>NZ_JAAAKV010000009.1 GCF_009905725.1 Emticicia sp. CRIBPO | reverse complement strand
TTATAATAACTACTGTTGTTAAGCGACACATCCGATCTTTGGAGCATGGCTGCCCCCCTGACCACAAATTCGTCGGGGCTGGACGATACTTTCTGAGTCAGCCAATATTGACCATGAAAATACCTGGCTACGAGTGGCTGTCCGGTAACGGTCCATGTTCCCATCGTCAGGTTATTGGAAATGGCAGAACATGCCCCACCGCCACCTGAGGGATTGACGGTAATACTCACCGGTACGGTACCACTCTGACAGGATCCGTTCACACAGGAAACCTGGTAAGTGGTGCTGACAGTAGGTGAAACACTTACTGAAGCCCCTGTTTGTCCGGTACTCCAGGTAATGGTACCCACAGAGCAGGAAGCCGACAAGGTAGTACTTTGGCCGGAGGTAATGCTGCTGGCAGAAGCCGATACATTGCTTGGGTTGGTAGGGGTGCTGCACCCTCCGCCACCGGAAGTGGTCAGATACAGATCTACCCAGTCGGCGTGGTCAAAGTAGTTGTCGTCTAACGCATTTACTATGAGTTCTAATTCATTTTTACCACTAATATTTACACTAAAAGGCTCCGCTGTAGTATTATTTCTGTGTATCTGAGAAGTCCAAAGAACTACACCATCTCCTTTGATAACAAACTCTACTTTTCCTGAGTCATAAGTATTATCCGCCTCATCATCTCTGCCCACTTTTCCGAAGAAATTAGAATATTGATTGGAAAGGGAATATTTAATAATGCTAGGAGAATGGGTACCTATCCCTTGAAAATATTGTACTCCGCCAATTTGTAAAGTGTTTGCATCAATACTTGTCCCATTAAATTTTGCATTACCGTACCCTTGCCATTCAAATGAAGAATTCGTTGGGGTTAAAGACACTAGTGGAAAAATCGCACCTGATGCATTTTGAACTATGTTAATTTGTTTAGTAAAGTAATTACCATTCCCATCATTACCATTCAGAACAACCTTGCCACTTCGTTGAGAACCAGAATTCGAGTTAGTCTGTATTACTAAACCACTATTTCCTATAAAACCAGTATTATTCGAAAGGATATTTATCCAACCAGTATTAGCAGGATTGTCATATGTAATATTTGAACTCCAAGACACATTTGAAGAACTCACTGTCGCTATTTTAGTTTCCCCTGACGAACTAAAAGTATTAACAGTAGTAGCTTCCAATGACGAATATCTATCATAATTGTTAGGAACAATAAAAGGTTGACACATGAGAAAATTTGTCCCATAAGGGTTTTTATAATAGCAGGTATAAACATCCCTATCCAACAACCCACCGGAAGAAACTACTAATTGACCATTTCCTGTTATAATAGAAGCAGAATTAATCGATTCTTCATTTTTAACCCAATAATATGTACCTTTTCCTGCAGGGGGGGTTAATGTATATTGATTGGTTCCGGTATTATAAGTTATTGAGATAGGAGCAATACCTTGTTGACCTATTTTAGGGGTTAGATTTTGTAGATTCATATTTTTCCACATATCTGCGATTAAACTATGAGTAGGTCCGGTAAAATGTATTTTACCATAAGGTGCCCTGTAACTCTCGCCATAGGAATCAGAATCGATACCTGTTATTTTTACAGAACCATTACTTTGAGGGGTTGCATTAATTTGAGCTCCTTTGATATTTGTTGGATCATTTGTTATTGTAACAATTTGCTGAGTTGAAGGATTGTACTGGTTTGAGTGCGATACTTTGGAAATAACCCAGTTTAATGGTGCCCAAACTCTACCTGGCTGCCAGGGATCGTAATCGTTTTGAAGATTATTGACGAGGCTTTCCAATTTGGTTTTATAGTTGCTATTACTAGTACCTATTTGAACATCACTCTCTCCTTGGTGCCACAAAATTGCTTTGTGCCCTAAAATATTCCCCTGAAATTGTATCAGGCTAAAAAGCCCGTCATACATATTATTATAAAAGCCGGCTTTAGGAGCAGCCCCTTTTTGCCATTCACTGATATTAGAACCATCTATAGCAGTATTAAAAAACTGAACTGGTATTTGGTAAGTTTCGATATACTTTTTCCCAAATGGAGCCCAACACCATGAGGCTAGGCCAAAGGGATAAATACCTCTTTCATAATAATTAATTCCATTTTCTGTACTATAAGGATTGTATAAATCTAATTTTATAAATGGCCTGAAAAACGGCATTCCTCCATTTAGTATTTTGCTTTTAAAATATTCTCTATTACTCTTGTTAGCTTCAACAGATTCACTGGTTACCAACAGCTTAAATGCTCCAATTACTCTGCTGGCATCAGGTAACATGGAATTATTTAAAGTATTGTCATAGCTTATTAATTCTCCTGAACCATCTGAGAATCTATCCCACCCTCCATGAAAACCTCTAGCATTTGATTGACCTGCAATAATGAATGTATCACCTATTCCAAATTTAATATGAGCAGCGATAAATTCCCCTCCTCCATTTTTTAAAGATATTATCAGTTGTGCTAAATACCACCCTTGATTAACGTTAATAAAGCTATTAATAGTCGCAACATCACCCACAACATTGCTTAACGAAAGAGAGAAATTAGTTATTGTTGTAAACGGACTCTGAGGTAGGCCCGAAAAAAGATCTAATTTTGTCAATCTTAAAGAATAGTCATACATTTGACTATTTTTAAAACCATAACCAATTTGTGCACAAAAACTTAAGTTTGCCTTCCCATCAGATTGTCTTTGGATAACTGAACCGTCAAAAGGATACAGAATATTAGCCGCCTGATATCCATTTCCCGTACCTTCCAAATACAATTCTCTTAAATGCCCTCCTGAGAAATCTGGGGCAGTTTGTGCAAATCCCGAAGAAAAATACAATATGAGCATCACACACATTGTTAAATGCGTAATTAATTTATTCATAACAGGTGAGAATTTAGATTATTTATTTTGTACTTAGAAGGTATTCTTTAGTTGGTATTAGAGGTACTTTTGAATTATAAAATGAGTTTAAAGTTTTTATAAACTCATTAGCAATAATTGCCTGCCCAAACGCTGTAGGATATATCCCATCAGAAGAAAAGAAATTACCTTTAAAGCCGGCATCTACTTTTATTCCGTCTTCAGTTACATATTTACCACTTAATATCTTTTGATAAAGTGACTTTAAATCAACTATGGGGTAATTATACTTTTTAGATAAGTATTCAACAATATTTGTATTAAAGTAATCTATTTGAGGATCAACTCCTCCACCAACTTCATGAGGATATATCTCCAGTTTTTTCAAATTTATATTTACTTTAGGGCTTAATAAAGAATCTATTCTGGAGGTTGGTCTTATTTTTACAGTAGATTTATCAAATGGGAAGGAAAAGGGGTTATTTAGAAGAGCTTTCTGTAATTCCTCATATTTTACAAGGTTATAATATGGAAATTCGCTAAAATAAGGAACATTCGCAATACATCCTTTAGCCCCTCTTTTAGATTGAGCAGCAATGAATTCCTCGCCGACACGACTTTCAATATTAGGCCGTCCTGAATAAATAGACTGATCAGTGGTCCAACCCTGACTACCCAATTCTAAAGTAAAGAAATCACACTTATGATTTAACAATACATTATATTGGCTAGTCATCTTCTGATCTTTGGTATTATATAGAAGTCTTTTAAAAAAAGGAGCATCTGATGAAGAAAGCCCAAATTCCAAAGTAGAAAAATCAGATTTTGGCACTCCCCAATGATCTATTTCATCAACCGATCCACCGTTATACTTCTTTAAAGTTTCAGTATTTTCTTCTGTTACGCCTACATTATTAGATGAGTGTTTATATTTAGGAAGAGGACCGCCTGTAGGATTGTAGTTGGTGATCACCTTCCGACCTGTTCCATTATAATCCTGAGCATCAAATAAGGGCATTTGAAATTTTTGAAGCCTTAACTGTCTTGCGATCAAATTGGGGTAAGAAGTCTGTATACCTTCATTAAAATATCCACCATCTCTTACACCAGCGGTTAGACTGCTACCAACTGCAAGATATCTGATAGGTTTATTTTTTATCTCGGGATCAGTGGTATTTTTCAAATTCTTAGAATCTGGTTCTATAATTGGCGGGCCATGAAGCTTTACTCCATTAAAGGGTAGAATTGTATCCCCTATTGTTAATTGTTTAATAACTAAATCTTTACGAATTAATTGATTCACATTTTTGAATGAAATAATTCTAGTCGTATCTCCGTATAGATACGAAATTTCTGTATCTAAGTATTCAATATTTTGAGGTGTCAATTCCGGAGAATTACAACTCAAAGCCAGTGCGGTAGCTAAAAAGAGTGTAGTCATTTTATATTTATTTTTCATTTTGGTTGCGTATTAAAGTTGGTATATAAAACTTCGTGTAAAGGTATGTGCAAAAACTAATAACGTATAGACATTTATTGAAATTTTAGATTGTTTTTATCTTTTCTTTATTATTCAATGTTGTGATTTGGGAAGTTTAAGCTTAATCACCTTTAACCAGTAAGTACTTAAAAAACGTCAATCCACTTTAGAGTCCGGCTGAACGTTATTGTGTAAATGTGTAAAAGGGGGTGCTCTTGGAGAAGGTAAAACCGCGAGTTTGTTTGAATATATTCAGTGGAAATGTAAAAGAGAACACCTTTTTATTAAAGTGTTCTCTTTTAATTGTTGCAATAGACTACTTCGATTAGTGATAAGCTCATCATCGTCAGGATTTTAACTCAAGTCTATTCACACTCTACTATAAAATCACTACACCTCTCTCATCTCACCGGCTTCCAGATTTCAGGGCCGGGTGTCTTTCCTGTCAGGATATTCAGGATGCTGAAGAAAAACTCATTTTCTTCCTGGCCGCTGTCTTTTACCATGGCTTCAAACGCTGCTGCCGAAGCGGGCAGGATGGAGGTCAGGTCTATTTTCCACTGGCCGTTTTCTTTTGTAAAACCAAAAGACAGGGGAGTTGCTTTTCCGTTGGTGACTACTACTCCATTCGCATAATTCCCGTCCGTTTTGATTTCTCCCACGGATAAATTGATAACGCTGCTTTTGCCTACCATGCCGCTTTTAATGGCATAAACCAGCAAAGCTTTACCATTAAAAGAGAGGATATCTGCCCGTGAAGTCCGGTGTCGGACAGAGAAAACCATGAGTTTGTCAAGGACAGATAAGCCATTGACTTCGGCAGAATCTGCATTTTTGACTTTATTGAGTATATCATCATAATAGGCTACCGTCTTGCTGTTCACGAACCGCACGGCCTCTTCTCCTTTTTCATTGAGGATGGCACTCTTGTAATTTTCAAAAGCTTCTTTTACAAGAGATTGCTCAGAAGATTGACCATAAACGGCCGGAAGTAAAAGCAGAGAAATAAAGAAAACTAAAAGTTGTTTTTTCATTTTTATAAATATCGTTTGAAAAGTGGTGAAACCCGAACGACAAAGTTACCTTATTCAAATGAAAAAACAATTGGAGTGCAGTTCATTTTACACTCCAATAATGATGTGGTTGGTGAAATCTTATGAGGCCTCGGCAACTTTTTTTATTTCTGTTAATATCGGATTCCAGCCCTCGCCGTTGTTGTAGGCTTCCTGGTATCTTCTTTCGCCGTCAGCCACTTTATTGTAGTCGCCCTGGGTGACGGTAAAAATGGTTTCGCCGTTTTCTTCTGATAATGAGTAGGTTACTGTAAGGTAATTCTCCGGAATGTCTTCGATAGCTGAGTTTGGATCGATGGTCGTGTAAGCCAGGTATTTGCCGGGAATAATCTCAACGATTGTACCTTTAACGGCCACAAAATCTTTGCCTTCATAATCCATTTTCCATTCCAGTGTGCTGCCCTGCTGCCAGTCTGATACGGTTTCGCAACCAAACATGTATTTTTTGGTTTGTTCAGGATTTACCAATGTATCCCACACAGTTAAGATGGGAGCGTTGATGGCGATGGTGTTCTTGACGATCAGTTCGTTCATGATTAAATGTTTTAGATAGTAATAATATACAATATTAATGGACGTGCTATTACGGATGATTGCGATTTACGGATTATTTCTAACAGAAAAAGGAGTGAAGCCGAATTTCTTTTTGAAGGCATTGTTAAAGTGCTGCGGTGTGGAGTAACCAAGTTCCAGGGAGATTTCAGCCGCAGTTTTTTCTGAGTCCCTGAGATATTGATGAGCCAGGTTAAGCCTCTGATCGGTCAGGTAGCCAAATATGGTGTGGTTAAAGGTCTCTTTGAATCCCCTTTTGAGTTTGTATTCATTGAGGCCGACAGTTTTGGCAATTTCCGTAAGATTGGGCGGAGAGCTGACCCGTTCGTTAATCAGGTCTCTGACAGCAATGATTTTCTCTTTATCCGTCTTGCTTTTGATCAGGATGTCTTTTTTTTCGTCGGCAGACTGACATGCGTCTGCTGATAAAACCAGCAACTCGATGCTTTTGGAGAATAAAAACAGTCTTTTAAGGTCGCCGGAATATTTACAATGAATGACCTGCTGCAGCACTTGCTGAAGGTTGGAATCGATTCCGCCCCATTGGTCGGAAAGTAGAACGCTCTTGCCCATAATGATGGCCTCCGCAAACCTTTTGAGGGTATCACTGGCGTTTTCAGTATATTTGATGAACAGTTCTTTGGGAAACTGGATGCCGAACGTTTCCAGTTCAAAGGTTTTGTTTTCGATCACAATGTCAAACCCCTGTGAGTACATCATGTTGTGATGCCCGCCGATGAGGTCGAAGGATTTACCGACTTGTTTGTATGAAAAACGATAGTCCCCTTTCATTCCGAAATGCAACCTGACCACATCAAGGGTGTTACTGGCCGGGAAGCTGAAGAACTCATTGAATTTTGAAACAGCATGACCCATTTTTATACCTTCGAAATTCCATAAAGTGGATTCGCGGGTCCCGTTTGGGAAGGTTAGCTGCTGTTTTTCTTCGAGTTCCATGAAAGCCTATCGTTTAAATACCAAAGTCAGAATCCTCGGGACTGTATTCCTGTCGTCCTGGTCAAAATATTCGTTCAGGTTTGTGCATCTGAGGCCATGGCACCCGGCAGCTTTTATAAAGTCAGAAATATGATGATTAAAGCATTCTGGAATCAGGACACCTTGCTCCGTTTCAACCCTTGCTTTTGAACCGGAATATTGCCTGAACGGATGCAGTTCGCCAACATATATGTTTCCTTCCGGACTGAGGCACTTGGAGGCTTTTCGGAAAATGTCTACCAGGTCATCCATATGCTCCAGCACCAGGCTGAAAGTAATCAGGTCATATTGCCCTTCTGCAAAATCCCAGTCTCTGGTAATATCTGCCTGTATAAAACGCACATTGGAGGCGGTTACTTTTTCTTTGGCCTTCCGCATCATTTCTTCAGAAAAATCCACGGCGGTTACCTGTCGGGCTTTCTGAACCAGCCAGGACGTATTTTTTCCTGTTCCGCAACCTATTTCAAGGCAGTTCCCGAAAACCAAGCCCTCCAAAACCTCTTTCAGAGCTTCAGCTTCCAGGTCCCTGGTTTTGTTGATATTGGTGTCATATTGCCCGGCCCAGATGTTATAGATCTGCCGGGTGTCTGTCATTTCAGGTGGTATCATGTCAGCAAATTTAAGAAAATGAGATAAAGAGATGGCCGGATCGGGACAATATTTAATTTTAGGATGTATATTTGCCTCATCAGACTGTCTTTATAAAATATCAATCTCTCTGAAAAGTAAAGTTCCGCTTTACTTTCTGTCTGTCTCCTGAACAGGAGGCGGTAGATTTTTATATTATTGATTTTTAATAAAGACAAACATGAAAGATAAAATAGCTGTCATAGGAGGAGCCGGGAAGTCCGGTATTTACCTCGTTAAAGCCTTACTTCGTCACGGATTCCCGCTCAGGGTTCTCCTTCTTCATCCTGAAAATTTTACGCTTACCGACCCTCTGATCGAAATCGTTCCGGGTGATGTCAGGGATGATAAAACCGTCGAGACACTTCTTGAAGGTTGCAAAGCAGTAGTCAGCACTTTGGGCTATACCAAAGGGGAGACAGTCTCGGTTTTCAGTGCAGCTACCCTGAACATCATCAGGGCGATGAAAATGCATCAGATCAACAGGTACATCGTTACCACAGGACTGAATGTGGACACCCCCGCTGATCATAAAAGCCCTCACACTCAGTTTGCAACAGACTGGATGAGAACCAATTATCCGCTCAGTACAGCGGATAAACAAGCGGAATACGAAGATCTGGTCAAATCGGATATTGACTGGACGCTGGTCCGCCTGCCGATGATCAATCAGACCGACGAAATGCCGGAAATCAAAGTCAGTCTGGAGGATTGTCCGGGTGACAAGATCAGTGCAACTTCCCTGGCGGAATTCATCATCAGGCAATTACCTGATCAGACTTATTTCAGACAGGCTCCTTTTGTTGCCAATATATAATGGATGGGCAGTGAACCGGTTACGGTTCACTGCTTTTTTAAAACTTCAATGTCTTTGATCAACTGCCTCATTTCAAGGGCTAAGGTACTGTTGTAAACGCCCCTGATCCGGCTGTCACGGTCCACGAGGATACAATGTTCGGTATGCAGGAACTCAGTGCTGTCTTTTGTGAGCCCGAGCTCTTCTTCCGCAAAATACGATTTCCTGGCCAGTGAATATATGGCTGCTTTATCACCTGTCAGAAAATGCCAGTTCTGATTACGGATGCCGTTCCCTTTTTTATAGGCATTCAGAATTCCGGGGGTATCGATCCACGGAGTGACTGAATAAGACAGCAAAACAACTTCGCCGTCGTTTTCATAGGCGTCACTGACGATTTTCAGGTTACGGATCATCATCGGGCAGATGCTTTTACAGCTCGTAAACATAAACCCGGCCACATGAATTTTGTTTTGAAGGGTTTTATCTGAAATTAAAACGCTGTCCTGGTCCACAAAGGAAAAGGTACCTATTTTATGTGTGATTTCAGATGTGGCTTCGTTTTTATTACCGATAAAGACAGGCGTGAAATCTGCCGAGTTGTAAAACGGCAAATCACTTTCTTCCGGCTGCCGGCAGCTTAACATCGGCAAGGATATCAAGGCTGTCAGTAACATTAATACAGTTTTTAGTGCCCAGAAGCCCATACCTTCTCCCGTTTCTGATGATATAATTCGATCTGATTTTTCCATTGCTGTACCACATTTTTTGTTCACCTTCTTCCTGGCCGTTTTTATAATGGCCAAGGTGTGATAAGTTTCCTTTGTCATCCCATTCTTTCATTTCACCCTCATTGGCGTCATTAACAGCCATAAAGGTGAATTTAGGCTTCCCGCTATCCCAGTAAGTGGTTTGCCTGCCGTTTTTCTTTCCCCTGTGATAGCTCCGGACTTCCATCAATACCTTGTTTTCATACCATTTCTTTTGAACACCTTCAGATAATCCGTCCAGGTAAGAAAACAGGAAGGCCGTGTCTCTGGAGTCATATAAGTGGTATACATATCCTGAAAATTTCACACCTTCCAGGAATAAAGTATCGCCTCTTGATTCCAAATTTCTGTTTGAGAAGTCAATATACTTTCCGGGTATTTTCGAGGAGTCTTCTCTTAGGCCGCTCAGGCAGGCGATGCACAGGAACGCGGGCATCAGGCATACAAGCCATTTCATTTTACTGAGAAACCGTGCCTGCCGTACCATAGTAACCATTGCCGTTCAGATAGGGAGCGTCTGCTGTAAAATGATAGTGGTAAATTCCCGACGGAAAGTCTATGGTGGCGTGGGTATGTCCGTGGTAATCATCCAGAGAACTGCTGACAACAGTTGTGCCGTTTTCTTCCTGGGGACCATACACCGGGAATCCGTCGAGCAAAAAGCCCATCAGCCCTGATTTGGTTGATTTGACAGTGGTCAGGTATAGCGGTTCAACATGATAGTGGTATTGGCCCTGTTGCTGAGGGTGACCATAATATTGGTCAAAAGAAACAATTTCACCCGCCAGGGCCTGGTTATTGGGTCCGGCGTACTGGTTGAAAAGGGCAACACCATTCAATGCCACACCAATGGAGCCTAATGGAGTGGCGGCATGCGTGGTAGCAGCTTTCGGATTAAGCGGAATTTTAAAAGTCAGAGACTGGGTGGCAATACTGTTCGGGTTTTTGGCAAACTGAACGCCTCCGAAAGTTTTGCCTGAGTAACTTTCATACAAAGCATTGGTAGTGGCATAATACGGGCTTTTGTGATCAGGAGTGCCCGATGTTTTGATCGTGATCCAGGTGCCGTCGCTGGTAATGCTGGTGGCTCCGTATATCTTTTTGTAAACAGCCGGGACTTCATTGCCTGTGCCGGTTTCAGGTTCAGCTTCGTCTTTTCCGCAGGCGATAAAAAACAGGGTGCTCACAAACAGCAAGGTGAGCCTTGGGGGAAAGTTAATTGATTTCATTTTGAAAGGGTAAATAGGTTTCGTGATTAGACATCCGGAATAGGAAAAGGTTTAGAATAAATAGGAATCCTTTTATATCCCGGTGTTTTAAAGGTATACGTGTGACAAAACGGAAACGTTGTAGAGTACAAAAAAAAGAGGAGAAAGCCCCCTCTTTTTTCTACTCAACCCTATAAACCCTTAAAACATTACTCTAAAATCGTATATTCGACACGGCGGTTTTTCTTCCGGTTTTCTTCTGTGTCGTTGGGTGACACAGGCTTGGTGTCGCCCATGCCTTTAAATTCTATTCTTTTTCCGGCTATGCCTTCTTTGATGAGGTATTCCCTTACATTGTAAGCCCTTTCCATCGACAGTTTCTTGTTCAGTGCCGGATCGCCCTGGTTATCGGTATGCCCTTCAATCCTGATCCTCAGCTCAGGATTTTCTTTCAGGTGATCTGCCAGATCGTCGAGTTGAGGGAAAGACTCTTCCAGTATCACAGCTTCACCTATATTAAAGTAAACCTTGTTGAGCCTGAATTTGTTTTCTTCAATTTTTTCTGGTTCAACAGTTTCTTCTTCAGGCGTTAAAATCTCCTCTTTTTTTACCTCTTCGCTCTCTGAAGCTTTTGGCTCAAGGAATATATCTCTTTCAAAACCCTGCTTGTTTTTAAAGTTTTTCAGGCCCAGCACTTCTTCCATGGCGTCGTAACCCGGAGACGTGATTTTATAAACATAATTCTGAGCGGGCAGTAGAAATTCGTAATAGCCTGATTTGCTGGTGATTACTGAGTCTACAATCGTGGTGCCGTCTTCTGCATAGCAAATGATCCTGGCCGGAACAGGCTTGTTCGTGGCAGCGTCGATTACTTTTCCGGACAATTTAAATTCTTCGGTATCATTTTTATAGGCCAGGGGCTCAGATTCTTCCGGTCTGGATATGCCGTTTGCAGGATTGTTGACGCTGATGCCCTGGAAATTCCAGAATACAAAGCCGTCTGAAGTGTCGGTGCTGTTTTCGATCAGGTCAACAGTCGTGACGCCTTTGGGCAGTTTCTCGAAATAGACTTTGAAAAAATACTTTTTGCCGGCTTCCACGTTTTTCCTTTCCGGGGCCACGGGAATGTCGGTGGCCTTGATAAATTTGAATTTACGGCCATCTTTAGATTTCAGGTAAGCTCCCGGCTGAAAGCTGATCGTGTTTTCGCCTCCCTGGAGTTCTCCCATCATGCCTTTCAGGATCATGTCCCGCATCGCCGGATCAAGCATCTGAAGACCTTGTTTCTGCTTCGGGTTCTTGTCCAGGAAGTCCTTCAGTGATTCTTTGGCAGACCTGATCACCGCCTGCATCGACAGGATGGTGTACTGGTCTGTGATTTCAATTTTATTGATAAAAACATAGTCGGCCGATTTTCTGGCGACTTTAGGATTGGGGGTAATCTGTGAAAATGCCGGACCGAAAGCGGTAAAGGCCAGCATAAAAAACAAAACCTTCTTCATAATATAAATTTAAATCTGACTAAAAAACGACTCGTATATCAGATTAGTTTTCCGGAAGGTGTTAAAAACTGTTAAAGAACCGGAAGAAATTTCACGATCTCTTCCGGTGGTTATTTTAAAGGCTTATTCTTCTTTTTCTGCCTTCCACATTCCATATTTCTTTGCTTTCATTTTCTGAGATCACATAGGCCTCGTCATAGAGGTTGACCGTCGGACAGACATGAAAAGGCACGCCGTACAGTACATCACCTACTTTTATATCATCCCAGTTATCAACCCTGATGACGCCATGCTCTTCACTCTGGCTCAGCAATTCATAATTTTCAAGGTTGAGAAAGCGGATCCTGGTATGGATCGGGTTTTCTGAAGAAACGGCTTTGTGACCCATATCTGTGGCAATAATGCCCTGTGCCGGTTTGGAAATGACCCGGCTGAGCACCACAGCGGCATATTCAAAAGGCTGTTCGGCAAATTTGTCACCATAGCCCCAATCCCACAAAACACAGGTGCCCGGGCTGCATATCCTTTCAATTTCAGAAGCATGGGAAGTGAAGGCTGGCGTGCCGCCTGCAATCACATGGAACTCTTCATTATCCAGCTTATATTTTTCAATGAAAGCTTTTACCGCCGCAAAGCCCGACTCAATGGCCGTTTTTCTTTCCGTAAAATCATCTGCCCTGATGTGCCCGTCATACACATGGAAGCCATATAGTTGCACATGATCGAGATACCCGATTTCAGCAATGAGGTCTGCCAGACTCTGGCCCAGGGCATGCCCTGACCGGTCCATGCCACTGTTGATGTCAATATAGATCAGTGCCTTTTTTCCGGCTTTTTCAAACTTGCTGTTGGTCAGCTGAACCGTGGCCCAGTCGTCCACCAGTGAGGCAAACTGAACCTCAGGATACTTTTCAGTGAGTCTGATCAGGCGGTCAATTTTCGGTCCTACCAGCTGATGGGCTATCAGGGCTTTTTTTGCCCCGGCTTTGGCGGCCAGTTCTGCTTCTGCCACAGTGGCACATTTAAATTGGTACAGGCCTTTCTCTATCATCATTTTTACCACATTTTCCATTTTGTTGGTTTTGATGTGGGGCATCAGGCGGTCATTGTCAGCCGTGATGTCTATCATTTTGGAGATGTTGCTTTCCACTCTTTCCTTGTAGATAAGTAGTGAGGGGCTGTCCAGTTCTTCTACATTTTTTACTTCAAACCAATTCATGTTTATCTTATATTTTCAATGATGTCTCCTGCTATGACGGACCTTTCAGACCTCTGGGCTGCTGCCCGGTCCCCGGCACTCCCGTGTTCAAAAACGCTGATAATGGCCGCATCTTCGGGGGGGTATCCCTGGGCCAGGAAAGCCAGGACCATGCCTGTCAGCACGTCTCCGCTGCCAGCGGTGGCCATGCCGGAGTTGCCTGTTGAGTTAAAATGGATGCTTCCGTCCGGTAAAGCTACGGCGGTATGGTGGCCTTTGAGACAGACTGTCAGCTTACTTTCAATGGCAAAATCAGAAAGGTATTTTAACTTTTCATAATCGTTTGCCCAGCTTTTACCCATCAGCCTTTGAAATTCTTTGGGATGGGGTGTTAAAATTGTTCCCGGTGGGACGAGCGATAAAAGCTTAAGTTCTTTTCCTTTTTCTGAGTTCAATACATTGAGTCCGTCGGCGTCGATGACCAGGGGCTTTTCACAGGTTTTAAACAAGGAAGCCATCGAAGCCGCCAGGTCTTCATGAGAGCCCAGACCCGGACCAATGCCGACAGCATCAAATTTTCCGGTATCTTCTGATGTCCATTGGGTAGTCAGGTGATTTTCGCCGGGAGACCTCACGGTCATGGCTTCAGGTACACTGATCTGCAGGATGTCATTACCTGATGCAGGGACATGTACCTGTATTTTGCCTGCTCCGGATCTCATACAGGCTCTGGCAGCCAATACTGCCGCACCCATCATGCCTTTGCTTCCGGCTATCAATAGGGCTGAACCGAAAGTGCCTTTGTTGGAGAATTTATTTCGCGGCTTAAGCAGATGCTCAATGGAGCCCGTGTAATAAAACTTTGTATCTGTTTTTTGAATGAATTCTTCACTCAGCCCGATTTTAACCGCTTTCCAATCACCAACAAACGCTTCATTCTGAGGTAGGAAAAAGGCCAGCTTAGGCAGTTCAAAACTGATGGTGAAAGCTGCTTTGATGATGCTGTCTGACGGTGAATTGGGCTCATCCATAAATAAACCGCTGGGGATATCTACTGAAACCACCCTGAGTTTCTGTTCATTGATCCGGTCACAAACCTGTTTTACCAGTCCTTCAACAGGTCTTGACAATCCCGAACCGAAAATGGCATCGATCAAAAGGGTTTGTTCGGGAATCGCAGCCGGGAAGTCGCTGATGTAGTTGATGTATCGAAATGAATGCTGCTCTCCGAGCCTCTGAAGATTGACCGCAAAATCAGGAGAAGCTTTTTCTGAGTGATTGATGATGAATACTTCCGGGTCAAATCCCTCCTGGTGGAGCATCCTGGCGATAGCCAGCCCGTCTCCGCCGTTATTTCCTTTGCCGCAAACGACAATGAGTTTTTCAGAAGGGGTAAATTGCCCTGTAAACCAGCGGGTAAAAGCCCTTGAAGCCCGCTCCATCAGGTCAATGGAACTCACCGGTTCATGGCTGATCGTGTATTGATCTGCTTCGCGGATCTGGCTGGCATTCAGGATTTTTATCATGGATGATTTTGTCAGTTACTGACCTGTTCTTTCAGGGCTTGAAATTAAACAATAATGATAAGAATCCGTATAAAAATCGATGCTGTTTTAATGAGTATTCTCCTGGTTTTTGTGTTTTTGTACGGCTTTTTTGAGTTCAGACGAAGGTTAAGAACCAAAAAATGTATAATTTCGGGGCTTGAAACCAAAACTGTTTTGATATGCAATCCCAAATAACGGATCTGATCTCCGGAATTCAACAAGTAGGTATAGGTGTGCCTGACGCAGAAGCTGCTTTTAAATGGTATAATAAAAATCTGGGGCTTGATGTTCCCGTTTTTGACGATGTGGCAGAAGCTAAACTCATGACCAAATATACTGTTGGGAATATCAGGCAGAGAAGGGCGATCCTGGCGGTTAACATGGCCGGTGGAGGAGGAGCAGAGATATGGGAGTCGAAAAGGCCGTTGCCCCTGGCAGCCAAAACAGAACCTGAAATCGGGGACCTTGGTATTTATGCCGTAAAGATCAAATGTCAGGACATTGCGAAGTATGCTCAGACCTCAGGAAACACCGTAGTGAACACACCGGAAGGCAAGCCTTCGGTATGGCTGAAAGACCTGTATGGTAATCAGTTACAGGTAGTGGAAGACGGCTCATGGTTTAAACCCGCCCTTTCCAATACCGGCGGTGTATTGGGAGCGATCATCGGCGTAAGTGATATGGAAAAAGCCCTTAAATTGTATAAAGACACTTTGGGCATTAATGAGGTGATCTATGATGTGACAGGGACTTTTGAAGATTTCAAGGCTTTGGGTGCCGGACAGAAGAGATTCAGAAGGGTGGTCTTAAAAAAAGAAAAGTCAGAATCAGGTGCGTTTACCAACCTGTTCGGAAATATAGCTATTGAACTGGTGCAGGCTCTGGACGGAAAACCAAACGTCATTTTTGAAGGCAGAAGCTGGGGAGACCTTGGGTACATTCACTTGTGTTTCGATGCCATTGACATGGAAAAACTGAAAGAGAAATGTGAAAACAATGGTTTCCAGTTTGTGGTAGACAGCTCCAATACCTTTGACATGGGTGAGGCCGGTGGAAGGTTCAGCTACATCGAGGATCCGGATGGCACACTCATTGAATTTGTAGAAACCCACAAAGTGCCGATTCTTAAAAAAATCGGGTGGTACCTTAACCTCAAGAAAAGAAAAACACAGAAACCATTGCCCAACTGGATGGTGTCGACCCTTGGATGGGGAAGGGTGAAGCTTTGAGGGGCTATACAAAGGAGAACGGAAAAAGGAGGAAAGCCTGCCCGGCCTGACAATAGTGCCCGACGGAGAGAAAAAAGCTTTCGGAATATGACAAACCTGGCCTTCAGGCCTAAAATATTTTGATAACTTGCCCCGGTCTTCAGGCCGGGGTTTTTTATAGGAGAATGCCAAGGAGAATCCCCCCGATGATGATGATGTAACTCGGTACCTTGTTAGAGAGCAGTAAAAAGAAAGTAGCAATGGTGGTAATAATCGCCAGCGGATCAGTGGCCATAGGCTCGAAAAGCGATATGCCGGCGGCCAGGGTCAGCCCTGTCGAAGCTGCATTGATGCCTTCCAGCGAGGCCCGCACGGCCCGGAATTGCTTCAGCTGAGTCCAGAATTTGATTACAAAGAAAATCATAAAAATGCCCGGCAGGAATATACCCACCGACGAAACCAGTGCCCCTAAGATCTGCCCGCTTACACCCCAGTCCCGCATGGAAAGCGATCCTACATAAGAAGCAATGGAGAAGGTCGGGCCGGGAATCAGTTCTGAAATCGCTATACCCGACAGGAACTCGTCGGCCGTCAGGTAATGCTTAAACTCCACGAACTCATTGAAAAGCAGCGGCTTCATGATATGTCCGCCACCAAAGGCCAGACTGCCGTTCCTGTAAAAGTTCTCAAAAAGCCTGACCGGTAAAGATCCGGTGATTTTACCGACGATTGCCGTGGTGATCAGTACGCCACCCCACAGGATGAAGTTCGACCACTCTATCTTGACCGGGTTTTTCGGGAGTTTTTCCTGCTGCTCAAACTTGAAAGAGGTGGTTAATCCCCCCAGCAAAATCCAGATGGGTGTCACGTAGGGTGATCTGAATAAATAAGCCGCAAGGGTGGATAAGATAAAAAGGACAATAGAGGTTTTCGAATGAATGACCTTCCTGCCGATAGAGTAGGCGGCATAAAAAATGAAGGCAATGCCCATGGGTTTGATAAACCGGGTGACTTTGATCAGGCTGTCATGTTCAATAAATGAAATACCCAGAGCGGTCAGGCCCATAAAACAGGTGGCGGGGAATATCCAGACAAATATGGTCAGATAAGCCAGCTGGGCTCCTCCGAGCCGGTAGCCGATGGCCGTGATGGTCTGGGTGGAGGTGGGGCCGGGCAGGATCTGGCACAAAGACTGCAGCTCCATTAAATCGGCTTCTGACAGGTACCTGCGTTGCTGTACAAATTTTTTGACAAACTGAGCCAGATGGGCCTGCGGTCCTCCGAAGCAGGTGAATGCTAAAATAATAACATCCTTTAAAAAGATCAGATATCTTATTTTTCTGGTTTCCAATTAGGTCTTGATTCAGTAATGGCAGGTACTATCTGATACAAATAAAAACAAAAAAGCACAGACATGTAATACCTTTCTGTGCTTTAATGAGGAAGAATCAATCTTTATTTTCTTAATCCCAATTCTCTGAGTCTTTCGTCCAGGAATTCCCCGGCGGTCATGTCCACATAAATTTTAGGATTGTCAGAAGCTACACACGAATCAAGGCACGTCAGGTCCATTTCTGCACGCGGGTGCATAAAGAACGGAATCGAGAACCTCGAAGTCTTCATTTTCTCACGCGGCGGGTTCACCACCCTGTGAATGGTCGACTTAAGCCTGTGATTGGTGAGTCTGTCGAGCATGTCCCCCACGTTGATGATGATCTGGTCGGGTAATGCCGTCACGGCAATCCATTTACCATCAGCCCTCAATACCTCCAGGCCTTCTGCAGAAGCACCCATCAGCAGGGTAATCAGGTTGATGTCTCCGTGAGCAGCTGCTCTTACCGCTCCTTCAGGCAAGGCATCCGGGTTTTCGATCGGAAAATAGTGCAAAGCCCTCAGGATGCTGTCACCCTGGTATATTTTATCTTCGAAATAATCTTCAGGTAAGTCCAGAAATAAAGCTATCGCATTCAGCAGTTTTCTGCCCGTATTTTCGAAAGTCCTGTAGGTTTCCAGTGTATAAGTTTCAAAATCAGGGACTTCAGCCGGGAAAACGTTTCCGGCCATACCTTCTCTGGGGTTCGGCTGGCCTACATGATAAAATTCTTTCAGGTCGGGTTTGCTGAAGCCTTTGGCGGTTTCCTTGCCTTTGCCTACATAGCCTCTCTGCCCCGATAACTCAGGAAATTCATATTTGGTTTTTAAACTGTCTTCCTGGTAAAAGAACTTCTGAACGGCGTCATATAACTTTAGCCTCAGGTCCTCTGAGAGGCCATGGTTTTTGATGGCCACAAAACCGATGTTGGTAAATGCAGCTCCAAGATCCTCCACGAATTTTTCTTTTTTGCCTGGATCTCCTGATGTAAAATCCGCCATATCAAGCGACGGAATCTCGTCAAGTAATGATTGTTGACTCATTTTCTGATATTTTTTAGCAAATTTAATTCAAGAAACCCTAAAATTTTAAGCATAAGGAGAAATTCATTTGAAAGCCCTTATCACGCCGGGAAATATTTACCCTCTACGGCTTTCCAGTTGATCACATTCCAGAACGCTTTGATGTAGTCCGCTCTTTTATTCTGATATTTAAGATAATAAGCGTGCTCCCAGACATCAATAGCCAGGATCGGCTGTCCTTTTACTTCGGCAATGTCCATCAGAGGATTGTCCTGGTTGGCGGTTGAAGTCACTTTCAGTTTGCCGTTTTGTGATACCAGCCATGCCCATCCCGAACCGAATCTCGTAGTAGCGGCTGCATTGAACTCATCCTGGAGTTTCTGCAATGAACCGAAGTCACGGTTGATGATAGCCAGGAATTTGTCACTTGGCTTGCCTCCGGCCGGAGATAAAATCTGCCAGAAAAAACTGTGGTTCCAGTGCCCCCCGCCATTGTTTCTGACTGCCACCGGATATTTGCTGATATTGGCGATGATTTCTTCCAATGGTAATTTTTCGGCATCTTTACCTTCCAGGGCTTTGTTAAGGTTGGTAATGTAAGCCTGGTGATGTTTGCTGTGGTGAATCTCCATCGTCAGTTTGTCTATATTCGGCTCCAGTGCATCATACCCAAAACTCAGTTGTGGTAAAGTGTAAGGACCTGCTACGGCTGGTTGGCCTGCAAAAACACCGGTAAGACGGGTGCTTAAAGCTCCTGCCAGTAAAGTTGAAAAAAACTGCTGTCTATTCATGATGAATTTTTATAAGATTTTCTGATTGAACAAAAAGTTTTCAAAGCAGGCTGAGCTGATTGCGGATGGAGTTTTAACAGTGGTTTTAATACAAAATGATAACACTCCTGCCATCTTTCCCCTTTGATCAGGCCGCCTGAATATTAAATGCTAATATAGGTACTTTATTGTAGAAAAAAGTAGAAATCTGAGTTTTTGAGAAGGCAGATGATTAAAAATCTATGCGGCTCAGAATGCTCCTGCCCAAAGTGATTTCATCGGTATATTCCAGGTCGCCGCCGATCGGAATTCCCCTGGCGATGGTACTGATTTTAAGCGGAAAATCCCGTAAACGTTTTTGAAGATAAAAAGCCGTAGTGTCTCCCTCCATCGTAGGGCTGAGGGCCAGTATAATTTCCTTAACTTCAGGGTTTTGCTCTATCCTGCTGATGAGTGAGTCAATATTGAGATCATTCGGCCCGATGCCCATCATCGGCGAAATGATACCCCCCAGCACATGATATTGCCCCGAATATTGAGAAGTGTTTTCAATCGCCAGTACGTCGCGGGTGTCCTGGACGACCGCGATAATGCTTTGGTCGCGGCGGTGGGAACCACAGATGTTGCAGATTTCCTGGTCTGAAATATTATGGCAGGTTTTGCAGTAGGTCGTTTTCTCCCGGAGATTGCTCAGGGCTTCGGTAAGGTTCTGGGTTTGTGACTTATCAGATTTAAGTAAATGCAAAGCTAACCGCAAGGCCGATTTTTTACCTATTCCCGGCAGCTTTGAGATTTCAAGGACTGCCTCCTCTATTAATTTGGATGGGTAATTCACTACGTTTGGGTATTATCTTAACATCACTTCAGCAGAGATGCCTCTTCTGTTAATTTCGGTACGGAGTGGTACCAGGTCATCAAAATCTCCGTTTTTTACACCACATTTACCCTTATAATGGATAATCAGGGTGCACTGCTCAGCCTGTTCGGATGAATGTCCGCAAACCTCTATCAATGTTTCAATGACATGTTCGAAAGTGTTAACTTCATCATTGAAAACCACCAGACTGTATAATTTTACGGTATCAATGTCTATATCAATCTGTTCTTCTACCTCTACTTCTGTCTCCGGAGCGTATTTCATCTTAAAATCTGGAAATTTGCTTTTTTTGCAAAAATAATAAAGCTTTGTCAAATTGTTTTATCAAATTTACAATTCAAACTATATTATTACAAACCAATTAATAGTCATTAAAGTTTTTTTTGGATATTTTTCCGGATCACTTTAGTTCATTCATTTAAAGCCTGTCAGCCTGATGTCACCAATACTAGCCCTGGGGATTCTCCTGTTTTACTTCACCATTCTTGTTGTTATTTCTATACGGACCTCCAAAGGAGCCGACACCCATTCATTTTTTACGGCCAATAAACAGGTGCCATGGTACCTGATTGCCTTCGGGATGATCGGGACTTCGCTTTCCGGCGTTACTTTTATCTCTGTACCCGGAGCGGTCGGGCTTAAGTCCTTTTCTTATTTCCAGATGATTCTGGGCTATACCGTCGGGTACTTCTTTATTGCCACGGTTCTTATGCCCTTGTATTACCGGTTAAACCTGATCTCTATTTATACTTATCTGCAGGACCGTTTCGGTTTCTGGTCTTATAAAACAGGCTCGGCTTTCTTCCTGTTGTCACGCACAGTCGGTTCGGCCGTAAGGTTGTATATCGCTGCCCAGGTGCTTCAGATTGCCATTTATGACCCTTTGGGTGTGCCGTTTGAGGTTTCGGTGCTGATCACTATTGCCCTCATCTGGGTGTACACCTTCAAAGGCGGGATAAAAACCATTGTGATCACGGATTCATTACAAACCGTGTTCCTGATTTCTGCCGTAGCCATGACCATCTACCTGGTTTCCAAAGAGCTGGGCCTTGGATTGGGCGATATGGTTTCCACAGTTGCTAAAAGTAATTATTCAGAGATATTCTTTTTCGACGGAGGATGGTCTGACAGTAAAAACTTCTTCAAACAGTTCATTTCAGGAGCCTTCATTGCGATTGTGATGACGGGCATGGACCAGGATCTGATGCAAAAGAACCTGACCTGCAAAAACATCGGCGAAGCCCAGAAAAACATGTTCTGGTTTACCATCGTACTGGTTTTTGTCAACCTGATGTTCCTGAGTCTCGGAGCATTGCTTTATATCTATGCCAATCAGAAAGGTATCGCTATTCCTGAAAAAACCGATGATCTTTATCCTATGATGGCCTTGCAGATATTTGGAGAGAATGCTTCCATGGGTGTTGCCGGGGTATTGGTTGCGGTTACATTTCTGGTGGGGATCACAGCCGCCACTTATGCCAGTTCAGACTCAGCCCTGACCGCCCTGACTACGGCCTTCTGCATTGATTTTATGGATTTTGAGAAGAGGGATGAAAAAGACAGGAACAGGATCAAGAATATCGTTCACATCGGATTTTCCCTGACGTTTTTTGTGGTGATTCTGATCTTTAATTACCTCAACAGTACCGACGTAATCACCGCGACATTCCAGATCGCCAGTTATACCTACGGGCCGCTTCTGGGCTTGTTTGCCTATGGGATATACTCTAAAAACAAGGTGCATGATAAGTTTGTGCCCTTCGTTTGTATCCTTTCGCCCATATTGACTTATGCGATTGTATGGTGGGCAGAGCATTATGCCGGGTACAAATTCGGATTTGAAAATTTACTCCTCAACGGTCTGATTACCATCATCGGACTTTATTTGCTGAAGAAAAAATAATCAAAGTTTGATAAATCTTACGGTTTGAGTCTGGTTTCCGGTGTTTATTCTTAAAAAATAAGTTCCGGAAGCCAGGTTTGAAACATCTGTGGCAGAAGTAGGGTTTTCTACCGTATTGATCACAAACTCCTTCACCTTTTTGCCGGCCTGATCAGAAATATTAAACAAGGTCGATTCATTCAGATAGGCAGTCGGCATATAAATCTGCAGCTGGCTGGATACCGGGTTGGGATAAAGCAATATCCTGGCAGATTCAGATACGGGTTCATTGGCCGTAATGATGAATCCGTCGCTATAACTTACAGGCCAGCCGATAAGATTTAGAATAGCCAGGGTGATACTTCCGGGATCATGAATGACCTCCGCTGCCCCGATGTTCGGAGACATCAGCGAGTGCTCTGTGCCCGGCGGATAGGCACTCTCATCAAGATGCGATATGCTGCCCCCCTCACGGAAAGTTGCCGGGCTGTAAATTTTAGGCAGATTGTTTTTGTATTTCGCTAAAGTAAGCCCGTAAAGTACATTATTCGCAGTCATGGCTGTTCTCAGGCTCGTGGAGGGGTTTCCGAAAACACCGGTGTCAATCAGTTTTGATCCGGCAGGGTTCTGCACAAACATATCATAAATATATGCCGTGCCGGATTGGCCCCACTGACCCTGCTGAAGATTTTCCGTGAGCTTAAGAGAGCTTGTGAGCCCGAGTCCGTGACCGATTTCATGCAATACCACCGTCATCAGGTCATATTTAGGTGCTTCCCGCCGTCCGGTCAGGTCGTAAAACCAGAGGATATTTTTGTTCAGGCTGATGTTGATATCAAAATCGGAGTTGTTCAGTTCTGTGCCCGACATGGCTTCAGCCAGGGCTACCGGATACCACACTTCTTTATAAACCGCCCCGTTAAAATTTTTGAAAACCCTCGTGGCCCCTGAAGAGGCCAGGGTATTGCCGGTTAAAGCCACCCATGATGCTTTGATCCTGATCGGTACCCGGCTGACAATCAGACCGCTCCATATAGATAAGGCTTCCTGGAATGCTTTTTTGGCATCGTCGGGAAAATCGGTGAAATTGGTTTCAAAAACAGTAGGAGAGGCCGACGCCCGTAAACCGGGGTCACGCCTGAACAATACCTGGGTATCATGTGAATGGCCATCTGCATAACAGATAACAGAATCAGCCTTTTGCTCATCCTGGGCAGTGCTGCTGGAAAAAATGAAAAAAAGGCCGAGGCAGATTAAATATTTCAAAATAACCGGTATTGATTATTAATGGAATGAATATAACTAATCATACGGTAAAAACGAAAGAGATGTTATGTTAATTTAAAAAAAATGCCCCTTTCCGATCAAGAGGCATTTTCTGATCACCGCAGTGATGCAAACTTTATGAGGCAAAAATGCCGGACAAATTTAGTAAGCCGGTCGAAGCCGACTCTGATAACTATGCAATTTTTATACCAGACAACAGGAGACGTGTTTTTTTTATTAATAGAAACGGATTTTAAAGCTTTTTCCGGCAGTCAGTTAACCTTTTCTTAACCTCCGATAAATAAGAAAAAAACTTATGAATCTGAGATAATTGAATTATTTTTGAGGGAATAGAAAATACTTTATGATAAAAACACATTTCCCATTTCCGGCAGACGGGCAGATCCGTGCAGTTATAGAAAACGTCAGTCCGGAACTCGATGGAGGCAAATATCCGGTAAAATCCATTGTCAATCAGACCGTTGTCGTTTCAGGGGACGTGCTCATTGATGGGCATGATCTTTTAGGTGTCAGGCTTTTATATAAGCATGAACTGGATAAGGACTGGCAGGAAAAATCCGCAAAACATGTAGGAAACGATCGTTGGAAAGCTGCTTTTACGGTAGAAAAACAGGGTTTTTACTCCTATTATCTTGAAGCCTGGGTAGACCATCCGGCCACCTGGCAGCATGAGGTGGACGAAAAAATAAAAGACGGACAAAAACTGGCGGTAGAGCTGATGGTAGGGGAGCAGTTTCTGTCTGAAATGGCCGGACTCGCCAAAGGTGAAGATAAAAAAGAATTACAAAAAGCGGCTAAATTACTGGTCGACCCCAGCAGGTATGAAGAGGCTACCTTCTTTTGCAGAAGCGAGCAATTGCATAACTGGATCGAAAAATACCCCATCAGAAAAAATACATGCCGGTATCCCAAAAGAAGGATTTTTGCAGACAGGGCCAAAGCCGAGTTTTCTGCCTGGTACTCTATGTTTCCGAGATCTGCAGCGACGGAATACGGCAAGCACGGCACCTTTAAAGATGTCATCAATCTTTTACCCCGCATTTCGGAGCTCGGGTTTGATGTGCTTTATCTGCCACCCGTTCATCCGATCGGGCATACCTTCAGAAAAGGAAAAAACAACTCGGTCGATTGCCAGGAAGGCGAGCCGGGGGTACCTTATGGTATCGGCTCTGAATTAGGCGGGCATACCGATATACATCCTGACCTGGGTACTTTGGATGATTTTAAACTGCTGATTCAGGAATCTGCAAAGGCGGGTATTGAAATAGCGATGGACCTGGCCATACAGTGTTCTCCGGATCATCCATGGGTTAAATCACACCCCGACTGGTTCAGGATTTTGCCGGATGGTACCATCAAATACGCGGAAAATCCTCCTAAAAAATACCAGGATATTTACCCGGTCAATTTCGAAACGGCAGACTGGAAGAACCTGTGGAATGAACTCAAAAATGTGATTTATACCTGGGCAGGATGGGGTGTCAGGATCATCCGGGTGGATAATCCGCATACCAAATCCTTCGGTTTCTGGGAATGGGTCATTGCCGAAACCAAAAAGGATTTCCCGGATATGATATTTTTGTCTGAGGCCTTTACAAAACCCAAAGTGATGCAGCAGCTGGCCAAAGTAGGCTTTACGCAGTCGTACACTTATTATACCTGGAGAACCTCCAAAGCAGAGCTGATTGAGTACATGACCGAACTGACAAAAACGGACATGAAAGATTACTTCAGGCCCAATTTCTGGCCTAATACCCATGACATCAACCCTTACCAGTTACAGTCAGGCAACGAGCCGCAGTTTCTGATCAGGTATTTCATGGCGGCTACGCTGTCGTCTAATTATGGTATTTTCGGCCCGACATATGAATACCTTTATCATGCCGCCAATCCTCCGAAAGAAGAGTATTCCGACTCAGAAAAATATGAAATCAAATGGTGGAACTGGGCCCACCGAAATAAACTGACCTATATCATCACCCAGGTCAACAGGGTCAGGAAAGAAAACACGGCCCTGAGAACGACCAATAACATACAGTTCTGTGAAATAGGTAATGATCAGTTGCTGGCTTACCTGAAGACTTCTCCGGACGGCAACAGGCTTTTGTTTATCGTTAACCTTGACCAGGATAATATCCAGGGAGGTATTCTTAAAGTGCCTTTGCCAGGCATTTATAAAAGTGAAACGGAAAGCTACCAGGTGCACGACCTCATTACAGGGGCGAAATACGTCTGGAAAGGCCAGGATAACTATGTGGAGCTTGATCCCAATATTCTCCCGTTCCACTTATTCAGGATAGAGGATTTGCATTGATGCCGCAAACAATTTGATCGCGGGGACATCATTGAACCTAAAATAATTGTAGTTTTGTAAAATGAACAGGGGTAAAATGACCGCTGTTCACAGATTATATGCTTAACCAATTCGGATTTGTACTGTTATTCCTCATCTCGGCCCTGCTTTTTGTGGTGCTGACCTTGGGTATAGCCTGGATGCTCCGACCGGATAAGCCCAATGCCGAAAAACTAACCACTTATGAATCAGGGGAAGATACAGAAGGAAACGCCCATGTGTCTTTCAATATCAGGTTTTATGTGGTTGCCATTATTTTCATATTGTTTGACGTGGAACTCGTGCTTTTGTTTCCCTGGGCTACGATTTTCGGAGATAAGGCCCTGATAGCAGAGACACACGGAGCGTGGGCTTTGTATGCAGGGGTTGAAATGGCCGTTTTTATCGTCATTCTGGCTTTGGGATTGGTATATGCCTGGGCTCAGGGCCATCTAGAATGGGTACGCCCTGAACAGAAAGCAAGTGATTTTAAGCCTGCCGTACCCCGCAGGATGTATGAAAACATCAACCGTAAGTACACGGAAGAAAAAGAACAGCAACTGTGAATTTTGATACACTCGAAAATAGCGAAAGGATAAAATCTGGTGAAGGGGAAGTCATCCTGACCTCCCTGGACGAAGTAACCAACTGGGCCAGAGCCAACTCTCTGTGGCCACTTGGCTTCGGTCTGGCCTGTTGTGCCATTGAAATGATGGCGACTTACGCCTCCAATTATGACCTGGAAAGATTCGGTATTTTCCCCCGTAACTCCCCGCGTCAGTCAGACCTGATCATTATTTCAGGCACCGTTACCTTCAAGATGGCCGACAGGATCAAGAGGCTGTATGAGCAAATGGCAGAACCTAAGTATGTGATCTCTATGGGTAGCTGCTCTAACTGCGGCGGACCTTACTGGGAACACGGCTATCACGTCGTAAAAGGAGTCGACAGGATCATTCCGGTAGACGTTTACGTGCCGGGCTGTCCGCCCCGCCCCGAGGCACTTCTGGGTGGTATCATGAAACTCCAGGAAAAAATCAAAGAGCAGAAACTGAAAGACCTGATGTAAATCCCGGATTCGCCGGTTTAGGCCCGTTATTTGCAGTGGCTTAATACAGAGGGGTTTAAGCGAAAATAAGGTTCAATGAGAAGGGAATAATCTTTTTCTTTACTTCTTTTTCCATATTCCGTCATTTTAACCATAATTTAACCTTAAATGCTTGCGAAAATATTAGAAAAGTTATATTTTCGTGTGAACTTAAAATCAGGCTATGAAAAATTGGAGATATCTTGTAGAAAGTAGTTTGTTTGGCGTATGTGCTAAAATCGGGGAGAAGATCAGTTTCTCTGCCAGCAGCATACGTCTTTATTTTATCTATGCCTCGTTTTTTACCTTTGGTTCTCCGATTATTATTTATCTGGCCCTTGCTTTCTGGATGGAAGTCAGAAAACACATCCGCCGTCACCAGAACCCGAGCGTCTGGGAGTTTTAACGGTCTACCTCACCCATCACCACATCAAGCGAACCGATTATCGCCACGAGGTCAGCAATCATCATTCCTTTGGACAATTCCTGTAACACCGAGAGGTTGTTAAACGAACATGCCCTGGCTTTGACTCTTTTAGGTACATCAGACTTGCCGTCTGTTCTGAAGAAGAAGCCCAGCTCTCCTTTCGGGTTTTCTGCACGGGCATAGAAGTCCATTTTAGCAGGACGGATCTTTTTAGGTACCACCGACTGAGGGTCAAAGTCCCTGGTACGCTTGTGCTCTTTGGTCAGTTTTTCAAGACACTGCTCAATGATGCGGATTGACTCCCAGCATTCCAGCACCCTTACATAGTTTCTGTCCCAGCAATCGCCCGTCTGGCCCATCAGCCCTTCTCCTACAGGAATGTCAAAGTCAATTTCGGGGTAAACAGAATAACCGTCGACCCTTCTCAGGTCATATTTTAAACCTGAACCTCTCAACACCGGTCCGGTACATCCGTAGTTCACAGCGAGTTCCAGGGGTAAAACACCCACAGAAGCCGTTCTGTTGATAAAAATATGGTTGTCAATAATGATCTGTTTTAATTCAACCAGTTTGGGCTTGAGGTATCGGATAAACTCACCGCATCTTTCTTCAAAGCCCACCGGGAGGTCATAAAACAAACCACCCACCCAGATATAATTGTAAAGCATCCTGGCCCCGCAAACCCACTCCAGCATTCTCTGGATCGTTTCACGGTCTCTGAACAGCCAGAGGAAAGGCGTCTGAGCACCGATATCCAGGGCGTAGGTACCGATGGCAATGAAATGAGAGGCAAGGCGGTTGAGTTCGGCCACCAGCACCCTGATGTATTCTATCCGTTTCGGAATATCATTCTGAATACCCAGCATCCTTTCGACACCCATGGCATAAGCGTGCTCTGAATTCATGGCCGCTACATAATCGAGGCGGTCTACAAACGGGATGGTCTGGTTAAAAGGAAGTGACTCGGCATGCTTTTCGAAACACCTGTGGAGATAGCCCAGGTGAGGCACCACATCTACAATCAGTTCGCCGTCAGTAAGTACCTCAAGACGCAGAACTCCGTGGGTCGAAGGGTGCTGCGGACCTATATTGATCAGCATTTCTTCAGATTTCAGGTCTTTGAAAGAATACCGGGTAGGTTCGGAGATACTTAGATTTTCAGACTTATATTTGTATTGTATTTTTTGCATTGTTCGAGTTTCGAACTCAAAAATAAGCACAAAATGCCTGGAAATGTTGACGAGCGATAAAAAAATATCCTGATGCACGATATTGAACCTTTTTATAACTGGCAGAAATACTATAAGCCGGAAGACGATCCCAAATCACCTTTTTTCGGCAGGGAATACGGCCTCGAATATTTCAATGATGTTTACGGCTACTATATTGACCCGGCCTGGGATGAGATTGGTTCTGAAACCCTTTACTGCAAAATCCTGATGGTCGATTACAAAATCAGGTACGCTGTCATCGAGCTTTTCGGGGAATGGAACGACACCCTTCATAACGACATCATGTTTCTGAAAAGGACAGTGGTTGACAAGATCTTGAAGCAGGGTATTAACCAGTTTATCCTCATCGGTGAAAACATCTTCCAGTTTCATGGAGGAGAAGATGATTATTACGAAGAATGGTTTGAAGATGTGGAAGACGGCTGGATTGCCGCCGTCAGCTTCCGTGATTTTATCCTGGACGAATTTAAAAGATATCACATCGATTATTACGTCAATTTCGGCGGGACACTCCAGATCGGTAACTGGAGAACTCTGAAACCCACCGTTTTTTACGAAACCGTAAAAATGATGATCCAGCGTCGCCTTACTTAAAGAAATGAAAAAAGCACCCCGAAGGGTGCTTTTTATTGTTATTCAACGATAGTATTTTTATCAGTGGAGACCAGTTTTCTATATGGGTCTTTGATGAAATCCGTTAAAAAACTGGTGCCTGGAGGGCCAAATCCGGCCACATGAGCTCTTTCTTTATTCAGCAGAAGTTGAGCATTTGGCATTGTTCTTCTGATCAGTCTGTTATAAAAAGGTCGTGTCCAGGGGTCGTAGCCACCGGAGCTTACAAGGGCCGGGATGTTGGAGTAAACAGGGGTTTTCATGTATTCCGGGGCCGGTTTTACTTTCCAGCAATCGCAGATTTCATGGTTGACATTGTTAAACGGATACCCCGACAGCCACGGCAGGTATTCATCCTGTTTTCTGACCAGTTTTTTATCTGAATAGGCGATCTGCTCGGAGCAGTAAACGGATAGCCTCATGCCGTAAGAAAGGCTGCTGTTACCCCGGAACTTACCATCCAGTACTTCCCTGATGTATTTTTCGTGCTGACCGTTTATGAGATCACGGATAACAGCCGGGACATTTTTGAAATCTGCATTATTCATCCTGTCTATGACGGCATCCAGCAGTTCATTTTTCGAATAATGAATGGTTAAGCTGTCTGCGGCACCTTGCGGCAAATACCGGATCGTGAATCTGCTGGCCGAAATGGAAGCGAAATAAGATTGAAAACGCCTTCTCAAATCCGGGAAGTTATTGTTTTGAACGGAATCCGCTTCCAGGTTGTCAAAAAGGTGATTCAAGGCCTCCTGGTGATTGAATAAGGCATGTTCTTCATAATTGACATAACTGGGGAGCGGGGAGTTGAGCAGCAGGGATTTTATACTTTCAGGATGATTACGGACCACAGTCAGCATCAGCCCGCCGCTATAGGAAATACCCAGCAGGGTAACAGATTTAATCTTTAATAATTGGATGAGGTCGTTGATGTCGGCAGCAGATTCCACTGTATTGTAGGCTGAAAGGTCGATGCCTTGTTTGATGAATTTCTGACGGCAGTTGGTTACCGCTATCGCCACCAGGCTGTCTTTGGAAAGGTTTTCGGTGTAGGCCCGCCGGATGGCTTCGTCAATCCCTTCGCAGTCAAGACAGGGCTTTGCGTTTTTTGTGCCCCTCTGGTCAAAGGAAATAAAACCGCCGAACGCCAGTCTTCCTGAATTGAATGTCATGCTGTCGCCCGGAGAAATGGTAGCGTAACCCGGTCCGCCGGTGGTCATGAGGACGATGTTCCGGGTAGAATCCTGATCCGGTCTGCGTGCAAAAACAAAAGGTATTTTTACTTTATTTCCATTCGGTTTCTGACGGTTTTCGGGAACGACGAGGTTGCCGCAAACCGTTTTCAGCCTTTGATCAACCTTCATCAGGCACGGACAAGGTTCGATCAGGGGAGTGTAATTTTGAGCAAAAGAGATAGCAGGGAAGTATCCCAGGAGTAAAATGAACAGAATAGCTTTTTTCATATGTTTTTTTCTGCAAAACAATGGCTTTGCCGGGATTTGATAAAGTAAAAATCGGACAATCTGAATTTCAGAAACCGGAAAGTAAACTACCGGTAAATTTCACCACATCTTTGGAAAAATGCCCGAAATCGTAATAGCCGAAATCGTATGGAGAAAAGGCTGACTTGTCTTTTTTGTAAGCCGTAAGGGCAGTTCTGGCCCTGGTGATGGAGAAATAGGTTTTGGGATTGGTCCCCATCGAATTCTTAAAGTGGCGATAGAATGTTTTTTCAGAAACACACAACTGATCGGCGATCTCATAATTCTTCATCTCCAGCCCTGATTGAAAATGATTGTCCAACGCCAGTCTGATGCCTCTTAAATCATGCTGATTTCTGAGGTTTTTATGAAGCTTTTCAATGAACCAGTTTTCCAGGAAAACAATCCTGTCTTCAAGGCCTGCCATGTTTTTGAGTTTTTTCAGGATAGCGGGATCAATGATCTCGCTGACGTTGACCATATCGCTTCCGATTTTTGCCTGGCTGAAACCGAAAATGGATTCAAATCCAAGCGGATGAAATTTAACCGTAAAAATATGGTCTGTGATTAAGTTATGCCTTTCCAGGGTGGTGTCTCTCAAAACGAGGATATCTGTTTTCCTGGGAATATGCTTGTTTTGTTTACCGTTTTTTATGCGATAGGGTGAGCCGAGATTGATCCAGATGGTAGGGGTGTAGCTGGGAAACAGCCTGACGGTAAATTCTTCGGCATCTATAAATCTGGCTGTGGCTTCTGCTGAAGTTTCTGAAAAAAACTCAATATGATCTTTCAATTCAGGGCAGGGAGCCTTGAATTGGTAGAGAGAGCGTATATCGTCAAAAATTTCAATCATTTCTGTTTGTGTTATCTGCGTTGAACTAAAAGGGCCTGACTTGTGTCGAAATAATTATCTCAGAGGCAACAGCAGTACAAAAGAGTAATTCAGTAATGAAAACCCGGGTTTTTAACTGATTGTCATTCAGCTTTATGAAGGCCAGGATAATCTGGTAAAAAATGATCAAAGAAAAGACTATTATCATGGGGACATATACACAGAAAATAGTCCATACAAAACTCTCATAATATTTGAAGCTGAATAATAAATCCTCCAAGTAATGAGTGACAAAACATAGGAAGTCCAAAAAAAGGAATATGCCAAGCTGGATTTTTAGAAACCCGGGTGAAGTTATTCTGTTTTTTAGTTTCATTGTCTAGTTTTTTATTTTGAATGCCTTATGTCTGGAGTATTCATGGCCATTTGTATTGTAAATACCTGAAGTATCTGTTTTGTAAGAATAAACAATTACCAAGCTGTCAAAGCATGTTTTTTCATGTAAAGAAGCCATTATATTCTCAGCATAAAAGTCTATTTTTTTATTTAAGAAATTTGTATCGGTTTTTCTGGTTTCATCTATAACCTCCTCAAGTCTGATGTTTAAGTTTTCAATTTTGTCGAGGTATCCGCGTTCACAATCTTTCATGTACCACTTTGTCGGGTTCTCCATATAAACTCGATTAAAGACTGAGTCATTTGCAATAGAATTTTCAATTTCAGAAAACTCATAATACTCCACCCTCCTCATCCCCCAGGTAAAAGGATTCAGAAATATGATCATGGTGATCACTAACAGTATGATCAAGCCTGTGGCAATAAGGATGTTTTCAAATTTCATTTAGTTTTGGAATCTTTTTGTACCGGTTTGCTCATTCTTCACTTATCCATTTTTTTGTGTATATCGAACTCTGTATTTTCAACTAAAAGTAAAGGTTTAAAAATTATAGTCAAAGCCTATGCTTAAATGTTTACAAAGCTTCAGGGAGAAGAAAAATCAATTATTTACCCATTAAAACTATAACAATTAACTGACTCGATTGAATATTTATTTGTACTAATTTAATAATAATTCCTTACCACAATGTTAATCTGCCCAGAATGGCTAGCTTTGTAAAAAACTTCTGAAATTGGTCAACAAAGCGATAAAACTGAGAGAGAATAAAATCCTGCTTGCCTGGATAATATTGGTTCTTCTCGCTCTTTTCTGGGGCATGTCTTTCATCATGATCAAAAGAGTTGTTCACGCTTTTACACCAATTGAAATAGGGGCGGCCAGGATTTTTATCGCAGGTCTTACCCTGTCTCCCTGGGCCTTTACGAGTATCTCAACATTTCCAAAAAAGAAAGGACTTCTCCTCGTACTCTCCGGATTGATGGGGTATTTACTCCCTGCATTCATTTTTGCTACCATCGGCAGTAAAATCAACAGTTCGCTGGCAGGTACCTTAAATTCTACCACGCCCATCTTTGTGCTGGTTATCGGGGCCATGTTTTTTGCCAGAAAGATTCTGAAGTTTCAGGTCATTGGTCTTATTCTCGGGTTTTTCGGGAGCTTGTTACTGATCTTTTCCGGTAGCAACGGCAATCTTGACTTCAATAACCCTTATGCGTTATTAGGTATAGGAGCCACAGTGATGTATGGTATCAACGGTAACCTTATCGGAAATTACCTGATGGATGTGAAGCCGATGCAACTGAGTGCTTACTCCCTGTTTTCTGTCGGTCTGATAGCTTTTGTAATCCTGTTGTTTACAGATTTTTTCTCTAAAATCCTGATGCCTCAGAACACCCATTTGCTCATCTACCTTTTGATTTTAGGGGCTCTGAATTCCGGTTTTGCGGCCGTTTTATTTAATTTTCTGATTCAGATTTCCTCTCCCATATTTGCTTCATCGGTCACTTATCTCATTCCGGTAGTAGCGGTTATAGCCGGTATCCTGGATGGTGAAGTGATTTCGTTCTGGCACTTTGCGGGCATGGGAGTCATCCTGACAGGAGTGTACCTGATCAATAAAAAGTAGCTCAAACAATTTTTGATATTTTTCAATCTTATTTATTAATTTTGCTCAAAATCTTGCAATATGTCCTTAAAATACAAACGTATCCTACTTAAACTTAGTGGCGAAGCTTTAAACGGAGGCGATAAAAGCCAGATCATCAATTCAGATATTTTAGAACAATACGCCGTAGAAATCAGGCAGGTCGTAGATGCAGGATGTGAAGTCGCCATCGTGATCGGAGGTGGGAACATCTTCAGGGGAGCCTCTCTCAAATCAGGTATCGACCGTTCGCAGGGTGACTACATGGGGATGCTGGCTACCGTAATCAACGGTATGGCCATCCAGAGTTCTCTTGAAGCCGTAAATATCAAAACCCGTCTGTTGTCTGCCATCAAAATGGAGCAGATCGCAGAACCTTTTATCAGAAGAAGAGCCATCAGGCACCTTGAAAAGGGCCGTGTGGTGATTTTCGGAGCCGGTACAGGAAATCCTTATTTCTCAACCGACTCGGGCGGAGCCCTGAGAGCCAATGAAATCGAGGCGGAGGTGTTATTGAAAGGAACCAGCGTGGACGGTGTTTATTCGGCAGATCCGAGAAAAGACCCTAACGCAACAAAGTACGACGAAATTACGTTTGAAAAAGCAATTGCAGAAAGCCTGAAAGTAATGGACATGACAGCCTTTACCTTGTGTCAGGAAAATAAATTACCTATTATTGTTTTTGATATGAACACACCGGGTAACCTACTCAAAGTAGTGACCGGAGAAAAAATAGGTACATTAGTCAGCTAAAAAATTTAAGTCAACATATAAATCAGAATGGAAGAGATAGATTTAGTTTTGGATATGGCTCAGGACGGCATGGAAAGAGCCCTGAAACATACACAAATTGAGTTAGGGAAAATAAGAGCCGGAAAAGCAAGTACACAGATGCTTGACGGTATCATGATTGAATATTACGGCGTGATGTCGCCGATCAGTCAGGTATCTTCGATTACCACACCCGATGCCCGTACCATTGCCATCAAGCCTTTCGAAAAGAAAATCATCAACGATATCGAAAGAGCCATTATCAATTCCAATGTCGGTTTGAATCCTGCCAATGACGGCGACCTGATCAGGCTTAACGTTCCGCCGCTCACAGAAGAGCGTAGGAGAGACCTGGTGAAAAGGGTAAAAGTGGAGATTGAAGTAGCTAAAGTCAATATCCGTAAAGTGAGACAGGAGTCTAATGAAGACCTCCGTAAACTGAAAAACGACGGCGTTTCAGAAGATGCCATCAAAGTAGGTGAAGAAGGGGTTCAGAAAATCACAGATCAGTTCATTACCAAAATAGACCAGATGATGGCTACCAAAGAAGCAGACATCATGAATGTCTGATAAGCCTTAATCATAATGAAAATGCCCCGATCTGATCCGGGCATTTTTTGTTTGTAGATGATATTTTCACATTTCTGTAAAAAAACTTCTCATGAGAATTATTACTTTCTTTTTCGCACTTCTGATCATCTGCGGTTCAGCTTCAGGGCAGGGTAAGGGAGGTATCCTTTGTTCGAAGCATAAAGCGGAGGCATTTGTAAGGCAAGCCAGGAATGCCAGGGTAGCCTATCCGGGAGATACAAAAATTGATGTGAAATACCACCATCTCAATCTCAATATTTCTTATACCGCAAAATACATAAGCGGTGCTGTCAGAACGGATTTTGTCCCGACCGAAGATAATTTTACCGCCTGTTCTTTTGATCTCAACGCGGCACTGAAAGTAGATTCCGTGATCATGAATAAAAGCAAGGTGAATTTTGCCCGTTCCGGAAACAAAATCAACCTCACCTTTGCACAGACCTACAGCAAGGCTCAGAAATTATCGCTGACGATCTATTACCAGGGTACACCTCAGGGATCGGCCTTTGGCAGCTTCTCCTTTGGTACCCACGGCGGCGGTTCCCCGGCGGTCTGGAGCCTCAGTGAGCCTTACGGAGCACCTGACTGGTGGCCTTGCAAAGATGATCCTTCTGATAAAATAGATTCGGTAGCCGTCTCTGTTACGATGCCTTCGGCCTTTGTTTCTGTATCCAATGGTGTATTGAAAGAGCAGAAAACCAATGCCGATAATACCAAAACCTATCACTGGGAAAGCAGGTATCCGATATCGCATTACCTGATCTCAGTGGCTTGTTCCAACTATGCTGAGTACACCGATTATTTTAAGTATTCAGCGACGGATTCCATGAAAATCAGTCATTTTATCTATCCTGAAGTATTGACCACCAACCTGAAGAAGCAGCTGGATGAAACCGCTGATATGCTGCAGTATTTTTCAGATCAGTTTGGCTTATATCCGTTTATCAAAGAAAAATACGGACATGCCATGTGCGGTTTTGGCGGAGGAATGGAGCATCAGACGGTCAGTTCAATGGGTGGCTTTAACCAGGACCTGATTTCGCATGAACTGGCCCATCAGTGGTTTGGTGATAAAATTACCTGTAAAACCTGGGCGGATATCTGGGTCAATGAAGGTTTTGCTTCCTACAGCGAAGCCCTTTATGCGGAGCACAAAAGCGGAAAACCGGTTTATGATGCCTACATGCAGGAATACATCAGGGTGGCAAAAAACGCCTCCGGTACCCTTAGTATCAAGGATATTCAGGACGAGAATAAGATATTTGACTATAACCTGGTGTATGGCAAAGGAGCCGTGGTATTGCATATGCTGAGAGGGGTTTTGGGTGATAAAGTCTTTTTTGAAGTATTAAAGGGGTATGCCAACTCTGAATTTGCTTACGGGGCTGCCGGAATTGATGATTTCAGAACAATTGCCGAAAGGATTTCCAAAAAAGACCTCAAATATTTTTTCGATCAATGGCTCTACGGTGAATCTTATCCGAGATACCAGTACAGCTGGAGCAAAACGGGGAATAATTCAGTGGCTGTGACCATTAACCAGAATAAACTGACGACAGCTCCGAATTACTTTTCGATGCCGGTAGAGTTAAAACTGACCCTGGCCAATCAAAAAGATACCACTGTCGTAGCGTTTGTCGAAAGTAACACCAAAGTATTTCAGTTTGCCAACCTGGCGGCAGAAGTGAAGAGCATTGTCTTTGATCCCGGGAATAAAATTATGAAAACGGTATCGGAGATCGGGGTCATTTCGGGACTTGAGGATGAAACCTCTCTGTTTGTTATTTATCCGAACCCAACCGAAAAAAGCCTGAAGATCAGGCACAGCCTGACGAAAATAGACAAAATGGAGGTACTGGATGTCTCAGGAAGAACCGTTATTTCTGAAGCTTATACTTCAGACGAACTGAATGTGTCATCGCTCTACCCGGGCAAATATTTCCTGAGAATCAGCTACGCCGACAAGGCAGTTTCGAAGGCGTTTGTGGTGAAATAAAGCATATTCTTAATGAGCTGATTATGGGCTACCCGCCCGCAGGCCAGGGCAAATGAGGAGGTGTTTCAGACCTGAAGGTCTGGTTTATGCGTTTTTCAGGCAAGGAAATTTGCCTGAAAAACTGAGTCCATTTTCTATCCTCCCGGTCAAACCCCAGGCTCATCGGGCATTTCCTTTTTCCTTTCTCCTTACTTCGCTCTGATCGCAATCACGGGGTCCATTCTCGCGGCTTGTGAAGCCGGGATAATCCCTGAAAGAATACCGATGATACTCGCGATGAACAATCCGAAAGTAATGTTACTCACAGACAGAATGATATCAAGAGAGCCCAGGTCTATGAAACTGATCAGATATACCAGCAAAAGCCCGAATAGTCCCCCGAAAAGACAAAGGAAAACCGACTCAAATAAGAACTGGAAAAGTATAAAGTAATTTTTAGCTCCAAGCGACTTTTGAATACCTATGATGTTGGTACGTTCTTTCACGGATACAAACATGATATTCGCGATGCCAAATCCACCGATCAGCAGAGAGAAAAGACCAATGATAAACCCGCCGACACGCAATGAGCTGAAAATGCCTGAAATGGCACTGGCAGCGGCGTCCGGGCGGTTGATGGCAAAGTTGTCGTCCTCAGCAGGTCTGAGTCCTCTGGCGGTACGCATCAGGCCTTTGGTTTCGCTTTCAAGCAAGACCATGTCTTTGTCGTCGTCTTTGGCCTGCATGATGATCGTTCCATATAAATTACCCGAGCTGAACATCCTTTTGTGTTTGATAAAAGGCACGTAAACCTTCTGATCCGGGTTGCCGCCGATATCTACCAGTTGCTTTCCTTTTTTCTCCTGTACACCGATAACCGTAAAGTTCTGTCCTTTGATTTTGATCTGTTTGCCGATAGGATCCACCTGCTGGAAAAGCTCTTCCGACACTTCCCCACCGATAATCGCCACGTTTCTTCCTGCGTCTATTTCCTGGGTGGTAAAGTAGCGGCCTTCTACAATCGGGATGTCTGTGATGATATTGACATCATAGGTAATGCCCTGGCAAAGGATATTGTAACTGTTGTTGCCATATCTGGCTACGCTGGTTGACCAGTCCATGATGGCCACAGCCGTTGAGTTTTCTGAATTGTCTTTCAGGAATTTGAATTCCGAATATTTGGGTTCAGGCCTTTTGAAATATTTCCACCACGGATAATCCCCGTCGCCGAATATCCAGGGCCATTTATCTACATAGATCGTCTTGTCTCCGATCGAGCTCAGACTTTCCTTGATGTTCGCTTCCAGTGAATCAACCATGGTATATACCCCGATAATAGAGAATATACCTACTGTAACCCCTAAGAGAGACAGGATGGTACGGAAAACATTAGCTTTAAGGGCCTGCCAGGCAAACCTGAAACTTTCGAAAGACAAACGTAAGAATTTACCCATTTCAGATGAATTGTATTAATCAGAAAACAAAGGTGCATTTTTTTAAGAAGATAATCTAAAAGATAAGTATTGGCGGTTTTTTTTGAGGATGAGCAGATTTTTGATCGATTTTTAAGAGGAATAAAAGACCGCTCCAGAAAACAAATCTTAAACATGATCCGATATTTTTTTGCTCCTGTGAAAATTATAATACTTTTGTAGCTCAAAAATATAACGTAATCATTGATGAAAAGGACAAATTTATCCTCAGGATCTAAGTGGGAAGACATAGTCGGATATTCAAGGGCTGTCAAAGTTGGAAATATTATTGAAGTAAGCGGTACGGTATCCACCGACCACAGCGGCGAATTGGTAGGTGAGGGGGATGTTTACCTTCAGACTAAGTTTGTTTTGCTGAAATTGCAGAATACATTGGTGCAAATGGGTGCCGGACTGAAAGATGTGGTAAGAACCCGCATTTTTACGACTGACATCAGCCAGTGGGAAAGCATCGGTAAGGCACACGGTGAGCTTTTTGCAGAAATCAAGCCGGTAACTTCCATGATCGAAATCGCAAAATTGATTGATGACAAGTACCTCGTCGAAATTGAGGCTACTGCCATCATTGCAGAATAATAATGATTGGTTTAGCTTCGCAATGTGAGGCTAAACCAAATCGTTTTTGATGGCATATGCTACTAAAACAGCTGTATTTTTAAGCCCCAGCTTTTCCATGATCCTCAGGCGGTGGCCTTCCACAGTTCTCGGACTCAGGAATATTTTCTCTCCGATTTCCGTCGTAGTCAGACCTTCACAGATATATTTCAGCACTTCCAGTTCTCTCGTAGACAGGTCTGTTTTATAATTGAAAACTTTGGTTTCTTTCTGATAGGCTTTTGACATCTTGCGAAGCATCACCCTGCTTACAAAATCACTGAAATATATACCTGAATCCAGCACTTTGCGGATAGCCAGGGCCACTTCGTCGGTATCGGTATCTTTCAGCAGATAGCCGTTGGCCCCGATCTCCATCAGATGCATGATAAACTGGTCTTCGTCATGCATGGAGAGGATGAGTACTTTGATGTCGGATTCTACGTCACGGAGATGCTTGGTGGTGGCGATGCCATCCATTTCGGGCATCTGGATATCCAGCAGTACCACATCTACCTGGCCGATCAGAGGGTGTTCAAGAAACTCCCGGCCGTTGGTTGCTTCGAAAATCACTTCGAAGTCTTCAATCTGGTTCATGATCGCTACCAGCCCCTTTCTGAATAAGTTATGATCGTCTACAACCGCAATTCTGATTTTGTTCATGGCTTAAATTATTTGGGATTTTTGATGATGATTTTAGTTTGTGTACCCGATACAGGATTCGAAATGATCTTAAGATCGGCATCGATGACCGTCAGCCGGCTCTGAATGTTCCTCAGGCCCAGTCCGAGTTTGGGATCGTTCATTTTCTGTTCAAAATCAAAGCCTTTGCCGTTGTCTATAAAATTAAAGATTAAACTGTCATCAGCATACGCCAGCTCGATTTTTATTTCATTGGCTTCGGCGTGCTTGATGGTATTGTTGGTAAGCTCCTGCAGCACCCTGAAAAGAGCCAGTTCGACATTGGGTTTAAACCTTTCGTTTTCATTTAAACCTTTATTGTTGAATTCAAATTGAATGTGGGTGGCTTTGTGGATTTTGCTGATGAACTCGTCAATGGCCGATATCAGTCCGAAACCCTCCAGTGTTCTGGGTACGAGGTCTTTTGAAATGCTTCTTACTAAACTGATCGATTCGTCGATGAGGCTTTTGGTATTACTTACCGATGATTCATATTCCTGTACTCCTTTTATCTTTTTGGAAAGTTCATTAAAGCCCATTTTGGCAGCAGATAAGATCGCCCCGACTTCATCGTGGAGATCTTTGGCGATTCTCCGGCGTTCGAGTTCCTGCACATCCAGTGAGTTTTCGAGGAGTTTACGCTGCATTTTGTTTTCGAGTTCCTGCAATTCTTTTTGCTGTTCTATTTCTATGGTCAGTTGTTTTCTCTGGTAAAAAACCACGAAAAGAATAACGGAAAAGCTCATCAGTATGAGGATGACCGTTCCGGCAATGATAAAGAAAGTAGGCGATTCATTCATTCAGATAATACTTTTTAGCTTTTAAGAAACCAATACCCATGAAAATGAACATTAAAATTACTAAAACATCCAGAAATTGAGAATAAATCTTGAATAGGGGTTTTAATTCAAATGTAAAAGTAAAAAAAAGGAAAATAAGAATCGAACCTGATGAGAAAATTAGAATGCCCGAACTGATCCAGAAATAAGGGTAATCGGAGATTTGCTTAATTTTGAGATTTTTAATGATGTAGTTGAAGTGCACAAAGATGAGAACGATAATAACAGCTTTGTAAATTGTAGTCAACTGATTTGGTATTTCTGTGAAAAATAAGAAAGACGACAAACCCAAAATGCTCAAAATTATTTCCGTTGCTACTATGATTTTTTTAGTCCGCTTTAAACCAATTATAAAGTAGTAAAATCCGATAATTAGAAGATGGTTGATTAGTTCTCTGATATAGAAATAAGTTTGATTATTGATTTTTAAGCCTGTTGTAATCCAGAGAGGAATATCTGAGATAAAAAAGAATAGACAGAACCAATAAACGAATTTAAGGTCATTCTCAAGTGGTATTCTTTTTATCCGGATCATCAGGATAAGAAAGAGCGGCATCATGGTTGCCAGCGACATAACAGGGTACCTAAGGGCAAGGCTGACTATGTTGTCAACCATAGCTGAAAAGCTTACAGATAATGTCATGATGGATAGCTAGAAATTGTTTTTTTAGTTTTAATAAATCCGACACCTATTAAGAGAAACATAGAAATGCTAAGAAGTTCGACAAATTGTGTAAATATTCTGGTAAGTGGTACATCGCTTGTGTTGTAAAGAACATATTTGCCGAAAAGTGCCACCAAAATGGAGCCGGAGGTAAATAATAAGATGCCGGAACTGATCCAGAAAAAAGGATAGTTAAATAAATTCCTGACTTTAATCTGGTGAATAATAGTATTGAAATGAATAAAAACAGCTGAAATAACACCCATTTTGTAAAATATGATTACTAAGTCATGATTTTTTTTGAGGTCAGGCAACACAGGAAGGGTGATAAGTATTAAAAAAATGATTACCCTCCTGATGAATTTTTTCTTTGACTCGGATTCTTCTAGTTTTAAATATATAAATAAAATGAAAGTGTGTAAAGAGTAGTCTCTGATGTAGTAATAAATCTGGTTATTGATGTTCATTGAGCTAGTGATCCATAAAGGTAAATCAGAAACAAAATGGTAAAATGAGAATAGTAAAATAAGCTTTAGCGGAGAATTTAAGGGGAATTTTTTGAACCAAACAAAGAGGCAAATAAAGAAGGGTAGAAGTGTTGCAATGGCAAAAATGGGATAATTTGTTGCAATTGTTAAGATATTTTCAAAGGTCTTTTTTTTCATTTTTAAAATAGTTTTGTGGTAGATCGTAGGTCAAAACGTTAAGAATATTTCTTTCTAGTATTGAAAAAGCCGAATCCGATAAAGAGAAACATTAAAACAATGAGGAAACTTATAAATTGGTCATAAAATAAAAACATAGCCGGGGTTTTTATCGAGAATGTATAAGTGTAAAAAAGCATGATCAGCACGGACCCGCATGAAAACATCAGAATACCGGAACTGATCCAGAAAAAGGGATAGCTTAATATTTTTGTGATTTTAAGTTCTGATATGAGAGTATGGAAATGTAAGAACACAACCCCGACTATAGCCAGTTTGTGAATAGCAGTAAGTTGGCTCGGAGCTTCGTAGGATAGTAACAATGGCGTAATACCGATGATTGATAAAATAAGGATCATGTAAAGTATCATTCTTTTTTTGAATGAGTTGTTCAGTACGAAATAGTAAATGCCGATGATCATCAGATGAAATGAAATGTCACGGATGTAGTTGTACCTGATGTTGCGGATGCCCAGCCCTGAAGTAACCCAAAGCGGCAAGTCCGAGAGAAAAAAGAAAACACAAAACCATAAAACTACGGTCAGAGGTTTGTCAAAGGAGTTGCGGTTTTTCCAGATGCTTATGATGACTATGAGCGGCATTAATGTTGACAAAGCAATTAACGGGAAATCCTGAGCAATATTTAAGATACTTTCAATCATGTTCTATTGATGTGTGAAAAAATTAGTGTGCAAGAATAAATGATGTTCATAGATACTTCTTTTTTGCACTGAGAAATCCGATTTCTATAAATATAAACATCAAAATCCCCATAATGTCGAGGAAATGAGTGTAGATGATAAATATTTTTGGAGTTTGAATGTTAATCGTGTATTTGTAAAATAGCATGATAAAAATAGACCCGCAAGAAAAGATCAGAGCTCCTGAACTGATCCAGAAGAATGGATAGTTAAGTAAACTGGTGATTTTCAACTCAGAAATAATCGAATGAAAGTGCATGAAAATCGCCAGAATTACCGCCAATTTATAGATAGAAGAAAGTTCGGCAGGTACGTCTTTGCTTACCAAAATTGAAAGAATGCCGATAAGAAGTAAAATGATTTCTATGAGAATAATGATTCTTTTTTTTACAGGTGAATCAAGTACGAAATAATAAATGCCGATGATGAGCATGTGAACCCAAAGGTCACGAATATAATAATACATCATATTGTGAATGTTGAGGCCAGCGGTGATCCAAAGTGGAAGGTCCGAGAAAAAAAAGAAAACAGAAAACCACATCACTTTATCAAGATGTGACTTCAAGGGTATTTTTTTATGCCAGACAGTAAAAATTACCAATAACGGCATTAAAGTATACAATGCCATTATTGGATAGTTAAGAATCATCTTTGTAATGTTATGAACCATAGGTTTAGTTTGTGTTTTCACAGTGAACCGGACAAATCGGTCCGTCCGCTACATAATCCCCGTCATCCGGGTCTTTTAGTCCCGACAGGTTTCTTTCATGATTTTTACCGGCTTTATCAGCGGCTACCAGTACCAGGCCCGGAGCGTCGTTGTCGTCTGCTCCATAGTATATTTTTATGCCCGTACAGCCTGGCCTGCTGATTAGTTTTTTAATGTGCTCAATTCCGAAAAACTGGGACCTCACAGGGTCTTTATCTCCCTTGTCGCTCTTTTTTTTCAGGTATTTATCCTGGTATTTTTTAGCGGTGTCGTGAGTAACAAATCTGCCAGCCTTCTCATGAAAAATGTCCTGCTTTGCCATTTTGAGTTTTTATTAATGATTAGTGATAAAATTTAACCATAAATCTACAAAATTTTACAAAGACCTCCAAAATTTCGCTTTATGTTAAAATGGGTGTAAGTTATTTATTATGAGTATTTTGTGATAATTTTAAATATTTGATTGCGTGAAAATACGAGTCATTTCACGTAGAAATACTTAATGATTTGCCTTAACTTTTTTACTGATAATAAAACTTTCGCAATTCATTCTATCTTGTTGTATTATTTCGTTTTTTCGTAAAAATCACTTTTCATCAATAGCCTGTTTACCAAGGGGTTGAAAACGGGTTTTCGGAAGGGTCGTTGCACTTTTTTTGCTTTTGCAACAATAAAGCTGTAAATTTGCACGTTCTTAGCCTTGGTTGTCAATTGAGTTTGTACCCTTGGCCATGAATTTGTCTGCCGTTTGGCCGACCGGTATAAAAGGGTCTTTTGATGCTTTTATCAGTATTTTTCACCAATTTAATTTATAATGATCAGATGTAAGCGTTATCTTTTAAAATTGTGTTTTATCAGCTCTTTTTTTATTGTTTTTTCTTCCAATGCTGCTTCTTTTGAGAAGTACGCTCCGAAATTGCTGAGATTTGAAGGCTCAGGATTCGGGATACACAAGCCTATTTGGGGAGACAAATCTTTCACCAAAGCTCAGGCACTTGCCATATACCGTAAGGAATACTGGAACAAATACCACGGTAATTATATCAAAAGTCAAAAACTGGCCGAAGTACTCATAGATCACCTGATCAATGCAGGTATGGGTAAAGATAATGCAAATATCAAAGCCTTTGAAGCCATTCTAGGTGTTGAACAGGACGGATATCTGTCCAGGGAAGACATCAGGTGTGCCAATTCTTTTGCTTCCCCGGTTTTGCTCATCAATTCATTTGTCAAATACCGTGTGCTTTATTACCGTTCCAGAGCAAAAGCCCATGTTTATCCGGGCTGGGAAAAAAGGGCCAGGTACTTTTTCATGAACGCTGAAGAACCGGAATTGAAGGTCTCAGATGTGGTGCTACCCCTCGAACTCGAAGAGCGATTCAGTCACGTGGCATTCGTCGATTGATCAGTCATGCCATTCAGAAGCCAGTCTGCAAAGACTGGCTTTTTTTATGCCTTTTAGCTGGCAGCCCGTTGGTTATACATGTCATTTGTTATATATTTACTGTCTAATTCAACCATAAAAAATGAAAGAAAACACTACCTCCAGGAGGAATATTCTGAAATCCTCTTTCCTGTTCGGGGCCGGGCTTACCACCGGAGTCACTGAATTAATGGCTGCCCCGGCTAAAAAAGCCAAGCATAATTTCACGTATTCGTTAAATACCGCTACCATCAGGGAGCAAAAGCTTGGGCTGGTAGGAGAGATTGAAACAGCCGCAAAAGCCGGTTACGACGGCATTGAAGTCTGGGTGAGCACAGTGGAAGAATACGTGAAAAAAGGAGGTAGTCTCAAAGATATCAAAAAACTGGCTTCTGACCTGGGAATCGTGATAGAAGACGGCATGGGTTTTTCGAAGTGGATTGTGGACGACCCTGCAGAAAGGGCCCTGGCCATGGAACAAAACAAAAGAGAAATGGGCATGCTGGCGGAAATAGGGTGCAAACGCATAGCGGCACCACCCATGGGGGCTACCAATCAGCCTGGCCTCGACCTGATGAAGGCCGCGGAAAGATACGCCGCCCTGCTTAAACTCGGAACAGAAATGGGAGTAAAGCCGCAATTGGAAGTATGGGGCTTCTCAGCCAATCTCCACCGTTTTGGCGAAGCCCTTTACGTTGCGTCAGAAAGCGGCGAGCCGAATGCCATTATCCTGCCTGATGTTTATCATATTTACAAAGGTGGTTCGGACTTCAACAGCCTGAAAATGATCAACGGGAAATGCATAGAAATGTTCCATATGAACGATTACCCGGCTGATCCTCCGAAAGCAACCATCAATGACAGCCACAGGGTCTTTCCCGGCGACGGCGTAGCCCCGCTCAACCAGATTCTGAAGGACCTGAATGATAAAAACTCCCCGATTGTACTTTCTCTGGAGCTTTTCAATAAAGAATACTGGAAAATGCCCGCATATGACGCCGCTAAAATAGGATTGGATAAAATGAAAGCATCGGTGGCCAAAGCCATGGCCGCCTCATAAAAATAAAAGCGTGCTCTTCAGATCATCTGAAGAGCACGCTTTTATTTAATAATTTTGAGTGCTCAATGAATGAATGTCTCAATAGGAAATTGTGATTTCTGATTTAGAGAGTTTTCAATGCTTCAATGAATGAAGTTCTCAATGAATACCCAATATACGAAACAGATGTCTGCCCTCGCCGTACTTCTTTTTTCTTTCTCCTTCAAATAATCGAATGCTCAGGTTTTCCTCCGAGTTTGTAAGGATAGTCCGTGGTGTAGTGCAGACCTCTGCTCTCTTTCCTCAGCATGGCACATTTGATCACCATTTCGGCACATTGGATCAGGTTTCTCAGCTCACACAATTTAACAGACAGCTTGGTCTTCTTATAAAATTCCTCCGTTTCGTTTTTGATCAGTTGCAGACGCCTCTGAGCCCTGTCAAGTCTGAAATCAGATCTCACAATCCCCACGTAATCAGACATCATGCGTTGCAGTTCCCGCAGGTTGTGCGTCACCAATACCTCTTCGTTTGATTGCAGGGTGCCGAATTCATTCCATTCAGGTACATCATGTTCAAAAGTGATACTTTCAATGACTTCCAGGGCGATATCCGAGATCCTGCTGCCGAATACTGCTGCTTCCAGTAATGAGTTGGATGCCAGTCGGTTAGCTCCGTGTAAGCCTGTGGAAGAGCACTCGCCGCAGGCAAAAAGATTTTGGATGGAGGATCTGCCGAAGTCATCGACCATGATACCCCCGCACAAATAATGGGCGGCCGGCGTTACAGGGATTTTGTCTTTGGTAATATCTATCCCGATGCTGAGGCATTTCTGGTAAATGGTTGGGAAATGCTCAAGGATCAGCTCTTTAGGTTTATGTGTAATGTCCAGATAAACAAATTCTTCCCCCGTCTTTTTCATTTCCGCATCAATAGACCTCGCCACAATGTCACGAGGGGCCAGTGAGCCACGCTCGTCATACTCATACATGAATTCCACCCCGGCTTTGTTTCTCAGCACCCCACCTTCTCCTCTCACGGCTTCGGTGATCAGGAAGCTCGGGAACGAACCCGGATTGTGCAGCGATGTAGGGTGAAACTGCATCATTTCCATATCCCTGACCTTGCCTTTGGCCCTGTAAACCATCGCTATGCCGTCACCGGTAGCAATAACAGGGTTGGTGGTAGAGGCATAAATGTGCCCGGCACCACCGGTGGCCATCAGTGTCATTTTGGACAAGATCGTGTCTACCTTACCCGTATTGACATTCAGGGCATAGATGCCGTAGCAGGTGATATCAGGCGTTTCGCGGGTGACTTCCTTACCCAGGTGGTGCTGGGTGATGATTTCTACCGCAAAATAATGCGTAAGTATCTCAATATTAGGATTTTTGCTTACCTGGTCGAGCAGTGCCCTTTCAATTTCCCAGCCGGTGATGTCTTTATAGTGGAGAATGCGTTTTTCAGAATGACCGCCTTCCCGCGTCAGGTTATATTCTCCCGACAGCTCCTTGTCGAAATTCGCACCGTAATCTATCAGTTCCTGGATTCTGTCAGGGCCTTCCTTGACGACGATCTCCACGATTTTTTTATCACAAAGTCCGTCTCCGGCAATCAGGGTATCATTGATATGTTTTTCGAAGGTGTCGGTATCAGGATCAAAAACCGCCGCAATGCCACCCTGGGCATATTTGGTGTTGGTTTCGTCGGCATTGACTTTGGTGAGTACCAGCACTTTACCTTTCTGGGCCGCTTTGAGAGCAAAACTTAGTCCGGCAATTCCCGAACCAACCACTAAAAAATCAACTTCTTTCATATGCTTAACAATTGAAAATAAATGATTCTGAGCCTAAAAAACCGGATCAAACGCCCGGTTTCATGGTCAAATCAGGCCTTCTTTTAATAAATCATGTAAATGTACAAAACCCAGTAGTTTTTTATGCTCTGTTACCACCAGTTGTGTAATGCTTTTATCCTGCATCATAGTGAGGGCATTGACGGCATATTCAGAAGCTTCTATCGTTTTGGGGCTGGTGTTCATGACATCAGCGGCAGTGAGTCCGGAGAAGTCGGAGGAATTGTTGAGCATTCGTCGAAGGTCACCGTCAGTGATGATTCCGATCAGTTCGTCATTTTCGTCCAGTACTGAGGTGGCCCCGAGTCTTTTGGAAGTCATTTCTATGATGACATCCATGATCCCGGTTTCTTTACGTACAAAAGGAACAGCGTTATTGGGATAAATGTCTTTAACTTTCAGATATAATTTTTTGCCGAGGCTGCCGCCGGGGTGAAACTTCGCAAAATCTCTTTTTGTAAAATTCCGGGCTTCAAGCAGACAAACCGCCAGGGCATCGCCCATGGCCAGGGCTGCGGTAGTAGAGGTTGTCGGAGCCAGATTGAGCGGGCACGCCTCTTTTTCAACATGGGCATTAAGCACAAATCTGGACTGTGTGGCTAAAAAAGAAGAAGTATTTGAAACCATTGCAATTAGTACATTTCCGGTACGGTGGATCAGCGGGACAAGCACTTTTATTTCGGGAGTATCCCCGCTTTTTGAGATGATAAGTACATGATCCTCAGGATTTATGATGCCAAGATCTCCGTGTAGTGCATCGCTTGCATGCATAAAAACCGCCTGCTGGCCTGTGGAATTCATTGTGGCGACAATCTTTTGCCCGATAATGGCACTTTTACCTATTCCTGTGATAACGAGTTTGCCGGTGGATTGAAGAATTGATTCCACGCAGGATTCAAAATCTTTGTCAATTGTATTTATTAAAGATTTAATTGCCTCGGATTCATCTGTTAAAACTTTTTTGGCTATTGAAATTATTTTTTTTTCTAAATTCGTCTCCACATTTAAAATTTTGATTTTACACAAAAGTAATTACTTCTTTTTTGTGAAACTAAATTTGCGTTTAGGAAGATATATTTTTTTATTTTTTAGGAGAGGCAACAAAACATTTTTTAGTATATTAGCAAAGAAATAGTAAGAAAGACATACTTATTAGTATTGTCCTTTTTATTCCAATGCTTTACATAATCAATTATGATTGACGAGTCAATTGAAATAGAACTACGGAAAAACCTGAAAGATATTTTTGGATTTGATAATTTCAGAGGAGAACAGGAAAAGATCATCAAAAGTATTGTTTCAGGAAATAACACCTTCGTTATTATGCCGACAGGAGCGGGGAAATCTTTGTGTTACCAGCTTCCTGCCACTGTATTGGACGGAACATCCATCGTGATTTCCCCGCTGATCGCCCTGATGAAAAACCAGGTGGATCAGATGACAGCTTTCGGAATAAATGCCCAGTTCCTGAACTCTACGCTGAATAAAACTGAAATGAACCGTGTGAAGAACGACGTTCTGAGCGGTACCTGTAAGTTGCTTTATATTGCCCCCGAATCGCTGACTAAAGAAGAGAATCTTATTTTCCTTAAAAAAGCGAAAATCTCATTTGTAGCCGTTGATGAAGCCCACTGTATCTCTGAATGGGGCCACGATTTCAGACCGGAATACCGCAAGATCAGAAGCATCATTGAAAGCATCGATGAGCGACTGCCTATCATCGCCCTGACGGCTACGGCAACGCCTAAAGTGCAGCTTGATATTCAGAAAAATCTGAATATGGATGATTCGGTGCTTTATAAGACCTCGTTCAACAGAGCTAACCTTTATTATGAGGTAAGACCCAAACAAAATGCCAAAAAACAACTGATCAAGTTTGTTTCTCAGAATAAAGGTAAATCGGGGATCATCTATTGTCTGAGCAGAAAGAAAGTTGAAGAAATAGCCGAATTGCTGAACATCAACGGTTTTAAGGCCCTGCCTTATCACGCAGGTCTTGATTCGGATGTGAGGATGAAAAACCAGGATGCGTTCCTGAACGAGGACTGTGACGTAGTGGTAGCCACTATTGCTTTCGGAATGGGCATTGATAAGCCGGATGTCCGTTTTGTGGTTCACTATGATGCTCCCAAGTCATTGGAAGGATACTACCAGGAAACCGGTCGTGGAGGCCGCGACGGACTGGAAGGAAACTGCCTGATGTTCTATGCCCTGGATGACATCACTAAGCTGGAAAAATTCAATAAAGATAAAAACGTAACAGAGAGAGACAACGCCAAAGCCCTGCTGATGGAAATGGTCTCTTATTCAAGTCTCGGAGTCTGCAGAAGACGTCAGTTGCTGAGTTATTTCGGGGAACACATGGAGAAAAACTGTGGTTTCTGTGATAACTGTAACAAACCGACCAAGACTTTCAGAGGGGAAGAAGAAATTGCACTGGCTCTCAATACCATCCTGAAAACAGATCAGAGGTTCCCGCTTACGCACATTGCGGATATTCTTACGGCCAATACCAAAGACAATGCCTATATCAGCAGTTATGGTCATGACAAGCTGGAGGAGTTCGGAAAAGGACTGAAGTTCTTCAGCCTGAACGCCAAGCCTGATAAAGACGATGACGATGATGAGGAAGAAGATGATGAGGGAAACACCGTATCAAGACCAAAAGCAGATCTGAATGCAGATAAGAAAATTGACGCGACAGACAAATGGATTTCTGTTCTTCGTCAGTTGCAGGTATTCGGATACATTGATAAAGACATTGATAATTACGGTGTTGTAAAGTTAACAGAGAAAGGCTTCAGCTTCCTGAAAGACCCTTATCCGGTGACTCTATATGAAGATCACAACCTTGATGAGACAGAAGGCAGCGGTGATGATGAACTGCAGCAGTCCCCTGGCCCGAGTGGTGGCGGTGGAGCTTCTGACCAGGCCCTGCTGGAATTGCTCAAGGCCCTGAGAAAGAAAATAGCCAAAGAGAAAAATGTTCCGCCATATGTGGTATTCCAGGATCCTTCATTGGAAGAAATGGCCACTACCTATCCGTCTACCCAGCAGGATCTAGCCCAGGTAAATGGGGTAGGCATGGGTAAGGTTCAGAAATTCGGTAAGCCTTTCCTTGATCTGATCAATAAATATGTAGATGACAATGACATTGAAACCACCCAGGATCTTCTGGTGAAATCAACCGTCAACAAGTCTAAAACAAAGATTTTCATCATTCAGCAGATAGACCGTAAAATTGACCTGGAAGAAATTGCCGAGTCAAAAGACATGAGTTCGGATGAGTTGCTCACAGAAATCGAACACATCTGTTTCTCGGGCACCAAACTGAACCTTGACTATTATATCAACCAGGTGATTGACAAAGAGCGTCAGAAGGATATCTACGAATATTTCATGACGTCTGACTCTGATAACATCAAAATGGCTTTGAAAGAATTCGAAGAAGGAGATGATGAAATCACGGAAGAAGAACTGAGATTGATGAGAATCAAGTTCCTATCTGAAATGGCTAATTAATTGGATAGAGGAAAAAAGGTGAATTTGTTGGATAAAGAAAAACTCCGGTAGCGATACCGGAGTTTTTTATTTATAAGATTGTTTTATGATAATCCTTCAGGCCCGCAAACCCCTATATTCTTTGCTCCAGGCCTTCAGGCCGGAGGATATAAATCAATTAAATCTCCTTTTCAAAATATCGAAAAACTCTTCTGCTTCTGCACTTCTCAGGTCCCATTTGAACTTCGGCATGTAGTTTCTCAGCATCTGCTCTTTGGCTTCCGTGAATGAGCTGCAGGCTTCCAGTTCGTTAACCGCCTGGTTGAAAACTTCGTACTTGCCCTCAAAAAGATTATTGATAAAAAGGAATCGCTGGTTTAGAGAGATGGAGCCGCTGATAGACTCTATTTTGCGTTTCTGGTGAAAATCAGACAGGGAAGCTCCATGATTCTGGCCTTCAGTCAGTGACTCGTTGATGGTTTTGCTTTCATTCGTCAGCTTTTCATTCAGTCTCTGCTCCACAGGTGGCTGAGTAGGGGCAAACGTTTCAGTCACAGACTTCTCTGCTACCACTTCTACCACATCTGCTGATTTTCTGACAGGCTCGGCGGGTTCGATTTTCGGGAATTCACGAAATACAGGCTCCGGTAATGCCGCGGCCTGTTCCTGCATTTTAGGTATATCGTTTGAAAAATCGGTATCGAAGAATGAACTCCCTTTTTTAGCAGGGGCTGCCGTTGGTGTTGAGCCGAAACCAAAAGGAAGTGGTAATATCTGGCTGAAATCCCTGAGGGCTTTCTCATGGTTCTCAATCTTATCATCCGTAATGATTTCCTTCACCCAATCGATCGCCTGATTGGCGTAAACAAACTGAAGGCCGCTGAGACGGTTAAGCATTTCTGACAAAACCCAGCCATAATCCTTGAAAAAACGGCCGTTGTTTTTCAGCCATTCAGAAGTAAGCTTGAAATCGGGAAGATCACGCATCAGGTTTTCAAAAAAACTGACCGGAGAAATATATAATTCGAGTGTTTTTTTTGTCGATTTTGTCAGAAGGGGAATAAAATTGTCTTTATTTACAAGAATAAACCTTGACAATACATTCATAAAATCAGCAAGGGCTTGTTTAACCTCCGATTGCTCAAAGTCGAAATAAGGACTTTTTAATCTTTCGGTTTCAGTTTGCCACTTATCATAAAGCTCCCTGATGGTCAGAAGATTAAGCTGTTTGCTTTCAGTCAGGTTTAATATTTCACCCCCATTGATCGTCAACTTGTTTTTAAAGTACTCATCACTTAACAAAGCAGCAAAAGCTTTAGCATAATTTTCGGCTTCTTGTAAATTCCACTTGTAGGTCATTTCTAAATTTGTTTTTTTTGTATCCCTGTCGGACAATTTGCTTCAAATTTATTGCAACTTTTTTGCCAGACTATTATCAAAACGAAATAAATCATAAAAAAATGTTCATTGAGCCAAAAAGAGGTAGAAGTAAAGATTCCAGGATGGGATGGATCGAGGTGATATGCGGCTCAATGTTTTCGGGAAAAACCGAAGAACTGATCAGAAGACTGAACCGGGCGAAGATCGCCAAACAAAAAGTTGAGATTTTTAAACCTTCCATAGATATCAGGTATCACGAAGAAGACATTGTTTCGCACAACCAGAACGCCATTCGTTCGACACCTATCAATGCTGCTACCGAAATCCTGCTTTACACGGGCGATTGTGACGTGGTAGGTATTGATGAGGCCCAATTTTTTGACGAAGCCGTCGTTGATGTAGCAAATAGTCTGGCCGCCATGGGAAAACGCGTCATTATCGCCGGTCTGGACATGGATTCGACCGGGAAGCCTTTTGGTCCTATGCCCGGACTGATGGCCGTGGCCGAATATGTAACCAAAGTACACGCTATTTGTATGATTTGCGGAGACATTGCCCATTATTCTTATCGTAAAGTGAGCAACGGAAACCAGGTGATGCTCGGTGAAGCGGATACTTATGAAGCCAGATGCAGAAAATGTTACCATCTTCCAGATGAAAGTGCCGAAAAGCTGTAATTATATTTCTCTTTTCTTTAAAACCCGGCTTTTTATGCTGGGTTTGTTGCTATGTGGTGTTTCTACGGATATTTTTAGCCAGATACCTACCAAAACATGGAGAACTCATTTTAATTATACCGATGCCAGGGGGGCGGCGTTGGCGGGTAACCAGGTGTATTGTTTTACCGTCAACGGTTTCTTTGCGTACGATCTGTCGGCAAAGGCCTATAAGAAGCCCGGAAAGGAGCTGGGACTGCACGGGGGTGTTATCTCCACCCTTGAGTATGCTCCGGTGCCACGGAAGTTGATTATAGGCTATCAGGACGGTGGTATAGATCTGGCTGAAACAGATGAAAAGGGGCTGATCACCCGTGTGAAGTATGTAGATGACTTTAAGACCTCCGAAATTATTCAGGGAGGCAGAAGTTTCGGAGCAGTGGTGGTGAATGAATCCCAGGCTTATTTGAGTACCGGGCAGGTTATCCTGCTGGTTGATCTTCATGACGATTACATCCGGGAAGTGATCCGTAATTTCGGACCGAACGGCTCAAGTCCCGGTATTGCCGGTCTTAAAAGTACGGCAGACAGTCTTTTTGTTAAAACTTCCTCAGGCAATATCCTGGCCTCTTCTCTCGGTGCTTCCAGCAATATCCTGTTTTACGGCAACTGGTTCAGTTCAAGCCGGAAATCTCTTTTCGAAAACCAGGTCGTTTTGCCGGCTGGCGTAAACCCGGCTTATGTAAATCAGGTAAGAAGGGATGCTAACGGTAAATATTGGATTTCAGATGGTGTCAGGGGTCTTCTTTCGGATGTTTCCGGGGCATTTCTAAGTTATGTCCCTGAAGGTCTGCCTGTCAGCGACGGATTGCTGACCAGGATCAATGATAAAGTTGTTTTTCAGAGCAGCAGTGATTTTTTCTTTGAAGATAACAGCTGGAAAGCCTACTCAGGTGGAGGAGTCAGTGCCGTTCAGAAAGATACTTACGGCAATGAATGGTACATCAGCGGCCGTTTCCTGGTAGTCAGTAAAGGCGGGGCCTCTTACACATACAGCATTTCAAATGGTTTGCCAGGCAACGCTGTTTCGCTGGTGATTGATCAGAATCAGCAGGTATGGATAGGGACGGATAACGGCGTTTCAGTGGTTCAGTCCTCCAATGTAGCGGTCACCAATCCCAGGGTACCTTTTAATCCTGTTTTTGGAAATCAGCGATTGCTGATCCGCGAGGTTGTTCCGGCGATTGTCTCTGATCAGGGCAACCGGAAATGGATCGGAACAGAAAAAGGCTTATACCTTTTCAACGAAAGCGGAGAGGAGCAGATTGATTACTTTAATGAACTCAACAGCCCGATGCCCGACGGTAAAATCCGGAACCTGGCGGTTCACCCCTTATCAGGTGAGGTTTTTGTGCAAACAGGCTCAGGAGTAGTTTCATATCAGTCAGACGCTTCAGGCAGTCGCGATGATTTAAGCGATATCCTTGTGTACCCTAATCCTGTCAAAACTGATTTTCAGGGTGTTCTGACGATAGATCGTCTTGAAAATGAGACGGAGGTAAGGATTACGGATCTGGGTGGAAATCTGGTGTATTCTACGACCTCAAACGGAGGTAAAGCGACCTGGGACCTGACAAAAAACGGAGTTCGTGCTCCCCTGGGTATTTATCTGGTATTTTGCCGCTCTTCCACAGGTACAAAAACTGCAAAATTTGTCATCAGGCCCTGACAGATTCATTTGAGATACCTGAGAAAATGAGTTTTATATAGCTTCTGAGCCACCCATTTGATTCGCCTTGCCATATTTTTCTTGCTGGTTGAAAGCGGGGACGACATGAGCCCGTTATGAGAGCCTTGTTCTGTGAGTGTCGGGTGAGCCCAGTAAACCTTGATAATGTTCCTGTCAATCATAGAGTTATGCCACCAGTCTATCACCTGGGTGCATTTGTTGGCTTTGAGGTCTTTCAGGATGGTTTCGGCGGCAAAAAAATCGATCAGATACGCACCGGCACACCTTCCGTTGTCTGCTTCATAAATGAGCTTGTCTTTCTTTATGGTTTTATACGGAGGAAATCTGAGGGTGCTGTTTTCCAGGGAGATAATAAAGCCCGGTTCCAGTTCTTCAGCTTCTCTGGCCAGTGCTGCGATAGAACAGGGGAAGTCTCCCAGGAAAAAGGGATCATTCTCAAAAATCAGGGCATACCTGTTCTGATTCTTGACGATTTTTTCATAACTGAGAATATGATTGAGTGTGCAGGATAGAGCCCCTTGGCTGAGATTTGAGGATATTTCAGGGCAGAAATACTTTCCCAGCAACTCCGGGGTGAAGTTTGAGATATCTCCATCTGTTACAAATTCATGCTCCATTCCCATTTCCGGGAAGAGCCTGTTGATTCTTTCTTCGTGTACCTCATAGCCTGTTTTGGCATGAACCACATAAATGCCCTCTATCCCGAAATCTTTCAAATTGCGTTTCATTCTGAGCTGTAGTTTTAGTGCGTTTTAAGCATGTTAAATATAGACCCTGGAAACATCCATAAGGTTGTTATCTAAGCAATACGGCAAATCAACGCACTTACAGCAGCAACATTTCATTTTTCGCATTAAATTCATATTAACTTTATAGGACTTCTTTATATAATCTCATGAAGGATCGTGTATAGACTTGAGGGGGCGTATGTACAGAACAGAAATGACGTATTCTTTCCCTGTTTAAATTAACAACGAAAAATATAGTTGTTGTAATTGGATTATTCCGGGATTGTGGAAGTGTATTTTCTGCAAAAAAACGTCGTTATCCGGAGCCGGTAAAAGCCTTTTTTTTGTGGTAGAAGAATGGCAGAAAAAGGCTGGTTTAGCCATGAAAATTGTGTTTTACAGGGCCTGAGGTATATTTGTATCGTATACATTGGTCGATTGATCTGCTATTTTGTCTACAGATTTAATTCTTTTATCTACGAAAAAAATAATTTCATCATATAGGTAATATTTGTGGATAAAATCCTACATTGCATGAAAATTATCACTAACGCTAGAAATGACTAAAGAAAAATCACTGGATGAACTCCCTTTAATGGAGACCCACGAGGGTATCGTTTTGTTTCATCCTAACATTCCCAAAAATGCTGTACAATATTTAGAAAACGTTTTGAATACCCGTTGGATCGGTCAGGGGCCGAGAGTAGAGGAATTTGAACATATGTTCAATTCCAAATTTGCTTATCCCTGTAAGAGCCTGGCAGTAGGTTCAGGTACAGATGCTCTCCATCTGTCTTATCTGCTGGCAGACATTCAGCCTGACGACGAGGTGATCGTTCCGGTTTTTACCTGTACGGCTACAAATATTCCTCTCCTGTATATAGGAGCGAAGATTGTCTTTTGTGACATAGATGAGAATCTGAATATAGACGCTAATGCTATTGAGGACCTGATCACGGAAAAGACAAAGGCCATTGTGTGTGTGCATTACGGCGGGTTGCCATGCGACATGGACAAGCTTTGGGAGTTGGGAAGGAAGTACGATCTGAAAATCATTGAAGATGCTGCCCACGCCCTGGGAGCCAGGTACAAAGGCAAAATAATAGGCAGTGAAAGTGACTTTTCTATGTTTTCGTTTCAGGCCATCAAGCACGTGACTACCGGAGACGGGGGCATGCTGACTATTAAAGATCCTGAACTGGTAGAAAAAGCCAAAAGATTGAGATGGTTTGGTATTGACCGCCTGAAAAAGCAGAAGGGTATTTGGGAGAATGATATTGTTGAGGTGGGGTATAAATATCAGATGACGGACCTGGCCGCTGTGCTGGGGATTGCTTCACTGGAAGAATTTGATGAGCACCTGGAGCACAGGCAGCGGTTGTATAAGAAATATTGTGAGGTTCTGGCCGGGGTGGAAGGCATCAGGATCATAGGAGCTGAGTATGAAGACAGAGAGCACGCCGCCTGGTTACTGACGGCTGAAGTAGATGACCGTGATAACTTTATGAGACACCTCAGAAACCATGATATCGAGTCTGCCCAGGTACATTACAGGAATGACAGGTACACTATTTTCGGAGGAAGGCAGGAAGGTAAGTTCCCGAATATGGACAGGATGGAAGACCGCTATATCGTATTGCCTCTTCATGCCAAGGTGACTGAATGTGATGTGGAAAGAATAGCTGAGGTGATCAGGAAAGGTTGGTGAGAAAGGCTGTTTATTAAAAGTATCAAATCAGATGAATTTTAAAACTTTCAAGGTCGGACTTGATTTTGATCCTGTATTTTCGATCCTGATCCCGACCTGGAATAACCTGGATTATTTAAAATGTGTGGTGGACAGTATCCGCAAAAACAGCAGACACCAACACCAGATACTGGTTCATATTAACCAGGGAAACGACGGAACTGAAGACTGGGTTCTGGCTCAGAAAGATATCGGGTATACCAAAAGTTCTGAAAACAGCGGGGTGTGTTACGGCTTCAATGCCATTTCTCATTTAGCGGTTTCGGATTTGCTGGTCCTGATTGATGACGATCTTTATTTATGCCCTGACTGGGACGAGCATCTGCTGGCTGAAATTAAAAAGATGCCGGACGAAAAATGGTGCCTGAGCGGTACGATGATCGAGCCTTATAACAAAAAGATACCGTGCATCATTCCGGACAAGGATTACGGAAGGCATCCGTCTCAGTTTGACGAACAGCGTTTTCTGAAAGAGTATGCCGGTTTTGAGAAAAAAGACTGGAACGGAAGTCAGTGGTACCCATTGGTGTTGCCTACGTTTGTTTTCAGGGCCATCGGGGGATTGAGTGTTGAGTTTTATCCCGGCATGTACAGTGACCCCGATTTCATGATCAAATTGTGGCACTACGGGGTCAGGTATTATAAAGGAATCAGCAAAAGCAGGGCTTATCACTTTGGAAGTATAAGTACCGCAAGGGTGAAAAGAAATGACGGCAGAAGTAACTTTATTTTGAAATGGGGGATGAGTAGTAATACTTTCTTTAACAACTATTTGAAAATAGGGACTGACTTTAAAGGCTACATGGAAAACCCTGAAGAAGATATGTTATTGAGTTTAAAAAAACGCATTGATCGCTGGAAAGTGAAATTCAAGAAAAGACCTATTCCGATTTCCGGAGCTTAGTCATTGCGGACGTCAGGATAAGCTAAGGGCCTCACCGGCGTCTGTTGTATACCCAAAAATGTAAAAAATGAGATCGTTTTCCTTGCGGGGCGATCTCTTTTGCTTTTTAGAAGTGTCTTATTCTGTCATTACTTGTTTGTAAAGCCTCATGATGTTATCGGCGATGTGAACATCGTTGAATCGCTCTGCAAACAGCAATCCTGCTTCTGCTATTTTCTCTCTTCTTACGGCATCGTTAAGTAAAGTCTGTAACTCAAGTCTCAACGCTTCAGGATCATAGGGATCCACATAAATTGAATCCGGCCCTCCGGCTTCCGGAAAACAGCTGCCTTTTGAGGTGATCACCGGTGTGCCTGAAAACAGGGCTTCGATGATCGGAATTCCGAAACCTTCATAAAGAGAAGGGTAGACAAAAACATCTGCCAGCTGATACAGAATGGCGAGTTCTTCACTGCTTACGCCTTTCAGAAATATGACCCTGGCTTCTAAATTGTGCTGGCTGATGTACTGCTTTACTTCTTTAAAATAAGCGGTTTCAGAACCGATAATGACCAGGCTGGTCTTTATGTCTCTGATGGCTTTGATGGCGGTCAGTACATTTTTCCTCGTTTCGATCGTCCCGACATTGAGAATGAAGTTTTGCGGGAGGTTAAATTTCTTCCGGACCTGTTCTTTCTGATTTTCAGGATATTTCTTTTTGAATACATCCTGGCATCCCTGGTACACCACCTTTATTTTTGATTCCGGAATGCCCAGGTATTCCATGATGTCCAGTTTGGTTTGCTCACTGATGGCGATCACCAGGTCAGCATTTTCAGCGGCTTTTTTGAATTTGTAGAAATGGATCTGCCGGTCGATAAATGAATAAAACTGCGGAAATTTGAGAAATATCAGGTCATGAATGGTAACGATACTCCTGATGCCGTTTTTGCTCAGGCCGGAAGGCAGCTCGCCTGAAAGGCCGTGAAATAATCCGATGTTATCATTCTTCAGGTCACGGATGATGGCTCTTTGTCTCCAGAAATTGTAAAAACTGCGGTTGAACGAACCAGTAGGTTGCTTTTCAAATACGTTGATATTATTGGGTATAAACAGGGCTTTTTTAGCCGGCTTCGGGTTGTAGAGGTAGTAATTCCGGTCGGGAAAGAAATGGCTGAGTATTCTGACCAGGTCGCGGCTGTAATTACCGAGTCCTGTTTTATTATGAAAGATTCTTTTAGCCTCAAAACCGATGTTCATATCTGTCAAATGTAGTTTACGATCCGGATCAGGGTAGCTGATACCCGGATGCCGTTTTACAAAAGTATGGATTGTCGGGCTAACAACAGTGCTGGCACTGTGATTATTCTGTAATAAATGAAGGGTGTATGGAAACAAAAAATGGGGCCGGAGCCCCATTTTATATTTATATGGTATTTTGCCTTATCACAAAAGGTATAATAACCTTGATCTGTACTCCTCTTTCACTGGCAAAGTGGTGGTTTTGTTGTTTGGATTAAAGCCGTTTAAAGCAACGGCCGCATCCGGATTGACTTTGAGCTTATCATCAGTAAGCTACTTTTACTTTTTCTGCTGACTCCTCTTCCACCGATTTTTTGTATCCGGCCAGTGCCCTGTAAGTAGGAAGCATGTAAAGCACATCATCCACTTTGTTCTGAGCAGGTTTGTAAGCTGAATAGTCTTGTTTTGACAATTCTTTGAACATACCTGACATGTAAATCAGGGTGTCTTCATTAGTGATGAAATCTACAAAAGTAAATTGCATAAACTTATTCTGAGTCTCGTTCGGAAGGAACAGGATCAGGTTGAAGTTTTTGTCTTCCATAAAAGAAAGGACAAAAGATTTATTAAGGTTTGCAGGCATTTTTTTGTGGTCTGCAAGGTAGTCGATAATTTGAGTCTCATTCGTAGATCCGTACAAATTTCCTCCGATATGTTTTTCCGTTTTCATTACTGTATCTTTTTGTTGATTAAAATCAATTTGTTATTCGATGAACAAATGAAGGCAGTTTATTTCTAAGAAACAAATGTGTCATTTTAGTGTATTTGGTGCGAAAACGGGATTTTTTAAACTAAAAAATGATAAAAAACAAAAAAGGAAGTGCGTTTTCGGGGGTTTAAAATTTAAAAAATTGCAATTCAAAAAAAGAGGTGCCAAGTCTGTATCGAAATCGAAAAAAAAAATATTTTCAGAAAATCGAAAAAAAATTAAAAAAAGACTCTATGAGTGTCGGTTTAAGAATAAAATTTGGTTTTGTGGTATAACTTAGGCTTCTTGAAAGAGTAATCTTATATAATATTTTGTATTCTATAAGATTAGTAGACTTATTGGTCAATATTGGAATTGTACAATTTTTAAGATTAATTGAATTGTTCCGTTTTTGAGGCCATGTTAAGAAGGTTTTTATTTTGTGTAATCAAATGATGATCAAATCTTCTTTATGGTCATCATGGCAGCTGCCCGCACGAGCTGGTTTTGTGAAAAATAGGAGAAAGGTGAGGGAACGGGTTTATCAGGAAAGGGAACATACTCTTTTGGTATCTCATTATTTCGTAGTTTTGCAGCTTTCAAAACATCTTTATGAAAATCAGCGGATTCACTTTTTTAAGAAATACTTCCAGTCTTTATTACCCGGTCAGAGAATCGCTTTTGTCCATACTTGATTTTGTAGATGAGTTGGTGATTGCTTTGGGAGATAATGATCCTGATGACCGTACGCTGGAATTGCTGGAATCACTGAATTCGCCAAAGATCAGGATCATCAATACAGTCTGGGATTTACAGGCTTATAAATTCGGGACGGAGTATGCCCATCAGACCGACATTGCCAAAGAGGCCTGTACGGGCGACTGGCTGTTTTATGTGCAGGGAGATGAGGTGATCCATGAAGATGACTTGCCGGAGATCAGACAAGCCTGCGAAAAATACCTGGATAAGCCGGAGGTAGAAGGTTTTGTGTTTAATTATCTCCACTTTTTTGGAGACTACGGGCATTATTTCAGTGATCATTGCTGGTACAAGAAAGAGATCAGGATCGTCAGAAACAGGAAAGACATACATTCGTGGCGGGATGCCCAGTCGTTCAGGGTTTCGCCGGATTTTAAAGGAGATTATCTGCAGCACCAGGGAACACAGAAACTGAGTTGTATTGCTCTAAAAGCGAGGGTGTTTCATTACGGATGGGTGAGGCCTCCCGAACTGATGCAGAAAAAGCAGGTTACGGCCGTCGTTTCATATTCAGGAAGTATAGATGAGAACGAGCCTGAGGTTTTTGATTACGGCCGTCTGGACCGTTGCAAAGTGTTCACCGGAACGCACCCCCGGGTAATGGAAAAGAAAATAAGTACATTGCACTGGAAAGACAAGCTCCGTTTTTCAGGCCCGGATGCGATCGGCCGGAAACTGATGAAGCATGAGAAACCTAAATACAGGATATTAAGCTGGATTGAGGAGAATTTTCTGGGCGGTTATGTGATCGGAGGTTTTAAAAACTATAAACTCCTTTAGTCGATCTCGATCACGACACCTTCCGTCAACGGATGCGAAACGCAGGTAAGTACATAGCCTTTGGCGATTTCTTTTTCGGTCAGGCCATCTTCCTCGTCCATTTTTACTTTACCTTCTTTGCAGAGGCCAAGGCAGGCCGTACACATACCCGCCTGACACGAGTAGGGCAGATCAATGTCTTTTTCGAGGGCTGCTTCCAGGATTGACTGGTGTGGTTCTACCAGGAACACATGCTCTTCACCATCATAGATTACCTTGACGGTTTGCGGTTTTAAGCTGTTATCGTCTTTTTCTTCCATGGTTTCATTGAGCATCGGAGCATTGAATTTTTCAAAATGGGCACGCTCTTTAGGCACTTCATAAACGGTATAGATCTTTTTGATTTCTTCCATCATCTGTTCCGGTCCGCACATGAAGAATTCGTCTTTGTTGAAATTTACCCCCCAGTTTTTAAGGAACATGGTCGCATTGGCCTGGTTGATCCTGCCTTTATCACCCACCCAGTAGGCCGAAGGGTTGCTGAGGATATGTCTGACCTCAAAACGGTCACCATAAGCCTTTTCCAGTTCATGAAGGGCATTTTTGAAGATAATAGAATTTTCGGAGCGGTTGCCGTAAATCAACCTGACTTTGGCATGGCTCTCTGACTTCAAAGCAGACTTGGCGATGGAGATCAGCGGAGTAATGCCGCTTCCTGCTCCGATAAGATAAATATTCCTGTCTTTTTCCGGTTCTGAATCATAATGAAAAGTACCCATCGGTTCAAGGACTTCCAGGAAATCACCTTTTTTGACGTTATCATTGAGGTAATTGGAAACCAGGCCCTGGTGAACCCTTTTGACGGTAACGCCTACCGCCGTGTCGGTATGGGGAGAAGTAGACATGGAGTAACTGCGTCTGACTTTCTTGCCGCCGTCTGCCGGGACGATAATGGTAAGGAATTGCCCTGCTTTATATTTGATTTGTTCGCTGAGTGGATGCCAGAATTCTATGGTGATGGTATCTTCTGTCTCTTTGATGATGTCTTTAACCTGCAAAAAATAGGATTTCATGCCCTGAGGAGTACTTTTATTGATAATGGGTACAAAAATACGGCTTTGTTGAAGGAAAAGTGGTGGTGGAGGAATAAATATTTAGTTTCTGTCGGTTGCAGCCCGGAGCCTCAAGGCCCCGGGCTGGCAATTTATTCAAAATGCTTCAGCAATTCTGTGATGCGGGGGCTCTCGGAAAAAACAAAAACCAGTTCTTTTTTCGGAATATAATCCTCGTCATCTTCCGAGATATCTTCCTGGGGCTCCATCCATCGCCAGTCTTCGCAGGTGGCATCGAGAAGGTCAAGGAGGGTAAGTATTTTATCCTGGTTGCGTTCACTGGCCAGGAAAGACTCTGAGTTAATGATCTGAATGGCTATTTTCTCATTTTCTATCCAGGAAAGATCGTTCAATAGTTCGTCGAGCGAATCCAGGTTGAAGCCGAAATAGTCAGGAAATTCGAGGGTTTTAGCCAGAACCTCATAGAAATGTCTGAGGGTGGTTACTTCTTTACCATCGATGACGGCAATGCTGTAATCTTCAGGAAGTTCGGGCGTATTGGTGATGATCAGATTGTTCATATTTGTTATCGTTCGGGAATTTCGGTAAAACTGCGGTAATGATCACGGGTATAATAGACCCTGTCATTATTTCCGGTTACGAGCCTTTCGGCACCCCTGTTTTTGCCTTTGGTTTTAGGATTGACATCCCATTCCTGGTATTTAATTTTTCTGCCGTTTTCTGATATGGGCAAAAGTTTCTCAAAATTACCAAATTTCCTGCCGCCCACATAGCCTGCAGGTGCTTTTCCGTTGGCTTTTATATATGACAATACCCTGTAAACCTTCTCAGGGATTTCCCTTTTTGCTAATGCATGTTGAGAAGAAGCAGCTTCCGGGGCTTTTTTCTCCAGCTTGCTTCCAGGAGAGCTGCAAGCCAGGAAACCAAAGACCAGAAACAGGACAGCAAAAAAACGGGCGAAACGCATATGTATCAGTTAATAGAAAAAGCAGGCACTTTCAATACAACCCCGTTATGGAACATCAGCTCAGTGATAGAATAATCCATATAATCAATCAACGGAAATTCATTCAAGATGGTGATGACGTCGTATTCGGTCTCTCCGTTGACAATGCACCAAAGCTTACGCCTGTCAAGAGACAAGGAATAAGAATGAAGTTTTTCTGTTTCAAGCAGCCCGTTGATCACCTGGCGTTGCTCAGGGATTTTGATGATGAAATCTTCCGGAAACGGGTCAGGAAGATTGATTTCTACCATATACTGACTCATAGGCTATGCTTTTATTCTTGACAATATCTTAAAAAATAATGGAAAAACGAATTTTTTTCACGGAATTGTATGGGCTGGTGTAAAATCCCGGGACATGTTAATAACGCTTTTATGTTTTTTTTCTTTTGCTGGTCTGTTAATCAATGGTTTAGCCGGGTAGTTGAAAATGTGTAAGTAAACAATCCTGCAAACCCCGTAATCCTGTCAAAAAAAAGACCGGTCGGGAAATAATTTATTTTTTTTATGTTTTGATCGATTTTAACCTGGGTTAAAATTATTGTCATGGCTGTGGGGGACCTTTGTATCAGAAATTTAAACAAAAACAAATTAAACTGATACAGCCATGAAAGCGAATCAAACCAAAACCGTCGTATTTATCACAGGAGCATTTGTAAGTCATGAAGGATGGAACACCTGGAAAAGATATTTTGAAGAAAAAGGCTACACCGCCTATAACCCTGCCTGGCCTTACAAAGATGCCCCGGCACAAGTGCTGAGAGACAGACAACCCAACGATACCGACCTTGCAGACCTTACCCTGGCCAGACTGGTAGACCACTACGCTGACTTTGTGAAAAATCTCCCTGAAAAACCGCTGATCATCGGTCACTCACTGGGCGGACTGATCACCCAGATACTTGTCAACCGCGGACTGGCTGCCGGAGCTGCCGTCATCCACTCAGTACCGCCACAAGGCGTTATTCCTTATGAATTTACATTCCTGAGAGCAGGATATAAAGTGCTGGGTCTGTTTACATCGATGAAGAAAACCTACCTGATGTCACTTTCAGACTGGCAGTATGCTTTTACCAACGGGATGTCGCTGGAAGATCAGAAAGCCTCATGGGAAGCCAACACCATCCCCGAATCCAAAAGGGTGGCAAGAGGCGGACTGACCTCACAGGCCCATGTAGACTTCAGCAAGCCTCATGCACCACTGCTTTTTGTGGCCGGTGGTAAAGACCAGATCATCCCGTCGAGTATCAATACCCGTAACTTCAAAGCCTACAAAGACAAAAACTCAGTGTTGGATTTCAAACTCTTCGAAAACCACAATCACTTCGTAGTAGGCCTTCCCACCTGGAAAGAAGTCGCCGATTATATCCTTGACTGGGTAGGTAAGCATTGAGTTAGATAGATATCTAATAGGAAAATCCCCGGGGAGTAATTGCCGGGGACTTTGTTGTTTTTTGACGATGAGTGAAGAATTGCTTTGTTTTAAGATTGTTGTCTGTTTACCAGGAATTATAATCAGATGGCTTTGAAAGCACCCATTTGCCAACAGTAAAGGTATATTCAATATTTACTTTTTGGCTGTCCAGGCTTTTAATCTGATTTTTGTTCCTGTCAAGCCCCTTTTCACAATAATTGAAAATCATGCCTGTAAATGAAATGGCATGAGTGCTTTTATCATAATGGTAATCAAGTCTTTCAGGTTTGTATTCAATGCACTCATCATTCCTGAAATAGCCTGTCTTCAAACCATATTTACCTTCGGTTCTTGAATCCAAAGCGAGGGTTATGTCATTATTGTTTATATGGTAAATGATGAAATATTCAAATTCTCTGTAACTGTAAATCCCGCCTATCATCTCTTGATTGTTGATTTTATAAGAATCTACGAATTCAATGGGAATCAGAAATGATATATCGCTTCCTTCAAGGTAGATTACTGAGTAGGAATTTTTAAGCATATTCGGGTAGCTGCCATTTAACGAGATTTTGAAAATAGTGGCAGAAGTTATTGAGTCATTTATCTCTTCGATGTTATACTTAGCATATCCATGAAAATAATATTGATCAAGCCATTCTCTTATAGCTTTTTGCTTATTCGATTGTTTTTTAAGGCTTATGGGTAATTTCAGAACCTCTTTTTGATTTTGCAAAACAGCCTGGTCCTCGTTTTTATGTTTATTACAACTCATAAAAACTAGCAAGAATAGCGAAATATAAAGTGGTGATTTCATGTGATTTATTGAGCGGTTGTTTCTGACACATTTCTGTGCAAGTTACTTTTTAAGCTTTCTGAAAAAACATACTTGTACTAAATATTTTTATGTCACGGCCAATGTTTTAAATCGAAGATTAAACAAAAAGATTATCAACGTATAAATACTCTCAGGAAATCCGTTTAGTTTTAGGTAGTCACTTCTTAAAACCAAATACTTATATGAAATTTTTATCCGTACTTATTTTATCTGCCGGGTTATTTACGCAGGGTCGTCCTTTGCATGCTCAGCAAAAACAACAGCCGGTGGCTTCAAAAATTGAGAAAGTAACGATCTTTACCAGCGGTGCCCAGGTGACACGTAGAGCCAAAGTGAACGTCGCCCAAGGCAAGACCGAACTGGTTTTTTCGGGCATTTCTCCCAATATAGACAAACAAAGTATCCAGGTGAAAGGGGAGGGGAAGTTTACCATCGTTTCGGTGGTTCACCAGGTCAATCATCTTAATGAACAGAAAAAGAGAGAGGAGACCAGTGTGTTGGAAGACAAAAAGGAAGACTTAAAACAAAAACTGATTTTTGAAAGAAGCATGCTGGCGGTATTCAAAAATGAAGAAAATATGCTGATCAAGAACCAGAGCATCGGGGGTAACAACACCGGGTTGAAGACTTCGGACCTTAAAGAAGCGGTTGATTTTCAACGCAGCAGGTTTACAGAAGTACTTCTGAAGCAAAGTGATCTCAACCGTAATATCAAAAAGCTTGACAGCATGGTGTTGAAAATAGATAGCCAATTAAAGGCCCTGAATCAGACCAAAGACCTTTCTACCAGCGAAATATGGGTAACAGTAACTTCAAAAGAGAATGTCGCCGGGTCATTTGAGGTGAGTTATTTTGTAAAAGATGCGGGATGGTATGCTACTTATGATCTTAGGGTAGAGGATATTGCCAGTCCACTGGATTTGTCTTTCAAGGCTAATGTTTTTCAACACTCGGGAGAAGACTGGAAAGACGTGAGCCTGACTATTTCCAATGGTAATCCTACAGAAAGCGGGATCGCCCCCCAGTTGAAGCCCTGGCGTCTGGGATTTGGTTATCCTGAAAATGAAATTTCAGAAATGCTGAAAGGAAGAATCGCCGGAATGGCTGTTTCCGGTTTGTCTGAAGTAAAAGGCAGGGTTACCGACAAAAGTACAGGAGAAGCACTTCCGGGTGCGTCTATTCTCGTTGCCGGTACCAGCATTGGAACTTCTACTGATGTATCGGGCAATTACACCATTAAACTTCCGGTTAATGCTCAGAGTCTGAAGTTTAACTACATCGGTTATGAGCCGCAGGAAGTGCCGCTTACAGGGGCTCTCATTAATGTAGGATTGGTCCCTGACACCAAAAACCTCTCTGAGGTGGTAGTGACCGGATATGGTGTGCAGAAAAAAGGTTTGTTAAGAAACAGGGCCACTACTTCTTCGATACCAGTAGAAATAGAAGAGACTTTTCAGGCTACTTCAGTGAGTTTTGAGATTGAAATGCCTTATACGATTCCGAATGACGGCAAAACCTATAAAGTGGATGTGAAAAATCAATCTGTCCCGGCTATTTACGAGTACTATGCTGCCCCGAAACTGGAAAAAGAAGCCTTTCTGACTGCTAAAGTTACAGACTGGCAGGAGTTTAATTTGCTGGAAGGTGAGGTTAACCTGTTTTTTGAAGGGGCTTATCTTGGTAAATCCGTATTGGATGTGAGAAATGCCGGAGATACGCTAAACATTTCATTGGGCAGGGACAAAGGCATTGTGGTGGAACGTAAAAAGCTGAAAGACTTTACTAAAAAGCAGTTTATGAGTAATTATAAAACCGAAAGCCGGGGTTATGAAATAATTGTGCGGAATAATAAGAAGCAAGCGGTTAATATCATGATTCAGGACCAGTTCCCGGTATCCACCCAGAAAGAGATCAGTATCGAAGAAAAAGAATACAAGGAAGCAGAGCTTAACCCCACCACCAAAATACTGACCTGGAAGCAGCAGGTCGCGGCTAAACAGGAAAAGAAATTCAGCTTTGTTTACAGTGTCAAATATCCGAAAGATCAGGTGGTGGTGCTGGAGTGAGGTAATTTGCAAGATATTATTTATGAAGTGTTTAAGTTGTGGTTTTGGGTTTGGTGATTCAACTCAGTCAGACGTATTGACTTTTACTTCCAGGTCAGGACCTTCGTGGGCTTAAATTGAATTAAAGCAATGCCTCTTTAGAGCCCTATTATTTTAGTATCATAAATAGAGTAGTGAGAGAGCTTTTATATTTGTTTTTGAAAATTCGCTTATCTGAGGAGATTAACCTCAAACGTTTTTCTGACAGATTCACCATTAAAGTTTCTGAAAGTGAGTATTACAACATATGTACCTGTGGGTAGTGGATTCGATAGGTTATTTTTATATCCCCCATTCCATTTTGGACTATTCTCGTTCTGCTCGAAGATAACATTGCCCCAGTGGTCATATACCCGCATCAGTATTTTGTCGGGATAGTAGGTGAAAACTTCCAGCTCATCATTTTCGCCATCGTAATTGGGTGTAAAAGCAGTGGGCATATAAACGGGCTCGGCACCGTTATTATCAACTATTATTTTTACTTCTTCTTTCATTGTACATCCGTCGGTGTTGATGGCTGTCAGGTAATAGGTAATGCTATGTTCAGGTGTTACAATGGGGTTTGGAGCATTGTGATCATCAAGGAAATCATCAGGATGCCAATGGAAATACAAGCCGGGAGCATTTGATAAAGAAGTAATCTGGACAGGTTCATTCTTCCTGATGGTTTTTTCTTTTGGTGTAATCGTCAGGTCAAAGGGCTTGTAAACTTCTACAATTCTTCTGACTTCGTTCTTACATCCGGAAGGTAATGTGTAGGTATATGTTACCGGGTGTCTGCCTATACCGGCTGCGTATGGATCAAATTCATTGTTTTGGACAAACATACCGTCGAATTTCCCGTTGGGAGGCGTAGCATATAAAATCAGTTTCTTTGCATTGGACTGACAGACAGGATCAAGAGAATCAAAGCGGATGGCTGGTTTCGATTCTATGATTACCTTGTAAGGATTTGAAGTTTCAATGCAGCCATTTTTATCTGTTACTTCTACTCTGTAATCACCTGATTCTGTAGTTTTTAGTTTTGATGTATTTGATGCAGGTAAAATAACGTCCTCTTTTTTCCATGAATAGGTGTAGTCCGGGCTGTTAGTAGTCTCCAGTTCGATCACATCCCCTATACACCCCGGGTAACTTGTCTTGGGATCGGGTAGGGGAGTGGTAAGACTGTTGCTGATCAGTATACTGTCTTTTTCTGCTTTGCATCCAGTACCTGTTTTAGCTGCGATAGCATAATACCATCCCGGTTTATTGACCGTGATCTTGTCACCCTGACCGAATGCTGCTTTCTCATACACCCAATCGAAGACAAAACCCGCCAAAGGGTCAACGCTCAAAGTAACATTGTCAAAATTACACATACCCGGCTTATCGGATCTTATTTTAGGTTTCGGTACCGCCGTTTTTAAGTTAACAATCTGCGAAGTAGTATCGCTGCCACAATAAGACTTTAAACTCTTGAAAACACGGTATTCTCCGGGTTCGGTCGCTAAGAAGGTTGCTCCATTAGCTCCGGGAATGCTGAATCCGTCCAATTGCCATTGATAGTGATATACCGATACGATGTCTATGGTCAGGGGAACCTGCTCGCCTGGGCAAAATTCGACTTCGGATACAAGATTTCCTTTGTATTTTATGTCTGTGACAGGTGTTGGGTTGGTACTGCACGATACTACCGGAAGTTGAAAGTCATGGCGGACCTGGCCCATTTTTTTGCCTGAACGATAGTCTTCTATAACTACACAAAAGAGAAAAAGACCATCATTGTTTGTCTTGAGACTCATGACCCCTGTTTTACTGTTCATACTTAAAGGCTGGCTTCCGCCAAAGGGAGAGGCAGAACTGTATCCTGAAGACCATGTCACGGTTTTATATGGAGCCGGCTCTGGCTTTAAGCCGGCTGCGTCTTGTGTTGACATGCCCTTGAGAGGCGTCATTACACTATATTTCATTTCATCTGCATCATCGTCAGTGGCTTTGAATGTGTACTCAAACCTTTTGTTCCTGCAGATATAATCTCCGTTGAGAATTGGAAAGTCGGGAGTGGCGTACTGGGTTAGTTTCCCGTTTACTTTAAGCGGTGGGAATTCTGTATAAAAAATCATGGCTTCGTTGCCTGGGTCTACAATGTTGTCGAGTGTTTTATTCCGGCAACACCGGTCATAGACCACGTAATAACCTTCCGGATCGGTGTAGTCATCCGGATTCAGAATGTTCGCTTCAAAATGATAATCGTAGACCTGAATACTGAATTTTCTCAGGTTGGCACAGGCGATGTTTTCGAAGGCAACGTCCTGGTTCTTGCGGAAGGTAACAAAAACACCATCCATTTCTTTGTTATCGCTTTTCCTGAAAATCTTTAACGGGACTGCATAATTTTTCATGCTGTAGTCATAATTAACCGGTGCCGTAGTAATGTCAACATACAACCTTAGGGAAAAGAAATACTGTCCCTTCGAAGGATCATGGGTTTTGAATCCGATGTATCCTCCGAAGATATGGTCTGCATAGGCAGGCAGGCAGGCAGACAATAGTAATAATATGACAAACAGTTTTTTCAATTCATCCGCAACATGATATTTTCAGATGGTTATTTTTTAAGGAAGAGCATTCTGATAACGATACGACTTGATCAGGTTTCCGTCTTTATCCCTGATGTTGGCCAGCCTGTTAAAACCATCGTATTCATACGTTTCCTTGATCCTGTTAGGGCTGGTAATTTCTTTTACGCCTATCAAAGGATCATACAAAAGTGAGCGGATATGGGCGTTAGGTAAGGCATCCCTTAATACATTTATTTTGGTTCTGATAAGTGTTTCATCTGTCACAGTATGAAAATACGTAAGGCTCATGCCATTGCTTGTTAGTGCACTGCTGGTCTCAGCGAAGGTGGCATTGGTAATCTCCGCGATTGGGAGTTTTCCTCCATACCCGTAAATATAGGTAGTATGTCCGAATGGGCTCCCGCTGTCGTCTACACCGTAAACCGTAGCCAGGTTATTGGCACTGTCATATTCCAGTTTACTTTTTAGCTTATAAGCAGCTCCCGGGATAACATTGGCGGCATTGAATGGCACAGTTGTCGGAGCTGTGACCTCTAGTTTGTAACTTTCAACCGGTTGGCCTAATGCATTATATTTAGCTATACTTCCATTGATAAGTGGTCCTGATGCATCACCAATGGTTGTTTTATTTTCAATCACCACTCCTGTGATGGAGTTGTTTTTCAATCCATTCAGGGAAGCGTCTGTGTAGTCTCCGGGATAGGTCATGACATTACTTAAAATGGTTCCGTTACTTGAAGTAGTGGTTTTTCTAACCAGGTTATGATGTTTGATTGAAGAAGGAGGCTCCGGCAGATAGAAATAATTTACAGTAGTGCTAACCGGAGGATTATTCCTGTTGTATAGTGTCGTGGTGGAGGTTTTTATTGTGTTCCATCCGGTATTTACTGCAAATCTGACATAATGAATATTCAAATAACCATCAGCCAGCGGTTCTAAATTGTACACCATTTGCCAGATAGCTTTGGTGTTGTTAGAATGATTTACTGCTACATCAATATACGTGTTGTTGGTTTCGCTTAATAATCTGTACATGGGTTGATTAGATCCATTAAGTCCATCAAATTCAAACTCCTGGATAGAAGTCAAACTGCCATTTTGAAGATTTTCAAAACTGGGAGGAGCACTGGGTGTATTGACAAAGCCTTGTGAGTTTGGATCTGGGATTTTGTTGACTAAATTTATAAATTGATATGAGCTCTTTCCCGTTTTACCCATATCAGAGTTTTCTCCTTTTATCACTTCGACTTTATCGTAACCAATAGTTGTAGAAGAATTAACACTGCTTAGCGGATATATAACATTACCATATCGATAAAGCTTTGGGAACATCGTTGTAAGGTAGCCACCTAAAGGGCCACAAACAGCAAAAAAACTTTCAAATTTTGAACAATTTGGATCAGGAGCCAGTACCCTTCTTGTTGTAAGACAAAAATTTAAAAGAAAATTCTTGACCGGAGACATTATTTTCCCTCCGGAATAGACATAGTTGGTCGAAGTTGTTTTTCCAGTTACCTGATCATGGTCAATAGTTTTGGCTATCCTGCAGCCGCCACCTTTCTTGATAGTATTGTCCTGTGTGTCCATATATTCGTTAGATTCAAAATCAAACTGAGTTGAGCCACCGGTAGGATAAATTATCTTATATAAAATACCTGAGACTATACTGGCAGGATCACTGTTTCTATTGCTCCCCGAAAATATATTAGATGGAGCAATAACCAGTTGTGATGTCTGATTAGCTTCATTATAGTAATAAATACCTTGGTTATCCCATTTTACTTCAGGGATAAAGCTAAATAAGTTTCTGATATTTCCTATCGGATAACCCCACAAATCTACGTTATAAGAAGTTTTTTTAGGAAGAACAGAGTTGTTATAGATTAATTCATATTTGAGACTTTGTCCGGTAAATGTCGTATTAATATTTTTAGTTGCAACGCTCTGAAGCCGGAGCCTTTTCTCCGCTTTATCTGAAAGGCCAGTTAGCCATAATCCATAGTTTGTTGGTATTTTTGAATTAAAGGTCGGCCTGGTATCTGTCGATGAATCATAATAGTCGTGATTGAGCTCGACTTCTTTTATTAATTTCAGATCCGGAAAAGTTTGATAGACCTTGATGTATTTCAATCTTTGAGCATTTGTTAGATCTGCTCGTGGGAGATTATCTCTTTCAAAAAGAATGTAACCATTTGAAAAGCTTATCTTAGATAAATAGCGGATTTTTTGTAAAATATATGAAACTATTTTTCTTCCGTTGTAAAGGCTTGAAGATGCACACCCGCCAGAGCCTAAATCTTCAACCTTATATTCTGATAGATCAGGGATCTGAATAATCCAAGCAGTCTTGGATACATCATTCTCTGCAGATCCTGTGTATTCGAATGTTATTTTCTCCCCCGACGGAGTTTCTATTTTTTCCAGAAACCAACAGGTAACGCTATGATAATTGTCATCAGATGAAGCTATGTCAAATTGAGCCTCCCCTCCATTTGACAGGTCTGTATTTATGTCTGCTTCAATTGTTTTCGAAGCAGTTTTTTGAGTAAAAAAAGAGTCTGAGGCACTTGCGGAATCACCAAATATGTATTTTGTGCCATTCGCCAACGTGATGAGCCAATGCCCCATGGCTTTAAATGAGCCGGAATCCGGAAAATATTCTATTTTAATATCCTGGTGTTCTAAGGCTTGAAAACTATTGCCCGTCGGAGTTTTTACAATAATGAATTTTACTGTTAAAGGGCCACAGTTTGCATAATATAGATCAGAAGCATAATCTGGAGCATCATTTTCAGTGGTGTGAAAATCATAAATGTCAAAGTCTATATTGGATATATTTTTTTTTAGCCCCGGTATCTGAGAAATTACCAATGGTCCGAATGCCGCGGCATTAAACATAAAAGCAGGATTGTTGTTAATATTTGGATTGCTAATAACGCCCTCACTGAGAGGATCAACAGGATGCTCACTATAATTAAGGTTATAATATCCTCTTAAGTTAAAATCGTCGCTTCCACGGATCGTCCTTACAATAGCCCCTCCTGCATTAAGATTCCAGCCGAGTCCAACCCAGGATGCTTCTTCTTTTACCTGGATACCGGCGGAATGATAAGAAAGTGAAATGTCAAGAGAGGCGTCTCTGACGCTGATGTTATGAATGGGAATGGAAATGGCCGGGAGACCGTTGTAATGTCCAACCGGAAGGTTACCATATTTTCCAATAGAACCTGCCTCGGGGGCTGGTGGGACGGTTCTGGGAAATATTCCGGTTTGGCTATACGCTGTCTCGAAAATGATTAATGTGAATAAGAATCCAATTATTTTTTTCATGTTTCTTTCTAAGGTAATTTTCATGAATCAAAAGACATGCCCGCTCCGAGGTTATCAATAGCTACCCCCTTATATAATAAAAGCGTGTCTTTATAAATTCCTGGTTAGCTTACATTGACTGATTTAATAAATAGCATTATTGTAAAATCAAGAGGCTGAAATGCATACAAAAGATAAAATAGGTTGTACTTTTTTCAATCTTTTTTTAATTTTAATTATATACGAAATTTGAAGTTTTTTTTAGAGAAATCAAAATGTTTTTTCAGGAAATGTATTCTGATTTGGAATGAAGTGTTTGGTATACGTTTATTTTTTGAAATAGATATCAGGTCTATTTATCCGGATATACCGGAGTAGAATTTCAAAGCATATCTGAGCTTTTTTACGATTTTCTTTTGTAGAGTACTTTATAAGGACCTCCTCTTACAGGGATATTCCGGAAAATCGATTCTTCCCGGCAATGAAAACGACCTTCTGTCTTTAAAATATGGACCAGAGTCATCCAGTTTCATTTCTTTCGGTCTGGTCTTGGCTATCTGAGCATAATGTGAATAGTTTATTACTTTGGCAAGATGTAACATCCCTTTATTTATTTCATAATGGAAGTGGATGTCGGTAAATTCATAAAATCTTTGTGCAAGTGTACCAGTGTCATTTTTCTTAAGGGTGATTTTACTTCATCGGCGTCTTATTTGATGGTATGTGGAGAGCATTCGGTATAACCTCCTCCCCAAGTTCCAGTATAACAAGGGTTGAGATTGAGGAATTCACAGGAATGGAGCAATGGACTCAATAAAAGAATAAGAAGAATTCTAGTTACCATATTTAATTATAGATAAGTTAGAAGTTAAATACGAAATTTGGAGTATGTTTCTTGCAGAACAAAATTTCTTTGGAAATTGTGTTCTGATTAGGAATGAAGTAGCGAGTACTTGTCTATATTGCTGTCAAATAAATCATTATTTTAAGAGAATTGCCTGTTAGCTTTATTGTTACCATAGGATAGAATTTTTGTCGGTTCAAGTTTGAAAGTATCATACTGTTATTTTTCCTTAAAGGTGCACTCCGGAATTTTGCTAGTCGAAAGAGCCGACTGGTCTAAAACTAATACTTCTTCGAGGTTATTAATCATTAATCCAGAGCATTTGAAATTGCATTTTACTTTGTCATTTTCTCTGAAAAAATCAAAAGAAATAGAAGGGGTTTTATTTTCTTCCTCTGGAGAAATATAAATACCTGTAATCTTATACAAACTATCTTTATATATTAGTATTATTTTACAACCGTATCCTAAGTTAGGAAAGGATTTTGAATATCCATTTTTGTAAATATATTGTGGTACAAAATTCTCACCACATATTTTGATTTTAATATCATTTTTGTCAATAGTATTGGAAATCCGGACAGCAGGTCGATGCCGTTTATTGTAAATTATAATAGTTAATATTATTAGCGATAATATTAACAGGGCTTTTTTGGTGAGTTGTTTCATTTTATCAATACGCCATTTTTAAAAGTTTTCATAGGGTACATACCTAGAGATATAATTTTTGAAACAGGGGTCAGATTTTCGTATTTTTGAGAAACAAAATAAGTATTGTCTCTATTTGATCCAGTCGGGTTATAGAACAAATTTTTACGCTCAGAAACATATGCCGAATATGGCTGGCCAGAAACTTCTACATTTCTGAAATTATCAAGTTCTGAGATTCTTTTTCCAAACGGATTTGCGAAACCAACTGCACAGGTATTACACCCATAAAAATTTATACTTGCTCCATTTTCTTTGAAATTGAAGTTTATCTGTGACCATCCGTCATCAGACATTTGAAACCTATCTTGCGGATTTGAAGAAGCAGGGTATTTTTCATTCGGTAATCTGCCAATTGGCCCATCTATTGCTGAAGCATGTGACCAAATACTTACTTCTGATGTTTTACCATATTTCTCACCAAACTCGCTTAATACATTATTTGTAAACTCTTTTAACTGCTCAACTTTGTCATATCCTACTATAACAACTTTGTCTTTTTTCGTATTAAAGTTTTCACTTTTTTCAATTTCTTTTCTTCTTGTTTCAGCTGCTTTTCTAAATTCCTCACTCCCTTTTCTTTCGTTATTAGCATAAAACAAAATAATGATATCTTTGCCGTCTGGATCAATTATTCTTAATGGGTTGTTTAATACATAATTGTATGGTGATACACCAATGTATTTTTCTGAAGAAGGATCAATCCCTCCCCATCTCCCAATCACCGCATCATACATCCTCGCTCCATAATCATACAAGCCCGCATCTGCCACAAACTCTTTTCCATTGTACTTGTACCGATCACCCGGAGTAAATTTATCAAATTGATTCGGACTTGCCAAAATTTCTTTTTCAATATTTACACCCCAGGGGTCGTACTGAAACTCGTTGGTGACCACTAAAGGATATGTCTGGGAAGCGTTGGTGGCATTTTCCCGTTCAAGACAGCGGCAGGATACCCTGCTGTTGCCCAGGTGGTCTTTTAAGGTGAACTCATATCTGCCAAACAATGCAGGGGCGGTAGGGTTAACAGCGGGGTCGGCTTTAAAGGCTTTTAATTGTTCTTTAGGCAGCCATCGTCCTTCAGCTGTACCGGTAAATTCAATGACGTTGTCTGCAAAAACGGTATTACCAATATAGTCATAGCTTTTGGTAGAAGTGGTCATTCTGACTTTAGAGCCCCCGGCAGTGTAAGTGTACTGGTTGACTATAATGTTATCCTTTTTAACTTCTCTTACCAAACCCAGGGCATTGTAAGTGATTTCCAGCCCTTTGTTATTGTCCGTTTTCAGGCTTCCTTCAGTATAATAGGTATAATCATTGGTACTGTTTGAGGCATCATCTTTGAAGTAATTGGTGTTCGGATTGCCCCCGATGTCACTTACGCCTATGAGGCGGTTGGTTTGAACAGAACTGCCGCTGGCCAGGTAGTTGTAGTTTAGTTTGTCGATGTAGACGCCGTTAATCAGGCGGTGCAGACTCTTGATATTCCCGTTTTCATCATAGCCCATTTTGCCTGATTCCGCCCCTTCCAGTTTAAAAATGTTCGGAGTGGCTGTGTGGCCGAGACTTGAGCCGTTAAGCCTCTTCTGTGCATCATACGTAAATGTATGGGTATAAATTGGTTGAGCTGTAATGGCGTAATTGTCCGTATGGAATCCTGTCCGGTAGGCGGAACGATAAGTCTGAGAACTGATATTTCCATCACCTGCGTAATTTAGCGTCATGGCAAAAAAGTCAAACTCACCGGCATTCGGAGTCATATTCTGGGGGTTGTTCATTCCGCTCATCCAGCCCCGGATATTGTAAGTGAAATCTACTTTCTGAAGGTCACATCCCAGGGTTTTCCGGCTGAGTTCTCCCAGGTCTGAGTAGGTATATCTGCCGATGGGTTGCCAGCCATCGTTGTTCATTTTCTGACAAATGGCCGCTACCCTGCTTCCTTTATCAAAAGTTTTATTCTGGTAGGTGATGGTCCGGCCGCTGTTGTTTACTTCTTTATAAGTGCCTTCTTCCCTGCCTGAGAAATCCAGTTCTGTCGAGGTGTAATCCAGCTCACCCTTATGGTTTTTATTGGCGATCTGTATCAGTCTGTTTTTCTGATCGTAATAAAGCGTGGTCGGATATATTCCGGAGGAGAATGATCCGTCAGGGAGCAGGTTTTTAACCCAGCCTCCTACAGAAAGTCCGGTGACGTTGGTGTTGGCTGAAGGTACTCCGGCACCCTGGGCAGAGGTATAAAACTTACTGCTTTCGTAAGGAGCATTGTTGCCCTGCATGTTGGCATAGCTGTCGTAATAGTTTCTGCTCACTTCAGTGCCGTTGATCTTAATACTCACCACCCGGTTCAGGTTATCATAGGTGGTTTCTGTTGTAATGTTCTGACTGTTTTTCTGGTCGTTGACTGTCGAGAGCCTGTCGCGGCTGTCGTATGTCATACTGACAATGTTGGCTCCGGGAACTCTTTTTCTGCCGATCAGGCCTTTTGCATTATATTCATATTCAAAAAGCAGGCTGTTAAAGTCGCTGGCGGCAAACAGGGTGAAACTGGAAGGAACGATGACAGAAGCCTTTGGGGGAATAACTCCTACGAGCTGCATCAGGTCATTATAAACATAATACGTTTTTAAGCCGCCTACATCTTTCAGGATCACTTTGTCATCAAAATCCTTGTACTCAGTGGTCGCCAGAGCCGGACTGACCGTGTTGTCAGTAGTAATGGTTTTATAGAGCTTTCCTTCTGAGTAAGCACCTTTGGACACCACACTTCCGATAACAGTAAACAACTGTACGTTGTCGGCTGTCGTATTAGTCCCATACGCTATATTAACTAAGTTGCTTCCAGCCACATCCTGACCCGGAGCAGTTTGTTTGACCGGCCTGTTCAGAGGGGATGGTTCAAATTCTGTTTGTGAATAAGCCAGATTAGTGGCACTGCCGTTGAGATTAAGTTTATTGTTTCCTGAGTTCTGATACCAGTTTTTAATGTCATTTATCGCGGTACTTACAAAAGCCCCGTTGTTAGACGCTACAGGGTATGGCAGAAAACTGAGGTTATTTCTTCCAAAAATGTCATAATCATTTGCTGCGACGAGGTCATGGCCGTTGTTGGATGATTTAACGTTGATCTTTTGAAGTGGACGGCCAAGGCCATCAAAATAAGAGATGGTTTGCAAGCCTTCCGTACCCGCAGAGTTAAGGTAGACGGTTTCGACGACATAGTTCTTTCCGGTACCAAAGCTGCTCACCAAAGTATTGTTCTGTGTACTTATGCTGCCACAATCACCTTCACATTCACAAGGAGTGCTGGTCGCCAGGATCTTATATTCTTTAAAGCACGTTCCTCCGGGGACAGTAGCCGTTACCCGGTAAGTTTTTTCTCCCTCACTGGCAGGTTTTATGTAAACAGGACTGCCACTTACTGACGTTGACCCTGCTCCCGAGGTATTGGAGGTCGGGTAGTAATCATTTACACCGCTACCGGTAGTCCACGAGTAGCTTCCTCCTCCTGAGGGATAGGAAGGAACTACTGAAAGCATGATGCTTTGTCCAAGTTTCAAAGAACCGGGCACTTCGATCATATTGGCTCCTTCTTTGACTTCAAAAGCACAAAGCGGAGGTTGGCCGGCCACTTGTACGTATTTGGAGATTCTGTTTTCGGGTATTGTTTGTTTGGGGATACCGTTTGCCTGCCACTCCAGTCTCACGAAGCTGCCGCTCACCCATTGTTTGTGGAGAATTTCAAAATAGTACTTCTTGCCTCCGACCAGAGTTACTGTGGTTTCAGCAGGGACAAAATGATGCCCGCCGTCACCTCCGTTATCCTCCTTAAGCAAAACAGTTGTTTTAGCTGACGGGTTTTCTGAATCTGAGGTTGGGCTTATGAATAATTCGGCACTGTTATCTGCTGTCAGATAGAGTTTATAAGTTGCTTCACCTTGTATAGGCGGGCAAATATAACCACGTGTCCTTGTGGCATAGTATTCTTGCCCGCTTCCTGAATTAATATATAAACCAGAGTTGGTAAGGTCTATAAAATTAAGATAATCAGCAGCTTGCCCCTGCATATACCGGATGTCTTTTGTGAAATCACTTACATTGTTTCCCGGAACATTATTCCATCGTTCAAAAGTGATGTGCTTGTCCATATTACAGACTAAAGGAGCTATAACCTCACAGGAAGTGGTGTCAATTCTGAATTTCTGGTTGTCATTGCCTTCGAAGTAATATTGCTGAAGGAACCCAACGCCATCTACATCAAATCCCCTGCCATTGTATGGGTGAGAAATCCTATAGGTATTATCTTCCGGCAGATGTTCAAGATACCATTCATACGGCATGCCTCCATTATCTGCCGTTGATTTTTTAACGGATTGTACATAATAGACATTGTTGGCTGTTACATTGAATCCCGATGATACTGAGACAATTCTGAACCGTCCGTAATTTGCCGGAATGATCTGCCATTTCTGATTACTTTGATTAGTGAACGGTCCCTGGTAAATGAAAGACCAGTCTAAGTTATTTTCGACATAAAGAGCGTTTCCTTCCCCGGCATTTTTGGCTGAAATTTTGGTACACGCTACTACTCCCGGAATAGTAATCGTTCCGTCTGCACAATTGATGCAATTCAGACACCTTATTTTATAGGTGGTAGTAAACTGGGGAGAAACAGTTATACTGTTTCCTGTACCCACCACTTCTGTCCCGATCAGCCACTCATAAATGGGAGTAGCTGCCGAACCCCCTGTAACCTGAATAGTTACCGGATCATTCGCCAGCCTGATGTTGCTTGTCAGATTGGTGTAAGGAGCCAGTTCGCAAAAAGGCGAAAGGAAATTGGATGGAATAGGTAGTTGGGTCCATGTCTGACCCGGCACTTGCCAGCTTACAGACAAGTTGTCTCCTCCGCCATCGTCTTTCAGAAGGGCTTCAATGTAGTATTTCGTGTTGGCTGTAAGAACAATGCCGGCAGATTTCTGCGTTCCATAGACTTCATATTGACGGGAAGGGGTCCAGCCTCTGTGGAAAGCAATCATCTGTTTATTTTGCCGGTCATCATCTGTGCTTAGCCAAAGTTCTGAGTGATCATCTCCTGCCACCCAGAAATAGTAAGTACCGGTAACCGGAGGGCATATGTATCCCCTGATTCTTGCTCCGTAAGCATCGGCAATATTTGCCGGCCCTTCAAACCCGTTAGTAAGAATGAGAGAAGCTGTCGGAGCCAGCTTGTACGCGTGATTTTCAGTCAGATTCGGAATCGCTACTCCGGGAATGCCTTCCCAGCGATCATAACTGATGGTTCCCACATTCTGACAAGGGCATATGATTTCTATATCATTACCTGGGGAAGAAATACAATCCTGGGCATTGGGGTCTTCTGCAGCCATTTTTTCTTTGATGGTGACTCTGTAAATACCTTCAGGGAGTAAAGGTATAGTAAATTCGCCACTGGCATTCGGGGTAACGGTAGTATAAGCAGTATATTGAGAGTAAACGTTTTCAGGACTTTTCTTTTCGAGTTTGTATTGAACAACAAGTCCGGTAGTACGGTTACACACTTTGGCTACTATTGATGATGTTCCCGCCACACAAGGTACGATCGTGGTGGTGAAGGTAATGGCACATACGGGATAAACAGTAACTGGTGTCGAAGCTGTAGTCGAGCAACCCTGTGAACTCGTACAGGTTAATGTGTACTGACCAGAATTATTTAGGCCTGCTGAAGTAATAACGGGATTCATGGCACTGGATACAAAGCCATTAGGGCCGGTCCATTGTGGTGTTCCACTGCTACATGAACCTGTTAAATTCAGTGCCTGACCTACTTTGGGGTAACCATTGTTGGTAGGACAGGCACTCCCGGTTGTTGCCGCAACAAAGTTAGAAGTAGCAGTAACAGTTGGTCGGCTGTTTACGGTTACCGTAATGTTTGAGCTATTAACGCTTTGGCATGACGGGCCTGAGCTGTAAATACACTTGGCATAATATTGTGTAGTGGCGGCTGGAGAAACTATCGTTGCAACCTCCTGGTTGTTTGAGGCCTGGTACCATTTGATGGTGTTGGAGCCGCAGGAGCCGTCGAGCGTGACACTTTCGCTAAGGCAGATTGTTTTATTGACAGTGCCGGCAGGAGGAGCTACGTAAATAAAAGTCACGATTAGGTTTGCTGACTCAGCATATTGGTTGACATTACAGTCTCTTACGCACCTGCCTTTCAGGTTATAGGTTATTTGTGAGGAACTTGACAGCGTTCTGGGATTCGTGGTTACTCCATCAGACCATTTAAAACTGTAACCACTGGCACATGAAGAGCCGGAAATCTGAACATTGGTTCCTGTACATACACTGGTTGAATTGATGGGCACACCGGTGATGCTCACAGTGGGAGCAATAGTTCCAACGCTTACAACAGCGGTGGAAGTACATAGTCCTGCATTTTGTGTTTTAATGTAATAAACGCCCGGATTGGTGTAGACTCCAAAAGAAACAGACCCGGGGAAGGGGCTGGATGTCGTATAATAGTGAGTTGCCTGCACGACCCCGTTCAGGATCAGTTCGGCTTTAGCGATAGAACCAGCTGATGCCACATAGGTAATTCCTCCGTCACACCCTATTCCTGCTCCTGTAAGCACCGGAAGATGGTTTACAGTCATGGTAGCTGTGCTGGTTACCGTACACACACCGTTATTTATGTTGAGGGTGTAAACACCGCTGTTGTGTGCGGCAGCATTGGGTATGATGGCAGGGACTGATACTCCCCCTTTTGTCCAGGTATACGTCTCTCCGGCTATTGTTGCCGATTTTTTCAGGAAAAGTGTGTCCCCCTCGCAAATAGCGGAGGTCAGAGCTGTCGTAGTTGGAGATGCAACGGTATTGATGGTTTTATTTGAAGAGACGGTACAAACTCCATTGGTGCAAGTGGCAGTGTAAGTGGTCTGGGTAACCGGACTCACCGTAATACTTTGGGTGGTGGCCCCGCCCGGAGCCCATGAAATAGATCCGGTGCCGCAGGCCGCAGCAGTTAACGTAACGGACTCTCCAACACATATGGTATTCTTAGAACTTGTTACTGTGGGAACATTGGGTGTTGTTTTTCCTGTAATGATGATATAATTGGAGTTGGTCGTTACGCATTCAGGTTTGGTGTTGCTGCGGCACATGGTATAATAATTAATGCCTGAGGTATTGTTTACTGTGACGGTGTTGCCGCTACTCCATTCAATATATCCGGATGAGCAGCTGGCCCCTCCTAAGGTAATCTGAGCACCCACACAAGCTTCAATGAACTTGTAATTAGGATTGCTGCCGGATACCAGTGTCCCTCCGGAAACTGTGACATTGGAAATGTCGGGAACAGATGTTGGTGAAACATAAGTAAATGGTCCTGTGATTTGTACCGTGGTGTTAGGGCCATGTACGCAGCGTCCCCACAAATAAGTATTTGCAGTTATGGTATGGGTTGAAGAAATAGTGTTGGCAAAGTTGGCATCAGAACTCCATGTAATTGCTCCTCCTGAAGGGCATCCTGAACTACCTAAACTGACCACGTTACTGCAATTGCCCTGAGAAGAACTTATCTGGAAATCAAAGCAGTTCCCTGAGTTACTGACGGTTTTTTCATCTGCTACAGACCCGCAGGCATTTTGGCAAACCACCCTGTAGACGCCTGCAGCGGCGTTATCTCCATTAGCAATGACACTGTTGTTTTTAAACCAGGTTACTGTTCCGTTTGAACATCCTGAGTAAGACAGATTGGTAGTATAGTTACCACAAATAGATAGATTTCCATTAATACTTACGGATGACGGAGCGGAGCCGCTTGAGCCGATGTATTTATCGTCTACTGTAAATCCACAATTATTAGAACAGAAAGCGGTATAAGTTCCTTGTCCCACACTTCCGGGGTTGGGAACCGCATTGCCATTTTGTCTCCATTCTATTGTTCCTCCACTGCACCCTGAAACATTCTGATTAAGAGACGTTGTCTGCCCGTCACAAATATAAACGTCAGGACCAGCATTGACCTGGCTCGGGGCTGGGATAGAGTATATTGTATGAGTGGAACCGCCACTTGTTAAATTTGAACAACTGTTATGACTGCAATAGGCTGTATAATGTCCGGGAGGTCCTGTAACAGTAGTTCCGGTGGCGGTAAAGGGGTCAGGGCCGGCTTTGTACCATGTGACTGTTCCGCTGCAACCAGAAGCTGTTAAGGTTCCGACAATAAAAGCTCCGCCACAGATTGCATCTGGCCCTGAAATAGTAGGAGCAGAGGGTGATGCGGCCATCTGTACCGTGATAGTATTACTGGAGCCACTTGTAATTCCACAGCTGCTATTTGTGCAAGTGGCATAATAAGTATTACTCGAACTGACAGTAATCGAGCTTCCTGTAGAACCGTTTGACCAGTTGACGGTTCCTGAGCAGCCGGAAGCTGAAAGGGTAATGCTGTTACAAACATTTATCGGAGATATGGAAGAACTGATGGTAGGTGCGTTGGGGTCCGGTATTTTTGAATAGGTGAGCGTTGAGGAATAATCTCCAACACAATTGTCGGCTCTCTTGATGCACCTTGCGGCGGTGGAGGAAGTTTGAGTAAATGTTTTTGAGGGACTGATGGAACCATCAATGCTCCACTGGATATCATAATATTGATTAGGACAGTTCTCTACGTATAAGACAATCTGACCACAAAAGGACTGCGAGCTGGTAGTTGAGCCAACGACCGCTGTGGGGGTTCCACACCAGTTATTTGAAAAAGCAACTGTTTTTTCTGAAACATTAATGGATTTTGAAAGTTTTGATTCCTTTAAAACAGAGAATGATGTTCTTTTTCCGGATTGAGGCTCTGTTATTGTTCTATATTCTGATCTAAGGTAAAGTTCTGATTTTAATACATATATACTTGTCTGGTCGGCCTGGGCATGAGACCTTAGAAGTTTAAAGCCTTCTTCTCCAGGGTCTCCTTCAAAATATCCTTTAATAGTATAAGTTTTACGAAGGTCTGTTCTGCTCACCGAGCCTTTTATATAAGGAGAATATGTCCCCCCAGTTTGTATAAAACCCTTAGGGAAGAGGATGTTTAAGGTAAAAGCGTTCGATCCCTCGAAGGTAAACATGCTCATCGCATGGACTTCCAGGTATTCGGCTTCAATGCTGATTTCAAATTCTTTTCCTATGATAACAGAATCACTCTTTAAGGACATTGAGAACTTTACAGGATCGAATTCCATGAGTTTGTACAAAGTATAATCAGGTTTGATTAGTCTGTAAGGCACCACCTGCCCTCCGACAGAGTCAGATTTGTAAATTTTTTCAATGCTACCAAATAGTATCGGCTTTGGAAGCGGCTTTACAGATGTTCCGGACTCTTTATTACTAATTTTCTCTATTATTTCATGCTTTCTGGCAACAGCGTTGCCAAGCATGCCGGCTATAATGACAGCCATGGCAATGACCCGGTAAAATTTTACCATAAAAAAAATGTGAAAAGGTTAAACTGGCAAAGTATTTGAACTAATGCAATTCGTATGCCCCATGCCTTGATTTTAAATTGTATACGAATATTACATCTCCGAAAGGAAAATTCAAGAAAACAATGATAAAGATCATTCTGTTTTGGAATAATATACGTAGTTTTTTTTTGAAGCTTAAACCTTACCATTAGATGCACGAAGAAACCAACAAAAAAGTCCGGATGATTTTAGCACAAATTAAACAAGAAAGAGAATCTAAAGGCTATTCGCAGGAATATGTAGCCTATTGTCTAAAAATTAAACAATCAACTTATCAAAAAATTGAATCCGGGAAACTGAGCCTTAAGCTGTCATATCTTCTTAATATTCTTCTTGTTCTCGAATTAGACCATAATAAGATTGTAGCATTATTGAAATAAAGCTCATTTCTGGGGTCAGAAAGGAGTAAAGATCCGACTGGCATTCGGTTAATACGAAACTCATATTTCCGTAGTAATATTACGCTTGCCCTGTAAAGAAGAGGATACAGACTTCAACAGTTTACGTGTACAAAATACGGGGAAGGGGATGGGTGTGTTTTGATTTTGCGATGACAGTTGGGTAATTGAACTCCAATTACACCAGAATTAACAACTAACGCTAATTTGAAATTACTTGAAGGTCTTGATATGTCGGAGACCACCCCGTCCACAATTCGTATAGTTTTTAGAAGATAATTATTTCAGGGTTTGAAATACATTGCCGCTATTTCATCGAAGATATTCTTAAATTCAGAAGAACTGATTTTAATTGTAGTTATGATGGCTACACGGACATATATAGTGGGTGAATGCACAGATATGTTGACAGCACTGACATATATAGCGGGTGACCGCAGAAATATGGTAACAACCGCTCTCCGGCGTTTCGATCGCTTAAAGATTAGTTTGTCCCGCTCAGCTGTCCAGCGTCTCCGACGCACCGGACGGCGTCCCCCGGTCTCCGACCGCATCCTGTCCATCCTGAAATCCTGTCCATAAAAAGTCAGAACTTCTGATCTCCCGTTCAATTATTCTGGTCTCCCGTTCAATTATTCTGGTCTCTCGTTCAATTATTCTGGTCTCTCGTTCAATTATTCTGGTCGCTACTTCAGTTATTCCGGTCTCTCGTTCAATTATTCCGGTCGCTACTTCAGTTATTCCGGTCTCTCGTTCAATTATTCTGGTCTCTCGTTCAATTATTCCGGTCGCTACTTCAGTTATTCCGGTCTCCCGTTCAATTATTCTGGTCGCTACTTCAGTTATTCTGGTCTCCCGTTCAATTATTCTGGTTGCTACTTCAGTTATTCCGGTCTCTCGTTCAATTATTCTGGTCGCTACTTCAGTTATTCCGGTCTCTCGTTCAATTATTCCGGTCTCTCGTTCAGTTATTCCGGTCTCTACTTCAATCTTTCTGATCACTACTACATATATCAGATTTTCTATTGTGAGAATTGTTGCGGTAGGTATCTCCCCTGGCATTTACTCTTCGTAGATTCACTTCCAAATCCGGCTGATCTCTAGGCTTGTCATCGCTACCCGGTCGGGATGATCCACTTCGGGGGGCATTTGCAAATCAGAAGCATTTATCTGTTGCTCCGCCGTGGTTTGCTTCATCCCGCCCATCCTGAAATCCTGTCAATAAAAACACCAACCCCGGCGGTCAGAAATTCAACCTGACCGCCTGCTTCCAGTTTCTTAAAACCGGCGTCATTCTGACTTTTCTCATTTCTCCTTTAAGATATTCGAACCTGGCTTCTAAGGTATTGGGTGTTCCCGGTGCTGGGTTGTAGAATTTCATCAGATCACCCGGGAAACCTACATTCATCAGGTGCAGGGAGTCGTTCTGGCGGAACAGCTCCTTCGTAATCAGCACTACCGCCTCCTTTTCGCCCATGTCGGCCGGCTTGGTGTAACAGATGTAAAAAGGTATTTTACGGCTGAACAGGTAAGCGGTTATTTCTTTCTTGATGTTTTCCGGGATGGGCTTTTCCGGCGGCATCATCCTGACCATTTCCCTGAGATACCCCAGGGAATCAACCCGGCAGAACATCAGGATTTCTTCCTCACTTTTCAGTAGTTTTTTGATAAACGGCTCTCCCTTCAGGTCCATCATAGCCTCAGTAAACAGGACAGAGTTTCTGTTCAGGCAGTTGCTGTCGAAACTAATCCTGTTTTGTGCCGAAATGGTAAAGGTGCATAGCATCAGCAGCAGAATTTCAAATTTCATATATTCTGTACTTTATCGTAAGTGCTTCCCAAAGGTCTGACCGGATTTCAGGGGTAATACCTGCCGATCTTCTCCACAATCGCCTTGCGAAGCTTTAGCGGCTCGATAATACCCATCTGCCTGAAGACGATTTCTCCCTGCGGAGATACCAGGATGGTGTAAGGTAAGGCCCCCTGCCACTTCGGGTCCACGGCCTCTATCAGCTCATATTTGTTCTCGTCTCCGAAGATGTAATTTTTATTGGACGCGTATTTCTTTTTAAGGAAATTAAGGGCCTTATCGTGAGAGACTTTTGCATCGAGGGTGACCGTGATAAATTCAAATTCACGGCCTCTGTACATCCGGTCTGATTCTACCAGTGAACTGAATTCCGTCACGCAGGGGCCACACCAGGTAGCCCAGAAGTTGATCAGGCGATAGTTGCCGGAGCCGTTTTTGATCAGTTCTTTGATTTTTGGAATGTCTGCCTGTTCAAGACTGACAGCTTCTTTTTTCCAGCTTTCCACTTCCTGTTTTTTCCATTCCATTTTAGATTTCCACTTGACAGAGCAACCGAAGACTTTGGTTTCCGGAGTTTTAACCGCCTGGCCTGCCAGCATCTGGTCTACTGCTTCTTTCAGGTCAAATTTTTTGGCTCTGCCGATGTGTTCGTCATCATCAATCCTGCCCACATATCTCAGGATGCGGCTTTTGTCAAATACAAAGGCCTGTGGGGTGGTAACAGGACCATATTTTTCAGCCACAGCCTGTGTATCACCGTCATACAGATACGGGAAGTTATAAGCCTTGTCTTTGCTTCTGATCTGCATTTCTTCAAAACTGTCGCTCAGGTCGGTATAGCCCAGCTCATCAAACCTCACCGCCGCATCTGAATTCGGGCTGATGGCTACCAATTGCACCCCTTTACTTTTATACTGACTCGTAAAGTCTTTGATCCGGTCTTCATAGGCCTGGGCGGTAGGGCAGTGGTTACAGGTAAAAATGATCACGAGGATGTCGGACTTGCTGAAACTGGCCAGCGAGTAGGTTTTGTTGTCGGTCCCCTTCAGCGAAAAATCAGGGGCTTTGGAACCGATCTCAAGTGTTTTAAAATCCTCTGCCCTGGTTGGCAGACCAATCAGGAGGCCGGAGAACAAAAGGATAAAAGAAAAGAGAATTTTCATGGTTATACGGGGTTGAATATTTATAACGAATTTAATAATAATTTTCATTTTAAATAGTGCTTGTCCGTAATTTCTCCGCCTGCTTCTGCTCTTTTATTTATTTTAAAGGGTTCTTTAGTGGTAATTTATCCTTTCATTGATCTTTTTTGCCATAAGGAGCTTTTGCTTTAACATCCATTTCTCCTTCTGCAAACGAGTAGGGAAATAAGGAAGCTTATAGCTCCCAAAACCTCACCTGGGTATCTTCAAAATCGCCTTCTGCCTCCCATCAATGTACCTGAAACTCTGCCCGTCAAAATACCCGTTTTCTTCCAGCATGATCCTGATGGTCTTTTTCCATTCTTCTATGCGGGTAGCGGCATTCAGTTCTATAGAATAGGCCGTGTTGGGCAGCAGCGGGTAGTCTCCCGGGCCGATCGTCTTGCCCTGGTTGTCCCACATGCCGATGGTTGGTCCTGCGGCATGGCCGTGCAGCCCGATCGGGTGGGTATAAATGGTGCCGTTGATGTTCTCTTTCTTGCTTTGTGCCAGGGCATTGGCCAGTATCTGGTTGCCACTCATGCCGGTTTTGAAGTTTTCAGTCAGGATTTCCTGCAGGCGGTTGCCTTCTTTCATGGCCCCGGTCAGATAGGCCGGGATTTCCTTTTCATCCGGTTTCAGGACATAAGCCAGCTGCTGATGGTCGGTGTTGAGCCTTAAATAGGAGATGCCAAAATCACAGTGCAGCAGGTCGCCGGGAATGATCACCTGTTTATCCGGTTTTTTGGAGAAGGTGCGGAGGTGGTCAAAGTTTTCAGGGTCAAACCGCTGCACATCTACCGTCGGATGAAACCAGGTTTCCAGTCCCAGGTCCGTCACTTTTTGTCTCAGCCACCAAACCACGTCATCAGTGGTGGTGACACCCGGTTGTATTACTTTTTCAGAGAATGCTTCGTCGATGATGCTGTGTGATATCTTCCCGAGCATTTCATACAGGACCACTTCTTTTTCGGTGCGGGTCTCCAGCCAGCCCACCGCCAGGTTTTCTGCTGAAACCACCTTTGCTTTTTCTGCTTCAGGGAGTTTTTTCATCAGCTCACCATGCTCTGTGTAGGTGAGGCCGTCGGCATGACCATAGTTTTTAGAGAAATCGAGCCCAATTTTCTTAGGTTTTTTCTGGGCAATGGTTTTAACCAAGGCGTCCCATTGGTCGGGATAAGTATTGAGGTCCCACTCGCCTTTGAGGAGGTTCCCGACGTCATACCGGGCAATGGCCAGTCTTTCTACAGCCTGCCCGTTATCAAAGAATACAAAAATAGTCCTACGGCGGGCCGACAGCCAGACTGACGGCAACATCGTTTTCATGACCGGATCTTCGTTATATTCCCTTGAAATAATGATCCACATGTCTATGCCTTCTTTCCGCATGAGTTTCGGGAGCAGGTTCGTCATGCGGTCTTCCAGGATATCGTCGATCACTTCAGCCCTTTTCTTTTCAGGGAGAATCACCGGGTAAGTCTGAGCACTGAGCTCTGAAACCAATAAAAGCAAGAATAAAATACGCAGTTTCTTCATTTAAGTTCAGGTTGTTGATGATGTATGTAATCACCATCAAGACATGGAGGACATTTAGTTTTATCAACGCCTTTGTGTCCTTTCCGTCTTAATGGTGAACTTCAGAGGGAATATTTACCAGCCAATCCCGTAATCTTCCCCGTGGTTACTGGACCCACCCCAGAAAGTACCGTGAATCCAGTCGAAGTAGATGGCGTTGATCGGTCCGCTTGTGCGTTCCTGGTATGATAGTTTATAGCCCATTCTTGATAATTCTTTTCTTGACCACGGTGGCATGGCATTGTTGAGAATCAGCCCGCCGCGGGTCTTTTCGTGTGCTCCGAAACTGCCATACATCTGTAGGGTCTTGAAGCTTGGTGCCTCGGTAGCTTCCTGCACGGTCATGCCGAATTCTACCATATTCAGAAAGAATTGCAGTAACAACTGATCCTGTTCATCACCCGCCTGCTTGGCAAAGGAGATGTAGGGTTTGCCGTCTTTCAAAGCCATGCTTGGCGTCAGGGTCACCCTCGGTCTTTTGCCTGGTTCCAGCACGTTGAAAGGGTTTTCGTTGGCATCCAGCACAAACGACTGCATTCTTTGACTTAATCCCACGCCGGTGTTGCCTGCAATACAAGCCGGTAACCATCCGCCACTCGGGGTAATGGAAACTACCCAGCCTTCTTTATCCGTGGCTTCCACAGAGGTGGTTCCGGCCGTAAAGTCTTCCATATATTTATCATTCGGGCCATTCTGATCGTGTCTGTTGGCAGAGGCTTTGGTGTTTTCCCATTTGTTCAGGATGTCCAGGTAAGGATTGAGTTTGCCTTCGAAAGGGTAGGGGTCGCCCGGGCGGACAAGCGAGTCATTCACCACCCAATTGATATTTTTGATCCTTTCTTTTGCATATTCTTTTGATAACAGACCTTTCATGGGTTCTTCAGGGGCAAAAGCCGGGTCACCGTAATAGAAATCACGGTCTGCAAAGGCCAGGTTCATGGTCTGATAAAGGGTATGGATGTACCTTGTTGAGTTGTATCCCATGCTTTTCAGGTCAAAGTTTTCCAGCATATTCAGGGTTTGCAACATCACGGGGCCCTGGGTCCATTGCTGCATTTTATAAACCTCTATCCCTCTGTAAGTGGTCATCATCGGTTCTTCGATTTTGACTTTCCATTCAGCCATGTCTTTTTCCGTGATCAGGCCACCCTGTTCCTGGGTTCCTCTGGCAATTTCTTTGGCGATATCCCCTTTATAAAAACGGTCATAGGCAGCATAGATCGCATCCTTACGTGTTTTGCCTTTTTTCAAGGCATCCTGCTCGGCGTCCACCATTTTCTGAAGCGTAGCCAGCAGGTCTTTCTGAACAAAAATCTCTCCGGCTGAAGGAGCCTCTCTTTTCTCGCCAAGGTGCGGCAGGAACACCTTTTTTGAATAAGGCCATTCTTTTATTCTTCTTTTGCCCTGCTCCATGGCGTTGGCGGTCTGGGCTTCAATCGGATAGCCTTCGGCCAGCTGCATGGCAGGTGCCAGTACTTCTTTGAGGCTCATGGTGCCGTATTCAGCCAGCATGGTAAGCAAACCACCGGGTGTGCCCGGTGTGGTAGCTGCCAGCGGACCATATTCAGGCGGATATTTCATGCCTTTGTTCTTGTAGAATTCTACCGTAGCTCCTGTCGGGGCCACGCCCATGGCATTGATCGCGATCACTTTTTTAGTTTTCGGGTTGTAGATCAGGGCCTGGGTTTCGCCTCCCCAGCTGAGTACGTCCCACATGGTACAGGTGGCGGCCAGCATGGCACAGGAGGCGTCGATGGCGTTGCCGCCCTTACTGAAAATCATCGCTCCGGCAGTCGCTGCAAGCGGTTTTCCGGTAATTGCCATCCAGTTTTTGCCATGTAAAGGGGGTTTCTGGGTGGTGACGGGGAAATTATTAAATGACTGGGCCCACGCACCGGAAACCGTTGCAGTAAGGGTCATAAGGCTGATAAAGAGTTTTTTCATATCGTTTAATCTGGTCAAATAAATGTTTGGGATGATGTCTGAGTGTGGGAATCATAAATTTAAGACTAAAACCCGTAAAATACTCAGGCTGGGGTTAAAAAATCAGTCAAATTCGAGGTAAGGCTCCAGTTTTGTAATTACTGCCTCGTCCAGGGTCTGAATATTCCGCAGGTCTGCTATGGAATTGAACCTGCCGTGTTGTTTCCGGTAATTGATGATGGTTTTAGCCAGGTACCCTTTGAGATAAGGATGCCTGAATTTTTCAGGACTTACAGAATTGATTTTGATTTTATTGACCGGTGCCTTTACAAAAGTGTATTTCCTGATCTCTTCCATCGCTTCAGGGCTCACCCCGTAGGTTTCTGCCACCTGGTCTGTGCCGGTGAATCCTCCGAGCATATCCCTGAATTTAATGATCCTGGACGAGAGTACCGAACCAATGCCTTTGAGCATTTTGAGTTGGGTCGTGTCTGCCGTGTTGATATCGAATTTACTGATTTCCTTACTGAAAACCCTGGGGGTAAAACCCGGTTTCTGGCTTTCCTGGTAAGGTTCAGGTTTTGCCGAGAATTCAGGTTTTGATCCCGGTTTTGTTACTGATCTGGAAGGCAATTGAATATAATTTTCCAGGGCCGCGTAAACCTCCGGCTGGAAACCATAAATCCTGTTCAGGTCTTCTTTGAACCTGAACTTTCCGTTTTTCTTCCGGTAGTTGACGATCATTCTCACCTGCGGTTTAGCAATGCCCAGCGTCAGCAAATCAGATTCAGAAGCCTGGTTGGGGTCAAAAGCGAAATGTCTGACCGGTATCTTCCGGCTTTCCGGGTAATTGTCCCTTTTAAAATAGGGTTTTCTTTCTTCCTTTTCGGGTAAGGCGGTCTCTCCGAATTCAGTAATGATCACTTCGCCGGCTTTTTTGTCAAAAAACCAGCTAGCCGTCAGGGTAACCGTTAAAATAAGGAAAATAAAAGCGAAAAGTACCATCGCAGATTTGGCCTCTGCTATACTGAGATCTAAGCTCTCACGGAAAAATTGCCGGATACGGTTCATGTGGTTTTATAAAAGTTATGGATACAAAAAAAGCCTCGCGTAAATATACGCGAGGCTTTCATATAATCGAAATATTTTATTTCTTAAATTCTATGTTGCTGATACCATACAACGGTTTTCCTTCAGCAGCAGGGTTTTTGAATATCAGGTAAAGGTCAAGCGGCTGAGGCGTGGTTTCTTTGATGTTGATCTCAGAAGCCTTCATGGAAGCCTCATCTATGTTGAGAGTTCCTAGCAACTTGCCGGTTTTCGATCCGTATCTTACCTCAATAGTGCCCCCCGCAGTCTGGCCTTTCTGGCCCATCGCTCCAATGCTGATCTTGCTGATTCCGGTCAGGTCAATGGCACTGTATTTAGCGAAACCTCCGTCATTGGCTGTCAGCAGTTCGCCGATGTTCGGTACCGTAAACTTGGCTGTTTTATCCGCTTCATCATAAGCCGAAGCTCTGATCGAAGGACTTCTCAAAGCTACTACTTTGGAATTGGTGATCGGTCCGATTTCTTTTCCGCCTTTGTCCGTATAAGTAGCCTGAATCAGGTACGCACCGTCTTTTTTTGCTTTGTGATCTACCGCAGCATATTCACCTTTGGTTGGTTTTGAAACCTTTTTGGTGTCGTTGATTGACAGGATATAATCGGCCATGTCTTTGGCGTCAGATATGCTGTGCTGAGGGTGAGCTGCCATGGCTTGTTCGCCCCATACACCGCCGCCGCCATTGATGATCTTAGTGGTCAGCAATTGTATATTCTGAGCATTCTTCCTGTACTTTCCGGCAATATCCTTAAAAGATGGCCCGATGGATTTCTTATCGGCAGAGTGACAAGCCAGACAGTCGCTCAGCTCAATCTGTCTTTTTCCGGCTACAAACCCGGTATTTTCTTTGTGGCCTTGTTCAATGACTGTTTTGTCAAAACCTTCAAGGTAGTTGATGCTCACGACGACATCCTCAGGACTGATGCCTTTTACCAGGCTTCCGTCTTCTTTATCATTTACTTTTACTTCATAATCAATTTTATCGTCAAGGAAGAAAGTCTTGTTACCTTTGACAGCAATATCAACCGCCGGAACGGCATTGCCGACTTTGATTTTCAGGCTTTCGGTGGCAGTGTTGCCCAATTTGTCTTTCACCGTCAGCACCACGTTATATTCACCGGGTTTGGCAAAAGTGACGGTTGGGTTAGGCAGTTTGGAAGCAGGTACTCCCTTGCCGAAGTTCCAGTTATAAGTGATGGCATCTCCATCATGATCAATGGTTCCGGCAGAGCTGAATTTAACAGTAAACGGAGCAGCCCCTGCAGTCACATTTGAAGTAGCTTTAACGATCGGTTTGCGGTTACCGGGGTTGTACTCTATTTTCGAAAGCATGGCTTCTTCATTCTGGGCAAACCAGTTCATCCCGTATTCAAGTACATACAAAACCCCGTCTTTACTGAAGCTCATGTCCATCGGGTGGTAGAATTTGGTAGACGGCATGAATTTTTCCATACCGGTATAATTGCCGTCCTTATCCATGCTTACCAGGATAATCCAGTCTCTCATCCATTCGTAAGCAAAGAATTTGCCGTCAAAATAGTTAGGGAATTTATTGGGTGAATTGCTGTATTCCTCGCTGTTGTAAACCGGGCCGCCCATAGGGTTGCAGCCTCCTTTGCCCAGCAGAGGGAATTCTTTTGATTCGCCGTAGCTATACCAGATCATCGGTCTCTGGGTAGGAGGAAGCTCTGTTAAGCCGGTATTGTTCGGTGAATTGTTGATCGGCTTTAAAGGATCAGGTTTAGGCCCCGATACTTTTTTCTCGAAATCATAGGCATTGTAGGCGAAGTTATTTCCTACAAACAACGGCCATCCGTAATTACCGGCTTTGCGGGCCTGGTTAAATTCCACATAACCTTCAGGACCACGCTCAGGGTTTGGTTTTCCGGCATCCGGCCCTATATCACCCCAGTATAAATAGTCTGTTTTTTTATCTACAGCAATACGGTAAGGGTTCCTGTTACCCATCACGTAAATTTCAGGTTTTGTTTTCGGTGTTCCGACAGGAAATAAATTGCCTGCAGGAATGGTGTAGCCACCTTCCGGAGTAGGCGTGATCCTCAATATTTTTCCTCTCAGGTCATTGGTGTTACCTGATGAACGAAGGGCATCCCAGCCTTCGCGGCCTTTACCGAAGTCGGTTGGAGAATAGCCGTCAGAGGCAAACGGGTTGGTGTCGTCCCCGGTCGAAAGGAAAAGATTTCCTTTGCTGTCCCAGTCGATAGAGCCACCGGTATGGCAGCATTCCACTCTTTTGGCCGGGAATCTCAGGATCACTTTTTCGGTAGAAAGCAAAAGGGTGTCAAGTTTCTGATCATATACAAATCTTGAGAGGAACTGGTCTTTGTGTTCTTCGGTTTGAGGAGAATAGAACAGGTATACCCAGTTGTTTTTTTCGAACTGAGGGTCAATGTTTACCCCCATCAGTCCATATTCGAATTTCTGATACACATTCAGCTGGGCAGCCACTTTGGTCTTTCCGGTAGCCGGGTTCCATATTTTTACTGCTCCTTTTCTCTCCACGAGGATGACTTTGCCATTAGGCATAACCGCCATTTCGGTCGGTTCGTCCAGGTTTTTTACCAGGTTGGTTTTGATAAACCTGTTTTCTTCAGGGGCTCTCTTGCTTTTGGCTTTCGAATAATCCAGTTTAGCGGCCATCGCCCATTTGATGCCTTCCAGGAAGTGTTTAACCATCAACGGCTCTTTGAAGGTTTCAGGAGTATGGCCGTAATTGGTATAGAACGCCTTTCCGCCGTCAAATTCATGGTACCATGACATCGGGTGGAAATCACCCATTTTTCCTTCTTTATAGGAGTTTTCATCCACTTTGATCAGGAATTTAAGCAGGTCGGTTTTCAATGATTTGAAATCATAAAACTCATCTTTACGCTCGAATTCATCCGGCATGTGGGCGGTTGAAGGGTGAGTTTTGTCCAGGACGATCATTTTTCCGTTCTGTACATTGGAGACGTTCCTGCCGGGGTGGCTGGCAAAGTAACCTCCCATCAGGTCATTGTACCACGGCCAGTTGTACTCGGTGTCGGAAGCTGCATGGATACCCATGTAACCCCCTCCGGCCTGGATGTACCTTTCAAAGTCAGCCTGTTGGGCCGGTTCAAGTACATCTCCTGTGGTATTCAGGAAAATGACAAGGTTGTATTTTTTTAATTTTTCTTCTGTGAAGTCGTCACTGTTTTCGGTCAGATAAACGGTGAAGCCCTCTTTTTTGCCCAGGTCTGTCAGAAATTCCCTTCCTTCTTTGATAGAAGAGTGTCTGAAACCGGCGGTTTTTGAGAAAACCATGACGTTTTTGGTCTGGGCAAAGCCAGCCAGCGTCAGAATGCTAAATAATAGGATAAGATAAGTTTTTTTTGTCATTTTTCATATATCTGATAGAGGGGCAAATATAATGTAAAAATGACAATTATCAGGAAGAGAAATCGATTTATCAGTTAATTTATTGATGAGGTAATTTCAGAATCTGCGGAAAGTAAGCCTTAAGATATATAAGATGGGCTGCCCGGTAACATAAAGTAATTTTCAGGCATAAAAAAAGCCGGCAGAAGCCGGCTTTTAATGTAATATCGGGAGAGAAATCAAATAGTCTCTTCAGTTTCTTTGTATCTGAAAACCAGTTGGTCATCAAGGAATTCATCCAGGGAAACGCTGGTTGGTTTAGGTTGACGCTCATAAAACTTAGAGATTTCGATTTGCTCTCTGTTTTCAAAAATTTCTTCCAGGTTGTCAACACTTGAAGCAAATTCGCTAAGTTTCTGAGTTAATTCTTCCTTGGTTTTAATCGCCAGTTGCTGGGCTCTTTTTGAAACGATAAAAACAGATTCATAGATATTACCTGTTTTTGATGCAATTACATCGGTGTCTCTTGTTACGATAGATGCGTTAACTGCCATATCTTTATTCCTTATTTAATAATCAATTTGCAAAAATAGCACAAAATATTGAATCTTAGTCGATCAATCTCAATTTCTATTGTGATTTCTCTGTATTTTTTTCGTTTTGAGCCTTCACTTTAAATTCTTCTATCTCTTTTTCGATTTTCGCCACGTTGTCAAGCGACTTCTGTGTCTGGTCAAAAATCCTTACGACTTCTTTGCTGTACTGGCTTTTCGGGTATTTGTCAATAAAGCCTTCATACAATTTCACCACCAGGTCATAACGCTCTTTCTGCTTTCTGAAAACACTCAGGTCGGCATATTCGTGTTGGGAAACAAGCTGGATGTAAGCCAGTTCTTCGTTGTATTTCGAATCCGGAAAATCTCTTCTGAAGTTGTCAATCGTTACCACGGCTGCTTTGTAGTTCGGCAGGCCACCGTAAGAAGGCTGACGGGTTTTGTAATAAAGCTTGGCCTTCTCGTAAGCTTTCTGCTCCAGTCTGAAACGAAGATCTTTCAGGTCTTTGTTACAACTTTCGGCATATTTGCTGGTAGGATAGGTATTGATAAAGGTCTGCAGGGCATCAATGGCCGTCAGCGTTGAAGTCTGGTCCAGGTTATACTGAGGTGAGTCTTTAAACATGGAATAGGCATTCATATAATAAGCTTCTTCCGCAAAAGGGCTGTTATTATAGGTGGCATAAAATGTCTTGAAAAGGTAAGAACTCATCTGGTACTGTCCCTGGTAGTAGTTGCAGTAAGCATTGTAAAATTGTGCTTTTTCTGCAGTACTGTCCCCTTTGAGGAGTGGAGAGATTTCTTCCAGCAGAATACCCGCTTTGTAATAATCAGCTTTGTTATAATACTCAATCGCAGCTTTGTATTTTTCGTCCAGGGTGCCGTTTTTTTGAAGTCTGGAAAACTTTTTGGAGCAACTGATGCTCAACACGGCTAACAATACAACAAGGTATTTCGGGAAGTTCTTTAAATTCATGAAACAAAATTAATAAAAAGCTTTTCAATCATAACGTGTAAGAGGCAATTAAATTACCGGCTGTAAGATTATTAATAAATATTAAGGTGGTAATTGCCGGACGGGAGCATAAAAAAACAGGCATTAGTTGCGTCTGACCAGAAGCTTTTTAGTGGCGATTTTTTTGCCGTCAATGATAAGCTGATACATGTAAATGCCCGGATCCCAGCTTGCAGTCTGTAATCTGAGTCTTTCATCATTCTTATCGAGTTCATAATCAGCCACCTGTACACCGAGCAGGTTATAGAAGGTAATGTTGGCGGTTTTGAATTTTCCTGATACTTTGTAATCCACAAAAGCCTGGTCGTTGGCAGGATTGGGATAAATGTTATTCACCACCAGTTTTTCGTTTTTGAAAAACTTATCTGAAGAAGTTTCCGCCACCAGGTTAACGGCAGGGTTTGATTTGTCAGAAGCAGCGGCATTGTTTTGGTTCATCAGCAAGTCCCTGTAGAACTGATTGACAGCCTGCGATTTGTTCAGCTTGATTTCTTTGCTGTTCGGCTTGATGATCAGGGAGTTGACAGGGGTAGTGTTCAGATTGGTTTTCTTAGGTGTTTTACCGATGTCCAATCTTGATTTTGCAGTAGAGTTTTGTGCATAAGTATACCCTCCAACCGAAGTAAGGAGCATAAGGGCTATCGCTATTTTTTTTAGAGCAGATGTCATCCTTGGTAAACTTTTAGATCATGCAAAAACTTTAATTGTAAAAATAATAACAAAAATATACAATAATTTTTAGTATTTACAATTATATACGCTCTTTTTCTGCAAAAGGTTGTAAAATATTTGAAAAAAATATGCTTTTTTATTTTACGGTATCAAAAAAGACTCACATTTGAGTATTGAAATAATCGGATCTTGATCCTAATACCATTTTTTTATTCGGCTTCTGGTCAATTTTCCAGGTGAAATCATCGAGTTTTGATTCATTTGTTCCAATTTCTTTCGGAGGGATTAATTTTGACTCAGGATTTCCCAAAAAACTGATTTGTTTTACTTTCCTGTCTCTGAAGCGAAGCCGCATCTTGCTGCACTCCACCCTGTTGAGACCGATCATCTTATTTTTATCATCCAGGGCAAAATAGATGCTCTCGCCGTTTCCTTCCACATTGATCAGGTGAAGGGCCGACTGGTCATCAAAAAGAGCCTCAATGTCCCGCCCTTTGATCTGGTTAAAATTCCTGACGGTGTCTACAGCCACCACAAAACTATTGACGAAGAGTTTCATAGAACTCAGCCTGTTGTTTTTAAGGTATATCCTGATGGTGTCTGCCTCCAGCTGGTTTTCCTTGCTCCACAAAACCGGGTCGGAGGTGAAAACAATCATTGAATCTGTAACTTTATAGGTCAGCGAATCGCTGATACTCTGGAAGTCGTTTCTGAATACCTTGACGTTCCCTTTGGCAATCAGGTCTTTGATCTCTTTCTTTTTATCATTTTTCTTCGCCCCGGTTTTAGGGGCAGAGGCTAAAGAATCTTTCAGTTCATAGGCATACAAGGTATCGGCAGACATATAAAGGGTGTCCCTCCCTGTAATCTGCTCAACCACCGCTGAGCCCATTATCTTTGTCATCCCGATGTCCCCGAACCGCTCCCCTTTGTTGCCCAGGATTTTGACACTGTCTTCAAAAGAATGAAAGACGACATTGCCTAAAGCAAGTCCCGACTCCGTCTGATTGTCGAAATTCAGGGTGTCCGCTTCGAGGGTATATGATTCGTTAACGACCATCGCCCTGCCTTGGAAAACAGATTTCTTGGTTTTGATGTTGTAAGTGCCCCGGTTGGCCTTCAGGTCTCCGTCTTTACTTTTGATGACCGTAGGCGAATTGAAATACGCCAGCTTGGTATTGGAGTCGTAATCCAGCGAATCCGTACAGATCAGGAAGTCTTTGTTCAGGATTTCAACATCGCCGTAATATTTGAATAATTTCGTTCTTGAGTTATAGTACCCTTCATTACTGCTCAGTTTGCTTGAATCCTGCATAATCGTGCCGTAAACAGGGTAGTAAACCTGGCTGTTGTTCAGGTTATAATTCATTTTGGTGGTCCTCAAGGTCACTTTTTTATCTCTCAGCACCACACTTTTTCCATAAATCCTGGCCAGACGGGTATTGCCTTCATAAAATAGGGTATCACCGGTGATGGTCAGGCTATCTCCCTGGTTGATAATGATCTTGCCGTAGGCTTCGATCACATTCGTCAGCGTATTCTGGACAGCCATCTGGCAACCTAACAAAACACCCCTGTGCCTGAAAATCACGTTACGGTAGAATGTCCTTGTATGATTGATTTCATCTGCATTAAGACTGTCCGTATTAAGCAGTTCTACCTGCGATTGCGGACCAAGGTCTTTCGGCGGATTCAGGGGTTTTTGTCCAAACGCCTGAAAGCCTCCGGTCAGGTTTGCCAAAGCAAAGCAGATCAGGATAAAATGAATTCTGTATTTTTTTATGACAGAACAATTGTTGCTATTCATGACGTAAAATTAGTGTAAATTTGCTTTACAATTGTTTTTAACCGGAAATGCTTCAAAGTTTTTTAACATACATTAACGACAGATCTTTGTTTGAAAGTCACCAGAAAATCCTTTTGGCGGTGAGCGGTGGCAAAGACTCTATGCTGATGTTAGACTTGTTTTTCCGGGCAGGGTTTAATTTTGTTGTGGCCCATTGCAATTTTCAGTTGAGACCACTTGATTCTGATGGTGATGAGGCTTTTGTGAGGCAGTATTGCGAGGAGAAAACCATCCCTTTTTTTGTAAAAAGGTTTGAGACCAAAAAAGAAGCTGAAGCGAAAGGCGTGTCCACACAGATGATCGCCAGGGACCTTCGCTATGCCTGGTTTGAAGAGCTGAGACAGCATTTGTCCTGCGATTACATTGCCACGGCTCACCATCTTAATGATGCTGTTGAGACCTTGTTTTTAAATATCACAAAAGGCACGGGGCCGAAAGGGCTAAGGTCCATTCCCGCTAAACAAGGCCATATTATCAGGCCGCTTATGTTTGCGGGGTCTGGAGAACTGGCTCATTATGTGGCACTTAATCATATACAATGGCGGGAAGATGTCTCTAATCAAACGGTTGATTATCAGAGAAATAAAATCAGGCATGAAGTGATTCCGGTGTTGAAGGAAATCAATCCTTCGCTGGAAGAGACTGTCGCCAGGAACATCAGCAGATTTCAGGATCTTGCCGGAATTTTTGAGGAAAGACTGGCCGTCTTTGAAGCTGATGTGATCAGTAAAAAAGGGGAGAGTGTTGAGATAGACAGCCTGAAATTAAAAGCTTTTACAGGGCATGCTTTGCTGCTGGAAGAGTTTCTCAAACCTTACGGATTTAATTATGCACAGGTAAATGATATACTTCATGCAGGTCCGGGCAAAATCTTTCAATCTGCAGGATATGTACTGGAGGCGGGGAGAGCGTCGTGGTTGTTAAGCCCGCAAAGTACCCGCTTGTCAGAAGAAATAGTAATCTCCGGGCAGGATCATGAAGTGGTTTTTGTCCATGGAAAACTGCAGTTAGAGCAGCTGAGCCGTCTGCCTGAAGCCAGTGAACTGAAAGAGAAGGAAAAGGCATTTCTTGATGTGGATAAACTGGAATTCCCGTTGGTGCTGAGGGTTTGGAAGACCGGGGATGTCTTCAGACCTTTCGGAATGAAAGGAAACAAAAAAGTATCGGATTACCTCATTGATCACAAGATAGATTCTTTTGATAAAAATAAACAATATGTGCTCTGCGACCAGTCAGGGATAGTCTGGCTGGTGGGACAGAGGATTGACGACCGCTGCAGGATCTCAGAAAAGACTTTGTCCGTTTTAAAAGTGGAACTGCAATAAGCTGCAGACCCGGTGTCGTCAGTCAGACCTTACCCTCCCGTAATTTATTCTCCCATCGGACACAGGTAAATTGCCTTTTCTGAAGATAAGCCCCGGAATGGGCTCATTTTGATGTATTTATAGTTTGAAAAACGAAAACATGGCACGGCTTTTGATTTGTATTTTTTGGCCACAGAGCCGGTTTTCCTAATAATAAAATAAATATAGAAGTCCATGATCAAGAAATTAATTGGGCTAATTGTGCTGATCACCCTGATAAATTCCGGTTTAATGGCCCAAACGGGCAAGTTTAAGGCCGGAAACCGTGCTTTCGAAGAAATGTCCTATGTGGAAGCCGTCAGGAATTTTGAGGCGTTTATCAGTAATGCCGAACCTGACGGCGACCTGCATAAAGAAGCCCTCACCAAACTGGCCTTTAGCTACAGAAAACTGCAGGATTCAAGAAATGCCGAACGGATTTATAAAGAACTTTTTAAAAAATATGAGGGTAAGCTGGACAGTGAGCAATTGCTTTACTATGCCCAGGCTTTGGCTAACAACGGCAAATACAAAGACTCTCAGAAATATTACAGCAAATACGGTGAACAGCAAAAGGAAGACCTGAGAGGCAGAAAGTTTACTGTAGCCTACATGGATAATTCAGGTTTTTACCGTGATTCTTCGCTTTACCAGGTTAATTATGTGTTTCCGATCAACTCCAGGCAGGCGGATTTCAGCCCGATGTATTATGAGGGCGGGTTGGTTTTTGTCTCTTCCAGAGATGAATCCGGGGCGATCAAAAGGGTATTTATGCAGAACCAGACGCCTTTTCTGGATTTGTTCCTGTTTTCAGATACGGCCACGCTGAACCGTGAAAATCGCATAGAGATGAAAAACCAGGTGGCTTCACTCGGCAGCAGCGGAAAAACCTTGGGCAGCGATAAGGAAAGTTCGGGGCAGGATGCCGGCGAGTCTTCAGAGCCTGTGATTGAAGAATTCAGCAAAAGCCTGAATTCAAAATACCATGAGGGTCCGGTTACTTTTTACAAAGATTACAAAAAGATCATTTTTACCCGTAACAATTACAACAAGGGCAAAACAGGAAAAAGCAGCTCCGGCGTCAACATGCTGAAGCTTTATACTGCTGTTAAGAAAGATAAGAAATGGACGAATGTGTCTGAACTGCCTTTTAATTCAGACGAATATTCCTGCGGGCATCCGGCTTTGACACCTGATAACCGTAAGCTGTACTTTGTGTCGGATATGAAAGGAGGGTACGGTGGCACAGATATCTATGTTTCCGAATACAAAAACGGCAACTGGACTTTGCCGGCCAACCTGGGAAGAGAAGTCAACACGGAAGGGAATGAGATGTTCCCGTTTGTAGATGAGTATGGCAACCTTTATTTTGCTTCTGACGGTCATCCGGGACTGGGCGGGCTTGATATTTTTTACCTGGAATTCAGAGACGGCCGGCCTTTTGGAGAAGCAGAAAACCTGGGGGCTCCGATCAATTCAGCAAAAGATGATTTCGGTTTGATCACCAAAGGAGACAGGAAGTCCGGATACTTCAGCTCGAACCGTAAGAGAGGTTATGCAGATGATAATATCTATTCATTTATAAAGGGTTGTAAAGAGCTGAACGTCTATGTTTATGATGAAAAGACGAAAAACCCTTTGAAGGATGCTGAAGTCAGGATGGTCAGAAACGGGGTAAATCACCAGGTTTATTACTCCGATTCGGACGGTAAGGTAAGCATTTGCCTTGAAACGGGCTCTGATTTCGAATTCAGGGCTTTCAGAGACGGATACGATGCCAACAGTATTAACTATGGTACGTTTTCGACCTCATTAAAAAGCCAGACGAATATTAAAATGTATCTGAATCAGTCTAAAAAACCATTGATCAGGGGATTGGTGGTGTCTGAAGTGGATCAGCAACCCATTGCGGGAGCCACCGTTACGCTCGAAAATCAGCAGGACCAGAGTACTGAAATGGTGATTACAGGTATTGACGGAAAATATGTATTTCAGCCCGAAAAAGAAGGAAAGTACCTGGTGAAAGCCGTCAGGGAAAGCTACCTGCCCAACACGGAGGAGATCGGCAAAGTAAAACAGTCGTCAAAAGGGGTTACCTACGAGCAGAACCTGGGCATGATTGCTGAGGGAGATATATTTAAACTTGAAAACATCTATTATGATTACGGCAAGACGGAAATCAGGGCGGACGCCCGTAAGGAGCTGGATGAGAGGCTGATACCGCTCATGAAAAAATATCCTCAGATCCGGATTGAAATATTGTCACATACCGACAGCCGTTCTGAAAGTGATTTTAATATGAAACTTTCGCAGGACAGGGCTGATGAAGTGGTGCTTTACCTGATGATGAAGGGGATTTCAGAAGACAGTCTGGTGGCCAGGGGTTACGGAGAGTCCGAGCTTGTCAATGAGTGTACCGATGATGTGAAATGTTCTGAAAAAATGCACCAGCAAAACCGCAGAACAGAGTTCAAAATCATGACGGCCAGAGAGGTAATCAGTCATAATGATAAAAAGTAATCAGATCTTTAGTTTAGTAATTCATATTTTTTAGGGTTAAGGTTTATTGTTAAAAATTGCATCGCCACATTGAGCGATGCTTTTTTTGTTTAATGGAAAATGTATGTCTAAATTTGGGAAAAACTTTCACTTTGCCGAATGCTGACACATCTCCTGATTAAAAATTACGCCTTAATAAAACATCTGGAAATTAATCCCGATCCGGGACTGAGCATTATTACAGGAGAAACAGGAGCCGGTAAATCTATCATGCTTGGGGCTCTGGGCTTGCTGATGGGTAACAGGGCCGATGTCAAAGCCCTTTTTGACGAAGAAGAGAAATGTGTGATTGAAGGCACTTTTGACCTCGGCGGACTTGATCTTAAACCTTTTTTTGAAGCTGAGGAGCTTGACTACGAGCCCGTCAGCCTGATCCGGAGGGAAATATCCCCTGCCGGAAAATCACGGGCCTTTATCAATGACACGCCTGTTAACCTGGAAACCCTGAAATCACTCGGAAGCCTGCTGATGGACATCCACTCTCAGCATGACACCATGATGCTGGGCTCCAATGCCTACCAGTTGCAGATCATTGATTTTTATCTTCAGAACCAGCAGCAACTTTCAGGATATAAAGAGTCTTACAGTAAATTCAAAAAAGCTGAAAAGGCTTACAATCAGTTGCTGGAAGAGTCGGGCCTGCTGAAAAAAGAATTTGATTACAATAGTTTTTTATATGAGGAACTGGTGTCTGCTAATCTCGTTGCAGACGAGCAGGAGTTGCTGGAGGAAGAACTCACCATCCTGGAACACGCCGAAGAAGTAAAACAGAAACTGAAACTGACTTACGACTATCTCAATAATCCGGATTTGTCTATCATATCGATGTTGAAAGATTCGTCTGTGGCTCTGAACCCTATTGTCCAGTATGCAGACAGCTATCGTGTGCTGAAGGAGAGATTGCAGAATTCACTCATAGAGTTGCAGGACGTTTCTGAGGAAATCGAAAAGATGGAAGGCAAAATTGAAGTGAATGACGAACAGGTGATTTTCCTGAAAGATCGCTTGAACCTGTTGTTCAGACTTCATCAGAAACATGCGGTCAGAAGCAATGCCGAATTGATTGGAATAAGAGAGGAGTTGAAAATCAAGGTGGAAAATGTCCTGAATCTTTCAGAGAAGTTATCCGGCCTTGAGAAACAGAAAGCAGAAGCTTACGAACAGACCCTGGATATTGCCCGGAAGATTTCTGAAGGCAGAAAGGCCGTTTTGCCGCAGCTGGAAAAAGAGATTGTCAGCCTTCTGGTAGATCTGGGCATTCCGGATGCGGCTTTGAAAATCAGCCATTCAATCAAGGAGCCGGGTGCGGAAGGGATAGACGAGATAAAATTCGAGTTCAGTGCCAATAAGGGCGTTGCTCCGAAATCTTTGAAAGAGGTAGCCTCGGGAGGGGAGTTTTCAAGGCTGATGCTGGCCATTAAATACATTCTGGCGGGTAAGCGGGTGTTGCCTACCCTTATTTTTGATGAGATTGACACCGGGATCTCCGGTCAGGTTTCTATCAAAGTCGGTAAAATGATGAAAGACATGGCTAAAAACCTGCAGGTACTGGCCATTACGCACCTGCACCAGATTGCCGGCCGCGGAGATTCACACTTCTATGTCTATAAGGACAATTCGGAAGTGAGGACGGTCAGTAAAATGAAGAAACTGAATGATAATGAACGCATTCTGGAAATTGCGAAGATGATCGGAGGCGAAAGCCCGAGTGACAGTGCCATACAGAGTGCGATTGAAATGCTGGGAATTATTAATTAAAAAAAGTCAGATATATGAACATAGTTAAAGGTTTGGTCGCATTATTTCTATTGGTCGCTTTGGTTTCCTGTGAAAACAAAACAGAAAAGGAAATCGAAGAAATTGACAAGGTATTAAGAGAAGGACATGATAAGGTAATGCCGCAATCGATGAAAATCGGGAACATCAAGAAGGACCTGCTCAGCAGTGTGGAAACCGCTTCGGATTCATTGAAGAACCAAGCCAATGACCTGGCTCAGAAACTTCAGAAATCTGAGGATGAAATGTATACCTGGATGGAAGATTACGGAAAAGCGTTAAACGAAGTGCAGGATAAAGAGGAAAAACTGAAGATCTACAAATCGCTTAAAGAGCAGATTGAAAAGATCAAAAAAGAAACGGAAGAGTCTATTGACGCTGCCAGGAAATTTACGGAGTCTCCCAAGTAAGCGATCATGATAAAGAATATACAGTTCATTTTTGTTTTTTTGATAGCGTTAGCCGCTTTTTCCTGTTCCGACAGCCAGCGTAAATTACCTTACCTGGGCAACAAACAAGTGGGAGAAAACGGAGACACCGTGTTTCATACCATCCGTGATTTCAAGTTTGTGAACCAGGATAATGATACAATCACAAACGAGGCCTATAAAGACAAGATATACATTTCTGATTTCTTTTTTACTTCCTGCCCGACCATCTGCCCGGTGATGAAAACCCAGATGCTGAGGGTGTATGAGAAGTTTAAAGACAATCCTCAGGTAGGCATTCTGTCTCATACCATTGACCCGCGGCACGACTCTGTACAGGTTCTAAAAGCCTACAGGGACAGGTTGGGTATTAAAGGCAACATGTGGCAGTTTGTGACGGGTGAACAGGACGACATCTACGAAATAGCCCAGAAGTTTTACATGGTATCAGCCATGGAAGACTCAGCGGCGAAGGAAGAGGGCGGTTTTGTACACAGCGGAGCATTTATCCTGACAGATAAACAAAGGCACGTCAGAGGCATGTATGACGGCACGAAAGAGGAAGAGGTGACCAAACTGATAAAGGATATACAATTGCTGTTAAGCGAACAACCCTGATGAAGAAAAGTTTGTGTGTGATATTTTCAGGGGTTTTATTAGCTTCCTGCGGATCATCCGAAGAGATTAAATATGAACAATACCTGGTCAATGGCGAACAGCATTATCTGAAACACTGCTCCAACTGCCATCAGGCAGACGGAAGCGGGTTAAAGGACTTGTATCCGCCCCTGGCCGGGTCTGATTTTCTGAATAATAAAGAACTCGTCATCTGTCTCATCAGAAACGGGATGTCCGGAGAAATAAAGGTAAACGGGAAAGTCTACAATCAACCCATGCCGGGCAATAAGCAACTATACGAGCTTGATATTGCTGAACTGACTACCTACATTTATACCAAATGGGGCAACTCAAAGGAAATTACCGAGGTCAGCTCGGTGAAGAAAACTTTGGGAGAATGTAAAACTAAAGAGTAGTATCCGGCTCACTTCTGAGTGAATCCACCATAAATGTACCTTTGGGCTTTTTGATGCTGTATTTCGAAAAGTCCTGGTTGGCCTCCATACCCATCGCCACAAGATTGTCTTTCGGAGTCTTGATTTTCACCTTTTGGTTAGAATAGATTTTCTTGGTCAGCGGATTCCAGAATAACTCTTCTGTGGCCAGGCTTTGCTGCAGGGTCCTGTTAAAAAAGAATACGTTACCACGGAGGGTGTACAGGTTATTTACTTTTGAAAAGCTGCCGGAATCGCCCCTGAGAGAGGAATATTCTACTCCGGCTTTATCTATAAAGTTAATGTATACCGCCTTCGGATAGATTTCGTCTTCATTTTGCATCTTAAGCTGTTTTGCCGTAGACATCTTGACCGTAACCCTTCCTGAGTCGCTGTAAGCTATGCTCAGGTTGTCGACAGTCATCACCGGCCCGTTATAATGAACGGCTTTCTCTTCCTTCTTTTTATCTTCACAGGAAAACAAGACAGGAGCAGAAAGAACGCTCAGTAATAAAAGAAGACGAAGGAATTTCATTAATCGATAATCGGCTTGATAAACCAGGCACTCAACAACGAGAAGCTTGCACTGACTTTAAAGTAATTTTCCTGGATCAGGCCATTTGAATTCACCCCTCTCTGACCTATTGAAAGACCCAGGTCAACATAACTTGGGTTTCTGAAGCCCATAGGGACTGACATGCCAAAGCTGAAGCTTCTGTCCATGATCCTGGTTTTATTGATCACATAAGGGGTTTCAGCCTGATGAAAACCTACCCTGTAGAATACCTGGTTGAAATATTTGGTCGAATTTGAGTTGGGCAACCATTCAATTCCGGCGTTGATTTCCTGGGCATTATGAAGCAACTGGCTTGAGATGACATCCAGTTTTTTTATACCGTCCCACTGCGTAACGCCGTAGTCCACCGCGAAGACCCAGTGGAAGGGACTTTCAAGGCTCACACCGACTTTATATTTAGCCGGAATAGCTGTGCTGATGTCTCTCAGAGAAAGCGTGTCAGGAGCCTGTATGATGGTCGGGCCGTTGCCTGCATCAGCCAGAACGCTGTAGTGTCTCAGGTGCTTGCCTGAAAGTGTGCTGCTTATTTCGTAAGTTCCACCTACGTTAAGCTGCCATTTTTTAGAAAGTTTTTGCTGGTAAGCGATACCGGCTTTCACGCTTTTGCCGGTAAGCGAATATCTTGAAGTATAGCGGTTGATAGTCGCAGATGAATTCAGGTAAGAAGTGGTATCTTTGTAAATAGTTCCGAAGTTGTAATTACCCTCAATACCCACAAACAGCCCCTTAAACGGCTGAAATGAATTGATATAGGAGAATCTTGATATACCACCTGAATTATTATACTGATAAGTCACTTTTTCGGTGCTTCCTACAACCGTCTTGGTGAATACAGAATTATGTTCTACGATACTGTAAGGTCTTACTGAGAATGACATGGCCCATTTAGGCAATAAAGGAAAAGCCATGGTCAGGTTGTTAAGGTTCATGCCGAATCCCTGCTGGATTTTATCCTGATAGGAAATATTACGGAGATTGCCTTTGAGGCCTACCTGGAAAGCTACATATTTGAAGCCTCCGATCATCCTGTTTTTAACAACAAGAGCCGGGTTGAGCTGATTGACGTAAAAACTGTTTCCGAATGAAACCCCTGTTCCTCCCATCATATCCTGGGAAGCGACTGTTTCATCGGCCAGCTCACCGATGCCAAATGCAGAATAAGGCGTATTCCCCTGCCCCTGAGCTAAACAAACACTTGAATAAATTGTAAAAATCAGGCTGATAAAAACGCTACTTACTTTTGACATTATGATTTAATATTCTGTTCAATCCTTCTAAAACTAAATTTGGAGTCGCAAATTTCGTTGATTTTATTTGACTTTCAAAGAATTTAGCGTCTCCTCCACAAATTAAGACGTTAATATCTGCCTTTTCGTTGTATCGGGCTATAATTCCGTTGATTTCCGCAATGATTCCATTGATCACACCACTTTGAATGCAGGTTTCTGTAGAGGTACCTAGGAGTTCGGGAATTTCGTCTGAATCAATTAACGGCAATTTCTGGGTAAAAGTATGCAGTGCCTTGAACCGCATTTGTTTTCCTGGGGATATGATCCCTCCTCTGAATACGCCTTCGGCATCTATGAAATCGTACTTGATGGCTGTGCCCATATCGATTATCAGGCAATTTTGGCCAGGAAACCTGGCAAAAGCCCCGACAGCCCCTGCAATTCTGTCGTATCCGAGTGTTTTCGGGGTGCCGTATCCGTTCACGACAGGAAGCGGGGTTTCAGGATCGAGGATGATTTTTTTATGAAATTTTAAGAATAATTCTTTCAGTTCGTCCGTGCTTTTGGTCACCGAGGAGATAATCAGGCGTTCCGGATTTTCTTTTTCAAGCAAATCAAAAAGCTCTTCAGGCCTGAGGCCCCTGGCTGTTGAGATCAGGTCATCTCCTTCAAAAAAACCGATCTTGGCTAATGTATTCCCGAAATCAATGGCTGCATTCATAAAAAAACAAAGCCGTTCAGTTTATTGAACGGCTTTGCAAATATCAAAAATTATCAGCAATTATGCATGAGAAACCTGACTTTTGGAATTTTTTTGCCAGAAATACAAAATCGTAAACAACACGATAAGAATAGCCGGGAAAGCCACCATGATCTCTAAAACAGACTGGCCTGCAGCAAGTTCCATTTCTGTTCCCGTTTTTCCTAAAGCTGTTTGCTCTACTTTTGCGTTTTCTATCCATCCACCGATAAACGGTTGGAAAATAGCGGTGGAAAGCATCCCCATACCACCTACCAGTGACAGACCTAAAGCACCTGTTAAAGGTGTTTTTTCAGCCACAAAGCCTAACATGGTTGGCCAGAAGTAGCAAACACCAATGGCGAAGAATACGGCTGCCACATATACCAGCGGGCCTGTTGCCTGGCTCATCAGGTAGATTCCGATAGCGGCAAATATGGCTGAGCCTAATAATACACCTACCTGGTTAAGTTTATGAACAATCGGTCCGGCAAAAAACCTGCCTACCGCCATAAGACCTGTTACAAGAGCAAGGATCAACATAGGTTTTGCACCGCTGTTAGCCATGATCGGTCCAACCCATTGCTGAGGTCCGAATTCGGAAATGGCGGTGATGGCCATAGCAAAAAACATAAAAATGAACAGTGGATTGGCCATGGCCCTGAAATTCATGCTGGTAGAATGAGACCCTTCTACTTTGGCGTCCGGGAATTTTTGTCCGTAGAACAAATAAGCATAAATGACTGCAGGAATCATGATCACCCACATTTGTATCTGCCACGAAAAACCTGAGTCTGTAAGGAATTTTGAGATAAGACTTCCGATAACAATGCCGCCAGGGAACCACATATGGAACCTGTTGAACATTTTGTCGAGTGTTGAGCCTGAGTAGGTGTCGGCAATCATAGGGTTACAGGCCGCTTCAGTACAGCCATTACCAAAACCAACAAAGAAAGTAGAAATCAGCAAGCCCCAGAATCCTCCCGCATAAATGGTCAGTACTATACCGATCACGTGGGTGATGAAAGCCAGCTGCATAATTGTTTTTGGGCCTACGGTATTATAAAATGCACCGCCCAGTACCATAGCTATAGGGAAGCCAAAAAATGCCATTGAATTAATATAACCTAACTGAACCGCGTCGAGGGAGAATTCCGTGCCTAATTGTGTGAGAATACCTGCTCTTATACTGAAAGACAATGCAGTTGTAATCAAGGCGAAGCAACTGGCGTTAAAAAGTCTGGTTTTGTTTACCATAAGTATTAATTTTTTAGGGTTGAAATTTTTAAAACTGCGTAAAAATACATTTTTTTTGTATCCGTGAAAAAGAAATTTTATTAATTGTAGTAATTACACTTTTGTGAAGTTGATAAATGATAATTTGTTTTATCGAAATTCGCAAAATTGTTTAAATTGCAGCCAGAATGTTAATTGTTCAACCTTCAAATTACACTTATGCATAGAAAAATTAGAATGGGGATGATCGGTGGAAGCCTCGAGGCTTTTATTGGAGCGGTTCACCGTCGCGGTGCGGCTCTGGATGGAGAAATCGAGCTGGTTTGTGGAGCATTTAGTTCTGATCCTGCAAAATCAAAAGCCACTGGTGAGGCCCTGTATCTTCCTGCCGACAGGGTTTATGGCTCATATGAAGAAATGGTATTGAAAGAAAAGGAACTTCCTGAAGGAGTCAGGATGGATTTCGTTTCTATTGTTACGCCGAACCACGTCCATTTTCCTGCTGCCAAGTTTGTACTGGAAAACGGATTCCACCTCGTGATGGATAAACCCATTACGCTGACGATGGAAGAAGCCAAGGCCCTTAAGCCTATTATTGAATCTTCAGGACTGCTGTTTGCACTGACTCATAATTATACCGCTTATCCGATGGTGAAAGAAGCCAGGCACCTGGTAAGATCAGGGGCTATCGGAAAAATAAGAAAAGTAATCGTGGAATATCCTCAGGGATGGCTGTCTCAGCTGGTGGAAGCCACCGGGCAGAAACAGGCCTCATGGAGAACCGATCCGGCCAGATGTGGTGCTGCAGGCGGGGTAGGAGACATCGGAACCCACGCGGAGAACCTTGCTGAATATATTACAGGATTGAAAATCACTGAATTATGTGCTGATCTGACCATTTTTGTGGAAGGCCGTCAGCTGGATGATGATGCCAATATCCTTTTGAGGTTCGATAACGGAGCCAAAGGCGTATTGCACGACAGCCAGATTTGCAACGGTGAGGAAAATGACCTTAATATCAGGATTTATGGTGAAACCGGCGGGCTTAAATGGCGTCAGATGGAACCTAACACACTGGAACTGACCAACCAGGAAAACGGCTCAAGAATTATCAGAACCGGAGTCGGTAACCTGTCTGCACATGCTCAGGCACATACCCGCCAGCCGGCCGGACACCCGGAGGGTTATGTAGAAACATTTGCCAATATCTACCGGAACTTTGCTTTTGCTCTTCGTGCCAAATGGGGTGATGAAGGCAACGCCACAGCTACCGGAAACCTGGGCAATGAACATACGATTTCTACAGGCTACAATCCTGAAATTCACGATTTCCCAGGTGTTGATGACGGGTTGAGAGGCATGGGCTTTATCCAGACTGTGCTTAAATCTGCTGACTCTGAAACCAAATGGACAAAATTCGAAATTTAATATAAGTATCAATTTGTTGTTGAGATCTGGTCAGAATGGTCAGAGCGTTTTTCAATAACCTCAAACCTCTTAAATCAAAAATGTCAAAAATTAAAGTTGGAGTTGTGGGCACGGGTTTTATCGGGCCAGCCCATATCGAAGCACTCAGGAGACTTCCTAATATCGAAGTAGTGGCTTTGTGCGAAGTAAATATCGAACTGGCTACTGCCAAAGCGGCTCAGTTGGGTATCGAAAGACCTTGTACTTTTGAGCAGCTGCTGGCGATGGAAGATATAGCCTGTGTGCATATTTGTACCCCTAACTTCCTGCATTATTCACAATCGAAGGCCGTTTTACTGGCCGGGAAACACGTGGTATGCGAAAAACCATTGGCTAAGGACCTTCATGAAGCTGAAGAATTGGTAGCCCTTGCCAAAGAAACGGGCCTGGTAAATGCCGTTCACTTTAACCTGAGATATTATCCGTTGGTAAGACAGATGAAGATCATGCAGGAAAAAGGTGAATTGGGAGATGTTTACTCGATCATCGGTTCCTATCTTCAGGACTGGCTATATTATGAGACAGATTACAACTGGCGTCTTGAACCGGACAAGTCGGGTGATTCAAGAGCCATTGCAGACATCGGATCTCACTTGCTTGACCTTATTGAATATGTAACGGGCCTTAAGACTGTAGAAGTGATGGCCGATTTCAATACAGTTCACAAAATCCGTAAGAAACCTTTGAAGCCGCTTGAAACTTATTCAGGTAAAATGCTTCAGCCGGAAGACTACGCGGATGTGCCTATCAATACGGAAGATCACGCGAACGTTTTGCTGAGGTTTGACAATGGTAACCGTGGTTCTGTAACTGTGTCACAAGTGGCTGCCGGTAGAAAAAATCAATTGAAAGTAGAAATTGCAGGTTCTAAAAAGACATTGGCCTGGAACTCTGAAGCCCCTAACGAAATCTGGATCGGACAACGTGACGGAGCTAACTCCATGCTGATCCGTGACCCTTCACTGGTGCATGAAGAGGTTCGTTCTCTGATCACTTATCCTGGCGGGCACAACGAAGGTTTCGGAGATACTTCAAAACAATTGTTCAAAGAAGTATATGCCGCTGTAGAGGCCGGTAAACAACCTGAAAATCCGAAGTTTCCGACCTTTGCTGACGGATATCGCGAATTGCTGATTTGTGAGAGAATTCTCGAAAGTAATAAGAAGCAGGGCTGGGTTACGGTGTAAATAGGTAATTAGTGATTGAATGCTAAAATGATTAAATTTGTTTAGAATAAAAATGATAGGCATGATCGATTACAAAAATATAATAACTATTGACCCGGGAAAACGGAGTGGTAAGCCTTGTATCCGTGGAATGCGAATAACCGTTGGAGATGTTCTTGGCTGGTTGGCTACCGGTATGTCTTTTGATGATATTTTAGAGGATTATCCGGAGTTAACACAAGACGACATTCTGGCGGTATTGGCGTTTGCCGCTGCAAGAGAGCAAAGGACTCAGTTTGTTGCTGCATGAAGCTTCTCTTTGATCAAAATATTTCACACAGGGTCGTGAATCTACTTAAAACAGAATTTGAATTTTGTTTGACAGTAAAGGAAGTTGACCTCTTTGAAGCAAGCGATAATCAGATATGGAGATATTGTAAAGAAAATGGCCTGACCGTAATTACACAGGATGACGATTTTGAAAAACTATATCTTTTAATGGGCTATCCTCCCAAAGTAATTTGGGTCAGAACAGGCAACTTGCCGAATTCTGAGCTTGCCAATATTTTGATAAGAAACAAAGAGACGATTTTAGAGTTTAACGACAATCCTGATGTAGGGTTACTTGAAATTTACAGATTGTAACGTCTCGGTTTTAAAGTGGTGTGAATATAAATTCAGTGTGAATTTGGAGTTTAATGCATTATGGTACTTGTAATGATGGGTCAACACAAATCACTCAATCTTAAATAATAACAAATGAAAACAATAAAAGGACCAGGTATATTTTTAGCTCAGTTTCTGGGTGATGAGGCCCCGTTTAATTCTTTGGATACAATTGCCGACTATATGGCGGATCTGGGTTACAAAGGTATCCAGTTACCGACTTGGGACGGCAGGGTGATCGACCTGAAGCAAGCGGCCGAATCTAAAACTTATTGTGATGAACTGAAAGGTAAACTGGCAGACAAAGGCCTGGAAATTACCGAGTTGTCAACTCACCTTCAGGGGCAGTTGATCGCATCACATCCGGCTTATGATACCATGTATGATGCTTTTGCTCCGGCAGAGGTACATAAAAATGAGCCAGCAAGAAGAGAATGGGCAAAAAATCAGCTTTTATATGCTGCAAAAGCCTCTAAAAATCTCGGACTCAGCTCTCATGTTGGTTTCTCAGGAGCATTGGCCTGGCCGTTTTTATATCCGTGGCCACAAAGACCTGCAGGTTTGATCGAAACGGCATTCAAAGAACTGGCCTCGAGATGGAAGCCTATCCTGGACGAGTTCGACAACAATGGCGTAGACTACTGTTACGAATTGCACCCGGGAGAAGACCTTTATGACGGTACCACTTTCGAAATGTTCGTAGATTATCTTGGTGGACACTCACGTGCCAACATCAATTATGACCCGTCACATTTTGTGTTGCAGAGTCTTGATTATCTTGCCTTTATCGACCTCTATCATGACAGGATCAAAGCATTCCACGTTAAAGATGCCGAGTTTAACCCGACAGGAAAACAAGGTGTTTACAGCGGTTATGCCGGATGGGCAAACCGTGCCGGACGTTTCAGATCATTGGGTGACGGCCAGGTAGATTTCGGTGCCATCTTCTCTAAACTATCTCAGTATGATTACGACAGCTGGGCCGTTTTAGAGTGGGAATGTTGCATCAAGTCGTCTGAGCAGGGAGCAGCCGAAGGAGCACCGTTTATCGAAAGCCACATCATTCAAGTAGCTACAAGAGCTTTTGATGATTTCGCGGCTACAGGTGCTGATGAAGCAGTCAATCGTAAAGTTCTGGGAATTTAAGACTTTTAAGTTCAATAAAAAAGACCTGGTTCGTAACGGACCAGGTCTTTTGTTTTATACAGGATTTTAATTTTTACAAAGCCTGAGCTTTTTCAAGCAATGCTTTGGTGGCTTTGATGCCGTCATCTTCAGACAGATAGTCGCCTTTGGCTCCCATCATTTTCATGAAACCTCCTTCATATTCAATGCCGATAAATCCTTTGAAGTTTTTCGTGATTCCTTTTTTAACAATAGGCATCATTTTATTGAAATCAACATCGGTACAATTTCCTTTTTCGTCGAAAGTATGGGTTTTGGCACTCACGCCTTTTGCATACGGCATCAATTTGCGGGTACCTTCATATTTATCATAATCATTCAGGATTTTCGCACTCATAAAGCCTTCCAGCGTCATGGTCTTTGGTTTTTCCCTTTCTGTGAAATTTCCGAAATCAGGTAAGCTGCCCGCATAAGGGCTGTTGACCTCTTTCAGTAGCCTGGCCAGCCAGTCAGGGTTGGTAGACACCGAAATATGATTTTCGATGATCACTGAGATACCTGTTTTTTTACCGTATTCAACCAGCTTACCATAGCCTTCCACCCCTTGTTTCAGGATGTCTTCGGGAGTTCCGTCACCTTCCATGTTCACGCGGATGGCATGGCATCCCAGGAATTTGGCAGCATCCACCCATTTGTAATGGTTTTCTACAGCCTTCAGCCTTTTGGCTGCATCACTGGCTCCCAGGTCGCCTTCGCCGTCCACCATGATCAGGACATTCCTGACGCCCAGGTCTCCCGTTCTCTGTTTAAGCTCGTTAAGATAAGCCTGATCCTGTGATTTACCATTCCAGAATCCTGAGACGTACTCTACGGCACTGATACCAAAGTCATTTTTAGCCTTAGCCGGGAAGTCCATATTTTTGAGTTTGCCGCCATATAATGAGCCTGCAAGTGAGAATTCTGCCAGGGAAATCTCAAACCATGGTTTAGGTTGGGCAAAAAGAGATGGGGAAATCAACGTGGCAGCTGCGGCCATACCAATTTGTCCCAGGAAATCACGACGGTTTAACCCGTTTTCTGCGAATATTTCTTCTTTGTTTTTCATTGCTGATAGTAGAAAAAAAGAGAGTTTGCCGTCGCAAACTCCCCTGGTTTATTATTGTTTTACTCCCTGATAATCTGAACCCATCACCAATACCTTGATTTTGGCTACTTTGCTTTTTTCATCTCTGATAAAAACGACCGTGGCTTTTCCGCTGGCATCAAACTGGTCGGCAATTGAGGTGGGTTTGACCTCTCCGCCTTGTCCTCCTGCATCAATAAAGAGTTTGCCATCCTTTGTCGTCACGTCAATAAATTCGAAAGGAAGGCCTTCCATTTTGTATTTACCGGCGTATTCCTCATATCCCGGTGCGGCAGCAGCCTTAATTTCCGGTTTGGCTTCGTCTTCCACTGTTGCTTTAAATTCAATTCCCATCACGACCATCAGGGTCTGGCCTTCTGATTTTGGATTTTGATATACCAGGTAAACATCGTGAACACCTTCAGTAGGGGCAATATTGATAACGGCCGGTTTTCCTGCAAAATTCATTTCTTCCACAGGCGGTATAAATCCTGACTCGCCGAGCAATTTCCCGGTAGGGGAGTCTATCCGGAATTCAATGTTTCCTCCCTGGGCATTCAACTGTGGTTTAGGTGCGGCAACACCCATCACCAGCTGTTTTATGCCTGTCAGATCTACCTGGTTTAAAACCATATATGAGCCTGATTTTCCTGGAATAGCCAGTTCGTTACCGCCAAATGACATTTTAGAAACCGATTCGAATTTGTCAAATTTATGCGGGCTCATTTTGGAGTTACGCAGGGTAAATGTTTGTTCAGACACCAAAGGAGGAATGCCGTTGGCTCCCTGGTCTTCATAAGAAGCCCTCAGGATATAAACACCCTGTCCTTTATCTGTTGCCGGAACCTTGGTAGTGAAAGAGCCTTTGACCGGCAATGAGCTCACTTTAGCTTTTTCGTCGGCCAGACTCAGTACGTATTTGATCATGTCACCGGCTTCGCTGGCAGTAAGCTGCGGGTGCCCCGCCATGGCTGTTTCACCCCAGACGCCGCTACCGCCGGAAATAACTTTTTTGCTGAGTCTTTCCAACGCACCTGCGTCGCCTTTGTATTTCTGAGCCACCTGGATATAGCTTGGCCCGATAGATTTCTTATCTACGCTGTGACAAGCCCTGCAGTCACTGGCTTCGATCAGTTTTTTGCCTTTGGCAAATCCGGCAGAAGCATCCGCCGATCTGTGGCCTTGTGCAATCGCAATTTTATCAAATCCTTCAGGAAGGAAATCTATGTTGACAGAAACCTGCTCAGCAGAAATCTTGCCGTTGGACAGGCTGCCGTCTTCCTTGTCATTGACTTTTACTTCATAATCAAAAGACTTGTTCGGGAAGAAGAATGTCTTGTTGCTTTTAGGAAGGTCAAAGGCCAGAACAGGCGGTTCATTACCCGCAGATATTTCGATTGACTGGCTGTTGATTTCACCTTTTCCGTCATTGACAGTCAAAGTAGCTTTGTATATTCCTGCTTTGGTAAGGGTCAGAGACGCGTCAGGGGTATTGAGCACTTTCACAAAACCGTTTTTAGAAGTAACCTTCCAGGAGTATTTCAAAGCATCCCCATCAGGATCTGCAGTTCCTTTTGAGCTCAGGTTGACTTTAAACGGAATCGCACCGCCCATCTTGTCAGCCGTCAACTGGATGTTTGGTTTTCTGTTGCCACCATTGAATTCAATTCTGATCAAACGGGCATCATCGTTGGCTGTAAACCAGCCGGAGCCGTATTCCAGCATATAAAGATCTCCATTGTCAGCAAACTCCATGTCCATGGGGTTGCTGAATTTATAGCTTGGCATAAAACGCTCCATTGAAGTGTAGTTGCCGTCTTTGTCCATAGTCACCGCCATGATCCATCCACGCATCCATTCATAGATCAGTAGCTTGCCTTCGTAATATTTAGGAAATGCCCTGGCGGCAGTTTTGAAGTCTTCGCTGTAGAAAACAGGACCTGCCATGGCATTACGTCCGCCGCTACCCACCAGCGGAAACTCAGGAGACTCTCCATATGGGTACCATATAAAGGCTTTCTGAGCCGGAGGTAATACTTTAAGACCCGTGTTGTTGGGCGAAGTATTGCTCGGTGCGTTAACATCCCATTTTTCACCCGACTTATTGGTTGTGAAATCAAATTTGTTGTAGGCTTTGTTGTCTCCTACAAAATGAGGCCATCCGAAGTTGCCCGCTTTTCGGGCTTGCCCTACTTCATCGTGACCCGCCGGGCCACGGTCGTCTGCAGGTTTGCTTCCGTCAGGACCCACTTCACCCCAGTATACAAAACCGGTTTTCTTATCTACTGAGATTCTGAACGGGTTACGGTGCCCCATGGTATAAATCTCCGGACGGGTCATAGGCGTGCCTTTGGGGAATAAATTGCCTTCAGGAATGCTGTAGGTACCGTCAGCCAGAGGTTTGATACGGATGATTTTTCCGCGGAGGTCATTGGTGTTGGCGGATGATTTCTGAGCATCCCAGGCAGAGCGGCCAGGTCGTTCGTCACTCGGACTGAACCCGTTTGAACCATGAGGGTTGGTGTTGTCACCCGTCGAAAGGTAAAGATTACCAGCCTTATCCCAGGCAATAGAGCCGCCTGTGTGGCAGCATTGTTCTCTCTGAACCGGGATTTCAAGCAATACTTTTTGAGATTCCATCACCAGGTTGTCACCTTTCAGGTCAAACCTGGACAGGATATTCTTGGCTTCTTCCCCCGGATTTGAATAATAAAGATAAATCCAGTTGTTTTTGGCAAAATCCGGGTCTTTTCCCAAACCCATCAGACCATCTTCTCCTTCTGACACCTTGCCTTCCTTGTCTTTGTATTTGGTACTGACAGGCAGATTGGCAATTGTTTTTAATTGTTTTGTTTTTGTGTTATAGGTTCTTACCGCTCCGTGGCGTTCTATGAACAGGACGCGTCCGTCAGGAAGCAGGGTAAGTTCCATAGGTTCGTTCAGTTTTTCTTCCAGCACTACTTTTGTAAACCTGTTTTCTTCAGGTCTCGCTTTGCTGTAATCCAGTGCTTTGGGCTTATCTCCACCCATGGCATAGTTTAAACCCGCATAGATGTGATCAAGGAATAAAGGTTCAGAGAAAGTTTCGTCAGTGTGCCCCATGGCTGTATAGAATGATCTTCCTCCGTCAAAATCCTGGTACCAGCTCATCGGATGGTTGTCGCCGTTGCTTCCGCCGCGATAGGATTTCTCGTCTATTTTCAACAGGACATTGATGTCCGGATTGATTTGTTTGAAGCTGTAAAATTCATCTTTTCTTTCAAACTCATCAGGCATTCCCTTGGTAGCCCAGTGGTTTTTCATGGTTACGATATACTTGCCTTTTTGTACATTATCCGGCATAGGGTGATCCAGGAAATAAGCTCCTGCCAGTTTGCCGTACCATGGCCAGCCATATTCTGTGTCTGTAGCGGCATGTATTCCCACATAGCCACCACCGGCCTGAATGTAACGCTCAAAATCAACCTGCTGCTCTGCATTCAGAACATCACCCGTTGTATTGAGGAAAATAACCGCCTGGTAGCGTTTCAGGTTGTCGGTGTTAAACTTGGCGGCGTCTTCTGTAAGGTCTACCGCAAAGCCTTTTTGCTGACCCATTTTAGTGAAAGCCACCTTGCCGGCTTCAATAGAGGCATGACGAAAAGCTGCTGTTTTGCTGAACACCAGGACCCTTTTGGCAGGAGGTGCCTGGGCATAGGAGGGGGCAAGCCCTGAAACCATCAATCCCAGAACCATCAGGAGGGATTTGACCGGTTTTTTAAATGTAAAATCGAAAATTTTCTTCATCCCTTTTAATACGTTGGTTAAAATTGTAATAATGTCAAAAAAAATAAGATCAGTAATATTATTGTCTTAATGTGAGACAATAATAATTGCTTTTTTTCCGCCGTCCAAATTATTTTGTTATTTTTGCCCGAAACCTATTTATTCAACATGGAAATTACAGGAGAACTTTTTAATGTATCATCAATGGATGCCAGGCTGGGTGGAGAAATGTATATTCCCCAGTTGTCTGTCGATTGTGTTATATTCGGTTTTCATGATCACCAGTTGAAAGTATTATTGCTCAAGCCCCGTAAGTATGATTTTTGGACTTTACCGGGAGGCCTGGTGGCACAGACGGAGGGCGTCGATGAGGCTGCACAAAGGGTTTTGAGAGAGCGGACAAGCCTCACGGATATTTACCTGGAGCAGTTCCGGGTTTTTGGAGATGCGGGGAGGGCTACGATCGATACCATGAAGAAATTCCTGGAGAATAACGATCTCGACGTGGCCGATTTCAGCTGGTTACTGAAAAGATATGTCTCCGTCGGATATTACGCACTTGTTGACTTTTCTGTCATCAAACCGGTGACGGACCGTTTCTCAGAAATGTACGAGTGGTGTGATGTGAGACAGCTGCCCGAAATGGGTTTTGATCACCGGGAAATTGCTGAAAAAGCCCTCGAAACGCTACAATTGATGCTGGACCATAAGCTCGTAGGCTTCAATCTCCTTTCCGAAACCTTCACCATGAACGAGCTTCAGAGTCTTTATGAGACCATTTTAAATACACCTTTCCGCCGTAATAATTTCCAGCGTAAAATGCTTAATCTCGGTATTCTCGAAAGGGTGGAAAAACTGTATACCGGGGCGGCCAATAAAGCTCCGTATCTGTATAAATTCAAAGCCGGCCCTGCCTCCGGAAACTGACCCTTATTTTCGCTTTTTAAATCTTTTAAGGTTATATTATTATTTAATCATTTAGTGGGTTAAAGTTGATTTACTTATGTTTATTGACCAAATTTGCATTTTATAACATTTTAAAGGTTCTGAACATGGCAACGTTTGAACTCACCAAGGATTATCTTGAAAAAATAGAGGAGGCGGTTTCAAAAAACGATCTTGTTTTTTTGAACTCAGAACTTGATGATTTGTATCCTCCCGATATAGCCAGTCTCTTGTTTGAACTCAACGGCCCTGAAGCACACACTCTTTTTCAGTTGCTCGAAACCGAAAAAGGAGCAGAGGTTTTATCCAATATAGATTCGGATGACCGGAAGCGTTTCATTAAAGAACAATTTACCGTCGAAGAAATTGCCAAATATGTAAACCTCTTTGATTCTGATGATGCGGTGGATTTACTGAACGAACAGTCCATCGTGATCCGTGAGAAAGTCATTGCTTTATTAGAAGACAGGGAACAGGCCAGATTTATCATCGACCTGATGCATTATCCTGAAGATGTAGCCGGAGGTCTGATGCAGAAAGAGCTGGTAAAAGTATTTACCACCCAGACCGTGAGTGAGTGTGTGGAAGAAATCAGGCTGCAGGCTGAGAATGTAGATAAAGTATATGCCGTCTACGTGGTAGATGAAGAGCAAAGGCTGAAAGGGATTGTTTCTTTGAAGCAGATCGTACTGGCCAGAAAAAATACCAAAGTAGAGAATATTTTTGAAGACGATATTGTATTTGTAGACACCACCAAGTCGGGTGCGGAAGTGGCAGACCTCATGCAGCGTTATGACCTTGAAGCCATTCCGGTGGTAAATTCACTCGGAAGATTACTCGGCAGGATCACCATTGATGACGTGGTCGATTTTATTACGGAAAAAGCGGAGGAAGACATCCAGGTGATGGCCGGTATCACGGGTGAGGCGGAGGAAGATGACTCAGTGTGGGTTTTAGCCAAGGCACGTATACCCTGGCTGGTGATCGGAGCCATCGGCAGCCTTCTGGCAGCCTCGGTCATCAGTAGTTTTGAAGGAATTCTGAGCAAAGTAGGTGCCCTGGCTATGTTTATCCCCATTATGGGGTCTACGGGCGGGAACGTAGGTATTCAGACCTCTTCGCTTATTGTACAGTCGCTGGCGGAGCGTTCAGGATTGACCATGAGTCTTGGTGAACGTCTCTCTAAAATTTTACTGGTAGCCTTGATCAACGGCATTATCATCGGTGTGCTGGCAGGCTCGTATGTTTATATTGTAGGGCAGCCCCAGTTGTTCTGGGTGGTGTGTATTTCTTTGTTGTCTGTCGTTTTACTGGCTTCATTCATGGGAACCATCACTCCTTTAATACTGGATAAAATGGGCATTAATCCGGCAATAGCCTCCGGACCTTTCATCACCACCGCCAATGACCTCATCGGCATCAGTACTTACTTCTTTATTGCTTATTTATTATTGCATTTATGATTGCGGTTATTCAGCGTGTAACAGAGGCTTCTGTCACCATCGACGGGAATATTAAAGGGTCTATAGGCCTCGGCTTTTTGATTTTACTGGGAGTTCACCAGGATGATACGGCGGAAGATGTGGAGTGGCTTTCTAAAAAGATTGCCGGACTGAGGGTGTTTTCAGATGCTGACGACAAGATGAATCTGGACCTGAAAGCAGTAGATGGAGATATCCTGATTATTTCGCAGTTTACCTTACATGCTTCTACCAAAAAAGGAAACAGACCTTCTTTTATCGAAGCTGCAAAACCCGGACTGGCCATTCCTCTTTATGAAGCAATGAAAGAAAAATTAAAAGAAGAAACAGGTAAAGAAATACAATCAGGAGAGTTCGGGGCGGATATGAAGGTAGCGTTGCTCAATGATGGCCCCGTGACGATCATCATTGATTCTAAAAACAAAATTTAAATAGCGGGCTTGCCCGCTATTTAATGTAGGCCCGTGCCTCGAAGCACGGGCCTACATTAAAAATTAATCTTCCAATGATCTATAGGCCATAATACCACCCAGTACATTGTGTACCTTGTCGTAACCCTGTGAAATTAAATATTCTTTCGCACGGCCGCTTCTTGCACCACTTCTGCAATGGATGTAAATGTCCTGGCCTTTGTAAGGCTCAAACTCTTCGAGACTGTCAGCAATGTCACCGAGTGGCACAAGGATTCCACCCAGGTTATCTTCCTGGAACTCATCAGGATTTCTGACATCGAATAGAACGATGTCTTCTTCTCCTTCAATTAGATCTCTTAACTCTTCGGCTGTGATGTCGAAATTAGTGTTCATTTTTTTAGAAAATATAAATTTTATTAAGTTTCAAATTATCTTCCACCGTCGCCGGCATCAGAGCCGCTGCCCGAGACCCATATATTGACAGATTCTCCGACTTTTATTTTGTTTTCCACACCAGACTCCGGTTTTTGACGGATCACCGTACCTGCAGGCTTGTCGGAAGTAGGGTCATAAATGACATTTCCGATCAGCAATCCCAGGCCGGAAGCATAGATGTCAGCTTCGTCATAATTCATGCCCACCAGGTTAGGGACGTCGATTCTCTGGTTACCGTATCCGTCACCCACTACCAGGGTTACTTTTGATCCTTTCGGAATATCTTCTCCTACATTGATCTCTCTTTCTCCTATTTTAAGCTTCAAAACCGTGTTTTCTTCCAACGCAGGGATGAGCTCTACTTTATCGGTAATCAGACCCGAGCTCAGCAACTGGTTTTTAGCACTTGAGGTAGAACGGCCGATGATGTTGGGTACTTTTACCAGCGGGGCTTGTGCTGAAACAACAGTCAGGTATATTTTTCTGCCTTCTTTGACGTTGGCATTGGCTTTTGGATAGTGGGACAGGATACTCATCGGCTTAAGACCTGAAACAAAAGTACTGTCGCTTATTTCATAATCCAGATCGTTTTTATCAAGCAAATCCTCGGCTTCTTCAAGACTTAATCCTTTCAGGCTGGGCACAGAAATAGACTGGCCGTGGTTGGTAGACCAGGGTAAATACAAAAAGAAAAATGCAAAAAAGAGGATCAGGGCTGTGGCTACCAGAATCCCAAGGTGAATCAGAATGTCTGTTTTAGAATTAGTACTGAATTTAGGCATTGTATATTGCTAGCGTTTTTGATCTGAAGTAACAAAGTAATTCCATTTTGAAATAAAAAACAATTTTAATGGTAGATATATTGTATCAAACCATGCCAATTATCCATCAGAATCAAAATGGTCCGGTTAAACCGCTGAAACAGAAGCACCTTCCCCTGTTTGTGGTCACAGAAATTATGATTTAGTTTCTTTTCGCCAGTATCTTCTGGATGTATTTTCCCAGGATATCAAACTCAAGATTGACCACCGAACCTACTTTAAGGGTATGAAAACCGGTGTGGTCCCAGGTATAAGGAATGATCGCTACAGAAAAGGTATTGTCAGTCGAATTCACCACTGTGAGACTTACGCCGTTGACACAAATCGAGCCTTTTTCTACCGTTATATTGCCCTGATGGGTGTCGTGTTCGAAAGTGATGAGCCAGCTGCCGTTCTGATCTTCGATGGCGGTGCATATTCCGGTCTGGTCTACATGCCCCTGCACAATATGCCCGTCAAAACGCCCTCCTGCCGGCATACAACGCTCCAGGTTGACCACGTCCCCGTTTTTTAAATCACCCAGGTTGGTCTTTTTTAATGTTTCGCCGATGGCTGTTACGGTGTAGCTGTTGCCGTTGACAGACTCTACCGTAAGGCAGACGCCGTTATGGCTGACACTCTGATCAATTTTAAGTTCCTGTCCTATTTTCGCTTCAAAAGTGAAGGTAATATTGCTTTGCTGATGATGCATGGCGGTTACTTTGGCCAAATCTTCGATGATTCCGGTAAACATAAATCTGTTTTTTGTGCAAATCACACAGTTTATCTGATTTTATACAAATTTTACGGGGTTTTATTTTTATTTTCGCAAGTACTTTTTATCGACAAGCATGTTCAAAAACAAATTTATTCTCGCCTTTATTTTTATCGCCCTGGCCGTCAGTATCTTTTACTCGCTTAACACAAAGGAGGATTTTAACACCGCCACTTTGAAAGACAGGGAAAGTTACCAATCCAATCTCCAGACCATGGAGGACTCCCCGCTGAGGAATCTGAAAAGTGATCCTGATTTTAGTTTTTTTGAGCCAGCAGAGCAATGGAAAATTGAGGCAGACTTTAAAGAAGTAAAAGATGGTAAGGAGTTTGAGCTGATGATGACCGACTCTACCACTCAAAAGCTCAAAATGGCCGGAGAAGCCACCTTTACCAAGGATGGAAAAGAGGTAAAACTTCTTTTGTTTGAAGAAGGAGAAACTTTGTTGCTTCCTTTCCGGGACCAGTCTAACGGTACCGAAACTTATGGTGGCGGCAGATACATCAATATAAACAAGAAAGAGCTTTTAGGCGGAAAAGTAACCATAGACTTTAACAAGGCTCATAATTTTTACTGTGCTTACAATGAAAAGTACATCTGCCCGATACCTCCTAGAGAAAATCTGATGCCTATGGCCGTAAATGCCGGGGAAAAGGATTTCAAACACTAAGAATAGCTTCTCAACCGTCTAAACTTATATAATGAATGACAAATTTTAAACCTTTCAGCAAACTACTCCTTTTTGTTTTTTTGCAGGTATTTACATTGATCAGCGTTTCCGCACAGGATTATGATGCTATTATCAAAGACGCTAAAAAAGTGCCCGGTTATTTTACTTTCTACTGGAACGAAAACAAGGGTAAAGTCTACCTTGAAGTAGAAAAAACAGGCGAAGAGTTCCTGTATTTTACAAGCCTTGCCCAGGGGATCGGTTCTAACGACATCGGACTTGACAGAGGCCGTTTGGGGAATGAGCATGTGGTGAAATTTGAACGCCTGGGAAATAAACTGATGCTTCTCGAGCCTAATTACTATTACAGGGCTATCAGCAATGATCCTTTAGAGAAAAAGGCCGTTGAAGAATCATTTGCCAAATCCATCCATTTTGGTTTTGAAATCCTGGCTCAGTCCAATGGTAAATTCCTGGTTGATCTGACTCCTTTCCTGCTCAGAGATGCTGTGGGAGCGATTGATGACATTGCAGGTGCCAAACAAGGGACTTATAATTTTGACGCGGGCAAATCGGGCATTTATGCCGAAATGTGTAAGTCATTTCCTAAGAATACAGAGTTTCAGGCGGTGATCACCCTTACCGGAACCAAGCCCGGGCCATATCTGAGATCGGTGGTGCCGACACCTGAGCATGTGACCATGCACCAGCACCATTCTTTTGTTAAATTACCTGATGCAGGTTTCAAACCGAGGGTTTTTGATCCGAGGATCGGGTATGGAGGGATTGAGTTTTATGATTATTCAAGTTCTATAGACCAGCCGATTGTCAAAAAGTTTGTATCAAGACACAGATTAAGTAAGAAAGACCCGAATTCAATGGTCAGTGAGCCGGTTGAACCCATCGTGTATTACCTGGATTCAGGGGTGCCTGAGCCTATCCGCTCGGCTTTATTTGAAGGGGCTACCTGGTGGAACCAGGCCTTTGAAGCGGCTGGGTACAAAAACGCTTTCCAGGTAAAAATGCTGCCTCCGGATGCAGATCCGATGGATGTGCGGTATAACCTCGTCCAGTGGGTACACAGGAGTACACGTGGCTGGTCTTACGGGGCCAGTATCATCGATCCCCGTACCGGTGAAATCCTGAAAGGAAAAGTAACACTGGGCTCACTGAGGGTTCGTCAGGATTACCTGATTGCCCAGGGGCTTACCGGGGATTTCTCCACAGGGAAAGATCAGCCTGAACTGACTCAGATGTCTCTGGATAGGCTGAAACAATTGTCAGCTCATGAAATCGGTCATACTTTGGGTTTACCTCATAATTATATCGCAAGTATTCACGGAAGAGCTTCGGTGATGGATTATCCCCACCCTTTGGTAGCTCTTAAAGATGGTAAAATAGACTTGTCGAATGCCTACAGTATGGGCATCGGAGAATACGACAAAACTTCGATTCAATGGGGATACCAGGATTTTCCTGCTTCAGCGAATGAAAAAGAAGAACTGGAGAAGATAGTGCAGAATATGCACAGAAAAGGTTTGGTGTTTTTGACAGACCAGGATGCCCGTCCGGATGGCTCTGTGCACCCGCAAACACACTTGTGGGACAATGGCTCTGACCCGGTGGGTGAACTGAGCAGGGTGATGGAAATCAGGAAAGTGGCCCTGGCTAATTTTAATGAATCGAAAATACCGGCAGGTACCCCAATGGCTAACCTGGAAGAAGTGTTGGTGCCGATGTACATGTTTCACCGTTTTCAAACACAGGCGGCAGCAAAGGTTTTAGGCGGGGCTTATTATACTTTTGCGGTAAAAGGAGATCCGCAGGTGATCTATCAGCCCGCTAATGCTGAAGAACAGATACGGTCACTGGATGTTCTGATGAAAACACTCAGACCGGAGTTTCTGGCCGTGCCGCCTAAGGTGCTGACGCTGATTCCGCCGAGGGCATTCAGATACGGAGCCAATGCCCGTGAGGTTTTCAAACGTCATACGGGCTTGAGTTTTGATCCGCTGGGGCCTGTTGAGGCTTCAGCCCAGCTGACTTTGAGTCTTATCCTGAATCCTGAGAGGGCTTCGAGGTTATCCGGTCAGCAGGTATACAACACGGCTCTGATTTCTTTCTCAGAGGTGCTTGATAAACTTACTTCGGCTTTGTGGAAAGACAAAGCGGTTTATTCCAACAGTTACCACGGTCAGATCAGAAGGGTTGTCGCGATGATGTACCTGTCGGAACTGATAAAGCTGAATCAGACGCCCAATGCTTCTGTGGAGGTAAAAGCCAATACGATGTATGCGATTGAAGAGATCAAGAGACTTTCTACTTTGAATTTATTTGCTTCCAAAGGTTTTGGCAGCCAGACTTTATTGCTGATCAAACGCTTCGAAGAAAATCCCGGAACATTCGCTCCGGACAACTTCTTCATAGCTCCTGACGGCCAGCCGATTGATCAGGACTATGATTGGTTGGGACTGGATTGTTATAATTGAGAAGGAGAAAGGGTCGAAGGAAAATGGAAAAAGAATGACCGCGAAACTGAAATCACATTTCAGGCTTTTCTTTTGATTATATGATTTTTCTGAGTGTAAAAGGGAGAATGGATTGGTTTCATTCTCCCTTTTTTGTTTCAGGGTTTTTGCAGGAGTTTAATCAGGTTTTTTTCTGATTTTCTGACAGCGATGAAGTTCGGCCCGATGAAGTCTTCGTGGATCAATTCGTATTTTCTGAATTCTACAGATTTGGGATAGATTTTACCCAGGATGTAGCCATGAGACTCCAGGAATTCGTAGAAATCAATCAGAAGTTTCCGGGTTGAGATGTTGATGTATCCGTATTCAAACTGGATAGCCTTTATTTTTCCGGACGCGATACTTTGTTTAAAACCGAGCAATGCATCATATTCAGCCCCTTCAATGTCAATTTTGAGCAGATCGACTTTTTCGATGTTGTGATCAGTCAGAAAACTATCCCCGGAGACAAGCTGTATGGTCGTTTTTTGTTGAGCAATATAGGAGACCCCCTTTACCACATACAGGGATGAATGGGCATAAGAAGGATAGATGTTGATTTCTTTTCCGCAATTCTCTTTATAAAGTCCTTTGTTGACAGGGTAAATATTCTGCCTGTCTTTTATCACACTGAAAAGTTTTTGATAAGTGATTTCGACAGGCTCAAAAGCGTACACTTTACATTCAGGAGCAAGGTCGTTAATCGCTAGGGAATACTCCCCGTTATTGGCTCCGCCGTCGATAATTACTGCGGGGTGGATCTGTGCTATTTTCTTCAGTACGGTCCATTCTCCATTGCTCATGATGTCATGATTCCGGTTTTCATACAGTCTGTTGATAGAGATTCCGAAGCCCGCCAGGGCTTTGAATACAGGATTATGGGTATTCTGTTTGATGAATCTTTTTATGGTTGACATGATGGTGTAAGTTTGGAGGTTATTTCAAAAAGCGTAACCAAACTTGATTTCCTGGCTGAGTTTATAAAACACAGAGCCTTTACTCGTTAGGTCATATTTCAGACCGAAGTCATAAAAATAATTTTTAAGAATCTTTTTCTGAATGCCCAGCATAAGCCCCGATTTAGACTTTAAGGCATCCTTTAAAAATCTCTCGTAAGGACTGTAGTCTGTATAAATGTTTTCTCCACCCATTTTGTAAGTATAAAAGGCACCGAAATACTCTCCAGAAAGATTACTTACAGATTTACCTTTTAAAATGGATCTGTTTTGTAGAAAATAGTATTTCAAGTGTAAAGAGGATGTCAGCTGGAGGTAGTTTTTTCGTTCTTCCTCAGGATAAAAAGTGAAAAATTTACCTTTGAATTCTTCGGAATCTTCGTAATTGCCGGTAGCTTTGAATTTTTTTTCTGAAAAAGCCGATGCAACCAGATTTGCTTCCAATGATAATGGTAGCGGTCCAAGTTTCTTTTCGTAAGCCAGGTCAAATTTTACGGTGCCATAATACGGATCGAGGTAAAGCGAATTGGACAGATTGATCTTAAAAAGGTTATTGAACTCATTGTAACAGTTTAAAAAATCACAACTTTCGGCTTTTCCTTTTTTTGTGCGGGGGAAATTAGCTCCGATGCCAATCCTGGAATAAGTACCTATAAATGGAATAAACTGAATGTTTTCTTTTTTGTGTGTATAGGTAAAACCCTCTTCTGTAACCTTTGTTTTAAGTACATTTTTCAGGCCAGCCTGAAACCCTATATCCAGAATGGACCCGAATTGCTTTCCTAAATTGACAGAGGTCTGATGTCGACCGATGTAGGAGCGGTAGTTTCGATGCTGAATAAGGCCATCACTCAGGAAATCCCTGGTAAGTACTTTGAATTCAAGGCTGAGGTAATCTCCTGATAGTTTTTCATTTGATTTGAAGTAATACCTCAGATTTGCATCATAAGAGAATTCTACAGAAAATCCGTTCTTGAACAAATCACCTATGGGAAATGCCGTGTGATTTCTGTTGACCATGATAGAGCCCAGCATCGCAGAAAATTTCTTGCCGATTTTTTGCTCAATTGAAAGATAAGGCAGATTTGCGGGAAATCTCTCATATGCTATATCCACAAGACCAACTTTTATCCTGTTATTTACTCTGCGATTTCCTCCAAACGCTCTGTCATATTCATCCATCAGATTCTGCTTTTTGAACTCTTGCACTGCTTCTGTGCTAAAACTGATAGAGGTGGAATCCTGGGCAGTGGCTGTGAGTTGTATAAACAGGAGGAAAGTAAGTAATATTTTCATAATTATTGTATGTTAAGGATTCCGTAATTGATGTTGATAATGATCTTGGAGGTTTTGTCCGGATTGATATTGTAATTCTTCTTTTTCTTATCTGCTTTGAAGTTTTCCGGAAGATTCAGGTCAGAGTGTTCTGAGCTAACGATATAGCCAAACGAACCCAGGTTTTGTGGTTTCAGTTTCACTTCTCCTTTGTCTGTGATGATCCGGAAAGACTGGTTGCTGGCCGCAGGTTCACAATAGAAATACCCTGAAGTAAGCCTGGCTTCCAGCGAGCCGGGATGAACACCCATGATGATCCTGGCATGATCGCCTTTTATTTTGACTTCCCTGAGCTGGCTTTGAATATCCATTTCTCCGAAATACATGTCCAGGTCAAGGCTGCTGTGGCTCGCCGCAATTTCTGTCTTACAAAATTTAGTGTTGAGCTGTATATTTGCATCAATGCCTTTGATTCTGATATCTCCGAAGCTGTTGGTGACCGATAGCAATAAATCTTTGGGCAGATAAATGATATATTTTGCCTTAAAATTCGATGTGGGTTTACTGTCGCCTTTCTGTATTGCGAGGTAATTCCTGATGAAGTAGGTGTTCCCGATTTTTTCCTGCACCACTTTCATGGCTTTGAGATCTTCTACCGCAGTTTCTTTTGAACTGTTTTTAGTGATCAGCTGAATAGTGATTTTAATTTCTTTTTCATTCCAGCCCGATAGCTCTATGTCGGCCCCTTCGGCCAGGAGACTGAATTTCTTCAATCCGTCTGCATTTATTTTATTTTGTATGGATTTAGTGACCACCTGCAGGGTGGTTTGTGCGTGAAGGCCCGTCATCCCCAGCAAAAACAGCATAAAACAAAAGATGCTTTTCATGATCAGATTAAGTTAGCCATTTGATTTAAAACGTCCGTTTTTTTCTCTTCTATGCCGTTGAGTTTTCTTAACAGGTCTGTTTCCGACTTAAACTCTCCAGCTTTTTCCCTTACTTCCAGTTCTTCTTTTTTCAATCGTTCATACTCAGATTTCAGGGAAGTAAACCGGGGTTCGGAGCAAACGATGTTCTGATTCACACAAAAGGCTTCCAGTGTACTGAAGGCATCGTCCGTGTCGCTGTGATAATTTTCAATAACAGCCTCCAGGTTGCCCTTTTGTTGATTTCTGAGGCTGAATAACCATCCTCCCGCCAGTAAGAAAACGGCCACTGAAGCAGCTATAGCCCATTTGTAGAGAATCGAAACCGTAAAACGTTTGGTTTTTAATCCGGATTCAATACTCGTCCAGGCGTTTTCTTCCGGAGTATATTCTTTTAACTTTTTGAGTTGCCTGTTCAGATTCCGGTCTTCTGAAATCGTCTTTTCTATCGCCAGCCAAACCGTTTCCGGAGGTGTGTGTGCCGGAAGGTTTTTGAGAGCGTCTGTGTTGTCTTTCTTTTTCATCTCAATTGCCCGATTAACTCCTTTAATTTTTTCTTTGCGTAAAACAGCTGTGATTTGGATGTTCCCTCTGATATTTCGAGCATTCTAGCAATCTCAGTATGTTTGTATCCTTCTATTTCATACAAAACCAGCACGGTCCTGAATCCCTCCGGTAGGCTGAGCAATGCTTTTTCAAGCATCTCCACATCCATGCCGGTTTCCCATTCTATCAGGGTGTTTTCAGGGAGGTCCTCATATTTTTCAAACCGGATCCTGCTTCTGAACTTTTTGATGGCTTTGCGGGTCAGGATGGTCTTTATCCAGGCCCCCAGGGTTGATTCTCCTTTAAAACTGTCGAGATTTCTGAAAACCTCAATAAAAGCCTCCTGCAAAACATCCTGAGCATCTTCAAAATCTCCGACTAATCTGTAAGCGAGACTGTACATAGCGTTTTTGTAGCGGTCGTATAGTTGCCGCTGAAATTTCGGATCATGTTTCCTGCAACCGTCTATCAGTTCGGTTTCGCTCATTTATCAGGTGGTTTTATACAAAGTGCAGAAAAGTTAAGGAATGGTTGTATGAGTTACAGAATTTGTAGTTATATATTTTCATAATCTGTTTGCTAAGAAAAATAGCTTTCGTTACTGATTTTTGAATGATGATTTATTATTTGTATATTTGTGTCGGATTGGGGTGTCCTCGGTCGGTATAAAGGGTCAAAGGATTATGTCTTTTGACTCTTTTACTTTTTAGGGAATATTTTTAATCCGTACCAGTAATTTCCTGAGCTGCTCGAGTATATTTTTGATTTCAGAATGTCGAATGCAGGATTAGCCCTGTCCTGATCCAATATATATCTTGCTATCGGATATGCGATTAAGTCAGAAAGCTGAAGGCCTTTTATATAATCCTGTTTAGATCTGAAGTGGATTCTCATCTTGTAATAATGTAACCTCGAACTTTTTACGTAGGCAGTGCCATGAGCGATTAATTTATTAAAATGGGCTTCCAGTTTCTTGTCCTCCAGTTTTCCTCTTTTTTCAATGATGATCTCCAGGTTTTTATCAGTATCTGTCATGATACTGTCGAGTTTGAATATTGTCCTTTCTATCACAAAAGAAAGAGCGATTTCATAGGGATCAGAGGCTAGTCTTCCATATTCATTGATATAAGCCTTTTTGTTGATCCCGGCAGAGATAATCGTATAGTCAGACTCCCTGATAAGAGAATTCAGCTGTTGATAAAACTTATTTTTCGTTTCAAGGTTTAGTAAAATCGAAAACTCCTTTTCGCATCTCCGGAGTTCTCTGGAATGCAGAAGGACTTTCTTGTCGTTCCAGAAATTCTTAATTAAGGAATCGAATTCCTTCTTGAAACTGAGGTAACTTTCATGAGAAAACAGAACCCCGGATAAAACAAAAACGGGGAATCCCTCGTCTATCTGATCAAGTCCATGATCACCGCTTTCATCTAAGAAAAGATAATATTTCATTGTGTGGTGTTTAAACCACAATTATATAATGCCGGATTTAAATAATGAAATTCTTTTGAAGGAATTTGCTGTGTTAAGAGGGTTTGATTGATGCGACTATCGTCTTTAGCGGATAAAAAAGATTGGTGGCTACTTACTAAGTTACAAAGGAATCTCATAAGAACTCTTCACTTCCGACATCACAAAAAAGCTGTTGATCAGGGATACCCCGGTTATGATGGAGAGTTTCTGCTGGTGAAACTGGTGGTAGGCATCCATGTCCGGTACGATGAGTTTGAGGAGGTAATCGAAACTGCCGGATACGAAATTGCATTCGATCACTTCAGGGAGCAGCAATATGGCTTTGTCGAATTCTGAAGATACCTCTTTCGTTTGTCTGATCAGCGTCACCTGGCAATAGACGGTCAGACTTTTGCCCAGCTTCTTTTTATTCAGCAGAGTGACGTATCGCTCTATTACTCCTTCATTTTCAAGTCTTTTGATTCTGTCGTGAACAGGAGTGAGTGATAAGTTGATTTTCTGGGCAATTTCCTTATACGTGTATTGGGCATTTTGCTGAAGAAGTCCCAGTATTTTTTTGTCTGTTTCGTCTATCTTCATAGTGATAAGAAAAAATATCTTTATTGATTGAATATCATTTCTAATAAACGAAATATTTTTTGTTAATTTTTATATTTCTTTTATTTTTTTCTTATTTATTTAAAAATAGTATAAAAATATTCGCTTGTGGCTAACTTTGTTGCCTCAATTACACTTTAAGTACGACTCTGGTCGTAATTACACTTCTCAATAAAATACATATGGTCGTTGGAGTACCAAAGGAAATAAAAAATAACGAGAATCGGGTAGCTCTGACACCTGCCGGTGTCTTAGAGTTACTTAAACACAATCATAAAGTTTATATTCAGCAAAATGCCGGTTTCAACAGCGGATTTGACGATGCTGAGTACATAGAGGCGGGAGCGGTAATTCTTTCAACCATTGAAGAGATTTACGAGATTGCAGATATGATTGTCAAGGTTAAAGAACCTGTTGAACCGGAATATAAACTTATTAAGAAAGATCAGCTGCTGTTCACTTACTTTCACTTTGCTTCCTCTGAGCCCCTGACCAACGCCATGCTTGAAAATGGTTCGGTTTGTCTGGCTTACGAAACAGTGGAAAAGGATGATAAATCACTTCCTTTATTAGTGCCGATGTCGGAAGTAGCCGGCAGAATGGCCATCCAGGAAGGAGCTAAATACCTGGAAAAGCCGCAGAAAGGTAAAGGGGTATTGTTAGGTGGTGTTCCGGGTGTTCCGGCTGGTAAAGTCCTGATCATCGGAGGGGGTGTTGTAGGGACCCAGGCCGCTAAAATGGCTGCGGGATTAGGAGCAAGGGTTGTGATCATGGATGTAAGTCTGCCTCGTCTGAGGTATTTGTCTGACATCATGCCGGCAAACGTGACCACCATTATGTCAAACGCCTATAACATCAGAGAAGCCATTAAAGAGGCGGATCTTATTATCGGAGCGGTGCTGATTCCGGGAACCAAAGCCCCGAACCTGGTGACAAGAGAAATGCTGAAGATCATGAAGCCGGGTACGGTGATTGTAGACGTGGCGGTAGATCAGGGAGGATGTATCGAAACCTGCAGGCCGACTACGCATGAAGATCCTACTTTTGTGATTGATGATGTGGTGCATTACTGTGTGGCGAATATGCCGGGTGCTGTGCCTTACACATCGACTGTGGCGTTGACCAATGCAACACTTCCTTATGTGGTACAACTGGCCAACAAAGGATGGAAAAATGCCTGTAATGATAATATAGAATTAAAAAGAGGGCTAAACGTGATCAACGGAGCCGTGGTTTATAAAGGAGTAGCCGATGCGTTCGGGCTGCCATTGCAGGAGATTGAAGATTTTTTGGTTTAAGTATATTTCCCTAAACGTTATATTGTACATATTATAGAGCCCCGACCTATGTCGGGGTTTTATTTTTGTGCATACTTCAGAACCAGCTGCTCCCATTCCTCCTCCAGGCTCTCTTTCGGAACAGGTAGTTTGCAGCGGCTATACCAGTACCTGGCATTGAAAGCGTCGCCTTCCTTGCGATGAAGGTAGGCGTGGAGCCGGTCATAATCAGGATGCCCTTCTTTCGACTGGGCTATGTTATGTGCTCCCTCCCAGTCACCCCAGTAGTCAGCCTGCAGGCCTTTCAATATCGGATGATCCAGCTTGAGGTTTTTATCTGATTTTATTGAATTTATCATATGTTTAATTTTATCAGTAAATTTTATAATAAATGAACTATTTGAAATAAATATAAATTTTGACTGGATTGTATTTTCAAAATATTCTGAAAAATAAATCAATTTATGTATTTGAATTCAGAAAGATCATCATTGAATACCGTAAACTGGGCCGGATAGCCCGCTTCTACCTTGCCCATCAGATGGTCCATTTTTAAGGCCTGTGCAGGTCTCAGGGTTGCCATTTCTATGGCTTCGCTAATACTCACGCCCAATTCCCTGACTGCATTGACTACGCCGTCTGCCAGTGAGATGGTAGCCCCGGCCAGGTTACCGTCGGTGTTCCTGTATTGGTTGTCACCCAGGTAGGCATCAAACTCCTCCCATTTGAATGACTGTACTTTTTTGTTGACAAACAGGGCATCTGAAATGAGGAACAACTTGTCCTTTTTGCATTTATAAGCAATTCTGGCGGCTTCAAAGTCGCAATGAACACCATCCAGGATGATGGGGGCATAGACATCCTGAGCAGAAAGACTGGCTCCGATGAGACCCGGTTCACGATGCGTGAAGGCCGACATGGCATTGTAAAGGTGGGTGACGAGCTTTATCCCGAGATCAAATCCATGCTGGGCCTCTTTCAAGGTCGCATTGGAATGCCCTGCCGAAACATTGATCCCTGAGTCAAGTAATATTTTGACCTGTTCATCTGTGAAGTTCTCAGGGGCTATGGTGATGATCCTGATGACGTCTTTTCCATGTCTGATGATTTCTTCGATGAAGTCATTGGCAGGCTTCTGAATGTATTTTTCGAGATGGGCACCTCTTTTTTTGACGTTCAGAAAAGGCCCTTCCAGGTGCATTCCGGCCAGTCCTGAGTCAGGATATCTGGCCATATAGCTTTTAATCGCCTCAATACCTTTGAATATGTTTTCTGCCGAAGAGGTAATCAGGGCGGGCAAGACATAACCGGTGCCGCATTTTTGCGAAGACTCTACAATGTCCCTGATACATTCTTCATTGGGGTTTTGTGTGAAATACAACCTTTCGCCACCATTGATGTGGGTGTCGAACAAACCCGGGGCAAGGTTCGCGTAATCGAATATCGCATCGTTTTCGGCTGCTTTGATGGCGACGATTTTACCTTCGGAAACCGTAATTTCCTGGTTATTTTTTACCTGGCCGTTGGTATAGACTTTGGCCGCATTGATTTTCTTTGTCATTTCAAGGGTTAATTTCCAGTTCTATAATGGTGTCTGTGTCGTTAAAGGTAACATCCTTAAGGTCAAAAATATAGTAGTTTTTAATGCCTGATTTCTCAAACTTTACCGGTTTTTGCCCGTCAAAAGTTTTGGCGGTTTTAATACTGTATGGAATAGTCAGAGCAAGATCCGGTTTTTGATTAAGCAGGTGCAGGAATACCTTATTGCCTTTCTGGGTGACGGCTATGTCGCTGGTAGGTCTCATAAAACCTTTTTGAGTGCCATAAATAGTACTTCCGTATTTTTTCAGCCAGGTACCCATGGCTTCCAGGCGTTCGGTAAATTCAGGTTGAATCTGTCCGTCAGGCATAGGGCCGACGTTAAGCAGGAAGTTGGCTCCGAATCCCGAGGCTTTGATAAGATATTGAAGCAGTTCTTTTGTCGACTTGTAATTCCTGTCTGTGATATTGTATCCCCATGCTCCGCTGATGGTTTCGCAGGTTTCAAGCGGAAGTTCTGAAACACCTTGCCCGCCGAACCCTGAAGAATTAGCTCCCGGAAGGTCCTTTTCAAACATCTGGAAGTCTTCACCGGCGATGGGCATCAGGTGGTGGTTGTTGCCGATCAGGGCCTGTGGCTGCAGCTTATGGATCAGGCTGTATATTTCATCATAGTGCCAGTTGACTTTCGAAACGCTTTCTTTGTCATGATCGTTGTCAAGCTGGTCCCAGTGGCCGTCAAACCAGATTCCTGCGATTTCTCCGTAATTGGTCAATAGTTCTGTCAACTGGGCTTTCATGAATCTGACATAAGATTCCCAGTCCGATTTCTGTGTTCTTCCTGTGCCTTTGCCGGTGCGTCCGGTTTCATACTGGTAGTCTGATCTGTACCAGTCGAGCAGTGAATAGTAAAGGAACAGTTTAATGCCCTGCTTGTGACATTCGTCCGCAAGCTGTTTGACGATATCTTTCTGGTAAGGCGTATTGGTGATTTTCCAATCGGATTGCTTCGTGTCCCAGTTGCTGAAGCTATCATGGTGTCTTGAAATGAGGGTGATGTATTTCATCCCGGCTCCTTTGGCCATGTCAACCCAGGCTTTGGCATTGAAGCTATGCGGATAAAAAGCATTCTTCAGGCGGGTATAATCTTCTACTTTAATGTTACGGTTGTTCATCACCCATTCGCCGTGCCCTAGGCTGCTGGACACTCCCCAGTGGATGAACAAACCAAATTTAGCTTCTTTAAACCACTCCCTGGCTTTGATGTTTTCCGGGGTGGGGGTGTAGCCGGATTGTCCGAAAGCTGCAGCACAGACAAATAAAAGGAGAAATATTTTTTTCATATAAATCAGGTTGAGTTTTCGCCAAAATTAAATAGAAAAATATGGATTCGGGGCCTAAAAACTAAAAAATATTAAGAATTAAAATAGCCGAAATTTCCGGGATTTGATGGCGGAATAAAAAATAATCCGGCCATTACGAAAATTTTCGTAATAAAAATTTGGAATTACGAAATCATTCGTATTATATTTGTTACGAAATTATTCGTAGAGGATTTCTGCGAAAGAGTAGATAAATAAAATTGATGAAAAATTATTCAGAAATAAAGCCAACAGACTCTGAACTTGAAATACTTCAGGTGTTATGGCAATTAGGTAAGGCAACGGTTCGGCAGGTGAATGATGAATTGTCAAAAACAAAGGACGTGGGATATACCACCACGCTTAAATTGATGCAAATCATGCTGGAAAAGAACATCGTGTCGAGGTTGGAAGACGGAAGAGTGCACTGGTATACTGCTTTGGTTGAAGAGGAGCAGACCCAGCAGTTTTTGTTAGGGAAGTTTGTGGATGCCACATTCAGGGGCTCGGCGATGAAGCTGGTCATGCAGACTTTGGGTAATCAGACCGTCAGTAAAGATGAGCTTGAGGAAATCAAGAAGCTGATCGAGAGTATTGAAAACAAGTAAAACCTGTATATTAATCTTTAAATTTTAGCTATTACAAATTATGAAAAAGTTAACAGAAATTATTTCAGAAATCGGGATGCCGGAGAACCTGCGTTCTGCATTAGGGTGGACCATCGTTCATTCGGTTTGGCAGGGTATCCTGATTGTCCTCACATTCAGTGTTTTATTTTATTTCTTCAAGCGTTCCGGAACGCGTTACTGGTTAGGGATCGGTGCCCTCGCTACCCAGACCATCGCTGCCCTGGCTACTTTCATGGCTATTTATCAGCCGGCGGCAGAAGCGGTATCAGGTACACTGAGCAGCTCACAGCAATTGTTTATCAATACTACCTTAAATGCCCAGAATCTTGTCAATCCGGCCAAACTGAGTTTTTTACAACAAACAGAGATTTTTCTTTACAACAACCTGGATATGTTTGTGACTTTCTGGATGGTAGGGGCTTGTTTCCTGCTGGTCAGGCTTGTAGTCGGATTTTCGTACACCCAGGGACTGAAAGTAAAACAGGTTACTGAAGTGGGAGAAGAAATACAAGCCATTATGGATGAGCTGATGGAAAAAATGCCCATGAAGAGAACCGTTAAGTTGCTGGAATCGGTGCGTGCAGCTTTACCGATGACCATCGGTTGGCTGAAACCGGTGATCCTGTTGCCGGTGGGTATTATCTCAGGCATGAGTGCCAGGCAGCTGGAAGCGGTACTGGCCCATGAGCTGGCCCATATCAGACGCAATGACTACCTGATCAATATTTTCCAGAGTTTTATTGAGATCTTGTTTTTCTATCATCCTGCTACCTGGTTCATTTCAGCTAAGGTGCGTGACGAAAGAGAGAACTGTTGTGATGACTTTGCAGTGGAAATCTGCGGAGACCGTCTGATCCTGGCCAAAGCCCTGACGCAAGTGGCGAGCTACAGGCACCAGCCTCAGTTTGCGATGGCTTTCGGAGCAAAAAGAAGCACTTTTATGGACAGAATCAAAAGAATTGTGGGAATTAACGAAAAGAAAAGCAATTATTCAGGAAATATCACAGCCATTGTAGCTTTTGTGATGGTGATGGTGGCGGGTATTGCCTTCGCCAAAAAAGAAGAAGATAAAAAGAAAGAAGAAATAAAAAGCCGTAAAGAAATCGCTGAAAATAAAGAACAGAAGTCAGTGATTGAGAAACTGGTTGCCAGCCTTCCTTTTACAGAAGCCGCCGGAGATACCGTAACCATAGAAGTGCTTGAAAAAGAAATGCAGGCCCTGGGTAAGGAAATGGAAAAGTATGGTGAAGAGATGAGAAAGATCGGCGACCAGATGAGTTCAAGATATGGTAAAGAAATGGAGAAGAGCGGTTCTGAAATGGAAAAAGTAGGAAAGAGAATGGGGGCTCCTGCCAGAAATATAGAGAAGTTGTCACTGGACATGCAGGAAGTATCACTGGAGATCAGGAAGCTTGAGATGAAGTACCGTGATTCAAAAATGCCTGCAGAAATTGCTCAGAAAATTGAACAACTGAAGAAAAACGAAGCGGAAGTACAGCGTCAGATGAGAGCTTCGGAAGAAGAAATGCACAAAATCCAGGAAGAGATGATTCCTCTTCAGCGTAAGATGAACAGGTTGCAGTCTCCGATGGACAGCCTTGGACGTGCTATGGAAAAATTCTCGAGACCCATGGACAGTCTGGGTAAAATCATGAGTGAAAAGGGTAAGATCATGGAAAAGCTGGCTAAAGAAGATGAGGCCAAATTCAAAAAAGAGTTGAGCGAACTTTCAGAGATGTTATATAAAGATGGTCTGATAAAGGATAAAAGTGATTTTGAGATCCGTTTGAAAGGAGATAAGTTGCTGATTGATCTGCAGCCGCAATCACAGCAGGTATATGACAAAGTGTGGGGATGGATGAGTCAGAAATGGAGCAAGAGATATTCCGGACTTTCTGAAAAAGACCTGACGATCAAAGTAGACGGAAATAATGTACACCTGAACATGAAAGGCGGCAGGAATTATTACAGATCGGTAGGGTTTGTTCCTCCTGTACCTCCGGTGGCCCCGGGTGCTCCACTTCCTGTTGAACATGTAGGTATGGTAACACCTCCTAGCCCTCCGGGTGCACCGTCCCCGGTTTCAAAAGTGAGAGTGGCATCACCTCCAAGCCCCAGGGCCGTTCCGGCTCCGCCAAAGCCACCCGTAGGATATTGAATGGTTTATTAGAAAAATAGAGAAAAGGGCTGTCTGGTAAGGCAGTCTTTTTTTATTTGACGCCACTTCAGGCATGAATGAGGATAAAAATGAAAGAAAATCCGTTGGCTATTAAAAAACGAAGAACGGGCTCATGCAAAAAGAATCAGGCTATATCCTCAGGGAAATAACCGGATTAAATGATCTCAAATGTCAGGTTGCAGATCGGGCGTGATCAGAATTTAGTGCCCACGAAATTGTAATGTACTTTGCGGCCTCCCGGGCTGGTACCTTCTCCTCTTAAGTAAATATTCTTATTGCGGTCTGAGGAAATTCTCAGGACCAGTGTAGGGTGGTTTTCTCCTCTGAAAAATATGGTTACCTTTTTGTCTTCAATGGAAACCTCCCCCCTGTAAATTTTATATTCATCATCTGCATCCCATCCGTGATACAAGCATAGGCTGTTGCCGTTAAAAACAATTTTATGAGTGGCCTGGTTTGGTTCAAAGAATTCGCCTTCAAGCCTGATGGTAGAGTCCTTGGTTTGAGGTTCGTTAACAGTGACGTGTGCTTTTGTTTCTCCTTCTGTTTTTTTGCTTCTACAAGATATTGTGGTGATTGTGTACAAAAAAGCGATACTTAATAATACTTTTTGCATTTTATAAATAGTCGATTTAATTTAATGGTAAAATCATTAACGTATCTTTGAGATGTAATTACATATACAGCATCTGAATAGATACGTAAATTTTTAGAAAATTGATCAATCTTAATGTTAATGTAATATAAAATATTTAAATTTTTATAATTTTATTGTGAATATTTCGGTTTTATTTTAAAATTTAAATAAAAATATCACTACAAAATTACGCGTTAATTGTATTATTAAGAATTATTGTTTCAAAAATTAATTATTAGAAATCATGTCAAAGGATAAGGGAGCAGTAAAGGAAGTAAAAAAAGAAGCGACCAAGTCGCTGAAAGAGAAAAGAGCCGCTAAAAAAGAGAAAAAAGGCAACAAAGGCGATTGATCTCCTGTATTGATTGTATGAATTGATCCCGCCCCGGCGGGATCAATTCGTTTAAAGTCAGTTTTTGCCGAGATAAACCATTAATGTCAGCCTCGCAAAAAACGGGCTTCCGGCTGTAAAATGTATTTCCTCCACCGGTTCGGTTTCATTTTTCAGTCTGCTTTCTGTAGCAAACTGGGTTTCTTTCCATTGGGTATTAAAAATATTATTGACGGAAAGGCCGAGGTTGTACCGGTTCACTGCATAGTTAAGCTGAAGGTCTGAAACAAAATAGCCTTTAGCGATCAAGCTTTTATCTTCGTTGGCAGGCCTGTCACCCAGAAATCTGTATCTAAAAGAGCCGCTGAATCCTTTTTTGCCTTTCAGGGTCAGTCCGCCGATGGAGGTAAATGTCGGAGCGAGAGGAATGAAATCAGCTCCTTTTTCTTCTCCTATGGCCCTGGGTCTGGTGATGTTAAGGTCTGTATCAAAAAACAGGGCGGAGGTGATCTGATATCTGGCAGACAAATCTATGCCCTCGCGGCGTGTTTTTCCGCCGGGCTCCACCACACCGGCATCTCCGACATAAACAAACTCCTGGTCAAGCCACAGGTACCAGGCAGCTGCATTGATAAACAATTTTGGGAAAGGTTTCCAGTTCAGACCCAGGTCTGTGCCATAGGCCGCAGGTAATATGTCTCTTCCACCCTGAGGCACCACCACACGGGTGTCGTTTGAATGATAGCTTTTTCCTGTATTCAGGTAAAACTGAATGGTTTTGCCGGGGGTATAGTAGAAATTCAGTTTGGGCAGAATAATGCCTGCCGAAGCTTTACCTTCATTATCAGCCAGTTTATCGAAGTAGCGGTTACGGAAAACATCATATCGCAGGCCCGCATTCACGCCTAGTTTTGGTGTGATGGTGATGTTTTCTTCAAGATACAGTCCCAGGTTAGATTCATTGATGTCGCCCAGCTTGATGCCTTCCAGCAGGTCTGTTCTGTTGAGGGTTCTGGACAGCTCGGTATCTTTGGTAAAATCATAACGGTAATTGATCCCGGTTATAAATTCGGAAGATCTGCCACCGATGCTATGAGGAATGGAGTAGCTTCCGTTATATCCGAAAATATTCCTCTTTTCAAACTGCTTAATCTGATCGCCGTTGACAGGGTCAACCAGGAAGAACGTGAAATTGGAAAATAGCTCAAAATTGTAATTGGAGTAGAAAACCTGGTTCTTCAGCAAGCGGCCGTTTTGGGTAGCCGTTAAGAGCTGGAGGTTGACATTCGTTCTTGAAGTTTCTCCTCCCTCGGTGTCATCAATAGAACCGTAGTGGGAAATACTGCCGTTTTCGACAGCCCGGTCAGGAATTTGCCCTGAGTGATTCCATTTGCTGTAAAATGTCGAAAAAGCCAGGTTAAGGTAGGAATTGTCACCGACTTTCTGATTGTATTTGCTGAGTATATTGAGTCTCTTGAAGTTTTGAGGAGAATCGAAATAGCTGTTGGAGAAATTGTATTCACCTGCGATATAGGCAGACTGCCCATTCTTTTTGGCTGCTGAGCTTAGCAGATCAAAAGCACCCAATGCCCGGTAAGTGTCAAACTGGCCTGCTTCTGCTTTGATAAAACTCTTGTCAAGGACGTCTTTGGTTTTAAAATCAACCCATCCGGCGGTTGAAAAATTGCCCTGGTCAGCAGAATACGTACCTTTTTTGAAGGCTACGTTTTCGATCAGTTCGGGAATGATAAAATGAAGGTCGGCGTAACCTTGTCCGTGGGCATGAGAAACCATATTAACGGGCATGCCGTCGGCACTCAGCCTGATGTCGGTACCATGGTCAATATCGAATCCGCGAAGAAAAATTTGCTCGGCCTTCCCGCCTCCTGCATGCTGCCCGATAAACAGACCAGGTACCACTCTCAGAATCTCCTGTGAATTATTGATCGGGCGGAGGTTGATATCAATATTGTTGATGATCTGCTGTTTGTGAGCGTTTTTTGTCTGAACGGTCACTTCGCTGAGGTTGATATTTCCTGCCTTTAGCTGAAAGGTCAGTACTCCTTTTTCTTTTTTCAGGTCAATGCTCCTGACTATCTTTTCGTATCCTATAAATGAAATCTGCAAAGTGTAAGCTTTTCCTTCAAGGTGACCGAAACTGAAAGTCCCGGCTTCGTTGGTGGTTTGGGCGGAGGAAACCGATTCTAACTGTATAACTGCCCCGACGACAGGCTTTTGAGTGGATTGATCGAGGACTATTCCTTTAAGCCTGTATTGCTGGGCCTGGAGAGAAATAAGAGAGATTGTAAAATACAGAATAAGTAATGTTCTTTTCATATGGCTGGTTCAGAAGTGATTTGTTGTACAAAAATACTGATTAAGCCGTAAGATTTCAGAAGAGGTTTCAATTCTTCTTCTGTCCGAAGTACAATCCTGCCAAAACAAAGACCAAACCGGCTAAAGTATAGATGGTGAACGGCTCACCGAGAAGAAATGTGGCGAAAATAAATCCGAAAATAGGGCAGAGGAAAAGAAAAAAAGAAGCTCTGACAGGGTCTTTTTTGAGCAGCCAAAGCCAGAGTGAAACGGCCAGCCCCGACACCGGAACCGCCAGCCAGATCATGGAAAACCAAAACCGGGCATCAAATACGTTACTTTTTTCATGAAACAGAAGTGTCAGCGGAAACATGAAGATACCTCCAAGGAAAACCTGCCAGCCGTTGATAGCCATGCGTGATAAGTGCCATTCACGCTGAGAATAATAGAGGGCTGCCAGCGAATAACTCAACATGCTGAAGCCCAGGTAGACAAGTCCTGGAATTGACGCGTAGCTGTTGAACAGGAGCGGATAAACCGCCACAGCAACCCCGGTCACGCCTAAAAACAAAGCCAGGATCTCTTTTTTATTGATATGAGCCCCCAGGAATACCCCCGCCAGCAAAGACATCATCAGCGGGCCAAGGGAAGTGGACAGGCTTCCTATTCCGGCGGCTACTTCCCGGATACCGAGTACAAATAAGCTCAGGTAGACCGTGACGTTCAGAAAGCCGAAAATGGCCAGGGCAATCCATTCCGACCTGGTCGGAAGTCTTGATTTCTCAATGAAGTAAGCATAAAATAACATCAGTATTCCTGCCAGCATAAACCTGAACTGAAACAAAACCAGCGGCTCAACAGAAAGGATACCGAATTTAGCTGCTACTGATGCGGAAGACCAGAGCATTGAAAAAAGAATGCCGATAGTAATGAACTTAACCTGGGTGTTTTTCAATGCCTTAGTTTTTTATCAGGTTCAGGGCGTTTTCAGTAGTGATTCTTTTGACGTCGGCTACAGAAACCCCTTTGACTTCTGCGAGTTTATGGGCCACGAGGTCAATATAAAATACCTCGTTTCTTTTGCCGCGGTGAGGTACAGGGGCCAGGTAGGGAGAGTCTGTTTCCAATACAATATGATTGAGGTCTATTTCCGGCAGAAACTTATCCAGTCCTCCGTTTTTGAACGTAACCACACCTCCGATGCCTAACAGGAAGTTAAGCCCGATAACCCGTCTGGCTTCTTCGTGGTTGCCTGAAAAACAGTGGAAAATACCTCTTAAGTCCTCCCATCCGAATTGTTCTATGAGTTCACAGCACCGGATGATGGCGTTTTGAGTATTGTCTTTGGAGTTCCTGGAGTGGATGCAGATCGGCAGGTTGTATTTTTTTGCCAGGGCCAGCTGGTGAAGAAAAGCTTCTTCCTGCTGGGGTACGAAGGTCAGGTCCCAGTAAAAATCCAGCCCGATTTCGCCGATCATAAAGAAATGCCTTTTGGTCAGCCATTGCTCCATGGTTTCCAGTTCCTTCTGATAGTTTTCGTCGATATAACAGGGATGGATACCCATCATAGACAGGCATTTACCAGGATACTGTTCTTCAAGGGCCAGCATTTTCGGGATGGTCTCGTGGTCGCAGTTAGGCATCCAGATCTGGCTTATTCCCGTATCGAAAGCCCTTTCGAGCATAAGGTCCCTGTCTTCGTCAAATTGTTCGTCGTAAATATGGGCGTGGGTTTCAATCAGCTGATTCATTTTGGGGCATAAAATATGATTTTTCCTCGGCATTAATCGCCTCAGAAAGAATTGATCCGGCAAAATTAGAAAAAAGCTTCCAGACTTAAGATTCTTATTATTCGTTTTTAAATATTACTTTCGCAAATTATTTTGATCATTATTGACATGCCTGTTTTCCAAGAGCCCATCACCAGTCCGGCACATGTATTGCTGACAGACAGCCGGTTTTTATCTGAACCAGCCGGAACCCTTTTTTTTGCTATCAAAGGCGAACGCCATGATGGCCACCAGTATATCGAAGAGCTCTACAGAAAGGGTATCCGTGATTTTGTGATGGAAAAGAAATCAGTGGCATCATCTGCTGATCTTCAGTTGTTTACTGAAAAAGAAGACGTCAATGTATGGTTGGTGGACAACAGCATCAAAGCCCTTCAGAACTTGTCGGCTGCCCATCGGATGAATTTTAATTATCCGGTTATCGGAATCACCGGCAGCAATGGCAAGACTATCATTAAAGAGTGGCTGAGTGGTTTAATGGCCAATAACTTCAGGATTGTGAAAAGCCCGCGGAGCTATAACTCCCAGATAGGCGTGGCCCTTTCTGTGTGGGAGATGAACGCGTCTCATAACCTGGGGATTTTTGAAGCCGGTATCTCGCTTCAGAACGAGATGCAAAACCTGGAGCCGATCATCAGGCCAGACATCGGGATTTTTACAAACATAGGCACTGCCCATAACGAAGGATTCAGAAGCAAGAAGCAGAAGATTACGGAGAAGATGAGGCTGTTTAAGCAAAGCAAGGTGCTTATTTATTGCAAGGATTACCAGGAAATAGATGAGGAGATCAGGATTTTTCTGAAGGCGGTCAATCCGGGAATTGAACTCGTTGGCTGGTCTGTGAAAGGGAGCGGATCTATCCTGGCCGATGTCAAAAAAGCGGCTGATTTCAGTGATGTGACTTTATATTGGAAAGGGGAAGATTATCAGCTGAGGATACCTTTTACGGATAATGCTTCTGTTGAGAATGCCATTCACTGTGCATTTGCTGGATTGATTTTAAAGCAGAATTATGCCAAAACGCTTGATATACAGGAGTATTTTGAGAAATTCCTTCAATTGAAGCCTGTAGCTATGCGACTGGAGCTGAAACAGGGCACCAACGACAATTATATCATTGACGACACTTATAATAATGACCTGGGTGGTTTAACGATGGCTCTGAACTTCATGAGTCAGCACCATACCAAGCGGAACAAGGTGTTGATTCTGAGTGATTTGCTGCAGACAGGCCTCAGGGAAGAAGAATTATACCAAAGCCTGGCTGATCTGATCAAAGCCCAGGAAATGGAGTTGTTTATCGGGATAGGCGAGAAAATACTCAAGAATAAGGCTTTGTTTGAAAGCAGCTCAAAGTCGAAGCCGGTTTTTTACGAAACCACCAAAGACTTTCTGGAAAGTTTTAAGTTTTCCACCCTTCAGAACAACCTGATACTGGTCAAAGGAGCCAGGAAGTTTGCTTTTGAGAAAATTGTCAATAAACTCGTCCAGAAAATTCACGGGACGGTTTTTGAAGTCAACCTGGATGCCCTGACCCATAATCTTAATTTTTACCGGTCGAAAGTAGGTCCTAAAACCAAGATCATGGTAATGGTCAAAGCCTTTGCCTATGGAAGCGGGAGCACCGAAGTGGCCAGTTGGCTGCAATACCACCGGGTAGATTACCTGGCGGTGGCATACACCGACGAAGGAGTGCAGCTGAGGCGAAACGGCATTAAGTTGCCGATCATGGTGCTGAATGCACAACCTGATTCGTTTGGTAATTTGTTTGAATATAACCTTGAGCCTGAAATTTTCAGTTTGCGGAATCTTAAAGAGTTTCTGTCATTCCTGAACAACCGGGGAGAAGAGATACCGGAACAAGTCAACATACACCTTAAACTCGACACAGGCATGCACCGTCTCGGTTTTGTGGAGGCTGATATTAAAGAATTGCTGGAAATACTTGATGTAAACAAATACCTCAAAGTAGCCAGTATTTTCAGTCACCTGGTCGGAGCAGACGAGATTGAGCACCTGGCGTTTTCTAAAATGCAGATCAAAAGCTTTGAGAGCCTTTCTGCCAAGATCATTTCGGCATTGCCTTATCAGCCGTTGAGACACATCTGTAATTCAGCAGGGATCATCCGTTATCCGGAAGCCCGCTTTGAAATGGTCCGTTTGGGCATCGGTTTGTACGGGGTGGAAGCTGCAGGTATCGAGCAGGAGAGTTTGCAGACTGTCGGTACTTTAAAAACAACCATTTCCCAGATCAAAAGCCTGCCGAAAGGAGAGACCGTAGGTTATGGCAGGCGGGGCGTACTCGATAAAGATGCCAGGATAGCCACATTGGCCATCGGATATGCTGACGGCTACGACAGGGGTTTCAGCAGGGGTGTGGGGCATGTGCTAGTCAACGGTGTGCTTTGTCCGATTGTGGGCAACATCTGTATGGACATGACGATGATTGATGTTACTGATGCTGAATGCGAAGAAGGCGATCAGGTCATTATTTTCGGTAAAGACCTGTCCATCATGAAACTGGCGGAAGAAATCGGCACGATTCCCTATGAAATACTGACCGGGGTAAGTGAAAGGGTGAAACGGGTGTTTTTCAGGGAATGATTCGGACTTTAGATGAAACCGTTTTTTTGATGGCTCAGGAGTCTTCCAGAAGCCTGGTAATACCGTACGTATCAGCTATAATAGCTGGTGCTGTTACTTAAAAAGGAATCCGGCATTAACTGCCGGATTTTTTTTTAAGATTATAGGTGAAAGTATGTCTTATTTATTTCAAGGAAGTTTTTGAAGCAGGCTTCAGCGAGAAAAACGGGCAATCTGGTAATGTTATTATTAGCCGGCCAATCGAGATGAAATAAAATCCTCCGATATACGTTCTAACGTTAGGATGTTTATTTCCGGCATATAACTTTTAAATTAATGAATCCGCTTGAAGAAAAACTACTCTCTATATACAAATTCCAGGAAAATGATTTAGTTACTATACTCTCATATTTTAAAGAGCGTAAATTTCCTAAAAAGACCTTTCTGCTACAGGAAGGGGAAGTGTCCGACAGGATATATTTCTTGCAGTCCGGTTTAATCCGGGAGTTTTCATTGAATCACAATTGTCAGGAATTTGAAGATTTAACTACCTGGATTGCTCATGAGGGTAAGTTTGTATATTCTGTTGATAGTTACGTCAATAGCTTACCGTCTCATTTCTTTATTCAAGCCTTGGAGAATACTCATACCTATTATATTGAAAGGTCTTCAATTGAATATCTTACTGAATCTGTTCATGGGGCATCAATGATGGTCTCAAAAATTTATGAAAACTATTTAGTGGATTATGAAAAAAGGATGCAGATGTTAAGATTGCCTAATGCAATGGCAGCCTATGAACAATTCTTAAAGACATATCCTGACCTCAGCAACCGAATCCCTGACAAGTATATTGCTTCTTATTTAAATATTCATCCGAAATCTCTGAGCAGGTTAAGGAACTACAAAAGAAAGAGATGAGTGTTACCTTTATTTGGTAACATTTGAGGATTTTATTGTATTCATTGGAAAGTTACTTTTGCCATACCAGGTATTGTTGTTAGGGCCTAAGGAAATGAATAAATCCATAAAAAAAACAGTCTTCATATTTTCAATTTCCGTACTCGCATTTTTTGGAGTACTCCGGTTGTTTTCAGACAAAAATGTAATTCGGGAATTTTCTCCTGATCTTACTGATTGTGCCGAATCCGGCTTGAAACCCGGCGATAACGTAATATCTCTATATAATGATGATATTTCAGAAGCTTTTGATTTTGTAAAAACGAATGAATTTATAATCAAAAAAGAGCTGAAAATTAATAATGGAGGAAGGTTAGAGGCTCTGGCTATTGTTTTTCCTGAGATAATAAGGTGGAACTTCTTTCAAGACTTACTGGAGGCAGGTATAGATGAGTCTCTGTATGTAAAAGGAGGCAGACAGATAGCTGATTTTTCGTTAGGGCCTTTTCAGATGAAACCTTCCTTTATTGAAGATATGGAAGATTTTATTGTTACTCATCAGAGTCTTGCTGGTTTTCGATATCTGGTTATTAACAGAGGTACTGATGAAGATTGCCGTAAAGAGAGAATTGAAAGACTTAAGAGTTTGGAATGGCAGCTTAAATATGCCTATGCTTTCCTGAATGTGGCAAATGTCAGATTCAGGAATTTGTCTTTTAATTCAGACATCGAGAGGTTAAGGTTTTATTCTACAGCTTATAACTATGGTTTTATGCGGCCTGTGAAAGATATTCAGGCCTGGCAAAGCGTGCGAAAATTTCCTTATGGTTCGATGGGCCTTACGAAAAAGCAGGTTTCTTATGCTGAAATTTCAGTTAATTTCTTGTGCAACTTTTCAAATAAATTTTAATAATAAACTAAATCTTAATGACAATCATGAAGAAAATCAAACTATTATTACTCCCTTTCGTTTTGTTACTCACTTTTGTGTTGTCCTGCCAGAAAGATATGGATGAAGCATTTGATTTACCACAAGTTCAGGATAATCTTAAAGGGAGTAATCTACGGCAAACTTACGAAAAGAGGTTTAAAAACGACTCACTACTGACGGCTCTTAAGATAGAGCCTATCTGGAACACTTCGGTAGAGTTTGAGCATGCAATCGAGGTGGCTTTTAAGACTGATGGGAAACTCTCTTTTCCAAGTTCCAAAAAAGGGCTGAAGGGAGGCGGGAGAGAAAGGTTGTTGTTGCTTGAAAAACCCCAAGGCGGTTATTCAATTATTAAAGTCAGATACAAACCTTCTGAGGATTTTAAAAAAGATCTTAAAAAGATCAATACGGGTAATTTTACGAAGGAGCAGTTTGATGGTATCATTACTTTGGAAGAGTTGAGTAGCGGAAAAATGAAAGTAATGGAGCTATCACAAGGGAAATTACTTAAGTCGAGAATGAGATATAAATCATCTAGAAATAATAATTTAAGGGTAAAAGATGATTGTGTTTTAATAGAGTGTTTTGCTGAAGATACGAATTGGTATCAATGGAGTAATGCTTCCGGAGAGTGGTACTATACTAACACTAATACGGAATATTATTGTGAATATACTTATCTTGGCGAGTGTGGAAATGTTGATCCGAATAATGGAGAAGATCCTTATGGTTGTGATGTAAATCCAAATTCTCCATGGTGTAACGGGGGAGGTGGGAGTAGCACCTTTGGCTCTACAGCTTTATCCGCTGGAGATCGACCTTTAGCCATTTTTTCTAGTAAATGTGATGGATTAAGTGATTTATGGTCAAGGAGCATATCATCGGGGAAAGAGGTTAATGGAGTAATAACGCTTGACGGGACATTTCTTGTTACCCAAGTGTCGGGGATATTAGGTGGTGAATTTAAAGGAGTGTATGGCTATCAAGGTACATTATACTATTATTTTCCTGTTGATGGAGGGGCGGCTCCGACATTTCAAGGAACAATTGTTTCTGGAGGGAAGTACTATATTCCAATAAAAGCCACTATACACTCTCACACCCCTTGTGTAAATGATGGGACCGACGGTGTAACCGGTAATCACAGTTCAGATGATGTCTTTTTTGCGAACAAATTTCCAGAAGCAAGTCACTATGTTTTGGGATGCGGGGCAATAGGTCAATTTTCTGGAACAAGTTACGGATATTTTAATATACATACTGGTACAATTTCTCAAATGTGTACTACTTTGCCTTAATATTAAACCGGGAAGCATTTATTGTTCAAAATAGATGCTTCTCTTTTCATCTTTGAAGAACATGAATAAAATATTTTTTTTATTCCTGATAAGCTTTTCGGTCCATGCTCAGTCAATGGATTTGTTAAGTTTTACAGAGGAAAAACCTAAAATAAATTATATAAAAATTCGAGACAGGTATTTAGTCAAATATCTTGAAAATTATATTTCAAGGCATGCAGCCGGTAACGAATTATTTGGGAAGGGGCTTGGCTTTGTAGTAATAGACAGCATAAGTATGAGCATTCGCGGTGGACGACCATTGAATATGTTGGGCGGAGAAACAGAAGAGAATCGTTCCAAGCTAAATCTGAATATAATGGTATATCCATTGATTGATGATGATTCAGGGGATTGTGTTTTGTGTAATTTATTTCCTCCCTATTACACGGTAATTTTAAATAAAGTGGTGCTGATATACGAAGATAATACGATGGCTTTAATGGGTAGAGAAGCCATGAACGATACCCATAACAGCCACTGGTATGACAAAGAAAGTAAAGAAAGGCTCATACAGTTAATAAAATCAAAAGCTCTGTTTGAGCTACCAGGTAGTTATATTTTTGATGACCTGATGGGTGAGTCTGTCGGGCATGATGAACTAAAAAGCAGGCTTAGAAATAAACTAGATGTTTTTAAATATTATGAATTTATAGATTTCAAGGCGAAGGAAAGGATATATTTTGATTCTGAACGAAGAGATTGGAGGAGGTTTTAATATATAGAATTCATGAAAGTAACACGACTGGTTATTTTGATATCAATAGTATTCTATGCCTTGGTATCTAAAGGACAAGAAAGCGAAAAAACTTTTTTCAAATCCAAAGAATATAACAATTCTTTTTATCAGTATCTGACAAAGGACTTAAAGTATTACACTGATTCCTGTTTGAATAAGGAGGTAAGTGTGTACATCACAATGAAGTCAAATAAAGTAGATTCCGTAATTGTTTATGGAGAATTGCCGCAACCATTAGGAGAAAAGCTGGTGAAGCGGATTAAGTCGACTGACGGGCTTTGGGACCTTGATGAAGACTATACCATAATTTTGGAAGTTTTTTTTAGATTTTTTAATCATTGTAATCAAGATCATATAGAGCTGAATTTTGCTTTGCATTCACTTATGATGAATAAGTATTTTGCGATAGAAAGGTATGATAGCTTTCTACGGGCAGATAACTATTTGTTTGCGATCCCCTTATCATTTGACAATGATATAAAGAAGTAGTTCAAAATAAGCTCTTTATTTGCATTAGAATGATGTTGTTTATAACAGGGATAAGTTTAATATGACTTGTATACTGAGATTGGAAATGATATGTCAAAGAAATAAAAAATGAGTTGAATGGTTTGAACGGTGGTCTCGTGAATTATTTACAACTTTATCTCTTTCACAAACTCCACAGAAACATCCGCCAGTTCTACGATTTTTGTAATGCTCAGATCAGATTTCTTCATGAGGTTGGATACAAATTTAGTTTGCTCTTTTTCTCTGAATTTTAAAACCCTTTTGTCGAAACCTTTTACATAGAAAAAGTCCTTTTCTTCTTTAAAAAATTAGCAACACTGATCATAACGTTCTCTAATTACATTTAAGTTACGCAATTGCGAATCTTATCGCCATTGCAGAAAGCATATTTTTAATACAGGGAGGCATCCCGGCTTCGGAGATTATTATTGATTTATGTCCCTTCGTTTCTTCCGGGTTTTTCTGCTGTTCATGTTCGTTTCCGGACAGCCCAACTGTACGATTCCGGACAGTTTTTATGGGTCTAATCCTTCAAATACAGCGTTTTAGGGGCTTTTTTGCTGATGGCATATCATTTGTTCTACAAAAGCGAATATAATAACATCATGAAGAGAATATATCTTGGAGAGTTTGAAGAAATCGTTTTGCTGACCGTAGCCGTTTTGGGCGACGGGGCTTACGGGGTTTCTATTTCCGACGCCATCGAAGAGCAGACCGGACGATCGGCCAGCCTCAGTGCTGTTCATGCGGCACTGCACCGCCTTCAGGAAAAAAGCATGCTTCATTCCAGAATGGGAGAGGCCACTGCCGAACGCGGAGGCCGCCGGAAGCGGTTGTTTACCGTTACGGCCCTGGGCAACCGCACACTGAATGAAATCAGGACGGTCCGTAACAGGATGTGGGATTCTATTTCACCACAGAATTTCCCGGCAGTCAGTATATGATGAAGCAGCCTAATCCGCCTCACATGGCCGACCGCCTGCTGAAATGGTTCTGTGCTCCCCACTTGCTGGAGGAGATTCAGGGCGATCTGCATGAGCGTTTCGGGCAAAACGTGGAAGCGTTTGGAGAAAAGGCTGCCAGAAGAAAATATTATACCAGTGTGATTGGTTTTTTCAGACCATTTGCCATCAAAAGAAAAAAAGAGACTTATTACTCCAAACCGGTAAACAGTACAGATATGTTAAGAAGTTATTTTAAGATCGCTTTCAGAAACCTGGCTAAAAATAAGGTTTATGCTTCCATTAATATTGTAGGGTTGGCCATTGGCCTGGCTGCGGCGATGCTGATTCTGCTTTATACCAAAGATGAGATCAGCTATGATCAGTTTCATGCACAAAATCCGAATATTTACAGGATTGTTAACCGGTGGACAAACCCTGACGGAAGCCTTAAAAATGCTGATGGTAACACGGGTTCTTTGCCGGGACCGCGTTTTAAAGATAAAATACCTGAAATAGAAGCTTTTGTAAGGGTTAGAAGTGATTTCAGAAACATAAAAATGGGGACAGAAATCAAGAGTCAGGAGCTTCTTTATGCTGATGCCGGTTTCTTTTCAATGTTCTCTTTCCCTTTGTCTGCCGGCAATCCGGCCACAGCCCTTCAGAAACCTAATTCGGCTGTGATTTCGGAAGAACTGGCTGAGAAATATTTCGGAACAACGGATGTCCTGGGTAAAACCCTCGAGATGCTGGAAGACGGAAAGCCTGCTCCGGTGCTGATCACCGGGGTGTCCAAAAAATGCCCGCAGAACTCTACTCTGAAGTTTGATCTGCTGCTACCGATGCAGGTGAGCCAGGAGGAAATTCAGAACAAAGAAAACTGGTTCAGCTTTTACCTGAACACTTTTGTGCTGGTTCACCCGGCCTCTGATATCGCCAAAGTGGAGGCGAAAATGAAGCAGATTTATGAAGCAGATGCCAGGGATGCCATTAAATTGATGCTGGAGAAATATGATGTAAAGGAATCGGCCGCTTACCTGTTACAACCCTACACTGATATTCACCTTAATACCCAATACCAGGCCAGCAACGGGCTTTCCGATGCCAGCAACCCGATGTTTTCTTATATCCTGACCGGAATAAGCATCTTCATCCTGCTGATTGCCTGTATCAACTTTGTTAACCTCACAGTATCAAGGTCTTTGAAACGTGCCAAGGAAATAGGGTTGAGGAAAGTAGTGGGCGGAGACAGAAGTCAGCTGATTTTCCAGTTCCTGGGAGAGTCGTTCGGTTTGTGCTTTCTGGCTTTTGCTCTGGCTGTCGGTTTGGTTAATATGATTCTGCCTACGTTTAACCAGTTATCCAACAAAGCCCTTTCTTTTTCTTATCTGCTTGATATTCAGCTGATCATCGGGTATGTGGCAATCTTCCTGGTTACCAGTCTGATGGCCGGGTTTTATCCTGCGTATATTTTGTCGGGATTCGATCCTGTACAGACCTTATACAGCCGCTTCACTTTATCGGGGAAAAATTATCTGCAGAAGGGTTTGCTGACTTTGCAATTCGGCTTGGCTTCCTTCCTGATTATAGCTACCATGACCATTTATTCGCAGTTTAACTACCTTACCAACAAAGAGTTGGGTTATGATGATAAAAACCTGGTCATGGTAGATAAATGGCGGTTAAGCCGTAATGAAGCGAGGCTTTTTAAAAATGAATTGCTTAAAAATCCGGATATCCTGGGTTATGCTCCCAAAAATGGCGGAGGATGGGGCACTGTTGCTAAAATAAACGGGGACACCCAGATTAACTTCAGTTACGAAACAGTGGACGCCGAATTTTTGCCGATGCTGAAGATCCCGGTGATCCAGGGCAGAAATTTCTCTGCAGATTTTCCGGGAGATTCAAGCCAGTCGGTAATTGTCAATGAATCGTTTGTCAAAAAAGCAGGCTGGAAAAACCCGGTCGGGCAGGACGTGAGATTCTTTGTGGGGGAATCAGACCAGGTTTACAAGGTAATCGGGGTGACAAAAGACTATCACTACGATGCCCTGAATCAGAAAATCGGTTCCCAGCTGTTTACGATGAAGTCTCAGAATGAATATGGAGTAAGTTATATCAAGATCAAACCCAATACCGAGCAATCAAGCCTGGCTTACATCGAAAAAACATTCAAAAAACTCTTTCCTGTCCATTCATACAGTTACCGCTTTAAGGATGTGGAAAATCTGAAAAACTACGAATCAGAGGCTAAATGGAAGCAGATTCTGCTGTTTGGTACACTGCTGACGATATTCATTTCATGTATGGGCCTGTTTGGTCTGGCGACGCTTTCAGCCGAAAGACGAACCAAGGAAATCGGTATCCGCAAAGTGCTGGGGGCTTCTATCGGAAGTATTGTACAGCTGCTTTCCACTGATTTTTTGAAACTGGTGAGTTTTTCACTGGTGGTAGCTTTTCCGCTGGCCTATTATGCCACGCAACAATGGCTGAGTAACTATCCCTACCAGGTGCCGTTCAATGTCTGGATTTTTGTGCTCACCGCTGTGGCTACTATAGGGTTGGTATTGCTGACGGTCGGTTATCAATCAGTCAGGGCGGCTTTGATGAACCCGGTGAAGACGCTGAAGAGTGAGTGATAGAATGTCTGAATGATGAATGAGTGAGTGACAGAATGATGAATGAGTGATTTGTGAATGGTCTGAAAAAATTAAAAGCTTAAGGCTTACCAGTTAAAGCCAAGGAAAATGCCAAAGAACCCTCAACCACCCCAATGGGCCAGTCGTCTGCTCGAATGGTTTTGTGCAGACCATTTGCTGGAAGAGATACAGGGAGATCTGGAAGAGCGGTTTCTGCGGAATGTTGATCTGTTCGGAGAGCAATCCGCAAAAAGGCAGTATGCAGTTAGTGTGCTGGGGTTTATCAGACCCTTTGCCCTGAAAAATGAGAAAAGTCCGGTACCCTTATATACACAAATTATGATAAGCAATTACTTTAAAATCGCCCTGAGAAACCTGCTGAAACACAAAGGTTACTCTTTTATTAACATTTTCGGACTGGCCACCGGGATGGCAGTGACCATGCTCATCGGTCTGTGGGTGCATGATGAATTGTCCTATGACAAGTCATTTAAAAACTATGACCGCCTGGGACAGCTGTGGCAGTTTGTGACATTTGATGTCGAAAAATCTTCCTACACCGTATTGCCGATTCCCCTGGCAAAGGAGTTAAGGACAAAATACCCTGACGTGGAGGCTGTGAGTCTTTCTTCCAACAACCTCTCGCTTATCCTGGATGCCGGGGAAAAGAAAATGGAAAGGAAAGGTAATTATGTAGAACCATTTTTCACAGATATGCTGTCCGTGAACATGATTTCAGGATCAAAGGACGGTCTGAAAGATGTAAACTCGGTGCTGCTTTCCGAATCCAGTGCTGAAGCCTTATTCGGGGACGAAGACCCTTTGAATAAAATCATAAAGATAGATAACAAAGCCAGTGTTAAAGTGGCAGGGGTGTATAAGGACTTTCCTTTTAATACTTCCTTCAATGACGTGTCGTTTCTTCTGCCCTGGAGTTTGTATGAGGCCACAAATCCTTATGTAAAGAGTGTGACTGACGCCTGGGACGACAATTCTTTCCAGATTTTTGTCCAGCTGAAGACCGGGGCTGATTTCGAGGCTTTATCTTCTAAAATCCGTGATATCCGGATGAAAATGAACAATCCGCCTTCTTACAAACCTGAATTTTTTATCCACCCTATGAGCCGGTGGCATCTTTATTCTGAATTTAAAAATGGCCTGAATACGGGAGGGCTTATCCAGTTTGTATGGCTATTCGGCATCATCGGCGGGTTCGTTCTGCTCCTGGCTTGCATCAATTTTATGAACCTGAGCACGGCCAGGTCTGAAAAGAGAGCCAAAGAAGTGGGGATCCGGAAAGCCGTGGGATCTGTCAGGACTCAACTGGTCATGCAGTTTTTCAGCGAGTCGCTGATGGTTGTTCTCCTCTCATTCATCCTTTCACTGATCATCGTTCAGCTTAGCCTTCCGCTATTCAATGAAGTGGCTGCTAAGCAAATAAGGATTTTATGGGAAAATCCTCTTTTCTGGATCGCCGGACTTGGTTTTACTTTGCTGACGAGCGTGATTTCCGGTAGTTACCCGGCCTTATACCTGTCTTCTTTTCAGGCTGTAAAGGTGCTAAAAGGAACTTTCAGAGTGGGCCGTTTTGCGGCGGTTCCCAGGAAAGTACTGGTGGTTATGCAATTTACAGTATCGGTCACACTCATCATAGGCACGGTTATCGTTTTCAGACAGATTCAGCATGTTAAAAATCTGGAGGTCGGATACAACCGGCAGGGCATCATTGAGGTCAGGTTGAATACGCCTGAGTTGCAGGGGCATTATGATGAGCTAAGGACAGATCTTCTTGAAACCGGGGCAGTGGTTGAAGTGGCGGAATCTGTAGGGTCTATTACAGGAAGCGGCGGACTTACCACTAATTTTTCATGGAAGGGCAAGGAACCGGATTCCAGGCCATTGCTGATGGGCAACAATGTCACGCACGATTATGGAAAAACGATTGGCTGGGAAATAGTACAGGGCAGGGATTTCTCAAGAAATTACAGCACAGATTCTTCAGCCGTTATTCTGAGTGAAGCTACGCTGAAACTTACGGGTTTCAAAAATCCGCTGGAAGAGATTGTTACACACCAGGGAAAACCTCTTAAAGTCATCGGTATTGTCAAAGACATCATCAAAGAATCTCCTTTCCAGGAAATCAAACCGGCTTTTTATGTCATTAATTATAAGGCGGTAGATATGATCATGGTCAGGCTATCTGAAGGAATGCCCGTTTCGACAGCCCTTGAAAAAGTAGCAGATGTTTTCAGGAAGCATAACCCTTCCAGCCCATTCATGTACAATTTTGTGGATGTTCAGTATGGTAAAAAATTCAAAGAAGAAGAACGCATCGGTAAGCTGTCATTGTTTTTTACCATCCTCGCCGTCATGATTTCCTGCCTGGGTTTATTCGGTCTGGCGTCTTTTATTGCGGAACAACGTACCAAAGAAATTGGTGTCAGAAAAGTACTTGGGGCCTCGGTCCTGAACCTTTGGGGATTGCTTTCCAGGGATTTTCTGATCCTGGTAACCATTTCCCTTTTCATCGCCTCGCCTCTTGCTTATTATTTTATGAATAAATGGATCGAAGGGTATGTCATCAAAACGGACATTACCTGGTGGATTTTTGTGGGCTCCGGGGCAGGAGCTTTGCTGATCTCACTGCTAACAGTAAGTTTTCAGGCCATCAAAGCAGCATTAATGAACCCGGTGAGGTCTTTGAGGAGTGAGTGATGGAATGAGTGAATGATAGAGTGATAGAATAATAGAGTGATAGAATGAATGAATTGTGATTTGTTCAGGAAAATAAAAAGCTTGTCGCTTAAAAAGAGAAAAAACGATGCTGAAAAGAACTCAACCACCCCGGTGGGCCGCTCGTCTGCTCGAATGGTTTTGTTCAGATGATTGGCTGGAAGAGATACAGGGAGATCTGGAAGAGCGGTTTCTGAGGAATGTGGATTTGTTTGGAGAACGTTCCGCAAAAAGGCAGTATGTAGCACAAGTTTTCGGGTTTGTGAGGCGGTTTGCCTGGAGAGATAAAAAGAGTTCGACACCTTTACAGATGAAAATGATGATAAGCAATTACTTTAAAATCGCATGGCGGAACCTGGTTCGCAGTAAATCTTTTTCAGCTATTAATATTTCAGGGCTTGCCCTGGGAATGGCCTCGGCTATCCTGATTTTCCTTTGGATTGAGGATGAAAAAAGTATCGGGACACATTATAAAAATACTTCTGACCTTTACAGGATCATGGAGAGGGAGTTTACAGACGGCAAAATAGTGGCTGATGAAGACACACCCGGCTTACTTGCTGATGAACTGAAAAGACAGTTCCCTGAGATTATTTATGCTGCCGGTCTTTCATCTTCCGAGTCACACGTTCTGACGGCCGGTAATAAAACAACCCGCCAAAGAGGAAATTTCGCAGGAGAAGACTGGCTCAAAATGTATGAAATCCCACTGTTGGCAGGAACATATTCAGCTCTTAAATCCCCTGGAAGCATTGCTGTGTCCAGAAAGTTGGCAGAAACATACTTTTCTGATCCGGAGAAAGCTTTTGGGCAAGCCATAAGGTTTGGTAATGGAAAGGATTACCAGATTACGGCTGTCTATGAGGACCTTCCGGCTCAGGCTCCTGATAAATATGAATTTTTATTGAACTGGGACGACTACCTTTCAAGAGAAAAGTGGCTGAAAGAGTGGACCAATTTTGGTCCTGGCACCCGTATTCTTCTCCGGTCAGATGCTGACCCGAAACAGGTGAATGCCAGGCTTAAGTGGTTTTTGAAAGGCCTGAACAAGGATTTCAGCTCAGGATATTTTGTCAACCTCTTTCTGATGGCCGAGAAAGACGCCTATCTTCATTCTAATTTCAAAGACGGGTATCTTGACGGAGGCCGCATAGATTATGTTCGTCTTCTGGCCATAATTGCCGTGTTTTTACTGCTGATCGCTACCATTAATTTTATGAATCTGGCTACTGCAAGGTCTGTTAAAAGAGCCAGGGAAGTAGGTGTGAGAAAAGTGGTAGGGGCAGACAGAGGGCTGCTGATCGGGCAATTTATAGGAGAGGCCGTTTTATTAACCGCCATGGCTACCGTTGTGGCCATTGCCCTGGTATATTTTATTCTTCCTTTCTTTAATCAACTGACGGATAAACAGTTGTTTTTGCCGTTTGGGAAACCCGTTTTCTGGTTTTATATGGCGGGTTTACTGATTTTTACGGGCTTGCTGGCAGGCAGTTATCCGGCGTTCTTTTTATCCTCCCTGAATCCGGTAAAGATACTGAAAGGCACATTACGTTTCGGAAGCGGGGCGAAGCTGTTCAGACGGGGACTGGTGGTTTTTCAATTTGTTTTATCCATGCTGCTGATCGTAGGTACGGCGGTGGTGTACAGACAACTTCAGTACTTGCAAACCAAAAACCTCGGCTATAATCGTGAAAACCTGATCAGTATACCTCTTGAAGGTGAACTGAGTAGTAAGTACGATATTTTTAAGGAAGATTTGTTAAGGCAAAGCGGGATCCAATCGGTAACGTTTATGCACACATCCCCGCTCAACAACGGTAATACTACAGAAGGCGTCAGCTGGCCTGGTAAAAGCCCGGCAGCTGTTATTTCATTCCATAATACGGCAACAGGGTACGATTTTGCCAAAACCATGAAAGTGAAATTTAAAGACGGCCGGGATTTCAATAAGGCATTTGCGACAGATTCAAGCAGTTACATCATCAATGAAACGGCTGCAAAGAAAATAGGATATAAAAATCCTGTCGGCCAGCCTTTGACGTTCTGGGATAAGCCCGGAAAAATAGTGGGTCTTGTAGAAGACTTTCACTTTAACTCGCTGCATGATCCCATCCGCCCTTTGATCATCCGCCTGGCTGAATGGAAGGCTGGGAGCATACTCGTCAGGACAGAACCCGGGCAAACTAAAGAGGCATTGTCGGGCCTTGAGGCAGTGTATAAAAAAATAAACCCCAGGTTCCCTTTTACCTATTCTTTTGTAGACGAAGGGTATCAGAAACTTTACAAAAGTGAAAGTATTGTAGGTGTATTGGCCACCATTTTTGCCGGCCTTGCTATTTTTATCGCATGCCTGGGGCTATTTGGCCTTGCTGCTTTCACGGCAGAGCAACGCATCAAGAAAATCGGGGTCAGGAAAGTACTCGGTGCCTCTGTGTCCGGCATTGTAGCCATGCTTTCTCAGGATTTTCTCAGACTTGTGGTTGTGGCTATTCTCATTGCCTCACCGCTGGCCTGGTATGTGATGAGCCGATGGCTGGAGAATTTTGCCTATAAAGTAGATATGAGCTGGCTGGTCTTTGTGCTTTCCGGTTTGCTGGTGGCTTTTATCGGCTTACTCACCATAAGTTATCAAAGTATCAAAGCAGCGTTAATGAACCCGGTAAAGTCTTTGAAGAGTGAATGATAGAATGATGAATGATAGAATGAGTGGATTGTCAAAAAAAGAAAAGCTTACTGCTTAAGGTAAAAAATAATGATAAAAAGAACCCAACCGCCCCGATGGGCCAGCCGATTGCTAGAATGGTTTTGTGCAGACCATTTGCTGGAGGAAATCCGGGGTGACCTGGAAGAGCGGTTTCAGAAGAATGCGGCTTTGTTCGGAGAGCGTTCGGCAAAAAGAGAATATGTGGCCAATGTGCTGGGATTTATGCGGCCCTTTGCCTGGAAAGAAAAAAGTTCAACACCCTTATATACTCAGATTATGATTAGCAATTATTTTAAAATCGCCTTCAGAAACCTTGTAAAACACAAAGGTTATTCCTCCATCAACATCGTCGGTCTAGCTACTGGCATGACGGTAGCCATACTCATCGGCCTGTGGATTTATGATGAGTTATCGTATGACAAATACCACAAAAATTATGACCGGGTGGCCCAGTTATTACAGTATCAGACGTCTAACGGCAATGAATTCGCCGAGGTGGCCATGCCGTTTCCTTTGGGTCCGGAACTGAAAAATAAATACGGCAGTCACTTCAAGTATTTGTCCATGGCCACATGGACAGGGGACAACATCCTTTCATTCGGGGATAAAAAGATGAACAAAAAAGGAAATTTTATGGAGCCGGATTTTCCTAAACTGGCCTCTCTTAAGATGATTCATGGCTCGGAAGACGGGCTAAAGGAACAAAATTCAATATTACTTTCAGAATCAACGGCAAAGGCCCTTTTCGGAGAAACGGACCCGGTCAATCAACTGATGAAAATCAATAACAAACTGGATGTCAGGGTAACCGGGGTTTATGAAGACCTGCCGTATAACACAGAATTCAGGGAACTTGAATTTATATCTACCTGGGCTCTTTTTGTGTCATCAGAACCCTGGGTACAAAGGGCCCGTGATCAGAACCAATGGGGCAATAATTCATTCCAGATTTTCGCCCAGATTGCTGACAACACAGATTTCGAAACTGTCAACAAAGCGATCCTCAATGCAAAGCTGAATAATGTAGCAGACGATGAAAAAAAATACAAAGCTAAAATCCAGCTTCACCCGATGTCTGAATGGCACCTGCGGTCAAACTGGGAAAATGGGATCCAGACCGGCGGAGCTATAGAATATGTGTGGTTGTTTGGTGTGGTGGGCGTGTTTGTGCTGATCCTAGCCTGCATCAATTTCATGAACCTCAGTACCGCTAGGTCTGAAAAGAGGGCCAAGGAAGTAGGCATCCGTAAGGCCATAGGTTCAGTGCGTGGTCAGCTTATCTCGCAGTTCTTCAGCGAGTCGCTGCTGGTGGTGCTGATCGCCTTCGCATTGTCGCTGGTGATGGTACAGCTGAGCCTTTCCTGGTTCAATGAAGTGGCTGATAAGAAAATCGAAATATTGTGGACAAATCCGTTTTTCTGGATAGCCGGAATCGGTTTCAGCCTTTTCACAGGCCTGATCGCCGGAAGTTACCCGGCACTCTACCTGTCTTCTTTCCAGCCGGTGAAGGTACTGAAAGGTACTTTTAAAGCAGGGCGTTTTGCTTCCATGCCCCGCAAAGCCCTCGTTGTGCTGCAGTTTACGGTATCGGTTACGCTGATCATTGGTACCATCATTGTGTACAGACAGATACAACACTCCAAAAACCGCCCGGTGGGATACAACAGGGATGGTCTTGTGATGATACAGATGTCTTCTCCCGACTTTTACGGAAAATTTGATCTCCTGAGAAACGAACTTAAAAGTTCAGGAGCGGTGGAAGAAATGGTGGAATGTTCCAGTCCGCTTACCGGTGTGTGGTCTAACAGCGGAGGGTTTCAGTGGCAGGGCAAGGATCCTGAGCTTGATGCTGACTTCGCAACCGTCTGGGTAACCCATGATTTTGGTAAAACAGTTGGGTGGGAATTTAAAGAGGGCAGGGATTTCTCCCGCGATTTTTCTACGGATACTTCGGCAATTGTGCTTAACGAAGCTGCTGTACGGTTTATGGGCATTAAAGATCCGGTAGGACAGACGGTCAAATGGGGAAGTGATAAAGATGCCCCAAACTTCAAAATAGTCGGGGTGATCAGGGATATGCTGATGGATTCGCCGTATGAACCAGTGAAACAGGCCGTTTATATGCTGAGTCCTCACAATGTCAACTGGATTGTTCTTAAGCTCAATCCTGCTAAAAGTGCCTCTGAATCTTTAGCCGGAGCAGAGAAGGTCTTCAAAAAACTGATTCCTGCCGCTCCGTTTGATTACAAGTTTGCGAGTACTGAGTTTGCCTCCAAATTTGATGCAGAAGTGAGGATAGGAAAACTGGCGTCGGTGTTTGCTGGTTTGGCTATCTTTATCAGTTGTCTCGGCTTATTCGGTCTCGCTTCTTTTGTGGCGGAGCAACGCACCAAGGAGATCGGTGTCAGGAAAGTGCTCGGAGCATCGGTATTCAACCTCTGGAAGTTGCTGTCGAAGGACTTTGTCATGCTTGTACTGATCTCATTGTTTATTGCTATTCCCGTCGCGTGGTATTTCATGAACGACTGGCTTCAGAAATATGATTACAGAACGGATATATCCTGGTGGATTTTTGCGGTGGCGGGTGTGGGATCTTTATTCATTACCCTGCTGACCGTAAGCTACCAGGCCATCAAAGCGGCACTGATGAACCCGGTGAAAACGCTGAAGAGTGAATAGGGGTAAACAATAAGCTATTAACTATTTAGCTGTTAGAGAAGAGTCATTGCATGCGAGGATTGTTTGCCGCACTGATTTGTAATAAGAGAATTATTAAATAAAAACAGGGACGTTGCAAGCGACGTCCCTATGGAGAAGAAAATACCTTTTTCCGTTTTCCCTTCTCCTTTTTCCGGAATAAAATGCCAACCCAACCACCCCGTCTGGCCGACCGTTTTCTCGAATGGTTCTGTGCTTCCCACCTGCTGGAAGAAGTACAGGGCGATTTGCATGAGCGTTTTCAGCGGGATGTGAAGCTGTTTGGAGAGCCGTTTGCCAGGCGGAGGTATTTCTGGTGTGTACTCGCATTTTTCAGGCCGTTTGCCCTGAAAAACAAGAAACAAAATGATTATTCAACCCCTTTACTCAGCATAGATATGATTAGGAATTATTTCAAGATCGCCTGGCGGAATCTTCTGAAAAACAAGAGTTATTCTGCTATCAATATCGGTGGGCTCGCTATGGGAATGGCCGTGGCCATGCTCATCGGTTTATGGGTTTATGATGAGTTGTCCTATAATAAATACCATAAAAATTATGATCGGATTGCCCAGTTGATGCAAAATCAGGTGGTTAACGGTGAGGTGGATGTCAACACATCTGTGCCGTTCCCGTTTGTTAATGAGCTGAAAAGTAACTATTCGGAGCATTTTAAACACATAGTTCCGGTGACGCACCCCGGAGAGCATATCATTACTACCGGTGAAAACACTTTTTCGCTGACCGGGCAGTTTGTTGGAAAGGAAGCCCCTGAAATGTTTACTTTAAAGATGCTCAAAGGTTCATGGGACGGTTTAAGCGATCAGCAGTCTGTTTTGCTTTCTGCTTCTGCTGCCGCAACATTGTTCGGGGAAGAAAATCCTTTAAACAAATCCCTGGAAATAGACAAGAATCAGGTCAAAGTCACAGGTGTTTATGAGGATATCCCTCAGAACTCGTTTCTTCATAATGTCAGCTTTCTGTCCTCCTGGGACTATTTCCTGGCTATGAACCCTTATATGAGTAAGAAGCTGTGGGACAACCACGCTTTGTGGATGTATGCAGAGATAAAGCCCGGAACCGACTTCAAAAAAGTGAGTGCAGCGATAAAGGACTCTGAGCTAAATGTGATCAGGAACATGGACAATATGAAAGAGGAGGCGGCCACCAATCCTCAGATGTGGCTGAACCCGATGTCGGACTGGCACTTATATTCTGATTTTAAAAACGGTATTCCTGACCGCGGCCCTGTGCAGTACATCTGGCTGGTAGGACTGATCGGCTTTTTTGTGTTGCTGCTGGCCTGCATTAACTTCATGAATCTGAGCACTGCAAGATCTGAAAAACGGGCTAAGGAAGTGGGTATCCGGAAGGCCGTAGGGTCATTGAGAAGCCAGCTGATCAGTCAATTTTTCAGTGAGTCTTTCCTGGTCGTGTTTCTGGCTTTTATCATAAGTATTGTCCTGGTAACGGCGTCATTAACCTGGTTTAATAATCTTGCTGCCAAGCAAACGACCATCCCGTGGAGCAATATGTACTTCTGGATATTTAACCTGAGTTTTATTTTAATCACCGGTTTGCTGGCGGGTAGTTATCCCGCATTTTACCTGACGTCATTCCAGCCGGTTAAAGTGCTGAAAGGCAACACAGTGCAGTTGGGCCGCTTTGCTTCCATGCCGAGGAAAGTGCTGGTGGCTATGCAGTTTACCGTGTCTATTACACTGGTTATCTGCACGGCTATTGTTTATAGCCAGGTACAGTTCGCTAAAAACCGGCCTGTAGGATATTCCAGGAACGGTCTGATGATGATAGAGATAAAATCGGCAGACTTTGCCGCCAAATCAGAGCTGCTGAGGGCCGAATTGAAAAATACAGGTGTAGTGCTGGAAACGGCCTTGTCCCAAAGCCCGGCCACCGGAGTCTGGAGTGCTAATGAGGGTTTTAAATGGCAGGGGAATCAGCAGGGGAAAGACAGGTTTGCCACACTGACTGTTTCGCCTGAATATGCCAAAACTGTAGGGTGGGAGTTTGTGGCAGGCAGGAATTTTTCAAAAGAACTCGCCTCGGATTCTTCAGGATTTGTCATCAATGAAACCGCCGCCAGTTTGATGGGTTTAAAATACCCGGTCGGAGAAACGGTAAACTGGAAAAGCAAGTGGATGACCGGGGATATTCAGAAACCTTTCAAAATCATCGGAGTGGTAAAAGACATGGTCATGGAATCGCCTTTTGCTGAAATTAAACCCACTGTCTTTTTTATGTACGGAGATCCGAACTGGCTCAATGTTAAGCTGAATCCTGAGGTAAGTGCTGCAGTGGCTGTTCCGAAAATCGGAGAGGTTTTTAAAAAGGTACTCCCGGCTGTACCATTTGATTACAAATTTGCTGACGTGGAATATGCCGCTAAGTTTAAGGCAGAAGAAAGGATAGGTAAACTTTCGGGCTTTTTTGCTTCTCTCGCGATCCTGATATCCTGCCTGGGTTTATTCGGACTGGCTTCATTTGTAGCCGAACAGCGTACCAAAGAAATTGGCATCCGCAAGATACTGGGTGCATCGGTGATGAATCTGTGGCAGATGCTTTCCCGGGATTTTATGGCACTTGTACTTATTTCGAGTATTATTTCTACTCCGATCGCCTGGTATGCCATGCAAAACTGGCTGGCCGGTTATGATTATCATACAGAAATTTCCTGGTTGATTTTTGTGGTTACGGCGGCCGGTGCTTTGGTCATCACTTTGTTGACGGTAAGCTACCAGGCCATCAAAGCCGCACTGATGAACCCGGTGAAAACGCTGAAGAGTGAGTAAGATAATTTTGAATTCCCGTCCGGCCTGAATTTGCCCGGACGGGGTGAAATAAACCATCTTTTAGTGAAAATGAAAATAACATTTTTAACCATTGTATCAACCCTGTTGTTGATGTTGCCTGCAGAGGCTCAAAAATCATCAGAGAGGATTGCCGTTACCGCAAAGCGGATGATTGATGTCCGTTCGGGTAAAGAAATCACGGATGCAGTCATATTCATCGAAAAAAATAAGATCGTGAATGTGGGTTCAGGCCTCAGCATTCCCGACAGTGTACAGGTGATTGCCCTGGGCGATGTGACGCTTTTACCCGGACTTATTGACGCCCATACACACCTGCTTCACCAGTATTATGCAAAATATGGTGACGACAACTCGAACAGGCTTTTGGAAATGGTTCAGCTCGGGCCTGCCAGAAGGGCCTTACTCGGTGCAAGGCTGGCACGTGAAATGCTGGAGGCAGGTTTTACATCTGTGCGTGATCTGGGAAATGCAGGCATCAATGCCGACATTGCGTTAAGAGATGCCATTAAGAACGGGGATGTGCCCGGGCCCCGCATGTTTGTTTCGACCCGGGCTCTTGCTCCGGTAGGGGGACAGTTCCAATCCGTTACGCCGGAAGCCCAGCAGCTGATAGGTCAGGAATATATTCAGATAAGCGGAGTAGAAGAAGCCAGGAAGGCCGTGCGTCAGGCCGTTTATGAGGGTGCCGATTGCATTAAGGTAATCGCCAATTCAGGTGCACGCAGGTTGTCTTCTGAGGAAATGAAAGTTATTGTTGAGGAAGCAAAGCGGGCCAACCTGCCTGTGGCGGCACACGCTACAGACGGAGACGGTCCTTCGATGACGGCTGTTGAGGCGGGTGTAAGCTCCATTGAACACGGCTATACCATTTCTGAAGCCGTACTTAACCTGATGGCAAAAAAGAATATTTTCCTGGTTCCTACAGATGCTTCGGGTGTTACAAGATACCAGGACAGGATAAAAAGGGCTTTAAAAGCAGGGGTAAGGATTGCTATAGGATCGGATATTTATTACGAGTTTCCGGGAATGACGCGGGGCCAGGCCAGCATAGGAATGTATAAAACTTATGTGGCATCGGGAATGAGCAATATGGAGATATTGCGTGCTTCAACCCTTAATCCGGCGGATTTAATAGGAAGCAATTCCATAGGCACTATTGAAGCCGGTCGGTTTGCGGATATTATTGCGGTTAAGGGAAATCCGCTAAATGACATCGGCGTTTTGGAAGGAGTAGTTTTTGTCATGAAAGATGGCAAGGTTTATAAGCAGACATTGCACTGACCTCTGTAAGAAATTCAAAAGACAGAGGAAAGCAGAGCCATTGCACGTAAAGTCTTTTCGCAGCATTGATTTGTAATAAGAGAATTGTTAAATAAAATAGAGGACGTTGCTTACAACTTCCTTGTGGAGAAGAAAAATACCTTTGTCCTTTTTTCCTTCTCCTTTTTCCGGAATAAAATGCCAACCCAACCACCCCGTTTCGCCGACCGTTTTCTTGAATGGTTCTGTGCTTCCCATCTGCTGGAGGAAGTGCAGGGTGATTTGTATGAACGTTTTCAGCGGGATGTGAAATTGTTTGGGGAGAGGTCGGCCAGGCGGCAGTATTTGTGGAGTGTACTTGCCTTTTTCAGGCCTTTTGCTTTGAAAAAGAAAACAAATAATGACTATTCAAACCCTTTACTTCAAATGAATATGATACGGAATTATTTTAAAATCGCGTTCAGAAACCTGCTCCGTTACAAAGGGTATTCACTGATCAACATCCTGGGACTCACAGCGGGGATGACCGTGGCCATGCTGATCGGGCTGTGGATTTATGACGAAATGACTTTCGATCATTATCACGAAAATCATGACCGCATTGCCCAGGTCATGCAGCACCGTACCATGAACGGGGAAATCGAATCCGCTGTTGCGGTTTCGATTCCGGTCGGAGAGGAGTTGTCCAAAACTTATCCGGCTGATTTTGATGACGTGGTGATGTCCTCATGGACCACCCGGTACAACCTGGCCTTCGGCGACAGTAAAATAACCCGGCAGGGAAATTTCATGTCACCCGCAGCTCCTGACTTGCTGTCTCTTAAAATGACAGCCGGCACAAAATCCGGATTGAAAGAACAGAACTCCATTTTACTTTCGACCACCCTGGCAAAAGCCCTTTTCGGAGACCTTAACCCGATCGATAAAATTGTAAAAGTAAACAATAAGCTGGACGTAAAAGTGACAGGTATTTATGAAGATCTGCCTTATAATACAACCTTCAGAGACGTAAGGTTTATCCTGCCCTGGGATCTGTTAGTGTCTACTTCCGACTGGATCAGAGCAGCCCGCGACAACCATGAATGGAGTAATAATTCATTCCGGATTTTTGTGAAGCTCAGCAAAAATGCCGACGCGGAGCTCGTTTCAGAAAAGATCAGGTACATGAAAAAGGGCAGAACCGAAGCCGACGAAGCTTTATCAAATCCGGAAATCTCTCTGCACCCGATGAACAGGTGGCACTTGTATTCTGAATGGAAAAATGGGCTCAATAATGGCGGAAGAATCCAGTTTGTCTGGCTTTTCGGAGCCATCGGGGTGTTTGTGCTTATCCTGGCCTGTATCAATTTTATGAACCTCAGTACCGCCAGGTCGGAGAAAAGGGCCAAAGAAGTGGGCATCAGGAAAGCCGTAGGGTCACTCCGGGAACAATTGATCACCCAGTTTTTTACAGAATCCCTCCTGATATCTTTTATAGCGTTTATCTTGTCCCTGGTCATTGTCTGGCTTTCTTTATCCGTTTTCAATGATGTGGCTGACAAGCAAATGAATATGTTATGGTCCAATCCTTATTTCTGGATCGCCGGTCTTGGGTTTACTTTCCTGACAGGGCTTCTGGCCGGAAGTTACCCGGCATTTTATCTCTCTTCTTTTCAGCCGCTTGCCACCCTCAAAGGTACTTTCAAGGCCGGAAGGTTCGCTGCTGTTCCCAGAAAAGTGCTCGTGGTTACGCAGTTTACTGTTTCTATCGTTCTCATCATCGGCACGGCGGTGGTTTACAAGCAGATACTTTTTGCCAAAAACCGCCCCATCGGTTATGACCGCAACGGCCTGGTAAGCGTTCACCTCAATACGAAAGACATCCACAAACATTTTGAGGTAGTGAAAGATGAGCTGGTAAAAACCGGAACGATACTGGATATGGCAGAATCGGCGAGTCCGGCCACCGATGTGTTCTCCAACAACATAGATTTTGACTGGGAAGGCAAAGACCCGGCTTTTCAGGCAGATTTTGCCACCATTGGCGTCTCCCATGATTTCGGAAACACCGTAGGCTGGAAATTTGCCGACGGAAGAGACTTCTCAAAAAACTTTTCAACAGATTCTGCCGGTTTTGTGCTCAACGAAACCGCAGTGAAATTTATGGGCTTAAAAGACCCGGTAGGAAAAACAATCAGGTGGGAAGACAGGAGCTTCAAAGTCATCGGTGTGATAAAAGACATGCTCATGAGTTCGCCTTTTGAACCTGTCAAGCAGACCATATACTTTATTGCTCCGAGAGGGGGAAACTTTATCACCCTGCGTATCCATCCTCATTTATCAGCAGACCAGGCCCTGAAAAACATGGAAGCGGTTTTTAAGAAACATGACCCTTCCTCTCCGTTTACGTATGATTTTGTCGATGATGAATATGAATTCAAGTTTGCAGCAGAAGAACAGATCGGAAAGCTTGCGGCCTTCTTCTCTTCACTCGCCATTTTTATCTCCTGCCTTGGTTTATTCGGACTTTCGTCTTTTGTGGCAGAACAAAGGACCAAGGAAATCGGGGTAAGGAAAGTCCTCGGAGCCTCAGTTTTTAACCTCTGGAGCTTATTGTCGCGGGATTTCGTCATACTGGTTTTCATTTCATTGTGTATCGCCGTCCCGGTGTCATGGTACTATATGGAAGAATGGCTCCAGCGATACATTTACCGGACCAGTCTTTCCTGGTGGATTTTTGCTTTAACCGGTGCAGGAGCTTTACTGATTACCCTGTTGACCATAAGCTTCCAAAGCATCAAAGCCGCGATGATGAACCCCGTGAAGTCGCTGAAGAGCGAGTAGCTATTAGCTGTTGGCTATTTAGCGTTTAGTGAGGTAGAGACGTTGCATGCAACGTCTGTTCAAAATATATTAGAAAAAAATTAATTAAATAAAATCCGAGACGTTGCCTGCGATGTCGGTGCAGAGAGGAAAAATACTTTGTCCGTTTTTCTTTCTCCTTTTTCCAGAGTAAAATGCCAACCAAACCCAACCCACCCCGGCTTGCCGACCGTTTCCTCGAATGGTTCTGTGCTTCTCATCTTCTGGAAGAGGTGCAGGGCGATCTGCATGAACGCTTTCAACGGGACGTCGGCCTGTTTGGTGAGCGGTTGGCAAAACGGCAATATTATTGGAGCGTCCTTGGTTTTTTCAGGCCTTTTGCCTTAAAAAAGAAAGAAGATAGTGATTATTCAAACCCATTACTCCATATAGATATGATTAGGAATTATTTCAAAATCGCCTGGCGTAATCTGTTGAAAGAACGCCAGTTTACTTTACTTAACCTGGCAGGTCTGTCAACCGGCCTGGCTTGCACCTTGCTGATTTATCTTTGGGTGCAGGACGAACGGCAGATAGACAAATTCAATGAAAAAGATGAGCAGCTTTACCAGGTCATGGCCAATCATTTTCATGAAGACAGGATTGAGACCATACCTAACACCGCCGGACTTCTTGCCGAAGCAATGAAATCGGAGATGCCCGAAATTGAGCATGCTGCCACGGTGCTGCCTGCTTCCTGGTTTTCAAACAAAGGGATCATCAGCTTAGGAGAGACCCACCTGAAAGCCGGAGGGCAGTTTGTCAGTAAGGACTTCTTTAATGTGATGACCTGCCCGATGGTGCAGGGAGATGCCGGCGAACTGTTTGCAGGCAAAACAACCATAGCGGTTTCAGAAAGTATGGCTTCGAAGTTGTTTGGCTCTGAAAAAAATGTCGTGGGGAAATCCATCAAATGGAACAACGGAGAGTTCAGCGGCATGTACAACATCGGCGGTGTGTTTAAAGATGTACCGGTAAATGCCGCTGAAAAATATGACGTACTGTTCAACTTTGATTTGTTTGTTGAAAAACGTCCGGGTATGAAAGAATGGGGCAACAGCGACCCCGGCACCTACCTGGTCCTGAAAAAGGGAACAGAGGTGGAGAAATTCAACAGCAAGATCAGGCACTATCTGAAATCGAAAGGTAAAGGAATGACCACACAGTTATTTGCCGTTAAATATTCGAATAAGTATCTGCACGGACAATTTGAAAACGGTGTGCAGGCAGGAGGAAGGATCACTTATGTAAAGCTTTTTTCTGTCATCGCTGTTTTTATTCTTGTGATCGCCTGTATCAATTTCATGAACCTGTCGACCGCCAAAGCCTCCGGAAGAATGAAAGAAGTAGGCATCAAAAAAGTAATAGGAGCACACCGCAGTTCCCTTGTGATACAGTACCTCGGAGAGTCCCTGATGATGGCATTCCTTTCCCTCATCCTCGCGGGTGTCCTTTTATTGCTGATATTGCCGCAATTCAATAACCTCACCGGCAAACAGATCAGTCTTGGGTTTGACCTTAACCTTATCCTTTCTGTGTCCGGTATTACATTGCTCACCGGGTTACTGGCCGGGAGTTATCCTGCCCTGTACCTGTCCGGGTTTAATCCCACAGCTGTGTTGAAGGGCAAACTCAGGACCTCCGTCGGAGAACTGATGGTGAGAAAAGGGCTGGTCATTTTCCAGTTTTCAGTTTCGGTAATATTCATTGTATCTGTTCTTGTGGTTTATCAGCAGATTGACTATATACAAACCAAAAACCTGGGTTATAACCGCGACAACATTATTCACTTCGAGATCCCTTTCGAAATGGATCCGGCCAATCTCAAAGCTGCCGAAACCTTCCTCGGTGAAATCAGGAATATACCCGGTGTTGTCAGTGCATCCAGTTATTCCCATAACCTGACCGGTGATCACGGCTCCATTTCCGATTTCCACTGGCCGGGCAAAGCAGAAGGCAAAACCATTGATTTTGCCAACCTGGAAGTGGGTTACAATTTTATCGAAACTGCAGGGATACAACTGAAAGAAGGCCGTAGTTTTTCGCCCAACCAGAATGCCGGCAATGAGATCGTTTTTAATGAAGCGGCCATTAAAAGCATGGGTTTGAAAGACCCCGTAGGCAAAAACATTAAATTCTGGGGCAACGAAAGGCAGATTGTCGGGGTTGTCAAAAACTTTAATTTCGAATCTTTATATGAAACGGTGAAGCCCTGCTTCTTCCAGGTTTACCCGGTGATGCCTAACATCATGGTCAAAATCAGCGGAGGTTCTGAAGTCCAGACCATCGCCAGGGTAGAAAAAGCATTTCAGGATTTTCACAAAGGTCACCCCTTTGAGTACCAGTTTCTGGATGAAAATTATAAAGCCCTGTACGCTTCAGAACGCAGGGTAGGCATATTGTCAAGGTATTTTGCGGGCTTAGCGATCATTATTTCATGCCTCGGATTATTCGGACTGGCCACCTTTACGGCCCAGAGAAGACAAAAGGAAATCGGTATCCGTAAAGTGGTGGGGGCGTCTGTGGGTAATGTGGCCGCTTTGTTGTCGGCTGATTTTCTCAAACTCGTGTTGATCGCTATGGTCATTGCTTTTCCGCTGATAGGGTGGGGCATGAAAGAATGGCTCAGCAATTTCGCCTATCACATAGACCTTGATATGAAGGTATTTGTGTTGTCGGCCGTTGCTATCATTGTTCTGGCCATGTTTACCGTAGGCTATCAGGCTATCAAAGCCGCCCTCATGAACCCGGTGAAAACACTGAAGAGTGAGTGATGGAATGATACAATTTTGAATGACAGAATTTTAAATGATAGAATCTCGGATGCATGTTTTGAAGGAAGAAAGAATAGTAGAGGTCTTGCCTGCGACGTCTGTTTTTTGAAGAATCAGCGGATAAACACAAAATAGATAATCCTTAGATACGAACGGCCGTTCGTATCTAAGGATTGATATCGTCTGTACTGACCGTTGTTCACCATTCCACTTCCATCTCCAGTAAGGCATAGTTGAGGGTCTTCCCGTGAGGGTCAATGGCCAGCGAAGTCGTTACCCCACCGGATAAAGCTTCCTCGCAAACGAACAGCAGCGATGAAATATTAGGCATTTCATAGCGGATAACCTTGCCTTTGACAATGGATTTCAGGTGTTCTTTTACTTTTTCAGCTGTTACTTTTTCAATCAGGGCCGGGTAGTCTGATTCTTCAAATGGGATCAGGGATAACATCAGGGTGTTGCCTTTGTCCCCGGCACGGCTGTGGGCTATGTTGTACAATTTCGTCTTCATGATTCAAAAACAGAAAATGATGGATGAATACTTTTCCGGTCCATCAGTATGGACTGTACCCCGATGATCTCATTCACAGATTTTCTCACCCCGCCACCACCTGAGGGGCCGTTGGTATACAAAGCCTCTGTTTCTTCGCCGATCAGGGCAGCAATGTCTGCTGAATCTGCCATGCCGGAAATTCTCAGGCGGACTTCATAGGAAGCGGGATGATCCTGACTGATACCCGGATGACCTGAATGTCTACCTATATAATCGATGCGAAGATTGTCGGGGAATGCACCTTTCAATCTTAAACTGATGATTCCGGCAGCCATTTCTGCCCTTTCCATCGCGAACGTCCCGGCATACAAAATTTCTCCTTCGCCCATAAAACCGGCGTGATAACCTACGCTGACTTTCAGCTGATCTGGTTTTGATGATCCGCCGCCGCCGCTTACCTTCACACGGTCTTCTGAAATCTGATTCAGAGAGACCGAGGTAAAATCGGCCGAAACATCAGGCGTGAGGTAGGCATGCGGGTTAAGCACTTCGTAGAGCAATTGTTCCTTAACCGTTGCCAGGCTGATCAGCCCGCCGGTGCCTTCCACTTTCCCGATCACCGAAGTGCCGTCTTCATAAACATCGGCAAACGGATGTCCCAGGATTTCCAGGCCTGGAACCACCTTTTTAACTCCATCGGCAAAATACCCGCCCGTCACCTGGCCTGCACATTCCATTAAATGTCCTGTAACGGTAGCCTTTCCGATCAGTTCTGTATCTTCGTAAGTCCAGCCGAACTCATGCATCAGCGGTGCCACCACCAGCGACGGATCCGCCACCCTTCCTGTAATGACCACATCCGCCCCAGCCTCCAGGGCGGGTAGGATACTGTCAGCTCCGAGGTAAGCATTGGCCGAAATGATCTTGCCAAAACTGCTGAGGGGCTTACCTGATTCCAGGGTGGTTTCGTTTCCTGTGATCCGGGAAAGCACATCGTCACCTGTCACGGCAGCCACTTTCACTCTAATGTTATTTCTTACTGCAATATCAATGATTTTCTGCGAAGCGGCTATGGCGTTGGCTGCTCCCATATTGGTGATCAGTCTGATCCCTTTTTCTTTGATGACCGGCAAAAGGATTTCCATCCGCCGCTCCAGTAAAGGATCGTAACCTTTTGACGGATCTGCCAGCTTTCTTTTCTGAGCCAGGGCTATGGTCCTTTCTGCCAGGCATTCCAGCACCAGGTAGTTTATTGCTCCTTTCCGGGCTAATATTTCAGCAGGTTCGAGGCGATCACCGGAAAAACCCGCTCCGGCTCCGATCCTTATTTTTTTCAGTTCTTTCATAGCAGGTGAATGGCCCCGGTAATCAAAGCCGTTAAAGTCATCAGAAACGTAGTCATAAAGGCCCATTTGAAGGTAAACTTCTGATGGTCGGATAACTCAACCTCCGAAAGCCCGACCAGTACAAAGGTGGAGGCCGTGAGCGGGCTCAGGGGAAAACCTACCGTCATCTGTCCCAGGATAGCCGCCCTGCCTACCTCGATGGGATTAAGTCCGTAATGAATGGCCGCTTCTTTTAATACAGGCAACACCCCGAAATAATAAGCGTCAGGCGTAAAAACAAAACTCAGGGGCATACTCGTTACCCCTACCAACACAGGCAGATAGCCCGCATGTTCAGAAGGAATAAGCGTCACCAGCGACTGAGCCATGGCGTCAATCATTTTGGTGCCGGTCAGTATCCCCGAAAAAACACCTGCCGCAAAAATCATCACCGACACAAAGAAGACATTGGAAGCATGCTCCTGCAACCTCTTTTTCTGATCAGCCTGTGAAGGGTAGTTGACCAGCATCGCCACTGAAAACCCGATGATGAACAAAGCCGATGGAGGTAGCAGGGCCATGATCAGACAGAAAATCAAAGAAATTGTCAGCACCGCATTGAGCAGGATCAGTTTAGGCCTGCGGCTCAGTTTCTGAGATTCGGTCAGTTCGTCAGCGTGTTTATAGTCAAGATGGATAATGCCCAGCCTTTTACGTTCTTTCTTGCCCAGCCACCAAGCTACCCCCAGCACCCAGAGAATGCCGGTAATCATCGAAGGAAGCACTGGGACAAGTAAGCCCGAGGCGTCTGTCTGCATGACCTGCAAAGCCCTGGCCATGGTACCCGACCACGGAACGAGGTGCATCACTCCCGCACTTAAAGCCACAATACACGGAAGAAGAAGCCGGTTCATGCCCAGTCTTTTGTAAATAGGGAGCAAAGCCGAAATCGTGATCATGAACGTGGCCGTACCGTCACCGTCCAGGTGAACAATCATGGTCAGCAGGGCTGTGCCCAGGGTTATTTTTAAAGGATCGCCCTTAGCCAGGTGGATGATGCCCGAGATCACCGGATCAAAAAGGCCCGCATCGATCATCAGGGCAAAGTACAGGACAGCAAAGATCAGCAGGATACCCGTAGGGGCCACCTGCTTAATGCCCGTAACGATCATGTCGCCGATGGCCTGCAACTCAAAACCTCCGACCAGGGCAAAAAACACCGGGATCATGATCAGGGACAACAACACCGAAAGCTTTTTGGTGATCACCAGCACAAGGAACAGGGCGATGGTCAGAAAACCTAATAATGCCAGCATGGTTACCTATTGTTTTTTGGTTTGAAGAACCTTCTGGAAAAACAAAAGGTGGTATGGCAATGCGTTTTCCCAATAAGCCCAGTCATGCTTGCCCGGCCTCTCGATATAGTCATGAGGCGTACCGTTGGCGGTCAGGAGCTTATGCATCTCACGGTTCGGTTCGATCAGGAAATCATCTACACCGCAGTCCAGGATGAGGTGAAGACCTGCAGTTTTGATTTGGTCGGTCATCGTTATCAGGTTAAATCCCGGATAAAACGGGCCTGCTTCTTCGCGTTCTCCGATCATTTTTTTAAAGTTCTCAATACGGATTTTCGCAAAATCCGGCGTCACTTTCCAGGTAGCCGGGTTGATATTCATCACGCCGCTCATGCTTCCGGCGGCACAGTAAAGGTCCGGATGTTTGGTGGCAATATAAACCGCACCATGTCCTCCCATGGACAAGCCCGTGATCACGCGGCCTTCCCGTGCACGGATGGTGCGGTAGCTGTTATCCACCTTCTCTCTCACTTCTTTGGAGATGAAGGTTTCGTACTGACTTTCTTTCAGCAGCGGACTGTCGAAATAGTAACTGGAAGCCCCGCCGTCAGGCGTCACAATGATGACGTCAAATAAATCTGCCATCCGCGACACCAGCGTTTTATCAGGTGTTTGCTGCGTCCAGTTTTTGTAATTACCGCTTCCGCCGTGAAGCAGGTAAACCACCGGGTAATTCTTTTTTGAATGTCCGTAGTTTTGCGGAGTAATAACTACCGCTTTCAGGGTTTTATTCATGGCTGCACTCTGTATTTCCAGGGTATCTGCCCCGGCAGCCCGGGCCTTTTGCCCGGCGATCAACAGGATGAAAAAGTAAAGCAGGATGAAACGGATATTTTTCATAGGGGTATATTTAATAGGTATGACCTGGATTAACCGTGGCAAGAATTTTACTGAAATACAGCACATGATAGGGCAGAGAGTTCTCCCAGTACGGCCACGAATGCCCGCCAGGTCTTTCTGAGTAATCATGAGGTGTATTGTTGAATACCAGTCTGCGGTGAAGTTCACGGTTGGGTTCGACCAGGAAATCGTCGGTACCGCAATCAAAGATCAGACTTACACCGTTGGTTTTCATTTTATCGGCCATCTGGATAACAGAATAGGGATCATATGTTTTAGGGTCTGTGGCATAAGACCCGATGATCCCGTCAAAGGCCTTTCTGATATTGGCGGTAGCGTCCTGGGGAAGTTTCCATGCTTGCATGTCGGGATTAAGTGCTCCACTCATACTTCCTGCGGCAATGAACAACTCCGGATATTTTCCGGACAGGTACAAAGCCCCGTAGCCACCCATCGAAAGTCCTGTGATCACCCGTCCGTTCCTGGAAGCGATCGTCCGGTAAGTTTTATCGATCTTGCTGATGACGTCTTTAACAATATAAGACTCAAACTGGCTGTTCTTATCTACCGGGCTGTCGATGTAATAACTGAAAACCTCACCTTCCGGCATAACAATCACCAGGTTGTATCGGTCGGCCAGTTGCTGTACCAGGTTTTTGTCGGGTGTTTTAGACAGCCAGTCATCAAAATGCCCGAAGCCGCCGTGCAGCAGATAGAGCACCGGGTACGATTTCGTACTCCCTGCATAAGACGCCGGAAGTGTCACCGCTGCTTTATAGGCTTTCTTCATTTTAACAGAGGCTATTTCAATGGTATCGGTTTTTGCCCATGCAACATGACTTGCCAGGAAGATAATAAAACAGATCAGGAGATTTTTTTTCATTTGTTTAAGGTTGATTGTTCAGAATTTCATGTTTTAAAGCATGCGATGCCGCAAAGCACAGGATTCACTTGGTCGTTCACCCGAATTTCAGTAGTTTTAATTCCGGGTTACATGTCAGTGTTTTATGGACGGACGAATCCCCGTGATAAATGCCACCGCATTTTCCAAAAGTATAAAAGGCCGGCAATTTATTGCTGTTTTTGACTTATGAAATGCATTCCGGAAATTCAGTCTTAATTTCTGGAATTCGTTAATTGTTTGTTATTTAGTGAGTTATATAAAAAAGTGCAGAACGTCTGAAGCTGCTCATCCAGGTTGAATCCCTTTGAGAAATGAAATTAAAATCCGGTAAAGAAGAGATAGCTTATTTATTAGGAAAGGTCATCGAGAAGTTTGAAGACGAGACCGGTCAGAAGGTGATTCGTAATTCGAACCGTAAAAACTATGAAGAAGTAGCCCGGGCCCTGAGTGTGATCAGCAACCAGCTGCCCACTACTGCCGAAGCCCTTCAGCATGAACGTTACCCACCCGAAAGAGGCATCAGGAAGTCGGAATACCCGTTCAGGAAATACGACATCACCGGCAACCAGGTCAAAGATGCATACTACAACCAGATCGTCACCCACCCCAGGCCGTTCCTGGTTGATGCCTGCTATATTTACCTTTTTGGTGTCGGACGGAAAGGCTTTGCTGAAAATCCGTCGGATCCCGCTCTTCTGGATAATGATGAGCCGGCAGTTTCAGAAGGCCCTCTTCAACAAAAGAATACTGGCAGAGGGAATTATTTAAGCTGGCGGCAAATACCCGGCTTACTAAAAGGACTGGTCTTCATTCTGACAGCAGGTCTTTTTGCGGTCACTTACTTCTGGCTGCAGGAAAAGAGTAAGCTGAAAACCCTGAAAGAAGACTTTAATATCCTGCCATATTCACCCTCAAAGGCAGAAACCGACAGCCTGGAAGGCATCTGGCTTTGTTACACCGGTTCGCCTCAGGCACGCAGTTTTGATCCGGATCGCTATCATATGGTGGTTTCGAATATTGCCGACGTAACCTATAAAGACGGATATTTTACCTTTGTCCGGTACGGATCCAATTTCAACCATACAGGATTTATGCAGTTTGAGTCGCCGTGGCTGGTATCTGTTCATTCCCGGGTAAAGAACGCCGCAGGAAATGAGTCGCCCAAACATTCCTTATTAAAACTGGAAAAAAACAAAACCCTCTCAAGCGTCATTTCCGCGTCCTGGAATTTCGACATCGGTGATCGCAACCGCATCATCGGCATCAGGGAAGTGTATATCAAACTGGGCAAAGGCGGAACCGTGAAAGAAATCATCAACGAACCTGAAAACGCCCTCTGCCGCTGTAAGATCATTAAGTGGACGCAGGCTGACGGTAAAGTGAGGTCTTTCCAGCTGAAAAACGAAAGCCTGGATTCCCTTCCTTACGAAGCTGCCAGGGAACTGCTCGACGAACACAGCATTCTCCTCCGGGAACCCGAAAAAGGTGTTATCCTGTCAGTGCCGCCCCAAAAATAACCGGATTTCCGATCTCTGAATACTGGCCCACAGCTTACCGCTTAAAGCTTATAGCCTCTCAAAAATCCAGCTTCCTCCTCAGTAAATAATCCATACCCACCAGCATACCGAGGGCAAAAAAAGTAATCGGGTAAACCATCGGGATAGCCCCCAGTTTAGGGGCGATAATGGCAAAAAAGCCCGGATGCGGGGTATGTGGGACGATCTCCGGAGAAGGAGCCCCCGGCAAGAATGCCAGCGTAATCAGGATCATGCAAGCTATGGCCACGGAATACCAGGCTACTTTGTTGATGCTTACTGTTTTCGGAGCGGGTTTTGGTGCCAGCACTTTCTGCATCACATCTTCACCGAATGAAAGCGGTGCTATTGTTACAGTTTGTTGTTTCAGCAGAAGATCCAGTGCTACCTCTCTGCTCTGAGCCGTGACTGCTTCAGCTTCAATCTGCTGCATGACCATGGCCGAAAATCCGGACGAAGGCTTGTCCGGTTCTGCTTTTTGTATCAACTTTCTGAAACGCTCTTCCTTTTTCATTGCTTTAAATTCTTTATCAAGGTAACTCACAATAAAAACCTTAACTGCTCCTCCAATATTTTCTTGGCCCTGAATAATTTCACTTTCACGTTGGATTCCGTCAGGCCCGTAATTTCCATAATTTCTTTAATTGAATTCTCATTCATATAAAACAAAGTAATCAGCAGGCTTTCCACAGGAGGCAGCTTGGCAATGGCCTGGCTGATAAATTTCTGCTCATCGCTGGCCTGCAGCCGCTCCACCTGGTTCTGGTCATCGTCCGCCATGTAAGTGTCGCTGAAATGGTCATGGATCGAAAAGACCTCCGCCTTACTTTTCTGACGCTTGGTCACCGAGGTCCTGTAAACAATGGTATACAGCCAAGTCGAGAATTTCGATTTGCCTTCAAAGCGGTGTATCTGCTGATAAGCCTTCACGAAACTTTCCTGGGCGGCGTCCTCGGCATCCCCCGAATTATGGAGGATTCTCAGGGCAATAGTGTACGCCATATCCTTGTATTTGTCTACGAGAAAACCGTAAGAAGCAGGATCTCCTTTCTTTATTCTGTCGATATAGACATTATCTTCTGCTTCTTTCATGAATTAAGGGACGCTTGCACAGGAAATGATACACTAATTTAAGTCATTGTTTTTTAACTTATGTCTTAGACCCGCTTTTTGTCGTGGAGGTTACAGATTCCGGACTATTTATTTCGAAAAATATTTTCCGGCAAATGTTGTAACCTTTTTCCCCCTTCCCCAGTCATATGTGCAATTAATTTTAAATCGTAAAATCTTAAATTAAAAATAGTATGGGACCTGGATTAGTAATGGTGGCCGGAATCATCGGCATATTTATGTTAGGGTTTATATTCTTCATTACCCGCCACAAGGAAAGGATGTCGATGATCGACAAAGGAGTAGATGCTTCCATTTTTATCAATAAAAGTTCTCCGATATCCCCAACCCTCAAATTCGGTATGCTGCTGGTGGGTTTGGCTATCGGTATCCTCATCGGCGATTACCTTCATTTCCTGGGGATGTTTAAAGGTACTGCTTTCCTGTCTATGGCTTTTCTTTTTGGCGGGCTCAGTCTGATCGCCAATTTCATCATCGAACGCAAACTGAAAGAAAAAGAAAAGCAGGATTGATCACGATAACCGGATGATTCATCACAAAAAACACAGCTTTTGAAATATTTTTACATAATACCTTGCATCGCAAAGTACCTTTGTATATATTTGTATCACCAAGTTTGGAATTTACTGTTCGTACGTTTGAACAGCCGTCAACCCAGATCTGTTGACAATGCTGTTTCAGAATTTTAAGAGAGCAATCTCTTAGCAGGATTTTTATGGTCTTTTTGTTCGTATGATAATTTAATTATGAAAAAATGAAAAAGTTATTACTTATTTACCTTCTGGCGATGGTGAGTTGTTACTCCTATGCCCAGACCGCTCCGGCACCAACCAACGCAAAGCATTTTAAGATCACAGGATCTGTGGCGGACTCCGCTTCGCAAAAGAAACTGGACTTCATCACCCTCAACCTGATGAAAGACAAGAACACCGTCGTGAAAGCCGGTTATACCAAAGAAGACGGCTCATTTGAGTTTTCGGGTCTGAACCCCTCGAAATATGTGCTTTTAATAGCGGGGGTAGGCTATAAAAGCAAAACCGTCATGGCTGACCTCAGCGATACCACCAAAAAAATACTGGACTTAGGCCCGCTTTTTATCCGGGAAGATGCCGTGGGACTGAAAGAAGTCAAAGTCAGTGCCACCAAACAGATCGTTAAACAGGAAGTCGACCGCATCTCTTATGACCTGCAGGCTGACCCCGAAAGCAAGGTTTTCAACGTCCTGGACATGATGAGGAAAGTCCCTTACCTGTCGCTGGACGCCGAAGACAACATCCAGCTGAAAGGAAACAGCGACTTTCGAATATTGATAAACGGTAAGCCTTCGAGCATGGTCGAAAGGAGCTATAAAGACGTACTGAGGAGCATGCCTGCCTCTTCCATCCTGCGTATCGAAGTCATCACCACACCGCCGTCCAAATATGACGCGGAGGGATTGTCAGGGATCATCAACATCATCACCAACAAGGCGGTGGACAACGGTTACAACGGCAGCATCAACGTCAGCGAGCGTTTTCCTGTCGGCGGACCAGGCTTTGGAGGCTCGTTATCTGCCAAATTGGGCAAATGGGGTATTTCAGCTTTTGGCGGAGGCAATCAATATAACAACCCTGAAACGACCAACATGATCGACCGGGCAACCTTTGGCGAAACCTCTACGCTGCTTACTCAACGAGGATTTAATAAATCAGCCAGTTATAACGGATACCTGGGTCTGGAGATCAGTTACGAACTGGACAGCCTCAACCTCATCTCGGGCCAGTTTAACATCAACGGCAATAAAAATGACGGTACAGGAAGGCAGACTTCATTGCTGGACAATAACATCGAAACATTGCAGGGATATCATTTAAATAACAAATGGACAGGCAACGGAACAGGGGCAGATGCGGCTCTGAACTATCAGCTGGGTTTCAAAAAGGATAAAAACCGCTTGCTGACTTTCTCTTACCGTTATTTTGGCTACGACAACGGCAATGATAACATTACCACGATCACCAACCGTGTAAATTACGACCTTCCTAATTACCGTCAGCTCAACGACCAGCGGTTTTCAGAGCAGACCTTACAGGTAGATTATGTTTATCCGGTCAAAAAACTGACGATTGAAGCCGGTTTGAAAGGCATCCTCCGTAAAAATGAAAGTGATTTTGAATACAGGACGCATAACTCTGATTCCGAGCAATACGAGGTCATTGATTTTCTGAGCAATAGTTTCTCCAATACCCAGAATATCTATGGTATCTACAATACTTACGGGTACAATTTCAAGAAATGGGGTATCAAAGGCGGTGTCCGTGTGGAACAGACCGTCCTGGATGTGGACTTTGAGTCGACCAATTCAAAAGTGAACCAGAACTATTTCAATGTGATTCCGACCCTTACCCTGAACAGGAAATTAAAGAAAGGCGGTATCAATTTCGGATACACCCAGAGGATCAGAAGACCGGGTATTTATCAGTTGAACCCTTTCGTAGACCGCTCCAACCCGAGTTTTGAGCGTACAGGGAATCCTGAGTTAAGGCCTTCTGTGATGAACGAGGTCAGTGTAGGATTTAACTGGTCGGCGAAAACGTCCTATAACCTGAGCATCGGCCATACCTTTATCAAAGACATGTTCTTCCCGGTGATCGTGTTTGATCCGGTTACGAAGATCACCCGTTCGTCTTTTGGAAATGTGGGCAAGGCCAAGTTGTTACCGATGGCCAACCTGAACATTAACCATCCGATCAGTAAAAAATGGAATCTGAGTGTTAACAGCAGATTAGCTTATGCCATGACCGAAGGCATGATCAATGGTAAACTCGTTAAAAACAAAGGTCTGATGTATGGGGCCAATATTTCGTCGGGATACAGACTGGAGAAAAACTGGAGGCTCAACGCCAATGTTAATTTCAACGGTCCGGGCATCAACATCCAGGAGAGGACCAATACTTACCTGGGCTATTCGGTGAGTGTAAACAAAGACGTGATCAAAGATAAATTATCTTTCTCGGCGTCGTTCAACAACCCCTTCAACAAATACAGAAAGAACATCAGAGAAAGCTTCGGCCCTGATTTCTTACAGAATAATGAAAGAAGAGATTACTTCAGATCATTCAATGTCAGTATGAATTACAAATTCGGAAAACTGAAAGAATCGATCAAAAAGAACAAGCGTGGCATCAGAAATGATGACGTGCAAAGTGGGGACTAAATTTTTAGCGGGTTTTTAGTGAACAAATGCATATTGCCGCACTCCTGGTGCGGCAATATATGTTTTTAGGGGTTTCGGAGATTACTTCATCTTCGAATAATCATTAGTATCTATTTTAGAACGATTTTCTGATACAATTTCCAGGTATCGCTTATCCCATGTTTCTTTATTGTGAGGGTAAGGTGTGTCGCGATACCATGCTCCGCTGGTCAGATCAGCAAAAAAGTCGTCATTTATCTCTAATTTGCCTTCTTTGTTTCTTTTTAGATAGCCACTGAATACCTCTTGATAGGCCATACTGCTGAGTTGGGTAAAAGTATTAGGTATTTTTTCATCTTTTCTACCGATAACCAAACCAGGCCCGTCGAAGAAATACCATTTCTCATTTATTTTTACACCATAAAAATAAACAATATTGTCGAAAGAGGTGGTTGTTTTTGGACTACTCAATCTGCAAGTGATTAATTTATCTCTTTTCTTATTAAAACAAATCAGTGTATCAATCTTCATTTTAACATAAGGAGCCATATTATAACGCTCAACTTTCTCCTTTTTCCACACTGCTATACTGTCATAAATAGCCGTCCGGATTTGTTCCACCTCTTCCGGGTTACTGAAAGCTACTTTATACACCTCTTCTTTGGTAATGTATTTCGGTGAGGGCTTACAGCCGCAGATGAAAATTAGCAGGGCCAGCAATAATTTTTGATTCATGTAGTTTGTTTTTTTGTCAGATACTGGAGTGTTTTTTTGATTTAGCAGACCTTATAGTGATCTTTCCTGATGCACTAAGTCCTTAGGATAATATTTGCAGTCAATAAAACTGCTGTCATCAAGACCCATGATTTTTACAACCGCCGCTGTTTCGAAGCTCCAGTAACCGGAGTATATGCAAATTTCATACTTGTGATCATCGTGCCAGCTATATTGTTTATGTCTTCTATACCATTCTTTACTAACAAACTCTTTTACTAGATACTCTGCCGACTCCTTTTCGGTTTCTTTTATTACTTGTCTTAACTTTTCGAATGTCCATGGGATTCCAAAGTATTTCCGCCAACTTTCCTCGGTTATTATTCTCCTGTCTTTTATTTTCGCCTGAATTATAAATTCATACAGAAAATCCTTTACTTTATCCCTGTCAATAAAATCTACAAGCTTTTGGAAAGTATCATTTTCAATGTCAAGTAAATAGCCTAACGATAAAATCCAGAGCATTTCGTCATAAGTTTCGGCATACTGATTATAAACTTTTCCTCTGTTGTTTAGTAGGACAACTTCAGGCATCCAACCTTTATCCATATAATAGATAGTTGTAATTAACTTTTCTTTTACACTTTCAAGATTTTCTCCGCTGGTGTAGCTGGCAATGGTACGACGAAGATGTAGGTTAAATTGGTCTTTTATAAACCATTTTACCATATCACTTGCGACTTTTCCCTTAATTAGTTTTTCTTCACCAGTTTTTAATCTTTCTATGGTTTCAATAAAAAAGAATACAAAATAAGACTCATCTTTAAATTTCTGTCGTAACATAATAGACTGATAATAAATAGAAACTTTGGAATTGATGGAGCTGTCGTTATTTCCTCACCAACTCCATCGTGTTCAACGAAAACTCATAAAACTCTTCTTCGCCCCAATTGAACTGAAATACAGTTCCTTTCTTTTTCCAGCCCAGGATGTCAAATCTTATTGCAGGAGTCCCTTCACTATTTCCTTTTCGATAAGCTTCAGCCAAATTATTCTCAATATATATTTTAATCCATGGATCTTTCTCTGCAACGAAGAAATATTGTGTTTGATTTGTCACTAAATCCTGTACCGCAAGCCTGATTTTATCTTTTTGATATCCGAATAAACGCTGAATCCATATTTTATGAGTCTCCTGTTTATTGGCCGATTTTTTACCTCCTCTGTTTGGTAAATACCAATCGGTCATAGACTTTATCTCTTCGTATCCTTTTTCCAGCTCTGACGTGTCTTGCTTAAATTCAATACAAAAATTCATTAATGACTTGTATATACATTCTGCGGCATAGCTTAACCTTTCTCCATCTGTTGGTAAACTGTGAAAATACGAACGTGACATGGAACAAATGTTGTAACCAATTCTTGCAAAACTTGGATAAGCACCTAACATAAAGTTATTAGTTCTACCATTGGTTTTTTCCTTAATTTCCACGGACATGCTATCAGAGTCGTAAAAACTTATGTTAAGTCTTACAGTATTTTCTAACTTGAATTGTCCCTGCATTTTGTAGAATAGTAAATTGGTGACATTGGAAAAAAGGTTCCCTATAATAGAACTCTCCATGTCTGATTGCCATTTATGATCTATTATTGTATAGCATGCTTTGCCGTCAGCATACCTGAAGTGTAAATCACTTCCTTCAATAAGTTTAACCTGACAAAGAACTGTCTTTTCGTTTTTCATATCAAAATATCTACTCCTTTAAATAATTGTAGCAAACAATTTAAAATCACAATTGAATCTCATTTATGACCTCTGAACCCTCCAAAATTAATACAGATATTCCTCTAAACAATACACGTCTCATGCATAAGCTTTACTTTTTTAAGGGCGTTTCAACCATACATTTTGTTTTCCCTGAAAAGAATCACACATTTGTAAAGTGAACCAATTATTCAGCATATTTGATCTGATCGTGATTGCAGGGATGATCCAGGGCATCGTCTATGCGGTTTTGCTGTTATTAAGCCCGGTAAAATCACGGGTGAAAAGTCTGACCATTGTTTTGCTGCTGGTCATGGTGCTGCTGAGTTTCAAGATCCTATTGCACACCCTGGGTTTGTGGCAGCAGCCCCTCTTCCGGTATTTTCCGCTGGCCATTGACACCCTTTTTCAGCCCCTGATTTATCTGTATGCATTGTCGCTCACAAAAGATTTTCATCAGAAAAAGGGGAGTCAACTTATTCATTTCATCATTCCGGGCCTTTTTATGTTGCACGGTCTGCTGGTCTATTTTCTCACGGTCGGCCACAATGATCCTGCCCAAAAAGAAATCCTGGCCGAAGGGTGGGGGTATAACCGAGTCAAATGGGCCGAAGATGTTCTGGCTCTCCTGTCGGCCATTTTTTATTGGGTGCTGTCGTTCAGGCATGTGCAGCAATACAGAAAATGGCTTTTTGAAAACCAGTCAGACACGCATTACCCTGAACTCACGTGGATCCGTAACCTGCTGATTGGCTCCGGGATATTTGTCATTACGCTGACGGTCGCTTCTTTACAATCCAACATCATCCAGACAGGTTCTTCAGGGTTTGTCTATACACAGCTTTTTTACGTGTACCTGTCGTTCCTGATCTATTTCTTTGCTATCAACGGCCGCAATCAGGTCTTGTCCTCACAGTGGACTACCAACCGCGAGGAATCAATACCGATTAAAGAAACCGCCGCAACTCTGCTGGAAACCACAGGACAAAACATTCCTTTTGACGACATCAGGGAAGCCATCATTACCTGTTTTGAAGAAAAACAACTGCATTTAGATCCCGACCTCAGCTTAAAACAACTCGCAGCCGCAGCCGGGTACCCCATAGCCCAGGTTTCAGCCACCATCAACCGCCATTTTGATCAGAACTTCAGAAACCTCGTTAACTCTTACCGGGTTGCCGAAGTAAAAAAGCGACTATCAGATTCCACTTATCAGCATCTCACACTCCTTGGCATCGCCCTCGACTGCGGTTTCAACTCCGAAGCCAGCTTCTACCGCATCTTCCGAAAATTCGATGGAGCCTCCCCCAAAACCTACCAAAGGTCTTCAAAACAATAACTCCGACAAAAATCCTGTTCATCCTGAAAATCTTGTAATCCTGTCAAACTCTTTCAAAACCTTCATTTATTTACACTCAAAACACGTTTTAAGTGGGCTCACAGTTTTCTATCGGCTTGTTTTACCTCAAAAAACAATATCAGAATGAAAACAATCATCACCGTCATCTTCGCCCTCATTTCATTATCGGGCCAGGCCCAGATCAGCAAAGAAACCGTGCCCCAGCAGGAACCACGTTCTTTAGATGCCCCGTTTCTGCTCAAAACCAACTGGGATCAGTGGGGTGTTTACGCTAAATACACTCCTGAAAACCAGGTATTAGGATGCTGGAGTACCGCCCTGGCTCAAATCCTGTATTATCACCAGCTGAAACCCCACGGATTGGTCGACTACCAATGCTCAAGAGGCTACAAAATCAGCGATACCCTTTCGAAGTACAACATCAATTGGAAAGATTTCGAATCAAAGATCACTCAAAACAGCTCTCCCCAAAACATTGACGCCGTCGCCAGGTATTCCTACCTGACAGCCATGGCCATTCGCAAAGACTTCGGAACAGGTAGATACCTGGAAATGGTGAATCCTGCCCCTCAGTTGGAAAAACACTTCGACTGCAAAGCGGAGTTCTACGGCAGTTTTTCCGGCAAAATTCCTTTTTCAGAGGAACAATTGCTCGGCATTGCTCAAAAAGAAAGTATCAGGCATTTGATAAAAAGAGACAGTGTGGAACTGGTAGTCATGAAGGAAATCGATCAGAAAAGACCAGTCTACCTTCACATGGGGAATTTTACGACATACGGACACTCCACGGTCATTGACGGCTATCTCAAAAAAGACGGGGTATTTTATGTGCACATCAACTACGGATCAAGTGGTTTCCGGACAGGCTGGTACGACCTCTTTAAACCCATCGACGTCGAAGACGACATCAAACTCCGGGCGTTTGTAACGGTCAGGCCGCTTAGTTCTTTGGAATAGTGATTAGATAAAAGACAGTTTCAAATGATGATGAAGTTTGAAACTGTCTTTTTTGTGCATTATTCAATAAGGATTCTCTCTTTGTAAATATTGTCACCGATATTCAACTGAAGATAATAGATGCCGGTTTTCAAATCGCTCGTATTGACTGTAATGTCCTTCTTTTGGGTATCTGTTCTGTTTGCCGCCTCTTTCTTAAGGTCGAAGGCGAGAACTTTTTCATTGTTACCATTAAATATGGTCACCTCTTTGAGTAATTCACTAAGAATAGCTTGATCCGCAAACTCAATATTCAGGCTATGCTCTTTCACAGGATTTGGACCAACTTTATACATAGATGACCCTGATAACTGAAGATAGAAAGTCCTGTCTTCTCCGTTTCCACAACTATTGTAAGTTTGACCGTAGACCCTTATAAAGGTATTCGGGTATCCATAACAAGTTGTTCCGAGAGGGCTTACGTATCCCGTTCCATTGATAACGGACCAGTTGGTTCCTGTTGTACCGTTGGTATAGAGCTGTAAGATTCCCGGCGAACCTACATAATTGGGATATTGGAGTGATCCGCCGTCAACCGTTGCATTGGTTATTTTCGGAGTCCCCCGCCAAATAGGGTGTGGAGAACTGGTCGTGCCGTCGCCGCAAGTATTTGAAGGCGTAACGGTAAATGAGCCGCCTCCGTCTGATGATGCTCCTATCGTAACGGAGGAAGTCCCCTGACCGGAAATAATGCTCGCCGTTCCTGAGGGTGTCCAGGTGTAAGTGCTGGCTCCTGTTGCCGATGCGGAAAGTGTGGTTGTCCCGCTTCCGCAGAGAATTAATGGATTAGCTCCGGAAATCGAAGCGGTACCGGCCGTAGGCCTGGTGATGTTTACCTGGAAGGTTTGGGTGGTTGTTCCGTCATTGCGTTTGGCGGTAACCTTTAAAAGGCCAGCACTTCCGGTATTTGCTGTCAGTGACACCGAGGGCGAAGAAGTGGAAGTAGAACCCGACCAACCGGATGGATATTGCCAGGTATAGGTTACGCCGGAATAGGGGTCTGTTACCACATCTGAGCCGCCATTTAAGACGACATTCACCGTCTGACTTCCGCAGGAAATACTATGGCTTCCACCGTTGCTTACCGACGCCCCGTTTAGTTTCATCGTGTTGATGGCCCCGATATGTTTTACGGTTACTGTTTCTTCCTTCACTATTGCTGTCTGAGCGACTCCACCAAGCTTATAATTTACTGTTACCTTAATTTTCTTTGGACTCGACGAATTCGAAGTATTAGGAAACCAGGCATTGTAAACCTGTAAATTTTTTACTCCTGGTGGCATTACATCGCCGCCAGGAGAGTCCCACTCATACGTTATGTCCGTAGCTGTGCTAGAAACTGAGAGGTTTGCAGTGTACACTGTGTAACTTGATATGCTTCCCGTTTTAGGCTCAATATTCGAGAAGCAAGCGGGCTCTCCACATGTAATTGTTACAGACTGAGCTAATGCTTTGAGACATAGCAATGATAAAAACAATATTTTTTTCATTTTAAAAGTTGAAGTTTAAGCCTAAAAAGGCAGTAAGGTTTGAAGAAATGGCAGCCCCTGGTAAACTAAAAATCATCCCGGCAGTCTCGCTGGTGGTTTGATTGTTATATTCAGTCTCCAATCTCAGGTATCCGGATTGATGAAAGGATTTGGAAACATCCAGCTGGCTTTCAAAATTGACAGATAGTTTATTTGTTAAAGCATACTTAAATCCAATCCCTGGACTAATAAGGATTTGATTTGTCAGGTAAGGTGCCCTCTTTGCTACGATTATCTTTGCAAAAGGTAGGATGGGAATATTGACAGAGGTTCCGCGTTCATTAATTCCCAATCTGTTGCCCAGTTGCCCGAAAACATACACGTCCATTTTACGATCAGTATAGCAGTGTTTTTCCAACCCCGCCATGGCATAAATAAACCCTGTAAGCCTGTGCTCAAAATATAAGTCACTTTTCTTTTTGAGCGACAGATTGGGCAGAAAAGAGAACCTTAGACTGATGTCTTCCTTTTTGGTGTTCAGCCGGACATAGTATTGATTAACAGTGCCTTTAACAAACAAAGATTTCAGATTTACAGCGGCCTCCCATTTACTTTTATTTTCAGTTTGAGCGGAGAGTGTAAAAAAGCTGAACAGACAGATTACTAATGCTGAGACGGTGCGTTTCATGAATTTGTTAGTTTTGTTTTCTTTCCATATTTTTAACTTTGTTTAATTGTTAGGCAAACAAAAATGCAAAGCCTGATAGTCTGCCAGGATTGATCAGGCTTTGTTTTGTCAAAGATATTTGGTTGGTGATTCTGATAAAATCACCAAATGTTAGAAAATCAGGTTAACAAATGTTAGTATTCCAGGGCTGTTTAAACGATACGGTCTCTGTGATTGCAGAAGAAAGTTAAAAGTTGAAACTCAGGCCCAAAAAAGCAGTAAGATTTGAAGAAATGGCAGCTGCAGGCAGGTTACTAAGCATGGTTCCGGTTAGATAACCATGAGTTTGTCCATTTTCAATAGTATTTAAAAGCAGATAACCCCTGCGGTTAAAAGATTTAGAAACATCCAGCTGGCTTTCAAAATTGACAGATAGTTTACTTGTTAAAGCATACTTAAAACCGATTCCGGGACTGAGCAGGATTTGGTTGGTCAGATAAGGAACTCTTTTTTCTTCTGTTATCTGCACAAGACCCGGAATCAGGATATTAATATAGTCTATGTTGTTTATTGATAATTTATCTCCCAATTGCCCAAAAATATACACATCCATCTTATGGTCAGTATAGCAATGTTTTTCCACTCCGGCCATGGCGTAAATGGAACCCGATAGCCTGTGCTCAAAATATAGGTCACTTTTCTTCTTGAGCGACAAATTGGGCAGAAATGAAAACCTTAAACTGATGTCTTCCTTTTTGGTGTTCAGCCTGACGTAGTACTGGTTGACTGTACCTTTCACAAATAATGACTTCAGATTTACAGCTGCTTCCCATTTACTCTTGTTTTCAGTTTGAGCGGAGAGTGTTAAAGAGCTGAACAGACAGATGATGAAAGAGAAAATGATGTGTTTCATATTTTTAGTTTTGTTTTGTCAAATATATCCGGGTATTGATTCCGATAAAATCCTCAAATGTTAAGAAATAAGGTTAACAAATGTTAGTTTCTTTTGCCCCTTAGCCTGCTGAGCGAATTGGGATGTATGTTTAAATAAGACGCGATAAATTTGTCGGGAATTCTCTCGGCTATGCCAGGGTAGGCTGATATGAATTTTGAATAAGCCAATTTGGAATTCGGGCTTTTGAGTATCCTGTTCTTCTTTTCCTGTTCTGCCAGACAGCTCTGATAGATCACCGATAGAAATAAAGCCCCGGAATGCAATGAATGAGATAGCTTTTCAAGGTCTTCTTTTTTTATAAATGCTGTATGCGTGTTCTCCAGGGCCTGAATATGGGATTTGGAAACAGAATTGCTCAGATAGCTTTCTATTGAGAGAGCAAACATTCCTTCATGCATAAAGTTAAGACTGGAAGAGCTTTCATTCCCGTTTTCATCGCAGCGGAAAGTAAATTCTCTTACCAGCCCCTTTCTGATAAAGAAAATCAAATTTGAACTTTCACCTTCTTGCAGCAGGAAAGTCCCCTTTGGAAAATGTTTTTCCTTAAAAAACGAAAAAATGTGTGAGATTTCCTCATCCGTTAAGTTAAGGATATCAAAGTGATCAGGGTTAAGCAGGTACATGTTGTGGTTGTATGTTTTTTCAAATTCGTAATGGATTACGTTTCAAATGTAAAGAAGAAAAACAATAATGCAAGGGCTGGTAAAGTATTTTCGTGTATTTATTAGGTAGAAGTAATTGAACGGGAGTTATTGTTGTTTTTTCAGAATCAGTTTTTTCCAATCTTTGAATAAAACCATGTCATCCCAAAAAAGATGACATGGTCTCATAATCAATCTTCCACCACCCTCACCCCGATATAAGAGGAGGCTTTGCCGGACGTGAAAATTTTATGGGTAGCTTTCTGAAAATCGCTTTCGTCTGCTTTGTAGATATTGACAAATTTCTGAGGGTTGCGGTCAACCAGCGGGAACCAGCTGCTTTGCACCTGGATCATGATTTTATGCCCTTTCTTAAACCTGTGGGCTGCATCCTGCATGTCAAATTTAACGTTCTCAACTTTACCCGGCACCATCGCTTCGGGTTTCGAAAAATTCTTCCTGAACTTCGCCCGCATCACTTCTCCGCGGACCAGCAACTGGAAGCCTCCCATTGCCTTCTGAGGATTAGCAGGGCTGTTATTCGGAGCATCTCCGGGATACACATCGATCAGTTTCACCACAAAATCCGCGTCAGTGCCCGTCGTCGATACAAACAGATCGGCAAATACATTGCCTGATATCGTCACGTCTTCTGTCAGCACATCCGATTCATACACCAGCACATCCGGCCGCTGAGCCGCAAAACGCTGGTCTTCATACATAAAATCAGCTCCTCTGATCACCCTGATGGTAGACGTAAAAGGCACCGGTTTGGCCGGGTCACTGACGTACTCATCAAACGAAGGCTTCGCATTCACTTCCATGATACTCATCGTCGGGTTGAACGAAAGTTTACCGCCCGGATGCAGGTACAGCTTCTTTTCCACCGTGTTTTTAGGCGGCCAGGCATCATACTTCCGCCACTCGTTGGCCCCGGTTTCGAAGATGTAGGCTTTCGGAAGGTCAGGATTGGTTTTGTCTTTTAAATAATGATTAAAAAACGGAAACTCTATCTCAGCCTGGTAAAAAGGACTCGTTTTTGATCCGAAACGGATATCTCCCAACGATTCCCCTGTGCCTCTCGACCATCCGCCATGAATCCATGGTCCCATCACCAGCAGGTTAGGCGACTTCGGCTTGTTCGTTTCTATACCCTGGTAAGCCTTCAAAGGTCCGTATAAGTCTTCCTGGTCAAACCATCCGCCCACGACCATTACGGCAGGTTTGATGTTTTTCAGGTGCGGAACAGGTGTCCTCGACTGCCAGAATTCATTGTATGTCTCATGTTCCATCAGGTCATTCCATATCTTGTTCTGGCCCTTCAGGTATTTCGCGTCCAGGTTTTTGATAGGACCGATGTTCTTATAGAATTCATATCCGTCGGGCGTTCCGTAAGCCGAAAAACCCGGTGTGCCTTTTGAGGACGGGGCAGGCCTCGGAGCTCCGAAAGAAGAAATAAAGGAGAAGGAACCCATCAGGAAAAAAGCCCCGTTGTGGTGACGGTCGTCACCCATCCACCAGTCGGTTACCGGAGCCTGGGGCGAAGCCGCTTTCAAGGCCGGGTGGGCTTCTATGGTCGTCATGGTCGTAAAATACCCCGGAGCTGAAATCCCCCAGGTGCCCACTCTGCCGTTGTTGCCGTCAATATTTTTGGTCAGCCATTCAATCGTGTCATAAGCATCAGAGCTCTCATCCGTATCATTCGGGCCTTTCTTTTTGGTGATGAACGGCCGGTAGCCGTCAAACTCACCCTCAGACATGTATTTTCCTCTGACGTCCTGGTAAACAATGATATAGCCATCTCTCGCAAACAGCATCGAAGGCCCGATCAATGTCTTGTAAAGTGTTTCTCCATAGGGTGCCGAGCTGTAAGGTGTCCTGTTCAGCATGATCGGGTACTGTTTGGTAGCCGAGGCATCCTTAGGTACATAAATAGAAGTAAAAAGCTTAACCCCGTCACGCATCGGGATCATCTTCTCCATTTTGGTGTAATGCTGACGGATATACAGCGAGTCTTCATTGATTTTTCCCTGTGCAAAACTAAGCTGCGAAACCAGGACGAAAAGGATTAACAACCCTCCCTTCATTCCCCCGCAAACAAGATTCGTAAATCTGAATTTTACCATTTTGTTCATTGATGTTTAATTAAATACTTTATAAAAATAGCCCACTCAAAGGATCTCCATTTCCTTCATCCCCGTCCGACGTGGCCGCCCAGGCCGGATGGACTTCTTCCTTCCTCCGTTCTCCTTTTTCCATTGTCCTACAACCTCTGATACACCCTCACATAATCCACCTCATATTTCACCGGGTACCTGCCCGCTGCCGGATCGCCGCCGTTGTTGCCGCCCAAAGCCAGGTTAAGCAGCAGGTAATGAGGCTGCGTGAATGGACTGGTCCCGTCAGGATTAAGCGATTCACTCAGTAAGGCCTCATTCAGCAGTTCATCGTCAAGAAAAAGTTTGATGCTCTTTTCATCCCACTCCATCCGCCAGATATGGAACTTGTTTACCCAGTTTTTATCTTTCGCCGCAAACTTCGAGAAAGGGATCTTGGCCTCGTCCCACTTGGCAGAATACCGTTTTTCTGTTCCCCAGGCCACATTCGCCAGGATCGTCGGCACACCTTTTACCCTGTAAAACTCCATGATGTCAATTTCGCCGTTATGCGGCCATTCTTTTTCGACGCCCAAAGTCCAGATGGCAGGCCAGGCACCCATCGTCGTGTCTATTCTTGCCCGCACCTCAAATCTCCCGAATTTCCACTTGTGCATACCCCGGGTCTGGATGCTCGAAGAGGTATATTCTATAAACTCGCGTTTGGTCCTCCAGTCTTCACTTCCTGCTTTGTAAAGCGGATTAGGTATTTTCGTTTTCCGGCCTTCAATCACCAGCAGGCCGCCTTTGCAATATGCGTTTTCCGGCTGGTACCACTGGTGTTCATTATTTCTCACAAAACCTTTTTCATGTCTCCAACTCGCAGGGTTTGGCGGGCCGGGCTGGTTAAATTCATCATTCCAGACCAGCTTCATTCCTTTGATTTCTACAGGTTTCCGGAAGTCCGGCTGGTCGGCTTTCTGGGCCATCACGAGGTTCGAAACGAAGAGCAGGGAAAAACAACTGAGCAGTTTTTTAAAAGACATTCCTGTTAATAATTAATGGTTGATTAATGATGCCTTGAAAATACTATTTTATTGCTGTTGTTCCAAAGGAATGATCGTCGGAGCAGAAATATCAAAATCCCTTAGCCTGTACGGACGGATACCATCGAAAGCAAATCTCCATGGTGAAGAGATGTCCGGGATATTAGGGTAGAAACCGATCCTGACCTGGAACGTGTTGATCGTCAGGTTCTCATTCCTGATCCGCATCCCCAGTCCGAAGCCGTTGTAGAGTTTACTGGAGAAGAGCGACTGCCCTTTGAGGCTGACCAGGCCAAAATTGGCAAAGGTAAAATACGCAATACGGAAACCCACCAGGCTCCTTCTTGAAAACAAAACCGACTCAATGCCGAGTGTAAGTCTTTTGTCACCCCTCAGACCCGAGCTGTTTACCCCAAGAATCCCCTCTTTGCCGCTGATGTTGAGATAGTCCAGGTCGTCCCTGTTGATACCATAAGTAAACCCGAGGTCAACAAAATGCCGGGTTTGTGCTTTGCCTAATTTGGTGAGCGGAGTGAAATAGGACTGCTGTATATTGAGCGTACCCTGGTCGGCTTTTTTACCGTTGAAGTAGGTCCCGAAATTGACCAGGCTGTAAACATAACCTTTGTATTTAGGCAGATACAAGCCTTTCGCAAACTGTATGCCCCCATAATTACGGCTGCCGAATTCGGTCTGCTCACGCCCGTAAGTCACAGATACCAGGTCGCCTATCGGCACGTCCTCGGTTCGTCCGAAACCGTAAATCAGGATATCCCTCCGGTAATTCCGGGTGGAATAGCCGATGCTCCCCAGCACGGTTTTCCTGTCCCAGTAAATTTTATTGCTGTCCGCACTCACATCCGGTCTCGTCATAAAATTATAACTGCTCCGTCTCGCAGCCAGGATCAGACGCTGGTTTTTACTCCCGAAATTCGTTTTGAATGCCCGCCCATACCAGATATCAGAATAAAAATAACCTACCTGGTATATATAGTCCTTTTCAATGTTGTTGATTTTTAGTTTTTTATACTCTCTTTCTTTGAAATATCCGACCTCAAAAGCCCCCGCGTTTTTGGTTTCGACGGTCAGGAAAGGTCTGGATAAACTTCCTGAAAATTCAGTCAGGTCTTTTTCTGAAATCACGCTGACTTGCCCTGTAATAAAGCTGTTGCCGATATAAGGGATCGTGTAAATGCTCCTGAATCCGAAAGATTTATAAGGATCGTTTTTTTTCCAGGTCACTTTATTCAGGAACGAATTGCCCATCCCCCTGGAGTTTTTTTCTTCAATGCCCAGCTGAAAATCATTAAAACTGCTGAATCCCGCCACAATATTGAGCGACCACACGTCCTGCACCACCACCACAATGTCCACGAAGTTGTCCGCAGGATTGCTGTCCAGCACCAGGATACGGGCGTCATGAATGATCGGGTTGGCCCTCAGAAGCCTTTCATTGTCTTTAAGCCTCTGCGGATTGACAGCGTCACCCTCCTTAAAAAGCAGGAATGAATTACGGATCACCTTTTCCTGGGTATTGGTGTGCAGGGTCTTGCTCAGAAACTCGCCGATCCGGCTTCCCTTACGCGTGGTATCGTTAACACTTCCTCCGAGCACTTCCAGTTGCTGTATCCTGACAGACGTGATGATTTTGCCTTCATATACCTGGAAAGGGTTCGTTTCCAGACCGTTGAGCTCTACTTTTTTGCTGTTACTGTTGTATACATCCCTGAAAACAAACCCGTAGAGTTTACCACCCATTTTACTCTTATTCATCCGGGTTTTCAGCCTGGAATAAATCACACTGTCTTTCTCCGAACGATAATTTTCAAGATCATTGGGAGGCGTGTTTTGTGCGTAGACACCGACTGTCACAAAAAGCAGTAAAACGAGTGCAAATTTCATGGCTAAATCTAGCTTTTTTTAGGAATAATTACGGTATAGGTCGTGTTATTTTTTAGATATACCGGGTGTTTAACTAAATATTAACAGGTATTGCTCCATTCATTTTACTTCACCGGGCCTTCTTCTCCCTTCGAAATAAGAACCCCCACCAGAAACTTCACCACCCTTTATCCCATTTACGCATTTTTTCACTTCTTTGATCAAACTTCCGGGTGATCGCATGAAATTGGTTACCGCAGCGAGAGAACTGCCTCCCGGATTGAAGAGTCTACCAACCCGAATGAAGAATACAGCGACACGAGCGAAGAAACTGGTAACACGAGCAAAGAACCTAGCGACCTGAGTGAAGAATATAGTGACCTGAGTAAAGAATATAGTGACCTGAGTAAAGAACATAGTAACATGAGTGAAGAATATACCGACCCGAGTGAAGAACATAGTGACCCGAGTGAAGAATATGGCGACACGAGCGAAGAACCTGCTAACACGAGAAGAGGAACTACCCACCCGGGTGACAAAACTACCGCTTACCTTCACAATTTTTTGCACGACATGATCAATACCTGTCCCGACTTTTTAAATAGGCTCACCGTAAAGCATCATTTGACTGGGGAGTCGAAAGGTTTTAACTAATGCATATTCAGTGATGACTCCGTCGTTTATCATTCTGCTTCCGTAACGTTCAAAACTGATTATTACATTTTAAATACCTGCAGGTAAAACAACTGAGCGGCAATAAACGTCTATAAAATTCAGGGTTTCATCCATATATTTGACGGCCTCTTTGCCGGATGAACGACCTGTTATGTTCATATTCAGGCTTTCCCGTGTAATTTTCGGGCTATAATCTCGATAACTCACGGAATTTAGCGACAAAGAGACACCTTTACCGCAGGATGTGGAGGGTGGAAAGTATAAACCTGCGTTTACCGGGATATATGTATCATATGCATGGTGAAATGATGGCCTCCATCGCCCAAATTTGGTATTTTCCGGAATAATCATTAGCTTTATTACTTATTCAACTTATTCGTTATGCCAAATTACAAACTGAAAATCAACGGTAAATCTTCTTCCGTTGAAGTTGCAGAAGATACCCCGCTCTTGTGGGTGCTTCGCGATTCCCTTGATCTTTGCGGTACCAAATACGGATGCGGAATTGCCCAGTGCGGAGCATGTACCGTTCACCTTAATGGCACCCCGACCCGCTCTTGTGTACTGCCCGTTTCGGCAGTTGGAACATCCGAAGTCACCACCATCGAAGGGCTTTCCAAAGATGGTTCCCACCCGGTGCAGAAAGCCTGGGATGAAATAGATGTGCCCCAGTGTGGCTATTGCCAGGCCGGGCAGATGATGGTTGCCGCTGCATTGCTCAAACAAAAAGCCAACCCTACGGACGATGACATCGAGCAGGCCATGTCCGGAAACATCTGCAGATGCGGAACCTACCACAGGATTCACGATGCTGTTAAACTTGCCGCTAAAAAAGCTAAGTAATTATTAAAAGGAATGAACATGAAAAACATAGCAGATAACAGCAGACGGAACTTCCTGAAAAATACTTTCGCAGCAGGTGGCGGATTGATCCTCGGATTCAGCTGGATGGGTTCTGAGACCTTCGCCGCTGAAATTGTACAGAATCCTGCCCTCGACGAACTGGCCTTCAATGCCTTTTTGTCCATCTCTCCGAAAGGCAGCGTAACGATATTTTCACCTAACCCCGAAATCGGGCAGGGTATTAAAACGGCCTTTGCCGTCATAGTGGCTGAAGAACTGGACGTCGACTGGAAAGACGTCATCGTGAAACAGGCCAACCTGGATACTAAAAAATACGAAAGACAACTGACCGGCGGCAGCGGGGCCATCAAACACTCGTGGGAGAGGTTACGCAAAGCCGGGGCTACCGCCAAGCAGTTGCTGACCGAAGCCGCTGCCCGGAAATGGGGCGTCAGTGCGTCGACCTGCAAAGCCCAGAAAGGTTTTATCATCAGCAGTACCGGACAGAAACTTTCTTTTGGTGAGTTGGCAGAAGCTGCCGCAAAATTACCCGTTCCGGCAGACGTCAAACTGAAAAAGACCTCCGAGTTCAGCCTCATCGGTAAGACCATCAAGAGTGTGGACAATAAGGATGTATTATTGGGTAAACCTGTTTTCGGATTGGACTATAAGACCGAAGGCATGCTGTATGCCCAGATACAAAGACCTCCGGGATTCGGACAAAAACTCAAATCTTTTGATGCCACAGAAGCCAAAAAACTTCCGGGCATTGTCGATGTCGTTTCTTTCGGCAATAAAGTGGCCATTGTGGGCAAGTCTACCTGGCAGGTCATGAAAGCCAGGGGTGTAGTGAAAATGGAGTGGACCAATGAGAAAGAACTGGAGAGTGATGAAATGCACAATAAGATATTCACCGACCTCATGAACAGCGACAAAGCTGAAGTCAGGAGGAAAGACGGGGATGTGGAAGCTGCATTCAAAAACGCCCATAAAGTAGTTCAGGCTGAATACCAGTGTCCTTTCCTGCCTCACAACCCGATGGAGCCGATGAACTTCTTCGCAGATGTGAAAGGCGATAAGGCAAGACTGGTAGGTCCTACGCAGGTGCCGCAGTCAGCCCAGGGGGCGGTAGCGAAATTGCTCAACATCCCGGTAGACAACATTACGGTGGAACTCACCAAAATGGGAGGGGGCTTCGGCCGCAGACTTAACAATGATTATGCCCTGGAGGCTGCCGAACTGTCAAGCATCATCAAAGCTCCTGTCAAAGTGATGTGGACCAGAGAGGATGACATGGGAGGCGGAATATACAGACCTGCCGTAAGATACAGATTTAAAGCTGCTTTGGACAAAGACGGTAACATGACCGGCTTTATGCTGAGGGGTATCGGGATGAATGCCGGAAACGCGACCAGACAGGACAACTTCCCTGTCGGTGCGGTGGAGAACGTCCTGGTAGATTCATTAGACTATAAATCAGACATCACCACAGGACCTTGGAGGGCACCGATCACCAATTTCCTGGCCTATGCAGAGCAGGCTTTTATGGATGAAGTGGCCTTTGCAGCTGGAAAAGACCCCGTTCAGTTCAGACTCGACCTGCTGGCTAAAGTGAAACAATCGCCGGTAGGCAAGATCACTTACGAACCGGACCGTTTCGAGAAAGTAATCAAAGCCGTAACGGAGAAATCAGGCTGGAGCAAACCTAAAAAAGGCTTCTCGCAGGGATTCAGCGTTTACTTCTCTCACAATTCCTACGTGGCACAGATCGCCGAGATGGAGTTGAAGAAAGGAAAACCGGTGTTGAAAAAAGTATATGCCGTAACAGACTGCGGGATCGTGATCAACCAGAGTGGTGCCCGAAACCAGATTTACGGAGCCATTGTGGACGGACTGGGTCATGCGATGTATGGTAACCTTACTTTCAAGGACGGTAAGCCACAGGAAACCAATTACAATGCTTACCGGCTGATCAAGTACAATGAAGTACCTGAAATCGATGCGTCATTTGTCGACAACGGCATTGACCCGACAGGTTTGGGAGAACCGGCTTTGCCACCGACAGGAGGAGCCCTCGCCAACGCGATCTTCAAGGCAACAGGTAAAAGACTCTATAAGCAACCCTTCTCACTTGAAGGTGAGGAAGTGGAGCAGATGCTGTAATAGCTTAAAACACAAAATCCCGGCAGATGTCAAAGACACTGCCGGGATTTTTTATGATAGATTTTGTTCGTATTAAGGAGAAAGGAATCCGTTTTCCATCTTCCTTTTTCCGTACTCCTTACTCCAGCCTGCATTTTCCTTCCTCCTTTTTCCGTTCTCCTTTATTTCAATAAAACAGGCTCTCCAAATCCCAGATCTTTCAATCTCGGCAGCTGCGTTTTGGCATCTCCGGCCACCAGCCAGATCATTTTGTTGGCATCCAGGTATTGAGCTGCCAGTCTTTGTATTTCCTCACGCGTCATATTTTTCACGATACTTTCCCAGCCTTTGATGTAATCATATTTCCAGCCGTATTTGCTGATGTTTTCCAGCATACCGAGTTTCGCATTGGCCGTTTCAAAAGACCTGGCCTGGCTTTTCACCAGGAATCCCTGCGTGGTTTCAAGGTCTTTTGCTAAGTAATTTTTACCATAATTGAGCAGAATGTCTTTGATCAGCTGCAGCGACTCAAGGGTCACGTTCGACCTCACCCCACTGGATATATCAAAAACACCCAGGTCTTTCGATCCGCTGAAACCGGACCTGATGCCGTAGGTATAGCCTTTACCTTCACGCAGTTGCTGAGTCAGTTGTGACGCAAAACCGCCACCACCTAAGATATAATTAGCTACTGTGGCAGGATAATAATCTTTCGAAGTCGCTGCCAGTGCCGGGTAACCGATTCTCAATACCGACTGCTTGGCATCCGGGATGTCATAGAAATATACTTTTGCCTGGGTGGGGGCTACAGGAACCTGCAGGACAGGAATATTTACCTGTTTAGGTTTCCACTTTGACGAAAGGCCTGTTAATGAATTGACGATTACACTTTTATCCAGCGATCCTACGACATTCAGCGTGGTCACAGAAGGTGAAACAGCCTGGTTATAGAATGCTTTCAGATCTTCGATGGTGAGGCCTTTTACTTCATCTTCCGTTCCCAGGATATTTTTGGCATAGACATGGCCTTTGCCGTAAACCAGCTCGTTGAAATGATTCTGGGCAATGCTGTTCGGGTTTGCCTCCTGCTGACGGATCTGGCTCAGCACCGCCTGTTTCTGCAGCTTGAATTCTTCCGCATCCCAACGCGGTTTCAGGAGGATTTCTTCTGTCAGTTTAAGCGTAGCCTCATAGTTTTTGGCCAGCGTATTGACACTGATGTTAATGGCTTCTTTGTCTGCCGAAACCCTGATTTGTGCACCCAGCTGCTGGATGGCTTCTTCAAGCTCCTGAGGGGTTTTGGTCTGTGTTCCCTGCATCATCAGCCTGGCTGCAAGATTCGCCACACCTGTTTTGCCGGGAGCTTCCAGCAGTTGCCCGCCTTTGATAGAAAGATTAAATTGTACCAGCGGCACTTCGGTGTTTTTGATCCCGAAAATGCCGATGCCGTTTTTAAGTTTCTGTTCCCAGATGGCCGGTATTTTTACTTCCGGAGACTTACCGTAGGCAGGTTCCACACTTCTGTCGAAGGTAGAAGGCGTACGCTCGTAAGTAGCGGCGATCGAGGAATCGAAAGTTTTCTCAGCCCCGGTGACGATCTTTTCTTCCACTACTTCTGCTTTAGCAGACCCCTCGAGGGCCAGGTCTGCTTTGCCTTTCGGTACAAAACTGGTGGCCACATAGTTTTTGCCTTTGAGGTACTTTTCATATACCCTGATCACATCGGCAGGGGTAACGGCGAGGATGTTTTTAATGTCTTTTTCCACATAGCCGGGATCACCCGCAAAGATACTGTAGTGGGCCAGGGTAGAGCTTTTGCCTAATACGCTGGACAATGAATTATAGAATTGTCTTTCCTGTCCGGCTTTGATGCGGTTCAGGTCTTTTTCAGAAATACCTTCCTTTTCAAACAGGGCAAAAGCCTCTGTTATCCCTTTTGAAACCTCATCCAGGTCTTTATCAGCAAAAGCCCTGACAGATAAAAGCAGCTGACCGGCTACTTCAGATTCATAAGTATTGATCCTTACATCGGACGTCAGTTTTTTATCCTCTACCAAAACCTTGTAAAGCGGAGCCTTTTTCCCGGTCGAAAGGTACTCGGCCAATACAGAAAGCGGATAGGCATCAGGATGGAATTCTTCTACTGTCGGCCAGGTATAAGTCAGTTCCGGCAGTCTGGCAAAGTTATCTTCATGATAAAGTTTTACCGTGGCTTTCAGTGAACCCGGGTCTTTCGGTAAGGCAGGAATTTCCTCACCTTTCTTAATTTCATCAAAATATTTAATCACCCATTGTTTAGCCTGTACCGTATCAAAGTCTCCGGCAACTACCAGCGTCACATTATTAGGGACATACCACCTGCGGAAAAATTCCTTCACATCAGCCAGGGTAGCATTGTCAAGGTCTTCCAGTGAACCGATCACTTCCCAGTTGTACGGGTGTGTGGTTGGAAAGAGGGCCTTGCTTATTACGTAATGCGTATGACCGTAGGGGGCGTTGTCATAGCTTTGTCTTTTTTCGTTTTTAACGACCTGTTTTTCTTTAGTCAGTACTTCTTCAGTAACGGTATTGATAAACCAGCCGAGTTTGTCGGCTTCAGCCCACAGCATTTTTTCGAGGGCATCATTGGGCACAGTCTGCAGGTAATTGGTGCGGTCGCGGGAGGTGGAGCCATTGGCACCGGAGCCACCTATGCGGGCCGATAATTTATCAAGACCTCCTTTGCCCAGGTTCTCAGATTCCAGGAAAAGCAGGTGTTCAAAAAGGTGGGCAAAGCCCGTGCGGCCTGCTTTTTCCCTGGCAGAACCCACGTGGGCGGTCAGGTTGACTGCCACGACAGGGTCGGAGCGGTCTACATGGAATATCACCTTCAGTCCATTCTTGAGGGTAAAGGTTTCATAGCCGATTTTCAGGCCGGGGTTTTGTGAAAAGGCTGGAATAAGAATGGCTGAAAGCAGTAACACAGCCAGGAAACGGGCAATTTTCATGAAATGATGTTTTTGTAATAAAGATAAAGAAAAGCATGCAAAAGATGCATGCTTTCCGGGATTTAGTGATAGAAGATCAGGTGTAAATACTTTTTCGGGAAGCTTTTTCAGACTGGTGTTGTGTGGAAGACGCCACGGTTCAGCGGCTGATGAGGTTCAATTCATTTTTGAGGGGGTGATTTTCAGGTTGGTAAATGACACGTCAGATACTACGCCGGCCCATAAAAATATTTTGCCTGAACGGGTGTTGCTCAGTTTCTCCACCACCAGACTGGGTTTCGGAGAGTCGTTCACAAATACCTGGATGTTCTTTCCTTTAATGACGATTTTAGCATGAAACCACCCGTCAGGGTCCGGCACAGGATTGACTTTGTTCTCATATTTACCCGGAAAATCCTTCCTTAATTTATCCCACGGGAAATCAGGATGGTGCACATACTGTACTGCACGCCACCGTCTGACGGTATCGGAATTCATAAAATTGAAAGGGCGGAAATAAATGCCGTCAAAAGTTTTATCTTCCTGAAGATGGAAGCCTATTCCTACAAAACTCTTTTGAAGTACATTCCGGCCTTTGATGTCGAATTCGATGGTTCCGTCGGAAAACTCAAAGTTGTTGAGTATCATGCCTCCGTCTTCTTCATTTTCATTCATATAAATGCCTTTTCTGTCGCCATCTGTAATGTTGGTCACCTTCCGGTTCAGTACCGTCCATTTGGAAGGATCGTTCAGGTCGGGCGTAATGGTCTGTCCTTCAGCCATAAAGCTCAGCGAAAAAATGAGCAGTACGCAGGTGATGATCTTCTTTGTCATATTGTTAATGTTTAAATGATGATAAATAGACGCTATTTCTTTCTCCCTTCTCCTTTCCACCTTTCTCCTTTACCTGATCTCTTCAGTATTAACAAGCCTCGCCACAATTCCCCATCCGTAAAAGTCGTTGGCTATGGCGATCAGCACCTCATTGTCGCCGGCATTCAGTGGTAACACGAAGGAACTGTTCTCCAGCGAGCAGCGGCCGTCCGGTTCTTTGTGGGGTTGGGTACCATAGAGGTTTTTATCAATGTGGACCAACTTCTTATTGACAAATACCCATACTTCATCACTGAACCCGAGGTTAATCTTTTTATTTTGGGCGATGGAAGAATTGATGTTGGTTTTTAACCAGGCGATCCTGCGGGCATCTCCTTTACCGAATTTCCGGGTGAGGTTGATCAGTCCCATTCTTTCAGCTTCTATGTCTTCCCATTTCGTCTCGGCAGTCGGTATCTGCTCATAGCTGAAATCAACTTTCGGAAGGGTATTCATGGCATTACTTACCTGCCAGTTTCTGAGATACCTCGGGTCATGATGGCTCGGATCAATGCCTGCTGCGGGCGAAAGTCCTTCGGTCTGGCCCGGTTTGATGACCAGGTTAGCCAGTATTCCGAAGCCTTCAAAAGCGATCCCGCCTTCGCTGACGTCGGTCTCCAATTGCGGAATTTCCAGGGCAGGCTTTTGCATGTTGTTGACGTAAGCCTTCATTTGTTTGCCTGAAATCACCAGTTTGACATGATTCCATTGACCGGTTTTAAAGTCTGCATTGGCCTGATAATGGTACAGCATATCCCAGAGGTTAACGCCGTCTATCACCGGAGCGTACTGGATCGCGTCTGTGGCTTTCGGGAAACCCGCCCTTGCCGTTCTGAAATAAAAACACTCTGCGTTTTTGTCGTCTTTTCTCCTGAAGTAAAAAGTAAAAAAAGCAGGATCAAGCGGGTCCATGTCAAATTCAATGGTGCCGTCTTTGAAATCCTTGTTTTTAAGGACTACCCGGGCAGAATTAGCAGTGATTTTCATGGAAGGTACCGAATTGTGATCCGTAAACACTACCTTGCCTGGAGCGAAATCCCAGTTCTCAGCTTTGAGCGGAATGACTTCTGCTACAGGAGCCGGCGGAGGCGAGGCGGATGTTTTGCTTTTCTTTTGTGCGAGGGCTGAGACGCTGATGAGCATACAGCATAAATAAATGATTTGCTTTTTCATAATTGATGTAATTAATAAGGTGAACTTACAGATCCGGGGTCAAAGTTGAAAAGTATCAGGAATTATGACAATTCACGGGTTGTACAAGTTGGAACAAGCGTAAAATCGCAGGTTTATTATTATCTTTATCCTTAAATTTGCACGGAATATGAGCAAAATCACGCAGGAAGAATTAATAGAAAAAGCCAGGATAATGATCGCCGCCCGCTTAGGTTGGGGTGACAGCAAAGACTGGCTCAATCAGGATTTTATAAACCTGAGCGAGAAGATATTTGAAAAAAACGGGGTTTCTCTCAGTCACCAGACACTCAAGAGACTTTGGGGCAAAGTAAAATACGAGAGCCTGCCCAACACACATACCCTTAACACCCTCGCCCAGTACCTGGATTATGAAAACTGGCTGGAGTTCAGGTTTAAACAGGAGCAGGAAACACAGGTTGAAGAACCGGTAGTTGTGATACCGGAGCAAAAAAACAAATCCGATTTCAAACGTTATGTGATCTGGTCCGGAGCCGCCATTCTGCTGGCGGTCGTACTGATCAACATCATCTCGGGCCGGGCGGCAGACCCTGATCCGAAAGATTATGCTTTCAGCAGCAAGAAAGTAGTCAGTGAAGGAATCCCCAATTCGGTGATATTTGACCTGGATGCGGCCAAGTCTCCGGACGATTCTGTGATCATACAACAATCGTGGGATAATCGTTTACAATCAAGAGTGCATAAGAATCAGAAACAACATACTTCTATTTATTATTATCCGGGCTATTTCAATGCCAAGCTGATTGTCGGCAATACCATTGTTAAAGAGCATGGTCTGTTGATAAAGTCGTCAGGCTGGATGCCGATCATCAGGCGAAGCCCGGTGCCGGTGTATCTGAAAAACGAAGAAGTGATCACCAACGGGAAAATGAGCGTCAGTCAGGAGCAGATTGCGAAAGAAAATGTCAGCTTGAAGCCCGAGCCTCCGGAGGTACTCTTTACTAATATCCAGGATTACGGAGAGATTTATTCCGATGATTTTGAGTTCGAAACTTCCTTTAAGAATGACGTCAGCGGAGGTTCATCGGTTTGTCAGTATACCACCGTCTATCTTCAGTGCCAGGGCAATGTCATCTGGGCTAATTTCAGTGCCAAAGGTTGTGTTTCAGATCTTAATCTTGTTTTTACCGGGCATTTTCAGGATGGAAAGAAAAAAGACCTTTCCGGTTTCGGGGTTGATTTCAATGATTTTGTGAAACTGAAAATCGTCTCAAAAGGAGGGAAGGCCGTTCTGATGGTCAATGACAAGGTGGCCTATGAAGTCAATGACAAGATTGACAAAGCTAAAATCATCGGGATATCTTTCAATTTTCATGGAACGGGTACTGTCGATTACGTTAAGTTGTCGAACAAAAAAGTGCATTTTGAGGATAACTTCGGGGATGGCATTTAACTGGCAGATTTAATTTTAATATCTCTGTTCTTCTTTTGCAATCCATGGAATTTCGCGGATATTTGCAGGATGTTCAGACAGATTTTCAACGCTTATAAAAGTTCTTTCATTGGCCTCAGCCGTGAGACCTGGTTACTGAGTATCGTCATGTTTATTAACCGGAGCGGTTACATGGCTGTGCCTTTTATGAGTTTGTATGTCACCCAGTTTCTGCACCGCCCGCCTTCTGATGCGGGTCTTATCATTACATTATTTGGTGTGGGATCAATCATCGGGGCCTCGGCAGGAGGGAAGCTCACCGACATGATCGGTTTCAGGCCCGTTCAGATTTTCTCCTCTATCATCAGCGGACTGTTTTTCCTGCTTTTTTCTATGGTGACTCATTTCGCGTTGCTGTGCTTACTGACTATTATCATCAGCTTTTTTGCAGAGGCTTTCCGTCCGGCTAATTTTACGGCCATTGCGGCTTATGCAGCTCCCAATACAGAGACACGTTCGTATTCACTGAACAGGCTGATGATCAACATCGGCTGGGCTGTCGGGAGTAGCCTGGGTGGCGTGATGGCTTCTATTAATTACAAGCTCCTGTTTATTGTAGACGGTTCGGTGAGCATTATTGCCGGTTTAAGTATATTGTGGCTTTTGCCTTCCGCCAAAGCCTTCAGAAAGAGGACCAAAGAAAAACTCCTGAACATCAAAGTCAGAAAGCCCTGGGAAGATGCTCTTTTTATGAAATTCATCGTTCTGGCCACTGTATTTACCACCTGTTTTTTTCTTAATTTCAGGGTGGTGCCCTTGTTTTACAAAGAAGAATGGCACATCAATGAGTGGATGATCGGTATGCTGCTCGGACTGAACGGGGTCATTATCGCCATTTTTGAACTGGTGCTGATCAGTAAAATCGAAAACAGGAAATCGCCGGTCTTCTTCATCATGATCGGAGTCTTGTTCATGGCTTCTTCCTATGCTTTGCTGTTGCTGCCAAAATCTATACCTATTCTTATTGCTGTTTTATCGGTGACATTGATTACCATAGGTGAAATGTTTGCCCTGCCATTTGTCAATACTTTTGTGATCAGCAGAAGCAATGAATATAACCGCGGGCAATATGCCGCCGGGCATACTTTAAGCTGGTCGGTGGCCCAGGTCATCGGACCCACCAGCGGTTTTTACCTGGCCGAAAGATGGGGGTATAACTCCCTTTGGCTTACGCTTACCTTTGTTTTGATCTGCTGTGCTTTTGGCTTCAGATTACTCGGGCAGAGAAATGGAGGGTTGGAGTGAATTGATAATTTCTATAAACATTTGACCCTTTCAGGGTCCCGAAAAGACCAATTACATTCTTCCTCTGCGAATGAATCTGAAGGATTCAAATGTTTACAGAGAGTGACCCCAGCGGGGTCAAATATTTGTAGAAAAACATGTTTCCCCTGAAATTCACGACCCCAGCGGGGTCGCATATTCGTTTTGGCTCTATCTAATAATTGCCATTCCGCATTACGTGGAGGTCATCAGAATCTATGCCGCCGTTTGGCCCCGGCGAATCTGTCTGTGACGATGTGGTTGTTGTGAATCTGCGAGTTTATTGAATTCATTTGGGATGAATATTTTGAAAACCGAAACACCGCACAAAATCTTCAAACCACTTTTTTTTCAATTGATAAAAAAATAAGCCTGCCGAAAATCAGCAGGCTTATTGTATTTGTAACGTCTATTTCTCCACTATTTCTTTTTACGCACGTAAATGTTGCCGTTGCTTGACTTGAGGTCTATGGTCACCCCTCCGCCGTTAATGGTACCCTCAAAATTATCCGGGGTTCTGTTGCCGACATAGGCATAAGCTTTTTGTCCGGGGTATTCATCCCTGTTGATGTTAACCTTGTTGTTTACCTGACCTTCTCCGTTGATCGTTACCACTCCTGTTTTCTCGACAGCAGCTACTTTCCCTGAAACGGAAGTAGAAGCCGAGGTATTTTCCTTCACTTCTTTTTTGACTCCGACAATATCAAGGTCTGTAAACAGGTCGCCGTAATAGCTTTTTATTTTCAGATTGGCTTTCGTATCTGCCGGCAGGGTGATGTCTATGGCATCCCTGGCGTGGATCGAACTAGGTGAGCTTTGATTGACTTTGGTGTAGCTTACAAAGATTCTCCCTTTCTGATTATTGGCTACCAATGGCCCGGTGATGTCATTCAGGAAAAGTTTGGTCGCAAAAGACTCTACCTCAATCTCACCTGCAATGTCGCTGATCGTTAATTTGTTTGTTCCCCATCCCTGAGTTTCTGTCACATTAAGGTTCAGATTTTTAGGCACCTTGATGATGAGCACTCCGGCATATTTGTTCTTCGGAACGGTTATTTTAAGGGTACTGCCCTCCACTTCCACATTGGCACCCAATCCGGTATTGTCCACTACTCCGTCTGTAAATAACCTGAGACCTTCTGCTTCTTTCGGTAATTCTTTACGGTTTTCACCGGTTTGCTCCAGTATCACGTCGGCTCCGTCATATCCCTCGATCTCAACGGTGGTTTGCTGGATGTTTATCAATACTTTTTTGCCTTGTCCGCTGAAAGGTACCCTGAATGGTTTGGTTTGAGCCATGGCTGAGCTGATGATCAAACTCAGCACTATGATCATTACATTTTTCATTTTTACTTGATTTTTCATTTTTGTATTTTAGGTTTATTATCCTTGATTAATTATTAATTGCCATCTCCGCTGGCTTTATCGTCATTTGAAATCTTTTTACCTTTTTTCTGCTGGGCTTTCAGTTTCCCGAATTCATAAGAAACACTCATTCTCCATCCGCGGTTAAAGTAGATACTCTGAACTTCCTGCACAAAATCAGGGGATGATAAAGTGGTTGTCTGTGTCAGTGATTTATTGAAGAAGTTCTCATATCCTGCACTGACGTTGATTTTTTGTTTGGTAAATTCCTTCTGGATGGCCAGGTTATAGTATCTGTAACCGGTTGCTCTGCCCTGCAGCATCACACGCGGCGAGTTAAAGAACCCGAACAGCTGAGCCTTATAACCTTTCCCGAAATCGTAGGTGGCGTTGACATTGACCCTGTACATCCAGCTTTGATTGGCCGCCTGTAGCACCGGACTCTGCAATACATTATAGAACATATTAAAGGAGGTATTGGTCGAAAAGTGCTTTTTAAACTTGATGGTGCCGCTCAGGTTTACCCCGTAAGCAGAATTTTTCGCAATATTCTGGAAGGTGGTATGCGAATTTCCTTCCCCGTCAAACTCCCTGATCCTTTCAAAAGCGTTGTTGGTTTGTCGCATAAAGAACGCCGCCGTGATTGAGTTTTGTTTAAGATAAACATTGTAATTCAATTCAGCTGAATGGGTAAGCTCAGGTTTCAGGTACGGGTTTCCCGAAAAAGTTGATTTAGGCTCACTCTGGTTGACATAAGGGTTCAGAAACCACAACATAGGCCTTTGAATTCTTTGCGAATAACTGATTCTCAGCTTTTGGTCCTTCGGGAGGGTTTTTGAAAAACTGATATTCGGGATGATGTTGCCATAATTATTGGTGAACGCCACTTTTCCTGCTAAAAATTCTGCCTGAATAAAAGTGTGTTCATATCTGAAACCTGCATTCATGCTCCATTTTTTCTTACCGGAATAGGAATAAGTCATATACCCGGAGGCCACCTGCTGCGAATAGTTAAAGATATTAGCCAGCTCCGGCACATCTTTGAACGGATCCGAGCCATTCGGTGAATTCTGGACAGTGTAGTCACTTTTTACACTTCTCAGGATAGATTTCAAGCCGAATTCCATGGTACTGGTGCTGTCTATCGGATTGGTGAAATCCATCTGGATCGTTCCTTCCCGGTTGTCGCTGATGTTAAGGCTTTTTTCACGGTAAGTCGGAAGTTCGGTTTTTTCAAACTGGTCAAAATGATAGTCTCCGTCCTCTCCTTCGGTAGAGTAGAGCGTCAGGAAGTTAAACTCTCTTTTCGGTTTTCTGAATGTTTTGGTATAATCCAGGTTAATGGTTTTGCCCTGCCAGTCATAGACCCTGAACAAATCACGGCTGAAAATTTGTTTGGCTCCCGATGAACTCGAAAAATCATTGAGATAGTCAAAGTTCATTCCGTTTTTACCGTCATATAAGTTTAATCCCCCACTGATTCTGTTCAGTGAATCAATGTCCCAGTCGAGGGTAATATTACCATAACCATTCTGGCCTACTCCTTTAAAATCAGATGTTTGTGTCAGGTTGCTGGTGATGTTTTCTACAGCAGATTGCCTTGTCACAATGTTCATGCCCTGGTTGAGCCAGCGGTTGTATCCCCCGCGGGTAGATATCCCTACTTTCTTTTTCCTGTAGTTGATTGACCCGTTCAGGTTGTCACCCCACTGCCTGACGGCCACGCTGGCACTCCCGTTCATACCTTCCAGGTTGTTGCTTTTGGTGATGATATTGATGACCCCGGCAGTGCCTTCCGCATCATATTTGGCTGAAGGGGAGGTAATTACTTCCACCTTGCTGATGATGTCAGCAGGTATTTGCTTGAGTACATCCGCCACACTTCTGGCCATGATATTGGATGGTTTGTTATTGATCAGTACTTTAATATTCCCGCTTCCTCTCAGTTCAATGTTTCCATCCATATCTACAGAAATGGATGGGATTTTTCTTAAGACGTCAGCAGCGTTTCCTCCTTTTACAGAAATGTCCTTTTCAGCGTTGTAAATGAGCCGGTCGGGCTTGTCTTCGAAAAGAGATTTCTGGTCCACTACTTTTATCTCGTCCAGGACAATGCTGTTCTGTCCCAGCTTAATGGCTCCCAGGTCGGTATCTTTGTCCGGCGAGACCAGTACATTCTGAACGGTTCTTGTGTTGTAACCCATAAAACTGATTTTCAGCTGGTAAAGCCCCTCGGCTACTTTGTGGAAAGTGAATTTCCCGGTTTCGTCACAGGTAGACCCGTCGATGGGTTTTCCTTCTTTCAGTAAGGCGACAGTGGCAAATTCTACGGCTTTTGTTCCGGCTGAATCAATCACATATCCCGTTATTTTGCTTTTTTGAGCATACAGATTTCCTGCAAGGCATATCAATGCCATGTATAGTAATAGCTTTTTCATAATTGTTTGTTTAGATCAGATGGTATTCAGAATATCCATGCTTTCTTTGGCCTTCCTTTTTACAAAATCTTCTGTGTCAGAGTTTTGTAGTAACTTATTGATAGATTTTACGGCCCTTTTCTCACCCAGGTTAGCCAGAATGTCGATGATAACGATCTGCAATGCCGGGTCTTTCTGGGAGCCTAAAGCCTGAATGAGGGCATCCCGGGCAACTTTCTTGTTTCCAAAGTGTGACAGTGCCTCCGCCGCCGCAGTCCGGACATTGGTGTTGGAGTCGCTGTTAAGTGTGTTAATTAAGGATTCAAGTACTTCTTTGTCTGGATTGTCGATGTCAAAACTGTAATTTACTGCCTGAATTCTTTCAGAGGCCGACTCTCTGTTCATCATTTCAAGCATCACCAGTTGTTTGGTTTCCTGGACGTCTCTTTTCAGAGCGGTAAATTCCTTCAGGTCACTGATGCCGTTGCTGGCGGTCATTCTTCCCAGCCAGAAGATGCCTCCAACAAGCAATATACCCGCTGCGTACCTGAATACTTTAGGTTCAGGCCACGACAGGCTGAAAGCCGTGCTGTCCTTTTTAATATTCGTTTCTTCCGGTTGATTCTCTTTACCCGAAAAAGCTTCGTTCAGGGCCTTCAGGTTGTGATCTGAAATGACGGATTGTTTTTCAAGTTCAATCATATTCAGCACCGCTTCGTCCATCAAAACATCAGTATCCGTTTCTGCAGGTTTGGAAATATTCTGATATAAATTTTTAAGACCTTCGAATTCTTCTTTTAAATCCTGTTTATCATCCAGCGTCTTTCTGATTTTCGGATCAGAAGGGTTTTCCAGATAATCAGAGAATAATTGTTCCATTTCAGATTTAACTTAGTTTTTCGTATTCTTTTTTCAATTCTTTGAGTCCCCTGTGGACTCTCACCTTTACCAACGCCACAGAAATATTCAAGACTACGGCTATTTCTTCATATTTTAATTCTTCGTAACGACTCATCATAAGCACCTCCCGGTAGTCGTTATGGATACTTTGTAAAGCTTTTCTGATCAGGATATGTTGTTCTTCATCATTGGGAGCTTCTTCAGCTATTTCGTGATGATCATCAATGTCATTCATTTTTATGCCTGATTCTTTCAAAAAATCCAGAAAAATATTCCTGGCGATTCTGTATATCCATGACCTGAATCCGTGATTGTTTTTATAGGAGCTTCTGTAATGAATAATCCTGTAAAATACTTGTTGGGTCAGGTCCCGGCAAGAGTCTTTATCTACCCCAAACCTCAGAAAATAATTAAATAACGGCTTTTTATAACGTTCATAAATAACAGCAATTTTATCCAAATCACCATTCAGAACATCTTCCATTAAGGCCTCATCGGTCATAAAATCATGGTCGGGTTTGGGTTTATATATCTGATTACTCAGCATCTGTTAAAAGGTTACAGAATTTTTAAATTTTTTTGCAGGTCTGAAGTAATAGATACATTATTCCCGGCCTGCGTTGCATGAAGCGGGAAAAGAAGATTTGTAATGGGGAATCCGGCCGGCTGAAACAGCGGCGGTTTTTCAGGACAATACGGGAAGATTTTAATCAGCAGTTTTCAAGAAACGTACTGATGAACGAGCCGCAAAGCTCAGGAGCTTCAAACATGCCCGCGTGGGCTACTTGATCGAGGACAAGAACGTAAGGTTTCTGAAGCAGACGGGATTGTTCTATGGCTTGCTCCTTGGGTATAAAGGTATCCTGGCCACCAATGATCTGTAAAACGGGGACTGTAAGTTTTTTAAGTGTAGTCTGATGATCTTTCCGGGTTTTCATGGCCAGTGTAGCGGCTATCAGGGCTTCTTCCGGGATTTTTTGAGAAAGGGCTTTTCTTTTGTCTATAGATTCCTTGTTGTCTTTTTTGAAAGTTTCAGAAAACATATTCGGATAAAATCCCGAAATAAACTCCATACTTCCGTTCTTTTCGATAAAAGCAGCGGTTTTGTCCCGGTTTTTCTTTTTCTCGTCAGAATCCGGCATGGCAGTGGAATGGAAGAGTCCCAATCCTTTGATGGATCCGGGATGTTTTTCAGCGAATTCGAGCGTGATGTACCCACCCATCGAATGGCCGATCAGAACTATTTTTTTGAGCCCTTTTTCGTCTGTAAATGCCTTCAGCCAGTCTGCATAATCTGATATGCTTTTAAGATGGCTCAAAGAGGCGAAATCAGGACAATAATATTGATGTCCGGTGGGTAATTTTTTAACAAACTCACCCCAAACCGAGGCGTCTTCTCCAAATCCGTGCAACAAAACTACGTCCATAATGGTAAGTGTTTATTTGAAAATATTTCTTCTTCTTTGCTGCCTGTAGTACTTCTTAAGGCCGAAATACAAAAATAACACAGAGACCAGTCCAAACAACAAAGTGAGTTGAGTCAGAGAAAAAATTCCCATGATCACAGCTATCAGTAAAAATATTGTTCCGGTTTTAAGTCCGTCATTGAATTTCGGTTTTTTACGCCTGTCTTTTTTCTTTTTCGGCTTTTCTTTCTGAAATACGTTCTGATGATCATCCGATTTGAAAACAGTTTTGGGTTGATTCTTTTTAACTCTTGTAATTATTTTTTCTAACCTGGGGATATGATAAACCGGTAATTCTCCGGTACCTGATTCTTCCTCTGTGTTTTCAGATACAAGCTCAGGTTCAGGAATTCTCTCAATTCGGGGTGCAGGTTGCTCTTTGAGTCTGGGAATACTCTTATGCTCAAAAGTCTCCCGGCTGCTGGCCTGGAACGAAGCAAACTTCCGTTGGCAGGAAGATAAAAAAAGCAGTACAGCAATAAGAGGATATAGAAGAAATCTACCGGTACCTGAAAGGATTTTATTCATCATTAAGTCTCAGATTTGATTGATCACAAAGTCAAATTGAAACAATAACGAATAATTCTGATCTTATGATAGAACAGGCCGGATATTAATTGTTAATAAAAATTTAACCGGACTTCAGTCCTTATACCGGTTGTCTTTGACCACCAGGTACAGGTCGTTTTCAAGCTCCAGGTAACCATATTCATACACGAAATGATAAATATGTCCCTTTAATGTCTTTCTCAGGCTGGTCAGAAAACCGAAATCAAAGCCTTTTTCCAGGAGATTGTTTTTGTTGATTTTCGTTTTTTCTGAGATGCATATTTCCTCCAGGATCCTCCGGTTTTTCCTCAGGGCGTTATTGATATTCCTGACTATGTTATTGGAGTCTGAATTCAGTTTGTTGTTATAGGCATTTCTGCACATGTCCGAACAGAATTTCTTGTCGGCTCTACCTAAAATCGGGGTTTCGCATTCCGGGCAACTTCTCATTGTAATGGATGTGTTTGTGTTGATTAAGAGCAAATTTAAAAATCTTTAATCCATTTACAAACGATTACAAACATTTATAAACAGATGCAAATACTTATTAACCGAATAGTCTTTTCCGGTTGTCACAACTTTGCAACATCGAAACGGTCAACACCGGGAAAACAAAACCAGTAACATCTAAATATTATCCTTATGAATGCAGTAAAGTTAATCGGAAATGTAGGCAGGAACGTCACAGTTAAAACTTTTGACAAACTTAAAATGGCCACTTTCAGCCTGGCTACCAATGAGATTTATCAGAAAAAGAATAACGAGCAGGGAACAAACACCACATGGCACAATGTAGTGGCCTGGGGCAAAGTGGCGGATGTTTGTGAAAAAATGATCAGCAAAGGAAAGCTGGTCGTGATAGAAGGAAGGCTGAACAGCCGGACATATGTGAACAAAGAAAACAAGAAAGTAAATGTTACAGAGATTGTAGCATTAAAAGTAGAGGAAGCGGAGAAAAATTAATCCATATCAAAACAGTACAAAAGATGAACAATGTAAAATTATCCGGCAACATAGGCAATGAGTTCGTCCTTTTTGATTCAGGAAAGGGCAAAATGGTAAGCTTTAGTCTTGCTGTAAACCAGAGTTTCACCAACAAGGACAATAAGAAAGTAGGGGATACCCAATGGCATAAAATAGTTGCATTCGGAAAGGTAGCAGATGCCTGTGAGTCTTTTCTCTGCAAAGGAAAGTTTGTGGAAGTGGAAGGAAAAATACAAAAGCGGAAATTTAAAGACAAAGAAAATAACATCAGGGAAGTATCCGAAATCCTGATTTTTAAGATCAGGGAACTGGTCAAAAAAGAAGATTTTTCAAAAGCCTGAGCCTTTCTCCTGCTAGTCCCCACATAAAAATGAACAAATAGCTATGCTCAAGGATCACGTACTTCAAAGGATACGAAGTACAGTTTTCAGCGAGCATAGTTATTTTACAGAAGGTCTTTACTATTTTTGAAGAAACTTAGAGACTGTGCTGACAAAAGATTTTTACAGAAAATACGATACCCGTTCACTGGCAAAAGCATTGCTGGGATGTGAGTTGGTTCATGAAACACCGGAGGGAATTACCTCAGGGATTATTGTAGAAACAGAAGCTTACCTGTTTGATGATCCGGCCAGTCATGCTTACAACAAGAGAACAACCAGGGTCGAAGTCATGTACGGAGAAGCCGGAGTGGCCTACGTCTACCAGATCTATGGCATGTATTTTTGCTTTAATGTGGTATCTTCTGAAGTTGGTGTTGGTGAGGCTGTACTGGTCCGGGCTTTGGAGCCGGTTCAGGGCATTGAGTTAATGACCGCCAGGAGGATGGAAAGTCAAAAAACAAAGACAGGGAAAGTGCCGGCTTTAAAAGACTTGTGCAGTGGTCCGGGCAAACTTGTTCAGGCCATGGGGATCCGGAAAGATCAGACTTTTCATGATCTTACATCCGGAGAACTGTTTATCAGGCCGGTAGTGATCGAAGATTTTGAAGTTAAAATAAGCACCAGGATCGGGATTGCTGAAGGTAAGGGACACGATTTGCTTTACAGGTACTACATTCAGGGCAATAAGTTTATTAGTAAATCATAATTTTGTAGTTTTGTGATCTTGCAACAAACTAATCAATTCAGATCATGAAACTGTTTTCAGCCCAGATTTATTCAGAAAGAAGAAGCCAATTAAAAAAAGCGGTAGGCTCAGGTTTGATCCTCCTGCTGGGGAACGACGAAGCCCCGATGAACTACACAGATAATACTTTCAGATACCGGCAGGACAGTAACTTTCTTTATTTTTTCGGACTAAACCAGCCGGGGCTAAACGGAATTCTTGATGCAGACTCCGGTGAAGAAATTATATTCGGTAACGAACTGACCATTGATGACATCATCTGGGCCGGGCCGCAACCTAGCCTGAACGAGTTGTCCAGGAAAGTAGGCATATACAGGACAGAATCTCCGGCGAGCTTACCTGCAAAATTAAAAGACTTTAAAGGTAAAGTGCATTTCTTGCCGCCATACCGTTTTGATAACAAAATCAAGCTTAATGAGTGGCTGGGTATACCTGTTTCGAAATTAGGGGAAGAGGCTTCTGTTTTATTGATTAAATTTGTAGTGGATTTAAGATCAATAAAGTCCGCCGAAGAAATAGCCGAAATGGAAGAGGCGGTCAATATCACAGGCGAAATGCATAAAGCGGCTATAGTCGCTACTGCTGAAGGTAAAATGGAGTATGAAGTGGTGTCCAGAATATATGAGAAACTTCATTTTTACGGAGCTGAACTTTCCTATCCCGTTATTTTCAGTGCCAACGGGCAGACCCTTCATAATCATTATCATGGTAACAAACTGGCTGCCGGAAGAATAGTGATCAATGACTCCGGAGCAGAAAATGCAATGGGTTATGCCGGGGATATTACCAGGACTATTCCGGTTAACAAAACGTTCAGTCAGAAACAGAAGGAAATATATGAGTTGGTGCTGAACATGGAAACCTCTTCCATTGCTTTACTCAAGCCGGGTATCCAATACAGGGACGTGCACCTGGATGCTAACAGGATCCTTTTGAAAGGTTTCTCAGAATTAGGTCTTGTAAAAGGAGATGTGGAGGAGATGCTTCAGCTGGGTGTGGGAGGCCTGTTTATGCCGCATGGTTTAGGTCATATGATCGGACTCGATGTGCATGACATGGAAGACCTGGGTGAAAACCATGTAGGTTACAGAGAAGGCCTGGAGAGGAGCAAACAACTGGGACTGAAATCACTTCGCCTGGCCCGTGAACTTGAGGCTGGTTTTGTGCTGACCGTTGAGCCCGGTATTTATTTCATTCCTGAACTAATAGAACAGTGGAAAGCAGAACAAAAATTCACTGAATTTATCAATTATGAAAAACTGGAAGCTTACAAGGATTTCGGTGGAATCAGAATTGAAGATAATGTTCTGATTACACCTGATTCTTTTAAGATATTAGGAAATCCAATTCCTAAAACCGTTGAAGAAGTGGAAGCACTGAGAGCTTAAATAAATCATGACTCATTCCTGGTTATGGAATGAGTCATGGTTTCGAAAAAATGTCTTCTATATTAAGGGTAAATATCGCTCTTCAATGATTCTGAGATGCCAGCGTTGATGCCCCGCCATAATAAACCCGATAGAAGCTACGGAGTAAGGTCCTTTAAACGATAAGCCTGTCTTAGCCAGCATTTCTGCTGTAAATGATCTGTAAAGAGCGATGAACGAGGTCCTTACCACTATAAGTTCCGAGATCAGTTCTTGGAGGCTTCTTTGGGTGGCCAATGCATTTTTGGCATAAGATACTTCGTCAAAGGAAGGTAACCGTGAAGCTTCATCCCGGGCAAAACACAAAGACCTGTAAGTAAAAATCCTCTCAGTATCTATCAGATGTTGTATGATGTCTCTGATGGTCCATTTTCCTTCTTCGTAAACCTTGTCTCCAATGACTTTCCATTGGTCTGCCGGGAGATTTTTTAATTCTTCCAGGCTGATGTTTAGTGCTTCTTCCAGTTCGACGTCATCAACGGTATTGATGTATCTGTCAAAATACTCCGGCATAGGGTTAATGTCTGATCTTTTCATTTTGCTTTTTCTGGTTTATTGATTAATAATAAATACTTTGATCAGCAATGGGTTGAAATTCCCGTTACTGATTTCTAATGGGACAGAGTTGGAAACAGGCATTTTTACACATAGAAAACCCTGCAGCCCCAAAAGGGCTTTCATCATTAGCTTTTTCATAAATAAGTACAGAATGGTCTTTTAAGCTTGCCTGATCAGCCTGATGATTTGCCTTTCACTTTTTAAACCGCATTCAACAGCCATTTGCTTTCTCGAAATATCCGGAAGTTTTAACAGCGTTTTAAGTTTTTCTTTCCTGATAAGTGTCGTAAATTCATTGATAGATATCCCCGTTTCTTTTTTGAAAATGCGGGTGAGGTTCCGGGTGCTCATACAGGCAATTTCCCCCAGGTCTGCCAGGTTCGATTTCTTATCCGTGTTTTCCTGTATCCAGTCCTGGACTTTGTGAATGCCGGAATGAATGTGGTTTCTGTATTGCAAATAAATACTTTGTTGAGCCTGGTTGCCTTGCCTGCGGCTATAAACCACCAATTCACGGGCCACTTTGTAGGAAAACAACTCGCCATTCAGCGTGCTGACAATGTTTAAGGCCATGTCAATGCCGGAAGTCACTCCTGCACTGGTCGTGATCCCCTCATCTTCGACAAAGAGGATGTTCTCAATCACCTGGGTCTCCGGGAATAAGGTCTGAAGTTTAGCGGTATGCTTCCAGTGGGTAGTACATTTCCTGTTGTCAAGTAATCCGGCGAGGGCGAGAACATAAGCCCCTGTACAAATGGAACAAAGGTTTACACCGGTGGCATGTGCCATTTTAAGCCACTCAAATAAATCTTTCTGACTTCTTATTTCTTCTGATAAAAGATGATGAGTATCTGACCCCGGAATGAGAAGGTAATCTCCCTTTTTTAGTTTTACCTCGTTGTAATGTTTGAGTGGTCCTATGGGAAAACGGGTGGAGGTTTCATTCTGGTCATTTAGGCAGCAATATTCCAGCTCAATATCAGCACCATAGTCAATGGCTTCATAAAATACCTGGTCCGGTCCGGCAAAGTCAAGCAGGTGAATCTTAGGAAGGATCAGGAACGCGATTTTGGTGTTTGCCATGACTGTAAATGATTGATAGTGCAAATGTAGAGTAAATAATTTTCACTATCAGGACAATCAAATGACATATTGAGCCAAAAAATATTGGTTCTTGTGAAGGAATCAAGCAGTCTTGATTCCTTGAATACGGATATATAATCTCTGCCGGCTTATCTGTATACTCTGCTGATAATCAGATTAACTGCTTACTTTTTCCGTAAACAACATGCTGGTAAACCTTGTAAAGAATCCAGGCAAATCCAGCCACATTCAGTATCTGAAGGATATATTCAAACAAGAAATGGGGGTTACTAAACATGCTGAAGGAAGTATAAGCCGGTTGTTTCAGATAAACCCAGACAAAGGGCTGGGCTATTGTAAGTACGTTTATGCAAAGAAGTATAAGCATCGGCCAGGTTTTCCGGATGTCGATGATTTCAAAAAGAACGGTCATAAGAAAGGCGATCAGGTAAGCACTGATTGCACTTGCCTGAAATATTACCATGGAGCTGAAACACGCTATAAATATACCCGGCAATATCTCGCTGATGTGTCGTTTCTTTGCCTTGACGGCCATGAAAACGGGAATAAAGACAGTGAACAGAAGCCCCAGCCAATTGACCATGGTTGATTTCTTTTCGCTGATATGGACAAATGTTTCAATAAATGGGCGGCTGACAGAGAAAAGATTCGGAGTCATTAGTTGCTCGGTATGCTGAATCGGCATCAGAAACAGCGTCCCGATTTTCCAATACAGCAGGGCAATAACCGGAAGCCCTATGGCGGCCATAACAGCAAGCATTTTCCATGGTTTTCTGACCATAACCAGTACCGCAGGCAACAGGAGTACAAAAGTGATTTTGATGGTGAGCAAGGCAATGGCAAACAGAAGCCCGAGACCAACTTCATAGTTTTCGTTCTTTTTGAGCGTAAGACGCCACATCAGTAAGGCTATCCCCCAGAACCACACCTCTTCCTGTCCGCCGATGAGGGTATTCACAAAACTGGCCGGGAGAAGGAAATAAATCACAGCCAACTGCAGGGCCTTCGGATTCCTGGCTTTGTAAGTATCATAGGTCAGCCACAAAATGGCTCCTTCTGTCAGGATCATAAAGAGAACGATCGCTTTGGAATTATACCATATCCAGACGGGTAAACTGATAATATAGGCATAAAGCGGGGCGTGATAAGACCAGAAATCACGGTACACAAAACCCCCTTTTATGACGGCCTCTGCTTTATAGAAGAAGAATGGGATATCTCCACGCGGGTCTTCGTTGGCAATCACGAAGATCACTACCCATGGTATGAACCTGGATAGAATAAAAGAAGAAATGATGACTGTTTTATCGCCTTTATTTTGCCATTTTGCGAAAAGCTCTGATTTATTGATAATTACAAATATAGCTGCTGATAAAACAAAAGATATAAGTAACTTGAGGTAAAAAACGGTAATTATTGTCATACTGGACTTTGCTCGCCAAACGGATCGGATTTAATTAATGAAATGTTTTTCAGTATAACCGGCTGGTTTAAAGTGTTTTAAAGGAGCCATGTTGCTCTCTTTTAATTTCTTTAAGAAAATGTATCGCCCGGTGATATTTCTCTCATCTCATGAAAAGTTCTACATTTTGTGACGCGAAATTAATCATAAGTCACAGATTATTAAATTTTTTCGCTCAAATAGTGAATAAAATAATAAACGTATTTACATAGACTTTATGAAGGACTTTTGAACGGAATAAAAAGGCTTCCCGGCAAATGTGAAAGCTCTATTATAGGAGTAAAAGCAAAAGACGGAAACGGCATTTTGCCGTTTCCGTCTTTTTTAATTATACTATTGAAAGTTTATTCCTGTCCTATTTGAGTTACAGGAGGTATTTCAACTTGATTTTACATTACCCTCAGTAAACTTTCCGGTTCTTTTTTAGGTTCATCCGGGAAGCTGAAGCTGATCGGTTTGGCGACCTTATCTTTCAATAGAGCCACTTCCAATACTTCTTCCACGTAGTTGACATAATGGAATGTCAGTCCTTTGGTATACTCCTCGCCGATTTCAATCACATCTTTCTCATTTTTATAGCACATGATGATCTCTTTGATGTTGGCTCTTTTGGCGGCCAGAATTTTCTCTTTGATACCACCCACCGGAAGCACCTTGCCTCTGAGTGTAATTTCACCCGTCATGGCAATGTTCTTTTTGATCTTCCTCTGCGTAAATATGGAAGCCATCGAGACCAGCATCGTGATCCCTGCTGACGGGCCGTCTTTAGGCACCGCCCCCTGGGGCACGTGAATGTGCAGGTCATAGTTGCTGAAAACCCTGTAATCAATATGGATGTCTTCGGCATGTGATTTCAGAAATGAAAGGGCTGTGACAGCCGATTCCTTCATGACATCACCCAACTGTCCGGACAGCGTCAGCACACCTTTTCCTTTGCTCAGATTTGATTCTATAAACAGGATGTCACCACCTACAGGCGTCCAGGCAAGGCCTGTAACGACTCCGGCAAGCTCATTGCCCTCATACAGGTCCTTGTCAAAAACAGGATTGCCCAGCAGTCTTTCAATATCCTCTTCTTTGATGTTCGGATTGTACTCTTCCTCCATCGCAATGGATTTGGCTATTTTCCTTACCACGCTTCCTATTTTCTGCTCCAGGGCTCTAACGCCTGATTCCCTGGTATAACCTTCAATCAGCTTGACAATAGCCCCGTTGGTCATCTTGATCAGCTTGGGTGTCAGACCGTGTTGGGTTATCTGCTTCGGCAGTAAGTGCCTTTTAGCGATTTCCAGCTTTTCTTCGACGGTATAACCGCTCAGTTCAATGATCTCCATCCTGTCTCTCAAGGCAGGTTGTATGGTGTCAAGTGAATTGGCAGTGGCAATGAACAGAACCTTGGAAAGGTCGTATTCTACCTCAAGGTAGTTGTCTTTAAAAGCACTGTTTTGTTCAGGGTCCAGTACCTCAAGCAAAGCACTTGAAGGATCGCCACGTAAATCCCTCGAAATTTTATCGATTTCGTCCAGGATAAAAACGGGGTTGCCGCTTTTGGCTTTCTGAATGTTCTGAATGACTTTACCCGGCATGGCACCGATGTAGGTTTTACGGTGTCCGCGTATTTCAGCTTCGTCATGCACACCACCCAGGGCCATCCTGATGTATTCCCTGCCCAATGCTTTGGCTATCGATTTGCCCAGTGAGGTCTTACCCACACCCGGAGGGCCATAAAGGCACAGGAGCGGGGCTTTCATGTCATTTCTGAGCTTCAGCACCGCCAGGTATTCGATGATTCTCTCTTTTACTTTTTTGAGGCCGAAGTGGTCTTCATCCAATATTTTCTTGGCTCTGGCCAGCGAGAAATTGTCTTTGCTGTATTCATTCCACGGAAGATCAACCAGCAGCTCTGCATAACCCAAAGCCACGCCATATTCAGGGGCCATAGAGTTCATCCTCACAATTTTATTCAGCTCTTTGTTGAAGTGCTCGTTTACTTCAGGGCTCCATTTCTTCTTGGCCCCTTTCATTCTGAGTTTCTCCACTTCCTGATCCGGGCTCTCTACGCCCAGTTCTTCCTGGAGCACTTTGATCTGCTGTCTTAAATAATATTCACGTTGCTGCTGATCAATATCAGAGCTTGCCTTGCTTTGAATGTCTTTTTTGATTTCCAGCACCTGCACTTCCTTCATCATGTGTTCCAGAAGCTTGTGGGCCTGTTCATTGCCGTCAAAGGTTTCAAGCAGCAACTGCTTTTCAGCAATACCGATGTTCAGGTTGGAAGAAAGGAAATGGGTCAGGAAATTAGGACTGTCGATATTGTTGATCGCAATCTGGGCATCTCTCGGAATCTCAGGATTGAGATTGAGAATGTTCAGGGCCGCTTCCTTGAGGCTTTGTATCAGGGCCTTGGTTTCTTTCTTACGCGGATTCGGAAAGTTATCTTCAATATAACTTACATTGGCAATCAGGTAAGGATTTTCCTTGACAAAATCATTGATCTGGAATCTTCTTCTGCCCTGAAGGATAATGGTCACGTTGCCGTCCGGCAAAACGATCATTTTCAGGATATTACCAATTGTTCCTACTTTGTAAAGATCTTCGGGAGTAGGCTCTTCCTTGGTTTGTCTGACCTGGGATACGATACCCAGTGTCCGGTCACCACGGTAAGCTTTTTTTACCAGCCTGATACCCTTGGTTCTGGTTACCGTTACCGGAATAACAATACCCGGGAACAAAACGGTATTTCTCAGTGGTAAAATTGACAATTCCTGAGGGAGATTTCCGGTATCTTCCATCACTTCGTCGGGGGATGCAATTTCTATCATCTCCAGACTTTCTGTATTAGGGGAATTTTGCCCTAATCTTCTTAATATATCTAAATCCAGCATCTCAGGAAAATTTATATGGAATGTGTCAGATTGTCATTGTGAATCTACACAAACACCATCACTAATCAAATAAAATCGGATAAAATAATAGTCAAGTATTATGCCACTGACAAAAATGCAGGCAAAATGTCAGACTCCTTCGTTAATATCTTATCGGAATTCCTTTTTCAATCAGGAAGTTTTTGAGCTCGGGTATCCCGATTTCTCTGAAGTGAAAAATACTGGCCGCCAGTCCGGCATCTGCCCGGCCTTCTGTAAATACATCGTAAAAGTGTTCTTTGCTGCCCGCTCCGCCTGAAGCTATCACCGGGATACCAGCATTCCCGGAAATAATGGCGGTCAGTTGATTGGCAAAACCGTTTTTTGTACCATCGGCGTCCATTGAAGTCAGGAGTAATTCCCCGGCTCCGAGGTTTTCCACTTCTCTGGCCCATTCAATCGTTTTAAGCTCTGTGGGCTTACGGCCTCCATGGGTGTGAACAATGTCCGTGCCGTCGACATTACGTGTGTCTATGGCCACCACAATGCACTGACTGCCAAATTCCCTGGCCATTTCAGAAATAACCTCCGGGTTTCTGACTGCGGAAGAGTTGATGGAGATTTTGTCGGCTCCGGCATTGAGTAATTTGGAGACATCATGGACAGTCCCGATGCCACCACCCACGCAAAAGGGGATGTTGATGGTATGGGCCACCCGGCTTACAAGGTCGAGCAGGGTTTTACGATCTTCTACTGTGGCGGTAATGTCCAGGAATACCAGTTCGTCGGCTCCCTGGGCCGCATATTCAGCTGCCAGTTCAACCGGGTCTCCGGCATCTCTCAGGTTAATGAAATTGGTGCCTTTTACTGTTCTGCCGTCTTTGATGTCGAGGCAGGGTATAATTCTTTTAGTTAGCATCTGTGTTATTTTTATATATATCCGGCCGGGCTATCTCCATGAAACTCTCAGGTGTTTTCAAAGGACTAAAACCAAACTGAGCATACAATCCATGGGCATCTCTTGTGGCCAGGCTCCATCTTCTCAGTCCCTGAAGTTCCGGAATGCTCATGATGCATTCCATCAGCCATTTGGAAAGTCCCTTGTTTCGTTCGGATTCAAGAACAAATACATCGGCCAGGTAAGCAAATGTCGTAAAATCACTGATAATCCTCGCATATCCTACCTGGTGATTCTCAAGGTATATCCCAAAAGCGAGCGAATGCTGAGCAGCTGATCTGACTATTTCCATAGGAATGTTTTCCGACCAGTAACTGGTTTTCAGAAAGTTATGAATGACTTCAAAATCAAGCAAACTCTTGTCTGTCGAAATCTGATAGGCCCCTTTGTTAAATTGATAGGTTTTCATGATCAGTTTAAAAACGATTCGATATCTTTCATGCTGATTCTGCCTTCATAAATGGCTTTACCTACAATGACACCATAAATGTTGAGTTCAGAAAGTTCTTCAATGTCTTTCATGCCGCTTACTCCGCCACTGGCAATGATCTTAAGCTCAGGAAACCTGTCCTGCATGTTTTTGTACAGGTCTACAGACGGGCCTTGTAATAAACCATCTTTTGCCACGTCCGTGCTGATGGTATATTGAATGCCCGCAGCGATATATTTCTCAAGGAAATCATAGATCCAGACTTCGGTCGATTCTTCCCAGCCGCTTACAGCTATCTTTTCATTTTTAGCATCTGCCCCCAGGATTATTTTTTCAGGTCCGTATTGTTCCAGCCAGGATAGGAACAGCTCAGGGTTTTTGATGGCAATGCTGCCGCCCGTCACCTGTGAAGCTCCGAATTCAAACGCTTTGCTGATGGCTTCATCCGACTGGATGCCCCCGCCGAAATCAATTTTAAGGGCTGTTTTTGAGGCGATTGACTCCAGTATCTTATGATTAATCAGTTTTTTCTGCTTGGCCCCGTCAAGATCTACCAGGTGCAGTTTTTTTATGCCGGCATCTTCAAACATTTTGGCCACTTCAAGCGGGCTTTCATTGTAGATTTTCTTCTGGCTGTAATCACCCTGGGTCAACCTGACACACTTACCATCAATAATATCTATTGCGGGAATTATCTCAATCATACGTTCTTTGATTTAAATCGATAAAAAATTTCTAAATATACGCTCTCCCACATCACCGCTGATTTCTGAATGGAACTGGCAGGCGTAAAAATTGTCCTTTTGTAATATCCCGGAATAGGGGAGTATGTAATCTGTAGTTCCTGCAGTATACTCTGACAAAGGAGCGTAATAACCGTGGTTATAATAAACAAAAGACTGCTCTCTGACACCTTCGCAAAGAGGCGATCTGAGATTGGAAATGTTATTCCACCCGGTCTGAGGAATTTTAAATCCGGGAGTTTTCGGGAATTTCTTAATAGGGATGTCAAATACACCAAGACATTCGGTGTCCCGCTCTTCAGAAAATGCACAAAGTAACTGCATGCCCACACAAGTGCCTAAAAATGGCTGGGTTAAAGTCGGAATCAGTTTGTCCAGTTCTTTCTCACGGATACTTTTCATGGCCGAAGCGGCTTCGCCTACGCCGGGAAAAATAATACGGTCCGCTTTTTGTATTTTTTCAATGTCGTCGGTGAGTTCATAATCGGCCCCGATCCTTTCAAGGGCATACATTACTGACATGACATTGCCCGCATTATACTTAATTATGGTTACTTTTTGAGTGTTTTTTGTAGTACTGTCCATTTGCAAATGTTAAGAAAAATGACCTAAGTTCCTGATTGATAAGGTAGTTGTTTTAAAAATAAAACCCGACAAAAACCTGCCGGGCCTATTTGCTCACTAAATTTGTCAGGAAAAAATCTTTATTTTAAGGCTTACGCCTGTTAAATTCTTCTGCAATTTAGACCATAGAATCTTTATTTACAAGATTTTAATTAAAGATTATGGCACTTAAACCATAATTTTTATGCTGAAATTTGAAACTGTTATTGTATAGTGCCGAAACTTGGAATTTTTCAATTGTAAACTTCAAATTATACCTTCTGTCAACGGTGCTTCTTTGAAAATTACTTAGAATGGTAAAAGAGGGAGAGGCATTCTGCTGATGACTTGTGATTTAAATGAAATGCTCCGGTGTTTATAATAATTCCAATAATTTCGTATGTGTATGGGCTAGTTAATTATCCTTTTGTAAATCCTGCATTCATACCCCTTAACAAAATGCTCAGAGTTGTAAATAATCTCAAAACCATCCAGGGCATTACCGAACTGTTGAAGGTTTTGCTCCTCAATACCAAGGGAAGGATGCTGATTGGTCACAAAAATAAAATGACCCGCCTGCCAGATCAGCAGAAAATTGTTTTTGCCGGGGCTGCTGATCCAGTAAACCGGATGGGCGTTGATTTCCGGCAATATTTCTTCAGCCAGCAGTCTCAGCTCTGTAAATTCCATAAACTGGGCGTGATTTCCTCCCCAGATAAAAGGCCCGGTGGTCACTTTGTCAGCATCATGGATGTTATGGATCGTAAACACATAAAGTTTGGAATATTCTTCATTTTTACCCCTGATCTGGTGCAGGTTTCTGCATTCAAAACCCAACGACATGTAAGAAGGCATTTCTGTCAGGAATAAACCGGTAAAGAACCTGAGGTGATTCCCTTGTCTATAAAAGTCATCAAAACGGGGATCGTCTTTATCTCCCGTTATCATGGTGTAATTCGGAGAAAATGACCTGGTTTTGAGTAGTTTATGATAATAATCAAGCTTTTCCATGAACTCTCGACCGCCAATCACGGAAGATTGCAGATCTCCCAGGGTTGAGTCCGCCAGAATAGCTTCCAGGTGGGCATTTTCATCTCCGTAACCCATGGTGTCCGCCGGAGCAAGGAAGGTTTCTGCAAAAAAACCGAAGTAAGGAGCCTGATTCTTAACAATATGCTCTTTGATACTCCTCAGAGGATCATAAAAGTCAGGGATCGTTTCCGGAACTCCGTCTTTCCGGGGTTGGACGTGGGCCATATCACCCCGCATAAAATCAAAGTTATACTCCCGCTGACAATGAGCGTATTGCCTCTGGACATAATCCCATACTACAGTGTTAGGCCTGTCAAAATCAAGCTCCTGTGAACCGTCTTTTAGCAGGTAAAATTTATAACGGGTCAGCGGACCGAACACCCTTGACATCGGTTCCGGATGGTCAAACTCATAAGTATACCATTTATTTCCCCTCTCATCGTAGACAAAATCTTCAGGATTGATGTGCAGACCCCGGTAGGGCGGAGCCATGGTGACCGGTAAGGTCTCAAAACCCTGGTCGATGATTTCCTGGATCAGTTCTATCCTTCTTCTCAGTCTTAGAGCCTGGTCTTCTTTTTTTCCGAAAAGGATTTCTGATTTTTGCTCATCGGTCAGGATGGGGATATCAGGGTCAAAAAAGATGTTTTTTGAATAAGAAACAGGCGTTTGATTCGCAGTTCCGTTGCGGTGAAGGTACAACCAGATGATTTCCTCTATTTCCTTGTGCAGCGTATCACTTATTTCAGAAATTCTTCCGCCTACGCGTTTTACCCATTCAAAAAACCTCGGATATGAAAGCACCATTTCAGAAAAACGGTCGGTATGCGGAATAACGTCCATACCCACAGTTTTTCCCATTAAATGAATGAGGTTGATAACGACTTTTAATTGTTTTTCGGTGGTATCAAGATAGGGGATGGCGTTTTTTAACTCCTGGCTGAAAAACTCCGGATTGATGTTCCAGCTGGTTTTTCCGTAAAGGCTGGCCACCACACCCGGCTCCCAGATTGGAAGGATATGGACCGAATTCTGTGATTCGGGAACGGTCAACAGGTATTTGATCAGGTTAAAAAAATTGCCGATGGTCCGGATGTTGACCCCAACCATATTGACCTTTTTGATCCATTCCGCGTCTATATGGTGACTGACCGGACTTTTGACCTTAAATTCCGGATTGAGGGCTTCCTGCACCCGGGTGGTTCCGAATCTTTTATGGAGTATTTCAAGTATTTCGAACACATTGAGACCTACTGCAATCTCAGGAAGCAGATAGGCGACAAACGAAGAATTATGGTTTTGATAGGCCTCTTTGAATTCAAAGTGGTTTTCTCTCCATATATCAAACAAAGATTGCTGCGTATCAATCTTAATCATGGGCTACAAATAAAAAACCTGAGTATTTTCTATAGCAAACATAAGCAAATTTCTTTACTATTCGAACAGATTGCTTAAAAATGGAAAGGGGGTTGCCCCGGACGGATATCAGAAGAAAGTAGTGGTTAGCGGGAAATTCTATGGAATTGGCAGCGTATGCTTTATAAACGGTTAGATTTCTTTTAAAAAAATAAAGTGCCGAATGAAACGGCACTTTATTATTCGCAACCCAAAAAGTAAAAATTAACCACAAGTGCTCTTCTTAAGACACTCTCAGTTTAGTCTTTAATCTTATCGTGGAATAAACATTCTCGCCGGTAGCAGTTAAAAATCTCCTGTATTTTCTTCTGAAGTCGGCGGCTTTGCCACGAGAGATAAATATTGTTTCGTCGTCGATGTATAATTCGCCACCGCGACAGTTAAATTTCAAATCATCAACGTAATCGAAGTTGACCATAAATGATCTGTGAGGCCTTACGAAGTTCGAAACCTCTTTCAATTCGTCTTCAAATATTCTTAAAGTTTTAGAGCTTATTATTTCTTTTCCGTTCTTAAGTTTGAAGATCGTGTAATTTTTTGCACTCTTCATATAAACGATTTCATTCAGATCAATCATGTTCCTTTTTCCGGCTACTCTCATCTTCATGATGGAGTCTTTCGAAAGTGTTCCAACCGATGGCAGCCTGAAAGGACTACCGGTTGTTGACGGTTTTGTGAATAATAATCTGTTCATTTTAATGTTTATTAGAAAGTTTTTTCCTTAACGACACTGCAAGATAGATGCTCTATATCTTATAGAATAGGATAAGTCGATAAGTGGCGGATAAAAAAAGATAAGTGGCGGAGTTTTAAAAGCAGTTAAAGTAAATTGTGTCCTTTCGTCCAGAAAAATACTTAAATATTCGTATTTATACTACAAAGTGAACATCTCTTTCAAAGCTACCCAAAGAAGTTTCTTCTCATCCTTGAGATTTTTGCTGATAGTACCCAGGTCATCCGTGATCAGAAAGTCGAATCCACGGTGTGATTTTTTCTGATAAGGGAACAGCAGCAGGTTGTTGTCAAGCTTGCTCATGGCTACGCCGAAGCTCAGGACTTTCCTGGTTTGCTGTTGTCTGAAAAATTCTTCAGACGGAAATTCCCCGTCCTTCGACACATCGAAAAGCAAGACACTTTCAAAGCTTTGTTTGACAGAACCCAGGATTTTGCCCAGGAATTCTTTTTCTTCTGCGTTGATCTGGTTTACAAAAACAACGAAAGATCTGGTAAAAAGGTTGGTTTTTGGCGGAGCGGCTACCGGCTCCGGTGCCTGCACTGGGGCGGGGATCTGGGTAACCACAGGAGGTGGAGAAGCCACCGGTTTTGGCTCCTTTACTTCAGATAAAACCGATGAAGTACTTTTCGTTACCCCGGGGTAATGGAAAAGTACTTCATTCGAGAAAAGATAATCTGCTAAAGGGTTAGCCATTGTTTAGAATGAAACCTTTTAATATAATGAGGTATTATAATTCTGATTTTCTGGATACGGTTGCCAATCTGTCAGGGCCTGTAGATACAAATGTTACAGGTACTCCTATTTCTTTTTCGATGTAGGCGGTGTATTCTTTTAATTCAACCGGCATATCATCAAAATTGGTCAGTCCGTTCAGAGAAGTATGCCATCCTTTTAATGTCTTGTAAACCGGCACTATTTTCTGATCGCAGATGTCATAAGGAAGTTGATCGGTAATCGTTCCGTCTTCCATCTGATAGTGGGTACAGATCAGTATTTCTTCAAAAATGTTCAGTACGTCAGCTTTCATCATGATCAGCTGCGTAACGCCGTTCAGCATGACGGAATATTTAAGAGCAGGTAAGTCCATCCATCCGCATCTTCTCGGGCGGCCGGTGGTGCTTCCGAATTCTCTTCCTTCCTGACGCATTCTTTCGCCGGTTTCTTCCAGTAATTCGGTCGGGAATGGTCCGGAACCTACTCTGGTGCAGTAGGCTTTGAAAATACCGTAAACTTCTTTGATTTTCTGAGGAGCCACACCAAGACCTGAGCTTACGCCGGCTGCAGTGGTGCTTGAGCTGGTCACAAACGGATAAGAACCGAAGTCAATATCAAGCAATGAACCCTGAGCTCCTTCCGCTAATATTTTCTGACCTGACTGAAGAGCCTGGTTGATGGTATATTCACTGTCAACAAGGTTAAATCCTTTAAGGAATTCAACCGCACTGAAAAAATCTGTCTCAGCTTCCGTCAGATCGTATTCATATTCATAGAAAGAAAGGATCTGCTTGTGTTTGGCTACAAGTTCGTCATATTTCTTCCGGAAGTTCGGAGATAATATGTCTCCAAGTCTTAAACCTTGTCTCGCAATTTTATCTGAATAAGTCGGACCGATACCTTTTAAAGTAGATCCGATTTTCGATTCACCTTTTGATTTTTCAGAAGCGGCATCCAGAAGCCTGTGAGATGGGATGATCAGAGAGGCTTTTTTCGAGATGAACAAGTTCTTTTTGAAGTCTATCTGATAAGCGGCCAGTCCGTCAATTTCCTTTCTGAAAATGATAGGATCCAGCACCACGCCGTTTCCGATGATATTGATGCTGTCTTCTCTGAAGATACCTGAGGGGATTTGATGCAAGACGTGCTTTTTGCCATCAAATTCAAGTGTGTGTCCTGCATTAGGTCCTCCCTGGAATCTTGCTACCACCTGATATTCGGGAGCCAATACATCAACTATTTTTCCTTTTCCTTCGTCGCCCCATTGCAGGCCTAATAAAATATCTACCATTTTTTAGATTACTCGTTTGCCGTTACGGCCTTTTTGATAATTAACTTGCTTTATTCTGACAGTGGTCTTTTTTACATGAACCGTAAAAAATAAGAGAATGGTGAAGCACTTCAAACTGAAGGTGATCACCTACCATATTTTGTATATTCTGCACTCTTGGGTCGCAAAACTCCAATACCTTATTACAATCTACACAGATGAGGTGGTCGTGTTGTTTAAAACCATAAGATTTCTCATACTGGGCCAGGTTTCTGCCAAACTGATGCTTGGTCACCAGGTCGCATTCTACCAGTAAATCCAGCGTGTTATAAACGGTGGCTCTGCTTACCTGGTATTTTTTGTTTTTCATTGAAATGTAGAGGTCTTCCACATCAAAATGATCTGTCCGGCTATAAATCTCTTCCAGAATGGCATACCTTTCCGGAGTTTTACGCAATTGCTTATTTTCAAGATAAGCCGTGAAAATTTGTTTCGCCGAATCGAAATTTTTATTGATGGCCACCATAATTTTCAGATGATTGAGGTCCTTTTATTTAATTGATACAAAAGTAAGTCTTTTAAAACAGATTAAAACCCAAATTTTTAAAAATTTGTATAAAGCCCCAGGTTTGAACTCGGGCTTATTCCGAATTTTATATTGAGTGCAACCTTTTTAGAAGTACTATTATATACTTTAACAGAATTTACTTTTAAATCATTCGAATATTCGATTAAGCTTATCCCTGCGGCTGTTCCCAGTATACCTATGATAAGTTGCTGGATATTCCGGACTTTGTAGGGGTAAACCACTCCATTGATCTCTGCTTGTCTGGGAGTTCCTTTGATCGCATCGAAGCCAATATAAATACCTGCCACAGTAGTCAGTATTCCGGCCGGAAGCATGATCCTGCCTGTGTTGAATTTCCTGGTGGCTTCGGGAGAATTTTTGTATTTCCTCAGCACAATAGAAGGGTGCAGCAGTATTTCATTTCTGTAAATTCTTGTATTCAGAAAATTTCTCCTGGTGCTTAATGAGTCGGATCCGGCCTCCTGTGCCTGAACCGACGTGCCGGCAAGAATCAAAAGAAATAGAATTAAAGTTTTACCCATACCAAGGATACTGTTTTGTTGTACGTGGATGCAAAATAAGCCAATTTAATTGAATTACGGTATAACTTATTGCATCTCTTCATTTTGTACCCTGGAAACGCTGTCCACACCTTCAATTTCCTCGAGTTTTGAAATCAGGATGTCCAGGTGTTTGGTGTCAAAAACATAGACCCTGATGGTGCCTTCAAAGATACCGTCAAAAGTATCGACCGAGAGGCCTCTCATATTGATGTGGAGTTCTCCGGATATCACTTTTGAAATGTCCTGTATCATCCCGACCCTGTCAATCCCGCCAAGCTTGATGGTCACGAGGTAAGATTGTGCCAGCTGCGAAGACCACCGGGCTTTGATTACCCTGTTGCCGTAGCTTGAAAGAAGCTGCTGAGCATTCGGGCAGGTATTTCGGTGCACTTTTATGCCTTCATTTACGGTTAGGAACCCGAAAACGTCATCACCCGGGATAGGATTGCAGCACCTGGCCAGGGTATAGTCGATCTGCTGCATGTCGTCACCGATAAGCAGAGTATCGTTTCCTTTTACTTTTTTGAATTCCCGCTCAAAACTTTTGGCATCTTTAAATGCTTTTTCATCAATGATGATTTTGCTTTGCTTGTTGAGCTGGGCTTCTTTCTCGTGTTTGAATTTCTTTATTTCATCCGGAAGGATATAGCCCTTGCCGAAGAAATAATACAAGTCATTATAGTCCTTTTTGTTGAAAAATGCCCTGAGCTGATTAATCGTTTCAAGGGTATTTTCAAGGCCGAGGTGCTTGAGTTTTTTCGAGATAATGTCCTTGCCATCAGTGATATAGCCCTTATTGTCCTCTTTAAGGAGGTCTTTGATACGGCCTTTGGCTTTGGAAGTCACTACAAACCTGAGCCAGTCTTCCGAAGGTTTCTGGTTTTTGGTGGTCAGGATTTCTACCTGGTCGCCGTTCTGAAGAACATGGCTGATAGGCACCAGGTGGCCGTTAAGCTTACCAGCGGTACACCTTTTGCCGATTTCGGTGTGTATATCAAAGGCAAAGTCAAGTACAGTGGCTCCTTTTCTGAGCACTTTAAGGTCGCCTTTGGGGGTAAAGACAAAAACTTCTTCATTATAAAGATTGCCTCTGAAGTCTTCGAGGAATTCTATGGCCGAATTGTCTTTGGATTCCAGGGTATCTCTGACCTGGTTGATCCATTGGTCAAGGGGCTTGTCGAGTGAGGTGTCGCTGCCTTTGTACTTCCAGTGGGCCGCGTATCCTTTTTCGGCAATTTCATCCATCCTCTCGGTCCTGATCTGCACTTCGACCCAGATGCCGCTGTTGCTCATTACTGTCGTATGCAGTGATTCGTAGCCGTTGGCTCTCGGGGTTGATATCCAGTCTTTCAGCCTGTCCGGATTGGGCTTGTATTCATCCGTGACGATGGAATAGGCCTGCCAGCACGCCGATTTTTCCCGTTCTTTTTCGAGGGGAGAAATGCCCTTGATGATGATCCTGATGGCAAAAAGGTCGTAGATATTCTCAAAACTGGTGTTTTGTTTGGATATTTTTTTCCAGATCGAGAAAATATGTTTGGGGCGTCCTTTGATATAAAACTGAAGATTGGCCTCATTTAACCTCTTGGCGATGGGTTTCATAAAGCGGTCAATCATTTTCTCCCGGGTACTTTTGGTAGATTTCAGTTTATTGGCAATCTCCTTATAGGTTTCCGGTTCGGTATATTTCAGGTAAAGGTCTTCCAGCTCCGATTTGATCTGGTAAAGGCCAAGCCTGTGGGCCAGAGGTGCATAGATATAGATCGTTTCGTGGGCGATCTTGAGCTGTGAATTCCTGGCCATGCTGCCGAGTGTACGCATGTTATGCAGCCTGTCGGCCAGTTTAATGAGGATCACCCTCACATCTTCAGAGAGCGTCAGGAGCATTTTTCTGAAGTTTTCTGCCTGTGCCGACTGGGTTTGTTCAAAATTTTCGGCAATTTTCGTCAGGCCGTCAATGATCTTGGCGACTTTGGGGCCAAACTCCTTGCGGATATCTTTTAAAGTAAGGGTAGTGTCTTCCACGACATCGTGAAGCAGGGCACAGATAATAGAGGTGGGCCCGAGGCCGATCTCTTCCACACAAATCAGGGCAACTTCAAGCGGGTGATAAATATAAGGCTCTCCGGACTTCCGTCGCATCTCTTTGTGAGCTTCCATAGAGATATTAAAAGCTTTACGGATCATTTTAGTGTCGCCCTCTTTCAAGGTATGGGCTGCGGTCTTTAAAATTTTCCTGTAACGTTTTTTTATCTCCTTCTTTTCATCTTCGGAATAGTACTCAGTGAGCATATCCTTTTTCAATACTTTCTCTTCTTCTATTACTGTACTCATCTTGGTTTTTTCAGGAAAACTTTTCAGGTTTCAATATAAGATAAAAAGTTGGATAATGCTATAAGAAATTGCTCAAAAAAAATATGTTTTCAAAAGTAGCTCATTTTCAATTGGTTCTGAAAAAAGCCAAAAAAAATTGAAAAAAAAGTGAGAAATTTTTGCTCAAAGTTTTGGTTGATAAAATTCTTGTACTACCTTTGTGACCCGATTGAGAGACAAGACATTTAAAGTTTTCACCTCAAGAAGAAAAGCGGGCGTGGCGGAACTGGTAGACGTGCTAGACTTAGGATCTAGTGCCGCAAGGCGTGGGGGTTCGATTCCCTCCGCCCGTACTTTACAACCCTCAAAACGATCGTAAGTTTTGAGGGTTTTTAAATTTACAAACATTTCGAATTAAAGAGTTTCTCGATGCAAACTACATTTGACAAATTGTCCTCTACTGACGCCCGTCTGAAGGTTGAAATAATTGAAGCAGATTATAAACCTGAAGTAGATAAAAAAATAAAAGAATATTCTAAGACAGCTTCTGTAAAAGGTTTCAGACCTGGTCACGTGCCTGCTCAGTATATCAAAAAGATTTACGGTAAAGGTATTTTGGTGGATGAAGTGATCAAGCAAACTTCGAAGGCTGTAAATGATTATATCGCAGAAAATAAACTGAAAGTAGTAGGTGATCCTATTCCTCTGGAAGATTCTTACAAAATCGACTGGGATACACAAAATAACTACACTTTCGAATATGAAGTAGGTATGGCTTCGGATTTTGCCGTTGAGGTTGAAAACCTTCCTGCTATTGTGAATTACGAAATCGAGCCTTCTGAAAAACAAATCGAAGATTCAATCATCGACCTTCAGAAAAGATTCGGTAATGAAACTGAGCCTGAAGCGGTTGAGATCGGTGATCTTGTGTTTGGTAAACTGGTTCAGGAATCTTCTGAATTTGAATTCCAGTCAGGTATTCCTACTGATAAGGTGGTGGAAGATTCTCAGAAATTGTTCGTGGGTCTTGAAAAAGGCAGCAGCATTAAATTTGATATCAAAAAAATCTTTGCATCGGTTAAAGAATTAGGTTTTGCTACCGGCAAATCTGACGAAGAAGCTGAAGCATTGACAGGTGAATTTGAATTCACCGTAGATAAAATCACAAGAATTGCTCCGTCGGAAATCGACCAGGCGTTTTTTGATAAAGTTTTAGGTGAAGGTAAGGCGACTGAAGAAGCTGAATTCAGAAAACAACTGACTGAAATCATCAAGTCAAACTACAGCAGGGAAGCAGGTTTCTTACTTGACTTTGACATCGAGAAATCATTGCTTGACAATGTGGCTATCGAACTTCCGAATGAGTTCCTGAAAAAATGGTTGCTTCAGGTGAACGACGGTAAGTTTACCCAGGAAGACATCGACCGTGAGTATGATGCTTACGCCAGAGGTCTGAGACTGGACCTGATCAAAACTGAAATCGCTCAGAAACATGATCTTAAAGTAGAATATGCTGATGTGCTTGAAGAAGTAAAAGCAGAAATCAGAGGGTATTTCGGACAGCAGGGTGGTTTTGAAGGCATGGAAGATTTTATCGACAACATGGCTAAAAAACAATTGGCTGACAATAAAAACGAAACTTTCAGAAAATACTTTGATAAAGCCTTCGGAAGAAAGGTCGTTACTTTCCTGAAAGATAAAATCAAAATTGAAAATAAGAGTGTGTTTGTAGAAGAGTTTAACCAGATCGCTTCTGAGAAATACCAGGTGGCATAATATTTTAGAAAGTCTGAAAAATCGGGGCATCCGCAAGGATGCCCCGATTTTGTTTTTATAGCCTTTCAACAGATATCCGTCTTTTTTTCTATCTTGTCGCGGTCTCTGTGTGCCGGTTAAAATCTGAAGGTTTACTGATGCCGGCGTAAAGGTAGAAATATAGGATTTTACCTCGCAAAATAAGCCTTTGGAAGACGGACGACTTACAGCTTACAGCTTATAGCTTCACATCGTGAACTTTTGATCAGCCAACATAGTTTTTATTACAACATTTAACATCAAAATTATGCACTTAGGAGAAGAATTCAGAAAATACGCGGTACACCACGTCGGAATGAGTGGCCTGACTATCGATGACTACATGAAACATAATGTGACGAACATGACGCCTAACATCATTGAAGAAAGACCGATGCGTTTTGCTGCTATCGATGTTTTTTCAAGATTGATCATGGACCGTATCATATTTTTGGGAACAGGTATCGACGATCAGATAGCCAACATCGTTGTAGCTCAATTGTTGTTTCTGGAATCTGTTGATGCCAAAAAAGACATTTTGATGTATATTAACAGCCCCGGCGGGTCTGTTTACGCGGGTCTTGGTATGTATGATACCATGCAATATGTAAAACCTGAAGTAGCTACTATCTGTACTTCGCTTGCGGCTTCTATGGGAGCGGTATTGCTGGCAGGTGGTGCGGCAGGTAAGAGAACTGCATTGCCTCACGCCCGTGTGATGATTCACCAGCCAAGCGGCGGAGCACAGGGACAATCACGTGATATGGAAATCACGGTGAAACAAATCATCGAACTTCGTAAGGAGTTGTATGAGATCCTTGCCAAACATACCGGTAAAACTTATGAGCAGATCGAAGCGGATTCAGACAGGGATTACTGGCTGAAAGCTGAGGAAGCGAAGAGTTATGGTCTTATTGATGAGGTTTTGTATCGTAATTAATCAGATAATTTGATGCCCTTTTCCTGTGAAAGCAGGGAAAGGGCATTTTTTTATTTCATTATTTGTACTTTTGTAAAAAATTTAAGGAGAATGGCGTCAAATAAGGATCCACATTGTTCATTTTGTGGAAGAAAAAAAAATGAAGTAGACTTATTGTTATCCGGCACAGACGGTCACATCTGTAATCATTGCATTGCTCAGGGTTATGATCTGATCCAACAGGAATTGTTTGGCGTTTCTCCTAAAGAAAAGAAGAAAAAGAAAACGGATACCCCTCATTTTGATCTGAAACCTCCCATAGAACTGAAAAAATATTTAGATACTTTTGTTATAGGCCAGGACGAAGCAAAGAAGGTATTGAGTGTGGCGGTTTATAACCATTATAAAAGATTGTCGCAGCCTAAAAATGCTGATGATGTGATGATTGAAAAATCAAATATCATCATGGTAGGGGAGACCGGAACCGGTAAAACCTATCTGGCCAGGACCATCGCCAAAATGTTGCAGGTACCGTTTGCCATCGCTGATGCTACGGTCCTGACAGAAGCCGGCTATGTGGGTGAGGATGTGGAGAGTATATTGAGCAGGCTTTTACAGGCGGCTGATTTCAATGCCGAACTGGCTGAGAGAGGCATTGTCTATATTGATGAGATTGATAAGATTGCCCGTAAATCTGATAATCCTTCTATTACCAGGGATGTAAGTGGTGAGGGTGTTCAGCAAGGTCTTCTGAAATTATTGGAGGGTTCTATCGTAGGTGTGCCGCCTCAGGGAGGAAGAAAACACCCTGATCAGCAGCTGATCCAGATCAACACGGAGAACATCCTGTTTATTTGTGGTGGAGCCTTTGATGGTATTGCCCGTCATATTTCAAAAAGAATCAACAAAGCCCCGATAGGCTTTAACGTGGATACCAAAAGAAAGGCTGTCGGTGAAGATGAAAGCTTGCTGAGGTTTGTAACACAGCAGGACCTGAAATCTTTCGGCTTGATTCCGGAACTGATCGGTCGTTTGCCGTTGCTGACTTACCTTAATCCGCTGGATAAGGCTACCTTGAGGAAAATCCTGGTAGAGCCTAAAAATGCATTGGTGAAACAGTACAAGAAGTTGTTTGCGATGGAAGACATCGCCCTTGAATTTGAAGACGATGCCCTTGAATATATTGTTGATCAGGCCATTGTGTTTAATCTCGGAGCCAGGGGCTTGAGGTCTATCTGTGAGGCTATCCTTACAGACGCCATGTTTGAGCTGCCTTCGGATAAATCGGCCAAAACATTTACTGTTACGCATGATTATGCCAAGGCTAAGTTTGAGCATTCCAGTTTTTATGAAGTGAAGCTGGTTGCTTAACATATAAAAGTCTTATGATTTTAAAAAAGCCCGTGCAAACGGGCTTTTTTTATGCCTTTTCAGGTCAGGTCACAGTACAATAAAGAAGATGTTCCTATGCGGCCTTTTAAACAAAGTAAAAAGGCCTTTTTAACAAAGTTTGCCTTCCGAAGTTCCGCTACTTTTGTTTCATCATTTAAACAATAAAAAGAATGGAACAAAGTAAATTACAAAGTGCTCTTACAGCACAGCAAACCCCGTCAGCCTCTTCGTTACTGAACGATTATTTAACCAGTATCGGTAAAGGCGATCCCAAAGTAACCGCTTCTTACTTTACAGAAAACGGCTGTATTGAGGCTCCTTATGTAGCGTCTTTCGGGATGTCACCTACGATTACCGGAAAGCCGGCGATAGAAGACGTCATGTCCAATCTTTTGATGGCGGCCCCTGATTTTCGCCTGAAAAACATCAGGATGGTCATGGAAACCCAGGATGAAGTAGTGGCTGAATATGAAAGTGAAGCCAATATGGCCAACGGCAGAAGTTACAGACAACTGTACATCGCTCATTTGATCGCTAAGGACGGCAAGATAGTCTGCCACCGTGAATTCCTGAATACCCTATCATTTGTGGCTGCCTTTTTCCCAAATGGACTGAATGATTTAATCTCTAAAAACTGACGGCCATGAAAGTTACAAAACAAATGCTCAACAAAGAACTGCAGTCCAGCTACTGGATGTTGAAGATTTCCTCAAGTCTGCTGATGAATAAAGCCGGCATAGGGATGCTTAACCGCAACAGTGCCAGGGCAAGGGGTAAAAATATGGAAGGGATTCATGGTGAAGAAAAATTTATAAAGAGTAAAAATGGGGGCCCGGATATCAGGATCAGAGTTTTTAAACCCCTTGGTCACGATGAGTCTTTGCCGGGGATGTTGTACATCCATGGCGGCGGGTATCTCCTGGGCAATCCTGAAGATTATCTGACAGTCATCAAAAGTTTTATTGATGCAAGACCCTGTGTGATTATTGCACCCGATTATCGTAAGGCTTTGGATGCCCCGTATCCTGCGGCCTTCAACGACTGCTATGATACCTTACTCTGGATGAACGAAAATGCAAAAGAGCTGGGCATTATGCCTGAGAAAATCATCGTAGGTGGCCATAGTGCAGGTGGAGGGATTGCGGCCGCGGTAACTTTAAAAGCCACGGATACGGATGAGGTAAAGATATCATTCCAGATGCCCATCTACCCCATGATCGACGATCGCCAGAACACGGCCTCAGCCACAGACAATAATGCCCCGAGCTGGAATGCAAAGTCAAACAGACTGGGTTGGGGATTGTATCTGAAAAGTTTAACTGAGCAAGGTATCCAGATTCCGGCTTATGCCGCGGCGGCCAGGGCCGGAGATTTCTCAAAACTGCCTCCTGCCATTACATTCGTCGGTGATATCGAACCATTCTGTGATGAAACGGTCAGTTACGTGGAAAATCTGAAGAAAGCAGGCAAGCCCGTGGCTTTTCAACTCTATGAAGGGTGTTTTCATGCTTTTGAGATCATGTTTCCAAAACTGGAAATCAGCAAAAAGGCATGGGCTTTTCTCCTGGATTCCTATAGTTCTTATATTGACAAGTATGTTTATGACAAATGAGTTTTGCCAGCCGGAAATGAAATATGAAGAGACAATATAGTGAATCAGTTTAAAAGGTCTTTTTAACAAAATAAAAAGGTCTTTTAAACAAAGTTTGCTAAATTGAGATCATTTACTTTTGTACGTCTTCAGGATGTTCCGGGAGAAATAAAACGGCGGAAAATCTTTTGGAAATTAAACTATAAAAACATGGCATGGAATCCGGAAAAATATGATCAGTTTAAAAATGAACGGTATCTCCCCGCATTTGACCTCATGGGCCATATTCAGGTTAAACCAGGGATGAAAGTGATTGACCTGGGCTGCGGCACAGGTGAGCTGACTAAGTTTTTGGCTGAAAAACTGGACGGTTCAACGGTAACAGGGATTGATAATTCAAAAGAAATGCTTGCCAAAGCGATGCCTGCGTCAAATCTGAGTTTTGAACTATCGACCATAGAGAACGAGCTCGGAAAACCCGGGAAATGGGATGTGATATTTGCCAATGCCGCTTTGCAGTGGGTGGAGCATCACGAAACCTTGTTACCGCAGATAATTTCAAAACTGAACAAGGGAGGACAGCTTGCCGTACAAATGCCTTCGCAGACCGAAAATGTTTTGAATAAGCTTCTGCTGGAGGTGGCGGGGGAAGATTATTTTGCTGCAGTTCTGAACAACTGGAAAAGAGAATCGCCTGTGCTTTCCATGGATGAATATGCTCAATTGCTTTTTGAACATGACGCCACTTCAATGACGATTTACCAGAAGGTATATCCGATTATTGCCAATGATCATGGGAACCTTTTCGATTTTATCTCGGGGTCTTCCTTGCTGCCTTATATGGAGAGGTTTCCGGGTGATGTTAAAGAGGAGTTTGTAAAGGTATTCAGGGAAAGAATCAAACTGCACTTTCCCAAAATGCCGGCCATTTATGCCTTCAAAAGGATGCTGATTTATGCCACTTTTTAATAAAAAAACAAAATAACTGAGCTATGGATTTTCAGACAAAATACATTACACCCGATATTAAGTTATCTGTTTATAAGGAGAAATTGAGTACGACAGAGGTATTTTTTGACCATCACATGCTTATCTGGTCCATTTCAGGGGAGACCAAAATTATTCAGGCAGACGGGACTTGCGTGTTTAATCCCGGCGACATTTTTCTGATCCCGAGACATAAGCTGACTTCTGTGATCCTGACACCAAAAGATGGCTATCCTCACAAATCGGTCGCCATGCATTTGTCAGCCGCCACACTCAAAGAGTTTTACCATCATCTTGAGCTTACCCAAAGTGTAATGCCCCTCAATGACATCATGTGTTATAAGAACCATCCTTTGCTGGAAAGTTTCATGGCTTCCCTGATACCCTACTTTGATATGCAGGACAAATTCCCTGAAAATATAGCCGCATTGAAAATCACTGAAGCCATCAGCATACTTCGCAGTGTGGATATTAAAGTGGACAGGCTGCTGGCCAACTTTGAAGAACCCGGTAAAATTGACCTGGTCGATTTTATGGAAAAAAACTACATGTTCAATATCACCATGGAAAAATTCGGCTATCAGACAGGCAGGAGCCTGACTACCTTCAAAAGGGATTTTAAAAAATCATTTAATACTACGCCACAGAAATGGCTTACAACAAAAAGACTGGAGTTGGCTTATTATTATCTGCAGGAGAAAAAAAGAAAACCGGTAGACGTTTATTTTGAAGCAGGTTTTGAGAATCTTTCCCATTTTTCTTTTGCTTTCAAAAAGCATTACGGTTATTCGCCTACCCATGTTTTAAATCAATCTTCTGAAAATCTCCGGTAAGGCATGGTTTTTCAGATTTAATATGCTTTGTAATGTTAACCATCACCTTATTAATTATGCGGGTTATTTTCAGAAAGAATACAGCACCGGTCATCAAGAGCTATACCAACAATCCCTCCCTCTTAACGGTCAGGGAAAACTACCAGGGTACCCCGGTTGACCAGAAAGGCTTGTTTATCAATGAGGAGTTTCCTACAATAATCAGTTTTCGGGCGTTGCTGAAGTTTGTATTTCAGAGAAATCCCCAGCGGGCATTCAAGGCAAAGGATACCTGGAGGATCGGGGTTTTAAAGGATGATTCCTGGCTTGACGACCCAAGGGATAAGATAGTCTGGCTGGGACATGCTACTTTTTTTATCCAGCTTTCAGGAAAACGCATCATTATCGACCCCGTTTTCGGGAAACTCCCTGTTGGTAAAAGATATTCGGAATTACCGGTGGATCCGGGTAAGTTACTGAACATTGACTATATTTTAGTTTCACACGCCCATTACGATCATTGCGACAAACTAAGTGTGAAATTGCTGGTCAAAAACAACCCCCAGGCACAATTATTATGCGGCCTGCAGCTTGACAGATTGTTGTCAGGCTGGGTGGATAACCAGGTACAGGCGGCGGGATGGTATCAGCAATACGACCTGAAGAATGATCTTAAGATTACCTTTCTGCCCTCAAGGCATTGGGCTAACAGGAGTCCTTTTGATGTCAATACCACACTTTGGGGAGGTTTTATGATACAATCCGGAGGTAAATGCATTTATTACGGTGGCGATTCCGGGTACGACGGTCACTTCAGGGAAATTGGCAGGTTATTTCCGGATATAGATGTGGCCTTGATAGGAGCGGGGGCATATGCTCCCGGCTGGTTTATGTCGCCTCATCACCAGGACCCTTATCAGGCCGTGCAGGCCTTTCATGATACCGCGGCCAAAACCTTTATCCCTTTTCATTACGGCACTTTCGATTCGGCAGATGAGCCCATGGGCGAACCTGAGGAAATACTCAATAAGCTGAATGAGGAGGGCAAGATCAACCGGGAGTTAAAAATAGTAAAACTCGGTGAACCACATTTTTTCTGATTTTTCCGGTTAATCAGAAAGAAGTCAGAAAGTCCTTTTCACTTTCTATAAATGCCTTGATCTGATCCAGATAAACCGACAACTCATTTTCACGGCTTTCTTTCCATATCAGTTTCATTTCCAGCTTTTCAGGAATGTTGTCAAGCTCAATGGCCTCAATGTTGAGGTCAAATCCTTTCAGTGTGGTTTTGCCCATGATGGCATTACCGAAGCCTTCTGCCACCATGCGGAGCACGCTGGAGGTGTTGGGTGATTCGTGAACAGTATCAGGGTTAAAACCCGCTCTTTCAAAGATCCTCTGAATGGATTCCATGTAACCGATGCCGTCTGAAGCCGGATGGAGTATCCATTTGTCGTGGCAATAATTTTTGAGATTTTTGCTTTTAATGGTATTGTCATCTGTTCCGGGTAAAATCAGCATGTAGTTTTCCTTATACACCGTGATGCTTTTGAACCCTTCGGAGATCATGGCGTTAGGCAGGAAGCCAAAATCAATTTTACCGGTGCTCAGCATTTCGAAAACGTGGAGGTTATTGCTTTCTGTCAGGGTCAGTTTAAGGTCCGGGCTATGCCGCCTGAAGTACCTCATCAAGCAAGGAATCAGCGTGTGCATGGCAGAACTGGAATGTCCGACCCGGAGTTTGCCTGCTTTGCCCTCGTGCACAAGCCTTGCCTTGCGTTTGGCCTGGTTCCACTGGCTGACGATCAATTCGGCGTCTTCCCTGAAAACCCTTCCGGCAGAAGTAAGGCAGATCCTTTTTTTAGAGCGGTCAAACAGCATGGCCCCGACTTCTTCTTCCAGCTGCATGATCTGCCGGCTCAGGGCAGGCTGGGCAATGAGGATTTTCTCTGCCGCTTTATGATAATTCAGCACTTCAGCTACTACCAGGAAATTCTTTAATTGTTCTAAATTCATTTGATTGATTTTTTCGATCAGTTGAGTAAAAATAAGTATTTTTTTTAATCATGTATACTTTTCAATTTTGTCGCAGAAAAAAAATAGGAAAACATGAAAAATAACGCTCTTCTGAAATGGTTTCTGCTCATTCTTTTATCACTGATATGGGGCAGCAGTTTTATACTGATCAAAAAGGGCCTGACGGGCTTTGGTTTTATTGAGGCGGCTACCATCAGGCTGATGTCGGCCGGGCTGGTGGCTTTGCCGTTCGGGCTCTATCATTTCCGAAAAATTCCCCGTCAGAAACTGCCTTTGGTTTTGGTGGTTTCACTCCTGAGCATGGTGATTCCGGCTTACCTGTTCTGTATATCCCAGCAAAACATACAGAGTTCTGTGGCCGGGATACTCAATGCCCTTACGCCCAGCTTTACGTTCCTGTTTTCAATGTTTTTCTTTAAGAGTAAATATTACTTCCTGCAGGTGATTGGACTGGTGCTGGGTCTGGTCAGCTCGGTGTTTTTGGTTTTTGCCGGGTCAGCGTCCTCGTTGTCCTTTAATATCTATGGTTTGCTGATCATCGGGGCAACGGTTTGTTATGGTCTGAATATCAATTTTGTGAAAACATACCTGGCAGATGTGCCTTCTTTCAGTCTGAGTGCTGTAAGTGTATCTTTCGCTGGAATAATTGTATTTTTCCTTGTTTTCCTTCCCGGGCAGGAGGCCTATCAGAACATAAGTGATCAAATGGTACCATTCCTGGCTCTTATTACACTGGGTGTACTGGGTACGGCCCTGGCCCAGTTGCTGCAAAACAAGATCATCAGTATTTCATCTTCACTGTTTGCCAGTACTTCTACTTACATCATCCCCATAGTGGCTATTTTGTGGGGTGTGGTGGATAATGAGGCGTTTTCTGTCCGTCACCTGATCAGTATGGCGGGTATTCTGACGGCTATTATTTTCATCAGGATGGATAAAAATCCATTCGGGCATGTTAAAATACCACTTTTTCTCAGAAAAATAAAAGCGAGGGTCATTTCATAAAGCGGTGTAACCGTTCATAAAAATAAATTGGATTTTTTTGGTTCTCTATTTGCAGAACCAAAAAAACCTTTTTACCTTTGTGACGTAATTTTAGTGAAATAAAAATGAGTACAGTAAAAATAACAGAAGAACAATTGCAACTGGTTGAAAAACTGGGGCTGGTATTTGAAGGTCCGGGCCTTCAGCCTGCTGCTGCGAGGGTTGCGGCTTTGCTTGTGGTTTCAGATACACTCGAACTTACTTTTGACGACATCAGGGAAATTCTGAACCTGAGCAAAAGTGCCACCAGCAATGCTATTAATTTATTGCTGAACGTTCACAGGATAGAATACATTACCAAGCCGGGTGACAGAAAAAGGTACTTCAGAAGTAACCTGGCAAGGTGGAAGAATGTCATGAAAGAGAAATTTATGGACCTTGAGAAAACCAATTCTGTGTTAAAGGAGGTAGTGGACCAGAGAACCCCGGCCACCAAGGAGTTTAACCAGAGTCTTGAGGAGATGGTCAGCCTGATGAGATTTATGAACCAGCAGATTCCACGGCTGTTTAAAGAGTGGGAAAAATCGAAAAGCTGATTTTTTTTATCCCGTTGGTTCTTTAAGTACAGAACTAAATAAGAAATTCAAAACAAATTATAAGAATATGAATAAAATGAAAGTTTCACAGATGCTGTTTGGGCTATTACTGGCATCTGTGGGAGTGCAGGCTCAGGAAAAGGCATTCAGCTTAAAAGATTGTATCGACTACAGCTTACAGCACAATCCGAGCAGTACGGTTTATAAAAATGAAGTCGAAATCGCCAGACAAAAGAAAGTAGAGGCGATGTCAGGCTATTTGCCACAAGTCAATGGTAACGTGGCCTTTGATGACAACCTTAAACGCCAGGTGACTATTTTGCCGGCAGGGGCCTTCAGTCCTGAAGAAATTAAAGTGAAGTTTGGTAACCAGTATGCCACCAATGCTTCAGTGCAGGTAGATCAGACTCTTTTTGACAAAACCATCTTTGTGGCTAAAGAAGCCAACCGTGTCAACAGCTATCTGGCAGATTTGAAGGTGCTTCAGAACAACGAAGAGATTATTTACAACACCACAGTGGCTTACTACCAGATTCTTACTTACAACGAGCAGGAGAAATTGCTGGTCGAGAATGAGAAAAAATATGAGGAACTGCTGAGGGTTTTGAAACTTCAATACGACAAAGGGGTAGCCAAGAAAATTGATTTTGACCGGATGAAAGTGACTCAGAATAACGTGAAGTCGCAGATTTCCCTTAACAGGAATAACAAAGACCTGGCCCTGAACAAACTTAAATATGCGATGGGAATGGACCTGAAAAATGAGTTGTCGATCAACGACGCCCTGGATTATTCAGCCCAGGTAAGCATGCCTGCGTCTGTCAAATTTGATGCTGATAACCTGATGTCATATAAAGTGCAGTCGACCAACATCAAACTCCAGGAGCTGGATGTGCAGAGACGTAAGGCCTTGTTTTACCCGACTGTATCGGCATACGGCCGTTACGGGGCCCAGTCTTTCGGTAATGATTTCGGAAAATCCTTCACCAACTGGTTTGATTACTCTTCTATCGGTTTAAAAGTAGCCATCCCGATTTTTGATGGTAACAGGAAGAAAAGCCAGCTGGAACAAAGCAAATTAAGCCTGATCAACGCGAACGAAAACCTGAAGCTGTCGGTGATGAATTATGAATTGCAGTTTAAAAACGCCAATTCCAAATTGTTCAGCTCATTTACCAACCTGAATGACAATAAGGAGACCCTTGACCTGGCGTCAGATATCCTTAAAAATTCAAGCTTACAGTATCAGAAAGGAACCGCTTCGCTGACTGATTTCCTTAACTCTGATTATTCTTACAAAGAAGCCCAGAGCAACTATATCAATTCATTACTCAATTTTCTATCTGCCCGCATAGATTATGAAAAAACACAGGGCAATTTGTCAAACTTTATAAAAGACTTAAAATAATATTTAAAGAGAATAAATTATGAAAACAAGGATCATCACCATCATCATTGTCATCTTAGCGATAGGAGGAATTTCCTTTAAGCTTTTCTCAAACAAGAAGAAAATAGATGAAAGCAAGAAAGTAGTTGACAGGAGCGGGATACCGGTTTCGGTGTCTACATTCCAGGTTGAGTACCTGCCCATAGGCGGAGACCTGGCCCTTCCGGCTGTATTGGAGCCTAAAGAACAAGCTACGCTTTCAACAGGCACACAAGGTAAAATCGAGACGCTTAACATTCAATTAGGTTCTAAAGTAGCCAAAGGACAGGTTATCGGGACGATCGACTCAAAAGTGAAACAGATCAGTCTTCAATCAACTGAACTGACCATCAGTAAGTCAAAGCAGGATTACGAACGTAACAAGGAATTGCTGGCCGGAAACGCCATCAACGAAACCGCCGTAACTGATGCGAAATACAGCTACGAGAACAACCAGATCCAGGCAGCTCAGCTGAAACAGCAGATTGCCGATTCAAGAATCATCTCGCCGATCAGCGGTATTATTACTGATAAAAAACTGACTGCAGGTGAATATGCCAACATCGGAACCGTGATTGCGACGATTGTAGACGTAAGCCAGCTGAAAACCATTGTTTATGTCAATGAGAAAGATGTTTACCAGTTGAAACTGGGTCAGCCTTCCACCATCACCTGTGACATCTTCCCTGGTAAATCATTCAACGGAAGGGTGAGCTTTATCAGCCCTCAGGGTGACGAAAATCACAATTATAAAGTAGAGATTTTGCTGGCCAATAACAATGCCACCGTTTTGAAATCAGGTACTTATGTAAAAGTAGCCTTTCAGTTGGGAACCAAAGGAACAGCCATTCAGATTCCTAAGAAAGCCCTGGGCGACGGTATGAAAAACCCTTACGTGTTTATTGCTCAAAACAAAAAAGCAGTACTCCGTAAAGTGATCCTGGGTCGTGAAATAGGAGAAAACGTAGAGGTGTTGAGCGGTCTTCAGGCCGGTGATCTGATCGTCAGCGACGGGATCATCAACATCGTGGATGGCAGCAATATCGAAGTAATCAGCAATAAATAATTAAGCCATGTCAATAACAGAAGTAGCTGTAAAACGACCATTACTGATTACAGTAATTTTCGTTACCCTTATCCTCTTCGGATTCATCAGTTATAAAACATTAAATTATAACCTTTTCCCGAAGTTTGAGACCAACGTGATCATGGTGCAGACCACCTACAGAGGCTCCGCCTCTGATGAGGTAGAGAGCAGTGTCACGAAGCCCCTTGAAGATGCCGTATCTTCTATTGAAGGTGTGGATATGATTTCTTCTTCTTCGCAGGAAGGTCTTTCATTGATTACTGTAACCCTTAAGTCGGGATTCAATGTGATCACAGCACAACAGGATGCAGAACGTAAGGTTAACCAGATCAAAGCCAAACTTCCTGATGATATAGATGACCCGGTGGTTTCAAGATTAAGCCTTGATGACCTGCCGATCCTTAAACTGAGTGCCACCTCAAAAATGCCTCAGACTGAACTGTATGATTTTATAGACCTGCAGGTAAAACCATTGCTGACCAACGTGGCAGGGGTAGCACAGGTGAATATTATCGGTGGAAATGAACGCGAAATTGAAGTATATCTTGATAATGATAAACTGCAGACTTATAACATCTCGTCTGCGGCTATTAACCAGGTGATTGCAGGTAGTGGGGTTTCATACCCTGCCGGTAGTATCAAAACCGACCAGACCCGTTTTTCACTGAGACTGGATGCCAAGCTTAAGAAAGTAGAAGATATCAGGAACCTGGTGGTTCGTGAAAACCCGAACGGCAGCAGGATATTGCTGAAAGATGTCGCTTCGGTAACCGATGCTCAAACTGAAGCTACCACCCTGAACAGGATCAACGGTAAACCGGCCATCGGTATCCAGATCATGAAACAGACAGATGCCAACGCTGTGAATGTGAGTAAAGGAGCGAAAGAGGCACTGGCTAAAATGAAGGAAACCTTCAAGTCAAAAGACTTTAACTACGAGGTGGCTTCAGATCAGTCGGTTTATACCCTGGCTTCTGCTGATGCGGTTATGCATGACTTATACCTGGCCATTATCATTGTAGGTATTGTGATGGTCTTGTTCCTGCACAGTGTCAGAAGTTCATTGTTTGTCTTGGTAGCCATTCCTTCTGCGATGATCCCGACTTTTATTTTGATGTGGTTGTTCGGATTCTCGCTTAACCTGATGACGCTGATGGCCCTGTCACTCGTCGTAGGTATCCTTGTGGATGATAGTATTGTCGTGTTGGAGAATATCTACCGTCACCTTGAAATGGGTAAAACCAAAAGACAGGCTTCGCTCGACGGCAGGGGAGAGATCGGATTTACGGCCATGGCGATTACCCTGGTTGACGTTGTGGTGTTCCTTCCGCTGGCCCTGGCCGGTGGTCTGATCGGGAACATCTTGAGAGAATTCTCGCTCGTGATCGTATTCTCTACCCTGATGAGTTTGTTCGTGTCCTTTACGCTGACGCCTTTACTGGCTTCAAGATGGGGGAAACTGGAAGTATTGAAGAAAAATACACTCTGGGGAGCACTTAACCTTGGTTTTGAAAGAATTATCGATAACATCAGGGATTTGTACCTGAGTTTACTGAACTGGGCTCTGGGTCACAAAAGATATGTGTTTATTGTGATCATTGCTTTGCTGGTCGGTACATTCACTTTACTTGGAAAAGGTTTTGTAGGAGCTACTTTTATCGGTAATGCCGACAGGGGAGAGCTTTCAATACAGCTTGACCTTGCCCCTGAAACCCCGCTGGTACAAACCAACCAGCTGGTGGCCAGGGTAGAAAGTATCCTGCTTTCAAAACCTGAAGTAGTCAATGTTTTTTCTAACGTAGGTACCCAGGCCTCTATGGTCGGCGGATCTTCGAACAGTAACCTTGCGGACATTACAGTGACGCTGGTGGACAAACACGATCGTCCTTTCTCTACAGATGAGTTTGGTCAGATGATGCGGGATACGATCTCGAAGATCCCTGGTCTGATCATCAACGTTCAGCCGATCGGGGTATCCGGAAACAGCCAGGCACCGATTTCGATCGCTGTGAAGGGAACCGTCATGGACAGTGTGGTGAAAGCCGCCGCGATGTTAAAGCAGATTGTAGCCAAGACTCCCGGAGCGGATTATGTACAATACAGTACAAAAAGCCCCAAAACAGAGGTAGCGATCAGGGTTGACCGCGATAAAATGGCTAAACTCGGTCTTAGTATTCCTGAGGTAGGTTCCGCTGTTCAGCTGGCTTTCCAGGGTAATAATAACACCAAATACAAAGACAAGGGAGAGGAATACGGAATTAACCTGATTTTTGATAAATCGGATAAGCAGAGCATAGAAAACGTAAGAGGACTTACGCTGAGAAACAACAGGAACGCTATTGTCAGACTGACAGATTTCGCTACTGTGGAAGAACTGGTAGGACAATCGATCCTCGAAAGAACCGACCGTCTGAGCTCGATCAAAATCAACTCTGCGGCTGTGGGACGTCCTTCAGGTACTATTGTGGAAGACATCAAAAAAGAACTGACCAAGGTAAAACTGCCGGAAGGAATCATCATTGACTACCTTGGGGATGCTAAAAACCAGGGTGATGCCTTCGGAAGTTTAGGATTGGCCATGGGTATCGGTATTTTGCTGGTTTACCTGATCATGGTGGCCTTGTATGAAAGTGTGGTGTATCCTTTCGTGGTATTGTTCTCGATTCCGGTGGCGATCATCGGTGCAATCCTGGCCCTGGCCCTGACGATGAACTCACTTTCGATCTTCGCGATCCTGGGTATGATCATGTTATTAGGTCTCGTCTGTAAGAACGCGATCCTGATCGTCGACTTTACGAATCACCTGAAAGACAACGGGATGCCGGTCAAGGAAGCCCTGATGGAAGCAGGTAAGGAACGTCTCCGTCCGATCCTGATGACCACCCTGGCGATGATCTTCGGTATGTTGCCGATCGCTTTGGCGAGTGGTGCCGGTGCTGAAACCAAAAACGGTATGGCCTGGGTAATTATCGGTGGTCTGACCAGCTCAATGATCCTTACGCTGATCCTTGTACCTTCGGTTTACATGGTGATAGAAGGATGGAGAACGAAAATCAACCGTTTGGTTCTGGGTAAAAAACAAGCCAAAGCAGAAGCAAAGCTGGTAGAAGAAACCGCTGTAAATTAAGAGTCAATCATAAATAAACTTCCTTACAGATTGATTTCTGTAAGGAAGTTTTGTATTTTTATTTAACAAACAAAACACTCCGCACACGGCTTTTGAAAACACTTACAACAAAAACACCAAGGTTATGTCTACAAGTAATCAACATATACAGGATCTGGCATTTCAACTTTTCAGAATTCACGGTATCAAAAGCGTGACGATGGATGATATTGCCCGCGAAGCAGGGGTTTCCAAAAAAACCATTTATCAGAATTACGAAAACAAGGAAGACCTGATCATTTCAGCTTTGAAAGAGAAGTTTGAAGAAAACAAGGTGATTGTCGATGAAATATTAAATTCGGACAAAAATCCCGTTGAAAAAATCATCAGTTTATATGATTTTACTTTAAAATCCATTCACAGTTATTCCCTCGCTTTTTTCTGGGGCATCAAAAAATACCATCCCAATGCCCAGGCGATGTGTACAGACTATCTTCGCGACCTGATCTTCAATAAAATCAGCAAGCTGCTGGAAGAAGCCCAGCAGCAAAAAGTGATCAGGCAGGACATTGATGTGCCGCTGGTAAGCAAGATTTATTTCTGGGGCTTGCAGGAATTTACCGACGGGGCTTTTGCTGATCAGATGACCAAGGGTTTTGATACTTTCTTCAGACACTTCATACTCAACAACGTCCGGGGTATGCTCACCGATGAGTACATGGGGATTGTGGAGGTTTAGTTTCCGCCTCAGGCAATTCAAGGAAGGCCGGTTTCGTTTAGAGTGAAACCAAACCTGATACTGTATGAAAACCTCACTTATAGCAGCCTTTGTATTCTGCTCCTCCATGGCCTTTGCCCAGGTTAATTTCATCGAACAGATGGTTTATATGGATAAAGATGAACACAAAGAGCGGAACTGGTTTTCGCTGTGTGTACTCTGTAAGGAAACTGTCTTGAATTAATTTTCTAATTGGTGACATCCAGATCATTTTTACTGTGATATCATCATTTTTTGTACTATTCTATCTTTATTGCTTGTATTTGGTGCTTTAAAGAGTCTTTTCCAAGAGGTTGAAACCTTCTAAGAATGATCCTCATATTCCCGGTTGCATTAATCAATTCTGAATCTTACATTTGTGAGCATTCTGAATAAGCATTTGATGTTCAAGGGCTTTTCAGGATCTTAACAATATTCAACCATTTAAAACATGAAAAGTTCTTCTTCAAAATCTAAGTTTCTTAGGTTTCAACTGGCTTTTTTAGCCTTTCTTCTTTCGCTCGGAACTGCTTTTGCCGCCAAACAGGATTTTTACCAGATCAAGGTTTACCATTACAAAACCAAAGAACAGGAAAACCGGCTGGATGCTTTTTTCAAAAATGCTTATCTGCCGGCCTTGCACAGGGCGGGTATCCGTCAGGTGGGGGTATTTAAGTTCATCGGTACCCCGACTGTCACAGAAGTTTCAGAGCCGCTGATTTACGTTTTTATTCCTTTCAAGTCTTCTGATGAGTTTTTCAAACTGGAACAGAAACTTGCCGCAGACAAGAAATATGCTGAAGACGGGAAAGATTATCTTGATGCGGCTTATACCAATCCGCCTTACACGCGTATCGAGTCGACTTTATTGAGGGCGTTTGCCGGTAGTCCGGTGTTCCAATTGCCAGACCTTAAGGCCCCGAAGTCGGAGCGGGTGTATGAACTGAGAAGTTACGAAGGACACACAGAGAAGATTTATGCCAACAAAGTAGAGATGTTCCACAAGGGAGATGAAATGGGCATATTTAAGCGATTGGGCTTCAATGCCGTGTTTTACGGAGAAGTGGTTTCCGGATCAGCCATGCCTAACCTGATGTACATGACTACTTTTGAAAACAGGGCTGCCAGAGATGACCACTGGAAGGCGTTTTCGGCTGATGATGAATGGAAAAAAGTGCGGGTGATGCCTGAGTTTCAAAACAATGTGTCTAAAAACGAGCAACGTTTGCTTCGTCCGACCGATTATTCCGATATCTGAACAATTGCATTATTCAACTCTTAATAATATAAATGACTTATGAAAAATTTTACCTTGAAGGCGGTGGGTTTAGTGGCAGTTTTAACAGCCGCCAGCGGACTGGCAGCCTATAAAAGTCTCTGGGGGGCAACCACAAAGCTCAGCCCGCCGGTAGATGCGAAAGATATTAAACTGCCGGCCGGGTTTTCGGCCAGAATATTAGGCACTGACCTGGGTTCTGCCAGGCATATCGCGGTAGCTAAAAACGGGGACATTTACCTGAAACTATCGAAACTGAAAGACGGAAAAGGAATCTGCCTGCTGAGAGATACCAACCATGACGGGGTAGTGGATGAAAAGAAAATGTTCGGAGACTTTACCGGAACAGGTGTTTACATCAAGAACGGCTATCTTTATGCCAGCTCAAACACCGGGCTCTACCGTTATAAGATGAATGAGAAAGACGAAGTCATCAACACGGAACAGCCTGAGAAGATCATCGATGGCCTGGTAGACAAAGGCCGCGATAATGCCAAACCGATCGTCATCGACGATAAAAACAATGTATACATCACCATCGGTTCTTATAATGATAATTGTCGTGAAAAAGGCACGGGAAAGGGCATGAGCCCATGTACCATCCTGGATTCAGCCGGAGGAATCTGGAAATTCAACGCCAGTCAGCTGAACCAGACTTTTAAAGACGGGGTTCGTTATACCACAGGCCTGAAAAACGCGGTGGGCATTGCCTGGAATTCAAAAACCAATACGCTTTTTGCGACGGTACACGGCAGGGGCCAGTTCCATGATTTTTATCCTCAGTATTATACGCCCAAGCAAAGCGGCGAGATACCTGCGGAAACCTTGTACGAGCTGCATGAAGGCGATGATGCCGGATGGCCTTACATCTATTTCGACCAGTTTCAGAACAAGAAGATCGTAGCTCCGGAATACGGTGGCGACGGCAAGAAAACAGGCGGAGAAAAAGCCATCAATCCTAAAGTCGCTTTCCCTGCCCACCTGGGACCAAACGCCTTGCTTTTCTATACCGGTAATATGTTCCCGGCCAGATATAAAAACGGAGCTTTTGTTGCATTCCACGGTCAGTCGCCTGAGTTGAAGAAGGGCTACCTGGTTGCTTTTGTGCCTTTTGTGAATAATAAGCCATCGGGTAAATGGGAGATTTTTGCAGATAATTTTGCCGGAATTGACCTGGTAAAACCTACAGGTCCTGTACAGCACCGTCCTTGCGGACTGGCTCAGGGGCCTCAGGGTGAACTTTATGTGACCGACGACCTGAACGGTACCGTTTTCAGAATTGATTATAAGAAGTAATAAGTATCATATTTCTAAAAGACAGCCGGTGGAGTTCGCTTCGCCGGCTGTCTTTGTTTTGAGGGTTCGCTTTAAGGATTGAAATTCCTTTTATCTTTGTGGCATTATGGCATACATCATTGATGGACTGAGGGTGGCAACAGGCAAGGCGGGCGGGTATTATAAAACCGTTCTGCCTGAAACCCTCGTGGCTGTTCTCCTGGATTCACTAATCACCCGCAATACCGTCAATCCTTCGGAATTGGATGAGGTTTTGCTGGCCAATTCGTTTGGAACAGGGGGCAATATGGCCAGGTATGCCGCTTTACTGTCTGATATACCCGCTGTTGTGCCTGGCACGACAATCGATATGCAATGTTCGGGCGGACTGAAAAGTGTGGTGATGGCCAATGCGATGATAGAATCCGGAAGCCATAGCCTGATCATGGCGGGAGGTATGGAAAGTAACAGCCTGGCCACTGAAAAGACATACCATGTTAACGATCCGAGGTTTGATCAATATCCGGATGGAAAATACAGGATTGCGAAATTCAGCCCGGAACAAACCGGGAGCGAGCCTTTGCTTGAAGCGGCAAAAAAGGCTGCTATATTATATGATATCACGAAAGCTGAAATGTTGGAATGGACGGTGAAGTCATTTGAAAAGGCTTCTGCCGCCTGGGAATCCGGTTTTATGGAAGATGTAGTTTTTTCTGTTTTCGGAATGGGTCCGGACCAGACCCTGAAGCCCGGCCTGACGGCAGAAAAGCTGAAAAGATTACAAACAGACCAGCTGATTGATTTTACCAATACCGCCCATCATCATGATGGAGCGGCGGTACTTTTGCTGGCAGATGAGGCTTCGGTACTTAAAAACAACTGGAAACCCAAAGCCAGGATAGTGACTTCAGTAAGTATCGGAGGAGATCCGGGACTGGCTCCCCTGGGACCAATCTGGGCCACAGAAAAACTGCTGGAGAAGCACGGGATAAATATTCAGGATATAGATTTATTGGAGATCAATGAGTCTTTTGCCTTGAAACCTTTGGCTTTTTCCAAGAAATTCGGTGTAGATCAGGATAAAATCAATGTATTAGGCGGTAATTTAGCATTCGGTCACCCTTTCGGAGCCTCAGGAGCGATGAACTTGTTGCACCTGGTGAAAGCCCTGGAGGTTAAGGATAAAAAACTGGGTCTGGTAGCCATGGGGGCTGCAGGCGGGCAGGGGGTGGCTGTGTTGATCGAGCGATTGTAAGGATGATTTACCAAAGTATTCAAAATAAGGCCAACGCAGCGTCTGAAGCTATCATTTATGGCTACGGAAGGATCAGCTATGCAAAACTGCAGGATGAAATTCACCGCAGGGCCGCTTATTTTAAAGACCTGCCCCAGACGTTTATCCTGGCTCATACCAACGAACTAGAAAATTTACTGAACTTCCTGACGCTGATGAGCCTGGGAAAACGGTCGGTTTTTGCCTCAAGAAATGTAAGTGACGAACAAAGGCTGAAACTGGCCCGTGAGCTTGATGCCAGGATTGTTACTGAAGATATTACGGGAGACGACAGGCTGGATGTGCTTGACTACCAGCCTAAAGACAAAGATATTTTTTTAGGGGTATTAAGCTCCGGCACGACAGGGATTCCGAAGGTGATCTGGAAAGATTACGGAGCCTGGTTCAGTGCCTTTTCTCATCAATCTGAGGTTTTCGGGATCAACAGTGAGGACAAGGTTTTTGTGTTGGACGCCCTGAGTTATTCTGCTAACCTCAACTCGGCCTTGCATGCCCTTTGGCTTGGAGCTACTTTGGTAATGGGGTCGCTCAAAAATGCCAGGAAATGGCCTGAATTGTTTGAAAAAGAACAGGTCAGCTCGGTTTTCATGGTGCCTTCTCACTACCGCTTGCTGGCAGATCAATCTCCCGATTTGCCGCAACTGAGGTCACTGGTGAGTGCCGGTGAGAAGCTGGATCCGCAAACCGCTTCGCGATTACTTGAGCTGTTTCCTGCAAGTATCCTTACAGAATATTACGGAGCCGCAGAGCTCGGGCACATTGCTTATCATCAGAACCAGGACATCATCGACAAGCCTGCTGAAGTGGGTAAGCCGTTTCCAGGCGTTGAGATCAGGATTGAAAATCAGCTCATTAAGGTATCCAGTCCGTACGTATCGCCTGATTATCGCCATGACGCCACCGTCAGAGACCTTGGATTTGTGGAGGATGGCCGGTTGGTGGTATTGGGCCGTGAAGGCCGGATGTTTAACCGCCGGGGGATGAACATCTTTGCGGAAGAGATCGAAAACGCCGCCTTGCAGTTTCCGATGATCAGCGAAGTGGCCGTTGTTCAGAAGAAAATCTCCGATAATAAATACAACCTGCTCCTGTATTTTTCAGGACATGACAAGCAAAGCATACAGACACAAGACCTCAGGGCTTTTTTGCTGAAGGTTTTGCCGAAAGAAAAACTGCCGAACGCTTTTATAGAACTTGACGAACTTCCGCACCAACTTTCAGGGAAAATAGATTTTAATGCCCTCTCCAAACGGCCTGTCGAAGAAGACAGCATCGCCTGATCCGACCTTAAAAGGTTCGCTTTTAAATATTCAAATTATTTTAAATCAGATGATTATCTCTTGTCTTTACGAGGGCAAGCTTATTATTACATTTTATGATGTTCAGATATATATTATTGTTTTTATGTGTGACCAACATCGCTTTGGCACAGGATTCTACCCTTATTGACCTGGATGCTGTGACGGTGACAGCGAATATTACCGGTGCTGAAATCAGGAAAACCGCCAGGAATGTGACGGTTATCGACAGGCGGACGATAGAAAACGCCCCGGTGAAAACGATTGACGGTATTCTTCAGTATGCCCTCAATGTGGACGTCAGGTCAAGATCGGCTTTTGGGGTCCAGGCGGACGTCAGCATCAGGGGAGGGAATTATGACCAGACATTGATCCTCGTTGACGGAGTTAAAATGAATGACCCCCAGACGGGACATCATTCGCTGAATTTACCTCTGCCGGTCCAGATGATTGAGAAGATCGAAGTGCTGCAAGGCGGAGCTTCGAGGGTTTTCGGGCCGAGTGCTTTTTCAGGCGTGATCAATATCATTACCAAAAAGCCGGAAAAGACGCAGGGAAATGTGCATCTGGCTGCGGGAGGGCACAAACTGTTTAATTATGGAGCCAATGCCAGCCTTCATCTGAAAAGGCTCATTGCCACTTTTGCTTTTGATAAGATGAAAAGTAACGGATTTGCTTACAATACTGCATTTGACAAGACCTCAGGTTTTGGTAAGGTAGAAGGGCTGCTTAAAAACGGCTCTGTGGACCTGCAGGTCGGTTTGATGGGTAACAAATTCGGAGCTTCGAATTTTTACAGCCCGAAGTTTTATGACCAGTTTGAGAAGGTGTCAGCCAGTTTCATCGGGCTGAACTGGAACCAGAATTTCTCGAATAAATTCAATTCGGTATTGAGGCTTAACCACAGAAGGCATTATGACCTGTATGATTTTAACAAATACCTGCAGACCAATATTGCCTCCGTCAATTTCCACAGAACAGATGTGTGGGACGCTGAATGGAAAGGACGGCTCATCACCAGCCTGGGCCAAAGTGCCTTTGGGCTGGAGTGGAGGCAGGAGACTGTGCTGAGCAACCGTCTGGGCGAAACCGCGAAAGAACCTGTGGCTGTACCTGATTATGAAAATGTGTTTTATACAAGGACCAAGACCAGGGATAATGTCAGTGTTTTTGTGGAGCATCAGAAAAAAGTGGGAAAATTTAATTTTTCAGGTGGAACACTCCTGAACCTGAATTCGCAGTTCGGCACCCAGTGGTTTCCCGGCATTGATGTCTCTTATGAATTGGGTACGCAATCATCTGTTTATGCCAGTGTTAACCGGTCCCTTCGTTTTCCGACTTTTACAGAGTTGTATCTTACCGGGGCAACAGTGGTGGGAGATCCGAATCTGAAACCAGAGAAAGCGGTGAGTTACGAAATCGGGGCTAAAAAAGCCACTTCGGTTTTCAATGCCACATTGGCGGTGTTTTACAGGCAGACAGAGGATGCCATAGACAAGGTAAAAAGACCCGACAAGCCTGTGCCGACGATGGAGAACATCAACAATATCAATATGTTCGGGATAGAATTGTCTTCAAAAATATTGCTCGAAAAATACCTCGGAACCAAAGTAGTAAACCAGCTCAGCCTGAACTACGCCTACCTGAAAGCCGACAGGCAGGAAGAAGGATTTCAGTCGTTTTACTCTCTGAACTATCTCAGGCACAAGTTCTCCGCCGGTTTGAACCTTGTTCCGGTCAGAAACCTGAGCTTGGACATCTGGTACACGCTGAAGGTTCGGGAAGGTAATTATCAGTGGGATGCTCAGACTCCGGCAGTCAATTACCAGCCTATTCACCTGACAGACACAAGGTTGGCTTACAGGCTTAAGAAAGTCATGGTCTTTGCGGATGTCAACAACGTGTTTAATCAAACCTATTTTGAATACGGATTTGTGCAACAGCCCGGGAGATGGTTTTCAATGGGTATAAATGCAGGTTTTTAAAATTTAATAGCTAAAATGCAAAAAAACTATGGTAATTTTGCATTTTAGTTTTAGAGAAAGATGATTCAGATTACGCGTAGAGAGACTTTTAATGCAGCTCACAGGTTGTATAATACCAAATGGACGGCCGAAAAAAACTTTGAAGTTTTCGGGCCTTGTTCCAGAATACACGGCCACAACTGGGAGCTTTTTGTGACAGTCGAAGGCGAAGTGCAGGAAGAAACGGGCTTTGTGATAGATTTAAAGGAGTTGCGTGATGTGATGCGTAATTATGTGATTTCGAAAGTTGACCATACTTTTTTAAATGAGGATGTTGATTTTCTGAAGGGGGTACTGCCTTCAACAGAGAATTTTGCCATAGCCATCTGGAGGATTCTCCAGCCGGTTTTGCTGAACGATTTCGGGGTTAATCTTTATAAAATCAAACTCACTGAAACCTCCAACCACTTTGTGGAATACTACGGAAAGTAAATGAAGTATTTTATTATTGCCGGTGAGAAATCCGGTGACTTACATGCTTCGAATCTGATTTCAGAGATCAGAACAGCTGATCCTGAGGCGGAAATTGCCGGATGGGGAGGTGACCGTATGAGTGAGGCCGGGGCTACCATCCTGAAGGACTACAGGGAGCTGGCCTTTATGGGTTTTATAGAGGTCATCAGAAATATCCGGGTTATTCTTGGTTTTCTCAAACTTGTCAAAGTCCAGATTGCTGAGTTTGCTCCTGATGTGATTGTCCTGGTTGATTACGCCGGGTTTAATCTCAGGGTGGCCAGATGGGCCAAAGGGGAAGGGTATAAAATTGCCTATTATATTGCCCCGAAGGCTTGGGCATGGAACGAAAGCCGGGTTTACAAACTCAAAAAGTATGTAGACAAACTGCTCGTCATTTTTCCTTTTGAGCTTGAGTTTTTCAGTAAGTTTGGCATTTCTACCGCATTTGTCGGGAATCCGCTGAAAGACGAGATCGGTAAATTCAGGAAGAATGAGCATTTCAGAACGGAAAACAAACTGGATGAGCGACCGGTGATAGCCCTTTTGCCCGGTAGCCGTAAACAGGAAGTAGAAAAAATGCTCAGCCTGATGGTGGCTTTGAGTACGGAATATAGAGATTATCAGCTGGTGATAGCGGGCGTAAGCAACCTTGGCAAAGGATTTTACGAACAACATCTGGCAGGAAGTGATATTAAGATAGTTTTTGATCAGACTTACGATTTGCTGTCCGTTTCAAGGGCAGCAGTGGTGACTTCAGGAACGGCAACCCTTGAAACAGCTCTCTTTGCTGTGCCCCAGGTGGTGGTCTATAAAACCAGTAATGTGTCGTATCTGATCGCTAAAAGTCTCGTTAAGATCAAATACATTTCCCTGGTAAACCTGGTCTCGGAAAAAGAAGTGGTAAAAGAGCTTATTCAGGGCGATTATGCTATAGATCGGGTAAAAGAGGAGTTGAACAAGGTAGCCGGAGATACTAAAAACAGAAAAGCACAGTTAATGGAATACGCCTTATTGTCCGAGAAACTCGGTCATGAAGGTGCATCTAAAATGGCTTCGGCCGAAATCGTTAATTTAATTTTAAAAAAGTAATGAGAAAAATCAGTTTGATTCTTGGTGTGGTATTGGTGGTATTGGCCAGCTCATGCAAGAAAAAAGAAGATCCAAAGCCGGTACTTGAATATCTTACCGGAACAACATCAAAGACATGGAAAGTAAACAAGGTTGTTGTGAAGCAAGGCACAGCAGAAGTAGACCTGTTGTCCGGACAGAAAGCTTGTGACACAGACAACCTCCTGGTATTGTTTACCGACAAGAGTTACGAGTTCAGAGAAGGGGCTACGAAATGCGATGCCGGTAATCCCGACCTGATCCTGAAATCATCATGGGTATTGAATGAAACCGAGAAGAGTATCAATATCAGCAAGTTCGTGTTTTTAGGCCGTACTATTGAAAACGCTAAATTAGTCATCACGGATATCAATGACAATTCCTTTACCGGAACAACAGATATCCAGTTTAATGGTACCACTTATTCAGGAGTGATTACCTTTGCAGTGGTGAAGTAAGGCAGGGTTTCAGATAAATCGGCTTTAGCGAACATATTTGTTTTTTTAACTGTTAGATAATTGTTAGGATCAACATCCGACATATTTAAAAATGAGCAAAGATTTAGAATTATTAGAAGAACTGACCAGTTCGGATTATAAATACGGTTTTTATACTGATATAGAGGCTGACGAAGCTCCTCCGGGGCTTAGTGAGGATATAGTTCGTTTTATTTCAGCCAAAAAGAATGAGCCGGAGTGGTTATTGGAGTGGCGTTTGAGTGCCTACAGGGAATGGTTGAAGCTTACAGAGCCTACATGGGCAAATGTAACTTATCAGAAACCTGATTTTCAAGCTATTAAGTATTATTCTGCTCCAAAGCAAAAGAAAACGATCAACAGCCTTGATGAGATTGATCCTGAACTGAGAAAGACCTTCGAAAGACTTGGAATTTCTCTGAAAGAGCAGGAAAGATTATCAGGTGTGGCTGTGGATGCGGTCATTGACTCGGTTTCTGTAGCGACCACCTTCCGTGAAAAACTGGGTGAAATGGGTATTATCTTCTGTTCAGTATCTGAGGCGGTACATAACCACCCTGAGCTGGTGAAGAAATACCTGGGTTCTGTAGTTCCGGTAAAAGATAATTTCTATGCTGCATTAAATGCCGCTGTTTTTTCTGACGGATCTTTCTGTTACATTCCTAAGGGCGTGAGATGCCCGATGGAGCTTTCGACCTACTTCAGGATTAACGCGGCCGGTACAGGTCAGTTTGAACGTACGCTGATTATTGCTGACGAGGGAGCTTACGTAAGTTACCTGGAAGGTTGTACCGCCCCTTCACGTGATGAAAACCAGCTGCACGCTGCTGTGGTGGAGATTTTCTGTCATGAAAAAGCCGAAGTTAAATACTCAACCGTGCAAAACTGGTATCCCGGTGATAAAAACGGTGTTGGTGGTGTTTTCAATTTTGTAACGAAAAGAGGTCTTTGTTTCGGAGACAATTCAAAAATATCATGGACCCAGGTAGAAACCGGTTCGGCGATTACCTGGAAATATCCGTCGGTGGTTCTGAAAGGAGATAATTCTATCGGTGAGTTCTATTCTGTGGCGGTGACCAACAATTACCAGCAGGCAGATACCGGAACGAAAATGATACACCTGGGTAAAAATACCAAGAGCCGTATCGTTTCCAAGGGTATTTCTGCAGGAAGAAGCCAGAATTCTTACCGTGGTCTGGTTGAAATCTCGAAAAGAGCCGACAACGCCCGTAACTTCTCTCAGTGTGACTCTATGTTGCTGGGTGACAGATGCGGAGCCCATACTTTCCCATATATTGAGGTTAACAACTCGACCGCTTCTGTAGAACACGAAGCCACGACCTCAAAAATCGGAGAAGATCAGTTGTTCTATTGTAATCAAAGGGGAATTGACAGTGAAACCGCAGTTGCCCTGATTGTCAACGGATATGCGAAAGAAGTATTGAACCAGCTTCCGATGGAGTTTGCCGTAGAAGCTCAGAAATTACTTGAAATCTCTCTGGAAGGATCAGTAGGATAAGAAATATTGGATTTTATAAATGAAAAGCCACCTTCGGGTGGCTTTTTTTATGCATTATTTTGAAATGATTATCATTGTAGATACGCACGGCCGTGCGTATCTACAACTGAAATGAAGATTCATCTACATAACCACCCGCAATCATGCGACCCCTTTAGGGTCGAAATACGGGATTATTGATTGTTTTCTATAAATATTTGACCCGCTTCGGGGTTATGATGCCTAAACGTATAAAAGAGGTCAGGAATCACTTTTGGCGAGTTGGTGTTTTATTTTCGCAGATACGCACGGCTGTGCGTATCTGCGAAAATGTAATTGGCGAATGCGTTTGCGGAGAATGAATCCGAAGGAATCACATGTTTATAGTATAAATGGTTTCTCCGTGTACAACGACCCAAACAGGGTCGCATGCTTTTCGTGTTTTTTGTGGACGAGGCATAGGGTTGTATTGAAAAACATTGACGCATCTGTCCAAACAAACCGTTCAGCCCTGTACATTCCTCGGAATTATTCATTATGTTTGGTTTACGAAGGCCTGTGCGGCGAAATCTTAAATTTATTTGTAGTGAAGATTTTTTATCTGTTACTTCTTTTCTTTTCCGGGTATCTTGTTCAGGGGCAGTCGCATGATAAAATCAAAGTGGCGATCCTGGGCACTTTCCATTTTGGTGAAACCACTGACTACAAAGGCGGTGAGGTGGAGGGCTTGCTGACCCCGTCGAGACAGAAAGAGCTGGATGAGCTGACCGATCAGCTGGCAAAATATTATCCTGATAAAATTTTCGTCGAAAATACTCCGGATACCCAGCGGTATTGGGACAAAGTCTACAGCGACTGGCTCAGGGGTATCAAGCCAACGAATCCTTCCTCTGAGAAAAATGAGGTTTTCCAGGTCGGTATCAAGCTGGCTAAAAAACTGAACAACAAGTTTGGGGTGATATGTGTCAATTACATGCATCCTGAAATGGACGGACAATTAAGAAGAGCCCGGCATAGGGCAGATTCTCTGTATTATTTTTACTCCCAGGCGGTGAATGCCAGGACACCTACTTACGATGCTTTTTTTAAACATAATCCGATCGCTAAAAGAGCCTTTGATGATTTTATGTCCAGATACAATTCTTGGGAGGGTCTTTCAATAACACAACAGCTCATCCGTATGAATGAGAAAGAAAGTATAGCGTCGCTTCATTACATCAACGTGATGGCCTGGATGGACCAGAATACCAACGGCGTCGGGGCTGAACTGACTTCCAAAGAATATTACCGGAATGCCAGGATTCTCCAGAATATATTAGGAAAAATAGGTCCGTTTGACAAGAAAGTGCTGGTCATCATCGGAGCCGGGCATGTTAAGATCTTACAGGACATGCTGGAATCCCATCCTTTTTTCGAGGTGGTTACCGGGGAACAATTGCTGAAATAATACCTTTAGAATTCAGTGTTACATTCTAAAAAGATAGGCCTTTACAATGAATCCCTTCTCCCTTCATCCTTTCCGTTTTCCCCTTTCGGCCTGGCAGTCAGGCCGGGGCGGGCTTTCATCCTATTTCCTGTAAAGCAACATACTCCTCAAAACTCATTTCGCCGATCTGCGGGGCGATGGTGTCATGCTGCATGACCTCAACAAAAAAGGACATTTTGTCAAAGGCGTTGCGGTCTGCGATCTTCATCAGCGGAAGGGATAGTTTTACCAGTGTCAGGGGTACTGAACGCAGTTTTGATCCCGGTTTTATTTCTTTGAGGATGATTTCGTTGAGTTGTCTGCGGCTGTAAATGTTCTTTCCGCCGGCCTCAATGACCTGATTTTTAGCCGGAATGGAGTCTGCAACAATTTTAGCCAGATCACCTTCAAAGATCGGGTTGGTCAGTTTATCGCCTTTACCGAGATTAACCAGCAGGCCGTTCTTAGCCATGTAAATCATATCTTTGAAAGCACTGAAAATAGCTGGTGGTTTGATGATCGAATAATCTATCCCAGATGAAATCAGTTGCTTTGAAAACTGATGATGGACGCTGAAGTACTCCAGTTCAGGGTACTTCTCGGAGTGCAGGGCAGAGATATAGACAAACTTCGGGACTTTGCTTTTGATGGCCTCACTCAGGATGCAGGTATTGGCTTCAAAGTCGATCTGCTTAAAGCTGGGTTTGCTTCTTTCGAAGGGCGAGACGCTTTTGCCGAGTGCGGAAATTACCACATCAAAACCTTCACAGATACCGGATAAGGCTTCATTGTCAGAGATGTCTGCGATGACATAGCGGTGGGCTATTTCGGACAACTCTTCACCCTTTTTCCTGTTTCTGACTACGGCGGTCAGGTCATATTTCCTGTCTTTGAGTTCTTTGGCGATGGCTTTGCCGAGGTTGCCGGTGGATCCGAACAATATTACTTTTTTCATCTTAAGGTGTCAGTTTATGATGCAAGATAATCTTTGATGGCTTCCCAGTAGTATTCGTTCCAGCCCGACTCCAGGGCTTTTACTTTGTGTTCCGGAATACCCGTCTGCGTAAAGATAAGCCTGGTACCCATCGGGTGGGTTTCGAAAACAAAAATACAGATGGAATAATGATCCTCAGGCCAGCCGTCTTCTTCAAAGTGCCAGGCCTGTACAATTCTTTTGCCGGGAACAAGCTCTATGTTGTAACCGTGACAATAGCCGTCAAAAATCACGAAGGTTCCTTCAATTTCCCGGCTCATTTCTACTTCTGCCCCGGTGATGTCGCTGTGTTTATCCGCATCCATGAATAGCTCCCATGCTTCTTCCGGTGTGGTGTTGATAATAACTTCCTGGTTGATGATTCCCGTTCTCATAGGATAAAAGTATCTGGTTTGAATCATCCGGCCAAACATCTGCTGCCTTGCCCTGATTCTCATTTTAAAGTTAAATAATGAATGGTTTCAAAGCCAGTAAACAGTTGTAAATAAATGCCGTGAAACCAGATTCTTAATGATAAAATCACGGAATCCCGTAATTGACAGGCAACAGAAGATGTACTAGTTTTGACACGTCGATAAACATTTGATAACAACTTAAAAAATTAAAGAAATGAAAACACTGGGATTTATTTTATTACATGTGATGATGACCTTCTCCCTGGAGCTTTGTCAGAAAGACGAAGAAATAGCCAATGACGATGAAAATGCCGGAGGTGGCAAAGCAAACATTGTTTTAACAGCAGGTGGTGAGCAGTACAAGATTACCGGACCCTGTGGCTGGGCCTCGGCGTTGGGGACGAAATATATCGGTGCCAATGACGCCGGTAATAACCTGAAAACATTTTCTGTTTTTTTCAACATAGATAACCCGCCGGCTAAAACAACAACTTATACCCTTGTGGATGACGTGAATGACGAAGACCCGACCCATATCAGGATGAACATCACTGAAATACGGGGAAGCAGTTTGTTTGAATATACTTCAACCAATACTTCCGGAAAACTGACGCTGGTGGTCAGCGGAAATAAAGTAACTGCTGACCTGACCGGGATAACCCTGAAACCAAGTACTGGTGAGAATCCTATTTTTCCGAGTCTGAATACCGGAGCCTTCAGTAAAACCGGGACCTTGTCCGGAACACTGGAGTTTGAAAAGTAAATATATTTGGGAGAATATATTTAATCAGAGGTGTCTGTGTTTCCGTTTCAAACGGGAATGCAGGCACTTTACTTTAAGCCGGCAGATGACCGTAAAATAAAACACTTTGCTAAAATTAGATTGTATTATAGCTGGTTTTTATATTTACAAAAAGACAAATCCGTTGTGTTTTATGACGGGTTTTGAGTATAGCTTTATTATTAATTACCTAATCCTGTTTGTTGTTAAAGTATGTTTCCAGAGCTGAGGTGCCCCGGTAAAAAATGCAGCCTTCTATGGGTAGTGGCATTTATCAGCCTTTTGTCATCTTCTGCCTTTGCTCAGTTTCCCTCTACCATTGATTCATTAAAAGTATATCTCAAAACGCATCCGAAAGACACCACCTATGTTTTGGCCCTTAACGAGTACGGTTTTCTGCTGATACAGGAAGGTGATTTTAAACTGGCTGATTCGGTCATTAAGGTGATGGCCGCCATGTCTGAAAAGGCTGACTATGGTTCCGGATATTACAAAACGACCAACCTCAGGGGAGTAAAGGAATACTCGCAGCAAAACTCCCGGAAAGCCCTGGAGTATTTTACGGAATGCCTGAGGATCATCGAGAAATATAAGCTCTCCAAAGCCTATTATCAGAATATACTTAATAATATCAGCATCATTTATTCACAGATGGGCGACCGCAAAAAAGCGACTGAATATGCCATGAAGCTGATCGAATACCAGGAGAAGCATAAACTTTATCCCTTAAAAACAAGCCCTTATGATCAGATAGCGGATAACCTGGCATTTGCAGGAAAGTATAAGGAAGCGATGGCTTATTATCAGAAATCACTTCGGATCGAAACGGAGTATAAAGACCTGGTCAATATGGCCATCGCCGAAAACAGGATCGGTAATGTCTACGAACTGATGAAACAGCCTGATGAAGCCATCAGGCATTTTGACCTCGGCTTGAGCTATGCTGAAAAGGCCAATTATGAGTTGCTTCAAACCGACTTGCTGACGAATCTCGGGCGGCTGTACACTGATAAGAAAAACTGGGATAAAGCAGAATATTATCTTAAAAGAAGTGAAAAAGTGGCAAGGGAGTTAGACGCCAGGAGCTCACTCAGGGTTCTCCTTAGTAATTTAGGCGATTTTTATATTGAGCAAAAAAAATATGACCAGGCCGGTAAGTGTTACCTGGAATCATTGGGAATAGCAAAAGAACTGGCTGATCCCGAACATCTTTTCGCCGCCAACTCGGCCCTTTCCGGATATTATGCCGGGATAAAAGACTATAAGAAAGCCTACGAGTATAGCCTGGATGCCGAAGCCGCGAAGGATTCGACCTATAAGATAGAGACGGAAGAGATCACACAAAAACTCCTGACGGAGTATGAAACCAAAGAAAAAGAACAGGAAATCGCCTTGCTGAACGAGAAAAATGCCAAAGCCAACCTTCAGAACAAAAGCATACTGATCGGCGGTGTGTTACTGATCCTCCTGGCCGGAACCTTCGTCGTTTTCCTGATGAACAGAAGCAAGCTGAAACGCCTGGAGGAGTCGCAAACCCTGAGAAATAAAATTGCCTCTGACCTGCATGATGAAATCGGGAGTACGCTTTCGAGTATCCTGCTGATCAGCGGTATGGCCAAAGCCGACAATCAGGGAGAAAAAAGCAACAGGATGTTCTCCAAGATACACTCCGACTCACAGCACATTGTGGAGTCGGTGGATGAAATCATCTGGTCGGTGAGCCCCGTGAATGACTCGCTGCAGGGTATTTTGCTGAGACTGAGGGAATATGCCCTGCCGCTGGCCGAATCAAAAAATATGTCCTTCGAGTTTCACTCTGATAAGGATATTGAACAATTGATGTTGCCCATGGAAATCAGGAGAAACCTGTACCTGATCTCGAAAGAGGCGATCAACAACCTGATTAAGTATTCAGAAGCCACACAAGCGGCCCTGAGCTTTTCCAGGACCAGGAAAGTGATGCAGGTGATCATTTCAGACAATGGCAAAGGGTTTGACTGGGCAGCGAATACTTCAAGGAACGGCTTGAAAAACATGAAAATAAGAGCGGAAGAAATCGGGGGAAAGCTGGATGTTGAATCTTCTCCGGGCGAGGGTTCCAGGATCACGCTGAGCTTTGCTCTTACATGAATCCGTCATTTTTTGTGAGAGATCGTTCTTTTACTTTTGTTTATTCAATTTCAAGCAGGAATTATGTCAAAGATAAGAGTTTCCTTTTACGAAGATAACGCCCGGCTCAGCGAAACATTAACCTGGATTATAGAGTCCTGCGAAGACTTTATATTGGTGGGGGTGCACTTTGACGCCACCGAAGTGATAGAAGATCTGAAAAATGAGTTGCCTGACGTGGTGCTGATGGACATAGAAATGCCGCAGATGACTGGAATTGATGCCGTAAGACTGATTTCTGAGAAATCCCCGCATTTGCCGAAAATACTCATGTTTACGGTTTTTGAAGACACCAGCAGGATTTTTGAGGCTATTAAAGCCGGAGCAGTGGGTTATCTGCTCAAGAATACCTCCGGGGAGAAGATCATAGAAGGCATCAGGGACGTTTCGAAGGGTGGAGGGGCCATGAGTCCGGCGATTGCTCTTAAAGTGCTGAGTTCTTTCCAGGAGCCTAAGGCCAACCCTTATGACCTGACCACCCGTGAAGTCGGGGTGTTACGCAGGCTGGTGGAAGGCGACAGTTATAAACTCATTGCAGCCCACTTTTTTATCAGCATCAACACCGTTGAAAAACACATCCTGCACATCTATCAGAAATTACAGGTCAACTCAAAAGGAGAGGCCATAACCAAGGCTTTTCGTGATAAATTGATTTAAAGGGCCTCAGAATCACGGTTTTCCGTTATTGACTGGCTCCAAGGGAAGCATTAGTTTTGTCATAGTTTAGATTTAAAGAATACAAGAATTGCCATTATAGAATAAAATTTACTTTCCAACCCCTTACCCGCATGAGAAAACTGATGAAAATAGGGATTTTAATCCTTTGTTTTCAGGAGATGTACGCACAGGATCTTGAAAACATAGCGAAACAAAAACCCTTTGCTATCACCGGCTCACTGGATATCCGAGGCATTGGTTATTCGGCCAGCGGAATAGCTGCCCGCCGGAGCCCGTTCATGTACATCATATCAGGAAGTCCGACGGTGTCACTCTATGGCATCGCCATTCCCCTTTCATTTACTTACAGTGAGCAGGACAGATCGTTCCGCCAGCCTTTTAACCAGTTCGGGATGAGTCCGACCTACAAATGGGCCACTGCCCATGTGGGTTTCAGGAATGTCAGCTTTTTGCCCTATACACTGGCCGGTTATACCATGCTCGGAGCAGGGGTGGAGCTTAATCCTAAAAAATTCAGGTTTGGTTTTATGGCCGGCCGTCTGAACCGGGCCACCACGGTAGATACCACTACCGGGGCCGTCCAGCCCTATAGTTTTTCACGGTTCGGGTATGCCGCCAAGATCGGTTACGGTACGGAGGAAAATCATTTTGACCTGAGTTTCCTGAGTGCCAAAGACCGGGAAAAAGATTTCAAAGGTGACCTCGCCACCAGCCAGGTAAGACCCGCAGCCAACGTGGTGGTGGGCGGAGATCTGAAGCTGATGATCGTGAAGAAAATCTTCGTCTTTGCGGATGTAGGCATCAGTGTTTATACCCGTGATTTTAACTCTTCCATGGCCATCAGTACAGATTCACTGAAAGTCCTGAATACCTTAAACAAACTGATCAAACTCAACGGAACGTCAGAATACTATGTGGCCTATAGCGGAGGGGTGGGCTACAAAGAAAAGAACTTCGGACTCAAGCTGGCCTATAAGTATGTCGATCCTGATTTTCAGTCGATGGGGGCTTATTTCTTCCAGAATGATATAAAAAATTTCACGATATCTCCCACTTTCAATGCCCTCAAAGGTAAACTTCGGTTGATGGGTAGCCTGGGTTTACAGCAGGACAATACCAAACAACAGAAACAAGCCACCACCAAAAGGGTAATCGGACTGCTCAATCTTTCCTACGATGTCAATGAGAAATTCGGGGTCGATGCCAACTATACCAATTTCTCTTCCAATTCAGAACCTACCGTGGCACTGGTGCAGAACAAATACCTGCTGACCCAGACCACCAGTAATATTTCCGTGAACCCGAGGCTGGTGCTGGCCAATGTCAACACCACCAACGTGTTTCTACTTTCTTATAATGTCAGTAATCTCGTGGATGTCAACGATGAAACCAAGATCACGAATAACATCAATTCAAGTGTGGCTTTATTGAATCATAACATCACCCTCAATAAAATAGCCCTGACGATCATGTCGGGAGTCAATTATACGACCAATAAACTCGCAGATCAGACCATTGACAACATGGGTTTTACGCTGGGGGCCTCCAAAGGTTTTCTTAAAAACAAATTGCAGGTCAGCAGCAGCAACTCCTACATCATCAGTAAGTTGCCCCAGGGAAATAACACGATTATCAACCTCGGAGGGAATGTGGCCTATCAGCCTTTTCCGAAGCACCGGTTCAGCCTCAGGGTCAATTCTCTGAGTAACAAACCGGACGAGGAAGTGTCCGGAGGGGCGGGCAGGTTTTCGGAGTTTACGGGTGAATTCGGTTACACATTAAGCTTTTAAATCAACCAAGACATGAAAAATAAAATTATACTTTTGATTTTCCTTCTGAGCTCCCTGCTGGCGTCGGCTCAAACGCAGGTCAGTGTCAGCATTAACCTGGTACCCCCTTATTCGACCCGCCTGAGCGATTATGCCAATAATCCGGGTAAGGCATTGGTAACCCTCAGAAACACCCAACCAAGGGCTGTAACCGTTTACCTGAGAGCCACCATTACGGGTGACAACGGCATCCTGGTGTTTACCAATCCCAACTACAGACCTGCCAGGGGCATCACCCTTGAGCCTAATATTCCTTTTACCTTAACCGTAGGTGATCTGCAGGATGTATTTGATGTGAACCAGCTGAACACCAGGGGAATCTCAATGTCGGATATCGAACGTAAAAACGGGCTGCCTGAAGGCATTTACCAGGTTTGTGTCAGAGCCTATGATTTCAGCAGGCAGACCGTGCCGCTTTCTCCGGAAGCCCCGATGGGTTGTACGACCATCAGGCTGACGCGTCTGGAGCCGCCGATGCTGGTTAAGCCTTTTGAAGACGAGGACGTGGCTTCTTTTCAGCCTCAGAACATGATTTTTAGCTGGACAATGCCCGCCGGAGCTCCTCCGGGTACACAATATAAGTTGAAAATTGTCGAGATATTTGATAAAAAACGCAATCCGAACGACGCCTACCTTTCATCTACACAGCCACCGTTTTTTGAAAAAGTGGTATCCGGCAATGTTTACGTGTATGGTCCGGCAGATCCTCAGCTGGTCAACGGCCGGAAGTACGCCTGGGCTGTCACCGCTTTGGACCAGATTAGGCTCAGTGCTGAACGCACCACCAGTGAGGGGACGGCTTTCAGAAACGGGGGGCGTAGTGAGATCAGGGCGTTTACCTATAAACAGAAGGAAGCCACCAAGGTTGACTTTAAGGAGCCTCTGACCGGCAAGAAAAAGACCCCGCTGACACCGAAGGACTTCAAATATGATCCGAATATCCAGATCAAGAACCTGTTTACTTCGGTAAGCGGCCGTTTGCTGTATGCGTACCCGGAAGATTACAAAATGGATACTTATTCGGGATCAACGAAAGTGCTCAGCAAAAGTAATTTTACCACAAAACAGCAGAACAGGCCCGGAGATCTCCTGCATCCGTTTTATTCAACAGCCTCACACCTCAATCCCACACCATCGGCCAAACCGATGAAAAAAGTGAAAGTGAACCTGGTGATGGTGTATGCTTTTAAAAGTGAAGATCAGAACCTCAGCGGGTTGATTCCGCTGTACGACGCAGGAAACGGGTGGAAGATACTGACCAGCCTCGGGCAAACCGACCTCGTTGATTATACCGTGAATAATAAGAACATTGAAAGTCAGCCCCTGACGAAGGTCCTGGCTACGGGCTATACCAACGACAACGGCGAGTTTAACCTCGGATTCCTGCTTAAGGACACAGCCTCTATCGTCAGCTTCAACATCAAAGAGCCGGATAAGGCAACCTACCTGCCCTCTTACCAGAGTCCTACCGGCGAAGACACTACCATCGTCGAAAAAGGAGCCCTCGTAAATGGTAAGCTTATGCGTAAAACCTGCATCCTGATCGTTGAAAGCCCTTATTATTGCAGCCCTTTTATGATGGTCGATCCGAGGCCTAAAGACAACATCATGCTACCAGATATGGTGGGTCTGGTAAAAAGTTTTGAAATGCATCTTACGGCTAAAAATAATGATGCAGAGGGCCAGATGGGAGGAAAGTCGGGTGGACTGGAAAATATAAACGTGGAACTTTTCAGAAGGACCCCGATGGATATTTCACTGCCTGAAAATGAGGGACAAAACCTGCCGGCCTCTTCGGTACAATCTCTCAAAATGGGTGAGTATTCCTGGATTTATCCGATCAGCAAAGTGGCCAGGGTGGTGGCCCTGGGTAAAACAGACGCCAAAGGTGTGGCGAAAATCCCGAGGGTGATCAGGATCGGCAGCAAAAAAGACGATGTGTTTATTGCTCATACCTATTCAGACACCAACGTCGGGAACTACAATAAAAAGGATGGGATCAAAGCCATAGACAGCTACAGCAGCAATGGCATTTATTCCAATGGCTTTGACGGAGACTTTGATGAAAACCTGGAATTTAATTCCGCTTATAAATACACAAATGAGGTCATTGATGTCCTGATGATCTCCAAAAAGCCCGTGGTGAAAGGCAAGGTGGTAGAGAAAAATATGGGACTGAAAGGTGTGACGGTGTTCTTAAAGGCGAAACAGACCACCATTACTGAAAAGAAAATGGACCCTCTCGGATTCCTGACAGAGACAAACGTCACGACAGGATTCAATATCATAGCTGCCCAGTCTACTACAGCCGACGGTTATTTTGAGTTTAAAGACCTCTCACCGGGTGATTATATCCTGGAATTCCAGAAATCCGGCTATAAGACAAAAACATTCAATGCTGATAACAAGCCGTTCAGCTTGCTGAGCGGGCAGTTGCTGCAAACCAACGAAATCACCATGCAGCCGTCAGGCACGATATTAGCCTGTGTGACGGACGAAGACGGAAATAAAGTACTGGCTGACGTGCAGGTAGAAGACGGAGCTCTTTACAAGACCAGTGAAGCAAGCGGACTCCTGGGAGGTTGTGCCTCATTCCCGGCACCGGGTGGAAAAGCCAGGAAAATCAAAGTTTTCCCGAGGTCTTCTGAATTTTACGAGGGAGAGTTCATTTATGATATCAAGGAAGACGGACTCACGACCATTCCTGGCGGGACGCTCGTGGTGCTTCGCCGGAAACACCGGATCAATGTGAAAGTGAACGGCAAACAGGGCAATGATGTCATGCCGCTTGAAGGAGCTACCGTGACCATCAAGGACAAGGTAACCGCTAAAACAGACTCCAAAGGGATTGCCACCATTACATTTGAAAGCCCCGGAACCTCATTCATCGTAAAAGTAAAACCGGCCCCCGGAGATAATTTCTCTCACTGGGAAGAGGAAGTGATTATTCCAATCACTAAAAAGCCGGTCAATAAGGTCGTAGACCTGACTCCGGCCAAGGAAATCCTGGCTTCGGTAACGGAAGTCAAAGAAGGTAAGACGCAGCCTTCCAAAGGAGCGAAAGTATATGTTAAAACCCTGAAAAACGGTTGGGGTAACAGCAGTGCCAATTATGCAGAATGCTTTACAGACGCCAACGGAAACTGCAGCCTCAGGGGCATTCCTGTCGCGGAAAACAATGTGGAGGTTTACGTGTCCAAAAATGTGGGAGATGAACTGAAGGAAGGAGTCAGGGATTTTAAAGGAACCATAGACCCTGGAGTGAAAACAGGTCAGGTTATTCAGAAGCCCAACGGACCGGACCCTTTAAAAGGAGCGACTTCTCCGAATGAAGATAAATCCGGAAATTATATCGGAGAGAAGAAGGAAGCCTATTGGTTTAACGGTCAGTTTCAGTCCAAAGTGGCTCTTAAGCTTGATTTTAAAAAGGATTTCAGTGTTAAAGATGTGTGGGGTTTCCCGGTACATATAGAAGTGGTGGAGGCCCAGGCTGACGGCTCATTCCTTTTGTCCGGATCGCTGCATGACCTGCCTGATAACGGAAGTTTTGCTTCAATAGATGCTCAGAACAGGCTTGACTTTAAGAAAATTAAATTCGTCAAAACTGCTGCCGGAAACAACACGCACCAGCCGCAGTCAGATAAACTGGAACTCCAACAGAAGACCTTCCCTGTGAAAATCGGTAAAGGTTTACAGGGAACAGCCAATGTAAATACACTTTCGGCACCGGCCATCGGGCTCACTTTTCCTAAGCTATATGCCCAGAAAGCCAGTGACGGTAAAGGAGAGATCAGGGCGGCCGTCCAGCTTCAGTTGTCTTCCTTTGAGGGGGCTTATCAGCTCTCAGGTAAAGTGGAGTTGGGTGAAAACGGCAACCCTGGCAATATTATGATCTTCAAAGCCGGATCGGCTGAAAAAAGGAAGCTTAATATAGGCAGTTCGGTTTCCAACACTTCCATGGCCAACCTGAAGTTTAAAGTACATAAATTCAATGCCGAAGCGGATGTGGCCAAATCTTACATTTATGGAGACTCGGTCAGGTTCTATACCATTCTTCATACCAACATCCAGGATGTTTCTCCGGCAGACATTGCCCTCAAAGCAGGGTATATCACCGCTTTACCGGACAAAATAGTGCCCTTTGAAGGGGGCGACGACATCAGTTTTTCTCTTGAAAAATGGAAGGTGGTAGGTCAGAAAGGTACCGGCAACATGGTCTGGAAATATGACAACAACAACGGCGGTATCATGATTGAGAAGGCTGTGGTCAATACCGGGATTATTTCCGTTAACCTTAAAAACATGATCATCAAGCCTGACAAGCTCATTGCGGATAAGCTCGAGCTTGACAGCAAAGATGCGTCGGCTTTCTCACTCGGGGGCATTGTGCCGCTCGAAATCCTGCCCGGCTCGCAGACCTTGTTCTCTTATGATCCCAATTGCTATCACGACAATAAGCCGCACTGGAAACTCTCTGTCCTCAGCAAAGGTGGGGCAGAGGTGGCTGCCAGGGTGACAAAACTGGACGGGCTGGACGACGGACAGAAGCTGGAGTTTGGTTCCATGAACCTCTTCTCTGACAACCAGCAACAGCTCAACGGGCCTTCTGCCAAGCAGATCACGCTGTTTAAGGTGCTCAAACTGGCCCTTAATACCATTGATGTAGGAAACAACTTCTTTACACTGGTAGGGCAGGCTTCTATGGACATCCCGAATATGAACAATGCCGGAGGAGGTATAGTGGGCCAGATTGTATATTCCAAGAATGCCTCAGGACAGGTAAAAGCCGATATCAAACCGTTGTTCTTTGACATTGAGGGCAAAGGCCAGGTGTCATTCCATGCGGATGATGACGCTAAAAGTCAGTCAATCTCCAGCGGGCTGTATACTGCGAAAGGAACCCTGAAAGTATATGACTCGCCGAGCGGAAAGTCGTTTTTACTGCAGACATTGCTGAAGCATCAGAAGACAAAAGACGGTTACAGCACCTCTGTGGAAGTGCTGGAAAACCAGAAAGTCCCTCTTGAATCGAAATATCTTGAGATAAAACCGGGACTGGCCAACAGCAGTATGAAGGTGGTCGGCGGAGCCTGGGACAACCTCAGCCTGAGGACCTTGCTTCCTACCGGAGACAAAGGGTTTTCACATATGAAAGATGATGAAAAAGACCGGACGCTCGTGCTGGTGGTTAAAGGAGCTATTGTGACAGACATGAACGACGACCAGAGCGGTATCGGGGTCAAAGGCATGGAAACGGGTATCGGGCGGGTGACTTTGTTCTATAATTTCGTCAGACAGGAAGTCAGGGGGCAGTTTACTTTCACGCCTCCGGTGCCGATTGCCTGTGGTATTGTCAACATCACCTCAGGAAACGTATCGATGGTGATAGGCACCAACGGCATGTATACCATGCTGAACGGCACGGGCGAAGTGGCCCTGTTCAGCCTGCCTATTCCTGTGGATGCCGCGTCAACGGTATTGGCCGGATACTACACCAAACCGATTTATGACGAAGACAGGATGATCATTACTGATTTGTCTGTTCAGAAGTCTTTACCAGTCGAACTGGCCAGTGGTATCCAGGGAGTCTACAATTCTGTGAATGTCAATTTTACGCCATTTGATGAAAGTTTCGGTTTTGACGGAGGAATTGCGGTGGCCAAATGCTGGGCGAAAGTAGGTGGGGCGATGGAATTCAGATCGTTTGTCAATTTCAGAAGTTTCACCCAATGTGACATCAAGCTGGGGGCGTATGCCATAGCCGGGTTTGACGTTGGCGGAGAGGCCAGTATCTTAGGTATCGGGGTCAGCGGGGGAGTGAAGTTCAACGCCCAGGTGGCCCTCACTTCTGAGGCCTCGCCGCAGGTAGGGCTGAATTTTGCGAGTATCAAAAATACATTAAAAAGCCTTGGTCTTAGCGGTTGTGGAAGCGTTGGTGCGTCTTTCAACCTCGGAGCTTGTATTAAAGTGGACCTTGGGCCGCTGGGTGAAGTAGATGAATGTGCAGGCTTTGACGTAGGCAAGGATTTTTCGGTGAACTTGACCACCAAACCCAAAGTGGATCTGAGTTTCTCTTTCGGCAACTGCGGAAACGGTATGCCGGTGCAGAAGCTGCAATGATAAACACTGATCCGAGACTAATTTTTTGAAAAGATTTAACTGTTTTAAAATGAAAATATTGAGATACCTGGGTTTTATGATTTTTGCGATGTCCGGTGCCATGGCCCAGAAGGCACCGCAGCCCTTAAAACTGAACCTCACTCCGAATGGCATATTTGTAGAGTGCGGGAGAATAGACCTGGTCGGAAAAACCCTGGAATTGCAAAGGAAAAAGGCCGGTGAAACTGCATTTAAAACCATTGCCCGCTTAAGCCCTCCCGGTGAAATAGGGCTGGTCAGAAGTAAAATAGCTGAAGCCGCCGGGATTTTTGAAGAAGGAGCAAGGCCTTCGGAAACGGGTCTTGAAAATATCTGGCAGAAGTACCAGGCAAAAGACAAGCAGATGTATGGAGCCATATCCGTTCTGCCGCAGCTTCAGTACATTTTCGGTCTGGCTTATCTTGATAAGGAAACAAGACCCGGAGAAAAATATCAGTATCAGCTGATAGAAGGCAGGACGGTTTTAATGGCCACTAAGTTCCCCTTTGAATACCGTAAATTGAGACGTTTTCCTGTGCTACAGAATTTGTCTTCAACAAAACTCAATAAATCTGTTGTTCTGGAATGCAACTATCCTGTCCAATGGTTTCAAACCACGGTTTTCCAGGTAAGCCGCAAGAATATCTCACAGGAGACCTCTGAATACCGCCGGATAAAACCCGCTGTCAGCCTTCAGAAAGACCCGAAAAAATCTGGGATAGTGATTACCGACACTTTGCTGGATTCCTATGGAGAATACAATTACCAGGTTAAATTGAGTGATATATTCGGAAACAAAGATACCGCAGTTTACTATTTCGAAGGACAGAACATTCCGCAACTGGCCGGTCCCGAGGTATTTAATGTGAAAATCGAGCCGGTAAAAGATGAAAGGTTTGTGAACATCAGCTGGGATCTGACTTCCAAAGATATTGTACAGAATGTGACCCTGTACCGCAGCAGGGAGTTCGACGGCAAATACGAAGCCGTTTCGAGGTTTAACAAAGATGAGCTTTCTTACAAAGACCAGATTCAGGTAGCCAACGAGCTTTATTTTTATTATTTTGAGGTCAGTGATGTGTTCGGAAATGTAAAAAAGACCATCAAATACCAGAATGTGTACGAAGGTAAATATGTTCCGACAGCCCCTTTGAACCTGGACCTGGTCGCAGGGCCTGCCGGACCGGCATTAAGTTGGGTGTCTTCCGACCAGAAAACACGTGGTTTTTATGTGTTCAGGAAAAAAGACCTGGACGGAGAATTTGCCCAGGTGTCACCGATACTTCTGATCAGGGACGGAAAAGGGAGTTTTACAGATACCACAAGACTGAATCCTGAGTCCTATTATTTTTATGCCGTTAAATCGGAGAGTGACACCTATGACAAAAGCGGTTTTTCAGATACCGTATCCTATCGCCCGGCAGCCACGGAAAAAACGGGCTTGTTAAAGCCGCCATATGACATCAACGTGGTGTTCAGGGATAACAAAGCTAAAATTACCTGGGAAAACGTCAATGATACCTCGCCAGATGTGCTGGGCTACCAGGTTTACAGAAAATCGGAATCAGAAAAAGAATATAAGCTGATTACGCCCAGGCCCCTGCCGTTTTACCACAATTACTGGTCCGATTCTCTGCTGACCTCTGCGTTGAAATTCCAGTATGTCGTAGTCAGTACAGACGGCAAAGAACACTTCAGTCCTAAAAGTACGCCTGTGGAACTGGATTTAAACGGAATGTTCGTGATGGTCCCGGACGAAGTCGGATATGAGATGGATCCCAAGGGCATTACCCTGAAATGGACAGAAGTGGATACTGACAGGCTGAAAAGCATCAGAATATACAGGGCAGAGGATGACGGGCAGATAAAGCTCATCACAACGCTGGACAGGAAACTCAGGAAATTCAAAGACATTACGGTCAAAAAAGGCAAAAGTTACATTTATGTGCTTTCAACCGTTGACCTCAATGGCAAAGAAGGTAACCGGACGGAACCTTTATTGCTCAACTTCTAAAACAACTTAACAACATGAAACTTAAATTAATCTTGTCGTTCATCACCCTGTGGGTGATGACACTTCAGTCATGCGAGTTAAAGACTGAGCCGCTTACGCCACCTACCATGGCTCCTGTGTCGGTGTCGGGTATCACCACCGCTGCGGCCGTGCTGACATCCAACATCAGTCATTCCGGTAACCAGGATATCCTGGAACACGGTTTTGTTTATTCTGAAACCAATACCGCACCGACGGTGAGCGACTTAAAAACGGTCAACGGTGCTATAAATCCCACGACACCGACTCCGATTGGTTTTTCGGACAGGATAGAAGAACTGAAGATCAATACCTCATACAATGTAAGGCCGTATGCCACGATTGCCAGCGGACCGGTTTACGGCGAAGTGGTCACCTTTAAAACACTGAATATCATTCAGCCGGGCATCAGAACGGATGCGGCCACGGCCATCACCGTCAATTCTGCCCGAATCGGTGGTACGCTGCTTTCGGGAGGAACCTTCCCGATTTCTGAATATGGGGTTTGCTGGTCTGCTACCAATGCCAACCCGACCACAGCAGATACCAAAGCCTCCAATTCAGGCAATGTCGGCACTTTCCCGAATACCTACATCCTGAGTGCCGGGGACCTCACACAGAATACCACCTATAACTTCAGGGCCTATGTGATCTCGAACGGTGTGACCAGCTACGGTGCAGCCATGACCTTCAAGACACCGGTGATTGTTCAGCCGGATATCACCACCGACGGTTCAAGTTCAGTATCGGTAAATTCAGCCAAACTGAGCGGTACCCTGAAATCCGGAGGGTCATTCCCGATCAGCGAGCATGGCATCTGCTGGTCAACGAACCCGAATCCTACCACCGGAAACAGCAAGTCGCAGGTGTTTGGCAATGTGGGTAGCTTCCCTCACACCTTTGTACAGGATGCAGGCGGACTGAATCCGTCTACCACTTACCACTTCAGGGCTTACGTCATCTCGAATGGTGTGACCACTTACGGAGCCAACCTGACCTTCAGAACTTCCGATGTGGTTTATCCGGGAATCTCAACGGGAGGTTCAGGTTCAGTGAGTGTCAATTATGCCAGGCTCGACGGTACCATTACTTCGGGAGGTTCTTACCCGATCTCGGAATATGGTATCTGCTGGTCAACCAACGCTAATCCGACCACCGGAGATACCAAGTCGCAGCGGTTCGGTAACCCGGGCGGTTTTCCGTCAAGTTTCAGTGTAGATGCTACAGGTTTAACGCCATCCACTGCTTATAACTACCGGGCTTACGTGGTTTCCAACGGCGTGACGATCTATGGAAACAACATGTCATTCAGGACAGCGGTGGTCGTCAATGCCAGTGTGACGACCGTCGGAGGGGTTTTTCTAGGAGGACAAGGTATGCGGTTCTCAGGCCGGATAGATAACGGCGGAAGCTATGGTGTCAGTGAATATGGCATTTGCTATTCAACTGCCACAAGTACTCCGACTACTGCCAACTCCAAGCTGTCATCGAACAGCAACCCGGGATCTTATCCATTCAACTATTCTATGAACCTGCCAGTGGTTACAGGAGGAATATTCTATTTCTACAGGGCTTATGTCATCTCGAATGGAGTAACGAGTTACGGAAATGTCATGCAACTGTCAACAGGAAAAGATTAAACAAAAGCCGGAAGCAAGCTGATCAGAAAACTTTCTCGATCAGCTTGCCGATGGCAATATAAGCCAATGAAAAGGATAGAAATGCTACAAAAAGATAGGCACAGTTGATGATCACATGCTCATAACCCAGGGCATTGGCATCTACAAAAGGGTAGGGGTATTCGCCTGAAATGGCCCCTCTGACAAAAATATACACCATATAAGCCAAAGGATAAAGGAGAAATGAAAAAGCATTTTTCCATTCCAGTTTGTTTTTTGGAGCAAATACCAGCCAGTACAACACAAACATAATCGGCACAACGGAGTGCAGCAGTTCATCCACATAATATTGCAGTCCCTGCGGCTGCCATAAGCTTCTCAGCACCGTATTATAAACGATCCCGACAATGGTGATATAAACAGCCACAGCGGTGATGTTGGCAGGCTTCGCAAACAGGTTGGCCTTCTGAGGCCTGAGCCACAGGTAGGAAAAACACAAGGCTACCAGGATATTGGACAGGATCGTGAAATAGCTGAAAAACCTCAGGATCGTCATAGGTACAGAATCTGTCCTGTTGTAAATAATGAGGCCGAACTGAAGAATGACGGCTGTCCAAGAGGTAAGGGTACCCAGGGCTAAAAAGATTTTCTCGGGCTTTTTTAGATTAGTTTTCATGCTTAATAATGGTTTTTCAGGGCTGTTTACAGAGGTTTACTCAATATGATCATGTCTGTTATCAGGTTTCCGTTTTCATACAAGGGTTCCGGATAATGGTCGACAAAGAAATTCTTTTTTACATCACTTATTTCAAATCCGGCGGATTGATACAAACGGATTTGTTTGTAACCCGTATCCCCCGTCCCGATAACCAGGTTCTTAAAACCTTTTGCCCTGACGGTTAAGGTCGCTTTATTCAGCAAACTCCTGCCGATGCCTTTTCCCTGGTGTTCTTCTGATACGGCGATGTTTTTGATTTCAGCCGTAAGTCCATCTTCCGCATAAATCACACAAACGCCCAGGATGTTTGCACCGGATTCTGCCACCAGGATTTCTGAGCCTTCCAGGTATTTGCCCAGCATTTCTTCTGAAGGATCAGCCAGCAACAACAAGTCGACCGGAAGGGCTTCTTCCTGTCCCAATGAGCGTAAGATCATATTTTCTGTCACAATATACTGATAATTTACGGCATTTATTCCACCACGATCTGATGCTTGCTTAACAAACCCGGCAGGCTGTTTAAACTGAATTTTGCTTTTCTGATATTATTCAGTTCAGGGTCTATCAGGAAATTACGGCTGGTGCTCAGGTCCGCCCCGCTCAGGTTGGTTCCGGCAAAGACCGAATCATAAAAATCACAGGCAGAAATCAGGGATTTGCTCAGATCGGCTTGGGTGAAATTGGCCCCGTGAATCTTACAGTTTTTAAAAGAGCTTTTGTTCAGTTTTTTCTTGTCGAAAGACGCATAATCAAGAATACATCCTTCAAAATGCAGCTCCAGGCCGAAATCCCTCGCGCCGGAGAAATTCACCCCCATCAGTTTGGAATCCCGGAACGTGATAGTCTGAAGAAAGCCGTTGTTAAATCTGACGTTGCTGAGGTTACAATTGACAAACACACAATCCATCAAATTGACGTGAATGACGGGCGGAAAAATACAGTTGGAAAACTCAACCCCTTCATATTCTTCCCTGTCCATTCTTTGGGTTGTAAAGTCTGTCTGGCTTATTTTTTCTTTGATTTTCTGGTTTCTCATCTGCGAAGTTCTTTATCTTTTTTATTACAAAAATAAGCGATAATGCCTGACGAATCTGAAAATTTACCTTAATTTAATCCACAAATTCCGCCTGTTTAAGGGTGATGAATCACTTGGAGAAATCTTAATTTCACACTACATTTGACCCACTAAAAAAGCAACAATGAAGAAAGAATACTGGGAAGTGGAAGACGCACAGGTCATCGAAAAAACGGGCAAAGACATAGCCTCATGGATAAAAATCCTGGACGATTTCAAAGCCGCAGAAAAGAAATCAAATGAATCCGTGGCCCTGCTGCAAAACCAATACAATGTTCCCCGCTACTGGGCCAGGACGCTGACTACGCTTTATCTTAAGAAGGGCTGAGTTTTACATTTGCTGGTTTTGAAAGGGGTAGGAATTCTTCAATTTATCCCTCTTCCCCTTATAAAATCTGAAAACCCAGCTGAAAAATCAGCAAAATGGGCTTTCTTTAAAGCCTACAATTGAATATTTCTGTTTAACTATTATATTTTTCAAAGAAAATCACTAAAAAATCAAAAATTATTAATCTACTATTTTGATAGAGTATATAGGCTTTGTTAATATTGTGAAAAATATTAAAGAATGCATAAACGATGTTGTCTCTGAAAAAGCTCTCCGGCATGGATATGAGTGATACCTCCGGAAAAAAACAAACCATAATTACCTGTTAAGGTCCCTTTAATTAAAAATTTAACATTTATAATTTCAATGAAAAAATTTTTCCAATCGACATTTTTCCTGGCAGTGATTCTGCTGCCCTTCCTGTCATCAGCACAGGAGCCCACCATCAATGCTACCGTGAGAGGTACAGTGATAGACGCCAAAACCACTGAAAAACTGGTAGGGGCTACTGTAACCATCAAAGGTACCACCAATACATCTTCGACAGATGCCAACGGCGAATTCAGCCTGATTACCGGCCAGAAATTACCGTTTACATTGATCGTTTCATATATCGGCTATCTTAAAAAAGAGATCCTGATCAACGAAAGCAAGGTTGAAATCCAGCTTGAAGTAAACAACACCCAGCTGGCTGACGTGGTTGTTTCTTCCCGTCGTCGTCAGGAATCCATCCAGGAGATTCCGATTCCGATTTCTGTCATCGGCGGAACAAGGGCTGACGATGCAGGTGCGTTTACTGTTAACCGTCTGAAGGAGCTGGTTCCTACCGTGCAGTTGTACGCTTCGAATGCAAGAAATACAACATTGAACATCCGTGGATTGGGATCAACTTACGGATTGACCAATGACGGTGTTGACCCGGGTGTGGGCTTTTATGTAGATGGCGTTTATTATGCCCGTCCGGCTGCTACAGCCCTTGATTTTATTGACATCGAGAGAGTTGAAGTATTGCGTGGACCCCAGGGAACACTTTTCGGAAAAAACACCACAGCGGGTGCGTTTAACATTTCTACAAGAGCGGCAAGTTTTACTCCGGGAGCTAACTTTGAACTGAGTTATGGTAACCTGGGATACATCCAGGCGAAAGCTTCCATAACAGGACCCCTGAGCAAAAAACTGGCGGCACGTCTTTCATTTACAGGTACACAAAGAAATGGTACGTTCTTCAATGAGCATACACAATTGCCTATCAACGACATCAACAACATTGGTGTGAGAGGACAGTTCCTGTATACACCTACAGAACACATCAATGTGACCGTGACCGGCGATATTTCAGATCAGAAACCAACAGGATACGGCTGGCCGGTGGCAGGAGTCGTAGTGACCAAAAGAGCAGCCTACAGACAATTCAATGCCATCATTGCTGACCTGGGTTATACTATTCCTTACAAAAGTGCCTTCGAACGTAAACTGGATCTGGACACACCTTCCAAAGCAGACAACCAGCTAGGTGGTGTTTCGGTCAATGCCGACTTTAAAATAGGCAAAGGGACGCTTACTTCTACTTCGGCGTGGCGTTACTGGAAATGGGTACCGTTAAACGACAGGGATTACATCGGTCTGCCGGTATTCACAATTTCTTCAGGAAACTCGAAACACAATCAGTTGTCGCAGGAAGTTCGTTATGCCGGAAAACTTTCGGATAACCTGAGCGGTGTGGTAGGTGCATTCGGACTTTGGCAGGATCTGACCTCAGATCCGGTACAGACGGAAGAAGCAGGTTCGGCACAATGGCGTTTTGCACAGAGCTCAACCAGTGCCTTATGGAAAACTCCGGGCTTGTTTGACAACTTTGGTATCCGTACCACCAATGAAATTAAAAGTACCAGTTTAGCTTTGTTTGCACAGGCTGACTGGGCCATCACCAGCAAACTGCACGTGTTGCCGGGTGTGCGTTATAACTACGACAAAAAAGTAGTGGATTACAAAAGACAGACTTACGGAGGATTGCAGACTACTGATGCAGCGTTGATCGCCTTGAAAAACGGGGTGTACAGCAACCAGGCATTCAATACAAATTATGCAAAAGGAAACTTCTCAGGTCAGCTTTCCCTTCAATACAAAGCAACGGCTAACGTGAACGCCTATGCTACTTACTCGATCGGTTACAAGCCAATCGGTGTTAACGTAGGTGGTCTGCCAACAGCCAACGGTGCGGTGTTAATTGACCTTGCGAACGTAAAACCTGAGTATGTGGATCACAAGGAATTTGGTATCAAAACCAAGCCCTCAGGAAACTCAGTGTTGAACGTGACCTTCTTCCAGACTGATATCAGGGATTATCAGACACAGGTACAGACTCCTGAGCCTGGTGTAAACAGAGGATACCTGGCAAATGCAGAAAAAGTACGTGTTAAAGGTGCCGAATTGGACGGTAACATCCGTTTCTCAAACCTCACCCTGAATGCAGCCGTGGCCTACACAGATGGTAAATACGTAAGCTTCGTCAATGCTCCTGTGCCATTGGAAGAAGTTGGCGGTGCTCAGGCTTTCAAAGATGTTTCAGGCGGAAGACTTCCGGGTATTTCCAAATGGTCAGGTTCGATAGGTGGTGAGCTGACTTTCAAAGGTACATTGATCAGCCTTAAAGGTAACTACTTCCTTGGAGTTGACGAGTTCCTTCGTTCTGAGTTCTCTTCAAGCCCTTCTCCTTCAGAGTATCTGAACATCGACGGCTATGCACTGACTAACGCCAGACTTGGTTTCAGAGCTTCTAACGGTCTTACTGTTTTTGTCTGGGGAAGAAACGTCTTCAATAAAAATTATTATGAGCAACTACTCGCTGCTCCGGGTAGTGCAGGACAATATGCCGGTATCGTTGGAGATCAGCGTACCTACGGTGTGACTTTAAGATATACTTATTGATTAGTATAGGATTGATTGTTAAGCAGAGAAGCCCCGCTACGGGGCTTTTTCTGTTTATGGTCTTAATGTCAGTCTGAAATATTCCGTATCTCCCGATTCACCTTTTTCAAACAGGTAAGAAACAAAGTTTTTCTTTTCCAGTACCCTTCTGGAGGCGTTATTCTCCGGGGTGATTTTAGCCATGAGGCTCCTGATTGCCGGATCTTTGGAGGCATAGTCAATCAGGGTCCCGAGAATTTCCGTCGCATATCCTTTCCCCCAGAAGCCGGGGTGTAAACTGTAGCCTGCTTCATATTCATTTTCCGTGTCTTTTACCAGTTTTGCGTAGCCTGCCAGCGAGCCGTCTTCTTTCGATAAAGCTATGAAAAAGCCGTAGCTGGGGTCTTCGCGGTTAATCCTGAGATTGTTCGCAAACCTTTCGGTGGCCTCTTCCCGGGTGAGGGCACGGCCGGTGATAAATCTCATGACTTCTTCACGCATGGCGAGGTCCAGGAAATATTCTAAATCTGCTTCGGTGCAGGCGTGAAATTTTAATCTTTCGGAAGTTAAATGCATAGCCAGGTTTTTATGGGGCGAATATATGCAGGAGAACCATGCCAAACAAGTGTCCCTGACGGTTGTTGTCAGGAGTTTAGCCGTTCTATATTTTTAAGAATAGTGCTCCTGTCGGCTTTGGAAGTCGTCAGTTCCAGTGCAGTCTGAAAATGTCTCAGGGCTTTGTCATGGTCAATGCCGGTATAGAGATGACCCAGCAAAGAATAATAGAAATGATTTCCGGTGAGGTTCAGCTTTTCTGCTTCGATAATGGCTTCCTGTTTACTTCTTGCTTTGGCTAAAGCAAATGTCCGGTTCAATGCGGCAATAGGGGAATATTCGAGCATCAGAAGGTTATTATACAACTCCAGGATATTCTCCCACTTTTCTGAAGTACTCTCTTTCTGGGTATGCCAGAACGCGATGCCTGCTTCCAGGTGAAATTTCGAAACCTTATTTCCCGTAGAGGCCTGGATCAGGAAATGCGTACCCTGGTCAATCAGCTTCCGGTTCCAGCGTGTTTCGTCCTGGTCTTCATACAAAATGTTCTCTCCGTTTTCATTGGTCCTCGCATCAAATCGGGAGGCATGGAACGACATCAGGGCATACAGGGCATTGACTGCCGGCTGATTGGTGGCCGGGCTTTCTATCAGCAGGTAATTCAGCCTCATGGCTTCTTCACATACGTCTTTTCGGAGGGTGGCGTTCTGAGCCAGCGGACTGGTGGAATAATAACCTTCGGAAAACAAAAGATACAAGGTCGTCAGGACCGTTTCGAGCCTTTCGTTTATTTCTGAAATGGAGGGCTGTTCAATTTTTATCCGGCTTTCCCTGAGTTTTTCCTTGGCCCGGTTCAGTCTTTTGTAAATAACTTCCTTGCCGGTTAAAAACGCGTCGGCGATTTCCTGGATTCCAAAACCGCAGAGTAAATTGAGGGCAAGGGCAATTTGCGACTCATCAGAGATAGAGGGGTCGCAAACCGTGAAAATCATCGCCAGCTGGCTGTCGGCAATGTTTTTATGGGACAGGTCGATTTCAAATTCTTCGGTTCTGGGAGTGCTGTATCTTATTTCGGCCGAAAGTTTCTGTTCAAAGACCGTGTTCCGTTTCAGGTAGTTTTTGGTTTTGTTTTTAGCCACCGTATAAAGCCAGCCTGCCGGATTTTCCGGTATTCCCTTTGTAGCCCACAGTTCTGTAGCTGAGAGGAATGTATCGCTTACGATGTCTTCCGCAATCTCAATGTGCTCTATACCGAATAAATAACAGAGTACCGAAACGATGTTCCGGTACTCTGTCCTGAATAAATGCGGTAAAATAACTTCTTCTTCCATCAGTCAATAAGAATGCCCGGGCAAAAATACGAAGACAATCTTACTTAATCTATCAGGAAGCCGGAATAGCCATCCGTACTTCCACCACAGCTCCATATTGCAATACCGGGCATCCTTTTGCGATTTCCACGGCTTCCTCATAGCTTTCAGCCCTGATCAGGAAAAGACCGCCTAATGATTCCTTGATTTCCGCATACGGACCGTTCGTGACGGTGTTGTTCTGTCTTACCACCCTGCCACCCAGGTCCCATCTTTTAGGAGGGGCTACCAGTTTGTTCTGGGCCGCTATACCACCGATCCAGTCCTGGAAAGGCTTGATGGCCGCCTGCATCTGCTCCGGTGACGGGCTTGCGTTCTCACTTGTCAGATCCCTGTGGATCGCGATTAAAAACTCATTCATAACTGTTTTGTTAATGGTTTGCTAAATTATTCAAAAAACATCATTCTTTTATCACAAGAGGCTGATCGGTCATGCGAAGCGGATCATCCAGGAATTCACTTCCCTCACTTTCATCGTGCGTATGCTCCTGTTCTTCGGCCGTTTCTTCGCCTGGTCTGGTTACTGTTCCCGGGTCTGTCATATTTTTATGCATTGTATTGTGATCAACCGAACTGTCCGACAACATAAGTCCCGGGTGTGTTGGGAAACGCAAGGTTGATGCGGTTCCAGGTATTGATATTGGTGACGACAAAGGTGAGGTCGATCAGTTCTTCATCTGAAAAATGTTTCTTAACCGCAAGGTATACTTCATCAGGTACATGGCATGCTGTGAGGGCTTCGGCCCAGGTAAAGGCGGCTCTTTCACGCTCAGTATAATAAGGAGACTCATGCCAGGCACTCAGGCCGTACAGGCGTTGCTCGGTCTCGCCTTTGGCACGGGCGTCTTTGTAGTGCATGTCAAGACAATACGCACAACGGTTAATCTGAGACACCCTGAAACAAACCAGTTCTCTCAATTCGATTTCAATGGATGATTTTTTAAGGTAGCCACCCACACCATATAAAGTCTTTAATGCATTTTGTCCTTTTTCGTGGACGTTGATTCTCTGTTCCATTTGTTTTAAAATTTGATGTTGTAAATACTATTGACAAGTGACTTTTCAGGATTGGACATTTTGCTGATCTTTTTTTTTCTGTCCGGAAAAAACGGGTGTTTAACCTACAGGATGATGTTGTTTTTGGGTTTCAGCAAAGGAGGAAGGTCCGCTTCTCCGAGCATTTCTCTCAGGTCGATTTCTATCATCCGGCTGATCTGCGATATGGGTACATCATTGGCTCCTCCTTCAAACGGGTTTTCAGTGCTGTCTCCCACCTGTTCCAGCGAAGTGTACATCCATGAAATAATCACACTGAAAGGAATCACCAGCCAGATCATATGCCCCGCCATCAGGCCGCTTACCCGCTCATTCAACTGATCGAACTCCCTGAGCATTCCAAACGGAAGCAGAAAACAGAAAAACCTTACAAACAGGGTGTTGATGATAGAGTACTGTCTCGGGTAAGGGAAGTTTTTGATCCTTTCGCTTTTGCCCTGCTGTTCCAGGAATTCCCTGACGGCTTTTTCCATTTCCAGGAAATAGTTGATCACGATTTCATTCCGGTCCAGAAGCTCCCTGAGGGTTTTGCTCTGAAGGCTCATCAATTGGGTAGCCTTGTTTTTTGTGGCAAGAATGTAGCTGAGGTCTTCCGCGGATAAATATTTCGACAGTTCAGTTTCCAGCGGGGTCTCTTTTTCCGGAATTGTATAGAATTTCTGATATTCGGCATTAGGTTTTTTACCGGTACTTTCCCAGGGTCTTTCCCGCCTCATTTTATATCTCATGACCGTCAGCCAGGCAAAATGACGATAGATCAGCTCTGTAGATTTTTCATAGTTTTTGAGATAATCGCGGCTCATCAGTCCCCAGGCCCTGCTGCTGTTGAGGACAGAAATCCAGACTTGCTGGGCCTCGAGTGTCCTGCTGTAGGTCTGTGTGTTTTTAAAGCCGACGATAAAAGCCGTGGCTGTTCCTAAAAGTGCGACCACCGTCCAGGGAATCACCAGCCATTTCAAATCAGCCACCTGGTAGAGGATGACGGGTAAACTCCCCATGACGAGTAATTCGTAAATACTCTTTCTTGTCCAGACAAGAAACTCCGATAATCTGTAGGATTTACCTGTATGCATACTGTTTCATTTTGTTTAAAGTCGTTGTATGACAACCGGCTTTCCGGAATTGGACAAAATGAACCAGGTATTTTTTTATTCAGGTTTTAACAGGAAAGATCAGGGCACAAAAAAAGGGTTTCAAAATCTTCATTCTGAAACCCTTTTTCTATCATTTAAAGATGTAGTAATCGTTCTCCTTAATCCATTCTTCCTTTCTCCTCTCCAGCATTTAACTAAAAATAACACTCTTCATGCTGATAGAACCCATATCAAAAGTATCGTTGAAAAACTCAAAGTTATCTGTTTTCTCCCTTAAACCGAGGGCGTACATCAATGGCAGGTAGTGGTCATTGGTAGGGTGGGCGAGTGAGCCGATCTGACCCAGTTTCTGATAATTGATCAGCGGTGCCGGGTTGTTTTCCTCAATACTCTTTTTAACCAGCAGATCAAACTCAATAGCCCAATCATAAGGGGTTTTGTCTCCCTGCCATTTTACCATGCGGAGGTTATGCACCACGTTGCCGCTGGCTACGATCAGCACTCCCCTTGACCTCAGCACGGCCAGTTCCTTAGCCAGGTTGAAGTGATATTCAGGCGACTGGTGGTAATCGATGCTCATCTGGAAAACAGGAACATTGGCTTTGGGATACATGTTCTGCAGCACCGACCAGGCCCCGTGATCCAGTCCCCATTCAAAATCCTCATGTACGACGGTAGAATGGATACTTTCAATAGCCATTTTAGCATAATCCGGAGCTCCGGGAGCGGGATATTGCTGTCTGAACAGTTCGTCGGAGAAACCACCGAAATCGTGAATGGTTTCAGGTTTACCGGTCATGGTTACCGCTGTGCCCCTTGTGAGCCAATGGGCTGAAATTACCAGGACGGCTTTGGGCGGGGTCAGTTTCTGACCTATTTCTTTCCAGGTTTTACTGTAGATGTTGTCGGTGATGGCATTCATCGGGTTGCCGTGACCAACAAACAACACTGGCATTTTCTCTGTCAATGCCTGGTCTTTTATAGTGTTGCCAAATTCTTTTATATTCATTGCTAAACTGCTTAAAGGAATCACCGAAAGAGCTTGTAAAAAAGTCTTTCTGTTCATGTTGTTGACATTTTTAATTAATGTAGTAACATATAATGTTGGAGTTTAGTTCTTTTTTGTGGAGAAGGCAGAATGGAGGATGGAAAAAGGAGTATGGAAGGAGTGAGCGATAAGCGATAGTTGTATTTGTCTACGTGATTTCTTGCATGCTAGTTCAGGACATGACACCCTTTGTCCTTTCACCCTTTGTCCTTTCACCCTTTTCCTTTACTCCTTTTCCCTGCTACTTCAACACCACCGTCTTTCCCGTCTTCGCAGATTCTCTGGCGGCTTCGAGTATTTTTACGACCACAAGATTGTTTTCCATAGAATAAAGCCCGTAAGGTCCGGTCTTGATTTTGCCGTCGATCACCTGTTTGAAATAGAGGAATGGATCAACGTACACCCCGGTTTCTTCCGGAGTCAGGTTCATGTAGCGGTCCTTGTTGTTGGCTTTATTGCGGACTTTCATCTTATTGTTGTTCTCGGTGATGATGTATCCGGTTTCGCCGTAAATCTCCATGTCTTTGCGGCCAAAAGGCCAGTTCCATGAAGCCTGGATGATGCACTGGGCATCCGGATAGCTCACAATAATGGTGGCCTCGTCATCTACTTTGGAATATATTTCGGGTTTGAATTGTCTCGTCACGGCCGTCACCGACAAAGGCTGCTTTCCTTTCATCAGGTAAGTCATGAGGTTGGCTCCATAACAACCGAAATCGACCAAAGCCCCGCCGCCGTTCTGGACCGGGTCACTCAGCCAGCCCAGGAACTCCTTGCTGACGCCGATTTCTTTAGGCCCTTCGTGTCCGTCATGGATGACCACTTTCCTGACTTTCCCGACAAATGAACTGTCATTGATCAGCTGGAAAGATTTCTCTGTAACCGGATACCAGGAAGTTTCGTAATTGGTGAGCAGGTAGATATTGTGCTTTTTAGCCAGGGCCAGCATTTTTTCTGCGTGGGCTACGTTGGTTGCCAGGGGTTTTTCCACCATCACGTGGATGCCTTTGGGAGCACAGGCTTCAACCGCCGCCATGTGTTCATAAATAGACCCGAATGCTACAGCACCTGTTGGTTTAACAGTTGTGAGCATTTTTTCCAGGTCGTTGTAAAACAGGTCTTTGCTGAGTTTGTAATTTTTGACATAACGGTCTACCAGCTCCTGGTTGGGTTCATACACGCCTGCCAGTTCAATCTCGGCTTTGTTTTTATGATTCAGAATCCAGCCGACATGGCCGTGAGAGGAGCCTATCACCACGAGGCGGAGTGGTTTTGAGGAAGGGGCCTGTCCTTGGGAAACACCCGGAGCCAGGATGTAAAACAGCAATAACAGGCAGACAATCTGTACGTTTTTAAAAGGTTTCATCGGGTATATTTAATTTTGGCTGAATAATCTTTGAAGATAATAATAATTTAAATAATCCTCACATCATCGCCCTTCTATTCAATTCAAAGCATCCGTGATGGCCTTGAAATTATGAAATTCTTCCGCAAAACCACTTTCACCATGAAGAATGGCAGCGACGGTCAGACGGAACAAGGCGGCCCTGGTCAGCATTTCTTTATAATAAGGGGTATCCGGAAGCAGGGAAATGGAAGACAGAGGGCTGTTTTCCCAGGCTATACCGTCACAGATAAGAATGGCTTCGGCATAAGCCGCCGGTGCCTTGAAAGGAGAAAAATCAATAACCAGAGGCAACTGTCCTTCTTCAAACAGGATATTCCCGCAGAGATCGGCATGGATGATCTGGGGAAATCCCATGGCCCCGGGTGACACTTTATCTAAAAGTCCCCGGAGTATTTTTGCGGCATGTGGGGGTAAATCCTGAGGCAGTTCATCCGTTTGCCAGGCCACCCGGTGGGCCCTTGCCCAGGGGTCATTGTTTTCGGGCATTTCACCGGGGTTTAACCTTGAAAGGCCGGTGTGCAAAGCCCTGCAGACAGCCAGCTTTTCCGTTGTATGTCCTTTCTTATGCTGCCCTTTTTCAAACCGGGAGGCCGACCAGCCATCTTCAATAAATTTACCTTTGCCTGATTTCAGAGGCCTGGAAATCCTGTATTGCTCAGGAGTCAATCCGGACCAGGCGGTGCCGGCCCATTCTGCTAAAGGGACGTTGTCAACGGGCTTCAGCAAGTGATCATCCGCCAGGAATGAACGGTTTTCACCACCCGGCAGCGGTATTGGCAGGCCGCTGAGTCCGAAAGATCTGATTACATGCTGAGGTACGCCCATAATGGTTGAAGATTATCCAAAGATAAACCCTTTTAAAATAGGAACAATCATCGTTTTGAAGCTTCAATGGCTATAATTGCTTACTTTTGTGATGTAGAATTACGTTATGAATAAACTTCTCGCACGTTTCGGACTCGACTGGTTTTTGATTGCCATCATTATTATGGTCATTATGGCCAGGTATTTCCCGGCTTTAGGTTTAATGCAGGAGCCGGTCAGCCTCGAAGAACTGGCCAGTTACGGGGTGTCCGGCATTTTCTTTTTTTACGGACTGAAACTCAGTGCGGATAAACTGAAAAACGGGCTTTTGAACTGGAGAATGCATGTGGTGGTTCAGTTAACTACTTTTTTGCTGTTCCCGGTCCTTGTGCTGGTCGTCAAACCTCTTTTCGGTACTGATGATCTAAAAAACCTCTGGCTGGGTGTCTTTTACCTGGCGGCATTGCCTTCCACGGTTTCTTCGTCGGTTGTGATGGTTTCCATAGCCAGGGGAAATGTGCCCGCGGCTATTTTCAATGCCAGCATTTCCAGTCTGCTGGGTATTTTCATTACGCCTTTGTGGGTAGGTTTGTTTATTTCGGCAGATACAGGTGGTTTGGATACCTGGAGCGTCATCGGAAAGCTTTGTCTGCAGGTGCTGCTGCCGCTGATCATCGGGATGCTGCTTAACCCCCGTTATGGCAAATACGCCGACCGCTATAAGACCCCGCTGAAGTTTTTTGACCAGAGCATTATCCTCATCATCATTTATACTTCTTTTTGTAAATCTTTTTCCCTCCATCTTTTCGATGACCTTTCAGTATCGGAAGTCCTGCTGCTTATGGCGGGTCTGCTTGGGTTTTTCTTCCTGGTGATTTTCATCACAAGATTGATAGCCGGGGCTTTGAAATTCAATATGGAGGATACCATTACGCTGATGTTTTGCGGTTCCAAAAAATCGCTTGTACATGGCACCGTGATGTCAAAAGTATTGTTTGCCAACAGTCCTGCAGCCGGCATCGTGCTGCTGCCGTTGATGCTGTATCACGCCTTACAGCTTATTGCAGCCAGTGTCATGGCTCAGCGGCTGGAAAAAAGGCCTCAGTAGCCCTGCTGGATCAGAGCACGTTTCAGAGCCATGCAGAATCCAAGGTGAAGACCTTCATGGACTGGAAGATAAGTGATGATTTCTTCAAAACTTTCAAATCTCAGTCCGTCAAAAAAAGTAGTGTTGAAGGCTTTGAACTGGCTGAAAATGTTGTTTTCAATATCTTCTTCCATGATGTCCAGGGTGGTGGTGAGGTAAGCTTTCAGTCTTTCAAATTCATCTGTATCGACAAAAGACTCCGGTTTGGTTCCGTTCTTATACCTGTCTATTATTTCATCGTCGATGGCCGGCTCATTGTTTGAAAACCGGTAACACAAAATCTGCTGACTGGCCAGCAGGTGACCTACATGCCAGGCCAGGTTGTTGTTGAAGCCTTCGGGAATGGTATTGACCTGTTCGATGCTTAATCCGTCAAGATAGCCAAGCAGTTTTTTCCGGGAAGCCCTGATGAGATCGATGTATATATTCATGAGAAAGCTTTTTTGGCTCAAATATAGAATATTCCGCTTTAAAATTGAGAAAGTTCGGCGGATTTTCGTCGTCCTTTGATTTTGAACTTATTCCAGCTCTGTCAGGGGTTTGTCTGTCTTAGCATATGAGAGACGGGCTGTTTTAGTGGTTTTGTGGTAACTGTCCAGTCCGCTGCACGTTAAACTTCCCGCCAGTTCAAGGTCTATGAAGCCGTCTTTTTGAAGGGCGTCTTCGGGAATGTTTGCATGGATGATCTTACCGATAAGCAAGGTAGTTCCGTTGATTTTGAGAGGGATATGCTGCTGAAGTTCACAGGCAAATCTTACGAGACTTTGCTTCACAAACGGAGCAGTAATCGGGTAAATGTACTGAGGTGTCAGTCCTGTTGCTTCAAATTCCGAAACGTCTTCAGGATATCTCGCAGAGGTCTGATGTGCCGCTTTGAAGATTTCTTCGTTCAGGTGGTTGATGGTGTAAAATTTTGTCTTAAGGATGTTACGAAGGGTGTGTCTCGGAGAAATATCAGGCCTTACGATCAGGCCGCAAAGGGCAGGGTTCGCCCCGAGATGAAATAAAGAATTGAAAACAGCCAGGTTTTCCTGTCCCGAATGGCTTTTAGTCCCGACCATCACCACACTTTTAAAACCTCCCAGCGAATTAATAAAAGAAGCCCTGTAACGGGTTTCCATGTTCAGAATATCTTTTTCAGAGTATATTTTTGTCATTTTCCGGTTATTACTTTTATGAAATAAAAAAAGAGGAAATGGTTCAGTATTTACCGAACTTCTTTTCAATCGCCGCTGTCCTGAAATCGAATATCTCTTTCAGTTTCTTTCGGATAAAAAGCCTGTTGGCGATGCTGCCCAGGGGACCAAACGGAGGGAGGTAACTGACGATGTCGTTCATCTCAACCCCGCCTGCAATGCTCTTTAAATGGTGCTGATGATGCCAGATGCTGTAGGGGCCGATTCTTTGCTCGTCCACAAAATATTGCTGATCAGCCACGTGCGTAATCTCTGTTACCCAGTCCATTTTAAAATTGAACAAGGGACTGACTTTATAAGTGATGATCATGCCAGGGTACATTTTATCAGGGAGGTTCCGGCTCGTGATATCAAAACCCATGTAGGCAGGGGTGATGTATTTCAGGTTGACAGGGGAAGATATAAAATCCCAGACTTCGGCTTGCGAAGCAGGAATTTTCTGACTCGTTTCAAGGGTATACATGCCAATTTACTGATTAGTTGATTCCGGGGTAAATACTCCCGGTGAGGTAATAACTAATCATGGCTGAAATTGTTACGAAAAATCTTTGTCGCTTTATATACCTACTTTAATGTAGGACCAACCCTCTTCCTGTTTGGTTACGATCTCGGCAATACCTACCGGAACATAAATGACAGAGTTCAATACCTGGTCTTTGGTGAGTTTTTGCTGTTTCATAGTGTTTTCACAAACGGCCAAGGTGACACCCCTTTTTTTTAATTCTGCAATTTCAGCTTCGTAAACGCTCTGGTCTTTTCTCACAAATCCGATGCCTTTGGCGTAAATCACCACCTCCAGTTTCGCCTTGGGCCAGTGCACCAACACATTGTTGAGTTGCCTGGTCAGAGACCGGTAAACCGTGGTATCGGAGGTGGTCAGCTGAAATACGATCTTATGTTCACGTTCCTGGGCGTTGACAGTCAGGGATCCTGCAAAAAGGAGAATGGCCAAATGATAAATTCTGAATTTCATGATTTTGTAATTATAGCGTTTTTGACTTTTTTGTTTTTCTTTATCCAGTCCCTGATCGGCTTAAAAGGGCCGTATTTATGTTGTTCTTCCGGAAATGGATCAGCATAAGGACCAAAAGGATGGTCAAACGGCTTCCCTGAAATGTCAGGCCAATCTTCCGAAAGGTCTTTTCCGGGCCTCGGCATGGAGTTTACATATGCTGCCACATGCCAGGCTTCTTCATCGCTCAGCTGAGGTTTCTGATAAGTAACCCCAAAGGGCATGTTCATTTTTACATATCCTGCAAAGCTGGACAAGCGAAACAGCCCGGCCCCGGTGTTGTAAGAATGGATGCCCCACAACGGAGGGTAAATATATTCTTTTTTATCCATGGCTAAAACACCCTCCCCGTTTTCCTGGTGGCAACTCTGACATCTGGCCTGATAAACCAGACGGCCTTTTCCCGGATCAGCGGCAGTGTTTAAAGGTTTCAGTTTATAAATCCCTGATCCTTTGGGTATTTTGTTCCTGGTTACATCTGATCCTAGCCATTTGAGATAGGCCAGGATGCTTTTCATTTCCCTTGAGGTGGAATCCAGGGCTTGCCCGTTGAGGCTTCTTCTGAGGCAGTCATTTATCCTTTTGACCTGATTTTCCGTCGTACCGGACCGTTCCCTGAACTTCGGATATGTGGCCTGTACCGCAAAATAGTTATTGCCCCAGGGCTGAGAACCTGCATTGAGGTGGCAGTTCTGACAGTTCATTCCATTGGATATTTTGCTTACACTTCCTTTTGGTCCCAGGTATTTGGAAGTGTGTGCAATCAGGTCTTTTCCATATTTAATCCTTTCCTGCTCTTCAGGCTCAAGCCTCATCATTCTCCATTCATCCGGAGCGGTCCATAAGTTGGTGAAGTCTGCATCTGCCGGGATAATGGCGACTTCGGGACGGGTACTGTTTTTTCCGGAGATTTTCAGGTAAGGGGAGATGATCAGCCATATTCCGAGAAACAGGACTACTAAAAGTAAAATGCCCAGCATTTTTAAAGAAACAATGGCCCGGTTAAGCGATTTGCCGGGATCTGAATGTTCCATTTTTTGATGTTAATTATAGCTCCCGGTTTATGATAATATTCCTGTAAAATAGGTAGCTTCCCAAGTTTTTTTAAAAAAAGAAGGCTGATTTTGGCTAAAAGTTAAGCATTAAAACCGGAAGTTGATAATTTTAGCGATCTCAAGTTGAATATGTGCACCATGTTTTTGAAGTTTTTATAAAAAAAGTTTTTTTAATCCCATAAATCCCACTGACATAGGGTTGACAGTAGCCCCCGTTTTATTTGTACCATCAAATGAAATTTAAGCAACACTAAACCTCTTATCAGATGAAAAATGTAACAGCAAATGAAGAAACCGTCATTCAAAGCAGTGCTTTTTTAGACCATTGGCAGGGACACCGCAAACTGACCAGGAAAGTAATCGAGGCATTTCCGGAAGACCAGTTCTTTACTTTCTCTATCGGCGGCATGCGGCCTTTCGCTGAAATGGTCCTTGAAATGGCCTCTATGGCCTCTCACGGCATGAATGGTGTGGTGACAGGCCACTGGACCCACGTAAAGGAACTCGGTCATCATTCAGGAAAAAGCACTTTCAGTACCAAACAGGAGCTACTGGATTACTGGGATGAGGTTACCGGAATCATTGAAAACTACTGGCCGCAGATTCCTGAGGGTAAATTCGGTGAGGTCGTAAAAGCCTTCGGTGAATATGAAGGAGAGGTGCCCGGTATTATGCTCTATTGGGTAGATAACGAAATCCATCACCGCGGACAAGGATATGTCTATTTAAGAGCTCTGGGGATTGAACCTCCTGGATTCTGGGACAGGTATTAAGGCCCTTTCTACACCAAAAGCAATACTTATAAATCATCCCACGGATTAATCTGTGGGATGATAAACCGTAAACTCAGTCCCTGCGATAAAATATCTCCCATTGATGTCCATCCGGGTCAGAAAAGCCCGCGGTATAACCCCAGGGCTCATCATGGTATTCTCCGGCGGGTTTTGCTCCTCCCAGCAGGGCTAAAGCAAGTATGTCGTCCACTTCTTCTTTACTGTCAACGTATTGACTGAGAATAAATCCTGCGGAAGAGGAAGCCTGGTCCGGGTCTGCCGCAAAATTCAGATAGTCTTTCCGGCGGTAAAGCACCAGGCTAAACCCGTTTTCAAGTTCAAACAAAAGGTGATCATCCCCTTCTTCAGGCACTTTGGAGGCTCTCAGGCCCATACAGCCTGCATAGAATTCATAAGATATCCTCAGGTCATTTACCGCCAGTGTAATAAAATTTATTCTTGCCCTCATATTTTAATTTACTTAAGATGGACGAAATGTTTTAAAACGGAATCTTTATTTTTCGAAATAATTCACCAGCGATGTCCCGATGATATGCGTCCAGCCTTCAGCAAAATTATGCGGAGCAAGGTCAGGATTTTCAACAGGGAATGTTTCAAGTCCTGCATGCGTAAGCGTCAGCAATGTTTTGCCGTTTTCTTCAGCCAATGCAAAAGTAACGAACGAATTACCGGAATAGCCCTCATACCGCCAGCTGTAGGTCAGTTTTTTAAGAGGAACAACTTCCGTTATCTCACAGATATGCAGATATTCTTTGTGTTCGTCTTTGCCTCGGCCGGTAAACTGAAACACAAAACCCACTTCAGGTTTGAATTCCTCCAGGTCAAAATACCATTCTTTCATCTGGTTTTTGTCCGTAATCGCTTGCCACACTTTTTCTGCCGGGGCATTCAACAGTCTTTCTATCACAAAAGGTTTGATGGTCATAATCCTTATTTTTTTGGTTAAATAATTTTCAATCCGGGGTTTTCGCGAGGAATTCCTCCAGGGCATCCAGTTTCTCATTCCAGAAGGCTCTGTACTGTTTTGTCCAGTCTGAAACTTCCTTCAGTTTGCTCAGCTGCACTTCGCAATACCGCTCTCTTCCCTGTTGCCTGATCACAATAAGGCCACATTCCGTCAGGATTTTGATATGCTTTGAAATGGCCGGCCTGCTTACTTCAAACTTATCTGCTACGGCATTGAGATTCATGGATTGATAAGCAATCAGGTTGATGATCTCTCTCCTTGTAGGGTCGGCAATGGCCTGGAAAACGTCTCTTCTCATTTTATTTGTAACTGATTGGTTATAAATTTATATGTAATCGATCGGTTACGCAAATTATTTTGTTGATTTTTTTGAAGGTAAGGTTGGTTTTATTGTGTTAAACTTCTATAAATAAGGAATTTATATGTATGCGTTTTTTATTTCAAGTTTCCATTTCTCAATGGCCTCTTCTCCAGCACGGTCGGCTTTATCAAAAAACAGGTGACTTCTTATCTCAAGTCCGCAGTAAGTGTAGATGCCTTTATCAGAAGTCAGCAACAGGGCCTGATCCATACCTGTGGCTTCATATTCTTCCTTTGATTTTCCGTGGGTGTTGAAAATGTAGGCTTTTTTGCCCGTCAGCAATCCTTTTTGGATACCCTGATCATACCGGTACGCAAAACCATAAGACATCACCCTGTCGATATATCCTTTCATGATGGCGGGCAGGCCCGTCCACCAGATCGGGTAAATAAAGGTGATGGCATCTGCCCATTGTATAAATTCCTGTTCAGCGGCTACTTTTTCATCCACTTGTCCTTTTCTTTGCCCTGCCATGTCCTCAAGTGATAATACCGGATCAAACATTAAGGCATAAAGGTCTCTGACCACTACTTCGTTTCCTGGCTTTTGTAAATAACTGACGGCTGTTTCAAGGATGACATGGTTAAGGCTGCCTGCATGAGGGTGAGCATAAATAATGAGATGTTTCATGATGTTTTCTGGTTTGATTTAACATCACAAAACTAGTTGGGGCACGCGGCCTGCTATTGTAAGAAAACGAAGTCACCAGGCAGAGACGCACATGTTTTCCTGTAGCTTGAGAAATTGCGTCGGGCTGAGATGAAGATAATGCTTAAAGTCATGGATCATGTGGCTCTGGTCATAATATCCACACGATTCAGCTATTTCAAACCAGTCTGTTTTTATTTCCGTGGAACTCATCAGCAGCTCAACGGCCTTCATAAACCTCTGGTAGCGGGTCACTTCCTTGTCGCTGAAGCCCAGGTATTTTTTATAACTCAGCTGTACGCTCCGCTCACTGTAACCGCTTTCCGCAGCGATTTTTTTGACGGGATTAAAAGTGTCTGTGGCTACATTGAGCCCTATGATTCTGGCAGAGGCTTCTTCCCTGGCCCTGAGGTAGGGCAGGCTGAAATCGAGCAGGTGTTTTACTTTATCTTCAAGTGCCGGTGTTCCTTTCAGTTTGAGCCACAGCGGGGTGAAGCATTCATCACCGGTTAATGCCCGAGGCTCAGCTATGAAAGTAGAAAATGATTGCAGGGATTGCCCGAAAAAGCGGTAGAAAGCATCCCATTTAAAATTGGCAACGAGCATTTCAGCCCCGGGATGGAGGGTATATTGTAAAGACTTTTTAAGCGGCCCGATGATCAGGCTGTCCGGCAGATCAAACGGCAGCTCGTCTTCAAAAGCCCCGTTGATCTGGCTGCCCAGGTTAAAAACCATAATGGTTCTGAACATGGGTACCAGCTTTTTGTGCACAGGCTCCTGGCCATGATTGGCTGCATAATAGAAATGCGTAAACAAATCACCGAACTCTTCAGGTACTTTGACAGACACTGAAATATATTCCGTTGGTTCGTTTGTATCGGGTTCTACTATCATGGTCATACGAAGCTGGCCGTTTTACAAACCGGAGCTCAGCTGAAACGATCTGCGGCTGCTTTCATAAGCTTTGAAAAGCTCGCTGATCAGCACTCCGTTGATCTTCATGCCCGTGGTGGTGCAGTTGACGATCTCAATACCACTCAGGTTACAGTCTTCAATGAGGCTGTTATGAAGGTCGCAATCTTCAAACCTGAGGGCTTTCTGCTCTGCCTCAGGATCATAAGCCGGGTGACCTTCAGGAGGGAGTCCTATATTATGAAAGTAGGCACCGCCCCATTGTGCACCGTCGATTTCGAGGCCGCTGAGATTGGCGTCGGTTATCTTTGTGTCGACAAGGGCCACATTTTCCAGTAAAACTTTGCTTAAACTAACATTTGTAAAAGTAGAATCATCAAGGCAGGCACTGTTTACATTCAATACCTTCTCAGCATTAGTAATTTCAATTTTATCCATTTTCAGTTAAAAAAGTCTGGAACTATAAGTTCTTCGACTACGGTTTGGTTTAAGGCTATTTGGTTTGCCCGATAAAATTAGTAAATTCTCTGAATTATAAAACTAAAATTAAATATAATCCGCTGAGTTTCAAAAAATAAATCCGGCCCTGAGCGGCCGGATCATTTCAGTTTCCCTTTTCTATTTTTTCTATCATTTCTTTCGCCCCGTTGTTTTTCGGGTCCAGGCTCAGTGATTTTTTGTAATTCTGCAGAGCAAGGGCCTTATTACCAGCATTGTAGTATCCTTCAGCCAGGCTGTCGTAGGCATTGGCTGATTCCGGAAACAGCCTGACATTCAGCTCAAATACCTTTACTGCATCAGCAAAACGTTTCTTACCCAGTAGAAAATAACCGATGCCGTTCAGCTCAGGTTCTTCAAAACTGATGACCTCAGATTGCGTTTTCTTTAAGTCGTTGTATTGAACCAGGGTTTCTTCGATGGTCTGTGTATCCAGTGATTTTCTTAAAACAGTCAGTAAAGATTTCTTAGGCACCACATAAGGTTTATGGTCAAGGATATTCAGGATGGCATCCTTGAGGTCAAAAACCTTGAAATTCATGTTATTGGTCAATAAGATGACTGAAATATCTTTCGTGAGATCGCTGTACATCAGGGCCTCAAAGTCTGCACTGGACCCGTGATGTTCGTGGGTGATGATCTCCCCGTTTTCTATCTTTCCCCCACCCAGGCTCGACTGTTTGTTAGGGGCAAAGGGCTGAAGTATCTCCAGTACGGAAGGCTCCGAGATAATTTTAAAGCCATGCAGGCATTGATTCCATTGATACAGGTCACGGGCAGTTACCGACGTCCAGCCTGTCATGACATAGGCAAACTGTCTCGGTGACTGTACCCTGTCATTGTTGAATGACACGGCCACATTGGCTTTGCCCATATCCGGGTCTACTTCCGAGGCCGTCATCCGGCATGGCAGCAGTATATTCTGCTCAACAAATTTATTGAAGCCCATTCCTGATATCTTTTCAACGATCCGGCGTTGCAAAAACACATTACTGTTGTTGTAGTGGTAATTGGTGCCCGGTTCAGAGTTGAGAGCCGTGAGCTGTTTCATGTCATTCATGATGTCTGCATCGCTTTTGATGGTCTGCCATTTGACATCCGGTAAGCCGCTGGTATACTGCAGCAGGTTTTTGATGCTGATTTTAGCTGCCCACGCAGGTAATTCCGGTAAATACTTCGAAACCTTATCGTCCAGGCTTAGTTTACCCTGCTCTTTGAGCATCATGATGGCCACACCGTTGAATTCCTTCCCGATAGAACCGATGTTAAAGAGGAAGTTCTTGTCCAGTTTCCTGGTTTTGGCTCCATCAGCATAACCAAACGAAGATTCATAGACCGTCTTCCCCTTTTGAACGACAAGGACATTACCGTTAAACAAGCCTATGTTATGGGCTTTGGTCATCAGATCATCTATCCGGGTGTTTTGAGCTTTGGCAACACTCACCCATGATAACAGCACAAGTGTGGCCAGTAAAGTTTTGATATTCGTCATCAGTCAGCTAATTCTGCTTTTAGTCCTTCTCCTATTTTTTTGATGCGTTCGTATGATTCTTTTGAATTCTCATCCTTGTTGAGTCTGATCAGGATTTTTCCGGGTGAAGACTTCAGGTAAAGTTTGGTATGGTCGGAAAGCTCCGTGTTGATGTCCATGTAATCATCTTCAGAAGCGAAAATGTCGTTGGGGCTGAAGTTTTTGTTCAGGTATGTCTGTACTTCCCCGGTTCTGTCTTCATCGTATTCAGCTTTGATTTTGTAGTAGTCATCAGCATCAGTGACAGATATAGACAGGTCGTCGTTGTTCATGCGGTTTAGCCAGCATGAGCTCATTGAACCGGCCATCAGGAAAGCACACATAACTAAAAGAATGTTCTTTTTCATAATTGTATTTGTTAAAGGCCCCGTTTCCGGAGCAGTATTTATAAGTAATATTTCTGTTTTTTATCGGCGATCGTCATAAATCCTGAGGCCATTCCAAGATACCAGATGGTCCATCCCAGGTAGAAAAACCGCTGGACCAGACCCGGATAACGGCTGTCGAAATCCGGAATAAAACGGGTCAGTATAAGCGACATGACCAGAAACCCTGCCAGCGAAAACATGCGGACCTGTGAAGTCTGTTTGTTCTTTTTCCAGAGAAAAAATGCCAGTAAAGCTCCTAAGTTCATCAACAAGGGGAGTGGTCCAAGGATGCCGTGCCATTCATGCCCCATCGGAAAAACAGCTGCCCAGAGTATTGAAACTGGCATGCTGAGCGTCAGAAATACCGGGATAACACTCAGCCCGGATTTTTTACAGATTCTGTAAAGTCCGAAAGAAAAAAAGAAGCAAAATATCGCAATAAGCACTTCTGCCCCGGTCATAAAAAGTTCGGAGTGTCGACCCAGAGCTCCCAGTTCACTGATGACATTCTTAAAATGATCATACTGACCATGTATCAGTCCGCCACATAGGGTAGCGATCCAAAAGAAAACGGGACCCAATATACCCAGGGACAGTAATTGTCTGACAGGCACAATATCACGCCGGACATAGCCCGTGAAAGTGATCAGGATTAAGCCCATCAATACCGTCAATCCAATATTGAAATGCAGTAAATAGGGCAGTTTTAAGGTGTTGACTCTGGTGTAACAGCGAACAGTATCGTTTAAAAGTATAATAAAATCAAATTGGTCTCCGGGTTTTACATGAAAAGTGATGGAATCTCTATGGGTAATAAAAGTGACGTCTTTCGGGCTTGTAAATCTCGGGAGGGTATAAACATCCGGTTTCTTTTGAGGCATCAGGTACCAGTCCTTCAGTTCCGGGTCTCCGCTTATCCTGATCCTGACTTCTTTGGAATCAGCTTTAATCATGGGGAGCTTCTGTTCGGCAAAAACTCCCCAGGATGAAGCTAAAATAAGTAACAACATCGCCAGGCTTTTATACCCGGGCTTTTTTATATTTTTCATAATTTGTTTCAGAATCTCTTGAGGTTTAATCCTTTTCCTGATTCTGAAACAAAGATAATGCTATAGATGGTACTTTGCAATACATTGTAGCTTGTAAACTGTGAAATTGTGATGAATGGTAATATTTTCGGATGAATGGTTTAGTTGGCCGGTTTTCTCAGTGTCCGATGTGTTTTCTGAATTCCAGCGGCGTACGTCCTTCATATTTTCTGAAAAAACGGCTGAAATAGGAGGGATCGCTGAGCCCCAGCTCTGTCGTGATTTCATTGACACTCAGGGCAGTCTGGCTCAGCAGTACTTTGGCTTCCAGGATGATGGCTTCATCTATCCACTTGGTCGGAGATTTCCCGGTGATGGTTCTGAGACATTTGTTCAGGTGGTTAGGCGTAATGCTGAGCATCACGGCATAATCTGAAACCTGTTGGGAAGACTTAAAATGAGCAGAGAGCAATGCTTTAAATCTTACCGTAATGTTCACAGCAAAAGTCTGGGTACTGTCAGACAGGGGCTTATAGGCGTGATTCAGTTCACAAAGGATAGCAATGAAAGACGACTGAAGGATATCGATATTCTTTAAGCCGTTTTCGAGATAGTCACGCAGGATCCTTTTGAAAAGCTGTTCTGTAAAATCTGCATTTTCGGCACTCAGTCTGATGTGCGGGTTGCCCCAGACCGTCAGGAACTCAAAATCCTTGAGCAATTCACTTTTTCCGAATTTACCGATGATAAAATCATGGTGAAAGTTACATAGATAACCTTTGTTGACATCCGGACTGGCAAAGGAAAAGACCTGTCCCGCAGGAACAACCAGGCATTCGTTTTTGAATATTTTAAAGGTTTCACTGCCAATGTGCATATTGGCTTCACCTTCTGTAATGAAGATGATGGTGTGGGTAGTGGCCCTGGTAGGTGGCACCGGCAGTTTCATCAGCCGGAACATCTCTTCGACCCGCACCATGAAAAATTTCCCGAAATCATTCCTCAGCATGTTTTCCAGCTGGTCCTGATGCTGCATAAACCTGTCTTTGAAAGCTTCGGTGTTATATGTTTTGACGTCCTTGCTGCTCATCAGACATTTTTCCGGTCATACCACAATTGTACCAGTCCGGAAGGATAAGTAATGCTTTTCAGCAGTTTAACGGACTGTTCGGGCCGCCCGTCTTTAAACAATCTCACGCCTTTGCCTACGAGGTGCGGAATGACGGAAATGATCATTTTGTCGATCAGGCCATGTTTCAGGAGTTCAAAAACCACTTCCCCGCCACCATCACAATAGATATCTTTGCCTTCCTCTGATTTTAACTGGGCGATCAGGTCGTTTAAATTACCGCCGTAAAATTCAACATTTTCGTCTTTTCCCTTAAGGTTGTTTGATAAAACGATACAGCGTTTGTCTTTGTGCGGGAATTCTATGCCGAATGACAACACCTTATCATAGGTTTTCCTGCCCCATATGAGCGTGTCTACCTCTTTTTGAAAAGCAGCGTAGCCGTAGTCCTCATCAGGCCATTCCACGGTAGAAAGAAAATCAATGTTGTCGTCATCTTTGGCAATGTAGCCGTCGATGCTCATCGCAATGTAGAGAATTACTTTTCTTGACATATCCTGTTGGTTTGGACTCCAAAGATAAACAATAAAGTAAAATGAGGAGGCGGATTAAATCTAAAAGAAAAAGAGATGATTGCTCATCTCTTTTTCAGTGTTTCAGGCTTTCTTGACCAGACTGATGAGGAACAGAACGACCCAGGCCCCTCCGGCCGAAACCAGGATTTGCCAGAGCAGGCCGCCCCCTCCGATGCCCAGTTTACCGGCAATCCATCCACCGACGAAACTACCGATAATACCTGCGATGATGTTTCCGATGAGGCCAAATCCGGAACCTTTCCAGAGTTGCCCGGCTAACCAGCCAGAAACCGCCCCAATGACCAAAAACCATACTAATTCCATAGTTGTTTAATTTAGAGTGTAACGAAAGTGCATCCAAATATAGAAAAACTATATTAAAAAAATAATATAAAAACTTAATTAAGTGAAAAAGTGCACTTGTGCATTCAATGATACGGTGTTATGTCTTCATCCGGAGCAGAAAAGCCCGGTTTTGTGCAAAAAATGCCGGAAGGTAATTCCGGCATTTTTTAGTCTAAAGTGATGAACATGGAAGACCTGACTTCGGGTCGCAGGTTCCGGGTTTTGTGTCCTTTACCTGCTACATCTTCTACCAGCAGTACTTCGCCGGGTCTGAAGATTCTTTTCTCGCCATCTGATGTTTCAATTTCAATTTCTCCGTCCAGCAAAGCTATGTATTGACGGGCGGGAGCATTGTGGAAATCATAATCATACTGCTCTACGACTTTCCTGAAAATCACTTTCCCGGCTTGCTGGGCTTCGGAGAGAAAACCGATCTCTCCGCCATTTTTTAAGGGGATGTTGAGTGCTGCAAAATGCGTTTCGCCATTTTCATCCGCATATATCCTTGTTACTGCAAAATAATCTGTCATACGAAATGCTTTTTAAACCAGTCTACAGATAACTGTAAGTCCTGGCTGGTCAGGTTATGACCGCTGTTCAGTTCAAAATGAGTGAGGTCGAAACCGGCTTTTTCCAGTAAACTTACCCATTCGAGGGTGTCTTCAGGCCTGATGGTCGGATCGGACTTTCCGGTACTGATAAAGACCGGTGCTTTTGTGCCGGTTTGCCAGTCGCTGATGGCCTTGAAAGGTTTCATAGGTCTGAACAAAATCGCCCCGGCCAGGAAATCAGGATATAAAACCAAGGTTGCTCCGGCTATGTTAGCTCCGTTGGAATAACCCAGTGCAATGATTTTTGACGGATCAAAGTTTTCTTTTTCAGCCAGTTGCCTGATAAAAGAGACCATTTCATGTGTTCTGAAATCCAGGTCTTTTTCATCAAATATTCCCATGCCGAGACGTTTGAAGAACCTGGGCATCCCGTTTTCTGAAACGTTGCCCCTGAGGCTCAGGATGTTGAAATGTGTGCCGTAGTTTTTGGCCAGCGGCAAAAGGTCCCGTTCATCTCCCCCGGTTCCGTGAAGCAGCAACAGGGTCGCTGCTTCCGGATTTCCTGAAGGTTGATAGATATATTTTAATGGTTCGTAATTCATGATGCTTAATTTAAAGGTACCAAAGTGGCTTCTATTTCTTTTCTTCTCGACTCATATTGTGCCGGAAGTTTCAGGTTTTGTCCCAATTCTTCCAGAGATTCATCCACCATGAAACCCGGATTGTCAGTTGCGATTTCAAATAACACCCCGGCCGGCTCTCTGAAATAAAGCGAGTGGAAGTAGTTACGGTCAATCTGCGGTGTGATGTTCAGCCCCAGATCGATGATTTTATTTCTGAATTCTGCCAGCACCTCGTCGTTTTTAACCCTGAAAGCTACGTGGTGCACGGTTCCGTTGGCTACATGTCCGCGTTTTTCAGTAGGTAGTTCCACCAGGTCTACGATGGCTGCATTTTCGACCGCATCAGTGGCATAACGATACCTGTTGGCTTCTTTTTCGATCAGCTTGTAACCGAATACTGTCAGCACGGCAGCAGTGGCTTCAACATCATTCAGCGTCAATGTGATGTTATGAAAACCCCTGGTGGCCATGTCGGCTTTTACTTCATCTGTTTCCCACGGTGTGCGGGTATCAGGCGTTTTGGACTCGATCAGTTCCAGTTTCAAACCATCGGGATCATTGAAAGTCAGGTACCTTTCCCCGAACCTTACGGCCGGCTTGTTATAAATCACATTGTATTTTTCAAAACGCTCCACCCATTTTTCAAGGCTGCCTTGCGGAACTGAATAACCGATTTCTGTGGCCATACCGGCTCCTTTGCGTCCCTGCGGAATGCCGTTGCCCCACGGGAAAAAGGTCAGGATGGTTCCGGCACTTCCTGATTCGTCGCCGAAATAGAAGTGGTAAGTACCCGGATCGTCAAAGTTGACGGTTTTTTTGATGAATCTCAAGCCTAATACTTTAGAGTAGAAGTTGAAATTTCTTTTGGCGTCGCCGGCGATGGCGGTAATATGATGAAGACCCAATATTCTGTTTTCCATAATTGTAATTGTTAAATTGATGTTACAAAACTACGGCACGAAAAATGGCTGTGCATTGAACTAGGACAAGAAAGTAATTTTGAATGAGTGAATGTGTGAATGATTGAATGAATGATTGATTGAATGAATGAATGATTGATTGAATGAATGAGTGAATGTCCGGACCTGGACTGATTAAGAATGATAGCCAGACTTTCGAGGCTACGTCTTTTTAGATGAGGCAAGCTCTCATTTGAGATCTATTTAACCGGAAGCAAAACTTAAAATCAATACAATTTCATTCGATCTTCTTTAATCCTTAAGCTAAATGCTAAAAGCCAACCGCTCACCCTCACTGCTTCGCCAGTTTGGCCCTAACCTTACTGAGAAATTCTGCTGAAATGCCCAAGTACGAGGCTATATAATGCTGTGCCACCCTTTGCGGAATGGTAGGGTAGTGTTCAAGAAAATCGAGGTATTTGTCCATGGCTGACTTGGAGATGGTGTTGAAGAGCCTGTCCTGGGTCAGGGAAAGATTCCGCTGCACCATGATCCTGAACACCCTTTCAAACTTCGGGATCCTGGCCAGGAGTTCTTCTTTGGCGGCCGGGCTCAGGGTCAGGATTTCGCAGTCTTCCAGGGTTTCTACGAAAAGATGACTGGGTTTCTGGTCAGAAAAACTGGCGATGTCGCTCACCCAGTTGTTTTCAATCGCAAACTGGATGATGACCTCAAACCCGTTGGAGTCCAGGTAATATTTGCGGATGCACCCTTTGCTTACAAACGCTTCAAAATGACATATTTCTCCGGCCTGAAGCAGGAAACTTTTTTTAGGTACATGGCTGTGTTTCAGAAAACTGTTGAAAATCTTTAACTCAGCCTGAGTAAAAGACACATACCTGCTGACATTCTTATTGATGAGATCAAACAAAACGGAATTGATTTTGAGGTTTGAAAGTGTACAAATTTAGGGATATAAATTGATTGACCGGATTTTCTGAATTGTAATTTGATTGTTTTTGAGATAAATTTAATAGAATTAAAATGTATTCATTTACTTTAAATCCTGAAATGAACAGATTTGATTTCAATAACTTATATTTGTCATCGAAAAAGGAATTAATTCCAATCAGTGACGTTTTATCTGAAAAATAGAGAAAAATGACGACAATAATAGTTCAGACAGAAGGTGAAAAAATGGAAGCATTAAGGGCTTTTTTAAATGCTTTGAAAATCTCATTTGAAATTACAAATGACGAATATGATGCTGATTTTGTAAAGAAAATTCAGGAGTCAGAAGAAGATTTTAAAGAAGGCAGAAGCCGCAAACTCAACCTTGACGATGTATGGAAATAGAGATAACCGCCAAGGCTGAGGTTGATCTTGATTATTGGAAAAGAACTAAAAATGAAAAGATATTGAAAAGGATCAGGGAGCTTTTATCATCCATACTTGAGTCTCCATACAAAGGGATAGGTAAACCGGAACCATTAAAATATCAATTATCAGGTAAATGGTCAAGAAGGATTGATAGCGAACACAGATTAATTTATGAAATTTCCAACAACTTAATAATCATCCATTCATTAAAGGGGCATTATTAGGTTATTTAATACATCTTTATGTTAACACTATTTCCCATTCACTCTCCCCTTCATCATATTCCCTACAATACCAATCACCGTTTTTCTGGGTAAAAGCCTTGGCAGAAAAGACTGCAGGTAGTTTGACATGCCGTTTATTTTGTAATTTTTTCCTTTGATGAAGGCTTCAATCCCTTCGATGGCTACTTTCTGAGGTGTATCTGACGACATGCCGGTGATGTCGGCCCCGGCCGTTTCCTGGAACCCGGTGGAGGTATTGCCGGGACATACTACGGTTACCGTTACTCCTTTTGGGTGGTATTCACCATACAGGGCTTCTGAAAATGACAGGACAAAAGCCTTGCTCGCACAATAGACCGCAATGTAAGGGCAGGGCTGAAAAGCACCGGTAGAGGCAATGTTGATGATTCCCCCGCTTTTATTTTTAAGCATGGCCGGAATAAAGAAGTGGGTCAGTTTTACCAATGCGTTGATGTTCAGCATCAGCATTTCTTCATAAGTTTCCCGGCTGGTGTCCAGGAACCCGGACCATTTTCCGAATCCGGCATTGTTGACCAGGATATCCGGCTCCCAGCCTTTTTCTGTAACAGTTTTGAAGATGAATCCGGGTGTTTCTTTAAGACTCAGATCACCGCTTATTACCAGGACCCGGACATGATATTCGTTCCTGATTTCGGCAGCCAGTTGCTCCAGTTTGTTTTCAGACCTGGCCGTAATGATAATATTAACCCCTTTTTTAGCGAGTTCAATAGCAAATGCCCTGCCTATCCCTGAAGATGCCCCGGTGACGAGGGCTGTTTTTCCTTTTAAGTTTTTCATCACATGATTTGTTTTAATGATGAAGCAAAAGTCCGCCGGGAAAAATAAAAGCTACTGAACAAATGTTAAGAAGTGATTTTTCTCCTGATCCTGCTGAGCGACTGTGGTTCAATGCCCAGGAAAGAAGAAATGTATTTCAGAGGGACGTTCCTGACGATTTCCGGTTGTTTTTCCAGGAGTTTCAGATAGCGTTGTTCGGCAGAAAGGGTGATCATGTCTCTGGACCTGGCTTCGTTATAGCCCAGCGATTTCTCGTAAACGGCCCTTCCGAATTCGGCCCAGCCATTGCTTTGGCCGTAAAGCAGATCCAGGTTTTGTTTTGTGATTCTTAAAAGATCAGCGGAGGTAACGGCTTCAACATTGTCGAATGCCGGAGTTTCGCTGATAAAACTGTGGAATGAAGTAATAAACCCGGGCGGGCAATTGATGTGGGTGGTGATTTCAGAACCTTCCATAAAATGAAAGGTCCTGATAAATCCCGAATTGACGAAATAGAGATATTTTGCGGTTTTCCCTTCCTTTTCAAGCAACGTGCCGGCCTCACATGAAAAAGGTTCGAACAGTGCTGTAACCAGTTCCGTCTCTTCCTTATCAGGACTGATATGGTTTGAAATGAGGTCCAGGATCTTTTTATGGGTAGTCATGTTTAAGCCTTCCTTTATTTAATGGTTATGTCGCATCAGCTTTCGTCCGCCGGTTGCCAGAGTTCAATTTTATTGCCTTCAGGATCATAAACCCAGGCAAATTTCCCGATGCTGTCGTCCATCCTGTTCTCATCAATTCTGACCCCTTCCGCTTCCAGACGGGTTAACAACTCATCCAGATCACTGACCCTGAAATTGATCATAAATTGCTGGCTGGTTCCGAAGTAGGTAGTGTCGGCTTTGAAAGGCATAAAAACGGTTGGTCCGTGTTCCTGTTTCCATACTTCGCCACTTTGCATCGTGTTGATGCCGAAATGTTTTTCATACCAAAGACCGAGTTCTTTCGGCTGGCTAGAGCGGAAGAAAAATCCTCCTATACCGGTTACTAATTTTGACATGTTATTGGTTTTTTTTGAGAATTAAACTGCTGATTAATGTGACGATCAATCCCACCGGAAATATTTCCGCGTAGGTAAGCAGGGCGTTAAAGAAAGGATTCTGATACATCTTATTGAATTCCGCCATTTCTATGGTTTTTTTGCTGATTTCTGCCTGGCTTGCTCCTTCGGCCTTCATTTTGTTGATCATGATGGCGGAATATTTTTCCATAAAGTCGGGAATGAAAAAGTAATAGTCGATCAGCCAGCTGACCACATAGATCGTTGAGGCAATCAGGGTAATGAATAACCCGATCTTAAAAGCCTGGCCGAAAGAGATAAAACCTTGGTTATGTTTATCGCGGAAGTTTTTGATGCAGACAAATATCAGGGAAAAAGCCAGCAGCATAGAGGCGTAGCCGTACCACATGCCGTTTTCAAACTGCTTTTCTTCGTTGCCTTTGTAAATGGCGAGTGAAATGATAAACCAGCTTGCTGTGATTGCCCCGGCGATAATGCCGTAAATGATGATACTTTTTTTCATGTCAGTTTTGTTTAATTTGGTTTGAAAGTGACACAAAGTTGCCGCGGCTTATCCGCAAACCGCTCATACTTTCGGGTGATTTTTGAATTTCCCCCGTGAATTCACCCAAAAGTATGAATTTTCTCATGGAATCAAACCCTGTCTTTTGCCTGCTTCGATGGCCTGGGTTCTTCGTTTCACTTCCATTTTCTCAAACAGGCTGGAGGTATGGGTTTTGATGGTGTTTAAAGATACAAAAAGGGTATCGGCGATTTCCTGGTTACTCAGTCCTCCGGCCATCAGCCCGAGCACCTCCAGTTCGCGTTTGCTCAGACCTGACTGTTCAAAAGCATTCTGATTCAGTACAAAATCACTATCGTTGTTCCTGTAAACCTCTTTTTCAATAATCCTTGTCTCGGTTTTCGGGCGGGTCAGTTTGATAGCCAGCCAGATCCCAAGTCCTGTAAACAAAACGGCGATGATCCCGGCATAAATTTCAAAGGCATTGTTGATGATCACCACCCGGAGTTCCAGCCATCTGAGAAAATACAACAGAAAGGCCAGAGAAAGGCCGTAAAGGATCATTGTTTTGTTTTTCTGCAGAAAATTCATGGACATCAGCTCTGAGTCTCTTTTAAGTTACTTAAAAATTTCTCCGTCATTTGCTGATAAACCTCGGGATTGCTCAGGCCTTGCGTGTCTATGCCATACACATACTTCACAAACCCGGTTTTTCGTAGTTCTGCATGAAAGTCAGGGATTTCTGCAGGAGAATATACCCTGGCAGGCTTGCCGAACCCGATGTGATTTATAGGAATAAATGTGTTTTCCGGGCAATGGGTATCGATATGAATAATGCCGTTAACCGCCAGCACCGTTCCGGTTTCAAGTGTTGATCCGTGGAATATCGTACCATTGGTAGCAATAAAGCAGGCATCGGCAATCTGACTGCCGGTTATACTGGCTTTGGGACCAACAAGAACATGATCCCCGATACGGCAGTCAAAGCTTCTAGAGCTTCTGATCACTGCGTTTTCCATGATGACCGTATTTTTTCCGATTTCTATTTTACCGCCATTGGCTACCAATACCGTTCCTGCCCCGATATAGGAATTTTCTCCGATCGTGATATCACCCTCCAGCACAACGCCTTTCATCAGGATGGCAGACGGGTGAATATTTTGTAAAACACTCATTGAACGACAGGTTTTAGGGTTTTGCTTCCGGTCAAATATAATGAAATAAATAATAAACCCGGATCATTTTGAGCATTACGGAAAGTCCGTTTGAAAAAAATCATTTTTTTTCAAACGGAGAAGGGGGGCACCTAGGTCAGGTTTGCGTGCAGCCGCAGTGTGATCAAGCTGAACCATCCCGTCAGCGTTACCGCACAGAATGAGGTGCTGTCGTCTGTGCCGGCTAAAATTTTATTGCCCCTGAATATTAAGTATGAGGAGTTTAACGGGCAGATATTCCTGAGTAAAAGAAAGCCAAAGCCATTGAGAGTAAGTTTCTTACCTTGTCCTGTCTTGAGAATTACCCGGGTCAGGCTAACGAGGCGTCCATTGCCGGGAGGGTAACCGATTCCCAAAGCGGGGAAGGCCAGCCAGGTGTAAGTGTCGTGATCAAAGGCACAGGGGAAGGTAACTGAAACAATGACCGCCCATGCGGCCAGGGAAAAGCGGCCAAACCCTATGTGATTGCGGCTTTCACAGCGATTTGAAAACGTTGTATGCTTATCCGATGAGAGAACAGGATCTGATTCCGAAATAATCACTGATCAGGCCCGGCACTGGTTGGACGGGCCTGATTTTTTATTTATATTTCTGGTCATATCAAAATTCAACCTGATGACTTCTCAATTCAAGCTTTTTTGCCGGGTACTGCTGATGCTCCCCCTTATTTCTGCTTACGGTAATCCGGCTGATTCCAGCGGGATAGCTAAGAAAACATTTAAAAATCCCCTTTTACCCTCCGGGCCTGATCCCTGGGTACTGGCTAAAGACGGGGTGTATTATTATTGTCATACCACGGGAAGGAACGTTACGCTCTGGAAGACCAAAAATCTGGAGGATATTGCGGAAGCTGAAAAAACAGTCGCCTGGGTTCCACCCGCTTCGGGTATGAATTCGAAAGAACTCTGGGCTCCCGAACTGCATTTTCTGAGAGGTAAATGGTATATCTATGTGGCGGCAGATGACGGCAAAAACGACAACCACCGGATGTGGGTGCTGGAGAATCCCGATAAAGACCCTTTATCTCAAAACTGGACCCTGAAAGGTAAAATCAGTGACCCGAGCGACCGCTGGGCCATAGATATGAGTGTTTTTGAGGTAAAAGGACAATTATACGCGATGTGGTCGGGTTGGGAAGGAGCTGTCAATGTGAGCCAGAATATTTACCTGGCCAGACTGAAGAACCCGTGGACCATTGAGGGAGAACGTGTCTTGATTTCAAAACCGGAGCTGGATTGGGAAAAAACGGGATCCGGCAACGGCTTACCGGTGGTTAATGAAGGACCACAGTTTCTGAGACAATCAGACAAGAGTAAAAAGGTATTTGTGGTGTACTCCGCCAGCGGTTGCTGGACGGATAACTATGCCCTTGGTTTGCTGGAGGCAGATGCCGGAAGCGACCTGATGAAGCCTTTCTCCTGGAAGAAAAGTCCGGTGCCTGTGTTTCAGAAAAACCCGGAAGGTAAAGCCTACGGACCGGGGCATAATTCTTTTTTCAAGTCGAAAGACGGGAAGGAAGACTGGATCATCTACCACGCCAATCCTGAAGAGAACCAGGGTTGCCGTGACAAGAGATCGCCCAGGATGCAGAAGTTCGGATGGAGCAAAGACGGCGTCCCACAGTTCGGTAAGCCGGTCTGTTTAGACGAAGAAATCGAAGTACCCTCCGGCAATTAGAGGGCTTTAAACAAAAACACTTAACATGCGATTGAAATTACCGGTATTTAAATTTCTTATTTCAGGATCGGGGCTGTTGGCCCAGGACAGGATTTCTGAAACACTTTTTGAAAATCGGAAGCAGCAATACACCTGGAAAACCCGCCTGGTGGGAGATCTGGATAAGCCGCAAAGCGAGCGTTTTACAAAAACCAATATTACGATGAAGAAGGAATGGGAACTGCTGCCATCTGGTTTGCCGGGGTCTGTGCGTCTGCTTAAAAGTGAGTAAATCAGAAAATCAAAAAACCTGAAATCATTTTCAGATGTTCAGGTTTTTTTGATATGGTTAAGAGGCTGCTCAGATTATCCGGGCAGCCTCTTTTATAATATTATGTTTATGAGCAAGAACTGGTTTGTCAAATTTCCAGGGTCATTGTGTATTCCATTAATTCGCTGTCATCTATTAATATTATTCCTCTTTCTTCCATCTCATCAATGTATAGTTCTATTGCTTCTCTGCTCATTGTGAGTGCGTCATTGATGTCTTTCCCGTAAGTAATACAGCCTGGAAGACTCGGGATTATTACCATGTAACCACCTTCTTTTTCATTATTGATGTGTAAATTGTTCCGTCAATGAAATTATATGAGTTTTCCAGAAACAAAGAAGCTGCACATCAAAGTGATTGTGCAGCTTCTTAATAAATAATTTATACCTTATGCGGCTCCGGGTGTGACCACGGACCACGGTAAGCCCTTCGCAGAAGCTTGGTGGCTTCTTTGTCGCCCACCACTACTCTTTTGACCGGATCATAAACCACGGGTCTTCCGATTTTCATTGATATGTTGGCTAACAGGCAACTCGCCGTAGAAATGTGCCCTTCTTCGATATCTGCAACAGGTTTTGATTTGTTGTCTATCGCTGCCAGGAAGTCTTTCATGTGCAAACGGGTAGCCGGAGCCGCGTTCAGCTCAATCCTCTCTTCGGTATTGTCTTCAGGATATTTCTCTTTTTCGTAAACCACATCCTTGTGTATCTTATCTCCTTTGCCCAGTGGCACAAAGTCATAGGCCATTGTGCTGGCAAACAGGGTTCCTTTTTCGCCATATAAAGTAAATGACCAAGGATAATCAGGGTTGGCCGGAGTTCCCCAGGTGCGGTGCTGCCATACGCAGTTGAGTTCCTCGTATTCAAAAATGGCCGACTGTGTATCCGAGATATTCGATTTGCCTTCTTTTTGTACATAGATTCCTCCTGTAGAAGTAATTTTCTTAGGCCATCCCAGTTTCAGCATCCATCTGACGGTGTCAAACATGTGAATACACATATCACCCATGATACCGTTGCCGTACTCTTCGAAGGTTCTCCACCAGCGGATGTGGGGAATGCCGTCATAAGGTCTGAGCGGGGCAGGTCCGGTCCACATTTCATAATCAAAGAAATCAGGTACAGCCTGGGTAGGAGGGTTACCGTTGTTTCTCATGTGATAGTAACAGCACATTTCAACATGCGATATCTTTCCCAATAAGCCGGCATCCACGATGTTCTTTTTGGCGTCTATCAGGTGAGGCGTACTTTTTCTCTGCGTACCTACCTGCACCACTTTGTTATATTTCCTGGCTGCTGCCACCATAGATTCGCCTTCGATAACATCCACGCTGATAGGCTTCTGGACATACACATTGGCTCCCGATTTGATGGCGTCGATGGTTTGCAGGGCATGCCAGTGGTCCGGGGTGCCTATCAATACGATATCCAGTTGATTTTCAGATAACAGTTTGCGGTAATCTCCGTACAGTTTCGGAGTGTTGCCGGATTTCTGGCGTTGGCTGACCAGTTTTGCCGCAGCATCCAGGATGTTTTTGTCCACATCACACAGGGCAACGACCTCGACATCGGCCACTTGTATGAGCCTGAAAAGGTCACTTTTGCCATACCATCCGGTGCCGATGAGGGCTACCTTGAGGGTTTTGGCCGGATGGATGATTTCCATGCCGTTGGCTCCCAGCGTGGTGAGGGCGAGTGTGGCCGAAGCTCCCTGTAAAAAGCGGCGGCGGTTGAGATTCAGATTTTCCATTGTAAGCGTAAAGGTTGAATTAATGAGATCAGGTTTTACCGGATTTTTGTCTAATTAAACAAAAAATCGACGAATAAGCAATTGACTGACGAAAAGTATAGATAAAATCAGAGAATTTATAGTACGGGGCGTCACTATTTTGTTAAGATGCAAAATAAACTGCAACCATACGAGCGTTTTAAGGGTCATAAAAGAGCAATGTTTTTAAACCTGTTTTTTCAACCATGACAAATTACTTTTTAAGGGTTTTACCTCTTTGTTTTGCTGTCTCCGGCGTGCTGTTGATGGCCTGCAAAGACCAGGACGTGAGCGGTGAATCTTATCCGAAAGAGATCGACTTCGGAGCGTTTAAGCTGAATGTTCCGGATGAGTGGGCCAGCTTTAAGCTTCAGGGGATTGATTCACAGGTAGGTGGCATAACTGACGGTAAAGACAGCCTTTTCTATGATTATGGCTGGTATTCCAATGATCTGCAGCAACTTCCCGCGGCAGATTATCACAAATCGACCAAAAAGATCAACGGATTGGATGCTTACATCGTCAGACCCAAAAAAACGGGTGAGGGCATCATCGGTGTCTATATTAAGGTAGACCAGCAGAATAAGTTTAACCTGCTTGGTGTGAGTAAAAATGAGGACACGGTACTCCGGATATTTGATTCTGTGAAGTTTGACTGATGAACTTTATTTCCCTGCTACAATAATAATCATTAATTTAGGAGGTCAATCCAAGCCATAAATTAAGATGAAAGTCAGATTAAACAGAATCATACTGTACAGTCAGGATGTCGAAGGACTGAAAAATTTCTATGTCAGTCTTTTTGAGTTACCGCTGGTGGAGGAAATTAAAGATGAATGGGTGGTCCTGAATGCCGGAACCATTGAAATTGCTTTTCACAGGGTGGGGGCAGAATATCGCACTGAAGGTAAGTTCCGGGCAGAAAGCAATACCAAAATAGTTTTTGAAACAGAGTCTGATATCTTCGAAACACGGGCCGCTTTGATAGAAGCCGGGGCCGTCATGCGTGAAGTCAAATCTTACGAGGGCTTCGATTACCTGCTTTGTGACGGAGAAGACATTGAGGGGAACGTTTTCCAGCTGATGCGGAAGAATAACGCATAATATGACCTGTCGATTGGGGTTGGAATTGCGACTTTTATTAAACAATTCCCGGTAAATTATTATTATTTGTTCATTTTAATCCGGATCATACAAAGGGGCTTCGAGCCGGTATGAACGAGCTTTTGGCTGGTATCCATAACCGGTCCCTTCGAAAAAAGCCCCGTGCCGTTAAGGCACAAGGCTTTTGAAGACTGAAAATGCTAAATATTTATTCCGTCAGTTTCTTAATAGGCGTAAAATCCACTTTCCTGAATTCAACTTCCGAGCCCTCGGCCTGCAGGGCGATGTTGCCTTTTGAGACGGAGCAGTCGTAGCCGTAATTGACGAGGTCGCCGTTTACCCATACCTTGATAGAGCGGCCTACGCATTCCACCACCATCTGGTTCCATTCTCCTACCGGTTTTTCAGAGCCGTCGGTCAGGTTCGGTATTCTCCTTTCCTTGCCGTCTACCGATCCCCAGTTTTCTTTCGGGCCGCGGCGTTTTTCCATGTCCGGAACGGTGATGTCCTCGTGGATCAGCCAGAAATCGCCTGCGTTTTTGGTCATCAGCTGCGATTCTATCGATTTCGGAAACATTTTATACAGCACACGGGGAGTAGAAGCGTGGAGGATCACCCCGCAATTGCCCGGAACGCCCGCAAAACGGTACTCAATCGTCAGCCGATAGTTTTCATATACTGCATCAGTGATGAGGTGTCCCTGCGGTTTGGCCAGGCTCACTAACAGGCCGTTTCTGATAATAAAAGGGCTTTTTACATCAGGCTTGCCGTCCATTTCAGGGACGTCTATGTGCCAGCCATCAAAATTTTTGAAATTAAAGAGGCTGCGTGTCTGCGAACTGGCCGCGGTGGTTATGAACAGAATGAAAACAAACAGCGAAAAACAACTTTTTTTCATGAGTATAATTTTGGTTGAATGGCCAAAAATAAGAAAAAAAGATGACAGAATGCCTATGATATTTTCAATGGCTTTCATGGGGAAGATCTGTGACCATGAACTTGCAGACGGCACTTTTGCCTTCGTTTAAAAATATGAGTTTATGCTGCGGGTCTGTGGCTTTGATCCTGATGGCATAGGACTTGCCCGGCTTTAATTTAGGCAAGGAGGCATTGTATACCAGGTTGTTGATGTTCAGTTCTTTCTGTTCGAAAAACGGTACTTCAACGGCATCAATGAAGACATTCGGATCTGCTTCCGGAAAAGGTAATTCGACGATCTTTAGTGAGTAAGTCACTTTTGTGGCAGCTCCGACAACCCCTGACCATCTGAAAATGAGGTTGGACCCATGTACCTCTTCGTCACAAACAGGCGAGAGGATGACCGGCGGCTCGGTGTAACGCACATGGATGGCATTGCTGCAGCCCAGGGGTTCTTCGAATGACAGCGGAGTGTTGGTCAGGTAGTCCAGGGCTTTTACACAGATGTTGTAAGTGCCTTCAGGAAAACCATTCCGGGCGATGGTCTGCGGGTCAATTTCTGAGTAATCGACATTGTTGCCGTCCAGAAAATCCTGCAACTCCTGCCAGTTTTTAAGGATTCTGATCTCGTTCGGATTCAGAATAATAGGTTTCGGAGGATGGTAATTGGGCTTGGTTTTGAGCCACAGTCCGTTGTCCCCGGCGATGCTGCCGGTCAGTTTCAACTGGATTGTTTCCCGGGTGTTGTTTTTGATCTGGATGCTGAACTTGCCGGTTTTGAAAATATTGTCGAGCAGATAAGGGGTCATCGGCGGGGCTACAGAGACATTGACCGTGACCTGTTGGGCACGGAGGCCGCCTGAGATCAGGAGAAGGATAATGAGGTATTTTTTCATGTTTTTGAGTTTTAAAATGTTAATTGATAAGCTACGGTGCCACGGTTTTCTGAAAAAGCCTGGCCGCCTGTGCTTTTGATCATGCTCCAGTTGAGAGACAGGTTGTGGTGTTCAAAAAGCGTGTAGGAAACCGATGCGGAGGCATTGAGCACGCCGCCTTTTTCGATGAATTCATAAATATTCTGTTCGCTGAATATGTAGCCTGCATTGGCACTCAACAGCATGTTTTTAGACTTGAGCGTCCTTTTGTTGAGGCTGAGGGTTGGCCCGTGGAAAAGGCTGTTGAGGTCTTCGGCTTTGGTCAGCGTATAGGAATAGTTAAGGCTGAAATCAAAATCCGAGACGAGGTCCTGGTAGGTGTAGCTCGCACTGTAGTTCCAGTTTTTGTTTTCGTTGAAAGCCGAGGTATGGCTGTTCAGGTCCTGGAGTTCCTGGTAGATGGCCGTAGCTGTAAAGGTCTTTACAGTGGTTTCTCCCATCTTCATGTAAATGCCGTTGGCAGATAAGGTCCTGTTGTTCTGCGATATTCTGAGGGTATCGATGATAGGCATGTACCCGGCTTTCTGGGTGATGCCATAGTTGGAATAAAAGGCATCGAGCGACAGGTTTTCGTCCGGGGCATAAACCAAAGCTGCAGAGCCGATCAGGCGGTTGGTCTGTGCTTTTTTCTGGTTGAGGAGGTTGTCGTGCTGAAGGCCGATGCTGGTGTTGAGCTTCAGCTTGCTCTTGAACAAGGTCAGGTTAGGCGAGGCCGTATAACTTTCGATGTCGTTCTGGAAATAGTAGGCCCCCATGGTTTTGAAATCAGGCTCGATGCGTTTGTACTGGAGCCTGCCGCTGAAATGCCTGGCCCTGTAACCTATCGCCGTTTGAAAAGCGGTACTCAGTTGGGTGGATATTCTCGGTACAACTACCTTCTTAATGACATCGTAATAAGGAATGCTGACGAAATCACTGATGGCCTCAGCACGGGTGTCGCGGGTGAAAACACTGGTGGATCCGTCCATTTCGAAAGTGAATTTCTTTTTGATCCTAACCCTGGAACTGAGTCCGATCACCAGGTTTTCGGCCGGGCTCACCGCCTGTTCTTCCGGCAGGGTGTTGATGGAGTTTACATCGTCGGCGACTTTCATGACGATGAGGTCCAGGAAACTGACTTTCGTGCCGAAACCCGCCCTGGCGGCAAATCCTGTGCGTTTAAAATAGGGGATAATGTCCGGTTGGGCCAGGTTATATTCAATGGCCCTGTTGAACTTGCCGTAAACAAACCCCAGCCGGAGTTTTTTCTGCTGAAGCTCGGCCCCGCCTCCCAGGAATGTATGCCCTGCCAAAGTCAGGGGAGAGAAATAGACATTGCGGTATCCGGCATGCAGGATGAGTTTTTCTTTAAATACAGGACTTGCCCCGACCTGGTTGTAGGGTTGTCTGAAGCGGTTGCTCTGGCTGCTGTAAATGCCTGTGACGGGGATGATCCAGCCTGATTTTGAAGCCAGGGTTAGTTTGCCTGTAAAACCCCACGGCAACATTTGTCCCCTGGGAGCGTCCAATCCCGTCATCCGGTAGAATCCGGTCGAGATATTGACCTCGCCCCTGATCACCCAGCTTTTGGTTCTGGCTTTGGCGAGGGTGTCAGTTTTTACTTTGACAGCGTCGGCTGATGAACTGTCCGGGCTGTTGGTGGCGAGCGTGTCTTTCGGGACATGGACGATGACGGAGTCCTGCATGGCTTTCAGGTTTTCCGGCATGAAGATGCTTGCAATGATGATACTGGCGACGATAAAAAACGGCATAGTTTTCATGGCTGTTAATTATTAATAATCAACGGTTTGTTTTGTTTTCTGGCTGTTATCGGGAGGGTTTTCAGAACCCCTGTGATGTCGTCCGGACGGTGTTCCGGTTGATGATACAAAGATGGGGGATAGAGGGGGCTGGATTCAATACTAACTTGTTTGTATTTTCAATTTTGAATGAGTGAATGCTTGCCCGACCCGGGCTTCGCCCTGGGTAGACGTGGCTTAGTAGATTCGTTACAGGCAACGTCTGTTTGTGGGTTATCATTAAATCGGGATGTCTTCTGCAGATACGAACGGCCGTGCGTATCTACAGAAGACATTATCTAAGGCGGCCTTCAGGCCCATGGCTGGAATGGCTAAAAGCTAACGGCTAATAGCTAACAGCCTCCATCATGCATAAGCATGTTCTCTCCTGGACCATTTCGCTTCGCCGTGCAGGGCTTTGAGTTCTTCCGTCAGGCCTTTGTAGATGCCGGGGTTGAAAGGGCTCATGAATTCTTTCAGGGGATTGCCGGTCCTTTTGGTTTTAAGGCCCATGTCACGCATGAGTTCGTCGGCATGATGAAACGAGAACGGGATGATGCAGGTACCCGAAGCGTGGTTGTTCGGAGCCCTTTTCAGCAACCATTCCTGGTGCGTAGCGATTTCTTTTTTCATGTTTTCATCTGAGGGGAGGTTCAGCTGGCCCTTGATGTACTGGGCGGTGTAGTGAGCAGCCAGTTCAGAAGTAAACGGAGAAAACAGCGAGGGATTATAACCCACAAATGACAGGTTTTTGACTTCAGCAGGTAGCACATTGCGGTACAATTGGAACAAACCCTTATGATTGATCAGTTTCTCGCTGGTTTCCTGGTCAAAGAACGGAACCCGCTGTCTGAACCCGGTGGCAAATACAAACATGTCGGCGAATATTTTCTTCCCGTTGCTTAAAATGACGCCATCGGCCTCAAAACGGTTGATTTCCCCTTTCTCCAGTACGATTTCGCCACTGGCGGCTTTGTCGTAGAAGTCTTCGGAAGTTAGGCCGATGGAACAGCTGGTGATGCTGTCGAAAGGTTTGTCGGGTAGCAGGCCGCTTTGCTTCATTTTGAGTTGTTTAGCTACCAGTTTCCCGAGCGTGGCCACGATAACGTTGGTGACCGGTTTTCCGGCAGGACCGTGCAGGAATTTATGGATACCAAACAAGTTGCGGTAAGGGAACAGAGATTCGCCGAAACGGTGTAAAAGCAGGTATTTGAAGTTGAGGCCCAGGAATATCTTCGGCATTTTCCATTTGGCTTCGCGGTAAATACATACCGGCTTTTCAGACACTTTGCTCACCTGGGCCAGGATGTCATGGGCAGATTTGGCAAAACCTACCACGGCCACTTTTTTGTTTTTTGAGGCTTCAAGGTCTTCCTGTCTGAAGTGCGTGCTGTGCATTATTTTGCCCCTGAACAACTCCTGGTCCTTCATTTTCGGCATGTTCGGCTCGCTGAAAGTACCGTTGCAAACCACCAGGAAATCCGTGTTGATGGTTTCTGAAATGCCGTCAGAAGTGACGGAAATGTTCCAGCCGTTTTCTGTGGGCAGGGCCTTATCTACTTTGGTGTTGAACCTGATGTAGGGCATGATGCCGAAATGTGTGGCGTAATTGGTGAGGTATTCCTGCACCTGTACGCCCGTCGGCCATTCCGGGTAATGTTTGGGCATCGGGAAGTCCGAGAACGTGTAAGTGTCGCGGGTGTTCTGGGTGGTGACGTTCGGGTATCTGCGGGTAGAGATCCATACCCCTCCCAGTTCGGTTTCTTTTTCGAAGAGAACCACTTCAAATCCGTGTTCTCTTAGTGTTTTGGCGGTGACCAGGCCACTGACGCCTGCTCCTATGATGGCTATTGTTTTCATGATTTTACGGCTATAAAATAAATGTCTGACTGGTTGATTGTTTCTAACGCTAAATGATATACTGTTATGTTTATGGCTTAAATGGCGGGACCTGATAACGGGATGAAAAAGCTGCGGACACTTTCGGTGCCCGCAGCTCAGGATGATTAGTTTCTGGCGGCAGCTTCGCGGACTTTCTGAACTGCAGGGAGCAATAGTCCGATGCTCCAGCTGTCAGGTTCTCCGATCGTCAGATCACAAGCTTTGCACATACACAATCCGATGTTTTTGTTGGCAGTAGCGAAACAGGCATCCGGAAGCGGACATTTACAAACCGGGGTCGGTGCTCCTTCCGTGGTTCCGTCATTCGGATTCAGTCTTTCGATTTTACCGGCAGCATCCTGGAAGATCACGTTGGAAAACGATTGGCCTCTTTTGACGAAACGGATGGTACCTCTTCCATTCGGGATTTGTACGGTATTCGCCCCTTCTTTCATTTTCAATGAAGAGATGAGTACATTTTCAAGTTCGTAACCCTGTGCAGAAGCATTATTTCCTATGAGAGCTACAACGATAAGTGTTAAAACTACGATTACTTTTTTCATGGCGTTTAAAATTTAACTGATTTGAAAATTGATTGATTTGTTTAAAAACTGATTGATTATTAAAGCTAACGTTGATTAGAATACGTGTTGGTTATCTTGGTGAATTGTTCACGATGGTCTGAGCCTGTCCTCTGATGGCGAGGCTCCATCCGTTATCTCCGGCTGACAAGTCGCAGGCTTTGCACATACACAATCCGATGTTCTTATCGGCCGTAGCAAAACAGGCATCAGGAAGCGGACATTTACAAACCGGTGTAGGTGCTCCTTCAGTGGTTCCGTCGTTCGGATTCAGTCTCTGGATTTTACCTGCTGCGTCCTGGATGACTACGTTTGAGAAAGATTCGCCTCTTTTTACAAAACGGACGGTGCCTTTTCCATTAGGAATTTGTACGGTGTTGGCTCCTTCTTTCAGCTTAACAGAGGAGATGATGACATCTTCAAATTCATATCTCTGAGCGGATACTTTGCCTGCAAAGGCGAAAACGATAAGGGTTAAAACTACGATTACTTTTTTCATGGCGTTTTTTTTAATTGATTTAAAATGAATTAGTTAATGATAAAATATTTGAAAATGGGCATGGCTGTCGCAGGCTTCCTTCCGGAAGATGTTAAAAGACAGGACATGATGAGTGATTAGAAAATTACCTGATGACGACCCTGGTGCTTTTGGCAAGTTTTGTGAACTGGACGGTGAGTTGGACCTCCGGGTTGGCTCCTGATGAAATAACGTCCGGTGTGCAGAAGCAGACCATGGTGTTGGCTTCTTCATTTTTGACACAACGAAGGTTGCCGGTACAGGTCGGGTTGGGTGTCGGGTTGTGCTCTGCCGGGTCGGTGTTTTCAGCGATGCGGATGATTTTGCCCGCCGGGTCCTGGTGCATCACGTTCATGATCTGGCCGTTTCTCAACACAAATCTGAGTGTACCTTCCTTGTCCATCTGAACCGTGTTGTTACCTTCTTTGGCCTGTATGGTTTTGAAGAAGTGGAAATCCTGCATCGAAACTTTTCCCTGGGCAAACACGCTGCCTGCTGCGGCAAGTAAAAATAGGCTGAACATTACAATTGTTTTTTTCATGGCTGTTTTTGTTTTGACTGTTAAAAATTTAAGTTTTGTTTTCATGGGTTCGAAACTTTTCCGGTTTCTGATTGGCTTCACAAAGTTGGCTTTTTCTGGTGTCCGGTTTCAATACTAACTAGTTTGTATTTTCATTTTTCTGTTTTCGGAGCCTTCTTATTTGATGTTGCAAAGTTGGCTGTTTTTGTTGTCCGGTTTCAATACTAACTAGTTTGTATTTTCATTTTTCTGTTTTCGGAGCCTTCTTATTTGATGTTGCAAAGTT
>NZ_JAAAKV010000008.1 GCF_009905725.1 Emticicia sp. CRIBPO | reverse complement strand
TCCCGGCGGCGGGGGCGGTGGCTTCGGTGGTGGGGGTGGAGGCACAGACCCCTCCAGTTTTATGGTCTCGGGTCAGAGCGGCATTACCCGTACAAACGCCCTGGGAATTAACCTGACAGACAACTGGGGTAAAAAAATAAAATTTAACGGCAGCTATTTCTTCAACGGAACAAACAACCAGAGGGTACAAGATACTGAAAGGACCATTTTTACCTCATCTGATGACCAGCTTTATGAAGAAGCTTATAACAGGAAATCAAACAACTACAGCCACAAGGTAAGCAGCCGGATAGAATACACCATCAACAAAACGAATTCATTGATATTTACACCTCAGTTGAGTGTTCAGCTGAACAAAAATACAACAAACTCTGAGGCCCAGAACTCACTCCCGAGTCTGTCTACGATGCTGAGTAACCTGGTTTCGACACAAAACAGCGATGGTACGGGGATCAATGCCGGTGGTGACCTGTTATTCAGACACCGTTTTGCCAAAGCCGGAAGAACCTTCTCTATCGGCCTGGGTAACTCATACAGCTACCGTTGGAACGACGGAGTTCTTTACTCAAAAAATGAATATTTCTCACTGACAGACACCAGTGTCGTGATAGACCAGATCAGCGAAACGATCAGCAATTCGAACACCATCAGGGTAAGAGGAGATTACAATGAGCCCTTGTCTAAAAACTCGCAGTTGCAGATCAGCTATAACGGTACATTCCAGAACAATGACTCAGATAAAAAGACTTACGATAATGCAGAGGGCAGCGGTTATACCGATCTGAACACGACTTTATCAAACGTTTTTGACAACTCATTCAATACCAACAGGGGCTCGCTGAGCTACAGGTATAACAAAGGACAGGATTTCAACATGAACTTCGGGTTGAGCTATCAGCACGCTCAACTGACCGGTTCGCAGATCTTCCCCAATGCATTTACGCTGGAAAAGACCTTTGCCAACATCCTTCCCAACGCGTTTATCCGTTATAACCTGAATAAAAACCAGAACTTCAGGTTGTTTTACAGAACCAATACCAATGCACCTTCTATCAACCAGCTGCAAAACGTATTGAATAACTCGAACCCGCTTCAGTTGAGCACCGGTAACCCGAATCTGAAACAGGAGTACAGCAATGCGGGATCGATCAGGTACAGCAGCGTTAACCCGACCAAGGCCACGAGCTTTATGATCAACGTATTCGGTGAAACCCGTTCGGACTATATCTCCAATGCGAGTTATGTAGCCACTAAAGACACGGTGATACAGGGAATCGCACTGAAAAGAGGAACGCAGCTGAACAGACCGGTTAACTTAGGGACAAGCTACAGCATCAGGACCTTCATGAACTACGGCTTCCCGGTGAAATGGCTGAAAAGTAACCTGAACCTGAACATGGGTGTTAACTATACCGAAACGCCGGGTCTGGTCAACAACGTGAACAACACTGCCGAAAACACTACGCTGAGCGGCGGATTGGTCGTAGGAAGTAACATCAGCGAGCAGGTTGACTTTACCGTATCTTATAATGGTAACTATTCCATCATCACGAACACGGTAAACCCGACACTGAACAGCAACTATTATTTCCAGAACATAGCCCTGAAACTGAATCTGTTGAGCAAAAAAGGCTTTCTGTTCAATACCGAAGCGATCAATACGATCTATACAGGACTTGGCGAGGGATACAATCAGAATTTCACCTTGCTGAACATGAGCGTAGGTCAGAAATTCCTTAAAAATAATGCAGGAGAATTGAAACTTACGGCTTTCGATTTGCTGAATCAGAACAACAGCATCAGCCGTTCGATAACTGAATCTTATGTGGAAGATGTGAGATCTATGGTTTTGAACCGTTATTTCCTGCTGACTTTCACTTACACGATTCGTAATTTCAGATGATCATTTGGGTAAATGGGCGGTTTCATTTTTGATTTCGCCCATTACAAAAATACTTTGTGTACTCCCGATGTTTTCAAGAGAAGCCAGTTTGTTCATAATAAAGCTTTGGTACTCACGCATATCCGACACCACTACTTTGAGCTGAAAATCGTAATCGCCAGAGATATTCAGACACTCCAGCACCTCAGGCATGGTGATGATCTCTCTCACAAAATTTCCCCCGGCTTCTTTCTCATGTTCTTTCAGACGGATGTTACACAAAACCATCAGGTCTTTTCCTACTTTTTCACGATCAACTATCGCCACATACTTCATGATGGCCCCTTCATTCTCCAGACGTCTGATCCGCTCATAAACAGGAGTCGGCGAAAGATTTAATCTTCCGGCTAACTCCTTGGTAGTCAGTTTGGCATCCTGCTGAAGATATTTCAGGATATCCTTGTCCGTATCATCAAGTTTGATCATTTTTACTTTATATTTTTAACAAAAATAGATAAAACAAATATAAAAGTAAATTTTTATAGCGTTTTTATCTATTTATATTCAAAATCACTTTAATTTTTATCTTTTATCCTTAAATTTGTCCCCACTTACAGAACTTAAAGATCTGTCGACAGCAAATGCATAGTATAAGAGAAATATTAAAGAAAAGAATTCTGATCCTGGATGGGGCCATGGGTACGATGATCCAGCGGTACAAGTTGGAGGATGAAGATTACAGAGGAGAGAGATTCAAAGATTTTCCGCATGATATAAAAGGGAATAATGATCTGCTGTCCATCACCCGTCCGGACGTCATCCTGGCCATCCACAAGGAGTATTTAGACGCCGGGGCAGACATTATAGAAACCAATACTTTCAGTGGAACGACCGTCGCCATGGCCGATTACCACATGGAAGACCTGGTTTATGAAATTAACTTTGAGGGGGCAAAACTGGCCCGTCAGGCTGCTGACGAGTATACCGCTGCCAATCCTGATAAACCAAGGTTTGTAGCCGGGTCTATGGGGCCAACCACTAAAATGGCTTCCCTGTCTCCTGACGTCAATAACCCGGGCTTCAGAGCCATCAATTTCGACGAACTTAAAATTGCATTTACCGAGCAGGTAAGGGCCCTGATAGATGGTGGTTGCGACTTGTTGCTGATTGAAACCGTAACAGACACGCTCAACTGCAAAGCCGCTATTTATGCCGCCAATGAAGTCATTGAAGAGATCAGGGCTACAAATCCTGATTTTGATATGCCGCTGATGATTTCGGGTACCATCACCGATCAGTCGGGCAGAACACTGACCGGACAAACTTCCGAAGCCTTTTATAACTCCGTTTCGCATGGCAACCTGCTTTCTGTAGGTCTTAACTGTGCTCTCGGAGCCAGGGCCATGAAACCTTATCTGGCAGAATTATCAAGGGTTTGCAATGGTTTTGTCAGCGTTTATCCAAACGCCGGGTTGCCCAATGAAATGGGACAATATGACGAATCGCCTGAGTTTATGGGCGAGCAGGTCATCGAATTCCTTCAGGACGGTTACGTGAACATACTCGGAGGGTGTTGCGGAACCACGCCTGACCACATCAGGGAATTCGCCAGGCTGGCAGCACAGTTTCAGCCGAGGGTTCAGCCGGTGATAGAGCCTATGCTCAGACTCAGCGGATTGGAACCTATGACTTTGACCCAGGAACTGGGTTTTGTCAATGTCGGAGAAAGAACCAACGTGACCGGTTCGAAAAAATTCCTGAGACTCATTAAAAACGAACAATACGAAGACGCCCTTTCTGTAGCCAGAGACCAGGTGGAAGGTGGTGCCAATGTGATCGATATCAACATGGATGAAGGGATGCTGGACGGTGTTTACTCGATGTCTACATTCCTGAATCTTGTCGCTTCAGAACCGGATATTTCTAAAGTCCCGGTCATGATTGACTCTTCCAAATGGGAAATCATTGAAGCCGGACTAAGATGTGTGCAGGGCAAAAGCATCGTCAACTCCATTTCGCTGAAGGCCGGAGAGGCGGAATTCATCAGCCAGGCCAATACCGTCAGAAAATTCGGAGCGGCTGTGATCGTCATGGCTTTTGATGAAGACGGACAGGCCGATACCACTGCCAGGAGGATTGAAATAGCCAAAAGATCATACGACATCCTGGTCAATGTGGTCAATTTCCCACCTGAAGATATCATTTTCGATTTAAATATATTCCCTGTCGCTACAGGAATTGAAGAACATAAGATCAATGCCATTTCCTTTTTTGAAGGGACAAAATGGGTACGTGAAAACCTGCCTTACGCTCACGTCAGCGGTGGGGTCAGTAACGTCTCCTTCTCTTTCAGGGGAAATGACAAAGTAAGGGAAGCCATTCACTCGGCGTTCCTGTACCACGGAAGACAGGCCGGAATGGACATGGGGATCGTTAACCCGGCCATGCTGGAAGTGTATGACAACATTCCGAAAGACCTGTTGGAGGCGGTGGAAGATGTACTGCTCAACAGGAAAGAAGACGCCACCGAGCGTTTGCTTGACCTGGCCGAAAGCCTGAAAGGCAAAGGCACTGAAACCGAAAAAGTAGCCCAGGAATGGAGGAGCGAACCGGTTGAAAAAAGAATTGAATACGCCCTTGTCAAAGGAATCATAGAGTTTATTGATGAAGATGTTGAAGAAGCCAGGCTAAAATATCAGCAGCCGATCAAAGTCATTGAAGGCCCGCTGATGGACGGCATGAACGTCGTCGGGGATTTGTTCGGAGCAGGAAAGATGTTCCTTCCGCAGGTCGTTAAATCGGCCCGTGTGATGAAAAAAGCGGTGGCATACCTCTTACCTTACCTGGAAGAAGAAAAGAGGATTTCAGGGAATACCACCAAAAATAACGGTAAAATCCTGATGGCGACCGTAAAAGGGGATGTGCATGACATCGGTAAAAACATCGTGGGTGTAGTTTTAGCGTGTAACAACTTCGAAATCATTGACCTGGGCGTCATGGTTCCGGCCAACAAAATCCTGGAAGCCGCCGTAGAACATGAGGTGGATGTGATAGGATTAAGCGGACTGATTACCCCTTCTCTTGATGAAATGGTGTATGTAGCCAAGGAAATGGAGAAAAGAGGTATGAAAATCCCTTTGCTGATCGGTGGAGCTACCACTTCACGGGTGCACACCGCGGTTAAAATTGATCCTTTCTACTCAGGCCCAGTGGTACACGTATTGGATGCTTCTAAATCCGTACCGGTGGCCAGTAACATGCTCAGCATCGACCTTAAAGAGGACTATATCAAAAGTGTAAAAGCCGATTATGCCGTTTTCAGGGAAGAATATCTGAACAGGCAGACAGAAAAAAAATACATTCCGTTTGAAGAAGCCCGTAAAAACAAACTAGCCATTGACTGGGAAAATTCTGATTTAAAAAAACCTAAGTTCCTGGGAACCAGAACATTTGAAAACTATAGTCTCAGAGAAATCGAGAAATTTATAGACTGGACACCTTTCTTCCAATCATGGGACCTACACGGCCGTTACCCTAAAATCCTGGAAGATGAAGTAGTGGGAACGGAAGCTAAAAAACTGTTTGCAGATGCCCTGGAAATGATGAAAGACCTCGTCAATGAGAAATGGCTGACAGCCAATGGCGTCATCGGTTTCTGGCCGGCCAACACCGTGGATGTCGACACACAGGTCATTTACGACTTTGAAGTCATCGACGAGGGCCACAACAGCAGCTGTTCTTCACTGACCCACGACCACAAGGTTTATAAAGAAAACCGTGAGAAACAGATTTCTTCGTTTTTACACCTGAGACAGCAGGGGCAGAAAGGTAAAGGCATTCCGAATCTGTCGCTGGCGGACTATATCGCCCCAGTTGAATCCGGTAAAAAGGACTATCTCGGCGGTTTTGCGGTGACTATTTTCGGAGCAGATGAAAAAGCCCGGGAGTTTGAAGCCAAAAATGATGATTACAACGCCATCATGGTCAAAGCCCTCGCCGACAGGTTTGCTGAAGGCTTCACCGAATTGCTTCACCACAAAGTAAGGACAGAACTCTGGGGTTATGCTGACGATGAAAATCTGAGCAACGAAGACCTGATCAAAGAGAAATACCATGGCATCCGTCCGGCACCGGGTTATCCTGCCTGCCCGGACCATACCTTAAAAATTGAATTGTTTAAATTACTGGATGCTGAGAAAAACATCGGTGTTCAGTTGACCGAAAGCCTGGCCATGTACCCGGCGTCCTCTGTAAGTGGTCTTTTCTACAGCCATCCCGACAGTAAATACTTCGGATTGGGAAAAATCGGGAAAGATCAGATCGCCGCTTATGTAGCCAAAACAGGAAAAAGCGAGGAGGAAGCCGAAAGATGGCTGTCGCCGGTCTTAAACTATTAATCTGGGAAAAGTGATAACGAAAGAAAACATATCTGACTACCTGAAACAGCTTCAGGATAACATTTGTGCCGCTATCGAATCTACCGACGGAGCGGGCGTTTTTAAAGAAGATGCCTGGCAGCATCATTCGGGCGGGGGCGGCCGCACCCGGGTAATCGCCAAAGGAAACATCATCGAAAAAGGTGGCGTCAACTTTTCTGCTGTAACCGGCAAAACGTCTGAAGCCTTACAAAAACAGCTTAAAATAACGTCTGAACTTGAATTTTTCGCCACAGGTGTTTCCATTGTGATGCACCCGGTTAATCCTCACGTGCCGATCATCCACATGAATGTCAGGTATTTTGAGTTGTCGGACGGCACCTGCTGGTTTGGTGGCGGGATCGACCTTACACCTCATTATGTAGTAAAGGAACAGGCCAGCTGGTTTCATCATCAGCTGAAAAACACCTGTGATACTCACCATCCTGAATTCTATGAAAAGTTCAAAATCTGGGCCGATAATTACTTCTATATTCCGCACCGCAACGAAACCCGTGGTATAGGCGGTATCTTCTATGACTACCTTAAGCCAGACACTGTTTTAAGTCATACCCAATCCTCTTTTTCAAAAGAACAATTGTTTGATTTCATGAAAGGCGTAGGAGAGACTTTTGCTCCAACCTATACTCATCTGATGAAAATTAACGGTGAAAAGCCGTTCTCTGAACAGGAAAAAGAATGGCAGTACATCAGAAGAGGCAGATATGCCGAATTTAACCTGGTGTGGGACAGAGGCACCAAATTCGGCCTGGAAACCAACGGACGGACAGAATCCATCCTGATGAGCCTTCCGCCACACGCTGAATGGCAATATGACTACCAGACAGTACCGGGAAGCGAAGAAAGTCTTACTTTATCAAACCTTGTCAAAGGAATCGACTGGATCAATCAATAAAATGAAGAAGGCTTAAATCCCAGTTTTCTGCAGGACTATAGCTTATTTTGCCTCTTTTTATCTGAAGGGGCGATGACACGTTGTTGGTATACAGCTGACCTGTGCCCAGACCCTGTGGCAATGGATTATCAAACTCTGCTGTAAACTGGCAAATGGCATTTAAACCGATATTGGACTCAAGAGCAGAGGTCATCCACCATTGAATATCCTGTTTTTCAGCTTCTTCTATCCATTCGCTACTTCCCTGTAAACCGCCCATCAGGCTGGGTTTTAAAATAATATAAGGCGGTTTGATGGTTTTCAGAAGCTTTTTCTTTTCTCCAGGATCCGTAACCGTGATCAGCTCTTCATCCAAAGCAATCGGAACCAGGCTCTTTTCACATAATTCAGCCATCAGCTCTGTCTGACCTTGTTTTATGGGCTGCTCAATACTGTGAATGTCCAGTTCCGACAGGATTTCCAGTTTTTTCATCACATCCGACTTTTCAAAAGCTCCGTTGGCGTCCACCCTTAATGTCACTTCCTCCCTGGAGAAATTAGCCCGGATACTTTTCAAAAGCCCGATTTCCGTGTCAAAATCTATGGCTCCGATTTTCATTTTAATGGTATCATATCCTTCCTGCAGCTTTTTCTCAATCTGGGCCGACATAAAATCTTTTTCACCCATCCAGATCAGCCCGTTTATGACCGTTTCTTTCTGTTTATTGAAGAAATCATTGTCAAAAATCTTTCTTTTTCCACCGTAATTCAGGTCTGCCAAAGCCGTTTCAAGAGCAAAAAGAACGGACGGATAGTTTCGCAAATAACTTATTATATTGACAATATCTGTATATTCAAACTCATTTCTATTGATCTCCCTGACCAATTCTATCAGTTTTTGTTCGGCAATCTCTCCAAAATCAATGCTCAGGCCTTTCAAAGGTCCGGCCTCACCGATTCCGAAGCGTTCGGGCTCGTTCTGATTGAAGATTTTCAGATAAAAAGAATCCTTATTTTTTAAAACTCCACGCGAAGTACCGGCGTCAAATTTAAAATTTAGCGTATGTTTGCAGTATTGTGCTCTAAGCGGCATTTCACAGAATGATTAAAAAAATAGTTTTTGTTTTATTGTACCCTTTTGCGGTCTTGTACAATCTCATTACAAGTATAAGGAATCTATTGTTCGATTTAAAGCTATTTAAATCATTTGAACCGGACGTTTTCTCTGTGGGAGTCGGTAATCTGACGGTTGGTGGGACCGGAAAGACCCCGGTTACCGATTTTCTGATCAGTTTTCTAGCAGAAAATAAAGTCGGTGTCATCAGTCGTGGATACGGCCGTTCTACCAGAGGATTTATTGAACTTAAAGAAGCTTCAGCAGCCGCAGAAGTAGGCGATGAGCCTAAAATGTTGTTTGACAGACACCGGAATAGTACAAAATTCTTCGTTTCAGAAAGCAGGGTAGGGGGATACCTGAAAGCAGTTTCCCAATATCCGGAAACCAACCTCTTCATTTTTGATGATGTCTATCAGCACAGGCACTTCAAACCCCAGCTGATGATCCTGCTCAATGATTATAACCGTCCTTTCTACAAAGACAGTCTTTTGCCTGCAGGGAGGCTTCGGGAGAGCCGGAGCGGAGCAAAAAGGGCTAATATTATACTCGTAACTAAATGTCCGAAATTTTCAGAAAATTCTGAAAAAAGACAAATTATTGACGAAATACGAAAATATGCGTCTGAGACTGCTTCTATCTACTTTTCTCATTTCATTTCGGGTGATCCCGTTAATATGAACGGCCATAAACTGGCTTTAAAACAAAAAATCGTCCTGATTTCCGGCATCGCCCAAAACGATCAGTTTTACCGGGACGTGGCTCAGAAATATGAGATTATCCACCATTATGCTTATGCCGATCATTACCAGTACACAAGAGATGATCTTGAAAAAATACCAAATGAGCATCCAGCCTTTGCAGTAGTGACTACAGAGAAAGATTTTGTAAAAATCAGGGATATAGCTCCGCCAACTTTTCTGGATAAGCTGTATTTTGTTCCGCTTTCTTTAAAAATCGATAAGGAAGAGGATTTTAAATCGGAAGTTTTAACAAGTTTTATGAATCATAACAAGATAAAAAGAGCATTTTAAGCTAAATTGCATCAAATTTTGAGATCGACATTGAATTCTAATATGCACAGAGCAAAATATCTGCTATTTGTTTTTTTTCTTATCCACTATTGCTCTTTTGGACAAATCCTTGATGACAGTACCAAGCAGGTATATGGTCCTAAATCCACCGAATACATCCTTGAAGCCGATGTTTTTAAAAACAAGAAGATAAAATACAACCCGGATACGCTCATGAACCAGTTTTTTAAAACTGATCCCCTCATGAGAAGCGGTTGGATGTTCCAGGACCTGGGCAACAACGGAACGGCCTCAAAGCCCATTCTTTATCAACCGCGGGAGAATATTTATACGGAAACCGGGTTTATGGCCTATGACCTTTACAGCCCCAAAGTAAGAGATTTCAAGTACTTCAATACCAAGTCGCCTTATACCAATATGGCTTATGTTCAGGGATTTAAGGGATTCAGTAACCTGAATTTTACACATGCCCAGAACATCAACAAGCAACTGAACTTTACACTGGACATCAACCGGATCAATTCTTCCAAACAGTTTTCGACCACCAGGTCTGAAGATAAGCTGGTGGATCACTGGAACTATTCACTGAGTAGTAATTTTGTCAGCAAAAACGAAAAATATACTTTCCTGGGTGTTTTTTACCATTTAAATCACCTGCAACATGAGCAGGGCGGGATCAATGCCGCCGACAGTGTGCTTCGGAACGTGAAATTCATCGACAGCGATTATAACCTGAGTTACCAGGCCAGAATGGCAAATGTCACCTCCAGTGAACGCTGGAACAACCTGCACATTTACCACCAATACAAACTAGCCAACGGATTCCAGGCTTTCCATGTTTTTGATATGGAAAGGAAAAAACATTTTTACAATGATTCTCAGTTTGGTGTCAACTACGCCAACGGATTTTATCCGGACTCACTGGTCAGCAACGATACGTTAAGACAGAACATCAGGTACCGTGCCTTCGGAAACAAATTCGGATTCAAGGGCCGTTTCAAAGGATTTGACTACCAGGCCTATGTTTTGCACCGTATTTATGATCTCCATTCCAATCATGGTGACCTCTTCAGAAAAAAACTGACCAACGAAGTTTTTGCAGGAGCACAGGCGGCTTATTATCTGAACGACAGCACAAAATATTTACTGGCTGAAGCCGAATTCAGTCAGAAAGCTTACTTTAAGATTAACGGAGAGTTACATTACGACAACCTGATCATCGGTCTCCAAAGCGGCCGGTTTCCTGTAGGATTGATTTATAATGACTTTTACAGTCTCAGCGGTCTGGAATGGAGTAATAATTTTGACGCTCCCGCCAATCTGCACCTTTCGGGGGCTTATGACCTGAAATTCTATCAATTCAATGTAAAACCGTCCATTAAATACTCTGTCCTCAAAAATCATCTTTATTTTGACCAGGACGGATTGCCGCAGATCAACAAAGCGGGCATTAACCTGACCGACCTGGCCCTGGAAATAGGATATTCGGGCAAAGTATTCAGTTTTGTCAACAGTGCTTTTCTGAACATAAAAATCAACGACGGAAAGAACGTGATCAGAAGACCGGTATTCATGAATAACACCACCATCATGTTTAAAATACTGTATGCCAAGGTGTTAAAAATTCAGACGGGTCTGGATATTTATTACAAATCTGCTTATAAGGCAGATGCTTACATGCCTTTGACGCAGCAGTTTCATTTGCAGGATAAATATGAAGTGTGGGGCAACGTCGTGGTTGATCCGTTTGTGGCATTCAACATCAAACGCGTAAGACTGGCCCTGAAATTCGGAAATGTAACACAGGGATTGGGCCAAAACGGCTATTACACGACTCCTTACTATTTAGGGATGGGTCGCTCGTTCTATCTTAAAATTGAATGGCCTTTATTCGACTGATCAGAGGGTTTGCAGCAGGGTGTGAAAAAAGGCATAGTTTCCGGCAAACCTTCTGTCTGCATTGGCGAGGAATAGATCACGGAAGTTGAGCTCGAAGGCTAAAAAGTCTTCATAATTATGGAAGAAAAACTGGACTGAAAACGTATGTCCGTCACCATGCACCTCAGTTAACAACCTGAAAGTCTTGATTTCTACGACCAGCGGGTTCTTATTGATCGATTGTTCGATTTCCTGCTTCAGCCAAATCTGGAAAAGCTCAGAATGAGAAATTGAGAGGTTAAAAGTGAAATTTGATAGTAACACAATAAATTTTGGTTTAATTTTGACACAAAAGTAAGAAATCTAAATTACGATTATGAATAAAAAACTGTTGGCTCCTGTTTTATCGCTGATATTTTTTCTGGCCCTGGCTGCATTTTATGCCAGTCCTATCTTAAGTGGAAAGACCCTGAGCATGCACGATGTCAACATGGCATCCGGACTCGCTAAAGAATTGACAGATTATCACAAAGAAACAGGCATATGGGCCTGGTGGACCAACTCCGCTTTCGGAGGGATGCCCGGATACATGATTGCAGGAGATTACCCTTATAGTTTTATTTCAAAACTGGGAAGCTTTATTACCAATGCTTTGCCAACCCCGATCAACATCATTTTTCTGCTCATGGCCGGATTTTACCTGCTGATGGTCACTTTAAAGCAAAACAAATGGGTGGCGGTACTCGGCTCAGTGGCTTATGCCTTCGGTACAGCCAACCTGCTTTATCTTGAAGCGGGTCACGTTTCGAAAATCCTGGCCCTGGCTTATGTACCCTGTGTGCTGGCCGGTTTTATCCTGATATTCAGAAAGGAGTATATATTAGGTACATTGGTTACTACCCTGGCCATCGGTCTGGAGCTGGGAGCCAATCACCTTCAGATTACATATTACCTGTTTTTCGTTTTGCTGGCTTACTCTGTTTACGAACTGGTGGGTATCATCAAACAAGGCGACTTCAAAGCTCTGTCAAAAATTATCCTGTGTTTTGTGGTGAGTATATTAATAGGAGTAGGGTCGCATGGCATGAGACTTTGGAACAACATGACTTACTCAGCCGAAACCACCAGGGGTAAATCTGAGCTTACCCAGACCACCGCCGGAAAAGACGGATTGGATAAAAATTATGCTTTCGGATGGAGTTACGGTATTGACGAAACATTCAACCTGATTATACCTAACCTGATGGGTGGTGGCACGGTAGGAGAGTTGTCCAAGACTTCAGAAACTTATAAAACGATGACTTCAGGTGGAATTGACGCAGCCAATGCTGCCCAGTTTATCAAACAGTTGCCTTTGTATTTCGGAGAGCAATCACCTACCAGCGGGCCGTTTTACTCAGGTGTTATTGTCGTGTTTCTGTTTATACTTGGACTCTTCCTGGTCAAGAGTAATCTAAAATGGGTGGTTCTGGGACTGGCATTATTGTTCATTGTTTTTGCCTGGGGATACCACTTCATGGCCTTCAACGGTTTTGCCTTTGATCACCTCCCGGGTCTGAACAAGTTCAGGGCGGTAACTATGAATATTACCATTGCCCACTTTCTGTTTGCCGTGGGTGCGGCCATGGGTTTAAATGAGATCATCACCGGGAAATATACCTTCGAAGAGATTAAAAAACCTTTGTATTATAGTTTTGGAATCATGGTATTGCTGATGCTGACCGGCTATTTGATGGTAGACTTCAGCGGACCAAATGACGCTCAGTTCAAATCCGGTCTGGCACAATCGCTCGGGCCTGATTTTGCCCAGAAAATATTGAACGCCATGCAGGACGACCGTGCTTCGATGGCTACAGGTGATATTTTAAGAGGTATCATCCTGATGCTGTTGGTTTCGGCGATCATCTGGCTTTTTGTGAAACAAAAGATCAAGGAAACGGTCGCTGCCATAGTGCTTATTTTACTTGTAGTTTTCGACATGATCGGTGTGGATAAAAGATACTTTAATAATGACGATTTTGTAAACAAATTCCAGGCTCAGCAAAATTTCGAGCCGAACGCTGCCAATTTGAGGATTTTGGAAGATAAAGATCCTAATTTCCGTGTTTTGAATACCACTACAGGTTTCTGGTCGGATGCCACTGATTCTTACTTCCATAAATCGATCGGTGGATATCATGGTGCAAAACTTAAACGCACGCAGGAATTGTTTGAAAATCAGATGGTTAAAAACGGACAGTTTAACATGCCGATTTATAACATGCTGAATACCAAATATTTCATCGTAGCGGATCAGAATAACCAGGTAGAGGCCCAGCTTAACCCGTTAGCACTGGGAAACGCCTGGTTTGTTGACAGCCTGAGAGTAGTCAATTCTGCAGACGAAGAAATGAAGTCGATGGATTCATTCAATCCCGGAAAAACAGCCTTTGTAGACAAGCGTTTTATCAAGGAGTCGAAGGTTTATCAGACGGATTCTACGGATAAAATCAAACTGACCAGCTATAAACCCAACGAGCTGATTTACCAGTCTGATTCTGACAAAGACGGTTTTGCTGTTTTCTCGGAAATGTACTATCGCGGTAACCAGGACTGGATCTCTTCTATAGATGGGAAAGTGACCCCGCATGTGAGGGCCAACTATGTTTTGAGAGCCATGGAGATTCCGGCCGGGAAGCACGAAATCAAATTTGAATTCAAACCTGTATCTGTAGAAAAAGGTAAATTGATAGATCTTGTGTCGTCCATTTTGTTAGGAGGGCTGATCGCATTAACCATTTATCAGTCGGTCAAAAAGAAATAATATGAATCTTACAGACAGGGCTTTTTGGGAAGATTACTGGAAATCAAAAGATAACCTGGTTTTTGAAATCCCGGAAAATTTTATTCTGACTGAAATATTAAAAGAAATACTGAAGAAAAATGATATCCGGACAGCCCTCGAGATCGGCGGCTTTCCGGGTCATTATTCGGTTTATCTGGCTAAGAATTTTAAGATAAAAGCCACACTGCTTGACTTTGTCATTATTCCTGAAATCATCAGGAATTTACTCAAAAAAAATAAAATTGAAGAACCGGAGGTGAGCTGGATAGAAACTGATCTCTTTCAGTTTTCAGATCCGGCACTTTACGACCTTGTTTTTTCCAATGGTTTGATCGAGCATTTTGAAGATACCAAAACGATCATTGAAAAACATGTGAACCTGGTAAAGCCGGGCGGCACCTTGTTTTTATCCTTGCCTAATTTCAGGGGATTCAACGGCTGGTTGCAGAAAAATTTCGACGTTGATAACTACGAAAAGCATTACATCAATTCGATGGATATCGGTTTTCTGACCAGGATATGCAAAGAGCTCGGACTTAAAAATATTGAGGTCAGATATCATGGTGTTTTTATGATCTGGCTGGAGAATATGCAGGAAAAAGGCCCTCTGTTTAAGCTCTCCTTTAAGGCTATCTGGTTGGTATTCAAGGTCTTCTTCAAGATATTTCCATTTAACAGTAAGCAATTCTCGCCCTACATTGTTTTGACAGCCAACAAATGAAGGTAGTTTTTATAAATACGGACGATTACCTCGGAGGTGCAGCTATTGCCTGTAAAAGGATAGCTAAGTCTCTCGGCGAGAATTTCGACATTGATGTAAAAATACTGGTTAAAGAGAAGAAATTTAACGACAATTTCATAGTTCCGTATAAAGATTCTTTCTTCTATAAATGGAAATCATTCCTTGATTTCGCCTTTGAAAGGGCTTATTTCACTCTTTTTGAGAAATCAAAAGATGTCAGGTTTGCGTTTTCTCCGGCCAACTTCGGAACAGACATTTCAAAGCATCCGCTGATTCAGGAAGCAGACATCATTCATCTCCATTTTGTCAACTTCGGATTTCTGTCTGTCACTGATATTCAGAAACTGGTCGAAACCGGAAAACCGATCGTCTGGACCATGCATGACATGTGGCTATTTACCGGCGGATGTCATCACAGTGGTTTTGACGAGAGCTACATGACCGGCTGCGGAACTTGTGAGCAGTATCTGAAAAACCCATCCGGAAACGATCTTTCGAAAAAAGTGTACGACCGGAAAATAGAAGCTTTTAAAAATCTGGGCAAAGCCGTTTTTGTAGGGTGCAGCCAATGGCTGGCCAACAGGGCTAAAAACAGTTTGTTGCTGAAAAACAGAAACGTCACCTCTATACCCAATCCGATAGATACCCGTTTGTTTCAGCCTCTTGAAAAAGAAGCCTGCCGCAGGGAATTAGGACTGGATACCGGAAAACAGTATATCTTGTTCGTGGCTATGAAGGCTTCGGTGCTCTGGAAGGGTTGGACCTACCTTCAGCAAGCCCTTGAGATTTTGATATTTGAGAACAAAGTGGACTACGGTACTGAAATTTTAATTCTCGGCGAGTCTGATCCAGAGGTCATGTCATTGATTCCGTTCAAAACCCACCTCCTGGGCAGGATCAACGATACCGGAAAGATCAGTAAGATCTATAATGCTGCCGATGTATTTGTCATTCCCTCGATTATGGAAAATCTTCCGAACACCATCATGGAGGCCATGTCGGTCGGTTTGCCCTGTGTCGGGTTTGAAATAGGAGGGATTCCGGAAATGATTGAACATAAAAAAACCGGGTATCTGGCTGAATATAAATCGGCAGAAGATTTTGCCCGCGGCATCACCTGGGTACTTAACGAAAGTGATAAGAAAAAACTGAGTGAGAACAGCCGGAAAAAGGCCGAAGAACAATATGCCGAAAAAACAGTAGCCGGAAAATACTTCCGGGTCTACGAGGAGCTCCTTCAATAAAAAGCGGTTTTACAAAACGCTTTTCTTCTTCAGAGAACTTTCTTCTATTTTGAAAACCAGTTTGGCTAATCCAAAGAATAAAGTAGTATAGATAACGTCACCGATCAGCATATTTCTGAAAAATGGCAGGCCGGCTTTGTAAGAAGCTACAATTCCTGTCATGTTATGAGGATATTGTCCTAAAAGAGGATTAGGTACGGCCGCTTCCGGATAAAAGAAAGCAAAATTAGTGATCAGGAAAAATAAGACTGATCCCGCAAAAACACTGATACCGATATTAAGCACAGAGGGTTTTCTGACTAAATAAGAGCCCATCAGCACGATCAGTGCGAAAGTTATATAAACGACCGGGGTTCCTGAGTGGAAGCCCCAGCCGGTTTTCAATTCCAATAAAAAATCACTGAACACCAGTATACTTAATGGCAGAATAAACTTCACCCACTTATTCTGAAAATAAGCGGCTCCGAAAAGAGCGATGGCGGTAACAGACGTAAAATTCATCGGATGATCTATCAGCCTGGTCAAAGACGCAAACAATATAATCCCCGAAATCAATAAACCTGTTTTTAATTCTGATTTGTCCATTCTTCCTATTTTTTCACAAAGGTACCAAAGGAATTAATTTTATCATAATCTAAATCCTTATTCCTTCAAAACCCAGGTGTCTTTACTGCCACCACCTTGCGATGAATTAACGACCAATGATCCTTTTTTGAGGGCTACCCTGGTCAAACCGCCCGGTGTAACGTAAATTTCCTCTCCAAAAATAATGTATGGTCGCAGATCAACATGCCGGCCTTCGATCTGGTTATCGATCAGGCAAGGGTTGGTTGAGAGCGAAATGGTCGGCTGGGCAATGAAATTACGCGGGTTTTCCTTGATTTTCTCTCTGAAAAGGTCATGATCGGCTTTGCTGGCCTTAGGTCCGATCAACATACCATATCCACCGGCCTCGTTCGCTTCCTTTACCACCAGTTTTTCGATATTTTCCAATACATACTTCATGCTTTTCGGCTCTTCACAGATGTACGTTTCAACATTGGAAATGATCGGCTCTTCGTTCAGATAATATTTGATCATTTTCGGAACATAAGCATACACCACTTTGTCATCCGCCACGCCGGTTCCCAGGGCGTTAGCCAGACCGATATTGCCCTTTTTGTAGGCTTTGAACAGGTTTGGAATACCAATCAGTGAGTTCGGGTTAAATTTCAAAGGGTCAATAAACATATCATCCAGCCTTCTGTAAATCACATCCACCGTTTTATATCCCTTGGTGGTTCTCATCATGACGTGGTCGTTTTCCACCACCAGGTCACGGTAATCCACCAGTTCGACGCCCATTTGCTGGGCCAGGTAAGAGTGCTCAAAATAAGCCGAATTATAGATACCCGGTGTAAGCACAACGATCGTAGGATTGGCTTTGCCGGAAGTAAATTTTAAAGCATCAAACAGTTTTTCAGTATATTCTGAAATGGACCTTACTTTTGCTTTCGAAACCAGTTTGGAAAGGATTTGTTTAGATAACTCCCTGTTTTCCAGCATATAAGATACGCCGGACGGACATCTTAAGTTATCTTCCAGGACAGTAAACTCTCCTTTTTCATTACGGATAAGATCCGAGCCGGTAATGTGAATGAAGATCTCTTTGGGGGGCATAATCCCCATACATTCCTTCATAAAACCTTTGCTGGAATAGACCACATGTTTCGGTATGACCTTGTCCTTCAGGATTTTCTGGTCATGGTAAATGTCCTTCAGGAACTCGTTCAGGGCCATAATACGCTGTTTGAGGCCCTTTTCAAGGACTTTCCACTCATTAGCTGTAATTACCCTCGGAATAACATCCACCGGAATGATTCGCTCAGTACCGCCTTCTTCAGAATAAACATTAAAGGTAATCCCCATGTTCATCATCGCAATTTCCATACTTTTCTGACGCTGGCTGAGGTCTTCGGAACTTAATTTATTGATAAAATCATAAATTACTTCGTTCCCGGGACGGGGGAGATTGTCTTGTTTTACGAGCTCATCATAAAACCCCTGAGTCTGATAATTAGAGAAATTGTTTTTCATATGTTTTTCTTTGGAATAATTTTTTAAACCTTTCGTTTTACTTACAATTACCTAACTTTGTGATAACTATTTAAAACTTTCCGGTTTGAAGCCTTCAAAATACAAAATATTCTTTTTCTTTTTCTTTTCGGTTAAGGTTTTTTCTCAAAATTTTTTGGGAGCATCTTCAGGAAACTATTCAGGAACCAACGCTCTGCCCTTAAACCCAGCCAACGTAGTGGATAGCCGTTATCTGCTCTTTGTACATGTGGGCGGGGTAGGTCTGGACCTTCAGAATAATTATGCCCGCTGGTCAGCCCCTTTTTCTTTTGTAACGATGGCTACCGGTACCTATGATGACAAATACAGAACAAGCCCAGGAGGCCCGCTAAAGTGGATGAATTCATACGCCGGCGTTAATCAGAACAGGAAGAATATCAGGATGATCCTCAACGTTGAAGGGCGTGGCCCGGCCATTCAGTATAACAATCAGAAGCATAAAACAGGAATTGCGATGGGAGTCAGATACAGACTGATGACTTCACTGAATAATACCTCAGAGCCGGTTGGAGAGGCTATTGTTACCAGTCTTAAGTCTCCCAATTACACCACAACCCCAAGTACCGGTAATGCTTTTACATTGAACAACGGGTTATATAATGAATATTTTATTACCATTGGTAAAGTCATCAAAGATGAAGATGAGGGCTTTTTTAAAGGAGGAATTACTTTAAAGAGGTTTGTGAGCGATTTTGCCACGAATGTAACAGGTACCGATATAGATTATCTGCTGAGCCGGACGCCTTCCAACTGGAAGCCCGGTATGATCAGAACCACCATAGACCTGCCTAAAACGGAAGGGTCTTTCAGCAATGTAACGGCAGGAAGCCTCGGGCTCAGCAGCCTCACAAAAATCAACGGGCTGGGGACAGGATTCGGACTCGATTTAGGCTTGATCTATGAATTCAGACCGGACGGAAGAAAATATGAATTTACCCATAACGGTCAGAGGGTATCTGATCCTACGAAAAACAAGTACAAATACAGAATCGGTTTTTCAATAGTCGACATAGGATACCTCAGGTACAGTGACCCTGGAATGGTAAATGTCGCCAACGTAAGCAGCACAAACGACAGGATAGAACCGGATGATTTCTACAAACTGAAAGGTACAGATGGTTTTATACGATCTATTGAAAATGTCTATTCCCTTGATCCCACCACTTATCAGCACAGTTATACGGTTTTGTTTCCGGCAACAACCATACTTAGTTTCGATTATGCTTATTCCGAAAAAATATATATTCATACCATCTGGCGACAAAGCGTTCTGCCCGGCAACAGGAGAGGGCCGATCGGGCACTCTGGAATCAGCGTGATTCCCCGTTACGAGCGGAAATATTTTGAGTTTTCTGCTCCGATATCGCTTGACAACAATTATTCTAATCTTAACGTAGGTCTGGCGGTCAGAGCGGGTGGGCTGTACCTGGGTTCAGATAATGCACTGGGCATTTTTAATATCGGGAATCCAAGAGGCATATCAGTATATGCAGGGCTTTTCCTTCCGATCTATGCAAGACTGCCGAAAAGCCCTCTGAAGTGCTATTATGATGAAAATTATAAGATCAAAGGCTACAGGAAAAAGAAACTGAGCTTCTTCAGAAAAGTGTAAATAGTACAATTAACAGGAAGATTCTATAAACAAAAAGCCTTCCGCTCAGCAGAAGGCCTTTTTCGTGACGAAGGCGAGACTCGAACTCGCATAGGCTAACGCCCACTACCCCCTCAAAGTAGCGTGTCTACCAGTTCCACCACTTCGCCATTTGAGCTGCAAATCTATAGTAAAACAGGCTTATTCCAAAACTAAGCGATAATTTTTTTAATCTTTTTGCAAGCTTTTACGTTCAAAGAAAAGCGGGTAAAAAAAATATTTGGATCCGCCATTTATTTTTGTCCAGTAATTATCAGGAATGAAAATTGTTTCTTTTTCTCTTGTACTTTGATTATCAGCATTTTTAGTCAGAAAGCTGCCGGTGCTATCTTGTCAGAATGCCCGGAGGGAAATCTTGGAAAATTTATAATAGAAAAAAAAGAAAAATTGGCACACACCTATAAACTGGTACAAAAATTGCCTTGTTAAATGATTAATGAAGATGAATCTTAAATTATAAAGACACACATACTTCGCAAATTATAACCATTAAAACTCAAAAAAGTAATTTCATTATAACAAGATTATGTCATCAAACGCAAATCTGACCCCGAAAAATGAATCTGAAAGGTTAAAAGCTTTGGAGAATTACAGGATTCTTTACAGCGAACCTGAAGAAGAGTTTGACCGCTTAACAAAATTAGCTTCTATTATTTGCGGAACTCCGATCTCACTACTTACCCTGATAGATAAAGAAATCCAATGGTATAAAGCAAAGCTGGGCTTGGAAAACGACTCCGTGCCGCTGAAATACTCTTTCTGTCAGTTTGCCATTCAGGACACAAAACTGCTTGAAATCGAAGACGCTACCAAAGACGAGAGAGTTAAAGAATTTCCTGGTGTAACGGGGGAGCCGTTTGTGAAATTTTACGCCGGTTTTCCCATCATTGATCCTGACGGATTTACGCTGGGCACACTTTGTGTGATTGACTACAAACCAAAAAAATTAACAGAAGATCAGCGTAATGCCTTCAAATTGCTGGCAGAAGAAGCGGCTTCACAGATTGTGTCGAGGAAGGAACGCCTGCAACTTGAAAATTTTGAAAACCTCTTTATTCAGTCCGAAGACCTCATCTGTATAACAGAAAACGACGGATCTCTGAAAAGAACCAACCCTTCCATCAGTACAACCATGGGCTGGTCGGAGGAGGAACTGATTAATTCCAATTATATAGATTTTGTCCATCCTGATGATCTTAAAGACATCAAAATGAAGATCCTCAGACAGGGCAACGGTAAGACTCCCCTGAATTTTACCAGCCGCTTTCTCACCAAATCGGGAGAAGTGAGGAACCTGGAATGGGTAGCCACGCCGGATGCCCTCAAAGAGCAACTTTATGCCATAGGAAGGGATATAACCAGCCAGACCAAAGCCCAGATAGAATTAAAGCATATCCGTGAAATCCTGATCCAAACCAACCAGGTGGCAAGAGTCGGCGGATGGAACATTGATGTCATCAACCAGACTGTCCAGTGGACTCACATGACCCGTGAAATCCACGAAGTAGGCCCGGATTTTGTTCCAAGCTGGCAGAACGGCACCGACTTTGTCAAAGGAGAAGACAATAAACAGCACGTAAGGGACTTATTCGCCCATGCTTTTGAAAAAGGCGATACTTTTGAAGAAGAACTGCAGATCGTTACCGCTAAAGGTCATGAAATCTGGATAAGGATAATCGCCAAATGTGAGAGCGTCGACGGCGTAGTGAAGAGGGTCTACGGAACATTCCAGGATATAGATGTTGAGAAAAAGAACAGGATGGCCCTCGATAAGGTTTTCGGTCAGCTGAAAGCCATTATGAATGCCAGCACTGATATCTCTATCATTACGACTGATAAATATGGCCACATAACCACCTTCAATAAAGGGGCAGAACTCATGTTGGGCTATAAAGCAGATGAAATTATGGGCCACTCTGTTTTCCAGGAAGTGCATGACGCTGCTGAAATGAACCAGAGAAGGGCGGAGCTGGGTAAAAAACTGCATGCGGATTATGCCGACGGCAGTACTTATTCCAATACGGAAGAATGGACCTACGTCCGCAAAGATGGCAGTAAAATCACGGTTGAAGTCTCAATAACGACACTTAGGGACGATAATAACAACGTCACAGGCTACCTGGGTATCGGTAAAGACATTACCAGCAAAAAGGTATGGGAAAGACAACTGCTGCTGAGCGAAGAAAAGCACAGAGGTTTCTTTGAAAATACCCAGGGTTTTATGTGTACACATGACCTTGAGGGCAATTTCCTGACCATTAACCCGGCAGGTGCCGAACTGATCGGTTATACGGTCGAAGAGGTGATAAAAATGACCATTTTTGATGTGGTGCCGAATCATGCCAGGGAAAACCTGAGTAATTATCTGAAAACGGTGGAAGAAAACGGTTTTTATAAGGGTTTACTGAATATTGTTCATAAAGACGGCAGTTTAAAGACCTGGATGTTCAATAACGTTCTTTCTGAACTGCTGGACGGTAAAAAATATGTCATAGGCAATGCTACCGACATGTCATCGAGGATCAGGATGGAGCGTGAGCTTATCAAATCCAAGATTGTGGCCGAGAAAAATGCCAGGGCCAAGGATGCCTTCCTTGCCAACATGAGTCACGAGATCAGAACGCCGATGAACGCCATTATCGGGTTTACTAAGCTTCTGATGGACACTTTCCTTGAAAGCGAGCAAAACGAATACGTCAAAAACATCAATATTGCCTCTGAAAACCTTCTGGGGATTATAAATGACATCCTGGATGTATCCAAGATCGAATCAGGCAACATTACGCTGGAAGAAATTCCGTTCAGTTTGTATGAGATCGTCAATAACATCAAGTCTGTCCTGAACGCCAAGGTGGAAGAAAAAGGCCTAACCCTTGATCCGTATCTGAATGAGAGTATTCCGAAGCGTATTTTGGGAGATCCTACGAGATTAAGCCAGATTTTGCTGAATCTTACCAATAATGCGATCAAATTCACAGAAAAAGGATCGATTAACATCATTGCGGACCTTGCCGAAGAAACCGAAGAGCAGGTAACCATCCAGTTTAACATCATTGATACCGGTATCGGTATTTCGAACGACAAGCTGAAGGTTATATTCGACCGTTTTTCACAGGCCAATACCGACACCACCCGTAAATATGGAGGAACAGGATTGGGTCTGAGCATCTCGAAATCACTGATCGAGCTTCAGAACGGTAAAATTAATGTAGAAAGTAAGCTGGGAGAGGGTTCTAATTTCTATTTCTCCCTTTCATTCAAGAAAGTGGTCGGTAAAGACGCCGAAGAAGATAAAGGTAAAAACGCCAACCTGAACAGCGACAAGGAAATCAAGGTGCTGCTGGTAGAAGACAACCTTCTGAACCAGAAACTGGCACTGAGGGTACTCGAAAAATTCGGGTTCCTGCCTGATCTGGCTCAAAACGGCAGAATTGCCGTTGAAAAAGTACAGCAACAAGCGTATGACGTCGTGCTGATGGACCTTCAGATGCCCGAAATGGATGGCTATCAGGCCACTACCTATATCAGGAATGAACTTAAAAACAACATTCCGATCATTGCTATGACCGCTCACTCCCTGGTAGGTGAGAAAGACAAGTGTATGTCGATAGGGATGAATGACTATATTCCGAAACCATTCTCTCCGGATGAGCTGTTTAATAAGATTACGACGTTTGCCAACCTCAATAAAGTGAAAATTGAGTCCTTAAACGGCAGCAGCCCTGTTAAGGAGGTTGTGGTAGACCTGACGCAGCTCAGGATACTATCTGAAGGCGATGTGGATTACGAAATGCGGGTGATTGACTCGTTCATTAACGAATCGGCGTTTGACCTCAAAATGCTGGAAGACGCGATCAATGAAACGGAATATGAAACCATCAAGGAGATTTCTCATAAACTAAAAGCTTCGTTTTATCATATAGGAGTAAACGAAAAGGGAATTCTTAAATTTATTGAAGACCAGGCCAATACCCGTACGGAAATAGAGTCTATCTACGGTAACTTCTATATTCTGAAGAATATTTTCAACCAGGCGACCATTTTCCTCAAGAAGGAGCAGAACAAGGCAAAGACTTTGACTCATTGATGAAGGTAAACGGAGAAAGGGAGAACAGAAAAAGGAAATTAGTCCATTTCAGACTGGTTTCCTTTTCTTTGTTTAATGACGATAATATTTTAGATTAATTATTTCTTAATTTCCGGTAAAAGTATTATTTTGGGATATATTTAACCCAAAACCTGAGAATCTATGGCCAGAATTATACTTCTTCTGATGCTTTTGGCCGTTTGTTTTTTCCTCGGGACCCGCGATTACCCGTTTTTGACGGGTGCGGCAGTCATCACCTCGTGTCTTTTTGTCCTCTGGCTGATCAGCCTTATTTTACAAGATTCCAGTATCATTGATATTTTCTGGGGCATGGGCTTTGTCATTGCTGTATGGTTTTACAGGTACAAAACCGGTTTTTCAGACCTCAGGTCATTGATATTCTGCATCATGGTCAGCCTGTGGGGTTTAAGACTCAGTCTCTACCTGGCTATCAGAAACATAGGTAAAGGCGAAGATTACCGGTACCGGGAATGGCGTCAGCAATATGGCCAAAACTGGTGGTGGGTGTCTTTGTTCAGGGTATTTCTGCTGCAGGGCGTCATTTTATGGGTTGTTTCTTCTTTATTTGTACCCGCCATGTCCAGGACTTCCTTTGGTTTTTCAGAATATGTCGGCATTTATTTCTGGGTCGTAGGCATCCTTTTCGAAGCCGGTGGTGACTGGCAGCTGATGCAGTTCAAAAAAGACCCTGAAAACAGGGGAAAAGTATTGAACACAGGATTATGGGCAATGACCCGGCATCCCAATTATTTCGGAGATGCCCTGATCTGGTGGGGTTATTTTCTCTTTGTGTTGCCCTCCGGGCAATACTTCTATGTATTCAGTCCTTTACTGATGAGCTTCTTGTTAATGGAGGTATCCGGCGTTACCTTACTCGAAAAAAAGCTGAGTGAATCAAAACCGGGATATGCTGATTACATAAAAAATGTCCCGGCGTTCTTTCCTAAATTGCCGGGAAGAAGACGGTAAACTACATTGATTATCACTGATAATAAGGAGATTACAAAAATAAACTACATTTCTTATACTCCCCATCTGACGTCCTTTTCGTGGCTTAAATCAGAAGATTTTTTTAATTTTTCCAAGATTCTAAAAATCTTAGCAACATCTTGCTAATAAAGTATTTAAATTTACTTCGTCAAAAAAGGGAGAATGCTATGATATACATATTTGCCAGAATCGGAAGCAAAGACCGGTGGGTAGTAGAAGCCGATACCGAACAACAAGCCAGAAAAGTGGTAAGAAGCTCCGGAAGCTATCAAAAAGACATAGAACTGGTAGCTACAAAGGTCGTGGAAGGCTTTTCATTCAAATTTCAGTCCCTGGATATTTACAGGCCGGAGCATGTGGCAGGGTAGCTGCTGCAGGTTTCCGGTCATTATGGTGCCAGAAGTTTCGTGCCAGGCTCCATATTATTATTGATTTTAGCGGGCATATAGAAAGTCGCAACCAGTCTCCCGTTGTGAACGGATAAAACGAGTGATAAAAAATGTTTGGCATACTTTACGGTATTTATCCTGCAGACAAAAAGCCGTTTCCGGACGCAATACCACTTGCAAACATGAACAGTCAGAAAAAAAATGAACGACAACGACACTAAGCGGCTTTCCCGGCTGACTGCCATATTAACACAGTTACAAACGAAACGTCTTTTGAATGCAACGACACTCGCAGAAAAATTCAGCGTGAGTATCAGGACAATTTACCGGGACATAAGGGCTTTGGAACAAGCGGGTGTTCCGATTATTACGGAAGACGGGAAAGGTTATTCGCTGATGGAAGGTTACAGGGTTCCGCCCGTAATGTTTACAGAGGCACAGGCGAATGCGTTAATTACCGCAGAACAATGGGTTCAGAAAAACAAAGACACTTCATTCATTAAAGATTACACCGAAGCCATTGAAAAAATAAAATCGGTCCTGAAACGCAACACGAGAGACAAAGTTAACTTAATTTCAGAAAGAACACGGTTTGACCAGAATACCCGTGAGGAAAGAAACAGCAGCAGCTTATCTGACCTGCAATTTGCTTTGACAAATTTTCGCCTTACAAAACTTGAATACATCAACGAACAAAACAATACCACCACCCGGCATATTGAACCGTTTGCATTGTTAAGCACCGAAAATTGGTTGTTGGTTGCCTATTGCCGGCTAAGAAGTGAATTTCGTTTTTTCCGTTTGGACAGAATTAAAAAATTGGAAATACTTGCCGAGAAATTTGAGCCGCATAAAATAACCTTGCAGGAATATTTTGAAAACTACTACTAGTTTCTTTTTGACCCCTGACATAAGGCTGTCATTTACGAGGGATAAGTTTGAGCATTAATTCATCTTTAAAAGAATAAAAATGACAAACGTAATTAACTCAGCCAATTTCCCGAAACCCACTCTTATTTCAGTCAACGGTGCAGAACTGGAAGTCTTTGAAGCAGGTAAACAAAATGCGGGAAAACCTATTGTCCTCTGTCACGGTTTTCCGGAACATGCTTTTTCCTGGCGTTATCAGGTTCCGGCACTTGTTGCAGCCGGCTATCATGTCATCATTCCAAACCAGAGAGGCTATGGCAACTCATCCAGGCCGACCGAAGTAACTGAATACGACATTGAACACCTGACAGGTGACCTGGTCGGACTACTCGATTACTTTGGATATGAAAATGCCACTTTTGTTGGTCACGACTGGGGTGCAAATGTCGTTTGGAGTCTGGCTTTATTGCATCCTGAACGGGTAAATAAAGTAATAAACCTGGCTTTGCCTTATCAGGAACGTGGGGAAACGCCTTGGATTGAATTCATGGAAGCCTTTTTTGGAGGAGACTTCTATTTCGTGCACTTCAATCGGCAACCGGGAGTAGCAGATGCGATAATGAATGAAAACACCTCCCGGTTCCTCCGTAACATATTCCGCAAAAACGTATCTCTCACACCACCAGAGCCCGGAATGTTAATGATAAATCTTGCAAGAGCAGAAAAACCACTTGGGGAACCTTTAATGGAAGACAACGAACTGTCTGTCTTTGTTTCTGCATTCGAGTCATCAGGCTTTACGGGAGGTATAAACTGGTACAGAAACCTGGACAGAAACTGGCACTTAATGGCGGACATAACCCCAATCATTCACCAACCGACTCTTATGATATATGGTGAACAGGATACGATTCCCAAGTCTGAAAACCTGAAAAATATTGTTCCTGATCTGGATATCGTCAGTCTGGATTGTGGTCATTGGATTCAACAGGAAAAGCCGGAGGAAACTACCCAATCAATTTTGAAGTGGTTGGAAAAACAAAATGCTTAAATAAGTAATTAGAAGCATATTACCCTCAAAGCCAAACAGATTGGAGACCACGGTTGCAAAAAACCATTAGTCCAAACCATCTGTTTGGCTTGTTTACGACACAAAAGAGTCGAATGTTCCGACGATAAACCAGAGTGAGGCCGTTGATGAGGCACTATGTATACCGTAAACAGACAGTTCCGGAAGCACATTTGGGGCTGATAGCATTGATTACAGGCAATATCCCTGCAAACTACTCATTCAGGCATTGAGGCACCCATCATTGAACATCACCTAGACCGGCTCCTGGTAAATGCCCAGTATGTTTCCTGCCGGGTCGCTGAAATGTGCGGTGATTTCCGGGGCCTGGAAGCCTAATTCCCTTACTATTCTGCCTCCGTTTTCTTCGATCGCGTTTATTGTGGCTTCGGCACTGTCAACCATAATACTGACGATGATCCCCGGATCTGTGTGGGGTTTTGTGCCCGTAACCCACATACCGCTTACTTCCCCCACACCATCGTCAAACGAGAAATGTCCGTTGCCGTGTTCTCTTATATTCCATCCGAACACATTTTTATAGAACGATACAGAAACGGCGATATCCAGGGAAGGTATCTCGAGATAACATATTTTCCCGTTACCCCGGGTAGGTCTTTCATTGCTGCTCATATGGCTGTTATTTTGAAGGTTGATTAATTTTTTAGCTGTAAGCTGCAGGCCTTAAGCCACAGGCTTTTAGCTTTAAGCAGATATTTTTATTACTTATTAATTCAAAGACAGACATTGTATGCAAGGTCTCTGTAAATGATTTATTCCAGCCTGAGCCGGGCTCAGGTCATTCAGGCATTCATCATTGAAACATTCAAAATTCACTTATTGTCCAATTCGAATGCAATCAGCAGATTGCCGGGAATTTCGCCAAACATACCATAACCGGAATTGACAAAGAGCATATTGCCGGACACGACAGGAGAGGGGCCGTCAAGAGAACCGCCTTTTCCTTTTACGCCGTTAACCGTCTGGTAGTCACGGATGGTGTTAAAGTCCCAGATAATCTCGCCGCTCTCAGCCTTATAGGCCCTGATATGGCCATCGAGGGTTCCGGCGAATACCAGGCCCGGCAAAGCCAGCGGTGCGGCAGAATTTGCCGGAATACAAGGAACCACACCCGGACAAGCGGGCGTAGCCTGATACCAGAGGGTTTTTCCGGTAGCCACGTCAAGGGCAAATAAGCCCGGAGCAGCCTTCAATCCAGGTTCACCCGGATTCAGGGCATAAAAATTATCCGCATTCGCCACATATACTTTGCGGCCGTCTGAGGCCATGCCCCAGTGAATACCGCCGAGCATTCCGCCTTTACCGACGCGGTTTTGCCAGATCACATGGCCGCAAACCGGATCCAGGCCGTGCACCATGCCCGATTTCTGACCCACCACCAGGATGTCTTTGCCGGCATTGCCGCCTTTGATCAGCAGGGGAGCCATACCGAAATCAAAGTCAGGGCCGCTCTTTTCAGGACAGTTGGGGGCATCGGGACAGGCTAAATTCCAGGCGTCGTTTTGCGTCGCCTGAAAAGTCCAGACCAGTTTGCCTGTTTTTATATCGATGGCCTGGATGGCATCGCTCGTTTTTGAAGGCGGGTTGGTATAATTCTCTCCCGTACCGATATACACCAGGCCTCTCTGAACATCTACTGTAGGGCTGCACCATACCGGGGCTCCGGATGGTCCGTAGAAATCTGCTCCGTTCTTCTTTTTACCGCTGATTTTAGCTTCTTCGGGGATCACACGGTGTCTCCATCTGATTTCTCCTGATACGGCATCCAGGGCCACGAGTTCCCCGGAAGAGGTGCAACAATTGTAATCAGGATTCGCTGTAGAGTTGATTTCAAAGGAAGTGAGTGGCACCAAAACTGTGTTTCCGGAGACAGCCACAGAGCCTGTATTGGCTGATAAAGGGTGTTTTCCCGACCTTTTCTTCCAGATCAACCGGCCGCTGGCCAGGTTCAGTGCATAGACATTGGTGGAGTAATCCGCAAAATAGACCCTTAATCCGCTGGCAGCGGGTGCAATAGCCACCGCACCGCGAATGGCGGCATCTGCTTTAAATTCCCAGCCTATTTTACCTGTTCTCTTATGGATAGCATAGACTTCCCCGTATTGTCCGCCTACAATGAGCCAGTCACCCGCTATGGCAGGCTTACTTCTGACCTGTGTGCCTTCAGGAAAAGCGAACGCCCATTTCAACTTTAATGAACCGACGTTGTCAGCATTGATGCCGGAGTATTTTACAAATCCAGTGCCTTCCGGATTTCCACCCCAGCCTGATTCATAACTGACTTTCTGGGGCAGATAAAACTTTGTATAGGCTTCTGACGGTAGCTTTGTATCGGTTAAAGCCCTGCCTGTGAGCCATTGGGCCACCGCTTTTCTTTCTGTATCGGTGAGAGCCTGGCCTTGTACCTTCATTTTTCCGGTGATCAGGGCCGCATAAATCGCTTTGGAGCTCATGCCCGACAACAATTCCTGTCCGGGGGCTCCTTCGACCCCTCCCTTGGTATGGCAAACACTGCATTTATTTTGATAGATGTCCTTTCCAAGGGCTTTTACAGAATCCGGAAGGGCGTTTTGAGCGAAAACGTAAGCTGATGATAAAACCAGGACAATCGACATCATCCCGAATAGTGATGCTTTCATAGTAAAACAGGCTTTGAATTTGGGTCGGTTTATTCAAATGTACAAAATAGCTGTAAGCAATCATCAAAGAGCTGCCGGCTTTTTTGAAGTTTTCTTTACTCCGGAATTTCAATTCTTTCAAATAAAGAACCTGATCACCCCCCGCTTAAAATCTTCAGGAGGTTCCGGTTATTGACTAATACAAAGCTGATAAACAATAATTTATGATCCAAACCAGATTCCGGCAACCAGGAAAACCGAACAAAGGATGACCAGCATCACCAGCATGGGAGTGATGAAACGCATCCAGGCTTTCAGGCTTACGTTGACCAACGCCAGAGAGGGCAGCAAAAGGCTGGTAGGGGACACAAAAAACATGATATTAATGCCATAAAGGTAGGCGTTGACAATTTCCCGGCCGGGAATATTGACAATAATCGCCATGGCCCCGATAATCGGCATGGTCAGCACGGCCATGCCTGAAGAAGAACTGATGAACAGCGAGAAAAACATATAAAAGACCATCAGCAGCAATATGAACAAAGCCGGAGGCATGCCACCGACCAACTGAGTGCCATAAAAAAGCAGGGAATCACTTACATGGCCTTCATTAAGAATGACCGTAACGCCCCTGGCTACACCCACAATAAAGGCTACAGTAAGCAGGCTCTCGGCTCCGCTGACAAATTCTCTGACGAACTTTTTCTCTGAAATTCCTGAAATAAACGCCACCAGGATGGATGAGCCCAGAAAGAGTGCAGACATCTCGAGGGTCCACCAGTCATAAAATACGACACCAAAAATCATCACCAGGAAAGTAAGCAGGTATATCAGCAATAACAACTTTGTTTTCAGGTCAAGCTTCGGGGATTCATTTCCCTCCGTAAGGTGCATCTCATATGGCGACGCCACATGTCCGTCTGTCTGGAAAACCAGTGAGGCTGACGGATCTTTCTTTACTTTGCGGGCATAACGAAGCACATACCAGGTCATCAGAGGAGTGGCGATGGCAAAAAGAATGAGCCTCTCATATAAACCATCCATCCAGTTGATCCCGGCGGCATTGGAAGCTATAATGGTGGAAAAGGGGTTTGAAAAACCAGGGATGCCGCCAATGGTAGTACCTCCGAAAATAACGGCCAGGGGCACCATCAGGTCATATCCCGCCGCCAGGAACAGCGGCACAAGAATAGGATAAAACACCAGGGCTTCTTCTTCCATGCCATAAGAAGACCTCAGAAAAGCAAAAATAAAGATCAGGATGATGATCAGCCAGGACTCGCGGCCTTTCATGGTATGAGAAAGCGAGGCGATGCCTTTGAAAATGGCCTGCGTTTCATTAAAAACGTACATAAATCCGCCTATTATGAGGATAAACAGGATGATGTCGATGCTGTCATATATTCCTTTTACAGGGGCCTGTATGATGTTGACAAAACCCTGGGGGGTTCTTTCCTGCACCTGGAACGTGCCCGGCACAGACACCGGTTTGCGGATATCGCCATGCCTGAATTTTTCAAGAGAAATATTAAGTTTAAGGCTGTCCAGCGTCTTTTGGGTAAACGGAAAGGTTACTTCTCCGGATGGCGTGGTCATGACAAAGTTTTTCCCGGCATTGGCCGTCAGTTTATTGTATTGCCCTGCCGGCAACAGCCAGGTACTGATGCCCGCCAGCACGATAATGACCATCAGGATGGTAATCGGCTGGGGAAATGATTTCTTTTTTGACATATATTGATAGTAAAATACGTATTATACTCTTAAACCAGGGACTTATTGATCTGAAAGAAAAAAGCTTGCACCCACAGCCCGGCAGGGGATGGTAAACTAAATATATAAATAATTCTTAATTAATCCTGACACTCAGTAAGCCAAACAGGCTCAATAGTATTTCAAAACATGACTCTTCACAAGTGCTTCACTTCAGGCATTATGTCAGACCGGTCATAATAGGTGTAATATCCGTCAATCAGTTTCTCTTTATCAAAATGAATAACAAAATTCATTCTTATTGAACTGGTATGCTCCCGGTAAACCATTTTATTGGAAAAATAGGCGATAACCTGCACTCCCGGTAGTTCTTTCGTTCCGAGGTTGTTATCCAGGGAAACCGGCAGATAACTTGCGTTTTCAATGGTCATCGATTTCAGGCCTGAAGTGCTTACATAGTTTTTCCACCATGAAAGTACTTCGGCTTTTCCTACCAGTTTTGTCTGGGTTTCATCCGGGAAATAATACACTACGCTGTCGCTCATCATACTTCCCCAGTTGTCGATGTCAAGGCTGCTCATTAGGTCAAGTGATTTCTCTGCCAGGATGCCGTAATCTGAAGAAGCAATGCTGTAATGCTCTGCTTCACGGGGTTCTTCAGAGCACCTGAATGCTGGAATAAGTACTGATACAATGCCTATCAGAGAATACAGCGGCTTTTTTATGAAATGCTTCATAACGATGGTGATTAGAATATAACACGACTGAAACAAATTGTAAAATTTGTGTGGATTACTAACCCTAACGATCTCAGCAAATGGTAGCTCACTGACTATCACAAAGTTATATTCAGCCATTAAAAACGTGTTGGTCTATCTGGTCAATCGCTTGGTTTATTTGGTCAGAAGCTTGGCTTATTGTTGTGGGGGTATAATTTTCAATGAGTGAGTGATTGAATGGGAGATTATTAAATACTTCAGTGAAGGAATATTTCAATGATTGAATGGATTCAGGACGCGACGGAATACTATTAAGATTAAGCTGCAGATACGCACAGGCGTGCTTATCTGCAGGAATATGTCTTTGAGAAAAGCTGAGTACTAACAGGCTTATTTTGCCTCATTCGCTTTCAGAACCCTCAGGATATTGCCTCCAAGGATTTTGTTGAGGTCTTTTTCAGAATATCCTTTTTCTAGCAGGGCTTTGGTGATCAGCGGGTAGGAGGTGACGTCGTCAAGTTGCTGCGGAGCCGACTCAATGCCGTCAAAATCAGAGCCCAGGCCCACATAGTCAACACCCACTAACTTAATGATGTACTCGATGTGTTGTATCAGTAAAGAAAGCGGGGGTCTCAGGGCTGTTACTTCATCAGGATATTTAGAGAACAAATACTCGCCAACCAGGTAATCTGCCATTCCGAGGCGGGTGAGCGAATCGCTTTCTGTCTTATGGCTGTTTATAAAGGCGTCGCTTTTACGCTGATAAGTACTGTCAATGAATCCTGAATAAAAATTGACCTGGACAACCCCGCCATTTTTGGCGATGGCCCTGATCTGCTCGTCTTTGAGGTTTCTCTGGTGAGGACAAATGTTATAAACAGAGCTATGAGAGGCAATGATCGGTTTACTGGTGGTTTTTATGACATCCCAGAACGTTTTTTCTCCGACATGACTGATGTCCACCATCATGCCCAGCGTGTTCATTCTTCTGACAATCTGCTTACCAAGATCTGATAAGCCTTTATGATCCAGCGTTTTACTGAACGTTTCATCAAAAGCACTGCTGGCCCAGGGCGTGGAGTTGTTCCAGGTGAGGGTCATGTACCTCACACCTCTTTTATAGAGATAATCCAGTTTTGTCATGTCATCTTCGATCATGTGACCGCCTTCTACGCCGATAAGGGCAGCTATTTTCTTCTGATTAACGGCCTTATAAAGTTCAGTGCTGTTGGCCACCTTCACGATCTTGTCCGGATTGCGTTTTATAACGGCATCCAGCGAGTCTATCTGTCTTACGGCAAATTCAAAAGGCTTCACCTGGTTGCCGTCAGACCAGACGGAGAAGAATTGTACGTCAAGACCGCCCTGTTTCCATCTTTTGAGGTCACTATGCGTTTTACCTTTAAGATCATTGTCAAAAACGAACCCCTTTTCCATGGTTTGGGTCAGGATATCGTTATGTGTATCTACCAATATGGCCTTCTGATGGACTTGCTGATAGGATTGTGCCAACACTTGCTGAGAAAAAAAGACAAGCAGGATTATGATTTTTGACTTCATAAGGGATTAATGCTTTATTCTGTTTACAACGGGTTGAAACCCGCAGCTGTACTATTTTACCCGGTTATATTTTTTAAGGATCGCGATGAGTTCTTTGTGGGGTAATCCGTAGGCTTTGTTGCCGTTGATGCCCTCCATGGTTTCTGCCGCCACCATGGCATTAATGATGGCTTCTTCAACAGCCTGCACGGTGGCTTCAAACAAAGGATTGATGAGATCATTGGGAAATTCATCCAGTTTAGCGAAATTCTCCCGCTGAAATGCTCCGGGGTTGGCCGTGGAAAACGCCAGGAAAATATCCCCGGAACCATTTTCGCCTCTGCCACCCACTTTTCCGATACCCAGTGGCACCCTGGCGGCTATTCTTTTCAGCTGGTGGGGTAATAAGGGAGCATCTGTTGCTACTACGACAATGATGGAACCGTCACCGGGTTGATAGGAGGGCGGGGCTTTGAATTCGTAGTTCAGGGTGTCTTTCAGCTCTTTCCCGACGGGTACGCCTGCCACGGTGAAGTTCCGCTTGCCTCCGAAATTGGACTGTACCAGCACCCCGACGGTATAAGTTGAGTCTTTTACGCTGACCACCCTGGACGAGGTTCCGGTGCCGCCTTTAAAACCCAGACACATCATGCCCGTGCCGCCGCCGACGTTTCCTTCGGCCAGAAGGCCGCTTTTAGCGTTATCCAGGGCCTCATAAGCATGTTTTTCCTGCACATGGAAGCCGTAAATGTCATTCATGAAGCCATCGTAGGTTTCGGCCACAACAGGGTAAGTGTACCAGAAATCCTCGTTATACCATTTGTTTTTGACATACCATTTTAACACCGCGTCCCGTACGACACCTACGCTGTTGGTGTTGGTGATCATGAGCGGACCTTCCAGGAAGCCTGATTCCGTGATCCAGGTGGTTCCTGTCATTTCGCCGTTGCCGTTGAGCGAATACCAGTTGGCATACACCGGATTGTTCTTTCTCCCCCTTGGAAAAATGGCAGTTACCCCGGTTCTTACCGGGCCTTTGCCTCTTATATTCTTTCCCTGACCCGAAATAATCGTGCTGTAACCCACTTCAACGCCTTTGACATCGGTGATGGCATTGAACTTACCAGGATTACCGTCAAAAGGCACGCCGATATCCCTTGCCCTGGGCTTTTGGGCGATGGTCAGGGCAGGAACAAGCAGAAGAGAGGCAATAAATACTGATGCTTTCATGTAATGGCTACATTTTAAATCGTGATGAAAAAACTGACGATCACGCACTTCCGGGAATAAATCCGGATCAATGACGATTCCGTCTTTTAAGGATTCCGCCACTGGCTTCCTTGATCGTGTTGGCAAACACAAAGGCCCGCGGATCCACTTCCGCGATAAGATTTTTCAGTTTCCTCAGTTCCAGCCTGGTAATGACGGTAAATATGATGTCGCAATCGGCACTTTCGTCAAAATTCCCCGGCAGAAAGCCCCTCTCACCTTTGTAAACCGTGATTCCTTTGCCCATGGTGTTAACGAGCTGGTGTTTGATTACCTCACTCTTGCTTGAAATGATCGTGACCCCTGTATGGGCCTGGAGGCCTTCCACTACATAATCGATCGTCCTGGTGGCTGTAAAGTAAGTCAGGATAGAGTATAAGGCTGTTTCAATACCAAACTGAAAGGCGGCGATGGTAAATATAATGATGTTGATCCCCAGAATGATCTCAGAAATGGTAAATGAGGTTCTTTTCAGGGTGTAAAGGGCCAGTACTTCAATCCCGTCGAGAGCTGCACCTGCCCGCATCACCAGCCCGATGCCTATGCCGAGAAATGCCCCGCCGAAAATGGAAATGAGCAGTTTATCATGGGTGAGTGAAAATTGGGGAAGCAGTACCAGGCATATGCCCAGTAAAACCACACTGATAAATGTTCTCAATGCAAAAGTTCTGCTGACCGTAAAAAAACTGACGATGATAAAAGGGATATTCAGCAAAATAATGACCGCCGCAAGGTTTATATGATAGATTTCGTGAAGTAATAAGGAAATACCTGTCACCCCACCGTCAAAGAAATGGTTGGGTACCAGGAAGCCTTTTAAGGCAAAGGCGGCGATAACGACCCCGACCACCATAGACACGGCGTCTTTCAGCAGGTTTACAGAAATACTGTTTTTTTTCAGATGTTTTGAGTGTTCCAATTTTGAGACAAGATTAAATAAGTTTTTTTGTTTTCCTTTTTCTCTGCTTTTCCGGGCGACTTTCGTAAAGTACTGGTGCTCTGAAACGAATTCAACCTGTTTCTGGTCCCATTCTTCCCTGTTTTTTATCATTCCGTTATGGTGGAATTCTTTGTACAGCTTTTCTGCTTTGGCCGGGTAATCATCATCTCCGAAATAGAAAAGATCGGCGTCGCAGAGTATCTGGCTAAGCTGGTTGTCGGCAGATTGCGGTAGTTTGGTAGACATGATCATCGAACAGATGCTCTCAATCTGGTCTTCGGTGTAATCATAGTCAGGCAGGTATTTCCGGGCGAGTTTACATGAGAGCATTTCATGCTCTATATGGCTCTGAAGAAAGCCCGCGTCGTGAAATAATGCAGCTGTCTTGAGCAATGTCAGTTCATCGCCGGTGATGTTCTCTGAGGCCGCCAGTTCTTCAGCATATTGAATCACACTCAGGGTATGGGAAACGTCATGATAAGTGGTATAAGAGGGTAATCCGGTTTGTAATTTTTCTATTAAAAAAGAATAAACCTGTTCATATTTCATACGATTTCAGTTAGTTTTCAATGAGAGAATAAAAGAATGATAGAGTGAATGAATGATAGAATAAATGAATGATTGAATGTTTACCCGACCTGAACTTTGTTCGGGCGGGAATGAATAGTAGAACGATTATCCGGTCGAACGGTGAGGCAGGACGCGATAACTTTCGTTTTCCATACTCCATTCTCCTTCTTCCATCAGTTAAGTACTTCATATAACATTACTTTGGCCGCCTTGTTTTTCAGGGTCGATGCTCCGATCTGCTTACAACTGAATGATTGCTTTACTTTTTCGTAGCACTCTTCCGTAATAAGCACCTGGTTTATGCCCGCGGCACCCTGTAGTCTCTGAGCAGTATTGACAATGTCGCCTATGACGGTGTAATCCAGCCTTTTCAGAGTGGCAGACCCGATATTGCCTGAGACCATTTCTCCGCTATTGATGCCTATCGAGACTTTGGGTGTAAAACCATGATCAGCCGGTAACTGATCAATCTTGCTTTTTATGCTAAGACAGGCGTCGATGGCCCTGTCGAGATGAAAAGGGCCTTTGAAAACTGCCATAATGCAGTCTCCGATAAACTTATCGACGATGCCGTTCTGGGCAATGATTTCCTTTACCATCAGATCAAAATACTGGTTCAGCATTTTCACGACAGTGTCGGGTGTTTCTTTTTCACTGATAGAAGTAAAACTGCAGATATCAATGAAGGCCACCGAGCCTTCAATCGTTTCATTATCGGTGAGTGAATTCTCATATTCTCTCGTTCCCATAAAGTTAAGGACATTCTCATCCACATACATCTTCAGGATATTGTTTTCCTTGATGGCTTTCAAGGTTTCCCTGAGCTGTTTTACATGCCCGATGGTTTTTTCCATCGTCAGTTCCAGGTCCTGGAAATTGACGGGTTTGGTGATAAAATCAAAAGCCCCGCGGTTCATGGCCACCCGGATGTTGTCCATGTCGCCATAGGCTGAGACCATGACCGCTTTGATCAGCGGATTGCCTTCGCCCAGTTTGGTCAGGAGGGTCAATCCGTCCATTTCGGGCATGTTGATGTCGCTCAGTACAATTTCTATATCAGGATGTTCTTCTATTTTATGAAGGGCATCCTGTCCGTTGACGGCAAAAACAAATTCATATTGCTGTTCCCTGATTTTCTGTCTGAATTTCTGACGAATAAGCGTTTCCAGGTCTGCTTCGTCGTCGGCCACTAAGATCTTGGTCATATCAATTGGGTTTTTAGCTTTTCTTTTAATTTAGGAAAATCTACAGGCTTGGTTAAAAAATCATCAGCCCCGAGCTTCATCGCTTCGTTGTAGTTCTCATCATCGCCGTAAGCTGTGATCATCATGACTACCGGGGGTGGTTTTTCATATTTTAATTTAATATGTTTCAGCAACTCGAGTCCGCTCATCCCCGGCATGTTGATGTCGGATAAAATCAGAACTGCTTCGTTTTCATGGCCCTCCATGTATTCGATGGCTTCTTCGCCCGAAAAAGCAAAAGCAAACTCCATCTCCTTATTCCGGATTTCGCTTCTGAATCTCTGGGTAAAAAGCATCTGTACATCGGTTTCGTCGTCTACTACGAGAATTTTCATTTTTCTATGGCTTTTTATTAGTAAATTATTTCTATTCGGGTAAACTGATAATGAAGGTGGTACCCGTATTTTCTGAATCGTTTTCCTTTGTTTCCACTTTCAGTTCACCATTATGGCCTTTGGTGATGATGTCATAGCTCAACGACAAGCCCAATCCCGTGCCTTTTCCGGTGGGTTTAGTGGTAAAAAAAGGTTGAAAAATTTTTTCTTTTATCTCTTCCGGAATTCCCTTACCGTTATCGCATACCCTTATTTCCACTCCTTCAGGTACCTTTTTAGTAATGATTGACACACTTGGCTCATATTTTAGTCCTGCCGCGATCATGTCCACTTTCTTCTCTGTTACCGCATAAAATGCATTGGTCAGTAAATTCATGATCACCCTTCCGACGTCTTGAGGAACTATGTTAATTTTCTTTATCGAGTCATCGAAATCTGTTTTCAGGGTTGCGTTAAAAGACTTGTCCTTTGCCCGGAGGCCATGATAGGAGAGACGCAGGTATTCGTCGCACAGAGCATTGATATCGACCGGTTCTTTTTCATTCGAGCTTGCCCTCGAATGTTGCAACATGCCCTTAACGATGGCATCAGCCCGTTTTCCATGATGATTTATCTTTTCCAGGTTTTGGATAACATCATCTGCAAGATCTCTTGCTGCCTCACCATTACCCATATCCATCTCTGCCTTCATTTCGTCGAGCAGTTCTTTGCTTACTTCTGAAAAATTATTGACAAAATTTAACGGGTTTTGTATCTCGTGGGCAATGCCGGCGGTGAGTTCGCCTAAACTTGCCATTTTTTCAGATTGAATGAGTTGGGACTGGGCAGACTTCAGTTCATTAAGCGTTTGCTCCAACTCTTCTTTTTGTCTTGTTAATTCTGCGGTGCGTTCTTTTACCTGCACTTCCAAAGCAGCTTTTAAAGTTTCGGTTATTTTATATTCCTTTTCTTTTTCTTCATTTTTTAGCCGCTCATTTTCAAGCTCTTTTTTTTGTTTGTTATTAATAATGAGCATAGCTATCATCCAGACAACAGCGAACATTACGGCTGTCCCGAAATAATCCTCCGTGCTTTTATAAAAATCATGATCTACTGCTTTAACTACATCTTCAATAAAGTTGATAGCTGTTAAAGGCAACAGTGCATATATCAAAGGTTTTGCCGAAAGAAACTCTTTTTGCGTAAATATCAGATACAATAACGAGAAAAACAGTGCATGACTGAGCCAAATTGCGATCTGCACGTTTTCTTTCAGGATGGAATTAAGCACGATCAATGCGATGCAAAGAAATACACCAGTCCAGATAAGTTTATCCCATTTGGATAGCAGTCCGGCTGTTTTAAGAGTTTTGCGTAATTGACTCAAAATGATGAGTGTCAGTATCGTCTGTAAAACCATAACTACATTAGTAATATTTAAAAAAGTTATGCATGCAAAGTAACAATAAACTCCGAAAATATCCTTCTTTGTCCCTACTTTCAATTCTCTTCCACTCCTTTGCAAATACCGTTTCAGGTGCCTCAGGAGTTAAATAATTTCCTGGCTTCCGTATTTTTATACACTATAAATTCTTATAATCCGATTACCTATGTACTCAGGCAACAGGGAAATTAATGATAAACTCACTGCCCTCTGTCTCTTTCGTTTCTACTTTCAATTCCCCGCCATGGGCTTTGACAATATCATAAGCCAGGCTCAACCCCAAACCGGTGCCTTCTCCGGTTGGTTTGGTGGTGAAAAAGGGCTGAAATATCTTATCTTTCACAGCCTCAGGTATTCCGCTTCCATTGTCAGAAATTCTTATCAGTACCTGATTATCTTTTCGTTCTGTTTTAACGGTTACCAGTGGCTTTTCCACTCTTTTAGTTGCATAAAACGCGTTATTGATCAGATTTAGCAAAACTCGGCCAAAATCCTGCTGGATCACTTCGACTTCAGGCAGACCAGGATCCAATTCCATCTTGAATTCAGCCTTAAAGCTCTTGTCATTGGCCCTGAGCCCGTGATAAGCCAGACGCAGGTATTCTTCGGCCATCGCATTGATGTCTATCAGCTCTTTTAAGCCCGAACTGGCCCTTGAATGCTCCAGCATGCCTTTGACAATACTGCTGGCCCGCTTGCCGTGGTGATTTATTTTTTGAAGATTACCTGAAATATCGGATAAAATGTCGTTTTCAAGTTCCTCGTCACGTTCTCCTTTATCCTTTTTTCGTTCTGCCGCCAGTTCTTCAATCAGCTCCACACTCACTTCGCTGAAGTTGTTAACAAAATTCAAAGGGTTCTGAATTTCATGGGCGATGCCTGCCGTCAGCTCACCAAGACTCGCCAGTTTTTCGGACTGGATAAGCTGGGCCTGTGTATTTTTAAGTTCAACAAGGGTATTTTCTACTTTGCTTTTTTCTTTCTGCAGTTCGGCTGTCCGGCTCGATACCATGCTTTCCAGACGCTGGTTTTCTGCCTGGAGCAGATTTTCATTCTCAGTTTTCAGGATGTTTATCTTGGCCGCAATGGCCAGTGAAAATAAAATTGCCTGAAGGGCTATGCTTATCAGGAGGTTGTTATGCGTAAACCAAGAGTAGGTAATGTAGCCGAAGAAATAGAAAAGCAGGTAAGGAATGGATATAAAAGTAGGGATGTAGGCAATGATATAGACTATGGCCGGCTTGAACTGGTGCCTCAGCCTGATGATACCGATGATGAACAGAAAAACAGAGGCCAGGCCCGAAATCATGGTGGTGAGCTGTTCCAGGCTTCTTACCCTGGCTAAAGCAAATATGAGAGACAATACAAAAATCCCCATAAATGCAAAGAAAATCTTTGATATCCAGGGGTGTTCTTTCCTGCTGATGTTGAGGAAAACATAGCTAAACCAAAAGCTGAAAAATGCTGAAAAAGGAGCTACGCTGTTGTAAAAAATGTGGTTCCAGCTGGTATCCTTAAAATACCAGACGGCACCGAACGAACCGGTGATCGTAATGATCTGGATACTTAAAAAGAACATGTAGACTGCCAAAAGCATATACTCGGTTTCGCGGACCCTTAAATAGATCAGCAGATGATAAAGGATCACACAAAGGATAATGCCCAGTAACAAACCTTCGAGCATGGAGCCTTGGAAATTCTGGATTAACAAGGCCCGTGAAGTGAATATCCTGGCAGAAAAGGTTTTGTAGGGCAGCCTGTTTATTTTGAGTAAATATTTCGTACTTACATCCGGATCTATGTTTAAATCGAAAACATCGGTGGAATGGTTGAGGTATTTTTCCTTTTCATCGGTCAGAATACCGCCTTTCGACAGGAGCATGAGGCCCTTCTGATCCCATTTGAATAATTCCAGTTCAAAACTCTGGATAATGGGCAGGGTCAGGTAAAGGGGAGAGGTGCCGGCTTTTACCTCGAATAAAAACCAGTAGTCAAATTTCCCTTTCTCATCGGCCTGCAGTTCAGAATTGACAAATGTCCTGAAATCTGCCGCTCTTTTCACCACTTCATCTGCCGGTACGCCTTTGTCCGTTTTCAACATGGCCGCATGCCCGGAAACAGGGTAGGGTTCTTTGCTTTCGGCGTCTACCCGGATAACACTGACCGGCGGACTCTGTGCATCGACGGGACTGCCGGCCGAACAGAAAAACAAAGCCATGATGATCCGCAAGGCCATTTTAAGGGCATCGGTCCGGTTTGCTATTTCCCGACGATGAAAAGTTTTCATACGCTTTGTAAAGATTTAATATCCTGTTTTTTTCCTGCCTGTATGATATAAATAATGTTTAACACAAAAACAGCAAAAGTGAGCAGCTTCAGAAAGTTGGCTTCGGGGTGGTGCAGCCACACAAATACGCTCATAAACGAATTCCCGAAAAACTTCGTCCAGGCCACACTCCGCGTAGCGATCAGCCCGGATGCTTTCCGGGTGGCGTTATACACAAACAATGAGGCCATTACCACGGTGATCAGATAGGCTGAGGTAGTTCCCATTTTGGTATCAAGGCCTTCGGTTTCAAAGCAGTAGAATACCGGGACCCACCAGACCACAAGCAGCAGGAGAAAAGGGGTAAACAATTTTCCGAAAACGTTTTTGTCCATTTGCGAAGCCCCGTATTTCACCGTATAAATAAATATGCCGACATCCATTAAAAACCATATCCGCAGGCCCCATTCAAACAAAACACCCAGATCGGTGTACAACAGAAATGCCCAGGCAAACTCCCAGGCAATATTGGAAGCCACGGCCAGAAACGGCATTTCCATCCTTTTAAACCGGATGGCATTCCTGATGATGATGAAATAAGCCACGTTCCAGAAAATAGTCCCTGCCAGCAGGAAGACAATCTGGGTTATGGTATAGGTTTCAAGGTTAATAAAAGGGTGCTTCATGTGTTTTAGTGTTTTTTATGTACATGATTAAAGCCACTCCACTCGGTAAGGGCCTTAGGCAGATAAAAATTAATGAGATTGGCTGCCGACATCCGCTTCAGCATAAAAGCCGTGGACACTTTGACAAAAAACTGGAGCACCATGGCCAATATCAGGCTGTGGTCGATAACTTCCATCACCCCCGTCACTATTTTTATCCTTTTCTGCAGTTTCGCAATACTTTTGTCGTCAGATGCCGGTACTTCCAGCATGTCGGAGATTTTGTTTCCCATCAGCAAACGTAGCATGTCCACATTGGTTTTGGGTCCCAGGAACATGGCTGATTTTTTATGCTGAAACTCCAGCAGTGCTTTCATCAGGTGAGAACCCTGGTAGCTGGGTGCCATCTGATGGTCCAGGATGCTGTAGCCAAGTTTGAGGGCATCGGCCGAATTGTCTGGCAGAAGGTCGTGGTCGAGACCCATAATGTGTCCGATGACCCGCCAGCAGTGGATGTAAGCCTCTTTCTCTACCGGTTCCAGGTCTATGCCCATTTGTGAAAGCCCCTCGAGAATAAGCGAGGAAAACGACATCAGCGTACCGGCCATGTCTTCCTGGTTAACCGGCTCACCGTACAAGTTAACGTCCCAGTCGTTTTTGAGGTAATGCCTGATTACGGCGTGAATCAGACGCACCTTCTGAGCGGCAATAAGTCCCCGCCCCTCCGGTGAAAGCCCACCAGGAGACATGGCAAACATCACAAACTGGGCAGTTTCTACTATCCGGCGTGAAAACGTGTCCATCGAGCCATGTTGTTCATTCAGGCGGGCCGTCCGGTGCAGTACCTCAGCTCCTTTGGCACAGGCGTAGCATTCCGGCAGCGATTTATAAGACAGGAGCAGGCTTACCCAGATGCCATGCCGGATAAAAGTCTGTTGCCCAAGGTGTATCAGGTCTTTATCTGCCCAGGAAGGTAAGCGGGCACTTTCTTTAAAATATTGCTTTAATTCATCCGGGGCATCGTCCGGTAAGCGTTGAAAATCACTTGTAATAAGCTGGAAAAGGTGGTTTACTTTTCCCAGCCCCTTGTGATTCATCATGACTTCGACCAGATCGTCTGCAAACGCATCTTTTCTGAGCCGTTTACTTTCAAGAAATTCGGGCGACCAGTCTTGTGTAGTCTTAGTGTCCATCGCGTCAACTTTCTTCAAAGCCCTTTTTTTCAATGCCTTATACCAGATAATAAATGCGATGGAGGCTATCAGAAAAACTCCCGGCAGGGTTAAAAGGATAATTTTAGTCATAGGTTTATATAGGTTAGGTATCGTTCAGGTCTTGCCCGTCTTAAAGCCGGAAACCGGTATAGAAATAGTAAAAATTGAGCCTTCTCCTGGCTTACTATCTACGGTCAGATTTCCCCCGTGTCCTTTTACAATGATATCGTACGCCAGGCTAAGTCCCAGGCCGGTGCCTTCTCCTGTCGGTTTAGTTGTAAAAAAAGGCTGGAAGATTTTGTCTTTTATAGCATCAGGTATACCATGGCCATTGTCAGAAATGCAGATAATTGCCCGGTCTCCGTCCAGTTTTGTGGTAACTTTTACTTCTGGTTTTTCAGTGTGCCTTGTAGCATAAAAGGCATTACTTATCAAATTTAACAATACCCGGCTAAAATCCTGAGAAACAACATAAATTTTTGGCAAATCAGCATCAAGATCTGTTTTAAAGTCCGATCTGAAGCTTTTGTCTTTAGCCCGCAGTCCATGATAGGCCAAACGAAGGTATTCTTCGGCCATGGCATTGAGATCAGCCTGTCCTTTTTCACCGGTACTCTTCCTCGAATGCTCCAGCATTCCTTTGACAATGCTGCTGGCCCGTTTTCCGTGGTGGCTGATTTTCTGCAGATTGTCTGAGATATCAGACAACAATTCATCTTCAAGGTCTTCATTACGTTGTCCTTTTTCCTGAAGCTGCCGCTTCTTCCGTTCCGCCGACAGTTCCTCTATCAGCTCCACACTCAGTTCACTGAAATTATTAACAAAATTGAGCGGGTTCTGGATTTCATGGGCAATGCCCGCAGTGAGCTCACCCAGCGAAGCCATTTTCTCCGACTGGATCAGTTGATTCTGGGTGGCTTTCAGTTCTCTCAGGGCTTCTTCGGCCCTTTTCTTTTCTGTCTGCAGTTTTATAAGATCTTCTTCAGCCTTTACGGTCTGTTCTTCAGCCTTCTGAAGGTCCAGGAAGCGGGTATAGGTCTGTTCAAAGGCCCTGGCAAAGCGTTTAAAGATGTCGTAGGCTTCGGGCACGTGCTCAAAGGTAATAAAGAGCAGATGACCATATTTAAAGTAAGCCACATGATCAATTTGAAAGGAAGGAAATGAACCGCCTGCTGCTTTGATAGCCAGCAAAGATTCGCCTACCACCGGCAGTGAACACAGGAATTCGTAATGGTCTTCACAGACTTTCCCTGAAATCTCTTCTACGTGCAGGGTTTCACCCCGCTGACCGATTTCATAATAATGTTTAAAAATCCCCACACGTGGCGTTCTGTACATCGGCATTGAGCCCTCAGCACTGCTGAACCACTCCTGGGAGTTACCCTGAGCCTCATCCGTGATATTAAAGGCACAACCCCATGTTTTTATTCCCAGGGCGGCTATCTGCTGTACGAGGATAAGAGAGGTTTCAGCCAGCTCGTGGCTGTGCTGCATGGCCATGGTCCTGGCCCGCACGCGTTCCAATGCCGCCTCAATGGCCAGTTCGCGGTTTTTATGTTCCAGCTCCGCTGTACGCCTTTTTACGGCTTCCCTTAGCTCCAGGTTCTCCTTTTCTATTTTTTCGGCGGCAATCTGCTCACCTTCTTCAGTCCGGTGATCGGGTAGTGACACGTGCTGGTGAACCAGCCTCCAGCCGCCAACCGTCCGCCTTGAAATACAGGAAAGCCTGCAATGTCCGTAGAAAGTCCACTCTTCGCCGATCAGGACATACAGGTCGCTGAGTTCACGGACAACAACACAATCATGATCCAGCGGCTGTATGCTGATGTTCCTGTTGCGGAGTTGGGCCTTGCCTTTCATCTGGTCGGCGGTGGCGGTATAAAACGCCAGGGCTTCCTGCTTGCCGTAGAACACTTCTCCGTTGGCTGATCCGAAAATACTGAAATCGTCGTCCAGACAAGCAGCAAAAGTTTCCATATCTCCGCCAAGATTGGCCTCCCAGTTGGCGTAATGGAATTGAAGTATGTCTGATTCCTGTTCTTTTGTTAGTTTCATGGTCTTATTCATTGCCGGGGACGCTGATGATAAATGTGGTACCTTCGCCATTTTTCGTTTCTACTCTCAGTTCGCCGCCGTGTGCTTTCACGATGTCGTAGGCCAGCGACAGGCCCAGTCCGGTACCCTGGCCGGTTGGTTTGGTGGTAAAAAACGGCTGAAAGATCTTGTCGAGGATTCTGTCGGGAATACCATTTCCGTTGTCGCTCACGCGGATCTCCACCTTGTTGCCCGATTTGGAAGTGGTAACAGACACCTTGGGCTCAAAACCATCCTCCGATTGTCTTTTCCGCTCACTAACGGCATAAAAAGCATTGGTGATGAGGTTAAGTATCACCCTTCCCATTTCCTGGGGGATCAGCTCTATTTTGCCGATTCTTTCATCAAAATCCGTGATTAATGCAGCGTTAAACGATTTGTCTTTCGCCCTCAGACCATGGTAAGCCAGACGGAGGTATTCGTCTGTAAGGGCATTGATATCAGTCTGTTCTTTTATGCCGTTGCTGCTCCGGCTGTGTTGCAGCATCCCTTTTACAATGGCGTCTGCCCGCTGGCCGTGGTGACTGATTTTCCTGAGATTTTCTGAAATATCGGATAATAGCTCATTTTCAAGCCCCGTATCCCTTTCTCCGTCCTCCTTACTCCGTTCTCCAGCCAATTCTTCTATCAACTCCACACTTACCTCACTGAAGTTATTGACAAAATTCAGGGGATTCTGTATTTCATGGGCAATGCCGGCGGTTAGTTCACCCAATGAGGCCATTTTTTCTGACTGGATCAGTTGCGACTGTGTGGATTTCAGGTTTTCGAGGGAGGTTTTCAGTTCCGCTGTCCTTTCATTTACCTGCTTTTCCAATAGTATATTCTGATCTGCCAGCAGCTCCTTTTTCTCTTCCGTTATTTTGAGTACTTTTTCGGCTTCGTCTGAAACGCTCTTCAATATCTCCTTGAAGCGTATTGAAATATAGACCATCAGCAGGAGCGGGGCTCCCAGAAACGTCAGTGAAAGGAGCGGTTTTTCATATTCGTAATAAAGGTCCGGAAAATTCTTATGCAAGGTAATGTAAGCGAAAGCAGCCAGGACAGTCACCACGATACCGGCCACGATGGCAGACGGGGCACCTTGTATATTTTTTCTATATCTGATTATAAGATAGATTAAATACGAAATCATTGCCATGAAAAACAAACCAAACGGGGCCGAAATGGAGAATATGTGGGCTATGTCGCTGGTGATAATCATCAGGAGGATAATCACGAGGTTTAGCCGGGTGATCCGCTTTAAAAGCACCCACTCCAGGATGATCATACCAAATACGGTCATGATGGGCTGTGTGGTTACCGAAATGAGGTAACGGATCTTCTCGTCGGGATAAGTGATCTCAAAAAAAGTATTCCAGAAGCTTCCTGCAGCTGCAATCAGGACAAAAGTGGTCGATATGGCAATCAACCAGAAAATTCTTTGTCCGGGATTCAGAAAAACCAGCAACCAGAAGAGGAAGAACAGCAAAAACGACACAGAAATGCTGATAGCACCATAGATATGCGTGAGTTTATGGTCGTAAGTAACCCAGCTGACATACTCCGGACCGGTAATGTTGATAAGGCTCTGGAGGTTATGCGGCTTCAGCCTGATTTCTCGCTGCGTAAAAGTGGTCTCATAATCTACAAAATGAATGGCCAGGAGGTACTCTTTACCCGGAATAATGCACACCGGAACAGGGTATTTCAGGATAGGATTATACGCTTTATAGGGATTTCCGGTATTACCAAATGCATGAATCAGCTTTCCATCCAGGTAGATATCGGTTGCAGCCCAGAGATCACGGCTGAGGCCAAGCGGCATACCATTAAACGAGCTGTCCGGCTTTATTTTAATTCTGAACCATCCTTCCACCCGTCCGGAGGCATCTTCCATTCCGGCATTCAACTCCGTCAGATTGAGTTTTTTCCAGCCCGTCAGGTCAATGTCTTCTTTTGCCCATGAAGGATCATGGCCCTGCCTGAAAAGCCAGCCCTCCAGAGGAGCCAGAAACAGCCTCTGATGCGTATGAAACATGTCTGCTGAAAGCACAGTTGTTTTGTCCTGTGCATAACAGAGGTAAGAAGTAAGAAAAATGAACAGGCCTGACAGGATTCTTTTCATATCATCCAGGCGGGTAAAATAATGATGAATGTGGTGCCGCTCCCTTCCTGTGTTTCCACTTTCAGTTCACCATTGTGCCCTTTGGTGACAATATCGTAGCTCAGCGACAGTCCAAGACCTGTGCCTTGCCCGGTTGGTTTGGTGGTAAAGAAAGGCTGGAAGATCTTGTCCAGCACCCTTTGCGGTATGCCGTTTCCGTTATCGCTGATTTTTATTTCTATTTTATCACCGGACTTTTTTGTGCTTACGGCCACCGTAGGGTCGTACTTTTCTCCGGAGACCCTGGCGGCCTGCTTTTTCTCACTTACGGCATAGAATGCGTTGGTGAGCAGGTTCAGAATCACCCGGCCCATATCCTGGGACACGACGTTGATTTTACCGATGCCAGTGTCAAAGTCCGTTTTAAGGGTAGCGTTAAAGGATTTGTCTTTGGCCCTCAATCCGTGATAGGAGAGACGCAGGTATTCGTCACACAGAGCATTGAGGTCTGCAGGTTCTTTCTGACCGTTGCTGTTGCCCGAGTGCTGCAGCATGCCTTTGACGATGGCGTCAGCCCGCTTGCCGTGGTGACTGATTTTTCGCAGGTTTTCGGAAATATCTGCCAGCAGATCGTTTTCAAGCCCGGTATCCCTTTTTCCATCCTCCTTTCTCCGTTCTCCAGCCAATTCTTCTATCAGCTCCACACTCACTTCACTGAAATTATTGACAAAATTTAACGGATTCTGTATCTCATGGGCAATACCAGCGGTCAGCTCTCCCAGAGAAGCCATCTTTTCAGATTGAATCAGCTGTGCCTGGGTAGATTTCAGTTCTTCCATTTTCTGGTTCAGTTCCGAAGTCCTGTCCCTGACTTTTTCTTCCAGTATGCGGTTTTCTTTTTCGAGCCATCCGGACCGCAGCTTGACAATGAAGTAAACAATAAGGAAGGCTATCAGTACAAAGATGGTATAGGCCCACCAGGTACGCCACCAGGGCGGTGATATCGTGAATTTCAGCACATCCGGCTGGCTCCAAATCCCGTTAAAACCTTTGCTGATCACTTTAAAGGCATAATTTCCGGGGGCCATGTTGTAGTAGATCCTGGATGTGTTCTTCGCACTCGCCTCAGACCATTCTTCGTCCTGGCCCTCCAGGAAATAGCGGTAAACGATCTTATCCCTGCCGGTCACCGACTGGTTGGTGAAGGAGAAATTGAAGGAATTCTGGTGATAGGGCAGTTTTAAACCGACCGGCATCTGGAATCCCGGCGTTATATCGTCCCATTCAATCTTATTATCAGCCAGATAGCCCTGGTCGGCAGGCAATTTATCTTTGGTATATTTTTTCCCTCCCAGCGTCAGCGTATCTCCCTTCGCCAGTTGCTTTTTTATATAGGCATTGCTGTGAAAAACCGGGTTCTGGTCCATAATATTGATGCCTTTGATATGCACGGAAGGCGAGGCAAGGTCAATGACGGGATCCTGGTGGGTGACGGTCATGACAGGGGAGGCAGCCCACCAGGTCTGGCCGTTTGAAGCCACCATCACAGTAGCCTGGTTGTAGTCGTTGTAAGGGAAACCCGCCGACTTATTATAATTGTAGAACTTCCATGGCTTATCTTTTGAATCAGGGCGTTCGACCACCTGGATACCGTTTTCTGAACCGATGTGAATCCTGCCGTTAACTTCCGTCATATCATACATAGCCGGCGGACTCATGCCATTTTCAGCACTGATGTTGGTGATGGTTTTCAGGTCTTTGTCAAAAACAGACAAGCCGAATTCCCCGCCTATGAAGATGTCGCCCCGAGAAGACTCGAAAAACATAGAGGTGTAATTTCCCTGCAAACCGCTGCTTTCGTTCAGGGTGATAATGGTATTTGCCCGGGCATCCACCAGATTCGCCCCTTTTTCAGTAATCACCCAGATTCTTCCCTGTTTGTCTCTGCGTGTTAAAAACGCGAGGTTTGAAACAAGTCCGCCAGCTTCATTAAGGGCTTTTATGGTCTTTTTTGCAGGATCATACACAATGACCCCGTCACCCCCCGAAAACCAGATACTGCCGTCATCCATCTGAAAACCTGTAAAACTGAGGTCGCTTATTTTCAGTTTCCTGGTATTGTAAAAGGTAAAGGCGGAGGTGTTCAGGTCTATAATGCCGAATCCGCCTATTGTTCCGAGAAAAAAGACATCTTTACCGATTTTGTAAATATTCCGGTGTTCATTAATCATCATTTCCTGTGGAAATTTCAGCAAAGAGAGTCGTTCTGTCGCCGGGTCATATATGTTTATTCCTTTGTAACTGATGATCCAAATCCTGCCTTTTGAATCTTCCTGTATACCCCAGACATCGTTGCTTTCCAGGCCATCCTTGATGCTGAAATGCTCAGACAGCATACCTTCAGGGTCTATCAGCAGAACGCCGTCGTTGTTGCTGCCCAGCCAGATGGTCCCATCGTTGCCTGTCATTCCGGACGAAGGGAAATTATTGAGAACAACGTTAGTGCCGGTCACCATTTTTTTCATCAGGGCCAGCCTGGGATCATAAACAGTAACCGTATCGTTGGAAAGTATCCAGACCCTGTCTTTTTTATCTGTAAATACATCCAGAACCCGTCCGCTGAAGCCCTGCTTTTTGCCAAGGAAAAATATCTTTTCTTTCTTTAAAGAAATGGAGTAAGCCGCGTCTGAATTGCTCGCCACCACCCACATGTTGCCTTCAGCGTCCGGTGTAAAATCATAAGCTGTTTTTACAAGCAGCCCTTCGTTTTCTCCGATCATCCGAATGTTTTTCAAATCGGGTGAAACGATGCCCACTTTACCCTGAAAAGCAAGCCAAAGCCGGCCTGAACTGTCAAATCTGTGGCCAGAAGCTCTGGGAAGCTTAACCTTATCCGATTGTGGTTTGAACTGGTAGGCTACTTTTTTTTCCAGATTTATCAACCCGATATTCCCGTTGGTTCCCCAGATTTTTCCCGTTGCATCAAAGGTCAGTCTGCCTATGCCGAGCTTGTCTTTTAAATAATAATTTTCAACGATGCCCGTTTTCAAATCTATCCTGAAAATCCCTGAGGCATTGGCCGTGGCGATCAGACGACCCTGCTTGTCGATCACTAAATCAGGAATAGATTCTGTACCGCCTGTTTCGTCTTTTACGAAGAAATTGTAGTTCATGAACTCACTGCCGTTGTATTTACTTAGCCCACGTTCTGTACTGATCCATACGCCGCCCCGAGGATCAGTGACAATGGCGAAAACTTTACTACCCAGCAAACCTTCCGCCTGGCCCAGTTTTACGATACCCGAAGTGCCTTTTTCCCACAGCCCGGGGGCTGTGGCCTGGGTGACGACCGGTTTCGGAAGTAAGAACTTTTTGTAAATGAATTTTATGGGTTTGACGGTATCCAGGAACATGGGCACCTGCTCCAGTTTGTCCCAGTCAAAATCAAGCGAACCAAGCGGAGCCTTCAGAGGCTTGAACGCATGGAGTCCGAAGGGCTTCGATGGAAGCTTGTCCAGGTTAAACCTGACCGTTTCCGGTTTCGGGGTACTGTCCTGCGGATATTCCTTCCATTTTATCGGTTTTGCGGCGGGCAGTTTGAAGGGCCTGGTAACCGGCGGTTTACTCGCCAGCTCATTTTCAGAGAGGGTTTTGCCGTTTTTCAGTTGGCATGAAGTGATGATAAAGAAAGAAAAGCACGTAAAAAATAAAAACCGGACGATCTGAAAAAAATTCTTCACAGCTTAGGGGTTTAGGAGTTTTAAGGTATTCAACATCATATTTTCTACAGGAAGCAGTCAAACACCATCACGGGTAATGATGAAGTTTTCCGCCCTGTCTGTTCAGTCATTTTCCAAATTCATTTCCGGCTGATCTTTCAGTACAAATGATTGATTTTCAGCCATAACAAATTTATACGAACCTCTCCGGAAGGCATTGGTCTATCTGTTCAATTCCTTGGTTTATTTGTTCAGGACTTAGTCTATTGTTGCAGGGCTTGGGGAATGTTCAATGAATGAATGAGTGAATGTTCAATGAGTGCCTGCCCGACCTGGGCTCCGCCCGGGCGGGAATGTTAGAATGTTTACCCGACCTGAAATGACAGAATATTTAATGAGGGAATGATTTAAAGAGTCTCGGCCCAGCCAAGGCTTGTCGAAGCTGTACGTACGAAAGAGACGTTGCATGCAACGTCTCTACAAAAAGAATCAAAAAAAATGCTTATAGCCTAAACCTTACAGCTTATAGCCTATAGCTAAATGCTTACAGCTCCCTTCTTCTGAAAGGCTGCATTTTCCTGTAAGTCAGTGAACGCCAGAGCCACTCCATCGGCCCGAAACGGAAATATTTTAACCAGATATGGCTGTAGATCATTTGTATCACATAAATAGCCAAAGCAATCAGGGTCAGTTTGGCAGGCCCTAGTTTTGCGGCCAGTCCCAGGCCATAGCTCATAAAAACAAAACAGCAAAGCACTGACTGCATCAGGTAATTGGTAAGGGCCATTTGTCCGACAGGGGCAAAAATCATCCATCTTTTCCGCCAGACAGGGTTTTCAAACGCCAGAGCAATGGCCGAAGCATAGAAAATACACAAGGCAGGCACACCGAATGCATACACCACCGGCTGGATAATGCCCATCGGTTGAAGATCATAGTAAGCATCTGTGGTCATCATCATGGCCAATACGATATTACAAGGCACACCAATGACAGCCCCCCAGATCATTGCCTTACGGATAAAAGAACGGTTGGCACTCACATTTGCATAAAGCATATTTTTTGCCACATAAAAACCAATGAGAAACATAGCGAATACCCTGAAAAATCTTCCGGTAAATACCAGATCCGGGTATCTGCCTATCACCAGTCCGCCGATATTCATTTCAATAATTTCAGGATAGCTCCCGCTTTGAAATACCTGGATGACGTGTTTGAAAAATGCCTCGTTTTCAAGAATCGCCTCAGCAGAAACCGGTGCCTGGGGATGAACCAGGTTTAAACCCCAGAATATGCCATATTGAATAACAGGAAGTAAGAGCATAACAATGGCAGTGCGAATTAAGGTTTTGTCCGAAGATTTCCTGAACAGCAGCAACACAAAGCCCAGCATGGCATAAACCGTCAGAATGTCACCGATAAATAAAAGAACGGCATGAAGTATTCCGATGACAAACATGATGATGAGCCTTCTGACGAAACGAAACGTGAAATCCCTGCCCACGCCGGAAGACCGCTGCATCTGCAACGCAAAGCCAATCCCGAAAAGCATAGAAAAGAGGGAGTAAAATTTCCCGTCGATCAGAAAATGCTCTAACCATTCTACATAATGATCAATACCGGTGGTGCCCAGGGCTTCCTGTCCGGCATCTGACAACAGGAAATACACGGCATGACTGACCATATTGGCCAGTAGCACGCCCAGTAAGGCAAATCCACGGAGCACATCCAGTAAATGGTGACGTTCGGTCAGGGTAACGGGTTGATTCATGGCTGTTTAGGGGGTAATTTCAGGTAATTTAAACATAAAATTTCTTTCCGGCAAACAGACGTTGCATGCAAGCTTTCTCTGCAGATATTTAAAATCAATTTTCTACAGATATTATCAATACCGTAGATACACACGGCTGTGTGTATCTACATGGAGAACAGCCTACTGCTTAAAGCTTATAGCTTACCGCTCAAACCTACAAATACCCCAGCCACCATTTCTCCTTATGTTTCTTTTTATAGGCGTCAAACTTTTTACACAAAGGATAAAGCATCAAAACAATCCCCATCCAGATCAGGTAAACGACGCCGAGATTAAAACCGAAGTCTTTCAGGTTAATGTCGAATGAAGTCTGTACCATCAGCTCCCAGCCGTGCCCGGTCAGCTCAGCGGTGATGAAAGAAAGCACACGGATCAGATACAAATGCATGATATAATAGAAAAACGGCACCCTGCCAAAGACGCTGAAGAACTCAACCAGTTTCCCTTTCCACTTTTCTGAATTGGCAAGAAACAATAAAGCAACAGATAAAGTAACCAGCAGATACAAAAGTGACGGCGGGTATTTATTCACATTCAGGAATGACATCAGGGTCTGAGCGGCTGTTTCATAGGATTTCCATGGCTGCGGGTCGCCGTACAGGTTGGACCAGCGGAGCAATACAAAAAGCAAAAGGGCCGAGAATCCGATGGTATTGAACAGCTTCTTTCTGCGGTGATTTCCGAAAGAAGAGGCATAGAAATTGCCGAAATAATAGCCTAGGGCCATTACACCGATCCAGGGGATGATGGGATAAACGATGTTAATTTGGTGCTTAGCCGATAATTTGACAGTGGTAAACTCATGAAGCACGCTCCACCACACACTGCCATCAAAATGAACCGTATCCAGGAGGTTATGCCCGAAGATGAGTATACAGGAGATTACCAGGATCGCGTTTTTCGGTAAATGGATAAACCCGGCGAGAAAAATCATGCTGATGCCCAGGCACCAGATCACAGCCATATCCACATTCCGGAACTGCACGTCAAAATACCAGGCAAAGGTGATGATCGTCAGCTCCAGGAAAACCAGCCACAGCCCACGCTTGATGAGAAAAGTTGAAAGTTCGGCCTTTGTTTTTCTTTTACCACTCATAAAAGCGGATATTCCGGCCAGGAAACTGAAAGTTGGGGCACAGAAATGGGTAACCCAACGGGTAAAATAAACCACCAGGGTGGCCTGGGCAGGGTCGGTGATGTCCAACACACCAACAGAGTTATAAAAATAGTCCCGGGTATGGTCAAGGGCCATGACCACCATGACCAATCCTTTCAAAAGATCAATAGATTCAATTCTGTTTTTGTTAAGGTCTGTCATAGTCTTTTTATATTTAGTTAGGTTAAAAATCTCTCAGGGATTGTCCTTTTTTAAGTCAATAAGTAAGGAACATCTCCTGAATTTTACTCTTATCTTTTGTCACCGTTAAAGCCAGCATTAAAAGTATCCTGGCTTTCTGGGGATTGAGTTTATTCGATACGATGGTTCCGAGTTTTGCATCTTCAAACGGCCCCACATATTGCGTAGTCACCTGACCTGACACCACCCTTGACGATCTTACCACGATGATGTCCTTTTTTACCGCAGTTTTTACTGATTCCAATATGGTTTTATTTATACTCCCGTTGCCCGTACCGGCTATGATTATCCCCGGATGATCAGCATTAATAAAGGCATTGATAGCCACATTGGAGGCATCCGCATAGGCATATACAATTTCGACCGTCGGCAAAGTTTCCGTTTTACTGATGTCAAAAGGCACAAAACTGCGATTCTTAACGGACGACGGAGCGTTGTAAGATACTTTTCCATCATACACCTGACCAATCGGACCGGCATTTGGGGCTGCGAATGCGTTGACATTAAGAGTGTTTACCTTCACCACATGCCGGGCCTCATATACATTTTCATTGAAACATACCAGTACGCCTTTTCCGGTACTGTTAACATCACTTGCTACAATGATGGCATCATACAGGTTTTTAGGACCGTCGCTGCTGATGGCCGTACCGGGCCGCATGGACCCGGTTAAAACGACTGGTTTGTCTGATTGCACCGTCAGGCTGAGAAAATAAGCGGTTTCTTCCTGGGTGTCCGTTCCGTGGGTGATGACCACGCCGTCCGCTTCATTTTTAGCAAATATTTCATTGATCCGCCTGGCTAGTTTCAGCCAGATCTCAACCGTCATGTCGTAACTTCCGATAGCGGCGATCTGTTCTCCCTGGATATTGGCTTTCTGTTTGATCGAAGGGATATTCTTCAGCAATTCATCTACCGGGATTTTCCCCGGTATATACCCGGCCCGGTCGGTATTGGGTTGTTGACCGGCTATGGTGCCGCCTGTCGACAGCACAATGATGCGTGGCAGATTTTGTGATGCCGCGGAAATAGCATAGCTGGAAAAAATAAGTATCAATAACAGTTTTTTCATGGTTTCGGGGATGTTTCCCAGTTTTTCTCTAAAATAAAAATAATTCCGGGGATCATTGCTATCAGCTATTTAATGGCCATGAGAGGCATCATCTCACGTCAGAGGCAGTTTGACAAACCATCGCACCAAAGGATCAAGAAACGACAGCGGAACCTCGAAAATCACCAACAGGTAAACCATCACATCCACCATCAGGAAGGCCGGAAACAGCCATCTTCCCTGCTTTTGTTTTCTTTCGAGCACAATCAGGGTGATCAACAGGCCAAGGATGATGGGAATTCCGATCTCGCCGCCCACAAACCTGAAAAGGGCGGGCTCTATAAACACAATACCTGTTACGATCATGGCCCTGGCGTGTATCTGTACCTGACGTCTGTACGCCACGCCGATGCTGAAGTAGATGGCCAGGAAGAAGAAGTCCCTTACCGGGAAAAGTACATTCGCGAAAGCAAGGTCTGCTGCCGGAACGGCTTTCATACCACTATTTAATATCAATAGCACCGATATCAGCATCACCGGCATCAGAACGTAGGTCAGCCTACCGATCATTCTGTGCAATTCCAGCTTCTTTTTGCGGATCAGCAGGGGCTGGACAATGAGCAAGGTCACCCAAAGCACCATCATGAACGCATGAAAGTGAAAATAGAAGTTGAAATCGTTCGTACCGCTGAAAAATTTAGAGAAATACGACTTCCAGAAGCCGGCAAAGGCCAGGGCCATCAAAGCGATAAAATAGTAACCCGACTTATCAAAGCGGATTTTCCTGACTTGTTCTGTTCTGAGGGTTTCCATAGGGCAGGGGTTTAATGTTTATTTTCTGAAAGGATGTCTTTTCATATAACTCAGGTTTCTCCAGACCCACTCCATAGGGCCAAACTGGAAGTATTTCAGCCAGATGGGACTGATGATCAGCTGAACAACCCAGATAGTGAACACCACATACAGCAATTCATGACGCTGCAGTTTCCCGAAAAGCCCGAACCCCGCACCGGTAAAGATGAACATCGCGATCACAGAATGCATGATGTAATTTGTCAGGGCTATTTTACCTACAGCGGCCAGCCCGGTCTTCAGCCAGCTCAATAGCGGTAATTTACAGAAAAGCATAATCAGCCCGACGTGTCCTATGGCCGTAGGCACACGACCCACATCATAGGTAACATTGGCCTGTGAAAAACCCAGCAAAGAGAAATGACTGTCCATGATCAGCCGGGTTTCATAATAATTGACACTTAATCCGACAGCATAGCCCAGTAAAACCATGAGACCGTAAAAACCATACGACTTTTCACCCGAAAGTATCTTCAGTTTGTAAAGGGCAATGCCGAGCAACATCATGCTCAATATATCCCATACATCGTAGCGGTAAGGAAACAACTCATTGTAGTGCGTATTGAACGGGGCAAGGTAAGTCACCACATCCAGGTAGCCCTTTTGCATGTTTTTATCGCTCGCCGCCACACCTTCAGCTGATCTGTCCGCTGTTCTTTTTTTCCATCTTTCATCGGCTTCTTTCATGTCGGCCGACAATGCCTTTCCTTCTCTTGTATTTTTCTGGGCCAGTTCCAGCTGCTCCATAAACTTCACATCCTTTTTGTACTCTGTGTAACTCCACAGCGTACCCACGGCAGACAGAAATACGGATATGAGGATCAATTGTCTGGGTTTTAAACTCCTGAAAGAAAAAACCAGGAAGCCCATCAGGGCATAATTGTACAGAATCTCGCCCCGCCATAACAACAGATAGCCGTTGATCAGCCCGAAAACCAGCAGCCAGGTCAGCCTTCTGAAGTAAATGTTGGCGGCGGTGATCCCGGCTCCTTTTTTCTCGAGGCCTTCCAGGAGAATAAACATGCCTACACCGAACAACAGCGAGAACAAAGCCCGCATGGTGCCCTCAAACAACATATTGGTGGTTATCCAGGTGTAAAGATCCCATCCGGTGGATCCTCCCGACACGGTGGGGTCGTCATAAGCACCCGTGAGACCCATGCCGTTGATGTTCATCAGCAGGATGCCGAATAAGACAATGCCTCTCATGATGTCCAGCGACTGGATCCTCTCTGAGAGTTTTGAAGCGGATAGTGTACTTTCATTTAAATTCATAGCAGGGGTATTGGTTTGATAGACATTTCAGCTTCCTAATCGTTTTTCAGTTTTAAAAACCGTGCGGCATTGTTATAGAAGATATCCTCTTTATCCTTTTTGCTCAGAAACTTCAGGTTGTCGAGGTAGCGGATCGATTTCTCTATCGCATAGGGCCATATCATCTGGTCTGAGCCAAACATGACGCGGTTAAGGTAGCCCGCTTCTTTGGCATGCTGCAGAAATTCCCTGATCGTCCGCTGCGAGTTCGGCTCCACCCACAGCATCACCGCGATATCAGTATACAACTGCGGATAATAAGCCATCAGCCGCAAGGTATGTTCGTGCCATTCCTCACCTCCGGCATGCATCAGGTAAATCCGGAGTTTCGGATACTTCACCAGCACATCTTCCATCAGATAAGGATCTCCCAGGGCCAGCCTCGCTTTGGGCGACCAGGAATAGGTGCCTCCCGGATCACCGCCACCGGTGTGAACGGCTACCGGGATGTCGAATTTTTCACAAATGGCCAGGTAGGGTTGCCATATCGGGTCGCTCAGGATGGTGCCCATGTAGTAATTACCGATTTCGCCGAAGACTTCCAGCTTTTTATCTTTGATCATCTGTTCCAGTTTGTCCGGTGTCATGCCGTAATCGTCCGGATTAAACATCAGGATGCCCCTGATCACCAAGTTAGTGTCTTTCGCAGCCCAGTTCTCCACACTTTCGGGATTACCGCTGACCATAGCTTTGACAACATTCCATTTTTTGAAGGCTGCGAAACTGGCCGAACGGTGTTCTTCCGCATTCTTTGAACCTTTCCGGCCGTAAAAATCGGCTGCAGGCTCACGTTCGCCGAAATCGCTGTCGGTATAAGAGTGAGCATGCATGTCTATGATCTTCCGTTGGGCGGTGGACAGGAGCGGTAAGCCCAGTAAAACAAATAGGAGGGTCTTTTTCATGGGTTTGATTTTAAAGGCTATGGCCGGAACTTCATCCGGTTCATCAAAAACTAAAACTTTGTCTACGGACTCACTTTGCCCAGCAACCAGGCGGCTGTACCCGGAAAATGCTGACCGATCCAGGCCATGATCACCCCATGACCTGTAAATACAAACGACTTCTTTCTTGATGCAATGGCCCTAACCATCACTTTCGCGGCCTTTTCAGTGGGCCACATCAGTTTTTTGGGCCTTGGGTCTGTCTTTTCAGCGTTTAAAACACCCTCGTTATTCACCCTGGCGATATCCGAATCTACAAAACCCGGATGAATGACGGTGCAGCTTACACCGCTTCCTTTCAGTTCCAGCTGCAGGGTTTGCCCAATGGACCGCACAGCGGCTTTCGAGGCTCCGTAAGCCCCGGTACCCGGACTCGGAATGTAAGCAGCCACACTGCCAATCAGCACCAGGCGTCCCTTAACCGCCCTTAAATGGGGCAGGGCATGTTTAGCCGTCAACGCCAGGCCAACCACGTTGATGTCCAGCTGTCTTTTCCAATCGTCAGCACTCAGCTGCTCAATTTTACCGGAAACACCGAAGCCGGCATTGGCAACGGCCACATCCAGCCCGCCGAAATGCCCGGTAATCGTGGCGACAGCCTGCTCAATGGCGGATTCATCCATAATATCACAGGGTACGACGATGCCCTGACAACCCAATATCATCACTTTTTCCAGAACATGCTCCAGTTCTGTCGTTCTGCGTGCCGACAGGGCCAGTTTTGCTCCCGACTTGGCAAATTCATAAGCCATAAACTTGCCTAAACCTGAAGAGGCTCCTGTGATCCAGACGACTTTGTCTTTAAAATCCTCCATTTAATTATTATTTCACTTCAAAATCAATATCATCAACAAAGCCATTGAGGGCTACTCTTTTTTCGCCGGATATAAAACCCTGAGTGTCCGGCTGATCATCGCCGGAACTACCGACATATGCGTTTCACCCTCAAAAATGTGCGTAGTTAAACTCAAACCCTGGTAATTCCTGCTTTTCAGACTGTCTGCGAAGGCCGTCATGACGGGAGTCATCGAGTTACCCTCCAGACTGCCCACCGACATAAATACTTTTACCGGTAAACTCTGAGTACGTTTTGAAAATTCTTTTTCCATGCCAAACATCTCTTTCTTGTTCCACCAGAAAGAAGGGCTGTTGATGCCATACCGCTGGAAAAGGTCGGGGGCAGTCAAAAGGCAATAGCCGACAAACAAACCGCCGAATGAATGGCCTGATATGCCACGGTCTTTGGTCGTTTTATAGTTTTTATCCACAAACGGAATGATTTCCTTTCTGATGACGTCCAGGAAAACCGGCCCGCCACCGGTGACCAGCGAGCCCTCGGGAAACCCGAATAATTTAGCATAACCGGGATTGGACTCGAAAACAGCGTCCTTTGAGGGCGTATAATCCCTGCTCCGGTTAACAAACCAGGGGCTCAGCGATTTTTCCCATTCATATTCGATGGCTACAATAATGAGGTCTTCCATATCGCCGAACATATCAAAACCTGTTCTGGCAGCATGGGCCACCGGAAAACCAAGTCCTCCGTCTAACATAAATAAAACCGGGTAACGGGTCGCCTCAGCCGGAGCATAGTGCTTAGGAAGGGAAACACTCAAGTGGTAATCAGCCCCGTTGATACCTGATTTTAAAAGATGTTTTTTCTGCTCATTAATGACAGGACCCGCCTGTGCCATGAGCACAGAATAGGAGAACATGAATAAAGAAACCAGAATTGAAAATCCGGAGGCCATCGATGTCTTCATGTTTATTGATCTTTTATCGTACACACCAAAGTATGTAAAGTTAAGCATATAAAACCAACAGCAGAACCAGGTACAAAAATTATCTTTTCATGGCTATAAAATTCATATCTGCCGATCCTGACTGTTGATCAAAAGTCTTGTTATTGTCGCGGGATAATCCCCAGCTGCTGCATAAACTCCAGGTTATCCATAAAATCCTGCTCCCGGGCTATTTTCCCGTCTTTCATCTTCACAAGGGTCACTCCATCCACGTTTACTTCCTTTTCTGTGGCCGGAATACCGAAGAATTCGCCGCTGTGGGTGCCTTTGAAGTTCCAGTGCTTCACGATCTTGTCGCCCTGGCCGAACACGTCGACGATCGTGAACGTCACTTTCGAAAACCCGGTAAGGTAGTTCTGATAATAAGCCTTGAACCCTTCAATACCCACGATGTTCTCAGGGGCCGTCACAAGCGTGATATTCTTGTCAAAATTCGTTTCGTTGATCAGGTCAATCTTGCCTTTGTTGATAATCTCGTCCCAGGTGGTTTCATACATCTTTAAATTGGCCTCGAGTTGCTTGTTGGCGGCTTCCAGTTTTACACATTCTTCCGACGGTTCGCTTTTACAGCCCGCCACAGACACCATCAGGGCGAGTATCAAAAATCTCATTCTTTTCATGTTCTGTAAGTTTTGGGTTCAGATCGATTTTTCAGTTCCTTATTACTGTCACAAAGCTAGCCTGCCCACCACCAACCCTGTTGGTCTATCTGTCCAATTCCTTGGTTTATTTGGTCAGGGGGTTAGTTTATTGTTGCCTGAGGGCAATTTTGAATGATGGAATGCCTGCCCGACCTGGGCTCCGCCCGGGCGGGAGTGAATGATAGAATGATAGAATTTGGATTCGGGACACGAAGAGGAATAATTTTGAATGCCTCCATGATTCAATGATAGAATAAATAATAGAATCCGGATTTCGGGACACGACGGGAGAACCATTAAGGCATGAAGAACATGAAGATCAAAGACAAGAACCAGTAGAGACGTTGCACGCAACGTCTTTGCCGCGAACACATCGACCCCGCATATTTAACGTGTAATTCTAAAATACCCACGTCGAATCGGTAAATACGCACGGCCGTGCATATCTGCGGGATTTATTGAAATAATATAAATGGTTAATTCGGACAGAAAAGAACAGAAGTTGCATGCAACGTCTCTACAACAAAAAACCTTAATGAGCTTAACTCCTTTTTATCGCAAGAGCGGGGCTCTGGTCGCCATACATTCAATCACTCTATCATTCATTCACTCAATCATTCAATGAATCATTCAATGAATCATTCCCGCCCGGGCTAAGCCCAGGTCGGGCAGGTACTCATTGAGGCATTCATTCATTCTCTCAAAGCCCAAACTTCCTCAAAATCGCCTCATACTGCGGGTCGCCTTCGAGGATGTCGAGGAAGGGGAAGACTTTAAGGTCCATCGGGATGACGTTGCGGTCTGCCGCTTTCTGAAGGTAATAGAGACTCTGCTTTTTATCCCTCAGTCCGGCGTAGGCAATGGACCTGGAAATGTCGTTATCGGGGGTTGCAGGCAGGCTGTTGATAAATGCCAGGGTTTCATCCTGCCGGCCGTTCCTGGCTTTACAAAAGGCTAAATAGTACTTCACTACTTTAACCCTGGTATTCATCTTACTGGACAGTTCAAGGTTGACTATTGCATTTTTATAATCCTTTTTCGCAACATAATACAGGCCCTTGACCCAGTAATACACAAAGGAATCATTAAACAATACCTCGCCTTCATCCAGTTTCTTCTTCGCCAGCTCCAGTTCCCCTGAATAAATCAGGGTCCAGATATAACCGCAGTTGATCACATGAAAGAGGGGATCCAGCTCCACCGCCCTGGCGTTGTATTTTACGGCTTCTTTCATTTCACCGAGGGTTTTCAGCTGAATGCCGTACCAGTAGTTGATGATGGCGTCGTTGGGACTGTACTTCAACGCAATCTCGTACGCCGTTTTGGCGGGGTCCCACTTCTTCTGGTCGCGGTAAATGTTCGCCAGGTTGGCATAGGCCAGTCCGTTGGTGCCGTCGAGCCTGATCGCCGTGAGGGCATCCCGCTCCGACATCTTATACTGGGTTGCCTCATCCAGGAATCCCCCGTCGCCAAGCAGGTACCAGGCCGTAGAGCGATAAGCGTACGCCATCGCAAAGTCAGGGTCCAGTTCAATCGCATTCGTAAACTTCTTCAGTCCCGCTTCCAGTTCTTCTTTGGTGCGGCTGCCGATCAGCTCCCGGCCCTGCAGGTACTCGCGGTAGGCCTCGGGATTCTTCGTCGGTACTTTGTTCAGCCTTTCAGAGGTCGCTTCGGTCAGTTTCTGGTCCAGTTCATCAGCCACTTCTTTTGACACCGTCGTCATAAAAGCCAGCACATCTTTGGCTTCGCCGTCATACTTCCTGGTCCACACCGACAAGTCGTCTTCCGCATTGATGAGGTTCAGCGTAATCCTGATTTTGTTGTTCATCAGCAACACCGAGCCCTCCATAATATAGTTGACGTGCAGTTCTTTAGCGATCTGGGGGATGAGTTTATCCGAATTTTTGTATTTGTTGGACGACGTCGTCGAAATGATCTTCAGTTTGGGAATAATCCCCAGCGAACTGTGGATCTGCTGCATCAGTCCGTCAGAGAAGAAGTCGCTTTCGGCAGAGCCCATATTTTTAAAGGGCATAATGGCGATGGAGTTTTCCGAAAAGCCCGGCTCGCTCTTCATTTTTGTCTTCAGCAAAAAGGCGGTAAGCCCCAAGGCCAGCAAACACAACAGGCCGAGGCCCATGTACAGGTATTTGCGTGTCGTAGTTACTTTACGGTTAGACGCAGGGGGCAGCACAGGTTCCTCAACCGTTTCCGGTACAACCGCCTGCTCAGCCACCGGCACGGCAGCATGGTTTTTACGGTAGTCGGTAGGAGTGAGGCCAAACTCTTTGGTAAAGTACTTGCTGAAGTTCTGGGGACTATCTATCCCGAGTTTGTAGGCGATCTCCGCAATTTTCATGTCAGGAGACCTGAGCCATTCTTTGGCCTTGATGAGTTTAATGTGACGGATGTAAAGGGAGGTGGAAAGCTGCGTGTGTTCTTTGACGACACGGTATAAATGAGAGCGACTGACCCCTAATTCGCGGCAAATGTCTTCATTTCCGAAGGCAGGGTTATCAAAATTAAGCTCGATAAGCGTATTAAGCCTATCCATTAACACCTTGTCAGAGTCTTTCATCAGAATTTCACAGCTTATAGTCAGGTTTTAGTAAACCGCAGGCACCAACCCGCCACTCAGTTTATTGCAAATTATAAAATTTTGCTTAAATTTAGGGTATAAAGCTGCTAAAGTTGTTTGGGAGGCCTTTATTATTACACACAATTTGCTGTATCGAGAGTTCGAATCTCTTCCTCTCTGCGGAGTTCGAGTCTCGCCTTCGTCACATGGTGGGATGAAACAAGGGTTCTGTTCCCCGTAGGGGCAAGGAGTAATTTAAAGTGTCGAGCCCGATCTTCTCCTCGGGAAACAGATATTTAAGAAGAATTGAAATTTCAAGGCAATCAATTTGATTAAAATATTAATTCTTAGTCATTAAGTCTTTTTAATTATTATACGTAATGCTAATAAAATTAATAAAATATATTTTCCTTTCTCAATTTTGAAGTCCTTGACTAATCGTACGGCAAAAATCGATGAAGTACTTAAAAGTCTGAATATGATTTGTTTTTTTATTTCGTTTAATCAATTCGTTTAAAAAATATTCTTCTGCAACTACCTGAGGGTTTCTTTTGGTGTAATTCATTTTTCTTTCTTCAAAGATTTCTTGTAAATATTTGGAATGAAATACTGCCGTTGATCCCGCAAAACTAGCAGGTTTATCCATTAACTCAGGATCCTCATTTCTAACATTAAAGTGCCTAACACATTTAGCTAAAAAAGTACTTTTGGGATTTTGCTTGAAAACTTTAGTGTTGCCTAGAAACCAAGTTTCAAAACACTTATTTTGAACAATAATTTCAAGCTTGGTTTTAGAATTTAATATAATATTCTCGTTATCAATAAAATCTAAGACTTGGTTTTTCTTTTCCTCGACTGTATAATCATCTGAATCGAGACATATTATCAAATAATCAAAATTTCCTGATTCATTGACATCTTGGATACTGTTTTTTAAATGATTATTTAAAAGGCAAGGGAAACCTTCCCCCGTGAAAATACAATAGTTATTTGCTGAAACCTGATGATGCCATTGTACTTTTTTTAACTCAGGAACGAGTATAGACAACCATTTTGGGTAAACTTTCACTTCTGTCCGCCTTCCTTCTACTAAGAAATAAACATTCATTGCTCCTGACCTGTTTGATATTCTTCCAATTGAATTAATTGCATAAATGCACTATGCTTAGAGTTCCCAATATTGAACTTGTCAATATCATGGGTTTTAATAATCCCGGCATTTCGAGTTACAAGCTTCCAATTATTAAAACCAATTGTATCAATGATATATGGATGGTGACTCGTTAAAACAAATTGTAGCTTTCTTTTAGAGGCCAAAATATCGTTAGTAATCTCATTGATGCAGTTTATTCCAAGACTGTTTTCAAATTCATCTATAAGAAATACGGTTCCCTCTGAACACAAATATAATTCACTCAGTTGAATCAACGTCCTATACATTCCAGATGAAATCCTATTTTGGCTAATCCAGTGTACAACACCTTTTTCTTTGATTTGTATGAACGGATAATCCTTAAGAAAATTAGGCATCTCCTTTTCTTTCGTCTCCAGCGAAGCAATTTTAATATCTTCTATTTGTGGAAATATATCTGCAAATCGCTGTTTTATTGTTGCGAAAACTTTTTTGTCCGCCTTTTGTACAAAAAATAACTTCAACGGTGTTTCAAGCTCACTTTCTTGTATTTTTACAATCGTATCATATTTCTTTGATAAACTTTTTGCATTGAGAAAACTGAATCTGAATCCTTGCCCGATACTAGCAGAATTAGAATGATCAACAAAATCAAGCTTTCTTAATCCACTATATGCAGGATTTATTTTATCCTCCTCCTTTAGAAGGTGTATAATACTCTGTTGTTGAGAAAGTTTGATGGTAGGATTACCCATAAAAAGAATCTTCTCCTCGTCTCTGAAAATGACTTCCTCTCCATTTAGGAGTAATTCTTCATGAATTATTCGAGGTCTATTTTTTTTGTCATCATCGTCATCGTCTTCATCGGCGTCAATAAAAATTTCTATCCCTTTGTTTTCAAACTCTCCTTTCCAAATATATTTATGATTGGCAAGCGTCTCAAATTTAATTTCCCAACTTATTCCATTTATTGACGAACCACCAGCAATTTGCTTTAAAGCCATCAGAGCTCTTAATATTTGAGTTTTACCCACTCCGGAAGCCCCTACCAACAGAGTTAGCTTATTTAAAGGAAACTGTTCTAGTCTCCAATCAAGCGATTTATCTTCAAATTTGAATTCTGAAATAGTCATACTACTATTTGTTTATTATAATTGGCAAATTTATTACTTAAATTCGATTATACAACGGTGATGTACGAACATCTAACGTTGTAGCAAACAACATAGGAAGGCTAGGCAAACTAAACCTATTAATATTTGATTAAACGGTTAGATAGGCACTCAATTACTTTGCTTTGTTATTTTTGTTAATTTCTTTGTGACTAAATCTCAGATATTTATGAATTTCAAGACTTCGAAAGCAAAATGTCAATCTTCTCAAACAATGCTTTAAAATGTACAAATGCCGCCGCATCAAGCTGAGATATTCTAGATGAGAACTCTCTTTTTTTCCCTGCGATAATCTCGTAAACTACATTTCCTCCGGGTGAAGGAATCGCTTTAAAATAATCTTTTAAACCTTCACAATCAAATAACAACCCTTCGATTGTCAGAGAAGACTTTTCCTCATAAGTCTCAGTTTCTGAAATGATGACATTTTTACTAATAGCATCAATACTTGGTACTGGGAGCAACATCATATATCCATTACCATTATTAAATTTAGTTAAACCTTTTCTCGGATCTTTCTCAATATCAACTGGGAATTTTTTATTGCGATTCCAGTTTCCATATCCTGCACTATCAAAATCAAATAAAGCAATCATTTTTAACTCAATGAATTGATGAAAAATCCCGTCTGGCTTTTGATCACCAGAATTAAAAAGCTGACCTAAAAAACTGGCCGAAAAACAATCCTGAATGTAGAAATTCATTTCTTTTTCGGGATAAAGTTTTTTCCAGACTGTTTCAAGTATAATCTTGTCTGTAATCCCTTCTGTAAATAGAATGTGTTTATTCGCCTTTTTTATATTGTAGGAAATCCCAAAACTGCTCTCTTCGATAGTCAGTGAAGTCAATCCGCTGCTTAAGGCATTGATTGCCGCCTTTTTATTTTGTTTAACCGGGCGGCCAAGATTACGATCCATACAATATATTGAATCATCAGGAGCCAGAGCGACTGTCGATGGCGAGTGTGTCGTTAAAATAACTTTTACATTATGTTCTTTTACCAAAACCTCCTGAACAACATCAAGAAATATCTGAGTTAAAGAGGGATGAAGATGAGCATCAGGCTCGTCAAAAAGTATGACCTGCGGGAAATGACCTTTATTTGAAGAATTATATAATACAAAAATCAGGGCTAAGATTGTAGTTTCTCCAGAAGAAAGCCCCTGAAAATATATTTCATTATTCTGTTTATCAATAAGTTTTACGGGATAAGGATAGTTTTCATTAAGGCTCTCGGCATAACGTGCTTTGTAGTTGAAGTCCGCCCTTTTTAAAATCTCATTAAAAGTGTCCCAAGGAGGAATAATGTCATCAGTTAACTGCTTATAGTATTTCTGCTTGAGGAAAAATTGATGAAACAACAGATCCAAAGCGGCAGAAAACAAATCCAATGGAATCGGATAAAAAATAAGATAATCTACGAAGGTTAAATTCTCAATTTTCTTCCCAGAGTTACTTGCCAATTCCTTAATTTGTTGTAGTTGATTAAGTGTTATTACTTTTGCTGATGGGCCTGTAGAAGAGCTACCCGGGGTTGATACTCCCTTAAAAATGTCGGCAATTCTAAAATTCACTTCATTTAATTCACCAGTCTCATTAGAGAAAGACCTATCACCTATTGAGTTATAAGCTAGAAAAATTGACATCAAATTAGGTTCTAATTCAGACCATTGCTGTTTAATGGTATCAATCAAAGCTGGCTCATTTCCTTCTATATTTGTGTTCCTCAAGCCAGGAGAGGAGTAAGTAATCTCTATAAGAGGTTTTTTTTCATCGTCGGTTAAAAAGTATTCAATTTTATGCGAACCATCTTCATCGTCTACTGTATTGCCATTTTTATCAAAATACAAGAGACCGCTACGGCGATTCCATAAAAATTCCAGGAGTTGAGTTTTTCCCGAACCATTCTCTCCGGTAAGCACAGTAAAATCACTAATTTTTATATCTGAAGCATCCTTCAGAATTTTGTCATTACGTAGGTGTAAGATCATTTACTTAATATATTTTTTTGAATATACGAACTTTCAATTTACTAATAAATTATTATTACATAAAAAGTATTGAAGTTAAAGAATTGGTGGCCTTTTAACCAATATCTCCTATTGTTATTTACAAGACCGGTCAAAGACCGAAATCAGCCGATTTGGCGTCCCTTTTCAACGTCCCCAGACGCTGGGAAGCTTACCGCATTATAATTTCTCGCCGAAAACATCTGATTTCGAGATTCTAAAAGACCACACTCACCGATCAAATCCTCAAACCCGGGCACTGCTGACCCAAATTTTCATGTTTTAGCTCCAAATCAGAGGGTAGTAGCTCGAATTTGGCAGGCAAAGCTCCAATTTTCCAGTAAAAGCTCCAACATTGGCAGTCTGAGCTCTAATTTCCCGATCAAAGCTCCAAATTGGCAGTAAAAGCTCCGATGTTGGAGGGTAACAGCTCTAAATTAGAGCCCTGATGCTCCAATTTGGAGCCTTGTAGCTCGAAATTCGAGCTATGGAGCTCTAATTTGGAGGGTGACAGCTCTAAATCAGAGCCCTGATGCTCTAAATTAGAGCCTTGGGGCTCCAAATTGGAGCCCTATAGCTGCAAATCGGAGCTATGAAGCTCTGATTTAGAGCTCGGAGCTCCAATTTCCACCCTACTTGCCAAACCTTGTAGCAAAACCCTCAAAACGTCCAAATTTTCATCGCAAAAGTATTTTCTGATCAATAAAATATGTAATTTTCACCCTCAATAAATCCCGTTATATTGATATGACACATACAGCAACACCCACCAAAAGAATTCATGAAGGCCGTAATGTAAAACGTTTCCGTGAGATGCCGGTATAAAGCAGGAAGCTCGGGCTTTCCAACGTCTTCAGACGTAAGGAAGGCGACACGCGGTCTCTGACCGCTGCCAGGAAAGTATCCGAAGAAGAAATCTGACATGGTATAAATTAAACTAACGTAACGCTAAATCGGTCGGAGACCGATATTCACCGTCCGTACGTCTGAAGACGTTGGACAGCACCACCAAAAAAAATATACACGCAATGATTAAAGGAAATCACATCCGCAACCAGGACGCTATGCATTTTCTGACGCTTACTATCGTAGATTGGGTAGACGTATTCACCAGGAAGAAATACAGGGATGTTCTTCTTGACAGTCTGTTGTTTTGCCAAAAAGAGAAGGGGCTCACACTCACGGCTTATGTCGTTATGAGTAATCACATACATCTTATAGCACAATCTGAAAACAGAAAGCTGTCAGACCTGATCAGGGACTTTAAAAAGTTTACGGCACAAAATATACTGGAAGAAATAGCCACGCCGGAAGAGAGCCGGTCAGACTGGATGCTGAAAAGGTTTCTTTTTGCGGCAAAAAATAACCAGAAACACAGCGAACATCAGTTCTGGCAAACCGGTAATCATCCCGAAGAGATTTTTTCGGAAAGTTTCTTATGGACCAAAATCAATTACATTCATATGAATCCGGTCAGGGCCGGGATAGTATCCAAGGCATCTGATTACCTGTATTCCAGTGCATCAAACTATGTAGACAGAGAAAGTCTGATTCCTGTGACCGTCGCCGGCATATCCATCATCAACTCTTTAAAATGCAAAGGTTTTGATGTGGATATCATGAGTTGGTGAGCTTTCCAACGTCTTCAGACGTACCGGAAGGGGACGCCCAGTCGGCGTCACGCGGTCTCTGACCGCTGCCGGGAAAGTATCCGAAAAAGAAATCTGACATGGTATAAATTAAACAAACTAATGCTATATCGGTCAGAGACCGATATTCACCGTCCGTACGTCAGAAGACGTTGGACAGCATTGTTAAACCCCTTTGTCTGTAATCACTATAGAATCCCGAATACAAGATACCGTTTAATAAATATGAAGGCCCGAATGAGTGAATTATGTAGCAGTCAGCATACATTTGGTCATTTAAAACCCTTTAAGTACCCAAACTTATGAAACGATTGATCATTACCCTGATTGCTCTGACGCCGTGTTTTGCAACGGCCCAGACAGACGACCGCGAAAGAGTTGCCGGAATAATTGAGCTTGACGAGCGTATTGCCGGCATCATAAAAGCCAGCATTAATAAAAATACTAAATTTAATGAGGTGGACGTACCCGTCCAGAACAATCAGCAAATGAACCAGCCCATCAAACTGAATGAAGCGGTAGGTGCATGGAATACACCTGTTTTACAAACGGAATTTGACAAAAAAACTACCGTCATTGATAAAAAGAGATACCTTGAGACCTTCACCATTAAGCAAATGGTCGATGAACTTATTTGTTTGCTGGGCATTGAAGATACTTCGTTACCAAAAGAGAAGGTGGAGTTCTACCTGGATAATATCAGGTACTATCAGACCATTTTTCAGGTCCATGAAAGATTGAGAATAGCCGTAAAAGACAATGACAAACTGAAACTCGAAGACAGGAAGGTGTACATAAAGAAGGTGCTTGAAAATATGGACCTGATTAAATACCAGTATGAATTTCTGCTGGACAGGGAATATACCCTTTACAGAAACACGAACCTCAGCAACAAGCTCATTAAGGGCATTAATATCTATCATGACAACGATTTCCTTTTTATCAAGCCTTTAAGCGTGCTGAACAATGACAGGGATTATACCGGCGGAATCAGAATTGAAGTAACCACGGACCAGCTGAAGATGCGTTTTCTTTCGGAAATCTTTGAGGACAGCAAATTCTTTAACAATTCGAACGTGTTAACCTACCAGAGTTTGTTCTTCGGTGTTGAGGCTTACACTCCTTACATCAGGTTTGGCCAGGAAGAGGCGACCCTGCGTGATTCTGTTTATTATGTTGACAGGCCGTTTGCCTCATTCCAGTATTTCGGAAGAACCCGCTACAGGCTTCATTACACGGGCAAGTGGCGTCTGAGAAACGAAATGAAGATTGGATGGATAGGCAAAGACCTTGGGAAAAAAGGCCAGGATGTTCTTCACCGTGATATCACCATAGCCTCAACCCACGTTGAAAAATGGGATAATCAGATCGGCGACGGGGGCAGGCTGGCCATCAACTTTGATTATTATGGAGATTTGATGCTTTATTCGGTAGATGGAGATATGTTCAAACCCAACAGACAATATTCAGTTACCGAATACAAAAAACATAAACGCAGGAGCCTGCACTTTTATGCCCCTTTTGAGGTACATGCAGGTAATCAATACACGGGTCTGGGAGGGGGTTTGGGCCTTTCAAACATAAGCTTTAAAGACAGAAGTGGCGGCTATGACTTCAATATTCCTCCCGGCAGAAGAGCTGACAAGGGAAGCCAGTTTGGAAGGTGGCTTCAAAGGTCTATATCGCTTTCAGTGGAAACTAAGCTGAAACATGTGATACATAACTCTATGCTGCAGGGAGTGGGTTGGTTTACCACGAAGGAAAGCGACAGTGACGGCAGCGATGACGAATACAAATCTGTGAGAAAATTAATGGGATATGAATACAAGGAAGGCGACAAACCCGAAGACAATTACAATGTAAAGGACGGCAAAATCAACCGCTGGATATTTAATACAGATTTCTCTGTTTCTTTAAAACAAAAGAAAACTACGATCTTTCTGACCTATTCTTTCAATACAAAGGAGTACAGATACGCTGAGGCTGATATTCAGAAGGTAGTAAAATTTGCCAATTCTCCGAGTACCATCCCCGGTAAAACACACCTGACCTGGAATCAGGTCAGGCAGGATAATATTTCAGAGAAAAAATATGCACAGGACATCATTACCACCAAGCTATTTGATCAGAAAATAAGGGGTTATGGCAGGGTAGGGCTTAACTTTCAGTTGTAACCAGGCACTGAGACCATTTGTTCGGAATATCCTGTAGAGACGTTGCACGCAAATGCTTTCCAACGTCTTCAGACGTACGGAAGGTGTCATCCGGTCTCTGACCGGAGTTTCTTTATTCACGAATTATTCAAAGATAAAAAGTGACTCTAAAACGGCGGCGGTCAGAGACCGCAATTCACCTTCCTGTACGTCTGAAGACGTTGGAAAGCTGCTTATAGTCTCTCCACCACATAATTCAACTCCGTAACCCCACAGTCAAACTGTTTGGTGTTCAGCAGGTTGAGTTTTATTTTGTCTTTGACGTCCACGAACAATGGAATGCCCTGCCCCAGGATGATTGGGTTAAGGAACAGCCAGTAGCCGTCGATCAGGCCCTGTTGGATAAGTGCATGCGTGGCTGTCGGGCTGCCAAAGAGCAGGATGTCTTCGCCGTCCTGTTGTCTTATTTCATTGATGCGGTCTGCCAAATTGTCGCTGATGACGGTGGTGTTGGTCAGACTCGCCTGATCCAACGATTTGGATAACACCACTTTATGGACTTCGCTGTACCATTTCGAATGTTCGATGTCGTGTTTGCTGGCGTTGGGCTGATCTGCTGCGGTAGGCCAGTAGCTTTCCATCATCTGGTAGGTTTTGCGGCCATATAGGGCCGTATCACCCTGACTTATTCGCTTACCGACGTAATCAAAAATTTCCTGGTTCACTTTAATCCAGTTCATCTCACCGTTTGGCCCGGCCACGAAACCGTCTAGCGATATGTGCATAAATGAAATTATCTTTCTCATAGCGTTTTGTTTTATTGTTTCCCGGTTGACAGCGATACCTTCCGTGGATCGCTGCCGGATATGCGAAAGTAAAACAATATTTTTAAATATAAGAAGGACAAAAACAATTACTGGTTAGGGAGCCGGAATACTGATCAGGGACAGATTATTCGATAGCGGTAAATAAACGGACCTCACCGTTGGCGTCATAGTGTTCCGGTAGATAAGTAACAACAACCCTTCCGTTAGCCCTGTCGCCATAGAAATCCCTTCTCCATTCGCCGTTAACGGTGCCGTTGGGGATATTTATTGATTCAGTACTGTTTGGAGGGAGATTCTTTCCATAATAGAACTCCACTTTTAACTGGTAGTTGGTATTTGTCATGCTCTCATACCTGATAATGACAACGTTATTCTGATCCTTGTGTGGCAACACCGTAAGCTCCTGCGTCATGCCTGGTTTGATCATTTTGGTTTCCTTAAATTCCGTTCCGAAAAACGAACAACTGCTGAATAAGCAGACAAGATAAAAGAAGTTTACTGTTCTGACTTTAAAAAGATGTGTTTTCATTTAAAAGTGTATTGTTTTACGAAGCAATTTCAGGAAGTTTTTTAATCTTATAATAAGATGTCCCATTATCAAATTGTTATCCGGGATGCAACGTCTCCTTTCTGCGTCGATGGGATACTATGTTAGCACACACCCGGAAACATGGTGAAATTATTCCACAATGTTCTGCAGATACGCACGGCCGTGCGTATCTGCAAGACGTCTCACAGCAAAATGCCTGACAGACTCGGATTACCAGGGACACGAAAACAGACCTTGCAGGCAAGGTCTCTACAATAATATTCAATGAAGACATTAAACAGCCCCATTCGTATAATTTAATGATGTATATACTTTGTGCGGCTGGAATTTGTCCTTAACTTTCGGATAAATCAGCTTGCGTTGTATAAATATACTTCATCAGCAACCCAAAATATATGATTCGATATCTCCGTAATACGGGACTCATCCTCCTGTGTCTTATCAGTGTGAAAATTTACGGTCAGGAAACCATCTCATTCGGACTTTCCGGTGTTTATAACTTCCCGCTTAAAACCATTGCCGCCGGATTTCGGGCCAACGTCCCTTTGGGCGAGCGTCTGGCCGTAAGTCCCCAGGTCAAATATGCCCCGAAATTCAATGACATCCACGAAATAATGGCCGGAGCCAACCTGCATTATAATCTCATTACGAATGTCAGAAGGAGAGGGGATGAGCTGATCTCTGAACCCCGCAAACCGATTGTGTACCTGGCCGCCGGTGTGCTGTATAACCGCTGGATCAATTACACTCCCAGTCTTAACGCCAAAGCCAAGGCCAACAATGTCCTTCCTGAAGCGGGACTGGGTATAGCCGCGGGCGGAAATATCCTGAGGATTTTTGCAGAAGGCAAATACAACATTCTCTGGAACGAATCTTACGGTGAAATCGGCGTACTGATCTATCCTTATAACAAACGATCATCCAAAGCCCTCAGATGCCCATGAAAAATATACTGATGATATTGCTGCTGGCGGGTATAATGGCGTGTTCAAAAGACAGGTTATTTTCCCCTGAAAGTAACAACCTCCTGGTTGCCGGACCTGATGTTAACTTTCTGCCTGATATACCGTCGGACCTGAAGAAAGCTTCAGAAACAGTGATGATAAATTCCGCCGCTGACGTCCCGTTTGTGACTAAAAACAAGAATAAGATCTATCTGCAGCCGGATGATTTTAACAGACTGCCGGACGGCAAGCAGGTGACTTACCCTTTTCACCTGGAAGTAAAAGAATTGCTGACCATCAAAGATATTATCCTGAATGACAAGCCTACGGTGTCTAACGGCAGACTGCTTTCTACTGACGGTCAGATTTTGGTGAGAGCTTATAAAAATGATGTGGCCTTGTCGCTGAACTGGGATAATAATTTCTTTATTGAAATGAAAGGGATGAATAACGACCTTCCCGATCCGGAAATGAAGCTTTTTCTGGATGAAGAATCTAAGGACAGTACCACCAACTGGCAGGAAGACACTACCAAAAACTGTGTTTTTTATCGACAAAGGTATGTTTGTGGAAAAATCACAACAAGAGACAGTGTTTATTTTGCCATACCTTCTGATTTAGGCTGGATCAACATCGATGCCTTTGTGAATTACACCAACACCACGGTGGTAAAATTAAAATCGGAAGCCAATCTCACCAATGTATCAACCTTTATATTTTTTCCGGAACTGAATTCGGTAATCAATACGTGGTGTTTGGAGAAAGAGTTCCCTATACCCTTAGGAGTAAAAATCAAAGTCATCTCATTTGCTTTTTCAGACGACGATGTACTTTATTCCTATTTAGAAGACTTCGTTGCCTCTCCCAACATGGAAATCAATATTAAATTAAGTAAAACCACCAAAGAAGCCCTCCTGGCAGAACTGGAGAAGCTCTGATGCTCATTAAAACGTACAATACCCATGAGAAACATCCTTTTTGCTTTACTTTTCTTAGTCACCCTGGCGTGTTCAACAGACCGTTTGTTCTCTATTGATGATAAAGAACCACAAAAGCCGGTGGCCGGGAAAGATTCAACAGAAAAAGAGCCTGAAATAGTCTTTGTATCCAAAATACCGGAAAACGTTAGGAAACAAGCCGAAGTAGTGACCATCAAATCTGACCAGGATTTGCCCTTTATCACCAAAAACGGGACTAAAATCTACATCAAACCCCTGGATTTTAATCCGATGCCCGGCGGAACTTACGTGACTTACCCGTTCAAGCTTGAAGTAACCGAACTGCTGTCTATCAAAGATATTATCCTGAACGAAAAACCAACAGTGTCCAACGGCAGACTGCTGACCACCGACGGCCAGATATTGATTAAAGCTTATAAAGACAACCAGGAACTGTCGGTATACAAATATTCTTCATTCAGGGTTGATATGAGAGGTTTAGGAAAACCAACAGACAGGCAGGGTATGTCAATTTTCCTGGGACAAGAGACGCCCGACGGGTTTAATTGGGTGCCGGATAGCGTATGTAAAATAGAAACCACCACCGGTTGCCAGAATATTTTTGACAGACAATTTGAGTACAGGCTGTTTCCAGCTTCCATCGGCTGGATCAATATTGATAAATTCATAGGCTATACCAACACCACCTCCATTGCATTCAAATCAGATATGAACCTTGAAAACATAAGGACATTCCTGTATTTCCCTGACCTGGTGTCTGTAATGAAAGTAAACTATGAGAAGGATTTTCCGGTCCCGGTGGGAGCCAAGGCTAAAGTGATATCTTTTGCGATGACCACCGACGAACAATATTATACTTTCTTTGAAGACATTGTGATCCGGCCTGAACACCTGGTCAATATAAAGCTGACGAAAACCACCAAAGAGGACTTTATGAAGGAGCTGGAAAAACTCTAGCTGTCCGGCGTCTTCGGACGTATTGGACAAGAATGCCTGATAATTTTGGTCCAGCTGATTTTTAACCTGAGCTTCTAGAGGGTACTCTTACTGGAGTGACTTCATTCACTCTAGTAAAAGTACCAATTATTTACACACATTGACTAACGCTCCGGTAGCATCTAAAAGAGGAAAACCGTTTGGGAGATTTTGTTTTTTGCTATTTTCATAGGTAGCATAAACGTCCTTTGATAAATAAACATCTTTATAATAAGATACCTCTACAAAAAGGGAGGCTAAGTGTGGATTATTACATAAATCCAGTCTTTCAAGCTTTAACGGATTAAGATCTCCTCTGTTCACGATTTGGAGATATTTCAAATTGGTATTCAGGGAAATATCTAAAGTACGTGGGTCTCCATTGTAACTGAGATATTCTAAACCCGGGCATTTTGAAACATAAATTTTGTGCAGAATGGTTGTTTTCAGAGGATGGGTAGAATAGCCAAAATTTATTTTTTTTATTTGTTTACAGTTGTCAAAATTGATAACTTTTATCTGAGCATCGCTGGTTTCAAATATTTCTAATTGCGTATTAGCTGATAAATCTAAAGAATCAACCGGGTTAATTGAAAAATTGAGATAAAGATATTTGAGCTTTTTAAACTTATTTATATCGGTTATTTGCTTTACAATAAGTTCCGTTCCAGTTTTTCCTTTGAATTCTTTTTTTAACAAAGGCATTACTTCAGTATATCTGGTCAACATTGGTTTGTAATATTCTGCTTCTTTAGAATTGGGTTGAATAACAACCGGCCGACCAAAATTTTCTGTTTTCCCGACATCTTCCAAGGCTATTCTTCCATTAATCTGATTATCAGTATCAATGCCCTGAGCAATTAGTTCTGCCTCAAATCCATCATCTTCCAACGTGATGTAGGGCTCTTTAGTTGGAACTGGTTTGAGCAGAAGGGCTTTTATACTGTCTTCTTTTGAAACAGGGACCGCTGGTTCGGGTACATTGTTGTTTTCTTTACAACTTACTACTGCTAAAACAGCTATTGGAATAAAAAATAAGATAAGATTTTTCATTGTTTTGTAAAATTATAAAAAGGGGTCTTGCCCCTTTTTATTAATGAAGGACCACCAATTTTTTAGTACTAACCTTTTCTCTATCAATGATTCTGACATACAGAAAATCGAAATCATTTGTTTTGCCTAATAAATCACGTTTTACTGTCCACTTATTTTTGCCGGATTTTGTTTTCTTTACCGTTTCAGTATATAATACTTCCCCAGTTTTATTTACAACCTCCAGAACTATATTTTCTTTGGACTCATCTAAAACCTCATATTCAATGCCTAAATCTTCATTATGAAGAATAGGGTTAGGGAATATTGTCATAATATTCGATTCATTACTCACTCTAGCTCCCGCAACACCAATAATATGAGAGTAAGGAATAATGGAAATCCTGCCAGTATTATCCTTTACATACCCGGTAAACGAAGTATTACTATAATTCATTGTAAAATTGGGTGTACTATTTGAAGCAGCCTGATTAAAATTGCTGGAAGTATTAGCATACCATTGATGACTAACATACGAAATACCCGACGGAGCCTGTAAACTTACCGTATAACTTCCCGATGAACCACTAATAATAGGCTTTGGAATTGGGGTCGGAGATACGGGGGTTGTAGTTAAAGCAGAGGATGAAGGGGATGTCTGAAAGATATTTAACCCCAAACTATAAAGAGCATTTCCATTAAAATGGGTTCCATCAGCCTGGCGACTACTTTGATAAGGCCAGGAAGTTGTCAGTGTTGTATACGTATCGGTATTGTTTAATAAAGAAATATAGGAAGAGTTACTGGCTTGTAATACTTCCTGCTGTTTGATAACATTCGCATTAACATCGTTACTTCCAATTTGTACTGCACTCATACTTGGCGATGTTCCTGGCACTGAATACAACCAACTTTGAGTAGGTAGACCAGGGTAGCTGTAATCATTAACGATATTTTCATGTTTTGTTGATGATGAGGATAACTCTTCAGTAATTAAAGAAGTTCTATAAATACTCCATTGTAAACTAGGTAATATTGTTCTGGATTCATCAATGATGGCTTTTAATTTGGTGCCATAATTTTTTACATCATAACCAGAGGGAACAGTGCCTTGTAACTTATAAATACCTGACTTATTTATATTTAATAATGTTTTTGTTTCGGCTTCCCCCTGATGCCAAATGACTGTCCTTACACCAAACATTCCACCATAAAAACTAAGAACGTTTTTAAAGACAGTAAACAGTTTATCATAATCTGTAGTAAAACCCCAGGGAATTACTGACGGATAATCTGTTATATTAGGAATAGAATAAGGATTGTTTGTGTTGTTTAAAGGATTAGTATAAGTACTGTTAAAAAAACCTTTCGTTTTTTTCATAGCCCCCTCCCAATTATTAATACTTGTTCCGGCTACTGCCACATTATAAAACATGATAGGAACTGGTGGTTGAGTAGTATAGTTACCATTTGTTGTGGTAAGGGGATTAACCCCGTGCATTTTAGCTAGCCATTCTCCTAAATGAAGGTAATACCATGTTCTCGTACAATTAGGCCCGATCCATGGATTATTATTACCTGGATTAGCAATATCTGTAGTATATCGAAGTAAGCCAAAAACCGGACGTTCTAGATTTACATAGTCTGACACATATCCTACTCCTCCACCATCCGTACTTATATTTTGAACATTCTTAAGAGATACTACACAATCAAAAGTATTATTAACGCCCGAATAACCAAAACCTGTTGCCCCATAACCTTGTGCATTGCTTTGCCCTGCTATGATAAATACTTCCCCCACGCCAAACTTTATTGATTTTACTACACTATTTGAGCCGTTCTTTAAGTTAAACTGGTACCAGCCAGTAGGTATATTTAAGGTAAAATAATAGGTATATCCAACACTTGTACCTATTCTGGTTTTCTCTGTACCACTAAATGAAACTGGACCAGTATATGCTCCTAAATCCACTCCATCAATTCGCAGTCTTCTTATTTCATAAGTGGCATTGTTTGTTGTTCCTGAACCACTTGCAGATTCCGTAAATTCCCCCGCAAATGTAACTGTTGCAGTGGCCGTTGCTGCATTTGAACTTCTTTGAAAAACAGCTCTGTCTATAGGAAATGAAATATCTTGTGAATAGGTATTTGATCCTATGACTATCGATATAATAAATAATATTATGGTACTTTTCATTATTTTAAACTTTCAGTGTTGAAATTATTTTGCCAAATATAACTTGGTGGCTACTAAAGGAATATTAGAGCTATAAGACGAATTTATCACCTTAATAAACTCATTTGTAATTACTGCTTGCCCAAAAGAAGTAGGTGTTAGACCGTCAGATGAAAAAAAGTTCCCTTGAGGATACTTTGGATTTACGGGTATACCATCATCTGTTATGTAATTACCCTCCAGAATCTTTTCATAAAGAGCATACAAGTCGACTAAAGGCAAATTATTTTTTTTTGCTAAATAATTTAACCATTCATTATAAGTTCGAACACTCCAGCGTTCTTCCACACCTATTACATCTTCATCAAAAATGGGGTTATCAATGTTTAACCCTTGAGAACTTCCTCCTTCCAGTATATTAGTAATATTTTTTGATGGCAGAAATAAATCACCCTTTTTTGCTATCCTAACATCGTTTTTATTGTATCGCTGAATAAAAAATTGTTTCCCAAAATTTTCTTCCAATTGATCATAAGTATAAGTATTATAATATGGTAATTTGAAAACCTCTGGTACATTGGCAATGACCCCCTTTGCCCCTTTTCTTATAAGTAATTGCAAGATTTCATCTTCCGGGAAATAACCTTCCCGGTCAAAAGTCAGAAAACTAATATCCTGAAGGTAAGTTCCGAAGTTAAATAGTTCTATAAAATCCTGCATGCCAAGCTCATATGTAAAAAAGTCAATTTGCTTTAATCGAGCATCGAGGCTTTTATAATAATTTTGTTTTTTTTCATTCCCATTTTCAAGCAACCTATCTAAATGCTTAAATTCTCTCTTACTGAAGGTGGGAAACCAATCTTTAGTATCTTCTTCTGATAGAGCCAGACTTAATACCTTCTGATATGGTATTGCCAAATTATTTACTTCGGTAGTTACTTTCGGTAGTTTAGTATCTCTATTTGTGTCATCTAAGCCCTTAATTTCCTGAAATTTTAGAAGACCATTTTTACTAGATGTAACTGTCTTTTTTCCGGTTCCATTACCCTCAAGTATCGGTAGTTTAAAATCGTTGATTCCCATTTGTTGGGCGAGCAAAGCAGGAAATGAAGTTTGTTGTGCCGCGGCATATACGCCACCATCACGTACCCCTGCCGACAGGGAAGACCCGATAGCAATATAAACGGGTGAAGAGCCATTAACCTTAGTGAGCTTTCCTAAGTCAGTAGTCTGACTATAAGTTTTGCTAAATTGCATACTCGCTGCTAACGTGAGCAAGAATAAAGTTTTGTGCATATGTATGTCGTTAATATTTATGTGTTCGCAAAACAAGTAAAAAAAAACTATTAGGCAAATCTTTTTTTTATAGAAACTTATTTTACGGAAAAATATTTTCAAAAACTCTGACTGTGATAGTCTTAAAGCGAGCAATTGTTTATCAATTAGCACCTCACAATAATATATCGATGTTATGATAAATATATGAAACTCATTCGTTGAAGACACCATCTCATTTTCACTTCAACAATCCCGGTCAAAGACCGAAGTACGCTTACTAGGCGTTCTCATCTGGAGCGTTTGAAGACGCGGGGAAGCCGACAGCCGAAAAATGACACAAATCATATTCCTGTATTGCATCCGTCATCATATACCGCGGAATGATATTTTAACTTTGATTACATATCAAATAGCACGATCATGGAAATCAATATTAAAAAAGGAGATCAGGTAAGTACCCTTCAGAAAAGTTTCAGAGAGGCATTTCCGTATCTGAAGCTGAAGTTCTACAAAATTCCACATCAGCACGACGAGGGTTCGGAGGATACACTGATCTGGCCTGCGGCCACGATGATTGACGGCATCAGGACAAAATATACGCTCGATACCATCAGCATAGAACCACAACACACAGCCGGAGAAGTTGAAAAGGCATTTTATGATATTTTCGGGCTGAATGTGCAGCTATTCAGACAGGCCGGGGGCATCTGGATACAAACCATCAAAACAGACGACTGGACACTGGAAAAACTCAACGAGGCAGGCGAACAAACTACCATCGAAACAGTGGAAGAAGAAAAAGATTACGGCCTCATGGACGATGATTGAGACACTTCCGGGAACTAATCCCTGCTGAAAATAGGTTCTGCAGGGATTTTCTTGTATCAGAAATATGAGTTTGTTTCTGATATCGTATAAATAGACTATGCAATGCGTATAATATCGGCAAAATAGCCTTGGGACTGAATTGTTGATAAGCACTGGCGGACGTATTTAAATTCACTCAGGAAAATTCTAAAAAAAGCTTTCCATAACCAACTAGTTATAAGAATTTTAACAGTAAACCATCCGAAAAATGCCAGGAGTTCATAAATTTCTTTTCATCAACCGGAACTTTTCAACGCAAACAGGACGTTTCCTATCTACTGCAATCCGGGGGCGACTGGTTTTGACGGCGTGATGCGGCTGCAGGTATAAGCATGTATGGAGTTGGTGGAAGGTCTCCATTCAAAAAATCTACCGAACAACAACTGGCAATACTCAGTATGCCATGGCTGCTTAATTTCGGAGTAAATTAGCATTCGCCACGTTCCTCCAAAGCTAACCTCTGTTGCGTTGGGTTTAGGGGCGTCGTAAATAGAGAGGCGTTCAGAGACGGACTTCTGATCTCAGAATAGTACACGAGAAGATAAGGGATTGTTTAGGTATGCCAAACGGCTTGCAATCTTCGAAAACTATGATTGGCTAAACATGTAGAAGGCCTGACGGTGGCCATGTTCGGACCAGGGTTCGAATCCCTGCGTCTCCACTGTATAACCGCCTGATCTTTAAGAGGTCAGGCGGTTTTTTGTTGATATGAAATTACTCTTATACTTCTTCATGTTTTTATTTTCAGAATCAGCCGCTTGTTTAAAAGAAATTCAGATTTGGTTTGCTTATTTGCGATTATCAAACAAGAAATCAATGAAGCAATTACTTTTTCTGCTCCTGTTTATCAGCTCATTTTCAACAGTTTATTCCCAATCTGTCAAGGTTACCTTATCAGGCACCGTCAAAGACAGGAAAGACAATAAAGGCCTGGCTTTTGTGACCGTTGCCCTTAAAAACAGCGGTGACAAATCTTTTGTGGCAGGTACCATCAGCAATGAAGAGGGCCTTTTCACCTTTACTGATGTTAAAAGCGGAAACTATACCCTTGAAGTATCCTATATCGGCTATAAAACATTGAGTCAGGCTGTTTCTGTCGGGGTGCTCAGTACATTTCTTGACCTGGGGCATGTTATGCTGGAAGAAGATGTGACACAGCTCGGTGAAGTGGTCGTCAAAGGCACAGACGGGGAGGGGCTCAACAATAAAATGGACAAGAAGACCTTTTCTGTCACCGACATGGTCAGTCAAAGCGGCGGATCGCTGCTACAGGTAATGAAAAACCTGCCGGGTGTGACCACCGACCAGGACGGAAAAGTACTGATCAGGGGCAACGACCGCGTAACTGTCCTGATTGACGGTAAACAAACAGCCCTCACGGGGTTTGGCAATCAGACCGGCCTGGATAACATTCCGGCCTCGGCCATAGAAAAGATAGAAGTGATCAATAATCCATCGGCAAAATATGATGCCAACGGCAACGCCGGAATCATCAACATCATCTATAAAAAGAACAAACAGGAAGGATTCAACGGTAAAATCGGGATGTCTGCAGGCCTCGGAGCCCTCTGGATCAAGAAAGACAACCTGCCGGATATCAGGCCGCAATACCGCAACACCCTGAAAATGAATCCGTCGGTATCACTGAATTACAGGAAGAAAAATACAAATATCTTTTTCCAGGGAGACTATCTCCATACGCCTACACTGAATAAAAACGAATTTGTAGACCGGTACTACGATGACGGGAAAGTGGTGAGGCAACAAACCAAAAGAAACCGCAACACCAATATCATCACCACCAAAGCAGGTCTGGACTGGAACATCAGCAGCAGCAATACCTTTAACATTTCAGGACTTTTCAGCAGCGAGAAAATTATTGATAACGGGGATGAACCCTTTTTTAACGCCACACTGACGGAGAGATTCCGACTGTGGAAGTTCCTGGAAGACGAATTGAAAACCACCGTGACAGCCTCGGGTTCATTCCAGCATAAGTTTCAGCAACCCGGCCATTTGTTTACCATAGGTTTTAACTATACCTTCCACAGAGAGGACGAGAAATACTTTTTTACCAATGTCATGCCCACTTTTACAGGCAAAGACGCCTTTAAACTCTTGTCTGACGAAAGTGTTTTCGATCTCACCGCCGACTACGTAAAACCATTGAAATACGGTCATTTTGAAGGAGGAATCAAGATCCGTAAGCGTTATATTCCGACGAACATGCAGTTCTTTCCGGGCCTGAATTCACCCATCGACAGCCTGGCCGGCGGCTGGGCCAATTATAATGAGACCATTCCGGCGGTATACGGTAACTACGTTCTCGAAAACAAGAACTTTGAACTGGAAGCAGGACTGAGATTCGAATATGTCGACCTTCGTTATTCTGTCAATCCCGATCACCCGACATACAAAAGCAGCGGGTATGATTATGTGCAGCCTTTTCCGAATGTCAGGTTGGCCTATAAAATCAACGAACACCATAAACTTTCGTTGTTTTACAACAGGAGGGTAGACCGACCTAACGAGGTGGATATCAGGATATTCCCTAAATATGATGATGCAGAGATCATCAAAGTGGGTAATCCGGCCCTGCGGCCGCAGTTTACCAATACCCTGGAGGCCGGATACAAAACCAGCTGGCAGGGCGGGTATTTTTATGCAGCCCTTTACCGGAAAATGGACAATGCCACCATCGCGAGGATCGGGAGCACCGTTCCGGGCAGCACCATCATTTATAACATCTTCCAGAATGCCGGAAGAAGCCATAATTCCGGCGTTGAGCTCATCTGGCAACAGCAGGTGACGCCCTGGCTGGCCTTGAATACCAATTTTAATGTTTACAAAAGCGTCATCAACGCTTTCACCGTGAAAAACCTGTATCCTGTACCCGTTACTTTTAAAGCAGACAGGGAATCATTGACCTCAGGAAGCGGAAAAATAAATGCAAATCTCAGGTTAAGCAAATCGATTGAAGCCCAGGTGTCTGCTGTTTACCTGGCTCCTGACCTAATTCCGCAGGGCAGAACAGGGGCGAGGTTTTCAGTTGATGCCGGAATCAAAAAACAACTGACAAAAGGAGAGCTATTTGCCAATGCAACGGATGTTTTCAACACCCTGGTGATCAGAAAGACCATAAACGGAGCAGGATTTCATTATATTAGCCATGATTATTACGAAACGCAGGTCTACAGGATTGGTTATAGCTATAAGTTCTGAGACTGATGCCGGAGATCCCGTTTATCTAAACTGTTCAATATGAAGCTGTTATTGGTAGAAGACGAGCCTTTCCTGCTGGATGAGATGGAAACCTATCTTACGGAACAGGGTTACAGATGCGAGAAAGCCACCACTTTTGAGGAAGGTCAGGAAAAACTGCACCTGTATGAGTATGACCTGGTAGTGCTTGACATCACCCTTCCGGGCGGCAACGGGCTTCATTTATTACAGATATTGAAGTCTGAACATAAAAACTCGGGGGTATTGATCGTATCCGCTAAAAACTCGCTGAGAGATAAAGTAGACGGACTTCAGATGGGAGCAGACGATTATATCACCAAGCCTTTCCACATGGAAGAACTCAACGCCAGGATTTTTGCCTTGCTGAGAAGAAGGTCCTTTGAAGGGGAAAATGAGATCCGTTTCGATCAGCTGGTCATCAACCTGACGGCAAAAACGGTAGTCTACGGAAACGAACCAATCCTGCTGACCAAAAAAGAATATGAACTGCTCTTGTATTTTATTGTCAACAAAAACAGGGTGGTCAGCAGGCAATCGATCGCAGAACACCTTTGGGGAGATCATTACGACATGGCTGATAATTATGACACGGTGTATGTTCATACCAAAAACCTGCGTAAAAAACTGGCTTATCATATGAATGTGGATTATATCAAAACCATACACGGCATGGGTTACAAATGGGCGTCAGCATAATCACCTGCAGAAATGAAATTACTCTATAAAACTACAAGAGACTACCTGATTGCTTCTATTTCCATCCTGGTCATCACCGGGATAGCCCTATTTACCCTGCTCAGAAAAGAAGTGGGGGATGAGATGAATGAACAGCTGGCCCTGCAGGCCGACAAGATTTTCGAAAACGCTCATTCCGGCAACTTTATCAATGCTCCTTTTATCAAAATCGAAAAAGTTTCCGGCCGGACTTCCCCGGGTCAGACCTATGGAGACTCATTGCTGTACGACCGTGTTCAGAAAAAGATGGAGGAATACCACTACATCCGTGAAGTGCAGGACATCGGCCAAGACCGCTACCAGGCCACAGTGATGACGTCCCACATCGGTTGGGATCAGTATTATCTCAGTATTTTCTACATTTTTGTGCTGATGGCCATCCTCCTGACAGGATCGGGCGTGCTGATCAATTACCTGTCAAACCGGAAAGTATGGGGCCCTTTCTTTGGTAATCTGAAAAAGATCAAGGCTTTTTCGGTAAGCTCTCCTGACTCACTGGGCTTACTGGAAACCCCGATCACTGAATTTAAAGAACTAAACAGCACGCTCAAAGACCTGACAGACAGAAGCCGTAAGGAATACCTGGCGTTACGGGAATTCACAGAAAATGCCTCCCACGAAATCCAGACCCCTCTCAGCATCATACAGTCAAAACTGGACAGGATGAGTCAGATGGAGATGAATGAAGAAATGTCCGACTATATCGTGCAGGCGAAATCAGGGGTGGAAAGGCTCTCCAAGATGAATAAGAGTCTTCTGCTGCTGGCAAAACTGGACAACAATGTTTTCAAAGACCAGGAACAGGTCATGGTAGATGAGATTGTCTTTACCCAGCTCAGAAATATGGAAGACCTGTGGGCCAACAAACAAATCACCCTGAAAGAAAACCTCCGTAAAGAGTCGGTATTTTGCAACAAATACCTTATAGAAACCCTAGTTTCCAATCTTTTATCCAATGCTTTGAAATATACCCTGAAAAACGGGATGGTAGAAGTCATCGTAAAAGGCAACAGCCTGATGATCTCCAATACCGGAACGAAACCCGAGTTTTCTGAGGAGCAGATCTTTCAGAGGTTCACAAAAAACGCAACGAACATTACGTCAACCGGACTCGGGCTGGCCATTTGCAAGGAGATTTGCACCTTAAATAAATGGGATCTGGCTTATCATTATGAAAACGGGATTCATTTCTTTCAGGTTACATTCCCGGTAAAATAAATACTTTCAAGACAGGTTTTGTATCGGTTCATTAACCGGACCGGCATATGTTTTTTCGTCAGACCCGAACCGCTGCTCCTGCATCCTGTCGTATTCTTTCACATAATCCGGGTTTTCAGTGCCCATTATGCGGTCCCAGATCCGGAAATACAGTCCGTAATTGCCGTTAAACCTGCTGTGGTGCAGGTTATGATGGACAGAAGTGTTCACAATCTCAAAAAGCCAGGTTTTACGGAACCACTTCGGGGCAATTTCATAGCCCAGGTGCCCGTACACATTGATAATGAACCCGATAAGTGTAAATAATATGATCGTGACCGGATGCATGGGCAATAAAAATACGATCGGTAACAGTACAGCACCTTCCGTCAGTGCCTCCAGTAAATGAAAACTGTACGAAGTCCAGGGCGAAGGGTTGGTACTTTGATGATGCACCAGGTGTGCGAGGTTAAACAGCCTCTTGTGATGCAGCAACCGGTGCATCCAGTAAAAATAGGTATCATGAATGATCAGGCTGACCACAAGACTGAAAACGATGTACCATCCGCCAAAGTTACCGATGTTATCATAAATCAAGGTATAATTACGGAATGGCGTAAACATCAGGGAAACAGCAATCAGGGCAAACACCAGGGTACTCTGGATTGAATACCAGATTTCCCTTAGAAAGTCTTTTCTTTTGGCGAATCGTTGCTGAATCTTAAACCGGTTCAGCTTCCGCGGTACCAACCAATAAAAAAGCACAAAGGCTATGCCTGCAATAATAAAATAGCGGACCGTTAAAATGCTGAAAATCCGTAGACCCTCTGCTGCGAACCTTTCCATAAACATAAAATTGAATGTCTCTTTACCAAACTTCAAGCCAACACTAAGGTAAGCAATAAACTGATACAAAATGTACCTTAAAAAGAAAGAAATTGTCTGCGAAAGGGCTGGAATTCAATACACAACAAATTATCGTACCGAAAGCATCAGAGGAAAGAACTACGGTGGTTCCGGCCCGTCGATTCAGCTGAAGATCAAACAACGGGAACTAGGTTTTACCTGGCTGCCCTTTTCCTTCGTCAATCAGGCTCTTCAAACTGTTTTCCAGGTAATCAGTCCAGGCACCCGAACAAGCACTAAAACACTCAATAGCAGGTACGAGGCCCTGATGTGTGAAGAGTATCCGGGTTTTGCCGTTCTCTTCCGTAATTTCAAAACTGATGCGGGTCCCGTTCCATTCCTGTTTGTTCTCAATAAAATTAAGCTGACTGTCAGTGATCAGCCAGCTTACTTTCTGATCCGGGACGAACTCCGTTAACTTCTGCGTTGAAGCATGAATATCCCCAAAACGGACTGTAAATTCGTCATTCAGTCTTTCTGAGCGGCCTTCCAGATTTTCTGTCCACCATTTCCTGACCTCATTAATGCTCTTGAATGCTTCCTGCGGCGAGGCATTCACCGTAAAACTGAGCGTAAAATCCTCTTCTGCAATCATTTTATCAGTTTTCATTAAGCTGTCCCAATCTTCTTTCATCCTCAGTCTGAGGCTTATCCTTACCGTTTGGCTGTCCCTGACCTGTCGTGATCAGGTTAAACAGGCTTTTCTGTATGTATCCTGTCCAGGCGTTACTGCAGATCTCATAGCATTCGTGCTCAGGCAGCAAGCCATGGTGTGTAAAAACAACCTGCGTTTTTCCCTCTTTTTCATAAATCTCAAAACTGATGTCGGTGTCCATCCATTCAGTCTGATCCTGTGCAAATTTAAAGTAGTTGTCCAGCACCTGCCAGACCACTTTCTTATTGGGGATGACTTCCGTTAACCTCATCTGACAGCGATGAACATCCTGAAAATGATACTTAAACTCCTCGTTGACCTTTTCTGTTCCGCCTTCCACTTGTTCCGACCACCAGCCACGTACGTTATTGACGGCATTAAAAGCTTCAGCAGGGCTCTGATCCACCCAGATTGTGGTGGTAAAATCTGATGTTGTCATTTTCTTAAAAGGTTTTGTAAATGAATAAGACAAAGTTACTGTCTTAATTCCGGACTCTCAGGGTGTTAAATAGACATTCTGTGGGGTTGATCCGGACAAAACAATACAATATCTTTGTTGAAAAAACTTTGCCATGAAACATGTGACGATCGTAGTTCCGGAAGGGAATGTCAACCTCAGCAGCATCACAGGTACCTATGAGATACTGAGCCGGGCCAATGCTTACTGGCAGAAGCTGGGCAACAAATCCATGATGGAAATCCACATTGCGGGTTTTGTAAAAGAATTGAAAATGGACGGCGGCTTTTTTTCGGTTAATCCTTTAAATATCCATGAAATACAAAAAACCGACCTGGTCATTATCCCTTCCATCTATTACAACGAAAACATCATAGAGCAAAACACCGTACTGATCAGCTGGCTCAGAGACCAATATAAAAGTGGTGCAGAAATAGCCAGTGTATGCTCAGGGGCCTTTTTGCTGGCCGCCACCGGCTTGCTGGAAGGCCGGACTTGCTCAACGCACTGGAACGTAGAAGCTGATTTCAGGCGGCTGTTCCCGAATGTTGACCTGCAGATCGATAAACTCATCACCATTGAAAAAGGAATTTATACCAACGGCGGCGGGTATTCCTTCCTGAACCTGATCATATTCCTGGTCGAAAAATTCTTTGACCGGCCCACCGCCATTTACTGCTCCAAAATCTTCCAGATCGATATTGAGAGGTCATCACAATCTCCTTTCCACATTTTCAGGACACAAAAAACCCACGGTGACGAACTGATCAGCAAAGCTCAGAATTATATAGAAGAAAACCTGGCTGAAAAAATCTCTTTTGAAGACCTGGCCTTCAAACTGGCCACCAGCCGCAGAAATTTTGACAGGCGTTTTATAAAAGCCACAGGCAATACCCCGGTGGAATATCTTCAGAGAGTAAAAGTAGAAGTAGCGAAAAGCACCCTGGAAGAAGGCCGGAAGAGTATTTTTGAGGTAATGTTGGAGGTAGGCTATTCTGACGATAAGGCCTTCAGAGAGGTATTCAAAAAGATCACGGGACTATCTCCTTTAGATTACAAAGCAAGATTTAACAAAGAAGCGGTTTGATCTCAGATTCATTTATCGAAGAGATGGCCAGCAAAAAAAGATCTCAGTAGATACGCACGGCCGGCCGTGCGTATCTACTGAGATCAGATTAAACAGAAACCAATAGCCAAAAGCTAATCAAATCTACTTCAAATAATTAAAATCCTGCCCGGCCTCTAATTTCAGCAGGAACTCATAATACAGATCAATACAAGCCTGGATATCGTCTTTATGACAGGTTTCTACTGTGGTATGCATGTATTTTTGTGGTAATGAGATCAATGCAGACGCCACACCTTCACCTGAATAGGCGAATGAATCGGTATCTGTACCTGTTGAACGGCTCACGGCAGCCCGCTGGAAGGGAATATTCTTTTCTTCAGCGGTATCAATGATAAAATTCAGGAGGTTGTTCTGCACCGCAGGACCATAAGACAGGGTAGGACCCTTACCGCAGGCAATGTCCCCGTCCTTTTTCTTGTCATACATCGGTGATTGGGTATCATGGGTAACGTCGCAACACACCGCCACATTCGGTTTCAATCTTCTCGAGATCATTTCAGAACCCCTCAGCCCGATTTCTTCCTGCACCGCATTGACAATGTATAAGGTATAAGGCAGTTCAATATTATTCTCCTTCAGTCTTCTGGCCACTTCAGCAATGATGTAACCACCCATGCGGTTGTCCAGGGCACGACCCACATAAAATTTGTCGTTCAACTCCATCAGGCCGTCTTCAAAAGTGATGACTGTGCCCACATGGATACCCATTTCTTCTACTTCTGCTTTAGATGAAGCTCCTACGTCAATAAAAATATTCTTCATTGAAGGCTGCTCTTCTTTACCGGAGTCACGCACATGGATGGCCGGCCAGCCGAAAATGCCTTTAACAATACCATTTTTACGGGTATGGATGTTGACCCTCATGGATGGGGCGATCTGGTGATCAGAACCACCGTTTCTCCTTACATAAATATAACCTGAGTCTGTGATGTAATTCACAAACCATGAAATCTCATCAGAATGGGCCTCAATGACCACTTTATAAGGTTTTCCGGGATTGATGACACCCACGGCTGTTCCGTACACATCTATAATGGTTTCGTCAATATAAGGTCTCAGATAGTCCAGCCAGATCTGTTGTCCCGTAGATTCAAAGCCCGTTGGCGAGGCGTTATTAAGGTATTTGTAAAGGAATTCAATATTTTTATCCATGCTTTAATTTTTAAGTATTTGCAAACATAAGAGGGAATTGGGATTTATTGAAAGAAATGGTAAAAAAAGGAGAAAGGATAACGGAAAAAGGATGATGGATTCGGGTGATAAAAGAAATGCCCTGAAAATGCTTTGCACTTCAGGGCATTATAAAAAAACCGTTCTCCTTGTTCCTTTGTCCTTTCCCCAGCTTACTTCAAATCCTTCGCATTAATTACATAATCCCACTTCTTAACGCCTGAAGCATCAAAAACATTGATTTTCAATACCCTTTCCAGTCTTTTTCCGGATATTTCCATGATGCCGTAGGTTTGCATTTTATTGACTTCTGTACCAGGCACTATCGTTCCCGCTTTGTATTCCGCCTCAACCGGCGACCCGGCCCCCGAGGTCAGCGGCGAAATAGTGAAGTCATACAAAGGATACGTGCCTTCGCGGTCCAGTTTCTGCAGGTTGGTGTGGTGCCTGTCACCGGAAATGATGATCACACCCGGTATTTTGTTCTCTTTGATCTTGTCCAGCATCTGTTTCCTTTCTACGGGATACGTCGAATAATTCTCAAAAACGGCAGCAGGATTGACAATCTGCCCACCCGTTACGACAAATTTAAACGGTGCACTCGAACTTCTCAGGGCATCAATCAGCCAGTTAAGTTGTTTCTGACCGAAATAGTCTTTCGTCGAATCCTGTAGCATGTTCGGAGCCCTGAACCAGCGGTCGTCCATCAGGAAAAACTGGCAGTCTTCCCAGAAAAACGTCCCCGTAATAGCCTCATCTTTGAAAATGTAGTTAGGATTGCCCCAGTTGTTTTTAAAAGCTTCCAGGGTCCAGTCTTTGCCCCAATAGCTCCTGTCGGCATCGTTCGGCCCGAAATCATGATCATCCCAGACAGCATAATGGTGCACATTAGCCCAGAGTTTCTGCAATTCCGGCTGTCTTTTGAAATCGGTATAACGCTTCTGCACGCCACTGCGGGTGTTCCAGTCAACCTCTCTCAGGTAAATGTTGTCTCCGCCCCAAACCATGAAGTTAGGCTTATGCTCATATATTTTCTCAAAAATCTTGATCGACTTGCCATACGGATCACCCGGTCTGTCGAAACGGGGCTCGTTGGTATAAGTACAGCTTCCGACCGCAAAAGTAAAGGCCGGAGGGTCCGTTCTGTAGTTCCACAAGGTCTGGGTCTGAAACTCCATCGGGTAAGGAATATTGACTTTTTTCTTGTTAACATACACTTCGTACCCGTATTTCTTGCCGGGAAGCACTTCGTCAGCTACCAGTTTAGCCACAAAAGCCTGGTCTTTGGTGGTGACGATCTCGTCGGTAAAAAATTTAACCGCAGGAACATCTTTCTCCCAGTAAGCAAATTTAACCGCTTCCGATTTTTCTGTCTGTACCCAAAGCAGTACTTCACGCATCTCAGAATAACCCAGCATCGGTCCGGATTTGATCTGAGCCTGGCAAAAGCCGGCCACCAATAAGCACAATAAGGTAAATTTCAATTTGTTCATTTTTTATTTTAAGGATTAATTTAACGAATGCCAGATTTTTGTAAAGATATAAGAAGCTTTGAAGGTTTACAATACAGCACCTGCTGAGAAGATGATCATTTAATCAAAACATAATTTAAATCCCCGGCCTGAAGGCCCGGTTGCCTGTGATTTAAATCATGGGTTCACTGGCATATCCATCGTCTGAAAAAAAGCTAAGTGCTAAAAGCTGACTGCTAACCGCTAATTCCTATCTTTGCAGAAATTAATCTTTTAAATAACACTGATGCACTTAGTAAACGGGAAGTATTATATCCAGGAGTTCGAAGTAGAAAATTTGACAAAAGAGTTCGGTACGCCACTTTATGTATATGACGGACACAAAATTGAAGAACAGATCATAAAAATGAGGTCGGCCTTTGAAGGCGTCGATCTTAAGCTTAAATATGCCTGTAAGGCCCTGACTAACCTTTCGATCCTGAAGCTGATGCGTAAAAACGGCATCGACATTGATGTGGTTTCTATCGAAGAAGCCCTTCTGGCCCTGAAAGTAGGTTATCTGCCTGCACAAATTCAGTATACCCCCAGCGGCGTTGCTTTTTCTGAAGTTCAGAAGGCTGTTGAACTGGGCCTGAGAATCAACCTGGATTCCATTCCGCTTTTAGAAAAGTTTGGTGAAACTTACGGCAACAGCCTGCCGATCGCCATCCGCCTTAATCCTTCCATCATGGCCGGGGGAAACCTTAAGATTTCTACCGGACATGCCGATTCCAAATTCGGGATATCCATTGAACAAATCGAAACCGTCGTAGAGCTGGTTAAAAAATATGACCTGAAAGTAACCGGCCTTCATCAGCACAATGGCTCAGACTTTAAAAGTGCAAGTGTGATCGTAGATGCCATGAAAAAGTCGTTTGAAGTGGCTTTCAAATATTTTCCGGACCTCGAATTCATCGATATGGGTTCAGGATTTAAAGTGGCTTATTCTGAAGACGACCATGTCACCGACATGGAAGATCTTGGAAAAGATGTGGTAAGCACTTTTAACCATTTTGTAAAAGAATACGGTAAAAATGTACAGTTATGGTTTGAACCGGGCAAGTTCCTGGTGAGTGAGTGTGGTATTTTACTGGTCAATACCAATGTGGTGAAATACAATCCTACCCGCAACTTCGTGCATGTGGACTCGGGGCTTAACCACCTGATCCGCCCGATGATGTATGATGCCTATCACGAGATCGTGAACATTTCAAATCCTGCCGGAGAAGTAAAAGAAACCTACGATGTGGTCGGATATATCTGTGAAACCGACACCCTGGGAAAAGACAGAAGTCTTCCCAAGGTAGAAGAAGGACACGTACTAGGCATTAAAAACGCCGGGGCTTATGCTTTCTCGATGTCATCCAACTACAATTCGAGGATAAAACCTGCAGAAGTGCTGATTTATCACGGTAAAGCCCAGCTGATTCGTAAAAGAGAGACTTTTGAAGATATTCTTAAAAACCAGATCGAAGTTGAATTCTAAAATGTAATCATATGAGCTCTCCCGACGATTTTAAAAGGTCATCTGTACAGGATACTTTTGAATCTCCTGATCTGTATGCTTTAGACGACCTTTTGTCTGAAGAGCATAAGATGATCAGGTCGGCGGTACGTGATTTTGTTAAGAAGGAAATTTCCCCCATCATTGAAGATGCGGCTCAGAAGGCAGAGTTTCCTTACTACATCGTACGTAAAATGGGAGAAATGGGCGTTTTTGGTCCTACTATTCCACAAACCTATGGTAGTCAAGGACTTGACTATATTGCCTATGGCCTCATGATGCAGGAAATCGAAAGGGGGGACTCAGGCATGCGGTCTACGGCCTCTGTGCAGGGTTCGCTGGTCATGTTTCCCATTTTTGAGTTTGGATCAGAAGCTCAGAAACTAAAATACCTGCCCAAACTGGCCTCAGGCGAGCTTCTGGGTTGTTTTGGTCTGACAGAACCCGATCATGGGTCCAATCCCAGCGGAATGTTGTCTCATTTTAAGGAAGAAGAAGACCATTTTGTACTGAACGGATCTAAAATGTGGATTTCCAATGCCCCGGTGGCCGATATTGCAGTCGTGTGGGCCAGAAATGCAGAGGGTAGAATCAAAGGGCTCATCCTCGAAAAAGGTATGGAGGGCTTCTCAGCACCTGAAATACACCATAAATGGTCTCTCAGGACCAGCATCACCGGTGAACTGGTCTTTAATAATGTGAAAATACCGAAAGAAAACCTGCTTCCCCTGGCCGACGGCCTGAAATCACCCATGAAATGCCTCGATAACGCCCGTTACGGTATATCCTGGGGTGCTTTGGGAGCGGCGATGGATTGCTACGAAGCCGCCAGGAGGTATGCTTTGGAAAGAATTCAGTTCGGAAAGCCCATTGCGGCCTTTCAGCTCACCCAAAAGAAGCTGGCGGAGATGCTCACCGAAATCACCAAAGCACAGCTGGTAAGCTGGAGATTAGGCACCTTAAAGAACGAAGGCAAAGCCACCACTGCCCAGATATCCATGGCGAAAAGAAATAATGTGGAAACGGCCCTGAAAATAGCCCGCGAAGCCCGTCAGATACTCGGAGGAAACGGCATTTCGGGAGATTACCCGGTCATGAGGCATCTGATGAACCTCGAATCGGTAGTCACTTACGAAGGTACACATGACATACATTTGCTGATATTAGGGAATGAAATAACTGGAATTCAAGCATTTAAATAATATATCCTTATGATTAATGTAGGTTTAGTTGGTTTCGGATTGTCCGGAAGATTTCTTCAGGCACCGTTTTTTATGTCTAACCGTAATTTCGTTTTGAAGTCGCTGGTGACGTCTCAGGAAATACCCAAATACATATTTCCTGATACCAAAAAAGCGGAAAGCCTGGACGAACTGATCAATGATCCGGAAATTCATCTCATTTCCATCGCTTCGCCCAATCCCACACACTATGAATACGCTAAAAAGTGCCTGCTGGCAGGCAAACACATCCTCCTGGAGAAGCCGATGACTTCAACAGCCGCTGAAGCCAGAGACCTGATTGAGATTGCGAAATCAAAGGGCCTGGTGATGTGTGTGTTTCAGAACAGACGCTTTGACGGTGATTTTATGACCGTTAAGAAAGTCATTGAATCCGGTGTTTTGGGAGAAATATTGTCGTATGAGGCTCATTTTGACCGCTTTAAGCCGATTCTTAATCCTAAAAAATGGAAAGAAACCGTAGCTCCCGGCAGCGGCGTTTTATATGATCTTGGCTCACACCTGATCGATCAGGCCATCTACCTTTTCGGCAAACCTGAAGGAGCTGAAGGCGAAGTGTTTATAGAAAGGGCCGGTTCGGAAATCGACGATGCTTTTGACCTGAGACTAAACTATAAAAACCTGAGGGTGACTTTAAAATCAAGCCTGATGATCAAAGAACAGGTTCCTAAGTATGTGGTAAACGGAACAAAGGGTTCATTCATCAAATATGGCCTGGATGTGCAGGAAGATCAGCTGAAAGCAGGTATGACACCTGATCAGGAAGGCTTCGGAAAAGAAGAAAGTCAGTTTGACGGGCACTTAAGAACCGAAATAGGAGGCCTTGAATACTATGGAAGGGTGGAGACGATTGCAGGAGAATGGAACCAGCTGTACGATAACCTGGCTTTCGTAATTTATGGCAAAAACGAACTGATCATACAACCTGAGCAGATATTGACCCAAATCGAGGTCATTGAACAGATAAAAAGTAAAGTCTCGTAAAAAATATCACGAGACTTTAATTAGCGAAGAATTACCAGAGTTCATTTGGATATTTTCCGGAATTCACAAGATTTTCAATGGATTGGGAGACGGTTGGCTTATCTTCAGGATAAGTCACCCCGAACCATTCCGCTTCACTCTCAAAAACCTTGCACTGCCCTTTATCCGACTCAATCAGGTGGCTCATCACGCGGGGAATATAAAATTCAGCTTTGGGAGCATTGTAATTCTCCCTGGCATACGTTTCAAACAATTGCTTGATCTCAGGGAAAACTGAAGGCATAAAGCCCCAGAAATTCATTGAAACAGGCGTATTTTCTCCCAAAATAGTCTCTTCTTCACCTTCTATGAACACAATCTGACCACCTTCTTTCCTGATGATCTGGGTTCTTTCTGTCACCGTGATCAGGAAGTCGTTGTCATTCGTAACGCAGACGCCTCTTGACACAGAACCGTTTTCAGACAAGGTGTTCTTAATCTGGTAACCGATCATGGCGTGTACTGTTTCATCGGTGTTGGAAGAAAGGAAATCAGCCATCGTTTTAAAAGCCTCATATCCGTAAAAATCATCGGCATTGATGACCGCAAACGGAGCCTTTGTCTGATCCCAGGCACACAAAACAGCGTGACCCGTTCCCCATGGCTTGCTTCTTTCTACTACACCCAGGTCTGCCGGAACATAAGAACCAAAACCCTGGATCGCAAAATCGTAATCAATTTTACCGTCGAGCTTAGGCCCGAAAAGGTCCTGAAAATCCTGCTTCAGCTCTTCCCTGATGATAAACACCACCTTGCCGAAACCGGCACGTATGGCATCATAAAGTGAGTAATCTATAATGGTTTCACCGTTTGGCCCGAAGCCGTCCAGTTGTTTAATTCCGCCATATCTGCTGCCCATTCCTGCAGCCAGGATCAATAGTGTTGGTTTCATTGAATAGTATTAAAAAAATGATTCGCAAAATTAAAGATTATGTTCGAATCAAAAAGTTTTAATTTTTAAGTGTACATTTAACAATTATTATTATTTTTGAACAAAATAAATAAAAACTATAACTTTAATGATCAAATCAATTTTTGCAAGCATTTGCATTCTTTTCAGTGTGAGCGTTTTTGCTCAGGAAGGTTCTGACTTTCCTATGCAAAAGCTACCTCAGGAGAACTGGCAGATACAAGGCTCTAAATGGGAGACAGCAGGGAATGTTGTTCTCAACCCCTTGAACACTAAAAAAAGTGTCATTACGCCAGGTAATGGTATTCTTGTTGCCAAAGCAAGTTCAGGTGTGCTTTCCTCTGGTCTCGCAACGCAGGATATCAAGTTGAAATTCAGATTTGTTTTGGGAGCGGGGGCAGATACCCGTTTCAATCTCGGAAACGGAATCGCTGTTTTACTTGAGAATACAGGTAAGACAAGCGGTGTGACCGGCAGCATCAGCATTGACAACGGAAAAATAATCACGCCGCTGGCTGACGCGGGTAAATCGGTAGGGCTATGGCAGACACTCGAACTGGTATATTCACCGGCAAAAACTGCCAGTGAGTCGACAGTAATCGAAAAGCTGGTCCTGAACGGCCTCACTATTCATGAGAACGTATTTATCAGTAACCAAAAGGCTTCTTCTGTAAATGACAAATTCACTTTTGATAACCAGCAGGGCTTTTTTGCCGTCAAAGATTTCGAATATCTTCAGTTTGGTAATAACAAACCGGTTTCACTGAGTGAACTGAGCTATACCCTTCAGGAAACCAATGGTTTTGACCGTTCATTCGAAGCCAAAGCCACTCCTCCGGTAAGCGGCAAAACACCGGTGCTGAGTTATGACGTGCCTAATGACTACAATCGTTATATCATCAACTTTAAAGGTAAACTGAAGGTAGATGAAGCCGGTAAATATGCGTTCACGATGGATTACCAGGGTGCAGGATATCTGAAGATCGACGGAAAACAGGTGACGGGTTCAAAAGAATGGACTTACAGGGAACCGATGACAGGAATGATTGATCTGACTGCCGGAGAACATGATTTTGAATACCAATATCAGACTATTTTCTGGAGACCGGCCATGGGCTTGTTCGTTTCAAGCGGCAAAATCAGGCCTTATGCCTTACATGTGTCCAGCTCGCTTCCTTTGCCTGAAATGAAAGGCGGTGTTTTTGCAGAACCTTCCGGTGACAAAGCCCAGCTCATAAGATCATTTGTATTTTTCAAAGACAAAAAAAGAACGAAGGTGATTTCTGTGGGAACTCCTCAGCAGGTTCACTACACTTTTGACCTTGACAACGCTGCTCTTTTATACGCCTGGAGAGGGGAATTTGCCAATGTGACCGACATGTGGCTGGACAGGGGAGAACCGCAGGTAATCAAACCGATAGGATTAAAAACAGAATTGTCGGGCAGAGTGCCTTTTTATGCCAACGGAGGTTCGCCGCTTGATTCCGTAGATGTTTACAGGGAATTTATCAATACCAGCTATTCGCTGAATGACCAGGGCCTGCCGAAATTCAACTATAAATGGAAAAACAGCACCTTTAGCCTTGAATATACACCGAGTGGTTCTGACCTGAATGTATCCGTCAATGCCTCTGACTACAATGGTTTTTCTATTTTGCTTGACCAGGGACAGGAAATTGTGAAAATTGAAAACGGCTTGTACCAGGTCGATGATCATTACATCAAAACAGATCCGAAACTGAAGCCGGAAATTATCTCTGCCGGAAAATCGAAACAACTGGTGACTGGCCTTAATAAACAATTGAATTATTCTATTATCTGGTAATATATTATGCAAAAAAGAACTTTAATAAAGGGATTTATGGCGGGCATTCTGCTTTTCGGCGGAGTGGCTTCAGCACAGAACAGGCCTTTGACAGAAGACGATTTCTATAAGATCATCACTATTCCTTCACCTGAGGGCCTTGAGCTTGAAGTGGGCGGGCTGGCCATTCTTCCGGAAGGAAACCTGGCGGCATCGACCAGGAGAGGTGATGTCTGGATGATCAAAAACCCTTATATGCTGAATAACAGCATGCCGAGCTACAAAAAAATCGCAGAAGGATTACATGAAGCTCTGGGTCTAAACTACCTGAAAAACAAGCTTTGGGTAACCCAAAGGGGTGAAGTTACCATTCTGAATGACCTGAACGGCGACAACATCACAGATGAATACCAGACTTTCTACAAATGGCCTTTATCGGGTAACTACCACCAGTATTCTTACGGACCGCTGGAAATGCCGGATGGCGATATGATTTTTACGCTGAACCTTGACTGGATCGGAAGAGGAGCCAGTTTATCAAAATGGAGAGGCTGGATGCTGAGAATGACCCCGGACGGTAAAATGACGCCGTGGGCTACAGGACTTCGTTCGCCTGCAGGATTCGGACTCAACAAAGCCGGAGATATTTTTTACACTGAAAACCAGGGTGACTGGGTAGGTTCAGGCCGTATTACCCATCTTGAAAAAGGTGATTTTGCCGGAAACCCATCAGGTTTGTTGTGGTCAGGCGAAGAAGGCTCACCGGTGAAACTGAAAGTAAGCGATATTCCGGATACGGGCGAACCGCTTTATGATGTAGCCAAAAGAGTACCGGGCATCAAGCCTCCTGCAGTGTGGTTCCCGCATACATTGATGGGAATTTCACTTTCAGACATCATCGAAAGCGGCAATGACGGTAAATTCGGACCTTTTGATGGACAAATGTTTGTCGGCGACCAGGGACACAGCAAGATCATGAGAATGTACCTTGAAAAAGTAAATGGTGTGTACCAGGGAGCTTGTTTCCCGTTCAGAGAAGGTTTCAGTTCGGGTATCCTGAGAATGAAATGGGGTATTGACGGATCCATGTTTGTCGGGATGACCAGTCGCGGATGGTCTTCTACCGGTAAAGACAAGTTTGGCCTGCAGAGACTGGCCTGGACAGGCAAAACGCCTTTCGAGATCAAAACGATCAAATCGATGCCGGATGGTTTCCTCCTGGAATTTACCCAGGAAGTCAACAAAGAAACGGCCCTTAACCCTGAAAGTTATGAACTGAACAGCTTCACTTACAAGTATCATCATTTTTACGGAAGCCCGATCATCAATTCCATGAAATTGAAAATCAAGGCCATCCAGGTAGCCGAAGACGGTTTAAGTGCAAGATTAGTAATGGATTCACTTCGTCTGGGCTACATCCATGAGTTCAAACTGGAAGGTGTTCAGAACAAGGCCAACCAGCCGTTGCTGCACAATGTAGGGTACTATACCCTGAACCAGATCAGCACTGTGGCTCCGAAACTGGATGTTGTAAAATATGCCGTAAAAGAAAAAGTAGCTGCTGTGGATCACAGCCAGCATGCCAATATGCCCAAAACAGACGCCAAAGCAGCCAATTCTGCCAAAAGAATCGTGGTGATGCCGGCTGAGTGGAATGGTGTCGTTGATCAGACCATCAAAATCGGTACAAAACCGGGTTTAAAATTTGATATCGATAAAATACAGGTAAAAGCAGGAGCAAAGATCAGGTTGCAGTTTAACAACAACGACGATATGCTTCATAATTTACTGATCCTTAAACCGGGTACGGTGGATAAAGTAGGTATGGCGGCTTTTGAACTGGGACTGGAAGGAGCCACTAAAAACTATGTTCCGGATCTGGAAGAAGTTTTGTTCCATTCTGCGATTCTTGAACCTGAGACTTCTGAGACGATCTATTTCACGGCTCCGTCGAAGCCTGGAAATTACACTTTTGTTTGTACATTCCCGGGCCACTACACTTTAATGCAGGGAACCATCAGAGTCAGATAATTTAATACACTAACCTATGATGAAGCCGGATCAGGAAATTCTCCTTTTCCGGCTTTTTTTTCGCATTTTATTTACAATATGAGAATTTATTGCAGCTTTATTGGATATTTCATTTCATACGGAATCAGAATTTTTATGTTTCCCTGGTCCGGAAACAGGGAAATTTCAAAGTAAGACTTATTTTCACGTCCTGAATTATTGTTGCCCGGATCAAAACTATTATCCGGACTTTTAATGTTATCCATAAAAATAATCCCGGTGAGCATGAAGCTTGCCTTTGACAAAAAACAGAAATTATGTCTGATAATCCTCTTTTAAACTCCTTTGATACTTTACATCAAACCGCCCCTTACGACAAAATCAAACCCGAACATTTCATTCCTGCTATTAAAATGGCGATAGAAGAAGGTAAGAAGGAAATAGAAACCATTGTCAATAACACTGATCAGCCTGATTTTGAGAATACGATCCTGGCTTTGGAGCATTCGGGGCAGCTGCTAAACAAAGTCAGTCACATCCTTTTTCATCTGAACGGTGCCGAAACCAGTCCTGAAATTCAGAACAATGTGAGAGAAGCCTCTCCACTGCTGACAGAGTTTTCGAACGACATTTCTCTTAACCCTGAGCTTTTTAAGAGGGTGAAGGCCGTTTGGGAACAAATGGATCATCTCAAACTTGACCAGGAAAGTAAAATGCTCCTCGATAACACTTACAAGGGTTTTGCCAGAAACGGGGCCAATCTTGATGAAAAAGACAAGGAAAGATTCAGGGAAATCAATAAAGAACTTTCTCAGCTGTCCATCAGTTTTTCTGAAAATGTGCTACATGAAACCAACGAATATGCCCTTCATATTACACAGGAAAGCGATTTAACGGGTTTACCTGACTTTGCAAAAGAGGCAGCAAAAGCTACAGCAGCCAGCCAGCAGAAAGAAGGCTGGATCATAACGCTGCAGGCTCCGAGCTATCTGCCTTTTATGCAGTATGCTGAAAACAGAGAGCTGAGAAAAGAACTTTTCATGGCTTTTAATTCAAGGGGATACCTGGGGAATAAGAATGACAACCAGGAAAATGTATATCAGATCGTAAAACTGAGATATGAAAAAGCCAGGCTGTTGGGTTATAAAACCTGGGCTGATTATATCCTGGAAGAAAGAATGGCTGATTCAGTGAAGATCGTTGAGGATTTTCTGGCCGATATCAGGCAATATGCCGAACCGGCTGCAGCCAAAGAACTGGATGAACTGACCATATACGCTCGAAATAATGGCTTTCAGGACGAAAAACTTCAGAGATGGGATGTTTCGTACTATTCCGAAAAACTCAAAAAAGAGAAATTTGCCATCAATGACGAGTTATTGAAGCCGTATTTTAAGCTGGAAAACGTTTTAGAAGGCATATTTACACTGGCAGACAAGCTTTATGGCATTACTTTCAAAGAAAATCCGGATATCGCCGGCTGGCATGATGAAGTAAAAGCCTTCGAAGTTTTTGATGAAAACGGAGAATTATTGTCGGTTTGGTACGGAGACTATTTCCCGCGGACCGGTAAAAGGGCAGGAGCCTGGAACAATACGATTCAGAGTCAATGGATAGAGAACGGGGTGGAGTTTCGTCCGCATGTGGTCAATGTCTGCAATTTTTCGCGTCCGACAGAAACCAAACCTTCTTTACTGACTTTCAATGAAGTGACGACATTGTTCCATGAATTCGGCCATGCGTTGCACGCTATGCTGGCCAAAGGCAAGTATTCTTCGCTGTCAGGCACAAGTGTAGCCTGGGATTTTGTGGAGCTTCCGAGCCAGATCATGGAAAATTTTGCAGCTGAGCCCGAAGTACTGAAGCTTTTTGCCAGACATTACGAAACAGGTGAGCTCATTCCTGATGAGTACATCCGGAAAATAAAGGACAGCTCTAATTTTATGGCCGGTCTTGGCAACATCAGGCAGTTGGGCCTGGGTACCATTGACATGAAATGGCACAGCAAAGCACCAGATAATGAAAGCATTGAAGAATTTGAAGCTAAAAATGACACTGGAGCCGCCGTTTATCCGAAAGTAGAGGGTATTTCTGTCAGCACGGCCTTCAGTCATATTTTCTCGGGCGGATATTCTGCCGGGTATTATAGTTACAAGTGGTCGGAGGTGCTGGATGCAGATGCTTTTGAGTTGTTTAAAGAAAAAGGAATTTTCAACAAAGAAGTAGCTGAATCATTCAGAGACAATATCTTATCAAAAGGCGGAAGCGAGAAACCGATGGAGCTGTACAGGAAGTTCAGAGGAAGAGCCCCGAAAGCAGAGGCCATGTTTAAACGGTCCGGCTTGCTGGAAAATAACTGAGTATTTTAAGCCGGTAGCAAACTACCGGCTTATATTTTTAACATCCTTTGAGATAATCTGCTGATTTTCCATCTTTTAACTTCTGACCCGTACTGAAAAACTTACAAGCCTGATCTTTTTCATTGAGTTTCTGAGAAACCAGTCCCAGGTAGAAATAAACATAATCCACTTCAGGGTTTTTATCTTCAATTTCTGTCAGTATAATCTTCGATTTCTGATAATCCCCTGACAAAAAGCTACTTATAGCTTCGTTTCTGCGGGTGTAAGGGTTTTTATCATCAATCTTGAGGGCCTGCTGCAGGTACTCATTTCCTGCTTTAAGGTCGTTATCAATAAATGAGAACAAAGTCAGGTTGTTCAGATAGATGATCGAGGTGGGATCGCTCAATAAAGCTTTTTTGCCAAGATCGATCGCTTTTTTAAGGTCATTTTCTTTTTCGGATATCACGGCGAGGTTATTCAGGGCAAATCCGAAACCCGGTTTGATGGCCAGGGCCTTGTTCAGGTATTCTTTGGATATTTTCAGGTCATTTTGCAGAAAATAAACATAACCGATGTTTGTCAGGGCTTCCACATTTTTCGGATTGAGCTGAATCGATTTGTTCAGTGACTCCAGGGCCTCCGTCGTTTTATTCATCCGCACGAAATTCTGTCCGTAAAAGTTATGATAATCCGATGAGTCTTTATAATCCTTAGCGATTTCACTGAAAAGGGCATTACTTTCTTCTGTTTTCCCGATCTCGCTGTACAACTTGGCCAGGTTAAACCGGGCCTGTGTAAAATCAGGGTCGATTTGCAGGGCTTTTTCAAAATCTGCCTGTGCTTCTTTCAGCTGGTCGAGCCTCAGGTAAAGCACGCCCCGGTTATTATAGGCATCCGAAAAATCAGGTGTTTTTTCAATGGCTTCATTAAAAAAAGAAAGGGCTTTATCCAGTTCATTCTTTTTAAAATGGTAATTTGCACGCTTAAAGAATTCTGCGGATTCACTTTTTTCTTTACTTTTGCAAGCAAAAATTGTCATGAGAATTAAACAATAAAGCACAGTTTTTTTCATTATTCAGAAAATTATTAATCAACAAACAACATGAGATACGTTAAAGACATCCCGAATGATTATTGCAAAACCTCGCTTTATTCATTCAATAATAAGTTCATCATTAAGTTCGAGGCCGGAATGTACGAGCAAATATATAAAGTTTCTGAATTGGATGTGTCGGGAGAAGAAGATATTGAAGAAATGCTGGGAGATACTTTTTACCTTAAAGTAGTCAACAGGTTCAAAGAAATGCAGGACGACTTCGAAATGATCATCGACGTCATTGATTAAAAACAAAAAAGCTCCTTACCGGAGCTTTTTTTATCAGTCGTTATTCTGCAATTTCGATATCTCGTGAAATTCATCCCCGAGTTTCTGGGTCAGGCTTTCGAAAATCCTATGGTATTTGTCATAGACTTTGTTGTTGTCCATAGAAGGATGCAGGTCTATTCCTTTGATGACCAGGTCGCCGGCTGATTCCAGGTTGTCATACACCCCCATAGAAGTCAAAGCCACCATGGCAGCCCCCAGGTTGGAGCTTTGCCTGTAGTTGCTCACCGAAACGGTCATCCCGAATATATCAGAAATCAATTGTGCCCAGAAAGGGTGCGTAGCATAGCTTCCCGTCACATGCAGATAGTCAAAACTGCGGTATTTGCGGATGGCATTGCCGATACTCAGGATTTCAAAAATGATCCCTTCGATGGTAGCCCTGATCAGATGCTTGGGTTCGTGCGTGATATTCAGACCGAAAAACATGCCTCTGGCATCCGAATTCCAGATCGGCGACCGCTCTCCCAATAAATAGGGCAAAAACAACACCCCTTCAGATCCGGGTTTTACTTTTGACACTTCGTTCAGGATTTTATTGAATGAACTTTCAAATTCGTTGGTGACATCCACATAGCCAAGCAGCCGGGTTGCCCATTCAAAGGCCACACCACCGTTGTTGGTAGGTCCGCCGGAAATAAAGAAATTCTTATCCAGCAAATAATTAAAAAACTGGCCTTTTTCATCTGTCAGGCATTCTTTTCCTACAGTCCTTACCGCTCCGCTTGAGGTGATGGAGATGGTGGCCTGCCTGTCATTCAGCACTCCTGAGCTCAGGGTGGCCAGGCAGCCGTCTGTACTTCCGATGATCAGCCGGGTATTGGGCAGGAGCCTCAGCGACTTGATAAATGTATCCTTGATTTTCAGCGAAGAATCAAAAATAGGGACGGGGGTCGAGAAATAGCTTTTATCCACGCCCGCAAACTTCAGCGATTCTTCTTCCCAGGCGAGCGTATTGAAATTGAAAAAACCTGTAGCCGACGCCAGACTGTAGTCAATCATGTATTCGCCGGTGAGCTGGAAAATAAAATATTCCTTGAGCGAAATGAACCTGGAAGTCTTTTCAAATCTTTTGGGGTCCTGTCTTTTAATCCAGGTGATTTTAGCGAGGGGAGACATCGCATGAATCGGTGTTCCCGTATTCTGGTAAATCTGCTTGCCGACGGATGAGTTTTTAAGTTCGTTGGCAATTTCATCGGCCCGGTTGTCAGCCCAGATAATGGCGTTTCCAAGCGGTACACCCTTGTTATCGACCGGCAAAACGCTGTGCATCGCCGAACTCAGACAAATGGAAGTAACCACGTATTTTTTATTGAATGCCGGATCGTTAAGAATGCTCTTAAGCACAAAAAGTACCGTAATAAATACCTGTTCAGGATCCTGCTCACTAAAGTCCGGCTGTGGGTGAAATGTCGGGTAAGAACCTTTTTTATACACAATCTCGTTGCCGTGGTAATCAAAAGCCACGACCTTAGCCGCAGATGTTCCAATTTCAATCGTAATTACACATTCCATATCACAAACTGTTTTTTCTGTAAATTTTAGGGGAATACCCGGTTAGTTTTTTAAAGGTCGTTGAAAAATGCTGTGAGGAGTAAAATCCTGTTTCCAAAGCTATTTCCGTCATTGAAATATTGGTGGTTTTGAGGAGCCTGATCGATTCTGAAATCCTTAAATTGATGAGGTAGTTTAAAGGCGAAAAACCGGAATAGTATTTCAGTTTTTCCGTAAAGGCGGTATTACCCAGACCCACCACGCCGGCCATCTCACCGACAGTCCAGTGATGTGACAGGTTTTCCCTGAGCATCAGGTCAAGTTTCTGAAACATTTTCTGGAAATCAAAGCGGTGGCTTTCCTGTTTGCTGACCGCCCTGGCCGATTTAATGATCATTTCTTCAATAATCGAGTTGACCCTGACTATATACCCGATTTCTTCATTCATCAGTTCATATTCCAGGCTCTGAAAAAGCTCGATTCCCTTTCTGAAATCCTGTAATATCAGCGGTTTTTTAAGGGCCAGCAGCTTGCAGATGATCTTCATGTCAGACTCTGCCAGTTTGGTCCATTTTCCGAAGGTAAAATCATCATCTTCATCAAAATTTTCAATTTCAAGGGAGAGTTTATAAAACAATCCTACTTCCAGCATACCCTCCCTGTTGCCCAGTGTTTCGTTGGGTTTGGCTATCAGGACGTCATTCGGGAAAAAGTGCTGCATGGCATCATTGACCATCCATTCAAATTTTCCCTCCAGGAAAAAATAAATTGAAAAATACTTCACCTTTTCTACCTCGAAGCAACGGTGTTTCATGGAGGAGTTTTTGACCCTCTCAAACTCAATAATATAAGGAAAAGCCTGCAATTCAGCCGATTTTTCTTTATTCAGAGTAAATGATGACATCCATTAAGGGGTTTAATATGGCAAATGATCCGGGAATCATTTTTACAAAATCATTCACCGTAAAATAATGAAAGTTTTTATAGAAATAATTCTAGATTTTTGAAAGATTAAGTAAAATAACCAAAACCAGCGTTAACTATGAAGCAAAAACTACAATCTTTTTATGTTTTTCTGACTTTTTGTGTTTTGTCCGGGGCAGCCATGGCACAAAACATCAAAGGAACGATCAGTTCATCGAAAGATAATGCAACCATCCCGGGCGTCTCAGTCACCGTCAAAGGCACCTTCACAGGTACAACCTCTGATACCGATGGAAAATTCAGTATCAATGCCAGCCCGGGAGCCGTCCTCGTTTTCAGCTATCTGGGATACAAGACCTCAGAGATAAAACTGGCCAATCAGACCATTCTGAATGTAAGTCTGGATGAAGACGCTCAAAACCTTGACGAGGTCGTGGTCACCGCATTGGGTATCAAAAAGGATGCAAAGAAACTGGGCTATTCGACGACGACCGTGAGTGCTGAGCAGATCACAGAAAACAGATCGCCGAATTTTGTGAATACCCTGCAAGGTAAAATTGCGGGTGTCAACATCTCAGGCATGGGTACCGGTCCTGCAGGAACGTCAAAAATCAGGATCAGGGGTCAGTCGTCCATCTCGGGTCAGAACAACCCTTTAATCGTAATCAATGGTGTTCCTATTGATAATACGAACTTCGGAACCAATCCCAATAATGCCGGAGCAGATAACTCCATTGGCGTGAGAGGCGGCGGTAATACCTCTGATGGTGGTGACGGGCTTTCGAGCATCAACCCTGATGACATTGAAAGCATGACGATTTTGAAAGGAGCTACGGCCGCGGCCCTTTACGGATCAAGGGCGAAAGACGGTGTATTGATGATCACCACAAAATCAAGAGGAACCAGCAAAGGAATAGGCGTAAGTTATAATACGAACTTTACGAACGAAACCCCGCTTGACTTCACAGATTACCAATACGTTTACGGACAGGGTGAGAACGGGATAAGACCTACGACACCCAATCCGACTTCAGGTCAGTGGTCGTTCGGAGAGAAATTCCAGCCGGGCATGACCCAGGTGCTTTTTGACGGTGTTTCAGTGCCGTATGAACCTGTATATGACCGCATTAAGAAATTTTACAGAAACGGTTCCAACTTTACGAACACCATCAGCCTTTCGTCAGCCACAGAAAAAGGAGGATTTAACCTGTCTATTTCAAACATGGACAACAAAGGGGTTGTGTCTAACAATACCTTTAACAGAAAGACTATTAACTTAGGCTTTGGCTACGATTTATCCAAAAAACTGAGTTTTTCGGGTAACATCAACTATTCTAACGAGTACAACAAAAACCCGCCGAACATAGCCAACCAGGACAACTCGATTCCCACGTCTATTGCCAACATGGCCAATTCTATGCCGCTGGACCTGCTTGATCAGAAAAAATACAATGCGGCCGGCAATGAGTATGTTTATTCGAGATTTATGAACCGTACCAACCCTTACTGGGTAATCGCGGAACAGTTTCAGAACATCAGACGCGACAGGATCTTTGGTAACCTATCAGCGAAATACAACATTTTGCCGTGGTTATTTGCCCAGGTCAGGGTAGGACAGGATTACTGGTCAAGAGACCAGGATTATAACAACTTCCCTACAGGCCACGCCTCTCTGGCAGCTGCTCCTGCAGGTTTTGTGAACGGTATGTACACCCAGGAATCGAGAAGATTCAGAGAAACCAACACCGACATCCTGATTTCCGGAACACAGAAATTCGGTGATTTCGGCTTTGACTTCAACTTGGGTGGTAACCAGATGTACAGAAGATCGGACCTCAACAGTGTACAGGTAACTGATTTTGTTGTACGCGGCCTTTACACCGTGATGAACGGCAGGGTAAAGGATCCGCTTTACGGCTTGTCTGAAAGGGCGGTTAACTCCGTTTACGGTTCGGGAGAGTTTTCTTACAAAAACTTCCTTTTCTTAAACGTAACCGCCAGAAACGACTGGTTCTCAACACTATCTCCTGAGAACAGAAGCATTTTGTATCCGTCTGTTTCCGGTAGTTTTGTTTTCTCCCAGGCGTTTGATTCTACGCCTGAATGGTTGTCTTTCGGTAAGATCAGGGCAGCTTATGCACAAGTGGGTAGCGATACCGACGTGAGCCCTTATGCCAACAATCTTTTCTATGGTATCAATGCCAACTTATTCCCTAATCCTGCCGGAGCTGCACAGCCGGTCGGCGGACCTCAGGGAACCACTGTTCCGAATGCGGGCCTGAGACCTATGAGAACAGCGGAATCTGAAATCGGTATTGACCTTAGATTGTTTAACAGCAGGGTAACCATCGACGCAGCCGTTTACAGGAAAATTACGACTGACCAGATCGTATCTGCCCAGATTTCGGATGCTTCCGGCTTCATTACCACGCTGATCAACAGCGGTAAAAGCAGAAACCAGGGTATGGAAATGCTGATCAACTTTGTTCCGGTTAAGACCAGGGATTTCCAGTGGGATATCAGCTTCAACGGCTCTTATAACATCACTAAAGTATTAAGCCTGCTAACCGACACTCCGGGCGAAAGAATTACTGTCGGAACGCACGTTTTCAACGGTGAACTAAGACAGGTAGTAGGTCAGGAAATGGGCCAGATCTATGGTTTTGGTTACAAAAGAGACGATCAGGGCAGAAAGATTTTCGGCGGCAACGGTATTCCTTTAAGAACCACCGACCTCATCTCTTTCGGAAGTGCCTTGCCTAAATGGGTAGGAGGGATCAACAATACCTTTGTTTACAAAGGCATCTCTCTGTCTGCTTTAGTAGACTTTAAATTGGGCAACAAGATGCTTTCCGGTACAAACTTTAACCTCTACAGACACGGATTGCACCAGGCGACACTTGAAGGCCGCGAAGGCGGGGTTGTGGGTGTCGGTGTAAATGAAAAAGGCGAAGTAAATGCTGCTAAAGCGGCAGTGCAGGACTACTGGTCGGTGGTCAGGTCACTTGCCCTTGTGGAACCGGTAATTTACAACGGCGGGTACTGGAAACTTCGTCAGATTACCGCAGGATATGATTTCGGCAAATTCCTTCCGGCCAAATCCGCGATCAAAGGCGTTAAACTCAGCTTCGTAGCCAACAATGTTTTAATGTTGAAGAAATGGGTGGATAACATTGACCCTGAATCATTCGGGTACAGTTCTGATAACCTCGTAGGTATGGAATCTACGGGCCTTCCGACCACCCGCAGTTTAGGCTTCAATTTAAATGTTAAATTCTAATCAATATGAAAAAAATAATCAGTCTGTTTTTTATATCTGTCAGCTGCGTTTTTATTACGGCATGTGATAAGGGTTTTGATGAACTCAACATCAACAAAACCGCCGCAACAGCCATCAATCCCGTCTTTACCTTAAATAACGCCACGATCAACACCTCTATTCAGAGTGGTGTGGTGGCCTATGAAGTGGGGATTGTTCAGCAAATGGTCTCTCCTAACTCGGGCGTACTGGCCGGAGCCAATTTTAACCAGGACAACCGCGAAGGTACCATGACCAACTGGCAGAGGTACTACCGTAACGTCATCAGGAACACCAAGGACGTGATTGCCAGCACCAAAGATGCCCCGGCCAGGACCAACCTTTATAATATGGCCAGGATACTGCAGGCTTACGCGTTTATGGTACTGACGGATACTTATGGCGAAATTCCTTACTCAGAAGCAGGAAAGGGCTATTCTGATCAGATCGTTTTGCCGAAGTATGAGACCCAGCAGGTCATTTATACCGACATCATCAAAGAGCTTACAGAAGCCGCTGCGGCCCTTGATGCATCCAAAACCATCGAAACCGCCGATGTTTTATACGGCGGGGATGTGAGCAAATGGAAAAAACTTTCCTATTCGTTGCTGCTGAGGGCCGGTATGAGACTGAGCAAGGTTGACGCCGCCACAGCCCAGTCTACCGTAGCCAAGGCCGTGCAGGGTGGTGTCTTTGCGTCGAATGCCGACAATTGCTTCATAAAACATGATGCCAACTATGTCAACGGCATCGGGCAGATGCTCAATGCCACAGAGGCTAACAACTTCTTTATGGGAGCCCCGTTTGTTGATTTTCTTCAGAAGAACAATGATCCGAGACTGAAGTCGATCGCCATTCGCTATGTAGGTGCTTTGTCAGGATCTGATATGATTCCTGCCAAAGGCAACACCGACCCGGCCATACAGATCGGTATGCCGTTCGGATATGACAACGGCTCTATCAAAACCCCTGTAGCCGCCGCAAAACTGGCCAGTTTCTACGATTATACCCAGGTAGACCGTACCCGTCTGGTAAAAACCACCTCGCCGATGTTCCTGGTGACTTATTCCCAGACCCAGTTATTGTTGGCTGAAGCTGCCCAGAGAGGCTGGACCACCGGTTCTGCTGAAGACTATTACAACAAGGGCGTGAGAGCCCACATGGAACAAATGGCCCTGTACGATGCCAATTCTGCTATCGCTCCGGACGCTATCACTGCCTACCTGACCGCCCATCCGTATGTAAGTGCTTCTGCTTTAGAGCAGATCAACACCCAATACTGGGTATCTTCTTTCCTTAACGGACCTGAGGCGTTCGCTAATTTCAGAAGAAGCGGTTTTCCTAAATTAACACCGAACCCCTTCCCGGGCAAAAGTATAAAAGGTGATTTCATCAGAAGGTTAACTTACCCTAACTCTGAAATTTCTGTCAACAGCGTCCATGTCAAAGAAGCCATAGGACGTCAGGGAGCAGATGACCTGGATACCAAAGTCTGGTGGGATAAATAAACCCGCTTGAAACACGAGAACCGGATAGATTTCTATCCGGTTTCTTCTTTAAATCCACTGATAAAGATTATATTTATTCTAGATTTTATTCAACCATAATTAATTATAATCAATGAGACTCACCTTAAAAATTACGGCGTTATTTTCCATCGCCGGCATGTCGTATCAGGCTCAGGCACAGCAGATCCAGGCTACTCCGGAACAAATCAAAGTTTATTCCTCCGAATGGACGGGCCCCAGGGATCCGGACGGCAGACCCAAAGTATCCGATGACCTGATCAGACGCCTGGCCAACATCTCTATTGAAGAAGCCTGGGGTTATCTGAAAAACAAAGGCTACAATAACCAGTTTGAAGCAGGCTGGAAAATCATAAATCCCAAAAAAGCATTGGCCGGAAGGGTTGTTACGGCACAGTATATGCCCGCCCGTCCGGATGTAGACAATAAAATCAAAGAAAAAGGAAAAGTGGAGAACAGGAAAGGTTCTTCCAACTCATGGCCGATCGACGTCCTTAAAACCGGCGATGTTTACGTGGCCGACGGTTTCGGTAAAATCATAGACGGAACACTCATAGGCGATAACCTGGGCAATTCAATTTACGCCAAGTCAAAAACAGGTGTGGTCTTCGACGGTGGTATCCGCGACCTTGAAGGGCTGGAAGCCATTGATGGTTTTGTGGGATTTGTACGCGGTTTTGACCCTTCATACATCAAAGACATGATGATGACCTGCATCAACTGCCCGATCAGGATAGGCAGGGCAACGGCTTTACCCGGTGACCTCATTCTTGGTAAGGAAGAAGGCGTCATCTTTATTCCCGCCCACCTGGCCGAAAACCTGATCATTACTTCTGAGTTTGTAGGACTCAGAGACCAGTTCGGGCACCAGCGTCTGAGAGAAGGAAAATACACCCCCGGCGAAATAGACCAGGCATGGACAGAAGCCATTAAAGCAGATTTTATGCAGTGGATCAAGGATAATCCCGGCAAAGTGCCCATGTCAAAAGAGCAGCTAGACCAGATCATGAAAGAAAGAAACTGGTAAATACTGATGTCTTTAAACCTTAATATTAACTATAAAATTCAACCTTATTTATGAAACCAATCCTGGATCGCTTTAAATTCAACGGACACATTCCTTCGGGTCCCGTTGAAGACACACCTGTTGAAAACCACAAACCTGCTCCGGCATCCGGAGGAGACAACCGCCGCGATTTCATCCGCAAAGCCTCTTTAGGCGGACTGAGTCTCGGATACATGCTCGATAAAAATCCTGCCGAAGAAATCGCCTATGTCACCCAAAAAGTAAGCAGGGCAGGAAAACCTTCTGAACTGAAAATCACAGACCTGAGAATAGCTGTCGTAGCCGGAGCCCCCATGACCTGTCCGATCATCAGGATTGATACCAACCAGGGCATCTCGGGTTACGGAGAAATCAGGGACGGGGCAAGTGCCAGATATGGTCTGTTTCTTAAGAGCAGGCTTTTGGGCAAAAACCCTTGTAACGTAGAGAAAATATTTAAAGAAATAAAACAATTCGGAGGCCAGGGCCGTGCGGCCGGTGGGGTTTGCGGGGTTGAAATGGCCCTGTGGGATCTGGCCGGGAAAGCTTTCGGCGTTCCTGCATACATGATGCTGGGCGGCAAATACCGTGACTACATCCGTTGCTACGGTGACACTCCTCAGGATAAAGACTCTGATGTTTTTGCCAAAAAGATGAAAGAACGCTACGATACCGGGCTCACATTCCTTAAAATGGACTTTGGTATTGAGCTGCTTGCTGACGTTCCCGGAGCTTTGGTAGGAGCAGGGGCCTGGGATGTAAAAAGGCAATGGGGCAATCCTCCTGAAACCAAAGGTTCTGCCAGGAGTTACGCCCAGACCAAACACCCTTTTACCAGGGTTCAGATCACTGACAAAGGGATCGACATCCTGGCCAACCACGTCAGCAAAGTAAGGGACGCCGTAGGATATGAGGTGCCCCTGGCAGCCGATCACTTCGGCCATTTTGATGTCAATACGGCTATCCGTCTTGGAAAAGCCCTTGATAAATACCAGATGGCCTGGCTTGAGGACATGATCCCGTGGTTTTATACCGACCAGTGGAAACAAATTTCGGACGCCATTGACACACCAACCCTGACAGGCGAAGACATTTTCCTCAAAGAAGAATTCATCAAACTGGTAGACGCCCGGGCAGTGGATATGATTCAGCCGGATCTGGCAAGTTCCGGAGGTCTGCTTGAAACCAAAAAAATCGGGGATTATGCCGAAGAAAGAGGTATTCCGATGGCCATGCACTTTGCCGGCACACCGATTTCTTTCATGGCGAATGTCCACTGTGCAGCGGCAACAGAAAACTTCGTGGCCCTCGAACACCACTCCATGGACATCCCGTGGTGGGAAGACCTGGTGACAGGAATCGAAAAACCGATCTACAACAAAGGTTTTGCCAAAGTGCCTGATGCACCGGGTTTGGGAGTCGAAATCAACGAAAAAGTGGTTAAAGAACATTTGAAATCGGGTGAATTGTATTTTGCCCCAACCAACGAATGGGACAAAATAGATACCTGGGACAGAAGCTGGAGTTAAAAAAACAGATATTTCCCACATCAGTGAAGCGGAAAATATACTGAGCACTTAAATTGTCCCAAAATCAAATTCAACCAGATGAAAAATTATTTGTACACCATTTGTATTCTTATTTCTGTTGTCATTGCCTATAATTTCCCGGAATATTTTATTCAGATAGGAGACTATAAGCTTAGTAAGCTGATAGTTCCTTTGCTCCAGGTCATCATGTTCGGCATGGGTACCACCATGACCTTCAATGACTTTACCGGAATAATTAAAACTCCTAAGCCCGTAATTATCGGCTTATGCTGTCAGTTTGCCATCATGCCGTTTTTAGGATTCGGTCTGACAAAAATTTTCAGTTTCCCTCCGGAAATTGCGGCCGGGATCATTCTCATAGGAAGCAGCCCGAGTGGCCTTGCCTCTAATGTGATGGCCCTGATTGCCAAAGCCAATGTAGCGTTGTCAATTACCATTACGACCTTTGCGACCTTAATGGCACCATTGATGACACCCCTGCTGATGAAATTGCTGGGCGGACAATATGTGGAGATTGATTTTCTGGCAATGGTATGGGATATCATGAAAATCATCATTATTCCGTTGGGGATCGGTTTCATCATCAACCAATACCTTAAGCCCGTAGCAGCCTTTCTTCAGAGCTATCTGCCTTTGATTTCGATGGTCGGCATTGCCCTTATTCTGGTAGTCATTACAGCAGCCGGCCAGGCTTCGCTTTCCAGTGTCGGTATTTTACTGATCGTCGCGGTTCTTTTACACAATCTCGGAGGATTTTTATTTGGCTATTGGTCGGCAAGAGCCTTTAAACTCCCTGAGCAGGACTGCAGAACAGTGGCAATAGAAGTGGGACTTCAAAACGGTGGGCTGGCATCGGGACTGGCACTTCAAATGGGTAAACTGGCCACTGTCGGCCTGGCACCTGCACTTTTCGGACCTATCATGAACATAACCGGCTCTTTACTAGCCAGTTGGTGGAGCAAGAAGCAGCCCGAAGGATCTACCATACCTGAATAATTCTCTATCAGGTCAGCATCTTCATTGTTGAAACAAACTTAACGGGAGTATATACTCCTGAAAGGTTTGTTTCAACAAATGGACTCTCTGTGCCTTTACTTTTCAATTATTTACTCAAAATACCAAAATCATGAAAATATTATTTTCACTTGTTTGCTTTTTACTGGCTGGATTCGCGTCATTTTCCCAGCAGATCAGTAAGGCAGAATTGCTTTTCCTGACACCCGAGTGGAAAGGCGAAAGATTTCCCGACGGCCGCCCGAAAGTACCTGACGAAATTCTGAAACGCATGAAACTCGTCACTTTGGAAGAAGCCTGGGCTGTATTGAAAGGCTCCAACTACAAACACCAGTATGAAGACGGCTGGCAAACCATTAACCCCGACAGTGTACTGGTAGGCAGGGCTCTGACCGCAACATTTATGCCAGGCAGACCGGATATACAGCGGGTAACCGACGACCGAGGGCACAACAAAGACGGAAGGATCAAATCCCAGAACTCTTGGCCCATTGACATGCTCGTCAAAGGCGATGTGTATGTCGTAGACCAGTTTGAAGCCCACGAAGACGGCCCAACCATCGGTGACAACCTCGGAAACTCCATTTTCACGAAATCAGGCAATGGCATCGTCTATTACGGAGCAGTCCGGGACATCAACGGGCTGAAGGAAATAGGCTCGTTTACCTCATTTTTCAAAACTTATCACCCTTCTCACCACCTCAACAATGCTGATGGCGAATTAAACACCACGCTGATAGGGATCAATACCCCGACAAGGATCGGTAAGGCCACCGTAATGCCCGGTGACGTCGTTCTGGGCAGGGATGGGGGTGTTATTTTTATTCCGCCCCACATGGCCGAAAAAGTAGTCAAAACCTCCGAAATCGTCAGGTTAAGAGACCTTTTCGGACATCAGAGGCTTCGTGAGCAGAAATATACACCCGGACAGATCGATTCCCGGTGGTCAGACGACATAGAAAGGGATTTTTCCCAATGGCTCAACCAGCACATTGATAAACTTCCGGTACCCAAAGAACAAATTCAGGAATTACTTAAAACCAGGACCTGGTAAAATCACAATATCATGAAAAAAAATCAATCAAGAAGAAATTTTATGGCCGCAGGGGCTGCCCTGGCCGCACTTCCCATGCTAAGTTTCGGAAAAGGATACGAGGAGACCATCCGGGACACCTCTAAAAATTCCATTCCCACAGACCTGAAAATCACCGACGTCAAATGTGGATTTATCAGGGGCGGACACAGCCTTTTCGTCAAAATCCACACCAACCAGAACATCTGGGGCTGCGGGGAGGGCGTTGACGCCACTCCGGGTACCTACCACCTGGTCAAACTATTCGGACAAAGACTCAAAGGCAAGAGTCCGCTCAATGTCCACCGTCTTTTTGAGGACATCCGCAAGGGAGGTTTTTTTGAAGGAGCCCAATCGGGCATGTATGTGGCCGTACTTTCAGCCGTAGAATCCGCCCTCTGGGATCTGGCCGGGAAAGCCCTTGATCTTCCCGTTTACCAGTTGCTCGGCGGGAAATTCCGTGACAAAATCAGGGTTTACATGGATACCGCCTTGTATCAGAATACCCTTCCCAAACCTGAGGACTTTGCCACAGCCGCTAAAAATGCTGTCAAAATGGGTTTCAATGCCATCAAATTTGACATTGATCAGGCCAATGACCCCAATAAATATGACAGATACAACTGGACAGCCAGCCCGGCTGAATTAACCAGGATGTACGACCAGATTTCCGCCGCCCGCAAGGCCGTAGGACCCAACATAGACATTTGTGTGGATATGCACGGCCGGTACGATGCCATCACAGGCGAAAAAGTAGCCAAACTCCTCGAGCCCCTTAATCTGATGTGGCTGGAAGAACCCATCCCGGCCGAAAACCCTGAAGCTTATAAAAAGATCACAGATTCAACCAGCACACCCATTTGTGCCGGAGAAAATCACTACCTGGCCTTTGGATTCAGAAGGTTGCTGGAAACGGGAGCTGTAGACATCATCATGCCCGATCTCCAAAAAGCCGGTGGATTGGGCGAAGGGCAGAGAATTGCCAATCTGTCCAATCTTTATTATGTGCCGTTTGCTCCGCACATGGTGGCCTCATACCTGGGGGCTATGGCTTCCTGTCATGTCTGTGCCTCAGTACCAAACTTCCTGATCTTGGAATGGCAGACCTATTTCCACACAGACCCTATGTTTAAGGAAATCGTCACTTATGATGGAGAACAGGTCGAAAACGGATTTATTACCCTATCCAACAAACCCGGCGTAGGTGTAGAAATCAACGAAGAAGGAATGAAAAAGTATGCCACACCCGGCGTGCCTTTCTTTGAATAATATTTTAATCGGTTATTTAGAACTGAATCCCACAATTTTTACTCTTTTTAAAGCATTATAAACAAGCATCTGAATCCAGATCGCAGCGTCAAGACCACGGAATCATTCAGGAACGGGCTAATTTAAATTTGCTGTAAACCTCATTAATCTGTAAAATATTATATTTTTACATTGAATAGTTTATTTTATCTCATCATATCATGTCCACGCAGGAGGCAGATACTGACAGAAATGAACATTGCTTCCTAATTCGGATAAAATATAATTATAAAGAGAAATTATTTTCCTATTATTATCAACCTTATACATGGCCTTAACCTTTACCAACTTCCGGCAGGAAGTCCGTAACGAGCTCCTCAATATCCTCAATTATTGGATCAGATACGACATTGACCAGGAGAACGGCGGTTTTTACGGAGCTGTAAACCATCTTAATCAACCCAATCCCAAAGCCCCGAAAGGCATTGTGATCAACAGCCGCATCCTTTGGACGTATGCTGCAGCCCAGCAGCTTTTCCCGGATCCGCAATATCCCGTGATGGCCAAAAGAGCGTATGATTACATCAGGAAATATTTTGTTGATCCCCTCAATGGCGGCGTTTACTGGTCGGTAACAGCTACAGGAGAACCCCTCGAAAAGAAAAAACAGATTTACGGACATGCTTTTGCGATTTACGGTCTGGCTGAATATTACAAAATCTCAAAGTCACAGGAAGTTCTGGATCTGGCGAAGGATATTTTCGGGCAGGTTGTAAAACACAGCTTTGATCCCGTCAACGGCGGCTATGTGGAAGCCTTAAACAACGATTGGTCCGACACCGACGATTACATCCTGAGCAAAGGAGACAGCCGGAAGTCTATGAACACCCACTTACATCTGCTGGAATCGTTCACCAATCTGTATAGAGTCTGGAAAGATAAATCATCCGAGTTTCACCTGAAGCATTGTCTCGAAATCATGATCAACCGCATCACCGATCCCGAAACCTACAGGATGACCTTGTTCTTTACAGATAAATGGGAGCCAAGATCAACCATTATTTCATACGGGCATGACATTGAGGCCTCTTGGCTCATCTGGGAAGCGGCAGAAGTACTCGGAAATGAAGAATTGATCAAAAGGTGTAAAACAATCGCCATAGAAATGGCCAAGGCCGCTTCAGATGGTCTGGCCGGAGACGGCTCTATCTATTATGAGTACGAACCGGAAACCAAAAAGCTGCATACCAACAAAGACTGGTGGCCTCAGGCAGAAGCCATGGTCGGTTTTTTCAATGCTTATCAGCTGACAGGCAAGGTAAATTTCCTTGAAAAATCCGAAAATACCTGGAACTGGATAAAAAAATACATGATTGACCACGAAAACGGTGAATGGTTCGGTACCCTGGACGCTCAGAATGTTGTGAAATCAAGAGATAAGGTCAATTTCTGGAAATGTCCCTATCACAACGGGCGTGCCTGCATGGAAATCTGGCACAGGCTGGAAAAATAAAAAAAGGCCCTCAGGATTAATTCTGAAGGCCTTTTTTCTTATTTACTGTGAACCATTTTCTGATAAACTTTCTCCTGGTCTTTATTGACCTTATCCATTTTTTTAAGGACATACCTGACTTCAGGATTCTTTTTAAGCGGAATATTGTATTCCATGATCTTACCTGATCTTTTCAGTTTGATCAGGACAGAATCTCCAACCGACTTATTTTTAGTACATTGTGCAATCCCTTCAAAATCCTTTCCGTCTACGCTGATGATCTCGTCATTAACATAAATACCGTTTTCGTAAGCTCCACTGCCTTTGTCCACCCGGGTTACCGTACCTGAACCTGTTCTCACCAAAGCTCCGAAATACGGAAGATTATCTTCGGCTTTTTCGTCCACCAATTCCAAACCGGCATAGGCGTAATATTTCTGATAATCAATAGCTTCCGTATCGTAAATATGTTTTTCAAAGAAACTCTTCAGGCTTATTCCGGCCACTTTCTCGCAAGCCTGCTGAAACTGCTCATCGGTATAGCCCACATCTTTTTTCTTATAATACTCTGTCCATAAATACCTGAACACATCATCCAGCGACTTTTCAGCTTTGGTTTCCTTGAGTATGATCAGGTTAATGATGTTGGCCAGCACACCACCTTTGTTATAATAAGAAACCGTGCTGTTATTGGAATTCTCATTCGGTCTGTAGTACTTGATCCAGGCATCGAAAGAAGACTCGGCCACAGATTGTACTTTATTTCCGGGTACGTTTTCAATCGAATTGATTTTGCTGGCCAGGTATCCTGTAAACAATTCCTCACTCATCATATCCGCTCTTCTCAGGATGTCGTCCTGGTAAAAAGAAGTAAAACCTTCAGAAACCCACAGCATATGGCTATAGTTCTCTTTTTCGTAATTAAATGGTCCTAATGCGAATGGCCTGATCCGTTTGACATTCCACAAATGGAAGTATTCATGGGCGATCAGTCCCATAAAACTCCTGTAAGTCGCTTCCGTTTTATATACTCCGGTTGATGTCTGACAGGTCGTGGAGTTGAGGTGTTCCAGCCCGCCACCTGAATTCGGCATATGGTGAACGATGAACAGGTAGTTTTTGCACGGATGCTCACCAACAACCGATGCTGCAGCTTCCACTACCTTTTTATAATCTGCGATCAGCTTTTTGGTATCATAATCGATTTTGATATTCGAGTAGTTCGCGATCTTATGCTTAACCCCAAGTGCTTCAAACTCAATGATTTCGTGATTCCCGATTTCAAAAGGACTGTCGACCAGGAGGTCAAAGTTTTCAACCTCAAATTTATTGGGAGCTACTTCAGGCAAAGCAACAGATACCTTTTTAAAGCTTTCATGCGGAAAAACGCTTAAATAAGACTTTTTCTCTGTTAATCCCGGCACAAACATAAACACGGCGGCACCGTTCAGATACGCATGGGAATCGTCCAGGTAAGCATTTCTGACAGAGAGCTCATAACAGTATACCTTATAATTGACGGTAACCCTGGCAGCCCCTTCGGTATAAACCCGCCAGGTATTTTTGCTGACTTTTTCAGTTTTCAGCTTTTTGGAAGACGAGGCCGTAAAACCTTCCACATTCTTGGCATATTCACGCTCCAGGTAAGAGCCCGGTGTCCAGACCGGCATTTTAATTTCAACAAATCCCTGTGACTTCACAGAAGGAAGTGTCTGAATATCTTCGAGGATCATACCGACCTCAAAATAGTGGGAATGAGGCTCAGACATCCTCAATTCATAGCTGATCCGGGCTGAATTTGACTGACTCATGACCTCAGAAACAGAACATAACACTAAAACACCGATAAAATAAACACACTTACGCAGGTAAACCATAATCTGATAGCTTGTTAATGAAACTTTGAGAAGTACAAATCTACAATTTTTCTACAAATCAGTCGTTTTCACAATTGAAATTTAAATAAAGGGTTCATTTTAGAAATTAATAGAGTTTTTAACCGAACAGTTTTTTTAAATTTGGGCTTTATTTACTACCGACAAAAAATAGTATGAAAAAAATCACCTTAAACCTTCTCGGAACGCTCCTGATATCTACCGCCGGTCTGGCTCAGAATACTTTAAGCTACACAGAAATTGAGTCGCATTACAATAATGGGGTGGAATTGTTCGAGAAAAAGGCTTTTTCAGCTTCCCGGAAAGAATTCAGGAACTATATTGAAAAATCGGAGAGATCGTTGAACCCCAACAAGTTCAATATCGGAAATGCAGAATATTATTCCGCGTTATCCTCCCTTTACTCAAAGTCAAAAGACGCTGATATTGAGGTTGAAAGGTTCGTTCTTAAAAACTCAGATCACCCGAAAGCCAAAATCATTTTCAGCGATCTGGCCAACAGCTTTTTTCAAAAGGGAGATTATAAAAGTGCAAAAGAATACTACGAGAAAGCCCTCATAAACCGGGCTGATAACCTGGACACTTATGAACTTCGTTACAAACTCGGTCTTTCGCTTTATAACCTCAAAGATTACAAAGGTGCCCTGAGCGAATTCAATTATGTAAAAGGTACCGTGGCTCCCAATGCCCTGAACGCCGCTTATTATGCCGCAGTCATCAATTTCCAGAATGAAAACTTCGACGAAGCCCTTTCAGATCTGAAAAGAGTGGAAAATGTTAATCCTTATAAGATAGAAGTACCGAACTGGATTGCCCAGATCCTTTACCGTCAGAAAAAATATGATGAATTGCTGAGTTATGCCGAGCCCATCATCGCCAATCCGAACGGCAGAAAAATCGACGATATCTGCCTCGTAGCTGCAGAAGTGCATTTCTTCAATGACCATTTTGACAGGGCAGCAGTTTATTATGAAAAATTCAAAGAACTCAGAAGAGGCACCGTTTCTCCGCAAGTGACCTTCAGACACGGATACAGCTTATATAAGGTAGAAAATTACGCCAAAGCAGTTACCGTTTTTAAAGGTATTGCCAGCCTCAATGACGCCATAGGTCAGCAGGCGGCCTATTATTTAGGTATTTCAGCATTAAAATCCGGCGATCTTAACTCAGCCGCTGCAGCTTTCGACGCCGCAAGAAAAATGAAGTTTGATACACAGATCAAAGAAGAGGCCTCTTATAATTTTGTCAAGGTGCTGGTAGAGCAAAACAACAACCAGCAGGCTGTTGCTGAGCTTCAGGCTTATCTGACAGAATACCCGAACGGAAAATACGTGGACCAGTCTAACGAACTGCTGAGTGAAATCCTTTTCGAAACCAACAATTACAATTCTGCCATTACTTATATAGAAGGATTGAAAAAAAGAACCCCGGCCATCAACGAAGCTTACCAAAAGCTGTGTTTCAATCAGGGTGTGGTGGATTTTAACCTCGAAAAATTCGACAGGGCCATCCAGTTCTTTGATAAGTCATTAAAATACCCTTCCAATGCATCCCTGGCACTTGAAGCCAAATACTGGAAAGCGGAATCTTCTTTTGAACTCAACAGACCGGAAACAGAGAGCCTGTACCGTGAACTGCTGAGTGCATCTGATTCAAAAATCAGGTTAAAAAGTATTTACAGCCTCGGTTATTTGTTTTACAACCAGAAAAACTATTCAAAAGCCCTTACTTTCTTCGAGGATTTTGTCGCAAAAACCAAAAACGAAACGGCTCTGAGACAAAACTATGAAGATGCCTTATTGAGAGCGGCAGATTGCCATTTATCAGCTAAAAACTACAATGAAGCACTTAAATACTATGAAAGTGCCATCGTTTCGAATACTACTGACAAAGACTACGCCTTGTATCAGAAGGGGATAACCCTCCGGTTTATGGGCAGGGACGATGAAGCCAAACGTACTTTGGACCAGTTCTCAAAAACATATGAAAACTCACGCCTGATTGACGACGCCCTGTATCAGAACGGGATGATCGAAATGGAAAAGAGTAATTACCAGGGTGCGGTGGCTCTATTTACCGACCTGTTAAGAAAAAAACCTAACAGTTTGCTGGTACCTAACACATTGATGAAAAGGGGCTTGGCTTTCAGTAACCTGAAAAACTATGACAAAGCCATCAGCGATTACAAGGTCATCATCAACAAATTCGGAAAATCTGAAGCCGCTGAAGAAGCCCTGATCGGTCTGAGAGACGTTCTTAACCTGGTGAACAGGAGCGAAGAGTTCTTTGAAGTAGCTGAGCAGTTCAAGAAAAGCAATCCTGAGAGCGGTTCTATCGTGAATATTCAGTACGAATCAGCTAAAAACCTTTATTATGCCGAGAAATACGACAAAGCTGCAGCTGCGTTGGTGAGTTACATCCATACTTACCCGACCAGCTCTAATGTTCCGGAAGCTAAATTCCTGATTGCAGAGTCTAATTACATTCTTAAAAACAAAGCCGAAGCCCTCAGATATTACCGTGAAATCATCGAAGACAACCAGACGGCTTACCTGACCAAATCAGCGTCAAGAACTGCGGCCATCCATTTTGAAGACCGCAATTACACCCAGGCTATTCCTAATTACCTTACTGTTGCCGGCTCTTCGTCAAACAAACGTGAGATCGTGGCTGCCTGGGAAGGATTATTCAAGTCTTACTATTTCAGCGGAAACTACGACAAAGCCATCCAGTATTGCCGCGAAGCCCTTGCTAATGGCGGAAATATCGTAATCGGTACGGAAAACAGGGCTCAGCTTTACCTGGCCAAGTCTTATATGGGTAAAGCCGATTTCGTAACGGCTGTCAAAGAGTTTGAAAAAACCATCAGCATGGCCAAAGACGTCAACGGAGCTGAAGCGAAATATTATATCGGTGAAATCCAGTACAAAGCAAAACAATACGACACTTCTATCAAAACCCTGCAGGAGTTAGCCCAGGATTTTGCCGACTTTGCTTACTGGTACGAAAAAGCCTTCTTATTGATTTCTGATAATTATATTGGTAAAAACGACGCATTCATGGCCAAAGCCACGCTGAAGTCGATCATTGATAACTCAGAAAACAAACAAACGGTAGAAGAAGCTAAACAAAAACTTAAATTGATAAACTAATAAGTTCATGACCCATAAATCAATTCAAATAACTGTTATACTGGTTTCGGCTTCTTTACTGGCACACGCCCAGACCAAAGAAATCGGGAACGAAGAAATTACCATTACCAAAGACCGGAAAGTTGAACTCCCTAAAGCCAACCGTATCTTTGAAAAAATACCTCCGGTAGCTAACGAAGTCAAAGAAAAGAAAATGGTTTATTCATTTTTTGACCGCAAACCAACCGGGATAGAAGAGATTAAGTTTACGCCGAATATAGTACAGCCGAATTCGAAAAAATCCAAGCTGGACGAACTGACGAGTTATAATAATTATGTAAAGCTGGGAGCCGGAAACTTCGGAAGGCTCTTTGCCGAAACTTATATCAACTCGAACCAGGACCAGAAACTGGTATTCGGGATTTACGGATTACATAATTCAGCCAAAAGGGGCCCGGTAAACGGAGAGAATTCAGGATCAAGCACCAACCAGATCAAACTGGACGGAAAATACCACAGCGGTAATTTCAAACTGAAAGTAGACGCCGGTTACGAAAGAAGGGCTTATCATTTTTATGGTTATGACACCACTTTTGTGAGTCCGCCGGCCAAAGAAGACATCAGGCAACGCCTGAATCTTTATAATTTCTCTGTTTTGTTTGAAAACACCAACCCGAAACCAAGGGTCGATTACTCGCTCAAAACAGGTATTAAATCGCTGAATGACCGTTACGACGCAGAAGAAATCGACTGGGGAACCCAGTTCAATTCCCATTTCCCGATTATCCAGGATAAGGTTACCGCTTTAATTGCTGCCGAAGCTTACCTGACCCAGAGATCTGATAACTATGAGGTCAACCCGGTCAGAAAAAGAAACTTGTTCAGGGTAGAACCTTCATTTGGTTTTAATTTCAGCCGTTTCTCAGCCAAACTTGGATTTAAGGCAGTCAACGAATTTGACGAAATTGAAAAAATCAACAGCACCAAGGGATTCCCTGTGGCCTCGCTGTCTTACAAAACACCTGGTCTGATCTACTTCTTTGCCGGATTTGACGGAGACATCATCCGTAATACCCTGCACTCATTCTATAATGAAAACCCTTTCCTGATTCCCCAGATCAACCTGAGAAACACGGTTAAAAACCAGGAATATTATATCGGTAGCCGCGGAGACCTTTTCTCGGGTATTAACTATAACGCAAAATTTGCCTACGGAACCTACCAGGGTCTTTACTTCTTCAATACCTATGACGGTAACCCTCAGGAGTACCAGAGAAGATTTGAAGTGGTGTATGATCAGAATCAGACCGAGTTTTATAACGTTTCAACAGAGCTGAACTATCAGAATCTCGAAAACTGGAAAACCAATATCAAGGCAGATTATTTCTACTACCAGGTGATTGATTTTGAGAAACCTTTTCACAAACCGAACTTCACCGCCAGATGGGGCAATACCTTCGTTGTTGCTAATAAATTAGTCGCAAGTTTAGATTTTTACTATATTGGTCGTACATTTGCCAAAGACCCTTTCATGATGGAAGTAGTTAAATTACCCGGTATAACTGACCTGAACGCTGAATTTACCTATTTATTTAGCAAACAATTCTCGACTTTTGTTAAATTAAATAACATTATCGGCAAAAATTACCAAAGGTACTATAACTATCCTCAGTTAGGATTGAATTTCCTGATAGGGGTTAACGTGGCCCTTTAATATGACTAATGAATGATTTCTTTTGAAAAAGAGATACTGGAGCAACTCTATCGCAATGATTTTCTGGTGCTACCCGAACTTGGAGCTTTTGTAGCCAGGTTCGAGCAGCCGAAAATCAACGAGGAAACCTCCGGGATACAAGGTCCATACAAAACTTTTGATTTTAATCCTTTAATCAGGGAAGACCTTAATTCGAAATTTTACCACATTCTCGCTGAGAAATACTTCAAGCCGGTAAAAGAGGTGGAAAAACAATATCATGTTTTCCTTCAGGGCGTTTTTTCCGAGTTATCTGAGAATAACAGCTTTGATATGAGTGATTTAGGGTATTTTGAGGTGAATAATTCAGGAAACATTGATTTTAAGATTTATAAAAGCATCAACTTTTATGAAGACAATATTTCTCCTCTGAAAACTTCAGGAGGAGTAAAGACTAAAATCAACCTGGAAGAGATCACCCTGAGTGACGATTATTTCGATACGATTCCCAATAACAAAAAGCCTAAATCTCACAAGGCATTACGTGTCATACTATATCTGCTTCCTATTCTGATCCTGATTTCAGGCCTGGTTTATATCCTGTTCCTGAAAAAAGACCCTGTCATAGATAAAAAGAACAGATCGGCTATTGCAGAAAGTTTCGACTCTACCAAACTCAACGAACCGCTGTTTGATACCATCAGTCTTCAGACAGACACCGTCATTGCGGACCTGGTGCAACCCGAACCAAAACAGGAAAAAATAATAAAACCTTCTGAAGAAAATACGGAATACAACTATATTATTACAGTAGGGGTGTTCAGAGATAAAAGCAATATCAATCAGCTCAAATACCAGTTGAAGGAAAATGGCATAGTAGCTGAGACCGAGAAAATGAATAAATTGACCAAAGTATACGTTTTGGTCAGAGATGAGCAGGAAGCTCAGAAAATCGTAAGAAAAATTGAACAATTAACCGGAGATAAAGCCGTTTATAATAAAATTAACTAGAAGATCATGAACATTTCTTCTCAATTAGACGATAAAGACTTCAAAGGACAGGCCCTGGGCATCAGTGCTGTTATTTATGTAATATTCCTGGCCCTGCTGTTTTTCTTCAAAATCATGTACGAGCCGATAGCGGAACCGCTGGCCATGGGAGTGGACCTTAACTATGGTGTAGACCTGGTAGGTTCGGGAGATATCCAGACGCTTAACAAAGCCAATGCTTCCAAAAATAATTATGATGTAAAGCCTGCTGAAAAAGAGGAAGAGAAAAAAGAAACTCCGAAACCTCAGCCGGTAAAAAACGTAACTCCTCCCGCTCCTGAAAAGAAAGTGACACCAACAAAACAACCACCGGTGATCAGTTCAGAAACAGATGAAAGTAAAGTGACTGTCAAAAAGACGACTGACGCCCCGGTAAAAAATACAGCCCCGGTCAGTAATCCTACTACGACTACCACCACAAAACCAACCCCGCCACAACCACAAAGAACTGTAGATCAGGGTTCACTGTTCAAAAAAGGCGGCTCAAACTCCAGTGCGTCAAACGGAACAGTCGGAACCCGTGACGGAATAGGAGGGAACAACAACGGAGATGGCAAAAAAGGTGAAGTAGGAGATAAGGGAGACCCGAGAGGAACACTGGACGGCAAAAGCCTTTACGGAACTCCCGGCAAAGGAGGTACCGGCGGTGCATCTGTCAGCATTTCAGGCTGGAACAAAAAAAGCTTCTCATTACCAAAAGATAAATCAGACGAAACAGGCCGTATTGTTTTCAAAGTAACCGTCGACGATACAGGTGATGTAGTAAGTATCATCGTCATGGAAACCGGTTTAAGCCCTTCTGTAACGAATTTCTACAAAAATTATATCTCTCAGAAACTCAGTTCTTACCTTGTTCCCGAAGGTACGCCGCCTCCGAGAGCATCCGGAACAATTACCATTAACATTACCAGAGGAAATTGATTATCTTTGCGGCTCAATTCAGTGCAGCAAATGAATTATCAGGAAACTATCAGGTTTTTATACGACAAACTTCCGGCATTTCAGAAAATCGGAGCGAAAGCCATAAACCCAAAGCTATTTAACATAATCAAATTATGTGACCGTTTGGGCAACCCACAGAATGACTTTAAAAGCATTCATGTGGCCGGTACCAACGGAAAGGGCAGTTCTTCTCACTTTCTGGCCTCCATATTGTATGAGGCTGGCTACAAAACCGGTCTTTATACCTCACCACATCTGAAAGACTACCGCGAACGGTTCAGGATTAACGGAAACATGGCCCCGGAATCTTATGTGAACGGGTTTGTAGAACAAAACCTCGATCTTATTGATGAAATAAAGCCCTCATTCTTCGAATTATCAGTGGCCCTGGCATTCAAATATTTTTCAGACGAAAAAGTAGACATTGCCGTGATCGAAGTAGGGTTGGGAGGCAGGTTTGATTCTACCAACATCATAACCCCCATACTTTCGCTGATCACCAATATCGGGTTAGACCACCAGGAGCTGCTAGGACACACACTCGAAAAAATAGCTTTCGAAAAAGCCGGGATCATCAAAGAAAATATTCCGGTCGTTGTTTCAGAATACCAGGACGAAACCCATATGGTATTTAAAGAAATGGCCATGGCGAAAAACGCACCCATTACTTTTGCAAAAGACCGCTTTGAGATCACAGAAGAACACTCCGGCGAGGGCATTGCCCTGGAGCTCAGCATAAGAAATAAAACAAACGGGGAAATAAAGAGGTACAATTCAGGTTTAACCGGTTCTTATCAGAAAAGCAACATCCTGGGTGTCATAACCGCGGCTGAAGCACTCAACGGAATCGGCTTGAGTATCTCCGGGCAGCAACTGAGCGACGGCTTACTCCATGTCATCAAAAATACTTCTCTTAAAGGCCGCTGGCAGGTACTTGGCACACAGCCGCTGATGATTTGTGATACAGGTCACAACGAACACGCCCTGAAGATCACCACACGCCATTTTCAATCTAAAGAATCATCCAGGTGTCATTTTATACTGGGCTTTGTCAAAGATAAAGATGTCAATAAAGTCATTGGCCTGTTTCCGGCAGATGCCCGTTTTTATTTTTGTACTTTCGACTCATTCAGGGCATTGAATAAGGACGAGTTACGCAGAGTTGCAGACGAAAATCACCTGAAAGCGAACTATTTTGACAATGTGAACGACGCCATTCAGAATGCCCGCGAACATGCCGGTCCCGAAGATTTTATTTTTATTGGTGGCAGCACCTATTTAGTAGCAGAAATAAACAATTTATAAGCGTGTCTAGAAAAAAGCAACACAGATTTGATCATAATAAGCTGGCGAATAATGTAATAGAACGTGGAAAAGCACTCTATACCACCATCAAAGGCAAATGGAACGACGAGTACTTTAAAAACCAGAACCCGATTACCCTGGAGCTGGCCTGCGGTAAAGGCGAGTACACGGTAGGCCTGGGTAAAAACTTCAGCGAAAAAAACTTTATCGGCATTGACATCAAAGGCGACAGGATAGCCAGAGGAAGTAAAATTGCAGGTCAGCTGAACCTTAGCAATGTGGCTTTTCTCAGAACAGGCATACAGTTTCTGGATGAGTTCTTTGAGCCTGATGAAGTATCTGAAATCTGGCTGGTGCATCCTGATCCGCAACCGAGGGATAAAGAAGAGAAAAGAAGGCTGACCAATCAGAATTTTCTCAATATATATAAAAAATATTTAAAGAAAGAAGGCATATTCCATCTTAAAACAGACAGCAGCTTTCTTTATGACTATTCCCTGGAGGTTTTAAAGCAGGATCCGGATTTTGAAATCCTGGACCACACCAATGATCTGTATCATTCTCCTTTGTGGGACGAGCATCACAATATCATCACCCATTATGAAAAACTTTTTCATGAACAGGGTAGCACCATCAATTACATCAAAGCAAAACTCATAAAAAAAGCTCCGTAAAGGAGCTTTTTTTATGAAATGCAAGGAGGACCAGAATTATTTGATCAATCCTGCAAAATATTTCACTGTTCTCACCAGTTGAGAAACATAAGACATTTCGTTGTCATACCAGCTTACAGTTCTTACCAACTGAGTATCGCCTACATTCTGAACCTTAGTCTGAGTTCCGTCAAACAATGAACCGAAGTTGATACCTACAACATCACCGCTTACGATTTCGTCTTCAGTATATCCGAAACTTTCGTTAGCCGCACTTTTCATAGCAGTGTTGATTTCTTCAGCAGTTGTTTTCTTGGCAAGAATAACAGTCAACTCAGTCAATGAACCTGTAAGGGTAGGAACACGTTGAGCAGAACCATCCAGTTTACCTTTCAGTTCAGGCAATACCAGACCGATGGCCTTAGCAGCACCGGTACTGTTCGGAACGATGTTCTGAGCAGCAGCTCTTGCTCTTCTCAAGTCACCTTTCGGGTGCGGAGCATCTTGTGTATTCTGATCGTTGGTGTAAGCATGAACTGTAGTCATCATACCGTTAACGATACCAAATTCTTTTTCTAAAACCTGAGCCATTGGAGCCAGACAGTTAGTTGTACATGATGCACAGCTGATGATAGTCTCTGAACCGTCAAGGATCTCATGGTTAACATTAAATACGATAGTTTTCAGGTCACCAGTAGCAGGAGCAGAGATAACTACCTTTTTAGCACCGGCTTTCAGGTGAGCTGAAGCACTTTCAGCACTTGTGAAGAAACCTGTACATTCCAAAACAACGTCGATATCGTGGCTTCCCCATGGAATTTGAGATGGATCTCTCTGAGCATAGATATTGATAACATCACCGTTAACAACTATAGAATTTTCAGTAGATTCAACTTTTTGTTCGAATCTTCCCTGAGCAGTGTCGTATTTCAATAAGTGAGCAAGAGTCTTAGGGCTTGTCAAATCATTGATGGCAACGATGTCTATCCCTTCCATGTTATAAATCTGACGATAAACGAGACGACCGATACGTCCGAAACCATTAATAGCAACTTTGATGTTTTTCATTCGATTATTTCAATTTTTGGTAAAAGTACCACAAAAATAATGAGATTATACAGGATTATGAAATATAGACAAGATTAAATTCTGTTATTTTAGACAATTCTGAGCCGTATGACGACACTGAAAGAAATCTCATAAAACAAGCGAATCAAAGCGTATTAGTATTACTATTCAAATTAGTAATATATAAATCAATCGGAATTCATCCTGTTAGTAATTACTTTGAGATTGAACATTCCACTGTTTATAATACTAATTATGCCTGTAACATTCTATTAATCAAGCAATTTTAACATATTAGTTAGCCCTGAAAGCCTCATTCCATTCTCACCCGTTATAATATAGCTCCAAATTATCTCTGTAAAGATAGTCCAGAGTATTGATAAGCATTCGCCGGATTCCTGAGCTGGTGTAAGGGGTAAATAAGACTTATATAAGAAAATTTGACCCTATATGTGCCTGTTAATCTGCTATATTTAAGCCTTTAGCATGTTATAATTAGTAAAAGTATATTAAAATAGGAGGGATGCCTCCCGTAATACTAACTATTGAATGACTACAGATATCCTTAGATTGCTAACAATACTACTTATATTAGTATTTCTATTTTCTGGTTTTACTAATTAAAATACCGTATTTTTGATAGTTGTAACCGTTGTGCAGAATATAATTTGGCTTAAAATAATCAAATGCCCGTTTTTGCGAACTGCCTGATATTTAACATTACAACAGCCTGTAAACCAGTAAAATAGTCACTTATTCGTAAAGTTTTAATTAATATATATAATCTTTAGTTTGTTCAATGAAAGAGAAAGAAGCCCTTATTTTAAAAGCCTGGGACAATCGTGAGTTACTAAGCGACCCTAAAACCGTTGAAGTAATTAATGAGGTAGTGGCATTAGTAGACAAAGGAGAACTTAGAGTTGCTAATCCCGGTGAAGATGGTACCTGGGTTACTAACGAATGGGTTAAAAAGGCCATTATCCTGTATTTTCCACTAAGAAAAATGGAAATTCAGGAGTCAGGTATCTTCCAGTATCATGATAAAATGCAATTAAAAAATAATTATGACGCCCTGGGTGTAAGGGTTGTTCCACCGGCTGTGGCCAGATATGGTGCTTTTTTGGCTAAAGGTGTGATTCTGATGCCAAGTTATGTCAATATCGGTGCCTATGTGGACGAAGGAACCATGGTAGATACCTGGGCAACCGTCGGAAGCTGTGCACAAATCGGTAAGAACGTTCACCTGAGCGGTGGCGTGGGTATCGGTGGTGTATTGGAACCACCTCAGGCTTCGCCGGTTATTATCGAAGACGGAGCTTTTATCGGATCCAGGTGTATCGTGGTGGAAGGAGCTCATATCGGTAAGAGAGCCGTGTTGGGTGCGGGTGTTACCATCACCGGAAGTTCGAAGATCATTGATGTGACAGGCGACGAACCGGTTCAGTACATTGGCGTAGTACCTGAAAACTCGGTAGTTATACCAGGAACTATCACGAAATCATTCCCTGCAGGTGATTATGGTGTGCCATGTGCACTGATTATCGGCAAAAGAAAGGCAAGTACAGACCTGAAAACTTCTCTTAACGAAGCTCTGAGAGAGAATAATGTGACGGTATAACAGGCATTTTTTAATGCAAAAGGCTCTTCAAATTGATTTGAAGAGCCTTTTTTGTTTTATAGGAAGCACGAATTTTTTTATAAGAAAGCACTAAAGTCTTCACAAATGTAAACAATAGCTTTTTTATAAAACAAATGTTTTGTCAAATTAATTTTTACTTTTCTAAATTCTGAGTTTTCAAATATTTTTGAAATATAAAAATAATACAAAAATGGCCTTTGGTAATATCTCAGAGCATATTTACGTCGAGTTTACAATTATTAATTGTCAAATTTGCAATTGTAAATACTAATGTTTACATTTGGAAATAATTATTTATAATTGTTAATTATCCTTAGTTTACTTTTGTAAATGGAGTTGAAAGATAAAATAGAAAAGTTAATTATTGGCCTGGGATTAACCTCTACGCGGTTTGCTGATTTTATAGAAGTCAGCCGGCCCATCATCAGCCATATATTGTCAGGCCGTAACAAGCCCAGTCTGGAGATTGTACAGAAAATTATGGGTAAATTTCCGGAATTAGGCTATAAATGGTTCCTGGATGATGAAGAAATTGACATGGAAATCGTGGGGCAAATTGCTAAGAATCAGGATTTTAGTGACCTGTTTACCCAGTTTTCAGGCTCGCGAGAATCGAATATTTTTAATCAGGCCGGGGCTATGCACAGTATATTCAATTCTCAGACCGAATCGGGTCAAACTAAAAATGGCAAAGATCTGAGAAAAATCGAAAAAATTGTCGTTTTTTACAATGACAAAACATTTACAGAATTTAACGCTGCTGGTTAAGATGTCCGATTTTTTTAAGAGACTTGTTTACAGAATTATGCCCGGAGTCGCTATCGCCATTTGTATTGTAGTACTCATCATCGACTTCATTTTCAGACTCCCGGTTCAGACACCTATTTATTTTATTATCCCGTCCATGTTGCTGATCATTTATCTGGGGAGCAGAATTAACCTGAGATAAATCACGAGCTGTACATCATCAAACCTGCTCACAGTTTGTATCGATCTGTGAGGCCCGGCCTGATATTCTTTCTCAGGTATTGTACCCCGCTCAGTAATTGAGGCGGAAGTTTAAATATCTGCCCAAAGCAAAATAGTTTGCAAAAAACCGGTGATGTTTTCATGGCTGACAAAAATACCCGCAGTACCATTTAAGTGAATTGCATTTCTGGAAAAACAGAAGAAAAATCACTCGTTTCGGGTCATTTTCCATAGCCCGCGAGAATTGAATATTTTGTGCCAGCCCCGGGATTGACGCAGGATATTCAATTCTCAGAGCGAATCAAATCTGGTTAAAAATGGCTCGGAATTTAATAAAAGAGCATGTCGGTGAGATTTGAAATCATCAGATATCTTCAGGACTCAGCCCGGTGATTTCGGATATGGTTTTTATATCCATGCCTTTTAATTTCATCTTCTTTGCGATGTGAAGTGTATTTTCCAGTTTCAACTGATCGATTACCTGGATTTCCAATAACTGACCAACTACCATCAGACGATTGGTTAAACTTTTATCCAAATCAGAAACATTGGTATTACCACTGGGATGATTGTGAACCAGGATTAATTTTGTAGTTAATTTATAAACAGCAATCCTGAAGATCTGCCGGAAGAAGGATGAAAAGACAATTATCTATCAGACGATTGGTTAAACTTTTATCCAAATCAGAAACATTGGTATTACCACTGGGATGATTGTGAACCAGGATTAATTTTGTAGTTAATTTATAAACAGCAATCCTGAAGATCTGCCGGAAGAAGGATGAAAAGACAATTATCTATTTGTTATATAATTTATATTATGTTAAATAGAAAAACCAGAACCGATCATAGCTCGATTACTGACTTATCCGACACGTGATATTGCGAGCACCATTTCTCGTCATAAATTGACCGGTAATAAATATAAGATTTGACATCTCTCATTCTTTCTGCAAATATCTTGTTATCCTCTTCTCCGTTGACAGTTATCCATTCCGAGCCGTTACCCGACTGAATCACAGAGCCTTTACTGATACTGTTATGACTCCATCTTAATCCATATTCTCCGCGATTCAGTTCTTTGGAGATCTGTTTAACCACTTCCACGTAGCTTTTGTACGATTGTTCTTTATACTCAATCCTGACGCTGTCAACAATCGCCGGGCCAATGCCGTTATTGGTAATAATGATGGACATTTTCTGGTTTTCGTCAACCATCTCGCTGGTAATCAGGTATGGCCAGACCGTTTTCAGTTGCTGCTCACGCATGAGCGATGTCTGGTAAATCGTGATGATCAATGCACAGGCACTGACAATGGTAGCGGAAATCGCGATGATGGTATCCGGACTGAGGGTTCGTTTTTTTGCAGCCATAAAAATTCTGATATAAAAAAAAGGCCGGTTTTATTCAAACCGGCCTTTTTCTCAAAACATATTATTTACATTGCTCTAATACTCTGTCAAGGTTTTTCAGGTTTTCTACAGTGTCAGCATCAGTAGGTTTTGCTGCAAGAGAAGCTGTGAAATACGGTTTAGCCAGTGTGAATTTCTCACAAACTTTTTTCTCAACCGCCTTACCTTCTTTAGCGTAGGTTTTCATATCCATGGCATCTACAGCTTTTTTGATCTCAACAGCTTCGTTGAAATACAAAACACCTAAGCCGAAGTTAGCGTCAAAGTTTTTAGCATCCTGCTGAAGGATTTCTTCGTACACTTTTTTAGCTTCTTCTTTTTTACCGGCGTTGTCATAGATGATACCCAGGTTCAATTTGTTGTTGATGTTTTTAGGATCAGCCTGCACCAGGTGCTGAAGATCTTTGATGGCATCTTCTAACTTGTTGGTAGCCAGGTAGCTGTTGATGAGCTCAGCTCTCAAATCTTTATCACCAGGATTAACGGCAATACCTTTTTTCAGGATATTGATAGACTCTTCAACATTTTTTTCATTCTTGTAAATCGTTGCAAGACTGTAAAATACCGCAGGGTCTTTTGCTCCCTGAGCCAGGTATTTGTTGAAACTTTCTTTGGCTGTTGCGTAGTCGTTGTTTTGCTGAGAAACAATACCCGCATACAAAGTAGCTGTAGTATCTTTAGGATTTACAGTGTTAGCCAAAACGAACATTTTAGAAGCTACACCCAAATTTTTGTTATTGTAGTGAGCTGCACCCTGAGCCATCAGTGAGGTAAACAACCTCTCCCCTTTCAAAGCCTCTTCGATTTCGGCTGCTTTTTTTCCGCCTGCCGCTTTTTCAACTTCCAGGGCTTTCACATAAGTTTCGTAAGACTTAATAGAAGCCAGTGAATCGGTTCCACACTGATCAGCAAAATCTCTGTAAGATTCAGCCAGTTTAACCCATGTTGCACTTTTTGTATTCTTTTTCGGGTTCTCTGTATTTTTTAAGTTCTCTTCTACTGCTGCCTTAAAAGATTTACAAGTTGCTTCCTTTATCGGGTCTACGGCTCCCTGCGAGTAAGAGCTGAAGGTGGCACAACTTAGAGCCAGAACAAACAATTTCTTCATTTTAGATTTGGTTTGGTAATTAAAATTATTATTTAGACTATAGTTTATTCAAAAAATAATCAAATTTGAATGCATTAACTCAAAATTAACATTTAAACGGCATTTTCACCATTTTCTGATGAAGATTCTCCATTTTCTGTCTCATCTTCAATTTCTTCTTCCCTGATGATCCTCGTTACAGAAGCGATTCCGTCTTTTTCGTTGAGTTTGATCAGCTTCACACCCTGTGTATTTCTACCCATAACGCGTAATTCAGACACACTCATACGAATGGCAATACCTTTTACTGAAATAATCATCAGATCATCTTCGTCAGTCACTTGTTTGATGGCCACGAGATTACCCACTTTGTCGGTAATGTTAAGTGTTTTCACACCTTTTGCACCTCTTGAAGTGATTCTGTACTCAGAAATATCCGAACGTTTACCGTATCCGTTTTCAGAAACCACCAGTAACTGGGCATCTTCGCGGTCGGCACAGATCATCCCGATTACCTTATCGTCCGGTGCCAGGGTTATACCCCTTACCCCGGTAGCTCCCCTACCCATTGGTCTGATGCCCGATTCGTGGAATTTCACCGCTTTACCTTGTGATGCCGCAATGATGATATAATCGTTTCCGTTGGTCAGAGCCACATCCAGAAGAGTGTCGCCTTCGTTGATATTGATCGCTATGATACCGTTTTGTCTTGGTCTTGAATAAGCCTCAAGGAGCGTTTTCTTCACTGTTCCGGCCTGAGTACACATCACAATATAGTTATTGTTGATATAATCCTCATCAGAAAGTGTCTTAACATTCAGAACCGCCTTGATTTTATCTCCCTGCTCGATATTGATCAGGTTTTGAATGGCCCTTCCTTTCGACGTTTTACTGCCTTCAGGCACTTCAAATACCCTCAGCCAGTATAGTTTACCTTTTTCAGTGAAAAACAGCAGGTAATTATGGTTAGTGGCCATAAACAGGTGCTCGGTGTAATCCTCGTCCTTGGTTTTTACGCCTCTTGACCCGGTACCGCCCCTGCCTTGTGTTTTGTATTCATTAAGAGCTGTTCTCTTGATATATCCCTGGTTTGAAACGGTAACCAGCATTTCATCATCCGGAATCATGTCCTCGATGTTGAACTCACCGCCGGCCATTTCGATTTTAGAACGTCTGGCATCACCATACTTGGTTTTGATGTCCTGAAGATCTTCCTTGATAATGTCTTTTTTCCTTTCTTCCGAAGCAAGAATGGCTTTCAGATCTTCGATCAGTTCTTTGATTTCTTTGTATTCCTGGATGATCTTATCTCTTTCAAGACCCGTAAGACGCTGAAGTCTCATGTCAAGAATGGCCCTGGCCTGGATTTCAGACAAACTGAAGGTCTCGATCAGACCATTTTTGGCTGTTTCAGGGTCTTTTGAGTTCCTGATTAATGCAATTACCTCATCAAGGTGATCAAGGGCAATCAGTAAACCTTCGAGAATATGAGCTCTTTTCTCCGCTTCTTTCAGCTCATACTGCGTTCTGCGGGTGATAACCTCAAGTCTGTGCTCTACATAATATTTGATCAGTTCTTTCAGGTTCAGGGTAACCGGTCTTCCTTTAACCAGGGCTACGTTGTTGATACTGAAAGACGACTGAAGCTGGGTATGTTTGTAAAGGTTGTTCAGTACCACATTAGGCACTGCATCTCTTTTAAGATCATAAACGATTCTCAAACCGTCACGGTCCGACTCATCCCTAAGATCTGAGATACCTTCTATTTTCTTTTCATTGATCAGCTGGGCGGTTTTTTCGATCATATTCGCCTTGTTGACCATGTAAGGAATCTCCGTTACGACGATCTGCTCTTTACCTGTTCTCGATACTTCGAAATTGGCCACAGAACGGATAACGACCCTTCCTCTTCCGGTTTCAAACCCGGATTTAACACCGCTGTAACCGTAGATAATACCACCTGTAGGAAAATCAGGGGCTTTAACATACTGGATCAGCTCTTCTATTTCAATATCCGGGTTGTTGATATAAGCCACAATGCCGTCTACAACCTCGTTGAGGTTGTGAGGGGCCATATTCGTCGCCATACCAACGGCGATACCCGAAGTACCGTTTAAAAGCAGATTGGGGATCCTGGCAGGCAATACCGAAGGTTCTGTCAGGGAATCATCAAAGTTAGGTTGATAATCAACCGTCTCTTTATTGATATCTGCCAGCATTTCTTCGGCAATTCTCTTGAACCTGGCCTCAGTATAACGCATCGCAGCCGGCTCATCACCATCCACAGACCCGAAGTTTCCCTGACCATCAACCAAAGTATAACGAAGAGACCACGGCTGGGCCATACGGACCATCGTGTCATATACAGACTTGTCACCGTGCGGGTGATACTTACCTAAAACCTCTCCTACAATACGTGCAGACTTTTTGTAAGGTCTGTTGTAGAATACTCCGAGCTCAGACATACCATACAAAACCCTTCTGTGAACAGGTTTAAAGCCGTCTCTTACGTCAGGCAAAGCACGTGAGATAATCACCGACATCGAGTAATCGATGTAGGCTCCACGCATTTCATCCTCAATATTTATTGGAATTATTGTCCCGTGATCGTGGGAATTAAGGTCTAAATTGTCATTTTCCTCAGCCATACTAAATCTGTGAAGATACTTTTAAAAGTTTATTAAATTAGATTCTTTTGAGTATTTGTTATTCGTTCAAAAATACAAAAATTTTGCACTTTTTCCAATGATTATTGCAATAAATCAGGTCTTCGTTCTTCGGTTCTTTCCACAGATTTTGCCAGCCTCCATTCGTTGATAAGCTTTTCATTACCAGACAGTAAGACCTCCGGAACAGCCTTATCTTCGAAAACGGCAGGCCTGGTATAGACCGGCGGGGCTAGTAAATTATCCTGGAATGAATCGGTCAGAGCGGAAGTTTCGTCGTTCAGAACACCCGGAATGAGGCGGATGACGGCATCAGCCAGAGCTGCAGCGGCAATTTCTCCGCCTGAAAGTACATAATCACCTATGGAGATTTCCCTGGTCACGAAGAGTTGTCTGACCCGCTCATCAATGCCCTTATAATGGCCGCAGATGATCATGAGGTTGGTTCTGAGCGAAAGTGTGTTGACGGCTTTCTGGTTTAATCTTTCACCATCGGGAGTCATGTATATAATTTCATCATACTGACGCTCTGCCGTGAGATTTCTGATGATTTTGCTAAGGGGCTCGATCATCATGACCATACCCGCTCCTCCTCCGAAAGCATAATCGTCAATCTGACGGTTTTTGCCGAGTCCGTAATCTCTCAAATCATGAATAACGACCTCAGCAGAACCATTTTCAGCAGCTCTTTTCATGATAGAATGGGCAAAAAAGCCTTCTAACAAACCCGGCTGGCAACTTATTATATCGATTCTCAATACTGGAAAAGTTTTATGGGTTTAAATATAAGTCTATTAAACCTAACGGTAAATCGACTGTAATATTTTTATTTTCATGATCGACAGAACTGATAATTTCATCGACGATCGGAATCAAAGCTTCTTTTCCCTCAATGTCCACCGCCAGCAGATCCTGTCCTGAACCTTCGTAAATGGCCTTGAGTGTTCCAACGTTTTGCCGGGTACCCTTATCAAAGATGGTATAGCCTATTACTTCGTGGTAATAAAACTTATTTCCTTCCAGTTTGGGTAAGAGGTTAAGAGGAAGGTACATGTCTAACCCGATGATCGGTTGTGTTTTTTCGATCGAGTCCATGTCTTCAAATTTTGCTATGGATTTTTTGCCCCTGATCTGAATATTATCAATAAAAAAAGGCACCAGGTCGTCTTTGATGTTCAGAAATACAGAGTCCATTTCTGAATAATATTCAGGAAAATCAACGTCTAACCACAAAACAACCTCGCCTTTTACACCGTGGGGTTTTGTGACTTTACCTAAAAAGAAACAATCTTCAATAGTCATATTCAAATAAATAAAAAAATCCCCACCGCATAAACTGGAGGGGATTAATTATCATGCGATTAAAATTATTCTTGTGTTGCTTCAGGTGCATCAGCTGCTTCGTCAGCAGGAGCTTCTTCAACACTTTCTTCAGCTACAGGAGCATTAGCAGCTTCAGCAGCGGCAATCAGATCCTGCTCAGCTTTAAGGGCTGCAGCTTCTTTTTCTTCTTTTTTCTTACGTTCAGCTTCGAAGATCGCAGTTTTAACAGCAGATTTATCAGATGATAATTTCGCTATTTTGCTTTCTCTTTTCTGTGCTTTTTCAGCCAACCAGTCTTCAAATCTCTTGTCAGCAACTTCCTGAGTGATGGCTCCTTTGTCCACACCTATCTGAAGGTGTTTTTTGAACATGATACCGTTTACAGAAAGGATTTTTTTAGTTGTATCTGTTGGTTGAGCTCCAACCATCAGCCAATACAAAGCTCTGTCTCCTTTAAGTGCGATAGTCGCAGGAGTAGAATGTGGATTGTACTGACCTAATTTCTCAATAAAGCGACCATCACGTGGTGCTCTAGCATCTGCTACAACGATATCGTAAATAGGCATTTTTTTACGACCCTTTCTAGCTAATCTGATTTTAACTGCCATAATTGTTTGTTTAAATTCGGGAACCCGTCCCGGTTTTTTTTAAATTTGGAGTGCAAAAGTACAAACAATCTACGATATAAAAAAGCTTTAATACCATAAAAATAGAAATAAGCCTATAAGCCGAATTCTGTATTTCACTTATCATTTATCTGGGATACCGGTCGCCCGGTACCTCTATCAACCTACCCTCCGGCTGGGGCGAGCAACCCTTAAACGCCGGTATATTTGGTCTTTCAGCTCATGAGGTTTACCCTGCATCTGCCATTGCTGGCAAACCGGTGGGCTCTTACCCCACCATTTCACCCTTACCCTGATTGCTCACGGCGGTATATTTTCTGTGGCACTGGCTGTAACAGTATCGTCGCCAACGCTGTCCCTACCCGTTAGGTAGCATGATGCTCTTCGCTGTCCGGACTTTCCTCCCCCCGTTGCCGGGAAGCGATAAGATGGCTTATTTCTGCTACAAAACTACGCTATTTTTTACAAACCTTTCACTTTTAACTGCACTTTCGCTTTTGAGTTCACAATGGCCAGGATGCCTTCTTCGCTTACCTGTACCTCACCGGGCACCACTTCTGTGATCACCCCGCTCATTTTTACGCCTTTGCTGAACTCTGTATTGATGGTGCTTTCCACACTTGCTTTGGCAAATTTAATGATATCATCCATCGGCAATCCGAAGTCTTTTTCCACCTTTTTCTCCAGGGTGCCTTCCAGTAACCAGCTGGCGGCCTTCACCAGGAAACTCTTGGACTTAATGTCAAGTTCTGTCTGGGTCAGCACTACCTGCCTGCTTACCGGATCATATTTGGGGATCCCTTTCAGATAAATCGTGCCCTTCAGGTTTCCCTTGGTCTGAACCTCTATAACCAGGTATTCCTTACTGCCATAAATAGACATATCCGTTATGCTGATCTTATACTTCCCTTTTCTGAATTCAAAAGTCTGACCTTCAAACATGGTTTTGCTGATCCTGGTGGCCTCTTCGTATGAAATCACATTAAAAAGAGAAACTTCAAACACTTCCGGTATCTGATCGACGGTCTTCAAAAGCGGTATCTGCGTGACCGGTTTGGGGGCCTCCGGCTCCTTTCCGACGATGGTTTCTACAAAAACCTTAAACCCGATGGTGGTTTTAAGATCCTGCCCTACGGTTTTAAGCGGCGTCAAAAAGATGTCTACCGGCTCAACCTTCACCCAGGTGTGGTATTCCTCAGAGGCCAGGAAAGGCTTTTTAGCCATATTCCAGGCATCAATCAGGTAGGGCTTCAGCGAGTAGTTTTCCTTAATCACCTGGTCTATCTGTTTCGCAAAAGACGCGTGGTTATTGTCAATGAGCTTTCCGACAATCGGCGACAGGGGAATATCGACGTAGCCAACTTTCAACACAGGTTTAGAGATCCACTCATAACCGTTCGGCGTGGTCTGGGTATTCAGAGACCAGTCCTGCCCGATAAAAAACCGGGAAGTAAACCTCAGTTTCATTTCAAAAGTAGTGGCCGGTGTCTGGGAATAGCCCAATGCCGAAACTCTTTTTTGTGCCCAGATTTTCAAAGGCACTTCGTAACTGAAAACGTCATTTTTTAATGAGGTAAAAACAAGATTGCCCTTCCTCCAGACTTTGACTTTGAAGTCGTCATTTTTGTTGTCTTCAAAACTGGCATCTTCATAAATCAACTCAGGTAAACCTTTATTAATCTGGGCCTGGATATCCTCAATGGAAATGTCGAGCGGCAGGCTGATAATCGAGGGTTTTCGTTCAAATTTCAAGACTTTTTCGGTATATGTTTCTTCAACCTTTAAATCGGGCTCTTTCTGAGCAAACAAACTAAGGGGGGCAACTAAGAGCAGTAAAAATCCTTTAAATCCTGGTTTCATTCAATAAAATTTCAAATAATTCGATAATGCTTTTTCACTCAGTATAACTGTAAAAGTTATGTAAAATTATAAAGAAAAGCACAAAAAAACAGGAAAAACGATAAGTATAAATTATTTCTCTTATTAGTTAATATCTATATTAAAAAGGAATTATTATTGCATTTTTTTTCTAATTAAATCTTTTTTTAACACCAACTATTTTTTTGGTACATCTATTGCGGTATTTTCTGATGCTCATATTTCTATCAAAAAAATAAAAATACTACTTAACAATGTTTCAAATTCCAAAAAAATTAGAGTGGGTCAATGACACTTTCAACACTGGCCAGAAACTTGGTATTTTTAAAGCAAGAGTAACAGATCAGCAACTCAATGGCAGAACTGTCACTGTAAACAGCGGAAAAGAGGTTATTTTTTTCGGGAATTGCAGTTATCTTGGTTTAGAAATAAATCCGGAAATCCAGGATGCAGCCATTGATGCCATCAGGCGTTACGGCACTTTTTTCTCTTCTTCCAGATCGTTTATAGGCCTTGACCTGAATGAGCAGCTGGAAGAACAATTCGAAAAGATTTTTGAAAGGCCCGTAAACATATGCCCCACTACCACGCTGGGCCATATTTCAAATTTGCCGATCCTGGTTGACAGAAAGGACGCCATCATCATGGACGTGTTTGTGCACCAGTGTGTGCAGACTGCCGTCGCCCTTTGCAAATCAGAAGGTACTCATGTAGAATTCCTGCGGCACAGCCAGCTTGATCTTCTGGAAGAAAAAATTAACCAGCTGAAAGACAAACACCGTAACATCTGGTACATGATTGACGGTGTCTATTCTATGTTTGGCGATGGTGCCCCCATGAAAGAACTGGAATACCTGATGAATAAATATGAGCAACTTCATGTGTATGTTGACGATGCCCATGGCATGAGCTGGGCAGGACCCAAAGGCTCCGGTTATGTTCTGAGCCAGATCAAATACCACGAGAAACTGTTCCTCGGAGCTTCACTTTCCAAAGGAGCGGGCGTAGGTGGTGCGGTGATGGTTTATCCTGACCGGAAAATCAAGGAAACCATTAAAAACTGTGGCAGCACAATGGTTTTCTCAGGCCCAATGCACCCTTCGACCATTGTTTCAGCTCTTAAATCAGTGGAAATCCACCTGAGACCGGATTTCGGAGACAGGCAGCTGGCCATTAAACAGAGAATAGAGTATTTCATCAAGAGGTCCAGGCAGCTGAACATCCCGCTGATCGGAGAGTACCTCACTCCTATCTTCTTTATAGGCGTAGGTTCAATCGAAAACGGAATTATGTTCACCACAGCCCTGATTGAGGCCGGTTTCTTTGTAGATATTGCTTCGTTCCCAAGCGTTCCGCTTAAAAACACAGGTCTGAGAATCACAGTCACCAATCACGTCAGCATCGAGGATATTGACAGCCTGCTGGTATTCCTGTCTGATTTTATCACCAAAATGGAAAGCGAGGGTAAATTTGACCGTGAAGAGGTCAGAAAGGCTTTTGCTCCCAAAGTAAGGGTGCCTAAAGAGACATATTAATTATAACCAATACAAAACATTCAAAAGCTTCGCCTTATCCGGGTGGAGCTTTTTTAATAAGTTCCGAGATACTTTCTCAGTACCCACTCAACAGTAACCAGCAATATAAGCAAAGGAAGAAGCCATTTCAGATTGATCATTTCTTTCAGTTCTTCAGAGCTGATCACTTTATCAGGCGTGTTGGTCTTGTCAATAAAGTTCCTGAGGGTAGCAAGATCCTTAGCCGTCACAAACTTGCCGTTGTTCTGGCTGCTCAGCGTCTTAAGCAGGTCAAAATCTGCTTTGGAATTGAGGCTTTCAATGTCAGATTCCGTTACCAGGAATTGCCCTTCTGCCGTTTCTTCTTTTCCTAAGATCGTAGCTGAAGCCTTATAAGAATACAGGCCCGGCGTAAGATTGGAAATCTCAAACTTTGAGTTTTCATTAGTAAGCTGGTAAGAATATACCTTTTCCTGGCTGCGGTTGCTTTTCAGCACCAGGTTAATTTTAAGATCGTATATTTTCTCAAACAATGCATTATAAGCTTCATTTTCAAGGACTACCTTCTGATCGATCCCGAAGCTTTCATTGACCGGATAAACCCTCAGTTTTCTTTTATCGTCCTTAATCGAGATCAGCTGAAGTGTTTTCGTGATCAGGTCATCTATGATCTCCTGCTTGTCAGTCAGGGCATACTCTTCCATTCTCCACTGCCAGATGCCTTCGCCTGAAAACACCCCGGATTTCCTTTTGGAGTTCACATTGACAGCCAGAAGCGGTCTTCCGGTAGGAATATTACCCACCTTTTGCAGCAATATCGTCTCTGCTCCCGGAAACAGTTTATATTCACCAAAAGGTACTAAAACAGGAGGCAGTTTATCCAGAATCCTTCTTGTTTCATCAGAAGAATTGAAGAGGTTAAAGTTGACATCCTGCGTTCCGGTCACTTTATCCAGCCTGTTGAGTGGCGAATTGATACTGACAACTTCCTGCATCATATTGAAGCTCTGAACATTCACCTTAGACCCGAGAATAAACAAGACAGGTTTCTGTTTGGCCAGAAGGCTGTTCACCAGGTTATTCGAAGTGCCGTAAACATCAGGCAACTGGTGCAGAATCAGCAGGTCAAAAGGTTCCGTTCCGATCGTGTTGATATCGTCAGATTGTAAAACCTTTATCTGCAGGTCAAAAAGGTCGTTTTTTTCAATGATGCTTTTGATAGCTTTGATATCAGGATGCGGGGCAAAAGCCACGAGCAATATCTTTTCCTTGCCGTTAACCACATCAATGATCACTTCCCTGTAGTTGTTTCTCGAAGAAAACTCTCCGGCCACAGGCACCACTTCAATGGTATAAAGCTGTTTGCCGATTTTATCAGCGTTCAGTTCAAATGAGATGGCATGGAAATCGTCATTGCTTGTAAAGTTGATCGTCTGACGGGCCAGAACAGCCCCTTCACTGCTTTTGATGTTTACAGTGGTACTTTTCCCTGCAAATAAATGGGAACTGACATCAGCGTTGACCCTGAACTTATTGCCGAGGTATGCCAGTTTATTGGCCGTAATTCCTTCAATAGCCACGTCTCTGTGCTGTGTGCTGTCACCAAAGCCGGCCGTATGTATTTTAAAATTGTACTTCTGGAAGTTGGGAGAAACGCCCTTGTTGATGATTCCGTCAGAAATCAAAACCAGGTCGGTCAGGTTTTGACCTTCGTAGTTCGTTTTAATTTCAGAAATTAAATGGGATAAGTTGGTGTTTGTGACATCAAATTTAACCTGTCCCTGCAAATTCTCAGGGTTCAGGTCTTCAGAAACAAAATCACGGATGTCTACATCCAGTCCTTTGTCTTTAAGGTCATTGACCAATGCTGTCAGTTGTGAAAAAAGATCATCTGCGGCTTTTTTGCCCGGAAAGGCCATTGACCGGGAATTATCAACGGCGATCACGACTTTCGGCTTGATGATCATCGTGTTAAAAGTCTTAATCAGGGGATTAAGCAATAAAAACGCAATAATGCCGGCAAGAACAGTCCTGCCGGCACCAAGTATAAGATTTTGTTTCTTTGTGAGTGTTGTTTTTTTCTGGTACAGCAAAAAAGCATAGCCTAAGCCAACTAAAACGCAAATCAGAATATATAACGGAGAAGATTGAAAAATCAATTCTGGTTTCATATAGTATGATGAATTAAACACAAATATGGCCTCTTCCTCTTATAACGACAATAAAACAAAAAACTGGATCACAGCCACTTCCAATCTTTCACTCAGAAAAAAAATAATATTACATCAGCATTCCGCCATCTACCACCAGCGTCTGTCCGGTAACGTAGGCCGATAGGTCGGAGGCCAGATAAAGACATGCATTGGCAATGTCCAAGCCCTGCCCTGCCCTTTTCAGCGGAATAGATTTTGTCCATTCTTTCAGTTGTTCTTCGTTCAGTTCTCCGGTCATTTCAGTTTCGATAAAACCAGGAGCGACGGCGTTCGAACGGATGTTACGTGAGCCCAGTTCTTTGGCCACTGACTTGGTAAAACCCAGGATACCGGCTTTTGAGGCAGAATAGTTGGCCTGACCTGCATTGCCCATCAATCCTACTACGGAGGTGATGTTGATGATTGAGCCTGATTTAGCTTTCATCATAGGTTTTGTAACCGCTTTTGTCAGGTTAAAGACAGATTTCAGGTTGATCCTCAACACATCATCCCACTGCTCCTCGCTCATTCTCATCAGCAGCGTATCTTTGGTTACCCCTGCATTATTAATCAATATATCTACGGTACCAAAATCAGCTACCACAGCATTAACCAGTTCTTCAGCAGCTTTATAGTCAGAAGCATCCGATTGGTATCCTTTGATTTTAGTGCCGTATGAAGACAACTCTTTTTCAAGAGCCTGGCCTTTTTCAACACTCGACAGATAAGTGAAAGCTACATTAGCTCCGTTTTTAGCAAATTCTTCTGCAATTGCTCTTCCGATACCTCTTGAGGCTCCGGTAATTAAAACATTCTTTTGATCAACTAACTTCATTTTTCTTTTTTGAATTTTTACCTTCAACAACAATGACTATTTCACCTTTAACGGTACGATCTGTAAAATTAGCAAGAATTTCGGATAATTCACCCCTGACCGTCTCTTCAAACATTTTTGTAAGCTCCCTGCATACCGCTGCTTTGCGGTCACTTCCGAAATATTCTATAAAATTCTGGAGCGTTTTGAGCAGCCTGTGAGGCGACTCATAAAATATCATGGTACGTTTTTCTTCAGACAACTCCGTCAGTTTGGTTTGCCTTCCTTTTTTGACGGGCAAAAAACCTTCAAAAACAAACGAATCGGTCGGCAGGCCCGAATTGACCAATGCCGGCACAAAGGCCGTAGGCCCGGGCAGGCAGTTTACATCAATGCCGTGACTGATACATTCCCGGACGAGAAGATATCCCGGGTCAGAGATGGCGGGAGTGCCAGCATCCGAAACCAGCACAATCTTTTTTCCCGATTTGATCTGGTCAATGATCTTTTTTAATGTCCCATGTTCATTAAATATATGGTGACTTTGCAATGGCTTGGAAATCGAAAAATGTTTGAGCAGAAAACCGGTCGTACGTGTATCCTCGGCCAGGATAATATCCGCACTTTTTAGTTCTTCCAGGGCTCTCAGGGTAATATCCTGAAGGTTTCCGATAGGTGTTGGTACAAGAATGAGAGCCATATATCCGATTTTAAGACTTTTATAAAAAAAATACAATAAAAATACTTTATTCTACTTCCTTAAATGACTAATAGTTAATATATTAACGCATCTCTAACAAAAACTAAACTATAAAGATGGCTATTTTAATTTTCATTGTCCTGCTGGGTTCTATTTTAATTTCCTCAAAATTAAAAAGTCAGAAAGAGCCTGAGTTTCCGAAAAGTTACCTGATCTCTTTGAGAAACCGTCCGAGGTCCACCAATGATCGTTAAGAAAATTTGTTTATAACCTGCTGATATTCTGATTAATAATCAATTTCAAGACATTTTAAAACTAAAAATTTAGTAATAATCAAGCTTGAAAAGCAACAAATCGGGAGAAAATAATCCTGAAAAGTGAATTAATCGCAACCCAACTGATTATCAACAAGTTATCAACATTAAGCTACTAATAAATCAATCTTTGATGCTAATTCCTCGTCTTTTACAGTAATTTTATCTCCGGCACTGTGCGTGCATAATTTAATTAAAACCTTATTGTAGACATTTGACCACTCAGGATGGTGGTCAAGTGCTTCTGCAATTTCAGCCACTTTTGTCATGAAAGCAAAAGCCGCCTTAAAATCTTTGAATGTAAATTCCTTAACCAATTTATTTTCTTCAATTTGCCACATACCTGTCCTCTGTTTTAGACTTCCGTTTATGAATCTGAATACAAAACTATAAAAAAAGAGCGGAGTTACTTTTGTAATGCGGAGATTTCTTCGAACCTGCCCTTCACATCCCCGGTTTACATTAATTAACCGGAATGCAGAAAAGGAAATCACAAAAACGGCCTTCCCTGATTATCGGAGCGTTTTTAACTAAGGATTACAGGAAATAAAAATAAATTTCATGACGTAGACATCTGATTCTGAGTGTACTCAGAAAAACTATTAAAAAACTTTCAATATTTACTTGACATTATAAAAATATGCGGGTATCTTTGCACCCACATTTCGAGAACGATATACTGTTAGCGAATTAGAGAGATGGCAGAGCGGTCGAATGCGGCGGTCTTGAAAACCGTTGACTGTCAAAGGTCCGGGGGTTCGAATCCCTCTCTCTCTGCAAAAAGCCCGGAAGCAATTCCGGGCTTTTTTATTGGCTGATTCCTTCATTTATTCCCTGTTCAATCGATACAAACCCTCATTGAGGGTTCTGAATGCTTCTATTCTTTTGGTAAAAACTATTGACACTACAGGCACAGATTCCTGCTTTTGTAAGATGGTGTTGGGGCGGGCAAAATAAGAAAGTAATCTCTAAGGCAATTTTGAAACCAATGATTTGAAATTTTCAAGGACCAGTTCAGGTTCCTCAATCATGATAAAGTGTCCCGATTTTTTGGTGGAGACATGTGTGAAATCACTTACACCATTTTTTAATAATTCATGAGCATTAAACCAGGTTTGCCTGGCTGACGCCGGATTCGCAGCATCCACCTGCATGCTGGTCAGCACAATTACGGGTATGTTTGGCAAAGGGGGCAATTTGCTTACGTATTGGATGTCTTCTATTAATTCCCTGGCCTCGAGTGTCCCTCCGAAATTTACACCATAGGCTTTTTTGGAAGCCTCAAAAAGCATATCTTCCTCAGCCTGGGAAGGACGGTTATAAAATTCGTGCGAGGGATCAACAAATAACAGGGCTGCCGTTTTAAGAGGGTTCTTTGCTGCATAATCCCTTATGATCAAACCGCCCAGCGAGTGCCCGACCAATATGACCTTTCTTCCGTTTGAAAATTGATTGATTACACTATCCAGTTCACTTCGTAAGCGTTCAATGTTCCTTGGGCCCGGGCCATTTTCTGATTGGCCATACCCTCCCCGGTCATACATGAGCACATCAAATTCATTACTTATTTGCGAAGCAACCGCCTTTTGGGACCATACGGTATGATCATTGCCCAATCCGGATTCAAAAACAACCAGATACTTAGAATTTTTTATTACTGAAAATGACGCCAGCCGGTGGGTGGCTAAACTGATCTTCGTTTCTGTAAAGACAGGACCAGGATCGTTCATATTTTTACAGGAAGCAACCAATGAAAGGATACCCAATGCCATCAGTGCAATATTTGTTTCAGCTTTTTTCATTCATTTTTTTCACAAAGCTACCTCAATAAAAAATAACACACAGATGTGCCCGGATTAATAAATTGTAAGCATCCGCCTGTGTTCAGTGCAGTTCCCTGCCTCCAAGCATTCAAGCATTCAAACATTCAATCATTCAATCATTGCCTCATTGTAAATCTCACCTCCTGCAGATATTGATAAAATCGCAGTATTTACAAATGTCCGTGTCCTCGGTTTGTTTAAAGGGTACAGATTCATTCAGTATCTCTGAGATAATCCCGGAAAGAAAATCTGAGGTCTCAGAAATGAATTTCTCCGGATCATCGGATACTTCCAGTTCAAGGTTTTCTCCCAGATTCCGGAAAGAATAAATCTGTGGAATAAGGTTATGGCTTTTAAATGGCTTTTTATTTAACGTAAGTGAGCCGTTATCCAGGATGTTTCTCATCAGAATGTACCTGTAGATGTACAACTGCCTTAATTTACCCTTCCCTGGATCCATCAAGGCCTCTTCTTGGGTCTGTTTGCTACCCGGCTTAAGATCCCTCGATTCAACTTTCCCCGTTTTGTAGTCAATGATTTTGAGGGCTGCCCCATCCCATTCTATTTTGTCGACAAATCCGGAAATCTGCACAGTAACAGACTCTCCCAGATGATCATACGGGAAGACGGTCCTGATTTTCTCTTCGGTAGCCAATACATAAAAAGGATAACTTCCATCCTTCAATCGCTGGTCAAAGAAATCGACCAGCAGTTTCCCGGCAATCTGCCTGAAAATGGAATTGAGGCCCGTTTTGGTCTCATATCCTCCGTAATGTTCTTCTATGACGCTGTCAATCTTATCTGAAAGACTGCTTTTAATGATTTCAATGGCCAATTCGTTGATTTCGGCCCCGCTTTCCATATAGGCCTGGTCAATCAGCTCCAATGTTTTGTGAAGTATATTTCCGAAAATATCAGGTCCTAAGGTATCATCCACCTCTTCAGGCTCGGATATCTTATCAATGTGGCTCCAGTAAAACTGAAGAGTGCAATTGACGTACTGATTAACAGAAGATGGATAAAAGCCCTTATTCCGGAGGAAATTCTTTGTTTTCACCAGTACCTCACTGCTCTTTTCTATCTCTATTTCTGATTCGGCGACGATCTCAATGCCTTCAAATTCAATCTGGGGATATTCTATGCGGATGTTTGGGTTGGCTTTGCTCAGCTCTTCTTCAACCTGGTAAATAAACCTGCTTTTGTCCTTACCGCCGCCTACGCCTTCTTTGTCGGGCAGAAGATAAATGAGATTAACGTTCTGAGCCCGCTGCATGAGCCTGAAAAAGTGATAGGCCATCACAGAGTCCTGATCTGCATAAAGCGGCAGACCGAAGTACTTGGCTGCGTCATAAGGGATCAGAGAGTTGTTTTTATTCGATGAAGGCAGAATTCCTTCATTTAACGACAAAATGTAAACATTGTCAAAGTCAAGACAGCGGGTTTCAAGCATGCTCATGATCTGCAGCTCAGCCACCGGCTCCCCTGAAAAAGGCACCCTCTCCTGCTTAAAAAGCTCTTTAAGTAGTATTTTAAGGCTTTTAATACTGAGTATCTCACGCTCCTTTAAAATAGTGTCCAGCCGGTTAAGTATCTTGGTCAGCACAAAGAAGAATTCTGATTCCATCGGATTACCGGATACCCTCAGAAAGTCCCGGAGCAGCTCAGCCATGCTTTGAATAGCTTCCAGACATTTTACAGGGTCTTCTTCCCAGTCTGTCAGGGCCAGCTCAAACAGAGGCGACTCTATTTTGTTTCGCAGCAGGTCAGCAACCGAAATATAGACCATGTTTTTAGACAGGATCAGTTTTTTAACCGCTTCGGCGTTATCATCCAGTTTTTTACCCCCGTCAATGTGTTCATTCTTGAGAATCCTGATGATCGGATGATTGATCAGTTTGAAAATGGCCCGATGGTTATATTTAAATTGTCCGTTGTTTCTCAGGTCTTTGATTTTGTTCTGCTGAATTTCAAACAGAATATCAATAAAAGACGCGATCAGGGAGTTTCCCAAAGGCAAACCCATTGTAATATTGTAATCTTTGATGCCGTCAGGAATACTTAAAAGCAATGGCTGAATGAGCCCTTCATCCAGCACCACAATGACCGCATTCCCTTCATTTTGTCTTTCTATGAGCTTCGTGGCCAGTTTGGCCTGAAAGACATTATTTGAAAGTCCGAATATTCGTATTTCTTTCTTATTATTAATTAAATATGAATTAATCCAGTTCCATTCTCCGTATTTCCCTGAGTTTTTATATTCTCTGAGTACTTTACCGGCCTTATTGCCGGTTTTCATATAATATTCATCCGTATCCCAAAGGCATTCAGCTTTACCGGCCTTCACCAGGCTTTCTATGATGCGTTCTTCAGCCCTGCTCAGGGCATTTAACCCTACAAAATAGAACCGGGAGATATTGGCGTTTTCAGAAATCAGCTTTTCCACTTCATTCGCCATGATGCGGTAAGACATCCCGCGATAAGCCAAACCCTGCGTCAGAAGCCGCTGATAAAGCTTTGAATAAGCCATCGAAAGTTTCTCGAAAAAACCAAAATAGAGCTGAGAAATGGTAGACATCTCGCTATTTTCCTCCAGATCCCAGCGTTTTATAGCCTCAGCTTCGCTCATGTAATTAAAAAGCATGTGAGGGTCTTCCACCATGGCCTGGTCAATGCTGTCAAAGTCTTTAAGCAAGGTCTGGGCCCAGCCGATGAACTTGTCAAAAGAAACATCAGGGTCTATTTCCTTGAATATTTCAAAGAGCTCAAATAACAGCGAAACCGAATCAAGGGTTTTCAGCCCTGAAAACTTCAGCACAAAGTCATCTATTGAAAACACAAGGGGAGATAAAAAAGGGATATCCGAGCAGGCAGCAAGTTCCTTTTTAAAAAAGAAAACAGCTCTCCTGCTTGGCAAAACCACTATAGCATTGCGGATATTGTCTATAGCATGTTTTTCAAAAATATACTTTGCAGAATCGCTGAGAAAAGATGGCATAAACCTTTTGATCAATTTTAAGACTTAAAAGTAAGCAATCATTTTTCAATTATTGATAAAAGGAAAATGGAAAATACCAGCCGGGATGAAGAGGCACCATTTATATCAACCCTTTTCCAGGGCCTTTTTGTAAGCGGCCAGGGTGCGGTCGCGGGCTGTTTTATGATCTACAACGGGCTGAGGATAATCAGGCGTGCCGTATTCAGGAATCCATTTCCTGATGTATTTCAGGTCTTTGTCAAATTTCTGGGTTTGTGCATCGGGATTAAATATCCTGAAATAAGGAGCAGCATCACAACCGCTTCCGGAAGCCCACTGCCAGCCACCGTTGTTGGCCGAGAAATCAAAATCCATGAGTTTATTGGCAAAATAAGCCTCTCCCCAACGCCAGTCAATCAACAGGTCCTTGCAAAGAAAGCTCGCGGTGATCATCCTTACCCGGTTATGCATGAAACCCGTGGCATTGAGTTCCCTCATGCCGGCATCTACTATCGGGAAGCCGGTGGTGCCGTTACACCATCTTTCAAACTCTTCTGTGTTGTTCCTCCATTTGATGTTGTCATAGTCCTTTTTAAAAGACCGGCCCTCATTGATATGCGGAAAATGCCAGAGGATATTCATATAGAAATCACGCCATATCAGTTCATTCAGCCATGTTTCATTCAGTTTTAATCCCAAAGAGGCTAATTTTCTGATGCTTATCGTCCCGAACCTCAGGTGAACACTCAGTTGCGAAGTACCTTTTACTGAAGGAATATCCCTCTTCAGATGGTATTCACTGATCAGTTCTTCATCTAAAACCGGTCTTTTAAAATCAACTGTGGCTGACTCAAAACCTATGGCCGCCAGAGAAGGAATCTCCAGGGGTTCGAGCTTCAGGAGTTGACGGATGTATTGGTGAACAGGATATGGCTTTAGAAAGAAATCATTCAGCTTTTCTTTCCATTTCCTGGAATATGGGGTGAACACGGTATAAGGACCGCCATTGTTGTTCAGTATCTCGTTTTTTTCAAATATGACCTGGTCTTTGAAAGTGTAAAAAGGAATCCCGAGCTCATTCAGCATCTGCCCTACCTGTTTATCCCTCTTTTGGGCATATAATTCGTAATCATGATTGGTGTAAACTTCTTTGACATCGAATTCTGCCGCAATTTCTTTCCATATTTGATTTACTTCACCACTTTTTACGAATAATGAAGAATCGAACGTAGCCAACTCATGATGAACAGCCTCAACCGCAGAATGTATAAAAGCTACCCGCCTGTCTTTCCGGTCTTCCAGCTGATTAAGGATGGTTTCGTCGAAAATAAAGAGCGGAAGCACCGGATATCCGCTTTTCAGGGCATGATACAAACCGGCGTTGTCTTCCACCCTGAGGTCCCTTCTGAACCAAAATACCGCAACTTCACTTTTTTTCTTCATTTCAATTGATTTTTAATTTAACTTTGAAACGATTAAAAATGTTTATCCAAATTAAACGTTCAACCTAACATGAAAAAAGTAATTGTTTTTTGTCTTGCATTTTCTTCACTGGTGGTGAGGGCCCAGGAGTTAACTACCTCAAAAGAGGTCATTAACAAATATCTGGAGGTAACTAAAATCGGTGAAAATTATAAGGCCATCACAGATATAACCCTGAATTCGACATCTGAATCCCAGCGAGGGGTGGCAGAAACTGAAATGAAGTTTGCCGTTCCGTTTAAATCAAGCATGTCGATATTTTCAAACGGTATGGAAGTGATGAGTTCAAAATACGACGGAAATACCTTGGCCAGAAAAAGCAGTTTCGGTGGTGGCAACGGCCCGGGACAACAACCTAAAACCGGGGAAGAAGCCAAAGCCGAGGCATTGAGAACTTTTCCTTTTCTTGAAGCCATATATGACGAGAATGGTTACACTCATAAACTGGCCGGAACTGAAAACGTGAACGATAAGCCTGCTTATGTAGTTGAAGTGACTGATCCGACCAAAAAAACCTGGAAGGATTACTATGACAAGGCTACAGGATTAAAAGTGAAAACTTTTTCTGTGAATGAAAGCCCCCGTGGTAAATTTGAAAGTACAGTGCTTTATGAAAATTATAAAGCACTGAAAGGTTCTCCGATCCTTTTTGCCCTGGTAAAAAAACAAGTAGGTCAAATGGGAGAAATCGTTTCGGAACTTCAAAGCATAAAAATCAACAAAGGTCTTAAAGAGAAAGACTTTGAAGTTAAATAAATGAAAGTGAGTAAAACATACACCAATAGAAATGGCTTTTGATAACAAGAAGAAACTGGGAATTATTGGTGGCGGACAATTGGGCAGGATGTTGATTCAATCTGCCATAGATTTTGATTTTATTATTCATGCTCTGGATCCTGATCCTGAAGCTTCATGTGTTCACCTGGCCCATCATTTTGTGACAGGTTCCCTGACAGATTACCAGACTGTTTACGATTTTGGTAAAGATATGGACCTGATCACCATTGAAATTGAACACATCAATACTGCAGCCCTGAAAGACCTGGAGAAACTGGGGATCAAAGTATTTCCTCAACCAGGTATTGTTGAAATTATCCAGGACAAACGACTTCAGAAATCCTTTTTTGAGCAAAACGGTATTCCTACAGCAGAATTTGTCCTCGTAGACGACAGGGAATCTGTAAAAAACCACCTTGAATTCCTTCCGGCGGTCAACAAAGTCGGAAAAGGCGGCTATGACGGCAAAGGTGTGCAGATTCTGCGAGGCGAAGCCGATGCTTCAAAGGCATTTGACGCTCCGGGCCTGCTTGAAAAACTGATCGATTTTGATAAAGAACTGGCTGTGATCGTGGCCAGAAGCGAATCGGGCGAGGTGAGAACGTTTCCTGTAGTGGAAATGGCCTTCCATCCTGAAGCCAACCTGGTAGAATATTTATTTGCCCCGGCGGATATTGACGCTTCTACCACAGAAAAAGCAGCTCAGATTGCGATAAAGACCGCTGAGGCTTTCGGTATCGTAGGATTGCTGGCTGTAGAAATGTTCCTGACCCAATCAGGTGACATCCTGGTCAATGAAGTTGCCCCGCGACCTCATAACAGCGGACACCAAAGCCAGAGGGCTAACTTCACCTCCCAGTTTGAGCAACACCTCAGGGCTATTTTTGATCTGCCGTTAGGCGAAACCGGCCAGATAGCCCCTGCTGCCATGGTCAATCTGCTCGGAGCTGATGGTTACACAGGAGAAGCCATCTACGAAGGCATGGAAGAAATCATGAAAGTAGAAGGCGTGCATCCGTTTCTGTATGGTAAAAGCAAAACGAAACCGTTCAGAAAAATGGGACACGTAACAATAATTGATTCCGACTTTGAAAAATTAAAAGAAAAAGTCAATTTTGTAAAAAAAACATTACGAATAATTTCATAAAAACTCGAATTCAATGGTAGGAATAATAATGGGGAGCAATTCTGATTATGAAGTTATGTCTGGTGCAGTCGAAATCCTGAAAAAGTTTGGTATTCCATTTGAAATGGATGTAGTATCGGCCCACCGAACTCCTGAAAAAATGATCGATTATGCTTCCACAGCTTACGGAAGAGGCCTGAAAGTCATCATTGCCGGTGCGGGAGGTGCAGCACACCTTCCTGGGATGGTGGCCTCGTGTACCATTCTTCCGGTCATAGGCGTCCCTGTAAAATCAAGCAACTCTATAGACGGCTGGGATTCCATCCTGTCGATTCTTCAGATGCCGAACGGTGTTCCGGTAGCGACCGTCGCCTTAAATGCCTCAACCAACGCCGGGCTGCTCGCTGTGCAGATCATCGGCACATCAGATGTAAAGATCTCTGATGCTTTGCTGGCCTACAAGGAAGAATTAAAAGAGAAAGTTAATCAAATGAGTACCGCAATTAAACGTGCATAATAAACAATTATTAAATTATGGAATTTGAAGAAAGAAACCCTAAGCCCCAGGAAACCTCCAAAAATCTACCTGTTGTAGTTTTAGGAGCCTTAATCGGAATCATCTGCCTTTTGTTGTATGTAGGCTGGCATTTTATGTCTGATGACGCCTCAAACGCCAGTGAAATCACTGATGAGCCGGTTAAAGCTGTAGGAGAATTTGATTCAGAAGGAAAAGAAGATACAGAAGCTTCTTCATCGACAGATGTTGCAACTGCTGCTCCTGCCGAAGAAGAGCCGGTTATAGACCTTCCTAAAAAGACAGAAAAAGTGACCGAAACCAAAAAAGAAGAAACCAAGCCTGTTGAAAAATCATCTTCAAAAGGTGAGTTCACCAGCCACCTGGTTGAAAGCGGAGAAACCTTCAACGGTATTGCCAACCGCTATAACGTTTCCGTCAATACTTTAAAAAGCAATAATTCAGGAGTTGAACCAAGCGGTATCAAAGTAGGTGTTACAAAACTCAGGGTACCTGTTCAGACGATCCACACTGTAGGACCAGGAGACGTTTTGAGGGTAGTTGCCAAGAAATACGACATCAGCCTTGATTTGCTCATGAAAGCCAACGGTAAAACCAAGAACTTCGCCCAGAGGGGTGAAAAGCTGGTGATCCCTAAGAAGAATAAAGAATAAGCGATCTTGCTTTACATAAGAAAAGGGCTGTTTTCATGAAAAACAGCCCTTTTTTATATCTTGAATTTACCGGTATCCTGATTAAGCATACAAAGAAAGTATCATAGTCAGAACGGTTAATATCAGAAGTATTATTCCCTGAACTTTCAGGCTGTTCCGCTTTTTCTCTCTCAGGATGAACAATTGTATAATAACGGCTATCGATCCCGGTAGCAACACCAATATTTTTCTCACATTAGGATTGGGCAATTGCGATGCAAAAAACAAGATAAAAAGCAAGCAAATAGCAATTGTCCATCGCTGGATTCTGTTTTTTGTACTGGTTTCCATTTTACTCTTTATTGTTTAAATTTTCTTCATTTTGAATATCTTCCCTGCTTTCAGATTGAATATTATCTCCATCGGTTGCTGCCTCTTCTTCTTTAACTTCTTCAGTTTCTTCAGGAGCATCCGCTTCAGTGATTTCTGAAACCGTTTCTCTCATGTCATCATATACCTTATTATCGAGAAATGACTTCTGAAATATCAGAATAACCACTACACCACAAAAAATACAGGCATCTGCAAAGTTAAATATCGGGGTCGAGTTATATGTGCCTCCTAAAACCGGCACCCACTCAGGCCAGAAACCATCCAGGAAATAGAAATAGAACATATCGATCACCTGTCCGTGAAACCAGGGCGTAGAAGCCTCCAGAGGCATATTTCCCTCAAGCAGAACCCCATAAAACGTACTGTCAATGACATTACCGATCGCTCCTGCCCAGATGGCCGCTACAGACCAGAGTAATCCTTCATGCGAACCTATCTTAGCCAGGTGATTCAAATACCATCCAATGCCCACCATCGCCACTAGTCTGAATAACGTCAATGCCAGCTTACCATACTCACCTCCCAGCTCCATTCCAAAGGCCATGCCTTTGTTAAGAACGTAGTGAAGTTTAAAAACATTAGGGATCAGGTCAATATTTCCAAAATGATTGGGCAGAACCACAAAATGCATCCATAATTTAATGAGTTGGTCGATTATAATCAGTAGTAAAGCAAATAAAAAATACTTCTGCGATGATTTCATTGGGTTATTTTTTGTATCTCCTTCTTAATTCTTCTTTTATTAATAAAAATTCACGGCTGCTTTGTCCTGCAATCGAAGTATTCTCTGCGGCTCTTCTGAACAGGTAAGGCATTACCGATTCAACCGGACCATAAGGCACATACTTGGCTACATTAAAACCACTTTTTGCCAAATTAAAGGAAATATTATCACTCATGCCTAATAACTGTGCAAAATAAATTCTGCTGTCCTTAGGATTTATATCCAGTTCATCCATCAGTTTCACGCATTTCAGACAACTTTCGTCGTTGTGAGTTCCCAGGCAGATGGCGACAGTATCCAGGTGATTCAGCGAAAAATCAACTGCGGCATCATAGTGTTCGTCGGTTTCTTCCTTGGTTCTGTTGATGGGGTCTTTGTATTCATTTTCACTGGCTCTCAGCCTTTCTCTTTCAATGTAAGCCCCTCTGACCAGCTTCGCTCCTACTTTATATCCCTTATGCTGGGCTGTTTCAACCGAATTCTTAAAGTTGTCGAGCACATCATACCTGTAAAGCTGGTAGGTATTATAAATGATGACAAGTCCGGCGGTATTGAATTTCTCCATCATTTCGTAGCAAAGCGAATCGATGGTGTCCTGAATCCAGCTTTCTTCTGCGTCAAAAAACAGCCTTACTTCCAGCTCAGCGGCTTTGGCTGAAATTTCAGATACTCTTCTTTTAATGGCCTCAAAGGCTTTTTTCTCCTCTTCTTCCAGCGGCTCCTCTCCCAGCTGTTGTTTTTCGAGCAGATCGACAGAGCCGATGCCTGAAACCTTAAATACTGAAAACGGAATTTTGTCCCTGTTTTTAGAAGCAATTTCAATGGTTCTGATGATTTCATCTTTGGTCCTTTCGAAATCAGATTCGTTATCTTCACCTTCTACCGAGTAATCGAGGATAGTGCCTACATTGAATTCGGCCAATGAATCTATCGTTTTACGGCATTCCACAATGTTTTCGCCACCACAAAATTGGCTGAAAATCGTATTCTTGATAATTTTTTTTATCGGTAATCCTAATTTCAGGCTAAGTTTAATAAAAAAAGTTCCTATCTTTACGAGCCAATTCAGATTCATCAAAGCAAATATGTAATAGGTCTTTTTAAGGTTTCTATTACTGATATGTTCGAAGGCGATTGACGTGTCCTGGAGGTTTATGTCTGTTGACTTTGTTTTTAAAGACATTTTTTGAAATTCGATGTAATTTTTTGAGTAGTCTGTCAAATATTTTGCAAATATATTACAAAACGATTTATTTAACTTTACAGTTTAGGGATTAATGTTTGAAACGGGCTAAAAAAACCGTTCGAACGCATTTAAAGGATAATTTTAATGAAAGCAAATTTAGACGTTCTTCCGCTTAGCAGTTGGATTGAAACAGGCGATAAGCCATTGATCATTGCGGGACCATGTAGTGCCGAGACAGAAGAGCAGGTTTTAGAAACCGCTCGTGGTATTGCCAAAGAGGGATATGCTCACATTTTGAGAGCAGGTGTGTGGAAGCCACGTACCCGTCCGGGCAGTTTTGAAGGGAAAGGTGAAGAAGCACTTCCATGGCTTCAGAAAGCTAAAGAAGAAACAGGTTTGAAAACAGCTGTAGAAGTAGCTACTCCTCAGCACGTAGAACTTGCCCTTAAATATGGTGTGGATGTATTGTGGATCGGAGCCAGAACTACTGTTAACCCGTTTAACGTTCAGGATCTTGCTGATTCATTGAAAGGTGTTGATGTGCCGGTTTTGATCAAAAACCCTGTTAACCCTGATCTTGCCCTTTGGGTTGGAGCATTTGAGCGTATCGCCGGTGCAGGTATCAATAAAATGGGTGCTATTCACCGTGGTTTCTCTAACGCACAGGAAACCAAGTACCGTAACTCTCCTATGTGGCAGATTGCGGTTGAATTCAAGACTTTGTTCCCTCAGATCCCTATGATCGGTGATCCGAGCCACATGGCCGGTAAGAGAGCTTACCTGGCTGAACTGACTCAGAGAGCTATGGATTTGAACTACGACGGTCTGATCATCGAATCTCACAGAAACCCTGATGAGGCGTGGTCTGATGCTTCTCAGCAGCTTACTCCTGCCGCTTTGGGTGAAATGTTGAAATCTATCGAGATCAGAAAAGCTACTTACGGTGTCGATTTCCAGAGTGAACTGGATCGTCTTCGCCAGAGACTTGACAATCTTGACAGGGAATTGCTTGAAGTACTGGCCAGCAGAATGGCGGTTGTAGAGCAATTAGGTGAATATAAAAGAGATAACAATGTAGCTGTTCTTCAACTGGACAGATGGAAACAGGTGCATGGTTCAAGAGCAGAATGGGGCAAAAGCCTTAATCTTTATACCGAAATGGTTGAAGAACTGTTCAAATTGATTCACATGGAATCAATCAGAAAACAAACAGAAGTAATGAATCAGCAAACTGCCTGATTTTAAATAGTTATTTTATCAGGAAACACTCATTTCACAGCGATTTGAGTGTTTTTTGTTTTTATATGGTTTTAAAGCATTCAATTTCAATGGAACAAAAGCTATCTTCAGACCAGGTTGAAGAACTGGTAGGCAGGTTCAGGGCCAGAACATTGGCCAAAGAAGAATGGACACATGAAGCCCACCTCACCGTAGGCCTGTGGTTTGTTTATCATCATGACTTTTTTGATGCCCTTTGCCAGATCAAATCGGGCATTATTACCCTGAATGCCTCCTTTGGCGGCACAAATGACGGAAATTCGGGTTATCATGAAACCCTCACTGTTTTCTGGGCAAAAATAATGGCTGAGTATGTCAGGCTGAGTGAACTGCCTTTTGAAGAAACCATTAACAATTTCCTGTCAACACCTTTGACTGAAAAAAACCTTCCTTTTGAGTTCTATGAAAGAGAAACGCTGTTATCACCGCCTTTCAGAGCTGTTTTTCATGAACCGACACTCAAGACCATTGATCCCGAGGTCATTTCAGCTATATTAAATAAAGCCTGACCACCCTTCAAAGGTAAATCATACCAATATTACAGATAATTATATAATAAGCAGCTGACTATAAGAGCTTAACTTTGTAACATCAAATAAGTAAAAGATGTCAGATAAAAAGATATACCTGCCCCTTGAAAGGGTAGAAAGCGAGCATTGTGCTCTGATTGTTGACAAAGGCCTGGGCAAAGTCCCGGGGGTTAAAGAACATGGCGTAGAACTGAACAATAACAGGGCTTTTATTACCTCAGATCAGATAGAATCAACCATCGGAGAGGCTGTGACAGCCATCAGAGACCTCGGATATGATGTCACGACGGTAAAAAAGAACTTCCCGGTGTTGAACATGTCTTGTGCTTCGTGTGCCAGCAGCAGCCAAAGCATACTGCAGCATCAGCCCGGCGTGGTGAATGTGAGTGTCAACTACGCCAACACCACCGCTTCCGTTGAATATATACCTACCATTACCGACGCCGGCAAATTAAAAGCTGCACTCCAGTCTGTGGGGTATGACCTGATGATTGATGAGACGGAAGAGGCCAAAGATTCACTGGAAGATTTACAAAATGAGCAATCAAGAAAGTTAAAGTTCAAAACCATCTGGTCGATTGCCCTCAGTGTCCCTCTGGTGATCATCGGGATGACACCCGCTTTGATGGAGCACCCTTATGCCAACTACATCATGTGGGCTTTGGCTACGCCCGTAGTGGCCTTTTTCGGAAGACAGTTTTTTATCGGAGCATATAAACAGGCTAAGCATAAATCTGCCAATATGGACACATTGGTGGCTTTGAGTACAGGAGTTGCTTATCTTTTCAGTGTTTTTAACACTCTTTTTCCTGATTTCTGGCATGCCAGGGGCCTACACCCGCATGTTTATTTTGAATCAGCTGCAGTAGTTATTGCTTTTATATTGCTGGGCAAGGTCCTGGAAGACCGGGCGAAGGGAAACACCTCTTCTGCTATTAAAAAGCTGATCGGTTTACAGCCCAAGAGTGTCACGGTGGTTCATCACGGAGGACACCAGATGGAAATGCTCATCTCACAAGTCAAAACCGGGGACATTATCCTGGTCAAACCCGGGGAGAAAATAGCCGTTGACGGCACTGTCACCAGCGGGAATTCCTATGTGGATGAAAGCATGATCAGCGGCGAGCCTGTGGCTTTGGCTAAATTTGAAGGCGAAAAAGTATTTGCCGGCACCATTAACCAGAAAGGGGCATTTCAGTTCAGGGCCGATAAAGTCGGCAGCGAAACGCTACTGGCCCAGATCATCAAAATGGTGCAGGATGCCCAGGGAAGTAAAGCCCCGGTCCAGAAACTGGTGGATAAGATTGCAGGTATATTTGTGCCAGTAGTCATTGGTATAGCCTTGCTGAGTTTACTGGCGTGGGTGATTTTAGGCGGAGACAATGGCTTTACGCAGGGTTTAATGGCTATGGTGACTGTTTTAGTGATCGCCTGCCCCTGTGCTTTGGGTCTGGCCACCCCTACTGCCATTATGGTGGGTGTGGGCAAAGGAGCCAGCCAGGGTATCCTGATCAAAGACGCCGGAAGCCTGGAATCAGCCGGTAAAATCAACGCCATTGTGCTGGATAAAACAGGAACGATCACTGAAGGCAAACCGGAAGTCAGTTCTTTGATATGGCTGAAAAATAAAACAGAAGAACTCAGCAACATTCTGTTCAGTATCGAGAAATCATCTGAGCACCCACTGGCAGAAGCTGTCGTGAAGCATATGAACGGGAAATTCCTTAATAATATAGAGGTCTCGAACATAAGCGGGCAGGGCATTGAAGGCCATTATGAACAAAAAAGATACATCATCGGTAATGAGATCCTTGCCTTATCAAAAGGCATTGCCATAAATGATGAAACAAAGAAAACAATCACCGGACTGGCAGCAGAACCCAGCACAGTTGTTCTTTTTTGTGATGAAACATCGGTAATAGCCGTCATTGCTATTAAAGATAAGATAAAAAGCACCTCCGTTGCCGCCATCAAGGAGCTACAGGACGAAGGCATTGAAGTGTATATGCTGACGGGCGACAATGAACAAACCGCCAGGGCTGTAGCCACAGAAACAGGCATCAGGCACTTCAAATCACAGGTTTTACCAGCAGATAAAGCCGCATTTATAAAAGATCTGCAGCAGAAAGGCAAAATTGTAGCCATGGTAGGCGACGGCATCAACGACAGCAATGCCCTGGCCCAGGCCGACGTAAGCATCGCTATGGGTAAAGGCAGCGATGTGGCCATGGACGTGGCCAAGATGACGATTATCTCAAGCGATCTGACCAAAATCAAACAAGCCATTCACCTATCCAAGAAAACCACGAAGACCATTCGTCAGAACCTATTCTGGGCTTTTATTTATAACCTGGCCGGAATTCCGATTGCCGCGGGTGTGCTGTATCCTTTTACCGGGTTTTTACTCGATCCGATGATAGCCGGGGCAGCGATGGCATTGAGTAGTATCAGCGTGGTCAGCAACAGCCTGAGGCTTAAATGGGTCAAATAAACCGCCGAAACTCAGAAACCTGTCAGACATTTTTTGATTTGTCGGTTAAGGCTCGTAATTTGCATTGTTTTTAGCAAACTAAATGTAAATACCTGTATATGTCATACGCTACGACCGAAATAGCCAGCAAAGAAATCCTGTCAGATAATCCGGTTCATCAGAGATTATATTTCCCTTACGAAGAAGCCGCCAAAGTGATCAAAGGAAAGGTGCTTGAACTGGGCTGCGGCTGGGGAAGGGGCGTAGAAAAGCTGATTGCGGCCTGTGATCATTTTACAGGACTTGATAAAAACACGGAGCTGATCAAGGCTTTACAGGAAAAACACCCCACACATTATTTTAACACGGTCAATTTGCCGTTTCTGGACGAGTTTGAAGACAATTCCTTCGATTATATCGTCACTTTCCAGGTGATTGAGCACATCCAGGATGATCATAAGTTTTTGAAAGAAGCCCACAGGGTATTGAAACCTGGGGGGAAAATATTTCTGACTACTGTAAACAGGGTCTATTCTCTCAGCCGTAATCCATGGCACATCCGTGAATACAACACCCAGGAGCTTAAAAGCCTGATGGAAAAGTATTTCCCGACAGTTGAGACCAAGGGCGTTGGCGGAAACGACAAAGTCTGGGCCTACTACGAAGAAAATAAGGCTTCAGTCAATAAAATCATGAAATGGGACTTTCTTGACCTTCAGCACCGCTTACCGGGCTGGATGCTGCAGGTGCCTTATGAGATACTGAACAGATTCAACAGGAACAAGCTGCTGGACGGAACCGGAGGACTGGCCGCCGAAATCAACTGGGACGATCATTATCTGAGCGATGAGCCGGAAAAATGCATCGATTTCTTCTTCGTGGGCACCAAGTAATGCACCTTTATCTTCATATTCCTTTCTGCAGGCAGGCCTGCTATTATTGTGATTTTCACTTCAGTACCAATCTGAGCCATAAAAGAGAGGTCATTGAAGCCATTTCAAAGGAAATTGAACTCAGGGCAGACTATCTGAAAGAAAAGGAACTGACCACCATTTATTTTGGGGGCGGCACTCCTTCCCTGCTCAATGCATCTGAGTTTGACCTGATTTTTGAGACTGTCGCGAGACATTTCAGCCTTTCATCTGATATTGAAATAACTTTAGAGGCCAATCCTGATGATATTACCATGGATAACCTCCGGTTATGGAAAAAACATGGCATTAACAGGTTAAGCATCGGTATTCAGACATTCAACGAAGAACATCTCAGGTTTATCAACAGGATTCACTCCTCGTTTGAAGCAGAAAACTCCGTTAAGATGGCCCAGGATTTTGGGTTCAAGAACCTGAGTCTTGATCTGATTTATGCGATTCATGGCAAAGAGGAAGGCATTCCGGCCGACAAAAAACATGATATCTGGCTGAAAGACCTGGAAAAGATTGTTTCTTTCGATGTGCCGCACATTTCCTGTTATTGCATGACGATTGAAGAAAAGACCGTTTTCGGTAAATGGCAGAAGACGAACAAGATCCCTCCTGTTGATGATGAATTTGCGTCTGAACAATTCGAATTGCTGATCAGTAAACTGGGTGCATCGGGTTATGAACAATACGAGATCTCTAATTTTGCCAAAAACGGTAATTACTCCAGGCACAATACATCCTACTGGCAGGGACATGAATATTTAGGCGTCGGACCTTCTGCCCATTCATTTAATGGGGTATCACGACAGTATAATGTCAGCCAGAACAGGAAATACACAGATTCTATCGGACTGGGAAAAGTACCATTTGAAATAGAGCATCTGACACCCCAGGAACAGGCCAACGATTATATCCTGACGGGGCTCAGGACCAAATGGGGCATCGACCTTCAACTTCTTCAATCCAAGTCGGGAGAAATAACCAGGGAGTTTGAAGAGACCCTTAAAATGTACATGCATTCTGAGCATCTTCTTTTGGCTGAAAACACCATTACATTAACCAAAAAAGGCAAACTGTTTGCTGACGGCATTGCTTCCGACTTATTTTTCTGAGATAAGGGCATAAAAAAAGACACCTTTGTTCAAGGTGCCTCTTCTCTATTTTTTCAATGATTATTCTGCTACGCAAACGTCATCATAAACAGCGGCCAGGTGCGTACCGATGATCTCGGCAGAACGGCCTTCGATGTGATGTCTCTCAACAAAGTGAATCAATTCACCATCCTTGAAAAGTGCAATCGCCGGAGACGATGGCTGGATAGGAATATACTCTCTTAGTCTTTGGGTAGCCTCGGTGTCCACACCGGCAAAAACGGTCAATAAACGATCAGGCTTATTTTCAGTTTTCTCCAATGACAACTTAACACCCGGGCGGCAAGTACCCGCTGCACAACCACAAACGGAATTGATCACAACAAGAGCCGTACCTTTTTGGTCAGCCATGAAATTGTCTACATCTGAGGGAGTTAACAACTCTTCAAACCCTACTTTGGTAAGGTCTTCCTTCATTGGAGCTACTAAATGAGGAGGATACATAATTATTTACTTTTTTAATCTCTCACCCCTGAAGAGACATTTAAATGAATATTGAAATACCATTTCCGACTTTGAAGAAAAAAGGGGTCTTATTTTTCTCCTCAGTCACAGGTCACATAAATCCAAGTTCCAGTTTCGCCACTTCACTCATCATTTCTGTTGAATAAGGCGGATCAAAAGTCAATTCCAAACTCACATCACTCACACCTTCCACTTCACGCACTTTTTGCTCAATTTCAGAAGGAATACTCTCTGCTGAAGGGCAGGAAGGCGAAGTCAGGGTCATTAATATATAAATATTGTTGACCGGAAAAACCTTTATATCATAAATAAGTCCTAATTCGAACACATCAACGGGAATTTCGGGGTCATACACCTGCTTGATGGCTTCCACCACTCTTTCCTTTAATGCTTCTTCTTCTGCTGTCATATTTTTTGTTTTCTTAATGCTGTCAAAATAACAATCTAAAAATCAATTTAGTTTGTCTGTTTTTCAAAACTATTACTTTTCCAGCGACTCGTACCCGATGGCGTAAATTTTCATTTGTTTTACCATCGATGCAAGGCCGTTAGACCTGGTTTGTGCCAGGTGGCTCGACAAACCGACCTTCTCGATAAAATAAAGATCGGCATCAACGATTTCCCTGGGAGTGTGGCCGGACAATACCTTCAAAAGCATGCTTACCAGGCCTTTAACGATGATAGCCTGACTGTCTGCTTCAAAATAAAGCTTGCCGTCTTCCATAAATGCATTCAACCAAACCACTGACTGACAACCCTTTATGATATTCTCTTCTGTCTTATATTGATCATCGAGTCCTTTCAGGGACTTACCGAGGTCGATGATATACTCGTATTTTTGTTCCCAGTCATCAAATAATTCAAAGTCTTCAATTATTTCGTCCTGGATCTCATTAATGGTCATAATAAAAATTTCTTTACTTTTTCAATACCCGCAACCAATTTGTCGATCTCCTCTTTGGTGTTATAAACCGCAAATGAGGCCCTGGAAGTACCCGGAATGCCGAATCTTTGCATCAGGGGCTGGGTACAATGGTGCCCGGTCCTGACGGCTATTCCCTGCTGGTCAAGGATCACTCCGACGTCCTGGGGATGAATGCCTTCCATGACAAACGATATCACGCTGACTTTTTCTCTGGCCTGCCCTATGATCTTCAGGCCTTCAATCTTCTGTAGCTTCTCAGTGGCATATTCCAGCAATTCATTTTCATAGGCAGCAATATTTTCTTTACCAAGGTTTTTGACATAATCCAGGGCAATCTTTGCAGCTACTACGTCTGCTATATTCGGTGTACCTGCCTCAAATTTATAGGGGAGGTCATTATAGGTCGTTTTTTCGAAAGTCACTTCCTTGATCATCTCACCGCCGCCTCTATAGGGAGGCATGGCATTGAGCAGGTCCTTTTTGCCGTAAAGAATACCCATACCGGTCGGACCATACAATTTATGAGCCGAAAGTACATAAAAATCAACGTCAAGTGCCTGAACATCAATATCAATGTGAGAAGAAGCCTGGGCTCCGTCAATCAACACCACCGCCCCGAATTCATGGGCTTTTTCAATAATCTGTTTGATCGGGTTGATGGTTCCCAGGGCATTGGAAACATGCACTACAGACACGATAGCGGTTTTCTCATTCAAAAGCTGTTCATAAGCTTCAAAAATAAGGTTTCCGTCATCATCAATCGGAATGACTTTCAGGATACAGCCTTTTTCTTCACAAAGCATCTGCCAGGGCACAATATTGGAATGGTGCTCCATGGTTGAAATGATGATCTCGTCGCCTTCTTTCAGGAATTTTCTGCCGTAAGTCTGAGCTACAAGGTTGATACCGTCGGTAGTTCCGTAGGTAAAGATGATCTCCTCCGTAGAAGACGCATTCAGAAACTCACGAAAAGCCTTACGGGTCAGTTCAAAAGCAGAAGTGGCTTTTTCAGCCAGGAAATGTATGCCCCTGTGAATGTTGGCGTTGTACTTTCCGTAATATTCACTTAATGCCTCTAAAACAGGCAGTGGTTTCTGTGTAGTGGCGGCATTGTCAAAATAAATGAGGTCTTTGCCGTTAACCTGTTGGTGAAGGATTGGAAAATCCTGACGGATTTTTTCTATATCTAAGCCCATGAGTTTTATACTTTTTATATCCCGGTCCCGCAAGACGGGAGTCCTTTGACAACAACTTTTAAAACCTTTTAGTTTGTGTGTGGGATAACAAAAAGCACAACCGCCCGGGGCAGTTGTGCTTTATATCGTATCTTCGGAGATTAATTCCCATGCAATTTCTCACGAATCAGCACTTCAAGATAGTTTCTGATGCCATCAATTTTAATTTGCGAAACTACATCTTCAGCAAAGGCCAGTAACTGCAGTTTAATGGCTTCCTGCTTGGGAATACCCCTTGACTGCATATAAAATATAGCGTCGTCGTTCAATTTACCTGTGGTGGTACCATGGGAACATTTAACGTCATCAGCCCAGATTTCGAGCTGCGGTTTTGTGTTCATGGTAGCAGAATCCGAAACAATCACGTTACGGCAGTTCTGATAGGCGTTGGTTTTCTGGGCATCTTCCTGAACAAATATCTTACCATTGAAAACACCTGTTGATTTACCCATCAGGATACCTTTGTAAAGCTCGTTGCTCTGACAATTAGGCTTTCTGTGGTCTACCAGGGTGTGGTTGTCGATATGTTGTTTTTTGTCAGGAATATACAATCCGTACATGTACGAATTAATGTGTTGCCCGTCAAGGATCAGGTTAAGGTTATTCCTGACAAAACCACCGTTGATGGTCACTGTAGCCGAATAAAAATAACTTCTGTCTTTCTGATACACCTGTGTTGTACCGATATGGAACGATTCATCGTTGTCATCCTGTACTTTATAATAATCCACTCTGGCGTCTTCTCCAACGATGATTTCAGTCACAGCATTCACAAAACCTGACTTTTCGCCCAGGGTTCTGAATGATTCTGCAATTTTAACTTCGGCGTTTTTACCGACTACCACGAGGTTTCTTACAAATGAACCTACATTTTCCTCTCTCACATCTCCGATCATCCTCATGATCACCGGTTCTTCGAGTGTCGTATTGTCAGGAATAAAAACCACCACACCGTCATTGGCCATGGCCGTATTGAGGGCGGTGAATGATTCAGTGATGTTATCCGTGAATTTCCCGTAATATTCATTCAGCAAATCCGGAAACTCCGTGATCGCCTGGCTTAAAGTAATGATCTTCAGTTTATCATCCGGAGTCTGTAAGGTAGAAAGCTCGGGGTGAAAAATACCATTAATAAAGTAAAGGATATTTCCGGCAAGATCAGGAATGGGCAATGCTGAAAGCTCATCTTCGCCGGCCTCACTTTTCGGGTGAAAATTATAAGATTTTTCTACCAGTTTTTTAACATTGGAATATTTCCATTCCTCATGTTTGGTGGTAGGAAAACCCAGGTTGGAGAAATTGTCCATTGCGAGCCTTCTCAACTGGTTGAAAGGTGTTTCAGCCTTCCCGTTCAACCCGTTTTGATACGCCTGAAAATCAGACAATAACTGAGTTTGCATATCTGTATTTGACATCTAAATTCTTTATTGGGTTAAAAATTAAGCCACTGAAGCTTCTGCGGCATCCGCTTCGGCCTTGATCCAATCATAACCTTTTTCTTCAAGCTCCAAAGCGAGCTCCTTCGTTCCTGATTTTACGATTCTGCCTTTGTACAATACGTGTACAAAATCAGGGACGATATAATCAAGAAGACGCTGGTAGTGAGTTACTACGATAAATGACCTGTTGGCAGAACGCAGTTCGTTCACGCCGTCAGCGACAATTCTGAGTGCATCAATATCCAATCCTGAGTCGGTTTCGTCAAGAAGACCCAGCTGAGGCTCAAGCATCGCCATCTGGAAAATCTCGTTTCTTTTCTTTTCGCCACCGGAAAAACCTTCGTTCAGAGATCTTCTGAGCAGCTGATCATCTATTTTCACAGATTTGGCTTTCTGCTTCATCAGTTTAAGAAACTGAGCTGCATCTATAGGATCTTTACCGTGATACTTTCTGATCTGATTGATGGCTGTTTTCAGGAAATTGACAGTGGTAACACCCGGAATTTCCACAGGATATTGAAATGCCAGAAAAATACCTTCCGCTGCTCTTTCTTCAGGAGCAAGTTCTAATAAATCCTTACCTAAAAATTCAACTGTGCCTTCTGTAACCTCATAATCCTCTCTTCCAGCCAAAACAGAAGCCAAAGTACTCTTGCCGGAACCATTCGGTCCCATGATGGCATGTACTTCGCCAGGTTTGACTTCAAGATTTATACCTCTTAAAATCTCTTTTTCCTCTACCCTTGCATGTAAATTACTGATTTTCAGCATAATAATAAATTTCAACGTTTTTTTTCGACCACAAAGATAGCACTAAATACTAAAATCATTGTGCTAATATTTATATAAACTCTAAATAAACGAACCACGTTCCCCAAAAGCGAAAAGATTTGACCCGAAAACAGGTTATTTCCTTTACTTTTTGGCAATTTCTTAACATTCAGGCAGCTTATATTAAGTGATCTTTACGAGCATCCCGCCCGATCCCCGAAAGTCTTCAAATTATGATGAATAAGTTTTTTTTTGAACTTAATTATAATAAATTTGTGCAATTCAAATGTTTCATCAATGAATTCCTTTTCGAAAATATACCTGCAGCTACTGCTATTCTTCATTGCTCAGTTTGGGTTTAAATGATTCCCGGTTAATCCCCCGGTTGTTGTTTATTTAATCATTTAAAAGATCATTTCCATGATACATAATACCAGTAATGAGGAAAAAGCCTCATCTATTTTCGTTTGCTCTGAAGTTTCAGCACTTAAAAGACTTTTAATACACAGCCCCGACAGCGGCCTTGGCAAGGTAGTGCCCTCCAAAGCCCAGGACTGGCTTTTTGAAGACATTGTGCATCTGGACACCATGCGTAAGGATGAGTACGATTTTTATGTTAAAATCCTGTTGTACTTTCTCGATACTGAAAAGATAAAAGGCAAACTGAACGACATTGATAACGACCTGTCCAGGAATTTCTATAAACCTGACAAGAAGGAGTATTTCAGGTCTGATAAGGTGATAGAATTTGAAACCCTGCTGGCCGATGTGCTGGATATGAACCAGGTAAAAACACAGCTGGTAGCGGCTGTTTGTGCCATTGAAGAGTGCTCTTATGCGGAAATGCTCAGTTTTATGACGCTTGATTCCATCGAGCTTTCTAAAATCCTGATTACGGGACTTACCTCTGAAGGCGAGATGTTCTTCCCTCCTATTCCGAACCTGATATTTACCAGGGACATCGGCATTGTGGTCAATGACCATATCATATTGAACAAGCCGGCCCGTGCTGCCCGTTCAAGGGAATCGCTTCTGACCAAGTATATCTTTTTTAACCACCCTTATTTCGAAGAGCTGAGGGGTAAAATCATCGAAATTGAAGAAGATGAAGAGCATTTCCTTTTGCCTGAAGACGAACAGGAGAATCGCATTGATACGCTGGAGGGCGGCGATGTGATGATGGTCGCCCCGGGGCATTTGCTGATCGGCATCAGTGAAAGAACGAGTGTGGAAGCCGCCAGGCAGGTCATCCGGAAGTTGCTGGAAAAGAATATTGTGAAGAAAGTAAGCCTGATCAAAATCCCGGCCAAGCGTGATTATATGCACATTGACACCATTTTCACCCAGATCAAGAAAAACGTATGGGTTTTGCTCGGCTCACTGGGCAGAACAAGTGACCAGGCTCAAAAAGAATCCGTGTGGGACGAAATCGGTCAGAAAACCAGCCCGGAAGAGATCATCATTAAGCAGTTTTATGCAGAAGATTCGCAGATCAAACACCGCTCTTTTGATAACCTGGAGGAATTACTCAAATACATTTCTGAGATTGACCTGAAATGCCAGGAGCCGGTGAAATTTGTGTATTCCGGCAACAATATATTCCCTTACGGGGCCCGTGAACAGTGGACGGACTCGTGTAATCTGCTGGTGCTGAAAGATGGCGTAGCTATCGGCTATGACCGTAACGACAAGACCAGCGAGGCGTTCAGAGCCAACGGTTTTTCTACCATCAAAGCAGCAGACCTGCTTCAGAAATTTGAAAACGACGAGCTGTCGCCTGAAACCCTGACCGATACCATTATCCTGTTGCCCTCTGCGGAGCTGTCGAGAGCCAGGGGTGGGTCACATTGTATGAGTTTACCGTTGCTAAGAGCTTCTGTGGACTGATAAAAAAGTATTTTTTCAAGATAATTTTCGGTTATATTTTGAAAAAAATGTAAATTTATTCCAAGTCATATACAGACTTGATCAATTTCAAAAACAAACTAAACATGCAAGAACAAATCACCTCAAATATCTTAATGATCAGGCCTGTCAACTTTGATTATAACGAAGAAACGGCCTACTCAAACAAGTTTCAGAAAAAGTTTGAGAAAGACGATTTTTTTGCACAGGACTCTGCCCAGGAATCGTTTGATTTCTTTGTAAAACAGCTTAAAATCAACGGTATCAATATCTTTCTTTATGAAGATACCCCCGAGCCGTTTACGCCTGACAGTATTTTTCCCAATAACTGGATTTCCATGCATTACAGCGGGAAGGTGATTCTGTATCCTATGGAGGCTGAAAACCGCCGTGCTGAGCGGAGATTGGACATTGTAGATGACCTGCGTAAGCACTTCGACCTGGATGTGGTGCTTGATTTTTCTCATTTCGAAAAAGAAGGAAAGTTCCTGGAAGGGACCGGCAGCCTGGTGCTGGACAGAATGCAGAGAATAGCCTATGCTTGCCTGTCGAGCAGAACCAACGAAGAAGTACTGAAAGCCTGGCAGAAACAGATGAACGGGTATGAAGTAGTGAAATTTCATGCCTCAGACAGGTTTGAGGAGCCTATTTATCATACCAACGTCATGATGTGTATGGGTGACAATTTCTGTGTCGTATGCCTTGATTCTGTCAAAGACCTGGATGAAAGACTTATGCTCAAACAAAAACTGGAAAGCTCAGGCAAGGAAATCATCGAGATCACGCTGGAGCAAATGGAGAATTTTGCAGGCAATATGCTTTTAGTCAAAAATAACCTGGAAAAGAAGTTCCTCGTCATGTCAGAAAGGGCATTGAACTCATTAACGCCTTTACAGGTCAACAACCTGGAAGAAAAAGCCGAAATTCTGGCCTGTGACCTCGGAGTGATAGAAACGCTGGGAGGAGGATCGGCCCGCTGTATGCTGGCAGAGATTCACCTGCCCAAACTCGAAAACTGATTTAACCGATATAGAAAAAGAAAAAGCCACGTGATGAACGTGGCTTTTTTAATATTATTCCCATTCTATGGTAGCCGGCGGTTTTGAGCTGATGTCATACACCACCCTGTTAACCCCTTTCACCCTGTTGATGATGGCATTGGATACATTGGCCAGGAACTCATAAGGCAATTGAGCCCAGTCGGCCGTCATGCCGTCCACGCTGGTCACTGCTCTCAGGGCTACCACGTTTTCATAGGTTCTTTCATCGCCCATGACACCGACACTCTGAACCGGTAAAAGCATAGCACCAGCCTGCCATACCACGTCATAAAGACCGGCATCCTTAAGGCCCTGGATAAAGATATAGTCCACTTCCTGAAGGATCTGTACTTTTTCAGGGGTGATATCACTCAATATCCTGATACCCAGACCCGGACCCGGGAAAGGATGACGACCCAGGATATGTTTCGGCATGCCCAATGAGGCCCCTACTTCTCTGACACCGTCTTTGAAAAGCAGTTTAAGAGGTTCTACGATCTTCAATTTCATGTAGTCAGGCAAACCTCCCACGTTATGGTGCGATTTGATGGTTACCGAAGGTCCTTTTACAGAAACCGACTCGATAATATCAGGGTAAATAGTACCCTGGCCTAACCATTTCACATCTTCTATTTTATGAGACTCATCGTCAAAAACATCAATGAACGTCTTGCCAATGGCTTTTCTTTTTTGTTCAGGATCAACCAAACCTGCCAGAGCATCATAAAAACGCTGTTTGGCATCTACTCCTATGACATTGAGGCCGAGGCCCTTATAAGAATCAAGTACCTGGTCATATTCATTTTTCCTGAGCAATCCGTTGTCTACGAAAATACAATACAGGTTTTCACCGATGGCTTTGTGAATCAATACCGCAGCCACTGACGAGTCAACACCACCTGAAAGCCCCATGACCACTTTATCGTTGCCCAAAAGTTCTTTAAGCTCAGTTACCGTCGACTCCACAAAGGACTCGGACGTCCATGACTGGCTGCATCCGCAGATATCCACCACAAAATTGTGAAGCAATTCCTTTCCGTGATCAGAGTGGGTCACCTCAGGGTGAAACTGGATACCGTAAGTTTGTTCATCTTTAAATGAAAACCCTGCCACTTTCACAGATTCTGTGGAAGCAATCAGTTCAGCACCTTCCGGAAGATCCGTAATCGTATCACCGTGTGACATCCACACCTGGCTGTTCAAAGGAAAATTCTTAAAAAGAGGATGAGCAGCGTTCAGTTCACTCACAATCGCCCTTCCGTATTCTCGGGTAGAGGAAGCTTTAACCTGACCGCCATTTTGCTGAGCCATCAGCTGGGCTCCATAGCAAACTCCCAAAACAGGCACTTTACCCCTTATTTTGGTAAAGTCGATATTCGGTGAGTCCTCGTCTCTTACCGAGCAGGGACTTCCGGAAAGGATGACACCTTTAATCTCATCTTTTATTTCAGGAATATTACTAAAGGGATGTATCTCGCAATAAACATTCAGTTCTCTTACTCTCCTGGCAATCAGCTGAGTATATTGAGATCCGAAATCGATAATCAGAATTTGTTCAGTCATTTCAGTCTTTATAAAGTAAATATTTTTGTCTTCGTTGTTATAAAATGCTTATAAATAGAATTTCCCTTATCCGTGTTCTTCAAAAACATTGATAAGCAGTTGTTCACGTAATTTTTAATCAAAAAAACCGGGGAAATTTCCGGAACCGGGCCCGCAGACAGAAAACCGGATGCTGCGGAGTTGTAAAGAGAAGAGATTGTGTCATTTTTCTGCATCAGGTCATTTTTTTGCACCATCTTTGGATAATTTGCCTTAGATTTACAGAGTAAAGGCAAATACAGAAAAACAAAAGCCGAAATTACACTTATTAATGAATTCATTTATTCTCTATGAATATCGCTGTTTATCTGGCCAATAAAATTCAAAACACCAGAAATCAAACCTTTTCTTCCCTGATCATCAAAGTCGGAATTGCCAGTGTCGCATTAGGGCTTTCAGCTTTGCTTATTTCCTTTTCCGTCTTATTCGGATTCAAAAATACCATCAAGAATAAACTCTTCAGTATCAGTTCCCATATTCAGGTCAGCAAAATTACACTTAATCGTTCGTTTGAAGAAGTTTCTATGACGATTAATTCAGAAATTAATTCATATCTGGCCAAAAACCCTGAAATCAGTACCGTAAACGTGGCCGCCAACAAGTCTGCGATCCTGAAATCAGAGACAGAAATCGCCGGAGTGGTGCTGAAAGGAATTGACAGGAACTTCAACTGGTCCACTTTTGACATGAATCTCTCTGAGGGAAAAGTCTTTCAACACAAGGATACGACCTATTCCAATGATATCCTGATCAGCAGAAAATTAAAAGACCAACTAAACGTCAAACTCAATGACGAAATCCTGATCTATTTTATCCAGGATCCTCCCAGAGCAAGGAAATTGCATATCACAGGCATTTATGAAACGGGGATTGAAGAAATAGACCAGAATTACATTATCGGTGACATTAACCTGATCCGTAAAATCAACGGCTGGAACGATAATGAAATCGGGCACTATGAAATTTACCTGAAAGATTTCAGTCATTTAGACCAGGTGGCGGCCCAGCTGGCTGACGACCTTCCGCAGGACTACCAGATCTCGCCTATCACCAAAATGCTGCCCCAGTTTTTTGAATGGTTCAACCTCCTGGACAGAAACATCATTTTAGTGATCATCCTGATCATTGCGGTGGCTTCTTTTAACATGATTTCAGTACTGCTGATCATGATCATGGAAAGAACACCGATGATTGGCCTTCTTAAATCCATCGGGGCTTTAAACAGCCTTATCAGGGGTATTTTTATCAGGAACGGCCTTAAAATCATCATCAAAGGCCTCCTGGCAGGAAACATCATCGGGCTGGGCTTGTGTTTTATCCAGGACAAATTCAAGTTACTTCACCTTGATCCGGAAAACTATTACATGAGCTTTGTACCTGTTGAGTGGAACTGGCCCGTTTTCATGATCGTCAATGTAGTAACACTCCTGATCATCGGCATGATCCTGATCATTCCTACTTTTGTCACTTCGAGGATCAGCCCTGTGGAAGCTTTGAAATACAAAGATTAACGCATTCCTTCAAATTCCTTTTCGATTTCGGCGATAGACGGCTCCCGTTTCATCAGCCTGCTTCTTTCTGCCGGTTCTTTTATCCAGCGATAAACCCACGAGAAGCCCCATTTACCTTTGAAATGGTCTTTTGAATCATATATCTTGTCTTTCAGGCTTTCTTTAAGGCTCACAAAAGTGTAATTCCTGTTTTGCAACGCGTTGGTGATCTGAGATAAATAATCCGTATTCAGACGATTGTCGTGGCACAGATAAATGTGGCTGATCTGCCTGCCATACAACTCCTCTGATATTTTTTCGAAGAAAGAAAACTGCTCGAGCGTATGACTTACGTATTTATCAGCAATCCGCCTGGCTGAAACCACGTCTCCTTTTTTCAGATAGTGCTCATAAAGACCGTTAAACATCCAATCCGAGCTTTCTACACTAAAAGGCGTATTAATGTATTTTTTTGACCGCAAAAAAGCCAGTATCTGGGCATGCTGAAGGCTGTTAGCTCCCAGGTCATTAAACGGAAATCTGAAATATTCCAGTTTTTTACGATATTTACCAGACAACCGGCGGGTCTGCTCCTCTCCTTTTATAACTTCTTCTTTATAGTTTTCAAGTGTCGATTCTGAATAATGAAGGTGATTGAAAGTATGGTTACCCGTAGTAACATACGGTTTTCTTATCCAGTTTTCGAGCAGGGTCAGGTTCTCAGCAAACGTTTCTGTTTTGTTCAGATGCCCTTCATTGATAAAGATGGCGACTGGAATATTGAGTGAATCAAGCAGCTTAAGAAATTTCGAATCCGATTTTTCTTTGATCCAGACGTTGGGCACGTCATCAATCGTAATAGCTACTTTTTTTTGTGCAGAAAGGCTTAAGGCAGTAAAGCAAAAGAAAATCAGGTATTTATTCATCAGTTAACAGGCTTTTTCATTTTATAAAATCAATTACAATAATAAGCCCGGCATTTTTTAAAACAAAAAAAGCATGCCGTTTATTTACGGCACGCCTTTTAAGAAGTATAGCTTCTGATATTAATATCTTTTCACTTTCACGGCAGAAAGACCACTTTCTACAGAAATGTATATCTTATTCGCCGCTTTGTCAAAATTATCGGTTTGCCATTTGCCGCTGCTTACTTTTGAAAAATCATCAAAATCTTTAGCGTTCAGGGCTCCGTCCATCACGATCTGACAGGCAGCAGATTTAGGAACCAGGATTTCGACTTTAGCCACACCGCTTTTTACCTTCACTTTAGATTCGGTAACAAGATCGCCCAACTTCAAATCGATGGAGGCAGCTCCTGTATTAATGTCCATGTTTTTGACTTTATAGCTGCTCAGATCGAATTTCACGTCGCCGGCACCAATATTAAGGTCAATATTCCATAGTGGTTTTTTGTTCAATTTAAGGTACACATCGTTGTTGATGCCTTTGTTACCCAAATTGATGTCCATGTCGCCTTTGTTCTTTTTAGACTTCATAGAGAACTCTATATCATGAAGGCTGCCAATTTTTTGCTCGCTGAGCTTGTAAGCCCCGCCACTCAATTTTGTTTTTGCTTCAAAAAGGTTCACCGGGGAGTCTTCCAGGTGGAATTCGGCAGCACCACCGCTGAAGTCAAGGGCAGCCTCCGTGATCTCAGGCTCCAATTTTACATTGAATTCCTGCTCAGTTCTGTTGCTGTCGCTGGTATACCCGTCATCATTGTAACTGTCGTCATCATTATCATCATAGTTATTATGATCGTCATCTTCGTCGTCCCAATGAAAATTAAGGTCGTCGTTTACTTCATCCCTTACCCTGTCTACCACATTAGAGGTAGTGCTGTAAATGGCCAGAGGAACAGCAAAAGCAATCAACAAGGCAGATGTTGCATTAAAAATGGTTCGTTTCTCGCTGAAGAACACTGCCACACCGGCCAATACAATCATGAGCGGCCAGAACTTTGCTACTTCCCTGAAAGAAAAGTCAAGGTTGAACCAATGGTAATTATGAGCCAGGAACAGGAATCCGAATACAATCAGAAGAGCCCCCCAAAATATATTTCTTTGCTTTTTCATTTTAGTTTTTTTGTTGGTTTAATGATCAGAAACCGGTGCTTTGTCCCGGGTCAGTGCCTGCTCCACCTCCAAAGTTCGAATTTCCACCAAAACCGGTATGGTCGTCATCTTTTTCTTTCACAATCAGCCAGACACCAAGACCTACGAGAATTAGGGGCCACAATTTGCCTATGTACGAGAATAAATTAATGTCGAAGAATGTTTTGAACGAGAATATCGCTCCCAATATGATGAGGATCAATCCTCCTACCATATTGCCGTTTTTTGATTGGTTACTCATTTTATTTTCTGTTTTAAATTGTTTTGTTTCATATATTAATTCAGGCTCTTCCTGATAAATTTCGTAGTCATATTTTTCCGGTAAGACCATCCATAAGATCACATAACCAATGAATGACGGAAACGGTGTAAAAAACAACACCACAAATAATATCCTCACAATGGTCGGGTCTATCTCAAAATATTTTCCTAAACCCAGACTCACCCCTCCCAAAAAAGTGTCTTTGTTTTTGATCCTATACAGTTTCTTTTTCATCTCTTTAAATTTAATAGGTTAATTGAACTGATTTGGGTAAAAATATCCATAATACAAGGTAAGGAATAACTACAGGTACGGGTGTAAAAAACAAACCTACCATAGCTACCCTTACGATGGTTACGTCAATGTCGAAGTACTCGGCCAGGCCTAAAGCTACTCCTGCAAGTTTACTGTCTCTTCCTTTGATTCTATATAATCGCTTATTCATAATTTGTTTTGTTTGATAATTCAAAGGTATACTTTTATAAAGTACTATGTTATGCAAACTACACAAATGGTAAGATAAAAGGATGAGTTGCAAAAATATGGTTTAAGGTTTATAAATTATATGTAACTACATACTTTTGGAGATAGCACGGGCGGGATATTTCAGTTCATTTTCACTTCAGAATTCAAGGGGATTTCAATCGGTTTCCAGGCTCTCCAGCTTATCCATCAGCTGGTCATACTGATTAAATCCGGGGCGTTCTTCTCTGGAACCTTCAAAGGCAAATCCGGCATCAGTAATCTCAGAAAGCTGTTCAGCGTCCACTGAGTAGCCAACCATCACAGGAAACAGGGCTGCAAGCTTATTAACCTTATTTAATACTTCATCGTCAATTTCATCCGCAATCAGGATAAAGTATTCAACAGAAGAAGAATAGATATTGAGTTTATCTTCCAGGAACGGGTCATTGACCGAAAGCTCCAGGAATATCCCTGTAAGACCAGAGGTAACCGATTCTTCACTGGAAAGCACATATCCGTCCAGCTGATAATCATCCTTCAGTGCTGTCAGTTCGGAAACATCCGTCAGGTGGGTATGTCCCAGCACCTTAATGCCGGTGAGCCAGTTTCTGATTTCATCAAAAGCAGGTTTGGGTAAAAAATGGGGGCTGTCATGATTCAGGTCGAAAGAAAGATATTCGACACCCATACCGGCACAATATCTGGCTTCTGAAAGGTTGGTTATATTTTTTACCAAAACGGTTCTGCTAAGCATAAATCTGTATTTTTTCTGCAAAAATAGGCAAGAACCTATTTTTTCAAACCATTGTTGTCTATTTTTGTATTTTTATATACTAAACGGTGGGCTTTGAACCCACGCAGTCATCATTATGAGCAAACACGGAAGGGTACTTGTCGCTATGAGCGGCGGTATTGACAGCTCTCTCGCAGCTGTATTACTACACGAACAAGGTTACGAAGTCATAGGCATGACGATGAAAACCTGGGATTATGCCTCTTCAGGCGGAACCAAAAAAGAAACCGGGTGCTGCAGCCTCGATTCTATCAACGACGCAAGGGCCATTGCCGTTAACCTGGGCTTCCCTCACTACATTCTGGATATACGCTCCGAATTCGGAGATTATGTGATCGATCACTTCACAGGAGAATACCTGGAAGGCCGTACACCCAATCCATGTGTATTGTGCAACACCCACATCAAATGGGACTCCCTTTTAAGAAGAGCCGATAACCTGGGTTGTGAGTTTATCGCTACCGGACACTACGCCAAAATCAGGGAGGAAAACGGCCGTCATATCATTTCAAAAGGAGTGGACCTGACCAAAGACCAGAGTTATGTGCTCTGGGGTGTCTCGCAGGAAAGCCTTTCCAGGACCATCCTGCCCTTAGGCAATCTTACCAAATCAGCCATCAGGGAAATGGCTAAAGAAAAAGGTTTTTATGACCTGGTGAATAAATCTGAGTCTTACGAAATCTGTTTTGTACCGGATAACGACTACCGCGGATTCCTGAAAAGAAGAGTGGACGGACTGGAAGAAAAAGTAAAAGGTGGCAATTTTGTACTCGAAAACGGTAAAGTGGTAGGCAAACACGAAGGATATCCCTTTTATACAATCGGTCAACGCAAAGGACTGGGAATTGCTTTAGGCTACCCGGTTTTTGTAACGGAAATACGCAAAGAAACCAACGAGGTTATACTCGGCACTGAAGAATACCTGAAAAGAACCGCGATGACCGTTGGAAAACTCAATCTTCAGAAGTATGCTTCCATTCCTGAGGGTGGCATTGAAACCATCACTAAGGTCAGATATAAAGATGCCGGTACTGCAGCTTTTGTAAAACAAATAGAAGCAGACAAAATTGAAGCTAACTTTTACGAGTCTGTGAGTGCCATCGCACCGGGTCAGGCGGCGGTGTTCTATGAAGGCGACGACGTCGTGGGTGGAGGCTGGATCCTTAAAAGCTTCAATACAGAAGTTAAACAGGACCTTTCCCTGTCACTTGCCGAATAAATATAAAAATGAACCGGATGATTATATTCCGGTTCGCTTTACCTGTCCAAAACAAAACCATTAGATTGATGATGACATCTTCCAGGTCGGTTCAGACGACCGTCTACCCTATTCTTTTTGCAGTAAGTATCGGCCATTTGCTCAATGACATGATCCAGTCGGTCATTCCTTCGGTTTATCCGCTTTTAAAAGAAAATTATCAACTGTCATTTACCCAGATCGGGCTGATCACCTTTGTTTTCCAGATTACCGCTTCTATTTTACAACCCCTGGTCGGTAATTATACGGATAAAAACCCGAAGCCATTCTCTTTTGTAGCCGGCATGCTGTTTTCACTGGCTGGCGTTATTCTCCTCGCTTTTGCCACCGGTTTTGCTATGATACTGATAGCGGTTGCCCTTGTGGGCGTGGGTTCATCCATTTTCCACCCTGAGGGATCCAAGGTGGCGTTCTATGCTTCAGGAGGCAAAAGAGGGCTGGCACAGTCCATCTTCCAGCTGGGAGGCAACGGCGGAAGTGCCATCGGCCCTTTACTTGTAGCGATTATTGTTATTCCGTTCGGACAGCACAACATCGTCTGGTTTGTGGCTTCAGCCTGTCTTGCCATTTTTGTTTTATATAATGTTGGTAACTGGTATAAGAGATACCTGAGAATCCGTGCGGTTTCTAAAACCAGCCTGGGTGAAATCAGTAACGGCTTATCAAAATGGAGGGTCATCATTTCGCTGACAATACTTCTGATCCTGATTTTCTCCAAGTTTTTCTACATGGCCAGTATCACCAGCTATTTTACCTTTTACCTGATTGATAAGTTCCATGTCACGGTTCAGCAATCTCAACTGTATCTTTTTGTTTTCCTGGGTGCTGTGGCGGCCGGAACACTTTTAGGTGGCCCGATCGGTGACAAATTCGGAAGAAAAATAATCATCTGGGTATCTATATTAGGTGCGGCACCGTTTACGTTGCTGCTGCCTTACACCAACCTGTTCTGGACAGTAACCCTGGCCGGTATTATCGGCGTCATCATCGCATCGGCATTTTCTGCCATCATTGTCTATGCACAGGAACTGGTGCCCGGCAAAATCGGAATGATCTCGGGTCTTTTCTTCGGGTTTGCGTTTGGTATGGGTGGCCTGGGTTCGGCGGTGTTGGGTTACTGGGCGGATGTCACGAGCGTAAATCACGTCTTTTATATCTGCTCGTTTCTTCCGCTGATCGGAATAATCACCGTGTTTTTGCCCAACATCAGAAAAGCCAGAGCTTAAGGAAATAATTTTTAAGAAATAGGCATAACAAAACCGGTGATTTATGCGTCTTTTTAATAAGTAATTCTGAATAAATTCGGAATTTATAGCTTGAAATCGTATAAATTGTTTAGTTTTAATGGTTAAACACCAATCAGTTATGCCGAAAGTTTACGTTTTCTCCATCTGCTTTTTCCTCATTTGTCTCACTTCCCTTGGACAAAATAAGTACTTTGTTTATTTTAAAGACAAAGCCAATACGGAATACAGCCTTTCAAAACCGGAAGAGTTTTTGAGCAACAGGTCAATAAACAGACGCAAAACACAAAGCATTGCCCTCACTCAGAGGGACTTACCACCCAATAAGTCATATGTCAGCCAGATCAAAAATGCCGGGGTAAAAGTCCTGTATACTTCAAGATGGATGAATGCCGTGCTGATAGAAACTACAGAGTCTAAACTCAACACCGTCAAAAACCTGAGCTTCGTAAAAGGTGTGGAAAGTAACGGGGACATCCGCGGATTAAGAAATTCAACAGATCAATACCTGAAGGCCAGAGAATCTACGAAATTCGGTGTGGAAGATCATTACGAATACGGCACTTCCAAAATCCAGATCGACATGCTGGGAGTCAATAAAATGCATCAGAAAGGATTTACCGGCAAGGGTATCCTGATCGGTGTGCTGGACTCCGGCTTCAAAAATGCCAATACACTTTCTTTTTTCACTCATCTTTTCCAGGAAAACCGCGTCATTGACACCTATGATTTTGTCAATAAGGAAAGAAGTGTTTACGAAGACGATTCGCACGGCACAGCCGTTCTGAGCTGCATGGCGGCCTCAGAACAGGGACGGATCATCGGCACAGCTCCTGAGGCTTCCTATGCCCTGCTAAGGACAGAAGACGTGAATTCGGAAACCAGGATTGAAGAGGTTTACTGGCTGATAGCGGCTGAATACAGTGACAGCCTTGGTGTGGATGTGATCAACTCTTCTCTGGGATACAATACTTTTGACAATGCCTCACAAAATTACTCTTATCAGGACATGAACGGCGACAAATCCATCGTGTCAAGGGCCGCCGACTGGGCAGTGGCCGCCGGAATAATCGTCGTGGTTTCTGCAGGTAACGAAGGCAACAAAACCTGGAAATACATCTCTACCCCCGCTGATGCAGATTCTGTTATTTCCGTGGGGGCTGTAGATGCCGGTACCAATTACGCTGCTTTCAGTTCTATAGGTCCCAGCTCAAAAGGCAGTATCAAACCTGAATTGGCCGCCAGGGGAGCCAGCACCGCTATCGGGACTTTTGCCAATACCGTCAGTGTAAGCAACGGTACCTCCTTTTCTTCGCCGCTGATGGCCGGAATGGTGGCGGGACTTAAACAGGCGTTTCCGCAATTTACGGCCATGGAGTTAAGAGACTTCATGATCAGGTCCGGGAGCCAGTATACCAAGCCCGATGTATATCTGGGATACGGCATTCCTAACTTTGAAAAAGCCGCAGACCTGGCTCAGAAAGCCCTGGACCTTGTGGAGCTTGAAAAGGTCATAAAAGACTCCGGAAAAGACATGATCGTGTTTCCTAATCCTGTAACAGACTTTTCTAATTTATCGGTTTATATCAGTAAGAAAACAGAGCCGAAAGAGCTTTTCCGTGTTAAATTATTTGACAGCCAGGGCAAGCTTCTATGGGAAGATGACAAAGACTCCAAGTTGTTCAGCTTGCCTGCAGAGCTGTCTGCCTTACCTGCCGGAGTGTATCAGCTTAAAGTACACAATGACCAGCTGAATCTCAATTCAAGAATAGTAAAAGAATAATATTCAGGATAAAATCATCCCGAAACACAATCATCAAGAGTTTAAAATACGGGAAAAACCGGGAGAGTATCGGGGTATGGCAAGTAAAAAAAAAGAATCCGGGCCTCAAATAAGACCCGGATTCTGTATTAATCTTTCAATCTTATCGTTACGGCGTTTTTGTGGGCATGAAGCGACTCAGCCTCTGCCATCAATTCCACTACAGGGCCTACGTTTCGCAAACCTTCTTTCGTAATTTTCTGAAAAGTTATCTTTTTAACGAAACTATCAAGCGAAACTCCACTGTATGCCCTGGCAAAACCGTTGGTCGGAAGAGTGTGATTTGTGCCTGAAGCATAGTCACCGCAGGATTCGGGGGTAAAATGCCCCAGGAAAATGGATCCGGCATTCGTAATTTCTTCTGCTATTTCTTCCGGATTTTCAACTGCCAGGATTAAGTGCTCGGCAGCGTATTCGTTCAGAAATTCAACGGCCTGAGAGGTATTTTCCACCAATATGGCTTTTGAATTTTCGAGTGCTTTTCTGGCAATCTCCTGCCTTGGAAGCAAGGCCACTTGCGTTTCTATTTCTTTTAATACCGCGTCAATCACTTGCCTTGAAGTAGCGAGCAGGATTACCTGACTGTCTGTTCCGTGCTCAGCCTGTGATAACAGATCTGAGGCCACATATGCAGGGTTTGATGACTCATCGGCCAGCACAGCTACTTCTGACGGACCAGCCGGCATGTCAATGGCTATGCCTTCTTTGGTGATCAGTTGTTTGGCCGCTGTTACATATTGATTGCCCGGGCCGAATATTTTATAAACTTTAGGGATCGACTCTGTACCGTACGCCAGGGCTGCAATGGCCTGGGCCCCTCCCACTCTGAAAACCTTCGTTATTCCCGCCAGTTTTGCAGCAAAATAAATGGCCGGGTGATTGCTCGGAGAACAAAGGATGACTTCCTTACAACCCGCAATCTGAGCCGGAATACCCAGCATCAGCACCGTTGAAAACAAGGGGGCAGTTCCTCCCGGAATATAAATCCCTACTTTATCAATTCCGACACTTTTACGCCAGCACCATACCCCCGGCATGGTCTCGATCTTTTCAGGTTCCTGTTTCTGTGCCTGGTGAAAAGTCCTGATGTTCTGATACGCCTGGATAATCGCTTCTTTTAATTCAGGGCTCAGTTTTTTTTCAGCATCCAGGATGGTTTGCTGATCAACAGCAAAATCATCTATAAGAACATTGTCAAAATCAAGGGCGAACTTTCTCAGGGCTTCGTCTCCTTTTGACCTGACCGCATCCAATATAGGTTTTACCCTGTTTTCTATTTCCTCAAACTCCAGCACCGGCCTGGCAGCCAGCTGAGCGTATTCTGAAGATTTCGGATACTCAATTATCTGCATGATCAATAAATCATTTTTTCAATCGGGATAACGAGGATACCCTCGGCTCCGGCTGACCTTAATGCTTCGATGTTCTCCCAGAATTCACTTTCTTCCAAAACAGAATGAACCGAACTCCACCCTTCAGTGGCCAGCGGCATCACCGTAGGGCTTTTCATGCCCGGAAGGAAGGAAATGATTTCCTTCAATTTATCATTAGGAGCATTCAGAAGGATGTATTTGTTGTTCTGAGCCCTCTGAACGGCATTGATCCTGAACAATAGTTTTTCAAGAATCGCCTTTTTGCTGTCAGACAATGAGGTATTACCTATAAATACGGCTTCTGATTTGAAAATGACCTCTACTTCTTTCAGTCCGTTGCTCAGCAAGGTACTTCCTGAACTCACGATGTCACAAACCGCATCTGCCAGCCCTATGCTCGGGGCAATTTCCACCGATCCGCTGATTTCATGGATCTGGGCGTTCAGGTTATTATCTGCTAGGTATTTTCCTAATAGTTTAGGATATGAAGTGGCGATATTCTTCTTGTCAAAATAGGTATGGTCCACATAGTCTACTTCCCTGGGCACCGCCAGCGAAAGCCTGCACTTGGAGAATCCCAGTTTTTTGATCACTTCCACCGATTTGGCAGATTCAATCAGCACGTTTTCACCCACGATACCTAAGTCGGCCACGCCGTCTTCGACATAGCCCGGAATATCGTCATCTCTCAAAAAGAGGAACTCAGCTTGAAAGTTAGGAGATTCAGACTTGAGTCTTCCTTTTCCTGCCTCTAATTTAATTCCACATTCCTTAAAAAGCGAAATGGAATCTTCACTTAAACGGCCTGATTTTTGTATAGCAATTCTTAAATTTTCTGACTGAGGCATCTCATTTCCCTTGTGTTATATTAAAATTGTGACAAAAATAGAACCCTTATCTTCAACCTACAAATAAGATGGTGAAAAAACTATAATTATTTTTTCAATATATTTTGAAAATTCAATTCTATCTAATTATATTTGAAACAATAAAAATGGTGTTTTCCTAAATTATTATAATTATGAAACATTTAAATTACTACCGGTCAAAAAACAGCCAGTCATTTTTATCTTTAAGGTCTGTCAGATTTCTCTGCCTGATTGTCCTGTTATTATTTTTTTATTTCTCAATCCATAAATTCTGATCAGTTTGTCTGCTGAATAGTATATTTTGTAAGTTGCGGCTTTTGAGAAAAAGTTTAATTAGCTATTTTTAGGGAATTTATTAATCATTCTTTAAAACAAGCTAAACTTTATGTTGAAAAGACTATTCATCAACCTATTGCTCGTATGCGTAGGTGCGGACTTGTACGCACAGGCCACATTCCCTCTCAATGGCGTGCAGGATCAGAGACTACAAACCTATTTATTTAAAAATGCCACAATACATGTGGATGCGAAAACGGTCCTTACCAGCTCATGGCTATTGATCCAGAACGGAAAAATTGCAAAAGTAGGTAAGGATTTTGACTACCCTAAGAATGCCATCGTTCAGGACCTTGATGGAAAACACATTTATCCCGCCTTTATTGATGTATTCTCAGACTACGGCACTCCCGAAATTCCTAGAACAAGGGGCGGCGGATTCGGAGAGACGAGATTTGAATCTCCGAAAGAAGGAGCTTATGCCTGGAACCAGGCCGTAAAGCCGGAAATCAAAGCCTCCGACATATTCAAAGTCAACGCCAAAACCTCTGAAGAACTCCGCAAAGCCGGTTTCGGTGCGGTGGTTACACATTCACAGGACGGTATTGTAAGAGGAACATCTGCTTTTGTTTCACTTAATACAGGAAAAGAAAATGAGATCATTCTTAAAAACGAGGTAGCCTCTCATTTCTCATTCGATAAAGGAAGCTCAATCCAGACTTACCCGGTTTCACTGATGGGATCTGTGGCTTTGCTTCGTCAGACATTTTTTGACGCCGAATGGTATTCAAAAGGCGGAAAAGAGAAAGAAAGAAACCTTTCGCTTGAATCTTTCTCTAAAAACTTATCATTACCGCTGGTTTTCCATTCAAGAAATGTACTGGATGTTTTGAGAGCCGACCAGGTCGGAAAAGAACTGGGTGTACAGTTTATCATCAAGTCAAATGGTGATGAATATCAGAAAATAGATGAGATCGTAGCTTCCAAGGCCAGCCTGATCGTTCCGGTTAACTTCCCTAAGCCTTTTGATGTGGAAGATCCCCTGGATGCGGAGAGGGTTACTTTATCAGAACTTAAGCACTGGGAGCTTGCTCCGGCAAACCTGGCCAAACTGGCTCAGAACAATGTCAGCTTTGCCATTACCACCTCAGGTCTGATCGACAAAAGCCAGTTCCTGGCCAATGTACAGAAAGCCATCGAAAGCGGACTGGATAAAAGCAAGGCTCTGGCAGCACTGACCAGCGAACCGGCAAAATTCCTGAAACTGGAAGACCAGGTAGGAACTTTGAAAGCAGGTTTACTGGCTAACTTCCTTATTACTTCAGGTGACATTTTTGACGCAAAAACAAAAATCGCTGAAAACTGGATCCAGGGAAATCAGTTCGTGATCAACGACCTGAATATTTCTGATATCAAAGGAAAATATAAACTGGAAATAGACGGCAATTCAAAACTGGCGATGGACATCACCGGTGAGAACGACAAACCGGCCATTGAAGTCATCAAAAATGACACCGTTAAAATCAAAACCACTACAACCAGGGACAAAGACTTTTTGACGATCAACTTCAAAATGAGCCCTTCAGACAAAGGCGTTATCAGGTTGTCGGGTTATATTGATGATAAAGGTATCAGAGGGGAAGGTAGAAATGCTGAAGGAAAAGAAATTACCTGGAGAGCGATTTCCCCTGAAAAATCAGCTAAAACAGAAAAGGCCGACACTACTAAAAAAGCCGACAAAGTGAATGCAGGTAAGATCCTGTTCCCATTCACGGCTTACGGTAACCTTGAAAAACCAAAATCGGAAGACTTACTGATCAAAAATGCGACGGTATGGACCAACGAAAAAGATGGCATTATTGCCAACGCCGACGTTTTGGTAAAAGGTGGCAAAATTGCCCAGGTAGGTAAAAACATCGCTGCGGGTGCAGGTATCAAAGTAGTAGACGGAACCAATAAGCACGTAACCACAGGTATCATTGACGAGCACAGCCACATTGCTTTGTTCTCTATCAACGAAGTGGAAACCGTTTCATCCGAAGTAAGACAAGGTGACGTAATCGACTCTGAAGATATCGACATCTACAGACAACTGGCCGGTGGTGTTACTACTTCTCAGTTGCTGCATGGTTCTGCCGACTGTATCGGCGGACAATCTGCCATCATCAAACTGAAATGGGGAGAAGCTCCTGAGAAACTGAAAATCCCGAACGCTCCGCAATTTATCAAATTCGCCTTGGGTGAAAACGTGAAAAGAGGAAACAGTGCTACGCGTCCCAACCGTTTCCCTGCAACAAGGATGGGTGTTGAGCAGGTTTATTTCGATGCATTCCAGAGAGCTAAAGAATACAAGAAAGAACACGAAGCGTATGCCAAACTGAAAAGCAAAGCAGGTGTTACAGCTCCGAGAAGAGACCTTGAACTGGAAGCCCTGGTAGAAATCCTTGACGAAAAAAGATTCATTACCTGTCACTCTTATGTGCAGTCTGAAATCAACATGCTGATGCACGTTGCCGATTCAATGGGCTTTAAAATCAATACTTTCACCCACATTCTTGAAGGTTATAAAGTAGCTGACAAAATGAAGGAAAGAAGCATCAACGGATCTACTTTCTCTGACTGGTGGGCTTATAAAATGGAGGTTAAAGAAGCCATTCCTTACAATGCGGCCATCATGACCAAGGTAGGTATTAATACCGCTATCAACTCGGATGACGCAGAAATGGCCAGAAGACTGAACCAGGAAGCTGCCAAAACAATCCTTTACGGTGGATTAACACCTGAAGAAGCATGGAAGACGGTTACACTTAACCCGGCTAAAATGCTGCGTCTGGATGCCAAATTGGGAAGTATCAAGGCCGGAAAAGACGCTGACCTTGTGATCTGGAACGAGAATCCTCTTTCAATCTATGCTAAACCTGAAAAAACGATCATTGAAGGAGCCGTTTATTTTGATGCAGAACAAGACAAGGTAAAAGGTGAATCTGTTGCTGAAGAAAGAAACAGGATTATTCAGAAAATGCTGGAAGAAAAGAACAAAGGTGCTGCTACGGTAAGACCTAATACAAGAGTTAGACCATCGGAAGTTCATTGTGATTCTATGCTTGAATTTGGCGGGATTACAGTGGAAGAATTCGAGAACCAGCAATTGCTTAATAACCATAAACATTGATCAAAAACTCTAAATAAGAATGAAAAGAATATTAAAATATATTTTGGCGGCACACCTGGCAGCAGTAAGTGTTTCTATGGCACAAAACCCTGCGGTAGGAAAAGCCTCAAGCAAAGCCATTGTGATTTCAGGAGCTGAAATTCATGTCGGCAACGGAACTGTGATTCCGAATGGTACGATCGTCATCGAAAAAGGCCTGATCAAAGAAGTCGGAGCTTCGGTAAGCAACATTCCTGCAGATGCTGTTAAAATCGATGCAAAAGGTAAAAGGGTTTATCCGGGCATCATTTCTCCTAATTCAACTTTAGGCTTAAATGAGATCGCTTCGGTAAGGGCTACAACCGACTTCAGTGAAATCGGTTCGATTAATCCGAACATCAGAAGTTTAATAGCCTATAATACTGACTCTGAGGTTATTCCTACAGTAAGGGGCAATGGTGTACTGATCAGCCAGGCTACTCCGGAAGGAGGATTGATCTCAGGAAGGTCCTCGATCATGAACCATGACGGATGGAACTGGGAAGATGCGGTTCTTAAAGCAGACGACGGGGTTTGGTTAAGCTGGCCTGCCAGGGTGACCGCTTCTTTTGACTTTGCTACTATGAGCAGGGAAAATAAAAAGAACCCGAATTATGCCAACGTTATCAGAGAGCTGGACGGTTTCTTTACCCAGGCCGAAGCCTATAAAGCTGAAGCCGGAACAACCGCCAATATCAAACTGGAAGCCATGCAGGCCGTTTTAAAGGGCAATGCGAGGTTGTACATCCAGGTAGAGAAAGGAAAAGAAATTATCGATGCCATCAGGTTTTGCAAGAGTCACAAGATCAAATATCCTGTGATCGTGGGAGCGGTAAGTTCAACACTGGCGATTGACGCCATCAAGGAAAACAATATTCCTGTATTGTTGCCTACCACCCACAGACTTCCTGACAACGGCGATGATGAAGTATGGGAAGCTTATAAACTTCCGGCTAAATTATTCGCGAAAGGTATCCTGACAGGTATGTATTATAACGAATCATACTGGAGAACCAGGAATCTTCCGTTTGTAGCAGGCTCTGCAGCTGCCCATGGCCTGAGCAAAGGCGACGCCCTGAAAATGATCACTGAAAACAATGCCAAAATTCTTGGGATTGATAACGTCGTAGGTACACTTGAGAAAGGTAAACAGGCTACTCTTTTCATCAGTGCGGGTGATATCCTGGATATGATGACAGCTAAAGTAGAAAAGGCTTTTATCAAAGGTGCCGAGATTTCGCTGGATGACAAACAAAAGCGTCTTTACAAAAAGTATGCTGATAAATACGGAATAGAATAATTTTCGACCGGATTTGCCTGTTTTGACATAATTCTGTATTATTTTGCAACTATTATCGTGCAAAATAAGAATAAATGAAGATTGGAATAATAGGCTTGGGAGATATGGGAAAGATGTTTGCCAGAATCTGGTCAGCTAAATCTTTCGAAGTGTATGGTTGTGACCTCCCCGAAAATCGAGAAAAACTTACTGAAGAGCTGGCAGACACCAACATCCGCATCCTGGATGATGGTGTCGCCATTTCAAGGCTGTGCGACTTCATTATCTATGCTGTCGAAGCCGAAAAAATAGAACAGGTGGTAAAAGCCTTCGGTCCGTCCACCAAATTCGGTGCCATCGTATCCGGCCAGACCTCTGTCAAATCCCCCGAAATAGAGGCATTCAATAAATACCTTCCCTCTGACACCCAGATCGTTGGTTCTCATGCCTTATATGGCCCCAATGTAAATCCCGAAGGGCAAACCATCGTTGTATTCAACCACAGGGCTACTCCGGAGGCGTTCCAGGAAGCCATTGAAGTTTACCAGGCTCTGGGCTCTGTCATTGAGGTGCTTGAATCTCATGCAGAACACGATAAAATGATGGCAGATATCCAGGTAGTCACCCACATTGGTTTTGAGAGCATCGGAACAGCCTTTATGCATCGTAAGGTGTTCCCTTGGGAAAACGGTGAGCTGAACCACGGGATGGACAATATCAAGCTTCTCCTGACACTGCGTATTTTCAGCTACAAACATCATGTTTATTCAGGTTTGGCCATGCTGAATCCTTTTGCCAAAACGGACGTGAGAAAATATGCCAAGGCCGAAAATGAGCTTTTCGGGATGATGATCACTGAAAATAAGAACAAACTCAGGTCCAGGGTATTAAAGGCCCGTGACAAGGTATTCAAGGACAAAAAAAGTATCCTGATGCTGGATGATACTTTTATGAATGAATACAGCCTGAATAACAAGTTCATTCATAAACCCAACTCACACCTGAGTCTATTGAGTATGGTCTGTACGTGGAGTGACCTTAATACCAATCCATATAAAAACCTGGTCTGTCAGACGCCTCCTTTCAAGTTAAGGGTGGGCTTGTCAGAATACCTGTTTCTGAACGACGATCTGCTGGAAGAAAGTCTGAATGCGGCATTATACGATAAATCTATTCTGGAAGACGATCTTGCCTTTCACACCGCCGTGCATGAATGGGCCAATATTGTAGAGATCGGTGATAAAAAAAGTTATGAGAAGCATTTTGAGGCCACAAAACACTTCCTTTCCCCTCGTCTGGAAGAAGGAAGGGCTAAAAGCAATGAATTGATTGAAAGATTAAATCAATTAAATAAATGAATAAAGTTGATTTAAGCCGGTATGATAATTCATGGTATAAGCCCGGAGGGTTTATCAAAAGGACATTGTGGCATATTTTCAGTATGGTCTTTGTTAACAATTATTTACCTCTTCCAATGATCATAAAAACAAATATTCTTCGTATGTTTGGAGCTAAAATTGGAAAAAAAGTAATAATTAAACCCAAAGTCAATATTAAGTACCCTTGGTTTCTTAGTATCAGCGATCATGTGTGGATTGGAGAACAGGTATGGATTGACAATCTCGCTGATGTTTCAATAGGCTCTAACTCCTGCCTTTCTCAGGGAGCCATGCTTTTGACAGGAAATCATAATTACAAATCTGCCGGGTTCGACTTGATGGTACAACCTATTATACTCCATGAAGGGGTTTGGATTGGTGCTAAAGCTGTAGTCTGTCCTGGTGTTACTTGTCACCATTATTCTGTTCTGACTGTAGGCTCAGTAGCAACAAATAATATGGAAGAGTACGGAATATACCAGGGAACACCGGCAAAAAAAATCAAAATCAGGGTGATCGACTGATCTTTTTTACCTTAAAATAAATTTTTCGCCAATCTTGATCCGATTTATTTTATTATTAGGATGTATTATACTTAATTTTGTTATATACCAACAAGCATCAACTAAGATGAATTTAATATTTGAGAACCTAGTAGCCGACAAAAACTTACAGATTCTGATTTCTATGGTTTTTGCACTTAGCATAACCTGGAGGTCAATACCGGTGATCATCAATATTTGTAATCTCAAGGGCTTAATGGAAGAATCCATCAAACGGAGTTCTCACGAAACCCCCACACCAACTTTCGGAGGAGTAGCTATTTTTGCCGGAACGCTTATCGGTTACATGATGTGGAATTTTCAGGACGAGGGAGTCTTGCTTCATAAAGTTTTTGCCGGTCTTGTTATTTTATTTTTCCTTGGTATTAAAGACGACTTGTTTCCACTTGCTCCCATCAAAAAATTAGGCTCCCAGGTATTGGTTTCTACCCTCATTGTTGTAGGCAGTGATTTAAGGATTACCAACTTCTTCGGTACTTTCGGTATTTATGAAATCCCTTACCTGGTCAGCGTTCTTTTCAGTATCTTTCTTTTTGTAGCTTTAATCAATTCCTTTAACCTGATCGACGGTATTGACGGACTATCCGGCGGTATCGGTATGATCTCAAGCGGCGGTTTCGGACTGTGGTTTATCCTTAATGGCCACTGGTCTCTGGCTTGTCTGAGTTTATCGCTTTCAGCATCCCTCCTGGGCTTCCTGAGATACAATTTCTCCCAGACCAATAAGATCTTCATGGGAGACACCGGTTCGCTTATTGTCGGTTATATTGTCACTATCCTGGCTATTCAGTTTGTTCAGCTTAATGTGAGCGAAAACTTCCTTTATAACTCAAAATTTGTCAACGCCCCGGTTTTGGCCGTCGTTCTACTTTGTGTGCCTATTTTTGACACACTCCGGGTTTTTGGTCTGCGTATCCTTAAAGGTAAATCGCCTTTTAAAGCCGACAGGCTGCACCTCCACCACTTAATGATCGATAACGGCATGACTCACCTTTCTGCGTCTGTCAGCCTTTACATTACTACTGTAGTTTTGACCCTGATCACCTATTACTTAAGACAATTCTTTACCAATACGGAATTAAGTCTTTTTGTTATCGGTCTTTTTGGTGTTTACCTGATGGTTTCTTATTCTCTTGAAGTCAGGAGATACAGGATCCACAAACAGAAAATCACCAATAAGGATGAAGAAGTTAAAAGTAACAGTAACGGCAAGCCCGCTCTTAAATTCCAGAGCAGTATCAATCCGAACTGATTCCCGTACATTTTAATATCTACTTATTTATCGATAATTCAAAAATATCGTATAATTTATCGATAATTTGAAATTATCGGTTTTTTTGTCGATAATTCAAAAATATCGATACCTTTGTAAATAAAAGGAAAAGATGATTAAAATAATAACAGGGGATATCATCGAATCAGAAAAACTCGATGCTGAAAAAAAGAACAGCCTCTTTTCTGAACTGAAAAGCTTATCTGATCAGTCAGCTTCAACATACGATTTTTTTATCAGGGGGGATTCATTTCAGATCCTGTCGAACGGTAATGCCCTCCAGGAAACACTGATACTTCAGGCCTTAATTCACTATAAGCTCAACATCAAAGCGAGGATTTCCATTGGTGTAGGTGAGGCTGATTATCTGAAAGAAAAGCTCTCGGACTCTGACGGTGAAGCTTTCAGGCTTTCAGGAAGAGGCCTTGACAAGCTAAAGGAAGACGACAAACTCTTCGGGGTTTTCACCTATGATGCCTCACTTGACTCTGAATGGAGTATTTACTGTGACATGCTGGATTACTTCTTCAGGAAACAGACAAGAAACCAGTCTGAGGCTATTTACTGGCTGCTGAATGATCTGAATCAAACGGAGATTGCCCTCCAAATAGGAAAGTCACAGTCTTCAGTAAATGCCAGGATCAAAACAACAGGCTGGGATATCATTAAAAGAATAAATGAAAGGTTCGCAACTTTATAAACACCGGATTCATGCTTAAACTATTTACACCTTCCGAAATAGCCATTCTTATTAAATTATTGCTGGCTCATGCCCTATCGGATTATTTTCTTCAGCCTTCGTCGTGGGTAGAAGACAAACGCATTCATAAAATCAGGTCCGTAAAGTTCTATTTTCATATAGCCGTCACCTTCGTATGTGTCCTGGTTTTCACATTCAATATCTGGGCAGCCATATTTATAGCCCTTACTCATTACCTGATCGACCTGTCTAAAATATACCTGAGCAAAAACAAATTCAGGTTCTTCATCATTGATCAGTTGCTCCATTTGGTGATGATCCTCATCACATGGTTATTTATAATCAACGGATTCAAAACGATACAGGGAATCATTCAGCAAAAAGAGGCCAATATCAATTTCTGGGCCATTATCATGGGTTACGCCGTCATCACATTCCCATTGGGGGTTATCATCGATATTTTTATCCACCGGTGGAGGATGGAAATAGATAACATGACACAGGATAAAGTGGTCAGCTTATCCGAAGCCGGTAAATGGATAGGTATCATGGAAAGGATATTGATCCTGACCTTTATTCTGGCAGGTCAGTTTTCTGCCATTGGCTTCCTGATCGCCGCCAAAGCCATTTTACGGTTTAAAGATTCAGACCTCAAGCAAGCCGAATATGTACTGATAGGTACACTCATGAGTTTTACATCCACGATTCTCATCGGCATCGGCATCAAATCACTGCTTACAGGAACTTAAAGTTGTAAGAGAGCGAAACGATCGGAGCACCGAAAACAGTCAGCTTATTGGCCTTGATAGCCGTTCCATCGGTTTTCAGGAAGACCGAATAGGCATTTTTCCTTCCGTAAAGGTTATATACCGTAAACGTCCAGTTACCGGTCCATCTTTTTTTCTTCATCGAAGGATTGTAAATGTTCCAGGCAAAATCAAGACGGTGATAATCAGGAATACGTGCATTATTTCTTTCTGCATAGAAAGGATATGACCTGTCCTGGTAAAGTATGAATCCTTCAGGCAAAGTATACGGCCTTCCCGTGCTGTAAGTAAAGTTAAACGAGAAATCGTGGTGTTTCCCCTGGTTGAGTACCATCGTAGCGTTGAATGAATGCGGACGATCGTAATTGGCCAGGTACCAGTTGCCTAAATTAACCTGCTGGGCCACTTCCGGTCCTTCAGAAACTTTGTTAAAAGACCTTGAAAAAGTATAGTTAACCCATCCGGTCATTTCCCCTTTTTTCTTGGAAACCATCAGCTCGAGACCATAGGATTTGTTCAGCCCCTGTAGCAACTGGCTCTCAGGATACTGCTGTAAAAGAAAATCAGCTCCCGGCTTGTAATCAACAATATTTTTGGTCCATCTCAGGTAGGTTTCCACAGAAAACTCATAAATACTTTCTTTCATATCCTGGAAGTATCCGATGGTATATAATGAACTGATCTGCGGCTTAATGTATTTATCGGATGTTTTCCAGCGGGAAGTCGGAAGCGGTGTCGTGGTGTTCGTAATGACCTGGAGATATTGCCTCATCAGGTTATACCCCATTTTGACAGACTTTCCGGGCGAAAACTCATACCTTAAGCCCAAACGGGGCTCCAGTCCGCCATAGGTATTGATCACCTTATTTTTGCCGTAAGTGAGGGTATCCAGAAGTGAAATTTCATCCCGCGGAACACCAGGTTTATAAAGCCTGGTCGTAGCCGGACCAAGATTCACAAAATATGAGTACCTGAGCCCTCCGGAAAGGGTAAACTTAGGTGAGAAGTCAACTTCATCTTCAATGTATGCCGCAAACTCCATGGCGTTTTCAAGTTGGGTTTTGATCTCTTTTAAATTTGTATTGCTTCCCGGGATCAGCTCCCCGGGATTGATCCGGTAATTGATGGCATCCAGACCGGCTTCCACCTTATGTTTATTTTTAGAATAATTGATATTGCTCTTGAATTGCGTGTATTTCACCCCTGATTTGATCCTGACTTTGTTATCGGAGTTTAACTCAGGCAAAATAGTCACCGGCGAATAATGAGAAGAAATAACCTTGGTCTGAAGGTTAAGGTTAGGGCTGATCGCATAAAACCAGTTAAGGGTATGATTGATTGTCTGGTAATCATACTGGGTATTTACAGAATTGATATCATTAATGGTTCCCAAAACCTCTGTCTGGAAGAAGTCCTTGCTGTAATAAGAAGAAAGTGTAAGGGTGTTCTTGTTATTGACCCTGTAGAATATTTTCGAGGCCCCATCACCGAATTTTGCCCTGATGTTATCCAGTTTTTTGGATACGATAGGCAGCAAAAAGTCATTGAAAGCTCCCCTTCCGGAAATCATGACCCCAAGGCGGTCTTTTATAATGGGGATGTCCATTTTTATCCTGTTTGACACAATGCTGACCCCACCCTGCATTTTAAATTTGTCGAGGGAAGGCTGCGAAAGAGATACGTCAAGAACGGCAGCTGCACGTCCGCCAAATCTTGCCGGAACATTCCCTTTATAAAGATCGAAACTGGAAACAGCTTCAGAAGGAAAGGCAGAAAAAAGGCCGAACATGTGGGTAGGGTTAAAAATGGGAGCGTCATCAAGCAGGATCAGGTTCTGATCTGTAGCCCCTCCCCTGATGTTCACCCCATTGGCAGCCTCTCCGACACTGGTTACCCCCGGAAGCATTTGCAAACCCCGCAAAATGTCGACTTCCCCCAAAGCGGAAGGAATTTTATTGAGGGTTTTAATGCTTAGTGAATTGACCCCTAAAATAGGTCGTTTAACCGCATTCATCTGGCTTTTACTGGTGATGATGATCTCTTCCAGGTCGCTTGAAATCTCAGAAAGCACGACATTCAGTTTGATCTTCTCGACATTTTCAATCGACACCCTGTAAGGTTTGTACCCCACAAAACGAACGACCAGGACGACCCCTTTACGGGCATAGTTAAAGGTAAATTTGCCCTCCTTATCCGCCACCAGCGAAAGATTGCCATAGTTGACGTTAATGGTAGCCCCCGGTAGCGGTTGCCTGGTCAATGAGTCTATAACTGTACCTTCAATACTGCCGAAAGTCTGGCCGTATAAAACATGAGTAGAAAGTATAAAGGCTAAAAAGATAAAAATTCTCTTCATCATATAATGTTTTACAATTTCATGGTTCATTTTAAACCTGGGGATCAACCCAGCCCTTAGGCTTATCAGGTGTTCTGGTTTTACTTTTTATACAAGGTGCTGCCGGTGGTCTGAAAGGCGGCGTCGGTGGCTCAGGATTGGCCGATCTTCCTCCGAATAATCCTGTTGTGTTGCCGGGTACATTATTTCTGTTAATCCAGAAATAAGCCGTTCTTGAGCTGCTGACCATAAAGTACCCTCCTACGCTTTCATACGGGTCTTTTATATTCTTTATATTTCCGACCAAAGCGGCAGGAGGAGTGTCAGCCAGAGAACCTGTATTCTGCGATTGTTCAGCTAATAATTTAAGGTATCTGAAAGAAGTGGGGGTCACAGATTGTTGTTTGACTTCAAGCAAAGCCCCGCTGGTCTGGTATAAAGGTATTTCGGCAATGAGCCTTCCGGTAATCTTGTTGCCGTTAGAATACGTATCGCTCATCACGTTAATGTAGTCCTGGTAATAAATCTCCCAGCAGTCACCCGGACAGAAATAATCATAGATGATCCCGGTGCCCAGTAAGCCACTGGAGCCCACACATCTGCCCGCGGGTAATGGTGTATTGTAATAGAGCCCTTCAAGACATGAAGCACAATACGTCTGCCTCTCATAGAGCTTCCAGTTCCACAGGTAGTTATCCCCGGTTTCCTTAAAATCCTGCGTATTGAGATAAACCCTGTTTCCGTTGATTTTGGAGGAACGATACGGAATATCGCCGATCACCACCTCAGAATAAAGGGAGTCGATTTCGGGCACAGGTTTCATTTTTTCGGACCCGGAAAGGTACTCAGTACCATCCTTAAGCACGATGCTCAGCGTATAATCGGAATTAACTTTCGGTTTAAAACCGGCAGGAAGCACATATCTCCCGAGCCCTTCTTCCACACAATTATACCTGACGGTACCATTTTCAATCACCACCACTTTCGCTTCTCTTTCAGCCAGATAGCTGATATAACCGGTGTTCGGTTGTGTTTTCTTTAGCGTGATTACCTGCGGTTCATCCTGGTCACTGAGTGTGCCGTCTACCACAAGAATTATCTTTTTTGAAGTCAGTTTTATGTCAAATGGCTCCACACAGGCGGCAGTCCAGATCACTATCGAAAGAAGAATCAGAAGAATATTTTGTTTCATTAAATTTAAGACTGTTTTCGGGTTAACAAGTTAAACGGGTAATGATCTGGTGATCAACTATTTGTATAATACGTTATGTGTGCCGGTTAATGTTATTTCCTGATTCCTGTTTTTTTAATCTATCCAGCCCGGCGGACGGTCCGGCGTCCGGTTTTTAGACGCTATACAAGGCAATGCCGGTGGTCTTACGGGTGGCGGATTGGGATTGACCGGCTCAGGATTAGCCATCCTGCCTTCAAACAAACCAATGGCCCTGGCGTTCATCCTGCCCGCCTCTTTCCTGTCTAACCAGAACTGTCGGACCTTATAACCACTGACCAGAAAGTATCCGCCGACACCCTCGTAAGGGTCAGACACGCTCTTGACGTTCCCGATCAAAGGAGCAGGGGGCGTATCAATCAGCGTTCCAGTTTTCTGGGTCTGCTCAACCAGCAATTTAAAAAAGCGATAGGCCTCAGGTGAAATAGACTGCTGATAAACCTCCAAAACAGAGCCGTGCCTTTGAAAATAGGGAATCTGTGCAATATTTCTAGCCTGTATTTTCTGCCCTGAAGAATAAATATCGCTCATTACATTCGTCTGGTTGGAATAAAATATTTCCCAGCAATTGCCCACACAAAAATAATCATATATGGTCCCTTGTCTTTGTAACTGAGGATAATCAACACACCTCCCGTTGTACGGAGCTTCAGTGTGATACATTCCGCCGTTACAAGTCATACAATAATCCTGCCTTTCGAACAATTTCCACGACCACGAAAAATAATCATCCGTACCGGGAAAATCTTTGGTATCGAGGTAAACAATATCCCCGTCTACCTTTATTCCTTTCCAATCCACGCCCAAGGGAGCATATTTTGAATAAACACTGTCTATTTCAGGAACAGGCCTGATGCTCTGAGCATCCGATTCATAAGCCTCCCCTGTTGAGAGTTTAATTTTCAATTGATAGCTGTTTCCGATCCTGCCTCTGAAATTAACCGGGAGGAGGTATTCTCCCTCAGTTTTTTCCACACATTTATACGTTGCAGACCCGTTTTCCGTGACCTCAACCGCAGCTCCTGTCACAGCCTTGAAAACGTTGGTGTTGCTGCTTACATAGGCCCTTCTCAGGAATATGGCCTGCTGTACGTCACGATCACTTATAATACCATCTACAATCAGAATACTTTTTTTATTACCGGCTAGAAATTCGACAGGCTCCACGCAAGAGACCATCCAGATAAATACAGAAAGGAAAAACAGGTAAAACACTTTTTTCATAAACAATAGCTTTCATTATACTTGGCACCTTGCGGTGCAATGGCAAAACGGCAACAATAAATGAGCAAGAACATCAGCTACATCCGGATCAACACAAAAAATCAAACTCCCTGTTCATATATATAGACCCATAATCTGTTCAAATGGTTGAATCATTGAGCGTCAATAATTTACCCGGGATGATCTGTGCCGTTTTTAAAAAACCGGTATTTCTCACCCGCTTTATCAGGACAAGGGAAATTTATTCTAAGCCGAACCAAAACATAAAACTGAAAATCAAACCGATCAGGAATAACCGGGTGAAGTCTCTTTTATAAGGAATGGTTGAATAATACTTTTTACAAAAATAGTACAATTATGCTTTAAACCATTACCGAGTGGGTAACATCCCCGCAATAATCTACTGACACTCTTTTTCAATAGACAAAACGCTGTAAACAATCGTCTTAAATAGATTAAATAAAGATAATGCATGGTAATGACTTAAAACCTTTTCAACTCATAAATTCACAAACCTTTATAATCCCCGATCGGCTTTTTGTAACTTTGCATTTTCGCAGATAAACAAAAAACCTGATGAACCTGGAATCAGCCGAGCCAAAAAACACAGACGACCTCCTTTCGATGATGGGAGATTTCTTTTACATGTTTCAATACCCTTTTGACAGGGAAACGAGGGAAGAACAAATCAAAAAACTATTTACTCAGAAAGACTGGGGCCATTTGTTCATTTTCAGGGAAGGAGACCAGGACGCAGGTTACCTGATGCTGGCTTTCGGATACAGTTTTGAGTTCGGGGGAAGGATCGGTTTTATTGATGAATTGTATATAAAACCTGATTTCCGGGGCAAAGGGCTCGGTAAAATCATCCTGAAACAACTCAAAGAAAAGATGGAAGGCATGGGTCTGGCCTCACTGAGGCTGGAAGTAGAACAATATAACAAACAGGCGATCAGGCTTTACGAATCTGAAGGATTTGAAGTACATCAGACCCGTCACCTTATGACCTTTCCGGGGCCATCTCAGAAGTGAGAAATGTGGGCATAATCTGCCAGAATGGTTTTCAGAAGATCCACATCTGAAAGCCCTTTGGTATTGGTAATTCCCAGGCTTTGTTTCAATTTCAATGCCGCCTGCTCTACCACTTCATAGTTGTCGGCCTCCTGCCATCTGCTCAGCACAAGCTTGATGGTATGAATGTCTTTGTCGCTCAGTCTTTCCACCTCCGGGAAACTCACCTTATGATCTGCAGCTACGTCAACAGGTCTTAAGAGATCCAGCGGCACAAAAGGCTTTTGCCTGATCACTGTTGTTCCGGCGGCCATATCTCCCAGTCTCTGGCCCTTTTCACTAACCACAACGGCAAGCACAGCCACCAGACCTGAAAACATCGTAATGTCCACGAATCTCAGCAACCATCTCAGCAAATAAGCCCCTATTCCCGGCTCAGTCCCGTCGAGTTTGATCACCCTGATCTTCATGATCCTTTTGCCCAGCGACTGGCCGTTAAAAAAATATTCCGACAAAAGGTGATAAAATATAACGGGTGCAAAGCAGAGCACCGCTACAATAATAAAGAATGAAGAATCGGAACTATCTATATTTCCGGACTTGCTAAAAACTACGGCAAAAAATATGAAATACACCACCAGCACATAGAAAAATATGAAAATTGAGTCCAGTATGGTGGCCACTATGCGATCACCGACACCCGCACTTTCAAATTCAATAGATACGTTTTGTGCAGTTAGGATATTAAATTCAGACATACTATATTTAAAGAAATTTTTCAAATATACACATCCGGATGAAGGAATCAGCATTTATAAAGCAAAATTCTGAAAAATGGCGAAACTTTGAATCCATTGATTCTCAAAACCCTGAAAATCTGATTGACAGTTTTATCCAGCTTACTGATGACCTTGCCTACGCCAAAACATTTTTCCCGAAATCACAGACGTACGCTTATCTCAATTCCCTGATAAGTGAGTATTACCGGAAAATATACGCCACCAAAAAAGAAAAGAAAGGCCGCTTTGTCACGTTCTGGTCCTATGAACTGCCTTTCCTGTTTTTTCAGTATCAGAGGCAGTTGCTTTATTCCTTTATATTCTTTGTGCTGGCCATGATCGTTGGTGCTTTATCGACAGCCAATGATGATACTTTTGTCCGGCTCATCCTGGGCGACGATTACGTCAACACCACACTTGAAAACATTCAGAAAGGAGACCCTCTGGCGATTTACAAATCGGCCGATTCCACATCAATGTTCTTTTCGATTACCATCAATAACATTCGTGTGGCCTTCATGGCTTTTGTGCTTGGGATTACCTTTTCTTTCGGCACTTTCTGGATATTGTTTTCCAACGGAATCATGCTGGGAGCGTTTCAGTACTTTTTCTTTCAGAAAGGATTCCTGCTTCAGTCGTTCCTTACCATCTGGATTCACGGTACACTGGAGATATCCGCTATCGTGATCGCAGGCTGTGCAGGTTTTGTGATGGGCAACAGCCTTTTGTTTCCCGGCACCTACGCCAGGTCCGTTTCCTTCAGAAAAGGAGCCGCTGACGGTTTGAAAATCACCGTTGGCCTGGTGCCCATATTCATCATGGCCGGTTTCCTGGAGAGCTTCGTGACAAGGCTCAAACTGCATCCTGCAGTCAGCCTTCTGATTATTTTCTCTTCACTTTCTCTTATTCTCTGGTATTTCATCCTATTACCCAATAAATTAAATAAAAATAACCATGAGTAAAATTGTACTTCAACAGGAGCGGGACTTCGGTTCTAAAATAAATGCCACTTTTGTGTTTATCAAACAGGAATTTAAACCCCTCCTTACCTGCCTCGCTTATATGGTACTTCCGCTGGCTTTACTGGCCGGTGTTGCTTATGGCCTGTTTAATGCCAACCTCTACAAGAGCATTGCGGAAAACAGCCTGGTCAATCAGTCTACGCTTCCGTTTGAACAATTAATGGCCATGTTTTCAGGATTTGGTCTTCTTTATATCTTTGTTTCTGTTTTATCCGGTCTTTTACTTTTTTCCACGGTTCTTTCTTACATGAAGCTGTATAAGCAGGGACGTGAAAATATCACGCCTGCTGACGTGTGGTCTGTGACAAAAGGACACATCGGGATGCTTTTCATTCTCGCGATCGTTAACTACATCCTGATCATTGCCGGTACTTGCCTGTTATTACTTCCAGGTATTTATGTGTCCATCGTCCTATCCATGAGTTTTTGCATCATGGTTTTTGAAGATGCTGATATTTCGCATTCCATCAGGGAGTCTTTCTCCATCACCAAAGGAAAGTGGTGGTCCACATTCGGACTTATCATGATCCTTGGTCTTATCTCCGGAATCATCAGTGTATTTTTCTCGTTACCCAATACCATATATACGACCAGCCTGATAAACGATCCGGGTCAGATTGATGCCTTTACTACTTCTGTCTTGGGTGTTCTGTATCTTTTGGGCGTTTATCTGGTTTATGTTATCCTGATCGTCGGGATAGCTTTCCAGTACTTTAACCTGAATGAAAGAAAATACGCCACAGGCCTTATTGATGATATTGAATCCATCGGACAAAATGCTGAAGAGTAAGCTTAGATTTTTATTTATATTTCTCCTGATAACACTTAACGGATCGGGCCTCCGGGCACAAGATTCCTTAAGTGTTGATTCATCACGACTTGAAATAAGAGAGCCCCGGACTTCCCTGACGGAACTGAAAGGCCAGAAAGATTATCAGTATGGTTTCGAAATTACCCCACCCCTGAATACCTGGTGGGAAAAATTCATTAATTCTGTTGTGAAAGCGTACGATGATTTTTTCAATGATATCAGCAAAGGTTCTTACCGTAAATTCTTTTTCATCCTGGCTATTACCCTGGCACTGGCTTACCTTGTGCTCCGTTTTTTTGGATTTGATGTAAGTTCTCCTTTTCAGCGGAAGGAGAAAAACATTGAATTGAGTTACTATTCTGAAAAAGAAACCATTCATGGCCGCGATTTCAAAAAAGAGATTGAAGCTGCCATCAATATCGAAGATTTTAAACTGGCCATCAGGCTGTACTATCTGAAGACCCTGAAGGCACTGGCCGATAAGCACCTCATTGCCTGGCAACCCAACAAAACCAACAGGAGCTATTATCATGAACTTAAACCCGCTGTGCAGAAAGACTTCGGCAGCCTTACGGATGCTTTCGAGTACAGCTGGTACGGCAACTTTGAAGTAGGAAAAACCGACTTCGAAGAAATAAAAATGAAGTTTGAAAATTTTAAAATCTGACCTGTTTGAAATACAACAAACTTTATATCGCTTTTATTCTCGGCCTGATCCTCGCGATCGTGTATGTTGATTACAATACACCGAAGAAAATCGACTGGACTCGTACCTTCAAAAGTACCGACAAGAACCCTTTCGGGCTGGAAATTTTCCACAAGATACTTCCTGAGTTTTTCCCTGACCGTGCGGTTGAAACTGTCAGAATACCGGCTTATAACCTGCTTACTGAAGGCAAACTGCCCCAAAAGAGCAATTATATCATAATAGACCAATATCTGGGTGAAGGCTATCAGAACAAAGGTTTGTCGGAAATGGACGTTGATAAGCTGATGGATTACGCTGCTGATGGTAATTACCTCTTTATAGCTTCCAATTCTTTTCCTGAAAAACTGCTGGACACCCTAAATCTTAAATTAAAGCAAGCCAACCTGGCTTCTGTTTTAAAAAATAAACTGAACCCAAAGCTGAAACCTCTTAAAATCAGGCTGACCAATCCTGTTTTTAAGAACAAAACCGCTGAACTTGAAAAAGAAAGCTCAGAAGCCTATTTTGTAAGCAAAGATACCCTGGGTGTTAAAGTGCTGGCAGTAAATGATTCTTCAAAAGCGAACTTTATCAGCTACCAGGTCGGAAAAGGAAAGTTGTTTCTCTTATCTGTTCCGGAAGTCTTCTGCAATTACTACCTGCTCAAAGACGACAGGAACCCGATTGCTACCCGGATCATCTCCTATCTGCCTGTTTTGCCTACTTATTATGATGAATATACCAAGCAGGGGCGTTTGGGTGAAGAATCTGTTTTCAGATTTATGAAAAGTAAGCCGGCTCTTTACTGGGTTTATTATCTTTGTCTCTATGGCATGCTGCTGTATCTTTTCTTTGAAGGCAAAAGAACCCAGAGGATTATTCCTGTCATTAATCCCAAACAAAACACAACGCTTGACTTTATCAGGACCATCGGGCAGCTTTATTATCACAAAAAGGACAACATTTCGCTGGCTGCCAAAAAAGTGGAATACCTGAAATGGACCATCCTTAAAAAGACCGGGATCCGTTTTGAAGGCTATTCTGAGGAATTCCGGGAAAAACTCGCTCATAAAACCGGAGTGACCCGGGACGAAATAAAAACACTTACAGAATGGATGGAAAGCATCGATTCTTCACAAGACATCAGTGATCAGGACTTAATTACTTTCAATCAGATGGTTGAATCATTTCATAAAAAAACCTTGTAAAAATGAATTACGAAAATCGTATTGATTTATCTGAACTATCAGAGTCCGTCCGGAAAATAAGAGAGCAGGTTTCTCAGATCATTATCGGTCAATCCAGGTTTGTGGATTACCTGCTGACGGCCTTGTTTGCAGAAGGCCATGTATTAATAGAGGGGGTTCCGGGCGTAGCCAAAACCCTGACGGCCAAGACACTGGCCAAAACGCTTTCAGTAGATTTCAGCAGGATTCAGTTTACACCGGATCTTATGCCCTCTGATATCCTCGGCACAGCGATATTTAATCCGAAAACAGTAGATTTTGAATTCAAATCCGGGCCTATTTTTTCGAACCTTGTCCTGATCGACGAAATAAACCGCTCTCCGGCTAAAACCCAGGCGGCTTTATTTGAAGTCATGGAAGAGCGGCAAATCACCAACAGCGGGTCTACCTACCTCCTTGAAAAGCCATTTATGGTACTGGCCACTCAGAACCCGGTTGAACACGAAGGTACTTACAGACTCCCTGAGGCTCAGCTGGATCGTTTTCTGTTTAAAATTCTGATTGATTACCCCGACCTGGAGCAGGAAATCGAAATCCTGAAAGGACATCACCTGCATCCCGACAGAACCAAGGATTTATCCGGTATCATTGCCCTGATTTCAAAAGAACAGATCAATTCTATCCAGGAAAAAGTAAAACAGGTTTTTGTTGAAGATAAATTACTGGAATATATCGCTAAAATCATTTCTGAGACCAGGAGCAGCAAAAGCATCTTCCTGGGAGCCTCGCCGAGAGCCTCAGTTGCTTTGCTCAACGCCTCAAAATCATTTGCAGCCATCAATGGCCGTGATTTTGTGACACCTGAGGACATACAGGAGCTGGTTCCGGCGGTGTTAAGACACAGGATCATCCTCACCCCAGAAAAAGAAATGGAAGGGCTCAGCACCGACCAGGTTATTCATCATATTGTTCAAAAAATTGAAGTACCGAGATAAGTGAAATTCCTCCGGCATTTGTTTTTAACCAGGCGGTTCTTTACAGGAATGATCGTTTTCATCTTCCTGTTTATGTTCGCCTACTTTATTCCCGCCATTTTTGTGGTGTCGGAGATTCTCTTTGCTTTCTTTTTGTCCTTCGTTATTATAGATTACCTGCTGCTGTTCATTCCCTCGGGGGCACTGTTTGCCCGAAGGTCAATGGCTGACAGATTTTCCAATGGTGACGAAAATCCGGTTTCTATTTTAATAGAAAATAACTACAAATTCAAGATCGGTGTCCAGGTCATAGACGAAATCCCGTTTCAGTTTCAGCGGAGAGACGTGCTGTTTCCTGATGTCATAGAAGCGGGAACAGCCAGAACCATCCATTACTCCATCCGCCCTACACAAAGGGGTGAATACGACTTCGGGAAGATCAATTGCTACGTCTCCAGTCCCCTGGGTTTTGTCAGAAAGCTGTTTGCTTTTGATGAGCAGAAAATGGTAGCGGTTTATCCTTCCTTCATCAACATGAGGAAATATGAATTAATGGCCATTTCAAACAGGTTGACAGACATCGGTTTGAAGAAAATCAGGAAGCTGGGACAAAGCCAGGAGTTTGACCAGGTCAGGCATTACGCCACCGGTGACGATATCCGGACCATCAACTGGAAAGCTACCGCCCGCAGGAATGAATTTATGGTCAATGCCTACCAGGACGAGAGAGCCCAGAATGTTTATTGCCTGGTAGACAAATGCCGGGTCATGGAAATACCGTTTGCCGGACTTTCCCTGCTGGATTACTCCATTAATGCGGCACTGGTGCTCAGCAAAATCGCCCTGTTGAAACAGGACAAGGCCGGACTTGTTACTTTTTCAAGGAAAATAGACCAGTTTGTAACCGCTCAGAGACAAACTGCCCAGATCCAGACCATACTGGAAGTGCTGTACAAACAGGAGACAGATTTTTCTGAAAGTGACTACGAGAGGCTTTACACTGCTGTGAGATCAAAAATAAGCCAAAGAAGTTTACTCGTACTTTTCACTAATTTCGAAACGGTGAATTCTATGAAGCGGCAATTAAGGATGTTGAGAAAACTCAATGAAAATCACCTGCTTATGGTAGTTATTTTCGAGAATACGGAGCTTGATGCCTTTATGAATCAGCCTGCAGGGAGTCTGAAAGAAGTGTACACCAAGTCGATTGCCGAGAAATATAAATTCGAGAAGGAACTGATTGTCACAGAATTGAAAAAATATGGCATCCAGACCCTGCTGACCAAACCTGAAGATCTCACCATCAACACCATCAATAAATACATTGAGTTTAAATCAAAGAACCTGATTTAAAAATACCTCAGGATAAAATGTTCCCTGGCCTGACCTTTTCTAAAAAAAACCAACCCGACAAAAAATAAATCGATCGTTACGGTAACCTCTTCGTGCTGTTTGATCTGTTCCCAGGCCGCTTTCATTTCATCTGACCAGTAAATGTCATCAAAAACAAAACAGCTGTTTTCATTTTTCCTGGCCAGGCAGATCTCAAAATACCTCAACGTAGGCTCATACCTGTGATTGGCATCAAAGAAAACCATGTCCGCAACCGGCATTTCAGAAACCCTGGCAGTTAAGGTTTCATCTATATTCCCTGTGATCAGCTCAATATTTGAAAGGTTGAGTTTTTTAAAATTCTCTTTGGCAATGTCAGCAGTTTCAGGGCATCCTTCAAAACTGATTACACGTGCAGCCGGATCAGCCACAGCCTGATAAGCCGTGGTGATACCGAATGAAGTACCCAGGTCAATGATCTGCCTGTAACCAAACTTTTTAATGATATAATGAAGCAAAATACCCCATTTGGGTGCCTTTTCGGCAGATTTAATGATATCTGAGACTTTCCTTTGCTTCTTTCCGTCTTTCTTTGAACCCGCCCCGAAATCAACTATATTGATCATACGGTCATCTTTTTTAAGAGATTTCCTGAGATGTTCAATCTGCTGTGATACATCCGGTTTTACCTTGGATCTGACCACAGAATTGTAAAAATCATACACAAAAGGGGAATGTATACCATGGTGATTTGTAGCTCTGTACAAATACCTGAAAAAGTCAGAAAGCATCAATAGCGGTTTAGTTTAACAAATAAGGCGTCACCATCGTGAATTCAGGAATCTCAATGCTTAGTTCTTTGCCGTCAATAAGACGCTCCATCAGGAAAGTCCCGTACATTTTACCGACAGAAGAACTCAGGTTACAACCTGACACATACTCATGAAATTCTCCGGATTCGATGACCGGCTGTAAGCCTACCACACCTTCTCCTTCCACTTCATAATTATGACCGATAGAATCAACAATGTGCCAATGCCTTCTCAACAGCTGAATAGTATTTTCACTCTGGTTTTCAATCCTTATTTTGTATGAAAAAACAAAATGGTTTTGAAAGGGATTCGAATAGAATGGCTGAAATTCAGTTATTACACTGACTTTTATGCCCTGAGTAATAGCGGTTACCATTGTTTTCTGATTTAAAAATTTGTAATTGCTTACTATAAATAACGCAAATTTAATATTAAAATTCAAACCTGAATCGAAAATTATCGGGAATAAGCCAATTCTTTGATGATAAAATCTCAATGAGATTCACTTAATCTGATATTTAGCCATAACTTTGTTTTACCAAAACATTAATCATTCTTAGCAGATGAGTGTCAAAATTGAGCCCAGCTGGGCTACCAGACTGGAGCCTGAATTCCATAAGCCTTACTTCACCCAACTTACAGATTTTGTTAAATCAGAATACCAGAAATACGTCTGTTATCCTCCCGGAAAGCTGATATTCAATGCCTTTGACAAATGTCCTTTTGACGAAACAAAAGTCGTCATCATCGGGCAAGATCCTTATCATGGTCCAAATCAGGCTCACGGACTCTGCTTTTCTGTCAATGACGGCATTGCTTTCCCACCATCCCTGATGAATATTTTCAAAGAAATCAAGGAAGACCTCGACAAACCGATTCCTGTCTCAGGAAATCTTGAAAAATGGGCTGAGCAAGGCGTACTTTTACTTAACGCCACGCTCACGGTAAGGGCGGCCCAGGCCGGATCACATCAGAAAATAGGCTGGGAAACCTTTACAGATGCGGTGATTGATGTTCTCAACAGGGAAAAAAGCAACCTGGTTTTCATGCTCTGGGGTTCATATGCCCAAAACAAAGGCAAATTCATAGATTCCAGCAAGCATTTCGTGCTGAAAGCCAAACACCCCTCCCCGCTCTCAGCTAATTTTGGTGGCTGGTTCGGACAAAAACACTTCAGCCAGGCCAATAATTACCTGAAAGCCAGGGGATTTGAGGAGGTTAACTGGTGATTCTTCTACTCAACGGCCTCAATCTTCGTGATTTCAAATGGCAGGCAATCATCTGAATCATGCGGTTGATTGGAAGGATTTGCCACGAGATTTTGATAGAATTTAAGAGAACTTCTTTCTATTCTCGAAATGCCGCTGATTCTAAGTTTTTGTCCTTCCTTTTGAAGTTGTGCAGGTAAGTTGCAGGGGCAACAATTCGGCCCCAATTCATGTCTGAGTTCCGGGTAGAAAAGCTTTAATTTGGAATCCAAATGAGTCGTATCTCTGAACATTACTCTGAATCTTCCTGAAGCTTTGTGCAGGCCGGTAACAACAACCTCAGCATCCTTTAATTCATAGTATGTTACAGGATCCGTAGGTGAACATTGATCTGGTCTCTGATTTACCTTCGCTACGTCCTCTTTACAGGAAATTAATATCGTTAATAAAATCAACATCGGCATACTTATTTTTTTCATTGTTGTGTTTATGTTTGATTCCATTTCTAATCAATTGCTTCGATCTTCGTGATTTCAAATGGCAGGCAATCATCGCCATCGTGAGGCTGATTTGTAGGATTTTCTACCAGATTCTGATAAAACTCGAGAGAACTTCTTTCTATTCTGGATACCCCACTTATCTTAAATGCCTGTCCTTCTTTTTGATATTGTACAGGCAAATTACACGGGCAACAATCAGGGGTCAATTCATGTAGCAGCTCAGGATAGAACAGCTTTAATTTAAAATCCATATTAGTAGTATCTTTAAAGATAACTCTGAGTCTTCCGGAAGCTTTGTGGAGTCCAATGACAACGACCTCTGCATCCTTTAATTCGTAATACGTCACCGGATCCTGAGGTTTGCATTGATCTGGTCTCTGATTTACCTTCGCTACATCCTCTTTACAGGAAAATAACATCGTTGATAAAATCAACATCGACATACTTAGCTTTTTCATTGTCATTTTTAGTTTTGATTCCATTTCTACTCAATCGCTTCGATCTTCGTGATTTCAAACGGCAAGCAATCATCGCTATCATGAGGCTGATTTGTTGGGTTCTCTACCAGGTTCTGATAAAACTCGAGAGAACTTCTTTCTATCCTGGAAATGCCACTGATTCTGAATTTCTTTCCTTCCTTTTGAAATTGCACTGGTAAATTACACGGACAGCAATTATATCCTGCCAATTCATGGATTAGCTCAGGATAAAAATGCTTTAATTGAGCAGAATACTGAGAAGTATCTGAAAATCGGACTCTTAGTCTACCAGAATCCTGATGAGTGCCAATGACATAAGCTGTCAATTCTATTGCTTCAAAATAAGGGACTGGATCCTTTGGATTGCATTGATCCGTTTTTTGAATTACTTCTAGGTCGATTTTCTTGCAAGCACTGCCTATTAAGAAAACCGATATGAAAAGAGTAACTTTTTTCATTATTATGTCATTTAAAGTGTAACCTGACTTTTTCTATTTTATTATTATTCAATATATGTTGAAGTGTAAGGACCAGAAGAGTTTGTCCAGACTGCCATATATGTTGTAACAAAAATTTAAAGAGAAGTCAGCTGAAAATACGCCTTTAACTTAGAACAGGTGACGATCCGTTCTCTAGTGTTAAGTTGTGATAAGACTGTCCAAACGATTCAGAAACAAGAACAAGCAGGAGAAGGAGGATAATGTGTTTTTTCATATTATTGTTGAATTTATATTATTATACGAGCAATAATAACAGAAAGAAAACAATAATCCAATAAAAAAATTATTTAACGGTAAATTATATTTATTCGCTTTACACATAAAATATAAATCCGTATGGAATTTACACGCCCCATTACGCAAAAAAACCGGGTTTAGACCCGGTTTTACATTTATATAATCAATCACTTATCTGATCAAACTAAACAACCGCTTCCATCTCAGTTTATTAAAGAAATTGGCGTCTGCGTCTATGGACATCCAGATAAATACCGCCTTCCCTACCAGGTGGTCTTCGGGCACAAAACCCCAGTATCTTGAGTCGTCTGAGTCATAGCGGTTATCGCCCATCATAAAGTAATAGTTCTGCTTAAAAGTATATTCAGTGATCTGTTTTCCATCCAGATAGATTTTCCCGTCTTTATATTCGGCTTTATCATTATGATCAAATGTGGTGATGATTCCTTTGTAAAGAGCTGTATTCTTTTCATCCAGCTGGATTTTCATACCTTTTTTGGGCACGGTCAACGGCCCGAAATTATCGCGGTTCCAGTTAAACCTATTATTATAAGGAAATGATTTGTAAACTGTGAGACTGTCATTGGCCTTCAGGATATCCGGATATACATTTTTGACAAAGTCCTCCCCTTTCAGTTTTTCAAGTGCTCCTTTGGTAGCAGTTATATCATAATAGTATTTACCATCCTGCGTTGCCGAACCCCTGTCTGTTACACCAAGCTTCTTGAACAGGTTCGGATTGATGTTGGTATTGCTTTCAATACGGTACCATTTCTGCATAAACTCCGGATCCGGGAATACCTTACCATTGACAGTGATCACCGTCTCTTTTGATTCCACCACATCGCCCGGTATGCCGATACATCTTTTGATCAGGTTTGTTCTCAGATCAAGCGGGTATTTATCATAGCCCCCGAACTCGTCAGGCCGCTCAGGACAGCCCGGATAGTTAAATACCACTACATCCCCGTTCTTGACGGAAGTAAAGCCAGGAAGCCTGTAATTGGGCAACTGTATCCAGTCCAGGTACGAAGGTATTTCGGTAAACCAGATTTTCTGGTGGGTAAGTGGCATCTGCAGGATGGTCTTGGGTGTACGGCTGCCGTAATGCACCTTGCTGACAAACAAAAAGTCGTTGATCAGAAGACTTTTTTCCATAGAGCCCGTGGGGATGGTATAGGCCTCTAAAAACAGCCAGCGGATCAGCGTGGCGGCTACAACAGCAAACAGGACGGAGTCAAACCACTCTCTCAGCGGCGATTTCTTTTTCTTTTCAGCAGTTTCTTTTGTTGCGGTCATAACAGGCTTCGGGTTTAAATACGAACGCAAGTAAATCAAATCACAAAAAAAGAACAGGCTTTTAGGATAAGCGGTTGATTCAAGTTGATGAATGAAAGACACTTAAAACAAAAAAGCCGGGCTAAACCCGGCTTTTTATTATTTTATCAGACTGAATAACCTGTTCCATCGCAGCTTGTTAAGGAAACTGCCATCCTTATCGATCGACATCCAGATAAACACTGCTTTTCCTACAATATGGTCTTCAGGCACAAAACCCCAGTATCTTGAATCATCAGATTCATAACGGTTATCACCCATCATGAAGTAATAATCCTGTTTGAAAGTATACTCAGTGATCTGCTTACCGTCAATGAAGATTTTGCCATCTTTATACTCAGCATTTTTATTGTGATCAAAAGTAGTGATTACACCTTTGTAAAGGGCCGTATTTTTCTCGTCCAGTTTAATCGTCATTCCTTTCTTAGGAACAGTCAACGGGCCAAAATTATCCCTGTTCCAGTTAAACAGCTTAGGATTATACGGAAAACTCTTATAGTAAGTAAGACTATCGTTGGCCTTAAGAATGTCAGGATAAACGTTCACTACAAAATCAAGGTCTTTAAGTCCTTTGATCGCCGCTTCTGTGGCTGTAATGTCATAGTAGTATTTTCCGTTTTCAGAAACAGAACCTCTGTCGGTAATACCGTGCTTGATAAACAACTTAGGGTTAACACTTTCTTTTGCTTCTAATTTGTACCATTTCTGCATAAATTCCGGGTTTGGAAACAACTTGGAATTTACATAGATATTGGTCTCTTTAGATTCCACCACGTCGCCAGGAATACCGATACATCTTTTGATGTAGTTCGTCCTTAAATCAACCGGGTATTTGTCATATCCACCGAATTCATCAGGTCTTTCAGGACATCCGGGATAGTTAAACACCACCACATCCCCGTTTTTCACAGATGTAAAGCCGGGAAGTCTGTAATTAGGCAACTGGATCCAGTCCAGGTAAGAAGGTATATCAGTAAACCAGATTTTCTGGTGAGTCAAAGGCATCTGAAGGATAGTCTTAGGTGTACGGGTACCATAATGCACCTTGCTGACAAACAAAAAGTCGTTTATTAAAAGGCTTTTTTCCATCGAACCCGTAGGGATGGTGTAAGCTTCCAATAATAACCAACGGATAAGGGTAGCCGCAACTACAGCAAAAAGTACCGAATCGAACCATTCTCTCAGCGGCGACTTCTTCTTTTTCTCAATAACTTCTTTTTTATCTTTTACTTCTGTCATCACAGATTTTGAGTTTTAAATTTTGGCGAAAGTAACTTATTTTATTGAAATAACCCATTTTTAAGGGATAAACATATACACTCAGCTCAATTTAAGCATATCATCCATACCCAGGATTCCCTGCTTATCTGAAACCCATTCGGCAGCAAGCACGGCTCCCAGAGCAAAACCCTGACGGCTGCGGGCCTCATGTTTGATTTCGATCTGATCCACGTCAGAAATGTACTTGATGATGTGTGTTCCCGGCACTTTTCCTTCTCTTAGTGACCAGATAGGAACTTCAGCATTACCGGCAATCTGGTTATTGACCCATTGTGTTTTGGAACCCAGGTTGTCAATGATGCCTTCTGCGAGCGTGATGGCCGTTCCGCTGGGTGCATCAAGCTTCTCTGTATGATGGATTTCATCCGTACTTACCTCGTACTGGTTCTGTCCTTTCATCAGCTTGGCCAGAAAACTGTTCAGTTTGAAGAAGAGGTTAACCCCGATGCTGTAATTGCTTGCATAAAAGAAGGCCGCCTGGTTTTCAATGCACATTTTTTCAATTTCAGGCTTGTGCTCCAGCCATCCTGTGGTGCCGGAAACCGTCCTGATTCCTTTTTGCATACAGAACTTAATGTTATCAAAAGCAGCAGCAGGAGAACTGAATTCAATCACCACATCGGTGTTGGAAGCGGTCAGCTTATCACGATCACCGCTGTTCGAAACGTCAATCCTTGCCACAATTTCATGTCCTCTTTCCAGAGCTATTTTTTCAATGGTTTTACCCATTTTCCCGTATCCGAGCAACGCTATTCTCATTCGTTATTTAATGTTAAGTTCAAATTTGACCCCGAATGCTGCATTCATGGGGCCGTTTAAAACAGTTGGTGTGATTTTCATGGAAATGTCCTCACTCATGTCAAAAGTCTTGAGATGGGCGGCCACATTGGCTTCAACCGCAAAAATCAGCCAGCCGGCCGTAAATCCGATGATGTTTAAGTCCCTGTATCGCCTGAATGTATTGGTGGCGGAAGTAACCCCCTGCAACGAGTAAGGACCACGGCCGTCAATCGTTATTTCAGTCAATCCCTTATCATTCATTTCAATCAGGTAGCTCCTGTAATTCTTGTACTTTCTGTTCAGACTTCTGATCCAGAAAACATCTCCGACAGCGGCTCCGACAATGATCGGCACTTTCCAGTATTGTTTGTTGGTAATCTGCCCGGTGCCTGGTATGATCAGTGAACGGATAAAAGCAATCTTCGGTCTTTCATCAGGCTCTATTTTTTCGGCCCCCGCCACCTTTTTCATGGTAGTTCCAAACGCCTTAAGCTTCGATATCTTTTTGGAGGTATCGGCGGTCATGGCTTTCGAAACCATTTTCTGTACAGAATCTACCTTCACTTTCAGACTATCCTGGGAAAAGCCTTTCTGAAGACCAAAAACCGTTAAAACAACAATAAAAAAGATCTTATTAAACATCCTCAAATTTAACTGAAATTGAGCCTCAATTCCTTTTTTTATGAATTTTTAAGCATTTGATTTCAACAGGTTGATAATGTCATCAAGATCTTCTTTAGATATGAAAGGAATTTTGATTTCTCCCTTATGTTTATCATCAGCTACGACACTCACTTTCTTACCAAACCATCCGGTTAAACGATCCTGAACTTCGGATATTTCTCTTTTAACAGATTTTAACCCTTCCGGTTTAGCAGATTTAGGACTGTCGTCATTGAGCTTCCTGACCGCCTCTTCTACTTTTCTTACAGACAATTCCTCCGTAACGGTAATATAAAACAGCTTTTCCTGGTCTTTTTTATTTTCAAGACTCAACAAAGCCCTGGCATGTCCCATGCTGATTTTTTTGTCTCTCAGACCGGCCTGAATCAAGGGCGGCAGTTTCAGCAGACGCATGTAGTTGTTTACCGTCGAACGGTCCTTCCCTACCCTGTCGCCCAGCTCTTCCTGTTTCAGGTCACAGTCCTGCATCAGACGCTGATAACTCAGGGCAATTTCAATCGCATTCAGGTTTTCACGCTGGATATTCTCAATCAGGGCCATTTCCAGCATCTGCTGGTCATCTGCTTCCCTGATATAAGCCGGAATAGCCTTCAGATCTGCCAGTTTGGAAGCCTGCAGACGCCTTTCACCCGAAATCAGCTGATACTTGTTAGGCCCGAGTCTTCTGACTGTAATCGGCTGGATAATCCCCTGCACACGGATAGACTCTGAAAGCTCCATCAGGGCTTCTTTATCAAAGTTAGTTCTGGGTTGAAAGGGGTTCGTCTCAATTTCGTGAAGTGGAATTTCGTTTGAAATCGCCGCTTCTACAATTTCTGCTGACTCTGTAGCTGTCGAATCTTCAGTCTGAGCAGGGACGTCAGCCAGCAATGCACCCAGGCCTCTTCCCAATCCAATTCTCTTTTTATTTTTATCCATGACTTTAAGATTCTGTTACAGATTGTTTTTCAATAATTTCATTGGCCAGTTTCAGATAATCTGCAACGCCGAAGTGTGTGGTTTTATTTAACAATGCTTCAAATGAGCAATCGGGTAAACCCAGGTAGTAATTTCTCGGAATAATGGACTCAAAAACGAGGTCAGAGAAAATCTCCTTCATCTTAGCCAGCAAGGTCGGCGAAAATGAATTGTTGGCATCAAACCTGTTGAGCAAAATACCCTCAATCAGTACATCCTGAATCGTAATGAGACATTCAAAAGTCTTGTCCAGCGTATCCAGACCAAAATACTCGGATTCCACAGGGACAATGACCGAATCTACGCTTTTAAAAAGAGCATTCGGAGTCTGATAGGTCCTCGAAGGAAAATCTATAAAGACATAATCAAACTGAGCCCTGATTTTTTCCAGTTTCTGAACATCGAGGTTGTTTTCATCCTGGTACAACCCCTGTCCCGAATGGGCAGAGGCATAAGGAATACATGACCAGGAAGCAGAATTAGGCTTATACACCGTAATGTCTTTCTGGGTATCTTCTCTGAACAAATCCTGGAAAGTAAGTGTGCTCTGACTGGTTTTCAGTCCGAGAAAAGCCGAAAGCGAATTTTTAGGGTCGGCTTCAATAAGGAGTATTTTAAAACCTAAAGTGGCGAAACTCTCAGCCAGATAAACCGCAGAAACAGTCTTTCCGGATTTTTTGTCACAATTATATAAACCGATCGTTTTGTTCATCAATAATCTTAAAAATACAAATTTGCGATAATTAGCCTTAATAAGCAAAAATGTTCCACGATAGTTTCATGAATACTTTTTATTTAAAACGACTGCAAATTTAACACCCGGAAATCTAATTCCCAATCCAGGTTTTAAACAAAGGTACAACCTCCTGCGGGATAACGATTTCTTCCGGAAATACAGGCCTCAGTTCTATGCTCAGTTTACTTTTGGGCAATGATTTAATTTTAGCCATCGCTTCACGCTGGATCAGGAACTGCCTGTTTATCCTGAAAAAACAAGCCGGATCGAGCATTCCTTCCAGGTCATTCAGTGAAAAATCGACAATGAACTTGCCCCCACCCTGCTCTACCAGGCAGACCATCTTGTGTGCCGAATAAAAATAAGCAATGTCTTCTGTTTTGATCGAAAAATATTCCAGGCCCTTTTTGACCAGGAATCTTTTCTTGAACGGCTCTTTCACCTCTCCTTTGAGGCTTGAAAACAAACTTTCCACATTTTCAGAAAAGTGCTTTTGCAGCCAGTCATATTTCTGAAGCGTCTGTTCCAGTTTTTCAAGTTTCACAGGTTTAAGCAGGTAGTCAATGCAGTTATGCTCAAAAGCTTTTTGCCAGTAATCGTCATAGGCCGTGGTGAAAATCACCGGGCAACTGATCTGAAATTGTTCAAAAATCTTAAAACACAGACCATCCGAGAGATTAATATCCATAAAGATCAGATCCGGCGGCTGGTTTTCACGCAGCCAGCTTAATGACGAGGCGATGTCGTTCAGAATGGCCGACACCTCAATGCCGGGTCTCAGTTCCGTCAGGTTTTTCTCCAGCTTTTGTGCTGCCGGCTTTTCATCTTCAATAATGATTACTTTCATAGGGTCAGTTGAAACTTACGAGTGGCAGGCTTACCGAAAACCAATCTTTGTCTTCCGTAATTTTAATCATTTTTCCGGTAATCAGAAGATAACGGTCGTTCAAATTTTTAAGTCCTGTTTTCGAAGTAGGAATACCGGTCTTTTTCTCCTTCCTGTTATTGGCGGCAATAATTTCTTCTCCTGTAAACCTGATATGTAACTGAATCGGCTTTTTATCATTGAACACATTGTGTTTGATTGCATTTTCAACCATGGTCTGTAGTGAAATGGGCGGAATAAGGTACCGGTCAAGTGCCTCTTCCGGAATGTCGGAAACCAGTTTCACGGCATTTTCAAAACGGATCTTGATAAGTGAAAAATAGGCGTTGAGGAAATTGACCTCATCTCTCAGAAACACCATGTCCCTGGCTTTGTTCTGTAAAATATACCGGTACACATCAGCCAGGGCATCATTAAACAGCTTGGCTTTGGCCGGGTTGGCCTCAATCAGGTGCGAAAGGGTATTCAATGAATTGAAGATAAAATGCGGGTCTATCTGGTTCTTTAAGGCCTCCAGTTCTGCCTCTGCCTTTACTTTCTCGGTTTGGGCCCGTTTTATTTTTTCCGATTCCGCTTCTTTTACCGTAAACGCCGTTTCATACACATGAACGATAAAAAGCACGGCTATCAGGATAATAAGCGAAGTCATGTTCACTTTATTCCAGTCTACCCGGCCGCCTTCGAAAATCCCGTAGTAAGCAAACAGCATGATAAAACTGACCGGAAGCGTGTAAAACGGTACGGTCAGTATAAGGGCGAAAACCTTTTTAAGAGGCTTCTCGAACCAGTTGAAATAGCTCCTGAGTGTAAAAAGCAAAAAGCGGTTTCCCTGCCAGATCACAAATGAAATCAGGATAGAATAAAGAAAAGCAAGCTTGGTTTTGGTCAGAGAAAACGAATCATAAGAGATCAGGTCAGTAAGTAAAGGAATCAAAATACCGAAGGTGGGTATCAGAATCAGCCTGAAGCCGATATCGTTCAGGATTATCTTTTCCTGCTTTATCTCACTTATTTCCTGATTCATCGTTCAAGCTTCCGTTTTCGGTAAAATTAATTTTACAAAAATCGGTGATCCACCTAGATTTGTCCTTATAAATGTACTTATCAAATTACTAAATATAAAATTTAAATTATGGAAACGATCAATTGGTTTGCTATCCTTACAGCCGGAGTTTCGGCATTTGTTTTAGGCGGCATCTGGTATTCGCCGGCCCTTTTCGGCACAGCCTGGATGAAAGACAACGCCCTGACCCTCGAACAGATCAAGTCCGGAAATGCCGCTAAAATCTACGGCTGGGCTTTCGTACTGACCCTCATCGCTGCCGCTAACCTGGGCATGTTCCTGGCGGATACCCCGGCAGAATGTACCGGCGTTTGTGCCCAGAAAACTGATATTGTGTGGGGATCCACCGCAGGGTTTCTTGCCGGTATCTGGGTTTTCTGCTTTGTGGCTGTTCACGGGCTGTTTGAGCACAAGCCTGTCCGCCTGATCTTTATTAATGGAGGGTATTCACTCGTAGCTATGACGCTGATGGGAGCCATCATCGGGTTATGGAGATAACAAGACGGTAATCTGTTCTTTTTTTGATACTTTCGCAATGACAGCAAATTTTAACCCTTTAAACACATCTATCCTATGCAAAATGCAATCAGCTGGTTTGAAATTCCGGCAACAGACCTTGGCAGAGCCACGGCTTTCTATGAAACCATTTTCGGGATTTCCCTGATCCCGATGGACCTGAACGACGGCCTCAAAATGAGGATGTTCCCGGTCGAAGACATGATGACCGGTATTGGCGGTGCGATTGTTGACAGCGGTGGTTTTCATAAACCCTCTCCCACTGACGGTCCGCTGATCTATCTTAACGGCAATCCCGACGTACAACATGTGCTGGACAAAGTGGAAGGTGCCGGAGGAAAAATCATCGTCCCTAAAACTGCCATTTCCGATGAATTCGGCTTTATGGGTGTATTTATTGACACAGAAGGCAACAGGATCGGCCTTCATTCAATAGCTTAAACGATGGAAGCTTACGACTGGAGCTCCTTCGAAAAGAAGATTTATATCAATGCTCCTGTTTCGAAAACTTATACATGCCTTGCTACACAGGAAGGCATGGAAAGCTGGTTTTTAAGGCAGTGTACTTATACTGATGTAAACGGAAAGAGTCTGAAGGTAACTGAAGAGGCCAGAGTCGGGGATTTATATACTTTTATATGGCATGGCTGGCCCGACAATGTCTTTGAAAAAGGACATATACTTCAGGCTAACGGATCTGACGTTTTTTGTTTTACTTTTACTGGCAACGGTTCTACTGATATGAAAGTACTGATAAGTCTTTCGGAAGAAAAAGGACTCACTTGTGTAAAACTGAAACAATATGATATACCTGTTGACGAAAAAAGCAGGGTTAACTGGCACCTGGGGTGTCTCGAAGGTTGGCTGTTTTACCTTGTAAATCTGAAGTCGGTACTTGAAGGGGGAATTGATCTGAGAAATAAAGATCTGGCTCTCACTCAGGTCATCAATGCATGATATTGACAAAAAAAAGACCCGTTTTCACGGGTCTTTTTTTAAATTATCCTAAATATGCTTTCAGAGCCTTGCTCCTCGAGGTCTGGCGTAAACGCCTGATGGCTTTTTCTTTAATCTGTCTTACACGCTCGCGGGTAAGGTTAAATTTCTCGCCGATTTCCTCCAGAGTCATGGCCTGCTCATTATTTAAACCAAAGTAGAACATAATGACCTCAGCTTCTCGTTGCGTAAGTGTAGAAAGGGCTCTCAGCACCTCTCTGCGAAGCGAGTCATTCATCAGTTCCTGATCAGGCCTGATTTCCAGGTCATTTTCAAGGACGTCAAGAAGACTGTTTTCTTCACCCTGTACAAACGGAGCATCAACAGAAACGTGGCGACCAGAGATTTTCATGGTATCCACCACTTCATTAGCGGTGATTTCCAATACCTCGGCCAATTCTTCAGGAGATGGCTCCCTTTCGAATTTCTGCTCAAGTTCTGAAAAAGTCTTGGAAATTTTATTCAGTGACCCAACCCTGTTAAGCGGAAGACGCACAATTCTTGACTGCTCTGCAAGAGCCTGAAGAATAGATTGTCTGATCCACCATACGGCATAAGATATAAATTTAAATCCTCTTGTTTCATCAAAACGTTGTGCTGCTTTTATCAAACCCAAATTACCTTCGTTGATCAGGTCACCTAATGATAGTCCCTGATTCTGGTATTGTTTGGCTACTGAAACAACAAATCTGAGGTTTGCTTTGGTAAGTCTTTCTAAAGACAACTGATCACCGTCTCTGATTTTCTGAGCCAGGATAACTTCTTCATCCGGAGTTAACAAATCCACTTTACCGATTTCCTGAAGGTATTTATCCAGTGACTGACTTTCCCTGTTGGTGATTTGTTTGCTAATTTTTAGCTGTCTCATATATTATCTCTTCTTAAAAAAATTTAGCGATTACTAGTCTAACAACAATTATAAATCAATTATTGTTCTTTTTGTGTATTTTCAGGTCTGGCTGGCCTTGGAAGCAACACTTTTCTCGACAACCTGTATTTTCCGGTCTTTTTATCCACTTCTGTAAGCTTCACTTCAAGCTCCTCGCCTTCTTCCAGGACACCGTCCATACTAGGCAGTCTTTCCCAAGAAATCTCAGAAATATGAAGAAGACCTTCTTTACCAGGTAAGAACTCTAGGAATGCTCCGAACGGCTGGATCGATTTCACTTTGGCAGTGTAAACTTCTCCTACATCCGGCATTTTAACGATACCTTCCACACGACGGCGGGCCATGTTCATGCTGTCGCCATTGGTAGCAAATATCGCCACATATCCTTTGTTATCTTTTTCCTCGATGGTGATGGTAGCACCTGATTCACGTTGGATTTCCTGAACCACTTTACCACCAGGCCCGATGATCGCACCGATAAATTCTCTGTCAATAATAATAGTATGAGCACGCGGTGCATGAGGTTTAAGGTCAGCACGCGGTTTTTCGATGGCCGTTTTCATGATAGAAAGAATGTGTAATCTTCCTTCTTTAGCCTGGTTAAGGGCTTGTTCAAGAATCTCGTAAGATAAACCACCGATTTTAATATCCATCTGGCAGGCAACGATACCTTTTTCAGTACCGGTTACTTTAAAGTCCATATCACCCAGGTGATCTTCATCTCCAAGGATATCAGACAATACCGCCCATTTACCTGTTGCAGTATCTGTGATCAATCCCATCGCTATACCTGAAACCGGTGCAGCAATCGGAATACCCGCATCCATAAGTGATAAACAACCCGCACAAACTGTAGCCATAGACGACGAACCGTTTGATTCAAGGATATCACTCACAATTCTGATGGTGTAAGGATTCTGATCTACAGGAGGCAAAACTTTTTTAAGTGACCTCATGGCCAGGTTACCGTGACCTACTTCTCTTCGTCCTACACCTCTGTTAGGTTTTACCTCACCGGTTGAAAAACCAGGGAAGTTGTAGTGAAGATAGAATTTAGAGTAACCGGACTGCATAGCCTGGTCAACGATCTGCTCATCCAGTTTGGTACCTAAAGTGGTAGTTGACAAAGATTGCGTCTCACCTCTTGTAAACAAAGCCGAACCGTGTGCAGACGGAAGATAATCCACCTCACAGGTAATAGGTCTGATTTCAGTAAGCTGACGACCGTCCAATCTTTTTCTTTCGTCCAGAACCAGTTTTCTTGAAGCATCATACGTGATGTCTCCGAAATATGTTTTGATCAAAGCACTGTTCTTTTCTTCTCCTTCTGCGAATGAGTCAATGAACTCTTTCAAAATAGCAGAGAAGCCTTCTTTTCTGACATTTTTGTTGGCAGAACCTTCAAGACAAACCGCATAAACTTTATCGAAAAGCTCTTTGTTCATTCTTTCTCTGAGCTCTTCATCATGAATTTCGTGGTTATAAACCCTCTTTTCAGTTGATCCTACGGCAGCAGCCAGAAGATTTTGTCCGGCAATCTGGATTTTAATGGCTTCGTGAGCCACTTTTATCGCCTCGATCATCTCCACTTCTGAACATTCGTTACCTTCACCTTCCACCATAATGATGTTGTCGTGCGTACCGGCTACGATCAGGTCAAGATCAGCTTTAAGAATTTCGCTGGTGACCGGGTTAACAACGTATTGTCCGTCGATTTTACAAACGCGGACTTCAGAGATCGGTCCGTTGAATGGAATATCCGAAACAGCGATGGCAGCAGAAGCGGCCAGGGCAGCTAAAGCATCCGGTTGAATATTTTCATCAGCAGAATGCAAGGTTACCATTACCTGTACTTCAGCATGATAATCTTCAGGGAAAATCGGTCTGAGGGCACGGTCAATAAGTCTTGATATCAATATTTCATTATCTGAAAGTCTTCCTTCTCTGCGTTGGAAACTTCCCGGTATTCTACCTGCAGAAGCGAACTTCTCCTGATAATCCACTGAAAGTGGCAAAAAGTCAGTTCCTTCTTTATGTTCTTTAGCCGCTACAACAGTGGCTAAAAGCATGGCGTTACCTGATCTGACTACTACAGAACCATCGGCCTGACGAGCCAGTTTTCCTGTTTCTAAGGTGATTGTTTTACCATCCGGCATCTGGATGGTCTGAGAAAAAATAGTAAACATTAAAAAAAAAATTATATCGCATTTTCCGCTTTTGATGCGATGATTTTATCCTTTCAAGTCCGCGGGGATAAATTAAAGTCTGAAGTATCAGAAAAAATTTGGGAATCCCATATGAATGAGATTCCCAGATTTTTACTTACGTATATTGAGTTCAGCGATTATAGCTCTATAACGCTCGATATCTTTTTTAATAAGATAGTTCAACAATCTACGACGCTTTCCTACAAGCTTCAAAAGTCCCATACGCGTAGAAAAATCATGCTTATGTTTTTTAAGGTGCTCTGTAAGGTGAGCGATTCTGAAAGTAAATAATGCGATTTGTGATTCAGCTGAACCGGTATCGCTTGATTTTTTTTCAAAGCCTTTGGCTTCAAAAATCTCCTGTTTCTTCTCCGAAGTTAAATACATGTATCCTAACCTAGATTAATAATTTGGTAAATAAAAATAAAACACCTGCAAAATTACGAATAATTATTTGAAATTTTCAGTTGTCTTTTCAATTTTATTTTTTGGAACAGGGTTTTCACACGGTCAATATAAACGTTGTAGATATCGCTTTCAAATAAACGGGCGTCATTCGAGGCTTTGTACATCAGGAAAATACCGATCAGCAGCAGGATAAAATTGGGAATCCACACCCCTACCACCACCGGGATGATGCCTTCTTTGGCATATTTGTCGCCCAGCTGCATCAGGACATACATGAATATAAAGAAACTGATGGACAAAAGCACGGGCATTCCGAAACCGCCTTTTTTGATGATAGACCCCAAAGCGGCCCCGATCATAAACATCACCAGGCAGGATATGGCCATGGTCAGCTTATGCCATCTTTCCACATCGGCCCTGTACATGTCCCTCAGTTTTCCGGTCAGGATCACGTCGTTGGTTTCCAGCTGGGACTTGAGGTTCTTGCTTTGGGAAATGGCCGATTCCAGCATTTCCTGGTCTCTGTAAAACTGCGTTTTGGTAGAATAACGCTTCTCAATCCACGGGCCGGGTTTTATCACCACATAGGTAGTGTCCTTTTGGGCAGATACCTTCTGAACAGGCTGCACAGGTTTAAACTGATAGACACTCAGCGACTGAAGCGACTGTACCTGTGATTTGACGGAGTTTTTGATTTCTTTGTTTGTAGAATCAATCTGGGTGGTCAGTTCAGCAATATTCTTCATGTATTCATGATATTTGAACTGGTTTTCATCCGTACGCTTGATCCCGAAACTCTCCAGGGAGAATATGATCTGGTTCTTTTTAAATTTATTCTTGACAAACTGGGTTTCGTTGTATTGGTTAAACCCGTTGTTCTGATCTATGTAGTTGTATCCGTTAAACAGCTCAAAAACCAGGTAAGTGTTGTTGTATTTTGAATACATTTTACCCGAATCAGCCACAGTTACGCTTTTGTTTCCGTTGTTGGCAGTGTGGTCATATACCATCACATTTTTAAGGGTTACTCCGTCAGGGTATTTATCCTGCACCTTGATCCTGTAGCCCGGGATTTCCCTGTAAAAAATACCTTCCTGTATGTTGAGGGTCACTTTTGCGGTTTTAACGTCCCAAAGCAGGGAATAACCTTTAAGATTGGCCCATGGATTGACATAATTATTGTAAATTAAAGAGAATACCGAAACAAAAAACACGAAAACAAGGACCGGCCTGATCAGGCGGGAAAGCGGTATACCGGCTGATTTCATGGCGGTGATCTCGGTATGCTCACCCAGGTTACCATAACACATCAGGGTAGCCAGCAAAGTGGAAAGTGGAAGAGAGATCGGAATGGTAATGAGAGAGAAATAGATAAAAAGCTTGCCAAAAACATCAAGGCCGAGGTCTTTTCCGATGAAATCATTGAAATACATCATCAGAAACCGCATCAGAAAGATAAATACGACTACTGCTGTGGTTAAAATGAAGGGGCCGATAAAAGCCCTTATGATCAACTTATCTATTTTTTTCATTCAAATCGTTTTCAGATGCAAAATTCCATATCTTTTGCTTCGAAAACAAAGAATTTAGATTTTTTAACTATCAGCCTCCTACAATTTCCTTCAGTTCGTCGATCAGTCCTGACCAAAGATCAAGCAGATCGCTGTCGCTGTTATTATCAGAGCAGTCGGTTATTCTCAGGTAAGTAGAGCCGTCAATTTCGCTGGTGATCAGTTTAAACTCCAGAAAATTGCCTTCGTCTTTACCAATAAAATCGAAACGGGTTGATTTGTTTAATCTCGAAGAAGTGAGCATTGCCGTGTGAATTTCATCATCCCAGGAAAAATTAAAATTATGACTGCTGTCCATCGTCACCTTTGAGGCAAACCATTGCTGAAGCCCTCCGGGGGTGCTGATGTAGTTATACAGCACTTTAGGTGAGGTTTTGAATGGGAATTCTTCTACAAATTTATGCTTTGCCATACTTCAATTATTAATTTTGTTCTATTTAGGAGATTAGACCAATTAAAGCAAGGAAACCATTGTATTTTTTTTTATTTTGAATTTAGTTTTAAAATGTTTTTGGATTCTTATTTTTCATTTCCTAAATTTGCACCCTGTTAAGACGGCGGGGTAGCTCAGATGGTTAGAGCGTCGGATTCATAACCCGGAGGTCACGGGTTCGATTCCCGTCCCCGCTACGAAAAAAAGCAATCTGATTTATATCGGGTTGCTTTTTTGTTTTATTGCTTTTTTCATAATTTCTCCTTATTTCTGTGCGGATTTTATTATTAAAGTACAATTTCATATCACTGAGTCGGACCTCCTCTTTCCTTAAATAAGCTTAACAAAAAACTTCTTTCTCTCTCATTTACAGGCCGCTGGTCTCTGATGCCCGTGAGATTTACGCCTTATTCAGAAACCTGCCGCCCTCAGGCGTTGTTAATCAAACCGGGTGAAAATATGAGTTAACAATTTTATAAATTTACCGGAATTTAAAACAGCATATCTGAAAATTATGGGGTCAATCAAATGGAGCCGTTCCTTTCAAACCACCTTTATTGCAATTTCCTTGGCGGTAATCAGTCTTGATGGATTTGCCCGGGAAAACATAAAAAATTACAGCATCTTTTTTGCGGAAGGCAGTTACCAGGGAAAAAATGTACTGATTTTAAGAAAATATGAACAATCAGGAAAAATATTTTTTCTGGGCCTTGATCCTGTAAAACTGCAGACACAAATCTTCCCCTCGGAGCAGATTTCTGTAAAAACGTTAAGTATGAAGGGCTTAATTTCTGTCTATAAAAATACCCCTTATGTCAATGCCCTGGAAGCAGCTTTGAAAAAATCTTACCCGCTGCAAGATGCCGGTATTACGCATGGTTTTCCTCAGGAACACGGCATTACGCTAACCATCGACCTTTGTCCTTCAAAAAAACCTTTGGACAGAATCATTTTTACATCCCTGATCACAGAATTCAGTAAAACAGAGCAACCGGTGCCTGTAGCCCTTTCCATAACAGGTAAATTTATGCTTGATCATCCTGACGACATCCAATGGTTAAAAGGTCTCGTTGAAGCAGGTGAGATATCTGTCACCTGGGTTAACCATACCTACAATCATAATTATGACCCTAAAATACCTCCGCACAGCAATTTTTTACTGGAACCCGGCACTGACCTGAATTTCGAAATCCTGGGTACGGAGATTGCCATGCTGGAGCGTGGATTAACTCCTTCGGTATTTTTCAGATTCCCCGGCCTGGTATCGGATCAGAAGATCGTGGAGCTTGTAGTGGCTTCAGGACTGATTCCCGTGGGTAGCGATGCCTGGCTAGCCAAAGGCCAGCGTCCTGAGACAGGCAGTATTGTGCTCATTCATGGCAACGGCAATGAACCCGTCGGGGTCAAAGATTTTATTAAATTGCTACAGACCCGTAAATCCGAGGTTTTGAATCATCAATGGCTGCTATATGACCTCAGTGAAAGCGTAGAGAGCGAATTCAAACATTAATACGAGGATGCTTCTGATAAACCGGACTGTCAGAAAGTTGTAAAACAGCCGCTACTTTTTCCTGTAGCGGCTGTTTTTTGCTGATGCTTTACTATGAGCTATAGTCTTTTTACCCCCGCAGCTACACAAATAAGGCTAATTCAGGTGATCAAGCTTATTATCTCACTTTCGTAGTATCCGCCGAAACCGTAATAGCCACGCTTACACTTTTACCTCCCAGGCTCAGGTCAAAACCTGCCGTACCGACTGAGGCCGGTTTGCCCGTTATGGTATACGTAATATTGCCAGAACCCGTGGCCAATGTACCTTCAGTCAGGGTGGCTGTAAGCCCGGTAACTCCTTTCGACATCACTGAAGATGCGGGGTATAAGCCGCCATTTCCGCCTGTATAGGCTAATGTTACCTTACCGTTATAAGCACTGTCTTTCTTCGCCGTTGCGGGGGATACAGAGGCGGTAAGTGTTGTCACGGTTGCTTTCAAAGGAGAAACCGGTAAGACGAGCGTGCAAGATTGCCCTCCGAGGCTGATGGCAAAAGAAGCGGTGCCTGCTACGGTGGGAGTACCTGTAATGGTGTATTTCACAGTGCCTGAACCTTGTTTAAGCTGACCCGGCACAATCACGGCAGATAGGCCCGTCACGCCGGTAGAAGCTACCGAAGTGCCCGTAGGATACAGATCGCCGTTCCCACCTTCATAAGGCACTGTCGCAGTGCCGCTATAGGCAATGCTGCTCATGGCGGTATCCGAAAATGTGACTCCCGAACAATTAAAAGCCGTCAGATTCGGATTGACGGAAGTGTCGCTTTTTTTACAGGCTTCAATGCAAAACAAGGTGGCAAGAAGCATCAGTCCCGGGATTATTCTCTTTTCTCTCATTTCAGAAGATTTAGTTATTTTTATAAAGACATTATTATTATGACGGTGATTAAAAAAACTGATCCGGCCGGTACTTCACCCTAAAGCAATCAAGTACGCGGGCCACTGTCTTTGAAATCAGATCAAAACACAGGGAGACTGGTGCAAACTGGGGAATTATTGCGACAAAATGACCCTACGGAGTGCTGCAGGATAGATTTAACGCTAAGAGGCAGGTTATTTGACTCTCGTGAGGATATTATTGACCACGGCCTGGTAGTCATTGTCATAATGGTGCCCACCCGGAAGTATAACCACAGGCAGACCTTTCTCTTTGAATTGCCTGGCGGTGGCACTGTCTTCCTTATCTCCAAACATACAGAGGTGTTTTATGGATTTGAGGGCTTCTGTTTCCCTGAGAACATTGTATTTCCCTTCTTTACTGCCAAAATTCAGCATATCGGCCACATGGATCTCAAAATCATTGTACTCTTCCGGAGATAACATACAAACACCTGATAAACTGCTCTTTAAGGGCTCAGATATCCGGCTGGCCACAAAAGGGACAACGTCAGCTCCAAAAGAGTAGCCTACCAAAAGAAACGATTTCTTTTTTAGCTGGTCCATATAAATCCCGATCGCCTTTTCTATTTCCGATGCTGCTTTTTCGGGAGTTTTGGCTTTCCAGAAGTATTTCTGAGCATCCAAACCCAGTACATCATACCCTTTTTTAGCAAAAGTTTCTGCCAGCCCCTGATCAAAACTAGTCCAGCCACCATCGCCGGATATCATAAAAACCAGGGCGTTATTCTTTTCTGAGGCCGCACGAACCAGTGTTAATGGTAAGTTAGTCTGTAATCTGACCCCGGCTTTAACCGGCTGATTGGTTTGCTGGATTTTCATATAGGCTTGTCTGAATTGTGGCAGCCAGTTGTCCGCAATCGAAAACCCGTGGCCGACTTTCGGCAAAGTAACGAGTTCTGCATCCGGCATACTTTTCATAAATTTTGCGGTGGCATCAAACGGGCAGGATTTATCCTTTACGCCATTTAAAACGATAAACGGAGCCGTCAGCTTTTCGGTCCTGTCAAGGTAATAAGTCCCTGTTTTCAGGACATGTGAACTCAATCCGTTGCCCTTGCAGAGCGGCTTTTTCAATTCAATGTCCGGGCAAAAACCCAGCCCTATAGCCCCTTTGAAGGTCCCTGACGGAGCCTGTGCCAGCAGGCCGTAAACCAATGTTGCCCCATAGGAATACCCGACGAGAACAGGTTTTGAATAATCTGTAAAATTGTATTTCTTCTGAATCACCATGCTGAGCTGCTCAAAATCTGCCGCAGGATAATAGCACTCTGAGGTCAGCTTTGACATGGATGCGGCAAAATACTTTGCGTCTATTCCGGCAACAAGCACGCCCTGCATGGCCAGGTATTTAGCCATATTGATCACCCCGAATTGCCAGCCCCCGTCTCCGGAAACAAACAAGGCCAGTGACCGGGGTGTTTTCTGAGGTTTGTAAAGGGTTATTTTCCCAAACTGCCCGAAATTCATCACTTCCTGTGCCACTGGGGCTGCCTTATCTATCTGAAATGAGGGAAAAATCAGAAAAGACAAAAGAGCAATCTTCACTAAAAAACTACGGTTTGATGACATGTGCCAATGCATTTGGAATTTGTATAAGGTCATAATCCTGCTCATATATAAGGTACTGGTTGTACCAGACAGGGCCAAATTTTTCTTTGAAATCTCTCAGGCCTTTATAATGTGAAAAGGCCCGGATCTTCTCGTAAGCAAACTTCAATGATTTTTCCGGAAAATTTGCCGGGTCGTTAAGTCCCGACATCGGGGCCAGGCCAAGATTTACAGCCTCGTAGCCTTCTTTCTTAAAGTACATGAAAAGCTCTACCATCAAAAAATCCATCACCCCTGAAGGAGCGTCGGCCGTCTTGCGGATCAGGTCATAGGTACCTTCTCCTCTGACGTAATCGGGAATGACGTTCAGAAAAGCGACCATTTTTTCATCCGGGCTTTCCACTGCGATCACCACCTGGTTTCTCAGTTCCTCTTCATCAAACATCCCCTGCGAAAATATGATCTCGCTCCTGTGGGTATCTTTCAGCCACTCATCCGATACCTGTTTTATCTTTTGCAAAACGCCGCCTTTCAAAGGAGGAGCGTAAATATGAGCGGTAAAGCCTTTTTCTGTTACTTTCTTTATGCTGTTACGCATGGACTTCCTGTTGCCGCCCTCCATCGTGAAGGTAGTCAGGTCCACGACCGCCTCCTGTCCCAGGAACAACCTGCGTTTTCCTTTCTGAATGTAACTTTCCAGGTTGGCTTCCGGAACCCTGTAGTAAAGGCTTCTGAGCCCGGCCTGATAGCAATAGTCATCGAAAGAGCGGATGCAGGATTCCATTTCTTCCTTTGTAGCTGCCACGGGGTTTCCCAGCACTATTGCAAAGGTGCCTGAAACCCGGTAAGAAATAAAACTGTCGCGGTTTTCAGACCAGAAAATCAGCTTGTCGCTATACAATTTGAAATAATCAAGGCTGTTGTTGCCGTATTTCTCCAATATTTTTCCGGCTTCTTCGACATCCTCATCTGAAATGGTATTCCTGAAAACATAAGGCCTTACCAAAGTATAGGTCAAAAAAACAATTGACAAAAAACCACAGATGTTAATCGAATACAGAAAATCCCGGGCAAATACATCTGCAGGCACAAGATCACCACCAATCAGAAAATAGTATTTTAACGTATTGACGACAGACTCAGTCAGGCTGAAATCAATTCCGAAATGTTCTTTATCCAAAAAATAGAATCCGGTGATGCCATAGATCAGTGTAGCGGATATTGTCAGGACGGTGGTCTGTAACCCGACCTGCCTCAGGCGGGAGTTATGTTTTATATAATATTGTTTTCGCGAAACCAGCAGGATGATCACAATGAAAAAAGCAACCAGGGCCTCTTCGTAATCTATGGCTTTGGTCATATGCCCTATGCATGAAATGACGGCAAAAACCAATCCGAAATACCAGGCCATTTTCAACCCCTTGAACATAAAAGCTGCTGTTACGAGCAGGAACAGTCCTGTTACAAACACGAAGTAATTGGAAGCCGTTATGATGTCGGTAGGTACAAAATCCCTGAGATAATCCAGTCTCCCCGAAATGGCAGGCGTGAGTACCGAAATGATGTTTACAATGCCCAGAGCAAACAACAAAAGACCGGGAATAATCCTCATGAGCAGCTTGTTGACAGCCAGAAGAAAGCTGAAAATACCGGCAAAAAACGGAAGCCAGAACTCAAAAAAACGATAAAGAAATGTGATGGAAACCGCCTCCACATTACTAAACCCGAATCGCATCAGTAAATAGGTCATTGACAGTTCAACGGCACCCATACCCCTTAAAAAAGGAGAAATGATCATAAAAATCACAGCAATGACATAGCCCATCACCGCTACAAAAACAGAAGGGGAAAGGTTAAGGGCCGCCATGGCAATATACAAGTGCAGGATACCGAGAATTTCTATCACCAGACTGAAGGCAATACTGTAAAAGACATACTTCCTGTTGATTTTATTGGTAGAGATTTCTTCAAACACGGTTTCGAGAGACGGCACATGCCTGATCAGAAAATCATAAAATCTGCTTTTTTTCTTTACGGAGCGGTAAAAATAGTAAAGCAGTCCGAGCAACAGCACCAAAGCCAGCAGGCCCAGTAAGTCTGCCGAACCCAGAGAACTCACAAAGAGGGCATATAAAAAGGCCGGTATCGCCAATAAAAAAACGGTCAGTATCCCCACAAAACCATAGATCATAGACGCATAGCTGATCTGCGATTTGCCTACGCCTTTCTTTTCTATCGGTCCGCTGAAAAAAGCCAGCGAAGAAACTCCTCCTGCAGGCAGAAAAATACTCACCAGGTTTCTTTTCAGATACAAAATCACGACGTCTGATAAATCCACATGGCTACCTACGGCCCTGAAAGACGCTTTGTACATAAAGCCGTGCATCAGGAGATAAATCAGTGTAACAGCAATTCCGGACCACAGCCACGATACGTCAGAGGCTGCCAGCACATCTTTAACCGACTGTATTTCAGACTGTTCATGCTTAAAAAACCATACGCCCATCCCAATAAAGAAGGCAGAAAAAATAAACTGGAGGATTAATTTAGAATTTTCTTTGAGGTAAGAATAGATGACCGGTTTGCGAAGGTTAAGATCAATTCTAAACATGGGATGTATTATTAAGATTCTGGCTAAAGTTCAAAATAATCAGTGACATTAAAAAATATCTCTCATGTAACGCTCATGGGTAAATCATAATTATAAAATTGATTTTATATTATCGATCCGTCATTGAAAATGACAGCAGAAGACTTACAGCATACACACCGCTTTACGCAGCAGCAAACTCCGGTACGAATATATACTCAGACTGCCCAAAGAGTAATTCTATGCCTGATGGTACGGTTTTTTAACAGTAATCATTATAAAACCGGCCTCAAAAATCCCGGGAATAATTTAAACAGAAAAATTATGAGCACATCAAGATCAATGACCCCGCTGAGCCGGGTTTTAGATAAAATCAATGCCAGGGGTTTTACCAAAGAAATCACCCTGGATAAAAAAGGAGCCAGATTTAACGAAGAAGAAAAGAGGTACCAGCCGGAAGACCTGGTCATCAGAAAAATTTACCGGTTTGAAGGAGAATCCGATCCGGCTGATATGTCGATCGTCTACATTATGGAAGCCAAAGATGGTCTGAAAGGATTTATGATCAACGCCTACGGCACCTACTCAGACCAGGACAATCCCTACTATGATGAATTTATTGTCGATGTTCCGGTCGAGGAAATTGAAGATTTTGATGCTGAAGAATAATCCGGATCTATATCCCCTGTTTCAGGAATCTTCAAAAAAATATCAGAAATAATTTGCGTAAGTATTTGCTTACATATAAATTTGTAAGCAAATACTTACATATTATTAAAATGATCATAAGAAGAGACGTATTCCAGGCCATCGCAGATCCTACCAGGAGAGAAATCATCAACCTGATTGCATTTCAATCCATGAACCTGAATGCCATTGCTGACAACTTTGAGGTCAGCAGGCCGGCCATCTCCCAGCACATCAAGGTATTGAACGAATGTGGCCTCCTTGTGATCAGAAAACAAGGCAGGGAACGCTATTGCGAAGCCAGTCTTAAACAACTCAATGAAGTATTTGAATGGATTGAACCCTTCCGTAAACTATGGGAAGAGCGTTTCGATGCCCTTGACGACCTGCTGGAAAAACTGAAACAGAACCCGGATCAATAATCAAAATTTAATTATGAAAAATCAGACAAAAATCACTGCCGAACCCGGCAAACAGGAAATCTTTATCACCAGGGAATTTGAAGCCCCGAGAGAACTGGTCTTCAGGGCATTTACAGATGCCGGCCTGCTGGTCCAATGGATGGGCCCGAGAGACCTTGAAACAAAGTATGAAAAATTTGAAGCCAGAACAGGCGGATCCTACCGCTACATTTCCAAAGATAAAAACGGCAATGAATACGGTTTTCACGGGGTATGCCATGAAATGACCGCTTCCGAACGGATCATCCAGACTTTTGAGTTTGAAGGACTACCTGAAAAGGGCCACACGGCCATGGAAACCGCCAGGTTTGAGTCCCTACCCGGAGGAAGGACCCGCGTAGTCATCCAATCTGTTTTCCAGTCCGTGGCTGACCGTGACGGAATGGTCATGTCAGGCATGGAAAGAGGGGTGCTTGACTCCCATGCAAGATTGGATGAGCTGATCGAATCAGGGAAACTGGCCTGACACCATATGAGTCGCAATCACCCCCTATAAATGTCGCTTACAGGATACCATAATTCCAATTTTTGAGATGATATTTGCATGATTATAAATGCGTTACTATTCTGATTTTCATGAAAAAACCGGATTATACCCAGCCATTGACCAAACTACCCAGGCAAACTACGGACTTGACGGCAGAAGTCTTTATAAGTGTCATGGAATCTTTCAGGTCTGACAGGGAGCTGGAGAAAATACAGCGATATTTCAAATCTGACGAAGGCCAGTATGGCGAAGGCGATGTATTTATGGGTATCCGGATGGGCCAGTTGTTTGAAATCGCCAAAGCGTTTATTGACATGCCGGTTTCTGAACTCGAAAAGATGCTGGAAAGCCCTGTACATGAAATAAGAACCGGGGCCCTGAGCATCATGGATAAAAAAGCCCGGGAGAAGAAAACGTCCGAAAGCCAGAGAAAAGAGTTGTTTGACCTTTACCTCAGGCGTCATGACCGGGTCAACAACTGGGATCTGGTAGATATTGCCGCAGTGTATGTCATCGGCAGGTACCTCATTGATAAACCCAGGGATATTTTGTACCGGCTGGCTGTTTCGGACAATATGTGGGAAAGGCGGACGGCCATTGTCAGCACCGGATATTTCATAAAAGAAGGCCAGGTCGACGATACCTTCAGCATCGGGGAAATGCTGGTACATGACAGGGAAGACCTGATACACAAAGCCATGGGGGGCTGGATACGCCACGCAGGCGGCAGCGGCCACGCTGAGCGGCTTTTGGACTTCCTGGACCAACATGCTGCCTCTATGCCTCGAACGGCCCTCAGATATGCCATTGAGCACCTCGGCCCCGAGAAAAGAAAGTATTATATGGATCTGAAAACAAAAGACATTTAAAGAATAACCAAAACTCATTATTACTATGCAAAAAATTACTCCTTTCCTCTGGTTTGACGGCAAAGTAGAAGAAGCAGCCAGGTTTTATACCTCCGTTTTCAAAAATTCGAAGATAACCAGCTTATCCGGCCCTCCGGGCAATGTCATGTCGGCCACATTCATCCTCGACGGCGAAGAGTTTATGGCCCTGAACGGTGGCCCGATGTTTACCTTCAGCCCGGCTATATCCCTTTTTGTAGACTGCAAGTCGCAGGAGGAAGTGGATTATTTCTGGGAGAAGCTCTCGGAAGGCGGAGAAAAACAAAGATGTGGCTGGCTGAAAGACCAGTTCGGCATTTCATGGCAGATTGTACCGGATACTCTGGGGCAACTGATGGGCGGCGGAGACCCGGTCAAATCACAAAAAGTGATGCAGGCCATGCTTAAAATCGACAAGCTGGACATCCAGGGGCTTAAAGATGCTGCCGAAAGCTAAAATTAATGAAAAAGCTGTTTTTAAAACCGGGGTAAAAGCTCCGGTTTTTGTTTTTTCAGGGGGTGTCTGCTGAAAGTGAAGGAGCCGGGTAAATCATATCGCCTGAAAACCTGCTTTTCAAACCCTGATTTTAACATCTTTTGCGAGTGCCTATAACATATACCATTAACTTTAGTACATAATATATTACAAGTAGGTAATATAGGCGAGTCAAAATAATAAACAAGAATTATTCCGTTTTTTTTAGATTTTTTTATAAAATTGAACCCGGAAAATAGGGTTTGAATAAAAATATATAGAATTAAATAAGTCGCATGGCCATTAAAAAGTCTGAACTCTACTCCACACTATGGGCTAGTTGTGATAAATTGAGGGGAGGAATGGACGCCTCCCAGTATAAGGATTACGTGTTGGTACTTTTGTTTGTAAAATATGTTTCTGATAAATATTCCACATCAACAGAAGATTTAATTAAGGTACCGGAAGGCGGCAGTTTCAAAGACCTTGTGGCCTTAAAACACAAAAAAGACATTGGTCAGGGGATCAATCGGATCATCAGCAAACTGGCTGAGGCCAACGGACTCACCGGCATTATCACACAGGCGAACTTCAACGACGAAGAAAAATTGGGCAAAGGCAAAGAAATGCTCGACAAGCTCAGCGACCTGATTACCATTTTTGAAAACCCTGAACTCGATTTCAGCAAAAACAGGGCTGACGGCGACGACATCCTCGGAGATGCTTACGAATACCTCATGCGTCATTTCGCGGCTGAATCAGGGAAAAGCAAAGGCCAGTTTTATACGCCTGCAGAAGTAAGCCGCATCATGGCTAAGATCCTGGGCATCAATGAAGTCAATTCAAATGACGAAACCTCTGCCTATGATCCCACCTGCGGCAGCGGCTCACTGTTACTCAAAGTAGCGGAGGAAGCTGCCAAAAGCATCCTGCTCTATGGACAGGAGAAAGAAGTGACCACCGCCGGACTGGCCAAAATGAATATGATCCTGCATAATAATCCCAGGATCAGCATTGCCAAAGGCCAGAGCACCATTTCGAATCCATTGTTTCTGAACGATGACGGCAGCCTGATGAAGTTCGACTATGCGGTTTCGAACCCTCCCTTTTCGAGCAAAAACTGGACTGACGGATTTAACCCGTTTCAGGACGTTTACGGACGGTTCACAGAATTTGGTGTTCCTCCCGTCAAAAACGGAGACTACGCTTTTTTGTTACACATCCTTCACTCCCTCAAAGACAAGGGCAAAGGAGCGGTGGTTTTGCCACATGGTGTATTGTTCAGAAGTCATGCCGAAGGAGACATCAGGAAAAGCCTGGTCAGAAAAGGATACATCAAGGGCATCATCGGTCTGCCGCCCAACCTGTTTTACGGCACCAGCATCCCGGCATGCATCATTGTGATTGACAAGGAAAATACCACTGAAAGAAACAGTATTTTCATGATTGACGCCGGAAAAGGGTATGTTAAGGACGGCAACAAGAACAGGTTGAGGGAACAGGACATTAAGAAAGTTGTGGATGTGTTCACCCAAAGAGTCAGTGTGCCGAAGTTTTCGAGGGACGTCCCGCTCAGTGAAATAGAAGCCAATGACTATAATCTCAATATTCCGAGGTATATCGACAGCCAGGAAGAAGAAGACCTGCAGGATATAGAAGCTCATTTACTCGGAGATATTCCGGACGGAGATATTAATTTACTTCAACCTTACTGGGAAGTTTACCCGTCTCTGAAAAACGAATTGTTTGCACCCGGAAAACGTCAAAACTACAGCACGCTCAAAGTCAGTTCTGCCGATATCCGCCGGACTATTTTCGGAAACAGCGAATTCAAAGCCTATACAGATGACATCAGCAGGCAATTCCTGAAATGGCAGCAGGAAAATATGCTGCCCTTAAAAGAGCTGAGCATTGGCCTGAAACCTAAGCTGATTATCAAACAATTGTCTGAAAGTCTGCTGAAGTCTTTTGCCCATAAAAAACTGATCGACAATTACGACATCTATCAGCATCTGATGACCTACTGGAACGAAACCATGCAGGATGATGTATATGCTGTAATCAGCACAGGCTGGTCTGCCGGGAATGAGGTTGAGAATACTAACCGCAAAAAAGAATGGGAAGGCCGGATCATTCCCCGTAAAATCATCATTGAGGAATATTATATTGAACATCAGAAAAAATTATCTGAACTTGAATCTCAACGTTCATCTGTTTCAAGCCAGATCGAAGCCCTCGAAGAAGAACACGGCGGCGAAGACGGTTATCTCTCTGATGTTGTAAACGACAAAAGTAAAATTAACAAAGCCTTGCTGCTGAAAAAGCTCAAAGCGGCCGAAGAGGAAAAAGCAGCCGCTGACCTGTTAAAAATCGCAGCCGAACCCCGGGTGCAGTATGGTAAGGAAAGAGAAGACGAATTATCGGTTCTGAGGTCTGCACTGTCCCTCACAGAACAGGAATCCGTACTCAACCGCAAGGTAAAGGAAGCCGTAGGATTGCTTGAAAAATATGTAGTCAATCATTTCAACCTACTTACTGAAGAGGATATTAAAACCCTCGTAGTAGAAAAGAAATGGATGGGAAAGTTACAACAAGACCTGAAGTCTGAAATGGAAAAGATCAGTCACAGACTGGCCGACAGGATCAGGGAGCTGGCTGACCGCTATGAAAATACATTACCTCAGCTGACAGATGAAACGGACGATCTGGCAGCCAAAGTAAAGGATCACTTAAAGAAAATGGGGTTTGAATGGAAATAATCAAAGGGTATAAAAAGACCGAACTGGGCCTTGTTCCTGCCGACTGGCATCTGAAAAGGTTCGAAGAGGTCATGACGGGATTTTCAAGCGGAAATACGCCTTCCAGGAGTATGCCTGAGTTTTATAAAGGCAACATTCTGTGGATTACCAGCGGGGAACTCAACTACAACATCATTACGGACACTGCCGAGAAAGTGACAGAAGAGGCTGTAAAACACGAAAATCTCAAAATATTACCCGAAAACACGTTCCTGATCGCCATCACAGGACTGGAAGCCGATGGCACAAGAGGAAGCTGCGGCATTACAGGCAAAGAAGCCACCACCAACCAATCCTGTATGGCCTTGTTTCCGGGCAAGGAACTTTCCGGTGAATACCTTTACCATTTTTATGTCAGGTTTGGAGGGCAGCTGGCCCTCAAATATTGCCAGGGTACCAAACAGCAAAGTTACACCGGCAAAATAGCCCGGATTCTGCCGATCGTTCTGCCTCCTACTGTCGACGAACAGGATTCCATTGCCAACGCCTTAAATACGGCAGGCTTATTGATAAAATCGCTCGAAAAACTCATCCAGAAAAAGAAGGCCATCAAATCAGCCACCATGCAGCTGATTTTCACCGGCAAAAAACGGCTCTCGGGTTTCTCACAACCCTGGAAAGTGGTCAACCTCGGTGATACCTGTTCTGAAATCACCACCGGGAAACTGGATGCCAATGCCATGGTGAGCAACGGCATGTACCGGTTTTATACCTGTGCCAAAGAATACTATCACATTGACGAATATGCTTATGATACCGAAGCCCTTATGATCTCAGGCAACGGATCGAATGTCGGATACATTCATTATTACAAAGGCAAATTCAATGCCTACCAGAGAACCTACGTGATGTCGGGCTTCAACGAAAACGTCCATTATCTTAAGGCTTATCTCGATATCTATCTGAAAGACAGGATATTTACGGAGGCCAATGCAGGCAATACACCGTACATTAAAATGGACACCCTCACCGGCATGAGTGTCCGTTTACCTTCTGACAAAGCCGAGCAAAAAGCCATTGCAGACCTGATCAGCGACATGGACCTGGAATTAGAGAAGCTTGAGGTCAAACTCGGCAAGTACAAAGCCCTGAAGGCCGGCATGATGGACGAACTGCTCACCGGAAGAATCAGATTGGTTTGACAAAATGTATCCTTCCCTGCTTTAATGTAAAGGAATTGATAAAGCTTCAAAAAAATGACGGCCTCTGTTTTTTAAATTCGTAATATTGTCCCAGATATGATCAACGAGAAAAAAATCGAAATGGCCAACGCCGTGACCCACGGTCTCGGGGCCATCCTCTTTCTGGCCATCTCCCCGCTCCTCCTGATTTTTCCGGTTATCAAAGGCGACCTGACGATGGCTTATGTCAACTCCGGTTATATCTGCTGCCTTTTGATTACCTATTTCAGTTCTACGATCTATCATGCCACTACCGATGTCTTTTTTAAAAGACGGATGAGGATCATGGACCATATTTCTATTTTCCTGCTGATTGGCGGCACATTTACCCCGCTGGCATTTAAATTCATGGAAGGCTGGATTTTCCTCCTGGTGTTCTGGCTGATCATACTGGCAGGCATCATATTCAAAATATACTTTACGGGCCGTTTCAAATTCCTCAGCACATTTTTCTACCTGGCTATTGCCTGGGTGGCGGCTATGTTTTCAGGCGAGATGTTCCGGAATATGCCTCAGGATGCTTTCTATTACCTTATGATCGGCGGGGCTTTTTATTCTGTAGGGACAGTGTTCTATATGTGGAAAAAGCTTATGTATCATCACGCCATCTGGCATTTGTTTGTGTTGGGCGGCAGTATTTTTCACTTCCTTTCTGTTTATGTTTCTGTCAAATAAACCGGGTAAAGCAAAAAAAAGCCTTGTCCGGAGACAAGGCCTTTAGGGGTTCAGTGGTTAGATGTCATTTGTCTTCTCCTTTCAGAAAGTCTTTTACATCTTTTATTCTAGTGGTTACTTCAGTTTTAAATTCTTTCCAACCGGTTTCAGTTTCATCACCGATCTCTTTCAGGTCGTCTTTAAGTTCCTGTCTTTTTACTTCCAGTTTCTCTTTACGTTTCTCCCATTTTGTTTTTTCCTGGGCCGAAGCGTTCTTGATTTTTTCATCTACCCTCTTGGCTTCTTCGTCCAGTTCCTTAATGGCTTCGTCCAGGTCATTTTTCACACTGTTTTTTTCTGATTTTATATCCGCTACGGCATTATCAACAGCATTTTCCAGTTTGTCACCGGCATCCTGCAGTTCATCTTTAGCATCGTCAATGGCTTCTTTCGCATCTTCTGCTGCCTGATCCTGTTTTGATTCCGTGCACGCTCCCATAAAGGTTGAACCTGCTATAAACAATGCTCCGAGTACCAAAAATTTCAAATTTTTCATCTTAGATTCTGAGTTTAGTGATAAAATATAGTTAAGTTCTTCGTATGATTATCCGAAGATATAAAATTATAATACCAATACCGGGCCAATAAAATAGATTATTGACTATCAGCAAATTACAATAAAACCAAAGCGAGAACATCAAGCAGAATTTCCTCAAAATGAAGAGCTAACGGGGAAATAATTCCCCGTTAAATGATATTCGTTAAAATCAGGTGCAAATAATATCAGTGCAGAATGTCAAAGATCAGCTCTTTGTACAAATCACTTTCGGTAGCAGACCCCGCATCTATCCCCTTCGATTTCTTATCGATCGTTTTCAGGGTATGGATAATCTTGATCAATTGTCCCACAGGATAAGCATGAGCCGCCTTTTTGTAGTCTTTCAGGAAATACGGATTAACCCCCAGCGAAGAGGCCAGGGCCTTGTCAGACTTGTCTTTGGAGCCGTGAAACAAGAGTATCTTTGAAAAGAAATTATAAAGAATAATGATGGTCGGCTGTATAGGATGGTCTTTGCTGTTGGCTCCGAAGTATTCAGCAATCTGGACCGACTTAAAAACATTGCGGTCGGTCAGGGCTTTCTGGAGCTCAAAAACGTTATAGTCTTTCGAAATTCCGACAAATTCTTCAATTACCCCCGCATCTATCGCTTCTCCGGGTTTGATATTGACCAGAATCTTGTCGATTTCCTTGATCAGGGTCTGGAGGTTGTTGCCGATGTGCTCGTCAAGAAGCTGAACGGCCTTGGGGCTGATTTTGATGTTACTGGCTTTACAGTATTCAATGATAAAGTCAGGCACTTCATTATCATACATCTTTTTAAAATTGTGAATCTCCCCTTTCTTCTGAAATGACTTAACCCAGGTCTTCCTTTCATCCTGTGCCTTGCCGAAACTCATCACCAGCACAGTCGACGGCTGCGGACTGGCCATATAGTTTTCAATCAGCGTCTGGTTTTCCTTGTTCCCGATGTCGGCAATCTGGTGGGCCTCCTTGATGACCACGAGCTGCTTGTCACCCATCATTGGGAATTGCCTCGCATACCTGATCACATCGCCTGTCGTCAGGTCTTTACCGTACAAAATCACCTCATTAAAGCTCTTCTCATAGTCGGGAATGGTGATGTCTATGATTTTCTGTGTGAGTTTATCGATAAAATAAGGTTCTGTACCGTGGATCAGGTACGCCGGTTTTATATTTTCTTTTTTGAGATTATCTATTAATTCCTGATTCTTATTGGCCATCCGGATAGTTGATATTTAAAAATTCTGCACAAAAACTGGAAACGAGATAAACAAAGTCCACAAATTTCTCCTCCAGAAACACATAATTGCTTTCAAAAAGAGGCAGGCAGAGGGTCAGGTCAACTTCGTCTTTGCCTATTCTTCTGTTCAGGTTCATAAACGACCGCTCAAGGCCCCACATTTCGCCGTAGCCGATCAGCCAGTCATGTTTGATCATTGAGTCCACCATTTGCTGCATCTGAAGAGGCTGCAGGTCGCGGTGCTGAACCAGGGCAGCATAAACCCTCGGACGGAATTCATCAAAAGGCTCAGTCGTAAATCTGGTCCAGTGCTTCACAATGAAATGATCACAAAGCACATCGGTAATGATGGGAGAATATTTCCCGAACCCGCTGTAAAAAACGGACTTGCAGTCTTTGATCAGCTGATGGGTATCTGTCAGGGTATCGATCTCCCTGTGCATTTTAACCCCAATTTTCATCAAAGGTGTCAGAAAATTATTCCTGGGATGATCTATATTACCGGTTATGAAATCCTCGATCATATTGCCGATGATAATTTCGGGATTTTTGCCGGACAGATACAGATGAGCCAGATAATTCATGTGATCACTTTTGGTTGGTATTGTATGACTTCAACTCCGAATCTTTTGAGAAAATCCACTCCTTCGTCACTCGGAATGCCCTTGTATTGTGCATAGGAGTTTAAAAAGAAAACCTTACGGATCTTCATGGAATAGATCACCCTTGCACAGGCGATACACGGGGAAAGGGTAACATAAAGCGTAGCTCCTTCTACTTTACCACCGTTTTTGGCGGCGTACAGAATCGCGTTCTGTTCGGCATGCAAAGCCAGTGAGCAGCTTCCCTTCGAATCTCTCGGGCAGCCATCGTCTCCGAAATCCTCATCACAGTTATGCGTCCCTGACGGCGGACCATTATATCCTATTGAAATAATCCTGGTTTCATTGACGAGCACCGCACCTACCTGGGCCTTTACACAATGTGACCTTTTGGCCAGACTGATGGCGAGTTCCATAAAAATATCATCAAAATCTGGTTTGTCTACCGTAACTTTTCCCATCCAAGAGCGTTTATGTTTAAGCTTTGCTTCAAAGATAATTGTTTTTTAACGGATAGAGATCAATATGAAAAGAGTAATTTTAGGTTTTTTATTAATTTTCAGTTTTAGTAAATCCATCGCAAAATCAGACAGTATTGTTAATCCACAGGTACGATACAGCCCTACAATGATCTGTAACCTGCTCACTTCCAACAACAAGTACATCAAAATTACTTACGGACAACCCTTCAAAAAAGGCAGGGTTATTTTCGGAGAACTGATACCCTACGGCGAAGTCTGGAGAACCGGGGCAAATGAGGCCACAGAGATCAATTTCAGCTGCCCGTTCAAAATCGGAGACCGGCGTTTTGAGAGCGGTACCTACACCCTGTTCACTTTACCGCGTGCAGACTCGTGGGACATCATCCTGAACGCCCGGCTGGGACAATGGGGTGCATTTACCTACGATCCGGGGCAAAACCTTCACCAGTTTCCGGCTAAACCGGTGATAAACACCAATATTTATGAAGGCTTTACGATTGAAATGTTCGAAACAAAAAAAGACGAAATAGAAATCAAATTGCTTTGGGATAACGTTTCCGTTCCGTTTAGGGTAGAATTGCTCAAAGAAAATGAAAGCCACACACCAAAGGCCGGGCTGATAAAGAAAAAGAAGTTTCTGGGTATATTTACAAGGAAATAAGCCGCCGGGAAATCACCTCGTCGCCTGAAATGAGCCGGATGTTGAATATCCCCTTACTCAGCTTGGCCCTCGGAATTTCGATCACGGTGCTGGGATAATCCTTGAAGTCTTTTGCCAGGACCTCCTGCCCCATGCTGTTATACACTTTATATGAAAAGTCCTTATAACCAGGCAGAAGCACCTGCAGCCTGAACTGGTCTTCTATCGTAGGGTTTTCAAGTACCCTCACCTCGAATTTCTCAGCAGCCGGTAAACTGAACTGGGAATTGATCACCAGGCGTCGGCGTCTTTTACTGAGCTCAAGAACCGCTCTTACCCTCCCTTTCTGATCCTGTGTAAAGGTATTCATGCAGGAATCGGGCGTGTAATCCATAAAGTTTTCTATCATGTTTTGGGTGACCATCCCGTTGCAATTGGAAGAAAGCGGCCTGCAGAAATTACTCAGGTTGGCCCTTTCGGTAGGCGGCGTGTCATTACAGAAGTCATCGCCACAGAAAGCATCGCCCCAGGTGTGGATCAGGCCGAGCCAGTGGCCCACTTCATGAGTGACGGTCCGTCCGAATTTGTAAACCCCTGAATTGGAAGTGCCGGTTTGTCTGCCGAATGCTTTATGGTCGATAATGACCCCGTCAATCTGCTCATTGACATCTTCCAGATCAAGCCCGTCAAAATCAGCTCCCGGAAACTCCCCGTAACCCAGGTATCCGTCTTTAATCGACGTTACCCAGATATTCAGGTACTTGTTGGCGTCCCAGTATGAAAGGGACGAGAGCGTATAATTGTCTTTAAATACATCAAACGAGGCCTGGGCAGAATAAGTCCTGGTAATCCCGTTGGTAGGATTGCCTTCAGGATCAACAGAAGCGAGCACAAACTCAATGTTCATGTCGGCACCCACAGGTGAACTGTTAAAACCCGGCGTACCGGATTTTCTCCGGTAATCTTCGTTTAAAACTTTAATCTGGGAGATGATCTGTTCGTCTGAAATGTTGTTGTTTTTATCCCCTCCGATGGTCCCCGAAGCGTTGTTGTGCACCACATGCACCACCACAGGGATTTTAATCAGCCTGTCATCAGACTCAAGGCTTCCTTCTGCTTTGGAATAGTATTGCTGCAGTTTTTTTTCAAAGGCCTGGTGCCTGTTTCTGAGAGATTGCTGTGCTATTTCCTTGATAGCACAGCGAATCTGCGTTTGTCCGTAACCAATAAATGGCAGGCATAATAATATGAAAATTCTAAGCGTCTGCTTTGTCATAAGCTTCGAGGATTTGTACCACCAATGGGTGTCTTACTACGTCCCGTCCGTCCAGCTCAATGAATTTGATCCCGTTGATCTTATCCAGTTTTTTCTGTGCGTCTTCAAGGCCCGATTTTTGATTCTTAGGCAAATCGACCTGCGTTTTATCACCGGTAATGATGATCTTCGAATTAGGGCCCATCCTGGTCAGAAACATCTTGATCTGCATCGGCGTGGTATTCTGGGCTTCATCAAGCAAAATAAAGGCGTGGTTGAGAGTACGGCCACGCATATAAGCCAGAGGAGCGATTTCTATCGTGTTTTTCTCAAGAAACAACTTCAGTTTGTCAGGATGCACCATGTCTTCCAGGGCATCATAGATAGGCCTCAGGTACGGATCTATTTTCTCCTTAAGGTCACCGGGTAAAAAACCAAGATTCTCCCCGGCTTCCACCGCAGGCCTGGTGATGATGATCTTCTTCACGAGCTTGTCTTTCAGGGCCCTCACAGCCAAAGCCACGGCAGTGTAGGTTTTACCTGTTCCGGCCGGTCCGATGGCAAACACAATATCATGGGTCACAGAGGCTTCCACCAGTTTTTTCTGATTCGCCGTTCTGGCTTTCACGATCAGGCCGCGGTTGCCATGGATAATGACGTCGTCGTCAGGCAAAAGGTGCTCTGTGACGTTGGTTTCTCCCTGAATATAGTTCTTGATGCTGTCCGGCGTAAGGTTTCCGAATTTATCGAAATGATTGAGCAGATTATCAATGAGCAGACTGATTTCATTGACTTCCGTTTCAGATCCTTTCAAAACAATCTCGTCGCCCCTGGAGATAATTTTGCTTTTCGGGAAGGCATTGGCTATCTCTTTTATATTCTGATTCTGAATCCCCAGAAACTCATTAAGTGGCAAGGATTCTAGTTTTAAAATTTTCTCTGTCAATTCTCGTTTGGTTTAATGTTTACCCAATATTCTAAAAATTATTCACAATTACATCATACTTTTCCACAAAAAAATAGCTAAAAAAAATAAAGTATTGACAATCAAATCATTATTCATTCCGGCCACTCTTCAGCCCTTTTTTACTATCTTGGATATATTGTGTAATATTACATTAAAATTCAATGACAGCAAATAACAGGACCAAATTAAAATTCCAGAAACTTTGAGCGAATCAACAAATATTGCACAAAAAACGACCTTTTACAAGCAGGAAAGCGGAAAGGTACTACCTCATACCACGGATATGGAAGAGGCGGTTATTGGTGCGATTTTGATCGAAAAAGACGCTTTTTCTCTTATCAACGAACTTCTGACCGTTAAAAGTTTCTACAACACCAGTCATCAGATTATTTTTGAGGCCATCCGTGAATTATATGAGGAATCTGAGCCGATAGATGTACTGAATGTCATCCGTAAACTCAGAAAAAGCGGGACGATTCAGCAGGTCGGCGGATCAAAATATATTGCCTCACTGGCAGGTAAAATCAACTCCTCCACCAACATAGAATACCACGCCATGGCGGTGGCCCAGTCGGCCATCAAGCGGGACATGATCAGGGTGGCAGATGATATCCTGAACGACTCCTATGATGAGCAAAATGATGTCTTTAATCTCCTGGATAAGACAGAACAATCATTCTTCGGGATATCGGAAAAAAACATCCGTAAAAACTACCTGGATGCCAACTCTATCATGAGGCTGACGATAGATGAACTTGAATTCAAGAAAAAGAACAACAGCGATGGTCTTACGGGAGTACCGAGCGGTTTCACCGACCTGGACCGGCTGACCGGTGGCTGGCAGAAAACGGAATTAACGATCATTGCGGCCAGACCCGGTATGGGTAAAACGGCTTTCGTCGTTTCATCCATGCGGAATGCGGCAGTTAACTTTGATACCCCGATTGCCATCTTCTCGCTGGAGATGTCGGCTACCCAGCTGATGCTCAGGATGATTTCTGCTGAAGCGGAAATTGACAGTGAAAAGCTGCGTAAAGGTACCCTTCAGAGCCATGAATGGCAGCAGCTGCACCATAGAATTGACAAATTATCCAAATCTTCCATATTTATTGACGACACCCCTGCCCTTTCGATCCTTGAGCTCAGGGCCAAGTGCCGTCGTTTGAAAGCCCAGCACGATATCCAGATGGTGATCATCGATTACCTTCAGCTGATGACGGGTGACGACGGTTCGGGGATTGCAGGAAACAGGGAACAGGAAATCGCAGCCATTTCAAGGGCTTTGAAAAACCTGGCCAAAGAACTCGACGTGCCGGTACTGGCCCTTTCGCAGCTGAGTCGTGCGGTAGAAACCAGGGGTGGCGATAAAAGACCTCAGCTGTCTGATTTGAGGGAATCCGGTTCCATTGAGCAGGATGCCGATATGGTTATGTTCCTGTACAGACCTGAATATTACAAGATTACGGAAGATGAAAACGGTAACTCCACCGAAGGGGTGGGTGAAGTGATCATCGCGAAAAACCGGGCAGGTACCATTGATACCATTAAACTTCAGTTTATCGGTAAATACACCAAATTCGGTGATCTCAACGCTCCGATGTCAGGTTTCGGTGACAATAACTCGTTCAAAAGCTTCACCGACAATTCAGGGTTCAGTCATTTTGAAAGTCCGAGACAACAACAGGACGACGGACTGAAGACCTTCGGAAGTAAAGCCAATAACAAACCCGATATTGACAGCGACCCTCTGGAAGAGTATCCTTTCTGATTTCCCGTTGTATTTCATTATATTTATCCCCTTGAAAGCAGATTTAGCGAAAGTCTGCCTTTTTTGTATAACTCAACGGTATGGAACCCAGAATCGAAACCCTTTCCCTTAAAAAACTGGTCGGCATAAGCCTGCAAATGTCTATGGCAGACAATAAAACCGCCGAACTCTGGCGGAGCTTCATGCCCAGACGTCAGGAAATCAAAAACAGGCTAAGCCCCGACATGTTTTCTCTTCAGGTATATGAGTCTGCTTTTGATTTTAATCCCGGAACCGTTTTTACCAAATGGGCGGCAGTTGAAGTTCCTGATTTCAGTGCTATCCCCGAAAACATGGCTTCCTTTGAAATTCCGGAAGGGCTTTATGCGGTTTTCTTGCACAAGGGAGCCTCGCCCACCGCGGCCCGCACTTTCGGATACATTTTCGGGGTCTGGTTTCCATCTTCAGACTATGAACTCGATCACAGGCCTCATTTTGAGATTCTAGGAGAAAAATACAAAAACAATGATCCGGATTCTGAAGAAGAAATCTGGTTACCGGTTAAGTTGAAAACATCCTGATTTTTTCTTAAGCCGGGCAATACGGAACCTCATAGTTGATTCTTCTTCCTTTTCATGCGATTTGAATGGTAAAAACTGTTTCAATTATCCGTATATTACAAGCCCTGTATATGGTTATCTTTTCCGGAGCATTCCGGAATAGGTAATTTACAAACAGCCCAACCTCAAATCATGAAACTAAAACTCTGCATTGTATTATTCGTCTCGGCAATTTCTGCCTGCAGCAAAACCGATGACATTTCCGGTCCTTCCGGAGGCACTTACACCGGCACAGGATCTGTAAGCCAGGGCAAAGGCACCACCACCGTCAATAATTTCTTTACCGCCGGGCAAAGGGTTGCAGCACTGGGAACCATCAGCTCTTCTGATAACAAAACCTGGACTGTTCCGGCAGAAGTTAATTTTACAAACACTTCATTTCCTTTCGCTTCCGATTTATTCAACTCCTATGTTCCCGGACATGGTTACAGTACCTCAGCCAACGCCCTGGCAGCCCTGTCAGGCAGTGATGTGGTGACGGTCGATAATTCCGGAGAAATATATACCGCTTACATATTCGCTGATAACTACTTCGAAATGTACGTCAACGGCGTACCCGTAGGTAAAGACCCCGTACCTTATACAGATTTCAACGCTTCAATAGTCAGGTTCAAAGCCTTAAAGCCATTTACCATTGCGGTAAAATGTGTGGACTGGGAAGAAAACCTGGGTTTAGGCACGGAATCTCAAGGCAGTTCAGCTAATTATGTGGGTGACGGTGGATTTGTGGCCGTCATAAAAAACGCCTCGGGTGCCGTCGTAGCCATTACCAACAACACCTGGAAAGCCCAGACTTTTTACACTTCGCCCGTAACCGACCTTTCCTGCCTGACAGAAACCGGGAATTACCGGTATTCGGGTAATTGCTCAACCACTTCGGCTACGGCCAACAGCTATTGCATACACTGGGCACTGCCGGGCAATTGGTTCAATACCTCCTATGATGATTCAGGCTGGCCGGCTGCCAGTACTTTTACCAATGCCAGTGCTGGGGTTGACAACAAATCATCCTATACCAATTTCAGGGATATCTTCGATAACAGTTCTAATGATGCCAGCTTTATCTGGTCAACGAACCTTCTCCTGGACAACCTGGTGCTGCTGAGAAAGAAAGTGGAATAGCAGGCAGAGAAAAAATTTATTTCACATTCATAGTCTGAAAAAGCTTAAAATTTTGTTGTATCCATGCCGCCTTGAAGCAAAGGCGGTTGAAGACGCAATATTGAAATCTCATTTTAATACCTGGAAAAATGACAGAAAGGAAATCACTGGCCTACTGTGTGGCAGATGTATTTACAAAAAGCAGCTATAAAGGCAATCCTCTGGCGGTCGTATTTACAGCCGGAAACCTGGAGCCGGGTCAGTATGAAAACATCTCAAAAGAATTCGGTTATTCTGAAACTTCGTTTGTTTATTACTCAGAAATTCAGAAAGCACTCAACATCCGTTCTTTTACCCCAACCGGTTTTGAAGTTGACGGTGCCGGTCACAATTTACTGGGAGCGGTCTGTGCCGCCTTAATCAGGGGAATGGAAATTTTTAAAGACCAGGGTTTAGATCATTTTGTTATCATGAAAGAAAACCCGATATTCCTTGCCATAAGTTATGACGGGATGACTCCGGTTGTTAAAATGCAGCAAAAACCTGCCGTAAAAGGGCACACTATTTCTTCGGAGCCGCTTGCCGGTGCCCTCGGATTGAGTATTGAGGACTTTACGCTCAGGGGCCTTGCCCCGGCTGTTGTGAGCACAGAAGTTTCCCACCTGATGGTTCCTGTCACTTCATCTGCGATTTTGAATAGCATTAAGCCGGATAATCACCAACTCATCAGTCTTTCCAAACAGTTTGATTTTGAAGGGTTCTATTGCTTCACACTGAATGACGAAGCCGAAGGCTATGTAGCGGAATCCCGTTTTTTTAACCCGCTGATCGGAATTGATGAGGACGCCGCAACGGGAACAGCCGCAGGCCCCTTAGCAGGATTTCTGCATATGAATGAGCTGATAAAGGCCGGTAATGAATACCGGATTCTGCAAGGCGTAAAATTAAACCAACCCTCTTTAATTGATGTCATGGTAAGGAAAGATGATATCCTGGTCGGTGGTTCTTCGGTAATCACCATGCAGGGTGAAATTTATTTATAAAAAACTATATTTCGGACCGGAATTGAAACAGAGCAAAAGATGAACACTGATAATCTCCTCAAACAAATAAGTTTTATCAAGGAAATAGACAAACTCAAATATATCCAGCGTAAAACGAAGCTTTTTAACAGCGACAGGAACGAAAATGACGCAGAACATAGCTGGCACCTGGCCATGATGGCGATTGTCCTGGCTGAGCATTCCGACAGGCCTGTTGATATTTTGAAAGTGGTCAAAATGGTCCTTATTCATGATATCGTTGAAATAGACGCAGGCGACACCTTTATTTACGATACTGTAAAAAATCACACCAATACTGACGAAGAACTGGAAGCGGCAAAAAGGATCTTCGGACTGCTGCCCTCAGAACAGGCGGAAGAGTATATCGACATCTGGAAAGAATTTGAAGACGGCCTGACGGATGAAGCCAAATTTGCCAGATCAATGGACAGGCTTGAACCTTTGCTTCAAAACACATCAAATAATGGCGGCACCTGGGCAGAATTCAATGTAGATTACCAGAAAGTGTACGACAAAAAGAAAGTCATCAAAAACGGCTCTGCCACCATCTGGAATTACGCAGAAAACCTGCTCAATGAAAGCGTTGAGAAAGGAATCCTGAAGAAGATGACGGAGTAAGAAATAAGGAACAGGGACAAAGGAGTAAAGACAAAGAAAAGGTAGCACGAACGTACCCGGATCTGCTGAGACGTTTCATGCCGTGTTCCGGACTTAAATCCAGGAAAAAAATGCATCAACTTCTCGAACACATAAGGAGCTGCCGTGTTTGTGCAGAACATCTGAAAGACGGCGTTAACCCGGTGGTCGAGGCCAGTTCCGGAAGCAAGATCATGATCATCGGCCAAGCTCCAGGGCGGAAAGTGCATGAATCCGGTATTCCATGGAACGACAAAAGCGGAGATAACCTGCGGACATGGCTTGGGGTTGACAAGGCTACATTTTATGACACCAGCCTTATGGCGATTATGCCCATGGGCTTTTGTTTTCCAGGCAAAGGAAAAACAGGAGATCTGCCCCCAAGACCGGAATGTGCTCCTTTATGGCATCAGAAATTACTGGAGAAAATGCCGGAGATAAAAATCACGCTGCTGATCGGACAATATGCCCAGCAATATTACCTGAAAGAAAGGGCCCGGGAAACACTGACTGAAACCGTCCGCAATTTCAAAGAATACCTGCCCGGATACTTCCCTTTACCTCACCCCTCCCCGAGGAACAACATCTGGCAGAGGAAAAATGAATGGTTTCCTGAAGAAGTCCTGCCGGAACTGAAAGCACGCATCCAATCCGTGATCTGCTAATGTAATGCAGAATTTCAAATTCTGTTGGGAGGTATAATCCAATTGAATTATCTTCGGCACATGAGTTTAGCCTTAAGACAACATTTTGAAAAAATGATACCCCTGTCAGACCAGGAGTTTGACTACCTCTTGTCTCATTTTACTACAAAAAAACTCAGAAAACACCAGTTCCTCGTGCAGGAAGGTGATTTTGTCATGAACGATTATTTTGTCGTCAAAGGTCTGCTGAAAGCGTATCATACAGACCAGGAAGGCAAAGATCATATACTACAGTTTGCGATGGAAGACTGGTGGATTACTGATTACCAGGCTTATTTCAGTCAGTCGCCGGCTAGTCTTACCATAGACTGTGTTGAAGAGGTCGAATTGCTCTGCCTTTCCTTACAAAACCGCGATAAAATCTGTGCAGAATTGCATAAAATAGAGAATTTTTTCCGACGCAAGTCCAACTCCGGCTACATTGCACTGCAACGCAGGATCTTATCTTTACTCAACAGCAACGCCAAAGAGCGGTACGAGCAGCTTCTGCAGCAATATCCCGGCTTGTTTCAGCGGGTTCCTAAAACGCTGATTGCTTCTTACTTAGGTGTTTCCAGAGAGACTCTGAGCCGCCTGGTGTGACTTATGTCACATTAAATCTGTGACATTTCTCCTGTATCATCATTCCCCTTATCCCGAATTTTGTGTCATCAAATTCAAACGATACAAAATGAAAAGAGTTTCAGGACGAAATACCGGCCAAACCATCACCAGGGGAATCATGATTATGGCAGCTTGCATCATGTTCTCTCTTAACCATCAGGCAACTGCACAAACCAAAAAACCAACAAAATGAAAAACAAGGTATTATTTGTGGTAACAAGCCACGACAAAAAAGGCGACACAGGTCAGCCGACAGGTTATTATTTAGGTGAAGTTTCTCATCCGTGGGAAGTACTACATGAAGCAGGTTATGAAATCGATTTTGTAAGCCCAAAAGGTGGAAAAGCCCCTGTCGACGGTTTTGACCTGGAAGACCCGGCCAACAAAAAATTCTGGGAAGATGAGAAATACCACAGAAAGGTTGAGCACACCAGGAAGCCTGAAGAAATCAATCCTGAAGAGTACGCCGCCATCTTTTATGCAGGCGGGCATGGGGCCATGTGGGGATTTGGCAGATAATGCCAGGCTGGCTGAAATTGCCGCGAAAATTTATGACAACAACGGTATAGTCAGTGCCGTTTGTCACGGACCTGCAGGATTAGTCAACATCAGACTCAGCAATGGAAAATACCTGGTAGACGGAAAGAAAATCAATGCCTTCACCAATGAAGAAGAAGCAGCTGTTGGTCTTGAAAAAGTAGTGCCTTTTATGCTGGAAACCACTTTGATTGAACGTGGTGCAAAATTCGAGAAATCAGGACTCTGGCAAAACCATGTGACCACAGACCAGAGGGTGATCACCGGGCAAAACCCGCAGTCAGCAAAAAGTGTAGGTGAAGCCGTATTGACGGAACTGAAGAAGCTGAAATAATCAGGTTCTTTTCAGATATGAATGATGAGCAAGGCTACGGAAGTGGCCTTGTTTTTTTACTTAATTTAGAACTAAAAAGTGACCTGGATAATCAATTGTCGTCCAAATGACATACTTAATCATTCATGGAATTATGAAAACAATAAAAGGATCCAACGAAAAGAAAATTTACGGAGTGGAGATTGATAACTCCCTGAGTATCTATAAAAACATGCCCATTTGCCAGGATAAAGTTGATAAAGCGAATGAAGTGCTGAAAACAGCCGGAATACCCAAACCGGCTTTTAAATAAGCCCGTTTTATGATTCAGTGGCCGTCCCTCCTGCTACTGAATTAAACTTTGCTCACAGACTCGTCCCCTCATTTATCTTCTTCAGCAAAACCTTCATCAGCCTGTTTCTCCCTGTTGTTTTCAGGCAAACAATCAGTGAACTTATTTTTCAGAAATAAACCCAAAAAACCGTGACCAAAGGCAGAATCCGGCGTCTTAATTAAAACAACTAAAAATTTAGTTACTCACAACCCGGATGAAGTCATCAGTCTACAAATTTAAAACAGAGGAAACCCTGACGGTTTTCGAATTTATCAGTGAAGGTCCGAAAGGTAAAATAACCAAGATCGTAAAGTTCAATCCAACCACCATACCCGGCTTTTACAACCTTACAGTGGGTGATAAAAATCTTCTTACCAACGGTATCAATGATAAAGCGATCTCTGATAATGGGGATACAGACCGGGTACTTGCGACCATCATCTCTGCCATTTATGCCTTTACCACCAGCAAAAAGGAAGCCTGGGTTTATGCCATAGCCAATACTAAATCCAGGGCCAGGTTTTACAGAATGGGTATCAATAAATATTTTTCCGGGATTCAGAAAGACTTTGACCTGTTCGGATTTTACGGTGGTGGCTGGGAAAAATTCAGGAAAGAAGCAGATTACATAGCTTTTGCCTTAAAAAGGAAGTGATCTCCAGAAAATATTTGCTCCAAAAGTGTGACATTCCTGATCTTACTGCGAATAATTCAATAACTTATTTAAGATTGATTATTTTCAAACATGAATCAAAAAACAATGAAGACTGAATATTTTGTATCCCCTGACCCGATTTCCGCAAAAGTATGAATAACAGGACTGAAATATTTCTTTCTGTCATTCAGACGCATAAGGGCATCCTTTATAAAGTAGCCAACTCTTACTGCTATGATCCTGAAGACCGGAAGGATCTCATACAGGAAATCACCGTGCAGTTATGGAAATCATTCGACAACTACTCGGATCAATACAAATATTCGACCTGGATATATCGTATTGCCCTGAACGTTGCCATTTCCTTTTACAGAAAAGAAAACCACAGGAAACAGGTTTCCGATCCGCTGAATGAAGGCATTCTGAATTTCACAGACCCGGGCCCATCTGCGGATATGGATGAAAACGTAAGATTTTTGCAACAATTCATTGCTGAACTCAAAGAACTCGACAAAGCCCTGATGCTGCTCTATCTTGAAGAAAAAACCCACAGAGAAATCGCTGAGATCATGGGTATATCAGAAACCAACGTGACCACTAAAATCGGGAGAATCAAAAAAGTATTAAAACAGAAATTTTCAAACATCAGAAATCAATAATCATGGAAGACGCAGAAATCATCAACCTTTGGAAATCTTATCACAAAAAGCTTGACGAGAGCCTATCGATCAATAAAAAGAACACAGAAGACATCACCAAACTCAAGGTCCGGTCTTTTCTGATGTCAATGAAACCGATAAAAATCTTTACCATCCTGGCAGGCATTGCATGGGTGGGGTTTGTAGATGTCATTATTATAGCTCTTTTTCAGGAAGCCAGTCCGTTTTTCATCGTTTCTGCCGGAATACAGGTCATACTGACCAAAATCGCCATCGGGATTTATGTTTACCAGCTTGTGCTGATGCACCAGATGGACATCAGTGAGTCGGTGATATCGGCCCAGAACAAACTGGCGAATCTGAAATTATCCACCCTTTGGGTGACCAGGGTGCTCTTTCTGCAGCTTCCTGTATGGACGACCTTTTATTGCACCGTTAATATGTTTAAATACGGAAATCCGGTTGGTCTGGCGATACAGGTATTGATAACGCTCTTGTTTACCTTCGCGGCTGTATGGCTTTTCTTCAATATCAGGTATGAGAATGTGGGCAAGAAGTGGTTTCAGCTTATTTTCAACGGAATAGAATGGAATCCGATTGTCAAATCAATGGAACTGCTGGGTCAGATAGAAGAATACAAAACAGGCAACCACACTTTGAATGAAAATCTGAGTTATTAAGAAGCTCCATGATCGTTGTTTCCCGACAGAAGCCGGCAAGGCTTCTGTTTTTAGGTGTCTGATTATATCATATCTTACTTTATCCCGGCTTCTTTTTTCAGCTCTTCAGAGGTTTTCCTGCTGCCGTCAGGAGACCAGCCGGGCGGGGCAAAAATATATTTGAAGGCATTTTTCAATGAACCGGCATTAGCCAGGTCTTTTGCCATATCTACCCACTCACTGAAGGCAATTTTAATGGGGTTGTAGCTATTCAGGTTACTGACAAGACCATATGTAGGCCTTTCTTTTTCTTCCACAAAAGTACCGAACATCCTGTCCCAGATAATAAGTATACCGGCATAATTGGCGTCCAGGTATTTTATGTCGGAGCCATGATGCACGCGGTGGTGTGAGGGCGTATTGAAAATATACTCAAAAGGCCTCCACATTTTATTGATGGCCTCCGTGTGTATCCAATACTGGTATAACAAACTGATTTGCTGCATAGTCAGGATAACAATCGGGTTGAAGCCCACAAAAGGCATCCATAAATAGAAAACAAACGAGCCGCTGGCATTGCCTGTCCATGTCTGACGGAGGGCCGTGGCCAGGTTGTATTTTTCAGAAGAGTGGTGTACTTTGTGCGAGGCCCAGAACCAGCGGATCAGGTGGGCTTCCCTGTGAAACCAGTAATAGCTGAAATCGTCGGCAAAAAACGCCAGCACCCACACCCACCATTGGGACGTATCCAGCGTAAAAAATCTGAAATTCTCATACAGAAAAGTATATATCCCGAAAATAAGTGCTTTGGTAAACAAACCGGTGAAAACATTCCCCAAGCCCAAAGCAATGGAAGTGTAGGAATCTTTGGCCTCAATCCACCTCTCCCGCTGCTCACGGGTAATCAGTACGGCCTCTAAAATTACCGTTACTACAAAGAAAGGAATCGCATAAATGATCAGATTGGGTTCCATAGTCAAAGGTGTTATGCGTGCATAATATAACAAATATAGATAAATCCATTTTCAGCTCAAATCAGGAGCCCGAAAATTTTAAAATGCCATTATCCGTAAAAAACGAAAGGATTGCGAATCCGGATTATCCGGATTCGCAATCCCGCCGCCTTACGTATATAATAAGAATTATTTCAGCTCCAGTCCTACCACGTTCTCCACATGATGGGTATGCGGAAACATGTCTACCGGTTTTACTTCTGTGATTTTGTATTTTTCCGAGAGCAGTGACAAGTCTCTGGCCTGGGTGGCAGGGTTACAGCTTACATAGACTATCCTTTTCGGAGCAGCCCTTAGAATGGTATCCACGACCTCTTTGCTCATACCGGCTCGCGGCGGGTCGGTGATGATGACATCCGGCTGACCATTCTTCTCAATGAAAGCATCGGTGAGTACTTTGGTCATGTCACCTGCAAAGAAAGAGGTATTGCTGATGTTATTGATCTCAGAATTTACTTTGGCGTCTTCAATGGCTTCCTCGATGTATTCCACCCCTACTACTTTTTTAGCCTGACGGGCCACAAAATTGGCGATGGTGCCCGTTCCGGTATACAAGTCATATACCACGTCATTGTCGGTGATTTTGGCGAAATCACGGGTGATCTTATACAGCTCGTATGCCTGCTCTGAGTTGGTCTGGTAAAACGACTTCACTCCGATCCTGAATTTCAGGCCTTCCATTTCTTCGGTGATGTACGGCGTACCGTAAACACAAACCGGTTCCAGGTCAAAGTAGGTATCGTTCCTTTTGGTATTAATGAAATAATTGACCGAGGTGATTTGCGGAAACGTTTCAATGAACTTATCCAGGATGTCCTTAATCACTTCCTGGTTGTTCTGGGCAAACTGCACCACCACCATCACGTCACCCGTGGTACTCGTCCTGATCATCAGGTTTCTCATAAAACCCTCATGGATCACGTGGTCATAAAAAGAAAGACCGTGGCTGTGGGCATATTCCCCGAAAAAATCCCTGATGGCATTAGACGGATCACCCTGCAGATAGCATTTGTCGATCGGAAGTACTTTGTCGAACCTGCCCGGGACATGGAAGCCCAGCGAGTTCTTATTGATATCATCTTCCGACTGAATTTCGGCATTGGTAAGCCAACGGCTGTTTGAGAAAGTAAACTCGAGTTTATTCCTGTAGAATTGTGTCTTTGCAGAACCCAATATCGGCCAGACTTCGCCTATCGGCAGTTTCCCTATCCTGACCAGCTGATCGTTGACCTGCTGCCATTTCTGCTGCAATTGCCTGTCGTAAGGTACATGTTGCCATTTGCAGCCTCCACAGACGCCGAAATGGCTGCAAAAAGCCTCAATACGATCCGGTGAATAACTGTACGTTTCCAATATTCTTCCTTCAGAATAGTTTTTCTTCTTTTTTGACACGAGAAGTTTTACTTCATCACCCGGGGCCACGTTGCTTCCTGCCACAAAAATCACTTCTCCTTCATGCTTGACAATGCACTTCCCCTCCGCCGCAAAATCGTGGATAACCGCCCTTTCGATGACTCTATTCTTATTCTTCTTCATTTTTTTATTAAATTGATCACCAAGTGAGGCCGGGAATCAAAATGGAATATTAATTTTGCAAATACTTAAAATATAAAATGCCGAGCACCAACCTGAATAATTTGAACAATTTTAATAAGCTCACTACTGCTCTTCAGCAGAAGGTATCAGAAACAGGCCAAAGAGCAAATCTCAATATCAAAAGCAATTTAAAACAAAAAAGCGATGAAGTTTCATCGCTTTGTGATCCCGCTGGGATTCGAACCCAGGACCCATACATTAAAAGTGTATTGCTCTACCAGCTGAGCTACGGAATCTCGAAAGATTCTAAATTTGAAAGTGATCCCGCTGGGATTCGAACCCAGGACCCATACATTAAAAGTGTATTGCTCTACCAGCTGAGCTACGGAATCTTACAATCTTGAGGATATTGCCCCTCTCAAATGCGGATGCAAAACTATAAATTTATGCTCAGAATGCCAAATTACTATTTAAAAATATCGAAAATTTTTCTTCTTTTTTTTGTACTATTTTTACAAGTTACTGATTCTAAGGCTCAAAAAAAACTAGCCGAAAAAGCAGATTCTTTGTTTAGTTATAAAAAATATGAGGAAGCTGCAATTGTGTATAAGTCACTTTTAAGGGCAAATCAGGTCAACAGGAAGAACGCTTTCCTTAAACTTTCCTATATTTATGAAAATTCGGGTGATTACCCGCAGGCTCTCTACTACCTCAACAACTATTATAACCTCAACCCCGGCGACAAGGTGTTCGACAAAATGAACCAGATAGCCCTAGAAAACAAGTATTCCGGTTTTGACAGGACTGACCTTAACTTTTTACTGATGCTGTACCAGCAATATTTCAATTACCTGGTGATATTCCTTGTTGTCGTGGCCCTTTATATCTTCTGGATCCTGGTCCGGAAAAAATACTTTCATCAAGGCGTCAGCGGAAGAAACATCGCGATTATACTGCTTTACCTGGTCTTCCTGCTTGGATTGATCAATGCTCCCGGCAATTACAAGTCGGGCATCATCAAATCCAAAAGGGCTTATCTCAGAACGCAGCCCACTGCCGCAGCAGCCATTGAAGGCTTCATTACAGAAGGCAATAAGCTGAATGTACTTGGACAGGATGATATCTGGCTCAAAGTACTCTGGAAACGTAAACTGGTGTTTATCAAGAGATCTGATCTATGGCTGGTGGAGAACTAGGTCATAATTTTACCCATTCCAGAACGGCGGACACTCTCATTGCAAAATAATCTCAAAGCCTTTTTACTACCTGCAAATTCTGTACTTACCCCTCCGGCGGACAGGGTAAGCACAAAAATCAGTTTTACGCAGATATGATTTATTTAGCTTGAAAATATCTCGAGGCAAAATCTATAAACACAGGCCAGTTGGGTGCCGGAGTATGCCCTCCTTTGTGCTGACGAAAGGCAATTTCTCCGCTGATCAGCGATGTTTCAATGGCAGGAAACTCTGAGGTCCCCAAATCCTTTTTGCCCAGCAGTCGATAAACCGGACCGGCAGCATCGGCGGCCATAAACATCCCCTTCACATCCACCCAGCCATCACCTTTGTCTCCGGCTCCTATAAATACCGGCCTGGGAGCACATAAAGCGATCAGCTCGTGAGAATCTACCGGGAGGTCTTTCCATTGCAAGGGCCCAGCGTACTTGATGAAATTGCCCGCCATCCAGTGATACTCACCCGATGCGGCTACATTTTCTACAATTTCTCCGGCGTTTCTGCGGTGCAGCTTGGCTCCGCCTTCACCCGAAGAGCTGATATAACCGATCGCAAACCGTTGATCATAAGCCATCGTTACCAAAGCAGCTTTCCCATATCTTGAATGCCCCTCCACCCCTACTTTCTTTGCGTCTACAGCCGGGTCTGTCTCAAAATAATCCAACGCCCGTGAAGCTCCCCAGGCCCAGGCTTTTAAGGCTCCCCAATCGTCAGGTTTTCTGTGATTGCCTTTGTTGACCAGACCAATGATACCGCTTTTCAGACCTGCCCCGTTATCGGCCTGGATGCTTGTCGGAATAATGACAGCGTATCCCCAGCCCTTCGCCAGCAGCTGCTGTTGCCAGGTAGGTTCATTCGCAGGCGGAGCTTGTGGCCGCATGCCGGGAGGAAACACAAAACTAAGTTCCATCATGACAGGAACGGGCCCTTTAGCCTCTACGGGAGTCGTGAGCGTCAATTGAATATCCACTTTGATGTCACGGAAAGAAGCATTATCAACCCTTCCGATGAGCTTTTTGGTCACCACAGCAAACTCCCCGTTTTTTTCAAGGGCGGCACTCATCAGTTCCCATTTCACCTTCGGAAGATTCGCGGGAGTTCTTCCGTACACTTCCTGGTCAAAATCTTCCAGTATTTCGGCTCTCCGGCTGTCCCACCACACCTGGGCGGACTTTACTTTTTTTCCGTTTTTCAATGTGAGCGGATCTGGCAATTCCGGATAAGGGTTGGCCTTGGATTCGTCATAATTGGCCGCATTAGGAGCTTTGGGATCAGAGCCGTTGGCTCCTTGTCTGAGGGTAGTGATACCAAGCTGCGACAGCATCTGCTGATGGTCAGCCCTGGTGTCCCTTTGCATTTTTGCAAACAGGCTGTCCTGTTCAGGCGTCCGTCTTGGCTGCTGGGCGTTTCCGGCAGAAAGGAATGCCATAGAAACGGCATAGCTCCAGATGAGCTTTTTCAATGTTTTCATTTTATTTTTTTAAGGTTGAACACAATCAAACACCTGTTTAACAGGCACTTAAAACTTTTATAACAGATAGGATTTTTAGTTCTTTTGCTAAGGTTTCGGCAGATAAAAACCAACCTGTCCGCCTATTTCATTGTAGACACCGGCAGCTTGCTCACTCAGCCGGCTTGTAAACAAAATGCCTCGAAGATGATCGGTTTCATGCTGAAAAATAACCGCTGTAAAACCCTCTATCAGTTCTTCATGACTGGTCCCGGCCTTATCATGGTAACTGAGCCGGATGGCATAACTCCTCAACACATTTCCCGCTACCTCAGGAACAGACAGGCAGCCTTCAGGCCCTTTGATCAGCAGTGCCGATCTCCAGGTGATTTTAGGGTTCAGATAAAACTCAAAGGGCTGACCAGGTTTATCATACCTCTGTACCCAGATCACATTTTTATTGATCCCGACTTGCGGGGCAGCAATACCCACGCCGGGGTTTAACGGGTCATTAACCGACTTCAGCATTCTGGCTGCCAGCAGGCTTATCAGCGGGTCACCGGGAGTGATGTCGCCGGAAACGGTCGTCAATATTTTGAGTTCTTTCTGTTCGGTTATCTGTATGACTCTGAGCATTGAAGTGGTATCTCCTGACAAAATCACGGCTTTTTCCTCAGCCGTAAAAGTCTGGGAGAAAGCATGACTGCCACAAAGCAGGAAAATGATCAGCCAAAAAACACCTCTCATTATTTATAGGGTGAAATGGTTTCAATACTGCCGTCGGGCAGGTGTCTCAGTTCAGTTACCTTGATATTTCTGAGGTGTGTTTTTCCCGAGATCTCAACGTCATGATAGAACAGGTACCATTTTCCTTTAAACTCCACAATGGAATGATGAGTGGTCCATCCTTTCACAGGATTCAAAACCACACCTTTATAAGTAAAAGGTCCGTAGGGATTATCCCCTACCGCATAACTGATCAAATGGGTATCGCCGGTTGAATAAGAGAAATAATATTTGCCCTTGTATTTGTGCACCCAGGCTGCTTCGAAAAACCTCTTGTTATTGTCCCCTTCCAGGAAACCCCTGCCGTTTTCATCTAAAATCCTGATGTCTTTCGGTGCTTCTTCAAACTCCAGCATATTACCTTTCAGCCTGGCCATCTTAGGCAAGACAGCCTCTTCGGTTTTGGTCTTCAGCTTGCCGTTGGCATTGTAGTTATTGTTGTTCCAGCGTTGTAGCTGTCCGCCCGAGATACCTCCGAAATACATATAATAGCTACCATCAGTGTCTTTAAAAACTGCAGGATCAATGCTGTAGCTGCCCTTGATAGGCTCTTTTTCAGCCTTAAAAGGCCCGGTCGGGGATTTACTGGTGGCGACGCCTATTCTGAAGATATCTTCTTTGTCTTTCAAAGGAAAATAGAGGTAATACGTGCCATTTTTATACGCTGCATCCGGTGCCCAGAGCTGCCGCCCCGCCCAGGGGATGTCTTTCACATCCAGAGCGACGCCGTGATCTGTTACTTTGCCGTCTATGGCATCCATCGAAAGAATATGGAAATCCTTCATCGCAAAATGATCTCCGGCTTCACTCTGAGGAATGCCTGCGTCAATATCATGAGAAGGGTAAATGTATATTTTACCATTAAAGACGTGAGCTGAAGGGTCGGCGGTGTAAATATGCTTTACCAGGGGTGCAGAAATAGGTTTCTGCTGACCCACTGCGATTCCGATAGAAAACAAAGCTGCCACTATGAGAGATTTTTTCATTTCGAAGTCTGCTTTTCGTTAAAAATCTTATGTTATTGTTTAGGGCTCAACGATTAAGTAATGATCAACCCGGTCCGATAAAAACTACAGCCATTACAAATCTCTTTAGAATCCGATCGAATTCCCCCCATCGACAGGCAAAGAGGCCCCGGTGATAAATCCTGCTGCTTCTGAAGCCAGGAATACGGCCGCCCAGCCAATATCAGTGGTTTGGCCGAACTTACCCATGGGTGTTCTGCCCAGGGCCTTATTCATCCTGTCGGGATCACTTCCCATAGCGGTTTTCATCATGTTGGTTTCAATGAAACCGGGAGCGATCGCATTGATTCTGACATTGTATTTAGACAGATCGGAAGCCAGTGCCCTCACCATGCCTTCAATCCCTGATTTGGACGAAGCATAAGCTACTACCCTGTCGATACCGTAATAAGCCGCCATCGACGAAATCATGATCACCGAACCTTTCTGACGTTCCACCATCCTTCTGGCACATGTCCTCGTCAGGGAAAACACAGCGTTCAGGTTAGTCTGCACAATGTTCTGAAATTCATCATCCGTCACTTCCAACGCTGGCTTTTTAAGGTTAATCCCTGCGTTATTCACCAAAATATCGATGGCCCCCAGGTCTTTTTCAATCTTACTGACCAATGCTTCAAGGGTATCGAGGCGGGTTACATCGTTCACAAAGTAGCTGGCAGAGGAACCCAAAACTGACACAGCTTCTTTTAGTTTGTCTTCATTACGGCCCGTAATAGCCACCTTTGCTCCTGACGAAATCATACAGCGGGCAATTTCGAAGCCAATTCCGGCACCCCCACCTGTAATCAAAGCCAGTTTTCCTTCAAGAGAGAAGGCATCCGATTGCGATTCAAAATTCATTATCTATTAGTTTTATGTATTCCTGTTATCTGACGTGATAAACGTCAACGATCTTTTTCACTTCTTCTATGGTTCTCTGTGGCTTCGGATATTGAGCCGGGATTTCCTTTTTACTTTGTTGTTTAAAATAAAGCACAGCCGAGTCCCGCCACCATAGGGCTTCTTTGTACTGGGTCTTTAACCTGGCGGCCACATTGTCATAAATTTCTCCGTCAATATCTTTTTCTGCCTTTTTCCATTCTTTTTGCATCCACAACACCTCATCTGCCCCGGTGTAATATTTATGAACGATCTCTTCCCAGACATTCCTGCCGGTCGGCAATGCTTTATCCCATGAAACATGATGAAACCACATGAGGTAGGGCATCGGACATTTGTCAGGATCCGCGTATTTGTTTCTGAGCCCGGGTTCATATTGACCCAAAGCATCACTTCCGGTGGCTGTCCTGTTAAAGCCTATTCCAGTTGAATCTGCTTTGTGATAATAAATGGCCGTCCAGTCAGGTCTCGGGGCTTTTACCAGCCAGGGTTCAGGTCCGAAATGATGGCCCTCTCCCATGAGGTGATGCAAGCCCAGAGGCGAGGTGTAATCTACATAAATTTCGCGTGATCTGAGCATGATGTTTTTAACAATTTCAACCGATTGCGGATTTCTGGTCAGCGACATCTTCACCCATTCATCTGCGATCTGCTCTGAACTGAGGTTGTGGTCCCAGGCGAGCCTTCCGAGTGAGTACCAGTTGGCCTGGGCCATGGGATGTCCGGTCCAGTTTCTGTCGGATCCTGTATTGGCTACGCCCACCATCGAGGTCAGTTTATTTTTATAGACACTTCCGTCAATTACTTTCGCAACAGTAGAGCCCTCGCCTCCTGCATAAGTGTCCGTTTCGAGGCATTCTTTGAAGAGCGGGGCTTCAAACACCCAGTGCGTAGCCCACCCCAGGTATTCCTGCGTCAACTGGAATTCCATGGAAACCGGCGTTTTCTTCATGGCCCCGAACAAAGGAGAAATAGGTTCTCTAGGCATAAAATCAATCGGGCCGTTTTTCACCTGGATGATGACATTATCCGCAAACTGTCCGTCAAACGGCTTGAATTCATTGTAGGCCGCCTTAAAACGGTCGCCGTTCGGATCAGCAGCATACACAAACGACCTCCACATCACAATACCGTTATAAGGCTTGACAGCTTCTGCCAGCATATTGGCTCCATCCACATGTGTTCTTTTATAATCCATCGGGCCGGGTTCGCCTTCGGAGTTGGCTTTGACCAGGAATCCCCCAAAATCAGGGATCAACGCATAAATTTCTTTGGCTTTGTCTTTCCAGAACTTCCTTACGTCTTCGTCAAGTGGGTCAGCTGTTTTTAACTTCCCTATCAGCCTCGGCGAAGCAAAATTGACCGAGAGGTAAACTTTGATACCATAAGGTCGGAAAACATCGGCCATGGCTTTCACTTTACCCAAATACTCTTCGGTCAGAAATCTCGCACTGGCATTTACATTGTTCACCATCGTACCATTGATGCCGATGGAAGCATTGGCCCTGGCGTATTCGATATACCTCGGGTCAATTCTTTCAGGAAGTTCGTACCATTTCCACAGGGACATGCCTGCATAGCCTCTTTCTATGGTTCCGTTGTTGTTATCCCAATGATTAAGCAGTCTCAGGTTTATTTTTGGAGAAGTCACAACAGAGAGATTTTTAATGCTTTGACCTGTCTGCACTTTTCTCAGGAGTTCAAATACTCCGTACAATACCCCTTTTTCAGTTCTGGCCGTAATAACTGTGTTTCCGTTTTCAGTCTGCAGCTTGAAACCCTCCTCAGAAATACCCGCTTCAGAGGCATTGATCCTGAAGATAATGCCTTTAGAACCGGAAACTGCCTTTTTTACTTCCGCAACGGACTTGCCCAGCATGCCGTTCAGCCCTGTCTGAAGTTCTCTGACAGCGATGGCAATCGTCGGGTGATCAGCAGTAAGAGCTATAAATGAAAGCTGTACGGCATATTCACTCTTTAATTTAGTGTCTTTAATCGGGTCATATTTTAACCACAATTTGTAACCATCATCAGCAAAAACAGGGGCGGCAATCATCTGGGCAAAGAATAAAGCCAGAATGCACAAACATTTTAATCGATTTAAAATCATCTTATTTAAGGTATTGGTTGAATAAAACTGTTTAATAAAAAGACCGGATCACCGCCATTTCTAGGCCCCTCAGTTCCGCAAGCCCTTTCAGACGGCCGATGGCCGAATAACCGGGATAGTTTTTTTTATGAAGGTCGTCCAGCATCTGATGTCCGTGGTCAGGTCTCATCGGAATGGCAAAGTCAGGCCTTCCGGTATCCGTTCTTAATTTTTGTTCCTCTACGATGGCCTTCATGACTTCATACATATCCACATCGCCGTCCAGATGGGCTGCTTCATGAAAATTAGCCGGATTTTCTTCTCTTTTGGTCGTTCTCAGGTGAATAAAATGCACTCTTTCCGCAAATTTTCTAAACATAGCCGGAAGGTCATTATCCGGCCTGACACCCAGCGAACCTGTACAAAACGTGATACCGTTGGCATTGACACGGCAGGCATTCATGAGCTGTTCCAGGTCGGTTTCTGTGCTCACCACCCTTGGCAAACCCAGCAACGGAAATGGAGGGTCATCAGGATGTATACAAAGTTTAAGGCCCAGCTCTTCGGCCACAGGGGCGACCTGGCTGATAAAATAATAGAGATGAGCCCTCAATTCCTTATCTCCTACGTAATAATAATCATCCAGCAGGCCCTGAAAAGTCTTCAGGTCAAATGCTTCTTCGGAACCCGGAAGGCCTAACAGAGCGGTATCGGACAAGGTTTTGATTTCTTCAGGCGTCATCAGATCAAATTTCTCCCTGGCTGAGGCTGCCACTTCCGGGGCATAATCCTTTTCCGATCCGGGCCTTTTTAGGATACACAGATCAAAAACGGCGAAGTCTTCCCAGACAAACCGCAACGCCCTGGAGCCATCAGGCATCTCATAGTTCAGGTTGGTGCGTGACCAGTCCAGCACCGGCATAAAATTATAGCAGATGATCTTAATCCCACAAGCCGCCAGGTTTTGCAGCGAAATCTTGTAGTTTTCGATGAACAGCTCTCTTGATGGCAATCCTTTTTTGATATGCTCGTGCACGGGCAGACTTTCCACTACAAGCCACTCCAGTTTTGAATAAGTGTGATTCTCCGCTTCTATGACCGCTTTCCGCTCATTGATCGCTTTAACAGTCCAGATTTCCCCTACAGGAACCTGGTGCAATGCTGAAACCACGCCTGTGCAACCTGCCTGGCGGATGTCCATTAATGAAACCGGATCATTCGGCCCGAACCACCTCATGGTGTGAATCGTTTTCATTCTCTTTTCTTCAATTTTTAATATCCGTATTATTTCGTTTTGTTTCCGGTGGTCCCAGATAAGAAGGTTGCAAGCCACCATGATCGATGACGATCTTTTGCAGCACCACACCCGGATCAACAAACCAGTATTTCAAAGTATGTTTCCCGGTGGCAGACACGCTGTGTTTCGACACCAACGTTTTTATGTTATCGGCTACCGCCTTTTCCCACGCCTTCAGACTTCTGTCCTCATGAATATTGATGATCACAGGCTTTTCATCGTCTAAAGATACAGCAATTTTCAATCCCCTGGAATCATTAAACTCAAGTGTAGGGGAAAGCAGCCAGCTGACCGTAATTTCACCTGGTTTTGTCAGCCAGATGTCATAGGCCAGATGAGGACTGCCGGGTGCGGGTTCGGCAGACTTCGCAGTCACCGGAAACACAGCCACTCCGGAGCCTGTCCTGCCGATTTCCGGGATGACTTTCCAACTTATTTCCTCACTGTTCACTGCATTCTGAAAATGAGAAGCCTCCACGGCAATTACACCATCTCTCTCAATAAAACCCTTAAAACCCGAAGCTGCTCTCGCAGATTTCACTCCTTTGACATTCACTTTGATTATGGCATCTTCAGGTCCGATAACTGATAGCTGAGCCATGGCTTCTGTTTCCTTCAATTTATCTGAAATTACCTTCAGATAAAGCCTCCTTTGGCCTGCAATCTTTCCTGACGGCTCTGAAACAGAAAGCCAGTCCGGTATTCCCTGTATTTTATAGTCAAACGGAGACAAACCCTTATTGAAAATCTCTATGTATTTATCAGTTCCTGCCGTGATCCGGAGCTCTTCACTTACAGCACCTTTACCCCATGATGTCGCAGAACCTTCCATCATAACGGCGGGTTCGGCAACCGCAGGAATCTCGTTTTTCTGAGTAGGCGGTATCGCATTCTTTTCCGGTTGCTGCCAGATCTTATAGCCGATATGGGTCTGGCTCATCATATGGTTCCATTTTCCGTTGGCTAGCCCGGTGTGAAAATACTGCGTCAATTCTTCATCTTTTCTGAATGTCCGTTCCACTTCTTCAGCCATCAGGTTGGCAGTGGCACGCCCCTGCTGGTAATATAGCTGATTCAGGGCGGTATAATAGTACATTTCGTTCAGATTGGAGCAAGCCAGTATGGGAAACAAAACCAACTGGTAGTAAGCATCTTTATATCGGGCTTCCAGTTGATCATATTGCTTCTGTGCCCTTGCAGCCAGGGTTTTATAGTCCTTTACTACATTTTCCCACTCGCGGTAATGAAGCAGGCTGTAGGTTTTGGAAGACAGCAACTCAGGTTTCCTTCTGGCGTTGTATTTGGTATAGAGATGGAGCAAGTCTCCTGCCTCCCTGCCTTCTTTGAGGCCAAAAGTTTTTTCAGCCCATAACCGGGTATACTGGTCTATATTATCTGCATTCCATCGGTCGGGGTTCCAGGCATAATCAAGAAAAAACGCCGTGGGCAATTCTACCGGTTTGATATCTCCCACATTCACAATCCATATCTCCCTGGCGTCATATTCATAGGCCAGGTGCATCTGTTCCCATATCCTAGGGATCAGATTGGTGTTCAGCCATTTATAATTCCTTGGGCCGCCTACGTAATCAAAGTGATAATAGATACCGTAACCTCCCTTTCGCTTCGGTGCACCCGGAGCAGGCAGTTTCCTGATGTTACCCCAGTTGTCATCACACAGCAAAAGGGTGACGTCATCAGGCACCCGCATGCCTTTATCGTAATAATCCTGTACTTCCTTGTATAGTGCCCACAATTGAGGTGTTTCTGAGGCAGGTTTCCCGGAGGTTTCTTCTATGATCTGACGCTGGTCTTTGACAATCCTTTCGAGTAGCTCTGTGGCCGTGCCCCGGGTCATGGGCTCATCTCCATCACCCCGCATGCCCACAGAAACGATGTTCTCACGGGCACCTCTTTCTTTCATGCTCTGTCTCCAGAACTCCCTCAGCGTAGAGTCGTTGGTCACATAGTTCCATTTTCCTTTACCGAATCTTCTCCATTCATCATGGGCCCTCATCAGCGGTTCATGATGGGAAGTGCCGATGACTACCCCGAATTCATCTGCCAGTACGGGATTAAGCGGGTCATCAACCTGGAACGCATTTCCCCACATGGCCGGCCAGAGGTAGTTGCCTTTCATCCTGAGAATAAGCTCAAAAACATTGACATAAAATGCGGAATTGAAACCACCGAATTTTTCTTTGGTCCATCCGGATAAAGCCGGAGCCTCATCATTGATAAAAATGCCCCTGTATTTCACCTTGGGCTCTCCTAGGGTATGCAAGCCGGCATTTACATAAATATCCGGGTGTTTTTCGACAGGCACATCAGCCCACCAGTACCAGGGAGACACCCCTATTTCTGAAGACAGGTCATATATCCCGTAAATGCTTCCTCTTTTATCAGATCCTGCAATAACGAGGGCACTTTTTATCCCTTTGAAAGGCTCATTGATGACCTGGGCATGAAATTTCTCCCATTTACCGGACAAGCCGGCAACATTCAGTTTTCCTGCCTTCACTAGGGCATCAATCACCTTGCTCTTACCCGGTGTACCGATAATAATCACATGGGCAGCGTCCGGCATTTTATCGCTTGAAAATGCCGGGACATTGCCGCTTACTTTCTGTATATCCGATTGAAGATTTTTAGCTGCCCTGATAACTCCGGGATGGTCTGAAGCATCCACATAGAGTGGTGCGGGTTTTCCGTTGACTACCATCGGAAAACCTCCACTTACCTTTTTAAAACTGAGGTAATCTTGTCCGGAAACGGGTATCACCGCTATGACGAACAAGAGAATTCTGATTATTTGTGCCATTTTCTATCTGTTTACTTCACCTGTGTTTTAAAGGGATTAGCAGGAAGTCCGTCTTTATTATACAAACCGGCCTCTTCCGGTATTGCTGATGACCCTGACCATGATGATATTTTTTCCAGCCATAGCGACAGGCACCTCCACTTCTTTTCTGAACCAGACAACCCCGTTGATCCTGCCTGGTCCACCGGTTTCATCCCGGAAAGAGGGTAAATTCATTTTCGACCATCCCGAAGCATCATATCCGGATTGAAGCCATTGCCTTCCGTTTCGTGATACTTCTTCATTTTTATTCCAAAGCATTGTGTACCATTCTTTGCTGATCCTTGCTTCTTTCCTGCGAAGTTCATTGACCTCTTCTGTGTTCATGAATTTCTGAGCTTCGGCATCATGCTCCGGGAATCGCTTCAGGGTTGCTGCCTCCAGCCAGCCTTCAACCAGTGAGCCAGCTGAACTGACATTGATCAGTCCTACAGGCATTTTGTATTTTTCGTAAATGTCCCTGGCAAAGAAATAACCGGCAGCCGTAATATAGAGGACATTTTCAGGATTGGCCGCCGACCATTTTCCTGAAGGAATATCTTTAAGGTTGTGTTGAAAATCGTAGCGGACAGGCACAAAAAACTGGCTGATAGCGAAATTGGAAGATTGGGCGATGACTTCAGGATACTTTTCTCTGACCCTCTCCATGGGTAAAACCATATTGGACTGGCCCGAGCATATCCAGAAGTCGCCGAAAAGAATGTTTTTGATGGTTAAGTGTTTGGAAGCAGAGATGTTCATCCCGTAAGGACCACCGGCCTGATGAGGTTTGATGATTATTTCCCGGTTGCTCCGGGTGTCAGCCACAACTTCATAATCGTTGCCGGTAAAATTTACCCTGATCTTTTCCTGCGGAGCAGCCCATCCCCATATCCTGGTGCCGGTATTCCTTTGCAGGATCATCCCGTCACTTACCAGTTCCGGCAATCGTACCTGTGCTGCGGTTTTTAATTGTACTAAAGTAATTAGTGTTAATAAAATATTTATCCTTCTGAAAAATCCCATTTTATAGTCTGCTTATGTCTAATAATGTCAAAAAAAATGCGGGTGACAATACGTCACCCAACATTCTAACCTGATTCATTATTCAATCTACTATTAACCGGTATCCTGTTCAAATCCATGGCCTTTTATTACTCCGTCATTGAAATTTTGTTCTCAAAGCAGTTACTCCGAATTTCAGGCCAGGTATGTTGCTGTTTCCAAGATGATATTCAGCATATCAACCAATCTGCATAAAGCTAAATCCACAATACTAAAAGGTCATTTATTATAATTATCGGACACCAATCAGCCGATATCCAGCCTAATTTGTGTTCAATAACAAATATCCAAATTAATTTCTAAATTGCAACCGATTGCATAAATATTTATATCACTTTTCTTATTAAGTCTTTCATTATAACCATTACCTAAAAACATTCATAAAATCAGAAAGAAAAAAAATCAGGTTTTGATATTTATCAGCTAGGCTTTTATGAAAAAAAGTAGCAAAATTGTTCAGAATAGGATAAATTAAATATAATTTTAACCTGACAAAAGCCCAATGCAATCAATTGCATAAAATAATAAAAAGAAATGCGAGGAGAGACTACTATATATGATATAGCAAAAAAACTGAATCTTTCTCCGGCCACTATCAGCCGGGCCCTTAATGACCACCCCGCCATCAATGCCAAAACCAAGCTGACTGTCAATGCCCTGGCCAAGGAACTGGGCTATCAGTCAAACAAGTTTGCCAGTAACCTGAGGAAGCAAAAAACCAACACGATCGGTATCATTGTACCGAGATTAAACTCCGCCCTGATGTCGACCGTGCTGGCCGGAATGGAAAAAGTAGCTAATGAGGCAGGCTATAATCTGATCATCAGCCAGTCGCTGGAATCAGAAAAAAAAGAGATCACCAATGCCAAAACCATGTTTAACGGGCGTGTGGATGCCCTGCTGGTTTCTGTGGCGTATGATACGGATACTTTCGAGCACTTCAGTCCCTTTACCAAAAAAGGCATTCCCCTGCTTTTCTTTGACCGGGTTATTGAACACCCTTCCTGTACCAACATTGTCATCGATAATGTAAAAGCGGGCTATGATGCCAGCCGGCACCTGATTGAACAAGGCTGCCGTAAGCTGATGCATGTGACCGGTAATCTTAAAAGGAATGTTTATTCAGACCGTTTTAAGGGATTTGAGACCGCCATCAGGGAAAACGGACTGGAGTTTGACAGGGACTTACTGATGCTGACTGATTTCGGACAGGAGTCAGGGAAGGACGTTGTGAAAAGAATAAAAGCCTTACCCTATCCGCCGGACGGCATTTTCATCACCAACGATTCGTGTGCCGTCAGCTGTATTGATCTTTTGAAAAAAGAAGGATTTTCTGTGCCTGAAGACATCGCCGTTGTCGGATTCAACAATGATCCGGTAGCCACTGTTGTTGACCCCAATCTCACGACTATTCATTATCCCGGTAAAGAAATGGGCGAAATAGCTGTGCAAAGCATTATCAATCACCTGAACGGAACGATGGACATCAATCCGACCAATACCATCATACTGAGGTCGGAGCTGATCATCAGAGGGTCTTCACTGAAGGCCACAACCCGGAAAGCTGAAACTGTTTAAAAAGAAAAAGCTGAAGATATAACCTTCAGCTTTTCTTACTATTTTCACCAAATTAGTTTACTTATACTACATTTTCATGTAGGCCGGTGAGATCATAGAAACTGCTTTAGCTTCCAGAAGCGACTCACCCATCAGATATTCGTCCAAAGCTCTTGCGGCTTCTCTTCCTTCATGAATAGCCCAGACCACTAGGGACTGGCCTCTTCGCATATCGCCTGCAACAAATACTTTCTTATTAGAGGTCTGGTAATTGCTGGCTTCGACGTTACCTCTCGGATCAATATTGATCTCGAGGTCGTTCAGCAAGCCTTCGTGCTGAGGATGCAGGAACCCGGCGGCTATAAAAGCCAGTTCTGCAGGAATGTCCTTTTCAGAGCCTTCCACCTCTTTCATCACCATTCTGCCGTTTTCATTAACCCATTCAATGTTAACCAGTCTCAGGGCTTTCAGATTACCGTTTTCATCACCGATAAATTCCTTGGTATTGATACCCCAGGCTCTTTCACAACCTTCTTCATGAGAAGAAGATGTTCTGAGCATCATCGGCCATTGCGGCCACGGGGTGCTTTCCGCACGCCCTACAGGCGGCATCGGCATGATCTCTACCTGTGAAACCGACTTCGCATTGTGGCGGTTTGATGTTCCGACACAGTCAGAACCCGTGTCACCCCCGCCAATCACAATCACGTTCTTACCTGTAGCCAGGATGTCTCCGTTTTTATACTCGTTACCGGCATGATCTATTTCTTTAACGATCTCCTTGCCCCTGCTTATTGCTGTTCTTTTGTTCTGCTGACTCAGAAACTCCATCGCAAAATGGATGCCTTTCAGTTCACGGCCTTTGATCTGGATGTCTCTCGGCACTGTCGAACCACCGCTCAGTAAAACCGAATCAAAATCCCTGACCAATTGCTCAGCCTTGATATCCACACCGACATTCGTATTGGTTTTAAACACGATACCCTCCTGCTCCATCACCTCAATACGTCTGTCGATAACTTTCTTATCCAGTTTAAAATCAGGAATACCATATCTCACCAATCCACCGATCTGGTCAGCCCTTTCAAAAACAGTGACCGTATGACCGGCTTTGTTTAACTGGGCAGCAGCAGCCAGCCCTGCAGGACCCGATCCTACCACAGCAACAGTTTTACCTGTTCTCTTTTTAGGCACAACAGGCTTCACCCAGCCGTTTTCATAGGCTTTCTCAATGATCGATTTCTCGATGTATTCGATGGCTACCGGTGGCTTGTTGATACCCAGCACGCATGACGACTCGCACGGAGCAGGGCAGATACGACCGGTAAACTCCGGAAAATTATTGGTAGAACTCAGAATCTCGTATGCATACTGCCAGTTTTGTTCATAAACGGCATCATTGAATTCAGGAATGATATTACCCAGCGGACATCCGTTATGACAAAAAGGGATACCGCAATCCATACACCTGGAAGCTTGTTGTACTGTTTGATTCTCAGAAAAATTCAGTTCAACCTCTTCATAATCTTTTTTCCTCTCGCTTACGTCTCTTTTGACAGAGGCTTGTCGTTCAAATTCTAAAAAACCTGTTGGCTTTCCCATGATATTTTGTTGTACATTAAAATTAAACCAAAATTAAACTTATCAGGCAGCAACGTTTTCAGCCTGCTTTTTACGTTCCAGCAAAATGTTCTTGTAATCTGTCGGCATTACCTTGACAAATTTAGCAACCTCATTTTCCCAGTCAGCCAGTATTCTCGCAGCAACCTCACTCTGGGTTGCATTCAAATGCTTGGTAATCATGCCTTTCAAAACATCAAAATCATCATCCTGAAGCTCATCCAGATCCACCATTTCCTTGTTACATTTTGAATCGAAATCATCTGCCTGATCGTAAACATAAGCAATACCGCCGCTCATTCCTGCCGCAAAGTTCTGGCCGGTTTTTCCTAAAATAACAACCAAACCGCCTGTCATATATTCACATCCATGGTCACCCACGCCTTCTACTACTACTCTTGCACCCGAGTTTCTCACACAGAACCGCTCCCCGGCCATTCCTTTGATAAAGGCTTCGCCTGAGGTAGCTCCATAGAAGGAAACGTTACCAACCGCCATGTTTTCTTCTGCCTTGAAAGTTGCCTTTCTGTCAGGATAAACTATCAGTTCAGCACCGCAAAGGCCTTTTCCGAAGTAATCGTTGGCATCGCCTTCCAGTTCGAATTTCAAACCTTTGGTTGAGAACGCTCCGAAAGATTGTCCGGCCGTACCCCTGAATTTATTGTGAATGGTTCCTGCAGGCAGGCCTTCTCCGTTATAAACCTTAGAGATTTCGTTAGACAACATCGCACCGATAGACCTGTTCAGGTTATTTACCACGTATTCAGAAGAAACTTTAGTCTGATTTTCAAGGGCCGCCTTAGCGTCCTCAATCATCCGGAAGTCAAGCACGCCGTCGATGCCGTGATCCTGTTCTTCCTGCTTGTATTGTGCCACATCCAGGTCAGAGGCTTCTCTGTGCAGGATTCTTGACAAATCAAGGCTCTTATACTTCCAGTTATTGATATCTGTTCTCTTCTCAAGCATCTGAACCTGCCCTACCATTTCATTGATGGTTCTGAATCCAAGTTCTGCCATGATTTCTCTTACTTCCCTGGCCAGGTACTGGAACATGTTCACCACGTGCTCAGGTTTTCCGCTGAACAGGGCTCTTAGTTCTTTGTTCTGTGTAGCCACACCCACCGGACAGGTATTCAGGTGGCATTTTCTCATCATGATACAACCCACGGCCACCAAAGCAGCTGTAGCCACCCCGAATTCCTCAGCTCCCAGAAGGGCCGCAATAACGATATCGCGTCCTGTCCTGATCTGACCGTCTGATTGTACAGTGATTCTGCCTCTCAGTTTGTTTTTAACCAAAGTCTGGTGCGTTTCAGCCAGTCCAAGCTCCCATGGTAAACCTGCGTGACGGATAGACGATAAAGGAGAAGCTCCCGTACCCCCGTCGTGTCCTGCAATAAGCACCACGTCCGCATGAGCCTTGGCCACACCGGTTGCTACAGTACCCACACCTGCTTCTGATACCAGTTTAACAGAAATACGGGCTGCACGGTTAGCGTTTTTAAGGTCAAAGATCAGCTGGGCCAGGTCCTCAATAGAATAAATGTCATGGTGAGGAGGTGGTGAGATCAGACCTACACCCGGTGTAGAGTGTCTTACCCTTCCGATCCAGTCGTCTACTTTATGTCCCGGCAGCTGTCCACCTTCACCAGGCTTGGCTCCCTGTGCCATTTTAATCTGAAGTTCTTTGGCATTGGTCAGGTAGTAAGAAGTTACCCCGAACCTGCCTGAAGCCACCTGTTTGATGCTTGAAGAAAGATTATCTCCGTTTTCCCTGACCTGGTACCTGATTTCATCTTCCCCGCCTTCGCCTGAATTCGATCTTCCGCCGATACGGTTCATCGCAATAGCCAGCGTGGTGTGAGCTTCCCATGAAATCGAACCGAATGACATCGCACCGGTGGCAAATCTCTTAAGGATCGATTCAATCGGTTCTACCTCGTCAATCGAAACAGGGTTTCCTTTTTTAAACTGAAGTAAACTACGCAAAGTCAGAGCATGCTCGCTTTGTTCGTTCATCAGTTTAGAATATTTTTTAAATATTTCGTATCCTTTTTCCTGGTCTTTTTCACCCACGCGGCTTGACTGCTGCAAAAGGTGTATCGAATCCGGGTTGAAAAGGTGCTTCTCTCCTCTTTGTTTCCATTGGTAAACCCCACCTACTTCCAGTCTTTTCACACTTTCCACAGGCACTTTAGGGTAAGCCACAAAATGTCTGACAAGACACTCTTTCGCGATATCACCCAATCCAAGGCCACCGATTCTTGAAACCGTTCCGGTAAAGAACTTATCTACCACCGTCTGGTTCAGACCGATACATTCGAAGATCTGAGCTCCCTGGTATGACTGAAGCGTCGAAATTCCCATTTTAGAGAAGATCTTCAGCAATTCTTTGTCTACCGCTTTGATATAGTTTTTGTGTAATACTTCATCTTTAAGCTCTTCACCTTCGATCAGGCCTCTTTTGTTCATGTCCGAAATGGTCTCGAAAGCCATGTAAGGACAGATTCCGGAAGCACCATAACCGATCAGCGTAGCAAAATGATGGGTTTCCCATACATCGCCTGACTCTACGAGGATACCGACTTTACCTCTCAGACCTTTTTTGATCAGGTAGTGATGAACGGCCGCAGTAGCCAGCAATGAAGGCACCGGAGCATGGTCAGAGTCAATAGCCCTGTCAGAAAGTATCAGGATTTCAAAACCATCATAAATGGCATCTGCAGCATACCTGCAAATCCTTTCCAAAGCAAATTCAAGTGATTTGCCCGGATTTTCATGATGAGCATTGAAGTAAGTATTGATCGTTTTGGCCTGGAAACCCTGGTGATCCACAAATCTGAGTTTATCAAACTCTTTGATGGTCAGTACAGGTTGCTCCAGCTGCACCTGGCGGCAGTGCAATGGCGATTCTGTCAGGATGTTCTCAGCCGAACCCACGAATGAGATCAGCGACATGATAGAACGCTCTCTGATCGAATCGATCGGCGGGTTGGTTACCTGGGCAAACAACTGCTTAAAATAATAGGAGATATGCTGGCTTTGCTCAGAAAGGATGGCCAGAGGGGTATCAATACCCATAGAGCCGATCGCTTCTTTACCTGATGAGGCCATTGGTCCGAGAATCATCCTCAGGTCTTCTGAAGTGTATCCGTTGGTAATCTGGCGTTTCAAAAGGGCCGCACTGTCATATTTGGTATATGGCCTGATAGAATCAGGCAATTCTGCAATCTTAATTTTGTATTCGTCTAACCATTCCTGATAAGGTTGTCTTGAGCAAATTTCAGCTTTTAATTCTTCATCGGGGATGATTCTTCCCTGTTCCATGTCAACCACGAACATTTTGCCCGGTTGCAAACGGCCTTTTGATACGACTTTCGACTGATCAACATCCAATACCCCGGCTTCAGAAGCCATGATCACCGTGTCGTCATTCAGAACCCAGTATCTTGACGGACGCAAACCGTTCCTGTCCAGTGTGGCACCCACAATCTTTCCGTCAGTGAAAGAAAGAGAAGCAGGACCATCCCACGGCTCCATTATGGCCGCATGGTATTCGTAGAATGCTTTTCTGTTCGGATCCATCTGGTCGTTACCGTCCCAGGCTTCGGGCACCAGCATCATCATCACATGCGGAAGCGATCTGCCCGACAGGTACAGAAGCTCAATGGCGTTATCCAGCTGAGCTGAATCAGAATTGCCTTTATCACAGATCGGAAGAATCATGTTCATTTCTTCTTCCGTAAAAAACTCAGAGTAGAAAGTACTTTCAGCCGCCCTGATCCAGTTCACGTTACCCTTTACGGTGTTGATCTCACCATTGTGAGCGATATATCTGAAAGGTTGGGCCAGTTTCCAGGATGGGAAAGTGTTGGTTGAGAATCTTGAGTGTACAATGGCGAATGCAGAAACCACATTCTTGTTGGTAAGATCAGGGAAATAATATTTCAACTGATTGGTAGTCAACTGTCCTTTATAGGATACAGTACGACAGGAAAGTGAGGAGAAATAAAAATGCTCTACGGCTCCCAAAACAGACTCCCTGATGATCCTGGTGGCATATTGCCTTAAGACATAAAGCTTTCTTTCAAAGCTGATGTCGTCCGTCAGGTCAAAAGGTTTTTTAATAAACACCTGCTCAACCCACGGCTCAACAGAACCGGATCCTTCGCCCAGTGTTTCGTTTTGAGTAGGAACCTTACGATAACCCAGCAACTCCATGCCGAATTTCTCAATTTTGCGGTTCAGAATCTCTCTGCACTCTTCTCTTTCTTTCTCATCATGAGGAAAAAAGATCATCCCCAAACCATAATTACCCAGGGCCGGAAGCTTGAATCCGGTCTTCCTGCATTCGTCTAAAAGGTATTCATGGGGAATTTGTATAAGAATTCCCGCTCCGTCACCAGTGTTCGGGTCACAACCGCATGCTCCGCGGTGATCCATCCTCTCGAGCATCACGATAGCATCCGCTACAATCTGATGTGATTTTCTTCCCTTGAGATGAGCTCTGAATCCGATGCCACAGGCATCATGCTCGAAGTCTGGATGGTAAAGGCCAGGATTTTCTTGAATTTCAATCATTTTTTTACCTTTTAAATGATAATTATATTGTACTCTTTTGTTTTGCAAGATTCTTCTTTTGTATAATCAGAAATCACTTACAAAAAATTCTGATTTTCGCTATTTTTAAGTATATTATAAAAGTAGCCTCGCAATTTAATAATAATTTTAAATGGTTAATACACAATAAACCAAATTTTATGCAAGCGGCGAAAACTTGTGAATTAAATAATAAATTCTATTGAAATTATACAATTCAAAAGTGTTTTACGGCTCAATAGTGCAAAAAAAATCAGGCCGTTTGTTAAGTTTTTGTGCAGTCTGTATCAACATTTTGTCATCATATGTTCACACTCACCAAATATAATCAATTTAACAATCAAAATCCATAAAAAATACGTTGAAAAATGTCAGAAAACCTGCCAATCCCCTCTTCTGAGACTGAATTTCATCCGCTCATAAAAGGCCCCGCTGATCTTAAAAGCATGAAAGACAACGATCTGTCCGAAATTCACCGGACCTCTTTATTTCAACGCGAATCAACCCTTTATCATTCAGTAAATATAATTTCATTTGAACCATTACTTTTTGTTTCATTTTTCTTAATTTGCCTCCGGTTGCATCAGCGTACTTTGGAGAACGACAATCAAACCATTAATTAAATCAACCTTTAACATCTACTTTACCCTATGAGTAAGAAACAGACAACCGGGCCTGAAGCACAGATTTCTTTTATGAATGTTGAACCTTATTCACTTTTCACCGATTTCGATATCAGTCTTTTCAAATCCGGAAAACACTATCGTCTTTATGAAAAACTGGGCTCGCATGTACTTGAAAATCAAGGGGTAATCGGCACGTACTTTGCGGTTTGGGCTCCCAATGCCAATTCGGTTTCTGTAATAGGTAACTTCAACGGATGGGAAAAAGGCTCACATCCGCTCAAGCCGCGGTGGGACGGTTCGGGCATCTGGGAAGGCTGGGTTGCCAATATAGGCAACGGAGAGGTATATAAATATTTCATCAAATCAAATATCGGAGGTCAGGAACTGGAAAAAGGTGACCCTTTTGCCCTTAGATGGGAAGAGTCCCCGAAAACCGCCTCTGTCATCTGGGATACCTGGTATGAATGGACAGATTCAGACTGGCTTGGCAAACGCAAAAAGCACAATGCCCTGAATGCACCTATGTCCGTATATGAAATACATCTCGGTTCATGGAAACGTGATCCGTCTGATAATGAAAGAAGGCTGAGTTACCGCGAAATCGCGGAAACGCTTGTACCATATATCAAAGAAACCGGCTTTACGCACGTCGAGTTTATGCCGGTCATGCAGCACCCTTACGAACCCTCATGGGGATATCAGATCACCGGGTATTTTGCGGCCAGCAGCCGTTTCGGCACCCCTCAGGATTTCATGTACCTGGTAGAAGAACTGCATAAGAATGACATCGGGGTGATCCTGGACTGGGTTCCTTCTCACTACCCTGGAGATGCCCACGGACTGTACCGTTTTGACGGGTCGGCCCTTTATGAGCATGAAGATCCGAGGGAAGGCTATCACCCGGACTGGAAAAGTTACATCTTTAACTACGGCCGTTTTGAAGTACGTTCATTTCTGATCAGCAATGCCCTTTTCTGGCTTGACAGGTTCCATGTCGACGGCTTACGTGTAGATGCCGTAGCTTCGATGCTCTATCGCGATTATTCAAGAAATCATGGCGAATGGGTACCCAATGTCTTCGGAGGACGCGAAAACCTCGAAGTTATTTCCCTTTTCAAAGAATTAAATGAGGAGATTTATAAGAACTATCCTGATGTTCAGACCATTGCAGAGGAATCAACGGCATTTCCGGGGGTTTCAAGACCGGTTTATACCGGAGGTCTTGGTTTCGGCATGAAATGGATGATGGGCTGGATGAACGACACCCTTCGCTATTTTGCGAAAGACCCGATGTACAGAAGATGGCACCAGGACGACCTGACCTTCAGTACTGTTTATGCTTTTTCTGAGAACTTTATGCTGCCGCTGTCGCATGATGAAGTAGTGTACGGCAAAGGCTCTCTTCTGGACAAAATGCCAGGCGACGACTGGAAAAAATTCGCCAACCTCCGGTTGCTTTATACCTATATGTATACCCATCCCGGCACAAAACTGCTGTTTATGGGGGCCGAATTCGGTCAGAGGGCTGAGTGGAACTTCAAACAAAGCCTTGACTGGAATTTACTGGAACACGACAGCCACAGAGGCGTAAAATCGATGGTTTCAGACATCAACAGGGTTTACAGATCAGAGCCGGCCTTATCCGACAAACAATTCAGTCCTGAAGGGTTCCAGTGGCTTGATACTTCGGACCGTGAAAACTGCGTATTGTATTATACCAGGAAAGGGCTCAACAGCAAGGAAAACCTTCTGGTCCTTCTTAATCTCACGCCTTTGCCGCGTCATCAGTACAGGATTGGTGTGCCTGAAAAAGGAAGCTACCAGGAAATCTTTAACTCTGACCTGGGTCAGTACTGGGGTTCAGGGATTTCGAACCCTGTATTGCACACCTCTGATGTGCCTTGCCATGGTTTTGCTCAATCTGTAGAAGTAACCCTTCCTCCCCTGGCAGGTGTTATCCTGAAACTGGCCTGATTGTCAGATCTATATTAAAAAAGCAGGCTTTTCAGAAGCGTGCTTTTTTTGTCTTTAAAATTTTCCGTTTTCTCTCCGGCTGATCCGGAATAAACACAGGAAAACTTACGATTTTTGTGTCAACTATTTCTTATTTTATGTTATTACCTTTCTTTAACCGGGATTTTGTAGAAGCCGGGCTTGATGAAGCCGGCAGAGGCTGCCTGGCAGGCCCTGTGGTAGCAGCGGCTGTAATTTTACCACCTGGCTACGAAAACCCTGCCCTGAACGATTCCAAGCAACTTCTGAAGTCGGAAAGAAATCAACTGAGAGAAGAAATCATGAGAGACGCTATTGCCTGGGCTGTGGGCTCTGCCAGTAATCATGAGATTGACCAGATCAACATTCTGAAAGCCAGCATTCTGGCCATGCACCGGGCAGTGGAACTTCTGCACACCTGTCCTGAACATTTGCTGGTAGACGGCAACCGCTTTTACCCTTATCAGCAAATCCCGCATACCTGTATCATCAAAGGAGACACCAAATACCAGTCTATCGCCGCGGCGTCCATACTGGCCAAAACCCACAGGGATGAGTTGATGGAGCAGCTTTCTTCAGAATTTCCGGTTTATGGCTGGCAAACCAACGCAGGATACCCCACCATTTTCCACAGAAAAGCCATCAGGGAATACGGCACGACCCAACATCACAGAATGACGTTCAGGATGTTATAAATCATAGGTTATCAACCAGAATGGTTTTGATTTTATTGACAGAAACCTCAAAATTGTAGGAGTTCTGCACTTTTGCCCTGGCATTCTGACCCATTTTAAGCTGGTCTTCAGGAGAATTTTTAATAGCCAGTATCTGATCGGCAATGCGATCAATGTCCAGATAAGGAGCAAGCAGACCACAATCATCTTCTATGAATTCAGCAGCCCCTCCGGTGTTTTCAAACCCGACGATAGGCTTCGCACACAAAGAGGCCTCCAGCATCACCAGCGGAAACGGATCTTCACGCGAGCTCACCAGGAAAATATCGGAAGCATTAATGATTTCTATGGATTTATCAGTCGGAGGAATCAGCGTAACCTGCTCACCAATCCCCATTCTTTCGATATCAAAAATAATATGGTTATAAAGGTCACCTTCATTCTTGGCCCCTACCCAGACGAAATGCACACCAGGGTCATTTCTCAGCACCTGGTTGGCTATGAGAATAAAGATATCCAGTCCCTTACGCCAGTCGGCATTTCCGCAGGCAGCCACAATAAACTTGTCTTCAGGAATTTCAAAGTTCTTCCGGATTTCGGCTGAGTCAGAATTCTCACTGATTTCTGTCACCGCCCAGTTGTTCACAAAAGAATGAACGACCTCAATCTTGTCTTCATCAATGCTGTATTTATTATGAAGGTTTTCGCCTACCGCTTTTGAACAGGCAATGATCCTGCGGGAATTGGCATCCAGTTTCTCAAAATCCTCTTTTGTAGAATAAAGGCTGAGTGAATAAGACAACTCATGGATGTGAGAAATAATCGGTTTATTGATCTTTTCCCTGACTTCATCAAGCACACAGGCTGAAGCTATGGTGTTGGCATAGACAATGTCTATCGAATGTTGGTCTGCCAGCAGAGAAATTACATCCACCCACTTGCTTTCTTTTTTCAGCAAAGACGAAAATCTCCCTTTGGTATCCTCTTTCTTTTTTGAATAATAAAAAACCTCAAATTCTTCATTAAACTCAGCAGTTAACGGCCCCCAGCTGTTGACCAGGAGTAATTTAATACCAAAACCATCGGCCTTAAAATACCGCATAATATTCAGTAAAAACAGCTGAGCCCCCGCCCTGTTGGCATCGTGGCTGATAAATAATATGGTGGGTTTATTATTCAACTTAAGCGTATTGATTGATAATTTCTGAAACCTTGGTCACGACTTCCGGTTCAAGTTCCGGATGCAATGGAAGTGAAATTACTTTAAGAGAAATTTCTTCTGAGACCGGGCAGCTGGCCTGGTCGGTCAGATATGGCAATTTGTTAAGTGATGGATAAAAATACCTGCGGGGATAAATATTCTCCTTGTTCAAGGCCTCTATCACCTGCAAAGTAGTGGCTTCATCTTTCAAAACCACCGGGTAGTATGCATAGTTATATTCAAAATCCTCACTTTCAAAGCGGGGACGATACATTTTATCAAAATCAAGCTGGGCATCATACCCATTGAAAACCTGCTTCCTGCCTTCAATAATCTCACTCAGATGAGGAAGGTTAGCCAGCCCCATAGCTGCATGGAACTCAGAGTTTTTGCCGTTAATACCGACAGAAAAATACTCATCGCCCAGGTGTCCGAAACTCCTGTACAACAACATTTTTTCGTGTAGTGCCGCATCTTTTGAGATGATACAGCCGCCTTCAATCGTATGAAAGACCTTAGTAGCATGAAAACTGCAGGTAGAAACATCACCGTAATCAAGCAGCGACTTGTTCTTATATTTCACGCCAAAGGCATGGGCAGCATCATATATAACCCTGAGGTTGTATTTGTTCGCAATTTCTTCTATCCTCTCCACATCACACGGCAGTCCGTACACATGGGTAGCCATAATCGCCGTCGTTTTTTCAGTAATGGCTTCCTCTATCAGATTCACATTGATATTGGAATCTGAAGCATTGATATCCACAAAAACAGGCTGACAGTTTTCCCAGAGAATAGAAGTCGTGGTGGCACAGTAGGAAAATGGTGTGGTAATGATCTCACCTTTCAACTCCATGGCTTTGATCGCAATCTGCAGGGCGATCGTGCCGTTTCCGACAAATAACAAATTCTCAGTATTGAGATATTCTTTTAATTTGTCTTCAAGCTCCAGCAAAAGCGGCCCGTTGTTGGTAAGCCACTTATTATCCCAGATTTTTAAAAGGTATTGTTGGTATTCCTCTATAGGAGGTAAAAAAGACTGTGTTACGTTTATTCTCACTAAATATGGTTTTGAAATATTTTCTCAAATTTAGTCGAATTGAGGTATTCTTACAATGAAAACTTGAAATTAGAATTATTCAAGTTCCAATTGTGAAGATTTTATGATCAGATTCTTAGGCCTTACCGCACCAGGCCATTTGCCGTACCAATCTGTCCCTTCCCGAAAATCCTGGATATCAAATACCAGGGCATCTTCAAAGAAAAACGCAGGGGCAACACCGTCTTTCACAACCATTACCGATATATAATAGGAACCGTCATTCAGGAAATCGCCCGGAATAAGGCATTCCGATCTTACGATACCTTTCTTGAAAGTCTGCAATTCATTGGCGATATTGAAGATACACTCACCGGCCATAGAATAAAGGAACAAACTGATATTCAGATTGGCTTCTTCGTACATGTTCCAGTAATCAAAGCAGATCTTAAAAGGGGTTCTGGTGTCAAAAATCTTATTGCCAAGATCGTTCATTGAGTTAAGCTCAATGCTCTTGATCCTTATGTTATCGTTTCCGGGTGCATCTTCCGGTCTGTCCCAGGATTGCTGCAGCTGAAACTTGGCTACGTTCTTGATGTATTCATTGATTACAGAGTCCATCTCACCAAACTTGATCAGCTGACCGTTTCTCAGGTAAGCCCCGTTATTACAAAGCCCCTGTACAGCCGTCAGGTTATGACTTACGAAAATGATGGTTCTGCCGCTTCTCGACACATCCTTCATTTTCCCAATGCTTTTTTTCTGAAAATCTGCATCCCCTACAGCAAGTACCTCATCTACGACAAGTATTTCCGGTTCAAGATGGGCCGCAATCGCAAAACCAAGGCGGACATACATCCCTGAGGAGTACCTTTTAACGGGCGTATCCAGGAACTTTTCAATCCCTGCAAAATCAACGATGGCGTCGAAATGCTTCGTAATTTCGTGATTCTTCATTCCCAGAATGGCTCCGTTAAGAAAGATGTTCTCTCTTCCGGTCAGTTCCGGGTGAAAACCCGTACCCACTTCAAGCAGACTGGCCATACGGCCTCTGACCCTGATAGAACCATGGGTAGGTTCTGTAATGCGGCTTAAAACTTTAAGAAGTGTTGATTTACCGGCTCCATTAGATCCGATAAGGCCGATTCTGTCACCTTGCTGAACGTCAAAAGTGACATCCTTCAAAGCCCAGAACGTTTCGCTGGTACTTTTTTGTTTTCCGGAGAAAAAGCCACCTTCCGAAAAATCAAACATATCACGCACAGAGTTTACCTTCTGTGCATTATGTTTCAGAATATATTTTTTTGAGACATTTTCAATCTTCAGTGCTGCTGACATGAAACGGGGATTTTAGATGTGATCGACAAATGAGTTTTCGTGCTTGCGGAAAAACCTGATAGACACAAAAAAGGTAAGTAAAATAAACACCAGCATGGGTATAAAGCTGATCCAGTTGAATTTGGCGAAATCACCCAGCATAGCCCATCTCATGGCATCGATAACTCCCGTTACCGGGTTAAGAATAAAAGGATAGTAATACCATTTTCCAGCCGCCAGGTCAGTTACATAGGCTACCGGAGAAATAAAATATCCGAATTGTATGATAAAAGGTACAATCTGACCAATATCCCTGTATTTCACATTGAGTACAGCGGCCATAAGCCCCACACCAAACACTGATAAATAACACAGGACAATAAAAAGGGGTACAAATACAATCTTCCAGTCAGGGACAAAATGAAACCAGAAACACAGGCCTACAAAAAGAAGCATGGCTATCGCCATGTCTATCAAACCGAGTAATATGGTCGAAAAAGGAATGATCAGCCTGGGGAAATAGACTTTCGTCACCAGGTTTGAGTTCAGTACCATGCTTAAGCTGAGCTGCTGAAGCGACTGGGAGAAAAACAGCCAGATGATCACACCCGGCATCACCACCAGTATATAAGGAATCGGTGTATCAACTTCAAGTTTCGCAAGCTTACCAAATGCAAAACCCATGACCATAGCCGTAATCAAAGGCCTGATAATACTCCAGGCAACACCCAGAATGGTCTGCTTATATCTTACAATAACATCTCTCTTCGCCAGAATCCAGAACAATTCCCTGGCCTCCCAAATCTCCTTCCAATAGTCTTTCGATGACCTTCCGGATCCAATTACTTTTTCCTTCTCAGCTTCTAACATCAAAATTTTCCTTAATTTAATCGTTCATTACTTCTCTGTAGTAGTTCTTAATCACCACGTAAACTATGGCGAGTAACAACCCTACCAAACTTCCCAGTTTATCCTTAAGACCGGCCTCAACGCCTGTAAACAAAGGCAGTCTGATCGGCTCGACGATCGTAAAGATAGGAGTTTGCTCTAAAACCACGCGATGTAAGTTTTCCACAGTGGCGAGCTGAGTAAGATATTGTTGTGAATAATATGAGTTATTTCTATTTACCTGTTGCTGTTGCAATGCCCCGTTAGGGTCTACAACATTAGGATTGTCAAACGCCAGTCTTGATAATTTCCTGTCAGAACTCTGCATCAGGCCTCTCAGACTATCCAGTCGTGCTTCCTGGATCGCCAGCATTTGTCTTGATTTTTTTGTTTTTGATTCCCTGTAAAAATCTTCGGTAGCACTCAGCAAAGTTTCTACCCATACCTTGGTCAGTTTTTCATTGGTTGTAGTAGTAAACACCTCAATGAAAGATGACTTTTCTACAGGCTTGATCTCAGACATCCCTACAATTTTATTGTATACATCCAGGATAATCTCGTTTTCTCTCGGGGTAAAATCCTCAGGCCTTTTCTTTGTAAACTCGTAGTCGGCGTATGGTGAAGCATCTTTGAAGACTGTAGCAGCCCACTCATTGGTTTTGATGTCGCTGCTGTCTATGAAATAATTGATAAAGAGCATTTTCTTGCCATCCACTTCGACTTCTTTCATGAAAGCCATTTCGTGTACTGCACGTGATTTGATGATCAAGGGGAAGTTCGTCCTGCTGAACAGGTCTCCTCCCACTGAAGTCATTCCCGGTAAACCGAGCTGGGACGCAAATCCTCCCAACTGACCACCGCCACCACCTTCAGCACCCAGCTCAAGGTTAAAAGTCATCCTGGCAATAAAGGTCTGTGCTTTTTTAACCGTTACTCTTTCGACCAACTCAAAAGTAAAACCTAACAATAAACCTATAAGAAGTATCCTCCAGTTTCTGCCTAATAAATCAAAAAATTTAAATATACCCTTTAAAAAATCTTTTGTAGAAACCTGTGTTTCAATTTCTTTACTGCTGTTTTCCATTTAACTGTTATCTTTTTGAAAGTTGTAAAATCCCAACAATGGTAACAATAGTGGCTAACGTAGAGCTGATCGTTGTAACCAAAGTCGAAAGTTGAGAAAGTTGCTGCTGGGCATTTTGCGACTTAGCCGGAATAATGATCTCTGAGCCTGGTTCAATTTTAGGATAAATATTCACAAAAAGGAATCTTCTGGTCCTGTCGATTGAGCCGTTAGGATACAATACAAATGACTTGTTTTTCAATGACCTGCGGGTGTACCCACCGGATTTTGAGATATAATCAATGAATTTAAACCCTGGTAAAAACTTGACGGTGGTAGGATATAAAACCTCGCCCTGGATTCTCACGGTCTGAAGTCTTTTAGGAATGCTGATCACATCACCATCACGAAGGATAATATCATCAATAGAATTCGGGTTCTTCATGATCTTTTCAAGGTCAATCCCGATAGACTCTTCTTTGATCTGAGCTGTAGGAGCAGTATCGGTCATAGGAGCGATGGTAGCGATATCTTCAATGAGTTCCTGTCTTTGCTGGATTTCATAGTCGCTCAGTTGTACCTTTCTTAGCAAAGTGGCTCCTGAAGTGTAAGCAATCGCTGTCAGGCCTCCTGCTCTTTCAATAAGATTGGAAATCTTCTCATCTTTGTTTTTAATCCCGTAAATGCCCGGATAAATCACTTCACCCTGTAGTGTTACATAAGTCTGCTTCTCATAATTTGGTGATGTTCTTACAAAGATCTCATCAAAAGGGAGCAAAGTAAAATTAGAGAGTTTGGCCTCAACACTAAAATCCGCATTGATATTGAACTCAAAAATATCAGCTACCTGGGCATTGGCCTGCGTAGGGTCAACATTACGTTTTCTTCTCACCACCTCTATTCTTGAAAGCGAGGCCGCTTCAGTAAGTCCCCCTACCCTGACAATGACATCTTCAATAGTCATGTTCTTGATATACGGAATTTCCACGCCGGCTTCAGCATCAGGGTTATTAATGGCCCCCTGGATTCGGACGGTTGAGACCTCTGTAAGATCAAAAATAGAAGGGATAATAATACGGTCCTCTCTTTTCAGCTCTAAATTCGGGCTTTTCCCGGTTTTGATGTTGTCAAGACTGACAGAAAGGTTTCCTACAGAAAGGTCCTCGTTAGTTCTGATGATGATGATCCTTCCTGAAAGGGCATCGCCTCTTAGTCCTTCTGCATTTTTTATAAGTGATAACAGATCCTGATTAGAGTCAAGGGAATATTCTCCCGGCCTGAAAACAGCCCCTTCGATAGACACGAGGTTTTCAAACCGGTCAAGAAGTTTTTCAACCACAACAGAGTCACCGCTTTGAATCAGGAAAGATTTGAAATTGCGGTTTTCAATATCAAGGATCTTTCTTTCTTTGGTTGTATTTCTGTAAACTTTTATCCTGTCTGTATAAGCATACTGATCAAACCCGCCTGCAAAATTAAGGGTTTGCTCAAGGCTTTCGGTAGGTAAAACCTCAAAAAGGCCTTTTCTTTTAAGGTTGCCTTCTGCAGCAACCCTGGATACGAACGGCGGCACCTGGATAATGTCCTGGTCACGCAACAAAACGTTATCTTTTGAATGACCTTTAACAATTATATCATACAAATCGAGGGTACTTATCACCCTGTTTCCCCTAATTATTTTAATGTTACGGTAAGAACCGATTTCGTTAGGACCACCACAGGCATAAAGGGCGTTCAGAACAGAAGTTAATGAGGTTACGGTGTAGGTTCCCGGAGCAATGACTTCACCGGTGATGTTGACTTTGATGGCTCTGACACTTGCCAGTGATATTTTAAGGAAAGTATTCTGCGGAAATCCGTCGGTTCCTTTCAAACCAAGGAAAATCTTTGAGAAAGCGTTCTTAATTTTAGCTTCTGCCTCTTCGATGGTCAGACCGGAAACTTTGACAAGTCCCGCTTTATATAAGGTAACATATCCGTCCGGATTAACTGTTACATCCTGGGTGTACTGCGAATATCCGTAGATATCCAGGACAAGTTTATCGTTAGCCCCCAATACATAATTATTCGGAGTAGGAATGTTGAGCGTAGCATTCGGATCAAATTTAACGTTAGAGAACAAGGTATAGCCGAATATTCTCTTACGGATACTGCTTTTTCTCAGGTCTTCTGCCAGTTCGGCTTCTTTAGCCATCCTGATTGAATCTTCTTTTGTGATCGCCCTGATTTCTCCCTGGGTCAGACCGGCTGTCCTGGTTGTGTTGATGTCCACACCCGGAACTCTGTTTACTTTTGGTTCTGTGTTAATTCCGGTTGGTACTGCTGCTGCATTGTTTTTGTTAACAGGCGTTTGCTGTTTGGGGGTGTTGTCCGTATTTTCTTTTTCTTTCTGGGTTGTCCCTCCTGTCGGGGTCGTTGTAGGTGTGGTTTGAGAAAAAGAGAAAGTAAAAACGAAATTAATTAATATTATTGTAAGGAGAATTTTCTGTATTCGCCCTGAATTCCTAAATTTGGAAAAATTCATAAATGAAAAATATTTGTTAGTTTTTACAAGTGTTTTATTATTGGTTCTCATTTTTTTACAAAGTAACGGAAGTTTTTTCATTTAATTTCTTTTAGGATTTATTTTCTATCCAAAAGAACTTTGTAATGCAAAGTAAGTAAATAGTTATTGTTTTTCATAATTTTTTCAATTTTTTACAAGGAGGATTTTCTAAAATGGCAGATGAAAGTGCAATCAGGTATGATGAAGACAGTATAAAATCTTTGGATTGGAAAGAACATATCAGGCTTAGGCCGGGTATGTACATCGGTAAATTGGGAGACGGTACCTCTCCTGACGATGGGATTTACGTACTGTTAAAAGAGGTTTTGGATAATTGCATTGACGAATTTGCAATGGGACATGGTAAGTCTATCGAGATTTCCATGGACGAGGGGGTCGTCACCATCCGTGACTATGGCCGCGGAATTCCGCTCGGAAAGCTCGTGGACGTGGTTTCAAAGATAAATACTGGGGCAAAATATGATAGCAAGGCCTTCCAGAAGTCGGTCGGACTAAATGGTGTCGGTACAAAAGCAGTCAACGCCCTGTCTTCCTATTTTAAGGTCCAGTCGTTTAGAGAAGGCGAGTCCAGATGGGCTGAATTCAATAAAGGTGAGCTGACCGCACAATCAGAAACTGAAAAAACAAACGAGAAGAACGGTACCCTCGTCATTTTTGAACCTGACAATACGGTTTTCAAAAACTACCACTATATTCCTCAGTATGTCGAAAACATGATCTGGAATTACTGTTACCTGAATGCCGGACTTACCCTGAATTTCAATAAAAAGAAATTTATCTCTCAAAACGGACTTCTGGACCTTCTGCAAAGAAAAACCGACGAAGAAAGCCTGAGATACCGTATCATCCATCTGAAAGGCTATGACATTGAGCTGGCCATGTCACATGGTAACCAATACGGCGAAGAATATTATTCTTTTGTGAATGGTCAGAATACGACACAGGGGGGTACTCACCTTTCGGCTTTTAAAGAAGCCATCGTAAAGACAGTGAGAGATCACTTCGGAAAGGACTATGCCCCGGAAGATATCAGGCAGTCGGTCATCGGAGCCATTTCTGTCAGGATACAGGAACCTGTTTTCGAATCCCAGACCAAAACCAAGCTGGGTTCCGTCACTATTTCTCCTGAGGATAACTCAACAACGGTCAGAACATTTGTCAATGACTTTGTCAAAGAACACCTGGATAATTTCCTGCACATGCACCCGGACATCAAGGACGCCATTAAAAAGCGTATCGAGCAGTCGGAAAGGGAAAGGAAAGAACTGGCCGGAGTCAAAAAACTGGCCAACGAAAGGGCAAAAAAAGCCAATCTTCATAATAAAAAACTGAGAGACTGCCGTTTTCATCTCGGCGACGAAAAGTTCGAAGACAGGCTGGAGACCATGCTGTTCATTACAGAAGGAGACTCTGCCAGCGGGTCCATCACCAAAGCCCGCAGCCCGGAAACACAGGCGGTTTTCAGCTTAAGAGGTAAACCGCTGAACTGTTTCGGACTAAGCAAAAAAGTGGTTTATGAAAACGAAGAATTCAACCTCCTTCAGCACGCCCTTGATATCGAAAACGGAATCGAAGGACTGAGATTCAACCACATCATTATTGCCACTGATGCGGATGTTGACGGTTCCCACATCCGTTTACTCCTGCTTACCTTCTTCCTGCAGTTTTTCCCGGACGTCGTCAGGGAGGGACACCTTTTCATTCTTCAGACCCCGCTTTTCAGGGTCAGGAATAAAAAAGAGACCATTTATTGCTATTCTGATGAGGAAAAAAGGAATGCCATCACCAAACTGGGCGGAAAACCGGAAATAACGCGATTTAAAGGACTGGGAGAAATTTCTCCTCACGAGTTTGAGAACTTTATCGGGAAAGATATCCGTCTTGACCCTGTAATTTTGGAAAAAGAGTCGTCTATTCCGAAAATCCTTACCTATTATATGGGTAAAAACACGATGGAGCGACAGCTGTTTATCATCGACAACCTCATCATTGAAAAAGACATCGTCAGTGAACCTGTGGTGCTGGAAGATTAACAAATTCCGGATTATGGTTTTTTATTTTTGTTAAATTCTGGATATTTGCCGGAATATTAATTCCCGTTAAACATAAAAAAAGTGACTTTAGAAGAAGTTAGAATTGAAATAGATAAAATTGACGACCAGTTGCTTTCGCTGATCAACCAGAGAATGACCTGGGTTCAAACCGTAGGGGAAATCAAAAAACAGTCAAAAGCAGTTATTTACCGCCCGGAAAGGGAAAAACAAATCCTGGACAGGATGCAAGCCCAAAACCACGGCCCTTTAAACCGTCAGGCCATTGAAGCCATTTACCTGGAAATATTCGCGGCGGCCAGGAATATCGAACTGCCGGAAAGGATCGCTTTTCTGGGTCCTGAAGGAAGTTTTACCCACCAGGCTGCAGAAAGCCGTTTCGGGGCTGTCAGTGAATACATGACTTTACCGACCATCAAATCGGTCTTTGAAGCAGTTGACACCAGTCGTGCCAAGTTTGGGGTCATTCCGATTGAGAACAACCAGGAGGGGATTGTATACGAGACCGTCGATTTACTCAACGAAATGAATGTCAATATCGCTGCGGAGTTGAAAATACCGGTTCATTTCACGTTGGCTACAGAAGCAGAAAATCCTTCTAAGATCAAAAGGATCTATTCTAAAGACATCGCCTTCCGCCAATGCCGCGGATTTCTTAATAAGTATTTTGAACAAACCCAACCGGAGGAAATCCAGGTGGAATCAACTTCCAAGGCTGCAAAACTGGCTTCAGAAGATCCTGAGGCAGCAGCCATCTGCAGTGAGATTGCAGCCAAGTTGTTCAGAATTCCTATTTTGTTCAATAACATCGAAGACAACAGCAACAACAGAACGCGTTTCTTTATACTTTCGAAAAACTTCGAGAATCAGCCCTCAGGCAATGACAAGACCACGATCATAGCCAGGCTTCCGGATACGGATAAGCCGGGTATTCTTGCGGGTTTTCTGCAGGATTTTAAAAAGGTGGGCATTAACCTGACCAAAATTGAAAGCAGGCCTTTCAAAGGAGATGAAGACTTTAACTTCTGGTTCTTTATTGAACTTCTGGGTTATCATAAAGATGAAAACTTCCAGAAGATCATTAAAAAACACCGTGATTATATTAAGGTATTGGGAAGCTACGTCAGAAACGCTTAGTTTTTGGCGTCAGCTCCGTAATTCTTGTTATCGTAGAATTGACCGGTCTTCGTTTTCAGCAATTGTCCTTTCTTATAATCAACCCTGATGATCTCATACTTTTCGTTAGGAACAAGTTGGGTACTCAGGTTTGATTTCACCACTCCGGAATAATATTTCCCTGATGTCAGAAAATTCAGAAAACCATTCTTAAGGTGAAAACCGGGAATGATAAAACTGTGTTTCTCATTCTCAAAAAGATAATATATTCCCGATTCATTGTCCAATGTCCACGGATCCTGCTCGGTGTCCACTATCCCCAGGGCAAAGCCATCAAAACTCGTCTGCACAGGAGCTATCTTATTGGAATAAACAGCAGTATTTAACCTGTCAAGGCCACTTTCAGGGAAAAAATACATTTTCTCATCATAGGGTTTGTCCAGCAGGTGATTCAGGTTTTTCGTGTGTTCAGAACTGAAATACTGATTCGTCCACATCCTGTTTTTCTCCCAGTTTATACCGTCAGTAATGCCCAGCTTCCGTTTCTGGATGGCCAGGTCCCAGTTGTTATAATAACTCAGGAACAGATAAGAAATGCCTATCAGGGTGAAAACATTGAACAAAACTTTTTTGCCCTTTGCAGAAGCATGATAGACCATGTACATGTAAACCACAGCCACCATAAGTGCTGAGTTAATAGTGTACCGGCTCATGATCGGGAACCCCGTGCGGTGTGCAGCCAGAATAACGCCAGTAAACAAGAAAAAGAAGATACAAGCCAATACGAACAATTCCAGACGGGATTGACCCAGTTTTTTCAGCTGTGCGTCTATCTGACGCAGATTGAACTTAAGTGGATTTTTAAGAAAGAAAACATAAATAAACCAGCCTGAGATCAAAAAGCCCAGAACGGTCGGGAATATTTTCTTGAGAGACGAATTCAGCAATGTTGTCGACATCTCAACATAAGTCAGACCGAAAGAGCCGAGGAATTCAAAAAAGTAAAAGAAAGACTCAACAGGACGCTCCAGCGGCGAAGAGCTCGCATTCCAGTCCGGTTTTTTATAATGGTAAAAATAAGAAAGTATAGCCAATGTTGAGAAAATCACCCAAAGAATGAAATGCTTTCTGGGAGCAGTCAGGAAGATAATAATAGCACAGATGATGAACACAAAAACACCGTTTCCATGGGTATAAAAGGCCAGTGCAGAAAGGAAGAAGGCCAGAGGGTATGAAAACTTATTCTTGTAAATGACAAGGTAAAAAGCCAGAAACGCATAAAATATTACTGAAAAGTTCTGAAAAGGAACCATCAGCGACTGCAGACTCTCAAAATACTGAGGCTGAAACAAAAAGAAAAGCGGCGGGATCAGAAAGAACAAAGACACTTTCTCGTTCTGAAATACCTTGATAAATATCCAGAATATGCCTATCAGGTTCAGAAACCCGAGCAAAGCCATAAAACGCATGTCAAAATTGCCTTTGATCAGGTAAACCAGCCACATGAAAAGGCGGTCGTTGGCAATCCGGTGCTCATTGTTCTGAGAAAAAAGAGCCACCAGCTTATCATAAAGGGGAATATCCGACAGCATATCATATACCGGCAGGATAATCCCATGAAAATCATCCCAGAAAGGAACATTGACAAGAATCAGCGATTGGAAATACCATAATGCCCCGATGATTATCGCAGACAAAATGAAAAAAAAACTCTTCTTGTAAATAGTATCAGTCAGCATGATTTAATCTTTTTTTTACTTCGTTACAGTCCGTTTCGATTTGTTGAATCAGGTCTTTGATGGAATCGAACTTTTGTTCATCTCTGATAAAAAACAACAATTCCACCTCAAGGTTTTCACCATAAATATCGTCATCAAAATCAAAGATATGAACTTCCTGTGTTCTGCCAACCCCGTCAACGGTGGGCCGGTTACCGATATTCATGATTCCCTGGTAGTCACGGCCTCTCAAATGGGTTTTAACCCCATAAACACCGTTCTTGGGCAATAACTTATAATTCTTCGACAATTGTACGTTGGCAGTAGGAAAACCGATGGTTCTTCCCAGTTGGCGGCCTTTTACCACCACCCCCGAAAACGAATAATTACGTCCCAGCAATTCATTCGCCGCCTCAATCTCTCCATCTGCCACAGCATTTCTGACTTTGGTAGAACTGATGGTAATATTCTCAATTTCCTGGCGGGGAATTTCCTCGATCTGGATTTTAAAACGGTTCGAATTCTTCACCAAGTAATCCATCCCCCCTTCCCTGTTCTTTCCGAATCTGTGGTCGTAGCCAATCACCAGAATCTTGGTACCGATCCCGTTGATCAGAATATCTTCGATGTATTGCTCAGAACTCAGCTCCGAAAACTCGCGGGTAAACGGCAGGATCAGCAAATGATTGATGCCCATACCCTCAAGCAAGGCTATTTTTTCATCTATGGTATTGAGCAGCTTAAAATCTTCAGCGTTCGGAGAAATCACCAGCCTCGGATGTGGCCAGAAAGTAATCACCACGGTCTCGCAATGATTAGCCTGAGCTATTTCATTCAGCCTGTTGATGATCTTCTGATGGCCCAGATGGACACCATCGAAAGTGCCGCTGGTTACAGCAGCATTACCCAAAGGTTTAAAGTCGGAAATTTTATAATAAACTTTCACTGTCTTTCAATTCGTTAACAAAGTCTTCTACAGATTTAGCTTCTGTAACAAGAAAATCACCGATTTTGGTTCTTCTCAGGCTACTTAAGTGTGCTCCCGATCCAAGAGCAGTCCCAAAATCATAGGCCAGGGAGCGGATGTAGGTTCCTTTGGAGCATACTACCCTGAAGTCTACTTCAGGCAACGCCACCCTTGTAATTTCAAATTCGTAAATGGTGGTTTTCCTGGAGGCTATTTCCACTTCAGTGCCTTTTCTGGCGTGTTCGTAAAGCCTCACGCCATCTTTCTTGATCGCAGAAAACACAGGAGGTTTCTGATCTATTTCCCCCATAAATTGCCGGGTGGTATCAAGTATCAGTTCTTCCTTGATATGGTCAACCGGGAAAACCTGGTCAACTTCAGTTTCAAGATCATATGAAGGCGTTGTGGCTCCGATCGTAAAGGTACCGGTATATTCCTTCGGCATTCCCTGAAGCTCTTCTATCCTCTTCGTGAATTTACCTGTGCATACTATCAATAAGCCCGTGGCAAGAGGATCAAGCGTTCCGGCGTGACCGATTTTCAGTTTATTAAGTCCTTTGTATTTCTTAAGACTCCATTTAAGCTTATTAACCAGTTGAAATGAAGACCAGGTCAATGGTTTGTCGAGCAGTAAAACCTGCCCTTCCAGATATTCCTCGGCTGTCATTAAATGATGGTTAGCTTTTGCACAAAGAAGTGAATCAGAAGAATGGCGATGCCGGCAATGATTCTATAGTATCCGAATATCCTGAAACCATTCCTGTTAAGATAACCGATAAAGGTCTTAATGGCGAGCATGGCTACTAAAAAGGCCACTACATTACCAATAATCAGTATATTCACTTCTTCAGAAGACAAAACAAGGCCGGCTTTATAGTAATCATATACTTTTTTCGCCGTAGCTCCCAGCATGGTCGGAACAGCCAGGAAGAAAGAAAACTCGGCGGCGGTTGTCCTTGATAAATTCTGAGACATCCCCCCCACTATACTGGCACCGCTCCTGGATACCCCCGGAATCATAGCCAGACATTGGAAAAAGCCGATTTTCAAAGCCGTAAGGTATGAAATCTCCGTTTCTTTAGAATCTTTAAACCAGTCGTCTACTTTCAGCAGCAACAAACCTCCCAAAACAAGAGAGATAGCCACCGTTACCGGGTTTTCAAGCAAAGCATCGATATAATCGCTTAACAATAAACCTAAAACGACCGCCGGAACAAAAGCCACAATCAGCTTGAAATAAAAATCCAGGGTCTGAAAGAAACGCTTGAAGTACAAAATAACAACAGAAAGAATGGCTCCTAACTGGATTACAATCGTAAAGAGTTTCGTGAAGTCATCATGGGCAATTCCGAAGAAAGATGAAGCGATGATCATATGTCCTGTAGACGATACAGGTAAAAACTCGGTTAAGCCCTCAATGATGGCCAGAATAATAGCTTGAACTATGTTCATATGTTAATCAGGATTTCTTTTTCAGGATGGCATAAAATTCAACAACAAAGCCCAGGAAGGTAATGACAGGCCCTAATGTTATTCCTAAAAAACCAAATCCGAATTCTTCTTTGTCAAGGGTCATGATAAAATAACCGGCAATGATCATTGCAAGACCTGCCAGCATGACTGTATAGTTACTTTTTCCAAATGGCAAAGCCTGCTGATCTGCTGCATTGCTTTCAACCGAAGCCGTACCTTCAGAATTTTTCTTAGTTTCTTTCATTTTTGATATATTAATAAAGTTCGTCCAAATCCATTTTTAAATACCTGATAATCGACTGAAAAGTGCTTGAAACACCAATCACCGGCCCTAAAACAACTAAAATGCCACCTAGGATAAGCATTGAATAATTATTCTGGATCAGCGAAAGCCCTTCAATCTGGGAAACAGCTATTTTCTGTGTAATAAAAACCAGCACAATCGCCACCAGGCTGGCCACCAGCCCCTGCACCATGCCTTTGAGGATAAAAGGCTTCTGAATAAATCCGTTGGTAGCCCCTACCAGCTGCATGGTCCTGATGATAAACCGCTGGGAATACAAAGCGAGTTTGATGGTGTTATTGATAAGCAGAATAGTCGCTACAAAGAAAATGATCACCACAATAGCCAGCAGCGTGTACACCTTATTGACATTGCTGATGATTCCTTTTACAAAATCCCGGGCATAGTCTACTTCAAAAACACCCTTTATTTTCTCTACCTCCGTTTTCACCTTTTTGAGATTGGCTTCTCCGAAACTGGCCTCATTGACCTTAAAAGAATAAGCGTCCCTGAAAGGATTATCGCCCAAAATGTCCTGGTAGCTTTCTTTAGTTTCTTCAAAAAATGCTTTCGCCGCGGCTTCTTTAGTGATAAAACTGACCGCCGGCTTACCGTTAATAATTTCTACAAAACCTGTTTTCAGAATTTCATCCCTGATTTTATTGGTTTCTGCCGGGTCAAGGCCCTTTTCAAGATATACCTGAACCTCTATATTTTGCTTGACAAATTTGATGAGTTCTTTTGAAGTCAGAGCAATCCATCCACAGAAACCTATCAGGAAAAGTGCAACACTTAAACTTATTGTTATAAGAGTTCCGGGATAATTGCCCAGATTTCTGTTAAAATTCATGATCTATGCTTCTATTTAATGCAAATATAGATATTTATTAATTATTCGGATTTCAATTAAACAATTTTAACTATTTCAGCCCTCCGGTGCGTTTGACTTCCATTCCGCTATTCTCTCAGGCATATTCTGCTCTATGATGTTCTTAACGATCTCCGTGATCTCTTCAAGGCTCTGGTCAGGCCTGAAATAGATAGGCTCCTTGAACTTTACGCTTAACTCCGTATTTCTTTTCTTATAGGAAAGCCCGGTTTTATTAAACGCCCTCCTGAATCCGTTGATCACCACGGGAACTACAATCGGGTTATTAGCCATAATAATGTGGGCAGTGCCTTTTCTTACCGGAGCATAAGGGCTGGTAGTTCCCTGAGGAAAGCTGATGACCCAGCCGAATTTAAGTCCTTTTGCCACATTGATTCCTGCAGAATTATCCACATCCCTTTTGACATTCTCCCCTTCGGCACGCCAGCTTCTTTCCACAAGAATGGCACCGGCCAGACTGAAGATTTTAGGAATCAGACCCGATTTCATCGTTTCTTTTGCGGCAATATAAAAAGTACGGGCACGGGGAGAAAACAGGTAGACCGGTATAAGACGGTTTCCGAAACCCCATTTTACCGAACAGAAAATGTGGTAAAACGTGATTACATCCGCAAAATAAGTCTGATGATTGGAAATAAAGAAAACATTGGTATTGGGCAGGTCCTTGAGATATTCTGTGCCTTCCACCTTAAGCTTGTTGGCTACGGCTATTCTCCAGAAAGTAGGCCATCCGGCTACGAAAACGACTAAACGTTTTAATATTAACCAATTACCAAAAGGGTCCTTCTCAAAAATACCTAAAATGTCGAACTTTGAGAGCGTTCTCAAAAAAACATTCGGGGAATTATTGGCAATTGGAATAAAGTTTTTTAGCGTTTTAATCATCTAGGTTATTGGTATCTCAAAAAGCTAATATATTAATTTGAAATACAAAAAAGAAGAATTTGTGAATTTATTTATACGCAGTTTTAATTCCTTCTGTCTATTTCATCCCTGATTTTAGCCGCTTTTTCATACTCTTCACTGGCAAGGGCCTCCTCAAGCATTTTCTTCAGTTCGTCGAGGCCGTAGTTTACCAGGTCTTGTTTTGACTTGACGTTCACGATCTTCGGCTCTTCAGGTTCTTCGTCTGAGGCTTTCACGTCATCTGTGCTGATCCCAGCTTCTTTCAATACATAATCCGTAGTGTAAAGCGGTGCGTTAAAACGCAGGGCAATCGCAATGGCGTCAGAAGGTCTGGCGTCAATGTTTTTCTGCCTGATGCCGTCTGTACACACTATTTTGGAATAAAAGACACCTTCAGAAATATCAGAAATCTGAATCTCTTCCACCATAAAATCAAATGATTTGGAAAATGACTTGAATAAGTCATGCGTCAGGGGTCTGGTCGGAGTAATGTTCTCCATCTCTATGGCAATAGCCTGAGCCTCAAACATCCCGATGATAATCGGAAGTCTGCGGTTGCCATGTTCTTCTGAAAGAATTAAAGTAAATGATCCTGCCTGAACCTGGCTGGGAGACAAATCTAATATTTCGAGTTTTATTTTTTCCACTTTGCAAATATAATATAAAATCGTCAATGCTTAAGCCTGAGGCTTATTAAAAAGAAATTCTGATCACAAAACTGCGGCTTTTTCCTGCCTCAAGAACCATGAGTCCCTGCAAGTTATTCAAAGCATCGATATTTGACGTCTGGGGGCCGATAGAGATACAGGTCCTGTTCGGTGGTGTATATAGAACGAAATAATTCAGGCTTTGTTCATTCACCTCCTGTTCTATTTTAAGAACTTTATTTTCATACTTCAGAAGTATCTCTGAAAAACCCGATTGGTCTGTCAGTTCAAAAACATTATCCATCAGCGTATTACGGAGCGACACTTCTTCTTTTTCACAAAAAGTGCCCGTACCTGAGGGAAGTTTTCTTTCATCCAGGTCAATACTTCTCCTGGCCGGAAGTTCCACACTCATCTTGCCGATTTGCTCATTGTCAAAACCAAAATAAGGCTGCCAGCCAAAACTTGCAGGCATTGACTTATGCCCTGTATTCTTTACCCCTATCCGGACAGTCAGGGAATGCTTCTCCAGCGTATATTCCACACCAAATTTAAACTGAAACGGGAATCCTTTTTTGTTTCCTTCATATTCATAGACCAGGAAAACACTGTTATCGGTTTGTGAAACTACTTCAAATTTTTCAAATGCAATCAGGCCGTGTATCGCATTGTTCCGCTCGAGGTCGTTTATTTCAAGGCTGTATGACTGGGAATTAAATACAAACCTGCCGTCTTTCACCCTGTTCGCAAACGGAAACAAAAAAGCAGAGGGATACCCCTTTTTAGGGTCGTCTTCTTTTATAGGATATTTGAGCAAGGATTGTCCGTTTAATACGAGCCGGGTAAGTTGAGCTCCGAAATCAGGATCTACCTGAATCAGATCCGAGTTCTCAGGATTTGAGAGTTCAATTAAGTTCATAGATTCCTTTAATGGATAGTTTTTTGGTTCTAGTGTGTATGAGAAATGGGTTTATGATCAACCAAAAATACAAACATTAACCAAAAGACAAGGAAGTGAATCAGAAAAATTTTTCAATTCCCAACCCAAAAAGGGCAAAATCATACTTAACGGGGTCATTTTCATCCATGATGGCGAGGTTGGCAGTGAGTTCTTCAGCCATTTGCCAGTCAGCTTTCGGCCTGCTTACCAGGTTCAGTCTTCTTGCCACCCTTTCCACATGCACATCACACGGGCAGATCAGTTGTGAGGGTTTGATTTCAGACCAGATCCCGAAGTCCACGCCCAGGTCGTCTTTCCTGACCATCCACCTCAGGTACATGTTGATTCTTTTACAGGCAGAGTTTTTATCAGGAGTAGAGATGTGCTTTTTTGTTCTCTGCGGATAATTTTCAAGACTGAAAAACATATTGTAAAACCCTGAAAGCGATTTTTTGACATGTACATCTTCAGGGCTCATGCCTTTCAGAAAGGCGTTTTCAAGCGAATCATATTGCTGATAATATTGCTTCAGAAACTCAACGAAATATAATGTGTCCGTACTGTTGAAAGTCCTGTGCTTAAATTTTTCGAGGTTCTTAAGATCATGATCTGAATGATGAAGGACAAAGTCATACGGGCTGTTATCCATCAGATGCAGCAACTCACTTGTCTTGGCTATGATGGTCTTTCTTTGTCCCCAGGCAAAAACAGAAGCAAAAAGGCCGCTGATTTCAATATCCTGCTTTAAAGAAAACCGGTGAGGGATGCTCACCGGGTCATTTTCTATAAAATCAATATGGTTAAATTGCAGGTATTTCCGTTCTAAGAGCTCCCTCGTTCCTTCAAAATTATACATTAGCCAATCAAATAGATGATATCCCGGATGTTACCTGGGAATATTATAGGAAACCGCAGCCCTGATCCTGGAGTCGCGGGGTTTTAATTTACTGAAAGCCGAAGGGGAAATTTTCACGAGTATGTCCTGGTCAGAGCCTACTTCATTCATATTTCCGACCACTTTGACCTGGACGCTGTCTCCCGTGGCTTCGTTGGTTACCGTCAGAAAGGAGCCTATCGGGGCCGTTCTGTGTAAAGCCAGGTGTTTGTTGCTTTTGTTACCCGTGTTAATCACTTCCGCGATGCCTATTTCCTTTACTTTTTTCAACCTGATGGTCGACGGAATCGTGGTGGCAATCACTTTAGGCTTATTTTCCCCGGTCTTTATTTCATTGACATTTACACTCTTCTTAACCGCAGCGTAAGATTTATCGATCAGAAGTTTCTGTTCCGGAATAATTCTCAGGTCTGTTATGTTATTGATCCTGATGAGGTCTTCCTGTGATATATTATGAGTGCGGGAGATCGAATAGACGGTTTCACCATCTTTCACCACATGAAAAACATGGGCATTCATCAATCCCGGATCTGCTTCTTCCACCTGCCCTACCTTCTGTGTTTCGGATATAACCCTCACTTCTTTGGCTTTGGGTTCTGCAGCTTTTACCTGGCTTCCGTTCTTAATATAAGGGAAACTGATCTGTTGTCCGGATTTTATTGCAAAATCGCCATTCAGTTCAGCATTCAGGGCGATCACCTCGCTGATATTACATTTGTATCTTTTGGACAGGCTATAGAGGGTTTGCCCTGCCTCAACTTTATGCAGTATAAATACAAGGCCGTTTTTAGTTTCAAGGCCCACAGAATCAACAGGATGGTAATTCCGACCGTATGAATGTACGATCGAGGCCATAAATATGGCCAGTGTCAGGAACTTCTTCATTATATTTTTTGGGTTATCAGGAAAACAATGACACAAATTTAACATTTTTATCGATTAGTTGAGGATTTTATTCATGAAAACGACTCAAAATTTCTTTTCTTATATAATTTTGCCTTTCAAATTTTAAAATTCTAAAAATGAAAATTATCGGCATTATTCCGGCCCGTTTTGAATCAACAAGGTTTCCAGGCAAACCTTTGGTAGAAATCGGAGGAAAGACAATCATCCAGAGGGTATATGAGCAATGTTCACAGGCAAAATCTCTCAAAAAAGTGGTTGTGGCAACCGATGACCAGAGGATATACGATCATGTCGTTTCTTTTGGCGGAGAAGTGACAATGACAGATACTTCACATCCGAGCGGTACAGACCGCTGTGCCGAGGTATTGAAGCTGTACGGAGGCGAAACGGAGTTCGATTATGCCATCAATATCCAGGGTGATGAACCTTTTATTCAGCCGGATGTGATTGATGCCCTGTCCAATTTTCTGGATTTTAAGACTGAAATTGCTACTTCAGCAAAAAAAATTACCGATATTGAAGAACTAACCAACCCGAATGTAGTTAAGGTAGTATTGACCATGCGTAGGCAGGCACTTTATTTCAGCCGGCAGACGATCCCTTATGTCAGGGGTAAGGAACTGGAAGAATGGATGAATTTCTGTGATTTCTTTAAGCACATCGGAATTTACGCTTTCAGGTCGGATGTTCTGGAACAAATAGTAAAAATCCCGGTTTCGCCTCTGGAAAATACTGAAAAACTGGAACAGCTCAGGTGGCTGGGTTATGGCTACAAAATACAGGTCAAGGAAACAGAATATGAGAGTTTCGGAGTAGACACTCCGGAAGATCTGATTAAAATCAAAGCGTTATTTGACAATAAATGAGGGTTTGGAACATTAGTATAACAGGAGTACTTCCTTTAATTAATGACAGGTAGCCATAAAATAAATCATTTTAACTAACAAACGTAATTTATGCAACGATATTCGATACTCTGGGCAGACGATGAAATTGATCTGCTGAAACCATATATTTTATTTCTGGAAGGCAAAGGCTATGATGTGACACCCGTACCCAGCGGTGCCGACGCCCTTGACCTTGTGGAAAAACAAAATTTTGACCTTATTTTCCTGGATGAGATGATGGCCGGTATGACCGGACTGGATACCCTGGCACAGATAAAAGTCATCAAACCTTCCATACCGGTAGTGATGATCACCAAGTCTGAAGAAGAGCACATCATGGAAGATGCCATCGGTTCGAAAATCGCCGATTACCTGATCAAGCCCATCAATCCGAAGCAGATTTTACTTTCTGCCAAAAAAATCCTGGATAACAAAAGGCTGGTTTCTGAAAAGACGAACCTGAATTACATGCAGGATTTCAGAAACATCACCATGCAGTATAACGACCACATCAATTTTGAAGAGTGGGCCGATATCTATAAAAAACTGGTTTACTGGGAGCTTGAGCTTGACAAATCTGTGGACAACTCGATGGATGAAGTATTCAACATGCAGAAATCCGAAGCCAATAATAAATTCTGCAGGTTCATTGAAGAAAACTATGCTTCGTGGATGTCGGATCCCAATGCGGAAAGACCGTTGTTGTCTCATAATTTATTAAAAAAGAAAGTTTTCCCTTTACTGGAAGACAACTCTCCCCTTTTCTTTATCCTTATTGATAATTTCAGGCTGGATCAGTGGAAACTGATGCAGGAACTGATCTCGGACCTTTTTGTGATAGAAGAAGATGATACTTACTATTCTATCCTCCCAACAGCCACTTCTTATGCCCGTAATGCTATTTTCTCAGGGCTAACCCCTTATGATATGGCCAAACAACATCCTGACCTGTGGGTCAATGATGAGGGGGACAACGAAGAAGGGCTGAATAAGAATGAAGACGAGTTTTTGAGACGTCAGCTCAAAAAAATGAACAAAAACACCAAGTTTTCATACCATAAAATCCTCAACAACAACCAGGGGAAATCATTGGTAGATAACTTCAACAACCTGCTCAAAGACGACCTGATTGTTGTGGTTTATAACTTCGTGGATATGCTTTCTCATGCCCGTACAGACATGAACATGATTAAAGAGCTTGCTCCCGACGAAGCGGCCTACAGATCCATTACCCGCTCGTGGATAGAGCACTCCCCGATGCTGGACCTGCTGAAGAGCATTGCTTCCAAAAACGGAAGACTGGTCATTACAACCGACCACGGTATGGTGAAAGTCAAAAACCCGAAGAGGATTGTCGGGGACAGGAACGTCAACACCAACCTGAGATACAAACAAGGTAAAAACCTGAACCTGGATGACAAAAACGACCACGTTCTGGAAGTAAGGAGGCCTGAACAGTTCAAATTACCGAGTCCGAATGTTTCGACGGCATACTTCTTTACCACCTCCGATTATTTTTTCGCGTATCCGAATAATTACAATCATTATGTAAGTCATTATAAGGATACTTTTCAGCACGGAGGTATCTCACTTGAAGAAATTATTGTGCCTGTGGCATATTTAAAGGCAAAATAGGATGAAAAAACTGCTGAGGGTCATGATGGCCCTGATGATCTTTTCTGGGGCTTATGGACAGGCGGAAACCACTGAAGGTTTCGACAAAGCGTCTTATACCATAAGCCTCATGAAAGGCTACCCTACCGGTTCTTATAAAAACTACTTAAAATCTATTGACGACCCGGCTTCCACTTTTGGTGTAACGATGGTTTACCTCGTCAATCCCTTCAAAAAACAGATGAGAAGCTCCAGGCTTTTTACCGGAGGCGAATTTGGCTATCAGGGCAACAAACAAAAAGACATCATCAACCAGTACGGAGGTAACTTTTATGTGTCTTATTCAGAATTCTGGCTCAACTTGTACGTGAGATACAGGCCTGTCCTGTGGTCTTCCAAAATAAACCCTTACGTTGATGTGTTTTCAGGACCAAAGCTTTATAATGCCAGGATCATGGAAAATGTATCTGACGAAGAGCAGTACAAGATCGATAAAATGAACTCTGTGGCATTGAACTATGGTGCAGGTGCCGGCATAGGCATCAAGGCGTCACGCGAAGGTCAGGCGGCTAAATATATTGATATCGGTATTTATGTAAACGGATCAAATCCTGTCAGACAAATGGACAGGAAAAGTGTTTTGGTCAACTCTGCTGCTGAAGTGTATTTTGAGAAGAAAGTGGTTGTCCCGAACCAGTTCCAGGTAAAAGTAGGCTTTACGGGGTTTCTGTAAGGTCCTTGATCTGACCGTTGTCACAGTATAAAGTCCTCTTTGGGAAACGCTCTATCAGATCAAGCCCATGAGTAGCCATCAGCACAGAAGTCTGTGACACTTCATTGATCTTGAAAAACAACTTTAATATCTCAATAGACTTCTCAGGATCAAGGTTGCCGGTTGGTTCGTCAGCCAGGATAATGTCCGGGTTGTTCAGTAAAGCCCTTGCAATAGCAATTCTCTGCTGTTCCCCGCCCGAAAGCTGGTGAGGCATCTTGGTCAGTACATCAGGCAAACCTACCAGCACCAGCACCTCGCTGATACGCTGATCGATTTCAGAGGCCACTGTCCAGCCCATGGCTTTCATAAAGAAACGGAGATTCTGAACAATATTACGGTCAGACAATAACTGAAAATCCTGGAAAACGATCCCGATCTTGCGTCTTAAAAAAGGAATGTCCTTTGATTTGATTTCGTGAAGTTTGAAGCCTACCACGTCTGCTTTGCCTTTTTCAAGCCATAAGTCAGCGTAGAGCGTTCTGAGGAGTGAAGATTTACCACTGCCGGTTTTGCCGATCAGGTAAACAAATTCGCCTTTGGGTATTTCAAAATTGACATCTGAAAGGACCAACTTTTCCTTTTGGTAAATAAAAGCATGTTGAAGCGATATGACGGCCTGTTCCATGAAGCGAAAGAAAAACGGGTATTGAATTGCTCCAATACCCGGTAATATTATTTATTTACTTTAGCGTGATCAGCTAAAAACTTAGCCAATCCGATATCTGTAAGCGGATGATTCAACAATGATAAGATGGCTGAAAGAGGCCCTGTCATAACATCGGCTCCCAATTTAGCACAGCTAAGAATATGCATAGAGTGACGAACTGAAGCGGCAAGTATCTGGGTTTCGTAGCCGTAGTTGTCATAAATAGTCCTGATGTCTTCAATAAGGATCAGACCATCAGTAGAAACGTCATCCAGACGGCCGATGAACGGCGAAACATAGGTAGCACCCGCTTTGGCAGCCAAAAGAGCCTGACCTGCAGAGAACACCAATGTACAGTTGGTCTTGATACCTCTTTCTGAAAAATATCTGATGGCTTTAACACCGTCTCTGATCATAGGGATTTTCACTACGATCTGATCACTCAATTTAACCAACTCCTCTCCTTCTCTGATCATACCTTCGTAGTCAGTTGAGATTACCTCAGCACTTACGTCACCGTCAACAATTTTGCAGATGGCTTTGTAGTGATCCTTAACATTCTGGTCTCCACCAATACCCTCTTTCGCCATTAACGACGGGTTGGTAGTTACACCATCTAAAACGCCAAGATCCTGTGCTTCCTGTATTTCTTTCAGACTGGCAGTATCAATAAAAAATTTCATGATCGGGAAAAATTTGGGATTAAAGTAAAAATTGAAGAAAAAAAAAGGCAAATTCACCGCTACGACCGCCTACCCTTGCTACCTTCCGGTCCTGGGGGAATTCAGCAGGAGCTGGTAATTTGCCGACACAAAAGTAGTACTTTTTTGTGGTTCTGCAACCCGCTTTCAATATTTTTTCAATAAAAAATCAAGTAATTCAAAAAGTTCGTATCATTGCAAAGCTAAATGTTTGAAACCAAAACCATTAAAGAAGATGACCTTCAAAAAAATAATTTACTACATCATGATCTTGTTCCTTGTGTATGCGGCGGGCGTCCAGTATAACGACCCTGATCCCTACATCTGGATACCGGTTTACCTGATTCCTGTCTATTTACTGTACAGAAGTATGAACGGGCAGGGAAGTAAAATTCATTACTTTGTACTGGGTCTGGTTTACCTTTTATGGTCTGCCAACCAGTTTCCGCCCGAATGGGAAGGCCTCATGGTAGATTCCATGAAAATGAAGACCCTTAATATTGAATTAGGGCGTGAGTCGCTCGGACTGGGCATCTGCACAGTCTTTATCTGGTTAAGTATCCTGCTTGACTGAGAAACCTCAACTCAAATGATCTGACAGATAGGTCTTGAACTCCTGATATTCTGTTGAAAGGCTTTCGGCAACTTTGGTTTTACTTAGTAACCCCTGAAGCCTTTCCGGAATATCCGGTTTCATCTGCAGCACAGCTTCCATTTCCGGTAAAAACTTGGCATAATGAGCCGTTGACAAAAATACCCCGGAGAATTCCTCCTTCTCAGTTTTCTGGTATTCTTTTAATCCCCTGTAGGCAATAGCTGTATGCGGGCAGGCTAAATACTGATGATGATCGTAGAGGTCTTTGATGGAAGCTTTCGTTTGCTCGTCGTCATAATAAGTGCTGTACACATGAGCACGCATCACCTCTATATTCCGGTCAAACAATTCGTACATTCTTGGGAAATTGCTCGGGTTTCCGACATCCATGGCATTGGAAATGGTAGATACCGACGGGCTTATCGGGCGATACTCTCCGGTCGATAAATATTCAGGTACCACTTTATTCAGGTTCGTAGCGGCAATAAATTTCTTAACGGGCATACCCATTTTCCAGGCCAGTATTCCTGCACAAAGGTTACCGAAATTACCGGAAGGAACAGAAAATACGAGAGGCAAGCCCAGCTTTTTAAGAGAAGCATAAGCCTGGGCATAGTAAAATGACTGTGGAATCAGTCGTGCAATATTGATAGAATTGGCCGAAGCCAGGTTGAATTTACTCCTCAGGTCTTCATCCAGGAACGCCTGCTTAACCAGGGCCTGGCAGTCATCAAAAGTGCCGTCAATCTCCAGGGCTCTTACGTTATTACCTAAAGTAGTCAGCTGTTTCTCCTGGATATCGCTTACTTTGCCTTTGGGGTAAAGTATCGTCACCGTAATATTGGGTACTCCGAAAAACCCCTGGGCCACTGCCCCACCCGTGTCACCTGAGGTGGCTACCAGGATGTTGATTTTGCGATTGGACTTTTGCAGGAAATATGACATTGTAGCCGCCATGAAACGGGCTCCGAAATCCTTAAAGGCCATCGAAGTGCCATGGAAAAGTTCAAGACAATAAATATTCTCTTCAACCCTGACAAGCGGTGCCGGAAAATTAATGGCCTGATCAACAATACTTTTCAGATCAGCAGCAGGTACTTCATCACTTAAAAGAGCATTGGCCATTTCAAAGGCAATTTCCTGAAAACTCAACTGGTCTGCTCCATCCCAGAAATCCTTGCCGAGCACAGGTATGTGATCTGGCATGTAGAGTCCGTTGTCTGGTGGTAAACCCCTGAAAATCGCTTCTTCAAATCCTACTTCAGGACTTTCTCTTTTGGTACTGAATAACTGCATCAACAAAAAAATAATGATTGAAACGCAAATTAACGGACTTTTAATTAGATAATACAGCAATTTGAAGATATTTTGCGACTTAATTTTTTAGAAAAAATCCGGTTGTATTTATGGAAGGTTTCCCTGTAATTGTCAAAACTCTTTTTGGTCTTGAATCTGTATTAGCCCAGGAAATGGAGGCTTTAGGTCTTCAGAATGTTAAAATTCTAAACCGGGCAGTCAGGTTTGAAGGAACCATGGATGACATTTACCTCAGCAATCTCAGCCTCAGAACCGCCCTGAATATACTGGTACCCATTGATGAGTTTGAAGCTTTTGACGAGCAGGAGCTGTACTATAATATTAAAATGATTCCCTGGTTTGATTACCTGGAAGTTGATCAGACTTTTTCCATCTCGGCCACCACCAGCAGTGATACCTTTAAACACTCAAAATACGTATCTTTAAAATCAAAAGATGCCATTGTCGACAAATTCCGGGACAAGTTTGACCAAAGACCATCTGTTGATACCCAAAACCCGGACATTGAGATCAACATCCATATTTATAACAACAAGGTAACGGTCTCACTTGACAGCACCGGCCCTTCGCTCGACAGACGCGGATACCGGCTTTCAAAAAATGAAGCCCCCATCAACGAAGTTCTTGCCGCTGGCATCTTGCTGACCAGCGAGGTAAAAAACCACAGTGTTATTTACGACCCGATGTGCGGTTCCGGTACATTTTCTATCGAAGCGGCGATGATTGTCACCAATACTGCTCCCGGGCTCAACAGGAGTTTTTCTTTTCAGAACTGGAGCAATTATGAACCTGAGGTGTTTGAAGCCATAAAAAATGGTCTCATTGAAAAACAAACCGCACCTACCGCTAAAATACTGGCCAGGGATACAGACCGGAAAGCTCTGGATATTACGGCAGAAAATGCAGAAAGGGCAAATATGGATGAGTTCATTTCCCTGAAACAGGAAGATTTCTTTGAGTCTGTCCCCGTGGATTCCGCCGGCATCATCATCCTTAACCCGCCTTATGGGGAAAGATTAAACCCGCAGAAAATAGAGGAGTTTTATAAATCAATCGGGGATGTCTTAAAACAAAAATACCTTGGCCATGAAATGTGGATCATCAGCTCCAACTTTAACGGTTTACGAGCTTTAGGATTGAAACCCACTTCAAAGAAGGTATTGTTTAACGGATCTCTGGAATGTAAACTCCAGAAATATGAAATGTATGAAGGCTCAAGAAGAGCCTTCAATTAAAGCATTGCTACAAAGTCATCAAAAAGATACCTCGAGTCATGAGGACCTGGGGCAGCTTCCGGGTGATATTGCACTGAGAACGCCTTTTTATCTTTCAGCCTGATGCCTTCAATGGTATTATCATTGAGGTTCATGTGCGTTATTTCGATATTGGGATGAGCTTTGGCCTCTTCAGGGTTAACCGCAAAACCATGGTTTTGAGAAGTAATCTCACACTTACCGGTAATCAGGTTTTTCACCGGATGATTCAGCCCCCTGTGGCCATTGTGCATCTTGTAAGTTGATATACCTACCGCTTCACTCAGCAACTGGTGGCCCAAACAGATACCAAACAGAGGCTTTCCGGTTTCAAGCAGGTCTTTTACCGTGTCTACTGCATATTCCATAGCACCGGGATCGCCAGGGCCGTTAGAAATGAAGTAACCGTCTGCTCCCCACGCCAGAATATCTTCCGTAGGTGTTTTGGCATTGAAAACCTTCACATAACAATCTCTTTCTACAAAATTTCTCAGGATGTTGGTCTTGCAGCCATAATCCATCACCGCCAGTTTATGCTTGGCGTTTTCATCCCCCATGAAAAACGGCTCAGGCGTACTCACCACTGACGACAACTCAAGACCATCCATAGACGGGCATTTGTCCAGTTCAGCTTTGAGTTCGTCAAGATCCAGTATTTCTGAAGAAATGATACAGTTCATTACCCCCGCATTTCTGATGTGCCTTACGATCTGGCGGGTATCAATGTCGTAGATGCCGACAATACCTGATTTTTCGAAGTATTCCTGCAGAGAGTAGTCAGCCGTCAGTCTTGAAAAGTAATGATTGGCATAAGAATTACAAATCATCCCTTTGATCTTGATGCTGTTTGATTCTTCTTCTTCCACCAGTTTTACTCCATAATTTCCAATGTGAGATGTTGTATTCACAACAATCTGTCCATAGTACGAAGGATCAGTATAGATTTCCTGATAGCCTGTCATCCCGGTATTAAAACATATTTCTCCGGCTGATGTCCCTATTTTCCCTAAAGCTTTTCCTTTAAAATAAGTGCCGTCCTGAAGCAGTAAGATCGCTTCCTTAGAAGATTGATTCATGTAGAAGATATTTTCCGAATTAAGTTTCATTATCGGAATGCAAAGTTAGCTTAATTTTATCAATTAGAAAACTAAAACCTTTCTAAAAGAGCATTTTACAAATTAATGTACTTTTTAAAACGTTAATAGTGATATAGTTATTAACAAAAGCATAACGCGAAATTATTTCCGGTCACACGACTAATCACTAGTTTTAAACTAAAATATTTCAACCATGAAAAAAATACTTCTGTCCACTGATTTTTCAGAAGGATCAGTCGCTGCCAATCACCAGGCCATAAAGCTGGCCGCTATGTGCGGATCAGACATTCTTTATTTTCACGCTTATACTCCCCCATTCCAGGATCCCAACACCCCGGTTACTGTAATGGAAGATATTTATGAGGCTGCCAGCGAACACATCAAGGCCTCGCTCAAAGAGTTGGTGGTTTCAGCCAAATCACAAGGCATCAGAAGCACCTACAACCTTGGATTCGGGGATCTTTCGACCGGCATTTCAGAACTCATTGAAGAAGAAAATGTGGACCTGGTCGTTGTCGGAAAAACAGAAGACCCCGGTTTGCTGGAGAGGATCCTGGGTTCAACGGCCACTCACCTGATCCACAAATTCAGCAAGCCCTTGCTGATCATACCGGCTCATCATGAAGGTCCTGTTTTTGATCATCTGATGTATGCCTCAAAACTCGAGTATGATGAGACGGAGATCCTTCGCCAGGTTTTCGGAATCAAAAAGCTGACGTCTTCGAAGCTGACCATCGCTAAAGTGGATGTCAGTCACGAGCCCGACATTCATCGTGACCAGGATTTTATAGATGATATTTTTGAGCAATTTGCAGAGGAAGAGTTTTCATTTGTGCATGAAAAACATACTTCCTTTGTTGAAGGCATACAGCTCCTGGCTGAGCAATCGGGGGCTACATTGATTGTGGTCGCCACCAATCACAGGAACCTCATTGAAGGCATTGTGGACCCGAGCCTTTCCAAGAAACTGGTATCGGGAAGTCATCTTCCTGTTTTGGTCTATAACTTTTAACACAAAAAAAGGAGGCACCTGCGTGTCTCCTTTCTTCAAATATTCTCAGAGAATAATTACTTGGTTTCTTCTGTCGATTCTTCGTCAGATGCTTTTGGCTCTTCCGGGGCAGCTTCTTCAGCAGCAGGAGCGGCTTCAGCAACCACTTCTTCCACCACAGTAGCTTCAGCTTCAACAACCGCAGGCTCAACTTCAGCAGCAGCAACAGCAGCCACTTCAGGAGTATCCGATTTTTTGGTTGTTTTACCTCTTCTGCTTCTTTTGGTTTTGGTAGCAGATTCTTCAGTAGCAGCAGTAAGCAATACTTCATTGAAATCAACCAGTTCGATCAATGCCACTTCAGCGTTGTCACCTTGTCTTGATCCAAGTTTGATGATTCTGGTGTAACCACCATTTCTTTCTGCAACTTTCTCAGCGATTTCGCCAAAAAGAGATTTGATAGACTCTTTATCCTGAAGATAAGAGAAGATCACCCTTCTTGAGTGAGTAGTATCCAGTTTCGCCTTTGTAATCAAAGGTTCAACATACTTTCTCAATTCTTTGGCTTTTGCAAGAGTAGTGCTGATTCTTTTTGATTTGATCAAAGAATTAGCCATGTTGCTTAACAAGGCGTCACGATGTGACTTTGTTCTACTTAAATGATTAACTTTTTTTCCGTGTCTCATTGTTTTAAAATCGTAAGTAGCGGTTAAAGACAAATCCGCAGCACATTGTCTTCACCTATTACGATGATTAAGTTATTAAATTAACTGCGATAAAAATTTAAATTCAATCCTCGTCAAGCTTGTATTTCGAAACATCCATTCCGAAATGCAATTGTTTGTCAGCGATAAGCTGCTCAAGCTCTGTTAGTGATTTCTTTCCAAAGTTTCTGAACTTCATCATGTCAGCTACCTCTAATCTCGCAAGATCACCCAAAGTGCGGATCTCTGCTGATTTAAGACAGTTATATGCTCTGACAGAAAGATCAAGATCCTGCAATGAGGTTTTCAATAGTTTTCTCATGTGAAGGAATTCTTCATCCACCATATTATCTTCATCATCTTTTTTAGAATCGAAGACCATGTTTTCGTCAGTGAATTTCAGGAAGTGTTGAATCAGGATATGTGCTGATTCCTGTAAAGCTCTTTCCGGGTGAATTGAACCGTCTGTTTTGATTTCAAGAAGTAATTTCTCGTAGTCAGTCCTTTGTTCAACCCTTGTATTTTCTACGTTAAACTTTACGTTTTTAATCGGTGTGTAGATGGAGTCGATAGAAATAAAACCAATCGGCAAATCATTGTGCTTATGGTCCTCGCTCGGAACATAACCACGGCCCTTGTCAACAATGATTTCAAATTCTATTTCCTTTTTTGAATCTAATCTTGCTATAACCAAATCAGGGTTCAAAATCTCAAAACTCTGAGTAAACTTACCAATTTCTCCGGCAGTCAGCTCAGTTTGATTTTTGATTTTAACAGTGATCTTATTATCTATATAATCCGATACTTTCTTAAATCTTACTTGCTTCAGATTCAATATTATTTCGGTTACATCATCCACAACACCTTCAATTGATGAGAACTCATGAAGAACACCAGGAAATCTCACTGCGGTAATTGCATAACCTTCTAATGAGGATAACAAAATACGACGTAGTGAATTACCGATGGTTACTCCATATCCTTTTTCAAGCGGCTTAAACTCAAAAAAACCATGGAAGTCGTCAGCTTTTTCCATGACGACTTTATCGGGCATTTGAAATGCTAAAATTGACATACTGTGCTGTATTATTTTCGTTAACGAAAGTAAAAAGGGACAATCCCTATTTATAAAAGTGATTAGCCATCCCTATCAGATAGGGATGGCGAATAAGATTACTTGTTGTACAATTCGACAACTGCCTGATCGTTGAAGTTCTCAGGAACCTGATCCCTCTCAGGGTAGTTAACAAATTGGCCAACCATATCTGTGGCAGTCCAGTCAATCCAGCTGAATTTCTTAGCTGTATTCAATGAAACGCTGGTTTTAATCGCTTCCAGGGCTTTAGACTTTTCTCTTACTCCGATACTCTGACCAGGTTTGATCAACAGTGAAGGAATGTTTGCGATATCACCGTCAACAACAATGTGATTGTGTGATACCAGCTGTCTTGCAGCTCTTCTTGTAGGGGCTATACCCATACGGTAAACTATATTATCTAATCTGGATTCACAAAGTTTGATAAGGTTTTCACCTGTCTGACCTTGTTTTACTGAAGCCAAATGAAAAATACGTGCAAATTGTCTTTCAAGCATTCCGTAAGTATATTTTACTTTCTGCTTTTCCTGCAATTGAAGTGCATATTCAGATTTCTTTCCTCTTCTGCCTTTACCATGTTGGCCCGGAGGATAATTCTTTTTTTGTAACGCTTTGCTCGGACCCATTACTGGTTCTCCAAACCTTCTTGAAATCTTTGATCTCGGACCTGTATATCTTGCCATTTTATAAAATAATTATACTTACAAAATAAATAGCCCCAATGTCCAAACTATTATTTTGCAAGTATGTAAATGAAAATTAAACTCTTCTTCTTTTAGGGGGACGACATCCATTGTGAGGAAGTGGAGTAACGTCAACAATGTTGACAACCTCGATACCTACACTCTGAATAGTTCTGATCGCAGATTCTCTTCCTGAACCCGGACCTTTAACGAAAACGTCTGCTTTACGCATTCCGGCTTCGTAAGCTACCTGACAGCAGTTTTGTGCTGATGTTTGAGCTGCGTATGGTGTATTCTTTTTAGAACCTCTGAAACCCATTTTACCGGCTGAGGCCCATGAAATTACTTGTCCAGTACTATTAGTAACTGAAATAATGATGTTATTGAATGAAGCTTTAATGTGAACTTGTCCATAAGGCTCAACAATAACTACTCTCTTTTTTGCTTTGTCTTTTCTCTTAGCTTGTGCCATTTTTTAGCAAATTATTAAAATAAAGGCAGGATAAAAATAATTATCCCCTGATCTGTAAAATTAATTACTTGGTAGCTTTCTTTTTGTTAGCTATTGTCTTACGTTTACCTTTTCTGGTTCTTGAGTTGTTCTTGGTTTTTTGTCCTCTTAAAGGTAAACCTTTTCTGTGACGCAAACCTCTGTAACAACCAATATCCATAAGGCGTTTAATACTCAACTGAATCTCAGAACGAAGGGCACCTTCAACTGGGAATTCGTTAGTAATAATGGCACGAATAGCGTTAGCTTCTTCGTCAGACCACTCACCGGCTTTCTTATCGAAAGAAATTTCGGCGTCACCTAAGATTTTTTTAGCAGAGCTACGACCTATACCGTAAATATAGGTAAGGGCGATTTCGCCTCTTTTTTTGTCCGGAATATCAACACCTGAGATCCTCATAAATATTAACCTTGTCTTTGTTTAAATTTAGGATTTTTCTTATTAATAACGTAAACTTTACCTTTACGTCTTATGACTTTGCAGTCAACACTTCTCTTTTTTACTGATGCCTTTACTTTCATGATATTTAAAATAATTATTCCCGTTTAAATGTCTTTTATTTGTATCTGTAAACGATACGTGCTTTTGACAAATCGTAGGGAGACATTTCTAGTTTAACTTTATCGCCTGGAAGAATTCTGATATAATTCATCCTCATTTTTCCTGATATATGAGCTATAACCTCATGTTTGTTCTCTAACTCTACTCTGAACATAGCATTAGACAACGCTTCTGTTATAATTCCGTCAACCTGGATACTTGTTTGTTTTGCCATTCCTATAAGACAACTAAGTTGTTTTGTTCTAAAACTTCTTCTATGAATTCAAATGTGGTTAAAATCTCATAACCTGTTTTACTCACGAGAACAGTATGTTCAAAATGTGCCGCTGCTTTCCTGTCTTCAGTCCTGATCGTCCAGTTATCGTTCTCCTGAACTACAAAACGCTTACCCAGAGTAATCATCGGCTCAATTGCAATCACCATTCCTGCCTGCAATCTCGGACCGTTTCCACGCTTTCCGAAGTTGGGTACTTCCGGAGCCTCATGTAAAAATTTACCGACTCCATGTCCCACAAGCTCCCTTACTACACCATAATTGTGACCTTCTGTCAGACTTTGTATCGCATAACTCACGTCACCTATCCTGTTGCCGGGTTTCACCTGCTTTATTCCTTCGTAAAGGGATTGCTTAGTTACTCTGAGCAGTTCCACCACTTCACTTTTAACTTCCCCTACCATGTAGGTATAAGCACTGTCAGCGTGATAACCTCCTTTGTAAACACCACAATCTATAGAAACAACATCCCCATCTTTAAGTTCCCTGCCTCCCGGAATTCCGTGTACTACCACTTCATTTACTGAAATACACAAAGTGGCCGGAAATCCATTATAGTTCTTAAAAGAAGGTTTACCACCGTTGTCGAGAATAAACTCTTCTGCTACTTTATCCAATGCTCTGGTCGTAATCCCCGGTGCGATCTTCTTCGCTACTTCAGCCTGAGCCTTTCCAAGGATAATCCCATTTTGCTTAATAACTTCAACGTCTTCAGGAGATTTCAGATATATTACTTTTTTCCCCATCTGGACTTATTGACTAATTACTGGTGACTGACGTCCTTCCAATCTGCCTGACTGCATCAAACCTTCGTATCTCTTCATCAACAGGTAACTTTCAATCTGCTGCAGTGTGTCTAATACAACACCCACAAGGATCAGCAATGAAGTACCTCCAAAGAATGAGGCAAAAATCTGAGTCATTCCGAACAAACTGGCGATTGACGGGAATATCGCAATACCGGCTAATAAAATAGCACCCGGTAATGTAATTCTGTCTAAAATATTGGCTACAAAATCTGAAGTAGGCTGACCCGGCTTAACACCCGGTATAAATCCTCCCCCACGTTTCATATCATCTGCAATCTGATTAGGATTGATTGATATCGCCGTATAGAAAAACGTAAATGCAATAATCAAAAGAACATATAACAGGTTATACTGCCATGAAGTCACATTACTGAACGTCTGAGCTATACTTTGTGCAACATCACTCTTCTCAGCAAATAAAGAGGCAACAGCTGAAGGGATAAACATCAGGGCCTGACCAAATATGATCGGCATTACACCGGAGATATTCAGTTTTAAGGGCAGATATTGTCTCTGGCCTGTTACTACTTTGTTTCCTACGATTTGTTTCGCATACTGAACAGGGATTCTTCTAACCGCCTGAGTCATGGCTACTGCAAACAAAACAACAAGGAACAAAGCAACAATCTCTAAAACAAAGAAAAGAATTTCACCATTTGATCCTCTTGACTTAGCTTCACCGATGATAGCACCAGGGAATCTTGAAACAATACCGATCATGATGATCATTGAAATTCCGTTACCAATACCTTTTTCAGTCATTCTTTCACCTAACCACATGGCCATCATAGTACCGGCTACCAGCATTAAAACACCTGAGAAGTAAAACAATCCCTGATCTATGGTGATAGCGTCAGTAGGAATGGTTGTTCTCAGATACGTAAAACCTTGCGTAGCAGTCACCGCGATAGTTAACCATCTTGTGATCTGGTTCAATTTCCTTCTGCCAGACTCGCCTTCTTTCTGCAATTTGCTGAAATAAGGAAGAGCAAGACCCAGCAACTGAATCGCGATGGAAGCCGAGATATACGGCATAATTCCCAAAGCCATGATTGAGGCATTACTAAAAGCACCACCAACCAATGTATCCAGCAAACCTAAAAGGCCATTACCACCAGTCAAATCCTGTAGTTTCGTCGGGTCAATCCCTGGTAAAACAATATACGATCCAATTCTGAAAATAATTATGATCATTATCGAAGCAAGAATTCTGTTTCTCAGCTCTTCAATTGACCAAATATTTTTAAAAGTGGTAATAAGTTTTTTCATAGTAAAATAAACTATTTAATATTCCGGCGAGGCCGTTTTATTTCTCTTGTATTGTTATAAAAACAATGAACCCGAAGAAAAGAATTCTTCGAGTTAAATGTTATGCTGAAACTTTAGCTGTATCAACTGAAGCTTTACCACCAGCTTTCTCAATTGCTTCAACAGCAGTTTTAGAGAACGCGTTGATTTTAATTTCAACAGCTGCTGTGATTTCACCTCTGCCAAGAATCTTAACCAGGTCAGTTTTAGCGATCAGACCGTTGTTGTAAAGAACAGAGATGTCTATTACATTAACACCGGTTTTGTCAACCAAAGCCTGGATTGTATCAAGGTTGATAGCTTTGTATTCAACACGGTTAATATTTTTGAAACCAAACTTAGGTACTCTTCTTTGCAATGGCATCTGACCACCTTCAAAGCCTCTCTTCTGGCTGTAACCAGATCTTGATTTCGCTCCTTTGTGACCTCTTTTAGCTGTACCACCACCGCCAGAACCCTGACCTCTACCTAATCTGGTGTTGTTTCTTACTGAACCTTCCGCAGGTTTTAAAGTTTCTAAAGTTATCATTATGATTTTATTTACGCAATCCCGTCCGGCGGGATCACTCGGTTTACCCTATTATAAATTTTCTACAGTAACTAAATGCTGTATTTTTCTAACCATACCGTCGATAGCCGGGTTAGTTTCTTTTTCTACAGACTTTCCAATCTTTCCAAGTCCGAGAGCTTTGATAGTCAACTTTTGATTGTTGGGTCTGTCAATTAAGCTTCTCACCTGAGTGATTTTAATCTTTGCCATTGAAATATATCTTTAAATGCTATAATTAGCCGTTATATACTTTATTAAGTTTAACTCTTCTTTGTATAGCCACTTCATGAGGAGCCCTCATTTTAGTAAGAGCATCAATAGTAGCTTTAACCACGTTGTGCGGGTTAGAAGATCCTTTTGATTTGGCTAATACATTGTGCACTCCGGCAGCCTCTAATACGGCACGCATCGCACCACCAGCGATAACACCGGTACCCGGAGCAGCTGGTTTTACAAATACATAACCTCCAGAGTATTTACCATGCATTTCGTGAGGTACAGTGCTGTTAATGATCGGCACGTTCACAAGATTTTTCCTGGCATCTTCAATGGCTTTAGAGATGGCGTCAGTAACTTCATTGGCTTTTCCAAGCCCGTGACCTACTGCACCTTGTCCATCACCCAATACAACTATCGCAGAGAAGCTGAAACGACGTCCACCTTTAACAACTTTGGCAACTCTATTGATGGCAACGACCTTTTCTTTAAGTTCAGATTCGTTTACTTTTAATACTTTACTCATTTTGTCTAAAATTCAAAAATTAAAATTTAAGGCCTCCTTCTCTCGCTCCCTCTGCCAAAGATTTCACATTGCCATGATACAAATATCCACTTCTATCAAAAACACAAGTTGAAATCCCTCCTTCGATAGCTTTTTTTGCTAAAGCTATTCCTACTTGTTTCGAATTATCTACACTCAGGGATTTAAGTCCAAGTTCTTTGCTTGACAAAGAAGCTAGGGTTAAACCATTAATATCATCTATTAATTGAGCATAAATACCTGTATTGCTACGAAAAACAGAAAGTCTCGGACGAGCAGAAGTTCCACTAAGTTTCCTTCTGATTCTCCATTTTACTTTTTGTCTTCTTTCAGTCTTAACGCTTGACATATCTATTTAAAATTATTAAGATTCTTTACTTATTTCTTACCTGCAGTCTTACCAGCTTTACGTCTGATAACCTCACCAACAAAACGAATACCTTTACCTTTGTACGGCTCAGATTTTCTCAGAGACTTAATCTTTGCAGAAACTAGTCCAAGTAATTGTTTATCAACAGTTTCTAAAATAACGATAGGGTTTTTACCTTTCTCCATTTTAGTTTCAACTTTGATTTCAGAAGGTACAATCAGATAAATGTTGTGAGAGTATCCTAAAGAGAAGTCGATGATATTACCATTGTTGGTGGCTTTGTAACCTACCCCTACAAGTTCAAGTTCGTTTTTGTAACCCTGACTAACCCCGATAATAAGGTTATTCAATAAAGATCTGTAAAGACCGTGTAGTGCTTTGTGTCTTTTTTGCTCTGAAGGTCTTTCTACTGTAAGTACGCCGTCTTCAAGAGTTAATTTCATGTCAGAATCAATTTTCTGACTAAGTTTACCTTTCGGCCCGTTGGCTGTTACAAGGTTACCGTCTCCGATCGTGATTGTAACGCCTGCAGGTATAGTAATTGGTTTTTTACCTATTCTTGACATTTTGAAACGTTTAAGGCTTAATTGAATAAGCGGTCAACAAAAATAAATTAATATATATAACAAAGAACTTCACCACCGATATTCAGTGTTCTGGCTTCTTTGTCAGTAACAACACCCTTAGAAGTAGAAAGGATGGCGATACCTAAACCGTTAAGAACACGCGGTAATTCATCAGCTTTAGCATATTTTCTCAAACCCGGTTTTGAAACCCTGGTTAAGTTAACGATAGCCGACTGTTTGGTGAGGGTGTTATATTTCAAGGCAATTTTGATTGACCCCTGAGCGGTTTCGTCTTCAAATTTGTAGCTCTGAATGTAGCCTTTTTCGTATAACACTTTTGTAAGTTCCTTCTTTAAATTTGAGGCAGGAATTTCAACAACTCTGTGTCTTGCTTTAATAGCATTTCTGATTCTCGTAAGAAAATCTGCTATTGGATCCGTTGTTATCATTTTTAAAATTTTTATTAATTGGATACCTTAAGCCAACATTAAGTAGTATCACGGGAGTGACTTACTTAACTGGGCTGCAAAGATAGTAATTCTAATTTAGAAAAAAAATATTTTACCAAGAAGATTTTGTAACACCTGGAATAAAACCGCTACCAGCCATTTCTCTGAAAGTAACACGGTTGATTCCGAACTTACGCATATACCCTTTAGGTCTGCCGGTAAGTTTACATCTGTTATGAAGTCTTACTGAAGATGAGTTCTTCGGAAGAGCATCAAGGCCCTGCCAGTCACCCGCAGCTTTCAAAGTAGCTCTTTTATCAGCATACTTTGCCACAAGTCTTTCTCTCTTTCTTTCTCTTGCTTTTATTGACTCTTTTGCCATTGCTTAGCGTATTTATCTAAAGTGTATTATTTTTTATTTGAAAAAGGTAAGCCCAGAGCTTTAAGCAATTCGTAGCTTTCAGCATCCGTTTTAGCCGTAGTTACGAAAGTGATGTCCATACCCTGAATTTTAGAAATCTTGTCGATTGAAATTTCAGGGAAGATGATCTGTTCAGTAACACCGAAAGTATAATTTCCTCTGCCATCAAATCCTTTGTCGCTGATCCCCTGGAAGTCTCTTACACGCGGCAGAGCCACTGAAGTAAGACGATCAAGGAATTCATACATGATCTCAGATCTAAGGGTAACCTTTGCTCCGATCGGCATGTTTTCACGAAGTTTGAAGTTTGATACCGCTTTCTTAGAAAGGGTAGCGATCGCTCTCTGACCGGTGATGGTTGAAAGTTCTTCAACACTGCTGTCAACCAGTTTTTTGTCGCCTGTTGCGGCTCCTACTCCACGGTTTACAACGATTTTAAGAAGTTTAGGAACCTGCATGATTGATTTGTAACCAAATTTCTCCTGTAGTCCTCCTACGATTTCCGATCTATATTTATCTTTTAGCCTTGCCATATGATTAAATTGTGGATTACCGACCCACGATTATAATAATTAAATAAATTTACCTGATGCTTTTGAATACCTCTGAAGTTTTCCGGCATCATTAACTTTTCTGCCAGTTCTTGTAGCTTTGCCTGTTGAGGCATCTACCACCTGAACGTTACTGATATGAATTGATCCTTCAAGCTCTTTGATTTCGCCTTGTGGATTCTGAGCGTTAGGTTTGATATGTTTCTTGATCATATTCACCCCTTCAACGATCACACGGTTTTTCTTTACGATAACCTCAGTAATCTTGCCACGTTTTCCTTTGGCGTTACCTGCAATAACTTCAACAGTATCACCTGAGCGTACGTGCAGTTTTGGTTGTTTATTAAACTTTCTTTCCATTTTTGTATAGTGTTTATAATAAAACCAACTCTTAAAGTACTTCAGGAGCCAGTGATACGATTTTCATAAACTGTTTTTCTCTAAGCTCTCTGGCAACAGGTCCGAAAATCCTTGTACCTCTTGGCTCGTTCTGGTTGTTCAAAAGAACTACCGCGTTTTCCTCGAATCTGATATAAGAACCATCCTTTCTACGGATTTCTTTTTTAGTTCTTACAACAACAGCCTTGGAAACTGTTCCTTTTTTCATATTGGAAGAAGATACAGCGTGCTTTACAGTAACGACTACCTTGTCTCCAATACTGGCGTATCTTTTGCGTGTTCCGCCTAACACTCGTATAACTAAAACCTCTTTAGCACCACTATTGTCGGCTACATTGGCTCTTGATTCTTGCTGTAACATCTTTTTTAGTTATTAACTATTGTTTATAAATCAATTGAATTACTTGGCTTTCTCTAGGATCTCAACCAATCTCCAATTTTTGTTTTTGCTCAAAGGTCTTGTTTCCATGATCTTTACAGTATCACCGATACCGGCCTCACCATTTTCATCATGAAACATGAATTTTTTGGTTTTGAGCATGAACTTACCATATTTCGGGTGTTTCACCTTACGGACAACCTGGATAACTCCTGATTTGTCCATTTTGTTACTGGTGACTACCCCAACTCTTTCTTTTCTTACTTGTCTTTCTTCCATCTTGAGTAAAGATTAATGGCTGTTGTTAGCAGACCATGTAAAATTTAGGTAAAATTAATTTAGTTACTTACTACTCAATTGGGTTAGTAAGCGGGCGATAGATTTCCGGGATTCAGTAATTCTTTTAGGATTTTCTATCGGCGTAATTGCATGAGCAAATTTTAATTTTACCAATCTATCCTTTTCCTCAGATATCTGTTGCTGTAATTGTTCAACGGTTAAACCGCTAATGTCATTTTTTTTCATCTTCTTGTCAGTTCAAAGTCCATTAAAGGAATTATGCTTCAAAATCCCTACGTACTACAAATTTTGTCTTTACAGGTAACTTTTGAGCCGCTAATCTTAAAGCTTCTTTGGCTACTTCTAAAGATACTCCGGTTGCTTCAAATAATATGGTTCCCGGATAAATGTTAGCTACCCAGTATTCAGGAGCTCCTTTACCTTTACCCATACGTACTTCCTGAGGTTTCTTAGTGATAGGATTGTCCGGGAAAATACGGATCCAAACCTGTCCTTCACGTTTCATAGCACGCGTAACACCAATACGTGCTGCCTCAATTTGTCTTGCGGTGATTCTACCCGGTTCAAGAGATTTAATGGCAAAAGAACCAAATGCAATCTCATGACCTCTTGTAGCCACACCCTTTATCCTGCCTTTCTGTTGTTTACGAAATTTCGTTCTTCTCGGTTGTAACATAACTTAAATATTTTTAGGCTTTTGACCAATTATCAATTTCTTCTAGGGCCGTTATTCTTATTGTTATTATTCCTTCTCTTTTTACCGCCTCTGTCTTTATCGTCCTGACCGCCTCTGCTATTGTTATAGTTATTCGAGCCGCTGGCGTTCTTTTTGTTGTCATTGGTTTCAGTTGCTAAAGAAGCTACTGAAGTAAGATCTCTTTTACCAAAAACTTCGCCTTTGAATACCCAAACTTTAATTCCAATCAGACCGTAAACAGTCAACGCTTCAGAAACTGCATAATCGATATCAGCCCTAAGTGTATGAAGAGGAATACGTCCTTCCTTGTACATTTCAGTACGGGCCATTTCAGCTCCACCCAAACGTCCGGAAAGTTTAATTTTGATTCCCTGAGCACCTACTCTTACCGCAGCCTGAATAGCTTGTTTCATAGCCCTACGGTATGAAATTCTGGCTTTCAATTGCTGAGCAACTGCTTCTCCAACTAATTTAGCATCAATTTCAGGTCTTTTGATTTCAAAAATGTTGATTTGAACATCTTTACCTGTCAATTTTTTAAGCTCTTCTCTTAACTTATCAACCTCACTACCAGCTTTACCGATAACGACACCTGGTCTCGCTGTATGAATTGTAAGGGTGATTCTCTTCAAGGTTCTTTCAATGACTACTCTTGAGATTGAACCTTTAGGAATACGAGCAGAAATATATTTTCTTATCTTTTCGTCTTCAACAAGTTTCTCGGCAAAGTTTTTACCACCGTACCAATTAGATTCCCAACCTCTGATATAACCGAGTCTAAAACCTACAGGATTGACTTTTTGTCCCATGTTTTTTTATAATAATATATCCTTTAAATTAATATAGATCAAAAGTACTTAGGCACTAACCGGAGTACTTACGTTATCAACTACTATTGTTACGTGATGAGAACGTTTTCTAACGCGGTAAGCCCTTCCCTGAGGTGCAGGTCTAAGTCTTTTCAGCATTCTGCCACCATCAATCATGATAGTTTTTACATATAAATCAGCATCTTCGATTTTAAGATCCTCATTTTTATTCTGCCAGTTTGCAATCGCAGACAATAACACCTTTTTAATAACCGGTGCTGCCGCCTGTGGCTGATAAGTTAAGATACCGAGAGCCTGACTTACTTTTTTTCCTCTGATTAAGTCCGCAACCAATCTCACTTTACGTGGTGAGGTCGGGAAATCATTTAATTTTGCTACTGCTTCCATTTTATTACTTATTTCAAAGAGTAATACCCTCTAAGATTATCTTTTACCTTTATCTTTTTTATTAACGTGGCCTCTGAAGTTTCTGGTAGGTGCAAACTCACCTAACTTGTGACCAACCATATTATCAGTTACATAAACCGGAATAAACTTATTTCCGTTGTGTACTGCAAAAGTGTGTCCAATAAAATCAGGTATTATCATTGACCTACGTGACCAGGTTTTGATGACAGATTTTTTACCTGAATCATTCATTGTATCGACCTTTTTTTCAAGACGAAAATCTACGTAAGGTCCTTTTTTTAGCGAACGAGCCATTTATTGAATATTATTTAGTTCTACGTGAAACAATTAGACGATTAGAATACTTATTTTTAGATCTGGTTTTCTTGCCTTTAGCGATCAAACCTTTTCTAGAACGTGGGTGACCTCCTGAGGCACGACCTTCACCACCACCCATCGGGTGATCAACCGGGTTCATCGCCACACCTCTTACTCTTGGTGTACGACCCAACCATCTGTTACGGCCGGCTTTACCTAGTCTTACGTTCATGTGATCCGGGTTTGAAACCGATCCCACAGTCGCAACGCAAACACCCAATACCATTCTCATTTCACCAGAAGGCATTTTAAGGGTGACAAACTTTCCGTCTTTCGCCAGCAACTGAGCATAAGTACCCGCACTTCTGGCTAATTGTGCACCTTTACCAGGGGTTAGTTCAATGTTGTGAACAATAGTACCCAGTGGCATATTCTTTAAAGGAAGTGAATTACCTACTTCAGGGGCGATGTCAAGACCTGCAATGATGCTTTGTCCGACCTGAAGACCCTGAGGAGCGATGATATATCTTTTTTCACCATCTGTATATTGAACCAATGCAATTCTTGATGTACGGTTCGGATCGTATTCGATAGTCAATACTTCAGCAGCGATGTCAAGTTTATCTCTTCTGAAATCTATGATACGGTATTTTCTTTTGTGGCCACCACCAATATATCTGGCAGTACGGTGACCTTCATTATTTCTACCACCGGTTTTTTTGATCGCTTCTGTCAGGCTTTTCTCTGGCTTTGAGGCAGTGATGTCTGAAAAGTTAGGAGCAATTCTATGTCTTTGACCCGGAGTAGTTGGTTTTAACTTCTTAATCGCCATTTTTTTAAAATTTGCAGCCCTCTGAGTGGCTATACTTTAACTTAATTTTTTAAGTATTAATTAAATTTCTGCGTAAAAATCTATCAATTCGCCTTCTTTAAGGGTCACGATAGCCTTTTTAAACGTTGAGGTACGACCTGAAGAAACTTTAGTTTTTGTCATTCTTGATTTCTTCTTACCGAACTGAGTGATAGTAGCTACTTCAGCAACAGTTACGCCGTACATATTCTCGACTGCCTTAGCAATCTGAATTTTATTTGCATTCAGATTAACCTCGAAGGTATATTTACCTTTGGTGTTCAAACCTTGAGATTTTTCAGAAATTATTGGTCTTTTTAAAACGCTCATGTCTTTAATTTTTGAATTTTTCTTAATCCTTCAAATTGGTTTCAATAAAACTTAAAGCACTTTCTGAAATCAGAATTGTTTCGGCGTTAACCAAATCGTAAGAGTTCACAAGGCCTTTTTCTGAAACTTTAGTCTTAGGTATGTTTCTGCTTGAAAGGAACAAGTTGTTTTCGTTGCCGTCTACGATAAAAATGGTCTTTTTACCGGTAAGATTAAGGGCATTCAAAAACGCCAAGTATTGTTTTGTTTTCGGAGCATCGAAAGCGAAGTCTTCGATCACCAGGATTTTGTTCTCAGTTGCTCTGGCAGAAAGGATTGATTTTCTGGCAAGGCTCTTAACTTTTTTGTTAAGTTTGAAATCGTAGTTTCTCGGACGAGGACCGAATACTCTACCACCACCCACAAAAATAGGGGCTTTGGTTGAACCGTGTCTTGCTCCTCCTGAACCTTTCTGACGCAAGATTTTCTTGGTCGAACGACGGATCTCTGCTCTTTCTTTTGATTTCGCAGTTCCTTGTCTCTGATTAGCCAGGTAGTGTTTCACATCCAGCCAAACTACGTGTTGGTTAGGCTCAATTCCGAAAACCTCCGGATCAAGGGATACTTGTTTCCCTGTTTCTTTGCCTTCTTTGTTTAAAACTTTTACTTCCATTGTTTTTACCCCTTTTTTCGGTGTCGTCGGGTCTCGACCTTAGATTATTTATGTAATGTAACCAGTGAGTTTTTAGGTCCCGGAACTGATCCTGAAACCACGATAAGATTCTTATCGGCAATCACTTTTAAAACTTTAAGGTTTTGAATTGTAGCCTGAGTATTACCCATTCTACCACCCATTTTAATACCTTTGAATACACGTGCAGGATATGAACAGGCACCGATTGAACCCGGGTGACGGGCACGGTTGTGCTGACCGTGGGTAGTTTCACCCACACCGGCAAATCCATGTCTCTTTACAACACCCTGAAAACCTCTACCTTTCGTTTTACCAGAAATATCAAGGAATTCACCTTCTTCGAAAACATCTTCAACTCTGATGGTTTCGCCTAAGCTGAACTCTTTTTCAAACTCCTTAAACTCTGCTAATTTTCTTTTAGGCGTAGTGTTTGCCTTTTTGAAGTGGCCTTGTAGGGCTTTCGTGGTTCTTTTCTCTTTTTTCTCGCCAAATCCTAACTGAATAGCTGTATAGCCATCATTTTCCAATGTACGGATTTGAGTTACCACACATGGACCTGCTTCGATAAGAGTGCAAGGTACCGCCTCACCGTTAGTAAAAACGGTGGTCATTCCAATTTTCTTTCCAATAATTCCAGACATTGTCTTGTTTTTTTTATCGCTTAAAAAATAACCGCATTTGAATCGGGGTGCAAAATTCTGAATTTCAACCCATAAATCCAAATATGGCCTTAACTTTTTCTAAATCAGAGGTTGGCGAACCAACGTGAACATTGCATTACAAACCCATTAGGTAAGGCAAAAAATTGCAGGAATATGCCTTGTTTCCTTGTAATGATTCCAAAAAAATGCGAATCGGAGACTGTCTAAAAAATTCAAACTCACAGTCGAAATTAGTACGGTTTCGTGAAGAAATACGACTTCGTCTAATTTATGATAGGGAGATTACTCCGTCGAATCGAGGTGCAAATGTACAGGATTATTTTTATAAAAAAAATTTATCCTGTTTATTTTTCGAAAAAATATCTAAAAATCAGACATTTATGATTTATTTTCAGACATCTCATCAGGTTTTTCGTACTATGATCCTTAAATCATAAAACAAAAGAAAAAAACAGCCAATATAATCAGCTGTTTTTAAACCTATCATTTATTCAACCACTCTTTAAAAACTTATCAGTCTAAAGAGATATCTTATATCTTATTCAAAAGTTCTGCAACAAAAATAGTATGTTTGCAGAATATTATGCAAAATTATATTTTTTTTGATTCAGTTCATATTATCGAAGTGAAAAAATTATTTTTGCAAAAAACATTATTGATTTATATATGATTATTTCTCCAAAAGAGTCTGGTTTTTATTTTCCCCCTGAATGGCACCCGCACAGAGCAACGTGGCTCAGCTTCCCCAGGAACACTGATACCTGGGAAGACCGTTTCGAAAAGATTTATCCTTCTTACCTTGAATTTATAAAAGTATTGTCGCGTCATGAAGAGGTTTGTATCAATGCCCATGACGATGTTCTGACGACCAAAATAAGGGGCCTTTTTGAACAATATGACGTCAGTCAAGACAACATCAGGCTTTACCAGCATAAAACAAACGACTCCTGGTGCAGGGATCACGGCCCCGCTTTTCTGATCAATAAAAATAATCAGGACAAAATGATCGTTAATTGGGAATACAACGCATGGGGCGGGAAATATCCTCCTTTTGACGATGACAACAACATACCGGTGAAAATAGCTGAAGCCCTGGGGCTTCCTTATGTAACTCCGGGCATTGTTATGGAGGGTGGTTCGGTGGAATTTAACGGTAAAGGTACGGTGATGACGAGTAAGTCATGCCTGCTGAACAAAAACAGGAACCCGCATCTGAGCCAGAAGGAAATCGAGCAATACCTGCATGATTACTATGGCATGGACCAGGTTTTATGGGTGACAGACGGAATAGTGGGTGATGATACGGACGGACATATTGACGATACAATCAGGTTTGTTAACGAGGATACGGTTATTTCAGTAATAGAAAACAACAAAAGCGACGATAACTTTATCCCTTTAAAGGAAAATCTGGAGGATCTTAAAAAGATGAGATTGCTTAATGGTAAGCAACTTAATATTATTGAACTTCCGATGCCTGATCCTGTCATTGACAACGGAGTCCGTTTACCGGCATCATACGCTAATTTCTACATCGCCAACTCGGTCGTTATTGTTCCAACCTATCGTTGTAAACAGGATGAAACGGCCTTATCGATTATCCAGGACAGTTTCAAAGACAGACAGGTCATAGGTATTGATTCGACCGACATCATCTGGGGGCTCGGAAGTTTCCACTGTTTATCGCAGCAGGAACCTTTGCCCTCAAAAATTTAATTTTTGTTAAAATTTTCTTAAAAAATAACTTATTTTGTATTCTTGCCCTCTTGGTCATGACTACAAAGTCTTATTATGAAATTTACTAAAATTTACGTCCCTATATTTATCGTCTCTTTTTTATTTGGTTGTGCAACAAAATCTCCTCAGATAGTCGAATCAAAAAAGAGCCTGGCACCGGTGGGTCAGGTAGCTGAAGAAAAGATCGTCCTGACCGTCGGTGATATGAAACTGAGCGAAAAGGAAATTGAGTCGGACCTGAAGAATATACCCGAAATAGATTCTGCTGCTTTCGACGATCTTCTTACACAGATCATCAATACCAAGCTTCTCGTGCTTGAAGCCAGAAAAACCGGAGTGGATAAAGAAAAGGACCTCGTTGAAGAACTTGACACCTATAATTCGATCCTGTCGAAGGCTTATCTGACAGACAGTGCCTCACTTGTGAAGATCATGCAGTCGACCTACAGCAATTACCAGAAAGAGATCAACGCTTCTCATATATTTATCCCGGTATCTAAATACGCTTCTCCTGATGACACATTAAAGATCTACAATGATCTTGTTTCCCTGAGATCGACGATCTTAAAGGAAAACAACTTTGAGGAGATGGTCGCGAAAGTATCCAAAGATCCGAAAACCAGCCAGAACGGCGGCAAGATGGGATGGTTTTCTACCTATCAGCTGATCTACCCCCTTGAGATGGCCGCTTACACCACGCCTAAGGGCTCTGTATCAATGCCGGTCAGGACGGCCTCAGGATATCATCTTGTGAAGGTAAACGACACCAGGAAAAATTCCGGAAGGGTTAAAGTCCAGCACATCTTCAAATACATCAATCCTGCCCATATTGCCCGTGATTCGGTCATGGCGAAAAATCTCATGGACTCGTTACACAAAGAACTGGTCAATGGGGCCGATTTTAATGAACTGTGTGTAAAATACTCAGACGACCAGACTTCAAAAAGTACCTATGGTGAACTTCCGGTTTTCGGTATCGGCACCCGTGAAGAGGAAGCTTTTGAAGAAGCAGCCTTCAGCCTTAAGGAAGGAGCGATCTCCGCCCCTATCCGGTCATCAAGTGGCTTTCACATCATCAAGCTGATCAGTAAACTGCCTCCCGAATCAAAGGAAGAGTTTTTTGAAAGAACAAAATACAAGTTGACCACAGATTCAAGGGGTGAAATCCTGACGAAAAGTGCGGTTGGTAAACTAAAGCAAAGTTACGGATACACACTGAACGAAGAGGTACTCAACAAATGCCTTCAGACCGCCAATAAAGACCTGCTGACCAAAAAATGGAAATATACAGGAACAGATCTAACGGACCTGGGTCTTTTCAGGATCGAAGACAAGACCATTACGGTCAAGGAGTTTTTCAACTATGTCATGGACAGGCAGCTTTACGAGCACATCAATACCAATTTTACGCCGGTGATGGTGATGAAGCAATTCTTTGATACTTTCGAACAAAAGGTCATTCTTGATTACGGCGAACAGAAAATAAAGACTTCGAACCCGGAACTGAAAGGCCTGATGAAAAATCATGAAGAAGAATTGCTTGCTTCAAGAATTCTGAATGACCGCATTTATGAAAAGTCTGTGGCTGACACCCTTGGCCAGCGTAAATATTATAATGAACACAGAGCCCTTTTCAATTTCCCGGAACGTGCCGCTGTAGAAACCTTCACATTTGCAGACAGTGCCAATTACCTCAGTTTCCAGAGCTACCGTCAAAAGGAAAAGCCTTATCAGCTGATGAGGGGTATACAACCGATCTATTATACCAAAAATATTTCTGATCTGAGCCTGGAAGACCAGAGGAAGCTCATGGGGCTGATCCTTATCATGGAAAAGAACCCGGACTATATTGTGGAAGTAGGCGGACACGCCGACAACAACGAAAGCACGGAAGTTTCTGCGGCAAGGATCCAGAAGGTGGTGGCCTACCTGGTCTCAAACAAACTGTCGATTACCAGGATCCGGGAATTCGATTATCAGAAAAGCAAACAGGCAGACCGGTTTGACTGGAGCAAAAATCAGAGGGTGAGTTTCCAGTTTTTCAGTAACAAAGAAAAAGACCTGATCAAGATCTTTAATGAGAGAACACCGAATGCTATTGAAAACCGTCAGGAGGTGATTGTTAAAGATGACCTGGTCAAATTTCCGTGGATACAGTGGAAAGAAGGAACTTATTCTGTGAAGAAAGCCAACAAAATCATTGAAACGCACGTAGTAAGGATTGTACCGAAGCTTCCGAAAACACTGAGAGAGGCAAGAGTAGAGGTAATTAACGGTTATCAAAAACAGCTGGAAAAACAACTTTTCGCCGATCTGGCCGTTAAATATCCGATTAATCTGAAAAAAGAGGATATTCTTAAAATTTATAAAGACATTAAATCAAATAATTAACCAAATATTGCCATTTTTGCGAATTATATATAAAATCATGCTTAAAAAATTAGTTCTATTACTTTTTGTTCCCTTACTGGGATGGTCTCAGGATACACTTAATGTAGACAAGATTGTCGCCAAGATAGATAACTACTATATTCTCAGGTCGGAAGTGGAGTCTTTGATCGTCAGATCCAAACAACAACAGGAGCAGTCAAAACCTATTAATAAATGTCAGGCTCTTGAATCCCTTGCGGTTCAGAAACTCCTTGTCGCCAAAGCAGAAATTGACTCGGTGATTGTAGAACCGGATGTGATCGACAATCAGCTGACCGCCAGGATGCAGGAGATGGTCAGAATTTACGGAAGCGAGAAAAATATTGTTGAGCAGTTCAACAAGTCACTTGAAACCTTGAAATCTGAAGTGAGACAATCTGTGAAAGAGCAGATGACTGCTCAGAAAATGCAGCAGACCATTACTGAAAAGATAAAAATCACTCCTGAAGAGGTCAGGAAGTTTTTCAATAAAATCCCGAAAGACAGTATTCCGCTTTTCCCGAGCGAAGTCATGCTGGCCCAGATCGTAAAGCTGGCCAAAGTCACCAAAGCCCAGAAAGATGAGCTGATTGAGAGGCTGAATGATTATAAAAAGCGTGTTGAGCTGGGTGAGAAATTCGAAACACTGGCGAAGGAATTTTCGGAAGATCAGGGTTCAAAACAATTCGGCGGCGACCTGGGCTGGGCCAAGAGAGGCCAGATGGTTCCGGAGTTTGAAGCTGCCGCGATGAAAATGGAGCCTAACCAGATCTCTGATGTGATTGAATCTGAATTCGGATATCACCTGATCCAGACCCTGGAAATCCGTGGACAGGAATATCACGCCAGACACATCCTGTTAAGACCGGATTACAACCGTCTTGACCTGACTGAGCCTAAGAAATTCCTGGACAGCCTGAGACTTGAGATCCAGAAAGACAGCATCAAGTTTGAAAAAGCTGCAAAATTATATTCAGAAGATAAAAGTACACAAGATACAGGTGGTCTGCTTACTGATCCGGAAAGCGGTACTTCAAAACTTCCTTTGGATGTTTCAATGGAACCCAACCTTTATTTTACAGTGGATACCATGAAAGTTGGCATGATAACTGCCCCACTTTCCTACAGGTCTCCGGATGGAAAAACAGGTATGAGAATCATCGTCCTTAAAAAGAAATTTGAACCCCACCGGGCTAATCTCACCGATGATTTTGAAAAGATCAAATCATATGCTTTGAATGAAAAACATGGGGTTTCGATTGATAAATGGTTCAGAGAAGCCGTTGCTGAAGTATATATCAAAATTGATCCGGAGTATGCAGTGTGCAAATTATTTGAACAATAAAATTTGATTGAAGTGGCGAACAAAAGTTTTACCTCAGATGTGGAAGCAGCAGATGCTCTAAAAAAATCTTACGAAGAATTAAAAAGTGAAATAGGAAAGGTAATTGTTGGCCAGGATGAAACAGTAAGGCTGTTATTGACCGCTATTTTTTGTCAGGGCCACTGCCTGCTGGTAGGTGTGCCGGGGTTGGCAAAAACACTTCTGGTACAAACCATCGCCTCTGCTCTTGACCTTGATTTCAACAGGATCCAGTTTACCCCCGATTTAATGCCCTCTGACATTGTCGGATCAGAAACGCTGGACAATGAAAGAAACTTTAAGTTTGTAAAAGGGCCTGTGTTTGCCAATATTATCCTCGCGGATGAGATTAACAGGACGCCTCCTAAAACCCAGTCAGCCCTGCTGGAAGCCATGCAGGAATATGCTGTGACGGTAGCCGGACAAAAGCATTCTTTGTCAAAGCCGTTCTTTGTACTGGCCACTCAGAACCCGATCGAGCAGGAAGGAACTTATCCCCTGCCGGAAGCCCAGCTTGACCGTTTTATGTTTATGGTGAGTTTAGGTTATCCGAGTTACAAACAAGAGCTTGAGATTGTCAAAAACACGACCAGCAATATTAAGACACAGGTGAATAAGGTGCTGGGGGCTGATGAGATACTGGCGTTTCAGCAACTGATCAGAAAAGTGCCGGTGGCTGACAATGTGATAGAATATGCCGTAACGCTTGTTCACAAAACCCGTCCTGAAACCGAAGGGGCAGCACCAGAAAGCAATGAGTTTTTAGAATGGGGAGCAGGCCCTAGGGCCTCTCAGAACCTTATTCTCGCAGCCAAATGCAACGCCATCCTGACCGGTAAATACTCTCCGGATATTGAAGATGTAAAAGCTGTGGCCTTCCCTATCCTGAGACACAGGATTGTCAGGAATTTCAAAGCAGAAGCAGAAGGCGTGAGTGTTGAGAATATCATCAGGAAGTTATTGTAAACAATCAGTTTTTCATAAAGAAATTAAAGAAGGTGATCAGCAATGTTCACCTTCTTTGTTTTTGGTCCTTTGCAACTTAAACCACAAAACCAGAATCTTATGTAAAACGGAGTATAAAGAACCCAGTTATTTTAACCAACCTTGATTATGAAAAACCTCTTTACCTCAATCCTTTTGATTGCTGTTCTTGCCTCGTGTACTAAAAAAGAAGACGTAAATCTGAACATTTGCGGGGCTGCAAATCCTGTTCAGGAACTACCCTGGCTTGCTGAATTTACCACGAAAATGCAGAACGGCGATTTAGGTGATTGCCGACGATGTATCATGTATGCAGAAAAGTATCAAAACAGGGATGTATTGGTGGTGCTCAATTTCCCGGATAACTGTGTCCTATGCGAAGTAAGGGAATGTAACGGGACTTATTCCAAATTTGAGAACATCGAAGAACTCAATCAGTTCATGAACCAGATGAAAAAAGAAAGGCTCGTATGGAAATACAAGCCTTAAGTGAATTATTTAAACAGTGATTCCTCTTTTCATTAATAAATAGGCCTCCATGTCTCTTAAAGACAGGGCATTGAAGGTTTTCTGCCAGGTTAGGCCGCCTTTTCTGGCTACAGCTACTCCATAGTTCATATCGTAGAACCCGGCAGTTTCGTGGGCATCCGGGTTGATGCTGAGCATGACTTCTTTCTCAAGGCAATAGCTGATCCACCTCCAGTCCAGGTCAAGTCTGTAAGGGCTGGCGTTGATCTCCATCACTACCTGGTTGGCCGCACAGGCATCAATGATCTTTTTGAAATGAAGCGGATAACCACTTCTTGACAACAGCAACCTTCCGGTGGGGTGCCCCAATATGGTGGTGTAAGGGTTCTCAATAGCTTTGATAAGCCTGGCGGTTGCCTTTTCAATATCCATACCGAGCACTGCGTGCACCGACGCCACCACATAGTCGAAAGTAGCGAGGATTTCCGGTTCATAATCCAGGTCACCATTGATCAGGATATCCGACTCAATGCCTTTCAATATCTTAAAAGGGGCCAGTCCTGCATTCAGTTTGTCAATTTCTTCCTGCTGTTTTACCACATCCCCGGCTGTCAGGCCCTGGGCATAAGTGGCAGTCTGGCTATGGTCAGCTATCCCGAAATATTCAAGCCCCAGGGAACGGCAAAATTCGGCCATTTCCCTCAGTGTATGCCTGCCGTCAGAATAAGTGGAGTGATTGTGTAAAGAGCCTTTCAGGTGACTCCACGTAATGAGGTCTTCATTTTTATTGTTGGCTGCCCATTCAAATTCGCCGTTCCCTTCCCTCATTTCGGGAACGATATACGGCATACCGAAAGTACTGTAAGCTTGCTCTTCGGATTCAAAAACACCGGATTGAAGATGCTTCAACAGGAACTGTCCTTCGGCATTGGTCAGCTGCAGGTGCTTTTCAGAAGCGTTGAAGAGGATGCTTTTACTGACCAGTTCAGCATTTTTAACGGTCAGTATTTCGATCTTCACTTTATTTTCCGCATAATTACCACGCCAGACACCGGGCGAGGATATCTTGAAATTCTGGACGAAGGTATCCTTAGGGAGGCTCAGGATAACTCTCTGGTCTGATGGAATCATGAACTGCAGGCAATCAACCGTTTCACAGTTCCTTTTTACCTGCCCTACTTCAATGGCTTGCGGAAACAGCTTCTGTATTTCCGAAAGAATCTCCCGGCTGAGGTAGGCCGCTTTATCCATCCTGAGCTTACCTTCCTGCGACTGCAGAAAAACCAGGGCTTCAAGGATACTTTGCTGGGTCTTTTCTCCAAACCCTTTTATTCCTGCTATTTTACCGTTGGTACAGGCTATTTTCAATTCATTAAGATTATCAATGCCCAGCTCCGTCCAGAGCACTTTGATCTTCTTAACGCCGAGTCCTTTCACCTTGAACATCTCAAAAACGCCCGGAGGGGTCTGGGCAATGAGGTTTTCCAGCTCAGTTAATTTTCCGGTTCTGACGATTTCAAGGATGTTCGAAGCCATCAGTTTGCCGATTCCACGGATTTTGAGCAACTCCGTCTCAGTCATTTCAGCCAGGTTCTCATCCAGCCGCTCAAGGTTATAAACCGAACCCGCGTATGTTTTGGCCCGGGCCTCATCCTGATCATGAAGTTCCAGTAATTTACCGGCCAACTCAATGATTTCTGCTATATCTACATTATTCATATTTCTTCTTCAATTTCGACAAAATTAAGCGACTCTTTTTAATTTTTAATTGATTTAAGTGGAATTGATATGCGTTTTTTTCATAGATTTGAAAAATAGTAGAAAACCAAGAGAATAACAAACTAAAGAAAACCCTATTTAATAATGCAAAAGAACCCACTTTTTAGAAGAAAGGATGTGTCTCAGACTTTACATGAAATTTCAGAGTCAAACAGTTTAGTCAAAACACTCGGACTTAAAGATCTTGTATCATTTGGAATAGCGGCTATCATCGGTGCGGGTATTTTCAGTACTATCGGCCTGGCCAGTTTTAACGGTGGTCCGGCGGTTTCGCTTCTGTTTGTCTTTGTGGCTATCGCCTGTATTTTCACAGCCCTTTGTTATGCCCAGTTTGCATCCATGGTGCCTGTCAGCGGTAGTGCCTACACCTATGCTTATGTGTCTTTCGGCGAGTTGTTCGCCTGGATCATCGGCTGGGCCTTAATCCTTGAATATGCGGTTTCTAATATGGTAGTGGCCATTTCCTGGTCTGAATATTTTGTTTCCATGCTGGCCGGATTCGGCATTCACTGGCCTGACTGGCTGGCTATTGATCCATTGACCGCCAAATCTGCCTTTGCGGAAGTTCAGAAAGCAACGGCAGCCGGCACCCTGGCTGAGGTACCGCAGCGAACCATTACTGCCGCCAAAGCCTATGAAAGTGCTCCTGATCTGGGTCTTTTTAAGCTGGCATTTGATTTGCCTGCCGGCCTGGTGACCTTGTTCATTACTTCGTTGGTCTATGTAGGTATCAAAGAATCCAAAAGAGCCAGTAATTTTCTGGTGATATTAAAACTTGCGGTTATACTCCTGGTGATCATTGCCGGGGCTTTTTATGTGAAGCCGGAAAACTGGTCGCCTTTTGCACCTAACGGCATCCAGGGGGTTCTGGGAGGTGTGGCAGCGGTGTTCTTTGCTTTCATCGGTTTTGACTCCATCTCTACTACCGCTGAGGAATGTAAAGACCCGCAAAGAGATTTGCCAAGGGCCATGATCATCACCTTGCTTGTATGTACAGTATTATATGTTGCTATAGCGTTAGTATTGACCGGAATGGTTAATTACAAAGAACTGAATGTGGATGATCCTTTGTCTTATGTATTCAGCCTGGTGGGTATGGATTTCATTGCGGGGGTAATTTCGATCAGTGCCGTAGTGGCCATCACGAGTGCCTTGCTGGTTTATCAGCTGGGTCAGCCGAGGATCTGGATGACCATGAGCCGTGACGGCTTGCTGGGAAAAAGGTTCTCCAAAATACACCCGAAATACAAAACACCGTCTTTCAGCACCATCATCACCGGTATCCTGGTAGGTGTGCCGGCCTTGTTTCTTAACCTCGAGTTGTTTGTCGACCTGACCAGTGTGGGTACTTTCTTTGCTTTTATCCTGGTGTGTGCGGGTATCCTGTACCTGGATTATACCGGTGAAAGCCAGAAAGCCAAATTCAAGATCACTTACATCAACGGAAAATACCTGATCGGGATTGTTTTCGTACTGGCCCTCGGTTATACCATTTATGCCGGGCATTTTATGGACCATGTGTATTCAAAACCATTGCTGATGGTATTCTGGGCCGTTTGGCTGGGATTATCCGTCTTTGGCTTCAAATATAACTTTTCCGTGTTGCCTGTTATGGGTATCCTGACCAACCTTTACCTGATGACCGAATTGGGCTGGTCAAACTGGGCGATGTTCCTGGCCTGGCTGGCGATAGGGCTGGTAATCTATTTTGCTTATGGCATTAAAAACTCCAAGCTGGCAAAATCTTAATTTTTTTGATTAAAATAAAATAACCTGGTAATCCTCCGGATCTGATTCCGGGGGATTATTTTTGCATTTTTAAAATATATATGAAAAAGTCCTTACGTTTATTGTGGGAGGCGATCAGGGGAGACGAAGACAGGGATTACACTTCCTTAAGTATCAACAAAGCTCTTTTCCTTTTATCTGTTCCGATGGTCATTGAAATGCTCTTTGAGTCAACCTTTGCGTTGGTGGATGCATTTTTTGTAGCCAAATATGTGGGTATCAACGGCATGGCCACTGTAGGTCTGACCGAGTCTGTACTTACCATTATCTATTCACTGGCCTGGGGGCTGAGTACAGCGGCCACAGCCATTATTTCCAGGAGAATCGGGGAAAAGAACCCGGAAGACGCCTCCAAGACGCTGAACCAGATCATCAATATCTCGCTGATCCTTGGTATAGCCATTGCCATTCCGGGCTATTTCTTCTCGGCGGACATCCTAAGACTGATGGGCGGTTCGGAGGAACTGATCAAGGAAGGGGTGATTTACACCCAGATACAGTTTCTGAGTTCGCCGATCATCATCCTGCTATTCACCCTCGGCGGGGCTTTGAGAGGGGCCGGTAATGCCTCCACGGCCATGAACGCCATGATTGTTGCCAACCTGATCAACATCCTCATTGATACGATCCTGATCCCTTTCCTTCATTTCGGAGTAGAAGGAGCGGCCATAGCCACGCTGATCGGCCGGAGCGTCGGGGTAGGTATACAGATGAATGCGTTTCTTTCCGGTAAGATCAATCTTAAACTGCAGCTTAACAAGCTGGTCTGGGAAGCAAAACTCGTGATGGATATCCTGAGACTTACCGCCGGAGGAGCCGGTCAGTTTATCATACAATCTGCCAGCTGGGTGTTTCTAACCAGGATTCTTTCTGATTTTGGCAGTGAGATCGTGGCAGGTTACACCATCGCGATCAGGATCATTGTCTTTACGATACTGCCCTCCTGGGGACTGGCCAATGCGGCCTCTACACTGGTGGGTCAGAACCTCGGGGCCCAGCAACCTGAACGGGCAGAAAAATCTGCCTGGCGGGCAGGTTTATTCAATATGCTGTTTTTAGGCATTGTGGCCATTTTCTTCTTTATCTATGCTGAAAACCTGGTGATGTATTTCAATGACAATGTTCATGTGGTAAGAACAGCCACCATGTGTCTGAAGATTCTTTGCGGCGGATACATCTTCTTTGGATTCGGGATGGTGATGTCACAGGCCATTAACGGAGCCGGAGATACCCTCACTCCTACCGTGATCAACATCATCTGTTTCTGGATCATGGAAATTCCGCTGGCCTACTATCTGGCTAAAGTTCAGAAATGGAATGAAGACGGTGTGTTCTGGTCCATCGTCATCAGCGAATCATTTCTGGCCTTGCTGGCTATACTATATTTCAGAACCGGTCGTTGGAAAAAGAACATCGTCTAGATCAAATGAATAAATTACTGAGATTATTCCTGATTTTTGCTATCCTGATCCTCAACATCAGTTGTGACCAGGTCTCCAAACACTATGTCAGGAATAATTTCAGTTATCATGATGCCATCCGCCTGGTATCTAACCACGTGACGTTCACCAAGGTAGAAAACACCGGTGCCTTTCTCAGCCTGGGAGCTGACATGAGCAGACCTTTGAAATTTATTTTTCTCGAATTTCTTCCCGTTGCATTTCTGGTCGGAGGTTTGGTCTACATGGTCATGAAAAGGAAGCTCGATCAATTAACCCTCACAGGATTGTGTTTCGTCATCGGCGGCGGTGCCGGAAACCTCTTCGACCGTCTTTACTACGGATCCGTTACGGATTTTATGCACATCGATTTCGTCATTTTTCAAACCGGGGTCTTCAACATGGCCGATGTCTCTATTGTCGTGGGTCTGATGATTCTGCTCGCAAAGGAATACATCTTCAAACCGAAAATGCCTGCTTCCGGTTTTCATTGACTCAGATTCTTTGATCAGAAACAATCGGACTCTGTTTTGAATTTATTTTTTTTAATCATTTGATTAAAAAATTTGTTTAACTCAATTTCGTCTGCTACTTTTGTCCCATTCAAAGTTTAATAAATGGAAAAAAGAGTTGCAATAACCGGGGCTGGAATTGCCGGACTATCGGCTGCCATAGCCTTAAAAAACATCGGGATTGAAGCAGTGGTATTCGAATCTGCTCCTGTACTCAAGCCCCTGGGAGCCGGACTGGCCCTGGCAGCCAATGCCGTAAAAGCCTTCGATTATTTAGGCATCGCCAAAGAGGTAGTCAGAAACGGGAAGGTGCTACCCTCTTTCACTATATATGACCAGCAAGGAAAGGTCATCACCAAAAATGAAAGCCTGCAGCTGAATGAAAAATATGGAACGAGCAATCTGACCATTCACCGGGCGGATCTTCATAAAGTGTTACTTTCCAAATTAGACAAAAGCTCTATTCAGCTCAACAAGAAGGCCGTTGATTATGTCAAAAATGGTGATGAGGTCAGTATCAGATTCCAGGACGGCACTTCATATGAAACCGACTACCTGATTGTGGCAGACGGGATCCATTCCCCACTCCGTAAAAAACTTCTTCCTGATTCCCTGCCGAGATTTGCGGGATATACCTGCTGGAGGGCCATCATTGAAAATGTGGAGCCTGGTGTAGTGGAAGCGTCGGAAACCTGGGGTACAGACGGACGCTTCGGGATTGTACCGTTGGCCAATAATAAAATTTACTGGTTTGCGTGCCTCAACTCTACCCAGGACAACGAGGTTTATAAGAATTACACCATCGAAGATCTGAGGCTACATTTTAAAGATTTCCACGGGTCGATCCCGGCCATTCTTAAAAAGACCAGGAATGAAAACCTGATCTGGAATGATATCATTGACATCAAACCCATTCATCAATATGCCTTTGACAACATCCTGTTTATAGGCGATGCGGCTCATGCCACCACTCCGAATATGGGACAGGGAGCCAGCCAGGCCATTGAAGATGCGGCATTTCTTTTATCGGAAATTAAGAAAACCAGCGACTTCACCGTAGCATTCAAAAGGTTTGAAGAACGAAGACTGGAAAGGACACATTACATTACCAATACTTCCTGGAAAATCGGCCGGGCGGCACAGATTGAGAATAAGGTGCTGGCTGCAATCCGGAATATGGTATTCCGTTTAATTCCTGACGGCCTCAATGAAAGACAATTCAAATTACTTTATAATGTAAGTTTTGACAACTAAATCATGGCGAAAAAAAGAGAAACGGATCTGTCAACTGAAGAAAAAATCATAGAAGCGGCACGTAAGGTGTTTACTCAGAAAGGCTATGCCGCCACACGGACAAGGGACATTGCAGAAGAAGCGGGCATTAACCTTGCATTGCTCAATTACTATTTCAGAAGCAAGGAGAAACTGTTCGAAAAAGTAATGTTTGAGAAAGTGCACAAACTTTTCGGGGCGATAGCACCGGTACTGAATGACGAAAACAGCGACCTGACGGAGAAAATAGAGAAGATAGTTGAAAACTACATCAACATGCTGGTAATGAATCCGGACCTGCCGCTTTTTGTTTTAAGTGAAATCAAAAATAATTCAGAGCAGTTCGGCGATAAGTTCAACATGGGCAAACTGATGCTGGAGTCTGTTTTTGCGAGACAGATACGTAAAAGGAGACCTGACATTTCACCGCTCCATATCATCATGAGTGTCCTGGGGCTCGTCTTATTTCCTTTTATAGGAAGACCCGTGCTGAGGGCCATCGGTGCCGTGGATGAGGCGTCTTTTATGGGACTGATGGAAGAAAGAAAGAAACTTGTGCCTCACTGGGTGGCGGCTATTCTGAATTCGTAATCAAAATTCCGGAGTTGAAACTCCTTTTTTTTGGCAGCTATATTAAACAAATGATTAAAACAATTAATTAACTCAAATGAAAACCAGGTTTAAATATGCGACTTTATGTTGCCTTTTGTTAGCAGGTTTTATGGTGAGGGCACAGAATCTCACCCTGGAAGCCTGCTATGAGCTGGCCCGGCAGCACTATCCCATGACAAAACAAAGAGAGCTGATCAGCAAAAGCAAAGAATTCTCTGTGTTGAATGCTTCGAAAGGTTATCTGCCCCAGATCAGCATCAACGGCCAGGCTACGTACCAGTCGGAGGTAACCAGGGTGCCCATCTCTGTTCCGGGCGTAAACATTCCGACGCCTGGCAAAGACCAATACAAAATCTATGGAGATATCAACCAGACCATTTTTGACGGAGGCATCATCAAACAACAGAAAGAAGCCCTCAACGCCAATGCTGAGATAGAAGAGCAGAAACTGGAAACAGAATTATACAAACTCAGAGAGCGGATCAACCAACTTTATTTTGGTATCCTGATGCTGGACGAACAACTGGTACAGGTTACTTTACTAAAAAAGGACATTGATTCGGGCATCAAAAAAACGCAGGCAGGCATTGACAATGGCGTGATGCTGAAAAGCAGCCTGGACAACCTGAAAGCGGAACTTCTCAGGGCAGACCAAAGGACCATTGAACTGACCGCGACTAAAAATGCCTATCTGGATGTGCTGGGATTATTTATCAACCAAACCCTGGGAGCAGGCACCATGCTGAGTAAACCCGCTGCCATTACCAACGACTTCAGGAACCTGAGTACCATAAACAGACCGGAACTGCTGGTTTATGAAAGCCAGAACAAAAGTCTGGACATTCAGAATAAAATGCTGGACGCCAGGAAAGCCCCCAAAGTCAGTTTGTTTCTTCAAACAGGTTTCGGACGCCCGGCACTCAACATGCTCAGTAATAGTTTCGAGCCTTACTACCTGGGTGGCATCAGGCTGAACTGGGCCTTATCTGCCTTCTATACCCAGAAAAACGATAAAGAGCTGATCAACCTTAACAGGATGGGCATTGCTCTGCAAAAAGAGACTTTTTTGTTCAATAATAATTTCACGGCCAGACAACAGAATTCGGAAGTTACCAAATTCAGGGATTTACTGACCTCTGACCAGGAAATCGTAGACCTGAGAAATAAAATCAAGAATACATCGATGGCACAATTGGAAAACGGGGTCATCAATACAACGGATTACCTCAGGGAAGTCAATGCCGAAGACCAGGCAAGGCAGAATAAGATCCTCCACGAGATCCAGCTGCTGATGGCCCAATACAATTTAAAAACGACAATCGGACAATAACCAATTTCTATATCATGAAAAGAATATATCAATATAAAGGCTTCATCCTTATGGCCTGCTGCGGTCTCGTGATGAGCTCATGTAACAAGAACAAAGTAACTTACGACGCCTCGGGTACTTTTGAGGCGGTTGAAACCATTATCTCTTCAGAATCAGCCGGAACGATCAAAGCCCTGGATGTTGAGGAAGGTCAAAACCTGCAGGCAGGGGCTGTGGTAGGGTATGTAGACAGTACCCAGCTGTTCCTTAAAAAGAAGCAATTACTGGCCCAGATCAAGGCTTTGGGAAGCAGGCTGCCAGATGTGGGTGCACAAACCGATTTTTACAAACAGCAGATCGCGGTTTCCCAAACCCGTCTCAACTACCTGCTGAATGAACAAAAAAGGATACAAAACCTCGTTAAAGCAGATGCGGCCACACCCAAGCAACTCGACGACATCACGGCCCAGATTGACGAATTAAAGAAACAGTTGCTCGTAATCGGAAAACAGGATGCAGCCCAGGTTTCCGCTTTAAAAACCCAGACTTCCGGTTTGAAAAGTGATGTTTTGCCGCTGTACGTACAGGTAGAACAACTGAACGATCAGCTGGCGAAATCGAAGATCATTAATCCGGTAAATGGAACCGTGCTGACCAAATATGCCGAAAGCAACGAAATGGCTGCTCCGGGCAAGGCCCTTTACAAAATTGCAGACTTGTCAACGATTGTTTTAAGAGCCTATATCACCGGCGACCAGTTTACCAAAGTGAAACTGAATCAGAAAGTGAAGGTATTGACAGATGCCGAAGGCGGCACCTACAAAACGCACGAAGGGACGATTGACTGGATCAGCAGCAAAGCGGAATTTACCCCGAAAACGATCCAGACGAAAGACGAAAGGGCTAACCTGGTATATGCCGTCAAAATCAAGGTCAAAAATGACGGACTTTTGAAAATCGGGATGTATGGGGAAGTGGTTCTTTGATCTTCAGAGAAGAAGGGAGTAAGGAAAACGAAGAGCCGTGTCATGAAAAGAAGGCACAGGCATCAAAGTATGATTTTATGAATGTTTCAATAAATAAAACCGGGCCGGCGGTCATCTGTGATTCATTAACGAAAGTTTATGGAAAAGAGAAAACCCTGGCGGTAGACAAAGTATCCTTCACGGTGAATCCGGGCGAGCTTTTCGGCCTGATAGGACCCGACGGGGCCGGGAAAACCAGTATTTTCAGAATGCTGACCACTTTGCTGCTGCCGGATGGTGGTTCTGCCAAAGTTGACGGGCTCGATGTCGTTAAAGATTATAAAGCCATCAGAAATACCGTAGGATACATGCCCGGGAAGTTCTCGCTTTACCAGGACCTGAGCATTGAAGAAAATCTCAACTTTTTCGCGACGGTCTTTAACACTACCGTAGAAGAAAACTACCACTTGATCAAGGATATCTATGTTCAGATTGAGCCGTTCAAAAAAAGAAGGGCCGGGAAGCTTTCCGGCGGGATGAAACAAAAACTGGCCCTGTGCTGTGCTTTGATCCATAAACCGACGGTGCTGTTCCTTGATGAACCTACCACCGGGGTCGATCCTGTTTCCCGCAAGGAATTCTGGGAAATGCTGAAAAGACTGAAGGCCCAGAACATTACCATAGTGGTTTCAACCCCTTATATGGACGAAGCCACGCTTTGTGACAGGATTGCCCTTATTCAGAACGGAAAAATACTTTCGATTGACACGCCGGATCAGATTGTGAAGGATTATCCTTCAGACCTGTTTGCTGTTAAATCAGAGCATATTTATCAACTCAAAAATGACCTGGCGGCGTTTCCGGTGGCTTTAAGTTCTTATTCTTTCGGAGAGTATCTGCACGTGTCTGCCGCCCGGGAAGGGCAGCCGGAAAAAACAAGCCGGATGATTCAGGTATACCTTTCTGAAAAGGGACATAAAGACATTGTCATCAAAGAAATTGAACCTACCATAGAAGATTGTTTTATCAGATTCCTGGCAGGAGATGAAACTGAAATAGTAAAATCATGAAAGAGACCGTCATCAAAACAGACAAACTGACCAAACGCTTCGGTGATTTTATTGCCACGAACGAAATCAGTTTTGAGGTTTATAAAGGAGAAATATTCGGATTCCTGGGTGCCAACGGAGCCGGGAAAACCACCGCCATGCGGATGCTTTGTGGCTTGTCAACCCCTTCTTCAGGGAAGGCCGAAATCGCAGGGTTTGATGTTTACAAACAGACGGAGCAGATCAAAAAGAACATCGGGTACATGAGCCAGAAGTTTTCTTTGTATGAAGACCTCACGGTACTTGAGAATATCCGTTTTTTTGGGGGTATCTATGGGCTGACGGACCTTCAGCTCAAAACCAAAAGCGAAGAACTCATCACCCAGCTGGGTCTGGCTTCTGAAGCCAAAAAACTGGTGGCTTCTCTGCCTTTAGGCTGGAAACAGAAGCTTTCGTTTTCGGTAGCGATTCTTCATGAGCCTAAAATCGTTTTCCTGGATGAACCGACCGGCGGCGTGGACCCGATCACCAGGCGGCAGTTCTGGGACATGATCTATGAGGCTTCCAACCGTGGCATTACGATTTTTGTGACGACCCACTACATGGACGAAGCCGAATATTGTAACCGGGTTTCGATCATGGTAGACGGAAAAATAGAAGCCCTGGATACCCCCCACCGGTTGAAAGAACAGTTTAAATCCGACTCGATGGATGACGTGTTTTACCAGCTGGCCCGTAAAGCAACACGAAGTGATAATTAAAATAAAAGCCGTGGCTAACGGCTGCAAAAAGAACTTATGAAACAGTTTATCACCTTTGTCAGAAAAGAGTTCCTGCATGTTTTGCGGGACCGGAAGACTCTGCTGATTCTTTTTGGTATGCCGGTCGTACAAATCCTGATCTTCGGATTTGCACTGACCAACGAGGTAAAAAACGCGACGATCATTGTCGCAGACCAGGCCAATGACGATATGAGCCGCGAGCTGATCTCTAAGATTGAGGCCAGCCGTTATTTTGAGATCGAGCGATCCGTTTCTGATCCTCATCAGATCGTCGAGGCTTTTAAGAGAGGTAAAATAAAACTCGGTGTGATTTTCCCGGCAGGTTTTACCCATGATTTGCTGCACCAGAACCAGGCCCAGATCAGGATACTGGCTGATGCCTCTGATCCCAATACCGCCAACATGCTGACCAATTACCTGTCGTCGATCGTCCAGGATTACCAATCCGAGCTGAACAAAACGATGACGGTGCCCTACAGGATCGTTCCGGAAACCAGGATGATGTACAATCCGCAACTGAAAGGCGTGCATAATTTTGTGCCGGGTGTGATGGCGTTGGTGTTAATGCTGGTCAGCGTCATGATGACGGCCATTGCCATTGTCAAGGAAAAAGAGACAGGGACCATGGAGATTCTATTGGTGTCCCCATTCAAACCATTCCTGGTTATTTTGTCAAAAGCGGCTCCTTACCTGATTTTGTCCTTAATTAATGTAAGCAGTATCCTCTTGCTGAGTGTTTTTGTGCTGGACTTACCCGTCAACGGAAGCATACTGCTTTTGTTTGCAGAAAGTACCCTGTTTATCATTACCTGCTTATCTTTGGGTATTTTCATTTCCATTAAAACAGAGTCGCAGCAGGTAGCTATGCTGATTTCACTGATGGGTATGCTTTTGCCGACCATGCTGTTCAGCGGGTTTATGTTCCCGATTGAAAACATGCCGCTACCCTTGCAGGTCATCTCGAACATTGTTCCGGCCAAATGGTTTTACATCATTGTCAAGTCGATCATGATCAAAGGGCTGGGCATACAAGCCATCTGGAAAGAAACCCTGATATTGGGCGGAATGACCTTGTTTTTCCTGTTTATCAGCCTGAAGAATTTCAAAATCAGGTTGAGTTAATTTATCATCATTTTAAGACTCCGGCAATGAGGACCATTAAATTTTTATTACAAAAAGAATTCAGGCAGATATTCAGGAACAGGGCTATCGTCTCGATGATCGTTTTTATGCCCGTCATGCAGCTGATCGTGATGCCGATGGCGGCAGACTACGAGGTAAAAAACATCAATTTATCCGTGGTAGATCATGACCATTCGACTTACTCCCGCAGCCTGATCAATAAAATAACGGCCTCGGGATACTTCAGACTAGCGGGTTACAACCCTTCTTTTAAAGATGCATTCCATCTGATAGAAAGCGACAAAGCCGACCTGATCCTGGAAATTCCGCACGGTTTTGAAAAGAACCTGATCAGGGAAAATGAGCAGAAACTTTTTGTGGCTGTAAATGCGATCAACGGCACAAAAGCCAATCTCGGCGGAGCCTATCTGGGCAACATCATCCGTAATTACAACATGGACCTGCGACTGGAACTGATTCAGCCAAGCAGGTTAAACCCGATGCCTTCCATTGATATCAGTTCTACGAACTGGTTTAATCCACTGATGAATTACAAAGTGTTTATGGTACCCGGCATTCTGGCCATTTTGGTCACTATGGTCGGTGGTTTCCTGACAGCTCTGAATATCGTCAAGGAAAAAGAAGTAGGCACTATAGAGCAGATCAACGTAACTCCCATTAAAAAACATCATTTTATATTAGGTAAGCTGATTCCTTTCTGGGTGTTGGGAAACATTGTTTTTACGGTGGGCTTATGCGTTTCCTACATTATTTACGGCATCATTCCCCTGGGCCATTTGATTGTTTTGTATAGCTTTGTCTGGGTTTACCTCCTTGTCGTCATGGGTTTCGGCTTGCTGATTTCCACTTTCTGCGATACCCAGCAGCAGGCCATGTTTATCATGTTCTTCTTTATGATGGTGTTCATTTTGATGGGTGGGCTCTTCACGTCCATTGAGAGTATGCCGGGATGGGCACAGGTTGTTACGAGGTTCAACCCCGTGAGCTACCTGATAGCTGTTATGCGGATGGTGATTCTGAAGGGAAGCGGGTTTTCTGATATCCTCCCCCACCTGGCCAGTGTTGGCGTTTTTGCTATCATATTGAACGGCTGGGCCATCCTTAATTACAAAAAAACTTCCTGATGGAAACACGGAGAGCAACATTTCAGGACCTCGGCGAAATCCTGCAGTTATTTGCAGGAACCATTCAAACGGTCAATGCTGCTGACTACACAGAAGACCAGCTCAATGCCTGGTCGTCCGGAGCTTCTAACCAGGAAGGCTGGAAAAACAGGATAACAGAACAATACTTTCTGGTCGCAGAAATCAATGGTGTGATAGCCGGCTTTGCTTCCATCAGTTTTGAAGGCTATATTGACCTGATATTTGTACATAAAGATTATCAACGCCTGGGTGTGGCTAAACGGCTGATGCATGAGATGGAAATCTTTGCAACAAAAAAAGCCCTTCCCGAAATCTGGTCAGACGTAAGTATAACGGCGGTACCCTTTTTCCTTAAAAGTGGTTTTGAAACCGACCATCAATATGAGAAAACCTTCAACGGTGTTACCTTCAGGAATACCATCATGAGAAAAAAATCAGTACTGCCTCTCTGAAATTTTTAAACATGACTGACATAGGGTTGTCAGTAGCGTCTTTTTTATTTGCTATTTTTAATGGTAAATAAACTCAGAAATGGAAAAATTAGATCTATCAAAAAAGTACAAAGCCTACTATACAGCGAAAACCAAACCAGAATTGGTCCATATCGAAAAGGCACAGTTTCTCTCCGTCAGAGGCAAGGGCGACCCTTCAGGCGAAGATTACAGCCAACGCATCCAGGCCCTTTATTCAACGGCTTATACGCTCAAATTTATATTGAAATCACTGGGTCATGATTTTGTCGTGGCTAAACTCGAAGGACTCTGGTGGTTTGACGAAGAACGGTTCGGCAATACAACCATGGATGAGTCGCCCGTAGCCGTGCCGAGAAGTGAGTGGGAATACCGTTTACTGATACGCATGCCGGAATTTGTGAAAGAAAACGAGGTCAGTACGGCCATCAATGCCGTGGTGTCACGGAAAAACCTGCAACTGGCAGATGAAGTGGAACTTTTCGAAATGAACGAAGGGCAATGTGTGCAGATGTTGCATAAAGGTCCCTTCTCAACAGAACCCGAAAGCCTGAAGCTGATACTGGCGTTTTGTGAGCAAAACAATTTATCCAGGAATGGCCTGCATCATGAAATCTACCTGTCTGATTTCAGAAAAACACCCTCAGACCAATTAAAAACTATCCTGAGAGAACCTGTGAAATGATTTCTGACCGGGATTTTATTGTTATATTTGAAACCAGCGACTCAGTGTTTCACTCATCACAAAAATCAAGCGGTTATGCCATCGTTTTCTAAGCTCAGACTCATTTGTTTGTTCACCATTTTCCAGGTCAGTGTAAAACTTTCTGCCCAAAGTCACATTACTTACGGCGGCTACTTTTTTGAAGACAGCGAACGTCTGCAGAAAATTCAGAAAGCTTTGCCCCAACTCGACAAAATCATCGAGGAATATGCCGCTAAAAACCATTTCCCGGGCACAGTATATGGTTTGATGGTGGACGGCAAAGTGATTCATACCGGAAACCTGGGTTTTACAGAACTCTCATCAAAAACCCCTGCAACTTCCCAGTCGGGATTCAGGATCGCTTCAATGAGCAAAAGCTTTACCTCCATGGCCATCCTCAAACTTCGCGATGAAGGTAAACTGAAGCTCGATGATCCGGTTTACCTGTATATCCCTGAAATGAAAGGCCAGCCCTATCCTACCCTGGATGCCCCGGTGGCTACGGTAAGGCATCTGCTTACCCATGCGGCAGGATTTCCTGAAGATAATCCCTGGGGAGACAGACACCTGGGCGATACAGACAAACAACTGACCGATCTCATCAAAAATAAACTTTCGTTTTCCAATGATCCGGGTATAGCTTACGAATACAGCAACCTGGGCTTTGCCATGCTGGGGCTGATCATCAAAAAAGTATCCGGAGAATCTTACCAGTCGTACATTAATAAGAACATCCTGCAGCCATTGGGCATGAACAATACTTACTGGGAATACACCAAAGTGCCGGCAAAACAACTGGCTCATGGCTACCGATGGCTCAATGAGGCCTGGGTGGAGCAACCCCTTTTGCACGACGGTTCGTGGGGTTCTATGGGCGGGTTGATTACTTCCATTGATGATTTCGGTAAATATATGGCCTTTCACCTGTCTGCCTGGCCCCCTTCCGACCTGAAAGAAACAGGTCCTGTCAGACGCAGCTCTGTGAGAGAAATGCAGTTTCCATGGAACTTCAACAATATCAACGCAAAATACAAATACCCTGACGGCAAAGCCACTCCCCTGGTTTCAGCCTACGGATATGGTTTAAGATGGACTAAAGACGGCGATGGCCGTACCACCGTCGGGCACAGTGGTGGTTTACCTGGCTTTGGCAGTAACTGGGCTATTTTACCGGATTATGGCGTGGGGATTATGCTGTTTGCCAATTCAACCTATGCTTCCACTTCAGCACTTAACACCATCGTCCTGGATAAACTGATTACCCTGGCTGAACTGAAACCACGCCAGATGCAGCCTTCCTCCATTCTTAACCAACGTAAAAATGATCTGGTCAAACTTTTGCCGGATTGGAACAATGCAGAAAAAAGCGGACTTTTTGCTGACAACTTCTTCCTGGATTATTTCACTGAAACACTGAGAAAAGAAGCCCTGGAAGTCTATAACAAGGCCGGAAAGATCGTAAAAGTCAGAGAACTGATCCCTGAAAACGGTCTGAGAGGTTCCTTTATCCTGGAAGGTGAAAAAGCCAATATCAAAATCAGCTTTACCCTTACCGCTGAAAACCCCGGACTGATCCAGGAGTATCATATCTGGAGTGCTGAAAAATAATCAGACAAATGACTGATTATTTAAGACAAATTTCTTAATTTTGTAATAGAAGTAAAGAAATATATGAAGAATGTAAATCTGTTCGGCCCCAAAGTTACTCCCAATGCATTGGAAGACATGAATGTACTGACGCTGATCTCTATGGTCAGGAAAGGCATTAAATTTAATCTTTTTGATGAATTTGCAGAGCAGAGCCCCTTTAGCATGCATGAATGGTCCGGTTTTTTGCACCTTTCGGAGCGGACCATGCTCAGATACAAAAATGAGCAGAAGACTTTTGATGTACCGCAATCAGAAAAAATTGTCGAGATCTATATTCTTTACAAAAAGGGCATAGAAGTATTTGGTGACAGCAAGAAATTCAACTCATGGCTCGAAACCGAAAACCTCGCCCTGGGAGGCGTTAAACCCAAAACACTTCTGGACAGCAGTTTTGGCATTAACCTCCTGGATGACGAATTGGGACGGATCGAATATGGCGTGCTGGCATGATAGTTTACCGCTTAAGTAAAGCTAAATATTCATCAGACCTTTCAGGCCGCGGAGCAGAAAAAAGCGGCGGCCGCTGGAACAGCAAAGGAGTGGCTTTGGTTTACACCAGTCAGTCCAGGGCTTTGTGTACAGCAGAGATAGCTGTTCATACTCCTCTAGGCCTGCTTCCGGAAGGCTATGAGCTCATTTCTATCTTCATTCCGGACGATGCTTCTGTTCTTGAGATGCCGTTTGATAAATTGCCGAAAGACTGGAAAGCTTTCTCCCACTCGCGTACCACGCAACAAATCGGTGATGTATTTGCCTATGAACGTAAACACCTGGTTTTCAAAGTACCTTCCGTGGTGGTTCAGGGAGAATTCAATTACCTCATCAATCCCGATCACCGTGATTTTGAAGATGTCAGAATCGAAAGTATTGAGCCGTTCAGCTTTGACGAGAGGTTGTTTGTACGCTCTTTAGGGATATAGCTCCCGGCTGTAAGCCCCCAACCTTATAATATTATCAACCGGTTAATCAGATTCTCATTTTTTCCTGATATATTTCACTGCGTTTTGTCAACCATAAACCATCCCGATGATGAAAAAATACCTGGTTACTTTAACAATACTGATGAGCATTCTGGGAACCGTAAAAGGTCAGAAAGATAACCCTGTCTACAATAAAACCCTGGCTGATTCGCTTGGTGGTGATGATTACGGCATGAAGATGTACACAATGGTGATATTGAAAACCGGCTCAAACACTTCTCTGGACAAAGCAAAAACAGACAGTCTTTTCAGAGGACACCTGGATAATATCGGCCGCCTGGCATCTTCCGGCAAACTTATCGTGGCCGGTCCGCTCAGAAAAAATGATAAAAGCTACCGCGGGATATTTATCCTGAATGTCAAAACCAATGAAGAAGCCCTGGCCCTGCTGGAAACCGACCCGGCCATTAAAGAGAAATTGCTTGAAGCCGAGATATTCGGTTGGTATGGGTCTGCTGCTTTACCAATGTATCTCAAATACCATGACCAGGTAGAAAAGAAGAAACCCTGACCATCATTTTAATATCTGCTTTTCCTGACTACCTTTGCGATCCCAAAATCAGGCAAAGTCATGAAAATACATATTTTTGGAGCTTCCGGCTCCGGGGTAAGCACTTTGGGAGAAAAGCTCTCCGGTCATTTACAAATACCGTATTTCGATACTGATTTTTATTACTGGGAGAAATCCGAGCCTCCGTTTACCGTGAGACGAAACCCGCAGGTGCGAAATGAAATGATCATTTCAGACATGAGGCGGCACGAGGGCTGGATACTCGGTGGCTCAGTGATCAGCTGGGGCGACCACTTATTTCCGACCTTCGACCTGGCTGTTTTTCTGTGGATTCCGACCGAAATCAGGATAGAAAGGCTCAAAAAAAGAGAATTTGAAAGGTATGGAAACATCATTTATACCGATCCGGCCAGAAATCAGCAATACCTGGATTTTATCAACTGGGCTTCAGGATATGACACCACCAGTCTGACAGGAAGAACCATAGCCTCCCATGAAAAATGGCTTTCTGCATTAGACGTTCCGGTTCTGCAAATCAGGGGAGACGTAACGGTAGAGCAGCGTTTCAGGCTGGTATTGGACGAAATATCCAGGATTTCAGATTAATCACTTCATAAACCCTAAAAAAATGAGCCATTTCGCGGTTTCAAACTCGACTTTATCAGCAAACGAGCTCGGCATCTTTCTAAAACAGCGATTTGCTCTTCCTGAAAATACCACCTGCAAACTTCTCAAAACCGGGATCAACCACACCTATCTTGTGGATGCGGGTCATCAAAAATTCATTTATCGCGTCTACAGTTACCAGTGGAGAACTGAAATGGAAATCCTGGAAGAAATCAGACTCCTTGAAGAGCTTAAGGCCCACGACATCCCCGTTTCTTATGCTTTAAAAGATGCTGAAGGCCAGTATATCCAAATTCTTGACGCTCCCGAAGGCCAGAGGTCCGGCGTAATGTTTTCTTACGCTGCGGGAGAAAAACTACTTAATTTCCCGAAAGAACTGCATGAAAAGATCGGGGAAATCATGGCTCAAATGCATAAGGTAACCCATGATCTTTCATTGAAAAGGGTTAATTACGGCACTGAAACCCTGCTTTCTGAACCGTTAAAGTACATCAGCCAATTCCTGTCTGCTGAAGCGGATGAAATGGGCTTTTTGCTTTCAACACGCGAAGTTCTTTTGAAGCATATCCGCGAAGCCAACACCGATGAAATCAGGAAAGGAATCATTCATACAGACATCTGGTGCGACAACCTGAATATCCTCAACAATGAAGAGGTAACGCTCTTTGATTTTGATTTTTGCGGAAACGGCTGGCTGGTACAGGATGTGGCGTATTACATTCTCCAGATCAAAAGCACAGAAAAAGTCAACGAAGAGTATAAAGAAAAGAAAGCCTGGTTTTTAAAGGGTTATGAATCTGTAACTCCGTTAACTGCAACAGAAAAAAGCCTGATCCCGACCCTGGCCATGAGTTGTTATTACTTTTACCTGGGCATTCAGTGCAGGCGTTACGACAACTGGTCGAATGTGTTCCTGAATGAAAATTACCTGAAAAGATTCATCAGCATTCTGCTCAAAGGCTGGTTTGATTACAATGAAATGGACAAAAAATAGCATGGTGAATATGAAAAATTAAAATAATCCATGAACATGAATTATTTTAAACCATATTTAACACAGCTGATCCTATATTTAAGTACCTATTTTAAACCTGAGTGGACGAAATAACCATTTTCCTTCTTTGCCTGGCAGCTTTTTCTGCCGGATTTGTCGACGCTATTGTGGGTGGTGGCGGACTTATCCAGATGCCTGCAGGTCTCATTCTTCTTCCTTACCTGCCCGTATCAAAGGTAATAGGCTCACTGAAAGTGCCCGCCTTCAGCGGAACGAGCGTGGCCACCTTTCAATACCTCAAAAAAGTCAGACTCGATCTGAAACTGGCCTTACTCATGATGCTCATTGCCCTGGTATCGGCTTACGCAGGTTCTGAACTGCTTACCCATGTCAGCAATGCTTTCATGAAACCTCTTTTGCTGGCTATCCTGGTGGCTTTAGCCATTTATACATTTCTCAAAAAAGACTTTGGTCAATACAAACCCGTCACCATTTCAAAAAAGAAACAATACCGAGTCGCTGTTCTGATCAGCCTCATCATCGGGTTTTATGACGGGTTCATTGGTCCTGGCACCGGCAGCTTTCTCATTATTGCTTTTATCACGCTGATGGGCTTTGATTTTTTACACGCTTCAGCCAATGCTAAACTGGTGAACCTGTCCACCAACGTCGGGTCCATCATCCTCTTTATCCTCAAAGGTCAGATCATATGGGCTGTTGCCTTGCCCATGGCAGCCAGCAATGCCGTCGGCGGCTGGCTGGGAGCCAAACTCGCCATCAGCAAAGGCAATGATTTTATCCGGATATTCTTCCTGATTGTCATCTGTGGCACGATCCTGAGGTTTGCCTATGATGTATTTTTCAGGTCATAAACTCCTGTTCCTGTTTTCAACTCCGCCGGCTTTTCATTACATTTACCTTAACTTAAACTAGATAATAATGAATAAAAAACTACTCGTTCTCTTCCTTTCCCTTCTCATTACCTATGCCAGGGCCCAGAACCTGAAATCAGGGGGTATCCTCAAACCTGAACAGGCACTAATGGACATCAGGCATTACACTGTGGCTCTTGACGTTGACCCGGCCGCCAAAAGCATTGCCGGTTACACAGAAATAGACCTGATTACTTCAAAAAGTACAGACGTTTTATTATTCGACCTTGTAAGAGGATTCACTGTTGAAAAAGTATGGGTAAATACCAAAGAAGAGGCTTTTCTGTATGACAATGATTTTGTAAAAATCAACCTGAAGGCTCCGCTTGCTCCGGGCAGTATTAAAGTTAAAATTCAATACTATGGCCTTCCTATCATCGCAAAAAGACCGCCCTGGACAGGAGGTTTCACCTGGACAACCGACGGTGCGGGCAACCCCTGGGTAGCCATCACCTGCCAATCCGAAGGTGCAAAACTGTATTTCCCCTGCAAAGACCATCCGAGTGATGAACCGAATGAAGGTGCAGACATGATCATTACTGTACCGGAAGGATTATATGTAGCCGGACCGGGTTTGCTGATCAAACAGACCACCAAGAAGAAGAAAACCACTTTTCACTGGAAGACCAGCTATACCATCAATAATTACAGCATCCTTTTCAATGTCGGTAAATACAAAGTGGTGAGCAGGAATTATAAAACAGTAGACGGAAACACTGTTCCGATGCAGTTCTATGTGCTTGAAGAACATGCCGACAAAGCTGAAAAGCATCTGGATATCTTTGAGAAAATCGCCAGGACACAAGAAAAGTATTTTGGAGAATATCCGTGGGTAAAAGAAAAACTTGCCATTGTCGAAACCCCACACCTGGGCATGGAACACCAGACACTGAATGCCTACGGAAACAAATTCAGATATACCAAAGTAGCCGGAGAAGATTTCGACTGGCTCATGCACCACGAGTTCGGACATGAATGGTGGGGCAATAAAGTGACAGGCGTGGACTGGGCCGATATGTGGGTACAGGAGGGCATCTGTACGTTTGGTGATGCTCTTTATGTGCTGGAACACGCAGGCGAAGAGGCCTACCTGAAACGCATGGAGGCGACAGCCAGGAGTACAAGGAATGAACTACCCGTTGTTTTAGGGGAATTTATGGATTCTGACACGGTTTATCACCCGGACATCTATGGGAAAGGAGCCTTCTTTATGCATACCATGCGGTATGTGATCGGCGACGAAGTATTTTTTCCGACCCTGAAAAAACTGTCTACAGATTCAAAATATACTTACAATAACCTGGTGAGCACCAATGACGTACAAAAACTCTTCAGTGATGCTTCAGGGCAAGATTTAAAGCCTCTGTTCGATCTGTTTCTGAGAACCACCAAAAAGCTGGAAATCGGTATCAAAAAAACAGACGAAGATGAATACCTGGTCAAATTGCTGAATTACAACGCTAAGTTGCCTGTAGACATCCAGACCTCATTCGGTGTGGAAAGAAAAATCATTGATAAAGAAGGAATTACCATCCAGAGCAGTTCTGTTCCGGTGGCCGATCCGAAGGTTTATTATCTGAAAAGAGTTATTCTCGATTAAAACATAAAGGGTCAGGAAGTTCAATCCGGATTTTCTGACCCGAACACCGACTTCCAGATGATGCCGTAAACATCAATGGCTTCAATTTCGCCTTCCGTAAATTTCTGATCTGAAATCAGCACAGGATAATATTCCTTTCCGATCTGAGTACTTCCGTGCGATCCTTTGACCAAAGTAGCATCCAGTGGAATCACGTCCATCAGATACCTGAATCCCAACAGTTTTCTGGCCAGTTTATAAGCGGCTCTCAACTTGATGAACGGATTTTTAGGGTTCATGAACATCTCGACAGGATCGTAACCCGGCTTCCGGTGAATATCCACCAACCTGGCATAATCAGGGGCCTTGCTGTCGTCGTTCCAGTAATAATAAGTAAACCAGCTGTCTGACTTCGCCATCACGACTATATCTCCGGCTCTCTCATGGTTGAGTTTAAATTTTTTCTTGCCGTCTTCGTCAAGGATAAAGGCGATGCCTTCAACAGTATCTAGTATTTTCTTCACTTCTTCTATCCTGGACTTGTCTTTGACGTAGATATGGGCAATCTGGTGATCAGCCGAAGCAAAAGCCTCAGAAGCCCCCGCATCAAGCAATTCAAGTCCTTTTTCCTCCCTGATTGCAATCAGACCGTGTTCTCTGAAAATCCTGTTAAGGTGAATGGGCTTGCTGACATCGTTAATGCCATATTCTGACAATAAAATAACATTGGCTCCCTTGCTTTGGTAGTGATTGACCAGCATTTCGACCAGCTCATCCACTTCTTTCAGTTCCTTGTGGATCTTGCTGAAGTCTACGCCGAATTTCTGCAGGCAGTAATCCAGGTGAGGCAGATAAATCAGTGAGAGTGTAGGATCATGGGCCTTATCTACCCAGACAGAAGCATCTGCTATCCATTTCGAAGATTTGATATTGGCATTTGGCCCCCAGAAATTGAACAAAGGAAAAGTGCCCAGGTCTTTTTGCAGTTCATCGCGAAGACTCCCGGGATGGGAATAACAATCCGGTGCTTTTACGCCGTCAGCGTGATATTGCGGCCTGGGAGTCACCGAAAAATCAGCAGAAGTATACATGTTGTACCACCAGAACATCACGGAGCTTGTAAAAGCCGGATTTTTCTTTTTGGCCCTTTCCCAGATCTTCTCATTTTCAATCAGGGCGTTGGATTGCTTCCAGAATTTCACCTCGTTGTCCTGGCGGTCATACCAGCCGTTTCCGACAATTCCATGTTCATCGGGGTTCTTACCGGTAATATAACAAGCCTGCGAAGTGGTAGTAACAGCCGGAAAAACAGGTTTAATATGGGTCAGATAGTTCTTTTTCAGAAATCCTTCTATAAAAGGAGTATACTCCCCGATCACACTCTGACTTAAACCTACAATGTCTATTACTACTGTTTTCTTCATTATAATAATTGCTTTACAAACTGCATTTCCCTGACAATAGAATCATTTAATGGGGCTTGTACTTCTGAAGGCAAAACACCCCAGGTATAAGTTTCCACTTCCATGTGTTCTGTGAAAGGCGTATTTCTCTGCACAGTCAGCGTCTTGATGATTTCGGATTGCGTAGAAGCCAGGGAGCCGTAGTTTTCGATAAACAAAGGTACATGGAAATGGACCCTCCATTCCTCATGTTTATTTTCTTCAAAGTCAGCAATGGCCTCATTCAGGTCTTTGTAACTTTCAAATTTCCCGTCGGATTTCCTGGCTACCACCTGGTGCAGATAGCTTGGCTCGTCGAATCCGGCGAGGGCTTTGACTTTCTCCGCGGCATCCGAAGTAAGATCAACCTTCAACGCCGAACTGATCTGAATTTTACCGATCTTGATATTTTCCGATTCAAATTTCCTGATGACAGTTTCAGGTTCTTCATAACCGACTGCAAAATGACAGACATCATAGCAAAGCTGGATATGCGTTCTCAGGATTTTCTCCGCGATTTCGGCAGAAATGCCTTTCAATGCCATGATTTCGATACCCACCGGCAGAAGCCAGTCATTGTACCAGGAGATAAACTCAAATGAATTCTCAAGTATACCATCCGGTTCAGGTTCAATATCAAGGTGCAGGGTTTTCCCTGTCCTGATCTTTATGTCGTTCAGTTCCTCGGCCACAGCCACCATATTTTCAGTAGCTTTCCTGATGGCCTGCTGAAGTTCGTCCTCTGTTTTCCACCAGAATCGATAAGAAAGCGGAGAAGTGGAAATCCCTCCTGAAGACATATCTTCAGGCAATAATCTCACCAGGATACCAAACATTCTTAAGGTATAGTCCAGTCTTTCCGTTGTTGTCCAGTCAGGGGCATGCACCTGGTCTTTGACCACCACATCATGAAAACCTCCGTAAGGGAAGCCGTTCATCGTAAAGACATAAAAATCGTTTTCATCCAGCCAGTTTTTAAAAGCACTGAAATGATCTTCATGGGTCAGGTCAATGCTGGCTTTATTGGCCAACCTCAAACCTACACCCATAGGTTTTTCAGGCGAAATCTGTTCTTTGATAACTGGCAGGCTGGATTGCAGGATTTCAAAATGTTTCGCCCAGTCTTCTCCCGGGTGAATGTTGCTGCAATAAGTAAGATGTCCGGAATCTATTTTCATGGATAAGAAATTTCAAATTTGTTTTCAAGATAATCTACCGCTTCTTTAACGAATTCGAAGTCGATCTCATGTACTTCCAGTCCTTTACCTAAATCCTGAAGCAGGGTAATGGTCAGTTCGCCGCCCAGGTGTTCTCTGAACTCATTCAGGCCTTTCCACAGGTTGATCTTATTGTCTTCTGCCAAAGCAAGGTGGAAAAGGTTAAATCCGAGGTTTTTAAGCAAGGCCAGTATTCTTTCCAAAGCACTTTCACTGATCATTCCTTTTAAATGGGAATAAACAGAATCAAGGGCAATGCCGATGGCCACTGCCTCACCATGACGGATCTTAAAGTCAGTCAGGTATTCAAGTTTATGAGCAGCCCAGTGACCAAAATCAAGCGGACGTGCAGAACCGGACTCAAACGGGTCACCGCTTGAAATATGCTGCATATGCAATTCAGCACATCTGAATATCTGCGTATTCATGGCCTCCATATCCCTGGCTGCCAGAAGTTCTGCGTTGGCTTCCAGCCATTCGAAAAACGGGAGATCTTTGATCAGAGCTACTTTTACGGCCTCAGAAATTCCGGAAATCCAATCTCTTTCTTCCAGGGTGGTCAGGAACTCAGAGTCGTTAAACACAGCCACCGGAGGGGCGAATGTTCCGAGGAAGTTCTTCTTTCCGTAATAATTGATGCTGTTTTTTACCCCTACTCCGGAATCATTCTGAGATAACACAGTCGTCGGAATCCTGATGTGTTTAACGCCACGATGAGCCACAGCCGCTACATAGCCGACCATATCCAACACCGCACCGCCGCCGATAGCCGCCACAAAAGAATGGCGGTCAATACCGAATTCGTTGATGGCGTTCATTACCTGGTCAAAATAAACCTGGTTGTTTTTTACCTGCTCACCACCGGGTATCACCAACAGTTCAGGTACCAGATGGATATCTTTTGATTCCGAAAAATAATTCCTGATGCTCTCCGCCAGGTATTGATGACTTTTAAAAACGCCTTCATCTACCACAAAAAGTATCTTCTTCTGATACTTTCTGTCACCAAAATCACTCAGGAAATTTCTGAACTCAGGGTTCCCTTCACCAAAAAGATGCCGGGTAAAAATAACATTATATTCAAACTTGACCTCAAAAGACTGTTTTATGCGTTTCATGAAATACTTAGTGATTAAAAAAATTATAGGGTGTGTGATCAGGTAACGGCAAACAATTTAGCCAGCCAGATGGAGACGGGCAATAAAGCTAAAACTAAGAGAGCGTTAAGGTAGTTCCCTCCTACGCCGACCCAAACGGCATCCATGACGATTAAAGCGAGCACTCCACCCTTTACGGCCTTTCCGATGTTAGGCCCCACAGGGTTCTCAATGGCTTTAAGCAAAGGTTTGAATACCAGATACAGATGCAATAAAACAAAAGGCAGGGCTATGTAAAAATTCCCGGACCTGAAAGCCATCAACAGCTGGAATGCGTCTACCAGGATGTACAAAAACCCGGCAAACCAAAGCGTCTGTTTGCTTCCTCCGTGCACTTCTCCCCTGCTCACCATCGTGATGGCAGCAATGTATACGACCGGAACGATTCCCAGCCACCAGGCCTCTTCAAGGGTCGGGTTAATGATGCTCACCCCCAGTAACAAGTTACCTCCTCTGCACAAACCCATGTTCAGCGGGCCAAAGAACGAATGATGTTTACCGAATTTATTATAAAACAAAGCCAGAACGGCCACAGCAAAGGCAATGAGCCCACTGATGACGCTTACCGCAAAAGCAGCAGCTATGCCTGCGGCAAACAAAACCAGGGCATATGCAGTGGCCTGCGAAACCGATATTATCCCTTTTGGAATAGCTCTCTCCGGTCTTTCAATGGCATCAATTTCTGCATCAAAGACATCGTTAAAAACAATACCTCCGCCATACAAGCCTATCGTTGCCAGGCTAAGCCACGCAATGGAAACAGGATCAGGCTGATGCTGAAAATGATCAATAAAACCGGCTATAGAAATCCCTGCCATGATATCTGCAACAGCAGTGACCAGGTTAGCCGGGCGGGACATCTGTAAATAATATCTTAATTTCAAGGCTTACCGGATGATTATGGCGTTTTTGTCAATTCTTGGCTGCTGGCCTCCCCTGAGAATGGTGTTGCCGTTGAATTTCTGACTCTGGTCAATTTCCTGCACAATCTCAAAATCCTGCTGGGTGATTTGTCCGCTCTGGGCAAATGCGTCAATCGCATTCTGATACGTCACTTTGATAATATCTTCCTCTGAAATTCCTTTGATTTTCATCAAAGCAGCCGTTTTAGGCACAGCCAGCGGGTCGCTGATGCCCCAGTCTGCAGCGGAATTGACCATGATCCTTTCCGATCCGTATTTTCTGACGATCTCCACCATCCTCTCATTTCCCATTTTGGTAAACGGATAAATGGTAAAAGCAGCCCAGAAGCCCTGTTCAAGCACACTTTCGACCGTTTCTTCATTGTTATGATCAATGATGACCATGCCCGGATCAATGCCGTGCTCAAGAGCAATCGACATGCTCAGCAAGGTTCCCTTTTTCTTGTCCCTGTGAGGCGTATGCACCTGCACAGGCAGGTTGGCTTCTTTAGACAGTTCGAGCTGAAGCCTGTAATATTTTTCTTCGGCGGCAGTCTGGTCATCAAAACCGATCTCCCCTACCCCCACCACGCCTTCTTTGTAAACATACAAGGGAAGAATTTCCATCACCTGCTCAGCCAGAGCCTCGTTGTTCGCTTCTCTGGAGTTAAGGCCAATGGTACAATAATGTTTGATGCCAAACTGGGAAGATCTGAACCTTTCCCAGCCTATAAGACTGTTGTAATAATCTTTGAAAGTCGATAAGCCCGTTCTCGGCTGACCCAGCCAGAATGCAGGTTCAATAATAGCCTTCACCCCGGCATCGGCCAAAGCCTGATAGTCATCAGTGGTCCTGGACGTCATATGGATATGCGGATCAAAGAACTTCATGTCTTTGATGTAGTCCATAAAGTTAAGTTCTATGCTCTGAGCCAGAACTTTCTCTTCCTGACTTCCTTCAAAATGCGAAGGGTTACTGCTGGTATGGTTATTTTGACACATTTGAATACCTTTTGATTGAATAAAGTAGTAATTTATAAAAAGCAGTGGGAACAATTCATTACATCCCGGAAACGGTGCATGAATTTTTATACCTCAAGTACTTCCCAGGTCAGTTCGCCTTTCTGTACTTTGGCTGATAAATCAGGATACAAATTTAACAGTTCTTTGGCCTTTTCAAAAGAACATTCGTGACATACCAGGGCTGCGGCATAATTATCAGAAATATCCCCGGATAAAAAAAGCTTTTGAAGGTCATTTGTTATCTTCTCATCTGTAAATTTAATTACCAGCCGCCATACCTGGGCAGGCACTGTGCGGCCTGCTGCCCAGCGTTCATGAGCAAAATTGGAAATAGAATCAGCCAATTCCCGGTTGGTTCTTTTGTCAAGCCCCTCAATCAGATGAATAGGTTTGTCATTGAAGATACATTTCAATACCAGCTGGTTCCACTCCAGGTCTGAAAAATGTACTGCCGGATAAGGATTTCCGAAAGCCAGTGCATCAAACACCGGCCCGATGTTGGACCTGACAGCTTCTGTAGCTTTGAATTTCCAATACTCAGGATATGGCAGAAAAGGCAAAGCACTGTACAGGGCAACAGCCTCGTTCACTTCGGCAGTCTCAAAAAGAGATTCGATTACTGAGGTGTATTTATCTTTTGAAGCATTATCGATCTTAAGCAGCAGAAAGCCCCTGGCGAGCTTATCGAGGGCCCAGGTCCTTATTTTTGAATCCTCAAAAAGAACAGAGACATCTACCGGATTTTTTGAAATAAAGCGGGGAGCAGCCACAAAGGCGGACGGAAGTTTTTCAATATCAGCAGCGATCTTTGAATTAATCCAGTCTGACTCTTTCGGAGAACTATTTTCTGATAACAGTCTAAAAATTTTATCTGCAACACTCACTTCAGGCACACTTTTATTTAAATAATTTTAAGGCAGATACAAAAATAAAAAAGGCTCAGGATATCTGAGCCTTTTTTGTATAATTTATTACTTTCTAACTATAAATCTCTTTGTTATCTGTCCTTTATCGAGCGTCACCCTCGCCAGATATGTCCCGACGACGTAGTTTTTGACATTGAGTTGTTTCTCCAGCTCAGGCCCGTCTACCTGGATTTCTTCGCTGTACATACTTTCACCTTTCAGTGAGAATACCTCCAGTTTTATTTTCTGAGGGATAGTCACCGGCAATTTCAGGTTTACATAATCAGTAGAAGGATTAGGCGATATAGAAAAAATACTTTTTCTGTCAATGTTGTTTTCATTAGCCAAAGCTTTTGGTGCTGGCTTCTGCACAGCCAGGTTGTCAATAGACCATCCCCAGCCGTTTACAAACTGATCAGAATACAAACGGAATCTGAGCAGGAACGGAGAACCATCGTCATCTACCGTCAGATCATCACCCAATATCTCTATTTTGCGGGTTTTGTATAAAGACGGAGCACCTTTTCCGGTTGAGTTAGGGGCAGTACCTGTAGTAGAACCACTGTTGAAAACCCTTTCCCAGTTAGTGTCAGCACGGCTATCGTATCCGTCCTGCAAAGGGAACCAGAAACCGTTACCCAAAGAAGCTTCCACCACTACATAGTCATAAAAATCTTCATCACCATAAACCGAACCGCTTTCACCCGGTTCAACCAAAACCACTTCATCATAAGTGATGTTGGCAGAATCTTTTTTCAAGATGATCGGCACTCTCAGCATGGCCATTTCATTTCCTGCAAAATCAAGGTAGGTACCTCCTGACACCGGATCAAGCAAACCTTTCCCGTTTTTGTAAGGATTAGAACTATGCAATGAGTTGGAAGCAAATCCGTCAGGTTTCGAAATTCCGAATCCTATGGTTGCAAAATCATCATTTGATGCTTCAAAATCAGTGAAATACTGACTAACAGGCGTTTTTAGATTGGTAGCCACAAATTCATAAGTCGTTTCCACGGGCTTATCAGTCTGGTTGGTTCCGGCATAATAAGTAGGTATAACCGTCTTGTTTTTTGCCTTATCAATGGCTACTACCTGGTATTGAACTTTATCTCCTGCGGCAAGTTTCGCAATCCCGAATTCAGCCAGATAGGCATTCTCATCAGAACGGCCCTGAGAAAAATCAGTATTGTCTACATTGAGGTCAAACTTCTTTAAACCGAAAGGAGCCTTTGCCTGCCCGTTAACCGTATAATTGACATAAACGGTGTCAATTCCCGCCTGGTAATCATCGATTACATTGGCCAGGAAACTAACCGGCTGGTCTGTCGGATAAAAATCAGGCGGATAGTGTTCGATCACCGGTCCGAAAGTATCTTTTGTGCCGACATTAAATGCCCAGATATATCTTGGGGCACTCGGAGGGCTTGTTGCTGAATTTTTAAAATTATCCTGTACACTAAGATAATACACCACCACCGACTGTGGGTTAGTGATCGGGATAGTAGCGGTATGCATCCCTGTTTTGGCATCAAGCACCAATGGCAATTCAATCGCGTCTTTCAGCAAGTCCCCTTCAGGCGGGTTGATGGTATAGATCAATTTGGCAGAATTGGCAACCAACGTGGTGTCAGAAAGGATTTTCGCTTCAATTTTAACGCTGGTAGCCGTCTCAAGGTCTTTGATAGGCGTATGAACAATCGACGAACGTTTCCATCCCATGTCGGCAAACATGTTCATTGTGGCAGGACCGGGATTCCTGTTGACCTCTCTCAGCCTTGCTGTCGGGGTCATCAGGGAGTTGATGGTCCCGGAAGGATATTTTTTATCATCCAGGTGAGAAATACTCGACCCCGGCTCAAAAACCGTCGGGGCGTATAATTTCACCTTATCATCCAAAACAGGAGCGGTGGTTCTTGGCGAGTCAAAATACAAACTGTTACTGATCAGCTCGTTTCTCAGAGCTACCGTTGAGTTCTTAAATGAAACGGTATCAGTAAGGTTCTTAGCAGCCTCATTCTGAATGTAGGTATCGAAAATAAAAGGACTTCCTGATCCGTAACCATAAGACCCGTTACTTCCCGAAACCGTCATCGAACCTACAAACCCCAAACCGTGACACATTTCATGCAATACCACAGAGGTAAAATCAAACTGACCTACAGCCGGAGTACCGGTTTGTCCGTAATACCAGGGAGAATCACTGCTGAATTCCGCCACAATATCGAAATCATTGACAGAGTTCAGTTCCTTGCCAGCCAGTTTTTCAGCGATGGCGATAGGATACCAGGTGTTGGCAATAACAGAGCCCGGGAAATTCCTCAGGTAATCAGCGGATGAAGCTGAGCCGAGTACGTTCCTTCCGAGCGGACTCCATAATGCGGCAATCCTGATCGGCACCGGAGAGCTCAGCAATTCTGCCCATATATCAATAGCCCTTTGAAATGCCGCTTTGGCATTGGTCGGGAAATCACTGTCATAGGTAACAATAAAAGTAGCTTTCTGTGTAGATTGTATTCTTAGCTTTTTGTTCTCAAGGGCATTCTTAACGTCTGCAGGCATATCGACAAAAGTATTGGCGTCAATGTAGGTGGCAGGACAGACAACTTTTATCCCCTTCATTTTGTCCGTTTTCTTTTGAAACGGAATCTGTGCAAAGCTTTTTATGGAAAAAGCGATCAATAAAACTGAAAGTATTCTTATTTTCATATTTGTATGTAAGGTTCAAAAATTGTCATCTGTAAATATAAATTAAATATTAAATAGGATTGTTTAGATTAGTAAAATTTAATTTAAATAGTTTTACATAATAATACGCAAGTGACCTATAAAAAGTATGGTTTCTCCTCACGAAATATTGAAAAAATTTTGGAATTACGACAATTTCAGGCCTTTACAACTGGAAATCATCGAAAGTATAACAAAAGGACATGACACGCTGGCATTGCTGCCTACAGGCGGTGGAAAATCTGTTTGCTTCCAGGTGCCTGGTTTGATGCTGGACGGGGTGTGTATTGTAGTCTCTCCTTTGATTGCTTTGATGAAAGACCAGATGGAACAGCTGAAAGCAAGGGGTGTAAAAGCCTCCACGATTTATTCCGGAATGACCTATCGTGAAATTGACTATACGCTGGATAATTTTGTATACGGTGATCAGAAATTCTTATACGTATCGCCGGAACGTCTGCATACAGAGATCTTTATTGAAAGGGTCAAAAAAATGAAAGTGGGGCTTCTGGCCATTGACGAAGCCCACTGCGTTTCCAAGTGGGGTTACGACTTCCGCCCTTCTTATCTGAAAATCCAGGAATTCAGGGAGTATATCCCGTCTGTGCCGGCCATTGCCCTGACGGCCACCGCGACCAACCAGGTCAGGAAAGACATCACAGAAAAACTGGGCATGAAAAAGCCCTCGGTCTTTGTCCAGAGTTTTGCCCGTAAAAACCTCTCCTATTCCGTATTCGAGGTCGAAAACAAAGAAGCCAAACTCCTGAATATCGTTAAGAGTGTCGGCGGTACTTCCATCGTCTATACCAAAACCCGCAAAAGGGCGGTTGAAGTTTCGAGGTTTTTGCAGCAAAACAAAATCTCCGCTAATTTTTACCATGCCGGGCTCCCGATGACCGAGAGAACAGCCAGACAGGATGCCTGGATCAATAACCAGACAAGAATTATTGTGTCAACCAATGCCTTCGGGATGGGTATTGATAAGCCAGATGTAAGAACGGTGGTGCACCTGGATATCTGTGAGAACCTTGAGGCCTATTACCAAGAATCAGGAAGAGCGGGCAGAGACCAGCAAAAGGCTTACGCAGTTCAGCTTTTTAATCAGAGTGATGTCGAGGAATCAAAAAAGAACCTCGATTTGAAATATCCTCCTGCTGAATTCCTTAAAAAAGTTTATCAGAGTTTATGCAATTACTACAAACTGGCCGTCGGGGCTGAGTTTATTCCCGCTTTCGACTTTGATTTGCAGGACTTCGCGACTACTTTCGGTCTGCAGCCCAGGGAAACGCATTTTGCCCTGAAACTGCTGGAAGACCAGGGGTTTATCACCTTGAGTGATGCCTATTTTAACCCTACCAGGATAAAGATCATAGCCAGTCCCAAGGAATTTTACGGTTTCCAGGTACGTAATGAATCGATAGAAAACTTCTCGAAGACCCTTCTCCGTATTTACGGCGGCGAAATGTACTCCGGCTATGTCAATATCTCAGAATCGGAAATTGCCAATGCTTATTTCTCCAACCAGGCCGAGGTAACGCAGCTGCTGGAGTATCTGAGTAAATCAGGTATGATTGAGTATGTTCCTCAAAAAAACAAACCCCAGCTCACTTTTCTGACCGTCAGGTTTGATGCGGCTACTTTACCGTTGGACTACAAGGAACTGGAGAAAAGGAAAATAAAAGATAAAAAAGCCCTGGAATCGGTTCATAAATATGTGCTCAACAAGGGAAAATGTCGGATGCTGATCCTCCAGGACTATTTTGACGAAGAAACCAAAGTACGTTGTGGTTTGTGCGATAATTGCATTGCCCTGAAGAACCTGGAAATCGCAGAAGACCTGTATGATGAATACTTCGAACAGCTCAAAAACATGCTTCCTGTTTCGGTTTCCAAACTGGAAAGCACAGAGGTTTTCAAAAAACCGGACATCCTCATGAAAATGATCCGTCATAAAATGGATTCCGAAGAAATAGGCATGGACAGCCAGGGGCTTTTGTTTCTGAAAGACTAACATCTTTGAAATAATAAGCCCTGAAAGCCGGTTAAGTTTAAAGAACCAGAAGTGTGGATAAGAGGAGACAAAAAAGAAAACCGGGTAAAATGATGGTTTTTAAAGGCCGTTTTTATATTTTAGAAGCATAGAAATTCTGTGAAAACACTAAGAAAATAAATCATTAGCCTTATTTTTGTAAAATATAAATCAAATCAACTATGTCAGAGATAAACAAAGATCGTAAAGCTGCTTTACAAAATACCATCCAGTCTGCATCTGACTCTATTGAAAGGCAAATAGGCGGTTATAAAAGTATTGGCAAAAATGCCCTTATTATCGGAGGTATTGTGTTGGGTGGATATGCTTTAAGCCGGATTTTCTCTTCGAATGACAAAGAAGATGATGAGGACGCTCTGTTGGCTGAGCCCAAAAAAGAGGAATCTTCGTTTGTCGGAGCAGCGATCAAAGGAATGGCCACTACCCTGTTACTTACCCTAATAAAAGACAAACTTCTGGATTTCATCGAACAGCAAACTAACAGAAATGAGCCATAACATTCTCAACATACTTAAAACGAATCAACAACTGGGCAAAAAAAGCCTGGCCGTGCTATTAGATCCTGATAAACTCAACGAAAGTAAACTCGCTCATTTTATCACCCTGATCAACCAGATGGAGGTTGATTTCATTTTTGTGGGTGGAAGCCTCATTTCTTCCGACAACATGGAAATGGTTTTGTCGGAGTTAAGTGCCAAGACTTTTGTACCTAAGGTCATTTTTCCCGGCAATGGCCTTCATATTTATAAGCAAGCTGACGGAATCCTGCTTTTATCCCTTATTTCGGGACGCAATGCCGAGTTCCTGATCGGTCAGCATGTCGTGGCTGCTCCTGCCTTGAAAAGAAGCGGACTTGAAATTCTTCCGACTGCTTACATTCTGGTAGATGGCGGCAGGCAAACTACGGTATCCTATATCAGCAATACTACGCCGGTGCCCAATGACAAACCGGATGTGGCCGCCTGTACGGCCATGGCCGGAGAAATGCTGGGTATGCAACTTACCTACCTGGATGCCGGAAGCGGGGCACAGCAACCTGTCAGCAAGGAAATCATCAAAGAAGTCAGGAAAAACATAGCAGCTCCGCTGATTGTAGGCGGCGGTATCAATTCTACCCAGAAAGCTTCGGAGGCTCTGTCGGCCGGTGCCGATGTGATCGTCATAGGCAATGCCCTTGAAAAAGACCCCTCTTTCCTTGCAGAGCTTTCCCAAATCGTCAAAAACTACAATTACTCACTGGTTTGAGATGAAAATAGCTTATTTAGGCTTAGGCTCAAATCTGGGTGACCGCAAAAAATACCTTGATGCTGCAACAGAGATGATCGGTCAGCAGGTTGGAGAGATTCTTCAATGTTCCGGTCTTTATGAAACTGCCGCCTGGGGTGTTGACGATCAGCCGAATTATTACAACCAGGTCATTAAAATTCAAACAAATCTTTATCCGCTGGCGTTGTTAAAACAAATTCTGTCGATTGAAACAGCGTTGGGAAGGGAACGCATCATCAAATGGGGCCCGCGGACCATCGATATAGATTTTCTTTTTTACGAAGATTACTATTTCTCCACCCCTGAGCTTACCCTGCCCCACCCCTGGATCAGCAGCAGAAATTTTGTTTTGGCTCCGTTAACAGAAATTTCCCCGGATTTCATACATCCGGTTCTTAAGAAAAACATTTATGAATTATCCTTGCAATGTACCGACCAGGCTGAAATCCGTAAAATATAAGCTGGTTTTCTCCCTGTTCTTCCTTTCTCACCTGCTTATCGCCGGTCAGCCACCCGTTTTGCACATCAAAGGTTTTAAAAACGAAAAAGGCAATGCTTTTATCAGGATCACCAATAAAGAAGGAAAAGTGGTAGAGTCTCTCGTCAAACCCATCCTGAACAATGAAGTGAAGTTTGAAGCAGCTTCACTAAAAGAGGAATACTACGCTATCGAAGTTTTTCACGATGAAAACAACAACCAGAAGATGGATACGGCAGTTTTAGGCTATCCGACGGAAGCCTGGGGCGTAAGTAACAACGTCAGGCCGAAGTTCAGAGCTCCGGCACTGAGCGAAATGCTGATCAATGTCGTCAAAAACAAGACAGTGAGCATTACCGTAAAATAAAAGCAGTTTTTTTAAACAGCTACCGGGGCCTTGATGGCCGGGTGCGGGTGATAATCCCGAAGCTCAAAGTCTTCAAATTTAAAATCAAAAACAGATTTCACTTCAGGATTAAGTTTCATTTTCGGCAAATCCCTCGGTTCTCTTGACAACTGGATATTGACCTGTTCAAGGTGATTGGAATAGATGTGGGTATCACCGCCGGTCCAGATAAATTCACCCGGTTTAAGACCGCACTCCTGGGCAATCATGAGGGTAAAGAGGGCATATGAAGCAATATTGAAAGGCACGCCTAGGAACACATCCGCACTACGCTGATAAAGCTGGCAGGACAATTTACCATCAGCCACATAAAACTGAAAAAATGCATGACAGGGCATCAGGGCCATTTCGGATAATTCACCTACATTCCAGGCAGAAACAATGATTCTTCTCGAATCCGGAGATGATTTAAGTTGCTTAAGGGCTTCTTTGAGCTGGTCAATCTCTTTGCCGGTGCTGCTCACCCACGAACGCCACTGCTTACCATAGACAGGCCCGAGATCGCCGTTTTCATCTGCCCACTCATCCCAGATCTTTACGCCATGTTCTTTTAGATAGCCGATGTTGGTTTCTCCTTTGATAAACCAGAGCAATTCATGAATAATTGATTTCAAATGGACTTTTTTGGTGGTCACCAACGGAAAACCTTCTTCGAGATTGAATCTCATCTGGTACCCGAAAACACTGATGGTACCTGTGCCGGTACGGTCTGTTTTTTCAGTTCCGTTTTCAAGAATATGTCTGAGCAGATCGTGATATTGTTTCATCCAGATATAATAGCAAAGTGAATAAACCGAAACTCTTTAGTCTCAGTGTTTTCCTGCAACGCCGCAGGCCTTAACATATTTCTTTTTTTCTTTTTTACCTTCTTTTTCGGTGTTCTCCTTTTTCTTTTTACGTCTTTCCTTGTTGACGGGCTCGTCAAAAGCAAAAGATGAAAACATGATTCCGAAGACCAGGGCAAAGATTGAAATTGTTTTTTTCATGATTTCTTAAATTAAATATATCATAGGTTAATAAAAATCAGAGAATCTCAAATGAATGTGTAATTTCTGTCGAAGTCCTCAACTGGGCCGTTGCAGAGCAATATTTCTCCATAGACAAGGCAATGGCCTTTTCTACTTTTTTAGGATCCAGTTGTCCTTTCAGGATAAAATGGACATTGATTTTGGTGAAGGGGGACATTTCTGTTCCCGGAATTTTCTCCCGGTCCCCTTCCACCACCAGTTTAATATCTTCAAGAACCTGTTTTTGTTTTTTAAGGATCAGGATCACATCAATAGAGGTACATCCACCCAAACCCATGAGCAGCAGCTCCATCGGTCTAGCACCTGCGTTATGTCCTCCTATATTTTCAGCGGCGTCGATATTGACCGCTACAGTTGAATTGCCTCTTGCTTCAAAATGAAAATCCTGATCAACTCTGTTAAGTTCTACCTTCATGTTTATTTCTAATTGGGTTCAAATATAAAAAAGATACCCGTAAAATCACAGGTATCTTTAAAACATAGTTGTTAAACTTAAAATTCAAATTTCTTAGTCAACATGTGCCTTGGCTGTCTTCTGACAGCAATCCGGCAACGCATCGTGTGATTTCTGGTTGGCTACTACTTCGTCAGCATCATACCCGATTTTGGAGATCTGCTGCTTGATTTTAGCTGCATTGGTCTTCTTCGGGTTAAATTTTACGGTAACCACTTTATCATCCAGGTTGAGATTGGCTGACTCTATGCCTTTTGTTAATCCTAAATCTCTTTCAATGCGTTTTTTGCACATGCCGCATACAGCCGAAGTCTTGATTTCAACCTGGTCGGCCACTGAAGCTTTCTGAGCATTTGATCCGAAGCTGATCAGACCAAACATAACGAATAAAACTGCGATCTTTTTCATGAGTTTGTTATTTGATTGTTTAAAATTTGTCCAAAGCCACCCGCTTTGATTTGTTGTTTTTATATTCCTTTGGTGTAATTCCCGTTACTTTTTTGAATTGCTTGGTCAGATGCGACGGACTGCTGTAATTAAAAGTATCCGATATCTGGCTCAGACTCATTTCATCATAATCGATCAGTTCTTTTACTTTTTCGATCTTGACCTGTCCGTAATACTGGCCAATGGTGTGAGATTCTGTGGCAGAAAAAACAGCACTCAGGGTCTTATAATCTGTCCATAAGGCTTTCGACAAATAATCCGACAGGTTTTCTTTCGGCTTATCGGTCAGTTCTCCTGAAATGTAGTCGATCACCAGGCCTTTGATTTGTTCTACCAGGCCCGTTTTTTTGTCTGTGATGAGTTCGAATCCAAGATCTTTCAGCTTTCCTGTCAACTCCTGCAGTTGCTCATCATTAAGCTGGTTGTTTACCACAGCTTTACCCAGCTCAATGCCCTCTGCTTGTAATCCGGCTTCACTGATCACTGATTTCACCGCCAGAATGCAGCGGTCACAAACCATATTTTTAATGTATAGCTCCATTTTATCTGATTTTATATCTGACACCTGAATAAACCGTTATCCCTACCACCGGCCCCCACGCCATACCGGCATCAAAATTCCCTCCAAAAGGATTACCCGGATCGAAAATCGGGTTTTTCTGCTTGAAATTGGTCAGGTTCTCTCCCCCAAGGTAAATGTCCCAGTTGACAAAAGTACGGGTAATCTGCCCGTTCAGATTAGCAAACGCCGGTGCGGTCTCATAAGGCATGTTCTGATAAGACATATGGTCATAAGTCGGTGAAGCATTCGGAATTCTCCGCTTTCCGTTCCATTGTAATGTTAAATCAAATTTCCATTTATCGTAAGGCAGGGCGTAGGCGGCATTCAGCAACACGCGGTCCCTGTTTAAAAACATTTTTTCTACGAGTACATTTTCTCCGTTGGGTTTCCCCAAAGTTTGTTTGCTGTCAATAAAACGGTAGGCGGCTTTAAACTCCCAGTTATTGGAAGGTCCGTAGTTCAGTTCGATCAGGGCACTGGTGGTTCTTGATTTACCGTCCAGCCCATAGAAATAAATATAACCGGGATGTTCCATGTCGGCGATTTGCTGTTTCTCAAACCTGGTATGATACAGCTCTCCGGAAATGGTATATTTTCCCATGTTTTTGATCCAGCTCGTACCCAGGCTCCATGACACCTCGGGAGCAATCGGGTCCACAAATACCACCTGTCTGCTGCTGACCAGGTTACCAAAATATTCAGCCAGCGGATTTGGCACCCGGAATCCTTTACCGAAAGAAACCCTCCAGGTATCATTTTTACCGACTTCCTGCTTGAAGTGAATTCTTGGAGAAATCTGGTTGCCGAAGATAGAATGATAATCTGAGCGGATACCGGCTACCAAAACCGTTTTATCAAGGTAATTGTAGGTGTATTCAAAGAAGGCTCCCGGAATCAGCTCGTTTCTTTTCAACAAAATCGCCCCGTATTTTTCGTCATAATTGTCAGCCTGAAAGCTCAGCCCCGTCTTATAAGTATGCATCGTAGTACCGAAAATATCCTGGTAAATCAGGTTGGAATAGAAGCTCTTCTGGGTAGCCAGGTAAGGCTTAAACCCGAAATAAGATTCAGAATCATGCCAGGTGCCGTTCAGGATCAGACCGAGCCCCCTGTAAGGTTTTTCTGGAAACAACTTTGCAGTTTTGGAGAAAAACTCCACCCGGTTGGTCTTGTTGGTAAATCCATACAAACCGGGAGTGGATCCACGGCTTTCAAAACCTTTCTGGCCGCCCATCCTGGTGTCACGCAGCATTTTGACGCCAAACTGGGCCATAAACCTTTCGCCGGAATACTTCCAGCGATTCAAAATATTGACCTGGTCATATTTAGGTAAATCAAGGAACCCATCCCCGTTATTGTCAATGTTTGTCTTTAAAGCCGAACCGTGAGTCAGCAAACCTACTGACCACTTAGGAGTCAGTTTTCTCGAAAGATTAAGGTTCACCTCCCCTCTTCCAAGATGATTGGCATATATGTTCAGATACAATTTCTCAGAATTATCCGGTTTCTGCAGTTCCACATTCATGGCCCCGATCATCGACTCAAAACCATTGACCACCGATCCCGTACCCTTAACGAGGTCAATGGACTGTATCCAGGTGCCCGGAACGAAATTCAGGCCGAAAGTAGATGCCAGGCCGCGAATCGATGGGATGTTTTCTATATTGGACTGGACATATAAGCCCGAAAGACCAAGTAACTGAATTTGTTTTGACCCGGTTACGGCATCAGCATAATTGACGCTTACGGAAGCATTGGTCTCAAAGCTTTCGGACAGATTGCAGCAGGCGGCTTTGGCCAGTGTTTTGGCATTGATGATTTCAGTATGTAAAGGAGAAAGGGCATCAATAGAGGAAGCCCGGGTTTTTACCACTACTTCGTTCAGGTCGGAAGTTTCTTCTTTGAGAATAATCGTCAGGGGTCCGTCACCTGAAACCAGGACAGTATCCGGGCTGTAACCCAGCATTTTGAAAACAAGAAATTGATTATCAGTCTTTTTTGCGATAGAAAACTGTCCTTTTTCGTCAGAAAAAACAGTTCCGGCGGTTTCACCTTTCCAATGAACCATTACGCCCGGCAATCCGGCCGATGATTTATCTCTGACGGTTCCCTGAACATTTTGTGCCATCAGGTCTGCACTGGCCAACAGTATAAATACTAATATTTTTATATTCTTCATGATAGATTTATTTAATTAAAACACTAACTACTAGCACTTTAATTAAATCAAATCCTGAATACACCGAATAGAATATACAAGGTCTGGTTTTGAGCAGGCGGTGAACTATCGGCGTAGTCGCGGACAAGATCATCTGAAACCAGTAAAAGACCGGAAGGAAAATTAAAAATCTGTGGTGCCGGAAGGATAAATGCCGAAAGCAGGTTTCCCATTTTCAGAAAACCGTCTGTGGCTACATTGACTTTATGATAGGATATGGATACCTCGCAGCAGGAATCCTGGTCGAAACACGTTTTATCGCTGTGTTGCCTAGGCGGTTTCGGGGCGTCTTTCTCACAATCAGACGGGCTGAGAGAGAAACTTTTCTGAAACGTGAACTTACATAAATGCTCATACAAAGCAAAGCCATGTGTGCTTACCAGCACATTGATGGCCATGAGTACAATAAGCATTTTACTTAACTTTAATTTCATAATGCAAAAATACTAAATTAAAAACAAATAACATTAGCAGGAAATTCTATTTTTCTGGTACTTTTTTCGGGGAATATAAAAAATCGGATGAAAGCTTTTTATACCATATCCGATATTGTATCTTTGTGGGATGTGGAAGATAGATTTAAGTGATACAGAAGAACTCCGCCCGGGCTATGAGCGGTTATTCCAGAAAAAAACTTTACTGGAAAGCGGAAGACCTTTACCCTCCATCGCCCTTCAAAAGATCAGGGAGAATCTTTCGCTGGAGTGGACTTACAACTCAAACAGCATAGAAGGGAACAGCCTCAGTCTCAGAGAAACCCAGATGATCCTGGAAGAAGGTGTTACAATCAAAGGCAAGTCGTTAAGAGAACATTTTGAGGCTCATAACCACGACAAAGCCATCGATTACCTCTACACCCTGATTGACAGGAATTATGAACTGAGAGGAATCGATATCCTCAACCTTCACGGACTGGTGCTGAGAAGCATAGAAGATGATTTTGCAGGGAGAATAAGAAACGGAGGGGTGAGAATCAACGGGGCCAATTTTGTGCCGCCCAATGCTCAGAAAGTTTCAGGGCTGCTTGATGAACTGATCGACTATGTCAATCGCAACCCCGACCATCTGAATGACATTGAACTCGCTACCATTTTCCATCACAAGTTTGTGTGGATACATCCTTTTTTTGACGGAAACGGCAGAACGGTAAGATTGGCAATGAATTTGCTATTGATGCGTAAAGGGTTTCCGCCTGCGATTATCCTGAAGACAGACCGTAAGAAATACTACGAAGCCCTTAACCAGGCCAATAATGGTAAATATTACAAACTGGCCCTGCTGATGACCCAGGCCCTGGAAAGAACCCTGAACATTTATATCGGGGCTATGCCCGGCAGCAGTTATGACTATACCGACATTTCAAATATCGTCATGGAGCCTGATGTTCCTTACGGACAGGAGTATGTCAGTTTACTGGCCAGAAGCGGGAAAATCGACGCCCATAAAGAAGGTAAAAAATGGCTTACGACTAAAGAAGCGGTAATAAGTTATGCCCGAAAGAAGAACAAGAAGTAAATGTCCCGCGTGTCATTTACTTCTTTTCATCCGATTTATGAGGACTGTTGCTATAATAACTAATAATTTATCGGGTAAAACCTGCATCAGGAATACTTTTTCGGCACTTAACGACGTTTTTGATCTCGAATGCAATTAAACTAACTATGATAAAAGCTGCAGCAGCAACACTCCTGATCATGTGTCTGGGATGTCAGAAATTTGAAGATTTCAGGTCTTCTGACTCACTTTCAAAAAACGAAGGCTATTTTATTAAAACAGTCATTACTGACAATGAGCTGCAAAATATATTGGTAAAACCTCCTCAGCCTGTCGGAGAAATCGGAAGTCTTTTCACAGATAACCGCTATTTATACATCGGGGAATACCTCAAAGGAATTCACGTGTATGACAACAGAATACCTGCGGCTCCCAAACCTCTCCTGTTTCTCCAGGTACCGGCTATGCGTGAGTTTTTCATCAAAGACAAAACATTGGTTTGTGACAACGGGGGCGATCTCATATCGTTCAACGTGCAGGGGATTGACGAGGTGCTGGACAACAACGTAAGCATCAGCCAGATCAGCCAGGACCCAAATGCTTTTAAGCTTTTCAGAAGGGTTTCGAATGTGTTCAATTACCCTAATTATCCCCGTGTCCGGAACATCTATTTTGAATGCCCTGACTCTGTCGGGTATGTCATCGAGTGGGAAATCAGATCTTCAACTACTAACTTAAATTGCTACAGATGAGATTGCTGATACTATTTTTCGCTGCTTGTATGGCCTGGGGGTGCTCCAGGTCTGAAGACGTTAATTCGCTCAGAATTAAGGGGAGCAATACCAATTATAACCATTTTACTGAATCTGAGGACGGTAATTACCTGCTGCTTGAAAAGAACGAGCTCAGGATACTGGATGCCTCCAACCCTTCGTCTCTGATCCTGAAAGATTATGGTTTTGACAGCCTCGAAATAGAAAGAGCGGCAGGAAACTCCGATACGCTGCTGCTTCAGACCAAAAAACGCATTGTCGCCATTGACGCTGTAAACAAGAAAGCCGTTGAAAGTAAAATCCCGGAAACTTCTATCTGCGATTTGCTTGTCAAGGTCGGCAACCTTATGGTGTTAGCCACCGGAAATACGGATTGTGGCAGCACAGCCCAACCAGCCATTTCTGTTTATTCCCTGAAAGACCTGAATGACATAAAACTCCTGTCCACACTTCAGATCAGCGTTCCCGTGGACCTGGCAACTTACCATAACAATGTCTTCCTGGCTGAGAAAAACGGCACGGTCAAAGTTTTTTCGCTTTCCAGCTCGGGTGTCGCCTTAAAACATGAATACCCTGATGCTAAGGCTGAAGAGCTCCGGGTTTTTCCGTCGCAGAAAAGACTGTTGCTGAAAAGTAGCACAGGAATGGCTCAATATGAGATATCTGCTAATACAGAATTGAAATTATTAAGCGTTATTAATGAAACCCCATGACTAAATCATTAAAACATATCGTCATTTTTGTTCTTTTGGGCCATGTCGCTTTTGCCCAGCAAGCCGTTGTGGAAGAAGCCACCGAAAATAGAAATGTATCGGCAGCCAGAAAACCGGCCAGTTTTTCACATGTTCCTTTTTTGGTTCTGAAAATCACCCCCACGGCCGTTTTCGGGCAAGACAATGTGCTGCAATATGGTGCGGAAATTGCCCCGCCATTCGGAAAACTCAGTTTTGCTTTTGATTATGGAAAAGGCAAAGGATCATGGAATCTGAATAAATACATCAGACAAAACCAGGCAGAAAACACCACCACCATTTACAGAGGTGAAATCAGGGGATATTTTTCAGACTGGTACCCTTTTTACTCGATGGATAAAAAGCCTTTCGGAAGGTATTATGCCCTTGAATTTGTCCATAAAGACATGAACAGGACCAGAAATGTAGCAACAGCCTCAGGCGGTACTTCCCTGCCAGACTATGCACAGTTTGACAAAGTGGAAACCAAAGAAAAAGAACAGGCTCTTCATATCAAATTCGGCAAAGTCATTATCATCAACCGTTTTCTTTTCGTGGATGTTTATGCAGGAGTGGGTGCCGGGATGTACAAAAGTACTTCTCTGAACCCCGATCCTTCTGAAGAAAAGAAAGTTATACTTCACTCCGGCTTTATGTCCAACCGAAAAACAAGAGAACCTGACAGCAAGGGTTTCTTTTTCAGCCCGACCGCCGGAATTAAACTCGCTTTACCTATATGAAAAATATCATTTTGTTGCTTCTTATCCTGTTTTGTGTCACTTCCTGCTGGGCTCCGAGGTGCCCTATGAAAACCTGCAGGGTAAAACAGGAACACTTTCATGAAGACCAGGTCAGCGGTGTTTTTATGGGCCGGGGACTTTATCCTCCGAGAATTCATTATCTTTGGGATAAAGACAAAGGAGAAGCGAACCCGGATACTGAGTTTCAGCCTTCCACAGGGGTAAAAAGAAAAAAACTCCGAAAAAAATTCCCATGGGAAAGATGGTAAAGGCGGACAGCGGCCAAAGTATATTCCATTATTTTACTTATACTCTTGCCGTTCTGGTTATTGCTTTCGGGCTGGTGATGATCAGCCAGACCATTCCCTATCTCAGTTTTGAATTTGCTGTTAATTTCCTTGGTACGAAGTCTGATCCGGTCTTGCACCAATGGGATTTCAACCTCTTTTTCTATACCCACATTTGCAGCAGCCTGGTGGTTCTCCTGGCGGGAATAAGCCAGTTTTTACCAAAAGTAGTTGTTTCAAAGCCGGGATTACATCGTTTTCTGGGCAAAATCTATATTTTTCTTATTCTTTTGGTGGCAGCTCCTTCCGGGTTAGGCCTGAGCCTGTATGCCAACGGCGGCCTGCCTGCCAAAGCCGGCTTTTTTATGCAGTCCACCCTATGGTTCCTGGTGACGCTCAAAGCATTTCTGGAAATCAGGAAACGTAAAATCGAAAGCCACGTCATCTGGATGCTCAGAAGCTATGCCATCACCCTTGCTGCGATGAGCCTGAGAACGGAAAGTTACCTCATGAAATACTTTTTTCAGACCAAACCCTTCGAAACCTACCTGACTGTGGTCTGGGTATCATGGACCGGCAACCTCATTCTCTGTGAAATACTGATCACTTTTGGTTTTTCGAAATTTTTAGTACATTCGTTGAAAAATAAAAAAGCCTTGTAATTCAGCCTGTTATATACACTTTGTAATTACTCAACGCTTATTTGCCATAAAACCCGTTTAATATTAAACACCCATGAAAAACCTGATTTACGTGTTTGTTTTACTATCCGCCTTTGCCTGCTCAAGGTTTACGAAAGACAATCAAAAACCAAAACCGGTTTTACTCACCCATAAGGAAAGCGTGGATACTTTAAGAGGCAAAACGGATACATTAAAGAGCATTACTTACCAATTGCTGAAAAAAGATGAAGCAGATAAATTTTTAACCGAATTTGACCTGACACCGACGATATTTAACAAAGACCAGCTTGACCAGTACTTTAACCGGCATGACGGCTTCTTTGGAAAAAGTAATTACAGGATTGAGGTTTACTGGAGTCAGGTGGAGAAAGACAGCCTTCAGCCTAATGTTTATCATCTGACCGGCAAAACGAAGTTCAAGGAAAATATCAACAGCTATACCGGCACGATCACGATTGACACCATCTATAAATTCAAAGACCCGAATATCGCAGAAAGATACTACGAAGAAGGGGCCCTGATGAATGATAACCTGTATGAATTTATCGGTAAAATAGAACTCAACGAAGACTCTGCCCAATACGGCTCAGGCTCTTTCAAAGGCAGAATAGCCATTGATTTTGCCAAAAAGGACAAAACGGAGACTTTCCTGTGGTTTTATACTCCTGAAACCAAAACCAAAGGTGCGGGCTTTAAGGCAGATGGTACCTGGACAAGTTACACCTCAAAAAGCCAGAAACAATTTGTATTTGCGAAAGACCTTTTCGTGTTTGCCAACAGCATCCTGACGGACTTCAGCTATGGTGAAAGAGAGGTGGAGATCAACCCTAAATACAGACACCTGGGCTGGCAGAACTTCTGGGACATGAAAGAATGGTGGCACGACGAACCCGCAGTGGCCGTTCAATAATACCTTATTTATCCTCCTTAATAATTTTAAGGCCTTTGGTCCATCTTAAAAGCTCTTTGAGCATGGCATCAGCGGACTTAACCGTAATTTCATTAGGGTTCAATTCTCCGTTTTCATTGATGAAGTTCGTAAAGAAAGGAATATTAACCATTTGGTAAAGCGGCACTATACTGAACGTGGAAAGATCCGCTTTCAGGCTGTTGGCAGCCCTTGTTCCCGCCGAAACCCCTCCGTAGCTTACAATACCTGCAGCTTTGTAAGCCCATTCTTTGAAAAGATATTCCAGGGCGTTTCTTAACGGAGCGGGATAATTAAAATCGTACTCTGCCGTCACAAAGACAAAAGCATCGGCTTCATCTATCAACGCACTCCATTTTTTGGTGTGTTCATGCTGATAATCTTTTTTAGACGGGTGATTGGGCTCATTCATCATCGGCAGATTGATTTCTCCGAGGTCAAGAAGTTCAACTTCAAACTGCTCATATTTTTTAGCAACTTCAGTAATCCAGCGGGCAATCACAGGGCCTTTACGACCGGGTCTTACACTCGAAGAAATGATTTTTAATTTGTACATGGCTATTTTAAGTGTTTATGTTTAAATAACGATAAACATACTGAATACCGTTTAAAGGAGTTCAAAAATTACAGGGATATCAATAAACGCTCTTTTGTGTTAGCAAGAATTGAACCGTCCCGGTTGAAATATTTTCGTACATGCATCATAACAACTTGCAAAATCCACGTATATTGCGGCAATAAATGCCGGCAAGTTACACAGTGCGGTTAAAGACCCAAAACATTACAAACATTCAGTAAACATGAACACGGAAGATTTACCTCAGTTATGGAGACGATTTGGGGCATACATCGTTGACCTTTATTTCATTTTTATGCTTTATTACCTGATCAGTCTCATTTTACCTGAAAACCTGAATAGTAATTACAAAATATTCCTGTTTATTGTGGTAATGCTTTATGATCCGTTGTGCACCTCTCTGCTGGGCTTTACCTTTGGGGCATTTTTATTTAAAATCAGGGTAAAAGATATTTCTGACGGATCATCAAAACTAAATTTCCTGAAGGCTTTTTTCAGATATGTGGTTAAGTTGCTATTAGGCTGGTTGTCATTTCTGACGATTCATTCCAATGAAAAAAAACAAGCTATTCATGATTTCGTCGCTAATTCTGTTGTTGTCCGAAAGAATTAAACACATGATTTAAATTACTTGTCCGTCACCTTCTTCCCCGCCAGTAATTTAGGAATGATGGCTTCCAGCCTTGCCTTCCGGGTCTCCTCCCTTTTGGCGGAAGTGATCCAGACCATATACTCCTTCCTGTCGGTATAAGAAAGGCCTTCAAAGAATTTCCGGGCTTCCGGATGGAGATTCAGCAGGTTGCTCACTTCGTCCGGAATATCAACTTTTCTTTCCTCCAGGTCTTGCTCCAGCTCAACATGAACAGTATCATCAAATGTCTTACCCAATTGCTGCCTTACGGCTTTGGTCAGCCCCAGAACATGACAATCCTTCTTCATTTTGGCCAAACTGCCCCGGTAAGGCACATGACCGTCAAAAACTACTTTCACTTTTACCTGGCCTTTGACACCATATAACTCATATACATCATAAGGAAAAACAACAAAAGCAGCATCCATTCCTGAATGCTGCTCTATGACGGCTTCGAACCTTATTTTGTTATGCTCTGATGACATTTTTCAAAAATCAAGATGACAGTTTACCCAGCCTTCATCAAACCTCGCATTGTATTTCTTATAAAATTCTATGGCCGGTGTATTCCAGTCAAGCACCTGCCACATCATTCCGGAGCAATCTTCTTCCTTTGCTTTTTCAATGGTTTTGTCAAAAAGCAGTTTACCGATGCCTGATCCGCGTTTTGATTCATTAACGATGATGTCTTCCAGGTAAAGTCTTCTGCCTTTCCAGGTTGAATAGCGATAGTAGTAGAGCGACATGCCCACTACTTTCCCGTCTTCTTCAGCCAGAAAAGACCCGAATGCCGGGTTGTCACCAAATCCTTCCTTCAGCATCCTTTCTTCTGTATTGCTGACTTCTTCCGGGGCTTTTTCATAAAGAGCAAGCTCCCTCACCAGCTCCATGATCGCAGGAACGTCCTCACTCCTGCCCTCTCTGATCAAAATTGACATGTTCTTATTTATGTTGAAGATAATGTTCCCACTTGTCTATCACTCCCTGAAAATCGGCCGGAAGTTCGCTGTCAAACTGCATCCATTCCTTGGTTTTAGGGTGTTTAAAGCCCAGTGATTTGGCATGAAGAGCCTGTCTCGGCAGCATTTCAAAGCAATTGTCCACAAATTGTTTGTATTTTGAAAACAGGTCGCCTCTCAGTACCCTGTCCCCGCCATAGGTGGCATCATTAAACAAAGGATGACCCAGATGCTTCATGTGGGCCCTGATCTGGTGTGTACGGCCTGTTTCCAGGTTACATTTGATCAGCGAAACGTACCTCATCGGTTTGATCACTTCGTAATGGGTAATTGCCACACGGCCATGGTCTCCGTCAGGAAAAACGTCAGACAACCTGCGGTCCTTGAAGCCCCTGCCTATATTGGCATTGATGGTACCTTTCGGTTCTTTCAGCTCACCCCACACCAGGGCGTTGTAAGTTCTTTCCGTGGTATGGTCTGCAAATTGCTTGGCCAGGTATTGCATGGCATATTCTGTTTTGGCAATCACCAGCAGCCCGGACGTCCCTTTGTCAATCCTGTGTACCAGGCCCGGACGGATAACACCGTTTTGCGAAGTCGGAAGGTTGGCAAAGTGAAACACCAGGGCATTTACCAGCGTACCTGTCCAGTTACCATGTCCCGGGTGGACCACCATCTCCGGAGCCTTGTTGATGATCAGCACTTCGTCGTCTTCATAAACAATATTCAGAGGAATGTTCTCCGGCAATATCTCCGTAGGTTCTCTTGGCGGCTGAGCCATCGAAATCGTGATGACATCATGAGGCTTGACCTTATAGCTTGACTTTACTGTAGCATTATTAACTTTAACAGACTCTGTATCAATGGCATTCTGGATCCTGGTTCTTGAGGCATGCTTCAGATGATGGGATAAATACTTATCCAAACGCATGAGGGATTGTCCGGGATCTGCAGTGATGCGAAAATGTTCGTACAATTCGTCCTCGTCTTCTTCTAAAAATTCGTTATTTTGATCCATATTTTATAATTATGATACAAAGTTCGTTAAATATGATCGAATTCGAAAAAATAATACTGATACCCACACCATTAATCCCGGTTTATGACTCATCATTCGAAAAAAAGAAGGTGGAAGTATGGATAAAACGGGACGATCTTACCCATCCGGAGGTTTCCGGCAATAAATTCAGAAAACTGAAATATAACCTTATGGAAGCCCGTCGCAGTGATTCGGATCACCTGGTAACTTTCGGGGGGGCTTATTCCAACCATATTTTTGCGGTGGCAGCCGCAGGGCATTATTTTAATTTTAAAACCACCGCATTTATCCGGGGCGATGAACTGAACCCGGATTCCAGCCCCACATTAAGGTTTGCTTCTGAAAAAGGGATGACTCTCCGCTTTGTAAGCCGTGAAGCCTATCGCCATAAAGAAGAACTGGTTAAAAAAACTTCAAGCTCGGATTACCTCATCCCCGAAGGTGGCAGTAACCGCCTTGCCCTTGCGGGAGTGGCCGAAATGGCCGATGAAATTCTTGAAAAAACACAAGCTGATTTTATCTGCTGTGCGGCAGGTACAGGCGGGACGCTGGCGGGTATTCTCAGCAATACGAAATATAAAGGAAAAGTACTGGGAATTCCTGTCTTAAAAGGCGGAGAGTTTATCAGGCAGGAAGTAACGCAGCTTCTGGGATATGACCCCGGAGAACGCCTGATACTCAAAACCGGGTACCATTTCGGTGGATATGGCAAGACAAAACCGGAACTGTCGGCCTTTATCGAAAGCATTCAACACAACCACAATATCCCCTTGGAATATGTATACACCGGTAAACTCTTTTTTGCGGTCTATGACCTCATAAACCAGGGCTTCTTTCCCGAAGGGTCCGGCATTGTGATCGTCCACACCGGGGGCTTACAAAAAAATAGCCCGTCCAATAGCTGAACGGGTTATCTGCTTATTACTTAATTTTGAATTGATACCCTAAAATCATTTATCAGGAACATCGTTGGAACTGCTGGCCAGTACATTGACTTCCAGTGTATTCTTACCGTTCTGATTATTACCATTATTGACCGGCTGAGCAGACTTTTTCTCTATCAAAAAGTCAAATCTCTCGTTAGCTGCTTTATCCAGGTATTTAAACTCGTTGGCGGTTTTAACCACCGCAAGGCCGCTGGAGAAATCCGACGCCTTGTCATATGCTATCGCAATCACCACCTCTCCCCTGGTATTGATATATCCGAATTTCTTATTCAGACCCACCACAGCCATGCCTTCGGAAAAACCACCTGCTTTTTCAAACCTGGGAGCCACAACGACCTCGCCTTTGGCATTCATATAACCCCACATTTTGTTGCTTTTAAAAGCGTAAAGGCCTTCTGAAGCTTCTTCAATGTACTCTACCTCTGATTTGATTTCCTTTCCCTGTGCGTTAATCAAGCCAAAAGTATTTCCGGCGGTAAATACAGCCACCTGGTTGTCAAAAGCCGTGATGTTGTCATATTTGAAATCCACCACCAGTTTGTTCTGAGTGTTAATGATTCCGGTTTTGCCGTTTTCCTTAACAGAAGCAAGACTTCCTGTAAATGCCGAGGCCATTTCATATTTAAAGTCAATGACCACAGTCCCTTTTTTGTCAATATACCCGAATTTCTTGTCTTTCATCACAGCCGAAAGGCCTTCAGAAAAAGGAATTGCGAACTCATATTGAGGTTCTATTTTAAATGACCCGGTTTTGCTGATAAAACCAGCTTTACCATCCACCGTCACACTGGCCATGCCTTCAGAAAAGCTCATGGCAAAATCAAATTTAGCAGGAATAGCTTCTTCACCTTTTGTGTTTATAAACCCGTACTTATTATCTTTTCTGACCAAGGCCATGCCTTCTGAGAAATTCTCGATGTAATCATACTTAAAATCTGATACCGGCACGCCTTTGTTATTGATGATGGTATACTTGCCGCCGATTCTCACAATGGCATAGCCTTTATAAAAATCGTTTGAATAATCAAATGCACACGGTACCATCTGGATGCCATTCACATCTATAAAACCAAACTTACTTCCCACCGAGATTTTTGATAAGCCATCAGAAAATTTTGCAGCTGAAGTCAGTGAAGTGATTTGTTGCCCGAATACCGTCATGCTCACCATCAATCCCATCAGTAACAGGGTCAGGCCTTTGTTTATGAAACTTATTACGCTCTTCATCAGGTATCTTGTTTATCGTTAAGAGTATCATTCCAAAATTGATACCACAAAAATTATTTCAGGGAAAGAATTTTAATAAAAGAGGGGCTTTTAAGACTTACAAGGCGAGGAATATAACTATTCAAAAAAATGTACCCGTCTAATCATTTTTTACTTTTAAAGGAATCCGGATCTTTTTTTATTCAAAACTATACACATTAAACGCAGCAGAGGAATAAGAAAAATGGCACACTTATTGATAACGGCCATTTTTCTTAGTAAAATCCAAATAAATAATAATAATTTATTAAAAATATTAAATCTTCTATGGATTTTATTGCTACCGACAGATTCAGATGCCGGTCAGAAATGTAGAATTTTAAAAATTATGACGCTTTTTTGTCAGGAAAAAAGTGAGTCAGACACCGTTTATTATCTTTTAATTATGCAGAGGGTCGCACTGATCAGTTAGCTGCGTCGGCCACTAAAGTACCGTTTTCATACAGGTGTTGCACACTGTTAATTTTCACAACCAGATGATTGGGTCTTGAAGAACTGTTGTCCAGCACCAATTCGATTCTTTCTTTAGAAGACTTATCCAGGAACCTGAACGAATCACCATACTTTACAGCTCCGAAACCATCAGAATAGTCCGAGGCTTTGTCATAAATGATCGGAACCACCAGTTTGCCTTTGTTATCAATATATCCGAACCTGCTGTCAACACTTACCACGGCCATGCCATCTGAAAAACCTCTTACAGATCCGAAAATAGGCTCAACGATCACTTCTGCCTTGTTATTCATAAAACCCCATAAATTGAATTTCTTGAATGCAAACAAACCTTCAGAAGACTCTTCGGCATATTGAAGTCCTGTAACAATCTCCTGGCCTTTCGTATTAAGGATGCCGTATTTTCCTTCATTGCGGAAAACAGCCGTTCCGTTGGTAAAGCGGGTTACGTTCTCATATTTAGGCTCTACTACTATTTTGTTCTGAAACGTAATAACACCTGTTTTACCCTTTACTTTAACAGTAGCCATGTGCTCATTAAAAGCAGAAGCCATTTCATATTGGTAGTCGATCACCAGTTTGCCTTTGTTATTGATGTAACCGTATTTCTGGTCTTTCATCACCACCGCAAAGCCTTCAGAGAATGGAGAAGCATATTCAAATTCAGGCTGAATTTTAAGGGCCCCGGTTTTATCGATGAAACCAACTTTACCATTTACCGAAACATGAGCCAGGTTTTCAGAAAAACTCATGGCAAAGTCATACTTCAGTTCCACTACTTCTTTTCCTTTTGTGTCAATAAAACCGTATTTGTTGCCCGCTTTCACAAGTGCCAGGCCGTTGGAGTAGTTTTCAATAAAGTCATATTTAAAATCCGTCACTGGCAGGCCGTTCACTCCGATTATAGCATATTTCTGTCCTGTTCTTACAATAGCGAGGCTTTCTTCAAAGTCATTGGCATAATCAAAAATACATGGGATCGAAAGATTCGCATCCTTGTTGATGTAGCCGTACTTGCCGTTGATCAGTATTTTAGAGAACCCGTCTGAATATTTAAAACCCGCATTGAACGTAGTCTTATTCTGAGCCGTTGACGATAAACCTGAAATCATCAGGGAAATGATCAAAAGAGTTCTGGTAGCGATCTGAAGACTGTATTGTAAATTTTTCATGTTATAATACTTTTGTATTACCATATACTTACCAAAACATGTGCCAGAAACCCGTCAAAAAACCGGACGGGGCTCTTATTTTCAGATAAAAACCGGAATGCTACCATTCAATCATTTTTCCGGAAAATTTGCTACCGCTTAATCAAAAAAAATAAATTTAAAAACAGGAGCCTTAAAAAGCAGAAGAC
>NZ_JAAAKV010000007.1 GCF_009905725.1 Emticicia sp. CRIBPO | reverse complement strand
TGCCAGAATTTAATTATACAATAAGCTTCAGTAGTAATACTGAGGCTTTTTTGTGTTTAAATCTACCAGAGAAAGGAGGAAAGGAAAAAGGGATCAGAATGGCTATGATCGGATTGCTCCTAAGAAAACCTAAGAGAATATTTGAAAGGGGTGTATCCTGTTAGATAAACATGCTGGCCGGGGGTGTTTAATGAGCCGAAATGGACGCTGTATTTTTCTCCCTCCAGTCCGCGTATGGTGTCATGGCGTTTAATACCCGGACCGAACGTTATCTTGTCACCCTCACATATAAATTCACCAAAACCTTCTTTGAGGAAATAGTCTTTCTCATTTCCGGGGGCTTTTTCTACGCCCTTAAGTACTCCGTTTTCCGAAAAACAAAGATGTATGGTTACCGCAACGCCCTCCTGTCCGCTTACTTCAAAATCTAAAGTAACCTTTCCTTGATCTTCAGTAACTGTCACCTGGCTTTCCAGGGTTTTTACATTACTGACCGGGCGTTTGTCAAATGACATTTTACTCCAGAAACGATCGTCAATACTTGGCGTTAGTTCATAATCTCCGTCTTTGTTCCTGTGTTTTTTCGGCAAAGGCTGATAATAAGGAGCTTCCAGCTTCTTGTATAATAAATACTTTCCATTCTTGCGAAAAAGCCCCTCACTCCTGAAGTAACCCATACTGAAAAACCGGGATGACATCCGCATATATTTCAGAATGGCCTTGCCTTTGCGATAGGCAAAGAAATTAGGGCTTACTGACCTTCCTGAAGCTATAATCAGCGGCCAGTCATTGCCCCCGAAGAGGGTAACGGTTGTTTCGTTTCTTCGAATTCTTGCCAGACTGCTGGTTTTAAACAAACGCTCATAATCGGTAGAGGGGTACTGAGGGGCGGGAAGCTGGCCCCCTAAGACCGGATTAGCCATAAAGCAATATAAAGCCTCATTGATAATATCAGACTCAAATTCCGGTTGTTTTTCTATTAAACTGGCGATAGCAGAGAATACAGCATGTCTGAGTTCAATGGCTAAATACCTGTAATGGAGATATTGGACGATAATGTTACGTGTAGAGAACTGATCCTGACGCCTTGAGTCAAATGTCACCAGGTCTCCGTTGGGCTCCATGTAATAATATGTCATTTCAAGGGCTTTCTTAACAGGATTGTAAAGCTTTGGTCTGTTAAGCAATCTTCCTATGGTAATAAATGCCCTGTTTTCAACGTCAGCATAGTTCATGCTCCGTTCGGGATAATGACCATCCTCATCGATGAATATCCCTTCAGAAAGCCATTCATCGATACGGTTAACATATTTTGCGTCCGGGTATAGCTTGTTGATCCAGGCCAGGGCGGAGCAGATCTCCCACCTGTGATTAGGCGTATGGACACCGCCGGTGGTCAGAGCGTTCCCTACTTTCTGAATAAATCCTTTAATGGCCTCTTTGATTTTATCCAGGTCTTTCTGATCATTCTGGCTCAAAATGTATACACCCGAACATAAAGGTTCCATGATGAAAGCCGTATCAGGCGGAGACTCAAGGTTGCCGGCATTAACAGTGCCGTCAGGACGAAGCAGCGAAAGGAGCTTGTCAGTGATTTCGCCCAACTTAACCAGCAGGGCCTCGTTTGCATAATACGAAGAAGACGGGTGGCAATAAGCTGCTGAAAATTTAGCAAAGTTATAGCCCGGGCTCCGGCCCCCATGGCGATTGGCGGCATCGCCGCGTAGTAACAGGTCGCTTACATGGGCATCGTTGCCTTTGACAAGCAGGGGCATTAAATCCGAAGAGGAGTAATGACCTGCAAGAACATGACTTTCGGCGAAAAGCAGGTTATTGGACAAGGGAGCCAGCAAAAGAGAACCGCTGGCAAATAATGATCTTTTTAGGAATGTATTTCTGTTGATACGTGACATATTCATCTGTCATTTTGTGATGGAAGTCCGGTACAGAATCTTGCCCTGGTAGTCAATGGCATGGACCACCAGTTCTTTGGCGGTAACAGAAAACAAGAGAAAGCCGTAAGCTCTGGCCGCGAATTTACTGTAATCCAGTTTATCTACCTGGGTGGCTTCTGAAGCGGAGCCTGAGACAAAATGATGGACGCCCTTTCCGCCGGGCTGGAGATGCTGAAGACTATGATCATGACCTGCAAGGTAGGCGTCTACCATATGGGTGTTTAAAAGCTGATTCAGCGAGTTTCTGATTCTTTTGGTATCATAGCCCTCCCTTCTGCTTAAGCTGCCCGTAAACATCGGATGATGGCCGACTACTAAGTTCCACTGCACATTCGGTTCAAGAACAGAAATGGATTCCTTTATCCAGGCCTTCTGGGCTGTGGAGTCCTGGGATTTTACATTCGGGCCGTATTCCTGGTTCTGGTAGAATTCAGGAATAAGGGGGTTGGTATCAATAAATGTAAACTTCATTCTTTTTCCGGATCCGTCCCTGAGCCCAATGCTTTTATTATAGTACCTGGCCGGCATCTGCCATCTTCTGCTGATTTTTGTATAAGCTACCTGGGCATCAGGGTTTCCGAGGTAATCATGATTTCCCAGAACAGAATACCATTCTCTTTGTAATGCAAAATCCTTGTAAATTTCCTCCAGGGAATAATGCCAGTGCGGATCGGTGGGACTTGCCACGCCTTTAGGATAAAAATTGTCTCCGAGATTAACAAAGAAGGTTACTTCCACTTCCCGGGCGGTTCTGGCCATTTGCTGAGCCACCGGTATCTGATGATCATCGCCGAAGCGTCCCCAGTCGCCGAAAACAATGAAATTGATGGCTCCCTTTTGTATGTCAAGTTTCAAAGAATCCTGGGCCAGGGAGGATTCCAGGCTTATAATGGCGAGGATAACGGCAAGTAAGATTCTTTTGGCGTAATAAATTCGGTTCATCTGAAGGCTCATGTTTTGGTAAGGTTGTCGTTTGAGAACCGGGATGACAGAGATAAGGTTTTCTCCAGCCAGCTTTCTCCGGATATCAGAATGCAAACATAAACAATAAATAGGATTGTTCTCAACACCGGATGTTACCGGAATTTGAAGAAAGTGGTCAGAAGAACGAATGGCTGACAGCCGGAGAACGGGGAGGGGTATAAAAAGAAAGCCCTCAAAACGACGTTTTGAGGGCTTAAAATCTCTTTGATAAGACTTAGAACCTGAAGTGCGAGAATGCCTTGTTGGCATCTGCCATACGGTGCGTATCATCTTTCTTTTTAACAGAAGCACCTTCACCTTTTGAAGCCGCTACGATCTCTCCTGCCAAACGCTCAGTCATGGTTTTTTCACCACGTTTGCGGGCATAATTGATCATCCATTTCATTCCTAAAGATTGTTTACGCTCAGCTCTTACTTCAGTCGGAACCTGGAATGTTGCTCCACCCACACGACGGCTTTTCACCTCTACGGCTGGCATTACATTATTCAACGCTTTTTTCCAGATTTCAAGGCCATTTTCGCTTGTACGTTTCTCTACGATCTCAAGAGCACCATAGAAAATACCGTAAGCTAAAGACTTCTTTCCGTCAAGCATCAAATTGTTCACAAACTTAGTTACAGTTACATCCCTGAACTTAGGGTCAGGTAACACGTAACGTTTTTTTGGTTTTGCTTTTCTCATTTCTTTTTTGTTAAAGAAGGTTTCGTTTAACTAATTAAACTAATTCACATTCGGTTTTACAGAATATTACTTCCCTTTATATTTAAGCATAAACTACTGCTAGTTTATGTCAATACAAATTCGTAATTATTTCTTTTTACCTTTTGCTGGTGCTGCTGCAACCTGACCTGGTTTAGGACGTTTTGCACCATACTTAGAGCGACTTTGCTTACGGTTGTTTACACCGGCGGTATCCAATGCTCCACGAACGATGTGATAACGTACACCCGGAAGATCCTTAACACGACCACCACGAATCAATACGATTGAGTGCTCTTGCAAGTTGTGACCCTCGCCCGGAATGTAAGCGTTCACCTCTTTTTGGTTTGTTAAACGTACACGGGCAACTTTACGCAAAGCCGAGTTTGGCTTCTTAGGCGTAGTTGTATAAACACGCGTACACACACCACGACGCTGTGGGCATGAATCCAATGCCGGAGATTTCGACTTGTAATTAAGAGTCTCTCTTCCTTTTCTTACTAACTGCTGTATAGTAGGCATTGTAAACTGTTAAAAATGAATAAATTAATAAATTTCCCCTAAAAAGGGAGTGCAAAGGTAGGAAAAAATAATTAAACGGAAAAATAATTTGAAGTCTTTTAGAGAGTAAAAGGCTTTATTATTAAATATTTAGGCAGATAAACAGCTATGGCAAAGCCAGACTTCACAAAAAAGCAACATAAAAGAATGAAATTTTACAATAATCTGAGGCCGGCCTTTTCAGGAAGCGATTACCTCCTCTGGGATGAATAATCTGGCTGTTTTGAACTCATCAGGATTTACATCGAAGAAGTGATCATGTATATTGATTACTGCACCGGATTTACCGACTTTGTGGTATTCACCGTTTTCCTGCAGTTCATAAGCATTTACATTATCTGCCAGGTTCATCTTAAGGATGTAAATCAGCTGTTGTTTGATGTCAGGATTTACAAACTCAAAAAGAGATTCAATTCTTTTGTCAAAACTCCTGACCATTAAATCGGCACTTCCTCCGAAAACCCTCGGGTGGCCGTCATTATGGAAATAGAAGATACGGGCGTGTTCAAGATAGTTGCCGACGATAGAACGCACTTTTATGTTTTCACTCAGCCCTAATCTGCCGGGTCTGAGACAGCATATTCCGCGGATGATCAGCTCTATTTTTACACCTTCCTGTGAAGCTTTATAAAGTTCCTCGATGGTCTTTTTGTCTTCCAGAGAGTTGATTTTGATACAAATGCCCGCAGGCTTTCCTTCCTGGGCATTTCTGGCTTCATTTTGAATCAGGTTGATCAAAGCCAGTCTCATGTCTTTAGGCGACGTAATGAGATTTTTATAGTGACCCGGTTGAGAGTGCCCCGTGATGACATTAAAGAACTCCGAAATATCATGGGTATAATCAGGATTGGCAGTCAGAAGGCCAACATCTGTATATAACTTAGAGGTGTCTTCATTATAGTTACCACTGGCCATGTGAGCATACTGAACCACCTTAGGCCCTTCTTTTCTCACAATCAGCATCAGTTTGGTATGGGTTTTCAGCCAGCCGATACCATAAATTACAAAGCATCCTGCCTTCTGTAGTTTTTCTGCTTCCTTGATGTTGTTTTCTTCATCAAAACGGGCTTTGATCTCAAAGAGAGCAGAAACATGTTTCCCGTTTTCAGCGGCCCTGAGAAGAGCCGCAGTTATCCTGGAGTTCTTGGCCAGCCTGTAGATGGTAAGTTTTATAGACAATACATTAGGATCATCAGCCGCCTTTTCTACCAGCTGGACAACCGGTTCGAAGGTATTGTAAGGGTGGTGTAACAGAATGTCGTTTTCCCTGATGGCTTCGAATATGTTGTTCATATTTTCCCTGTTCAGGTTGACAGGGTAGATAGAAGGTTTTTGTGAAGGCAGTTCCACCTTGAATTCCGGGTGATTAACGATCTGCCAGACACGGGTATAATCAATCAGTTCATGATTAATATAGATGTTGTACTTGTCAATCTCCCATTTCTTCTGTACGATCTGCATCATCCAGGGAGAAGGGTTGTTTTCAACCACCATGCTTACGACTCTGCCGACTTTCCTGCTTTTGATCTTCTCTTTTACTTCATCCACAAAGTCAGCGTCCATGTCGTCATTTTCCTCAATGCTGAAATCGCCGTTCCGGAGAATCCTGAAAAGGTCAATCGATTCAATATTGACATTGCGGTAGAGCTTTTGTATCTGGTTTCTTACGATCTGTTCGATAGGCAGGAATATGACACAATCCTCTTTTTCAAAAGTATAGAACTTCGGGAGATTGCTGGGAATCTGAACAAATGAAAGCTTTTTATTCTCTTCGTTTTCAGGGAAAAGCGTGGTTTGGTTTTCGGTAGAAACAACCCCGAGGATCAGGTTCTTAGCCAGGAGGATCGGAAATGCGTGCGTGTGATCACACAACATCGGCGTCAGCATCGGGTAGATGGTATAATCAAAATACTCCTCCACCTCTTTCAGCTGCTCTTTATTCAGGTCTTCGTATTTAATGATCTGAAAGCCGTTTTTCTGGAATGCGGGCTTAAGTTCTTCCCTGTAGATCCTGTTACGCTCTTCATAAAAGGAATTGATGGTAGCCAGAAGGGTTTTCCGGAACTGTCCTTCTCTCAATCCTGAGTAATCAACCCTCTCTTTGTTAAAATCAATATAATTATAAAGACTACCCACGCGGACCGTGAAGAATTCATCCAGGTTAGAAGCGGTGATGGCCAGAAATTTTAGTTTTTCAAATATGTTCAGGGAAGGATTGGTCACCTGGTCTAAAACCCTCATGTTGAATTTCATCCAGCTAAAATCACGGCTCAGCAGATTTGATTTATCAATACTTTCCTGGGTTTTGCTGAATTTATTGACAGGGGTACTGCTCTGATTGGTCTCAACACCTGAATCCAACAAATCTTTAAAAAATGAAAAAAAACCTTTTGACTCCGTTGTATTTCCCATACTAAAATTTATACTGAAGAACGTGAATTGTTCCGCCTCTGCGAATTTCGAAACAAAAAAGAGATAAATCAACAGAAAGCGTGTATTATCTTTTTATTATGTGAACGAAAAAGGCAGATGTTCAGATATAAGAAGATAGCCTGAATTTGCCAAACGGATGTTTTTCCGGATGGATGGCTACAAACTATGCCGGAAGAAATGCTTCTATTTCAGGTCATTGGCCCAGTTGAACCTTTCGTCGGGAGAGAACTTCCACGGAGCCATGTTGGTTTCCAGGTTCTGGAACATCATGTTCCATGATTGTGGTGCCTGGCTTTCTTCCATCACCCTGTAGCGGCGGAGCTGAAGAATGATATCCAGCGGGCTGATCATCACCGGACATTCCTGCACGCAGGCATTGCAGGTGGTGCAGGCCAGTAACTCTTCGTCCTTTATATAGTCACCCAGGAGGGTTTTACCGTCATCATAGTCATACCCGTTTTTCAGCCAGCCTTTCTGTATATCTTCGAGGCGGTCGCGGGTGTCCATCATGATTTTTCTAGGAGAGAGTTCTTTGCCGGTAATGTTGGCCGGGCAGGACGATGTGCAGCGACCGCATTCTGTGCAGCTGTAAGCATCCATCAGGTTTTTCCAGCTCAGGTCTTTGACGTCTTTGGCTCCGAACCGCTCCGGTGTTTCGCTGGCCGGGGCATCTGCCTGCTCAAGACCCAGCATTATTTTTACCTCTTTGGTGACCGTCGGCATGTTTTTCATTTCGCCTTTCGGGGTGAGGTCAGCAAAGTAAGTGTTGGGAAAAGCCAGGGCAATGTGCAAATGTTTGGAATAGGTCACATACAAAGCAAAGGACATGATGCCGAGGATATGAAACCACCAGGCAGCTCTTTCATAGGCCACCAGGGAATGGTCTGACCAGGAATCAAAAACGGGTTTCAGCAAACCACTGATAAGGAAATCGCCGGTGACAGCCTCACCGTAATGACCCACGGCCCTTTCCTGTAAGATGACATCGGTGGCATTCATGCTCAGGAAGGCCCACATCAATACTATTTCAATAAACAGTATGATGGTGGCGTCCAGGGCCGGCCAGGCTTTCATTTCTTTATGACGTGCAGGTTGCAACCTTTCTACTCGGAGGATGTGGCGGCGGACCAGGAACACAGAACAGGCAATAATTACTCCTAAGGCCAGGAACTCGAAGAAGTTGATCAGAAAGGCATAGACATTTCCTAGAGGCTGAAAAAATATGCGGTGGGTACCGAAAATACCATCGATGAGAATTTCAAGTACTTCTATATTAATGATAACAAAGCCGACATAGACCAGGGCATGTAAAGCTCCGACGACAGGGCGGGTAAACATTTTCTTCTGACCGAAGGCTACCAGCAACATGGTTTTCAATCTTTCGGCCGGTTGGTCGGTCCTGTTTTCGCTTCTGCCCAACTGAATGGTTTTTTTAATTAACAGGACTCTTCTGGCAATAAAGTAAGCGGCCAGGGATAAAGCAGCGATAAAAATGATCTGGGCTATCATGAGATTGTCTTTTAATTAAAATGAACACATTTACTGAAACAGGGCAAATATAGTATGCAAGCATACCATTACAAATATCGTCAAAAACAGAAACAAAACAAGAATGTTAATATTTTTTTAGATATTTTTTTCAGGAAGTTTGCGAATAAAAAGTTTTTGTCTAATTTTGCAGTCCCAAATCAATGGGAATGGTGGTGATTCGGTGATGTAGCTCAGTTGGTAGAGCAAAGGATTGAAAATCCTTGTGTCGGCGGTTCGATTCCGTCCATCACCACGCTGAAAATAAGGCAGTTATGACGTAATGTTGTAGCTGCTTTTTTCTTTGATATAGGGTGCAACATTCTTATAATCGGTAAATACTCGATATTTTACGGGGCCTTATTTGGAGTTATGTATCTCCTAGCCTTAAAATTTAGATAGTGAATAGGATTGGAAGCGAGGGCTTTCAACAAAAGAAAAATGAGTCACAGGTTTTTGAAACCGCGACTCATTGATCTACAAATACATTTAATAGAATGAAAGGTTTAAATTATAGTTCATCGACTTTGTATTTAGGAGGTATTTTATCCCTTATCGAATCTTTATAGCGGTGTATAGTTGCAAAAGATGTTTTTCCTTCCCATGCTAAACGACCTATAACGATTGATGGGTGAATATTCTCTTTTTTGGCGAAGTCAAATACCTCATCAGAAGGAATGTAGTTATAATATTGTCTAAAATAAGTCATTATCTGATCTCCCTTTAAAGCCTTTGCAGCCTCATTGTTTGCCTCAACTTCATTATCATCAGTGTTGTCTTTTGAAAGTTCCGATGTGCCGTCTATTACAACACCGGACTTATAGTGTTCTTTTAAAATATGAACAATCTCATGAGCAATATTAAACCAAAAAGTGTCAAGACGATTAGTCCGACCAGTTAGTGCAATTACAGGCCCATGTTCACAGTCAAATGCAGCTCCTTCTGTATATGTTTTTGACAGGTGAGGAATAAATAAGAAACGGACACCACAAGAATTAAGTCGTTTTAAAAAATCAGCGATTCCTTCAGAAGGATCTTTATGGTTAGTATATGCGTATAACTCATTGAAAAGGGATTTGAGCTTTTCTTTGTTATAAGAAGGAATATTCTTGATTCTATTCGCTTTTTCTTTCGAAAACAGATACCATGCTATTCTATTATAATATTTGTCGTTCCCTGTTTCTGAATGCGTAATATTCCTGTATGATAAGCAATTACTCTGATTCTGCAAAAAACTCTCCAATCCATCTGTTGAATTTACGGAGATGCCTAGAGATTTACTCAGACTACTCAAGTAGCCGTTAAGGTCTTTTTGTTTGGTAATCCAACCCCGCTTTATCATTTCAGTAATAGGCAACAGATTAAAAAGGTTACTCTTTTCTTTAATCTCTGAATTTTTTGTAAACTGTAAATACTTACTAACCAAAGCAGTTATTAACAGTGTCATTTCATCTCTACTCAACTTCAAAGCTGAAGAAATGTCTGTTGCCTGCTCAATAGACATGGGCCGTTTGTCTTTAAGTAGCTCATTAGTATGTTTTAAAGACAAATCCAAAATTTGAGATAAGTCTTCCTGTGTCCAATCTAAAGAGTCAAGCTTTTCCTTAATAATTGTACCAGGAGTAGTAAGATTTTTTTCTATTTCTTCCATAATGCCGAAAAATTTAAAGAAATTAAAAAAATAGTAATAGAAAACAAGTTACAGCAGTAGCTAATGATGATACTGGCGACGGATTAGTTAAAGGTATTAGTATTATAATTGTAAAGGTAGACACAAAAGTAATATAAAAGTTTAATAATGTTGTAATAATTGTATTCGTGTTAGTGTAAAATGGAGATTTAAGTGAGTCATAATCTACGAGAATGAATTTTGTTCGTTGTAAATGGGATTCTGATGTTGTTATATTAAGTGCTGATAATAAAATAGATACAAATAAAAAATATATATTACCTCAGATGTAAAAAAAATTTTTTAAGATTGTCGAAAAAATTGTTGCATGATTTAAAAAAGGATTGTATGTTTGTGCCAACTTTAGAATTAAAGGTAAAAAAATAAGCCGAAGCTTTCGCTACGGCTTGGAAAAATAAGATGACGGGTTCGCAACCCGCCAAATATTTTTGGGCGTGAGAATTCAAAAATATTCAAACTTCTTCAATTTTCCAAGTCTGAGAGCTTCCTAGTGGTAAATAATTTAATCATTACGAAGAGCGAGCATCTACATTTAAGTTACAGCTGTTTTTAAGAATACAGATATTTTGTATTTGTAAACAGCTTTTGGCAAAGCCAATTTACTGCTGAAATGATAAGCAGGAGAGTATTTTTTTATAATCAAAAATTTAATTTTATGAACTTAATAAGTAGTGAAGGAGAAGTCCCTTTGCAAAAAAACACACCTTTGAAGTTTGTTGTAGAAGGGAGAGAATATGAGACCTCAGATCAGTACAAAACAGGGGAAGAATTGAAACAGCTCGCTGGAATACCTTTAGATACTGAGTTATTTTTGTCAATCAGTGAACCCTATCAGGATGAGCTTATTGAAAATGAGAAAAAAGTTAATTTAGCTCGACCTGAAACGGAATATTTCTTTGTAAAGAAGAAACTACAGTTCTTCATCAATCACAAGCCTTTTACCTGGTATAAACAATACATCAGAGGTATCCAAATAAGAGATCTGGGAAATATACCTGCAGAGGATAATATCTTCCTAGATATAAAGGAAGATTGGCAAGATGATCAAATATTGGATGACGAAGTAGTTGACTTAGCCCGTCCGGGTAAAGAGAATTTTTTCTCTAAGCCAAGACCAACGGAAGTGACAATCATTGTTAATGCTCTGACACATATATGGAAAGAAGTTAACATTTCTTTTGAGCAGCTGGTTGTTTTGGCTTTTGGGTCACATGATAATAATCCTGACAAAGGTTACACAGTTACTTACAGCAGAGGTTGGGAACCTAAGGTAGAAGGTACTATGGTAAAAGGTTCGATTGTTCGTGTCAAAAATAAAATGGTATTCGATGTCACAGCAACAGATAAATCATAGCCCCGACCTTAAACGTCTAAGAGACGAAGGTTATGAGATCGAGGTACATGGTGGATATTTACTTATCCACCATATACCCTTTGTCGATCAAAACAGACAGATACAATATGGCATATTGGTAAGTACTCTTACGTTAAGTAGTAATAACCAGACAGCAGCTCCGGATAATCATGTGATATATTTTATTGGGGATAACCCCTGTGACGTTGAAGGTATAGAGATCTCAGCAATTCAACATATTAATGCTAATACAGTGTTGAACCATCATATTACTGTAAATAGATCCTTTTCCAACAAGCCTGCTGCCGGATACCCTAACTACTACGAAAAGGTTAAAAGGTATGCGGAGATTATTTCAGCACCAGCGAAATATCTGAACCCTTTGGTTACGGAAAAAACTTTTAAATTGATAAAGGATATTGCTAACGAAACAATGTTCAAATACATTGACACCAATTCAAGCCGAGCAAATATCGAGATAATCAATGCAAAGTTAGAGAGGCAGAAAATAGCAATTATTGGTTTGGGTGGAACTGGGGCATATATTTTGGATATGGTCGCTAAATGCCCAGTAAGAGAAATTCACCTTTATGATGGCGATAGCTTTGATCAGCACAATGCTTTCCGTTCTCCTGGTGCAGCATCAGAGAGTGATCTGAATGAAAATCCAAAAAAGGCAGAATATTATCAAAAGCTATATTCAAACATGCACAAGTATATCCATGTCCATGACTATTATGTAAAAAAAGAAAATTTACAAGAGTTAGATCAAATGGACTACGTATTTGTATGTGTTGATAGAAATGCTGCAAGAAAGATGATAACAGATTATTTGGCGAGTATAGGCGTGGCTTTTTCAGATGTAGGCTTAGGTGTGAATATTGTTGGTGACAAGCTTACCGGTGCTGTCAGGGTTACTTCCGCCACTCGTGACAAAAACGACCACCTGCCACTACGCATTTTCTCGGAAGATACTGACGACAATGAATATGCTACCAACATTCAGATTGCGGAATTGAATGCACTGAATGCTATTTTAGCTATCCTGAAATGGAAGAAGATTTCTGGGATTTACGTTGATTTGGAAAATGAGCATCACAGCTCATATTCAATAGGTGTATCTAAAATTTTCAATGAAGATGTTAAGGCATAAATTTATTGAGTTCATTCCAGAAAAAACAGAAGATGGTATTTTGTACATCTCAATGGAATATTGTACAGCCATACACAAATGCGTGTGTGGCTGTGGTAATAAAGTTGTGACACCTTTATCACCAACAGGTTGGAAACTAACTTTTAATGGTAAGACAGTTACCCTTGATCCTTCTATTGGCAACTGGAATTTTGAATGTCAGTCACATTATTGGATCAGAGATAACGAAGTTGAGTTTGCGAGCAGATGGACAGAAAAGGAAATCCGCTTAGGTAGAGAAAATGACTTAGAACGTAGAAAGAAATATTTTGGAGAACCGGATATTTCAAAAGAAGAATCTGCCATTCCGAAAAGTTCAAAGCCGACAATCTGGCAAAGAATATTTAGATTCTTTCTATTTTAATAAGAAAGCCGAAGTTAAACCTTCGGCTTTTTATTTATTGTATCAAGTTGTTGAGAGCTCGCTTCAGGGAGTTAAGTGGAAATAACAGGTTCAGGAACTCCGAAGGTCAAATCCAGATTTACTCAACAACATTTTCCCATCAGTTCTCTTGTTTAATTCTGCAAACCTTGTATTATTACCACTTGTAATGAAACCCGCTTGTTTTTATGAACATACGACCGGCTTTAGTGCTTTTGAAAGAAGGAAAAATCCTGACGATGCGTTATCGTTATGGCGAAAGAGACGTGTATAACCTGCCCGGAGGAAATGTTGATTTCGGGGAGGGGCTGAAAGATACTTTGATCAGAGAACTGGTGGAAGAGCTGAACCTCGAGGTGAGCGTCGGCGATTTGCTTTTTGTGGCCGAAGTGCATCTGAAAGAAAAGCAAACCCTGCATTGCGTTTTCAAAGGAGAGGTGCTTTCAGGAGAGCCGGTCCTTAACCCTGAACAGACGACGGCCCATGAAGTCTGTTGGCTGGAGCCTGAAAATCTCGTAGAAACCAACTTGTATCCCAGTGTTGGCGAGGCCCTCAAAAATGCCCTGGAAGGTGAGCAGATCAACTGGTTTCTGGGTAAGATAGATCAGAAGTGGTTTTGATATAAGAAAGGAAAAAGGAGGACGGAAAAAGGAGATCGGGAGGGCCTGACGAAAAATATAACTTAAAATAAAAACTGATGTCTGCGGAGAACTGGCAAATTGTTGTTTTCTTTTTTTTGATTGCGTCTCTTTACTCTTCGGTAGGTTTTGGGGGTGGATCGTCTTATATTTCTATCCTGGCGTTTTATGGCTTGCCTTTTACTTTTGTGAGGTCGGTGGCTTTGATTTGTAATATTGTGGTGGTTTCCAACTCCACAGTTCAATACTGGAGAAACGGTTTGCTGAACCTTAAGAAAATCATTCCGCTGGTGTTGCTGAGCGTTCCGCTGGCGTTTATCGGAGGGAAAATTCCGCTCAAGGAAAAGAGCTTTTTTATCTTATTGGGTGTTACACTCCTGATCGCGTCTTTACTGATGTGGTTTCAGCCGAAAACATCTTCAAACGGCGAGAAACGCAAGCTGTCAGATCAGAAACAATTTATATTTGATCTTCTCGTTGGAGGTTTTATAGGCTTTGTTTCAGGCATGGTGGGCATTGGTGGCGGCATCTTTCTTTCGCCATTGCTCTATATTCTGAAATGGGATGAGGCCAAGAAGATATCGGCAGTGTCGACAGTCTTTATTCTTGTAAATTCCGTTTCCGGGTTGATCGGGCAAAACAATTTGTCTATTTTTGAGACGAATAAGTACTTTGTACTGGCTTTGGTGCTGGCGGTTTTTGTGGGTGGGTTTTTAGGAAATTACCTGACGATCCTTAAGTTGAAACAGGATACCGTAAGAAAAGCCACGGCCTTGCTGATTGCCTATGTGAGCGTGAACCTGCTGATGAAGTACCTGGGTTAAAACAAAATGAGCATATGAATTTAAGACTGATATGTTACGGGATTACGAAAGATATCCTGGGTGGATTTGAGAAGCAAATAGAAGTAGAAGACGGGATGACCGTAGGGGACTTGAAAAAGGAACTAACCGGAAGATTTCCGGATTTTGAGAAGCTAAAGTCTCTCAGAATTGCCATCAATACCGAATATGCGGATGATCAGAGTATTTTAAGTACAAACGATGAAGTGGTTTTGATTCCACCGGTTTCCGGTGGATGAGATATTCAGAAGTAAAAATGGAAAATATAGAGATAGTATTGAGGGCAGAAACACTTCTGGAGCAAGAGGCCCTGGATTTTGTAAAGTCGGATGGTTCGGGAGGAGTGGTTTTGTTTACCGGAACTGTCAGAAACATGACGAAGGGGAAGAAGGTGATGCGTCTTGATTTTGAAGCGTATGAACCCATGGCGGTTTCAGAGATGAAAAAAATCGCCGTAGAAGCTGTTAGCAGGTTTGAACTAGACAAAATGGCTATTCATCACAGGGTTGGGATATTGGAAGTTGGAGAAATTCCGGTCTTGATCGCCTGTTCTTCTGCTCACCGGAAAGCGGCTTTTGAAGCCTGCGAATTTGCCATCGATACTTTGAAAGAGACAGTACCCATCTGGAAAAGGGAGATTTTTGAAGACGGAGAGGTCTGGGTTTCTGCCACACCTTGAACCGGCCAACACATTAGATTTTAATACATTCTGAAAACATGGAGAATAACAGAAGAGATTTTATAAAGAAAGGGTTCGGGATCATGGCTGCGGCAAGTATTCCGACATCATTCGTTTTTGCTGAAAAGCGACCTGAAGGCATCAAATCGCTTAGTTTTCCGGAGGACCTGCCTGCAGGAAAGCATAAGGAGCTGACGGTTCTGAGTGAAAAGCCATGGAATATTGAAACACCTGTCCATTTGCTTGACGATGAAGTTACCCCGGCCGACAAAATATTTATCCGTAACAACGGCCTGGCCCCTGAAAATATTGATGTAAATAACTGGACGCTCACGATAGAGGGTGAGTCTGTAAAAACGGCCAGGACTTTTTCGCTGAAGGATCTTAAGACCAAATACAAAGTTCATACCTACCAGCTGCAGCTGGAATGCGGCGGAAACAGCCGGAGCGGGTTTTCTCCCCAGACCTCAGGCAATCCATGGGGTGACGGGGCCATTTCCTGTGCTGAATGGACAGGAGTGAGGCTAAAGGATCTGCTTCAGGAGACAGGAATAAAAGACGATGCTGTCTACATAGGATATTACGGAAAGGATCTGCATCTGAGCGGAGACCCGAAGAAATCGTCGATTTCAAGAGGAGTGCCGATGAAAAAGGCCCTGGAAGATGAAACCCTGATAGCCTGGGCCATGAACGGACAGGATATTCCTTTGATGAACGGATACCCGCTGAGACTGGTGGTGGGTGGCTGGCCCGGGTCAACGTCCGGCAAATGGCTGGACAGGATCGTGGTCCGTAACAAGGTGCACGATGGTGAAAAAATGCAGGGGGATGACTACAAAGTGCCTGTATTCCCGATAGAACCGGGAGCGAAGGTAAAGCCGGAAGACATGAAGATCATTGAATCCATGCCGGTGAAGTCGCTGATTACTTATCCGAAGACCGGGGCGATGATCAGCTTTGGAAAGAAGCTTTCGTTGAGGGGCCATGCCTGGGCAGGAGACCACGAGGTGAAGGAGATGTTTGTTTCCATTGACTTTGGAACTACCTGGCAAAAATGTGAACTGGCTAAACCTAAAAACAGATTGGCCTGGCAGCATTGGAAAACTGAGATTGATTTTCCGCAGAAGGGATATTACGAGGTGTGGGCCAAAGCCACAGACGACCAGGGGAGGTCTCAGCCTATGGTGATGCCCGCCTGGAATCCGAAAGGGTATCTGAACAATTCCTGCCACAGAATCGCCGTCAAAATTGTTTAATGAAGGGTTATGAATAAAATTGTTTCGCTTTTGATATTTGTCTCTTTGGGTATTTTTGTTCTGAGTTTCTGGAAATCCATGGAGTCGCCGGGGCCGTCTCAAACGATGATGACAACGGATACTTTAAAGAAAGACCCCAATACAGGGTTTATCCTGGACCAGCATTATGAATTGCTGATCGCTCACTGCACGGCTTGTCATGAAGCCAAGGTGGTGACTAATTTCAAGGCTAGCCGTGAAGGATGGCTCGAGAAGATCAGGTGGATGCAGAAGACCCAGAAACTATGGGACCTGGGAGAAGCCGAGCCCAAAATATTGGATTACCTGGCCAAGAACTATGCTCCGAAACAAAGCTATGTCAGAAGAAGCCCGTTGAAAGATATCAAATGGTATCCTTTGGAAAATTAAGTCATTCCAACCAAACACCTGATTTTTAAGTCCATATAAAAAATAAATGCTGATACTATGAAAAAATTATTGCTCCTCACATTTTTGGCGGCGGCTGTTTTTATGAATGCCTGTCATGAAGAGATTCAGGCAGATACTGCCTTGTCCGGCGAATGGGCCTATGTGGGCAATTTTGATCACCGTACAGATGTGATCTGTATGGTTTGTCCCGGATTTAAATATGACTCAAGTTTATATAAGCTGACTTTCCATGCCGATAGAACCATAACCGGGAAAGTAAACCTGCTGAACATGGGAGGATACTATGTGACGTCTGAAATGGAGAAGGCAGGAAAGGAGTCAAAAGGAACCATTAAAATCTCGAAATTCAATGCGACAAACAAGCCTTATGAAACGGAAAAAGATATAAAATTTCAACAGGATTTCCGCTGGGCCATGAGCTATCATGTCTCTGTCGAGGCAACGGGACTGTATGATTTCCTGAGTGTTCAGTACAATGAAAACGAGTACCTGTTTTTTGTAAGGAAGAAGAAATAGCAAAGATTTATCACAATAAAAGCCCTCTGAAACACATGATTTCAGAGGGCTTTTTATTTTAAAACGTCAGATCATTCAAGCCAGATCAAAACGATCAAGGTTCATGACCTTATTCCAGGCGGCGATAAAGTCATTTACGAACTTCACTTCAGCATCAGAACTTCCGTAAACTTCGGCAACGGCTCTCAGTTCGGAGTTAGAACCAAAAACAAGATCGTTGCGGGTAGCTGTCCATTTCAGTTCTCCGGTTGCACGATTACGGCCCTCATACAATTCTTTGGTTTCAGAAGCGGCTTTCCATGCGGTGCTCATATCCAACAGGTTAACAAAGAAATCATTGGTAAGCACTCCCGGACGATGGGTGAAAACACCATGTTTGGAGCCATCATAGTTGGTATCCAATACACGCAGACCGCCAATCAGAACGGTCAGTTCAGGAGCGGTAAGAGTAAGTAACTGGGCTTTATCTACCAGCAACTCTTCTGTGGAGACCGTGAATTTGGTTTTCAGATAGTTACGGAAACCGTCAGCCACTGGTTCAAGGACAGAGAAAGACTCTACGTCGGTTTGCATTTGTGATGCGTCCATTCGGCCCGGAGTGAAAGGAACGGTCACGTGGTGACCGGCATTTTCTGCAGCTTTCTCAACGCCCGCGGCACCTGCCAGAACGATAAGGTCGGCTATAGACACCTTTTTGCCATCAGATTGGGCACTGTTAAATTCTTTCTGAATACTTTCAAGGGTATCCAGGACTTTGCTCAGTTGAGCAGGATTGTTAACAGCCCAGTATTTCTGAGGAGCTAAGCGGATACGTGATCCATTGGCACCGCCGCGTTTGTCGGAGCCACGGAAAGTGGAAGCCGAAGCCCATGCTGTGGATACCAGCTGAGATACTGACAATCCTGAATCCAATATTTTAGTTTTTAAGGCAGCGATGTCCTGCTCATTGATCAATGTATGGTCAACTGCCGGGATCGGATCCTGCCAGATCAGTTCTTCTTCCGGAACGTCTGGCCCCAGGTAACGCGGACGCGGGCCCATGTCACGGTGAGTTAACTTGAACCATGCCCTGGCGAAGGCATCAGCAAACTCGTCAGGGTTTTCAAAGAAACGTCTTGAGATTTTTTCGTAAGCAGGATCAAATCTCAAAGCAAGGTCAGTGGTAAGCATGGTCGGAGCATGGCTTTTGGACGGATCATGAGCGTCCGGAATAGTACCGGCTCCGCCTCCGTTCTTAGCGATCCACTGGTGTGCTCCTGCCGGACTCTTGGTTAGTTCCCATTCAAAGTTGAACAGGTTTGAGAAGAAACCATTGCTCCATTGCGTCGGGGTGGTGGTCCAGGTAACTTCCAGACCGCTGGTGATGGCATCACCACCAACACCTGAACCGAACTTGCTTGTCCAGCCCAAACCTTGTTCCTCAATACCTGCGGCTTCAGGTTCAGCACCTACCAATGCGGCGTCTCCGGCTCCGTGGGTTTTACCAAAAGTGTGCCCTCCTGCAATCAATGCCACCGTTTCCTCATCGTTCATGGCCATACGCTTAAAAGTCTCGCGGATGTCACGGGCAGAGGCAATCGGATCAGGGTTACCATCAGGGCCTTCCGGATTTACGTAGATAAGACCCATCTGTACTGCGGCAAGAGGGTTTTCCAGGTTACGGGAGTGAATGCCTCCGCCCGCACTGTCGTCAGCAGAGAGAACGCCGCCCGCTTTATTAACGCCATCGGAACCATGGGCATACCGGATATCTCCTCCCAGCCACTTGGTTTCCGAACCCCAGTAAACATCCTGCTCTGGTTCCCAAACATCCTCACGTCCTCCGGCAAAACCGAATGTTTTGAATCCCATGGATTCCAGGGCTATATTACCGGTCAGAATCATAAGATCTGCCCACGATATTTTTTTGCCATATTTTTGTTTGACAGGCCAAAGTAACCTGCGTGCCTTGTCAAGACTGGCGTTGTCAGGCCAGCTGTTGAGCGGGGCAAAACGCTGCTGCCCGGCCCCGGCCCCACCCCGGCCGTCGCCTGTACGGTATGTGCCGGCACTGTGCCAGGCCATACGGATAAACAATGGTCCGTAATGACCGAAATCTGCCGGCCACCAATCCTGCGAATCCGTCATTAAGTCATGAAGGTCTTTTTTCACAGCTTCTAGATCAAGACTCCTGAACGCGGAAGCGTAGTCAAAATCTTCTCCCATAGGATTTGACAAAGAAGAGTTTTGACGCAGGATGTTCAATTTTAACTGATTAGGCCACCAGTCGCGGTTGCTGGTTCCGCTGCCGCCAACATTGTGTTTTTGAGCTCCTCCATGAACTGGACATTTGCTGATATCACCAGAATAGTTCTCCATCGTCGATACGTTGTTGTTATATTAAAAAAAAGAATAATTTATAAGCTGGAACAGAGCCTCACGACCGGGGCTGTCATCTTCATCCATTACAGGTCGTTTCTGGTTACTGTTGTTTTCATTTTATCCAAAATTAAGCACTTAGGCCAAATAAGTCAAACTGATAGTTTTTATGATTCAATAGATTTTGTCTATATCTTTGTGCTGAGATAACACTTTGTCAAAACCAAGTACCGGAATATCTTAAAATAATACTAAAAGAGGATGAATATTCAACAACTGGAATATGTGATGGCCGTAAATACCCACAGGCATTTTGCCCGTGCGGCAGAGTCTTGCCATGTGACTCAACCGACCCTCAGTATGATGATTCACAAGCTGGAAGAAGAATGTGGGGTTAAAATATTCGACAGGAGCAAGCAGCCGGTGATCCCCACCCAGGCGGGTGAAAAACTGATAGAGCAGGCCAAGACAATCCTCAGGGAAATAAGCCGCTTTTCTGAGATTGTGAATTCTTCAAAAAATACCATTTCAGGAGAATTGAAAGTGGGGATCATTCCTACCATTGCTCCATATCTGCTGCCCTTATTTTTAATGAGTTTTAAAGAAAAATATCCTGACGTCAAATTAAGAATCTCAGAAACGATTACGGAAAATATTTTAGAGAAGCTTCAGAACGGAGAGCTGGATGCCGGGATACTGGTCAGCCCGGAAGACAACAGTAACTTTAATGAATATCCTTTATTGTTTGAGCCCTTTGTGGTGTACACCCCCCGGAAATTTGAAAAGGAGTACCTGCTGGCCGAAGACATAGATGTAAGTGATTTATTATTGCTGGAAGAGGGGCATTGTTTCAGATCACAGATCATGCGGTTCTGTGAGTTGAGAAAGCAACAGGAGAATTCGATAGAATACACCTCGGGGAGCCTGGAGACGTTAAAAAACCTGGCGGACCGTCAGCTGGGCATTACGATTTTGCCGGAACTGGCGACATTAAATTTTTCAGAGGAGGAGCATCTGCGTGTCAAGCGTTTTGCGGATCCGCAGCCCAACAGAAGGATCAGTATCCTGACCCACCGTAATTTTGTAAAACAAAGGCTGGTGGAGTTACTGAAAAGTGAGATCATTGAACACGTGCCTGAGGTGTATAAATCAGCCAGGGGTAATACGGTTGAATTTAAAAAATAACCGGACGCCTTCTTATTTGTCAATAGGGACATCCGGTTAGGGTTGATTACTTTTGCCCGGATTTTGCCGGACTCAGTGTCCGCATATATTTCACCAGGTCAAGAACTTCCTGCTCATGTAAATTATCAAAAAGCCCGACAGGCATCAGTGAACTCGGCATAACCTCCCGTGATTGTATCGAAGATTTATTGATCACCTGGTCGCTTTGCCCGACCACCCTTAAAGTAAGCTGGCGTTCATTTTCTGAAATGACATTGCCTGAATAAATACGGCCGTCGCGGGTCGTGACCACCACGAGTTTGTAATCATCCTGAATCTCTCCGCTTGGATTGAGCACATTGAACAACAGGTAATCCAGGTTGGCCCGGTTGGATCCGGTAAGGTCGGGTCCTATATTCCCTCCTTTCCCGAACATCTTATGACAACTTCCGCAGACACTCTGAAACACAGCCTCTCCTTTGGCCGGATTGGCAGTTTCCAGAGCTTTTTCAGTGATAAGTCTCTGGTATTTCGAATATGATTTTTCGAGAGAGGGTTCCTGTTCAATCGGCCCCCAGACTTCGATAAAGCCGCTACCCACTACCCTCAGCAACTGACGGGCAGAATAAGGAGGGACGTCTCTTTTCGGGACGACCTGGTTTTTGAGAGCCTGGGTCAGCAACCAGCCGTATTTCGGCCGGGATGATAAGGTTTGAATGGCCTGCTGTTTTTCCGCAGGACTGAAATCCTTGTACCTGGCAATGAGCAATTTACCCAAAGGCTCTCTGTCATATTCTGAAATGGCCCTGATGGCGTGGATTCTGAGTTGGGCGTCATTGAGCAATTCCGGCAACTCATCCGCCAGCTCTGCCCGTTTCCTGCTGGCCATCGATTCAAGGGCCTGCTGTTTCTGAATGGCGGTAGCCGTTTTACTTTTCAGGGTGAGCATTGATTTTTGTGTGGCCTCGGTGTCTCCGAACCTTTGTGATACCTGCAGGGCCAGCTGGGCAGCCTGACCTTTGGTTTGGGTAAGTTTGGTATAGACAGGTTTCCAGTTGGCTGGGGCCTTAAGGTCAAATCTTCCTTCCAGTCCGTCCCTTAGGCCTTCCAGCATGCTTACCTTATTTTTGGTGGTTTTCCCTATAGCGGCGATCAGTTTTTCAGTTTCGCTGGCGTCCACATTTCGGCGGGCTACGTAACGGGCCAGCATCGGGATGTTGGTTTGCGAAACCAAGGCCAGAGCCCTTGCCGGATTTTTGCTCACCAGGGGTTCCAGGCCAAACCAGATCATTTTGGGCAGGTTGTGGTCGTCTTTATCTTCTCCGTGGAGGGCCAGGTTTTCTGCTATTTTCCAGGCAGATTCCTGGTCAATCCTTTGCATGGCCGCAGCCAGGTAAAGCCTGACAACAGGAGATGGGTCGGATTTAGCCAGCCGGACAAACTCAGCCAGGGCTTCTGTAGACGGGGCCTTGTCTTCACATAATAACTGAATGGCCCATGACCGGACATAAGGATCGGAGTCACTGAGAAACGTCAGCAACTGAGCGGGAGTCAGTCCACCGGTTACATGTAATGTCCATAATGCTTTCAAACGCCAGTCGGGATTGCCGTTTTCTGCGATAATGGCCCGGATGTTTTCGTGGGTGCTCTGGGCAATTTGTCCTTTGGCGGCCCTGTTCTGTAAAATAACCCTTGCCCTTCTGCTGTGCCAGTCGCTCGGACTTTTTTGCAGGTCAACCAGTTGTTTGTCCGAAAGCAGGTTAAGATCTTCGTAACGTCCTTTCCAGTCTTTGGCGAGTGTTTCTTTGGGCATGATCCGGAAAACCCTCCCTGTTTCTCCGTTCAGCACTTCCTTTCCGCAGATGTCGGCATCGTGCCAGTCGAGTACATATAAACCACCATCGGGTCCGACTTCAGTGCTGAAGCCTACCCACTGGGCGTTGTTGGCCAGCATGAGTTCTTCGCCATGCCTGGCAGAAAAACCCGAGCCTTTTTTATCAAGGATATCCGAGAGGATGCCATGCTCATGGATATTGGCCATAAAAATCCGGCCTTTTTGTTCTTCTGGAAAAGCATCTGACTGATAGACCCGGGCCCCGCCATGAGCTGAGCGGTGGGAGTGGTCGGCAATGGTCCTGATGTCACTGTAGACATAAGGATTAAAATGTTGTCCGCCCTGGCGATGGTAAATGCCGCCGGGAATTACATGCCACATGTGAGGAATGACGCAGGCACTGATAAACAGCTGGCCTTTGGCATCATAGTCAATGCCCCATGGATTGGAAAACCCGTGGGCGACTACCTCAAAGATATCTTTGGTGGGATGATACCGCCAGACGCCTCCGTTGATGTCAACGCCTTCGCCTTTAAGTATATCATCCGGAAACGCGTCCTTGTGTTTATAGATTTTGCCTTTGCCTTCCGGCTTCCTTACTTTAGAAGGTGTGGCAAACCCCTGGCATCCATACAACCATCCGTCTGGCCCCCAGTGAAAACTGTTGAGGGTTTCGTGGCGGTCCCTGATGCCCCAGCCTGTCAACCGTACTTCAATATTTTCGGTATCGGCCACATCGTCATGGTTACGGTCGGGCACAAAGAGGAGGTTAGGCGGAGCTCCTAAAAACAAGCCGTCAAAACCCACTGCCATGGCTGACGGAAATGCGATGCCTTCAAGAAAGACCTTTTTGCTGTCTGCAATGCCGTCGTGGTCCGTGTCTTCCAGGATCAGAATACGGCTGTTTCCTGCATTGGAAAACCCATGCCCCCGTGATTCATAATCCCGGTTTTCAGCAATCCACAGACGACCTTTGTCATCCCAGCAAAACGCCATGGGCTGGGTCATCATGGGTTCTGAGGCCCAGGTATTTACTTTGAATCCCTCTTTCACGGTCATGGCTGCAATAGCCTCGTCCGGTGTCAGGAACTTGGCATCGAGACCCTCTTTCTGGGCAATTCCCCAGAGGGCGTAAGTCATGTCCTGTCCGCTGAATTTACTCCATGTATTGGTAAGTTGGACGTCATTAAGTATCCCTGTATAAACCACAAGTTGATGCCTGATAACTTCCACTTTCCCTTTTTTGATATACCAGTCCCCTGTCCGGGCAGGAGCGGGGCCTAAGCCAAACTGACCGTCGACTCTCCAGTATTGCGGGAAGCCGCGGTTTTCAGGGTGATCGAAAATGGCGATATGGGCCGGGTCGCTGCGGCCTTCAAGCTGGATACCGACATCTGCCCACATGGCACGCTGCCCTTCTGCTTTTCCGTTTTTCTGTCTGGCGGCATTGATGATTTCTGCTTTGTCGCCTTCTTTCCAGGGCATCCGGACAAACAGCCCGCCATAGTCATATTTTCCCATAGTGACATCGGTTTTGGCTTCTCCTGCCCACTCGAGATCGAGTAAGTAGGTGTTGTCCTGCTCCCGCATGGTCCAGGTCTGGGTTTCAGTCAGTACGGTCTCTCCTTTTTCATCGAGGAGGTCGTAGACGGTTTCCCATTTGACTTCCAGGCCCTTGCTTTTTATGATCCTGGAGGATACTTTTCGCCAGTAGTCGCCTTCCGGATGATGAAAATAATCGCGGCCGTTGACCCTCGTAAATCCCAAGTAAATTCCGGTCTGGTGTTTATGATGCCCCGGGCTGTATTGTGTCAGGATACCCTTGCCGTCCGGAGCCACCAAAGGGTGAATGTAAGGTCTGAAATCCGGTTTGACGGTTTGAGTCAGAATAGGTGTCTTTCCATTAAGTCTGAATACTGAAATGGTGGAGGCTTTTTCATTCTGAACAATGTAAAGGCTGGTTTTCTTTTCAGCTGGTGGAGGATCGGCGGGTTTTAATGCCAGCCATCCGAAACTAAAGACAAAGAGGGACAAATAAATGAAGAAACGTTTCATGAAGGTTAAGTCGGTATAAATGGTTGAATAATTGTCCCATGAAAATAGTCAAATTTCATGAAAGAATATAACATGATAAATAATATTGGATTAAATGTGATCGGAAGGTATCTTTTGCCGGGAGACCAGGCTGTCCGGACTCATATAAATGAGGGTTTAAAAACAGACTCCCGGGGATCTCTGTACCCGGGAGTCTGAAAAGAGGCTTAGTTTCCTATATTCGGATTAACGGTGATGTCTTTGTTCGGAACGGGCAGATAATAGATTTTCTTGCTCAGCACCGGAGCCGGTTTAAGGTCTCCCGGGTTTTTGCCGGTGTTGACCTGTTCGATCATTTCAAGACGCTGCAGGTCAAACCACCGGGTGTATTCTCCGGCAAATTCCCACGACTTTTCGTTGATCACCGCCTTGATAAATTCTTCGTTTGACAATCCGCTTAAGGCCGGTAGGCCTGCCCTTTTCCTGATGAGGTTCAGTCCTTCATAGGCCTGGGCATCGGGAGTGCCTGCTCTTGCTTTGGCTTCGGCATAAATGAGCAACAGGTGAGGGTAGCGAAGCAGGTTCAGGCTGGAGTTGGTCGACGAAGTATTCAGCCCGCCGGTATATCTGAACTTGGCGTAATAAGGGTGTTTGGTCTGCCCTTCCTGCCAGGAGATTTTTACGCCGCCGGCTTTGGTAAAAGTCGTATGGAAAGTAAGGTCTTTTCTGAGGCCTTCGGGAAAGCTGTTGTAAAAGTTAAGTTCCGGGAAATAATCATCCCACCCACCTTCGTCAGAGGGCATGGCCGAACTTCCATAAAGGGCATTGGCGGTAAACCACTGACAAGACCCGCAGAAGTGAAGGGTAAAGACTTCTTCAGAAGTAGCTACTCCGGCGACGGTGTTGTTATAGAAGGTTGCCAGGTCCGGAACGAGGTCAAATCCGAAAGTACTTTTCTGGTCGATCACCTCTTTGGCCAGTTTTGCAGCTTCTGCATATTTTGCGGTTTCTTTCAGAGGCCACCCCGCCATGGTAAGATAGACATCGGCCAGGAGGACCTTGGCTGCTCCCTTGTTGCTTCTTCCCACGTCCCTTTTCTTATCAGCCAGCATGGTGATGGCATTATTAAGGTCGCTTTCTATCTGGGTATAGATTTCCTTCACTTCTGCATTTTTGACACTCAGGAGTTCGGATGAAAAGTCGGCTGTCGTAATCAGCGGAACTTTGCCCCAAAGCCTGGTAAGCCAGTAATAATCGAAAGCCCTCAGGAAATAAGCCTCTCCCGCAATCTGTTTGATTTTGGAAGCGTCACCTGCAGTGTTTTTATAATTATTGATGATGTTGTTGGCTCCCTGGATCGACTTATAGCAACCACTCCAGATGGGAGTTATCCGGCCGTTAAGCCCTGTAACCTGCAGCTGGTCAAATTCTCTGAAATCCTGTTTATTGCTTCCGGAATGGGTGGTCAGATCATCGGAACCCATTAAAACGGCGACCGTGGCTGCGGTAGCAAAGCCGGTTCCCCAGGTAATGGTCAATGGTTTGTAAGCCCCTGTCAGAGCGGCTTCGAGTCCCTCTACGCTATTGAGGGCGGTGGTTCCGGTCAATGCTCCCCTTGGGTCTTCGGAAAGGATATCCTCACAGCCTGTGGCCAGGAGAAGGAAAGATAATGCGATAATTTTATGTATATTTTTCATTTCAAAAGATCGTTTCGGTTTAAAATTTAAAGGTTACGCCAGCGGTATAAATTTTGGCATTGGGATAGGTTCCCAGGTCTATGCTCTGGTTAACATCCGTGCTGGAAGTGATGTTGGTGGCCTCCGGGTCAATGCCCCTGTATCTCGTGAAAGTCAGGAGGTTGGTTCCGCTCACGAAAATCTTGATGTCAGCAAATTTGCTCTTTGTTTTAGGCAGGGCGTAGCTCAGGCTGATGTTTTTCAGTCTTATAAAATCTCCTTTTTCAAGGAACCGGGTAGACTGCACAAAGTTCTTGTTGCTTTTGCTGAAACCCGGCACGTCGGTGTTCTCATTGCCCGGCCGGTAGTAATTCCGGATGTCTGCCAAGGTGGCTTCACGGGCATTGGCATTGGCACTGATCGAAACGGCATAGGTGTAATTGAGCTTATCGAAGCCGAGGAGTCCCTGGGTAAACAAATTCAATGATAAGCTTTTGTACGTAAAAGTGTTGTTCCATCCGAGGGAAACTTTCGGAAGACCGGTACCTATAATGTGGTAGTCTTTTGGGTTGATGATACCGTTGTTATCCAGGTCAAGATACCGGGCGTCGCCGGGAACCGAGCCGTATCTGGCGGCTTCATCTGCCTGGTTAGCCTGCCATACGCCCAGGTAGGTCAATCCCCAGTAAGAGCCCATGGGTTGTCCTTTTACCAGTACAAATTCGGATTGGGTAGCTAGTCCTCCACCGACATTTGACCCGGTGAATAAAGTATCAATTTTACCCAGGTCAACTACTTTGTTGCTCAGGAATGAGATGTTGAACCCCGAGTCCCAGTGAAAATCGTTTCTTTGTACTGGCGTAGCATTGATGTACAATTCAACGCCTTTGTTTTGGACCTGACCTACGTTACGGGTGATCACCCCGCCGCCGACGTAGTCAGGGAGTTTATCGTTCAGCAACAGGTCTTTGGTGTTTTTGATGTAATAATCAAATCCGATTTCTATGTTTCCTTTGTTGAGAGACAGATCGGCACCGAGATCCAGCTGGCTGGTGGTTTCCCATTTGAGGGCCAGGTTGGCGGGGTTTCCGAGTATAATGCCGGGCGTCAGGGTGCTGTTGCTGAAAGGAGCTGTGGCATTGTAGGCATCAGAAAGATAGGTGGAAAGCGTGGCATATGAACCAATGGCCTGACTACCCGTCACACCATAGCTTCCTCTTATTTTGAAAGACTGCATCCAGGTCAGGTCTTTCATGAATGACTCCTCAGAAATCTTCCAGCCAAAACCCAGGGAAGGGAAAACGCTGTATTTGTTATCCCCCTGGAACTTGGAAGAACCATCTCTTCTCAATGAGGCGGTCAGCAGGTATTTTTCTTTGAAAGCATAATTTACCCTTCCCAGGAATGAAATGAGCCCGTTATTGGAGTAACCGGCACTTGTCGACACGGTATTGGCGAGAGAGAGGTTGTCATACCCCAGGCCGGGAAAAATCAGGCCGGAAGCTCCTGCATAAAAACCGGTGCTTTTGTAAGCGATGGTCTCGTAAACCGCCGTGGCTGTCAGGGAATGAAGCCCTCCGAAAACCTTCCGGTAGGTCAGGTTATTGGTGTTCTGAAGACTGAATCCTTCAGAAAAATTCCGCTCTGCACTGGCTGAAGTGCCGTTGATCGTCACACCTCTGAGACCCCTGAATTGTGAACTTGTATAATTGGCAGCAACCCCGACATCAAAAGTAAGCCCCTCCAGGATTTTGAAATTGATGCCACCTGTTGCATTACCGATCGTATTAAAATAATGTTCTTTCAGGTCAAGAGCCAGGGCAACGGGGTTGACAGAAATGGAACTGGTCGGGTCATTTTTGATGAAATTCCCGTTGGCATCCCGGATCGGCGTGGTCGGGGCCCACATGAGGGCCTGTCCCAGCGGAGCTGATTTATTGTCGCTGGCATTCAGGCTGTTGCGTCTTGTGGCTGACACGTTCATTCTCAGGTCAATGCGTTTGTTGATCTGCGAATTGATGTTGGCCCTGAGGTTATAACGTTTCAGACTTGAGCCCAGTACGATGCCTTCCTGGTCGAGGTGGTTAAAGGAAACCATGTAAGTCGTTTTTCCGCCACCGCCTGACATGCCGATCTGGTAATCTTTCATAGGGGCTGTTCTCAGCACTTCGTCGAGCCATTTTGTGCCGCCGGTACGTCTGAATTCATCGATCTGAGTCTGCGAAAACGCCGGGGTCGCCCCGATGGCTATTGAACGTTTGTTGGCGATTTCAGCAAATTCTGCAGCACTCAGCACGTCCCAGTCTTTGATCATGTCCTGCATGGAGTAATTCACCCCGACGGTCAGAACAGACTTGTTGAGCGATCCTTTTTTAGTAGTGACCAACACCACGCCGTTGGCTCCCCTGCTTCCGTAAACGGCAGTTGCAGAGGCATCTTTCAACACCTGGATGCTTTCGATATCGTCCGGGTTGAGGTCAAACAAATCACCGCCCACGTAACCGTCTATGACATACAAAGGATTGTTATCGCCTTGAATCGAGTTGGCTCCGCGTATCCTGATCTTTACATTGCCGCCAGGTCCGCCGACACCGTTGATCACCTGGACACCCGGGGCACGGCCCTGCAGGATCTGGTCCATCCTGATAATGGGCTGTTCTTCATAGTCTTTGGGAGAAATGGAACTGATGGCCCCGGTCAGGTCGCTTTTTTTCTGGGTACCATACCCTACCACCACGACTTCACTAAGCGATTTTTCATCCTGGCTCAGCACGATATCAAGGGTGGCAGCCCCGCCGGCACTTTTTTCGGTGGTGGCATAGCCTACATAGCTGAATACCAGGATGGTATTGTCATCAGGAACATTTAAAGAGTAAGAGCCGTCTGCACTGGTGGTAGTACCCTTGATGGTGTTTTTGATGACGATACTGACGCCGGGCAACGGGTCTCCGTTCTGATCCATGACCTTTCCTTTGACGACTTTATCGAATGCGTTCAGAATAGGACTGGCGGGTGGTTTTATCAGGTTCATCAGCCTGAACTTGTTTTTGGTCAGGATGATCTTGTTATCGTAGATTTTATAAAGGATGTTCCGGGATTTAAAAATCTCGTCCAGAATCTGGGACAGCCTCAGGTTTCTGGCTGAAATGCTCACTTTTTGTTCAGCACCGATAGAGGCTGAGCTGTAAACGAAATTGACATCTGTCATGTCCTCGATGTTCTTCAGGAGCTTCCTGATCTCAACATTGTGTTGTTCAAGGGTAATTCTTTTGTCCAGGATTTCCTGAGAATACCCGTCTTTGGCCATGGTGATGGTCGAGAAGGAGGCTATCCACAACAAATGAACAAAGGAGAGTTTCATAATTCGAATCAGGGGATTTTTGAATTGTCGAATTCTTTTCATAGTTTTAAGAGTTTTGTTTTTATAATGAGCAAAATGATTCCATGATCAGGCTTGTTTAGCGACGGAGCTGATCAGGAGAAAACAGAGGCTATTGATGTTCGAGCATCAGTAGCCTTTTATTAATTCAGGGCGGGCTTACTGGCAGCCGTTGCCGTTGATTAATATTTTGGTGCCTCTTACTTCAAAAGAAAGGTGAAGGGAAGCACAGATGATATCGAGCCTTGGGAAAAGGTCCAGTTTTCGCAGGTCTCCGGTAAAAGGACAATTTCCTACATTTTCATTTTCCAGGATAATTTCCAGGCCATAGGCATTTTCAATCTTTTTGAATACTTCAGTCAATGGTGTGTCATAGAATTTCATTTCCGTATCAAAACCGTCAGCCACTTTTTCGGCAATAGGCTTGGGCTGGGGGATCAGATCAGTGGTAAACAGCATGTTTTCAATGTGGTAAGTCGCTTTCTGGTTGGCAGTGATAATCACCCCGTCTTTGATTTTCGGATCATTTGAGTCGGCATTTCCTTCTTTCTTGAACACGGTGACTTTTCCCGTAATGACAGAAACTTCAATGTTCATTTTCGGATCATTTTTTATCCAGAAGCTTGTGCCTAGCACTTTGGTGACCACGTCCCCCGTATAGACTTTGAATGGTTTTTGAGGATCAGGCGTCACTTCAAAAAAGGCATTTCCGCTGAGGTAAACATTGCGTTCATGAGCGTCGAATTTTTCAGGATACCTGATTTCAGAGCCCGGTTCCAGCAGTATGCCCGACTTATCCGGCAAAACGACTTTCAGGTTCCGGCTTTTATCATTGTTTTTTCTGACGATCAGGTTTTTCTCAGAAAGCACCTCTTTCTGAAGGAAAGCTGGAGTTGAAGAGCGGTTCAGAAAAATGTACAGGCCGGACACCAGAAAAACTGCTACGGAAGCAGCGATGGTCCAGATGTAGACCTTGCCGGAAATCCTGACCGGCGGAGCTACCGTCCTTGCTTTTATTTTGCCCCAGAGTTCGGCTTCGAGGAGGTTCAGGTTTTCTTCCGAATAATTGTTAAACCTTTCGGGATTGTCAAGCAGCTGGTACCATTGCTCTACAATCCTTTTTTCTTTATCCGAACACTCTCCGCTGAGGTATTTCCGGAGCGTTTCTCTGAAATGAATTTTGCTCATGAATGAAAAGACAGGCTTATGTTGCTGACCTGTAAAAGATAAGTCGGGGAGGAAGGTGTTTCCCGCAAGAATTTATGAAAATTATTGGAATCCTTATATGAAATGAAGAAGAACACCTGAAACTACTTTAAAAAGTACAAGGGCAGCAGGAGGGTATAATTGAGATATTTTTTCAGTTTTTCCTGGAGTTGCCTCACGCCTGTGGTGATGTGGTGTTCTACCGTACGCTGGGGGATGTCCAGTTCTTTTGAGATTTCCTTCGGACTTTTCCCTTCTATTTTATTCAGAATGATGATCTGACGGGTTTTTTCGGGGAGGTCGTTGATTTTGGCATTGATGATGCTTTCGGTTTCATCGACCCACTGAAAATGAGAACCGCCGGTATCTTCCGGGTCACGGCTGTCGAGGGTTTCGAATTTCCGTTGCCGGAACGAATCAATGATCTTGTTTCTCAATGCCCTCATGAGGTAATGCTCCAGGTTGATGATCATGGATTCATGCCTTTTTTCCCAAAGCGAGATGAAAATTTCCTGGACGATTTCCTTGGCGAGCTCCTCGTTGTTGGTCTTGCTGATCACGATCGCGAAAAGCCGTCTCCAGTATTTTCTGTAGATGGCCTCAAAGCCGGAAGCTTTATCTTCCCGCATATCCTGCAACAGCCTGATGTCATCCTTTTGATCTTCCAACATGAGAAATTGTTTTTCCGGCCCAAATTTATTGAAATATATCAATTTATTCTTTAAAAAGTGTAAAAATAACACCATTTGGCTAAAGTTGTTGTTTATCAGGGGTTTAAATGATAAGGACAGGCATTAAGTGAGTTGAGCCCCTGCGGTTTTTTCAGGCAAAACGGAACGGGTAAAAAATCCGGTTTAAGGTAACCGGCACTCTGAGTTGTCATGTGTATAACAATCAGAAATCTTAATCATCATGATGTATACCACTTCCATCTTCGTCGCTTTTTTTCTGGCCTTGATTATCCTCACCAAAAAAGGGAGGAACCTTGCAGATACTTTCCTGGGAATCTGGATGATCGTTATCGGGATACACCTTTTTGCTTATTACAGTTTTGTTTCCGGTATTATTTTCCGGTATCCGGGCATCATGTGGTTCAATCTCCCGTATGCTTTTCTGCATGGGCCCCTGCTTTATCTTTATACAGAGGCCCTGACGAATCCGGAAAATTTCAGGACTAAAAGATGGCTGCTGCATTTTGTGCTTCCGGTCCTGATCCTGTTTTCAGACCTGCCCGTTATGCTGCTTTCCGAAAACGAAAGAATCATACTCTACAAAAACGATTGGGCTGGTTTTGAAACACTGACGTTTGTCCAGGATGTTCTATTAAGTACTTCGGGAATTGTTTACATCGTCATCACCAACATTTTGCTTTTCAAACACAAGAGGCGTATCCTCGGTCAATTTTCAAACCAGGGAAAGATCAATCTCAATTGGCTGAGGTTCCTGTTTTATGGGATGGGAGCCCTCTGGACCGTCATTATTTTTACAGGAAACGATGAGTGGATATTTTCAATGGCCTCTGTTTTCATCGTGTTCATAGGCTATTTCGGTATAAAACAAGCCGGAATATTTACCAACAGATTTCCTGAAATCACCGAAGATGATCCCATCCGGGAATTGGTTATTGAAAGTGCCGTTTATGACTCAGGCATAGTCAAAAAGAAATATGCAAAATCGGGCCTCAACGAAGATGCGGCCAAAGACCTGCACCTGCAATTGCAGCACGTGATGTATACCGGGAAACTATTTACAGAACCCGAACTGACCCTGACCGACCTGGCCGGCCGCCTGTCTGTTCATCCCAACTATTTATCACAGGTCATCAATGAAACAGAGGGTGTCAATTTTTATGATTATGTCAATGCTTTAAGGGTAGAAGAATTTAAGAGATTGGTTTCAATTCCCGGAAACCAGAAATACACCCTGCTGGCTCTGGCTTATGATTGCGGATTCAATTCAAAGTCTGCCTTCAACCGTTTCTTTAAAAAATCAACCAGCCTTTCGCCGTCAGAATACCTGAAGAGTATTGCCTGACTATCCCGTATTTGAGGAAATACAGAAGTGCCGTTTCACAAGAAAAGGCACTTTTTTTATTTGATAATCAGTGATTTATAATCGACCAGGTTTCATCTTACAAGCTGGGGCGATTGGTGTGCCGGATTGCCGGAAGTTTGTGGCTCAAATCAAAAATTAAATTTTATGAAAAAAGCCAGACTCCTTGGTAAGATGCTGATCCTTTTCGTCTTACTCGATCACTCCCGGTCCTATGCCCAGCTGAGGCCGGAAACACTCCGCTTCTCTGTCGCCAACGAAACGACAAGTTTACCCTCCTTCAGGTTACTGAAACTTCCTGTTCACCCTGCCTTCAATGTGGGGGCCGATTTCAGAGTAAAAAGCGGTAAACACTGGCAAAAGTCTCTGGGTGCCGATGTTTATTATTATTACCATCGCCTGGCTGAACACGCGATCATGCTGGATGCCTCCTACCGCCTCGGTTACAGGTTTAATTTTGGCTTGCAGATCAATCTGCTGACGGCATTGGGCTACAAACACACGATTCTTCCGGGAGACAAGTACGAACTAAAAGACGGCGAATACCAAAAAGCCCGGCACTTCGGAAAACCCATGGCCAACGTCAAAGTGGGTCTCGGGCTTGAGTATCCGCTATCAGAAAAATACAGTGTCACCACCGATTATAAAGTGATGCTGGCCGCTCCGTCCGGCAACATCTACATTCCTTTTGCCCTTAATAACTTCTTTGGGGCGGGCCTGAAAATCAAATTAGAAAACAATTAAGAGAAAACAAAAATGAAAAAAGCAATTCAATTACTCCTACTGGCCCCTGCATTACTGCTGGGGTCTTGCGAAAAAGAACCGGAAGCCACACCTGCTCAAGGCAATTGTGACCTGGGAATTAAGAATCACCCGAATGCTGCCAAATACCAGAAAATCATTGACAAATTTATGCGAGCCGGGGCGGCAGGCGTGAGCATTACCATAAAATCGCCGGAAGGGGTATGGACTGCTGCCTCCGGCAAAGCCGACTTGCCCGGCAATGTGAACCTGAGCCCTTGTCATACGCTCAGGATCGGGAGCATCTCGAAGACTTTCACCTCAGCTGTGATACTGAAACTACAGGAAGAAGGAAAGTTGAACATCAATGATTTAGCCGGTAAATACCTGCCTGAAGAATACACAAGGAACATCAGGAACCTCGAGAAAGCAACGATCAGAGACCTGTTGCAGCATACATCGGGAGTCCATGAATACCTGGGAATCGGCGGTCTGCTGGACATCCTGAACCTGTCTGTAAGAAGACAGTCTGCTGAAGAAAACCTCCGGTCCATTTTCGGCAAAAAAGCACGTTTTGAAGTGGGTAAAGCGGCTCAATATACCAATTCAAACTACCTGATACTGGCCCTTGTCATTAAAAATGTGACCAAGAAGACAGCCTATGAAGCTGTCACCGACATGATCATCAAACCATTAGGGCTTAAAAACACGTATGCTTCAACTTCATATCCCGCCTCTTTATCCAGGGGTTACTTTGATGTTTACAACAACGGCCTGATGAAAGACCTGACAGAAATTGACCATAATGCAGTCGGCGGGCAGGACATGCTTGACGGCGGATTGATTTCCAATTCCTATGACCTGGCCATTTTTATGGAAGCCCTCAAAACAGGTAAAATACTTTCTGCAAAATCACTTTCGGAAATGGAATCTCCGGGTGCTATCAAGGCGGAAGTTCCTGAAGACCTGACTTATATCAAAGACTATGGCCTGGGGCTTTTTCTGCTGGATGTAGATGGCAAAAAGGCCATCGGTCATGGGGGCAATGTGCAATGTTTTAATGGTATTGCCTATTATTTTCCGGAGCAAAAAATAAGCGTTTCTGTTCTTTTGAACAGTTACTCCAAAAAATTACAAACGGCATTGTACGATAAAGAGGTCCTGGAATTATTGTTCTGAGAGGTTCTCACCTGATCAGCAGAAACCGGTCTGTCAAGGCCGGTTTCTGTGTTTTTTGAATGTTAAAATCTCCCGTTTATCAAAAAAATATTGCAAAACACCCGTATTTTATACTCATTTGTGGTTTATTCCTAAATTTCTGCCTGAAAATGAATCACTTTTACGAGAAATTTTTCGATTATGTAGCCGAAATACTGATCATGCCCGAAGCAGATAAAGAGCTTTGCCGGCAGTTGTTCAAGCCCGTTGTTGTGCCCAAAGATACGATCATCGAAACGGCTGGGACGGTTCATAAGCACCACACCTTCATCGTTTCGGGTTTTATGCGAAACTACCATATTGACAATGACGGCAATGAAATCATCAATGACCTGAATGACGGTTCCAGGTTTTTTACCTCCTATTTTCATTTTATGAACCGCACGGTTTCCAATGAAAACATTCAGTGTATCTCCGATTGCGAGTTGCTGCAGATAACCCGTGACGACGTGGACATTGCGGCCAGCCAGGGTATTACACAGAAAGACTATACCGTGCAGATTTTGAATAAAAGGATAGAGGTCAATAAGCAGCGTGCCTTTGATATGGCAAACCTGACCGCAGAAAAAAGGTATGAGAAATTCGTAAAAGAAAATCCCAACATCATTCAGAATGTACCCTTAAGTTATATAGCTTCCTTTTTGGGCATCACCCGCAGGCACCTGAGCAGATTGAGGAAAGAAATCTGACATTAACGGCCACATAGAAATATAACCACTCATCCTAATGGGACATTTGTCTAACAGTCAGGGAAATAGCTTGAGTAATTTTGGTGAAATCAAAAAGCTATTTTTATGGAAACAAATGTACTTACGTCGGACAAGTCCCTTACTTACAGCCCTAAGCTGTTAGATTTTACAGCCAGGTTCTGGTTCATTACCGCCACCATCGGCCAGTGGATTTTCGGGGGCTATATTATTGCGGTCTATTATACGTCTACTTTTACCGGAGATTTTGCCAGGTGGAATAAGGTGCTTCCCAAGGGCTATGTGGAGGGTGACTGGAAAGGAAATTTAATGGTGGGAGTCCATGTGATTCTGGCGGCTATTATTGTCATTGGCGGGCCTTTGCAGCTGATACCCCGGATCCGTGATCGATTCCGCACCTTTCACCGGTGGCTGGGCAGAACGTATCTTGTTACGGCGGTGATCGTGAGTCTGGTGGGTTTTGTGATGGTCTGGACCCGGGGCACGGTCGGAGATACCTTTATGTACATAAGCAACAGTGTGCAGGCAATTTATATCTTAGTTTTTGCGGTGCTGGCCATCAGATATGCCCAGAAACGTCAATTCGACAAGCACCGCCGCTGGACCTTACGCCTTTTTATGGTAGCCAATGGTGTCTGGTTTTTCAGGGTGGGGCTCATGGCCTGGCTGGTAGTCAACCAGGCTCCGGTGGGTTTTGATCCGGAGACATTCACCGGACCTTTTCTAACGGTTTTGTCCCTCTTCAGCTATGGCCTTCCGCTTTCTGTGATTTTGCTGGAGATGTATTTTTACGCACAAAAGATTCAGAATCAAACCTTTACTTATATGACCTCGGCCGTTATTTTGTTATTTACACTGATCATGGCCCTCGGCATTTTTGGGGCTACGATGGGCATGTGGTTGCCAAGAATGTAAATTTCAGGAATCAGTAAAATACTTTTTATGAATAACAACCCATTTTTAAAGGTCCGGATTTATATCACGCTTGTGGTTTCTGCGGGCGTCTGGGGCTTATTGGCCTGGAGTCATTTTCACGGCGGGGTACCCGTTCATCATTTCCTGGCCCGGGAAGATTTGCCCGGAATCTCAAACTGGTGGGGAGGCCTGATACTTCCATTGCTCACCTGGCTGGCAGGCTATCGTATTCAGGAAAGAGAAAACCTGAAGCATGTGAGTTTTTCGGATTTCCCTGTGAAGATTATCTATGGCTTTGCCGGAGCGGTGTTTTTCGGGATTATCCTTTCCATTCTGTTTACATTGAAATACAATGGCCTTTCTGCCTATTTATTGCAGGCGATACTGGTTATTTCCTTGTTTTGTCCTGTTTACAAGGCGGAGTGTCTGCTTGGTTTTGTGCTCACCATGACATTCACCTTCGGAGCGGTATTACCCACCGTCATCGGCAGTGTCCTGGCCATTATTGGTTTTGTGATGTATAAAGGAATCAGGCCGGCGATCCTTTATGTGGTAAAACCCCTGTTCCGGTAAAGATTAAGGAACAGGCACCTCATTCATTTTTCCGGTCCATTCAATGGCCGCCAGGATGTGGTTCATGGCATTCGGATCGGTATAGGTTTCCGGGTGGTGGCCCAGGGCGGTATAAAACATCCTGCCTTGTCCGGTTTTATGGATCCAGGATATGGGATGATCTCCTCCCATGCCGTTGGTTTCGCCTGTGTCATAAGTTTTTTCATCCACTGAAACGAGCACTTTAAAGTTGACTGATTTTCGCACACTTTTATTAAAATTATACCATTCTTCTTTTCTCTTCCATTTTGCAGGCAGGTGTTGGGTAGTCGGATGATCTGTAACTTCTGTCGTTAGTTCTCCTTCCGGTGTATGGGGAAATATACTGTGATTTTTGAAGTGGGTGCCGAGTAAGTTATCATACCATTTCCAGTCGTATTCAGTATCGGCTGCGGAGTGGATACCTACATAGCCGCCACCGTTTACGGCGTATTTTTCAAACGCTTTTTCCTGCTCTGGAGTCAGCACATCGCTGGTAGTGGAAAGGAAAACCACCGTTTTGAATCTGCTCAGATAATCATCATTAAAGAAAGCCCCGTTTTCGGTGCTGACCACATGCCAGCCTCTGGCGGTTCCGGCTTTTTTAATTTCTTCTATGCCTTTTTCGATGGATTCATGTCTGAAGCCATTGGTTTTGGAAAAGATCAACACCCCTTTCTCTCCTATTGCTCCGGGGTCGGCAGGAACAACGGTGTCGAAAACCGGATGTTGCCATGGGAGTTTACGGGTAAGGTACAAGCCATATCCATACAAAGCACCAAAGGACACAAACATACCCATAAAAAGAAAGAAAAGGAGCCGGAATAGTTTTTTCATATTGAGGTTGATTTTGAAAAGATAAAATTATGAAAACTTTTTCGTTTGCGGGGGATTGGGATCAATCTAATCCCGGACTTCTGCAGAAACGGGAGGTCATTCTTAATTTAGCGAAAAAGCAGCCTGCGATTTAGTAATATTTTATCATAAAAAAAGCCCTTTACTTATGTTTAAAAGGGCTTTTTATTGGGTGATCACATCCTTAATGAAAACCGGATGTAGTAATATTAAACGTGTCAGATCCTGAGGGAGCCGCGGAATCCCCTGGCGGCATAGTAAGAGTCAGCCCCGTTATGATAAATAAAAACAGTTCCATAACGGTAGTCGCCAAAAAGGGCACCACCATGTTTCCTGATATCCGGAGGGGTGATGATCCAGCTGGAAGTCTTGGTATCGAAATTCCCGAATTGCTGCAACTCCCTGTATTGTTCTTCCGTTAAAAGCTCAATGCCCATATCAGCTGCCGCATCCAGTACATTATTTTTCGGTTTATGTTCTTTTCTGGCATCTAGGGCTTTCCGGTCGTAGCAAAAACTTCTGCGTCCCTTAGGGCTTTCGGCCGAGCAGTCATAAAAAATATACTCGCCTGTTTTTTTATCATATCCCACCACATCCGGCTCTCCTTCAGTCAGTTCCATTTCATCAAGTGACCAGAGTTTTCCGGGGTTGGCTTCAAGCCTGGTTTGTACGTCGGCCCATTCCAGGCCTTCGTGACGTTTCATGTTTTTCTGAAAACGGGCCTTCAATACTTTGAATAATTCTTCGCGTTGTTCAGAGGACAACTCTCTTTTATTACTATTCATGAGGTGTATATTTTATGGTGTCTGTTTAACAGGTACTCACTGAAAATACCAAGATACTAAAATCAGGGCCAGAATCCCAAAAGGGAAGCCGGTTCAGTCATCCAGTCCTTTTCCTTCAAAAATCTTCGGTATGTATTTCTCTACCCGTGACTCACGGGTTTTGGCTTGTTTAGGTTGTGAAAAGTGAAAAATATACGCCCTCTGCCGCCCCGGTGTCAGTGCTTCGAAAGCTGCCTTCAGACCAGGCACTTCGTCCAGTTTTGTCTGAAACTCTTCAGGAATATTAAAGTCGGCTGTTTTTTTCAGTACGACTTTTAACCCGGCTTTTTCCACTTCAATGGCTTCGAAAATATAGGCTTTCAGTACCGCTCTGTTTTCAACAATCTCACTGACATTCGTAAACCTGATCTGGCGTGCTGCCTGTACATTTTCGGTCTGCTGTATGAGCAGGCCTTTTTCGTTGTGTAACAAAGCCCCTTTAAAAAACAGGAGGGCACAGTATTCCTTAAATAGGTGGATCAGAACGATGTTGCTTTTCTGATAGGTATAAGAAGGAACACCCCACTTCAGCTCCTCGGTCAGCCCGCATTCCAGAACGATCGTCCTTAACTGCTCCAGCTCTTCCTGCCATTTTGTGGCTTTGTTGAAATAAAAATCAACTTTCGGATTCATTTTATGACGGATTAACGGTAACAAGTTTTCTGTCCACAGGCCTGAAATACCAGGAAACCGCAGTCAGTACCAGCAGCAATGCAGGTCCGAAATACTCCTTTGCCTCATCACCGACAGCCAGATGGGTAAATACAGCCCCTGACATGGCAAAAAAGAAACCGGCATAAGCCCACTCCTTGACAAGCGGAAACCTTGGAATAAGTATGGCTATCACCCCCAGGATTTTCCAGACACCTAAAATGGTCAGAAAATAGCCCGGATAACCCAACTGCGTCATTTTATCCACTTCTTCTTTCATTCGGATCATCTGCACGATACCGGTTGACACCATGCCTAAAGACAGCCATAATGTGGCCACCCAATAGATAATTTTGTTTCTCTTTGTCATAATATTGTTATTTTAACTGGTTTACGATTTCCTGTAAGCGGTTATGGGCCATGTTGATACCCTTCGCAAATGGCATTTGCAGTATCTGGTCTCTGTACGCGGCTGATTTGTATATGATGTGCATGGTGAGTTTGCTGGTATCGTCTGTGAGTTTTTCAAATTCCAGGAACTCCAGCTGTATAGGAAATGGCGTATTTTCCATTTCGAACGTCCGGGTGATTTTCTGGTTCGGAGTAAACTCATGGATGGTGCCGTTGGACCGGAACACCACGTTTCCGTTGGGATCACTGGTTTCAAACTGGTAACTGCCGTGCTTTTTATTTTCAAGCTTCAGCACTTTTGTTCCCATCCATTGTTCGACAATGCCGGGCTCCTCATAGGCCCTGAAAAGCAACTCCACAGGCAAATCGAACTCCCTTGTAATGACTAAATCCTGTTTGCCGTCTTCGGCATCTATTCTGGTTTTTTGTCCCATGTTATTATGATTTGTATTGTTTCATGATGTCTTCCAGTTTATTAAACCTGTCATCCCACATGCGGCGGAACGGCTCAATGAAGTCGGCTACCTCTTTCATTTTTTTTGCATTGATGTAATAGTTGATTTCCCTGCCGTTTTGTTTTTGTTCAAGTAATTCACACTCGGTGAGTATCTGCAGGTGTTTTGAAACGGTCGGTCTGGCCGTGTCAAAGTTGGCAGCTATCGCACCGGCAGTCATCGATTGTGAAGCAACCAGCAGAAGGATGGCCCTTCTGGTCGGGTCAGAGATGGCTTGAAATACGTCTCGTCTTAAATTCATTCTGTAGCTATTTGACTACAAATTTAAATGTAGTTATTTGGCTACGCAAATTTTTGAAGGATTTTTTTTTAACCAGACAGGTGAGAAGGTTTTTTTACCAGGAAGGCTTTATTGTGCAATATTTTGATAATCAGGATATTCAATCATTTTCCAATACCTTTATTGCAGCATTCCTCCCCGGAATACCACTTACAGCACCGCCCCTCAGGGCAGCTGAGCCACAAATATAGATTTTGTCGAAGGCCGTTTCTACGCCCCATGTTCCTTTGGTTTCGGGAGTTTCGGCAAAGAACCAGCTCAGCCCTTTGTGAAAAATGTTTCCCCGGGGCATATTCAAAGCCGTTTCAATATCCAGGGCACTTTTGGCTTCAATGCACAGGCTTCCGTCTTTTGATCTGGCTATACAGCTTTCGAGCGGTTCTTCAAGAAACTCATTGATGCCTTCAAAGAACTTCCGGAGTACTATTTCCTTTATGTTTTCATTGTCCTTTTCAAAGAGCTCGTATGCCATGTCCAGTCCGAAGGCCGTGAAAGTATGAAAGCCCTTTTGCTGAAGTTCGCCTGATAATATAGAAGGATCTGTCAGGGTGTGACAATAAATCTCAAAAGGAAATACTTCCGGAATCCTCTTCTGAAAAGCCGCCTCTTCAAACGACTTCTGAAGTTGTCCGTAATCTTGATTCACGTGAAACGTTCCGGCAAAAGCATCTTCTGGACTCAGGCTTTTGTCTTTGAGTGCCGGCAATTTTGTGAGCAGCACATTGATCTTGAAGGCAGTCCCTTCATTGACCCGGTCATAAGGTTTTGCGGCAATGGGCTCATCCATAAAATCATGAATGGAGATGCCGTGGTTGAGGAGAACGTATGTGGCAGCTACCGTTTTTGATTCCTGATTTTCGGTATAGTGGACATGGTATTTGCCGGTGATTTTATGAACAGTTGCATGGGTTTTGATCTCAACACCAAGGCCGAGGGCTTTGTCTTTTAATTGCGTGGCAAGGCTTCCCATGCCGCCTTCCGGTACCCGCCACTCGCCGGTTTTGTTGCCGATCACATGGTAAATGAACGTCCGGTTTTGTAACAGACTCTCATCATGGGCGGAGGTAAAAGAACCGATTTTAGCATCCGTCAATAAAACACCCCTCATTACATCGCTCTTGACGTGTTTTTCGATCAATTCACCAACAGGTCGTTCTATGAATTCCTCCCAAAGCTCAGCTTGTCCGGCTTCTGCAAAAACAGCCTTCCATTCTTCTCCGGACTTCAGCGGCTCCAGGAATGAATCCCACACCAGGGCTGCAAAATCTGCCTGCTTTTTTAGCAGAAGCTGATAGCCGTCCCATTCCGCTTCCCCATAACCGAGCTCCAGGACAGAGGCTTTGGAAATGGCTTCGCTTTCATTACTTAGCCACAAACTTTTCACCGTGTCGTTTTCGTGATAAGGGGTGTAAGAGGCTGTTTTTCTTCTTTTCAGGTTCAGATTTAAACCGAGTTCATCTATGATTTTTTTCGGGAACAGGCTCACCAGGTAAGAATATCTCGACAAATGAGCGTCATAATCTTTGAAGACCTGCTGTGAAGTGGTGGCCCCGCCTATATAATCGTTACGTTCGAGCATCAGCACTTTTTTGCCGGCTCCGGCCAGATAGCAGGCGGCCACCAGGCCGTTATGTCCTGCCCCGGCAATGACAACGTCGTATGTTTTTATTGGTTCTGACATGATTATTTTTTGCCCATTCCTGGTTGTGTCATTTGAAAGTTTTCTTCCTCTTTGGCCTTTTTTACCATGATCTTTACATCTTCCAGTAGCTTTTTGGCTTCATAAACGATACCGTCTTTAACGGTGTATTTCACGCCGCCGATTCTGACCACCTCATTGTTTTCGGTAACGCTGATGGCTCCTGTGCCATACAGGGTTTTGAAATTTGACAAGGGGTTTTCTTCCGTGATCACAAAATCTGCCAGCTTACCGATTTCAACAGAACCGATTTCTTTGTCTAATCCCAGGGCCTCAGCTCCTTTGATGGTGGCAGAGCGGATGACTTCCAGCGGATGAAACCCTGCTTCACGCAGCAGTTCCAGTTCCCGGATGTAGGCAAATCCATAAAGCTGGTAAATAAACCCGGAGTCGGAACCTGTGGTTACCCTGCCTCCTTTGTTTTTATATTCGTTTACAAAACGCATCCATATCCTGTAATTTTCTTTCCATTGGATTTCCTGTTCTGTCCCCCAGTTGAGCCAGTACGATCCGTGTGAAATCCGGCTCGGGCCATAGAATCTCCAGAGTGATGGCAGGGTGTATTCATCGTGCCATTCAGCCCTGCGGGTCATCATCAGATCGCGGTTGGCTTCATAGATATTGAAAGTCGGGTCAAGGGTAAAATCAAGCTTCAGGAGTTCGTCCATGACCTGGTACCATTTGGCAGAGCCCGGCTCAGCAGCTTGTTTCCAGAGTTTTCCGGCTTCTTCAAACCGGTGCTGTTCGTTGTTGTAATTATAATCGGCCGGAAAATTTTGCAGGGTTCTGTCATCAAACAGTGCTTCGGGCAGTCCGTACCAGTGTTCCATAGAAGTCAGCCCGGCTTTGGCCGTGGCCAGCACATTCATCCTGGCTACTTCCAGCTGGGCATGGTGACAGGCAGATCGTAGACCCAGTTTTTTATTTTCTTCAAGAGCAGCTCTGAAAACCTCCGGTTCTGCTCCGAAAAACTTGATGCCGTCTGCTCCTTTTTTAGCATTGTTTCTCACCCATTCACGGGCTTGTTCGGGGGTGGTAATGGCCTGATCCGAGCCCATACCAAAAGCCGTATAGGCCATGATCCTCGGAGCTGTGATTTCATTCAGACTGCTTTTTTTCTTATGTTCCAGCGTCCAGTCGAGGCCGTTCATAGATGACGGCTCGCGGATGGTGGTGATCCCATGAGCCATCCATAGCTTATACACATATTCTGCCGGAGTGCCTTGTGCCCGCCCGCCTGTGTGGCCGTGCATATCAATAAACCCCGGCATCAGGTACATGCCTGTGCAGTCCAGTTCTTTATCTCCGGCCTCGGCTTTGGGTCTTCTTTTTGGGTCAACCGGCACACCCGGGTTGCCTACCTGCCTGATTTCTTTGATGCGGTTTTTCTCCACCACGATGTCAATAGGGCCGATGGGCGGAGCCCCGGTGCTGTTGACCAGTGTCACGCCACGGATAATGAGTTTGTTATAGGGGCCGTCGCCCTCTGCCCGTTTGGGAGCTTTGGGAACCTGGCCAAAAGAAGAGACGCTGATGAATAATAAGAGCGTAAAGATTTTGTTCATGAAGCAGGTATTGAATTGATTGATCAAAAATAAGGGAATTATTGAATTCTGGAAACAGGAGGAGGATAATCTGCCTTAAAAAGCAAAAGCCTCCGCCGGATTACACCGGGGAGGCTTTTACAGGAGAATTCTTTTTATCAGATGTACTGATTCAGAATCTGCTCATATCTTTCCTGTTTACCACTGATCTGGGCAGGTTCGCCGGTTGCATGGGCGATTTTAACCAGGTCTTCAAGGCTTAGTTCGCCTTTGGTGTATTTCAGTCCGTCTCCGCTGTCAAAAGAAGCGTAGCGGTCGGAACGCATCTTTTTGTACGGTGATTTCTCAAGAATGTCATAAGCCACAAGCAGGGCTCTGGCAAATACGTCCATACCGCCGATGTGAGCAATAAATATATCTTCAAGATCTGTCGAGTTACGACGGGTCTTTGCGTCAAAGTTAACACCACCGGTTTTGAATCCGCCGGCCTCAATGATCACAAGCAATGCTTCGGTCAGTTCATACAGGTCAACAGGGAACTGGTCGGTATCCCATCCGTTCTGGTAATCTCCGCGGTTGGCATCGATAGACCCCAACATACCTGCATCAGCAGCCATCTGAAGCTCGTGAGCAAAAGTATGACCGGCCAGCGTGGCGTGGTTTACCTCTACGTTCATAGAGAAATCTTTCTCCAGACCGTGCTGGTTAAGGAACCCGATCACCGTCTGAACGTCAAAGTCATACTGGTGTTTAGACGGCTCGGCCGGCTTAGGCTCAATGTAGAAGCTGCCTTTGAAACCGTTTTTACGGCCATAATCCTTAGCGATATTAAGGAATTTACCCAGGTTGTCCAGTTCTCTTTTGGTATTGGTGTTCAGAAGGCTCATATACCCTTCGCGACCACCCCAGAAAGTATAACCTTCACCTCCCAGCTCGATGGTAGCGTCAATACAGTTTTTAACCTGTAAACCCGCATGTGCCACCACCTGGAAATTAGGGTTGGTAGAAGCACCGTTCATATATCTTGGGTTAGAGAACAAATTGGCTGTTCCCCAAAGTAATTTTACACCTGAAGCATTTTGTTTGGCTTTGGCATAATCTACCATTTTCCTCAGGTTGCTTTCATATTCAGACAGGGAGTTTCCTTCAGGAGACATGTCCACATCATGGAAACACCAGTAATCGGCATCAATTTTTGTAAAAAACTCAAATGCAGCATCCATTTTATCGTGAGCAGCCTGCAAAGGGTTTTTGTTGGCATCCCAGGGGAAAGCCTTCGTTCCCGGACCAAAAGGATCGCCACCTGTTCCGCAGAAGGTATGCCAGTAAGCAATGGCAAAACGAAGATGGTCTCTCATGCTTTTTCCACCTACCAGTCTGTTGGCATCGTAAAATTTAAAAGCAAGAGGATTGTCTGACTCGCGTCCTTCAAAAGCTACAGGGCCTTTTATGAACGGGAAATACTCTTTTTCACCTAGGGTGACGGTTAATTTGCTCATAGGAGTTTAGTTTTTTTTATTTTTAGAATATGCTGTTTGTCAGTTAAACTTGAACATTTCGAATTATAAGTGTCAAATGTACACCTATAAAAAGTATTCTGCAAATATTTTTAAAATTAATTAAGAAAGGATCAGAAGAAAAGCGTTCCGATCACTCCGCCTATGATGGGACCCGCCACCGGAATCCAAGAATAAGCCCAGTCATTTCCTCCTTTTCCGGCGATGGGTAAAATGGCATGAGCCAGCCTTGGTCCCAGGTCTCTGGCCGGATTGATGGCATAACCGGTAGTTCCTCCCAGGGAAAGCCCGATGACCCACACCAGCACACCTACCAGGTAGGGAGCAAGCCCCGAGCCTGTTTCTCCGTAAATAGAAGATACCCCGACAAATAAAACGATGGTTCCGATGATTTCACCGAAGAGGTTGGAAGGAATATGTCTGATGGCCGGAGCAGTACAGAATACACCCAGTTTCAGCCCTTTGTCTTCTGTTACCTGCCAGTGCGGGAAATAGAAAAGCCAGACGATGGTTGCTCCGAGAAATGCCCCGGTCATCTGGGCAGAAATAAACGGAAAGACATTGGACCAGTCTCCCGATTGAAAAGCAAAGGCAATGGTCAGGGCGGGGTTGAGATGTGCGGCCTCGCTTCCGAATTTTTGGGCCACAAACACCCCCATGGCAACGGCAAAAGCCCAGGCGGTGGTGATGGCGATAAGTCCTCCGTTGTGTCCTTTAGTTCCTTTTAATAAGACGTTGGCAACGACACCGTCGCCAAGAAGAATAAGTACGAGCGTCCCCATAAGTTCGCCCATAAATGTCGAAGTTTGCATAATTGTATTTACGTAATAAGGTTGATTGTAAAAGCAATTTACTAATTTTGCGATTTAATAAACAAATTATGTCTCTTAATTCTCTAAATGCCGTCTCTCCGATAGATGGCCGCTATCGTCGCCAGGTTGAAAACCTTGCCCCGTACTTTTCTGAGTTTGGTTTGATACATTACCGTGTGCGGATCGAAATAGAATATTTCATAGCTTTATGTGAAATGCCGCTTCCGCAGCTTTCGGACTTCGATAGCTCGCTGTTTCCGGAATTAAGAAAAATATACACCGAGTTTTCTGAAGATAACGCCCTGGAAATCAAGGAAATTGAGAAAACGACCAACCACGATGTCAAAGCGGTGGAGTATTTCATCAAGAAGAGATTTGAGGATCTGGGCATCGGAGGATTTTCAGAATTCATCCACTTTGGACTGACGTCTCAGGACATTAATAATACATCCATTCCCTTGTCTTTGAAAGAAGCCATGGAGGCGGAGGTTTTGCCGGTTCTTTTGGGAGTGGTGGCAAGACTCGGAGAGCTGGCCACAGACTGGGCAGCCATACCGATGCTGGCCAAAACACACGGACAGCCTGCTTCCCCGACAAGACTCGGGAAAGAAATAGAGGTCTTCACAGAAAGACTTTCTGCTCAGCTTGACCTGCTGAAAACGATTCCTTTTTCTGCCAAATTCGGTGGAGCTACGGGTAATTTTAACGCTCACTATGTGGCCTATCCGCAATACAACTGGCAGGATTTCGGCAATAAATTTGTCAATGAAACACTGGGTCTGAACAGAAGTCAGAAAACAACACAGATAGAACATTACGATAATTTAGGAGCTTATTCTGACAACGTAAAAAGGATCAATACCATCCTGATAGACCTCGCAAGAGATGTCTGGCAGTATGTTTCCATGAATTATTTCAAACAGAAAATCAAGGAAGGAGAAATCGGTTCTTCTGCCATGCCTCACAAAGTCAATCCCATCGATTTTGAAAATGCGGAAGGAAACCTTGGTGTTGCCAACGCTCTTTTCGAACACTTTGCGGCCAAATTACCTATTTCAAGGCTTCAACGGGACCTGACCGACTCTACTGTACTTCGTAATCTCGGAGTCCCTTTTGCTCATACAGTGATTGCCCTTAAGTCTTTATTGAAAGGCTTAAACAAGCTGGAGTTGAACCAGGATGCCATCCTGGCTGATCTTGATGAGAACTGGGCCGTGGTGGCTGAGGCGATCCAGACCATACTGAGACGCGAGGCTTATCCGAAACCTTACGAGGCCCTGAAAGCCCTGACCCGTAAAAACGAAAAGATCACTGAAAAAACCATCAGGGACTTTATCGAAACCCTGGACGTTTCAGAAGCGATCAAAGCCGAACTGAGGGTAATCTCGCCGTTTAATTACGTAGGTATCTGATCTACTGCAGATAATATTCAAATCCCAGCGGATCAGGATATTTGAATTTGTATTGGGTAGCCTCCAGAAATTTAGCGGAACTGATGATTTTAAATGGTTCCGGTTTTGTGCTTTTTATGAATTCCGGTGCCGTATATAAGGTCTTGTCTGAGCAGTCCGTCATCACGTCTTTTCTGACCGGATGCCCCGGAGCAACCAGGTTAAAGCGGTCATTCCAGACATTTTTGATGATTACCGTCAGGATGGCATTAACGACATCGTCCTGGTGAATATAATTGACGGGAGTCTGCCCGTTGGTGAGGTCTTTCTTTCCTGAATAATACTTGCATGGAATCCGGTCATAACCCATCAGCCCACCACACCTAAGGATGGTGATTCTCCTGTCTGAGCCTGTCGCAAAGTCCCATAATTTATTTTCTGCTTTGATGATCACATGATCGGGGTCTGCGTCTTCTTCGGTCATTTCCCTGTTCAGATCCTGGTAAACGGAAGTTGAGCTGATAAAAATAATGTCCCTGACCGGGCTTTTTTCTATTTCGCGGATAAGAGCATCAATTTGCTGTAAATGGAAATCTTCGCTGTGTTGCCGGAGTCGCGGAGGAAAATTGATCAGTAAAACAGAGGAATCAAAAAAGCCGGCACCTTCACCCGGCATCAGATCAGGATTAAAAGTAATCTGAAAAGGCTCGATCTTGTTTTCAAGAAGTTCGGGTATTTTTTCTGCTCTGGTGGTTGAGCCTTTGACAGACCATCCTGCCCTGGCGAGTGAGCTTGCCAGGGGAAGACCCAGCCATCCACACCCTAATATTGAAATTGTTTTCATTTTATGTTTAGAGAAACTAAAGTATCTTGTAATTTAGTACCAATATCTAAACGTCAAACCAAATGAAAAAGTTAGTCCTCCTGGCTTTGTTTTTTACTGCCACTTATTCCCAGAGCCTTTTCGGGCAATCTGCCAAAGATAAAATCACCCTTGTTATCCACGGCGGAGCCGGTACAATCACCCGTAAAAACATGAGCCCTGAGAAGGAAAAAGCCTACAGGGAAAAACTGGAAGAATCATTGAGAACCGGTTACGCAGTGCTGCAAAAAGGAGGCACAAGTTTAGATGCCGTAGAAGCGGCCATCCATGTGATGGAAGACTCTCCGCTCTTTAATGCGGGCAAAGGAGCGGTGTTTACCCACGACGGGAAAAACGAAATGGACGCCTCGATCATGGACGGTGCCACCCTCAAAGCCGGGGCTATTGCCGGAGTAACAACCATCAGGAACCCGATTTCTACCGCCAGGAAGGTGATGGACAAATCAGTCCACGTGATGCTCATTGGAAAAGGAGCCGAAGAATTTGCCAAACTGCAGGGAGAAACCATCGTTGACCCGAGTTATTTTTATACCGAAACCCGTTGGAAGGCCCTTCAGAATGCATTGAAGGAAGAAAAAGTGGAGCTTGATCATACCGAAAAAAAGAAAGAAGAAAAGACAAAGGAAGTTCCTAAAAAAGTAGGGAAGATATCGAAAGAAGAAAAAAATATGTTTGTGGAAGGCAAGAAATTCGGCACCGTAGGCTGTGTGGCCCTGGACCAGTTCGGGAACCTTGCTGCCGGAACATCTACCGGGGGAATGACCAATAAAAAATGGAACCGTGTGGGGGATGCTCCGATCATCGGGGCCGGTACCTACGCCAACAATGCCACCTGTGCCATTTCGGCCACCGGGCACGGCGAGTTTTTTATCCGGGCTGTTGTGGGGCATGATGTATCTGCCTTAATGGAATACAAAGGCCTGTCTGTAAAAGAGGCAGCTAATGAAGTAGTGATGAACAAGCTTGTTAAAATGGGTGGAGAAGGCGGCCTGATCGCATTGGACAGAAACGGAAATGTGGCGATGCCGTTCAATTCGGAAGGTATGTACAGAGGCTACATCAAAACGGACGGAACCGTGGTGATTGAAATTTATAAGGATTGAAACTATTTACCTGAACAATTAGCAGATTAGCCGGGCCATTTATTAATTTTGCAAAAGATTAGCAGATTTATAAGTGTTTTTGGTATAAAAAACCATCCTAAATGACTGAAACCAAACAGCCGTATATCATAGGTATAACCGGGGGAAGTGCTTCCGGAAAAACTTTTTTTTTGAACAGTCTTTTAAGTCATTTCACCATTGATGAGGTTTGTTTAATTTCCCAGGACAATTACTACAAAATCCTTTCCGAGGTTCCGAAAGACCAGAACGGCGTTGAAAATTTTGACCTGCCTGATGCCATTGATTTCGTCGAATTTGCACAGCACATCCGTGACCTGAAAGAGGGGAGAGTCGTGCATAAGAAAGAATATACCTTCAATAACCCCTCGGCTGTTCCTCATATCCTTGAGTTCCTGCCTGCCCCGGTGATTGTGGTAGAAGGTATTTTTGTTTTCCACTCTTACGAAGTTTCCAAGCTGCTTGATCTGAAAGTATTTATCGATGCCAAAGAGCACATCAAAATAAAAAGGAGGATCATCCGGGATAATAACGAAAGAGGCTATGACCTCGATGACGTTTTGTACCGCTGGGAAAATCATGTGGCCCCTACCTACGAGAAATTTATCGGGCCCACCAAACACGAAGCCGACATTATCATCAATAATAACCAGCATTTTGAGAACGGACTGAAGATCCTGACTTCTTACATCAATCTCGTTCTAAACAAAAAAGAGGCTTGAAAAAGCCTCTTTTTTTATATCGCAAATGTCCTTTTTCTGTCATTAAAAATCCTCATCCAAAGAGAACGACATCTTTTCCCTATCTGAGGTAACACCCGCTTTCTGATACTCTCCTACGCGTTTTTCGAAGAAATTGGTTTTCCCCTGAAGAGAGATCATGTCCATGAAATCAAACGGGTTGGTTGCATTGTAAACCTTTTTCAGCTGCAGCGATTCCAGCAGGTGATCCGCTACGAATTCAATGTACTGACACATCTGCAAGGCGTTCATTCCGATCAGTGAAACGGGAAGGGCGTCGGTCACAAATTCTTTTTCGATTTCTACCGCATCTTTGATGATCTGGTAGACGTCGTTTTCAGGAAGTTTGTTTTTGATGTGGTCTGTATACAGCAGACAGGCGAAGTCTCTGTGAAGTCCCTCATCCCTCGAGATCAGCTCGTTTGAGAAAGTAAGACCCGGCATTAAGCCTCTTTTCTTTAACCAGAAAATAGAGCAGAATGAGCCGGAAAAGAAAATACCTTCAACAGCGGCAAAAGCAATCAGACGTTCGATAAAATTACCGTTTTCTATCCAGCGGATAGCCCAGTCTGCCTTTTTCTTTACACATGGAATGTGGTCAATGGCGTTAAGCATTTTACCTCTTTCGGTAGTGTCTTTGATATAAGTATCTATCAGTAAAGAATAAGTTTCAGCGTGAATGTTCTCAATCATGATCTGAAAACCATAGAAACATTTGGCTTCAGCATATTGAACATTAGAAAGAAACCCCACGGCAAGGTTTTCATTGACGATACCGTCAGAAGCCGCAAAAAACGCAAGGACATGAGAAATAAAGTGTCTTTCCCCTGAATTTAAGCTGTCCCAGTCTTTGGTATCTTGTGATAAATCTAATTCCTCAGCAGTCCAGAACGAAGCTTCCGCCTTTTTGTAATACTCCCAGATGTCCGGATGTTTGATGGGAAAAATCACAAACCTGGAGGGATCATCGATTAATAGAGGTTCGCTGTCTTTTAACTCTGCGTCAGTCATAATAATAATAAAGTTATAGATTTCTAAATGTTATTTTGAATAAGTCTAAACAAGTAAACGCAGATCAAAAATAGCGGAAATTAATTCAATCCACAAGCAGAATTTTTGAAAATAGAAGTATTCGGTTTACATGGCGGCTTACGTGCAGGGTAACACCAAAACGGTCATGATTGATTCCCGGAAAGGGCATTAAAATTAAAAAAACTTCTGCCAAAAGAGACACACGACTCACTTACAGCCTGCTTATTTTTTCCGGATTTGCAGGTACGGATTTCGTATGTTTCTGATCCGTCGGGTTTATTTTTTTAATAAGCATTTTCCTGCTATTTTGCATATAAATTATTCAACATTAAAATTGTATAGCTAGCATGAAAAATATCTTTCTGGTCTTACTGCTGTTCGTGGCAGCTTGTTCACCCATCAAAAAATACAAGGAGACTTACCATGACATGGCCGTTTCGTGGGAGCCTGAAATTCAGAAACTGGAACAAAAAGACAAAGAAGAAAAAGACCCTGAAAATGCCATTTTATATATCGGAAGCTCCAGCATCAGGCTCTGGAAAAATATTGATAAAGACATGGCTCCTTATCCGGCTATCCAGAGGGGATACGGCGGGGCAAGGTTCACTGACCTGATCTATTACACCGACAGGATCGTCTACCCGCATAAATTCAGGGCACTGGTGGTTTTTGTGGCCAATGATATCACAGGAAGCGACCAGGACAGAACGCCGCAGCAGATATTGGACCTTTACAAAGGGGTGGTTCAGATTGTTCGTAAAAAATTTAAGAAAGAGCCGATCTACTTCGTTGGCATTACGCCCGTGAACAGCCGCTGGGCCCACTGGCCGAAAGCAAAAGAGGCTAACCGACTGGTAAGAGATTGGTCAGAAAGTAAACCCAACCAGTTTTACATTGACACAGAAGCAGCCTATCTGAATGCAGAAGGAAAACCGAGGGCTGAGCTGTTCATCGGCGATCAGCTACATCAGAATCAGAAAGGATATGACCTGTGGGCTTCTATTATTAAAAAAAGACTGGACGAGACTCTAAAGTAAACCGATATGAAAAAATACTCTGTATTAGCGATGGCCGCCATCCTGTTATTCAGCGGCTGCACAAATTCGAAAACAAAAATGCAATCACCGTATAAATTCCTGGTGGGGACCTACACTAAAAAAGGAAGCAAAGGTATTTATGCCTACGGATTTGATCCGAAAACCCTGGAAGTAACGCTGCTTTCAACGGCCCCGAAAATTGATGATCCCTCATACCTGGTGATTTCTGCAGACAACAAACACGTTTATTCGGTAAGTGAAACTGAAGGTGGAAGTGTGGTCGCTCTTGATTTTGATCCGGAAAGCGGACAGTTCAAAACACTTAAAACCGTCGGCTCCGGCGGAGCACACCCTTGTTACATTATGCTTGACAAAACCGGCAAGTGGGTTTTGGTAGGAAACTATACCGGTGGTAATCTTTCGGTCATTCCGGTTCAGCCTGACGGCAATATCGGAGACGCTGTCCAGACCATTCAACATACCGGAAAAGGACCTAATGCCCAGCGTCAGGAGAAACCCCATGTGCACTCTGTCAATATTGCTCCAAATAATAAGGACGTGTATGTGGCAGATCTGGGAACAGACAAGCTGATGGCTTATCGTCTGGATGAAAAGACCGGAAAGCTGACTGAAGGGAACTCTGTATCGGTATCAGCCGGATCAGGCCCGAGACATATGGCTTTTCACCCGAAAGAACCTTTTGCTTATGTTATCCAGGAACTGACCGGAAAAATCACAGCCTTTAAATATACAGACAACAAGCTGGAGACGATCGAAGAGGTATCTACCTTACCGGCCGGTTTTACAGGGAATAACTCTTGTGCCGACATCCATATATCAGACGACGGCAGGTTTTTATATGGCTCCAACCGTTTTCATGACACCATTGTGATCTTTGAGATAGATTCCAAAACCGGGAAACTTACTTTGGTAGGCCACGAGCCGGTATTGGGCAAGACCCCGAGAAATTTTGCGATTGACCCAACCGGGAAATTCGTCTTCGTAGCCAACCAGGATACAGACAATATCGTGATTTTCAGAAGAGACGCAAAAACCGGGAAACTGACCCCAACAGGCAAGGAAATTAGTGTTTCGATGCCGATTTGTGTGAAGTTTTTGAACTGATCCGGTTTTATATTTTAAAGCCACGGAAGAATGCCTCTTCCGTGGCTTTTTATTTTTTCTTACCGGAGAATAAATTTTAAGAGGCTATTTCATAAATAAGGATGACATATTTAGATTAAAGCTCTATTTTTGACGTTTATAGTTTACCATATAAGTAAGATAAATGACCAAATCAGTATATATATTTTTCTCCGCCATTTTTTTACAATCCTGTTTTTTGTTTGATCAGCCGGAACCTGTTGATAAGGACACCCTAGCTTCCTTTGATGCCAATCCGGGCATCTTTCCGATCGCCCCCGGGAATGTTGACGAGGCCTCAGGGATTGTCGATTCAAGAAACATTGACCATACGCTTTGGGTGGCTGAAGACAGTGATAATAAGGCCGGGCTGGATCTGATTACTCACTCGGGGCAATATATCAGGAAAGTGACTTTTAACGGGACAAACCGCGACTGGGAGGATATAGCCATTGGGCCGGGACCTGTTGCCAATAAAAGTTATCTGTATGTAGGGGATATAGGAGATAACAACGCTGTTTACCCGGAGTATTATATCTATCGTTTTCCTGAGCCGGTGGCAGGTCAGACGAGTGTGGATACTTACGATAAAATCACATTTACGTATTCAGATAAAAACAGCTATGACAGTGAAACCTTACTGCTGGACCCGCTGACAAAAGACCTTTATATCCTGACCAAAAGACAATTATTCGTGAATCTTTTCAAATTGCCTTACCCTCAGGCCACAGACAAACCGATGGTGGCTGAATTTGTCAAGGCCGTTCCTTATTCTTTACTTACAGGTGGGGATATCTCATCAGATGGTCAGGAAATACTCCTCAGAAATTATAATGCCATTTATTATATCAAACGCAGGGCATCAGAAAGTATGGTGGACGCTTTGTCAAGGAATCATGATCTTGTGGCTCCTTATGTGGAAGAGCCGCAGGGAGAAGGGGTTTGCTTTGACAAAGAAAACAAAGGATACTTTACGATCAGCGAAAGAGCCCAGGCTTCTTCAGTGAATCTGTACTACTTTAAAAAGAAATAAGAGCCAGCTGTTTCAGGAAAGGACCTTTCTGAATCTTCTGGTTTGCCGGGGAACACATGCTTTCGAAATGTTGATTTCAGCAACAAAAGTTGAAATCTCCGGCAGAATTAACGATATACGAATACCGTTTTTTAACCCATTTCGACAGGGAAAACACCCGATTTGCAGGGTACAAGTGTTTATTTATTAGATGTTTATGGTTAATTTTAAATGAGCGTAGAAACACCTTATGATCAAAAGGTGAGTATTTTCTATAGCTTTATCAAAAATTTAACACCTTTAAAACCGACTCATCATGAAAAAAACGCTTATTATCTCCAACCTTTTTTGGGTTCTCCTGTTTTCTGCTCTGCTCTTTAAAAACTGCACACCTAAAAAACCTGCTCCTGAAAAATGCGAAGACTTAGCCAAAAGTTATGAGAAAGACCCTTTTGTAGGGTTTCCGAGCGAGACGGCCAAAGTGATGTCTCAATTGTACGTGAAAAAACACTATGCGGCGATTAACCGGATGATGAAAATGGAAGATGCCAGGGCCGTGTGGTTTAGCCTGGATTCTCTCAAAAAGTACATCTGGCATATCGAAAAAGCTTCGTGCGAAACGGGCTCTGCCAAATTAGCGGATCTGGGCATCAGGATATATTTTGCAGAATACCCGGATGCCGAAACGATGAAAACACTTCCCGGACTTGAAGATGCTGACCCTAGACTGGCGGGTAAACACAGTGTTTTCCTGGTGCCGACGGTTAAGAAAGAAGGGGCAGACAAAGACTTTGATCCGATTGTAGAATGGAAAAAACAAAAAGATTCAGGTAAGAAGTTTTTAGTACAGCCTGATTATTCCTCATCCGTCATGAACCACGCGTCTCTTTGTCCGGTTGCCTGTGGCACCTCGGATTTATCATATTAATTTACATATCAAATGGGCCAGTTGTTTTTTCTTAAGTTGTTGAACGTGGTTATCCTGCTGTCAGGAGTAGCGGGCTTTGTCAGGTGGAAAGAGATAAAAGATTCTTACTGGAAATGGTTTCCGGTGTATCTTATTATCCTTGGCTTGCTCAACCTGCTGGCTTTTTACATGATTGATACCAAAAACATTAAATCCAATCAATGGCTTGTGATCTATCTGATTATCCCGTTTGAATTTCTGTTCGCCTTCTGGCTTTTTCTGAAGAAAGCAGAGACAAGACCTCAAAAGACCCTCATTCTGACCGGAATGGGGGTTTATCTTCTTTCTTTTTTCATTGAAATCCTGTTGAAAGAAGAAATGAAAGAGCTTTATTTTCTTTCGTTCTCTTATACGATGGGCAATATCTTTATGCTCATTTTTATCCTTTTATATTTCTGGAAACTTTCTGTTTCAGAAAAAATCCTGTTCTTTTATAGGGAGAGAATGTTCTGGGTCTGTGTGGGAATGCTATTTTTCTGGCTGGGGTCGTTGCCCTATTACGGCCTTTTTAATTACATGGTTAAAAACTTCATGAACATACTGCCGGCTTATGCGTGGTTGATGCTGTCTCTTAATTATCTGATGTACACCTTATTTGCCGTGAGCTTTATATGGGGGAAAGAGAACTGATCATATTTATATTTCTCATTAACATCATCCTCCTCATTTTCATAGTCGGGGTGGTGGCGTTTATATTTCAGTACAGAAAACGCAAAATAGAGCATGATAAACAACTTATCAAAATCAATGAGCAGCATGTCAAAGACCTTTTGTCTTCACAGATAGAAGTTCAGCAGCAGACCATGATTGATATCGGCAAAGAGATTCATGATAACTTAGGACAAAAACTTACGCTGGCATCCATATATTTGCAACAGATTCCGTACAAAAAAGAAGGGGGGAGCCTGATCCACCAGACCGAAGAGGTGAACGGGCTGCTGAACGAGATTTTAAGGGATTTAAGGCAGCTTTCCCAGACGTTGGTCAACCCTGAATTTTATGAGTCCGATCTTCTGGTACTTCTGAAAAAAGAAGTAGAAAGGGTAAACGGCATGACTCCCGTGCAGATTATTATGCAAACCACGGAAGCGAGCCTTAACCTGAATATGGTGCAAAGAAATGCTATTTTCAGGATCATTCAGGAGTTTGTGCAAAACTGTCTGAAACACAGCCAGTGTAACAAAATAGACCTGAACATCACCAAAAATGAAAAGACACTCAGGTTTGAGGTGAGCGACAACGGCATAGGATTTGAACAGGAGAAGAGTTTGCCGGGGATTGGCCTGACCAACATGAAACGCAGGGCCATAGAACTCGGAGCGAGTTATGAGATGGAATCACAACCCGGGCAGGGCACTAAAATTATATTACAACTTGAAACGGATTAAATATGAAATACTCGGTTGTTATCGTCGATGATCACTTGCTGATAGCCAAGGCCATCAGTTCTATTGTCGATGGCTTCGAAAATTATAACGTTTTATATGAAGTAGAAAACGGGAGTATCCTCAATAAGAAATTCAAGATCAGGGAAAACATCCCCGACATCATATTGCTTGACATCTCCATGCCCATCATGGATGGTTTCGAAACCGCCCTGTGGTTAAAAGAGAATTATCCTGAAATACTGGTGATGGCCCTTTCGGTACAGGACAATGATGAATCTTTATTGAAAATGGTCAAAAACGGGGCGAAAGGATATCTCCATAAGAATGTCCATCCCGAAGAACTCAAAATGGCCCTGGACAAGCTCACCACCAAAGGTATTTATTTTCCCGACTGGGCTACCAGTAAGTTCCTGCTAAACCTGACGGGTGAAAGTAAACTGCTTAAGAAGAACATGTTGTTTCAGATCAGCGACCGCGAAAGGGAGTTCCTGAGTTATGTATGCACTGAAATGACGTACAAAGAGATCGCAGAAAAAATGATCTGCAGCCCGAGGACGATCGAAGGCTACAGAGATGCCCTGTTTGAAAAACTGGACGTGCACACCCGGGTAGGTCTGGCGTTGTTTGCTATCAAAAACAACATTTACAAGATTACTTAATGGCGTGGTCGGCGTCGAGGTCTTCACCGTTCCATACCTTCTTTGAGGTCCAGGATTGGGGAGGTGCAGCCCAGAATTCATTTTCAGGAGCCAGTCCCAACGGCAGAAGGATGACAGAGCACAGGTACAAACTGCCGGTAGAAATATACCCTTCAGATAGCCTGGGCTGATGTCCGTTCAGGCCAATTCTCAGCCAGCCTTTTGTGTCGTAATTTTCCGGACTTTCATTGGTTTTTCTGATGACTGCCGTCAGGGCTTCCCTCACCTGGGCAGGGTTTATTTCCTTAGGCAATTTTTGTAGTAAAGCGATATTGGCCAGGTTTTGAAATGCTCCGCCACGATACACGATGGAACGTCCGATGACCGGAAAAGAGCCATCGGTGGCGACAAATCTTTCCTGAACAGCCGCGTACCGGACAGCCCTGGTCATAGCGGTTTCGAGCGTCTGGGCGTAAGACTTATCCTTTAAGGCCACAATGTTCAGTATATCTGTCAGAAAAGGCTGGATGACAAAGCTGTTGTAATAATCCCAGTGGAAATCTGGGCCGTCACCATAAATACCGTCTCCTTTATACCATTGGTCGTGCTGGGAAATGGCATAATCTACCCTCATTTTATCATATTCAAAACCATATTTCAGAAAAAACGCCTCGATCATTCCGCTGAACAAAAGCCAGTTACTTCTGCCGGGCTTGATGTTCCGGGTCAATAAAAAGGCATTGTAAACCTGCTTCTGAACGTCTTTGTTGAGAGCATTCCATAGTTTCGGGCTGCGGATGAGTCCGTTGGCGAGAAAAGCGGCATCAACGAGTGGTTGCCCGCCTTCCGTGAAATTCATATAGTCCTTTGAGGAAGGATTGACGGCGTTTTGTAAGGCCTTGACGGTTAAGCTGAAATATTTACTTCTCAGCTCATTTTCTTTTTTATCTGTGCCGTCTTCGAGGTTAAGCCACGAAGCAATACCGGCCAGCAAACGGCCAAAGGCTTCAAGATGGGAATAGAACTCCCGGTTTTTTCCGGTAGATTCGACCGGCATCCGCACTTTTAGCTGGTCTTCGGCTAGGGAAGTCAATACGGGGGAGGCGATTTTCTCCAGTATACTCAGCCAATATTGCCGGGTAGTCATTTCTGCAGGAGCAGCACTGACTTTGAGATTAAATACATTGGCCAGACCCAGGAGTCCGGCCGATTTGAAAAAATGCCTTCTGAGCATAGCGGTGTTGTTTATCAGCCAAACATCTTGCTTCTGCTGCCCGGCTGCATTTTGTTCATTTTCTTCATCATCTTTCTCATCTGGTCAAATTGCTTGAGCAGATTGTTGACTTCCTGAATACTGGTGCCGCTACCTGAGGCAATCCGCTTTCTTCTGCTGCCGTCTATGATGTCCGGGTTTTCACGTTCCTTTTTGGTCATGGAGTGAATCACCGCCTCGATAGGCTTGAAGGAGTTATTGTCAAGGTCAATATCTTTTACGGCAGAGCCCACACCCGGGATCATCCCCATGATGTCTTTGATATTACCCATTTTTTTGATCTGCTGAAGTTGCGTAAGAAAGTCATCAAGGTCAAACTTGTTCTCACGCATTTTTTTATTGAGCTTCTTGGCTTCGTCTTCGTCAAAAGCCTGCTGGGCCCTTTCTACCAGGGAGATCACGTCACCCATGCCCAGGATCCTGCTGGCCATACGATCAGGGTGGAAGATGTCAAGGTCTTCCATTTTCTCACCCGTCGACATGAACTTGATCGGTTTCTCCACTACGGCTTTGATGGAGATTGCCGCACCACCTCTTGAATCACCGTCCAGTTTGGTCAGTACAACACCATCAAAATCAAGTCTTTCGTTAAAGGTTTTGGCCGTGTTGACCGCATCCTGACCTGTCATCGAGTCAACAACGAAGAGGATTTCAGTAGGCGAAACTGCTTTTTTAACATTTTCAACCTCGGTCATCATCACTTCATCCACCGCCAGACGACCGGCGGTATCTATAATCACGACACTTTTACCTCTCTTTTTAGCTTCTGCTACGGCATTGGTAGCGATGGAAACCGCATCTTTATTGTCAGGTTCTGCATATACCTCCACACCAATCTGCTCGCCAAGGACCTGTAGCTGGGTAATCGCCGCCGGACGGTAAATATCACAGGCAACCAAAAGAACCTGGCGGCCTTGTTTTTTCAGGTAATTGGCAAACTTTCCTGAGAAAGTCGTTTTACCTGAACCTTGCAAACCGGCAATCAGTACTACAGCCGGAGAGCCTTTGATGTTGACAGTCTGTGCCTGTCCGCCCATCAGTTCGGTCAGTTCTTCCTGAACAATCTTAACAAAAAGCTGACCCGGTTCCACGGCAATCATGACCTTGCGGTCCAGGGCTTCCTGCTTAACTCTATCGGTTACTTCTTTAGCTACTTTATAGTTAACATCGGCATCCATCAGGGCCTTGCGGATTTCCTTGACGGTGCTGGCAATATTCACATCGGTGATCCTGCCTTGTCCTTTCAGGGTTTTAAAAGCCCCGTTTAATTTATCCTGTAAGTTCTCAAACATGATCTAAATTCTTCTTTAAGCATTTTTCGGAACGCAAATTTAGGAATTTGCCGGCCGCTAAGGAAATAGAAGCCGCATTTATTTTTTGTAGGTGGCTGGGGGAGAGGTATTTTCGGGTTTACCTCACCATGAAGACCAGTCTCTGTTTTGTTCAGGAGCTCGTGCTAACGAGTGCCTTTTGTCAGGAATTTGTTCCAGGTCAGTAACAGAAGCATAAATGTAACGAAACAAACCAGGGCGGCGATATTAGTCTGGATGATAAATGCATGAATACTGGCAGCTACTACGATGGATTTGGTCCGTAAAGAGGCAAAAGTCAGGATAAAAGAAAACACGATGCAGAAAGCAAAGAAAATCCAGAAACCGCCATACTGGTCGAAGTTTTTGAAGACCAGGAGATGCCAGCAACACCAGAATATACCTGAAATGATGCTTTTCAGCACAAAAGATACTTTATCAAGGCTTTCAATTAAGTAAGCTCTCCAGGCGTACTCTTCCATCAGATTGTATATAAAAGCAAAGGAGCAGAAAACAAGAGCCCACAGATGTTTATTGACTCCGTGGTCGTTGTTTATTCCATACACAGAATAACACACAAATAATACAGCAGGAAATAAGAGACTCTTGATTTTGCTGTTTCCCAGCAGAGTGATTTCCTGGTTTATGCCGCTGAATTTATAAAAAATCAGGGATACTACTAAAGTAACGAAACCATGATTGTAGTTGAACGAAAAAGGAATGTCTGTTACTTTGGTTAAGAGTATATTCAAGAGGTTGGGCAATTTCCTGGCGAAATAGGTTCCGATCAGTATAATGCCATAGAACAACAGGATTCTTAACCAGTTGACTTCTTTAGTTTGCCTTATAAAGCTCATGCGGTACAGTTAAAGGATGAGTATTGATGAATAAACAGAATCAGGGGGGCAAAAGTACGAAAGAGGTCAAAAGTATGCAAGTACAGGTTATTTTACCATTGCTGAATGACGATTCCCAGCTGCGAATCCGTAACGGCAAACTCTCTCGCTCCCCACGGCCGGAGTGTGATTTTACTGAGGTTGGGATGCAGGAATTCCGGATGGGAAGAGCTTATTTTCTGATAAACTTCTTCAATATTATTTGTGACAAGCCTGAATTCAGGGTTATGCTCTTTTGCCAGGGCGGCATTTTCAAAAAGATTGATACGTAAACCATCTTTCTCTACAACGCAAAATGGCTGATAAGACTTCAGCTCATCATGTCCGATATTAAATTCAAGACAATCGACAAACAACTTCAGGGCTTCTTTAATGTCTGTATAGAATACATTCGGGACCAGTTTAGTAAAATTCATACATTAACAGGGTTTTGATATAGTTCAGACACGAAAGTTAAAAAAAATTCGAAGAAGTATAACTGGAAATATTGAGTAAAACAAGGAAAATATAAAATACACGGCACCGATGCAACACATTGATGAGTAGTGTGTCTATTGTTTCAAACCCTTAATCAGTAATGAAGTTATTAAGACGCTCTCTGGCAATACTGGCTGCTTTTTGTTTTCTGCATGAAGGCCGGGCCCAAGCCCCTCAGTCTTTGCCGTTTAATCAACCCATAACCGTGTCGCTGAAAGCCGGCCAGGTTTTATCGTATTCCATCCCCCTGAAAAAAGGGCAGTTTGCGGCTGTTAAAGTAGAACAAAAAAGTGTGGGGATTGCCTATGCACTTTATGCTCCCGGAGATAGCCTGCTCATAAATGAAGACCTGAATGCTCTTTATCAAACTGAGGTGATTCCTGTTGCTGCTACGAAATCGGGCAACTACCGGATAGATATCTTCTGGGATTACGGCCGTCCGCAGCAGGGAGACGTTACCATTTTATGGCATCTTCTGGAACCTGGCGGGAAGACCATTCCACGTTTGGCGGAACAGTATATGAAAGGCTGGTACCCTGATAATGAACCCGGAGCGGCTGTGCTGGTCCTGAAAGACAACAAGGTTGTTTTTAAAAGTACCCGTGGCCTGGCGAATATGGATTACCGGATACCGGTTACCGACAGTTCGGCTTTTGAACTGGCCTCCTGCTCCAAGCAGTTCACCGGTTTCGCCATAGCCATGCTGATTGATCAGGGTGTGCTGTCGTTACAGGATGATGTCAGGAAGTATTTGCCTGAACTACCTGATTTTGGTCAGAAGATTACCATTGAACACCTGCTTTATCACACCAGCGGTTTGCGGAACTGGGATTCGATGAGCAATTCGATGGGTTTTGAGACAGACGATGCTCTGACAATGGATTTAATCTACAAAATGATCTGCAGTACATCCACCCTCAATTTCAATCCCGGAGAGAGATTTTCTTATACCAACACCGGCTATAACCTGCTGGTTCTGATAGCAGAAAGGGCGACGCACCAGAAATTTGATCAGTGGATGGCATCGAATATCTTCCAGCCCCTGGGAATGAAAAACAGCCTGGTCCGGACGGATCTGAAAAAGGTGATTCCCAATAAGGTTTCGAGTTATCAGAAAGGCCTGGAGGGGTTTAATGCAAGAGCCGACAATATCTCGGCCCCGGGGTCTACCTCCGTCGTATCAACCATTGATGACCTCGCGAAGTGGCTTGTTAATTATGAAACGGGAACGGCGGGGGGTAGAAATGTACAGAAGCTCTTAAATCAGAAAACCAGACTGACAAACGGCGATACTTTAACCTATTATGCCTTCGGCAATGGTTTTGGCAGCAGGAAGGGCGTTTCTTCCGTAGAACATCTCGGGCTGGTTTCTGGATTCAGGACCATCATCAGCAGGTATCCATCGCAGAACCTGGCCGTCGTTTTTTTAAGCTGTGATAACAATGATGCGACTTATAATCGTTGCTGGACACTCACCGATCTGTTTCTCAGCAATAAGAAGGAGCAGGCCCTTCCGCCCGTAAAGTTTCCTGATTTATCAGAGTCGCTCGCCAAAACAATGAGTGATCAGGGTATTCAATACCCTGTTGATCCAAAGGAATACGAAGGGTTGTATTATGCGGAGGAGCTGAATATGCATTACAAATTGGTCATCAGGGAAGGTGTATTGACTGCCATCAGTGCTAAACTGGGCAACATACCACTGACCTGGCAGAAAGCGGATTATTTCTCTGGGGTTTTTCAGACAACAGAACGAAGGTTTTTGTTCGGGAGAGATGAATCCAAAGCTGTTTATGCCTTTAGGTTGACGGGAGGAGATAAGCCTGTTTTGTTTCGGAAAATGGTGGAGTCCCCTAAACTGTAGTGTTGTCCTTCGTCTCCGACATACCGGACGGTGTCCTGCGGTCTCTGGCCACTATTGAAAAGAAGTGGATTAATGAATGTTCTTTCCGGTCACAGACCGGGTCTCACCCTCCGTACATCTTCAGGCGTTGGAGAACCCCAAAAACAAAACACCACAACCCGTCGGGATTGTGGTGCTTTTACAAAGGCTTTTGCGGAGAGTTTTATGAGTAATAAAGATTACTGTAACTCTGCGATATTATTTCGGTGTAGCAGTACGCTTTACTTCAGTTGAGATAGCGAATGGCTTCTCGATAGTTTCGTTACCGTTAGCTACGATAAATGAGTAGTTACCATCAGGTAAGCTCGACAAGTCATATACTTTAGAGAATACTTCTGATTTACCTGCGTATTCGCTGTAAACAGTTTCTCCGTCAGCATTTTTGATTACGATATATGATTTGTTCTGTAGTTTTTCGATTGTCAGTCTGAATTTCAAGCCATCAAGAGCTTTAACGTTCAGGTCACCGGCTGTGTTAGCTGCAAGATCTACAATTTTAAGACCGTTGTTAGCAACACTTACATTAGCAGCTGATACTCCCATCAATACTGCGATGAATAAAATTGATTTTTTCATGATTTTCTTTGTTTTGTTTTCTTTTGGAAAAGTTAGATAACTTAATGTCAATTCTTGGTTTATTACCATCTGAATTATGCTCCTCTGAAAACCTTTGTTGATGCAAATTTACATAACATATTGAATACGTGTCAACTATAAATTTAACATTTTTGAAAGTTCATACCACGATCCTATGATAATCTTGGTAAAATACCACACTTATTTGAAAAGTACAAGAAGTCGTTTAAAATATGCAATAGTATTTTTCCAAGATCACATTTTCCGAATAGTACCCTGTTTAGAAATTTACAGGACTCAGAAGGACGAATCGTCAATTTGATCTTGAAATAATGATACCGGCTTTTTTCAGATCAGTGGATTTAAGCCATAAAACAGGAGAAATCAGAATCTCGGAGGAAAATGGGATTGTATATTTCCAATAATAAAGCGGGCTTAAGATTGCCTGCCGGACAGATAAGAAGTCTTTATTCATTGTAAATAAAAAAGCACCCTGTAAGAATCTCAGGGTGCTTTTGAAACACATTGATGATCAAGGTTTATTTTATCGTATCTGCAATGATTACTTTGATGGTTCCTTTCATCATACTCCAGTGACCCGGGAAGGTACACACAAAAGTAAATTCGCCGGGTTCTTTAGGGGTCGTAAAGCTGATTCTTCTGCTCTCGCCCGGATTGAGCAGAGGTGTTGAATACAGGACCTCAGGAATAGAAGGCACAAAATTTCTTTCAAAACCGTCTTTTTCGATGGCCATCGCATCGGCAGCCTTTCCTACTTTCTCCAGGGTACCTTCTTTGATGATCACCAGGTTATGGGGCATTTCATCAGGATTGTTGAATACAATGGTTACAGGTCTTCCGGCCGGCAGGGTCACTACTTCTTTGTCGAAGAGCATCTTGGAAGGTAATGCTTCAATAACAACTTCATAAGTACCTGTACTTTCAAGAATGAAAATAGACTTGTCGCCCAATTCTTTAGGCAATTGCTTTGCTACAGTTTTTCCTAATTTGATCAGGGGTTCAAACCAAGGTTCCGCTCTCATCTTGTCATTGGCTTTTCTGGCGATGGCCAGGATGGCGTCATTGACATCAGCAGCTGAGGTCGTGAAGGCCTTCGGATCAAGAGCCGACAATGTCTCTATGGCCTGTGGCAAATATGGATTGCCGGACCTGATAAACTGGCTGATAAATTTGATATTGTCCTGATCGGTAGGTTTGATCGTACCCAGAGCTCTGATTCCTGCTGCCTTAACAGCGTCATCGGTTTTCTTTTCGGAAACCAATGCTTTCACCTGGTCGTATTTGGCCAGTTTTTGAGCCATATCGGGTAGCAAGGCCGTGCTGTTCACAAAAGCCTCGGTTTCCCTGGTATCTGAAGAGGCAAGGGCCCAGGCCGATTTGTCGCTTCCTTCGGCGGTCATCAGGGCCGCGTAGCCAATGCCTTTCAGGTCCATCTGGCTGGATTTAACCAGGGAGGCAATGATTTTATCGACGCCTGACTTCAATTCGGCTTTGTTCCAGTTGAGCAGCAAATTCACCAGTTCTTTTCCGCCTTTTGATTTTTTGTCGACAGAGGGCTGGGCGATGGCATCAACCAGGACCGTCAGGGGAGTAGTTTTGCTGCGGGAGGCCTGGGCCTGGATGGCAGCAAGACGCTCGGCACTGCTGGCATCGGCGTGTTTAAGGATGGCGTTCAGAACGGCCTCGCCTTTCGGCAGGGCCTGCAGTTCTTTTACAGTGGTCAGGTTCAGCAGATAGCTTGTCCAGGCCGGATGATCCGCCAGGTAATTCATGTCTTGTGCAAACCCTTTCATCCAGAGTGGTTTCAGGTGTTTGATGGTCTCTTTTATCGCATAATCCAGGTAATAGTCTGTCGGATGGTTCAGTGCCTCCAGGGCAATTTCCGCAGCCTTATCAGAATTGGAATAACTCAGGGCCATGACGGCTTCGATCCTTACCCGCGGGGCTTCATCGTTGACCTGCACCTTGAGCAATTCCGGGGCTTCTTTTATCCTGTCCTGCCAGTAAATCAAAATGCGGGTAGCTGCAGCCCTGGCCTGGTAGTCACCGGCTCTCAGCAGCCTGTTGAGGAGGTCTTTCTGAATAATATCAAAATCCTGGTAAATCCACAGGGCTTCGAGCAGCTGGTGTTCGTAGTCGGGTGATTTTTTGTCAAGACTGATGATCCATTTACCAAGGTGAGGGAAAACCTCGTCCGGGGTTTTGCCCCTGAGCTCCTTGCGGGTCTGGTATCTGACACGGTCTTCATATATCTTCAGGTTTTCGAGCAATTCCGGAACGGTTTGTTCGGCAAACTTCGGTGACTTCAATAGTGGTCTGCCTTTGTAGGTGATTCTCCAGATCCTGCCGTGTTCCTTGTCTCTTCTTTCATCCCGGATGGAGTGCTGCATGTGACCGATCAGCGGGTTGAACCAGTCAACCAGGTACAAGGCTCCGTCCGGGCCGAATTTCAGATCGACGGGCCTGAAGTTGGGATCAGTCGACTGAAGTAAGGGTTCCACTTCCTCGGCAGTAAAACCTGACCCTTTTTTGATGATCCTGTGCTGTTTGATGCCCTGGAAACCGATGGTGTTGTTCACCAGGAAATTGCCCTGAACATCGTCGGGAAACTGCCTGCTTGAAATGATTTCTATGCCGGCCGTAGGTCTTACCCTGGTGGTCGTAAACATTTCAATAGAGGGGTGCTGGATCGGATAATCGATTTTCCCCATCATCGGAGTAGCGTAATAGTTCTTTCCGTCTGAGGCATCACCTATATAATGTACTCCCCATTTGTCAAAGACATTGCCCCATGGGTTGTTATAGCGATAAGAAATGTAGTTACTGAGCTTGCCTGTGCGGGGTTCATAACGGTAGCTGGCACCGTCCTGTCCTCTGACCGGGCCATATGGGGTTTCAGACTGGGTGTGTAAAAATACCCCTTCATGCCAGTAAAGGGCACCATCCTGTCCATAAGTAAAAGCGTGCAGGGCGTGGTGGCTGTCTTCTGTTCCGAAACCATGCAGGATGATCTCCTGGAAATCGGCTTTGTCATCGCCATCGGTATCTTTAAGAAAGATGAGGTTGGGTTCTGCCGAAACCAGTAAGCCGCCGTTCCAGAATTCAAAACTCAAAGGAAGGTAAAGCTTGTCTGCAAAAACGGTGTGTTTATCAGCCCTGCCGTCGCCGTTGGTATCTTCGAGGATAACGATGCGGTCGTTCGGTTTTTGTCCGGGGAAATAATGCGGATAACTCGGGATCAATGCTACCCATAAGCGGCCTTTGCTGTCGAAGGTCATGTTTACCGGTTTTTCCAAAGGGAAATCCTGCTCAGAAGCAAACAGGTTGATTTCATAACCACTCGGAATCACAAACTGGTCGATAGTAGCCGGATAGGCTTTTTTCTCTGTAGTAGCAGGCATCTGGTGATGGCCGTGCTCAGGAGCTTCCTCCGGTTTTTTAGAACCCTCGTCGGTGATGCTTACCGCTTTTTCATACCCTTTGGTGTTCGGGTTGTTGGTCATTTCCCAGATGATCTTGTCAAGCTCGCCTACCATCCAGTCGAGTTTTTCCATCTCTTCCGGATAGTTTTTCACCCCGAAAGGTTTTTTTCTGCGGCCGTAGATGTATTCTCCGTTTACGGCCCTCCAGCGGTAGAAGAACTGCAGGTTTTTCTGGTCGATCACATATTGCCAGTTTTTGTTTTTTTCAAGAGAAGATATTTTCAGGCCCAGGCCTTTGGCCATCCATTCTGCGGCTTGTTTGTAGCCGTCGTCTGTCAGGTGTATCCCGTTAATGGTCAGGTTGGCTTTTTTGGCCGACTTCATGGCTACCATCGAAGGGGTGTACAAATCCAGGAATTTAACAGCCATTTTAGTGGCCACTTTTTTCATGGTAGCGGTATAAAGCAACAGGTTCTCGTTTTGCAGATCCGGCTTCGGATAATACCCTCCGATGTCTTCATGGGCTATAGGAGAGATCAGCACCAGTTGCGGAGCGGAGACCTTGTTGTATTTGTGTTTCCTGAGGTCGGTAATGAAGGCCGTCAGTTCTTTTTCAAACTGGGCCACACCGGCTTTCCCTTTGAATGACTCACTCATCCCGAAGCTCATCATGATGATGTCGGCTTTTTGGGTAGCCAGGTGGGTATGAATGTCTCCGAAATTCAACGGGCGGGGTTGCAGGGCCGGTTCGTCGGCACTCCAGCCCAGGTTTCTGATCACGAGCTGATGGTTCGGGTAGTTTTTGTACAACAATCCTTCAAAATGATTGTAATACTGCATCCTGTCAATAAAGGTGTTGCCGATCAGGGCAATGCGGGCTCCTTTTTTGGGTAGAAATGCCTGGGAGAATCCTGTCAGGGAGTTCAGAGAGAACAATCCTGTTAAGAGTAAAATGAAACGTAATGACCGCATAAGGTGAATAAAGTTTATTGTCTGTAAGGTACGTTGATATCTATTTTGCCTTTCCATTTTTTAGGGACTTTCAAGCCCAGTTCCCAGTGGATGGCGTTGATGACCAGTCTCTGGAAAGATTCGATCTGAAAGTCTTCCGGATGGCCCAGGGTGGTCATAAAGACTTTGCCGCCGAATGAGTTTTTGCCGGTCCATGCAACAGGATTATCATAAGCTTTTGTGGTGTTTGGATTAACGGGCTTGCCCATCAGCAACCATGTCGAGCCTTTTACAGGGTAGGAAGGCTGCACCTGGTACAACCAGGATTTGGCGTGAAAAGCAGGAGCCACACCCGTAAGGATCGGGTTTTTAGCTGCTTCCGGAATGATGGTCACGTCCGTGCTGCTTTCATGGCCATAATGGGTATGGTTAGCTTTACCACCCCAGCCGGGAGGGGCATTAAGGGCAAATTCTCCGAAAGCATTCCAGCTTTCCGATTCGTGGCCTTTCGGAAAATTGAAGGCATGTGTGGTGGTTCTGAAGCCCATCACCGGCTTGCCTGATTTCAGATATTTTTCGATCTGGTCCAGCTGGTCTTTCGGCAACTGACGCCACCTCAGATAAAACACAGCAAGGTCTGCTTCCTGCAGAGCCTCCAGGCCTGGAATGTTTTTTTCGGCATTGTGGTCAGGGTAGGCCTTTAAGACTTTGGTTCTGAAACCGTAGTTTTTTTCCAGCTCGGCAGCAATGAGCGGGAGGGTTTGTTCGCCGCTGTACTCATGGTCACCGGTGACAAAAACAACAAGGGGACGTTTTTGTGCAGAGGAATCAAAAGACAGGAGAGCAGCGAAAAACAGACAAAAAAGTGGAAACAATGTCCTGTTCATAAACAGAATTTTCTTTTAATGGTTGAATAATTGGTCAGGAAAAGACAGATATTGGAAAGGGGTTACCTGTAAAACGGCAAACACTTCATATCTTATCTGGTGGTGAAGTTAGAAAGTTTCAGGGAATATAGCAAAAACAAGCCGTCCTTTGGGCGACTTGTTTACAGTTAATGTCTTATAATGAGATGATTGCAGGGTCGGACTTCAATATAATATCATTTTCAGGCGGAATTTTACAGAAAAGAAAATGATGGAAACTTAAGGGATTTGTTTTTTGATCACTTTCATGATCTTTTCGTAGATCTCTGTATTTTCGTAAATGCCACGGAAACTAAGCGAATGAGGACCGTAAGCAAATACCGGAACCATGATGCCGGTGTGGTCAGTGGTACTGAAATTTCCGTCCACATACCCTGCCTTGATGTTGCCGTCCAGGAGTGTCAGGCCGCCGGTTTCGTGGTCGGCTGTGACAATGACGAGTGTCTCGCCGTTGCTGTCTGCGAATTTTAGAGCTTCACCGACCAGCCTGTCGAAATCCAGCATTTCTGTAACGACATAAGGCATAATGTTGGCATGCCCGCCGTAATCAATCTGGGCACCTTCGGCCATGATAAAGAAGCCTTTCGGGCTGCTTTCAAAAGACTTCAGCGTTTTTTTAAATGAATCTACCAGGAAATCGCCCCTGCCTTTCAGTTTGGACACGGTCTGGGAAGAATCCAGTAAGATAAAAGGAGCTTTCATCCCTGCAAGATCACTCCATTGATTAGAGACCTGCACACCACCTTTTTTGATGATTTCAATATTGCCGGCTTTGACAAAATGCTGGTAACCACTGCCGATCATGATGTCTACCGGGTTCAGCGAAAAATCAGACGCAATTTCTGTCTGCATGCTTCTTTCCGGTCTGTGGGCATAAAAAGCAGCCGGGGTAGCGTCGGTAATGTCTCCTGCAGAAATCAGGGCGGTTTTCATGCCTTTGGGTCTGACGAGCGTGGTAATAGAAGGTACAGCGACGAGGTTGCTGTCTACCCCGATAGCCCTGTTACGGGTTTTCTTTCCTGTTGCGAATGCCGTGGCTCCGGCTGCCGAATCAGTGATGTAATTATCAGAAGAAGCTGTTTTCGAAAATCCGATATTTAAAAATCCCGACAGGTTCAGCCGGCCGTTATTGGCGGTCAGTCCCGAATAAATCTGGGCAAGACCCATACCATCACCGATCAGTAAAATGATGTTTTTTACTTTTCCTGTTTTGTCGTTGTTCAGATAGGTCGGCTGGTAAGGAAAATAAGATTCGTTGTTTTTATACTCCGCGTTTTTTCTTTTGCTGAGGTAAGCTCCAAGCTCGGTTACCTTATCTGTATTGATGTAATCAATGCCCATATTCATCATGACTTTCCAGGCATTGACCTCGTCAGGGGAGGCCCAGAGTCTCGCAGGTTTGCCTAAAGCATGTATTTTGCTGATCACTTCAACAAGGGCTTTTTTGTCTTTTTCGACGGGAATGCCTTTGCCGTTCCACTTCGAATACTTAGCAAACGCCTGGCTGATGAGTCCGACCCTTTCCAGTTGTTCTTTGGTATAATTTACCTCAGGTCTTCCGTCAAAAAAGATGTAGGCCGGGTATTTTGAGAAATTCTCCGGCTTGGGAGTATTCCCGCTGATCACGATTTTGACGTTGCCTTTCGGGGCCAGGAATTTTTCATAGGGAGCCAGTTCCCTGACCAGGGCTGTAAGAGAAGGATCAGCAGGTGTTTTCAGATCGATCAGAAACTGAAGCGGCTTGCTTTTGTCTTTATAAATGCTTCCGCCGTTTTTCTCACAAAGAGCCACAATGGGCTGCAGATACAGCTTGCTGAATGTCCTGTCCGATTGGATGTCCTTCCATTCGTGAGACACGAAAAGAGAGTCATTTCTGTAATATAAGTCAGCTTCTACAGAACCGAACCCTTGCTGATAGGCCAGCTGAAAAGGGATGCTCTGCTCGTAGTCGTTATGTGAGTGGGCGTTGGAAGTGCTGTACTTTATGACAGACTGAGCAAAAGAAACCTGGATGCCTAGTAAAAAAAGGATAAGATATTTCATAGAATGTTTTGTTGCTTCAATAGTTAGGAAGCGAACATACAAAGATTTTTAGAATATGAAAACAATTGGTGTCCGCTCTTTTGAAATCCGCTCAGAATGTTATTGTTTTTCTACGAGGAAAGCCTTTTTCTGAACAGTGGTTTTTCCAAACATATCGGTGGCTTTTACTTCAATGAAATGTTCACCTTCTGTGAGATTGGGAACAAAAGAACCTCTCCATAAATGCGTGCTTTTTACGGCATTGCTGGGTCTTCTTCCTGAAAGCAGCTTGTCGCTGGTGTCCCATTTGAAAAGCGAGTTGAGGTAGGTTGGATCCTCATCTTCAACAAAAGCCATCGGTTTCCACGGGGTCTCATCAATCCTGTATTCTACGACATTGCTTTTGTGGCCCATAAAGAAGTTGGCGAAAATACCTGCCGAAGTCCCCCTCTGAGACGGGATTACCTTTGGAGCAAAGATCTCCATCTGGTAGTCTGCGGGTTTGCCCACCACTTTATAGTCTATGGAATATTGGTTGCCTTTGATCTTAAGAAAAGCGTAGCCTTTCGGGGTTCCATCCCTCATGGTGGAAACCGGGACGCCCATTTCGTTCAGTTCGCCTGAATACCAGTCGCCCGAAGTGGTCCCGGCGTTGTACTCATGCAAAGGCTTTGCTCCTGCCCAACCGTGTTCGGCCGTGAAAAAGTTTTGTCTCTGCAAATGAGTATGGGCAGAAATCGTGAAAACGTTAGGAAAGTCCTTCAGGATATCGAATAATCTTTTGCGGTCTTCAAGGCGGTAAGATTCCCCTTCGGTTTCCAGGGGAATATGATAGGCCAGGATAACGAGCTGATCTTTGGAGACATGCTTAAGGTCGTTCTCCACGAAATCCAGCTGATCTTTTCTGAATCCTCCCCAGTAGCCTTTCTGGTCTCTCGGATCGGGATAAACAATATCATCCAGTATAATGAAGTGAGCTTTTCCGTAGTTAAAGGCATAGTTAGCCGGGCCGAAATGTGCTTCGTATGTGTCATCAGAAAGTGAATCAGATTTGGCATCGTAATCCATGTCATGATTGCCCATGAGGTTGTACCATGGTAATCCGATTTTCTTCACCGATTGAATATAGGGGAGGTGCAAATCCAGGTTGTCTCCTACCAGGTCGCCCAGGCTCAGGCCGAAGGCTATTTGTCTGATGCCTTCTACTTCTGAAACCACCCCTTTGGCAAAATGCTGAACTTCTGTTTCTGTATAAGGCTGAGGATCACCAAAAATGAGGGCGGTAAAATTGTCCTCTTCAGGCTGTGACTCCAGGGCAAAATCTATCGAAGCGGGCAATGGCCCGGTGGGTGCCACACCTTTGTATTTCAGGGCAGGAGAACCTTCCGGTTTATGAATGTAATAGTATTTCGGGAGATTGTTCTCGTCTGATTTTACCTTGTATCCGCCTGGTTTGATGACAAAGATGATGTTGTCTTTTCCAACGGGAAGCTGGTATAAACCGTTTTTGTCTGTTTTGGTGACAAGCACCCCGTTGCAGACGCAGACGTTTTCTATTCCCTTTTCAGAGGTGTCCTTTTTGCCGTTGCCGTTAGTGTCGTTAAAAACGTATCCTTTGGCGGATTGGGCATGAATACTGAACCCGGAAAGGATAAGACCGATGCAGAGAAGTGTATTTTTCATGTGATTTCGTTTATAAAAAGCACAAATTAAGCGAGAGGAGAAAGAAGTTCTTTCTGATGCGGATTAAGGTTTTGTTAATTCGGGGCGGAACAAAATAAAAACCGGCCCCCAATGTCAGGAAGCCGGTTTATTGGTTTTTAGTTGTTGATTTCTAAGCCAAATATTACTCACTTTTCCCGTACAAGACCGGGATGATTGTTTTTCAGAAATTGTATTTGTTTTCAGTAAGCATCGCATCTGCAATTCTCCTTCTTGTATCTTTGGTGTTCAAAGGTTCCACTTTTGTGAATCTTTTCAATCCCATCAGCATCACTCTCAGCTCATCACCTTCGGCAAATGACTGGATCGCTTCCCTTCCGGCTATCTGACAGGCGGCTACCGCATCCTGGAGATTAACCAAAGCCATGTCTTTTTGTAAAGAAACGGCCCCCTCACCCTTGATACTGATCAGTTTTTCAGCTCTTAAAAGGGCGGATTCAGCATTGTATATTTCGATGATCATGTCTGCCACGTTCATCAGGATTTCCTGCTCGTGCGAAAGTTTCATCATGAATTTCTGAACTGCCGCACCTGCAATCATCAGGGCAGCTTTTTTCAGGTTTTTCAACACTTTCTTTTCTGCTCCGAAAACAACATCGTCGTCGCTGCCGCCGAAATCAGGAATAGACATGATTTCTTTTCCTACGGCTGTTGCAGGACCCATCAGGTCAAGCTCGCCTTTCATGGCTCTTTTCAGATACATGTCCAGTACAAGCATCCTGTTGATCTCGTTGGTTCCTTCAAAGATCCTGTTGATTCTCGAATCCCTGTAAGCTCTTTCCATCGGAGCATCGGCTGAGTAGCCCATACCGCCATAGATCTGAACACCTTCATCAGCTACCAGGTCAAGCACCTCAGAACCATACACTTTCATGATGGCACATTCGATGGCAAATTGTTCCAGGGCTTTTAACTTGGCTTCGGCGTCTGTCAGGCCTTCGCCTTTCAGGGTGTCTATCAGGTCGTCTATGTTTTGTCCGGCCCTGTAATTGGCAGATTCACAAACCCAGATTTTAGTGGCCATCTGGGCCAGTTTATGTTTGATGGCTCCGAATCTTCCGATCGAGATGCCGAATTGTTTGCGTTCGTTGGCGTAGTTAATCGCCTGGTTCAATACCCCTTTTGATCCACCCACTGCTGCGGAGGCCAGTTTGATACGACCGATGTTAAGGATGTTAACCGCGATTTTGAAACCGTTTCCTCTGGCCGACAACATGTTTTCAACCGGAACAACACAGTCATTGAAGAAAACCTGGCGGGTGTCAGAACCTTTGATACCCAGTTTTTGCTCAGGCTCGTTCATGGTAATGCCACCGAACGATTTTTCGATGATGAATGCGGTCAGGTTTTTGTCGTCTTCGATTTTGGCGAATACGATAAAAATATCTGCAAAACCACCGTTGGTGATCCACATTTTCTGTCCGTTGATTTTATAGGTCTTGCCGTCTGCACTTAACTCAGCTTTGGTTTTGCCTGAGTTCGCATCTGATCCTGAATCCGGTTCTGTTAAGCAGTAAGCCGCTTTCCAGGCACCTGAGGCCAGGTTGGGCAGGTATTTGTTTTTTTGTTCTTCGTTACCGTAATATAAGATAGGTAAGGTGCCGATCCCGGTGTGGGCTGATTGAGCCACAGAAAAGGAGTGTCCTGCACCCAATACCTCTGCCACGAGCATAGAGGTATTAAAATTCATTCCGAACCCACCGTATTCTTCAGGAACAGCCGTACCTAATAAACCCAGTTCTCCGGCTTTGTCCATCAATGAAGACATCAGATCGGGAGATTTGGCTTTGTCAATTTCTTCCAGGCGGGGATGAATCTCTGTTTTCAAAAAATCCCTGCAAGTATCTGCAATCATTTGTTGTTCTTCCGAAAATTCTTCCGGAATAAAAACCTGGTGTGCTTCTGTTTCGCGGATCAAAAATTCGCCACCATTTAATGAAGTTTTTTCTGCTGTTGCTGACATTATCTTAAGGTATTTAATAAGTTCGGATAAATAGTATGCAAGCATACCATCACAAAATAAGGAAATAAAAAATTGTTATGCAAGCATACCAATACATTTTTTTTGACTGAACTGACTGAAAGGGCTTTAAATTTGAAATATCTGATGCGAATGGCATTAATAATTATAAAAAACCGACAGAAAATGATGCTGATTCCTTTAATTTTACGGCTGTTAATCAGAAAGAATTGAAAATAGACAAGGGTTCAGAAGGCATTGTTTACATGGTCATTGCCGCATTTTGTTTTTCTGTTTCCGGAGCCTGTACCAGGGTTTTGGGAAAAGACATCAGCTCTGTGGAACTGGTGTTTTTCAGGAATTGCATCGGAGTGATTTTCATCTTTTATTCGGTCAACCAACGGCCGCTGGTCCAGATCGGAGGAAAGCCTTTTTTGCTGATCTTCAGGGGGATTACCGGGACGCTTGCCCTTTATACTTTCTTTTACAGCATCACCAAAATCGGGCTTGGAGTGGCCATCACTTACCAGCAATCTTACCCGGTTTTCCTGGCAGTCTTTTCGGCGGTGTATCTTAAGGAAAAAATGAAACCCAAGGAATGGATAGCTGTGATCATCGGCTTTGCAGGGATATGCCTTATTTTTCTGCCACAGATTTCAATTGATATCTTTTCACTAAAAAACCATAGCATCGGCCTTCTGAATGCGGTATTAACGGCACTCGCCTATCTCAGCATCAAAGGACTCAGTAAAATCTACGATTCTAGGTCTATTGTTCTTTCTTTTATGTTGTCGGGCATTCTGTTGCCGGTTTTCTCTTTGATGGCCGGGTATTATATTGAATCTGATTACCTGGGATTCCTGGTCGGGAAATTCACGATGCCTGACGGGATACAATGGGTCTGGATATGGGCCCTCAGCATTTCGGCCCTGATCGGACAAATCTATCTGACCAAGGCTTTCACCTATGGAAAAGTAGGGCCGGTTTCGGCGATGGGCTACAGCAATATTGTCTTCTCGGTCTTTTTCGGGGTGCTTTTGGGCGACGCCATTCCTCACCTGACCAGTTTTATGGGCATTGCCCTCATCATTTTTTGCGGGGTGGTCATCGCGTATTCGGGTAGTAAGGTGAAGGAAGGGTGATGGGAGACAGGAACAAGGAGTATGGAAAATGGAGCCGTTGATGAAATAAAGCCACAGGATTTATAAACACACTTCTCATTGTGACGATTCTGAGAAATTACAGAATTTTTCCTACTTTTGACGGGAATATTTTAATCACAATGATCATGAAAAGAACCATCCTGTTTTGTATTGCCCTTGCGATTTCAATGAGCGGATTTGCTCAATCTCCACAACTTAACATCCCGGCTCCCAATGCCCACAAGAACAAAACGTATTGTAATCCCATGGACATTAATTACCAATATAACTGGGAGCAGGTCAACGACAAGATTTCTTACCGGTCCGGAGCTGACCCCGTGATCGTGAATCATAAAGGGGAATATTATTTGTTTCATACCATCCAGGGAGGGTACTGGCATTCGAAAGATTTGTCAGACTGGAGATACATTACCCCGAGCCGCTGGCCGATGGAAGACATGTGTGCCCCGGCCGCCTGGTCAAAAGACGATACGCTTTTTCTGTTTCAGTCGACTTTTCAGCAAAGACCGATCTTTTATACCACTACTCCTGAAAACGGCAAACTGCATTTTTATAACCGATGGCTGCCGCAATTGCCTAAAGATATCGGTCCGTGGGACCCGGCCTTGTTTTATGATGAAGAGTTAAAAGAATGGTATATGTACTGGGGCTCGTCCAATACCTATCCTTTATTCGGAGCTCAGCTGGACAAGAACAAAAAGCTGACCTATAAATCAGATTATAAACCCCTGATTTACCTTGATCCCAAAAACCATGGCTGGGAGAGGTTCGGGCAAGACCACAGGTCTGAAATCACGCCCTTTACGGAAGGAGCGTGGATGACCAAACACAATGGGAAATATTATCTGCAGTACGGAGCCCCCGGCACAGAATATAATGTATATGCCAACGGAACCTATGTCGGGGACAACCCCCTGGGGCCGTTTACTTATGCATCCTATAACCCGATTGCTTACAAACCCGGAGGCTTTATGCAGGGAATGGGCCATGGGTGCACTTTTAAGGATAACTACGGTAACTACTGGAACATGGGCACTCCCTGGATAGCAGTCAACTGGAATTTTGAAAGAAGAATCGATATGATTCCCGCCGGTTTTGATAAAGATGGCCAGATGTTCGGCAACAGCCGCTTCGCCGATTTTCCTCACCGACTTCCAACGAAGAAATGGACAGACAAAGATGAGTTGTTTACAGGCTGGATGTTGTTGTCTTATAAAAAACCAACAAAATCCTCTTCTCAGAAAGAAAGTAAATTTGAATCCGGCCTGATCACAGACGAAAACCCGAGGACATTCTGGGTAGCCGGAAGCAATAAAAGCGGCGAGTGGCTGAGTATCGATCTGGAAAAGAAATGCACGATCAATGCCCTCCAGATCAATTACACCGATTATAAATCAGACATTTATGACAGCAACCAGCCTAAGGTTTATATCCAGTTCAGGATTTACGGATCCAATGACCAGAAAACCTGGGTAAAAATTGCAGACAATACCAATGAGAAACGTGACCGTCCGAATGCTTACATTGAATTGCCGAAGCCTGTCAATTTCAGATACATCAAATTCGAAAACATACATGTGCCGATGCCAAACCTGGCTGTGAGTGATATCCGTATTTTCGGAAATGGTGGCGGGCTTGCACCGGCCACCCCTCAGAACCTGAAAGCCGTGAGGGATAAGGATGAAAGAAATGCCTTTATCAAATGGGATAAGGTGGAGGGGGCTACCGGCTACAACATCCTTTGGGGTGTGGCACCTGATAAATTGTATCAGACCTACCAGATCTGGGGTGATGAGCCGAATGAAAAAGAGGTCAGGGCACTGAATCTTGGGGTTAAATATTACTTTGCGATTGAGGCATTTAACGAAAATGGCGTGAGCAAGGCCACGGGCGTTGCCGGGGCTATCTGAAAAGTATTGTTTTTGATGAATTTTGCGAAAAAAAAGAATTAATCGTGGTTCTTTTTTGAAACCTTCGTAATTTTGCAGCCGGATTTGAAAAATCAGTAAATGATGTTGATTTTCAAGGCCTTAAGAATTGGGGAACAAAAATAACAATTAACAAAAAATTCAGATGTCTGCAGTTGTTGAAACCGCGAGTTTACTCGCCGACAGAATTAACGCGTTGGAAGAATCAGCCACGCTGGCCATGTCGAAAAAATCAAGGGAGATTGCTGCCCAGGGCCACAAAGTTATCAATTTATCTATTGGGGAGCCTGATTTCAAGACCCCGAAGCACATTTGTGATGCGGCTAAGGATGCTATTGATGCCGGATTCCATTCTTACACACCGGTTGCCGGGATTCCAGAGTTGCGTAAAGCTATTGCAGACAAGTTTAAACGTGACAATAATATAGATTGGAAACCTGAAAACGTAATTGTTTCTACCGGAGCCAAACATTCACTGGCTAATGCGATCCAGGTGCTGATCAACCCGGGTGACGAAGTGATCATTTTTGCTCCGTACTGGGTTTCTTACTCAGAAATGGTGAAACTGGCTGATGGTAAAGCGGTGGTTCTGGAAGGTGCTTTTGACAATGATTTCAAAGTTACCCCGGAGCAATTTGAAGCGGCCATCACTGACCGTACCAAAATGATCATGTATGCTTCACCAAATAACCCGACGGGATCGGTTTACAGCGAAGCTGAACTGAGAGCGATTGCAGCGGTTGTGGAAAAACACGAAAACATTTTCGTCCTAGCGGATGAAATTTACGAATATATCAACTTCAGAGAAGAAGGACATTTCAGCATGGGCTCTATCCCTGCTATCAAAGACCGCGTAATTACCGTAAACGGTATGGCGAAAGGTTTTGCCATGACCGGCTGGAGAATCGGATTTATTGGTGCTGCTAAATGGATTGTTGACGGTATCGACAAATTACAGGGTCAGGTGACTTCAGGAACCAACCACATTGCCCAGAGAGCTTCTGTGGTAGCGTGGGATGACCTTACAGCCGCTGAAACCATGAAAAGAGCTTACCTGGTAAGAAGGGACTTAGTGATCGGCTTGCTGAAAGAAATCCCTGGTTTCAAAGTAAATGTACCTGAAGGAGCGTTTTATGCCTTCCCTGATGTAAGTTACTATTTCGGAAAATCAGACGGAGAGGTCACCATCAAAGACAGCGATGACTTGTCGATGTGGTTATTGGAGAAAGCTTATGTTGCTACTGTAGCGGGATCAGGTTTCGGAGCTCCGAACTGTATCCGTATCTCTACTGCGGCCTCTGACGAAGCTTTGAAAGAAGCGGTAGCCAGAATCAAAGCGGCTGTTGAGACGTTGAAGTAATCGATTCGTTCTATAAAATTAAAGACGCCTTTCCTGGGATCCGGGGAGGCGTCTTTGTTTATCCGGAATGAGGTGTTTACAGACATGACTTGAGAAGCAAAAAAAGAAAATTAATTTCCTAAAATTTTAGGAAATACGAAAATGATTATTACATTTGTATCATGAATTACAAAGAAGCGAAAGAAGAGTTTATTCAATTGTGGGGAAGCCTCGGGACCAACTGGGGGATCAACAAAGCCATGGCTCAGATACATGCCTTGCTGATGGCCAGTGAAAACCCGATGACCACCGATGAAATAATGGAAGAACTTCAGATTTCAAGGAGTAATTCAAATCTCAACATCAGGGCGTTGCTTGATTGGGGATTAGTTTATAAAAAGCATGTTCCTGGTGACCGTAAAGAGTATTTTATAGCAGAAAAAGATATTTGGGAAGTGGCTGTGAAGATCATCAGGGAAAGAAGAAGAAGAGAGGTTGATCCTGTAATCAAAGAGCTTAAAAGCCTTTCTAAATTTGATGCGGTAACTTATGAAGAGAAGAACTTCAAAAAGCTACTTGAGCAGACATCGGAACTTTCTGAAAAAATGAACAATATCGGGGGTATGGTAGAGAAAACAGATAAGTTGAAATTTTTTAAATGGATCATCAAAGGGTTCTGATTTTTTTAAATTTAATTTCCTAAAATTTTCGTAAATACAAGAAATATGGTTCTGTATATTGTAGTCAGCGGCATTATTATTTTCCTTTTGGGAAGGTTCCTTTTCAGGCAAGGATCACGGTGGACCTATGAGTTTATAGAGTCTGTTGAAAACGCCAGAAGTGTTAACAAGCTCCTGCTGTTGCTTTATTATTTATTCAACGCCGGTCTTCTGTTATACTCTGTGTTCATCTGGGAAAACGCCCCCGATTTTCTGGATCGCATTATTTATTCGTGTCGCAGGATCGGTCTGGCGGTGGCGATTCTCGGGGTACTTCACTATCAGAACCTTGTTATTATTCTTTTAATTTTTCACTTCAAATCAATCAAATCATGGAAAATCTGAATTTCGTTGCCTACTGGATTTATTTATTCTTTGTGATCGCCCTTACCCTTATTGTTGCTCATATACTATTCAGAAACAGCTTGAATTTTATGAATGAGATTTTTCAGACGAGACCGCATCTGGCAGAATCTACCAACCGTTTATTCCGGGTTGGCTTTTTCCTGCTAGCCTTTGGGATTGGGTTATGGTATTTAAAAATAAATACCACCATGGTGACAAAAGAAGTCTTATTTGAAATACTCAGTGTCAAAGTAGGGGCATTTACATTATTTCTTGGCGGACTTCTATTCGGAAATCTGTACCTCTTTTTCAGAGGCATGAGAGCCAGCCGGAAAAACCGTGTCATGGAGCCGAAAGTTTAATTGCCAGAAAGCCCTTTTCTAGATATAAAACAAGAACAAAAATGAAAATGATTATAGCCGGCGGCACAGGGTTTCTGGGAGAAGCACTTACTGCCTTTTTTGAAAAAGAAAACTATCACGTTGTTGTATTAACCCGTAATCCTCAATTGCCCCATCATGTATTCTGGGATGCCAGAACAGAAGGACCCTGGGAAAACGAAATAGATGGAGCGGATGTCCTGATCAACCTTGCAGGAAAATCGGTGGACTGCCGGTATAATCAGAAAAACAAGGCAGAGATATATGCTTCAAGAATAGAAAGCACGAATGTCCTCCAAAAAGTGGTGGCACAATGCCAGAATCCTCCCAGGGTTTGGTTAAATTCCAGTAGTGCCACCATTTACATGCATGCTGAAAATGCCCTCATGAAAGAGGCAGACGGAATAACCGGAGATGACTTTTCAATGAATATCTGTAAATCATGGGAGGGTGCTTTTTTTAATAAAACAAATGAAACAACACGGAAAGTGGCCCTGAGAACCTCTATAGTACTAGGCAACTCTGGAGGAGCCTATCCAAAGTTAAAACTGATAACCAGGTTAGGTTTGGGGGGTATGCAGGGCCGGGGAAATCAAAAATTCAGCTGGATTCACTTGGATGATTTTTGCAGTGCTCTTGATTTTATCATCAAAAATGAAAACATTGAAGGCGTTGTTAATATCACCTCTCCCGAACCGGTAAGAAACGAAAATCTGATGGCCATCATGCGGCGTACGTTAGGTATTCCTTTCGGGCTGAATGCTCCGAAATTTATACTTGAACTGGCCGCCGTTTTTATGCAAACAGAAACAGAGCTTCTCCTGAAAAGCAGGAATGTTTTTCCTGAAATTTTGTTAAAGAACGGTTTTGAATTCAGGTACAGAAATATTGCCGAAGCCTTAAGGCATTTATCTTAGGAGCTCAAAGTATCTTACACACAGATTTCTTAGTATCGAAGACCCCCTTCAACAGAAATAAAACCATTTAAGGAACACTTTTCCAGGAAATTGATTTATTTGCCTGATCGTTTTACGTTCAACAGATAGCAACAAAAATCGGATCGCAAATGAAAATCCTTATTATCGGTACCGGGAAAATCGGAGGATATGCAGCATACAGTCTGCTGAAAAACGACAGAGTTGAAAAGCTTGTCATTGCGGGGAGTAACCTGCTCAAAACCTCTGGTATCTGCCAGGATTTAAGAGATGCATATCCAAAGCGGAATATTGAAACTGTCCAGCTAAGCCAGGTTAATGAAACGTTCGATCTGACCATCCTCTCCTTTTCCACTTTGAAATGGAACCCAGGCATTGATATAAATGACCGGCTGATTGAGGCGAAGGCAAACATCGGAGTTCTTGATGAAATCAATAAGGATATCGGTTTTGAGCGATTAGGGACGATCGTTGTGGTGAGCAATCCTGTGGATATCCTGACCACCTATATAGCTTCCAAGTGGGAGAAGGCGAACGTCATAGGCTTTGGTCTGTCGATTGACGAAAAGAGAATCACCAGGGTGGTGAATGACCTCTTCAAAAAGGATTACTCAAGGGTTCCCTGCATCGGAGAACACGGCGTCAGCATCATTCCCTTACTGAGTCAGCTTCAGATGGATTGTGAAGAAGCCATGTATGATAAAATTAAAAAACGGAGTTTTGAAGCCACTTCCACCATCATCAGGAATGTTTCAATTCCGGTTTATGGCCCTTTATCCGAAATCGAGGTTCTTCTTGAAACCATCATTAACGAAGAAAGTAAAGTAATATCGGCCGGTTATTTTCTGAATGATCCCCTTTTCGGAGAATCGGGGGTTGCTATAGGGTTGCCGGTAAGATTTGATAAGGGTAAAATAGCAGGACATGATCTGCCTGAGATTTCAATGACAGAAACGCAGTTATTTAAAAAATCGGTTAATCATATAAAGCAAAATTATAATACACTTGTCGGTTAACACCTTTATCAAACAAGCCATCGGGATATGCAGCGGCCTTAAAAAAAGCTTTTCCGGCAACAAAAAATTGACTTATTTGCCTGACAATTAAAATCTGAATTCAGATGAACAAAAATATTGAGAAGCTATACAGTATTGCTGAAAAAGAGGAGAGGATCATTATCGGCTTGATGTCAGGAACATCCATGGACGGCCTTGATGTGGCTTTATGCCGTTTCAGAGGAAGTGGCCCGGATACCGAAGTGAGGGTGCTGAACTTTGAAACCGTGAGCTTTGATGAAAGTGTAAAAGAAGAAATCCGGAAGGTATTTGCAAAGCCGGTTATTGAGTTTGAGCAACTTTGTTTGTTGAATCCATGGATTGGCAATATGCATGGGGATATTGTGAATCAATGTCTTAAAACATGGGGTATTGCTCCTGAGGAAGTCGATTGCATTGCCAGTCATGGGCAAACGGTTTTTCATTCGCCTAAAATTCTGCACAAGAGGGAGAAATTCCCGAACGCTACTTTGCAGATTGGAGACGGAGACCACATGGCGGTCAGAACACAGATCATCACCCTTTCTGATTTCAGGCAGAAACACTGTGCGGCTGGTGGGGAAGGAGCCCCGCTGGCAGTGTACGGCGATTACCTGATTTTATCTAAAAAAGGAGAAGATCGCATTCTTCTGAACATGGGTGGCATCTCCAATTTTACGATTCTGTATGGCGATCTTGACCCGAATAAAGTGTTTGCAACGGATACAGGAACGGGAAATACCTTGCTGGATGCCTTTGTAAATCATCATTATCATATCGCTTACGACAAAGACGCAAGCTTGTCGAAACAGGGAGAAGTGAATGCCGGTTTGCTCAGGGAATTAAAAAAGGATGATTTCTTTGAAAAGCCATTTCCCAAAACCACCGGACCTGAGCTTTTCAATCTCGGCTATCTTGAAAATGCACAAAAAAGAAGTAAAACGGAAGATATCCGGAAAGAAGACATTCTGGCGACCCTTTGCCGGTTTTCTGCTGAAACCATTGCCGAAGCTTTGAAAAAGACAGTGGAAATTACGGAGAATACCAGGATTTATATGAGCGGGGGCGGCATGCACAATCCGCTTTTAGTTCAATTTTTGAAAGAGCTTCTGCCGGCGGCGACATTCTCGGCCTCTGATGAAATCGGGGTGTTGGGCGATGCCAAAGAAGCCGTGCTTTTTGCCACCCTGGCTAACGAAGCCCTGGCCGGAGGAACTACCAATTTTGGCAGCAGAAGAGGTGTGCCGAGCGTCTCTATGGGTAAAGTTTCTTTCCCTGATTGAAAAAATGATTCCATTTCTAAGGATTTTTGTGTAGATTTAGGTCAATTTTCTTTAACATGACAACAATCAGCAGAAGAGAAATATTAACAACTTTTCTCCCGACAATCACAACAAATCGTCAGGAAGTCTCCTTAAGCCTTGACCCGTTCGAGGAACCGCTTACGCTTATTCAGGTTTACCATTTACTCAGGAGGGCTACTTTCGGCGTTTCTCATGATGTTGCTATGAGCTTCGTCGGAAAGAAAGCCTCAGAGGTAGTGGATCGTCTTTTAAGCAATGCGGAAGCAAAAAAAAGCCCGGCAGCACCCTACTGGGCCAATACAACCATCAGAGATTCCGAATCAGATAAACTGGCTAAGTACCAGTATGAGTATAATGAGGATCTGATGCAATGGTGGATAAAACTGATGAGTAAAGACTCAGACAGCATCCTTGAAAAGATGGTTTTATTCTGGCATGGTCATTTTGTGTCGCAATATGACATTTGCAATATCATCATAGCCCCGATCATGTATCGTCAGAATGATCTTTTCAGAAAAATGTACCTTGGCAGCTTTGCGACATTCCTGGAAAAAATCACAATTGACGGAGCAATGCTTTTGTATCTCAATGGCAACAGCAATATAAAGGATGCCCCCAATGAAAATTATGCCAGGGAGCTGATGGAGTTGTTTTCAATGGGTATAGGAAATTATACAGAAGACGATGTTAGAGAGGCCGCAAAAATACTTACAGGCTGGAAAATCGTGATTTACAGCAACCAGGGAGAGGCTTATCTGCCCACTTTTGATGTCAATAAATTTGACACTGGTACCAAAACTTTTTTCGGAGAGAAATTCGAAGTGAATTATCCTGTCAACAAGGAAAATGTTTATAAGAACTCTATTCAGCAGCTGATCGCCGTGATCCTCAAAAAGAAAGGCAAGGAAGTGGCCAATTTCATGTGCAATAAGTTGTACAGGGCATTGGTCTATTCAAATCCTGAGAAGGTTGATCAGCAGGTAATTACCAATCTTGCCAATATATTTGTTTCTTCCAATTTCGATCTTAAGGCTGTTGTTTCTGCCATTTTGAAAAGCAAGCACTTCTTTGACCCGCAAAACATGGGGGTACAGATCAAATCACCCGCAGAAACCGTAGTCGGATTTGCCAAAAACTTTGTGGTGGAGGAGCTGTTTCAGAGGCAGATGATGACACAAATGGGCATGCAGCTACTGAGTCCGCCTAATGTGGCCGGATGGAAAGGCTACAGAAGCTGGATGACCACCAAAACATATCCTTATGCCATTAAATATCTGACAGAAATCATCAACAACCAGTCGAATAACTACCTGGCAGACTGGGCCAGAAAATTCGGCACTTTTGATGATCCGTACAAACTGACGATTTCAATGGCTACTTTCTTTCTGGGCAAAGTTCCTGATGACAAAAGGATGACCAGATTCACGCAGATATTGCTGGCCGGAGCTCCGGATTATGAGTGGTTTCAGCTTTCAAAAAACAGCGACACCGCAGGATTTAAACTGAAAGGTTTGTTGAAAGAAATTGTTAAAGCCCCGGACTTTTATCTTTGTTAATATATGGACAGAAGGAAATTTATACAACAATCGTCACTCGGACTTGGGGTCATCTCCAATTTTAAGGTAGACAAAATGGAGGTTTCCGCTTTTCAGCCGGAAGTCACCGCCACAGAAAATGATAATGTACTGGTAGTCATACAACTATTCGGAGGCAATGACGGGATCAACACCATCACACCTTACGAATGGGACAGATATTATAATGATTTCAGGCCGCAACTCCATATTCCGCAGAGTGCAGTTACGCCGATCAGTAAAGAAAAGGGACTGGCCATGCACCCCTCTTTAAAAGTTGGGGTAAATGAAGGAATCCTGGGTCTGCACAAAGCCGGTAAACTTTCCATTATCCAGGGGGTAGGATATGATATTCCCAGCTATTCCCACTTCAGGTCAACCGACATCTGGTTTAGCGGGATTGTCCCTGCCAATGACGGCCAGTTATTAAGAACAGGGTGGATGGGCCGTTATTTTGACCGCTACGATAACCAGGAACTCCCTGAGAGTCCGTATTGTATCCACATCGGCAAAAACCCTTCTCTGATGTTCCAGGGGGATAAATCAGAAAAAGCAATCCTGGTAGAAGACCCGGAAGAGTTTTTTAACCAGGGGAAGGTCATAGATGACCATGAAATAGAAAATCAGAACGCCTCGTATTTTTCAAGCGAGTTTGACTACATTAATAATATTGGTGTCCAGGTCAATCACTATTCCAAGAGTATTAAAAAGGCCTTTGATGCCGGTAAAAATATTGAGAGCTACGTAGATAAGTCTTTATCTAACCAGATGAAACTGGTAGCGAGGCTGATTGACGGAGGGCTTAAGACCAAAGTATTCTTCGTTGAGCTTTTCGGATTTGATACGCATGCAGGTCAGGGTGGCCTGGATGGTGTTCACTCCCGCCTTCTGGCAGAAGTAAGTGAGGCCATCGGATCATTTCAGTCGGATATCGAGAAGCTTGGATTTTCGAAAAAAGTAATCGGCATCACCGTTTCAGAGTTCGGAAGAAGACCATATGAAAACGGGAGCATGGGGACCGACCACGGCACCTCCAATGTCATGTTTGCTTTTGGTGATGAGGTAAAAGGGGAGATTTTCGGATCACATATGGCTTTTGTGCCCTTTAGGGATCATGAAAACCTTTATTTCAGATATGATTACCGGAGTATTTACTGGGAAATTCTCCGTACCTGGTTTGGAGCCACGTCTGAATATGCCGAGAAGGTGCTGGGAGGAAAATTCGCCCTGGTGGACGAAAAAGGATTTATTGGTAAAACAGTCATTGACAAAACGCTTCCGCCGCCGCCTATTGTGCCTGTGGCTAATAATAATGACCCCAAATCGCCCAACAATCCTAATAACCCGGCTAATATAACGGAACAGGATTATTTCCAGATGTTCCCTAACCCGGTGGTGGACAACAAGGGGGTATTAAGTATGGTTTTGTATGCCGGGGGAAGTGTAACGATTACGCAGAATCATATTTCAGGGCAAGGCCTCGGAGAGATACATGTTAAAAACTACAGACCAGGATCATATGTGCTGCCGATAGAACTGAGAGGCGGGCCCGGCATGTATATCCTGCACATCAGGGTAACGAACAGAAACCACTTCCTGAAGATACTGAAGATATAGCAAAAGAGGCCCGGAGGCCTCTTTTTTATTGATGTTTTTTGAGCTTGTCTTTGAAGACTTTCTGAAACTTGTCCACTTTGGGTTTTACCACCAGCTGGCAGTAAGGCTGTTCGCCGTTTTCATTGAAATAATTCTGGTGATAATCCTCAGCCACGTAAAATACGTGATAAGGTTCAAGCGTAGTCACAATTTTGCTATTGTACGCTCCGGAAGCGTCTACCGCCTTGATAATTCTTTCTGCCGTTTCTTTCTGCTGCTCATTGTGATAGAAAATGGACGAGCGGTATTGTGTACCCACATCAGCACCCTGTCTGTTCAGTGTGGTAGGGTCATGGGTTTTGAAGAAAACTTCCAGCAAACCCTCAAAGTTGATTTTGGTCGTGTCGTAAGTTACCTGGATCACTTCCGCATGACCTGTCTCGCCTGTACAAACCTGCTTATAGGTCGGGTTTTTTACTTCCCCGCCTGAGTAACCAGACTCTACTTTAATAACACCCTCAAGTTGCTGAAAAATAGCTTCAACACACCAGAAACAACCTGCTCCCAGTGTAGCTACCTCGGTTCCCGGCTTCAATTCGATTTTTGTATCCATTTCTTTTGTTTTCTTATTTTTGTTTTGTGCACATGACATAAAGCTGTTGCCGAACACTAATATTGCCGAAAATAACAAAAAAGCCTGTTTCATATTTTTATTGTTTTCAAGATAAACGTTTTTTTGAGACAAAAAGATGAAATTTTAAGCAAAACCTTGTGCTTGAATGGCATCAACACTTTAACTTTCATACTTCAAATAAAGTTTCAACCATTAATACATTCATGGCATGCTGAAGATGAAATGTCTTATCGTGCCACAAACAAACTAAAATAATGCGTAAAATCTTTCTTTTAATTTTCATTACCCACCTGGCTTTTGCCCAGCAGGAAAAGATTCTGGTGAGCGACCTTACGAAAATCAAACAGGTTGTATCCATCAATGCGTCACCTGATGGTAAAAAAGTAGTTTATTCATTGAAGACCTCGGAGGCGAATGCTGACAAACCCTTTGAATTTGATTATCAGACACACCTGTTCCTGATTGATCTTGCGGATGCTAATAATCACAAGACACTGACCAGGGGCAAAGAAAGTGCTTCACAGCCGGTTTTTGCTCCGGACGGCAAGAGCATCGCCTTTGTGAGAACCGTGAAGGAAAAATCACAGATTTTTATCATGCCGCTGGATGGTGGTGAAGCCTGGCAGCTGACCAACTCAAAGTACGGAGCCGGAAGCCCGGCCTTTTCTCCGGACGGTAAAAAGGTGTTATTTTCATCAGGGGTGTCTTTTGCTGAATTGTATAAGGACTCACTGCTGAACCCTTCCAAAGCAGGTCCTAAGTGGAGCATGGAAAAACCCGGGTTTGCGAAGAATGAATTCCTCGTTAAAGACAAAAATGTAAAAGCCAATCCGGACGGGGACCTGGCCCAGATCAGGGCTTACCTTGACAAGGATGTGGAGGATAAAAAGGCCAAGGTGATCAACAGGCTTAATTTTCACGGAGAGGCCAGTGTGGAGCCTGAGCTGAGATTCTCACATGTGTATGTGGTGGACGTAAAAGAAAATGCGGTAGAGAAACCACTGACCGGAGGATTCTGGTCTTATAATGGAGCACAGTGGACGCCTGATGGCAAGAAGATCATATTGACAAAGGGAAAAGATGAAACCGAACATCCTGACCGTGAACAGGAAATCGTGGTGATCAGCATGGATGCAGATGGTAAAAATGCCAAAGTGATTGCATCCGAAGACGGCAAGAGTTTCGGCGGCGTAGCCATTTCTCCTGATGGAAAAAGGCTGGCAATGATCATGAATTCACCTAACCTGCTTTCTTTCGGACAATTGTGTGTGGCCAATGTGGACGGTTCAGGGCGTCAGCTGGTTGATTTTGACAGAGTGCCTTCAGGAATGACCTGGGCACATGATAACAATGCTGTTTATTTCACTGCGGCATCCAACGGTGGTTTCCCGGTGTTTAAACTGGACGCCAATACCCGCAAGATCGAAAGACTGAGCGATTATGACTCGGGAATCTCAGGTTTTGACCTGACCGGAACACAGATCATATTTGCAAAAAATGACATAAAGACACTTTATGAACTTCACCTGGCGGACCTGAAAATGCAGAACGCCCGTAAAATCAGTTCTATCAATGAAGATTGGCTGAAAGGCAAAAAGCTGAGTTATCCTGAAAAAAGATCCTATAAAAACAGCCTGGGGCAGCAGGTGGATTACTGGATCATGAAGCCGACTTTCGCAGAGCCAGGTAAAAAATATCCTTTGGTACTTCAGCTTCACGGCGGACCTACGGCCATGTGGGGGCCTGGCGAAACATCGATGTGGCACGAGTTTCAATATTTCTGTGCACAGGGTTACGGGGTTGTTTACCCTAATCCCCGCGGTTCGGGAGGATATGGGAAAGACTTCCAGTTTGCCAACTACCGTGACTGGGGCACAGGCCCGCAGGAAGATGCTCTGGCAGCCTGCACGGATGCTGCAAAAGAAGCCTGGGTGGATACCGCCAGGCAGGTCATTACCGGTGGATCTTACGCTGGTTACCTGACTGCCTGGATCATTTCGCATGACAACAGGTTTAAGGCAGCTTTTGCACAAAGAGGAGTATACGATCTGACGACCTTTATGGGCGAAGCCAATGCCTGGAGACTGACCCCTAACTATTTCGGCCTGCCATGGGAAGATGATAAAGTGACCAAAATTCACGAGAATTCACCGTATTCCTATGTGAGCAAGATCAACACACCGTTCCTGATCAAACACGGGGAAAGTGACCTGAGAACAGGTGTTTCACAGTCTGAAATGATGTTCAGAAGTCTGAAATACCTGGGCAGAGACGTTGAATACGTCAGAATGCCGGGAGCAACACATGAGTTGTCAAGGTCGGGGAATGTCAGGCAGAGAATTGACAGAATCCTGAGAATTTATGAGTTCTTTGAGCGGTTTGTAAGTACACCAAAATAAGTGAAAAGAGCTGCCGGTAACCCGGCAGCTCTTTTGTTATTACAGGCCTGGTGGTTTAATTCCTCCGTGTTCATTTTCATACTTTTAATTTATGAAGTTTTTTGGTAGTACTTGCGTTTTACCCAATCCCCCCTATAAAACTGCCGCTTATATAAATTTGATAGCTACTATTATATATCGTGTCGTAAAATTGCAATCTCAATTTACTCTAAACGATTATGATAAAAGCTCGTTACTATTTTTTGATGATCATGTTAGGTATGGGGTTTTCCGGGTATTCCCAGACCAGGGTTTCCGGAGCTGACGACGGAAACGCCCCTTATTCATTGCTTGACTGTATTCAATATGCTTTAAAAAACAACGTGTCGCTCCGCCAGGCTGAAACCCAGGTGGAATCAGGCCATGTTCAGTTGCAACAATCAAGATGGGCCAAGTACCCGACTGTTAACGGGCAGTTTAATGCCAACGGTAATGCCGGCCGTAACGTCGATCCTTTTTCCAACAGCATCGTTACCCAGGCCATCGGAACCAACAATGTGGGGATAGGGGCTAACGTCACGGTGTTCGATGGTTTCAGGATGAAAAATACAGTGGTCAGAAATTCACTGAGCCTGGAAGCCACCAAACTGGATGTTGAAGCCTCTAAAAATGATATTTCACTTCAGGTTTCACTGGCTTATCTGAACGTGTTGTCGACAGAAGACCTCATCGAAGTAGCCAAAAAACAATTGGAAGTCACCAAATTCCAGCTGGAAAGAACACAAAAGCTGGTGGATGCCGGATCATTGCCTGAAACCAACCTGTTTGATCTTACTGCCCAGCAAGCCAACGACGAGCTTCAGCTGATCAACGCTGAGAACAACCATGAATCAGCCATTTTATCCCTGAAACAAGCGATGAATGCTCCCATTGAAAAAGTGGTGAGGGTTTCGAGAATGGATGTGCCGGATCCCGGAATGCAGGTTTATCCTCAGAGATCAAATGAAATATACAATACAGCGATAGGTTTTCTTCCACAGGTAAGAGCCAATGATTTCAGGATCAAAGCCGCTGATAAAAACATAGAAATTGCCAAATCAGTAGGTCTTCCGACCGTAACGGCCAGTGCGAGCTGGGGATCTGCCTACTCTACGGTGGCCAAAGAACTGATTGATAAAGGAACCGTCTATAATCCGATTTCGGTTTCTGCGGAATTTGAAGGCCAGACCATTCCTTTTGTGGTCAATTTCCCTTCGCAAAGCTATGATCAGAAAAATATTGCTTATTTTAACCAGATTAATAATAACCAGAACCTGAACATGGGGGTATCGGTAAGGATACCGATTTTTAACGGGTACAATCAGAAATTCCAGACCCAGCTGGCCAAAGTTCAGAAAGTTCAGGCCGAACTTCAGGATGAAGGGGTTAAACTTACCATCAGACAGAACATCGACCAGGCTTATATCGATATGCTGAACGCACGCAAAAGATACAGTGCCACCCTGGTGCAGGTGCAGGCCCTGGAGCTTTCGTTTAAAGCCGCCGACTCAAGATACAATGCAGGAGCAAGCAATTATGTAGATTACAACCTGGCCAAGACCAATCTTGACAGAGCCAAATCCAACCTGATCGTGTCTAAATATGACTATATATTCAGAACCAAGATTCTTGATTTTTACCAAAATAAACCTATAGAGTTTTAAAATTCCTTAAATAATGAAAAAGAGATCAAACAGAATATGGTGGATTTTGCTCGGTGCACTAGTGGCCATTGCAATCCTTGTTGTTGTCGCTAAAAAGGCCGGCTGGATTGGCAAAGAAAAACCGACGGAAGTAGAATTTACAAAAGTATCAAAATCCAACCTGACAGAAACCGTTTCTGCCTCCGGTAAAATACAACCGGAAGTGGAGGTTAAAATTTCTCCGGACGTTCCGGGTGAGATCATCGCCCTTTATGTAAAGGAAGGCGATTCTGTTAAAAAAGGGCAGTTGCTCCTGAAAATACAGCCTGAAAACTATGTTTCGGTAGTGGAGAGATTCAAAGCGGGTGTTAACCAGGCACAGGCAGGAGCCGAGCAATCTAAATCAGCTATTGCAAGAGCTGAATCCCAGATGCTTCGTTCGCAGATGGAGTTTGCCCGTCAGAAAAAATTATATGAAGATAAGGTTACTTCAAAATCTGATTTTGAAACCGCTGAAACCAACCTGAAGATCGCTAAGCAGGACCTGGAAGCCGCGAAATCGAGCTACGAAGCTTCAAAATTTGGTATCAGAAGTGCTGAAGCCAGCTTGAAAGATGCTTCGGAAAACCTTAGAAAAACCAATATTTATGCTCCTATGAACGGAATCGTGTCTAAACTTTCCGTTGAGCTGGGAGAACGTGTGGTAGGTACTTCGCAAATGGCCGGTACCGAGATCATGAGAATTGCAAACCTGAACAACATGGAAGTAAGGGTGAATGTCAACGAGAATGATATCGTCAGGGTAAGCATGTATGACACGGTTATCGTGGACGTGGATGCGTACAGTCTGAGCGGCAAGAAATTCAAAGGCGTGGTGACCCAGGTAGCTAATACGGCCATCGGTTCTACCAGTTCTTCCCTGACTTCTGCGAGCAGCAACTCAACAGAAGCGGTTACTGAGTTTGAAGTAAGGATAAAGATTCTACCTTCCTCCTACAGCGACCTGGTAAATGGTGCCCAGGGAAAGAAATATCCTTTCAAGCCGGGTATGACGGCTACGGTGGAGATCGTTACGGAGAAGAAAAACCAGGCCCTTACTGTTCCGATTGCGGCGGTAACGACCAGGCTTCCTGAAGGCGAAGGAGAAAAACCAAAAGAGAATAATGACGGAGACGACATGGAGCTGGGTGCAGTAAAAGAAGCCCCGGCCGGTAAAAAAGATAAACCAAAAGAGATCGTTTTTGTTAATGATAACGGGAAGGCAAAAATGAGAGAAGTGAAAACCGGTATTACCGACACTTCAGCAGGGACAATAGAAATTATTGAAGGTTTAAAAGCTGGAGATGAGATTATTTCAGGACCATTCATCGAAGTATCGAAGAGACTTAAAGAAGGATCGCTGGTAGCCAAGAAGGTTGTGGTAGTTGAAAAGAAAAAATAATTTTAGCAGAAAGTTTAGGGTTAAGTTTAAAAGACAGTCGGATTTCGGCTGTCTTTTTTTGTTTTCCGGGCAGCATTTTTTAATGGAGGGACGAATAGAAGGCTGGTGTTTTTACCAAAAATAACCCGTATATTAACCAGACAGCATCGTGAATGTTAATATTTGTAAAGTATTGAATAATATCCGTGTGGACATTCATTCATAATAATGGTATTTTTGGTGGTATTACGGTGAAACTCAAATGATTCATTTTCAGATTACTGCGATTCAATATTAAAAGTATTCTGATATAAGATGCTGATTGAAAAGATTTAAACTTTGAATAGATGAATACCCCCCTTCTTCGAAACCTGGTCATTTTTATGTTTCTGGTGACCATATCAGTTAAGGCACAACCTTCAGGTTCCGGGCTGAAAATGTCATATGTGGTTTCAATGGCCAATCCGGCTTCTAAAACTTACCAGGTGGTCTTGAAATGTGACGGGCTGTCTGAAAAAACAACCGACTTTAAAATCCCTGCCTGGATGCCCGGATACTACCAGATCCTGAAGTATGCCGACTTTATCCATCATTTTAAGGTTACTGATTCACAAGGCGGGGATATCAAATGGGAAAAAGCCAATCATAATACCTGGAGGGTATCTAACGGGGCACTGTCATCATTAGTGATTACGTATGATGTGGAAGCCAAAAGGTCTTTTGTGGCTACTAATTATCTTGACGAAGAACGGGGTTTTATTGCTCCTACGGGTATGTTTTTGCATATCGCCGGAAAAATAAAACAGCCTGTCACCATAGCCATAGAACCGTATAAAGGCTGGAACAGGGTGGCTACCGGCCTGGAACCTGTTAAAGGGAAGCCGTTTACCTATACTGCCACGGATTTTGATGTGCTTTATGACAGCCCCTTGCTGGTAGGAGCCCTTGACGAACTGCCTTCCTTTACGGTCAGAAATGTACCGCATTATTTTATAGGATATAAGCTCGGAACATTTGAAAGAGAGGCTTTTATCGGAGACCTTAAAAAAGTGGTGGAGGCGGCCGTCGATGTGATCGGAGAGATTCCTTTTTCTGATTATACTTTTATTGGTACGGGGCCGGGAGCCGGAGGGATTGAGCATTTGAACTCTACAGCGGTGTCGTTCAGCGGAGGACCGGCATTGAATACTCCGCAAGGCAGAAAAGGAGTCCTTTCTTTCCTGGGCCATGAATATTTCCATCACTACAACGCCAAGCGGATCAGGCCTGTAGAGCTGGGGCCGTTTGACTATGACAATGGCAGCAGAACCCGCATGTTGTGGGTGGCGGAAGGGGTCACGTCCTATTACGACGACATGATCCTGAGATGGGCCGGCCTGGTGTCAGGCGATGATATCCTGAAGACATTCCAGAATGGTATCCGAAGCTACGAGACTTCGCCGGGGAGGTTGTTTCAGTCGGTGACGCAGGCCAGTTACGACACCTGGTCTGACGGACCGTTCGGCCGTAAGAATGACGAGGTAAACAAGACGGTTTCATATTATGAAAAAGGCCCGGTGCTGGCCCTGATGCTTGATTTTAAGATCCGCCACGAGACCCGGAATAAGAAGTCGCTGGACGATGTTATGAGAACGCTCTATTTTGATTTTTATAAGAAAAAGAACAGGGGATATACCGAAGCGGAATTCAGAGCAGTCTGTGAAGCCGCCGCCGGGGTGAGCCTGGAAGAATTTTTTAATTATGTGTACACTGTTCAGGAGCCGGACTATAAAAAGTATTTTGCGTATGCAGGCCTTGAAATAGATACAGAAGAGAAAACAGAGAAAGAAGCCTGGCTGGGCATCAAGGCCAAAGTGCAGAACGACAGCTTGCTGATTACCAATGTCGACTGGGAGTCTCCGGCCTGGCAGGAAGGGGTCAGACGGCAGCAGGTGCTGCTCAGTATCAACGGAGAGAAAGCCGACCTGAAAACATTGGAAGAATTGGGTCAGAAGTTAAAACCGGGAGATTTGGTGAAAATTGGGGTGGTTCAGAACGGCAAGACGGTGATTATCCCGATGCTGTTGTCGCAGAAAACCTCAAAATCTTTTGAAATAAAGCGTAAAAGCAATCCGGCTGAGCTGGAAAAAACCATGCTAAAAAGCTGGCTTAAAGAATGAAAGTAGTTCAGTTTACCATACCGGTTTCTGATAAAAGCAGTATTGTAGTACAGGAGGACGTTGCCCCCCATTTTTACAATCACCTGCATCGTCATGCTGAGGTCCAGATCATGTGGATCCTCAAAGGCGAAGGAATGCTGGTGACCGGCAATTATATGCAGAGATTCCAGTCGGGGGAGATCTACCTCATCGGCCCGAACCAGGCACATGTGTTTAAAAGCGACAGTGTTTATTTTGAACCTGGCCATACTCATGAGGTACACTCTGTGTCTTTCTTTTTTAACCCGGACCATCACTTTGGCCGGATTCTGAGCCTGCCTGAACTGAGCCAGGTCCGTAAATTCATGGATTATATTACCAATGGATTACAATTAAAAGAAGAACACTATGAAGAGTCTGTGGTGTTGCTGAAAAAAATAATGGCCGCCAAAGAAAGTCTGCGGGTTGCCACTTTTATCGAAATCCTTCATTATTTTTCTACTTTGAAGGATTGGAAACCACTTTCGTCCGGAGGAAATGAACAGTTGATGTCTGAGGTGGAAGGCATCCGGATGGACCAGGTTTTTCAGTATGTCGTCAATCAATACAAGAGACAGATTTCATTATCAGAGATTTCAGATATTGCCAGCCTGACTCCCCAGGCATTTTGCCGCTACTTCAAAAAACATACCGGTAAGACATTCGTGAATTTTCTTAACGAGGTCCGGGTCAATGAGGCGTGTAAGATCATCGTTTCCGGGAAATACAACAGCATTTCTGACATTGCCTATGAAACCGGATTTGATAATGTGACCAACTTTAACAGGGTTTTTAAGAAAATCCTGGGGCAGTCGCCGAGAGAGTACAACCGTCAGTATCATTACCAATGGGTTTGATGATAATATCTGGCAACCATGTGTCAAATAACAGGAATTTCTGAAAAGACCAATACACTAATTTTACTTATCCCTGTCATATCCTGCCGCAACTCCATTAAAATTATTTATTCAAACCTGATCATCATGATGAAAAAGTACTTGTGTGTTTTATTACTTGGACTGGGCACTGCCGGATTTGCCCAAAAGAAACCTGTTACTGCATACCGGCCCACGGAAAAAGAGATCTCAGACGCCTACAAAAATATGGAAAGGCTGGATTCGGTGGCTAAAAACAAAGTGTACAAAGCCACTGTGCTGCCTCACTGGCAGCCGGACGGACAGTCGTTCTGGTACAGGAATATCCTGAAAGACAGCGTAGCGGAATACCTGCTTGTGGACATCGGCACCCAAAAAAAGAACAAGGCTTTTGATCACGAAAAAATGGCGGCATCGCTGGGTAAAATTACCGGAAAGGCCATGAATGCCTCAAAACTCAAAATAGATGAGTTTTACGGAGGGAAGGCCCTGGTTGTTAAATCCGGTGAAAACTGGTACAGCATCAATGCCGAAACCTATGAAGCAGAAAAGATAGACAAACCGGGAGTTTCTGCACCCAAAGAAGTAGGATGGACCAGACAGAGGCCCCGCTGGATGCAGGTCAGAACGGACAGTTTCTCCACAGATAAAAAACAAAAAGCATACATCCGCAGCGGGAATGTTTACATCAGCGATGCCAAAGGAAACAAGCCTGTCCAGGTCACTTTTGACGGAAACCTCCAGAAATATTACGGAGAGCTCAGCTGGTCTCCGGACAACCGTTTTATTGTGGTGTATAAGATATCGCCGCAGCAGGATAAAACCGTTGGATTTTTCCTGACGTCTTTACCTAACACCACCCGCGGGGAAGCGAGGATAAGGCCTTATTCCCAGCCAGGGGATGAAAATCCGACCTATGAGATGTTTATCATCAAAACCGCAGACAAGAGCATTTCAAAGGTCAATACAGAGATTATTGACTTTTTCGAAAATCCGGTGATCAGATGGAGAGATGACAACCGGCATTTTACTTTCGAGAAAGTGGACCGGGGGCATCAGCGTTTCAGGGTCATTGAGGCGGATGCCGAAACCGGTAAAACCGGAGACATCATCGATGAGAAGACCGACACGTTCATTTATGAGCAAAAAATATATACTTACTACATCCCGGATAAAAAAGAGATTATCTGGGTATCGGAGAAAGACGGCTGGAGGCACATGTACCTGGTAGATGAGTTGTCGGGGAAAGCTAATCCGATTACGAAAGGAGACTGGGTAGTCAGGGGCATCGACAGCGTTAATGTCAAAAGCAGGGAGATCTGGTTTCAGGCCAGCGGTATGAATCCGTCAGAAGATCCGTACCATATACATTATTACAGAATCGGGTTTGATGGAAAAAACCTGGTCAAACTGACGCACGCGAACGCCACCCACAGACTTACTTTTACGCCCGACAGAGTGTACTATCTCGATACCTACTCCAGGATGGATACCCCACCGGTAACGGAACTGAGAAAAACATCGGACGGCTCGCTGGTCATGGAACTCGAAAAAGCGGACATTTCAGATTACCTGGCTACGGGATTAAAACTACCGGAAATATTTACTGCGAAAGCCAGGGATGGAAAAACGGACCTCTGGGGAATCGTTTACCGCCCGAGCAAATTTGATCCGAAAAAGAAATATCCTGTCATCGAAAATATCTATGCAGGGCCGCAGGATTCGTTTGTGCCCAAGGCGTTCTTCAGTTACGGAGAAATGCAAAGCATGGCTGAGCTTGGGTTTATCGTAGTGCAGGTGGACGGCATGGGGACCTTTAACCGCTCCAAGGCGTTTCACGATGTTTGCTGGAAAAACCTGGCAGATGCCGGTCTGCCTGACAGGATCATGTGGATCAAACAGCTGGCTGATAAATATCCGCAGATAGATACCGCCAGAGTGGGTTTGTACGGCACCTCCGCCGGAGGTCAGAACTCTCTCGGGGCTCTCCTTTTCCATCCTGATTTTTATAAAGCGGCGGTTTCTGCCTGTGGCTGTCATGACAACCGGGTAGACAAACAATGGTGGAATGAGCAGTGGATGGGGTACCCTGTCGGAAAACATTATGAAGAACAATCCAATGTAACCAACGCTCACAAACTGAAAGGCGACCTGTTGCTGATCGTGGGCGAAGCCGACACCAATGTACCACCGGAGTCTACCTACCGTGTGGCAGATGCTTTGATCAAGGCCAATAAAGAATTTGAACTCCTGACAATCCCCGGAATGGGGCATAGCGACGGGGGCTTGTATGGCCGCCGTAAAAAGAGGGACTTTTTTGTGAAAAGCTTACTGGGCGTTAAACCACCTAACCGCAATAAATAATCATGAACATGAAATATATTTTAACTCTTTTATGGGTAACCGGCCTGCTTTGGAGCTCCGTGCCGGCAGTAAAGGCCCAAAGTAATCTGTACCTGCAGTCCAGTGATGTGCACGACCTTATGACCCAGTACAGGGCAGACATGGGCAGCCTGAGGCGTTTCTATTTTGTTGATAATTCGCCGGAAGCCCGGGAGAGATTCAGGAGCGTTACCGCGGATTATCTGAAAAAGATGGAGGCTCTTAATTTCAACAAGATGAATGAGGGCAGCAGGGTAGACTATATTCTGTTTAACCGAGACCTGAAAGAAGGCCTGAGAGAACTGGAGGTGGAAGAGAAGGAAATGAACCAGCTGAAACCCTGGTTTGGGTTTTCAGACCAGATTTATGCGATCGAAAAGACCAGGAGAAGAGGAACCGCGTTGAACGGCCCACGGACAGCCCTGGATCTTAACGAAGTGAACAAACAGATCATTCTCTCGAAAAAGAATGTGGCAGACCAGGAGCTTGACCAGAACCTGATAGCGAGGGCAATTCAAACCACTTCAGGATTGAGAAAAGCCCTCAAAAGTGTTCATGATTTTTATAATGAATATGACCCTGAATATACCTGGTGGATGGCATTACCCTATCAGAAAACAGACAGCCTGTTAAAGAACCTGGAGATTTTTTATCAGAAAAAAGGAGATGCGGTAAAGTCCAACGCCAAAGACGACAGCGGAATAAAGGGCAAACCCGTAGGCAGAGAGGAGCTCATCCGCCAGCTGCAGTATGAAATGATTCCTTATACGCCTGAAGAACTCATTGACCTGGCCAACAAGGAATTTGCCTGGTGTGACCGTGAGATGCTGAAGGCCAGTCGTGAAATGGGCTTTGGTGACGATTGGAAAAAAGCGATGGAGAAAGTAAAAAACACCTATGTGCCCGCCGGAAAACAACCGGAAATGATCATGGGTCTTTATGACGAAGCGATCGCTTTCCTGAAAAAGAAAGACCTGATTACCATTCCGCCCATAGCCGATGAAACCTGGAGAATGATCATGATGACGCCAAAGCGGCAGCTGGTCAACCCGTTTTTTACAGGCGGAGAAGTACTCAGTATCTCCTATCCGACCCTGGGCATGGAGCATGAGGATAAAATGATGAGCATGAGGGGCAACAACCCTCACTTTTCAAAGGCCACTGTACACCACGAGCTGATAGCCGGACATCACCTGCAGGGATTCATGAACAATCGCTATAAAACCTACAGGAACTTCCGGACGCCGTTCTGGACAGAGGGCTGGGCCTTGTACTGGGAATTCATCCTGTGGGACCTTGATTTCCCCAAATCACCTGAAGACAAAATCGGGATGCTTTTCTGGAGGTCACACCGCTGTGCCAGGATCATCTTCTCTTTAAATTATCACCTGGGTAAATGGACACCTCAACAATGCATCGATTTCCTGGTAGACCGGGTGGGCCATGAGAGGGCCAATGCCGAGGGTGAAGTGAGAAGATCGTTTGCCGGAGGATACGGACAACTATACCAACTCGCCTACATGATGGGCGGGCTGCAGTTTTATGCCCTTAAGAAAGAGCTGGTTGACAGTGGTAAAATGACTTATAAGCAATATCATGATGCCGTTATGCAGGAAAACTCGATGCCTGTAGAGATGCTCCGGGCTATTATTACCAAACAATCATTGCCAAAAGACTATAAAACCTCCTGGAAATTTTACAAATGACTTTCTGAGGATAAGCCTTAAAATAAGAAAACAGCGATAGCAGATATGTGGAAAACATGTCTGCTATTTTTGTTAAAACAGGGTCTTATTAAGCCTATGTTGTTCATTTTCAGTGGGTTTAGGCACTGTTCCGCATGAGGTCAGCCTGATAGCTCAATCCCCTTTCTCCTTTCATCCCTTTTTCTTTCCCCGTACAAACATTAAATATATTTTCTGCGGGAATGCTTTGGCATTCTTTTTGTCCGTTTTTATACGAAAACATTGTTTATTATACGAATGTTGTTTTCAAAGTTTTTCTAATAAATAAACGCTAAAAACAATGAAAAGAGTTGTCCAAAAATTATCTCTCGCTTTCTCCTGTCTGGTTGGTTTAGGTTTAACCACTTCGTTTGCACAGGACACCAATACCGATAATCATACGGTAACCATTACTATCCCTGAGGTCGCTCTTCTTGATCTTGAAACAACAGGAAGCAAAAGCTTTACTATGGCTTTTGTGGCCCCGGATGAAGCCGGTAGCAAGATTACGGCCCCTACTGCCACCACTACGACCTGGTTAAACTATTCATCCATTGTGGCAATCGGCACGACACGTACCGTGACAGTTGCGGCAGATGTACTTGTTGGCGGAGTAGATATCAAGGTTTCAGCTGCAGCCCCGGCGGGTGGTGGCGGAGCTTTGGGAGGGGCGGCAGGTCCACTGACATTAACGACCACTGCCACCGCTTTAATTACTTCGATTGGCAGCTGCTGGACGGGCACAGGAAACACCAGCGGACATCAGCTGACTTATGAACTGGCCTTAAAATCAGATTATGAATCGTTGAAACATGGTGCTAAACCTGTGGTTGTTACTTACACCCTGACAGACGACCTTTGATTACAGAGGGAGGGTCATGTGCTGACTCTCCTCTGGTTTTCTTTTACGCCCGGCCTTTTCTGCCGGCTTAAATTTCTTTCCTATGAAATCACTACTCGTATCCCTGCTGATAGTTTTCTATATTCCGTCTTTTGCCGGCGTTGTTATTTTGAATGGCCTGACCCATATGCACACTGTAACAGGTGGGGTAAGCATCTCCGGAAAAATTAAAGTCCAGAATAATGGAAACAAGGAAGCTAAAATCATGATCTATGAAGAAGACCTGCTGATCTCCTGTGATAAACCGGCAGATTACAGCAAAACAGCGAAACATGAACGTTCACTTGGAGACTGGATGAAAGCAAACATCGAAGAGAAGGTCCTGCAGCCCAATGAAGTTTATGATATCGACTATACCATAGCTGTTTCTAAAGAAGCCGTGGGGTCTTACTGGTCTATGCTGATGATCGAAGCCGCAGATCCTTTTAAAGAAGAGGTGAATCAGGGCGTCAAGATTGACTCTAAAATCCGGTATGCTGTCCTGATCATAGCCAATGCCGGAACCATGGAGAATTCAAAAATAGGGTTTGAACAAATGAAGATCACACTCCAGGAAAACCTTTCTCAATTGCTGAATGTCAAACTTAAAAATACCGGAATTTTCGTTGCCCCGACAAAGCTTACTGTTGAAATTTATGATGAAAAAGGAAATAAGGTAAAGACCGTCGGAACAAATGTAAAAAAGGTTTACCCTGAAAAATGTACAGATTTTGAGTTAGTTATCAAGGATTTACCCAAGGGGAAGTATGACGGCGTGCTTATCGCAGACAACGGCAAAGATCTTTTCGGAGCCAATATTAACCTGGAAATAAATGAGTAAGTCCTGAAATCGCTGAGCCCCGGATGTTTTCTCCCGCAAACCTGGCTTTCCTTTATTTTGAAAAACATAATATGGTTCATATTGACACTCTTTATCCTTTCTGCCGGGAATAGCCATTGCCAGGAGGCAATGAAAGTAAAAGTGCTGTCTTTACCTCAGAAGATCAAGCCGGGAGGACACTTTACCTTTTTCTTCGAAACCAGGGCCGGATCAGGTTTCCAGACTTCCGCAGAAACATCACTTGAACTACCCCGGGACTGGCAGATCATCGTCATGCGTAAAACAGAGCAGGCTAATCATACAGCAAGATATATGTATACCGTCAGTACCCCTTCTACGGTGCTGGCGGGATCTTATCAGGTCATCATCGTGGTCAGGTTGGGAGATAAAGAGATCCGTGAAAAGACAGAAACAGAGGTGGTTACAATAAGGAGGGTAGAGGTTGTTCCACTGACATCTTATGAGTACGTTCAGGAAGGAGACAGCCTGAAACTTAACTACCTCGTTCAGAACCTCGGTAACCACATTGAAAAAATCAAACTCAGCACCAGCAGAGGCAAGATTGAGGTAAAGAATGATTCCCTCACACTTTATCCGCACAAAAGCATTCATGTCCTGGTAAGTCAGAAAGTCCCTGAAACACAGAGTAATTTCTGGGAAATGTCAAATGATCTTTTTGTTTCTCTTACCGACTCTTCCGATATGGTTTCAGGGTTTATCAATATCCCTGTTTATTCCAGTAAAAACAAAAAAAGCGACCCCTATCTCAGGTATTCGCTTGAAGGGGGTGGCTGGTACAGTCATTTTAACCTCAATCACAAAGCGAGGTCATCTTTTCAATATGACATCAGGGGATCAGGATTTCTGGACTTTAAACAAAGGCATTTTATGGATTTTACGGTTCATGGGCCAAACCAGATCAATTTACCCGCAGTAGGGAGCTTCGATTTGTATTCGTTGAGCTATTCTTATAAAAAAAGGACTAATGTGTCGCTGGGAGACTACCCGCTGAGGGTTAATAACCTGATGGAGTTCGGGCGATTCGGAAGGGGGCTGTGGTTTGATCAGAAGATAGGGAAAACCGGAATAAGTGTTTTTTATAACCAGCCCCGGTTTTATCCTTACCAAAAAGATACCTACGGAGGGCGATTTTACTATATCCCGAAAGAAAACCTGATGTTTTCTTTCGATGCACTTTCAAAAAGAGTCAGATTTAAAGACGAGTGGTTCAATACGCAAATGTACGGAGTAACCGCCCAATACCGCACCCCTGTTTTGTCTTTCATTACCGAGCTGGCCGCTTCCCGGGCTCATGGAAAGTTGGATGCCGGTTTTTTTAACAGGATTAATTTTCAGGTAAAGAAATTCCAGGTCAGCAGTGACCAGGTGTATGCAGGTAAGAACTTTTACGGTTCATACCACAACAGCTGGCAGGCGGTCAACTCGTTTTATTATTTATTGTTTAAAAAATTAAATGTCGGCCTGCAGTCTAATATTACCAGGCTTAATCCAAGGTTTGATACCTATATCCTGAATACTTCGCCTTATTATACCAATAACAGTTTATTGCTGAACTACAACGTCGCACGTGGACACCGGCTGATGCTGAGTTATAACCAGGAAGAAAAAGAGGACCGTCAGGAAATAAAACAGTTTTATTTTAAAGAAAAATATGGCAGACTGGTCTATATGGCCGGCACAGAAAAGTTACAGGTATGGTTTGAAAACCGTTATGGTCTTGCAAGGAATTTACTGGCCGCAGGAGACGACATCAGGTATTCCACCAGTATACGGTCGGTTTTACAACCCCAGGTCAGGATTTTCAGATGGTTTTGGCTCGGTGGTTTCGGTGAGTTTCAACGCAATGCCAAATTCTCTGAGAATACCAGTCTTCAGAATTACTATTACTACGGAGGAAGCGGCCGGGCGATTGTGAATAATGTATTCAATGCCTCATTTTCTTACCGTAATAATTATGCTCCGGATGAGTTGATACAAACGAGGAGTTATATGGATTTATCGGTCGAATGGAATACCAGACATAACCGGATAAGCATCCTGGGTGGCCGGATGTTTCTGCCTTACCATTCGGCGTTAAATGAAAGCAGCCTGTTTTTTGTGGTAAAATATACCCTGAAACTTAATGTTCCGATTGCCAAAAACAAGAACCTGGGGTCTGTAAAAGGAACAATCACCGGAAGTGACCAGATGCCGAAATCAGGGATACTTGTTAATCTCCAGGATAAGAAATTCCTGACAGATGCTTCCGGCAACTTCTATTTCAATGACCTGACGCCGGATAAGTATTACCTGACCCTGGATAAATCGACGATGGGTAACGGAATAATTGCGGAAACCCGAACACCCCTGGAGGTAAATGTGGAGGCGAGAAGCGTCAGGGAAGTAACTGTGCCCCTGGTGGTATCTGGAGGTATTGAGGGGAAAATAACCCTCAAGGCAGCTAACCAGCAAACAGACACAAAACCACCCGTGATCCTGGTTAAAATATCAAATGAAAAGGAGAGTTTTCTGACCAGGCCAAATGACAACGGCTTGTTCAGCTTTAAGGAAATACAGCCGGGAAAGTGGCGGATCGAAGTATCTGTCCAGGGGAATGCCGGTCAGTATGAGATAGAAAATCCGGTACAGAGCGTCGTGGTTGAGCCGGGGGCACTTAAAGAGGTTGTTTTTACGATTCAACTGAAAGAAAGGAAGATTTATTTTTCAAACAAAAGTTTCCAACTGATTTCCAAAAAATGAGATTCCTGCTGTTTATTCTTTTATACCCGGCGATGAGCCTTACTTACGGACAGATGTCTTCTTCTGTTTCCGCAGGTGTGACCTTGCCTTCTGTGGCTTTACTGGATATTGAACCCTCAGGTTCTGTTTCTTTAAATTTCACATCGCCATCGGAGGCCGGAAATATCCTGGGGAGCAGCTCCACCAATAATTCGAAATGGATCAACATAACATCAGCAGTGGCGTCAGGCGTGACCAGGAAAATAACCGCCCGGATATCAGGCACGGCACCCGCCGGGGTCAGACTGAGGGTGTCTGCTGCTTCGGTGGCCGGTAGCGGGGCCGGAACCAGGGGTACGCCAGGTTCTGCTTTATTTCTGACCACATCTGACCAGATCCTTATCAATGGAATTGGCGGCGGATACACCGGAACGGGAAACACGAATGGCTTTAATCTGACTTATTCGCTCGATATCCAGACTTACAACCTCCTGAAAAGCGGAGCTTATACATTTTCGGTCGTTTATACCCTAGCTGATAACTGATGAAATTAAAACCAGAGATATTGAAATGGATTATTTTAGCCTTAATACTTACGTTTTGTAACGCATTAAGGGCCCAGAGCATATCAGCTTCAGGTTCGTGGACTCCTTCGGTAACGGCCATCACAGAGGCAGGAAACAATTACGCTTCCAGTACCCTGGAGAGTGCTGCGAACCAAACGCTGATATCCGTCTCTATGCCTCCGCAGGATCTTCTTTTTATCATTTCATTTGCAAACAACTACCAGGTTTGGGTCAAAAGAACAGATTCCGGTCCAAACTGGAATACTGCCGGATTACAGCTTTTCGTAAAAAGGACAGGTAGCGGTACAGGTGGGGGTACCAGCCTGCTATTAGTGCCAAGTGCTATCAATAACGGCCTGACCTATCAGCAAATAACAACATCTGATGTTCAGTTTTTTGATGGATACAACTTCGGGAACAGCACCAGGTCCGGCATCCCGATACAATACCAGATCACAGGGGTTTCCGTCCTGGTGCCGGCGGCAACCTATTCTACCACCATCACCTACACGCTGGTCGACAACTGAGAATATTTTTTGCTGAACTTAAAACCCGCCTTCAGGGCCTTTCGCGGAAGTGTCTGACAGAAAGCATGTGACCTTTTATTATTCCTTAAGAATTGGCCTCCACAAGATTCAAATTATCATTCTTCAATCTTCCTTCTCTCCTTTTCTTATTCGTAACCTTCATTTTGTCAAGAAGTTATAAGCCTGAAAGTCTTGCGTTTCATTTTTGTTTTTCTGCATTTCCGGCCCTCTGAACAGCGTCAAAAAAGACCTGGAAAAAGAGCGGCAATAATTTTTTTTCAAAGATGTGACTTTTTTTAAAATGAAAGTCTAAAACATACACAAGGTGTAAGTTTTTAAAAAACAATTAAATTAAAAAACCAAAAATGAAAAGAGTCTTTCAAAAATTATCTTTTGCACTTGTTTGCTTTATAGGCTTAGGACTTGGTTCTTCTTTCGGACAGGATACCAAGACGGATAACCACACGGTGTCCATCACCATTCCGGAAGTCGCGATTCTGGATCTTGAGCTGTCAACAAGTAAAAACCTGACGATGAACTTCGTCGCTCCTACCGAGGCGGGAAATCCGATCACTGCCCCCGTAAATAATACGACCCTTTGGTTAAACTATTCTTCGATTGTTGAGCCGACAGGTGTTGATGCGTCCCGTACCGTATCGGTTAAAACAAGTGCCCTTATTCCCGGTGTGGATATCAAAGTGACAGCCGGTGCGGATGCCGGTGCCGGAGCAGGTACCAAGGGTGTGCCTGTTGCAGCCGGAGTGACGCTGACTACCACAGACCAAAACCTGATCACAGGTGTGGGCAGCAGCTGGACAGATACCGGGGTGAGTAAAGGACATCAATTGACTTATGCGGTCAGCTTAACTTCTGCTGCCACCTACAGCAGCCTTGTAAGCGGAACGTCGACGGTTACAGTAACTTACACTTTGTCTGCAAATTAAACCGGCATAAGGGGAGCGAAGGATTAACCCTTTGATCCCCTGTGTTTTAAATACTTTGCTTAATCTTTCAAAATGACGGTATGAGATTGTCAGGACTTATATTAGTGCTTATGTCATGCTTTCCTTCTTTTGCGGGGATAGTGATTTTAAATGGCTTGAGTCATACCCACGAAAATGCCGGAGGGGTGGTTGTCAGCGGTAAAATCAAAGTGCAGAATAATGGAAAAAAAGAAGCCAGGATTATGATCTATCATGAAGACCTGATGGTTTCCTGTGATAAACCCATTGATTATGCTAAGGTAAACAGCCATGACCGTTCATTGGGAACCTGGATAAAAACCAACATTGACGAGAAGGTTTTGGAAGGCAATGAGATATATGATATAGCCTACACCATCACTCTTCCGAAAGACCTTAAAGGATCCTACTGGTCGGTCATCATGATTGAAGGGGCAGACCCCATTAAGGAGGATGTTGAAAACGGAGTCAAAATTGACTCCAAGGTGAGGTATGCTATCCTGGTGGTGGCTCATGCCGGAACCCTTGAAAATCCGAAGATAGGTTTTGAACAGATGAAAATCGTTCCGAAAGACAGCGTCTCCCAGACGTTACATGTCAAGCTCAAAAACAACGGCATTTTTGTGGCTCCTGCCAAACTGAGCATCGAGATTTACGATGCCGGCGGGAAAAAGATCAAAACTGCAGAAACGATTCTCCGGAGGATTTACCCTGAAAAATGCACGGAGTTTGAGCTGGTGGTCAAAGACCTGGCTAAAGGAAAATACGAAGGGGTTTTGATTGCCGACAATGGCAAAGACCTGTACGGGGCCAACATAAACCTGGATATCAATTAAAAAAGAACTGTATCCGGACAGTAAAAAACAGGACTCTACCCCAAAATTTTAAAATTAACATACACAGCATCTGTTTTGAAGATTGCCACAATTTTCATATTGACCCTCATTACTTTTTGTTTTACCCGGAGCTACGGCCAGAAGGAACTCAACATAAAAGTATTAAACCCTCCGCAGAATGTTAAACCGGGAGGGCATTTCACCCTGTTTTTTGAAGTTGAAAAGCAGGGCTTATCCCTTGAACATATCACAGCGTCTCTGCAGGTTCCTGAAAACTGGCAAATTATCCTTTCCCGTAAATATGAAGTGGATAATGCCTCATTAAGATATGTTTACACCATTGCTACACCTCTAAATGCCATTTCAGAAGACTACCCGCTTACTTTTAAAATCTCTGACGGTGGTGCTTTACAGGGGATTAAAACAACCGGGATAAAAGTCACAACCGTCCGCAAGGTAGAAATCATCCCTTTGTCTTCTTACGAGTATGTCAGAGAGGGTGACAGCCTGCATTTGAATTACCTCATCCAAAACCTGGGGAACAAGCCGGAGAAAATCATGGTCAATACCAGCAAGGGCAAAATCCGGTTAAAAAATGATTCCCTGCTACTGGAACCCCTCAAAAGTATCCAGGTCAGGGTCAGCCAGGTGGTGCCCAGAACCCAAAGCAATTACTGGCTGATGTCGAATGATTTGTTTGTGGTTCTTAAAGATTCTGCCAACCCGGTTTCGAATTTTCTTTCTGTTCCTGTTTATTCCAGTAACAACAAGAAAAGTGACCCGTATCTGCGTTTTCCGGTGGAGGCCGGGATGTGGTACAGCCATTTCAACATAAGGCAAAAAGCCAGTTCTTCTGTCCAGTATGATTTCAGGGGGCACGGATTCCTGGATTTTAAACAAAAGCATTACCTTGATTTTACCGTGCATGGCCCGAACCAGATCAACCTGCCAGCCATCGGTAGTTATGATCAGTACTCTCTTAATTATTCTTTTAAAAAGAGCACCCAGATTTCCGTCGGCGATTATTTGCTGGCCTTTAACAACCTGATGGAATTCGGGAGATACGGGAGAGGCTTTCGGATTGACCAGAAAATAGCAAAAACAGGCCTGAGTGCTTTTTATCTCCAACCCAGGTTTTATCCCAATCAGAAAGGTACTTACGGAGGCCGGTTCTATTTTAAACCGAAAGATAACCTCATGTTTTCGGCAGATTTTCTTTCAAAGAATGTAAAGTTCAATGGTCAGTGGTTTGATGCAAAAATGGTGGGTTTGTCAACGCTGTTTAGAAACAGGGCATTCATGATCAATACCGAATTAGCAACTTCCCATGCCAACCGGAAAAGTGATTGGGGTGTTTTTAACCGGGTTTACCTTCACCACAAAAGAATCCAGCTTACCAGCGACCTGGTTTATGCCGGGAAGAATTTCTATGGGTTTTATCACAACAGCTGGCAGGCGGTCAACACACTCAATTACTATGTTTTCAAAAAAGTGAGTCTTGGTGTTCAGAGCAATTTTACCAGGGTCAATCCCAGTTTTGACACCTATGCTTTAAATACGTCGCCGTATTATTCGAGCAACAGCTTTTTGCTGAATTATGACATGGCCACCTATCACCGGCTCATCTTAAGTTACCATATTGAAGAGAAAGAAGACCGGCAGGAAATAAAACAATTCTATTATAAGGAAAAGCATGGCCGGCTGGCCTACCTGGTCACAGCAGAGAGGTTTCAGCTCTGGGCTGAAAACCGTTATGGAATCGCCCGCAATTTATTGTCGGTCAATGATGATGTAAAATACACACAGAGCATAAGGTCGGTTATCCAGCCCCAGGTCAGAACCTTCAGATGGCTTTGGATAGGAGGCTTTTTTGAGTACCAGAGAAACGCCAAATTCAGCAACAACACGCAGCTGACCAACTATTATTATTACGGAGGCACAAGCCGGATGCAGATATCGAATGTCTTCAATGCCAATTTTTCTTACCGGAACAACTATGCTCCGGATGAGCTGATTCAAAGGAGAAGCTACCTGGATCTGACGGCAGAACTTAACCTGAAACATCACCGGCTCAGTGTAGCAGCCGGGAGGGTATTTCTGCCCAACTATATCCAGGGCAACGAAAACACATTGTATTTCATGGTTAAATATGCTTTGAAACTGAATCTACCCCTGGCAAAAAACAAAAACCTCGGCTCAATCCGGGGAAGCATATCAGGAAATGCAGACATGAGAAAATCAGGAATCCTGGTCATCCTTGGAGATAAGAAGTTTCTGACTGATGCCAATGGGAACTTCTATTTTAATGACCTTCCTCCGGATAAATACTATGTAACCATCGATAAGTCGACGGTCAATACCGGAACCATCACCGCAGTGAAGACCCCGATGGAAGTGGCGGCTAAAAATGTCAATGATATTTCTATTCCGTTGGTTGTGGCAGGTGGCGTTACGGGGAAAGTCTTGTTTCAAACCGGGGACAGTATGACCGTCGGCCATCAGAAAACCATAGTGCTGGTCAGGTTATTCAATGAGCATGAAAGCTTCATGACACAGGTCAATGACAAGGGCGTGTTTTCATTCAAGGAAATGCAACCGGGGCAATGGCAGGTGCAGGTCTCTGTTCACGGGCACCAAAACCAGTTTGAAGTCAGAAACCCCTTGCAGAATGTTGTCATAGAGTCGGGAAAACTTAACTCCCTCAGTTTCACGGTGTATCCCAAAGAGCGTAAAATATATTTTTCAGATGAAAGTTTTCAAATAAGCTTAAAAAAATGAGATACTGTCTTTTTGTGTGCTTATGCCTTTTCTCTTTTTTGGTCTGCGGCCAGTCGGCTTCAGTTTCTGTGGGTATCAACCTGCCTGCTGTGGCTTTGCTGGATGTTGAACCGGCAGGATCGGTAGCCTTGAATTTCACGGCTCCTGCAGAAGCCGGCAATATCCTGGGAAGCAGTTCCACCAATAATTCGAAATGGATCAACATAAGCTCCGCGGTTACGACAGGGCTTACCAGGCGGGTAACTGCCCAGATTTCAGGAACGGTGCCCGCCGGAGTCAGATTGAGACTGGCCACAGCCACGGTATCTGGAGGGTCCGGGGCCAGGGGAACACCCGTCACGCCTTTGTTTCTCAGTACAACGGCCCAGACCATTATCAATGGCATCGGCGGCGGATATACCGGCTCAGGCTCGGGTTTCGGATTTAATCTTACGTATTCGCTTGATATTCAGACGTACAATCTTCTGAAAAGCGGCACCTATACCTTTTCGGTTTTATATACCCTGGCCGATAACTGAGACGATCTATGAGAAAATTCATTTTAATAATTTTGCTGATTTCCTCTTTTGGAGGCCAGGCTCAGACGATTACCGCCACAGGCTCCTGGACTCCGGTTGTTTCTGTCATTACAGAAGCGGGGAATAATTATGCGTCGACTACAATTCAAAGTGTGGCTAATCAGACTTTGGTGAGCGTTTCGATCCCCAGTGTTATTCTGGGCTTATTCGCCAACCATTATACCGTATATGTCAGGAGGACGGATTCTGGACCTAACTGGAATACAGCAGGTCTGGAATTATGGGTCCGCAGGACAGGCGATGGTGCCGGCGGAGGGTCAAGTTTATTAGGAGTAAGCAATATTTTCGGAGGGGATGCCTTTCTGCAAATTACGGCAGGAGATCAGTATTTTTTTGAAGGCAACAATTTCGGTACTACTCCCCGGACAGGCATTCCGCTACAGTATCAGATCACGGGTGTTTCAGTGGAGGTGCCGGTGGCCAATTACACCACCACCATTACCTACACCCTGGCAGATGATTAGGATTTACAAACCATATATACCGGCAGGCAGGTTCTGCTTTACCTGATTTTTGATATCTTCCGTCTTTTTTGATTTGTGCTTTCTGCGGGCTAGGTGTTAGTAATTCCATAATGTTTTCCATATTTTTGCTTCATAGAGATTAATAATTTCTGTTTTCATAATTCAGCAAACATGAGCATAACAGTCATAGGAGGAGGAAGCTGGGCAACAGCCATCATCAAGATTTTGAGTGAAAAAAATGTCAAAATAAAATGGTGGCTCCGTGACCAGGCAGATGTGGATCACATTAAAAAACACCACCATAACCCGCAATACCTGAGCAGCGTGGAGTTGCATCCGTCTAAGGTTAAGCCCTATCATAACCTTAAAGAAGCACTTAAAAATACAGAATGGGTTATTCTGGCGGTCCCTTCCGCTTTTATCCAGGATGCCTTGAAAACCATTGATGCCAGCCATCTCAAAAACAAGAAGGTGGTATCTGCCATAAAGGGGATGATACCCGAAAAACACCAGCTCGTTACAGACTGGATGGAAACGGTTTTTGAAGTAGCTCCGCAAAACATCGGGGCCATAGCCGGGCCTTGCCATGCAGAAGAAGTGGCCCTGGAAAAACAATCTTACCTGACCATTGCCTCTCCGGGGAACGAATTGTCGAAGACTTTTGCGGAAATGATGAAATGCCGTTTCGTCAGGACCTCGGCTCTCAACGACCTCGTGGGGGTGGAATATTCTGCGGTCATGAAAAACATCGTGGCATTGGCCTGCGGTATCACGCATGGGTTGGGGGCGGGCGATAACTTCCAGGCGGTCATGGTATCTAACGCCATGCTCGAAATCGAGCGTTTTCTCACCAAAATTGCCCCGCTCGAAAGGTCTGTGAATGCGTCTGCTTACCTGGGTGATCTGCTGGTGACAGCCTACTCTCAGTTTAGCCGTAACCGGACGTTCGGTAACATGATAGGCAGGGGCTACAGCATCAAAACCGCCCAGATAGAAATGAATATGATAGCAGAAGGGTATTATGCTGTAAAATCCATTTTTGAGATCAATAAAAAACTCAAAGTAGATATGCCGATTACCAATTTTGCCTACCAGATCCTATACAATAACCAGCCTTTGCACAAAGAGTTTGAAATACTCAAAAAGGAGCTGAAATAGACACGGGTGGCCTAAAGGTTGGCTTTTATCTTTTCCGCGATCTCAGATAGTTCTTCCGGACTCATTTTTATCTTCGAGTTGAAGTTCATATCGGCCATGCTATTCATCGGGATAAGGTGCACATGGGCATGCGGAACCTCCAGGCCGATCACGGCAACCCCTACTCTCTTACAAGGCACGGCTTTTCTGATCGCAGGTTCAATTTTTTTGGCAAAAGCCATCAGTCCGGCATAATGCTCGTCGTCCAGATCGAACAGATAATCAATTTCCTGTTTGGGAATAACCATGGTGTGGCCCGGTGCACAGGGAAATACATCCAGGAAAGCGAAGAATCTTTCATCTTCCGCGATTTTATAGGACGGAATCTCTCCGTTAACTATTTTAGTGAATATTGATGCCATTTTTTTCGAAGGTGTTTTGCTATCCCAAAGATAGAAAGGAAAAGCACACGGGGGAGAATCCGGGGCTCTTTTTTAGAAGAGCCGTGCGAATTTAAATTCTGCAGCCGGATGGAATTATCAAGAACATTTTTTAATTTTTTTAATAAGTAAAAAATAAAATCTCTACTTTTATTAAAGTAACCAATCAAGCCCCCATTATGCAAAAAAAACGGTTGATTTCCCTTGATGTTTTCAGGGGACTGACAATCATTCTGATGACCATTGTTAATAATCCCGGAGACTGGGGCAGTGTTTACCCGCCATTGCTCCATGCAGAATGGCACGGATGTACACCCACCGACCTGGTTTTCCCGTTTTTCATATTCATTGTCGGAGTGTCTGTTTCTTTTGCCATTCCTGAAAAAATATGGAATGCCGGTACTTTTGAAAAAATACTCGTACGGTCATTAAGGATATTTTGCCTCGGTCTGTTTCTCAACTTCTTTTCGAAAATCAACCTTTTCGGATGGGAAGGGATTCCGTTTGCTGTAGTCAGACTACTCATTACCATCGCCGTGAGCTATGCCCTGATGGCCGATTTTAAAGGCAGAACAAAATTGTACCTTGTGCTTCTTATTTTCTTCTGCCTGCTGTTGCTGGCCTTTGGCGGTTTTGAAGATTTTAAAAATGTGAGAATTCCCGGCGTATTGCAACGCATCGGTATTGTTTATTTTATCACTTCTGTTTTGTATTTGCTGACCGGTTTCAGAGGGCAGGTAGCTGCAGCGGCTTTGCTGCTGATATTCTATTGGATACTGATGACCCAGGTGCAGATTCCGGGATTCGGAGCTCCAAACCTCAACAAAGCCACCAATATGGCCGCCTGGGTAGATAACGCCCTGCTGGAAGGGCACATGTATGTCGTTTCCAAGACCTGGGATCCGGAAGGCATCCTGAGTACCATTCCCGCGATCGCTTCCTGTATCATAGGATTACTGATCGGGCAGCTGCTCAACAGCAACGTTCCGAAACTAAAAAAACTGCAGTACATGGCCGGGCTGGGGGTGGTTTTGCTACTGGCCGGTATCCTGTGGGACAAGAGCTTCCCGATCAACAAACCCTTGTGGACAAGTTCTTATGTGCTGTTTGTTTCCGGTCTAGCCATTCTCTGTTTAAATGTACTTTACTGGCTCATTGAAGTCCTGAATCTGAACAAATGGACCCCTTTCTTTGTGATCTGGGGGGTTAACCCGATGATCGTATTTTTCTATTCGGGTGTTATTCCCCGTGTTTTGGGCATGATCAAACTGACTAATCCGGAGGACGCCACCGGCCAGATCAACTTACAGGCCTATCTTTATCAATACGGGATTGCCCGGTTTTTTGAAAATCCGATGAATGCCTCTCTCGCCGGGGCTCTGACCTATGTTTTGATTTGGACTTTAATTCTTTGGATTTTTTATAAGAATAAACTAATTTTCAAAGTTTAATAAAGGCGGCTCTGTAAGGGCTTATGAATGTGTATTTTTAATCGTTTATCAAACATAATATATTCAACCTGATGAAAAAATTTATAATTGTTCTGACCATGCTGACCTCTTCTTTTGCCTTCGGACAAAAAGGCAAATGGGTTAACATTTTTGACGGGAAATCAACCGCCGGATGGCATTCATGGAAAAGCAAGGAAGTAAAAGGATGGACCGTAGAAAACGGTATCCTGACCACTAAAGGCAAAAACGGAGACCTGCTGACCGACAAGGAATACGAAAACTATATCCTGGAATTTGAATTTAAAGTACAACCTAAGGGTAACAGCGGCTTGATCTACAAAGTAATTGAGGACCCTGAAAACAAAGAGCTTTTTGCCCCTTATGCCTCAGGACCTGAGTTTCAGATCATCGACGATGTCAATTATCCTGAAAAGATACAGGACAAGCAAAAGACCGGTGCTAACTATGACATTTACCCACCTAAAGACCTGACGGCCACCAAACCTGCGGGCGAATGGAACAAAGGTAAGCTGATCATCAAAAACGATCATATTGAACACTGGCTGAACGGTAAGAAAGTAGCAGACTATGAATACGGAAGCGAGATCTGGAAAAATGACCTGGCGGGAAGCAAGTTTGCGAAGTGGCCTTATGCAAAAGCTCATGCGAAGGGCCGTATTTCATTGCAGGATCACGGAGATTCAGTGTCTTTTAAAACGATAAGAATTAAGGAACTGTAATTGAAAAGATAAGGATGAAACGGGTTAACAGTGAAAATGGCTGTTAACCCGTTTTATTTTATGCTTCACCCATCTGTCCTCCGAAATTCATCGGAAAAGGAATCGGGTCGTTGCTTTGTCTGATTTCACCGAAATTATTCTCGTATTTGCTGATATTGTCCTGAAGAGCCATCAGGAGTCTTTGTGCGTGCTCAGGCGTCAGAATAATTCTTGCTTTCACTTTTGCTTTAGGCACACCGGGCATCAGCCTGATAAAATCCACTACAAATTCAGAGTTCGAATGAGCAATCATTGCAAGATTGGCATAAACACCTTCTGCCATCTCTTCAGACAGCTCAATGTTGATCTGGTTTTCATTCTCCTCTTCTTCTATTTCCTGCTTTTTTGCCATCGTATTAATTTTTTGTAATTGGGAAATGCATTTTATAAATCAAACTTACTAAATGTTTTATAATTAACATTTTTATTTGAACAGAATCTTATTAAACGGAAAAGAATGTTTTTGGTTTCCTATTTCATTCAAAAATAAGAAACTCGGGCCTTAATAATTTAATAAAGCTATAAAAATTTCATTATCAGGTTTTTTTTTGTAATTTTGCACCCCAAATTCAAAATGTAATTTCTGAAAATATTCTGGTTTGGGTACGAAACATTTACCCTTCGGGATGTGAAATTGAAAAAACTGTAAACAAATTATATTAATGGCTCGCGATTTAAAATTTACAAGAAACATTGGGATTGCCGCCCACATCGATGCCGGTAAAACCACCACTACGGAGCGTATTCTATATTACGCAGGTGTCAGCCACAAGATTGGTGAAGTTCACGATGGTGCTGCTACAATGGACTGGATGGAGCAGGAACAGGAAAGAGGTATCACAATTACTTCTGCTGCTACTACAGTAGGCTGGAAATACAGAGATGAAAACTACCATATTAACATTATTGATACTCCGGGTCACGTGGATTTTACTGTTGAGGTAAACCGTTCCCTAAGGGTATTGGATGGCTTGGTATTCCTTTTCAGTGCTGTTGATGGCGTTGAACCACAATCTGAAACTAACTGGCGTCTGGCTAACAACTATCATGTTGCCCGTATTGGTTTCGTAAATAAAATGGACCGTTCTGGAGCAGACTTCCTTAATGTTTGTAAGCAGGTAAAAGAAATGCTTGGCTCTTACGCTGTGCCTCTTCAATTGCCTATCGGAGCTGAAGAAAACTTCAAAGGAGTAGTTGACCTGGTTAACTTCCGTGGTATCGAATGGAACGAAGAAGACAAAGGTATGACTTTCAGAGAAGTGCCGATTCCTGACGATATGCTTGAAGAAGCTACTGAATGGAGAGAGAAATTGCTTGAAGCAGTAGCTGAATTTGACGAAACGCTGATGGAGAAATATTTCGAAGATCCGAATTCTATCTCTGAAGATGAAATTCTTGCTGCTCTTCGTCAGGCTACCATCACGATGAAAATCGTTCCTATGCTTTGTGGTTCTTCTTTCAAAAACAAAGGAGTTCAGACCATGCTTGATTACGTAATGGCTATCCTTCCTTCGCCGATGGACAGACCGGGTATCAAAGGAACAGATCCAAGAACCGGTGATGAAATCTTAAGAGAGCCGGATGTAAAACAACCATTTGCAGGTTTGGCCTTCAAAATTGCAACTGACCCGTTTGTAGGTCGTTTGTGTTTTGTAAGAGCTTACTCAGGCGTATTGCCTTCAGGTTCTTATGTATTGAACAACCGTTCCGGAAACAAAGAACGTATTTCTAGAATTTTCCAGATGCATGCTAACAAGCAAAATCAGATCGATGCCCTTGAGGCCGGTGATATTGCTGCGGTAGTAGGCTTTAAAGATATCAAAACAGGAGATACACTTTCTGATGAAAAACACCCGATCGAACTGGAATCAATGGTATTCCCTGATCCGGTTATCGGTTATGCGATCGAGCCTAAGAAAACAGCCGATCAGGATAAATTCTCTACTGCGATCACTAAACTGATCGAAGAAGATCCGACCCTTAAAGTTGAATCTAACGAGGAAACAGGCCAAACCATCATCAGAGGTATGGGTGAGCTTCACCTTGAAATCATCATCGACCGTATGCGTCGTGAATTCAAAGTAGAAGTAAACCAGGGTGCCCCTCAGGTAGCCTTCAAAGAATGTTTCACCAAGACCGTTGAACACCGTGAAGTTTACAAGAAACAAACCGGTGGTCGTGGTAAATTCGCTGACGTGGTATTCGAATTCGGTCCGCGTGATGACGATGAGGAAGGAAAAGAAAAGAAAATGGGTCTTCAGTTTGTGAACAACATCGTGGGTGGTGTTATTCCTCGTGAATTTATCCCTTCTATTCAGAAAGGTTTTGAAGAAGCGATGAAAACAGGACCTCTTGCAGGTTTCCCTGTTGATGCCTTCAAAGTAAGAATCTTCCACGGTTCGTATCACGATGTCGATTCAGATGCCTTCTCATTTGAAATGGCAGGTAGATTAGGTTTCCGTGAAGCTGGTAAACTGGCCGGACCTAAATTACTTGAACCGATCATGGCTGTTGAAGTACTTACTCCTGAAGAATATACAGGACCTATCACAGGTGACCTTAACCGTCGTCGTGGTATGATGAAAGGTATGGATACCAAATCAGGCTCACAAGTGATCAAAGCTGATGTGCCTCTTTCTGAACTGTTCGGTTATGTAACTGACTTGAGAACGATGTCTTCAGGTCGTGCTACAGCTAACCTTACTTTCTCTCACTACGATTTTGTACCTAACAACATCGCTGAAGAGGTTATCAAGAAAGAAAAAGGAAACTAAGAAAAGAGGTTTTCTTACATATATAAAAGCAGCTCCGTCTACACGGAGCTGCTTTTTTTATGCAATGTCACTGATCTTCGGAAGAGGACGGTTAAAGCTTATGGCTAAACAGCCGGCCAACAAAAAAGCCCTGGAAAATTCCAGGGCCTCTTGTTTCGGTATATTTTGTAACAAATAGTATTTTTATGAATACGAATTCAGCATGACCGGCATAACCAGCATCAGCATGTCTTCGTTTTCTTCTTTGTCTTTAGGAATAAGCAAACCTGCCCTGTTAGGCTGAGACATCTCAAAAGTAAGAATGTCTGTGTTCAGGTTACTCAGCATTTCTGCCAGGAATTTGGCGTTGAATCCGATCTCCATGTCGTCTCCTACAAACTCACAGCTCAGTTTTTCCGTCGCTTCGTTTGAGTAATCCAGATCTTCCGCAGAAATCGTTAGTTCGTCCGCTGTAATCTTCAGACGGATCTGGTGAGTTGTTTTGTTGGAGTAGATGGCGATCCTTTTCAGGGAGCTCAGGAACTTGGCTCTTTCAATCGTCATCTGGTTCGGATTGTTTTTAGGGATAACGTTTTCGTAATCCGGGAAACGCTCGTCGATCAGACGACAGATCATTTTGATATTTCCAAAGCTGAAAAAGGCGTTGGAATTACTGAATTCTGTTTTTACAGGAACCACATCAGATGGCAAAGACGATCTCAGCAAAGTAAGGGCTTTGCGTGGAAGGATCATGGTCGTCGGAGTAGTCGATGTCACGTCTTCTCTTCTGTAACGGATCAGACGGTGACCGTCGGTAGCTACAAAAGTGGTATATTCTTCAGTCAGTTCAACAAAAACACCGGTCATGGCAGGTCTCAGGTCGTCTGTGCTGGTAGCAAAGATGGTATTGGAGATAGCCGCACCCAGGATATGAGAATCAAGCTCAATGCTGAAATTACGGTTTACCTGCGGAGGTCTCGGAAAGTCAAGAGGATTTTCACCGGCCAGTTTAAATCTACCGTTGCTGGTTACGATCTCCGTTCCAAAAGTTTCTTCATTAATATTAACAGTTACCGGTTGCTCAGGCAAACTACGAAGGGTATCCATCAGTAATTTCGCCGGAACAGCAACAGAACCTGAATCCGATGAGTCAACAAGGGCCTCAGTGATGATCACGGTTTGCATGTCAGATGCGGTGATCGTCAGGGTAGTATTATCAAGCTGCAATAAAAAATTTTCAAGTATCGGAACAAGTGGATTGCTGGCTATTACACCGCTGATGGTTGAGAGTTGTTTTAAAAGCTCTGATGACGAAACGACAAACTTCATATTGCTTTGTTTTGAGTATGTTTTTTATTAATCCACAAAAATAGTCAAATGTTGGCAAAACGAGGTGTTTTGGCCTGGTATTTTTTTAGTAAAGTATCATAAATCCTGGTATTATTTTCAGGAATTATATTTCTTTCTCCACATATAAGCTCTGAAAAAACCGAAAATTAATAAAACAGCCAGAGGTAAAACCATGTTGACAATCTGCCACCTGGTTCGCTCGTCGCGGGTTTTCAGGGTATCCAGCAGACGGATTTTGATCTCCTTTTGTCTGGCCAGAATAATGCCTTCATTTTCAACAAGATAACTGATGGAGTTCATCAGGAAATCCTTGTTTCCAAAAGTATGTTTGGTAAATTTATCATAACCCAGGGCCAGGGGCTCCCCGGTTTTGCGGTCCACGTCGTTAACGATGATGTCTCCGTCCGAACAAATGATGATTTTTGATGATTCTCCTTCTGCTTTGAAAGGTACAGCTGCCGTTTTTGAGTGGATCATCCGGTTTTTATACAAGGATGTAAACTTACCTTCGAGCAAATACGCAATGCTTTTTATGCCTCCCTGGTACTCTTTCTGGTCGGTGTCGGTGCGGGCCTCGTTATAGGTCACCAGGGCAGGGGCGTTGAGGATTTTGGTATATGGCGAAGTCATTAGTAAAGGTGTTTTCTGGATGCCTCTTTCCGCCGTCGTATCGATGTCTGAGGTAAACCGGGTATACACCATATCCAGGTTTTTCGTGATCAGGCTGTTGCCGAAATTGTTGATCAGCGGGAAATACCTGTACGGCACCGGCTGGATATTGGGTTTGTCGCCGGTGTTGCCCACCACAAGGGGAATAACGGCACAGTTGAGACCGTCTTTGACCATATTCTTGTTGATTCTTACGCCATAGTTAAAAAACAGGTCGTCAAGATTAACATCAAGCGGCTGGGCGAAAGTACCTTCAAGGCCAACAGAGTCAACCTTCAGTCCATCCACAAAAAACAGGGCTTTACCACCATACATGATGTATTGGTCAATCTTGTATTTTGTGCTGTCGTCTACAGGAAAATCAGGTTTGGGGATGATCAGTGCATCGAGCCCCTGGAATGTGGGAGAGGCTTTCGAATCGATGATAAATACGTCATAGTATTCCTGCAGGGTATTGATCATGCCAGCAAAATTCACGGGTTGAAGTTTCGTGAATTCGGTCAGCAGCCCGATCTTCTTTTTCTGTTTCAGCGTCAGTTTATGAATGGCATTCGCCAGTTCAAATTCCACGTTTTCGTAGGACTGATTCAGCTTGGTCTGGGCGTCCATGGCCTGGTTGCCTTTCAATAGCAATACCACAGACTCCTTATTCTGATACCAGACCGTGGCATAAGGAAAGATCAGGTTTTCTGTTTTCCGGCCGTCTTTTTTATCAAAGATCGTGGTCGGTTGCATGCCTTTGGATATCAGTTCATTGAACAGCTTGTCTCTTGCCGGACCTTCTGAAAGAGCATTGAAATCAATAAACTGATAATCAATTTGTTTGCCCGCATAATTTTTAAATTCTTCCAGGGTCTGATCAATCGCTCTTTTCAGCCGCTCAAAACCACCGGGAAGGGCCTGTCCGTCCAGGTAGACTTTTATAACCACCTGGTCGTCAATGTTATTTAAAATTCCTTCTGTAGTTTTTGAAATAGAATACCTTTTCTCTTCAGTAAGGTCAGCCCTGAAAAAAAACCAGGCCGACAGTATATTGACAGCAATGACAATGGCCAGAATAATCCCAAACTTTTTTTGCTTACCGTTCATGAATGTGTTTTACAATCCTAAATTTGCCCGAAAAATACACTAATTTTATCAGAAAATTAAATCTTTTAATGAATACAGCCACATATTGGGTCGAAAAGCTGCAACTCCGGAAACACCCGGAAGGTGGTTTTTTTGCTGAAACTTACCGTTCAGAAGAGTCCGTCCCTCAGGCAGGTTTACCTGCCCGTTTCTCCGGGCCGAGGCGTTTCGGAACGGCCATTTTGTATCTGCTGGAGGAAAGTGACTTTTCGGCTTTTCATAAGATTAAATCCGACGAAATCTGGCATTTTTATAACGGAGATCCGCTGAATATATTCTATTTCGACACGAATGGAAATCTCGAAAAAATTGTTCTTGGAAATAATCCCGGAAACGGAGAAGTTTTTCAGGCCGTTGTGCCGGCGGGTTGCTGGTTTGGAAGTATTCCGGCTGCCGGTAGTAAATATGCTTTGGTGGGTTGTACGGTAGCCCCGGGTTTTGATTTTGATGATTTTGAAATGGCCGAGAGGGCGGTTTTATCGGAGAAGTATCCGCAGCACAGGGAAATTATTCAGACATTGACAAGGTCATAAATATCAAAAAAACAGGATTTAGGTAGTAAAAACTTTCAAATAGTATAATTTTGCAAATCATTTACAACGTATAGAAAATGTTACAAAGAATTCAGTCTTTATTGTTATTAGTTGCTGCGATCAGCATGGGTGTTTTTTTGGGTACCAATTCATTCACAAAGCAAATAAGCCCTGATGAAGCGGTCATTGTTAATCCATACCACGTTCTGCATACAAAAGGTAGCCTGGCTGCGATGGATAAACCCATTTATTATGTTGCCTTGTTAGGTGTTTTGGCTCTCGGCCTTTCTCTTTTCTCTATATTTCAATACAGGAACCGCGTCAGACAAATGCTTTTTGTAGCCCTTAATTCATTATTTATGGGTTTATCACTGGGCTTAAGTGTTTATCATATTCAGAATGACGCCGTCAAAATAGGGGCCGATTCCATCCAGGGAGTTTACGGCATCGGAATTTACGCTGCATTTTTAGCATTGGCATGTAACTGGGTCGCTAACCGTTTCATCAGGAAAGATGAGAAAATGGTGAAAGACGCAGACAGAATGAGGTAAACCCTCTCAGTAATTTTCATGAACCCAGGTCAGGATCTTTGACACTTCGTTACGTACTTTCGAAACGGGGTGGGTAAAGTTGTTATTCATAAAACTGAATATCAGGGTCTTCCCGGACTTTGTTTTAAGATACCCGCTCAGGTTATATACGCCGCTCATAGAGCCCGACTTGGCAAAAATGAAAGGATCGCCCGACTTATAGGCGGTCTTTATGGTACCGGACTGTCCTCCTGCCGGAAATAACGAAAATAACCTTTTATGAGGCGTTTTGGCATACATTTTATCCAGTAATCTGACCAGGCTTTGAGGGGTAAAAAGATTGTACCTGGACAAGCCCGAACCGTCCACCCATTTGGCCGGATCCGGCAGGTCATCAAGAAACCTGCTTCTAACGGCTTCAATGCTGGAAGAAGTGCTGATGGTGTCGGAATAGGTATTTCCGGCCAGCAGCAGCAATTGCTCGGCCAGCATATTGTCACTTACTACCATCATCCTCCTGTAAACTGTATCTGTAGCAAATGAATAGATCGTTTTAGCATCGTGCGGCATCGTGTACCGGGATAATTCCACAACCCTGTTTAAGGTATCCGATAAAAGGCCGGCGGTTAATCCGTCAGACGTTTTAAAAGGAATGTCCTGTTTATAATTTTTAGCCTCTTTTACCTTTTTAGAAATCGTAAAATGGTTGTCATCCATATGCCTTTTTATATATCCCTGCTGGGCATTTTCGCTGTCGATGAAAGAGGACTGGAAAATGGCCGGGTTTATTTTAATACTTCCGGCTTTAATACCAACCCTTACGATGTTACCATAAACAGGCAGGGAGGTTATTTCAGGTTGGTAATCATCATTATAATCGTCCCAGGCCCATCCCGCACCATAGTGGGGGTTGTTAAAGTTGGAGGTTGAGAAGAATAGTTTTTTGTCAGGATAAGCTTTGAAAAAATCCAGGGTTTTGGAAGGAGCAAAGTCCGGATGAAGGAAAGTCGGATCGGCCGTTCCCCAAAAGATCAGGGAATCTCCTTTCACGATATATCTTAAGGCAGGGATGGAATCCCCCAAGGTATTGAGACAGGCGAACAGGGAAAATATCTTGGTATTGGATGCCGGGGCAAAATAAATGCCGGCGTTTTTGGCAAAAACATTTGCGGACGTTGCCGGGTCATAAAGAACCAGACCCGAGAGACTGTTTCTTAAAACAGAAGAAGTATCCAGGCTTAACCTGAGGCCAATTTCCGGGCTGGTTTTTCCGGTTTTCTGGACCGCACATGAGGAAATAAAAACGCTTAAAACAATAACGGATAAAAGTGCAGGAAAAAGTCTCATTTCGCTTAGTTTATGATGATTCAGAATACGGCAGTAAATATAAGAACCGGGCGGACATTTTTAAACATTTTCAAGACGGATACCGATTTTTCGAAGTATTTTTGAGTGAAAGTCCCTGGTTTTCAAATTAAATAAAAAAAGATACTGGTTATCGGAAAATAATCCGTAGCTTTGCGTGGCAAATAAGAAAACTGAATTATTTGCCATATGTTAGACTCATCTAAGCTTCTTTACGAAGCACTCACCTACGACGACGTTCTCCTTGTTCCTGCTTATTCTGAGGTTTTACCGAAAAATACTTCAACAAAAACGAAACTTAGCCGAAACATTTCGCTGAATATTCCATTGATTTCTGCGGCGATGGATACTGTTACAGAATACGAAATGGCCGTTGCCGTTGCCCAGGAAGGGGGCATCGGAATCATACATAAAAATATGAGCATCGAAGCTCAGGCTGATCAGGTCAGAAAAGTAAAAAGATCTGAAAGCGGTATGATCATTGATCCGATTACATTAAACACCAATGCCGTTGTCGGAGATGCTCTTCGCATCATGAAGGAATTTTCAGTAGGAGGAATTCCTGTCATTACTGAAAATGGCGTACTGGCCGGAATCGTTACCAACCGTGACCTCAGATTCCAGACGGACATGTCAAAACCGATCCTGGAAGTAATGACCATCGAAAAACTGATTACTTCTGTAGAAGGTGTAGGCCTGGATGAAGCAGAGAAGATTCTGATGGTACACAAGATAGAGAAACTTCCGATCATCAATAAAGACAACATACTCGTTGGTCTGATCACCTATAAGGATATCCTGAAAAAGAAAAACAGACCGAATGCTGCCAAAGACAGACTGGGAAGACTGATTGTCGGAGCGGCAGTTGGCGTTACCGCTGACATTGAAAAAAGAGTAGAGGCTCTTGCCAAAGCCGGAGTGGATGTCATCAGCATAGATACAGCCCACGGGCACTCCAGAGGGGTTATCGACGCCCTGAGACAAATCAAAAATGCTTTCCCGAAAGTAGATGTTATATGTGGTAACATCGCTACAGGAGAAGCCGCCAAAGCCCTGGTAGATGCCGGAGCAGATGCCGTTAAAGTGGGAGTAGGACCGGGAAGTATCTGTACTACCCGTATCATTGCAGGTATCGGGATGCCTCAGCTTTCTGCCGTGCACCTTTCTGCCAAAGCCATCGAAGGTTCAGGAGTTCCGGTGATTGCAGATGGTGGTATCCGTTTCTCAGGGGATATCGTTAAAGCCATTGCCGGTGGTGCAAGTTCAGTAATGATCGGTTCATTACTGGCCGGGACAGAAGAAGCCCCGGGCGAAATGGTCATCAATGAAGGACGTAAGTTCAAAACCTACCGTGGTATGGGATCAGTTGAAGCCATGGAAGACGGCTCTAAAGACCGTTATTTCCAGGATGCTGAAGACGACGTTAAAAAACTGGTTCCTGAAGGTATTGTAGGACGTGTGCCTTTCAAAGGTCTGGTAAGAGAAGTTTTGTACCAGATGACCGGAGGCTTAAAGGCAGGTATGGGTTATTGCGGAGCAGGAACCATCGAAGACCTGCAGAAAGCTAAATTTGTGAAAATTACAGCTTCAGGAATGAGAGAGTCACACCCTCATGATATCCAGATTACAAGAGAAGCTCCGAATTATTCGAGATAATATCATAATTAAGAGGATAAAAAAAGCCCGGCAGATGATTTTCATCCGGCCGGGCTTTTTGATTGATGTCTGTATTAAAACTGAAACTCTGTTCCCTGGTCTATCGTCAGGACTTCTTCATCCAGGAGTCTTTTTGACAACCCCGAGGTTTTCGGTAACTCATAATGATAAAAGAACTTCATCGTATGAATTTTACTTTCATAAAAACTCTTCAGGTCATCAGAAGCCGCTAGTTTTTTCTGTGCCGTCACCCCGATCTTTAACCATTGCCAGGCTATGGTTACGAGTCCGGACAGTTCCATATACAAAGTCGCATCAGAAAGGAAGCGTTCGGTGTCTCCCGTCGCTGCTACTGAAATCAGATGGCGGGTGATGGTACTCAGGTTTTTTATTTCTGCTGATAACTCATTGGCATATTTTTTCAGATGGTCATAAGCCATCGCTTCGTCGATGGTTTTCTGTATCTCTCCGGCCAATAATTTAAGGGCTGCACCATTTTCAGCGGCCACTTTTCGCCCGAGCAGGTCCTGTGACTGAATACCGGTGGTGCCTTCATAAATAGGCGTAATCCGGATATCCCTGTAGTATTGTTCAATCGGGAAGTCTTCTGTGAAGCCATACCCTCCGAAACATTGCAAGGCATCGCTGGTTACCCGGAGGCCTGACTCACAAGGATAGGTTTTGGCTATGGGTGTCAGAAGTTCCAACAGCAAATGGTATTTCTTTCTCTCTTCTTCAGACTCTGAATAATGAGACAGATCGAAATACTGAGCCACTTCTGTGAGTAATGACAAAGAGCCTTCTACTGCCGCTTTTTGAAACAAAAGCATTCTCCTGATGTCGGGATGCTGGATGATCGCCACCTGCGGGGAGTCCAGGGCATTCTTTTTATTCAGTCTCCTGCTCTGAGGTCTTTCTTTGGTGTACTCAACAGCCGCATGATAGGCCGCTGAAGAGATGGACGCTCCTGTAAATCCTACTCCGATACGGGCTTCGTTCATCATCTGAAACATGTAGTTCAGGCCTTTATTCGGTTCGCCCAGCAAATATCCCCTGCATTGATCCCCAAAGCCGAGATGCATGGCCGGAACGCCTTTTTGACCCAGTTTGTGATAAATACCCATGTTGGTGATGTCATTTTTTGAGCCGTCCTCAAAATACTTGGGAACTACAAATAATGAAATTCCCTTTGTCCCCAAAGGAGCACCTTTGATCCTGGCCAGCACAAGGTGAACCACATTCCGGCATGCATCATGATCACCGGCGGAAATAAAGATCTTCTGACCGCTCACCAGGAACTCGTTTTCCCCGGCGGATTCGGCACTACATACAATATCCGATAGAGAAGAGCCTGCCTGGGGCTCTGTCAGGCACATGGTACCCTGCCAGTTGCCGTTAAGCATATCCGGGATATATTTTTGTTTGAGCTCTTCAGATCCGAAACTGGCGATCAGTCTTGCCGCTCCGGTAGTAAGCCCGGTATACATCATACCATTGTTGGCAGCCATCAGGATATGGCCCACCATGCTTGAAATAGAGAAGGGCAATTGTGCCCCGCCGTCTTCATAGGTGAAGTCGGCTCCGATGATCCCCGAATCTCCCAGGGCTTTGAGGTAATCTTTCAGGCAGGGATGGACTTTCACTTCCCCGTCTACCAGCTCGGGCTGATTGCGGTCAACAGACAAAAGATTGGGAAACATGATGTTATCGGCAATGAGCGTGGCGGCATCAAGCGTCATTTCAAAGGTTTCCCTGCTATGGTCAGAAAAAAAAGGAAGCTGACATGCTTTTTCTACTTCATGGACATCATAAAGCAAAAAATTAATGGTTGGTCTGTCATGATATTGGGTAGCCATAGATGGAAGAGGTTACATTAAACCCAATAATTTTGCATATTTCATCATAGCTGCCGGGTTTGAGATCTTAAGTTTACCCATCATCATGGCCATCATCGGGTTGGTTTCACCTGAAGCTACTTTGGCAAAATCATCCGGTTTTGCAGAAATAACCACTTCAGGATCTCCTTCTATGCCTTCTTTAAAGGAAGCAGCACCGTCTTTTACTTCAATGGTATATTGTTCGTCTTTCAGATCAAAGTGAATAACTGTAGCGATATCTTTAATGTCGTCCGGGTTTATTTTTGAAGGTAGTGCCGATAAATAATCCTTTGCTGTCATGAGAAAAAATTTTAAGTTTGAAAAAAATATTATGCAAGCATACTATTTTTTTTTTATTTTTGCAAATTGATTTATATCAATTACAAACTTATTGTCATAGATTAACAAAAAACTTTTATTTTTGTACTGAAAATATCTGAAACGCATCTTTAAGTTACTTTTATCCTGTAAAACAATTAAAAATTGAGAAACTCTAAATTCAAACATTTTAAAGATGAGGAGCTGGTGTGTTTGTTTATTGAGACCCAGCGAAATATTTATTTTGAAGAGCTCTACGAAAGGTATGTCAACAAGGTGTATCGGAAGTGCTATTCGTTTGTCTACGATCAATCCCTTGCTGAAGACTTCACGCATGATATCTTCCTGAAACTGGTGCTCAAAATCAGTTCCTACAAAGAAAATTCCAGATTTTCCACGTGGCTTTTCTCCATTACATACAACTACTGTATGGATCAGGTAAGAATTGGTAAAAAACAGGGCGAAGTTGCTATTGAGGAAGGATTCGACAAAGAAGAAGAAGTCGAAGATCATGAATTAATCAACATGCAGGGTCAGGAGCTCAAGAAGAGCCTTGATCAGATTTCTCCCGACGAGAAAGCCCTCCTGTTGATGAAGTACCAGGATGACTTCAGCATTAAAGACATTGCCAACACTTTTAAAATTTCTGAGAGTGCCGTCAAAATGAGATTGATGAGGACCAAGGAAAAGATTAAAAGGTTGTATTTTGAGAATATTGCGGTGGTTGCCTTATTAATTTTAAAAATCATTCTCTTTTGGAAAAAGTAAATGCACCAACCGGATTTAGTGAAATTGAAGATGAAAGTATAATTATCCCGGAAGGATTAAAAGAAATCATCATGAATGAAATTGATTCCATCAGAAACGCACTAACGGTGGCAGGTCTTTATATTGGTGAGCCCATACCTGTCTTATTAAAACTCTTGCAAGAACTTGACTCTGACTGGCATAAATAATCTCAATGCTTTTATCCGGCATATATTTTAAATGTCAGACAGGCTGCGGGCTTGACTGTAGCATCATTCACATCTGTCCCCCTGATCAGCTAGAAACACCAAATATTGATTCAAAAATTGAACAACTCATACAATCAATCTCCGGCTAAGGAAGCCGCAAAACTCAGGGTTATCTCTGAGATCAACACCATCAGAGATTCTTTATCTGTCGCTAACCTGTTTTTAGGGGAGTCGGTATCTGCCGTGATGGGTTTCCTGAAAGAAATAGAAAATAAAAAGAAAGAAATATGAATAAACTACCTAACCTCAAAGAAATACTCCTTGAAACTTTTCAGAAGCTCATCGAGCAGTTCAGTACTTTTACTTCCAACCTGATTGGTTCCCTGGTTATCGTACTGATAGGTTTTCTGATGGCTAAGCTGGCCTCTCTTATCCTGAGAAACGTCATCTCGAAAATCGGCCTCGACAAAATCGGGGAAAGGCTTAACCGCATTGATGCCGTTAAAAAGTTTAATGTGGAAATCAAGCTGAGTGCTATTGCCGGAAATATCATTTACATATTCATAGTGCTTTTCTTCCTGGTGACGGCGGCCGACAAACTGGGTGTGCCGGCCATCTCCAATATGTTCCTGATGCTGGTCAACTTTATTCCAAAGCTCATTTCGGCATCGATCATGATCCTGGCGGGGGTGTTCCTGGCTGATTATATCAGGAGTTTTATTGTAAGTGTCTGCAAGTCGTTTAATGTAGCTTCAGGCAAACTTATCGGCACTGGCGTGTTCTTCTTTTTGTTGCTTATTACCGTCATCGCGGCTCTTGGACAGGCCGGCATTAACACGACACTGCTTGAATCGAGTTTCAATATTCTGGTCGCCGGGGTTGTTCTGGCGTTTTCAATAGGCTATGGTTTTGCGTCAAAAGAGATCCTGCTGAACATCCTTTCGTCGTTTTATTCGAAGAATAAATTCCATGAAGGTCAGATTATAGAAGTGGCAGGTGTTAAAGGAGAAATCATGAAAATCGACAATACCACCCTGATTATCAAAACTGAAAATGCCCAGACTATTTTTCCGCTTAAGATTCTTCAATCTGAAAAAGTTATTATATTTGATAAATAAACAGCTTTCACGATCATCTAAAAACAATTTGCTTCACATGAAAAAAACAGTACTTGCAATACTTGTCAACTTACTGATCTGTTCTTCTGCCTTTGCACAAAAACCTGAATTAAAGACTCTTGCCGATTCACTTGAATATGGATGGTGGGACAGAAATACGCAACTCGGAATCAATTTTGCCCAGGCTTCATTTAACGACAGCTGGCAAGGCGGTGGAGTGAACAATGTGGCCCTGGGGCTTTTGCTTAACCACAAGGCAGACTACCACAAACGCAAGGGCGTGTGGTCAAACGACCTTCAGTTTCAATACGGATTTATTAATAATAAAGGACAGGGTACCAGGAAAAGCGTTGACCGGATCTTTATGGATACCAAATACTCAAGAAAAGTAAATGATAAAGTGAGCTGGTTTACGGGTATTAACTTCCTGTCACAGTTTGCCGGCGGATTTGAATATGCCGATAACGAAAAGACTAAAATTATTTCAAAGTTCTTCTCACCAGCCTTTTTGTCTGAGGGGATAGGTATCGAGTATCAGCCTGTCAAGTATTTCGTTCTGTCTTTTGGAGGAGCTACCCTGAGGGAAACATTCGTCCTTGATCAGAAGGTATTTGACAACACGGCTATTCTGGTAGATGGTGTAAGACACTCCTACGGTGTGAGAGAGGGCAAGAAAATGTTACTTGAAATGGGTTTCCAGGGAGTGGCCTCTTTTGATAAGGATATTGCTAAAAATGTGAATCTTAAATTCAGGTACCAGGCCTTCTACGCCTATGCTCCGAAATCGAAGCCGGTTGATCATTTGATTAACCTTATTGCTACCGCCAAGGTTAACAAATACCTGAATGTAAACTTCAGCCTGATCGGGATATATGATAAAGACCAGGTCGACAAATTTCAGTTGAGCCAGGGTCTTGCTGCTGGATTTTCTGTCAAATTGTAAATTTTAACCCAAAACAGAGTAGCTATGTTAAAAGAATTCAAAACATTTATCGCCCAGGGCAATGTCCTTGATCTGGCTGTCGGTGTGATCATCGGAGGGGCATTCGGTAAAATCACCACTTCATTGGTGGACGATATCATCATGCCGTTTCTTGGTCTGGTATTGCCGGGCGGAGTCAAAGGTAAAATCTTGCTCAAACAAGCGGTTCTGGATACTGCCGGACAGGTCGCTGAACCGGAAATTGCCTTGAATTACGGTAATTTACTGAACAATATTATCAATTTCCTGATCATTGCTTTTGTTATTTTCCTGATCGTAAAAGCGGCCAATAAGTTACGTGGCCCGGCTGCAGAAGAAAAATAAACAGGCATCTTCTTAAAAATGGTGTTTTGGGAGAGATTCAACCTCTTTTGTTTCGGTTGGATTTCTTTTGACTGTTTTTACTTTTGAATATAGAAAAGTTCTTATAATTTTGTTAAGGTGATGTTGTGTACAAACGTCACCTTTTACGTGCTTTACAATTAATTGAATCTAAAATGCTACGCTTTAAGCTCAAAGACCATCTCCGGGGTGACCGGCAGATCTGGTTGATTTTATTGCTATTGTCTCTAATCAGCATTATTGTTGTTTATAGTTCTGTTAGTGCCCTGGCATACCGTAAGACAGACGGCAACACGGAATATTACCTCATCAAACATACTTTTCTTCTGTTGGTAGGGCTGGGTTTTACCTTTGTCGTACACAAGATCAATATACTTGAATATGCCGGTATAGCTAAGATTCTTCTTTGGATTACCCCGCTTTTATTGCTCTATACGCTCTTCAGGGGGATTAATGTCGGGGGAGCCAGCCGGTGGGTTTCTATCATGGGTCTTTCTTTTCAAACCTCTGACCTTGTCAGGCTGGTGCTGATCACCAACCTTGCAGCCATGCTGGCCAGAAGGCAGAACATTGAATATAAAATCAGCGACTTGTGGAGCATGATCATCTGGTGCGGTGTGATTTGCGGTTTACTTTCTGTTTCCAGTTTTTCCACTTCGGTCATCCTGGGCATCACCTGTTTTATGCTGATGTGGATCGGACGTGTACCTACCAATTACCTGGTTAAAATGGTGATTTCACTGGGTCTTGGGGTTTTCCTGGCCCTGTCTGCCGGGTTGGTACTGAAAAAGTTTGACATCAAATTTGGCCGTGTACAAACCGTTATAGACCGTTCTGAAAGTTTCCTTCACCTGGACCTGGACGGAGATGGTTTTATGGGAGGAGAAGGTAACGACGATACCCAGAAAGACATGGCCCTGGTGGCCATCGCCAAAGGCGGTCTTTTGGGCGTAGGCCCGGGAAACAGTTCACAGAAAAATGTGCTTCCGGACGTTTTCTCGGATTTTGTATATTCCATTATTATAGAAGAATACGGGATAGTGGGGGGCCTTGTGGTGATGGCTCTTTACTTGTGGCTGCTCTTCAGAGGGCACTGGAATATTGACAAAACGGAAAGGGCTTTCGGAGGGCTTTTGTCTATCGGACTGACCCTCAGTATTGTTTTCCAGGCATTCGCCCATATGTTTATCAATGTCGGGCTGGGTCCGGTTACCGGGCAGACGTTGCCGTTGATCAGTATGGGGGGAACCTCCATGATATTTACATCAGTAGCCATAGGTATTGTTTTAAGCGTTACCCAAACTAAAAAAGAAGCAGTTAAAGCATGAGTAAATCACTAAAAATCATCATTTCCGGAGGCGGTACCGGAGGCCACATTTATCCTGCCGTAGCTATAGCCAACCAGATAAAAGCACAGGAACCTGACGCTGAGATTCTGTTTGTAGGAGCGGAGGGCAAAATGGAAATGGAAAAAGTACCCAAAGCCGGATATAAGATCATCGGATTACCCATCGCCGGAATTAACCGGTCTAATCTTCTTTCCAATATCGGGTTTCCTTTTAAGCTGGTCAACAGCCTTTTGAAAGCCTATAAACTGATAAAGAACTTTAAACCGGACATTGCTATCGGAGTAGGGGGTTACGCAAGTGGTCCGACTTTGATGGTTTCCAATTTCCTCGGGATCAAGACACTTATCCAGGAGCAGAATTCCTATGCCGGTCTGACCAATAAAAACCTGGCGAAAAAAGCCCAGAAAATCTGTGTGGCCTATCCGGATATGGATGCGTTTTTCCCGGCAGAAAAGATAGTATTTACCGGTAACCCTGTGAGAGGGGACATCAGTGAAATTGCGGTTTCTAAAGAAGAAGCCAGACAGTTTTTCAACCTGGACCCTGACCGCAAAACCTTGCTGATCATAGGGGGAAGCCAGGGGGCATTGAGTGTGAACAAAGCCATCAGCAGCGGACTGAATGACCTCATCAGTGAAGATATTCAGATCATCTGGCAAACGGGTAAGACGTTTATCGAAAATGCCAGGACCAAGGTCTATTCACTGCAGACCAGCCGGGTGTATGTGGCTGACTTTATCTATGAAATGGACAAAGCCTATGCTGCTGCAGATCTTGTGATTTCGAGAGCCGGGGCCTTGTCTGTATCCGAACTTTGCCTGGTGGGCAAACCTTCCATCCTGGTGCCTTTTCCGGCTGCGGCAGAGGACCATCAGACCAAAAACGCTGAAAGTCTGTCTAAATCCGGGGCGGCGATGCTGATAAAGGACAATGAACTGCAGGAAAAACTTATTCCCGCGGCCATAGAATTAGCAAATGATGGGGCCCTGATGAAGAAGTTTTCGGAAAATATTCTCAAATTTGCGAAACCTTTTGCCGCAAGAGAAATTGTGAACGAGGTGCTCAAAATTGTCCATAGAAAATAATGAAGATATTCTACTCCGAAAACAACGTTGACTACAAAACCTACACTTTTAATTACGCAATATATGCCAAAAAAGAGTCGCAGGAAGAGTTAAGTCAGCTTTACAATACCGGCTTTTTGCCTTATACCGGAAACACGAAAATCGGGAGTGAGATTTTTTACCTGGCCAGGAGCCTCAGGGCCAATCTGGCGGTGTTTGACGACACGTCAGAAAACAGGAGGGTAAACCGTTTGGTGGAACCTTTGAATATCCGGGTTGACGTGATCCCAAAGAGTGAATTTGATATCAAAGACACGGCTTTTGTGGCGTTTTGTGAGTCATACATCAACGAGAGAATCGGTGAGGATAACATGAGCCTGGAACGCTGGGATTATATTCTGAGCCAGGAAACGGGAACGCATTTCTTTAAATTCAGTAATGAAGACCATATTTTCGGATATGTGCTGGCGGCTATTAATGACGAACTGGTACACTACTGGTTTGCTTTTTTTGATACGGAGTACATGAGGTCGCACTCGCTTGGAAAATGGATGATGTGGCGGGTGATTAAGTGGGGTAAAGATAATGGTAAAGAAGCGGTCTACCTGGGCACGGCCTACAAACCCGCGGCTCTGTATAAAATCAGGGACCACAAAGGACTGGAATTCTGGGATGGATTCAAATGGAATCCGGACGTTAAAATATTAAAAGACTGGTGTCAGAACGATCTTGAACCTAAAGATTCTGATCGCTTTAAAATGATGGAAGACCCTAACGGGTTTCTTGAAAATCTGTAAAATAAGGACATGGCAAAATTTGATTTTAAGAAATACGGAGGTTATATGTTACTGGCAACGGTAATTGTGACCGCTTTATTTATCATCATTTCTGCCACCCGCTCAGGCTCTTCTAGAAGATGTAAGGGACTGGTTGTTAAAATAAGCAATAATACCGACCAGTTTCTTGTTTCTAAAGAAGAAATTGAAAAAAGTGTCACGCAGTTCGGGAATGACCCCGTTGACGGTAAAATCCTGGAAAACATCGACCTGAAAAAACTGGAAAAAAGGGTTTTGAGAAATAAGCAGATCAAGTCTTGTGAGGCATTTACAGATCTTAACGGTCAGCTGATCATTGAGGCAGAACCTTATATTCCTGTTGCGAGGGTGTTGGGAGAGGGTGTGAGAGAGGATCGCTATATGGATGAAGAGGGTACTTTTTTCCCTGTGTCCAAAGTACATTCCTCCAAGGTGCCCCTGTTAAGCGGCGTTTTTTTTACTAATCTGAAAGGCTTGAAGGCAGAGAAAAACCAAGATGTAATGGCCCTTGTGAACCGCCTGATCAAAGACCCGTTCTGGAGTGCCCAGATCACCCAGATCAACGTTGAAAGGGATAAGGAAGTCTATCTGGTGCCTTTGCTCGGGGAGCATAAAATCGAATTTGGCAAGCCCGAAAAAATTGAATCGAAATTAAAAAAACTGATGGTATTCTATCAGCAGATATTGCCTAACAAGGAATGGGAGGGTTTTGAACATATAAGTTTAAAATATGAAAATCAAATTGTTTGTAATTGAGTGATTTTCAATATGTTTGTGTATTATTTGGTAACTGTGGCGTGAAAACCGGATTTTAGTATCCCGTATTTTAAATCTATTATGACAGAAGAAAATTTGGTTGTTGGTGTTGATATCGGTACTTCGAAAATTTGTGCCGCTGCAGGGGTCATGCAGAAAAATGACGTCTTTAAAATCAAAGGTTTTGTAGAGAGGAACATTACGCCTGAAGATGAGGCTTTGTTTGAAGGAGAAATTGTCAATGCATCTAAAACCATTGAAATTATCGATGAAGTACTGGATGAACTGGCGGAGAATCTTGAGCTTGACCTGGAATCTATCAATATCAATATTTCCAATCTTGATATACAGGGACATTATCATAAAGGAAAAGTAACAAAAATAGGAGACAATAAGCAGATTCATCAGCACGATGTGGAGAAGCTTATTGAAGATGTGCGGTTAACTTTCAAACCTCAGCCGGGGCGTGTTATGCTGCACTGTCTTCCGCAGGATTTTACGGTAAATGATATTAAAGTCAACGAGAAAATCGTTGGCCGTTTTGGTGTTCAGGTGGGTGGAGATTTTTACTTTATCAGTGCCAGAAACGAGAGCCTTGAGAATCTTTATTACACCATCAAGAATGTGAAGGCGAAAGTGGAGGGACAAAAGTCCAATCCGCCGCTGGGCATTGAAAGTGTGTTGCTTTCACCCATTGCTGATTCTTTCCTCCTTCTTGACCATACCATCGAAGATAAAAGGGCCGGTGTGGCTTTGGTGAATATCGGGGCGGATCTGACAGAAGTTATCATATTCCATAAAAACGGGATGAGGCATTTTGTGTCTTTCCCTATCGCCGGAAACGCCATTTCAAGAGATTTGATGGAAGCGTTCAACATTCAGTTTCATGAGGCCGAAAGGCTTAAAAAACTGTGTGGCAATATCCCTTCAAGCAGCATTAATCCGAACGAAGTGTTGGTCATAGACCGAAAAGAAGGGCTGGCTCCTGTGGAGATTTTATTGAAGAACGCCTCCCTGGTAACCGAGTGGAGACTGAAAGAAATTGCGGCCATTGTTAAAAGCGAGATTGTGAGATCAGGATACGACGGGGTGCTGACCAACGGCATCATCCTGACCGGAGGGACATCATCCATGGCCATCATCAAAGACATCTTCTCTGATGTCTGTAAAATCAAGAGCATACGCAAAGGCCGCATCAACCGGAATATTGACTTTACAGATTTTGAGAACCTGAAGAAACCCAAGTATTCGACCGTCCTGGGTCTGATGCTGTCTGCCTATGTTGATTTTGATAACCGGGTAGACAATACCATTTTTAAGCATGCTCCGATCGCTGAGCCTGTTCCTGACCATGACAAGCTCTCAGCCGTGAAAAAAACGGTAAGAGATGAGAGGAAGATCAGGGAACAGAAAAGCAAGAGTCTCTTTGACCGGGTCAAGGACTTTATGAAAGATGAGGACATGAACGATCGCTACGAAAAATAAAGCTTACTAATAATCTGACAAACTTATGATTTACGACCACGATTACGACCTTGAATTTAAATCCGATCTGCCTAATATCATCAAAGTGATCGGTGTGGGTGGCGGTGGCGGAAACGCCATTCTGAACATGCACAGCCGCGGGGTTTACAGTGTGGATTTTGTTGTTTGTAATACCGACGCACAGGCCCTGAAACAATTTCCGGAAGATGTGCTTAAGATACAGCTCGGAGCAGAGCTGACGAAAGGACTGGGAGCCGGTACCGACTGGAGGGTAGGAGAGCAGGCTGCCGTAGAAAGTGAAAAATCACTGAGAGACATGCTTTCTGATCCTACAGAAATGGTGTTTATCACCGCCGGTATGGGTGGGGGAACCGGGACGGGGGCGGCTCCGGTGATTGCCCGAATAGCGAAAGAAATGGGCAGACTGACGGTGGGTATTGTTACCGACCCGTTCAGACATGAAGGGATAGATAAATTTGAACAGGCGGCTAAGGGTATTGCCGAACTGAAGAAATATTGTGATACAGTACTGGTGATCAAAAACGACCGTCTGGCTGAAATGTACGGTGACCTGGACCTGGATGAGGCTTATCTGAATGCTGACGAAGTCCTGGCCAATGCCGTTAAAAGTATTGCCGAGCTGATCACCAGACCGGGTAAGGTCAACCTTGACTTTGCCGATGTCAAAACCGTGTTGGGAGACGCCGGACATGCGGTGATGGGCTCTGCTGAAGCTTCGGGCACCGACCGTGCTTCGCTGGCTATCGAGAAAGCCCTGAGTTCACCTTTGCTGGAAAACAACGAGATCAAAGGAGCGAAAAGGATCCTGGTTTCGATTGCTTATTCAGACGAGCTTCCTGAATACAAAATTAAGATGTCTGACCAGAGCAAAGTCACCGATTTTGTGGAAAGCCAGATCAAGTCAAGGGCCAAGATATTCAAACACGGGTTTGCTATTGACCGCTCACTGAAAGATAAAGTGAGGGTGACGATCGTAGCCGCACGTTTTGACGATATTGATACGATAAAAGAAGATGAGATCGTCATAGACACCGAATCGAAAGTGGGCCTGGGCATAGACAGTCTTTTGCCTCAGAAACCGGTGTTTAAAACCAAAACCCCGCTTCAGCCGATCAACAAGCAGCAGATGGGGCTTTTTGAACAGGAAGACAAGTTTCTTCAGGCGTATAAAGAGATGATCAAGAGCGGCTATAACGCCCAGGGGCTTACGGAGCAGCCGGCTTATAAGAGATACGGTGTAAACCTGACTTCACTGGACGACATGGACAGCAAAAACCTGGACAGGATCAACCTGCGGCAGTTTTACCACGAACTCGAAAAACAAAATCTGATAGAATGATCCGGGGAAACCCGGATTTTTTGTTTTATGATGGCCTTCATGGCATTAATAGGGTCAAAACGTAGTATGCTTAATATAAGCGTAAGCCGCGATGAACATGATAAAAACGGCCTATAATGTCCTGGTCAAACAAAGCTCCATAATTGATCTGAGGCCTTTCATCGTCATGCCATTTGAGTTAAACAAATAACGAAAAATGCTGGTGTGTGGTTTCTTGATTAAACTTACGTGAGGATAATCAAAACGCTCTTAATTTCTTTCAAAATGTTTGAATAAAAAACCCGCGATAATTATCCCCAGAATTACCATATGATCCGTTTGGCTTAACCTTTCTTTCACAGCCACCCAGACCACGGCCAGGGTGCCTATTATAATTTTCAACCATTTAATTACAATCAGTTTTGTGTTCATTGGACATACTTTTTTAGTTGTTCAATTAACAGATTCAGACTTTGGACATGTGCTTTATATTTTTTCTTTACCTCCTCCTTCGTATCTTCTTTCTCTGACAATTCTTTTGAAATGCCCTTGGCAAAGGTTATAAAGGGTATCAGAGTCTCTAAATCATAATTGCTTTTGATAAGAAGGTGTATGCTTTCATTTTCACGATTTCTTAAGGGCGAGTCATTTAAGGAATCTGTCATATTTTTTATTACCCGAAAATGATGAATACAGTGTTCCTGAAAACGGAATGTTTCTGTGAATGCTTTCTTTCGAAGAATAGCGTCTATTCCTGTATTTTGACTCTGTAATTCAAGTTGCAGTATGTGTTCTAGGTTCTGAAGTCTGAAGGCTTGTCTGTGGTTAAAAAGGAATTGTGTATAATAGAAATATCTCTCAGTTCTGTTGTGTCTTTCATCAAAAATACCTGAAATCAAATTGTAAACGAGGGCTATCAGTGAAACAATCAGGGCTAGATTTGAGATTTTCATCACTACTTTTTCGACATTACTTTGATCCGACGAAGAAGGATTGATGCTAAGAATAATAACGATAAAAAAAACAAAAGCGAAGCCCATCACATATTCTCTATTATGGTGGTCAATTTTGGATTTCTTTTGATTCATTTTATTGTTTGTAAAGTTCAACATACTGATTCTTCTTTTATATCATTTAAAACCTCCCCCTTCTGCAAAACATACGTTTTATCCGAATACTTCGAAAGCGTATCCCTGTGAGACACCATCAGTATGATCTTATCGGGTTTTATGGATTCCAGCAGGGTCATTACAAAAGCCTCTGTTTTTTTGTCCATCGCGGAGGTGGGTTCGTCAAGGAGCAATACTTCCGGATTATGATATAATGCCCTGGCCAATGCCAGCAATTGTTTTTGCCCTCCTGATAGTTTTACACCATCCTCTCCTAAGATCGTAAGATAGCCCTGGGGCAGGACCTCAAAGAAATATGAAAACCCATACTTCCGGCAATATTCTATCGCCTTTTCAGCTTCTGCCGCGACATCCCCCAGGATGATGTTATCAAGTAACGTTCCGTTGAATATCTTTGTGTCCTGATGCAGTACGCCTATGCTGTTACGCCATGTCTCTACCGGAATCGTATTAAAGCCGGTTTCTGAATTGATGACGATCAGGCCCGCATCGTGTTTTTGAAACTTTTGTAAAATCTGAAGAACCAGGCTTTTACCCGAGCCCACCTCTCCCGTAAGGGTGGTGAGTTGTCCTTTTCTTAATGTAAGCGAGACGTTTTTTAGCAACGGGCTTTTGCCCGGAAAACGGAAGCTGACATTTCTAAATTCTATCTGATCAATTTTGCCCGGAGCTTCGGACCTGATGGTTTTTATTTCCGGCTCTGTTTCCGCGAATTCGTACATGCGGTCGAAGGCCACCTTAGCTTCCTGTATCTGTATGTTAGTGGTGGCCAGTTTTGATAATGATGACAGCATCCCTACTGCGATAGACAGAACGGCCATCATTTCACCTGTTTTCAGGTCTTTTTGCAAAATCTGGTAAGATGCAAAAGCCAGAATCAACGAAATCATCAAAGCGTTTATGATTTCGTTGTATAATGCATACTGTGTTCCCAACCGGCCCAAGCGATAGATTTTTTCCTGAAAAAAGGAGTAGACTTTTTTCCCGATAGTCTGGAAAAAGGACTCTTTATTGCCGGATTTGATAACATTGATACCTCCAACCGTGTCTACAAAAAAACTCTCTGTTGCCGCATATTGACTCATTACCATTTTTTGAGCAGCGATTATTCTGTCATGATAGGCCCACACTAAACCACCAAACAGCGGAATACCCAGCAATGACAACAAGGCAATGGACCATGAGTAATAAAACAAGAACCCGGCAGACACCAGGGAAATCAGGATGTCTATGATCACATTTCCTGCTAGAAAGCTGATAACGGTTTGTATCCGGCGGGTATCACTCAGCCGGGCGATGATCTCCCCGGTTTTGCGGGTATCAAAGAAAGTTTTGGGTAACTGTAAAAGCTTTTCATAAAAATCATCCATTATGCGGTTGTTAAAATCTTTGGATTGGCGTATGAGGAAATAACTTCTCAGGTAATTGAATCCTGCACGGGCCATTAACAGAATAAACAAGAGGGCCAGCCCCATCCACAGTTTGGTGGTTTGCTGTTTAGGGAGTATTTCATCAATCAACTTCTGGGAAAATACAGCGGTAATCATTCCCAAAACGGCTATCAATATACCTAAGGCTACGGCAATCCCGAGGAGCGGCTGGTCATCTTTGATCAGGGCTTTTATCCAGAGGATTTTCTTTGACCGCGTTTGTTCTGTTTTTTCAAAACCTTCTCCGGGGTTTAAAATCAGCACTGCTCTTGATTGCCACCGCTGCAATAGCTCTGTTTCGCTCCATGTCTCTATGCCTTGAGCCGGGTCGATTATTTCAAAGCCATTGTTATTAATTCCGTTGCAAATGACATAGTGCTCAAGTTTCTGATCTATGACCACGTGCAGGATACAGGGAAACGTGGCTTCTTTTTTAAAAACCTCCGGTTCGTCCACTTCGAAGGCTTCAGCGTGAAGGTGATAGATGCTTGCGGCTTGCTGAAGGCCCAGTAAAGTAGTACCCTGCAGGCTTGTGCCGCTTTGTATCCTGAGGGTTTCCAGACTGGCATCACCGCCATGCATCCTGATGACCGACAGCAGGCAGGTTACCCCGCAATCTGTCTGGTCACGTTGAGGTATAAAGAGGGGTTTCAGGTTCATAAGTGCTTTTTAATAGTGTGAGAAAAAAAATCTAAATCATAAGTATTTCGTGATAGCTTCTATTTTTACCTCTCCGGTATATTTCTTTAATAATTTACCATCTTCAGAATAGATAAAAGCCATGGGAAAGGTGTTGACCCCGAATTTTTCAAAGACTTCCTTGCCATCAATCTGCCCTAAAGTAACATTAGAAGTAACTAGTAAATCATAGGTTTTTCCAAAAGCCCTAATCGTTTCAATGGATTCTGTGGAGATAAAGTAAATGTTGGTTTTTTTTAACTGACGGAGTTCTCTACGGATAAGCTTCGCTTCAGCCTGGCAGTGATCACACTCAGTATTAAAAAAGAAAAAAATCATTTTCCGACCAGAAGCAAAGTCTAGTAATTGCCTGTCGCCGTGTACATTAAGTATTTTAAAAGGCTGAAGTGTTTGTGTGAATTGCAGAGTCTCTTTTTTTTGTTGAAGCTGTTCTACGATCTGATAAATCAAGTAGCCGACGATAAAAATAAAGCAACTGAGAATTGATAACTTAATAATTCGCTTCATTGCAATTAAGAAAGATTAAGGGTAAGAAAAGCAACAAAAACAATCCATATCATAAAACAGCTTCCATAAGACAAAGCGACTGTTTGAAATGACCTTGTGAAGTCCTCTTTAAAAGATGGTTTCAATTCATAAGCGACCCAGAGCCAAAAGCCTAATTCGAAAACATTCAAGGCTTGCAATGGGTATAGTAGCCATTTTTCGACCAGGGTTGGCTCAAAGAAATTAAGCAAAGAGCCTGGCATAAAGTACTGAACGTCTTCAAGGGTATAGTTGGTCTGAAAAGTAAACCATCCGATTTTTAATACGGCAGGAGTTAGCAAAATCAGATCAGCCTTAGCTACAATTGAGAAGACTTCTGAAAAACGAGGTTTGCTGATTTGGCTAAAAAATAAACCGCTTAGCAAAGTCAGGGAAATGATACTGATTTTCAGCAAATAAATAACAGGAATAAAAACGTATCCCAGCCAGACCCACTTGTTTTGCTGATTTAGAAGACTTTCTATTTGTTCGTAGGATAGTTGTGTTGAATAGAAATTATAGATTTCATTTTCTGTTACAATGTAAGATTGGGTGTAGTACGCTAGCAATAAAGAAATAAAGATAGCGAATAGGGCGAATTTCATAATCTTGGGATGGATTTGTTTAAAGCGGATTAATTACTCCCATTTTTTGCGAGCATTTTATCTATTTATAAGACCGGAGTGTTATTTGTTTTTTTAAGTAAAACAACCACAAGTGCCAGGATTAAGCCAATGGTTATTTTTATTCTCTTAGTATTCTCTAAGTCGTTACTTAGCCAGACGAAAAAAAGTGCGAGTGTAATTAATACACCTACAATTATTCTATATATTTTCATGTGAAATCTCTTTGTCTATTAAAAATGTTCGAATGGCATATGTATAAAATACAAATAGCAGATTTGTGAATTATCACTATCATGCTATTTGTATTTTCAGTGGATTAAGCCATACAACTGGCAACTAATGATGCAGCACCTACAGCTAAACCTAGTGGCCCGGTACCTGCCAAAAATGCGATACCTAAAATTGCCAGACCACATCCAACGTCTGATTGATCAAAACCTCCGATAACGTTTTCCTGATTAGCCAATTCCATTTTTTTCATTGTAAAATAAATTTAATAACTCCTTGTAATATCACAAGGTGAGGCAAACTTAAATCAAGCCTCTGTAATTAAAATTCAGTTAAATTTTTTTATGTAGTTTCCGAAAAAGCTTTAGGGTTTAATCATAATTCAGCAAACTTCTAACAAATGCTGAATTTAAGGATGGTTAGATTGTTGTTTTATTCTTCTCTTTTTTTTGCCTTTTTTTCGATTATCAAATCCAAAGAGGATGAAATAAATTGAAGAGAACAAAAAAATATGAAGTTTGAAGCTGCAGATACTCTGTCAGAAATTTCTTTTATTCCAAGAAAATTAACAGGATAGAAGCTATAAATACAAAAGCGTCTTAACCCATTACTTGTGCATGACTTAATAGAATAGTCGGAAAATAAAGAGAGATAAATTAATTACTATGGTTTTCGGAGGGTGCTTTATTGCATAAATAACAGAGGCAGTTAAGAAGCTTATTGTGCTAATCCAATTTGACATTTTTAGAATATAACAAAAAAAAGCATTAATAATCGCGAGTATTAAAAAGGGATAATTTGAAAAAAAGTTTTCATATTTTTGTACTCATTTTAATGATTAGAGGACTCTAATTTTGAAAGGACTCTAATGGGAGAATTTACTTACCATTTACCAATTAAGCTGCTGCACCCGGCGAGAACCATAACTGCACCAACTGCCATAAATGGCGTGAATAAAGTTGCAAGTTCATAACCACAAGTGACACCGCCTACAAAGTCTTGACCTAAACCTCCACCTGATAGATTTTCATAAGAATTGTCCGTTATCAGTAGAAAGTTAAAAAAATGTCCGATGAGGCGGGTGAAAATGGATATCTTATCGATAAACTAATAGCTTCACCGAACATTAATAACTTTGGGCATTTATAGAATTACAAGGTTAGACAAACTTAAATCAGCTGACTGATAAAAAATTTCAGCGGATAAAATTTTATTAATTACTAAGGCGATCGTAAAACTTCCGTGGAACTACCGACTTTATTTTTTTTGAAATAATGAAATAAGAAAAGATACTGATTTGGCTGCAAAAGAAAAGAGAATGAAAACAGCTAAAAGCAGGGGAAGGGGTTTATTGTTTAAAAATTTATAATAAGCATAAACTATAATAGAAATGCTTGCAAGTATGTTGATTACGACCCTGAGTTTATTTGTCATTTTTTGTCAGCAGTTTGGAAATTAAATTCGTTGAAGCTATGCCAAACAAAACAAATCCCAGCTTAAAGTAAACCTGAGAATCCTGATAATGATAAGCTTTCGCAATCAGTCCGTAAACAAAGAAAAAAACAGAAAGTACTGTTCCAATATAATCGCCGAAGTTTAATTTTCGTATCATTTGATAATATTAAGTAATAGTATTTCAAAGGGTAATGCCCGATGAAGCGAAAAAAGAACGATCAATAAACTATTGTCTCATCAGGCATTAAAACAACCGGGAGTAGATCCCGAAGAAAAATGCAGGGCAAACTTAAAACAGGAGGCTGAAATAGTCATTCAGTTGCTGCTACGGAAGCATTAAAAACGGATCCTCTTCTTTCGTAATTTGCTGATCGATTTTTGTAAGAAACATCTCAAGATATACATTCAATCCGTCTTTACCTTTTCAGGAGCAATATTCTTTTTGAATCCAAATTCGAAACTTCCGGATTCTGTATAGTAATACGACCGCTGTTTCGGGCAGTAAGCAATGGGCAGCTGGAGATCATTGATCAGCTGGTCTCTGAATTTGTACCAGGCCCTTTCGGTTATCCTCAGCTTGGTAGCGAGTTCTCTTGGTGTACCAGTAGCTTTGTTTTTTAAAAGGTAGTTAAGGTACTCCATCCGTTGTTGTAGTTTTATCATTGTCGTAATTGTTGTTGGTTTTCAAGTCGGTGTAAAATAATTTTAAATTTTTTACAATTCCTAGAATCTTCAGATTTTTAAATTTTTCAGGAATCCAAGGAATTATAAACGTATAAAAGAAAAATGAATATTTAGTTCACTGAGAAGAAATGCTAAGCAATTTACCTGTGATCAAAGCAAAAAGCAGTCCTGTTTTACAAGACTGCTTCTGCCAAAAAAATCTGAAGCCGTATCAGGGCTTAAAGAAAGAAACAGAAAGTCTGGGTTGCATCTTAAACATCAGGGTTTCTGCTCCGGTGTTGACCGGGTCGGCGTTTTCGTCAAGACTGACCAGGTAATGCCCCTCCCAGATATCGACCAGGGTGAGCAGCGGTGAAGTAAAGGTGATCCCGATTTCATGGGATTGTTTATCATAGATATTCGAGTCAATAATATCAAACCTGTACTGCTCAAAGGGCAGGAAATTATTCCCCAGGTTATCTGCCAGAAAGTAGATCAGGCCCTTCCATTGCATAACATACGGGTGGGCGGCGGTGCTGACCAGGAAATGCAGCTGGCTGGCTTTCTCATTCTGACTCAGCAGCTGTTTGAAGCTCTGGGCGGGGTTTTCCCTGTCGCTGAAGAGCTGCGACTGCATCAGGAATTCCTTATAGGTGCTTTCCCAGATGAGTTTTTCCCATTTGGTGACCGAGTTTTTGCTGATCACTATCCTGAACGACAGTTTGATTTTTCCCTGTGGCATGCCTACTTACGCTTTTACGAAAATGGTATGAGTCAATACAAAACCGTTGGTGACGTCACCGGTAACCACCGACATTTCATTGGTGACGCCGTCGCCGAAAACATTGTCACGGGCATTGGTGGTGTCGGCCTGTCCGTGGCTTTTATATACGCCCTGGGCATAAACCAGCTTGCTGATGTCTTCCGGAAAGGCAATCTGGGTGACCAGCAAGGAAGTCCCTTTGGCATTGTAAATGTGCACGTGGATGTGAGGGGCCCTGCCCGAATACCAGCCCGGGTAGATGCTTGTCCAGGTGGCCAGGCCGGTGGAACCGGTGGTCTGTCTGCCTCTCAGGAAGTGGACGGAGGTATAATTGGTCGACTGCATGCCTGTTCCACCATATTCTGAGTAATTGCCGGCGGCGTCACAATGCCAGATGTCCACAATGGCATCAGGGAGCACTTCACAGCTGTTGTTGACATTCCTGATGATGACATTGACCGTCAGTTTATCTCCCTGCCTGTCCGAAACGATATTGTTGGTAACCAGCGATGAAGGCGTTTTGGTAGGAAAAGGGCCTTCTGTTTCTGAGTTGGTCACAGAGCAGGTCGACGGCGTGGTGGTCGTGGTAGTGCCTGTGGTTCCTGTGGTGGCCCCTGTGGTTTCCGGATCAATGACGTCGGTCTGTTTGCAGGCAGACAGCAGAGGTATCGCAGCAAAAAGGCCCAATGAACCAAATCCTCTCTTTAAAAAATCTTCCCTTTTCATATGTATAAGTTTTAGTAATGATGTTTTGCCCGGCTGAATCCGGGCTTCTGTTATGTATTACGCTTCGCGACCCGGATTCGTGTGTGCGGGATATTCATTAGAGGTAAACGCCGGAATTATTGAGGTAAACGGTCCTGGTTTCGGGGTACTTCGATCAGCAGAAGGATGGCGTCATTGGAGAGGGCTTCAAACTCAATGGCCGCTAGTCCCCATAAAGCAAGGCCGTCTTTGGGCTGAAGCAGCCTTTCCTGCACCTCGAAAGCACCCTGTATGACAAAAGCAAAAACACCATGCTCTTTGTTTTTCAGTTCATAAATGCCATCCTCGCGGCCGGTATATTTACCGATACTTGCCAAAGCGTCTTCCGTTTCATAAAAAACAGAAAGCTGGTTTTTGAGATCCGGATCAAAAGTAAACTGGCTGGTTTTCGGCTCTCCCGATCTGTTATGCCCTTTCCGAAGAATGATCTGCAGGAAATGGATGCTTTCAACGCCATAAGGATTCAGGAGCTGATACGGCCCCCGGTGGTCTGTTCTTAATACCTGAGCATGGCCGGGTGTCAGGTAATCTACAAAGCCTTCCGGGTTTTTAAATTCAATGCCTCCGGCTACGGGCAGGATGATGATTTCGGTATTTTCTTCCGGAGTCATTTCTATGCTTTTTCCGGCAGCCAGGGTGTCTTCGTTGAAAGCCAGCAGGGTGCCGAAAGCGGTTTTCTCTTCTTTGAAATAAGAGCCGTAATTAAATGTATGAAAGCTCCTGTACCAGGAAAGGTCCGTGCAGCCACGTTGTTCCTGAAGGTAGATCTGTCCTTCGGTTTGAGTGATCATGGGGCTATTTTCAGTTAAAGTATTATTATATCAGCGGAAAGTGGCCAGAAACGGTTTCTCATAGCTTAACCCTATCGGAATCTCTTCTCCGGCCAGGGTGATGACGCGGTTTCTGACACTTTCAATTCTTTTAAACGGGATGATGTACGATCTGTGTACCCGCATGAAGGCCTTGACCGGAAGTTTTTCTTCCATGGCTTTCATGGTCATTCTGGCCACAACCGGTTTGATGCCCTCCAGGTGTATTTTCAGGTAGTCGTCCAGGCCTTCGATATACAGAATATCCTGAAAGTTGATTTTATACAGGCGGTAATCGGCCCTGATAAACATATGTGACTCAGAACTTCCGTTCCGGTCTTCTTTTTCGAGCAGTTTCTGCATCTTGAAAAACTCGGCCGCCTTGCTCACACTTTGCTCAAACCTTTCATAGGTAAAAGGCTTCAGCAGATAATCGATGGCATTCAGGTTAAAGCCTTCCACGGCATATTCGCTGTAGGCGGTGGTGAAAATAACCATGATTTTCTGACTGAATGATTCTTTGGAGATCTCCCTGAACAGTTCCACACCGGTGATGGAAGGCATGTTGATATCCAGGAACAACAGGTCAACGGGGTAGTTGCGAAGGTACTTTATACCGTCAAGCGGCTTGTTGAAGATCTTTTCAAGTACGACGTGGTCGCTTTTACCGCAAAAGTTTTCGATGACTTTCAGGGCAGGTAACTCGTCGTCTATGGCAATGGCTCTGATCATGACAATTCTATTTTCAGGTTTACCAGGTAATCTTCCGGCTCATCCCTGATTTCGAGATGGTGCCGTCTGGGGTAGAGCAGCTGCAGCCTGTTTTTGGTGTTTTCCACACCTATGCCGCTGCGGTTTTCTTCTGATATGAAAACGATCACTTTTTTGTTAAAAACGGACAAATCCAGGATATGGTCTTTTACACTGATCTCTATTTTAATTTCAGATTCCTCTTCTGCATTGACGCCGTGCTTGAAAGCATTCTCAATAAAAGGGATCAGGATCAGCGGGGCGATTCTTTTATTGGCCAGTGAACCACTGACCGAAAAGCTGACCGGTAGGCTTTCACCAAAACGGATTTTCTGCAAGTCGATGTAATTCTGAATGTAATTGATTTCTTTGTCAAGGACTACGAAATCATTCGCAGATTCGCTCAGGACATACCGCATCATGCCCGAGAGCCTGACTACCGCCAAGGGAGTTTCATCCGACTTCTGAATGGCCAGGGAATAAATGCTGTTGAGGGTATTGAACAGAAAATGAGGGTTGATCTGGGCTTTGAGGTAAGACAATTCAGAGTTGACCTTTTCTTTCTCTGTCTGTTGCCAGCGATTGCTGATCCGCAGCATCAGTGAAAAAAAGACGACCACCAGGAAAGGGAATGCCCGGGCGTTGATCTCTATAAAAAAATCATATTCGGATTTTTGAGGACCTTCTCCTTTGGGTGGGGGTGGCGGCTCAGGCCTTGCTTCAGACATGGGTGGCGGCTTTCTGAAAGGACGTGGGCCTTTGGGCTGGAACAGGTTGGTGGTGGTCCTGAAAACCATAAAAAGTACCGCAACCGAAAGAAAGTAGAACAGGTATCTTTTGGTAAAATAAAGCTTTGGAACGATCAGAAAATAGTTGAGATAAAAAATGCCGATCAGAAGGGCATAGCTCACAAAATCACGCAGCGACATCGGGTTAAACAAACTGTCAGATTTTCCCTGGAAACTCGGGATAAAAGCAAGAGCCAGGAAGCTCACACATCCGAGCAGGTGAATCAGTATTTGTCTTCTTTTGTCTTTCATCATGGCAAATTTCGACTTAAATTATAAAATTGCTTCAGCATTTTTATAAAAAGAGGTAAAAAAGACAAATGTGCAGGTGATTGTAAAAACAAAAGGCCCCGGAGTCCGGAGCCTTTAAAATTATGTATTCGAAAAGATCATCAGATCGTGTCAAAACCACAGAAAGGAACAAGTACTGAAGGTACTTTGATGCCCTCGGGTGTCTGGTTGTTTTCCAGAATAGCTGCGAGGATACGGGGCAAAGCCAGGGCTGAACCATTAAGGGTATGCAATAACTGGGTCTTGCCATCTACTTTATATCTCAGTTTCAGACGGTTGGCCTGATAAGCTTCAAAGTTAGAGACAGAACTGCACTCGAGCCAACGCTCCTGGGCGGCAGAGTAGACTTCAAAGTCAAACGTCAGGGCAGACGTAAAGCCCATATCACCACCACACAGGCGTAGTATCCTGAAAGGCAGGCCTAGCTTGGTCAGGAGTCCTTTCACATGCTCTACCATCTCTTCCAGGGCCTGGTAAGATTCCTCCGGCTTACGGATCTGCACGATCTCGATTTTATCAAACTGGTGCAGTCTGTTCAGCCCTCTGACGTGTGCTCCCCAGCTTCCGGCTTCTCTTCTGAAACACGGTGTGTACCCGGCGTGTTTTACAGGGAGGTCGTTTTCAGAAAGGATCACATCCCTGTAAATGTTGGTAATAGGTACCTCTGCCGTCGGGATCAGGTAGAGATCGTCCGCTGTAGCATGGTACATCTGACCTTCTTTGTCGGGCAGCTGGCCTGTGCCGTATCCTGAAGCGGCATTGACCAGTATCGGCACCTGCACTTCTTTGTATCCGGCTGCTTCGGCTTCGTTCAGGAAGAAGTTGATCAGGGCCCGCTGGATTTTCGCCCCTTTGCCTTTATAGACCGGGAATCCTGCTCCTGAAATCTTATTGCCTAAGTCGAAGTCGATGATGTCATATTGTTTGATCAGCTCCCAGTGGGGCTTGGCAGCTTCATGAAGCACAGGAAACTCTCCCTGTTCAAAAATGTTGATGTTTTCTTCAGGTGTTCTGCCTTCAGGCACACTCTCATGCGGCAGGTTGGGGATGGTCAGCAGGAGGTCATGAAGAGACGATTCAAAGGTCTTGAGTGATTCTTCCAGGTCTTTGGACAAAGCTTTCAGGTCTGCAGTCTGGCCTTTGATGGCTTCTGCTTCTGCCTTTTTGCCTTCTTTCATCAATCCGCCGATCTCTTTGGCCAGCAGATTGGATTTGGCAAGTGTAGCATCGAGTTCAGCCTGGGTATCCCTTCTTTTCCGGTCAATTTCCAGAACTTCGTTGACGGTTTCTTCGGCGGTTTTGAAATACTTTCTCTTCAGACCTTCAATGGTGGCCTGTTTGTTATCCCTGATGTATGCTAACTGTAACATGAAATTTATATTTTATCTGTTTGACGAAGTCCGTCTTATTTATTGCCAAAATCGAACAAGCCCTCGTTTAATGCTTCAAGAGCTTCATTTTTGTGCCTGGAATCTACCAGGATGGAAATGTTATGCTCCGAGGCACCATAAGAAATCATCCTGATCGGAATATTTCTCAAGGCTTCGAGGATCCTGATGGCAATGCCTGATTTGTCTGCCAGGAAATTACCCACAATACAGATGATGGTCTGGTTGCGGTCGTGCTCTTCCAGGTCGGCAAACTGGCTCAGCATTTTGGTGATGCTTTCCAGGTGTTCGGAATTATCGATCGTTACCGCTACAGAAACTTCTGAAGTGGTGATCATATCGACCGGTGTCTTGAATTTTTCAAAAACATCAAACACCTTACGCAGGAAGCCATAGGCATTCAGCATACGGGTCGAATGGATATAAATGGCCGTGATGTTATCTTTGGCCGCAATGGCTTTTATTTCAGCGTTGGTTGACTGGCTGGCAGTGATAACCGTGCCGGGAGCCGACGGCTCCATCGTGTTTTTAAGTCTTACAGGTACGCCTCTCATTTTGGCAGGGGTGATAGTACTTGGATGAAGAATTTTTGCTCCGAAATAAGCCAGCTCCGCGGCTTCTTCAAAGGTCATTTCACGAACCGGGAACGTACGTTTTACGATCCTCGGGTCATTGTTATGCATCCCGTCTATGTCTGTCCAGATCTGAATTTCTTCGGCTGAGATCGCTCCGCCGATCAGGGAGGCGGTATAATCAGATCCTCCGCGTTTAAGGTTATCAACCTCACCACGCGGGTTTCTGCAGATAAACCCTTGTGTCACCACGATCAGTTTGTCTTCCTGTGGAATGAGCTGCTGTTTCAGTTTTTCTTCAATGGCCGCAAATTCAGGCTCATTGTCCGCATCAATGCTCATAAAATCAAGGGCAGGAATCAGCACGACGCTGTCACCTTCTTCTTCAAGATAGGCTGAAAACATCTGTGTCGACAAGATCTCACCTTCTGCCACGAGCTCTTTTTCCTGTTTCAGGGTGAAAGGACTGATCCCAGACAGTGAACGGATGAATCCGAACTCTTTGTCGATGATCTCCTGGCCTTGTGCAAGCCCTGCGGAGGTTTTATAAAGGGCCTTGATAAATACCTGGTAATGATCATACAAGGTATCGATCTGCTGGCTGGCTCCATCGATGTCATTGGCTTTTAGAGACTCCCCTATGGCTAATAAGCTATTGGTGGTGCCTGATAGAGCCGAAAGAACTACGATTTTCCTGCTTTTATCAGCAGTAACCAGGTTTCTTATTGATTGCATACGATCGGGCTTCCCGACAGAAGTCCCTCCAAATTTCCAAACTTGCATCTTAAAGGTTTACTTTTGAATCTGAAATATATTTCCTTTTTTAAACATTATATACTGATCTGAATATCAGACCGCCAGCATTTTGATGGCTGTGATGGCGGCTTCATCCCCTTTATTTCCGTGGATTCCGCCCGCCCGGTCTACCGCCTGCTGATGGTCGTTCGGGGTCAAGACCCCGAAAATTACCGGTTTATTATACTTAAGAGCTACCTGTGTCAGCCCCGCCGCTACGGCATGATTGATATAGTCATTGTGTTTGGTTTCTCCCTGGATCACGCATCCCAGGGCAATCACCGCATCGATATCATGTTTCTGGGCATAGACCTGCGAGCCGTAGCTCAGCTCAAAGCTGCCCGGAACATTGGCACGGATGATGTTTTCTTCCTTTACGCCGTTGTCTATCAGGGTAGTATAAGCCCCTTCAAACAAGGCTTCTGTGATTTCAGAATTCCACTCAGCTACCACGATGGCGAATCTTTTGAAACTTACATCAGGTAAATTTTCAGTTGAAAAACTACTCAGGTTTTTATTAGCAGATGACATATGTTGATTTGTAAATTGATTAAAAAAAAGGGATAAACCATTGATGGCTTATCCCTTTGATTATGTTTTAAAATATAATCTCAGTTACCCGCCAATTTCGGCCTCGAGTTTCGATTTTATTTTCTTAGCCAGGATGGACTCGCTAGACGTCGGATATTTTTCAATCAGGTCAGCGTAGGCATCGATAGCCGATTTATTATCTTTATTAGCCTGATAAGCAGCACCCAGCTTGATGATGTACGCCGGAGTAGCAAACTTGTTCGGGTTATAATCAACAGCTTTTTTATAGTAGGTGATGGCTTCAGCATAGTTTTTCTTTTCAGAAAACGCGTCTCCGATCAATAAATAAGCTTTACCCTGTACTACGTAATCATCAGAACTGAAATTCTGAAGTCTTTCGATAGCCTCATCATATTTAGCCTGTTTCATCAAAGCGATACCTGCATAAAGGTTCGCCAGTTTACCCGCTTTGGTAGAACCGTACTCATCTGCCACAGCAAGTAAGCCTTCGTTACCACCTGTACCTTTCAGTGCCTGGTTAAGAGAATCTGCTTCAAAAGAGAATACCGAGTCGAACATGGCTATCTGAGCCTCTTCGCTTTTGGTATTATTCCAGTAATTATACCCGATTACGCCCAATACAACCAATAAAATGGCTCCACCTGCATAAGAAAGTAAATTCTGGTTTTTCTTGAAAAAACCTTCCGCTTTAACAATCTCTTTCTGAAGTGCTTCTGCACTTTCTATAAACTCTAATCCTGATTGATTCTTTTTCGCCATTTGAACTATTCAAAAAATTTGGAGTGCAAAGTTATGAAATTGATTCATAAGATTTATACACAATTGATTAAAAATTGCATTTAATTATGCCCGAAAATAAAAAAAGGCCCCTTTTGAGGGCCTGATCTCTATATCTCTTTAAAAATTACTCCATTACAAACGGATAATCAGCCTGTACGTAGATGTCTTCGAAGGCCTCTTCCGGTTTTGGCCACGGCGATTCTTCGGCAAATTGTACCGATTCATCCACCGCCACTTTGATTTTGGCATCAATCGCAGCAAGCTCTTCTTCCGTCACGACATTGTTTGTAAGCATCCTGTCTTTGATCAGTTCGATCGGGTCTCTCTGCTTCCATTCAGCTACTTCTTCTTTCGTACGGTATTTCTGAGGGTCAGACATCGAGTGTCCTCTGTAACGGTAAGTTTTGAATTCAAGGAAGGTCGGTCCGTCGCCTTTTCTTGCTCTTTCGGCAGCACGGCTCACAGCTTCGTGAACAGACTCCACATCCATCGCATCAACAGGCTCAGACGGCATGTCGTAAGCTTCAGCAAGGGTGTATAGTTCTCTTACGTTGGAAGTTCTGCTTACAGAAGTACCCATGGCGTATCCGTTGTTTTCAACCACAAAAATCACAGGGATTTTCCAGGTCATGGCCATGTTGAAGGCTTCGTGCAAAGCACCTTGTCTTACAGCTCCGTCACCCATGTAACAGATACAAAGGTTATCGGTTCCTTTATATTTCTCGGCAAAACCGATGCCGGCTCCCATAGGGATCTGGGCACCCACGATACCGTGGCCACCAACAAAACCTACTTCCTTATCGAAAATGTGCATAGAGCCACCTTTTCCTTTGGTGGTTCCGGTTACTTTTCCGTACAATTCCGCCATAATTCTCTTAGGATCCGTTCCCAATGCCAGAGGATGGCCGTGGTCACGATAGGCCGTGATGTACTTATCACCTTTTTTCAAAGCAGAAACTGCTCCTGATGAACAAGCCTCCTGACCAATATAAAGATGGCAGAATCCACGGATTTTTTGCTGACCGTATAACTGACCCGCTTTTTCTTCAAACTTACGCTGAAGCTGCATGGAGTCATACCAATATAAGTATTGCTCTTTTGAATATTTGACCTTAGATGCTTCTTTCTTTTTTGTCGTTGCCATATTGCTTTGACTTTATTTAGATTGGCTTAGAATTTTTTGGAACGCAAAAATAATCATAAAAGCTTTAATGTCTAATACTTTTATCAATTTCGTGATTTGAAGGGATTTTATGGGTTGTTTGTAGATTATTATCGGCAGTATTTAGTTTTATACGTTAAACACCGCTCCCATTTCAAACTGAAAGAGCTGTTTGGAATAATAGTCCATCCGCCCGTTTTCATAGCTCACTTTTTCTTTGGTGCTGGTTTTGTCCGCAAAAGTGCTGTTGATTTCGGTTAGTCTGCCCTGTATGTTATAAGTATATTTAACCAGTTCAGTACCTGCTGCATTCTTCATTTCCAGTATTTTGCCACTGGTGTCCTGGCTGATCACATACGCCTTGCTGGTTTTGGCCGCACTGTCTGATATGGTATAGCCCTTCCATTTTTTCTTTTCGAGGTCATAGTCCAGCGTGTAAGTCAGGGTCTGCTCCAGACTTTTGACCTTGATCTGTTTCAACAGCCCGGTCAGACTGGGTGTTTCTTTGACACCGAGGTCGAGTTGTTCCTTGCAGGATTAGGATGCTTAAAATTATGCAAATAATTAATGTTGTACTTTTTATTTTCATTCTTTAAAATATCCGGATAAATTTTAATGATTCGAGAAAATATTAATAGTTTTTATCATGGTTTTGAGTAAAAAACGTACCGAGAACAGTTCTCTTCGATTTCTTCTGTTTAATTACTCTACTTAATGAATATGGTTATCCATTTTCATGTACTAAGTCTTTGGGGTAATATTGACAATTAATAAAACTGCTGTCGTCCAGTTGCATAATTTTTACGACTGCCGCTGTTTCAAAGCTCCAGTAACCAGAGTATAATTGAAATGATAATTTATGGCTATTATACCACCCACAATCCTTGTGCCCTTTGTACCAGTCCTTTGTTATGAATTCTTTCATCAAGTTTATCGCCGTTGCTTCTTCCGTTTCTTTTATGGCTAACCGTAATTTTTCAAATGCTTTTGGTATTGCAAGGTATTTTTGCCAGCTCTCTTCTTTTATTGGTTCTCTATCTTTAATCTTGGCATGGATAATAAACTCAATTAAAGAATCTTTTACTTTGTCTTCGTCTAAAATTTCAACTAATTTTCGGAAATGAGCATCGTCTATATTTAATAAGTAGCCCCATGATAACAGCCTTAACATAAGGACATATCCATCTATACTGTATTGATTTAAGAATCGAGAACCTAATGGTTTTCCAATTGGAATCTTCCAAAAGCCGGGCCAGCTCTCATATGCAAGATTTATTGCTCTTAGAAGATCTTCTAAGTTGTCATTTGGGTTATCTCCCGCAGAATATCTACATGAAATCTTAATTAGATAAAATTCAATTAGACCAATTTTTACTCTGTTTACATTCTCGAGAGGTACCTGGCCCATGGAAATACGCTTTAATCCTTTCTGAATAGCTTCATCGATATCTCTAATGAAGTTATTGAAATAATCTTTGTTTTTTACTTTATCTCTCATTTTTAAGGATTTAGGGGGTTAAAAGCTCCTGTATCAACGCCCAAATTATTTAGTTTCCGATAGACTACAGATCCATCAGGTGAAACTTTGGCTAGCAACCTTACATAATCTACTTCTATTTCTGCAGCCAATTGTGTCTTTCCCCCAACGGCTTTTAAAAGTCTTTCACCTCTTATCCAAAGATCACTCATTTGCAAAATACCACTTTCTAGAGTATTTAGCGGCGTATTTTTCCACTTTGCTTCGACAATATAATATTTGTTAACCCTGACGTGTTGATTTGTTTATGTCTTGTATTCTACTATGCAAAGGTTGAAATCCAAGGTCCTGTAAGTAGGCGTCACTAGCAATTTCGCCAAAATTGCCCTTTTGTATTGAAGTGGATTTTGTATCATCAATTTTGCCTTTCCATTCCCGTAGCAGATCTTTTTGCTTATGATAAAATCTATCTCCAATCCCCAATTTTTTTAATAATAGGTCAATTGTATCATCATCTAATCCTGCGTTCTTAAGCAATTTACGAACGGATGCCATTCCGTTTGTATTGGCCTTTGTCTGCAGGGTCTTAAAAAATGACTGTACTTTCGGGCTTTCTGAAACCCTTCTTGTAACAACCATCGTTATAACCTGAATCATGCCTTCTACTGCTGCGGGCTGAAGTGCAGGTCTAAATTGAATATTTTTAATGATTTGATCAATTGGATATTGATTCTTAAGTGTGTTGTATTGTGCAATCACGTTGTTCGTAAAGCCTAAGGCAGCACCTTCAGCAGCTCCGACGCCCACCAGTACGGCCGCTGCCTTGTTATTAGGTATGGGAATTAATGAAAACGCACACGACATTGTCGCTGATGCCAGCGTCTCGTCCCATTTCATTGCCGCAGATATTCCATTAAAATCAGTGAAATTTTTTGGTTTTCCATCGACAACTAGTTCGATCCATTTACATGTGTATTGTAAAAAAACATCGATCGCAGCAGAACCCAAACACTTAGCTAAAGCAGTCCAAGGATTGAATGTACAAATCCCTGGAAAGGCAGCTCTTCTTAAATTAAGACCTTGGTTATCATCTCCGGCACATTCAATATAGTCGTCAAGACCATCAACTTCTCCCTGGAAACCGGATTTGGTTTGAGCATCCAGATCACCGTTGTTTTGTATCAGACTATTTAGATCGTGAAATTTAGCTTTGTACTCATTGAGCTTAGCTACATCTTCAGGGCTTCCTGAAAAAATTTGTAAAAAATCATTCAACTCCGCCTGAAGGTCTACGTAATTATCCAGTATACTGAATACATCATCTACATCTAAAATATTACCCCAGGTCGGATCGTAATCTGTTACTACAGAGCCTGATGCAAGCTCATAACACTCATTGACTACTGCATTTTCAAAGTTGACAGATACCTGCTTTAAAACAATACCCGCCACCAATTTCATTTTGATATACCCCTTGCCTTTCCATCCAGCCGGGCTGCCGGAAATGATTTCGGTTACCACTACGGTATAATCACCGGCAGTAAATTCATCACCCGCAGCTAGTTGCACACCCGCGGCTACCGCATTGGGCAGGGTGATGTTATTCGGCACCTGGCAACTGAGATCCAGTTCGTAAATTTTACATGGAGCTCCTGCTAAATTGACGACGGCCTCATAAATGGTGGCAGCGTTGGATTTCAGGGTCAGCACGGCCCGGTATTCTCCCGGTTTGCTGGCGGATAGCGTTTTACTGGTTGCCCCTGCCATCGCATTGCTCTGGTTGACAGGCATAAGCCGGGCCGGTCGGTATCGGTACAATATCCGTAATCGGGCCGATCATGACCGTCACCCAGTCGTGGGTCACGGTTGGGTCGCCTACACAAATGGCCTGGTGGTTGTTGCTCAGGTGGTAGTTTCCCGGTGTTACCACGGCTACCACGGCCATCATCCCGCCACCGTTTTGCTCGTATTTCGCAACGAAGATTGTAAGGTTCTTGCGGGCCTTTGCTTTCAATTGAAGCTTTTTCTGGTAGCAGCTTTTTTCGAAAAATCGACTTTCTCCTGACGCTGCCACCTCTTCCTTACTCCTTTTTCCTCCCTCACGATTAAAATCCCTTTGCTTTTAGTTATTTCTTCGGCAATTTTGCATTCATTTATTTATTATATGAAGCGATTTGCGTCATTTCGCTTTAATCTCATTTCCCGTGCATTTAGAAAAGCTGCATTTGTCTAATTTCAGAAATTACGAGAACGTCACCTTCGAGTTTTCGGAGGAGGTCAATTGTATTGTGGGGGACAACGGCAGCGGGAAAACCAATTTGCTGGACGCTATTTATTTCCTGGCCCTGACTAAAAGTTCGATCCAGTCGCAGGATGTGCTGAGCATCAGGCATGAGGAAGACTTCATGATGATCGAAGGGCTTTTTGTCCATCTTAAAAGGGAACTGATCACCTGCTCGATGCAGAGAGGACAGCGAAAAAGTATCCTGCATGACAAGAAAGTGTATGAGCGGGTCAATGACCATATCGGGAAGTACCCGGTGGTGCTGATTGCCCCGGACGACACCGACCTGATCCGTGACAGCGGCGAAACCCGTCGCCGTCTTTTTGACGGGATGATCGCCCAGATCAATGCGGAATATCTGACAGATTACCAGTTATATAACCGTATCCTTGACCAGCGGAACGGCCTGCTGAAACAGTTTGCTGAACAGAATTATTTTGATGGTCCGTTGCTGGATGTCTATTCCGGGCAATTGCTCGAAAAGGCCGTTAAAATCAACCGATCCAGGAGTGAATTCCTGGAAGGATTCCTGCCGCTGTTTAAAAAACATTACGCTTATCTCAGCGAAGACCGTGAAGAAGTGGAAATCTCTTATGAATCGGAAGTTTCCGGTGAGAATTTCCCGGTTGTTTTCAGGAATACGCAAGCCACCGACATCGCCGCCCAAAGGACCACCAAGGGGGTTCACAAGGACGATTATGGCTTTCAGCTGAGCGGGTATCCTGTTAAGAAATTCGGCTCACAGGGGCAGAAAAAGTCATTTATCATGGCCATCAGGCTTGCCCAGTTTGAGATACTGGAACAGATCAAAGGAGTTAAGCCCTTGCTTTTGCTCGATGATATTTTTGATAAACTGGACGAAAACCGCATTGCCAAACTGCTGCAAAACATCGACGACAGCTCATTCGGACAGGTGTTTATCACCGACGCCCGACCTGAAAGGACCCGGAAACTGCTGGAAAACATCAAAAGGGAAGTGGTCTACTTCGTTCCACAGGGAAAATAAGCACTGTATTAATTAGGATTTAACAAAGAAATAACCCTGATCACTAGGTTATTATAAGATTTTTTGACGATATTTATATTGAGTTTTAAATTTTCAATTTAAATCATCGGGTGAATGAAAATCAGGATAAGTTTTGTCCTGGTTGCCAAAATGCAGGTTCAGAGTCTTGTTAAAAACCACCAGGTTTCCCCGGAGCTGGGTGGTGAAATCACAAGGATCTTAGAACATTGCGAAAACATGGCAACCGGAGACGATTACGCCAAGGCGACTTTGCGTAACGAGTACAATGAACTGGCCGGACACATCAATTACAACAAAGTCTTGTTCGAATCTTTGAGCGACACGCTCCAGGAATTCAGGGAAGAGCTTTATATGTAGTGTCTCTTTTAATCTTTGTCTGGGACGACCAAAAGTCGCCGTTGGAATAATTCCCCCTAAACTTTGCCGATCTTCGCCTTCGCTATGGAAAATTCCCCATTAAATCTTTCAGAAATACAATTCGGGGCGACCATCCTCTATTTCAGAAAAGAAAGGAAGATGAGTCTTGGGCAACTGGCAGATGCTGCAGGGTTGGCACAGGAAACTTTGAAGCAACTTGAATCAGACGAATTACATCCGGCAGAAGAACTACTATTACTCTTAAGCCAGGCTCTTGATATTCCTTACCAGGTTTTTATACTGGAAGCAACCCTCCGTACTGATTCAGAGAATAAAGAAGAAAACAAAACCAGGTCGGCCCTGCAGCCGGTGTTTAATTTTCTGACAAGAAAGTTAATTCTGGAGTGATTTTCAAGCCACTTCTTTCGACTGGAACACCCCCGACAAGACTTCCAGGGTTCTGTCGATTTCAGCCTCTGTGGTGTATTTGCTGAAAGAGAATCTCACATTGGCTTTTTCAGGATCGGTGCCGATGGCTCCCAAAACGTGTGAGCCGATATCTGTGCCGCTTGAGCAGGCACTTCCTCCTGAACATGAAATACCGTCAATGTCAAGATTAAACAATAACATTTCGTTGTTCGGGTGAGCCGGGAAGCTCACATTAAGAACGGTATAAAGACTGTTCTGAACATCTGAAGACAGACCGTTAAATGCCACTCCCGGTATTCTTTCCTGAAGACCCAGGATCATTCTCTGCTTAAGGGCCTTGATATGGTTTTCGTGCGATTCCATGCCTTCGTAAGCCAGCTGAAGGGCTTTTGCCAGGCCGACGATCCCGTAAATATTCTCGGTTCCGCCACGCATATTACGCTCCTGGGCACCACCGTGGATGAAAGGACTGATTTTGGATGCAGCGTTGATATACAGGAATCCTACGCCTTTCGGGCCATGGAATTTATGGGCAGAGCCTACAATAAAATCGACCGGAAGGCTTTGCAGATCATGCACATAGTGGCCCATGGTCTGAACGGTATCGGAATGGAAAATGGCGTCGTATTTTTTACAGATTTCACCTGCTTCTTTAAGGTTCAGCAGGTTGGCGATTTCATTGTTGCCGTGCATCAGCGAAACCAGCGACCTTGGCTTGGATTCAAGAATAGCTATCAGGGAATCGAGGCTGATTTTACCGTCGGTATCAATATCGACAAATGAAAGTTCAATTTTACCTGTTTTTTGTAAGTGTTCAAGGGTATGCAGCACCGCGTGGTGTTCCAGCTTGCTGGTTACGGCATGCTTCAGTCCGAAAGTGTCGATGCTCGAACAAATGGCGGTGTTATCCGCTTCTGTTCCTCCCGAGGTAAAGAAGATCTCGGCCGGAGAGGTATTCAACAGTCCCGCAATGGTTTTCCTGGCAGTTTCAAGGGCAGACTTCACCTTTCTTCCATGGGCATGAATAGAGGATGGATTACCGTAAAATTCGGTAAAATAAGGAAGCATAGCCTCCATTACCAAAGGGTCAATGGGAGTGGTTGCTGCGTTGTCAAGAAATATTCTGCTGGCCATTTTATTGATGAAATGTTGAAATAAAGTACAAATTTACCCTTTTTCTGCGACCTGCAAAAATTATTCTATCGGAACGTTCCTTTTGAAGGCAGTTCCGAAATCAATCAGTGACTCTGTTTTAAGGACGCCGGAAATGTGGTCGATTTCATCGTACAGGATGCTCCGCATGTGTTCGCTGTTTTTAGCGACGATCCTGATGTACAAGGTGTATTGTCCAGTGATATAATAACACTCTACCACTTCAGGTATTTTTTTCAGTTCTTCTATGATCAGCTCTGAGTTGGAGTCTTCTTTGAGGATGATCCCTGTGAAGGCACTCCACTCATATCCCATCTTCCGTTCATCGAGCACCAAGGCCATTTTTTTGATGAGCCCGCCTTCCCGCATGCGGTTGATCCGCTGGTGAACCATGGTATTTGAAATGTCCATTTTGCGGGCAATTTCCGAATAAGGTTTCCGGCCGTCCTTTTCTAACTCCGTCAGAATCAGCTTGTCAAACTCGTCCAGTTCCATATTTTTCAATCAGGTTTATAAGTCATATTTTCTAAATATCATTCAAAAATAAGAAAATTTGTAATTACAGAAACAATATTAAAAAATATGACTCATAAATAGCCATAAATAAGTCAAGTTTATATTTTTGATACATAAACCAAAGAAATCATGACAGATACACAGACACTATCCCAGCAATTAATGGACCTGGAGAACCAATACGGTGCCCATAATTACCATCCTCTGCCCGTGGTACTGGACTCAGGCAAAGGCGTGTTTGTGTGGGACGTGGAGGGTAATCGCTACTATGACTTTTTATCTGCCTATTCCGCTGTCAACCAGGGACATTGCCATCCCAGAATCATTGACGCCCTGACCAGCCAGGCACAAAAGCTGACGCTGACTTCGAGGGCATTTTACAATTCTACCCTCGGGCCGTTTGAAGAATTTATCACCAGACTGTTCGGCTATGATAAAGTACTGATGATGAACACCGGTGTGGAGGCGGTTGAAACGGCTCTCAAATTGTGTCGTAAATGGGCTTATGAGAAAAAAGGAATTCCTGCAGAAAAAGCCAGGATCATTTTTGCCGGGCACAATTTTCACGGTCGCACGCTGGCTGTTATTTCGGCTTCTACCGACAACTCCAGCAGAAAAGGATTCGGGCCGTACATGCCTGGTTTTGACGTAATTGAATATAACAATATTGAAGCTCTTGAGAACTCACTCATCAGCGATCCTTATATAGCAGGATTTATCGTGGAACCTATCCAGGGCGAAGCCGGGGTGGTGGTTCCGGACAACGATTACCTGAAAAAAGCCGCCAAACTCTGCAAGGCCGCCAATGTGCTGTTTATTGCCGATGAAATTCAGACGGGAATTGCCCGAACCGGCAAAATGCTGTGTGTAGACCATGCGGAGGTTCGTCCTGATATCGTAATTTTAGGGAAGGCCCTCTCCGGAGGCGTATTGCCGGTGTCTGCAGTTCTGGCCGATGACGAAATCATGCTTTGTATCAAACCAGGAGAGCATGGTTCCACTTATGGTGGAAACCCGCTGGCCTGTGCCGTGGCATTGGAGGCTCTGAAAGTAGTACTGGATGAAGACCTGGCCGAAAGGGCAGAATACCTGGGCGGCCTGTTCAGACGTGAAATACAGTCGCTGATCTATAAAGGTTCTGTCATCAGGCTGGTAAGAGGCAAAGGCCTTTTGAATGCCATCGAAGTAAACACTGACGAATCATCTGACCTGGCCTGGAACATCTGTCTGCGTCTGCGGGATAACGGCCTGCTGGCCAAACCTACGCATGGCAATAAAATCAGGTTTGCTCCTCCTTTGGTCATCACCGAAGACCAGCTGATGGATTGTATAGAAATTATTAAGAATACGATACAGGAATTTGAGGTTTAAGCATTGCTCAAACCTCATTCCCTGATTTGTAACAGCCTTTTCATAAGTGCAGTAAGTGTTCCGGAAGCGGAATATCCTGACTCCACTGGTCCGGTATAGGGCTCAGTCTTCTGGAGGGTATCGGGATCAGACCCGACCAGATCGGTAAGCCCTGATCCGCCTCCTCATCGTTCGGCATACCTGTCCGGGTCTTGGCCGATGCTTCATTGATTTCGAAGGATAACAGCATCGTTTTATTGACTTCATTAGTCTTCATCGGACGCAGGTAATCCCATGAGCCGGGCACAATTTTCTCTGTCAGTTCTTTAAAGAACAGGGCTTTTGAGTCAAAGTCATCTATTTTCTCGGCATTGGAAAAAATGATGACCGAGCGGAAGTTGACCGAGTGACTGAAAGCAGATTTAGCCACCACCAGGTCGTCAGTCAGCATCACCGATATACATACAGGGATACCCGACTCAATGCCCCTCAGAAAATGAGAGCCTACTGAGCCGTGGATATACAGCTTGTTTTCCTTCCGGACAAAAGCCGTCGGGATTGAATAAGGCTGGTTGTCCAGGCTGTAAGAAATGGTGCAGAACAAGGCTTCATCCAGGATCGGATAAACGGTTTCTTCGTCGTAAAACATCCTTTTGTTGCCATATCTGCTTGGCGTTGTACGTTCTGTTTTCTGTATCATAATGCTATTCTGAAATGGTGATAAACGATATTCATTTTTTTATTGAGGTATAGCCTGTGGGCATCATGGCGGGCATGGCCTGAGTCGAGGTGCACTGCGGTGATGCTTTCCTTTCGGGCTTTCTCAAACACAAAATCAAGCAGGCTTCCTGCATAACCTTTTCCCCTGGCCTCAGGGTGGGTAGACAGGTCGTCGATGTAAATGATCTCCCCGTCATACAAAGTGGTCAGGTGCCGGAACCCGCAGGCGGAAAGGGCCCTGCCTTCTTTTTCGGCATAGATCAGCGAATAGCTTCCCGCCCTCATTTTTTCAATAAGACCCAGGTAAGACTCAATAGTCAGCTGAGGCCTCAGAAATTGGACTACCTCAAAACACTTCAGAAAATCCTCCCTGGTTTCGGCTACTTTAATTGTCATTGGTTTTTTTATTTAATGGAAAAAGGATGACGGGACAGGAAAATGGAGGGGACAGGTTTTGTTGACCACATTGAACGACATTTCCCCAAACGTTATACACCACTGGTTCAAAAGCCTGTACAGAATCCTTTCCTCCATTTTCCGTTTTCCTTTATGAAACAAAATTATATCTTTACCGGATGAATTAAATGGTCCGGTTTTAACAAAACAGATAGTCCGGTTATGTTGCCCTATAAGTCTTTACTTGAAATTGATAAAAATGAGAAAACGCCTGTTTATCAGCAGCTGACCAATCAACTGACAGACCTGATCAGGAAAGGTGTTCTGAAGCCGGGGCAGAAAATTCCCGGCACCCGCCAGATCAGCGAACTCCTGGACCTGCACCGTAAAACGGTGACCAGGGTTTATTTTGAACTGATGGTCCAGGGTTGGATAGAAACCATTCCGGGGAGCGGCACTTTTGTAGCCAAAAACCTGCCGGAAGTAAAACCCGCCAGGCTTAAGGAAGGCGGAATAATCTCTTCTACCCGAGCGGGGTTTCCTTTCGAAAACAAGCCGTTTTTGAAACGTGAACTGGTAAGGTCTTCCGACCAGCTGCACCTGGACGACGGATTTCCCGATCCCCGTCTGGCTCCATTGGCTGAGCTGGCGAGGGCTTACCGAAGCAACCTGATCAGGGGTAATTCTTATCAGAAACTGGGCTATGGTGAAACAAAGGGCACTTTATGGCTCAGACAGCAGCTGGCATTGTATCTTTCCGAAACCAGGGGCTTAAAAATAAATGCTGATAATGTGATGATTGTCAGGGGGACGGTGATGGGGCTTTATCTTACAAACCTGGCCTTTCTGAGGCCCGGAGATACGGTCGTAACAGGAACTTCCTGCTGGTCGTCGGCCATTGCCGGTTTTCAGCAGGCAGAGGCAGAAGTACTGACGATACCTGTGGATGAAAACGGGCTGGTGGTGGAGGCCCTGGAAGAGATTTGCCGGCGTCGGCCTGTGCGGATGGTTTATGTCACACCACATCATCATTATCCTACGACGGTCACCCTCAAAGCCGACCGGAGAATCCAGCTGCTGAACCTTGCGAGGCAGTACCAGTTTATTGTGTTTGAAGATGATTACGACTATGACTTTCATTACCTGAGCAGGCCCCTGCTGCCATTGGCCAGTGCCGACGATGCCGGGGTGGTTTTGTATTCGGGCTCATTTACCAAGAGCATTTCCCCGGCCTTCCGCGTTGGCTACCTGGTGGCCCCTGAAGAGGTCGTTGAACACCTTTCCCATTACCGGAGGATCATCGACAGGCAAGGGGATAATATGCTGGAGAATGCCATAGCGGAATTGCTCCAGGAAGGAGTTATTCAGAAGCACCTGAGAAAAGCTTTGAAAGAATACCGTCAGCGACGGGATGTGTTCTGTGAATTGCTGAGCCGGAGACTCGGGGATGAAATAGAATTCCAGGTGCCCGAAGGCGGAATGTCGGTCTGGGCAAAATTTGATAAAAGCATAGACCCGGGGAAAACCGCTGCGGCGGCCCTTAGAAACGGGCTGTATTTTTCCCATGGCCTGCAGCACAACCAGCAGGGTATTGAGCTGAATTCAACGAGGCTGGGATTTGCTTCCTCAACCCCGGAAGAGCTTGAAAGATGTATTGACGTGCTGGAGAAAAATCTTTGTCTGAAAGGGTTTATTTCTTAAAAAGGGAATCTACAAAGGCCGTTTTGTTAAATACCTGCAAGTCTTCCATTTTTTCACCGACTCCAATGTATTTGACAGGGATCTTGAATTCATCTGAAATACCGATCACCACACCGCCTTTGGCTGTACCGTCCAGTTTGGTAATGGCCAGTGAGTTAACGTCCGTCACTTTGGTAAATTCCCTGGCCTGGATCACGGCGTTCTGCCCGGTGCTTCCGTCCAGTACCAGCATCACCTCATTGGGAGCTTCCGGAAGGATTTTCTGCATGACCCTTTTGATTTTGCCCAGCTCATTCATCAGGTTTACTTTGGTATGAAGACGGCCCGCTGTATCAATGATGATCACATCGGCATCCTGTTCTATACCTGCTTTGATGGCATCATAAGCCACTGAAGACGGGTCTGTGTTCATGCCGTGGTCAATGACCGTAACACCGACACGCTCTCCCCAGAGCTTCAGCTGATCTACAGCAGCTGCCCTGAAAGTATCTGCAGCACCTAAAACCACTTTTTTGCCGTTTTTCTGGAAATTGTAGGCCAGTTTGCCGATAGTGGTCGTTTTACCGACACCATTGACACCCACTACCATCAGGACATAGGGTTTGGGCAGGTTTTTGGTTTCGAAGCTGTTATGTACATCCTGGGAATTGTTTTCTGCCAGCAAGGCCGCAATTTCTTCCCTGAGGATCAGGTCAAGTTCTTCAACAGAGGCATATTTATCAGAAGCCACCCTGTTTTCAATTCTCTTGATGATTTTTATGGTGGTATCAACGCCTACATCCGAGCTGATAAGGATTTCTTCCAGTTCGTCGAGAACGTCCTCGTCTACTTTTGATTTACCCGAAATAGCCCTGGTGATCTTATCAAAAATACTCGATTTTGATTTTTCTAATCCCTTATCAAGCGTCTCTTTCTTTTCTTTACTAAAAAAATCAAATAAGCCCATGTCTGAATATTGTTAATTGTATGCTCTTAATGAGTGGTTTGTTCAGACTTATAACCAAATCCTTTAAAATATAGTTTTAAGCCCTTGGGTGCAAAGTTAGAATATTATACGACTCTGCGGGGTAATTATCTCTAAATCAGCTTTAATTATTCAAAAAATGGTACAGAAACCTCTTCCGGCAACCTTTTCGGCCTCATGGTAACTGCATCAAGGGCCACCCAGACTGTACGGGCAGTGACGATCAGGTCAGTTCCCCGGCGGATTTCATAGAAGCGGTTGCTGGTAACACCCGTAAAATCATTGACCCAGGTGGTGATGATCAGTTCATCATGTTCAAAAGCAGCCTTATGATATTCAATTTCGTGTCTTTTGACCACCCACCGGATGGCTTCAGCCAGTTGAGGATCGGCTGTGGAATACCAGTGGGCAATGGCTGCCTCCTGCAGATAGGTGAAGTAAACCACGTTGTTAACATGGTTAAGCTCGTCGAGGTCAGAAGACTTGACCAGAACCGGGTGATGGTATTTTACAGGTGTTTTCATATTGACTGAGTCAGGCCCAAAACAAAAAGCCCTACCATCGTTATGGTAAGGCCACAATAATTTTATCCCGGAAGGCTTATTTTAAAGCTTCCTGAATCTGATCAACAGCTACCATTTCCTCTTTGAAGGTGTAAGCACCTGTAACAGGAGATTTAACAGCTTTGATTACTTTCGCAAAACTCTTAAGTGCTGATTTATCACGAAGCGTTGCAACTACTTTCTTTGCCATGATGATTAATGTTTATATACAAACAGGATGTCCTGTCTGACAATTACTGAATTATTTTATCTCTTTGTGAACCGTAGCCTTTTTCAGGATAGGGTTATACTTTTTCAACTCCAGACGGGTTGTTGTATTTTTACGGTTTTTAGTCGTAATGTATCTCGACATTCCCGGTAGACCCGAACTTTTGTGTTCTGTACATTCTAATATCACTTGAACACGATTACCTTTCTTAGCCATTGCAAATATTTATTATAAGATCGTATAATTTCTTAAACAGGGCTGCAAAGGTAGCCAATAAAAATTTATTAACAAACACCTTTTGAAAAATTTTTGCAGATATTATCAACTTGTGTATGAAATTGTTACCCTTCCCGCCGGCAAAGATAATTCATCTATCTTATGGCGTAATCTTTATATCTTGTTAAATTGCAGAAAACCTTAAAATCAATGCAAAATAAAAAAATAAAACTCAGGTCCAGGCCCTTCGGAGAGCCTACCCCCGATAACTGGGAATTGCTGACTGAAGAAGTAGCAGAACTCAATGACGGAGAAGTATTAATCAAAGTGGATTACCTGTCGATCGACCCGGCCATGAGGGGCTGGATGAATGAAGGCAAAAGCTATATCAAGCCCGTGGAATTGGGCGAAATCATGAGGGCCCTGGGCGTAGGTGAGGTCATAGATTCTAAAAATGAGAAGTTTGCCAAAGGCGACTTTGTGAGCGGAGGCACGGGGGTGCAGGAATATTGTATTTCCAATGCGAAAGACCTGGTGAAAATAGATCCCAAATTTGTGCCGTTGCCGGTCTATCTCGGCACCCTGGGGATGTCGGGAATGACGGCTTATTTCGGTCTGCTGGATACGGGCCAGCCGAAAGAAGGGGAGACCATTGTGGTATCCGGAGCGGCTGGAGCGGTAGGCAGCGTGGTGGGTCAGATCGGGAAGATCAAAGGCTGCCGTGTGGTCGGAATAGCCGGTGGTGAGGAAAAATGCAGATATGCGGTGGAAGAGCTCGGTTTTGATGCCTGTGTGGATTATCAGAAAGACGGGCTCAGAAAACAACTGAGAGAAGCTTGTCCTGACGGCGTGGATGTGTTTTTTGACAATGTGGGCGGAGAAATCCTGGATACGGTGCTGACGCTGATCAACAGGAAAGCCCGGATCGTGATTTGCGGGGCGATCTCACAATATAATAATACGCGGCCGGCCGGACCTAAAAACTACATGTCGCTGCTGGTCAACAGGGCCAGGATGGAAGGTATCGTTGTTTTTGACAACGCGGCTAATTACGGATCTGCTGCCAAAGAAATGGCCGGATGGATTGCCCAGGGAAAACTGAACGCCAATTATCACGTGGAAACGGGGGGAATTGAGGCTTTCCATGATACACTGATGAAACTGTTTAAAGGAGCTAATACGGGGAAGATGGTGTTGAAGATTGCCTGAAGAGGGAGAATGGAAGAACGGAAAAAGCAGAACGGATGAGGGGAGAATGGAAAAAAGGAGGTTTAATGCTTTTGAATATTGAAAATCAGAACCTCAGGACGGAAGGCCTCTGAAGAGGTGTTCCGTCCTGGCGGTAAAAATATCTTATTAAAACGGCAGGTCGTCTTCTCCTTCCAATGAGGCCGGAATTGCCGAAGGGGCTGCGGGAGAGCTGCTTTGAGCATATGAAGGCGAACTGTCACCACCAGCCGACTGTCCGTCGATTCTCCAGGCTCTCAGGTCTGTATACCATCTGCCATTATATTCACGGCTCTCCACGTCAAATGATACATTGATCATGTTGCCTACTTTCAGGAGGCTTGTATCGATTTTATCTCCCCAGACAGAGATGCATACTTTTTTCGGATAGGTGCCATCTGTTTCGATTACGAAATCCTGTTTTTTCCACTGTCCGTTTTTACCCTCTCCGGTCTGAAGAGCTAAAAGTTGTATTACTTTTCCGTTGATATCCATTGTTAATTTTGAATTACATTTGTATTAATTAGCTCACAAAGATAAAAAATCATTTTATTTAAGTCAAAGTGATCCCCCAGGTTATTTCCAAAATAGTATCCATGCAAACCGGCCCGGCCTCAGGCCAGGGGGAAGGGCTGTTTTTGTCGGTAAGGGAAAACAAAAACTGGTTTTACAAAAGAGCGGATGATAGTGTTTTCGGGACGGCTTCCGTCGTTTTTTTATTGAATGAGATCCGGGAACTTTTGCCTGTAAATCAGCAGAATATAATCTCTTCCGTTGCTGAAAAAGCAAAGCAGGTTTATGTCAGATACAGGAATAAAGACGGACTGGAGACCTATAATTTCTGGAAAACAAAGCCCTCGGGACATTTCCCTTACGGTTATATTTTCAGACACATGGATCATTTCCGGCTTCCGGATGATATTGACGATACGGCCCTGATTTACATGAACCTGGGGCACTCGGAGGAGCAAAACCTGTGGCTGAAAGAAAAGCTGGAAAAGCATACCGGACCGGACCGGATTTATTCTACCTGGTTTGGCAAAAACATGCCACATGAGCAGGACATCTGTGCTTTGTGTCACCTGATGTACTGGATTTTCAGAAACGGCATTCCCTTGAACCAGACAGATGAAAACACCCTGCAGTGGATGAAAAATAGGATCGTCAGCAATGAGATCATTACTCATCCGTTTAAAACCGCCCGGCATTATGCTACCCCGCCACTGATCATTTATCACCTGGCCAGGCTGATGTTCAAATTTCATATCCCAGTTTTGGCAGAAACCAGGACTTATTTGATTGCCGCGGCAAAGGAATTGTTTGAAAAGGAAAAGCTGCTGATGAATAAAGTGCTGATATCAACCGCATTATGGAAGTTCGGTGTCAGGGATAAAAAATACGATATAAGTTATGAATATCTGATTGACGCGGAATGGAACCTCAAGGGCCAGTCGAAGTTTTATTCGTTTATCGGGGCTCTGCTGGGTCCTTATGATCACCTGCTGTTGAAGAGCATGGCCGGGTCGCCGCTGACGAGGATCAACTGGAAGTGTGAAGCCCACGAACTGGCCCTGTGCCTGGAGAACATGGTTTTGACAAAGTCGTGATTTAAGCTAAATTTCGTAGCAATATTGGAAAATACCGGGCTTAAAGCCTAATTTTCAAATAATAGGCTTATGGCTTCTCTAAAAATTGTTAATTTTGAATCTGGAAAAAATAAATTCTGATATATAATTCTTGTGGCAGAAAATAAGCTTAACGATATAGAACTCACCGGGCATGAACAAATTGAGGTTTACGGTGCCAGAGAACACAATTTAAAAGACATAGATGTAACGATTCCCAGGAACAAACTGGTCGTGGTTACCGGCATCAGCGGCAGCGGGAAATCTTCCCTGGCCTTTGACACCATTTATGCTGAAGGGCAGAGGCGTTATATGGAGAGTTTTTCGGCCTATGCCAGAAGTTTCATAGGCGACATGGAGCGTCCGGATGTTGACAAGATCAACGGGCTTTCTCCGGTCATCAGCATTGAACAGAAAACGACGTCAAAAAACCCGCGGTCTACCGTAGGGACTACCACCGAAATATATGACTTCCTGAGGCTTTTGTATGCCCGTGCGGGAATTGCCTACAGCTACATGACAGGCAAGCCGATGATCAAGCAAACGCACGATCAGATCATCGACATGATATTTGAGCAGTATGAGGGGCAGAAAATAACCTTGCTGGCACCATTGGTTAAAGGCCGTAAAGGGCATTACCGTGAGCTTTTTGTTCAGATCGCCAAAATGGGCTACGCCAAAGTGAGGGTAGACGGCGAAATACTGGATGTTACGTCCAAAATGCAGGTTGACAGGTATAAGATACATGACATTGAAATTGTTGTTGACCGGATCGTCGCTAAAAAAGACGACAGGTACAGGGTCAGCCAGTCTGTAGGAACGGCTCTGAAACTGGGTAAAGGTTCCATGCTTTTGCTGGATGAAAAGAACAATGTCCAGTACCTGTCACAAAACCTCACCGATCCTGAATCAGGAATCAGTTATGAAGAGCCTTCACCTAACTCGTTTTCTTTTAACTCACCTTACGGGGCCTGCCCTACCTGCAATGGCCTGGGTGTGATCGAAGAAGTGACCGAAGAATCGATCATTCCTGATAAATCACTGAGTATCAGTCGCGGCGGAATCGCTCCGCTGGGAGAATACCGGGACCTGTGGATTTTCAAACAGATTGAGGTGATTCTTAAGGCAGAGAAAATGTCGATCAGCACGCCTATTGAAAAACTGCCGGAAGAAGCTTTGAAGACTATTCTGTATGGCAGTGAAGAACCGATTGCCGTACCCTCCAAAAAATATCCCGGAACGGACTGGAACACCAGTTTTGAAGGGGTGATTACCTTTTTAAAGAGACAGCAGGATTCTGACAACGAGAAGATCCAGGACTGGCTGAAAGACTTTATGACCATCAGGACCTGCCCGGATTGTAACGGGGCAAGACTGAGAAAAGAATCACTTCATTTTAAAATAGCAGAAAGAAACATCTCCGATCTGGCTGAAATGGATGTGAGCGAACTGGCCGACTGGTTTGATAACATTGAAGAACGCATTACAGACAGGCAAAATCTCATTGCCAAAGAAATATTAAAGGAAATCAGGAAAAGAATCGGATTCCTGGTGGGCATAGGACTGAATTACCTGACCCTGAACAGGGCTTTGAAAACACTTTCGGGCGGAGAAGCACAGAGGATTCGTCTGGCCACACAGATCGGTACCCAACTGGTAGGGGTCTTGTACATCATGGATGAGCCGAGTATCGGGTTGCACCAGAGAGACAACGTGAAACTGATCAAAGCCCTCAAGGACCTTCGTGATCTCGGAAACACTGTCCTGGTAGTGGAACACGACAAAGACATGATGCTGGAGTCGGACTATATCCTGGATATAGGCCCCGGGGCAGGCCGTCATGGTGGCCGGGTCGTGAGCCAGGGAACCCCCGCAGAATTTATTGAAAAAGGAGGCACAACCGCCAACTATCTGAGCGGCAGGATTAATATTGACGTTCCGAAAGAACGAAGAAAAGGCAGCGGAAACGTGTTGCAGATCAAGGGAGCTAACGGACACAACCTCAAAAATGTGACGTTGAAACTTCCGCTGGGCAAGATGATTTCGGTGACGGGTGTGAGCGGAAGCGGCAAGTCATCGCTGATTCATGAAACCTTGTTCCCGATCCTGAACCATCATTTTTTCAGGTCTAAGAAAGAGCCGCTGGAATACAAGAAAGTAGAAGGATTGGAATTTATCGATAAAGTCATAGAAGTAGACCAGTCACCTATCGGCCGTACGCCGAGAAGTAACCCTGCCACCTACACCGGTATGTTTACCGACATCAGGGCTTTGTTTGCAGAACTTCCTGAGGCCAAGATCAGGGGCTATAAGCCGGGCAGGTTTTCGTTCAATGTAAAAGGCGGAAGGTGCGAAACCTGTGAAGGAGCCGGGATGAAGAAAATCGAAATGGACTTCCTGCCGGATGTGCACGTGCTGTGTGAAACCTGTAAAGGCAAGCGATTCAACAGGGAAACACTGGAGGTGAGGTTCAAAGGCAAATCTATTTCGGACATACTGGACATGACGGTAGAAGAAGCCATCCCGTTCTTTGAACATCAGCCCCGGATCAATCGTAAAGTTCAGACTTTATTCGATGTGGGACTGGGTTATATTACACTGGGACAACATGCCACGACGCTCTCAGGAGGAGAAGCCCAGAGGGTAAAACTCTCTGAGGAATTGTCGAAGAAAGATACAGGGAAAACGCTCTATATTCTTGATGAACCTACCACCGGACTACACTTCCAGGACATCAGGAAACTGCTGGATGTGCTGCAGAAACTCGCAGATAAAGGCAACACCATCCTGATCATTGAACATAACCTGGACGTCATCAAAGTGTCGGACCACGTGATAGACCTGGGCCCTGAAGGGGGAAATAAAGGAGGAACGATCATCGGAGAGGGTACGCCTGAAGACGTCGCGAAGGTCAAAGGTAGCTATACAGGGTATTTCCTGAAAGCCGAACTGGCAGCAGCAAAAGCTTAAGAAATAGCCCTGAAACTATCCATCACCAGTGTCCTGGCCAGCAATGTAAATTTTACGCTGTCAGACACCCGGATCCTGGTACTTTGTATTTTATTGGCAGAGGTGTTTTGTATCTTTTTGAAAAGCTTCAGATAGTACAGATAGGCGAGGTGCACCCCCCTTTTGGCTCCGGCAGGCAAGCCGGTAATGCCCCTGTAAGCCAGGTTAAAGTCTTTCTGTATGTCTTCTTCAATGGCTTTTTTAGCATCTATGCTGAAGTCGTTAAAATTGATCCCCGGAAAATAAACCCTGCCCCTTTCCACAAAATCACTTTGTATGTCCCTCAGGAAATTGACTTTCTGAAATGCCGCCCCAAGGCTGCGGGCATCGGCCTGCAGTTGATCATATAGCTTTTCATCCCCTTCACAAAATACTTTAAGACACATCAGACCGACTACCTCGGCAGATCCGAAAATGTACTCGTTATATTCTTTAGGGTCATAAGCGGTGTTGTTCAGGTCCATTTCCATGCTGTAAAGGAAAGATTCAATCAGGGAAAGATCAATGCCATATTGTCTGACCACCTTCTGAAATGAATGCAACACCGGGTTAAGGCTGATACCCTCTTCTATGGCCTGGTAGGTATCGTGCTTAAATCTTTCAAGCAGTTTCTTCTTGTCGAAATCGTGGAAAGTATCTACTATTTCATCAGCAAATCTGACAAAACCATAAATGGCAAAAACCGGATCGTGAAACTTCCTGTCCAGGGTTTTGATGCCCAGGGTAAAAGAAGTGCTGTATTGCTCAGTGATGAGTTTACTGCATCCGAAAGTTGTTTTTTCATATAGTGAGAACATAGTTTTTAGTCAGTTTTGATTGAAAAATCCTTAGTTTGTGACTTGAAGTACCTCTTTTTGATCCGGAATAAGTGAGCCCCCGCCCCATTCTCTCACGATTACCTCTGCCACCACAAGACCCGAGATCAGGGAAGGCGGTACGCCCGGGCCGGGTACTGTGAGCTGTCCCGTATAAAACAAATTGGAGACCTTATTGTTTTTAAGCGACGGTTTCAGGATGGCCGTCTGGCGGAGTGTATTGGCCAGTCCGTAAGCATTTCCTTTAAATGAATTGTATTCTTTTTTGAAGTCGCTCACCGCAAAACTCCGTTTGAACACCATATGAGAGCGGATTTCATGCCCCACAAACTTCTCCAGCCTGTTCATGACAATTTCGAAATACTTTTCCCTTGTTGCTTCCTCATCGTCCAGATCAGGAGCCACCGGGATCAGGATGAATAAATTTTCAGAACCTTCCGGAGCCACAGAGGCATCCGTCACCGAAGGAGCAGACACATAAAAGAGCGGTTTCGTCGGCCATTTCGGATGCGTATAAATTTCATCCGCATGCAGGTCAAAATCTTCATCAAAGAAAAGATTGTGATGGGTCAGCTTATCTATTTTCCTGCCGACACCCACATAAAACAGCAGAGATGAAGGGGCCATGACCCGCTTATCCCAGTATTTGTCTGAATAATTCCTGTATTCCTCTGTGAGAAGGTGTTTTTCAATATGGTGGTAATCGGCCCCGCCCACCACAATGTCAGCGTCATAAGTAGCCGTCACGGTGTGTACTTTACGGGCTTTGCCTTTGTCTACCTCGATGCCGGTGACGGCCTGGTTGCAAATGATTTTCACCCCTTTTTCATGGGCCAGTGCCACCATGCCTTCTATGATTTTGTGCATGCCGCCCATAGGATACCAGGTGCCCAGGGCTATTTCTGCATAGTTCATCAGGCTGTATAAGGCGGGCGTATTCTGAGGAGTGGCCCCCAGGAAAAGAATCGGAAACTCCATGATTTTCAGGATGTCTTCATGGCTGAAAAACTTCCGGATGTGTTTTCCGAATGAAGCGAACAAGTCAAGACTCAGGGCTTTGGAAAGCAGTCTGAAATCAAAGAACTCATGGATGGAAAGCGAGGGTTTCCAGACAAACTCACCGATACCCACTTTGTATTTATACTCCGATTCGGTCAGAAACCGGTCAAATTTTTCACTGCAACCCGGCTCCATTTCTTCAAACAGTGCCCTTAATGAAGCGATGCCGGCAGGAAGGTCGATTTCTTTATGTTCTGCCAGGATGACCTTATAAGAAGGGTCGAGTCTGACCAACTGGTAATAATCAGAAGGTTTTTTGCCGAATTCTGCAAAATAACGCTCAAAAACGTCGGGCATCCAGTACCAGCTCGGCCCCATATCAAACCTGAAGCCTTCAGCCTCAAAAATCCGGGCTCTGCCCCCGGGACTTTCATTTTTTTCAAGAATGGTAACGGCATAGCCCTGATCTGCAAGTTTTGTGGCGGCGGCCAGACCTGCAAATCCTGATCCTATAACGATTACTTTCTTTTTCATAAAAATTGATTATTTGATATTGACAAGATAAAAAAAGTTGTCTGATTAAACAGGCAACCTTTTCGATTTGTCACTCTTTACACCTCAAAACTACTTAACAAATAGATTTTCATGGTTATAATTTCTGTTCAGCCCAATGCATTTTCGTAAATCTTCAGTTGGTCTTTCAGCTCTTTCCTCGCTATATGAATCCTGTTTTTAACGGTTCCGATCGGGATCTCCAGCTTATCCGAAATTTCGTGGTATTTGTAGCCGTTGAAATACATCATAAAAGGGTCACTGTAAACCGTATCGAGTGAGTTTAAGGCCTTGTGAATATCCTCCAAGGCAAATTTTGAATAGGCTCCGTTCTCAATCATCGCTGCAGAGCTGTTGAGGTAATGAAGGTTTTCAGAATTATCAATGAAGGTATTTTTACGGATCATCCGCTGATAATTAGTAATGAAGGTATTCTTCATGATGGTATATAGCCATGCTTTGAGATTGGTACCGTCAAGGTACTTTTCCCTGTTCAGAAAAGCTTTTACCAGCGTATCCTGCAATAAGTCGTTGGCATCATCAACATCTTTCGTAAGTCTTATGGCAAAAGACCTGAGGGTTCTTGATGTATTACAAATGGCATAATTAAATTCTATTGCTGTCATAGATTTTTATTTTGTTGAATCAAAAGTATAAAAGATTAAACAAAATAAAAAGAGTTTTCTTTTATTTTTGTTTACATGATGGCAATTAGGTAGTTAAATTTAATGATTTATGGTTAAATCAATTGATTTGGTGGTCTTAAAGAGGGTTCTTTTGTTCATTATTTGTTTAATTAACTGTAAATATATTTAAACAAAATACCTCATTTCTTTTACAATTCCGGTACGTTTAATACGCTGACCGGAGAACAGGGATTTATAAATCGATGAATATCGTTCTATTATTTACGATCAGATCTCTGTTTTGGATTTTCAAGGCTGTTGATCATTATATTTGCCGTGGTTTAAACTTATCAAACAGATGGATTCGGAGCAGGTACTTTTTGAAGAGGAAATAACGTGTTTTGTAGATGCGGTTTTACCTGTGCCTATTCCACAGCTGTTTACTTACAGGGTTCCGCGGGAATTGTCTGATCTGGTGAGGGTTGGGTCGAGGATCGTCGTGGAATTCGGAAAGTCAAGGGTAGTGACGGCCGTTATAGCTAAAGTGCACCAGTCACCCCCGGCCAAATATAAAGCCAAATACATCCTGGAATTATTAGACCTCGAACCGGTGGTTACTTCAGGGCAGCTGTGGCTGTTTAACTGGATTGCCGAGTACTATATGTGTAATGTGGGCGAGGTTATGAATGTTGCTTTGCCTTCGGGACTGAAGATATCGAGCCAGTCAAAAATCCAGTATAATCCTGACTTTGCCAATCCCGAATTACTGGACGACGATGAAAAAAGGCTCGTAGCCTTGCTGCAGGACCAGGACTCGCTCAATTATGAGGAGGTAGCCCGGCTGGTCAGCAGTAAAAATATCAATAAAACGATCAAGGACCTCACTGCCAAACATGCCATCATCCTGTTTGAGGAGGTTAAGGAAAAATACAAACCGAAGATTGTTAAGAAAGTCAGGCTGAAAAGAGTCTATGAAGGCTCTGAGGAAATTCTGAACCTGATAGAACGCCTGGAAAAAACGAGCAAGCAACAGGAGGTGATCCTGGAATATCTGAATCATGTTCCGCTCAATGACCTTCTGACAAAAAATGCCCACGGTGTTGACAAATCCTTATTGAAAAAAGGGGAGATTTCTGACTCGTCATTGAAAACCCTGCTTGAAAAAGGCATCCTGGAAGAATTTGAAGTCGTCATCAGCCGGCTGGAAGAGGGCGGGGATTTTGAGGCCCAGGACATTCAACTGACAGAACACCAGGACAAGGCCGTCAACGGCATCATAGACCAGTTTAAAAGCAAAGACGTCGTCTTGTTTCACGGGATCACAGGTAGCGGTAAGACGGAAGTTTATATTGACCTGGTCCAGAAAGTCATGGAAGGCGGCTCGCAGATACTGCTTCTGCTGCCCGAAATCGCCTTGACCACTCAGATTGTCGGAAGGCTCCGTAAGGTTTTCGGGGATAAAATGGGCGTATATCATTCCAGATTTTCAGATAACGAACGCGTTGAAGTATGGAAAGGTATCCTGGAAGGCCGTTTCCAGTTTGTTGTCGGAGTAAGGTCCGCTATCTTTTTACCTTTTGTAAACCTCGGACTGATCATTGTGGATGAGGAACATGAGTCGTCCTATAAACAATTTGACCCTGCCCCGAGATACCATGCCAGAGACGTGTCCATCATGCTGGGTATCAAGCAAAATGCGAAAGTTTTACTGGGTTCTGCCACACCATCCCTTGAGTCTTATTATCAGGCTAAGCAGGGGAAATATGGCCTGGTAGAATTGCTTCGCAGATTTGGCGATGCACAATTGCCTGACATTCAGCTGATAGACCTGAAGGCTGAAAAAAAGAACAAAACCATGAAGCTGGAGTTTTCAAGCCGGCTGTACCAGGCCATCAGCGACAATCTCAGCAAAAAAGAACAAACCATTATATTTCAGAACCGTCGCGGGTATGCTCCGTACATGAATTGTGAGGAGTGTAACTGGATTGGTTCCTGCGACCAGTGTGCCGTCAGTCTGACCTATCACCTCAACAGCGGTCAGCTGGTTTGCCACTATTGCGGACATAAAGAATCGGCTCCCAAAACCTGCCCGGATTGCGGCTCAACAAGACTGAAGACCGTAGGCGTAGGGACCGAAAAAATAGAAGATGACCTCAAGGAGATTTTCCCTGAGGCCATCATCAGGAGAATGGACCTTGATACCACGCGGACCAAGAATGCTTACCAGCAGATCATCGGGGAGTTTGAAGAAGGGCAGACCGATATTCTCGTGGGTACCCAGATGGTTTCCAAAGGACTTGACTTTGACAATGTGAGCCTCGTCGGGATTTTCAATGCAGATAAGATGATCCATTTTCCCGACTTCAGAGCGGGTGAAAAAGCATTCCAGATGATTACCCAGGTGAGCGGCAGGGCCGGACGAAGAGATAAACACGGCGAAGTGCTCATACAAACCGGAAGCCCGCAGAACCCGATTCTTCAGTTTATCCTGAACAATGATTACGTGGGTTTTTATGACACGGAGATACAGGAAAGAGAAGCTTTCAATTATCCGCCTTTCTCAAGAATTATCGAAATCACGATAAAAGACGTAGACCAGGTGCTGGCCCACCAGGCAGCAGGAAGGCTGGCGAATCAGCTGGCGGCAAGGTTGGGAAAAGACAGGGTTTTAGGCCCGGAAAAATCGCTGGTAGAGCGGATCCGCAACAAATTTTTGTTTGAAGTCTGGCTCAAACTGGAGAAGGATAAATTAAATATCAAAGCCACAAAGCAATTGCTAAAAGAAGAATTAGTAAATTTAGCCGCTGAAAAGCAATTTAAATCTGTACAGTTTGTCGTCAATGTAGACGCTGTTTAACAACATAAGATCATGGGAATAAAAAGTAAGATTTCGGAATACTTCAATTTCGGAGAGTTAAAAGACAACCTGGTGAGGCTGGTAGAAGCCAAATTTGAGCTGAAGAAAATTGAAATCCAGGAAAAGCTCGAAGGCCTGGCCGCTCAGTTTTTAATTAAATTGTTCACTTTTCTTGTACTTTTTGCCATTATCATTTTTGCCAGCATACTCATTGCCGTTTTACTTAACCAGTGGATCGGAAGTTCGTGGGCAGGCTACGCCATCATGCTGGGCGTCTACATCCTGGTTTTTGCGATACTATCCATCAAAGAGGATAAAGTGGAGGAGGTTATCGTGAATGTCATCCGTAAAGAAATAGAAAAAAGAGAGCTTTGAAACCACAACAGCTTCATCACCCATTATTCCCATTTATGAATTGGCAGACACTTTTTTCAAATAAACGCTTCGGGTCAAGTAACAGACAGCAGAGAGACGAAATCCGGGGAGATTACATGCGTGATTATGACCGCCTGATTTTTTCTTCGCAATTCAGAAGACTGCAAAACAAAACACAGGTATTCCCTTTGCCGGGTGCTGTTTTTGTGCATAACCGGCTCACTCACAGCCTCGAGGTAGCCTCAGTGGGCCGCTCACTCGGCAGGGCCGTCGGCGAAAAACTAAGCGAAAAATACAAAGAAGAATTTTCAGAAAACACCCATAATTTTTACCGGTTTGAGCTTTCTGATGTGATCCAGACGGCCTGTATTGCCCATGACATCGGCAACCCGCCTTTCGGGCATTCGGGAGAAGAGGCCATCAGGACTTTCTTTAATGAGCTGGATCCTGAACAGGCGGCAGTCATTGAAAAAGAACTGACTGAAAACCAGTTGAACGACTTCCGGTGGTTTGAAGGCAATGCCAATGCTTTCAGGATTTTAACCAGGATTTTCCTGAAACTGGGCCTGAAACTGACCTACACTACACTGGCTTCCATCATCAAATACCCTGTAGATTCTACCCATGGTTTTAAGAAAGAAACAGGACTCATCTCCACGAAAAAATCCGGTTTTTTTGACTCTGAAATAACGTATTATAAAGAGATTGTAGAAGAACTGGGGATCAACATCATCGACGAAGCCAAAAACACCTATGCCCGTCATCCCTTTGTTTTTCTCGTAGAGGCCGCAGATGATATCTGTTACCGGATCATAGACCTGGAGGATGCCTTCAGGCTGAATATTATCAGCATAGAGCAAACGAAGGACTTGTTGCTGCCGTTTTTTGAAGGGGAGCAGGAAAATGACTACCTGCACAAAAAAATAGCTGAAATTGAGGATGAAAAACAGCAGCTTTCCTTGTTAAGAGCCATGCTGATCAATTTTCTGACCAAAAAATGCACGGAGGTTTTTATAGAAAACGAGGAAGCCTTGCTCAACGGCAAACTTAATAAGTCCCTGATTGACCTCGTGGATGAACGTTCGATCGCTCTTTTGAAGAAGATTGATGAAGTCTCTGTTCGTAAAATCTATAACCACAAATCGGTCATAGAGATCGAGATCGCCGGTTACCATGTTATTGGGGGTTTGCTTAAGGAGTTTGTCAGGGCCGTTCTGAACCCTAAACTGGCCAAATCAAAGAAAATACTGCTGGTGGTGCCCGCTCAGTTTGGTATTCATCCAGATGAGCCTCTTTACCATAACCTCCAGGCTGTCGTAGATTTTATTTCCGGAATGACAGATTTATATGCCATTGATCTCTACCGGAAAATCACCGGTATCCAGATTCCCGAGTTGCGTTAAAAGGACTTATTTCAATATTTTAATGGCCACAGGAAGGATTCTGTCTATCCACAACCCGTACATTTTTCCGGAAGGGTGTAAGTCATCCCTGGCCACCAGCTCAGGGTCAGAAAGACCCATTCTTGAGATATCCGTAATGTTGACATAGTTGACCAGCAATTCTTCAGAAATGGTCTTGTTGATGGCATTATAGGCATCGATTTCTTTGCCGATGGCAGCAGCACTTCCCGCTCCGTAAGGCGTGGCCCCATAGTCAGGGATAGACACCACGATCACATTTTGCGGATTGTTTCCTGCCAGGCTGACGGCTTTTTGCAGCAATGCTTTGAATCTGGCCGGATAATCTTTGATATTATATCCCCTGTACTGGTCATTTACCCCAATAAGCAGCGTCACCAGCTGATATTGATCACCGGCTTTAACCTGGGCATTGATGGATGACATAAGGTCATCACAGGTCCAGCCAGTCCGGGCAATAATAAACGGTTCTCCCACGGGCCTGTCGTTCATTTGCAGTTTTTTTTGCAGCTGATACGGGAAAGACTGATCCGCCGGCACACTCTGGCCGATGGTATAACTGTCACCCAGGGCCAGGTAGCTGTATTTAGCCTGGGGGCCCGGACTGACAGGTGTGGTTTGAATCATCTCCTGGTTTTCTTTTGCTTCGCAGGAAACAAGACCCGTTATTAAAAGAAAAAAGCTTAGTTTTATCATATCGGTAAGTGTCTGAATGACTATATAAACGCATTGCGGAGCAGGAAGGATTGAAAATTAACGGCAGATCCCGAAACTTTAACATAATATTCTTACTTTTAATATTTTCCACAAAGAATTAAATATGAACTTCTGGCAGGTTATTCAACGTCTCAGACCTTATGTAAAGCCCAATAACAAACTGGTGGCTCTTACTTTGCTTTTAACGCTCATCGGCTCACTGGCAGCCCAGGTCAACCCGGTTGTTCTTCGTTATACTGTAGATTCGGTGCAGACAATGCTCAACGAGGGCAAGGGTCTGAAAGATGGTATTTCATTGCTTTTCATGATATCCGCCATTTTGTTCGGCAAAGAAATCATCAACTCCCTGATTCAGTTCGGGCAGAAGTTTTACGGAGAAAAAATCCGCATCAATGTTTCCAGCGAGCTGGCCCAGAACGCGATTCAAAGGATACTGTCTTACCGCCTGGCATTTTTTACGGACAATGAAAACCAGACCGGGAAACTTCAGACCAGGATCGACAGAGGGGTTGAAAGCCTCACCAAACTGATCCAGAACATCTTTATAGATATTTTCCCTTTGTTTGCCAATGCCATCGTAGCCCTGATCTTCATGTTCTCGGCCAATGTCTATGTCGGTTTGGTAGCCGTTACGATTTTGCCGGTCTATTTCTGGATCAGCATTGTGCAGGCCAATAAACTGAAAGGGGTAAGAATAAACCTGAGAAGACAGAGGGAACAAAAGAACAGCGGCCTGGTCAACATCATTGATGCCATCGTGGTCATCAAGTCATTTGTGAGGGAACAATATGAGGAGATCAAGCAATATGGGCTGCAACAGTCCCTCGTGAGGCTGCAATTAAAGACCAGGCAGAGCAATTTCCTCTTTGACGGGCTCAAAAGTTTTGTGGAGCAGATAGGTGTGGTTCTGATCATTATCCTGACCATCTACCTGGTTCTGGATCAGAAAATGTCCATCGGAGCTATTATGTTCCATATCATGTTGTTCAGTAACGTGTCAGCCCCGATCAAACAACTCCACAGGATTTACGACGAATTTAACGAAGCCCTCGTTTACTCGGAGGGTTTTTTCCAGGTGCTGGATGCCGAGGATGAAAAGGAGCTGAGCGGCCATTATCATCCTGAAAACATAGCAGGGGATTTCGTGGTCAGGAATGTGAATTTCACTTATCCGAATGGCATGAAGGCCCTGCATGACATCAGTATGGTCATCCGGAAAAACAAGACCACCGCCCTGGTGGGTGTGTCGGGAGCGGGCAAGTCGACCCTCGTGCAATTGCTGACCAAATTCTATTTACCTGATTCCGGAGAGATCCTGCTGGATGGTGTCAATATCCAGGATTATGACACCGATGTGCTCAGAAGTGACATCGGGATGGTGCTGCAGAAGAATCATATTTTTAAAGGTACTATCGAAGAGAACATCAGGTATGGAGAAATGAAGGCCACTTTTGAAGAGGTGGAGGAGGCCGCCAAAAAAGCGTACCTGCACGATCAGATCATGGAGTTGCCCAAAAAATATGAGTCCGATGCCCACACCTTGTCCGGAGGACAGCAACAACGCATTGCGATAGCCCGTCTGTTTTTGAAAAACCCGCCGATCATTATCCTGGACGAGCCCACCGCCAGCCTGGATGTCATCGCCACGGAACAGATCAGGATCAGTCTGGATGCCATAAAAGCCAACAGGACCGTGATTGTCATTTCACACAGCCTGTCACAAATCATTGATTCCGATGAGATCTACGTGCTGCAGAAAGGCCGTCTGGCAGAGCACGGCACGCATGAAACGCTGTATGCTGATGAGGGGGTGTACCGTGAGATTTTTGATGCCTCTGCAAGAAGCATGAACCTCGAAAAAATTGTGAGGACAATGGAATCCCAGCAAACTCCGGTAAAAGAAAAATCCTCACCTGAACAGATTTCAGATGAGGACTTTTAATGAAGTTTTATGCTCAGGCTTCTTCTTTCAAGGCTTCCTGTGCATTTTCAATGGCTTTCTTTTCTTTCCATTTTTTCCAGTTTTCACCCATCAGGAAATTCATCCCTTTGTCGATAACGGTATGACGAACCAGGTTATAACCGCCTCTCACCTGTGTAAATACAGAGTCATTGGCTCTTAAGGCTACACTGAAACCACCGTCCACATATTTGATATAATGCCACCAGAGTGAAGGCATGAATATCGTTTCTCCGTGACCGATAATGGCTTCATACCCCTTTACATTTTTAAGTGCCGGAAACTTCTCATAATCCGGTTTAAGCGGATCAATGTGGCTCTGCACAGTGTACGGGTGGTGGTAGATTTTCTCACTGTCTTCCGGAGAAAACAGGATGATTTGTTTCCTGGTCTGGAACTGTGTCAGAAAAACATGGGAGCAATCCATGTCGTAATGCAGGTTCACAACGGAGTTCTGACCTCCGAAAAACATAAACTTGTAACTTTTCAGAAAGCCGTCCATGATGGTCGGGAAGCGGATATCGCTTTTGAGCTCAGGGGCTTTTTTGAAAATGTCGAATAAGAATATTCTGAGATCGCTGGGACCTTTTTCGATTAAGCTGAGATAATCACCGAAACGCATGGTTTTTGCGGCCTGGTAATAACTTTTTGAGTTATGAACATTGTTGTCGAAAAGAGGAACCTCCAAATCTCCGTGGTTATCTCTGAGCCATTCAAAAGTCCACTTACTGAGAGCCGGCCAGTCTTTTGCCAGATCCGTAAAAACAACGGGACGTTTTGGTTTAAGGTAATTTTCGATGAATTCCTCGCGGCTCAGATTACTTCGTCTGTCTATGGGTAATAGCTGCATAAAATATAATCATGAAAGTTCTACAAATAAGAAAAGTAAGATATTCATTGTACTCTGTACTTCTTTAAAAAACCATTCCGGTTAGAAAATGGTTTCAAGACAGCCTCCAATTCTTTTAATTTCCAAACTAAAGCGATCTGCTTCTTTTGTAAAATGATATTAGTCAACTTTTTCTTTAATTAACCTAATTAACGCAGCAGGAAGGGAATTGTTATTTTTAAAAAAATTTAAAAACTAGCCATTGCTTTTCGAAATAAATCATTATTTTTGGTTAACAAATTCAATCTTTACCCGTAATTATTTCAAGCATTCATGAAGAAAATTCAACTCATTGTCCTCTTGCTGGCATTTGGAGCAGCCCGTGCTCAGAATAATCCAATCCACATTATTCCTCAACCTGTCGAAGTTCTGACCCGGTCCGGGAGTTTTACTTTAAATAAAAATACAGTTTTTACATACGATAAGCCTGAGAGCAAGTCTTATGCTGAGGCCCTTTCACAAAAACTCAGCCTTGTGAGCGGCTTTAACCTGGCGGCAAAACAGGCTAATCCGGGGGCTGCCAATGCTATTGCGATAAGCCTCAATACTGCTGAAAATACACAGCTGGGAAGCGAAGGATACGCCCTGGAAGTGACACCTAAAACCGTAAAATTATCTGCCAATCAAACTGCCGGATTATATTATGGGGTTCAGACCTTGCTTCAGTTGTTTCCGAAAGAAGTGGAAAGCAAGTCGGTGGCGAAAGTGGCCTGGACTGTTCCTGCGGTTAAAATTACTGATTATCCGCGTTTTAGCTGGAGAGGGATCATGCTCGACGTGAGCCGTAATTTCTTTGTGAAAGAAGACGTCAAAAAATACATCGATGAGATATCAAAACTGAAATACAACGTTTTTCACTGGCACCTGACCGATGATGAGGGCTGGAGAATCGAGATCAAATCATTGCCTAAACTGACAGAAGTGGGAGCATGGCGTGTACCCCGTTCGGGCCATTTCGGCAGCAGGCTGCCTGCCCCTAAACCGGGTGAAAAAGCGACTGTCGGAGGTTTTTATACCCATGAAGATATCCGTGAGATCGTTAAATATGCAGCGGAAAGAAACGTGACCATTGTTCCTGAAATAGATGTACCGGGACATAGCATGGCGGCTATTGCGGCTTATCCTGAGCTGAGTACCAAAAAAGACCCGAAAACTTTTGTTAACCCCGGCATTTCAATTGCAGACTGGTACGGCAACGGTACTTTTAAAGTGAATTTTGAGAATACCCTTAACCCGTCGGATGAGAAAGTGTATGAGTTTCTGGACAAGGTATTCACAGAAGTGGCAGATTTATTTCCGGGCAAATATATCCATGTGGGGGGTGATGAATGCTACAAAGGCTACTGGGCGGCAGATCCGGGGTGCCAGGCACTCATGAAAAAACTGGGCATCAGACATGTAGAAGACCTTCAGGGATACTTTATGAACAGGGTGGAAAAAATACTTAAAAGCAAAGGCAAGAAATTTCTGGGCTGGGATGAAATCCTGGAAGGCGGCATCTCTCCTGAAGCGACACTGATGAGCTGGAGAGGTGTGAAAGGAGGAATTGAAGCCGCACATATGGGCCATGATGTGATCATGACACCGACTACATTTGCCTACATTGACTATAACCAGGGAGAGAATTCGGTTGATCCGCCTATTTATGCCGGTTTAAGACTCAGCAAAAGCTACAGTTTCGAGCCCGTTCCTGATGGGGTTGATCCGAAAAGAATCCTGGGTGGACAAGGCAACCTCTGGACGGAGCAGATTCCTACACTGAGGTATGCGGAATACATGACCTACCCGCGTGGATGGGCTTTGGCTGACATTTTCTGGTCGCCGAAGGAATCAAAAAACTGGGAGAATTTTGTAAAGAGAGTAGAGACCCATTTTGAACGTTCGGATATCAAAGAAGTCAATTACTCAAAAGCGATGTACGATGCGATTGTGAAAACTTCTGTCAATGACGGAAAACTGACGCTGACCCTTGAATCGGAAGTGCCGGGTCTGGACATTTTTTATTCTATTGATGATACGATGCCGGACCAGTTCTCAACAAAATTCGACAAGACTGTTGAGCTACCGGACGGGCCGATAACCCTTCGTGTGGTTACTTACAGGGCAGGAAAACCTATCGGACATTTAATTACTTTGAAAAGAGCAGAACTCGAGAGACGAGCCGGAAGATAATATTTGATTAGGTTAGATTGCAAAGCCGTTGTTGGGATCAGAAATGACTTGATAACGGTTTTTGTTTTTGGGAGAAATCTTAAAGTTTCTTAATATGCTCTTCAGCAGGATAATACCGGTTTTGCGAAGCGTATATTTATGGGAGAAAAGGGGTACGGAAGCCGGAGAATGCACGAAGGGAAAAGAAATGTTTTTTCGATGCCCGGCGGTCACGGCATATCCGTTTTTCCAACGCGACCAAAAACTATGAAGAAAATAAGACTGATCATTACCTTTTATTATAATTTCCTGTTTGTTTCTTCGGTAATCACCTACTGTTGTTATGATATCTTCAAAAGATATGGTGTGGTTACCTTCTCCTCGCTGTTCTGGTTCAAGGTATTCACACTCGGGATCATCTACTATTTTACGAGTTCGTATAAGCAGAAGGAGTTTTATTATTACCAGAACCTCGGTCTTTCAAAAAAGTTGCTGTTCACCGTTACCTTCAGTTTTGATTTCATCCTGTTTCTTACCATTTTATACCTACTTTATCGCAGCCAATGAAGCATATTCTTGAAGCCGATGGCATTTCCATGGAGTTCAGTAACAGGAGTATACTGTCAGATATTTATCTCAAATGTGAGACCGGCAAAGTGACGGGCCTGCTGGGCAGGAACGGTGCCGGGAAAAGCTGCCTGATGAGAATCATTTACGGTCAGATGAAAACAGACAACAGGTCTGTGAGATTTGACAAGGTTTATAATATCCTGGGGTGCAACTCCCCACACCTGATAAGCTACCTTCCGCAGTTTAATTTTATTCCCGGATCGTTGAGCCTCGAAAGGATATTTTCTGATTTTGAAGCAGACTATTCCGGTCTTGAAGCGTTTATGCCCGAATTTGCAGGGCGTCAGAAAACGGCCATTAAGACGCTTTCAGGAGGAGAGCGGCGGTTGATAGAAATGTATGTGATCCTGACCTCCAAAACCAGGTTTGTACTGATGGACGAGCCGTTCACCCATGTAATGCCCTTACACATCGATAAAATCAGACAACTGATCCTTTCTGAAAAGGAAAACAAAGGCATCCTGATTACCGACCACATGTTCAGGCAGGTGGTAGATATCTGCGACGACCTTTACGTGCTTGTCAACGGCAAAACTCACCTTACCAAAGATATAACTGACCTTGAAAGGCTTGGGTACGCACACTTGTGAGAAACACAGACAAGGGAAAACGGTTTTCTCTACCCGATACTCATTAAAAAAGCCACCGGGATCATCCCGGTGGCTTTCTGAGGTATATATTAACTTAAACAATTTAAAACGCAAACCCGACGGTGAAAAGGAAGAGGTTTCCTTTGGCGGCAAACTTTGAAGCAGTTTGCTGGTCGTTGTAATCAATGTTGAATACATCGTTGACATTTCCTTCATACCTCATATCCAGGTTGATTCTGCCGATATCAAACCCTACACCAGCCTGGTAGCCCAGGATGGCCTTACTGAAAGCCGGTTCATTTTCTTCATTGAAGTTATCTTTAAATTTACCATCCTGGTTGATCAGGAAAGTGGCTACCGGTCCGACATTCAATCTGACCACATCACCTATTTTACCCCCCACCAACACCGGGAAATCAAGATAGGTAGAACGATAATCAATGGTTTTTTTGGTGTCAAAAAGTGCACTTTCAAAGACGGTCAGTTTACCTCCTTTGGTTGATATCATGATCTCCGGCTGGATAAAGAATTTATTTCCGAAACGGGCAAATACACCCCCTGTGAAACCTACTGAACGGGTTTCGTCATTTTCAAAATAAGCCTGGCCTTTGCCGTCACTTTTAATCTGTGATAAATTGGCACCGAACTTGATCCCGGTCGTAATCTTCTTGTTTTGTGCAAAGGCACAGTTGACGCTCAATAGGGTAACGAAAGCAATAATGAGATTTTTCATGATTTTGAAAATTTAGTGGTTTATGTTATTAATTATTCTGTGAGACGGATTCTTCTGATTTAGCTGTTTTTTTCAACTTGTCGTTGGCCACGATAGCCATCTCCACTCTTCTGTTTTTGTCACGTCCCGATTCTGTGTTGTTGTCAAAAGAAGGAGCTGATTCTCCGTAACCTTTTACAACAAGACGGGTGCGTTTCACACCATTGGCAGATAAAAAATCAGAAACAGCGTCTGCTCTTTTTTCAGAAAGCCTCAGGTTATAGGCTTCTGTGCCTGTATTGTCTGTATGGCCTGCTACCAGAATTTCGGTATCAGGATATTCTTTTAATGTGGCAGACAGTTTCTCAAGACTGCTTTTAGACTTGGCTGATAAATTATAAGAGTCGGTTGCAAACAAAATACCTGAGTCCATTGTGATTTTGATACCTTCTCCCACACGTTCAACTTCCGCGGTATTGCCGAGTTCCCTTTCCAGTTTTTCAGCCTGCTTGTCCATATATCGTCCGATTACCGCCCCGCCGATGCCGCCGACAGCAGATCCGACAATGGCATAAACAGCTGGATTTTTAGATTTTGAGCCAATGGCCGCTCCGGCTGCTGCTCCTGCTCCCACACCGATGAGTGCTCCTTTTTGTTCTCTTGTCAGTTTTTTCAAAGAATTACAAGACGACATCAGGAAGATGGTGGCCAGTATCATCATAACTTTTGAAAAGCTATGGGTCGAAATTTTTCTTACAGTGGTCATAAGTGTTATTATTTAGGATATGAAAATTTTAGAGTCCGGGTAATGGTGTGTCGCAATTACCCTTGTTTATCAGAAGACATAATGCTTCCTCTGCATTCCCTGTTAAAACATCCGTTCCGCTGGAGTGAATTTTTGAATACTCTAAGCATCCAAATAAGGTTTGCCACGTACTAGTAGTAATAAGCTCTCAAATAATCAGTCATTTAGAAACAGGATGGTGTGGAATTGTGGAATTTCAACAAAAATCCACAAAGTGGGGAATTTGTTTCGCATTTTTTGGGGAAAAGGGCTGGGTTTTTCACAGGAACATTATTTTTTTCCCTTAAAGCGTAGACAATTTGATGTTTTGAGTTTTAAATCATAATCAAAATGAAGGCGACAGGAAGAATCTTTTTAGGACTTGGGATCGTATCGGCGGCAGTGGCTGTAGCTTCCTGGAGGAAGGGCCGGCAGACCCGTTACGAGTCAAGGGTGCTGAACAGAATCTCTGATTATAAAAATGATCCCGCAGCTTCCATTTATTATGACGAAGAATCCGACACATACACCATCTCCAGAAATATATTGAAAGGTTTTCTGGATAAGGTGACCGAAAAAGGAGAAATCTGGATTAATCGTCTGCAGAACAGAAAGGACTGACCACTAAAATAAATCACAATTTTAAATTAAACTAGCACAATCATGAACACGAATGAAAGTAACAGATCTGCATGGCTGATCGGAGCGTTAGGTTTAGCATTTACAGGAGCATTGGCCTACGGTGTTATAGAGCACCAGAACGCAAATGAGTACACTACGAAAAATACAGTTGCCAAGGCCAGGATTGATTCCTTAAATACTGTAAGAAACGAGTTGAGAGATGAAGTGGAGACGTATTCAGTGAAGTTGGTTGAGAAAACTAAGAATATTGACGAATTAACCGCAAAACTTGAAAGTGCTAATGCTTCAATTGCTGAGAAAAACAGGCAACTGAACAGGCTGAGAAATGAGTTCGCCGGGTTGAAAACGCTTTCTGAAGATCAGAAACAACAACTGGCCGCTGTAGAGACTCAGTTGGCTGAATTGACACAGATGAAACTGGCACTTGAAGAAGAGTTGAAAAATATTCCGATTCTTGAAGAAAATATTGCTCAGCAGAAACAACAGATCTCAGAATGGGAAACTAAATATGGTACGCTGACCAATGATTATAACGGATTGCAGGCTGAATTGAAAGAAGTGATTTATGAAGCTCCGGCTGACCACTTCAAAGTAGAATCTGCAAAAGGTAATGAAAAACTTACCGCCAAAGCGAAAAAGACAAAAAATGTTAAAGTTTCATTTACCATTCCGACTTACCTGAAAGAAAGGGTAAAAGATCAGCAAACGGTTTACTTAAGTCTTGTTAACGAGAAAATGGAGCCGCTGAAAAATTGGAATGAAGAAGTAAGTGTTAATTCAATAGAAAAAACTATACCGGTACAGGTGCATGCTACCCAGGTAGTAGATTATGCCCAGGGTTCAAATGTAGTCACCTTTGATGTGCCGGTTTCAGAAAAGCTTAAAGCGGGTGTTTACACCGCTAAAGTTTATACAAAAGATGACTACCTTGGTTCTGTGGAGTTCAGATTAAGGAACAGCTTTTGGTTTTTTTAGTAGTTAGGGATAGGGTCAACTTAAAACCACCTCATTTTATGGGGTGGCTTTTTTTGCTTAAAAACGCCGGATAAAAAATAACCCCGGAAAATTTCCCGGGGAGATTTAACATCTAACCCTAAAAAAACCTAAAGATTTTACCTTTAGTCATGTGGTTAAAACAAATTCAGTTGCCCGTCACGGATAAAACCCGAAGTATTCATAGGAGGGAGCCTCCGGTCTTTCATGTATCTTTCCCTGGCTATCCTGTGCATTGATTTTATGTTTTCAGCCAGCGGACCTTCTCCCGACATCCTCAATCCGAACCGTGAATCGTTGAGTTTGCCGCCGTGGCATTCCGCAATCTGGTGAAGCACTTTGTCGGCCTTGTCCGGAAAAGCCGTGCGGATCCAGTCTTCAAAGAGTACGGCAATAGAACCGTTCAGCCTTACCACCGTGTACCCCGCAAAAGCTGCCCCGGCATTTGCTGCGGCTTCAACCAGCTTCGGGATTTCATGATCATTCAGTCCAGGTATGATCGGGGCGGTCATGACGCCCACTGGAATACCTGCATCATACAGTTTTTTCATGACTTTCAGTCGCCTGTCTGCGGTAACCGTCCGGGGCTCCATGGCCTGCCGGAGTTCCTCGTTGAATGTGGTGATAGAGAAAAGTACCTGTACCAACCCCAAATCCGCCATTTTTTCAAGCAGATCAATATCCCGGAGTACCAGGGCGTTTTTGGTCAGCACACCGACAGGATTCCGGTATTTAAGGCAGACTTCAAGAATCTGCCTGGTGATTTTAAATTTCTTTTCTGCGGGTTGGTAGCAATCAGTATTTCCTGAGAGGCTGATGGGTTTACAGACCCAGTTTTTGGACATGAATTTCTTTTCTATCAGCTCTGCAGCATTCTTTTTGATCATTATTTTAGATTCAAAATCTATCCCAGCAGAGTATCCGTAATATTCGTGTGAATTGCGGGCATAACAATAAATACAGCCATGCTCACAGCCCTGGTATGGGTTGACATACAAAGCCCCCCGCATATCCGGACTGTCCGTCACGTTGATTACTTTTTTGGCATTTTCAACCAGGTATTTGGTTTTGATTTTCGGAGACGGGAACTCATCATCTTCCAGGTAAGCGTCCTCATCCGGCTCATACTGGTTCGCAAGAAACTTGTTGGCGGCATTGAATTTTGCCCCCCGTCCTTTGTGCCGGCTGTCTGAAATGTTCTCCAAAATTTATCCCTTTTTTGTGACTGCTAAGATAAAGGAATGATTTCATTGCTAAATTATTAACCATTATATTGCTAAATAAATAAGCATAAAAAGGAAGGTGTTTTGTTGGGTAATTTTTTGATTACCAAGTTGTTGTGGTTATTTGACGGAAGTTTGCAAAAAAAAATGAGAAGCTGTGTGGACAACTTCTCAGGTATATTGACAAAGACAAATTTAGTTAAATCATTTGAAGGGCAAACGGAGCGTCAGACCGACATCGCCTACAAACACACCGGGGTTCCGGACGATGTTAAAGACCGGTTTCCAGTCCAGACTCATGTTGAATGGAATTTCAGTAAAAGTATATTCAATCCCCAGGATACCATCGACACCGACAGTAAAGCCGTTGCGGGTTTCATCATACCACCATCCTCTGCCATGGTACTCATCCCAAACTCCAATATGCCCGCCGGCACCGTAATACCATCTGAATCCGGGAGTACTCAGAGCCCTGTCATGAACCTCATAAAGTAAGGCGGCGTTTACGCCGTTTCTGTATCCGCTGATAATCCCCTCAAGGGCTATTTTTGAATTTTTATTGTGTTTGATGCTTAGTCCGTACCCTCCGTTAAAACGGATACCCACTGCCGTTTTATACTGCGAAAACCCCGAAAATGAAATCAGCATCAGTAATGCGGCGATAGTTAAGTTTTTCATCATTGTACTGTTTATGGTTTATTAATAGTTTTCCTGAAAAGCAAAAAAATCATTCCATATCAATCCGATCGGCTTTAAATGATTTAAGTCGTAGAGATTTTTAGACAAAATTGCTCGTTTCTCCGCACCAATGGCTGTTGGACGGAAGGTACAGGTTTTTTGGATGGAAGATGAAAACGCATTTAAACTAAAGAAAACTTAAAACTCATGAAAAATTTATTTAAGAATCCTAAACTCTTTTTGATTGGATTATTCATTTTTCCAATGATTTCATGTGAGGACAATGGCGGAGATTTAAACCCGTCCGATCCTGACGCAAAAAAGGGAACGCTTGCCTTTTCTATTACAGATGCCCCGGTTGATAATGCTGATGTATCAGCGGCATTTGTGACAATTACTGAAATAAAAGTGGACGGAAAAGTTTATGAAGGATTTAAAGGACCTAAAACAATCGACATTTTGAGTTTACAAAACGGTAACTCATTACAGTTGGGAGAAGCCATGGTAGGAGCAGACTCTTACTCTAAAATTGCCCTGGTTATTGATACCGAAACAGACCAGAACGGGGCGAGCCCGGGTTGTTATATCGTTAAAGCCGGAGGCGTAAAGGATAAACTTGAGCTGGCCGGAAACGCTAAAAATGAAATAGAGCTTAACGCCAAGAACTTTGTAGTGGAATCAGAAGGAAAAACAGAGATCATCATGGATTTTGACCTTCGTAAAGCGATCAAACACAAAAATAATGACTATGCTTTTGTAACGGCCGGCGAGTTGAAATCTGCCATTCGTGCAGGAAACAAGCAGGCTACGGGTACTATCACGGGTAACATTTCTAACTTCTCTGCACTTTCTGGCCAGGCTGTGGTGTATGCCTACAAAAAAGGGTCATTCAACAAAGAAGTGGAGGCCAAAGGACAGGGAGCAAGTGAAATCAAATTCAGTAATGCCGTAACAAGTGCTAAAGTTGATGGAGGAGGAAATTTCAAATTATCTTTTCTGGAGGCAGGTGAATACGAGATACAGGTGGCAAAACCTGAGTCGGAGACGAACGCAAATCTGAACCTTAACCTGGTGCTGGACATTGAAAGTGCCATAGATCTGAAAAGCGTAGCCGTAAAATCCAATACCCAGACGAGTGTTTCTCTGAAGTTAAAAACAATTTTAGGCTTGTAATATACATAGATCAGCCACTAAATTCCACATCTTTTTCACACGACATCTTATAACTTTATAGCCATTCTTTATAAATTAGGCCGGGACTCAAGCTTGTGGGTTCCGGCCTTTCTTTTATTCAGCTTCCTGTTTCGGAAAATAAAGCAGAAACTTGGCTCCTTTGTCTTCTTCCCCGTCGGCTTCTATAAAACCGTTGTGGTTTTCCATTACCCGCTGACAGATCGATAAGCCGATCCCTGTGCCTGTGGTGGTCTGCTTGGTTTTTTCAAGCCTGCCGAAAATCGAGAATATCTTGTCTTTATACTGATTATTAAAGCCAATTCCGTTATCAGAAAAGGTCACAAGGTCATATTTATATTCCTCTGAACCTTCCCATTTTGAAAAATCCTGTCCTTTTATTTTAATCACCACCTTGCGGTTGGGAGAATGAAACTTCAGGGAGTTTGTAAATAAATTGGTAAAGAGCTGGTTGAGTTCAGATTCAAAACCCGTGATCACTGGCAGGTTGCTCATTTCTATTTTCACATGTTTTTCTTTGATCTCTTCTGCAAATTCTGATTTTACGTTTTCAATGACTTTGCTGACATCCACTTTTTCAGGGCTGATTTCCGAGCTCAGTAACCTTGAAAAATTGAGAAGGTCATTGATGAGGAATGTCATCTTTTCTGCAGAGTTATTGATTTTCTCAACAAGTTCTTTCGGCTCTTTTTCAAGTTTCTCAGCGTGCCTCTGGAGAAGCCGGTCGGTAAATATCCTGATCTTTCGAAGCGGCTCCTGAAGGTCATGGGAGGCTATATAGGCATATTGTTCCAATTCCCGGTTCGACCGGTTGAGGTGCTCAATGTTTTCTTCCAGCAATAACTGTGTTCTTCGTCGTTCCGAAAGCTCTTTGGTAATAAAATAAAAGGAAACGGAAATGAGGGCGATGGCAACAATAGAAGTTAAAAAGAGCAGCAGAGGGGTATATTTTCCCTGGTCTTCTTTGATCTTAAGGCTGTTCTGGATTTTATTGTTTTCATGATTTTCCATTTTAGTCAGTATCGTATTCAGTTCTTTACTGATGGTTTCATGTTTGGAATATAACTTACGTTGATCCGGCTTATATTTGGCGTTGAGGGTATCGTTGATGACCTCCATCATGAGGCTGTGGATTTTTTCTTCCGAATGTCCGTTGAGTTTCTCCCCGTAAGCATTCTGCACGGGGTCTTCCGTGGTGATGTCAAGCATTTTTTCAACCGATTTTCTCAGAAGGATTTTTTCAGAGAGAAAGGTGTCGTAAAATTCAGGTTTTTTCGTAATCAGGTAACTCCTCTGGCTGGCCAGAAGTCCCCTGTGGGCTGATTTGATTTCAGAGATGGTATTTAGAACCCTGTAGGAGTGATCCACGATTCCGGCATAATTCCTGAATGAACTGAACCGGTTATAGGTAAAGAAGCTCATAATGATCAGGATAGACAGGGAAATGCCAAAAATAAGGTTGATTATTTTTTTACTCAGAATCATAGAATCTTGTTTTTAGTAAGAAGTATTAAAACCTGGAATACTGTTTTTTGGTCTGGGTTTTCATTTTGATGAAAAAATTGCTCAGATTGGGAAATAAAAGACCCAAAAATACTCAATAGTTTCAGGAAAAATGACTACCTTTAAAACTCTCATTATTTGTAAAATGCTGATATTCAACAAGATGACTTTATATAAACGATCATCTGTCCGGAAATGGTATTTCTGGCCTCTGTTTTGAATAACTGATTTTATGGATTTGTGTATCAAAATTAACATAAATTCAGGAAAGATTCCTACGATTGTGTTAAACCTTACCATTAAGATATGTTGAATAATAGCCAGATTCAAACTTTAAAACAGACGCTTAAGATTAATCCTCAGCAGATTCAGTTTCTGAATTTTCTGTATCTTAACTCACAGGAGCTTGAAGAGTATGTGTCCAATGAACTGGAAGAAAATCCTTTCATAGTAGAAGACGGTAAGAAAACCGAGGAGATTGCCCCGGTGGAAGACTTCAGATCAGACGACGGACTCGAGAGCAGCAGCATGAAAGAACTGGATTGGGAAAACAGTTTCAGCCCTGAAGAATACGATTACGGTATACCTCAATACAAAACAGCAGATAATAATTATGATGGTGAATCTGACGACTACCGTTTCGAGGTGTCTGATGACAGCCAGGGCATAGCAGATGAAGTCAGACAAAACCTGATTGTGATTGACCTGACAGAAAGTGAAAAACAGATAGCGGATTTCCTTTTAAACTCTGTTGACGACAAGGGCTTTCTGAATGCCAGCGTAGAGCAGCTCACCGATGATATTTCTTTCTCGACCGGTAAGTTTTTCAATGAAGATGAAGTGTCAAAGGTCAAAAGCATCATCAACAGGCTTGATCCTGTAGGTTTTGCTTCGACTGATCTGAAAGAATATTTATTACTCCAACTGGCTGAAAAGCTCCGCCAGGGAGAAGAGGTGGAAGACGCCATTAAAGTCCTTGAACAGGCTTTTGAAAAGTTTGTCAACCGCGAGTATGCAGATCTTCAGGCTTCTTTTGGCCTGAAGGAAGAAGAGCTGAAAAACATCATTAACCAGATTTCGGCTTTATCGCCGTCTCCGACATTCGGGAAAGATACCAGCAAAGGTTTCTCAAACAACCCGACCATTATTCCTGATTACGTGGTGACGATTGAGAACGGCAAACCTTCCGGCCAGCTCAACAATCCCAAGAATTATTTCTTTGCCATCAACGAAAACTATGCAGAAGAACTGCTGAAGCACCCGGACTCAAAAACAAGAGAATACGTCAACAATAAAGTCAAATCGGCCCTGTGGTTTGTAGATGCCATACGCCAGAGAGAAGAAACCATGACAAAGGTGATCAAGGCTTTGGTTTATCTCCAGTCTGACTTTTTTGTTTCCGGCGAAAATCATCAGCTTAAACCCATGGTACTGAAAGAAGTGGCCGACCTTATCGGTATGGACATTTCGACGGTGTCGAGGGTAACCAGCTCAAAATATGCCCAGACCCCTTTCGGACTGATCAACCTTCGCCTGCTGTTCTCAGAAGGCATTAAAACCGATGACGGAGAGATGATCAGCAACAAGGAAGTTCAGGACAAGGTAATGAAACTGGTGGAAACCGAAGATAAGTCAAGCCCTTTAACAGACCTTGATATTCAGCAGATGTTAGAATCAGAAGGCATCACCCTGACCAGGCGGACCATCACGAAATACCGATTGTTTTTAAATATCCCTTCCTCAAAATTAAGACGAATACTCAATTAAAAGACCCCCGAGCATGAACAAATCTAAAATACTAGTCATTGATGATGACGTAGACATCTGTCTGCTGATGGAGAGATTTCTGACCAGAAATGGGTTTGAAGTCACCACGGCCCAGTCGGGAAAACGCGGACTGGAGATCCTCAACGATCTTGAGCCGGACCTTGTGCTGACCGATTTTAAACTCGGTGATATTAACGGGGCTGAATTGCTCAGAAAAGTAAAAGAAAAGTACCCTTCGGTGCCGGTGATCATCATCACGGGGTATTCAGACATAAAAGTGGCCATCAATGTCATGAAACAGGGTGCTTATGATTACGTGACCAAGCCCTTGTTTCCGGATGAGATCCTGATGACGATCAGGAAAGCGATGGAAAACAAACCTAAAGAAGAAGAAACTTATACTTCTGCCGGGGAGGTGGTTAAGCCTAAAGCCGTTAAGGTAAAAAACAGCAAGTCGGGATACATATTCGGGGAAAGCCTCGTGTCCAGGAACCTGATGAAGCAGATTGACCTCGTAGCCCCTACCAACTTCAGTGTGATCATTTACGGGGAAAGTGGTGCCGGTAAAGAGGCGATTGCCCGTGAAATCCATAACAGGAGCAACAGGAAGGACCAGCCGTTTGTGGCGATGGACTGCGGGGCCATGTCAAAAGAACTGGCCGGCAGTGAGCTTTTCGGACATGAAAAGGGATCGTTTACCGGTGCACTGAATCAGAAGATCGGACATTTTGAACTGGCCAATGGAGGTACGCTTTTCCTGGATGAAGTTGCCAACCTTTCTTACGATATCCAGGTCTCATTACTGAGGGTTGTTCAGGAAAGAAAAGTAAAAAGAATAGGGGGTACCAAGGAAATTGATCTGGATGTCCGTATCCTGGTGGCCAGTAACGAAAAACTACCTGAAGCCTGCCGGGCCGGTAAGTTCAGAGAAGACCTTTACTACAGGTTCAATGAGTTCAGCATGGAGGTGCCGTCTCTGAGAGACCGCGGTGAAGACGTGATGATTTTTGCCCATTTCTTCCTTGAAAATACCAACAGGGAGCTGAACAAAAATGTGAAAGGATTTTCAGAAGAGGTGGTTGACTGCTTTCTGAAATACCCGTGGTACGGAAACCTCAGGGAGCTCAACAACGTGGTAAAAAGGGCAACACTGCTGGCTGAGAGTGATACCATAGACACCCGCTGTCTGCCGTTTGAAATCACCAACCATACCAGACTGATGTTTGTCGACAACCTGAGCCCGGTAGCCCCGAGGCAGGAAGCACCGGTTCAGAAAGAACCCGAAGCGGTCGTTCCGCAAGCCAGACCTAACCTGAAAGAAGCGGCCAAGGAAGCCGAATATGAGATGATCTTCCAGGCCCTTAAAAAAGTTAATTTTAATAAAACAAAAGCTGCCAAATTACTGGATATTGACCGTAAGACCTTATATAATAAAATGAAAAATTTAAATCTCTGACCTTGAAAAACGTTACACATGCTGATACTCAGGGAGAACTCCCTGACAGACTGACAAAAGAATTATTTGATCAGTTGCCTTGGTTTGTGATGGTTTTTAACGTGCAAACCAATATGATGGTCTTTAAGAACAAGACCTATAATGACTGGTCCGAAACGACCGGAATTCAGACGGTTTTTGATTTACCTGTTTACTTATTTGATTTGTATCACAGGTTTCCGGAACAGGCTGAGGTGATACAGGAAATCAAACCGGCCGGTCACGGGAAGTTTATTTTTAAATGTAATTTCAGAAAAACGGAAGAAAACCTCCTGTTGATTACGGCAGAAGAAGTCAGCCAGATCGTTAATGACCAGGTGACGTTCAAAAAGAGCCATGAAGGGTTTTATACAACAGTAAAGAGAGAACCGAGACTAAAAGGCAAAGACGCCAGCCAGAAAATACAGGAGCTTAACCGTTCCAATTCCGAGCTGGAGCATTTTGCTTATGTGGCGTCACATGACCTTCAGGAGCCGCTGAGAAAAATCCTGGCGTTCGGGGAGAGGCTGCAGAAAAAATTTCAGGCGGAGCTTCCCGACGACGGCAAACTGTATCTTGAAAGGATGATGTCGGCCACACAAAGGATGCGGATCCTGATAGATAATCTGCTGACCTTGTCGAGAGTGTCCAGAAAACCGGAGGAGCATGAAGATATTGATTTGAATGACTTACTCGATGACATCAGAGTGGACCTGGAAATGCAGACTGCCGACAGGAACGGTAAAATAGAATATTCGGGACTGCCGGTATTACACGGAAACAGGACACAGTTGCAGCAACTTTTTCAGAACCTGGTCAGTAACTCGCTCAAATTCTCAAAATCCGGTGTGCCGCCTCATATTGTGGTCAGTTCCCGTCCGGCTGAGACTGCCGAGTTGACTGAAACCGAACTTGACAATGCCCAGGATTATAACTGCATCGAGATCAGGGATAACGGAATAGGATTTGAACAGAAATATGCAGAAACCATATTCAATGTTTTTCAGAGGCTTCATGGCCGTTCAGAATATGAAGGCACCGGCATAGGGCTGGCTATTTGTAAAAAAGTAGTAGAAAATCACAGAGGGAAGATTTCAGCCAGTTCTGTTCCCGACGTAGGAACGACCATCAGCATATTTTTCCCGGCTTAATTTTTCACGAACCATTAATTTACATGGATTATTTTCTGATATTAAAGCAACGACTTGAACAAATAAAAATGGGATTGATCAAGATGGTCCCGGAAATGATTCTGGCCACACTTTCTTTTGTTCTGATCCTGGTCATTGCCAGGATGCTCAAAAGGTATACACGACTTTACATTTTAAGGAAATCGGATGATCTTCTGCTGGCTAATTTTCTGTCAAAAACGCTTTTTACCGTCATCATTATTTTTGGCACAGTAGTGTCGCTGGGTGTGATGGGCTTGTCTGGTACTGTAACCAAAATCCTGGCCGGGGCCGGGTTATCAGGCTTTATCATCGGATTTGCCTTTAAAGACATCGGGGAGAATTTTCTGGCAGGGATATTACTGGCTTTTAAAAGACCTTTCAGAATCGGGGATCTCATTGAGACGAACGGACTAAGCGGCACGGTCTATGATTTTAAACTCAGGGAAACGCTGATCAAAACACCGGATGGCGTGGATGCTTTCATCCCCAATTCGATCATCATCAAAAATCCGCTGAAAAACCATACTGTCGACCACCTGTTCAGGAAAGAATTCAGCCTGGGGATAGATTACCGGGATGACATCAATAAAGCTGTCGAAATCATCAAAGATATTGTAAAAAACACTCCTGAGATTGAGAAAGAGCCGCGGGAAGCCCTGGTTCTGATATCTGAATTCGGTGAAAAGTATACGGTTATCAAAGTCCTTTTCTGGCTGAAAACGTCTATCAGCGGGGGCAAGGTACAATCAGAAATGATGCGTAGAACACTTGACAGACTGAAGGCCGAAGGGTATAATTTCGACAGAAAATAATGAATAGGCCGGCCGGACAAACTTCGGTGAATTGTTTTGCGTATTATTGTACTTTAATCAAAAAGATATGATCAAAGATGCCAAATCCCTGAGGGTTTTGCTGGTGGATGACGACGAGGATGATTATTTTCTGACGACAGATCTGTTGTCGGATATCAGGAATCTGAAGTTTGAAGTTACCTGGGCCAAATCTTTTAAGGAGGCTGTCGAAACCATCGCCCCTAATAAATACGACCTGTTTATCTTTGATTTTCTTTTGGGTGCCCAGACAGGCATTGACCTCCTGGAAATTACAAAAGCCAAGGGATGTGAGGAACCCGTTATTTTGCTTACCGGCAAAGGCGACCAGGACATCGACAACCTGGCTGTAGAAATAGGAGCGTACGATTACCTGGTTAAAAGCGACCTCAGTCCTGAAATACTGGCCAGAAGTATCAGGTATTCACTGAAGCAGGCTGATACCCTCAAAGCCCTGAAAGGAAGCGAGAAAAAGTACCGGACCGTTATTGAACAATCCAAAGACATTATTTTTATTGCCGACTCTGACTTCAATGCCATCAGCATCAGTAAGTCGGTTGAATTTCTGCTGGGCTATACCCAGGAGGAAGTATACGAACTGAGGTTTTTTGATCTCATCTCTGATGCCAAAGGCACCCAGGAGGTGAGTGAATTAATTTCGGCAGGAGAGGAGGTGATCAACTTTCCGGTGGTTATTAAAAGCAAAAGCGGAGAACTCAAGCATTGCATGCTTACCTGTGCCCTGGAAGACAGCCTGGAAAAAGACTGGTTTATTCACGGTATCATCATTGACCAGACCGACCGCCTGAAAGCCGAAAAGGCGACACTGCTTTCTGAAAAAATGGAAGCCACGGCCAGGTTGATGAGGACACTGGCACATGAAGTCAGGAATCCGCTGACCAATATTACCCTTTCTGTAGACAGCATAGAATCCGAGATTTCGGATGAATACCTGCTGACCTACCTGGAAATTATCAAGCGGAATTCATTGCGAATAGACGGGCTGATTACCGAAGTACTAAATTCTGCGAGACAAAAGGACATTGAACTGACCCCTACCCCGGTTCACCGGGTTATTCTTCAGGCGGTAGACGACGTGCTTGACAGGGCCAGGTTAAACGGCGTGTTCATTGCCAAGGAATTTGAAGATGTGGATACTTTACTGGCTCTTCATGAGGATAAGCTGAGGATCGCTTTCACCAATATCCTGGTTAACGCTATCGAGGCTATGAATGGAGTTCAGAACCCGGCCATCTCTATCCGGACGGAAAGGCAGAATAATCTCTTTAAACTGATCATCAGAGACAATGGCGTCGGGATGGACAAAGAGCAACTGTCAAGGTTATTCGAACCTTATTTCACGACCAAAAATAACGGTATAGGTTTAGGGCTGGCCGCTACGCTGACCATCCTGAAAGCCCACAATGTAGACATAGAGGTTGACTCAGAGCTGAACAAGGGCACGACTTTCAGGCTGACGTTTTCTTTGAAATAAACCTTAGAAAGAAAGCAGCAATCCGGCGATAGTGGCTGACAGATAACTGGCCAGTGTACCGCAGATCAGGGCCTTAAAGCCCAGCTTGGCCAGGTCGCTTCTGCGGCTCGGGGCAAGTTCGCTGATACCTCCTACCTGGATGGCAATAGAGCTGAAATTGGCAAATCCACACAGAGCAAAACTGGTGATTGCCAGCGTTTTCGGGTTAAGCGTATCTTTTAATTTAACGAGATCAAGGTAAGCTACGAATTCATTCACCACCATTTTGGTACCCATCAATGAGCCGGCTACTTCAATATCGGCAGCAGGAACACCCATTACATACGCAAAAACAGAGAAGAATTTACCCAGGATAAAATTCATGCTCAGGTCGGTTTGTCCCCAGCCGTAATATCCGACTCTCCACAAACCTGCGTCGATCAGGTAAATAAGGCCGATAAAGCCGATCAGCATGGCCATAACGTTCAATGATATTTTCAGACCTTCTGCAGCACCGGAGGCAATAGCGTCGAGCAGGTTCACGTGTGTTTTTGCTGTATTTAATTTTACTTCGCCCAGGGTTTCTGATTTCTGGGTTTCAGGCCATACGATCTTGGAGATCACCAGGGCTCCCGGAGCGGCCATTAAGCTGGCGGCAAGCAGATAAGGAGCAGGAACACCCAGGGAGATATAAACGGCCATGACACCCCCGGCAATACAGGCAAAACTACCTGTCATGGAAGAGAGTAATTCACTCATGGTCATGTTTTTAACGTATGGCTTGATCATGATCTGGGCTTCAACCTGACCTACAAAGGCACTGGCTACGTTAGACAGGGCCTCAGCACCACTGATGCCCATCAGTTTTTTCATGCCTTTAGCCAGGAGCGAAACGACACGCTGCATGATACCGAGGTGATAGAAAATGTTGACGATAACCGCAACAAAAAGGATTTTGGCGGTGACATCGAAAAAGAACACAAAGGTGTTTTCAGCTCCGAAAGCATCACCCATGAGGTCTTTTCTGTATAGCGGGCCGAATACGAACTCTCCGCCTTTTTCAGCTTTGGATAATACTTTATTGATGACCTGGCCCAGGTATTGAAAGACGGCCTGTCCGGTTTCGGTTTTGAGGATGAATACAGCGAGTACAAATTGTAATAATAATCCAATTCCAATGGTCCTGTAATTAATCGCTTTTCTGTTATTTGACATCAGGAAAGCTATTCCAAGAATAACTACTATGCCAATAAGGCCTGTAAAACGCTGCATCTGAAGTTTTGTTAAATTAAGTCCCGAAATAAACATTTTTTTCTCAGAAATTACGAGAATAGTCAATGTTTTTGTTGTTTTTCATCGCCATTCCTTCAAAAAACAGGTATAAAAGCCGATAAATTGTATTTTTAGAGTTGACCGCCGGATGGTATGTGATATTTATGGGCACGAAAAAGAGGTATTGATACGACTCTCTTTTTTACCGGAAGCACCACTTCGGGTTTCCCGAATACTTCTTGGATTTGTCCAGTTTCATGATCTGCACCTTATTAAATTAGGCGTTGACGTAGAGTTTGATTCTTGAATTGTTTTTATATTTACATCCGGCTGTTTTTCAGCGGCTTAATATTCAACCCCTGTTAAAATGAAAATATTACACATTACCCTGGCCTTTTGCCTGTTTTTCGTCATTAAACTTGCTGCCCAGAAAATAGCCCCGCCTGTATTGCAGCAAACCTGGGACGCCCACTGGATCAAAGTACCGGGTCAGCAGGACCTTGAGTTTGGTGTGTACCATTTCAGGAAATCATTTAACCTGACGACCCAACCCTCTGAATTTATCATTCATGTGTCGGCCGATAACCGGTATAAATTATATGTCAACGGAGAATTTGTGGGCCTGGGGCCTTCCCGCGGGGACCTCTTTCACTGGAATTTTGAGACACTTGATATCTCTTCGTATTTAAAGCCGGGTGATAATGTCATTGCGGCTGTGGTGTGGCAGTTTGGCAAGGAAAGGCCGATGGCCCAGATGACCTTCAGCACCGGGTTTATCCTGCAGGGCAATTCTCAGAAGGAAGCAGTATTAAACACTGATCAAACCTGGAAGTGTTACCGAAACAATGCCTACGCCATTCAGAAACCCCAGATGACTTACACTTACTATGTGGCCGGGCCCCAGGAGGAGGTCAGTTACAGTCAGTATCCCGCCAATTGGGAGATGAAGGACTTTGACGATTCAGCCTGGGCGTCTGCCCAGAAAACCAGTAAGGGCCTGCCTAAATACGGAGCCGACTGGACAGAAGCATTGCTGCTCGTACCCCGTGAAATCCCTGCGATGGAAAGGGAGGAAATTTCTTATAAAAAAATGAGGTATGGAAAAGGAATGAACGTGCAGGACGACTTTCCTTACGAATGGGCAAGACTGGACGTACCTGCCAACAGCAAGGTAGAAATCCTGATTGACCAGGAAGAACTGGTCAATGCTTACCCGGCATTTGAGTTCAGCGGAGGGAAGTCCTCTTCCATATCATTACAATATGCAGAGTCGTTTTTTATTGATGAGAAAAGCGGAGACTGGCGTGCGGAACAAAGGAAACCTAACCGCAACAGCGTAGGAGAGGGTTTCAGGCTGGTAGGCCCTAAAGACAAAATCTGGTGTGACGGCGGAAAAGGCAGGACCTGGGAATCGCTCTGGTACAGGACGTTCAGGTATGTTAAGCTGGAGATTGAAACCAAAGATGAGCCTTTGGTGATCACCAACTTCAGAGCTATCCAGACAGGATATCCGTTTAAAATGAATGCGAAGCTGGAATCCGGAAACCCGGAGATTGATAAAATGATGGCCATCGGTTGGAGAACCGCCCGGCTTTGTGCTACAGAAACTTACATGGACTGTCCGTATTATGAGCAATTGCAGTATGTCGGCGACTCGAGAATTCAGGCCCTGATCTCTTACTTTAACTCCGGAGACGACCGCCTGGCCAGAAATGCCATCAAACAATTTGACCAGTCGAGACTGGCAGAAGGTATTACCCAAAGCCGTTTTCCGAGCTACGTACCGCAGCAAATCCCTCCTTTTTCTTTGTGGTGGATCGGGATGGTTCACGACTTTTATAAATACAGAAACGATAATGAATTCGTAAAAAGCATGCTTCCCGGATCAAGGGAAATTCTCCGGTGGTTTTTTAAATTACAGAAACCCGATGGGACCTTAAACAAAGTACCTTACTGGAATTTTACAGACTGGTCTGAAGACCCCGACTGGCAGGCAGGAAGAGCCCCTTACACTGCCAAGGGAGAATCATCCGCCCTGGATTTCCAGTTGCTCTGGGCTTTGCAGAATGCCCTGGAACTGGAGCAGCGGTTTGGCTCGCAGGAGCGTGTGGCAGAGTACAGTAAGAAAATAGCCCTGCTGCAAAAATCTGTGAAGGCAATTTACTGGGACAAACAAAAAGGCATTTTCAGCGATACCCCTGAATTCAAACATTATTCACAGCATCCTAATGCCCTCGCAGTACTGACCGGAACTGTTACGGGAGAAGAGGCCAAAAAACTGATGCGGAACATTCTGAAGGATAAATCACTGATGCCTTGTTCGGTTTATTTTAAATATTACCTGCACCAGGCGGCTAACAAAGCCGGGGTTGTGGATGATTACATGGTCTTGCTCGATGAATGGAGACAGCAGATGGATAATGGTCTGACTACCTGGGCTGAGCAGTTTGAACCTTCCAAGACCCGGTCAGACTGCCATGCGTGGAGTGCCCATCCTAACATTGAGTTTTTCAGGATTATGCTGGGTATTGATGCCTCCGCACCCAATTTCTCGAGAGTCCGGATACAGCCCCGCCTGGGAACACTGACCAAAGCCTCCGGAAGCATTCCGCATCCGAAAGGCGAAGTCAGCGTTGATTATCTTAAAGACAAGACCGGGCTTAGAGCTAAAATAAAACTGCCGCCGGGAGTAAGCGGAGAGTTTGCTTTTGCGGGCAAAATATATCCGTTGAAACCTGGGGAAAATAACCTGACAGCGAAGTAATGAAAACCGGGGCATCCGATCTGGAGCCCCGGTTTTTTTATAAGGCTTTATTCCATCCGCCACCCAAAGATTTGTAGAGGCCAATAACGGCGTTAAACTGTTTCTTTTTCAGGTTGATCAGTTCAATCTGTGACTGCAAAGCGTTTTTCTGGGCGGTGATTACCTCCAGGTAAGTGGCCCTGCCCGACTTGAAAAGCTCGGAAGAGGTTTCAATGGAGACTTTAAGAATGTCCACTTCTTCGGCCTTCAGGTCATACATCTGGTTGGTGTTGTCAATGAGGTTCAGATAGTTATAAACCTCCGTAAAACTGTTGACCACCGTTTTCTGATAGTTGATGTAAGCTTGTTTTTGTTCCGCTTCAGAAGCCATCAGGTTGGCGATGATCGCCCTTCTGTTGAGCAGGGGAGCGGTCAGTCCGCCGGCGAGGGTATAGGCAAAAGAAGCCGGTTCAAAAAGGAGAACGGCTTTGAACGCCTGAAGACCCATCGTCGCATTGATATTTAAAGAAGGATAAAAGGCCGCCTTGGCTGAAAAAACATCAGCATTGGTGGCCATCAGTTCCATTTCTGCCTGACGGATATCGGGGCGGTTTGCCAGTAAGGCAGACGGCACCCCGGCTTTCATCTGCGGCGGGAGGATCTGGTCCCGGGAAAGGGCCGTCCTGTCGATAGCCTGGGGGAATCTTCCCAGGAGAAAATTAATGGTGTTCTCGGTTTCCACTATTTTCTGATTCACTTCCACTTTCAGGGCCTTTGAGCTTAGCAGCTGGGCACTCAGTAATTCGACACCCAGCTGGTTGGCTTCTCCGGCCTGCTTAAGTACCCTGACAATGTCCAGGGCCGACTGTTGCAGCCTGATGTTTTCTTCCAGGATATTACGCTCATTGTCAAGAATAGTCAGCTCAAAATAAGCCCCGGCCACCTCAGCTACCAGCGTTGTTCTGATCAGGTCACGGCCAAACTCCGTAGCTATAAACCTGGCAGCTGCCGCTTTTTGTTTGCTTTTCAGTTTACCCCACAGGTCAGCCTCCCAGGAGCTTTGCAGGCCCACAAAATAATCCGGCACCACAGGCCCCGGAATCTGCTGTTTATCCGAGATATTGTCTGAAAAACCGGTATCGTAATTCCCGACACCGTCGATGGTGTATTTACCGAACTTACGTTGCCCCAGCACCAGCGAAGCCGATAAATCGGGCAGATTGACGCCTTTCATGTAGCGGACACCCGCCCTGGCCAGTTCGATTTTCTGAAGGGCGGTCTGCAGATCAAAATTGTTGTGTAGTGCAGTATCGATCAGGGCTGTGAGTTTGTCGTCTCCGAAAAAAGACCGGGCCTCCGGCAATGAAGCAGAGCCTTCGGCAGACAGACTTCCATAAGACTTCGGCAAATGGAAATGGTCTGTTTTAACAGGCGTGACATTGACTTTACAGCCCCAGGAAAGGCCGGCGACCAGAACAATGATTAAACGATTATATTTCAGCATACTCTTCCTTGGTTTTTTCTTTTACTTTTTTCTTCCTTTTACTCTTCCCCGCAAAAATGACATACAAGCCGGGAATGATGATGACCCCGAAAACGGTCCCGAAAAGCATTCCTCCGGCCGCGGCTGTACCGATGGTTTTGTTACCGATCGCTCCTGCCCCGGAGGCCGACATCAGCGGAATAAGTCCGGCAATAAAGGCAAACGAAGTCATCAGGATAGGTCTGAAACGGGCCACGGCTCCGCCCACGGCTGCTCTGAGCAGTGTCCGGCCTTCTTTTTGCTGGAGGATGGCGAACTCGACGATCAGGATGGCATTTTTGCCGAGCAGACCGATCAGCATGACCATGGCCACCTGGGCATAAATGTTGTTTTCCAGACCGAAAAGATAGAGGAAGAAAAGAGACCCGAAAATCCCGACCGGAAGGGATAAAATAACGGGTAAAGGCAGCAGGAAGCTTTCATACTGGGCTGCCAGCAGGAGGTAAACAAAGATCAGGCAGATGATAAAGACATAAATGACCTGGTTGCCTGAAAGAACCTCTTCGCGGGTCATGCCCGACCATTCGTAGCTGTATCCCCTCGGCAGACTTTCTTTGGCCACTTCCTCAAGGGCTTTGATGGCGTCGCCACTGCTGTATCCATCCGCCGCCTCGCCGTTCAGCATGGCCGACACGTACATGTTGTACCTGGTCAGCTGCTCAGGGCCATATACTCTTTCTATCCTGCTGAAAATGGAGTAAGGGACCATCTCCCCGGCTTTGTTTTTGACCCTGAGTTTCAGGATGTCTTCGGGCTGTGCCCTGTATTTCGGATCGGACTGTACCATCACTTTATACATCTGTCCGTACAAGATAAAGTTGGTGGCATAGAAACTCCCGATCAGCGACTGCAGGTTGCTCATGGCATTATCAACAGAGATCCCTTTTTTAGCCGCCATTTCCTGGTCGATATGGATCAGGTATTGAGGAAAACTCGGATTGAAACTGGAGAATACTTCTTTGATCTCAGGTCTTTGTCTTAATTTCTCCATGAAAGATTCTGCGACGTCCGCTGTTTTCTGAAGGTTGCCCGAGCCTGTTTTGTCCAGAAGCCTTACCTCAAAACCACTGGCGTTTCCGAAGCCGGGTACTGCCGGTGGAGGGAAGAACTGTATCTCCGCGTCTTTGATGTGTTTGGTTTTCTGCTTCAGTACTTCAATGATATCGTCCGCCGTGGCTTCCCGGTCTTTCCAGGCTTTGAGGTTGATCGTACTCATCCCGAAAGAAGCTCCGACCCCGTCGGTCATCATACTGAAACCGGAGAGGCTGGAAATGGACTCCACTTCCTTCAGTTTCTGGGCAATGGCGTCGATCTCGTTCATGACTTCCTCTGTCCGCTCAAGCGTGGCCCCGACCGGGGTGGTTACGTTGGCATAGATGGTGCCCTGGTCTTCTGTCGGAATAAAACTGGTAGGCAATACGCTACCGACGCCCCAGGTAGCCACGCAGAATACTGCGAGGGTAAGCACGGTCACCAGCCTTCTGTTGGCAATAAGCCTCAGCAGGTATTTATAGCGGTCAGACAGGTTATCATAAGCTTTGTTGAAACGGGCAAAGAACCTGGTCAGGATATTGTCCTTTTTTGGCTTGAAATGAGGGTTTTCAAGCATGATCGCACACAATGCCGGGGTCAGTGTAAGGGCATTAACTCCTGAAATGACAATGGAAATAGCCATGGTTACTGAAAACTGGCGGTAGAAAACACCCACGGGGCCTGAAAGGAATGCCACAGGCACGAACACCGCTGACATTACCAGGGTAATGGCGATGATGGCCCCGCTGATTTCGCCCATGGCTTCTATCGTAGCGGCTTTGGGTCCCAGGTGCTTTTCCTCCATTTTGGCGTGGACGGCCTCGACGACGACAATCGCATTATCGACGACGATACCAATCGCAAGAACAAGGGCAAATAAAGTCAGCAGATTGATCGAAAAGCCAAATAAATGCATAAAAGCAAATGTCCCGATCAGCGAAACCGGAACAGCCAGCACCGGAATCAGCGTAGACCTGAAATCCTGCAGGAAAAGAAACACCACAAAGGCCACCAGGATAAACGCTTCGATCAGGGTCTTGATCACTTCATCTATGGAAGCATCCAGAAATCTCGAGACATCATAGCTGATGGTGTACGTCATGCCCGGAGGGAAGGTGGTTTCTTTCAGGAAATCGAGTCTTGATTTGATATTGTCGATCACTTCGCTGGCGTTGGAGCCCGGTCTTTGTTTCAATACAATCGCTGCGGAAGGTTTGCCGTTTTCTTTAGACAGGACGTCATAATCCAGCGAGCCGAACTCCAGGTCGGCCACGTCCTTCAGCCGCAGTAGTTCACCATTGGGAGAGGCTTTGATGACAATGTTTTCATACTGTTCCTTTTGAGTCATCTTGCCGGTATATCTCAGCACATATTGGAGCGACTGGGCCTGTCGCCCTGAGCTCTCCCCGATTTTCCCGGGAGCAGCTTCTACGTTTTGCTCTTTCAGGGCCGAGATGATGTCTTCTGCCGAGATTTCATAGGCGTCCATCCTGGCCGGTTTAAGCCAGACCCTCATGGCGTATTCCCTTGAGCCCATGATGTCGACAAAACCCACACCGTCGATCCGTTTCAGTTCGGCCAGTACGTTGATATCCGCAAAATTGTAGATAAACTTTTCGTCAAGAGAGGTGTCGTCACTGATCAGGTTAATGTACATCAGCATGCTGTTGACCTCTTTTTCGGTAGATACGCCGGCTTTGATCACCTCTTCAGGAAGTTCGTCAAGGACCGTCGTGACCCTGTTCTGAACATTCACCGCAGCTACGTCAGGGTCTGTTCCTACTTCAAAATACACCTGGATAATGCTGGTGCCGTCGTTGCCGGATACCGAGGTCATGTAAGTCATGCCCGGCACGCCGTTGATGGCCCTTTCGAGGGGAGTAACCACGGCCTTGGCACACACTTCGGCGTTGGCCCCGGTGTATTTGGTAGTGACGGAAACCGCCGGAGGAGCAATGTCCGGGTACTGGGTAATAGGCAGGCCGGTCATGGCCAGAAAACCCAGGAGGACAATAAAAATGGATATTACCAGCGATAAAATCGGCCGGTTGATAAAATTGGTCAGCATATTTTATAATTATTTACGGGTCTCCTCCATCAGTTCTTTAGAGATATCGTCTATCGCTACAAACTGCGGGGTGACCTCCATGCCGTCTTTGATGTTCTGAATGCCTTCGTAAATGATCCTGTCGTCAGGGTTCAGACCCGATTCGATGATGTAGAAATGAGGCATGCGGTTATTGGAGGTGACGGCCTGAGATTTTACTTTATTGTTTTTCCCGATCACATAGACATACATTTTGTCCTGTATTTCAAAAGTGGCCTTTTGAGGAATGATCATGGCATCGCGGTATTTTTTCAGCAGACGGATCTTCCCGCTGGCTCCATGTTTAAGGACTTTCTCAGGGTTGTCAAACCTGGCCCTGAAAGCAATGTTCCCGGTACTTTGCTCGATTTCCCCTTCTGTGGTTTCGATCCGGCCTTTGAACGGATGTTCCTCCCCGTTGGCCAGGATCAGGGTCACGTTTTTAGATTGCTCGCCGGCGTCTTTGAGCCCTGAAATGTAATTGAGATACTCCTTTTCAGAGACATCAAAGTAAGCAAAAACGTTGTCATTCTGGGAGATATTGGTCAGCAGAGTACCTTCTTCGATAAGGCTTCCTATTTTATTCGGGATCCGGTTGACGATCCCGCTGAAAGGGGCCCTGATCTGGGTATAAGCCAGCTGTATCTGGGAATGTGTTTCGTTGGCCTGGGCTTCTTCCACTTTTGCCTTGGCAATTTCCACCTTGTTTTTGGCCAGTTCCAGTTCGGTGTTTGAAACGACGTTCTTTTCAACCAGCTGCCTTACATTTTTCAGGTCAAGTTCGGCGGCCTTCACTTCAGCCACCGCACTTCTCAGCACAGCCTTTGCTTTGGAGACATCCTCGTTGAGTCCCGGGTTATGAATGCTGAAAAGGACCTGCCCCTGTTTCACATATTTGCCTTCGTCGATGAAAATTTTATCGAGATACCCTTTGACACGTGCCCTGATCTCCACATTCTGGACAGCGTTGATTTCGGCCACATAATCGGTATATAAAGTAGTATCGATGACTATCGGAGACGTTACAGGATAACTGTCCCTTTCCACGGTCTTTGTGCTTTCCTTGCTGGCACAAGAAGATATTACATATAGCAGTAATATGCTTATGATGAGGCGTTTCATGTATTTCTTTGGTTATGAATTAAATGGGGATATTCTAATTTAAATATTGAAAAGTACTCCTACAAACGATTGTTAGAAACTCCAAGCTTTTTGTTTGAATAATACAATACAAAAAAGGTTTTTGCCGGCAAGACCTATAAATCATGCTGGTTCAGGGAGTTGGCGTAAAATAAAATTGGGAATTATGCAGTAAATGCAAAATCGGGAGGAGGAGAATTCAAAGACAGCAGGACATAGTAATCATGTATGCCTGAAGGGAAGTTATTTTTGCTTTCTAAAACTTCCAGGATGATGACTTTAGCCTGGTAAACAATGACGCAGTCTTCAGAGAGCTCGTCACCGATGCTTTGCAGTTCGGGGTGTGAACTGCAGTCTGAGGCATAGATTTCTTTTTCTGTCGTTTCTTTTCCGAAAGACTCAATTAAACGGCACAGATCATTTCCATAATAGCTGCATGCAGCAAAAATGGAGAAGAAAATAAACAAACGGATATTTGAAGTAAATCTTTTCAAAAACGTTGGATGCTCTGGTATATCTGAATAACTGACAGGAAACAAAGTTAATACAAATGCACCAAAGTTGCAATATGTGGGGCAACCCAGACAGGGGAAAGGGCACTTTTTGTCGATAAGATAACATTTTAAGAAAATGGCGGTCAGCTTACCGGTAAAGATATCTGAATTTAAACATTACTTCAGGACTTCCACTATAATGGCCCCGGCGGTTTTTTCCGTAGCCGGATAAGCATTCATCAATCCGACCTTCCGTATTTTTTTTATGTCGACAGATTTCAGGGCCAGGCCAATGGTCCCTTTATCACACAAAACCTGGTTATTGAGAATAAGACATGGCCATTTGGACGGATCGTCTTTGAAATAAATGCCCAGTTCTCCCGTAACGGTATCAAAATTTACACCAATACCGGGGATTTCACCGATAAGAGCGGATATCGAACCGGCATTTCTTATGGTTTCTGAAGGCACTTCATAACCCGGTTTATTTATCGGTGCAGACGTCCCCAAACTGTCTGTCTCTGGTACATCGTGCTGATTTTTTTCAAATGAAAATGACAGGGAGGCTCTGTCGGGCAGGGTGTCTCTCACAAAACCTCTGGGTCTGATTTCTTCAGGATTAAACGCTTTTTCTTCCACCGGGTCTTGTTCGTCAGAAAGGGGACGGTTGGGTTGATAGTCATATGGCAGCATATCTGCAAGGCCCTCCCTCCCCCAGTAATTGTGTAAGAAAAGTCCGTTCGGCATATTGATCCAGCCGTAGCGGTTAAAAGCCAGGAAACGCCTCGGCAGTTCCATTTGGGAGAATTCAAAAGGGGAATCGGTAAAAAGACTGTTTCTCTGGGGCCTGTCTTTCAGGAATACCAGCAATGGAAAGCGGGTGTAAAAATAGAACTCCGTTGAATCCTGGTTGACCCTCACAAAAGAATGCTTGTCTGTCTGAAACAGTCTTTTATTTTTGATTTCTTCAGAAACCTGGAGCTTGAATAAGAATTTTGTCCGGACCTCGGGATTGTAGTAGATCTCAAAACGTTCGTCATCAGGATTTTCTATCATGCTCACCAGGAAGTCACGGAAAGAGTTTTTATAGGCGGTTAAGCGGTTCTTATTCCACTTTTTCTCTTCTTTTTCGTCTTTTGGCGTCAATTGAATAAAATACTTGGTATCGATGTAGTTCGTGCTTCGGCCGTCTGTCTCTAAACCGAGGATGGAAATAATGATTTTGTATCCCAGGGCCTGGTTGTAAATTACCAGCGGGGCCCGGGTAGAAGCCACGATTGTTCTTTTGTCCCGCATCGTAAGCTCCACATCTTCGGGGTTTTCAATATGACAATTGCCTGAGAACACAGACTCACCAAAAAGGGCCCTTCTGAAGATATTCCATTTTTTTCGCCACTGTGAATCCTGTTTCGCTTTAACAGTGATCTCTTTCAGCAGCTTATTTTCGTCAAGGATGATAGTCGCTGAAATATTTTTTGCCACTCCTTTGTAACTGATTTTCTTTTCGTCAAAACCAACTCTCGAGATGATAAGATCAAAGCTGGTCAGCTGGGCGGGAATTTTTATTTCAAACCTGCCCGAAGTATCGGTCAGGCAATACGAAGAAGTATTATGAATGTAGACATTGGCAAATTCAACAGGCAAGCCCCTGGAATCAGAAACACGGCCACTGATTTTCAGATGACCGGTTTGACCCGAGCCTTCGAAGGCGAGTAAAAAGTAAAAAATGAGAAGAAAAAGTCTCATCCTGCTATGTTTAACACCAGTTTAGGTAATTTACTTTTTTTGAAACGGATCAAGGTGTCGCCTTGCAGGAAACCACTTCTTAGTTCAGTTCAACCTCTTAACACAGCCGGAAAATACGCCTCCTGCAGAATTAAGACAGGGCTTCCCACAGGATTTCGATCGGGTGCAGAGCCTTCCTGTGGGTTCCGTCATGAATCTGGTGTCTGCAGCTCGTTCCCGGAGCGGCGATGATGACTTCTTCAGGCTGCTGTCTGATGGTTGGGAAAAGCACAAGCTCACCGATCTTCATAGAGATCTCATAATGCTCTTTTTCATAACCAAAAGAACCCGCCATACCACAACATCCGGATGGAATCAGGTGTACTTCATAATTGGCAGGCAGCGAAAGCATTTTCTTGGTAGGTACCAGCGAACCGACTGCTTTCTGCTGGCAGTGACCATGCAGTTTTATCAGTTTTTTGTCTTGCCTGAACTGCTCTTTCCTGATGTTCTTTTTATCAATTTCCCTCGCAATAAATTCGTCGATCATCAGGGTGTTTTTAGCCAGTTTTGCAGCGGCTTCAGCCAGGTTTTCATCCACTATCTCCGGGTATTCATCTCTGAATGTCAGGATGGCCGACGGCTCAATACCGATCAGCGGCGTTTCTTCTGTGATGATGTCTTTCAGTGCCGTGACATTCTTATTGGCCAAAACTTTGGCATCGTCCAGCATACCTTTGGAAAGAAATGCCCGGCCTGAAGCAGAATGTTTGGGAAGCAACACTTCATATCCAAGTTTCTGAAGGGTTTTAACGGCCGTGATCCCGATTTCCACATCATTATAATTCGTAAATTCATCACAGAAAAGATAAACCTTGCCGTTTTTGAATTCCTGAGAGGTATTTGTCTGCTGACCGAACCAGTTTTCCAGGGTCTGGGATTGCAGGAGCGGCATGGTGCGGTCAGGGTGAAACCCGACCACGGTGTTGGCGATGCGGCGTAAAGGGGCATTTTTGAAAATCAGATTGTAGCCCCATGGCACATAAGAAGCTATTTTGGATAAGCGGCTGAAGTTCCCGATTAATCTGGAACGCACAGGCACTCCATTGGTTTTCTGATATTGGTACAAAAATTCCATTTTGAGTTTGGCCACGTCTACATTTGACGGGCACTCTGACTTACAACCCTTACAGGCCAGGCAGAGATCCATGACTTCCTTGATCTCTTTACTGTCAAAGCGGTTTAGTTTGTCAGACTGTGTCAGGGTTTCTCTCAGAATATTGGCCCTGGCCCTGGTCGTATCTTTTTCGTTACGGGTAGCCATAAAACTCGGACACATGGTGCCGCCACTCAGGTGGGTTTTACGGCAATCGCCCGACCCGTTGCATTGCTCGGCATGTTGCAAAACATCCTGGTCCTTGTACCGGAAAGCCGTTTTAAACTCCGGCGTTTGTTGCCCGGCTTCATAGCGGAGAAACTGGTCCATCGGAGGTGTATCGACGATCTTATTGGCATTAAAGACATTGTTCGGATCCCAGACTTTCTTCAGGCCTTTGATCAGGGCGTAGTTCTTTTCACCGATCTGCTGTTTGATAAATTCTCCTCTCAGACGGCCGTCGCCGTGCTCGCCTGACAGTGAACCTTTATATTTTTTGACAAGGGTCGAAATCTCTTCCGCAATCAGCCTGAACTGCTGATGGCCCTCTCTGGTCTTTAAGTTAATGATGGGTCTGAGGTGCAGTTCTCCCGAACCGGCATGGGCATAATGCACCGAGTACATGTCGTTTTTAGCAAGAATTTCATTGAATTCCCTGATAAAATCCGGAAGGTCATTGACATCCACAGCCGTATCTTCAATGACTGCCACCGCTTTCTCATCGCCCGGCAGGTTGGACAGGAGCCCGAGGCCCGCTTTTCTCAGCGTCCATACTTTTTTGATATCATCACCATATAACACCGGGAAATGATATCCATAACCTACGGCCCTCATTTCAGCTTCCATTTCTGCGGCCAGCCTTTCCACTTCTTCTTTCGAATCCCTGGATATCTCTACACAAAGGATAGCCATAGGGTCACCTTCCACAAAGAACCGGTTCTGCATTTGTTCTTTGTTGGCTTTGGTACACTCTAATATATAATGATCCATCAGCTCAACGGCCGACGGTCTGTATTTAAGGGCAATCAGGTTGGCATGCAGGGATTCATCTACACTCCTGCAGTGAATTGCGACCACACCCTGAAATTTAGGGGGCAGCGGATTGACATGAATTTTGATTTCTGTGATGAACATCAGTGTACCTTCAGACCCCGCAATGAGCTTACAGAAATTGAAGGCTTCACCTGAGTTTTCAGAGAAAATCCGGGTCTCCAGGAGTTCGTCTATGGCATATCCGGTATTTCTTCTGTTGATGGTTCTTTTCGGGAACTGGTCTCTTATTTCGGCCTGGTTTTCCGGTTTGGAAAGCGTCTCAAAAATGTGCTGGTAAATCCGGCTTTCAAACGGATTCTGTGCCGAAGGTTTCAGCTTATTTCTGAAGGAATCTTCGTCGAGGTTACTGAATTCTACAAAACTTCCATCGCTCAGAAAGCCTTTTACTTCCATCAAATGGTCTCTTGTACTGCCGTAAACCACTGAATTGGAGCCACATGAGTTGTTTCCCACCATGCCGCCTATCATGGCTCTGTTGGCCGTGGAGGTTTCAGGTCCGAAAAATAAACCATGAGGTTTCAGGGCAATGTTCAGTTCGTCGCGGATAACACCCGGCTGAAGCCGTACCCATGACTCTTCCTTATTGATTTCAAGGATTTTCGTGAAGGTTCTTGATACGTCTACGACGACACCGTTACCGACCACCTGGCCTGCCAGAGAGGTCCCGGCTGTTCTGGGGATGAGGGTAACACGGTGAGAATTAGCAAATTTAATAAGAACAGCGATGTCATTCTCTGTTTTGGGAATGGCTACTGCAACCGGCATTTCTCTGTATGCAGAGGCATCGGTGGCGTATAAAGTCCTCATTACCTGATCAGTGTGAATTTCACCTTCAAAACTTTCTTTTAATTTTTCTAATTCCCTAAGCATTCCCGGATAATTTCAATTTGAACCTCAAAGATAAGTTGTTGAAATATTTAATTTCAGAAAAGCGGGATAAGAATTTGATTTTAAGAATAATCTCCGGTAAATGAAGGCTGAAAATTGGATTTATCCTGAAAAAAATTTAATAGCTTTTTTTGGACTTTACTGTTTTCTTTTTGTAGTTTTGAAGGCTGAACTGTGTTTTATTCAATTTTAAGTGAATTAAGTATTACACGTGGGAGGCAAGTAGTTGTATAATATTTCCTATTTTCAATTAACAAAATAACCTATGATTAACAAGTTTTACCAGATGGGTCAAAAGAACTTTGACGCTGGAACGATGGCATTGTACAAAAAGACGATGACATTATTTACCATCCTATTATGTATGACTTTTTCTGTTTTCGCACAGGACATTACCGTGTCGGGAAAAGTTTCTGATAAAAAGGGTGAAGGTCTTCCGGGTGTTACCGTCCAATTAAAAGGTACAAGTAAGGGTGTTTCTACTGATCTTGACGGAAATTACAAGATTGCCGGCGTTCCGGGAAATGGAACACTAGTGTACAGTTTCGTCGGTATGACGCCTCAGGAAGCTGCCATTGGTGGCCGTACTACCGTTAACATTACGCTTTCTGATGATGTTACCGCATTAGAAGAAATCGTGGTAGTTGGTTACGGTACTGTGAAGAAAAAAGACGCTACAGGTGCAGTAAGTGCGATCGGCACAAAAGATTTCCAGAAAGGTATTGTGACTTCTCCTGAACAATTGATGCAGGGTCGTGTGGCCGGTGTTCAGATTTCACAATCAAACGGTGAGCCTGGTGGAGGAATCAATGTGCGTATCCGTGGTACGTCATCTGTATTCGGTGGTAACAACCCTTTGTTTGTTATCGACGGAGTGCCATTGAGCGGCGAAAATACCTCAAGTGGTAACGATGCGAGTGGTGTGGGTCGTCAACCTGCCAAAAACCCTCTTAACTTTCTGAACCCTGATGATATTGCAAGCATTGACATCCTTAAAGATGCCTCTGCTACTGCTATTTACGGTTCAAGAGGTGCACAGGGTGTGGTTTTGATCACGACCAAGAGAGGAAAAGGTAAAGGAACCCTTGATTATGGTTATTCATTGGGGATAAGCAACATCACTAAAAAATATGATTTGCTGAATGCTGCTGAGTATAAAGCTGCGGGCGGACAGGATCGCGGAAGCAATACTGACTGGCAGGACGAATTGTTCAGAACAGGTTATACCAACCAGCATAACCTTTCTTACGGAGGTGGAGATGCAACTGGTAACTACCGTTTCTCTCTGGGTCATCTGAACCAGCAGGGTATTATCCTTAACTCTGCTCTGAAAAGATACAGTTTAGGATTCAGCGGTTCGAAGAAATTCATCGGCGACAGATTAACGATCGGAAGCAGCGTTAACCTTTCAAGTACCACTGATAATGGTGTGCCTATTTCTGAAAACGTTGGTTTCAACGGCGATTTGCTGGGTAGTATCCTGAAATCAAACCCTACATTACCGATCTACACTACAGTAGACGGAAAGCAGGTGTTGAACCAGCCGGGACAAACCGAACCGAACCCGCTTGGATTTATTCAGTTGTCAAAAGATTACACTAATTCTCTAAGAGCTTTAGGTAATATCAATGCTGAACTTGAAATTGTTAAAGGATTGAAGTTCAAAACTGTTTTAGGTTTTGACAGATCTTTCTCAAGCAGAAAGATGGCGACTTCAAGAGATCTGATCATTGAAGCGAATGCCAACATCGGTAGAGCTTACATCAGAGATATCGAAATCAACAACCAGTTGTGGGAAAACTACTTTACCTATGACAAGGAGTTCGGTTCTGTAACTTTGAATGCTTTGGCGGGTTATTCTTATCAAAGCTTTGATTTCTATAGCAAGAACGTGGCAGCGGCTAATTTCCGTACCAGCGATCTTAACCTGATGATCAATAACATTGCTTCTGCCAACAGCGGTAATGAAGGCGGATCTGTTATTCAGAACTCTTCTTCTGAAAAAGATGAACTACAATCTTATTTCGGCCGTGTTAATTTAGGCTTCGGTGGTAAATACCTTTTAACTGCCACACTTCGTGCGGATGGTTCTACAAGATTCGGTGGTAACAACAAATATGGTTACTTCCCTTCGTTCGCTGCCAAATGGAGATTGATCGAAGAAGACTTCGTTCCTAAAAATGTATTTTCTGACTTGGGTCTTCGTGTTGGATATGGTGTTACCGGTAACCAGTCAATTCCTCATAACCTTTATGACAGAAGAGACCGTTACGGAAACTGGAACATCAACAGTGGTGCAGATAACATCGAAGGTGGTGGATTGAACGCCATTGCGTTTAACAACCCTAACCTGAAATGGGAATCAACTGCAGCGTTTAACGTCGGACTTGACTTTGCCATCCTGAAAAACAGGATCAGCGGTAGTTTTGAATTCTATGAGAAACATACTAAAGATCTTTTATTCAACGTGGTTTCTGCTCAGCCTGCTCCGACTCCGTTTACCTGGAAAAACCTGGATACAGATATTCAGAACAGAGGGGTGGAATTGTCATTGAACGCTACGGTGGTAGATCAGAAAGATTTTTCATGGGAAGTTCTATTCAACATCTCTCATAACAAAAACCTGATCAAAAACCTTGACGGTTTTTATGATACAGGTGAGATCAACGGACAAGGTCTTTCAGGTGCATTTGCTCAGCGTCTTGCACAGGGACAACCACTGTTTGCTTTCTTCCTGAGAGAATTCGGAGGATATGATGCAGAAGGTAATTCAATCTATCCTAAGGGTGACCTTCAGCAGTTCCTTGATGGTAAAGGGCCTCTTCCTACAGTAACCGGTGGTTTGACAAACAACTTCAAATACAAAAACTTTGATTTAAGCTTGTTCTTCAACGGTGTTTTCGGAAACTACCTTTATTCGAACACTGCCAACGCATTCTTTACTGCAGGTTCACTGGCTAACGGCAGAAACGTAACCAGGAATGTTGTAGGTAATGGTGAAGGAGCTTTGAACGCCCCTGACGTGTCGACCCGTTTCCTTGAAAAAGGTGATTTTGTAAGACTTCAAAACTTGACATTGGGCTACAGAGCACCTATCAAGAATACCAAAGTATTTTCTGGAATCAGATTATTTGTTACCGGACAAAACCTGTTAACTTTCACAAAGTATAGCGGACAGGATCCGGAGGTAAGCACCAATAAGTCTCTTAACGGAATTCCTTCTTTTGGAATTGACTATACAGCCTATCCAAGAGCGAAGACCTGGACCATTGGAGCTAATTTTTCATTTTAAAAACTATAATAATCACTTGAAATGATGAAAATAAATAAAATATATAAAGTTTTAGGAGTGGGCCTTGGTTTGGTTTCATTCACTGCTTGTACCGACCTTATTAATGATGAGAAGGATTCTGTTGTGCGTGAATCGGAAAGTGGCGGATTTACTCCTGGTAACCCGACTGAACTTTTAGCATCGGCTTATGTTGATTTGGGTGCTTACACGGATCAGAACAATATTTATGCTTTGGGTGCTCATACTTCAGCTGAAATGATCCCTCCGACCCGTGGTGTTGACTGGGGTGATAATGGTGTATGGCGTACTCTGGATGCCCACACCTGGGATGCAGGTCACCCTGCCGTAAGAGATACCTGGAACCAGTTGAATCAGAGAGCTTATAAACTGACTGAGATCCTGGCTTCCAATCCAACTCCGGCACAGGCCGCACAGGCTAAGTTCCTGAGGGCTTTCCATATGTTCCATGTGATGGATTATTACGGACAGGTTCCTTTCAGAGAAGTTACCCAGGGTGTTGATGACCTGCCTAAGGTATTGACCCGTTCTGAAGCTTTTGACTTTATCGTTAAAGATCTTGAAGAAGCTCTTCCGGTATTGGCTAATGCCGGTCCGGCTCCTCAGAACGGTGTTGCCAACAAAGCAGCAGCTAACTTCCTTCTGGCTAAATTGTACCTTAACAAAGGAGTTTACAAAGCAGCTAAACCTGAAGGTCCTTATACTTTTGACAAAGCTGACATGGACAAAGTGATTGGCTATGCTAACGCAGTTGCTGCTTCGGGATACGCTTTAGAAAGTGACTACTTCACTAACTTCTCGACTACGGCTTCTAAAGAAATCATTTTCGTGAGTCTTGAGGCTACACCTCAGAACCGTTGGTTCATGACTTTGCACTACAACCAGAATCCTTCGGGATGGAACGGTTTTGCTACTTTGGCTGACTTCTATGACACTTTCGAGAAAGGTGATTCAAGAATCGGTATGCCGGCTAAAGGTAACGGTAAAGAATTCTCAGGTATCGGACACGGATTCCTTATCGGTCAGCAGATTGACGACCAGGGTAAAAACATCATCGATACCCGTTCTTTGAAACCGCTTTCTTTCACCAGAGACGTGCCTTTGGCAGGTGCTGCTACAGAAAAAGGAATCAGGGTTATCAAGTATCACCCTTCAACTGCAGGAAAATACATCCTTATGCGTTATGCCGAGCTTTACTTAATGAAAGCTGAAGCTATGCTGAGAGGCGGAGACAATGCAGGTGCCCTTAAGATGATCAATGATCTGAGAACACTGAGAAAAGCCTCTGCTTTAGCTTCTCTTACCCAGGACAACCTTTTCGCTGAGATTGGCCGCGAATTGTACTGGGAAGGTGGTAAAAGAACGGTGGAAGTTCGTTTCGGTAAGTTTACCAACGGAACCGGTGCTCAGGTTAAAGAAAACTTTACAGTGTTGTTCCCTATCCCTTCTCAGGCGATGGTATCTAACCCGAACCTGAAACAGAACGAAGGATACTAAGAACTTTCATATATCTGATACAGACAAAAATGCTCGATTATTCGGGCATTTTTGTTTTTATACAGGCTTTTGAACGACTATATTGTACCGGTTTGGGTTTAATACTCAGATCTTGCTTAACATGTCTGCAGATGCAGCACATTTTTTCTGATATTCGCGTTATTACTGATAACACGCCATTTTGTTAATAGTTTTTGAGTTTATCTTGATATGAGGATTATAAGTTTTTTGCTGATTTTTGTTCTTTTTAATTCATGCAGATTAAAGAAAGATTACAAGAAAGAGTTTGAATTGCTGAGGCCCGGTGAGGCCCGTATCAGCGTAAAGATTGATAATCAATCTTTTTATCCGGAGGAAAGTATTTTTAAAGGGGAAATAAGTATTTTTGATACTTTTTTCAGGCTTAATGTATTTGACCAGTTTGAGAGTAATGTCGTGATCAGTTTCGGGGGGCAAAACTGGTATAAGGAAAAGCCTGTCCGGAAACAGGTGTTTATAGACAACCAGGTGGCCGCCAGTGTATTGATAGGTAAGCTGCAGCAGGATGATCATACCAAAGGAATTGGCTACCTTATGACCGAAGGTGAAATTACGGTAGAGGCATTGTCGGAGGAAAAGATGATCATGCACCTGAAAGGAAAGGTGGGACGCTATGAAGTGCAGAGAGAACCTGAAAAATGGAATGAAATGGAGGCGACTATACTTTATAAAAAACCTGATATGAAAATTCAGGCCACCAATAAAAAGGACATTTTTTACTGAAAATTAATCCGCACATCACGATAGAAGATTTTTGAACTACTTTAACACTATAATAACCTTGAGAAACTATCTGATAATTTTCATGATTATTGTTTTTTCACAAGCTTGTAAAAACGATAATCAGAATGTGCTTTTTGAGCAGCTCAGTGCTGAAGATACAGGAATAGATTTTCAGAACACCGTCAAGAATACCGAAGATTTCAACATTTTCAGCTATAGAAACTTTTATAACGGCGGCGGCGTGGCCACCGGCGATATCAACAACGACGGCCTTCCTGATGTTCTTTTTACTGCTAATATGGGATCCAACAAACTGTACCTGAACAAAGGTAATTTTAAGTTTGAAGACATCTCTGAAAAAGCAGGCATTACACAAAAAGGACAGTGGAATACGGGCGTAGTGATGGTTGATATCAACAATGACGGCTGGCTGGACATCTACATCTGCAATGCCGGGTATGACAAATGGAAGAGCGGTAAAGGAAACGCTTTATTTATCAATAACCATGACCTTACTTTTACTGAAAAGGCGGCCGAATACGGACTGGACGAAAAAGGCTATACCACCCATGCCGCCTTTCTGGATTATGATATGGATGGCGATCTCGATGCTTATATCCTGAACAATAGTTTTATTCCGGTCAATACCCTTAACTATGACAACAACCGCGAGCTCAGGGCGAAAGACTGGCCCGTAAAGGACTATCTTAAAGGGGGCGGAGATAAGCTGCTCAGAAACGACAACGGTAAATTTGTGGATGTGAGCGAGGAAGCAGGCATATATGGCAGTTTGATCGGGTTTGGCTTGGGGGTCACCGTCGGGGATGTCAACAATGACAACTATCCTGATATCTATATTTCGAATGATTTCTTTGAAAAAGACTATCTGTATATCAATCAGAAAAACGGGAAGTTCAGGGAAGAAATTGAACAAAGAATACCGCATACGAGCATGGCGTCTATGGGAGCCGATATGGCCGACATCAACAATGACGGCTATGAAGAGATATTTGTTACGGATATGTTGCCGATAGATGAGCATCGCCTGAAGTCAACCACATCTTTTGAAAATCACTACATATTCAACCTCAAGAATAAGAAAGGGTTTTATAATCAGTATATGCAGAACAGTCTGCAACTGAATAACCATGACGGCACGTTTTGTGAAATCGGTTTTTACGCAGGCGTGGCTGCCAGTGACTGGTCATGGGGAGCCCTGATGTTTGATGCCGATAACGATTCCAAAACAGATATTTATGTCAGCAACGGAATTTATCACGATGTCATTGATCAGGATTTTATTGACTTTTTTGCCAATGAGATCAATCAGAAAATGGTATTGTCAGGGGAGAAAGAGAAATTTGACAACATCATCAAACATATGCCTTCCAAGCCGATCGGGAATAATTTCTTCCTGAACAAAGGCTCATTCAGGTTTGAGGAAAAATCAACAGAGTCCGGTTTATCGACGCCTTCTTTTTCGAACGGTGCATCTTATGCAGACCTGGACAATGACGGCGACCTTGACCTGGTGGTCAATAATGTCAATCAGCCTTGTTTTGTGTATAAAAACAACACCGAGAAACTGAAACCTGAGAACCACTACCTGAAGCTTAAATTTAAAGGATCATCATCAAATGTCAACGCCATCGGGACAAAGGTGCAGGTGTTTGCCGGTGATCAGGTATTGACAAGGCAACTGAATCCCTCAAGGGGCTTTCAGTCGAGCACGGAATATGCCATGGTTTTTGGGATGGGGCCGGTTAAGCAAGTGGACTCTGTCCGCATCATTTGGCCCGACCTGACCTACCAGGTACATAAGTCGGTGAAAACAGATTCTACCTACAGTTATACAATGCAGGGAAGTAAACCCTGGATAAACACGATACCCCAGGCTTTTTCTAAGTCAGTATTTGCTGAAGTGTCTGATTTCCCGTTTGAAAAGCACCTGGAGAATGACTACGAAGATTATTATAATGAAAAGAATATCCCGGTTTTATTGTCGCGTGAAGGTCCCAAAGTGGCAGTCGGAGATGTAAACGGAGATAAGAAGGAGGATATTTATATTGGAGGGGGAGCCGGACAGGCCGGGCAGCTTTATCTTCAGACCGGGGCCGGTTTCAGGAAAACCGTTCAACCCGCGTTTGAACAATATGCCATTTTTGAAGATACGGCCGTTCACTTTTTTGATGCCGATGGTGACGGTGATCTGGACCTCTACGCAGGATCCGGAGGAAATGAATATGATCCGGGAGAGCGTTTGCTGATGGACAGAATTTATTTTAATGACGGACAGGGTAATTTTAAGATCAATGGTAAAGCATTGCCTTTAAACGGCATGAACACCGGGGTGATCATTTCGAATGATTTTGATGGCGACGGCGACCTTGATTTGTTTGTAGGAGGCAGAAGTTATCCGAGACAATATGGACTTAAACCCATCAGCTATATTTATCAGAATGACGGCAAGGGGATCTTTAAGGATGTGACCCAACAGGTAAACCCGGATATCCGGAAAATCGGAATGGTGAGGGCAGCCAGCTGGAATGACCTGAACGGAGACGGTAAAAAAGAACTGATCATTGCCGGTGACTGGATGAGTCCCAAAGTGTACGAGTTTAAGGGCGGCAAATTTGTTCCGCTGAAAACCTCACTGGATAACCTGTCAGGATTCTGGGGGGCCTTGCAGATAGCTGACCTGGATAAAGACGGTGATTTAGATATGGTTTTAGGTAATATGGGAGAGAATTTCCCGCTTAGTGTCGACCTGGAAAAACCTGCTAAAATCTGGGTGGGCGACTTTGACAACAACTCGTTCACCGATAAAATAATGACCAAAACCTATAAAGGAAAAGATGTGCCGGTTTTCTTAAAACGTGAAATGACAGAGCAGTTTCCTTTCCTTAAAAATAAGAACCTGAAGCATAGCGAATACGCCGATAAGACCCTTGAAGACTTGTTTGAACCGAAGGTTTTGAAACAAGCGTCAGTCAGCAGCGTTAATTTTATGAAATCTGTGATAGCGATCAATGACGGAAAAGGAAACTTCACCGTCAGCGACCTTCCGGTAGAAGTTCAGTTTTCTTGTGTCAATGCCATATTGGCTGATGACGTCAATGCTGATGGTTTACCGGATCTGATCCTGGGAGGAAACAACACCGGGTTTATTCCGCAGTTGTCCCGTCAGGATGCCAGCAGAGGGATTGTATTAATAAATAAAGGGAAAGACAAATTTGCGTACCTGCCCAATAAAGACTCAGGATTCACCATGACGGGAGAAATACGTGATTTGGCGACAGTAACGGTTAACAAACAGAAATATTTTTTAAGTTTAATCAACGACCAGAAGCCACGGGTGTTTAAAATCAACAGATAGATGCTAAAGAAAACATACTTGATTTTTAGCTCCGTTTGTTTGATGATGGTGCTGAATGGCTGTAAAAACAGTGCGAAAACCGAAGCGATGTTCCGCATGCTTGATCAGGATAAAACGGGGATTTCGTTTGTCAACGAACTGAAGCCCTCACCGGACCTGAACATCTTCAACTACATGTATTTTTATAACGGAGGGGGAGTGGGTGCCGCTGATCTTAATAATGACGGTCTGGCCGACCTGGTTTTTACGGCAAACCTAAAAGACAATAAGTTATTCCTGAATAAAGGCGGACTGAAGTTTGAAGATGTCACCGAAAAATCAAACTTTAAATCAGCTGACCTTGGCTGGTCAAACGGCGTGTCTATCGTCGATATCAACCAGGACGGCATGCTGGATATCTACATTTCACAGGTTGGCAATTTCTTAAAACTCAAAGGCCATAACCTGTTGTATGTTTGCCGGAAGATCGAAAACGGAATACCGGTTTATGATGAAAAATCAGCAGAGTACGGACTGGACCTTGTGGGTTTCGGGACCCAGGCTGTTTTCTTTGATTTTGATGCAGACGGTGACCTGGACTTTTTCCAGCTCAATCATTCTGTGCACCAGAACGGGACATTCGGGAAACGATCGGTTTTTGAGAATACTTTCCATCCGCTGGCAGGGGACAGGATTTTCAGAAATGATGACGGCAAATATGTGGAGTTCACAAAAGAAGCGGGTATTTACAGCACCGCCCTTGGATATGGATTAGGGGTAGTGGCCGGAGACGTTGATTTTGACGGATATCCGGACCTTTATGTCGGTAACGATTTTCATGAAAATGATTATCTCTACATCAATCAGAAAAACGGAAAGTTTAAAGACGAAATAGAGCAGCGGATCAAACACACCAGCAGGTTCAGCATGGGGGTGGACATCGCCGATATAAACAACGATATTTTCCCTGAGATTATCTCCCTGGATATGTTGCCCTATCAACCCGAAATACTGAAGCGTTCGGAAGGGGAAGACGCTTATTATAATTTCAGATTTAAGCTTCAGCAAGGTTATAACTATCAGTTTGCGAGAAATAACCTTCAGCTGAATAACAAAAACGGCACCTTTAGTGAGATCGGTCTGTTTTCAAATATCCATGCTACCGACTGGTCCTGGTCATCGTTGTTTATGGATTTTAATAATGACGGCATCAAAGACCTGTTTATTTCAAATGGAATAAACAAACGGATGAATGACACGGATTATATCAATTTTGTTTCTAACGACGAGATACAGCAAAAGATTGAGGATAAGAAATTTGATGAATCGGATATATCATTGGTTGACCTGCTTCCCGAGGTCAAAATACCTAACAAGTTTTTTGTCAATAATGAATCTCTGAAGTTTGAGGAGCTGACCACCCAGGTGGAAGGCAACAGGGATTCTTATTCCAACGGAGCGATTTACGCCGACCTGGACAATGACGGGGATCTTGACATTGTGACCAATAACATCAACGAAAATGCTTTTTTGTATGAGAACCTTTCTGATCAACACAAAAAGGGGAACAAAGCCCTTCATGTTGACTTGGAAGGTAGCAGCAAAAACAGGAACGCCATAGGTGCTAAAGTCCTGGTTTTCGAAAAAGGCAAGACGCTTTCATTTGAAAAATTCCCGGTTCGCGGGTTTCAGTCGTCGTCGGAGATTCCTCTGACTATCGGATTGGGAAAGAACCCGGAGGTTGATTCCATACTGGTGATCTGGCCTGACAATACGTTCCAAAAGGTATCGTACGACAGTGCTAAAGTAAACCTTAAGATAACTTATGCTCCGGGCCTGCCGAGGTTTGACTATGAGGGTTTCAAAGCGAAGATGCTCGCTGATGAACCTCAGTTTGAGGAAATTACAGGGCAGGTGGGTTTAAACATCAGTCATAAAGAGAATTTCTTTAATGAATTTGACCGTGAAGGACTGATCCCCAACCAGATGTCGACAGAAGGCCCGGCATTGGCGGTAGCAGATATCAATCATGACGGACTGGAGGATATTTTCTTTGGCTCATCCAAGTGGGAGAAAAGCAGGGTTTTCGTTCAGACTCCGCAAGGTAAGTTCATTGAAAAAGCTCAGCCTGAACTGGCAAAAGACAGCACCTTTGAAGATGTGGATGCCAAGTGGGTTGATGTTAATAATGATACCCATCCTGACCTGGTGATCGGTGCCGGGGGCAATGAATTTTACGGTAAATCGGAATGGCTCAGCCCGAGGGTTTATCTGAATGACGGCCTTGGTAACCTGGCGTTGAAGAAAGGGGCGTTCAAAGATATTTATTTAACAGCATCATGTGTTGAGCCGTATGACTTTAACGGGGATGGTTTCATAGATCTTTTCATAGGGGCCAGGTCTGTGCCGTGGGCTTACGGCAAAAAGCCCGATTCTTACCTGTTCCAGAATGATGGTAAAGGAAATTTCATCAATGTAACCGAAAAGATAGCTCCCCAGCTTAAAGGACTGGGATTTGTAAAAAAAGCAACCTGGGCTGATATTGACAATGACCGTAAATCAGAATTAGTGGTGGCATTGGAATGGGATGGTATTGTCTCTTTCAACCAGAAGTTTGAGAAAAGCTACCTGACCGACAAAAAAGGCTGGTGGAATTTTGTTTTCCCGGCAGATATAGACAATGACGGGGATGTGGATTTTGTGGCAGGTAACCTGGGACTGAACAGCCGGCTAAAGGCTTCAGATGCCGAACCTGTGAGAATGTATGTCAACGACTTTGACGAGAACGGCCGCCTGGAGCAGATCATCACGTATTATATTCAGAACCGGGAGGTGATTTTTGCAGATAAAAAGGAAGTCGAAAAGCAATTGCCGTACGTCAAAAAGAAATACGTCTTTTCCCGGGATTTTGCCAAGGCGTCATTGAAAGAGGTTTTCGGGGCGGATAAGATAGATGCTTCGGAAGTTTTTGAAGCCGATTATTTTTCAAATGCCGTTTTGATCAATGATGGAAAAGGCAAATTCACCTTAAAAGAACTGCCTGATAATATGCAATATACCCCATACCTGGCCGCTGAAGTGCTGAATAAAAACAAGGGCGGACTTCCGGATTTACTGATGGCCGGGAATTTCTTCGACTGCAATATTCAGTTGGGACAATACGATGCTGATTTCGGAAAACTCCTGATCAATAAAGGAAGCGGCAATTTTAAAGCTTCTGATTTTGGAAATCTGAGAATTGACGGACAGGTAAGACAAATCAAAAAAATCAACATTGCTAACCGAAAATGTTTTTTATTTGTAAAAAATAACGGGCCTCTGATGATTATAGCCGAAAAGCAGCCTGTTTTATAGAGAACATTTTAAATGAGCGTTTTAAAGAAATTAGCTGGCGACACCGTTTTATACGGCCTGAGTAGTATTGTGGGCCGTTTATTAAACTGGCTGCTCGTCATTGTCCATACCCGTATTTTTGAGCAGCCGAGGCTGCTTTCAGACAATGCCCAGTTGTATACCTTTGTCATTCCGCTCAATATCATCTTTACTTTCGGGATGGAAACGGCGTTTTTCAGGTTTGCTTCTGCCAAAGAACACCGGCAGTCTTACTACAACCAGATACTTACCTTTATCATCATCTTATCGACTTCCTTATCAACTCTGTTTATCCTTGGGGCTACACCGATTATCAACGCCCTGAACTACCCGGGCAAAGAACGCCTGATTGTCTGGTTAGCCATTATTATTGCGGTCGATGCCGTTACAGCCATTGCTTTCGTGAAGCTGAGGGCAGAAAACAAAGCCAAAAAATTCGTGGCCATTAAGCTGATCAATATTTTCATTAACATCGGGCTGAATGTCTTCTACCTGATATTTTGCAACTATATCCTCAAAGGTCTGATCTTCCCTGATCTCAAACCTTTCGCGGCCTTTTTTTACAACCCGGCTATCGGGCCTGACTATATTGTCTGGGCCAATTTCATTGCCAGCCTGGTCACCTTATTGCTGCTTTGGAAAGAATTTGTCGGGTTCAGATTTACCTGGGACTGGGAAAAACTCAAGCCGGTTTTGGCCTATGCCTACCCATTACTGATCATGGGCCTGGCTGGCTCCATTAACCTGACAGCTGACCGTCTGATGTTCAGAGATTTGTTACCACCTGGTTTTTATCCCGGGTTCAGTGTCGACGATTCATTCAGTATTTATGCCCAGGTGTATAAGCTTTCCATTTTTATGACGCTGGTTGTGCAGGCTTACCGCTACGCTGCAGATCCGTTTTTCTTTTCTAAAATGGGAGATAAAAACTCACCGGAAATGATTGCTATGACCACCAAATGGTTTACCATCGCCTGTATCGTTTTATGGATAGGCGTCAGCTTAAACCTGGATTGGATCGGTCTACTGATCGGACCGACTTTCAGATCAGGCCTCCCCGTGGTTTCATTATTATTGCTCGGCAATCTTTTTATAGGAGTGTACGGCAACATCTCCATTTGGTACAAACTGACAGACAATACAAAATTCGGTACCAGGATAACGGTGATCGGTTTGGTCATTACGGTTGCCCTTAATATTGCCCTCATTCCTTTTATAGGGTATATGGGGTGTGCCATTACCTTTGCTTTGTCCTCTTTTGTGATGGTCTGGCTTTGCTATTATTACGGACAGCAGTATTTCCCTGTGCCTTACGAAACCGGAAAGATCATTGCCTACCTGATCGGGGCAGGATTAATCATTCTGGCCAATACACAAATCAATATCACCAGCTATTATCTGTCTGTTCCTTTTCACATGATCGTGGTCCTGCTTTTCATGGCCATCATCTACTGGGTGGAAGTCAGGATGAAACCTGAACCCCCTCAGGAGGAAATTTTGTATGACAAAGACTTATTCGGTTAAGAATCCCCAAAAATCAATGTTATGTTACTAAGTGACGTTCTTTATAAAATATCATTAATATCTGTTTCAGGGAAAACGGACTTTTCCGTAAGCTCTATCGTATTTGACTCCAGGCAAGCAGGCCCCGGAAGTCTATTTGTAGCCATACCCGGCACGCAGGTAGACGGCCATGATTTTATACCTAAGGCCGTCAGTTCGGGTGCTGCAGCGATCCTTTGTGAGCGTTTACCTGAAATACTGGAAGAGTCGGTAACTTACGTGCAGGTAGAAAATGCTGCCCGTGCGATGGGATTTGCGGCCAGCAATTTTTACGACAGCCCCAGTTCAAAATTAAAACTGGTGGGCGTAACCGGCACCAACGGCAAGACTTCTACTGCTACCATTCTGTTTAGTTTATTCAGAAAGCTCGGTTACCGTTGCGGATTGCTTTCCACCGTACAAAACCAGATAGAAGATGAGGTAATTCCCTCGACACACACCACGCCCGATTCTGTGAAGATCAATGAGCTGCTTCAACTGATGCTTGACGGTGGATGTGTGTTTGTATTCATGGAGGTCAGTTCTCACGCGGTCGTTATGGAGCGTATTGCGGGTCTTACTTTTGTGGGTGGAATATTCACCAACATTACCCAGGATCACCTTGATTTTCACGAGACTTTTGATAATTATATAAAAGCTAAAAAAGGCTTTTTTGACCAGTTACCTGCTACTGCTTTTGCTCTCACCAACGCTGATGATCGCAACGGCAAAGTGATGCTGCAAAACACGAAAGCCGAAAAGCATTCTTATTCATTAAAAAGCATCGGAACCTTTAAGGGGAAGGTACTGGACTGTGGCCTTTTTGGTTTGCAGATGGAAGTGAACGGACAGGAAGTCTGGTTCAAACTCATCGGTAAGTTCAATGCTTATAACCTCCTGGCTGTTTTCGGAGCAGCTGTTTTGCTGGGAGAGAACGAAGAAGAGGTCCTGACCCAGCTGTCGGATATTAAGCCGCCTCCGGGACGATTTGAGCAGATCATATCCCCGGAAAAAATAGTCGGGATCGTTGATTATGCCCATACCCCCGATGCCCTGCAAAATGTGCTGGAAACCATCGCTGATCTGCGTGAAGGAAATCAGAAAATCATCACCGTAGTAGGCTGTGGAGGAAACAGGGACAAAGGCAAACGGCCTTTAATGGCTAAAATAGCCTGTGAAATCAGTGACTATGTTATCCTGACTTCCGACAATCCGCGTAACGAAGAGCCCGAAGACATCCTGGCAGATATGCAGGCCGGCGTACTCATTACCCAAAAAAGAAAGGTGGAAACCATCACAGACAGGAGAGAGGCCATTCTGAAAGCTGTAAAAATGGCTCATCCTGAAGACATCGTTTTAGTGGCCGGAAAAGGCCATGAAACCTACCAGGATATCAAAGGAGTGAAACATCACTTTGACGACAAAGAAGAGCTGTTTCTGGCTTTTGGAGGTTAATTCCGGTAAGCTTTCCGTCCTGAGATCGTCTCAATGATCTTTTCGGCATGTACACGCGAGTTTTCGATAAAAAGACTGTGGGTGTTCATGCCTCCGCAAACCACGCCCGCGAGGAAGATTCCCGGAAGATTGGTTTCCATGGTTTCTTCGTTGTATTCAGGCTTCAGGATCTCGTCGTCCGACAGGTTAATTCCGATTTTTTTAAGGAATGAAAGATCAGGCTGATAACCGGTCATCGCTAAAACACGGTCATTATGGATCTCAACTTCACCCTCCGGTGTATTGATGATGACTTTATCAGGCGTGATTTCTTTTATTTCAGAGTTAAAGTAAGCTTTGATTTCCCCCTCTTTAATCCGGTTTTCTATATCTGGTTTTACCCAATATTTTACCCTTGACCCGATTTCTGAGCCTCTTATTACCATCGTCACTTCTGCCCCTTTTCTCCAGGTTTCCAGGGCGGCGTCAACGGATGAATTGTTGGCCCCTACCACCACCACCTTTTGCATGGCGTAGAAATGCGGGTCTTTATAATAATGCGTTACCTTAGGCAGGTCCTCTCCGGGAACGTTCAGCAGGTGCGGAATATCATAGAAGCCGGTGGCCAGGATAACATTGGAAGCTTCATAGGTATGCTTTGACGTTTTAACTTCATAGCTGTCTGAGTCTTTTTTCTGCACTTCAGAAACCTTTTCAAAAAGCCTGATATCCAGTTGTTTGTGAATGGATACCCTTCTGTAATACTCCAGAGCTTCAGCACGGGTGGGCTTGGCCAGGTTCGAAACAAACGGAACGTTACCGATCTCGAGTCTTTCAGAGGTACTGAAAAAAGTCATGGTGGTGGGGTAATGATACAGGGAATTGACCAGGCAGCCCTTTTCAATGATAAGGTAGCTGAGGCCCGCCTGCTGACAGGCCAGACCACAGGCCATGCCGATGGGACCGCCGCCGATGATGATTACTTCTTTTTTTTCCGGATTATTTCTCATTATTAACAGATCATTACATTAAGATAAACTCCGGTTCAGGATAAAGAATTCCTCCGGACAGGCAATTTAATACCGGAAGCACAAGCTATTCGGAATATTTGCACGGACTTTCACTAAGTTTTAAGATAATAAGCGAAACCGCTTCAAATATTTTATTAATTTCAGGGTGTTCAATGTGACGGAATTGTTAGCATTAAGTAAGTTTTTCAAAGGGTTCGAACAAACTATACAGGTTTTGTGTTTGCTAATCACGGATTTTAACACATTTTTATAAAAATAAAGGATGATCTTAAGCCATGAATTAGATTTGTCCTTTTTGTTTGATTAATTTTGTGTTTAATCGGAGAGGTTTCTGGAAAGCAAATAAAGATTCGGAGGAGAGATAAGTGCCCATTTCTCATAAGTGAATTACAAAAGAATAAATAAAATATTGAAAGGGCTAAAAGACACATTATGGAAGGATTAATTATGGCCGCTCAGCTTTTGCTGGCACTGACGATTTTAGTTGGATTACACGAATTCGGACACTTTATTTTTGCTCGTATCTTTGGTATCAGAGTTAATAAGTTCTACATCTTCTTCGATTTCCTTTTCCCCCTGCCCAATGTCCTGAATTTTGCTCTCTGGAAAAAGAAAAGTGGTGACACTGAATATGGTTTGGGTTGGTTTCCGTTGGGAGGATATGTAGATATCGCCGGGATGATCGACGAAACCAAAGATTCTTCCCAGCTTTCAGCTATTCCTGAGCCTTATGAATTCCGCTCAAAACCAGCCTGGCAACGTCTTTTTGTGATGTTAGGTGGTATTATCGTCAATGTGATCCTCGGAATCCTGATTTACTGGGGCGTAAAATATACCTGGGGTGATGAAGATTTCTCGAAAGCAGAAGTGAATAAATTAGGCTATTATGCCTATCCTCTGGCCCAGGAAATGGGTTTTAAAACAGGAGATAAAATTCTTAAGATAAACAACGGTGATTTTGAGACTTACGGAGATGTCCGTGCAGCCCTCGCTACCGAGAATACTTTCTTTACAGTAGAGAGGGACGCTAAAATAGTAGAGGTGCCTATTCCGAACGAACTGATCAATCAGCTGGCGAGTAAAAAGCCTTTTCTTGAACCTATGCTGCCTTTCCAGGTGGATAAAGTAACGAAAGGCTCACCCGCAGAAAAAGCAGGCATGAAAGATGGTGACAAGATCGTCAGCATCGACAGCCTGCCGGTGACCTACTTTCAGAAATTCCAGCATCAGCTTAAAAGCTATGCCGGCAAAAAAGTTAACCTGGGTATAGAAAGAGACGGCAAACTGCTGAACATTTCTCCTGTAGTGGCTAAAGATTCTACTATCGGATTCAAAAATAAGTTTTTATTGACCTCAACCAAAAAGCAATACTCTTTGGGTGAGTCGTTTGTGAAAGGAGCAGGAGATGCCCTTTCTGTCATCCCGGCTCAGTTCCAGGGTTTCAGCAGAATATTCAAAGGCCATATTTCGCCTTCCAACGCCCTTAGCGGGCCTGTGGGTTTATCACAGATGTTTGGAGGCTATTGGGACTGGGAAAGATTCTGGACACTCACCGGTTTGTTGTCTATGGCCCTTGCTTTTATGAATGCCCTTCCTATTCCGGCTCTTGACGGAGGGCACGTAATTGTCTTGCTTTATGAAATGATCAGCGGACGTAAGCCTTCTGAGAAGTTCATGGAACGTACCCAGCAGATAGGAACATTCATTTTGCTGGCGTTAATGGTTTATGTTCTGTTTAATGATACGCTGAAGTTATTCTAAAAATATCAGATCCGGAGGAGCCGATCCTCCGGATTTTTCTTCAAAAATGCACCTGATCCTCAGCCTGATATTATTCTTTAATCCATTTGGAGACAAAACCCCTGCCTCCGGTGCCAGGCATGATTTCCACACCTCGCTTACAGAGATTAACTACAATCCTGCCTCGAAATCGCTCGAAATCACCATCCGTGTTTTTACAGATGACCTAGAAAGTGCCCTGATGAAATTCGGAGGTAAAAAGGTGTTCATCAATACCACCACCAAAGACAAACATGACCCGCTGATCGAGCAGTATGTCAGCAAGCATTTTGCTCTTTTGTCCCCTCAGAAAGAACTTAAAAAAGGAGAATACCTGGGCCGCGAAACAGAAGCGGACGCCACCTGGTTATACTACGAAATTCCCAACTGCCAGTCAATCAAAGGCTATACCCTGATGAACGACATCATGCAGGAACTTTTCGATGACCAGACCAACCTTGTCAATATCATCTACCCCAAAGACAAAAAAACCATCATCTACAACGCCAAGGTGAAGAGCTCGGTGTTTCCGTTTTGAGTAATTTTATTATAGTGAAAATCTGACCTTAAAAGTCAGTTGAGCAGGTCTTAAACGGTAAAAGGTTTCAATATAGCTGAATGTGCCGGAATTAACAGCCAACAAAGATTTCACGTTAAAAATATTAGTCCAGTTGAGCTCTAAATCGACTTTCTTTTTTCCTACAGTTTGCCTGCAAATTAAATCTGTAAACACGCTTTCGTAATGAGTGAAATTGTTGTTGTATAACTCATTGATTATAGCGAAATATGTATTGTCTTTCGGATTGATGTTGAGTTTTAATTCATGATTTTGTTGTATGATTTTCTGCCTGGGGACTCCAATAATAATGTTCTTAAAGCATGATAGTTTATAGCCATAATCAACACCAAACCAGCTGAGTGGCTGTGAAGATAATAAGAAGTTAGGGGTAAATGTCCTTAAATTAATCCTGGATAGCTCATTGTTTATAATCTGAACACTTTCTTGAGATGACAAAGATGCTGATAATGTCAATGTCGTTTTTATAGTTCTGAAATACTTTGCAAGTCTACCTCCCAGGGAATTGTTATTGTTGTAGTTTACTTTTTCGATGGCGTCTCTTTGAGAGCCCCCGTCTTCATTCAAATGATTTTCAAAAATAAGATTGTTCCTTCTTTTACTGTTGCTGAAATTAAGGCTTCCGAACGTAGAGTTTACCGGGTTCTTGTAACTTATCCCAACGCTATTAGTCAAAGTAAGAGTTTGCAATAAAGGAGCATCAGATCGGTTGATATCTCTGTAAGATGTCAGAATATAACCATAGTACATCTGATTTAAATCGCCAAAGCCATTTTTTGATCCGGATGAGAGATAAGTTGCCCAGAATTGGTTTAGCTGATAATTGATATTTAAGGCAGGCTCAAATGTTATTTTTTCTAACGACTCTCCTTTGTTCAAAACTTTATCTTTAATTTGGAAAGAATAAAAATGTACCGGAGTTTCTAATGAAACATTTAACCCACCCTTGCGATACCTTGATTGGAGATTTACATAGTACTTTTGATTCAACCAATTAAGTTGATTAGTATAGACATTCCCGAAGCTTTCAGAGGGTGAAGTAATGGCACTCTCCAGTTTTTGCTTTTCAACAATAAACCCGATTTCCGTTCCTATTGAAATTCTTTTAACTCTCTTCAGCCATTGAAGAGAATTGTCTGTAAAGAAGCTAGTTTGTATAACTTCTTGTCTGATCGTGTTTTTGAGACTGTCTTTACTTATTAATGGAGTAAATGATCCGGGACTTACTGTTAAGCTCTGAGGTGTTTTTTCAAATCCTGTTCTCGAATTAAGAGTGACAATCGACTTGCCAATCCTTAACAGATTTTTATAGTCATTGGAAATATTAAAAAAAGGATTTTCTAAGAGTTGGGTAAAGTCACCATTATTATTGGTTATCAGACCGGTTTGGTTATCCCAATAGGCTTTAGATTTTAAACTGTTCTTGAAGTATTTTTTTTTAGTATTTTTTTGTAAAGTTAAATCAGATTTAAGATTGTTGAAATGAAGTTTGTTGTATTTACTCTCAGTTAGGCGGATACTGTCTTCTTTTGAAGTAAAAAATAGTGTTTGGGTATATCCTTGCTGAATTTGAGTGTCGTTTGAATAATCGGCGATCAAACGGAGCTCTGTGTCTTTCTTTAGCGTTTTAAGGATATTTATACTTGCCAGGTGGCTATTGTTGTCAAGCCACCTAAGGCTTTTGAAAGAAGGATTGGAGAGTTGTTGTATACCAAGCCAGTCTTGTTTATTTTCGGGAGTTGGCAGTCCGTCTTTATATATACCGGGAGTAAGTCTCATCAATTGACTCGTATTGTTTTTACCAATGTTATTGGTCTGATAACTGCCTAGAAATTGTTTTTTTTTTGTAAAGAGCATAGGAGTCAGGTTAACATCCCAAAGTGCGGCAGGCAATCCGGTAGCCAGGCTTAACTGACCGGTAGTAGTTATATTCTTCTTCAGCTTTATATTCAAGGCAGCTTTGTTGGAAAGGACAAGACTATCCAGCATGCGAATGGGTTGATGATTCTCAATAACTTCAATATCCGTAACCGCTTCTGCATTTAGATTGTCATTAGCTATTTTGTAACGACCTTCCAGTAAATCCATGCCTTCAATATAATATTTATTGATAGGTTCGCCCTGGTAAAGGATCCTGCCATTTGGCTCGACCTCTATACCTGGTAATTTCCTTATGATGTCGGCAATTACTCTGTCATTCTTATTTTTAAAAGCTGAAACGGAATAAGAAAGTGTATCACCGTTTTTTTTGATGGGTTCTGGTTTTACTTTGAATTCTTTGAGTTCAAAAACACTTTCCTGAAGATTAAAATTAACTACCTGCGTTTCATTAGTAATTTTTCCGGTTACAGGAGAATAGCCTAAAAGTCTCACTTCTAAAGTTACAGAGTCTGCAAGGGATGAAAATTTTATTTCATATCTACCTTGTTTATCAGAAAAGCCATAGTTGAGGAAAGTATTTTTGCTAGATTCTGTGATCGTCAAAATTGCGTTTGAAATGGGGTTTTGGTTTTTGTCCTTTACTAAGCCACGGACTATTGTTTGAGAAAATGAACTCAAGGAGGTGTTAAGAAAGATGAAAATTGCAATGCAACGCATTCTTTGTTTATGGATTTTTAGTCTACTCCCTTTCGATAAAATTTGTTTTCTGCTTTCTGGGACCTGTCGATTTACTTATGTCACCTGAGGTAATAACCATGCCGGCGTCCGTAATCTGTTTTAATGGAGTTAAAATCGTCTCATTTTGCAATTTAATAAATTCTTTTTGGCTTACCTCAATTGCTTCGTTGTACAAGTAAGGCCTGCTTATTTTGATTTTTACAACTTTTTCAAAGCTTACCAATTCAAAATTAAAATGATTTTCTGTGTCAGATATTTTTACAATCATGCCTGGTAAGCCATAAAACTTGAATGGCCCATCAGGGATAGGGATTTCAGTAGTAAACCATGCTACATATTGTCTTCCGGCATATTTAGTAGTGGCCTTATGGCAAATCATATTGTTTAGTTTTAGGGTGTCCGAGTGTAGGTCCCACTTCAAATAGTTATTTTGATCATATTTATACTGAGATATTCCTAGCAACTGAAAAGTCTCGGTTCCTTTTTTTTCGTAATCTTTTTTTATGTAGGTTTTGAAGAAATTTTTTGAAGAAGTTTTCCGGAAATTGTCTAGTTCTGAGTACGGATCCAGATCTTTTTCATCCATCTGTATTAGAAGTGAGTCGACAATTAAGAAATTTTCTGTAACAAAAACAGATTCTCTATTATTAGATATTATAAGCAGTCCTTTTTCTTTTGATCTGTAGTTAAGATTGTTGGAGTTTGGAGAAAAAGTAATGTCGTATGTTACTTGATAATTTTGAGAAGAGCTTTCGAAATGAATAAATATAAATAGAAGAACGAATATGATAGACTTCATAATAGTTTTTGTACATGATAAAATGACTGATGCGTTCAGAAAAAAACAGTCAATTAATTAGCTGATAATTGTTGAGTTGACAGATAATTAATTGACTAAAGATTTGTTAACTAAATTCGCCGTTCGCACATGCATCTTCAATCCATTCGAGCATTCTGACGGCCTCACTCCTCGAATAACTTCTGCTAGATCGATCGCAGACAACTGCACCGCATGAAGACCCGAAGCAAGTCATGAGTAAATTCCGTTTGACAGTAGGCTTCTTTAGTTCGGGTAAAGATTTTGTCACTTTAGCTTCTTTCTTTGATTCTTCTAAATCACCTTTTCTTTCTGACTTAGCCTTAGAATTGGCAAAAACGGATGACATTAAACACAAGAGAAAACAGGTTAAAAGTAGTTTTTTCATAAATGTAGAATTGATAATTATAGTTGTTACAGAAATTTAAAGTAGCTGCCTAACCTTTCCCTACTAAGTTCTGCCAAAATTATATAGAGTTGTTTTTAGTTTAGTTGTCGAAAATGCACAGTAAAGTGCATGGGCAGCATAATATTTTGCTTGAAATGTTTTTTGACAGTAAATAGTGAGTGTAAAATAACCTCAGCACTAACCTTTTATAGCTGAAACGGAATTAAATGAGAATATTAAAAAGCGAATATTTGTAAATTCAGAAATTGAATGTAAGTTTGATGGAGTTACTGATAAATCAATACAACCCGGTAAAATGAAAATAGGAAACCAAATCCGCTCAATCAGGGAGAAAAAAGGAATTTCTTCCAAACAACTTGCTTCAAATCTTGATATAGACCTGTCTACTTTGAACAGGATTGAAAATGGTAAGATTAATAAGTTTGATCCGGAATTCCTCGAAAAAATTGCTCATTTCTTGGGCATAAATATCTCAGAACTTTTTGGGAAGGATAATACCTATAGGTCTTCAATTAAACAAGAGGCAATTGAGCAGTTTGAGAAGATTGAAGAGATATATGAAAAGTTACTCGCTGCTAAGGAAAAAGAAAATGTCGCTCTAAAAGAGCAAATACAAATATTAAAGACAAAACTTTAATGTGGAATGATGTTTCTTAATGAAAAGTGTGTCATTTTCTTTAAGTGAATATAGTGAGGTCGGTGTTTCCGTTTTGAGTAATATTCTAACAATCAGCCGATTAAATTTCAAGCTTATCATTTTACCAACATTTACTTTAAGAAAAGTCAGAATTGAAATTCCATTTCAATCAAAATATAATAGTATGCTTGCATAATATTAATAAATAGTTATTTTTGTGAGTGTATTAAAATCATTATAAGCGTTGAGAAGGGAAACGATGAAAAAGGAAAAGACCATAGATTTTCATATCAAATGGACGTGGCATGCAATTTCCAGAATGTATAATATTTATGCTGCTCCAAGCGACATGACCATGTCGATAGGATATGTTTTGCTGAATATTGACCAGGAGAAAGGAACTCCGGCTACTAAAATCGGTCCTTCAATCGGTATGGAACCACGAAGCCTGACCAGGATGCTGAAATCACTGGAAGAAAAGGGCTGGATTTATCGTGAAACGGATGCGGAAGACAAGCGTTTTGTCAATGTATTTCTGACCGAATTAGGTAAAAGCAAAAGGAATTTTGCCAGGGAGGGCGTGATCGCCTTCAATAAAAAAATACATGAGAGCATTCCTATGGAAAAGCTGAGTGTCTTCTACAGTGTCATCAATGACATCAAGGAAATCGTTGAAACCCAGACCAACGACTCCAAAGCCACAATAAATGGTTTTAAAGCAACAGAAGAAGTTGAAGTTTAAGACCGTTTTTTACTACTTTTGTAAAAAAACAATTCAATTGAGAAATAAATTAATCTTAGTCTTCATACTCGCCGCAAGTATTCAGGGATTTTCGCAGAGCGTTGTTTATTATCCTTTCAACTCTTTAATGTCGGTAAGTACCAATCCCAATAACAGAGTCTGGATGGATGTGAGGTTTCAGACCAATTCTTACTTTTCTTCATTAAGCACAGAGTTTTCCCCGATGGTTAACCTCAATAAAAATCCTAAGGCAAGGTTTTATGTAGGGGCGGGTGCCAAATTTAACTTCCTGAACGACCTGGCAGACAAAGATATTCTCGAAGGCTATTTTCTGAACATAGGGTTCAGGTCATCTCCTTTCGAAAAATACAAAAAAATTCAGTTTGCTTTTGAGCTCTCTCCTTATGCTGTATCCAATTTTGAACTGGGTATTTTCAGAACCCACCTCGGTATCGGATACAACTTTTCGAGATAACAATATTAGTTTTTGCTGAGCTTCAATGGGTTTTTGAATTCACCCATGGCCACCTTGATCATTTCATCTTCCTGGTTAACAACCTGGTAAAACTCATTGTTCAGGCCTTTCTTGGTGCTTTCTTTCCAGATATTCTTCGCCACAAGGGCTTTCATTTGTGAAATGATGAACGCTTTGGAAGCTTTATAGTCCTTTTCAGAGAATTTGGCCCCGCTCTTAACAGCCATGTTGTTCAGGTCTGTCAGCATCTTTTCTGACACGGCAAATGAATTCAGGTATCCGTTAAAAGTCATTTTCTCCAAAGCTTTCTTATTGTCTGAAGCATAGATAAGGGCATATTCACGCAGGATGTTCTTAGAGAACAACTCAACCAGGTATTTTGAATAATAAGAAGTATCCTGTGCTACAAAAATGTCAGGGGTGATTCCGCCGCCACCATAGACCGTCCGGCCGCCTTTGGTTTTGAACTTTAATTTCTGATTATTTTTAATGCTGTCCTTGACATAGAGCTCTCCTTTTTTCTCACGATCGTACATTTCCTCCATGTACCCTTCCATATTGCCTAACTCATAAGGTTTCTGGATACTTCTGCCACTTGGAATGTAGTATCTTGAAATGGTAAGTCTCAGTTCAGAGCCGTCAGAAAGCGTGATAGGTGCCTGAACAAGCCCTTTACCAAAAGTCCTTCTTCCGACGATGGTCGCCCTGTCATAATCCTGAAGTGAGCCTGAAACGATTTCTGCGGCAGAAGCACTGCCTTCGTCTACAAGAACCACGATCGAACCTTTTTCAAAGATGCCTTCAGTACCGGCAAAAATACTCTGGTTATTGGCCTTGTCTTTTCCTTTGGTATAAACGATAACATCATCACCGCCCACAAGTTCATCCACAATGTTGGTGGCCATTTGCATGTACCCGCCGGGATTACCTCTCAGGTCAATCAGAAGCTGGCTCATGCCCTGGCTTTTCAGCTGAGAAAGGTTTTGTTTGAATTCATCGTAAGTCGTTTCAGAGAAACGGTTGATTTTGATATACCCTGTTTTCTTATCAGCCATAATATAAGAGGCATCTATAGAAAACGTAGGGATTTTATCTCTTTTGACGTTGAAAATAAGGACGTCCTTAAATCCTTTTCTTTTGATATGCAGTTTGACATCACTGCCTCTCGGGCCTCTCAAGGTGTTAAATACCAGGGTGTTGTTCAGGTCTTTGCCACTTAGAGATACCTCGTTTGCTTTAAGAATGATATCGCCGCTCTGGATACCTACAGCCTCTGAAGGGCCGCCTGTCAATGGCGTAACCACAAAAAGCGTGTCATTGAAAATATTGAATTCGACGCCAATGCCGTCAAAGCCGCTTTTAAGCTGGGATTGTGCCATCTGGGCTTCGGCAGGCGGAAGATAAGATGTATGAGGGTCAAGCTTTTCCAGCATTTTTTCGATGCCGTAATCAGCCAGTGAGTCCGTATTGACTTTGTCGACATAGCTTTTGTCGATATACATCAGGATCTCCTTAAACTTGGCGGAAGTCTTCACCACATCGTCTGCGATGGGCTTACCACCGAAAAAAGTCGCTCCAAGAAAAATTCCTGCTACCAGGGTAATGGCTACCACAATAGGTAACCGCACTGTTTTTTTATCGTTCGAAATAGGCTCCTGATTATTCATTCCTTAATGATGAGATCTTTATATTTTCTTTTGAACACCATTTGCACCCGAAAAAGTTTAATGGTTCTGTAAGTAAATATAATTCGAAACCGTGCTTTTTATTTTATGGAACACGGATTTATTTTTTTCTGGGCGGTATTGCGGCAACAACGGCAATCTCAATGCTGGCCCCTCCGGGAAGATCTGCAACACCCACGGTGGTTCTGGCCGGGAAATCCACAGTAAAATATCTGCCGTAAATCTCGTTGATTTTAGCAAAATTCTTCAGATCTTTCACATAAATGGTCGTGTTAACGATATCTTTCAAGCCTGCTCCGGAAGCCTCAAGTATGATCTTGATATTTTCCAGGATCTGTACTGTCTCTGCTTCAAATCCCCCTTCTACCAGCTTTTTGGTCTCAACGTTCAGACCAATTTGCCCCGCCACGAAAACCAGCCCGTTGGATTTGACCGCCTGGCTGTAGGGAGCGATGGGAGTAGGGGCTTTGGTGGTTTTCACAATGGTTTTGTGCTGAGCCAGTGAGACAAGAGAAACCAGGCTCAGGAAAGAGCAGAGAATAATCGTTTTCATTATGTTTTCTTTGGTTTATGCTAAATTAAATATCTGTTTCATCAACATCCATTTTTCACCCGGCCCCGCACCCGGCAGTGCCTGCTGATATTTCCACATCAGGGTTTCCCATTCCTGTACCTTTTCATTGCCTTCATCCATTTTTGATTTGGCTTCAAAGCTGAAATCGTCAGTTGTGTCCATGATCATAAACAGCCGGTTATCAATCCGGTAAATCTGCATGTCTGTAATTCCGGATTCAACAATACTCTTGTGAATTTCAGGCCAGATGGACTCATGGTATTGTTCATACTCACTGATGAGCTGAGGGTCATTCTGAAGGTCCAGGGCAAAACAAAAACGTTTCATGATGATTACAGGATTAATAGTCAGTTCGGATTAAAGCAAGGCCCTGTCGAGATGAACATAGCCGCCATCTACATATACCATTTGTCCGGTGGTATGGCTTGATTTGTCAGACAATAAGAACACCACCATATTGGCGATTTCTTCCGCTGTGGTCATTCTTTTGCCTAAAGGAATTCTTTCGTTGATTTCGGCGAGTGTCTGCTCGGGATTAGGCAGGGTCTGGATCCACCTTTCATACAAAGGTGTCCAGCATTCAGCCACCACCAGGGCATTCACCCGGATGCCATATTTTAATAATTCAACGGCCCATTCCCTGGTAAGGGCATTCCTGGCTCCGTTGGCCGCAGCATAAGCCGACGTGCCTCCCTGACCTGTTTCTGCGGTCTTTGAAGTAATATTGACAATAGAGCCTTTTGATTGTTTCAGAGCCGGCAGGCAATGGTGAGCCATCAGGTAGTAATGGATCACATTTTTATGAAGTGAGGCCATAAACCTCTCGTAGTTTCCGCTTTCAAGCCCTACGCCATCATTGGCCCCTGCATTATTCACAAGTCCATGGATACGCCCGAATCTTTCCATCACCAGCCTTACCGCCTTTTCGCACTCGGCAGGTTCCGAAAGCTCAGCCTGTACCTGGAATCCGAATCCTCCGGCGGCCTGGATCGTTTCCAGGGCTTTCAGGTTATCATCCTCATTTCTTCCTACAATGACCGGAAAAGCTCCTTCAAGTGCCAGTTGTGAGGCTATTCCTTCTCCGATCCCTTTGGCTCCCCCGGTAACAATGATTACTTTTTCTTTAAGATTGAGATTCATTATCTTTTACGATTAAATTATTTTTGAAAATTGCCGTCCCACTTTCTCCAGATCTCCAAAGGGTTTCCGGTCTTCAGTTCATCAGGAAGCAATGCATCCGGCATATCCTGGAAACACACAGGTCTTGTAAAGCGGGTAATGGCAAGGGTTCCTACGGAAGTACTGCGGCTGTCTGTAGTGGCTGGATAGGGTCCGCCATGCACCATGGCGTGTGACACTTCTACTCCGGTCGGGAACCCGTTGATAATAAGTCTCCCCACTTTTTGTTCAAGGATTTCAAGAAGGTCTGCGTATTCTGTCAGCTCTTCTTCAGAACCATGAACCGTAGCCGTCAGGTGTCCTGAAAGCTTGGTAGCCATTTCCAGGAACTCTTCTTTGGAGTTTCCTTCCACCACCAGACTCGTCGGTCCGAAGATTTCTTCATCCAGGTGAGGATTGTCTTTGAATGTCTGGTAATTGGCATAAAGAATCACCGGTTCCACCCCGGTAAAACCTTCTGATTTTTTACCTGTACCGATAACTTCTGTATATTGTTTGAATTTTTCTATACCATTCTGATAAGCAGACTGAATGCCAGGAGTCAGCATGACGCCTCCCACCGTATCAGCTACTTTTTGTTTGAGATGTTCGATGAAAGCGGCATCTTTTTGTATCAGCAATATGCCTGGGTTGGTACAAAACTGTCCCACGCCGAGGGTTACCGATCCCAGGTAATTTTGTGCCAGGCTTTCGCCTTTTTCCTGAAGTGTTTTTGGCAGGATAAAGACAGGGTTGGTGCTGCCCATTTCAGCATAGACCGGAATAGGTTCAGGTCTCGCCGCCGCCGCATCAAAAAGAGATTTTCCTCCTTTGAAAGAACCGGTAAATCCGATGGCTTTGACAGATGGATGTTTAACCAGGGCCTGTCCGATTTCAATACCATCATCAAACAGCAGAGAGAAAACACCATCAGGCATACCTGTTTCCAGGGCGGCTTTCTGAATGGCTTTTCCTACCAGTTCCGAGGTGCCGAGGTGAGCCGGGTGGGCTTTGAATATGACAGGGCAACCGGCGGCCAGGGCTGAGGCGGTATCTCCCCCCGCCACGGAAAATGCAAGCGGAAAATTACTCGCTCCGAAAACACCCACAGGTCCGAGCGGACGTTCCATTGACCTTAGATCTACCCTCGGAAGTGGCTGTCTGTCAGGCAATGCCGGGTCTATCCTGGCATTGACCCACGAGCCCTCTCTGAGCAGTCCTGCGAACAGTTTTAACTGCCCGGTCGTTCTTCCTCTTTCTCCCTGGGCACGGCCTGCAGGAAGTCCGGATTCTGCGGTATATCTTTCAATCAGCGTATCTCCCAGGTTTTCGATTTCAAGGGCAATCTGTTCCAGGAAAAGAGCTTTTTCTTTACCTGATTTTTTCCTGTAAACTGAGAAAGCTTTTTCAGCCTTAAATACTGCCAGGTTTAATTCTTCAGCGGTAGCTTTGAAAAAAAGAGGGGCGAGGGTTTCTCCCGTTGTGGGATTCAATGCCTGGATGGCTACCGTTCCTTCCGAAAGTGAGTCGAAACCGATGATGTTTCTGCCTTGTAATTGCATGCTGTTTATTCTACGATGTTTTCTAAAGTGCCTATGTTTTCAATGGTAATTTTTACCACGTCTTTTGATTGTAAAGTAAAGGAGTCCGGTGGTACAATGCCGGTCCCGGTCATTAAAAAACAGCCGAACGGGAAAGAGCATTCTTTATAAAGATATTCAACCAGTTCCTTGTGTTGTCTCTTCATCTGATTGATCTGGATCGACTGATCAAAAACAGGTTCTCCGGCCCTTTCGATGACCAGGTTGATGACTGTTTCCGGTGAGATCGGAGTCTCAGGGACGTAAATGCATGGCCCGATAGCCGCACTCTTGTCATAAGACTTGGCCTGAGGTAAGTATAAGGGATTCTCCCCTTCAATATCCCTGGAGCTGACGTCATTCCCCACGGTATATCCTGATATTTGCCCGTCAGAATTAATGAACAGGGTCAGCTCGGGTTCAGGCACATTCCAATGAGAATCTTTTCTGAGTCGTATGGCCTGCAAGTGCCCTACCGTTCTGTAAGGAGTTGCCTTAAAAAATAATTCCGGTCTTGGAGCGTCATATACCCGGTCATAGAAATCGCCGCCTCCGGCATCTTTGGATTCTTCCATCCTGGCATTCTTGCTTCTGAGGTAAGTTACCCCGGAGGCCCAGATTTCCTGGGACTGGATGGGTGCTAGAATACTTCCCGGAAGACCATCCGATAAGGAGCCATTGGCTTTGGAAGAAAGTATTTCTTCTTTCAGCAGCTGATGAAGATCCGGGCGGTTGATGAACGCATCCCAATCTGTATGAGAAGACACGAAATATTGATTCTGGTCTTCAATGATTATCCCTTTTGTTGTTTTATAAATCCTCATGGTTGAATAAATTTTGAGGCAATTTATACAATTTTCACGGATTTCGAAACACTATCCGGCGTTTGAGCGTTTATATTCAAACAAACACTGTAAAGCCTGATGGATTCAGAAATCAAGATACCTGTAGTTGATGATCAAGATCAAATAATCGGATACGAAGAGAAACTTCTGGTACACCGGAAAGGTCTCCTGCACCGTGCCTTTTCTATCCTGGTTTTCAATGACAACGGTGAACTTCTGATTCATAAAAGGGCTTATAATAAATACCATTCTTCAGGATTATGGACCAACACCTGCTGTGGTCATCCCAATCCCGGCGAAAGCATGGAGGATGCTGTCAGCAGGAGGCTGGAAGAAGAAATGGGCTTTACCTGTGATCTTTTTTTCGGATTCAAATTTCATTACAAGACAACATTCGACAACGGGCTCACCGAAAATGAAATAGACCACGTCTACTTCGGGAAGTATAACGATGATTTTGTGGTCAACCCCGATGAGGTCGTTGATTTCAAATGGGTTTCTATGGACGAGGTAAGATCATCCATAGATAAAGAACCTGAAGCCTATTCCTACTGGTTTAAAGAGATCCTGGTTAATGAAGCTTTTGAGGAGGTTTTGTAAAATCTAGATCACAACCAGTCCGTTTCTGATCGCAAACATCACCAGGCCTACGCGGCTTTTTACCTCCAGTTTTTCGAACAAACTTTCCCTGTACCCGTCAATAGTGCGAGGTGAAACACACATTTTATCCGCGATTTCCTTATAGGTATATTCAGAACACGCCAGATGAATAAACTCCTCTTCCCTGGCCTGAAACTGCACCACAGGCTTTGTTTTCACTTTCTGGTTGGTCTTTATAGATTTGAGAAGTGTGTTGGAGACCAGGTCACTGTGAAAATACCCTTTCTGATGAATTTCGTTAAGAGCGAGTTTAAAATGAGACGGCTCACTGTCTTTCAGGAGGTACCCTTTGGCACCACATCTCAGCATTTTAATAATAGACTCTTCGTTGTCGTCCACGGATAACGCTATAGGGATGACATCGGGGTGGCTTTTGCAAAGGAGCTCAGTAGTTTCATATCCGTCCATGCCGGGCATATTAATATCAATCAGGGCTATGTCAGGAGGGGTTTCGTGCTGCAGACGGTTAATAAATTCGAGGCCGGTGCCGGCATCTATGGTGACCTGAAAGTTCTCGAACCGGCTGATAAGTTCTATAAGGGCATGACGAATAAGGGTATGGTCGTCAACCAGAGCTACCGTAGTCATTTTTATTGGGATATTTTGGGTATCATTAAATCAGTCTTTGTTCCGCTGCCGGCGGTACTTTCGATTTTGAATTCACCTCCCAAAAGTTTAGCCCGGTGTATGAGATTGGCCAAACCAGATCCATTGTTAAAACCTTTCAGTTTAATTTTTGATTCAAAATCAAATCCCGTACCGTCATCAGAGAGTTCTAATTTAAATGATTCAGGTGAATCCTGCAAGACAACCCACAGATTTTTTGCCTGGGCATGTTTCAGGGTATTCTGCAGCTGCTCCTGGAACATCCTGAAGACCACCAGGGCTTTTTGATTTTCCAGACCTGTCCCGGTCTGATTTTCTACAAATGAGGTTTTGATCAATCCTGCTTTATCAACCCTTTCCAGTTCAAACCGGATGGCAGATCCCAGGCCGTCATTCAGAATATTGTCGTTGTTAAGGGTTTTGGAGAGCGACCGGAGATCATTCAACGCAGCATTCAGATACTCCTTGGATTGCACAATCCTGAGGTTGTCAGGCAGGTCTTCCTGCAGGTTGTTCAGCTGTATTTTAACCAGTGACAGCATCTGCCCCACGTTGTCATGAAGCTCCCTGGAGATATCCTTCATGGTTTGTTCCTGTATCTCGTTTTGTGAAGTCAGGATTTCCTTTTCGAACTGGGCTTTGAGTTCGGTTTTTTCTTTAATGAGTTTAGCCTGTCGCCTTTGAAAGATAAATGCAAAAATGATAATCGAAACTGCAAGAATTAGTAGAATAACTATTGCTGCAAAAAACGTAAACAATATTTCAGTTTCTTTGAAATTCATTCCTTCGCTTTGCCTAGAGATTCTTGTTTGCTCAGAAAAGCTATTCCTAATAAGATGTATAGAAGGTAGTTAGTAAAAAATCTTACATTTCTAAATATTGCTCCAATATTCAGAATTTTCTCGGCAATAGCATTGTGAGTTCCCAGAATGAATAAATTTATGATGTTGAAGGTCATAAAGCCAATACTGATCCAAAATAAGGGGTAGTGCTGGAACGATGTTTTTTCTGGTTGATCTAACATTAGTTTCAAATATCGAATTCCAAATAAAGTGGATAAAATACAATTTAAAATGAATGTGTAGGAGCAAAATTCTGCCTTATAGTTTTGAATGAAAAAACTGTTGAAAAAAGAAAAAAGTATTAGTATGGCCGACAAAATGACAATCCATTTTTCTTTTACTTCTTTGTAATAGCAGAACGCCAAAATGGAAGCCTCGATAGGAAGGAAAATGTGATACACAAAGAAATTATTGCTTTCTTTATGACTAAAATAAGCCGCACACAATTCGCTTACTATTGTTATTGGCAGCAAGAGTAGCATTGTTTTGCTACTCTTGTTTAAAACGCTAAATTTAAGAATGCCAATTAGGAAGGCTAGCCCCAAAACTAAAAAATAAAAATAGTATAGAGTCATACTTATATGTCTTTTATTAATATTTAGCACCAACGAAAGTTGTTTCTTCGGGGCAGTTATTTTTACAAGGGTCAACATACTCCAGAATATTATCTCCTGGGTCGTTTAATTTTTTTGGTAAATTACACGGAGCTCCTGCCTGACCTAACAAAATCCGGTAGTATTTGCCATCTTTCTTTTCAAGGCCGGTGAAAATTAAAGTTGATTTTTTCTCATCTTTATCATACCCGAGTTCAACATAAATATGAGTCACTCTTTTAGGGTCATTTATGTAGCCCTGTTGTTGAAGCAAATAGTGGTTGACCATTCTAGCATCTAGAATCCAGCCATGTAGATCATCCGGCCACGAAATCAGTTTAGAATGATTGAAGCCCAAAGCAGACTTTAGCTTTTCCTTAAATCCATCTGCAAGCTTTTTTGCCTCTTCTCTACAAATTGGTTGAGTACCTCCAGTAAATCCATTTCGATTGAAATCCATCTGCAATGTAGAGCTTAAAAACAAGTATCCAATAACTATTCCTAGAATTAATCCAAAAATTAAGAAAAGAAAGGGGGTTGCTTTTTTGTTCATTTCATTAACTAGTTAAGGTTTATAAATTAATAATTTCCTGACAAAACTAGAAAGAATAAGGATATTATTATACGTGAAAAACACCCTATTAAACCAGTGAAAAATGCCTTTTAAATTTTCCTGAAAACTATCTTCTTTCTGATACTGCTAAATACGTGAAAAACACCCCCTCAAAAACCGTTTTTCAACGCTTACCCGGCTTTGTTTTATTGATGATATTTGGGTAATCAAAAGAAACCGTTATGACCTCAATCATATACCCTCCTGCTGCCGAAATCCTCTATCTGAGAGGCGAGCTGAACTATACAGAGTTTTATCTGAAAGATGGAAGCAGAATGGTTTCCAGTTTTACGCTGAAACGCCACCAGGAGCGGTTCGGCGGCTTTTTAAGAGTAAGCAAATCTCATTTACTTAACCCTGATTTTATCAGCTCTATTGAGTCCAAAGGCCGTACCAAAGAAGTGATCCTGGCCACAGGCTACAGGGTTCTGGTATCAAGACGCCGGAAGAGGGTAGTAGGTGGTTTTGACCTGGATTAGGTGCATTTTCCCCGCAAACAGATCGGATACCCCTAAAAATAAAAACCATCTCAAAGAAGCAGGATTCCTGCCACTCTGAGATGGTAATCTATTTAAAAGCAAGGTTATTAAGCCTCTGCTGTAGTCAAACTCGCACTTAAGAATTCTCTGTTCAGACGGGCAATGTTTTCAAGAGAAATTTCCTTTGGACATTCAGCTGCACAAGCTCCGGTGTTCGTACATGATCCGAAACCTTCGATGTCCATCTGGGCTACCATTTTCTTGGCACGGTCTTCACGCTCAGGTTGCCCTTGTGGCAACAATGCCAGCTGAGAAACCTTGGCAGAAACGAACAACATGGCAGAGGCATTTTTACAGGCGGATACACAAGCCCCGCAACCGATACAAGCAGCAGCGGCAAAAGCTTTGTCGGCGTCTTCTTTCGGAATAGGAAGTGAGTTACCGTCCTGGGCATTGCCTGTGTTGACTGAGATAAATCCACCCGAGGCAATGATCCTGTCAAAGGAAGATCTGTCTACCACAAGGTCTTTAACCACCGGGAAAGCAGCAGCTCTCCATGGTTCAACCACGATGGTATCTCCGTCTTTGAAGCTTCTCATGTGCAGCTGGCAGGTAGTAACACCTTCCAGAGGACCGTGAGGGCGACCATTGATATACATAGAACACATACCACAGATACCTTCACGGCAGTCATGGTCAAATGCGATAGGTTCTTTGTTTTCGTCTATAAGACGCTCGTTCAATACGTCAAACATCTCCAGGAAAGACATGTCTTCAGATATGCCGGAAACCTCGTGTGTTTCCAGTGAGCCTTTTACATTTTTATTTTTTTGACGCCATACTTTCAGCGTGATGTTCATATTACCTTCCATCTTACTTATAAAGATTTTAGAATTTTAAAATTTGAAGATCAATACCTTTTAACGGGCCTTTGATCTGTCGGTAATTTCATTTTTTGAACTTACTTATAACTCCTTTGAGCGATCTTGATGTTTTCGTAGATCAGAGGCTCTTTATTCAAAACCCAGTCACTTTCGTTTTTAAACTCCCAGGCCGCTACATACATATAATTTTCATCATCTCTTCTGGCTTCACCCTCTTCAGTCTGATACTCTTCTCTGAAGTGACCACCACAAGATTCGTTACGGTTCAGGGCATCCACACACATCAGCTCACCCAGTTCGATAAAGTCAGCCACACGGCCGGCTTTGTCCAGTTCAGGATTGAATTCTTCAATTTCTCCCATCACCCTCAGGTCAGACCAGAATTCTTTTTTAAGAGCCTGGATTTCAACGATGGCTTCTTTCAGACCTTTTTCGTTTCTGGCCATACCGCATTTGTCCCACATGATTTTACCCAATCTTTTGTGGAAGGATTCCGGTGACTGTTTTCCTTTGATAGAAACCAGTTTACTGATCCTGTCTTTTACCTGTTTTTCTGCCTCAACAAACGCAGGGTGGTCAGTAGGAATAGCTTTGGTCCTGATTTCGTTGGCCAGGTATGAACCGATGGTATAAGGAATAACGAAATATCCGTCAGCAAGACCCTGCATCAGGGCAGATGCTCCCAGACGGTTGGCTCCGTGATCAGAGAAGTTGGCTTCTCCCAAAGCATAAAGCCCCGGAACGGTCGTCATCAGGTTATAATCCACCCAAAGGCCACCCATGGTATAGTGTACAGCCGGGTAGATACGCATCGGAATTTCATATGGATTTTCGCCGGTGATTTGCTTGTACATATCAAACAGGTTACCATATTTTTCCTTTACAACCGCTTTCCCAAGTTCACTTATTAATTCTTTCGAAGCGTTTTCTATGTTGTTTTTGTTAACTTCTGCTTTACCGTAACGTTCAATGGCTGCAGCATAATCAAGATAAACGGCCATTTTAGATGTTCCTACGCCATAACCGGCATCACAACGCTCTTTGGCGGCTCTTGAAGCAATATCCCTTGGTACAAGGTTACCAAAAGCAGGATATCTCCTTTCAAGGTAATAATCCCTTTCTTCTTCAGGGATCTCATTGGCTGCTCTTTTATCGTCTTTCTGCTTAGGCACCCAGATCCTTCCGTCATTTCTCAAAGACTCTGACATCAGGGTTAGTTTTGACTGATGATCGCCGGAAACCGGGATACAGGTCGGGTGAATCTGCGTAAAACAAGGGTTACCGAAGAAAGCACCTTGTTTGTGGGCTTTCCAGGCAGCAGTCACGTTACTTCCCATGGCGTTGGTCGACAGGTAAAAAACGTTACCATAACCACCAGTACACAGAAGAACGGCATGGCCGAAATGTCTTTCAAGCTTACCGCTGATCAGGTCTCTGGCGATAATACCTCTGGCAACGCCGTCGATTTTAACCACCTCAAGCATTTCATGACGGGAGTACATTTTAACGGTACCCATACCCACCTGACGCTCAAGGCCGGAATAAGCTCCCAAAAGCAATTGCTGACCGGTTTGTCCTGCCGCATAGAAAGTACGCTGAACCTGCACACCACCGAATGAACGGTTAGACAGCATTCCGCCATACTCACGGGCAAAAGGTACACCCTGGGCAACACACTGGTCAATAATATTGGCTGAAACCTCGGCAAGACGGTGAACGTTTGACTCACGTGCACGGTAATCGCCTCCTTTTACAGTATCATAAAACAAACGATAAGTAGAGTCACCATCGTTCTGATAATTCTTTGCTGCATTTATCCCTCCCTGAGCTGCGATAGAGTGAGCTCTTCTGGGAGAATCCTGGAAACAGAATGCTTTTACTTTATAGCCCAGTTCGGCTAATGTCGCGGCGGCTGAAGCTCCTGCCAAACCTGTACCCACTACAATAATTTCTATATTACGTTTGTTGGCCGGGTTTACCAACGGAACCGTCGAACGATACTTTGTCCATTTTTCTGCTATAGGACCTTCTGGTGCTTTAGCGTCTAACTTGATTGTTCCTTCTGCCATGGTAAAATATATTTTCTACGCTTTAATTATTTGAAAAAGTAAAAATAGATAGGCATTGCCGCGTATCCGATCGGGATAAGGATGGCAAATAACCAGACACTTAAAAACTTAAACAGCGGATTGTATTTCGGATGATTGATCCCAAGACTCTGAAAAGCACTCTGGAAGCCGTGAACCAGGTGGAAAGACACTGAGAACATGGCCAATACATAGAATATCACCAGGAGGATGTTCTGGAAAGAAACCGAAACCACTTTGTAAAGGTCTTTTACGATGACGGTTTTTGTGCTTTCTGCCTGGTTGTAAGTTTCAACCATCTTGGTTTCCTGGCTGTAAGTCTCAGGCATCTCCGTCGTTACAACCTCTCCCGTAAGCAGGTTCTCGGTATACTGTACAAAAGGCAGGGTTTCGTTGTGATATTTATACCAGAAATCACCCATATGTACAACAATGTAAACCAAAAGGATTGTTCCTAAAACAGCCATGTTCCTGCTTGAAAAGGACGAAGAATTTTTAGTCACCACATAAGCCACAGGTCTTGCCTTACGGTTCTGGAACTCAAGATATAAACCCCAGAAAGCATGGAACAGAATGAAAAAGTAATTCCCGTAAGAAATGATCTTAATTAAAGGAAAGCTGGTCATGAAAACCGCATACTTATTAAAAGAATACCCGCCGTCATTGTAAAAGAGCTGAAGATTTCCGATCAAATGGACGACAAGAAAGGTACAAAGGAAGAGCCCCGTAAGAGACATAAGCACTTTCTTACCTATTGAGCTTGTTAAAGTTTTAGTTAGCCAAGACATACTTATAAATATTTGAGAATTAACTTTTTGGCAAAAAACAAGAGATACATTTTTGCTTAGAAAAGTACAATTTAATTTTGACGCATCAAAAGTAGATTACAAACTATTTAGAACCAATATAAAAAAGGCTTTTTTCAATTTAATTTAGCTTTTTTTCATATTTTCAAATATTATCCGTTTAATTTGGATTCAATAGTTTTAACAAACCGGCGGGCATTTGTGTTTTAAGTTTTTCTTCCTGTGTTTATTGATTTTTTAACACAGAATATTTGACCAAATGCTTCGTTACAATAGTTAATATAAATATCTGGGCTTTTTGCATGAAAAAAAGGAATTACATTTTAATATTATTACTTTTTGCTGGAATATTCCTTCCGTTTTTAAGTAAGGCCACCCACCTCAGGGCAGGCGAAATTACAGCAAAGAGGATATCATCTTCAACGCTCACCTACAGGGTGGTTCTAACGACCTACACAGATGAAATAAACGGAAAAGCTGCTAATGATGGTGAGAACGAGGTTAATTTTTACTTCGGGTTTTCTACCAACCAGGTGGTAGCGTTTAAAGTAAAAAGAACGGTAAAACAGCTGATCAGTACCACGACTGTCCGGAATGTTTATGATACGACGTTCACTTTTCCGGCCCCGGGCAGGTATACCATCAGTTGTGGTATTGTGAACAGGAATGAGAGGACGCTTAACCTCCCGCAGCCTTCTGAAAGTATAAGCTTTTTTGTACAGTCAACCATCGTAATCAATTCAAGTTTTGGTCTTAACAGCACCCCGGTACTCTTGAATATTCCGGTGGATTCTGCCGGTGTAGGCAGTAAATTCATTCATAATCCGGGTGCTTTTGACATTGACGGAGACAGCTTGTCTTATAAGCTGACTATTCCTCAGAGGGATAAAGGGAATGCTACCGGTATCGGGGAGTTTATTCCTAATTATAAGGACCCCAATCTTATAGGAAATAATCCTCTTACGGAAGCCGGGACGGGCCCGGCTACATTCAGGATAGATGCCCGGACAGGAGACCTGATCTGGGATGCCCCGCAGGTTCCGGGGCAATACAATGTCGCTTTTATCATTGAAGAGTGGCGAAAGGCCCCCGATGGTTCTTTCATTAAGATCGGAGAGATCATCCGGGATATGCAGATCATCGTTGTGGCAACGGATAATAAACGGCCTGAGCTGATCGTACCCCCTGATATATGTATAGAAGCAGGAAAGCAAGTCAAATTCAATGTAACGGGAACAGATAAGGACAACCAGGAAATAAGGCTTACTTCCTCAGGTGGGGTATATAATAAGGATGAAGCCGGTAAGTTCTTCAAGTTCATTGAGCCTGAAGCGGCTGTATTTGCAGTAAAACAATCAAAAAGCCCGGTTTCTTCAACATTCACCTGGAATACCAACTGTCTTCATGTCAGGGACCAGCCGTATGATGTGTTGTTTAAAGTGGAAGATTTTCCCGGAAGATTCAATACGCAGCTCGTAGACATTAAAACGATAAAAATTAAGGTGGTGCCGCCGAGGCCTGTCGGGCTTCTGGCTAAAGAATCTGACCAGGGAATTGATCTGACCTGGCAGAAATATGCCGCCTGTAAAAGCTCGGGCAAAATACTGATCTACAGAAAAGATGGTTGCAGTGGCCTTAATCCCGGCGAGTGTACTGTAGGTATGCCTGCTGCCTGGGGGTATAAACTGATAGGCACAGTAACCGGCGAGGATACTACCTTTATTGATAAAACTGTAAATAAAGGAGGGGTATACAGCTATCGCCTCGTTTCTGAAATTCAGGCCTCACAATTCATTGCTATTCAGAGTGCCCCGTCTACCGAATTCTGTATCGGCAGCGAAATCAAATCCGGAATGTCGGTGATCACCAACGTTTCCGTAGATAAGACCGAAACAGCTGCCGGTGAGGTAACTGTTAAATGGTCACGCCCGCTGGGCTTTTCGAAAGAAGCATTCAAAGGACCTTATGTGTACAAACTGTACAGAGCAACCGGCCTGGGCGGAGAGCAGTTCGAACTGATCCATACCAAAACCACATTGCTGGATAATCAGTTGGATACTGTTTTTGTAGATAAAGCTCTTAATACCAAAGATCTGGTTTATAAATATAAACTGGAGCTGTACACAGAAAATACTGTTCTTTACGGAACAACGCCTCCTGCTACTACTGTTAAGTTGTCAGTAAGTCCGGACGATAAAGTAACCCGTCTGTTCTGGGAGGCCAATGTGCCGTGGCTGAATGAGAATCAAACCCATAAAGTCTTCAGAGAGGATAAAACCAAACCGGGGGTATTTAACCAGATCGCCGGAGCAACTGTAGGTACACCGAATACTTTCAGTTATAATGATACCGGCAGGGATGCATTCCCCGGAGATGGTGACATTTCAATAGAATTGCAAAACGGTCAAACTTACTGCTATAAGGTAGAAACCATCGGGGTTTATGAGAAAATCCCTGGTCTTGGCATATTGATGAACTACTCACAGATTGTGTGTGCCACTCCTGCCGACCGATCTCCTCCATGCCCACCGGTACTTGTAGTTGAGAATACAGATTGTGAGACCATCACTTCCAAACAATTCTGTGAAGAGACCATTTTCTCAAACACATTGAAGTGGCAGACACCGCCGACCGCAAACGGAGCGGCTTGCAGAACGGATATCATCGCCTATAAAATTTATTATTCAAGATATGAAGGGCAGAAAAGGGTGCTGATTGAAACGCAGGATGCCGCACTTGGAAACCAGTATGTTCACAGGAAAAACAGCCAGGAAGGTTTTGCAGGGTGTTACACCGTCACTGCAGTGAGCAGCCTTGGTATTGAAAGTGCTGAAAGTAATATTAAGTGCGAGGACAACTGTGAAAATATTTCTTTCCCGAATGTATTTTCTCCGAACGGCGACGGACTGAACGACACGTTTTCTCCGATGAATTGTCCGGCTTTTGTGAAGAACATCAGCTATGAGATTTTCAATGCCAACGGAGCGAAAGTGGCCGAAGGTAGCGGAAGGGAAATGGACTGGGACGGTAAAAATAAATCGGGCAAGGATCTTGCTGCCGGAGCTTATTATTACCTGATCAAGGTGGAATTTGAAAGACTGGCAGAAACTTCTCCTACCGTTACATTCAAAGGATGGGTTAAGCTGATGAGATAAGAAAATTAATAAGAGACCAATAAAAAGCCCCCGGAAGTATCTTCCGGGGGCTTTTCTTGTTAAGGGCCTGAAACTTATTTCAGGAACTCATAAATTCCCGCAACACCCTGGCCACCTCCTACACAGGCGGTAACCATACCGTATTTCTGATTTTTTCTTCTCATTTCTTCGAACAACTGAACCGAAAGCCTTGCTCCGGTTGAACCCAGTGCATGACCAAGGGCAATGGCACCACCGTTCGGATTAAGGATCGACGGATCAATTCCCAGTTCTTTTACTACTGCCAGGGCCTGTGCCGCAAAAGCCTCGTTCAATTCGATCTGTTCGATGTCTTTCAACTGAAGCCCGGCTTGTTGCAGAGCCTTTGGAATAGCATAAACAGGACCTATTCCCATGATCCTCGGCTCACATCCGGCTACGGCGTATGAAACCATCCTGGCTATCGGTTCAAGGTTAAGTTCTTTCACCATTTTTTCTGACATCACAATCACGAAAGCAGCTCCGTCAGAAGTCTGTGAAGAGTTACCTGCCGTTACGCTTCCACCTGCTGCGAAAACCGGACGCAGTTTACTCAAAGCATCCAGGGTAGTATCAGCCCTCGGGCCTTCGTCTTTATTGACTATATATTCCTTGGTTTTCTTCTTTCCTGAGTTGGCATCAAAATAGGTCTCTTTCACAGAGATGGGAACAATCTGATTGTCAAATTTTCCTTCTGCCTGGGCGGCCAGGGCTTTGGTATGCGATTGAAAAGCAAAAGCATCCTGTTCTTCCCTGCCTATTTTGTATTGCTGTGCTACTTGCTCCGCCGTAAGTCCCATCCCGATGTAATAATCGGGGTGCTGATCTGCAATGTTGTAGTTCAGCGAAGTCTTCCAGCCCATGGTAGGTACCATCGACATAGACTCTGTTCCGCCCGCAATGATACAATCAGCCATACCGGCATTGATTTTTGCAGAGGCCATCGCAATGGCTTCCACCCCTGATCCGCAGTAACGGTTGATGGTGACGCCCGGAACAACTTTGCCTAATGCCAGTAATGAAATATACCTGGCCATCTGCATGCCTTGCTCGGCTTCAGGTACGGCATTGCCCACAATGACATCGTCAACCCTCGCCGGGTCAAGTGCCGGGACTTTCTCTAACATGAATTTTATAACATCGGCTGCCAGGTCATCAGGCCTGGTAAAACGGAGAGCTCCTTTCGGGGCTTTTCCGACAGCACTTCTGAATCCGGAAATTATATATGCGTTCATTTTATCTTTAATTTATGATCTGAAATACACATTCAGATGCAATGATGATAATTGGTTATCTGATTCTGAAAGACCAGGTATCGTTAAGTGAATAACAAAATCTTTTGGTGTTTCATTTAAATTGAGAAGGTTAATTTCTCGGAGGTTTCCCGCCGCTTAATAAACCCTGCATACGCTCCAGTGTTTTTCTCTCTCCGCAAAGTGAAAGGAATGCTTCTCTTTCCAGGTCAAGCAGATAATCTTCGGAAACGTTCTGTGCATAACTAAGATCACCTCCGCAGATGACATAAGCCAGTTTCTCAGCGATTTTCGCATCATGCTCGGTAATGTAATTGGCCATTTTCATAGAGGCAATACCCGCTTTGAACAAGGCGATACCCGCTTTACCCTGAACCTTGATGTCTGTTCTTTTGGTAGGCTGGGTATAACCGTTTTCAGCCAGCTCAATCGCAGATTGCTTCGCTTCGGCCAGCAAGCGGCTTCTGTTCAGGACAATCTGGTCACGGTTAGCCAGAAGGTAATTCATGTCCATCGCTTCCTGGGCTGAAGTCGATACCTTAGCCTGGGCAATGTTCATAAAAGCACCCTGAAGAATGTTCAATTCTGCATCGCCCGGCTGATAAAGATCCGAACATCTCACAGCCATTTCCTTGGTTCCGCCACCGGCAGGGATCAGACCCACTCCCAGCTCTACAAGGCCCATGTAAGTTTCTGCCGCTGCCACTACTTTATCGGCATGAAGGTTGATTTCACAACCACCACCCAAAGCCAGTGAGTGAGGTGCGGTTACCACAGGAATAGAAGAATACCTGGCCCGCATCATGCTTTGCTGAAACTGGGCGATCATCATGTTGATCTCATCAAAATCCTGCTCGATCGCAAACATGAACAACATTGCAAGGTTAGCCCCCGCAGAGAAAGCTTCCGAGCTGTCATTTCCGACAACCAGGCCTCTGAAGTCCTTTTCAGCTACGCCGTAAGCTCTGTTTAAGCCTTCAATCACCTCTGCACCGAAAGTGTTCATTTTCGAGTGGAATTCAACCCCCGCAATGCCGTCTCCAAGATCAAAAATGGTTGAACCAGCGTTTTTCCAGATCACATTTGAGTCACGGATGGTGTCCAGTATAATGAATGAACCGGTACCCGGAATTACTTTATAAGATTTGGTCGGAATGTCATAATATAGTTTTTTGCCGTTTTCTACTTTGTAGAAAGAAGGATTTCCGGCTTCGAGCATTTCGTAAACCCATGCTGCCGGCTTTTGTCCCTGCTCCTCCATCATTTTGACAAACTCACTTACGCCTACCGCATCAGCAGTAGCGAAAAGTCCCATCTGCCATCCGAAACCTGAACAGATCGCGTCATCAATTCTGAACAACTCATCGGCGATTTCAGGAATTCTGAAAGTTGCGTATCTGAATCCGTCTGCAAAAGTCTTTCTGTAGAATTCTCCTGCCTTGTCTGTACCTTTTAATAAGACGGCAAAGCGTTTTTTCAGGTCGTCAATTGATTTTGTGCCTTCAAGGGTTGCAAACTTAACCTTTTCGCTGGGTTTATACTCCATTGTTTTAAGGTCAAGGGCCAGGATCAGCGTTTTGCCTTTTTCATCCTTGGTTTTTTTATAGAAACCCTGGCCGGTTTTATCACCAAGCCAGTTGTTTTCAATCAGTTTGGCCATGGAGTCCGGCAGTTCAAAAGCCGATACCGACTCGTCCGTCTGCAAGGTCGCCTTTAAGTTTCTGCAAACATTGACCGTGGTATCCAGCCCCACCACATCCGATAATCTGAAAGTACCGGATTTCGGGCGGCCTACCACAGGTCCTGTAAGCTTGTCTACTTCTTCAACAGACAGACCGATTTCCTGTGCAGCCCTGATGGTTTGTACCATCGAGTAGATACCCAGCCTGTTGGCAATAAACGCCGGAGTATCTTTACACAATACAGTTTGTTTACCCAGGTAAAGGTCGCCGTAGTGCATCATAAAATCAATGACCTCGGGATTGGTCTTCGGACCAGGAATTATCTCGAGCAGTCTGAGGTATCTCGGAGGATTGAAGAAATGCGTTCCGCAGAAATGCTGCTGAAAATCTTCACTTCTGCCTTCCGACATCAGATGGATCGGGATACCCGAAGTATTGGATGAAACTAGCGTACCTGCTTGTCTGAACGCTTCTACTTTATCATATATCAGTTTCTTGATCTCCAGTTTTTCCACTACAACCTCGATGATCCAATCCACGTCCCTGATCTTCACCATATCATCATCAAAGTTGCCCAGCTTCACTCTGGAGACCGACTTCTGACTGTAAACAGGCGAAGGGCTGGCTTTCAGGGCTGCCTGAAACAGGTCGCCGACAATCCTGTATCTTACCTTCGGATGATCAATGCCCAATCCTGCGGCTTTTTCTTTATCGTTCGGTTCTTTCGGAACCATATCCAGCAACAATACCTCACAGCCAATATTGGCAAAATGAAGGGCAATTCTGCTCCCCATGATCCCTGCTCCGAGTACCGCTACCTTTTTTATCGTTTTTTTCATATGAATTAAGTATGTTATTGATCTGATGTATAATTATTTTTTCGTTTTCATGATCCAGGCCCATTGCATTTCTGCTTTGATGACTTCTTCCCCGGTTTCATCTGTTACCGTCACGGGTACAATTAATTCTCCTTTTTCAGAGTTCCTGATTTCCCGGATCTGTTCCTCATTCAGGCTGGCCGTTGCTTTCTGGTTTCCGAGGCTTCTTTTGATAAACTTGATGGAAAGGTTTTTCATCAACGGAAGCTTGTCGTCGGGAATGTTCATTCCTACTAAAATACCGGTGGCAGTTTCTGCCAGCAAGGTAGTGGCTGCTGCATGAATCTGACCTATATGATTTTGAACTTTTCTTTTGTTGTGAAGTGTGGCCGTCAACTGCCGGCAGCTGAGTTTTTCAAAATGAATGCCTGCTGTGCCTACGAGTTTAACGGTTTTACCAATAATATAGTCAATCACCAAAGGCCTGATGAAAGCGGGAAGGAGACGAGTCTTTTCTAAGTTTCTGTTAAGGTTGTTATTAAACTCCATATATTATTTCAAATATATTATGCAAGCATAACATTTACAAAGCTAAACCCTTTATTATTATTATGCAAGCATACTATTAAAAAGTTTTTTGAACCAAAATATTTGCAATGATGTTGCGTAAAAGTATTATATTTGCATCTTCGTTGCAGCACATTATATGATCAAGAAATTAAAACAACATTCACATTTGCTACATAAAGCGGGTCTCTGGCTTTCGTTTTTATGTTTGGTGCATTGTCTGGCCACTCCATTTGTGCTTACATTGCTTCCTTTGGTAGGTGAGCGGTTTCTGACGGAGACCACCGAATTTTACCTGATTGGTCTCAGCCTGGCAATTGGATTATTTTTAATGGTCAAAGATTACAATGTTCATAAAAATATGATCCCGCTTATACTTTTATCTGTTTCTGTCGTTTTAAATTACACAGGATTATTTTTGGTCTCGCATGAGCTCGAAAAATATTATGTAGTTTCGGGAGCTTCCGTCATGGCGGTTTCTTACGTGTTTAACTGGTGGAAACATCGCACTTTTTGTTCAGATCACGCTCACTAAACCACCGGAGAACTTTATTTGGCACTACCTCTACAAATTTAAAATCGACGATGATTCCCGATGGGATTTTGAAATGTCTGAATAATTATGTGCTTCCTGTTCAGACAGCTGAAAAACCGCTAAAAGAGTCAAAATAATTGTATTTTTTTTATTTTTTGGACCGATTTTTTTTCAAAAAGCAAAAGAAGAAAAATTAGTTTATTACAAATAAATGAAAATATTAATCGTAGATTTGCAGTTAAATAATCAAATCTTATTAACCAAAAGCTTAAATGGCTGGATTTTTTAGTTTTTTAACAAGCGATATTGCTATAGATTTAGGGACCGCCAACACCCTGATAATATATAAGGACCAAATTGTTGTCGACGAACCTTCTATCATCGCCCTTGATAAAATTTCAGGGAAGGTTTTAGCGATTGGCCATAAGGCCATGCAGATGCACGAAAAAACCAACGAGAACATTAAAACCATACGTCCTCTTAAAGACGGAGTAATCGCTGACTTTACTGCTGCTGAATTGATGATCAGGGGAATGATCAAGATGATCAATACCGGTCGCAACTGGTTTTTCTCTCCTTCACACAGAATGGTTATTTGTATTCCTTCAGGTATTACCGAAGTAGAAAAACGTGCTGTCAAGGATTCGGCTGAACATGCCGGTGCAAAAGAAGTATATATGGTACACGAACCTATCGCTGCGGCCATAGGTATTGGTATAGATATTGAACAGCCTAACGGCTCAATGATCGTTGATATCGGAGGGGGAACCACCGAAATTGCGGTTATTGCCCTTTCAGGAATTGTGTGTGAAGCTTCAGTCAGAATTGCGGGTGACTTGTTTACAAGAGACATCGTGGATTATATGCGTCGTGAGCACAACCTTCTGATCGGTGAGCGTTCTGCTGAGTTCATTAAGATACAGGTGGGTGCTGCTTTGCCTGATCTTGAAAACCCTCCGGCCGATATCGAAATCCGTGGCCGTGACCTTATGACAGGTATTCCGAAAGAGATCAAGGTTACTTACAGTGAGATCGCTTATGCCCTGGATAAATCAATTTCGAAAATTGAAGAGGCCATCATGCGTGCCCTGGAAATGTCGCCGCCGGAACTTTCAGCGGATATCTACGAAAACGGGATCTATCTGACAGGTGGAGGAGCTCTTTTGCACGGTTTGGACAAGCGTCTTGAAATCAAAACCAAACTGCCTATTCACGTCGCCGACGATCCTTTAAAGGCTGTCGTAAGAGGCACAGGAGAAGTACTTAAGAACATTGAAAAATATCAGGCTGTGTTGGTTCAGTAGTCTTTTCTGAAAGAACCATCCTATCCATAAAATTAAAGGTATCCTTTTATCATGTAATCGGATACCTTTTTTAAAATTTAAGCGAATCCCAAATTAAGTATGTCACAATTACTTCGTTTAATTTATAAAATCAGGAACTTCTTCTTATTTGTTTTTCTGCAAATAATATGTTTTTATTTGATCCGGCACAACAGCGTTTATTGGGATGTGACATTTTTTAACAGCTCCAATACCTTCGCGGCAAAATCTTTGGAGCTTACTTACAATCTGAAAGAATATTTAAACCTGAGGACTGTCAACAAACAACTGGCCCATGAAAATGCCATGATGAGACAGCAGCTGACCAAGTTTCAGCAAAACCAGGCTCCGGCGGGAATTCCTTATACAGCAGATTCTGCTTTTGCGGGGAGGTTTGAGTTTAAAGTGGCCAAGGTGGTGGGTAACACCGTTAACCTGGCAGATAATTACATCACTATTGATAAAGGCAGGAAAGACGGTATTGAGCCTGGAATGGGAGTCATTTGTCCGCAGGGAATTGTCGGCCAGGTAATGTCCTGCAACGATGATTTTTCTATTGTGTATTCTATTCTCCACTCCAAAACCACGGTTTCCTCGGAGGTCATCAATCAGCAGTTAAGAAAGGAAAATAACTCGGCCCTCGGTATTGTTAAATGGGGAGGGGTTTCTCCTAGCATTCTTCAGCTGACCACTATTGACCGGTTCAAACCAGTCAAAAAAGGAGATTCGGTTCTGACGTCTGAGCAAAACTCTATTTTCCCGTCCAAAATAATGATTGGCCGGATTAAGTCTGTGGAAGCAGGCTCAAACGACGCGTTTTTTAATATTGACGTTAAATTATCAACAGACTTCTCCAGCTTGATTTATGTTTATGTGGTTAAAAATAAACTGATCAAAGAACAGGAAAAAGTCGGTTCTAATCCAATTGAATAAGTATTTTAATGAATACAAGGGATCTTTTCAAAATAGGAACATCATTTGTCTTATACTTACTGCTGCAAGTATTTATCATCAGAAATCTCGTTTTCTTTGATGTGGCATTTTGCTTTGCGTATATATCTATTATTTTGTTTTTGCCTAATAATACACCAACGGGCCTGCTTCTTCTTTTCAGTTTCCTGGTAGGATTGTTTATTGATATCTTTTATAATACGGCCGGTATTCATGCTTCTGCCTGTCTTGTGCTCGGTTTCAGCAGAGGATATATTCTCAGGGTGCTGTTTCCTACCAAAGGTCTTGATGCAGAGCTGGTAGTCTCACTGGGAGGTATGGGTACTGAGAGGTTTGTCAGGTATATTCTTGTCATGACTTTTCTGCATCATTCCTATTTGTTTTTTATAGAAGCCGGATCACTCAATTTTTTCCTTAACACCAGTCTTAAAATCGTAGCCAGCGTCTTGTTTACATCATTTGTGGTGTTTCTTCTCCATGTATATTTCAGAAGTCTTCAAAATTCTTAATTTTCGTTTAATGGGTTTATTCAGGGTACTGTGTTTATTTATGTTGTCCGGTTTTCTTTGGATGTGTCGCGAGGATACTTCCAAAACCAGCTCGGTGAAGGTCGATAGCGTAGCCATTAAAAAGAAACTCAAGAAGATAAGCAAGGAGATCAATGCAGAGAAAAAAGCCAGAGAGATAGAAGAAATCATGCTGGGGAAAGTGAAGGCAGGATTCAACGGCAATGTCCTGGTAGCTCAGAAAGACGTCATTATTTATGAGAAATCATTCGGAATGGGTGTTTTTGAAGATACCGTGAGGCTTAATTCAGGTTCCAAGTTTCAGCTGGCATCGCTTTCAAAGACCTTCACGGCTGTGGCGGTGATGAAGCTGGTAGAAGAGGGGAAGCTGAGCCTTGATCTTTCTGTAAAAGATTATTACCCGGAATTTCCCTATGAAGGGGTATCTGTCAGGAGCTTACTGAGCCATCGTTCGGGCTTGCCTTATTATCAATATGAATTTGATAAAAAAGTAAGGAACCAGAAGATTTATCCTACCAACCAGCAAATGATGTCGTGGTTTGCGACAGAGAAGCCAACCCCGAGAATGATGAATTTCCCGGATCATTTCTTTTCTTATAATAACACCAATTACGCTGTGTTGGCGGCACTGGTAGAGAAGGTCAGCGGGATGTCTTTTGATGAGTATCTCCGGAAGAAAATTTTATTGCCCATCGGCATGAAGAATACTTTTGTGGCTACGACAAAAAACGACAGCATCAACATAGGCAGAACTGTCGGGTACCAGAACGGCAGAAGGCTTCAGAAGGACTATTACGACGACATTACGGGAGACAAGGGCATTTATGCCACCACGCCCGATTTGTTTAAATGGTATCAGGCCCTTAAATCAGAAACACTTTTGTCGAAAGAAAGCCTTCGTGAGATGTACACCCCCAGAAGTTTCGAATATCCAGGTTTACGTAATTACGGCTATGGTTTCAGGCTGTGGGTCAATGATAAGCAACAGACTGACTATGTGTACCATACAGGCTGGTGGAAAGGCTACAATACCATTATGTTTTTTGACCTGAGAGAAGATTTCGTGATCATTCTTTTGAGTAACAGGTACAACAGGAGCGTTTATAATATCAAGGAGATTATCAACGTATTACACGGAAAAAACAAAACTACGACAGTTGAGGAGAGTATTTTAGATCAATAGTAATGAATGTTTTAGTATATTTGCTTATCTATCTAAAATTATAAGCCCTCATGAAAAAATTATCTTTTTTGTTGTTAGTTCTTGTAACACTTTCATGTCAGAAGAAAAAAAGCCCTGAAGAATACGGTAAGATTACAAACAATCCTGAGTTTTATCACGGCACTTTTGAAAAACTTACCGATGTCATTATACATGATATATTTTCTCCGCCGGTAGCTTCCAGAATTTACTTATTAACTACACTTGCAGGCTATGAAGCCCTTGTGCCGGGAAATCCTGAGTACAAGTCTATGGCCGGGAAATACAAGGACTTTACGGCCCCGCCTCAACCGGAAGCCGGGAAGGAATATTGCTATCCGCTGGCCAGTATCAAGGCGATATTTACCGTTGCAAGGAAAATCACCTTTACGGTAACGAAATACGATGAGTTTGAGAATGGTGTCTACAAGCAATTCAAAGATGCCGGTGTTCCTGAGGATGTATTTGAGAGATCGGTAGCCTATGGAGAGGCTGTTGCGGGGCATGTCATGGAGTATTCGAAAAAGGATAATTATGCAAAGACCAGGGGACAGCGTTATACTGTGAAAAACGAAGAGGGTAAATGGGTACCTACTCCGCCGCAATATGCTGATGCGATGGAGCCTTACTGGAATACCATCCGTACGGCTATCCTGGATTCAGCCAACCTTTTTCCGGCAGCACCGGTAATTCCTTATTCAAAAGATAAAAACAGTCCGTTCTGGAAAGAACTGATGGATCTTTATAATATCGGTAAAAACCTGACGGAAGAACAAAAAAGCACCGCCTGGTTCTGGGATGATAACGCCTTTGTCATGAATGTACAGGGGCACGTGATGTTTGCCAATAAAAAAATGACGCCGGGAGGACACTGGCTGGCCATCACCCGCACGGTTTCACGCCAGGAAAAGGCTGACCTGATGAAGTCTGCGGAGGCTTATCTTTTGGTTTCAGCAGCTTTGTATGACGGGTTTATCAGTTGCTGGTATGAAAAGTATAAATCAGAAAAAGTAAGGGGAGAGACGGTTATCAACGCTGAGATAGATCCGAAATGGATGCCTTTCCTTCAGACGCCGCCATTCCCGGAATATACCAGCGGACACAGTACGATCTCGTCTGCTTCTGCAGAGGTGTTGACGGCTTTGTTTGGCGATAGGGTTGCTTTTACGGACTCTACTGAATATAAATACGGACACGGGGTAAAGAAATTCAATTCTTTCAGGGAAGCTGCGGAAAATTGCGGGATCAGCCGGATTTATGGCGGGATACATTATAAATCAGGATGTAATGAGGGACTGATTTGCGGAGCAAAAATCGGGAAATATATTATCCTCAAAACCAAGAATAAGGAAATATAACTGAGAAACAACAGATATATAAAAGCCCTTCACTGACAAAGTGGAGGGCTTTTTTATTAGACATTGATCAAGTAATGACAAAATGGCATTGTTTGTTTCTGCAGAATTGATAAATCCGGCCATTTTGTCTTCAAAAATGTATTGGTATTTTTTTTGATCATTGGCATGACATAGTTATTTATTAAAAATGTCAAACATTAAAACAAAAACAGATATGAGTACTTTAGTAAGAAATTTCGGTGGCTATCATGCATTTCCAGGTTTGGTTAACGGTTTGCTAAACAATTTTGAAACCCTGGCGACAGAGTCAGCAAAGAAAACCGTTCCTGCTGTCAACATCATCGAAGGAGATGATAATTTCAGGATTGATTTTGTAGTACCCGGTTTCAAGAAAGATGATTTTAAAGTGGTGGTCCACGAAAACAGCCTTAAAGTTTCGACTGAGAAAAGTGAGGAGAAGGAAGAAGTGAAGGAGAAATTCACTCACAGGGAATTTAACTACAGCTCATTCGAAAGAGTCTTTAAATTGCCGAACACCGTAGACGGAGATGCGATTGAGGCGTCTTATGAAGATGGGATTTTAAAAATTTCAATTCCTAAGAAAGAAGAAGCTAAACCAAAAGAACAGCGTTTGGTTTCAGTAAACTAATGCTTTTTCATAACGACGAGACACTACGCTATTTTGGCGTAGTGTCTTTTAGTTAATGTATGTTAATTATTGCCGGCCAATCTAAATTTTATTTAAGGAATTTGCGTTTTAATTCAGATAGAAAAATAAATTTGCGTAGAAAATTTAATTTAAAGAAAAGCTATGATAAATAATCAATGGAAAACCGCCCTGATTGCCGTGACCGCCAGTGTCGCAACTATTGTAGGTTATAAAGCGATAGAAAAGAGAGAAGGTGATGTTTTTTTGAAAGAAGCCCCCTCTAAAGGTATCAACAGCCTGGTGAATTATGCCAATATGCCGGTTGGCCAGCCAGGTGATTTTACTTATGCGGCCAGTACATCTGCCCCCGCTGTTGTGCATATCAAGGCTAAATCTGAAAGACAGATGAGGCAGAGGATGCCATCCATATTTGAAGAGTTTTTTGGGTTTGATGAAGGTGGTGGAGGAGGTATGAGAAGCCAGCAACAGGAGTCATCAGGTTCAGGCGTTATCATTTCAGAAGATGGTTATATTGCTACCAATAACCACGTGGTTGAAGGAGCGAGTGAACTGGAGGTTGTGACTTATGATAAGAAATCATATACGGCTAAAGTCATAGGAACCGATCCGTCGACAGATATTGCGGTGATAAAAATAGAAGAAACCAAACTTCCGGCGATAGTTTTCGGAAACTCAGATGAAGCGAAAGTGGGCGAGTGGGTATTGGCTGTAGGCAATCCTTTTAACCTGGAATCTACTGTAACTGCCGGTATTATCAGTGCCATCGGTCGTGACATCAGTATCCTTAAGAACAGAATGCAGATGCAAAGAGAAGGGGAACAAAGAGGAGATTCTCCGATTGAATCCTTTATCCAGACTGATGCGGCTGTAAACCCTGGTAACAGTGGTGGGGCTCTGGTTAATCTTAATGGTGAGTTGATCGGTATCAACACGGCGATTGCTTCTCCAAACGGAGCCTATGCAGGATATGCCTTCGCGGTGCCTTCGAGTATCGTTAAGAAGGTGACAATGGACCTGGTTAAATTCGGGAATGTGCAGAGAGGATATCTGGGTATTCAGCCTGTAGAGTTGAATAATAAAAACTATAAGGAACTTGATTCAAAATTGACATCCGGTATATTGATTTATGATTTGCCGGGAGAAAGTGCTGCTAAAGCCGCAGGTTTGAAAAAAGGAGATGTTATTCTCAAAGTGGATGGCATTGAGACCAAATCAGAGCCTAAGTTCAGAGAATTGATTGCCAGAAAAAGACCAGGTGAAAAAGTCAATATTCAGGTGAACAGGGATGGCTCAACCAAAAATGTAGAAGTAACATTAAGAAATAATGAAGGCGGAAGCGGGATCCTTAAAAAACCGGCAGTAACAACCGCGACTGCTTTTGGTAAGCTTGGTATCGAAGTAGAAGAAATTTCTGATAAAGAGAAAGCCAAGATCGGAGTGAGAAACGGAGTCAGAATTACGTCGATCAGCAGCAACGGTTTTATAGCACGTGATGCTGAAAATATAAGAGAAGGCTTTATCATTACCAGGATCGGTAATGTAAAAGTAAATTCTATCGCGGATGCAAAAAATGCTATTGCTGAAGCCAAGAAACAAAATGAAGAAGGAGTACTGATCTGTGGAGTGTATGAAGGCCTTAACAGAAACTTCTGTGAAGGTGTGGCGATTGAGTAATATCAGTACTTGTTTTTGTTGCAAATCGGAGGGGATGCTTTAGGGCATCCTCTTTTTTTATAAGTTATTTTTTGAAAGGAATCATGTATCCTGCTGAGAAGATTAACCCTCTCGATTTGAAAACAGGATTTGAGGTATATTGATTGTCTCTTGCATCGTTGGACAAACCATGCTGATATCGGATGTCAAAGACAATGTTTCCATCTTTTTTAGTGAGCTGAAGGTTTGAACCTACATTTATGTTGAGGGTGATCCTTTTCATATCATTATCAAAGCTAAGTTGATTTACACGTCTGTAAGATTGTTTGTCGGTCTCTCCACCATATATATATCCATTTATGGCATAACCCATACCTGGTCCAAGAATGAATTCTAATTTTATTTTCGAAGTGGTTACTATGTTTAACTTAGCGAGAAATGGAACTTCCAGATAAGATAGTTTCATAATCTCCGTATAATTTATATATCCTCCGTGCAAATTGGCTTTTATACCTTTTTGGATAAAGCTGAATTCCGGTTGAAGTGAGAGTTTATTTTTGATTGGTATTTCAATCGGAAGAGAAAAACTTGTCATGAAGCTCTTCTCAAACTTTGAACCGTGATACCTCATATTATAAGTTTTGCTCCATCCCATATTAATGCCTGGCCTTAAACCAAAGGTTGCTTTCTGAGCAAAAGAAGAAAATGACAAAATTGAAAGTGATAGTGAAAGGATGTGTTTTCTCATGAACAATGTCAATAAAAAGTACGACAGAATATTTTTTGGCTATGTCTGATAGTTTTATCTCTAAAGAAAGACGGACTTGATCCCGGCGTTAGCTTTTAACGGCTTTGAAATCAGAAGAGCTATAAATCAAAAATAATATCACCGGAATCACAAAATCACCCATCCTCTCAATGGTTTCAAAGATATCAATGGGTTTACCGGCAAAGGGGAAGATGAGTTCTGTACCAAGTTTGTATACCAGGATAAAAAGCATAAGACCCGGGATCCGTGGTTTAAGGAGCACCAGAAAGCCGAGAAGTATTTCAAATGAACCGAACAGACGGAAATTGGTGATAGAAGGGTCAAGTCCGAGGTAATTGAAGTGCTTGATCAGGACAACACTTTGCTTGAATACCGTCAGTCCGCCGTGGCCTGCCAGAAGACTGAAGAGGCTGATTCTGAGTGCGAGCTCCGCGGTTTTCAGCTGTGCCGGGCTGAATGATGTCAAAGGTTTCAGTTTTTCAAACCATTCTGTTTTCGAGGTTGGAAAACCGTGCAGTAATAAGAAAGTCAGCGGAACACCGTAATTTCCGGCTCTTTCAAAGAACTCTGACATCCCCATGGCTGCCGAAGGCCTGAGCATGGCCGTAAACAGCGTCCAGAACGTGGCCCAGGCCAGCAATGCTCTCGTAGGGTAGACAAAACAGATAAGGCCGATCAGGATGTCCATGGTGCCGATCAGCGGCATGATAAAGAAAGCGGGAGACCTGTCGATAAAGAATACATCAAAAAACGGTAACCAGCCTTCCTTGGTTACAATGCCCCAGAAGCCATGGCCTACAAAGCAACCCAATACACCAAAACGCAACAGAAAGAACACCTTGTCTTCAAGGGAAGAGGCTGAAGAGAAGGGATTCGTCCAAAGTTTCGTGTTAATGGCAGGTTGAGTCATATTGTTTTTTGTAAATTTCTCGGGGTACAAATATCAGGAAATCACAGAAATTAAACAAGGATAGTTTATATTCATTCTAAACTATATGCAAAAAAACCGGAAGGGTCGCCTTCCGGTTTTTCTGATCTATGCTATTCCGGAAATTATCCGATCTGAATTCTTTTGAAAGAAGAGATTTTCAAACCTTTTACAGTTTTTTCAAGCAACTGAGCGATAGTTACAGAAGAATCTTTAACGAATTCCTGGTTCAACAAAGTAGATTCTTTGTAGAATTTAGCCAGTTTACCCAATGCGATTTTCTCCAACATAGCTTCAGGTTTTCCTTCCTGACGAGCTTGTTCTTTTCCGATTTCGATTTCTTTTTCAACAACGGCAGGATCAACGCTGTCTTTGTCAAGACCAACCGGTTTCATCGCTACGATCTGCATCGCTACGTCTCTTCCAAGTTCAGTCAAATCTGTTCCACCTGTGTTTTCAAAAGCAACGATAGCGGCTGCTTTCTGGTTAGAGTGGATATAAGCAACTACCTGCTCACCTGTAATGGTAGAGTAGTCAGAGATAACCAGTTTTTCACCGATTTTACCAACAAGCTCAGTGATGTTTTCCTGAACAGACTGGCCATCTGCAAGCGTTGAAGCCAAAAGGGCGTCAGTATCTGCAGCGTTATTTTTAACTGCTGAATCCAGGATATTATTGGCAAGGTTTTTAAAGTCTTCAACTTTAGAAACGGGCTCAGTTTCACAGGCGAAAGCTACTACTTTAGCTTCTTTTCCATCCGCACTTACATTGACTAGAACGACACCTTCAGATGTAGCGTTGTCAGCACGTTTGGCAGCAACTTTTTGACCTGCTTTACGAAGTATTTCTACTGCTTTGTCGAAATCTCCTTCGGCTTCGGTAAGGGCTTTTTTACAATCCATCATACCTGCACCTGTCAGTTGACGTAGTTTGTTCACGTCAGCAGCTGTAATATTCATTGTATTATTATTTTGTTAATTTTTATGTAAATTCTACCTTAAAATGAACAGCCCAAAGCTAGAGCTTCGGGCTATTCTATTATCTTAAAAAAGTTTTATTAAGCCTCAGTTTCATCCGCAGACGGAGCTTCAGCTTCAACAGCAGGAGCAGTTTCGGCAGCTACTTCAGTAGCAGGCTCTTCAGCAGCAGCTTCTGTTTTAACTCTTTTCCTTTTACCACCTTCTTCAGATCCTTCTTCAGATCTGTTAACTACCGCACGGGCTCCGTCAACAGCTCTTTTAGCATCTTCTTCGTCCTGAAGGGCAGCTGATTCTTTATCTTGTTTTCTGTCGATGATACCTTCTTCGATCGCTTTACCGATAGCAAGGGTGATCAAAGAGATAGATTTGTAAGCATCGTCATTGGCTGGAATCGGGTAATCCACGATTTCAGGGTTTGAGTTGGTATCACACATAGCGATAACAGGTATACCCAGACGTTTTGCTTCGGCGATAGCAAGGTGCTCACGTTTGATGTCAACGATGAACAAGGCAGCCGGAAGTCTCGAAAGATCAGCAACACCACCCAGTAAACGCTCCAATTTGATACGCTCACGATCAAGCATCAGCTTTTCACGTTTTGCGATGTTCTTGGCAGTAGCTTCATCAGAAAGCATTCTTTCGATGTTGCTAAGTTTTTTAAGTGATTTTTTGATAGTCGAGAAGTTGGTTAGCATACCACCTAACCATCTTTCTGTTACGAAAGGCATTTTAAGACGTTTCGCTTCTTCAGAAACTATTTCCTGTGCTTGTTTCTTGGTAGCCACAAACATGATTTTACGACCAGAGCGAACGATGTTTTTGATAAAGCCCTGAGCTTGCTCAAGACTTGTAAGGGATTGGTTCAAATCAATGATGTGAATCCCGTTTTTCTCCATAAAGATATACGGAGCCATTCTCGGATCCCATTTACGGGTAAGGTGACCGAAGTGAACACCTGCATCTAATAGATCTTTGTACTGAATCTGTGCCATTGCGATAGTTTTTTAAAAGTAAATAAATTGATTTGCAGCACAGTACATCGGGCACGATAAGTACTGTCTGGACGAAATATTCGAAAATGCATTGTATACAAACTTCTGAAGCCTGTATACAACACATTGAAATACGAATTAACGTTTAGAGAACTGGAATCTCTTACGAGCTTTACGGCGACCGTATTTTTTACGTTCAACCATACGAGAATCACGGGTTAAGAATCCTTCTTTTTTAAGAGGACCTCTGTTTTCCGGATTTGCTTCGCATAAAGCACGGGAAATAGCCATTCTTACGGCTTCTGCCTGACCTGCGATTCCTCCACCTCTTACGTTGACTTTCACATCAAATTTTCCTGTAGAATCAACCACACCGAAGGGTTGGTTAAGGATAATCTGAAGAACTTCAGTTGGGAAGTAAGTTTTAAGATCGCGACCATTGACAGTAACATCACCGTTGCCCGCTTTCATGTAGATACGAGCCACAGCTGTTTTTCTTCTTCCGACCGTGTTGATTACTTGCATTTTATTTCTAAATTTTTACAGTTCAAATAAAATTATAGTTCGATTGACGTTGGTTGTTGAGCCTGATGAGGATGTTCAGCACCTTCATATACATAAAGGTTGGTAAACAACTTGCTTCCCAAACGATTTTTAGGGAGCATACCTTTGATGGCAAACTCAACTACTCTTCTTCCGTCTTTTGCCATTAGCTCACGAGGGGTAGCAAAACGCTGTCCGCCCGGATGACCAGTGTGACGTATGTATTGTTTGTCGGTCATTTTTTTACCGGTCAAACGAACTTTCTCTGCGTTGATGACAATAACATTGTCTCCGCAGTCAACATTAGGGGTAAAGTTTGTTTTGTTTTTACCTCTAAGAATATTTACGATCTGGCTGGAAAGACGGCCCAGAACTTTGTCTGTCGCATCTACCACCACCCAATTTTTATCAACAGTTTCGCGATTCGCTGAAATTGTTCTGTAACTTAATTGATCCACGATGAATAAATTTTACGTTTTAATAATCAATTTAAGAGTTAATTCACAAGGGCCTCCCAACTGGCTGAGCTTGTGTTTTAGCTCTCGATTTCTTTAAGTTCAAGGTGCTAATTCTAAGCACTTAAGACGATCCGGAATTACCATCTCCTTCAACTTCGCATTACCTTTTTTGAACGGGCAGCACAAATAAGGTTGTATTTGGGGCTGCAAAGATAGGAATTAATATTTATGATTACCAATATTTTATAAAAAAATCAGAGGAATTTTTGTAGCATAAGCGGCATGCTATCAGCCGTAAGCTTCAGGGGGGTGAATTGAGCCGGTTAACCTGAATCTTCCTGGTCAAAAGCTTATAGCTTAAGGTTTACAGCTCATTGCCTCACAAATCACTTATAGAGCTTTGAAAAGAACACGTCAACGATCTGCTGATTTTCCGGAAAATTATGAACCTCAGCAATTTTGCCGTTTTCAATCTTCCACAACAGGCACGACATATTGTTTAAATTTTCCTCGCCCTCCAGGTTGCTCCAGTTTCTGTGGCAGTCAATAACAAAATTGTCGTTTACTCCTATAACAATGGGTTCCGCCCTAAAATGTCCTTTATGCAGTTGCTGGAAATATGTCAGGACTGCCTTAACACCCAGTTTTGTTCCGCTCAGCGGGTGGGTTCCGGGAATGTGCCATTTGATATCCTCAGCGAGGATCCTGCCGATTGCCTCAGTGTCATTCGTTGAATAGGCTTTGAAAAAGTCATGGATCAGGGTAATATTCGGATGAGATTCCATCATTTATGTTGAATCAGAAGGTTGATAATACATTTGGAAGAATTGACCTGTGAGAAGGTTCAGGCAATGAAAAAGCTGTTTCCCGCATCTGAAGAAAGTTTCTAAATGCGGGAAATGATCTGCTTTATACCTGCTACGGAGAGAGTAATTTTAACGGGTCCTTTGATACCTGGGCTCAGCTTTGAAATTCATCCCCGGCTAAACCGTTGTTTTCAAATGGTAATTTCAAGTTCTTTCATTAACACGACCAGGTCTCTGTCATTGACTTCCTTGATCCTGTCGGCCAGTTCAAGGAACTGTACATAAATGACATCCAGTTTGTCTTTATCAGTGCTATATCCCAGAAGCTCGAGTCTGTGTTTGATCGCATGGCGGCCGCTTCTGGCAGTAAGTACGATATCGGATTTGTCGATACCTACTTCCTGAGGTGTCATGATCTCATAGTTTTCAGAATGCTTCAGGAACCCGTCCTGGTGGATACCTGAAGAGTGAGCGAAGGCATTGCGGCCTACGATGGCTTTATTGGCCTGCACCGGCATTCTCATGGTTTTAGAAACCAGGTGACTGATAGGGGCCAGCATTTCACTTTTAATATTGGTATAGAAACCTAGGTCTTTGTGCACTTTGAGGGTCATGGCTACTTCTTCAAGTGAAGTATTACCGGCACGCTCGCCGATACCGTTGATGGTTACCTCCACCTGTCTTGCACCCGCCCTTACCCCTGCAATGGTATTGGCTGAGGCCATGCCGAGGTCATTGTGGTTATGCATAGAAAGGATGGCTTTATCTACATTGGGTACATTGTTCATCAGGTAGTCGATGCGGTCGTACATCTGGTGAGGCAAGACATATCCTGTAGTGTCCGGAAGATTCACGACAGTAGCACCGGCCTTGATGACGGCTTCTGTCAGGCGGGCTAAAAACTCAAGGTTGGCCCTGCCGGCATCTTCAGCATAAAACTCTACATCTTCCACAAATCGTTTAGCATATTTTACTGCTTCCACGCCTCTTTCAAGAATATCGTCATGGTTGCTGTTAAATTTGTACTTTATATGGATATCGGATGCTCCGATGCCTGTATGAATTCTTGGCTTTTTTGCATGCTTTAAAGCCTCTGCAGCCACCTCAATGTCGTTTTTTACGGCCCTTGTCAGACCACATACCGTGGCATTCTGCACCGCTCTTGATACCGCATCCACAGCTTTGAAATCACCCGGGCTGGATACCGGAAAACCTGCTTCAATGATATCAACACCCAGTTTATCGAGTTCTACTGCCAGCATTACCTTCTCTTCAAGATTCAGTTGACAACCGGGAACCTGCTCGCCATCCCTTAATGTAGTATCGAAAACATAGATTTGTTGACTCATAACGATAGATGATTATAAAATTGATAAATCTTAATACCATACAAATGTAGGACAAAAACAATTTTATGTAAAATTTTTGAAGCCGCTGAAGCGTAAAAAGGAATAATATGCCATGTATTTTTAAACAAACTGAAATTTTATTCTGATAGTCTGGACTAATGTTTTTAATTTTGCAGCTTTCCAAAGCCAAAGACTTTAATAATCTCTTGATAAATGAATAAAAGAACCAAGATTGTTGCGACAGTAGGTCCAGCATCAGAAAGTGAGGAAATGTTAATCGCTCTGGCGAAGGCCGGGGTTAATGTTTTTCGTTTGAATTTTTCACATGGTACACATGAAGACCATTTGGAAAGAGTAAAAAAAATCAGAAAGATCAATGCCGATTACGGTTTCAATTGTGCTATTCTTCAAGATCTTCAGGGACCGAAAATCAGGGTAGGTGAGATGGAAGGCGGTAATGCCGGTGTAGAGCTGATTGCGGGAAACAAACTGGTTTTCACCAATGAAGATGTGGTAGGAAATGCCCAGAGAGTAAGTACTCCTTACAAAGGAATGTACCAGGATGTGAAACTTGATGAGCGTATCCTGATGGACGACGGCAAGCTTGAAGTGAAGGTTATCGGTGTGGATAAAGAGAAGCAGGAAGTAACCACAGAGGTTGTTTACGGTGGATTATTGAAGCAGAAAAAAGGTGTTAACCTGCCAAGTACAGACATTTCGCAGCCTTCTGTAACCGACAAAGACTGGAGAGATCTTGACTTTGGCCTGGCTAATGATGTGGACTGGATCGCTCTTTCTTTTGTACGTACAGCTAAGGAGATCCTGGATATCAAAGAATATATCAAATCAAAAGGCAGCACTGCCAAAGTGATTGCCAAAGTAGAAAAACCGGAAGCGATCAAGAACATGGACGAGATCATTGCCGCTACTGATGCTGTGATGGTGGCCCGTGGTGACCTTGGCGTGGAAATGCCTTCTGAGGAAGTACCGGTAATCCAGAAAACACTGGTTTATAAGTGTAACCTTGCGGCTAAGCCCGTAATTGTTGCTACTCAGATGCTTGAAAGTATGATTGACAATCCGCGTCCGACGCGTGCAGAAGTGGGTGATGTGGCCAATGCCGTACTTGACGGAGCTGATGCTGTGATGCTCAGTGCAGAAAGTGCTTCGGGTAAATATCCTATCCTGGCTGTTGAGACCATGACAAAAACCATCGAGCAGGTTGAGCAATACGGAGATGCTTCAAGATTGTATTTCAGACACCATACAAGGGTAAGTTTACCTGACTATGAGTCTAAAGACAAAGACAATGATAATGTGATCATGATGGGGTCAAGACTGGCAAGGGACCTTAATGTAAGTGCTCTGATTGGTATTACTACTTCAGGCTATACCGCCGTAAGGTTGTCACACCACCGTCCGAAATCCAATATTTACATATTTACAGGTAATGAGAAGCTGAAAACACAATTGAGCCTTTACTGGGGTGTTGAAGTGTTCTCTTCTGAAAACCTTATTGCAAACAAGGAGCTGGAGATTGTTGAATCTGCCAAGGAGTTTTTGGTAAAAGCCGGTAAACTCAGCAAAGGCGATAAATTCATCAATACACTAAGTGTTCCGATCATGAAAGATAACCGTACCAATACGGTAAGATTAGGAGTTGTATAAAATCATTTCTTCCTTATAAAAAACAAAAGCCCGGTTATCTGACCGGGCTTTGTTGTTTCTGAAGTTCTTCTCTGAGTTGTATGCTGGTTTTACTCCGGCCGTCATGAGACCATCCCGGCGGGTTAAAAACATATTTAAATGCCGTCTTCATATCCGGGGAGTTTTTAACATCCCTGAAAATGGCTTTCCATTCATGAAAAATAGTGTTGAGAATAGACTTATCCTCTATTTTGGTGGTAAGGCCGTATTTGATCGGAATCTCTTTTACTTCTTCCTGGAAAGTGCCGAACATCCTGTCCCAGATGATCAGGAACATCCCCAGGTTTTTATCAAGGTATTCAACATTTGATCCGTGGTGTACCCTATGGTGCGAAGGTTCGACGAGGATATACCCCAGCCAGCCGAATGAATTGATATAATTGGTATGAACACAAACACCGTATAACTGCGTGATGGCATACATCAGGATGATATCTGCCGGATGGAAACCCATCAGGGCTAATGGTATGAAGTAAATGAAACGGTACACCGGCTGAAATACCGATGAGCGGAACCCGGCTGTCAGATTGAAATATTCGGCAGAATGGTGGGTCACATGCATGGCCCAGAAAAACCGGCAGTAATGATCCACATAATGAAGCACATAAAAGGCAAGGTCCTGCAGCAGAAGCAGCATGAACCAGTAAAGATAAGGATTGGAAATGACACCTATTTTGTAATTGTAAAACCATAGCAGGACTACAACATACACTCCCCTGAAAAGCAAATCAATACCTCCGTTCAGGATCATCATGACGGCATTGACCAGAGATTCCTTAAAAGAATAGTACTTCCTGTGCTGCCAGTTACTGATAAATATTTCCGAAAGGATAAGGATAGCATAAAGCGGGGTAGAAAGCTTTATGATGGTTTGTTCCAGTTCTAAAGACATAGATCAAATGTTTGGATAGAGAATCAGATGAACCACAAAATTAACAATTAATTCATTCAATGATCATTTTAACGTAAAGTTTGAATTTCTTTGTACTTTTCAGATGTATAATTAAATCATAACGGGGTGATTCCCTGTACGTTTCGAGATTTATTACCGATCTTCAAAAAAATCAATAAATTTGCACTGTTAACCATCTCTAATGATAAAATGAGTGAGAGAAATCAACTGTGTTTGGAACTTACCACTCCGCAAGATGATGACAGGCCTGTCTTTATTTCAGGCAATTTTTGTGAGTGGCATCCTGACGAGCCCAAATTTGAAATGACCAAAGTGGCCAAAGGAAAATATAAATTTGTCTTTTCTTCAGAATTACAGAGATCAGAAGCAATAGAATACAAATATACCCGTGGTGGCTGGGACCACGTGGAGCTGGATAATTATGGAAATCCGGGTCTTAACAGGCTCATTCCCCTAAAACCTGCAAAAGTACAGGATTTTGTGCCCCACTGGAGAAACTTCGGCTCAACAGCCTTTATCAAAAGACTGATGCCGAAAATCGAACTGGTGTCTGAGGAGTTTGTAATCCCGCAGTTAGGCAAGTCAAGGAAGGTCAATATCCTTCTTCCTCATGATTATGACAGCAGCCCCGAAAAAAGCTATCCGGTACTTTACATGCAGGATGCTCAGAACCTTTATGGTGAGGGCTCTGTGTATGGTAACTGGGAAATAGATAAGCGATTGTCATTGCTGGCCAGTCAGCAGAAGGGTGATGTGATCGTGGTGGCGATTGACCATGGAGACGAGGACCGTTTTGTGGAATATTCGCCTTATAAGAGTGTCCAGAAAGGCAAAGGGCAGGGGATGAAGTATGCCAATTTTATCGCCAAGACCCTGAAACCATATATCGATAAAAACTACAGGACGAAGCCAGAACGGCAGTTTACCGGTATCGGGGGTAGTTCGATGGGAGGCCTTATCAGTATTTATGCCGGGTTTATGTATCCCGAAACCGTTGGGCGTCTGATGGTATTCTCGCCATCACTTTGGGTTTCCAATAAGATATATTTTGATGCGGTTGAGTTTTTTAACCCGATTGACACCAAAATCTATTTATATGCGGGAGGCAAAGAGAGTAAGTTTATGCTTCCGAATGTCAACAGGCTGAAAAGTACAATCGAAGGCCAGGGGTTTGATGCTTCGAAACTGGAGATTCATGCCTCGGTAGATCCGAAAGGAGAACACAAGGAAAAACGCTGGGGGCAGGAGTTCCCGAAAGCCATTGAATGGATGTTCTTTGGCGATTCAAAATCATAAAAAAATCAATTCACTCATCATGAATATAAAAACAGGGACTGAAATCTCAGCCCATTCACCCATCGTTGTTATTCCTTTTTCTCAGGGGGAACTTCTGGAAGGACAGCTGACAGCCGTGGCGGCTTTTGCCGGAATGAAGCCGGAGATTGTCACCAAGGAATTTAAGGCTGAGGCTAAAGAAAGCCTTTTGCTTTTTAAGCAGGATTCAGGTCAGAAAATATACTTGCTGGGACTCGGAAAAGCTCCAAAGTCTGCAGATTTCATTAAGATTTTCAGGTCGTTTTTTTATCATAAAAGAAATGTTTCTGATGCGTCTGTGGCTATTGATCTGGTCAGTGGTCAGCTGGAGGATGCTGCTGAATTTGTGGTCAACGGATTATTATTGGCTTCATATAAATTAGGGGCACAGAAAACACACAGGGATGACAAGCCGGATTTTTTCAAGTCGGAATTTGACGCAGAACTGATAGTAAGTACTGAAAAACAATCGGAAGTGGCTCAGGCCGTTAAGGCAGGGGTGGAGACAGCAGAAACGCAGGTCAGGATACTCGCTTTGGTAGATGCCCCGGCTAATTACAAAACCCCTCAGCAACTGGCAGATTTCGTGCTGGAGTCAGGAAAAAGCTTTGGATATAAGGTGGAGGTTTTTGACGAAAAACAGTGCGAAGCCTTAGGTCTTCATGCTTTGCTGGCGGTTGGGAAAGGCAGCATTGAAAATCCCCCTAAATTTCTGGTCCTCGAATATAAAGGTGGTGAATCAAAGACCATAGGCCTGGTAGGCAAAGGCGTTACTTTTGATACCGGAGGAGTGTCGCTGAAACCCGGTGACAACATGAATTACATGAAGTCGGACATGGGCGGTGCGGCGGCTGTAATCGGGACCATTGAACTGGTTGCCAGGTTAAAACTTCCCGTCCATATTGTCGGTGTGGTGCCGGTGACCGAAAACTGTATCGACGGGCTGGCGATCAAGCCGGGGGATGTCATCGGGTCATATGCCGGGAAAACCATTGAGGTGATCAATACGGACGCTGAGGGCAGACTTATCCTGGCGGATGGATTGGCGTATCTGAAAAAGAACTACAATCCTGAAGTGATGATTGACCTGGCTACGCTAACCGGAAACTGTATCATGGCTTTGGGTTACGCGGCCTCGGCTTTGTTGTCGAATAATGATGCATTGGCTCAGCAACTGATTGATGCCGGCCAGGAAACCGGGGAAAAAACATGGAGAATGCCGCTCTGGGATGATTATAAGGACATGATGAAGTCTGATGTGGCAGATATTAAAAACCTTTCTTCTGCTCCTATTGCAGGTGCGATTACCGCGGCCAAATTCCTGGAGACATTTATCGATGAACATCCCAACTGGGCTCACCTGGACATTGCCGGGGTGGCTTTCGGAGATTCGGAATATGGCAGTATGAAATCAGCGACGGCCTACGGGATCAGGTTGCTGAAAAACTGGATTGTGAGGCATTATTTATAAAATAAGAACCGATTAAGGTATCACCATAAAAAAACGGGAAAGACCTCTTAAATGAAGTCTTTCCCGTTTTTTGTTATCGCACCGGATCAAGGCAAGGGCTTAACATAAATGTCCTTGAAATATACCTTGCTTTTAGGATCGTGTCCCTGAAGGGCGAAGGTGCCTGCATCAATTCTGCGGCCTCCTCTGTTTTTAGGCAGTTCGGCAGGCTCGTCATATTCTACGGCTACTTTGTCGTTGATTTTGATGGTCACGTGCTTGTCTTTCACAATGATGTGCTCTGTATACCATACATTGTCTTTTACAAGCGTATCTTTCACGTCCTGGATGTTATAAAGGCTGCCGGTTCTTCTCCAGTCGGTGTGTGAGTTATTGACCTGTACTTCATAGCCTTTCGCGGGCCAGCTGCCTTGCTGATACTCGGTATGAAAGTAGATACCCGAGTTAGAGCCGGGAGTGGTCATGACCTGTGTTTTAAATTCGAAATTTTTGAAACTGTGGTTGTTAACCGGACCATCATAAAAGAGGTGAGCTACCGGTCCGTTGACAACAATGCTGCCGTTTTCAATGCTGAAAGTGGAGGCGTTGTCGCCCACTTTCCATCCGGTGAATGTTTTACCGTCAAAAAGTGGAATCCATCCTTTTTTTGATTTTTGGGCATAGCCATGGACGTTGGCCAAAAGAAGTACAAGTGACAATAAGCTTATTGTTTTTCTCATGATCGTTTTTATTGATTTACGGAGGTTGAATATTGGATAACAATTTACGAAACTAATTTTAATTCGCAATTTAACGTTTCAGATCTTGTCGATTTACCGGGGAAATGAGAAGGTATGAGGAGGGTTTTCAGATACCTGAATGACGCTGAAAGATGCGTCATTCAGGACCTTGTTTATGTGCATGGCACTCATTTGCGTATGTGAATTTAGTTAATGCAAATCTATGGTGATTTAACGATTCGCAATAGCGTAGAAATACGTGTTTTTTCGGAATGTTAGCATATACGAAAATGAAAATATAAGAATGAGCAGAGGAAATTATTTCTGTTTCGAAATGGATTCTCTTTTTTAAATAGAAATTAATAGTCTCTTACGGTTTTCAGATTAAGATGATATACTTATTTCTGGAAGGTTCAGTGGTTTAAAGTTATGATGAGTTAAGACTTTGAACCAGTGTAAAAGTGCGGGTTTTCAGATTAGAATGTTAAAGAAGAGGGTTAAGTGAAAACTCATCTCAGGAGACAAACCACCCCTGAGATGAAAAACGTGGTGTCAGTTGACCAGAATCTCATTATGAGGCAGAGAAAACTCGGCATTGAGTGTCAGCAGTACAATGTGGTCTCCTTTTTTGCATTTTGATAAAATGGACTTGATGTCTACTGCTGTGTATTCGGCGTCAGAAAACATCGTCAACGTGCCTGTGTTTTTGTCGCGGATAGCTACCTTGAAAGTAATTTTATCAACGGCTTTGCTTTCTACAGAAGACAAATCTACAGTGTTGACGGTGAGATTGCCGGAGGTTGCGTTCGAAATCTCGCACTTACCCTTGTCGGTGTATTCGCTGACCACCATCTTGTTGTTCAGAAAGGCAGCGGAGCAATTTGAAAAGGACTTTTGAGCAAGTGAAATCTGACTGAAACCCAGGGCTAGAATGGCTGTGAAAAGCCAGTTGGTCTTTTTCATCATTTGAATTTGTTTTGATTGATTAATGGTTCAAATGTCGTAACCTGCTCACTGACAAGCGTAAAAGAAATGTAAAAAAGTGTAAAAGCAGATGCAAAATCTATTTTCTTAGCAGATTTTGCTCTACATTTGGGATATGAAACTGACTATTTACATCTTGTTTTTTTCGGGTTTAGCCTTCTCGGCCAGTACACTGTTACCGAAGGACGACAGCGTGTTTTTAGAAAAAAGAGCCGAGCTGGTCGTCAGGGAAATCGGGCATCATTTGCTGCTCATTTCCGGTGATTCCTCTTCCAGGATTCTCCCTGTCAAAAAGTATGGGGAACACACTTTCAGGCTTGCGTTTCAGAATAAATTTTCTTTCATGCCGGATACTTTGGTCGCAGTTGTTCACAGAAGACTGAAGGCCGCAGGTTTGCCCCTGGATTACCGTGTCAGCGTGCTGAATTGCGGAGTCTCACAGCTGGTCTTCGGCTATGAGATGAACACAAAGAAAGGGGATGTATTGCCTTGTATCGGCCGCAGTCAATCGGAAGATTGTTACGTGATTGATATTGAGTTTATAGAAAACGAAGTGAGTGTAATAAATGGGAAAAACGTCCTGCTGATTACCTTGTTTTCTGTAGTGATGCTCGTTATGTTTTATGCCCGGAAAAGACTTAAAAAGCCTGTACCGGAAGAAACAGAGCCTTTTCTGATGATCGGGGCCTACACTTTTTATTTTGAAAAGAAGCTCCTGAAAAACAAGCAGGAGACCGTTGAACTGTCTGATAAGGAATCCAAAATCCTTCATATTTTTGCCAGGCATCAGAACGAAACGGTTGAAAGGGACAGGTTGCTGAAAGAGGTCTGGGAAGACGAAGGCATTTTCGTGATTGGCCGCAGCCTCGATGTTTTTGTATCCAAACTCAGGAAAAAACTGCAAAACGATCCCCGTGTCAAAATCACCAATATTCATGGAAAGGGGTATAAGCTTTGGGTGGAATAAGCGGACTATTTAATAACTTTCAAAGGTCATCTATATGTAGGAACAGGTAATATCCTGTAAATCCAGTAATCCACTCCAAAGCCTGTAAACCTACTTTTTAAACGCACTTTCTATTACTTTCCCGATTTCCTTTCCGTTGGTAAAGTCATAGCCCAGAAACTTTGCGGCCGTTTTAGCTACCTGATTCTGATATATGGTATCCTGGGAAGTCATTTCACCCGAAGCCGGTGTGTCAGGGCCGATTACCGCGGTCCAGATCTGATAACAATCGGCTATTTTCTGCCCGTGGCTGGTCCACTGAGTTTTATTTTTATCTCCTCTGCCATGATCAGTGAGGATGATGAAGGTGGTCTTGTCTTTATATTGAGGCGTATTCTGGCAATAAGTCCATAAGTCAGAGATGAATTTATCTACCGTATTGGCGGCAAAAAGATACTCGTCGTATTTGGCCTCATGGGCAAACTCGTCGGTTTCATCAAATGCCAGGAAGAATGCCTTGGGCTTATTCTTTTTGATGTACTCTTTGGCCAGGTAATAAGTAACAAAATCATGCCTGTTGCTGGCCAGGCTGGGGTAAGTGGACTGAATCTCGTTCAGTATCTTTTCCGTTTCGCTGACGTTACCCGTGACTTGCTCCAGACCCGCATTAACCGGAATACCACTCCTTTGAGAATTGATGATATAAGGGAAACAATCCCAGGTGGCATAAGCGGCGACTTTGCCTTTTAGGGCTTTTTGCTGATTTAAAAACTCGAGCACCGATACGTTTGCATTCCAGAGTTTGTCATTGGACTTGACGCTGTCGTCGGCAAAACCCGTCAGGATTTCGTTGTAGCCTGGATAGGAAAACCAGTATGGGTTCATGAGGTTGGCTTTATTACCCAGCCACCTGTTTCCGTATAACTGACCTTGTTTGGCGATTGTGTTCCAGAAAAAAGGCATAAGTTTTTTCCTCCGGTTTTCCAGGGTGTCAGACCAAAAGGTTTTGACCAGCTTCTGGCGGTCTCTTACATATTCCTTTTTGTTTAAGAGGGCCGAATCTGCTCCGCCGAAGAGTTCCTGCCATCTGAATCCGTCGGTGGTGATGATGAATACGTTCTCCGTTTTTTGTTGTGCAGCCGCTTGCCCGGCAATGAAGATCAACAGCATTAATGCTGTTGTTTTTACAGATATTCTCATGAAATATAAGGTCAGTGTTTTAATTTCTCAGGCGTGAACGAAACTTGATTCACAAAGCTGAAGGAAATACTGAAGATCAGGCGTTTCCTTTCCGACTACTTTGGCTTCATCGTCCCACAGCCTCAGGTTAATGATGTCTCTAAAATAAGGATTATTTTCGAAAATGACGGCTTCTTCGAGGGTCATTTTACCACCCTGGAACTCAAGGGTCACTTTACTCGCTTCTGAAAGGGCCATGTAATAATCAGGATTGGAAAAACAAAGGTATCGTTTCGCATTGACGTGGTTTTCTGTCAGCAAAATGATTCTTTCTGAGAACCCGCTGTTTCTGAGCCAGTCGGCAGCGGCTTCTTCATGGTCTTTACGGCCGTAACCGTTCATCTGGTCTGCCTGATCATCTTCCAGGAGATGCCCGATGTCATGCAGAAAAGCGGCGATCTGGACTTCTAAACTTGCCCCGGATTTTTTGGCCAGCATAGCGGCCTGGGCGGCATGTTCAAATTGTGTGACTTTTTCGCCGAAATATTGCTCATTACCGCCTTTGAGGAACAAGCTTTCTATTTCTTTTAAGACCTTTTCTGAAGTTTCCATAAACGTATTTCAGGGTTAATTGAATTGGTTTCAACCTTAACTGAGGGTTGATTAACCGGGTTATTTCAGGACTACAAAAATAGGGCCTGAAAATATCGGGGATGTTATCAGTAATTCAACAATTTGTTAAGTTTTGGGGGTCGGACCCGCTCACGAATATTTTACAATTCCTTAATTGATTTTTTGACGACATACTTCCTTAAGTAGGGTACTTTTGATTTGTAAATAATCTTTCAATGCTGACGCTTAAAGAAGCTGTACCGGAGTTGGCTTTCCAACCGGTTTTTGACGAAATCAGAAGGACATTGTATCCGGTTTACCGGTATCTTCAGGGCAATTGTCACTGTAATGCACACCTGGCTTCTCTTATCCTGAGAAGCAGGGGAATTGCACATAAAAAGATCTGGATTTTTGCACCGTCCAGATATTCCGTCAAATCGAATGAATCATTCAGGATCTATGACCGCAACCAGATTTCGCCTAACGGCTGGATCAACTGGGGTTATCATGTGGCTCCGATGATCAGTATTGAAGGCAAAGACTTCATTTTTGACTATAACTTTTCCGAAACATCTCCTCTGAGCCTTTCGGAGTGGCTGTCTTATTTTTGTCTGAATAAGTTCAAATGCGTCATTGAGGAGGCAGATAATTTCCTTTTCTATACCCGTCTGGAAGATGAAAAACAGGTATTTGACAACAGTTTCTATCCTCTGGAGGGAGAGTGTCTTGAAAACGGCTGGCTGGAAAAGGGCCTGGCAGTGAACGAAACCGCTCTCACCATGTACCAGGATTGTTATCTGAATGCCCTGAATAATGGCGGAAGTAAGGAGCTGCTGGATGATTACAAACAACTGATCGGCCGGATCCTTAATTTTGAATGCGTTTTTCGTGAGCGGGGTTTTAATAAACGGATGACCACCGAATTTCAGACCCGCCATCAGGATCTCATCCGTTACTACAGGGGTGTTTATGAGGACAATGTCGCCAAGTGGAAAAAGGTCACCGATTGTTACAGACCGTAAGCAGCGTGCTCAGACACGGATGAATAAAAAGGGTTTCGGAACAGAAACCCTTCTCTATCGGAATCAGGAATAAACAGGCTGTCTTCTTTTCAATCTGAATCCACCACCGGTCATTTTCGGCCGGAATCCTGTCAGCCACATGATCATTAAGGCGATGGCAAGATAGAATAAGGTCCGGTGAAAATAGGTTTTGGGGTAATTGATCACCGGGCTGATGTGAGAGACCAGCCCGGGCTTTTTATCTGAATATCTGACGAGGGGATTAGTAAACAGTGATGATTCTTCAGACTCAGCCACCAGTCTCATGTATTGGCCGTTTTTCGGAAAAAAGACTGTTCCTTCCGACTGCTGCAAGGTCTGAAATACTTCGCCATCGAGGATTACTTTTATCACAATGGCTTTGCTTCCGAAATCAAAGTGGACGGAATCGCCTATTACCTTCAATTGCTTTATACTCAGATCATTTATGCCGTTTTTGGTGTTGATGCCGTAGTTTTTACCCTCCAGCAGGCTTTTCGTCATCTGGTTATTTCCGGGTAAAGTCACATAGATTTCATTCCAGATTTTATGCGTGGGTTCATTATGAATGTCGTGTGTATCATCATTGGCCAGTATCCAGGACAGCTTACCTGTTTTCAGGGCAGCATCCCATTCTTCTTCGGAAGTACGGTAGTGATTGAGGACTTCAGTAAAGTGGTATCCTGTCAGTTGCTTCATGTCTTCTGTGGAGTGGCCTTTCATAAAATTGGGATGGGCCAGAGCCACCAGGGCGTCGTTGTCGCGAAGCCTGTTGATGATGTCCTGTTTTTGAGAAAGGTTTTGAAATAAAGGATAATCAAAGTACTCGACCGAGGAAGGGTTGATGGCCAGTTTGTGAGACTTCATCAGGTTGATGCCATGTTCATAAACCGCGAAATTTTTATTGAGCGGATCGGTCGCAAAGTAATTGGAGATGCCTGCAAAAGCGTAACCTTTCTTTTGGTAGGAGTCCAGCAACTCTTCAGAAGAATTATGACCGTTGGTAAGTCCCCCCCAGGCTTTTGAATGGGCATGAAAATTGGCTTTGATGACCTGTCCTTTTACTTCCTGGTAGGGGTTATGGATGTTTTCTCCTCCAAACGGAGTGGTTTCAGGAAAGTCAAAAACAGTGGTTTGGGTATAAAAACACAGGGCTGATGTCAGCACCCAGCCTACAGTTGCTAACAAAAACTTAACAATGAATTTCGGGATAAATAACAGAAATTTGATCTTCTTTTGAAGGCTTCTGTCAAGCGTCAGTGATGTAAGAGACATAATTGATCTGAAAATGAATTCAAAGGTATTTAGCTGTAGCCAAACAGGCTTTAAGCCCGTTTTATCAAATCTTTAAGTAATTATGACGTCGGTTCCTGTGAACAAAATCCTCCTGTTTTTGCTTGTCTTTATCAGTCTTTTTTATGGCTTGAATGCCCCGCTTTTTGATGAAGACGAAGGGTTTTATGCAGAAGGTTCCAGGGAAATGCTGGCCAACAACGAGTTTGTTACCATCACCGCCAACGGTCAGCAGCGTTATGATAAGCCGCCTTTGGTGTTCTGGATGGTAGCCGGCAGCCAATGGCTCTTCGGGGCCCGGGAATGGGCAGTGAGGTTACCGTCTGTGATAATGTCGCTGGCGTTGATTCTTTTGATGTGCCGGTTTTCAAAAGAATATTCCGGGGTGGAATCATCCGGTAAACTGGTCGTCTTCTTCGTTGGGTCCGTTCAGTTATCCATGATCAGCAAGGCGGCCATTGCCGACGCCACTTTACAGTTTCTGCTGGTTTCGGTGATGCTGAATCTGTGGAGGTTTATCCATCATGAAAAGAAAAAACACCTGGTGCTGGCTTATGCAGCAGCGGGTCTTGCTTTTCTGGCTAAAGGCCCCGTAGCAGTGCTTATTCCTGCAGGGGTAATTTTGATTTATGCACTCAGATTTAAAGAATGGAAACTGATATTGAGGCTCCTTCACCTGCCTTCCCTGCTCTTGTTTTTCCTGATTGTCATTCCCTGGTTTTACCTGTGTTATCAGAAAGTTGGTTTTTTTGTGATGGAGGATTTCTTTCTGAAGCACAACGTCGGACGGTTTACCAATGCCATGGAAAGCCACGGAGGGAGCTGGTTTTATTATATCCCTGTCTTTTTTCTGGGGCTTATCCCCTTTGCGTTTGTTCATTTTAAGACTCTGCTGCAATGGAAAGCATGGAGAAGTGACCGCCTGAACTTTTTTCTGGCTGCCTGGTTTATCCTGGTTTTTGTGCTTTTCTCTGCCTCCGGCACCAAACTGCCTCATTACATCCTGTTGGGCTATGTCCCTTTATTAATGATGAGTACCGGGCGGAATACAGAGATGGAATGGAAAGGCGTGCTGTTTTCCGGCATATTCCTGGTGGCCGTTTTTGTGATAGCCCCGCTGGCAGCCCCCCGGTTTTCGGACATGATCAATGACGACTATGTAAAGGCCGTTATCAAAGGTTCTGAGGAGGTTTTCGATGCTAAATACTATTTTGTGATGGTTGCACTCTTAACCTTACTGGGAGTAACATTGTTTTTTAAGTCGCTGAAAAACAAAATGATGATAAGTTCATTGGTGGTGATCCTGGCATTTAATACGTTCTTTATTTATTACGGGAAAATCCAGCAGGAGCCTGTGAAAGAAATCGCATTGTTTACCCGGGAGATGAAAGAGAAAATCGTGATGCCCAATCATTACCTGCCAAGTTTTTCTTTTTATGCCGGGAGGATTTGCGACATCAGGCGGCCACTGGCGGGAGAGCTGGCTTTCGGAAAAATAACAGATTTTAAAAACCACAAGATCCTGATCATCAGAGAGAAATACGGTGTTGGCCTGGTAAGAATACAAAAGCCGGGCTGAACCCAGCTTTTGCTATATCAAGCGATGGCTTTGCCCATGGCGGGGTCAGTGAAGCCCGGGTTACCGGTTTCCACATGGCCGGCATATCGTGCTTCAAAACCTTCTTTTCCTGTAACTTTTACGCTGAAGTCATACCAGCCAAAGCTTTTGGTAAGGTCAAGCAACACAGTGGCCTGGCTTCCGGCTTTAATGGTTTTGGTATGGTTTCCGTAATTATAGGCATGGTCTGTGATTTCGACCGTCATTGTTTCGGCACCGGCAGGGTTGATCATCTGGAGCTCAAGGTTCCCTGTCAGACTTTTCTTATTTGTTTTTCCCCTCTGGTATTCAAAGTTTAGTTTGATGGCAGGGTCTGCGGCAGTCCCCTTAAATTCTCTGAAGAATCCGTTAGGGCCATAAACCTGGAGATGATAGCGGCTGTTTTCAAAGTCTGAAACCGGCCATTGGTCTTCAATCTGGTCACCGGTGGCTACTGCGTAGTTCCAGACCTTTACCGGCTCAAAACCGGCGTTGGTTTTGTATTTACCCGGAGCATACACAATGAAAGGAGCCCCTTCTGATTTCTTTCCGAAAATCTCATCAGACGCCTTGAACCTGATTCCGAAAGTCTTTTTCTCGGCAGATAGACCACCTTCCACATAAAACTGGTAAGGCAATGCGGAGGCTGCCCTTACACCACTTTCCTGTTTCGGAAGTATGGACGCGTAAGTGGCATCCTGGTTGATTTTATCAATATCAGTTTTGCTGAGTGTCTTAAAATTGGACGGCAGGTTTTTGAATTTGGCCTTATGAACGGTCTCGATAAAAGAAGTTCTCTGGACAAACTCAGGCAAGCTGATTTTTTCTCCGTTATAAGGCTTGAAAACAGAAGTCAGGTCACCGCAAACCGTACGTCTCCAGTTGCTGATATTGCTTTCCCTGATTTCCTTCCCTGTTTTTTTGCTCAGAAACTGCTCTAGGAACTGCAGGATCGAAGTATGGTCAAAAATCTCGGAATTGACTACCCCGCCACGGCTCCACGGGGAAGCAATAAGCAACGGCACCCGGTATCCAAGTCCGATCGGGCTGGAACGGGAATCTCTTTCCGGGTTTTCTCTTTTGCGTTTTAACTCCTGGGCCAGACTTACCTGTTCAACAGCGGCGTCAATGCCCTTAGACACTTTTCCGGTGTGAGGGATATTCGGATCAGGGGCCACATAAGGTGGTACGTGGTCAAAATACCCGTCATTCTCGTCATAACAAAGGATGAAAATGGTCTTTTTCCAGACTTCCGGATTTTTGGTAAGGATATCCATCGTTTCAGACAAGTACCAAGCTCCATACCATGGAGCTCCCGGGTGATCTGAGAAGTTTTCAGGGGCTACAATCCATGAAACCGCCGGTAGTTTACCACCCGAAACGTCTTCCCTGAACTGATGAAGCACGTCTCCTTTGGGCACTTGTACTTCTCTCGGTGTTCCGTTATCATCATATTTGAGTGTCGTCAATTCGTGATAATGCGGGTCGTTGCGGTTGGTCGTAAAGGCTTTTTTGTGAATATTCTTTTCAAAATCGCTCAGGTTTTCAAATTTCTCCGGTTTCCATTCCTCCAGGTCGTTGATCACGATTTTCAGATAATTCTCCTTCTGAGAAATTTCCCTCTGTGTTTTTTTATAGTCATCTGAAGCTTTGTCTAAAGTCTCCAGTTTTGTTTTCAGGGCAGCGATCTGCTCAGGCAACACCTTCTCCATTTTCTGGATAAAAGGGTAGTATTCTTTGTGAAACCTCACATGATACTGCTCAAACCATTCGATAGGATTATCTGTAAAATTCGCCAGCCATGAATCTTCTTCTCCTTCAAGTCCGGTAGGCAGACTTATTTCATTCTGGTATATTCTCCACGATATCCCGGCTTCTTCCAGTCTTTCCGGGAAGGTCTTCCATTTGGCCAGTTTGTCATAATCCACGTCTTCGTTTTTGACATTGGCTTTTGATTCCGGATTTTGCTGCTCACGGATGGTCCCGGTCCATAAATAAAGACGGTTAGGCGTTGTGCCTGTCAGCGACGAGCAGAAGTTCTGGTCACAAACAGTAAAGGCATCTGCCAGGGCATAGTAAAAAGGAATATCTTCACGGTCGTAATAACCGAGGGTAAGCGGCATTTTTTTGAAGTCTTTGTTGCCCGACTGTTTAACATCCAGCCATTTGTCGTATTTACCGTGGTTACGGGCGTCAACCTGGTTTTCCCAAGAGTGGGGCAGGGAGCTCATCCAGGTGGCTTTGGTGTCTTTAAGGTCCAGTCTGAACGGGGCAAAAGTTTCACCGGCAGCATTGGTCTGCAGCCAAACCCTGTTCTGGTTGGGCAGGTTAATGGCCCTCGGGTCATTAAAGCCTCTGACCCCTTGAAGGGTGCCGTAGCAGTGGTCAAACGAGCGGTTTTCCTGCATTAATATCACCACATGTTCAGCGTCCATGTAGGTACTTCCTTCTGCAGGATTAATGGCCATAGCTTTTTGTATGGAAGGAGGAAGCATACCTGCCAGTCCGGCTCCTCCGGCCAGCATGGCGGCTTTCTGAATAAATTCTCTTCTTGTTTCCATAGGTGAAATGCCGGGAATTCCGGCCTGAAGCATTAAATTTTAAGATTGTAAACAGACCGGCAAGTTATCTAAAAATAAAAACAGGAACAATGGCCTTTTATTACTTTTATGTAAACTAAATGAGATACCCCGGAAGGACTGAAAAAGACTATTGTATCTGAACAGAAAGTGAATAAACATCAGCCAAAACGAAAAAAGCGAGGAAGAAGCCTTCCCCGCTTTTGAATCATTTATTAACCTAAACTATAAGAGAGATCTTTAAGAAAGGAAACGAGAAGTCCTCCTTTTTCCTTTCTCCATTTACCGTTCTCCGGCTCTTATTTCAGAAGCCAGATTACTTCATTGATATTGTCTTTTCCGGCAAACTGGCTGTCAATAGCCTTTTTGTAATTTTCAGGATTGGTAGTGATCTCAGAGATCGGATATTGCCAGCGAACGGCAATCCTGCCTGAGTTACCTGTTCCCACACCTGTATAGAAGGTAGGGAATCCTGTTCTTCTCCAGTTGAAGTATGCTTCCATACCTGAGTTCATGAAGAAAGCCAGGTATTTCTGAGTAAGAATGTTTTCCAGACCGCTGTTGTCAGCTTTGTATTTCACATTGGCTTGTGCATAGTAAGTATCGAAGTCAAAATTGACAGTGAAAGTGGCAAAATCAGAAGCTTCGCGACCACCTGTTTTTGAATAGGTCATGGTATTTACACCATTGGTGATGCCATAAAAACCAAGGGATGCCTGAATACCTTTTTTGTACCAGTCCTCAGCACTACCAGTTGCCCAGCCTCTGTGGTAAGCTTCTGCAATGTTGAAACACATTTCAGAATAACCTACGATGGCGGTGTTTTGTCCTATATAATTGGTATAAAACCTGTTCCTGTTCTGGAATGAGTATTTACCCGGTGCAAATCCCGCTCCGTTGTTTACTCCTGCATTGGAAGCCATATCGGCCAGGTCTTCGCCTGAGCTTGCTCCGATGTAAGCAGTGTAATCAGAAGGGAGTTTACCGCTTTTCAATTCGAATCCGGCCGGCTCACAGGTTCTCATTACCCTTGGGTCCTTTCTGTCTACCAACGGCTGAACGTAGGCTTTAGCCATGTTCTGACGCGTAGCATCGAAACCGAAGTTATCCGGGTTAGAAGGATATTTGTTGAAATTGTTCGATACAAACTGAAGGCTTTCGTCAGTTGAAGTCAATAAAGGATATTTGGCAGGATTGCTTACGATCTGGGCAAATTTGGTTTTAACAGCCAGGTCGGTGTCGCTGTCTTTTTTGCTCAATGTCAACAAGATTCTCAACTGGAATGCGTTGACAGCCTTCTGCCATTTTTTAAGGTCTCCGCCATAATAGAAATCACCGGTGATGGTATTCTGACCTTTGGCGATTAGGGCCGTCAGGTCAGTGTTTGATTCCTCCAGCCATTTCAGGATCTGGATGTAGATGTTTTTCTGGCTGTCATAAGCAGGCGTTGTTTCTGCAATGCCTTTCAAAGCCTCAGACAGAGGCAGGTCCCCTACTTTTTTGGTCATCTGGTCATAATAAAAAGCCCTGAAGAATTTACCCAAAGCAGAATAAGGGTTAACAGCATCAGCACCGGAACGAAGGGCTTCTTCTTCCATTTTGATCACGTTTTTGATCGTGAAGAAATGGTTGTTCATCTCTGTCCAGGTATATTCGTTCGTCGCATAATAGTTATAGTTCGAACAGAAATACTGGTTCCAACGCATCTCCGCACTGAAAGGCCGGCCGGTGCTGTTGTAAAGATCATATTCAACACCCTGAAGGATCAGGGAAGCGGGTACGTTGACAGGTCTGTTGGGGTCTTTTTCAAGATCCTCGAAAGATTTTTCGCATGAACTGGCTACCAGGAGCAGAACTACAGAAAAAACGGATATTAATTTATTTATTTTCATTTTCTTGTCTTTAAAATAATGGGCGATTAGAATGTCAGGCTGAAGTTGATACCATATCTTCTGGTAGACGGTGTCTGAAGACCCGACCCTCCGTCAGTGATGTACTGGTTAAGATCGATGTCCTTCTTCTCCGCGAAATACAGCAGGTTTCTGCCCACCAATGAAACTGATACATTCTGGATGTTTTTACCGATCCACTCTTTAGGAAGTGAATAACCTACGACTACTTCTCTCAGCATGCCGAACGAACGGCTCATCAGGTTACCCTCATCCGTGTTGTAATAACGGGCTACATAATCCTGAAGGAATTGCTTGGTGGTGTTCGGAGCATAAGTAAGCTCCGCATAGTTGGTAATCTTACCCGCTGCATCAAAGTTGATAGAAGCACCATTGGCTACCTGAACACCCTGACCTACGTAAGTTTTGTTACCCAGGAAATCCTGGTATCTCGCTGTAGCCATATCGCCCTGAACCAATGCGATGTTACGACCACCTCTGAAAGTCTGACGCTGAATGTAGTTAGAGATCACACCACCGATACGGCCATCAAACTGGAAGCTCATGCTGATGTTTTTGTAAGAAAACTTGTTGTTGATACCAAACACGAACTTAGGATTGATATAACCAAGAAACTGGGGAACGGGAGTTGTAATCGGACGGCCGGAGGCGTCATTAATGATTTGTCCTTCCGGCGTTTTAGCAAAAGCCGTACCATAGAATTTGTCCATACGGTCACCTACTTTAAAGAACCTGTTCAGGCTTTCAACACCCGGATAGATCTCTGTAAGTCTTTCCTGGTAAGTAGAATAGTTGGCTACGATATCCCAGTTAAATCCTGTAGCGTTTTTGATCGGAGAACCTGACAATGATATTTCCCATCCTTTTTTCTGGGTTTTGATACCGTTTACCAGGGCCGAGCTATATCCTGAAGTAGTCGAGATCGGAAGAGAGAAGATTCTAGGACCTTCATCCGAGATGAAATACGTCAGATCAAGACCTAGACGGTTCTGAAGGAATTTTGCATCAAAACCTAACTCTGTCTGAGAGGTAGAACTTGGCTGCAGACCAGGGTTGTTCAATCCGTTGGTATAATATGCCGACGGCTGGTTGTTATAAGAGAACGGCGTGGTATAAACTGCAGAGTTCTGATATGACGGGCCATCATAAGGAGAGTAGTACTGATCTCCGTATCCAAGCGGGTTACCATCACCCAAACTTGGGGTAGTACCGATGGTTGAGCGGGTCAGACCGTCTTTTACGTTCGCATATGAACCTCTCAGTTTCAGGAATGAAATTGCTGAAGGTAAAGGCAGGTAATCTGTTAAAGCTGTCGAAAGGGCAACCGACGGATAGAAGAACGTATTGTTTCCTTGCGGTAATGTCGAAAGCTTATCCACACGGCCTGTAGTAGATAGTGTCAACAGGTTTTTGTAGGTAAAGTCAGCAGAGTAATAAGCTGAGTTAACACGCATCGCCGAGTTGAAGTTAGCTGTTCTTACAGGGTTGGCCGAGTTACTGAAGTTATACAATCCCGGAACGTTCAGGTAATCGGTTGATCCGTACTGAGAGCTGTATTCAAAAGTTCTGATGTTACCACCCGCCCAGATTTTAGCGTTGAAATCTTTGAAAAGATCTTTGTCGAATTTAACAAGTATGTCGGTGTTGTTTTCGAAAAGCTTGCGTCTGTCTTCACGGTAGTCACCTCTTCTCTCGTCACGGCCATATGAACCGGCTGAGTACGGGAATTTCTCGCTTCTGAACAAGTCCCAGGTAGTCACCTGAGTTCTTAACATCACGTCAAGATAATCGGTAACATTATAAGTCATGGCGGCCTGTCCGATGATGTCAGACTTCTGGTGTCCACGCAACCACTCGTAACTCATGAAGTAAGGGTTGTTGTAACGTTGGTATTCTGCATAAATCTGCTGAATGCCTTCTTTGCCCGGTTGCCAGTAGTTACGCATGTCGTCTACGTCCCAGTCAGCACCTGCCCACAACACCATGTTGTAAATGATTGAGTTCGGACCGTAGTTTACATCCGGAATATTCGGAGTGTACTGACGGTTGTATTGCAGACCCGATTCAAATTTAAGTCTTTTCGAAAACTGGTAATCCGAAGTCAGGTTGAAGTTCGTGATGTTCAGTTTAGTATTTGGAACAATTCCCTTCTGATAAGTATGAGAAGCAGAAAAGCGAAGATTATATTTATCTCCTGAAGAGGATACAGAGACGTTGTTGGTTGAAAGGATCCCTGTCTGAAGAAACCTCGTAAGGTTGTCTTTTCCTCTTGCGATATAGGGTGTAGGGATTCTCTGGCCTGTAACAGGGTCAATCGGGCTGTCATACTGAGCGATAGGCTGACCGTCGAATTTAGGGCCCCAGCCACCGTCATAATCACCGTCATTTAATCCGCCACCTTTACCATCTACAAATGAATAACGGCCGTGGTCACCAGGGCCATATTCGTCCTGTACTTTAGGGATGGCATAAAAACCATTATCCAGCATGGTAGATGAATTGACATCCACTGAGAATCCTCTTTTATCTTTAGAACCTCTTTTGGTTGTGATCAGGATGGCACCGTTTTTACCTCTGAAACCATAAAGGGCAGCCGCTGAGGCACCTTTCAGAACAGAGTAAGTTTCGATATCATCAGGGCTGACGTTCCAGGTATCAGAGTTGATAGGCACACCGTCAACAACGAACAGAACCTCAGAGTTACCTCTCAATGAGATATTTGGTTTTCTCAGCAATTCAGGCTGGGCTCCGATGGTTAAACCGGCCACTTTACCTGCCAGTGCGTTGATCGCATTCGGCTCTCTTGCCTTGATAGTAGAGGCACCGTCAACACTCTGGATAGACACCCCGATTCTGCGGGCATCCTTTTTAATACCAAGGGCTGTTACCACCACTTCACTCAAGGCTTTGGAATCTTCAATCAGCGTAACATTGATGATAGATTTGTTTCCTACAGTAACTTCAGCAGAAACATAACCGATAGAAGAAAACACAAGAACCGAACCTGAATTCGGAACGATGATTTTGAAAGAACCGTCAACACCTGTAGAGCTACCAGTCTGCGTGCCTTTCAGTAAAACGCTGGAGCCGGGAATCGCCTCCCCTTTGTCTGATTTGACAGTTCCGGTAACAGTGGTCTGAGCGAAGGTCTGAAATCCGGCAAAAACCATCAGAACACACAGAAGTCTGCTCATGGATTTGCCAAATAGTTTGATTTTCTTTGGTAAAGTTTGGTACATATACATATGATTATTTAGTGTTTTTGCACATGAATCTGTAAGGGTTTACACCCATTCATTTGCGGACACAAAATACGAGTATCAATAAAAACTAATCATTAAGGAAAAGTAAACTGTTCTTAAAGTTCTCTTCTCAAAAAAGCCCGGGATTTAATATTGACATAACATAGTTTCGGTATAATACCTATTAAAGGGAGTAGGCAGCCCGGAGGTTAGTGGTTTTCTGAAATTTAAATATTCCTTAACATTGGAAACCGGAGTTTTCTTTCTTTAAACAGGATATTTGCGAGCTGGATTTTTCAGTGAAAACCGACATACAGGAATGAATAAAATTAAACTCGTCGTATTTGATATGGCCGGAACGACGGTCAGGGACAACAAGGAAGTAGAAACCTGCTTTGCCGAGGCCTGCAGCCAGACCGGGCTGGTAGTTTCGGAGGAGCGTATCCTGGCTCTGCAGGGATATTCCAAGATCGAGGTATTCCAGATGCTCTGGGATGAGAAGATCGGGAAAGACCACCCGGAGTATGAAGAAAATGTATTTGTTTCTTACGACACTTTCAGAGAAATTCTTGAAAACCACTATAAAACGCACGAGATCATTCCTATAGAGGGTTGCCTTGAAACGTTTGCTTATTTAAGAGAAAACGGCATTAAAATAGCTTTGACAACCGGGTTTTACAGGATTGTGGCAGACATCATCCTCAAAAAACTGGGCTGGCTGGAAGGTCTGGATGAAAACCATTTCAACATGGATGGCACAGCAGTTATCGACCTCTCCCTGACTCCCGACGATGTTATCAAGGGAAGACCGGAGCCTTATATGATTAAAAAAGCCATGGAAGTATTTGGAATCGAAGACCCGTGGCAGGTCATCAATGTGGGCGATACCCCTTCAGATCTTGAATCGGGTAAAAAGGCCGGGTGTTTACTGAGCCTTGGGGTGACCAACGGCACGCACAGCCATGATCAGCTGGCGGCTTATCCGAACGACGGACTCATCAACTCCATAGCAGGTATAATAGAAATTGTGAAGCAACAGAACGTGGTGGAGCATGAAAAAATATGATCTGATTGTAGTTGGAGGAGGGGTATTGGGTACGTTTCATGCCTATCATGCGGCTAGGAAAGGTAAAAAAGTATTGATCCTGGAAAAAGACAACCGTCCGGTGGGTTCTACAGTTCAGAACTTCGGGCAGGTGGTACCCTCAGGACTGGCCGGAAAATGGTTTGACCTGGGATTGAAAACCCTGGAAATATATAAGGAAATCCAGCAAAAAACTGACGTTTCAATCACTCAGCAGGGAAGTGTCTACATTGCTTCAGACGAAGCCGAGTGGCAGGTGGCTCAGGAAATGAGCAAAATTCACCAGGACCTGGGGTATGAAAACCAATTGCTGGACGCCAACGAAGTGACCGGTAAATTTCGCCATATTAAATCATCTTATGCCAGGGGAGGGATCTTTTATCCGGGCGATATGAGCGTTGAGCCTCATCTGCTGATTTATAAATTACTGGAATTTGTACAGGCTGAATATGGCGTGGAGTTACAAACCTCAAGGGCGGTAGTGGCCTGTGAAGACACACCGGCCGGAGCGGAATTGACCCTGGCAGGAAATGAAAAACTGCTGGCTGATAAAGTCGTTATTTGCAGTGGCTATGTTTTCAACCTGCTTTTTCCTGATATTTACCGCAGCAGCGGGCTGATCGTCAGCAAACTTCAGATGCTCAAGACACACCCAATGCCAGAAGTTAAACTGGGCAGCAATATCCTGACAGGCCTTACCATCAGGCGATACGAGTCGTTTGAGCAATGTCCTTCTTTCTCCCGGTTGGAGACTCCTGAGCATCTCAGAGAGCTGAAACAATGGGGCATTCACATTTTATTTAAGCAAGGGGCAGACGGATCAATCATTGTCGGCGATTCACACGAATATGCCGGGGTGGGCGAAGTCGAAAACCTCGGGCTGGGTTCTAAAGAGTTTATCGACGAACTTATGCTGAAAGAAGCAGCCAGGATCGTAGACTTTAACGTACAGAACATCGCTCAGAACTGGGCGGGATTGTATGCACAGCATCCCAACGAAATTTTTGAACATGACATCAGCTCCAATATTCATATCAGAACGGGCATCGGCGGAAAGGGCATGAGCTCAGGAGCCGGGTACGCAGGCGAAGTAATAGCCGGATTGTTCTGATTTAAAAAGATCTCTATTCACCCCAATATTTCCGGGGGAAATTCATTTGACGACAAGTTGAAGGTCTTTCCCCCTTTTTTCATTCAGTTTTCTGACAAAGAACAGGAACTGCAGGGCAATCAGCAGGGCACCAAGGACCGAAGAGCCCATCGCAAATTTGATAAGGACATTTGCCCAGCTCAGGTCTGCCCAGAAAAACTCTTTCATCAGCAATACCGCTACGCTGCCCAGGTAGCCGAGGGAGTCGCATAAATAGACCAGGAAACCGGCATTGGCTTTCAGTTTGAATAAGCCGATGAGCCGCTCGAAAACGGCTATCTGAATCAACAGGTAGGGGAAAAACAGGCCAACACCCAGCAGCACCATCCAGGGATACACACCGATCTGGTGGTTGACAAACATGGAAGTGGCGATTCCACCCATCAGAATACCGGCAAACATCAGCCCGCTTATCAGGAAATAGGCCTTTTCATTGTCTTTGATAAATACCAGCGTAGCTATGATGCCCATAACAATCAGGGCAATGAATGTTTCGATTTTTCCGAAAACCGCCAGGTCGTGCAAGGGGTCAATCTCATTCCAGATTTCTACTGCAAAATTATCCCTGAAGTCGCGGATGGTCGTAAAAATGGTATAGGAAATGATCAGCATGAAAATGCCCAGACCGTAATGGTAGAGCACGTTCATTTTCTGGAATTTATTCATGGGCTTCCGTTTGCTTCTAAGGCTCACGTCTTCCTGGTTCGGAACGGGTATCCTGGAGAGCATCCATAAAAAAACAGCAAAAAACGGCAAAGCAATCAGGCCGATGATGAAAGGCATCTGAAACTCGCTGAAGTGAAATTGCCGCTGCAGGGTAAGGTAAAATGACTTGAGTATGCCAGAAGTCATAATCATGTTGACGCTCAGCCCCAGTCCGAGCAATTCAGTGAACTTACGTCCTTCGAGAAAACTGAAAATGAGACCCCAGACCATTCCGAGAGGCAAACCGTTGATGATCAGGAAAATCCATTTATAAGATAGCGGGACCACAGAAAAACCCACCAGGGCCAGCTCAGCAATGATGATGAGTCCGGCAATGAGTTTTATGCGGTGTTCGGCCCTGAGTTCAGAAACGATTTTGATACCCAGAAATTTGGAACACATATACCCGAAAACCTGGGCGATGATCAGGACTGTTTTGTAGCTGACCCCGAACAATTCAAGGTTAAGAAACTGTCCCGTAGAAAATGGCTTGCGAAGGGCATAGGTACAAAAGTACGTTCCGAAAGCCGCCACAATGGCCCAGATAATAAGGAAAACAGGTTTCCGCTCCAGTAATTCTGAAATTCGATTTTTCATGGACAAAAATCAAATTCCAACGTAAACTGGATGTTATGGAAGTGTTGTCATTTGGTAATGTTTACCGGAGGTCAGTTCAGAAACCTTTGCTGCAACCTGTAAAGCGGGTAACTTAAAGCCAGGAAGATCAGGGCAAACTGGCTGCTTTTCAGGTCCTGGTAGATGGCTCCGACCAGGAACAAAACAGAAGTTACGATCAGGATGTAAGGCACAAACGGGAATCCAATCACCTTAAATGGTCTTGGAAGGTCAGGTTCCGATTTCCGCAGTTTGATCAATGCCGCAAATCCGGCAACATAGCTCATCACAAAGAAGAAGGTGGCAATATCGGATAAAATACCGCAGATCTCTTTTCCGGATAAGATCAGCAATACAGAACCTATGGAAGTTAAGGGCATGGCCACAGAAGGCGTACCTCCTGCATTGATTTTCTGTACTGCTTTGTGGAACAGTCCGTCGCGACTCATAGAATAGATGACCCTCGGGGCAAACATCACCTGGGCATTGACGATACCGAGGATCGATAACATCAGGAACAGCGTAACGATCCGGGCCGACTGCTCACCGAAAATCAGTGAAATGGCATCAGCCGCCGCCAGTTTAGAGTTAGCCAGGATGTCCATCGGAAGCACATATAAGATAGCAAGATTGACCAGCAAATAGATTGAAATGATCAGTAAAACTCCTCCGATCATTGATTTGGGCAGGTTTTTGGCAGGGTCTGTGTTTTCTTCAGCAAAATAGCCCGCAGTGTGCCAGCCATCAAAAGTATAAAAAACAGCCTGCAAAGCGGCGATCACACCGAATATCAAAGCCGGTTTTTCAATGGATTGGGTGGTGGAGGCGAGAGCGGCATAATTGACATCTCCGCCATAAATAAAACACAAAACCACAAAAATCAAAAGCCCCAGGGCCTTCAGAAATGCCAGCACTTCCTGCGACTTTCCTCCGGATTTGGTGCCCAGCCAATGGAATCCGGTCAGTAAAATCAATATGCCAATCGCCATTAGCCTCAGGTAAGCTTCTGTCTGGGGCAGGAGCAAGGCAATATACTCACTCATCGTAAAGGCCCCGAAACCCAGAGCGGCCACTGTTCCGAACCAGCTGGTGATGCCCGTAATAAAACCAACATAATTACCGAAAGCACGTCTGGCGTAAACATACCAGGCACCGGCCTGAGGCATGGAAACGGCCAGTTCAATTGCACACAAAACACCCAGAAAAGCATAGACACTCACCAATATCCAGACCCCCATGATCAGCCACGGATCTCCCAGCTGAGCGGCTATCGGACCGGGTTTTCTGAGTATGCCGGTTCCTATGGTTCCGCCGATGGTGACTGCTATTCCGAATCCTACTCCTAAAAGCTTTAATAACTGATTAGGTTTGGGGTTTGTGACTTCTGACATATGTTGAGAGGTTGGGTAATATTTTTACCAATAATACGGAAGTTTGTACAAATTACAGCAATCAGAGGCGTTTTTGTTAAAAATGGCCGGGTTTGTAAACAAAAAATGCCGGCATTCATACCGGCATTTTTTGTTTCTGCAAAAGAAAGAATCAGGATTTTCAGAATCTTAAACGGACAGCCGACAGGAAGTTAATTCCGGCCTGTGGGAAAAGGAAGTTTTCTGTCACCACCCCTTCATATTCATAGCTGTAAGTGTAACCGTTCGATTCATATTGATGGTTGAAAATATTATTAACCAGTAGGCTGATCTGAAGCTCTTTCAGGAGCTTCGGAGCAGGCGTAAAGACCAATCGCAGATCATTCACGAAAAAGGCATCGATTTTTTTGCTTTCGCTTGCCGTATTGTCAAGGAATTGCTTCGAAACATATTTCGACAATAGAGTGATTTCAAAACGGCGATGCGGCATAAAACTCAGTTGCCCTCCGGCAATCAGGTTCGGAGAAAACGAAATATCAGTATTGCTGTACTGGTTGATAATCGTTTTACCTTCTGTCTCACTTGGAATGGTTTCCGTAAAATCTCTGATTTTGTTCCGACTGAAAGTCGCGTTGGCACCGATCACCCACATCGGCGAGAGTCTTGCAGATGCCTGCAGTTCGAGTCCGGCACGGTAACTGTCAGCTACGTTCATCCTGATGGCCTCACCTACGTTGTTTACCTTTCCGGTCAATACCAGCTGGTCTTTGTAATTCATGTAGTAAACATTGGCTTCCGCCTTGAATGTCCCCGTGTTGACCCTGTAACCCAATTCCAGATCCTGCAATGTTTCATGTTTCGGAACAGCCGGGGCGTTATCCACAAAGTCCTGACGGCCCGGTTCCTTGTTGCCGACAGCATACGACAAATAAGCTGAGCTGGTCTGACTCATCGCATAATTCAGACCCAGTTTCGGGTTAAAAAAGTTGAACGTTTTGCTGTAATCCACCGATTGCAATTTGTCTGCAATCCCCAGGATCGACAGGTTGACTGCTCTATACTGCAGGTCAACGTACGCATTCAGCTTGGGATTAAACTGGTAAAATGCCTTGGTATAAATATTAAAATCGTTTTTGGTTCCTTTGTTATTGTACCATTTGTATTTTGTATCTGACGACGGATTGTACCTTGCCCAGATCACCTCTCCGAAGTGCTTGCCTTCATACCTGTTCCAGCCACCACCGATCGTCGCATTGATTTTTGAAGGGCCTTCATAATCAAACGACCACACACCGCCGTAGAAATGGTTATCCAGCCACTTGCGTCTGATCAGGTCAGAACGCTTGATCTCGGTATTGCCGATGGTGATGTTGGGTAAACCGTAGCTTGAGAATTTATCATCAGGCCTGTACTGTTCATAAAAGCCCCTGCCGTAAGTATAATGCAGCGTTGGATTAAATCTCCAGTACTGGTTAAGTTTGAACGACGAAATCAGCTGATAGTGATCCTGCTGGTAATTGTCCACCTGGTTGTCATAAGTATAGGGATTAAATTTCCTTCCCCTGCTGATCAGTTCATTCTTGTAGGCATCGTCAAAGTAGTTTCTGGAAACATAATCATTAATGCCTTTCAGGTCACCTTTTGCGGCACTCTCAGGCACACCTTCCCAGGCCTGTTTGGTGATTTCCTTGCCTGAGAAAACGTTTAGACGGATGAAGTTGTCTTTGGCGTAATAGCCACCCGAAAGAAAGAATGATCTCAGGTTAGAACCTGAGCGGTCAATGAATCCGTCGGAAGCAATCCTGGAAAGACGGGTGTCGATCACAAAATGATCATTCATTAAGCCTGTACTGGCCAGTACGTTCGTCTTGATGGTGTTGAATGACCCCACCGAAATGTTGGTTTCGGCATAGGGGTCTTTCTCGTACGACAAGGTATTGACGTTGATACTCGCTCCGAAAGCCCCGGCTCCGTTGGTAGATGTTCCGACCCCACGCTGCACCTGGATGCTTTGTACTGACGAAGAAAAATCCGGCATGTTGACCCAGAAAACACCCTGAGATTCAGAGTCGTTAAATGGAATCCCGTTAACGGTCACATTGATCCTGGTCGGGTCTGTGCCCCTGATCCTGATGCCTGTGTAACCCACACCTGCTCCTGCATCGGAAGTGCTCACTACCGACGGCAGCTGATTAAGCAGAAACGGAATGTCCTGGCCAAGGTTCTGTTTCCGGAGTTCTTTTTTACCGACATTGGTAAAAGACATCCCTGTTTTTTCTGTGGCCCTGATGGACTTCACCACCACTTCGTTCAGGGAGTTGACCCTGGCGGAGTCGGTTTGGGCAGAAACTGCCGAACCAGCCAATAATAAAGGAATAAGCAAAGCCGGTAACAACCGCTTTGGTTTTGAAGAAAGGCCTCTTTTGGAGGAAGTTAAAGAAATAAATTTCATAATAACATGAATTATTACGAAACAGATAAAGGAGCAAAACCTGTCACGGGGCATAGCCCTTGGTTGACAAAATTTTAAATAAACTGATAAATAAGCTTATGCAAAGAAAAATCCTAACATGTTGCTCAATTCCCTTCGTCGGTACTAGCCGCATCAGGTTCAATGGGTATGATCTCAGCCCGAAATATTAAGGCACCCCTTTTGAGATTACGATGCAAAGTAAAGTTTTTTATCCGGCATAAAATAATAAGTCTGTGAAAAATATTTTGTGAACCTTAAAAGCTGTGAGGCGGAGTCATACAAAATTTTACCTGAATGCGAGGGTGCAAAGGCCCAACTGATTACCTTTACGGGAATATAAAGATATGTATTAAGAAAAGCATCAAGGCGGTGTCGCTGAAAGGTGGAGTATAGAAAAGGCACATATAATGAAATTAACCATAGTAATTCCGGTTTATAACGAGGAGAAAACCCTGAAAGTCATTCTTTCCAAAGTGTGTTCAGTGCAACTGATCAATAACTATAAAAAAGAGATTGTCATTGTCAATGACTGTTCTGTTGATGACTCTGAGGTAGAGATCCTGAAGTTTATCAGCGATCATCCGCAACATGAGATCCAGTACATAAAACATGAGAAAAATAAAGGAAAGGGGGCCGCGTTGCACACAGGAATCAGGAATGCTACCGGTAAATACGTGATCATCCAGGATGCCGACCTTGAGTATGATCCCGAAGAATATAACCTGCTGCTGAAGCCCGCCCTGGATGGTTATGCAGACGTGGTGTATGGTTCCAGGTTTATAGGAGGCCGTCCGCACAGGATCCTGTTCTTTTTCCACTCTATCGGAAACAAGTTGCTGACCTTCATGTCGAATGCCACCACGAACCTCAACCTGACCGATATGGAGACCTGCTACAAAATGTTTGACACACAGATCATCAAAGGAATTAATCTTGTGGAGCAGCGGTTCGGATTTGAGCCGGAAGTGACCGCCAAAATTTCACGTATCCCTAAAATCAGGATTTATGAAGTGGGGGTTTCTTATTATGGCAGAACCTACGAGGAAGGCAAAAAAATAACCTGGAAAGATGGCTTCCGGGCTATTTACTGCATCATTAAATATGGCTTTTTCCGCTAAGAGGTCATTTTCAGATATACCCCGTTGGTCCACCCGAACCCGTCCTGATTGGGATATTCTCCGCCTCCTGCTTTGATGTGGAGGTTATGTACATTGTATTTTTCAGTCATTTTACCTGTTTCCTTATAGATTTTGAGGTTCAGGGCGGTCCAGTTATCCCGGATTTTTTCTGCGAGGTTTGTTATCTCGTAATTGACCAGGCCCTGGTAAGCGATCCATTGCAAAGGAGCCCAGCCGTTAGGGGCATCCCATTGCTGGGAGGTAAACTGCAGGGTGGTCAGCAGCCCGCCTTCCGCCAGAAACCTGTCTTCCAGAACTCCGGCTACTTTCAGTGCTTTTTCATTCGGGGCCAGTTCAAAGAAAAGTGGAAAAGCTGCCGCCAGGGTGAACTGGTCTTTTTGGTTGCCCGCCACAAAATCATAGTCAAAATAGAAACCCTCCTCTTCATTCCAGCAATATTTTTCTATTGCTCTTTTCCTGCTTTCTGACAGGTTCTGAAACACACCGGCTTCTTCAGAGCGTCCTTCAAGCAGGTAGCCTTTGGCGATGGTTATTTCCAGGTAATATAACAGGCAGTTTAAATCCACAGGAAGGAGGTCGGTAGTATGAATGCTTTCAAAAGCTTCTGGATTTTTAAACCAGCGGCTGCTGAAATCCCAGCCGGATTCTGCTGCAGCACGGAGGTTTCTGAAAAGTACTTCAGGCTCCTGGTCTGAAATGTGGGACAGCTCCAGGTCTTCTACATAAGACTCCGGTCTCGGGGTATTGCTCTTGTCCCAGTAGCGGTTAAGAATGGTTCCATCCGGCAACAGCACCACCCTTTTGACGGCTTTGTTTTGTTCATCAAGCAAGTCTTCTCCGTCCATCCAGAACTGGTACTCTTTCTCCAGGAAGGGCAGATAATCAATGAAGACCCCGTTACCATAAGTCTGAGCAAGCAGGCTTACCATCAGCGAGTAAAACGGTGGCTGTGAGCGTCCGATATAGTAGGTCCGGTTGGCATTTGGAATATGACCAATGGTCTGGATCATGTAGGAGAAATTGTCGACCATGTGCCTCATCGTCTCGTTTCTGCCCGAAATCCTAAGCCCCAGCATCGTGAAATAGCTGTCCCAGTAATACACTTCCCTGAAACGCCCACCCGGCACTACATAAGGATAGGGAAGCGGAATCAGAGAACCGTTTTCAGCAACCGTTTTCCTTTCCAGGACCTCCCAAAGCTCTTCAATGTGCTCTTTCGCAGGCATATTCCGGTCACTTTCATAACTCTGACCGGTTTCAGGCGGTAGGGTGAAGTATTGTAAAACAAAGGTTTTTAAATCAAAACCGGGCTGCTCTTTTTGTTCTGAAAACCTGGCATTGATTTCTTCCAGGCTGATGTTGGGCAGGCAGTCCGGAAAGGTTTTATTGTCTGCAAATACACGTGAGGTCTGGACTTTTTCAAATAAAGGCCCTAACTCATGTATATATTTAACAGGATGACTCATCGGTAATAAATGTTGATAAAGTGTAATTTCAGTGTCCTGAAGTAGTATTGAATTCGACCTCTACTTTTGATTTTCTTTGTATTCTGTTGAAGAAATAGAGAGAAACCAGCAGAAGGGTGATCGGGATCAGAGAGAAATAGAAGGCGGCTTCTCCGCCGTGATGCTCGAAAATGTAACCGGTAATCAATGAGCCGGTTGTACCTCCCAAAGCTGAAAAAATAACGATCAGGCCCGACATTGCTCCATGCATTCTGGCGGGTAAAGTGCTCAGAATGACAGAATTAATGGCAGGATATATAGGAGCTAAAAACAAGCCGATCATCGGAAATACAAAAGCGGCCAGCGGGGCATCAGACCATCCGGTGATGGGACTTCCGGTCCCTTTTTTGGCCAGCGGAATAGCCACATAAACCAGCACAGCAGCAATCAGCAGACAAATAAACAAGACATAAAACCAGTGTATTTTTCTGAGGGCAATACCTGCAAAAAACCTCCCCGCGGCAGTGGAGGCGGCCAGTATGCTGGCCATCTGTACACTCAGGATCGTAGGCAAATGCAGCACCTGGCTGTTAAAAGTAGGCAGCCAGCTCATGATGCTTTGTTCAATCAGCACATAAATGAAGGCACTGGCAATAAAAACCAGCACAATCGGCTTGATAGCCAGTTTAAACATTTCTGCAAAATCCTCGGTCAGGGGTTTCGACACTGTCGATTTTACGGAAGATTCATCCAGGGGCGTGAAAAGCAACAACAAAAATGCCAGAAAGGCAATCACCGCCAGCAGGTAATAAACATTAAGCCAGGCAGCTGGATTGCTTTCATTAATGAAGGCACTGAATATAAAATAGCCGGTCAGAATACCAATCATAAAGAAGGATTCGATAAAATTCATCAGGCTGGCGTGTTCTTTTTTGTTTCCGGTGATGATCCCGATCGTAGAATACACCGAAACTTTAATCAGGGCAAAACAAGCCCCGGTAGTAGCAAACAGCACCTTGGTCATCATGAAGCTGCCCAGGAAAGGCATGGAAAGGCATGTGACGCTGATCAGCCCCAGGGCAATGAGCATGGCTCTTTTATAACCGATGCGGGTCAGATACGAAGCCACAAAAAACGAAACTATGGCAATGCTCAGGTCCTTAAAAGCCTCGAGAATACTGGCCGAAGAGGCTGTTACGTGATAATTGTTCTGCACTTGCAGTATGACGGTCCCGACGCTGTTGAGCAGAATTGCAAAGACAAAATAGTTAAGAAATATCGATAGTTTTATTTTCCAGTTTTTCATAGGGTTCTTGTTTTAAGGGAGATTTTGAAAGACAGGTTGGTTTTGGCTTCAAGATAAAAAAAGCGGGCAAGCCTGCCCGCCTTTATTTGATTCATCATAGGTTAATTTCCTCGTCATTAAAAACAACTAATCATTTTTTAACTTTAGACAAAGTTCGGCGAACGCACAAAAAATAAATATTCTTGTATTAAGGCATTTTAACACTGTATTACTATTTTTATAAAATATTTAATTAAAACTGCATTAATATAGTGAAAACGCCTTTCGAACAAGTCCAGAATGATGAGGGCAGCTCTTTTCGGCTGTTGCACGAAAAAATGAGCCCGCATGCTTTTTCGTGGGATTATCACTATCATCCGGAATATGAAATGGTCTTCGTTTTTGACGGACGGGGCCGCCGCCATGTAGGCAATCATATCAGTTATTATGAAGATGGAGACCTTGTCTTTATGGGCTCTAATCTGCCCCATGCAGGCTTTGGTTATGACTCCATCGGGGAGTATGAGCAAGTGGTGATTCAGTTTAAATATGATTTCCTGGGCGAGCAATTTTTTGACAGGCCCGAAATGGCCCCGGTAAAAAAACTCCTGGAAATGTCACAGCAGGGTATACAGTATTACGGTAAAACTTTCAAAACCATCGGCAGCAGGTTGAAAAAACTGCCTGCTATGAATCAGTTTGAAAGGTTGATGGAGCTCATCAGTATTTTTCATGTGCTGGCAAAATCGACGGAATATAACCTGCTCAATGCCACCGGCACCCGTTATGACTTCAATTATAAAGACCAGGCTCGTTTAAAAAAGGTGTATGATTATGTAGAGATGCATTACCAGGATCACATCAACATCAAAGACATGGCCGATCTGGCTAACCTCACAGTACCCTCGTTCTGCAATTACTTTAAGAAAATTATGAACCATACATTCACCGAGTTTCTGAACGATTTCAGGATCAATAAGGCCTGTCAGATGCTCATGACCGAGAAAAGTGTGGCAGACGTGTGCTTTGAATGCGGATTTACGAACAGCTCTTATTTCAGCAAGGTTTTTAAAGAAATCAAAGGCAAAAGCCCGCTTCAGTTTAAAAACATGGTCGCCAGAAAACAGATTTAAGTAAATTCAGTTAATCTTCCGGATCATTTATATGCCGTCTTTTCAGTTCAAGATTCCACATCGACACGGCCACCAATACCACATAAATGATTGAAATGAAATAAGACAGGTAGATGAAAAACTCAAGATAGTTGATGCTTTTCTGAAAAAAGTTTTTGTAGAAAAGTACCAGGATACTCCCCAGGTAAGCATAATAATCAGCAAAAGTAATGAGAAAACCGATCGTCCCGGCTTTTTTGAAAGCAGCGATCATCCGCTCAAAATACAGGCTGTTGCACATCGAATAAGCCAGGTAAACCCCGAAACCGAGCATCGTCAGCCATATCACAGGCGAAATGAGTGCCTGCTGAAAAAGGATCGTACCCAGGCCAATCAACAAACCGCCGGTCAGCATCAGTATCTGGATGACCCTGAAGGCCAGGTGGTTGTTTTTTATCCATCGCATGGAAGCCATGATCAGCAGTACCGCTATGGCTATCGGGATTTCGGTTTGTGTGAAAATACCCGAATTGTTGCTGTACCCCAGTTGTTTCCAGATTTCCGGGGCAAAATTATCCCTGAACTCCCGGAAGGTGGTCAGTAAAACATAAGAAATGACAAAGATGACCAGGCTGAAGGTAAATTCTTTGACAAAAGCTTTGCGGTCGGCTTTCTGCATGGGTTTTCTTTCAGTTCTCAGGTTTTCATCGGAAGCATCAGGCGGCGGGATTTTACCCATCAGCCAGGCAAAGAAAGCAAAAGGGACGATCATGATGGCACAGGCCACAAAGGGCATCCAGAACTCCGTCACCCCGAGAGTGCCCATCACCCATTTGCCGATACTCTTGGCAAAACCCGAACCGATAATAAAAGAAGCGGTGAGAACTGCGACAAGAAGTTCAGTGACTTTCCGGCCTTCCAGGAAACCAAGCATAGTGCCATACACCATACCCAAAGGCAAGCTGGCCAGGAAGATAAAGAACAGGTTATAAGGAGCCGGGACTAGTGCAAACAGCAGATAGCATATCCAGGACAGGATGATGATAATGATCAGATTCCGTGACCTGTGGGCCGGAGGCATTTCAGAAACGTATTTTATACCCAGTCCTTTCGAAACAGCAAAGCCCAGCACCTGGGCCGTAATGATCAGGATTTTGTAATTGACTCCCCAGAACGCAAGATCTTCATAAGTGGCTGCGGTATATGCCCTGCGGAAAGGATAAAAGCACAGGTAAGTAAGGAAAGCCGTGACGGAGGCAAATAAGGTAAAGTAAACCGGATTGCGGCCCAGTATCTCATTAAGCTTCTTTGACATGAGGTGTAATTAACGGGTTAATTGCCAAAGATAGTTTTTTTTATCAGAATTCGGGAATTACCCTTGAATTTGGAAGCTCACCGGGCTGTTTCCGGGAAAAAAGGGCAAAAAAATAGCGGTCAAAAACAGACCGCCTTTTTTTATATTATTCAACCTTAAAATTAATATCTCAAAGTACTACAACAGAATTCTGATCTACAGAAACTCCGCTCGGTACGTATTTGTCAGCTGCATCGTCATTGATCCAGGTAGTACCATCGATCAGATAACGGAATTGAATTTCCTGACCTACAGGCAATTCCACAGTTGTTTTATATCCTCCACTTTTTTGCTTCTTCAACAATGTCTCAGTCGGTGACCATTGATTAAACTCACCTACCACAGCAACTTCTTTTCCTGTAAAAGTATCACCTGAAAGTTCAAAAGTAACCTTACAAACAGGTTTTGATTTTAAAAATTGTTTTGCCAGTGCCATAATTGTAAATATTCAATAATTATTTCGTGTTACAAATTTACTACATTTTAAAAATTAAAACAATGATAATTAGGTAGTTAAAATATAAAAATCTTTGAATAGTACAACAGATTTGTGAATGAATACATAAAGCACCGCAAAATTCACCCCCATTAAATCACAATTAAGCATTTTTCCTTTTATTTTTATAGTGTTCTGTAAAACTTTAGTCCCAAGCCGATGAAAATTCTTAAACGTATTCTTTATGGTCTTTTAGCGACCGTAGCTTTAGCTGTGGCAGCTGCTTATTTTTACCTCCGTTCCCTGACTCCTGATTTTAACGCCGACCTGAAATTGCCGGGTCTCAGTGCTGAGGTGGAGGTTTTGTATGACAACTTCGGAATACCCCACATTTATGCCAGAAATGAAGAAGACCTCTTCTATGCTTTCGGGTATATCCATGCCCAGGACCGCTTGTTCCAGATGGAAATCCTGCGGAGACTGGCTGACGGAAGGCTTTCGGAAGTATTCGGAGAAGCAGCACTCAAAAGTGACAAGTTTTTCAGAATGCTGAGTTTCAGGGAACATGCCAGAACCACGATAGATTCCGTTTATAGTGATGCGAACGCTCCTTTTGTAAAAGCGGCCAAAGCTTATCTTAAAGGGATCAATCAATATGTCAAAGCCGGGAAAACACCCATTGAGTTTACCCTGGCCGGTATTCCCAAAACGGAGTTTGAGCTCATTGACCTGGAAATTATCGTAGGGTACATGGGCTATACATTTGTCGGGGCATTCAGTTCCGAGGCTGCGGCGACTTCCGTTTTTTCTGAGCTCGGCCCTGAATATTATAAAGATGTATTAAGTGCCTGGCCTGACAGTGCCTTTAAAATACCTGTACAAAAAAACACCCCGGCCCATGTGACAAAGGCCATGATCTCTATGGCCGATCAGTTGCATACTTTACAAAAGGACCTGATGTTTCCGCCTTTTCATGGCTCCAACGGCTGGGTGATTTCCGGGAAGAAAACCAAGTCAGGGAAACCTATCCTGGCCAATGACACGCATATTGCCTTTGCACAGCCGTCGGTCTGGTACGAAGCCCACCTGGAATGCCCGGGCTTTAAGACATATGGCAATTTCCTCGCGGGAACACCGGTGCCCGCCCTGGGTCATTCAGATCATGGCGGATGGGGACTGACCATGTTTGAAAATGACGACGCCGATTTTTTCAGGGAGAAAGCCAACCCGGCCAATCCGGACCAGGTCTGGTATAAAGACCACTGGGAAGACCTGAAATCAAGAAAAGAAATTATTAAGATAAAAGACAAAGCCGACCTGGTGTTTGAGGTGAAGAAATCGAGGCACGGCTATCTCATGAACGGGGCATTCGATAAGATTGACAAAATAAAAGATCCCGTGGCTTTATGGTGGGTCTATCATCAGTTTCCGTCAAGACACCTCCAGGTATTCTATAACCTGACACATGCTAAAAATGCAACTGAAGCCGCCAAGGCTGTGAAACCGCTGACGTCGCCGGGACTTAACTTCATGTGGGGTGACACCGAAGGCAATATTGCCTGGTGGGCAGCCGGCAAGCTCCCGGTCAGACCCGCTCACGTCAACCCTCAGCTGATCCTGGATGGTTCAACCGGGCTTGATGATCCGCAGGGATGGCTGGCTTTTGAGCAAAATCCCCAGATACTCAATCCTGAAAGAGGGGTGTTGTATACCGCCAATAACCAACCCGAAGATATGGGGACAGGTCTGGTAGCCGGTTATTATGTGCCTTCAAACCGGGCAGAGCGGATCCAGGAGCTAATATTCACGGATAAAAATGACTGGACAGAAGAATCGGTGAGAAAAGTAATCAATGACGTTAAGTCGGCTAATTATCCTGAATTTCTTAAGGCCATTTTACCGGCCATCTCTACCTCTAAAATGAATGAGAAGACTAGAAAGGCCTATGACGGGTTGTCAAAATGGGATGGCACCCATGAACTGGAAAATACAGAGCCGGCCGTTTTCTACAGGTTTATGTACAATGTTTACAAAGCTGCCCTGAGCGATGAACTCGGCCCTGAAACCTACAAAGTTTTTGATAACCAGCTGGCTTTGGTCAGAAACACCTCTAAGTTTTTCAGGAATGACCGGTCCAAATGGTGGGACAATATCAATACCCCGAAAAAGGAAACCCGGCGTGAGATTTTTACAGAGGCCTTTGTACTTTCTGTAAAAGAACTGGAAACTCAATTAGGACCTGACATGTCCGCCTGGCAGTGGGGCAAGGTACATACCCTTGAACACAAGCATCCGCTGGGAATTATTCCGGTAGCGGGCAAGTGGTTCAATGTCGGTCCGATGGCCGTCAACGGAGGCCGTGAGACCATCAACAACCTCGACTTCTCCCTGGATTCGTCAGGTACTTACAAAGTGTCTTACGGACCTGCTTTGAGAAGAATTATTGATTTTGCCAATCCCGGATTAGCCTACAGTGTCAATCCAACCGGGCAATCGGGATATTTTATGAGCAAGCACTATGACGACCAGGCAGAGATGTTTACCAAAGGAGGAAAAAGGCCGGAGCTGACAGACCGTAAGCTGATAGAAAAGGCAATGACCGGGAAGACTATTTTCAGACCCTGATCATCTCAGGCCTTCCACAAGGTAAGAATATTTCCGGGCTACAGGCACCGGGGCGTCATAATCACTCAGGTGAAATTTGAAGCCCTGGGCATTGCCGCTTACTTTTTCTACCCTGGTGAGGTTGACGATGTATGATCTGTGGCAACGTACCAGCTTTTCGGAATTAAGCTGGGTTTCAAGACGCGACAGACTGCTTCTGAGCAGGTCTTTTTTCAGTTTTCCTGAATCTGAGAGATAAACGGTGGAGTAATTATCGGAGGATTCTATAAACAGCAGCTGGGATTCATTGAATTCTACAAAATCTTTCTCGTTTTCTGCAGTCAGACGGACAGCGGAAACGGACCTCGGCTTTTCTTCGGTATGGCTGATAACGATGTTTTGGTCAAACTTCCGCATTTTCAGGTTATAATCCATCAGTACCCAGAAGGTGATGGGAAAAAAGCCGATGAGCATAACTGAAGCAAATGAGCCGATGAACATGGAAAAACTGAAACCCCAGCCAAAGAGGATATTGCCATAGATGAGGTTCCCGAGGCTGATGGTCAGCAATAATATAACGATGCTGACGATCTCTTTCCAGACGACCCAGTTCTCCTCCCTGTAAAACTTCGTGAAAATCCTGGGTAATATTTCCCGGTTGGTGAAGGTGCTCAGGGTGGTGACAACCGCAAAGCCAAGTAATTTGATATACTTGTTTTCGTCATGCCACTGAGACATATCAAAAGGTTGAAAAAGCACAAAAAATGCGTATAAAAAAGCCCCTTCCGCAACAGAGTGGATGATGGTTTGTCCGATAGTTCGTTCACGGACCGGATATGGCTCGTTCAGTTTCATCAGAAAGAACTCAGGATTTGCTGATAAAAGGCCGGAATGGTTTCAAATTTGGTAAAGGCAATAAAAGCAACACCCCAGACACCCCCCCACAGGTGGGCCATGTGGTTAACATTGTCCATTTGCCTTTTCTCCATGTATATTGAGTAAGCAATGTAAATGGCTGCAAAAATATAGGCCGGCATAGGAATGGGTATCGGGAACATCATCAACTTGTTCAGAGGCTCAAGAATCACACTGCAAAAAACGATGGAAGACACTCCCCCTGACGCTCCCAGTGAATTAAAGTAAGCCTGGTTCTTTTTCTGGATAAGATCCGGCAGGTTGGCCACGACAATCCCTGAAAGATAAAGCCCCAGGAAATACACCCCGGCTTTTTCTCCGAAAAAATAACCGAAGCGATCTTCAACCACTTCACCGAATAAATACATCGCATACATATTAAAGAAAAGATGCATATAGTCAGCATGAATAAAGCCCGAAGTAAGCAATCTCCAGTATTCTTTGCGATGATAAACGGTGTACGGGTTATGAATCCACTTGTTTCTGAAATTCCCGTCTCTGAATGCCACGAGGCTGGCGACAACGGTAGCTATAATGATAATAATGGTTATTGACATGCCTGTTTATTTTGTTTAGTAAATTGTTCTGAGTCAGATAGCTCAGCTTTCTCTTTCCATCAGGTAATCTGCAAATTGTTTCAGGATCTGTTTTTTATCTTCCGAAACTTTCAGTTTTTTGAGAGCCTCAAGCCCTTTGTCAAAAAACTCATTCATTTTGGTTTCGGCGTCCGGCCTTACTTCCAGTTTGTCATATATTTCGGTGACGGCCTTTACTTTCTTTTTAGCGTCAAAAGTAGTGGCGGTCAGCCATTTGTTCAACTCTTTTTCAGAAGGAGTGCCTTTACTTTTCTTAATGGCCTCCAGCATAAGCCAGGTTTTTTTGTTCTCGATGATATCGCCGCCTACCTGTTTTCCGAATTTTTCAGGGTCACCATAAACGTCCAGGATATCGTCTTTGAGCTGAAATCCTATGCCCAGGTTAAGTCCAACCTCATACAGCAGTTGAATAGATTCATCATCAGCATCAGCAATAATGGCTCCCAATTCAAGGGCAAAACCCAGCAGAACTGAAGTTTTAAGCTTGATCATTTCCAGGTATTCTTCTTCCGAAACATCGTCTCTGGAGGCAAAATTCATGTCAAGTTGTTGTCCTTCGCAAACTTCGGCGGCCGTTTTGTTAAACCGTTTGATGACCCTTTTGATATGACGGTCTTCTACTGTCAGCAACAATTCATAGGCAGACACCAGCATCACATCGCCGGAAAGGATGGCTACGTTCGGATTCCATTTTTCATGAACCGTCGGCTGTCCTCTTCTGATCGGAGCCTGGTCCATGATGTCGTCGTGCATAAGGGTAAAATTATGAAAGACTTCAACCGCCAGAGCCGCTTTAAGGGCTTTTTGCCAGTTGTAAAGAAACATATTGGCAGACATCAGGGTCAGGGCAGGCCGCATACGCTTTCCTCCCAGGTCCATGATGTAACGGATAGGTTCATAAAGTTCTTCAGGGCTTTCTCCGTAGGTGGTTTTAGAGATTTCGAGGTTAATAGCCTCCAGATAGGATTGTAATGACATTTTTTGTGTTTTAAGTTCTAAACTCTTCTTGGCCCGTAAAAGTTGTAACGAAATTGATCATTCTTTGGGCTCTGCCAAAGTTTTTTCATAAATACTTTTACAAATGCGTCGTTTCCGAGTTTGCAGGGGTTTGACTTCAAAGCCCAAATTTCCGGATATAAATCGAAAAACCCAAGTGCTATATTCAGAGCATGCCTTTTTTAGCTTTACCTTTGCCTTTTCAATAACAGATTAATGACCTTCCGGAACCGTCTTCAGTACTTGCTTGTCAAAAAACTTCAGATATCTAACAAAAGAGCTCTCGAAATTATTCTGAACAAAGAGGTCATGCTGAACGGCACTCCTGTCTCTGAAAACCTCATCATTGAAGCTTCCGACGAAGTGATATACCAGGGAGAAATCCTGAAAGAAGGCAAGAAAATGGTGTATTATGCTTATTACAAACCGCGGGGTATAGAAACAACCCTCAATCCTGAAATTGCAGATAACCTGAAAGATATCCTGCCTTTTCAAGAACCGGTTTTCCCGGTCGGCAGACTCGACAAGGCATCAGAGGGTTTGCTCATCCTGACCAACGACGGAAGTTTTTTTGACAAAACCCTGAGAAAAGAGCACCAGACAGAGAAAGAATACCGCGTAAAAACGGATAAGATAATCGACGAACATTTTATCAGCTCAATGGCCGGAGGAATCACCATCATGGGTAAAATGACATTACCGTGCCGCGTTTTTAAAATCGATGAGCATACTTTCAGCATTATCCTGGTGCAGGGACTGAACCGCCAGATCAGGAGAATGTGCTACAAGCTACATTATGAAGTAACAGAACTCATCAGAATCCGCGTCGGGAATGTATTGCTGGAAGACCTGAAACCCGGAGAGTTCCGCGATTTGGGGTCAAAACCTGTCTGATGTAATATTTAAACATTTAACCAATAAGTAATCTTCAGAATCAAAGCCCTGTTTTTAGGTGTCCAGCTGTTGATCCTGTACTGAGGAATATCCTGCGAGAAATAATTGTCTGTATAAACCAGGAAAAAATCACTTACAGGCTTGAACCTCCACTGCAGCCTGCTGTTGATGTTTGTATTGTTGGTCTGGGTGTTGTACTGAAAGAAAGCACTGAAAAACACAGACCGGGAAAATGCCATTTCGGCCTTGGGTCCCACCAGCCAGTAACTGACACTTTTATAAGGTTTTGGCAGTTCAATTTTGTTGTAATTAAGGTCAACTGTCACAAATCCATACGGCTGGATCCTGTAGGCAAGACTGCTCTCCAGTTCTATACCTTTACCATTAAAATACCCCCCCCACGACAAATTGGAGTTCACCTGGAAGTTTCCCCGCGAGCCCGTCTCAACGCCCACAAAATAACCCCTGGAACGGTAGTCCCCCACCGGAAGTGGTACCACATCCCTTGAGAAATCAGGGTCGGGGTTATCGGAAGCATTGCTGGGGTCAAATTCTTCAAACAGGTGCACGAAATTCATATAGTAACCACCATAAAACTCCGTTTGGCTGGGAAGTTTGATAAATCCGAAAAAGTTGGTTTCGCTGTCGAGTCTTTTGCCCTTCAGGTCAAAATTGTCACTTCCTTCCGTGCCGATTCCGTAAGAATTGATGTGTTTTGAAACCGACCCTTTTTTAGGATTTAGTATCAAAGAAACCGGCCTGAAGAGATTATAAAGCCCTCTTCTCGGTACAAACCCTGTTTCAGCCCTGTAGTTTTCGCCAATCCGGGTCATACCGAGGTTAATGTCCACGTTGGGGTGATGATAGCCCATATAATGAGCAAAACTTCCGGCATCAGAAGGCTGATTGGGCTGAATGGAATGATGATAGTAAGTTTCGGCTTCGATCCGGTTATCAGGTGAATAGTAATTGAATTCAAGCCCTGCCACCCGGTTGTACCGGTTGAAATTCCCGCGATCTGTACCCGGAATGTCGGACAGGAAGTTCTCTTTATTCACCAGGATTCCCCCGATGGAAGACCTGTCGAAAACCTTTCTCTGGGCAGTCAGCACGGTATAATTGGAAGCAGGGTTATAAGAACCGTTGCTGAACTTTACTTTTTTGGTCTGCATATTCATGACACCGATCCTCCAGTCGTCATTGATTTTACCGCTGAGTCTTACCCCGCCCAGTATCGGTACCTGGCGGCTGTTTCCGGTAGCAGGATCCCGCGTGATGCCTATCCTCCTGGAAAAGAAGGGCCGGGTATCCGGAAACCCGAAAGTGCCGAAAAGGTCTGCATTTTCGATAAAAAACTGTCTTCTTTCAGGGAAAAACAGCTCAAAACGGGACAAATTGGTTTGTTGTTTATCTACCTCTACCTGGGAAAAATCCGGGTTAATCGTCACGTCAAGATTAAGGGCGGGCGTTACCGCTATTTTGGCGTCCAGGCCTATACCCCCGGTCTTGTCTTTCACAATATTCTGCGGGCTTAAATCTTCGGCATGGCGTGGAAAGTCTTTTGACAAACCTCCGGAAAGATAGGGAATCACAGAAATATTAACTCCCGGCTTGGGTGGGGCGTCATCCCAGACCATAAGCCCCGCAAAGGCCAGGTTGCTGGATGCAAAGTTTCTCGGAACCGGCGTCCAGTTCGAAATCTCGTTGGTTTTCATGGAGTTGCGATTGAAATTGATCCTCCAGGTATTGGCCCCTTCTGAAGACTTATACCTGATGGTTTTGAACGGAATCGCCATTTCGACCACCCAGTGGTCATCATAGTTTTTAACCTGAGAATACCACTTATTGTCCCATGAATTATCGGTGTTTTCACCCGAAGAAATCAGCCCCTCCCGCTGAACATTGAGCGGAGAAACCGCGAATTGAAAACCATTGAGTTTATCTTTGAAAGGATCGATATTGACCACAAAAACGTCACTGGTGCCACCCGGGAAATCACGCTTGAGAGAAGAAACAATGTAGTTTTCCCGAGGCTCGGTCATCCGGGCGGCCACATAAATAAAGTTGTCATCAAAAAGGATCCTGACTTCGGTCTGAAGCCCGGCAAAAGCAGTATCGTAAGGTTGTGTGAGGAAAAAGTCTTTGGCTACGTCTGATTGCTGCCATACGGCCTCATCTAGCAGGCCGTCGAGTTTTATAAGCTCTTTGGTTTTTTTAATGTGGATGATGTATTTCTCATCATTCTGAGCGGAAACGGCCGATGAAAGCAATAGAAAAACAAGGGGCAGAATGCCCTGAATAAACTTCATTTCGGGTTTTGTTGTTAGTATATTATAAATAATTTGCAAATCTCGGGAAAATTTGTAGATTTATATATTATGAATACTTTTATATTTTATTGAAATCATTACTATTAATGGCCAAAAGAAAGAAAAAAACACAATACGCAGAACAGAAGAAAGAGGTCCACGCTTTTTTCTCTCAGAATACAGGGAGAGTCTATACATTGACGGATTTGTACAATCACCTGGATGTTTATGACCAGGATGAAAAAATATTTGTGAGGTTGATGGTGGAGGAACTTGAAGAAGAAGGCAAGCTCAGACAAGTGGGCAGGGGACGATATATTCAGAACACAGGCGAACAGAACGGAGGCGAAAGCAAATCTGCGGATGCGACCGTGATTGAAGGTAAGGTGGATTTTGTGAATCCCAAATTCGCTTTTATCAGGTATGACGACAACGAATCCGATATTTATGTGGAAGCCAATGACCTGGAAGGAGCCCTGGACGGAGACAAGGTAAAGGTGAAGATCACAGGCAAAAGAAAGAACGGTAAAAATCCCGAGGGAAGAGTCATTGAAGTCTTGCAAAGGGGAAGATCCGAAGTGGTCGGGAAGATCAAGACTTTCGGGAACTATGCCCTGGTAAAACCCGATAACAAAGGTTTTCATGAGGATATTTTTATTGCCAGGGAAAACATCAACGGAGCGTCCAAAGACGACCTGGTGATTGTCCATCTGATGCAGTATCCTACCAAAGTGACGCAAGCGACCGGCAAGGTCGTGGACATTTTAGGAAAATCCGGAGATAACAATGCTGAAATGCACGCCATCATGGCGGAATTTGGCTTGCCGGTTAAGTTCCCTGAAGAAGTCATTGCTGAGGCAGAAGCCATCAGCGAGGTGATCACGGAGGAAGAAATTAGCAAAAGAAGGGATTTCAGATCAACACTGACCTTCACGATTGACCCTCATGATGCCAAGGACTTTGATGATGCCATCAGTTATAAAGCCCTGGAGAACGGCAACTACGAAATCGGGGTGCATATTGCGGACGTGACCCACTATGTGAGGCCTTCGACCAAACTGGAAGAAGAGGCCTACAGAAGAGCCACATCTGTTTACCTGGTAGACCGGACCATTCCGATGTTGCCGGAAAAGCTGTCGAATAATCTCTGTTCATTAAGGCCGAACGAGGACAAGCTGGTTTTCTCAGCGGTTTTTGAAATGAATGACCACGGAAAAGTAATTTCTGAGTGGTTTGGGAGAGGCGTCATTCATTCAGACAGAAGATTTGCTTACGAGCAGGCCCAGGACTTGCTGGACCTGGATGAGACCGCAGAAGGAGATCATTACATTCAGATTTTACATAAACTCAATACCATCGCCAAAATCCTGAGAAAGGAGCGGTTCTCAAAAGGAGCTTTCAACTTCGAAACCAATGAAGTGAAGTTTAACCTGGACGAAGAAGGCAAACCTGTCGGCATTTATGTAAAAGTGAGAAAAGACGCTCATAAGCTGATCGAGGAGTTTATGCTTCTGGCCAATAAAAAAGTAGCAGAATTTGTACATAACCTGAATAAAGACGAAAATGGTGAAGTGAAGAATCCTTTCACGATGGTGTATCGGGTACACGAACCACCTAACCCTGAGAAACTGGAGACTTTTTCCAAATTTGCGGGTAAGCTGGGCTTCACCGTCAAAACCGGGAATCAGACCGTTTTGTCGAAATCGCTGAACAACCTCATGACGGAGATTGAAGGTACACCGATGCAGAATATCCTGGAATCGCTGGCCGTCAGGACCATGTCCAAGGCCAGGTATTCGACGCAGACTTTGGGACACTTCGGTCTGGCATTTGATCATTACAGTCACTTTACTTCGCCCATCAGGCGTTATCCTGATATGATGGCCCACCGCATGCTCCAGCATTACCTGGACGGCGGCAAAGACCTTAACCAGGCTGATTTTGATGAGAAGTCTAAGCATTCATCGGAACAGGAAAAACTGGCTGCTGAAGCAGAAAGGGCTTCGATCAAATATAAGCAGGTCGAGTATATGAGTTATCAGGACAGGCGTGCTGTTTATGATGGTGTGGTGACCGGTGTAACTGATTTCGGTATTTTTGTTGAGATCGAAGGCACAGGTTGTGAAGGCATGGTCAGGCTGGCAGATCTGACGGATGATTTTTACGATTACGACCCTGAAAATTACCGGATCGTTGGTAAAAGAAAAGGAAAAGTGATCGGATTCGGGAGCGTTGCTCAGGTTACAATCAAAGCCACTGACCTTGAAAAAAGAAGCATGGATCTGGAGCTGGTAAGTGTGGAGGGGAGTAAATTTGTATCCTCATCTTCCGGTTCGTCGCGTCCTTCCCGTGACTCAGGCAGAAGGAGAGGCAGTGGAGGCAGATCTGACGGGAAATCTTCAGGTAAATCGTCTTCCAGGAGGAAAAAAAGATAAAATAAAAGGGCCGTAAATTTCTGATTTACGGCCCTTTTTATATGTTTCAGAACTGAAACCCAAGCCTGATCTGAACCCGGTTATGATTACGGCTCTCTGATCCCCTGATATTGTAAATGTCATTCTCACGGATAAGATCATCGACGGTCAGTTTCTGATATTTGTATCCGAAGTTGAGCAACCAGGCTGATCCGTTCCGCATCGGGAATTTGAACCCGATGGCCGGGTTAATCATGACACCGCCTTTTGTTTTTATATTTTCGTCATCTTCCTGGAGCAGGGTGGTTCCATAGCCGGCATCCAGGCTGGCCACCAGCGAAGACCCCCCGTTTTTCTTCTCTACCAAAACCCTTCTGAGTCCTGCAGAAACCGGAACGATCAGAGCCGCATCATACCAGTCTGCTCCTATGGTTACGCCGGCGGCAGTTTTATGGTTGAGGTATATCCCGTTGAAAGTCTGAACGGAAATATTGGCTGCATTTTTCATTTTGTAGGTAATGGTCGACGGCCCCGGCCAGTAAGAACTGGAAGACGGATAATAATAATAGCCGCTGGGCACCCTTACCCTGCCAAACAAACCGCCGAATTCAGTCATATTAACAAAAGGGTGTTCTTTGAAGAAAGACGACTTTTCTTCCTGAGCGAAAGCCTGACCGCAAATCAGCAACACCAGACAAAAGAGTAAAGATATCTTTTTCATAATCAAATGCTTTTAACTTTAATATGACTTAATAATTTGAGGTTTTTCGGGTCAGAATAATCATACTGATAAAGCCCGTCTTTCCCGATCATGATCAGCAGGGTGTTGCTGACAGGAATGACATCAAATGCATCAATATTTTTGATGTGCTGATTTAAAGTAATATCAGAAGCATTGGCGGCATTAAAACTCTTGAGACCAAATTGCCCTTCGCAGACCATCAGGTTTGCGTTATTGATAGCCAGGCCATGAGGATTCTCCATTTCGTAGGATTTGATCAGTTGCGGAGAGCTCAGGTTGCTGACGTCCACCACATCCATGCGGTTGGGAGCAACCCCGCAAATCCCGGTTCTCATGGTTACATAAGCTTTGTTTCCTTCCACGACCACAGGGTCGCAGGCCCTTACGTGCTGGAAGATGGATGTTCTCACCGGTTTGGCAGGATTTGAATTGTCAAAAATATGCATGCCGGTGTTGGAGCCGATGAACAGTTTGTCCTGGTATGGGAAGATCGTTTCTATACCCCATCCCAGGTTAACTTTACTGATAGAATCGGGTTTCTGCTGATTTTTTATATCAAAAACAAGGAGGTCTGACTGGGTGGCCGCATACAGGTAGTCCTGGTAAATGGTAAACCTGGCCATTGATCCGCCCTGTCCGTTGGTTCCTGCGGCAGAGCCGTTGGTTCCGTTTGAACCATTGAAGAATCCGGTATCGTAATAGACCCCTCCTCCGGGCCAGACAGTAGAACCTTCACCACAGCCTGTTTTTACTTTTTCGGTGACTGTTTTCCAGGCATAATCGGTAATGATCTTCGAATAAGGGTCATAATACCAGCTGATACCATCTACCATGCCGTTGACGAACATATTATTTTTACGGCCTACTTCTTTGATGTTTTTGACATCTGAGATATCGAAAGCCACCAGGTCGGTGTAGTTGTCGGTATAAAGGATATTGCCTTTAACCGCCATGTCAATCACCCCGGGGATTTTGAAGAATGCTACGTTTTGGGGAGATGAAGGGTTGGTATTGTCAATGATGTGTAAGCCCTTTTTTACTTCATTGATCAGAAGGAAATTGCCGATGGCATATATTTTTCCGGGATTTTCGATTTCCTGGGGAGCTGCATTCTGGATACCTGCTTTTAATTGTTCACGGCCGATCTGGAAGGCAACGGTAGTCCGGTAGACCCTGGTTTTTTCACAATTGTCTGTACAGGAAGATAAACCTGTCAGGATTGCCAATAGCAGGATCAGCCCATTGAGGGTAGAATTTCTTTTCATAAGGTTGAAGTTTTAAAAGGTTAAGCGATCAGAATCTTAAAGGTTGGATACCTTCCCCAAAAAAAGGATGGTGTCCGAAGTTTTTTCGCTGATCACGAATAAAAACGGTTTGTCACAAGTCATTTCCTTGATGATCGGAACTGAGGTAAGGACAATACCGATGGTGGTTACCGCCGCGGCTTCTGTTCCTTTTTCGTCTACTGCCACATAGGTATCCTGCTTGACAAAACCCACCTTGATTTTGCCGGCAGGAGGAGATATTTTCGAAAGATCTGCTCCGTCTGTGAAAGCTTTCTTCATGCCCATGTTTTCCAGTATCTCATTCAGTTTTTTGCTGTACTCGATTTTGAACTTTGGCAATCCGAAGTTTACTTTTTGTTTGACCATGCCTTTGCCTGCAGTTGCCCAGGTTTCCTGGTTAAAGCTGTTGACAAGAGCATCTATGTCTCTCTTGGGAAGAATGACCTTCATGGCATATTTGTCATTGCCATAAGGAAGTTCGATCATCTGGAAGTTTTCATTTTCTGTGTACAGGTATTCTTCCTGCTTGTGCATCATGTCGACCTGCTTTGTAGAGGCAGAGCCTTTAAAGTCGGCTTTGGAAGTGTTTTTGGTTTCAAACTCGCTTTTCCAGTCGCCTTTGAAATAAAGAGCATTCACCAGAAACATCACCTGGTCAGGCGTAATGCTGTCCAGTATTTTTTTGATCTTTTCATTGGTGTTGTCGCTCGCCCATTGATTGATCTTGTTGACCGTCGCCGGGTTTCCGAAGTCTTCAGAGTACAGCTGTGCGTTAAAATTGCTTTTCAATCCGTCGGTGAAAGTGGCTTGTACCGGGAAAGTTTTCTCCTGCCAGATAGAATTGGCAATCGTGTTTTTGACCTTCGGGTCAAGGTTAGGCAGCTTTTCGATCAGCTCCTTGTAAGAGCTGTTGATTTCTTCAAGACTGGCGTTGTCCAGTTTCAGTGTTTTCTGTATTTCTGTTTTGGTTTCAGTATCTGCTCCGTTGAGCAGCATACCCAAAGCGATGTGGAGGCTGAGTGGTGAGACAAAATAGTTGTTGTTTTTAGCTTCGGCTTTATGAATCTGTTTCCAGAAATCGAATGCGAAAGCACTCGTTTTTCCTGAAAACTCAGCCGGGATTTTTACTTCGACATTTTCTTTCGGTTCAACGACCGCACAATTGGACAAACCGCCAACCAGGGCCAGGGAGATTCCAGTCATTAAGAGTGCCTTTTTCATTATCCTTTAATAAATTTGTAAGTGATTTTTTTGTTTTCTTTTTCCGGTAAGTGCAGAACCAGCGTCTGGCCGTTGTTAAGCACTTCGTACCTTTCAACTTTCGATAAGCGGTTCCAGTAATCTTCTTCAAAGGCAACTTCTTCGGCAGAGCCTTTTATTTTTGTTCCTCCTACGCCTGTTACCACCATCGTTCTTTTTTCAAACTCTGAGGTGAAGAAAGCAAAGTAAAAATTGAGGGGGCCTTTACCGTTGATGATGTATTGTCCGGTCTCATTTTTTTCATTTTTGATTTCTATGCTGACGTCGTAAGAAGTCGTGATGTTGTTTTCATAAGCCACCATTTTCCATGTTCCGAATGGAGCAACAATGCCTCCTTTTCCGCCATTGGAAAGGTTGTTCATGTCCCAGTTCGGGTTGTTGCTTTGCTGAGGCATCATGTCACTGCTTTTGCAGGCCATCACACCGTATATAAAAAATGCCGTTATAATTAATCTGTAATACATGGTTAGTAATTCTCTTGATTTCAGTAGGATGGCGAAAAGATCATAACTGACCCCTCCGCCATCTTCCTTTCCCTTAAAACCCTTTTCAATAACAATGATTCAGAAAGATATAATTTGGTTGGAATATTATGGAAGAAATAGTTGAAAAAGGGGACAAATGAGGTAAAATCAATCAAAATGGACTATTATTCAGTAGCATGGCTGTTATGATCAGTGAAAAAACAAGCAGAAGGAAAAGAGGAGTATGGCAATACTTTTATGAAATATTGCCATACGTTTTTTAATTGTTATTATGAATTTCAGTGCCGGGTTGTTTTGTCCTGAAACTACTTGTTGTTTAATTCCTCAAGCATCTTTTTTGCCTTGTCTGAATCAGGTTCTTTCGCGATGAGTTCCTCCAGTAGCTTCCTCGCAGTCGGCTTGTCATCCAGGTTTCTATAGCACGTAGCCCGTTCCAGTTGAAGAGCAGAATTAAAGTAATAAGGGGTTGCCAGTTCCATGACATCCAGTGCCAGTTTACTGATTTTTTTATCACCATTGGCACCCATCGAGCGGTAATAGCCGTAAACCGCTATGAGTTCAATATCAAGCTTATCCTTGCTGACCTTGATTTTATTTTTTACCTGGTCCCATTCACCACCCAGGGCTCTTTTTACAAGATTCATGCTCATTTCATCCGGGAAATGTTGCCTGGATACAGGTTCTGTACCAAGAGAGCGTACGATCTGCTCCGCCAGAGCATTGGTAGAATAGGGATTTTGGCCGGTGATTAATTGCCCCGAAATACTCACATGAGGCAACATAACATCGGCTTTTTCATAGATCCCGGCTCTCGCCTTCAGTTTGTCTTCAAGCATAAACGGAAATTCTTTCTGCCATTTTTTGCCGAACATGGTTTCTTCATCATTGCAAAAACCCGTGATGGCTTTTCCTTCCACCAGGTATTTCCCATCCGGAAGTTTCACATGGACAAAAGCCGCGGGGCCATGGCAAACAGCGGAAATAATCCCTTTGTTTTGGTAGATCTGCGTAATGATTTCCTGAAGTGAAGGGTCAAAAGGTAGATCGAACATAGCCCCTTTTCCACCGACAACATAGACGGCTGCATAATCCGCAGCCTTTAGAGATGCTGTCGGAAGGGTGTTTTTTAACCATCCGGTAGCCTTGGCATCAGCTAAAATAGCTTTGTTGTACTCTTTTTTGGCATTGTATCCGTCTGGCTCCACCGCTCCGCCTTTTGGACTGGCCACATCGACTTCGAAACCATTCGCCTTAAAAGTCAGGTACGCCTGGGAATATTCATCGAACTCAAACCCGGGCCGTGTTTTGCCTGCATCTTTACCATAGCTACTCACCACCATCAGGATTTTTCTGGTGGTTTGGGCATAAGAAAGAAGAGGGAATAAAATCAGCGTCAGTAATAATTGCTTTTTCTTCATTTTGATCAGATTTTTTATTTTGTTGAAAGCCCAAAAATGCTTTCAGGATCAGGAAATGAAGTCCTGATCTATAAATCTGAACAAGAAATACCTGGAATTGCCCTTTTCAGAATACTTTGGCGGCCTTATACTGGCTTGGGGTGAGCCCGGTGATTTTTTTGAAAGCAGCAAAAAAAGTGGATTTTGAATGATAACCCACTTCATAACCGATGGCTTCTATTTTAAAATCCAGAGCAGCGTCTATGATTTCACAGGCTTTCTTAACCCGGAATTCGTTCAGATAAACAGGGAAGGTTTTCTGCAGGTTGTCGTTGAGTAATTGAGATAACTGATGTACTGAAACATGGAGTAATCCCGCCATTTCAGGGAGCTTCAAATCGGGGTTTTTGTAAATCTCTTTTTCGGTTAAGGCTGTTTCAAGTTTTAGAATCAAGGTCCCGGCTTCGTCCGGGCTTATTTTTTTGTTACTGTATTTTTCGGGTTCGGGGCTAAACAGATAACCGGTCTTTTTCCTGTAGAACAGTATCAGGATGTTCAGGTAAATAAGTAGTGAGAAGGTGAGCCCGCCGGTGATGTATGCCACATTGAGGATGTCCAGATAGGACACTACAAAGTTGGAGGCAATCATGAGATTACTGAAATAAACCGCCAGAACCCATTTTTCATGCAGGGTTACATAGCCCGTTCTCAGTTTTTTAAGCAATGGAATAATGAAGATCCCGGAAATAAGCACCGTCAGGAACCATTCTCCGTAAGTGATTTTGACGAAGTACTTTTTCCACAAATACAGCTGGGGCTTGTCGGTAAAAAAGAGCATGAGGAGGACAGAAGCCATAACAAAACTTCCAAGTATGATGCCCCATTCTCCGGGGAAAGTTTTGGTTTGTTCGGAGACGGCTTTCAGATAGAAGAATAATAAGGGACCGATGAGAAAACAAACCGCAAGACCCAGTTGTATAAAGAAAACAGGCAGGTCCGGATAGAAATACCACACGACCGACTTACTGATGCGGATACTCAAAACCAGCAACAATAAACCGAAAAGAGTATTGGGAAGCGTTTTTTTGGGAATAAAGAACAGGAAATAACTGCTCAGTATTAATCCGTTAAACCAACCCAGGGTACTCAGGAAAAAGAGTATTTCTTTGTTAAAAGTCAAATAAATATGATTTTTAACAAAAATACCAGGATTAAGTCACCGCAAGGGCTTGTTTTGATAAAAGGTCGAAATGAAGGTTGAGATAGTCGTCCAAAATCAGCCAACGACATACAAACCGAAAACAGCCAGAAGAAAGTAAGCCACTAGCGAAGCTGCCCCGGCATAGTCCTTAGAGATCCTTTGTCCGAAAAACAGACCCAGCAAACTCAGAGCGGAAAGCTGCAGTCCGAAGGTAAGCAGTTGCAGAGAGCCTTTAAAATAATAATAAAAAACACCAGACAGACTGAATGCCCCTGCCGAGATCTCGAGGATGGTAATGGTAATGAAAAGCAGGGATGATATATTTTTGAGCGGTGTTTTTTCAAAGACACTTTTGATATAACCGCTATTTCCTTTAAAATCAAAGACTTTGTCGAGTCCGGATTGCAGGAATAAAATGCTGAAGAATAATCCTATGGCCATATTCAAAAATACGGTATTCGTCAATTCCATGGGTGCGTCGGGCTTAGGTTAATATATTTTTTGTAAGGCAATTTGCATTAAATTTTTGATTTATGTGTAATTTCGCACCAAATTTATAAAACTACATTTGACAAAACCATAACATGGGAAGAGCGTTTGAATTCAGGAAAGCCAGAAAAATGAAACGTTGGAGTTCAATGGCGAAGATTTTCACCCGTATCGGTAAAGATATAGTAATGGCTGTGAAATCAGGCGGACCTGATCCCAATGCCAACTCGCGTCTGAGAGCGGTTATCCAGAACGCCAAGGCAGCCAACATGCCGAAGGCCAACGTGGAAAGTGCCATTAAAAGGGCTTCTTCAAAAGACCAGGAGGATTACAAAGAGATTGTTTTGGAAGGATACGGATTACACGGTGTGGCGGTGTTGGTAGAATGTACTACCGATAATAACAACCGTACGGTAGCCAATGTCAGAAGTTACTTTACCAAAACCGGGGGGAGTTTGGGCACCAACGGTATGCTCGACTTTATTTTTGAGCGTAAATGTGTATTTAAAATCGCCAAGACAGATAATATAGATGTGGAAGAGCTGGAGTTTGAGTTGATCGACTTCGGTGCTGACGACGTGTTTTTGGATGAAGAATCTAACCAGGTCAATGTTTACGGAGAATTTTCGGCATACGGAGCTATCCAGAAATTCCTGGAAGAGAAAGGATATGAACTGCTTCACGCGGATTTTGAACGTATCCCGACAGACACCAAGAAACTGACAGAAGCCGAAGCTGCTGATGTAGACAAGCTTCTTGAAAAACTGGACGAAGATGATGACGTACAAAACGTTTATCACAACATGGTGATTGAATAATTGAGAGGAAGAAGGAGCAGGGAAAAAGAGAATGGATTCCTTCAAATCTTTCCTCCCGCATAAATCCGGAAGATAAGCGGCGAGTCCGGTAAAGTCAGTTGCTTTCCCCGTCCTCCGTTTTCCTTTCTCCATTAAAAATAAGATTTATAGTTTCTTATAGTCTAAAGTGCTCCTGCTTTTGTCGGGGGCATTTTTTTTGATGAATATCTAAGCAGGTGTTTTGAAGCGAAGCGGATTCTTAACCCATATAAAATCAATAATTAATGAAAAAAAGGCTTATAACTTATTATATTTGCGAAATTTTAAATCAAGCATTCTAAGTCAAAATGAGAAAAAAGTACGCTGCCGGTAACTGGAAAATGAATAAAACTTTTGAAGAAGGTCAGATCCTTCTTTCTGAAGTAGTTAATATGGTTAAAGACGAAGTGGTAAACCCTAATGTTCAGGTGGTTTTAGGTGTTCCGTTTCCTTATTTGAGCTCATTCAGCAAACTGATTGACACACCGAAAGTGGCTTTGGCTGCTCAGAACTGTCACCCGAAAGAATCAGGAGCTTATACCGGAGAGGTGTCTGTATCGATGTTGAAATCTGCTGGTGTTAAGTATGTGATTATTGGTCACAGCGAACGCAGGGAATACTTCAACGAATCTGACGAATTTGTAGCTCAGAAGGTAGATGCCATTTTAGCCGGCGGATTGACCCCGATTTTCTGTTGTGGAGAAACGCTTTCACAAAGAGAAGCAGGTATTCATTTTGATTTTGTTTCTGGACAATTGACCAACAGCCTTTTCCATTTGTCGGCTGATGATCTGAAAAAAGTAGTGATTGCCTACGAACCTATCTGGGCTATCGGTACAGGCGTAACGGCTTCTTCGGCACAGGCTCAGGAAATGCACAAGGTACTTCGTGACCACCTGGCGTCTAAATACGGACAGGAAGTGGCCGAAGAGATTTCGATCCTTTACGGAGGAAGTGTGGGTGCGGGTAATGCACAGGAGCTATTCTCTCAGCCTGACGTTGACGGCGGACTGGTAGGCGGAGCCTCACTGAAATCAAGAGATTTTACAGACATATCCAAGTCGTTCCCGGCTTAATATAGATCATATCAAATAAAAGCCTCTTCCGGAAACGGGGGAGGTTTTTTGTTTTCGGGGTGATTAATAACGTTATAGCATCATTCAGCAGGCTTCAAAACCTTCCTGAATACCATCGACAAGCCCACTACTGACGCAATCAGGAGGATGAGAATGAAGACCTGTTGAAACAATCCCTGGTTGGGATGCTCGATCAGGGTCTGGATTTCTTTGGCTTGTGAGCCGGTCCATACGGCCAGGACGGTTCTCGGAATCATGCCCATGAAGCCACCCAAAAGAACGTTTCTGAGACGGGCACCGGAAATCGCAAATACAAAATTAGTGAGGGCAAAGGGAAGGACGGGTGAAAGTTTGGAAAAGAAAATGATCTTTAACTCTTCCTTTTTGATGCCGTTGAGGATGCCTGCAACTTTCGGATTTTTTGACAATATCTCGATAAACCGGTTGTTGTCTATTTTCCTGACCACAAGATTGACAAGAATAATAGCCCCCATGTTAATCATAAATTGATAAGGAAGGGCTTCAAACCCTAAAAAATAGCCATGAATAACCGCAAGAAATGTCGGAGGACTGAGAGCCAATGCTGAAGTGACCGTGAAAACAAGGGATATATAAAACCAGTCGGCCCAACCCAGGGTATTGAGGAAATCCTGATACTGAAGTACATAAATGGTCAGGAAAGAGGTACTTACCAAAGGGGTAATCGTAAAAAGGATAGAGCTTATGAGTGGAAACGATACCTCTTTGTTAAATTTCATCGTGGCAAATTCATCAGGAATTAACAGGGCACAACATGTGTCTGTTCAGAAACAAAATTATCAAATTAAACCCGGATAATCCTGATGAAGTTTACTTTGCTATAAAACTTAACAAAGAATTAAACTCAGGCCGTACGGCTTTTGTATTCGGCATATACCAACCTGATACCTTCTTTCAGCTCAATGGTGTGTTTCCAGCCCAGGTCATGAAGTTTGCTCACGTCCATCAGTTTTCTTGGCGTTCCGTCCGGTTTGTCGGTATTCCATTTGATATTTCCTTCAAAACCGACCTCTTCCCTGATGGTTTCAGCCAGTTCTTTGATGGTTACATCCACACCCGTTCCGATATTGACGAGGGTCGAGTCATTGTAATTTTCCATCAGGAATACACAAGCCTCGGCCAGGTCGTCGGCATGAAGGAATTCACGCATCGGCGAGCCCGTTCCCCAAAGTTCAACTTCTTCGCTGCCGTTCAGTTTAGCTTCATGAAACTTACGGATCATGGCCGGCAATACGTGAGAATTCTGCAGGTCATAATTGTCGTTTGGGCCATACAGGTTGGTTGGCATGACGGATATGAAGTTACAGCCGTACTGGTCTTTGTAAGCCTCACACATTTTGATACCCGCTATTTTGGCAATGGCATAAGGCTCATTGGTAGGTTCAAGCAGGCCTGTCAGTAAATAATCCTCACGAAGCGGCTGCGGAGCGAGTTTGGGATAGATACAGGATGACCCCAGGAACATCAGTTTTTTTACACCTGATAAATAAGAGCCGTGAATGACATTGTTCTGAATCTGTATATTTTCGTATATAAAATCGGCACGATAAGTGTTGTTAGCTACAATACCGCCTACTTTGGCCGCGGCAAGAAAAACGTAGTCGGGTTTTTCTGTGGCTAAAAAATCTAAAACTGCCTGCTGGTTTCTGAGATCAAGTTCTTTGGACGAACGAAGTAAGAAATTGGTAAAGCCTAAAGATTTTAATTTTCTGACGATGGCGGATCCGACCATACCATTATGACCGGCAACATAGATTTTAGCAGAAGTTTCCAATTTTTTTTAGAATTTTGCGTTTCGAATGAATAATCAACTCTTAAATTTACAATGGAGTAATCATAAATGAAAAGATTTCTTTTTATATACCTTATATTTCAGGTTTTTGTCCTAAAAATTCATGCTCAGGATATCATTCCTAAAGCAAAGACAAAAGAGCAAAAGAAGGCGGAACGAAAAAAAATGACCCTCGAAGAAAAAATCGAAGACATCGTTCCGGTAGATATCGGATTGCCTAAAGCTTCGGTCAATCTGCCCGGTGATAATAAGATCACGAATGTGGAGGATGCCAAAAAGTTTCTGAACGAAGCATTGCCCGGCATTGCTTCTGATGCCAAAGCCAAATCTAAAAAACTGAGAAAAAACAGGAAGAAAGCCAAAGCTGATGCTTTTGACGGAAGGACCTATGAAAAGATGGCTGTTGAAAAACAAATCTACAAAAGAGGTTCCGGCGAGAGGATGATTTATATGGAGTTTTATACCCTTAAAGAACATTCCAGGCCTAATCCTTACACCCGTTCGCTGTTCTGGTATGATCTGAAAACCAAAAAAGTAGTGGAAGCCATTCAGCGGGATGCAAAAACCAACAAACTGATGCATGGCCCTTACAAAGAATATAGAGGGGATGTGCTCATAAAAGATGGCTACTATTACCTGGGAGCAAAGCACGGCCGCTGGGAGGAATACGGAGAGGAGCAGGATAAGGATTTCGTGCTGATCCAGAAAGAAGTGTATAACAAAGGGTTTTATGCAGAATCACAGATCACTTATTATAATGGCGATAGCTCCAAAGTCAAAGAAGTAATACCGATGTTATTTGGAAAACAGACGGGAAGTTACTGGAAATTTCACCAAGACGGAACGCTGGCCGAAGAAGGAAAACTTGACAATGGGGTAAGGGTAGGAAAGTGGATAGAATATTATGAAGGGGGCAATCGCCGGAAGAAAGAAACCCAATATGCTGCTGATTGTTATGATGCTGCAGAGCCTTTTACGGTCAGGGAATATGATGCGGGTGGCAAGCTCACTTTTGAACACGAGTCGGTGAAGAAGTTGTAAACCAGGTGTTTAATAACAGAATAAGGGCTGCAAATCAGATTTGCAGCCCTTATTTTTGGATAAAGAATGTTACAGGGAAATCTCCACGACTTCCACTTCCACCATACCGGCAGGAGCCTGGATCTGGGCGGTATCACCTACCACTTTACCCAGCAGCCCTTTCGCGAATGGTGAATTAATTGAAATTTTTCCTTGCTTTAAATCGGCTTCTTCTTCTGCCACAAGGGTGTATGTCATAATAGCTCCGCTTTTCTTGTTTTTGATTTTCACTTTGTTCATCAGTGAAACTTTTGAAATGTCCAGTGTTGATTCGTCAAGAATACGGGCATTCGACATCAGAACCTCCAGTTTTGAAATCTCCGACTCCATCAATCCCTGAGCATCTTTGGCGGCGTCATATTCTGCATTCTCTGAAAGATCACCTTTGTCTCTCGCCTCCGCTATCTGACGTGCTATTTCGGCACGGCCTTTTGTTTTCATTTCGTGCAATTTGTTTTTCAAATTGTCGAATCCTTCCTGGGTGTAATATTGAAACGCCATAATCGTACTATTTACTTAACACATTTACTATTGTCCTATTAAAAAAAAATTACCCACCGATTGAGGGGGTAGAAAAAAAAAGAACGGCGAATTTCGACCGTTCCTGAATAACTGATAAATTAACAGAAACTAATTCAGGTTCGTTTGAAAAAGATAATATGTTCTTTGATTCTGCTCATTAATTATAATTAAGATACAAATTTAAACTATTTTTTTTATAAAGGCAAAAGCTTTTTGACAAATTCCACCCCTCCATTCCCTTATATTTGCCATTTCAAATATATCAACTGATTATGCGGATTATTTTCATGGGGACTCCCGATTTTGCAGTGGCGAGTCTAAAAAAACTGGTCGAAAACGGATGTGAAGTAGTAGCGGTGATCACAGCTCCGGACAAACCTTCGGGGAGAGGGCTGAAGATGAACGAAACGCCTGTTAAACAATATGCCGTCAGCCAGGGAATCCCGGTTTTGCAGCCCGAAAAGCTGAAAAATAGTGCCTTTTTAGAAGAATTAAGGTCTTATAAAGCGGATTTGCAGGTTGTGGTCGCGTTCAGGATGCTTCCGGAAGTGGTCTGGAGCATGCCGTCTGTCGGGACCTTTAATTTGCATGGATCGCTGTTGCCGCAGTACCGTGGTGCTGCCCCGATCAACTGGGCGATCATCAACGGAGAAACGGAGTCGGGTGTAACCACCTTCCTGATCGAAAAAGAGATAGATACGGGAAAAATCATTTTTAAAGAGAAAGTGAAAATCAGTGAAGAGGACAATGCCGGTTCACTGCATGATACCCTGATGGAAACCGGGGCTGAGCTGGTTCTTAAAACCGTCAGGGCCATTGAAAAAGGCGACTATCCTCAGGAGGCTCAGGATAACTTTACCGAATTAAAAGCCGCCCCGAAGATCTTCAAGGAAACCTGCAAAATCGACTGGAATCAGCCAACACAAACGCTCTTTAACTTTATCAGGGGCTTAAGCCCTTACCCTGCAGCCTGGACCATGCTCAGTGATAAAGTTTGTAAAATATATGCCGCTCAGCCGGCAGAAGGAGACCTTCCGGAAGATCTGACCACGTTTAGCTTTGAGGCAGATCAGGTGACCATTAAAACAGATCAGAAGAAAGTGCTTTACTTCAGGACTGCTGATGGCTGGCTGTCTGTCAGGGAGCTTCAGCTGGAAGGTAAAAAGCGAATGATTACGGAAGATTTTTTAAGAGGCTACCGATTTTAAATATTAATGCTTTAATTTGAATCCTTGTTCAACCAACCATATCAAACCATGCTCGCAAGAAGAAAATTCCTGACTACCTCGCTCTTAACCCTCGGAGGGATCAACTTTTTATCAGCCGGACAAAATGAATCATCAAGTCTGCCGCTGGCCAAAGACCTGAAAGCCAAAGGCCTGAAACCCGGTGATACCATCGGTCTGGTATGCCCGGCTCATTCCGCTTTTATCAAACAGGATGTACAGTTTGCGATTGAGGCTTTTGAGGTGATGGGATTTAAGACCAAAGTCGGGAAACATGTTTTTGACCGCCACGGATACCTGGCCGGAAAAGATGCCGACAGGGCAGCGGATATCAACGAGATGTTTGCGGATAAGAGCATCAATGCGATCATGGCCATGCACGGTGGATGGGGAGCTGCAAGGTTGTTGCCTTTGCTGGATTATAAACTGATACAAAAGAACCCTAAAATATTCATAGGCTACAGCGATATAACTTCCTTATTGCTGGCTATTTACAAAGAGACAGGCCTGATCACGTTCCATGGCCCGGTAGGCTCTTCAACCTGGAACAGCTTTTCGACGGATTATTTTAAAAGGACACTGATAGAAGGGCAGGCCGTTGAGATGGTAAACCCTGTTTCGAAAAAGGATAACCTGGTTCAGACGGACGACCGCATTTATACCATCACTCCGGGACAGGCTACCGGTAAATTACTCGGCGGAAATCTCACCGTGCTTTCTCATATTCTCGGCTCACCCTATGTGCCGGATTTTAAAGGAGCTATTTTGTTCCTGGAGGACGTCGGAGAGCAGGTTTACCGGATGGACAGGATGCTGACCCAGCTTAAGCTCGCCGGTATTCTCAACCAGATCTCGGGCTTTGTCTTCGGCAAATGCAGTGAATGCCTACCCTCTAAGGAAAGCTACGGATCACTGACCCTGGAGGACCTTTTCGAAGACCATATCAGACCGCTTAATATCCCGGCGTTTTCGGGGGCTATGATCGGACACATCGCCAATAAGTTTACTGTTCCTGTTGGACTTGATGCTTCTATTGATGCTTCCAAAGGTATCATAAGGTTTGCAGAACCCGCTGTTCTGGTGTAATCTTCGGGATTTGCATAGGTCTTACTCCCTTCTGTTTATGTTATTGATTAAAAATTGATTTTACCAAAATCAGGGTAAGGGGTCTTTTTTTGCGGAAAAATTAAGTAGATTTGTTAAAAAAATTTAATAATGACCTGTAAAAAACTAATAGTCAATCTCTTATTTGTATTAATATCTCATTCTTTGCTGGCCCAGGGAAATCTTCATCAGCAATCCACGCAATATGAATTTCCTGAAGACCCTTTGGTAAGACAAAAACTGGATGTATGGCAGGACCAGAAATTCGGGATGATCATCCACTGGGGATTGTATGCTGTGCCAGGAATGATCGAATCATGGGCCTTGTGTTCTGAAGACTGGATCAGCAGAGACAGTACCCAATCTTATGACGATTTTAAAAAATGGTACTGGGGCCTGAATAAAGAGTTTAACCCGATTAAATTCGATCCGGACCAGTGGGCCATTGCTGCTAAATCGGCTGGCATGAAGTACGTTGTTTTTACGACCAAGCACCATGACGGATTCAATATGTTTGATACCAAACAGTCCGACTTCAAGATTTCCAACGGCCCATTTGGTACAAACCCTAAAGCTGATGTGGCCAGATATGTTTTTGAAGCTTTCAGGAAGCAGGATTTTATGATCGGGGCTTATTTTTCTAAACCTGACTGGCATTCTGAGTATTTCTGGTGGAACAAGTATGCCACACCTGACAGAAACGTAAACTATGACATCAGAAAAAATCCGTGGAGATGGAATAAATTCAGAGAGTTTTCATATAACCAGATCCAGGAGCTGGTAACAGGATATGGTAAACTGGATATTCTGTGGCTGGATGGCGGCTGGGTAAGGCCTTTGGAAACCGTTAATGACGAAGTAAGGGCCTGGGGGGCGGCTATTCCGGAATTCAGCCAGGAAATTGACATGCCGGCGATTGCCACAATGGCCCGTAAGTCTCAGCCGGGTCTGCTGATTGTGGACAGGACTGTTCACGGCAAATATGAAAATTACCAGACACCTGAACAAAACATTCCGGCTAAAAAACTGGACAACCCGTGGGAAAGCTGCATTACCCTGGGCGGTGCCTGGGGATATGTCCCTAATGACCAGTTTAAAAGCTCGACCAAGGTCATTCACAGCCTGGTTGAAATCGTAGCCAAAGGCGGGAGTTTACTGCTGGGTGTGGGGCCAACCAAAGAAGGGCTTTTCCTGCAGGAACAAATAGACCGCCTCGTGGAAATCGGAGATTGGATGAAAGTGAACGGTGAGGCGATTTACAGTACCAGGGCGACTGATTTCTACAGAGATGGCGAAACGTTCTTTACCAGGTCAAAAGATCAGAAAACGACTTATGCGATAATAAGACTAAAAGAAAACGGCCCTGTTCCTGCCACAGTAGAATGGAAAGGAAACCTCCCGGCTGATAAAACGGAAGTTAAACTCATAGGCGAAAATGCTAAACTGAAGTGGAAGAAAGAGGGAGATAAAATCATTGTGACCATTCCCGAATCCTTTCTCAAAAAGCACAAGACTTACCCGGCTCTGGCTTTCAGGTTTCAGTAATTAACCGGCCGGAATGAATTCGGGATAGGCCTTTTGGACCAAACAGAAGTATTAATAGCAGGACTAATATTTAAAGAGTATAAAATGCATCATAAAAGAACATTTTTAAAAATGGCTTTACTCAACGTATCGCTCCTTTTGGTGGCAGATATGGCATCGGCTCAGACAGCAAAACTGATAAGCCGCGAGCTGATTTTCGAAAATCCTCCGTTTAAAGAATGTCATGCCTCAACCATCGTGGAGCTTTCCAAAGGCAAGATTATGGCTTCCTGGTTTGCCGGGCCCCGCGAGTCGGATCCTAAGGTAACCATCTGGACGGCCGAATTTGAAAACGGAAAATGGACAAAACCGGCTGAGCAAGCCAACGGCATTGAGAGCCCGACCAAAAGATACGCCTGCTGGAACCCGGTCTTATTCAAAACCAGAGAAGGTAAACTCTTCCTTTTTTATAAAGTAGGGAAATCGCCGAGAGAATGGTGGGGAGAGATGATCACCTCAACCAACGATGGTAAAACCTGGTCTAAACCGGAGAAATTACCATCGGGGATGTTGGGACCTATTAAAAACAAACCGATCCAGCTGGCTAACGGCGACCTGCTTCACCCGACCAGTACCGAAAGCCTGGATGAAAAGATATGGCATATTCATCTGGAAAAGTCTGATAAAGACGGTAAGAACTGGGAGAAAATTGCCATTGAAAACGATAGTTTCAGTGTTATTCAGCCAAGTATCCTCAGGTATTCACCGACCAAATTGCAGCTGTTGTCAAGAAGCCGCCAGAACAGGGTGGTTCAGACCTGGTCGGATGATAACGGTAAAACCTGGAGCCCTCTTACGGTAACCAACCTGCCGAATCCAAACTCAGGAACAGATGCCTCAACACTGAAAAGTGGGTGGCAGGTGTTGGTTTATAACCCGCTGAAGAAAGGTAAAAACTGGGATAACGGAAGAAACAAGCTCGTAGTGGCCGTATCAAAAGACGGAGAAAACTGGAAGGATGTTTATACCCTGGAAGAACAGCCAAAAGGGGAGTTCAGTTATCCTGCAGTGGTGCAGAGTGAAGACGGGCTGGTTCATGTCACTTATACAGCCGACAGGAAGAGCGTAAGTCACGTGGTACTTGATATCAGATAAAAGAAACAGACGTATTTAAAAACAAAGAAGCCCGCTCTGAGTTGTCAGGGCAGGCTTTTTGTTAGAAGGGGAAATGATCAATCTTTTGTGAATTCACCGGCAGCTCTCAATTCTACGTCATCGCTAACAGATGGACCGGAAGTACCAACTCCGAAAGCAATTCTGTTGATAGTACCAGAAACTTTCAAACCAACCATTGGTTTTTTAGAACGGGCGTTTTCAACAGGTCCGTTAAGAACTACATCAAGAGTTACAGGTTTTGTAACACCGTGAAGAGTAAGGTTACCGGCTAGTTTGTATTTTTTACCTTCAACTTTAGTAAAAGAAGTACTTTTAAAAGTCAAAGTAGGGAATTTTTCTGCATCAAAGAAATCAGGGCTTTTCAGGTGACCGTCTCTTCTTTCGTTATCAGTGCTGATGCTGTTAACCTGAGCAGTAAGTTCGAATACGGCGTCAGACAAATCAGCTTTAGAAGAAGTGATTTTTGCGTCAAAGTTTTTGAATCCACCATCAACTTCAGAAATCATCAGGTGAGTTACTGTAAAGCTTAGTTTAGAGTGAGCCTTATCAAGTGTCCAGTTTTGAGCAAAAGTTGCTACCGAAGTGAATAGGCCAAGTGCCAATAGAATCGTTTTTTTCATAACGTTTTTTAAGTTTGATTAAAATTATTTAAATTAAAGAATGAGTTCTGATAACAAATGTAACAACATTAAAAGTAATTACATGGTTCATTTTGCTTTCTTAACATCTCATTAACGAACCGTAAATGACCTGTTTTATTGCTTTAACCATTTTTCTCAAAAATTAATTCTCTGAGCCTCCCATTACATCCTCATTTTTCACCGACTTGGTTTTCTTCTGAACAAAGGACATTTTACCGATTTTGTAGCTGAATGTCAGCTTAACGTTCTGGTTATAAATGTTCATCACACTCGCCTGGTTAAATAAAGCCGAATTAAGTGTAGTTCTCATGGTCATCCCTCCGAAGAAGTTGTCCGCTGCAAGGCCAATGCTTCCTTTCTTGTTTTTGAAGTCTTTTCTGACACCTACCGAGTACATGTAGAAACTTCCCTGGGTACCCTGCAATTGAACCTGGTTGCCTCTGAAACCTCCGAAGCCCTGAAGAGCCCAGTTATTTGGCAATTGCAGCTGGGTTTGCAGTCTTCCGCCGATCACAAATCCTGAGTTATTGATCATTTTATACGTTCCGTCAAGAGTCTGGGTTTGTCCTTCCATATAAGTGTAAAGAAGGTCAATACCACCATTCAAAGTCCATTTTGGAGTCAGGAACACGTTGGCAAAAATATTCGAACCCATGCTTCTCTGCTGGCCGATGTTCTGGAAAGTCGTGATCACAGCACCTTCAAGGGTATCAGACGGGGTGGCAAGTCTGGTGATGGCATTGTTGGTCTGACGGCCGAACAATGACATGTTCAGATAAGTTTTACCGATGTTGCTGCTCATTGACAATTCCAGGTTATCAGTGATTTCAGGCTTAAGGTTTGGATTACCCACGCTGATGTTCTGAGGGTTAGCAGCATTAAAGTTAGGGTTTAACTGTTGCAGACCCGGTCTTTGAATACGTTTGTTGTAAGCCAGTTTAAGCGTCGAGTTTTTGGTGATCTTTTTAGATACGTTGATACTCGGTACAAGGTTGCCGTAAGCGGGTATAAGAATGTCGTTTTCCAGGTCATTGGCATTAATCGTGGTGTACTCATATCTTGTCCCGGCTTTGAAAATGTACTTGTTCTTAGTCGAGAAAGTATAAGACAAATATCCTGAAGCAATATTCTGAGAATAGTTAAGCAGACCTGAAGGGTTACCCGGAGTGCTGTAGTATTCGCCTGTAGCTCCTGCCGAAAGATAGTTGAAGTCACTGTTTACCTGTCTGAAAATTCCTTTGGCTCCGAATTCTATTGATTGATTTTTACTTATCGGGCTCGTAAAATCCGACTGAACTGTAAATTCCTTGTTGAAGTTAGAGTTCAGGTTTTTCATTCTGCTTAATAGTTCGTTGGAGCCACTCAGGATGTCAGCGTCGAAATTGTTAGTCAGGTGATTCTGGCTGTACATCGTTGAGACCGACCATTCCTGTGAAGGTTTGAAAGTTCTGATGTAGTCAAGGTTAAGGTCAACTGAATTCGAAAGGTCTTTGCTGTCTACCTCTCTGTATGAAGTAGAGCTGAGCAGATTGTTTGAAAACAACTGGGTAGTATAATCCAGGTCTCTGTTCATGTTTCTTGTACCGAAAGCCACAGAACCGGCCAGCGACTGGTTTTTGCTGATATCATAATCCAGCCCGATGTTATATCTTCCGAACATACCGTTGTCAAAACCTGTGTTGGTCTGACGGGTCATGAAATTGTTTGATGAACCGTTGGTGGTCTGCTCAAGTGAACCCGCTGATTTGTTATAGATAAGTCTGCCGAATCCGCCAAGCGTTACACCCAGTTTACCCTGACGGTAGTTTCCGTTAAGACCGAAGTTGGTACCTCTCAGACCCACACCTGAGTCAAGGTTAAGGGTGATACCCTGTAGGGTCACTTTTTTTGTGATGATGTTGATGATACCTCCTGATCCTTCCGCATCATATTTGGCAGATGGTGAGGTGATCACCTCAACACTCTTGATCATGTCTGCAGGAAGCATTTTAAGGGCATCAGCCACACTGCTGGCTACGATGGTTGAAGGCTTGTTGTTGATCAGGACCCTGATATTGGAAGTACCCCTCAAAGAAACATTACCGTCAAGGTCGACAGTCAGCATCGGAACTTTTCTCAGAACATCAGCGGCATCGCCACCTTTTGAAGTAAGGTCTTTTTCAGCATTGTAAACCAGACGGTCAACTTTTTCCTCAATCATAGCAGCCTGGCCTGTTACTACTACTTCATTCAGCATTTTGGTACTTTGCTTCAATTTGATAGTCGCAAGGTCCACATCTTTACCTTTTTCGATTTTAATGTTATCAATGGTTTTGTCTTCATATCCGATAAAAGAAACCAGTAGTTTGTAGTCACCGACTGCCACACGTGTGATAGAGAACTTACCTTTGTCATCGGCCATGGTGCCGTCTACAGGTTTGTTGGTGGCCTTGTTGATCAGTGAAATGCTCGCAAACTCAACGGCGGCCGTTACACCCTCATCAACAATAAACCCGGTGATTTTAGAATTTCCTTTTGGCTGGTTGTCTTCCAGTATATTGGCTTTGGGAGCTGCATTGTTAGGGCTGTTGGTTCTTGACCTCCCCATTCCGTCTCCTCCTCCGCCACCACCGCCTGGAGGGCCTCCCGGAAACTGTGCAAAAGCACTTAATGTAAGAGTACTGATCAGGGAAAGGATGATAAACTTTTTCATGAGTATATTATTTATTAATGTCTGATATTCGCTTCATTTGACTACAAAGCAAGCAGATGGTTTATTGTCTTTTTTTTATTTTATACCACTGAGCTGAAACAATCTATTACTAGGGTTTTTTATCGACAGGTAATCTTTTAGTGCCTGATTTACAGGTTATAGAGAAAAATACCCCTTCTGTCTAAAAAATAGTACAATTCATAGACTATACTCATTTAAGTTTTTTACCCCGTGATTTTTTTGGCAACTTTAACCGTTAATAATAAAATCAGGCCGGAAGCAGAAGTTGTGAGGACAAGGAGTCTGGGCAAAATCATAAAGAAGTAATCATGCAGGAGTTCATTCAAAGACACAGGATAAAGTTAATACACCTCTCTTTCTGGGCGGTATATTTTTCATTTTTTCTTTACCAGATCAGTTTTGGCAGACACAAAGTCGCCAATTTTGGTTTTGCCTTTCGCGAAACCACCTTTCACGTCACGTTTGTGGTGCTGATTGCTTATATCAATTATGGTTTGCTTTTACCCCGGTATCTGAAGCACAGGAGTATGCTGAGATACAGCATGGAGTTTTTACCGATTTTTGTATTTGTGATCGGTTTTTACGTCATTTTGAGAAGATATGACTCAATAGGATCACCCGCTCATGAGTTTTTTACATCCACCAAATTTGTGGTGCAGCATTCACTCAGCGTGTTTTTTATTGTCATTTTTGTGGCCCTGATGAAGTTTGTGGAGGATTGGTTTACTTTTGAATCCCGTAAAAGAGAGATTGAAAATGAAAAACTCAATTCGGAGTTACGCTTCCTGAAAGAACAGATCAACCCGCATTTTCTTTTTAATACACTCAACAACTTATATTATCTGGCGGTGATCAATTCGCCTAATACGCCGGGAGTCATAGAAAAACTTTCCCAGATGATGCGTTACATGCTGTATGATTCCAATCATCCGAAAGTGTCTTTGTCGAAAGAAATTGAGTATATGAAAAACTACATAAGTCTTGAAAAGCTGAGACTCAATAATGAAATACCCATCAATTTTGAAGTGAGCGGTAATGTCAATGATTTTTTCATTGTGCCCCTGATTCTCAACACATTCCTTGAGAATGCTTTTAAACACGGATTGAACAATAACTCGGTGGATGCATTTGTCAACATCTCCATTAAGGTTAAGGATAATAATTGTTTATATTGCGTGGAAAACAGCAAGCCCGCTTTGAATGCCAATCCTGCCGAAAAATCCGGTATTGGCCTGCAAAATGTAAAAAGAAGGCTGGATCTGAGTTATCCGGAAAGATATCGTCTGGATGTGGAAGAAACAGAAACTTCTTACAAAGTGACGCTGAATGTTACCCTGGTCTGAACCCAATTTAATCTTATCCGAACAAATGGACATTACCTGTATTGTGGTGGAAGATGAGCCGCTGGCGAGAAGTTTGCTGGAAAACCACATTTCGAAAGTTTCTTATCTGCATCTGAAAAAGAGCTTTTCCAACCCCCTGGAAGCCATAGAGTTTTTAAGGGAAAATACGGTAGACCTGCTTTTTTCAGATATCCAGATGCCTGAGATTACCGGTATTACGATGCTGAAGATCATCCCGAAAAAGCCGCTGGTGATTCTTACCACAGCGTATTCTGAATATGCCATTGAAGGCTATGAACTGGATGTGATCGACTATCTCCTGAAGCCGATCAGCTTTGAGAGGTTTTTGAAAGCTGCCGAAAAAGCCGCTCAGAGAATTGCGGAACAAAAGAAACCTGCCCAGGTAGAACAGGTTTTTGTGCATACAAGTGCTCCCGTACAAGAGAAGGCTGAAGAATACATTTTTGTGAAAGACGGCACGAAGCTTATCAAAATAAGGCTGAGAGACATATTGTACATTGAAGGACTGAAGGACTATGTGGCCATTCACACCCACGAAAAGAAGATCGTAAGTCTTCAGACCATGAAGTCGCTTGAAAATGTTTTACCTGAATCTCATTTCATCAGGATACACAACTCCTACATTGTTTCTTTCGAAGGCATCGAGTCGGTAGACAAAGAAAAAGTGCAGGTGGGTAAAGTATTTCTTCCGATCAGCGACACCTACCGGAAAGGCTTCAAATTATTCATAGAGAAAAGGCAAATCTAAAGGCTCTTTTTGTAAATTGGAGCATGATTCAACACCTGAATATTTTAATCTGCCCCGATAAATTCAAAGGCTCTCTTACTGCAGAAGAGGTCTGCCAGGCTATTGCCAAAAGTATCAGAAAGCTGTCTCCTGGTAGCCGGATCTCCCAGGTTCCGATGGCTGACGGCGGAGAAGGCTCCCTCGAAATCATCAATAACCAACTTAAGGCTGAAATCATAAGAATCAAGGCCAGTGACCCACTTGGACGACCGGTGGAGGCTGAGTTCCTGATGAAAGGAGATAACGCTTATATAGAAATGGCCAAAGCTTCAGGACTTCAATTGCTGAAACCTGAAGAAAGGAGTGCTACCAGAACCAGCACTGAAGGGACTGGGGAACTGATCCGGGAAGCTATTCAATTCGGAGCAAAGAAAATCTACTTATTGGTAGGAGGCAGTGCTACGAATGACGCAGGTATTGGTATGGCCAAAGCCCTGGGTTTTGGTTTTTCTGATGCCGCCGGTAATGAGGTAGAGCCAACCGGAGAAAATATGATCCGGATAAAGAAAATTCATAAAAGCCTGCAGGATTTTGGAGGGGTTGAGTTTTCAGTGCTTTGCGATGTGGAGAATCCTCTGTATGGCAAAAACGGAGCGGCTCACGTTTTCGGGCGTCAGAAAGGAGCAGATGACCGGGAAATAGCTGAGCTGGATGAAGGTCTTAAAAATATGTCGGAATTGTTTAGAGAAACTTTCGGAGTAGATGTGCAGAAGATTCCGGGAGCCGGGGCTGCCGGAGGTATAGCCGGGGGAGCTGTCGCCTTTTTAGGGGCAGAAATCAAATCGGGAATAGGCACTTTGATGGAAATAGCGGAGCTGGAAGACAAGATAAAAGCCGCTGACCTGGTCATCACCGGAGAAGGGAAAATAGATAGCCAGACGCTGAACGGGAAGGTGATAGCCGGAATAGCGGCGAAAGCAGGAAAGTACAATAAGACAGTGCTGGCTTTCTGTGGTAAACTCGATTTGGAGTTTTCAGAAGTAAGGGGAATGGGTCTGATCGCTGTTTTCCCAATTAAACAAGAGGGAATGAGCGATGAAGATGCTATGGAAAAAGCAGGGGATAAATTAGAGAAACTGGCTGAAAAAGAACTTACTGGTTATATAAAACACTCTTAGCCCCTCTTCAAACTCAGGTGAAAGGATATTGGTATGATATTTTGAAAATATCCGGAATATCAGAAGACTCGATTATTGCTTAACCATGTAAAAAGAACCCGGTTCTCTTTCCGGCGTTAAAAACGGGCATTTACTTTTTAGATTTTCAGAATAATTGTGTTTTAAGAAATTCAGAGAGCCTATAATTCTATAATGGCTATTATGAGTTAAAAAGGCTTCCAGTAAATATTGTTCATTCCAAAAAAGGATATGGTTCAATACCCAGTCTTCGAGATAATCTTTTGGCGAAAAAATATCATGTACATGAACGATAACCCCTGAAGGCAGATCAGGTAGCAGCTCCAAAAACTCAAATAACACATCTCCCTGCGGCCTTATCATGTGCGAAGAGTCAATGAAAAGAATATCATTATGCCCCAGTGTTTTAAAAATCTCTTTATCAACATTCTCAACTTTATCACGAATGACTTTAATTCCTAATTTTTCAAGCCAGGGCATTTCATAGGGTTCTATGCAAATATGTTCACAAGTGTAGGCTTCATTCTCTTCCTTGTTCTTCTTTATGGCCAATTGAGCCATTTTAGTTGAATGACCGCTGCCGATTTCAATAATCTTACTTGGTTTTTTTGACCTGATGATATTATACCAATATTCTGCATCTCCCGATTTAAAAGACGGATTGTCAAAATGAAATGTCTGATCATCCACGTAGTTTATTGGGATTTTTACTATCTCATCATTATAGTGGAAGCCTTCTAAAATTTCAATTTGCTCATCAATATTCCAGTCGATACCGGGCAAGTATCTATCATCTGATAAAGGTTTTGTGAGATGCTTTTTATCAAATAAGGGTTCATAATAATGATCTCTTATTGGTATAACCCCTACTTTTAAAAGGATATTCTTACTTACTTTTAATCGATTAAAGCCTATTTTTCTAATCCATAGAAAAAGGTAACCTGAAATTAAAACGAAAGGGGCTATTAAGATATCAATAACCGGAAAAGCGAGCAGTTTAATTCTGGATTTCATTTAAAATTTAAGGTAACTTTTTTGATGATATAGATCAGGTGGTTTTTATTAATGAGGATCGCTTTAATTATAAAGAGTTTTCCTTTTTTCTAAGGGACCTGACCAGCACAATAACTCCAAAAATAACGATCGGAATACTCAGGATTTGTCCCATGTTTAACGGAAGTGAGTCCTCGAATTGCTCCTGGTTTTCTTTCAGGAATTCATAGAAGAAACGTAGCCCGAAAATCCAGATGAAGAAAATCGCGGTCAATGAACCTCTCGGGGTTTTAGCTCTCCATTTATCATAAAGGAAATACAACAGGGCAAAAAGGATCAGGCATGAAATAGATTCATAAAGCTGGGCCGGGTGCCTTGGTACCTGGGCGAATTCAAAATTCTGTTTGAAAATGAATGCCCACGGCACATCACTGGCTTTACCCACAATTTCAGAATTGATAAGGTTACCAAAACGGATAAAAGCCCCGCCCAGGGCCGCTGTAAGCACCATACGGTCGGTTAGCCATAAGTAGTCATAAGTCTTGTTTCTTCTGGTATAGATAAATAAACCAAGCAAGGTGCCCATCGCTGCACCGTGACTGGCCAGGCCGGCATACGGAGGAATCAGCATGTCCCACAAAAATGCTCCCGGATTATCAAAAAAGTGATTGCCTTCATAAAATACATAATGGCCGATCCTTGCTCCCAGAACGATAGAAACGATCATCGTCAGCAATAATGAGTCAAGGTCTTTTTCGGGTTTGTTTTCGATCTTGAAAACCCTGGCGATGATCTGGTATCCGATCAGAAAACCTGCAGCAAACAGTAAACCGTACCATCTGACTTCAAAGTCACCAATCTTGAAAATAACAGGAGAAACATCCCAAACAACTTGTGAAAATATCATATTTATTTATGCTCTTAGCTGGTTTTGAACGGTAAAATTAGGACTTTGAATTAAAACAAACTAAAAATCTTTATATTCTTATGATTATTTAACTATTTTTGTAGCGGAATACAAAGTATTATGATTTTATCGATCACTTCTATATCATTCACATCGTCACTTCGACGTATTTTCCGCAGGTAATACCATGCGGCAATTCTTCTTTGTTATTTTTCTATTTCTAAAATTCAAAACATTTATTCATAATGAGCTCCATTAACGTTGGAATCATTGGCGGGGCAGGCTATACCGGCGGCGAACTGCTCAGGATACTTCTGAACCATCCTCAGGCCAATATCGTATTTGTTAATTCCCAGTCACAGGCAGGGAAACCTGTTTACACTACTCATAAAGACCTTTTCGGGGAAACGGAACTGACTTTTACAGATGCACTTCCTTTTGAAGAAGTGGATGTTATATTTTTATGTTCCGGTCATGGGCAATCGGAGAAATTTCTCGCAGAAAATGCCCTGCCGGAATCTCTGAAAATCATTGACCTCAGCACCGATTTCAGGGATGAATCGAATGGTTTTGTTTACGGTTTACCGGAACTGAATCGCGAAAAAATCCTGAATTCGTCTAAAATAGCTAACCCGGGTTGTTTTGCTACCAGCATTGAGCTGGCTATTTTACCATTGGCAGCTCATCACCTGATCAAAGATGATATTCATGTGAGTGCCATTACAGGCTCAACCGGTGCAGGTCAGGCCCTCAGCAGTTCGACACATTTCAGCTGGAGAAACAACAACATGTCTATTTACAAAGCATTTACCCATCAGCACCTGGCCGAAATCGGGCAGAGCGTAAAAGCTTTGCAGGCTGATTTTCAATACGATATTAATTTCATTCCCTACCGCGGCAATTTTACCCGCGGGATCATGGCCAATGTCTATACCAGATTTGAAGGGACACTTGAGGAAGCCGCAGCCATTTATAAAAATTACTACGCAGCCCATCCTTTTTGTCATGTTTCTGACCAGGAAATTGATTTAAAGCAGGTTGTCAATACCAATAAATGTATAGTGCAGCTTCAAAAGAACGGAGATAAGTTGCTGATCACCAGTATTATTGATAACCTGACCAAAGGGGCATCGGGACAGGCGGTACAAAACATGAACCTGATTTTCGGAATAGAAGAAACGGCAGGACTTAAGCTGAAAACCATAGGGTTCTAAGGTCCTGTAACTATTGAAAAAGCAAATGATTAATTTAAAATTTTAAGAAGAATGAATTTATTTAATGTTTATCCTTTATATGATATTGAGCCGGTAAAAGCTCTGGGAAGTACACTTTGGGACAAAAACGGGCAGGAGTACCTGGATCTTTACGGAGGCCATGCCGTTATTTCGGTAGGACACTCGCATCCGTATTATGTCAGAAAAGTAGGAAATCAGTTGAAAAACCTGGCGTTTTATTCCAATTCTGTGAAGATTCCGTTGCAGGAAGAGCTGGCTGATAAACTGGGCAAAATTTCCGGTTTGAAAGACTATTCACTGTTTCTGACCAACTCCGGTGCTGAATCTAATGAAAATGCCCTGAAGCTGGCGTCTTTTCATAATGGCAGAAAGAAAATTATCGCCTTCACCAAAGGCTTTCACGGCAGGACATCTGCCGCCGTGGCGGTGACAGACAATCCGTCTATCAAAGCCCCGCTTAACTTCGCTGACCACGTACAATTCCTGCCTTTCAATGATGTGGAAGCCGTAAAAAAAGCGGTTGACAATGAGACCTGTGCCGTAATTGTAGAAGGTATTCAGGGTGTGGGTGGTATCCAGGTGGCTACAGATGAGTTTCTGAAAGCCATCAGAACGGCCTGTAACAAGACAGGAGCCATTTTTATTCATGACAGCGTTCAGTGCGGATACGGAAGGTCAGGTAAATTCTTCTCGTTTCAGCACAGCAAAGTGAAACCGGATATCATTTCTATGGCCAAGGGCATGGGTAATGGTTTTCCGATCGGCGGAATTCTTATTTCTCCCATTTTTGAAGCCAAATTCGGTTTGCTGGGAACTACTTTCGGGGGTAATCACCTGGCATGTGCAGCAGCCAATGCCGTTTTGGATATCATCAGAAAAGAAAAACTGGTACAAAATGCCGAGACCCTGGGGAACTATCTTTTTGAGGAACTAGGCAAGTTCAAAGGCATCAAAGAACTCAGAGGACAGGGTTTGATGATCGGTATTGAACTGGACTATTCAGTAAAAGAACTGAGAGAGACCTTGCTGTTCAAGCATCATCAGTTTACCGGCGTGGCCGGATCAAACACCATCCGTCTTTTGCCAAGCCTTGCTTTGAAACAATCCGAAGCGGATCGTTTTCTGGAGGTGTTTAGTCAGTATGTGAAATAATTATACGAACTTCTTTATAGTAATAATTACGGGTAATGAATTGATTTTCATTGATTAATGAATCATTTGCTGCCCGTAATTTTATTTTTTCATCCTATCTGATTATCTTCGCAACAGATTGTCAGGGAATAGTAAAAGCGGGGCTCCCGTCCCGTTTGAAGAGTGAAAAAATACTAGCTTCCCCTTTTATAAAAATGAATTTACAGTTTAGAGGATAAAGTCCTCTGAATGATTTCTGGTTATAAATAAACCTTTTGGCTTATTTCATATCAAAGCATAAACGGGTAGTGATATGTCGAAATTTACTTCTTCTGGTGCAGGTACTTATCAGGGTGTTTGGGGAGATGTTCAGAAAAGACATTTGCTCAACAGAACCATGTTCGGTGCTACTGCCGAAGACATAAATTATTTTTCTTCTTTCACCCTTGAGAAGATGGTGGGGGAATTGCTCACCCAGGGCCCTGTTCCGGCCCCTCCCCTTAATTTTTATCAGAATGTGTATCCTGATCCCCATCAGATCAAATCAGGAGAAACCTGGATAAATGCTCCGTTTGGAGACGGGACGATTAATGCAAGACGGAAATTGTCGCTTAAACTCTGGTGGGTTCAGAACATGTGGTTTCAGAAACGATCTGTGGAAGAAAAAATGATTCTGTTCTGGCACAACCACTTTGTCACTGAAATGGATACCTATACTGTTGCCCAAATGGGTTTCAGATACCAGGACACCCTCAGGAAATATGCTTTGGGTAATTTCAAAGCAATGGTCAAAGCTGTTACCATTGAGCCGGCCATGCTGGAGTACCTTAACGGAGCAAAAAACAGTAAAAGCCACCCTGATGAAAATTACGGAAGAGAGCTCCAGGAACTGTTTACGCTTGGCAAGGGAGCAGGTTCTGGATATACTGAAGATGATGTAAAACAGGCGGCGAGGGTTTTGACTGGTCACAGATTTGAAAGAGTGAATTTTACCCATACATTTTCTGCCAACGACCATGATACGGCAGACAAACAGTTTTCCTCGTTTTATGGCAATAAAGTTATTAAAGGAATAACAGGCAAAGAAGGAGCATTGGAGCTGGATGATATGCTGAACATGATCTTTGAAGAAGAGGAAGTGAGCAAGTTTATTGTCAGGAAGTTATACCGGTTTTTTGTTTATTATGACATTACGGAAGACATAGAAAATAATTTTATCAGCCCTTTGGCCGGGATTTTCAGAGAAGGCGGTTATGAAATAAAGCCTGTATTGAAAGCACTTTTCAAGAGTGAGCACTTCTATGATTCCGGCCTTTTTGGAGCCATGATTACCAGTCCTCTTGATTTTACACTGAAAACCGTCAGGAAATTCGGCGTGAAATTGCCTTCCCAGAAAACCAACATCTATGAGAATTATGTGCTGACGGAGTATATCAGAGGGACGAGTGAGAATTGTCAGCAGAATATTGCCGACCCGCCTGGCGTGGCCGGATGGCCCGCTTACTGGCAGGCTCCGCTTTTTCATGAGATCTGGATCAACTCAGATACCTTTCAGAAAAGAATCGGGTTTATTGAAAGTTTCTTTCAGTCGAAATTTTATACTAATGGCTTCAGGCTGGAGGTGAATTTGCCGGAATATACCACCAAATTAAAACACCCGGAAAATCCGGATTTGCTGATTGAAGAAATATGCAGCATTTTTTTGGAAATAATGCCTTCCAAAGACCTGAGATCAAGACTCAAAACAGACGTTTTATTATCTGGTCAAAGCTCTGATTATTACTGGACCGAACTTTGGGAGAATTACCTGAGGAATCCCCTGGCCGATAATTACAGATATATGGTGCTGGATCGTCTGAAGAAGTTGTACGAGTATATTTTGTCATTACCTGAATATCAGCTGTCATGAAAAGAAGAGACTTTATCGCCAACTCGCTTGCCGCTTCGGTGCTGCCTGTCTTTTTGAACGGCTTCAGCCTGTCGGGACTAGGCAGTCTGGGAATCAATGATCCTCTGGATGATAAAGTGTTGGTCGTGATTCAGCTTTCCGGAGGGAACGATGGCCTCAATACCGTAATTCCGGTGAGCAGCTATGCCGGTTACAGAAATGCGAGAACAAACATTGCGATTCCTGAGAATAAACTGATAAAAATACCTCAGTCCGACAAAATAGGATTGCACCCGTCCATGGGGGCTTTTTCTGAAATGTTTAAAAACGGTCAGGCCACTCTGATTCACGATGTGGGCTACCCCAACCCTGATTTTTCTCATTTCCGGTCAACAGACATCTGGAATACTGCCTCAGCTTCAGACAAGGTCATTTCAAGCGGCTGGGTAGGAAGGTACATGGCGGACTTACATCCGGGATACCCGGTAAATTATCCAAGTGAACTTTACCCGGATCCTTTGGCTATTCAGATCGGAGCCATCAGCAACCTGGCGTTTCAGAGTACTGTCCATTCAATGGGCATGTCCATTTCTGATCCTTCCAAATTCTATGACCTGATCGAGAATAAGGTGGAGGACGTACCGGATACATTAGCCGGGAAAGAACTGGGCTATCTCAGGAGGGTGGCCTCGCAGACAAATCAGTATTCAGAAGTTATTAAAGCCGCTTCCGCTAAAGTTACCCAACAGAAAACATATCCCAACGATAAACTGTCTGCCCAGTTAAAAATAGTGGCCAGGCTTATCGCCGGAGGCCTCAGGACCCAGGTCTATTATGTCAACCTCGGCGGATTTGATACGCATTCCGGCCAGACAGAGCAGGGAGATCCTACAGTTGGTGTACACGCCACTTTATTGAAGAATTTATCCGAATCCATCAGCGTATTTTACGCTGACCTGAAAGCCCTCGGAGTGGCAAAAAAAGTAACAGGAATGACCTTCTCTGAGTTTGGCCGCAGGATAAAATCCAACGCCAGTAATGGTACAGACCATGGTTCATCGGCTCCCATGTTTGTGTTCGGAGATAATGTAAATCCTGTTGTGATTGGTAAACCTTACGATATTCCGTCCAATCTCTCTGCAGCAGATAACGTACCCATGCAATACGACTTCAGGTCTGTTTATGGTACCATTCTTCAAAACTGGTTTTGTTTCCCTGCTGAAAATACCGGTAATGTTCTCTTTAACAATTTTCAGAATCTACCGATCTTTAAATCAGGGGCATGCGGAGCTGTTCTGACGGAAGAAAACGGCGTAAACCCGGATTTTAAGAACTATCCGAATCCTTTTCAGGCCCAAACCAATTTTGAGTTCAACTCTATCGGAGGCAATTGCATGATCCAGGTATTTGACATGATGGGGAGGGAACTGAAAGTGGCGTTAAATGGTACTTTTGAGCCAGGTTTATATGTTAAGCCTATAGATTTGAGTTACTTATCTACCGGGGTTTATGTCGCAAGATTCCAGAATCAGCAGAATCAATCCGTCATCAGAATTGTAAAAGCATAAAAAAAGGACCCCGATGCCGGAGTCCTTTTAAGATATATATTCTTAAAGTCAGGTTATTGATTATTCAATTTGCTGTTTTTCTTACCATATAAGAAATACACCGCAAGACCGATCCCCAGCCATAAGGCTAACCTTGCCCAGGCTTCGTTTGGCAATGAGTACATCAGATAGATACAGATCAGGATACCCAGAATCGGAACCAAAGGCACCAACGGAGTTTTGAATGATCTCTTCAACTCAGGATTTTTTACTCTTAACAACCATACTCCCGCACAAACCAGGCAGAAAGCAAAGAGGGTACCGATACTCACCATATGGCCCAGGTCACTTACAGGAACAAATCCTGCGAAAAGACTTACAAATACCATAAAGAACAAGTTGGTTTTCCATGGAGTCTGGAACTTAGGATGCACAGCACCGAAGAACTTAGGAAGTAAACCATCTTTACTCATTGAGTAGAAAACACGGCTCTGACCTAAAAGCATCACCAGGATAACCGAGGTATAACCGGCAAGAATCGCGATGATAAGACCTTTCTGAAGGAAAGTGTAACCTGTTTTGGCAAATGCCGTTGCAGCAGGTTTTGCATCACCTTTGAAAACAGTGTAGTGTTCAAGGCCGGTCATTACATGTGAGAACAATACATATAGAATCGTACAGACAATCAGCGAACCTAAGATACCGATAGGCATACCTTTCTGAGGGTTTTTAGCTTCCTGGGCAGCAGTAGATACCGCGTCGAAACCAATGAAAGCAAAAAACACGACCGCAGCACCTGTAGCGATACCGCTCCATCCGAATTCACCATAAACACCGGTGTTTTCAGGAATATAAGGAGTATAATTAGCAGGATCAATGAATTTCCATCCCAGGGCAATGAAAAGCAATACCACACAAACCTTAACCACTACGAGGATATTATTAAGGAAGGCTGAGCTTGAGGTTCCTCTAACCAGCAAAAGAGACAGGGCCACTACAATAAAAATGGCCGGGAGGTTAATCATTCCGCCATCAATAAGTGTTCCGTTACTCAATTTTACAGTTTCATAAGGAGAACAAACCAGTTCGGCAGGAAGATGAATGCCCAGTGAACTCAGCAGCTCAAGCAGGTATCTTGACCAGCTCACCGCAACAGTGGCAGCACCCAATGCATATTCAAGAACAAGGTCCCATCCGATAATCCAGGCTACAAACTCACCCATGGTAGCATATGAATAGGTGTAGGCACTACCCGCAACAGGTATCATGGAAGCAAACTCCGCATAACATAAGCCTGCAAAAGCACAACCTACAGCAGCAAGAATAAATGATAAGGTAACGGCCGGTCCCGCATGTTCTGCAGCAGCAATACCCGTTAGTGAAAATAATCCGGCTCCGATGATGGCTCCGATTCCTAAAGCAACCAGACTGGTTGAGCTCAAGGATCTTTTAAGTTGATTTCCTTCGTTTGAGGCTTCTTTAAGTAGTTTATCAAGCGGTTTTTTTGTCCAAAGACTGCTAGCCATAATATTCTTTGTTGTTTAGGGTGTTAATAAATTTTAAACGCAATTTATAACAAAAAAAGGTTTAGAATGACAAACCTTTCCTTGAAATTATAAAAATTTATTAAAAATCAGAATTTCGGACACGCTAATTCTTTCTTTTTGCGTCTTTTGTACGGATTCTTCTCACTTTCGAACTTCTCTAACTGATAAGAGAGTGAAATTTCATGAGAGCCCCCGGAAGAAACGCCTAGGCTGGAAATGGTGACATCGTAGCTGTATCCTACTGAGAAGTTTTCAAATCTGAATCCGACCAATGCGGCAATAGCATCGTGATTGTTCCTTGTAGTCCCTACTTTTTTAAGCGGAATTCCCCTGTACCACAGACCCAATGTCAGGGGCGTATAAGTTACATAAGCACCAAGGTCCAGCTGAGAAAACTTACCTTGCTGCTTGAACAGGAATGCAGGGGTAGCTACAAATTCTTTATCAAAATTACCTGCTCCGCTGAATGGATTTCTTAAAGGAATATTCAGTCCGCCGTTAACCATTAATTTTCTGGGTACACAATCACCGTCTTTACAATCTATAGAAGGAGTGGCAGGATTGGAAAAAGTAAGGCCCGGCTTTGAAATATGGTGCATGGACACCCCGAGGAATATCTTGGGATTATAAAACAAAGCCCCGGCTGAATAATCAAAGAACTGGAAACTGGTAGCGTATTTATTAAGGAAAGGATCGATGGATGTACCTCCCTGGTATCCCTGGTCGGTATATTGATCTCCAAAAGTCAAACCACTTCCGTCAAATCCTCTTAAAGAATAGCCTCCCTGTATTCCCATCCTCAGGAAGTTGGTCTCGTCGAGTTTGAGCTGATAGGCATATAATAAATTGATTTCGGTATTTTTAAGACGGTTGCTACCTTGTGAGTCATTCAGAAAAGTAACACCAATACCGCTGTTTAATTTGTCAATATAATGATCCACGCTGACGGCAGAAGTGATAAAATTGGCATTAAGCGAAGGCCATTGATTGCGGTAGTTGAAAATCACCCGGGGGGCATACCCGCCTCCTGTGAAAGCCGGGTTGTGATATAATGGTGCGGCATAGAATTGGGTAAATTGCGGATCCTGGGCAAATCCGTAACCAAAGCATAATAGAAAAGCCGAAACAAGTTTAAGTTTTTTCATCACCAATATTTATACATCACAAACCACTTATTTAGCAAAAGTCATTCCAATATAATTAAAACAGACCGTAATTTAATACCTATGTTAAAAAATATTAGATTTGTAATAAATAATGCAGGAATGCCGTTCTAAAAAAACATTTTCAGTAAAGATTCCGTATTATATTAAATAGTTGGTGCTGGATAGCCAGGAATAGTTTTATAACGTCTTCAAATCATGGGTATTGGATTGAATTGCAGAAAGATTTTGTTGACGCTTGCTTTGATAAAAGTAGCGTCATCGGCTTTTGCACAGATCTATGTCAGCCCTAAAGCTTGTGTGGCGAAAGACCCCGGTACAGCTCCTCCTACCGGAACTCCTCCAACCACACCACCTCCTACGGAAATGCAATGTGATATACCGACTTATTTCTTTGATATGAATCTGAGTCCGGCCACATCCTGGCGTTGGGATTTCGGAGGCAATCAAATAGCTACCGGGAGAAGTACCAACCATTATTTTACTAGTCCCGGCACTTATAATGTAACACTTACCCGAACAGTTGGCAGTATTTCCACCACAATGCCTCCTGTAGTTGTGACTGTAGGTACGTTCCCCGATCAACCCCAGTTTAACAAAAAAAACAGTACTGATACCACCGTTTGTGACGGAAGTTCGATAACCCTTAATCCTTACAAAGGGGCGTTGGGTGGAGGAAATTATGATTTCCTTTGGTTTCCCGGGGGAGAGACAACTCCGACCATAGATGTCGATAAGTCAGGATGCTATTCTGTTGAAGTTTTTGATAAAGTAACAAAATGTTCAAGAACGGCGAAGATCAATGTTAAATTCTGCCTTCAGGACCCTGAGTCAGCCGGAGGAAGTGAAAAGTGGTATTTCGGGAATGGTGCGGTCCTGGATTTCAGCCTGACGACTACGCCTGTTGTAGATGATCCTTTAGATCATGAAGGGCCTGTAGTGCCGGAGGAACCGGAAACCGAAGATCCGGTATATTCTCCCCTGCCAAGTACGCAAACGCATCCTATGAATGTGGAACAAGGTGTAGGTATGGTTTATGGGCCTGACGGTAGCCTGAAATTTTATTCTGACGGAAGAACAGTCTATGCCGGAGAGGATGATTCTGTTATAGGAAGTATTACAGGTAGCAGTACGATCAACAGCAGTCCAAGCACTTCGCAGGGTGTAGCCATCATCCCCAAGAGCTCATGTAACGAATGCCCTCATCATCAATATTATCTCTTTACAGTAAACCCGGACACGAAATTATTAAGCTATAGCGTATTGGATATGCGATATAACGGTAAGAAGGGAGCACTGACAGAGATCAATGTCCCGGTTATGTACCCGGTGACCGATAGAATAACTGCCATTCAGAATTCAAGTCAGGATGGATTTGTCATAGCAGCCCACGAAGAAGGCTCTGATTTGTTTACTTTGATCAATGTTGATTCTACAGGCTTAAGGTTTGTAAATTCCAATGTAGGTACAGTCCAGAATACCCCGGAATCAAGAAAGGGTTATTTTGTATTGGAAGACGGGAAAACCAAGGCGGCCCAGGGACTTGTAGAAGGCGGCAAAAATTACATTGAACTGTATGATGTTGATCTGGCGAATCTCACACTTTCAAACCCGGTTAAGATTGATTTAGGGATACCTGCACCACCGGAGGTATATGGTGTTGCATTTGCTCCGAACGGGAATATTCTATATGCTACCATTTCAGGTTCAGGCTCGGAACCTTCTTATCTCATTCAGATTTCCCTTTTGGATCCGACTCCTGCTGCCATTCAGGCCAGCGTGAAGATTATTCACCAATCAACTTCAGACACTTATGGAGCTATACAGACCGGGCCAGTTACTTCTCCTGGGGCTAAATACATGTATATAGCTATAAAGGGTAAACCCACAGTATTGTATATCCAGGAGCCTGATCAGGTTGGAGATAAAGATGCGATAGGGTTTAATCCGAGCAAAGGAGCTGATCTGGCTGGTAATTCTCAGCTTGGCTTTCCTACTGTTACTGCTGCCAATCAGATCCAGGAAGGGCAGGCCCTGACCGCTACTTTTAAAGGCGATTGTTTTAAGTCTCCGACCATTTTAAGTACTCAGGGGGCTTGTGATCCCCTAAGAAATAAAATTGTCTGGGAGTTTGAAGATGGAACGACCCAGGAGGGGAAAGAGGTTTCTTATACTTTTCCAAAGGTTGGTGAAAATAAGTTTAAGATCAGGATAACCATTTATAATCAGTCTCCGCTGCAGAAAGTAATCAAGAGCCAGATAATTAATAAGGCTTTAGAAACAGAATGTAAAGAAAAGATCATTGAGGCGAGCATAAACATATTACCAGCCCCTAACTATACCTTACCGGATGAGGCCTATGTCTGTGTACTTGAAGGGGCTAAATATATTGCAAAGCCAGCAATCGTCAAACTGGAAAAGGATGAAATAATATCTGAATATTTATGGAAAACACCTGTCGGCACAACCCTTGGCCGCAATGCCGAACTTGAAATCAGAGCTCCCGGAACGTTTAAAGTAGACGTAACCAATAATTTCGATTGTATGGTTCCTGATGAAATCCTTATCAAAGAAGGATGTGAGCCCAGGGTTTTTGTGCCGGATGCTTTTACCCCGAATGATGATGGAATTAATGATAACTTGGAAATCAAGCGGGCCTGGATCACTGATTATGAGCTTAAGGTATTCAATCGTTGGGGAGAAGTAATTTTTTCTACAGATACAGATTATAAGTGGGATGGGAAGGTGAAAGGCAGAGTTTTTGCCCCGATGGTATACCCATACATCATTTATTATAAAAGTACGTATTTCCCGGAAAGGGGAGTTCTGACCAAAAAGGGAGCCGTCACTGTGCTTCGTTAGCCCTGTTTTAAAAAAACGACATTATTTCTCCGAATCCACAATTCCCTTCGTATTTTTGAGCATTATTAAACAGGCTTAAATCTAATTATAACTATGCGGCAGGACTATTTAAAAGGAGATGACGAGGGCATGGATTCTTCTGAAAAAGATGTTGAAAGAGCCTTAAGGCCTGTCTCATTTGATGATTTTGCCGGGCAGGATAAAATACTTGAAAACCTGAAGGTTTTTGTTCAGGCAGCCAAGCAGAGAAATGAAGCTTTGGACCACATCCTGTTGCACGGCCCTCCGGGTCTGGGAAAGACCACCCTATCGCACATTGTTGCCAATGAACTGGGAGCAAGCCTCAAAATAACTTCCGGTCCGGTACTTGACAAACCCAGTGACCTTGCCGGTCTGCTCACCAGCCTTGAACAGAATGACGTTTTATTCATAGATGAAATCCACAGGCTCAACCCTATCGTCGAAGAGTACCTTTATTCAGCCATGGAAGATTATAAAATCGACATCATGCTGGACTCAGGACCGAACGCCAGAAGTGTGCAGATAGGCCTTAACCCGTTTACCCTGATAGGGGCTACAACACGATCTGGTTTGCTTACCTCACCTCTGAGAGCCAGGTTCGGGATCAATTCAAGACTGGAATATTATGACGCCAACTTATTGTGCTCTATCATCAGGAGATCTTCTATGATCCTGAACACACCTATAGACATTGAAGGGGCATTTGAGATTGCCAGGAGGAGCCGCGGCACTCCGCGTATTGCCAATAATTTATTAAGGCGTACCCGCGATTTTGCCCAGGTAAAAGGTAACGGGACGATCACTGTTGAGATAGCCAAAATGGCCCTGACGGCCCTTGAGGTGGATGAAGACGGCCTTGATGAAATGGACAACCGCATACTCCTTACGATTGTAGATAAATTCAAAGGCGGGCCGGTTGGTTTGAGCACTATTGCTACTGCAGTGGGAGAAGAAGCGGAAACCATTGAGGAAGTCTATGAGCCGTTCCTGATCAAGGAAGGCTTTTTGAAAAGAACGGCCAGAGGAAGGGAGGCTACAGAAAAAGCGTACAAACACCTCAATATTATACCTAAATACAGACTGGGGGAATTATTTTAACAAAAATGGTTAACATAAAATTAATAAAATTTTTTATTCAAATAATTATATTATATAATTGTTTCAATAATCAAAGAAAATCAATTTCAGTCAAACATTAATTTTAAAATCTAACCCGACATGTCAATTAAGAAATTAAAGAAAGAATCAGAGGAGACCATCAAAATTGAACCCAAGCAAAGTGCTAAGCCGATCCTTTTTGAAGTTGCCTGGGAAGTATGTAATCAGGTTGGAGGTATATATACGGTAATCAGATCTAAAGTCCCTGCCATGGTCGAAGAGTGGGGGGATAACTACTGTCTTATTGGTCCATACTTTACACAGACAGCTTCTATTGAATTTGAAAGGCAGGATGACGACGATTCTGTTTTTTCAAAAACAGCCCAGAATCTCAGGTCTCAGGGCCTGGATGTTTTTTACGGAAGATGGTTGGTCACAGGACGCCCGAGAATCATCTTGGTTGACTTTTCTTCTGCCCTTAACCATATCGACAAACTGAAGTTTGATCTGTGGAACAACCACAAGATATCGACGATAAATTGTGAGGAGCTTGTCAATAAAGTGATTGCTTTCGGTGATCTGATTTATCAGTATCTGAAAGAGTTTACTGAAAACTGTGGCAAAAAGAATGATTGTATTGCCCATTTTCATGAATGGATGGCTTCCACTGCTTTGCTTGATCTCAGAAAAGAAAACGTTCCGCTGGCTACTGTTTTTACTACCCACGCTACGATGCTGGGCAGGTACATTGCCGGTAACGTGAGCGATTTTTATGAGAATCTTCACAGATATGACTGGGAGCAGGAAGCAAAATACTACGGGATTGAAGCCCAGGCAGGCATCGAAAGGCTATCGGCTCAGAAATGTCATGTATTGACCACAGTCAGTGATGTGACTTCTAAAGAATGCGAAGTGTTTTTTGGCAGAACCTGTGATCTTATTTTGCCGAATGGGCTCAACATTACGAGGTTTGCGGCTACCCACGAGTTCCAGAATCTCCATTTGAAATACAAACAGAAAATACATCAGTTTGTGATGGGACATTTCTTCCAGAGTTATTCATGGGACCTTGATAACACCCTTTTCTTCTTTACTTCCGGGAGATATGAGTTCAAGAATAAAGGATATGACCTGACTTTGGAAGCCCTTAAGCGACTTAATTTCAAGATCGTTCAGGCCGGGCTGGATACCACCGTCGTGATGTTTATCATTACCAGGAATCCGGTTCATTCGATTAATCCTGAGGTTTTGCAATCAAGGGCCGTTATGGAGGAAATTCGTCAGACCTGTGAATCTATAGAGCAGCAGGTGGGAGAGCACCTTTTCCATGCTTCAGCTTCCAATGATGATACGACCCTACCTGATCTGAACGAGTTTGTGGATGAGTACTGGAGGCTTAGACTGAGAAGGACCATACAAACCTGGAAAACCAAGAAATTGCCTCATACGGTTACTCACCTTCTGAAGGAAGAAGACGGTATTACCGATTTCTTTAAGAAGACCAACCTGATGAACCATGAGCAGGACCGGGTGAAATTTGTTTACCATCCTGATTTTATTTCTCCGACCAACCCGCTTTTCGGATTGGAGTACAGCCAGTTTGTAAGAGGCTGCCATTTGGGTGTTTTCCCGAGTTACTATGAACCATGGGGCTATACACCGTTGGAATGTGTCGTCAGGGGTATTCCGACAGTAACCAGTGATTTGTCAGGCTTCGGTGATTTTATGATGCAACTGATGCGTGATTATGACAATGTGGGTGTGTATGTAGTGAATCGTAAGGACAAGAGCTTTGATCAGGCCGCTGATCAGCTGGCCAATATATTGTTCAAATTTGTAACAATGAACAGAAGAGATAGAATTATGCAGAGAAACCGCGTGGAAAATATCTCAGATGTGTTTGACTGGACTAATCTCAGATCATACTATGACACAGCACATGATCTGGCACTGAAGAAAAAAGGATTAAACAGAAATTAAAATATTTAAATAATATATAATCAAGAATTAGTTGTAAATACTTAATATTCAGCTATCTATAATAATTTATTGCAATAGGTGTCTTTAAATCAGACAATTTTAGTATTTTTGCAATTCCATATATTATTTATTTAATCTGAATGATACTTGAAGTAGGTTTCGCTGTTCTTGCATATTTGGCAGGCTCAATTCCCACAGCAGTTTGGTATGCTAAGTTATTTCACGGAATAGATATCCGTGAACACGGTAGTGGAAATGCAGGAGCAACGAATTCACTCAGAATATTAGGTAAAAAGGCCGGCATTACCGTTTTGGTGATCGATATGATAAAAGGCTTCTTACCTGTTTTCCTGGCTTCATTATATATTGACGAAATTCATATCCGGTTTCTGATCGGCATCGCAGCGGTCGTAGGCCATATATTACCGGTATTTTCAGGATTCAGAGGTGGTAAGGGTATTGCCACCTCTCTTGGTGTTATCTTGGCCATCTACCCTCTGGGGGCTTTGATCAGTGTCATAGTATTTGCCATTACAGTCGGAATTTCTAGATATGTTTCTCTGGGATCACTACTGGCTTCTCTGGCTTTCTTCATAATCCTTATTGTCAGGTTTCCTGAAAATTTATTCCTTATTCTTGTAGGTCTCGGTTTGTTTTTACTGTTGGTTTTTATGCACAGGGAAAATGTAAAGAGGCTGATCAATGGAAATGAAAACAAATTCGCATCCAAAAAACCTTGATACAGAATATTGATTCCAAGCGGTCTAAGCTGTGTTTTAAGTAAAATAATCCACATAATTATAATTCTTCCCTGCTCTTCTTTCACTTTTTTAAGTCCTAATTTCAAATCAACTGTTTATTATTCAGGAATAAATAAAATCAATGTATTATTTTTGAATCATAAACAACACTTTTTTTAATGAAAGATTACATTGAGTCAAATAAACAAAGGTTTTTAGATGAGCTTTTCGAGTTTTTAAGGATACCATCGGTTAGTGCCGATTCACGCTTTAAAGGCGATATGCTGAAAGCCGCAGAATATATAAAACGCAGACTTCTGGAAGCTGGTCTCGACTCCGCACAAATTTGTCCTACTGAGGGTCATCCCATAGTATATGCTGAAAAAATAACTGACCTGGCTTTGCCGACTATATTGGTTTACGGACATTATGATGTACAACCTGCAGACCCTCTGGAGCTTTGGGATACACCGCCTTTCGAACCTACCGTAAAAGAAACACCTGCTCATCCGCAGGGAGCTATTTTCGCCAGGGGAGCTTGTGATGATAAAGGACAGATTTATATGCATGTCAAGGCCATTGAAACGATGATGGCTAACAACACCCTGTGTTGTAATGTTAAAATCATGTTTGAAGGGGAAGAAGAGGTAGGATCTGAACACTTAGCTACTTTTGTTAAAGAGAACAGGGAAAAACTGAAAGCCGACATTATCCTTATATCAGATACCTCTATCATTGCCAATGATATTCCTTCCGTTGAAACCGGCCTTCGCGGGCTAGCTTATATGGAAGTGGAAGTAACCGGACCCAACCGTGATTTGCACTCTGGGGTGTACGGAGGGGCGGTTGCCAACCCCGTCAATGTGCTTTCGAAAATGATAGCCTCTCTTCATGATGCCTATGGCAAAGTGACTGTCAAAGGGTTTTATGATAAAGTAAAAGAGTTGACCGTTGAAGAAAGAGATTCACTTGAAGCTGCTCCTTTCGATGAAGAAATATATAAAAAAGACCTTGATGTAGACGCTGTTTCAGGAGAAGCCGGCTATACTACCCGTGAAAGAGCTTCTATCAGACCTACATTAGATGTAAACGGAATCTGGGGCGGTTATATCGGGGAAGGTTCAAAAACCGTATTGCCATCTAAAGCATTTGCCAAGATTTCAATGAGATTGGTACCTGACCAGGACTGGGAAGAAATCTCAGATTTATTTACCGAACATTTTAAGGCCATTGCTCCACCAACAGTGAAGGTAAAAGTGAGCCGTCACCATGGTGGCCAGCCTTACGTTACTCCGATGGACTCTATCGGTTACCAGGCTGCCTATAAAGCTATGGAGGAAGCATTCGGACAAAAACCTGTACCTACCCGTGGAGGTGGAAGTATCCCTATTGTGGCTTTGTTTGAAAAAGAACTGGGCTTAAAATCGATATTGTTTGGTTTTGGATTGGATTCCGATGCACTTCACTCTCCCAATGAACATTACGGTATTTTTAACTTTTTCAAAGGAATAGAAACCATTCCGCTCTTCTATAAACATTTTAATCAATTGTATAATGGCTGAATTAATGAATCTGGAGGAACTCTCGACCGAAGCCGCGTCACATCATCAGGATCTTGACAGGAAATCTGTAACGGAGTTATTACAAGGTATTAATGATGAAGATAAAACAGTGCCTTTTGCAGTAGAGAAGGCCATTCCTCAGATTGAAGCATTGGTTAATCAGATTGTACCAAGGATGAAAGCCGGAGGCCGGTTGTTTTATATCGGGGCAGGAACCAGCGGAAGACTCGGTGTTGTAGATGCTTCAGAATGCCCTCCGACATACGGAGTTCCATTCGATATGGTGGTGGGATTGATCGCCGGAGGAGACGGGGCCATCAGAAAAGCAGTTGAAAACGCCGAAGATGATGAGCAACAGGCCTGGATTGACCTTTTGAAGAATGGAATCGGGAAAAAGGATTCGTTGATCGGCATTGCCGCTTCCGGCCGGACACCATATGTGATCGGGGGCTTAAAAGAAGCAAGAAAGAAAGGAATACTTACCGGTTGTGTGGTTTGCAATTCAGGAAGTCCGGTGGCAGAGGAAGCTGAGTTTCCTGTGGAGATTGTGGTAGGGCCTGAGTTTGTGACCGGCAGCACCCGGATGAAATCAGGAACGGCCCAAAAGCTGGCTTTGAATATGATTTCAACCACTGTAATGATCCAGCTTGGCAAGGTGAAAGGCAATAAGATGGTGGATATGCAACTTAGCAATGAAAAGCTGGTGGAAAGGGGCACCCTGATGGTGATGAAAGAACTTGGCATCGGCCATGAGGAAGCTCATGAACTGTTGCTCAAATACGGAAGTGTAAGAAAAGCCGTGGAAAATTTCTAAAAAGTAAAACATTAATTTATGCCCGCATGGTATTCACTGGAATGGTTTAAACTATCAACCCTCAAAGGGTTTGTCTGGGCTAATCCGTGGTACCTGTACAGCTTGCTTGCCATTCCTCTTCTCTTCCTGTTCAGATGGATATTTTATACCCAGTCCAAACAAAAACTTGAATTATCTGTAAGTCACACTTCTGTTCAGAATTCCTGGCTGATCTGGCTCAGGTTTACCATACCAGGCTTTTTTATTTTGGGAATGGTAGGGATTTTAATGGCTTTGGCCAGACCGCAGCGATTTAATCAAAGTAAAGAACAATACGGAGAGGGGATAGATATAGTATTAGGCATTGATATTTCAGAGTCGATGCTTTATAATGATCTGCAACCCAACAGGCTCGAAGCGGCCAAGCAGGTAGCTTCAAAGTTCATTTCAGGCCGTAAAAATGACAGGATCGGGCTGGTGGTTTTTGCGGGAGAATCTTTCTCGCTTAGCCCCCTGACCACCGATTATGACATGCTGAAACAATACCTGAAAGAATTGAACAGTGATCTCATTAAAACTTCAGGAACAGCCATTGGAAATGCACTGGCTTCATGTATCAACCGCCTGAGGGATGTGCCGGGAAATTCAAAGGTAGCCATTATCATCAGTGATGGTGACAATACTGCAGGTAGCCTTGATCCGCTGACGGCTGTAGAACTGGCCAAAACATTCGGAATAAGGGTTTACACGATCGCAATCGGTAAAAGTAACCAGAAAGAAGTGGTAGATGAGAGAACACTCAGACAGTTGGCCAAAGAAGGGAAAGGGCAGTTTTTCAGGGCTACAGACGAACAAACTCTGGAGAAGATTTTCGAGCAGATCAACATGTTTGAGAAAAATCAGATCAAAAGCAACGTTCATAAAGACGTTAGTGATTATTACTATGTTTATCTCAACTGGGGCGTCAGCTTTTTTTTAATGTCGTTTTTGTTGAAAAATACATTTCTGGGTAACATAATGGAGGACTGATCTTGCTATAATACAAATTCATTATCCGAAATGCTTGGAATACTCTGTGGTTTGTATGTAATTTTGCTGTCTGAATTTACAGTCAACTCAAAAATATATGTTAGGACCCAGATACAACTTCGGATTTCTCCTTCTTCTTTTTATATTTATATTCAATGTTTCCTTTGCACAAAAGCCGGAAAATATAGAGGCTTTGACCGACAAACAAATTGAGGAGTATTACAAAGCTGCTTTGGAAAAAGGACTGACCGAAGAGCAAATGGAAAAACTGGCTTTGGCTAATGGCTACAAAGCTGAGGATATCGTTAAAATGCGTGAACGGTATAATAAAATAAAATCCAAGAGCCGTACTGCTGTTTCAACCGCTAAAAAGTCTTCCAGAGAGCAATTGGGAGATCTTTCCAAGAGAGCGTTCATTGATGATCTTGATAGTTTGGGAAGAAGGCAAAGTAAATCAGATTCCTTACCGGATAAAAAAGAGAAAACCAATCTGAATAAAAAGGAAATTTTTGGAGCCTATCTGTTTCAGAATAAGCGACTTTCCTTTGAACCCAACCTTAGATTAGCTACGCCGTCCAATTATATTCTTGGGCCTGATGATGAATTAAGTGTGGATATCTCAGGCTATGCCTTTCAACATTATTCTTTGGTAATCTCACCCGAAGGAACAGTCAAAATAGAAAACCTGGCCCCTATTTATGTCAATGGCTTATCCGTTCAGAAAGCGAAGGAAAAGATAGAACAACGCTTACGTCCTTTGTTTGCCGGTCTGAGAAATGGGACATTGAATCTGGATGTTACGTTAGGAGATGTCCGTTCAATAAAAGTGACCCTGATTGGTGAAATAAAGAATCCGGGTACTTACACGGTTTCATCTCTTTCAACACTCTTTAATGCTTTGTATTTATCCGGAGGGCCTTCTGAAAACGGATCTTTCAGGTCGATTCAGCTTTTGAGAGGCAACAAGATTGTTCAGAAACTGGATTTGTATGATTTTCTGATGAAAGGAAGTGCACAGGGGAATGTAAGTTTACAGGACCAGGATGTTATTTTTATTCCTGTGGCTGAAAGAAAAGTTGTTTTGGATGGTGAGATCAAACGTAAAATGATATTTGAACTTAAGCCGGAAGAAACAGTTGAAGATGTTTTGAAATTTGCAGGTGGATTTACTGAGAAAGCATACGTTTCTAACCTGAATGTAAACAGGAAGACGGCAAAGGAGAAAAAGTTGATAACTGTGGATCAGTCTCAGTTTGAGCACTTTGCTCTTAATAATGGTGACTCATTGAGTATCGGGGCTATTATTGACAGGTTTGAAAATAAAGTAAGTGTTGAGGGGGCTATTTTCAGGCCGGGAGATTACGCGATTTCGGGAGAACTATCGACAGTCTCTCAATTGATTAAAAAGGCGGAAGGACTTCGGGAAGATGCCTTTTTAAATAGAGCTATTCTAAGAAGATTAAGAGAAAATCTTGATCCGGAATTTATTGGAATAGACTTGGGAAAACTCATGAAAGGTGAAATACCTGATATTGCTCTTAAGAGAGAAGACGCTCTGATTGTTAAATCCATTCTTGAAATCAGAGAACTAAGGAATGTAACCATTCACGGAGCTGTTACAGAACCCGGAGATTATCGCTTCGTAGAGAACATGACGGTGAATGACCTGATTATCTTGTCGGGAGGGTTCAGAGAAGGTGCCACAGGTAAACGGATTGAAATAGCCAGAAGATTATTTAATGACGAATTGGTAGATAAAACTGTGGAAGTTATCAATCTTGAAATCACCAAGGACCTTTTAACGAATGCGAAGTTGACTGTTTTGAGACCGTTTGACCAAGTTTTCGTTCGTGAATTACCGAACTATCAAGATCAAAAGCTGGTGAGTATCGTGGGAGAAGTTAACTACCCAGGTAAATACACCATACAGAACAGGAATGAAAGAATTTACGACCTGATTGTTCGTGCCGGAGGGTTGAGACCTGAGGCCTATTTAAGTGGAGCTCAATTCTATAGAGATAAAAAAATTGTCGCTGTAAATCTTAAAGAAGTAGTAGAGCATCCTAAAAGCATTAACAATCTTTTTCTGGAGGAATCTGATAGCTTGGTTATTCCTAAAGATGTGGAGATAATTAGAATAAGTGGAGAGGTCTTAAATCCAACATCAGTAGCTTATCAACCGGATTTCTCTTTTAAAAATTACATTGCCCAGGCTGGGGGCTTCAGTGACAGTGCGTTTGTTAAGAAAACATATGTAAGATATGCTAATGGTTTAACAGACAGAACAAGTTCATTTCTGGGAATAAAGAATTATCCTAAAATAGAGAGGGGAATGGAAATCATTGTTCCTGTCAAACGAAGACAAAAAATGAGCAAGGCTGAGATTATCTCGATGAGTACGGGATTTGTTTCCTTATCGGCTGTATTGTTAACCTTGTTTAATTTAGTAAAGAAATGACAGAAATTTCGCAGAATGTTCGTGATGAAGTAAAGATCAATTTTGGAGCTCTTCCTCAGATCTTCAGGAAGGAAAAATGGATTTTCTTTTGCATAATACTTCTTTCTCTATTGGGCGGGGCATATTATGCTTTTACCGCCAGAGAAGAGTTTATATCTGATGGGAAGATTTTACCTGAAGTACAATCAAAGGGGAGTGGATTGAGTCAGTTTGCCGGTTTAGCCAGCTTGGCTGGTGTAGATTTGGGATCTGCCGGAAACAGTGCAGATGCAATAAGGCCTGATCTGTATCCTGATATTATAAACAGCACACCTTTTTATATCGAATTACTCAAAACTAAAGTTAGAACCAAAGATAATCGTGAGATATCCTTTGATTATTTTTACCATAATGCTGTAGAAAAGGATAAAAAATTTGAAGATAGGATGCTGAACAAATTCCCGGTGAAAGAAAATGGAATTTTAGTTTTGAATCTTCTTAATCAGAAAAGAATTAAAGATTTAAGAATCAGGGTCAATGCATCTGTAGATAGAAAATCCGGATTGATTTTGATTACCAGTAAAATGCCGGATCCTGTTGTGGCTGCTGATGTTGCTAAGTTTGCTATTGATTATCTTACTAATTATGTGACTTCTTATCGTACGGAAAAATTGAGAAAAGAAGTAGAATTCCTTGCGGAGAGGGTAGCTGTTTCCAGAGGTAAATTTTACTCTAACCAAGAGAAAAAGGCACAATATTCAGATCAATTTCAAGCACCTACTATCCGTATCCAAGCCGCTGATGTTCAGCGTGAGCGTCTTGAATCTGAGTATAAGATATCATCTTCATTTTATAATGAATTATTGAAAAAATACGAAGAGGCTAAAATCAGACTTAATCAGGAAACGCCTGTTTTTAAAACATTGGAACCACCGGTAGTACCGACCTTGAAAAGTGAACCTAAAAAAATTATTATCTTAGCAGGGGCATTTTTTTTCGGAATTATTTCAGGTCTGATAATAATCCTCTTAAAAAGTAAAAATTATAAGCTTATTCTTAATTCCAATTAATATTTTGTTTTTGCTAAGGACCTGGATTATACAATTACATCTTTGATCTGTTAAATGGAATTGAAAAATAGCTAAGCTGTAGTGTTTGAAAATTATATAAATCAACCAACTAAGACAATTGCAAGAAATGAAGTCATCAAGTTTCCTTCTGTGTTTCAACTTACTCTAAGTGAAAAGAAAAACAACTGATATTATTCCGGACACCAAAATAGCCGTTATCGGATTGGGTTACGTTGGTTTACCACTTGCCATGGAATTTGGCAAGAAGTACAATGTATTAGGTTTTGATATAGATGTTAAGAGAATTGAAGAACTGAAAAAAGGTATCGACCGTACGAATGAGTCTAATCTGAATGATTTACAGAATATAGTTAAGCCTGACAATTTTTCATTGAAGAATAAAGGGCTTTATCTCTCATCGGATCAACAGCATCTTGACCTGTATAATGTCTTTATCGTTACTGTACCAACACCAATAGATAAATTTAAAGCTCCGGATCTTACCTTACTTATCAATGCCTCAAAAATGCTGGGGTCGATACTCAAGAAAGGGGACTTGGTTATTTACGAGTCCACAGTTTATCCAGGATGTACCGAAGACGACTGTGTTCCGGTGTTGGAAAAAACGTCAGGACTAAAATATAATGAAGATTTTTATATTGGTTATTCTCCTGAACGGGTAAATCCCGGAGATAAAATCAATACACTTACTAAAATAAAAAAGGTTACCAGCGGTTCAACACCTGAAACTGCTGATAAAGTTGACAGCCTCTACAAATCCATTATTGAAGCAGGGACCCATAAGGCGCCCAGTATTAAAGTGGCTGAAGCTTCTAAAGCCATTGAAAATGCTCAAAGAAATGTCAATATTTCATTTGTGAATGAGCTGGCTTTAATTTGTGACCGTTTGAATATTGATACTCAGGATGTAATCGATGCAGCTGCCACGAAATGGAACTTTATCAAGTATCGTCCGGGTCTCGTTGGTGGTCATTGCATAGGGGTAGATCCTTATTATCTTACCCATAAAGCCAAGACATTGGGATACTATCCTAATGTAATCCTTTCCGGACATATGGTTAACGAGCAGATGGGTGCTTTTGTGGCTAATAAAGTAGTGAGGCTGATGATTCAGAAGGACCATAAAATAAAAGGAGCCAAAGCTTTAATAATGGGTATTACTTTCAAAGAGAATTGCCCCGATGTGAGAAATACACGTGTAATAGATATTTATCATGAATTAATTCAGTTTGGAATTGAAGTAGATATTTTCGATCCATGGGCAAATGTTGAAGAAGTAAAGAAAGAATATGATCTGGATATTTTTACCAATGTCAGTGAATGCACTAAATATAACGCGATTATTGTGGCTGTAGCCCATAATGAATTTGTGGATTTCAATTATGGAAGTATAAAAATTAGTGAGGGAGTGATATTTGATGCTAAATCATTTCTGGATAGGGACATGGTTGATGGCCGATTGTAGTAGCGGATTCAATTTAGGAAGAGGTATTTTCCATGGCAGATAAATTTTAATGTACGATTAAAAACTAAGGCTTATTTGATGAATCAAATAAAAAAAATAAAAAATTTTTTCACAAAGGGTCACGAAAGGTCAGTCCTTTTAAAATTGAATATAATATCTCTGTTTTTTTTAAGAGGGGTTAGTATACTTGTTTCGTTTATCGTTGTTCCGATAACCATTAATTATCTGAATCCTACAGAATATGGTATTTGGCTAACCCTCAGTTCAATATTAATTTGGGTTGACTTTTTTGATATTGGAATCGGACACGGACTTCGCAATAAATTATCAGAGGCATTGGCCAAAAAAGACTATGAATTAGGTAAATCATATGTTAGCACAGCCTTTGTCTTTTTTATTTTAATTTCGGCAGGTTTTTTTTTAATAATGACTTCAATTAACCAGTTTTTAAATTGGAGTGTGATATTAAATATCAGCCCTGAATCTGGTGAATATATTTCAGGAATGGTTTTGTGGCTCTGTGGCTTATTTTGTCTTAGGTTTGTATTCAAACTATTGGGCATAATTCTTTTAGCTGATCAGCGTCCGGCATTTGATACCCTCTTAAGTGTAGTAAGCAGTATATTATCTGTGATTATTATTTTTATATTAACAGAGACTACAAAAGGCTCTCTGAAATTGGTTTCGATCGCTTTCAGCATTACTTATCCGTTTGTTTTTTCTATAGCATCAATAATCCTTTTCAGGGGAAGATATAAATTAATAGCCCCAAGCTATGCTAGTGTAAACGTAAAGTATATTAAAGATTTATTGGGGCTTGGGGTTAAGTTCTTTATTATTCAACTGAGTACATTATTAATATTTTCTTCCTCAAATTTTATTATTATTCAGCTTTACGGGGCTAAAGAAGTTACTTCTTATAATATTGCATACAAATATTTCAATATCATTATGGTTATATTTGTTATAATTGTTAATCCTATGTGGTCAGCTTTTACGAATGCATATGCAAAAGGCGACATTGACTGGATACGAAATTCAGTAAAAAAGATACAAAAACTATGGTATCTCTCCATTCTGTTAACAGCGTTATTAATTCTTATCTCAAATTTCTTTTATGATTTCTGGATTGGCAAAACCGTTCACATACCTTTTTCAATTTCAGTTTCAATTTCAATTTATGCTATCGTATATAACTTGCATTCGACTTATATTTATGTAATCAATGGGACGGGTAAAATCTATATTCAAACAATACATTCTATATTTGCATTAGTCTTTTATTTGCCCCTTGCCTATATTTTGACAAAGTATATGGGGGTTTCGGGGGTAATAAATGCTTCTACAATCATTCTTTTACCACTGGTTTTTGTAACATACATTCAATACAAAAAAATTGTGTCAAAAACGGCGAACGGCATATGGAATAAATAGACAAAGGAATCAAACTTTAATTTCACACTTATGTTAAAAATGTTTTCAAAGTTTAAGTATTATTTAAGGAGAAATGGTATAAATATTCAAAAAAGACCGGCAGGGGTTTTTAGGCCAGCTGCATTGCTTGAAAAGTATGAAATAAACTTATTGCTTGATATTGGGGCAAATGTTGGAGATTATGCAAATACCATCCGTTCATTAGGTTACAATGGGGATATCTATTCTTTTGAGCCATTGAAAGACGCTTTTGAAAAACTAAAAAAAAGATCCGGTCACGACGATCAGTGGAAAGTATTTAACATTGCCATAGGTGATTTTGACGGCAAAAGTGAAATAAATGTAGCGTCAAATTCCGAGAGTAGTTCAATTTTAGATATGTCGCCAAATCATTTAAAAAGTGCCCCGCAGTCCGTCTATACAAGAAGAGAAGAAATTATCATTAAAAAGCTTGATACCTTATTTGAAGAGAAGGTTCTGGATATTCAGAGAAATATTTTTTTAAAAGTAGATACTCAGGGTTTTGAAAAGAGAGTTCTGGAAGGTGGCCTTAATTCAATGTCTAGTATTAAAGGAATACAATTAGAAATGTCATTGATTGAATTGTATGAAGATGAGCCACTAATGGTTGAAATGATAAATTATCTTTCAGATTTGGGATATCGTTTGTGTTTTTTGGAACCGGTTTTTTCAGATCCGAATACATCTCAATTATTACAAGTGGATGGAGTATTTTATAAATAGAATTGTAAGATATAAGAACTAACAGTGATAAGAAATGCAAAAGAAAATAGTCTTTATATTATTATTAGTTCTTGTTGTGCTGATTTTCTTTAAGGAAATGTTCTGGCCGAATTACATTGTGAATATTTTAATTTTACTGGTGGGGTTCCCTTTCAGCAGAATAGACAGATATTTTTTTAAACGATTGCCTTTGGTGATTTTGCCTATATTATTAGGTATTACGGGATTATTGAGATTCCCGTTTGTAGATGTTATCAGAGATATTTATTATTTTCTTATTCCCGTCATCTGCATTATGATGGGATACGTTTTGGCAAAGAAGTTTTCTTTGGAAGAAGTTATTTCATTATTTGTTTTATTAGGTATCATTTTTTCATTTTTGCATACAGCTATTTCTATACAAAAGTTTGACTTTGACCTGGTTAATAATTTTACTTTGATCAGAAATGAAGTAAGTCCGGGCAACTCACTCATGATTATATCATTATTTATATTGTTGTTCAATAAAAGAATCGGGATAACTATTCCTTATAATGGACTTGTCAGATATTCTGCAATAGCGATCAATATAATTGCCCTGATTTTATCCGGATCCAGGACATACCTGGTTATTGGAATTGTCTTTTTGTTTTTTATGTATTTCAATGCGATCAGTTTTAAAAAGAGGATTGTAATTATCCTCATTACGCTCATCCCGCTTTTTGCAGTAATAAGTATCGGAAGCTTTGAATCGTATGACGAAAAGACTGACAGGGGGGGGATGACTTTTATGACTAAATTAATCAGGTCATTCACCGAACTGGAAACAAAAGATTATTCAACCCAGCGAGACATCATAATTAATTTTCGCGGATTTGAATCACTAATGGCTATTTCTTCTTTTGGAGAAGGGACTTCTTTAGAAAAAGTTTTTGGGAAGGGTTTTGGAGCAATGGTAGATCTTGGAATGTATGTGCCATTGGGAAATACAGAATTCCGATTCATCCCCATTTTACATAATGGGTTCTTATATTTATTAATCAAAACCGGACTTTCAGGTATTTTATTATATTTCTTCTTTTTCTTCTATATTTTCAAAGATACGACTAAAGTGTCTTTAGTTTTTCCGGGGGACTCTAAAGTCTTATTTTTAGAAAGATTGGTGAAAGCTTCTATAGCCTCATTAATAGTAGCGAACCTTGTTGTTTCGAGCTTTTTTAACTTAGAATTTGAGTTTCTGTATGTGTTTTTATTTGTCATATATTTCAAAATGATAGATTATAAGATGTACGGAGAATTATTTTAAAAAAACAGGGAAATATGAGGCCATTAGTAAATATTATTACCATTTCGTTCAATTCAGAAAAGTACATAGAGCAAACTATCCTGAGCGTAATAAATCAAGATTATAAAAACATTAATTATATCTTAATTGATGGCGGGTCTCAGGATTCGTCAATGGAAATAATAAAAAAATATTCTGATCATATAAAAGTCATTTTGTCAGAACCTGATAAAGGTATTGCAGATGCATTTAATAAAGGATTGGCATATTGTAAAGAAGGCTTGGTAGGCTTTTTAAACTCTGATGATTATTTTTCTTCAGATAAGTGTGTCGGTATTATTGCTGATAATTATACTGATGAGCAAACAATTATTTGTGGCTCTTTAAATCTGATTACCCAAACCGGCAGCTTTATAAAGAAAATGAAAAGCAGGCCGCATCTGCTACCTTTCGGCATGTATGTCCTCCATCCTACTATGTACACACCTGTAAGCATAGCTAAAAAAGTAGGCTTGTTTAATCTGAACTATTCAATTGCGATAGATTATGACTGGACCTTGAGGGCTGTAAAAGAGAATTCGAAATTTAATGTCATAGATGATGTGTTGATTTATATGAGAGTAGGCGGAGCATCTCAAAATACGGAAAAGAGTCACTCTGAAGAAAAGATGATAAGACAAAAACACTATAAAAGCATGTGGTTAGATTTACTGGTAACTTTTTATCAGGGATACTTATCAAAACTGATACATTCTAAAAATTAGCATATAGAAAATTAAAAATGGAACACAGAAAGAAAATACTGGTAAATATTTATGCCTTATCTCCTACTAAAGGGTCTGAGTATGCCATTGGATGGAATGCCGTAAATGTTTTAGCAGAGAAATATTTGGTTTATGTACTTTATGGAGCCTCAGGTAATGATATGGGCGACACATCGGAAATAGAAGAAATAAGTAAGAATGGATACAATGAGAACATAAAATTTATAAAAGTAAATCCTGGCTTTTGGGCAAGGAATATTAATAAACTAAATATTCTGGGTTTCTGGATTTTTTTTTCTCCTGCATTTTATTTCTATCAATGGGACGTTTATCGTATTGCGAAAAAACTTCAAAAAGAAAATCATTTTGACATTATTCATCAGTTGAATCCTACAGGTTTTAGAGAACCTGGGTTTTTATGGAAAATTGATGCTCCTTTTGTTTGGGGTTCAATAAGTGGGACATATATACTTCCAACAAATTTGATTAACTGGAAAAACAAGAAATCTGCGTTAAGTATACTTTTCAGAAACTTTGTAAAATGGGCATATTTGAATTTTTCAATGCGGATCAAAAAGGCAGCTCAAAGGGCAGACGTCATTATTTCCGTTACAAAAACAGACTCAGATAATATTTTAAAATACTTTAGGAAAAAGTCTTACATTCTACCTGAGACCTTTGTGAAAAGTAATTTAATAAAAGTTAATCCGAAGGATTATTCAAAACTAAATTTGATATGGATCGGAAGTATTGATGCTCGTAAGAATTTAACTCTTTTACTGGATGCTCTAAGTGGACTTAATCAGTATAACTGGAGTTTGAATGTGGTCGGAGATGGTGCACTAAGAAATAAAATGGAAGAGAATGCAGTGTTTAATAAATTAGATTCAAAAATCTCTTTTATTGGGCAAGTGCCAAGAAGTCAGGTAAAGGACCTTTTGCAATCAGCAGATTTACATATATCAACATCTTTATCTGAAGGAACGCCCACGGTACTTTGGGAGGCTTTTGAAAGTGGGGTTCCGACTATTTCATTAGATCATTGTGGAATGGCGAATGTAATTTGCGATAAATGTGGGTTTTTAGTCGCTTTAGATGTCAAAAATTATGACGATTTAGTGTTGAGATTCAGAGAGAAACTAAAACTAATATTAGAAGAGCCCAGGATTCTGGATGAGAAAAGAAATCATTTTTCTGTTTGTCTAAACAAGTATACTGCATCAAGCAGAATTCAGGATATTGAGAAATATTATAATGAAGCAATAGTAAATTTTAATCAAAAATCAACATGATTAGTAAATTACTGTCTACTGTTTATTATTTATACCGGGGAGAGAAAAAGGATTTTGAAGGTGACCTGAATGCTCGCTATTTTGGAGGTTTTATTTTGAGAAATGGAATTTCATTTGCCAGAGGGTTTCTAACCTTCCGGAAGAGTAAGTTATTGATTGGAATAGGCAGGAATGTTACGGTAAGATGTGCATCAAAGTTTCAATTCTCAGGTAACGCTGTGATTCATGACGGATGCTATGTGGATGCCTATTCCGAAAATGGTATAGTTTTAGGGAAGAATGTTTCAATTGGAAAGAACAGCCATGTAGAATGCAGCGGTTCGATACATCATAAAGGAGTGGGCTTAATAATTGGAGATAATGTTGGAATAGGTAGCTTTTCACTTCTGGGATGTGCTGGTGGTATAAGCATTGGCAATGACACAATAATGGGAAATTTTGTGAGTCTTCATTCAGAAAACCATAACTATGCGGATTTAAATGTACCGATCCGACTCCAGGGTGTTAGCCATCAGGGTATAAAAATTGGGGAAAATTGTTGGATTGGTTCTAAAGTTACTATTTTGGATGGAGCAAATATTGAATCTGGTTGTATTATTGCTGCCGGTGCAGTAGTTGTTGCTGGTACCTATAAAGAAAATAGTATTTATGGTGGAGTTCCTGCTAAACTTATTAAAAGCCGGAATTAGATGGAAAAGATATTAAAAAGGAAAGTGATTTTTTTCCACATGCTTAATGATCATAGCGGAAGCCCGCATGTGCTGTCTCTCATCATGAAAGGGCTTATAAAAAAAGGGTATGAAATAGAGTTGTATTCCTCTACTTCAGAAACAGGTTTTCTTTCCAATATTACTGGCGTTAAGTATAATGAGGTAGTCTATAAATTCTCATCAAATAAAGTTCTTACTTTAATACTGTTCATTTATGCACAGCTGCGGTATTTTTTTGCAGTTTTAAGACATCGCAAAGATGTAAACTCGAAAATATACATCAATACGATCCTTCCTTTCGGAGCGGCTTTTGGAGCGGCTTTCGTTAAAAAAGAGGTTATTTATCATGTTCACGAAAAACCGGTGACTAAAAACCTGATTCAGAACATCGCCATTACAATTTTTAAAAAATATTCTGGAAAATCTATTTTTGTGTCTAAATATTTATTTGACTGCTTTGATTTACCCACAAGTAAAAAAACGCTTGTATATAATTCTTTGTCTCCTGAGTTTACTTCAATGGCCAGGAAAAACAAAGAGAGGGGTAGGGCGAGCTACAATATTTTGATGATTTGCTCTCTGCGGGTTTACAAAGGAGTATTAGTGTTCTTAGAGCTGGCAAAGATGCTTAAAGAATATTCTTTTACTTTAATTTTAAACGCGGACGACGAGGAGGTAGATTCTTTTTTCCATACTCTTGAAAAGCCTCAAAATCTTCAAATTCTGTCAACAAGAACAAATCTTCATCCCTGGTATAGGAAGGCTGATTTAGTTGTAAATTTATCTTTAACCAATGAGTGGGTTGAAACCTTTGGGTTGACAGCCTTGGAAGCCATGACTTATGGGATTCCTGTAATTGTACCTCCTGTTGGTGGAATTGCTGAAATAGTAGATGACGGTGTTCAGGGCTTTAAAGTAGATTCAAGAGACATTGATCAGTTGATCGGCAAAATAAATTTACTTTTTAAGGATAGTTCCTTATACAACAAGATGTCAGAAGAAGCCAAAATAAAAGCAGATTCATTTTCTTATGATAATATGATTGATCAGATAGAGAAAGTAATTAATTCATAAAGTTTTATACATGAAAAAGAAAATAGGGGTGGTCGGTACAAATGGTTTACCCGGAAGATATGGAGGTTGGGACCAATTATTGAATCACCTTACTTTGAATTTAAGAGAGAGGTTCGCATTAACTGTTTACACAAGTTCTCATGACGCAGTAAAAGGCCTGAAAGAATATAATGGGGCAAAACTGAAAATCATCAACTTAAAGGCTAACGGTTATCAGAGCGTTTTTTATGACATGGTCTCGCTTTTTCATGGAGCGGTCAAATATGATACTTTATTGGTTTTGGGAACCTCAGGATGTATCTTCTTCCCGATTGTAAAATTGTTCGGAAAAAAAATCATACTAAATCCGGATGGACTGGAATGGAATAGAGGGAAGTGGAATAAAAATATACAGAACTTTTTATTGTTGTCAGAGAAAATAGGAATAAAGTACGCACATGTGATTGTTGCAGATAATGTGCATATTCAGAAATATATTTCTGAAACATATAAAAGGAAAAGTGAGCTGATCGAATATGGTGGAGATAATGCATCTTTTGTTAAGTTGAGTGAAAAAACAAAAAACAAATACTCAATTGAAGAGGGGCAATATGCTTTTAAAGTCTGCAGAATTGAACCGGAGAACAATATTCATTTATTATTAAGTGCTTTTAGTAATTCAAATACCAGGTTAATACTTATTGGGAACTGGAATAACAGTCAGTATGGTAAAGAATTAAGAGATCAGTATTCTTCATATGATAATCTGACTTTATTGGATCCGATATATGAACAACAGACTTTAGATGAATTAAGAAGTAATTGCGGTATATATGTTCATGGACATAGTGTTGGTGGTACTAATCCGTCTTTGGTCGAGGCAATGACTCTCGGACTTTGTTGCATCGTTCTCGGAGTAAGTTATAATATTGAAACAACGGAAGGGAAAGCACTGTACTTTAATGATGAAGAGGAGCTTGGTAATTTAATTACAGCTTTTGAAAGAGGTGAAATAAACACAAATTTGTATAGAAATATTATGAAGGAAATTGCCGGGAGAAGATACAGATGGTCAGTTATTACAGAGAAATATGCTGCATTGTTTTAAGTATTTACAAATTGAATCTTAGAAATCATGACGATTCTTATCTCGGGCATTACAGGTTTTGTTGGGAAAAATCTCCAAAAATACCTTCATGACAACCAGTATACTGTAAAAAAGATAAATAGAAATGAAGATATAGACTCGAGTGGATTTGAAGCCATAATTCACCTCGCAGGAAAGGCACATGATTTGAAAAATGTTTCAAGGCCCGAAGAATATTATGAAGTTAATACCGAGCTGACAAAAAAAATATTCGATGCTTTTTTAGCTTCAGAAGCAATGGTATTTATTACACTTAGTTCGGTTAAAGCGGTCGCAGATAGTACGGACGAAATTTTAACTGAAGATACTATACCAAATCCTTTAACTCATTATGGAAAATCTAAATTGATGGCAGAGGAGTATATTTTAAAGAATCTGCCAGGAAATAAAAGGGTTTACATTCTCAGGCCATGTATGATACACGGCGTTGGAAATAAGGGAAATTTAACTTTATTGTATAATTTTGTTAAAAAAGGTATTCCGTATCCCCTGGCCGCTTTTGATAATAAAAGATCCTTTTTGAGTATTGATAATTTATGTTTTATTGTCAAAGAACTTATAGAAGGAGGGGATATTCCTTCAGGCGTTTATAATGTTGCAGATGATGGTCCTTTATCTACCAGCAGGGTTGTTGAAATATTAAGCCAATCAACAGGAAAGTCTGCGAGATTGTGGAAAGTCCCTAAGAAAGTTGTCTTCTTCTTTGCCAGCATAGGAGACATTCTAAAGTTACCTCTGGGAAAAGAACGACTTTTTAAATTAACAGAAAATTATGTGGTTTCTAATAGTAAAATAAAAACGGCTATCAGGAAACCTCTTCCGTTGAATTCGGAAGAAGGATTATTGATAACCGCAAAGTCATTTCAAGATGCTTAAATTTTTAATTCTCACAATCTTTGCCAGCTTTTTAGCCTTAGTTTATTTTCGTATCGCCGATTATTTTAATATTGTTGACAGGCCAAACGAACGGAGTTCGCATTCTGTAGTAACTATCAGGGGAGGAGGAGTCGTATTTTTTATAACGGCATTAGCTTATTTTGTTTATTCAGACTTTTCTTATCCATTCTTTTTCCTGGGGCTTACCGGGGTTTCACTGATCAGCTTTGCAGATGATATTTTTACTCTTCCTAACAGGTACAGGCTTCCCTTTCAATTTCTAGCCATTTTTTGTATTCTTTATCAACTAGACTTTTTGTCACAATATCCCTGGTTAATTTTCTCCCTATCCCTGATTGTCGGAGTGGGTATTATCAATATATATAATTTTATGGATGGCATAAACGGCCTTACCGGAGGATATAGCTTACTCGTAATTTTAGCTCTTTGGATGGTAAACAATCACCATCTTTATTTTATTGATAATAATTTTTTATATTTTATCTCAGCGAGTCTTTTAGCCTTTAATTTTTTTAATTTCCGGAAGAAAGCCGTTTGCTTTGCCGGTGATGTAGGAAGTATTTCGATAGCTGTGATTATTCTTTTCTTAATTACAAAACTGAGTATTGAAGACAGAAACCCTGTTTATTTTTTATTTTTAAGTGTTTATGGAATTGATGGTGTAATTACAATACTTGAGAGATTATATCTTAAAGAAAATATTTTTAAAGCACACAGGAGGCACCTGTTTCAGATATTGGTTAATGAAAAGAAGATACCGCACTTAATTATTGCGTCACTTTATGCAACAGTTCAATTCCTTATTTCAATTTTCATCATCTATAATATCGATCAGGATTTTACTTACAGGAATATTTTATCTGGAATACTGGTCCTGGGCTTGCTTTTCGTATATTGTTTGGTTAAATTTGCGATTGTAAAACCAGAGGAATAGTTTGGAGGTTATTAATAAATTATGCCGCTTAATAAAAAAAATGTAATATTTTTTTTAGGATTTTATGCCATATTAAAGTAAATTTATTAAGTTTAAAGTTCATAAATTGGGGGTTTTTCGCCATTTTAGAGTTCTGAATAAAAATTACACATAGCAGATGTCTAAATTTTTACACCACTATACTGATAAAATTGTTTCACACTGGTTGGTTTTGGTAATGGATATTACTGTGGCCACCATTTCTTTCTTGTTAGCTGTTCTTATCCGTTTCAATTTTGACCTTACTTATTTAGAGCCTAATCTTTTCAAATTTCATTTATTAATAGCTGTAGCTGTTAAATCATGGGCTTTTTTTATTTTTCAGACTTTTCGTGGCATTGTCAGACATACAAGTCTTGAGGATACTAAATCTATATTTAAGGCTATTTTCTCCTCGGCAGTGGTTTTGTTATTTGCCCGGTACTTACCTCTGGATAATTACAGTATATATTTTAATATACCTGTTTCTATATTGATCATTGATTTTTTTATCGTTTTAGTTGGACTAATCTCTGTGAGACTTCTTATCAAAGGGCTGTTTGAGGGGCTGCAAAAGACCTTTAAATCAAGTCATAAGGTAATCATTTACGGAGCAGGAAACTTAGGTATAATTACTAAGAACTCTCTTTTGAGAGATCGTAAAAGAGATTTACAGATATTATGTTTTATTGATGATAACCATAGGAAAATTGGCAAAAGCATAGAAGGGATAAAAGTGCTTTCCAGGCAAGAAGCACTGCAGAAATACTTTAATAATCCCGAATTTAAGGAAGAAGAAATTGAAGTTATTTTAGCGATTCAGTTTATCCGTTCCAAACAAAAAAGTGATATTGTTGACGAGTTCCTTGAGTTGGGAATCACCATGAAGGATATTCCGCCTGTTAAACATTGGATAAACGGGCAACTCAATGTAAATCAGATTCAGAATATTAAGATTGAAGATCTGTTGGACCGGGAGCCTATAAAATTAAATAACAGGCTCATAAAGGAGTCTCTGGAGGGTAAACGGATATTAGTTACCGGTGCTGCCGGATCTATTGGAAGCGAGATTGTAAGACAAATTCTTTTCTTTCATCCCAGTGAACTGACTCTTGTAGACCAGGGAGAATCTGCACTTTACGATATAGAAACGGAGTTGAGCAGGTTGTCGAAAAAAAGCGATAAAAGTATCCGGATAAATGTTGAGGTTAAGAATGTGGTGAATGCTATTCAAATGCATAAAGTTTTTGAAAAGTATAAGCCTGAAATTGTTTTTCATGCAGCAGCTTATAAGCATGTGCCTATGATGGAGAGGGATCCGTTTGAGGCTGTTAATATCAATGTATTCGGGACAAGGGTGATTGCTGATTTATCTTCCAAATTTAAAGTAGAGAAATTTGTTTTCATCTCAACCGATAAAGCTGTTAATCCGACGAATGTGATGGGGGCCAGCAAAAGGTTGGCAGAAATGTACGTTCAGAGTCTGAATACCCACCATGGAAATAATACCAGATTTATTGTAACACGGTTTGGCAATGTATTGGGATCAAACGGTTCTGTTATTCCATTGTTCAAAAAACAGATTGAAAGCGGGGGCCCGGTAACGGTAACCCATCCGGATATTATCAGATATTTTATGACGATTCCGGAAGCTTGCCAGTTGGTATTGGAAGCCGGTACAATGGGTAAAGGAGGGGAGATCTTTGTGTTTGATATGGGTGACCCGGTTAAAATTTATGATCTGGCCAAGAGAATGATCAAGTTGTCCGGTTTTGAACCTTTTACTCAGATTATGATTGAGTTTTCAGGATTAAGGTCTGGTGAAAAGCTTTATGAAGAGCTATTAGGGTCGGATGAAGATACTATACCAACTCATCATCCCAAAATACTGATCGCTAAAGTAAAAAGTGAAGATTTTGATTCTCTCAACATTGAATTGTCGAAATTCGGGAAGCAAATAGAAACACGGAGTAGCGTAGACATTGTTAAGTTTCTTAAACATCATATACCCAACTACATAAGTAATAATTCCATTTATGAATCTCTCGATGAAGATTTGATGGTTTAGTATCAAGATTTTCTGTTGTTAAACGGTTTAATGAATGACAGATTTTGAAATTCTGATTTATGCAAAAAGACTCCCTTTCTTTGGAATTACATTTCATTATTTCTTTACTGAAAGTTGGTCTGAAGAAACTTGGTGCTGAAAAGATTGACATTTCTGCAGATATAGATTGGAACAGGTTTAATTCTCTGGTTGATTTTCATAGCATAAGGCCTTTAATATATCATGCCTTAAAAAAGATAAACAGCGATAAAGTCCCCTCAAACGTCACAGAAAGATTAAGAGGATTTGCTTTAGGCCAGACTTTACTCTCTCTTCACATCAAACATGAATCGGACCAGGTAATCGGTCTCATTAAAAATGCAGGGTTAAGAGGTGTTCTTTACAAAGGGATGCTTTTTGAAAAAGAGATTTATAAAAATTCAAATCTCAGAGAAACCGTTGACATTGATTTGTTGGCACATCCCGAAGACCTCCCTGAGATTTTCCGTCTACTCATTCAAAATGGCTATGAGCTATTTGGAAATGACAATAAGGTCATTTCCATTTCAAGTCTTAAAACAGAGCATATTCCTGCTGATTTTGAAGTAGAAATGCGAAAAAAAGTGGCTTCCAGGGTTGTTGTAATAGACTTGCATGTCAATATTTACCCTACCTATTCTCCTGTAAAAATTCCGGTTGATGTTTTCTTTTCAGATCAGGACAGTATTTATTTCAGATGTATGCTCATGATGATCGTGCACCATGGAAACCGTGAAGGGTGGCTAAAATTAAAGCACCTGACAGATTGGATAGTTTTCTGGGAGAATTCACCGGAAGGTTTTGAAGCAACGGTTATCCGGGAGAAATTAAAACAATATCAGATTGAAAAAGCTTTTGATACAGGAAACAAACTAATATCCGACATTTTTGATTATAAGACTTTCTTTAGTACAAACACAGGGGAAACAGCCGATACTTCAGTAATTACTCAGTTCTGGGATAACCCTACTCAGTTGTTTGGTAATCATACGCTCTCCTCTAAGGGTAAGATGGAAAAGATTATCTGGTCAATGCAGGATAAGCCAAGTTTAAAAAAATATCTGAGGGCTTATTATGATATGTATTCCACCCCTAATTTGCTGGAAAAAACCCCAAGGATAATTACATTTCCTCTAAAATTTAAATTCCTCAATTTTGTAAGTAAAATGATTACAGTTTTAATCAAGGGGAATTAAAGTTCGTATGTAAAGCCCTTGGCCATCGAAAAGTCAGTAAATCCAGGATCGTTTGACTCCAAAATTGATCCCGTAATTATTGTTAAACAGCTGACCCTGATCGAAGGCCAGAGATAAGTTAAACTCGTAATTTTTGGCACTATAACGGATATTCTGAATAAAAGAATGCTGGATTTTTTTTGTTGTCGGGTTAGAATAACTACCTGTATTTGCTGAAACTGAGTAGCGTGTGATGAATTGAAAATTATCAAAAATATAGTTAAAATTTGTATGAAAAGCCTCAACACGATTATTAATAGAGAAGTTTTCGTTTACATTTAAACTATCCGGATAAGAGCTCGAAATTCTATGATATGGGATGATGTAGGGAGTGCCTAGAATTTTACTTCTGTATGTCCACCCGTCTTTGTATATTCCATTGTTGAAATAGTTGTCCTGACCCATTAGTTGAGGAGCTATGGCCCCGATTACAGCGTCCAAAGGCCCTCCTTGATTGCTTGTATTCAGATATTCAAATACAACATTTTTAAGAAAACTATTTTTATCCTTTATTTTTAAAGAAATACCCAGAAGTCCGTCTGAAACATTACTTAAATGATACAAAGATCCATCTTCATAAGTACTCTGCCGATAAATCAGGATTCTCTTTTTTTCATCTTCCCACTCCAATGCAAGATCAATGGTTCCGAGGTGGTTTCCCGCCCTGTTTAATGCTTCATTAACAGGTACCCCGGGTTGATTAACCCCTTTACTATCCTTATTGAGACTGACACCGGTTACTACTTTTATATAGGTATCAAAATCACTTTGGTATTTGCTGATTATCTGTCCGGAAAGTTCGTCCAGAAAAGGTTTTGCCGGCTTCCCGGCCCATTGTACCTGGTGATTAAAACCAGCGTAAAATTTCATTCTCCAGTTAGGTTTTCCGATTCTTCCGTAAAGGCTTTTTTGGTGGAGGTAATAGTTTTTGACGGAATCAGTACTGCCAAACCAGCCGTGGGCAAATGATCCTTTGATGGAAATTAATCCTTTAGCTAATATCGGCGTATAATTTGGAATCGAAATCTGGATTTTAGGCAAGGGAAGTGCATTGCCTGACCATATGAAGGAACCGGATGACATCAGGGTGTCCACCAATCCGAAAACTTCCCTTTTTCTTCCTCCGTAAAGTTCCAATGCACCGTAACGAACCTTAATATATCCTTCAGACAGTAGTGCCTGATTCACTTTTCCTGCGTTTACAACCGCTCTTAACCCATATCCGTATCCAAACTTTTTCATCTTAAGATTGGAAGTGTGATACAGCGTATCGTATTCTTTGTGTGCTGATCCTCGAAAGGAAATAAAGCCCGATTTATCAGGTACTTCGCCATATTGATTGGCAGAAAGCCAGAAAGGAGTGTATTTATCCGTTGAGAATATGAGATTTGACTGAAGGGTATATTGTGTTTTGGAAAAGATATTCTGACCTCTCGATTCTATAAAGGCAGAAAGGAAAAACAGGAAAGAAAAAAACGTTAGTTTATATAGATTGGTTGTTTTCAAGTTGGTATCAGATGGTATTTATTAAAGACTCCGTTTACTTTTTTACAGATGCTTGAATCGGGATGCAAATTAATAATTTTAAGTTTATTATTATTATCAAATAGAATATTTTGGAAGTGTATTAAAGACATTTAAAGCTTCAGTTAATGGAAATGTGGCAGGAATTCACGATTATTGTATATCAAAAAATAAAATAAACTTTTCTCATGAAAGACTCTAACAGGCGTAAATTCATTAAGAATGCCGGATTAGCTGCCCTGGCTACAGCAGCTCCGATAGTATCAGAAGCAGCCAAAACCAAAGAAGTGTTTGTGCATCATGTGTATTTTTATCTCAAAAATCCGAAAAATGCTGCTGATACAGCCAAACTTATAGAAGGGTTGACGACGTTGTCAAAGATTAAAGAAATCCAGTTTGTGCATATCGGCACGCCGGCAAGTACCAACAGGTCTGTGATTGAAAAAGGATATGATGTTTCATGGTTGTTGTTCTTCAAAAACCTGATGGAAGAAGAAATCTATCAGACACACCCGGTACATCTTAAGTTTATCGAGGATTATTCTCATCTGTGGGAGAAAGTGATCGTTTATGATTCAATTAACGCGAAATAAATATTGGTTATAAAACAGAAAAGGCTGCTCTGAGAGCAGCCTTTTCTTATGAATAGATATTTATTACCAGTTCTTTATCAGATCATTGATCAGCCCCAAAAGAAATTTACTATTTTTACCTACTACACCACCATTGATTTTTTGGTCATCAACCGTCGTAATCGGCAATACCCTCTTGGTCGTGCTGGTTGTGAAAACCTCATCGGCATTAAGCAACTCCTGCAGTGAGACCGGGCGGATCTCAATTTTGAAATGCGGTTTGGCCAGTTCCAGAACAGTCCGGCGGGTGATTCCCTTTAAGGCATTCTCATCCGGGGTAATCAGTACATCATTTTTGAAAATGAATACATTGCTCCGGCTTAATTCACTGATATCTCCATTCTTATGATACAATACATCCTGGGCCCCTGCAGCCTTGATATCAGGTTGAAGGATCAGCAAATGCTTGTAGTCAGTACTTTTGATTTCGGGAATATCCCTTACAAATTCATAAGTAATCACCTTGATACCGGTCTCATATTCATGGGGAATATTGGCATGAAGATCTTCACTGATGATCATCAGGTTGGGCTCTTTCATGCTCATGCTGTCGTGAGCATAACCGCCGGTTAACACAAATCTGAAAGAGCAATCGCTTAAGCCTGACAGCCCGATAAGTTTCATAACTACCTCATGGGCTTTCTCCTTATCTATCGGATTGGGGATTCTCAGAAGTTTCGCCGAACGTTCATAACGCTCCCAATACCAATCCCACTGAAAAGGTTTTCCGTTGTAAGTTCTGAAATAATCAAACAGGCCATAACCCCTCAGTAATCCAAGGTCTGTATGGTGTAATTTTACCTCATCAGCCGGCATGATGTTGCCATTGAAATAACAGTGATGCATAAAGCAGTAAACTTAATTTAATGAATATAAAGGCAATATTATGGCATTAAATGACTTATTGCAACTTTCTGTATTTAATTCTTTTCGGGGTAATATCCGTGCCCAGTCTTTTGCGTCGGTTCTCCTCATATTCTGAAAAGTTGCCTTCAAACCAGTACACCTGTGAGTCACCTTCAAAGGCCAGGATATGTGTCGCAATCCTGTCAAGGAACCACCTGTCGTGTGAGATAACCACCGCACAACCTGCGAAATTTTCCAGACCTTCTTCCAAGGCTCTGAGAGTATTGACATCCAGGTCATTGGTCGGCTCATCCAGCAGGATAAGGTTACCACCTTCTTTGAGCATCATGGCCAGGTGAACACGGTTTCTTTCTCCACCGGACAATGTTCCCACTTTCTTTTCCTGGTCAGCACCGTTGAAATTGAAACGGCTCACATATCCCCTTGCATTGACTTGTTTGTTCCCCAGCATGACCCATTCATTCCCTCCCGAGATCATCTCGAAAACAGATTTTGTGCCGTCCAGCTGACCATGCTCCTGGTCTACATAAGAAAGCTTAACGGTATCACCTACTTCAAAGTTGCCTTCCAATGGCTGCAATTGGTTCGTTATCAGTTTGAAAAGGGTGGTTTTACCCGCACCATTCGGTCCGATGATTCCGACGATCCCTGCCGGAGGAAGGGAGAAGTTGAGGTTTTCATACAACAGATTTTCTCCAAAACCCATTTTTACATTGGTGGCTTCAATTACCTTGTTGCCCAATCTTGGTCCCGGTGGTATGAAGAGCTCCAGTTTGTCTTCTCTTTCTTTCACGTCTTCATTCATCAGCTTGTCATAAGCACCCAAACGGGCTTTTGACTTGGCCATCCTACCTTTAGGGCTCATTCTCACCCATTCCAACTCTCTTTCAAGGGTTTTCTGGCGTTTCGATTGTGATTTTTCTTCCTGGGCCAGGCGGTTTTGCTTCTGCTCAAGCCATGAAGAATAATTGCCTTTCCATGGAATACCTTCCCCACGGTCCAGTTCGAGTATCCATCCGGCCACATTGTCCAGGAAATACCTGTCGTGGGTAACGGCTATGACGGTTCCTTTGTATTGTTTCAGGTGTTCTTCAAGCCACAGAACCGACTCAGCATCCAGGTGGTTGGTAGGCTCATCCAGTAAAAGGACATCGGGCTGTTTGAGGAGCAAACGACACAATGCCACCCTTCTTTTTTCTCCTCCGGACAGGTTGGCAACCAAAGCATCCGGATCAGGACAACGGAGGGCATCCATGGCTCTTTCGAGACGGCTGTCCAGTTCCCAGGCATCATAAGCGTCCAGTTTTTCCTGAACCTCGCCCTGGCGTTCGAGCAGTTTGTCGAAGTCTGCATCAGGCTCTCCGAAAGCATTATTGATCTCGTCAAATTCTTTTAACAAATCAACAATTTCCTGAACACCCCCTTCAACGACCTGTTTTACTGTTTTTGCGGGATCAAGCAGTGGCTCCTGCTCCAGCATGCCCACAGAGTAGCCTGGTGAGAAGACAACTTCCCCGTTAATGTTTTTATCCAGCCCTGCGATGATTTTCAGTAAGGTGGATTTTCCTGAGCCGTTGAGGCCCAGGACCCCGATTTTGGCTCCGTAAAAGAAAGAAAGGTAGATATTTTTGAGGACTTGACGATTCGGAGGGATAATTTTACTGACTCCGGCCATCGAAAAGATAATTTGTTCGCTCATTGAATCGTTAATTTGTTTTTTTTGTAAAATTCTGAAAAAATAAGGACAAATATCGTCTGCTTGCTTTGTATTATACAAAAAAAATCCCATTTTTACGTTTTTAATAAATAAAACTCCAATACTAAAAGCCATTTCCCATAATAATTATGAAAGGCGTCACATTAGAAAATGAATACGCTTACATCAATGATAGTAAGGTATTTTTAAAGGGCTACCTCGATATGCCTGATAGACAAATCGGTGAAGTTAAACGTACAGAAGAAGAAGCTTTTCAGTACTTTGTAAACCGCTATGACATTGCTGTATCCAAAGTCAACCAGTTGGAACAGGAGATTACCGAAGCTCAGAATAAAGGATCGTATCTGACAAAATTGATCCAACTTCGCAAGAGGTTGCTTAATTTTGATGGTATAGGTAACTTTATCCCTCTTCTTGACAAGCTTGACGAACTTGAAAAAGGTTTGTCGGATCTGATCCAGGAGAATCAGGCTGGTAATCTGGTAGTTAAGAAAGAGCTTATCGAAGAAGCAAGACCTTACACAGAGAGTGAAGACTGGTATAACGGCGGAGATGCTCTCCAGGAAATCCGTACCCGTTGGATCAGGACCGGTCCTGTGGACAAAGAGATCAACGATAAGATTGAAGAAGAATTCAAGGCTATACTTGATAGCTTTTATCAGCGTAGAAAAGCTTTCTTTGAAGAACAAAACAGGATCATCGATGAGCGTATTTTCAGGTACAATGATCTGATCAAAAGATCGGATGAACTGGCCAGGAGATATGACTGGGATGATGCTTTCATTGAGCTGAAAAACCTTCAGACTGAATGGAAGATCATCGGTGATATTCCTCCTAAAGTGCTTAAAGTACTTTACCGTAACTTCAAGAAAGGAACTACTTATTTCTACGAGAAATATTGCAGAGCCAAGGGTATCCAGGTTAAGAAAAAAGAAGATCCGAGGGTTGAAGCTCAGCTGAGGATGGTGAAAGAAGCGGAGAAACTTGCTGAAAGTGATGACATGATGGCTGCAACAGCCAGAGCGAAAGTCCTTCTCAACGAGTGGAAAACGATTCGTGTACCTTCTCATATTGCCAACAGAAATGTGGCGGAGAGATTCAGGGCTGCTTGTGACAAGATTTTTGAATTGAGTTATCTGATGAAGGTAATCGCCAGAAAGTATCCTACTTTCAACTTCCTGAGCGATAAGCAGAAAGATCTTTCTAAATACCGTGAGATGGAAATCATTGTTAAAAGAGCAAGAACCGATCTTGATGATCTTGTTTTGAGCTATGATTCTTCTCCGAAAAATGAAGAAATGGATCAGATGATTCAGTCTAATCTGAAGACGCAGAAGAGAAAATTGTTAATGAAGGAAGTAATACTTGAAGAGCTTAGACAAAAAGTCTCTTCTTTGTAAAATATTTTTTTAGTACGGGAAGGTGATAGAGATTGATTTTGCAATTTATCTGTCACCTTTTTGTATTTTATGTGTGTTTCATCAGTTTAACGGGAATGTTTCGTTAATCTTTTTAATGCAGAAACTAATGACCATCACTTTAAGGCTAAGCCAATGCTACTGATTTTAATTGCTTTTACTTTACTTTTTCTTTGGATCACTCACAGGAATGCCGACGCTATTTCGGATAGTTTAAGCGGATACTTTATTAACTTCTTTTTCGGAATTGTCGCCTCTGTTATACCCACCGGTTTTTTGTTATCAACCTTCAAACTGATCGGTCAACCTGCCGCCTGGGGGCTGGGTGTGGTGGCTTTCAGCATGTTATTGAGCTTTATTTACAGAAAAATATCCACGCATCATAAATTCATTTTAAAGGTCAATGTCAAACATTCGTATTTTGACCTGATCAATATCTGGAAGCAATCGTCTCTGCCTGAAAAGCTGATATTTGCGGTTCTTGCCCTTGGTCTAACCGGGACAACGCTGATCAATCTCGTCATTCTGATTTTTTCTTATCCGAATGAATGGGACAGCATGACCGGTCACCTGGTTAAGTGTGCGTACTATATTCAGAACGGTCACATGGGGGAAGTGAAGGCCACTACCTGGTCTGTTGACTTTTACCCGCGTTCATTGACTACGCTTCAGATTTTCTTTTACCACCTTTTGGGTGAGAAAGGGTTCAATGTCATTCACTACCTGGCTTACTGGGTTTTTGCCCTCGCTGTTTTCGGGATCAGCCGCCAGATGTTCAGCAGTTTGAAAGCCGCTTTATTTACCTTCTTTGTTGCGGCTTTGCTACCCTCTGCCCTGGTCCAGTCTATCACTACAGAAACTGATCTTGTTTTTACCGCCTATTTGTCGGTATTGATTTATTATATCCTTGTTTTTGCGAAGAAACCGAATACACTCAATGCCTTTCTGGGCGGAATTATAGCTTGTATATGGATGGGTCATAAAGTCACGTTCATTCTTGTAGCTCCGGCTTTGGGGGTGTTTGTGGTGTTTTTACTTTTCAGAAGTAAAGTGCCTTTGAAAAAACTGAGGGCAGTGCTGATAACGGTGATCATCGGCTTTGGCATTTATGTACTGCCGACCGGTTATATCAGGAATGTCAAAGAAGTTGGCGTACTAAGAATAGGGGCATTGTCTGCCCCGCTGGAAGTGATGAAATGGCATGGGATTGAAGATTATACCACCGCACAGAAAATCAAAAACCTGAAGCTTAATATCCTGAGATATTCTTCTGATTTTTTACAACTGGACGGTCTTAGAAATACAGCTGAAGGAGCGGAAATCAACAAAAAATTCAGGCATTACCCCAATGCATTGTTTGAAAAACTGAAACTCGAAAGAGATGAGTACTGGGTGGTTTTCCCTTTCAAAATGATGGGTGACGGCCCGATCGCCTTTTACCAGGAAAGGCCGTTTTGGGGGATCATCAGCTTTGGACTGGTATTGCCACTGATCTTTATCGTGTTTTTTAAATCATTCGGCAAAAAACCAAAGACGGCTCAATTGATTTCAGTGTTTGCCATAGCCGGGATAGTTCATTTCCTGTGTTTGTGTTTTACAGCCCCTTATGACCCTATCAAAGGCCGGTATTTTATGAATATGGCGGTTTGGTTTTTGCCGGGAACAGGTTATTTATTTACGATGAAGCGGATGAAATGGTACCTTGTTTTTTGTAGTTTTGTGATCAGTATATCTGCCATCACTACAGTAGCTTACCGTAAAGTCTTTCCTCTTTTTGGTGAAAAGACGATTTTTAACATGGATCGTTATGAACAAATGACCATTGTCAGGCCGGAAACTTATCAGGCATTTAAAAAGTTTAATGAAATAGTGCCGGAAAATGCCATTGTGGCTTTAGGCACCCAGCAGGCACACGAGGATTATGAATATCCGTTGTGGGGTAAATCGCTGACCAGAAAAATGATACCTTTGCATCCTTTTAAAGAGAAAGTAAAACCAATACCTGCGGAAGCGGAATACCTGTTTTATTCCAAAGGGGTTTTTGAAGTACAGCCTGGTGATATCAAGCTGAATGACGGTGACAAACTGAAGGATACGGCTGTTCCCGAAAGCGAGTTCTATCTCAGGAAATTGAAATGAGTTTTGGAGACAATAGAATAATAAGAAATAACAGACAGGAAAAATAAATGAAAGTTGGAATAATGCAACCCTATTTTTTACCATATATAGGGTATTTTCAGTTGATTAAGGCGGTGGACACTTTCATTGTTTATGATAATATCCAGTTTTCCAAGAAAGGATGGATTAACAGGAACAGGGTTTTGATCAATGGCCAGGACGAATATATTTCACTGCCATTAAAAAAGGATTCAGATTACCTGATGGTGAATCAAAGGTTTTTATCCGATACATTTGAGCAGGATAAGCAAAAGGCTCTCAGGAAGATTTACGAGAATTACCGCAAGGCGGAACATTTTGAGGAGGCCTACCCGGTGATTGAATCCTGTTACAACAATCCGGAAAGAAACCTGTTTGATTTCGTCTGGGGGTCTATCAGAAATGTTTGTGGTTATCTGAATATCAAGACACCTCTTGTTATTTCTTCTGAAATCGGGATCGATCATCAATTGAAGTCCCAGGATAAGGTGATAGCACTCTGTAAAGAAGTAAAAGCAGATGAATACATCAATCCGATTGGAGGAGTAGAGTTGTATGACAAAAAAGATTTCAACGACAAAGGCATTGATCTTCAGTTTATTGAATCTACTCCCAGGGAGTACAAACAGTTTAGCGGAAGCTTTTTGTCGAAATTATCTATCCTAGATGTGATGATGTTCAATTCAGCGGAAGAGATCATGACGATGTTAACCGAATACATAATATTATGAAATCGATAGGCGGTTTTTTTGAAATAGAGTTTTCAAATATTTTGTTGAATAACCTTCATCAGGATTCAATTAAACTGAATACCGCAAGAAATTGCCTGGAGTATATATTGCTGGCTAACGGTTATAAGAAAGTATATGTACCTTTTTATACCTGCAATGTCATCCTGGAGCCTATCCAAAAACACGGTTTGGACGTGGTGTTTTATAACATAGACGAAAATCTGGAGCCGGTTTTTGATTTCAATATCCTGGATGAACAATCCTGCTTTGTATACAATAATTATTACGGTATCAAAAACGGATTTATCGAAAACGGACTTCCCCCGCTCAGAAATATTATTATTGATAATTCACAGGCTTTGTTTTCTCCGAGGTTTTCAGGCTTTGATACTTTTTATTCCCTGAGAAAATTTGTCGGAACCGCCGACGGAGCATTTTTATACTCTGAAAACAAGATCGACGAAGCATTGATTGCTAAAGATTCATCTTCTGTCAGATTATCACATTTGTACGAGAGAAAAGACCACGAAACAGCAGGTTCCGGATATCACCAGTTTAAGGAAAACGATGCCAGCTTGTCTCAGTTGCCGCTTCTGGCGATGACGCAGTCGACAGCTGCATTTTTGAATGCTTATGATTTTGAAAAGAATAAGCTGACCAGGGAAAGGAATTTTCTTTTCATTCATGATCAGCTGAGCCAATACAATAAATTAAATATTTCGGTTACCGGCATTTCCGGTCCTTTGTGCTACCCCCTGTGGATCGAAGGCGGGTCGGAATTGAAGGCGGAATTAATCAGGAAAAATATTTTTGTGCCGACTTACTGGCCGGGCATAAGAGCATTTGAAGGCTGGGATAATTTCCCGATTGAAGATGACCTGATCAATAACCTGGTTTGCCTGCCGATTGACCAAAGATATACCCTGGAAGACATGGGATATATCGTGAATAATATTAGCAAATGAAAGTGGATGTTTTCCTGAGAGAATTAGAAGTTGCTGATGCTGCGGTCTCTTACCAATGGCGTAACGATCCTGAAGTCTGGAAATATACCGGAAGAAGGCCGGATATCGTAGTAACAGAGGAAATTGAGAAAAACTGGCTTGAGAATGCCCTGGCCAGAGAAAATGAAAAGAGGTTTGCGATTTGTACGAAAGAAGGCGGCAGATACATCGGCAATGTTCAGCTGACCAATCTGAATGAGACCGATGCGGAGTTCCATATATTTATAGGAGAGAAAAGTTTCTGGGGGAAGAGTGTGGGCACACAGGCCACGCTTGAAATTCTGAAATATGCTTTTGAGGTAAGAGGGCTGAACTCTGTTTATCTCCATGTCAATAAAAACAATATTTCTGCCGTAAAGGCTTATAAAAAAGCGGGTTTTACTGAGACGGTTGAGACCGGTGACGATATCAGGATGGTGGCTTTTCGTCCGGCCGAAAGGACGAAAGTGAGTGTTTTCATGATCACTTACAATCACGGAGAATTTATTGAAAGTGCCGTTCAGAGCATTGTTTCACAGCAATGTAATTTTAAGTTTGACCTGGTGGTTGGAGACGATTTTTCTACGGATAATACCAGGGAAGTACTTATACGCTATGCCAGACAGTATCCCGATATCATTAAGCTGATTCTTCAACCCCGGAATGTAGGGGCAATGGCCAACCAGCGGTCGGTACTCAATCATTGCAAAGGAGAGTATTTCGCGATGTGTGAGGGAGACGATAGCTGGATAGACCCTTTGAAACTGCAGAAGCAGGTAGATTTTTTGGAAAAACACCCTGATTTTGCCATCTGTTTTACCAATACCAGGATTGATTATTTTAACAATGAAGCTCCTTCATATCTGCTGAATGAAGGCATTCAGAAAGACGTTTTTACACTCGATGACCTGATAGGAGAAGAAGAAATCTGGTTTATGGCTACGGCCAGCCTGATGTTCAGGGCCAGTTCGGTTTTTCCTTTGCCGGAGTGGTTTCATGAGTCTAAAAGCGGGGATATTCCTTTGGCGATACTTTCGGCCCGTCACGGCAAAATCAAATACCTGCCGGACGTTACGGCCATGTATCGTAAGCATGCTGGAGGTGTAAGTCTGACGGATCATAAAAATGACGCCAGGTTTCTGCTCAACCGGATATTTATGTACTCCAACCTGGACAGAGAGACAGGTTTTAAGTTTCATCACAGGCTCAGACGCAACATAGGCTGGTATTACTATAAATTGCTGGATTCTAAACAATTCAAAGACGATTACCAGAAGAAACTGCCACTGGCCATCAAATATATCAGACTTACAATGCCCGGGGTGCCTCATTTGAAAGAGGTTATCAGGGATAATATTTTACCACCATTTTTATTGAATTTTTCCAGAATTATCAGGAGGTCGCTTGGGATGATCTCTAAAGAATAACATATGAAATTAACCATTATCGGAGGCGGAATGACTGGCCTCTCGGCGGCTTATCTGGCTGCAAAACAGGGATATCAGGTAACCATTGTAGAAGCTGCTGATAAAGCAGGGGGCTTGTTGAATACTTTTGAAATAGGAGGAAATCAACTCGAACATTACTATCATCACTTTTTCACCCAGGATGCCGAACTGCACTGGCTGCTGAAAGAGCTCGGACTGGCCGATCAGACCATCTACAAGAAAACCACCATGGGGGTTTTCAGAGAAGGGGTACTCTATGATTTTAACTCACCTTTTGATTTACTGAAATTCAAGCCGGTAGGCTTGTTCGATATTTTCCGTTTTGGAATGTCCAGTCTTTACCTGGGGAAAATCGCCAAATGGAAAGAAAATGAGGGCGTATCTACTTTAAGCTGGTTTTATAAATGGGCCGGCAGGAACATGACGGATGCTTTGTGGAAGCCAATGCTTGACATCAAATTCGGACCTTATGCCGACAAGGTGCCATTGGCCTGGATGATCGGGCGACTGGCCCAGAGGCTGAATTCCAGGAAAGGCGGAGATGAGCGTCTGGCTTATATCGGAGGCAGCTGGAAGACCCTTCTGGATACTTTGACGGGCAAACTGAAGGAGATGGGCGTAGAAATCCTTGTGAATGAGCCGGTAGAAGAGTTTATCGTTGAAGAGGGTGAATTAAAAGGAATTAAAACCAGGACCCGTGAGTTTGACGGAGGTAAATACCTGCTGACCATCCCATCGCTATATTTTGAAAAGATAAAGAACTCAGGGCTGGATGACAACGGCGTGGAATATTTCGGAGCAGTATGTACTATCCTGGAATTGAAAAAGTCATTCAGCAGGGTCTATTGGATGAATGTCGCTGATCCCGGATTTCCGTTTGGCGGCATTATCGAACACACGAATTTTATCCCTAAGGAGGAATATAACGGATCACATATTCTGTATTTATCAAGGTATTTTGCCATGTCTGAAGACCTCGCAACGATGACGGATGAGCAAATCAAGGAGAAAATGATTCCGCCGCTGAAAAAAATTAACCCGGAGTTTTCAGAAGACTGGATCAAAAATGTGTTTGTCTTTAAAACGAAGACGGCAGCCACGGTTTGTGATATCGGTTTTTCTGAAAAAGTACCTCATTGCAAAGCCGAGCTTAAGAATTTATACATTGCCAACATGGCCCATATTTACCCGGATGAACGCAGCACGAATAACTCCATCAGGGTGGCCGCTGAAGCTTGCAAGGTAATGGAAATAAATGCTGATCAGGTGCCTTACGGGGCGTCTCTGTCCGGACAGATCGGTTTTTAAATCATAAGATTTCACGAAAATTCTTCGTAAAAGAGGGTTTGTTTCAAAAACAGATCCTCTTTTTTGCTTTTCCAGCTTTAAAACTTGCCTGGAATGAGTAAATTGAGGTACAATAGACCCTTTCGAATTTATAAGTCATGATAACACCGGAAAAATTCAGAAACCTTGCTTTGTCTTTTGAAGGAGCTGAAGAAGCTCCCCATTTTGAGAAAACCTCGTTCAGGATCGCCAAGAAGATCTTTGCCACCCTGAATGAAAAAGAAGACAGGGCCACCCTTAAACTCTCAGCCATCGATCAATCCGTTTTCTGCAGTTTTAATGCTTCCATTATCTTTCCTGTGCCTACTGCCTGGGGAAAACAGGGATGGACCCACATCATTCTCTCTCTGATTCCCGAAGAAATGGTGGAAGATATCCTGACTTGTTCCTTTTGCGAGGTAGCTCCTAAAAAAATAGGAGACAAGTACAGAATTGAACCAATCTGACCTTTTATCTGAATGATAGCGGCAAAAAAGTACTGAAAACAATCAACAAACAGGACGATTCGTATTTTATATTTACTTATTTTTGTAGTTACTGTTCAACCATAATTTATTCCAATGAAATCAATCTTATTAGCAGCGGTAATTTCTTTGCCGATAGTAGCATTTTCACAAACAAAGCCCGTGAAATTTGTTAATCTGAAATCAGAAAACAAGATCCAGGTGCTTATCGACAACAAACCTTTCACTAATTATTTTTTTCCGGGAAAGGACGTGCTGAAAAAAGCGGTACTTTATCCTGTTTTTACCTCAAAAGGCACTGCGGTGACCCGCGGATGGCCTTTGGATCCACGTCCGGGAGAAAGAGTGGATCACCCTCACCACGTTGGTGTTTGGCTTAACTACGAAGATGCCAACGGGCATGACTTCTGGAACAATTCCATTGAAGTTGAAAAGTCAGGTGACAAAAGGACTTTCGGAACAATTGTACATACCGGAGTGAAATCAAGTACAGTAAAAAATAATAAAGGCACCCTTGTGGTTACAGCGGACTGGCTGGATAAAGACGGAAAGCTGATGCTGACTGAGGAAACGACTTATATTTTCCAGGGAACAGACAACCAGAGAATTGTTGACCGTATCACCACATTGAAAGCCGGAGCTAAAGAGGTGGTGTTTAAAGATGTTAAAGATGGTTTCTTTGCCATCAGGGTAGCCCGTGAACTGGAGCATCCGAGCACTAAACCTGAGATTTTTACCGATGCGGCCGGACTGGCTACCAAGGTGCCTTCTCTTGACAACACCGGGATTACCGGAAATTACAGAAATGCGGAGGGTATTCAGGGAGAAGATACCTGGAGTAAGAGATCAACCTGGATCAACCTGACAGGGAAAATTAAAAATGAAGATGTATCGGTAGCGATTTTTGACCATCCCTCCAATGCCGGCTATCCTGCTTACTGGCATAGCCGTGGCTATGGTTTGTTTGCCGTCAACCCCCTGGGTCAGAAAGTATTCAGTAGTGGTAAGGAAGTTCTGAATCTTACACTGAAACCTGGCGAATCTACCACCTTTAAGTACAGACTGGCGGTAACTTCTGGAAAAACGACTGACCAGGAAATGAATAAACTTTCTAAGGATTTCGCCGGGATTTAATTTCCGAAAGCCATTCATATAGCAAAGACTCCCGTTCCGATATCATCCGGAACGGGAGTCTTTGGCTTTAAGTATATCATCAAATCATTATATGCTTGTATTTACGTTATTATTTGCCCGTTTGTACCAAATGAATTTTTTAAATAGTCCTGTTTATATTATTTTCGTGGTAGTTATGAACCTCTAAAACCAAATCAGTTTATGCAAGAACTTTTTACCACAGCCGCACTTACCAGTATCCTGACGCTGACGCTCCTGGAAATTGTCCTCGGTGTTGACAACATCATCTTCATTTCTATTATTGCCGGCAAACTTAAAGGCGAAGATCAGAAGAAAGCCAGGAATATCGGCCTGATATTGGCCATGGTCATCAGGGTGGGTTTATTGTTTGTACTGGGCTGGATACTGAGCCTTCAGAAAGACTTGTTTAACCTGCAGGATATCGGTTTGCCGTTTGACCTTGGTTTTAGCGGAAAAGATCTGATCTTACTGGCCGGAGGTTTGTTTTTGCTGTTCAAGGCTACTTCTGAAATACACCATAAAATTGAAGGTAAAGGAGATGACGTTGACCATGCCAAAGCCCCCTCAACACTTTCCAAAGCGGTTTTTGACATTACTTTGATTAATATAGTTTTCTCTGTAGACTCCATCATTACGGCCATCGGTATGACCACCGTCATTTCGGTCATGGCTGTTTCTATTGTTCTTTCGACAATAGTGATGTTGCTTTTTGCGAAAAATGTAGGAGAGTTTGTAGAGCGTCATCCGACAGTCAAAATGCTTGCCCTTTCATTCCTGGTGATGATCGGTACGCTTTTGGTGGCCGAAGCTTTCCACGCCCATGTGCCTAAGGGCTACGTTTATTTTGCTATGGCGTTCTCGTTCCTGGTTGAAATTCTCAACATCAGGATGAGGAAAAATACAGACACTATTCCGGAGGAAAAATAAGAAGTAAACCCTAACCTTATGTACTCGACTAAAAAACACCGCAGGAAGCTCGGTATTTGTCCTAACTGTAATCATATTTTACAGCCGGAGGATAATTTCTGCCCGAAATGCGGCCAGGAAAACCACGACCTCAAGGTACCTCTGCATCACCTGATCTATGAGTTTATAGAGAGTATATTTCATTTTGATATTAAGGTTTGGGAAACCCTCAGGGTAATTGTACTGAAACCGGGAAAGGTAATCTCCGATTTTAACGAAGGAAAAAGGGCCAGGTATGTACCACCGGCCAGGCTTTATATTTTTATCAGTGTGATCTTCTTTTTCCTGGTTGGAAAAGAAGTAAATACGGGTGTCGCAAAAACAGAAAGAGAACTCTTTAAGCTGGAGAACAAGGTAAATAAAATAGATTGGGACAGTCCCCGGGAACTGGAGAACCTTCCTGACATTATCCTGGAAAAAGGAATTCCGAAGAGTCTTTCAAAGCAATTGAGCAAAGCTGATTCGGGTCAGAAGGTAGAGCTTCTTGACAATTTTATCCGGGAGGCCACCGGCGATTCTGTAAAGAAATATGCTAAGGACCTGAGTAAAATGGACACCGCCAAAGTCAGGAAAAGTCTTGCGGAGGGGCTGATGGAAATCAGAAAGGAATACCTTACCCATATCAAAAAAGATTCATTGAAGCAGAGTAATAACCGTTTGGTTGAAATAACCAACAGTGTGTATGTAGATTCGGTGACTTTATGGAGAGCTTATTCGGAGCCGGTCGTCATGGATTCACTTTTTAAAGCCAACAAAGTGGAGACGAGGATGAACAAAATGAGTTTTGTGGCCAATGTGAAATTCCAGATGTATCAGCTATTTAACACCAGGGAGAAATCAGCTTTTATCAATACAATCGTACAGAAAGCCTTGAAGTATGTCTCTTTTATGATGTTTGTGCTGATGCCGGTAGTAGCCCTGATCCTGGCTTTCTTTTACATAAGAAAGAAGAGGTTTTACTACGAGCATTTTATTTTCTCTGTGATGACCCACTCCGTCGTTTTTATGATTTTTTCAATAGCGATACTTATCGGGTGGTGGGTACATTCAGGCTGGGTCCAGGGCACAGCCATGCTTTTAAGCCTTTTTTATATCCTTGCATCCCTTAAATATGTATACAGGAACGGCTGGGCAAAGACAATTTTCAAGTTTTTTATCATGTTTAATATCTATGCCCTGATTTCACTTTTCTTACTGGTAGTGGTGTTCGGATACAGTATTATCATCTAATTGCGTAAATATGAACAGGCTCCTTTCGTCTTTCTGTCTTTATGTTTACAACCTCTGGTGTGTTTTCTGGCTGATCACTGTTTTCCTTGCATTGTTTCCTTTTATCTGGATTTTCATTCAAAGAAAAGAATGGCACACCCTGGCTCATAAACTGGTGCATTTGTGGTCGGTTATTTTCTTTTTTATAGTAGGAAAGAGCGTTCGGCTTGAATCCCGGTTTACGCCTTCCAAAGACAAGGCCTATGTTTTTGTAGCCAATCATTTCTCGTATCTTGATGTAGCGGTAGGGATGAATGTCGTCAAAAACTATTTTGCCTACATGGGCAAAAGCTCTGTGAAGAAAATACCGTTGCTGGGATATGTTTTTGCAAAATTACATATCCAGGTAGACCGGTCGGATAAAGGAAGCCGTACAAAATCACTTGTGAGGGCCATGAAATCGCTGAAATCAGACAGAAGCATATTTATCATGCCGGAGGGTGGGATACTCTCTAAAAACATCCCCCAGATGCTTCAGCCTTTCAAAGACGGGGCTTTTATTCTCGCCATTGAAAATCAGGTGCCCATTGTTCCGATTAGTTTCTTAAATTTGTACCGGATAATGCCTGAATCCAAATTGTTTTGGGGAAAACCGAAGGTGGTAATGCATGAACCGGTAGAAACTGCCGGTAAAACCAAAGCCGACATTGAAGACCTCAAAATGCAGGTTTATAAGATTATCCAGGGAGAAATAGACAGAAATGCATTATGAAAATTGACGAAGGAACCGTTCAGAAAATAGCTCATTTATCCAGGCTTGAATTGAGCCGGGAAGACTCCACTAAGATGGTTGAAGACCTTTCGGCCATCCTGGACTGGATGGAGCAGCTTAACGAGGTGGATACTACAGGAATAGAGCCGCTTACACACATCAATCCGGACGTGAATGTTTTCAGGGAGGATGTAGCCGATAACCAGTTGAGCCGGGAGAGGGGGCTCAGGAATGCTCCCCTGAAGAATGAGGAGTACTTTATGGTACCAAAAGTAATTGAATAAAAAAAGGTCAGGATTTAACTTCCTGACCTTTTTACATTATATAAAATCTTTGCCTTTTAATTCGGCATCTGCCACGAACTGCTTCACTTTCTGTTCATCATCTTTCTTACAGATCATCAGGACATTGTCAAACTCAGCGACGATAAATCCGTCAAGACCATTGGTGACTACCAGCCTGTCTTTAGGGACTTTGATGACACAGTTTTGAGTATCATACAGCATGGCGTTGCCATCCACTGCATTTTGAAATTCATCTTTTTCTGAGTTTTCGAAGACCGATTTCCACGTTCCCAGGTCAGACCAGCCGATGTCAGACAAGACCACATAAACATTGTCGGCTTTTTCCATGATGCCGTTGTCAATCGAAATGGCTCTGCAACGGGTATAAGCCTGATCAAGAGCCTCTTTTTCCTGGGCTGAGTAGAAATGCTTCTGAGCGATCTGCAGGGCATCGGCCATTTCAGGAAGGAAATTGACAAAAGCTTTTTCGATGGCTTTGGCGTTCCAGACAAATATCCCGGCATTCCAGACGTAATCACCGCTTTCCAGGAATTTTTCGGCAAGTTCCAGCTGAGGCTTTTCCGTAAATGTTTTTACCTTTTTCAGCTCGCTGTTTTCTTCATCGTTAAAATGAATGTAGCCGTAGCCGGTGTCAGGACGGGTGGGTTTAATCCCCAAAGTGACCAGCACTTCATTTTCTTTTGAATAATCCAGGGCTATGGATATTCTTTTCCTGAATTCTTCTTCTTTCAGGATGATATGATCGGCAGGAGCCACAACGATGTTGGCCGCAGGGTCTTTCTTTGATATTTTGTAACAGGCATAAGCAATGCAGGGTGCTGTGTTGCGGCGGCCCGGCTCCAGCAATATTTGTTCATCATCCAGAAACGGCAGCTGCTCTTTGGTGATGCCGTAATATTCCTGGCTGGTTACCACATATATATTTTCTTTGGGGCAGATGCCTTCGAAGCGGTCTGCCGTCTGTTGAATCAAAGTCCTTCCTGTTCCCAGAACGTCGTGAAATTGCTTGGGTTTAGTTTGTCTGCTGAACGGCCAGAATCTGGTTCCGACCCCTCCGGCCATAATGATGATATAATTAGAAGTATTCATATTATTTGTCAATAGTTTTCAAGTAATTTTCTAAACGCAAAGCTACGTTATCCCTGATACTCATCCAAAAAAGATTGTAGTCTGCATAGTGCCAGACCTTGTTTTTAAGAAAAAACCTGCCTTTTACATAAGGTTTATGGATCCACAGGACTCCTTTTGACACCTGGGCATCTGCCAGTTCCTTCACAAAGGCGAATTTTAAGCCTACTCCCCCGTGATTGGTTTCACGGCTTACATAGGTATCGTCACATTTCCAGCTGAGCGGGTTAACGCAAAAGGAAGTGCTCAGTCCTTTTTCATAATAGGGAGGGTAGTAACCCTGCAGAAAAGTGTTCCATGAAACAAAACCGCCGGTATGCCCGGCCGAGTCGCTGGGGTAAATATGGGTGAATTCTTTAGGGCTGGTGGCAATGCCGATGAGGTAGGCTTCAACCAGTTGTTTCTGAAGCGGCTGACCGTCAAAAAACTCTTTTATCAGTCGTTTAGCATGAACGGTGCCCTGGCTGTGACCTGCAATAATGACAGGCCTGTTGTGATTGAAGTTTTTAAGATAATATTCAAACGAAGTTTTTACGTCTTCGTATGCGATGTCCAGTGAGGCCTTCGCATTCTGTTCGTTACTGGTTGTGAATGCCGAATAATGAGCCTGTCTGTACCTGGGTGCAAATACCCTGCAGGAGCCATTGAAAACCGAAGCCTGATTGAGTATGGTAGTGCCGTCCACTTTTTTGTTTAATACCGGGTCATCAACAGACGCATTCCACTCAAAATGGTCCGCGGGCTTGTACGTGAAAATGGTGGGATGAATAAAGAAAACATCCGCCCTGGACACTGCCTGAAGGTTTTTCAGGTTAGATTTTGCCGGAACAGAATCTGCCGGATCAACGAGATCGGGGTGGGCGGCCCAATTCTTTAAAACCGCATAATCGGGAGCCGGAGGGGTATTATTTGCATCAAAATTTTTCAGAATTGAATAGGGCTTTTGACCGTAAGAAAGCACTAAAAATGCTGAATTTAGCACCAAAATCAACAAATATTGCCTTTTTTTCATATTCTATAATTATTTTTCGTTTTAATTGTAAATAATTAATATTTCTTTTCTTAATATTGAGTAAAATTAGTCAATAATAACCTTATACAAACTCAAAAATCAATGCTAAAAATTTACTTAAACCTAAAATCAACATCACTGAGCATTTTGTTTGCCCTGCTTATGGTGAATGTTGCTATGGCTCAAACAACTATCTCAGGAACTATTATTGATGCCAAGACGAAAGAGCCTCTGATCGGGGTGAGTGTCCAGGTTAAAAATAAAGTGATCGGAACCATTACAGACATCAAAGGCAAATTTGAACTGACCACTTCCACCCCACTTCCTTTATCAATTGTAATCAGCTCAATAGGTTATCAGGGACAGGAAATTAACGTTACCGCTCAAAACACAAATCTAAATATCAGTCTTGAAGACCAGTCCATACTGGGTCAGGAAATTGTTGTAGCCGCTTCCAGAATTGAAGAAACGGTAATGAGATCGCCGGTGGCGGTAGAGAAAATGGATTTAAGGACTATACGTGAATCGGCAGCTCCTTCTTTTTATGATGGCATCGCCAACCTGAAAGGGGTGGATGTGACAACACAGGGTTTGCTTTTCAAATCGATCAACATGAGAGGTTTCGGTGCAACAGGTAACCCCCGTACCGTTCAGATGATTGACGGTATGGACAACCAGGCTCCGGGTCTGAATTTCCCGGTTGACAACATTGTAGGTATGCCTGAGCTTGATGTGGAAAGTGTGGAGGTTCTTCCGGGTGCAGCTTCTGCTCTTTACGGTCCGAACGCCATCAATGGTCTGATCCTGATGAACAGTAAAAGCCCTTTCCTTTATCAGGGGCTAAGTGCCAACATCAAGAGTGGTATCATGAGTGCCAGCAACCGTGAAACTGTGACTACACCGTTTTATGACCTTTCGGTAAGATATGCCAAAGCCATCAATAACAAGTTTGCTTACAAAGTCAATTTGTCTTACATCGGTGCGAAAGACTGGGAGGCTAACAACTATACCAACCTTAACCTTGGTGGTGTACAGAACGGAAGCAGAGGAGCAGGTGTGGACACTGACTATGACGGTGTGAACATTTATGGTGACGAGGTACAGGCTGATATGAGAACGGTAGCCAACGGCTTGATCTCTGCAGGTTTGCTGCCATCAGCAGCTCTCGGCTTAGTGCCAACCAATGTCAATGTGAGCCGTACCGGTTTTAAAGAAAGAGACCTTGTAGATTACAATACCAAGAGCTTTAAAACCAATGTAGCCCTTCACTATCGTCTGAATGAAAAACTGGAGTTGATAGGCCAGGTAAATTATGGTTACGGAACAACCGTTTATACAGGAACAGGCCGTTATTCATTGAGTAAGTTTAACCTGACTCAGGGTAAAATTGAATTAAAAGGAGACAATTTCCTTTTGAGAGCTTATACTACCCAGGAAAGATCCGGTGAATCATTCTTTGCCGGTTTACAGGCTGTGGCGATGCTGAACAGCATCAAACCTCACCAGACTTGGTTCGGACAGTATGTAGGTGCCTTTGTGCAGGCGAGAGGAGCAGGAATGGCTGAAGACCAGGCTCATCTTACTGCCAGAAATGCGGCAGATGCCGGTATGCCGGCTCCGGGTACAGACGCTTTCATTGCTTTACGTGATAAATATGCTCAGGCTTCTATTTCAGCACCAACAGATGGCGGTGGTGGTTTCCTTGAAAAAACCAATATGTACCACGCAGAAGGTATGTACAATTTCAAAAACCAGATTAAATTCATTGATCTGATTGCGGGAGCCAATGTGAGACGCTATCAATTGAGATCAAACGGAACCCTTTTCGCGGATTTGAAAGATGGCCGCGACGGCGTTATTCCGATTGATGAGTTCGGTGCCTTTGCACAAGCCAGCAAAAGTATGTTCAAAGATCACTTCAAGCTGACTGCTTCATTAAGATATGACAAGAATGAAAACTTTGAGGGACAGTTCACTCCAAGGGTTTCAGGTGTGGCTACCTTCGGTCAGCAAAACATCCGTTTGTCGTACCAGTCAGGATTTAGAATTCCAACCACTCAAAACCAATATATTGATTTAAGAACACCATCCGGAACACTTATCGGTGGTTTACCTGAGTTTGACAGCCGTTATAAGTTAGCAACAGGTATTCCTGTGTATGTATTGACGGATTTCTCTAAAAACCCTACCAAGTACATTACAGATGCTGTAAAAGCAGCAGCAACGCAATATGCTACTGCGGCGGTAACCGCACAGTTGCCGACGATACAGCAAGGCGTAATCGCCGCTGTTCAGGCTCAGGTAACTGCGGCCGTTACAGCACAGGTTAATGCCGCTGTAGCTGCAGGTCAGATTCCGGCAGCACAGGCTCCTCAGGCCATTCAGCAGGGAGTTATAGCACAAATGAATAGTGATGCTGTAAAAGCAACAATCGCAACCAATGTAACTGCCGTTGTAACTCAGAAAGTTACAGAAGTAGCTACCCAGGTGGTGCCTGCTTATGCCCTGGCCGCTTTGCCTAAATATCAGGCTAAGCCATTGGTTCCTGAGAAAATCCAGTCATACGAGATTGGTTACAAAGGTCTGATTGCCAAGAAATTATTTATTGATGCTTACTACTACTTCAGCAAATACAGAGACTTCCTGGGTGGTATTTCAGTTGTAGTGCCAACAGCGGCTGCAGGCCCCGGGCTTCCGATCGAATCAGGTGCAGGTAGTGCCAGCACCCGTTTAGGTTATTCAAGAACTGCCAATACCAGCGAAGACATTACTGTGCAGGGGTGGGCTTTGAGTGCCAACTACTCTCTTGAAAAAGGATTCAATATTGGTGGTAACATTGCTTTCAACCAGCTGAAGGGTTTCACTCCTTCTCCTGAGCAACAGTATGCAGGTTTCAATACGCCTGACTACCGATATAACCTGAGCTTCGGAAAACGTCTGGGAAGTGGCGATAAAGTTGGTTTCAATATCAATTTCCGTCATCAGAATGCCTTTTTGTGGGAAGCTAGCTTTAACCAGCCGACAACCACTTCGAATACCTCATTTACCAACACCACAGTACCGGCAATCAACAACATAGATGCTCAGGTTAGCTTTAAGCTTCCTGCTATGAAGTCGATCATCAAAGTGGGTGGTACCAACATCGGAGGTAAGCCTTACATCCAGGCATATGGTAGTGCTTCGGTAGGCTCTATGTATTATGTTTCGCTTAGCTTTGACGAGTTGTTAAACAGATAATAAACTATGACTTTGACCAAAAATTAATTGTAATCGAGGTTCCGGTAAGGTCCTTTGGGCCTTCCGGGATTAAGTTTTCATAATTTTCTTTGGTTTAAGTTGAAAAAGGGCTTCCGGTTGGAGGCTCTTTTTTTATGTCCGGAGGTGTCCGGATACTCTCCTTTACAAGAGAAAAGAATACAGATCCGGCTGAAGTAAAGAGGTTTTACCGGAAGGTCGTCTGAACATATTACGCACATCACCTGCTATACCGCGTTCATGTACTTTTACTTTTATTATTTGACGGAATGTTTTTACTTCGTGAAATTTATAAGCAGCATTGAAGAACAAACCAGCCTTGTCGTTGTATTGGAAATGCCAGATAATCGGCTGGTCAGCTGCGGCATTCTACTGGATGCTGGTGAGTTTTGAGAGTCCGCGTTTTATCTGGTTTCTGGCTGTCCTGTATTTCATCGGCGACCTGCTGATTTATATTCCGCTGACCCATTTGTACAGAAATATTTCTCTCAGGTACGGTTGGCAAAAGCTTGAACCGCGGAAATTACTGGTCAGGATTGTACCCGCCGTTATGGTACTGGGCTTCGCCTTCCTGGTGCTGACCTGGAGTAAAAATTACCTGCTCCGTTACTGGTTTGAGCCTGGTTTTTCTGAATCGTTCGGTCATAATTTCCAGGACCACCGGCTGGGTATTTTTATGGCCGGAATACGCCTTATGGCTATCTGGGTGCTGGCTTATTACGGCTATCATTATGCCCAGAGGGAGGTCAATGCCATAAAGGAAAGTTCAAGGCTGGCCATTATCGCTAAGGACGCGGAATTTAACAACCTGGCAGCCCAGCTAAACCCTCATTTCTTTTTTAATTCTTTAAACAGCATTAAAGCTTTAATGATAGAAAATCCCAGGGCGGCCAGAAGGGCTATAGACCTTTTGTCTGACCTGATACGAACCTCTTTGTATAGCAGAGACACCGTTTTTATCTCCTTGAAAGAAGAAATGGCTTTGGTGGGAGATTATCTTGAACTGGAAAATATCCGGTTTGAAGAAAGGCTCAAAACCTCTGTTGAAATGGACGACCGTCTTTCGGGTAAGCTGGTGTTGCCTTTAAGTGTGCAGACTTTGGTCGAGAATGCGATAAAACACGGGATAGCCCAGAGAAAAGAAGGGGGACTCATTAAGATCAGAATCGGGGAGGAGAACGGCAAGCTTGTTGTTTCTGTTGAGAATCCCGGAACACTGAGCGATGAAGCGACAAAAGGCCTGGGCTTGAAGAATCTCCGGGAGAGGTTGAGTTTGCAGTTCGGTGAGAAGGCCTCATTCCGGATTGTCCAGAAAAACAGTGAGAATGTATCAGCTACCTTTCACATTCCTTTAATATGAATAAGCACAAGGTAATTATCATTGACGATGAACGTCTGGCCCGGGAAGAAATAAAGAGGCATCTTCTCGATTACGACGATTTTGAAATAGCAGGTACTGCCGAAAATGCTGACGATGCAGAAAGGTTGATAACATCACTTCAGCCTGACCTGATTTTTCTGGATATCCAGATGCCCGGAAAGTCGGGATTTGATTTACTTGAAGCCCTGGATGATGTCCCTGAAGTCATATTTATTACGGCATATGACCAGTTTGCGGTGAAAGCTTTTGAGGTCAGTGCCATCGATTACCTGGTTAAACCTTTTCGCGAAGAACGTTTCGCCCAGGCCATCTTAAAAGTCAGGGAGAAACTTCAGGGGAAACGAGAAACACGGTCTTTTGACCGGAATATTTTTGTAAAAGAAGGAGAGAAACTTCATTTTATCAAAACCAGTGAAGTCTACCTGATCACTTCCCTGGGAAATTACGTCAGGTTTCATTTTTCCGGCCAAAAAGTATATCTGAAGCGGTCTCTCAATCAACTGGAAGAAATGCTGGATCCGGCACTTTTTTTCAGAATCAGCAGAACAGAGATCATTAATACCTCATTTATCAAAGAAGTGGATACTTCTGTAAAGGAAAGGATGACGATTGTCCTGGAAACAGGAGAGCGTCTGACCGTTTCCAGCCGCAGATCTGCAGCGTTTAAACGCAGACACAAACCTTTGGGTTAAAGCACTTTCAGCATATTAAAACATAAAATTTATGAAAAAGCTATTTTTTCTGTCAATCTCGCTATGCCTAATGGGCAAACCCGCCTCGGCACAACAATTTTATTTTCCAAAGATATCGGCTCATGACAGTGTTGGACTGGCTCTGCAGATTCCGGTACTTGCCAATCAGGTTTTGCTTCAATGCCATGATAAAAAGGAATTAAAAAATGCTCCGAATGATTTGTTCAGATTACAGATGGCGGCGGGCCAATATGACAAGGCTATTGGCATAATCGGAGAGCTCCGTAAAACATCAAAGGAAAAAAATAGCGGGTTGTTATTTCTGCAGTATGAGTTTTACGCCAGGGCAAAGTTGAAAAAAGAAGCCTTTGAAGATGCTTTTAGCCACTTATTTGAAGAGCGGCTCAGGCAAATGGATGATAAAGACGCTTTGAGTGTTTCTACTGCCTTTGTAAGCCGTAACGGCATTGGAGAATACAGATCAGGGCTTGAAAGGTCACTGGCGGGTTTGAGGGACAGTCTGAGTGTCCGGGAAGCCATAGATCTGTGCAAAAGCTATTTTGTTCTGGAGGTTTTTAAGCACATTGAGCCTGTTTCTGTAAGGTTACTGGAGGAAGACGATAAGAGACGCTACATCATCGAAGACAGTGTAATGATCAAAACAGCGGAGGGTTTTACGTTATCTGCCGTTGTGGTAAGGAAGAGGGAAGTAATAGCCCCTCAACCGGCAGCCTTATTCTTTTTTATGTATGCCAATACGGTCCAGGGCATTTATGAAGCGAAACAATCGGCGTCTTACGGGTACGTCGGTGTCGTGGCGGATGTCCGCGGTAAACGCCTTAGTCCGGATGAGGTTGCTCCTTATGAGAACGAGGCAAAAGACGTTAATGCTGTCATCGACTGGATCAGCAGGCAAACCTGGAGCAACGGAAAAGTAGGCATGTATGGTGGCAGCTATTCCGGATTTGCCCAATGGGCTGCTGCAAAAAACATGCATCCTGCCCTTAAAACCATTGTTCCTTATGCGGCAGCCATACCCGGCCTGGGGGTGCCGATGGAGAATAATGTCTTTATCAATGCTAACTACGGCTGGGCATTTTATGTGACCAATAATAAATACCTGGACAACCAGGTGTACAATGACCCCCACCGCTGGAACCAGATGCAGGATAACTGGTATTCAACAGGGAAAGCCTATAACAAAATAGACAGCATTGACGGTACGCCCAATCCCTGGTTACAAAAATGGCTGAAACATCCCGCTTTTGACCAATACTGGCAGAATATGATTCCATATAAACAGGAATACGCCCGGATAAACATACCGGTATTGAGCATTACCGGCTATTATGACGACGGACAGATATCGGCTATCCAGTATCTGAAGGAGCACTATAAATATAATCCCGAGGCAAACCATTATCTGATTATCGGCCCTTATGATCATTTTGGAGCACAGAGAGGTGGCTATCCTGTTCTGAGAGATTACCAGGTAGACCCAGTCGCCCTGATCAGCACGCGGGACATTACCTATCAGTGGCTGGATTATATTTTAAAGGACGGAACAAAACCCGCCATCCTGAAAGACAAGATCAATTATGAAGTGATGGGAGCCAATGTCTGGAAGCACGCTGCCAGCCTCGATCAGTTAAATGATAAAGCAGTTTCTTTCTATCTCACCGATATAAAATCTGCAGGCGGATTTAAACTGACTTCAAAAAAGCCGGTTGAACGGAAAACGCTTTACCAGGAAGTTGATTTTAAGGACAGAAAAACCAGTAATAATGAGTACTACCCGTATCCGATTATTAAGGAGGAACTGGATAGAAGCAACGGCTTGTTTTTTGTTTCGGATCCGTTGACGGAAAACATGAGTATCAGCGGAACATTTTCAGGGAAGCTCAAAGCCAGTATCAACAAAAAAGATATGGACATCGGGGTGGTTTTGTATGAGATTATGCCGGATGGGAAATACTTTTGCCTGTCCTATTATCTGGGCCGGGCCAGCTATGCGGAAGACATGTGCGTAAGAAAGCTGCTTGTTCCCGGTAAAGTTGAAACCATCCCTTTTGAAAGGACGAGGATGGTAAGCCGGCAGTTAAGCAAAGGAAGCCGGATACTTGTGGTTTTAAACATCAATAAAAACGCAGGTGCACAGATCAATTACGGCACCGGAAAGGATGTAAGTGAGGAAACTATCGCTGACGCAAAGGAGCCTTTGAAGATCAGGTGGTATAACGACAGTTTTATTAAAATACCGCTGGAAGTGGTTAAGAAGTAATTTTCTCTGTTTTAGATGAAGAAGAGGCTGTCTCGCAAGGGCAGTCTTTTATATTTTCAGAATTCTGAAGATGTTTCAGCACTCTCCTGAGGAACCTTCTTCCTGCCGCTGTTTTCAGGAATTTTTCTCTTTCTATGGCTTCGTTTCTTGTTTTAAAGGTTTCTGAGTAGACTAAGCGGAAAGGAAGAAAAGGTCTGATAGCATCGGTTTTCCCGGCATTATGTTCTTTCAGCCGGACTTCAATATTTTCGCAATGTCCTTTGTATAAGTAGGATTCGTAAGTGAGACTCTGAATTACATAAGTGTAAAACATAGCATAAGAATTGTTGTGGTGATTGTTAAGTAAGTGGCTTTGCCGGGAATCCCCGCCCGACCTGACGGTCAAGTCGGGCGGGGAACCCAGATCTATTGTTTAGGAAACAACTGCTGTATTTTCAGAATTCTGAAGATGTTTCAGCACTCTCCTGAGGAACCTTCTTCCTGCCGCTGTTTTCAGGAATTTTTCTCTTTC
>NZ_JAAAKV010000006.1 GCF_009905725.1 Emticicia sp. CRIBPO | reverse complement strand
AGCCGGACTTCAATATTTTCGCAATGTCCTTTGTATAAGTAGGATTCGTAAGTGAGACTCTGAATTACATAAGTGTAAAACATAGCAGAAGAATTGTTGTGGTGATTGTTAAGTAAGTGGTCTCGCCGGGAATCGAACCCAGATCTATTGTTTAGGAAACAACTATTCTATCCGTTGAACTACGAAACCATTTTTCAAAAGTTTTGCAAATATCTCCTTCCTGTCGCAGTTTTCCAATATTTTTCTGATATATCGTTTCGATTCTTTTAAAACCCTGCGATTTAGCCGGGATAATACAAGTACCGGGAATTTCTTTTTGCATCTTAATGAAAACTTACCCAATTTTGAAAAAAATAAGTTTTAATGTTTGCACAGTTTAAAGAACAATTTGAAGGGGAGTTATACTTTAACGATTCGCCTTCACATGAAGCCATTAAGAATGTCTATGCCACAGATGCTTCTGTTTACCAGGAGAAGCCTCTCGCTGTAGCGATTCCTAAAGGCACGAATGACATTCAGAAGTTAATCCACCTCGCTAAAGAGCATAAATTTACGTTGATTCCCAGAGCCGCCGGGACCTCTCTTGCAGGTCAGGTGGTAGGACCGGGCGTGGTAGTTGATATTTCCAAAAATCTCAATAGAATCATTGAGCTCAATGTGGAGGAGCAGTGGGTCAGGGTGCAGCCGGGCGTGATCAGGGATGACCTCAACGCGTATCTGAAACCTTTCGGACTGATGTTTGGTCCTGAAACCTCTACCAGCAGCCGTGCCATGATAGGCGGGATGATCGGTAATAATTCGTCCGGGCTTCATTCCATCATCTGGGGAGATACCCGTAACAACCTGCTTGAAATAAAAGCCTTTTTGTCTGACGGGGCTGAAGTGATAATCAATACAACAGATCAGAAAGGATCAGGTCTTTTAAATGAGATAAGAAAGAACCTTCATGAGATACTGGATGATGAATCACTAAGGGCACTTATCGGTGATAACTCACCTAAAGCCTCTATTACAAGAAGAAATACTGGCTATGCCCTGGATTTGCTCCTGAAAGATTCAGATAATTTACTGCCTTTGATCGCAGGGTCTGAAGGTACTTTGTGTTTTGTGACTGAAGCCAGGTTAAAACTTCTGAAACTACCGCCTGCCCATGTAGGCATGGTGGCTGTTCATTGTACTACCCTGGATGAGTCCCTGAAAAGTAACCTGGTAGCTTTGGCACACCATTGTTCGGCTTCGGAGCTGGTGGACGATTACATCCTGCGATTTACCAAAATCAATACCGAGCAATCTAAAAACAGGTTTTTTATTGAAGGAGAACCAAAAGCCATTTTGATGGTTGAGTTCTTTGACGACGACCTGGCTCATCTTACTTTAAAGCTGAGTAATTTTATAGAGGCTCTTCAACTGAAAGGGCTGGGCTATGCTTACCCGATGCTCTATGCAGAAGATACTAAAAAGGCCTGGGAGCTCAGGAAAGCAGGGCTGGGCCTACTCAGAAACCTGCCTGGTGATTCCCAGCCGGTCAATCTCATCGAGGATTGTGCAGTAGATGCCAATGATTTGCCGGACTACATCAGAGACCTGGAAGTACTGTTGAAAAGCCATGGGCTTGAGTATTCGATGTATGCCCATGCCGGAGCCGGCGAGCTGCACGTGGAGCCAATGATAAACCTCAAGTCTGCAGATGGCGTACAGCTTTTCAGAAAGGTGCTGTCTGATACAGCCCACCTGGTGAAAAAATACAAAGGATCACTTTCAGGAGAACATGGAGACGGAAGGCTCAGAGGAGAGTTTATTCCGGATATGGTAGGTGAGGAGGTTTACCAGTTGTTCAGGAAAGTCAAGCATATTTTTGACCCGGAAGGAATATTTAACAGGGGAAAGATCACGGATACGCCTTCGATGATAGAGTCGCTGAGGTATAAACAAGAGCCTGTTACACATTTGAAACCAACTGTCTTTGATTTCAGCCACCAGGAAAATATGCTCAGGCTGAGTGAAAAATGCAGCGGATCTGGAGATTGCCGCAAAACGGAAATTACCGGCGGCACCATGTGTCCGAGTTATATGGCTACCCGTTCTGAAAAAGACACCACAAGAGCCAGGGCCAATATTCTGAGGCAGTATATGACAGAGCCTGAGGCGATGAAAAACGGTCAATATGAAGTAAAAGAGATTCTTGACTTATGTTTGTCCTGCAAAGCCTGTAAATCCGAATGTCCGTCAGGTGTGGATATCAGCAAAATGAAGGCTGAGTTTACACAACAATATTATGACGAACACGGCGTGCCTTTCAGGTCCAGGCTGATTGCCGACTTTACCTCCCAGATGAAACTGGCGGCTATATTTCCTCCTGCTTACAACTTTATTTTCGGGAATTCATTCCTCAGGTCAAATATCAATAAGGTTGTCGGATTTCACCCGGAAAGAACCATGCCATTGCTGGGTAAACAAACCCTGCTGAGCTGGTTTAAGTCGCGAAAAGACAAAGCCCTGGTTTCAGAAAAGAAGGTCCTGCTTTTTTGTGATGAGTTTACCAATTACAACGACACGGAAGTAGGAGAAAAGACCGTTTTGCTCCTTGAAAAACTAGGATACCAGGTCATTATCCCCGATCATATAGAAAGCGGAAGGACCTACCTTTCCAAAGGTCTGATTAAAAAGGCAAAGACAATCGTGGAACAAAACATCGGGAAGCTGAAGGACCTGGTTACTGAAGAAACGCCCATGATAGGCATTGAGCCTTCAGCCATACTTACGTTCCGGGATGAATATCTTGATCTGGCCCCCGCCGGATTGAAAGCAGATGCTGAAAAAATCTCCGGGAATACCTTTATGTTTGACGAGTGGTTTGTCAGAGAGATTGAAAAAGGGAATATAAAGAAAGATAGTTTTATCTCAGATAAGGCCAGTATAAGATTGCACGGGCATTGTCAGCAGAAGGCATTAGGTAGCCTGGTCCCTGCCAAAAAAGCCCTGTCTTTTCCAGAAGGATACCAGGTGCAACTGATCCCCAGCGGATGTTGTGGTATGGCCGGATCATTCGGTTATGAAAAAGAACATTATGAGGTTTCGATGAAGATCGGCGAGTTGGTATTATTTCCTGCAGTAAGAAAAGAAGCCGATGATGTGATCATCGCTGCTCCGGGAACAAGCTGCAGACACCAGATCAAAGATGGAACGGGAAGGGTAGCACAACATCCCATCGAGATACTTTACAATGCGTTAAAAAAATAAATTCCTGGTAGGGAGAGCCATTAAGCTTCTCCCTGCCAGTCATACATAGGATTTTGCTTGGGGTCCCAGTTCGGATAAATCTGGAAATGCTTATCGGTGACAAGCTGTAGCAGGATTTTTCTCAACTCTTCCAGGTTCTCCTTTTTCTCAGCAGAAATGAAGACCACATGTTCAGTATTTTTCTGAAGATAACTTTTCTTTAATCTCGCCAGGTTTTTTTCAAGGTCTTCTGAGGTGGCCAGATGGTCATCTAGGCCTTCTTCCGACTCCGGCTGGTACGCGTCAAGTTTGTTAAAAACAAGAACAGTAGGTTTATTGCCGGCTCCTATTTCAGCCAGGTCCGTGTTGACGATTTCTATCTGCTCTTCAAAAGAACCGTGAGAAATATCTACCACATGGATCAGGATGTCGGCTTCCCTGATTTCGTCGAGGGTCGACTTAAATGATTCAATAAGCGTGGTAGGCAGTTTTCTGATAAAACCGACCGTATCCGTCAGCAGGAAAGGGATGTTTCCCAAAACAACTTTCCTGACGGTAGAATCGATGGTGGCGAAAAGCTTGTTTTCGGCAAATACCTCAGTTTTAGCCAACCGTCTCATTAAAGTAGATTTTCCGACATTCGTATATCCAACTAGCGAAACCCGCACCAATCTGCTTCTTTCTTTCCTTCTTGTAATGGATTGTTTGTCGATTTTATCCAGTTTTTCCTTGAGGAAAGCAATCCGGTCCTGCACAATCCTTTTATCTGTTTCCAGCTCTTTTTCTCCGGGACCACGCATCCCGATACCCCCTTTCTGGCGGCTCAGGTGGGTCCACATACGGGTCAGTCTGGGTAAAAGGTATTGGTATTGTGCCAGCTCCACCTGACGCTTGGCCTGGTCTGTTTGTGCACGTTGCGAAAATATATTCAGGATAAGCAGACTTCTGTCCAGCACCTTGATGTCTTTAAATGTCTGTTCAAGGTTCCGTACCTGTGAAGGGCTCAGTTCATCATCAAAAATGACGGTATCCACCGGGTTCATGGTGATCCAGGTTTGGATCTCTTCCAGCTTTCCTTTTCCTACAAAGGTTTTCTGATCAGGATAATTAAGTCGTTGAATAAAGGTTTTGACGGTTATGGCACCGGCGGTTTCCGCCAGGAAAGCCAATTCATCTAAGTATTCTTTGGTTTTCTCGGCGTTCTGTTTTTGGGTAATTAAACCGACAAGAATGGCTGTCTCTTGTTTTTTGGAAGTTGATAATAATGGTGTATTTAACAATTTTTATACGCTTGATTTAATTTATGAAACTCATTACCAGACAAATTTAACAGAAAAAGAAGGGAGAAAGTTAGATTCCTGCATAAGAATTTTCTTTTTTTGAAGCTATTTATAAGTAATAAACGGACTCTCAGGAAGTAAAAAAGGCGGTTTACAGAGTAAGCAGAAGGCCGGTATATTCTGAATCTATTACGGCAAAAAAACGGCCATTTTTTGTGATATTTTGTTTAAATATCTGATAATTAATATATTGTATTGGATTAAAAATATTTTTTTCGAAGAAAAGAAATTGGCATAGTATTCGCATACTGTATAAACGTTAGTAAAAGTATAACCCTGTGTACTAAAAAATCTTCAAAAAGCTTTGGTAATGAAAAATGCCAAAATGATTGGAAATTAGGTGAGAGGTTTATAAATTTGTTTCGCTTAATACACATGACAAAAACATTTGAATTGTATTCATAAAGATTTAATCCTCAAATGATAGCTTAATAAGCTAGCACATGGATTATTAGGAAAGCACGTAAGTCGGAATCCCTGTCACTATTATTGAGACAGGGATTTTTTATTGCATTTTATTCTTCACTTTCATGATCCCTCTCTGTGATCTGTTTCTCTCTTTCCTGATTTTGTATTTTTCCGGTATTGAGCTTTTTCCCCGTAAATTATTTTTTCCACATTTAGTTTTTTTCAAAAAGCGACCTAAAAATAGTTAAAGTATTTATTGTCAAAGTATTATACGTTAACAATGTACCCGTTTAATAATTTTTTTATTAATACCTGCATTTATTTAAAGATATCTTATCAAACCTGACTTGTATTATAATTATATTTATTTTTATTTTACACCGATTCTATATATTCTCCCACTTAAAAATTAGTTGTTTTATGAAAAAAAACTATGTTCTTAGTTTATTCATGCTCTTCGCCAGTTTGGGCTTTCTGCACGCACAGGACAGGCAGGTTAAGGGTACTGTAACTGACGAAAAAGAAGGTTACGGACTACCTGGCGTCAGTATCAGCCTGAAAGGCACTACAAAAGGTGTAACTACCGATGCCAACGGTGCTTACACAATCAGTGTTCCGGGTGGTGCCACACTTGTTTTTTCCTACATTGGTTATGAAACCAAAGAAGTGGCTGTGAACAACAGCACCGAACTGAATGTTTCATTATTATCTTCTTCGGTGACTTTGACCGAAACCGTTGTTATCGGTTACGGTACACTTAAAAAATCTGACCTTACCGGTTCTGTCGGATCTGTCAGAGATGCTCAGCTTCGTGAAAGACCGGCCGCTTCGCTTAACCAGGCATTGTCCGGTAGAATGGCGGGTGTGCAGGTGAACACCAACTCGGGTCGTCCGGGTGGTAGAACCAACATCAGGGTGCGTGGTTTCAGCTCTATTAACTCTTCGAACAACCCTTTGTATGTGGTTGACGGGGTAATGCTTCCGCAAGGAAACCAGGCCCAGTTTTCGTCAGCAATTGACTACATTAACCCGAATGATATCGTTTCGGTTGAGGTTTTGAAAGACGCGTCTTCTACAGCCATTTATGGTGCCAGAGGAGCGAACGGCGTTATCCTGGTAACCACCAAAAAAGGTAAAGCGGGTGGATCTCAGGTAACTTACAACACTGATTTCAGTGTGAACACCATCGGGCCAAACCGTCCGAGGGTTTTGAATGCAAAAGAATACATGGCGGTTGAAGACCTTGCCTGGGCTAACATGCAGAAATTTGACCCGGTTGGATGGGCTGCCGGAAAATGGGCTTACCTGAATCCTAAACTGAGAAGAACGGATCCAAGGGTATTTGACAGCAATGGAAATCCTTTGTATGATACAGACTGGTTTAAAGAGTCTACTCAGAACAAGCTTTCTCAGAATCACCAATTGGGTTTTAGCGGTGGTAACGAGCGTACCCAATACTCTTTATCATTGGGTTATAGAGATGACGAAGGTTTGATCAAGACTTCATATCTGAAAAGATATTCAGGAAGATTTACGATTGACGATCAGGTTAAATCATGGTTGAAAATCGGTGGTACATTGAGCTATAACAACCAGACTGAGAGAATCGTCGATATCAATGACGCGGTTGCCCGTCAGATCGTGGAAGATTTCCCGTTCCTTCCTGTGAAATATGCCGACGGAACTTACGCCAACAACCGTGATTTTCCGTTTGCTGAAGGAACCATGAGTTCTGTTCACCGTCTGTATGGCCGTAAGTATATTCTGAATACCCAGACTACTACCGGTAGCCTTTATTCAAACATCACGTTTGCCAAAGGATTGGAAATGAGAACGGTATTAGGTACCAACATCATGACCCAGGAGCAAAATGAGTCAAGCACAAGAACATTGGAGATTGGTGCCCAGGGAACTGCTTCTGCCCGTAACAGAAAAGATACCTTCTGGTCACTTGAAAACTACCTGACTTACAATAAGCAGATCAACGAGAACAACTCAATTACAGCTTTGGCAGGTATTTCATGGCAGGAAACCAACTTCTTCAGAATTGCATCCAGTATTCGTGGATTTGCTACTGATTACTTCGGCTATAACAACTTAGGTGCTGGTAGCACATTGCCGGCCGTTGAATCGGATGCTTCAAGAAATGCTTTCAACTCTTATTTCGGCCGTATCAACTATACTTTGAATAACAAGTACCTGTTTACAGTAACAGGACGTGCTGACGGATCGTCTAAATTTGGTGAGAACCATAAATTTGCCTTCTTCCCGTCGGCAGCTGCAGCCTGGAAAATTTCTGATGAAGAATTCCTGAAGGGCAATACCATTATCTCTAACCTTAAACTTCGTGCAAGTTATGGTTTGACAGGTAACTCCGAAATTCCTGCTTATTCTTCGTTGTCATTGCTTAGCTCTAACTACGCTGCTGTGATCAATGACGTGAAAGTGTCGGGCACAGGTATTACAAGACTGGCTAACCCGGATTTGAGATGGGAAAAAACAGCTCAGAGTGATATAGGGTTGGAATTAGGCCTTTTCAGAGGTAAAATTACTTTGGAGGCTGACTTCTATAACAGAAAAACTACTGACATGCTTTTGGATGCCCCGGTACCACGTACCAGCGGATATGCCACAATCAGAAGAAACGTAGGTTCTATGCAGAACAGAGGTTTGGAATTTGCGGTTAATACCGTCAATATTGAAAGAGGAAGTTTCCAATGGACAACCAACTTCAATATCTCGATGAACAAAAACAAAGTGCTTTCACTGGCGACGCCTTCGGATATTTTCGGAGTGGGTGGTCCTAACTTCACTAACCAGACCAACATCATCAGAATCGGTGAGCCTGTAGGTTCATTCTGGGGATTGACCCGTCTGGGTGTGTGGAGCGAAGCTGAAAGAGAAGAAGCGGCAAAATATACTTCTTATCGTAACGGTTTGACGGTACTTCCGGGGGATATCAAATACAAAGACGTAAACGGAGACAAAGCCATCACAGATGCTGACCGTTCTATTATCGGTAATGGTAGCCCGAAAGCGTGGGGAGCTTTGACCAACGCCTTCAGATACAACAATTTTGATCTGACTTTTGAACTTCAGTACTCTTATGGTAATGATGTCATGATGATGAACCTGCACGCCAGCGAAGACCGCCAGGCCTTGGCTAACAGCTACACGACCGTTCTGAATGCCTGGACTCCGACCAATCAGAATACCATGATTGCTCAGATCCGTGACACCAGGGCTGGTTATGTAACCAACGTAGATGATCACTGGGTGAAGGACGGTTCGTTCCTGAGAGGTAAAAACCTTTTGCTGGGATACACTTTCCCATCAAATGTTACAGAAAAGTTAAAACTGAGCAGACTTAGGGTTTACACTTCTGCACAAAACTTCTTCCTGTTAGTGACTGATAAAGTTATTGGTGATCCGGAAGTTACTCCGACCAATCAGGGAGATGGCAGCAGTGCCTTTTCTCAAGGGATGATCTGGCATAATTATCCAAAACCTACGACCTACATGATGGGTCTTCAGGTGACGTTTTAATTAAATAACTTTAAAAAAAATTCTATATGAACTTTGATAGATTTAAACATATAAGCAGGGTATTTTTCTCAGGGGCTTTAGTATTCACCACGTTCAGTTGTTCAGATTTCCTTGATGAAGTGGCACCGTCCAACCTGACGCCGGAAAGCTTCTATACTATTCCTGATCATGCTGAAGCTGCCATCGCTTCTGTTTATGCAGACACGCGTTTTATTGGCGACGGAGCCGGTATCTTTTCTTCCAACTGGCAGTTGCTGGAAGCCATCACCGGAACTTCTACAACAGAAACAGCTCAGAACTCCGATTTGAACAACCTTTATGGTTTGGTGTTCGATGGTAATACCCAGCACGTGATCAACTACTGGAATGGTCTTTACAAAGTGGTTGCCCAAGCTAACCAGGTGTTGGAAAAGGTTCCTGCCATTACTCCGATGGATGAAGCTCAGAAAAAGAAAATTCTGGGTGAAGCCAGATTTTTGAGAGCATGGGCTTATTTTTATATCGTACGTCTTTGGGGTGATGCACCTTTGATTACCAAGCCTCAGACAGCTTCTTCAGAAAATTTTCTTCCTTCAAGAGCATCGCAGGAAGAGGTTTACAAACTGATTGTGGATGACCTTATTGCTGCTGAAGGAGCAGGTCTTGCCTGGATGAACAGTAACGGACGTGTTTCACAGGCGGCCGTTAAGTCGCTTCTGGCTAAGGTTTACCTTACCATGGCAGGTTTCCCGTTGAGTAAAGGAGCTTCGCATTACACACTTGCGGCTAATAAAGCTAAAGAAGTAATTACTTATGCCAACAGTAACCCTGCTTCAATCAATCTTTTTGCTACTTATGGAGATGTGCACAAAGAAAGTCTGAAAAATACAGTTGAGCATATCTTTATGCTTCAGTACAATACGCTTGTGGCTGCCAACCCGATGGATAACATGTATCCTAACTTCAAGCCTGTGACCTACAACGGTCCGTCCGGAACAGGAAGTACAGTGCCTACCCAGCAGTTTTACAAGTCGTACGAAGCCGGTGACCTGAGAGCAAAAGACCGCGAAGGTTATTTCTACAGCAGTTACTTTACTAATGGTAACGGTGCATTGTTCGATCTTGGAGCACCTTATATCTTCAAGCACTTCAACATTACCGCTAATGGTACTTCGGGTGTAGCTGGTACAAGAAACAACAACCTGAATGTGCCTTTGATCCGTTATGCAGAAGTATTGCTTATTTTTGCTGAAGCTCAGAACGAAGTAGGCGGACCTAACCAGGAAGCATATGATGCGATGAAAAGAATCAGAGACAGAGCTACCTTAGCAACTCCTGCACTGGGTACATTCACCCAGGCCAGCTTCCGTGAGGCGGTTTGGAGAGAGCGTTGGCATGAACTGTGTTATGAAGGAATCACCTGGTTTGACATGGTGCGTCTGAGAAAGGTTTATAACGAAACAACGAACGGATTCGATAATTTTGTCGGACACGTAAACCTGAGTTCTAAGCAGGCCCTTGCTGAAAAGCATCTTTTGTTGCCGCTTGGAAAACAGGAAATGTTGAACAACCCGAATCTTAAACCTCAGAATCCGGGATATCCGAACTGATCATAATTTTTAAAAATTGCCCGGCAGATGAACGTCTTCCGGGCAATTTTGCTTTAATATATACCCACATTGGCTTTTACCTTCTTCAGTAATGATCCTTTAGTGGCTGCGTTCTGTTATTTTACTTTCAAAAACATTACATTTGCAGATTGTATAGCAGAATTTAATACAGAGATTTATTTTTCGATATGGCAGATAAGATTGCAAAAAATATAAGTATTCAGAATAAAAAAGCCCAGTTTGAGTACGCTTTTCTTGAAAAGTACACAGCCGGGGTAGTACTGATGGGGACTGAGATCAAGTCCATCCGCCAGGGAAAAGTCAGTATGGCCGATGCCTACTGTTTCTTTAACGGCACAGAATTGTTCATTAAAAACCTGAACATTTCCAAGTATGACAACGGCACCCATTATAACCACGAACCGCTGCGTGACCGTAAGCTGTTGCTGACCCGGAAAGAGCTTAAAAAACTTGTGAATAAACTGACTGATAAAGGCCTTACGATCATTCCTACGAGGGTTTACATATCAGAACAGGGACTGGCTAAAATAGACATCGGCCTTGCGAAAGGAAAGAAATTATATGATAAAAGGGAGTCTATCAAAGAACGCGATGTAAGCCGGGACCAGATGCGGGAACATTAAAATTTACAAATATTTATTCTGTTGAAATTCAGTTTATTAGATTATTTTTTTATATTGCCATGAAATAAATATAATTCCAAAATACTTATTTTATGGGTCGGAAAGTTTTAATTTTAAACGCTGACTATAGTGCCATCAGCTTATGCACGGTACCAAAAGCTTTTCTTCTAGTCTATTTAAACAAAGCGGAATTAGTGGCTGAATCCCCAAAAGCTGCTCTCAGAACTGTCTCTCAAACTTACCCCCTTCCTTCAGTCATCCGGTTAAATCATTACGTAAACATCCCTTTTAAAGGAGTTGTACTCAGCAGGCAGAATATTTTCAAGCGGGACCTGAACACCTGTGTGTATTGCGGAAATCACCACGACTTAACACTGGATCATGTTTTGCCCAAGTCAAGAGGAGGGAAGACCAACTGGGAAAACCTGGTGACCGCCTGCAAAAGATGTAACTCGAAAAAAGGCGACCTGCTGCCCGAGGAGGCTGCCATGCCCTTGCACCATTCTCCCTTTAAGCCTTCTTTCATTATGTTTGTCAGGGATTGTTCCGACAAACTGGAGGAAAACTGGGTGCCTTTTCTGAACCGCCGGAGATAGAGAATTGAAAATTAGACTTTTACTCCTACAAACTTCTCATTCTTCTTGCTAGTATCTTCAATATTTTATACCTTTGCAGTCCTTTTTGCGAAGGGAAAATCAATTTTAAACCAATTTCAGCAGAATTGCTCGGTCTGCTGATGTAATAAAGAGCTATTTATCAATTATTTATGGCAAATCAAGAATTCCCGGAATTTGACTGGGATAAAGTTTCAAAAAAAGGTATTGGTGGAGGTTATTCCGCATCTGAGAAAGCTGAATTTGAAAAAATTTACAGCGACACTCTTACAGCTATCGAAGAAAAGGATGTAGTGGATGCTACTGTTGTGGGTATTACCGACAGAGAAGTATTGCTTAACATCGGTTTCAAATCTGACGGAATCGTTTCCCGTTCAGAATTCCGTGACCTGCCGGATCTTAAAGTAGGAGATGTTGTTGAAGTCTTCATTGAAAAGCAGGAAGATGCATTAGGCCAGTTGGTTATTTCACGCAAAAAAGCGAGAATCTTAACTGCATGGTCGAAAATCGAGAAAGCTCTCGAAACAGACATTATTGTTGATGCCCTGATCAAACGCCGTACAAAAGGTGGTTTGATTGTAGATATTTTTGGAATCGAGGCGTTCTTGCCAGGTTCTCAGATTGATGTTAAACCAATCAGGGATTTTGATATTTTTGTTGGAAAACGCATGGAAGTTAAAGTGGTTAAAATTAACCATACTAACGATAACGTGGTTGTTTCTCACAAAGTACTTATCGAGAAAGATCTTGAAAAACAACGTCAGCAAATCCTTACTAACCTTGACAAAGGACAAGTTCTTGAAGGTGTTGTTAAAAATATTACCAACTTCGGTGTGTTCATCGATCTTGGTGGAGTTGACGGTCTTCTTCACATTACTGATATCTCGTGGGGTCGTGTTAATCATCCGAATGAAGTACTTAAGCTTGACGACAAAATCAAGATTGTTGTACTTGACTTTGATGAGGACAAAAAACGTATCTCTCTTGGTATGAAACAGCTTGAAGCCCATCCTTGGGATTCTCTGGCTGCCGGACTGGAAATCGGTTCGAAAGTAAGTGGTAAAATCGTTAATATCGCTGACTACGGTGCTTTCCTTGAAATCAAACCAGGTGTTGAAGGTTTGATCCACGTTTCTGAAATGTCATGGTCTCAGCACCTGAGAAACCCTTCTGATTTCCTTCAGATCGGTGATGATATCTCTGCGGTGGTTCTTACACTTGACCGTGAAGAAAGGAAAATGTCACTGGGTATCAAACAAATCACTGAAGATCCGTGGACTAAACAGGATTTGCTAAGCAAATATGCTGTTGGTTCTAAACATAAAGGTACTGTTCGTAACCTGACTAACTTCGGCTTGTTCCTTGAACTTGAAGAAGGTATCGACGGTCTTGTTCACGTTTCTGACCTTTCATGGACTAAGAAAATCAAACACCCGTCTGATTTTGTTAAAATCGGTGATGAACTTGAAGTAGTTGTTCTTGAACTGGATGGTGAAAACCGCAGACTGGCCCTGAGTCACAAACACCTGGAAGAAAACCCTTGGGATACTTTCGAAACTGTTTTTGAAGTAGGTTCAACTCACGAAAGTACTATCCTTTCTAAAAACGACAAACAAGTTAGCCTTGAACTTCCTTACGGTATCGAAGGATACGCTTTATTGAAAGGTATTGCTAAAGAAGACGGTTCAGTAGCTGAAACAGGCGAAAAACTTCCTTTCGAAGTAATCGAATTCAACAAAGAAGAGAAGAAAATCGTTCTTTCTCATACCAAGACATGGGAAGCTCCGGTTGAAGAAGACAAGAGCAAGAAAAAAGCTCCTTCTAACAACAAATCTGAGAAAACAAAATTGCCTGAGGCTGAAAAATCTACTCTAGGAGATTTGTCTGCTCTTGCCGCTTTGAAAGACCAGATGGAGAGCGATGCAGCTGCCCCTAAGAAAAAGGCAGTTAAAAAGAAAACTGAAGAATCAGAGGCTGAATAAGAATCAGAGTCTGATGATCTATAAAAAAGGCCATTTCCTGTCATGGGAAGTGGCCTTTTTTCTGTTATATCAGCCTTATCTTGAAATGTTTATGTAAGGACTTGCCGGGAAACCGGCCCTGGAAACGGAATTATTTCAGATTTAGTTATCTGTTTTAATGGAAATAATTGATTAAAATTTTGGAATTTGAGTTTCCGGGCGTACCTTTGCAGTCCGATTAATACAGAGATATTTTTTGTGTTAATTTAATCTTTTTAAGGTCCTGTGGCCGAGTGGTTAGGCAGAGCTCTGCAAAAGCTTGTACAGCGGTTCGAATCCGCTCGGGACCTCTTAAATTCGTATAAAAGTCATAGGCAATTCTTGCTTTAGTACCATTTGTTTATCATCTTTCTGAGATATTAACAAATGGTATTTTCTTTTCAAATCATTGATAATCAGTATCCTCTGGTTTTATTTGTAATTATTCTAAATTTAGGAGCCTTATAAAAAAAAGGATAATAAGTATTTGATTGGTAGTAATCCTGAATTAGTTTTGCAATCAGAAAAATTGCCTTATTCTATATTCATATGTTAAGCAAAAAATACAAACATTTACTACTTTCCTTATTTGCGTTTTTTATCCTATCCGAAACAGCTTTTGCTCAGGACGGAGATGCCGCTGCTGGAGAGAAAGCATTCAAAGCCAATTGTTCACAATGTCACGCCGCTGATGCAACGCAAGTTGTAGGTCCGGGTTTAGCAGGAATAGAAGATCGCAGAGATTTTGCCTGGATTAAAAAATGGATCAATAATTCAGCTGCTGTTATTGCCAGTGGTGATAAATATGCTGTTGACCTTTATGAAAAGTTCAACAAAACACCGATGACCGCCTTTCCTGGTTACGGAGATGCTGAAGTTAAAAACATACTGGCTTACGTAAAAGCTGCCAATGCCGCACCTGCACCTGCCGCTCCCGGAGCTGCACCTGTTGCTGCTGCTCAGGGTGGTGACGAAACCGGTGGTGGTAAATTCTTCAACATTGTCCTGGTTACCCTCCTTGTTATTATGGGTCTGGTTCTTGTAGCTCTTTTGGCTATTCTGAGACTGTTGACTAAATTATCAGGTGGTGATGACGAAGATGGAGAAGATGGCGTTTCAGGCGGAGAGAAATTCAAATCCAGCTTCAAAAACCTGGTAGCTAACAAGACAGTTCGCTCTGCAGTGATCTGGTTGTTCATCATCCTTGGTACCAAAGCCACACTTGATGGTCTTTATGGTATCGGTGTTCATCAGGGTTATGCTCCGAAACAACCTATTTCTTTTTCTCACAAGCTTCACGCCGGAGAAATGGAAATCAACTGTGCTTATTGTCATACAGGAGTATACAAAGGAAAGCAGGCGGGTATTCCTTCTGCGAGCATTTGTATGAACTGTCATAACACCATCAAAAGAGAATCTCCTGAGATTCAGAAAATATACACTGCCATTGAAAAAGATCAGCCGATTGAATGGGTAAGGGTTCATAACCTTCCTGACCTGGCTTATTTTAATCACTCTCAGCACACCAATGTAGGAGGCCTGGCTTGTGAAAACTGTCACGGTGAAATTCCTAAAATGGAAGTAGTAGAACAAAGATCTACACTGACTATGGGCTGGTGTATTGACTGTCACCGTAAAACGGACGTTAATGCTAAAGGCAATGCTTATTATGATACCCTTCTGGATGCTCATAATAAGACTACAAAAGATGCAATGAAAGTTGAAGATATTGGAGGTTTGGAGTGTGCTAAATGCCACTATTAATCGGCCGTTCAATACAGAAATAAATAATATAATAATTCGGAAAAACCTCTTATATAATAAGGAGTAATCAATAAAAGCTCATGGAGAATACTAAAAAAAGGTATTGGAAAGGGATTGAGGAGTTAAAAAATGACATCAATGTTGTTAAAAACGCTGAAAGAGAATTTAATCTTGATGACGTTGATGGCGGAACACATCGTAGGGATTTTTTAAAAATGCTGGGCTTTGGGGTTGCTGCAGTTTCACTGGCAGCCTGTGATGCTCCGGTTAGAAAAACCATTCCATATCTGAACAAACCGGAAGATGTGGAGCCTGGTATTCCTAACTATTATGCAACAACCTATGCTTCAGGAGGTGATTACGCCAGCATTCTTGTTAAAACGCGTGAAGGAAGGCCTATAAAAATTGAAGGTAACAAGTTGTCGGGTGTTACAAAAGGTGGCGTGAGTGCAAGAATTCATGCTTCGGTTTTGTCCCTTTATGACAATGAGAAACTGAAAGAGCCTCAGAAAGGTGGTAAAGCAACAACCTGGGCTAAGCTGGATCAGGAAATTGCTGCTTCGCTGTCAAAGGCCTCCAGTATCAGAATCGTTTCCAATACGATACTTTCTCCTTCTGCGAAGTCTGTTATCGCTGATTTTATTGCTAAATATCCAAGTGCAAAACATGTCGCTTACGATACCAATGGTGCAGACGGACTGATTGAAGGAAATCTTAAATCTTTCGGAAAAGCAGTTATTCCTTCTTACAGATTTGACAAAGCCAAGGTAATGGTAGGTATCAACTGTGATTTTACCGGTACTTGGATCTCTCCTCTGGAATATTCAAACCAGTGGGCTGAAACAAGAAAGGTAAGCAGTGGTAAGCATGGCAGTAAAACCATGTCACGTCACTATCAGTTTGAAACCGGAATGACCGTCACCGGTGCCGCTGCCGATTACAGAGGAATGATCAAACCTTCTGAAGAAGCCGCTTTTGCTGCAAATCTTTATAATAAAGTAATTACATTACTGGGCGGTTCGCCTGTTTCTGCTCCTAAAGTAGATACCCAGTATATCGATAAATGTGCGAAAGACCTCGTAGCTGCCAAAGGAGCTTCCCTGGTTGTTTCAGGTTCTAATGATGTAAATGTACAGGTGTTGGTTAACGCCATCAACAATGCCCTGGGTAATATCGGTAACACCGTTGATTTCGGAACGCCCGTATACTACAGACAAGGTAACGCTGCTGAAATGAATCAGTTTGTAACAGAATTGAAATCAGGACAGGTAGGAGCAGTTATTTTCTACGAATCAAATCCTGTATTTGATCACCTGAGAGGTGCTGAGATTGCAGAAGGATTAAAGAAAACTACTCTGAGCATTTCTACTGCTGACCGTGCTGACGAGACCGCTAAATTGTGTCAATATATTGCCCCGGCTTCTCACTACCTTGAATCATGGGGTGATGCGATGCCTAAAGCAGGTTTTTATTCATTGCAGCAACCAACCATTTCGACGATATACAGCACAAGACAGACAGAAGTAAGTTTACTTACCTGGGCTGGAGCAAATGCTGATTATCAGGCATATCTGAAATCATTCTGGTCTAAAAATATACTAACCGGCAAATCCTGGATTCAGGCTTTGCACGATGGTGTGTATGAAGTAGCCCCGGCAGTACCTGCAGGAGCATCATTTACCGCCAATGTAGCCGAAGCCGCGGCTTCTGTTGCAGCTCCGAAAACAGACCTTGAACTATCTGTTTTTGAATCTCTTGCCCTTGGAACAGGTGCTTATGCCAATAACCCTTGGTTGCAGGAGCTTCCGGATCCTATTTCTAAAGTTACCTGGGAAAACACAGCCGCTTTCTCTCAGAAAACAGCTAAAGACCTTGGAATTGCACAGGGAGACTGGGTTAAACTGACAGTAGGAGATAAGAGCATCGAACTTCCTGTGTTGATACAACCAGGTCAGGCCCACTCTACAGTTTCTGTAGCAATGGGTTACGGTAGAACAGACGCCGGTAAAGCCGGTAATGTAGGTTCAAATCCTTTCCCTCTGTTGGGATCTTCTAAAACTGCTTCGAATTTCTGGACAGGTGGTGTTAAAGTAGAAAAAACAAAAGACGGATATACACTGGCTCAGACACAAACCCACGAAACCGTAATGGGTCGTGAGGCTGTTGTTCAGGAAACTATCCTTTCAGAATATCTTAAGAATGATAAAGCCGGCCGTTATGAGCCGATGATTGCTACTTCAGAAGGTCTTAAGAAACCATATTCTATCACGTTGTGGAACGGACACGAGAAAAAGAACCACAGCTGGGGTATGGTGATTGACCTGAACACCTGTAACGGTTGTTCAGCTTGTCTTATCTCTTGTCAGGCCGAAAACAACGTGGCTGTAGTAGGTAAGAAAGAGGTAGTAAGAGCACGTGAAATGCACTGGATCAGATTGGACAGATACTACAGTACCGATGCCGATCTTGATAGCAGAACATTCAGCGGATACAAAGCGATGGAAGTTGCTTCAGAAAATCCTGAGGTTATTTTCCAACCGATGATGTGTCAGCACTGTTCAAATGCACCTTGTGAAACGGTTTGTCCGGTATTGGCGACAACCCACAGTTCAGAAGGTCTGAATCAGATGACTTATAACAGATGTGTGGGTACAAGATATTGTGCTAACAACTGTCCTTATAAAGTACGTAGATTTAACTGGTTTAAATATTTCGAAAACGACAATTTCGATTATAACATGAACAATGAATTGGGACGTATGGTGTTAAACCCTGACGTAACTGTTCGTTCAAGAGGTGTGATCGAAAAATGTTCTATGTGTGTTCAACGTATCCAGGCCGGTAAACTTGCTGCCAAGAAAGAGAAGCGTCGTCCGGTTGATGGTGAAATTGAAACTGCCTGTTCTTCTTCATGTCCTTCAGGCTCTATTATTTTTGGAGATATGCTTGATCCTGAATCAAGAATTTCTAAAGTTCTTGAGCAGGAAAAAGAAGGCAGAGCCTTCCATATGCTGGAAGAGATCAATGTAAGACCTCAGGTTACTTACCTGGTGAAGGTTAAGAACAAGGATGAGATTGTGGCAAAGAGAAGCAAAGCGGGTGATAAGAAAAAACACGCTGCTGAACCTGAGCATGCTGCAGAGCACAAAGCACATAGTTAATTAGATAGAAAATTATTATTAAACTTTAAATAAACAATCCTAATCGGATTTAGGGTAGTATTATGCAAGTAGTTTCACCTATTAGAGAACATTTGGTAACGGGTGGTAAAACCTATCACGACGTTACTGAAGACATATGCAGACACGTAGAGTCCAAGCCTACCAAAGAATGGAAAATAGCTTTTATTATTTCCGTTGTGGTGTTAATTTATGGTGCTTCCTGGGTACTGTGGACATGGTGGGAAGGTCTTGGAGTATGGGGTTTGAATAAGACAGTCGGTTGGGCATGGGATATCACCAACTTTGTATGGTGGGTAGGTATCGGTCACGCCGGAACGCTTATTTCAGCCATCCTTCTTTTGTTCCGTCAGAAATGGAGAACCTCAATCAACCGTGCCGCTGAAGCGATGACTATCTTCGCGGTATTGTGTGCGGCTTCATTCATCCTGATGCACATGGGGCGTCCATGGTTAGCTTACTGGGCTTTACCACTTCCGAACACCTTCGGATCTCTTTGGGTTAACTTTAACTCTCCTCTTGTATGGGACGTTTTTGCGATCTCTACTTACTTCTCGGTTTCATGTCTTTTCTGGTATATCGGTATGGTTCCGGATCTGGCTACGATCAGAGACAGAGCTACAGGCATAAGAAAATCTATTTACGGTGCACTTTCATTAGGATGGACCGGTGGTGCCAAATCATGGGCCAGATATGAAGATGTTTCTTTGATTCTTGCAGGTTTGTCTACTCCTCTTGTACTTTCTGTACACACTATTGTATCCTTTGACTTTGCTACTTCGGTTATTCCGGGATGGCACACGACGATCTTCCCTCCATATTTCGTGGCAGGTGCGATCTTCTCGGGATTTGCGATGGTTCAGAACCTTATGCTGGTGACGAGGGTAGTGTATAAATTAGAAGATTACATCACTATTGAGCACATCGGTCTGATGAATAAGATCATTACAGTAACCGGTTCAATTGTAGGTGTGGCTTATATTACTGAGTTTTTCATCGCTTTCTACTCTGGCGTACAATATGAAAGTTATGCTTTCTTAAACAGGGCGACTGGTCCTCTTTGGTGGTCATATGCCGCGATGATGACCTGTAACGTACTTTCTCCGCAGATTTTCTGGTTCAAGAGCCTGAGAGAGAACATTGTAGTATCTTTCGTGATTGCAGTAGTTGTAAACATCGGTATGTGGTTTGAGCGTTTTGTAATTATTGTTACTTCGCTTCACAGAGATTACCTACCATCAAGCTGGACTTACTTTACGCCTCGTATGGGTGATATTGGAGATTATATTTTCTCTTTCGGATTCTTCTTTACCTTGTTTTTCCTTTTCTCTAAATACTTACCGGTGATTAACATGGCAGAGGTTAAATCAGTATTGAAATCATCATCAGAAAAAACAACAGAAGAGAAAGAAGTATCAGCTCATTAATCAAAGCATTAAATTATAGACAGAAATGGCAGATAAAAAATATATAGTAGGGATATTTGATGACGAGGATGATGTAATGCACGCCATCGGAAACATCAGAGGTAACGGAGTTAAAATCCATGAAGTGTTTACGCCTTACCCGGTTCACGGACTTGATTTAGCCCTTGGCTATGACAGACCAAGAATGGGTGTTGCCGCTTTCCTTTTTGGTATCACAGGTACTTCACTGGCTTTCCTTTTGACTTTCTGGACTTTGGGAGTTGACTGGCCTATGAACATCGGGGGTAAAAACTTTTTCCCGTTCCCGACTAACATACCTATCGTTTTCGAATTAACAGTTTTATTGGCTGCTTATGGTATGTCATTCACTTTCTTCTTTATGGAAGGTCTGGGGCCAACAGTCAAACCGGTTATTTTTGACCCGAGAAGTACAGATGATAAGTTTGTCATGGCTATTGATCTGGGTAAAAACAAATCTTCTGAAGGCGACATCACAGAATTACTTAAGGGCAATGGTGCTACTGAAGTAAATATTAAAGAAATATAATTGATACTGTAGAATAGAAATAAAATGAAAATTACATTTAAGCATATCAGCATATTATTGACATTAGCAGTATTTGCGTTTGTTGGCTTAACATCTTGTAATGATCCGAATCAGACAGGATGGGAGTTTGCACCCAACATGTATAATTCCAGGGCTTACGAAGCACAGACTCAATGGAAAGAAAATATGATCAATCCGCACGGAATGAACATGAGACTTCCGGTGAAGGGAACCATTGCAAGAAGAAATTATAAGACTTCATTTTTACAGGATGACAGCACTGTCGTCAATGATCTGATGATTTACACGATCAACAAAGACAGTATCAGCATTTCGGAAAGGGTTTTGGTAAACCCAATTCCATGGTCTGATCAGGCTGAAGAAGATGGTAAAGTACTTTACGAAAGATATTGTCAGCATTGCCACGGAGCAAGCGGAGCAGGTGACGGTAAAGTAGGTGCGGTTTACAAAGGTGTACCTAACTACTCTTCTGATGCTTACAAGAATCTGAACGACGGACATATTTTTCACGTGATCACACACGGTAAAGGAAGAATGTGGCCTCACGCTGCTCAGCTGACGCCTGAGGAAAGATGGAAAGTTGTACATTATGTTCACCGTTTACAACTCGGTAACTAAAATATAGTAATAGATTAATTTTAAATCCCTTTAGGGAGGTTTTTAAATTTTAAAATAATGGCTCATAAGCACGAAATACCTTCGATTGAAGAATCATTTGAATTTAGTTCTGGACTGAAACGAAAACTTATAATCTCAGTTTTGGTCGGAATTGCAATGGTAGCAATTGGTGCCTTTTTATCAAGCAAAGGCTGGGATATCTTCAGCCCGGATTTTGGACATCATGCAGGCGGACACGGAGCCGAAGGTGGACACGAAGCCGGTCATCACGGTGCTACTTTGTTATCAAGAATCATTGCGAATCTTTGGATGAACAGTGTATATTTCTTAGGTATTTCTGTAGTTGGCGTATTTTTTATGTCATACAATTATGTAGCAAAAGCCGGATGGCAGGCGTCTTTGAAAAGGGTTCCTGAAGCTTTCCCTTCCTTCATCATTGTTCCGGCTATCATCATTCTTGCCTTGTATCTTATCCCTTCGACAAGACATATCATTTTCCACTGGACTCATGATGGTATCATGACTCCTGGAAGTGACAATTATGACCCGATTATTGCAGGTAAATCATGGTATCTTAACCACGGATTTTTCCTTGCCCGTATCATAGCTTACTTCGTAGTCTGGTATTACCTGTGGACTCAGATCAGAAAGTACTCTTTGCTGGAAGACGAAAGCAAAGATCTTGCTTACTATCACAAAAGCAGGTCTTACGCAAAGATGTTCCTTATTTTCTTTGCTGTGACGTCTTCTACTGCTGCCTGGGATTTGTCTATGTCAATTGACGTTCACTGGTTCTCAACCATGTTTGGTTGGTATCACCTGGCTTCATGGCACGTAGCGGGTCTTGCTGCCATCATGCTGACTATCATAACACTGAAAGGTCAGGGTTATCTTAAAGCAGTAAATGACAGTGTTATCCAGGATTTGGCCAAGTTGATCTTCGGTTTCTCTATATTCTGGACTTATGTATGGTTTAGCCAGTACTTATTGATATTCTATGCCAACCTTCCTGAAGAAACCATCTATTTCAGAGAAAGAATCAGCGGATACGGCGGAAGGTACTTTGCACCATTCATTATCAATTTGCTGCTTAACTTCGTATTCCCTTTCCTTATTCTGATGGCAAGAGGATCGAAAAGAAATTATACATTCCTTAAACTCGCTTGCTCCTCGATTTTGATCGGTCACTGGTTTGATTTTTATCAGATGCAGATGCCGGGTATCGCTAAAGAGCAGGGTGGTATTGGTTTGATTGAGTGGGGTACAACTTTGGCTTTTGCTTCGTTGTTTATCTATTTTGTTGCTAATCAATTGTCTAAAGCCAATCTGGTTGCTAAAAATCATCCGTTCCTTGAAGAAAGTTTACATCACGATATTTAATTTATTTGTAAACAAAACCTTATCATTAAATAGTTAATAATTAACATATATGACTCTTTTAATTGTAATATTTGCGATCGTGTTTTTAGTACTTACGGCTCTCGTAATTGGTAAGACGCAATCTCTTTTAAAGAAAATAGACAAGACAAAATCTGACACAGAAGAAGTAAGCTCAACGAAAGCCGATAGTGCAAATGATGCCAATGGTATTGCTTTGTTTGTTTTCTGGATCCTGAGTATTGTAGGTATTGTCTGGTCATTCCTTGATGCAAGAAAGCACTTCTTACCGGAAGCCTCTTCTGAGCACGGAAGACAGACTGACTACTGGTTCTGGGTTTCGATGATCGTCATCATGGTAGGTTTCTTTGTTGTGAATACTTTCCTTTTCTATTTCCCGATGAAATATCGTTTTAATAAGAACAGAAAAGTAACTTTTTATACTCACAACAACAGTCTTGAAGTAATCTGGACGCTTATTCCTGCTGCCATCATGGCCGGTCTTGTATTTTCAGGATTGAGAGTATGGAACAAGGTAATGGATGATGCCCCTCAGAATGCCGAAGTAATCGAAATCATGGGTAAGCAGTTTGGCTGGTTGGTAAGATACCCTGGTGTTGATGATAACAAACTGGGTAACTACAATTACAAACTGATGGATGATGCCGGTGGAAATGACATGGGTATCGATTTTACAGATGTTCATTCATTTGATGATTTTGGTAACGCTTCGGAGCTGCATATTCCTAAAGGTAAACCTGTTTTACTGAAAATCAGATCGAGAGACGTTCTTCACTCTGTTTTCATTCCTCACATGAGGGTTAAAATGGATGCTGTTCCGGGGATGCCGACCAAATTCTGGTTTGTTCCTGAAAAAACGACTGCGGACATGAGAGCTGAGCTGAACAATCCTGATTTTAACTACGAGATTGCCTGTGCCGAAGTTTGCGGACGTTCGCACTTTGCCATGAAATTATTATTGGTAGTAGACGAGCCTGAAGAGTATGAGAAGTGGAAGAAAAGCCAGAAGCCGTTCCTGACAGTGAACCCGGCTCTACTGGAAAAAGTGCCTGATAATCTTAAAGCTAATGCATTGAAATATATTCAGGTAGAAGCAGCACCGGTTGCGACAACAGAGGTGGCGGCAGATTCAACAGGAGCAGGTAACGCTGGTACAATTTTAAAATAACAGAGCTTAACATTTTATATATATTATGGCAACAGTAACACATTCAGAAAGTCATACCCACGACCATGATCATGATCATGAGGAACATCATCATGAATTAGGGTTCATCAGAAAGTATATTTTCTCAGAAGATCATAAGGTTATTGCGAAACAATATTTGATTTCAGGTATCGCCTGGGCGGTAATAGGTGGTTTACTATCTGTACTTTTCCGTCTTCAGTTAGGTTTCCCTGAAATGGACTTATCATGGTTAAGATTCCTTCTTGGAGACTGGATCAATGAAACTGGCAAACTGGATCCGAACTTTTATCTTGCTTTGGTTACCATGCATGGTACCATCATGGTATTCTTCGTTTTAACGGCTGGTCTGAGCGGTACTTTCTCTAACTTCCTGATCCCTCTTCAGGTAGGTGCCAGAGATATGGCTTCAGGATTTATGAACATGCTTTCTTACTGGATATTCTTTTTATCAAGTGTGATCATGTTTGTGTCTATGTTCATCAAAACCGGTCCTGCCGGTGGTGGATGGGTAATTTATCCTCCTCTAAGTGCTTTGAAAGATGCTAACCCTGGTTCACAGGACGGTATGACCCTTTGGCTGGTAGCCATGGCTCTTTTCATCGTTTCAAGTTTATTGGGTGGTATTAACTACGTAACTACAGTAATCAACCTGAGAACAAAAGGTATGTCGTTTGACAAAATGCCTTTGACGATCTGGGCTTTTACTTTCACCGCTATTCTGGGTATTCTTTCATTCCCGGTTTTACTTTCTGCGGCGTTGTTGCTTATTTTTGACAGAAGTTTCGGTACAAGTTTCTACTTGTCTGATATCTATATTAACGGACAGGCTTTACCTAACCAGGGTGGTAGCCCGATTTTGTTCCAGCACTTGTTCTGGTTCCTTGGACACCCTGAGGTTTATATCGTAATTCTTCCTGCTTTGGGTCTTACTTCTGAGATCATCGCTACGAATTCACGTAAGCCGATCTTCGGATACAAAGCGATGATTTTCTCCATGGCGGGTATCATGTTCCTTGCGTTCATCGTTTGGGCTCACCACATGTTCATGACAGGTATGAATCCGTTCCTAGGATCTGTATTTATGTTGTTGACTTTGATTATTGCGGTTCCATCTGCGGTAAAAGCCTTTAACTACATTGCAACAATCTGGAGAGGTAATATCATCTTTACTCCGGCTATGCTTTTCGCTATCGGTCTGGTATCATTCTTCGTTTCAGGTGGTTTGACAGGTATTATCCTGGGTAACAGTGCCCTGGATATCCAATTGCACGATACTTACTTTGTAGTAGCTCACTTCCACCTCGTAATGGGTTCTGCAGCGTTCTTCGGTATGATTGCCGGTGTTTATCACTGGTTCCCTAAGATGTTTGGCCGCATGATGAATAATACTTTAGGGTATATTCACTTCTGGGCGACATTTGCAGGTGTTTACCTGATCTTCTTCCCGATGCACTACATTGGTATCGCAGGTTTCCCTAGAAGATACTATCAGTGGTCTAAATTTGAGACTTTCAATACTTACACAGATTTGAATGCTTTCATTTCGATTGCCGCTATTGTAACGTTCCTGGCTCAGTTTATCTTTATTTATAACTTTGTTTACTCAATTTTCAAAGGTAAAAAAGCTACTTCAAACCCATGGCGTTCAAATACTCTGGAATGGACTACCCCGATTCATCCGGGTCACGGAAACTGGGAAGGAGAGATTCCAACGGTATACCGCTGGCCATATGATTACAGCAAGCCTGGTGCAGCTGAAGACTTTATTCCTCAGCATATTCCATTCTCTCAGACGCCGGAATCTAACCTGCCTGAGGAGACTGAACTAATTGAAAAAGAACAGGAATTGGCTAAGATCGTTTTCGATCCTACGATTCATGATTAATAATATTTTATAAGAGTACAATGTAATTGAGATTTGTATCTCTTTTACATTGTACTTTTTTATTGATGTGGTAAGTTTATTCAGAAGATTTGGCATTTTGACAATTGTATCGGTTTATGTACTGATATTGGTTGGGGGAGTTGTCCGGGCGTCGGGTTCAGGGATGGGTTGTCCTGACTGGCCGAAGTGTTTCGGATCATGGGTGCCACCCACTTCTGTTGATCAGTTGCCTGTCAATTATAAAGAGGTTTTCGGAGAAAAATTAAAAGGTGAGGTGATATTTAATCCTGTCAAAACCTGGATTGAATATGTGAACAGACTGGTAGGTGTTTTAATAGGTTTCTTTATATTCATCACCTTCGTCATATCATTCATCGCATTCCGGAAAAGTGATAAGCTGATCGTAGGATTATCCTTTCTCTCATTCTTACTTGTAGGTTTCGAAGGGTGGTTGGGAGCTAAGGTCGTTTCCTCAGAATTGCATCCGGGAATGATAACCATTCATATGCTCGTATCGATAGTGATTGTTTTGCTTTTGATATACGTTGTGTTCAGATCCTTTTCTGTTGATTCAAGACATCAGCATTTTTCTCACAGCAGACCTGTCAATTTTTTACTTGTTATTGGTGTATTCCTGATGATCGCACAGATTGTTTTTGGAACCCAGTTGAGAGAAGGGGTTGATTTGGCACAAAAACTGCTTGGCGATGAAAACAGGGACAGCTGGATCGGTACTTTAGGCGGCAAGATTTTTTATCATGCTTTCCTTTCAGCCCTGATCCTTTTGGTAACGCTGATTTTTAACAGGAAACTGGGCAGGCTGTTTAATGAAAAAGGAATAAGAAACTGGGGTTTAGGACTGGTCATTGTGGTTTCAGTGAGTATTTTGACCGGGGCTTTGATGGGAATTTTCGGAATTCCACCCGTTTTTCAGCCGGTACACCTTTTGTTGTCGGTTTTAATTTTAGGAATTCAATTTGTATTGTATATGATGCTCAATCCCGGACTGGTTTACTGGGGATTGAATGAAGGGAAAAAGTAAGATGGTGGAGAATACAATTAAAATATCGTTGGGAGCTAAGCTGAAGGCCTTTTATGACCTGACTAAGTTCCGTTTGTCTGCTACGGTGGTGTTTTCGGCTTGTATTGGTTATGCCCTGGCTTCTGATCATCTGAATGTCGGTAAAATGTTGCTTTTCGCTCTTGCTTCATTTTTTACGACTGCAGGTGCTAATGTTATCAATCAGATCATTGAGAAAGATCTTGATGTGATGATGAACCGTACAAAAGAGAGGCCTTTGCCTTCCGGCCGGATAAGTGTTCAGGAAGCTAAGATATTCGGCTTCGTGATTTCGATGATCGCTTTTGCTATTTTGTATTTTGAGTTTAATGCGAAGGCAACGGCTTTAGCGGCTTTGTCTCTGATCTTATATGGTTTTGTTTATACCCCGCTTAAAAGGGTAGGGCCGGTGGCTGTGGCTGTGGGTGCACTTCCGGGAGCTTTTCCTCCGATGATCGGTTGGGTAGCTGCTTCAGGGCACTTCGGACTGGAACCGGGTATTCTGTTTGCGATTCAGTTCTTTTGGCAATTTCCTCACTTCTGGGCTATTGCCTGGGTTTTGGATGACGATTATCGTAAAGCAGGCTTCAGATTGCTTCCGTCAAAAGGTGGAAGAGATATCAATTCTGCGATACAAATCATGGTTTATACCCTTTATTTGCTGCCTTTGTGCTGGGTACCTTATTACCTGGGAATGACGGGGATTAATTCTGCGGTGATTGCGATGGTGTTCGGGATTCTGTTCCTGGCTCAGACTTTTCTTCTGATGAAAAGAGTGGACCACAAATCAGCGTTACAGCTGATGTTCGGGTCGTTTATTTATCTGCCTGTGGTGCAGATTGCATATTTAATGGATAAAATTTAATGATGGCTAAGAGTATAGATATTAAAGAAGAACCTAAGCAGATATTGACCGTTAATAAATGGAAGTTTATTATCTGGTTATTTATCATCACGATTGTGATGCTTTTCGCTTCACAAACGAGTGCTTACCTGGTAAGAAGGGCTGAGGGTAACTGGACGGAGTTTGATATCCCGGTTATTTTCTGGTACAGTACGGTAGTGCTGATATTCAGCAGTGTGTTTATGCATATGGCTTACCTGGCAGTTAAAAAGGACGAGTTTGGTAAACTGAAGATTTTTATCTCCCTGGCTTTTGCTACCGGGGTTATATTCCTGGTGATGCAATACCTGGGATGGCAGGACCTTCAGAAAGCCGGGATTTATCTTAAAGGGAACCCTTCGGGATCTTTTTATTACATCTTTACCGGTTTACACGGAGCTCACCTGGTGACAGGCCTGGCGGTATTGTTCTTTGCGTTTATTTCGGCGATGAAAATGAACATTCATTCCAAAAACCTTATCCAGATTGAGGTGTGTGCCACTTACTGGCATTTTCTGGATATCCTTTGGGTGTACCTGTTCGTGTTTTTATTATATTTCAGATAATTTTTTTAACCAAACAATTAAACTTAGGGCAAATACAAAATCATTTTTTAAATTTGCCAAGTAATTTTAACAAAGTAATTCTATGGCTGTTTCAAAAACTTCAGCAACCCCGGAACACTTGATTTGGGAAGGTGGTACCCAACCAATGAAAATTGGGTATGGTAAATTGATGATGTGGATTTTCCTACTCTCAGATACCTTTACCTTTTCGGCTCTCTTGATTTCTTACGGGTTGGTTCGTTTCAGTTTTCCGAGTTTCAAGGATATCAATCCTGAAATGACTCATAAAACTTTCGAACTATCACATGATTGGTGGCCGGTACCTGAGAAAGTTTTTGAAGCTGTTCCTTTCCTTCACGGTATAAGCCTTCCTCTTGTTTTTGTGGGTATCATGACCTTTATCCTCATCTTCAGTTCAGTTACCATGGTATTGGCTGTTGAGGCAGGACATAGAAGAGACAAGGCAGATGTTGAAAAATGGATGTTATGGACTATTCTTGGTGGTTTTACCTTCCTGGGTTCTCAGGCATGGGAATGGTCACACTTTATACATGGATCGGAAGAAGGTCTGACGCTTGCTAACGGAGCTAAAGTTTTTGGTGCCAACCTGGTGACCAATGAGTACGGCCCTGCTGCCTTTGCCGACTTCTTTTTCTTCATCACAGGTTTTCACGGCACTCACGTATTTTCAGGAGTTGTGCTTAATATCCTGATTTTTTATAACGCTTCGAACGGCGTTTACGAAAGAAGAGGTCATTATGAAATGATTGAGAAAGTCGGATTATACTGGCACTTTGTAGATTTGGTGTGGGTATTCGTATTTACCTTCTTCTATTTGGTGTAATCGTTCATTCTAAAAAAATTAAGAAAAATGGGAAATCATAGTACTACTCACGAAGGAGAAAAATTAAAGCCACAAACCAAGGAGTTGTGGAAAGTATTCTGGATTTTGCTGGTATTGACTGCGATAGAATTCGTTATCGCTTTCGGTCTTGATACTGACAGATTCAAATGGACTAAGATCATTATATTTATCATTATGACCATTGTAAAGGCCTATTTTATTGTAGGGACCTTTATGCACTTAAAAGGAGAGGTTAAATCCCTGATCTGGACTATTATTCTGCCGAGCCTTTTTGTGGTTTGGTTATTGGTAGCCCTGATCGTAGAAGGTGGTTATATTGGTAGTGTTTAATATATGAAAAGTAATTTTTTAAAGGCTGGAATTCTGGTAGTGATACTGGTAATTCCAGCTTTGGTGTTTATTTTCTTAAAGCTTTTTGGTAAAAATAACTTTGACTTACCTTACTACTTCCCTGTGATCAATGAACGGGATGAGGTAAAGATAGTAAAGGGCGATACGGTATTTAACCAGGCTCCTGCTTTTCAGTTGGTCAGCCAGAACGGAGATACGCTGAACTCAGAAGAACTGAAAGGGAAGATCTTTGTAACCAGTTTCTTTTTCTCCCGTTGCGGGACGATCTGCCCTCCGGTGAATACCAACCTTTCGAGGGTTCAGGAAAATTTCAAACACGAAGATTTACTGAAACTGGTGAGTATTACTGTGGATCCGGCCCATGACAGTTCTGAAGTGCTTAAGGCGTACAGTTCGAAGTACGGAGCTTTAAAGGACAAATGGTATTTTCTGACGGGAGATAAGGGTTATATCTATAACCTGGCCATTAAAGGATTTAAATTACCCACTGCAGATGCTTCTGAATATGATAAAGGAATTGAATCAATTGACGAAACCTTTATTCACTCTGATAAGTTATTATTGATAGATGGGGGGGGGTATTTCAGGGGGATTTATGAAGGAACTGATAAAGATGAGATCAACAGGCTTATTGTAGAAATCAAAGTGCTGCTGGATCATCAGAAAAAACAAAAATAATTTTTTAGAATGGATATTACAGAGAAAAAATCATCATTACGACTGATCAATATCATTTCAGTTGTTATTCCTGTGGTGGTAGCTCTTTTACTGGGCATCAGGATGAAATTTGACCTGGGAGCATGGACTAAAACGCTTCCTTTGATCAATGCGATCATAAACTCCGCTACTGCTGTTTTTTTGCTGGTCGGACTGTGGTTTATCAAAAGCAAAAATATTGAAGCCCACAGAAAAGCAATGACCGCTGCGTTTTCACTCGGAGCTTTGTTCCTGGTTTTTTATGTGATTTATCACTTGTCAAACCAGGCTACTCCATATGGAGGAGAGGGAGCCATCAGGTATTTCTATTATTTTAACCTGATTTCGCACATTCTGGCTTCTCTCATCGTTTTACCTTTTGTGTTGAGGGCTTATTATTTTGGTTTTACCGGGCGTTATGAAGAACACAGGAAGATCACTAAAATAGCGTATCCGATCTGGTTGTATGTTTCTGTTACCGGGGTGATTGCTTACCTGATGATTTCTCCTTATTATACCTGATATACTTATGAAAAAGAGCATTGTACTTTTCGTTATTTTACTTCTGGTTTCAGCCTCACCTTCATGGGCTCAGTGTGCCATGTGCCGGGCTACTGTCGGCAGTAACTTAAGCGAGGGAAGAGGAGTGATCGGTACCGGGATCAATTTCGGGATTCTGTATCTTCTTTCTACGCCGTATTTACTTGTGGCGGGATTGATTTACATGTGGTACCGTACAGGAAAGAAAGAGCTGAAAGAAAGGCTGGCTTTAAAACAACGCATGGACGAAATTTACCAGGGATAAGCCGAAGATATATCAAAAAGGCCGGAAGTAATTCCGGCCTTTTTGTTTTTATGCGATGTCACAAATCTTGACAGCCTGTGAAAGAGAAGCAAGAGGGTCACGTTTAGGAATGAATTCCTGTCCTACATATCCTTTGTATCCTGTATCCACGATGGCTTTCATGATGGCAGGGTAATTCAGCTCCTGTGTCTCATCAATTTCGGCCCGGCCCGGCACACCTCCGGTGTGATAGTGTCCGAAGTAAGGATGGTATTTCTTAATGGTAGCGATTACGTCACCTTCCATGATCTGCATGTGATAGATGTCATAAAGCAGTTTGAAACGCTCAGAACCTACTTTATCACAAAGGGCAACTCCCCATTTGGTTAAGTCACACATGTAATCTTTGTGATTGACTTTGCTGTTGAGCAACTCCATCACCATGGTTACACCGTGTTTTTCGGCAGACGGCATCAGTTTTTTAAGAGCTATGGCACAGTTTTCAATGCCCTGCTCGTCGCTCATTCCTCTTCTGTTGCCTGAGAAACAAATCACTTTGTCAAGTCCGGCAGCTTTCAGTTTAGGAAATATAGTTTCAAAACTCGCAATCAGCTCATTATGCAAAGCTGGATCATTAAAGCCTTTTTCGATACCCAGTCCGGCACCCCATGGCATAGCACAGGTAAGACCGTGTTTCTGAAGGATCGGCCATTCGTCCGGTCCCTGAAGTTCCACTGATTTGATACCCATTTTTTTAGCCTCCACACAAAGGTCTTCCAAAGGGATTTTGCTGTAGCACCATCTGGCTACAGAATGGTTGATTTTACCATTAAGGTCAGCACCAAGGGCTTTTTCTGAAGCCGCAAAAGCTTCTGTCAGTGATATCATCGGAGATGATACTACCGCAGCAGTGCCCAGGATGCTTTTCAGGGCTGAACGACGCGATGAGTTTGATTTCATGATTAATATTTGATTGAATATGTTTTTATATAATATCTCTTAAGGTCTGATGCTTGCTTTTTCGGCGTTTGGAAAGTCTTCCGGTACCTTCTGGGTCACTTCTCCTTTCGCAACCCATTCCGTGCCTCTCTGAAGTGTTGTAATAAAGCCGACACACTTTTGCGAATCATTGCCATGTCCGAGCGTGGTATGGAAAATACGGCCCTTGCCATATTTGGTAACCATCAATACAGGCTCATGTCTGCCGGATCCTCTTTTCTCCGTCTGACTGTAGGACGTGGCGAGCACTTCAAGGGTCAATGCCCCCGGTCCTCTGAGCCTATCATACAGCTCGTCATTTTCATGCATCCAGCTTTCAGGCAGTCCTTTGGTGATCGGGTGATTAGGGTCTCTGGCTTTCACCAGGAACTGATGCTGATCACCATGACTTCCTCCTCTGCCCGGGCTGGTGTCTTTTACAAATTCTCCGTTTTGTTCATTATAGTACAGGTAAGGGCCTGATTTTTCATCACGACCTTCCCAGCCTCCGATGCCGATCATCTGGTTGTAGGCTTTCCATTGCGGGAAAGCATTGTCGGCGGCATGTACAGAAACAAAGCCTCCGCCGTTCTGCACAAATTTTTCAAATGCCTTCTGTGTTTCCACCGGCCAGGGCTCTCCGTTATAGTTAGATACCACCGCATCATAATTGGAAAAGACCGGTTTGAAAGTAGCCATATTGCCGCCTTTCGGTGGAGTAGTGGCCACGGTAACTTTAAAAAGCCCGGTTTCTTCCAGGTATTTTTTCATCATGATGGTCGTTTCCGGCCAGTTGCCGTGGTTGTTCTGACCATCAATGAGCAATACCTTGATCGGAGCCTGTGCCATTGCCGAGAACGACAACAAAAGAGCCAGGCAAAAAAAGAGCGATTTCCTTATGTTTGATTTCATGAGTTACTTTTGGACTTTGGCTGTAAACATCTGATGTTTCTGATTCCCTCCTGAGGTAAGGAAAGCCATCAGGTCTTTTAATTCTTCCGGACTAAGGCTGTTGATCAGACCAGGTAACATCACCGAAACAGATGAATACTTGGTTGAAACCACATTCTTTTTCAACACCTTCAACACCATGTCAGGAGCAAACGGGTTCTGAGAAATATAATAGGCCTCCTTGTCTTCGTTGGTCAGACGACCAACTACGGTCTCTCCGTTCTTTAAAACGAACTGGGTGGCTGCATATTGATCGGAGATGGCTTTGTCTGGTTCGATGATCGCTTCAAGGATATCTTTGGATGAGAAACGGGTTGACAGCTGGGTCAGATCAGGACCAATGTTTCCGCCTTCTCCCGCAATGCTGTGACATCTGGAACAGGTAATGGCATTGTACATGGCTTTGCCCTGTGCAAAGTTCCTGTTTACCAGACCACTGTCAATAACGGCCGATGCATTTTTAACTGACCAGTTTCTGCCAGGACCTTTAGGATAAACCGCCTGCACCAGGTCATTGCCTGACTGGGTCAGTAATTCTCCACCTGAAAGTTTGTCGTAAGCCGTCTTTTTGTCAGCAGGCACATTCGCCAAAGCCATTTTACGGGCTTTGTCAATGAAACCGATATAACTCACACCACCTCTGTAGGTGAAGGCTTTATTAAACCATTTCATGTATTTTTCCTGTAGGGCAGGTGTCCAGCCACTTTTTGAATTGCTCAGCAAGGTAGCGTAAAAGGTTTGCTGTACCGGTGGTATTTTCTCCAGCATTTTAGCAATATCAAGACCATATTGAGGGTTTCTCATGATCAGGTCGGCAGAAGATTTGGCAGTTTCGCCACCGGCCATATCACCTGCAGCATCTTTTTTGTCAAGTAGAACCAATGTTTTAGCAATTACCCCGGGAGCTTCAATATAAACAAGGACCTTACTCAGGGCCATGTTGATCGTAGTATTGGCTGAAGGATACGAAGGATTCAGAGCAGCTACAATCTGGGCTTTCAGGGCCGCGTCAGGTTGTCCCATTCTGAATAATACCAATTCATACGCTCTCAACAAGTCCGTCTGGCCTGTTTCAGAAAGCGTTTTAAAATTAATCGCTGTCAGTGCTTTCAGCAAAGTAGCTTTCTCAGTTACCGCACTGTGACGGATCAGGCCTGTCAGGGCATTGATGGCCGTTACAGGGTCTTTTTCGGTCAGGGCTTTGTCTTTCCACTCAGATACCGGCTGGTGCTCCAAAGCAATCCTGGCGGCGTACCTGATAAAGCGGTCAGGGTGTTTCAGCTGAGGCCATGCAGCTGCTACAGCAGCCGGATCAGCCTTACCATGGAATTTCTCCAGGCTTCTTCTTAATTCATTTTCTTTGGTTACAGAAGCAGCTATTTGTTTTCCTGTATCTTCTGTGCCATTATAATACACCCTGTAAAGGTCAGACTGAAGACGACGGCCGCCGGTAAGGAAATACAAAGCTCCGTCAGGCCCGATGGTGCCGTCTGTTAACGGTAATGGCATACCGGAAAGGAATTCTTCTCTTTCTGCCGTGTAACTTGCTCCTGAAGATTTAAGGTGCACCAGGTGCATGATTCCGAAACTCCAGTCGAAGGCTAACAAAGCGTCTTTATATTTGGAAGGAAATTTAGCTCCTTTTAAATGCAACAGGTTGGTAGGGGATCCCTGGCCGATATTTAGGATAGCAGGAAGGTTATCTGAAAAAGTAGGAGACCATTTGGCGGTTCCTGTTCTCCAACCGAACTCTGCACCTGATGTTACATGGCAGATACGGGTCGGGCGGTACCATGGTAAACCGAAGTCCCACTCCATGTCTGAGTCATAAGTAAAAAGGTCACCGTTTTCGTTGAAAGCGATGTCATACGGGTTACGGAAACCACCGGCTACCATATCCCAGTGTGTACCAGTTGAATCCACATTGGCAATCCATCCTGCCGGAAGGATCGGATCCCTGTCATGACCACGCGGGTCTTTGATCATCGGCAAAAGGTTATCATCCTGCCATACAGGAGGAAGACGATGAGAGTTGACAGCCGGAAGGTGGGTAAAGTTACCTGCTACAACATATAATGATTTTTTGTCAGGAGACAGGATCACGCTGTGAGGTCCGTGCTCCCCTTCACCGGTCAGGCCTTTCAGAAGAGTAACTTTGTCAAACTGATCGTCATTGTCGGTATCCTGGAGGCGGTAAAGTCCGCTGCCACGGGGAGCTTTAGGGTTTGCCCTGTTGTTGACCATCACATATAAGCTGTTGAAAGCATACAGCAAGCCCTGTGCATTGCCCATGCCTAAGGTATCTGTAGCAGTACCGATCTTTAGTTTTTCAATAACCGGGGCAGTGCCTGAACCAATTGCAGGGATTTTCAAGCGGTAAAGAGCTCCGTACTGATCAGAAGTGATCATTCTGCCTTTGTCATCAAATGCCATGGCCACCCACGATCCCTGCATGGATTCTGAAGGGCTGTAAAGGTGCTCAGCCACAAATCCTGGCTGTAGTTTAAGCTTCTCTGTTTTGGGATTGTCAGTATGACTGACAGCCGGTTCAGTCCGCTTGAGTTTGGTGTAAGAGGCCGCAATCAGCAGAAGCATTGAAAAGGCCAGAACAGTTTTAAAGATTTGATTCATTGATTCTTCAGGTTGAATATTTGTTTAATTTCAGGTGTTCGGTTGTTATTCTGTCAAATTTAGTTCTCTTCTGTTAAAAATACTCTCAGGCTGGGGCTTTTTATTGAATAAAATAGCCAAAACGTTACTGACAGTAGATACACACATGTTTTTATAAGTCGTAGCGGTCAGACTACCCACGTGTGCCGTAATGATGGTCTTGGGATGAGCAGTCAGGGGGTTGTCGGGGGATGGCGGTTCCACGTCCAGTACATCTGCTCCGAAACCTGCTATTTCGCTGTTATTCAAAGCCTCCAGCAAAGCATCGTGATCTACCAGGCCACCTCTGGCGGTGTTGATCAGGATGGCGTGTTTCTGCATCTTTTTCAACTCTTCGCTGCCGATCAGGTTTTTGGTATCTTCCAGTAAGGGCAGGTGCAGGGTGATGATATCTGACGAACTCAGGACTTCCTCGAGCGGCAGATATTGGTATGGCGTTTCCGGTTGAAATTTGTCCCAGTAAACGACATTCATCCCAAAGGCATCTGCTATTTTAGCTACCCTTTTTCCGATGTTACCCATACCGAGAATTCCCAGGGTTTTGCCGTTTAATTCGTCGCCTTCAAACTGGTTTCTCCATTCCCAGTTGCCTGCTTTAACCTGCCGGGCCGATTCATACAGATTTCGTTGCAGCATCAGCATGAGGGTCAGGGCATGTTCGGCGATGGTGCCGGAGTTTGATCCGGGGGCGTTAACCACCTTAATGTTTCTTGAAGTCGCCTCTTTCACATCCACATTGTCTAATCCAACACCGCAGCGGGCCACCACAGCCAGATCAGGACAGGCATCCATCAGCTTGGGATTGACCTGACCCTTACCCCTCGTGATGACGGCGTGAATGGGATTTTCAGCCAGGATCTGATCCACCGGAACAGACCCGTAAGCCGTAAAAATCTGGATATTTTCTTTTTCTGCTTCCAGCAAAGCCAAGGCTTCATCAGCGATGGTTTCCAGAAGGATCACATTTTTTTTCATTCCCGGTTTTTTTCACCATTAATAGATCAGTCTTTAAAGCCTGCATTCTCAATGGTTTTCTATAAGACAAAAAACTAAACGAATACCTTACCCATGATACAAAGTAGCATTCTCAGATTTGTAGCCTCTGAAGTCGTTTCTTCCTGAAACATATAATCCTTCCTGGTAAAGTTCATCTTCAAATATCGCCGGATCTACTTCGCTTCCCGGTACAGATGAAAACTCAACAAGATTGCCGGACGGGTCGCGTACAAACATCTGCATGGCTCCGTCAGGCAGTTGTCTTACTTTACCCCAAGGTGAGGTGTCGATCACTCCGAGTTCTTTCATGCGGTGAAAAATAGCATTGAAATCATCTACCTGCACACAGATATGACCTCTGAAAGACACTTTATCATCCCACTCCGAAAGGTGCAGCTGCTGGTCTTCATTGAACTTGAAGAAGGCGGTCGGGTAATCGAATACAAAAGCCGGAAGGGGAGTAAGACCCAGTTCATACTCATAAAACTCACAGGCTTTTTCAAGGTTGTCCACGATCAGGGTGACGTGGTTGATTTTTACTGCTTTTGCCATATTTTTATTGGTTTATGTCCGGGAGATGGCCCGGACTTATTCACATTTTAAGTTTCGTCAGTGCTCAGACTGTCTGTTTAAATTCATTTACAAAATCCCAGTTCGGCGTCAGACCTAATCCCGGTGCTGTCGGAGCTGAAATCATACCATCGACTGCTTCGATTTTCTCTTTAACGAGATCATACATCATCGGATTGCCACCCAGCGAGAATTCGATAACCGTAGCTGCAGGAGCAGCAAAAGCCACGTTAACCCCCGCCATGAATGAGAACGCAGAACCCCAGCAGTGCGGGGCAAGTTCAAGCTGATGTGCATGAGCCAGCTGGGCCACCCTCATCGATTCGGTAATCCCGCCGATGATGGCAGAATCAGGCTGAACGACGTCCAGTGCTCTTACCTCAATCAGGTCACGGACATCAAAGGCGGTGTACTCACTTTCACCTGCGGCAATCGGAATCGCTGTTGACGCCCTTACTTCTGCCGTGCCGTGTCTGTTATCAGGAGAGATCGGTTCTTCAAACCAGTACAAATTACAATCTTCCACACCTCTGCAGAATTGCTTGGCTTCCGGCACACTGAAGGTTCCGTGGGCATCGGTCATTAGTTTAATGTTTTCGCCTAAAGCTTCCCTTGCGGCTTTTACTCTTCTGACACTTTCGCCGACGGTTTCGTCCATCACACCCACACGCATTTTAACGCCTTTGAAACCTTTGGACACATAACCTAGTAATTGCTCACCGATCTTTTCTGTACCGGCCCAGCCACCACTGGCATAAGCTTCCATTTGATCGCGGCAGGCTCCGCCCAGTAGTTCTACCACCGGCACTCCCAGGGCTTTGCCCTTCAGGTCCCAGAGGGCGGTATCTACCCCACTCATGGCGGAGATGGTCAGCCCTCTTCTGCCCAGGATAGGGAATTTACGGCCTCTTTTCAATGCGTAATGATCACGGGTGCCGTTGTAAACGTGCTCCCAGATCCTGGTGATATGACGGGCGTCTTTGCCCACTAACAAAGGTTTAATTTCTTTTTCGACACAGGTTACGATCGAAGCACACACGCCTGAAGAACCTACTGCGGCTTTGGCCTCACCGAAACCCTGTAATCCTGAGTCGGTGGTAACGACCACCAGTGTCATGTCAAAATCAGTCAGAAGTCCGTAATCAGAAAAGTGTTGTTTTTCTTTAGGTATCGGACATCTCAGCCAAAAGGCTTCTACATTGGTAATTTTCATTAAATATTCTGTCTTGGATGTATATTTTAAACTAATAATTCTTTTTCTGCTTTGCCTTTCCCGTCAGGGGTGGTGTAAAACGGCCGCTTTTCCACTTCATATTGTGTATCCGGTGGAATCCCCAGGGCATGGTAAATGGTCTGATGGATCTGGTCTATCTTAATCGGTTTTTCTATGGTTTTACAAGGCCTTTCGTCGGCAGTTTTACCGTAGACAAACCCTTTTTTAGCCCCCCCGCCAAACATCAGCATGGAGCATCCGTCTGTAAAGTGACGATGCATACCGTAAAACTTCAGGTCGCTGAGGATATCGGGCTGGTTAACCTGTTCCAGTACCTTGGCATCCGGACGGCCCTCCACCATCATATCCCGGCTGAATTCGCTGGCCAGTACGATCATGGTCCTGTCGAGACGACCACTTTTGTCAAGGTCTTTGATGAGCTGGGCTACGGGTCCGTCGATCAGCTTCTTCATTTTTTCGAGGCGGGTATGGCCGTTTTCGTGGGTATCCCATCCCATAAAGGGCTCATATTCGGTGGTGACGCTGATAAATCTTGCTCCTTGCTCGGTCAGCCTGCGGGCCAGTAAACAGCCCAGACCAAACCGGCCGGTGTTATAAATATTGTAACTTTCTTTGGGTTCGGTTGAGAGGTCAAAAGCCTTGGCTTCGGGCGAATTAAGCAGCATGTAAGCCTGCTCCATCGATTGTTTGAGTGATTCTTTCTGGTAATCACTACCAAATTCTCCGACAGGGCTGCTTTTGATCAGTTCATTGTACAATTGATTGCGTCCTTCAAAACGTTTGGTCGTCATGCCCACAGGAGGTCTGACGCTGTCGAGGCCGGTGGTCGGGTCAGGGATCATGAAAGGGGCATAGGCATTGCCCAGGAATCCGGAAGTATGAAAAGCCTTAAGTTCTTCGGCTTCGCCCACGGTGAAACGCTGCCCGATGTCTACAAAAGCAGGGATTACCGGGTTCTTTGGGCCCAGTTGCTTCGCTATCCAGGAACCTATATGAGGAGCGGCCACGGTTTGGGGGGGCTCATAGCAGGTGTGCCAGTGGTACTGATGCCTCGAATGCAGGATGTGGCCCATGTCGGCCGCCACATAAGAGCGGATCAGCGTACCTTTGTCCATGATTTTTCCGATGGATTCCAGTCCCGCGGAAAAGTTAATGCCGTCAAGTACAGTAGGCACGGGTTTGAAAGTACTCAGAACCCTGTTACCCTCCATTCCTTTTTCATAAGCCGTATATCTTTTCGGATCAAAAGTCTCTGTATGGGCCATGCCTCCGGCCATCCACAGCAGGATGACGGTATCTGCTGAAGCTGAACTTCCGATACCGGTTGAGCAACCGCTCAGCATACTGGCTACGGGGGCATTGGCGGCCATCGCTGCCAGGGTGGCGGCACTGGTCTTCTTTAAGAAATCGCGTCTGTTCCAGGTGTATTTCATAAGACTCGCCTCATTTTTTGATCAAAATATCAGTTGAAATTCAGGATGCAAGGTAATGGCCCAGACCAGGTCCTGTATGCTTTCTTCCGTCGGACTGGCCCCTAGTACTTTCTGAGCTACCGCCATTTCCTTCGGCAAAGGATTTCTGTTTAAAGCCTTCTGATAAAGCAATTTAACGATTTGTTCCGGTTCAGCATATTTCTGTTTCCATGCTTTTGAACCCTTTTTGAGGGTCTCGTTAAAGAGCTTGCCATTGCTAAGCTCAAGGGCCTGTAAAAGACTGGCCTGGGAAGATCTTCCCGTCGAAACGGTCTCCCGGTTAGGTCTGCCCAATGCCGTCAGGAACTGGTCGTTTTTCACGATAGAGGCCCTGACAAAAGGAATGTTCTTTTTAATATCTTCCGGCAATGATTTCACGACGATCGCAGAATCAGAATAAACAGGTTGAAACACCGAACTCACGGCGTCTGAAAACTGCTCGGCCGTCAATCTTCTTCTGACCATGCCTTCAAATACAAAATCCTGGCGGGTGAGCAGGGCCACATCTTTGGCTCCTACCGAAGGCAATTGATAGGTATTGGACGTGAGTATTTTTTCAAGTAATCTTTTGATATCCGAGCCGTTGGCTACAAAATCTGAAGCCAGGTAATCCAGCAGGTCCTGGTCCCAGGGCATGTTGTCCATCATGTCGACGGGTTCTACAAGCCCTCTGCCCATCACCTGTGCCCAGACGCGGTTAACCAGCGTCCGGTAAAGTCGGCCGTCTTTAGGCTGGGTGAGGTATCTGGCCAGCATTTCCAGTCTTTTCTGTGTATTGGCTTTCGGGTCAATTTCCCCCAGGTCCTTGAAAAGCATCCGGGTGGAGGCCATCTTGCCGGTCGGCTTGTCGCAGCGGTTAATCTCCAGCGGCTTTTCCGCAAAAATATTGGCAAAAGCATAGGCATCGTCCAGTTTCCAGTCGCTGATAAAGCTGTCGTGACACGAAGCACATTTCAGGTTAAGCCCCAAAGCAATCTGTGAAACATTCTGGGCAGCCTGCATTTCAGTTCTCTGGCTGGCGTTGATCGTTCCCCGCCATTCTATTCCCCTGATAAACCCCCTGGATTCTTCCGTGGGACTGATCAGTTCGGATATAAATGTATTGTAAGGCTTGTTGTTAACCAGCGATGTGTACAGCCATTTCGAAATGTCGGACCGCCCCCCGGTGATGTACCCGGTGCCTGTGTAGTCATTTCTCAATAAATCATTCCAGAAACTCAGCCAGTGCTGTGCGTAATCATGTTTGCGGTTCAGCAGCTCACGGACCACGATCAGTCGTTTGTCCGGCCGCATATCATGGGTAAAGGCTTCCACTTTTTCAGGTGGCGGCAGCAGGCCGATGACGTCCAGGTAAACCCTTCTGAGGTAAGTACGATCATCAACAACCGGTTTCCATGAGATTTTCTTTTTATTGAAATAAGCATTCACAAAACGGTCGATCGGTTCAGTAGCCTGGGCGGTAGCAGCCGGGATGACGGGCATTCTCGGGGCCATTTCAGCGATCCGGTAAATGCTCTTTTCATTACCAGTTGGCCACGGGGCACCTTGCTTGATCCAGTATTCGATGATGGCTATTTCTTTGTCGCTGAGATGCTTGCCTTTGGTAGGCATCAGTTCTTTGTGACCCTCCGGCAAGGTTATTCTTCTGTAAAGTTCGCTGTCGCCGGGTTTTCCGGGGATGATCACTTTGCCGTCTTCGCCGCCGGCCATGATAAATTCTTTTTTGTCGAGCCTCAGGCCTCCTTTGCTTTTGGCTTCGCCATGACAATTGTTGCAGCTGTGGGCAAAGATGGTTCTGACCTCCAGGGTCAGTTCCTGCACCTGTTGTTCATTAAGCGGTTGACCGTCGCTGTTGGCCACAAAGGCTATGTCTCCCCGCTTTTCTGCAGGTTTCTCCTGGCCAAAAGGAAGTACTTCCGTCAGGAAATCTTCTCCATGGGTCAGTGAGGCCCCGTAATGTCCGGCGATGATGACACTGACAACGGTGGCGATCAGTAAACCTCTGAACCATTTGGTTTTTTGCACCCACAAAGCCCAGGCCGTAAGTAAAGTGATAGCCAGACAAGCGATGCCTGACCATTTATGAAATTCTGCCAGCCCTCCGGAGTATTCACCTTCTGTGACGAGTTGTAACCCTGCCAGAACGGACAGAGCTGTAGTGGCGGCACCGGTATAAACCAGGGCTTTTACGCCGTTGGCATAAGTTTTGGTTTTCTTTCTCCAGTCGATCACTTCCAGGGCAAAAGCAATGATCAGTAAACTCACCGGAAAATGCACCAGCAAAGGATGAAGCCTGCCGTAAAAGTTCAGCAGCCAGAAACCTTCCGCTGCTTCCGGTTCACCAGCAGCCAGAAGAGGTTTGGATACCAGCAAAAATACCAGGAACAACAGCCATTTTTTTTGAAGAAAATGGCTGCCGTTTTTGAAACTCTGGTATTCCTGATGCAGGAGATTCACGGTTTAGAGGTATTATTTTGAAGAAAGGAACCCCCGCAGGGATTCCAGTCATGGTAAGATTATTGGATCAGCGGTCTCAGTTCTTCGATAGACCTTTTGGTGAGCATGGTATAAAACTCTTCTGTTACAGACGAGCTGCCGTGGTCTTCCAGGAATTTCTTTTGCTCAGGTTCAAGACCGGTCGGGTCCAGGTCGATCGAGTTGGGGTAAGGATTGGCCGGGGTTCTGTCGAGCGGTGAACAGAATTCTACAGAAAGTACTTCGTCGTATTCAATTTCACGAAGGGTTTCAATGATTTTCGGCCAGTTGATGGTTCCCATGCCCGGGGCCATGCGGTTGCTGTCGGCTACGTGGAAACCCACCAGTCTGCCTTTGGCCCTTCTGATGGCGTCGTAGGTGTTGTCTTCTTCGATGTTCATGTGGAATGTATCCAGACAAACGCCGCATTTGGGACCTACTTCCTTCGCCAGGGCAAGTGCCTGGTCGCCGCGGTTGATAAAGTAGGTTTCAAAGCGGTTGATAGGTTCGATGCCCAATAATATTCCTACACTTTCAGCATATTCATAAATCTCTTTCATGCCTGCCACTGCCCATTCCCATTCTTCCTCAGGGCGGCCGTCAGGGATGATTTTACCCACTGTTCCGGGAACAACGGACACCATGGTACCGTCCAGTTCCTTTACCATCCTCACTACATCTTTGACATATTGTACGGATTTTGCCCTCTGAGCTTTGTCTTTGGCCAGGAGGTTACGGTCTTCGAGCATAAGGGTAACAGAACCCCAGCAGCCCAGTCCATGACCTTTAAGTAATTTTCCGATTTTTTTGGTGTCGTATAATTCCGGACTTCCCTGAATTTCGATTTTGTGGTATCCTAGTTCTGCGATTCTCCTGATAGTTTGCTCTATAGGCTCGGCACGCATCCAATTGTGAATTGAAAGTTCCATTTTAAGATTTGAGGTTGAATAATGACGAACATTAACCCGGGGTTTCCGGGATAGTGCTATAAACAAAAATAGTGGTTTAAATTGAATTAAACAGGGTTTGATTCTAAATTTTTAATTTTTATGACAGAAAGTATTGAAATCTGCGGGGAATATAAAATAAAATTGGGACGGTGGGATATCGTCTGCCTGTGCAGGCAAATTGTTTGATAAACCCAAAATAAAGACCTATTTTTGATCTTCACCTGTGGTAAGATTTTCATCATTTTAACTATCATTCCTTGAATTCACTGGCCCCGCATCCGCCGCGTATTTTCTATGAAATATTTGTCCGCTCCTTTTGTGATTCCAACCGGGACGGCAAAGGCGATCTGAACGGCATCACTTCCAAACTGGATTACCTGCAGGACCTTGGCATAGAAGGCATCTGGCTTACACCGTTCTTTCAGTCGCCTTCTTATCACAAATACGACGTGACGAATTACATGGAGATCGACCCGGAATACGGGAATAAGGATGATTTCCGGAGATTGCTGGATGAGGCCCACAAAAGGGGACTCAAAGTCATCATTGATTTTGTGATCAACCATACCAGCAGCCAGCATCCCTGGTTCCTGGAAGCCAAAAAAGGGAAGGATAATCCGTATCGGAATTATTACCTGTGGATGACGCCGGCTGAGATCGATTCCATGGGCGTAGCCGTCAGGGAAAAAACGGCCGACTCCTGGGAAACACAACCCTGGCACTGGGCCAACCGCGGTGATAAAGAGAAGTATTACGGGATGTTCTGGAATGGTATGCCCGATCTGAACATGGACAACCGTGAAGTAAGGGAGCAGATTTATGCGGTCGGCAAATACTGGCTTGAATTCGGGGCCGACGGCTTCCGGATGGATGCCGCCAAGCACATTTACCCTAGCTGGGAAGTGGAAAAATCACACGACTTCTGGGTGGAGTTCAGAGAAAGGATGGAAGCGGTGAAACCCGGCTTTTACCTGGTGGGTGAGGTCTGGACTTCGGCTGAGAAAGTCGCCCCGTTTTTCAGGGGCCTCAAAGCCAACTTCCACTTTGACCTGAGCCTGGCTTTGCAGAAGATCGCTTCGACCCAAACCGAAAGTGAGAACCTGGTGAATATGCTTTTAAACAATTACGACATTTTCGGAAGGGAGAACCCGGCATTTATTGATGCCACGATGCTGACCAACCACGACCAGGAAAGACTGGGAAGTGCGGTAGGCAACGATAAAAATAAGATGAAACTGGCTGCCAACCTGTTGCTGACCCTGCCTGGCAATCCCTATATTTATTACGGAGAAGAGCTGGGGATGCTCGGCAAAAAGCCCGATGAAAATATCCGGGAGGCTTTTCTTTGGAACACAAGGGCCAATGACAAAGACCGGACTAACTGGAAGAAACCCAATTTCAACACCGATTCACGGGTGACACCGCTCAGACTGCAGCAGCAGGACCCGGAGTCTGTTTACAACCATTACAAAAAACTGATCAGCTTAAGAAAGTACCATCCGGCCCTGTGGCAGGTTTCCCCGCCGAACCTTCAGGCGGCACAAACGGCCTGGGAAGGCTTTGTGACCTTCATCCGTCCGCATGAAACGGGTAGCCTGCTCGTCGTCCAGAACCTGCAGAGCAATACAGCCCTGGTGGAAATAAAAGACCCGGTCACAGAGACTGTCTTCAGTACATCAGGCTTTAAAAACATTGAAGGTAGTGTGATGGAGATACCGGGTTTTGGGATGGTGGTTTTCAGGTTGGGGTAGGCGGTCGGAGACTGCGTGACGCTTGTTCGAAGGTGGAACCTTCGAACAGCAGGGTCAATAATTAAATGAATATAAATATTTTATGAACCTGAGGATGAGATGCCTGATTTACTTCTTGTTGGTTTTAGGTGGGATGGCCTGCACCGCAGATGACGGCATTGCTGTCTATGAAAAAAAAGGAAGCAAACTATTCAGTAAATACATCTTTGCGATGGACGGCGGGTTCTTTTTTACCAACCTGAGAGATTCTTCTGACATTACGGTCATCGGGAAAAACAAAATACTGGTCAATAAAGACATACTATTTAAAAAGCTGAACGATCTGAGTGCACAGGTAAACGGGCCCTTGCTTCTCGAAGCATCCAATCATGAATCCGGCAGATACAGCATTGATAACAACTTTAATTATGACCTGAGATTTAATGGTGATGAGTTGCTGGTGAGGGAATATCGTTCTGACAGCACTTCAGTTTGTTACCTGGTAACACCTGATCAGGAATATATAGATTTACTAAAGAAGGCGATCAATAATTTTGCTCAGAAGCGGGGAAGCCATCACCGGGTGAGTGAAACAGACAACTCGGTTACCTTCAATATAAAGCTGAATGGAAGGACTTTCCGCCGCTCAAAATCGATTAATGATGACGATGTGATACTTTTGTACGAGTCGATCCGGTTTACACTCATGCAAAACCTCAAGGATAGTAGTAAATACCAGGCCATTCCGGATACGCTTAAAGTGCAAACTTCGGAGCGGTATTTTGGGTTGAGATAGTTTACCCTGTTAACAATCATTTATTCACATCGAAAGTATACCACTCCTCTTTTAAGAGTTCCGGAGCATCTTTTCACCGCTGCTTAATCACACCATGGCGGTCGTGATATTTAGAAACACTCCGCTGATACTCTTTTTCTTATTATTTACAGGTTAAAAGCTCGGGCCGATAGGTTCTGAGAGTATAAATTGGAGCTAAAAGCTCGGGCCGATAGGTTCTGAGAGTATAAGTTGGAGCAAAAAGCTCGGCCGAATAGGTTGAGAGAGCATAAGTTGGAGCTAAAAGCTCGGGCCGATAGGTTCTGAGAGTATAAATTGGAGCTAAAAGCTCGAGCTGATAAGTTCTGAGAGTATAAATTGGAGCTAAAAGCTCGGGCCGATAGGTTCTGAGAGTATAAGTTGGAGCAAAAAGCTCGGCCGAATAGGTTGAGAGAGCATAAGTTGGAGCAAAAAGCTCGGGCCGATAGGTTCTGAGAGTATAAGTTGGAGCAAAAAGCTCGGGCGAATAGGTTCGGAGTGTATCTGTCCGAGCTATTAGCTCGGAATTAGTGGCTTTTAACCATTATCTATAGTCTTGCAACTGGAAAGGAATAGCTTTGGGCGATGATAAAATATGTTTCAGGCAATGAACTGATGCCTCGAGTGGTTAAGGAGTAAGTTTTGTTAACTTAGAAAAGGCCTGGAGGTGCTTGAAGATAGTCTTATATTGTCATACACAGATAAAAGAAGACATTATTAAATAACTGAAAGAAGCAGTAAGTTTGTGAAAACAGACTTGTCCGGAAAATATTCCGACTGATGATTGAAATTATTGTTGCTATGAAAAGAGGCCGGGTAATACTTTTTGTTATTTTTTTTGCGTGTTTATTTGGATATAATGCTTTCAATGAATACCGGATGAAAAAGTGTCATAGGATTATTATTGCAAAACAGGAAAGGATTTCGGGCGGTTATAAGAACCAATTTGCAATGCATTATAGCTTCTCATATGATAGCGTAGTTTTCTTTTCATCGGGTTCTTTAAATAGTGATTTATACAGCGAGAAAGACCATTATAAATTGAAAGGGAAGCGGTTTTTCTTAAAAATTTTATGTAGCGACCCAAAAAATAGCAGAATAATATGGGACGTAAAAGTTCCGGATACTTTATCCTATGTTCCTGAAAAAGGATGGGAGAAACTGCCTTACGGACTGGATAGCTTGAGTAAATGAAAAATCCCGGGCTTCAGTGATATGCTGAAACCCGGGTTTGGGATCTTACAGATTCTTATATTCGTATTCGATGACAGTTGTCAATGCATTTCCCGGATTTAATTCCTGGGTTTTAACGATCTGGGCTCTTAAAGGATAGTTGCTTTTAGAGTCAGTAACCTTAAAGTCGAAATTAGCCGGAGATGGCGGATTGTTTGATGATGTACCCGGGTCTGTAAACTTCGCCGGAAATTTCGCATAAAAATTAACCGCCTCAGAGTTTCCTGCATAGAACTCAGGCCCTAAAACAATCGCTAAGCCTTTATCCATCGTCGAAAGTGGGTTTTTGAACTCACTGAACTCAAACTTGGCACCACCTGAGTAGGTCAGGGTATTGTTCTGATAAGTGTAGGTGTTTTCCGAAGTGCCTGATTTACGTTTTACGATATTACCGGTCTCATTGTAGACAAAAGACACGGTGGTAGAACCTTCTATCTGGTAGGAATCCAGAGTTTCACCTGCATAAACAAAATTGTATTTTGCAGCGGTGATATAAGGCTTGGACGGGTCACCCGGTAAAACCTGGATACCTTTTGCAGTATTGCCGGTTTTGTAGTCGATCAGGAAAGACCCCGACTGTGTGTCTGAAAGCTGACCGGTTTGGGTAAACAATTCGTATTTCTTGTTCACTTTCTCCACTTTTTTGCCAGTGGCGTCATAAATCAACTCATATTCAGAACTGGAAACTTTAATCCCGTTTTTGTTTAACAGGCTTGATTTTACTTTGCTCAGTTGTACCTGGTCTTCCTGGTTCTGGATAGGATCAGCCTCTTCTTTTTTACATGAATAAAAGGCGAAAATCAGGGCGGAAGCCAAAAGAATTTTTTTCATAACAGTAAAGGTATTAATGTGTTACAAATGAAATATGCTCCAAGGTAAAGCATTTTATAATGGTGTGCAAGTGTGTAAACGAAAAACTGATTTAACGGTCAGGAAATAATAAAACCACACCACTCACGGTTGCACGATGATCTTGTTGGCAGGTTTTTCAGTTTGTTTTATTCAGGTTTATGAAATACATGGATCGAATTTACATAGTGATCGTTTTGCAAACGACGGAGATGTTTTTATATTGGTTCTTTAATCAACCATCCCTTAAAACATGCTGATCACTGTCACCATCACTTCACTCCTTTTTATTCTTATTTCATTTTCTGTCACGGCTGATAACGCTAAATACCTGCTTTCGGGATATAATACCATGCCGGAAGCAGAAAGAGATTTGTTTGACCTGACAGGATATCTGAAATTCTTTAAACGTTTCTTCCAGGTGCTCGGGGTAGGTCTGCTTACTGTGTTTCTACTGCTTCAATACACGGTCGGGCCGGAGGTGGCTGGTATGTTCTTTATATTTTTGGTGCTGCTGAGTTTTGCAGGATTCGTCGCCTTCAGTACCCGGTTTAACCAATCCCCCGCATCCCGGAAAAAGACTTGGGTTAATTATGCTGTGGCTGCGTTGTTGCTTTGCATCGCCGTTGGGACTGCCGTTATGATGTATTCCGGCACCCGGCAGACGGAGATCGTTTTCAGAGAAAAAGAAATGGAGTTTACAGGTATGTACGATATGTCAGTTCCTTATGATAAAATTGATAGCATTGGCGTCGTAGATTCCATCCCGGCCATCAAAATGCGTAGCAATGGTTTTGCTCTGGGCAGATACCTCAAGGGCGATTTCAAAACCATGAACCGGGAGACCATAAGGCTGTATGTCGACACCAGTCACAGGAAATACCTGCGGATCAAAACCGATGACAAGGTTATTTTCTGGAGTGGGGAGGGGGTGGACGAGACTCTCAGGGAGTTGGAAAATAAAATATAACAGCGTCTTCAGATCTTAATGATCTCCGCAATAAAAATGATGACGTGGGCCATCGGGATGAAAAGGAATTGGCCGAGGATCGTTCCGAGAACCCTGGCTATGGCTACAAAGGCAAAATACTTCCGCATGTATCCTTCGGTTACAGCTCCGTCGATGACCTTGTCAACCAGGATCGAGTTAAAAGGTTCAATAAAAAGCATCATACCCAAAGTTCCCAGGCCAAGGGCCACACCGTTGAGCGAAAGGGCGGTGGTCCTGAGCAGAGGGTTTAAATACCCGGCATATAAACATGATAAGATGCTGATGGTTATAAAGCCATAAACCAGGATATTGATCACCAATAGTTTTACAGGCATGTCCTGGTAGGAGCTCAGCCGCCTGAAGTTCTCCCGGTTAGGAAACGCCAGGTGTTGTTTTATTTTAGCAAAAGACGACGGACGCAGAGAGGCTGTAATGACTTTAAGTACAGATTGTTGTCTGTAAAGGGACTCCACTCCTTTTTTTAGAATTCTGTGGAGACTGGGAATTGAAAAGGCACCAGCTATAGATCCGATTGTCGCAGAGAATATAATGAGTCTGAAAAGAAAATTATATGGTTGGTGACCTTCTATGATGCTCTTCTCAATGGTTTTCGCAAGAAGCGGTGCCTGGGTTGCACCGGCTACATTGGCTGCCAGGGCAATAATATTAAAAACAGAATTTGATGAAGCCACTTTTCTGGTCTGAACCCCGACAATCCTGGTAGAAATGATTACCACATTTACCCAGTTGATAAATGCCGTCAAAAAACATACGATGATAATGGAAGCGGGGATTTCAGACATTTTTATCAGGTTTTATTTTTCCAGGGAAAATGGCCCTCTTTTTCAGGTTGTAAATCAATAAAATCACATAACCGGTAATAATCCTCATGGTTGGCCAGATTGATAACCAATAAATTATTTCTTCCGGTAAAGTAATTAATTATCTCCTGATTATATTCCAGGTAATGATTTTTTAATATTTCCGGATGATAAAGATTATCCTCCGGCGTATTGTATAGCCAGTTGTGTGTATCCCAGTAATAGCCTTTGTAGGCATACTTTGATCTTTGGAGATCTTTTTTTTCAGGTAAATAGCCAAAACATTTCCGGCGAAAATTAACCACTGAATTATACCATTGTTCCGGAGAATCTCTGAGGGTAAGAATAAACTGACTTCCCGGAAATGCCTGATCAAGATACTTGTAAGTTTCAGGATAGGAGAACGGGCAGTCCTGGAATACCTGGGCTGTATGACAATATTCTATAATAGCCTGAAAGTTTCCGGCTTTATATTGAGGAAATAATTTTTCAGCTTTAGACTGGTTCCCAACAGGATAGCCCCGTGACTCAAAGAAATGTTTCAGAGAAGTTGTTCCGGTTTTATTTCTTCCGATACAGAAAATCTTCTTGCTATTGCCGTGACGGCTTTTTTTTCCTTTAATGTAATCTGTTAATATAGTGATTAAGTGACTCATTATGTTTCTGAATAACATCAGGTTAATTTAAAGACTTAAGGATTTCAGTCAATCCAAACGCGGCGGAAACGTATTTAGATTTGACGTTTTAATTGAAAAGACCTTTTTATATAATTTGACAGGGGCGTGTAAATAGATAAAAAGTTTTACCACAAAAGGATTTTGAATATCTATTCTCGTTTTCATCGAAAATATCTTTTTCCTTATACGGATTTTAGGACCGAAACGATTATAATAGGATATAAAACGACCGGTTGTTTTTACAGCGTTGTTTCCAAAGTGGGAGTAACACTTACACCAGAAATTCACATCATTTGCATAGTATTTTTCTGAAGCCCATCTCACGTGTTCAAGCACAGAGTGATGACAAATTACCATTCCTGAATCTATAAAAGATGTCTCAGGGTTAGAACTCAGCGAGAGGGGGAGTCCTGTCGGGAAGAGTCTGCTGCTGGCCCCATATTTCTGATTCCCGATCACCATTCCGATGAAATCCTGATCTGCATATTCCCGGTAAGTCAGATAGGCTTCATCAAGGAAAACAGTATCATCATCCAGCAGGAAGAAGTACCCGTCTTTGATATGATCAAAAATGGCATTCCTTTTTTTGACGGTGTCTGAGTCAAGGCAATCAACTTCATATACCCTGATCCGCTTGTCTTTGAGAAAGTCATTGGTCAGAGCCGGAGTATGTTTACTCTTTGAAATATGCCATATAATATCTTCGTGCCGAGGAATTGAATTATATACCTGGTCAAGAAATTGTGTCCTGTAAAGCGGTGTTGCAATGTGAAGCATTTCAGATTTCTTTAATTACTTTAGCAGGAGAGCCATAAACCATCACATGATCCGGAACATCTTTAGTGACCAGGGCACCCGCTCCGACGATGCTGTTCCTGCCGATTTTAGTGCCGTCGATAATGTTAGCCCCCATCCCGATCTGGGTATTTTCGCCTATAAATACATTTCCAGCCACATGGCAGCCGGGATTTAAAGTAACAAAGCCGGAAATAACTGTGTGGTGTCCCACTGAAGCATTCCTGTTCACGGAAACAAAATCTCCCAGTTCCGACCACGCCGCTATGGACACCAGGCTGTTGATCAGGCACCCGTTTCCCAGCTTTACCGTGCTCGAAACAGATGACGAAGCATGAATAATAGTCGCAAATTTTGAAGGGCTTAAACCAAAGTTTTCAAACAGCCGGCGTTTTGTACCTGTCTGAAACCCACCCAGAACGAACGAGGTTTCTTCATTTTGTCCTTCGAAAGATTTGAGGATTTCTATATCGAATTTTTCATTCCTGTATTCTTTTTCAAAAGTCAGTTCCAGGTTATTGATGATTTTTATCCGGGGAAAGCTCTGGCATGATTCGAGGTTATCTAAAATCATGGTAATTGTGGCTTCACTTTTACCCAATATAAACAGGTCTTTTATTGACATATCCTAAGGTTTTAAATACTGCGGCATCCATATAACTCATTCCCAATTCGTTCATGATCCTGTGTATCCGTTGGACCAGCTGCAGGTTAGTGGCCAGTTTTTTATCTTCAAAATAGTAATTATCTTCCAGACCTGTCCTTACTCCGTCACCTTCCATCAGACCTGTGACATTTGCCTTTAGCTGGGCCTTACCGATTCCTCCGAAACAAACTGTCGCTTTAGGAGGAACGTTCTGTAATAATGAACTGATGGTGGCTACATCGGTACCGGCATTGAACAGGTTTCCAAGAATAATATTGATGTAAACATCTTCAGGTAGGATGTCTTTGCTGATCAGGTACTTTGTATAGTTAAGCATTCCGGAATCAAAACATTCAACTTCCGGATTAACACCATACCTTTCCATTTCAGAAATCAGCCACAAAATAGTTTCGGGAGAATTGACAGAAGCCGATAGCGGAAAATTTAAAGAGGACATCGTCAGGGAGCCCATATCCGGCCTGAGACTGAGAACTTCGGTACGTAAAGATCTGTCTTCAAAATACCGGCCGCTTAGTGAGACGCCGATGACCAGGTCCGGAGCGTATTTTTGTATACCCTCGATGATCCTCTGGAATACTTCTTTTTTATAGGTATTAGCTCCGCTTTCATCACGTGCGTGGAGGTGCACAAGTGTAATTCCGACTTCATTACAGGATAAAACGTCATCTATGATTTCATTATAGAAAATAGGTGCGAGCGAGTTAGCAGATGAGGACTGAGTGCCTGTCGGACAAAGGTTGATTATTTTAGAGACCATGGAAATAATATGTTTAATGGTAGAGGTAGATTTTCTAAAAACGAATCTTAACTTCTGTGTCTTATGAAGGGCTTGTTAAGTCAGACATATATTCCGGATTATATTTCCGGACATACGACTTATCAGAAAAGCCAACTGTCTTAATCAATGCACGTAACAGGGAAAGCTGCCTAGTTTTCACGAAAATTTAGGCGAAAATAATAGTGAAATGTGTTAATTCAAAGGAATTTTATGAAGTTTTTGGAGCTAAACTTATCGAGTGGACACAGAATGAACTATGAAAATTGCGAAACCTTCAGCTTTTGATACGAATCCTTTTACTTCCTGCTTCTCAGGCTAAAGCCTTGTGAACATACCTGGGCAGTTGAAACATCTACAGCGATTTATAGGTTCAGATATTCATATTCAAAAACTGCCGTCTGATTTGACGTAAACCCGGTAGCCTCTGCTTTCAATGGGTAGTCATTTTTTGATTCCATGACGCTGAATACAACTTTATAAGAGCCTCCGGTGGGAGTGGGTGAATATGTTTTGGAAGCAAGATAATTGGCTTGCAGATATACAGGGGGCATATCAGTAACCATGCCGTAAAATATAAGTCCGGCAAATCCGGCAACTATGGGATCTAAACTGGCAAGTGGATTCTTATATTTTGAGAATTCAAAAAAATGAGTACCTCGGTCGGTATAATATTTCCCTTCAGTAAGCGTCCTGTCATTATAGGTGTAGTAATATTCGTTTTTATTAGCGATGATTGTAACAATATTGCCTTTAGCGTCATACTTATAGTATTGAGTAAAACCGACACTATTTGTGGAATAATCCAGCTGCTTTCCTTTGTAAATATATTCAGAAAAAATCGGATCACTGGTAGAATTAGGAGGATTTGGGGCAAAAACTGAACTTCGGATCAGATCGTCCTCATTGTGTTTAAAAGTCATGATTTCTTCAAAACTACTGGTAATTTTGCCGTCACTTGAAAAACTGGTTCTTGTCCTGGTCGCTTTTTCGACAATTGATGTATTCTCCTTATAGAAAAGCTCAATCGTAGTGGTAACCAGGAGCTGTTTTTTATCAGAAACATTGTGAAACTTTATTTTTTTCACTAATGTCTTAGGTTGAGGTTTTTCCGGAACAATTTCTTCAACCGGATCCGGTTTGGTATTTTCTTTTTTGCATGAAACAGCAAGGCAAATTACAGCGATTAGGAAAAGTTTTTTCATTGGGAGTAATCTTTTTGATCTAAGTGGTTTTCTGATAATGATCCGGACGGATCACGTACCCTTTGGAACTGTCCGTTGCTTTTAATGATCCAATATTTTAACCGATTGCTGAAAGGAACCAAACTCAGGGCTTATTCATAGTAAAACGTTTGTCTGATATAACTTTTCTTATCTTCTGAGCCTGAGTAACATGAGGTTACCATGGATTGCTTGTTGACTGTATATTCAAAAGGAGGGCTGACAGAACCATACATCGGTTTATAGCTTCCAGGCACATTCTTACTGAGCTTGTCCAGCGTAAAAGGATCATAAGCATTCGACCGTCCGACACTTTGAAAGCCTGTCAGGAAAAGAATTTCCTGCATGCCGGCGGGAAAGAAATAGTAGGGACTGAGAAACTTAATCTGATGATCTTTAATTTCGGTGAAGTTGTCATCAAAAATGGTTTTGCGGTATACGAGGTTATCGTTTGATTTTTTATAGATAATGATCGGGAAGCCATTCTGCTCTACGATAAGGCTGTCTGTTCTTCTGACGATTTTCTGATAGTTGGAAGTCCGGCCGTATCTTGAACTGTCGGTATAGCTGATCGTTGACAGGCTGTTGTTCTGGTCGTAGCCAAGTTTGTATCGCATCCCCATCTGATCCAGGTAGTCTGTAGATACTATGTTATCAAGCAGGCCTGCTGCGTTGTAGTTAAAAGTAGCGGATCTTTTCGGTACGGTCTTACGGTTGGTATAGAGGTCATCCCTTCGGAATTGTGTAAGTTTAACAAGTTTTCCGAGTTTGTCATAATCATAAATGACAGAGTCGAAAGAGTAGTAACTGATATTATTGTTATCAAAAGTGATGGTCTTGAGTAGTTTTCCGGCGGGTTCTTCCTTTTCAACGGATTCTTTTTTACACCCAATAAACAAAATTGCTGCACTCAACAGGGATAAAAACAGTTTCATAGCTTATATTTATACGTAAATGATCAGGGCTGCAAAAGTAGGTATGAAATCAATACGGAGAAAGGTTTTGGAGGGGATTTGTTGGTTTTTTTCATTTAATTATCTGGCTTTGTTCAATAGTGATAGGATTACTTCCATTTTACACAACTGATTTTGGTAAAGTGAGTAAAACAACAGGAAATAGAATTACTAGGGATTTGAATGGAAAAATTATCGGGCATTAATATATGAATATAACGGAGGTGTTTTTCGAGGAAATTTTCTATCCAATTATTGGTTTATGGAAGCAAGAATATTATTTGGAATATGGAAATAAAATGCATACGTGTATTACATCTTTAAGAGACGATTTCTTGGAAATTGAACATGTCGTGGAGATAGAAAATTTTGATAAGAAATACAATCAATGGGATTTTTTCATGGTATTTATAATTTATCAAGTATTAACGGAAAAAGGGCTACAACATTTAGAAAGTGGGAGAAAAAAACTTCTTGTAAACGAAATTGCAATTGCTGATTTTGAAGACCAGTTTTTGGAAAATTTGCAGTCTAAAGGAAATAGAAAGTATTTAGAAAAGTATAAAGGATTTAAGAATATTGAAAATTATAGGGCAGATTAGCACATTTCGTATTAATCTATGAGCTTATCGAGTTGGTAGCTCAATTAGTAAATCTTTCAAATCAGACAAATAAACCAGGAAATAAGATGAGATGGTTCAAATAGAAGAAGTACAAAACTTATTGGAACTATATGTAAGCAGGATTAACACCGCAATCCATCTTTTTTTTTAATATGTTTGAGGTTAAAAACCCGTGTAAACTATATTGGCAAGGGTTGGTTAAGAGAACAGGCTTTTTAGATAATGAGGGGAAAATTGAGTATTCAATTCATGGGTCAGGTTGTACAGTTGAGTTTGATAATGGGGACATCGTATCATTTGACTTTTTAGAGGATGACTCAATTACTTTTGATTTGTTTAAATTTGAGATTTTCGTCTCCGAGAAACTTAATAATTCAGGTGGTTTAACAAAGCTATTTCAAAAAATAGAACTGTATAAAAAAGACGATAAATGGGCATTGCGAAATAAAGTTGAAGGCTGTTAAGACGGGAATGGTTTCTGTAATTGATGTTTTAGCAAGTTGGGCAAAGCAATCAAGAGAGAAATATGTATTAGAATGTGGCTATGAATGCCGCATAGTATTCTATTCTCCGACCTTTTTTTGCCAGATTAAGAAAGTCTGTGAGACATGTTCAGTGTAGCTGGAATGATAATACGGATGAATGGAAATGCACTAAAGTTGAATCCGCTATTAATGTGTAGGAATCTTTGGAACAAGTAAAATTTGAAGTCTGATAGTATTTTGAAAATGGAGACGATAAAAAGAATTAATCATACTTTCTGTTGCATTTTTTTATTGCTTTCTCCTGCATGTAAGGATAAAAGAGAAAGCCAAATAATTAATGTTAGTCAAGAAGAAGTTGCGGTTATTCATGGAGAGTTGATGAATGCCCTTAATAACGGAGATTTTAAATCTTACAACGTAGCTTCTAATTATTACATATTAAAAGATAAGTGGCCTGAATTTTATTTTTATTCATTAATAATGGCGAATAAATACAATTGTCCTGAAGCACATTACCATGTGTACTCCTTTCTAACAGATAAAGTTTATATAGATCAAATTAATATGTATAGTGGTGATGTAATTACCAGAAAAATGTCTTTATATCACTTGTTAAAATCTTTTGAGCTGGGACACGAGCCATCAAAACAAATGGTTTTGGATATTTATAAAAATAAAAAAGTGCCAAAAGCAAGTGATATATTGTGATGATGACTACTAAATTATCAACAGCTTTATACTTTACAAGGGGGAGCCTCCCAACTTTAGGATAAGGTAAAAATAGCAATGAGATTATACATAATTTTTCCAGTTTTAATAGTGCCATTGTCAGAATAAGAGCCTAATCATCTACTTGTGTGAATTCAAAAATGAATAATAGTCAGGTTCATCATTGTACATATTTCAAATTAAAGAGTTTTCTTGTTCCGGTCAAAAGTCAAAATATTCAAAAGCCAGGTTTGACGTGAATTTCTGTGAATTAAGCTGAGACTTGATTAACACCTTTGTCGGATAATTCTTTTTGGCTTCCAAAACTATATACTGAACTTCATCTCTGGATGAAAGATAATTATTTTGCAGAGATATGGCAGGGTCAGATGATGGTCCGTATAAGTTTTTATTTATTAGTATAGCTATCGCTTTATCCAATGAATTTGTCGGGTTTTTGTATTGACTGAACTTATACTCGTATTCATCGCTGATACTACCGTTTATTGCTGTATGTATTGAGCGGGTAAGTACATTATTAATGTAACGGTATTCATTCGAAGTATCTTCGTTCTGAGCCTTGATCAGGTTGCCGGAGAGATCATAGTCGTAAATGCTTAAAGTGTTTAATGCGATGGAATACGCCGGATCAGTTTCAACTGAATGGATTCTTCCATCTGCATAAGAAAATTTGTATTCCTCGTCCATATTGACCAGCAGTACCTGATTCACTACCCGGTCTGCATTTGCAGTAATTACCTTGTTTTCTTTATCGTACTCAAAAGTATATGTCGCATCCAGTCTTGATTTTTTCACATGGTCAACATCGTATAAATAGTTAACAATGATTTTGTCAATTTTACTTGATGAAGCATCGTAAATAAAATCATACGAGTAGTGGTCTGTTTTTATTTGTTTTATCTTTGGAGGTACAATATGAAGCCCGGAAGTGGGATCTGTATATCCTTTTTTACATCCTGCAAAAAGAATCACTAAAGTTAGGGCGGACAAAAACTGCTTCATTCGCTTTTTGTTGTAAGTTATATGATATTGTTTGCAAAGTTGCATAAAAAAACCATATTAAAAAAGACATTCTCATAATAGAAATGTGTAATGCTAACAACAGAGTTCTACTCCCCCAATATCCCCCCAATCACCCCTTCCAACACCCCTTTCCTCTCCTCCAAATCCTCCAGCAGTGCCAGTTGGTTTTTGGCCCGGTTGAGGTTGTGTTCCGGGTATTTGATGGGGTAGTAGACGTCGCTGTTGAGGTAGTCGCTCAGAAAGCGGAGTCCCTGCATGTAGATCATGAACTGGCCGGAGTAGAAAAGGCTGGCTTTTTCAGATTCGGTCAGCAGGTCTTTCATTTCGGAGAGGTAGCCTTTCATCAGGGCTTCGTAATAGGGCTCCCTGACTTTGATTTTGTCGAAAGCGGTACTTTCCTCTGATTCCTCACAAACGTAGGTCCTGACCATGTCGCCGAGGTCTGAGATGATCTTGCCCGGCATCAGCGTGTCGAGGTCACAGACGCAAAGGCCTTTCTGCGTTTTTTTATCGAACAGGACGTTGTTGATCTTCGTGTCGTGGTGGATCATCCTTTGGGGATAATCTTTATCTTCTATAATCTGAATGTACTGGTCTACCAGGGCTTGTCTTCCCTGAAACGATGCAATCAGCTCAGCCGCCGTTGATTTTCTCTCTTCAGACGCATGGGCAATCGCCTCTTTGAATTGCTCAAACCGCCAGGCCAGGTCATGAAAACCGGGGATCGTCGGGTTGAGTTCTGAAACGGGCATGCCGTGCAGGTTACGGGTCAGGATGCCGAATTGCCTGGCTGCTTCGTAAGATTGCTCCGGGTCACTGGCTTCATTGATCGAGAAAGAGCCACGGATAAAAGGAGAGAGCCTCCAGTATTCTCCGTTATCGATCATCAGACCTTCTCCGGACAGGGTTTTTACTGGGCTGATAAACAGGTAATCAGGGTAATGTGCTGCTAAAAACTCAGCGGTGTTTTCCAGGTTCCGGTCGATGTCCTCCGGTGTTTTAAAAACATAGGTGTTGATCTTCTGAAGAATGAAGTCCGGTTTACCGGTGAGCGACCTGACCAGGTAAGTATGATTGATGTGCCCAGAACCGAACTTTACGAGTTCATATTCTTCCGGATTCAGCCCGAATGCCTGCAATTGATGATCCAATGTATAGTAATCTTAAGGTTATTTCCTGACCCTAATATAGGAGGTGAACGGCATAAGTTTTTAAAAAATATTAATAATTTGAGTAAAGAAGAAATTCGCGTCAAAAAGACACCTAAAATAATATAAATATTTCCAGAAAATATTTAAAAATATTTGGAAATATGATTTTTATTTTTATTATATTGCATAACGCAAGGATGTTATTGATTGAATGAGAAAGCCATAGCCATGCAACTGTAAAGAGCTTATAAATTCTCAATTTTTAATCAACATAAAACGATGAAAACATATTATGCCTCCTTTGCTCTTTTGATAGGATGCTGCTTCAGCTCCTGTCAGACCAGCCAGTCTTCTACTCCTTTTGATGAGGAGAAAGCGAAAGCCGAAATCATGGCGACTATACAGGAAGAAACAGACTGCTTCTTCAGACGCGACTACAACTGCTGGCAGGATAAATTTGTTCATAACGACTACGCTTATCAAGCCTGGAGTAACTCAGACGGTACATTTGACGCCAGCGTGGGCTGGAATGCGATCAATAATAATCTTGGGAAATATATTAAGGAAAACCCCGAAGAAAAAGAAGCGGAGGGGGTAAGCAGCCACCCGGTGGTGAAGAGGGAAAACCTCAAGGTACGTTTTTTCGGTAATAACACTGCCCACCTCACCTGGGATCAGTTTAACAGCGATTCCAAAAAAACGTACTACCTGCACAGCAAAGAGGTAAGGCTGATGGAAAAGGCTGATGGTAAATGGAAAATTGTCAACGTTTCAGCTTTCTGGAATTACAAAAACAAAATTCCGTTTAAAGACAAAATGTGAAATTAACCACAATGGGTAGCCCGTCCACGCAACTTTAATAGAAAAATACTTCATCCACGAAAAACCAGGCCGGTTCGCCTTTGCCGGGATGCCATTTCGGCAGCTTAGCCAGGGGCTTAACGACCAGTTTAATGTATTTTACCTGTCCTTTAGGTAATGAGATATTAATAGCCGCATTATTTTTTGGTTCCATCTTTTCCGGAGCTGCGGGGGTTGCCTTGCCGACAAGCTTCAGAGAAGATTTATCATCACCCGACCAGATTTCCACCACTGAAGGAGGCATAATGTAAGAATCTGTTTTCAGAAGGTAACTGATATTGACACCACCAACCGGCTGGGGAGCTTTGAATTCAAACAGGGCTTCCATATCCTTTCCCCTGTAAGCTATCCAACTTTGCTCATTGAAGTTGTCGCTCGACCCCTTTTTAAGGTCAATGAGTGTTTTGCCTCCTTTTCCCATATGCTTCGGATCCGGCGATTTTATTAAATAAGCCGTATCCGGAGAATAATTGGATTTGAAGAAAGTATACTCTACCTGCTCGCTGGCCAGCCACTTGTCTTTGGTGGCCAGTGCTCTTACTTTGGCGTAGCTGTCAATGAAGACCGGTTGTGAATAGAGCGGTGAATTCAGCGAATCCGGTTCCGAACCATCTACAGTATACCTGATCTTCACCTCTTTCAATGGGTGTTTGAATTGTATCCCTGTTTTTCCTTTGATGATAAACTCTTCATTGACCAGTACCGGAGGGTTTAGCTGGAGGATCTCATTCGGAGCCGGCACATAGCCGTAATCAAAGTTTATCTTGTTGTATTTCTTCTTCAGTTCAGCCAAGGCGGTTTCGTCAAGAGCGGTGCTCCATAAGAAGACTTCTTTCAGCGAAGGCATGTCCAGTACTTTGAGGAGGTTCTCTTTGCTGATTTTGGTATTGGCGAGGGCCAGTGAATAGAGGTTTTTACACTTTTTCAATTCCTGTAAAGTATTGCCTTTGATATCGGTCTGGTTCAGGACCAGCTTTTCCAGGTTCTTAAATCCTGAGATCTGGTTGATGTCCTCATCGGTCACAGGCATTTTGGCCAGGTTCAGCACGACGATCTGGTCTTTCACTTTGGAAAGGTTTTCGAGGGCTTTTTTATCGTATTTTTTGGTCACATAAAACTCTGCCTGTAAAGCCGGTGAGCCGGCTGCCAGCGGAAATACGGAACAAAAAGGGGTATTGACTTCTTTCAGGTCTGATTCTGAAGCTGCAGAAAATGTATAGGTTTTTTCCGGAGCTGCCTCTTCTGCGTTGACCAGTTTCAGGGCCAGGGCTTTGGTTTTGGATTGCCCGGGAAAAGCCGCGAAAGATTTCTTAAAATCTGCACCTTCCGTAATCCAGGCACTTAACAGGGCTATTTCATCCCCCGTCAGCTGAGGCTTGCCTTTAGGCGGCATGTGCTCTTTCTGCTCAACCGGCAGATTGACCCGCTTGGTCAGGTGACTGTTTAAGGCATCTCCGGCGACAAAGAGAGGGCCGTTTTTACCTCCCTTCATCATTTTGGCAATGGTACTCATATTGAGTTCGCCTTTCGTCTTCTGATCGTTATGACAAGACATGCATTTGGCTTCCAGGATAGGCAGGATGGCGGCTTCGTAAACGGCCTGTTTATCAGAGAAGGGTTTCTTTTCTGCTTTTTTGGCAAAGGCTTCAAACAGGTAGTTTTCTCCGTGGGTGATCTCCGCACCGAAATGTCCCGCAACAGAAATCAATACCAGTAATCCGAAAGAGGCAGATTTGAAGGTGCTGAAATTATGATAAATGCTATCAAAGGCCACAAAAAACAGATAAGCTACAAAACTAAGACCTGCCCCGGTCCATTTGTGCCACAACAAGGCTTTGGGATCATACCCGGTTTCCCTGGATAAAAACAGGCCCATCAAAGCCGCAACGACTGAAGTGAGGGCTACAAATGTGACACTGAGCCTGAGGATCTTTTCAAAGCTTCCGGACTCAAATTCTCCTTTCAGAAAGATGAATAAAATCATGATCACCACAAAACCGATCGGCAGGTGCAGCAGCAAAGGGTGCATTCTGCCCAGCGGACTCAGGTTTAACGGAATGATCAGTTTTTCATCAAAAACCAGCAAGAAGAGTAAAAGGCAGTTGAGCCCCAGAAGTAGCCAGGAAGAGAGCTTTAAAATTTTATTCATCAGACGATTGTCAATATCTTGTTTTGATCAGGCCCGGCCCGAACGCGTTAATGTTTTATCTTTTCAAAAGACAAGTGTAATGGTAGAATTACCTTGGTGCCTATCCATTCCAATTTTCTTACACCATCAAACCCGGAATGACTTTTCCTGCCACATCTGTAAGACGATATCGGCGTCCCAGGTGTTTATAGGTGAGCTGTTCATGGTTCAGGCCCATCAGGTGCATAATGGTGGCATGAAAATCATGGATATGCACCGGATCTTTGACAATGTTATATCCGAATTCATCGGTTTCACCATATACCACACCCGGTTTTACTCCACCACCGGCCATCCAGATGCTGTAGGCCCTCGGGTGGTGGTCACGTCCGTAATTGTCTTTTGTGAAATTGCCCTGGCAATAGTTGGTGCGGCCAAATTCACCACCCCAGATTACCAGTGTTTCATCCAGCAGTCCTCTTTGTTTAAGGTCTTTGATCAGTGCCGCAGACGGTCTGTCTGAATCCTGGGCCTGAAGCGGCATTTCGCCGGGCAGGTTACCGTGCTGGTCCCAGCCCTGGTGATACAATTGTACAAAGCGGACCCCTGATTCCGACAGTTTCCTGGCCAGAAGGGCATTGGCGGCGTAGGTTCCCGGCACGAGGCACTCAGGACCGTACATTTTAATGATATGATCAGGCTCTTTTGATAAGTCGGTTAATTCAGGCACGGCTGTCTGCATCCGGTAAGCCATTTCATACTGCTGTACTTTGGCCTGCACTTCCGGATCTCCGCTTTTCTCAAAACCTTCGTGATTGAGTTCCGCCAGTTTATCCAGCATTCTTCTGCGGGCTTCCTTGTCTGTGCCTTCGGCGTCATTAAGGTATAAAATAGGGTCTTCTCCGCTGCTGAACACCACCCCCTGGTGGGTAGAATCCAGGAAGCCGTTGGTCCAGAGTTTGGAATAAACGCCCTGGCCGTTGCCTCTTCCCCTCGAAAGCAGTACGCAGAATGCCGGAAGGTTTTTGTTTTCGCTGCCCAATCCGTAGCTCACCCAGGCTCCCATGCTCGGGCGGTTGCCCACCTGGGCACCGGTCTGCATAAAAGTAAGGGCAGGGTCATGGTTGATGGCTTCGGTATTCATGGTTCTGACGATACAGATGTCATCAGCAATGCTGCCGATATTCGGGAACAGGTCGCTGATCCAGGCTCCTGATTTACCGTATTGCTTGAATCCGAAATAAGAACCTATCAAGGGAAACTTGGTCTGGCTGGCGGTCATACCGGTCAGCCTTTGTCCGCCCCGGATAGATTCCGGCAAGTCTTCCCCGGCCATTTTATTGAGCATGGGCTTGTAGTCAAAGCTCTCCAGCTGTGACGGGGCACCGTTCTGAAACAAATAAATGACTCTTTTGGCCTTAGGGGCAAAATGAGCCAGACCCAAAGGCAGATCGCTGGCCAGATCACCTGCTGAACCTTTGAAAAGGTCCGGGATAAGTAATGATCCCAGGGCGGCAGATCCGAGGCCTACCGCTGTTTTACCCAGGAAATGTCTCCGGGTAATGTTGAGTTTATTCTTTAAAAATTCGTTTTCCATGATGGCTTGATTTTCAGATTCTCACAATGGCCTCTTCCATGTTATAAACCATCTGGATGGTCTGCATCATGGCAGCGGTAGCCGTTTTATTTTTTAAGTCCTTACCTTTAAATTCCCCGATTTTCAACAGACTGTCTGCTTTTTTCGGGTTCTTTTTGAAATAGTCCGATTCCGAAGTGAAGTATTGTTTCAGGATACCGGATTCTTTGGATGTAGGTTTCCGGCAGATGATTTTCCTGAAGGCACTTTCAAGCTTCTGATCATCGCTGCTGTTTTCCGTAATCAAAGCCTCTGCGAGCACCCTTGAAGCTTCCATCACCTGCGGGTCGTTCATCATCGCCAGAGCCTGCAGCGGGGTGCTGGTACGGCCACGCTGCACCTCACACTGGTCGCGGTTGCTGGCGTCGAAGATCAGCATGGACGGAGGCGGCACGGTCCGTTTGATAAACACATACATTCCCCTTCTGTAAAGGTCGCCGTCGTGGTCCTGCACATATTTTGAAAGGGACCCCCTTCCCGAAGTAGCCACTTCCCACAGGCCTTTCGGCTGATAAGGCTTGATACTTGGTCCGCCGATTTCTTCATTGAGGAGCCCTGAGGAAGACAAGACATGGTCTCGGATATTTTCGGCAGGTAATCTCAGTCTGGAAGCCCTGGCCAGGTAAATATTTTCCGGGTCGGTCTTTTTATGTTTTTCTGTGATTTTGGAAGACTGGCGATAAGTGGCTGACAACACCATTTGTTTGACAAGTCTTTTGATATTCCAGTGATGTTCACGGAAGTCAACCGCCAGCCAGTCCAGCAGTTCGGGATTGGTCGGAAGTTCACCCTGCATCCCGAAATCGCCGGTGGTTTTTACGATGCCTCTTCCGAAAAACTGCTCCCAGATGCGGTTCACATATACCCGTGCTGTCAGCGGGTTTTTATCGTTCAGCATCCAGTGCACGAGGCCAAGCCTGTTTTTCTCGAACTTGGTGGTGTCAAACGGCAGGATACTTTTCGGTAAACCAAAGCTCACCAAAGCCCCGTGATCGTCGTAATTACCACGATTCAGGACGTAGGTTGGTCTCACCAAAGAAGAGTCTTTCATGACCATTACCTCAAGTTTGGTGGTGTCTTTTTTATTGATGAACTTAAAAATCGATTTGACGTCCTCGTCTGTGATTTTCATGTTCGGAGGATCGGCGTAGGACGCATCAATCGTTCCGAAAAGGCCTTTTTCAGGCACCTGGTTAAAGAAAGCGAAGGTGCTGAAATAGTCTTTATGTGAAATCGGGTCATATTTATGGTCGTGGCATTTGGCACACTCAAACGTGAGGGCCAGAAACGACTTACCAAAAGTATTGGTCCTGTCGGTTACATATTCTACCCTGTATTCCTCGTCAATCACCCCGCCTTCCTGGGTGATTTTGTGGTTCCGGTTAAACCCGGTAGCCAAAAGCATCTCCTTGCTGGGGTTTTTCATCAGATCCCCGGCCAGCTGCCAGCTTAAAAACTTGGCATAGGAATAATTGGAGTTAAAAGCGTGGATCACCCAGTCACGCCACGGCCACATGGTCCTGAGGCCGTCGTCCTGGTATCCGTGCGAGTCGGCATAGCGGGCGATGTCCAGCCATGAGATGGCCATTTTCTCGCCGTAATGCTTACTTTTCAGAAGTTCGTCTACTATTTTCTCATAAGCGTTGGCAGAATTGTCTTTCAGAAAACGCTCCTGCATTTCGAGGCTTGGAGGTAGACCGGTCAGATCAAAACTTACTCTTTTCAGCAGGGTTTCTTTATCGGCCTCTTCATTGGGTGTAAGGCCTTTCGCATCCATCGCTGCATACGTAAAATGATCGATCTCATTTCTGACCCAATCCTTGTCTGCTTCGGGCAGCTGTTTTGGTTTTACCGGAGGGATAAATGCCCAGTGCTGTTTATACTTTGCTCCCTGTTTGATCCACTTTTCAATCAGCCTGATTTCGTGTTGGGTCAGTTTCAGATTGGATTCCGGCGGAGGCATCATCTGCGTAGAGTCTTCTGTGACAATTCTTAGAAATACTTCCGATGCATTGGGTTTGCCCGCCACAATGGCGTGGGCTTTCGGATTGTCTTTAAGGGCTGCAAAAGCACCTTCAGGGGTGTCCAGCCTGAGATTGGCTTCCCGCTTGTTGGCATCTGGTCCGTGACATTTGAAGCACCTGTCTGACAATATCGGCCGGATATGATAATTGTAATCTACCTGGTCGGGCATAGACCCGGTTTCGGCAGAGGAAGGCGTACATTGGCTTGCGAAATAAGCCACTCCTACCAATGAAACTGCGATGCATAGTTTGATGGTATGTCTGATCATACTAAAAGTCATTTTTGTAGCCTGCTGAAATTTATAGGTTGAATAAGCGTTCGATTTTTTTCTGAACAAATGTAATATAATTTTGTTTTATTCCGGGATCTGAGCATGACTAAAAAAATATTTATCGTATTTTTTTGATTTCTGTGGAGCGTATATATTAAAATTCAGCCGGTGAAGCGAAGGGAACATTTAAATGTAAAAAAATAATTTAACTTTCAGTCAGAAAACGGCAGGAATTACTAAGAATCAGTGTTTTGAAGGGGGGGGTATTGGCTTGAGCCGGACAATCGCTGGCAGTTGTGAGAGATTGTTGCTTCTCAGTTCTCTTGAAACGGAGAAGCAACAAAAAATAGTCAGATATATCTTTTAAGCTTCAGATGTTTTTCTGAAAACTCCTGTGTATTCCAATGTTCTGCGATGACCATCGCTGCTCCCAGAGAGGAAGCCTGGGCAAGGTCTGAAGCATACACTTCAATGTTAAAGAAGGCCTCGGCCAGTAAATGCATAAAAATCTCATTTTTGGAGAATCCGCCATCCACATAAATCCTTTTCGGGATTTTGACGTCAAAAGTTAAACGGATGGAGGCTACCTGCTGGGCTACGAGGTCTAGTAAAAACTGGTGATAAGCTTCTTCAAAACTTCTGAAAGTATTCAGATTTCTTTCGACAAAGGGGCTGTCCATCAACTCTCCCAATTCGGTTTGTTCGGGAATAGCCTGTTTGTGTATTTTCCTCAGGTGCTGAATGATTTTGTAGTCGAATTTTACCGTGGTGTAATAATCCAGCGGTTTCTGGAAATATTCTGAAAGGTGTTTTACCTGTCTTTCGTGTTCATTGCCTGAGAAAAGCCTCGAAGCCCTGACAGGATTGCCTTCGTAACTGATATAATTCAGACAATCCTTTTTAAGTAAAGAGGAAGTGAGCGGTGAATGATTAAACGGATTCAGGGTGATACACCAGGTGCCTGTCGATACCAGGACAAAAGGTTTCGGATCAGTTTTCAGGTACGGCACTAATGCTGCTGAGCTGTCATGAATTCCCACGCCGACAGCAAGGCTTTCATTTTTAACTATGGTTGAAGATTTTTGAGGCGGTTGGCTGATGGAATGCAGATGTTCCTGCTCTACCCACTGATGGTAATTGTTTTTTGAATAGTCCCAGAGGGCGGTATGACACCCCAGGCTGGTAAGTTCAGAATGAACCTCCCGGCTGAAAACAAAGCTCAGGTATTGAGGCAGGTGCAATGAAGACTTGCAATGCTTGAAAATCTCAGTCTTTTGTTTTTTGAGCCAGTACAGCTGCAGACCGGAATTCAACATCCCTAAGTCAGGAGAGGCTGTATCGGTAAAGAAATCCTCTGCGGGGCCATACTTTTCTAGAAATTCCTTTTTAAGAGCGGCGGGAAATTTTTTCAGGTAATTGTAAAGCGGGGCAATGGCTTTGCCTTCGTGGTTCAGGTGTACCAGGCTCGCACCGTAAGCCGAAAAATTAAGGGCTTTTACCTCAAAATCAGGATGTGAAGACAGTAATTCAAACTCGTCAGTCATCCATTTTGTCAGTGCCATCAGGTTGTCACAGGGATCGCCGTCGTCGTCCAGAGACTCTTCGAACCTGGTTTGTTTTTCAAAAACCACTTCATAATTTTCATTAAAAGCGAGGAGTTTCTTGTTGGTTTTCCCAATGTCAAATACGGCACAAACGTTTTGCATCAATTATATTTCCGGTTTTATTGTAGCCCAAATTAAGTCAGGAAAATTTACTTTTCAAAGAAGGATTTGTATTTGGCTAATTATAGCCGGTTTCTGCACTTTATCTTTGAAAAGGGGGCTTGTCATGTCATAATTGGCCTGAGTGTTGCCCCTAATTTGCATACTTCAAATCAGATACTTTCAAAACCCAGCCTTCTGATGTATTTTTGCGGGTAATCCGGAAGACAAGGAAAAAGGAGAACGGAAAAAGGACTTTGTTTTTTGATCATAAGGCTCGTTTTTGAGTGAGTATTCCGGAAAAGGCAGATCAGATTTAATATATAATAATTGCGGGATCGGGCAGTTGTCCATCCCAAATTCAACATTAGCAAAAAATGAATATACTCATCATAGGTTCGGGAGGGAGAGAGCACGCTTTTGCCTGGAAAGTCGCACAATCAAAAAGCTGCGGGCAATTGTATGTGGCTCCGGGAAATGCCGGAACTGAAAAAATAGCCCGGAATGTTAACCTGGCCGTTAGTGATTTTGCCGGGATCAGAAGTTTTGTGCTGGAAAATGCCATTGACATGGTAATTGTAGGTCCCGAAGAACCACTCGTTAAAGGTATCGTAGACTATTTCAAAACAGATAAAAAATTAAAGAAGATCAGGATTATCGGTCCTGATGCATCAGGAGCAAGGCTGGAAGGCAGTAAGGATTTTTCGAAAGCCTTCATGCAGAAATATAACGTTCCGACGGCCTATTCAGAGACTTTTACGAAAGACACTCTTGACGAAGGATTAAAATACCTGGAAACACAGCAGGGCCCATATGTACTGAAAGCAGACGGACTGGCAGCAGGAAAGGGTGTGATCATCACAGAAGATGTGGCAGAGGCTAAAAAATCTTTGCACGAAATGCTCGCTGAAGCCAAGTTCGGAGACGCCAGTAGTAAAGTACTGGTAGAACAATACCTTCACGGCATAGAGCTTTCTGTGTTTGTATTGACCGACGGGAAAAATTATGTGATACTGCCGGAGGCGAAAGACTATAAAAGAATCGGGGTTGGTGATACAGGCCTGAATACCGGTGGTATGGGGGCGGTTTCCCCTGTTCCGTTTGCGGATGCGGAGTTCCTGGCTAAAGTGGAAGAAAAGGTGGTGAAACCTACGCTTTACGGTTTGCAGGAAGAAGGCATCAAATATGTCGGTTTTATTTTTATCGGTTTGATGAATGATAACGGGAATCCGATGGTGATTGAGTACAACGTCAGGATGGGAGACCCTGAGACAGAGGTGGTATTGCCGAGGATCAAATCGGATCTGGTAAAGCTTTTCAAGGCTGCTGCTGACGGTAAACTGGACAAATTCAAACTGGCCGTTCATGCCAAATCTGCTGTGACCACGATGGTGGTGGCAGGTGGTTATCCGGAAGATTACCGTAAGGGAGACAAGATGGAAATTCCTGATCCTGAGAAAGACGGCCTGGTGTTTCATGCCGGTACTAAAAGCCAGGGAGACAACGTTGTTACGAACGGCGGACGTGTGATCGCCCTGACCGGGATGGCCCGCACCATGACTGCCGCGGTGAAAAAATCGCAGAAAATGGCGAGAAAAGTGAAGTATAAGGGAAGTTACTTCCGAAAAGATATTGGTAAAGATTTAATGAAGTATTTTGATAAATGATTAGATTTGTTTTCCAAAGTATTTGCTTTGTGAAAAATTTAATTAAAATCAGACTATTCTTTCTGTAAATATATATGGGTTGTGGACAATGTTCGTCGGGAGGGTGCGGAAGTATCAAGGCGGTAAATATAGGAGAGAAATCCAACCACGTCACAGTAGCCGGATGCAGTAGTAAAGGTGGATGCGGCAGTGGTGGATGTACTAAAATGAATTCTTTTGACTGGCTTTCCAACATGGAAACGCCGAAGTCGATGCGATATAATGTAGTGGAAATCAAGTTCAAAGGGGGCAGGAAAGAATACTTCCGGAATGTCCACAATCTTGAACTTTATACCGGTGATTTTGTGGTCTGTGAGATGGCCTCAGGGTATCATATCGGGACGGTTTCATTGCAGGGAGAGCTCGTAAGGCTCCAGATGATCAAGAAAAACATCCAGGATGGGTCTGAAGTCTTGTCGATTCTGAGACTTGCGAACGAAAAAGACCTCGAAAAACACTCACAGGCGATCAACCGTGATTTGCCTACGATGTACCGCACCAGGGAGATATCCAAGCAGCTGGGCCTCCAGATGAAACTCTCTGAGGTGGAATACCAGTCGGACAATACCAAAGCTACGTTTTATTATTCTGCAGACGACCGCGTCGATTTCCGGGAACTGATCAAGTTGCTGGCAGGGGAATTCAAGATACGTGTAGAGATGCGTCAGATCAGCCTTCGTCAGGAAGCGGCCAGGATCGGCGGTATCGGATCATGCGGAAGAGAGCTTTGCTGCTCTACCTGGCTTACAGATTTTAAGGCCATTCCGACGGCTGCGGCCCGTTATCAGAACCTTTCGCTCAACCCGACCAAGTTATCAGGACAATGCGGAAGATTGAAATGTTGCCTGAACTATGAGCTTGAAACTTATATTGATGCCATCAAAGATATTCCTTCAGTAGACAGGCCGCTTTTGACCGAAAAGGGAGAAGCAACCGTCCAGAAAACAGATATTTTCAGGAGAATCATGTGGTTCAGTTACCCTAACGAAACCAACTGGTATCCGATAGCCTGCTCACAGGTGGTGGAGATCCAGAAGATGAACCAGAAAGGCCTTAAGCCGGTAGGATTGGAGAACCTTGTTCAATTGGTGGATGTGGCTCCTCAGTCTAAGTCTTCGAGTATCAATAATGACCTTGAGCGTCTGGATAAGAAGTTCTCCGACAAGAGAAGATCCGGCGGCGGAGGTGGTGGCGGAAATGCTGAGAATGCTGGTGGTAATAAATCGGGGAACCGGAACAAACGCCATAACCGGAACAGAAATAACAACCGGAATAATAACAACCCGAACAACAACGCTAATCCGAAATGAAATTTTTCAGGCTTCTGAGTATTCCTGTTCTTTTGTCTCTTTTTGTTTTCTCCTGTGCCAGTAACAACGGGGAAGTAAAGGAAATCCGGGATTTGAAAGACGGGAAATGGGCGATTGCCAAAAAAGAGGTTTTTAACTTCGAGATCAAAGATATTTCTAAAGTCTATGAGATGAATTACCTGGTGAGGAACTCCATTTCTTATCCTTACTATAATTTGTATCTGAACCAGGTGCTTACCGGGCCTTCGGGTGAGGTGGTTTCCAGCTCAATGGATGAGGTTATCCTGTTTGAAGAAAAAACCGGAAAGCCTTTCGGAGATGGGCTGGGGGATATTTTTGATCACCGTATGCAGGCCCCCAAGTATAAAGATTTCAGGTTTCCGAAACCCGGAAAATATAAATGGGTCATTAGCCATAATATGCGTCCTGACCCACTTACCAATATTCTTTCCATAGGAATAGAAATTACTCCGCAAGTTAAATAGCAGATTATAAGCTGCTTACCAGAAGATTAAATTTTTGAAGATTGACTTTCGCGGTTGTCGCAAGGTTTAAAGCCTGTAATGCTTCTGTTTTTGCAGTCACTTTATCTCCCGTTTTCTGATTTAGTCTTGCCGATTCATAATAATATTCAGCCAGGGCGTTTCAAATGGTTCATAAATTGATTTTTATGAATAATTAAGTCCAAAAACCTCTCTTAGTAAAGATGTTCTCCTCAAAAGTTTAAATTCACAGCTAAACAAATATATCCATATATTGTGTATCGCTTGAAAGGTTTATAATTTATTGTTTCTTTACACTACGAAGAAGTGTTTCAAAATGAATAAAAAGAGGATATTGACAAAAAGGAGTGAGATAGATACTGATAATAAACTTGTTGAAAATACTTGAGTAATTTGTTATAAATGAGATAATGAATAGTTAATTTGTAATTTGATATTAATATAAATGAATTCTTTTTAAAATGCTTTACGCCAGATATCTTTCTATTTTCCTTCTTCTTATAATATTTTCATGCCAATCAAAAAAGAAAGATTGGGTGTCAGAAAATGAAGAATTGTTAAACGAAATAATTGACTCAGAGGTTATAATCCCCAGTAGCTTAAAGAAGGCTAAAATAGCATCTTTTTCAAATACGAAAGGAGAAAAGCGATTTAAGATAATTTCATACATTGATGGCACGTGTGTAACCTGTATAAATAATTTATTGTATTGGAAAGAGTTCAATAAGAATGTTATTTTGACAGATAATGATATTGAATTAGTTCTAATAGTCTTTACAAATGATGAAGACTATTTTGAAAAGGAGTATCTCATAAAATATGGACTTGATTTGCCAATATATTATGACCGCACAAATGATTTTATTGTAAAAAATAAGTTGTTCGATCATCGTATCCAAACTCTCTTACTGGGTTCTAGCAATGAGTGTCTGGTGTTAGGCAATCCTGCAATTAGTAAAAAAATAGAGAAATTATATTTAAATAGAATTTTTAACAATCGATAATTTAACCTTCTTATTATTAGTTGATTATGTAAATTCTGGGCAATGATTGAATATATAGACGCAGATTTGTTTTTTTTGACAAACTATAGATTAACGTAAGGGGATACGAATTTTTTGAAGAAAGCTTGTAATTTTAAAATAGGCAATGTATTATTGTGCTTATTAAATTAAATTGTAACATATGAAAAATCTTTTTTTGTCAGTATGCACAGCCTTGTTAGTTGGTGGATTGCTATCCAGTTTTTCAGAGGTAGATGATCAAAGTTCTGTTGAAGAGAATTTTGAAGCTCTTAAAGGAGAGACTAGTATTTCTAGATGTAAGCCTAAAAATACAAACTTTACATGTACCGACGGGAAAACGTATTATTATGGAGAAATTGTTTGGGAAAACAATTAATTGTTTTTTATCAAATGAAATTTATTTCAACAATGAAATGCTCACAATTAATACTATTATTAATTGTGAGCATTGTTATTTCTTGTAAGTCTTATGAAAAAGGAGACTTAAAAACTTTAAGATCGAGTGTATTTATTGCTGCTGAGAATCTACATAGTCCATACTCAGTGGGGATATTTAATGATTCCCTCTTAATAGTAGGGAATTATAAATCGGATTTTATCATTGATATTTTTAATATCAATGATAAAAAAAATGTTAAGAGTTTTAAGAATGATCAAAAGGGTCTCGATCTTGTTTCTGTTACCACGATTCAGACGTTTGTAAACAATGATTATTCTTTTTGCATAAATGATATCTTGACAAATAAACTTATTTGTTTTAACAAAGAGATTGATGATTATAAAATTAAATTGGATTCATCGTCTCTCATTAATCTTCCACGCGAAGATTACGGTAAGCTTTTGGTGGGGAAGAATGTATGGATTGGGGAAAGCAGAAGTAGTAACGGAAGGTTACTTTTGGTTGATAAGGATAAGCAGAGTTTAGGATTCTTTTTAGATTACCCTAGTCCAGATAAGATTAGCAAATATATAGATGAAAAAAATAATGCTAAATTATATCAACCAATGTTCAGTTTGAAACCTACAATGGATAGATTAGCTGTTGCGACTTATGGAGCTGATTTAATTAATGTATTAAATGTTAAGGAAAGCAATCTTGAAGAACTATGGAGGCGATACAGAGCGTATCCTAATGATATAAAACTGATTAAATTAGGTTATGATTCTTTAGCAGTTAAAAGTAATCGGTCAAAAATGTATTATCATGATATTACTTCAAATAATCATGGATTTTATCTTTCTTATTTGGGACAAGCCGTCTCTTACTATACAAAAGACTATTTTTCAGATAAAATTTATTTTTATGATTGGACTGGTGAAAAAGTAATCACTTATAATCTGGATAGGAAGGTGGTAAGAATAGCGATTAATATGGATAATAGTATTTTATATGCTTTATCGCCAGATGAAAATGGCCAATTAGAAATCATTTCTTTTGATATCGATCACGAACTGCTTTAAAGTATGTCCACAAGGTATTAATAATTTGTGGACATACTTAATAAGTACCTTAACCGGTAGGCTGTTTTTTTTCGAGAGATAAATTTCTAATACCCATAAATTACTTAAAAATTCGCAATAAACATTTTCAGTATTAGGCCGTTAAAAACTACTAACAAGGAGATTAAATTTCTGAAGATTGACTTTCGCGGTTGTCGCAAGGTTTAAAGCCTGTAATGCTTCTGTTTTTGCGGTAACTTTATCTCCCGTTTTCTGATTTAGTCTTGCCGATTCATAATAATATTCAGCCAGGGCGTTGTTCTCTTTGATCAATGGCTTGGCTTTTTGCATCCATCCTTTGGCTGTGACACTGTAACTTGCGTCAGGATAAACATCGTTGAACACCTTGGTGATATACACCAGTGACTGACCATTGCTGCCGTACATGGCCGCCATTTTCTTTCCTATATTTAACGCTCCGGCAGCTTTTCCTTCTCTGATCAGGGCTTTGGTTTCAAACTCCCAGGTTACGCCGTCAGCATATTGTGCAGCTCCTGCTTTGCCCATGTATTGTTTAATGAGATTGATCTTGTCGGTACCATACAGCCTGCCTCTGGGGCTATATAAAGATGCTTGGATGATTCTTCCAAAGACAGTATTTTCATTCCCTTCGTGGCCCTCTTTTTTCTCAATGGCTGCCGCCTCAGCCGAATGATTGAACCAGTATTTGGCAAAACCGTTGTCAATGTCCGACACACATTTTTTGGTCAGTTTCCAGCTCAGCTCGGAGCCCAAATCTTTTTCAGGGAACCCTTTGAAGAGTTCTGATGCTACTGATAAATTAGCTAATGTGTCTCTTGAAATCAAGGCATATGAAGCATAGGCAGTCAGAAAATCAAGGGATCTTTCACCTGTTCTAAAACGTTCGGCATAGCTCGAGGATCTTTTTTCTGGAGACTTGGCTGTGTTTGCCACTAGTTCAAATGAAGAAACTTCTGGGTTTACTTCAGATTGATGAAGTAAATTTCCATCACCATCAAAAAATAGGAACTGAGGGAAGCTCGGCAGGAAAATATTTTTCTGATTCAGGAATTTAACCAGCTCGACATTGCCTACGTCCAGTTTGAAATTGATGAAATTGGAATTGTAGATTTTAGCTACTTCAGGTTTTTTGAAGAAAGGCTCAAGTTTCTGACAAACCGGACAGGTAGGAGAATAGCATTCCACAAAAAGGATTTTATTACTGCTTTTGGCTTTCTGTAAAGCAGCATTGATATCGGTTTCCCAGGTGACTTCGTTCGGGTTGATGGCTTGCTGTTCGGTAGCCGTTTCGGTTCCCTGTGTTTTGCTCTGACATCCTAAGACGGTTAAAAGGAGAAGTGTTCCGGCCAGTTTAATGGTATTCAACATATTCATTTGAGACATTGAGATTGTTTTGGTTTTTGGAAGGTTAAATTACTCAAACAACAAATATAGGTTTGTTAATGCAAAGTTAAATACGAATATTAAACAATTTGACGGCAAATTAACGGATCAGGTTACGGCCGGTTTAAATACTTAATCCGGAATTCCGCTGAGGTTCTATCCGGAAATGATTAATTTTGCCAGATAAATCAATATTACATGTATAAAGTATACGGAATCCCGAATTGTGACACAGTCAAAAAAGCCACTACCTGGTTGAAAACCAATGGAGTAGATTTTGAATTCCATAATTATAAAACAGACGGAATCACCAAAGAGAAAATAGAAGAGTGGCTTAAGTTTTTCCCGCTTGACAGGGTCGTGAACAAAGCCAGTACCACCTATAAAGGGCTTTCAGATGAGGAAAAAGAAGCTTTAAGTTCTCCTGAAACAGCCATCCCGATCATCATAGCCAATACTTCCCTGATCAAAAGGCCGGTTATCGAGGATCAGAAAATTGAAATGCTCGGCTTTGATGCTTCCAAATATTCAGAGTTTTTCAAAGACTAAGCAGTCTTATCTTCCTCCTGTTATGATTTCGTAAAACCTGGGCCTTGTCTTTTTTAACCTGTAGGCGATTGAAATACAGATGGCTATGGTTATCAACGGAGCGGTCAGGTAGATCACAAGAGAAGTAAACTCACTCGTTTCTAAAGTGAAGAAAAACACTTTTTTGACGATGGTGAGTAAAGGCTCATGGCTGGCATAAAGAAAGAAAGAAAAAGAGGAAACCCCGAAATATTTGAAATCAGCAAGTTCAGTAGCTTTGAATAAGTAGTCATACATTATCCAGAGGCTGAATACTCCCGTCAGGATACTCAATTTGAGTAAAATATTTAATAAAATCGGGTTGTTTAAGTCTGTAAAAACCAGGATGGTTTTAGCCAGGATAATCAATAGCCACAGGCAAAAGTAAATCCAGGGGTTTTTCGTAAACCTGGTTTGTATCAGCTTTTCAACTTTGCGGATACTGAGGAATGAACCGCAAACGAAAAAGAACAGGGCCTCTTCGAAAAAAATCACAAAATTAAACCCGAATATCCAGGCCGGCAGTAATAATAATATGCTCAGATATTTCAGGTATCTGACAGCTAAATAGATAAGCGGAGAAACCAAGGCCAGCATGATCAGATCCCGGATAAACCATAAGGGATACGAAAGCGGATTCAGAAAAACCGAAGACAGTAATTCGTTAGCTGAGAGATCTCTGACAAGTTTGGAGGTAAAGAATTTTTCAGAAAAAGGGAGGGACTGCAAAATGAAGAAGATAAGCAGGCTTAAAAGAGACCAGAACAAATAAGGAATTACAAGTGTCTTTGCCCTTTTCTTTATTTTTAAAAAGAACTCGCGGGGTTCGCCCTTTATATTAAGAAAGAACAGGTACCCGGAGATGGCAAAAAATAAAGGTACTGCCACTCTTGTTAATCCCTGTGAAATAAACTCCTGGATGAAATAGCTGTATCCTTTTTCTGAAATAAGATATTCAGACGGAAACCTTACCAGAACGTTCGAGGAATGTATATAGGTTACCATGAACGTGGCAAAAAATGATATAGCTTTTAGTTTTATACTTAAGTACTTATTCATGCGTGGCTATTTTAAGTCAATGGATCCTCTGATGCCATTAACTTTATTCCAGATCATGGGTCCGGTATTAGTTAGAAGATATTGTTAAAATCTTTTCAGGTTCGATTAAAAATTCTGAGCGGCAAAGGTATCAGTTATTGTACAATATTCATAACTTCCTTTTTTATTTGACCGAAAATATGCTTAACATTTTTTCAAAGGTTAAGCTTTTTCAGTTCACTCACCGCGAAATCACAGGCCCTGGCCGTTAAAGCCATGTAGGTCAATGACGGGTTAACGCAGTTGGATGAGGTCATGCATGCCCCGTCGGTAACAAACACGTTTTCACATCCCCAGACCTGGTTATGAGCGTTCAATACCGAGGTTTTGGGGCTTTTACCCATTCTGGCGGTGCCCATTTCATGTTTGGACAGGCCCAGGGCGAATTTTTTGGAGTTGTTGATTTTAACATTTTTAACCCCGGCAATCTGTAGCATCTCGGCTGCGTCATTGCCCATATCTTCCCTCATTTTCATTTCATTTTCTTTGATTTCGGCATTGAAAATGATAGAAGGCATCCCGAATTTGTCTCTCTCCAAAGGATGAATGGTCATACGGTTATCTTCATAAGGAAGGCATTCCCCGAACCCTCCGAAGCCCAGTGTCCAGGAGCCGGGATGCGTAAGTTCATTTTTGAGGTCTTCCCCGAAACTGATTTCTGCAACCATCCTGCTCCAGCCTTGTCTGCTGGCCCCTCCCTGGTAGTCGAATCCACGGATATAATCCCTTTTATCATTACCGATGTTGCGATACCTGGGGATGAAAATGCCGTTGGCCCTGCGACCAAAATAATAATCATCTTCGAAGCCTTCAACAGTACCGGATGCCCCCACACGCGAGTGATGATCCATCAGATTCCGGCCCAGCTGTCCGCTGTCGTTACCCATTCCTTCAGGGAAACGGTCAGAGATAGAGTTAAGCAATACGTGGGTACTGCCGATGGTGGACGCATTGAGAAAAATGACTTTGGCGTAAAACTCAATAGACTCCATCGTGTTGGCATCTATCACTTCCACACCTTTGGCTTTTTTGGAAGCGTCGTCATATAATACTTTGGAAACCACCGAAAACGGCCTGACGGTCAGGTTGCCGGTTTTCATGGCAGCCGGCAATGTGGCAGCCTGGGTGCTGAAATAAGCACCATAGGGACAGCCGTTGCTGCAGGCGTTGCGGTACTGGCAGCTTGCCCGCCCCAGTTCCAGCTGAAAGTCTTCGGGTTGGGTCAAATGAGCTACCCGCCCTATCGTAACATGCCTGTTGCCTTTATACCGGGCTTTTATTTTCTGCTGAAAATCTTTCTCCACACAATTCAGTTCCATGGCGGGCTGGAAGATGCTGTCAGGCGTATGTGACAAATTCAAAGCCTCGCCGCTGACACCGATGAATTTCTCAACATAAGCATACCACGGCTCAATGTCTTTATATCGGATAGGCCAGTCGATCGCAATACCGTCCTTAGCATTGGCTTCAAAGTCAAGGTCGCTCCAGCGGTAAACCTGGCGACCCCAAAGCAGCGATTTGCCGCCGATTCCGTTTCCTCTGAACCAATGGAAAGGTTTTTCCTGCTGATACGGGCTTTCTGCATAAGGCAGCCAGAAATCCTGGTTGGCTTCTGTGATCGGATAATTCCCTTCGACGGTTTCGTAAGGAAATTTCTCCTTCATGGCATTGGTTACCCTGTTGCGATGCGGAAGCTCCCAGGGTGGGGTCAATGCATGTTTATAATCTTCAATGTGTTTCTGATCCCTTCCACGCTCCAGAAGAAGGACTTTAAGTCCTTTTTCGCACAGCTCTTTGGCTGCCCAACCCCCGCTTATTCCGGACCCTACGACAATGGCGTCGTAAGTCTGACCCTTTCTTGCATCTGAATTTAAATACATTTTCTAATGGTTGAATATTATAGTTTTCCAAAAATATCAAAAAATGACTGCATCAAAAGAATCTTGTCCATTAAAATGTATTTAAAATTCAATTTTCTTTTTGAACGGGCACCAAATTATTTTATTCCTCTTATTAAACGGATACTCAAATGTTTTTAACATATTCGTATAAAATTAAACCCTTCAAATCATGCTGCGTAAAATTTTATACGGTCTCGGAATTATCCTGATCATTGCTCAATTTTTTAAACCTGAAAAGAATATTTCTTCAGAGTTATCAAAAAACGACATAAGTACCCGTTATGAAGTGCCTGGAAATGTGAAGGTTATTCTTGAAAAAGCTTGTAATGACTGCCATTCGAACAACACGAAGTATCCATGGTATGCAAACATCCAGCCGGTAGCCTGGTGGTTAAACGACCATATCAGGGATGGTAAGAAGCATTTGAATTTTTCTGAGTTCACGGCTTACACCTACAAACGTGCCGATCATAAAATGGAGGAAGTAATAGAGTCGCAGGAAGACCACTGGATGCCGCTTGATTCCTACACATGGCTGCACAAGGATGCGAAATTGACAGAAGAGGAGAGAGGGGAGATTGTCGGCTGGGCAAAAGGCCTTCGTGTTAAAATCATGGCCGACAGCGTCAGTTCGGTTAAGTCTGAATAAAATAAAGAAAATCTCTGATTGCTCAGAGATTTCTTCGACCACTAGGATTATTAGTCTACAGCACAAATGCAATTGAAGACAGCTGTTATTTGCAGGCAAATATATAGCTGTTGGTTTCGGACGAAATCTTATTGTTTCGTTCCATGGTGGTCTCCGATTTGGTTGGGAGACCATCTTTATTATAGAGATAGCTGATGGTGGTTTTCTGGTCTACACGACCTTTTCCATCATAAATCCTGCCTTCCAGCATGTTGTTTTCACCAAAAAAGGAAAAGAAGTTGTTCGCGATTCCGACAAAACCCATGGCGGCATATTTATAGACTTCCGGGCAGAATTGCTTTTTGTCGTCATATTTTTCACCCCAGAAAGCCAGGCTTTCCTGGTCGTTGTCTATGCTGGAGTAAACTTTGGAAACGTTGTCTCCGTTATATTCTATACGTGTTTTTCCGGATACTTTCTTTCCGAAAAGCTCTACACTGGTAGTAATGCTGGCAATGTTGTTTTCTGAATTGTAAAGGAAGTCGTTATGCATAAATTCCACACCCGACAGGGATGTTTTGGTCATAACCACTTTGTTTTTGTCATCGTAAAGAAAAGTGATGATGTACTTTGAAGTGGAGGTGCCGGTCTGGATCTCCATTTTTTCAGGGAGATTTTTGGTATTATATCTGAATAGCAAAGTAGTAGGGATAGAGTCTTTGCTATAAACACGGATAAGCCTGCTGGCTACCCATTCATATTCGCGGATACTTCCTTTGATTCCGCTTACTGATAACAGAGGACATTTCGAATCTGAACCCGCCATCGGATCGTTGTCCTTTTTCCGGCACGAGAAGACGGTCATTACCATAAACAATATGGCAATTGTCTTCACAATATTTCTGTTCATTTCTAATTTTATAAATAATTCACTCAATAACAAATAGTATTATTGCAACAATTGTACCGTTTTAATAAGTTTTAGAGAGGGGATGAAATAAACCTCAGAAATGGAAGAAAGCTATTTATTATATTATATTTTTACTTCAAATATTTATATAACTGGCTTTTATTTTCAAAAAACAGATTTTTTGAAGTCGTATTTTGCTGATTCTCAGAAGTAATTTCTGAGAGCTGCTTTTTGTACAAAAATTATGCCATGAGGTCTGCGGCGATTTTTGCAGAAGACAAAGCCAGGGGAATGCCTCCTCCCGGATGCACACTGCCTCCGACAAAGTAGAGGTTCCGGATATTTTTTGAAAAGTTGGGATGACGGAGAAAAGCCGCGAACTTGTTATTGGAGCTGTTGCCATACAATGCTCCCTGGTCGCTGGATGTTCTGTGTTCTATCATTACCGGATCGAGTATTTCTTCGGATACGATCAGGGGGCTGATGTCGCACCGGAGTATCCTGCTTAATTTGGCTATCACATTTTTCCTGGCCTTTTCTGTTATGGCCTGCCAGTCCTGGCGATCGTTGGCCGGGGCATTCAGCAGGATAAACCAGTTTTCACAACCTTCAGGGGCATCAGTGGGTTGGTGCTTTGAGGTGATGTTGAGATAGATGGTAGGATCATCGTAAATTTCCTTTTTGTTAAACTGGTACTCAAACTCTGTTTTGTAATCGTCAGAGAAGAAGATGTTATGTAGCCCCAGGGTTTTAAATTCTTTTTTAATGCCCCAGTAAAATATCAGCCCCGAGCCGCTTTTCGGCTGGTCAAGTATCCTGTCAGGATGTGGGTGACCGGGTAAAAGTTTTCGATAGGTCGGAGTAACATCCATATTACTGACGATGGCGTCAAATGCCTCTGAAATACCGTTTTCAGTTCTGATCCGGTCGGCTTTCCCGTCTTTAACGATGATTTCAGTAACTTTTTCATTAAAATGAAACCTGACGCCCAGGTCTTTGGCCAGCCTGTAAAGACTTTGGGTAATGTCATGCATTCCGTTTTTGGGAAAGAAAGCCCCGACGTTGTATTCCAGGTGAGGAATAATGCTCATGGTGGCCGGCGTCTGGTAGGGGTCTGAGCCGTTGTAAGTGGCATAGCGGTTAAACATCTGGACCGCCTTTGATGTTTTAAAAGCTTTTTCGTTGGCCTCGTTTAAAGTGCCGAAAATGCCCATTTTTGGCAGGTTCAGGTAGCCCTTGAAGGCTTTGGCTGATAACCAGGTTGAAAATTTGTGTAAAGAATCTTCGAGGAATAAGCCGCTCAGGACTTCATATTTCAAACGGCTTTGAGAAAGGTACCGACTGATATTTTCTGCAGGCTCTCCAAGAGTTTTCTCTGCTTCCCTGGCAAATTCCTGTACGTCGGCAGGAACAATAAGTTCTGTGCCGTCTTCCCAGAAATAACGGCAGATTTCATCCAGTCTGATGTATTCAAAGTAATCCCGTGGGTCTTTACCGGACAATTCAAACAATTCGTCTACGAGGCGGGGCAAAGTAAAAAGAGAAGGGCCGGCATCAAACCGGAATCCTGATTGAGAGAAAGCGGTCAGTTTCCCGCCCGGATATGCGTTGGCTTCATAAACCTCCACGTCATAATTTTTATGACGAAGCCGGATGGCTACGGCAAGTCCGCCGATACCGGCACCAATAACAGCCACTTTTTTATGCTTCATTCGGGTGTTTACAAACGGTCTGATTTGATTGACAAAATTAATACAAATGAGCGACGGCCATTGTTTAATATTTTTTTTATTTCAGGGTATTCAACTTCGTAATACTGTACTAAACCCATCCCTTTGAGTATTTTTTTGATATGGTTTAGGCATGTTTAAAAGTTTTGACTAAATTGCCTCCTTATTGCGTGGCGTACAAAAACAATAAAGCCGTACCTTGAAAATTAACCTTTTATAACACCCCCCGATGGCTAAAATTCTTGTAATTGATGACGAAAAATCTATCCGGGATGCTCTGAGAGACATACTTGAATACGAAGGATATGAAGTAGACGAAGCAAAAGATGGTCAGGAAGGACTTGACATGGTTTTACAAAGTCCATATGATGTTGCTTTATGTGATATTAAGATGCCCAAAATGGATGGGCTCGATGTTTTACTAAGAGCTAAGGAAGAAGGCGTTTACACTCAGTTTGTCATGGTTTCAGCTTTTGGAAATGTTGAAAATGCCGTTGAAGCCACCAAAAGAGGAGCCTTTGATTTTATTACCAAGCCACCGGATCTGAATCGTTTGCTGGTAACAGTAAGAAATGCTATTGAAAAGAGCAACGATATAGAAGTCATAAAGACCCTGAAAAAAAGGGTGTATAAACTGAATGAGATTGTAGGGGAGTCTTCTCTGATCAATAAAGTGAAAGAAACCATTGACCGCGTGGCTCCTACGGAAGCCAGGGTGTTGGTGACCGGTCCTAACGGGTCAGGTAAAGAGATGGTAGCCAAGCAGATACACGAAAAAAGCAACCGTCTGAAAAAGCCTTTGGTGGAGGTCAACTGTGCCGCCATTCCTTCTGAACTGATAGAGAGTGAACTTTTCGGTCACGAAAAAGGAGCTTTTACATCAGCCATCAAACAACGTATAGGTAAATTTGAACAGGCTGACCAGGGTACATTGTTCCTGGATGAAATCGGTGATATGAGCCTTTCGGCACAAGCTAAAGTATTGAGAGCTTTGCAGGAAAGTAAGATTACCCGTGTGGGGGGCGAAAAAGAGATCAAGATCAATGTCAGGATCATTGCTGCTACCAACAAAGACCTGAGGAAGGAAATAGCGGAAGGTAACTTCAGAGAGGATTTATACCACAGGCTGAACGTGATACCGATCTACGTGCCGCCCTTGTCTGAAAGAAAAAATGATATTCCGCTTCTGTGTGATAAATTCCTGCAGGATATCTCTGAAGAATACGGTGATCAGATTAAGACCTTCTCTGACGAAGCGATGGAGCACATGAAGAATTTCCCGTGGACAGGTAATGTCCGTGAACTTCGCAATGTCGTGGAGCGTCTGGTGATCATGTGCGGAGATGTGATCTCGGTCGACGATGTTAAACTTTACGCAGGACTCGGATTATAATCAGAAGACAGCCATGATATGAAAAAGGCAGACCCGCGGGTCTGCCTTTTTGTTTTAGAAACGGAGGATAACCGGCCCGAGTAAACCAGACTCTACCGGGATCCAGCCGGATGCATCAAATGGCTTGTATTGAATATCGACGATGTTGATGTCATAAAATTTCTTCCAGGGTACTCCTTTTTTGTCCAGGTACCTCACTCTGTTGATAGAGAGGTTGGTCACTTCTATTTCCACCAGGTTGTTCTTCTTTAATAATCCCGCCGGAATCTGTACTTTAAAAGGAATGGCCCAGGCAGAGCCGATTTCTTTGCCGTTGATTTTAACGAGGGCGGTCTCTCTCACGTCTCCCAGGTCTATTTCGGCTCTTTTCCCGATCATGGCTTCTTCGACACTGAAATTAAGCGAGTATCTGGCTTTGCCGCTGAAATATCCTGCCAGGGTATCCTGTGAATCCGTCCATGAACCCAGAGTTTTGGTTTCAAAGCTTTTTGGAATAAACGGCTCGCCTTTGATAAAATCTACTTTCCAGTTGCCTGAAAGTGGCAGGTCCTTGGCGGGCGAGAATGTTTTCCAAGCCGGGCCGGTTTGTTTTTTAGAGAAGGTTTCTATAAAAATACTTTCTCCGGGGGCCAGACTGAGGTCGGTTTCCAGACCGGAAGGCAGTTTTTTGAAATCAACCAAGCCGCTTTCCTTTGTCATCGGGTTAAAGAACCGGACAGATGCTGCGGTGGATGCCAGGGTAATTTTGCCGCTTTTAAATCTTGTGTTTTGATTCGTGATAAAATAGATATGCCCCGTTGGGGTCTTCTGCCTGATAAAATTCAGGCCTGATTCTGCTATTTTTTCCTGACGCACGCCTGCGTTTCTGAGGGTTTGATTCAAGCCGGAAAGCGGGCCGGATTTGAATTCCCTGATGATTTTGTCAAACTCAGCCTGGCGTTTTTCCCAGTCATGAAAGCCGTTGACAAATTTGGGAAGCCGATCTGCAAAAATGATTTTTGCTCCTTTCTTCCGGAGTTCCTGAAGCTTTTGTAAGGTGCTTAATGAAATATAATCAATCGGTGGTACCACAATGGTCTGGTAGGTCGTCCCTCCTTCGGTGGCGATTTTGCCGTTTTTGAAGGCAGATGCGGCTATTTGTTTGTCGGATACAAAATCGAAGGAATAGCCATGGTTATTCAGTTCGTCAATGGTTTTTCTGAAAATCTCAGTAAAAACGCCCCCGCTTTTGATATTATGGACGTCAATCAGGTGTATTTTTTCTTTTTTACTGGCCGTATGCCATAAATCATAAATAGGAAAATAGAGCAGGACATCATTGTCAGAAACCGATTTCTGAAGCAGGTCCTGGCAACGCTCAATGTATCCGTTCAAGTGAGGCAGGGCCTCATAAAAGTGACTGTTTTGATTGTAATTTGTAGACGCGTAAAATAACCAGCCGGGGAACGGCTCTGCGGGTGGCGAATAGGTCAGGCCGTGATAGAAAATATGGTTGATGCCTCCTGTCAGCGATTCGTCAATTAAAGGTTTGATTTGCGAAAGAGCAACTTTGAAATGGTTTCCCAGCCAGGTGGAAGTTTCGGAAGAAACCAGTTTTTTGCCGGTAATATGAGCCGGTGAACTGGCCAGTTTGAGCACTGAAGCATCCGGCATTCCAAATCGTGACTCCTGGTAGTCAGGGTCTTGTCTGTAAAGCGGGATGTTGTAGGGCTTTGATCCGAAAAACTCACTTTCAGGGATATCAGACAGGGCATAAAGGTCTAGGATGTTGGCCGGCGAGCCGTGTGATTCGTTCCGGACAGGTTTGTTGAATTTATGACCAAATGCCACATAAGACTTTGTGAAATTCTCATACAAAAGATCTGAGATGGTTTCATGATAGTCAGACCAGATTCTCTTTTCAAGGTCTGTGTCGGCCGTGTTTTTAGCAAGTACATTCAGGTGGGGCATTAAATCGTACCCTCTGAAAGCCTTGAATTTTTCGGGAAACAAGGCGGTCCAGTTGGCCCCGTACACTTCATATGAGTCATTATAAAATGCCCTTACACCATAGTTTTTCTTTGAGAATGCCTCTTCAAAAGGCCTAAAATAGTGATCCAGGGCCGTTTTGTCAAAGTGGTCTACCACAAAACCTTCTCCGCCGGGAGCAGCCCTTTTTACTTTTTGCCTGGTAGGAGCTACCTTAATGTCGTACTGATCGCCGGTTTGGACTATCCTGAAGTTTTTGGCCGCGTCCTGTTCCGTCACGTGAGCCCCGCCAAAGGGCCAGCCTGTGCCGACAGACATGTCGATGCCCAGGCCCAGCTTTTTAGCTTCCTGGGTAGTATAGTCCAGTATTTCGAGCCATTGAGGGCTGAGGTATGAAATGAATTTTTCCTCTTCTCCTTTTACGCCGTAAATGGGAATGATGTGCATGCCCCCGAATCCGGCTTTGGCGTAAGATTTCAGGTTGGTTTGAATATCCTGTTTGTTGACAGCACTCCCCGGCCACCACCAGTAAGCCCAGGGTTTGGCTGTATTTTGTGCCCGAACGTTTCCGGATATTCCGGACAATAGAAAGACAAAGAAGAGGTACTTCCTGAGCATGAGTTTTATAGGATGACGGTTGAATAATAGTAAAAATACTCATCATCAGCTTATAATCAAACTTCAATGTCGGAATGCGGAGGTTTAGTGGATGATTAAGGTGTGGGCCTCCATTTAAAAGAATGTTGATCAATGGCCCGCATGGTACATAAAATACCATCAAGATGGTCGTACTCATGTTGTAAAAGTTCTGATAAATCACCTTCTATTGCCCATTCCTGTGGCGTCCAGTTTTCATCCAGGTAGTGTATGGTCAATGATTTATGACGACTCACTTTCACCAGCAGGTTGGGGAAACTCATACAATCATCCCAAAGCTCAAACATTTCGCCGCTTAAATCTGTCAGTTCAGGGTTAATGAACACCACCGGCTTATCAATGTTCATATAAATCAGACGTTTCATGATGCCGAGTTGTGGAGCAGCGATCGCCCGTCCGAACTGATATTTATCCCTGATTTCCTGCATGACATTGTGGAGGTCAGCCACCCAGTTTTTGACCAGGGGTAATTCAGATTCCAGTACCGGCTCACACACCGAATAAAGCCTCGGGTCGCCCAGAAGAAGTAAATCATCAAGTGTTTTCATCATTTGTTATTGTAGAGGAGTAATTTATATTCCTTTTTTCTTTCTCCATTGTCCTTTCTCCGGAAATCTAATCCATCAACTCCCACGCACTCTGATACGCCTCCAAAGCTTCGGCGTATTCGATAAACCCGGCATAGAACGGAAAAGTAGCCAGGGTGGCACTGTCACCCACAATCACCAGTTTTTTTCTGGCCCTTGTCATCGCCACATTCATTCTTCTTATATCCTGCAAAAAGCCGATCTCTCCCTTGTCATTGCTTCTGGTCATACTTATAAAAACAATGTCTCTTTCCTGACCCTGGAAGCTGTCGATGGTATTGACCGAGATTGAATTTTGATAATTTCTCAGATCGAAGGAAGCGTCGACCAGTTCTCTTAGTATATTGACCTGTTGCTTGTAAGGAGATATGACAGCTACGGTCGGGAAATACTCCCTGGCATAATAATGGTCTAATTCAGTAGTTATTTTTATTAACTGCTTCACCAGAAAAGCCGCTTCTTCAGGATTGGTGCTGCTGGTTCCGTCTAGTTTTTCATCGAAACCGCAACCGGCGGTATCGATAAAATGTAAAGGAGCGTCGTTGTCAAACAGTAAGTGTTTAGCCACAGAAGCATGGGCTTTGAGCCTGTCTTTATAAAACACTTTAGAAGAATACCCCTGGATGGCTTCGTGCATACGGTATTGTTCTTCGAGCAGCGTCACTGCTTCAGGATGTGCAGCTACACATTTTTCGAGCAAAGTGGTACTTAAGCCTTTTTTGGCTGCTTCTTCAGATTTGATAGTAGGCGACAGCTGCAGGTGGTCACCGGCCAGCACTACCTTTTTTGCTTTCAATATGGGAATCCAGCAGGCGGGCTCCAGGGCCTGTCCGGCTTCATCAATGACCACCGTATGATATTGTAATGCCCTGACAGTGTAATGATTTGAGCCGACAAGGGTGGCGGTAACCACATGGGTTTTGGTCAGTATATCGTCAATGATGTATTGTTCCGAATTACCCACTTCTTTCATGATCTTGTGGGCCTCGTCAAACAAGGCTTTGCGTTGGTCACGTTCGGCTTTACCAAAGTTTCGCTTGTATTTGTGGGCCATACTTTTGTATTCCTGGGCCTGCTTTTTCAGCTTTTTGATCTCTTTGGTGTATGGATGGTCCGTCATTTTACTGTCGAGTGTCAGGCTCATCAGTCTTTCTGAAACCCTGGCCGGATTGCCGACGCGGAGTACATTCAGGCCTTCCTCTGCCAGTTTTTCGCTTAACAGATCAACGGCCGTATTGCTGGGAGCTACTACCAGTATCTGCTTATGATCCCTGTTTGCCAGGGCTTTGATGGCCTGAACCAGCGTAGTGGTTTTTCCGGTGCCGGGAGGGCCGTGAACAATAGCCAGTTCATTGGCTGCCAGAATATTATTAACTGCTTTTTGCTGAGAAGGGTTTAACCCGGGGATATTCACCACAGGAACATCTGTATGAAATGACGGTGATTTTTCTCCTGTGAGTATCTCAATCAAACGCCCTTCCGGTGAATCCTTGATGGAGATAGCCAGTTTAAGGGCTTCCTGCATTTCATCATAACTGTTGTCATCAAAAAGCAGATCGACGCCCAGTTTCCCGTCTCTTGACCACTCAGGTAGCTCGTCTGTTCTGAGGGTGATCTTGAGGCGGTTGCCGCCTGTATAGTTAATGATTCCCTCGACACGGTCTGTTTTAGGTTCATGATTGCTGAACAAAACCGCCGGCATACCAAAGCGGAACTGATGCGAAATGTCCTGGTGGGTGGTGCGTTCCACTTCAACAGTAATATAATCCCCCCGGCTCATTTCAGAGCCTCTGATAGCAATCGGATACCAGGTGAGCCCGTTGGCCCTCCGCTCCGAAACCGACGATGATTCTGTTAATTTTCTGTACTGATTTCTGTCTTCCTCCCTCTCAATCCTGAGCAGCTCAAGCAGTTGTTTAAAATAATGCATGTGCAAAGGTACGGGGTATTGGAGTTTTTAAAGAAATAGTTCGGGAAATTGTTGTGTTTAAGGCATGGGACGTAAAATGATCCGGTGTATTTGAAGCCAGAGCAGTATCTGTCCTGCTCTGGCTTCAAAGACTTAGTCTTCCAGGTTAAAAGTAGCTTTCACCAGTTCGTAGTTGGTAAAATCAATGTTTTTCATTCTGGCTCCCACGGCCCCTTTTATTGTAACTATCCGTATTTCAGGTTGATGTTTGGCCACAAGCTCCCTGTAGAAAGATAAGGGTTTATTCAGAAGCTCAGGAGCTGTCGTAGAGTATGAGCTGGCACTCCCATTTACATAATTGGTTTGATAAGGCGAGTTAAAATAAACATTTGGATCCCAGTAGTTTTCCCTGATGTTTCCATTCAGACTTAAGGTCACGCTAGCAAAATCGTTACTATTATCAGTAGTTCTTCCATCTATTTTAAAGTAACTACTAGCTCCCAGGTAAGCACTACCACCACTGATGGTTTTCACCAGGTTATATCCTGCCAGAGAATTGTCATACTCCATCGTATTATACCTGATGTAATATATGATAACCCCGTTGTCAATAATGTCTTTAGTGAACAAGGGCTGCACGGTGCTCTTCAGTTTTAGAGAAACGTAAGTCTGATAAATGCTGCCGTTAGAAGTATAACTGTATATACTTGCTGCTCCGCCGGTAAAGTCGAGCTTCATCCATCCGGTAGATTTAACACTGGATTCGGCGTCTTTTCCATCTTGCCCGGGTGTGCCCGCAGCTCCTTGTGCCCCATCTTTACCGTTAGCTCCCTGAGGCCCGGCAGGACCCACCGGCCCTTCCGGCCCTTCCTTACATGAAAAAATAAGAGTTGATAAAGCAATGAACGAGTAAATAATTGTTTTTTTCATTAACGTTAGTAAAATTAAGAGTTTAAAATATTAGAATAGGTGCTTAATTCTTAAGTTTTGTAATAAGAAAATGGTTAACTGAGTATATAAACTTGGTCTTCGGCCTGTCTTTTAAGGCTGTATCATTAATAATAAAAAGAGAATTAGTTTCGACTTGATTTTGGGCGGAACTGATCTTTTAGTCTTTCAGATTAAAGGCCTGTCTGACCTGCTCATAGTCAGAATAGTCTATATTTTTCATCCTGGCTCCAACCTCACCTTTTATCGTAACCAGGCGAACCTCAGGTTGGTGTTTCGCTATCAGTTCCCTGTAAAAGGATAGGGATTGGTTTACCAACTCAGGAGCTGTACTTGAAAAGGAAACAGGATATCCATTTTCATAAGCAGTATAAACCGGGGTTTCAATTGAAACGCTTGGGTTCCAGTAGTTCTCTCTTATAGATTCTCCCAAATAAAGGAAGATGGATGAGAAATCAGTTTCTTTATCAGTAGTCCGGCCTTCAATCTTAAAATAGTTTCTGGCGGCGGTGGACGGAGTGCCTGTTTGTATATTGGTTACTAAAATATAATTGCCCAGGGAACTGTCATACTCTAACGTGTTATATTTTATATAACTCAAGATCAATCCGTTATCAATAATATCTTTTGTGAATAAGGGTTGGTTGTTACTTTTTAATCTAAGTGAAACATAAGTTCGGATAATTTTTGAGTTATAAGTGGAGTTATTCAAAGTTGCCTGCCCGCCGGTAAAATCCAGCTTGATCCAACCTGTCGAGTTTACGCTGGTTTTTGCATCTTTTCCATCCTGTCCTGGTGTGCCCTGTACTCCCTGTGCCCCGTCTTTGCCATTCGTACCTTGCGGTCCTGCGGGACCCACCGGGCCTTCCGGTCCTTCTTTGCAGGAGAAAATTATGAAAGATGAGGCAAGGAACCCATAAATAATTGTTTTTTTCATAGCCTGGAATTGGAATTTGAAGGGTACTTTGTTTAGTAGTTAAATTAAGATATTGTTAGTTGTTTCCTGTTAGTAATAAGGGTGTTATCCCTTGTCTGGCTAAGTGTTTTATGTGAACACGTTGTTCGTAATACGTATTCAGACCTTTCTTTGGTCCAGACAACTTTGATAATGACCGAAATGAATAGCCAGGCCGATTAGGGTAACAATACGCGGTACATTCTATTTGAGTCTTTAGAGATTCTAAAACTAGTTTTAGGACCAAGACCCAAAAGTCTTTAAGAATCTTAAGAATGAAGAGCGTAAGTAATAAGTCACCCGATTCGTATAATGATTTGCAAGTTAATTACTTTTCATTTTTTTTCAAAGAGGATTCTTGATTTCGAAAACTGTTCTGATAAAAATATCAATAGCAATCAACTTCAGTAACAATAAGTGTAAACCGTTCCAGGGTCTTTAATCCATTCGAAGTTTAATTGGGCTGAAAGAATACTGGTCACACAAATTTCCTTGATAAGGTTTTTTGTAGCATTCATCGAGCCAAGATTGGAATGGTAACCAAGGTCGAGCTTTGTGAGCTTATTTTGGCTGCAGTCCAAAGAAATCAATTCGATATTCTTGTTAAGGTTGAGAGAGGTTAACGAATTTTCTTTGCAGGTGAGTCGCAAAAGGTTGATGCTTTTTGTGACATCAATGCTGTTTAATAAATTGTTGTTGCAGGCAAGTACTTTCAGCTCAGTACAATTCTCAACATTCAGACTACTCATCGAACAGGAATTGCAACTGAAAATTTCGAGACGTTTGTTCTGACTACCATCGAAAGAAGAGATTTTGTTGTAATCCCCAATGAATGCTTGAAGAGCTGGGTTTTTATCTGTTTTTAAAGAGGTGAGCAGATTTTCACTGATGTACAAGCCAGTGATTTTCTCATTTTTACTCAGATCTAGGGCTGTAATTTTATTGACAGAGCAATCCAGGGCAATAAGCTCTGAATTATTGCTGATGTTTAATGCCGAGAGAGAATTACTGAAACAATAAAGTCTTTTAAGTTTTGGACATTTGGAGATATTTAACTGAGATAGCTGATTAGTCATACACATCAGGTCTTCCAAAACTGGTTTTTCTCCTAATTCAAGATTTTTCAGGCCATTGGCAGGACACTGCAGACTTTTAAGCTTGAAATTTTTAGAGACATCTAAGGAGGGAATCCTGTTGTTTTCACAGTTTAGGCTTTCAAGGTTTGCGTTTTTCTTGAGATTAACAGAAGTAAGGAGGTTGTTTGCCAGGCCCAGGTTTCTGAGCTCTTTAAAGGCCTCAATACCTTCGAGCGTTTTTATACTTCTTCCACCCAGGTTCAGGTGAGTAACCCTCTCTGCATCTTTGATCTCAATTCTACCGTTTACCTGGCCATCTTTATCAATGTTTTGAGCAACCAGCGATTGTTCAAAATTATTGTCAGGGATCTCAATGAAACTTTGAACCCGGGTTTTGACAGTAAAAATGGCTTCTGATTTGAGTCCTTTCGGATCAGTTGCGATCACTTTCCCCTGACCAGTGTAATTGAAATCCAGATCGCTAATTACCAGATTAGTTTCGGTCAGGTTAGTCGCAAGTGTATCGTCCAAAAACACAGAATAAGTTACCATTTCTTTTTCCGGGTCTTCCGCACGCGTCCAAATAAGTTCTATAGTTTTTCCGTCTTCTTTTAGTTTAAATTCTACCGTAAATGCTTTTGGTGGTTGATTGGGTGTTAAGGGGTCTTTTTTCTTACAGGAAATGATTGTTAGTAAAACAAATAGCAGCAGAATAGAGCGATACTTCATAACAGAATATTACTTTGCTTTTAGGGTTCTGCCTGCAAATTAGTAAAAATTCATTTATATACTTTATTAAACGCGATTATGCATTGTTAAATTTATTTTCTTTCAAACCACCCGCTTCTTATCGCTTTTGCTGTGAGTTCGGCCATATTTTTGACGCTGCATTTGAGGAACATGTTTGAGTGGCGATGTTTTGCGTCAGATAGATTCAATTACAGGCCCATTTTGTTTTAAAATGAAGCATAGCGATTTAAGATAGATATGCTTTTACACTCCATTGGCGGTTACTGTTGCTGAGGTAATTGTAGTAAAACCGGGACAAATAAAAATGTGGTTTAATACTCAAAAACCCCCGCCTCACTTTTAATCGTCACTTTTTTGCCCTCGTGTGCTTCTACACGGCCTACTATCTGAGCTTCAATGCCGAAGGAGGTGGCAATGTCAATCACCTGTTGGGCATAGGCTTCTTCAAGGTAGACTTCAAGGCGGTGGCCCATGTTGAAAACCTTGTACATTTCCTGCCATGAAGTACCGCTTTGTTCCTGTATCAGACGGAAAAGCGGAGGGATCGGGAATAAATTATCTTTGATGATGTGCAGATCGTCCACAAAATGTAAAACCTTGGTCTGTGCACCACCGCTGCAATGTACCATGCCATGGATCTGTGGCCTGATCTGATCCAGAAGTGTTTTAACTACCGGAGCATAAGTCCTGGTAGGTGAAAGGATCAGTTTGCCGATGGTTACTTCAAGATCATCATTAATTTTGATTTTTTCCGTCAGTAGTTTTTTGCCGGAATAAACCAGTGAATCGTCGATACTCTGGTCATAACTTTCCGGATATTTTGAAGCATATAGATGATCTAAAACATCATGACGGGCTGAGGTGAGGCCGTTGCTGCCCATGCCTCCGTTATATTCTGTTTCGTAAGTGGCTTGTCCGTAAGAACTGAGACCGACAATGACATCTCCGGCCTTGATGCGGTCGTTTGAAATCACCTCTGAGCGTTTCATCCTGGAAATGACCGTTGTGTTGACGGCAATGGTTTTAACCAGGTCACCAACATCAGCAGTTTCTCCACCTGTACTGTAAATCTCCACGCCGTTGTTTCTCAGCATTTCAAGTACTTCCTCGCCACCGTTAATAAGCTCGGAAATAACAGAACCGGGAATCTTGTGTTTGTTGCGGTCAATGGAAGAAGACATCAGGATGGGACCCGTAGAGCCTACACACAGCAGGTCGTCCGTGTTCATGATGATGGAATCCTGAGCAATGCCTTTCCACACTGAAATGTCGCCGGTTTCTTTCCAGTATAAATAAGCCAGCGAGGTTTTGGTACCAGCCCCGTCGGCATGCATGATGTTACAATAATCAGGATCACCGCCAAGGGTATCCGGCGATATCTTACAGAAAGCCTTTGGGAAAAGACCCTTGTCTAACTTTTCTATCGCTTTGTGAACATCTTCCTTGGAGGCCGAAACCCCCCTTTGCATATAACGGTCGGTCATTTATCTGGTATATTGTTTCCGGGTGCAAAGTTATGGATATCTGGATAAATAAAGCCCGGATTTCTTTGTAATTTGTTTCGAATATGCTTTAATTTAAAAAATTATATATTCAAACAATCAAAAACACTATGGCTAATCCCGTATTTTCTCAAAAAACACTGGATCGTTATGATTACACACAGGATGGGAATGATGTAATGACGGTCAATAGTACCATTAATAAAGTAGGTATTCTTTTACTTCTTGTTTTTGCTTCGGCAGGCTTTTCCTGGAACGCCATGGTCAGTGGCTGGACAGCTGCACCGGCTATGATCACTATCGGGTTTATCGGTGCTTTTGTTACCGCTATCATCCTGATTTTCAAGAAAGAGTGGGCTCCTGCCCTGGCACCCACTTATGCCATCGTTGAAGGCATGGCTTTAGGGGCATTGTCGGCTTTGTTTGGTCAGCTGGCTTTTTATGCCGTCGGACTTACTTTCGGTGTGGTGCTTATTATGTGGGTGCTTTATAAAACCGGAATCATAAAAGCAACTGAAAAATTTGCTTTCTGTGTTACTGCAGCAACCGGTGCGGTGGCTTTGCTGTATTTAGTTACCTGGGTTCTGGGCATGTTCCATATCACCGTTCCGTTTATTCATGAGAGCGGATGGGTTGGCATTGGTTTGTCTGGGGTGATTGTGACTATTGCTGCCCTGAATCTTATCCTGGACTTTAATATGATTGAAACAGCCGCAGCACAAAGGGCTCCTAAGTTTATGGAATGGTATGCTTCTTTTGCCTTGCTGCTGACGATTGTTTGGCTGTATCTTGAAATCCTGAGATTGCTGGCCAAGCTGAGAGATTAAAAGCCGGTGGATTTATATAGAAGGAGAGCCTCTTCACGACTGGTCGTGGAGAGGCTTTTTTACTGATAAGTTGTCAGGCGGGTTCAGGCAAATACCATCTGATCTTTCCGGAGAAATACATGATGGCAGCGAGAATGATAAAAAGGCCTGGACTTCCGATAAGGAGGGTGGTGTCCTCGATGGTATGATCATATAAATGAAACCACAATAAGGACATAATGACCCCGATGAGGACGGGGATTTTTTTATCAGAAAACAGGCTACGCGAATGCAAAACAATTAAACTCATGGTCGTCAGGGACGAAATCATATAGGCGGTGTTAAAGGAGGTGAATTCAGAGATCAGGAAAGGTAAGGGCGGTAATCAGTTTTTTTTCACGGGCTGTTACAGGTTGGTGTATGCTATTCATAGTTCTAGTTTAAAAAGTACTTTGTTTTGCAAAGTAAATGGATAAAAAATTTTACTTGGATTTGATTAGTTTTTCCAGAACGTTCAGATGGTCGTCAAAAGCCTTACGGCCATCAGGGGTCACAGAATAAGTAGTGCTGGGCTTACGGCCCACAAACTCTTTTTGCATAGCCACGTAGCCCGCATCTTCGAGTGTACGAAGGTGGGTGGCGAGGTTACCGTCAGTGAGGTCAAGTATTTCTTTCAATCCCGTAAAACTGATGGTATCATTAACCAGCAGTACTGACATAATGCCAAGACGGGCTTTGCTTTCGAATGCTTTATTGAAATTGTCTAAAATCATTTTTCGTATTTAAAATACATCACTGTGCCATATAAAATGTGCAATACACCAAAACCTAATACCCAGAAAATCAGAGAATAACCTGTTAATACCATGGACGATAAACCCAGAACTATTTCAAAAATCCCCAGATAGTACAAATCTCTGACGGTATATTTTGAAGCATTTAACAAAGCTAAACCGTAAAAAATTAATGTAGTGGATGGCACCACCCACAAAACCCCGTGACTGATCAGCCCTATGCAAAAAAGTCCTCCTGTAACCAGCGGGAATAATAAACTCACCGTTACCTTTTTGGAGAGATTATTCCATACTTTTTCGCCTGACTTATTTGCTTTTCTTATCGTGAAATAGATGCCCAAAGTCACAGCAGCTACCAGTGTTATCAATGCAATATTAATGATATAAGTTCTGAATTCATTCGGATTGGTATAAGATTGTGCCTCAAAAATCCCTTTTGGCTCAATATTCCCGGTAAGTTCTACTTTTTTCTTATAAACCAGTATGGCCGCCACAATGGCTACAATACCGGCCGCTACACCGGAAAGTCCGCTGAGTGACAGGAATTTAGAGGACCTCTCCATCATAGATCTGATTTCTTTGAGGTTTTCCAGATGTTCGTTCATTTGTTTAATATTTTTGGAATGAAAATAATCAATGCAATGATGGCGGCTGCAATCGCTAAAAACAGAACCCCGGCCGCTGACATGTCCTTTACTTTTCTGATGATCTCCCGCTTTTCAGGCGATACAAAATCACACAATTTTTCTATTGCTGAATTAAATGCTTCTGCCGACCACACCAGTCCGGTCAGGATAATAATGACAGACCACTCAATATAATTAAGTTTTAAATAAAATCCGGCAATGACGGCCAATATTGTTGCCAGAAAATGAAAATGAGCATTGTTCTCATTTCTGACCAGATCATAAATGCCCCTGAATGCATATTTAAAGCTATGCAACATTTTTAATGGATTCATTATTTCTGGGAATCAGATTATACATGGACAAATATAAGCCAATAAGTACAATTGAAAAAACAAAGGTCATTTGTAAAGCCAGCGGATTGTTCAATTCGCCTAGTGCGGTTCTGAAAAGACGCAGCGGATGGAAGAAGAGATCCCAGCTGTTGAACCTGACAAACCTGCCCAGGTACAGCCCGAAGCCTGACAAGCCTAAAGAGGCCAGCATGAATATCCAGGCCATGAATTTACCGAACATCTTATTCAATACATCATGAGAAACATGCAGGGAATAAAAACCTAAAGCAAGACCGGTAAGTGCCACTACGAAAATGCCGACAGAATCAAACCAGAGCATGTTTTTTTCAAGATGGCTGAGGTGGATGAGGTCGGTGATGATGTAAGGGGCATTCGGGAAAAACAACAGCCAGAAAGCCAGCAGGATGCCGGTCGTGAATAACCTGTACCGCGTGTTAGTGTTTTTGTATTTCTGCAGTTGTCGTCTTGACCACAAGGCGAACAGCAATGGAATCCAGGCAAGGAGGAAGTTCCAGACCAGGAAAATCCCGGCTATCTGGTGGGTGAGGGCCATCCTGAAAACCATAAGGAAGCCACAAAGTAAAGTCAGAATAAACAAGCTGCTGGTGGGTTTGCTGGTGCCGGAGAGGAATCCTGATCTCATAAAGTCTAAAGTGATTTATTGTTAAAAAGTACTTTGAATTACAAAGTTATGCTTTGAATTGATTATTCCAAACTGTTTTTGAAAAAAAATGAATGATTGACACAAATTTATCTCCTGAATGCCACGGTATGACCAGAAAAGAGGTGGCTGATAAAGGGAAAATGGAATTGAATTGGTAGTTTTGCGGCGAAGAATAAATGTTTATATGCCAAAATCTAAAAAAGTAAACGAGTCCATCACCATCATGACCGAAATGGTCATGCCCAATGATACCAACACCTTAGGAAACCTGATGGGAGGAAATCTTATGAGAATGATGGACGTTGTAGGAGCCATATGTGCTCAGAAACATTCCAACCGTATTGTCGTGACAGCCTCTGTCGATAATGTTTCTTTTGTCAATCCCATTCCTCTCGGCAATGTGGTTACACTTGAAGCCAAGATCACCCGTTCATTTACTTCTTCGATGGAAGTTGTGGTAACCGTTTTTTCAGAAAATATTCCGGCCGGCATCAGGATGAATACCAACCAGGCCTTTTTGACTTTCGTGGCCGTAGACCAGAGCGGCAGACCGATAGAGGTACCTGTATCTGTTCCGGAAACTCCGGAGGAAGTTAATTTTTATGAAGGGGCTTTAAGAAGAAGGCAGCTCAGGCTCGTATTGGCAGGCAGAATGAAACCCGAAGAAGCTACAGAATTGAAAGCGATATTCGGAATGTAAAAAAAATACCCTATTTTTGCACTCGCATTTCAGGCCTCGTAGTTTAATGGATAGAACGAAGGTTTCCGGTACCTTTGGTAGGGGTTCGATTCCCTTCGAGGCCGCAAGGTCGCTTTATGTAAGGTAAAGCGACCTTTTTTGCTTTAAAAAGGCTCCTTATTTATTCTATGATATACTTTTCAGGTAATCATAGGTCTAGAGAATTTCTTCGACAGGCGTTAATATCCGCTCTTAAGTGAACACATTTTCAGGAGATGTTCATTTTAAAAAGAAATTTGAACATATGATTTTCAGCGTTTGACGGCAGGCAAAAATTACCCTTTAAAAAAACGGATCAACAGGATCTCTGTAAGCAGAAACGCCAGTGCGGCAATCAGGAAGTACTTCCAAAGGGATTTTCCGGCTGTGTTTTCTCTGAAAGTATCAATAAAATCACCATCCAGCAGGTTATCATAAACCGTCACGTTCTTCTGTCCGGCGAAGATATTTTTTAGCTCTTCAGGAGAATAAGTGTCCATTTTAGATTCTTCGTTATCATGATTCAGGGCGATGATTTTTTCAGTTTTTCCATTGATCTGTAAGTCGAAATAACCGGACTTCAGCACCTGGTTGTCGCTCAGTTCGGCCGAGTTGGGAAGTTCAAGGTACAATACCTTACCGTTTAGTCTTTGGATAGGAATGATCTCAAAATCACCGCTTTTAAGTTTGTAGTTAGCGTTTTTCGGAGCATTGGGCATGAAGAAACTGATGTCTTTTTCACTGAAATTGTAGGCTATGCGTTCAGACTTGCTGCTCATGGCTGCAATTTTAAACATGGTCGGTACGAAAAAAGCATGTTCTGCAAAATTGCCATAGGTCCCTGTCAGTGGTGAGGCCATCAGGTAAACATAACCGTTGCCTATAGAAGTCTGGCTCAGGAAAGGCTGTCCGTTTTTAAAATTCAATAATTTTTGTCCTATGCCCGACCAGCTGACCTCCGGAAATGCCTTGGGCAGGTTAATGACCCCATTGGAATTGCTTCTTTCAAACACGTCTGAATAAAAAGGAGAAGACTTGTCCGGTTCGGCGATATCAACAAAACCCTGTGGCGTGACTACATTTTTATTGAAAGTGAAATTCTGAATGCCATATTGACTCAGAAAAACATTCAGATTCGCGACATCGGGCGTTTCTGAAGGGCTGATGAATACGCTGCCGCCTTCAGCAATGAACTTCTCTATACCGGCTTTGATACTTCCTTCCAGCGAGTTGATTCCTTCGAGCAGGATCAGGTCTGCATTTTGAAACTGACCCGGGTCCACGTTGGTGATGCTGAATGTCTTGTAATTGAACAAGCTGTCGTTATGATACATTTTGCCAATGTAGTCAGCAGGGCTTTTTTGCTGAAACAGATGCAGGATGTTTAACGAAGGTGAGGCGTTCAGTACAAAATAGTATTCATTATCAAACACAATGGGCTGATCGTCAAAAGTGATTTTGCCTTTGCGGTATCCTTTGTCTCTGACGGTGAAATTGAATGAGGCCGTGGCAGAGCTGTTGGCAGGTATATTGACAGAAGAGGTCGAAGACTGGGTGTCGTCTATGAAAAGTTTGAGGGGCAGTTTTTCAACGGCCTTATCTCCTGAATTGAAAACTTTGACCTGCAGGATGTTATTCTGCATTTCCCGGATCATCGGGGAGGCCAGCCAGACGGAATCAACAAAGACATTCTTGGAGGCATTGCCCTGTACGGGCACTACGAAAATTCTGTTAAGAGAATCAAACTGGATATTTTTAAGATCACCACCTGTGCTTTTCTGAAAGTCAGAAAACCAGAAAAAGTTATTTCCCTCATTATGACTGTGTTTCTGAGCCAGGCTCTTTTGCCTTTTGTAAATCTGCTCGTAAGAACGCGGCGTAGTGGCAAAGTCGAGGGTAGTGAGACGGTCTTTTATTTTGGAGGCATTGACCGTAAACTGTTCATCCCCCGTGAAATCATTGGTAATGAGCTGTATGTTGGAGGAGGTTTTAAAAACTGAAAGCAGTTCATCTATTTTAATGACGGCCAGGTCCAGGAATCTTTTGTTTTGTGTGGTGTTTTGCATGCTGAGAGAGTTGTCCAGGTACATGCTGTTAATGCCTTTGTTCTGAGCGGCATTGATAGACGGATTATGGATAAACGGCTGGGCAAAAGCAAGGACAAGACAGGTAATAAACAACATCCTTGCGGCGAGAATCAGCAGATGTTTTAATTTCCTGAATGAAGAAGTCTGGGTTTCAACAGTTTTCAGAAATGATACGTTGGAGAAAAATATCTTCCTGGTTTTCCGGAAATTGAATAAGTGAACAATAAGAGGGATACTCACCGCCAGAAGCCCCCACAAAATTCCGGGAAATAGAAACTGCATATTTAAATTCTTTAATCGATCAACGTAATTTGTACCAAAAGAACATTTACTTTTTCATATAATCACCTCTGGAGAAGGATTTTTCGATAAAACAGTACAACAGGATAAAGAAATAACGACTGCCCATTTCCTTTATTTTCAGTTTGGATTCGCCGTATTTCCGGTTGGTCCAGCTATTCGGCACCACTTTGTAGGAATATCCTCTTACGATGGCCTTCAAAGGGAGCTCTATGGTCAGATTAAAATGAGGGGACATGAAAGGTTTGATGCCTTCTATGGTCTCTCTTTTGTAAAGTTTAAAGGCATTGGTTGTATCATTATATTTGATCCCCATCATGACCTTAACAATAAAATTAGCCACCCTGTTGATGATCTTTTTATGAACCGGGTAATCAATAACCTTGCCGCCTTTTATCCACCGGCTGCCAAATACCGCATCCGCATTGGTTTCTACCATGGTCTGATAATATCGGACAAGATCTTCCGGGTCGTCAGAAAGGTCGGCCATAAAAACAGCCACACAGTCACCAGAAAATCTTTCCAGTCCATATCTTACCGCATATCCGAAGCCGTTAGGCCCGGTATTGGTCTCGAAGTTCAGTGTAGGTACTTCATTTTTTAATCCAGTTAATACAGCCAGTGTATTGTCTTTTGAGTTATCGTTGGTGACCCAAATCTCGTGATCAATTTTATACTTGGTTAAAGTCTGATACAGTGATTTGATCGTTTCCGGAATTGATTCCTCTTCATTATATGCAGGAATGACTACGCTTAATTTCATATTGCAAATTTCCAAATATAAATTGGTGTTGCCAAAAGTATTTTATTAGTTTTCAGGATCATGAAAACCAGTGAGTAAATTGTATTTATCCAGAAATTTAATTTATGAAAAATTAACATTTCCATTACAACCAAAATCAAATAACTTTTTTATTTAACGGCAATTTTATTTGCTATAATTATACTTTTTATATAAAAAATATGATTATAAATGTATTTTAATCTAATTTTAATTTACTGCTTTTGTGATCTGTTATCAAACCTGTTAAATTGGTAAAGAAAATGAATTGTCAATAAACTAAAAAAAAACTTCTATTATGATGAAAGCTAGACTACTTTTAGTAGCGATTAGCTTTTTATTGTGTCTGGATTCCTGGGCCCAAGTAAAAAGCATCACCGGTAAAGTAACGTCCTCGGTTGACGGGTCTCCTCTTCCCGGTGTCAGTGTGTCTGTTAAGGGTACCTCGAGGGGTACAACAACTGATGTGAATGGTTCTTATAAATTTGATGGAGTAGAATCAAAAAACACATTGGTTTTTAGTTTCATAGGTTTTGTGACCAAGGAACTTGCTGTGGGAAGCCAGACTGTGATCAATCTTCAGTTAGACGAGAGTGCCCAGGAGTTGGCGGAAGCAATCGTTATTGGTTATGGAACCACTTCTCCGATTAAAAAAACAGGTTCTATTTCAACAGTAAAGGGTGAAGAAATTGAAAATACCCCTTTTACGTCTGTTGATAAAGCTCTTCAGGGTAGAATTGCAGGTTTGCAGTCTACCGGTGGTTCAGGACAACCTGGTTCGGTTCAGAATATCAGGATCCGTGGTATCGGCTCAATGACAGCCGGTTCAGATCCTTTGTATGTAGTGGATGGTGTGCCGATCAACTCCGGTGACCTGACCAGGAACACTACTACGGCCAATGCTCTGGCGGGTTTAAACCCAAATGACATCGAAAGCATCTCTGTGTTGAAAGATGCGGCTTCTTCTTCTATATATGGTTCACGTGCTGCCAACGGGGTTATCCTGATCACGACCAAAAAAGGTAAATCAGGCAAGACTCAGTTCCGTTTTGACACGGAAGTGGGTGCTTCAAGCGTAGGTTACCTGAGTGATGCCAACAGGCCTTTGAATACGGCTGAATGGAGAGAACTGACTGCAGAAGGTTTAGTGAACTCAAAGCAGGCGGCTGATTTGACTGCAGCTCTGGCCCTTGTTGACCAGAACTTCAGAACCAACACAGGTGTGGATACAGACTGGCTGAAAGAAGTGACCAGAACCGGTAGCCAGCAACAATACAACCTGTCAGCAAGTGGTGGAAATGAAAAAACGCAATTCTATCTTTCAGGCGGCTATTTCAAACAGCAAGGCACGGTGCTTGAGTCACAGTTTGATCGTTATACAGGTAATGTTAACCTTTCAAACAAGGCTACTGATAAACTGACCTTCAAGACCAACCTGATGATTTCTGCAACCGGACAGAAAGGCCCTGGTACAGGTGGTCTTTTTGCTAACCCTGTATTGGCTACTTATTTCCTTTTGCCTTCCTATGCGGTTAAAAATGCAGACGGTACACCAAACATTACGGGACCTGATTTCCCTGCCGGTGGACTTTATAATCCTGTGGCAATTGCCAAAATGGATAAAAGAAAAACCACTGGTTTGAAAGGTCTGGCTACTGTAGCTGCTGAATATCAGTTGCTGAAAGATCTGAAACTTTCGACTAAAGTAGGTATTGACTACAATAACTATGAAGAAGATGTTTATAATAACCCGTTCTATGGCGATGGAAGAAATGACGCCGGACGTTCTTCAAGATTATACACCCGTTATTTCAACTGGGTGTGGACTAACCTTGCTGAGTATGTATGGGATGTTAAAGATGATGATGATTACGTGTTAAACGTAACAGCCGGTTATGAAGCTCAGAAATCTATGCAGTTTTTCCAAAACTCTGTAGCTTACGGTCTTCCGGGTAACCTGAACATCACAGTGCCTTCTGCCGGTTCTGTTTATAACTCAGCCATCGGTTCTAACAGTGATTATACTTTCGCATCAGCCCTGGCTATTGCCAATTTCTCTGTTAAAAACAAATACATTGCTTCTGGTAGTTTCCGTAGAGACGGTTCTTCAAGATTCGGTATCAATAACAGATTCGGTAATTTCTGGTCTGTGGGTGGTGCATGGAACATTGACAAAGAAGAGTTCCTGAAAGAACTGACCTGGTTAAATGCCTTGAAACTACGTGCATCATACGGTGTTAACGGTAACGCGGCGATCGGTAACTATGACTGGCAGCCTACGTATGCTTATGGTGCTGCTTATAACTACCTTGGTTCTACCGGTAGTGGTCCTGATGCTGTAGGTAACATTAACCTGACATGGGAAACCAACAAACCTTTTGATATCGGAGTGGATGCTTCATTGTTCAATAAGCGTTTGAACGTAACCCTTGAGTGGTATAAGAGATTAACGACCAACTTGTTGTTAAATGAGCCTCTTTCAAGAACCTCAGGTTTTACATCTTTCAAAAACAACGTAGGTTCATTGGAAAACAAAGGTGTTGAGGTTACATTGACAGGTACCCCGCTTGAAATCGGTGACTTTACATGGGAAGCCAGCTTCAATATATCGCTGAACAAAAACAAAATTCTTTCATTAGTTAATGATGCAGACCAGGTTGATGGTGCGTTCATCAGAAGAGTCGGAAAAGACTATCAGTCATTCTGGGTGAGAGAGTGGGCTGGTGTGAACCCTCAGACCGGTGCCCCTCAATGGTACGTGGAAGGTTCAAACGGTGAAATTACCGAGACCTACAACTCTGCCAAGCAGGTGATTCACGGTTCTGCCACCCCTAAAGCGTTTGGTAGCTTTGGATCGACTTTCTCTTTCAAAGGTTTGAGTCTTGATTTCTTGTTCTACTATAACTTCGGTAACATGGTTCGTGATGCATGGGCCAACTATACTCAGAGTGACGGGTATAACTCTACATTCAACAGAGTGGCAAGTCAGCTGGCAAGATGGCAGAAACCTGGCGATATCACCAATGTTCCCAAGTATGTTTATGGTGGTGCTTCTGCTTCCAACTCTTTTTCGTCGAGGTACCTTTATGAAGGCGACTTCATCCGTTTGAGAGATATCAGCCTTGGGTATACCATTCCATCTAAATGGGTTTCGAAAGCTAAATTATCTAACGTGAAATTGTATGTAAGAGGTAGTAACATCTGGACATGGGTGAAAGATAAAAATCTTCCTTATGACCCTGAAACTGCTATCAACAGTTCAACTAACTTAGATATTTACATTCCTAAAACCGTTACTGGTGGTTTACAAATAGGGTTTTAATTCATCATCTCCAAAAGAAAAATCATGAAAAGATTAAATAATAAATTAATATTAACCGGAATTCTCGTTGCAAGTTTCTTTTCTTCATGTAAAGATTCTTTCCTTGAATTGCAACCTTACACGCAGGTGTCCAATGAGGCGGCTGTAGCTACTGAAGCCGACCTTCTGGTAGCTTTGAGAGGTACTTACGCTCAGTTGAGAAGTGCCAACCTTTTCGGACGCACCATTCCTGTAATCGGTGACTTAGGTGCTGACAACGTATTTATTTCTTCCAGAAACTCAGGAAGGTACTTTGCCTTTGATCAGTATGTGATCACTACGGCAAGTGCTGACTATGAAGGTTTCTGGAACAATGCCTACACCGCGATTCTGAGAGCTAATAACATTATTAACTCTACTTTGCCTGAAAACGCCAACGTTAATCAGCTTAAAGGTGAAGCGTATGCCGTAAGGGCCTTGCTTTACTTTAACCTGGTCCGCAGTTTTGCGAAGTCTGAAGGTGAAGGTGTTCCGTTGGTTTTGAAATATGATCCTACCCTGAAGCCTGCCCGTAATACGGTGGCTGAAGTGTACACCCAGATTCTTGCCGATCTGGATAAGGCTTACACGCTTCAGACGGTTTATAACGGTTCTGCGAGATTCTCTAAATACGCTGCCCGTGCTTTGGCGGCGAAAGTAAATTTCTACAAAGGAGATTATGCTGCGGCACTTACTTTTTCGAAAGACGTGATCGATAACAGCGGGTTTACTTTGCTGACGTCTGACAAAGTGTTGGCTTACTGGGCTTCACCGGCTTCAAACGCCGCTACGGTGAAAACCGAAACCTTATTTGAAGTTTCAGCTGATGCTACCTTGAACGCAGGTACTGATGAATTAGGATACATCTACAACCAGGCCGGATATGGCGACCTGTTGGTGAATGAAGAATTGTACAAATTGTATACTGCTACAGACGTGAGAAAAGGACTTGTGGTGGTAGGAGCAAGAGCTCAGGCTGAAAACCCTGCTCTAATTGTGAACAAATATCAGAACGTAGCCGGTGACAGGGACGACAAGAAAGTACTTCGTATTTCTGAAGTGTACCTGATTGCTGCTGAATCTGCTGCCCGTTCTAACAACGAAGCAGATGCTCTTAAATATCTGAATGCTTTGACAGCTCAGAGAGACAAAGCCCAGGTGAATGCTTCTACAGGTGCCCAGTTGATCGAAGACATCATTCTTGAACGCAGAAAAGAACTTGCTTTTGAAGGTGACAGATACTTTGATCTTACCCGTCTTAAAAGAGATATCGTAAGGGTGGGAGGTAATTATAAACTAAGAAATGTTCCTTACAGCAATAATTTCAGAATCGGGCCAATACCTCAGACTGAAAGAAATGCGAATCCAAACATTTCTCAGAACCCTGGCTATTAATCATCCGGTTTAAAGAAAAGCCCGGGCTGAATTTTTCAGACCGGGCTTTTTCATTTTATGTGGCTCTGTACTCCTGATTCTTTTCAGTAATTTTATTTTTCCGATTTTCAGATGTAAATTAGAATGCGTATACAACGTTGTCAATCCGGGCTCATACACATCAGTCATATATCAACCTTTTAACCTTACATAAATGAAAAAAGCATCACTTATAATATTTTGCCTGCTTGTTCAGGTCTGCCAGGTAAACGGGCAGTTTCTGAAAGATGGTTTGGGCAGGCCGATCAAAGAGAATAAATATATCAATGTAGACGGCTCTCCCTATTTGTTTGACAACTGGCTAAAGGGTGATGTAAAATCGAACGACGGCATAACAGATAAAAGTAACGAGCTTAAATATGATGTAGTAGAGGACCGCATTTTATTTAAAGGAGAGCAGGGAGTTGAAATGGACTTTGTGGACCTTATTGTTTCTTTTACACTGTTTTCTGATGAAGGAAAAAGGAATTTCAGAAGATTTGCTGATATTACCGAATACCAGGGGATTCCTTTTTTTGAAGTACTGAATGAGGGAGAAAAGCTCATCTTGTTAAAGAAAGCCATCAGGTCTGTCATGTATAATAAAGCTTACGGTTCTGCTACTACCACGAAAAGTTTTTCGCAGACAATAAAGTATTATCTCCTGAAAAATGACGGTTCTTATGTGAGAATCAAAAAAGATAAGGGTGCAATTATGGCCGCTTTGGCCGATAAGACTGCTGAAATGGAGCTCTATCTGAAGACAAACAAAACTGATTTCAGAAAAGAGGAGGATCTTGGAAAGCTGTTTACCTATTATAATACTTTGTAAGTGCTCTTGAAGTGTATACAAGGCCGTTTTTCGGGATTCCCGGTATGTGTTAAGTTTTCTGTTTTTTTAATCATTAATGCGGCACTATGGTATGTATTTATACGTTATATTGCTGCAAATTCAACTATAATTATATTCAGATTTATGAAACGTTTAGTTAAACCTTTGTTTGTATTTTTATTTATCCTGCTGGCTGATCATCCGGTGGTACAGGCTCAGTTTATGAATGATGTGGCGGGCCGGCCTATCCGTACGAATAAATACGTTGAAGTTGATGGCTTTCCATTCTTGTTGGAAAACTGGTCTAAAGGAGAAGCAAGTTCTGATAAGGGAGTAACGAGTAAGAACCTTGAATTAAAATATGATGTGGTAGACGACAAGGTTACTTTCAAAAGCGAAAAAGGAGACGAGATGGAGTTTGTGAACTTTATCACTTCATTTACCCTCTACGGAGATAACGGCAACAGGAATTTCAGGAGATTTTCTGAAATCAAAGAGTATAGCGGTGTGCCTTTCTTTGAAGTCCTGAATGAAGGAGATAAGCTGAGGGTGTTAAAAAAGACAGCCAAAACCGTTATGGAAACCAAGGCTTTTAACTCTGCCACGGCTACAAAAACTTTTTCGGAAAGTGTCAAATACTTTCTTTTGAAAAAGGACGGAACCTATGAGAGAATTAAGAAAGACAAAAAATCAATTACCGGAGCTATGGCAGATAAAGCGGCAGAAGTGGAAGCTTTTATAAAAACCAATAAAACGGATTTTAAGAAAGATGAACAGATCGGAGCTTTGGTGACTTATTACAACGGGTTGTAAGGATTGATTCTGAAAGGCATAAAAAAAGCTGTTCCGGTCCGGAACAGCTTTTTTGATTTAAACCCTCCTGCTGATGTTATCATACATCTGAACAAGCGTGGTTTTAAGGTCATATTTCCAATCCCATCCGGGATAATGGGCTTTGAATTTAGAAAGGTCTGAAATGTACCAGATGTGGTCACCTATCCTGTTGGTTTCTGAATAGCTGTAGTTCATCTTATTACCTGTGATCTCCTCACAAAGGGCAATCCCTTCAATCATAGAAACATTGGAGAACCTGCCGCCTCCGGCGTTATACACTTCACCGGCTTTAGGGTCCTGGTAGAAATGCCAGAACATGTTGACAAGGTCCCACGAGTGGATATTGTCTCTCACCTGCTTGCCATTGTAACCGAATATGGTGTACTGGTTTTTGGTGATGGCACATTTCATCAGGTACGCCAGGAAGCCGTGAAGCTGAGCTCCCGAGTGGTTAGGTCCTGTCAGACAGCCACCTCTGAATACCCCGGTTTTCATGCCGAAATATCTTCCGTATTCCTGCACCAGCACGTCAGCGGCTACTTTCGAAGCCCCAAAAACAGAGTGTTTGGTGTGGTCAATGCTCATCTGCTCATCAATTCCGTGGGCAAAATAAGCGTGGTCTTCAGCAATCTCCCAGCGGGTTTCTTTTTCAACCAGAGGAAGGTAATTAGGATTGTCTCCGTAAACCTTGTTGGTAGAAGTAAATATAAAGACAGCCTCAGGGCAATACTTTCTGGTCATCTCAAGCATTACCAGCGTGCCGTTGGCATTCACGGTAAAGTCAGTAAAAGGCTCACGGGCGGCCCAGTCGTGGCTTGGCTGTGCCGCGGTATGAACTACCAGGCTGATGTCGGTACCATATTCAGCGAAGATCTTTGATATTTCTTCTTCTGACCTGATATCGGCTTTGTAGTGCCTGTAATTTTTGTAAGCGTCTTCAATTCTGATTTTGTTCCAGTCGGTGGAAGCTTCAGGGCCAAAAAAATACTGCCGCAGATCGTTATCTATTCCGATAACCAAGTCAAATTTTTCTGATAAAAAAGCAACGGACTCACTTCCAATCAAACCTGCAGATCCGGTAACTAAAGCGATTTTCATTTTACAATTTGGATTAAAATTAAAAAGCAATCAGCCAAGAAGTTATAACTACCTGACAAATTGCTGTACAATAAGGTGAATTAAAAAATTAAGCCCCTTTGGATACTGAAGTTGTATCAAATACCATATAATTTCTGACGAATGGCGTTGGTACGTTTTTCGAGTTCAGGATTTGGAGTATATTGTACTTTTAACTGACGTGCTGTAGAATCAGGATGTACACCATAAACCCACTCGCTTCCGGCTTTAACGTCCTTCTGCTCAATCTTGTTATTATTTTGATAACTACATGAAGCAAGACCAAGGGTAACCAGGGTCAATAATATAATGATGTTATTTTTTTTCATTTAACGAGTATGTCTATAAATTTGTACAAAAATAAGATTAGCAATTGAAAAACCCAAAAATTATTATAAAACTTAATTATTGAGGGGAATAAAAAAGTCAGAAGATGAAATACGATGTGGTAGTTATTGGTGGCGGGATTGTCGGGTTGGCCACTGCTTTGAACCTGAAGCAGCAAAAACCCGGACTCAGGCTGGTGATCATTGAGAAAGAAAATCAACTGGCTGCTCATCAGACGGGACATAACAGCGGGGTGATCCATTCCGGGTTGTATTACAAGCCGGGAAGCCTCAAAGCCACCAATTGTATTTCTGGCTATCATATGCTGATCGATTTCTGTGAAAAAGAAGAAATTCCTTATGAATTATGCGGAAAAATCGTGGTGGCTACTCAAAAAGAGCAACTGCCGATTCTGGAAGGGTTATATAAAAGAGGTATTGAAAACGGGCTGACAGGATTAGAGAAACTGTCTGCCGGTCAAATGAAGGAGATTGAGCCGCATGTAGCCGGGATTGAAGGCATTAAAGTGCCGCAGACCGGGATTATTGACTATAAACAGGTTTCGGAAAAATATGCTCAGAAGATAAAGGAGCTGGGAGGAGAACTAAGGCTGGGAGAGAAGGTAAGCTCTATATCTGAGTTAAACGGCGTTTCGACGGTGGTCACCGACAAAGGAAGTTACGATGCCACGCTGGTGGTTAACTGTGCCGGGTTGTACTCCGACAAAGTGGCTCAGATGACAGAGTCGGAGAAAATCAAACTGCAGATCATTCCGTTCAGAGGGGAATATTACGAATTGAAACCTGAAAAACATTACCTGGTAAAACACCTTATCTATCCTGTGCCGGATCCTAATTTTCCTTTTTTAGGAGTCCACTTTACCCGGATGATCGGTGGAGGCATTGAGGCAGGCCCTAATGCGGTGCTGGCTTTCAGAAGGGAAGGGTACAAGAAATCGGATATCAGTCTCGGAGAATTTGGAGAAACCCTGGCCTGGCCGGGATTCAGAAAGGTAGCGGCCAAATACTGGAAAACAGGGATGGGTGAGTTTTACAGATCATTTTCCAAGTCTGCCTTTACGACGGCCTTACAGGAACTTATTCCCGAAATCAGGAAAGAAGACCTGGTGCCGGGAAATGCCGGGGTGAGGGCCCAGTCCTGTGACATTGAAGGGGGGCTGTTAGACGACTTTTCAATCATTGAAAATAAGCAGGCTATCAATGTTTGTAATGCCCCGTCACCGGCGGCAACTTCGTCGCTGGCAATTGGTAAAACGGTGGCCGGACTGGCTTTAAAAAGGTTATAAGGGCCGCGGCTTTTTCAAAACTTATGGTGTTTATTTGTCATGAAGTTGTAGATTTGTAAATTAAAATATAGAATGTAAACTAATCCGGAAAGGATGTCGGCACAAAACATTATTTTTCTTAACCTGTTTTTCTACCTTTTGGGCTTTTTGATCTTGTTTGGCTTCAAATCTTATATTTTGAGTCAATTTGCAGGATGGCTTTCATTGGTGATCAATGTGTTAGGGGTGTTGTTTTCATTGAGCCTCATCATGAACGTCACCTCAGAAAGGGGTATTGAGATACCCTGGATCAATCTGGGTGATACCGTTGTTTCGTTTGATATTCTTCTCAATGACCAGACTACCTTCATGTATTTCCTGGTTCAGATCATTGCTTTTTTTGTACAGCTTTTTTCTACCAAATACCTGGCTAAAGACCCGGCGATTTCAAGGTATTACGCGTATCTCAATCTGTTCATCCTCTCTATGCTGGGGGTGATTATTGCCGGTAACCTGATGCAATTGTATTTTTTCTGGGAGCTCGTCGGTTTTTGTTCTTATCTCCTGATCGGTTTCTGGTACGAAAAATCAGCTCCGGCCAATGCATCGTTAAAAGCCTTTCTGATCAACAGGATAGGTGATGCGGGTTTGCTGATCGGTATATTTCTCGTTTTCTATCTTTTCAAAACCTTTAATTTTATGGAGTTGAGAGATAGGTTTGCGGGTGTTTCCACAGGAGTTTTTCATTTGAATACATTTGGGTCATGGAGTGCCGGGCAATTGCTCACTGCGGCCGGGATCCTGATGTTTTGCGGTGCAGTGGCCAAGTCTGCACAGTTTCCTTTACAGGTATGGTTGCCTGACGCGATGGAAGGCCCCACGCCCGCTTCAGCCCTGATACATGCGGCTACGATGGTGGCGGCAGGGGTATTTTTATTGGCCAGGGTGTCTCCGATCCTCAGCCACGATGCGGGTTTTGTGATTGCCATTGTAGGGAGTTTTACGAGTATTCTGGCGGCTTATTCCGCCATTTTTCAATACGATATTAAGAAGGTCCTCGCCTATTCGACGATCTCTCAGCTGGGTTTTATGATTGCCGGGATAGGCGTGGGGGCTGTAGGAGCTTCGCTTTTTCATCTCACTACACACGCCTTTTTTAAGGCAGGTTTGTTTCTTAGTGCAGGGGCGGTTATTCACCATCTTCATCATCAGCAGGACATGAGGAAAATGGGAAATCTGCAGGACGAAATGGAAGTGGTGTTTTATGGTTATGCCATATGTGCGGCTTCTCTGGCCGGGATTCCTTTGTTCTCCGGTTTTTTGTCAAAAGACGCTCTGCTGATTTCGGCTTATGCCTATGCTGAGGCCCATCATTTTTCTTACTACCTGATCATTCCGGTGTTGTTGCTGATCAGTTCGGTGATGACGGCCTATTATATCATGCGGCAGTTTGTGATGGTATTTCTCAATCGTCAGGGTAATCCGATCGAAGAGACTTATCATGATATTCTGAGCGGGCTGGAAGGGGTGAAAAAATCCTTTCATGATTTGCTGACCGCAGATGATGACGCCCAGGGAGATGAAAAGATCATCAATTTCCTGCAAAAACTCGGGGTGTTCGAAATCTCGGTGCTCGCCATGAGCCTGGCTTCGCTCTGGTTTGTGTTTTCGGCAAGTCCGTTTACTTTTTCAGATGTGTGGTTCATCAAAATTTTCGGTCAGACCGAGTCTCATGCCGCCTGGATACCTTACACTGTACTTGGGGTTTCCCTGGCCAGCATGATCGCTTCTTTTTTCATCACGCAAAATGAGATCAGGAATTTTTATGTCAACAGTGATGCACAGAAATCTGATTCATGGCTGAGGAAGATCGGACTCAATCACTTTTATCTCGACTATTTTTATTTCAATTATATCCGGCCTGTGTTCACGGGTAAACTGAATACTACCGAACCCGAACCGGCGGCTTCCTTTAAGAAGGGATTGCCCGGTGTGGTGCATTACGCAGACAGTACGTATATTGACGGTATCACAAAAATACTTGCCCGGGGACTGATGTTTATTTCAGGGATTTCTGAAAAGGCAGAGCGGTTGCTGATAGATAATTTTGTGAACGGCGTCTCAGAATATGCCCGCAAGTCGGGTCACTATGGCAGGAAAATGCAGGGCGGGCAAATTCAGTTTTACCTGGTGTTGATGATAGCATTGGTGATATGTATATTAATCTTAAAGACATTTTTGTTTTGATACTATGAATTCAGGGCTACTTACTTCCTTAATCTTTCTGCCACTGGTGGGTGCGGGTATCATCCTGTTGCTGCCTGATGTATACAAAGCATCTTTTAAGTGGATAAACCTGATTTGTAACGTCCTGAACCTGATCAACGCCCTCACGCTTTACGGGTCATTCAACAAAACAGAACCGTCTTATCAGTTTCTTGAACATTATGAGTGGATCAGGCTGGATATCGGCAAAAGCGGGGTGATTTCTATAGATTATGTGCTGGGTTTGGATGGTATTAACCTCCCTATGGTCATTTTATCAGCTATTATCCTGCTGATCGGTGGCATCTCGTCATTTTCAATTGTCAGGAGACCCAAAGCCTATTACAGCCTTTTCCTGCTTTTGTGCAGCTCAGTGATGGGTTGTTTTGTGGCTCTTGATCTTTTTCTTTTCTTCCTGTTTTTCGAGTTCATGCTGCTGCCGATGTATTTCCTGATCGGGATATGGGGAGGCGAAAACAGGGAATATGCTTCTTTGAAGTTCATCATTTACACCCTGGTCGGTTCTGTTCTGATCCTGATTGTGATGATTGCCGTAGGCATGTCATATACCGATATTTTCTTCAGCAAAGAGTATGGAAAAACGGTGCACACCTTTGATTTCAGGCAGTTGAAAGATACCACAAATATTATTAAGAACTCGTTTCTGAGCATAGACAGTCCCTGGAAACTGATGGGAATTCCTGCCAGGGAGCTGATGTTTGTTTTGTTATTTATCGGTTTCGGGATCAAACTCCCGATGGTGCCGTTTCATACCTGGTTGCCGGATGCCCACGTGGAGGCCCCGACCGCGATCTCTGTTATCCTGGCCGGCGTATTGCTTAAAATCGGGGGTTATGGATTGATCAGGATCGGGTATGGTTTTTTCCCGGATATAGCACCTGATTTTACAGTCTGGGTGGCTGGAGCAGGAGTACTGTCTGTCATTTACGGGGCTTTGAATGCCCTGGCTCAGACAGACCTTAAAAAACTGATCGCTTATTCTTCTGTTTCTCATATGGGTTTTGTGCTTCTGGGTATTTCTGCCCTTAACGCCGAAGGGATCAACGGGGCTGTTTACCAGATGTTCAGTCACGGTATTTTATCAGCGATGCTGTTTTTATGTGCCGGGGTGATCTACGATCAGACCCACAACCGTGAGATTGCCAACTACAGAGGTCTGGCTAAAAAAATGCCTTTCTTTACGGTAGCTGTTTCGGTGGCCTTTTTTGGCTCCCTGGGCCTTCCTACGCTGTCCGGTTTTATCGGAGAGTTCTTCAGTTTACTGGGAGCATTCCAGTCGGACCTGATGCCGAAGTGGATGCCGGTTCTGGGGGTTTTAGGGATTGTTTTATCGGCAGTATATTTATTGTGGACTTTCCAGAAGATGTTTTTTGGAGAATATTATATCAGCGAAAAGTTAGAAAAAGATAAAATTGTGGACCTGGACAGGAGAGAAATGCTGATGCTGACCGTGCTGGGTGTGTTGGCGTTTTTATTCGGTATATTCCCCAACCTGATTTTTGACATATCTAACCAGACCGTACAGGAATTTTTGACCCGACCTTAATGAATAAACACTTACAGGAAATAATAGAAAGTACAAGGTTGATTCTGCCTGAGGTCATCCTCATTGCGGGTATTCTGCTGTTGACCGGAATTGTCTCTTTTACGAAAAAGACGCCCGAAAAGCCGAAATTCAAACGCTTCTATTTCTATTCGTTTGCCCTTGTTATTTTATACTACAGTTTTAGCCACAGCCATTACGAGGCCCTTTTTGAAAAAGGGGATGCGTTTCATGCTTTTGGAGACATCCTGCTGCTTGACAAAGGAGGCATGAGTTTCAGGTACCTTATCCAGTTGTCGGTATTTCTGTTTCTGCTTCACGGTGTGGCGTTCAGATACCGGTATGACGGAGAGTATTTCATCCTGATCTTTACGGCTGTGCTGGGTATGGCTATCATGACGATGACGACCCATTTTATGGGTATTTATATTGGTATTGAATTGGTTTCTATCGCTTCTTATCTTCTGGTGAGTTTAAATAAAAAGAAGGAGAATTTTGAGGCAGGTATAAAATACCTGATTTTCGGGGCCACGAGTTCCGCCCTCATGCTGTACGGTATTTCCTTGTTTTATGGTATTTCGCATACCCTTAATTTCCTGGATCCTTTGTTCCTTCATTCCATCCATTTTAATGCAGACTGGGCTGTGCAGTCCATCTGTTTTCTGGTTTTAGGAGGTATTTTGTTTAAAATGGCAGCAGCTCCGTTCCATATCTGGGCTCCTGATGTGTATGAGGCCACACCCGCACCTATCATTTCATTTTTGTCATATGCTCCGAAAGTAGCGGCCTTGCTGTTGATGGCCAGGTTTATTGAAGCTTTACATGCTGATTTTACGGTCATTCTTTCGGTCATTATTATCGTTTCCTTATTTGTCGGTAATTTCTCTGCCCTCTGGCAAAAAGACGCGAAAAGGATGCTGGGTTATTCGGGCATTGCCCATGCCGGATTTATGCTGATCGGTTTATTGAAAGCAGGTTTTGATGATTTTTACTCGGCCTATTTTTATGCGGCTGCTTATTTGCCGGTTACGATGGGGGCGTTCTTCCTGCTGGATGTTTTCAAGAAACAGGCGGGCTCTTATCTTATTGAAGACTTTAAAGGGCTTGGTCAGCACAGCGTTATTTTAGGGATCAACGCGATTATCCTGATGGTGGCCCTGACAGGTTTGCCGCCGACGATCGGGTTTACGGCCAAGTTGCTGATATTCAGTTCGGTGGCCGATTCGCTTACTTCAGGTTCTTCGCCTTTCTATTTTACAGTGCTGGCTTTCGGGTTGATCAACACAGCGGTGTCTATTTACTATTATCTGAAAATTCCGTACATCGCCGTGGTCAAAAGCAGGTACAAAACCCATAACCTGGCGGGAATTCCTCTGCATTTGTTACTGATACTGACGCTTTTTAGCCTGAGTGCGATTTTGCTGTTTATTTATCCGCAGTATCTTGGCGGGCTGCTGAATAACATTTAAAAACTTTCAGGATTTACTCCAGTTCAAGCACTCCTTTCCTGTATTCCTTGGGATTGGTATCCATAAACTTCCGGAACTGACGGTTGAAATTTGACAGGTTCTTGAATCCTGATTCATAGCATATTTCCAGGATATTCATTTCAGTTTCCATCAGCAGTTTACAGGCATGTCCGATGCGGATCTCATTGACAAAGTCTACAAAGGTTTTCTGGGTACGTGCTTTAAAATAGCGGCAAAAAGCCGGTTCGGTCAGCCTGGTAAGTGAGGCTATCTCTGAGAGATTGATATCAGACCTGAATTTTTTGAAAACATAATCAAAGACAATGTTCATCCGGTCGGTGTCTTTAAGACTGCTGCCCGTCATGCCCATGCCTGAGAGTATCCTGTATTCTTTGGAATGTGACATCAGGTTGAGTATTTCTATCAATCCGATCAGGCGGCCAACCTTGTCGGCTTCCAGCATCCTGTAAATTAAGGCCGTGATTTGCTGGCGGGTATCCCCAAAGAACTCCAGGCCGAACAAAGAGCGGTTCATCAGCTTGTTAATTTCGGTCATCTCAGACAGGTTAAAAAAGCCCGGACCAAGCGAATCTTCCAGGAAATGAATCACCACTGAGGCAGGTTTCAGGGCAGGGTTGGGCTGATAGAAGGAGTCGTCTGCCCGGTACCAATGCGGAAGGTTACTGCCGATCAGTGCCAGGTCACCTTCCTGATAATCAGAGACATGGTTGCCTACAAACTTCTTTCCGAAGCCTTTTTCGCTCAATACAATTTCAAATTCCTTATGATAGTGCCACGGGGTTTCAAAATGGGGGCTCTCAAACCTTTCCGTCAGAAACGAGGAACCATAAGAAAGAGGCAACTTTTGAAAAATAGCTTTTTTTATCATGATAATATCAAAATAGTATTGGTAATTTCGTTCCCATTGGTGGATTGATAGGTTCAAAAATAAGAAATTTGTAATTCTATCTGTAAATAATATAATAAATAAAGTTTCTCAAATACTTTTTTTGCAATAATGCTCTCCAATAAATCAATAGTCATTATCGGTGGCACCACAGGGCTGGGTCTTTCTGCTGCCAGGGCATTCGTTCGCCAGCAGGCAAAAGTAGTGGTGGTAGGAAGGAATCCGGAGAGTTGTAAACAGGCAGAAGCAGAATTGAGAAACAGTTCAGCAGCCTTTGCCGGGGATGCTTCGGATCCTGAAACGGCCGAAAAAGCGATAGCCTTGTGCCTGGAAAAATTCGGGAGTTTTGACGGCTTGTATCATGTGGCCGGAGGAAGCGGGAGGAAATTCGGTGACGGGCCTTTGCATGAACTTACCCTTGAAGGATGGAATAAAACAATGGAAATGAACCTCACCAGTCTCATGCTTTCCAACCAGGCTGCTGTCAGGAAATTCCTGGAATTGGGCAAGGGAGGGACGATCCTGAACATGGGCTCTGTGCTGGGATTTTCGCCTTCGCCGCAGTTTTTTGTGACCCATGCCTATGCTGCGGCAAAGTCGGCGGTGACAGGATTTACGAAGTCAATTGCGGCCTATTATGCCGGAGATAACATCAGGGTTAATTTACTGGCCCCGGCTTTGGTCGAAACGCCGATGTCACTAAGAGCTGCGGGAGACGAAAAGATCATGGATTTTATCAAAACCAAACAACCCCTGGATGGCGGAAGAATAGGCAGGCCGGAGGACCTGGATGCGGCGGCGGTGTTTTTTATGTCCGACGCTTCGGGGTTTACCACCGGGCAAACCCTGTATGTCGACGGGGGATGGGAGGTGTCCGAAGGACAACTCCGGTAGGTCTGTGCCTCAAGGCACGGACTCACATAAATAATTGTTGTATCTTTTATTCAACCTTAAATATATGAAAACAGCCATTGGTATTGACCTTGGCGGTACGGTAGTCAAAGGCATCCTGATCAGGGAAGGCGGAGAAATTATGCAGCAGCATTATATTTCAACCCGGGATGATCAGGAGGGCCTCTGGCGAAAAAATGTGCTTGAAATGGTATCCTATCTCCGTGCTCTCACGGATGAGCCTGTGGAAGTGATCGGCTTGTCTGCCCCCGGCTTGCCGGACCAGGACAACGCCTGTATTGCCCACCTGCCCAACCGGCTGCATGGGCTGGAGAACTTTAACTGGGGAGCTTATTTTGGGCAGAAAACCTATGTCATTAATGATGCTCACGCGGCCCTGATGGCTGAGGCCCGTTTCGGATCGGCCAAAGACTACAAAAATGCTTTACTGCTTACTTTGGGTACCGGCGTCGGTGGAGGCATCATGCTGAACGGGGAGCTGCACCAGGGCTTATCACAAATGGCGGGGCATCTTGGTCATATCTCGCTCAACACGGGGGATGATGAAGAAAGTATTCTTGGGATACCCGGAAGCCTGGAGTATGCCATTGGCAATTATTCCATTAAAAGGCGGTCCAGAGGACAATATGAAAGTACACTCGATCTTGTCGGGGCCTATCGCAAAGGGGATCATTATGCCACCTGGCTGTGGCTGGATTCTGTGAGGAAACTGGCGGTGGCTCTGAGCTCCCTGATCAATCTGCTTTCTCCTGAAATCATCGTACTGGCCGGAGGAATCACCCTTGCGGATAAAGACCTGTATGAGCCTTTGATGAGATTCCTCGATCTGTATGAATTCAGGCCGGCCGGAAAAACCACTTTGATCAGGCAGGCCCAGTTCGGAGACCTGGCGGGGGCTATCGGGGCAGCAGGATTTGCTTTAAATAAAATCAGTTAATCAAAAAAAGCCTTCGGGCCCAATCTTTATAAAATGTCATATACCTCTCAATATCTTGAAAAATGCAGTGAGCTGATCAGAACCGTAGCTGCCCAGGAAGTCAACATAGCCAAGGCGGCTGAATGGTTTGCAGAGTCAATACTCGCCGGCCGGATGGTGCATGTTTTCGGCAGCGGACACAGCCGCATTATGGTCGAGGAAATGTGGCCGCGTTATGGTTCTTTCCCCGGTTTTAATCCTATTGTTGAACTATCCCTTACTTTTCACAACCTGGTCGTGGGAGCCAACGGACAGCGTCAGGCCATGTTTCTTGAGAATGTGCCGGGTTTTGCGGAGAAAATCCTGCGGAATTTTGACCTTTCACCGGTTGATACGGCTTTGGTGATTTCTTCGTCCGGATGTAACGTGGTGCCGATTGAGATGGCAGAGATCTTCAGGAAAAACGGTATTAAGACAGTGGGAATTATCTCAAAAAGTCATTCAGAGGTCAGTACCAGCAAAAGGGTAGACGGTTTGAAACTCCAGGATTTCTGTGACTTGGTGCTGGATTCAGGAGCCCCGGTGGGTGATGCCATGATCAGGATAGAAGGGCTGGACACTCCTGTGGCTCCGGGTTCAACAGTGGGCTCTTGTATGATCATCAACAGTATCAAAGCCGAAACGGCTAATCTTCTCACTCAAGCGGGCCGGCCGCCAAAGGTATTGAGTGCCGGGGCAGTAGTGGGAGCAGAAAGGGCTGTGGAGTTATTCGAAGCCGCTTATGATGAACACGCCCACAGGATCGCAGGAATGTATAAAAATTTAGGAATTCAGAGTTATGTATCGGATCAGCATTCGTGAGATAAAAGCACCGGAAACATGGCCCGTCAGGCAAAGGGTGATGTGGCCGGACAAGGATATCGAATTTGTTAAAATCGACAATGACGAAGAGGGCATTCATTTCGGATTGTTCGAAAATGACACGCTGATCTCTGTTATCTCCCTGTTTGCTAAAGGCGATGAAGCCAGGTTCAGGAAGTTTGCCACGGAAAAGGATTTCCAGGGGAAAGGCTACGGGGCCAGGCTGCTGAACTTCCTGATCGACGAAGCCAGGAGAATGGGAATAAAGACTTTGAACTGTGATGCCAGGCTTACGGCCGCCCCGTTTTATAAGAAATTCGGGATGAAAGAAAGCTCTGAGGTATTTACCTACAATGAAAGAGGAATGGAATATATAAAAATGCAAATCAAGCTCTGAAAATATGATTGAATCATTAAAGACCCTTTATGAACGTGATCTGAAAAGACTGAGAGACGAGCTGGAAGCGTATCCGGATGAATCGTCACTCTGGCTGATCAAAAATGAAATTAAAAATTCGGCCGGAAACCTGTGTCTTCACCTGATGGGAAACCTCAATCATTATATCGGTGCCCAGATCGGCGGGACGGATTATGTGCGTGACAGACCCCTGGAATTTTCGGATAAAGATGTTCCGAGAGAGCAGCTCACCCGCCAGATTGACGATACAAGGAAAATGATCGCTGAGGTTTTAGGCAGTATAAGCCCTGAAATTTTAGCTGCCAACCATACGGAAGAATACCAGGGAGGGGCCAATACCAATGAATTTTTCCTGATTCATTTATACGGGCACTTTAATTATCATCTGGGGCAAATCAATTATCACAGAAGACTCATTCAGGACTAAACCAATTAAAAATATGCAACCGATACCTGTTAAAACCACTGTTGTTGGATCATGGCCTTTTCCGGGATGGCTCGAATTCGCCTCTGAGAACCTGGATAAATTCGGCAAAGCCGACCTCAGCGAAATGATTGAAGATGCTGTGGTCAATGCCATCCACGACCAGGTGACCGCCGGGCTGGACGTCATCACCGACGGTGAACAAACCCGCCTGGATTTTAACCTTTCGTTCTACGGCTTTATCAAAGGATTGCAACCGAATCATGAAGAAACCAGGAAGTTTGGTCCTCCGGCCCATGACCAGCGTGGCAAACATACGGTCGTAGAGCCCCTGACGGCTCCTAAAGGCCTGGGTGTAGTAGAAGAATACAACCGTTTGAAAAGACTGGCTCCGGCCGGTAAGATATTGAAAGCTTCCATTCCCGGTCCTTATACTTTGTCGGGCAGGATGCTGCCGGGTGAAATCTACAAAGACCGCTGGGAAATTACAGAAGCACTGATCCCCGTGGTAGCCAGGGAACTGGAAGCCCTGGTGGCGGCGGGAGCTCAGGAGATCTGTATTGATGAGCCCTCTATGTCATGCTATGCATATCGTGAAGACACCAAAAGATTTGTAGATATTTTTAACAGGACTGTGAGCGGGATCGTGGGTAAAACCAGGATCGGAACACACCTCTGTTTTGGCAATTTCAAGGGCCGGTCCGTCGGAAAGAAAACCATTGCCCCGATGTTGCCTGATTTTCTGGACATGAACGTAGACGAAATTCATACGGAAATGACGGTGCTCAATTTCGCCGAAGTACATCTGCTAGAACGTTTTGCCGAAAAAATGGACGTGGCCGTAGGTGTCATTGATGTCAAAAGCTATTATATCGAAACAGTGGAAGACGTGATGGAGCGTATTGATAAATGTCTGAAATATGTTCCTGCCGAAAAACTGGCCGTTGCACCGGATTGCGGCATGTCTCAGACTGCCCGCTGGGCTACCCGCCAGAAACTGGCCAACATGTGTGAGGCTGCCAGACAAACCAGAAAAAAGCTGGAGGTATGAGTCTCATCAAACCCAGACAACAAGACGGGAAGATTTTAGCAGATATAAAATCCTTCGATAGTCCTTCCGGATTTAAAATCTGGTGGCTGGCTCAAAGCGGATTTCTGATCAGCTGGCAGGGGAGACATCTGTTGTTTGATCCGTATTTGTCTGATTCGCTGAGTGTCAAATACCAGTATACTGCCAAGCCTCATGTCAGAATGAGCGAGCTGGTTGTTGCCCCGGAGGGATTGGACTTTATTGATATCGTTACTTCATCGCACAACCATACCGACCACCTGGATGCGGAGACGCTGATGCCCATTCTGAAGAATAATGAAGATATAAAATTCATTATACCGGAAGCCAACCGGAGTTTTGTCTGTGACAGGCTGAAATGTCCGGAAGATTTTCCGGTGGGGTTGAACGACGGGCTTAGCTTTGAGTGGAAAGGATTCAAAATTCACGGCGTTCCGGCGGCACACAATGAACTGGAGCGAAATGAAAAAGGAGAATGTAAGTTCATGGGTTTTGTGGCACAGTTCGGAGAATATTCGGTCTATCATTCAGGAGATACACTCTGGTATGAGGGCATTGTGGATATATTGAAACCCTTTAATATAGATGTGGCTTTTTTGCCTATTAACGGCAATAAACCAGAGCGGAAAGTAGCCGGGAATCTGAATGCTGAAGAAGCAGCCAGGTTAGGCAAAGAAATAGGGGCAAAACTGGTTATTCCACACCATTATGACCTTTTTGAATTTAACACTGCTGATCCAAAGGAGTTTGAAGAAGCATGTGAAGAATATGGAGTCAGCTATAAAGTGCTGGAATTGGGAGAAGGTGTTGTCTATGGAATTTAACGGACATGATTAACAAGATATCTGAATGAAAAATCTGATTTCAAGAAGGGAGGCATTGCAAAGCTCTGCGTCTCTGCTGGCTTCTGCGATGGTTTTGCCATCTGTTTTCAAAGAGTTTAAATCCATGGGCATCGGTATCGGAGCCTGCGACTGGTCCATCGGGAAAAACTATGATGTGGGAGGGGTTGAGGTGGCCGCCAATCTCGGACTTGACGGTTTGCAGGTCAACATGGGATCGGCCGCGAACGACATGCATTTAAGAGACCCGAAAATCCAGAAACAATACCTGGATGCTTTCAAAAAATACAATATCAAATGTTCGGGATTAGGTCTCGGAGAACTGAACGGCGTGCCTTACAAATCTGATCCACGCACAGATAAATGGGTGGAAGATTCGATTGACGTAGCCAAAGTGCTCGGTGTTAAGGTGATTCTTCTGGCCTTTTTCTATAAAAATGACCTGAAAAATGACCCGGAAGGTACAAAAGCAGTTATTGAAAAATTTAAAAAGGTAATGCCGAAGGCCGAGGCAGCAGGCGTTACTTTCGGGATAGAATCCTGGTTGAATGAGGCTGAACACATGCATATTATCAATGAAGTGGGGTCGCCCAATCTCCGGGTATATTATGACGTGGCGAATTCTACCACCATGGGGTATCCGATTTATGATGAGATCAGGTCCTTGGGTAAGCAGAAGATGATCTGCGAAGTACACGCCAAAGAAAATGACTTTTTACTGGGACAAGGTAGGGTCGATTTCCAGGAAGTGAAAAAGTGCCTGAAGGAAATTAAATACAAAGGATGGATGCAGATTGAAGGGGCCATCCCCCCGGGCAAACCAATGTTTGAAAGTTATGTCGAAAATTTAAGATACCTAAGGTCTGTATTCCCTAAATAACCTTTAAAAATGAACAAAAAACTTCTGACAGGGCTGCTGTCTGCCGTCATTTTAATAACTATTTCTTTTAAGAGCATGGAGTCCGGGAGTAAATTCAGGACGACTGATTTACCGTTCTCATTTGCGGCGGATGATTCTTCAAAACTTTACTGTCCTGAAGACATGGAAATTACCCTTTGGGCTGAATCACCTATGTTTTATAACCCGACAAATATCGATATTGATGCCAGGGGCAGGGTTTGGGTGACGGAAGCGGTCAATTACCGGGATTTTAATAATAAACCCGACAAAAGACTCAACCACGAAAAAGGAGAGCGGGTGATGATTCTTGAGGATACCGATCAGGACGGCAAAGCGGATAAGTCGACGGTTTTTGTAGAAGACAAGGACATGAAGTCACCATTGGGCATTGCCGTGGTGGGCAACAAAGTATACGTTTCTGCCGCTCCGAATATTTACATTTATACAGATGAAGACGGAGACGACAAGGCGGATAAAAGAGAAGTATTTCTGACCGGTTTCGGCGGATTGGACCATGACCACTCGCTGCACTCCGGGGTGATGGCTCCTGACGGACAGTTCTTTTTCAACACCGGAAACGCGGGCCCGCACATCGTGACGGACAAAGCCGGCTGGACTCTGCGTTCCGGAAGTTCTTATGCCGGAGGAACGCCTTACAACCTCAAGAACCAGGGGAAACAAGTCTCTGACGATGGCAGGATCTGGGTAGGAGGCCTGGCCCTGGGGGTAGGAAAAGACGGAAAGGGATTGAAAGTGATGGGGCACAACTTCAGGAATTCCTATGAAGTAGCCATGGATTCATACGGAAACATGTGGCAGAATGACAATGACGACCAGGTGATTGCCTGTCGTACCAGCTACCTGATGGAAAACGGCAATGCCGGTTATTTTTCAGCAGACGGCACCAGGTTTTGGGTGGCCGACAGGCGTCCGGGACAGGATATTTTTACGGCCTCGTGGCACCAGGAAGATCCGGGTGTGATGCCAGCCGGGGACAACACCGGGGCCGGTTCGCCGACGGGCGTCCATTTTTATGAAGGAGATGCTTTCGGTCCGAAATACCGGGGTATGCTCATGAGTTCTGAAGCAGGCCGGAACGTGATATTCAATTATTTCCCGAAGAAAAACGGGGCGGGCTTTGACCTGAACCGCAATGACCTGGTGAGTTCACAGGGGCCGCAGTCCAGCGAAAAATATGACTGGTATGAAACCGGGCAGGACAAATCCAAATGGTTCAGGCCTTCGGATGTGTGTGCTTCTGTAGACGGGTCTATTTTTATTGCCGACTGGTACGATCCGATCGTAGGTGGTCACGCCATGCATGATAAGCTGGGCTATGGCCGTATTTACAGACTGACCCCGAAAGGCAAAAAACTGACTTTACCTAAAATAGATCTTTCTACCCCTGAAAATCAGGTGGAGGTATTGAAAAATCCTGCACAGAATGTCCGTTACCTGGGTTTTGAAGCCTTGCTGAAAGGTGGGGAATCATCGGTTCCTGCAGTAAAAAAACTACTGACTGCTGAAAACCCTTTTCACCGGGCGAGGGCCGTCTGGCTGTTGACCCAATTGGGTAATGCAGGTAAGGCAGAAGCTGAAAAACTACTGACCTCATCTGATGAGAACCTGCGACTGGTGGCATTCAGGGCTTTGAAAGGTCAGGAAAAAGACGTGACGAAGTTAGCCCGGAAAATGATGAACGACCCGTCTCCGGATATCCGCCGAGAGGTGGCGATTGCTTTGAGAGATGTTTCTTTTGATGCATCCAAAGACATCATAACTACCCTTATCAAACAATATGACGGAAGGGACCCATGGTACCTGGAAGCCCTCGGAACGGCTTCCGACAGGAAGGAAACGGAAGTGTATGAAATCATTAAAACAATGAAGTCAGACCTTTCGGAAGACCAGCAGATCAATTTATTGTGGAGACTGCACCCGAAATCAGCAATTGAAGAAATAAAGACAAGAGCAAATAACAGTAAGACTTCGGTTAAAAACAGGGCCAAATTGCTGACTGCCCTTGCTTTTATCCCTGAAAAACCGGCGGCTGTGGCGATGATAGCCTTGTCAAAATCAGCCTTAAAAGATGTGTCCGTACAAGCCTTATGGTGGGTCAATTTCAGAAAAACCAACGACTGGGCGGATCACATGAACTGGGAGGCCGTGGCCGGAGAAATCATGACCCCGCAAATGAAGAAAATGCTGGTGGCAAAAGATAAACTGAGGGATCCTAAAACACCGCTGACTGAGAAAATAGCGGTGGCTCAGCAAATGGCTAAAGACCCTGATGGGGGTGGTATTCTCTGTGACATGAGGGCAGCCTACCAGTTAAGCGACGATATCGCCAAAGAAGTAAGCGACATCATTTTTAAGAATCCGAGTCAGAGTGTCAGGATCATGGCCAGCCAGTTTTTTCCGAGAAATGGCTCTCCGCTTAAACTCGATTTTGTAGCCAGGATGAAAGGGGATGCAGAGAAAGGCAAGGTGATTTACGCTACCTATTGCACCACCTGCCACAGACATGGGGAAAACGGCAACGATGTGGGGCCGGACCTGACCAGCATCCACACCAAATTTGATAAACTCAGTCTGCTGGACGCTGTCATCAACCCTTCCGCGAACATTGTTTTCGGATTTGAGAGCTGGTCGGTGGTAACTAAAGCCGGTAAAAGCTACTTTGGGTTTATCATTGGTGATGATGGGAAAAATATCAGCCTGAAAGACCCTTCCGGGAAAATCCAGGTCATTAAAATAACCGACATCGGGAAGAAGGAAAAAATGAAGGATTCGCTGATGCCCGATCCTACGGCATTGGGGCTGAAAGAACAGGAGTTATCCGACTTAAGCACCTATTTATTGAGCTTTAAATAAATGACAACTTGATTATGAATGAAAAAAAAGAGCAGAATGACCGGCGGCATTTCCTGAAAAAACTTCCGGTGATTGCTTCACTTCCTTATCTCGCATTCCAGAAAAAACAGGAAGCAATGCCTGTTTCCTGCAACAGTTATAACTGGCTGACTTTCTACAGGAGGTCTGGTGGTGTCTGGGGCAAAAACCTGGACGAGGATTTTATGGAGTTTTCTAAAACCGGGATTAAGGCGTATGAGCCGGGTCTGAGCGGACTGGAAGAAGCCAGGCAACTGATACCGGTTTTGAAAAAATATGGTATTGCCATGCCTTCGGTGTATGTCAACAGTACGTTGCATCAGAAAGACAAGGCTGCGGAGTCCATCAGTGCAGTTTTGAAAATCGCGGATGAGCTGAAGTCTTTCGGCACAAAAATCATCGTGACCAACCCATCGCCCATTAAGTGGGGTAGCAATGATCTGAAAACGGATGCGGAACTGGAAACGCAGGCCAAAAGTATGGAGGAGCTGGGCAGACAGCTGAAACAACGCGGCATGACGCTCGCTTATCACACCCACGACATAGAATTGAAAGCCGGAGCCAGAGAATTTCACCATATATTGCTGAATACCAGTCCCGAATTTGTATCTTTCTGTTTTGATGTCCATTGGATTTACAGAGGATCTTCCAATTCCCAGGTGGCTGTTTTTGATGTGCTTAAATTGTACGGAAAGCGGGTAGTGGAACTCCACCTCAGACAGTCGAAAGGAGAAATCTGGTCAGAAACTTTTGGCGAAGGCGACATCGACTATGCCCGTCTGGCCATTGAACTGAAGAAACTGAACCTGAGGCCGCACCTGGTCATTGAACAGTGTATTGAAGACAAATCGCCCGATACAATGAATGTTGTGGAGGCCCATATCAGGGACCTGGAACAAGTAAAAAAAGTATTCAAACCTATATTACAACCTTAGAATATGAAAAATACAAGAAGAAACTTTTTAAAGCATGTAAGTGCCACCGGAGCAGGCCTGGCCCTGGGGGTTCAGGCCCAGGCCAATGCCGCAGAAGCAAAAATACTGGAATCGAAAATAAGGGTAAGTGCCGTTGATAAGGTGAGGATCGGTCTGATTGGCTGTGGAATCATCGGTCATTATGATACCGATACGGCCCTGAAAGTAGAAGGTGTAGAGCTCGTTGCGGTTTGTGATTTGTATACCGGCCGCCTGGAAAGGGCCAAAGAGAAATGGGGCAATGCCATATTTACGACCAGGGATTACCGCGAATTACTGGCCAAAAAAGACATTGATGCCGTTCTGATCTGTACGCCTGATCACTGGCACCAGAAGATTGCCATCGATGCCATGAATGCCGGCAAACACGTGTATTGTGAAAAGCCGATGGTGCAAAAAATCGAAGAAGGCTATGCCCTGATCGAAACCCAGAAAAGGACCAAGAAGGTATTCCAGGTGGGTAGCCAGCGGGCCAGTAGCGTAGCCATCCACGAAGCCAAAAAAGTACTGGACAGCGGAATCATCGGTGAACTGACTTATGTGGAGGCTTTTTGTGACAGGACAGATTCCAAAGGAGCCTGGCAGTATTCTATCCCTACGGATGCTTCGCCTCAGACCATTGATTTTGATGCTTTCCTCGGTAAGGCTCCCAAGGTACCGTTTGACGCCACCCGGTTTTTCAGATGGAGAAACTACAAAGACTATGGTACAGGTGTAGGTGGCGATTTGTTTGTGCATTTGCTGACAGGCCTTCATACCATGACCAATTCTATAGGCCCTGATAAAATATTCTCGCTGGGCGAGGTTAACTATTGGAAAGACGGACGCGATGCCTACGATATGCTGAATGCCCTGATGAGCTATCCTAAAACCAAAGACCATCCGGCGTTCCAGTTTTATACCCGCGTGAACCTGGCAGACGGCGAAGGTGCCGGCGGATTCGGTATCAAGCTGATCGGAACTGACGGGGTGATTGATATCGGATGGAATGAATTTAAAGTGAGGACGCTGAAGCGTAATTCTGCCCCGGGCTACGGTGGCTATGACTCATTTGACAGTTTCTCTGCCAAACAAAAAGAGGACTTCAAAAAATGGTATGATGATAAATACGGAAAAGCAGCCACAGGCGTTGAGATGGGTAAGGAAACGGCCTTTATGCCTCCAAAAGGCTATGACGACAGGCTTGACCACATGATTACCTTCTTTAATGGTATCCGGACGGGCAGCCCTATCCTGGAAGACGCGACCTTCGGTTTGAGAACCGCCGGGCCGTCGATAGCCTGTAATATCAGTGTTGAACAAAAGAAACAAATCGGATGGGATCCGGTCAAAATGAAAATTATCTGAAAAATATGTTTACCCTCAGGGAAGTTGCCAAAATGATTGACCACTCGCTTCTTCATCCGACGATGACGGATGAAGAGCTGGTGAAGGGCTGTGAAGTCGCCAAAGCTTATGATGTAGCTGCGGTTTGTATCAAACCTTATTTTGTAAAAGAAACGGTAGAATTGCTCAAAGATTCGGATGTGAAAGTCTGCAGCGTGATCGGATTTCCGCATGGGAACAGTACCATCCAGTCGAAAGTGTATGAAACCCGCCTGGCCTGTAAAGACGGGGCCAAAGAAATAGACATGGTGGTGAATGCCGGTAAAGTGCTGGGAGAAGACTGGTGGTATGTCAAAAAAGAGATCAATGCCATCAATAAGGAATGCCTGAAACACGGAGCTATTCTGAAGGTGATCTTTGAAAACGATTTTCTGCCTTTGAATAAATACAAAATAAAACTTTGTAAGATCTGTAATTCCGTAGGTGTGGCATTTATCAAAACCTCGACGGGTTATGGGTATGTAAAGCAACCGAACGGTGATTACAATTATAAAGGAGCAACCGAAGAAGATCTCATACTGATGCGAAAATATGCAGATCCTGCCGTCCAGATCAAAGCGGCCGGAGGGGTGCGTACCCTTGACGGTTTGCTAAGGGTAAAGGAACTGGGATGTACCCGGCTCGGGGCATCGGCCACCGTGGCCATTATGGAGGAAGCCAAAAAGCGGCTCGGACTGGAAAGTCAGAAGGTGGAAGCCGCTACTTCGGGATACTGATTTAAATAGTAAAAACTGAGCCTGGTCATAACCAATAAAAAGCTTGCTTTGGATGGTTACCTGACCGGGCTTTGCTTTATCTTTGCAGATATGAAAATCCTGAGGTGAAGAAACTTAAATTCGTATTTTTTCCTGTAATTGTCCTGGTATTGTCCTTTTTCTGGCTGTTTCCTCAGATTCCGGGACTTCTATGGGCTGAACAACACGGATATGCCAGATACGGGAAAGGCCTTTTTTCAGATTCAACGATTGCTCCCGGACAGCTCTTCAGATTAAACAGGTCTGTCGCTCGGGCTGAAACCAAAATAAAGGACTTTTGGGGTAGTCATGAGGGGAAAGGCATCATCATTTTCTGTCAGAAAGAGTCCGAATTTGCCGGATTATGCGGATCGGGCAAAGGGGCTGGTTGCAGCATCGGTACCCCCTGGCGGTCGTGGATTGTTCTGAACGCAGATGGTTTAAATGAGGATGTTATTGCCCATGAAATGTGTCATATAGAGCTGATGACCCGCCTGGGTTGGTGGAACGTTAAAACGGATATTCCGACCTGGCTTGATGAGGGCCTTGCCTTGCAGGTAGATGACCGCTTTGTCAGCGAAAAAGACAGCATTCAACGCTACATTGATTATAAAGCCGAACTTGAAATGTACAGCAATGGAAATCAGTGGGAAATACCCCTGACAGAACTGGAGACCAATAAGCAGTTTTTCGGAGATGAGTACAGAACCCGACTCGCCTATCTGACAGCGGCGACGGAAGTCTCGAAAATCCTGACAAAAACCTCTAAAAAAGAATTCTTACAAACCCTCGAAAGAGATCGTACCTTCGTGCCTCGAGGCAGTACCTTCGTGCCTGAAGGCACGAAGCCGCGTAAACCCATGCCTTGAGGCACAAAAAATACCGTAAATCCATGCCTCGAGGCATGGATCGACAAAAAATAAGACCATGAAAATAGCCTTCTTCAGCACCAAGTCTTACGACAAAACCTCTTTCGGCAACTTCGTTGAAGGAAGCGGGCACGAAATCACGTTTTTCGAACTTGCTCTCAGCGAGATAACCGCCCCGCTGGCCGGCGGCTTTGACGCCGTTTGTGTTTTTGTGAATGACAAACTGGACGAAAAAACCATCGGCATTATCGCAGAGCAGGGGGTAAAGGTCATTGCGTTACGTTGTGCCGGGTTTAATAATGTAGACCTGGAAGCGGCAAAGAAACATGAGCTAAAAGTAGTAAGAGTACCGGCTTATTCTCCTGAGGCTGTGGCAGAACATGCCCTGGCTTTGATGATGACGCTCAACCGCAAGACCCACAAGGCCTTCAACAGAATCAGAGAAAACAACTTTTCGATCGAAAATCTGACCGGGTTTAACCTGCATGGAAAGACTGTGGGGGTTATCGGCACCGGATTGATTGGCTCGGCTTTCATCAGGATCATGCGGGGCTTCGGGTGCAGCATCCTGGCATCTGATGTCAGAGAATCTGAAGAATTGAAAAGCTTAGGGGTGACTTATGTTCCCGTTTCGGAGTTGTTGAGTAAAAGCGATGTCATCTCACTTCATTGTCCTTTGCTTCCGGATACCCATCACCTGATCAACGCTGCTTCTTTAGACCAGATGAAAGACGGGGTTATGCTTATCAATACCAGCAGGGGAGGTTTGGTCAATACAGGAGATGCCATAGACGCCTTAAAAACCGGGAAACTCGGATACCTGGGGATTGATGTCTACGAACAGGAAGCAGGGATTTTCTTCAAGGACAGCTCTGAAACCATATTGCAGGATGATGTGATCGCCAGGCTGATGACTTTTCCGAATGTGCTGATAACAGGCCATCAGGGTTTCCTTACCCATGAGGCCCTTGAGCAGATTGCTAAAATTACCCTGCAAAATCTGAGCGATTTTGAGCGGGGTGTTGAATTAAAAAACAAGATTTTTTAATTGATGTAGGTCGGTGCCTCGAGGCACCGACCTACATCAATCTTGAGGCACGGATCTACGAAGGGTTATCCATTTTTTTGAAATGCCGGATCATTCCCCCATAATCTAAACCCATCGCTAATCCTTTGACAGCCATGCTGATACGCTTGGTTTTGGTCTCTATGGTTTTGGCTGATTCTATCCAGTTGCTGAAATATTTCTGATGGCTGCTCGAAAGGCTGTTGAACTTTTCAGAGGCAGCTTCGTCCAGTTCGAGACATTCTATCAGGTCCGGGGAGATGATGAATTCATCTGTATCTTCTTCAAGAGAGACCTCCACGCTTGCTCCTTCCTCCTTTCTGATGCCTTTTCGCATGGTGGCGTTAACAGGGATAATATAGGCCCCTTCACCCATGGGCAATACCGCCACCATCTTGATTTTATGATGATCAATGCTTCCTTTGACCCGGTAAGAAACCTTCACGCCGGGTTTGACCTGAGCAGCAATGTCAGCCGGAATTTCAATGAAAGTCCAGCCCGTTTTTTCGCCCATCTTCTCAAACCTCAGCAGCGTTGTCCGAAATGTTATCATAATATTTTCTTAGCTGAAAAATCAGAATATTGGATGTAAATCAATGTAGATACATTAATATTGTGAATCCCAAATGGATATTTTTCCGTTTAAAAGTATTAAATCTCCACTAATATATAAAAAATAATATTTTACTTCTTTAGTCATACTTTTGTTATCTGAATCTGATTAATAAATTATTTAGTATTATGCTTCAATTCCTTAAATATGTTTTGGCCACCATCATCGGGCTATTTTTGTTCATGGTACTTTCCTTTTTTATACTTGTGGGGATAGGTTCTGCTTTTTCGAGCGGAAGTGAAGCAACAACTGTTAAATCCAACTCGGTTTTAAAACTGGAACTTAACCGTATGATTGCCGAAACGGCTGCTGATGACGATCCCTTTACAGAGATTTTCGATAACCAGCCTTCGAAAGTAGGTTTGAATAAATTGAAAGAGGCTATTGCCAATGCCAAACTGGACGACAATATCAAGGGGATCATGATTGACCTTCAGTATCCTATGGCCGGTTTTGCCACCCTCGAAGAAATCAGAAATGCCCTGATAGACTTTAAGAAATCAGGTAAGTTTGTTTATACCTATGGTGAAGTGATGACAGAGCAGGCCATTTACCTCGCTTCGGTAGCCGACAGAAGCTTTTTGAATACTGCGGGTGGTCTGGAGTTTAACGGACTGAGTGCCGAGATATCCTTCATGAAAGGCTTGTTCGATAAAATCGGTGTGAAGCCCGTGATATTCAGGGTGGGAGAGTACAAGAGTGCCGTAGAGCCGTTTATCAGGACAGACATGAGTCCTGAAAACAAAGAGCAGATATCTTCTTATATCAACTCGATTGCGAACCATATCTATGGTAAAATTTCAGAATCAAGAGGCATTCCGAGAGCTGAGCTGGACGAAATCCTTAACAAAGGCCTGATCCAGACTCCCCAGGATGCTGTAAAATATAAACTGATCACGGATGTAGGTTATGTCGATGAATTTGAAGCTGCTGTGAAAAAGAAGCTTGGACAAAAAAGCGACGATAAGGTAGCTTATATTACCCTTGGTAAATACCTGAAAGCTCCGAAAAAAGTGAAAGAAGGCGACCGTGATAACAGGATTGCCGTGATCGTAGGAGACGGTGAGATCGTTTCGGGTGAAGGCAGCAGCGAAAGCATAGGATCGGATACCTTCCTGAAAGAAATTCAGAAAGCGAGAAAAGACAAGAAAGTGAAAGCAGTGGTGTTGAGGATCAACTCTCCGGGCGGAAGTGCCCTGGCCTCTGATATCATGTGGAGAGAAATTGAGCTCACCAAAAAAGTGAAACCGGTGATCGCTTCCATGGGTGACTATGCGGCCTCAGGTGGTTATTATATGGCTATGGGTTGTGATACCATCGTGGCACACCCGACCACAGTGACCGGATCGATCGGTATCTTCGGAATGCTGTTTAATGCACAGGAATTGCTGAACAATAAGCTTGGAATTACTTTTGACGGCGTAAAAACCCACCAGTTTGCTGATTCTCCTTCGCTTACCCGCGAAATGAGTGATGCTGAGAAAATGATGATCCAGAATTCAGTGAACAGGGGCTATGAAACTTTTACCTCGAAAGCTGCTCAGGGCAGAAAAATGAACATTGATAAACTGAAATCCCTGGCGGGTGGTCGTGTCTGGACCGGACAACAGGCTAAAGCCAATGGTTTGGTTGACGTATTAGGCGGACTGGATGACGCCATTGCCATTGCTGCCAAAAAAGTGAAGCTGAAGCAAGGCGAGTACCAGGTAAAATACTTCCCGACACCTAAGAGTGACCTGGAACAATTCATGGAGAAATTCGGTAAATCAGGCGAAGAAGAAAGATTAAAAGAATACCTGGGTGTGCTGGCACCTTATGCAAAAGAAGTTAAGAACCTGGGTAAAATGGAGAAGTTGCAAACCAAACTGCCTTATACCCTTGTCATTAAATAAGTTGACGCTATCGGGCGAATCCCAAAAAAGTGAAAATGTGTTATTGATAAAAACCTCTTCGTTATGAAGGGGTTTTTTCTTTTGAGGAGGGCTGCGTTGGTCAATGTTTTGTACCTTACTTCAGGAAATTCAAAAGATAAGAGATGCCCGAAAGGGGGTTTTGCAGATGAATATGGGGGATTGGCAGAATCCTTTTTATGCAGGGATACTTTTCAATCAATTTTGGTGCAAATCAAATCAATTGTATCATGAAAAAAACATTCGTCCTTTTACTCTTGCTTGTGCTGAACCAGGAATTCGGACAGGCCAACTCATCTGATAAAGATGCCGTCAGGGATCCGGCATTTTCTGAAGCGATTCAGCGGGCCGGACATTTTATAGATTCTCTGAGGCTCAGACAGGATATTCCCGGGGTTTCAATAGGTGTCGGTATGAGCGGCGTAAACATCAATTTACCCGAAATGGAAAAGATTGCCAACTTTTTTCTCCTGATAAAAAGATGAAAAAATCAACTGTATTTCTGTTACACCTGGGCTACTGGTTGCTTTACTGCCTCATGTTCAGCGTGATGTTTACTCTTTCCAGGTCTACGATTCAGTCCGCATTTGCTGATTGGGATGACGGTCTTTTCTTAGGTATTTTTGGGGTAATCAATGGCCTTTTCGGCTTCTATATCTTTTACCTGTGGCTGGTTCCGCGATATCTCAACCATCAGAAAGTGAAGGCCTTTATCAGCCTGGGGCTGGGTGTGAGCCTGGTTGTGGGAGCTTTTTGTGCCTGGCTCATGTTACTGACCACCGGTCTTGTCATCTGGTTTGTGCTGGATGCTAATAAATTCTTTGTAATGGACTGGGAGTCTCAGCTGATTTTTGCCGGAGTTTTCACGCTTTTGTCGATGATCAACGGGGCCATCGGAACAGTCATGAGAGGGTTTATTACCTGGTATGGAGATATTCACCTGAAAGAACTTGAAGCGAATAGGACATTGAAAACAGAGCTGGCTTTGATAAAAGCCCAGATCAATCCTCATTTCCTGTTTAATACCCTTAACAACATCGATGTGCTGATCGAACATGATGCTAAGAAAGCATCTCTTTATCTGAATAAATTATCTGACCTGCTTCGCTTTGTATTGTATGAAACGCAAAGCGACCTGATCCCGCTCAGCCTTGAGATTGATCACATTAAAAAGTATGTGGAACTTCAGAAACTAAGGACCACTAATGATAATTACATAACTTTACACATAAGCGGTGAAACAGAAGGCCTGAAGATACACCCTATGCTGATTATTCCTTTTATCGAAAACGCCTTTAAATTTGCTACCAATAAAAAGCTTAATGAGGCCATTGAAATTGAGCTGGCAATCAAAGGGAAACAGCTTTCTTTCAGGTGTAAAAACCTTTTTGATCCTGAAAAATCATCAAATGAAAGCCACGGCGGGCTGGGAAATCATCTGCTAAGGCAAAGGCTGGATTTTTTGTTTAAACAGAAATATACGCTGGAAACGCTGAGCCATAAAAACAGCTATACCGTAAACCTGACTTTACCATTGAAATAATGATGAAATGCCTGTTAGTGGAAGACGAGCCGCTGGCGATGCTGAGGCTTAAAGAGTATGTAGGGAGAGTGCCGTTTCTGAGCCTGGTACACGCCGTCGACAATGGTCTGGAAGCCATTGCTTTGCTTCAGCATGAGCCTGTAGACCTGATTTTCCTGGATGTTGAAATGGACGGTTTTTCAGGGCTTCAGCTGTTGGAAACCCTGACAAAACGCCCCGCGGTGATCTTAACCACGGCTTTTGATCAGTATGCTCTGAAAGCCTTTGATCTGCAGGTGACGGATTATCTTTTAAAGCCTTACACCTTTGAGCGGTTTATGCAGGCAGTCGTCCGGGCCAGGGAAGGATTTGCAGTTCCTGAGAAACCGGCTGACAAGGCATTTATTTTTGTAAAGACAGAATACCGGCTGCAAAAAGTAAACACTGAAGAGATCCTTTATATAGAAGGCATGCGGGACTATCGCCGGATACATCTTGAAAGCGGGAAAATCATGACCCTCGAAACCTTCGGGGAGCTGGAGCAGAAACTTGGGTCTTCGCTTTTTTGCAGGGTGCATAAATCTTTCCTGGTAAACCTCTCCAAAACCGAGTCGGTAGAACGCGACCGGATCAAAATCGGGGAGGTACTCATTCCCGTCTCTGATACTTACCGGGAGCATTTTTATCAGCTGATAGGACGTTCTGCAAAGTCCTGATGCACCCACTGAAAAGCCTTTCCTGAAGGAGAGGCTTTTTGGTTTTCTGCCTTGTCCGCCTGTGGACATATTTTGTCCGGAATTGTACATTATTTCCTGATGTTTTCGTTGTAAATATTTGATAGTCATAGTGTTATAATATTGGCATTTTATTTGTACGACAAAATAGAAACTAATAAGAAGGTTTATGAAACGCACGTATTTGGGAGAATTTGAAGAGATGGTTTTACTGATGGTAGCCATACTGGATCAGGAGGCCTACGGAGTAACGGTCAATCAGGCTCTTGAAGAGCATACCGGCCGGATAGTAGCCTTCGGGACCGTTCATAATACCCTCATCCGCCTTGAAGAAAAGGGTTTTGTGAATTCAAAACTGGGTGGTGCCACCGCTGAAAGAGGCGGGAGGCGGAAACGCCTTTTCCAGGTGACGGCTCTTGGAAGCCGCACCTTGCAGGAAATGCATGAGCTTCGCCAGGACCTCTGGCAAATGGTGCCTCCACACACGCTTCGACTGAGCAGATTATGAAAATGAACGATACCCGACCACCACGCTGGGCACAATGGTTGCTCCGTCAGCTTCATCCGGAAGACACCCTCGAAGAAGTGGAGGGTGACCTGGAAGAACTGTATGATTATTGGTTCCAACGTAATGGTAAAACACTGGCGGTGCTGCGTTACCTCTTCAGTGTAATATCGGTACTGCCGCCCTTTGTAAGAAAAAGAAAAAATGAAAAAGACTATTATACACCTTCAAACCTTCATCCTGATATGATAAGGAATTATTTTAAAATTGCCTGGAGAAACCTCCTGAAAAACAAAGGCTATGCCTCCATTAACATCCTGGGCTTGTCTATCGGCATGGCCGTTTGTCTTCTGATCATGCTCTTTGTACAGCATGAACTCAGTTTTGACCAGTATCATACCAACGCCGGCAAGATTTACCGGGCTAACATGGAGATTAAGTTTGGCAATAACCATATTGATCTGGTGGTAGTCAATCCGAATTTCGGGGAAACCGCCAAAAATGACATTGCTGCCGTCGAAGACTTTGTAAGGCTGAGGTGGTCTGACGGATTTTTGATTAAAAAGGGGAATGAGAACATCCGTGAAAACCGGATAGCTTTTGCTGACAACTCATTATTTTCAATTTTTTCATTCCCGTTTCTTGACGGAAATCCTCAAACGGCTCTTACTGAGCCCAATACCATCGTTATCAATGAATCTATTGCCCGCAAATATTTCAACTCTACGCAAGCAGTAGGCAAAACACTCATCATCAATGATACCCAGCACCGCCGTGTTTCCGGGGTGATTAAGGACATTCCCGAAAACACCCACTTCCAGTTCAGGATGTTTATTCCGATGTTTGAAGATGGAGGTTCGAAAGAAAAAATATGGGCGGGAAGCCAGAACTACAATACTTATATACTGGCCCGGGAAGGCGTAAGTGCCGCCCATCTGAATACAGAATTAAGCAGGATGCTGGATAAAAACCTGGATTCAAATCTTCAGAAGGTCTTGGGGAAGTCTTTGTCGCAGTTTAAAGCCCAGGGTGATTTCTTTCATGTTTCGCTGACGCCCCTAGCTGATATTCATTTGTATTCCAATAAAACCGGCGAGCTGGATGGCAACGGAAACCTTCAGTATGTGTATGTGTTTTCTGCCATAGCCCTGTTTATCCTGGTAATCGCCTGTATCAATTTCATGAACCTTGCCACCGCCCGCATGTCGGGAAGGGCCAAAGAGGTAGGTTTGCGTAAAAGCATGGGCTCGCTGCGGAGTAGTCTGATTATGCAGTTCCTGTCCGAATCAATGCTCACGACTGTTTTTTCGATGGTCCTGGCAGTAAGCCTGGCCCTGCTGGCATTGCCGGTATTCAATGAACTGACAGACAAACAAATCCAGGTGGCCTTTCTGGCACACCCTGCGGTAGTTATTGCTTTAATAACACTTACGTTCATTGTGGGGCTGTTGGCAGGGGCTTATCCGGCCTTTTATTTTTCCGGTTTTCAGCCTGTAAAAGTACTGAAAGGCACCCTGGAGAATTCATTCAAAAAATCCATGCTGCGAAACGGACTGGTGGTTTTTCAGTTTTCAGCCTCTATTGTGCTGATTGTCGGAACGATCGTGGTATATCAGCAGATGGATTATATCCGGGGGAAAGACATCGGTTACAGCCGGGAGCAAATGCTGGTCATTAATAATACAAATCAGCTCGGTGACCAGGTGCAGAGTTTTAAAAATCAGTTGCTGACCGTTCCCGGGGTTCGGAACGTAACGGTAACGGGTTTTCTGCCCACCAATTATTACCGGAATAATAATTCTTTCTTCCCGACCCAGGCCCTTGATACCAAAGATGCCGTTTCGATGCAAAAATGGGAGGTAGATGAAAACTACATCAATACCATGAACATGAAGATCGTTGCGGGCAGAAACTTTGACAAAACCATGGGCACCGACAGCAACGCCATGATCATCAATGAGGCAGCTGCTAAGTTTATGGGGCAAAAAAATGTGCTCAACAAAGTATTCTATAACATCAGAGACGAAGAAACAAAGACCCTCAACGGCTACAGGATAGTCGGCGTGGTGAAAGATTTTAATTTTTCCTCTCTGCGTGACGAGGTAAAGCCACTGGCCATGATCTATCGTAAAAACAACGCAGGTATCAGCGTCAGGCTGCAGAGCAGCGACCTTCCGGCATTGATCGGGCAGATAGGCGATAAGTGGAAACTCTTTTCTCCGGGGCTGCCATTTGAATACAGTTTTATGGATGACGATTTCAACACACTGTATAAAGGGGAAGAGAAAGTAGGCAATATTTTTACCGTTTTTACCCTCCTGGCTTTGTTTATCGGTTGTATGGGCCTTTTCGGCTTAGCCACCTTCATGGCCGAGCAACGCACCAAAGAAATAGGTATCCGCAAGGTTTTGGGAGCCAGCGTGATGGGGATAACGTCCCTGTTGTCTATCAACTTCGTGAAATTGGTCTTTGTGGCGATTCTGATTGCCTGTCCGCTGGCCTATTATTTTATGGATAAATGGCTGGCCGGGTTTGCCTACCGGATCCACATTGAGTGGTGGGTGTTTGTGGTAGCGGGTGCTCTAGCCCTGGTCATTACCATACTGACGGTAAGCTGGCAGGCCATTAAAGCCGCCCTGATGAATCCGGTAAGATCATTAAGAAGCGAATAGTAATGAATAAGCAATCATCCCCGCCCCGCTGGGCCCAGAAAATGCTGGCATGGTTTCATCCGGAAGACACCCTAGAAGAAGTGGAGGGTGACCTGGAAGAACTGTACGGTTACTGGTACCAGCGTCACGGTAAAACGCCGGCGGTGCTGCGTTACCTGTTCAGTGTGATATCGGTATTGCCGCCCTTTGTAAGAAAAAGAAAACATGAAAAAGACTATTATACACCTTCAAAATTCAGCCCGGATATGATACGTAATTATCTTAAAGTTGCCCTGAGAAACCTGATCCGGAACAAGACTTACTCAGCCCTTAATATAGGTGGTCTGGCTACCGGAATGGCCGTGGCCATGATGATCGGTTTATGGATATATGATGAGTTATCCTTCAATAAACACCATGAAAATTATGACCGTATAGCCAAGGTGATGCAGGGTGCCACGGTCAACGGCGATTTTGGTGCCGGGGAATACATGCCCTTGCCGCTGGCTACTATATTAAAAACAGATTTTGCGGCTGATTTCAGCCATGTGGTTCTTTCTTCATGGACACAGGAGCACATCATTGCCCACGGCGAAAAGAAATTTACAAAGAAAGGCAACTTCATGAGTCCTGATGCCCCGGAGATGTTTACTTTAAAAATGGTCAGAGGCAGCCGGGAGGGTCTGAAGGATGTATCGACTGTTTTATTGTCGGAATCTGTTTCGCAAACGCTGTTTGGTGAAGATGACCCCCTGGGCAAAATCGTGAAGATTGACAACAAGCTGAATGTTAAAGTCACCGGGGTTTATGAAGACCTGCCGTACAATTCGGATTTTCACGAGATGACTTTTATAGCCCCTTGGGATTTGTATCTTTTATCTGAGCCGTGGATCAAAAACAATGGCGGTTGGGAGAATAATTCCTGGCAGATACTGGCACAGATTTCACCTGCGTCTGATTTTGAGGCTGTTTCAAATAAAATCAGGGACCTGAGGCGGATCAATGTGCCGGAAACTGCCTACATGAAGCCTGTGATTTTCCTGCAGCCCATGAGCCGCTGGCACCTGTATGGTGAATGGGACAAATCCGGTAATCCGGAAGGTCGCATCCAGTACGTCTGGTTGTTCGGGATCATCGGGGTGTTCGTATTGCTGCTGGCCTGTATTAACTTTATGAACCTCTCAACGGCCCGCTCGGAGAAACGGGCCAAGGAAGTCGGTATCCGGAAAGCCGTAGGGTCATTCCGTTCCCAGCTGATCAGCCAGTTTTTCAGTGAGTCCCTGCTCATGGTGGCCATTGCGTTTGTATTGTCGCTTGTGCTGGTGCTGGCGATGCTCCCACTTTTTAATGAAGTAGCTGACAAGCAGCTGTCCTTCCCATGGAAAGAACCCCTTTTTTGGGCATCCGGCTTAAGTTTCAGTTTACTGACGGGTATTGTTTCAGGAAGTTACCCGGCCATTTACCTGTCTTCATTCCAGGCGGTCAAAGTACTCAAGGGAACATTCAGGGCCGGCCGGTTTGCTTCGGTTCCCCGCCAGGCCCTGGTGGTGATGCAGTTTACCGTTTCGGTGACACTCATTATAGGTACTCTTGTGGTCTTTCGTCAGATTCAACACGCCAAAAACAGACCTGTAGGATATGAGAGAAACGGATTGATCACCGTCGGTATGAATACACCGGAGTTGTTTGGCGTTTACAATCCCCTCAGGGGTGAACTCCTGAAAACCGGGGCTGTGGTGGAAATGTCCACTTCTTCTTCCCCTGCCACGCGTTTGGGCTCACAGCAGATAGGATTCGAATGGGAGGGCAAAGACCCTGCTTTCAAGGAACAGTTCGGAATTGTTGCGATCAGTCATGATTTTGGTAAAACAGTAGGATGGCAATTTCTGGAAGGCCGTGATTTTTCGAGGTCTTTCTCCACCGATTCCTCAGGAGTGGTGATCAACGAAACAGCCGTGAAATACATGGGACTGAAAGACCCAGTCGGAAAGATCATTAAATGGAACGGGAGACCTTTGAAGATATTGGGCGTAATCAGGGATATGGTCATGTCTTCACCGTTTAGTCCTGTATATCAGACAGTTTTTATAATCGATTATGGCTGGGCCGGAGTGATCAACCTCAGGCTCAATCCTGAGATGAGCAGCAGCGAGTCCCTGTCCAGGGTAGAAACTGTATTCCGGAAGTTTAACCCGGGTAGTCCCTTTGACTATAAATTTACAGACCAGCAGTATGCCCTGAAATTTGCGGCAGAGGAACGCATCGGTACACTGGCTTCTGTTTTTGCAGCACTGGCGGTCTTTATCTCGTGTCTCGGTTTATTTGGTCTGGCATCGTTTATGGCCGAGCAACGGACGAAGGAAATGGGTGTCCGTAAAGTGCTGGGAGCTTCTGTCTTTAACCTGTGGGCATTACTTTCAAAAGACTTTGTGATGCTGGTTATGATCGCCTTTATGATTGCCACGCCCGTGGCCTGGTATCTGCTGGACAACTGGCTTCAGAAATATGAATACCGTACCGGGATTTCCTGGTGGATTTTTATCTTATCCGGGGCAGGTACGCTCCTAATTACCTTGCTTACCGTAAGTTTTCAAAGCATCAAAGCCGCCCTGATGAACCCGGTAAAAAGTTTGCGTAGTGAATGAAAATAGTAATGGCTCTCAAGGTTTGATATTATAAAAGAGAAAAGTGTGAAATGTCAAAAAAACCCTTCCAATCTGAAGGGATTTTTTTGTTTATTTAAAAAAAGCTCTCATTTCAGGCTTAAATTTTATTCATTCGTAAGTATAATTTTGAATTTAATCAATAATGCCATGTGTTATTGTAATGTATCTGAAGATGCATTAAAATAATTAGTAAAAATCGGTTGGAATTGAAATACGGATTACTAAATTTGGAATTATTAATACTAAACCAAAGAAAATATGCTAAGCCGCGTAGCGAATTCGATATACTGGATGAACAGGTATATAGAGAGAGTGGAGAATTATGCACGCTTCATGAGCGTAAACATCAATTTATCCTATGATGTGCCTGGCTTATTTGCAGATAAGTGGGACTCTATCCTCACCTCGACGGGTGATTATGAAAGTTTTCGTATGTGCTATGACAGGGCCGACAAAGACAAGATTGTCGATTTCATGACCTTTGACCTGAGAAATCCCAACTCCATGTTCAGGAGCCTGGGTGAAGCCCGCGAAAATGCCAGGACCATCCGTGAAACCTTACCCAAAGAAGTGTGGGAGCATCTCAACAGCTTTTACCTTGAAGTGAAAACCTTCTCTGAAAAGAAAGACCGTGAGATCGATAACAGCAATGACTTTTACGAGTACATCAAGAAAGGTTGCCAGCTGTTTTTCGGAATGATGGACGCCACTTATACCCGGAATGAAGGCTACCAGTTTGCCAGTCTCGGTAAATTCCTTGAGCGTGCAGACAAGACCTCCAGGTTTCTCGATATCAGGTATTTTCAGTTCGACGCCGCTTCAGAGATCAAGACCCCTACGCCGCAGGAACTGCTGATATGGTCTGCCGTTTTAAAGTCGGTGAGTGCCCTGAATATGTACCGCCAGCAGTACAAAACCCTCAAGCCCCAGTTTATCATCGAACTGCTGATCAAGGACCGGGATTTTCCGAGGGCCATTTGCTATTGCATCAAGAAAGCAGAGTATGCTCTTTATCGTATATCAGGGTACCGTCCCCAGGACAGCTACTCCAATTCAGCTGAAAAAGAGATCAGTAAGCTTAAGTGTGACATAGATTTTACCGAAACATCAGACATCCTGTCAAAGGGCATTCATAAATATCTGGATGAATTTCAGACCAGAAATAACAGGATTGACCTGGAAATTTTTAAAACCTATTTTGAACTTGAAAGCACAAAACAATGAATTTATTAGTCGATATTTGTGCATAACTTTGTAAATTAATAATAAGAGAATGACATTTTGTTTAGGAGTAAAAGTGGCTCAGGGTTTGATCGGAATTGCAGACAGAAGAATAACCTCGGGTAATGAAGTATCAAGTAAAAAGAAGGTTTTTACGCATCAGATAAAAAACCATTCGATGTTTATCATGACTGCAGGACTCAGGTCTGTCCGTGACAAAGCCATCACTTATTTTCAGGAAGTTCTTGCGGAAGAAGATCATCGTTTTGATAAATTATATAAAGCCGTTAATTCATTCGGCAACCAGGTAAAGCGGGTGGCTCACGAAGACAAGCAGTCGCTGGTAGGTGCCGGACTGAACTTTGACCTTTCAGCCATCGTAGGCGGTCAGCTTGAAAACGACGAAGAGCATAAGTTGTTCCTTTTATATCCTGAAGGCAACTGGATCGAAGTAACACAAGGTTCGCCTTTTATCATCATCGGGAATTCCGGATACGGCAAGCCTATACTTTACAGGAACATTAAATATAGCTCTACTTTTGAAGAAGTACTTAAACTCGGGTTTCTGGCTTTTGACTCTACCCGGGTAAGTGCCAATGATGTTGATTTTCCGCTCGATATAGTATTGTATGAAAAGGACAGTTTTAACATGATAGAGCATACCTATGAAAAAACAGACCTGGAGCATATATCTTATCAGTGGAATGCCCTCTTGAACGCCTCTGTGCAAAAACTCCCTAATGATTGGATTGATCCGATCTTAAGAAAAAAATAATTATGGTTCTGGAAATTGAACATCAATTGGTTTACAGCTATTCTGAAAGTGTCAGCCTGACTCCTCATATACTCTATCTTACACCCAGGCCGACACCGTACCAGTCGATTGTTTCACATAAAATTGACATCGATCCGAAACCAAGCCTTTTAGTAAAGAATATTGACCAGGAAGGCAATATACAGCACATTTGTTTTGTCAACGAAGGGGTAGAGCGGATCAGCATCAAGGCTACCATGACAGTGGACACCCAATTGTTCAATTCCTTTGATTTTGTGTTTTATCCTTTTGAATCCAATAAGCTGCCCTTTGTTTATCCCGACAAAGCCAAGCCGTTTCAGGAAACCTATATCAATAATAAAAAGGTAGATGAAAGCGTAAAAAAACTGGGTATTGAAATAGCGGAAAAAGTAAATTTCAGTACGATGGATTTTTTGATCAACCTCTGCCAATACATTAACGAGAACTTTCGTTATGAGATGCGTGAAAGGGGAGTGGCCTACGATTCGAAGGTTACTTTAGAGTTGAAATCCGGTTCATGCCGTGACTTTTCCGTGCTGATGATGGATGTTTGCTCGAGCATGGGCATCATGGCCAGGTTTGTGAGTGGTTATTTTTTCGGAAGCGAATTGCACGAACATGAGCTGCACGCCTGGGTGGAAGTATTGCTGCCCGGCGGAGGCTGGAGGGGCTTTGACCCGACAGAAGGGAAAGTAGTCAATCATAATTACATAGCCCTGGCGTCATCCATAGAGGCAGAATGGATCAACCCGGTTCGGGGAAATTTCAGATCGAAAAATGTGGTAAAATCCGAATTATCCACCCATGTAGCGATCAACAGAGTGGATATCTGAAGCCGGCTCCGGAGAGGACTGCGGTATATATATTAACAAAAAATGATGTGACTTTTCCTTCATCATTTTTGCTTTAATTCTAAATTTAAGTTGGTATTTCTTTGTATGTTTGTACGATTTTTAATTACTAAAAAAAATTCTGCGTGACCTTAATAAAATCAATTTCGGGAATTAGAGGTACCATTGGAGGGAAAAGCGGAGAGAGCCTCACGCCGTTGGACATTGTTAAATTTTCGGCGGGATTTGCTTCATTGATCCTGAAAAAGAATCCTCAGACAAAAAAAATTATTATCGGAAGAGATGCCAGGCCGTCAGGTAAAATGGTGACCGACCTGGTAAGTTCTACCCTGATCAGCATGGGTTTTGATGTGCTGGATCTCGGATTATCCACTACCCCAACTGTTGAAATCGCTGTCCCGGCTGAAAACGCCTGCGGAGGAATTATCCTTACTGCCAGTCATAATCCCGTGCAATGGAATGCCCTCAAGCTGCTTAACGAAAAAGGAGAGTTCATTTCAGGAACTGAAGGCGAAGAGCTGCTGAAAATTGTAGAGGATGAAGACTTTGTTTTTGCCGATGTAAAACACCTTGGTGCTTATTCAACAGACGATACTTATGTGACCAGACACATCGAAATGATACTGGCCCTTCCGGCCGTTGATGTGGAGGCGATCAGAAATGCGGACTTCAGTGTGGTGGTTGATGCCGTCAACTCATCAGGAGGAATCGCCGTGCCGCAACTGCTTGAAGCATTGGGTGTGACTAAAGTTAAAAAATTGAACTGTGAGCCTACCGGCAACTTCGCCCATAACCCGGAGCCGCTTCCTGAAAATCTCAGGGAAATATCCTTTGAGCTTCAGAAAGGGGACTATGACCTGGGTATAGTGGTTGACCCGGACGTTGACCGTCTGGCGTTGATTTGTGAGAACGGAGAGCCTTTTGGAGAAGAATATACCCTGGTGGCCATTGCCGACTATATATTAAGCCTGAACAAGAAGAAGAAGCAAACCACGGTTTCGAATATGTCTTCTACGATGGCCCTTAAGGATGTGACCGTTAAGCACGGCGGAGAGTATTTTTCTGCTGCAGTAGGAGAGGTTAACGTCGTTGAAAAAATGAAAGAAATGGCATCTATCATTGGTGGTGAAGGAAACGGCGGTATCATCTACCCTGAACTTCATTACGGACGCGATGCCCTGGTCGGAATAGCCCTGTTCCTTTCTCAGCTGGCCAAGTTCGACAAACCTGTCGGATTCCTGAGAAAGAAATATCCCAATTATTTCATTGCCAAGAAAAAAATCGAGCTTAATCCTGAGATCAATGTAGACGGTATCCTGGAAAGTATCAAAAAGAAATATGCCAAATATGAAATTGATACCCGCGATGGTGTGAAAATCTATTTTGACAAAGAATGGATACATTTGAGAAAATCAAATACCGAACCCATCATCAGGATTTATGCTGAAACCGAATTTGAAACCAAATCGGATAATCTCGCAGATAAGATCATCCTGGATATAAAAGAGCTGGTGACGAACCACGCCTGATTTTAAAGAAAAAAGCCCCCTGGTCGTTCAGATCAGGGGGCTTTTTTTTGTCTTTGCTACTCCGGACTACTTGCCGTTATCTCGAAAACCTTGATTGCTGAACCAGCAAAAAAACAGGCTGACTGCAGAGTTGCAGCCAGCCTGAATATTAGCTCAAGTGTCAGTATTACTGTTTTTTAGCCCACCACAGCGGGGTAAGTGTCGCATCTTCTCCGCCCAGGAAGCCCAACGCTTGCTGGTAGCCTTTTGCGTTGCTTGCAGGCAGGCTTGAAGGGTATTTCAAACGCTGGGGGAAGAATTTGACATTACTGGTCATATAATTGCTGCTGTTGAGAGCCGGTAAATTAACCAATGGGTTTTCAACTGCCGGGTTTTCAAAGAAAGGCAGTCCGAGTCTGCGGTGGTCACTCCACGCTTCCAGTGGCAGCCACGGGGTCTGAGCGATAAACTTCTGTGTAATGATCTTAGTCAGCAGGTCATTTTTAACGGCACCGGCTTTGTACAGGTCATTTTTAGGGTAAGTTTTTGTTGTAGTACCCGGAGTATTGGTGTAACCGTCAACATACGTTACCGCATAGCTTGCAGGAGGTTCTGCAGTATGCGTCCAGCTCACGGAAGTCCCTACTTTATTGTAGTCAGTAGAAGCTTTGTACTGGGCTCCAAGGTTTGAAACACCCCAGTAAGCAAGACTGGCATCGATACCGGCTTCATAGGCTGCTTGTCCGCTCATTGGCACACTCCATCCTCTCACAGCCGCTTCAGCCAGCAGGAAGTAAGTTTCCCACGAAGCGAAGAAAATTCTTTTGCTTGAACTGTTACGGAACTGTTGTCCGTGACGGGGAATAGCCCCGTTAAACGACCAGATGTTATTCTTGGATCCTTTGGTTCCCCAGTCTCCATTGGAAGGTGCGTTCCAGGTGTTTTTGGCGTCCAGGGTTTTTACGGTGGCACCAGCCGCATTTACCAGCGTACGCTCAGTGGTTTTAGCCGTATTGTCCCACGATGGATACGCGTTGAAATCAGAGTTGCTGATATCTCCCGGAATAATATAGGTTTTATATGCCCTTGGGTCAATAGAATAAGGAAGACCATCAAGCCAGTAGCCAGCAGAAGGGTCGTTGGTCATCGTAGTGAAGTGATCAGACAGTTTCAGGCCGATATAATTCTGTGGCTTTACGAAAGGAACCTGATCAGCTTTCACAAGGCTTGCTGATTTAATCCCACCTAATCCCTGGTAAAGGTTATTGATCGTAGATGACATCAGGAAGGAGTTCCACTCACGGGTCATGACGCCGGTAAGGGCATCCCAGCCTGGTTTTTCTGCTATCTGGAAGGTTTCATCCGCACCGGTAAGCAACGGTTTTGCAGCAGCAGCTTCAAATTCCGATTTAGCCTTGGCAGGATCTACCTCTGAAAGACGCATAGCCAGTCTCAATCGCATAGAGTTGGCATATTTCTGCCATTTGGCAAAGTTAAATCCATAAGCCTGGTCATATTTGGAAATAGAACTGCCGCTCACCGAAACATCCATCTTCGTAGAAGCATCTTTCAGCTCTTCCAGAAGGTAATAGTATACCGTCTTCACATCAGAAAACTCAGGGTTGGAGCCCTGGAATCCGTTGATAGGAATAGGTCCGAAATTGTCGGTAAGCTCACTTAAAAGATAGGCTCTCCAGATACGCGAAACCTGCAGCAGGTTATTGGTATAAGGCTTGATGTTGCCGTCTTTGATTTGTTTCTCGGCGACCTGCACCGCTGCATAAATGCTGTTTAACCATCCACCCAGGTAACCTGAGCCGTAGTAATCGCTTGACCAGCCGTCGTTATAACCACCGGTGGAAATTCCGCCGCCAAATTGCTGGTGACCGGCTGTTTTCCAGTACAGTACAAAGATCCTTTCAGCGATATGCGGGTCTTGCTGACTTCCGATAATTGACCCGTTTATAAAGTATTCAACCTGTACCTGGCTTTCGGTGGCCAGGTAGGGGTCGGCGTTGATCTCGTCAAAATCCGAACAGGCGGTAGCAGACAGCATCAGTACTGCTGCTGGAATAATCGCCCTTTTTAAAAATGCTTTCATATTAATAATGTTTTATATAGCCAAAAATGCTGAATTAAAAGCCAAGGGTTAAAGAAACAAGGAAAGATCTCATGGTAGGGAATGCACCGTTTTCAAACCCTACGGCATTAGAACCGGTAGCGAAAACAGATTCAGGGTCAATACCATTAAGATGGCTCTTTATCATCCAGACGTTGTTGCATGATGCACTGATCTTGCCTTTCTGAAGGCCTTTGCCCAACAGTTTTTTCGGAAGTTCATAGCTCAGCATAACATTCCTTAAGCGGATATTGGTAGCATCATAGATATATGCCTCACCAACACCAAGGTTGTTTAAGGTAGATACCGAGCTCCAGTATTGCTGCTGGGTGATAGATTTGGAGTTGGAAGCAAGTTTTCCGTCATTGGCTAAAACAACACCGCCCAATACAAAATCAGGTCTTGCTCCTCCCGGTGCTGTCACTGCTGCAGTTCCGGCAGATTGAAGTCCTACATTAGAGGCCGAGAATATTTCTCCACCCAAACGGGCGTCTACAAGGAACGACAAGCCTATTCCTTTATAAGTGAAATTGTTTGAAATACCCAACAGCCCTTTTGCCTGCTGGTTACCCAGCTTGACAATCTCAGCGTCACGTTGCGGAAGTCCGTCAGCCGTCAGTAGCAACTGACCGAAATACGGGCTGGCAGCGTCTTTAACACGAAGGAATCTTGTACCGTAAATGTCACCGTACAAGCCATCTGTAGCGGCTCTGATAAACAAGTCGTCAAATGCACCTAATTGGTATTGATTCACCCCCAATCCGCTGGCGATATCGATGATTTTGTTCTCATTTTTAGAGAAATTGGCGGTAAGATTCCAGTTTACAGAACCCGGGCTGTTTAAGATGCTGACATCAGCCATTAACTCTATCCCTTTGTTCTGGATATTTCCGGCATTCACTTTCATGCTTGAGTAACCACTCAGCGGATCCATAGGAATGTCGATCAGTTGTCTGGTGGCATTGGATTTATACCAGGTAAAATCAAATCTCAGACGGTTTTCAAAAAACCTGAGTTCTGTTCCTAATTCTAGGTTTTTGATCAGCTCACTTTTTACATTAGAGTCTTTCAACAGCGACTGTCTTACGGCAATAGTGTTGCTCAGAGGATCCTTTGAAATGGTGAATCCGTTAAACAACTGGTAAGGAGCAAGGTCATTACCCACTGTAGCGTATGAGGCACGCACTTTAGCATAATTCAACCATGAAGGAGATCCCGAACCCAGGTTTTCCAGCATGTCTGTTATAACATAAGAAAGGCTGTAAGAAGGATAGAAATATGATCTGTTCTGTTCGATAAGAGCAGATGACCAGTCGTTTCTGGCGGTTACATCAAAGTAGATCCAGCCGTCATAGTTCAGGCCAAGGGAGCTGTAAACCGAGTTGATTTTTTTCCTGCTGTAGCCCGGGCTGATCGTTGCTGCACCTGCGGCGTTGGTAGGAGAAAAGAGGTTCGGTACTTCCAGAGCACCGGTATTTACTGATAATGAGCTGAATTTCTGCTCCATCAGGTTGCCTCCGACAGTGAATACACCACCAAGTTTACCGATAACATTCTCTTTTCTTGCTTTGATGAGACCGCTATAGTTAAGCTCACTGAATGTTTGCTTGCCCATGGCATAAGAGTTGGCAAGCGGTCCGCCTGCATACGTTTTTCTTTCGGTATTGGTGGTATACAAGTCACCACCCGCTTTGATTTCAGCATCCAGCCAATCGGTAAAGGCATATTTCAATGACCCGTTCATGATATAACGGTTTCTTGTATCGTTGTTCAGGTTATACTGACTCAGCCAGTAAGGGTTTGACTGTGAACCCGGAGCACCAGGGTACCAGAGCATACCCCCGAACTTGTTGGTGGCGGCACTGAAATCCGAGACATCCAGACTTCGCGGTAACATATACAGGACATACACGCTGCTGTTGTCCCTTCCGTTAATAGGGCGGTTGTAGCCGGATGTATTGTTGTAAGACATTTTTACATCACTGGTCCAGCGGTTATCCTTGCCAAAGTGCGTAGTTGCTTTTGACGTAAAATTGGCACGGGTCAACTTGTTGCCGGGGATAATACTCCTGTCTTCCAGGTAGCTGAGAGAGGAGAAAACCGCAGTAGAACCATATTGCTGCTGTAAGGCAAGGCTGTAGTTCTGATTTGAACCTGAACGCAGGGCCTGGTTTACATTGTCATAAATTTTCAGAGGCGATTGTGTCCCGTCCCATTTGGTAACGTTCTGGCCTTCTGCCTTTGGTCCCCAGCTGGTGGTACTCATCGGGTTAAAGATGTTGTTTAAACCTTGTCCGAATGTATTCTGAAGTTCCGGCTTCACAAAGATGCCTTCAGTTCCGAGGGTAGTTGAAAACGTAATACCCAGACCAGGCTGCTTGCGTCCGGATTTGGTAGTAATCAGGATTACCCCGTTTCCGGCCCTTGAACCGTACAAGGCTGCCGCTGACGGACCTTTCAATACGCTCATGGTTTCAATGTCGTCAGCACTGATATCTCCGAGACCGTTACCCATATCAAGGCCGGCACCCCAGTAACCGTTTTCGGTTGTACCTGTAAAGTTATCAATAGGAATTCCATCCACCACAATTAGTGGCTGGTTTGTACCTGTAAGAGAAGTATTTCCCCTCAATACTATTTTGGAAGACCCTCCGGCACCATTACTGGAACGTACCACCTGCAAACCAGCTACTTTACCTGTCAGGGCATTGGCAAGGTTGGTTTCGCGGGCATCAGTCAGAGTAGAACCCTTAACTTCCTGGATAGCATACCCCAATGATTTTTTCTCACGCTGGATTCCCAGGGCAGTTACGACAATTTCAGAAAGCTGATTTTCATCTTCCACCAACGAAATCTCGAAATAAGTTTTGTTTCCGACAGGAATCTCCTGCTTTGTAAAACCGATAAAAGAAACAACAAGGACACTTTTAGAAGGATCGGCCACACTCAGACTGAATTTTCCCTCAGCATTAGTTGAGGTGCCAAGGGTACTCCCCTTTAACAACACACTCACACCTGGCAGTGGAGGACCGTCGGTTCCCCCCGTGATTTTTCCTGTAACTACCGTCCCTTGGGCGAAGATCCGGGAGGCACTCAGGAACAAGAAAATAAATAGACTTGCTCTCATTAATTAAATAATTTAGGTTTGAAATAGAAAAATATACATTTTTTTAATTTGTACAAACTGATTTTGAAAATATATTTTTTTCTGGCCTTAGTTTTTAATAAAACTAAGTAATTGATTGATAGCGTCCAATTTCATGTTGGAAAAGTCTAATGCAGGTGAAAACGTGTTATTTGCGGCTGAACGAATATATGTATTCTCCTTCACCCGGCAAATTTATGTGGGATATTCCCGGTTATATTATCATTCATAACTGCCTGAGTCCAATTTTGCAGCAGTAATATATTCTTTATCAGTGTCCGGGCCATTTCTGAGATGACCGAACGCTTGTCCGGGACAGTTTTCTCCCGGCACCTGTCTGATGATTTGTTCAGAAACTCCAGAAATCACAGTTTTATAAAATGCAGGAGATGGTTCGCAGCCAATAATCGTCAGTTGAAAAACCCCTCTTTTTCATCCGGTTTCTCTGATTTCTCATTTTCTTTTCTGCGGTCTGAAAAGGCTTATTTGTGTAATTGTTTTATTATCAGTGTTTTAGTTGTTTTCCTTGTTGATGATAAACGGCATTCTCATTTTCATCTTTAAGTTAATATGAAAATATTAATATCAAAAAGTATTTTTTAGAATATATTTTTTAACAAACATTGATTTTTTATTAAAAAAAATTAATAATTTTACCGGGTTAACAATTTTAAACCCAAAACTGTTTAGTATGAGAAATCATTTACCCAAGTTGGTGCTATTCCTGCTCATGGTCATGAGCTTACCGGCATTAGCCCAAACCATTACCGGTAAAGTAACCTCCAATGGAGAGGCTTTGCCTGGTGTATCCGTCGTTGTAAAAGGGAAATCCGCTGGTACAATCACAGATACGGAAGGAAAATTCTCACTGAGTGTTCCTGATCTCCAGAGTACCCTTGTGGTATCATTCATCGGCTTTACTACACAAACTATCCCTGTGGCAGGCCGCTCGATTATTGACATAGAAATGGTAGAAGATTCAAAGCAACTGAACGAAGTCGTTGTAACGGCTTTGGGCATTAAGCGTGAATCTAAATCTATCGGTTATTCAGCTCAGAAAATTGCTGCAAAAGACCTGGTAAAAGCAAGTGCTCCGGACATCGCTTCAGGTTTGATGGGTAAATCAGCCGGTTTGAACATTTCAGCTTCAAACGGTGTGCAGGGCGGTTCTCAGAGGATCGTCATCAGAGGTAACAACAGCATCCTGGGCAGTAACCAGCCTTTGATCGTTATCGATGGTATCCAGGTTCAGAATGATCCTGTAGGCGGAACGCAAGGTAAAAGCAGTGACGTAACCAGCCCTAAGGACTGGGGTTCATTCCTGAACTTTGTCAACAGCGACGAGGTAGATGATATTACTGTTTTGAAAGGAGCCAATGCTGCTGCCCTTTACGGAGCCCGCGGTTCTAACGGTGTGATCTTAATCACCAGCAAAAAAGGTGGTAAGAGAGAAGGTCTTGGTCTGGACTATAACTTCTCTTCATTGTCCACTACGGCGTATCGTTTTCAGGATGTACAGAATGAGTACGGTTATGGTGCGGCTTCCGCATTGTGGTCAGCTACACAACCATTCCCTACCGTTAACGGACAACCACGTTATCCGGGTAACTACCCATGGGATGCTCAGGACGTAAACAATAACTACAGAAGTGGCGGAGCAATTCCCGGCGGATATTCTTCATGGGATATTTTCAGCTGGTATGGTCCTGCAGCTTCATGGGGTCATAAACTGGACGGTACCGAAATTACCTGGTGGGATGGTGTGAAACGTAAATGGGAAGCACAGCCTGATAACAGAAAAGCATATTTCAATACCGGAAATACCAATACTCATAACCTGTCGTTCAGCGGTGGTGGAGACTATGGTACTATCCGTGTCGGTTTGACAAGACTGGATAACAAAGCGATTGTTAAAAACAGTAACTATGATCAGACCAATATCAACATCGGGTCGGCTTTGACGATCTCTAAAAAAGTAAAGGCGGAGATCACGACCAGTTATACCAACTACAACCGTCTGAACACGCCTGAATCGGCCAATGACAACGGATGGGCTAACTTCATGATTCACGGTATGTCGCGTGATTATATCCCTCTTGAGTTTGATAGCTATAAACTGGCTGACGGAAGCAAGAACTTCTTTGATCAGACGTCTCCGTTCAAATACTATCCTTATAACAACAATGCATTTAAGGACATGTTCTGGAAACTGTTTGAAAACAATCAGCAACTGACCAGAAACCAGCTTTTGGGATCACTTCGTCTTTCTGCTGATGTTACTCCGTGGTTAAATCTTGCGGGACGTGCCTCGGTAAACAACGCCGTTACAACTATTGAGAGTAAAAATACGCCGACTGACGTAGCGGGTGTTCAGGGATTGTATGGCTTTGAGAGCATCAACAACCAGGACCTTAACTTTGAAGCGTTTACTACCCTTCATAAAGACGGTATCTTCGGTTCTAAATTCAATACCAGTTTACTGATCGGTAATTCTGCCCTGAGAAGCCGCAGCCATGGTGTAACCAACACCAACAACGGTCCTTTTGATGTGCCTTTCAAATATTACATCAACAACACACTGGATAAGACCAAGATCTCTCACGGAGAAACCAGGTATGATTTCAATCTGAACTCATTATTCGGTATCCTGGATGTGTCTTATAATGACTACCTGTTTATGCAGTTTACCGGAAGAAATGACTGGTCATCTACTTTACCGATCGCTACTTCTTCTTATTTCTTCCCTTCAGGAAGTTTGAGTTTTGTATTTACTGAAGCTATTCCTGCTTTCAAAGATCAGAACTTCTTAAGTTATGGTAAATTGAAATTGTCATTGGCTCAGAGTGCTAACGGTGCTACGCCATATATGACACAGTATACCTACAATACTACAACGATCACCAACACGATCAACGGTGATGCTGCTACATCATTTGGTGGTGTGCCTGTTCGTAGTTTGCAGACTACACTTCCTCCGGCTGGCTTATTGATGCCTCAGAGAAACAAGTCATTTGAGATCGGTACTGAATTAGGGTTCCTTGCAGGAAGACTGAGTGCCGAACTGACTTACTACCAGACCAGGGCTACGAGCCAGATCCTGAGCTCTTCACTGGCTACTTCTTCAGGAGCCAAAGCGGTTACTTTCAACACCGGTGAGTTATCAAACAAAGGATTTGAATTTATCGTAAGGGCTACGCCTGTTCAGACTTCAAGCTTCAGATGGGATATCGCTCTTAACGGTGCTCATAACCAGAACAAAGTTGTCTCACTGGCCGACGGAATCGACAGATATCCTGTGGCTGACCTTTGGGGAACCAACGGTGCTCTGATGTATGTGAAAGCCGGTGAAAACTACGGAACGATCTACGGTTATGATTACACGTACAAAAACGGACAAAAAGTAGTTAAGAGAGTATTGGATAAAACCACAGGTGCTGTGGTAGGTACACAGTATGTAACTACTGACGATCCTGTGGCCATAGGAAACACTACTCCTAAGCTGACAGGTGGTTTAAGCAACACATTCAAATATAAGAACTTCAGCTTATACTTCCTGATTGACTTCAAAGTGGGCGGAGATATTTATTCAGCGGATTACGGTGCATCTGTAGGACATGGTTTGTCGCCAAGCACACTGGCTGAAAGAAACGGTGGTGGCTTGCCATACACTTATCCTGACGGAAGCACGGCTAATCACGGTGTGATCCTGGATGGTGTGTTTGAAAACGGCGAAGTGAACAAAGATGTGGTACATTACATGTACAAATATGCCGGAGCTTATGCCGGATGGTCTAACGTTAAAATGCCGAGAAGAGACCTGGTTCTTGAAAACTCATGGGCTAAACTCCGCGAGTTGAACCTGACTTACTCTATTCCTTCGAGCATTGTGAAACGCACTAAATTCCTTCAGGGACTTGATGTGTCATTCGTTGGCCGTAACATGTTCTACCTGTTCAGCTCACTGCCTGATAATCTGAACCCTGAGGCTATCAACGGTATTGGTAATGCTTATGGTTTCCAATGGTCGCAATTCCCGGGAACACGTGATCTTGGTGTCTCACTTAAAGCAAGATTGTAATCCTTTAAATTAAGAATCATGAAATATATATCTAAAATATTTATCATTACCTTATTGGTGTCTGCGGCGTCATGTAAGAATGACTTCGAAGAAATCAATGCCCCGTGGGATAAGCCGAGCAGTGCTTCTACTCCCGAAATGTTTAACGCAGTCGTCAGTTCACTGCCTCTTACCGGAGGTGAGCAGTCAGTGATGAATGCCTGGTTGTATCCTATTACCCAGCAGGCAGCAATCACCTCGGGTTCATATCCGTTTGATAATGCCAAAGGTGCTTTGTGGGAAAACTACTATTATACATTGGCTAACGTGAGGGTTCTGGAAGACCGCATCGCCAAAAGTTCTGATGCAGCTTCAATGACCAACATGTCTGCGATGCTGAAAACGATTATGGCTTACAAAAGCTTTAAGATGACCAACTACTTCGGTTCAATGCCTTATAAAGATGCAGGTTATGCTGCTTTGGCGGCGGATAAAGGTACAGGCGTTTACAAAGCGGCCTACAATTCTCAGCAGGAGATTTATACCAATATCCTTACCGAACTGAAATGGGCGGTTGACAATCTGAGCACCAGTTCTACCCAATACAACCTGGCTAAATACGAGACTCTGTTTAACGGCGACGTAAACATGTGGATCAAGTTTGCCAACAGTCTTCGTCTTTATGTAGCGGTAACTGTGTATGAAAAAGATCAGACTTTGGCGAGAACGCACATCACCGAAGCTTTGGCAAAACCATTGCTGGGTGATGCTGACAACGTAGGTATCTGGCCTTCTAAACTTGGTTTGTCTTTACAGTGGCGTGAGTGGTCGTTTTCGGCCAACTGTTACCTGAGAATGGGATCAACCATGTGGGGACTGATGTCTTCAAGCAACGCCAAAGACGGAAGCGGTATTTTTGACCCGCGTGCTAAAATCTTCTATGAACCTAACAATGCCGGAGAATGGGTAGCATATCCGCAAAACCCGGCGACAGGTACGCAGACCGAAGGAGGTACGCCATATGACAAGAAGCGTTATACGGCCTGGGCTGACAAAGGGGCAACCAATTTTTACTCACCGGTTAACTTATATTTTGAGCAGGATCTGACCACCATTCCTGAATTAATCCTCACAGGAGCCCAGGTGCACTTCATCAAGGCCGAGGTTTATAACAGAGGTTTAGGTGTAACAGCCAGCCCTGCTACAGCCAAAGCTGAGTATGAAGCAGGTATCAAAGCCTCTCTTAACATGTGGAAAGGTATAGCGTTTGCATCAGGAGTATGGACCGTAGGCAAGCCGGCTTCGGCTACTGCCACTGATGCAGAGGTAACGAAACTGATCACCGCACCGGGAGTAGCGTTTGATGCTGCCAATGCTGACAACGCTCTGAAACAGATCTACGCTCAATTGTGGATTGATCAGTTCAGACAGCCGTTTGATGCCTGGACTCTTTTGAGAAGAACAGGAGGGAAAACGCCTATGTCAACCGTCAATACCCAATATTATACCAGTAACTTCGGAACTTATAACCGCTTTGTTTATCCTGACGATGAACTAAGCTATAACGCAGATAATTTTAAGACTGCTACAGGTGGAACGAACTTGAATTCTACTAAACTCTGGATAACTAAATAACCGGTTTTCTTACAAAAAGGCCGCCCGGGCATATTGCTTGGGCGGCCTTTTTATTTTGGGACAAATCAGAGAGCTGATACTGAAATATGATCAGATCCGGATTTGCTAACCTGTATTTTTAATGAGAGGTCTTTTCTTTGGGGGCAACAGAGCCGAATATCCGCTCCAGGGTCGTCACAAGGGTATCAAAACTCGCAGGCTTGACAATGTAGTCAAACGCTCCCAGTTTTTTAGACTCGTTAATGTCTTTGATGTTGGAAGAAGTAGAGTAGATGATGATCCTGATATCTGACAGGGTTTCATCATTCACGAGAGCCGCCAGGCATTCCTTGCCGTTCATTTTGGCCATATTAAGATCAAGGAAAACAAGCTGAGGAAGAGGTTCGTCTTTTTGATGCAGGGTGTCAAGCAAAGCCACACCATCATCAAAACACCGGAGTGAAATTTCATAGTTGACGTCTTCCAAAGCCATCATAAAGATTTCCTGATCTTCACGATCGTCGTCAACCAGAAAGCAAGTTATTTTCTGTGCCATTGAATTATCTTAAATTAAGGATAGTAGTTAAAGGGGCGTCTACAGAATTCAACAGCAAAGTTAAGTTTTAGTTTTGGCTTATTGTTCAAAAATATGGAAAGTTGGGATTTAAATATAAAGAGATCTTAAATTAATTCATTGATTTTGAAAAAACTAACCGGTTTTTCAAGGAAATAATTAGCCCCCTCGCTCAGCGATTCTTCTTTAAGATATGACAAGGCAGAAATCATAATAAGGTTGATGTTAGGATCAATTTTTTTGATTTCTTTTATTCTGTCCAATCCGAATCCGTCCGGAAGATTATTGTCCAGGATGACGATGTCGGGATAGTAGTTCTCGATTTTTTTAAGTCCGTCAGTCAGGGTGTGTGAATAGTCGACCTCATATTTTCTTCTTTCAAAATATGTTTTTACCAATCTGCAAAGGTCTTCTTCATCGTCAATGATTAATATCTTTTTCATCTTTTTGAGTTTGATAAACTAAAATTAGGAATTGTTTTTATTAAATACGAAAAAACCGTTCCATAATTTTAGGTGACTATGATTTGTGAGGCTTGCTAATAAATGGGGAAATTACGCTCGGTTTTTATCTTATGATCAGCCAATTATATCCTTCAGCCGGAATACTGATCTCTATTTCCACAACATAATCTCTCGTTAAATTGTATCTCCCGGGTTTTTCTTCCCCGACGCTGATTTCTGCCTGACCGGTCAACCCGGTGTAATAAAGCGGAAGTCTTATTTTTCTTTTTACCGGTTCTTTCAGCGGATTGTAAAGCATGACCAGTCCTTTTTCCTTCAGATTGGGGTTGACATGCATGATCCCGTCCCAGTCCCTGCCGTCCGGCCTTCTCAGGTGGACAACATCTGAGTTTAGTATGTCACGGTATTTCTTATACCAGTCTATCGTTTGTTTTACGACCGTTTTGGTTTGTTCATTATCATACAACCTTGGCCCGCGATAACATGCCTGGACACCCGCACCGTAATATTGCACCATTAATTGCCGGTAATCTTCCAGGTGTTCGCTCAATGGTTCAAGCACTGCTTCAGGTCCGCCGCCCTGATATTTGGTTAAAGGTACAAAACCCCAGCCCATTGACGGCGTTTTATCCCATGTTCCGTCATAAATATTTTGGCGGTTCAATATTCTTTGCTGGTCCCGTGACAAAGAGAAGTTGACTTCCCTGTATCCGAGGGCTATTTTGTGGGTGCCATCCAGGAAATACCAGTCCGGGGCATTGATGTAAACGCCGCGGGCATTGAGCCAGCGATAGAATTCCTTTTGCATTTCCATCTGGGCCCACTGCGAATCTTCGAGGCCTTTATGCCCCGGATGTTTTACAGAAGCACAGACATCCCCGGGATAAGGGCCGTCATGTTCCAGCAGATCAAAGCCCGTTTCTGAAATGAACTTCTTCAGTTTTCTCAGATAGTCAATGCCCCACCGGCTGGCCAGGCAGGGGGCATGTCCAAAGAAGGCCCCTTTGTCGGGTAGTCCTGTTTTGGGGTCAATAACATCATTTTCATCGTCAATTCTCCTGCTGCTGAACAATGAGTAACCGCCGAGTTTGATACCTTTGCTGTGGGCATAGTCTGTCAGGGCCTTGAATTTGGCAATGTTTTTCGGTGAGTCGTCCTCCATATTAAGTCCGCTCCCGAAACTCAGGATGACCATTTCGTAACCCGTTTCCACACATTGATCTATGGCCTCTTTTACCTTCTGATCATCTGTGCTGATCAGGTGCATAAAAATCGGATTTTGGGTTGTCCACGGAGCTATGGTCCGGTACATTTTTCTGCGGGCCAGGCCGTTGCGTTCCCTGTCGTAGGAATCAAGCAGCAGCTCATAGCTCCTGATGGATGTAAAAGAGCCACCAGGGCTCAGGTCAATGCCTACACCCAATCCGGGATAAATTTCGACCAGACAAGGGGTTTCAAAATTGTAGTTGACCTGGGAGGTATAAGTTGAGTCAATTTTCCAGTGGGTAGCCTGGTCAGACAATTCGTACCGCATGGCATTATTGAAAGCGAAGTTGTTTTCAATGTATAATTTCTGCGGCTTTTTCATTTTATCGGGAGCTCCTACTACGGCCGATTCTTCTTCCGGGGTAGCCAGGATCTCGTTTACCACCTGGTCGATCTTTACAGCCTTGCCTGATTTGTTTTCTATGCTCACCCATTTACTTATCAAAGGGATACCATCGAAGATTTCGTAGTGAACCGCCACTTCAACACCGTTGAGCCCGGGGTTGCCGGAAGTGAAATGTAAGGTGACTTCCGAGCCTTCAGGGAGCTTTCTGTTGGCCGTCCAGGTCGTGGGTTTCCAATCAAAATGCGGTTTTAGTTTCGTAATTGCATATTTCTGAAACATGAAGTCCTGTTCACCAGCCTTTAACTGATCTGTCCATTCTTCGCGTAGGTAAGCGTGTTCTTTCTGTCCGTAAAGTCCTCCGACCTGGTAAGTTTTGCCGTCGAGGGTAATCCTGGCTTCCGGTCTCACTGATCTTACAAACTGCTCGTTGGTGACCAGGTTTTTAAAACTGGTCGTAGAAGCATTGGGCTTCAATTGAATTCTTCGTGAAACCAAGCCGTTGGTTATCTCTATCTCTTTTCCGTTTTTAAGAACTTTTATCTCACTCTTTTGTGAGAATGGGGAAGTCAGCCAGTCTTTCTGAGGAAGCTGGGCAAAGGTCAAAAAAGGGAAATTCAGACAAAAAAGGAAAAGAAACTTCAATGGCTTCATACGGATTATTATTTCAGGGCGTCGGTTAATTCATAAGTCCAGGCAAACTGGCAGGGGATGGTTTCGGGATCAACCTGCGGAGCAATAATGGTCAGCGTTCTGTTCTTATAGCTGAATCTGACATCGCCTTTAAAGCCCACCAGTTTTACGGCAGATGGCTTTTCTATATTGTCTACCGTGAAAGTTTTCTGCCATTTGCTGTTGATAGCGAATAGCTTTTTGTCTTTTTGAGTAAAGAATACTTTCGAGTCTTTATCATAAAGCGGAGCGGCGTCCCATTTTCTGGTCCTGTAGATGGCGTCACCGTTTACTTTTAGCCATGTGCCTATTTCCTGCAGTCTCTGCTGCATGATTACCGGAATTCTCCCGTCTGCTGTGGGTCCGATGTTCAGCAGGAAGTTGCCTCCCCTGGCTACAATATTGATCAGCTCATGTACCAGTTGTTCGCCTGTCTGATAGTTGGCCAGGTTTTCATTGCGGTTGTAGCCAAATGATTCGCCGATGCCGCGGCATTCTTCCCAGGGTTTCTGAAAGCCGTTGGTCAGTTTTTTGTTGTCGTTTCCGCCATGACCATATTCTGAGGTGGAAAAACTTCCGTGGGCCCCTTTGGTGTCATTGCCCCAGCGGTCATTGACCACAATACTGTTTTTTACGGGAGAATCATTGAACAGCCATGCGAGGAATTCTTCACTTTTCCAGGTTTTCGCGGGATGGTCCCACTCGCCGTCTGTCCAGAGCACATCAGGCTGATATTTCGTAACAAGATCTTTCATTTGCGGGATCATTCTCTCATTCACGTACTTGTGAACATCGTTTTTGTAGACCGGGTTAAACCATTCATACAGCGAATAATAATACCCCATTCTCAAATTTTTAGCTTTCACTGATTTCATCAGGTCGCCGGCCAGGTCTCTGTGTGGGCCAACATCCACCGCATTCCAGTTCCATGATTCCTGGCTTGGCCACATCGTAAAGCCCTCATGGTGTTTGGAAGTCAGTACCACATATTTTGCCCCTGCTTTTTCAAAAATATCTGCCCAGTCATCCGGTCTGAACAACTCAGCTTTAAAGTCCCTGGCAAAATCCTGATAGCTGATCTTTCCATAGTTTTTTTCATGGAAAGCCACAAATTCAGGATGGATTTTCAGGTTGGGAGCATGCAGTCTTTGCCAGTACCATTCAGCATAGCCGCTGCCGAAACCATCTGCGTTGGAGTTGGTGGCCCAGGCCGGAACAGAGTAAATGCCCCAGTGAACAAAAATGCCGAATTTGGCATCTTCAAACCAGGCCGGGGTCTGACGCTGGTCAAGGCTGGCCCAGTCTGCTTTAAACTGGGCATGGATCTGAAATGAGAATAAACAAAATAACAGGACGAGGACTTTTTTCATAAATTTTAAGGTATCAGGCCGGTGGTTATTGCCGGCCTGAAAGAATGGATATTTTGAATAATTGATTATTTTTTAGCAAAATGACTTTCTGCCATGTAAACCTTACCGCCGTCGTCTGCTTTGGTCACGGAATAGCTGAATCCCGGTTGGATAGAATAGGCCCCGTATTCACCATTTTTGTTGATCGCAATAAAACCTACCTGGAAGTCTCTGGCCTTTTCCGGGTTGATTTTGATGATACGCTCTACTGCGATTTTGCAGGCTTCTTTAGGTGTTTTACCCGCTCTCATCATTTCTACTACCAGGTGAGTGCCGCAAACCCTGATGACTTCTTCACCCTGTCCTGATGAGGTGGCAGCACCAATTTCGTTATCGACGAACAACCCCGCACCGATGATGGGAGAGTCTCCGACCCGGCCTCTCATTTTGAAGCCCATACCGCTCGTGGTGCAGGCTCCCGAAAGGTCTCCCGAATTGTCAAGGGCAATAGTACCCATGGTATCGTGGTTAAATGAGCCGTCTTCAAAATAATTCGGAGCAAAAGGCCCGTGCCCCTTTTTCGCTTTGATCTGCTGTTGCTCTATATTCATCACAGGCTTGTATTCTGATTTCTTAAGCCATTCTTTATAGGTCTTTTCCGCATCTGCAGAAAGTGCCCCTGACTCTTTGGTAAACCCGTTTTCCAAAGCAAACTGCTGGGCTCCTTCACCTACCAGCATGACGTGCGGTGTTTTTTCCATGACCTTGCGGGCTACAGAAATAGGATTTTTGATTTTTTCCAGGAAGGCCACAGATCCGCAGTTGGCTTTTTCATCCATGATACAGGCGTCAAGTGTCACTTTGCCGTCACGGTCGGGGTTTCCACCAAGACCTACGCAACAGTTGATGGTATTTTCGATGGAGTTGGCCGCTACTTCGACCGCGTCAATTGCTTTTCCTGACTTACCCAATACTTTCCAGGCTTCAGCATTCACAGCCAGACCACTGTCCCAGGTTGAAACCACGATAGGTTTCGTTACCGCCGCTTTCTTCGCAAATGAAAGCATCGGGATGCTCAGAGCCGACCAGCTGAATGCGGCCCCGCGGATGAATTTTCTTCTTGATTGCATAATACTCTCTTTGATTTTAGTTTAGAATTTATCGAACAGATATGGTCTTTCTTTTTCAATTTTGAGGATCAGTTCACCGAAAAGGGTATTAGCCCAGGCAAACCATTTTCTTGTAAACACGGAAGCATTGTCTTTGTCAAAGGATTCATGCATAAAACCTGTGCCGGCATGGGTTTTCCTGAGAAGTTCTACCTGGGCAAGTATCTCAGCGTCTTCAGTAGAGGTCATCGCTCTCATGATGATGCCCATCGGCCAGATCTGATTGATGAGGGTATGCGGACTTCCGAGGCCTTCGGCAGCCCTGCCTTTGAAGAAATAGGGGTTGTCTTCGCTCAGCACAAACTTGCGGGTGTTCTTATAGAGTTTGTCTTTATCCGAAACTACTCCCAGATAAGGCAAGCTCAGCAAATTGGGTACATTGGCATCGTCCTGAAACAGGGCATTGCCAAAGCCGTCTACTTCCATGGCGTAGATTTTTCCGTATTTCGGATGGTCCACTACTGCATATTTTTTAATGGCGGTTTCGACTTCATTGGCCAGTTCTTTACACTCGGCAGCAAAAGCAGCATCCTTCAGTACAGTTTCTGATATCTCTGCCAGCTGGCGGAACGATACCACGGCAAAAAGATTGGAAGAAACCAGGAAAGGATACAAGGTAGCATCATCAGAAGGCCTGAAAATACTATGGATCATGCCCACAGGTTTAGTAATGTTACCATAACCGTTACCAGGCACAGTGTCAGTAGACCATGAGGTGGTACGGCCGAATTTATAAGGCCCTCTCACTACTTTTCTCTGCTGTTCTTTACAGGTTTTGATGATCAGTTGAGCCGCCTTTTTCCAGTTTTCATCAAAACAGGAAACATCTCCCGAGGTTTTCCAGTAATGATAGGCCAGCCGCACGGTATAACACAGGGAATCGAGCTCCCATTTACGCTCATGAAGTTCCGGTTTCATGTCGGTATGATCCGTCAGCCATTCTGATTTGCCGGGGCCGTCATTGAAGGCATTGGCATAAGGGTCGATAAGGATACAGGCCGTCTGACGGTTGATTACACCTGCCAGAAGGTCTTTGAGCCTGGCGTCTTCATTAATGAGCGGCAAGTAAGGCCAGACTTGTGCCGTACTGTCTCTCAGCCACATGGCATGTATATCTCCGGTGATGACAAAGGTGTCCGGACGGTTATTTTTCTGAGAAAAATTAACCGTTGTATCCAGTGTATTCGGAAAACAGTTCTCAAATAACCAGCCGATCTCCTGGTTCTTAACTTTTGACCTGATCCTTTTTATCGTCGATTCAATGATTTCGCTGTTGAACTTTCTCTGAGCCTGGACTATCCTCACCTGGGGGAAGTCTGCGGCGTATGAAAATCTTGATAAAAGAACACCGGAGGCTGATAATGCTGCTGTTTTTATGAAATGTCTTCTGTCTTGTGTCATTTTGAATATTGTCAGGCTACTGCAGTATTGAAACTTTAGGAATGGTGTAAATAAATATGAAATAATATGTGACAAGTTATCAAGTTTCACGTCAAATAAAAAAAATATTTTAATAAATGGGAATACACAAATTTGTCAGATCGGGATTTTTAGTCTTCGGACTTTTTCTTAGCCAGTTTTCTTTTGCTCAAACGGCAGATCTTATTAGGTTACTGGACAGTGCCACAAGCCTTCAGGCCAAAGGCGATAAAGACAACCTGGCGAAAGTTTTAACTTCAGCAGCCTCGGGGGTAGAGGCTCAGGCCGGCGAAACAAAGAATTCTTTTGGTAAAAAACTGCTGAGCCAGGCCGGGTTACTTAAGCAGCTCATTCCGCTGGCCTCAAAGGGGCTTGTTCAGAAGAACGCATTGGGAAAGATTGTGAGTACCATAAAAGTGTTGCTGGGAGCGGGTAAAATAAGCAGTTTGCTGGGAAGCGGCTCCAGTCTGATTGGTCAGGCCGCCGGACTGAAAAGTAACCTAGGGTTGATTCAGGCCGGAATGTCTGTTCTGGGGAGTGGCTCCGGACAAAAACTCGGTACACTTGTAAGCACTGCCCTCGGGACGGTCGGTAAGATGGAGAAGGGCGGGATTGCAGCCAAAGCTACAGAGCCGTTATTGAAAAATCAGTTGACCGGTATCACCGATACTATAAAGAATCTTTTGTAAGAAAAGTAATGAAGCACAACTCAGAAGGGGCAGGAAATTTTTCTGCTCTTTTTTTATTTTATATCTTAGCATAAAATATGAATGTAACAAAAGTCAGATTTTGCAGGATAAATTTATGTTGCAGGTGGGTAAGTGAGTTTTTTTGAGTTCCGGATACTAAAAGCAGGACCTGAAAAAGGGGGTTTACATCAGGAACCGGAAACATATGGGCTGCCTCCGGAGTTAAAATTCAGGAACAGTTTTTTACCATTTCCCACCATAAAATAATAATAACAGCATGAAACCTTCAAACATTCTTCCGCTTATTGTGTCTATCGCTATTCCGCTTGCCCTCGGTGGCATTGCGGGTGTGGTTACTACTGATAATATTTCAGGTTGGTATTCAACGATCAACAAACCTTCTTTTAATCCTCCCAACAGCATCTTTGGCCCTGTCTGGACGGGTTTATATCTTCTTATGGGCATAGCTATGTTTATTGTCTGGAAATCATCTTCTGATGGTATCCGGTCAAACGCCACACAAATTTACGGCGTTCAGCTGATCCTGAATTTTGCCTGGAGCTTTATGTTCTTCTATTTCCATCGCCCCGACTGGGCTTTTGTGAATATCGTCCTGCTGTGGCTGGCCATTGTGTATACCATCTTTACTTTTTATAAAGTGAGAAAAGTGGCGGCTTATTTATTGATTCCCTATATTTTATGGGTTAGCTTTGCTTCGGTGTTGAACGCAGCCATCTGGAAATTAAATTAAAAAATGGAAAACCCTGATATTGATGACAAGATTCAAAAGTTCTGGAGGTGGTTCGTCAAAAACGACGAACTGATCCGCAAGGCTCTTGAACATGGAACGGAAGCCAACAAAGAACATCTTGTCAGGATATTTGACAACAAAGTGCTGGAAATCGGGACTTTTACGTGGGATATTGAACCGGGGTTTTATAAACAATATTCATTTACCATCTCTCCGAACAGGAGCAGGGAATTGCTTAAACTCTCAAGAAAACTGATCAGTTATTCGCCTGAACTGACACATTGGGAGTTTAAGTACTGCCGCCCCGCAGAAAACTGGGACCTTACTTTCGGTATTTATGACGAAAAACTGGCGTATCGTGAAATAGATGCTTCCGGATGGCGGTTTATGCTATTGCCGGATCCGGGACAAACCGTCAGTATAACGCTGGAAGCAGAAAACCTATCTGAAATAGATGAAGAAACCTGCCTTGAAGCAGCAGAAATTGTCGTAACCGGGCTGCTGGGGGAGGAGTCCCGGATCATCCATGTGACGGATATCGGACTTACCCGCAGGTTTGGTACTGAGTTTGAAGAAATTGCCCGGCCAGTGACTGAATTAAAGCAAAGGGTGGAGCAGATCCTCGGATTCTGATTATTCAGGTAAAAATGTCAGACGGCTCATCTGTGACTCGGCAAACATCTCATTGGCCAGTTCCAGTAGTTTTTCTGATTTAATGGCATTGATATCGTCAAAAATATCCTGAAGGCTTTCTATTTTTTCCAGGTCAAGAATACTCTTCGCCATCATCAGCATATAACCCTGGTTGCCTTCTTCGGCCATAGCGAGCTGTCCCATCAGCTGGTCTTTCAGGGATTTAAGCTGCAGTCCGCCCAGTTTCTTTTCTCTCAGGAGTTTCATTTCCTTATCAATCAGTTTATGGGCTTTTTCAAGGTTCTGAGGGTCGGTTCCGAAATAAATGCCCAGGAAACCGCTGTCAAGATAGGTGGTGAAATTGGCTTCTATGCTGTAAACAAGACCGTATTTTTCTCTCAGGCTGAGGTTAAATCTTGAATTCATCCCCGGTCCGCCCAAAAGGTTGATAAGGGTGAAAAACGGCAGTCTGTTTTTATCTTTTAATGAATAAGAAGGTCTCCCGATGGCAGAATGAGCCTGGTTGATCTGTTTTTTGATGAATTGCTGCTGAGGGACATACAGGCTCGGGGCCAGCCTGGTTTTAGTGTTTTTCACTTTAGGAATATCTCTCAGGTATTTTTCGATGACCTTGAAAGCTTTTTTGGCATCAATATTTCCGACTACCGAAAAGATGATTTTCTCAGTATCCAGGTTTTCTGCGATGAAATCCTGCAGGTGCTTTTTTGAAAAAGACTTCACACTCTCCTGGGTACCGAGGATATTGGCACCTAACTGGTGTTCCGGAAAAAGCAGGGCATCGAAATCATCCTGGATCGAGTCTTCCGGAGAATCAAGGTACATAGACATTTCTTCCAGGATCACCCCTCTTTCTTTCTCAATCTGTTTTTCAGGAAAAATGCTGTTGAAAGTGATATCACAAAGTAATTCCACCGATTTCTCAAAATGGATATCGAGTAGGGAGGCATAAAAACAGACCTTTTCTTTGGTGGTATAGGCGTTTAATTCACCGCCTACCGCTTCCAGCCTGTTGATAATATGGTATGATTTACGTTTTTTTGTACCTTTGAAAGCCATGTGTTCCCAAAAGTGGGCCAGTCCTGTTTGATGGGGCAGTTCATCACGGCTACCGATATCCAACATGATACCACAATGAACGATTTTTGTATTGGTCACTTGCCTGTGGGCAATTCGTATGCCGTTAGACAAGGTATAAAGCTGATATTCAGACATTTTCAGTATTCAAAATTCCAAAAAATAATTAACAAAGGTACGGCTCAAATCTTGATTTAGATAAAAAAAATATGATATTAATTGCCGAAAGTGGCTCCACAAAAACTGATTGGAGACTTATAGATAAGAACAAATCTGTACAAAAGGTTCAAACTCCGGGGTTTAACCCCTATTTTCAAACCCGTGAAGAAATAACAGGGGTGTTGCTTGAGACTTTGAAGCCCTTTATCAGCGAGGTGGAAGGTGTGAAGGAAATCTATTATTACGGCACAGGGATTACCGACGAAATAAAAGGTAAAATTATGGCGGATGCCCTTACCGATGTTTTCACGGGTTGTAAAAAAGTAGAGACCTACAGCGATGTGGTGGCGGCAGCCAGGGCAGTATTCGGAGAAGGGCAGGGCATTGCCTGTATTTTAGGTACCGGTTCCAACTCCTGTTTTTTTGATGGTGAAAAAATTGCTTTCCAGGTACCACCACTCGGTTTCTGGCTGGGAGATGAAGGCAGCGGGGGGCACCTCGGCAAGAGCCTGATCCTGGCTTATCTGCATAAAGAACTGCCTGAAAGTCTGAGAACAATTTTTGAAGAAAAATATGGGGTAATAGACCGCATTACTATTATTGATCATGCCTACCGGCAGCCTTTTCCCAACCGGTATTTTGCTTCTTTTTCAACTTTTGTTTCTGAACACAGGACAGACGCATTCATGCATTCACTGATCATGAATTCATTCCTGTTGTTCCTGGATAAATACATTGTCAAATACCCGGATTATCAGAAACATGAAGTAGGTTTTGCGGGCTCTATTGCCCATTACTACGCAGATTTTATCCGCGAAGCCGCAGCTCAGAGACAAGTCTCCGTAGGCAAAATAGTCAAAAGCCCTATTGAAGAGTTGGTGGAGTTTTATCTGGGGAAAGGATAAGACTTGAAACCGGTGATGGGTTTTAATTCCATCGCTCCGGGATGCTCTTCTTTCAGGGGGCAGGTTTAGTGTGATGGCCGCTCAGGTATATCAGATGGTCCCCTTTGATTTCGTAAACATATGTCGACAGATAGTCAATGGCGAGGTCGGGAGTGCCGTCGGAGTGGTGTCTCACGGCATGTTCTTTTCCGGTGACGATTATTATCAGGCCGGTTTGCCTCACTTTCAGATTTGTAAAACTGACGGACACAGAATTCACATTTTTAAAGATAGCTTCAGTTTTAGCCTTGTCTATCATGTAACCGCTTGATGAGATGAGAACATAATCATCGGATGCCCTTTCGCGAATCGCTTTGGCCGGATTCGCCTGGAATTCACTGACTGTCGCCTGAAACATTTGCTCTGCCTTGCTTTGGGCAAATGTTGTTTTTATCGCGGTAAGAAGAATAAGAGAAAAGATAATTTTTTTCATAATGGATGATGTATTAAAATAAATGGAAGTTATTATACAAGACTTTACATGTGCCCTTCGCTTTTCAGACAGGTCCAGGTCCATATGGCCCCTAGCAGATCAATAAGACCAAAGGCGATAAATACCGACGGGGCAATTTTGAAAACCACGAGACCTGCAGCCGAAAGGAAATAAAAAGAGCGTCCGAGAATAGAGGCCTTTAAAAACGGAATGAGATTGTTTTTGGCAGATTGATGATAATACAGACCTATAATGAAGGCCAGGGCCCCAACCACCCTGATATAAGGTTCATTGGCCTGTGGTAACCGGGCTGTTTTGGTGAAGAAGTCGGGGATAAAAAGCAGTTCGAGTCCGACAATAAAAAGGTAGTAGCTGAAAAACAGGACAGATTTGGCTGATTTAGTCATGTTTATGAGGTTTAAGGTGAAAAAATAGACTTTCACCAAAAGTATAACCTCCTGTGTACTTAAAGCAACTCCGTTTTCTGAACTGCGGGAACTACTTTCTAAACGGCATGCTGCTCCCGCGTTAACCTCTGCAGCAGTTCACTTTTCAACCTCCTGGAAACCGGTATCTCACTTTTGTCCTTCATCTCTACCCATCCTCCTTCACCCCTGATGTACCTTACGATATTATTGAGGTTAACGATATGAGACTTGTGGATCCTCATAAACTGAGTATTATCAATCATTTGTTCGAAATGCACCATTGGCTTTGAAGTCATGATTTTCTTATGGTCACTCAGGTGTATGGTGCAATAACTTCCCATAGCTTCCAGACGGTTGATATCCTGCTCGGGAAACATGATTATCCCCTCAACTGTCGGTATCGAGATTTTTCGGATCATCAGGTTGCTGTGCTGCACCTGTTCCATTACCCTGCCCAGGTCTTTTTCCGGATGATAATTCCTGAATGTTTCTTCTATTTTCAGTTTTTCTGAGAGCAGCTGGTTGTTTTTATATAGCAGCTCTTCATGTTCCTGCGAACGTCTGAGGGCAAGTTCACGGGCGTCTTTAGCTTCCTTGCGGTAGGTATTGAACCTGTATGCTACTGCCAGGGCAAAAAGCAATGCTTCAAGAGCCGAGCATATCTGGTAAATGTAAGCGGAACGCAGTTTGTCCATGGGTAATACACCCATAAAACCCAGGAGGATGCTCACCACCCCGAAAATGTAAACCCCGAAAGCTAAAATAAAGAACCTGGCAGGTTTATATCCCAGGAAATGAATGTAAATACTTGCAGAAAGGAGAACCAGGACCAGGAGGATATAAAGTAACTGGTAAATGTCATTGATCCATGGCCTGTAAGGAAGCCATTCACTGGGCAGCAATAAAATCCCGACGGACATCATGACCACCAGGATACGGTAAAAAACAGGGGCCAGCTCTTTTATCTTAAGATAAGCGTTGGCAAATACCAGGGTAAAAAAGATCGTAATGGTGGACGAAAGGTTAATGTCGAAACCATAATAAGGAATTTGACCGAATATGAACTCATGATGATGGTTGTCAGCCCTGAAAATGACGTAGGCGGAAGACAGGATATAGAAGAAATAATACAGAAAAAGTTTATCTCTCACCACTACATAAACAAACAGGTTGTAAACGATGAGAGCAATCATGAGACCGTAAAGGCTGCCATAAAGTAAGTCATAACGATGGAGATAACTGTCAACTGCCCGGAGATTCCCTATTTTAAGCGGAATGTACACATTGGGATTTTGTATTTTCAGGAAGACCTTTTCCGGGAATTTCCCGAGATCAAAGACGGTGATATTGCGTTTAAGGAAACTGGCACCAAACGGACGCATGGAGCCTGCAGCCCATGACCGTACCCCAAGTTCATTGATCACATAAACATCCAGCATTCTGACATCGTGAAGTTCCTGGATGAGATAAAGGTCTTTGTCTGAATTGTTTTTCAGGTCAATCCGTACCCATACCGGATATTCTGTGTTTCCGAAATTAAGAAAGTTCCGGGTGTTGCGGACGAAACCAGTGTCTGAACCGGCCCTTATCTGTTCAAAAGTCAGTTTCCCGCTCGAATCAGTCAAGTAAGAAGTGTATGCTTCAACAGAGACCAGGCCGGAAGTATCCCTGTATGAAAATACGTTTTGTGCGAAAGATGAACAGCTGATCAGAAAAAGAATCAACCCTGAAAAGTATTTCATGGCATGGGGTTTAGGTCTATTTATCAGCAAATTATGAAATAAAAGAAGAATTGCAAAAAAGCGTTTTTGGTTTGAAGTTCACTTGCCTTTAAAGCAAAAAAGCCGCAGGTGTTGACCCGCGGCTTTTGTTTCAGATAAATATTCTTAATTCACCTTAATAATATGATTTTTTTTACCCTTACCGACCAGCAGGTACTTGCCCTGCAGTAAGGTGATTTCAGAAACCGGGAGTTTTTCATCACTTACCTTCTCCTTGTTAAGGCTGACGGCATTTGACTGAAGGGCCCTTCTGGCTTCGCTTTTAGAAGGATAAATTTCATTTTCAGAAGTCACTGAAATCAGGTCGAGCAAGCTCGGACAGTTGTCATAAGCCTCTCTTGTGATCTCTGTCTGAGGCACACCTTCAAAAACACTGGTGAATGTCTTCTCGTCCAGGCTTTGCAGGGTTTCCAGAGTCGCTTTTCCGTAAAGTACTTCCGAGGCTTTTACGGCCAGTTCGTATTGCTCGAGACCATGCACCCTGATGGTAACATCTTTGGCAAGGGCTTTCTGGGCTGTTCTGAGGTGAGGGGCCTGGTTGTGTTCGGCCTCAATAGCCTCAATCTCAGCTTTTGAGTACAAGGTAAACACCCTGATCAGTCTCGGGCAGTCCACATCGGTCTGGTTGATCCAGAACTGGTAGAACTGGTACGGAGAAGTCATCTCCGGATCCAGCCAGACGTTACCTGACTCAGACTTCCCGAACTTGGTTCCATCAGCCTTGGTCACGAGCGGAGTCGTAAGAGCAAACGCAGAGTACGACGCGTTTTCGTCGTTGTCGTTTTCTTTGCGTCTGATCAGTTCTGTTCCGGTGGTGATATTGCCCCACTGGTCAGAGCCTCCCATCTGAAGTCTGACACCTTTATTTTTGTATAACCAGTAGAAATCGTATCCCTGGATTAGCTGGTAAGAGAATTCCGCAAAAGAAATACCGGTCTGAAGACGGTTTTTAACGGAATCCTTGCTCATCATGTAGTTGACGGTCAGGAATTTCCCGGCCTCTCTCAGAAACTGAAGGAAGCTGATTTCTTTAAACCAGTCATAATTATTGACCATTTCAGCCGAATTGGCACCACAGTCAAAGTCCAGAAAACGCTCCAGCTGCTTTTTGATGGCATTCTGGTTTTCTTTCAAAACATCTTCTGATAAAAACTGTCTTTCTGCAGATTTTCCCGATGGGTCACCCACCATACCTGTAGCTCCTCCGACCAGTGCATAAGGTTTATGTCCTGACAACTGGAACTGCTTAAGCAGCATTAAGGTGGCCAGGTTTCCGATGTGAAGTGACTTGGCAGTAGGATCAAAGCCGATGTATGCCCCCGTAATTTCCTTGGAAAGTTGTTCTTCGGTACCGGGCATCATGTCCTGGAGCATTCCTCTCCAGCGTAATTCTTCTATAAAATTCATTGAAAATGTGATCTTGTATAATACTTCAGGCTTTGGCGCCTTTTATAAATTCTCCGTTTACCGGGATTGATTATTTCTTCTTTGTTCTTTCCTTGTCTTTTTTATACCATCTGTAATATTCCGAAAAAGTATAGGTTACAGACAGCTGGAAAGTACGGGTTCTGAAATCAAGCGGGGTGGTGTTACTCAGTCTTTTCGTTGTATTCTGAAGACCATGGGCGTACCGCAGGTTCAGACTGAAAAGAGAAAACATATCCAGCATGTTGATGCGTGCACCAACTACCATGGCTACATCCCTGTCCCTGTCCGGTCCGTAGATACTCGTACCGTCTTTTTTGTAACCTGCATTCAGGGCCCAGCTGTATTCAGGACCTGCTTCGAGATAAATACCTTTTAGCGGAGTATAGCCCAGTAACACCGGGGTAGAAAGATATCTGTAAGTATGTTTTTCGCTTGGAGATTTAAAAGTGGCTCCCTTTTGCTGATAGATAACTTCCGGCTGAAGACTGAATCTCCCGTAGTTAAAACGGGTGAATATTCCGCCCTGGTAGTTGATGGCCAGTTTGGGATCAATGGTGGTCGGGTTATTAGGGATAGAAATTGTCGTTACATTCAAACCTAATTTTGGTCCGTATTCGAAAAGCCTTGGCTTCAATTGTCCGTAAGAAAGTGTGGTCAGGGAAATAAAAATAAGAACTAAGGTTTTCTTCATGATATTTTGTTTTCAAAATTAACGACTTGGCGTCCCGGTATATTCAAAAATGAGGGACAAAATTAAGGAAAAGACGGCTTAAAGCAAAGAAAGAGGAGGCTAATAAATAATAAACCCGGGAATTGTATTTTTCCCGGGTTTATCTCTGTCTCTCAATGCTTTATTTTTTACCGAGATCTATTTTCAATGAAGCATTTATACCGAATTTTCTCGGGGCATTTCCATAGGACAAATTCCTGAAAGGAAAGTCAAAATAAGGCGAGAACTGAGCCACAAGCCGTTTATGCTTATATTGGAGTCCGAGTCCATAGAACAAACTGTTGAAAGTGGCCGGCTTCGGTGATGCCTCAAACCTGTTGATCAGCTGATCACCCAACACTCCACTGGTATAACTTACGTCCTGGTAAACCGACAAATCGAGTTTGGTCCCTGCAGAAACCGCAAACGCAATGCTTTTAGACGCCGGTATATAATAGTTAAAATACAGCGGAAGTTTGATAAACGAGGTTTTGATCGAGATATTTTCAATCCGTGCAGGCTTGGCATGGATATAACCTTTGTATTCATCCTCAAACGTTTTACCGGTAATGACATTAAAGTCTTTGGCAAAAGTATGGGTTTTGGTTTGCTGTCCTGAAATCAGCAACCCGGTGTTGAAACTGATCCTGTCGTTCAGGAAAATCTCGATATCCGGGCCGATGGCCGGCAAGTTAAAGCCGAGATAATCAGAACCGATACCCACCCTGGCATGAATGGAAGGGAACCTGAATTTCTTCTTCTCTTCCGGCAATTCCTCTTTGACCGGGATTTTCAGTTCAGGCACTTTAACCTCGTCTTTATTCTCTTTTTCCCTGAATTCCTCAGGCTCTTTCTTCGCGGCTTTTTCTTCGTTTCCGGAAGTGCTTACCACGCCGTCAGATTTGGCGGCGTCTTTTTCAGGAGCCACTGCGGCTACCTGCTCATCATTGTTTACCGGCAGTTCACCTTTACGGGTCCTGAGGTTCGTACGATTGTTTTTGCCTGACGGATTGCTGCTTTCATCAGCCTCAGACTGAGCTATGTTCTGCTTTTGGACAATATATTTGACAACATACACGGTATCCACTCTTGAGTTTTCAACAAGAACAGTATCGGTTTTTGAAACAGGGTTATTTTGTAGAGTAATTATCTTATCATGCAACAGTTCGTTTTCTTTGTTAGTCAGGTAATTGGTATATATCGTTCCAAGCAGGGCAATACTTGCCAGCCCGCCATAGATCCATCCGCCGAAGTCTTTAATGAACGGTATATACCACGGCAGCGGCATTGAAGATCGGAATTTACGCCAGGCGTCTTCGCTGAAGTCCGGTTTGACGGACTGCAGTTTCTTTCGGATGTTGTTATCAAAATTTTCCTCAGACATGATTATTTTGATTTACGGATTCTTCTAAATAAATTTTTATCCATTCTTGTAATTTTAAACGGGCCTTCGAAAGATTAGATCTTGAAGTCCCTTCGTTGATTCCCAACATTTCGGCGATCTCAGCATGAGAAAAACCTTCGACAACGTACAAAGAAAACACAGTACGGTAGGAAGCAGGCAGCTTCTGAACCAGTTCCAGGATTTCTTCCGCAGTCAGTTTCTCAATCAGCCCGTCATTATGTTCAAGATACGGAGCATCCTGAATATCAATGAATGAGAACTTTGAGTTGTTCTTTCTGTAATAATCAATGCAGGTCCTGACCACGAGCGTTCTGAACCATGCGTCAAAAGACTGATCAGGATTATACTGGTCAATTTTAGCGAAGACTTTCAAAAAGCCGTCGTTGAGCATTTCATCTACCTCGTCCCGGTTGCCTGCATATCGCATGCTGATGCTTCTGGCCAGTCCATAGTATTGCTCAAAGAGCTGTTTTTGAGCAGACGCACGCCCTGCCTTACAGCCCTCCAATACATTTCGAAGGTCAAAAGTTTTACTTTTTTTAAAAAACACGAGAAATTTGTTAAAATAAACCGATAAAATTTTAAACTATCTTTCCATCAAGACATACGATAAGGGGTGTCTTAAACGTTGCCTGTGGTTTCCCACATTCTGAATTAAATATCATTTCCGGGCTAATTCATTCAGATCCAAAAGGCTATCTTAAAAATTTTCATGCCCAAATGTAAAAAGATATGCCCGCTGAAACGACACTTTCCTTACAATTCATGAATATTTTTTTATAACAGGCAACGACGCATAAACACCTTTTCGTATTGATAATTAAACCGAGTAAGGAAAGTTTTGGGGCCTCATTAACTTTCTGACTTTGACCTTATTGACAGAAAACCGAAAAAATACCTTTGCATGCCTATGCAGCACTTGTACTTGTAAGAAACCCTTGCAGTTTATTTAAACTTAAAACCTTTTTCAAACATGAGAAAAATTAATTTAGTGTGGCTGATGGTACTCGGACTGTCAGTGGCTTTTGTAGCATGTAACAACGATGAAGTGTCTCCTGGGGACGATTCTGAGCTGTTTGATTTTTTATTCCTTGCTACCACAAATGATTCGACAGGAACCCATACCCGCGGGAAATGTAACCTGACGGCTGTTGATGTAAGTGCTCTTTCGGCCACCATCACCAGTTACGTCACCACCAATTATCCTGGTGCTACTATTGAAAAAGCTGGCACAACCACCGACGGATCATTTGTTCTGCAGATTCTGAAAGCAGATGGTACCAAAGCCGGCCTGGTTTTTACCGCAGCGGGTGCTTTTGTTAAAGAACACAAGGGTAAAGGCCTGAAAGGAACTGAAGTGGCAGTGGCAGATTTGCCTGCGGCGATTACCAGCTATATTTCTGCAACCTATGCCGGGTCTGCCGTAGAAAAAGCAATGAAAAGTGAGGACGGGAAATATGGAGTGTTAGTGAAGAAAGCAGACGAAACCAAGGTTTTGCTGGGTTTTGATGCTGATGGAAAATTCATTGCCGAGTTGAGTCTGAAAGATGGACATGGCGGCAAAAAAGGAGGAAAAGGTAAACGTAAGTGATTTTTTTTATATCTTAAAGAGGCGGGTTTTTAACCTGCCTCTTTTTTTATGCTCAGTATCTCGATTTCAGATGATGTTCGGTTGACAACCCGAAGCAAACCAGTCCTAAATCCAGGAGGTAATGATAAATGTCTATGTTGACAGAAGGTGACTTGATCAGGCTGCCGCTGAAAGAAGCCAGGGCCATACAGGCAACCCCTCCCAGAAGCCAGGCTCCTGCTTTTGTCTTTCCTTTGAAAAGCCCGTAGATGCCCGCAAGGGCTACCAGAGGCATAGAAATTAACGGGGTAAACTTCAGGATCACCGGGATGTTAAATCCGTCGGATATCGCAAAAACCAGGAAACCTGCAGTCAGCAAAACATAACAGATGGTTTTGCTGAGGGTGCAGTTCGTAACCAGTGCCCATGAAGCTGCCACGATACCCACTGCCCCCACTGTAATAGCCATGTGCTGAAAGAAAACAGAAGCATTCTCTGCCTGTTTGTAACCCGCAAACCTGATACATCCGAAAAGTGCCGCACAGGTAACAGAGAGTACGAATGATTCCCACAGGACAGTATGCGTAAGGTTTAACTTCAGAAGATATTTAAAAAAAACGTAAAGGCCGGCAAGTGTCAGAATTCCATCTGAAATCATGTGAGAAATTTCCATAAATGTTTTAAGGTTTAATAGTGATGCTAATTTATTGGATAATGGCTAACATTGGATCATTTTAACTCATCTTATTTTACTTGTCCCACCAGAAAATCGAGTTCTTTTTTCAGCAAACCGGGTACTGCTTTCGGAGAATCTGTAAATTCCATAATAACTCCGGTTGTTTTGTTATAGGGCTGCCATTCGGGAAGTCCTTTCCCGTTAGGATTGCCTGTTCTGGCAAAATTGACCCAGTAATCAGACATCGCATTCTCAAGGTTAAGGTCCTCAGTTTTCCAGGCCCTGTCCCACATCTTAAGTGTTTTTAACGCATAAGGCACCTCTGCAGTATGAAATGCCCCGTAATTCGGAAAGTTCGGTTTATCCGGTGGTACATGGTTAAACTGGTAAATATACACCGGCTTTTCATTATAATCGGAAAGCAGCCTTGAAGGCAAAACCCCGAAAGAGATCAATCCCAGTTTTGACTGGGTAGCTTTCAGTTCTTCATCATTATCCGCTTTGAACAGCGTCAGGAAAGTATTCGACTGGTCTCCGTATTTGGCCACGGCTTCCTGTCTGAATTTCTCCGGGGTAGAAGGCTGAATGCCGGCCAGTGCCCCGTCGCCGGTTACCCAGCCCGTCATAATGGCTACATTGTTTTGTTTCTTTTGCTGAAAATATTTTACGGGGTCAAGGGGCAATACGTAATCATCCAGCACCGGACCAAATCTTAAACCGGGGGCAGAAGCTGCTTTCTGGATTTCTTCTGCAGATTTTGACCGCAGTTCTGCTATTGAATTAGCCGATAGTTGCTTTGAAACTGCCTCCCCTGTCTTTTCAGCTTCTGACAATTGCCTTGAAATACGCCCGCCCAATATACCGCCGCTTTGGGCAATGGCTTTTTGAAACAATCCTTTGGCTAAAGGAGAAGCAATTAACGCATTGACACTCATGGAACCGGCTGATTGCCCGGCAATGGTGACATTTTCAGGATCACCACCAAATTCTCCGATATTCTGCCTGATCCATTTCAAGGCTTCTATCTGGTCCAGCAAAGCATAATTCCCGGAACCGTGACCAGACTCTTTGCTCAGTTCAGGATGGGCAAGGAATCCGAAAATACCTACCCGGTAATTGATACTGATAAAAATAACTCCCTTTTTTGACAGTTCTTCTCCGTCATAAATAGGGCAGGCGGCAGAACCCGAAACAAACCCGCCTCCGTAAATCCACACGATCACAGGCAGTTTGGCTTTGTTTGAGGCCGCGGGTGTCCAGATATTCAGATAAAGGCAGTCTTCGCTGAGGGGCTTGGCCGGGGCAATGAACTCCTGCGTCCACATCATGAACGGCACAGGATTGTTCTGAACAGGGCTGGCAGAGAAAGTATCACAATTTAATAATCCGTTCCATTTTTTTGGCGGCTGGGGGGCTTTCCAGCGTAATTCGCCCACCGGCGGTGCCGCAAAAGGCACTCCTTTAAATATCGAAACATGGTCTTTGATGATTCCCGTAACCGATCCGTAAGCCGTTTTTACCTTCTTCAACTGGGCTTGTGCCAGCGAAGTACAAAAGATTAAAAAGGTAAACAATATTGGTTTTAAGGACGTTAAAGTTTTCATGAAGCGTTTCAATTAGTTGAATACAGGTTTTTAATCGAAAAGTACAACATTTTATTTAATTTGTATTATCAGGTGAACGCTAAATTCTGAGAATCTTTTTCCGCACAGGAATCTGATTTGACCTGGCAACGATTTCCCGGCATTGTACAAGTGTTCGTTCTGAGGAGTTTGCCGGCATTTTACCGATTTTGATTTAATTTGTAGTTTTGTCAAAATGTTTACGTATTATTGAGTTTCAGATAAAACAACATGAGATCACATACCCCACCTTTTTCCATCAAATTTGCCGCATCACTGATTGTATTGGTCGTGTTGGTATTTGTTCTTTTTCTGTTAAAAGACGTGTTGGTGCCCCTCTGTTTTTCAGGTCTGCTGGCCTTTATTCTTTTACCCATCTGTGTATTTTTTGAAAACAGGAAAGTACCCAGAGCCCTGGCCATTGTTTTTGCCCTGATCATCGCCCTTTCCTGTATCTTCTTTGTGTTTTACCTGGCTTACATCCAGATTGCCGATCTGAACACCCTGGTGCCGCTCTTTACCCAGAAAGCAGAAGTCTGGATGAAAGATTTTCAACACATGGTTAACCGCAATTTCCATATCCGGAAAGCAACACTGTTTGCAGAAGGCCAAAAATACCTGACCGAAATACTCAAAAACAGCTCGTCCTTTATTTCATCTACCTTGAGTACGACCTCCGGTTTTCTGGTCAACCTCTCGTTGATTCCCCTGTATGTTTTCCTGTTTTTATTGTACCGCGATTTCCTGAAAATATTCCTTTATAAACTCTTCAAGAAGACGAGTGTACACAAGATCAATGCCGTCATCAAACGCATCAAAGAAGTGGTTTTGAGCTACATGACCGGGTTGATTCTCGTTATCATCATCATCGGCTCGCTGAATACGATCGCTTTATTGTTTCTCGATATCCCCAATGCGGTCTTTTTTGGTTTTTTTGCAGCCATCCTGGTCCTGATTCCTTACATCGGGATTGCCATCGGGGCGTTGTTGCCGGTTTTGGTGGCTTTGATTACCAAAGACTCCTCTCTTTATGCTTTGGGAGTAGCCATTTCCTTTGCAGTAGTGCAGTTTCTTGAGGGGAATTTCATCACGCCTTATATCGTAGGGTCAAAAGTGAGCATGAATTCGCTTGCAGCCATTATCTCCATCATCCTTTTCGGAAACCTTTGGGGGATTTCCGGGCTGGTGCTCGCATTGCCGATCACCGCCATACTGAAAGTCATCTTCGATTCTGTAGATGAGCTCAAAGCCTGGGGTTACCTGTTGGGAGACGTCGGTAAAGTAGAAGAGTTTTAAAAATCAGATCAGCTTAATGATTTCTTCGAGATATTCTCTTGAATTGCTCAGGCGTGGCACTTTATTCTGTCCACCCAGCTTACCTCTTTTATTCATCCAGTTGTAAAACGTGCCGGGCTGTACAAAATGCACTTTAGGCAGTCTGAGTGCCATGTCTTTGTGGCGTTTGGCGTCATAATCAGAATTGACTTCACGCAGGGTTTTGTCCAGGGTGTCGATGAAGAGCTCCTTGCTTTTCGGAATGGTATTGCATTCTATTACCCATTCGTGGCCGCCTTTTTCTCCCTCGCTCATGTAAATCGGTCCTGCAGTATAATCTTTGATGTCCACTTCTGATGCTTTGGCCGCTGCAGTAATGGCTTTTTCGGCATTTTCAATAATGACTTCCTCACCGAAAGCATTGATGAAATGCTTGGTTCTTCCTGATACCTTTATTCTGAAAGGAGACTTTGAAGTAAACTTGATGGTATCTCCGATCTTATATCGCCATAGGCCTGAATTGGTGGAAATCACCAGGGCATAGTTCTTATCTGTTTCAACTTCTTCCAGGGTCAGGGCTTTCGGGTATTCCTTGTCCCATTCTTCCATAGGGATAAATTCGTAGAAAATGCCATAGTCAAGCATCAGGAGCATTTCGTCCTTAAGTGACAGGTCATCCTGGATGCCGAAAAATCCTTCTGAGGCATTGTACGTTTCAAGATAATTAACCTCGTCGGAAGGGAACAGCTTATTTCTGAATAAGTCGCGGTAAGGCCCGAACGATACCGCTCCATGAACAAAGAGCTCAAAATTAGGCCAGATTTCCAGCATATTTTTCGCTCCGGTCCGTTCCATGATGTTTTCGAGCAGGACCACTGTCCAGGTAGGGACACCCAGGATACTGGCTACGTTTTCCCTGGAGCAGATTTCTATCATCTTGTCCATCTTTTCTTCCCAGTTGTCCATCAGGGCCACTTCAATGGAAGGGGTCCTGAGGTACTCAGCCCAGGTGGGAAGGTTATGCATGATCACCGCAGAGATATCCCCGGCAAAAGTATTTTCATTGAACGGATTAGGATGTAAGGTTCCCCCGATAGACAAGCCTTTGCCATCAAACAGGTTAGACTTAGGGTGCTCCATCAGGTAGAGTGTCATCATATCTTTGCCCCCCCTGTAATGACAATCTTCAAGAGATTCGGCAGAAACAGGGATGAATTTGCTGCGGGCGTTGGTTGTTCCGGATGACTTTGAGAACCATTGTATTTCTGTAGACCACAATACGTTCGGCTCCCCTTTCAGCATTCTTTCTATGTACGGGTAGAGGTCTTCATAGGTTGAAACCGGGACCCTCTCCTGAAAATCCCTGATGGTGTTGATGTCATCAAAATAATATTTCTTTCCGTACTCCGTATTTTTACCCTTGCTGATCAGGTCAAGAAACACCGATTGCTGTGTTTCTATAGGATAAAGTTTAAAGTCTTCTATACGCTCTGACCGGCGTTTAATAAAGAAAGCAAGAATGTCATTTAACAGTCCCAATATGATCAATGTTTTGAATGCAGATGTAAACTAAATATGATTTTACCAATTTCACAAATCTTTTGCCCTATTCGGGTAATCTGTGATTAAACCGTCACAGCCCATGGCTTTGATTTTTTTCAGGTCATCAGGCTTGTTAACAGTCCAGGGAATGACACGGATGTGCATTTTGTGGAGTTGTTCAAGCCGCTCCGGAGTAACTTGCATAAAGTTAGGGCTCCAGATCTCAGGTTTGAATCCGAGGCGATCCAGGTTGTAGGTAATGTCATTGTTTTCTTCCGGTTCGATCAGAACAGAAAGAGTTACTTTAGGATACTTTCCGGCTTCTATCCTGGCATGCCAGTGCTTGAGAACATTAAAGTCGAAACTCTGGATGGTCACCCTTGCAGGGGAGACTTCATCCACCAGAACTTCTGAGACCAGGTCGGAAAATACTTCTATGTCAGGTTGTGAAATGCCGTATTCTTTGACTTCGCTTTTGATCTCAATGTTGTATTTCAGGCCGCTTATGTTTTTGCTTCTGGCATATTTATCTGTTTCCCTGAGGACTTCACGCAGCAGCGGTTTATGAGCTTCCATTTTTTGCTGTTCCGGAAATGCCGGGTTGCCCTTTTTCCCTACATCATATTTTTTAATTTCGGCATAAGTGAGATGGTAGAGGTTGACAGAAGTTTCTCCTGTCACTTTTTTGCCGGAGGGATCGGTAGAAATGACCGGGTTAAAATAAGGTTCGTGTGAGACCACTACTTTTTTGTCTTTCGAAATCACAACGTCCATTTCAAGCGTATGTACACCTTCGTCAATGGCTTTCAGGAAAGCAGGCAGGGTATTCTCAGGTCTTAAGCCCCTGGAACCTCTGTGTCCCTGAATTTCGAAAGAAGTTGATTGCTGAGCCATTAACGACTGAAAATTAAAGAGAATTACAAATAGTAAGGCTGACTTTTTTTTCATGTATCCATGATTTGTAAAATGCTGTCAAAAGTAAAGTAATTTTTTTAATTCGAGACATGTAATTAACTTTGTTTACCTTTTCACATTCACAATTAAAGAAGTTTTCTAATTCTTATGAAAATCCCGATTCTGCTTATTTTTAGTTTTGTTCTCTTGATTTCCTGCAACAAAGAGGAAAAAACGGCCACACAAAATGAAACCGGCTTATTTACCGAAAACAATAGTTTTATCACAACTGAAGGCATTTCAATCAAAGACAGCGAACTTGAAATAACCCTTTTTGCCTCTGAACCCATGATTGCCAATCCGACCAACATGGATATCGATCAGAAGGGCAGGGTCTGGATGTGTCAGGCCTATAATTACCGCAATGATTTCAACAAAATCCCCTATGAGAAAAAAGGGGACAAAATCCTGATTCTTGAAGATACAGATAATGATGGCAAAGCCGATAAATCCAAGGTTTATTACCAGGGAGAGGATGTGAATTCGGCTTTGGGTATTTGTGTGACAGGTAATAAATTGATTGTGTCCTGCAGTCCGAATGTACTGGTTTTTACGGACACCAACGGTGACGATGTGCCCGACAAAAAGGAGATCTTGTTTAAAACGGTTGGCGGCCTTCAGAGTGACCATGGTCTCCATGCCTTTGTTTTCGGACCAGACGGCAAGCTTTATTTTAACTTCGGAAACTTCGTCAAGGGGCTGACCACTGCAGACGGCAAGCCTATGAATGATATTTACAATACGCCGATCTCCGATGATAGCAAACCGCTGCGTGAAGGAATGGTACTGAGGATTGATCCGGACGGAAAAAATCCTGAGGTTTTAGGCTGGAACTTCAGAAACAATTATGAACTGGCACTCGACTCATTCGGAAGGATATGGCAGTCAGATAATGATGATGACGGCAATCGCGGAAACCGCATCAACTTTATAGTGGACTATGGTAATTACGGCTATAAAGATGAAATGACGGGGGCCGACTGGCGGGTTAAGAGGACCAACATGGAAGATTCGGTTTTTCTACAGCACTGGCATCTGAACGATCCGGGTGTTATCCCGAATTTAAGACAAACCTATGCGGGCTCACCGACGGGGATGCTGGTTTATGAAGGAGACTTATTGCCACCAAAATATAAGGGAGAGCTTATTCTTTGTGATGCGGGCACCAACCTCGTCAGTGCTTATCCATCCATACAGGACGGAGCAGGTTTTAAGGTGAGTAAACTGCCTATCGCTGACGCTTCGGGTAAAGACCAGTGGTTCAGGCCATCTGATGTGACCGTGGCACCTGACGGCTCTCTTTTTGTGGCCGACTGGTATGATGGCGGGGTAGGAGGGCACGGTATCGGAGACCTTAAGAAAGGGCGTATCTACCGGATTGCCCCGAAAGGATCAAAGTTCAGCAAGCCGGTTTTTGACTATAAATCAATTAAAGGGGCCATTGAAGCTCTTAAAAATCCGAACCTGGATGTCAGGTACCTGGCTTTTCAGGCTTTGCAGGGATTTGGCGTGAAAGCTGAGACTTCGCTGCTGGAATTGTATGAAAAAGGTGAGCCTGCTTACCGGGCGAGAGCCTTGTGGCTGCTGAGCAAGATCAAGAACCGCGAAACGCACTATATTCAGAAAGCAGGTCAGGATGCCTACGAAGACATCAGGATGGTGGCAGTTAAAATAGCCAGGCAATCGAGAAAATTTGACAAGGCCTTTTATCTGAAAATGTCAAAGGATAAATCATTTGAGGTCAAAAGAGAAGTAGCCCTGGCCATCCGTCATCAGAATCAGCCTGAGATATGGGCCAGCCTGGCGGAAAGCTACGTAAGCGGAGATCGCTGGTACCTCGAGGCCCTGGGTATTGGTGCTGATCAGGACTGGGATAATTGCCTGAAAGCCTATCAGGAATTGAAAGGTGAAAGATGGCTGGAAACGGATGCGGCAAAAGATATCGTCTGGAGGAGCAGGGCGACGAACACACCGCAACTTTTGGCAGAGATCATCGGGAAATCGGGTTTTGCGAGCAAAGCCAGGTATTACCGTGCCTTTGATTTCCAGGAAAATAAATCGAAAAATGATGTTTTGATCAGCTTACTGAAAAAAACGGATAATGCCCAGGAGAAGGTCATCATTTTCCGGCACTTTGATAAAAACACCATCACCCGGAATGCTGAATTCAATAAAATCCTTCCTGAAGTAATCAAGTCTATTGAAGATCCGTACGATTTCCTGGACATTATTTCCAGGTATGAGATTAAAAGTGAATCTGCCCGTTTAAGAAAGTTATTAATGGAAAGCCAGGATGATAACCTGACCCTTGAAGCTGCTGTAGTTACTGTTGGCCTTTACGGAATAGTACCTTTGAAAGAAGCTGTCACTGATCCCGGAAGAAATAAAAAGGAAGTGGTGAAATTGATAGAAAGGATCGGTATGGTGGATAATGAGAACATCAACCGTCAGCTGGTTTTGATCTTTACATCAGAGAAATACCCGATGAGTTACAGGAAAGCGGCCCTTTTGGCTATGCGTGGGTGGGTTGGTGAAGTTACGCTGTGGGATCTTTATAAAGTAAATAAAATACCTGCTGAGTTTAAAGAAGACGTCAGGAAGATGCTGACGATGTCTTTCAGAAGTAACATCAGGACAGAAACCGTGAAAATGTTTGGTAATAAGCAGGTAGAGGAAGTAAAAGGAGACCAGCATTTACTTGCTCAGAAAACAGGCGATGCCGGATCGGGAAAAACGATATTTGAGACTTATTGCAAAGGCTGCCATATGGTTAATAAACAAGGAGTTGATTTTGGTCCGGGACTGAGCCAGATCGGAAAGAAACTGACCAAGGAAGGCTTGGTTACCGCCATTCTGAAACCCAGTCAGGGAGTAAGCTTCGGCTATGAGGGCAGTATAATCACCCTCACTGACGGATCGCAGGTTCAGGGCATCATTACGAGCAAGACAGCTACGGAATACATGGTCAAATATGTCGGGCAATCAGATATTAAAATACTTAAGAAAGGTGAAGTAAAATCAGTTGAGCCTATGAAAGACTCGCTGATGCCTGATTTCGGGCTGAAAGACCAGGAGGTGATAGACCTTGTCGAGTACCTTCACCTGCTGAAATAAGCTTTCAGCAGCTTTCCTGAGAGACGCGGGGTTACCGGATAATGTCTGTGATACGCGTGAGGATTGTTTATCAGAAAAGCATGTAATCGTTAACATAATCCTTTTACCCCATTAAAAAAGCCACCCGACGGGTGGCTTTTTATGTTATAAGAAGTAAAAATGTATCTTATTCTGTAATGTCGGCTTCCGTCTCTTTAACCGTTCCTTTAGACTTATTCGGAAGGTTGATGTTGAAACTCAATCTCCAGGTATTGGCCAGCGGGTTACCGGCATTGGTCGGGATCAGATAAGCCAGGTCGATGCTGTAAGTTTCTTTGAGTTTAATTCCTGCACCCATCGTAGCGTATTTTCTGCCGCCTTTTGAAATAGGTTCGAAGAAATAACCGCCTCTGATGGCAAAGAAATTGTCATAGTTGTATTCTACACCTACAGATCCCATGAACTCCCTGATCTCTTCTTTAAATCCGTCAGGAGCATCTGAGAAAGAACTGAACACGGCCGAGAACGAACCGACATTCGGCACTTTTCCGGTAGAATCAGGTGTGGGCACTAGTAATTTATTAAAATCAATTAAGAAATTGAAATTATTGTGGTTATCCGGTTTGATAGAAATGCTTGTACCTAGCTTAAGATTGGCAGGAATATAGTATTCTCCGAAGCCATAATTGATTTTACCTCCAAGGTTCTGCAAAACCAACCCGAATGCATAATCTACCTTTTTAACGTCTTTGTCGGTAGGTCTGTTCTTGTTGTAATATATGCCGAGGTCAAACGCCGCGGTTCTGCCCGGCTTACCTGCCTGACCACCGATAACATTCGTACCTACAAGGTTTGAACTGATATACTTAAGATTTAAACCCATAGAGAAATCCTGGTTCAGCTTCTGGGCGATCCCCGCAGCGAAGACAAATTCTCTTGAGGTGAATTTACCGTTGGTATTACCCTGGGCATTGGTAAATTCGATCTCTCCCTGGTTAAAATAAGTCAATCCGGCTGTAAGTGTTTGTTTATCAGATATTTTGTGATATCCCACAGCGTTAAGAAGGCTCATGTCCTGTACCAGGTCGCGAAGCCATGGGGCATACGATAAACTGGCCCCGGTTTTGTTTTCTATGAATGCCAGCTTTGAGGTGTTCCAGAAAAGTGAACTCGCGTCAGGAGTTGAGGCCACACCCGCGTCACCCATCGAAGCAGCCTTCGAGTTAGGAGAGATGGTCAGAAAAGGAACAGCTGATGAGACAACCCTGTATTGTTTTGTAAGAGCTTGTGAATAACCCAAATATGGAAGAAGTAGAATTATTCCAAAAATTCTGAAACTTTTGATTTTCATAAATGAAAAATAAAAAAATATATCGTTTAATGTGTATTACGTAAAAATTACCCCAATTTGAATCCTCAAATTAATGGGTTTTTATTCTTATTTCCAAAACAACAGTTTACCGCTGGCAAATCCGGAAATGTTTTCCCTTAATGATTTAACATCAATTTTATAAAATAATTGTCCGTTAGTGATGAAATTAGCGTTAAAATCTATGCCGATTTCCTTTTTAGGCTCACAAACATAACAATTGTATTGCTGATTAAAAATTACCCTGCCCAGTCCATCCGTGATTTTCATATTGATTTCAAGGTCGTCATCAGGCCGGTTATGCGTAAAGCTGAACGTAGTAAAGTCTTTGAACGGATTCGGATAATTTTTCAAATCTTCTATTTTTAGTGTTGGTTTCTGGATATTGAATACCAACGTTTCCTCTGATTTATTATTATGAGTATCCCAGACAATTAGCTTTACATGGTGCTTTCCTTCCGCCAGGTTTCCGAAGTTATAATTCAACTGCCCCCGGGTGTATCCGGAGATATTATAAAAGTGGGGATTCGCCACTACTTTCATCGTATCATTCAGTATGATCAGCATCTCATGTCCGATACCCGATTGAGAAATGTTGATCCCGCTTTCATCGGATATGGCCGCCGACAGTATATTATTGTTTACCTTCATTTCTATTTTCGGACCTGTGTTGTCTTTAACGGCCTGGTCATCGGAACCCCCGATCAGGAAATCTTCAAAATGGCCGAAATACTCAGACGAGCTGTCCTTGCTGATGGCATAAAGAAACATTTTTCCCTGTCCTGTTCTGTAATCAATATCCTTTGGTATCACAAAGGAAACCGAAAACCGGCTGTTGATGACTTCAAAACGTCCTTCAAAAAGCTTGCTCCTCAGGGTTTCGTATTCCATTTTAGGGCTTTCTGAAGAAGAACCCAATGTGCTCACTTTTGATAATTTATCATAAACTACCAGGTTAAGCGTACCATTGAATCCCTGCGTTTTTACCTCACCTTCTATATTCATTTTTGAAAGAGCTTTCAGCAACTGACCTTTGGGCGTCGCTCCATTAATCTTTGTCACTTCTACTTTAGACGTGAAATTTGGAATAAGTAACGAGGGGTCACCCAAAAAAGTAAAATTTCTGTTTATTTCTCCGTCGATGGCACTGTTTTTTGTCAACCTGAAGAGATCTCCGACCCTTTTGGCTTCGGATGTAGATAAGAAATCGTAAAACGCCGTATTGATGGTAAAATTGGTACTGGAATAAACAGGCCTGGTAGTGGTCAGCAATCCGATGGCCCCTCCCGACGGATTCAGCAGGGCCAGCTCTGCCCCGGAAACCAACGAGGGATTATCAAATTTCCCAAACTGACAGGTGGCTGTAAAGAAAAGAGGAAGATTCTTAAGGTTTCTCCAATGGGTGATCTGGGGAGTGGTCAGGAGTTTTTCTTCTGCCCAGCCGTCTTCTGATCCGTGCCCGTTATAGTTAATGATGAACGAGCCGTCTTCTACCGCTTTTTGCAATGCTTCCGTGGCTTTGGGTGACCTTGATCCGTTGGGTGAGCTGACCATCGGATAGGCATCCAGGTAAAGTTTCTGAATCAGGAACGCCGGACTTTTGGTACTGACGATAGATGAAAGACCTTCAGCATCTCTCTGATGGATGTTGTAATCTTTATCATCAGCCACAAAACTGATCCTGTTTTTCCAGTTTCCGGGGCTCCTGGATATGGAATCATAGTAAAGCAGCTTGTTTACCACAGCCCTGGCTTCTTCCCTCGATTTGGCGGGTATCCTGCCTATGCCGATATCTAAAGTATGGTCGTCTTCTCTTGATTTATACCAGAAATTATTCTCGCTATATCCTTCCTTCCATTCGCCCTCATGGTCTTCGAGGAAGCCGAAGTAGTCGTCAGAGGAGTAGCTGTAAACTGGCTCCATCGACTCACGGCTCTGATAGGCAGGAACTTCCAGTTTTTTGTTGACAAACGAAAACGAGGAAATATTTTTATAGTCGTAAGACCCGTCTCCGAAAATGAGCAGGTATCTGAACTTGCTTTTATCTTTTTGGTAAAAGAACCTGCAAAGATCCCGGATGGCGGTCGGATCGGGACTGCCTGAGCTGAATTCATTATAAATTTCCTCAGTGCTGAGCATAAGCACATCCAGCTTGTCTTTTGTTTTTCGGTGTTCAGCGAGTATTTTGACCTCATTCCTGAAGCTTTCCGGAAAGACAATGACCATGTCCGGAGTATCAGAGCTCCTGATGTCCTGATTGGATACGAGGGCAGAAAAAGCCGGAGTATAAACATACTGAGGATCGGTGATCAGAAATGTCTTAACCTTGCTGACGAAGTCTCCGGAATGAGTAAGGACTCCGGATATGGCCTGATTGGAAACAGATTTCGGATTAAATTTATCATCCACTTCCCAGATCAGGGTATTAGGGCCAATGCCGCTCATTTTGAAATTGTAGGATGGCGTTGTGCCAGGGTTCAATATCCTGGCTACCGTTTGCCGCGGATATTCTTTTAGTTGCCGCTGCCCGTTGATTGTAAAATAATTCAGATATGCCCCGGCACTGGAGGAGGTGGCGTTTTTTAATTTATAAGTAACATTAAATGATTCATTTAAAGGGGAAGCATAAAAATCAAGGTCGCTCCAGTTGGCTACCCGGTTGTAGCGGGCATAAATGTCATTATTGATATAAAGCGTTCGCATCAGTTCATGCGTAGCTACTGTTTTATCATCAATGTTAAAGTCCATTTGCTGGGCAGACCGGCCTACCCCGGCAAGTGACGAATGAATAAGAAGAGGCTTGGTTTTGACTAACCCTTCAATTTTTACAGGAAACGAGGCTTGGTTATTGATGAATTCGCCCAGCCACACCCTTCCTGAATTCAGCAGGTTTTTCTGGTCGATCTCATAAAATTCGAAGTGATTGAATGTGTCGATGACCGGAAATGCTGAAGCTTTAGCGGGGGCAGCCGTTATTTTTTTAGACGCACCTTCTGTGTAAGTCACAAAGTAAAAAGTGGTATCGCTGTATGGGTTGATTTCATGTAAAAAATGACTTCCGGTTTCGTCCGGAAATACTTTGTGAGGCGATCGCCCCAGGAAATATATCTTGTCGTTTTTGTCGAATTTGCCGTCCTGATCAGTGCATAATACAGCAAGCTCCGTCAGGTCCGGTATCCTTGGTGCCGTGTTGGCCTGGGGAAGGCTGCCCTCGTTGTTTCCGAATACCCTGATGTGTGCAGGATTGATGCCTGAAGTGTTGACCTGGAGCTTTTTAAGGAAATTCTCATCTATCCCATAAATACCTGTTTCTGTTACGCCTATCCTTATCCATTTACCTTTTGCAAGCACCGAATTCTGGGCGTTTGCAAAACCGGATATCGTAAGGACAAGGAGCAGTAATGATATTTTCAGGGTATACTTCATTAAAAAAACTTAAGGGGTCAAATTAGAACGATTTATTTATACTCTTTGTATCAAAAGCCCCCTTTTTAAGCAGTAAATAGTGTTTAATTGACCTGTTCAACTTCTGCGTGAGACGAAATCGTATATTTTCGTTTACCCACAGTGGCTTCTACCAGGGTGCGGGTTCTGCGATCTTCCAGTTTTTTATAGACTTTGTTGTGGAAGTTAAAAAGACTTCCGTTTTTTAATTCACCCAGCGATAGTTTATCGGGATTCTGATTTTCTGAATACCTGGCCAGGGTTTTGACCAGCAGCGGATCTTTCGAAGAAGAGGCTGCAGGGTTTTGCATATGGGCACTCAGTACTTTCAGGACATCCGGCGGGAAAACGTAATTGTTGAGAACCGGGGCCATCAGTTGCTTGAAATTGTTTTTCCACTCCTGGCCGTGGGGCAAGGGTCTTTTTCTTTTGCCCATGTATTGTAACAGTGTGCGTTGATGTGCCACTTCGTGAATATAGGTAATCAGAAAAGAATACGGATTAAGGTCATGATTGACAGTGATCTGATGCTGGCCGTTCCGGAATGAGTAATTCCCGAGACAGGTATTGCGTGTCCGGGTCACTTTAAATGAAAACGGTTGGTCTATCCACAGGTCCATGGCATATTTCAGGGCCATAGACGGGATTTTTTTCTCAAGAATGTTCTCGAGAGTTGTCTGGTTTTTGTGTTTTAAGTCCTCTTTGGGAGTTTCCTTGCGGAAAAGACCGAATAACATTTAGCTTCCTTTTTTTTGCAAATTTAACGATTTCCTCTTAGCAATTTATGAAAAAAAAGTGAGAAGTCAATTCGTTGCAGATCAGCAGGGTTATAGTAAGATTCCGGGAGGTTTTTGTATGATTTGCGGAACTGTAACTTTTGCACTATTCCGGGTGTGGTAATATCCGTAAAAAATCAGAAATGTTTAGTAATTTGATAATTGAGTAGTATTTTTGTGAAAAAATTACGGGCTGGTAATTTTTATAAATTGTATTTTATCAATAAATAATTAAATTATTAATCAATATGTTAGGTTTAGGATCACAATTTCCTCAATTCAAAAAAACTTCAGTAGTATCACTTGAAAAAGGTAACGAATTCTACGAAATCTCTTCGGAAGATCACAAAAATGCAGACAAGTGGATGGTGATGTTCTGGTGGCCGAAAGACTTTACTTTTGTATGTCCTACAGAAATCGCCGCTTTCAATCAGCGTGTTGAAGATTTTTCTGATCGTGATGCAGTTTTGATCGGTGCTTCTACTGACTCTGAGTTTGTTCACCTGGCGTGGAGGCAAAATCATGACGATCTGAGAGGTCTTCATTTCCCGATGCTGGCTGATACTTCAAAGTCGCTTGCTGAAGAATTGGGAATTCTTGAAGCTAATGAGAAAATCGCCTATCGTGTGACCTACATCGTTGATCCTCAGGGTGTCATCAGATGGGTATGTGCCAATGATCTTTCTGTCGGCCGTAATGTAGACGAAGTTTTAAGGGTATTGGATGCTCTTCAGACAGACGAACTTTGTCCTTGTAACTGGAAAAAAGGCGAAGAGACCATCAACGCTTAAGTAATAAGAAATCAAAAGAAACAGGAAGGTCCCGGACCTTCCTGTTTCTTTTTAAATCATAAAAATATGTTTGGAGTAACTGCAAACACAAAAAACAGTCTGTTCGAAATCGTTAATTTATCTGCGGAGCTTGAAAGTGCCCTGATTGACAAACTGAATGAATCGGACAGCAGGTATCTGAAAGATCTGAAAATCAATCTTTCAAATTCTCTTAAGGCTACTTCCCTGACAGAAAAAGAGGCATATTTACTGGCCTTTTCTGCCGCTGTCAACGAGAAGTCTGAGGTGCTGATCAAAGCCCTGGAAGAAAAAGCACTGGCTGTGGGTGCCGATCAGAAAGAGATCAATGAAGTGGTTTCGTGCGTGTCTCTGATGAATGCAAACAATGTATTCTACCGTTTCAAACACTTCCTTCATGCCAAAGAGTTCTATCAGAATGCCCAGGCCGGCATCAGGATGTCTATCATGATGAACCCGGTATTGGGAAAAGAATTTTTTGAATTATTAAGCCTTGCCATCTCTGCCCTGAATGGTTGCGAAATGTGTGTTACCTCGCACGAAGCTTCTGTAAAGAGTCATGGTGGATCCGAACAGCGTATTTTTGATGCTGTCAGGTTGGTGGCTGTTGTAAAAAGTCTTACCGTGATTTTGTAAGAGATACATTTATAGTTTTAAAAAACGCCTTCGTGGCGTTTTTTTTGTGCCTTTTTGTAAATTTGAATACTGTTTTGCGTTTTCCGGGATAATAAAACCGAAAATACAATGGCGGGGAAAGCACGCAGGGATAATTATTTTTCCTAATTTTGGGTAATGGTAGAGAAACGCTGGAAATTACAACAACTACCTGAATCCGCTGAGGATCTTCAGGCCACACAATCACTTATCGAAAAACTCAGCATCAGCCCTGTTTTAGCCAATATCCTTTGGCAGAGGGGTGTGCATGATTTTGATGAGGCCAAAACTTTTTTCAGGCCTCAGCTGAGTCATCTGCATGATCCGTTTCTCATGAAAGACATGGACAGGGCTGTAGAAAGGCTTGAACAGGCGATCAGCCTGAATCAGAAAATCATGGTTTACGGAGATTATGATGTGGATGGTACCACCGCCGTGGCCCTGGTGTATGGTTTTCTGTCCGGATTTTACGAACACCTGACTTATTATAATCCCGACCGTTATACAGAAGGGTACGGGGTGTCGGTGAAGGGGATCGATCAGGCGGCCGAAATGGGCGTTTCACTGATCATATGTCTGGATTGCGGAATCAAGGCGGCCGACAAGGTGCAGTATGCCAGGGAGAAATACGGGATTGATTTTATCATTTGCGATCACCACGAGCCCGGGGAGGACCTGCCTGAGGCTGTGGCTGTGCTGGATCCGAAACGAAAAGATTGTGAATATCCTTTCAAAGAGCTTACCGGCAATGGCGTAGGATTTAAGCTGCTGACAGCCTATTGCCTTCGGAATGACATTCCTTTTGAAAAACTGTGCGAATATCTTGATCTGGCCATGGTCAGTATCGCTTCCGATATTGTTCCGATCGTAGGAGAAAACCGGACTCTGGCCTATTTCGGGCTGAAAAAGATGAATGAGAACCCTCGTCAGAGTCTGAAAGCCCTCAAGCAGGTAGCCGGCCATCAGGGCGAAATGAGCATAGAAAGCGTCGTGTTTGTGATCGGGCCGCGGATCAATGCCGCCGGAAGGATCAAACATGCGAAAGCTGCCGTTGAACTTTTACTTTCCGATGACTTTGATGAAGCCCTGGCTTTTGCGTATAAAATCCAGGAAAATAATACCGAGCGGAAAGGCCTGGATGCCAAAATAACAGATGAGGCCCTGGGAATGATCAGGGGAGATGAGTGGATGCTGAATCAGGCCAGAAGTACGGTGCTTTTTAATGAAAACTGGCATAAGGGCGTCATTGGGATTGTGGCCTCGCGATGCATAGAGCATTTTTACAGGCCCACCATTATTTTTACAAAAACCACGGGAGACTATGCCGCAGGTTCGGCCAGGTCCGTTGTCGGATTTAACCTTTATGAAGCCATTGAGGAGTGCTCCCATCTGCTGGAGCAGTTTGGCGGCCACATGCATGCCGCCGGGATGACCATTCCGATTGAAAACATTCAGGCGTTCAGGCTTGCTTTTGATACGGCGGTGAATAACCGGATGGGAGCCGAACCCCTGATTCCTGAGATTAACATTGACCTGGAGATCGGAATTTCAGATATTGACCGGAAATTTTACCGGATTCTGAAGCAGATGTCGCCATTCGGACCCAAAAATATGCAGCCCGTCTTTGTTTCACGTAACCTTCGTCTGGCTTCCACGCCCAGGATATTGAAAGAAAAACACCTTAAAATCGATGTGCTCGATACAGGAACAGGAGCTGTTCTTTCTGCGATCGGTTTTGGTATGGTCGACGATTTTTACAAGGGCCTGGCGGCCGGCCGTCCTTTCGATATGGTTTACAGCATTGATGAGAATACCTTCAGAGGGCAGACCTCCCTGCAATTGTTTATCAGGGATATTAAGTTTGCCTGATTGTAACATATTTTAACAGGAAAAGCTGATATTTAGGCTTAACTTTGTGGTTTCAAACAATTTGTATTTTAATTTTTGTGTAAATGCTTCTTCGGACCGAAAATCTTATCAAAAAATACGGACAACGTCTGGTCAATAATCAGGTGAGTTACCAGGTGGCTCAGGGAGAGATCGTCGGATTGCTCGGACCTAATGGTGCCGGGAAAACCACTTCTTTCTACATGGCCGTTGGTTTGGTGAAACCGAATGAAGGTAAGGTCTGGCTTGATGACCTGGATATTACGAGCCTGCCGATGTACAAAAGAGCCAAACTGGGGATCGGGTACCTGGCACAGGAAGCTTCGATTTTCAGAGATCTGACGGTAGAAGAGAATATTCTCGGTGTACTGGAACTGGCCAAGCCCGGAATGTCGAAAGCAGAGAGGAGAGAAAAGACGGAAGGCTTGCTGGAAGAATTCAGTCTGACCCACGTCCGTAAAAACAAGGGTATCGTATTGTCAGGAGGGGAGAGGAGGCGGACGGAAATTGCCAGGGCTCTGGCGGTTGATCCGAAATTTATTTTACTTGATGAGCCGTTTGCGGGGGTTGACCCGATTGCCGTTGAAGAAATCCAGGGTATTGTGGCCAGACTGAAACACAGAAATATAGGTATCCTTATTACGGACCACAACGTAAATGAGACCTTATCCATTACCGACAGGGCCTACCTGTTATTTGAAGGTAAAATCCTTAAACAAGGCACCGCAGAAGAACTCGCCGCCGATGAAATGGTGAGAAGGGTATACCTGGGGATGCATTTTGAGCTTAAGCGGAAGATATAAGCCAATGCTCAATGCAGAATGATGATTGAAAAATTAATTTTTAATCACAATAATCCTATCCTTGAATCACTCATTCATTCAAAATTAAGAACAAAAAAAACCCGTGATTAAATCACGGGCACATAATTTCTTGAAAATTCCAGAATCCTGTTGGTCGATTTTTCGGAGGGTGAAACTTTTACTTTGTTCAGCCCTTCTTTCAGGTCAATGCAATTAAGATAGAAACTTAATAAATCATTGTCATGTAAGATAGATTCCTCGATAATAAGATTCTCAGAAGGAGTGGTTTCGTTATAAACATAACGAATTACGTCATTCTGCGTCGATGTACAGGTTTGTGTCATAGGCATATTTAGTTTTACTCATCATTTTTCTAAGATTAATGAGAGCGTAACGCATACGTCCTAATGCAGTATTGATACTCACCCCTGTCGCGTCCGCGATTTCCTGAAAACTTAAGTCTTCATAGTGTCTCATGATTAAGACCTCGCGTTGTTGATCAGGCAATCGCTTAATTAAGCTTCTGAGATGTTCATGTGATTCCTTTTTGATCTGTTTTGATTCAATGGAATCCTCAGCAAAATTAAGCGAATTAAACACATTACTTCCGTCCTCAAACACTACATTCGGATAGCGTCTAGCTCTACGGAAATAGTCTATTGCAAGGTTGTGAGCAATCCTCAATATCCACGGAAGAAACTTTCCTTCTTCGTTATATCTGCCGTTTCTTAAGGTTTTAATGGCTTTGATAAATGTATCCTGCATTAAATCCTCTGCCACATAGGCATCTTTGACGACAAGGTAAATCGTGGTATAAACTTTTGATTTGTAACGCTCAACAAGCGTGGCGAAGGCACTTTCATCTCCACGGATGTACGCTGATACAAGCTCACTCTCGTTAACTTGGACTTTTTCCATTTTCTGTTAGGTAATTAGTTAACGTAAAGCTTTATATCATATTATACATCTTGGGTTTTTATTTGTAGAAAAATTGAATTTTTCGAAAGATAGAAAAATAAAATTTAATAAGTCAACAATATTGCCCAAAAAATTAGTTAACGGTATGTTAATTTAAGCCAATCCGATACTTTAATAAATGAAAATCAATTGTTTAAGTACTTAAATTCGTTAATGAAAATAATCGACAGAATTTAATACGGTTTATGATTGAATGGTAGCATAATGAGGTTTTTGACCGTTAAATAACTTTTTCAGATAAAAAGAAAGACTAAGCCCGGCTTCAGCGTCCATTTTGTCCGTTATGTTTTTTCCGGTACAATTTTTGCGTATTTTTAATCAATAGTTGCTTTCCTGTAAAATATCATTGAGTGAATCACAGAATTATATAAAATTATGAGTCCGAATTTTACAAAAATATTATTCCTGGTATTGTTTGGGTTAATGTCCACCAAGCTAGTGGCCCAGAGAGACCTTATCGTAACCCAGGCCGGAGAACAAATCCGGTGCAGAATCCTCGACGAAACACCTTCACGCTTTGTTTATGCTTATTTGGGAGCTAATAATAAAGTACTGAGGTCTGAAATCTTTAAAAACCTGGTAGGTTCATTCAAGTATAACCACTTCCCGGCAGACATCGTTAAGCAGGATAAACTGCCGGCATCCAATGCTTCATCAGGAGATGCCCCGGCCCGTATAGATACCCGGAAAAATAACCCGTCTAACAATACTAAAAAAACGGGTGAAAGCACCCAGCAGTCTCCGAAGACCGGCAGCAATCCGCCGCCTGTTCAGAAAAAGCCAGCCGAAGAGCCCCCGAAAGAGACTAAAAAGCCTGCCAATAATACCGAAAAAACAAAGGAAGCTGCTCCCAAAGAGGTCGTTAAAGAGAAAGAACAGGTAGCAAAAACCACTGAAAAGCCGCTTTCTGCAAAAGAACAGAGGGAATTGACGGGATTGACGGAGCCTGAAAAAAAGTCTGATTATCAGAATTTTATGAAGTACAGAGTCGGTATTAAAGCCGGGCTGGGCAATATCATCAATAAAGGAGGGACCAACACGGAGGCTTTCGGGTTGTACCAGGAAAAGCTGCTGAAGGGCTGGGTGATCGGAGGTGACGCGGCTTATTTTATAACGGATAACTTTGGACTTGGGGCTGTTTATACTGATTTCAAGTCAAAAAACAGCTCGGATAAACTCACTTATCCCCACCTGATTACCGGTGTAACGGTTACCGACGGCACCTTGTCCAATAAGATATCTCACAAATTTGTCGGACCGGCATTTTATGTCAGAAAAAGCATTGATTTTAAAACTTACGTGGTGCTGGGCTTGAGTCCCGGTATGCATTTTTATACCAACAAAGGCCAGTCTAACGGGGTTGATTTTAATTTTAAAGGCAAGTCCTACGGAGCGGCAGCCACCCTCGGGCTTGATTTTCTGCTGGGCAATGACATCACAGGAAGAGACATTATCCTGAGTCTTGAAGGGGGATATAATTATGGAAAAATCAATAAGTTGAATTTTGGGGATGGCAGAGGCGATGTCGCTCTGGAGTTTCCTGTTGATCTGAACCGTCTTGATTTTTCCATAGGGCTACGTTTTATGCGTTTCCCGGGTTACCTGAGATAAAACGGTAGTTTAAGAAACCACCGTTCCGTAAAGGTCAAATTCTTCTGCCTGGTTTATTTTTACATTCGCAAAATCACCCAATCTTACATATTGTTCAGCTGAAACCAGTACTTCGTTGTCTACTTCCGGAGAATCATGTTCAGTTCTGCCGATAAAGTAACCTCCTTCTTTTCTGTCAAAAAGGACTTTATAGGTATTGCCGATTTTCTGCTGGTTTAGTTCCTGTGAAATCTGTTGCTGTAGTTCCATGATGATGTCTGTTCTTTCCTGCTTCACCTCAGGGGCAATGTCATCCGGCATAGAAAAGGAGTGGGTCTGGTCTTCGTGTGAGTATTGGAAAATACCCAGGCGGTCAAACCTCATTTTCTCTACGAAGTAGTACATTTCTTCAAACATTTCCTCTGTTTCACCGGGATGCCCGGCTATCAGGGTGGTTCTCAGGGCCACATTCGGCACTTTTTCACGGATTTTGTTGATCAGTTCCTCTGTTTTGGGTCTGTCTATTCCCCTTCTCATGATCTTGAGCATTTCCGAAGAACCGTGTTGCAGTGGCATATCGAGATAGTTGCAGACATTCGGGCGGTTTTTCATCACATCCAGGATATCCAGCGGGAAGCCTGAAGGATAAGCATACTGAAGTCTGATCCAGTCGATACCTTCCACATCGGCCAGTTTATCGAGGAGTTCAGCCAGGTTTCTTTTCTTATAAATATCCAGTCCGAAATAAGTCAGGTCCTGGGCAATCAGGATAAGTTCCTTGGTGCCTTTTCTGGCCAGGTTCTGAGCCTGCAATACCAGTTCTTCTATAGGACGTGATTCGTGCTTGCCTCTCATAAGCGGAATAGCACAGAAAGAGCAAGGCCTGTCGCAGCCTTCGGCGATTTTCAGATAGGCATAGTGGGCCGGGGTGGTCAGCAAACGCTCACCTACCAGCTCATGTTTGTAATCTGCCTTCAGGGTTTTCAGAAGTCTGGGCAGCTCGTTGGTCCCGAACCACGAATCCACAAGAGGGATTTCTTTTTCAAGATCATCTTTGTAGCGGTGCGACAAACAGCCTGTTACATATACTTTATCGACAACGCCTGCTTCTTTGGCTTCAACATATCTCAGAATGGTGTCTATAGATTCCTGCTTGGCATTGTCTATAAATCCACATGTATTAATGACGACAACGTTCGAATCGTCTTTCGAAGATTCGTGACTCACATTCATTCCGTTTCCTTTCAGCTGTGTAAATAACACTTCCGAGTCCACCAGGTTTTTAGAACAACCCAGTGTGACAATATTGATTTTGGTCTTTTGATTACCTTTTGTTTTCATCTCATCTCTGTTTCAAAAGGCAAAGTTCGCTAAAAAAGAGCAATATATTTAGTGAATGGGGGAATGTTTAGTGATTGGAGGGGGAATGTTCAATGATAGAATGGATGAATGATAGAATGGATGAATGATAGAATGATAGAATGAATCAATGATTGAATGTTTGTCAGATCCCATTACCGGGGGCTTTCAAAATACCTGATTTTTATTTTTGCAGATACACACGGCCATCTGCTTTTGATGTTTATTGTTTTTTTCTGCTGTTCAGGTAAGAAGAACAACTAATAATCCAGACCAGGATAGAAAGTTCTATGATTCTTTGAAACAGACCCGTGTAGGGAGCTGAGTCTCCGGAAAACAACAGGTAAACAAAACTAATGGATAAAAGACCACAGAAATAGGACAGATAAGAGAGTTTTTCGGCATTGCCCCATTTGACGGCACTGATGCCCAGGATCAGCAGGGCAAAAGGAACGGTGATGTAAGTCAGGAATCCGATGAGATTATGGAGTAATTGTGATAAACTCGGGTCAATGTATTGAGGATTGCAGCCTTCGTCGCAAGGGAAAAAACTGGCAAGTACAGTGCCGATGCCGTAAAATACCCCGATGATAAGGAAGCCTCCGAAAGTCAGGGGTGATTTGGGCAGCTCCTTGATGGCATAGATGGAAAAGAATACGATAAAAACACCACTTGGAATATATCCTGCATATTTAAGCATGTCGGCACCCGGGGCACCTTGTGCATATAGCTCGCTGATAAACTGAGTCATGTGATTGTATCCCGGATGAAGGAACCCGCCGAAAATGGTGGTGATAATAAATAAGACAGAACCGGATAGTCCTGCTAAAAACGCTTTTGATCTGATCATTGAATAATTCCTCTTTTTAAGGGATGGCTGTATTGCTCATAAAATTAAGCATAAATTTTTTCATCTGATCACTTCCACGAAAGTGTTCTTAACGAGAATTTACATTTGATTTACCATCGGTTTACATATCAGGGCTTGTCGGAGAGATACATTTGGGCATTTACAATTAAAAACAAGTCATTATGCTTTATCTGAAAATTTCTCTGCTCTTTCACCTGCTCCTTCATAACCCGGAAGTTCCGAAGACGGAGAAACCCGCAGAGGTGAAATATGAAATCAATAAAAAACAAAGTGTTTTAAAATGGTTCGGCAAGAAGTCTGTAGGCGGGGTGATAGACGGTACCATCGAGCTGCTGTCCGGGAAGATGTCTATGGATGGTAATGTACTGATGAAAGGGGGAAGTTTTGTGATGGACATGAACAGCATAAGTCATAAAAAGGCGGAAGATAAAAGTGGTAAGGATGGTATTGCGGAGCATTTGAAGTCTGATGATTTCTTCTCATCAAAGAAATTTCCGCAGAGCTATTTTGTAATCACGAAAGTAAGTCCGGGTGTGAAAGCCAATGAAGTGAGGGTGATCGGTAACCTGACGATTAAAGGGGTAACCAACGGCATTATGTTTCCGGCTATTATTATAAAGGACGGTGACAAAATTAAAGTACAGGCCGATCTGACTTTCAACCGGGTGTTGTGGGGCATCACTTACAGGAGCATGAATCTGCTGGCACTGGTAAAAGAAGGGCTGATTGATTCGGATATTAAGATGAAGCTGGACCTGGTTTTTGATAAGGTAAATTGAGTGAGAGCCATTAGCTTTTGATTGCAAGCTTTATTTTTCAGGGTTGTGAGGCCTTGTCGCTTATGATTATAAATGTGTAATGCCCCGTGTCCTGAAGGCCGGGGCTTATTAATTAAAGGAGGTGGGGGCAGTGGCAGATATTTCATATTCTTCAACAGGATATGTTTAATTTCCGTCTGACCTGGTGGTCAAGCCGGGCGGGGCCGCCGGGAGGGAAATCATATTTTAGAAATTCTTTTTACAAATATTTTGTCCCTACGGGACAACTCCACCAGAAACTTTAAAGCCAACTCTTATTATTTAACTTGGTGCCGGTGCATGAAATAAGCTGCCAGCCAATAGCTAAACAGCCAAAAAACAAAAAAGCGTGCCATTGCTGAAACGCTTTTGGAAGAGGGATGGGGGCTCGAAGCGATTCGTCGCACCGCCAGCCCCTCGGTAACACAAACCGATGCTCTAACCAACCACGGTTATTAGGTATTTTTCGTCTGAGCAGCCACTAAAATCTAACTGCTAATAGCTAAACAGTCATAAAACAAAAAAGCGTGCCATTGCTGACACGCTTTCCGGGAGAGGGATGGGGGTTCGAAGCGAGTGTCGCACCACCCCGACCCTCGGTACCACAAACCGATGCTCTAACCAACCACGGTTATTAGGTATTTTTCGTCTGAGCAGCCACTAAAATCTAACTGCCAATAGCTAAACAGTCATAAAACAAAAAAGCGTGTCGTTGCTGACACGCTTTCCGGGAGAGGGATGGGGGCTCGAAGCGAGTGTCGCACCACCCCGACCCTCGGTACCACAAACCGATGCTCTAACCAACCACGGTTATTAGGTATTTTTCGTCTGAGCAGCCACTAAAATCTAACTGCCAATAGCTAAACAGTCATAAAACAAAAAAGCGTGCCATTGCTGACACGCTTTCCGGGAGACTGATGGGGCTCGAACCCACGACCCTCGGTACCACAAACCGATGCTCTAACCAACTGAGCTACAATCTCCATCTTGATTGGGACTGCAAAAGTATTGAAAAAATAACAACAGCCAAAAAAATCTCCCGATTTTTTGTAACTATTTTTCGCTGTTCATGAGTTGATTGTTCATGCTGTCTTCCGGGATTTTACCTTGTACGCTCCAGCCGCCGTCTACAAAAAACAGCTGGCCGGTTACATAAGCCGACTCGTCTGAGGCCAGGAATAAGGCCGGTCCTACCATCTCTTCGGGCTCGCCTGTGCGGCCCATCGGTACCATTCTGCCCCAGTTGGTTCTGTAATTGGGATCTTCGCGGAGGTTCCTTTCCACATTGATCGGGCCTGGTCCGAAAGTATTGACCCTGATGTTATAAGGAGCTAATTCAACCGCCATTTGTTCGGCCATGGCGTGGATGCCTCCTTTACTGGTTGAGTAAGTAATGAGGTTTTTCACACTCAGGGCAGCACAGATGGTGGAGATATTGATGATGCTTCCCTTGCCGTTATCTTTCATGATTTTGGCGGCTTCGATAGAAGAGAATAAGGTACCTTTGATATTGGTATTCATGACTTTATCAAAAAGCTCTTCTGAAGTTTCGAAGAAATCAGACCAGCCGGTAATGGCGGCATTGTTGACCAGCACGTCCAGTTTTCCGAAGTCAGCACGGATTTCTGCAAACATATTCCGGATCTGTTCTACGGAAGAAATGTCGGCGTAATAGATTTTGCATTGCCTCCCCATGTCTCTGATTTGTGCGGCGAGTTCTTCGGTGTAGTCTGCTCCGGGCATTTCGTTGAGCAGGATGTCGGCCCCTTCGGCCGCAAAACCGAGAGCTATGGAGGCCCCGATGCCTCTGCCCCCTCCGGTGATCAGGGCGGTTTTATTTTTTAAGCGTAAAGTCATTGGTTGAATAAAGGTTGTTTTTTTACAAAGTAACAGATTTTTATTTTTTCTTCTTCAAAAGCCTGTTAATTTTGGATCAAATAAGTAAATCCGGAAAATGTTTAAATTAAATAAGAAAGTAGCGGTCATCACAGGTGGTGCCAGTGGTATAGGACTGGAAATCTCAAGACTCTTTGCCAGGCAGGGGGCCACGGTTCATATTTTTGAATTGAATATTGATCTGGCTGAGCGTGAAGCCGATCTGATCAATGCCAACGGCGGAAAAGCTTTCTGTCATAAGGTGGATGTGTCTAAACAGGCGGACGTGAAGCGTAAAATTGATAAGATCAACACCATCCAGCCCATCAATATCCTCGTGAATAATGCAGGTATTGCCCACATCGGAACAGCTGAAACCACTACTGAAGAAGACCTGGACCGGATTTATTCTGTCAACATCAAAGGCGTTTACAACTGCATCCATTGTGTGTTACCTCATATGATAGACAATGGTGGCGGGGTGATCATCAACATGGCCTCCATAGCCGCTACCGTCGGTATTCCTGACAGGTTTGCGTATTCTGTCAGCAAAGGGGCGATATTCACCATGACCTTGTCGGTAGCTAAAGATTTTCTTAAGGACGGTATCAGATGCAACAGCATTTCCCCGGCCAGGGTACACACGCCTTTTGTAGACGGATTTTTAAAGAAAACGTATCCGGGACAAGAGAAAGAGATGTTTGATAAGCTATCAAAAACCCAGCCGATCGGTCGCATGGCCAAACCTGAGGAGATTGCCGGACTGGCAGTTTACCTGGCCTCGGATGAAGCTTCGTTTATCACGGGAGCTGACTATCTGATTGACGGCGGTTTTGTCAAACTCAATAATTAAGCAATACATTTATTCAAAAATAACAGAAAATGAAATTATTCAGATATGGTAATCCGGACAACGAAAAGCCGGGCGTAATCCTCGAGTCGGGAAAGAAAATCAGTGTTTCGGCATTCGGAGAGGACTTTAATGAGAAGTTTTTCGCCACTGACGGTCTGGCCAGGCTTGAAAAATGGGTAGCTGAAAACGGCAGCTCTGCTCCTGAAGTAGGAGAGAGCGAAAGACTGGCTTCCTGTGTGGCACGTCCGTCCAAAATCATTTGCATCGGTTTGAATTATGCCAAACACGCCGTTGAATCAGGAGCTGATATTCCGAAAGAGCCTGTAGTGTTCTTTAAAGCTACTTCTGCTCTGGTAGGGCCGAACGACAATGTGGTGATTCCGAGAAATTCTGTCAAAACAGACTGGGAAGTGGAGCTGGCTATAGTGATCGGTAAAAAAGCAAGTTATATAGAAGAAAGTGAAGCGTTTGATTATATTGCCGGATATTGCGTTCATAATGATTACAGCGAAAGAGAATTCCAGATAGAAAGGGGCGGACAGTGGGTGAAAGGTAAATCATGTGATACTTTTGCTCCGCTCGGACCATTCCTGGCCACTAAAGACGAAATCGCTGATCCGAACAGCCTGCACCTTTGGCTTGACCTGAACGGCAAAAGGCTACAGGATTCAAACACCAACGACATGATCTTCAATGTGCCGTTTGTGGTGAGTTACCTGAGCAATTTCATGACCCTTTTACCGGGTGATGTGATTTCTACCGGAACGCCTGCCGGTGTGGGCCTTGGTTTAAAACCGCCGACCTATCTTAAACCGGGTGACGTGGTAGAACTGGGTATTGAAGGACTTGGCACTCAGAAACAGACAGCAGAAGCGTACGCATAAAATATTTTTCAGGCAGGGGCGGTCATCGCCCCTGCTTTCTTCACGACTCCCCTCATTTTTAAAACAGCATTTATTATCATGAAGACAAATCAAACCACCTGTCCCAACTGCGGCCATGTTTTTGATGCCGGTGAAGCATTGCAAAAGCATCTTGACATAGAATTCAAAAAGAGGATGGAGGAGCAGGAGCGTTTGAACGCCACCAAACTGGAAGAAATCAAGAAACAGCTGCAGGAAGAAAAACGGCAGTTTGAACAGGAAGAGAAAAAGAAAATGTGGGCCATCGCCCAGTCGGAAGCCCTGAAAAAGGCCGAAGAGAAAAACTCAGCCCAGCTGCAGGCCCTGAGAGAAGATAACGAAAGCAAGCAAAAGCAAATCAAAGAAGCTCAGCTAAAAGAACTCGACCTGCTCAGGAAAGAAAATGAGCTGAAGACCCAGCAGGAGCAGATGAAGCTGCAACTGGAGAAGCAAATGATAGAAAGGGCCAAAGAAATAGAGGAGGCTGCCAAAAAACGGAAGGATGAGGAGTTTGAACTGGTCAAGAAAGAGTACGAAAAGAAACTCGAAAACCAGATGAACCTCGTGAAGGAAATGCAGCGGAAAGCTGAGCAGGGTTCTATGCAGCTGCAAGGGGAAGTACAGGAGTTGGGTCTCGAAGAAATCCTGCGTAAAACCTACATTTATGACCTCATTGAGGAGGTCGGTAAGGGCATCAGGGGAGCGGATTGTGTGCAGACAGTGGTCAACGAGTTTGGACAGACCTGCGGCAAGATTATTTTTGAAAGCAAAAGAACACAGAATTTCTCTGCCGACTGGATAGATAAACTGAAAGAAGATCAGCGGGGAGTAGGGGCTGAAATCGCGGTTTTGGTGACCCAGACCATGCCTAAGGACATGGACAGGTTCGGGCAGAAAGACGGGGTCTGGATCTGTACTTACCAGGAGGTGAATGGGTTGGTGTTTGTGCTTCGCCAGATTTTACTGAGAAGCCAGTTGGTGCGTTCTTCTGAAGAAAACAAGGCTGATAAAATGGCAATGCTCTATAATTTCCTGACAAGCTCACAATTCCGTCAGCAGATGGAAGCCATTGTAGAAGGGTTTTCGAACCTCAAAACGGAGCTGGACAGGGAGAAAAGATCTATGCAAAGGATCTGGAAAGAAAGAGAGATACAGATCGAAAGGGTGATCGGTAATACCATAGACATGTACGGAAGTATCAAGGGGATTGCCGGTAATGCGATTGCTCCGATCCAGTACCTGGAGCTGCCCGGAGAAGAAAATCTTTAAATCCTGAAAAACAGGCATGAAATTGGTGAGTGTTCAGCATAATAAGTGAAAGATTTATATGAATAAACAATTTTTATTGCTGCTGCTTCTTTTTTCAGGGAGGGTTTTTGCTCAACAGGAGTGTAATTGCCGGAAGAACTTTGAGGAAATGTATCAGAAGATCAGGGACAATTATGCGGGCTGGACCATCAAGGTCAATCCTGGTAATCAGGCTGCTTTTGATGCCCTGAGTCAGAAAGTCAGGGAGAAATCGCTGACGTCAACCGATCCGAAGACATGCTATAAAATCTTAAAGGAATGGACCGATTTCTTCCAGGACGGCCACCTTTTTATCAATACACAGGTACAGATAGAAGAGAATGAGCCCCAGGAACTGGTCCTGGCCAGGGCTGCCAAGATTCCCGTTCAGAAATACACCACGGAGCTGCCTTTTCTCAATTATCTGAACACCAACACCGGCAAGCTGAATGAAGTGGAAGGCATCTGGGAAAGTGACGATCAGTCATATCGCCTGGGTATTGTCAGGGACGAAAAAACAGCCGGTAAATTTAATGGGTTTCTGCTTTCAAAAAGAGATAACATGTGGGTGGCCGGAAAAACGAAGTTCGAGTTGTTTGAACTGAGTCCGGGGCGGTTCAGGTCCGTTTATTATTATGCGGATTTTACGGGAGAAGCCACTTTCAGCAAGCTGGTAAAGAACATACTGGTAATGGATGGTATTTATAAATTTGCCAAAATACATCCCGTTCCTGCCGTGCCGGTGTCTGATGATGACCTCATGCACAGGATTCCGGATTACAGGGTCGAAAAACTGGATTCGAACAATACCCTCATTGTGCTGCCCCCTTTTACACTTCCCAATGCCGAGCAGTATGTAAGTGAGCTTGTGACAAGAAACGCCGCATTGATTACTTCGTCTAAAAACCTGATCATAGACCTCAGGAACAATCCGGGTGGAGATGAAAATGCTTTTACGCCCTTATTCCCTTACATCGCACAGGGGGCTATCACCAGGAAAGGCGGTAAATTCAGGGCCAGCCAGGAAAACCTGATTTTGCTGACACACGAGCTGAAATCCATCCAGGCCTATCCCCAGTTCAGGGAAACCCTAGAACCCAAACTGAGAACTGTGGTCAGAAAAATTGAAAGTAATATGGGGCAAATGGTAGACGGGCCTGATAAAACATTTTCTTTTCCACAAAATCAGAATAATCCTCAAAAAGTTGTAATTTTAGTCAACAAAAACACAGCCAGCACAGCTGAAAGCGTTAGTCTGGAATCAAAGCAAAGCACAAAGACCATCATTATGGGGCAAAACACGAAAGGTCTTGCCGATTACATAGAAGTCAGAGATCTCGGAATGCCTTGTTTTGGATGGAGACTGGCTTTTGCTCTTGCCCTGAGTTCGCGTTTACCAGGCCAGCCTATTGATAATATAGGACTGAAACCTGACGTTATTATTCCTGATAATGAATATGATTGGGTGGAGTACACCAGAAAATATTTAAATAACATTAAATGAACAAACTTGCTTTTCTTATAGCCTTCTTTTGTCTTAATTCTGCTTTTTCTCAAACAGGTTTAAAGAAAAAACTGACAGGGAACTGGACCCTGACCGATATCAAGCTGGTTGACGGCAGTAAAATTTTTGATCCGGAAGTCAAACAGACCAAGTTTGATATGCGTATCCTGCCATCTGACAGTGTGCTGATTACGCTCAACAGTAAGACCCACAGACAGGCTTTCAAGTTGAAAGACAGTGTCATTACCTGGGGCGGCATGTCACTCAAAATCAAGTCGATAGATGAGGTTTCATTTGTGGCTGATCAGCTTGTCAGTGCGGATAACCAGGAGCCGCTGAACCTGAAGTTCGTGCTGAAAAAACTGAATGACCTTACTTTCACCCCGCAATCCTACGTCGCCAAAAACGGCGACGAAGTCTATATTTTTGAACCGGGTAAAATCGAACCTTTGTTTGTGGATAGCCACCGTTCCCCGCTTGATTTTATCGTGGAGAAGTTTGATTTTTCTGAGTTCAGAAAAGGAGGTTTCGTGGTGCGTTTTGTCGTGACCAAAACCGGGGAAATAACCGGCGTAAGGGTAGTGGCCAGTTCCAATGAAAAATTCGACAAGAAGCTCATCAACTCCGTTTACCTGACCAAAGGCAAATGGATTCCGGCCGAATACCTGGGAGAGAAAGTAACCGTCGAAGTAGAATATGACCTTAACCTCGGATGGACGGATGAGAACGCCACGGCCAATATCGAGGTCGATTCTGTGGCGTATTCTGATGAATATTATTCTGCCGGACAAGGCTTTTTTGAATACAAGCAATACAGGCTTGCCGAGCAGAATTATACCAAAGCCATTGGTTATAATCCATTGAATATCAATGCTTATTTTCAAAGGGCGGCCACTTACATGATATTGAAAAAGAAGGATGAAGCCTGCAAGGATTATCAGCAACTGATATTCCTGGAGCAGTCAAAAGCCAAGGCACTGTATGACAAATACTGTCTGCCCGTCAAATAGTCCTTAAGGTTTTCCGTTCTGAAAAGTAACTTCTTTAACCAGGCTGACAGAGTTCAGATAAACGGCCATGGTGAGGGCTGAAGAAGGATTTTGTATATGCTCGCATTGCGGCCCTTTTTCCAGGAAATAGATAAACACCTTCTCGTTTTTACGGTCCAGGATCTGGTAATCGTAACGGCCCAGGGCTTTTATGGTCTGGTTTTCGGAAAGACCCAGCAGTTTGTCTTTGATGGCTTTTAGGTCTGACTGTAAAGCTTCCCTTTTGTTTTCACAACCACCACGATCACTTCTGAAGCCTTCAACGTCGAAACTGCCCAAATCAACCGGGGCTGAATTGGAACAACCCCAGAACAAAATGCCGATCAGTAAACTGCCTGTTAATTTATACATCCTCACTATTCCTGAAATGCTCCGACAATGCTGTTGACAATAGATAACAAAAAGCTGAATATAAGTGGATTAATAAAGCCACTTACAGAGAATCCATCAATCAGGAAATCGCAGATATAGACCATCAGCACGGTGATGACGAAATAAAACAATCCCAGCGTCAGGATCGTGATCGGTATGGCGATGAGGTTGAGGACCGGTTTGACGAAGTTATTGAGTAAACTCATGGCAAAGGCCACGATAAAGGCCGTTACATAGCTGTCTACATAAATATCCTTCAGATAATTGGGAATGAGGTAAACCACGGCTCCGCAAATGGCCAGGCGAATCAGGTAATTGATCATAGCTAATGTTATTTTTTGTGTCTTGAAATCAAGGTATCGATGACCTCGTCGAGGTCGATGTTTTTTTCTTCAAGCAATATAAGATAATGGAATAATAAATCAGCGGCTTCGCCCAAAAACAATTCCTTGTTGTTGTCTTTTGCTTCGATGACCAGCTCCACGGCCTCTTCACCCACTTTCTGGGCAATCTTGTTGACTCCCTTTTTAAACAGCGAGCTTGTGTAAGACTGATCCGTAGGATTATTCTTGCGTCCGCGGATGATGTGCTTTAGGTGGTTAATGAAAAGTACTTTCCCGTCGTTACCCTCACCCCAGCAGGTATCGTCGCCTGTGTGGCACGTAGGGCCGTCAGGACTGACTTTAATGAGCAGGGTGTCATTGTCACAGTCTACCGAAATATCTTTTACATTCAGGAAGTTTTCTGAGGTTTCTCCTTTGGTCCAGAGGCGTTGTTTGCTGCGGCTGAAAAAGGTGACGCGGCCTTCCTGTGTAGTTTTCTCAAGGGCCTCATGATTCATGTAACCGAGCATCAGCACTTTTCCGGTGAGTTCATCCTGGATGATGGCGGGCACGAGTCCGTCGGGGCTTTTTGAGAAATCTATGGTTCTGTTCATAACTGGGAGTAAAATTTAGGCAAAAGTAGCACTCCTGCCTCAAAGAATTCCCATGGGGATAAAATAAATTGATTTTTTTTTGGAATAGACTTGACACGTAAAAAAACTAAGTCTATCTTTGCACCCACATTCGACGAACGGATGGCGACAAGCAGAAGTAGCTCAGTTGGTAGAGCGTAACCTTGCCAAGGTTAAGGTCGCGGGTTCGAGACCCGTCTTCTGCTCAGAAACGAAAAGTCCCCTAGATAGGGGCTTTTTTTTTCGGAGGGTAAACCACCCGCCGGGGTGGTGGAACTGGTAGACACGCAGGACTTAAAATCCTGTGAGCCGAAACGCTCGTACGGGTTCGATTCCCGTCCCCGGTACTGATAATGAGGGAGTTACATGTAAATGTGACTCCCTTTTTTCATGTCTAAAGTTTCTGGGTCAAACATAGGTCAAACATTTCTGGATCAAGTCGAAAAGTTGTGGAGCATGTTGTATTTTTTTAGTTTGTAAGAAAAACGACATTTGGAGAGTTTCTTACCCCTAGTTGCCTATCTTTTGCCAGATTACCTTTGGTTAGATGTGATGTATATCCGCAAGAAATTTTATTTCCATTTCGAATTTCGCCATTTCAACTGATCTCCTTTCGACAAAAAACTCCAGGCAATAATACGGGAAGATTTGTTGCCAGTTGTCAACGGAATGGTTTTTAGTTGCGTCACTTCCAAATCATTCAGGGTTTTGTAAATACTTTTTAAATTCGATTTTTTTGAAACTAAAGTCGAAAACCAGTAACAATTTTGAGCAAATTTCGCACTTTCGGTCATCATTTTGCCAATAAAAGCCGATTCGCCACCATCGCAAATTAACTCATTGCTGATTCCTGCAAAATTAAGTTCGATGGTTTTGGTTTTTTTGCCACGAAGATTGGTGACTTTTCGGCGAGAACCTTTTTCAGCTTCTTCCGGAGTTGCATGAAAAGGCGGATTACAAATCGTTAAGTCAAACCGATCTTCACCATTAATAATTCCTGAAAAAATAGAATTTTTGTTTTCTTGCCATCGCAATTCAATTTTGTTTTTCAAATTATCATTGGATTCGATAATTTTTTTTGCTGATGAAATCGAATTTTCATCAATATCTGAACCTACGAAATTCCAATCATATTCGGTAACGCCGATAATAGGGTAGATGCAGCTTGCTCCAATTCCGATATCTAAAACGTTGATTTGTTTTCCCGCAGGAAGTGCTCCGAAATTACTTTGTGCCAACATATCTGCTGCAAAATGCAAATAATCTGCACGACCCGGAATTGCCGGACATAAATTTCCATCAGGGAAATCCCAATTTTTAATCCCATAATAATGATTTAGCAATCCTTTGTTGAGCAATTTCACAGCTTTTGAGTCAGAAAATTCTACTGAATCTTCGCCAAATTTATTGGGTTTGATGAAATTTTTTAATTCGGGTTCAATTTTAATTAAAGCGGAAAGGTCATATCTGTCGCGATTTTTATTTCGAGGGTGAAGCCTGGTTTTTTCTTGCGTATTTTTTTCTGGGGACATTTTTTATCTTTAATAGTGAAATTTTATTGAGCGAAATGATCAACATTTAATTTGACAAAATTACGGTTTTAAAACGGGCAATTTCTCATAAGTCGATTTGCAATTTAAGAATTCGGATTTGTGCTTTAAATCAATGCTTTACAGGTTAAAAATGTACGAGAAACCGGCAAGAACTTGGTTGGGAGAAACAAAAGACAAGCCACCTTCAACAAAGTCATAATATTGCTGTCAATACCTTAATCTGCCATTTGGGAGAGTTTTGTAGGAAATCTTGTAGAAATCCAAAGCCATTGATCTTCTTAAAACTTCATAGGGAGCCGATATGTCTCCATAGTTATTCAGTGTGATCATCGGGTGTAATGGTTTAGGCAAGCCCAACGTCTTGTGCAGCTCCGAAAGAGAGTTGAATTTAAGGGGCGTGTTTTCTTCTTTTTTCAAAACTGTATTCTAATTTTATTCCTGGATCCTTTGAAGATATGCTTTTATATCAGCGGTACGAAGGTGGCGGAAATTCTAAACACGGGTGTAACCAAACGGAGTTAGTTGTTAACCAAATTTGCTCTGTAGAAACGAGTTCACTACTTTGTTCGATAGAATTAAATGTAATGAAGAATTTTAAATGAAACCTTATTTAATTGAGTGAATCATCTTTCTGGTTGGATATCCTTACCTTCTGACTTCTCAGGCGATGACTCTATTTTAGAAGATTTCTCACTTTTTAGCCAAGAAGGCCTCTTTTCTTTCAGCTGATCATTCATGAACTGACTTCTGCCGTCACTCATCCCATTAAGCCGGTCTTTTGACCATTTACGTTCGAAATCGCTTCCCATAGTTCAGGATCATGCTGTGAAATCAAATACCCATCGTTAAAACCTCTCATTTTTTGAAGTGTGGCCTTTGATGTTATTTCTTACTTTTTTATATTCTTTTATACTATCTCTCCCCTCCCCACACTTTCCCCTTGCCCCATCTCCATTTATTCACTAAGTTAGGGTCTACTTAAACCAGATCATTTTTATGAGACCTCTGTTCGGAGCTTTATTACTTATTTCATCAACGGTTTTTGCCCAGCAAAATACTCCCGTTTCTCAACGATCAACAATTGAAACCAGCAGGCGGAGCATCCGGCAGGATGTGCCGATGACCAACGCCATCCGCAAGGCCTTTGCCGCAGGCACGCGTGATTTTTCTGGTAAACCGGGCCCGGCTTACTGGCAGTTGGAAACCGACTTTAACATTCAGGCGAGTCTGGATCCGGCTACACAGACCATCACCGGTACAGAGAAAATACTGGTGCATAACAACAGCAAGGACGATCTGAAAACCCTTGTCTTACGCCTCGACCATAATGTTTTCCGGGCCGATGTGCCGCGTGGAGGTTCAACGCCCGCTGAGGCCACGGAAGGAATGGTGGTGACAGCCGTCAAAGTAGCCGGAAAGGAAATAGACCTGACGTTGCCTGCCCCCGTGGGAAGGGAGGCGGCTACCCCTGCACAAACCACCGTAAGGGATCTGAACCGCACCATCGCGACCATTGTACTCAAAGAGCCCGTGAAGGCAGGAACAAAGACTGAGCTGGAGATTGCCTGGCATACCAAACTGCCTGGTGGCCCGAACGGCAGAGGGCACCGGATGACACAGCGTTTTGATGACAGACTTTTTCAACCGACACAGTGGTTTCCGCGTCTGGCCAAATACGACGATATGAGAGGCTGGGAAACCAGTCCGTACCTGGGGCCGGCGGAGTTTTTTAATAACTTCGGTAAGTTTGATGTCCGCATCACAGTGCCGGCCGGTTGGCTGGTCAGCGGTACGGGTGTGTTGCAGAATCCGGAAGAAGTGCTGACAGAAACAGCCAGAAAAAGACTGGCGACAGTTTTGAATTCGAATGACGAAATCACCATAGTAGGAGAGGATGAGGCCGGTCCGGGAAAGGCCACCGCTGCGGGTGATCAGCTCACCTGGCATTTTGCGGCCGATAAAGTGAATGATTTTGCCTGGGCTACCGCCGGAAAGTTTGTCTGGAAAGCGACGCGGGCTACGATCCCCGGAAAAGGGCCGATACCCGTCCATATGTTTTATCTGCCCGAAAGAGCCAAACTTTTTGAGCGTGCGGGAGCCATCACCCGCCATGCCCTGGAATACTATTCTGCCCTGTGGGCTCCGTATCCTTTTCCGCAGATGACCTTGCAGGACGGGCCGAGTGCGGGGATGGAATACCCGATGGTGATCAATTCCAACCAGGGAGCGGCTGACCATGAAACGGCCCATCAGTGGTGGCCGATGGTGGTGGGTACTAATGAAACCCGCTATGGCTGGATGGACGAAGGTTTTAATCAATATATGAATATCCTGTCGGCTGCAGACAGCAAGGGTGTGCCTTATAATCTGGACGGTCTTGGTCAGCGGTACGGGCAGATGAGCGGAGACGAAGAGGAGGCACCGATGATGTGGAGTGCGAATGATGCCGGTAACGGTTATCGTTTCCAGACTTACGGTAAGACTCCCCTGATGCTTTCCATGCTGGGTGGCGTGGTAGGTGACGACGCAGTGATCAAAGCCATGAAAGAATACACCAAAGTGTGGAGTTTCAAGCACCCTTCTCCGTGGGATTATATGTTTTTTATGAACAATGCCCTGGGGCAAAACCTCGACTGGTTCTGGTACTATTGGTTGTTTACGACTGAGTCTGTCAACGGATCGATCCAGCAGGTAAAGGCAGATAAAGACAAAACCATCGTGACCATACACCAGGCGGGAGAGATGCCTTCGCCGGTGGTATTGAAAGTAGAATTTGAGACGGAAGGTCCCGCCATAAAAACACTATCAAATGCGAAAATGCTGGATGCCACTACGGCCGTGGTCACCTGGCCGGTGTCGGTTTGGTTCAACGGCAGCCGTACGTTTAATGCTGAATTGAATTTCGGAAAAAGAAAAATCAGAAAGATTACCCTTGATCCGAACGGCCGTTTTCCGGACAACAATGTGAAGGATAACGTTTGGGAGAAATAGGGTACTGAAAGGATATGGAGGGAGTTACAAGAGCTTGTAACTCCCTTTTTTGTTCACTATTAATCAATCACAATACTTTGAACCCCTTTTTCAAAAGCGGTTTCTTTGATGCCTTCGATCCTTAAGCCTTCGGCCCGCACAATACTGACATCTGTAATGCCGAGAAGCCCCAGCAGGAATTTTAAATAAGGACTGACAAAATCAAACGACTGGAACTCACCTTCCGAATAAACCCCGCTTGATGCAATGGCAAGGTAGGCTTTTTTGTTTTTCAGAAAGCCCTCCGGTCGACCGTTTTCGTTGTACCGGAAAGTGATTCCGGGTCTGACAATATGGTCGAGGTAGGCTTTCAGGGTAGAAGGGATGGCGAAATTGTAGAAGGGTGCACCGATCACATAAATGTCTGCTTCCTGCATTTCAGCAATGGCTTCTTCTGAAATTTTAACGGCTTCTGCCTGTTCGGGTGAGTGGTTTTGAGCGGGTGTAAACCAGGAACCGATCTGCATTTGGTCCAGGTGCGGAAAAACGTCTGAGGTCAGGTCACGTTCATTTACGGTGCTGCCGGGATATTTTGCCTGGATTTTTTCAATGATGGTGTTTCCGAGTTTTTTGCTGACGGAACCCTCGCCTTGCGGGCTTGAGATGATATGCAGTACTTTTTTCATGATGATTGAAGTTTGATGATAATGTTAATTATTGGCTGTTTTGGTGTAAGTCACGTAAGACACGATCAGTATCGCCAGGACAAACACCGGGTAGAGGGTATGGCCGATGGAATCCTGCATGTTGAGGTGTGCGATAAACCCGGAAATAAAGCTGATGGCCAACCCGATATACGCGGTTTCTTTGATGAGGCGGACAGGGACCCAGAGAGCAATGGCAGCCAGGAGTTTAGCGATCGCCAGCTCTATCCTGAAGTAATCCGGAAAACCTAAGTGCTGGAAGGCCTGCTTTAGCTCGGGCTTTGTCAGATAAGCATAAGTGGAGAACAACATGGCAAAAGATATCAGTGCGGTGGTAGCGTAATACGTAATTTTTATTGCTTTCATTTTTTATTTTTTTTGATGCTGCAAACTTATGTATATTTGCTAATAAAAAGTTAGTAGTAAACTAAAGGTTAGTAGTAATATTTGGGTTAGTGCCTCGTAAAAAATGGAAGAAATACTGGATAAAAAAGTGGCCTTTACTGAGTTACAATGCAGTAAAAATTTGTCGGCAACAGAAGATGCCTTGTATGTATTGGGCGGGAAATGGACGCTGCGGGTAATGATTGCCCTGCTGAGCGGACACACGCGTTTTAACGACTTGCAGCGTACCCTGAAAGGCATTTCGGCAAGGGTACTTTCCGGCGAATTGAAAGACCTGGAGATCAATGGCCTGGTCAAAAGAAATGTGGACGCCGACCAGAAACCCGTAGTAGTGGAATACATCCCGACAGAATACAGCAAGACACTGAAAGATATCATTTCGACCCTGGCCGATTGGGGCATGAAACACAAAAAGAAAATCACAGATCAGGAATGATCCCGGCTGTTCAGGGCGAAAACTGATTTTCGGCTAACAATACTTGAAAGAAAGAAGGTATGGAAGAAGCAGGAGAAAGGCTTAAATGATATGAATGGCATGTGAACCCGCTTTTGTCACTGATTTTTGTTTAACAAAAAAGGTAAATCCTTGTTTTGAAGTAAAAAGGATAAATTAACGACGAGTTCTTCTAATCCGCCAGGTTTTTTCATGTAGTGAGTGGCCCCAAGCGACTGCATTTCCCGGATGTTTGTTTCATCTGTCGAGTTCGAATAAATAATAACTTTAGACGTCAGAAGAGACTCAATCCTTTTGATTTTTTCAAGACATTCCCTCCCGTTGACAATTGGGATATTCAAATCAAGAAAAATAAAGTCAGGAACATATTTGTTGTCAGATTTTAATGAATTGAGAGCCTCCAGGCCATTAAAGCTACTGGTATGCTGAAAAGGCTCACCTATGTAGACCAGGGCCATCTGGAAAATTTCATGTTCATCCAGGTCGTCATCTATCATTAAGTATTTTAATGTTTTCATTTCCGCTTTTATATAAGAATTTCTATTGTGTTTTTTTGGGTTCAACAGGTATGGATTCCCGGTGTTTTCTGAAAGTATGTTTTTTCTTGTGCTGCCTGTTTTAAATAATTGAATATCAAATTGTTGAAGCAAAGATAGAAGGAAAGAAAGGCAGATAAATAATTTATTTTTAAATGTGAAAATGACATTTCAGGGGATTTAATTTTATGCAATCGCTTGAATATTTCAAAATAGGTCCCGGAACTCAAATTGCAATCATTTGCACAAATTCCTGGCTAATGAAGTTGCCATACTTCTTATCCCTTCAACTGAAATCCTTATCTTTAAGCTTTCATTTACCTGTTGATATAACTATGCCAAATCTTTCTTTAAAAGCCTTAAGTGCGTCTCTGGGTCTCACACTGCTTTCTTTGCCTGTTCTCAGTCAGACTCTTCACCTTGATCCTGATAAAAAATACCAGGTTATGCACAGTTTCGGAGCGTCCGATTGCTGGTCGATGCAGATGGTGGGTAAATATTACCCAGAAAATAAGCGGGAGAAGATCGCCGAATGGTTGTTCAGTAAAGCAACCGACGCTGAGGGGAATCCCAAAGGTATCGGCTTGTCGATGTGGAGGTTTAATATCGGTGCAGGGAGTACCGAGCAGGGGAAAGAGAGCAAGATCACCAATGAATGGAGAAGGGCGGAAAGCTTTATCACCAAAGACGGCTACGACTGGAATAAGCAACAGGGTCAGCGGTGGTTTCTGGACGCTGCAAAAAGATACGGGGTAAATTACACCCTCGGTTTTCTGAATTCTGCCCCGGTGAGCATGACCAAAAACGGCCTGGCCATTGCGAGCGGGAAGCTGGGTGACTGGAATTTTGATAAGACAAAAATTGATGATTTTAGCCGCTTCCTGGCAGATGTGTCGGAGAAATTACGCTTTGATTACATCAGCCCGTTTAATGAACCTCAGTGGGACTGGGGCCCGAAATCATCCTCCGGATTCGGCTCGCAGGAAGGTACACCCATTCAGAATGCAGATCTGGCCTGGGCGGTGCGGAAACTGGATGGTGAGCTGAAAAAGAGAAACATAAAAACAAAGATATCGGTAGCCGAAACGGCCCAGATCGATTATTTATATGGTGATAAAACCAATAGGAGTGAACAGGGACAAGACCGGCAGATCGAAGCGTTTTTTGATACCAAAAGCCCGGATTACCTCGGAAACCTGAGTACACTGGAACCGGCCATCAGCGGGCATTCTTACTTTACGACCTCTCCTGTATCGCAACTGAACGGGAAAAGGGAACAGCTGGCTCAAAAGCTCAAAACTCACCAGGTGAGCTACTGGCAATCTGAATACTGTATTCTGGGTGATAATGCCGGTGAAATCAACGGTGGTAAAATGGACCTTGGCATGAAAACGGCCCTTTATGTAGCTAAGGTGATCCACGCAGACCTGACGGTGGCTAATGCTTCCGCATGGCACTGGTGGCTGTCGGTAAGTGCCAATGACTATAAAGATGGACTGATCTATGTGGCGAAAGACGGGAAACTGGGGGAGAATGAAGCCAATAAATTCGATGGGGAAGTGATGGACTCGAAACTGATGTGGGCACTGGGCAATTATTCGAGGTTTATCAGCCCTGGGATGGAGAGGATAGAAGCAAAATCTGAAGATAATGAGGTGTTGGTTTCAGCGTTCAGGAGCAAAACTGAAGTGGTAACGGTGGTGATCAATCCCTCAGATAAAGAAAAGAAAATGACGATACCTCAGGTATTTAAAAGACAAAAAGCAGCTGTTTATGTAACTTCAGCGTCAGCAAGCCTGAAGAAAGGGGTGATCAAAGGGAAGAGTTTTGTGATCCCACCTGCCTCAGTTCTGACTCTGGTACTGAATTAAGACAAGTGAGGCCTTAAAAACAAAAACGGCAGGCTGAGAAATCAGCCTGCCGTTTTTGTGGTATGCGTCATGCTTATTTTACCCTGGTGGCCTGTACTTCAAACATGTCCATCAGTTTGCCTGCTGCTTTGTCGTCATCTTTTTTAGTGATCACGAGGGTCACGTCATAGCTGGCGATGTTAAAAGCGGCTGTCAGCTGGTCACCACTGATTTCCACTGATGCCATTTCTGTTTCGTCTTTTGAATCCGGGCCTATGAAATACCCTTTTACTTTTCCGTCTTTTGTTTCAAACCTCATTGGGACAGTAGCATCTCCGTTAGGGGTTTCTTTGATCAATACACTCCATTTTCCTTCGAAATAACCGGGAGTTGCCTGTGAGAAGCCATTGAAAGCGATTCCACACAATAATACGAACAGAATAAGGCTTACTTTTTTCATTTTGCTTTGATTGTTTAAATTATATTTTTATTTGAGTCCATTTAATGGCATTTTCAATGAGTTTTACAAAGTTTTCATCTTTCCAGGTGGTTTCATCGTGTCCCATCGAGGTATAGAAAGTTTTTCCTTTACCTGTGGTTTTGTACCAGGCCACCGGGTGGTCTTTTCCCATGCCGAAATCTTTGTCTGAAGCTAAGATAGGAATATTTCCGCTTGAATTGATGGTCTCACCGCTGATCGTCAGGACGATATTGAATCCTTTTTTTCTCGGGTTTTCAAAAAACACGTACCATTCATCGGCATGACTCCATTTTTGGGGAATCCGGGATGCGATCAGGCTGTCTGTTTTACTTTCCAGCTGAACATCGGTTTTTTGTAAATCCTTGGTGATGGCGTGATGAGAAAATTCGGCTCCGAGCAGGTTCTTAACATACCAGTCCCAATGGTGTGAGTTGTCGCCTGAGCCGTGAATGCCCACCAGGCTGCCGCCGTTTTCCACATACTTTTCGAGGGCTCTTTTTTGTTCTTCGTTGATGACCTCGCCCGTAGAATTATCGAAAATAACAGTACTGAATTTAGACAGCTGGTCAGGATTAAATACCCCGCCTTCTTCTGTTTCGTAAACAAACCAATTGTTCTTTTTCGCGAGTCCGGCAATGACCTGTTTTGAAGCGTCGATGGAACCGCTGTGCCTGAAGCCCGTTGTTTTGGAGAATAATAAGACGGCGGGTTGATTTGCCGGGAAGTTGATGGCCGGAACTTCTGTTTCGTAAGAAACCGGGAAGCCGTTTTTAACTTTATACATGAAAACGGCCATTAAGCCGGCTAATACAATCACTATTCCCAGTATTGACCACAAAACAATCCGTACTACTTTCTTCATTTTGTAATATCTTGTTGGTTTAAAGTACCATTTCTCTAACAAATGTAGAAAATAGATTTTATTATTATCTAAAAAAAAGATAATAATTTTTATATTTGATTATTAATCGATTATGAACGGTAATTTTAAAGATATCAACGGAATTACGGTTGAATCTGATGGAAAGGATGAAGATATTTGATAAAAATAATTTTATACAACAACTCTCGGTTGACTGCGTCATATTCGGGTATGCCAACGGCGAGCTTAAAGTGCTGGTCCCTAAGCTGAGCCTGAAGCAAGCCCATTGGTGCTTACCCGGGGGATTTATCATGCACGAGGAAAGCATTGATCATGCTGCCCGGAGAATTTTAGAAGAAAGAACTGGCCTGAAGGATATTTTTTTACAGCAATTCAGGGTTTTCGGAGGCCTTGAACGATCAAATCACCTGATGCTGGAAAGCCTGAAAATGATAGAAGGAGAGCTCAGGGATAAAGGTATCCTGGAGACGCTGGATCTGGACTGGCTTTATAAAAGATTTGTTTCGATCGGATACTATGCACTGGTTGATATCAATAAAGTAGTGCCTCAGAAAACCGACTTTCATGAATCCATTGCCTGGTATAATATCAAAGAGCTTCCACAACTGATCATAGACCATAATGAAATGGTGGATTATGCTTTGGCAGCACTTCGCCAGAACCTGGACGAGAAACTGATCGGATTTAATCTCCTGCCCGACACTTTTACGATGCGGGATGTGCTGGAGTTGTACGAAGCAGTATATGACAAGCGTTTTGCTCCCAACAATTTCCAGAAAAAGATACTGGACCTGAATGTACTGGAACGCCTGGAGAAAAAATTTACCGGGGCAGCCAACAAAGCCCCTTACTTGTACAGGTTTAAAAAGTAAAGTTTACTTGTATTTATGTAAAGTTTAGCGTACATTTAATACATTAAAACTTACATTTATGAAAGAACAACGGACTTTCTGGTATTCTTCCAGGTTTAAAATCATAGGTATATTGTTCATTTTATGGGGCATATATTCTTTCTTTGTCAAGTACAGGGAGCATCATTTGTGGGACATTAACCTGGTTTCCGGGCTGCTGTGCTGGGGCTTGTCTTTCATCCTTTTTTCCAGTGAAAAAACAGATGACGAACGCACCCATCATCATAAATTCAAAGCCCTGACCTGGGCTGTGCCCGCGGGTCTGATCATTACGCACCTTATTAATTATTTCTTTTTGAGTCCTGCAGAGCCTGACTCAGGGAAGTACACTCCGTCTGTTTCAGCTTATGTGGCTTTATCCATTGTGTTAACCATAGCCTTAGGGCTGTTTTATTATCTTCAATACCAGGACAGAATTGATGAAAAATCTGCTTAAACTTGAACGTGCGAGGAACAACATGACGCAGGCAGAACTGGCTACCAAGGTGAATGTGTCCAGGCAAACCATCAACTCGATTGAGATAGGCAGGTATGTGCCGTCCACAATGCTGGCTTTTAAGATAGCCTTTGTGCTGGATACAAAAGTAGATGCACTCTTCAGCCTGGAAGAAGGAGACTGGGATTCGGCGAATTAATCTTGCCCGGAAGCCCGTACATTTTTGCTACATCCGACTTGTCAGCCGTTTTCAGTACCCTTACCTCTTCTTTATCCTGCAGTAGTATCAGGACACGCTGTTTAATTCCCAATCTTCCCCAAATTTTCTGATTATTAGTTATTTATGAGAGCTTCAGGTGCTTTGCAGGCAGGTGAGTTACCGGAATGATGTTTTTAGGTCAGTAAGTATAATTCACCATTAAATCATTCATCCATGAAAACCAACCAACCGGTTACACCAGTTAACGAAAACAGTGCCCTTCAAACTTTATTTTACGAACAGTTGCAGGATATTTACTGGGCAGAGAAAGACCTTGTGAAAAACCTGAAGAAACTGGCTGGTGCCGCTACATCGGAAGAATTAAAGACGGCCTTTGAAAGCCACCGGACAGAAACCGAAGGCCAGGTTAAGAGGCTCGAGGAAGTTTTTGTGGCTGTCGGAGAGAAAGCAAAAGCAAAGAAATGTGTGGCGATGGCTGGTCTTGCTGAAGAGGCCGATGAGCTTATCAAAGACACCGAAAAAGGAAGCATGGTAAGAGATGTGGCCCTTATCGCCGGAGCACAAAAAGTAGAACATTACGAAATTGCTTCCTATGGGACACTGGCGGCATTGGCGGGTATTCTTGGGCATAAAGAAGCTCAGAAGCTGCTTGACCAGACATTGGAAGAAGAGAAAAAAGCTGATACAGTACTTTCAGGCATTGCGGAGGGATTTGTGAATGCGTCTGCACTGCAGGAAGAAAAATAGATTATTTTAGTTAAAAGTAAGTAATCGAATCGAGTCCATACAATTTCTAATTGAAGGCAACCCCTGGAAAATCAGTAACCTAAACTACTTTTCCTTGTGGTTGTCTTCAATTTTACACTATAATAGGTGCCTCAGGGACAGCCAGGAGCAGATTATGCCCGGTTCTTTATCTAACAAAATTCATTTTCTACTTAAATACAACATAAAAACTTGTATATTTCAGACTCAGACTTTGAGTGAAGTCAGAGCCCTTATCCCGATTAATTTAAGTATATGTTCAGGAAGCTATTCTGTAGTGCATTATTGTGCATTTTAGCTACTTTTTCCGTTTTTTCGCAACAACAAAAACTTTCAGATCTGCTTCAGAAATGGCACCGGTGGGAGAAATCCGGGTCTGCCGAACCCGACACGGCCAGGGTCAGCCTGCTGAACGGTATCGCCAATATCTACATTCAGAATGCTTCCGACAGTGCCTTGTTTTTTTCAGGCGAAGCTTTGAAAATGGCGGAACTCCTGCAGTTTGAGCAGGGGAAAGCAATGGCTTTCTCTAATTTTGCCAAGATACATTATATCAAAGGGAATTACGATTTGTCCCTGAATAACAGCCTGAACGCCCTGCGGATCAGTAACCGGATCAACTACGACCTGGGGAAGGCCAATGCCTACAACATTATAGGGCTTATTTACCTGGCACAAAAGAAACTGAATCCTGCCCTGAAAGAATTTAAAAAAGCAGCTCAGCTGAATCAGCAACTCAAAAATAGAAACCGCCTCTCGGCCAATTATTTTAACATCGGGCTGGCTTATTTTGAAAATAACCAGCTGGATAGTGCCATTCACTACCTGACATTCTCCAAAGACCTGAGTCTTAAAATCAATGACCAGAATATGCTGGCCATGGCCAATAACCGACTCGGGGATTATTACCTGAAACTGGGACAGGCCTCAAAAGCCATCGCGATGTATTTTTCTGTGATCAACAACGCCACCTATCAGAGCGACTGGGAAAATACCTTTGCCTACGCAGGGCTGGCTGAGTGTTTTAATAAGAGGGGAGAGTATCAGAAGGCGGTAGAATACGGACTGAAAGCCCACAGCCTGGCTAAGAAGACGAATACCAAATGGGATTTTCAGCGGTCAGCCAAGGTGCTGCATGAGACTTACCTGGCCCTGGGTGATTACAAACAGGCTTACGATTATCTTTTAATAGACAAAGCCTATAGCGACAGTCTTTTTAATGAAAAGAAAGAAAAAGAGATCAACGCCCTGTCCCTGGTTCAGAAACAAGCCGAAAATGAGGTGTTGGTCAAAAAAAATCAGCTGGAACATCAGAAGAACAGGGTCATCCGGATCGTGATTTTTGTGGTGATGCTTATTGCCATTTTCCTGGTGGTGCTCGTGGTGATTATCTATAAAAATGCGAGAAAAAAGAACAGCCTGAACCAGATGCTGCAGAAAAAGTCGGACGACATTGCGGTGCAGAAGCAGCTGATTGAAGAACAGAACACGAAGCTTTTTCATCTGAATAAAACAAAGGACCAGCTCTTTTCGATCATCGGTCACGATTTAAGAAGTCCTATGGCCGCTATCCTGGGGTCTCTGCAGTTGCTCAAAGACGAAAATCTGAAGCCGGAAGAGGTTCAGCCGTTTTTCCGGAGATTTTTTGATCAGGTCACCTCCACGAACCTCATGCTGGAAAACCTGCTGCTGTGGGCTAACAGCCAGCGGTCGGGCATCTCGGTAAAGCCGGATCAGATTTATTTATATCCGGTGTTTAAAGAGGTGCTGGGGGTATTCGACAACATCATAGAAGAGAAGAAAATCAAAGTGGAACACGTGCCGTTTGAGCATGAAGCGGTCATGGCAGACCCTAATCATGTCAGAATCATATTCCAGAACATCCTCGTGAATGCCATCAAGTTTACGAGGAGAAACGGATCTATTGTCATTACTTATCATGAAACAGATTTAAAAGTCAGGGTGTCGGTAAAGGATAACGGCATCGGGATGTCTGCGGAAAAAGTGGCCGGGATCTTTAAAAAGGAAGGAAAGGAGATCTCAAGTTATGGCACCATGAACGAAAAAGGGATAGGGATTGGCCTGGTGCTGGTCAAGAACTTTGTGGATCAGAATAACGCCGACATCAGTATTTTCAGCGAAGAAAATAAGGGGACAGAGGTGGTGATTGAATTTTTGAAGTATAAAGAAGCCGGGGAAAATAAAGCAGTTTAGTTCTGAAAAGACTCACCCGAAACCACCTGTGCGGATGATTCCGGGAGAACGATCAGGATTTTCCGGCAGAGTCCCTCATGAGCATGCTCTCAAAATATTGTCTGAAACGCCCGTGCTGCATGTAATTATTGATGACAGAAAATAAAAGCAACTTGAATAAAATGGCTGAAAAGAGGATGACCTTTCCCCGGATGTCGTACATGTCCAGCAGGAATGAATATCCTGCCTGAAGAGCCGCATAAGAATAAAATACAGGGATAAATGAACTCCCTTCATCCAGGAAATGGGAGTTCAGGCGGCTGAAAAACATCAGCATAGCCACCACCGTGAAGATGGAATAGACCATGACGAACATTTTCCAATCGTACATCCTGTCTAAAACCGTGAAAGTAAATATAGCCACACAGGTCACGAATGCAAAGCCCATCCTTTTTGAAAAATCCCTGTTTCTTCCCGTGTTTTCCGTAGTGGCAACAGCCCTGGCATCCAGGATATAATACAGATACAGGTACATGAAAGCCGTAAAGAGATTGAAGAAATCGCTGAATGTATTGGTGATGAAGTTGAATTTCTGTGTGATCTGCTGATTGACGGGATCCGCCAGGTTAAAGATGTCGTAGCATACGTATTTGGTCGTCAGCCAGGCATAGAACACAAACAAACTGATCAGGATACCCAGCCAGCCACCCTGGAACTGTTTCAGAGATGCGTCTACTATGGTTTTGCCTTCCAGTTTATTGACGATCTTTTTGAATCCGAAATAATTGGTTTCGTGTAAAAAGATAAAAAGGAGTACGGTAGCTAAGTTAACAAATGAGGCTTCCGTTTGGAACGAAAAGGAATTGTTGGTGAAAACAGGCAAAGCTTTCAGCAGATTGTAGACTAAAAACAATCCTGTAAACAAACCGGCCCCTAAAAGCAGGGAGATGCCGGTGTTGGTGGCCCCCAGCTGAAGAAGGTTAAGTCCTAACAACCTCGGAGGGATAACCTCACCTTCCCTGCTGTTGATCTCTTCCATGTTTTTATTGATTTCCCTGGCTGCGACAGGCACAGAATTCTTCCGTGGAGCTACCGTGAATACGCTTTCTTCCTGAACAGGCTCTCCTTCATTTTCGAGGACATGTTCTTCCTTAAATCTTTTCCAGTTGACCAGCAGTTTATAGGTGATGTCATTCCATTCATAAACGTCCCCGGGAAACTCTTCATAATAAAAAGAGGACAACGCTTCCAGGGTCCGTACGGATGGATAGCGGGGCACCTTGTTTTCAATCCCGTAATGCGAGTTGAAAATCGTCTTGATGTTATCCAACAGGTTTTTCGGGTCTTTGGGGTTAGACAAAGCCCTGAATTTATTGTTGAGGATGATGGCCATCTGATCGATTTCATTTTTTTCAGGAAGATTTTCGAGGCCATGGGTAACCCTCAGGTTCTTTTTTCTTATCTTTTGAATAAGATGAAAAAGTATTTCTATCTCATCCGTTGAGAATCCGGACTCTTTTTTTACTACTGACATTTTATTGGCCTATTGTTGATTTGATTATCTATAAGTCTGATAATCAGTTATAATGAAATTTATGATTGAATAATCTCCCGGGTTTCTCGGAAATTTCTTCCCAAATTCTCGTGCTAAAATTATGCCGAAATTTTCCGGAAATATTTTATTTGAATTTATCGGGAATATTTCCGCTAAAATTCCGCCTGCCTCCCGACATTCTCGCCGGATAAGCCCCAGATTTGTATCGTCAAGCCGAACCAGGTACGGCACACGGAAGAAAGCGTGTCATGCCAGAAATTATAAAACGAGATGAAAACGACGATTCAAAGAGCAAAACAATTAATGACCCTTGCATTGATCATCAGCCTTGGAGGGATTCAGACAGCCTACTGTAACACATCAGACAGTACGCCTTCTTTAACAGAAGTTCATCACGCAGAAGCAAAGCAACCAGGAGTACATGTTTTATATCATCTGAACACTAAAGGATTTGCGATGAAGCAGATCAACATTACAAAACAAACATTTCCCAAGACCCTTACCCTGACTACCTCTTTTAGAGAGACCTTTAAAACTGACCTGTTCCCTTCTGACATTGAATTCAGCGAGTCTGTAGTATATGGTACTATGACCAGCAGGGAGATAGAGCTTCAGTCGAACTGGAAAGGCCCGGGAAGATACAAAAAATACAACGGTAAGTTCCTTGCCTGAGTGTGGTCCAAAAAGTAAAAATTAACTGGCAATTTAGCCACACAAGCGACCCAAAAACAATTAGAAGTTTACTTTATTGAGTGGAAAATTTACTTATTATTAAGAATTACATTACTGAGTGAAAAAGCGTATTTTTTTTAAAAAGATTAAGACTATTGAGTGAAAATTGATTTTAAGTATTGAGTGAAAGGTTTACTATTTTAGAGGTTTACATTATTGAGTGAAAAATTTACTTTTTTAAAACATTTGGCTATTGAGTGAGATTTAAATTTAAGTGTTGAGTGGAGGTTTACTAATTCAAGGTGTTATTGAGTGAGAGTAACCAGGGGCTGTCCAGAGTAAAATCGGGCAGCCTCTTTTTTTGTTTCCGAAGGAATTTTACTTTCAGCAGAATTCCCTCTTTTCCAATCCTCCCGCATATTTATGCGATAATTCCTTCATCGTATTTGCTTAACTTTGCCGTATGGTTTTGAGATATCTGGCAATCATCGGCATCTTTATGGCTGTCTTGCGAAGCGGACATGCCCAAAACTACATTTTCAACCGCCTCTCTATTGGTGACGGGCTTCTTTCCAACAACATATCTTCGGTCTGGCAGGATAAGACCGGTTATCTGTGGATCGGCTCACAAAGCGGACTCCAGCGTTATGACGGAGCCACCATGCGGACTATCCATTATGAGCGGACCGACCAGATGATTTCTGACCGGGACGGGCGTGTGTGGATCAGATCAGGCAATAAGGTGGGGATTTTTGATCCCCGGTCATTTTCAGTTGACTACGTCCCTTATGAAAACAGCGGGGAGGTTTTTAATCCTAACCGTATCTGGCTGAAAAAAGACGCCTCAGGGAAAATATTTCTCGTTCTGACAGGAAGAAACTGCCAGTATTTCGATGAAAAGAAAAAAGGTTTTTCAAAAGCAGCCAGCCCGTTTCAGGTTCCGGCAAACCTGCTGATAACCGATGTAGTAGAAGACCCCGCTCAAAACAGGTACTGGATGCTGGCGTTAAACGGTTTTGGGTACTGGGACAAAAAGACGCATTCTTATTACTCAGCTTCACACAATCCTTTCAATGACCCTTTGCTGAAAGACCCGCTGACCCCGGCGGCTGTTTCCAGGCTGTATATTGACAAAGAAAACCGGTTCTGGATGGCAGAGGCTTCGAGGATGGAGTCCCGTTTTCTTTGTTTTGACGGGAAAAAGAAAAAATACACCACCCGGGCATTAGTCCCGGACGATCAGCAGGGTGATTACTTCGAGGTGTATGGTTTCGGCAACTTCGAAGATTCTATTACGGTAGCGTATGGGTTGAATTGTTTCCGGGCATTTCAGAACAAGCTTTTTTCAGACCTGAGGTCAGCGGCAAATAATCCGTACGGGATACAGTTTAATTCCATTTCAGGCATATTAGAGGACCGGGAAAGGTTGCTTTGGGTGGCCACAGACAACGGTCTTTTTTATACCTCCGGCAACAAGCATGACTACGTCCGCATTATTTTGAGCCAGGAAAAACACCGCGGCACCATCAGCAGTCTGATAGAAGATGGTCAACGGAACCTGTGGATGAGCACCTGGGGCAGAGGCACCTACGTTTTTTCCGGCGGCCTGCAGGCGGCGGCTGTAAAAGAACTCAATAACCTGGACAGCTACACCAAATTTGTCTGGGCACTCTGTGCTGATGACAGACAACAAATCTGGGCCGGGTGTGACGGCGGGCGGCTTGCCAGGTACGACCCTCTTCGTAAAAAAGCCGGACTTTACCGGCCGGAAGCTTTTGAAAATAACCCGGTGCGGCAACTCATAAAGGACGATGAAGGACAGCTCTGGGCGGGACTCCAAAACGGAGATGTTTTTGTCTTCGATCCCGGTAATCCCCGGAAAATGGAAAGGGCTTTCCGGCTGGGAGGACCTGTCAGCAGGATGGTCAGGGTAGGTAAAGATCAGCTCTGGATGGCTGTTAACGGCAGGGGTTTGTTTGTGGCTGATATGCGGCAAAAAAAGATTATCCGGTCTATAGGCAAACAAAATGCCCGGTCGGGTCTTATTACCGGGATCAGGGATATTTTACCTTTGGATGACGGGACCTGCCTGATTGCCGGTGAAAAACTGGGCTCGGTTAACACCAGGAGTTTTCACGTTGATTTTGATTATCTTCCCACGGGCCAGTTCCGGGGACAATTGTTTACTTTGCAGAAAGACAGGGACAACAACATCTGGATTGGTGGTTCAGCCGGTATTTTTAAACTCAATACCTCAACAAGGATACTCACCCGCTATTCACAGCAGGACGGACTTATTACCGTGCATAACAACAGCTATGTTCCGGAAAGAAGCCTGGTTTTGTCGGATGGACGGATGGCTTTCGGCGGAAACCAGCACCTTGTGGTTTTCAATCCTGAAGAATATAAAACATCGGCAAGGCCGCCGGACGTTACTATAACAGGCTTTGAACTGAACGACCGCTACCTTCCGGCTGACTCATTGCTGAAACTCAAAACCATTACCTTGCCCTATGTCAACAATGCATTTGGGATTGATTTCGCGGCCATCAGTTTTGTCCAGAGAGGCCGGCTGACCTATGAATACAAACTGGAAGGGCTTGATACCGGATGGACTATCATTACGTCGTCACCACGTGTAAAATATAACTTTCTGCCGCACGGGCAGTATCGTTTCCTGGTTCGTGCACGGAACGAAGAGGGGCAGTATTCAGCCACTATAACAGAACTGAAGCTGAGGATCAGGCCGCCGTTCTGGAGGACCGTCTGGTTTTATGCCCTGGTGGTTTCTGCCGGTGCAGCCATTCTTTTTTATCTTCACCGTTTGCGGCTTCAGAAACTCCTGCACATTGAAAAAGTACGTAACCGGTTGGCACGGGACCTGCACGATGACATGGGCTCAACGCTGAGTACCATCAATATCCTCAGTACAATGGCCCAAAAAACGCCGGACGAAGAGAAAAGCAGGCAGTACCTGGGTACCATCAGCAGAACCACCCACCAGATGATGGAAGCGATGGACGATATTGTCTGGAGCATCAATCCGGTGAATGACAACATCGGTAAGATACTTGCCAGGATGAAGGAAACCGCCGGGACAGTCCTTGAGCCCCGGCACATCGACTACCGTTTTGAGGTAGATCCTTCCGTCCCGGAACTGCATTTGCCGATGGAGCCGAAGCGGGAAATATTCCTCATCTTCAAAGAAGCACTCAATAACATCGTTAAATACGCTGACTGTACGGTGGTGGTGTTTAACCTGTCTAAAAAAGGAGGTACACTGACCCTGACCATTACAGATAACGGGGTTGGATTTGAAACAACGGCCGCCGGATCGGCTGTGAGAGGGAACGGCCTGAAGAACATGCAAAGCCGGGCTGCCGGTTTAAAAGGGAAATTATCGGTCATTTCAGCACCTGGAGAGGGCACAACCGTCAGTTTATCCGTCCCTATCACATGAATATGCGTTGTTTTCAAAAAAAGCATGTACGATATTTGTATCGTCAAGACAATGAAGGGCTTACAAAAGATTTTCAGCGACTTTATTAAACCCGGACCGTTGACAGTGATTTAAAATATTAAGTTGATATTCTTATGATAAGGGTTCTTTTATACGACGATGCTGAGCAGTTCCGCGAAACAATGGGCATGCTGCTTGATCAGACCGACGAGTTTGCGGTAATCGGTAAGTTTGCCAACTGTGAAGCAGCCCAGGCAGATGTGATGCTGCTTAAGCCCGATGTAGTGCTGATGGACATTGACATGCCGGGTGCCAGTGGCATTGAAGGCGTACGCATGATCCGTAAAAAGAACCAGCACGTGAAAATTATCATGCTGACGGTTTTTGATGACAACAGGAACATCTACGATGCCATCCGTTACGGTGCCAACGGCTATATCTTAAAGAAAAGCACGCCCTCTGCCATCGTCAATGCCATAAAAGATGTATATGAAGGAGGGGCACCTATGAATTCCTCTATTGCGACACAAGTCTTGCAGATGTTTGCAGGAATGTTGCCGGGTGATATCAACTATGGCCTCACTGAAAAAGAGAGAGGCGTTTTGAAATCGCTGGTAGATGGCAACAGCTATAAAATGGTGGCGGCCGACCTGAATATATCGATCGATACCGTCCGGTCACACATCAGGAATATCTATGAGAAACTGCAGGTAAACTCCAAGAGTGAGGCGGTAGTCAAAGCCCTGAAGAACCGTATCGTGTGAGTTTTCTGCTGAAAGCGTATGTTGAGATAAGTCAGTGCCTTTACCGGCTCAGGTAATTTCCCGGGAGGGTTTTACAAGCCCTGAAAACATGTTAAAAATTAAACTGAATCATTTTTCGGATGAGATTTCCGTCAGGGAATCGCTGTGTCCGGACCTAAAATTTTTGTATCCGTTAAAGCCATGAAAACTAATGTATTTTTTGCCTTCTTATTGTTACTGTTTGTTGTTTTTTCCTGTAAAACGGATATCGTCGATTTGCCTGGCACAGGCACACCTCCGCAGGATACCACTTCGCAGAGAAGCTTCAGGATTGTCTTTGAAAATATGACCGGATACCGGGATGTACCGAATAACCTCACCGCGGTTCTTGCTGTAGAGAGTGCAAAGGGCACGGTTGTGAATCTGTCTGCTGCTGTCGTTTTTGACCGGCAATATACCACGGCAGTCGTTAAACTACCGAAAGGATCGTTTGTAATCAGAAAGCTGGTTATCACTGATGGGGAGGAAGTCGCCCGGTTTGCTACGCCTGTGGCGGGTTCTCCGAAAGCTCTGATGGTAACAAAACCGCTTAGCATTGCCCTGACACTGGATGAAAACACGTTGAAGGAGGTCAGGCTGGAAGTACTTCCCGTTGCCGTTTCCGACGCAGCTTCCGGCTTCGGATATCCTGAAGGCACCTTCGGCAAACCCCAGACAGACCCGGATTCAGATAAGCAGATTTTTGTTCACCCGGTCATCAGAATCGGAGAGGTGGTGTATGACAGTATCCCTACCCAGCTCGTGGTGAGAAGCTGGGATGTTAAGAACGAAATGACGTATCATGCCTATTCCCTGGCCGGAGGCAAGCAGGCTGTCAGTCTTTCAGGAAAGGCGGTAAAACACCAGCTTTCTATTTTAACATGGGGTATCAAAGACGAATTTACCCTGGCGAAGGGGCAGATTAAAGAAAATATGGTGTACACCATGGGCGGTGAAAGACCCGCAAAAAAACTGAAGACGGTATTTGAAACCAAGGTAGTAAACACAACTTCCTCTCCGCTTACTAAAACCAGTTATGAATACCACCCGAACGGGCAACTGAAACAGAAGCAGGTGCTGGGCAAGCGTCCGGACATGTCGAACTATGTGGTACAAAAGGATGTGTACGAATACACCAACAATAAGATCACAGGTATCCTGAGCTACGATGAGAATAGCCGGCTGGTAAAAACAATGTCCGCACAATACAATGCTGAAGGAAAGCTCACCGGCATGGAAGAAAAGAAAGGGGCTTTGTTGACCAGGGCAGTCGTTCATTATTTCCCGCTTGAAACCTGGTCCGGTCATCAGCAGGACTACCGTGCGGATGTGGTGTATACCTACGAACATGGCGACTACACCGGTTATTACAGCAAAACCATGCATGCCGGGGGTGTACTTGCGGATAAGTTCTCAAGGCACGGCAACCTGGAAGAGGGGCTTTACAACTATGACAGGTTGATCAACCCTTACGTTCACCTGGGCATTCCTGACTTATTTCTGAATCATCTTCCGAAGCACAACATGGCCGTTCAGTGGAAAACCTGGACAGGGGCACATCCTGAAATCATAGCTTACGATTTTAAATACACCTATGATGCAGAGGGTTATCCGAAGGAACTGCTGACCAAATACAGATCCTACACGACAAAGGCAGATGTCTACACCATCCGGACGACTTTTGAGTACTGAGGTAAATTTTGAAAAAGCTAAAAAACAAATTATGAAAAATTCATTGTTGAGATGCATCGTCGCAATAATACTGGTGGGTTCATTACAAGCCTGTGAATATCACGACGAACCAGCAACCGATCTCAAAGTGCCGGAAAGCCAGGTGGCTGGACTGGTAAAGAAAGCTTCAGCAAAACTCCCTTTTGAAGCTCCCTTCGCCCGGGCCATGGTCCGGAAAGGAGAGGTAATCGCTTCTTATCGCAAGGAGAAGGAATATCTCGTAGAGCAAGACGGGTTTGTCTGTCTTTCAACAGCTGCAGAAAGCTTTTACAGACTGCTTTATGAACAGATTATAAATACCCGTATTATGGCTCCGTTAAAAATGATCGAAAGCTATTTTGTCAGCGAAAGCCCGGTGACTAGAGTTTGCGACCCACAGACCTATGCCGCTTACACCACCGCCGGAATATGCCATTCCATGGAAGACATGGTCAGTTTTGCCAGGGCTTTTCAGGCAGGACTTATAGTCAGTGAGCGGGGTTTCCGGGAGATTCTTACGCAATTGGAAGAAGCGAGGGAATTTACACGGGACTGGCAAATCAGCTGCAGAGACGGGCGGTGAGGGCAGACAACGCCGGAGGCCGTTCTGTCGTGTTGATGCGTTTCCCGGATACCGCAAGTACCGGCATCTTTCTTTCCTGCACAGCAGCCGAATCCGTAGTTAATATCAGCTTCAAAGCGGCTGAAAAAGCGTGGAATGCGGTTTGAAACAGACTGGTTATCCGGTTGCCCGGGACCTTAAATCCGGGTGTTCGTGTAAAGTTGCAGGTTCTGAAACACGTGCGTAACAATGAACCTTCCTGACATCACTTTTAATATTTAATAATTACAAATCAATGAAACTGTTACTTAAAAAAACTTATTTTTCCTTACTGATTATCAGCAGCATCTCTCTCTTCACTGCCTGTGAAAATGAAAACAACGCCGAACCTGATCAATCACCTGAGATCACGCCGCTGGTCCGGCCGAAAGGAACAAGTAAGGGAACTCCTGTTGCCAAGAAAATCGGCCCTGAAGGCGGGCAGTTACAATCGTCGGACGGGAGTCTCACCGTTGATATTCCGCAGGGGGCACTGACTGCCGCCACCACGGTGAGCATTGAGCCTGTCAGCAATACCAATATTGCGGGTATCGGCAAGTCTTACCGCTTGCTGCCTCACGGACAGGTTTTTGCCAAACCCGTTACCATCACTTCATCATGGGCTGCCCAGGCAGACAGTATCGGTCTTTTGCAGACTCTGGGCTTTGCCTACCAGATGGACGACGGCGTCTGGAAGTTTGTAGGGGCACACGGTCTTAATACAGCCGGCCAGACGTTAAGTTTCAAGACGACGCACTTCAGCGACTGGTCCCTGATGAACAGAATCTCGCTTTCACCTTATAAAGCCGAAGTCGAAACGGGTAACAAATTAAGCATTCGTGCCCTGATATTTACCGAAGCGGATTGGGATAACTTGTTTGTGCCTTTGGTCAACAATCCGAACGGGCCTTACAATGAACCCGGCTATCCGGTCGGTACCGCTGCTCCGCTGCCTTCAAAATTTATAAAGTCATGGACTTTGACCGGGCAGGGTAATCTGACCCGGTCAACGGGACAGGCTGTAGAGTACCAGGCACCTGCTTCGGTCAACGGAACTGGTTTCGCAACCGTCAAACTGGAGTTGAATGCTCCGTCGGCAAGCAATCTTCACCTGCTGTCCAGTATCACGATCATGGGCGACAGCTGGGTAGAGCTCAGTATTAATGGCGGTTCTCCTGTTAAATTTCCTGTAACTCCGGTAACAAAGATGGGATCGAGGTACCTGATGTCTAACCCCGAGGATGAGGGAGGAGGTGAATTCCTGCTGACATGGACCGGAGGTGTGGGCAGTTATGCTTTTGACCTTTCCAATACAGGCACCCATTTCCATTTTATGCCGCCCGGAACTGCCTACACCAGTATGTATCTCCCTTCTGTTGATTCACCGCTACGTCCCAGCGAAGGCAGCGTAATCATCACAAAAATGGAAAACGGACGGGTAGAAGGTACTTTCAGCCTGATTAATGTGGGGGTTGGTGCACAGTTTCGTCCACAGGCTTCTGCCAGCGGTAAGTTTAAGGCGAGGGTGTTTATTCCTTAGGCAAAATTATGAACCTGATCGCTTTACACTTTATCAGATCAGACCGTTGAACTGAATATAAATGACACACACTTTTCATCTTTCAAAAATGTGGGGTTTTTGACTGAGGTATGGGGCATGATGATAAGAGACATCATGCTTCATTTTATAAAAATAATTCTTCCAGAAGATCGCTATTTACACCAGCTCTACTCCGATACCCCGGTAATGATCCAGCTTAGGGTCATTGCTGGGCAGGTCGGTAATCAGCACGTCGATGTCTTTTGTGTCGCACACCCTGAAGTGGAAGGTGCTGTTCAGTTTTTCGGCATTGCTGATGGCAATGTTTTTGGCTGACTGGGCCAGCATCACCTTTTTTATTTCTCCTTCTTCGCTGAGCGAGGCGGTTACTCCTGAATTCCTGTCAACGGCACAAGTGCCCATAAAATACAGATCTGCCCTGTAGGAAGCCACTTCCCTGTAAGTGTATATCCCGAAATTGGTCTGTACGGTTTTATTATAAAGACCACCCAGCACTACCACTTCAATGCCCGGATAATTGGACAGGACAGGAATTAAGGCGACGTTGTTCGTCACCACCCTGAACGACGCATCCATCGGAAACCTGGAAGCAATGGCACAGATGGTCGTTCCGCCATCCATAAAGATCGTTTGTCCGTTCCTTATAAACTGCTGGGCTTTGAGGGCAATGACGTCTTTTCCTTCGGTGAGATAACTGGTCCTGTCCTGGAAACTCAGCGGATTTTTCGAACGCTTAACGGCCCCTCCCGATACAATGGAAAGCAGGCCATGTTTGTGTAAAGTCTGTATATCCCGCCTGGCAGTGTCTTCCGAAATGCCGAGGTCCGCAGCAAGCGACTTATAATCAACAAGTTCGTCTCTGTCTAGTTTTTCCAGGATGTAATCAAATCGCTTTTCCTTGAGCATAGATAAATGCCACCAGGGGCTTTTATGTCAGACAAAATTAACATAAGCGGCCTGTTTTTTACAAGACCGGCAATAATTATTATTTGCAAATATATGCAAAATTGCATTTATTTGCAAAATCAAAACAATAAACATGTCTGAAACAAATAGTATACAAAAAGCAAGAATAGCGACCAGTGCTATTTTCCTGGTTTGCGGTTTAGGGATTTCGAGTTGGGCACCGATGGTGCCGATAGCGAAGGAGAGATTAGAGTTGAATGAGGCCAACCTCGGGCTTCTTCTTTTGCTGCTGGGTGCGGGAGCCATTACGATGATGCCTGTTGGCGGGATACTGTCCCATAAATTCGGAAGCCGGATTGTGATGGCTGTTTCGGCATTGATGATCGCACTTGTATTGCCGTTTTTAATCATCATTTCTTCTGTTTGGTATATGTCTGTGGCTTTGTTCATTTTCGGTGCGGCTGTGGGCACACTCGATGTGGCGATGAACTCACACGCCGTGCAGGTGCAGAACCGGTATGGTAAACACATTATGTCTTCTATGCACGGATTGTTCAGTGTAGGCGGCTTGCTGGGTTCGCTGGGGCTGGGTTCTCTGATGGAACTCGGATTGCCTGTCCTGACGGCCGCTGTCAGTATTTCTGTTCTTATTATTTTAATTATTATCACAACATATGGTTCCCTTTTGGATGCTTCAATGGAAAAAGAAGAAGCTCAGGGTGATGGTCAGAAAACTGAAGCTAAGGGAAACTTCAGTTGGTTGCGGGGAAGTGTCATTTTTCTTGGCTTTATGTGTTTTGCTGTGTTCTTGTCAGAAGGGTCTATGCTCGACTGGAGTGCTCTTTTTCTGAAGGAAAGCCTGGGTGTGGATGAGGAATTTTCCGGGGCGGGTTATGCCGCCTTTTCGCTGGCTATGGCCACGATGCGTCTGCTGGGAGACGGGCTCGTTCATCGTCTGAGCGAAAAAAAGATCGTTATCGGGGGAAGTTTTGTTGCTGCGGCAGGCTTGTTTTTAGCCATTACAGTGTCCTGGGTGCCTGTTTCCCTGCTGGGATTTGTGTTGCTGGGTATCGGGGCTGCCAATATCGTTCCTGTGTTTTTCAGTGAAGGGGGCCGTCTGAAAGGCGTGCCTGCTTCGGTGGCTATTCCGGCCATTACCACGATGGGCTATGCCGGGCAGCTGGCCGGGCCTGCCATCATCGGGTTTATCGCCCACTATTTTAATCTGCCTCTTGCCCTGGGATTCAGTGCCGCATTATTATTCTTAACCGGTGTCGCTTATTGGTTTAACAAACGAAAACAAACATCATGAAAATTGAACATTTAGCGATTTGGGTAGACGATCTGGAAGTCATGCGGCAGTTTTACTGCACCTATTTCAACATGAGCAGCGGCGAAAAGTACGTCAATGCGGTGAAGGGTTTCTCTTCCTATTTTCTCTCTTTCGGCGAAAACGGAACACGTCTTGAAATCATGCACAAGACAGACATTAAAGAGGCGTCAGCCAACCGCGGGCTTACGAAAGGCATCACCCATTTCGCGGTTTCAGTTGGAGATAAACAGACTGTAGACAGCCTCACGGAACGTCTGAGGGCAGACCACTACACCATTGATAGCGAGCCCAGGACCACGGGTGACGGTTATTATGAGAGCGTCGTGCTGGACCCGGAAGGTAATCATGTGGAGATCACGGAGTGATGGTTTTGCGGAAATATTGTACCTCTGAAACAAATCATCCTTGTAAATCTAAAACCCTGATTTAGATTTACAAGGATAAATGACTTTTTCAGTGCTTGTTTTTAGTTCTTAACCAGTTTTATCAGAATATTATCAATGTCAGATTTGGTCAGCCAGCGGCCGTCCAGCATGACACCACTGATGGCACTCACGGCTTTGATGTCTTTTAATGGATTGGCATCCAGCAAAAGAAGGTCTGCCACCGCTCCGGCTTTGATGACACCCAGGTTATCCTGCTTAAGGAATTTGCCGACATTGACAGTGCCGGTGTAAAGGGCCTGGTATGGGGTAAGTCCTGATTCAACAAGGTAAGCCAGTTCGTGAGGGATTGAGAAGCCGGGTACACTGAAAACCTGCGGAGCATCTGAGCCGAGTAGCAGACCAACTCCCTGACGCTGCGATTCCAGGATGATTTTTCTTCTTACATCAATAAACTTCAGCACAGAAGCCGGGTGGTACCCGGGATTTTTCATCGTGTTTTCTTTGGCTCTAGCCCAGCCATCCAATACAGATTTACTCATATACTTCATTTCAGGAGCGGCGAGGAGGCTCTGCACCGAACGCGTCGGTGACTGCCAGTGCTCGGCCAGGGTCTGGGTAGGCACAAACCATACGTTATTATCTTTGACGATTTTCAAGGCTTCGTTCAGTTTCGACAGGTCGGCGTTATGGCCCACGTTTACGCAAAAAAGACCTGTTTCCTGCTCTGTAAGGGTATCCAGGCGTGGCAGCAGGTATTCAACCATTCCGTCGAGGTGGTCAATGGTGGCGTATCCGGCTTCGGCAGAGCGTTTCACACCCACACCGAAAGAGACGTGTCCGGCAAACGGCATGTTCTCTTCTTTCGCGGTTTTCACGATCGCCTCAAAATTCGCTTTGGTGATGCCGGGATGCATTTTCATGAAATCATAGCCTGCCTTCTTCTGATTTTTAACTTTTTCTATACCTTCCTCGGGTGTTTTGACACTTCCGCCGCTGAATGACGGTCCTGAGGTGTAGAGTCTTGGTCCGAGGATTTCCCCTGATTTTATTTTACTGCGGACTTCCAGGTGCAGCGGATGGCCCAACATGCTACGGATGGTCGTAACACCATTAGCCGCAAAAAGCAGGAGCACCTCTTTAATCGGTTCTATTTCATCCACAGGCGGCACATGGGCGTGCATTTCGGCCAGGCCGGGCATCAGGTATTTCCCTTTGGCATCAATCACCAGGGCATTTTTATCATAAATGACTTTCGGGCCGATGGCCGTAACGAAGCCGTTTTTAACCACCACGGTCTGGTTTTCCAGGACCGTTTCGGTGCTCATCGGAATAACAGCCACATTCTTCAGGACAATTTCCCTGGATCGGGAATCAACCGGGACCTGGGCCGCACCCAGCAGGGCAACAAGGAGAAAGAGGAGAGTGAATTGAAGTTTCATAAGTTCAGAATTTGATTGAATAGATATTTTAAAATCATGGCAATACTCAAAATGCAGGAACATCCGCGTTGAAATCAGGCGGATGTTCTGTGATTATTCTTAAGACGCTTATTCCACGAACCGGAACGACCTGATCCTGATCGCGTCGCCCGTAAAGACAAAATACAAGTCATTTACGCCTGAACCTGCCGGAACATCGATCAACATCTTGTCGGCGTATTCACCGGAGAATTTACCCAGCAGTTTACCCTCAGGCGAGCCCGCGTGTACCTCAATAGTGCCTGAAGGGGGCGTGGCCGGGGCTCTGCCCACTGATTTTACAATCTCGATCTGCCGGATGTCTGTCAGGTCGGTTGCCTTGAATTTCAGATAAGCACCCGGGTTTTTAACGAAGGCCACGGTGCTGTCATTGCTGAAACCGAATTCCTTAGCCTGGTCGGCAAAAGAAACCGGTACGAGCGGATGTCTTAGGACAACGGTCATTTCTGACGACTGGGCTGCAGCGGTTTTGGTGCCTTTGTCAGTATAGGCCGCTCTGAAAATGAAACTGCCTTCCGTGTTATCGCCTTTTGGAATTTCCGTGACGTAGCTGCCTTTCACCGGAAGTGTTTTGGCTGGTTTCGGGGCTTCTGCCAAACTCAGGATGTATTTCACCATAGACTTGACGTCGCTGTCGGCCAGGGTAGGGTGGGCAGGCATGGAGGCGTCGCCCCAGGTGCCTGAACCGCCGTTGACGATCTTCCTCGAAATGGTGTTGATGGCCGTCGTGTTACCTTTGTATTTGAGAGCAACATCCGTAAATGACGGCCCGAGCATCTTTTCTTTTACAGCGTGGCAGGCTTTGCAATCGCCTTTGTTGATCAGCGAAATCGCCGTGGCGTATTGGGCAGAGGCGTCGACACTCAGCTGTTTCTGGGCAATTTTGGTCAGGTTAAAACCTTCAGAAAGGTAGTTGGTACTGACCGAAACCTGGCCCGGTAATATCTTTTTATTGGCGAGGCTACCGTCTTCCTTGTCATTGACGGTAACTTCATAACCGATACTTTTTCCGGGGAAAAAGAAACTGGAGTTGCCTTTGGTGATGTCAAATCTGACCACCGGCGGCTCATTACCTGCTTTAATGACTACAGATTTGGTGTTTTTAGCTCCCATTTTATCTGTTACCGTCAAAGTGGCTTTGTAAGTGCCCGGCGTAGTGAAAGTGACCGAAGGATTGGCCTCTTTGATATTTTTAAACGCGGCACCGTTCCTGGTGATAGCCCAATTGTATTGCAGTACCTCGTCTTTGTCGAAATCTTTGGTGCCTTCAGAAGAAAAACTTACCTGCAAAGGAACAGCCCCGGCGGTTTTGCTCACAGCAGCTTCTACCTGTGGTTTGCGGTTGCCGCCATTGTATTCAATCCTGATCAGCTGGGCTTCGGGATTGTCTTTAAAGTAGCCGTTGCCATATTCAAGCACATATAAATCGCCCTCAGGGCCAAATTTCATGTCGATCGGGCCTTTCAGTTTCATGTCGGGAAGGAAACGCTCCATGCCTTTGTATTCGCCGTTTTCATCCATTTCCACCACGTTGATCCAGCCTCTAACCCAGTCGGTGATGAACCACTTGCCTTCATAGTAGTCAGGATACACACGCTTGGCTCCCTTAAAGTCGTCTTTGCGGAATACCGGCCCGCCCACAGCACTGTTGCCGCCGCTTTCCATCAGCGGGAACTCCTTGCTTACGGCTTTTGAATACCAGATAAATGCAGGAACAGTTTTAGGAAGTTCTTTCAGTCCTGAGCTGTTCGGAGAGTTATTGACCGGGTGTTCCGGATCAAAAGGTTTTCCTGACACTTTGGTCGCGAAGTCATAATCTACATAAGCTTTGTTATCGCCGACAAAATAAGGCCAGCCATAAAAGCCGGGGCCTTTGGCCCGGTTAAACTCGTCGTATGACTGCGGCCCTCTTTTTTCAAGATCATCCCTGGAGCCATCCGGACCCACTTCACCCCAATACAACCAGCCTGTTTTGGAATCGATCGTAGGACGCCACGGGTTGCGGTTGCCCATGGTATAGATCTCCGGCCTGGTTTGCGGTGTGCCCGGAGGAAACATATTGCCTTTAGGAATGGTATAAGAACCGTCGTTTTCAGGATGAATACGGAGAATCTTTCCTCTTAAGTCATTAGTATTGGGTGATGATTTCTGCGAATCCTGCGGTGATTTGCCCGGTCTGGTGTCCAGTGGGGCAAACCCGTCAGAGGCCCGTGAAAAAGTATTATCCCCGGTCGTCAGATACAGGTTCTTATCTTTGTCAAAGACCATCCCGCCGCCTACATGACAGCATTCTTTTCGCTGTACGACCACTTCCAGTAATACTTTCCTGGAGCTTTCCACCAGTTCCTTGCCATGCCATTCATATCTCACCAGCAGGTTTTTCGGGTCATCGCCAGCAAGGGAATAGTAAATATAAATCCAGTGGTTTTTGTCATAATCAGGGTCAAGGATGACCCCCTGCATACCGTCTTCGCCTTCACTGACTTCACCGGCATCATTTTTATATTTGGTGCTGACTTCAAATTCGGCCACGAGGCTCAGCTCGCCGGTTTTAGGGTCATACACTTTAATTTTCCCTTTTCTTTCGGCATAAAGCACGCGGCCGTCTTTCAGGATCTGAAACTGCATGGGTTCCTCGAGGCGTTGGGCCAGGACTACTTTGGTAAAACGGTTGCTTTCAGGTTTTTGACCAAACGAGTTAAAGGCTAAAACAGAAAATAAGAAGCAGATCGAAAAAAATCTCATGGCCATCGGTTTTCAAAGAATAATGTTTAACAGGATATTGATAATGATTACAGGGATAATACAACAAATGTAAATAAAAAAAAGGATTGTTTTTTTAGTCAAAGTGAACGTATAGCATCAATTGGCGGTATTAATCTGCCATAATTAAGGACTTGACACCAGGCATGGAAATAAATCACTTTTTTTGTAGCTTTGGTTTTGCAAAACATTATGCCGTCATTATTTAACCTGCTGTATACCAATCAAAAACTGAGACTGGGATTTACCCTGGCGGCGATTTATGTACCGGCCAGGATCTACATCAATGTCAACGAATACAGCTTCCTGATTGTACAGAAAAAGTTGCCGCTGTGGTTTATGGAACTGCTGGTAACGGTGATATTCTTTACGCTCTGGATTTATGTGATCGACTGGATACAGAGAAAGCTGACGGGAGAAGAACAACTGTTTGAACTCAGGTTTATTAACCAGTTGATTGCCCTGATCGCGGCGATGTTCCTGGCTACTGTTTTTAATTCCTTTTTCCATATTTTCTGGAACTGGATGGAGTCTACCTTTTATCCCGATATGATCAGGCCAAGCCAGGGCCGGGAAGCCCTGCTGGTGAAGCGGAGGTCGAATAACGGCATAACCGTGCTGGCTTTGATGGGGGCTTATTATCTGAGCATCAAAAACCAGGTACAGGAAAGATTAAAACAGGTTAATATCAACTCCGAACGTCTGGAAAAAGAAAACATCAGGGCCAACCTGCTGGCTTTGAAAAGCCAGGTAAGCCCGCATTTTTTGTTTAACAACCTGAGTGTGCTTTCATCCCTGGTAGAAACGAACCGCGAGAAGTCTGTTGAGTTTCTCCGCAGGCTTTCTGCTGCCTACCGCTATATCCTGGAGCAGGCTGATAATGAACAGATCAAGTTATCTGCAGAACTTGATTTCCTGGAAACCTACATGTATCTGCTGAATACGAGATTTGAGAATAAAATCCAGTTGCAGGTAAACCTGGATCAGGCTGAGATCAACCGGATTTATATTGTTCCGCTCACCCTTCAGCTCCTGGTAGAGAATGCCGTAAAACACAACAGGATGTCTGTGGAAAACCCGCTGATCATCAGGATATACATCGAAAACGAGGTGCTGGTGGTCAGTAACCTTCTGCAAAAAAGGAACCTGGAAGGGGCAACCACCGGACTGGGCTTAAATAACATCAGGGACCGCTACAGGCTGTCTATCAATAAAGAAGTGAAGGTTATCCAGGATCATAGTATTTTTAAAGTCGAAATCCCCCTCATGTATGAAAGTCCTCATCATTGAAGATGAATCCCTGAGTGCTCAAAGGTTACAAAAGCTGATCATCTCGTATGATCCGTCGATAACGGTCATCGGAATCATTGCCTCGGTTCGTGAAAGTGTACGTTATTTGCAAAATCCTCTGAATGACCAGCCGGACCTCATCTTTCTCGATATCCACCTGGAAGACGACCTGGGCTTTAAAATTATCGAACAGCAGAACCTGTTTATTCCCATTATTTTCACCACTGCTTTTAATGAATACATGCTGAGGGCTTTTAAAACCAACAGCGTGGATTACCTTCTTAAACCCATAGATCCGGGTGAGCTGGCCGGTTCCCTGGACAAATTCAGGAGATTGAACGAAGACAAAAAGACTTCCGGTGATCTGGCTAACCTGAAAGCATTATTATCCCAGCAAACCGCCCGGGAAGCTTACAAAGACCGTTTTATGATTTCTGCAGGACCTAAGCTTTTTAGCGTAAAAACCAGCGAAATTGCTTATTTCCTGATCGAACAAAAGGCTACGTTTTTTAAAACCTATGAAGGGAAACACTATGCCATGGATTACAGCCTGGACAAACTGTCTGTGATGCTTGATCCGGCCCGGTTTTTCCGGGTCAACAGGTCCATACTGGTTTCTCTCGACGCCATATCCTCAATTCACGCTATTTCTGCCTCAAAGCTCAAACTGGAGCTGGCCCCCTCGCTAAAAGAAGAAGTTTATGTCAGCATTGACCGCATCTCCGAGTTTAAGAACTGGCTGGGGAGGTGAGTAGTTTTGAATGCTTCAATGAATGAATGCTTCAATGATTGAATGACTGAATGACTGAATGATTGAATGCTAGTCTGAGCTCCACACGGGCGGGAGTGATTGAGTGTTTGAATTGTAGAGACGTTGCAGGCAACGTCTGGCATCGGAGTGGATGAGTTTAGCTAATGCATATCTTTCCTGCTCTTTAGATAATTGACTTCTTTCGCTTCCTATCTCTGTATCTACCGCGATACAATTGCCTCGCATGGTACGGAGAGATTAAATTAAGCATCAGAAAACCGTCATTCAGCGTGCTGATAAGGGCATTGGGCTAATTTTATTTTTTATTGTCATGTTTGTACTCAACTTTTGGGAAAGCGGAAGATGCCGGCGGTCAGAGACCGTGTAACACCGTCCGGTACGTCTGAGACACCGGGCAGCGGGGTAAATTGCGGCATGTCGCTTATTGGATCAGGAAATCAGTGTTAAGAAACAGATGAGTCATTTTTAGGGGCTTGTTAACTCTTCAACAGGAGAGTTAAAAGGTTAAAAGACACACTCCCCCAGTTTCTGGGGAGAGTGTTTTAAATCCGGAAGACTGACCAATCGGTTTTGAATAAGATATTAGTTTTTAACTCTCAGAGTAGGTTTTGAGGAGTTGACGATAAACACTCCCTTAGTTTCTGAGGAGAGTGTTTAGTTTTTTAAAGGGGGTACAGAATCATGTTTTTTCTTCGAATATCGTTTTCTTCGCTATACCTCTTCTCGCCTTACTTTTTTTTGAAAAAAAGTAACAAAAAAACATTCAAAATTATAACTCACAAATCCTAAAATTAAGTGCTTAGATTTTAGCATTGGGAATTTTAGGCTTTGCTCAAACAGAGAATTTTGGTATGGATGTTCATTAGTCTTTTATTCTTTTTCTTCGTCTTCCTCTTTGTTCGTTCGAGTCTCTTTATATTGTCAGTTTGAGCCCTCCCCATCCCTGTCAGTTCGAGCACAAACGGGAACGGGAGTTCGAAGTTTGACAGCGTAGCTGCCGAGAACCGTTATCACAAAGTCGTCGATTGGCTTCATGTATCCTTAATGAGCTTAACTTCTTAATGTTGATTTAATTCTCAGTTTTATTCAAACAGAGAATTTTTCACCGGGGTGGCGTTCCGCAGGATGGTTCATTAGTTTTTTATTCTTTTTCGTCGTCTTTGTCAGTTCTGGCTCAAAGTCAGCTTTCAATATCTAATTCAGGTCAGAATACCACGAATATGGTATGGGATTAAATTCAATTGTTTATTACATTTGATTGTAAGTTCAGATTGTTAATATTTAATCTTATTGCCGGTTCATCAGGAAAACCTTCTGCAGACCAGGCATACCCTCTCATGAATAATACACCGGCACACAGAATAATCATTTATGACGATAATGAAATGATGAGGGACAGCATCGCCAGTTTATTGGTTCTGGATGAAACCTTCGAAGTGTCGGCCTCCTTTCCCAATCCCAGGAATGTATTGAAAGACATAGAGCTTCTAAAACCCGCATTGATCCTGATGGATATTGATATGCCGGGCATCAATGGCGTAGAGGCCGTCAAAATCATACGTTCGGTGTTTTATGACCTGCCCGTCATCATGCTCACGGTTTTTGAAGACGATGACAATATCTATCAGTCCATCTGTGCCGGAGCTTCGGGCTATATCCTCAAAAAAACAAAACCCGACATGCTCATAGAAATGATCAAGGATGTTTTTGACGGCGGGGCCCCGATGACCAGCTCTGTAGCCAAAAAAATACTGCAGTTGTTTCCCAAAAACACCAGCATAGCGACCCATAATGATGAGAATCTGAGTAAGCGGGAAGTAGAATTATTACGATTGCTGGTGCTCGGGAAAAGCTACAAGATGATTGCCGGGGAGCTTTTTATCTCTATCGAAACGGTACGGACGCACATCAAGAAGATTTATAAAAAACTACAGGTCAACAGTGCTACAGAAGCAGTGTACAAAGCCATGGCCCATAAGATTGTCTAACCGGCCAGGGGAAAAGTATAAGTGATGGTGGTTCCCAGTGTCTTTCTGGAAATTATTTCACACGCTCCCCCGATTTCCTGCATGCGGTATTGCATGTTTCTCAACCCGTTTCCGGTCCACAAGTCCTGCTCCACTTCGAATCCGACACCGTCGTCTTTGATCGTAAGAATGAACTGCCCCGCCACGATTTCCAGACTGATGGTCACGTTTTTGGCGTGTGAGTATTTCAGAATGTTGTTGATGGCCTCTTTAAAAGCCAGCAAAATACTACGCCTTTGGAGGGAGGTCAGTTGCTTATGGGCTCCGCTCGTAAGCGGGGTGATGCTGTAAGCAATATCTGCCGACTCCAGGGTATAAGTCAACACCTCATACATCCGGGCGTTCAGGTCTTCGATTTTATCAACATCGGTTCGCAAACCCCAGACAATGTCACTCAGGGTGTGGTTCATTTTGTCTGACTGGTAAGTGATAAGATTAAGCAACCTTTCCACCTCTTTCGGGTTTTTCTGCAGCTGTTTTTCGGACAATACGCTCATGATCTGAATGCTGCTGAGTGTGCTGCCTACTTCGTCGTGCAGGTCGGCCGACAGCCTGCGGTGTTCTTCTTCAATGTTTTTCTGGTTTTCAATTTCCTTTAATAATATCTGCTTCTCCAGCCAGTTGGTCTTGTACTGAAGGGCATAGTTAAAATAGAATATTTCGACCAGCACACCAATGTAAGTAGGAAAATCGGTGTCATAGGAGGTGCCCATATAGCCGTTGGAAATAGACAACATAAAACTGCACAGATAGCCGACTGCCAGGACGGTGCAACCGATAAGGACATAACGGTAGAGTTTCAGTCTTTGCTGCCAGACTCTGAGAATAGGGTAAAGAATACCTAAAAATGAGATGAATAACAAGGGAATGATGATTCCCTGCGGCCATTGCGGGTACAGGCAGAAGAACACACCTGTGATGACCGAAATGAATAAATTGAAATAAACGAATATGATGATTTCCCTGGCAAACCTGGGAGCGGTGTCGGGAAGCTGGAGGTACTCGTAAATAAAAAGAAGGTAAAAGACATAAATGAGATAATTGACCGGCAGACCAAAAAAAGACCGCAGGTAATTAACCTCCCAGTCGGGAATGGGGTATAAGGTAAAGTAAAAGTTTACTGAAAAGTTAACGAACAGCAGCCACAAATATAAAGTGTAGTAAAAATACTCGCGGCGTTTGTGAATGCTCAACTGAACAATGCTGAATGCACATTGAAACAGCAATACACTCAGAAACGAAATCATAAAAAGGTGGGGAAGTGTCAATGTCATAGGATCTGGATCTATTTCATCCCCGAATCTACATAAAAAATCACCTTATTATGGTATTTACTCTTGTTTTTTTACGGCCCACCTTTGTAAAGTCATAGCCACCGGCAACACTTCAATGTATTCATCAAGCGGCTGAAAGCTACCGGCAGGCAACAAACCTTACTTATTTCCAACAAAAACAGATACTACAAAACCCAAAAAATGATGAAAAACCTCAAGTGCCTCCTTTTCCTGCTGCTGTGCCTGAATTACGGTGCATTCTCTCAGATTTCAAGAATCCCCGGTGCGGGCCAGGCCCTGACTGCCGGATGGGTAGAGATCTATGACCAGCCCGATTTCCAGGGAAATAAAAAGACTTATTATCCGGCAACGGCCTCTCCTGAATTTACGAATTCAACCCGCACATCCATCAAGGTGGCTCCCGGTTATGTGGCCATCGTCAAAAGTTGTGCGGAATTTAACCCTGAAGTAACGGTTTACGGACAAATTCCCAATTCCAATGCCAAAGGCATTTACAAGATATGCGGGGTGGAGGTGCAGAAAGCCAAGAGCATCAGTGTCGGTTTTAACGGAATTTCCTCTAATGTCCATAACAACGACTGTACTAAGTTTTATGGAAATGTGACCCTGAGGGTGCAGGAGAAAAAGGCGTCTGACGGAGAGATGATTCCCGGAGCCCATATCAATCGTGGTCATATTGCAGCTTACAACGGCTACTCTGCCCTGGTTTTTTCGAACCCTCCGCGAACCATCAGCAGGTTAACCAATTACGTGTTCAATAACAGCCCCGTCCCCGTCATCCTGGACCCGGTGATCTCCCCGCTTAGCAGAGGCAGGCAGTGGGAACAGTTCATTGTCAGCGAGAAAGCATTCAATGAAGGCCGGATTTTTATCCTCGTAGACACCGACCTGGGATCTGCCCACAAACAAAGTGATTTAGCCACTGATTTTACATGGAATGAAAAAATGAACGGGGCCAGAAGCGTCGTCATCAATCTCAACGATATACCAACCTATGCCAATGCCGCCCTGGGCCGCCAGCTGGTCGTGGGGCCGTATCTGACGACCGCAGGGGCTCCTGAGGGGGCAAACATCTTCGCTACCGGTGAGGTAGGTCGCCATAACATCAGGGTGCATTTCAGGGTCGATACCACTACACCGCTCAACTGATTTAGCCACTAAAACCAATACAAAAATGAAAACAACCGTCATTGTCTTTCTCGCCCTTTGTTTCTCAACAACTATGGTAAATGCCCAGCGTTGCGGCTGCTTTACAGATGAAAACGCCCCGGTCAACTACCTGCACGCCAGTGGTAAAACTACCGCTACCATCAATTTTAATGTGATTAACCTGGCCAACGGCATTGAAATAAGCCCAGAAGCGGAAAGGGAAGTCTGGTTTAAGTTTGTGAATACCCCCAATCTGAAACCCACCTGTAAGAACGTCTACCTCATCTCGGTTTATGACCAAACCGACAGGCGTTATGTACACGAACAGTCTTCCGAAACAGCCCCTCAGTTTTCTTATGCCTTTCCCAGGTCTGACAGGGCCTACAGGGTTACGCTTAAAGTAACTGCCGTTTCGAGGACAGACATTGACCCAGGTCTGATCAGGGACCAGGTATGTTACAGGGAAACGGTCATCAATGTCAGGCCAAAACCCCGTCAGTGTGATTGTGTGGCTGAGAATGGCATTAACAGTATCCTGGTGGCCGGGTCAGTTTCTGTCAGGAAAAGTCTGATCCAGGGGCAGAATGCTTATGTTTTAAATACCAACGTCTACAACAAATCAAAATGCAGCCTGGCAGTTGAATCCATCACGCTGATGGACGCAGTTTTAAACCCTGCCCTGGCTATAGGGCTCAGGGGAGAGGCTCCTTTCCAGGCCCAGTTTGAGACCGATAAGCCGATCGTTCCGAAGGTGGAAGGGAAGTTCAGGTCTGTGAGTATCGGGGTTAAATATTCGCTTAACGGCAAAACCTGCAGGCAGGATTTTGTGATGCAGTTTTCTGATAAAAAGTAAGCAGGGGTTTATAATAAATAATGCAATGAAAAATACTCTTTTAGTGATCCTGATGGCATGCTCTGTGATCAGTAAGGCACAAAGTTTTGTAGAGCTGGAAATCACGACAGGTGCTGACGACTTAGCCCACCGTGACTTTCAGAACGGCCTTGAGATACGCATCCTGATACAAGGCAAACCCGATGTCGTCATGCTGAATGCCAACGGCAGAGCGACCTGGCCTAATAATTCTGTACGCAGGATAAGGGTGGCACTGGATCAGACGACTATCGTTACTCAAATTAAAGAAATACAGCTTCACCGCAGGGCAGGGGCTTCTCTGAATAACCTGGAGGCTTCCGTAGCAGATAACTGGAATCTGCAAAAGCTGGTGGCCACAGCGAATATCGTGAGAGGTGGGAGTACCCTTATTTATAATATCGTTAATCAGCAAGGCACAGGCGGAAAGGCTTTGTTCCGGTTTGTGTATGAAAACAGGGGGCCTTCCGACGGACAGGAAAAGGGCTATTCAAAGTCTTTTGCCGTTGTTGCTCCCGTGCTTGTTTCGGGTTCGGAAACTTTGCCCACGATCACCCTGAAAGCCCTCTTTGGAACGGGCGGCGATGACCTCCGAGGAGGTGATGACAATGTGGACATGGTGATCAGGTACAGGAATTCGGCGGATGTCACGATGTTGTCTAACGTAAATAACGGCCGTAACTGGAGGAATTTTTCAACCACGAATTACCAGAAAATATTACCCCCGAATACCGACATCCATAACATTGAAAGTATTGACGTGCGGCACACCGGAGGAGGCGGTTTTGCTGCAGACAACTGGTACCTCGATAAGTTTAAAGTCACAATCGTGGTCAATGGCGTGGAAACGGTAATACTGGACAAAGAGGGTAAGCCGGTGCATCACTTTACCGGAGACACGAGAAAGAAGACCTTCAGGTTTTAGTCCCCGGTCAAAACACAAAGCTTTTAAATCATAAAAAAATCATACAATGAAACGAAGTATAATCATCATTTGCCTTGCACTGGCCATATTCTCCTGCAAAAAGAAAGGGGAGGATCCCGAACCACAGAAAATCTATTTAACGAAAGAGATCTTTCAGAGTACAGGCACCCGCACCTGGACTTACGATGAAAAGAACAATCTTACCGGGGTGGCATTTGCCAGCAGCAATGAAAGCAGCAACCCTTCATTTAGCTTCCTGGTGAAGGAACTGGATGCCAAAGGGCGTGTTACCGGGGCCGTCATTGATTACAAGGATGCCGCCAGGGCAGATCTGAAAATCAGGAATGTGTATAACAGCGAGGGTAAAATGGAATATGAAGAGGAAACTAACGTCAGCAACGGGGCAGTAACGTCCTCCTATACCTTCCAGTATACACCCACCCAGGTGACCGTTTCCTATAAAAACGGGGCCGGGGTGCTGCAGTTTTCAGATGTTTATACTTTATCGTCTGATGGTAATAATGTTGTGAAAAGAGAACGGTTCAACAGCAGCAACGTCCTTTCGTTCAGGGATGTTTACAGCGGGTTTGATGATAAAAAATCTGCCCAGTCTGCCTTTGTTCCGGGCTTTTCTGTGGCCGTCAACAGTGTCAATAATTTCACCACCGACACCTATACCAATGCCGCGGGGATCAGCACAGTTTATACTTACACTTATGAATACAACAGCGACGGTTATGCCGTCAAGCGTATTTCGGCCAGCGGGGCCGTCAGCGGTTATGAGTACATAAAAAAATAAAATGATGCATATGAAAAAGATGATCGTACTGATGGCCGTCTGCTTTTCTTTTAATGGCCTGGCCCAGTCGTCACTGGAAGAAGAACTGCAAACAGAAAATGAAACCGGTTTTGTGGCTGGTACGAGAAATATATTCACGGATAATTTTTCAAAAGATGCCGCAGGTGATTTCCCTGCCAGATGGAACAGCACAAAAAGCGGTGAAGTAAGAAAATTGAAAGGATTTGAAAACAGTTTCCTGAAAATCAGTGACGGGGCTGTGGTCAATCCCGAATTAACAAAACCGTTGCCTGAGCATTTCACGGTAGAGTTTGACCTCATCGTTCCGGGTGACGTGCCCATCCGGATGGCAAGCTTCGGATTTGGAACCAAGCCGTTTGTGATAAGTAACTTGCTGAGCCCGAAAGAGGGCGTGGTGTTTTCGTTTCACAGTACGAACAAGGGCATTGCTGACGGGTTGAAGTTCGGCACCAAAAACAATGGGAACAACAAGCCGGGTTTACAGTCTGTGGATTTTAAAACACCCCTGAACAAAGTCATCAAATGTGCCGTCACGGTCAACAAAACCAGGATAAGGCTGTATGTGGACGGCGTTAAGATGGTGGACATGCCTACGGCTTTCAATCCGTTGTTCCGCAATTCATTTTTCTTTTGTCCCAGCACGCATGGCAGTGCAGACAGCAAGCTTAATTATTTCTATATTTCCAATGTCGTGATAGCCGAAGCGGGCATCGACCACCGCAGCCAGGTCATCAAAGACCTGATGGAAAACGGGAGCGTCAGCACCACAGCCATCCAGTTTGCGACCAACAGCGATGTCATCACCCCCAACAGCATGGAGATCATCAGACAACTGGCTGACGGCCTGAAAGAAAACGCCACCATCAACCTGAAGATCGTCGGGCATACCGACAGCGACGGGGAAGAGGCAAAAAACCTGGTGCTAAGTAAAAAGAGAGCCGACGCCGTAAAAGCGAAACTGGTCAGTCTGGGCATCATCAGTGAGAGGATCAGGACGGAAGGTAAGGGCGAAAGCGAGCCCGTTGCCGACAACAAAACCCCTGAAGGCAAAGCACAAAACCGGCGAGTAGAGTTTATAAAGATTTAAGGGGGGCTGTTATGACGATATACTAGTTCCTAGATTTGCTTGTTCTTCGCGTACCCTTTTCTTCGCCTTACTTTTTTTCGAAAAAAAGTAACAAAAAAACATTCAAAATTCTAACTCACAAATCTAAAAATTAAGTGCTGAAAATTTAATATTGGGAATTTTTAGCTTTGCTCAAACAGAGAATTTTGGTTTGGATGTTCATTGGTTTTTTATTCTTTTTCGTCGTCTTTACTTTTCTTGGCAGAGAAAAAAGTAACCGGGCGGCGTTCCGTAAAAAAAGCCGCCGGTGCGACGTTTCGCAAAAATTCTAACTCACAAATCTGTAAATTAGGTACTAAACCTTTAACATTGGGAATTTACAGCTTTACTCAAACAGAGAATTTTTCACCGGTGCGGCGATCCGCTGGATAATTCACTCTTATTTATTTCTTTTATCGTCGATTGGCTTAATGTATTCTTAATGACCTTAACTTCTTAATGTTTATCATCAGGTCGCGAGTTACATCGGTCCAACGTAAAGTTACATCGGTCCAACGTAAAGTTACATCGCTCCAACGTAGAGTTACGCCGCTCCAACGTAAAGTTACATCGCTCCAACGTAGAGTTACGCCGCTCCAACGTAAGTTTACGTCGCTCCAACGTAAGTTTACATCGCTCGAACGTAGAATTACACTGCTCCGACCTTAGAGGTATTTTGAGGAATTATTACGATCTGGTCTATAGTAGAATGACGTATTAATTTAGTCAAAAAGGAGATTAGCATTCTTCTAATGCTCGAAGTCCCTTTTTTTTTAATTCACGGAAACTTAAAATTGGTAAAGCGATTTCTTCAGACCTAAGGTATCTAGTTGGTATTAATTCCGAAGTAATGATAAGTGATGTTACTGTTGGTTGTTCTTGTGCATTAACAAAATCTTTAACCTGATTTATATTTGCTTTTAGCCAATTGTCTCTTTCTTCATGTTTTGCTATCTTTTTTTTCTGTCCTGGTCTTCCAATATAGTCATCCATTTCATTTTTCATTTGATGAATATTTCTAGCTTGTTCGGTTCTTTTACACTCTATATTATAAACTTGATTTGATATAGTGTCATACGCCATGATATCACAATCTCCATAGTCTTTATCCGCATTAAAATGACCGCCAGGTTTAATAGTTAGCTCATAATCCCACACAAGTAAAGTTGTGTTATCTTTTATCCATTTTAGAACATCATTTCTGAATTTTTTTCCATTTACTCTATTAATTTCTCCAAGAAGGCTTTTTATTTTTGATCCGCTATCAGATAGTCTTCCGGAATTCAGGAGGTAATGGAGACTATTGCCTGCCGAGATGCAATGTCTCATTCCCCAGAAATAACCTCTGCCTTCTTCAGTTTCTAATACAATAAAAGGTTTTCTTGCATAGCTAAATTCTCTATTATACTTCCAAGGGAAATAATCTACATTGGTATATCCGTTGCCGTCACTTATTACTCCCTCTCTATATTTAAAACTGAGCTTTTTCAATCCAGCTTCAAGTTGATTTAATGGAATACCAATTTTGTTGAGTTTAGTAATCAACTCAGTCTCTAGCATAGAAATTACTGAACTCCCTTGAGCTGTCGCTTCTTCGGCAGCCCATAAGCAAATCGCCGTTAGATCGTCGTACTTAACACCCCAATCATGCAAAAAAGCTTCATTTACTTTTTCAAAATAGGTGTCTGTACCTTCGTTTTCCTTTAACGGAGTGCTGTAAATATCAAATTGACTTGAAAATATTTCTAATTGCGTTTCTATATTTTCGATTATGTTGTCTTGCTGGAACGGCTGTAACTTGTCATCATAAAACTCTTTTGATATTCCGATTCTGCCTGAAGGTAATAAAACTATTTCAGGATCATCCATTCCGAAATGAAGAGTGTCGCTAAGCATTCCGTAATTAATAATTATATTCATTATTGTCAATAGCTCATCCAGGTGATCAAAACTTGGCTTGCGTTTACCGGTAGCTGGATTTAGAACAATGAACTCAATTAGACATCTTGTCGATATGGATGAATGAAGAAGGTTTTTTTCTTTTTTGAAAATTTTTTTCAATATCTCCTGATTATTCCCAAAACAATGAATTTGTGCAGACGTTTTTAGTTTGCTATACTTACTATCTTGAATTAAACTTTCATTTACACACATCAAATCTCTTAAAAGACTATTGTTGTCAAATTCGCTCAATCTTGATACTAGATGACGGACAAGACTTGTAACAACCTTATTGCAAAACCTTTTCTTTTCATCAACAGATTCAAAATTTTTCGAAATTGGTCTCGGTACATCTATTATATCTGGCAAATTATCAAGCAATAAGTTTACTTCTGCATCGCTAATGTAGAGTGGCGGTAAAAGCCATCGAGTATCTAGTTGCATATCTCTACGGGTATCAAAAATCAGGATCATTTTTGCTTGTCCGAGGGGCATATAAGCGTTTAGGCTTTCTTCAATAAAGCTATCAGGAATATTTAAATTTGGAATAGAATTGAATCCTCTGAGGATTTCACTCATCAAAATTCTCTCTCCAGAATTGTCTCCACCAATGAACAATTTTTGAATGACTTTTGGTACCTTATATGTTAAAGTATAGTTTGAAAAAGAGCTTACCATCTTAAAATCAAAAGGCTCCTTTGAATCCACTAGATTAAATGAAAAAGCATCAAAAATTATATCTTCAAACTCGAGTACAATATTAAGTAACGGTGAAATCAGGTTGAGTTTCTTACCTAATGCAGGCTGTACTTTATCCAACCAAAAGCACACAGCGTCGACTGTAAATTCAACAAAACCAACATCGTTTTCACTCTTAGCTTGGAAGTTTTGAATCCATATGGGACAATCATAAGATTTTAATAATAATTCAAATGGGACATGATTAAAAATAGGTTTATAAATTGGAGCATGATCTCCGTATCTTCGTACAGATTGAAATCCAAAAAATCCATTAATTAGACTTAAAACTCCATGTAGGTCAGAATTTATCTTTGCTTGACGAACAAAATTAGCTCCACTGCCAGGTGTAATTGAAAGAAAATTAAAGTTGGCTTGATCTGAAAGGTAAAATGATTCTCCGTTGTTCTTATAGGTGGCGTAAGCATCAATTGATGAGAGTGAAAGTATTTTTATTTTTTTAGATGTAGATTCATACACTTTACCGTACTTCCACAAGTCAAATTTTCCCAATTCACCTGAGTATGCTAAATGTAAGAAATCAAATACATTAAATGATACTCTCTGTTCTTCCTCTAGAGGATCATTAACTTCAAGTACAGCCACGCCGCCCATTGTATTTGTTAGAACTAAAGTAAGAAATTGGCATTCACTTAGTTCTTTTTTGAGTTTGGTTATCACATCATCAATTCTCTCATTTAGAAAGGCCTCATTCAGCAGATCTTCGTTTTCTTCTTCGAACCATTCATAAACATTTTTTAGTTCATTGGGATAAACATAACAAACATAGCAAAGCATATTCTCTGTCAATTCGAAAACGCCTTCTTTGATACAAATATTATTTTTCTCTTCTGGCAAAGTTATACTCGTTAAAAACCATCCCATTTTTTCACAGGCTGACCAAATATCCATCCAAGTCCGTTGTTGACATAAGTTTCGCAAAATGTCTCGCACATTATATTTCTTTGCGGTCTGTAGAATGTATCCATTAATTGCTGACATCTGACAAGATGGGAGTATCATAAAATACTTTTCATCAAAGTTAACAAGGGGTTTAAAAAGTAACGGAGATAAATAGGATTGGTCGTGTAAAAATTCTGAAGCATTAGGGTCAATCACAAAATGATCGATTGTTTGAGGATTAATATTATTTTCCTCGCAAATGTCTAATATCTCATCTTTTGTGAAATGAAGATGTAACAACGGTTTTTGGGTTCTTAGTTTACTTTCATAGTTTTCTACAAATAGATTACGATCTAATTTAGCTTTATCAAACAAAACCGCTCCCAAGTTGAGGATCAAAGCTACTCCTTCATAAATTTCATTTTTAAATTCTTTAGAAAAATCGTTTTTACTCTTAAATATGCTTTCAGATAAATTAGTGAAGATTTCTACTGAGTAAGAATTGATTCCAGGCATTACAATATAATTTCCTCCAACGAATTGAACATTGTCAGTAAATAAATCTTCAGGAGCATCCTCCTCAAAATCTCTAGGGTAATTTTTAATTATTGAATTTAAATCATTTATGTTTCCTGAATTTCCATGTCTTAGATTTTTTACGGCTTCAATTGCCATTTTTTCTATTCTGCAATTTTTACCATAGTTTTCTGGAATCAGTTGGAGAGAGGTAATTGAATCAAGAATGTGTCCTGATTCATGATTTTTAAGGTATTCAGTAAATTTTGATTGTCCTGTGTTTTCAATTTTATATTTATATCCATTTCCAAGAATATCGATACAACATTTTTTGAATTTCTTGCCACTTCCACAAGGACATGGATCATTTCTTTCAACTTTACTCATATGCTAGGCAATAAAAAACACTGAATCACAATAAATTAAAAAACTAATATGAAGATGCAAAGGGTTATTCCTTTAATTAGGGTTTAGATCAATTTGTCAATATTCTTTAAAATGCCTTTTACTCTAGAAACGATTAATTTTGCATCAGTCATTGAAAGTTGGTCTTGGGGACTCTTAAATACCCCTCCCACATTTTCTGGATATAAGTATTTATTTCTGTTGCTTGACAAAAGCATCGAAACAGTCGCAATACTTTGACAGGTAACATACTTACAGTGCCTTGAGTTTGTTACAAATGCATTAATCTTTTTTAAATGGCCTTTAGGAATATGTAGGCCATAATGTGAATTAAATGCTCCACCAAGGCTTTCAAAAGCATGATATGCTTTAAAGCCGATAACTTCTTGAAGATTGCTTCCATTGTTGATGAGGTGGTCGCAACTCTTGATATACCTCTTAGCTATTTCTAAATATATTTCATCTTCTTTCATAGATCAAAACTCCATTTTTAAGTTTATAAAGTATATCATTGTTTTGTTGTAAAATCAACTTAGGAATAGGAATTATATTTGGCATTGATCCGAATTCAAGGTAAAAATCTGCAAATGCTTGTGCTACCCTCAAAACAGGTGTAAAAGTCTTTCGAAATTCTCCCACAACATAAACGTCAAAGTGATCCCTTTTTTGAATGTCATAAGTTTTTCCATATCTGTCCAGAATTTTTATAATTATGAATTGGACAGAGTTTGATTTCAACGGAGCTTTACCTCCATAAATTTCTTTAGAAAGCCATTTAAAAGAATTAATAAAGTCATCATTAATATCTTCGACAGGTTTTGTGTTTCTCTTTATATAACTGACATAATCTGACATCTTTATCTAATTAATTGAGATAGAAAACATTATATGTAAATCTAGAATAAAAAAATCACATTATACGAAAAGGCTTGGTAATTTTTAAATTGGTGAAAGCAATGGAGTATCTACAATTTTTAAGTGTGCGTTTTAAAATTGTTTTTAAACTTTATAAACAAAAAAGCAGGGTTATCCGGATTTCCTTTTCAACGCATATAGAGAGTGGTATTTTTTGAAATCACTTATTTCGTCTTTACCCTTTTATAATAGTTGCAGGTTATAGTAATTTCAAATTTTCCTCCTAACTTTGTAACACACAGACCTGCTAAAGCCTCTTTCTGTCACAGAAACGTAAGCAGGTAAAGAAAAAGGGAATCCTCACCAGACTCCCTTTTTTATTAGCATAATATGAATATCTTACTATTTCTCCCCCAACAACCTTTCCAGCAAAGCCACCTTCTCCCTTTCGCTCGCCAGTAAACGTTCGTAAAGCTTTTTGTTTTCTTCCACGGCTTCCATCCACTTTTCAACGGGGTTGACATTGATTGTCGGGTATAGATTCATCCCACTTGACTGATCGTGGGTATTAAAAGTATTCGAAATAATATTAATCACTTGCTCTTCATCAAAGTTCTTAAATGCGTCTACCGGTATTTTGAGTACGTCTGATACTTGTTGCAGGATGGATTGCTCTACGATCTCTTTTTGTTCGAGGATAGAGACTTTCTTCTGGTTCCACTCGTCGCCGAGTTCAAAGGCCAGGGCTTCCTGTTTGATCCCGAGCATCTCACGGAAACGTTTGATATTACGGCCTTCATGAATGCGGAATGGTTTTGTTGTATGTGTCATATTTGTTGTTTGTTTTTTTGGTCCAAGGTATAAAATTGGTTGCAATTTAGCAATTATCGAATGGAAATGTAGCTAGGTATTTTAGCAATGTATTTGCCTTACTTTTTTTTGGCTGAAAAAAAGTAACCGGGCGGCGTTCCGCAAAAAAGCAGCAAAAATTCTAACTCACAAATCTGTAAATTAGATGCTAAATTTTTAACATTGGGAATTTACAGCTTTGCTCAGACAGAGAATTTTTTCAATGGATAATTCACTCTTATTTATTTCTTTTATCGTCGATTAGCTTAATGTATTCTTAATGAGCTTAACTTCTTAATGTTGATTTAATTCTAAGCTTTACTCAAACAGAGAATTTTGGTTCGGGCGGCGATCCGCTGGATGTTCATTAGTTTGTCAGTTCGAGCACAAATGAGAACGCGAGTTCGAAGTTTGCCAGCGTAGCTGCCGAGAACCGTTATCAGACATGCACAGGATTAGTGCACAACTTTCCTACTGAAATGTTGGCTTGGGTTACCTCTCGACTCCGCTCGAGGTGACATAAGTGCATGTCAGTTTGGACTCCTCTATCTTGTCAGTTTGAGCGTCCCCCGTTGTCAGTTCGAGCATAACCTGTCCCGACCCTTCGGGAAATGAGAACGCGAGTTCGAAGTTTGCCAGCGTAGCTGCCGAGAACCGTTATCACAAGGTTTCTATTTTGTGCTGAACTTTTAACGTTGGGGCATGCTTCTCGACTACCGCTACCATTGACGTTTTTCCATAATCTTACTATAGATTCATTATTATCCCGGAGGCCCGCCCGACCTGACGGTCAAGTCGGGCGGGGATCAAATATCTGTAATAAAACAACTCCTGCACCTGATCTAATCCCAGAGGGATTTAATATGTCTGAGAAAGAGCTTACACAAATATTCCATCCCTCCGGGATGCTAATTCATAGTTGAAGTCACTTTTTACAGATATTTTGTCCCTCTGGGACATCCAGAATGGCCAACATCGATTACTGAACGGCACTATATATTGTTTTTTTACAGCGTAAAATTATTCCTCGAGGTGATGCCTTCGTGGCAATCTCCTGCGACGAAGTATCGTCGATTAACTTCATGTCTTCTTAATGGCCTTTACTTCTTAATGGTTTTTTGTATTGAACGCAGAGGCCGGAAAACAAAGCATCCCCGTAAAACCTGGTGAGGCTTACGGGGATGTATGGTACAGATTGTTTTTATTTACCGATGACCAGCAGGGTGATGCCGCCGGTGACTTCGCCGGTGACTTTGTTGGTGGAGATGATCTCGAAACCGGCCATGTCGCCTTTTTTCAGTCCCATGTCAGGGATCTGGAATTTGAGCGGGGTCATGGTGTTTTCAAGGTTCATTTCACGAGGGGCCGCCAGCTCTTTTCTGAACTGCGATGATTTGGCCTTACCGGAATTGATGGCTTCAAAAACGCCTTTCATGCGGGCATGCATCCGTTTTTGTTCGTCGAGACCGAACTTGCCTTCGCCGTTGAACTCGATGTGGGTGGAGCCGTTTCTGACTTCCATCTTGCCCGTCCTGATTTTTTCAGCAAAACCGAACTTGAACTTGCCGATGAACGGCGTGAACTTCTCTCCTTCAAGGATGTTGAAATCAGCGGCCGAAGGGTGCCTGATGGCCAGTACGGCCTCGCGGCTCAGCGGGCGGAGTTCGATGCCCATTTGTCCGACAGGCATGTGCAGCAGATTGATGATCATCTGGCTGGCCTGGGCGGCGATGTTGAGGTTTTGCTGGCCGATGTGACGGTCTTCCCTCGGGTCGAGCTTGGTGGTGTGCACCGGGATGTCGAGCGGGGAGAAGGAAAACACCCTCGCAAACAGGCATTTGTGGCCTGCGTCAGAGGCCGGTACGGTATAAGGGATGCTGACCTCGGCCGAACCGTAGCAGTCGACCCAGGTGGAGGCCATACCGAGTTTGCGGGCAAATCGGGTGTCGAAACCCAGGCTTGGGGTAACGAGGTAAAACTCCACATTGGCCGAAGGCACCATCAGATCGCCGCGGTTGTGCACCACACACCTGATGCTGTAGGCTTTTCCGGCCTCGAGTTCGGTGGTGTAGGAGTTCAGCGACGAGACCGGGGCCACCCGGACATCGGGCGATCTCCAGTAGGCCACATTCAGACCCGGACGGGAGCCGTTGTCGGAATCATACGAGCGGATATAAAGAAAGGAACTGTCTTTGAATTCACGTGGTGGTTTGCGTTCTTTTACCGGCGATCTTCTCATTTCCCCGGCGAGGGCTTGTTTCAGCCGCGGGCCTTTTTCTTCCCGCTGCTTTTGAAGCTGCCTGATGTATTCGTTGGCTTTTTTCAGATTTTCAAGTGACATAGCTGTAATGTTTTAAGATTTTAAGAAATTGAATTTGACGTTGATGTTGTCGTCGGAAGGGTCTCCGCCGGGCACATTCACCCTGAGTTCTTTCGGGAAATCGGGGGCATCAGGCGTAGAGGACTGTTTCTGTGTCCAGCACAGATAAGAATAGCCCCTGTCGCCATCCAGGTTAAAATCAATCAGCTTTTTGCCTTTACTGAATCTTTCAAAGCATTTTTCGATGAGGATCATGGCATTGCCGAGGCTGCCTCTTTCCAGCAGCAGGGCTTTGAGCTGTGTGCCGTCGTCGTTCGCAATAGGGTTAAAACTCGGGGTCAGTCCAGCCAGTTTATCCAGGATGTCTTTCGGCTCAAAAGGTATTTTGCCGAACGCATAGTGGGTGGAAGGCTGGTTCAGATAGCTGCTCAGCATGCCCATCACGTGTTCTTTTTCATTAAGCGTAAACGGATAAACCAGGTGTCTTTCCTGGTTGAAAAGGGTCTCTTCCACGCTTTGCGGTTCGAATTTGAGCAAAGGCAGGTGCGGCACAAACGGCACGGCATTGACACCGGTCGGGTCGAGGTTGGCCGGATTGGCAAACTGCGTGAGCCTCGGATCGTTCAGGTGCTCCTGCATCGGGAAGGCCAGGCCGTTCATGGCTACGGCCAGTCTGAAGGTCTGGTAGGCATTGTACACCTGCTCGTAGATCAGGCAAGCTGCCGCACGGATGGTGGAAGTGCCCAGCGTGGCGATGGCTCCTGCAATACCGTCGGCCAAAGCCCCTGCGGCCATGACGGCAGCGATGATGAGGGCCGCCAGGATGAGGAAGATGCTCAGGATACCCCAGTCGCCCGCTTCATCAACGGCGTCTTCGAGGAAATCTCCGGCGTCGCCGAGGTTGTCCATGGTTTTCTCCCAGACTTCCAGGAGCTCAGCCGAGAACGAATAGGGGACAGGCGGAGGCAGTGTACCGGTGTCGGTAGAGCTCCGCAGCCATTTATAGTAAATCCTGTAGGCATTGTTGACGTCTTCGGCCGTGATTTTCGGGCCATATTCCGCTTCTGCGTCGGCGTCTTCCTGGTACACCTGCTGGATGGTCTTGGCGATCATCTCGGCCAGGTCGTCGGGCAGTACGGTAAACGGATCCGGTTCTTCGTTTTCGGTGTCGATGGGTCCCGTAAAATTAAAATTATAGAAAGCATGAATGGCAGAGCGGTTCCAGTCCTGCCCGGTCACGTTGTTCATATTGAAAACATCCTGGTAGTTTTCGCCGGTTTTGTGCCTCTGGGCATGCGAGCGGTAAGGCCCGCCCGACACGAGGTTGACATAAGGGTGCCCGACGGTGTCTGCACAGTAGTGCGTAAGATACCCGAGGGCGTATAACCTCAAAGGGCTGTTGGGGTCGCCGTCGGTGGCTTTCAGAAGGGCCTCGGCGAATTTCCCGGTTTTTCGGTAGTGCAGGGCGTCAAACCACCACCATTTTTCGTCGCTGGCCACGCCGTCGCGGTAAGGGTGCGAGACCAGGTCGAAGAGGTTGAACTCGGAGACGAACTTCTTGACCATCTCGATCAGTGTGGCGGCGAATCCGTCGAGCAGCTTGTTGATGTCGTCAAAAGTCTGCTGCAGTTCGCTGAGGAGGGCGGAGTCTTCAATGACCTCGTCGACGGCCTCATCGAAAGCTTCGAGGGCATCGAGCACCGGCTGAGGGACTACAGCAAGCAGGGTCTTTTTAAATTCTTCGATGAAATCGACCACTTCAAAATAGAACTCGGCGATGTCGCCGATGGGGCCGGGCATGTCTTTGGTGTTGAAAAAGAGGTAGTCGGGCCCCTGGCTTCCGAAGAAGAGGTAAGGCAAGTTTTTGGGGTCAGCCAAAAGGTTTTGTAGAGCGGCGTAATCGGCCGGGGTCATGTTTTCCCCGAGACCTTGATTGAGAGAGATCTGTGCTTTCAACCTGTCTGCAATCATGTGGTGTAATGCTGGACCTGGCATGGTGTTGTTATGTTTAAAATTAGTTTTCAAGGCGTATACCTTCTGCAAATTTTGGAAGAAGAAGAGGAGTAAACCAAAGCATATTTATTAAGTGGTAACAGGATTTTATTTTATGGTCAAATGCTACCTTTTGCGAAGTTTTTGAAAAAGTGAGGTGAATTGAGGGCCCGGTTTCCGGAAATTTTCACATTTAAGAAAAAAAAGTTGATATTTTTTCAGGATTCCGGAGAGGTGGCTGCCTCTCTGTTGATACCTATGTAATATTTTATTTTTACCGGGAATATTGCAAAAAGCCTTAAAAATTAATTGTTTTCTGACGTTAAAAAATGGATATTTATTCTGCAAATATTTTTCCGATGCAAGAGCCCAAAGCTCAGACCGATACCAAAACCTGGCAAGCCTTTCAATCAGGTGACAGGACTGCATTCGAAAATCTTCTGAATCAATATTATCCTGCCTTGCTCAACTACGGAAACAGACTGGTCAGAAACAGCGATTTCGCCCAGGACTGTCTCCAGGACTTCTTCATAGACCTCTGGAACAGGCGGGAGTCGCTCGATACGCCCCATTCCGTAAAAGCCTACCTGATTTCTTCCTACCGCAGGCGTTTATTCAAAGAAAAAGACCGGAGTTTCTGGCATAAAAACGTGACAGACCTGGAAGATGAACATGACATTGAAGTGCAGTTCAATATAGAATCCTACCTGATCAAAAACGAAATAGAGCATCAGACGCTGGTGCAACTGAAAAGCCATCTGGCTACCCTCAGTAAAAGACAGCGGGAGGCTTTGTATCTCAGGTTTTACCAGGAGCTGGAGTATGACGAAATTTCGAAGATCATGACCATTAATCACCACTCGGCGGTCAACCTGGTGTATGAAGCTCTGCGGTTGTTAAGAAAAAACTGGGTCATGAGTACCGTTATTTCATTTTTAATGACCCTGTAATCAGGATTCCCGGACGGTTTTTGTCTCTAACAGCACAGGGGCTAACATTCAAACGAAACAATGAAAAATATCAACAAATATCAATTGGAAGACTTTGTCCAGGACCTGCACTTCAGAAAGTGGGTGTTGGGCACATTATCAGAGGAAAACCACTTCTGGGAAGACTGGCTGGCAGACCATCCTGAAAAGAAAACAGTGGTGGAAGAGGCCCGGTCGCTGGTGGTAGCTTCTGAGATAGAAGAAATCAGCATACCGGAAGCTAAAATTAAAGAGGGGATTGAAAATATCCTGCTCCAGACCTCATCGGCCCGGACCAGGTGGTATCAGCTTACCTGGGTGAGGGTGGCCGCTTCTGTAACCGTGTTGCTGGCCATGGCCCTGATTCTCGGCAGGAAAGAGATCAAAACGGCGATCAGCGATGAGAAACCGGTACTTTCACAATCTACCGAAACGGAAAATAACGGCAAAGAGCCCCTCAGCCTGAAGCTGAGCGACGGGACGGTGGTGACCCTGAAAACGGGAAGTAAGCTACAGGTGGCGAGGGATTTCGGACGCCTGACCCGGACGGTGAACCTGACGGGCGAAGCTTTTTTTGAGGTGCAGAAAGACCCTCAGCATCCTTTCCTGGTGTATGCCGGAGGGGTGGTGACCAAGGTACTCGGTACGAGTTTTAACATCAGGGCTTATCACCAGGAGGCCAGCACCTCGGTGGCAGTCAGAACAGGTCAGGTGACGGTATATCAGCAGGAAAAGGCCGATGTGAAGAACAATCACCATCCTGAGCAGATTTTACTGACGCCCAATCAGAAAGCTGTTTTTGAAAAAGAAAGGGGCAAACTGGTCAAAACGCTGGTGGAAAAGCCCGTGATCCTGTCGGTTATTCCTGAAAACAAGAATTTTGATTTTAATGAGACGCCTATTCCTGTCGTATTTACACAACTTCAGCAGGCTTACGGGGTGAAAATTGTGTTTGACAGCGAGCTGCTGGACAAATGCAACCTGACAGCCACTTTCGGAAACGAACCATTGTATGACAAAATTGATATTATTTGTGAGACGATCCAGGCACGCTACGAGATTGCCGACGGGCAGATCGTGATCTATGCCAGGGGCTGTAAATAAACCCTAAAACCCGAATTGACTATGAAGAGAAACTAAACAAAACCTCAAAAAATAAGTCGGCAGTGCTTGCTCCACCACCGACTTGTACTTTCCCGGAAGATTCATACATCTGTTCTCGCAGATGCCGGGGATGTTCTTGTCTAAATTCCTGAAAATCTATCAAAAACAATCAAAAGTAATGAAAATAAAATTACAAAAGAATGGAATATTCCTCAAAATTATGAGAATATCAGTGGCCCAAATATTCCTGACCCTGCTCTGTGTCGGGATGGCTTATGCGAAGGACCTGAGTGCTCAGGAGGTGTTGGAAAAGAGGATTTCTATCAAGACGGGAGAAAAAACGCTCAAGTCTGTTCTGGCTGAAATCGAAACGGAAGCCAACCTGAAATTTGTCTACAGTTCTACCGCTATAGGAGCCGACCGTAAAGTATCTCTGACGGTTCAGAATAAAACATTAAAGGACCTGCTGGATAACTTCTTTGATCCTTTGCATATCAAATACCGCCTGGCAGGCAAGAAGATCATATTAAGATATCAGAAAGAAGAAAAAAAGCTGAGTGAGAACATTGAAAGGACCAGTGGATCGATATTGGTCAGTATCGCCGGCATTACGATAAAAGGAAAGGTGACTGACGCTGAGAATGGTGGCGGTCTTCCGGGCGTGAGTGTGGTCATCAAAGGCACCAACCGTGGTGTCAATACCGACAGTAACGGGGATTATTCTATCCTGGTCAATGACGAGAAGGCCGTGCTGGTCTACAGTTTTGTGGGATATGAAGTGCAGGAGATCCTGGTCGGAAACAAAACCAACCTGAATGTCAGCCTGAAAGTGGATACGAAGGCCCTTGACGAGGTCATCGTGGTGGGTTACGGAACGCAAAAGAAAAAGGACATTACGGGGGCCGTCTCATCAATAGACAATGAGATGTTCAAGGAGCGTAAGGAGACCCAGGTTTCGCAGGCCTTGCAAGGCAGTATGTCGGGCGTATTGGTGACCCGTAACGGCAGCAGCGGAGCCATGGGGAGTGCCACCATACGGATCAGGGGGGTGACTACGATTGGTAATTCAGATCCGCTGGTGATTGTGGACGGGGTGCCGGTGAGTGATGTGAACCAGGTCAATCCCAACGATATAGAAAACCTTACTGTGCTGAAAGATGCTGCTTCAGCCTCAATTTACGGATCAAGGGCCGCTTCGGGCGTCATTTTGATCACGACCAAAAGAGCCAAAACAGACCAGGCTTCTCTTCAGTATAGCTATGAAAACGGATTCGATACGCCTACGCAACTTCCCGAAAGAATGGGAGCCCTGAGGTACATGGAGCTCGTCAATGAACTCCGCTGGAACGACGCCGGAAACGGAGCGAACAAGTATCCGACTTATACCAAAGAGCTGCTTGACGGGTATAATGAGAAACACCGGGCTGATCCTGACAAGTATCCGGATACCGACTGGGTAGCGATGACCCTGAACAAAGTGGCCCGCCGTGAAGCCCACAGCATCAGTGTGATCGGAGGCTCCAAATTTGTGAAGTCGAATGCCTCCCTGAGGTATGAAAAGGTAGGCGGGTTTTATGATAACAAAAACTACAACAGGATTTTCGCAAGGTCTAACAATGACTTTACGATCAATAAACTCATAGGCGGGACTTTGGATTTCAATTTCAAACGGACCATAGGCACGGACCCTGCCGTACCAAGCCCCTTACAGAACATCAGGATTGCCTCACCGGTTTATCCGGCTGAATGGGCCGACGGGAGAGTGGCCGACGGCAAAGCCGGGGACAACATCTACGGTAAAGTGAAGTATGGCGGAACAGACAGGAACTGGTATAACCAGGTTGGCGGCAGGATTGCCCTGGATATTAAGCCGCTTGAAGGCCTGAAGTTTTCTGCCGTCCTGGCCCCGATTTTTGATTTTAACCAGCAGAAAAAATTCAACAAGAGGGTAGACGTGTTCTCTCCGACAGACCCTAATCAATACATTACGACGTTGATCGACAACGGCGGAGGCGGAGGCATTACGACCAGGCTGGATGAAAACAGGGTGACCAACTACAGCCTGACTACCCAGTTGCTGGCCAATTACGCGAAAAGTTTCAAAGGGCATGACATCACCGGATTAGCCGGGTATGAAAACTATTATTTCAAAGGCGAGTCTATGGGGGCTTCGAGAGACCAGTACCTGTTTGACACCTATCCTTACCTGGACCAGGGTCCTATCACCTTAAGGGATAACTTCGGAACAGCGTTTGAAACAGCTTACCGCTCGTTTTTCGGCCGGGTGACTTATGGTTACAAAGACAAGTATTTGTTACAAGCCAATATCAGAAGGGACGGTTCTTCAAGGTTTAATTCAAACTATCGCTGGGGTGTTTTTCCTTCCGTATCGGTAGGTTGGGTGCTCAGCGAGGAGGGTTTCCTGGCAAAACAGAATGTGGTCTCATTCCTGAAACTGAGAGCTTCGTGGGGGGCTTTGGGTAATGAAAGGATCGGTAATTACCCTTCTGTGGGCATCATGAACTTCAGCAATGCCTTGTTCTATCAGAATAATGTGGTGACTTCCCAGCAGACTGCGGCACAGGTGCAGTATGCTATCCAAAATATTTCATGGGAGAAGACAGAGTCTACCGACTTTGGGGTAGACGCCAATTTCCTGAACAACCGTCTGCGTTTTACGGGGGATGTTTATTTCAAACAGACCAAAGACATGCTCCTGGCTCTTCAGATCCCGATATTCGTGGGCTTTGAAAACCCGAACCAGAACACCGGGAAGATGTCGACCAAAGGCTTTGACTTCGACCTTTCGTGGACAGACAGACTCGGCGAACTTAAATACTCTGCTTCTGTGAATCTCTCGCAGTTCAAGTCGGTCATGGGTGACCTGGGCGGTACGGAGTTCCTGGGTGACCGCATCAAAAAACAAGGCAGCGAGTTTGACGAGTGGTACGGATACCGTTCACTGGGCATTTACCAGACCCAGGAAGATGTCAACAACTCTGCTAAACTGAGCAGCAATGTGAAAGTAGGGGATATGAAATACGAAGACATCAGCGGACCTGCCGGGGTACCTGACGGCAAAATCTCACCGGAGTATGACCGTGTGTTTTTGGGTGGTTCTCTTCCTAAATGGACTTATGGCGGTAACGTAAAACTGGGGTACAGGGGCTTTGATTTCGGCCTTACTTTCCAGGGCGTGGGCTTCCAGAATACCAATATGATGGATTATACCGATTATAATAATGCCAACTGGGGTCTTTTTCCGGTGTACCTGGATGGTGGGAATACCTGGAGTATGTACAATACACCGGAGCAAAACCTGGCGGCCAAATACCCGAGATATACGGAAACCAACAAAGGCCTGAACAGGGCGATGTCTGACTTCTGGTTTTTTAACGGCGGATATTTCCGTCTGAAAAACATCACGCTGGGCTACACCCTTCCTCAGAAAGTAACCAGCAAGATCATGTCCAATGGTGTGCGTTTTTATGTGTCGGCCCTGGATGTGCTGAGCATAAACAAGTACCCGACCGGGTCAGATCCTGAGGGCATAGGCATTGTGACGACAGTGATCGGTGGTTTTACCCTTGGTTTTTAAGAAATACTTAAAGTTGATTATCATGAAAAAATATATATTAAAAGCAATCGCCGCAGGGGTCCTGTTTTTTTCTTCCTGCCAAAACTCACTGGATCTGTATCCCCTTGCCCAGCCTTCTTCTGAGAAGTGGTACTCAAATGAAGTTGAAATACAGCTGGCTTTGAATGACCTGTACCGCCTGGACTGGTGGACACTGGACGAAGACAACCTGGATGTGAATTACCTTTCTGATGACGGATTTTACAGGACGACGCTTACTCCGATCAAGGCCGGAACGGTGACGAGCCAGTGGGCTACTTCCACCAACCTCTGGAAGAACAGCTATAAAGCCATCGCCAGGGCCAACAGGGCCATTGCAGCCCTGAACAGTGCAGAAACGAAGGCAAAAGTAGCCCAATCCAAACTGGACGTCTACCTGGCTGAGGCCCGTTTTCACCGGGCGGCCCAATATGCCCGCCTGGTGACGCACTTCGGTGATGTGGTGTACAGCGATGAGGTCATCGGCATAGAAGAGGCATATACCAAAGGAAGAACAGATAAGAAGACGGTACTGGCCAAGATATATGAAGACTTTGATGCTGCTTCGGCGGCATTGCCGAATGATTATGCCACATCGGCGGTGAGACGTGTGACCAAAGGATCGGCGTATGCTTTGAAAGCCCGTCTGGCCCTTTATGTGAGCGACTTTAAGACCGCAGCCCAGGCTGCCAAAGCCTGTATGGACCTCGGTGTGTTTTCATTGCATCCCGACTATGGCAACTTGTTTCTTCAAACGACAAAAAATTCAAAGGAAACCGTTTTCGGTATTCCAAGGTCAATAGAAGCAAAGGTGACGATCGGGCCGACTTCGGATAAAATCACAAGAAACTCCGGCGGTTTCGGGGCTTTGAATCCTACCTGGGACCTGTTTTGCTCTTATCTGTGTACAGATGGTCTGACAATTGACAAGTCGCCGCTGTATGATCCGAGAAACCCCTTTAAAAACAGGGACCCCCGCTGCACCGCTACGATTGTGGAATTCGGACAGCCGCACCTGGGCTTTATTTACGACCCGCATCCTGCCGCCCTGACGGTGACAAGGCTGAGCACCAATACCAAAGTGACCAACAATGACAACCGTGCCAATGCCCAGTTTGCTTCGTTCAACGGCCTGGTCTGGAAAAAGGGAATTGATGATTCATGGCTCAGCAACGGCAGGATGATAGAACCTGAACAGATCATAATCCGCTATGCCGATGTATTGCTGATGTATGCTGAGGCGAAAACCGAGCTGAACGAGATTGACAAATCGGTGCTGGACGCCGTCAATGCGGTGAGGGCGAGGGCTTATAAGGTGGCTTTGACGGCGACAGGCTCTTATCCGGCTGTAACGACTACCAATCAGACGGAACTGAGAAGGACCATCCGGATGGAACGACGCGTTGAGCTGGCTTCCGAAGGTTTAAGATATATGGACATCGTCCGCTGGAAACTGGCCGGGAAGGTACTCGGAAGGCCTATTTACGGGATGCTTGACCCTACAGAGCTGGTAGCTAAAGTGGTCAGTAAAGGCCTGTGGTTTTTTGCCGGAACCCCGAAAATCGATGAAGATGGTATTCCTGACTTCAGCGAAATGGAAAAAACAGGGCTCATTAAAAACATTGTCCCTTGTACCTGGAACGACCGGCAATACCTGTGGCCGATTCCGACCGCAGAAATTCAGATCAATCCGAATATTACCCAGAATCCGGGTTATTAACACTTAACCATAAAATATTAATCATGCGTATCAATTTTTCAAAAGTTGTTCAGGTCCTGGCTGTTGCCCTGACGGTTACCATCACCTCATTTGCCCAGCAGAGACCTATAGAAATCAAAGGGGTTTTCCCGAATTTAACGGTGTCCAGCGGATACAAGGAACGTTCAGAAGCAGGTATCGGTGCCCTGGTGCCCTGGGCCAACAAGCTCTGGGCGGTAGGCTATGTGGCTCATATCAGGGGCACAGGTCTGGGGCTTTACGAAATCTCGGAAGACATGACCATGCAGAAACACCCGCTGAGTTATACTGGGACTTATGCCAACCGTCATATCCATAACCCTTCGCACCAGGCCATCATCGGGCCCTATGCCATCGACACGTTGGGAAGGGTCAGGATCATTGATGACATCAAGACGCACAGACTGACGGCGACCATTGATCACCTGACCAAGCCTGACTCTATGGTTTATTTCCTGACGATGGAAGGCTTGCTGTTTGAGACCAATGTGTACTCATTAAAATCAAAACTGGTGGCCAACGTGGCCGAAGAACTGGAGATACCGAAAACCGCTTACCTGCATTTCAAAGGGGCGTTCACCCAGGCGGGTAAAGTGATCGTAGCCAATAACTCTTATTACGAAAACGATTACCTGGGTAAACAGGCCGACGGAAGACTGGGGCAGTGGGACGGTAAAAAATGGACGATCCTGGATAAGAACCCCTATGTGGAAGTGGCCGGAAAACACTGGTCCAATGCTACCTACGGCGATGTGATCTATGCCACGGGATGGGACAAGGCCTCTGTGATCCTGAAGTTTTATAAGCACGGTGTCTGGAAAACCTACAGACTGCCCAAGGCCAGTTATGCTTATGACCATGCCTGGAACACCGAATGGATGCGGATCAGGGAAGCCCAGACGGAGCGTTACCTGATGGACGTACACGGCATTTTTTATGAATTACCTACGCTAACTTACGGCGGCAATATCATGGGTATCCGTCCGATCGCCAATCACCTGAGGCTGGTGCCGGATTTTGTTTTCTGGAAAGGTCTTTTCGTGATGGCAAGTGACCAGAACGACCGGAGCAATGGTCAGCCGCAGTCCGGACTGTGGTTTGGTAATATCGACGAATTGTGGCAGATGGGTAAGCCTAAGGGCTGGGGTGGTCCGTGGTATGAGTCACCGGTGAAAGCCGGACTGGCTTCAGATCCTTATCTGATGACAGGCTTTGACAAAAAAGTGCTGCATCTGAAGCATGAGTCAAACCAGGAGATTGAGTTTAAAGTGGAGGTGGATATTTTGGGAAATAACACCTGGAGCACTTACAAAACCATCAAAGTAAGAGCCAACGGATACGAACACCATGAATTCCCGGATGCTTTCTCGGCCCACTGGGTCAGGATAACACCGAATAAATCTGCGGAGAAGGTGTCAGGATTCTTTATTTATAACTGATTAAGGAGAAAGCCCGCCGGGCGTGACCACCAGGGCGGACGGGAAGGATGGAGAATGAATAATTCCCTTCTCCATCCTCCTTTCTCCCTTTTCCTTTATTCATCTACTTAATCTCATTAAAAACGCTCAGGGTTCTGGCGATGGCGTGTTTGTCTTCTTCTGAAAAATCGATGGTTAGTTCTTCTTTTTCTCCTACGAACTTCACTTTGGTGACTGTGGCACTGGCAATTTTAGAGAGAATGATATGTTCAGAAGAGGTGACGACAATGTCTCCCCGTTCAATGATCCCGAATTTGGTTTCATCCCTGACGAAGGTATTGGAAGGGTAATATTCGATGATGTCCTCGTCAAATGTAAAGCTGATATGATCCAGCATCAGGCCTCTTTTGGTCTTGGATTGGGCCACCAGGTGTAAGGAAACCCGATCGTCCTTTTCCAGGATGTAAGTATGGAAAGAGTTTTCATCATAAGACGGCTGTATCTTGCCGTAAGTATAAATCTTCCCTTTCTGAGAGGAATCCTTTGTCCGTTTGAACGAGTGCAGATAGAGGCTCCTGTTTTTCCTTTTTAAAGCTGCCCTGATACTTTTTTCGTCTTCAAAAGAACCACTATTCTGTTTGCCAGTGTTTACAACATCACCTTTGAAGAGTACCGTAGATTGTGAGGCAATTTCCCGTTTGCCTGTCTGATCGAAAACGTAAACCAGAGCAGGAATAGCCACCATCATTACTGATGAGACCATCATGATTATCATTGTTTTCTTAGACATAGGGTGTTGATATTTAATATATTGTGTTTAAAAATTACGGATTTTCAGGGAGATTTACAAACCACGCCCCCCTGATTTTTTATAATCTTATTTTACGGTAACATTTTTACAGATAAGTTACTATTTCTTAAAACTGCGGGTAAAAGAATTCCCATTTCATAATGAAGAACATGAACCAATATCCTGAGGAAAGTCATTTGACAGAATGGCTTCCTGGTGTGGCAGATTGGTCAGTGGGAGCAGGATAGGCGGTTGGTCAGTCCACGCTGAGCGTTTAGCCATCTTCAGAAGGTTTTTATACGATTAATTTTACAGAGCTTGCAAATTGTATTTAACTTCGGCTTATGAATGAAAGATTTAAAATAACCTTGTACCATATGTCAGCGAACATGCCCTGGAAGGTTATGAATTTGACGTGGTGGATTCCCTGCTGAAACCTGTCTTGTTCGACCGCTTCCTGAAAGCCGTTCAGAAGGTGATCAGGCAGAAGAAACAGAGGCAAAAAAAGAGTCGGTATTGCACCATATCACCGCTTTGGAGGGCAACCAGGTGCAGAAACCATGTTGCCGATCGGTGAAACCCATAAGAAGCCGGTGGCGGCTTTAATCGGAAGTCAGATTTTAAACAAAAAATAACAAACCTATGAAAAATCTCATGTTTATTATCGTTGTGCTGCTGTGCGGAAACGGTGTCATGGCTCAGAAACACGGCCAACCGGTGCTCATCACCTTGCAGCAGGTGGAAAGGATACTGGGTGAGCCCGCTCTTACGACGCTCTCCGGAGACACCTCGAATGTGGAGGTCTATGTCAGTAAAAGTGAGTTTCATGCCAGGTCCCTTGATCATGCTTCTGACAAAACCGGTGCTTTTGCCTATATATATGAGGATTATAACAGTGAATCCGAAGCCTGGAAAACCTACCGGGGGATATCTCTTTCCAATGAAAAAAGCCCGGGATTTGAAAAAATGAACAACTTCGGAGATGAAGCCTTTTATCATTCCGACGGCCGCAATTTCTACCTGATCTTTGCCCGGAAAGGCAACAAGATACTGAGAATGAAAGTCAATAAAATCACTTCGAAAACCTCGCTGCCGGAGTTCAGAAAAGTTGCTCAGGAGTTGATGTTAAACTTCTGAATATCTTCCGGCGGTTGGATGCAGAAGTATGGTTTGCGGAGATAAGTGCTTTAATGTCCGTATAAATTGCGGAGAATAGGTAAAGAAAATGCTTGAAAACACAAGCTTTATTTGTTCTTGCGGAGAATAAGAAGTATATTCACCGCATATATTGCGGAGAATATTTATGTATATCTATAAGGAAAGAGGGTGGCCCGGCTTTGTGTGGGACAATGAAATAGCCGGCCGGCTTTTAGCGGCAGTCAGACACCGGCAGGGGAAACTCATCGGCAGGATGGAAAGTCTCGGGTTTACTTTAAGAGAAGAAGCGGTTTTGCAGACCCTCACACTGGAAGCCATCAAGTCAAGCGAAATAGAAGGAGAGATACTTCAGCCTGAACAGGTGAGGTCTTCCATAGCCAGAAGGCTGGGGATAGAAGTGGCAGGCCTGATCCCCGCAGACAGGCATGTGGAAGGAGTGGTTGAGATGCTTGTGGACGCTACCCAGCATTTTTCAGACCGGTTAACAGACGAAAGACTTTTTGGATGGCATTCCGCCCTTTTTCCGGGAGGAAGAAGCGGAATGCAGAAGATCATCACCGGAAACTGGCGGGATCACACCACCGGGCCTATGCAGGTGGTGTCAGGTCCCATGGGCCGTGAAAAAGTGCATTTTGAAGCCCCCGATGCCGGGTTGGTTCCCGGAGAAATGGATAAGTTTCTGACCTGGTTTAATCACAATGACGACAACGATCCCGTCATAAAAGCGGCAATCGCTCATTTGTGGTTTGTGACGATACATCCGTTTGACGATGGCAATGGCCGGATAGCCCGGACGATCGCCGATATGCAACTGGCCCGTTCGGACGAAAGCAGGCAACGGTTTTACAGTATGTCGGCCCAGATCAGGCTGGAGAGGGCTAAATATTATGATATACTTGAAAAGACACAGAAAGGAGACCTGGACATTACGGCCTGGCTGGAATGGTTCCTGCATTGTCTTGACCGGGCTTTGCTGGCTACAGAACAAACCCTGAACATGGTACTGAATAAATCTGCTTACTGGACTTTATTCGCAGATAAGCAGATCAATGAGCGTCAGAAAATGATGCTGAATAAACTGCTGGACGGATTTGAAGGAAAACTCAATACCTCCAAATGGGCAAAAATAACGAAGTCTTCCCAGGATACGGCCCTCCGCGACATCCGGAACCTGATAGATCAGGGCGTTCTGGTGAAAGAAGATTCGGGAGGAAGAAGTACCACTTACACGCTGGTGGATATAGGGGTTTAATTCCCCGTCCACTTAATTCTACATTTTATTGAAACAGCTACTCACATTGCCCCGCCGGAGTAAAGAGGATTTTGTCCGGCATAAAAAATAAAACGGCCCTGAGGAGCTGTGAAAGCTGTTTTTTGATTTCTTTTGTGGTTGATAATCAATGGGTAATGTATGCAAGGAACGGTTTTTTAATCTTATGTTGTACTGAATCACTGACTTTTAGTTAAGAATGATTTTTCAACATTAAAATTTAAACGCCATGAAAACCAGCCAGCCAAACATGGAGGACAATGCTCTCCACTCTTTCTTTATCGAACAGTTACAGGATATTTACTGGGCCGAGAAATATCTCGTGAAAAACCTGAAGAAGATGGTTAAGGAGGCCACTTCAGATGAGCTTAAAACGGCATTTGAAGATCACATGAAAGAAACAGAAAACCAGGTAACCAGGCTGGAGCAGGTCTTTAGCTCAGTCGGAGAAAAAGCTAAAGGGAAAAGATGTCCTGCTATGGAAGGGCTTGTGAATGAAGCCCATGAATTGATTGAAAATACAGAAAAAGGAACGATGGTCAGGGATGCAGCCCTGATAGCGGCAGCTCAGAAAATCGAGCACTATGAGGTAGCTTCTTACGGAACGCTGAAAACGCTTGCCGGGGTTATGTCACATAGCAAAGCACAAAAGCTGTTGGAACAGACGCTGGAGGAAGAAAAGAATGCAGATGTGTCATTGACTAAAATCGCGGAAGGATTTGTGAACGAATCGGCACTGGAAGAAGCTTTGTAAATGCACACTGTCCGGATTTGGGGAACAAAACCCGGGGTCCGGGCAGTTTTTTTATTCAGGGTATAGCCGTCACAATTTCGAAGAAATGCCCGGATTTGTTCCGTTCCACCGACCGCAAATCAGCTTTGAATGTTTATATTTAAATCCAGTAACAACCAATGAAAAACAGACCTATGATCAAAGCATTCATTTTTGACATGGATGGCACCATTGTCAACAACATCACCTACCACCACGAAGCATGGCTGAGCTTTCTTAAGAAATACAACAAACTCTCCAACGTGGAAGATTTTCATGCCCAGAATCACGGAACTATCGAAGAAATGATCGTCAGGTTTTTTGGAGACGACCTTCCGGAAGAGAAGGTGAGGGAACTGGGTTTTGAGAAAGAAGAAACCTATCGTCAGTTGTACAAAGACAAGATTGAAGAAGTGGCAGGTTTCAGTACAATGCTGGAGAAAGCCAAAGAAAACGGCATTAAAGTAGCCCTTGCCACGATGGGTAATGTTGACAATATTGACTTTATACTGGATAACCTCAAGGTGCGGGAATACTTTGACGTCATCATCGGCGGCGACCAGGTCAATCATGGCAAGCCGCACCCGGAAATTTATGAAAGGGTACTTTCCAACCTGGAAGTGGATCCTGAAGACACGCTGGTTTTTGAGGATTCTCAGGGTGGGGTAATCTCAGCTCAGGGAGCAGGTCTGAAGGTCATCGGAATAAGCACTACCCACCATCCGTCAGATTTCGAGGCCTGGGATGTGGAATATTGTGTCGCTGATTTTAATGAATACCTGGAAAAAAACCACGGAGATTTTCAGAAATAGGATCTTACTGCAGAAATATAACAGACTTGTTTTTAAACCTTCTTTCTTTTAAAGCGTCCAATCATTATTACAGCTGCCGTCATTCGTCTGAAGGGTGATTTGGTCAGCAATCATATAAGTGGTCAATATGAAATCAACGTATCAGTTGCTGGTGCTTTTTGTTTCCTTTTTGTCTTTTTCGGCCTGTGCCGAAATGAATGAAGACGAAAAGGTTTATCGCTTTAATAAATCATTGAATGTAGACGGTATTTCCAGGACTTACATTCTGAATCTGCCTCCGGGCTATTATAATGATGCCGCCCAGCGGTCTCTGGTTATTGGCCTTCATGGCGGAGGAGGAAGCGGCTTACAATTTGAAGAGCACTACGGTTTTACAAAAAAAGCAGATAAGGCCGGCTTTGTTGTTGTTTATCCGGATGGTGTTCAGAGCAACGGGATCTTAGGCTTACGCACCTGGAATGCGGGGAAATGCTGCGATTATGCCATGGAAAAGAACATCGATGATGTGAAATTTATCAGAAACCTGATAGATGAACTAATTGCCCATTATAAGATCAATCCTAAAAAAGTATATGTAACGGGCATGTCTAACGGGGCCATGCTGGCTTACAGACTGGCTTGTGAAATTCCGGAGAAGATTGCCGCCATTGCCCCGGTCAGCGGAACAATGAACCTGTCAGGGACGTGTCAGTCCTCAAGATCCATGCCTGTTCTGCATCTGCATTCGGTGTTGGATGAGAGGGTTCCGTACGAGGGTGGAGTGGGAATTGCCGGGTATTACTATCCTCCGGTAGAAGACGGCCTTAAGTTCTGGGCTTCAAAAGCCGGTTGTTCTCTCAACAAACAAACAGAAAATAGACAAGGCTACCGGCACATCATCTGGCCTGATTGTAAGGATAAAATAAGTGTGGAATATTACCTGACGGATGATGGCGGCCATTCATGGCCGGGTTCTGTTCAGGTCAGGAAACAGGCTGACCCGCCTTCAGAAGTAATCAATGCCAATGACCTGATCTGGGATTTTTTCCAGAGATTTGAGTTGCCCTGATTTCGTTGGGTGATGGCGTAAAACCGGGTTTAATTCCTGTTCTCGAGGGCTTCTTTCTTCCTCAGCAGCAGTTTCTTTTCTGCTTCCGATTGTGTCATCCGGCTGGCCTGGTCGTAATGTGATGCAGATATTTCGGGAAGGGTAGTGCTGTAAATATCCCCCATCAGGCTGTGAAAAAGATAGTTTTTCTTCCATTCCTCTTTAAAGCCGGATGATTCAATTTCTTCCAGGGTCCGCTGGGCTCCGAAGACCTTAAAAATAACGGTAAGCCTGTGCAGCAAAATGACAGAGCTGGGATGCATGGCCGTCAGCATATCATAATAGTGGAGGATATTTGTCCAGTTGGTGGCTTCAAATGTACCGGCTATACAATGCTCATAAGCAATGGCCGCCTCAACGTGATACGTGCTGATCCTGTCGCCAAAAGCCGCCTGGTTCATCAGGTCATTGCCTTGCCTGATCAGGTCCTGGTCCCATTTACTCCGGTCCTGCTGGGCCAGCAGGATGATTTCGCCTTCGTCAGACAGACGCCCGTTGATTCTTGCACTATGAAAGCACATCAGGGCTTTGGCTGCAAATACTTCGGGCAGGGCCGTAACGGGGTTATCAACCAGTAAGCCACAGAGGTACATCGATTGTTCGAGGAGGTCTTTACGTATGATGTTACTGGTATGCGTGGCATTATACCCTTCATTGAAAATGAGATAGATGGTCCGTAAGACCACCTCCGTGCGGTTTTTGATCTGGCCGGGTTCGGGAAATTCCGGTTTTATTTTCCGTTCTCTGAAGATATTTTTGGTGCGGTAAAGTCTCTTGGAAACGGTATCTTCAGAAGTCAGAAAAGCCTTGGCAATTTCGGAACTTGAAAAACCACAGAGGGATTTAAGCATCAGGGTAATCTGGTTTTCCTCCGAAATATCCGGGTGGCAGCAGGCAAACATCATCCGCAGCAAATCATCCTGTATTTCATCATCACGCCATAGTTTTTCAATGACGGTGGTCAGGGTATATTCAGACTGAAGCAGTGTTTTTTCAGGATCGCTGAAATCAAAATGCTGTGAGAACCTGTTTTTTCTCAGGACATCAATGGCTTTATTTTTGGCTACCCTGAAGAGCCATCCTGAGGGATTATCCGGTATACCTTTTAAAGCCCATATCTGTAAGGCACTCATAAAAGTATCCTGAACCACATCTTCGGAAATATCAAGGTTTTCTGTTCCGAAAATCCTGGTCAGCACGGCCACCATTTTCCCGGCTTCCCGCCTGAAAAGATGATCGGTCAGTTTGGTGATATCGAATTCAGAATTCAATGGTTCAGGCTTTAGGGTAGTCCGGGTTTCTTAGTCGTGAAATTACAGGGCTTTCATCTTGTTATTTTTGGCATCATGGGTGATTTCTGCCAGACCCAGAACTTCCATCAACGGCGGCAGGTAAACCCCGAAACGGCCACGAAGACCTTTTTTCAGGCCGTACCATCCGCCCACAGGATTGCTTTCTGACCTTCCCCAGGCTTCAACAGTACCTTCTTTGGCTGGTTTTTGTTCATCGGCTCCGCCAAGGTCCATCCAGTCGCCATGCTCTTTCAGCATCTGGTGAAGGTCGTTGATACAGCGGCCGTCGTAATGTAAAATGGTTTTACCCACTACACAGACAATGACTTCTACGCCTTCTTTATTGACGTCTCTGTACATCTCATAATCTGAGGTTCCCGGAGGGGTTTTCAATTTCCAGGGATTTTCTTTTGTTCCGGTCATAGGTTGATCAGGTTTTAATCACGAGGCAGGTATTAACTGCCTCGTGAAAATTTATTATTTTTGATTGTAATCATAGTTAATCATCCAGTTGATGCCGAATTTATCGGTAAACATACCGAATAATGAACCCCAGAAGGTCTTCTCAAGCGACATATTCACACGCCCTCCGGCTGACAAACCATTGAAAATCCGGTGAGCCTCTTCTTCTGTATCTGCGTTGACAGACAGCTGCATGTTGTCTCCGAAAACAGTATTCTGTGCCCACTCTCCGCCGATATCGCTGCCCATAATGGTGGTTTCTTTGCTGATGGGTAAAGACATGTGCATGATCTTATTCCCGTCAATTTCGGTAGCGTGTGATCCTTCTGCAGGCGGCATGTCTTTGTATCTTCCGACATATGGGAATTCACCCCCGAAAACAGATTTGTAAAAATTAAATGCTTCTTCGCAATTGCCCTTAAAGTTCAGGTAAGGATTTACTTGTGCCATTTTTTGATTGTTTATTTATTAGAAATTATTAATTGGATTTTTTCTTTTTTGAGGATTTTGCAAGTGGATTGTAATCAAGACAAAGCTGGATCCAGTAGTTAAAGTCCCGTGCAGATTTTATGCCTTCTTCTCCGACATAGACATACCCTTTCATGGGTTTGCCGGTGAAAACCATCTCGCGGCAGCCGGGTTTTTCAAGGGCATTTTCGTAGTTTTCTTCACCGATCCTGCACATCATTTCGTCGCCCACCACGCCGATGCACATCTTTTCATTGACCATATAACATACGCCTCCGAACATCAGTTTTTCTTCCACCACCGGCATTTCTGCCAGGGCTTCCCTGATTCTGTTGTTCAGCTGTTCATTATAAGCCATGTTAAAAATAGGATTTCAGGGTTCAAACTTATAACATATTGAAGGAAGAACCAACAGGTCGCGGAACATTTATCGGAAGTATAATATTAAAGCGGCTGCAGGTACCGTCTGATTTTTATAAGACCTTTGACAAGTCGTTCCAAAGTAAATGCCCCCTACAGAAAACGTCCGCAAGGGGCATTGCTTACATGCCCATCTGACCCAGTTCCCGGACTTCCACGAGGCCGTCGTATTCGAGGACAGGACATCCCTGAGCCATTTCAACAGCTTCGTCAAAACTCTCTGCTTTACAGATCAGGTAACCGCCGATTATTTCCTTTCCTTCTACAAAAGGACCGTCTGTTACCACTTTATTTGTTCCTGTCACCACTTTCCCGGCATTTTTAAGAGGCTGGGCACCGACGAATTTCCCGTCTTCTGTGATTTTAGTCATCCACTGCATCCACTTTTGCATGTGTGCCTGCCACTTTTCAGGCGATTTCTGTTCTTCCGTTCTGGCGGCATCGCCCCCACGGAATATTAAAAGGTATTCTGCCATTTTGTTAGGAGTTTAAACGGACCGATTAATTGCCTGAATGTAAAGCCATGCGGTTGCCTTCTGTGTCTGTAAAAAAGGCCATGTAGCCCACGTCTTCGCTGATGTGCATTTTCGGCATAATGATTTTGCCCCCGGCAGCTTCAATCCTGTCTGTGACCAGCTGAAGGTCGGGGTTGGCGTTAAGGTAAACGACGGCCCCGACAGCTCCCGGAACATGCATTTCGCCTTTTACCAAAGCTCCCGAAACTTTTCCCGATTGCGGATCGTACGGGAAGAACGTCATTTCCATGCCCATCATCGTCTGGGTTTCCATCGTGATGTCGAGGATGGTTTCGTAAAACTTTTTGGCTCTTGCCGTGTCGCTTACCGGTATTTCGAACCAGTTAAGGGCATTGGTGTTGGTACTGATCTTTTCCATTGAAATAGCGTTTTAAGATGTTAAAAAAGGATGAACGATTCATGTTATTTCCCTAATGACGAACCGGTCGGAAGGATTTGGACATAATGTAAAAACTTTTTTTCAATAAAATATTAAAATCAAAAAGAGGCCGCCTCAAACGAAGCGACCTCTTTGCATTTATCAATTAACCGTTCTATGATGAACCAGGATGAAGTGTAACCAGGACACCGGTCAGCTTATGGAAGCACAAGTGTTGCACTTACAGGAAAGTGATCGGAAGGGAATCGCCCTTCCCAGGTTTCGGTATGGGTGGCATGTTTAAGGCAAGACAAGCCGTTTTTAACAAAAATATAATCAATGTGTACGTCCGGAGCTTCGGCTTTGAATCCGTTTACGGTGCTGAACGGGCCGTAATGAGGAGTTTTTGTGATTTTTTCTGAATCAGTCAGCCTGTCGGGGTTTTGCTCATCCATCAGGATCCGGATAGGCTCCGAGTCAGGTCTTGCGTTAAAGTCACCCGTCAGGATCACCGGTTTTTTACCGGCTATTTCTGCGATTTTTTTCAGCACCAGTTTTGCACTTTCCCTTCTGGCTACCTGTCCGCGGTGGTCAAAGTGGGTATTGAAGAAATAGAATTCCTTGCCTGATTTTTTGTCTTTGAAGAGGCCGTAGGTGACCACTCTCCGGCAAACAGCATCCCAGCCGAAGCCCACCTTGCTGCTGCTGTCGCTCAGCCAGAAGGTTTCGGTTTTGAGAAGTGTAAACCTGTTTTTGTTGTAAAGGACCGGGGAGAATTCTCCGGCTTCTTTCCCGTCATCACGGCCTCTGCCGATCCAGGCCATTTCCGGGAGGGCCGCATGTACGTCTTTCAGCTGATTGATGAGCACTTCCTGCATTCCCACGATCTCAGCTCCGTGATAGCGGACCAGTTCGCTGACGTGTTCTTTCCTGTTGGCCCATTGGTTAATGCCATCCCCGTTATTGTCATAACGGATGTTGAAAGACATCACCCGGATCTGTGCCCCCGCTTCGAAACAGGCACAAATCAAAGCCAGGATACCGATAATAAGATATTTGAGGACTTTGTCGCTGACAAAATCCCGGAGTTTTAATGTTCTGTCCATGAGATTGTAAGGTTGAATAAATGAAAAGTAAACCTGCACAGGGCAGGTTTACTTTCTGATGGGATTACCAGCCCGGATTTTGTTTCAGCTTCGGATTGGTGATGATATCTGCCTGGGGAATAGGATAGTAATAGTTCCTTTCTTCCCATTTCCTCGGGATGTTGTTCAGCCAGGTCAATTCACCTGAATTGCCGTCTTTGAGCAACTGCGAATTCGGTTTTCCGGCGATCAGAGGTGACACCTCGATATAAGTTACCCCGGTGACTTTGGCAGGTAATACCTTGTAGAAAGCCACATCCAGGATACCGTCTTCATTCAGGTCCATAGGTTTGTCCAGTTCCGGAACATACATGCCGTTCCATTCCATGGTCATCAGTTCACCTCTTTTCCAGCGGACGATATCGTCAAATCTGAAGCCCTCAAGACATAACTCAATACCTCTTTCACGTCTTACTTCCAGCACCACCGGGTCGGTGATCTGAGGGAAATACTTGGATTGAAGATAAGTGTCAACCACAGTCGGTTTGGCGGTCAGACCTCCGGTAATCCCCGCTCTTTTTCTTAATGCCCCGACGGTCGCTGTCCAGTCTTCATTGGTCAGTGTGCCCAACTCTGCTTTGGCTTCTGCATAATTCAGCAATACCTCTGCATAGCGGAAAATAGATATCGAATTGATGTTAAGGTCCCTTGTATCATAATAAGCATCATCCAGTGACCATTTGATCGGCATATAACCGGTAAAGGTATAAGAAAACAGCGGCGGAGCCGGAGTTTGCACCCCTGCATTGAGCCTTTTGTAATCTCCCATACGGATGGTCTGCTGTAACCTTCTGTCGCGGCCTTTTACTTCGTCTTTAAACAACATGGTTTTATATGCCGGATCGTTGGTATATGGTGTTCCGTCCACCTTCAGATAAGTATTGATGAACGTCCTGATGAAACTTGCCTTGTCTCCGTAAGTACCACTGGTCCAGTACCAGTTGGCATCATTAAGGTTGGCCAGGGCCAGGTCACAAATGGCGGCCAGCATCACCTCTGTGCCTACAGGGGCACTGCTGGTAAACACCTGGCGGTAAGACTTGTCTGTACCCGAGCCCTCGTACAATTTATAGCCTGATTCGTCCATCACTTTTTTAGCTGCTACAGCCGCCTGGTTCAACAGTCCCGGAACGGTGCCACCCAGGTTCAGATTGGTATGGTATTTTCTGAAAGTACCTTCATACAAACTTACCCTGGATTTGAAAGCATAAGCTACATATTTGGTCACAAGGCTCCTGGTGTTTTCAGAATTACTGGTGATGTTCTGACAGGCAAAGTCGATGTCAGCCAGTACCGAGTCCATCACAACAGTACGTGAGTCACGCTCTTTGTAAAGCAGATCCACATCTTTGATATCCAGCGGTTTGCCGATCCAGGGCACATCGCCGAATCTTTTTACCTTATCGAAATAAAACCAGGCCCTGAAAAATTTGGCTATCCCCAGGTAATTGTTTCTGACTGCCACAGGGACAGCCGGATCATTACAGTTCTGAATAAAGTAGTTGATATTTCTCAGATCAGACCATGACCAGCCTGTGCTTACCTGTGCACTGTAGTTACCCTCGGTAATGAAAGCCGGGCTGTCGCGTCTGGCCAGGTAGTCAGACATGGCATCTGCCCGGTGCATGTTTTTGCCGTTAAACAGGGTATAAAATGAATTGGTATATAAAGCCAGCCCGCTTTCGCTGCCGAAAATAGGGCCCTTGGACGACGTCGACACAGGAACTTCCTCCAGATCACAACCAATTACAAAAAGAGTGATGAGTATAAGAATGATTTTATGAATTTTCATACTTGTAAGAATTAGAATGTAATAGATAAACCACAGGTAAAGCTTTTCATCATCGGGTAGTTGTAACCGTCACCGTTATTAGAGGTAGTCAACACCTGATCTGACGGCACAGCACTTTCCACATCAAGGTCCTTCGTGATTTTGTAGAGCGGTGAATAAGTCCACAGGTTTTCTGCCGAAACGAATATTCTCGCTGCGTTCGATCCTATTTTAGAAGTCAGGTGACGCGGGATGTTGTAACCCAGCTGGATGTTTTTAAGCCTGAGGTAAGCCACATTCTGCAGGTACCTGGTCTGAGGCGGAATCAGCGTACCGTTGGCATTACTGGCCAGTCTTGAAACATATCTCGGGAAATAAGCATTCGGATTCGTTTCTGTCCAGATGTTGCCCAGCTGACTTACAGGGATATCTCCGTAAGGTCTGTTGTATTGTCCCCAGAAAATGTTGGCCTCAGAGCTTGGATACCAGTCCTGCTTACCCACCCCCTGGAAGAAAGAGGAGAAAAAGAAGTTGTTCCAGTCCGCTCCCAGCATTACGCCATAGGTATATCTTGGTGTACTGTTACCGATGATAGACCTGTCGCCCGGATTTTCAAGGCGGCTGGTACCCGGAGTGATCTGGCCGTCTCCGTTGGTGTCGGCAAATTTGATGTCTCCCGGAAACCACAGTCCGTTGGCCGCCGTTCTGAACAAACTCTGGCTGGCACTGTTTTTAATGTCCTCGGCAGAAGTAAAAAATCCTGCTGTGGTATAACCCCAGATTTCGCCCAGTTTCTGACCTTCATAATAATCACTCAGTTGTTTCTGAGGGTTGTTATATTTGGTGATCACCGCCGAATAATCCGACAAGGTAAGCCTGACATCGTAATTGAAAGGTTTGGCATTTACCATAAACTTATCTCTCCACGACAGCATCATTTCCCATCCTTTGGTTTCAAGATCGGCATAATTGCCTTTAGGTGCCGTGGCTCCGAAAACCGCCGGAAGGGTCAGACCTACGGTAAACATGTCCGTGGTATTTCTGATGTAAGCATCTCCGACAAAATTCAGACGGTTGGATAGCATCGACAAGTCGATACCGATATTTTTGGTCGTAGCCGTTTCCCAGGTCAGTCCTTCCGGTAAAACCGTCGGGTTATTGGTATACTGAGGTTTTACGCCATTCAATATCAATCCTGACTGGGCAATATTGAATTGCTCCTGGTACACATAGGAGCCGATGTTACCATTACCCAGCGAACCGTAAGAGGCTCTTATTTTTAAGTCGGAAACAATACGCTCAGACAGTTTCCAGAATGACTCCTTGGAAAGTCTCCATCCCGCAGAAAATGAAGGGAAGAACGCATACCGCTGATTGGCCGGGAATTTTGAAGAACCGTCATATCTGCCGTTTACTTCGAAGAGGTATCTGTCTTTGTAAGCATAGTTAAGCCTTGAAAACCCACCCATGATCTTCCAGGTTTCCCATCCGCCCTGTGTCACGATCGATTGCCCCAGGGCCAGGTTAAGGTCCATCGCATCCTGGAAAATCAAACCGTTTCTCTGGGCCTGAATTCTTTTGAGATTCGATTGCTCATAGTTGTAACCGACCATGAATTTGAAATAATGATCATCTTTAAAAGTGTTCTCATATTCCGAGTAAAGGTTGGTTGTCATATAAGTGGTTTCTCTGAATGTCTCAGTGATGTCATTGGTGGTCGTTCCCACATAAGAAATTACACCCGGTTTGGAACTGAAAGGTACCGGCACTCTTTTACGGGTGTCGTTATTGTCCGTATTCTGAATGGTAAAGTCACCTTTGATTCTGAATTTATCTTTCAGGAAACTCATCGCGAATCCCGAGGTATTTCTGAAAACCCTCTTGTTCTGGTCAATACCGTTTTTACCATAAATAAAGTCACCGACAGTGTAGGCAGAAGAAGCCGTCAATGTACCGTCCGGGTTAAAGATCGGGGACATCGGGTGGCCTTCATCTGCAATATTCCTCCAGATACCGCCGCCTTCACCTACGTTCAGCGGGTTGTAGTACGACATGTCTGAAAACTGCGAGAAGTTATTGACCTTCAGCCATGGATAAAGCTGTACAGAGCCTTTTCCGCTGAAGTTGAATATTTTATAATCATCAGAATTGTATCTGAACAAACCATCCTGTCCGTAGTATCTTCCGGTTAGCAGGTAGCTTGACTTTTCACTGCTGCCTGAAATCGACAGGTTATGTTCAATCGCATTGAATCTGTCTTTGTACAGTTCCTTGTAATGGTCTGTGCTGGCATAGTAAACATACTCGCCTGTTACAGGGTCTATTTCCGTGTCAGGCAGACCGCCTACTTCAGATCGCCTTTTCAGTTCGGCCAGGTAAGCCTGCGAAAACTTGAGCGTTTTGTTGACGTTCTGAGGAAAGCTGCCCTCCCTGTTCACAAACGATTCGGCAAACATGGAAGCCCAGAGGTAACCGTCATTGACAAATTTGGGTACAGCCGTAGGTCTTTTCGACGAGTAGTTGGTGGAGTAAGTCACACTTGTTTTACCTGCACTCGGGCTTTTGGTGGTGATGAGGACCACGCCAAATACACCTCTGGCACCATAAATAGAAGCAGAGGCCGCATCTTTAAGCAAGGTAATGCTGGCAATGTCACTCGGGTTAATCAGACTCGGGTCACCTTCGACGTTATCGATCAGTACCAGTGCACTACCGCCCTGTCCGATTGAAGTGGTACCCCTGATGTTGAAACTCGGAGCCTGGTTCGGTTTACCATCCATCATCTTGATGTTAAGGTTAGGCAAAACACCCTGAAGACCCTGGTTGATGTTAGTCATCGGTCTGTTGTCAAACACCTCGCTGGTGATCTGGTCAACAGCACCGGTAAGGTTCGCTTTTTTCTGAACGCCATAACCTACCACTACGACTTCTGAAAGTAACTTGGCATCAGATTTAAGCGAAATATTAAGTACGGTCTGGTTTCCGACCACAATTTCCTGGGAAGTAAATCCCACGAAAGAAAACACAAGCACGGATTTCTCATCGGGAACGGTGATCTTATATTTACCATCCGCATCCGTGCTGGTGCCGCGGGTGGTTCCTTTTACTGAAATGCTGACACCCGGAAGTTTTTCTCCGGCCACATCAGTAACAGTTCCCGACACCGACTGGTCTGCCACCTGCACATTGATATCAGAGCCTTCTTCGACGGCCTTCATAGTGCTTTGGGTCGACTTCTGTCCTTTTGATTTCTGAACCAGTATGATTTGATTGCCTGCCACACTGTACACAATGTTCAGCGGGGTAAGCATTTGATTGAGTAATTCACCCAGGGAAGAATTTTGTGCTTTGAAGCTAATCCTTCTGTTGGAGTTGATCACCTGCGGACTGTAAGAGAATTTCACATTGGCACTTTTCTCGATAGAAGAAAGTACCGACTTGATTTTCTCATCCACAACGATCAGACTGATTTTCCGGTTGAGTAATTCCTGTGCACCCGCGTTATTGGCCCAGGAAACCCCCGCGAACAAGCAGATGAAGAACAATTGTACCAACGAAACTTTCATACATTGGAAGAGTAAATGTTTAGTTTTTTTCATACTTTTAGATGATTTTTCGATGTAGGTTGAAAAATTAGAATAAATAATTCCCTGCCGGGCAGATTTGTCCGGGATGAATTTTGGGCCAATGGTTGTGCAAGAACCGTTGGCTTTTTTGAAGAAAATGGTTTAATAGATTTTTGTCATACTTGTCTGCAGGTTTGGTTTGAGTTTCAGGTTATTGTTTAGTAAAATGCAATATTTTATATCAGGTAATCCGGTCGTACTGTTCAGGTCTTACTGACACCCTTTGGCAGAAATCACCACTTTGCCTTCCACCATTTCATATCTGGCTTCGATAGACTGGGTGATCACATCCAGCTTCTGAAACAAAGGCTCCTCCGTCAGGATGGCTGTCAGCTGGCAGTTGACAAGCACATCCTTGTCGTACACAATGTCAATTTCGTAAGCTTGTTTGATCCTTTCAAAAACCTCCGTTACGGGTGTTTCATCAAAGACAAAGCTGATCGCAGGGGCGATCTTTTCGTTTTTCTCGACCATCAGCGGTTCAGGAATAATGGTTTTCCTGAATTGTTCGGTGATGCGTTCGAAAGTCACTTTCTGGTTAGGTAATAATAAAACACCTTCAAGGTCCTGGTTGTCGTTCTTTTCGTTTCTGTACACACTCACTTTGCCTTGTTGTACAGTGACTTCGACATCTTTCTCATCACCAAAGGCTTTGACATGAAACCGGGTGCCCAATACTTTGGTAACCAGCTCATTGGCGTAAACATAGAAAGGTTTGGAAGGATTTTTAATGATGTCAAAAGTGGCTTCACCCGACAAATAGACGGTACGCGTCTCGTTGTTAAAATCGGCAGGGTAACTCAGGCGGCTTTTCGGTGCCAGTATGATGGCCGAGCCGTCAGGAAGCTGAAAGAACTCCGGTTGCGATGAATCATTGACTTTCTCCGTGATTTTTTCACCCAGTTCTACCAGCTGTTCAGTATAAAGCGATTGAGGTTGTTTATTTTTAATGAAGAATATAAACCCGGCCACGATAACCAGAACGGCAGCGGCACTCACCAGCCACTTGTTTTTCCACCAGGTCAGCACAGGTTCTTCATCAGGCGATGCTTCGGCATTGGTTTTGAGAATTCTTTCCAGCAGATAGGCTTCGGCTTCTTCAGAAAGGTAAGTGCGGGCATAATCACTCAGGCCTGTTCTTACCGCCTCTACCAGGTAGCGGGCTTCTTCCCAGCCTTCACGGGCATCGGGATGATGCTCAAGCCATTGATTCCAATAGTCAGAAGATTCGGCAGTAGGAGCAAGCTGATGTTTCAGGAAACCATCATTCCCTACAAAAGATAAAGCAGAGTATTTTTCGCCGGAATTTTTCAATGAATTAGCATTTTTGACAGTAGATGACAAAAAGTTGCATTATATACTTACTAATTTTAAATTATTTCTTGAAATTGTTTAATTGATTGTTTTTCAGAGACCAGGCTGGCTGATTTATTCATGCTTAAGAATCCAGCCCCGCATTTTTTCAACAGCCCTCTGGGTGAGGTTCTGGGCCGACTGGCGGTTGATGCTCATGAGGTCGGCAATTTCCTGGAAATCGAGGGATTCCACAAAACGAAGACGCAGCACTTCCTGCTGGCGGTGGGGCAACTGCCCGATCAGTTTTTTGATCAGCTCCTGGCGATACTGGCTTTCTTCTCCCAGCACCATAATGTCTTCCGGCGAGTAATCAGCCCACAAGTCATCAAAATCTACCGATTCAAGATTTTTAGAAGGCTTCTCTTTTCTTTCAAGCAGATGGAGTACCCGGTTTTTTAAGGCCTTTAACAGGTAAAAGCGGACATTGTCAGGGGCACTCAGTTTTTCTCTTTTTATCCACAATTCAGTAAAAACATCATGGATACAGTCAAAAACAAAGGCTTCAGAGGCCGGAACGAGGCTCATGCCATACCTGAACATAGCTTTTACATGAAGGCGATAAAGACAGGTGTAAGCCTCCTCGTCTCCTTTCTGAAAGGACAGCCAATATTCATTTTCTGATTTTTCCAATCTGCTTCCAAAGCTCGGGTCAAGGGTGCAAGTTTATTAAAAATTAAACTAAAAATGTAATTTTTCTGATATTATGTGGCAGTAAATATTCAGTTTAAATAGATTTTGGCTGAGAGCTCCGTGTGATCAGGCCCTAAAAAAAAGCCCGGTACCCCTTAAAGAGATACCAGGCTGTCTGTTATATACCCGGGAATTTATTTGGGTCGAAAAAAGCAGGAATCAGATATTTCCTTTTCTGAATTCCTTCACTGCATAATCCGCAGCCCTGGCAGTGATAGCCATGAAAGTCAGCGACGGGTTCTGCGTAGAATTAGAAGTCATACAGGCTCCGTCAGTCACGAAAACGTTCTGACAGGCATGCAGCTGGTTCCATTTATTCAACAGCGAAGTTTTTGGATCTTTACCCATTCTTACGCCACCCATTTCATGGATATCAAGCCCCGGAGCTTTATCCGGTTTGTCATTGGTCCTGATGTTTTTGAAACCGGCTACGGTCAGCATTTCAGACATCTGCTCATGGAAATCCTTGATCATTTTCTCATCGTTATCATCATAAGCAACAGAAACCTTAAGCAAAGGAATACCCCAGGCGTCCTTCTGAACACCGTCAAGTTCTACGAAATTGCTTTCTTTCGGGATCGTCTCGCCCATCATATGTGAGCCTACACGCCAGTTGCCGTATTTTTTGTCAAACAAGCCGGCCTTTAATTCTTCTCCTACGCCCGACTGGTCGTTGTAAGTAACCCGGCTTCCGCTGAATCCGGCCGCATATCCTCTCAGGAAGTCGGTTTCCTGTTTGTGGAGGTTCCTGAATCTCGGGATATAACTGCCGTTAGGTCTGATGCCCTCAGTGGTTGAATCAAGCAATCCTTCATATTCTGCAGAAATGGTGGTTCTGAAGTTATGGAAGGCTATGTATTTGCCCAGTAAGCCATTGTCGTTACCCAGCCCGTTTTCAAAACGGCTTGATTTGGAGTTCATCAGGATCAGGTTGGTGTTCAGGGTAGACGCATTGACAAAGATGATGCGGGCGTAATACTCCGTCATTTCCTTGGTATGGGCATCAATTACCCTGACGCCCGAAGCTTTGTTTTTCTTCTCATCAAAAATGATGGAATGCACCACAGAGTCCGGTTTAAGGGTCAGTTTGCCGGTTTTGGCAGCCCATGGCAGCGTAGAAGAGTTACTGCTGAAATAACCGCCATAAGGACAGCCTCTCTGGCACAAAGACCTGTTCTGACATTGTCCTCTTCCCTGCTGGAAGTGGATCTGCTTAGGTTGGGTCAGGTGGGCACAGCGGCCGATAATAACCGGGCGGGTGTTTTTATAATGTTTGGCCATCTGGCCGGTAAAGTGCTTTTCAACGCACGATTGCTCGTGAGGAGGCAGAAACTCGCCGTCAGGCAGCTGGGCAAGCCCGTCTTTGTTGCCCGAAATACCTGCGAACTTTTCCACATAACTATACCACGGAGCAATGTCAGCATACCTGATAGGCCAGTCGACCGCAAAGCCGTCGCGGGCCGGGCCGTTAAAATCGAAGTCCGACCATCTTTGTGTGCCCCTGGCCCACATCAGCGACTTGCCGCCAACCTGGTAGCCCCTGATCCAGTCAAAAGGCTTTTCCTGGATATAAGGATGCTCATTGTCTTTCACAAAGAAATGAGCGGCATCTTCATTGAAAGCATAACAACGGCTGGCAATGGGATTGGCATCTTTCATGGCCTTTGGAATCTGCCCCAGGTGTTCAAACTCCCACGGGTTCATCATTGTGGTAGGATAATCAGTGACATGTTTGACGTCACGGCCACGCTCCAGAACCAGCGTTTTAAGTCCTTTGCCGGTGAGTTCTTTGGCAGCCCAGCCGCCGCTGATGCCCGATCCGATCACGATGGCGTCGAAGGTTCTGTCTTTGACAGAATCAATATTTATAAATGACATGATAACGAATATTTTAATTTAAAAAAGGATGGGTTGATTATTGCACAGGCACACAGCCATGATAAAAACCAGGGGCCATGTTAAATTTCAGATGATTCACCATATAGTATTCCGAATTGGTATATCCCTGAATGGTCAGCCGCTTGATCATCGTCGCGAATTTTTTGGCTGCCGGGTCGGCAGAGTTACTCATGTTTACAAATATCTCTTTTTTCTGAGCAGGTGTAAGTCCGGCGAAAGGCTTCTGATAAGCCTTTTCAGACCATTCATTGATCAGCACAAGTCCTTTGTTAAAGTTGCTTTGTGCTTCGGCATCATAACAATCTTTGATCATCCTTGAGGCAAACTGATGTACTTTAAGGGATTTCGCCCCGGGAGTATCGGTTTCAGGAATAATTGTTTCAACAATTTCAGCTAACAGGGCCTCTTCATCCACATTGAGAAGAGAGGAGTGTTGCACGCTTTCAGGAGACCAGCCGGAGGCCCAGGCAGGAAGACTAAGCAGCCCTCCGAATGCTACAGATAGATTTTTTAAAGCAGAACGCCTTTTCATGATGATTTTAAGATTTTTTTGTTTTATACCTTTACAAAGATAAATTTTTTAATAATACAATGCTAACATTGGGAGAAAAAGTTGAGAAGTGAGGAAAACAGGGCTTTTTTAGAGGGCAGAATGGTTATTATCAGCGGTTAAAGCGGATGAATTTCATATTTTTGCGATTATCAATTTCAAATCATCACATGAAAAAGCTGCTGTTTATTGTTTTTATTCTCTCCGGTTTAACTTCTGCCTACGGACAAAAAGCCCCTGAAATGCTGAAGGGCAGCTTTTCTGATGACTATGGAATCCGCTATGTGATTAATGATTCTGTCTGGACCCAATTGCCCAAAACAAAGTATCACGTGATCAGATGGAACCGGGAAGGGCAATATCTCATTGCAAAAAATGATGGAGCTAATCCCGGAGAAGGAGGGCTGTACACCCGTATTGATTACATGACTTTTGAAAATATGAGTCCTTACCTCTGGGGTTTCTGTTTGTCTGCTTACAACGCCAGGGACGACAAGGCTGCTGAAGCCGTGGTGATTGCCGACAGGAAGAATCCCAGGAAGGGGTGCAACGGTTTCCCGTTTTCAAGAATGAAGAAATCGGAGTAGCCGATTTCTTGTCTGATCATTCAGAAGACAAACCGGCTCGGAATGGCTTACTGTTATTTATTGTGGCTCCTTTCGGACTGGCCGATAAGTTCATTAATATTTTCGTGTCTGAAGGTCATCCTGAACCCTGGTTTGTGGGAATCGAACAGGTCAACGAGTTTATACCGGATAATCGTGGTACAGATTTCTTCCGGGGTTAAAACTTTATAATGTTTTTTAAGGTAAATGTTGTTCTGAGCGAAGGTCACCAGCCTCAAAACAAAAGTGACTTTATCTTCCCCTTTCCTGATTAATTTGTCGTAAGCCTTCATTTATTTTTACTTTTTTGTTAAAGTAAGAGAATTTACTGCTCTTGTTTTATGACGGATATCATATTTTTCAATCCGCGGTGATATATATATGAAAAAACTTCGGAAATCTTAGATGAATCTTGCGATTTTGCCCCGGATAAATGTAAAAATCTCTCCGGCTTTCCGGCTTACGGGAGTTGACAAAGCCAAAGAGAAAACACGCAGAACAGCCTTTGGTAATAAAGTACTTAACCGCTATTTTTGTTTAAAAATAAAGCAGGTTTATTTTCCGGTGTATTCACTTATCTTACAAACATATGATTTACCATATTCTCAACGGTGATGCCCTGGCTTACCAGTTTCCTTTAGAAGGCGAGGTGATTGTCTGCCGCGAATGCCTGATAGACGGGGACTTGTCGGGGGCAGATCTTCCTGCGTTCTTCAAAAGCCGGGCGGCCTATATCTCCGGTACTTTTGAAGAAAGAGAGGAAAGCTATTATGAAGGCGTAGTACCTGAATTTGAGAAGATACTCAGGATCGCGGCGGGTTCAGAAATAAACCTGTGGTTTGAAGACGATCTTTTCTGCCAGGCTAATCTTTGGTTTGTGTTTTCGCTGATTGCCGCCGGGCCGGACGATTTAAAGATTTACCGGGTTTTTCCGGAGATTCCTGAAGGTGAAAACCACTGGAGGGGATTCGGATTTCCGGATGTCACTTTGCTGCACAAGGCTTTTGCCAAAAGGAAGAGGTTGACTGCTGAAGACCTTTCACAGGGCCGTCAGCTATGGGGTGCCTATCAGTCGGGCGATCTTGAAACATTGAAAAAACTCGCTGCTCAGGCGTCTGAAGGATTCAACCTCCTTGCTGAAGTGGTGGAGGCTCACGCAGAGCGTTTTTCTGCCGATGGGGGATTGGGCAGACCCGAAAAAACGGTTAAAAAAATAATGGAAACCCGCACATCGGATTTCCATCACTTATTTTCATATTTCTTTCTCGAAGAAGGTATTTACGGCTTCGGCGACACCCAGGTAAAGGCCATATATGACCGTTTACGGGCTCAGGGCGTTTAGTCTTTTCTGAACTGATCGATGATCCTTTGCAGGGCCTTCTGGGTGTCCAGGTTGGTAAAGAAGTCATAAATCTGCTCATGTCCTTCATAGTCCAGGATCAGACCATCCTGAAGATAGCGGTAAGCATCGTTATACTTGCCGTCATAAATCAGGTAAACCGTGGCTCTGTAAAAAAGATCTGCGTCATTCGGCAGTTCTTCAATGGCATCTGAAATGATATCGAAAGCCTTGCCGAAATCGCCCTGCTCAAAATAAACCACAGACCAGTTCAGCCAGATGTCGGGATTGATCGGGTCCAGGTCAACGGCCTTGCTGTAGGCTTCCAGGCTTGAAACCACATTGCCCAGTTTCGATTCGTTATCTCCCAACAACAACCAGAACTCGCTGTTGAAATCATTGAGTTTGATGGCTTTTTTGATAAAATGAATGGCTTCGTAATATCTTTCCTGCTCATACAGCACTGAGGCCATACCAAACCAGGCTTCGTCCCATTCTTCATCATATTTGGTGGCATTCTTATAATGTTTGAATGCCTCGTCATACAATTCCAGTTTTTCGTTGGCCGCCCCCAGGTAAGTCAGTACCTCGGCTGTAGGCTCTTCGTGTTTGATGGTATTCTCATAAGCCTCTTTGGCCCTTTCAAATTCCTCCACATTCATATAGCAATGGCCCATGTTGAACCACCCTGAAGCAAAGTTATCTTTGATTACCACAGAATAGTCATAGGCCGAGATGGCTTTTTCAAACAGGTTGAGCCTGTTGTATGACATGCCGAGGAAGAACCACGCCAGGTGGGAATAAGGATCGTTGTCCACCATTTTCTTGAAGAACTCCACGCCGTCTTCCAGCTGCTGATTGGCTTCAAGACAATAGATGAGCTCATAGAAGGCAATTTCATTGGTGAAATTGGCATCAATGGCCATTTTATAATGTTCGATGGCCAGATCAATTTTTCCCCAGTTCTGGTAAGCCTGGGCTAATTGAAAATAGACATTGTCTTTTTCGTCTGATGTAAGCAATGCCTCATTGAAAATCTCTACCGCCTGTTCAAAATCGCCCGAGATCACACAGATGACACCACGCATGTAATTTACTTCCGGATCAGCCGGATGGTAAATACCCGCTTTGTCGAGGAGGTCTGTGGCCTCATCGATTTCGTCTTTGTTAAGCAGGAGCTGAACTTTGTTTAACAGGAGATCGAGGGAATAAGGATAGTTTTGCAGGCCGATGTTACAGGCTTTCATGGCAAGGTCGAAGCTACCTCTGACGAGATAAAATTCCGATAAAGATTCGTAGGTTTCTTCATTGAAGAAGGAATCTTCTTTTTTTGACAACATTTCCTCAAACCTTTTCGCCGAGTCGGCTAAAGTAGCCTCATTAAACTCATCAAAATGATCACTAAATTCTTGATTCATGTAGATTCGCCTCTTGGGTTAATTAATTGAATATCTTTCTTAGCAACCAATTTCAGAATAAATATAAAACGATTTTTTTTAATAATCAAGCGAAAATCAGGATTTTGAAACGAGGTATTTACAGACGCGTTCTATCGTTTGATCGATACCTGTAAACTCCATTTTTAACGCGTTCTTGATTTTATTATTTTCGTAGATAAATTTAGTCTTCGCTGTTTTGGCTGTCTCTTTTGTAATTAAAGGGGCTTTTCCGGTAAGCCACGACCGCACAATTTCCACTCTCCATATCATTTCCATCATCCAGGGCTTTACTTTTATTGTCGGACGCTTCTTCTTAAAGCTGTCGGCAATCTTAAAGAAAAAGTCTTTGTATGACATCGTTCCTGCACTTACCACGTATCTTTCTCCGGCAACGTTTCCTGTACTGAGTTTAACGATAATATCCGAAAGATCTTTTATATCCACATAATTAATAAAGCCTTCCGTATAAAACGGTTTCTGGTCATATACATATTTGAAAAGCTGGGTGCTGCTCTTCAGCCAGTTACCCTCACCTAAAATAATGACAGGATTAACAATCACCACGTCCAGTCCTTCTGCTTCGCCCCGCCATACTTCACATTCTGCCTGGTATTTGCTGATGGCATAATGGGAGTTGAGGGGTGAGTCTTCCCATTTCTGGTTTTCATTGACTTTGACGGCGTCCGTAGCGGAGGTTTGCGAAGGGCGTCCCAAGGCAGCTATGGAACTGACAAAACAAAGCTTTTTGATTTTCAGGTCGACGCAGGTGTTGACGACATTGGCTGTACCTTCGACATTGACTTTGTACATCATTTCGCGGTCTTTCGGGGCAAATGAGACCACAGCCGCCGCATGCACGATCAGGTCCATGCCTTCAAAAGCTTTTTGCACGGATAAAACATCCAGCACGTCACCTTCGATAATACTGATTTTGTTCAGGATTTCATGAATAAAACTCAGGTCTGCCGAGGGCCTGCAAAGACAGTAGACGTCATGCCCTTCCTGTAAGAATTGTTTTGCGACCGCACTCCCGACCAAACCGTTTGCTCCTGTAATCAGTACTTTCATTCCTTGATAATTTAAGCCCAAATCTAATCATTTTCTCAAATGGCCGGATATGGAGGGCTTTAGTTTACAACAATATTCTTCAAAATAAATTTCAATTCGGAGCAGTATCATCAAACGGATGTGTCCGGCGAAGGGGTATCTCATTGATTTTTATGACAAAACTTATACCTGTTCAATGATTAATACTATATTTGCCCGCATTATTTTTTGAGACAACGAACCTTAATTTACCATGAATTCCGAATACGGATTTGTTCTTACCCACCAGAAATGGTCAAGCCCGCTGGGTTTATATTTTAAACACTCGACCAACGGGACAGAATCAAAGGAAAGAACGGAAGTGAAACTGATGTTTGATGATCGGTTTTTTCATATTGATTTTGCCTGTTATGATGACCCGTTTCTGAACCAGAACACCATGACGGTACACAACGACCCGCTTTATAACCAGGAAGTTTTCGAACTGTTTATCAGTGACGGGGATGATGACCCGGCTCATTACCTGGAGGTGGAAATCAATCCGAACAATGCCCTTTGGACAGGTAAGATACACAACCCGACTTTAGGTGATGGCGGAGGCAATTCGACGGTCATGATAGATTATAAGGATAGCGGCATACAACATGCGGTGCAGAAATCTGAGAACTCGTGGAGCGGGAGACTGTCTGTGCCCTGGAAACTGATCAGTGATAAACAGGCGTCTGTTTACCGGGTCAATTTCTACAGGATTGTTTCCAAGGTTTCTCATCCCAACCCCGACTGGCACTGCAATAAAAAAGAATGTCATTTTTTATGCTGGAGTCCGACCATGAGTGGTGAAAATCCTGCTTTTCACAAGCCTAAGAAGTTTGGGAAAATGGTCCTGAAAAAATAAAAGGTCAAAGCCTGGGTTTCCAGGCTACTTCTTCTGTCTGCAGCTCCTGTGTTATTTTTCTTGACACCACAAAGAGGTAGTCCGACAAACGGTTGAGATATTGAATGATCATCGGGTTCACTTCTTCTTCCCTGCTGAGGCGGATCACGTGCCTTTCGGCCCTCCGGCAGACGGTCCGGGCCACATGGGCAAACGAAACCGACTGATGACCGCCCGGTAAAACAAACGCCTTTAAAGGGGGTATTTCTTCATTCATTTTATCCATTTCACGTTCCAGAAGCTCAATATCGGATTCAAAGAGATCAGGGATTTTCCTTTTGGTTTGCTCAGGTTCGGCGGCCAGGTCTGCCCCGAGGGTAAACAGCCTGTCCTGGATTTCTTTGAGGATATCTTTCCGGGCAGCATTTTCAGGCGAATCTCTTAAAACCCCTATCCACGAATTCAGTTCATCAACGGTACCGTAGGTTTCAATTTTGAGATGGTCCTTGCTGATCCGGGTACCACCGACGAGTGAGGTCATGCCTTTGTCACCGGTTTTGGTATATATTTTTGACACGTTAGACTAAATTTATTGTTAAAAATAATTTTAATGGGCTATATCCAAACTACCTTTGTGTTTTAAAAACCAGTCTCTCTACGAATGAAGGCTGGCTAATTACAGATAAACGATTACAATGATAAGTATTTTTTTTGGGTTTTGGAGAAAGGCTTCAATGGCTATCCTGATTGCTACCATTCTGTTTTGTTATGCCAATTTACCGGATTCTATCGCTGTCACTCATGACGAGGCCGGCAAGCCGGTCGGTTTTCTTGAAAAGCAGTATTTTTTCTATATCGCGGCGGGTGTATCCGTGTTTTTTAACCTGCTCATGGGAGCTCTTAAGAAACAACTGATCAAAATTAATTTTGTAAAACTCAATCCTGAGAGTGTCTGGGCGAAAAACAAAGAATCGCTGGATGATCTGATCGGAGGATGGTTTGATGCTTTTCTGGCTTTGGTCAACACCTTTCTTGTCTTTGTATTGTTCGGTCTCAACAGCATCAATGCCAACAAAGGCCAGATGCTTGACTTTAATTATAACTGGATACTGTTACTGGCCGGTGTGGTCTTAACGATCCTGATTTTCTTCTTACCGCTGAGGATCTTGTTTTCAAATCCTTCTGCTTCACGGGACAACTGATCGGATGAATAAGCATATTGCCATATCGGATTATCAATATGAGCTGCCCGATGAAAAAATAGCCAGGTTTCCGGTTGAGCCCAGAGACAGTTCCAAATTGCTTGTGGCGATCGGAGAGTCTGTTGAAACGGCCTCGTTTTCCGGGATCAGCGAATACCTGGATGACCAATCCTTCCTTGTTTTTAATAATACCAAGGTGATTCCGGCCCGCTTATATTTTAAAAAGAGTACCGGGGCTTATATAGAGCTTTTTTTACTTCACCCGGTTTTGCCTTCACCGGTCATTGCCCAGGCCATGGAAGCCACCGGCACCGCTGAGTGGATCTGCATGATCGGCAATAAAAAGAAATGGAAAGGCGAAATCCTTCAGGCCGTTTTTAACATCGGAGATGAATCCGTTGAACTTACCGCAGAGCTGACAGATCACGAAAAGAACCAGGTTAAACTGACCTGGAAGTCACCGGATAATCCTGGAAAAGAGATTTATTTCAGTACTTTGGTCAGGTCTTTTGGTGAAATCCCTCTTCCGCCGTATCTCAACCGGGAAACGGAAGAAAAAGACCTGGAAACTTACCAGACCATCTACTCCTTGCATGACGGGGCGGTGGCCGCCCCTACGGCCGGGCTTCATTTTACAGACGAGGTATTGTCAAAAATCAAAGCCAGAGGCATCGGATCAGGTTTTGTGACGCTGCACGTAGGAGCAGGTACTTTTCAGCCTGTCAAGGTGGAGAATGCCGTGGAGCACACGATGCACTCCGAGCAGATGATTTTTTCACTGGGTTTTATAGAGGCGTTAAAGTCTAACCTGAGCTGCGTTTTGCCGGTAGGTACCACTTCGATGAGGTCGCTGGAAAGCCTGTACTGGTTTGGTGTAAAACTCTTTTTAAAGGAAGGCCAGCAGTTTTTTATAGAAAAACTATACGCTTATCAGCATGAAAAGGATACACTTCCTTCTGCAGAAGAGTCCCTGGAGGCCATCATCAGTTTTATGAAAGCGGGTAACCTGGATCAGTTGCACGGTGAAACAGAGATTTTCATTTTTCCGGGGTATGAGTTTAGGATCTGCAGGGGCATCATCACTAATTTTCATCAGCCGGGCTCAACATTGCTGCTGCTCATCGCCGCATTGATAGGAGAGGGGCGGTGGAAAGAGTTGTATGCCTATGCTTTGGAAAACGATTTCAGATTTCTCAGTTACGGAGATTCGAGTTTACTGATCCCGTCAAAATAATTTAAATTCATTAAGTCATGGTAAAATTACATCGTATCCTCCTGATGATTCCGTTTATGGCTGTTTTTGTTAATTGTTCAAACGTCCGGAAGGTAGATACCACCTCTGTGAAAGAGCATCTGGGCGATTATAAGATCAAAAAAATCAGCCAGGAACAAATTGTTGCCCAGGTTGAGAAATTCGGCGGAGAAAATAAAGCCGGAATAGAAAAGCAGCTGGATAATGAAGCCGTCGTCAAAAAAGCCGGTTGTGATTTTAAACTTTTCCCGGTAAGCGATTCACTGAATGCCCTTTCTCCGGGAATCGTGAGAATGATCAGAAGCGAGGACCTGAAAAAAGCAGGTGCATTTCAGCCCAAAGAAAAGGAAGTGCTGGAGGCTTATCAATACAGTTTTGAGAAGAACCTGGAATCCGGCACCAATATTCAGCAGCTTAACGACACATTATATCTTTTTACGATTCCTGTTTCTAAAAAATCAGCTTACTCAAAGGCATGTGTGGCCAATGATCCTCATGCGTATGCGGTGGTCGAACTGCTGCTGAACAAGTCTTACATGATCAGACAGATAAAATGACAAACGGGCTGAAACTCAAATGATTTTTGAATTTATTATGATCATTTGTTGACTTTTTCTTTGAAAAGATTGTAGATTTGCGGCTGTTAATGAAAAAACAAAGGAACATATTGCGTTTTGCGGGGCTGTTAATGCTGTTCTCTGTGCTGTTTACTCACGTATTCAGCCATAGTTTCAGTGAATTGACTTCGCTTGGGCAATTGCGTCAGAACGAGGAAAAAGTACAGAAACAGGAGGGTAAATCCGCCTGCAAACAAGCCGCTGCTTCCGGAAAAGACGCTGAAAACAATAAGGAGCCTCAGGAACAGGAAGACCAGACGACGATAAGCCAGCTGACTTTCGAAGTGGTGGTGCCGAGTTACGCCTTTGATTTTGGTGTACCCCTTATCAGTTTATTTTCTCCGAAATTCGAGTTTCTTTCTGATGAAGAAACCCTTCCTGAAATCAATAATCCTGCTATTATTGATTCCTATTTTGAAAAACTTTTTGAGCACCATATCGCGATCAATGCACCCTGATCCCGGCCAGATCTCCTCTTTTAACTAATCTTAATCATTATATAAGCATGCTCTGCTGTCAAGCCCCGTGAGCATGATCATTATCAATATCTCCCGCAGGGGTAGGGGGAAATCAATTTTACAATGAGAAACAAAGGCGGTATTATAGCCCTGTTGGTAACTTTCCTGCTTATCAGTGGCTATTTCTTAATCAGAACCTGGAAAGTTAACAGTATCCGTAAAGATGCAGAGATCTCTGCAACGGACAAAAATGGTGTCATTGATCAGGCTAAAAAACAAAGATATCTTGATTCATTGTGGAAGCAGGATGTGTTTCTGGGATCGACACTTGAAAACCTTACCAAACAAGAGCTGGGCTTAGGTCTTGACCTTCAGGGAGGTATGCATGTGATTCTTGAGGTTTCTCCTACTGAAATCATCCGTTCGCTTACCAAAGGATCCCGTGATCCGAAAATTGCTGTGGCTATCGAGAAAGCCAAACAGATTTCTGTGACCAGCTCAACCAACTTTGTTGATCTGTTTGTGTCGGAATATAGAAAATTAGCTCCTGACACTAAACTGGCCACTATTTTTGCGAACAGCAACAACCGTGAAATCCTGAACCTGAATTCTTCTGACGCCGAAGTTATCAAATATGTGAAGTCGGAATCTGACGGAGCATTTGACCGTGCGTTCAAAGTTATTCAGACCCGTGTCGATAAATTCGGGGTGTCTAACCCTAACCTTCAGCGTTTGCCGGGTACCAACCGTATCCAGGTGGAGCTTCCGGGTGTTGACAACCCTCAGCGTGTAAGAAAATTACTTTCGGGTGCTGCCAAACTTGAATTCTGCGAAGTGTATGAAGTACAGGACCTTGGACAGTCATTTGATGCTCTTTCGGCTATCCTAACCCAACTGGACCTTGAAGAGAAAATCAAGAAAGCCCCGGCTGCTGCGGCAAAAACTTCTGCAGATACTACAGCCAATAACCTGGCTTCCCAGTTGAAAGGAGCTGCGAAAGATACTACCAAAAGAGATTCACTTTCTCAGACCAATGGTTTCAGCAGCATCTTTATTGCTTCACCAAGCGGTCTGGCAGTAAGATCAAAAGATACTTCGAGATTGAACACCATCCTGAAAAGACCGGATGTGAAAGATTTGTTCCCTGCTAACCTGTCATTCCTTTATGACGTATCTCCGGTGGCTAACCCTACCAATAATGAAGAGATCGTTAATGTTTATATGGTGAAAGACCTGGGTAGTGCTCCGCTTGGAGGCGATGTGGTGACTGACGCAAGACAGGACTATGATCCGCTTTCAGGTAAGCCTGATGTAAGCATGCAGATGAACGCTGTAGGTGCCCGTAAATGGAAAAACCTTACAGGTGCCAATGTTGGAAAGAGAATCGCGATTATCCTTGATAATTATGTTTATTCAGCTCCAAACGTAAACCAGGAGATCTCAGGAGGTAATTCAAGTATCTCAGGATCATTCAGCGTAGAGCAGGCGATTGACCTTGCCAACGTATTGAAAGCGGGTAAACTACCTGCACCGACCAACATCATTGAAGAAGGTATCGTGGGTGCCTCAGTAGGTTCTCAGGCGGTTAAAGCCGGGGTATTGTCTTCAGTAGTGGGTTTATTGGCGGTATTGATCTTCGTAATGATCTATTATAACCAGGCGGGCTGGATTGCTAACGCGGCTTTGCTGGTTAACCTTCTTTTGCTTTTGGGTGTGATGGCTTCATTCGGAGCAACACTGACGCTTCCGGGTATTGCCGGTATCGTACTTTCAGTAGGTATGTCGGTCGATGCGAACGTACTTATTTATGAACGGGTCAAGGAAGAGCTCAATGCCGGGAAAAGTTTCGGTCTGGCTATTGCTGACGGTTTCAGACATGCGATGCCTTCTATCCTTGACTCCAACATCACGACGCTGATCACCGGTGTTATCCTGTTTATCTTCGGTTCTGGTCTGATCCTTGGTTTTGCTACTACGTTGATCATCGGTATTTTCACTTCACTATTCTGTGCGGTATTTGTAACCCGTCTGATCTTTGATTACTTCATCAAAAAAGGTAAAACGGTTAACTTCTTCACTGCCTGGACAGAGAAATTGTTCAAGGACTCTAATTTTGACTTCCTTTCACGTCGTAAGATATTCTACGCCATCTCGGGTGCTATCATCCTTGCAGGTGCGGTTTCTATCGGAATCAGAGGTTTCGGTTTAGGTGTTGACTTCAAAGGTGGACGTACTTATGAAGTTAAGTTCGATAAGACTGTCAATACTGAAGAAGTAAGAGAGGCGGTTGAGAAGGCTTTCGGTGGAGCAGCAGTCGAGGTAAAAACTTTCGGTGGGTTCGACAAAGTAAAAGTAACTTCTGCTTATAAAATCGAAAATACCGACAATGAAGTTGAAAGAGAAATCGAGTCTGATCTGACTAAAGTGGTTTCTGATGTAAAAGGTAACAAAGGTAAGATCGTAGGTCAGTCTAAAGTAGGCCCTACCATTGCCAATGACACCATCTGGTCGGCATTAAAGGCTATTTTCTATTCATTGGTGATCACCTTTATCTATATCTACATCCGTTTCAAGAGCGTTGCTTTTGGTTTCGGTTCGGTGATCTCATTGTTCCATGACGTATTGATCATCCTGGCCATCTACTCTATCTTTAACGGTATCCTGCCGTTCTCTTTAGATATCGACCAGGCTTTTGTAGGTGCGGTACTGACGTTGATGGGTTACTCAATGAATGACACGGTCGTTATCTTTGACCGTATCCGTGAGTACTTGTCAGATAAGAAAAATGCGAAAGAAAGCCTTGCAACGGTTATCAATAACGCTTTGAACAGTACATTGAGCCGTACGGCCGTAACAGGTATCACTACTTTGATCGTGTTATTCATCCTGTTGATCTTTGGTGGTGAAACCATCAGAGGGTTTATCTTCGCGATGTTTATCGGTGTCATTATCGGTACTTATTCGTCATTGTTTATTGCTGCTCCGATTGTGGTTGACTCTATGCAGAGAAGACTTCAGAAAGAAGGAGACTCAATGTTGCAGGCAGCTAATGCCACCACTGAGCCAGGTAAAAAATAAGGAATTCAGATATTCAAAAAAGCCCCGTGGTCTTCGACTGCGGGGCTTTTTTTTGATTTAGTGAGTGGCGATTTGCGTGGCTGCAACTATGATTTGTGTGTCGGCAAGTATGATTTGCCTGTTGGCAAGTATGATTTGCCTGTTGGCAACTATGATTTGTGTGTTGGCAACTATGATTTGTGTGTTGGCAAGTATGATTTGTCTGTTGGCGAGTATGATTTGTGTGTTGGCAAGTATGATTTGTCTGTTGGCAAGTATGATTTGTGTGTTGGCAAGTATGATTTGTCTGTTGGCGAGTATGATTTGTCTGTTGGCAAGTATGATTTGCCTGTTGGCAAGTATGATTTGTGTGTTGGCAAGTATGATTTGTGTGTTGGCGAGTATGATTTGTGTGTTGGCAAGTATGATTTGTCTGTTGGCAAGTATGATTTGTCTCGTTGCAAGTATGATTTGCCTCGCTGCAAGTATGATTTGTGTGGCTGCAAGTATGATTTGTGTGGCTGCAAGTATGATTTGTGTGGCTGCAAGTATGATTTGTCTCGTTGCAAGTATGATTCGTCTCGTTGCAAGTATGATTTGTCTCGTTGCAAGTATGATTTGCCTCATTGCACGGAGGAACATACCGGCACGAGTGGCATCAGATGAACTCACGAGGCAATACCCCGGGGGCAGCCGTTGGGATTGAACGGAGCGATGGAGAGAGCAGCCCTTCCGTATCTCTGCAGACGGTAAATTAAACCGCGTCAGGTAAAATTATTGGGGTCGGAACCGGCCGGGATTTATATCTGAGGCAATTGTGGAGTATCCTTACAGCCCCAGCTCATCCATTTTTTGTTTTTCATACCTGCTGTCTTCGGCGGGATAGCGTAAGGTGTTTTCGAATTTGCCGGATTGCTTTGCCAGGGCCCATACGAGGCTTTCTCCGGCTGGTATATTGGCCGGTTGTTGGTTATAGATATCATCCAGGTAAGCCTTATCTGCATCCAGTACTTCCCAGCCCGTAGATTTGAAATGTTGAACGAGCTCATCTAAAAAGAGGGAGGCTGCTAAATTGTGATGCAATAAAAGCACATGATTGATTTGCCTGCCTTTAAGCTGAACAGCCAGTGAATCATAGTAAAGGGCCCTGTCGTACAAATGTTGAATGTAATACTTTTTAAAGCCTGAAATATCTGCTTTGGGGTTTTCTTTCAGGCGTTTTACCAGCCTGCTACTAATATACCAGTCTGAAGCATCTATCGAAACATGTCCGTTTTTATAACCTTTTTCTGCCAGGAACTGCCGTATCCCATCAACCTTTTCTTTTGTATTTCCTTCTTTTAAATAAGGAAATCTGACATAGGGCAGATAGTTTGAATATGTTTTTATGAGGGCATCATTTTTCAGAATTTCAGCTTTGAAGGAGTCCAGCGTAACGTCTTTGCTGTTAAAATTGGGATGCGAAAAAGTGTGGTTGGCGATTTTGTGTCCCGCATCATTCCAGGAAGATAAAACATACTTGCCCTCTTTGCTTACTTTGTTATGTCCCATAGAAAACAGGATTGATTTTAATCCGTGCTTTTTCAGATTTTCCAGAAGAAGGGTATTCCAGGCCTCAAGGCTGTAACCGGCCTGTGCGTCTGTATTGCCATCATCAAAAGTAAAAGATATTCTGGGTTTGTCTTTTGCTTTGACGGTTGCTGCAGGATGGTCACTTCTGAATTGGAAGGCAGTAAGACCGGTTACTATGGCAAGGATAGCTATTACAGATTTCATGAAGTTTCTGAAACGGTTTATTTTGATATTTATATGCAGGAATGCGTACGAAAACCTTTTGTAAGTACTTGAAGCGTACAAAACTATATTGAATAAGCTAAAGTCATTAAAATCCTTCCTTCTCTGCCTCTTTCTTCGTTTCTTTTTTCACGCCGGGTTTGGGTACTTCCACCAGTTTGGTCGGGTCGCTTTGTTTTTTGGCGAGTTGGGTTTCTTTGATGCCCAGGTAAGTCTGAAGAAATCTCTTCCTGAATTTGACGGCTTCGTCGGCTTCCACAAGGACTACATCAGACTTTTTATCTTTTTTGGTATCGGAGTTCAGCATCTGGTTAACGGCGTCGTCAGAACTCATGATACCGAGTTCTCCGTTTTTAACCCCGAAGTAATACCATTTTTCAGGAGAGATTTCAAGAAAGACATAGACTTCATCTCCTGTAAGCGGGCTTTTGATGACTTCCACATAACCATCCACCATGGCATTGATGTCCGTTTCCCCAATGTTGGAAATCCCGATTTTACCATAACTGTAGAAGGAGTTCATGACCGGGTTCCATTTCAGATTCAGGTCTGAAAACAGGATCGAAGAATAAAACTTAGGTGAATATTTGAAAAGAGGCAGGTGTTCTTTCATGGTTTTGTTCCTGTAATCTTCGGCTCCTTTCTGTCCGACATACTGAGCCAGCTTGGACATAAAATACGGAGAGTCTGCTACAATGGCACTTTCACTGTTGCCCACTTCCAGGTTGGCTTTAACAATGTTTTCCCCGATTTTGAGTGTTACTGGCATAGGAATCGGGAAATTGAACCTCATCATGGTAGAGAAGTTGTACTTCATCGAATCAAGGGCCAGGTTGGCAATCCCTACGGTTTCCAGGTATTTGTTCTGCTCACCTCCGAGCAGGTTAAACTTGCCTTCCATGGCTATCACCCCTTCATCATCAAATAATTCATAGCGGTTGACAATGTCGGTTTCCAGCTTGATATTTTGCGGGGTAACGACAAATTTCTTATTGGGTTCATCCCTTTTCAGCACTCCGGACGCCAGGAATATATCATGATCATCCTCAAATTTCTTGGCTGAGAGGAAGGTCGGGTACATCGCGTTGGTTTGCACTGCCACTCCCATATGTAGTCCGACAAACAATGGTTTGCCACCGTCTTTCAGGGTATTGTCAATATTGATGCTGATTTCCTCTGATTTATTGCCGCTGTAGTTGACCCAGTTACCGCCCAGCATCGGGTATTTTTTCAGGTCGGGCATAATGGCTCCTTCCAGGTTCAGGTTTTTGAACGGGGCCATCATCGTGATTTCGCCGCGATACAGCATTTTAGGAGAGAGGTAAACTTTGTCTTTTTCAGTTACCCTTGCCCTGGCAATGGTCGAGAGCTTGCCTGAGGTTTTGTTTTCAAGGATGTTGCCGTCTTTTGAGATTTCTGCAAATTCGAAATTGCCCAGTTTGATATTAAAGGTATCGGCACTTACATTGACAAACTGGTAATCGGCACTTCCTGAAAACGAAAGCCTGGAATTGATTTTGACATTGGCGTTCGTCAGCACATGGTAGCCGTTCAGTGTATCGGCTATGATCTTGGCTTTGGTAAACGGCTCCAGCATACCGTCTTTTTTGACAGAAACTTTCCCGTCTCCCGGGATCACCGACGCATCTACGGAGTTGATGGAAGGCACACCGCCGATGTTAAGGCTCATGGCCACAATATCGTACATGGCTGTTGATCCGTTAAATTTCAGACCGTACTGGTTAGGATTGGTGGCGGTAAAGAGGGAGTTCTCCACGTTTCCGGCCATGCTTATTTTCTTGCCCTTGATATCCCAGGTGGCTTTGTCGATGGTGGTCTTGTAAGAAGCAAACGGGAACTCCAGTTCTGATTTGACTACCTCGTTAAAGTCGGCATTCTGAGGGGATATTTTGGCTATGGAGCCGGTGATGTTAAAGTCGATAGAGACATTTTTTCCGGTCAGCACCGGTCGTGATTCTTTCTCGCCGGATTTGATTTTGAAACCTGCGTTTTCAGCCAGGAAGCCTGTTTTGTTAAATTTGAAGCTTTCAGATGATGCTTCCGAATCAGTCCTGTCGAGATTACCGCTTCCGAATAGTCCGCCGGACCTGACGATCAAAGCACCATTCAGCACAGTAGTGCCGGCATAAAAGTTAAACCCTTTCTTAGAGCTTATTTTCATGCTGTCTGCTTTGGGAATCCAGCCGAGGTTAAATTCGGTAATGGCCACATTGGGAAAGTAAGCGGCAGCTCCGGTGGTTTCTGTGATTTTGCCGGTTTCTCCTTTGGCATACAATGAATCCGTCCAGAAATTGATCTCTGTGGCTTTTAATTTACTGGCCAGGTGCGTGATTTCTCCGGAGGTTTTAAGTCCTCTTTTGGTGAGCACCAGGGCTGAGTCCAGTTTCACGGTGGAGTTTCCTCCATATAATTTGTAAGGCACTGTGGCTTTGTGCCTGATCCCCATACTGGTATCGGGCATCAGCCTCAGGGTTTCATTGATCGGGTTAAATATACCGGCAGAATAGAATGTTCCTTTCAGTTCAAGGTCTTTGGTATTTAAACTGTCGATGTCGATGGACGGTACTTTGAAGTACACTTCATTTTCAAATTTCTGCCTTCTGCCCGGTTCGTTAAAGTGAACGAGGGCCCCTTCTTTGATTTCAAGTTTCGGAAAATGAGCCAGTTTCTTTCTGCCCGATTTGTTGTCGGGACTGTTGAGATACAAAAGACCGGTAGTGCCGTATTTGATGTTCCCGCCGATTTCTTTTTTGCCGCCTTTTTTGAATATGGCCAGCGGGATGTAACTGATGGAGTCAATTCTCTTCAGTTTGACGAGGAATTTCTCATAATCTACTTCAAAATCCCCTACAAAGCGGTAGTTTTTAACAATGATCTGCCCGTTAAAAGTGAATACCTTATTGCCGATGATCTGCATCGACTGGTCTTTCGGCTGGAACTGTATCCCGAGTGAATCACTGAGTTTAAATTCCTGTGTACCTTTAATGTCGAGTGATTTGGACGTAAGATCAATGGAAGCATTGCCCTGGTCTGTGGCATTTTTATTCAAAGAAGAAAGCACTAAGTCGTCATAGTCTGTCTGTCCCTGGGAGGACTTAAAGTAATGAAATCCTTTTCTGCTGATAGAGTAGGTGTTGAGATGGGGATTATAATCAAAGAATCCCATCTGGTGGCCGATCAGCATACCATTGCTCACAATGCTCCTTTCCTTTTTGGTGATGGCCTGCATTTCATCAATGGTGAGCGAGTTTACTTTTTTCCTGTTCACCACATTACCGGCCAGGATCAGCGGGTTGTATCCGGAAGCCGTACTCAGATACCTGAGCCTGTCAGGATTATAATAGTTGAAAGATTCAAAATTGGCAGGAATTTCACTTTTTCCCGAGACAATGTAAAAGTCCATTTTCCCGCTGGTCAGGTCCCATGACATGGCGTCACATTTGATGTCGACCTGGTGGAAAGTATCTGAGTAAAAGCTGTTTCTGTATCCGCCTTTCTCTATTTTATTGAGTTTTAATTTCTTGTTGATAAAATCGTACCGCATTCTTACCGCCGGATGGGATATCGAGTCTTTGTCGATCAGGGTTACAAAACTGACCCTGTCTGAAGTAACAAGTGTGTCACCGAATTCGAATCTGCGTCCTTCCACAGTAAAAGCGTGCGGGATGTTTTTATTGGTGGTTATCCTGGAATAATCGTCATAAACAGAGGTGGAAAACATCCGGGTACCGACGAGTGAGAATCCTCCTTTGTAATCGAAATATTCATTATAAACACTCAGAACAGCGTCATTATGGAATGACTTAAACCGTGGAAACGTAGAAACCTGGCCTTTGGGCCGCTTTTCAAGCTTGATTTCAATGACGCCTTTGACCGGAGCTTTCAGTTTATCGGGGTATTCAAAAGTGACGTCTTCAGCTACAATTCTGGGGGTGGGTGTCTTGAAACTATATTTGTCAAAGGTAGCTTTGGCTGTGGGGATGCTCACATTGGCCCAGTCAGTTACCCCTTTTTCTCCCACAAAAAGCTGTCCCGACCAATCCAAAGCACCTGAAGTCTGTTGAATGACGACAGAATCGGAAGGTGTCACAAAAATCAGGTCGACCTGTGAAAAAACAGTGACAATCCCGCTGATGGAGGGCAGGCTGACCGTGCGGACACCACCCGACTGCAGGGGTTTAACTTCCAGGCTGGCGTCGTTCCACGGATCGTATTCTTCTTCTTTCTTGTTCAGATCTTCAGACCAGCCATAATCCTCTTCTTTTTCTTCGGTAGCGGGTTTTTGCGTTTCCTGCGGTGTCTCTTTATTAAAGAAATCCTGTTTTTTATCGAGGTACCTGAACTCATATTTGGCGTTCAGGGCATATAGTTTATTGAAAGGCGAATTGTATATCAGGCGGTTGCTGAAGAAGTCGTTCAGTGCAGCCACCAGTTCAATGTTCTTTTTCGGGATATTGGCTTCGGCACTTTTCCTGAGGAAAACGGTAAACGAGGAGAGTTGTTCGTTGCTGAAGTTTTCTTTGGTGATCAGCGTGCCGTAAAGCCTGAGCAGGTTGACGAATTCAGGTCCCTTGAAACCTTTTTTTGACAACATCTGGGCCAGTGTGATAAACTCTTTCTGGGCTTCCGGGCCGACAGAACCGCTGAATCCTGACTCAAAACCTTTGATCTGTGCATTGAGGGCCGGGTTGGGCTGATTGCCCACCACTTTCATGAGGTCTTTTAAAAACTGGACAGGCTCGGACGAGAGATTAATACCCTGAGCATGTCCTGCAAAGGGTAAAAGGCCAAAAAGTAAAATAACGAGCCGGACTCTGATACTCATTCTGCTGATCTACATGATTATTGTTTTATGAAAACGACAGCCGCCCAATTATTCTTACTTAGATGAGTAAGTTTTTTTAATCCTGATTTTTCGGCAACCTCCTGAATATCAGCAATGTCATTTTCATAAAAACCACTGATGATCAAAGTGGCTTTTTCTTTCATAAAATTCACATAAAGAGGTATTTCTCTCAGGAGAATATTGCGGTTGATATTAGCCAGTACAATGTCATATACTTTGGCAGGCTCGTCTTCGATGGTGCCCAGCCTCGTGGTGATATGCTTGCAATCATTTAATCCGATGTTTTCTATCGTATTTTCTACCGACCACTCATCAATATCAAAAGCGGAGATTTCGACAGCACCCAGTTTTTCAGCCAGGATGGCCAGGATTCCTGTGCCTGTTCCTACATCCAGCACGGTTTTGTTTTGGTGGTCTATCCCCAACTGCAACTCCATGACTTGGGAGGTGGTTTCATGGTGACCCGTGCCAAACGACATTTTAGGGGTGATCACGATTTCCAGAGGGAATGCCGGGTCAGGTTCATGGAAAGTGGCTCTCACATAAATCTGGTCGGTGACCGTAATGGGCGAGAAGTTCTTCTCCCATTCTTCATTCCAGTTTTCTTTGGCAATTTTTTTAAGTGAATAGGAAAGAACGGTCTTGCCCGCGTATTCTTCCAGCAACCATTTCAGCTCCTGGTCTTTGTATTCTTCTTCAACAATATATGCTTGCAGACCGTCTTCAATATCAACGAATGAATCGAAGCCGATTTCGGCCAGTTCGGCCACAAGGATTTCGGCAAAATCCGAATCCACCTGGATAGTAAGTTCTAAATAGTTCATGGCTGCGAAGTTCGGAAATCAAATCAAATAGTTGGCGTTTTTTTTGATTTTTTAGGGATATCGTCTTCGTTCGCAGCCGATCTTATGGTTGACATCAGCAATTTCTGAACTGACAGCCCTCGCTCACGGTTTCCAGCTGCAGTGTTGGATGATGTACTTTGTTGGCGAGCAGGATGTCTTCCGCTTTATTCTGAATTTCCTGAAGCCTGGTAATGGCCGTGTCTTCTATAACAATATGCAGTGTCAATACATTGTAATTGCCGTCCAGTGTCCAGGCATGCAGATCGTGCAGGCTGCTGATGCCTTTGATCTTCATGATTTCTTCTCTGATGAATGGGATATTCAGATGTTCGGGCACAGACTGCAGGAATATTTTAAGGGTATTGACCAGGTTCGGCACTGCCCTTGAAATGATAAAACCTGCGATGAGAATAGAAAGCAAAGGGTCAATCCAGTACCATTTTGTAAAATAAATGACGATGGCACCGATCAGTACCGCTACCCAGCCCAGCACGTCTTCGAGCAGGTGCAACATAATGGCCTTGCTGTTGTGACTGTGATCATGGTCATGTGGACCGTGATGATGGTGGTGGTGATGGCCGTTTTTGATTTTGAGAAATGCCAGTCCGTTGGCCGCGATGCCAAGAATTGCAAGCCAGAGCATACCGACACTGTTTACCTCCTGAGCCTGGAACAGTTTGGAGAAAGACTCTATTAACATTACCAATGAACCGCCCAGAAGGAAAACAGAAAGAATGAGGGCTGATAGGAGAGAAAACCTTTTATATCCGTAGGAATAGGTTTCGGTTCTTTTCCTGCCGGAGATTTTTTCAAACCAGATGCCGAGACCGATAGCCAGTGTATCACCGAAATCATGTACGGCGTCTGTCAGGATAGCGGTTGAGTTGGTGAAAATCCCACCGGCGAGTTCGATGATGGTAAACCCGGCATTAAGCCAGAATGCTGTATTTAAACCTTTTTGATGTTCCATAATAGTAAGATAATGATATCACAAAGGTAAAAATCCGCGGCGTGCAATGCCATTGCAATGTTCAGGCAGAACACTTCTCACACAGGCCCCTCGCAATAAGGCTGAGTTCCTGCATTTTAAAACTGCCTGGCAATTTGATTTCCGGCGTCTTTATTCTCGGCAGGCAGAAGGTTTCCTTACAAGACGTACAATAGAAATGAAGGTGTGAGTCTGCATGGTGGTTTTCTGTGCAATGGTCCTCGCACATGGCATACTTGGTGACCGTACCGTCATTGATGCTGTGTATCAGTCCTTTTTTCTCGAAAGTTTTCAGGGTCCGGTAAAGTGTGATCCGGTCTGATCTTTCAAATTCATTTTCCAGCCCGGTGATGCTGATGGCAGATTGTTGCTTCAGCATATGGTCCAGCACCATCAGCCTCATGTTAGTAGGGCTGATTTGTTTGGTGATCAATATGTCTTCAAGACGATGCGTATTCATGAGTTTTCGGGATACCAGCTAATCACCGGTATCCTTTAAATAACGAATTTCTGCAGGTTAAAATTCAAATCCGGGTGTGGGGATCAACCGGCCAGGTAAATGGCTATGATGGCCAGTGTAGCTGGGACGGTCTGAACAAACAGGATGGTTTTTTGGGCCGTAACGGCTCCGTAAATACCAGCTACCGCCACACATCCCAGGAAAAAATAAGAAACGTTATTGCTCCAGACCGGGTCAGTGATGATGAGCGACCAGATCAGTCCGGCAGCCAGAAAACCATTGTAAAGCCCCTGGTTGGCGGCCAGTGCTTTGGTCGGTGGAAAAAGACTCGCCGGAATTGATCTGAATACTTTCGGGCCACGGGTGGTCCAGGCAAACATTTCCAACCATACAATATAGAGGTGAATCAAAGTCACAAGTCCGATCAGTATGTCAGCGATTAATTTCATGGGTGATTGGTTTTTAGTTAAGGTTCAAAAATAAACTAAAATCCTGAATTTATTCAATGGTTTTCACAATGTTGAGTAAACGTGTCAGTTGGTCTATAAAAGCCAAGGAAAATTCGCTGGTGGGGTCGAGTTCCGGATCCAGGATTGTGATGTTGATTCCGGCAGCTTTTTTATCTGATAATAGCAGCAAAAACAGCTCAGAGAGTTCTTCATAAGTCAATCCGTCGGGCTGCGGGCTATCTACGGCAGGCATGATGTTGTGGTTTAACACGTCTACATCCATATGAATCCAGAAACCGTCCAGTTTACGTGATTTCACCATATTAAGAAATTCTGCGGTTGTCTTTCCGATGCCGTTTTCCCTGAGCTGATACAGGTCGGAATAATGAATGGAGGTTTCTTTGACGGCATTTACATAATCTTCTTCATCGAGATACCGGTTACCGATGCACCAAACCTGCTCCTCTTTTACATAGGGTTTAAGTTTATCGATATTGGTCAGTTTTTGAGGCCCGTAACCTGTGATTATGGCGAGGTCCATTCCTGCCGCTCCGCCCGTTTGCGACATATCCGGCGTGACAAAGTCGGTATGCCCGTCGAGATAGAATAAGGCGTAATTTCCCATCTTCTTCAATGCGAGCATATTGCCGATGAGGACGCTGCAGTCGCCACCCAGAACGACCGTAAAAGTGTTATTACCGATCACTTTCTGTAACATGTCAGATTGTTTTCCGGCATACTCCGCTATGGCGTCGGCATTCCTGACTCCTGTGGTTTTGTCGAGATTCATGGTGTAAGGCGGTGGTTCAAGCCTGTATTCAGCAACCGGGCCAAGCAATGAATGGAATTGATGCTTTCTCAGCCATTCAGGCAATTTCCTCACACCGGGTTCGTGTCCGGGCTTCAGTTCTTTCAGCCCGAGATTTGACGGAAATTCAACGATAGCAATGCTTTTCATGCCCGGGATTCTTTGTTGTTTTCCGTTTTCTTGATCTGGTCAAGGATTTGCAGAATGAGGGCATTCTGGTTTTCGAGATGCATCAGTATGGTCTCAATCTCGGTTTCGGCTTTCCGGTTGATCTCGAAATCGGCTTCTGCCCTGAGTTCGGCGTGACCGGATTGCAGGTTTTGTCCCACCATGATGAGCGGCATCAGGAAAATCTGGATCATATTGGATATGAATAACCAAAGCACAAAGGCAGGAAACGGGTCAAATTTAAGATGGTCCGGTGCGAGGCTGTTCCACCCGAGCCACAGGGCTGTCCAGGTAAAAATGATCATAAAAAAGCCCATGCTGCCCACTTTTTCTGTGATGACGAGGGCCAGTTTATCCAGCCTGCTCAGGTTTTGTTTGTGCTCAGCATTAACATTTCTGACAGGTTGATGATCACGTTTGATCTCTTCGATGGTTTTGAGATGCTGATGTTTCATATGAGTTTGAGATTTAATCCGGGTCTTATTTTTTTTCAAGTCTGGCACTTAATTCCTGCAATATAGTCAGCTGATTGGCCTGGGATTCAAACAGGGTTTTGATCTGATCTTCCAGTAGCAAATCCATTTTCTGATGCAAACTGCGGATCTGCATTTCAGCTTTCAGATTGATCAGGTAATCGTTTTCGCTTTGCATCCTGTCTTTTTCTTCCTGCCTGTTCTGACTCATCATGATGATCGGGGCCTGCAAGGCAGCCACGCAGGAAAGGATAAGGTTCATCAGGATAAACGGGTACGGATCGAAATTGATGCCTGAAACCGAGTTGAAAATAATCCAGACAAATAAGATAACCGCAAACATGATGATAAATTTCCAGCTGCCGCCGAAACGGGCTACTTTGTCTGATATTTTTTGTCCCTGGGTCAGGGTTTCGCCCGGAGGGTTAAGGAGGTTATGTATGATCAGTTTTTCTTCTTTGATAGATTCTTCTACAATCTGATGCAGTTTTTTCAGGTGATTGTTTTCTTCACTGAGTAAGCGGGAGATATCCTTGTTTTCCATACGGCTGTTAAAATTATTTTCTGAAAGTTATTGAATTTTTCCGGCAATAAAGACAAAAACCCTGGTAGAGTTTATTCTGTCAGGGTTGTGTTTTTTACAGAGGTTGTCCGCTCCGGAAATTACCGGCATGCTCTTATCAGGCTTACTTTTTCAATGGGGTGATAAACCAGCGGTATCAGTTCTTTTTCCACATCGCTTTTGTCAAGTCCGAAGGCTTCCTGGTCGCTTTGTCCGAGTCTTTTGAGGAAGAAATAAGAGTTAAGAAGCAGACCTTCCCTTAGGGCAAACTCATTTTCCACCGACAGGAATTTCTCAATGACCACAAATTTGAAGTCCGGGTTCGGATTGTATTTCGTCGAGCCGTCAGGTCTGATGTGCAGATTAAGCTCCTTATTGATGACCAGGTCCCGGACGATCTGTTTGAAATACAATTCTGTGCGGGGCTGAATCCTGAAGCCGATATTGATGTTGATTTTGATGACTTTGTCGTCAATCAGTTCTGAAACATCATAACTGAGGGTATAGGGGTTTTCGGTCCTGTCGATATGCAAAAACCAGTAGACATCTGCTCTTTTCGGCTTTTTAGAAAATATCGACTTGATGATTTTATCTTCTATTTCATTTCTTCTGTTGGCTTTGGTCAGGTAAATCAGGTGGGTGGAAAATTTCGGTATGTTGTCATCCTTGCTTAATTCGGAAATCATGGTGGTGTATTTTCCCAAATCCACGAATTTCGTCAGGCGGTTGTTGACCTTCCGGGCATAGTACCACACATACATGACCATGAAAATAAACAGTTCGAAGAATAAAAACATCCATCTCTCCTTGATCTTGGCCACGTTGGCGATGAAAAACGAGATTTCGATCGTTGAAAACAACAGGAGAATGGCCACTACCCACACCATTTTCCATTTGAGCTTATAAACCATAAAATAGCTCAGTAATACGGTGGTCATCATCATGGTGATCGTGATGGAGAAGCCATAGGCGGCTTCCATGTGGGTGGACGATTTGAAGTAAACGATCATCATCACACATCCGATCCAAAGTAAATTGTTGACACTCGGAATATAAATCTGTCCTTTGGTTTCGGAGGGCTGTCTGACGGCTACCCTGGGCCAGAAATTCAGGTTCATGGCTTCGCTGATCAGGGTGTATGATCCGCTGATCAGGGCCTGGGAAGCAATAATGGCCGCGAAAGTAGCAATACAGATGCCGGGAATCAGAAACCAGTGAGGCATCATTTCAAAGAACGGATTCCTGTTACCTAAATCGGGATTGCCCTGGTGCATGAGCCATGCGGCCTGACCGAGGTAATTGCTGATGAGGCATATTTTGACAAACACCCAGGTTATCCTGATGTTTTTGCGGCCACAGTGCCCAAGGTCAGAATACAGGGCCTCAGCCCCGGTGGTGGCCAGGAATACTGCTCCGAGCAACCAGAAACCATGGGGATATCTGGCCAGGAGTTCGTAAGCATAATAAGGATTAAGGGCTTTTACTACAGAAGGATAATGGATGATCTGGGACAAACCGATAACAAGAAGCATCGTAAACCAGACGGCCATGGCCGGTCCGAAAAGTATTCCGACTTTTTGCGTCCCGAATCTCTGGAAGAAAAACAGGAGTGATAAAATGACGATAACTACCGGAACGGTCGGTAAATGTTCAAATCCTCTGACGATGGTAAAGCCCTCGACAGCTGAGGCCACTGAAATGGGCGGGGTGATGATGCCGTCAGCCAGCAGTGTGGTAGCTCCTAAAATGGTAGGAATGACCAGCTTTTTGCCATATCTTCTGACCAGGGCATACAGAGAGAATATTCCTCCTTCGCCCTCGTTATCGGCCTGGAGGGTCAGCCAGATGTATTTAACGGAAGTTTGAAAGACCAGGGTCCAGAAAATACATGAAACGCCTCCGAAAACGAGGATTTCGTCAATTGGCCGTGAGCCTACGACGGCTTTCAACACATAAAGGGGGCTTGTTCCGATATCTCCGTAAATAATTCCCAGTGCAACGAGCAGCGACGCCGCGGTCACTTTTGATGAAACTCCTGTTTTTGAATGACCCACTTTCTTACAAAATTAATGATGCCGCAAAATTGGCTCATTAGGTATAAGTAAAGTGTAAAAGAGAATAAGGCAGATATAAAGATTTTATAAAGATCAGTTAAAACGGTATCCTACGCCGCTTTCTGTGACGATATGCAGGGGTTGATTGGGATTGTCTTCGATTTTTTTGCGGATCTGGGCCACAAAAACCCTCAGATATTGTGTCTCTTCCTGGTAGCCCACACCCCAGATCTGCTTGAGGATATAGCGGTGGGTGAGTACTTTGCCGGCATTTTTTGAGAACAAAGCCAGCAGGTTAAACTCTGTAGAGGTCAGTTTTAATATTTCATCATTCTTTTTGACGATTCTGTTGATCAGGTCGATCTGCAGATTGTCAAAATCAAGAACACTTTCTATACTGCCGGTCTGGTTCCGCCTGATGACCGACCTGATCCGGGCCAAAAGCTCACCCGTTCTGAAGGGTTTGGTGAGATAGTCAGCCGCACCGAGGTCCAGGGCTTGTATGATGCTTTCTTCGTCGTCCTGTACAGATAAAATAATGACGGCTTTGGAATACCAGGTTTTGATTTCTTTCAGTACTTCGAGCCCGCTTTTATCAGGAAGGCCGATGTCGAGGAGGATAAGGTCCGGAGGGTGGCTGGCGGCGAGAATGATGCCTTCCCGGGCTGTTTCGGCCTGGGTGATCTTGTAATCATTGCTTTCAAGGATGATCTCGAGCAATTTCCGGATCTGGGGTTCGTCATCTATGACCAGTATTTCCTGCTTATTCATTTTTCAGATTGTTTAGATAGGATGCATCGGCTGGGATATTAATGGTAAACCTGGCACCTCCTGAAGGTATATTTTCAAGGAGGATTGTGCCGCTGTGTGCCTCAATATACCCTTTGGCAATAGAAAGCCCCAGGCCGGTTCCCCCCGTCTTTGAATCGGGTAAACGGTAGAATTTCTCAAACACTGATTCGATTTCATTTTCAGGAAACCCGCCTCCGTTATCTGAAATGATGATGATGCAATTCTGATCATCGCCTTTTACTTCGATGTTAATTTTGCTTCCGTCAGGGGTATACTGAATGGCATTGTGCAATATGTTATGAAGGACCTGCTCCAGTAATCCTCCGTCGAGTTTGTACAAAGGAAGGGTTTCGTCAGGTTCAAAAATAAACCGGTGCGTTGTGACAGGAAATCCCCCGATGATACCGAAGACGATTTCATTGACATCACTCCAGTCGAGGTGCAGGGTCATGATGCCTGACTCCAGCCTGCTCATATTCAGCAGGTTTTTGACCTGCCTGTTTAATCTGACGCTGGCAATGTCTATTTCTTCAAGCAAAGCCCCTTTGTTTTTGTCTGATAATTTATGGTTGCTGTCTTTCAAAGTGTCCACGGCCCCCAGAATTGTAGCGATGGGTGTCCTGAGTTCATGTGACAAAGAGCTCAGCAAGGTATTGTAAAGTTTGATCGTTTTTTCTTTCTCTTCTTTTTCCACCGCTTTCTTTTCCACTTTCCTGATTTTGATGGTCAATACGGCATTGACGCAGGCAATAACAAAATACATCATGAAAATCAGGATGTCTTCGGTGTCACCGATATGAAACGTAAACAGCGGAGGAATGAAAAGGAAATTCCATGCCAGGGCACTGAGTAAAGCCGCCAGCAGCACAGGGAAAATATCAAAAAGCATAGCCAGAAGCGATACTACCATCAGGAGGAGCAGGGCCACGATCTTGTAGTTGATCAGATCAATGAATAAATAGCAGCCAATAGCAGCCATCAGGACAGTGATCAGGCTGATGACGTATTGAAAGGCGGCATTGTATTTTCTGGAGATCAAAATATTCCTGTTTTATGCAAAAGTAAGATTTATTGATTGAAAATTTGATGGAGTTTCTGTTGTAATATCTTTTTGTCAGGTAACAGGGTTTTGTATTCCTTTATTGGCTATTGATCTCAATACTTTCAGATATCCGATTTTTAAACGGTTTCTTCTGCTATCAAACCACTATAAATTCCTAATTTTGGAGCAGGAACCGGAGAAGAATGCTATCAGGTGTATTCCGGAATTAATTTATCATGATATGAATCGTATTGTAGAAACATTTAACAACAAAACCGGGAAAGTACTTAATATTTATTTTACGGCTGGTTTTCCTCAACTGGAATCAACAAGGGAAATCCTTTCGGCCATTGAGGCCGGCGGAGCGGATATTGCCGAGATCGGCATGCCTTATTCTGACCCTGTGGCTGACGGTGAAACCATCCAGGCTTCCAACCAGGTGGCCTTAGATAACGGGATGTCCCTGAAAGTGCTTTTCTCGCAGCTGGAGGGCATGAGAGACAGTATCAGGATTCCGGTGATCCTGATGGGTTATCTTAATCCGGTTTATCAGTACGGTATTGAAGAGTTCTGTAAGAGATGTAAGGAAGTGGGCGTCGACGGGCTGATCATTCCTGACCTGCCGATTGATGAATATTATGAAGAATATAAGCCGGTTTTTGACCAATATGGCCTGTTAAATATCTTTTTGATTACCCCTCAAACTTCTGAGGAAAGGATCAAAAGGATCGACGAGATTTCTGAAGGGTTTATCTATATGGTTTCTTCTGCCAGTGTGACCGGGGCTACTTCCGGCATTTCTGAGGGGATGGAGACTTATTTTAACCGTGTCAATGCCTTGAATCTGAAAAACCCAAGACTGATCGGTTTTGGAATAAAAGACAATGAAAGCTTCAATAAAGCATCGGAATACGCCGCAGGAGCCATTATCGGAAGCCAGTTCATCAGGGTAATTGAATCAGCTGAGCATCTGAAAGAGGATATTGTTGAGTACCTGGAAGGCGTGAGAGGGTGAGATTTCCGGAAGAAGGAAAAAGGTAGGAAGGGAAAAGGAGAAGGCAGGGGAAAATAAAATTTTTCATCTCATACCCGTGCCTTCAGGCCGGAGAAAATGGATAGAAGATAAAATAAAAAGACCGCCGGGGCCCGGCGGTCTTTTTATTTTATTTTTTGAGCAATTTCATGTTCTCAGGATCCCAGATCACAGGTTTCCTGTTGAAATAGCTGTCATTACAAGACAATACCGGGGCGGCTGCTCTGAAGCCGAAAATAGGGTTCTCGACGGTATCCTGGCTGCCTTTCCTGATGTTATCAAAGAAATTGCCGAAGTGATTTTTATGTTCATCGTCTCCCTGAGGTGGGGTAAACTTCACTTCTTTCACAGGCTCACCTTTTCTGTCTTCAGCGGTATAAGTCGCATTATATTGTTTCTCAAATTCCTTTTGCTGGGCTTCTGAGAAAGTGAAATAACTGTCATAATTGCCATATCCCGGAGCTTTGGGGAGCTTTTTCTTGCTGAGCACCAGTCCGTTGCCCGAAAGGTCAAGCTGCCCTTCAGTACCGATGATCCTGGTGTTGTTGTTGATTGTACCTGCGTTGGCAAAATTAACCCTCAGTACCATCTGGAATTCAGCGTGTTTATCTGTTTTAGGATAATCCATTACCGCCACCATCACGTCAGGCACATCACGGCCGTCTTTCCAGTAGCTTAGTCCACCCGAGGCAAATATCCTGTTTGGTCCTTTGGAGTCGAGTACATAATGAACTCCGGTGATCAGGTGAACAAACAAGTCGCCGGCTACGCCTGTACCGTAGTTTTTGTAGTTTCTCCATCTGAAGAAACGCTTGGCGTCAAAAGGCATTTTGGCGGTGTCTTTCAAAAAGGTATCCCAGTCCACCGTTTCAGTAGAGGCATCTGTCGGAATCGAATAATTCCAGGCACCGATGGCATTGAAACGGTCGTTGTTTGATTCTATATAGTTGATTTCGCCGAGGTCGCCCGCAGCGATCATTTTTTTTGCTTCATTAAAAACGCTTCCGCTGATACGCTGGCTGCCTACCTGCATGGTTTTGCCTGATTTTTTCCAGGCTTCAATCACCGGGCGGCCTTCATTGATGCTCTGTACCATAGGTTTTTCGCAATACACGTGCTTGCCGGCATTGAGGGCATCGATGGTGATTTTATCATGCCAGTGATCAGGCGTAACGATCAAAACAGCATCTATATCTTTGCGATTGAGAATTTCACGGTAATCTCGTGTGGTGAAAATATCTTTACCGAAAGTTTCCTGAACCCTTGTCAGCCTGCCGCTGTACAAATCAGCTGCCGCTACAAATTCCACACCTTCGTTTTTAAGAGCAGAACGGGTGTCATAGTTGCCCTGGATACCCATGCCGATGGTGGCAATACGGATTTTATCATTGGGACTGACAGACATGCTTTTGATGATAGAGAACGGTTTGGCAAATCCCGGAGCGGCTGAAAGCAAAGACAAGGCCCCGACATTCCTGATAAAATCCCTTCTGGTAGGCTTCATAGTTTTATATCATATATTTTAAGGTAAGAAATTGAGATAAAACAAAAATAACAAAAAAAACACCCTCTCCAAAAGAAAGGGTGCCTATTATATTTCAGGGGGTTTTAAGGGGTATTTTATTCTTGTGGCTGGGTACCGGCATACACCAGGGCTCCACCGGCAATGGCTATATCTTTCAGCAGACTCATCATGGACATCTGTCCTCCGTCGCCTCCGGCCAGTACGCCCGGCAAGTGGATAGAAAGTACAAAAATGAGCAACATGATGGCGAGCAATGTGGCAGCCAGCCTGGATTTTTTCTGAATGATGATACTGACAGCTGCAGCAATCAGGGCTGCTCCGGTGATGTAAACCCAGATAGCTCCTCCCGGTATCGGCACCATAGCCGCCATATTATTGGCCGCCATAAAGTGCAAAATTCCGAAAATAGCCATCGGAATAGCCAGCAGAAAGCGGCCCAGCTTGGTTAAAGGTGAAATAATTGACTCCATAAAATTTAAAGGTAAGGGTTAAAAGGTTAATAAGAGCGGCGAAAAGTACAATTATTTATTGAATTAAACCAAATATTTACTTCTGTTTTTTTAGGTTAAGCACGACCACCTTTCCGGAATCACCTTTTTTATAACTGAATTAACCTTGAAAATTCATAGTTGTACTTTAAATTTTCAAGGTTAAATGGTCTGCAACCCTGAAAATTTAAAGTTATGCTCCGATTTTTCAGGATAAACCCTGACACCTGCTAAAGCACTACTTAGAAACTCACTCCCCGAAAAACCTCATTCACTCCTTCAAAAGGCTCACTCATCGGATTTGCATTGAGCAGCTTCATTCAGAGATATAGTTTTGTTTCAACAATCAGAAACAATTACCTGAAATATGAAACAGCTATTACTCATCATTTTGCTTGTTACCGCCGGATTTTCAGTGGCCCTGGGGCAGGCGAACATAAAAGGAAAAATCACAGATAGAAAAGGAGAGGTGTTGCCGGGTGCCAACATCCAGATAGAAGGTACTTATGACGGTGCCTCTGCTGATGAAAAAGGAGAATTTGCTTTTACAACCGACAGTAAAGGTGAGGTGGTCTTCAAAATCACTATGATCGGTTATAACCCATCGGTAAAGAAAGCCACACTGGGCACTGGTGATGTCCGTCTTGATTTTGTATTGGAAGAATCTATCAACGCCCTGAATGCGGTCGTGATTACGGCCGGGACTTTCGAGGCTTCGGACGAAAAGAAGATGGTGATGCTTAAGCCCATGGACATCGTGACCACAGCGGGTGGTGCAGCAGATATTGCTTCTGTGATGCAGTTTTTGCCGGGAGCCAACCGGGTGGGTGAAACAGAAGGCCTGTTTGTAAGAGGAGGCTCTGCCAATGAAACCAAAACGGTGATTGACGGGATGATCGTACAAAATCCGTTTTTCAGCAGCACACCTGACGTGCCGCAAAGAGGCAGGTTTACACCATTTATGTTTAAAGGAACGGCCTTCAGCACCGGCGGTTATTCAGCTCAGTACGGACAGGCTTTGTCGTCGGTTTTATTGCTTCAGACCCAGGACAAGATCAGTGAAGAAAGCAACCTGAACTTAAATGCCAACCTGGCCGGATTGTCTGCCTCCTATACCCACAAAGGCTGGATCAACGGCTCACTGAGCTACACCAATCTTTCGCCTTTCCTGAGTTTACTGAAGACTAACATCGACTTTGACAAAGTGCCTGAAGCCTTCGGTGCTTCGGTCACTATCAACGAAAACCCGACTAAAAACAGCAGTTTCAAACTTTATGGTACTTACACAGATAACCAGTCGGCTCTGAGACTCAATTCTTATGACGAATTTAATTCGAAGTACCTCTTTTCGATGAATAACAGGAATATCTTCACCAATGCTTCGTATCAGGTCAATTTTGATGAAGGAAAATGGATTTTTCAATCGGGAATGTCCTACAGCAAAAACAATGATCGCATAAGAATGGACCAGACCAATGCTGACAGGCACGACGAAAGAACACAGGGCAGGGCTGTATTAACGAGGCTTTTCGGTGCAGGTAAAAACAATTCCATTGTTTTCGGAAGTGAGTTTCATGCGATTCGTGTGGGTAATATTTATGGAGGATATGACGTCAGCCTGAAAGATAACTATTCAGCGGTTTTTACGGAATCTGAGTTTTATGTTTCTCCTAAACTGGCGGCCAGGGTAGGTCTGAGAGGGGAATATACCAGTGTCATAGATGAATTCAACGTAGCCCCGAGGCTTTCACTGGCGTACAAAGTCGGCAAATATGCCCAGTTTTCGCTGGCAGCGGGGAGGTTCTATCAGACGCCCGACAAAAATTACCTTTATCTGAACAGAAACCTGGATTACGAAATAGCCGATCATGTGATCCTCAATTACCAGCTTATTAAAAACGACCGGACATTCAGGGTAGAAGCCTTCAATAAGAACTATAGAAACCTGATCACTGAAAAAACAGACTTTTTTGATCCTAATCCTTACCGCTTCCCGACAGGCAAGACAGATAATTCGGGAGAGGGGTACGCCAAAGGATTCGATGTGTTTTTCAGGGATAAAAAGTCTGTAAAAAATGCAGATCTGTGGGTGACTTACTCATTCCTGGACACAGAAAGGAAATTCCAGAATTATCCTTCGCGGGTTACGCCGTCCTTTGCCAGCAAGCACAATTTCAGCGTCGTCTCTAAATATTTCCTTGAAAAGCTGAACACCAGCGTGGGACTGACCTATTCACTGACATCAGGCCGCAGGATTTATGATTATGGCAGCGATCTGAAGACCTACGAACTGACAAAACCTTACGAAAACCTGAGTTTTGCGACCAGTTATTTCAGGGCCATTAAAAATCATTTTGTAGTATTTTATCTGGCGGTTGACAATGTCCTGGGGCGTAAAAATGTATTCGGATACCGTTACTCGCCTGATGGAAAACAAAGAACAGCGGTCATACCGCCGGCTTACAGGACCTTCTTCTTCGGGGTGTCGTGGAGTATCGGTAAACTGGACCGTATACCCAAAGAAGCAACACTGAATTTTGACTAAAAAGATTATAAACTCAATTAAACAAACAGAAAAATGAAAAGTAAACTTGTATTCGTCTTCGCTTTATTATTGACAGCAGCTCAGTCTTTTGCCCAGAATCCGGCTTATCTTAAAACCATGGAGGGCCTGGTGAGTAAAATCCAGACCACACAGTTCGGTACTCCGCTGCAACCGCTGGCTAATCAGATGGAAAGAATAGCTTCGGCAGAAAAAGGAGAGTGGCTTCCGAATTACTGGGTGGCATTCTGTTATCTCAGAGACTCTTACATTGAAACTGACGCCGCAAAGAAAGACATGATCCTCGACAAGGCAGATGAGTATTTTAACAAAGCCGAAGCCCTTTCTCAGAACAATGACGAACTCGAAGTGCTGAAGGCCAATTTAGCCAACGGACGATTGGTAGTGAGCCCTCAGGATCGCTGGCAGACTTACGGAGCCAAAGTAGCCGCCGCTATCGGTAATGCCAAAAAAATCAATGCTGAAAACCCGAGAATCAGCCTGCTGGAAGGTGAGGGGATGTTTTATACTCCTGAGGCATTTGGTGGTGGAAAACCTAAAGCCAAGGTGTTTTTTGAGAAAGCATTGGAAAAATATGCTAAATTCACTCCAAAATCGTCTATTCATCCAAGCTGGGGAAAAGAAATTACAGATTGGTATATTTCCCAGTGCAACTGATCCTGACAAAAGCCTGAAAGCTAACAGAGATTTAAACCCCCTAAACTTATAAAAATGAACAATGAAAGAAATCTGGGTTTTGCAGAACTGATATCCGAAACGGATAGGTTTATAAGACAAAATTTCCTGACCACTTTTGTTCCGGGACTGATTTCGGGTTTGTGCCGTTTCGTTCAGGAAGGCGGAGCCGGACCAGTCAGTGTGAGTACACAGGCCATTCTCGGAATAGTCGTGTTTCTGTCGAGGACCATCATCGTATTGTCTGCCGCAGGCCAGGGCAATATCGTTGAAGGGTTGAATCAGATTTTTAAGATTTTTTCTTTATCAGCCGGAGAATGGAAAATGGTGGGAATGAGCCTGAAAGAGAATGTCAGATTTAATCTGCCGGCCCTGATTGTCAATGTCATTGTTTTTGTAGTGATCAGTATCGGGGTCAATGTCGGTCTGGCATTTTTGATGGAAGCCACGCCTTTCCTGACTCACCTGAAGAGCCTTCATCTGCTGGCACCCACTGCAGGGCAATGGCCTGTGATACTGTTCCTGAAAAACATTTCTGTTATACCGTTTGCATTTGTTTTTGAAATCCTCCTGGTGATGTTTTTAACAGGAGCAGTTAAATTTAAATTTTTATGAGAGACGAACCGTTTGAAACAAGGATCTTCGCGGCTGAAAATCTCAAATTTCTGAATGTCAAGACCTTCAGAGGCGATATTGAGATTGTCGGTCACGAATCGGATACGGTAGAAATATTAACCTTCGGCTCGGTAAGAAACTGGGAGAACCTCTTTTTCAAAACTGAGTTAAGGAGAAACAATGAAAATCATACTTTGTTTATGCTTGATAAATCGGGAGAATCATGGAATCTTAAGACCTATGAATCTCCCGGTTTCTGGGATACCCTGTCATTTTACAGCGTATCTTTCCTGATAAGGCTTCCCAAAAATGTGGCCACCCAGCTGACTACTACTTTCGGGAGAATATCCATTTCAGATTCCAATGCCAATCACCGTTTTTCCACGACCGTCGGCGGATTGGTGGTCAGCAGGCACTCCGGGAGACTTGACGGCAGGTCGTCGGGCGGGAACATCAGGATGTGGGATTGCAATTCCAAAGGTGAGCTTAGTACAAAAGGAGGGAATGTCAGCGTTCTGGACTCAAAAGGTGACCTGAATGTCAAAACAGCCGGAGGGAACATTACCATCAATAAGTTTGTAGGGAAGATATACAGCAATACTTACGGAGGAAATATAAAAGCCTCTGAGGTGAACGGAGATTTTAAAACCTCTACCTCAGGCGGGAATATCACCCTGACCGGTATGAAAGGCAATGTCGGGGCTTCTACCAGCGGCGGACGGGTGAGGGCTGAGGTGCTTGCCATTCATGAATATCTGTGGCTGGAAACGATGGGGGGCACAGTATCTGCACAGATTCCCCTGAACCAGGGCTTGTACCTGGACCTGAAAGCCGAGAAAATTAAAATGCCCAGGTTACAGAACTTTAATGGCGAAATCAGCAGGCGAAGAGTGATCGGGGCCCTGAACGGAAGCGGTGCCAACGTAAGTCTTAAGACGTCAGGCGGGACGATTTCTGTTGACCAGGTGATACCACGGTTTGATATTCCTGAGCCTGTAATCCCGAAAAAGGAGCCGCAAAGCTGGCGGAAGGAAGGGGTCGTATCTGAAGAAGATTTTCCGAAAACTCCCGGGAGAGCATTTGTAAGGCCTCAGGTTGAAAAAAAAAATAGTTATGAAAAGCTGAATAGTTCTAAAAGCTGGGGAAAAGAAACGCTGGGGGATATGGTTTATGCCCTGGCGTTTATCAGCCTTTTTGTGTACGGATTGAACAGTCTCATCTATTTTTCGATGCAGATGACCAGTCCGTCCACAGAAAGTTCGAGTCAGAATATCGCAGTTTTTCTTTCCAACATTACCGCAGGGTTTGCGGTTTTTCTGAGTGGCCTGATATTTATTCATTATATCGAAAGCAGAATTGGCCTTAACTGGATGAAATATGTCGTGATGACCAGTCTGAGTTACGGTTTTTTGTTTATTATTCAGACTTTTCAGTGGATCATGTACAAGGCCCTCAATGACGGTCAGCCGTTCTGGGGCGATTACTGGCGGATGGTCCGGCCTGATGAGTACACCAAATACAGCCCAGCTTCGCTGATGTACCTGTCCGTACCGGCCATTGTATCCTGTGTATACTTTTATACCTGGCAGCGTTCAAAAAAGATGAACAGGAAAATTACAGAACAGGAATATCAGCTTCTGAACCTTGAAAAACTCAAAACGAAAGCACAACTGAATGCCCTGGAGGCTAAAATCAATCCGCACTTTTTGTACAATTCACTGAACAGCATCGCCAGCCTGATCCACGAAAACCCGGATAAAGCTGAAGAAATGACCATACAGCTATCAAAATTATTCCGCTATACCACAGGACGGACAGAGCAGAATTATCATACGATCAGCGAAGAACTCGAAATCGTCAAAACCTACCTGGCTATAGAACAGACCCGGTTTGGCAACCGGCTCAAGTTTCAGATTTCAATAGATGAAGAACTCGAAAATATCATGATCCCGCGGTTTTTGCTTCAGCCGCTGGTAGAAAATGCCATTAAGCACGGCATCTCCAAAATGACAGGTGAGGGGTTGATCGAAGTGAAAGTCAGTCATAACGGTGATTTTGTAGAATTCCTGATCCATGACAATGGCCCGGGTTTTGAAGAAGGCCTCGGCGGCGGATACGGACTTAGAAGTATTAAAGATAAACTCAATTTAATTTATGGAAACCAGGCCTCTTTTGAGATTCTGAATGATGGCTATAAAGCCGTCTTTTTAAAGCTGCCTATCGTTTTACCGAATGAATAACCATGGAAAAGTTTAAAACCATACTCATTGATGATGAGCCACTGGCCATCAGCAGATTAAGAAGATTACTGGGGGAATATGAAGTGATCCAGGTCATTGACGAGGCTGTCAACGGCAGGGAAGGGCTTGAAAAGATAGAGGAGCTGAGGCCGGACCTGATTTTTCTGGACATAGAAATGCCTCTTATGTCCGGTTTTGAGATGCTTTCAAAACTCAGCTATATGCCTGTGGTGGTTTTTGCGACGGCCTTTGATCAGTATGCCATCAAAGCTTTCGAAGAAAATTCGATTGATTATCTCCTTAAACCGGTAGAGAAAGACCGGCTGAAAAAAACCATAGAGAAACTGCAGCAGCTGAAACTTAAAGACGAAAGTAAGTTTTCGCAGACTAATCTGCTGGAGCTTCTGGGTCAGCTAAACCCCAAAAAAGAACTTCATACCATCACTGTAAAGAGCGGAGATAAAATTTTATTTATACCTATTTCCGACATCAGTTATTTCCAGGCGGAGGATAAATATGTCTTCCTGAACACCGTGGATAACAAGCAATACCTGTCTAATTACACCCTGAGTAACCTGGAAGAAAAACTGCCGGAAAGCTTTGTCAGGATAAGCCGCTCTAATATTGTTAATTCTCTGAAGATAAAAGAGTTGGAGAGATATTTCAACGGGAAGTTTTTGGTGGTTTTAAACGACTTGAAAGGGACAAAGCTGGAAACAGGGACCTCGTTTCATGACAATCTGAAGCGGCTTCTTGAGTTGTGATGCGGTGACGTTTTTTTCTGAAATTTTAAATTATGTAAATATTTAATTCAAGCTTTCTTTCCAACCTTTCCAAAACCTTCTGAGTCTATTTAACTGACCGGTCAATTTTTTAAAGTTATTAACAAATCAAAAAATCGACTAAATGAGAAAATGGATGATGGGGGCAAGTTTGGCCCTGGTATTGGGTTTTACTGCGTGTAATAATGACGATGATAATCTGAATGCGGATAAGAGTGTAGAGGCAACTTTTGAGAACGATGCGGAGGGATGGTCAGGTGAACTGGCAGACTACAGTACTTCAATGGACAGCACAGTTACAGAATTTTCTTTCAAAAGAGAGGCACTTCCGGCACCGTTGGATGTGAAGAAAAAAGCCCTGAGAATTCAAAGCCATAACAGAAGCGATGATATGTTTATGTTCCTTAAAAAGAAAGTAACCGGGCTGGATCCGAACAAAACTTACAACGTTACATTTGAAATCGATCTGGGTACTCAATATCCGACCAACAGCGTTGGTATCGGTGGTTCTCCGGGAACTTCGGTATATCTTAAAGCGGGTGCATCTTCAAAAGAGCCTGTTAAAGTAGCCAAAGACGGTTTTTACGGGTTTAGTCTTGACAAAGGAAATCAGGCTACTGGTGGAAAAGACCTTATCCTGGTGGGCAACGTATCTAACGGAACGGCAGACAGCGTAGTGCATAAACTGGTTAAGCACACTACTGCTACCAAACCACTGGCCGTTAAGCCTAATGAGAAAGGTGAATTGTGGCTGTGTGTAGGAACAGATTCAGGTTTTGAAGGCTTAACGGTACTTTACTACGACAGAATCAAAGCGATCATTAAATAATCAGGTGTTTGTGAAGAAAGGATAGTGGAGTAGAAAAACACTCATGAAGGGCTCTGGCTTTTGCCGGGGCTCTTTTTTTGTGAAGGAGAAAGGATGAAGGGAGAAGGGTGTTTTTGAAGAAAAATAGAACGATACCTGGGCCTTCAGGCCGGAGGCGATAGAGAATGTCCATTTTCCATCATCATAATATCTCTCTTAATTCATCCAGCGATTTAACTTCGAGGTGTGATTCATAAGGGCTTGGATTGGAATCAGGGTTGAAGTAAACACAGGCCAGTCCGGCGTTAAGGGCCCCGTTGACATCAGCCTCAATATTGTCGCCGATCATGATAGAGTTGTCGGTGGTAGCTCCGGCGGCATTCAAAGCAAAATCAAATATCGCTTTTTCAGGTTTTCTGGCATTGGCGACCTCATTGGTCACTATCTCCCTGAAGTAATCATGAATACCCGAACTTTTCATTTTGCGGAGCTGTACTTCATGAAAACCATTGCTGATGATGTGCAGGGCATAATTGGGACTCAGATAGTCCAGGATTTCTTTTCCACCCGGAATCAGGTGTTGTTTGGACGGCAAAGCCTGCAGGAAGAATTCGTTCATTTCAAGGCTTCTGTCTTCAGACACCGTCGCTCCCAACTGAGCCAGAGCTTCTCCGAATCTTCGCCTTCTTAATTCTTCATGGGTGATGACCCGTGTGTCCAGCAGGTTCCAGAGCTGGTAATTGATGGTGAGAAACGTGCCGGTAAAAGTTTCCGCGGTTTCAATGCCCAGGTTGTCCAGGCGGAATTCGTTGAAAATTTCAACAAGACACTCTCTGGAATTCCTTTCGAAGTCCCAGAGAGTATGATCAAGATCAAAAAATATATGCTTGAATGAACTCACTTGTCAGGCAATAATCAGTCTTTCTACCGGCTGGTCGTTTACCAGGTGATTTTCGATGATTTCTTCGACATCTGCAGGCGTAACATTGCCATAAAAAACGCCTTCAGGGTAAACCACCATAGAAGGACCGAAGGCACACATATCGAGACATCCGGCTTTCTGAGCCCTGATTTCGGTCTGAAGGTTCCTGTCTTTCAGGCCTTCTTTAAAAGCATTTACCAATTCCATGCCACGGCCGCTGCCACAGCTCTTTTTGGGAGCATCTTTGTCGTTGGTACAAATAAAAACGTGTTTCTTAAATTTCATAAATTTTCTTTTGTCTGTTCCCTTTTCCGGGATTGACTGCAAAGATAAGTATTTGGCTTTGGTATGGCGGGCACATTTGTCATTTTTTTACTTCTCAGAAAATGACTATTGCCTTATAAAATCCAGTATTTTCTGAATCGTTTCTTCATGAGTGTCTGCCTCCGTGTCAGCCACCAGGGCCGGGTTCAGGGGGACTTCGAATACCGAATCAAGTCCTGTGAAATCAGTGATCTTGCCTTCTGCTACTTTTTTGTAGAGGCCTTTCGGGTCGCGTTTCCGGCAGACTTCATAACTGGCCCGGACAAAAATTTCGATGTAATCTTCCTCCCCGACAATACTCCTGGCCAGGGTTCTGAGGCTTTCGGCGGGGGTGATGAAGGCTGACAATACCCAATATCCTTCGTCAAGGAACAGCTTCGATACATGAGCAACCCTCCGGATATTTTCCTGGCGGTCTGCGGCAGAAAATCCCAGGTCGGCATTAAGTCCCGTACGCAGGATATCACCATCCAGGATTTTCACCCGGAGGCCTTCTTTTTCCAGCATTGCCTGCAGGGCATTGGCAATGGTGCTTTTGCCCGAACCCGACAACCCGGTGAGCCACAGGCATTTGTTTTTTAAAAGTGTCATGGCCGGAGGTATTATTTATATTTTTGTAATCAAAGTTTCATCATTCTGTAACAAACTCATAGTCACCGCTTAAAACCTGCAGAGTAACCACCTTCGCATCTGCTTTTACTACTTTTATACCGGGCAATAGTATTTTAGGCTGCTTGCCTTTAGCCAGCAACACTTTGCCGGTTTCTTTCAGGTTACCGTTTGCTGTATTCGGAATTTCTACTGTGGCTGAGGTATTGGCCGGAACTGATATTTTCAGCGTAAACTTATCGCCCGTCTTGGTCCAGGAAGACCTGATCTGCCCGTAGGGAGACAAATAAGAAGCCGAGGCTGATGTCAGATCACCCACCGGCATCGGTGCAATTTTAAATTTCCTGAATCCTGCTCCGCTGTCATCCGGACGGATACCCGCCAGGTAACCATAAAACCACTCACCAACAGAACCGTAGGCAAAGTGATTACGGGAATTCATACCTTCCGGTTTTTCGGTGTCCGAATTCCAGAGCTCCCACATCGTTGTGGCTCCTTTTTCTATCATATAACCCCAGCCCGGGTAGGTTTTCTGATTGACTACTTCATAGGCCAGTTCATGATTTCCAGACTCGCTGAGTACCGGCAGAAGCATGGCAGTGGAAAGAAAACCGGTGGTCAGGTGCTTCTGGTGGTTTTTTACATTTTCAGCAATATTGGCCGCCACCGCTGCTTTGTCGGCATCCTGGGTCAGGCCTAAAGAAAGCGGGATCAGGTTAGCTCCCTGTGTTTTACCTTCATATTGCGAGCCGGCTTTGTCAAAGTACAGTTCATTATACTTCAGCTTGATCTGCTGGGTCGTTTTTTCAAATTCGGCCGCGTCCTGGCTTTTCTCCAGTATTCTGGCCGTTTGGGCCATTATCTGGTTGCTGAAATACTGATAACTTCCACCGATGGGTTTGGTTGGAGAGTTTTCTACCGGAACCCAGTCGCCATAGCCGTACCATGCTTTTTCGCCTTCTCCGGACTGAAAATGGTAAATGCCGTTTTGTTTTGTATTAGGGTGATTGTTGAGGTAATTCACCCACTTTTTCATAGCCTCGTAATTCTCTTCCAATATTCTTTTGTCACCATAAAACTGATACATCCTCCAGGGCACAATCACCAGGGCATCGCCCCAGGCCGGCTTTGAAGGGCCGCCCACCACCATCTTCGGGTTAACATCATAAACATACCCAGAACTGTGCTGAGAATCCGTAATATCTTTCATCCATTTAGCAAAAAAGCCGTTCATGTCCATGATATAGCTTGCCGTAGGGGCAAAAATCTGGGCGTCTCCCATCCAGCCCAGGCGTTCGTCACGCTGAGGGCAATCTGTGGGTACGCTGTGCATGTTGGACCGTTGCCCCCAGGTGATATTTTTATAAATCTTATTCAGCAGTTCATTGGAACAGGTAAATTCCCCGGTAAAGGGTACATTATTGTGAATCACTTTAGCTACCAGTGTATTCTTATCCGGTTTGGAAGGGAGCCCCTCCACTTCGACATACCTGAAACCATGATAAGTAAATTTAGGCTCCCATTGCTCTACACCGTAGCCTTTCAGAATGAATTTGTCTGTGGGTCTGATGCTTCTCAGGTTGGCCTGATCAGCCAGCCCTTTGTCAGTCAGAAGTTCTGCAAATTTCATGGTGATTTCTTTCCCGGCCTTTCCTTCCACAGCCAGATGGGCATATCCGACGAGGTTCTGGCCGAAATCAAATACATATCGCCCTTTTCGCGGCTCGGTGATGCTGATCGCTTTTATTTCCTGGATCACTTCTATCTGTGTCGAAGGCGATGATTTCAGGGCGATATTGGCTGTACTGAATTTTTCACTTTCCTCTCTGATGTTAGCGGCGGCCTCGGTCCCGAAAAGGCTGGTGGTATTTTCGAGATCGTCCAGTACATCAGCTTTTTTCCAGAGCTTGTTGTACTCAAGCCTGGAGTCATAGGTTTCGCCATGGTAAATAGAGTTTGAAGTGATAGGAGAGGTCCTGACCTGCCACGAGGCGTCTGAGACCACCGTCTGGCGGCTGCCGTCATAAAATTCCATTTCCATCTGGAACAATAGTCTGCACGGACCTTCGCTGTAGCGGTGGTTGCCACCACCCCAGCCGAGTCCGCTGCTCCACCAGCCGCTGCCCAGGGTAGCGGTTATAAAATTCGATCCTATCGTAAGGTTTTCCGGGTCAATTTCATAGGTCTGATAATGAACCGTTTTAAGGTAATGGGTCCAGCCGGGTGTCAGAAAATCATTGCCGACTTTTTTACCGTTGAATATCAGGTGATAAGCTCCCAGCCCTGAAACATAAATCCTGGCCCTTACGGCTCTTTTGCCCAGGTTAAAGGTCTTGTCAAGTTCAACTGACTTCGGCGGTTTACCCTCTGTCCCTTTCATGCCGATCCATCTGGCCGACCAGTCGTCTTTGTTTAACAGACCCATTTCCCAATAAGAGACTTCACTGAAAGCACTCATTTTAGCCAGCTCATTCCATATTTTTACTTTCCAGAAATATCTTTTGCGGGATTCAAGCGGTTTGCCTTTATACTCGATCCAGAGCGACTGGTCTGATTTTATTTTTTTGCTGTCCCATACATTCCCGATATTTTTAGCCAGCGTTTTTTCATCATCCGACACCAGTATCTGGTAAAAGGTCTGGGTTGTTCCTCTTTTAGGAGATTTGATTTGCCATGATAACCTGGGGGATTGGGTTTCAACACCCAGCGGCCTGGCCTGATATTCGACTTTGAGGTTTTCTACCGTTTGTGAATAGGATAATTGAGCAGAAATAAAGAACAGAACAATAAAAAAGGTCTTTGCAGATTTCATAAAGTTTTAGATTCCGTAGTTAATAGAATTTTCAAAGATACAAATTTAAGCGGCCACACAAAGCTGTCGGGATGATTTGCCTGTTTGATTTTATTAAACGGCCGTAACAGACCGGGTAAAATGCCATATATCATCAGATCAACGGCATTGACTATTCTCAAAAAAATATCTGATTTACAAAACTAATTGAATCGGTTTATACGTTCTCAATTCTGACTCGACCATTGAATGGAAATTATGAAACTAATCCAGGAATATTCATTTTTATAATCAACCTGAATGGATATTTTTGCTAATTCCTGATTTTGTTTATTAAAAACTCACAGGGATTTTAAACCTTAACATGTATGAAAAGCCTGATCAAAACATTGGCCTTAGCGGCCGTTATTATCTCATGCAGCTCACCAAAAGCTGAAGAAGAGGAAGAGGAGCCCATTGAAGTGGTTGCAGACACTACCCGGATAGAGGAGTCGCCTATGAAACCCATTGAAGTAGAAGGAAAAGTAAAGGAAATAACGATGGGGAAAGACGGGTACACCGCACAAATCGTTACGGGCAAGGACGAGGTCTATTTTCTGACCATCAGTATTCCCAATATGAAGGATCCGAAGCAGTATAAAACTGTAAAACCAGGGGAAACCGTCAAGGTAAAAGGCGATGCCTGGATGCTCGAGCAAGACAACTATATTACCGTAAGAGAACTTAATTAATCATGCAGGCCTCTGAACAGATTCTTCCGGCTGTTGCCGTTGCGATATTCAATGACAAAGGAGAGGTATTACTCCAGAAACGCCGTGATGTGAATCAGTGGTGCATCATCTCAGGACACGTTGAATTCGGAGAATCTGTTCAGGAGGCTGTATTGCGTGAAATCTGGGAAGAAACCAGCGTAAGCGGAGAAATCATCAGGTTTCTGGGTGTTTATTCTTCCCCTGCATCCCAGACTTATCACTATAAAGACAGGACAGTCCAATACATCACTTCTTATTTTGAAGCCCGTTTAACTGCCCCGCTGATAGCAGGTTATCATAATGAAGAAACAGAAGAACTGAAGTTCTTTCCCCTTGATCATATTCCCGAAAACCTCGCCACCATTAACCCCTTCTGGCTCAGCGACGCCATGAGTACAGGCGGCGAAATTTTCATGCGTTAAACCCTTCAGTGATTCAATAAATGGGTCTGGGCATTTGAAAGGGCATTCTCCCAGCGGTCAATCACCGGTTGCTCAAGTGCCGTCTGACGATACTCATCCGGCGACATGATGGGCACACCATGGATGATCGGGTATTTACGCTGACACTGGCTGCAGGTGAGCATCCCTTCAAGAATGTTCTCATCCAGATCCTGGGCAATGATTTGTAAAGTGAGGTCTTGTTTATCCAGCGGACAACAAAGTTTTTTAATCGTTTTTAATCTCATTTTTTTAATGCGTTTAAATATGCTGTTACTTTTTCTCCCGGCTTATCGCTGCTCATGACTCCCGAAATCACAGCGATGCCGTCGAAAGGTATATTTTCTTTTAATGCAGCGACGTTTTCAGGCGTAAGCCCCCCCGCCACAAATACCGGAATGTCCGTGATTTCTTTGGTTCTGATCACATTTTCAGGCATGACGATCTCACAGCTACCGGCTGATGAAGAGGGAAACATAGAACAGAATGAGACATAATCCAGCTTGTTTTCGACGGCCCACATCACGGTACTCAGGTCGTTGGAGCAGGTTATGCCGCAAAAGAAAGGCTTTTTGAAGCTGGCACTGATTTCATCCATGTTTGCCGGAACCTGGTCAAAATGCACCCCATCCAGTACAGGACAATCCTGCATCAGTTTCCAGTCTTCATTGATCAGTACAGGCACTCCGAACGGTGAAGCAAGCTTGCCCACCTCTTCTATGGTCTGTTTTTTGTTTTGCCCCGCCTGCCAGTGATTCCAGATCTGGATCACAGCCACCCCGCTTTCCAGGGCCGCCAGTAACTTTGTTTTTAGGGTGATGAGCTCTGAAGAAGGGTCAATGACGAGGTAAACGCCTCCTTTTATAGCTGATTTTTTTATTTCCATCCGTTTTGATATGCTTTAAAAAAGGCTTCCCAGTAAGGGTCTTTGTGATAATAGGGTAAAGGTTTTTCCTGCCCGTTTTCGATCAGGGTGTACCCGTCTTGCTTTGCCGTAAAAGCTCCGGCTATGGTGGCCTGGATGCCGTTTTTGTTCAGGTCTTCTATGACCTCCCCGGCACCCTCTTTCCGGGCAGCAATCACCATGGAGCCCGCCCCGATGCAATATCCCGGATCAAGTCCGAATAAGCGACAGATGGCCTTCTGTGTTTCACCGACGGGCAAGAGGTCTTTGTCAACCCTTACGCCGTTCCCTGAAGAAATCGCCATCTCATATATTGCCCCCAGAACCCCGCCTTCCGTTACATCATGCATGGCAGACACCGAAGCGTGGCGGGCCGCAATCAGGCCGTCATTCAGCGAGGAGGTCTTATAAAACAAGCCGGCACCTTTTTCGGAGATTTCTTTACCGAGCTGATCCGTGACCGTTTCCGGAAAACTCATGGCCAGGATGGCCGCAGAAGAAAGGGCGGCTTCTTTGGTGAGTATGATCACATCTCCGCTCCTGGCTTTGTTGCTCAGCCGGATCTGGTCAAGCGGGGCTGTCAGGATCATAGTGCCTCCACCTGCAATGGTAGAATTCTGTCCCTCAATACCCCCGGTATGTCCTCCTGTAATGGCCACGCCGATTTCTTCACAATATTGATGTATAAAACCCCAGTAGGTCACAAAATCTTCTTCACTCAGCCATGGTGGCAGGTTAAGGACCGTCTGGGCATACATCGGGGCAAAACCCGTGGTAGCCATATCATTGGCCATTAAATGAACCGACAACCAGGCTGATTCCTGCAGACCGAGAGATGGAATGAGCGACAGCGGGTCACTGGTCATGGCCAGCCCCAGGCCGTTTTTCAGATCAACCACCGACACGTCCGTCCCGAAAGCAGGCCCGGTGAGTACTTCCGGACGCTTAAATCCGCATTGCGGGCGGATGATCCTGTCAAAATCTGTATTCTCTATTTTTCCTGAAAGTGCCATGTTTTAATCATTAAACCTGACATAAAGACCAAAGAAATCGCCATAAGGCACGCTCCATTGCTGCACCGGGAACCACTCCGGCAATCCTGTACACGACCATTCAATGCTGTATTGCCTTCCTGCCAGGGCTTCATTGATCTTTTCGATGAGCAAGGAAGGGGTATAAAAAGTGGCTGTTACGTAAAAAGGGTTTTTGCCGAATGCTTCCTGGATCCGCCTCCTGACCACCTTGGGTGAGTTGCGGTTCATCATCCCGAATCCTATGCCGTGACGACCCACCCTGGCGGCTTCCCTGATCACCTTGACCGGATCTTTGTAGTACTCAAAAGTGGTGATGAAAGCTACGGCATCAAAGGTGTTGTCTTTAAAAGGCATGTGATGAGAGTCTGCATTGACGAGGTCACCTTTAAACAAATGAACAGCCTGCCCCAGCATAAAAGGAGAAATGTCCCCACCTGTGGCTTCAATGCCGATTTCATGCCACCAGCGGGTAAAACGCCCGGTACCGCAGCCAAACTCAAGAAGTTCTTTTACCCGCTTGTCCTGGCCGACCAATTGCCCCATTACTTTTTTCTGCCATACTTCGGCTCTTTTGTAGCGGCCCTCATACCAGAGCTCGTACGTGTCGGTATGCTCGCGGTTAAAGAACCATTCCTTGCGACCCTGCCAGTTGGTAAGGTCTTTGGTCATCAGTCCGAAATTGTTTTTCTGAAGTTCCATAATTTCAAATTTTACAAATAAAAAAGCCTTGTTGCTCTGCCGGAAAACCGGGTAGAGAAAACAAGGCCTGATATTCATAAAAAATGAAGATTCTCTGGCAGTGCATTCCTTCGCCGGTATTATCCGTATCAGGTTCGCGGGTATCATCTCAGCCTTTGGACCCATTGGTCAAAAGCACCCCGTGCAATTCTGATGTAAATCTAAAGCTTTTTTTTGGAAAACAATGGCATATCTGTCTGATTCCGTAAGGTCTTAAACCGGGGAGGGCTGTGTTTCTATTTGACTGTAATATACGTATCCGGCCATGAAATATCCCCGGAATTTATTATTTAGTTCTGAATACCATGATGACATTTAACCAGGACATGCCGGATAAATTTCACTGTAAATCAATCAATTGTCACATTGTCAAGTGCTTATAATCAGGCAACTGTTCTTTTTTAGTGACTTCCGTCATTTATCCCGTCTCAATAATAAACAAGCCACGACAGAATATAAAAAAAACATAAAAGTAAAAATGAAAAAAACACCATTGCTCTTCTGCCATATCCGGAAAGGCCTGGCTTTTCCGGATATGGCCCATTCACTCAAGTCTCCACCTGTCTGCGAACATGGTTTGACATAACCTGGTCTTCATTTCCTGATCAGGGCAACCGGGCGTTTAAATGCCCTTTTGTGAGGACAGATTCCCGTAACCATTCAGCCTGCTTCACCGGTCTCCCGCAGACCGGGTAATTTTCATGTAACAACCTGTTTGCTATTGCTTCGTAAAAGGCCGGATGGCTTTGGCCTGACCCGGATTACAGAGCAGTACCAAGATCCGGGTGTGTGTGGCTGATACCGCCAGGCATTCAGGAAGGGGTATATGTGAAAATATCTTTAATCACTTTTTTATAAACGGATAATAACTGCCCCAGGGCTAAACAAAATATAATGAAAAAAGAAATTCTACTTTTATGCTCTGCCATGCTAATGGCTTTCTCCGCTCAATCCCAATGCCCGGGAGGAGACATCACCATCGATACTTTTGATGGTTCAACATGTAATCTCGTGTTTTCTAACTCAGATCCGCTAAATACTGTTAAATCTGTGGAATGTAACGGTATGCCCGCTCTTTCGGGGTCTGCTGATATATGGATGCAGAAACTCTCAGGAGTGGCCGGGGGTACCAGCGGATCAGGTGGTTACTATAATGTCGGCATATTCGATGCTACGGCAGGGGCAGGGGGTGTTTACGCCATATCTGTTACCTATGATGGGAATGACAGCAATACTGATCCGAACAGCCCGACCCTGACAGGTCCTGTTCTTGGTAATTTTACAGGCAAGGAAATACACCTTGAAAATAACCTGGATGATATGGGGGCGGGTAGTTTTTTAACTTTTACCGTAAGCGTATGGGATGCCGCAGGAAACAAATCAGAGGCAACATTGACACTTAACGGCCCCAGAGTCGAAGTAACTGAAATATCCAACCTGGGCTTGTTGACCGGGGCAGCTAACCTGGCAGATGTCAGGGCAATTCAGTTAACCATAACCACTAACCATAATGGCATGGACCTGATCCTGGACAAGCTCTCTGCCGTTTGTCCAACCGTTCTTCCTGTTGACCTCATCAGTTTTGAGGGTAAAAATATCAATGGAGTGACGGACCTGAACTGGGTGACAGCCACCGAAGCCAATGCAGATCATTTTGAAGTACAATCCAGTGACGACGCTTTAAATTTTACGGCTGCAGGAACTGTATCGGCCAAGGGAAACAGCAGCACTGCAGTAAAATACCAGTTCAGCACCAATGAGCTACTTGAAAATGTAAAATATTACAGACTCAGAATGGTAGACATCGACGGATCAGAAGAACTGAGCCGGATTATTGCTGTAGAGCCATGGCAGAATGATTTTTACCAGCTGATCGCTTACCCTACTGCGTTTGACAGTTATCTGCGGATCTCCATGAAATCTAAAAAGGATGAAACCGCAACTATTCTCATTTCGGATCAGAACGGTGGAGTGCGTCATAAAATGACCAGGGAGCTTCACGAAGGAACAAACACCTTTGATATCAACAACCTGGATCACCTGGCCCCTGGGATGTACAATGTCCTGATAATTACGGAAGCGGGTAAACAATACAGGAAGATAATCAAGCAATAAATCAAATATACTTCATAAGAATTTATATGCTGTGAAGCTCAGGCTTTGCAGCATATAAATTAAAATTCTTCGCTTTCAGGAGTCTTCTGAAACAGCAAATCCCAAATCTCCGGGGTTTCATACCAAACCGCCACCACATGGTCACTTGTGTTTTTAAAGGGGTAAAATCCGCCATAGTTTTGAATCATCAAATCAGGCAAATGATTTGAAATGCAAAAAATCAAAACATTAAAAATAAAAACAATTACGACAATGAAATCTCTAAAAATCACCTTCATCGCTCTTTTTTCCCTTGCTGCATTGGCTTCATGTGAATCATCTGACATTGCTCCTGCAAGCAACACGCCGGGCTTGGAAATGATAGGAAATCCTTCTTATAATGGAGAAGAAATGAAGCTGAAGCCTGAAATTCTGATCAATGAAGAGAAACAGGATGTGGTTCTTCCCGCTATTCAGAAGCCGGAAGCAGGCCATGGGGTGGGTATTGTCAAAGAGTTTACTTCGGATGTGGAATAAGAATCTTTCAGACAGATAGCACAAAAAAAAGGCCTCCCGAAAAGGAGGCCTTTTTGTATATCTTCAGTGATGATTAATCGTTATCACCTGCAAGCATTTCTCTTTGTTTGGCTTTGTAAATCCTGCCTGAAACCACGATGCTGATCTCATAAAGGAAGTACAGAGGAATAGCCACCAAAACCTGGCTGATCATATCCGGTGAAGGAGTAATTACCGCCGCCACAATCAGGATAACCACGATGGAGTGTTTACGGTAAGCCTTAAGGAAAGCCGGGGTTACGATACCCACTTTGGTCAATACCAGGATTGCCATCGGCAACTGGAAGGTAACACCGCAGGCCAGTGTAAGGGTAGCCAGTACGGAAATATAGGACTGAATGTCAAACTGGTTTTCGATACTCGGGTCAATCTGGAAGTTAACCAGGAAGTTGATTGCAAATGGAGCTACCACAAAGAACCCGAAAAGCACACCCAGGAAGAAAAGCATGGTGACATAGAAAACCGATCCTGTGGCTGCTTTCTTTTCCGTGATTTTAAGACCCGGTTTAATGAATCGCCAGATTTCCCAGAAAACATACGGGAAAGCAAAAAGAAGACCGATGATAGCAGAAGAAGTCAGAGCCATCATGAACTGGCCTGAAACCTCACGGCTCATCAGTGAGAAGTTAAGTTTGTCAACACAGAGACTCGGAATCCCGACGGCATTGCCGATCTCACACATTTTCCGGTAAGTCCAGAAATCAGGTCTTGACGGGGCCAGGATGATCTTGTTGAAAATATCACCCTTGAAGATCCATGCAATGATCATGAAGGTCACAATGGCTGCAACAGATCTTAATAAATGCCATCTCAACTCTTCAAGATGCTCAATAAAGGTCATCTCTTTTTCAACTGTTTCGTCCTCTTCGTCTTCGTAATCGATATAGGGGGTCTGATCCAATGGCATATTTATTAATGTTCAATATTATAATACAAATCTTTCGAAATGAGTTCTCTTTCTCCAAAGAAAAACCTCACGAGTCAGAAGCTGTGAGGTTATCTTTTTTATTTTTTATCAAATTACTGAAACAACGGGAATTCACTCATCCATTCGTTGATTTCAGATCTTACCGACCCGATGATCGCGTCATTGTCATGGTTAACCAGGACTTTATCTACCAGCTCTACAATTCTCACAAAATCACTCTCTACCATACCTCTAGTAGTCATGGCAGCCGTTCCGACACGCATACCTGAGGTAGTCATGGCTGTGGCGTCATCAAAAGGAACCATGTTTTTATTGACCGTAATATCAGCTTTGATCAAAGTGTTCTCAGCCAGTTTACCGGTCAGGCCTTTCGGACGAAGGTCGATCAGGGCCAGGTGGTTGTCTGTTCCGCCTGAAATCACTTTATATCCCCTGTTGACAAACTCCTGGGCCATTACTTTCGCGTTTTTCTGAACCTGCACGGCGTAGTTATAGAAATTGTCACTCAAAGCTTCACCGAAGGCTACCGCTTTGGCAGCGATGATATGCTCCAGCGGGCCACCTTGTGTGCCAGGGAATACTCCGGAATCAAGTAACGACGACATGGTTCTTACCTTACCTTTGGCAGTGGCAATACCGAACGGATTTTCGAAGTCATTTCTCATCATGATAACTCCGCCACGCGTTCCTCTGAGGGTTTTGTGGGTAGTTGTGGTCACAATATGACAATGATCAAAAGGATCTGCCAGCAAACCTTTGGCGATCAGACCCGCAGGGTGTGAAATATCGGCCAGCAATACCGCTCCTACTTTATCAGCAATAAATCTCAGTCTTTCGTAATCCCAGTCTCTTGAGTAAGCCGAAGCTCCGCAAATGATCAGTTTCGGGTTTTCTCTTACAGCAGTTTCTTCTACTTTATCCCAGTTGATCAGGCCGGTTTCTTTTTCCACACCATAAAAGAACGGCTGGAAATATTTACCTGAAATGTTCACCGGAGAACCGTGTGAAAGGTGTCCGCCGTGTGAAAGATCAAATCCGAGGATTTTGTCACCAGGCTGAAGACAAGCCAGGAACACCGCCATATTGGCCTGTGCACCGGAGTGCGGCTGAACATTGGCCCAGGTAAGATTAAACAGTTCTTTAAGTCTGTCGATCGCAATCTGCTCCACTTCATCCACTACTTCACAGCCACCATAATATCTTTTGCCGGGTAATCCTTCGGCATATTTATTGGTTAAAACACTTCCTGCAGCTTCCATAACCTGCGGAGAAACAAAGTTTTCCGAGGCTATCAATTCTATACCGTGTAACTGACGATTATGCTCTTTTTGAATCAGATCAAAAATTTGTGTATCTCTCACAACAGATGTTTGCAATGTAGACATTGAGTAAAATACTTATTTTGAGGTTATTAAAATGATGTGCAAAGGTAAATAATTCTTCATAAAATCAGATGAAAAATATATGATTTAAAATAATTGATACCTTCAAACCCCGGCAACTGAGAGAATTACGTAATCGGCGGGAAAAAGGATTACTTGTTTACGGCTACCGGCTTTCAACAGTCAGCATTTAGCTTTTTGACCAGGTTATAAAAATCCGTGTCTTTTCTGCTGACGGTCCGGAGGCAGATGTCTACTGAGTCGCAGAAGCCGGGCTTTATCCGACTGAATGCTAAGCAGCCCTGACCCTTACGGTAAAGGCTTCAGCAGGATTTTTCACCAGAATCTGCTCAAAATCTGTTTCTGTAAACCCTCTCTTTTTGAGCAGCGGCATCAGTTCTTTAAATATGTTGGTGTATCCTTTAAAATCACCCCCGTTGGGTTCACCAGGTTTGTACCATCCGGCATCGTGCGAAATCAGGAGTCTGTTGAGTACACCATTGGCTTTCATCAGGTCGATGGAGTCGGCATAATTTTCAAAACCTCCCCAGCCTATGCCGTCCAGGCTCACCCAGGTACCCATTCTGGCGGCTTTGGTATGTAATGCCTTGTTGTTTTCGCCCTGGGCATGTACCCACACAAAGGCCTGAGGGTGAACGCCCATGCTTTGCAGAATTTCAATTTCTTCAAAGGCTGCAGAGGCCAGGCCGGTATGCGAGCAAATCGTCAGACCTGTTTTGAGATGTGTGAGGGCCGCTGCCTGCAGAAGTTTCCGGTGCAGGCCGGACAGGGTTTTTCCGGCGTCAACACCGGTTTTGATGAACCCCGGACGCACATTTGAGGAATCAATACCTTCTTCAAATTCCCTGATCCAGCGGTCTGCCAGTTGTTCGGCAGTATATGTAAAAGCCCATTTCGGCAGGTATTTATTATTGACGGCCCCGTAGTAACCCGTGTTGGTGACGATGTTCAGACCACTTTTTTGTGCCAGGATTTTCAGTAATGCAATGTCCCGGCCCAGGAAATCAGGTGTGCATTCAAATACTGATTTTACACCCAGTTTTTTTATTTCTGCCAGGTAAGGCATGACTTTCTCTGTTACTTCATCTAAGTTCCAGTTACTGGTACCGATCTTGTCCGCTCCTATAAAATCCACCAGGAAATGCTCATGAATGAGGCTCATACCGAGCCTGGAGGGGTCAATCGGACCCTTAATGGTCATAATAGCCGGCTTTTTGGAGACAAAACCAAGTAATGCCGTTAATAAAAATGATCGTCTTGTGATACTCATGGTTTCTGATTTAAGTCAGGAGTATAAATTTACTGAAATTTGCTGAAAGGTGGATGTAAAGGCCGATGGAAAAAGGTTTCCAGGGTAGAGACGTTCAAAATCTAAAGTTTTTAAAAATGCCTGATTCCCCGGAAGGCATGCTAATCATCATGCCCCCTTCCATTTTCCGTCTTCCTTTCCTCCGCTTTTTATCCTTCCTTCCATCCTTTTTTTTAAAACTGTTGACAATGTCCTTCTGATCTGTTTTATTTGAGTTATGGATCAACAAATCAAATGGGGGATAATCGGAATAGGCAAAATCGCGGAGAAATTTGCTTATGATTTAAGTTTTGCAGCTAATTGTAAACTGGAGGCTGTCGCTTCCAATTCACTGGAGCGGGCACAGGATTTTGCTATCAGGCACAAGGCAGACCATGCCTATGGCTGTTATGAAGATCTTTTTAAGTCAGAGGTCGACGTGGTGTACATTGCCACTCCGCATACCTTACATGAGTCGTGTACCCAATTGTGCCTTGAACATGGCGTGGCAGTGCTTTGTGAAAAGCCTTTTGCCATGAATGAAAAAGAGGTGACTAACATGGTTAACCTGGCCCGTGAGAAAAAGATATTCCTGATGGAAGCCATGTGGACGAGGTTTTTACCTTCAACTTTGAAAATGATGGAGTTGCTGGCGGCCGATACCATCGGTAAGATCAAGACCATCCATGCCGACTTTGGATTTGTGGCCCCGTTTTTACCGGAAAGAAGAACCCTGAACCCGAAACTGGGTGGCGGAGCTTTCCTCGATATCGGTATTTATCCTGCTTTTCTATCGTTGCTTACTTTGGGTTATCCTTCTAAAATAGAGGCTTTGAGCATTTTCGGGCCGACGGGCGTGGATGAAACCACCTCTTTTATCTATCAGTATGACAATGAAGCCACGGCGGTTCTGAACTGTAGTTTTGGTGCAGAAACCAACACCGAGGCCTTTATTTATGGTACTGAAGGGTCTATTCACCTGCATTCCAGGTTTCATGAAAGTAAAAAACTGACCCTGAACATCACCGGCCAGGAGCCTCAGGATTTCTCGTTTGAAAGAGAGACTTTCGGGTATAATTATGAAATTGAGGAGGTCAATAAATGCCTCAGAAACGGGCAGATGGAGAGTGAACTGATGCCGCTTGCCATGAGCCTGAAGCTGATTCACCTGCTCGACAAAACCCGTGAGGCAGCCCGTATTGTGTATTGAAATGGTTACTTTTTTCAAGTTTTTTTCAGCCGGATTTTTTCAGATTCCCGGCTGAAATTCTGCTGATATAGGTTTGTAAAAATCCCCTTTTTTTCAGGCTGACCGGTAGTTTCGGGAAAGAAATCCTTTAAAATTATTCCTGCTTAAGCTTCTGATTTAAAATATTTTAGAATGTATTTCGAGAGGAATCTTATAAAAAAACTCACTTTTTTAAGATTCTCCGACCCACGTTTCATCCGGAGGGTGCGTATTCTCTTAAATAAACATTAAAAAAATACTTACATTCAAATGATGAAAAAGAAGTTTTTACTGATCGCACTTTCGTCCCTGACCTTTGGAGCTTGCACAACTGACGATGTAGAAGTGGCCTCAGGCGACTGGATCAAAAAATCGGCCCTGGATGGTGTGGCAAGGCACGCAGCTGTCGGATTTGTCATTGACAATATGGGATATCTCGGACTCGGAGCCGACGAAGACAATAAGAAGCAGAGTGATTTCTGGAAGTTTGATCCTGTGAAAAATTCATGGAGCCAGGTGGCCAATTTTCCTGGTGCAGCCAGAACAGCCGGAGTTGGTCTGAGCATTGCCGGAAAAGGATATGTGGGTACAGGACTGGATTCAGAGGAAGTTCGTCTCAACGATTTCTGGGAGTACAACCCGGCTACGAATAAATGGACCAAAAAGAAAGATTTTGAAGGTACGGCCAGAAGAAATGCCACCGCGTTTTCTATCAACAACCTGGGATATATCGGAACGGGCTTTGATGGCAGTTACCTGAAAGATTTCTTTGCTTATAACCCTTCTACCGACACCTGGTCAAAAGTAAGCAGTATCGGAGGTGAAAAAAGACTTGGAGCTGCATCATTTGTCATCAACGGCAAAGCTTACGTAGGCACCGGTAACAACAACGGTATTGATCAGATCGATTTCTGGGAGTATGATCCTGCTACGGATATCTGGACTGAAAAACTCAATTTTGAAGAAACTACGGTATCAAGATCTTACGGTGTAGGTTTCACCATCAACGGGAAAGGTTATTTTGCGACTGGCTCAAACAACAGTACTGTGTGGAGATACAATCCTGCCGATAACACGTGGGAAGAGGTTACTGCTTTTGAAGGTATCACCAGGAACTATGCAGTAGGTTGGGGTATAGGCAACTACGGTTATGTGGCCACAGGTTCTAACGGTTTGTCAAAATTTGATGATATCTGGTCGCTCACTCCGGATGTGGTTCAGGAATAAAACATGACAAGGAATACGATTTTTAAGGGTGGATTAGTCTTGTTGCTCGTTTTTGTCTCAGTGTTTGGTCTCAGATATTACAGAAAGAGCAACGGGAGTTTTTCAGTAGGGGTCAAAAGATCTGAGGCCGGAATCCTTGGTTATCAGATTTTTAAAGACAAACAGCTGATCATAGAGCAGTTCAACGTGCCGGGAGCAGCAGGGACCACCGGATTTGCAGATAAGAAGCAGGCCGAACAGGTAGCCGGATTGATGGTTGAGAAAATGTCAAAAGGAGTTTTTCCTCCGACCGTCAGCCAGGCTGAACTGGACAGCCTCCATATCATATATTAAAAAACATCAGATGAATAAATTTCTCAAATACAGCCTCAGGCTGTACCTGGGCATTGCCATGTCTTCTTTCTTCTGGGCGTGTACCAGCGGAGACATGTCCATTGATTTTGATTTGAATCAACCTGAAAACAACAGCGTGGTTTTTATTGATACCATGAAAATCCAGACGTCTGTTCTGAAGACTGATTCTATTTCGACTTCAGCCACCGGCAGCATGCTGGTGGGGGCTTTTTATGAAGGAACCTTCGGCTCTACCCGCTCCGAAAGCTATTTTCAGATCGCATTGCCTTCTCAGAACATCAACGGACTGGCTCTTAATGAAAAGGAGATTTACGATTCTGTAGCCCTGGTGCTTGATTATTCAGGTTATACAGGAGACACTACGCAGCAGCAGGTGATATCAGCCTACCAGTTGAAAAGCATCCCCTTGACTTCGAGGACTTATTACAATACCTCGTCATTGGCTTCGGAAAGCACGCCGCTCGGAAGTACCACATTCAGAGCCAGGCCTACGAAAGACTCTACGCTAAACATCAGGTTTTCGGACGATTTCGGATTGAAGCTGTTTGAAGTACTGAACGGAATCGCCACTTTCGAAATGGATGAAGTCACCCGGAGGGTTAAGGGCCTGGTGGTCAAACCTGGCGAAAGTAACGTAACTTCCCTGCTTAATTTTTCAGTAACCGGAAGCTCGGTGAGGGTGTATACCCATTCTGAAAAAACACTGACCAAGCATACTTTTGATTTTGCGGCGATAACCAATGCGGTCCAGTTTAATCACCTGACCTACAGCTCGATTTTTGAACCGGTCAATCAGTTGAAAAAGCCACTTACCCAGGTGTCAACAGACCTGTCAAACAAGCAGGGTCTGATTAAGGCCGGAGTAGGGCTTTATACCAAGTTTAATATCCCCGGCATACGCCAGCTGACAGAAATCAATAAGTTCAGGAATGTCTCAAGAGTGGAGATGCGGGTATATGCCCTGCACAAAAACGTCAAAGAGAGTCTGAATGTGCCCCAGAGTCTTTCTTTGTTAAAGTTAAACCTCAGTAACCAGATAGAAGGAGCTGTATATAATGTAGCCGGAGGGGCGGTTACCGGTGCTTATACCTATGACGCCTCAGCCCTTACTTTCACTTCTTTCTATACTTTTGACCTGACACAGTATTATAATGATATTATCACTGGAAAAGAGGCCAATAAAGGGTTTTTGCTGACCGTACCCAGCGGCTCAGACACCGGCAACACGACCAGCAGCGTCATGATCGGTGCCCAGAACCACCCGACACTCCCGATTGAGATCAAGGTCTACTACACTACGAACTAAAGGCGAAGTCTTGTTCTATAAAATCCCAAAGCCCCTGTCTTTACCAAAAGCAGGGGCTTTATTTATGTAGGAAGAAAGGATAACGGAAAAAGAAACGTCTGCCATGTCTGATCATATATAATTGATAGAGTCCAAGTTTACGGCAAAAGAGGTTTCAGACACTCGACTCTATCTATTACCCTGCTCTTTCTACCCTTGTCTTTTCTCCTTCTTCCTTTTTTCCTTTCTCCGATAAAATTATCTCACCGGCACATTCACCCCCGTATTTTCCCAGTTAAGGCTCATGTCGATTCCTTTTTCTGCCGATTTAAGCTGAATGGTAAACTGATCGATGGTTTGTCCCAGTTCTGCAGAAGGAACAACAAAACTCAGGATGTTATCCTTTTCATTGTAGTTGGTACCCCATTGTCCGGTTTCACGATTCAGGATAACTGTCCAGTTTTTCTTATTGGGGATGGTCCAGAGTGAATATTTACCTGCCTTGACTTGATTTCCGGCCAGTCTGACATTTTTGGAAAAGGTAATGACAGTGGCTTCGTTGGCCCCTGTTCTCCAGACGGTTCCGAAAGGGACCAGTTCACCGAATATTTTTCTGCCCCGCATGTAGGGCCTGCAATACTCTACAGTAACATTGAGCTCTCCCTGTGATAATTCTACTTTTTCAAACGGGCTGCTGCTTTTGGTCCATATCCGGAATACAAATAAGGCAACGGCCAGCACACCTATAACAATGACAGCGATCTTGATGGTTTTTTTCATTTTTCTATGGGTTGATATTTCATTTAAACCAAAGTTGCGGACAAATAATTCTGACGTGCTGATATTTGCCCCGGCTCCCTGAAAAGGTACTATAACAGGCTGAATCTGTCCCAATCACTTACGTATCAGAAAACAGGTTGCTTTATCCTGCTTTATAGAAACGGCCTGGCCGGCTAAATAAGATAACAAGAGCGGTCTTTGTTTGCTGAATTTATGAGTAAAACAAATGACTCACAAACCAATTTGTGGATAAACCCGTTGATAAAAGCATATAGAAAATATTCGGAAATCGTCGGCAAAATAGGCATTTTTGCATTTTGCCGGATTTAGAGTATATTTAAATTCATTACAATCACAGATTTTCGATTTTTAGCATAATGGACATCATTCATTTATTATCAGATTCAATTGCCAATCAGATTGCTGCCGGGGAGGTTGTTCAGCGGCCGGCTTCTGTGGTAAAAGAACTCATGGAAAACGCCATAGATGCCCATGCCACCTCTGTACAACTTATCGTTAAAGAAGCGGGCCGTAACCTGATACAGGTCATTGACAATGGCTCGGGGATGTCTCCGACGGACGCCCGCATGAGTTTTGAACGCCACGCTACTTCCAAGATCCGTGAGTCTGACGACCTCTTTTCTATCAAAACCATGGGATTCAGGGGCGAAGCCCTGGCCTCTATCGCGGCGGTAGCCCAGGTGGAACTGAAAACCAGGCGGGCTGATGATGAACTCGGTACTTACATCCGCATCGAGGGCTCGGATTTTAAAGAACAGGAGCATGTTCAGTGCCCAGCCGGCACCAATCTTCAGATCAAAAATCTTTTTTTCAATGTGCCTGCCCGCAGAAATTTTCTCAAAGGCAATCCCGTTGAAATGAAACATATCCTGGAGGAATTTCAACGCATCGCCCTGGCACATCCTGAAATCTCCTTTTCTCTCTTTCATAATGAGATCGAAATCTTCAATTTGCCTGAGGCCAAACTGAGCAAAAGGATTATTGATGTATTCGGGAAAAGTTATCGTGAACAGCTGGCCAACTGCCAGGAAACAACGCCTTTTGTGAGTATCCAGGGTTATGTGGGCAAGCCAGAGGCGGCCAAGAAAAGCAAGGGAGAACAGTACTTTTTTGTTAATAAACGATTTATCAAAAGTTCGTACCTGAACCATGCCGTTACGGGGGCATTCGAATCTACCATACCACAGGGCTCATTTCCTTTTTACGTCCTTTTTATAGAGATAGACCCTTCGCATATCGATATCAATATTCATCCCACCAAAACAGAGATCAAGTTTGACGACGAAAAAGCCGTCTATGCCATTCTCAGGTCAGCGGTAAGGCAGGCCATCGGGGTGTATAACCTTACTCCTTCGATTGATTTTGAGTCTGATATTAATTTCGGAAATCTGACGTCTTCCCCCATTCCTTTTTTGCAGACACCAGCTTCAAAAACGGCGTATTCGGATTTTGAAAGCAGGAAACAGCCATCTTTTCCGGCTGACAAGCCCAATAAAGAAAACTGGCAGAAGCTATTTGAAGGGGTAAAAGAAGTGCAGGAGCAAAGACATATACAGGAAGCCCCGCTGACATTCTCGAGCAAGGCCAACTCCATTCATCACGAACCGCCCTTGGTGGCCGACGAATGGCACGAAGCCAACGCCATACAGATTCATAACCGGTTCATCATCTCGCAGGTCAAAAGCGGCATCATGGTCATTCACCAGATGGGGGCTTATGAACGGATATTTTATGAGAAGTATTTAAAGGAACTGACACACAAAGGTGGCTTGTCGCAGCAATTGCTATTTCCTAAAACCGTATCTTTATCTCCTGTTGATTTTTCTGTGGCTCTTGAAATCATGGACCTGATCCAGTCCCTGGGTTTCGGTGTAGAAGAATTCGGCCAGAATACGTTCATTATCAACGGTGTGCCGGCAGATATCATCGATGAAGACGAGGCCGATGTTTTTAAGGCCATCATCGAGCAGTTCAGGATCAACGAGAACCACCAGAAGATGGACAAGAAAGAAAATATGGCCAGGTCAATGGCCAAGAGATTCTCACATAAATTCAGTAAAACCCTGAGCAAACCCGAGATCAACGGACTGATTAATCAATTGTTTGAGACCTCTATGCCGAGTTTTACCCCTGACGGAAAGCCCGTCATGACGATTCTAAGTTTATCAAGACTCAACGAACTCATTTTTAACGCCGAGGGTTTTAAACAATAAACATGACTTTTGAATGTTTTTTTACGATATTGAATTAGCTAAATAAAAAAAATATGTTTGACCAAATAACACCCGCTGTAAAAAGGCTACTGATATTAACCATAGGAATTCACTTAATCTCCCAGCTCTTTTCACAGCAGTTTGTCATAGGGAATTTTGCTTTCTTCAACCCGTTTTTACCGAACAACGACGATTGGCTTAATCCTTTTTTTAAGCCCTGGCAGCCACTGACCTACATTTTCCTGCACGGGGGATTCGGGCACCTGCTGAGTAATATGTTCGGGTTGTTCATTTTCGGGTCAGCTCTGGAAGCTTTTATGGGGTCAAAGAAATTCATGGCGTATTACCTCCTGACCGGTATCGGAGCCGCTTTGCTTAACTCAGGTCTGAATGCGTTTGAAATGAGCCGCATGCTGCCCGACTCCGAGCCGTACTGGGCGATGGTCCAAACCCCGATGGTAGGAGCTTCCGGAGCTATTTTCGGAATATTGGTGGCCTACGGGTTTCTGTTTCCAAATGTGGAACTAATGCTGTTGTTTTTTCCGTTTCCAATTAAAGCGAAATATTTTGTAACTTTATACGGATTATATGAGCTTTATGCCGGCACAGCGGGTTTACAGTCAGGAATTGCCCATTTTGCACACATTGGCGGTCTCATCACCGGATTTATATTATTAAAATTTTTCAATTTTGATAAACGATACTATCATTAATTTCGTAGATATTAGTATTATTGTATAGGAAAAGCAATTATCACAAATGGGAAGTATTTGGGATGACATAAAAAATGCCTTCAGCAAAAGCAACAACCAGAGTATTCAATTAATTCTGGTATGCTTTTTTGTGTTTTTTGGTCAGGTCATTCTCAATTTTATTTTTGGATTTACCGACAACAGGGTAGAATATTCTGCCCTTCTGCGTGAAAATATGGTGCTGAGCACCAACTTCAGGTCGTTTCTTTTGCATCCCTGGGTATTGGTGTTTTTCCCTTTCATGAATGACGGCTTTTTTTCACTGATCTTTAATTCCATAGCTTTATTCTGGTTCGGAAGTATCCTCCTTGACTTTATCGGTGGCCGTAAAATGCTGTCTATTTACCTGGCGGGAGGTATATTCTCAGGTTTGTATTACCTGGCTGTCTATAATATCGTAGGCCTTTCGAACACCACACATTCGCTTTCACCGGTTGTGTATGGTGCCCCTGCGGCCATGTATGCCGTTATGTTTGCTACTGTGGCTTTACTGCCTGATTATGAGCTGTATATCTTCCGGTTGTTTTACATCCGTGTCAAATATATCGCCCTTATATTCCTGGTGATTTCGTTTCTTAACCCGAGTCACGGGGTGTTAAACCTGGGCGGGGCTATTTTTGGTTACCTCTATATCAAATTCCTGAGATCGGGCTGGGATATTATCGGCTCCCCGGTCGGCAATTTCTTTGATTGGTTCCGCAGACTGGGCAGACCTAAAAAACAAGTGATCCACAAACGCTTCAGCAAAACCACCGTCGGTTCATCCAAAGCGTCTGATGAATATGAAAGAGATTTTTTTCCTAACCAGGATGAAATAGATGCTCTTCTGGATAAAATTAGTGTAAATGGCTATGAAAGCCTGACTAAAGAGGAAAAACAACGACTTTATATCGCCAGCCAGAAGAAAGACTAGCCGGCACTGCCTTTTTTATTTTGAAAATTACTCCTTATTTCTTTCAGATTAATAGTATTATTATTAGTAATTTTGCAAATTGTACTTACACTTTGAAAAAAATGAAAACATTCTTCCATTGGATTTGTTTTCAGGATACAATTAAAAACCTACTTCAATGCTGATTCCGGAGAGTGAGCTCTTAAAAAATATTCAGATACCGGCAGATTTAAGAAATCTTGGCACGGAATCCCTGCCGCAGGTCTGTGAAGAGTTACGACAATACATCATCGACATGGTTTCTGTAAACGGAGGGCACTTTGGAGCCAGTTTAGGCGTAATCGAACTCACCGTTGCACTTCATTATGTTTTTAATACCCCTGATGATCAGTTGGTTTGGGACGTCGGCCACCAGGCTTACGGCCATAAAATCCTGACCGGAAGAAAAGACGTTTTTTATACCAACAGAATATACGGCGGCATTTCGGGTTTTCCGAAAAGAAAAGAAAGTGAATACGATACTTTCGGAGTAGGTCACTCTTCCACCTCCATTTCTGCCGCTTTAGGCATGGCCATGGGTTCATTGCACAATGGTGAAAAACACCGCCAGCATATCGCTGTTATCGGCGACGGTGCCCTCACAGCCGGCCTTGCTTTTGAAGGGATGAACCACGCAGGATCACTTAAAGACGCTAACCTGCTGATCATCCTGAATGACAACTGCATGGCGATTGACCCTAACGTCGGAGCCCTGAAAGAATACCTGACCGACATCACCACTTCGCCCACTTATAATAAAGTAAAAGACGATGTCTGGAAGCTGCTAGGCAAAATGAGCCATTTCGGTAAAAGTGCCAGGGAGATCGTTTCCAAGATAGAAAATGCGATGAAAGGGGCTTTGCTAAGTCAAAGCAATTTCTTTGAAGCTCTGAACCTGAGATATTTCGGGCCCATCGACGGACACGATATTGATCACCTGGTACATGTGCTGAAAGACCTCAAAGACATTCCGGGACCGAAAATCCTTCATTGCCTCACCAAAAAAGGCAAAGGATACGCTCCCGCTGAAAAAGACCAGACCAAATGGCATTCACCGGGGCTTTTTGATAAAGTGACGGGTGAAATCCAGAAAAAAATAATAAACGAGCCCGTAGCTCCTAAATTCCAGGATGTATTCGGAAACACGATCGTGGAACTCGCAGAAAAGAATGATAAAATTGTAGGGATTACCCCGGCTATGCCTTCAGGGTCTTCGCTCAATATCATGATGAAAGCCATGCCGGACAGGGCTTTTGATGTGGGTATTGCCGAACAGCATGCGGTTACCTTCTCTGCCGGAATGGCAACGAGGGGGCTGACGGTTTTCTGTAATATCTATTCCACTTTTATGCAAAGGGCTTATGATCAGGTGATTCATGACGTTTGTCTGCAGCATCTTCCTGTGGTGTTCTGTCTTGACAGGGCCGGTTTTGCCGGAGCCGACGGACCTACACACCACGGAGCCTATGACATTGCTTTCATGAGGTGTATTCCGAACATGATCGTGTCGTCTCCGATGAACGAGGAGGAGCTTCGTAATCTGATGTTCCTGGCCCAGTCTGACAAAGTGCAGCAGGGAAAACAGGCCATCACCATCCGTTATCCCAGAGGAGCGGGGGTTATGCCGGATTGGAGGAAGCCATTTACAGAAATTGAAATCGGCAAAGGCCGCCAGGTGGCTGACGGAGACGATGTTGCCATCCTGACTTTCGGACCTATCGGCAATGAAGCCACAGAAGCCATCGGGAAGTTGAAAACAGAGGGCGTATCTGCTGCTCATTATGACATGCGTTTTGCCAAGCCGCTGGATGAAGCCCTTTTACACGAAGTCTTTGCTAAATTTGACAAGATCATTACCGTCGAAGACGGCTGTCTGATGGGAGGAATAGGTTCGGCCATTATGGAATTCATGATGGACCATGGCTATCATGCCCAGGTAAAGAGGTTAGGTATTCCTGATACCATCGTTGAGCACGGGGAACAGCACGAGCTTTATGCAGAGTGTGGTTTTGATGCCAACGGAATTGCCGCGGCTGTCCGCCAGATCCTTGCCGCGAAGGTTTTGATTTAGATAAAGAGTACGGTAAACTATAGATATCCCTGTCTTATCCATGAGGCAGGGATTTTGTTTTGGTCAGGATGACTTACAAAAACTGATCGAAAAAACTTAATTTTGTGTTATTATCCAAAGGAGTAAATAATGATTATAGACCAGTTAGAATCCATTAAGGAGAGATTTGAAGAAGTAACCCAGCAGATCACGATGCCTGAGGTTGTTTCTGATATGAATAAATTCAAGAAAATCAGCAAGGAATATAAGGACCTGGAAAAAATCGTCAACGAATATAAAAAATACACCACGCTTTTAGCCAATATCCAGGAAGCCAAAGACCTCATCGCTTATGAAAAGGACGAGGAAATGAGAGAAATGGCTAAAATAGAACTGGAAGAGCTGCTTCCTAAGCGTGATGCGGCCGAGGATTTGCTGAAAGACATGCTGATTCCGAAAGACCCGAACGACAGCAAGGATGTGATCCTGGAAGTCCGTGCCGGAACTGGAGGCGACGAGGCCTCTATTTTTGCAGGTGATCTGTTCAGGATGTATCAGCGTTTCAGTGTTTTGCAGGGATGGCAGTTCCAGGTGATGGACTATACCGAAGCCCCTTCCGGCGGATACAAGGAGATCGTAGTGAGTGTAAAAGGAGAGGATGTGTACGGTAAACTTAAATTCGAATCGGGCGTACACCGTGTGCAACGTGTACCGGCCACAGAATCCCAGGGAAGGATTCATACTTCGGCCGCTACGGTGGCTGTATTGCCCGAAGCAGATGAAGTGGACGTGGTGATCAACATGAACGATGTCCGTAAAGATACTTTTTGTTCGTCAGGTGCAGGTGGGCAGTCGGTTAACACCACTTATTCTGCCGTCAGGGTAACGCACATTCCGACCGGAATTGTGGTGCAATGCCAGGATGAACGCTCCCAGATCAAGAACTTTGACAAAGCCATGACGGTTTTGCGTTCAAGAATCTATGAAATGGAGCTGGCCAAAAGAAACGACGCCATTGCAGGTGAGCGGAAATCGATGGTAGGTTCCGGAGACAGATCAGATAAAATCAGGACTTATAATTATCCCCAGGGCAGGGTAACTGACCACAGGATCGGTTATACGGTTTATAACCTTCCGACGGTGATGGAAGGGCAGATCGGTGACTTTATCGAGAAACTGAGAATAGCTGAAAATGCCGATAGAATCAAGGAAGGGGTGGCATAAGAGCCCCTTTGTTCATCTATTATTCAGACCCGGATCTTGTGGGATCGGGGTTTTTGTTTTCACATTATACCCATCAGAACATGTCAGCATCAAAATCCTTATTGTGCCTTGCCACCAACAACGCCCATAAAGTAGAAGAACTACAGCAAATGTTAGGTGACCGCTTCGAAGTCAAAACGATGAATGAAGCAGGTTGTTACGACGATATAGAAGAAACAGGCACCACTTTCGAAGAGAACTCAAAACTGAAGGCCGTGTACATCTTTGATAAATTCGGATTCGATACCATCGCCGACGACTCAGGCCTGGAGGTGGAGGCCCTGAATAACGAGCCTGGTGTATATTCCGCCAGATATGCGGGAGAGCACGGAAATCACCGGAAGAACATAGAAAAACTGCTCGCCAACCTGCAGGGAAAGGAGAACCGCAGGGCAAGATTCAGAACAGTCATTACTTTTATGTCCGGTGGTCAGACCCATACTTTTGAGGGTGTGGTAAACGGCAGGATCACAGAGGAGCAAAGGGGCACAGGCGGATTCGGATATGACCCGGTGTTTATTCCTGAAGGATACGGGGAGACTTTCGCCGAGATGCCGGCCGAAACCAAGAATAAAATCAGTCACCGTGGCCTGGCGGTTCAGCAGCTGCTTGCCTTCATAAAAAAATAAGCGACGCCTGGAAGCCTCGCTTATCGTATTTTTTATCCTAGGTTTGTTAAGTATATTCCGCCTTAGAAAGGCTATTTTAACAATACAAAATTGGGGTAAAAAATATTCATAAACTATTTCAACATTGTCCAATATTTGTGCTACATTAACATCATGTTTCGGCTTTAACAAAAAGTAGCGGTAATAAGGCATGAGAATTGAATACGAGAAAATTGCCCCTGATACCGGAAGCTCATTCAAAATGATTCACTGGAAATCAAAGGATGACCGCTTTTTCTGGCATCAGCATCCCGAGTTTGAGATCATTTATGTTCGCAAGGGGAGTGGTAAGTTGCACATTGGTAATCATTTAGGGAAATACGAGGAAGGAGAGGTGATGTTTATCGGCCCTAATCTTCCTCATACGGGATTGGGTTATGGGGTGATTGGCGAACATGAAGAAATCATTATCCAGCTGAAAGAAGACTTTTTAGGCCCCGGTTTTCTGGAAGCCCCGGAGATGGCGGACGTAAAAAAACTCTTTGAAAGGTCTTCTCACGGCATTTCATTCAAAGGCAATACCCGGAAAACGGTGGCTGAGAAAATGGATAAAATGATCCAGCTTTCCAATTTTGAGCGGCTTGTCGAACTGCTTTCCATCTTCAAGATATTGTCGGCTACCTCTGAATACAGCATTCTGAATTCCGGGGATAATAAGTTTGATTACCGGCACCAGGACGAAGAACGCATCAACAGGATTTATACTTTTGTGGAGAATAACTTCCAGAACCCGATCGACATCCAGAAAGTGGCTGAAGTGGCCAACCTGACGGTGCCGTCTTTCTGCAGGTATTTCAAGAAGATGACCCACATGACGTTCACTGATTTTATCAATGAATTCAGGGTGAACAACGCCTGTAAATTATTAATGGAAGACAAAACCATTTCGGATGTCTGTTTCGAAAGCGGCTTCAATAACATATCCCACTTCAACAAAACCTTCAAGACTTTCAAGGGACAAAGTCCGCGGGAGTTCAGAAAAGAGCTGATATAAAACAAAAAAGGATGCCACGCGGCATCCTTAATTTCTTCATAACCAGTGTAGAAAATTCAAACCCAACCCTTTAACTATCTGAAAGTTTTATCAGAACAGGACTAAAAATCAATGATTACTGTCTTGCCTCCGGTCGTGACGGGCTTTGGCTGAAGAGCCGGCCATCAGAGGGTATTCGTTGAAAATAGAACTGACGATATTTTTGAAATAATTTTTTTTAGAGGAATTCTCGTTGAAAATCCCGGTGGCATAACCTCTCCAGACCAGCTCACTGGTTTCTGCTTCAATGAGTGAGATCATCAGCGTGCCCTTATTCAGAAAATAATTGACAGGGGCATATTTGGAATCCTTGTCGTCTTTTTTGGACAGCCACAGCATCATGCCGGGTTGATTATAGCCCTTGTAAGCCAGCGGATCATAATAGATGGTGAAATTGACCAGCAGGCTGGCCTTTTGTGGCTGATAGGCATATCCACGGGCTTTCATCTGTGTTCTGATGGCTTCCTGTACATCGCTGCACAGGTAATTGGAGTCATTTTCGCAATCCAGGAAGGCATAGCTGGCATAATCCTGAAAACCTGATGAAAAACGATAATCATGGTCAACCAGAACTTTCTGCCTTGTACATCCACCAAAGAACATCACCGCCGCGGTCAAAGCAGGTATCCATAATAATTTTACTTTTTTCATCCTCTGATCTTATTTTACATTTCCACAATACGCCGTGGTTTTTCCCCGGCGGCAAACAAAGGATACTGGTCAAATATCGACCTCACCACGCTCCTGTAATAATTGATCGGTTTATTTACCTTTTTATTGAACACGCCGGAAGCGTAGCCACGCCAGATCAAACGGCTGCTTTCCGCGTCAAGCAGTGACACCAGAATCATTCCGCCGCCAAAATTGAAGTTTTGTGCTTTATAAACATCTTCATTTTCATAATGATTAACCCAGCGGTCAAGCGATGGCTGGAAATAACCTTTATAGCCCACTCTTTCCTTGATGATGCTGTAACTTACCAGCAAACCCGGTTTTTCTTCGGTCATTTTATATCCTCTTGCTTTCATCTGCCTTCTGATAGCGTCCTGGATCTCGGAACAGATAAAAGAGGTGTCAATTTCGCAATTCAGAAAATTGTAGGATTTGTAAGTGGTGAAGTCAGTATCGTAACTGTAATCGTTATCAACCATAAGTCTGAGGGTATTGCATCCGGTAATACCCAGCATGGCAAGAGCGGCGAAAATAAAGAGTTTTTTCATTATGACTATAGTTTTAAGTTAGATATCGGCTTACATACGCAAATAATTGTGATACAGATGCTTATATCACCGAAAATAATCACCAAAAACTAAGAAAGCAAGAATTTGAGGTTAAATTTTATTAAGCGGGAGCGAAATCCTGAAAGTTTCCTATACGGGAAAATCGGGGCCGGATCTGTGATTAAGATATCTTGTTGAAAAGGAGTGAGCGGGAATTTTTAAACTGTCAGCTCTCATGGGTCCGGCAAGCTCCGGGGCCATGAGCTTTTCAGACCAGGCTGTGGAGCCTGTACCTCTTCTGCCTGTCTTGACAAAGGCTGACAGGGTTATGGTTTTGATGACCGGGTAAAACGCAGTTCACATTTCCGTTGCGGTGAAACCTTTTCAGGGCTGATGATTTTAATTTTTTTATATCACGATCGCATTTTTTTTGAGGTATAAAAAAATGTCAGTGAGGCAAAAACACTGATAACCGGTATTAAATAAAGTGCCATCCTTAACGATTCATTGCCGTAGCCGGCCTTCAGCTGATCACTCAGCATGCCGACCGCCAAAGGGCCAAAGCCCAATCCAATGAGATTAAGCACGAAAAACAGGATAGCCGATGTAAGTGCCCGCATATTGGCAGGTACCATGGCATGTGCTACTGAGACGGCCGGACCAAGATACATACTATGAAGAAAGGTAGCGACTCCAAGACAAAGGAGGACAACAAATAGACTTTCAGAAGTCAGTATGCCCACCACAAAAATGGCCGAAACGATAATTGCTATTGCCGGAATGATCAGGTACCATCTTTTATCAGTTTTTCCAAAATAATCGGTAAGATATCCTCCCAGGAAGGTTCCCAATCCTCCGCCGATCCCAAATATCAGGCCCAGGTAGATCCCTATTTCGGAGGTTTGCATGCCATGTAACCGTATTAAAAAAGAGGGGGTCCAATTAAGCAGGCCATAAATACAAAACACGTGAAGCCCGCACGCCAGGGCCAGAAAAGTAAAGGTTTTGGTTGCGTACAGGTATCGTAACACGGTTTTCAGGGTTGGCTGGTCCAAAGTCCCGGATTGGTTTACATCTGTAGCTCCTTTCCGGGGCTCTTTTATGGCCAGGTAACAAAAGACAGAGAACAGCACTCCGGGAATTCCGAGGGTAAAAAATGCGACCCGCCATCCGAGATGCTGATTGAGAAAGCCTCCCATAAGAAAACCTACCAGCATACCGAGATAAATTCCTGTTGAATAAACAGAAAGGGCTGTAGAACGCTTTTCAGGGGGGAAATAATCCGATATCATGGCATGCGCCGCCGGGCTTCCGCCTGCTTCTCCGATACCCACTCCTATGCGAGCCAGTAATAACTGGACGTAATTCTTCGATAACCCGGAAAAGGCCGTCATCAGGCTCCATAAACCCAGTGAGACCGCAACAATATTTTTCCTGTTTCCCTTGTCGGCGAGGCTTGCTATCGGAATGCCCAGTGTTACATAGAAAATGGCGAATGTAAACCCTGAAAGCAGGCCCAGCTGAGTGTCACTCAGCTTTAACTCAGCTTTGATAGATTCCTGAAGTATGACTAAAAGCTGTCGATCGACAAAATTGAAAACATATACAATCGTAAGCATCACCAGCACATAGTTGCGATAGCCAACACCGGCAACTGCCGTATTTTCGTTTTTACTCAGATCATTTGACATAGCTTAGGGGTTAAAATATTAAACTGACGTTTTATCAATAAGTACCTGTTATTCAATATCGTTTACTATAAAATGAAAAGACGATTAAAAAAAATTCAGGACATGACATCCTTGTTCCGTTTTCCTTTCTCCTTGTTCCTTTCTCCCAAATCAACACTTCTTCATTACGTAAACAATATTGTTTTTTATTAATCATTCAGGGCCTGATATACCAGCGGCTTAAAAGCTTTGTCGGTATCCGTTACATGCGGCCCCCATACCTGGCGGTAAAGCAATACAATCATTTCTTCTTTAGGGTCGACCCAATACGTGGTTGAAAATACACCACCCCAGGAATACGTTCCGGCCTGACTCGGGCCCAGGCGGCTTCCATTTTCCGTAATAATGGAAAACCCGAAACCAAACTTGTTTTCACCGACACTTAGGTCGCCGATCTGATTCATGGTCATCATTCTTACGCTGTTACGTGATAAGAGCCTGACACCATTGTATTGCCCTCCGTTAAGGAGCATTTGCAGGAAAACCGCATAGTCTGTAATAGTAGAAGACAAACCGCCTCCACCTGAAAAATAATCAGTGTGTTCCAGGGGGAAATTCAGATTCAGAGTTCCTCCAAAGACAGAAGCTTGTTGATGAAGTCCTGTCGAGTCTTCCTGGAAAAAATTAACCAGCTTTGAAGATTTTTCCTTTGGCACATTAAAATAGGTATCATTCATTTTTAAAGGTTTAAATATCTTTTTCGAAAAATATTCTTCCAATGTCATTCCTGACCATATTTCTATCAAATACCCTAACAGATCGGTATTAAGCCCGTATTTCCATTTTTGTCCCGGCTGAAAAAACAAAGGCAAACCTGCCAGTTTAGTCATGGCCTCTGAAAGCTTTTGATTTTTTGTGCCTACCCCTCCCGTTAATGCCGATTTGGCGTAAATAGCGTTTTCTTCCGGTGTTCCTATGGCCGGGTAACCTAACCCGGAAGTATGATTCAGCAAATCCCTGATCGTAATCGGGCGATAGGCCGGCACTGTAGTAAACGTACTGTCTTTAGCATTGAAATCTTTTAAAACAGCCACTATCTTATACGCCGGAATATACTTAAATACCGGGTCTTCGAGCGAAAACTTACCTTCTTCCCAGAGCATCATTGCCGCCACAGTAGTAATGGCTTTGGTTTGAGAAGCAATTCTGAAGATTCCATTTTTATCCAGGGGCTGCCTGGTATTCAGATCATTATATCCGTATGATTTATGAAATACCACTTTACCTTTCCGTACGATCATAGCGACAGAGCCGTTGATCCATTGTTTCTTAACCCAGTCAGCCATAGCGGTATCTAAGCGGGAGAGTCTCTGACTTGAAAAACCGGCGTTTTCGGGCTGGGCTGCCACCAGTACTTTCGGTTGGGTTTGAGATGTTCCTTCCAAAACAATTGACAAGCATAAGATAATTAAAATCAGCATTTTTCTTTCGAAAGGCTTCAAGGTAAACGGCATACTTTTCATGTTTTTTAAATATTTAATTTTATACATTATCTTCTTCCAGGTATCGGCTTCTCAGGGCAGATTTCATTGTTTTCCCGACGGAGGTTTTGGGCATGGATTCAATAAAATGATATTCTTCCGGGATCCAGAATTTAGCCACTTTATCTTTAAGAAATTCTCTCAATTCCACCGCCGAGACCTTATGACCCTCTTTCAGGACCAGGTATGCACAAGGCCTTTCGATCCATTTGGTATCCGGGATGCCGATTACAGCAGCATCTGATACCGAAGGGTGGCTCATCAGGGTATTTTCAAGGGTTATCGAACTTATCCATTCTCCGCCTGATTTGATAATGTCTTTGGTGCGGTCTTTTAACTCAATAAAACCATTGGGATGAATAACGGCAATATCCCCGGTTTTAAACCACCCGTCGTCCGTAAAACTCTCCGAAGGCTCGTCAGCCAGGTAATAACCCGAGGCCACGCAAGGTCCCCGGACTTCCAATTCGCCGGGCGATTGCCCGTCCCAGGGTATCCATCCATGTTCTGTTTTACCCCGTACTTTCAGAAATGGCACCGGCTGTCCCTGTTTACCGGCGTACTCAAGCTGAAGGTCTTTATTTTTAGCTTTTATTTCAGTAGTAACAGGAGCGGTGCTTCCCAGGGGCGAAAGTTCAGTCATACCCCAGGAATGAAGTACTGAAACGGCATGTTTCTCCTGAAAATCCTTTATCAGGTATTTTGGAGCAGCAGAGCCCCCCACGATAATTTGTCTCAGCACCAATTTATATCTCTCCTGATGCTCATTCAGGTAATGCAGCATGGTTACAAATACCGTAGGAACTCCCCCCGTTATGGTAACTTTATGTTCAGCGATCAGCTCCAGCAAATCCGGTGCATCTGAATAAGGTCCGGGTAATACCAGCGAAGCCCCCGAAAAAGCACAGCTGAAGGGAAAGCCCCAGGCAGCAGCATGAAACATAGGAACTACAGGCAATACCACATCATTTTCAGTAATGCCGATTCCTGAACAGCTTAATAAAAGCGTCATGGCATTTAATACTACCGAGCGATGGGAATAAAGAACCCCCTTGGGTTTGCCTGTCGTACCTGAAGTATAACAAAGCATTGCCGCAGTGTTTTCATCACCATTGAAAGGCTGAAATATTTCTGAGTCAGCCCATTCCAGAACCTCTTCATAAATAAGGTAATCTTCACAAACCGGTTCGTCAGATTGCCGTATGACTATTATTTTTTCAGGAGAAATATCCGCCCTGAATTTCTCAAAAACGGGTAAAAGCACCTGGTCGACTATCAGTATTTTATCGGAAGCCTGGTTGATAACGAATGCCAGGTCTTCAGCACTGAGGCGGATATTGAGCGTATGTATGACAGCACCTGTTGCGGGAATGGCAAAATAGGCTTCCAGATGCTGGTAATGGTTCCAGCAAAATGTAGCCACCCTGTCGCCTTCTTTTACTCCAAGTTTTTGAAGGGCACTGGATAATTTCTTTGATCTCTCTGCCAAGGCTTTATAATTATACCGGTGAATACTTTTATCAGGCAGCCGGCTGATGATTTCTTTATGGCCCGTGAGGCTTTCAGCCCTTTCCAGAATGGAAGGGATAAGCAGCTGGCAATCCATCATTAATCCTTTCATCGCTATAAGATCAAATTACTTCAAATAGACCTGCGGCTCCCATTCCACCGCCCACACACATGGTACACACTACATACTTAACCCCCCGCCTTTTCCCTTCCAGCAGGGCGTGGCCGACCATCCGGGCACCGGACATACCATAAGGGTGACCAATAGAGATGGCTCCTCCGTTAACATTTAACAGCTCATCGGGAATGCCCAGCCTGTCCCGGCAATAAATGACCTGTACGGCAAATGCTTCGTTTAATTCCCAGAGACCAATATCATCCAGCTTAAGTCCATGTTGTTTCAAAAGTTTAGGCACTGCGAAAACCGGTCCTATACCCATCTCATCCGGTTCACAGCCGGCCACAGCCATGCCTCTGTAGATACCCAATGGATTCAGTCCCGATTTTTCAGCTTTCTTTGCTTCCATCAGCACCGAAGCCGATGCCCCGTCTGATAACTGACTTGCGTTTCCGGCGGTTATAGTTCCTCCTTCATTGACCAGCCTGAGGCCAAGCAGGCCTTCCATTGTCGTAGTGGGTCTGTTTCCTTCATCTTTGCTCAGAACAATTTCCTCAAATCGCTCTTCTTTCGTATTTTTATCAATAACCTGTTTGGTTGTACTTACAGAAATCACTTCATCATTAAATTTCCCGTTTATCTGGGCAGCAGCCGTTCGCATCTGGCTTTGATAGGCATATTCGTCCTGTTTTTCGCGACTGATTTTATAACGCTTAGCGACAATCTCGGCCGTTTCCAGCATAGGCATATAGATGGCCGGCCGGAGTTGTATCAGTTGCTTGTCAATCATCTGATAGGTGTTCATGTGACTATTCTGAACCAGGCTGATGGATTCTACTCCGCCACCTATGGCCACTTCCATTCCATCGCAAACAATTTGTTTCGCCGCTGTAGCTATGGCCATCATGCCCGAGGCACACTGCCTGTCTATGCTCATGCCACTGACTGATACAGGCAGTCCTGCAGCCAAAGCCCCCAGTCTGCCTATGTTAGGAGATGTAGTTCCCTGCGGCATGGCACAGCCGATAATCACATCATCGATTTCCTGAGGGTCAATTTCAGCTCGTGCAACGGCTTCTTTGATAGTCAAGCCCACCAAAGTGGGTGCCGTGGTGGCATTAAACGCACCCGAATAGGCTTTTCCAATAGGTGTACGTGCCGTGGAAACAATAAGTGCTTCTCTCATAGTAATACTTTTAGCATTAAATTATCGTGTAAATCCGCCATCGACATTCAGGCATACGCCATTTACATATCTTGCCTCGTCTGAGGCCAGAAAAAGATAAGCATAGGCCACATCCTCAGTATTGCCCCAAAAACCAAGCGGCACTTGTGTTATCATTTGATTACGCACCACTTCCGGCATGAGATCGGTCATGTCGGTTGAAATAAAACCCGGGGCGATACAATTCGAGGTGATGCCGTATTTGCCCAATTCCAGGGCCCATACTTTGGTCATGCCAATGATGGCCGACTTGGTGGCCACGTAATTGGTCTGTCCATAATTGCCGCGTATTCCAACCACCGAAGAAGCAGAGACTATCCGGCCATAGTTTTGGTTTTTCATGACGGCAGCTACAGCTTTTGTACAATGAAACACACCGCTTAAATTGACAGATATGACATCGTCCCATTCCTGGCTGCTCATTTTCAGAAGGGTCCTGTCTTTGGTTATACCCGCATTGTTGATCAGAATATCTATCCGGCCAAAATGTTCACAGGCCTCATTAACTGCCGAAATTACCGCTGCTTCATCGGATACGGACAATTGTTGAAAAATGGCCTGAACCCCGCCGGATTTTAAGTCATCCACCACGTCCCGGCCTTTCGGCGATACATCCCACAGGATAATTCTGGCTCCTTCTTTGGCAAAAAGCCTGGCAGTGGCCAGACCGATTCCATTTGCACCGCCTGTAATCAGGGCAACTTTTCCATCAAGTCTCATGATAATCTATAATTTATTCTGAGAAAGATACAAATCTAGAATACAATTATGAAGCAAAAATTATCAAATGATAAGAAAGGAAATTAATGGCTGATTTTTTTCCGGATCCGGCTTAATGACACAGGGGTGATTCCGAGGTAGGTGGCGAGATATTGAAGAGGAATCCTTTGCAATAGCTCCGGACGGCGGTTTATCAGATCAATATAGCGTTGTTCAGCCGTTTTACAAATGAAACCTTCAATTCTCTTGGTAGTTTCTATGTACACTTTTTCAAGTAACTGTCTGAAAAAGTTACCCCAAACCGGGTAGGTGTTATAAATGTGCTGAAGATCATGATAGCTTATCTGAAGCAGGCGGCAGTCTTCCAGTGTATGTACATTTTCTAAGGTGGGAGTCTGGGTTAGGAAACTTACATAAGCAGATAACAACTCGTTTTCCTGTGCAAAATGGCGGGTAATCTCCACGCCGTTTTGCAGATAATAATTACGGATCAATCCGGAGCAGATAAAATAGATGTGCTGGCTTGTCTGCCCTTCCCGGAACAGATACTCGTTTTTACCTAAATTGATTTCTTTAAAATAAGAAGCGATATCTTCCCAATGTTCATCACTCAGAGATATATAAGTAAGAGCTAAATTTTTAAGATGCTCCAGACTCGCTGATCTTCCAATCATTTTTTTTGCTGAATTAGACAATGGGTACAGATAAAAACGATTCTCAAACTTACATAAAAAGGGGCATTTATAATTGTGTTGACTAAAAAAGAAGATCACTACCACAAATACGGGTCGTTACCGTATCACAACAGTACAGGCATTAACTGAATCCTCAGATGGTTCTGAAACAAAAAAAGGGGTTTTTCAAAAAGCCACAACGACTTTCGGAAAAACCCTCTCTCCGGTTTCTTAAGCCTTTATTGCTTTACTTCGTCTTTGACAAACTTGATCGAAACCGAATTGGTACAAAACCTCTTACCGGTGGTTTCAAGCGGACCGTCATCAAAAACGTGTCCCAGGTGGCCGTGGCATTTGGCACACATGACCTCCGTCCTGGTCATTCCGAATGTTTTGTCTGTCTGGTAGATTACCGAGCCCTTGATCGCCTGATCAAAAGACGGCCATCCGCAATCCGATTTAAATTTTGTTTTGGAATCAAACAATACATTACCACAGGCAGCACACACATAATGCCCTTTTTCGAAGTGATTCCAGTACTCGCCCGTAAAGGCCCTCTCAGTCCCCTTATTTCTCAATACATCGTATTGTTGAGGGGTGAGTTGCTTTTGCCATTCTTCTTCTGTTTTGTTGACCATTGCTTTATTTTTAACTGATTTGCTTTTTTCCTGTGCCTGACAAGAGAATATCCCAAGCAGAGCGATGATCATGAGTAATTTGTTCATCTTATTTTACTTTAAATGATTAATTCAACCTCCAGGCGGTTATGACTTTAAAACGTCAGAATGTCCTTCCTGGTTTAAAATTACATACGATAGTTGTGAATTAAAAGTTTAGAGGGGGAGAAATGATAGAGTGACAGAATGCCTGCCCGACCTGGGCTTCGCCCCGGGCGGGATAGAATGATAGAATGAGTGAGTGATGGTGAGTGAGTGATGGAATGCTGGGAAGGGATGATCTTGTTGTAAGGGGAGACATTTTTCCTGGATTCATTTGCTTGTGTAAGAAATTTATAATTACTTTGAATTACAAAGTACTTTTAATTTGCAAAATCAATGAATATTTCTTCAGAAATTGGGCGGGTTTACCGTCAGTTAAAAGAAAACAGGTGGATGCTGTATTTTACTGTTTTTTGCAGGATTGCACTGGCGGCAGGCTTTTTACCCTCGGGTTTTGTAAAAATCATGGGTGAGCGGTTCACTTCGTTGTCAGTTAATCACCCCATGGGCAACTACCTGGAGGCCTTGCATCATACCGGCTACTACTATACATTTATCGGGGTTTTGCAGATGACCGCGGCTGTCTTGTTGCTGATTCCGCGGACGGCCCTTCTGGGAGCAGTGCTCTATTTTCCGGTCATTTTGAATATCTGTATCCTGTCTTTTGCCGTAAGGTTTGACGGCTCTCTGCTGACCGCCCCGATGATGGTCCTGGCTAACCTGTACCTGCTTTGCTGGGATTACGACAGGCTCAGATTCATTTTACCTTTTAAAGCCGGAAGCGACACGACAACAAAGAAAGTGCTGAGCAATAAATTCCCAACTGTCTTTTTCGGAAGCGTGTTCCTGACGATGGTGGTTTTGGGTGTCACAGTATATAATGTATATGAGCTGCGTCCCCGGAATACCCCCGGAGAGTGTGACTCGCAATGTAAGGACAGCCGTAATCCGGAGGCGTGCCGGCAATTCTGTGACTGCATCCACCAGCAGGGTCAGCCTTTCAACAAATGCCTTGATGCTTACAATAGCAGTATTGAAAAGGGTACCGTCCGGTTAAAATAATCTGAAACTATTTAACGGCAAGCTTGTCTATCACATCACGAACGGCTTCAGAGAAGTAGGCACCGTTATAGGGGCCAAACCAGCTCATCGTGATGGTCTCGTAGGCATTCATGTCAAAACGGTTATCAGCAGTGATGTATCCTGCATAGCCGCCATTGAAACTGGTGATGATAAGGTTTAAGCCTTTTTTAGAGGCATATTCGTCCAAGGGTTTCATTAATTCGCCCGAAAAGTCGCAGGGCAGGCCTACCATCACGACAGATCCCATTTTAAGGACGTTGACGTGAGTAGGCGAGTCTCCGAAAATCCATCTGAATACCCATGGCCTCAATGCCCAGGTCTGGTTGAGTCTCGGGGAAGGTTTTCGCAGAGGTAATTCTATTTCAAAAGCCTTTAACCCCGGATTTATAAGCGTGGCCTCTTTTTCGTTTTCAGAAAGAATTTCCGTTTTAATGTTTTGCCCCTCACGCGACACTTCTTCAAAATCATTTGTCCCTTTTTCTATAGGCCCCATACTGGCCACTGCCCCTGACATGTACATGGCAAAATCATACCCGTCTTTTTCGAGGGCATCCACCAACACCCCCGGGTAATCTCTTGAGAGCTGGATGGTTTTGGAATTTAAAACTGTGGCATGTGCAGCATAAGTACATAAAATGGCTTTTTTGCCTGGCGTCCTTATTTCTAAACTCCGGATAAAGGGCTCTACCGGATCACCTTCCACCAGCCTGTTCCTGATGTCTGCCGTGTCGATGTCTTTGTGGAAACGCAGCTCTGCATTCTGAGGGTTTTCGGCGGCTTTTTTGATGGACAGAAGGATTTTCCGGGCCAGGAAGTTTTCGATTTCCGGGTCATATTTACCCGCAAACAGCCTTCCTACCAAAGTATTGTACCAGGCTCCGATAGAATTATGAGAGTGAATGGCTCCGTAATAGACATGGATGTCTTTATCCAGTTCTTTTTCGACCAGGACCTTTACTGTAGGAGGAAGTATGAGCAGGTCAGCTGAAACAACCGCCACTTTCTGCGTGCCTTTTTTAAAGAAGAAGGTCCGTACATAAATCGAATCGTGGACACTGTCGTACGATTTCCCTTTCCGGGCTCCGTATCCGGCCAGTGGTACGGGGTTTTCGGGTGTGATATTTTCTTTGGCCCAGCCTGCTTTTAAACTGTCTGTACCGGAATCCGGAGAAATGACCAGTTCATTCATCTGCTTTTTCCATTCGCCGTAGTATGGCATATCTTTATAAGGTGTCCTGTCGATGGTGGTTACCAGACAAGCCACAATGACGAGCAGTACCAGGACAATGGATAAAAGGATGATACCAGCTTTCTTTAAGGTTTTCATAGTACAGAATATCTTCTGATGAATGTATTAAAATCAAAATTAAACAAATATGACTGTCAGATTTTCAAATACCATATGATTGCCCTCAGAGGTAATAATTACTTAACACTCCGGAATCTGTGGCAACGTCGCTTCCCTGAAGATGAAAAAAATCAGTAAGCATCATGCTAAACGTTTCCCCGGATCTTGTTCCGTTTTCCTTTCTCCGTCCTTCTTTTCTCCGGCGTTATCCAATATAATAAGCCAAAGCCTTCTCCATCTCTTTCTTTCCTACCGTCACGTCGAATTTACATGAACCTATTTTGTCAAGAACGGAGAACCGTACTTCCCTGCCGCGATTCTTTTTGTCCTGTTGGGTAAGGGCTATGATGGCAGGAATCTGTTCTGTTTTCAGTTTGACTTTACCGTACAGTGAGAAAATGTACTCTTCTATCTGAATCAAGGCCCTTTCGTCGATCCAGTTCCTGTTAAAGGAAATGAATGCCTCACAGATCATTCCGGCGGCAATGGCCTCTCCGTGAAACAGGCGGTCTTTGCCTTTGTCGAGAAAATAGGTTTCAATGGCATGACCAAGTGTGTGCCCGAAGTTCAGGATTTTTCTCAGGCCTTTCTCTGTAGGGTCTTCTTCCACCACTTTCTTTTTGATTGCTACAGAGTGGGCAATCAGCTCCTCCAGGTTCTGCTCTTCCAGCTCGTTAAAGCGGATCTCGTTCCATTGGTCTGCATCGCGGATGAGGCAATGTTTGATTACTTCAGCAAAGCCTGATCTCAGCTCCCTGTAGGGTAATGTTTTCAGAAATACCGGATCAATCAATACCGCCTCGGGCAAGGTAAATACCCCGATGTGGTTTTTGAACCCGTGAAAATCAATGCCCAGTTTTCCGCCTACGCTGGCATCTACCTGTGAAAGCAGGGTAGTGGGAATCTGTATAAAATCAATGCCTCTTTTGTAGGTGGCAGCACAAAAGCCACCCATATCTCCGGCCACACCGCCACCGAGGTTGATCATCAGGGCGTGTCTGTCGAGTTCAAGACGTGTCATTTCCAGCCAGATCTGTTCGCAGGTGGCCAGGTTTTTATTTTCTTCCCCGCTTTTGACCACAATCAGGCTATGCCTGGGTAAAAAAGGCTTGAGCAGGGGATAACAAAGTCTTTTGGTATTATTGTCTGCGAGAACTACAATTTTTGAGTATGATTTTCCTGCTAAAAAGGCAGAAAGAGAGTCTTGTACGGGAGATATGAAAACTGACATTCTTGTATTTTTTTTGAGGCTCAAATTTAAGGCTATTATTCTGCAAAGACTAAACGTTCATGTTTTTTATCACCCGGTAAAATTGCTTTTTGACAATGCAACCGTTTACATCGGCCGCTTTCGGGGTCTGAACAGGTCAATTTTGTATTTAAAATTGCATTATTTCAGGTAGAAATTGAAAAATACTATGTCTAACTTTGAGGAAAGTTAAAAGTCAATGAGAGTACGGAGTATCATATTTTTATCCACCTTCCTGATATTGGGCACTATCAGCTGGAAAGTTTTTTTTAATGAAGAAGAGGTGGATTACAGCACGGAGGTCAAGCCCATTCTGAATAAACACTGCATTTCCTGCCATGGGGGCGTCAAAAAACAAGGCGGTTTCAGCTTGCTGTTCCACAACGAAGCCCTGGCCAAAACCAAGTCGGGAAAGCCTGCCATTGTACCTTTTCATCCCGAACAAAGTGACTTTATTGCCCGTCTGACCCATCAGGACGCAGAAGAAAGAATGCCTTATAAAAAAGAGCCCTTGAGTGACAAGGAAATAGAAGTGCTGACGAAATGGGTAAAGCAGGGGGCCAAATGGGGGGAACATTGGGCCTATGTAGCCCTTGAGAATGAAAAAGTGCCGGGTAAAAGTGTTTTTTCAAGCCTGTTCGGATTCGGAGCAGAGAAGGAAAACGATATTGATTATTTCGTAAAGGATAAACTGAAGGAAGCCGGCTTGTCTATGTCTGATGAGGCGGATAGGGAAATCCTGATCCGCAGGGTGTACCTGGACCTGATCGGACTGCCACCGACCCCTGCCCAGAGGCGTCTGCATATGGAAGATGATTCGGATGAATGGTACGAAAAAATGGTGGACGGATTGCTGAAAAATCCGGCTTTCGGGGAGCGGTGGGCTTCTATGTGGCTTGACCTGGCCCGCTACGCCGACAGTCGGGGATATCAGAAAGACAATGCAAGAAACATCTGGCAGTACCGCGACTGGGTGATCAGGGCTTATAACGACAACATGCCGTTTGACCAGTTTACCACCGAACAACTGGCGGGAGACTTGCTGCCTGATCCGGACAAAAATAAGTATGTGGCCACCGGGTTTCACCGCAACACGATGAACAACGATGAAACCGGGACCGTGGATGAAGAATTCCGGGTGGCATCGGTCATCGACAGGGTCAATACGACCTGGGACGTCTGGCAGGGAACTACCTTCAGCTGTGTGCAATGTCATAGCCATCCTTATGACCCGTTTAAGCACGAAGATTATTACAAATCTATGGCGTTTTTTAATAATCAGAGGGATGAGGACACACAGGACGAAGCCCCTTTCTACCGGGAATTTGAAAAAGAAGATGAAGTGAGACTGGTGAGTTTTATCAAAAGCCTGCCACCTGATTCAAAATATAAAAAAGACCTCTCGTTTTTCCTGAGAACACTGGAGCCGCGTCATCATGCCCACTATGCTGATCAGTATGTCAACGGGGCCTTGCTGGGTGACCGGAACATAGGATTAAGGAATAACGGAAGCTGCCGTCTACCTGCCATGGAGCTTACCGGTAAGTCTGACCTGCTGATGAACTTAAGAAACCCGAATCCGGGTGGGAAGCTGGAAATCAGGAAAGGGAGCCTGACCGGAGAGGTAATCGCCAGCGTCAGCCTGGATACCATGTCGCAGAATAAACTGTACACTATCCCGATTAAAGAAACTACCGGGAAACACGATCTTTATCTGCTGGCCCGCAATGCCAGGCTTAAGCCTAACCAGGATGTTTTTACGGCCAACTGGTTTGTTTTCCTGGATAAGCTGCCCTTCAGAGAAGATCCGGTGATGATGAAAGAATTCTTCAGCCTGATTTCAGCCAAGACAAAGAACACACCGATCATGCTGGAAAATCACCGGGATTATCAGAGGAATACCCACGTTTTTGAACGGGGCAACTGGCTGGTGCATGGCAAGAAAGTGGAGCCCGGCATGCCAGCCTCATTGAACGCTTATACCAAAGACTATCCTAAAAACCGCCTGGGTCTGGCCAGATGGCTGGTAGATAAAAACAACCCGCTGACCTCCAGGGTGATCGTGAATCGTTACTGGGAACAGCTTTTCGGGCGGGGAATTGTGGAAACCCTTGAGGATTTCGGCTCACAGGGATCCAAACCGGTACATCAGCATCTGCTGGATTACCTTTCGGTCAAATACCGCGAAGAAATGGGATGGAAGCCTAAAGATATGCTTAAATATATCGTGATGTCTGCCACCTACCGCCAGTCATCCGTGATTTCAGATGAAGCAAAGAAGAAGGACCCGCTCAATTATTATTATTCTCATGCTCCCCAGGTGCGTTTGAGTTCAGAAATGATCCGTGACCAGGCTTTGGTGGTAAGTAATCTTCTTAATCCTGAAATGTACGGAAAGCCTGTGTTGCCCTATCAGCCGGAAGGCGTCTGGCAGGCGGTAAACAGCAGCCTGAATTATAAGCAAAGTGAGGGTAAAGAGAATTACAGGAGGGCCATTTACACTTTTGTACGCCGTACAGGTCCTTATCCGCAGCAGCTCACGTTTGATGCCCCGAGCCGCGAGGTTTGTACACAGCGGAGGATCAGGACCAATACGCCGCTGCAGGCTTTGCAGCTCCTGAACGACCCGGTATTTATGGAGGCCTCCAAAGCCATGGGAGCCTGGATGCTCAAGTCCGGTAAGAAAACAGACGACAGAATCAGGCTGGGCTATCAGAAAATTTTCCTGAAAGATATTAAAAAAGAAGACCTGGCGGCTCTGACCGCATTGTATAACAAAGCAGGAAGCCGGACACAAAAAGATAAGGAATTATTCGGGATGACCATCGTGGCCAACACCATGATGAACCTGGATGAATTTGTAACAAAGAAGTAAAATGAGCATTATTAAAGAAGCCCTGGAAAAAGATTTGCACATGCTGAGAAGAAGGCATTTTCTCAAGCAATGTGCCTCAGGTATGGGAGCCATGGCCCTGGGGTCTATGATGGGAGGTTGTAATACCCCATCATCAGGTAATGATATTGCCAGCCAGATCATGGAAAAGCTGCCGCATTTTGCTCCCAAAGCCAAGAGGGTCATTTATCTTCATATGGCCGGGTCTCCTTCCCAGCTGGAGCTCTTTGATTATAAACCTGAGCTGGAGAAATGGCATGGTAAGGATTGTCCGGAAGAATTTCTGAAAGGCAAAACCTTTGCTTTTATCAGGGGTACTCCTAAAATGCTTGGTCCCCAGGGTAAATTTGCCCAGCATGGCCAATCCGGAGCCTGGGTGTCTGACTATCTGCCTCATTTTCAGCATGTGGTGGACGAAGTGTGTTTTATGAAAGCCATGCACACCGACCAGTTTAACCATGCTCCGGCTCAGCTGTTTATGCAGACCGGCAGTGCCAGGCTCGGCCGGCCGGGTATGGGTTCATGGGCGGTGTACGGACTGGGTTCAGAGAACGAAAACCTGCCGGGCTTTATCGTACTGACGTCAAGCGGTCGTTATCCGGAAGCCGGGAAGAGCATCTGGGGAAGTGGTTTCCTTCCTTCAATTTACCAGGGTGTCCACTGCCGTTCTGACGGAGAACCTGTTTTGTATGTCAAAAACCCGGACGGGATTGACCGTGACCTCAGAAAGGAGGCTATCAATACGATCAACGAGATCAATCACAGGAATTACGAGGAGTTCCAGGATCCTGAAACATTGGCGAGGATAGCCCAGTATGAGCTGGCGTTCAAGATGCAGACGGAGATACCGAACACCATGGATATTTCGAAAGAGCCTGATTATATACACAATATGTATGGAACGACCATCGGGCAATCGTCCTTTGCGAACAACTGTCTGCTGGCCAGGAAGCTTGTGGAAAGTGGTGTGCGTTTTGTACAATTGTACGACTGGGGTTGGGATACGCACGGCTCAAGTGCCTCAGAAGCCCTGGAAATAGGACTCTGGAAAAAATGCCAGGAAACCGATCAGGCCATGTCGGCATTGTTGCTGGATCTGAAACAGAGAGGGTTATTGGATGAGACCCTCGTGGTGTGGAGCGGTGAGTTCGGCCGCACACCGATGCAGGAAAACCGCGACAACAAGCCAGCACCTTTCATGGGACGCGACCACCATGTGGAGGCTTACACCATCTGGATGGCCGGAGCAGGGGTTAAAAAAGGCTTTACTTATGGAGAAACAGATGATATCGGCTATTTCGGAGTCAAAGGGAAAACCCATGTACACGATCTGCAGGCCACCATTCTGCACCTGATGGGCCTTGACCACGAAAAACTGACCTACGATTTCCAGGGCCGGCCGTTCAGGCTGACCGATGTGGCCGGTAAGGTGGTGACGGATATTCTGGCGTAAAAGGATTTTGATGATAAATTAATTGCTCGGGTAGATAGGCACGGCGATGCGTATCTACTTGTCTTATAAACACCCCGTCGATACTGATGCCTGTTTCGTCTATTTTTCAGGCCTGAATGAGCATTTGTCATAGAAATGGCATAAATTTACCCCCAGCTGGCGGTTTTGTATACATTCATAAGGCCACCTGTCAAATATTCAATCAAAAAAATAATAAAAATGGCTCTTAAAAGCATTACAAAGAACAAGTTATTGTTACTGGTATTCTTTAGTGTTGTCGTACTGTCATGTATGAAACTCAAGAATACTTTTACCCCGGTAGTAATCACCGAAGATCCACAGGCTTCCGCTGCCAAGGCGAAAGAGATCCGGGATAAAACACCTATTAAAATTGCGGACGGACTTCAGATCAACCTCTGGGCTTCTGATACCCTGGCTCCGGATCCGGTTTCTATGTCGATAGATGACCTGGGTCGTATCTATCTGACCAGAACCAACAGGCAGAAAAACTCTGAATTTGATATCCGCGGTCACCGTAACTGGATGACTCCGTCTATCGCACTTCAGTCGGTGGAAGACAGGAGGAAATTCCTGAGAGAGACATTCGCCCCTGAAAAAAGTGCAGAAAACGAATGGCTAAAAGACCTTAACGAAGACGGAAGCCATGACTGGAAAGACCTTGCCGTAGAAAAAGATGAAATCTGGAGACTTGAAGACAAAAATGGTGACGGCAGAGCAGATGTGTCGACCATGATCTTCAGTGATTTTAACCAGGAAGTAACGGACGTGGCAGGAGGTATCCTGGTCAGGGAAAACGATATTTTCCTGAACATTGCCCCTGATATGTGGCGTTTGCAGGATACCAACGGTGACGGTTTTCCTGATAAAAAGACCTCAATCAGCACAGGCTGGGCGGTTCACATCGGTTTCAGCGGACACGGGATGTCGGGTGCCACAGAAGGACCGGACGGGCGTATTTACTGGCAGATCGGTGACATCGGAGCCAACATCACCACTAAAGAAGGGGTGAATCATAACTATGCCAACGAAGGTATCCTTGTAAGATCAAATCCTGACGGAAGCGATTTTGAAGTATTTGCTTCAGGGATCCGGAATACCCACGAATTCGTATTTGACGAGTATGGCAACATCATCAGTTCAGATAACGACGGTGACCATCCCGGCGAAAGCGAGCGTCTGGTGCACATCGTAGAAGGATATGACTCAGGCTGGAGATCTAACTGGCAATACGGAAAATATACTGATCCTAAAAATAACAAGTATAAAGTGTGGATGGACGAGAAGTTGTATCAGCCTCGCTGGGAAGGCCAGGCGGCTTACATCATTCCCCCGATCATGAATTATCACAACGGCCCTACGGGAATGGTTTACAACCCCGGAACCGCATTGGGCAAAGACTGGCTGAAGAAATTCTTCCTGGTTGAATTCGTAGGTAGCCCTTCAAGATCGCACATCTGGTCATTCGGACTTAAGTCAAAGGGTGCCTCTTTTGCCCTGGACGGAGAAAAAGACCTGGTAAGCGGTATCCTGCCTACAGGTATCAAGTTTGGTCCGGACGGAGCTTTGTACGCTGCCGACTGGGTGAACGGCTGGGGAACCAAAAACTACGGAAGGGTCTGGAAAATAGATGTGGCTGAAGGTAAAAATGACCTTGAGGCCGTCAGAAAAGAAACCAACCGTCTGATGAAGCTGAAATATCCTTTGCAGACTGAGGTGATGCTGAGTACGCTTCTGAAATATGAAGACATGCGTATCAGGCAGAAAGCCCAGCTTGAACTGGCCAAAAGAGGTAAAAAAGGTTTTGAGACTCTGAAAGAAAATATCGCCCAGAGGGAAAACCAGCTGGCCCGTATCCACGGGGTGTGGGGCGTGGCTCAGTTGTCGAGAGCGGACAAGTCTTATGCTCCTGTGCTGATAGATTTATTGAAAGATGCTGATGCGGAAATCGTCGCTCAGGCTGCCAAGGCTTTGGGTGATGCTAAAATTGCGACTGCCGGCGAGCAACTGATTCCATTATTGAAAAGCCAGAATTTCAGGGTGAAATTCTATGCTGCCGAGGCTCTGGGACGTATCAAACAGCAAAATGCGGTGCAGCCGTTGCTGGATATGATCGAGAAAAACAATGATGAAGACGTGTATATCAGACATGCCGGGGTGATTGCCCTGTACAAAATCGGCCAGGTAGAGCCTGTGGTAGCTTTGGCTTCAAGCCCGAGCAAGGCTTTGAGAACAGCGGCGGTGCTGGTGCTGAGAAGATTAAAGAATGAGCAGATCGCTAAGTTCCTGCAGGATAAAGACGAATATATTGTTACAGAAGCGGCGAGAGCGATCAACGATGATCATTCTATTCCGGCTGCTCTGCCTGCCCTGGCGGAAGTATTGAGCGAAAAAAGATTCAAATCAGAGCCTCTTCTGAGAAGAGCCATTAACGCAGCTCTGCGTGTAGGTGGTGAGAAAGAGCTGGATCTGACGATTGCTTTTGCCAAGAGATCAGACATTTCGGATGACCTGAGAGCAGAAGCTCTGGCGACTATCGGAACATGGGCTGAGCCTTCGGTACTTGACCGTGTGGACGGCAGATACAGGGGTGTGGTGGTGCGTGACCTGGCTATGGTGAAAAACAAAATGGCTCCAAACATCAGCAACTTCCTGAATGATAAAAATTCAGCTACCCTGATTGCATTCGCTCAGATGCTGGGAAGTCTGAAAATAGACAATCACAATGAAGCCCTGGCCCAGATATTTAAAGACAGCAAAGATGAGAAGGTAAGGTCAGCGGTGCTCACTGCCTTGTCAGATCTGAAATACAGTGGCATTGAACCGATCATCAAAGCGGGAATGGAAGATAAAGATGCAGACGTAAGAACCACGGCCCTGGGACTTCTGGGTCAGCTGGATATCAGTGCCAGTGCCCTTCCGGCCATTGTCAAACCGATCTTTGAGAAAGGAACGATCAGGGAACAACAGAAAATGATCAGCGTGCTGGGTCAGATGCCGATTCAGAAAACAGAACCTGTGCTATCAGGTCTGATTGACCAGCTGAAAGACCAGAAACTGGCGAAAGAGCTTTCTCTTGACCTCTCAGAGGCCATTGAGGTGAGTAAATCAGAAAGGCTGGCAGAAAAAATGAAAACTGTCAATCCTGTTACCAACATCCTTGACGAATACAAAGGAGCTTTGTTTGGTGGTAACGGTTTTGAAGGCCGCAGGTATTTCAATACCAATTCTACAGGTCAGTGCGTGCGTTGTCACTCGATCAACAATGTCGGCGGGGCTGTCGGGCCGTCGCTGACCAAGATCGGTGCTACATTGAGCAGAGAGACCATTCTTCAGGCTCTTATTGAGCCAAGTGCGAGGTTGTCTCCTGGTTTTGGTGTGGTTACCGTAACGTTGAAAGACGGACAGGAAATCACCGGAACACTGGCTTCAGAAAGTGAAAGCGAACTGATCATCAATACCTCAGATGCCGAGCCGATGAAGATAGCGGTAAGCCGTATCGCCAAACGCGAAAACATGCCGTCAAGCATGCCGCCGATGGGATCGATCATGTCAAAAAGAGAGATCAGGGATATGGTGGAGTTCCTGTCGAATCTGAAGTAATTTTAGAGGAAAAAGGAGTAAAGAGAACGAAAAAAGGAGTAAGCCTGCCCGCCCGGCCTGACTGTGATGTCGGACGTAGAAAGGGAGTTATAGCGATCTGATCGCTTTTTAATAGTCAGCTGGTATGAACGTATGTTTGTATCAGCTGACTATTTGATTTTAAGGACTTGCTTGGAAATGCCCTTCTGCAAACGACTATACCACAAACAGAAAAATTACTAATCAGGAATCTCCATTCGTCACTGAGGCATTCTATCATTGAACGTTGAAAAATCACTAAATCAGAAATCACCACTTCCCACTGAGGCATTCCATCATTCAATCATTGAAGTATTTAATAGAGCAATCCTCCCATTCCGTAGACGAGTTCCGGAACTCAAATTGGTATAATATCAATAAAAAGATATAATTTTAGGGTATAATTCTATCTCTGTCTAAACTGCTTTTTGTATTATGTTTTGAAGAGGGAAAACCTAGTTCATTATTCAATTTAACTAACCTGAAATTTCAGAAAAAATGGATCGTAGAGAAGCAATTCAAAGGGTAACCTTAATGCTCGGAGGTGTTATGTCCGCACCTTTGCTGGCAGGGGCCATGGGTCAGGCTATTTATGGCGGGGAAAGTATCAGACCCACTGTAGACCAGGCCTCCCTGATCGCCGAAGTGGCAGACATCATCATTCCGACTACCGACACTCCGGGGGCCAAAGCGGCCGGTGTCGAACAATTTATCATCAGGGTCATGAGAGACTGCTATGAAAAACCTGATCAGGAAAAATTCTTCGGCGGGCTGGCCAAGCTTGACGCCGACAGTAAAGCCAAATTCAAAAAAGGTTTTGCGGATCTGTCTCTTCAGCAAAAGAACATCATGATCCAGGATGCTACGGTCTATAACAAAGACTTTTTTGTCAGGATGCGTGAACTGACCATTACGGGCTACTTTATTTCTGAGATCGGAGCTACACAAGCCCTGGCTTATCTTCCTATTCCGGGAAGGTTTGACGGATGTATACCTCTTGAAAAAGACCAGAAAACCTGGGCCCTTTAAAATTCCGGAAATAAAATGAATCACCCGTTGATGTGCTGCATCAACCTATCAAATCAGACCAATGAATTTAAACATAGATGCAATTAAAGACCAGACTTATGATGCCATCGTGATTGGCTCGGGGGTTACCGGAGGCTGGGCTGCAAAAGAACTGACCGAAAAAGGGCTGAAAGTCCTGATGCTTGAGAAAGGCAAAAACCTGGAACACGTGACAGGCTACGAAAACGCCATGAAAGATCCGTGGGAAACCCAGTACAACGGCCGTCTGACGGTGGCTTTGAAAGAATCTCACCCGAAACTTTCGAGGGATTATCCGTTCAATGAGTTGAGCCAGAATTACTGGATGAACGACAGCGACTCGCTTTACAAAGAAGAGAAGCGTTTTGACTGGTTCAGACCGGATATCGTGGGGGGAAAATCTATTATGTGGGGCCGCCAATCTTACAGGTTGAGTGACATCGACTTTGAAGCCAACGCCAAAGAAGGGATTGCTGTAGACTGGCCTATCCGCTACAAAGACCTCGCTCCGTGGTATTCCTATGTTGAAAAGCACGCGGGTATCTCCGGTGAAAAACTGGGACTGCCCCAGTTGCCTGATTCGGAGTTTCTGCCTCCGTTTGAGATGTATTGTGTCGAAAAGGAAGTAAGAACACGTATCGAAAAGAATTTTCCGGGCAGAACCATGACGATCGGCCGTGTGGCCAACTTGTCTGAAGCTCAGAAAGCCCAGCTGGGAGTAGGTAGAGCTGCCTGCCAGAGACGTAATAAATGTGCTCTGGGTTGTCCGTATGGTGCCTATTTCAGTACACAATCGTGTACTTTGCCTCCTGCCATGAAAACCGGCAGACTTACACTGAGACCTGATTCGGTAGTGAAAGAGGTCATGTATGACGAAAACAAAAAGAAAGCCACCGGGGTAAGGATTGTCGATGCCAAGACGATGGAAACCAAGGAATATTATGCTAAAATCATATTCGTTTGTGCGAGTGCCCTGGGTTCAACTGCCGTTTTGCTGAACTCTACCTCCAACCGTTTTCCGAATGGTCTGGGTAATGACTCTGAACAACTGGGTCACAATCTGATGGATCACCATTTCAGGATCGGTGCCAGCGGCGACTGGGAAGGCGATCTGGACAAATACTACTACGGAAGAAGACCGACGGGTATCTACGTGCCGCGTTACCGTAACCTCAACGGCGAAAAGAGAGACTACCTGAGAGGGTTCGGATACCAGGGCGGAGGAAGCCGCGGAGGCTGGAACAGAAGCGTAAACGAACTGAGTTTCGGGGCTGATCTGAAAAACGAACTGGTGAGACCGGGCGAATGGAGAATGAACCTGGGTGGATTCGGTGAGACATTGCCTTACTACGAAAACAAAATGTACCTGCATAAAACCGAAAAAGACAAGTGGGGCAACCCGCTGGTGGTTTTTGATGCCGAACTGAAAGAAAACGAGCACAAAATGCGTAAGGATATGATGAACGACGCCATTGAGATGCTAGAAAAAGCCGGTCTGAAAAACGTAACGGGAAGCGACAGGAAATCATACCTGGGTATGGCCATTCACGAAATGGGAACTGCCAGGATGGGCCGCGATCCGAAAACATCGGTATTGAACGGCAACAACCAGATGCACGATGTCAAAAACGTCTTCGTAACCGACGGAGCCTGTATGACCTCTGCTTCATGTGTCAACCCGTCACTGACCTACATGGCACTGACCGCCAGAGCTGCAGATTTCGCCGTGAAGGAGTTGAAGAAGAAGAATATTTAGAGGAGAAAGGAGTACGGAAAAAGGAGGAAGAGAAACACTTTCTCCTTTTTTTATTACGGGTGAATGACCAGACAAATATTTCTCCTTTTTCCGGAAAGTGCAGGATTACTACACCCTGGTGCAATCATTCCATCCAACAAAAAACCTGCGAAAAATACATTCCGCAGGCCGTTTTATTTATGTTCAGGGTTAAATAGACGTTATTTGAGCGTTTCTCCGAAGAGCTTCAGCGTTCTTCCCCAGGCCAGGTCGGCCACTTCTTTGTTGTAACGTGCTGCCGAGGTATCATTGTTAAAAGCATGCTGAGCACCTTCATAAACATACAGTTCATAAGAAACACCCGCCGCTTTTAATGCAGCTTCATAGGCCGGGATGCCTTCGTTGACACGTTCGTCCAGTCCGCCATAATGTAACAGGACTTTCGCTTTGATATTTTTCACACTTGCCGCTTCAGGCTGGCGGCCATAATAAGCCACAGCAGCTTTAAGAGAAAGCGGGGCACTTACGGCCATGTTGTTGACCATCGCACCACCCCAGCAGAAACCTACACAACCTACTTTACCGTTGCTGTCTTTTCTTTTGGAAAGATAGTCTGCACCGGCCACAAAATTGGCGATGGTTTTAGGCATATCCAGTTTGCCGAATCCGGCCCTGTTTTCGTCGTCATTGGCAGTGGTGCCTCCGAGCGGAGACAGGGCATCCGGGGCCAGGGCAATGTAGCCGGCTTTGGCTACCCTTCTGGCTACATCTTTAATATGGGCATTTAATCCTCTATTTTCATGGACAATGATGACTGCTCCCAAAGTGCCTGTGCTGCTTTTGGGTTTAGCCAGATAGCCTTTCATTTGTCCTTCTGAAATCGGGTAGGTGATATCTTCGATAATCAGATCGGCGTCGTCTTCAGAAATCTGACCGACATAGGCCGCACTGGCTTCAAGCATGGGAAGAACCGACATCGCTGCGGCCAGACTACCGGTAAGTTTGGCCAGGCGACTCATGAATACTTCTCTTTTCAGAGGCTTATGCGTGTATTCATCATAAAGGTTGATAAGTTTTTGATCCATAGTTTCAAACGTAAGGCTGTTGTTTATTTATAAAATTAATCAATCGGCTGAACATTTTAAGGCTATCCTTACTTTATCTGAATTACTGGTTAATTTCTTTATCTCTGAACTGTATCTCCTGTACCTGCATTTGTATCTGGTTCTTTTCCGCTTTAGGGTTTTTGTAGACAAAGTACACATCATGGATACCTGTTTCGGCCACATTGATATTGAGTGTCTGAGACATTCTTCTTCTCATGGCCGCCATATCCGGTTGGGCCGGAGCGGGTGCAGGGGCTGCTCCCGGTGCAGCGGGTTTGGCTGGCGGCGGCGGGGTAAATGCCACATCTTTTAAAGCCACAAATGGTGTTTTACCTACCAGTTTACCTTCCGGAGAGTCCAGTCTTATTTCTATTTCACCACCGGCAGCTCCTACACGGGAAGTTACCTGTACCAGCATTTCAATAGATTTGATATCGGTGAAATCGATCTTTTTGAAACCTAAATGGGCGTTCTGACCTACGGCAAACAACGACCTGGACGGTGTAATCACCTGGTTCATACCTTTTTTATAATCGGCATTTTCAGGATTGACCACCGGGCTTCTCAGGATCCTGATCTCTTCGGAGGTCAGGGATTTCATCGTTTTGGATCCTTTGTCACGGTAAGCGGCTCTCAGGAAGATAACACCCTCGCTTTTCAGCTGCTCCGGCAGTTTAGGTTCATAAGTGCCTTTGACAGGCATGGTTTTGAAGGCACTCTCATCTCCGATGTTGAGGATATACTCCACCATAGAAGTGGCTTCTGCTTTTGACAATTGCGGGTGGGCACTCATCGCATGTTCGCCCCACACGCCCATACCGCCTTTGATCACTTTCTGAGACAGGCGGTCAAGGGCCCTTTTATCTCCTTTATATTTGGCGGCCACATCTATGTAACTCGGGCCAACCGATTTCTCTTTCATCTGGTGACATGACTTACAGTCGCTCTGGTCAATAAGTTGCAGACCAGTGGAAGCAAACGCCAGGGCATCTGTTCCCCTGTGGCTTTGTGACACTTCGATTTTGTCAAATCCGGCCGGTAAATAATCTATGCTTACGGCTACTTCTTCCGGTTTGATTTTACCGCTTTTCAGGTCTCCGTCTTCTTTGTCCGACACATTGACGGTGTAATTAAGCGGTTTGCCAGGGAAATAGAACGATTTATTGCCGTTGTCAAGATTGAAACTCACCTGGGGCGACTCGTTTCCGGCTTTGATTTCCACAGACTGGAAGCTTTCTTCCCCTTTGATGTCTTTTACGGTCAGTTCTACAGTGTAGATTCCCGGCTTAACAAAGACATTGCTGACGTTTTTGCCGGTCAGTTTTTTGGCTACACCTTTTTCGTCTGTGATTTCCCATTTGTAGGTCAGTACATCACCATCAGGATCAGCACTTCCTTCGCCTGATAACTTCACGGTAAGCGGCAATGCCCCTGAGTTTTTATCTGCAGTCAGTTTTACGACCGGTTTTCTGTTGCCTGCGTTGTACTGAACTTTCACCAATCTGGCGTTGTCGTTGCCTTTGAACCAGGCCGAACCGTATTCGAGTACATATAAATCTCCGTCCGGACCAAAGTCCATGTCGATGGCACTGCCGAAGCTTTCGTTGGGCAGAAAACGCTCCATGGATTTATAGTCACCTTTTTCGTCCATCGTAACAGACATGATCCAGCCTCTCATAAATTCGACCATCAGCCATTTGCCTTCATAATAAGACGGGAATAGTCTTTCGGCTGCCGGGTAGTCTGCTGCCCTGAAAACCGGGCCGCCCGTGGCACTTCTGCCTGAGCTTCCTACCAGCGGAAACTCTTCTGAGATACCATAAGGATACCATACAAAGGCTTTCTGAGCTGGAGGCAATTCTTTCAGACCTGTGTTGTTGGGAGAATCATTGATAGGTTTTTCCGGGTTAAATCTCGCCTCAGATTTTAGTTTTGAAGTGGCAAAATCCCAGTCGGCGTAAGCTTTGTTGTCACCGATAAAATAAGGCCAGCCGAAGTTGCCCGGACCTTTGGCCTGGTTGAACTCGTCATAACCCCTCGGGCCTTTTTCTGAGTCGACAGAGGCATCAGGGCCCACTTCACCCCAGTATAAATATCCTGTTTTTGAATCGATGGTAGGTCTCCACGGGTTTCTGTGTCCCATGGTATAGATTTCCGGTTTGGTCTGCGGGGTGCCCTTCGGGAATAAGTTGCCTGAAGGTATACTGTAAGTGCCGTCAGGCAAAGGTTTGATTCTGAGTATTTTACCTCTCAGGTCGTTGGTGTTGGAAGCACCACGCTGGTCATCCCATACTTCCTGACCCGGTCTTTCGTCAATAGGTGCATAGCCGTCCGAATTACTGTTGGAGGTATTGTTTCCGACCGTCAGGTACAGGTTGCCGCTTTTGTCAAAAACCATCCCACCGCCTGTATGGCAGCATTCTTCCCTTTGCGTAGGCACTTCAAGCAGGATTTTCTTGGAAGATTCCACGAGTTCTTCCCCTTTCAGTTCCCAGCGGGCCAGGATGTGTTTCGGAGTGGCCGGGTCCGCATAATACATGTAAATCCAGTGGTTTTGCTCAAACTGAGGGTCATGGATAATGCCCATCAATCCTTCTTCTGCTTCTCTGACCTTGCCTTCACGGTTGGTGTACTTGGTGTTGACGGGAATAGTAGCGATGGTTTTGATCGCCCCGGATTCAGGATCATAAAGCTTCAGATTGCCTTTACGCTCAACAAACAAGACCCGTTTGTCTTTCAGGATCGTCATCTCCATAGGCTCGTCCAGCCCTTCGGTGATGATTACTTTGTTGAAACGGCTCTCGTCCGGAGCCTGGGCGAAGGCAGATACTGAAATAAAAAGTAAAAAACAGAGGGTTTTAGGAAGTTTATTTATCTTCATACAGATGTTCATCTATTAAGTTGAAAATCAAAGTTAAAGCAACGAATATAGTACTTTTTTCCTTTTCGACCATATGGGTTAAATCATAGATAAAATATGTAAAAAACAAGATTTATGGTGGGAAGGAGAAAGGAAAAAGGACAACGGAGAAGGCATGTGGAAATAAAAAATGAGCAGTAAGGGTGATCGAGGGCGTATCAGGGTATATAATTATTAACTAAATTGCAATGTGATGACAAGTATACCCGAAGAAACACTGCTCAATCAACTCAGAGAGGGGAAAAACGCCTCTTTTGAGGCACTTTATACCTCCTGTTTTCCTTCTGTTTCGACACACATCACCCGTCACGGCGGAAACCGGGCAGATGCGGAAGATGTTTTCCAGGAAGCCATTATGGTGTTGCTTCAGAAAATCCGCAAGCCGGAATTTAAACTGACCAGCTCGCTTAAGACCTATTTGTTTGCAATCAACAGGAATATCTGGCTCAAACGAGTGAGAGATAATAAGGTGATCAGTGTGGAAGATATCAGCATTTACCAGCAGGAGTCATGCACTTTTGAAACGGAGCCTGAACCGGCAAAAGAAGAAAAGCTCAGCCGGTGGCTGACTAAAATCACAAAAAACTGCCAGCGTATTTTAAAAGCCCTCTTCTTCTATCATGAACCCATGGAAAGCCTGATGCTGAAGATGGGCTGGAAAAACAAACATTCTGCTGCCAATCAGCAATATAAATGCATGCAGCAACTCAGAAAAGAAAAACAACTTGAAACAAAAGGGTGATCATTTTGTAAGCGGGGTATTAATAACCAAACTTAAAAAATGAATACAATGACTAAAAGAACAAAAATCATCCTCTGTGCCGTGTCGGTTTCCCTGTTGTGTGTTTGTATCTATCACTTTTTCGGTTGAAAATCATGAAAAATCCGGTCAATGTCTGGGGAATCAAAGAATATGAAGGCGATGGTGTAAGCTGTCCCATTATCCCCGCTGATATGCCATGGTACAAAAAAGTGCTTCTGACTTTTTTCCGTTTTGGTATTTGCCCCATGTGTGTCACGATGAGCCTGGTCTATGCTGCGGGGAGGTTTTTCAGGAGACTTTTTGCCTGATATTTCTTTTGCAGATTCCGGAACTAAGTAGATTCGCACGGCCGTGCGAATCTACTACATCAAAAAAGTAAACAGTAGTGCTTAGTTCCGGATCTCAATTTGTGGCTGACAGGCAGGGAATACCGGAATTCACAAATTGCCAAAATCACAAACGACTCCCACTTCATCCCAACATCCGGCACTTTCATCACACGCTTTTTTTTCATCTGTCTCCGTCAGATACTTTTGAACCATCAAACCGGCAACAAAGCAGGTGAAAACTTAAACAATTAAAAACAATGAGATTCCTTACGCTACAATTAGACGACAATACTAAAATTGACATTAATAATACCTTCTGGGGAAAAGAAACCATCTTTTACAATGAAGAGAAAGTGTCTGAAAAAACTTCCCTTCTTGGTGCCACTCATGAATTTCAGAAAGAGGAAAACGGGCATCCGGTAAGTTACCGGATCAAAGTCGGACTTGACCTGATGAGGGGCGTGGTGTATGACATATTCAGAAATGAAAAACAGGTCTTTACCAATCACGGAAATACGGCTAAACCTGTAAAGTCAATCATACTTATCCTGATCGGTTTCCTTGGCGGAATTCTCGGTTACCTGGTGACCACTTCGTGGCTTGGCCACTTGTCGGATACAGGCAAACTCATCAAAGGCACCCTGATCATTTGTGGAATAACAGCAGGTTTCCTTATTCTTGTTTCATCCGGTCGAAAAAAATAAGCAGAACATTTACCCGGACCATATGAAAACCACATTTAACCTGAAAAGGGCCGCGGGGATTGCTTTGGGATATATGCTGATGTCGATTATCCTGGCCGAATTTTACCCCCTTTTCAAATCCCTGGTAATGGAAGGGAAAACATGGGGCTGGGCAGATTACATCCATCAGTTTGAGATCATTAACTGGGTGAAAATATTGTTCAGGTCTGCATTTGTCGGATTGGTCGTGATATTGATCAGTGTAAAAACGAGCCCTGAATCCAATTGAAAGTCCGTAAAAAAGATAAGAATCCTGTTTCCCCTTACGAAAAAAGACAGAAATTATGAGAAAGCTACTAAATTTACAACGTTTAAGACCTGGTCAGGACCTGCAAATGGGTTTTGAAGGCTTAAAACAAACAGGAATGAATAAAGTGAGCATCAGTAATACATTTCAGATAAACCAGGTAATCCCGTTTGTGAAGAAGCACTGGGTGAGTATTGTGGCGGTTATTACGCTGATTTGTCTCATTCATACAGTCTGGTATTATACGGTTTATTATCCTCTTGATGAACTCGCGGCTGACTATGCCAAAGGTTCTGTCAAAACCAGGTCAAAAGGTGAAATATACCTTTGGGGCTATAATACCGGTTTCTGGATTATACGGTTTTTCAGGACAAAAAGCCTTATTTTTAGTCTGCTGGGTGTTTCAGTACTTTTTTCGGAGTTTAATTATCAGTATCTCTTCAAGGTGTTATTTGTGGAAGAAGGCCGCAAAGGCAAGTTTTTCTATGCCCTGGTGCTGGTGTTTTTTTATATTTTTATCCTTTTGGCCATGAGGGGCTTGCTGGGAGAAAAAATGCAGCCGTTCGGTCTGAATTTCTTCCTGACCAATTTCTGGATGATGTTCGCCTTTGTTTACGCTGTCGCACGTTACACGTCAGAGTCGCATAGAAGACTTAAAGAACTGGTTTATCAGAAAACCAAAGCAGAACTCGTAGCTCTGAAGGCCCAGATCAACCCGCACTTTCTGTTCAATGTGCTGAACAATCTTTACGGCTCTGCCATCGTGGAAGACAGTCCTAAAACCGCGGCTGGAATCGAACAGCTTTCCAGGATCATGCGGCATGTGGTGGAAGAAACTAAAACCGAGCGTTCGCCGATAGAAAAGGAACTGACGTTTCTCGAAGATTACATTCAGCTTCAGAAAATGAGGATACCAGAACGCCCGAACATTTCAATCACGACTGATATTTACTGGGACGAAATCCCTGCGAAGATCGCCCCGCTGCTGGTCATTCCTTATGTAGAAAATGCCTTCAAATATGGTATCAGCATCAACCAGGAATCATTTATTCATATCGACCTGAAAGTAGAAAGCAATAAACTGAGTTTTATATGCCGAAACAGCATCATCCGCCATGTGGATAAACTGGAGGCAGGGACATCCACCGGTCTTGAAAACACCAAACGCCGACTTGAATTGTATTATCCCGGCAGGCACCAGCTTTCTGTTGAAGCCAGTGAGGGCGTATTTGAAGTAAAATTACAGGTCAGATTAACATGAATTAAGCGATGATCAAAGCAATAGCAATAGATGATGAACCGATGGCCCTTGAAGTCATCAAGGCCCACTCAGCCAAAGTAGGTTTCCTGGACCTGAAGGAAACATTTGTGAGTGCCATTGAGGCTCTTGACTATCTGAAGAAAAACCCGGTTGACCTGGTTTTCCTGGATATCAACATGCCGGACATTTCAGGACTGGATTTCTCCCAGCTTTTACCCAAAGACGCAGGCGTTATTTTTACGACAGCTTATTCTCAGTATGCCGTTGACGCTTTTAATTTAAGTGCGATTGACTATCTTGTCAAGCCTTTCGACTTCTCCAGGTTTATGAAAGCCTGCCAGAAAGCTTCGGAAGTCATTAATAAAGAAGAAACAGAGATGCCGTATATTTTCCTGAAAGACGGCTATGACCTGGTCAGGATTGCCGTGGCAGATTTGTTGTATGTGCAGTCAGAAGGCAACTATCTGACTTTCAGGGAAAAAGATAAAAAGACCGTGACCCGAATGACGATGACCGAAGCGGTAGAAACATTGCCGGCCAAAAGCTTCATGCGTGTGCACAAGTCTTACATCATCAACCTGGCCCATATCCAGAAAATCGAAAGGCACCAGGTCAGCCTTTCCGAAAAAGAAGTGGTGCCGGTGGCATCCAATTATCACACCGACCTGATGGAAGCTTTAAAACAAATATGGACCGTCAAATGAAAAAACTACTTTTTGTTTTCTTTATCCTGTTTGTGGCCGGAACTGAATGCCTGGCCCAGGGCTACGCTGATAAGGTGAGGCAGGACAGGCAGGAATATTTTGAGAAACTGAAAGATAAAGTTGACTTCGGACCCGGCGACCAGGTTTCGAAGTACCTTAAATATTATGATCCCGATACCAGCTTCATCATCAAAGCCCGGTTTGAAATCAAAGGAAAGGCAAAAAAAACAGAGATGATTACCTCTTCCGGCGACCGGAAATCTTTTGTTGTTTTCGGAGAACTTCATTTTACCGTAAATGCTAAAAAATGCGTTTTGCAGGTCTACCGTTCAGCTGTCCTGACACCGCTTACCAGGAATCTGCTCTTTGTTCCTTTTAAAGACCTCACCAGTGGGAACGACACGTATGGAGCAGGCAGGTATCTTGATTTTAAAATGGAAGAAATAAAAGGAGATGCACTGCTCATCGATTTTAACAAGGCCTACAATCCTTTGTGTGCCTATGAAACAGGTTTCAGCTGCCCCGTTCCCCCGAGAGAGAATCATTTAAAGGTCAGAATTGAAGCGGGGGAGAAAAATTTCAAGGAATAATTCAGGATCAGATTCTTTTACTCCGGAAATATTTAAAAAGGTTTATGAAGTATTAATTCTCAACGGGTTCAATAATTCCTTAAATTTGCACAAAAACCGAAAAATTAATATGAAGTTTTATTTAAGGAGTACTTTTTTTCTTTTGATCCTGTCCGTTTTTATTATATCCTGCAACAAGACCGCTGAAAAACCTGACGTAGAAGATATCAAGGTATCCGTCAATATCGAACGGTTTGACCGCCAGTTGATGGCCGTCAAAAGTAAAGAAGAGCTTCAAGCCCTCCTGAAGAAAAATCAGACCTACATACATTCGCTTTACAGGACTTTCCCGGAAGACACCGCGTTTGTCTCTCACTTATATTATCTCATTACGCACCCTGAAACCCGGGCATTGTATGACCAGACCCAGGTGCATTTCGGCGAATTGTCAGACATCAAAAAAGAGTTTGAATCGGCTTTCAGATACATCAAATCCTATTACCCTGATTTTAAAGAGCCTAAAATCGTGACTACTTTTACGGGTCTCGAAAATGATATTTTTGTATCGGACACCCTGGTCATCATCGCGTTGGAGGCGTTTGTAGGGCCAACGGCCAAGTACAGGCCACAGCAACCGGATTATTTACTCGAAAGATACCAGAAACCTTACCTGGTGCCTACCATCATTCGCTTTTTGTCTAACGGCTTCATTAAAATGAATGACTCCGACCGCTCGTTACTGGCGGATATGGTGTTTTTTGGCAAAGCCTTTGAGTTTACCAAAGCGGCTATGCCCGAAACGCCAGACTATCTCATCATCGGATATACCGAAGCCAAAATGAAGGAAGTCTGGGATGCCCAGGACCTAGTGTGGGCTCATTTTGTGGACAAGAAACTGCTCTTTGAACAGAATTTCAGGATCAAAAAGAAATACGTGGACGAGAGGCCGAATGTACCGGAAGTAGGTCCTGACTGCCCAGGCAGAATCGGGCAGTGGCTTGGGTGGCGAATCGTGAGCCGCTACAGAACTGAAAACCCTTCGGTTACGTTACAAGAATTGATGAAAGACAATGACGCACAAAAGATTTTTAAAGATTCAAAATACAGGGGACAGATAGAAGAATAAATAATGGCTGAAGGCAGAAAAGGATTTTGGGACGAAGTAGCCCCGAAAGACAAAAGAAAAATAAGTAGAGAAGGACTTAAAAAGGCATTGCAATTGCTCGCTTTTATAAAACCTTACAAATGGACTTTCGCAATCGGAATGGTTTTCCTGACACTTTCCAGTGCTTCCACCCTCGCTTTCCCGATGCTGATCGGGGAGATGACCCGGGTGATTGAAGGGAAATCAAAATATACACTCAATAACGTGACGATGTTTTTTGCAGGCATTTTATTGCTGCAGGGGCTCTTCTCTTATTTCAGGGTGTATTTCTTTTCGCAGGTAAGTGAGTGGACCGCCGCTGATATCCGGAAGATGGTTTACAGTAAATTCATTACCTTACCCATTCATTTTTTTGAACAACGCAGGGTAGGGGAGCTGACCAGCAGGATCTCTTCAGATGTATCTTCCCTCCAGGTGGTTTTATCTACCACACTGGCCGAATTTTTCAGACAGATCGTGACGCTGATCGTCGGTATTTCCATCATCATAGTTTTATCATGGAAACTCACCCTGTTTATGCTGGCAACTTTTCCTGTGCTGGTTATTGCTGCGATCGTTTTCGGCAGATATATCCGGGTGTTGGCCAAAAGAACCCAGGATAAGCTGGCTGAGTCCAACGTCATTGTGGAAGAAACCCTTCAGTCGGTGCATATCGTGAAGTCGTTTACCAACGAAAAACTGGAGATCAACAGATATAAAAAAGTAATGGGAGAAATCGTTGAGACCGCTTTGAAAGCCGCGGCTTTGCGTGGAGGTTTCATCACATTCTTTATTGTAGGCATGTTCGGGGGTATTGTCGGGGTGGTCTGGTATGGCGGGGGACTGGTTGAGGCCGGAGAAATGCAGCTGGCTGATTTGCTGACCTTTCTTTTTTATACCACTTTTATCGGTGGGTCACTGAGCGGCCTGGGTGATTTATACGCCCAGTTGCAGAGAACCGTCGGTTCTTCAGAAAGATTACTCGAGATCATAGAAGAAAAATCAGAGGTAAATGTAGATAATATACCGCGTGATCATAAGATAAACGGAGAAGTGAGTTTTGAAAACGTATCGTTTAATTATCCATCCAGACCGGATATTGAAGTCTTAAAAGATATTTCTTTCCACGTCAGTGCGGGTGAGAAAGTCGCTTTGGTGGGCCAGAGCGGTGCCGGTAAATCGACGATCGTGCAATTGCTGATGAAATTCTACCCTTTAACTTCGGGTACCATCAGTGTTGACGGCGAATCGATCGCTGACCAGGACGTGACGGACCTGAGAAAAAACATAGCGATTGTTCCCCAGGAAGTCATGCTTTTTGGCGGTACGATCATGGAGAACATCCTGTACGGTAACCCTTCGGCCAGTCTTGAAGAAGTCTACAATGCCGCCAGAAGGGCCAATGCCTTACAGTTTATTGAAAAATTCCCGGAGAAATTTGATACGGTAGTGGGTGAGCGTGGCGTTAAGTTATCAGGAGGACAAAGACAACGCGTCGCCATCGCCAGGGCTATTCTGAAAGATCCGGCTATATTATTGCTGGATGAGGCCACCAGTGCCCTGGATTCGGAATCTGAAAAACTGGTTCAGGGTGCCCTGAACGAGCTGATGAAAGACAGGACCACGATCATTATTGCCCACCGTCTGGCCACGATCCGTAATGTGGACAGGATTTATGTGATCAAAGAAGGAGAGATTGCAGAAACAGGAAGTCATGAGGAGCTGATTTTGAAAAATGACGGAATTTATGCAAATTTGGTAAAATTACAATTCGAAAACGCCAGTCTGGTGTTGGAATAATATGATGATGACAGATTCGAAAAATACACTCAAAACCTACGCTCTCAGGCATACTGATTGCCGTGAAAGCATTTTAGAGGCTTTTTTGAACAAATCCGCTGCTTTGTCGCATGGCGACCTTGAGAGTTTGCTGCAGGATGGTTTTGACCGCGTAACCATCTACAGGACACTCAAAACTTTTGTAGAAAAAGGAATTCTCCATAAAATACCGGATGACGAAGGTGGCGTGAAATATGCCCTTTGTAAAGAAGAATGCAGTTCTCACGAACACCACCATGACCACATCCATTTTAAATGCTCCACCTGCGGTGATACCACCTGCCTGGAAAGCGTACACATACCGGCCATCCGCTTACCTGAAGGATACGTAAGGGAAGATGTCAACATGCTGGTACAGGGGATTTGCCCCAACTGTATCCCAAAATGAACCAATAGAATGACCATCAAAGAAGCTATATTTTTAAAAAGTGCCTCGGATCATAAAAACTCTCCCAAGCCCGATAAACCTGAATTTGCATTCATAGGCAGATCGAACGTGGGAAAGTCTTCTCTGATCAACATGATTACGGGACAAAAGAAACTGGCAAAAACCTCGGCCACACCAGGAAAAACCCAGCTGATCAATCATTTCTTCATCGACAATAAATGGTATCTGGTCGATTTACCCGGCTATGGTTTTGCGAAAGTACCCCTCAAGGAAAAAGAAAAATGGCAGGGAATGATCTGGGATTACCTCAAAAACCGTGAAAATCTGCTCTATGTTTTTGTGCTGATTGATATCCGGCTGCCACCCCAGAAAATTGATCTTGAGTTTGTCAATAAAATAGGAGAGGAGGGAATACCGCTTAAACTGGTGTTTACCAAGTCGGATAAAGTCAAAAAAGGAGAGGGACAAAGAAATATCGATGCCTTCAGAAGTGCGATGACAGAGAATTGGGAAATCATTCCTGAGTATTTTGTCACTTCCTCAGAAAAGTCCAATGGCAAACATGAACTGTTGTCTCTCATTGATGAGATATTAACTATTGGAATATCATAATTTCACTTTATATTTGTAGACATTTTTTAAACCAATACAGAATAAGCTGAATAATAATGGCAACTGAATATCTAGGGATTGATGTAGGAGGGACCAATGTCAAAATGGGAATAGTAAACGCGGAATCCGGTAATATTACAAATTTTTATAGTCATGACACTGGCAGTTGGCGGTCCTCAGGGCACTTCATAGAAAGATTAGGCGATGCAATAGCCGTTCAGTTAAAAGAAAATCCTGAAGTTCAGAAAGTCGGTATCGGAGTTCCCGGACTGATTACCCGTGACAGGCTTTACCTGGTAGAAATCACCGCTATCCCGGAAATTGACGGAATGGCCATCATACCACAACTAAGAGAACGTTTCCCCAATCATGAATTCTTCCTTGAAAACGATGCCAACGCAGCAGCATTGGGAGAGTACTATTTCGGAGAAGGCGAAATTCCTGAAGATTATATTTTTGTGACCCTGGGTACAGGCGTGGGTGGTGCTGCCATTATCGACAAGCAGGTTTTCAAAGGCGGCGGAGGAAATGCCATGGAACCTGGTCATATGCCGTCCAGAAACCACAAAGTACTGGAGCGTAACATCGGTAAAAACGAATTGCTTGACCTGGCCAACAGCATGCGTCAGGAATATAAAAACGTGACCAAATTGCCTGCAGACGGCTCTATCTCAACCACTGGCTTGGTAGCAGCGGCCTCGGAAGGTGATGACCTGGCCCTTAAGATCTTTGATGAAGTAGGTACTATGCTTGGTGACGGGCTTGTATCAATGATCAGGATACTGGACATCACAACCATCCTGATCGGTGGCGGATTGTCGGCTTCATTTGATTACATCATGCCGGCGGTAACCCGTCAGCTTGAGTTCTGGCTGACTCCTTATTATCTTAAAACACTTGATATCAAAAGAGCAACACTGGCTAACGATGCGGGCTTGTTAGGAGCTGCAAGTTTGTGTTTCTGATTAGATAAAATATAAATGAAAAAGCCCGGAGCAATCCGGGCTTTTTCATTTATTTCTCCTGAAATACCCTCACATAATCCACTTCCATCGTTCCCGGGAATATACTTTCATCTATGCCTTTCTGTCCTCCCCAGTTGCCTCCCGTAGCGATGTTGAGTATCAGGTGGAAGTTCTGGTCGAACGGCCACTCTGCCGAACCCTTTCCTGAGTTTTTGAAAGTCAGATAGGTAGCACCGTCAAAGATAAAGTCGATGCGGTCGGCATACCATTCAATGGCATAAACATGGAAAGTAGTGTAAGGCTCAGGCAGTCTGATGTTTTTGCCCACCTGTGTATGAATGGAGTGGTTAAAGCTTTTGGTATGTACCGTTCCGTACAGCGAATCGGGGTTGTAGCCCACGTGCTCCATGATGTCGATTTCGCCGCTGGCAGGCCAGCCTCCGTATTTCCAGTCGGTCGGCAGCATCCAGATGGCCGGCCACAGGCCACGTCCTTTAGGTAGTTTAGCCCGCACTTCCACTCTGCCGTATTTCCAGTCGCCCTTGTTTTTGGTCACCATCCTGGCTGAAGTATATTCTTTACCTTCCCGGCTTTGTTTCCTGTTGATGATTTTTAATGAGCTGCCGGTTACTATGGCGTTGTTGGTATCGGCTTTGGTATAAAACTGCAGTTCGTTGTTTCCCCAGCCATTTCCGCCCATATCATAATCCCACTTGGTGGCGTCAGGCAGGCCTTTGTAGTTAAACTCGTCACTCCAGACCAGCTTCCATTTGTTGTTGGTGATATAACGGGGCGTTCTGATGATGGCTTTTTCCGGTTCATCGGTCGTCAGATAATCCACATTTCTGACCAGCAGGTAATCCATCACCAATGTATCGTTCACCGTCCAGGCATTGACTTCAATACCAGCCTTGTGGGCGTTCTGAATCCAGTTTTCATCCTTCTGATATACACTGAAATGATAATCCGCACCCAGCATATTGTCGGCTTTCAGCTGTGCCGGGGCTATGTTGCCGTTGAGGTACATGGCTTTGGCTGTGCTTTCCAGTTCCAGGAGCCTCTTCAGGATATCATAGTCAAAACTGATATAGACCACCCAGGCCTGGGCCTGCAGGGTTCTCACTTCTTTCATGACACGCTCAGCCAGTCTCTGGCCTCTTTCTTTGCTGATCACCGATGGTTTCAGTTCTGCTACCAGCTGGGTTTTCTGTTGCAGCATCCCGGCTTTGATGTAGCTTTCAAAAGTAGGGATAGGCTCCCCGTTTTTCAGAGAATGCTTTAACAGGTCTTTATAATTTGTTTTTTCGATGGTCAGACCTTCAAACGTGGCATCGTGGTTAATCACCAGCACGCTGTCAAGGGTCATATGGATGTCAAATTCGCTGCCTCCGCAACCCAGTTCAACGGCTTTTTGTAGCGAAGCGATAGAATTCTGAGGTACTTTGGTGTTTTTCCAGGCTCCGCGGTGGGCCACTACCCGGTTTTGTATAAATTCATCTTTGAGGATAATAAATGAACTGACAGAAACTGTTTTCTTGCCTTCAATAGCTTCGATGCTGATCGCTGCCCTGGTGGCTTTGGCATAAAAAGCCTTGCCTTTAGGGCTCAGGTACAACTGGTTGTTTTTAATCTGGAACAAGGAAGCATGCTCGCCTTTCAGTTTAAAAACGGGCTTACCGCTGTAGATCAGCTTCGCCACCGGCAGCGTGGTGCTCGCTTCTTTAAATGAATACTTATCCAGGTATAGACCCTGGTCGCCGGGCCCGGCAGCTTGTAAGAAAAGACACTGACAAAGCAATGCCATGGAAAGAAAGAAAAATTTCATGTAATGAATAATTTTAAGGTTTTCAGACGGACTGAATATTGAACCCTAAAATTAAATAAATAAGCTGTTATGGGAAAGTTAATTTTAATGGGGTGCGGCATATAAGTTATCGCGGACCAAGCCTCCCTATTCACACACCTTAGACACCTGACGGTGCAGCCGCGATATCTGAGCGTGTGGTTGCCATAGCTGTGCCCCTGACCCATATGTTGGGGCCCGGGTTTGCATGGTCGGAATTGGAGAAAGAGTCCATATCTGGAGCCATTATGCGACCCCTCCGGGGTCGTGAAATTTGGAGAAGATATGCTTTTCTACAGATATTCGACCCCCTGGGGTCGTTCTCTGTCATGATAAATGAATATGTCTGTTTTGCATACGACGAACAACCTTGAAGGGGTTGCATGTTTATAGAAAACAATGTCCCCGACACGGCAACTACCCTAAATGGGTCCTCCAGACCGGGTCGCATCTTTCGGCGAAATTGCAGGTTATCGGACATGGTTTCGTAAAGGGGAAATTGGGACAACGAACAGGTATTCGATTCCCGTATGCGACCCCCTCAGGGTCGGATTTCTTCGTGATCATGTGTATGCTATAAACATGTGAATCCTTCGGATTCATTCCCCCTCATATTAAATCTGAATATCTGTTTTGCATATGACGAACAATCCTGAGTATGTTTATAGAAAAGGCATCCGGATATAACCACGACCCAAACAGGGTCCTCCAGACCGGGTCACCTCATTCTGCGAATTCCTTTTTCGATCTACCGTTTTCCATCCTCCAATACCTCCAGAAAATGTTTGTTGGTCATGATTCCCAGGATATTTCCGAAAGGGTCAACGACGGATGCGGTTACGAAATTTCCTTTCCCCCCACTGTGGTCGGTAATGGGCTGGTAGAGTGTGGCCCCTGATGATATCAGATGATCAAGTGTGCCTTGCAGGTCGTCGACATGCCAGTAAGCGATAGAACCCGCCGGGCCTTTGGCAGTACCTTCCGGAGCAAACCGGGCGTCAATAATACCCAGTTCATGCTGGTAATCGCCGATTCTGAACTCAGAATACCCCGAAACATTGAAATATGGCTCAACACCTAAAAATTCACTATACCATTTTTTTGCTGCTTCGTGGTCAGTAGCGTAGAAACTGATGGTGGCTAGTCCGCGTAATACATGTGAGTTTTTCATTTTGATTTCATTTATTGTTTAATCAAAAGTAAAACGGCCCGGTGACAACCCTATGTCAGTGGAAAATATTAAGTTCTGAAAATACTGAATACCTTTCTTTGCACCTTTTCATCACGATTTAAAGTTAACAGGTGGGTCTTAATTTCAGCGTTCTTTTAACTGCTGGATCGAGGTGAGTATATATTCTGACAGTATAACATAAGGGTTATCATTGACCTGGTTATAATTTCCGCCTGTCGTGACAACCACGAGGTTTAAAGACTTGCAGAAAAATATCGATTGTCCGCCGTTGCCTTTTGCTTCTGTGATTTCAATGGTATGTCCGTTTATAGCATCTGTATACTGCCAGAACTGATATCCATAGCCCCCGTCCTTAATTTTGTATTTTTCGAGGTTGGTCCTTTTGATGTGACTAATGAATGATTCATTTGTCCAGGAACTGTCTAAAATCTGTTTATCATTCCATTTTCCGTTATTCATGTAAAGAAGTCCGAATTTTAGTAAATCTCTCGAGGTGGTTCTTAATCCTGATGCTGCTGCCGGAATTTTCTTTAAAGTCAGGTTGACCCATTGATATCTTTTGATGCCAAGCGGCTTAAAAAGAAATTTTTCGGCAAATTCATCAATTCTCATCCCGCTGGTTTTATAAATGATTTCGGCCAGAAGTTGGGTGTTTCCACCGCTGTAATTCCATTGAGTTCCGGGCTTAGCCGCCAATGGTTTCTTTAATATATATCTGATGGGGTTAAAACGCAGATGCATTTGTGTTTCACTGTTGAAAAAACTTCCGTAGCTGCCTATTTCGTCCCATTCAAGACCAGATGTCATTGTTAATAGCTGCCGTACCGTGATAGTCCCGGCCGGGCTGTCCTTTATTTCAGGAAAGTATTTATAAATAGGTTCATCTATGCTTCCGATCATTTTGTTTTTCAGAGCGATGCCTATACAGGCCGAAACGATACTCTTGGAAATACTCCGGACATCGTGTAACTGATTAACGGTGTGGTGGATGTACCCCAATCTTTTTCCGTGGTTCTGATCCTTGCCCGCAAAATAATTTTCGTAGATAAGTTGTCCGTCTTTTAAAATAAGCAAACTGTGAACATTCCGAAGACTGTCATTTAATATCAGTTTTGTTAACCGGATGATTTGTGTGGAATCTATCCCTGATTTATTTAGGTTGGCAACTCTAATGCCATCATTGTATTGCAATGGTTGACGGTAATAGTAGTCAGAGGAACGTTTGTGCATGTGGCCGCATCCCAGAAGTACAGGTAAGGCCATGAATATGATGATGATATTTCTCATTTTATTTTTTTTACAAAAATGAGTAATATATGCAAGGCTGTCAATGAACCTGGGTTAAGTAATGCGTTTCCTGATCCGGCTTAGGGCCTGAGGGCTTATTCCTATATATGAAGCAATGTATTTGAGTGGTATTTCTTTTAACAGGTTGGGCCTTTCTGTGAATATCCTGAGATAGCGTTCTTCTGCACTGTCAAGTAAAAATGATAACTCCCGTTTTGCCTTTTTCAGGTAAATTTCTTCGCTGGCAATTCTGCCGATGATATTGCTGACGGGTAATTCTGAATACAGTTTCTGAAGTGTATCATAAGAAAAACGCCATATAACAGTAGGGGTCAGCGTTTCAGCCGCATATTGGCAGGGAGTTTGGGTCAGAAATGAATCATAGGCACAAACCAGGTCATTCTCAAAAATAAAAGCAAAAGTCAGTTCTGATTCATCATTAGGGACAAAAAACCTGACTGAACCTTTTTCTATAAATGAAATGTATTTTTCAGTCTCTCCTTTTTTCAGAATTATCTTCTTTGAGGGGAATTCCTGCCTCACAAGTCCGGAGGTAAAAAATGTCCACTCATTTTCGGTCAACTTTATTTTCTGTTCCAAAAAATCCCTGAATGTGTTCATAACCAATTATCCGGTTTTGGTTGATTTGATTCAAAGTTAATGAAAATTGTAAGGTTTACATTGACCTGAAAGTTTACTTGTGTCTGGAGGTTGGGAAAGAAATATGAAATTATGATTAATGTGTCCGGTAACTCTGTGTTGATTCATTTCTCTCTGCGATGTCACATTTCATATACCCAAAAAAACAACCCGGAGAACAAACCCCGGGTTGTGCATTAATTATTTTGAGGACCTACTCCTTCACAAACCTCTTACTGATCCTTCCGCCCGAGGTGGTTTCGATCAGGAGGAGATAAACGCCTTTAGGCAGTTCGCTGATTTCTATTTTGTTTTTGGGTGTAATATTGCTGATCATGATCCTGCCATATGAATCGGCAATTTTCATGCTTTTGATCTGGCTTAGGTTACCGGCCAGGTTAATCGATTCAGAAGCCGGGTTAGCTCCCAGGGTCAGCGGGTTTTTCTCCTCTGTAAACCTGACGGATTTGATCGGGCTGTAGCTGAAGGTGCCGTCAATGTCTATTTGTTTTAACCTGTAATAGTTAACGCCTGTTTCAGGGGCTTCATCTGTAAAGGTATAGTCAATCTGACGGGTGCTGTTGGTGCTTTCACTGGATACGAAGCCGATGGCTTTCCAGTTTTTGGCATCGGTACTTTGTTGTACTTCAAAACCCCTGTTGTCGGTTTCTACGGAAGTTGACCAGTGAAGTTGCGATGATCCATTATTTTTAAGGGCTGTAAATGAGACCAGGTTTACCGGCAATACCGTACAGTTACAGTTGGTTTCCACATCGTAAACATAAAATTCGCCGGAATAGACATTGCCGCCGAGAACCGCCAGTCCGATAGTCACAGTGCTTGCTGCTGCCGTTAACACAAATCCGTCAGCATCTGAGGGGCCGGTGTCTCCTACGTAGTCTCCTGAAAGAGGCGGCACGGTGCCTGTGGGGTCAAAATTCTGGCCGCCATTTGTACTTATTTGTATAAATGCCCCTGCCGATGGTATTGAGGTTCCTACTTTGAACCTGACAGAACATCCTGCCGCGACGGTTGTTCCCAGATCAAAAGTAATGGAGGCATGCGAACTGCCTGGGATAGCCACAAAAGTAGCGGTGGCATAGGTGGAATTGTTGTTGTCGGCAGCCTGCGAAACATTGCTCCAGACAGGTGGCGTACCAATCTTTGAATCCACTTCAGCGGTTGCTGTCGCTGACGGAATACAGAAGGTAGTAGATTGTGCATTGGCGAGCACGCTGCTTAGCAGCAAAGGAATAGAGAGTAGAAACTGTTTCATACTTTTTGTTTTTAGTGTAAAAATTCTTGAAGAGGCAGGGTCATAATTCCGAACCTTATTATGTAAACGGAAGGCTTGAAGTTCAGACCCATATCTTTGAGACGTACACTGTCCAAAAAGGTCACTAAATTGGAGGAAAAAAGAGTGGGGCCTGGCGGGGGCAGGCCCGGTGATAGTCGTCTGCTAAGGAAAGAAAAGCAGCATTTGTGAAATTGTCAGATACTGCCGGTTTTTACACAGGAGACATTTTTTACCTTCACTTTTCTCCCTGCTTTTCTGAGCAGGCCCGTGGTTTTATTCCTTTTAAAAACCACCACATTATGGGTAAGCACGTTGGTGACGATCAGGAAATTTCCTGACTCTGTGATGGCAAATGTCCTCGGGTGTTTTCCGTGCGTTGACTGGTACCCGATGTGCTCTAAAGTGCCGTTTTCAACAATTTTAAAGATGGCAATGTTGTTTTCCTTTCCCCTGTTGGTGGCATACAGAAACTTTCCATCCGGCGAAATGTGCACATCGGAGCTTTCAAAGCCGCTTTGCAGGCTGGCAGGATGTGTAGCGATCCTTTGTATGGCTGTCAGATGGTTTTCCTTATAAGCGTAGGCAGAAAGGGTGCCTGACATCTCTTCGATACAATAGGCGAAATTACCGTCCGGACTGAAGGTAAAGTGCCTGGGGCCGCTTCCCGGTTCCGTTTTTACAAAATCAGCCTTATCTGTCGTTACAGGGTATGCAGAAGAGCCGTTAAAAGGGTACATCCTGATTTTGTCTGCCCCTAAATCAGGAAAAAAGACCTGTTCGCCTTTGGGTGAAAAGACTGCTGCATGGATATGCCCTTTTTCCTGCCTGAGGGGATTTACACTGCCTTCGGTAAATGTTTCGTGCTGTACCACAGTATCAATTTTCCCGTTTGCCAGGATCGGGTAAACCGAAAAGCTTGCCTCTGTGTAATTTCCGTTAATCAGCCATTTGTTGTCCTTGTCTGTGCTTAGGTAGACCGGGTTTTCGCCTCCGCTTCTCTGGCTGTTAAGAAAAGTCAGGGTGTGTTTTGCGGGGTCAAATGCAAACGCACTTACACTTCCTGCATTGGGCGTTTTGGTGTCGGTACAGGCATATACAAATCTTGAATCGGGCGAAACAGTTAAATAGGAGGGATTCCGGATCTTAGCGGAAGTGACTTTGGTGAGTTTCCCGCTGACAGCGTCTAATCGATAGACATAGATGCCTTCTGCCTCCTTGTCGTGGTTATAAGATCCCAGGAAAACATATTCCTGCTGGGCAAAAACTTTAGAGCCCATGAGTAGTAAGGCCAGTATATATCTATTCACGAATGCCGGAGATGTTTTAGGATGAATACATTTAAATTCAAATATATATGGAAATAAACAGACTCTTTTGTTTTTCATTGGATATACTGCTAAGCCCTCAAAGAAAAATTCTCAGCAAACAGCGTTCACTGAGAATCACTTTTTTTTTATCCATCTTAAATTTAAACAACTCCGGCATGTCAGAAGAAATTCCGGTATTCTATTTGACGCAGGATTTTTAAATAGTCACAATGACATCCGGTTCTTTACCACAAAAAGCTTAAAAAAACTTATAGCACAGATGAGAGAATCCACAGCTCCCGGTTGAACATTTAAATCAGAAACCCATAGCCTGCCGGTTTTTTTAACCGGAACACATCTACAGAAGAGATGTGACAGGCTGTGTTTCTATCCGGTCTCTTTTAGCAAGGTATACACGACCCTACGTGTCTGCAGAAAACACGGCCTCTGACTCCGTTTGATCGGTCCGTTTATGCCAGCCCGGAAGCATCTCCCGGGTAATAACTGTAACATCTCTTACGTGAAAAATTTGTACTTTTTTATGATTTATTCAATGTGTTTATTTTCAGTGTTTTAAGGGGCCTCATTTAACAGCCTCTCTTTTTACCCGTAACGCCTATGTGTGACCAGCGGCCTGCAATACCGTCTAAATATCTTTACAGAGGTCCTTTAAGAGGTCTGTAGATAATAAACTAAAAAGTAAAAGTTAAAAAAATGAAAAAATTGTACGTACTTATCTTTGGGACTGCATGTTGGTTCCAAACCCAGGCCCAGTGCCCCACACTTACCCCTTTGCTGAGCAGTGTTTCCTGTCATGATAACGGCACGGTGGCGAATGCCGGTGATGACTACATTACTTTTCTGCTGGACGGCGATGTCTCTAAAGGAGATCTGAATCACAACTACAGCGTATCTGCCACACAAGGGGGCAGCCCGATTACCATAACCCTCAGTGATGGCTCTTCGGCTTCCGGATTGTATTTCGGCTATGAGAGCCCTTTCAGAACCCCGACAGGCACCGCCGGTCACGGTAGTGTCACATTGACTATCACCAGCAGCGGAGGTTGTACGGGTACCGTTACACTTTCTGATCCTGGCACCTGTTCTTCAGCTGCCGCACCCTGTTCGCCAGGCAGCGTGAGCTATACCTACAGGTCGCCGTTTCTGCATACCAATCTTAGAAATGTTCCGCTGTTTATTCCGAAGTTTGATACCAATGGTGGTACAAGGACCTTGACGAGTGTCGGTCTGGGAACTTCTTACACTCTGGCTACAGCGTTTGTTGCTGAAAACTCAAGTAACACCGGCAGCCAGTTTGCCGAGGAAATTCTGAACGGAGAGGCTACCGTTAAGTTAGGCGGAACAACGCTTCAGACTTATAATGATCCGGTTCTGAATTCCGGATTGATATCCATCGGGCACAGCGTCCTTGTTCCGGCAGGTACTAACGGCTCCACCTGGCCCGGCGATACACCCGAGGGTGGAGGAACATTATTTACAATGACTACTTCAGAATCATTAGGATTGGCAGATTATATGCAGAATATATTTGCTGACCCTACCTTGAGCTCAGCCTGGGTTACCAACGTGACGGGTCTGGCATCTACTGATGATGATATGATACACTATCTTGGCCAAGGGTCAAATTCAAGTAGTTCTTCTTATACTTCCGCATCCGACCTAGCTATGTTTAGCGGATCAGGGGATGTCGGTCTGACTGCTGATGTGATCGCAGATAATAGTTTTACAGCTTTCGGGGGCAATGTAAAATTCAAGATCGCCACAAAAGGATACGCCACCGCCACGGTCACTTACAACTACAGTTGTGCGGTACTTCCTGTAAAACTGGTCAGTTTTGAAGGGAAAGTAGACGGAGATAAAGTAAATCTGACCTGGAAAACGGCCGAAGAAACGGACTTCAGCCACTTTGAAGTAAAGAAAAGCCTTAATGCCAAAGACTTTGAAGCCATTGGCAAAGTAAGCGGAGGAAGCAGCAACGGACAATACAGCTTCACGGATGCTGAAGTGGCCGAAGGAGATAACTATTACCAGCTGGAAATGGTTGACCTTGACGGATCATCGGCCGTTTCTAAGATGATCTCTGTATATTATGAAAAAGATGGCAGCTACCTGGTGGTTGAAAATCCATCGACCGGTGGAGTGATCAACCTGACGACCAATATGGACGAACCGGTGTTCGAACTGAGAACCGTGCTGGGCGTAAGGGCAGGTATTCAAACCCTGAAAACAGATACCAACCAGTATGAGTTACATGTACCCAATATGACGATGGGTCAATACTATCTGACGGTAAGAGACAAGAACAATAAAGTAGTGGTAAAAAGGCTGTTGATGCAGTAAAAAGCACTGAGATTAAGATCATACTTTAAATGAGTCCAAGCCGCCCTGTTAATATGAATGGGGGCGTCTGATAAAGACGCCCTCTTTTTTTGTCTGAGCCTTACCGGCTGTTTAAATGTAACCGATAAAAAGCCCTATCTTATTGATACAAATGATGTGACTGTTTTTACGATTTCCCGTCTAAATAAAAGTGACAGAAAATAGATTTTGTTCATGTTTACAAAAGCCGTATGAGGATCTCTATCCGGCTTTCTTTAATCCTGGAATTACATTAACCTTCGTTGAAAGGGTTTATTAGTTGTGTAGATTTAGCCGCTACTAAAGCCGGATGGGTTTTCGTCCGGCTTTTTTTATCTGACAATGCGGCCTATAAAGTCTTGTATGAATGGATGTTTCTTCAGGGGTTGGTGTGACCATTTTTCTCTGACATAGTCTAAATACTGAGTAGTGATAAAATTAAGTTGTATGAATTTAAAGAGTTTACTAAAGCCGGAGGGTTTTCATCCGGCTTTCTTCAGCAATTGGATATAGTTTTTTTGTATAAATTTTAATTATTCAAGCCAGAAGATGGTATTTTAAAAGTAGACAGTGAATTTGAACCAATATAAAGCCGAAACTTTGATTTGTGTTGCAAGTTTGAGTTTAGCGGGAAATATGACCAAATCCGGGTAGACATTTCACCCGGATTTCTTTATCACCGATTTCCCAGGTTTTCCAGCCCTGTATTGGCTGGCTTTTCAGTATAGTAAAGCAATAATTTAGTAGCAGGTGTGACTATTTTTCGTTAACGCAGTCTAAATGATGAGTAGTGATAAAATTTAAGTTGTTATGACTTTAAACACGTTACTAAAGCCGGGCGACGATGTTTATCCGGCTTTTTTTAATTTATAAGGATGTTGCAGCGGTTTTTGGAGGTTTTCCTTATCAGCTCTGAGTTCCTGTTTAATGGATTATATATCTCAGGCTGGTTTTAAATTTCTCCTATTTTGTTCCATTTCTGGACTCCGCTATCCTTTCAAAAAGGAAAGAAGTTTTTCAGTGAGTTTGCGAAGTATAAGTTTAATCACATCCGTCCAGATTTTTAACCGGAAGCAATTTTTCAGTTGGTTTATTTTTGCTTGTTTTGCTAAACGTATCAGATACTGATCGTTGGTATGCTTTATGTACCGGAAGATATCTTCACTATATTCCCGTCGGGCTATATGAATCAGATTCAGTATCGGAATATTAGCGGCATAATATATGTTAATGGATTTTTCATGTTGGTCAATTTTATCTAATACCGGCCCTATTTGTTGCTCCTCGTGCTGACGGTATAGTCCCAGGTTTTCATGATGAAAGTGCATGGTTTTTTTTGACAGGTACTCAATCCCCAATTGGTAGTCATGGATAACCTTTGGGTAGCCCTCACGAAAAATAAGCGGTTCTCTTGGTTTTTTTATGCAGAGTGCAGCCCCGGTAACCATATTGCCAAAGAACAAAGTATGAGAAAAATAGTCTTTATCGGGGTACTTCTGTTGTTGGAAAAAACCGAAGCCCATGGTATCCCAGATGGAGTATTCTGTCAATTCATTATCTTCCTTACATATCTGCAGGTTATGAGATACAGCTTCAATATGGGGAAACCTGTTAAAAACGCGGATTACCGTTTCGGTTTTATGAGGGAACCAGACATCGTCCTGATCGCATAAAAAAATGATTTCCCGGGAGCAAAGGTTTATTGCCTTCTCAAAGTTTTTTACAATTCCGAGTTGCTTTTTATTCTTGTAAATCCTGAAAACCTGCGGATATCTGGTTCTGTACGATTCGAGAATATTCCAGGTCTGGTCAGTAGAGGCATCATCACATATAACTATTTCATCGGCTACCAGGTTTTGGTTCAGGATACTTTCCAATTGTTCTTTTATATGTTTTTCTCCATTATGTGTGCATAACGCCACAGATATCGACCTGCATTGAGAAAAAAAATCTTGCTGTTCATGCTTAAACAGCTGATCCATGGTTTTCATAGCTTGATTCATAGACCCTTTCTCTGAAATGGCGGCAAATGCTTTTTCTCCCATGACTAAGCGTTCGTCAGATGTGGCCCGGAATATCCTCAACAATGAAACGGCAAGTGCTTCGTGATTTTTATTTTCGACGATATAACCGGTTTGTTCATTGGTTATATAGTCTTGTGCTGCCCCCATATTAAAAGATGCCACGGGTACCCCGCAAGCCATGGCTTCTATCAGCATGGCCGGACCGGAATCTTCCAGTGAGCTGTTTACATAGGCGTCGGCTGCCTGATACATCAATGCCAGGAGGCGGTCATCTTTGATATATGGAATAAATGTTTTTTTGAACCTGATTTCTTTGTGCGATTCTTCGTCTATTATACGGGTTAACGACAAAACCTCTACCTTTTCCCGCTCCGACTGTGATAATTTCTCCCAGAAAGCATGGAGGCTTTTTACGAAATAGATGTACCCTTTGCGGGGGTCAAGGGTGTTTTCTGCTCCTGCCAGAATATAGAATTTGTCGTCTGAAAGCCCAAATACTTCCTTGGCAATTTTCCTTTTTCCCGGGTTGAAAATCCCGGTTTCAATGATTCCGGGAATATTGAAAATGGGTTGCTGATTTTTATAAATCAATGAATCCTGTGCCTGAGTTGCCGTCCATTTTGTTCCTGCCAGAATCTTGAAGTTTCCTTTCTGTGCATTTTCTTTTTTTATAGAGAAATTTCTCGAAACCAACTCTTTGTATTCTGGATCCAATACTGCAGGGCAGTCAACGCTGTTACATCCCTTTATGTACCCTGTACAGTCCCATGCAAAATGACACCCCCCTGTAAAGTGATTCATGTCAACAGCCATGTTATAAACGGTGGCTAATGTCGCTTCTGAAAGTTTTAGAATATCAGTCGAGGTAAGAAAATCGAAAGTGATGCCTACAAAGATAATCTCGGGTATAAATGAAAGGTGCTTAAGTATAACGGTAGTATCCTGGTAAGAGTTTTCTTCATTTATTGTATTGAAAAGGTATTTGGGGTCTCTGTTAAGTCTTGTTTTTGAACCGTTTTTATTTATCAGGAAACCAAGCTCCGAAGCATACCCGTTCCGGGCCGGCAGTTGAGTTACTATGGGATTGTACTCACTTTTGTTTCGCACCAAAACGGCAACCCGGTGTTCCTGATTATGCAGTGCTTCGGCAATTTTTATAAGGGCGGTGTTGGCACCGGTTTGGTCTCCTGAAGTTATGAATAATATTTTTCTTGTATTGTTATGCATTAGGGCACCTTTATGAGACAGTCACTTATTGTTTTCTAAACAGTTCGATGTCCCGGGAGTCAACTCCTTCTCTGGCTTTAGTACCCGAAACACTGTAGACAGAATAGGGCTCCACATCTTTGGTAATAACACATCCCATACCGATGATACTGCCTTTGCCAATTCGGACTCCTTCTTTTATAACGGTTTTCATTCCGATAAAAACATGATCTTCGACAATTACCCTCCCTCCCAGCATGGCACAGGTTAGAAATGAAAAGTCACCTATTTCTGAGTGATGGGCTATTTCCGAGTTCATTATCGTCACGCCGTTTCCTATTTTGACAAGTGGATGAAACTGAGCTACGTGATCGATGAAGCAATTTTCTCCATAAGAAGGTTCAAAATAATTCTTTACTACAGTAGGACAATAGCTGGCCAGCGTGTATCCTTTCCCTTTAGCTGCTATGCAGAAATGTTCCATTACGGAACACAATTTTATGGGGCCGATCGCGATATACATGTCTGCTTCCTCAGGACTTATGTATTTTTCTATCTCTTCAAATGGAAAAACGGGCAATCCCAGAAGATGGGTTTCTCTGAGATAAGCTTGTTCAACAGTAAATGCAACTACTTCATAGTCAGAGTCTTTGCTGAAATAGATATAGGCTAACTCCGATTGTGCTCCTGTGCCGCAGATGATAAGCTTTTTCATTTTGTAATTCGATTTGCGTTTAAGCGGTTTAATTGTTCCTGAATTCTATATTGAAAACTTAAAATATACATTATCGTATTAATTCAGATTTATTCAGGCTTTATGACTGGTATCAGATCTTCCTTTTTTATTGACTTCATAATGTCGCCGGAATTTCTAAAAGATTTAATTTATAATATTAAGCTTATACCACTTTCTTCAAATGACATAAGTCATTTTTAAAACCCGCAAAAATTCGATCATTTACGCTCTTTCTCTCCTCTTCATTAAGCCAGCTCCATTTGTTGAAATATTTCAAGTATGAAATAAAATAATGCGTCAACTTTTTTAAGCTTGTTTTTTTTTGTGAACTGCGGGAATGAAAGATATTTACAAACGGGAAAAGTATCGTTTTGTGTCTTTTGAAAACCCTTCTGGAAAGATCCCAGTCTTCAAAATAAAGAAAAAAGCGGGGATCATAGTACCCGGTTTCTCCGAGAATTTCGGTCCTGATGACCGTACAGCATCCGGAAATATTCGGAGTTTCAAAGATTTTCTCCTTCGGGGCATGGCGTAGCTCATAGTTGTCGATGACGGATACTAATTTACTGTGGCGTAAGTTTAATTTTCGGAGCAAAACCAGAGCAGGGTTTGGTAATAGCTTGGGTAAATGCTGTTTTGTCCCGTCTGTGTTTAAAATGGTTGGCATGAGCATACCAACATCTTTATGTTTGTCCATAAAATTCAGTATCGGTACAGAAATATCCTCGTAAAAATAGATATCAGGGTTTATTACAAATACATATTTGATACCATGTGCTTTTGCAGCTGCCAGAGTCATATTGTGAGCTTTCCCGAATCCCTCGTTTTTTTTATTTTGAACATACTTAATGCAAGGGATATCATCAAAAAGAGGCTCGTAATTGATTTTTCGAGAATTGTTGATTACCCATAGCTTGTATGGAGTAGAAATTATCTTTAGGGATTGTACTAACCTTCTAAGATCATCGGGCGGACTATCGTATATTACTAACGAAAGGTAGATCATTTTATAATTATCTTACTGTGAATCGTTTTATTAAATGGAGTTTTTTATGTGCTAATTCTTGAGACCTTACGTATGTTGATCTCAGAAAGTTTTACAAAAAAAAGAAGTTTTTTTTATTTGACCAATGTACTCTTTAGAAAAACACAATTTTGTGAAGAAGGTTTGACATGAGCAGATATCTTAAGTGAATTTTTTTCCGGAGACTGGCATGGCTTTTACCAAGAATTACCGGGTCGTGATTATTAAGGTTAGTAAAGTTGGACTTATGTCTTCTGTATAAGATTAAAGGGTCGTCTATTATCAATGGCTTTCCGAAAACACATGATATAGCCCAGAGCCATCGGTCGTGCATATACATATTTGAAGGGAAAGGCAATGCCTTCTCAAGAAGGGGGCGTGTGAATGCCATACAACATCCTGAGGTTGGTGATCTTAAAATTTTTAAGATTGCGGGGTCGTTATTCATCACAGACGCCGGTCTTTTGAAAAAGTTAAATAACGGTTTCAAACTTTCATCCGTTACCACCGCATTTGAGACTACCATATCAAATTCTTTTAGAAAGGGTAACATTACTTCTACTTTGTTTTCCAGCCAGACATCATCCTGATCGGAGAGAAAAATGTAATCACCCTTGGCCACTTCAAGGGCAAACTCAAAATTCTTAACAAGATTATTATAAGTGCTTCTGTAAATCTTTATTCTCGAATCGTGGTAAGCGTACAAAATAGATAAAGTTCTGTCATCGGAATTGTCGTCTGAAATAATTAATTCGTCATTGTAAGCAAGTTGTGGAAGGATAGAGTCTATTTGCTCTTTTATAAACAGTTCACCATTTTTAGTGGCAAGACAGACGGATATTTTCATTTGTTGAGATTTTAATACCAGAAAATTGAGTGTAATTCTGATGTTCCGGTTGCAAGATAATATTAATCTTCAAAAATTAAACTTGTGCTTTTTACCGAAAATTTCATTTTATAAATTCCTTCTTTAAAATCCGGAATGGTGTTTTGCTTAAGTATTTTCTTTTCTTTTGATTGTACCTGGCCGGGAATTATGCCTGCCCGAAAGAATTTACCAAGGGGGATGATGATGTGTCGATGAGACCGTCGCAGGGGGCATTTAATTTCAAAATTTATTGCAGAGAAAGATATTTATTTATGACGTAAATGTTAACTTACCCACTTTTCGACAGGGAGATCAGCAAGGGAGGACTGTTCCGGTCTCTGCTTTCTTAAGAGTTAGTTTTGATGTTATTGTGCTTAAAATCAACGGGTTGTATTTTTTTTAGGCCCTTGTAATCGTAGATGTTTTATGGAAATAAGGGACTTCTTTTTTTATATGGGTAAGTTAAAAGCTCCTCATAGCTCAGACCCGTTGAGCGGGTATATTCAGTTTATAACGAATTACGTGGGCGATGAGTACCTTGTGAATTTTTGCTTTGACGCCATGCTTAATCAAGTAGATTTTAAACAAGCCGAGCATTCAAAGTGGTCAGCGGTTTGCCCGGACTTTAGCTTTATTCAATTTAAAAACTACAGGAATGAAGATGTCAGGATTCCTTTAAATGAAGGAATGAAACATTTAGTTCAGCAGGCACAGAAAAACAGTAATTCAGATTACATCTTTGAAAACCAATCCAGATTGGTTACGAAGATCGGGGCCATAATTTTGCTGTCTACAGGCTCAGAAGCCTATAGCTTAAAAACCTTTAGTGATTTTTATAAGACGGTAAAAGAAACAGAAGATAAAAAGAATATCCCTTTGTTAAATGAAACACGTTTATGCTTTGAACCATGGGAAGAAAACCCCGTTGGTCTTCATGGCGAGTGGTCTCCTTGTAGTCAATTGCCTGCCATGTGGAATTTTAAAGAAATAGACACTTTATCGAAGGGAATCTCCCATTTGCGAGAATCGTTATTACAAGGCAATTTAAATTGCGTTTGCAGTAGATGTAAATTAAAGCCGGTCACTGCTGTTGAGCATCTTCAGCAGGAAGTTGAAACCCGGAAGCTTCATCAAACAGATCATATTGCCGGGCTTGTCTCTCTTTCTCAAGCATATAAAGAAACTCCTTTACCGCCGCCTGATTTACGATTTCGTATTTCAGGTACTTCAGACGATAGGATTTTTGTACTTAACGGCATACAGGGATCTTCTCAGATGATGTCTTATGTACAAAAATATGATCACTCAAAAGAACCTGGTTTGCTTGACTGGGGATGTGGGTGTGGGCGATATTCCAATCATATTATAAAAAAGTGGCCGCGGGTTTTGTATACGGGGTCCGATATTGATACTGAAGCCATTGCCTGGTGCAATAACAATATTAGAGGAGGTAAATTTGTCGTAAATAGTCCCTATGTCCCCACTTCGTTCGCTAATGAACAATTCTCCTCTGTCATTGCATCTTCTGTAATGACACACCTCGATAAACAAAACCAGCTGTTATGGCTTAAAGAGATTGCCAGGATACTGAAACCAGGGGGTATTTTTGTGGTGTCTGTACTCGGTTTTACGGCAGCGGCTCAAATCAGCGGTCTTAAAGAGAAGATGAAAATAAAAGGAATAGTGGATGGTTATCTCGATCCTGCATTGGATGGTATTGCTCCGCAGGGCTATTACAGAGATGTTTTTCAGACTGAAAAATATACGCGAAAGTATTGGTCTCAATTCTTTGAAATAAAAGAGTATGTACATGCCGGGCTGATGGGGTATCAGGATTTGGTAGTGTTAGAAAAAAAAGAGTTGGGGACTTTAAATCTCCGGAAAAAGAACTGGTTTAAAAGAGTGTTTGGGGAAGAGTAAGAACGCACGGGATGACCACTCTTAAGACTCTTATATCCATACCAGAGTCTTAAAAGCGTATTTTTCAGAAAGAGCCCCGACTTGTTAGCCTTTACTCTCTTACTTTCAGCCGGATTAATGTTATATTTCAGTAACCCCAAAAATACAATGATACGACGAAGGATAAACCGGGTTATTATATCCGGCTTTTTTTTGTGACCATCCGGCAGCGTCTGCGTCTAAATAATACCACTATGGAATTTAATAATTAGTAACAATACACTTTGAAAAAAGTTACCATCACTAAGGCCGGATGGCAATATTCCATCCGGCTTTCTTAATAAATACCGGCGGCCTGGAGAGTTGTGAGAGTTTGAATAGACGAGTAAGCGATTTATAGTTGTAAGTAAGTAAGATTGAACCTTTACTAAAGCCGGACAATTATTTTATCCGGCTTTCTTAACCTGTCACTATAGGTTGACAGCCTTCGTCATCGGCTTTGTGAAATTTTATTATTTTTTTATTATTGATTATCAATGAGTTGTAATTTATTGTGTTTAAGATAGTTAGGTAAGACGTGTTTTTGAACTGTCCTTGTATATGTTAACTGCTTGCAGAGGTGGTAGTTGCGGATGATTGTGACCTTGATATTTTTATTTCGTCTCAATAACAAATTGATAAAGATCAATTTATAACATTCGTAATCCAAAAAGCAAAGAATGAACCAAACACATCTACTTTTCTTTGGAAAATCATCCAAAGGGTTTAGCCCTTGTTATGATTCCTCACACCTGCAACCACAGGACTCTGCTCTACCAACCGGGAGAAAATCATTCTCCTTTATCAGTTTTACTTTAAGTTTTTTATTATTATTTGCGATGGGGGCCAATGCCCAGCAGATACAATCCGGTACCGGAGCCCCTACGGCTTCATTTGAAGTAGCCAACGGCTCAAGACAATTTACTGTCACCGTCCTGGGAGGAACGACCTCTTCAGGCTCGCTGGTCGTTACGCTTCCCACCGGGTATGTCTATGAATCAGGCTCGGCCACCGGAGCAGGAGGACTTACCGTCACCCAGACCTCTGTCTCAGGAAATACGGCTACTTTAAATCTCAGCGGTATTCCGGCCACAGGCACCAACGCTACGTTTACCTATAAAGCCCGTGCAAGTTGCGAGGCCATAGGCGAAGCCGGAAACCAGGCTTCTTATGTGCTGACACCTTCAGGCGGGTCTGCCCAGCCTGAAATTCTCAGTAACGCGTTTAACCTGCTGAATGCCAAAATAAACATCCTCAACCTGGTTAACGCACCCAACACCGCCGGTTCTGTAGGTGACACCTATACCCGTACCTACCAGATCAGGAATGACGGCTTCGGTAGTATTGATACGGTTTACGTGACAGACCTCAGTGGCAATGGCGTGGCCCATCTGAGCCACTCGGTTTCAACGACCAACAACGGAGCCACTGTCACCGTTGACCTCATTTCCAGCACGCCTTCGGGCAGCAACACCACCTATTTGTATCGCTTTATTGTCAGCAGCACCGCCCAGGACAATCACTTGGGGCAAAGTGAATATTTTACATTTACACAGAATCTGCAGATCAACAGCTGCACAGACCTGAATACAGGTCTTAACGCCTGGTATGGCAATGGACCGAACCCACAGGTTTGTGCAGGACAGAATGACACCCAGACAACCGCTTTAGCGATAGACAATTCCAAAACGCCCAACCTGACCGTGGCTTTTGTCTCTGCAGATGACCTAAGTTGTGCCCCTGCCTCCGGCTGGATCACTGCCAGCGTTACTAATACAGGTACCAGTCCTGCGATGGCTACAAACCTGAGGTTTGGATTGGGCACTTATAATGCCATAATGAACCCTGGTATACAGAATAACTATGGCAATTTTGCTTCGGCCTGGATTGATGAAGCTGATGGCGTGCAGATCAGCTCTGATGGTGGGACCACCTGGTCTGCTTTACCGTATACTACTTCCACTACTATTGGGAATGCGGTCAACACTGATGCTAACGGCAAGCCTTTGGACGTGATTGTCACGTCTTTAACCATAGCTCCTGGTCAGACTATACAGATACGCTTTAAAAAACACATTGATTGTAACAGCAGCTGCTCACTGAATGAAATAAATTTCATGAAAGAAAGCTTACTGTCAGGATCCTATAAAAACAGTTGCGGAGAAGGCAACTATACTTTAAACTTCAAGGATTTAAGAACATATTCTTATTTGCGTGGTAAACATGTTCCTGAAATGGGAGTGGATGCCGTCGGAGGGTCTCCTTATTGGGTGCAGTACAAATTAAATCAATGGAACATTACCCAAAATATATGGGACAATAAACTGGCAGGTCCGGGGGCGTATACCGAAATGCTCGTCAATTTACCCGCATGCCTCACTGCAGACCTCAGTACTTTAACGCTGACTGATATCAGCGGATCAGGTTCGGTTACACCCGATATGGTATTTGCCGACGCTGCTGGTATACACATCCGTTTTAATCTGGCAGCAGGTGGCGGCCTGGACCTGCAGAATAAAATTCTCAGGTTCAAGACCATGGTGGATTGTGCTGTAGCTTGTCCTTCGCCGCAGATCACCTCGAAAATTATTTTTAAGCAATCAGCCACCTGTCCATGCACTCAGGTGCTGGGCTGTTCCACCTGGGAGCCGTTATTGCATTGCCCGGCTTGTACATTGCCTTTAGCCATTGTCAATAAGGAAAGCAGCGGTAAGCGTATCACCCTGGGTCTGCCTGATGACAATAATAATGGCAGTGTGGATGCTCTGGGCTCCAACTATCCGGCCAATCTGAAAACCTCTTATTTTACCGTAGGAGATCAGCTTGAAATCACTGCAACCGGCGAGGTGGCCGGAGTAGGTTCTTTTGATTATGCTTACCTCGAAACGACTGCCCCGGCTCAGCCAGCCCTTACGTTGTTGGGAACCACTGCCAAATCGGTCATTACCGATGCCAGTACTTCCACCACCTACACCCTGACCGGTCTGCCGGTAAGTGGTACTTACCCGAATTTCAAGACTGATATCAGCAAGGCAGCCCTGGTAGCAGCTGGCGTGCCTGCCACTTTCACTTACGAACCAGGGGATAAAATAGCGGTAACTTTGACTTTTGATTATCCTACCACCGGTAACATCATATTCAATCCTGACGGAAGTGGTCATTTGACTTTCAATGAAGAAAAGACTGTCATTTTTAAAAATCTTTTATACGGCGGCCTGGCAGCTAACCCCGCTCCGGCTGACCAGCTGGCTTGTGATGCTTTTTCAGCAACCATGCAGCATGTAGGTAACAACTGGTTTTATGGAAACGGATCCCGTGCCCTGAGCTATAACGGCTGTCTTCCAGACGATACAGGTAACGGCACTTATTTTGCCTCAGACATTAATAACTATGATTCAGGAAGGCAACAAAACGCGGTATTCCCTTATGAAATTAACCGTTTTATCCAGCCCAAAGAATTTGTATTTACGCTCCCGGCAGGTCTGGAGGCTATTAATACCCGCATTACCATTTATGGGCAGGGCGGGGCACCTTTTGTTGTGAATAAGGCCACCCCGGATTATATTACCGGTCAGGATTACCACTATGACCTCCAGGCCATCATCAATACTTTAAAAGGCAGCTCACCTTCGTTTTTTGATGAAGGTATGGCCATCGTTTCGCATCCGATCTTAAGGGCCACTTGTCAGGCCTCCGCTTCAGGAAACCTGAGTAATAAAATAATCTATACTTACGGAACAGATCCGACCGTCTATACAGCAACCAATAACTGGCCGTACACAGTCACCTCCCAGGGCAACCTGACTGCTGCAGCTACCTCACCGGTGAAGACCGTGACAGGCAATACCGTCAGCTGGGAAATACAGGTGACCAATACCGGCAATGTTGCTGAAATGGCCAATGTATGGCTGGGCAGAAATGCTGCGGGTGGAGGATCGGTAACCATCACCTCGGTACAACAGTTACCTGGTAGCGGGGCGGCTTCGGGCACTGCCGTATCTGCCAGCGGTGACATCTATCAGCTCGGTTCCATCCCGGCGTCAACCAGCCAGTATTACCTGGTCACAGGTACCTTCAATAATTGTAACCAGGACAACCTTCAGCTGGCCTACGGCTGGAACTGCTCAGGCTATCCTACCTCGGTGGCCGCAGCTGTTTGTTCTGATGATGTTGACCTGACCGTCATCCCAACCCCGGCGAACCTTCAGGTGAGTCTGCTCAGCCAGCCTGTCCCCACTTATCCCGACGGGACTGTGGATTTGTGCCAGGAACTCGAATACATCGCCGAAGTCAAAAACCCTGCCCAGGGTACAGCCTTCGACCTGAAGTTTACTGTCCAGAAACCTGCAGGGGTGGCTTATATTGCTAACAGCTATCAGCTCTCCCCGACCATATTGCCTGCCGCCGCCTCACTGGCCAATGTGAACAACGATGCCCTGGTCACTGAAACAGCCACCAGCATCACCTTCACCATCCCGGCCTCTGTGGCTGCCAACCTGCCTTATAACCAGGGTTACACCATCCGTTATAAAGTCAGGACCGTAGCCTGTGACTTCGTCAGCGGTACCAAAATGAACCTGCAGGCCCTGGGTAACAATGGCTGCGGGTCGGCCATCAACGGTACCCGCCAGCAAACCCAGACCGTCCGCATCAAAGGGGAGAATGCCAACCCGAACGGGTACACCATCAGCTCAGCAGTCCCTGCTGTCGATGCCTGTAAC
>NZ_JAAAKV010000005.1 GCF_009905725.1 Emticicia sp. CRIBPO | reverse complement strand
GATTACAGCAAAACAGAAACCATCCTGATCGATGCACAAAGCATCCAGTGGGTGAGTTTATATCCCAACCCTGTGACGGATTACTTCGCCCTCAAAGCGGATGAGTCGATGGTGATCAGAAGAGTGGACATCTATGACCAGAAAGGTAACCTGGTGCTCAGCACCCAAGAAAAACCTTTTACCAGAATCAATGTTGAGAAACTCAATGCCGGCATTTACCAGGTCAAAGTCACCGGTAATGACGGAGAGATCAGCATCCAGAGGATGGTCAAAAAATAAGTTTTTAGTAAGAGTGCGTCTAAACCTCCGGCTGTTTCGGCCGGAGGTTTTTTTGTGGCCTTTCGTTTCGGTAGAGACACAACACGCTACGTTTCAAAGCCAGGAATTTAAATCCATGTTGCCGCATTACCGGGCGTAGAAATGAGACGTTGCATATAACGGCATCAGATTTATCAGGTCAGAAGTCTCAAACCTCTCAATCAAAATTAATACACGACACTGATCAGCTCCGCTACGCAGGCCGGCCTTTCTTTTCCTTCCATTTCAATGGTGGCCTCCACGATCATTTTAAGGCCATTATTAGGCATATCTGAAACGCTTTTTAATTTGGCAGACATCCTTATTCTTGTATCCGACAACACGGGAGATAAAAACCGGACTTTATCGGAGCCGTAGTTAATGCCCATTTTTGAAGATTCTACCTCAAACAGCTCATACATGAATTTCGGGGTCAGCGACAAAGTCAGTAAGCCGTGAGCGATGGTCTGTCCGAAAGGTGTCATTTTTGCTTTGTCAGGATCCAGGTGTATCCATTGTTTATCCATCGTAGTTTCGGCAAACTCATTGATCATTTCCTGTGAAACCTCCACCCAGGAACTCGTCCCGAACGATTGCCCCACAAAAGCCTTCACTTCATCAAAATCCCTGAAAACTTTCTTTGTGCCGGGTTCTGAAACCGCTTTGATCTCAGGTTTAGTCTGCGGTTTAATCTCTGCCAACGGTTCATTAACGAGCTGTTCATCCAGGATCACCACCGCTTTTCCGATCACCTTCCGGTTCATCAGGTCATTTAAGGCCTCCTTAGCTTTTTCAAGAGGATATAGCTGATAAATATGTGGCTTAAGACTTCCATTCATAAAAAATCCGGCCAGTTCCTGGATATTCGAAAAGTTTTTAGCCGGCTCTTTGGCCGCAAATTGTCCCCAGAAAACACCGGTAATCGCACAACCTTTCAGCAAAGCCAGGTTCAAAGGTATCTTAGGGATTTCGCCCGCGGCAAAACCTACGACCAGGTAACGGCCTCCCCAGGCGATGCCTCTCAACGCACTTTCGGTATATTTATCTCCCACAGGATCGTAAATCACATCGGCTCCGCGTCCTCCCGTAAGCTCTTTGATTTTATCTTTCAGGTCTTCAGTACTGTAATTAATGGTTTGAGATGCCCCTTTTTGCCGGCAGATTTCAAGTTTTTCCTCAGATGAAGCAGCCGCTATGACGTTTGCCCCCATGAGCTTTCCTAATTCTACCGCGGCCAGTCCGACGCCTCCGCCGGCCCCGAGAACCAATAAGGTTTCTCCTTCTTTCAGTTCAGCCCGGTCTTTTAAAGCGTGATACGAGGTCGCATAATTATACATGACCGAAGCCGCCGTTACAAAATCCATCCCCGGTAACATTGGAAAAACCTTTTGAGCATCCACTGCCACTTCTCCGGCAAAACCACCCCAGCCACATAAAGCAAAAACCCTTTGGCCCGGCTTCAGATGTTTAACATTCTTTCCAGCTTCTTTGACTATCCCTGAAACCTCTCCTCCCGGTGAAAACGGCAATTCGGGTTTAAATTGGTATAAATTGCGAATAATGAGCGTATCCGGAAAATTGACGCTGCAGGCCGCTACCTGAATCAGGACCTGGTCATCGGTGATTTGAGGAGAGGGTATTTCTTTTAATTCAAGGGTATCAGGCAGCCCGAAGCTGGTACAAACAAGTGCTTTCATAAGGTTGAGATTGTTATTATCCGGTTGGGTTTTGATGCAATAAAAAAAGTCTTCTGAAAAATCAGAAGACTAAAGTAAAAATATTCAATGACTAATGCTATATCAGCAGATCATCATCTGCCAAAATCATCCTGGACCCTGACAATATCATCTTCGTCCGAAGGATTATTCTTATCTACATGCTGCCAGATTTCTGCCACAATTCCGTAACCTTCCAGACCGATCAGACGGTGGCGTTCTCCCTGTTTCAGATTAACGACCGTGCCTACCGGCAGTTGCTGCAATTCCGTTTCTTCGTCGGTGTCACTGATGACAATTCCGGCTGTTCCGCCGATCACTTTCCAGATCTCGGCCCTTCTGTGATGGTATTGCCATGAAAGACGTTTTTCGGGAGCAACCACGAGTATTTTAGGGCTTAGTTTTTCGAATCCGGCGAAGTCTTCCAAAGACAAATGCGGGAAAAACTTTTCAATAAACTGCGGGGCCTGCGATTCGTCCAAAACAAAAAAACCACCCCATGGTCTTGAATGATCACTGGCTATAACACTAAAGCCTTGTTCGTCTATAAATTGAGCAATAGATGCAAAAACTTCTTCTTTTTTTACAGTTTTGTCAAAATTCATGGTCAAAATCTTATTAAAATTAAATGATATGCCAAGGTATCAAACAATAGGTAAAAACCAAAGCTAAACCTCCTCAATAATCGACTCCCCTTCTGAAAAATCGCCTGAAGTCCATCTCCATTTTTCATAGAGACGGATGCGTCCGTCAGGTAAAATCTCCGGGACTGAGTGACAAACACCGGTCATCAGTTCACCTTTGATGTTGATTTGGTGATACCGCATATCCAGCTCTCCGTTTTCACTGACCAGGGCCACCAGGTGGCCTTTTAGCACGTTGCCGCCGGAGTATTCCGAAGTCAGGATATTGCCATCCTGCTGGTAGTGAAATACGGTTTCATTGGTGGTTTCACCGTTCTCTGTGTTCTGAGTAGGCCTGAAAACCTTGTTATGGTAATTGATCATTTTTTTAGTTGTTTTATCATCCACTCACGCTGCTTTTCTGCCTGCTCCGGAAAAATCCAATGGGCGGTTTCCAAAGCCAGGAACTTCTCTTTTGGAGCCGTGATGATGTTATAGGCTGCAAATACAGAAGTAGGCGGACAAACATCGTCATTATATCCGAAAGTAAAGAAAACAGGCACTTTGATTTCTCTCGCAAAATTCAGGGCATCATAATAGGGTACCGTTTGTAACCTGTCCTGGTGACTTCCGGTTTTCCAGGCGAGTTTATCCCCAAAAGGCTGCGGCCAGCCACCTGCTCTGTCAAATAATGTTCCGGTCATGTCCACCATAGCCGGGTGGGTAGGTGCTGCACAGGTCACTCTTTTGTCCAGTCCGGCGGTTACCAGCGAAAGGGCTCCTCCCTGGCTGCTGCCCATCACGCCCAGGTTCTGACCGTCCCATTGCGGTAAGGAGGTCAGGAAATCGTTGGCCCTGACACAACCCAGGTACACCCTTTTATAATAGTATTTATCTTTGTCATGCAGGTCTCTGACCCAATACTGGTTGGTCCAGCTCGCACTGATGTCATCATAATTTTGCTGAGGCATGATCACAGAAATACCGTGAATACCGATCTCAAGGCAAATAATGCCACTGGCAGCCATCCCGACGTCTCCGTTATAAGGCCTCACCCCTGCTCCGGGCACCTTCAGTACGGCCGGGTATTTACCCTCTTTTTTGGGTATTGTCAGAATACCATAAACCCTGGCTCCGGGTCTCCAGTTTTGTAAACTTACATGATAGACATTCACCAGGTCGGTACATCTTTCAGGCAGTAAGGTCATTTTTGTATCAAAAGGCAGTTTATTATTTTCTTCAACTGCCTTGCTCCAGAACTCCCTGAAGTCTGACGGTACCGTAACCGTCGGTTTAATAGCCTCAGGTGAAAATCCGGCGGTAGTCCATTCCCTGTAGGTTTTTCCGTCATACTCCGTTTTGACTGTACAACGGAGAAAACCGGGGTCTTTCATTGTGCCTCCGTCAATCGTCACCGACCCGTCTTTTAAAGTGAGCTCTTTGGTAATGGTCACAGGCATTTTTTCAGGACCGATCTCTACAGAAACTTTAGCTCCGTCAAGCAACACATTGCTCTTGAACACTTTGATGTTGAATTTTACATTCTCCCCTGTTTTGTAGGTCCAGTCCGGTTTTTCGGGACTCACGATAATTTTAACCCATTTTTCGGGTGGTGGTGGCTGTGAATGTCCTGAGACAAAAATCATCAGTAAACAGCATAAAAAAAACGCGTTTTTCATAAAATTAAGGTTGATATATTTCATTATTAATCCTGTCAATTCTCTTTAATATTTCGACGCAGGCCCTTCCGTTGTGATAAGGACATTTCCAGAAACCGATTTTATCTTCAGTATCCATCACCCTGTAGCCAAAGCCCATGGTTTCATCCGGTGGATAGACACCCCAGATCCACTCCCCGTTGATACTGTCTTTCAAGTGCGATTGAATGAAGGTCCACTGGCTGCGGATGTATTCCAGGTATTTTTCATCAGGATGCAATTCATAGGCATTCAGGTATCCGACCATGGCTTCGGCGGGTACCCACCACTCACGATGTGTGTCCCAGTGCCCTGTAGAGGGATCATATTCGTGGTTCAGACTACCGTCTTTGTTCAATCCTTCTGTTGCGGCTTCCGCAATTTCCAGGGCGATTGTTTTCCACTTTTCAGTCTGTTTTTTATCATCCAAAACCTCTGCCGATTCGTACAGCAACCACGATGCTTCAATGTCGTGACCAAAGGAAATGGCCCGGGATTGGGACTGCCAGTTCCGGTCAAAAAACAGTTTCAGGTGAAAGCTATCGCGGTCGATGATCTTCTCTTCAAAAACAGTCAGCAAATCTCTGATTTTTTTCTCCAGTTCCCTGTCTTGCCATATCCTGAACAGATTGACATACGCTTCAATGATGTGCAGATGGGTATTCATGGTTTTCGGATCATTGCGATCTTTTTCGCTTAACCTCAGGTCTTCCAACAATTCCCAATCCCGGCTGAATGCCTCCCAATATCCGCCGGATTCTGAGTCGAAACTATACTTTTCCATGTCCCTGTAAAGACTGACGGCCATGTCCAGGGCATCCTGGTTTTCTGTGGCCATGCTGTATTCAGACAAGGCGTAAACCGCAAAAGCGAGGGCATAGATCTGTTTCCGGGTCGACCCCGGACTTCCGTCTGCATTGACAGACCAAAAAACGCCTCCCTTTTCATGATCGAGAAAATGCTTTCTGAAATAATCAAAGGCTCGTTCAGTTCCTGCTCTGAGCTGGCCAGTAAACCCTGTTTCGGGCTCATTTCCGGGTTGCTGGTAGTGACGAAGAGCTGCCGAAAAAGTCCAGAGGATACGGGCATTTAATACTCCGCCTTTCTCTGCTTCAGGATAAACATATCCCTGGCTGTCCATTTTCCCGATAAATCCTCCGTGGGTTTTATCCGGGGCATTTTCGAGCCAGAAAGTGAGTATTTCTTTTAATTCCCCGGCTATTTCTTCCTGAAACTTTTCGAGCATCCTGTTCTGATTTAAACTTGACTTATAAAAAAAGGACACAAAAGCGATAATTTTACTTAGCGAATCTGTGTCCTTAAAAACTATTCTACGGATAGATTAATGTCCTCCTTTTCCTCCCGAAACGGCCTGGTCAAAGTCAATTCCTTGTTTGCGGAGTACGGCCTGCACCCTGATACCAAACCAGAAAAGGAAGGCAAAACAAGCAGCAGCCAGCAAATAGGAACTCTGAATACCAATGGTGTCAGCCAAAAATCCCTGTGCTACCGGAATGATCGCTCCTCCCAGGATCATCATGATCAGGAATGAGGCTCCCTGGTTGGTGTATTTACCCAACCCGGCAGTACCCAGTGAGAAAATGGACGGCCACAACACCGAACAGAAAAGACCACCGCTGATCAGGCTGAAGAGAGCGAGTTTACCTGAAGTAAACACCCCGATAAGCGTCATAATGGCTCCTACGGCTGTATAAATCAACAGTGTTCTTACCGGTTTTTCCTTGGTCATAAAGAAAGCCACGATCATGATCACCACACAGAAACCGTAGATATATAAATCGCTGACATCACCACTGTGGATGTAATTGGCAGCCAGAACAATGGCAAAAGCCACAAATGGTACGATAACGATCAGAATTTTCTTTAATGTAGCAGAAGGGTTAAAATTACTGATAGACGCCGTCCAGCGACCGATCATCATACTTCCCCAGAAAAGAGAAACATATTTGGCCACCTGAGATGAAACCAGCCCCTGGGTCTCTTTCAGATACTCCGGCAGGTTACTTCCGATGGTTACTTCCACACCTACATAGACAAAGATAGCGGCCATTCCTAAAACCAGCTGCGGGTATTTAAGAGCTCCGAGGCCCGCTTCCACTTTCTCATCATTGGTGATTCGCGGCAATTTGGATATCCAGAAAAACAGTGCCACAAGAATAAATAAACCTCCTAAAAACAGGTAAGGTACTTTAACGGATTCGATGGTTGCATGTTCTGCCGCCTCAGCCGAAATTGACCCGAAAATAGCAAAAGACACGATAGTTGGCCCGATGGTTCCGCCAAAGTTGTTGACCGCACCACCAAGGTTGATACGCTGGGCTCCGGTTTCAGGAGGTCCCAAGGCGATCATGAAAGGCTGAGTGGCGGTTTGTTGTAATGAAAATCCTAAGCCCACTACAAAAAGTGCCGTTAATAAAAGAACATAAGATTTTGTTTCAGCAGCCGGGTAAAAAAGCATGGATCCTACGGCTGAAATAGCCAGCCCGATCACGATACCGTTTTTATAGCCGATTTTGTTAAGGATATCTCCGTTATAAACCCTGGAGAATAAAAGATAAAGTACCGATCCTACAAAGTAGGCGGCATAAAAAGCAAAGTCAACGAGCTGGGCCTGCCACTGCTCAAGGCCGAATTTCTCTTTGAATAATGGAATCAGGATTCCGTTGGAGGCCGCTACAAAACTCCAGAAAAACCATACGGTTACAAGGGTATAAAGGGCTGATTGGTTAGTTTTATTGGTATTGTCAGACATATAAGGTTATTTGTTTCCCAAATATATAAGTATTTGATGGCATCACTGTAATTTTTAATTAATCCTGATAAAATATTCTTCTTTCCGCACAAAAACCATCAGTTTCTGAGGTAAATGACCTTATAAGTTCTTGAATATTTTTCATTGGATACCCTGATCAGATAGGTTCCTTCCGGTATTCCATAGTCATTTATTGAGATTTCGAGCTTGTCTCCGGCAAAACTTCCGTTCTTGAATATTTTCTGGCCCCTTTGTTTTCCGCTCAGGTCTGTAAGGCTTAATGTCAGATCATCTCCGGCAAATAAAGGCTTTTCAAGATAAACCTTGCCCCTGGTAGGATTAGGATACGCCTGTATTTCTGTGTTCCCCAGCGGGTTTTCATTGGCCAGGGGTTGTTCAGTTTTGATTGTTACCGTATCAGGCAAACTATAGGAGTAGCCGTCAGAAACGGTCAGAGAAACCAGGTAGTCCCCTCCGAGGTCAGTCAGCAATTGTGCTTTCACCTGCGACTGGAAATTAAACACTTTCCTGCTTCCCGCAGGAGCTGAAATGAGCTGCCAGTTGTAAGTCAGCGGATCATTTTCAATATCCGAACTGGCTGAACCGTCCAGGTCAACGGATTCTCCGGCTTTGGAAATGCGGTTGTTGCCGGCCCGGGCTACAGGTCTGCCATCGGCTGTAAAACTGATCAGCTTTTCTTCACCCATCTCACCAGTATGAATCAATGTGAGACCTAAAGTGTACTTCCCGGATTGGTCGGGCGTGATTTTCAGGTCCACTCCTACGCTTGCATGAAGTATCAGCTTGCTGTTTTGCGGCTTTTCAACCATTCTCCATTGATAGGTAACGGCAAGTCCGGCAGGAATAAAACTACCGGCGGCAGAAAATACAGTTTCTTTTCCCTGTCCGGTCTTTTCCGGACCGGTGATAATGCCCACAGGTTTAGTGAGTGGTGAATCAAATTCAAGTTCAAAAACCAGCCCTTTGTCAAACCTGGGCAGTGACAGTGTTTTATTCTGTCCAAAAAATGCTGCCTTTTTAACTACCGTTTCCACCCCGCTCAGAATATCGGTGTACCTGATGTTATAAAGGCCGTCAGGAAGATCATCAAATTTTACCGTCGTTCCTGAAACAGCTGTCTGATGCTGGTTATGAAAAACGAATCCGTACCTGGCCTTGTCTGTCGAAAATCCAAGTCCGGTCAAAGCACCCGAAGGCACAAAAGGCCAGGTTTTCAGATTTCTTTCTTTAACAAAATCCTTTCCGGTTAAAAACTTAGCAGGATATTTGAATAACTGCCCCCATTCCGGTTTCACGTAGTCATCCCAAAGCCACATCAGGTGAGGTACCTGTGTAAAAATGCCCGCCCAGATCAAAACCCTCTGCACGTCCATGGGCGTAGCGGCAGTATTGACATCCAGGCCGTATTCTCCGCAAATGATCGCTTTTTGGGCCAGTTTACTTTTAAAATCACTATTTTTAGCCAGCATCGAGTTGATGAGGTTGGTATTATAAACGTGGTACTGCAACACATCCAGGCCCTCCAACTTGTCCATTTGCAGGATCTGCTCGTCCGAAGCCGAAGTCGTGACCAGGTGATTAAAAGCATCCAGGGCTTTGATTTCCTTCGCCATTTCGCTGTGCCAGTCCAGCACTCCCTGTTTCCAGGCTGCGGACTGGTTGGGATGATTTCCAGTAAACTGCACTTCGTTAAACAGCTCCCAGGCAAATAGATTGGAAGAATAGCCCCATCGGGCTACGATGTATCTCAACAGTTTTTTGGTGTATTTTTTAGCTTCTGCATGATAGAAAAACTCTTCCGGCTTTTGCAAGGGCCCGCCCAGGGCTTTATTGTAGGGATTGTCGGACCAGTTAGAATTGACGTTTTCTGAGAACATCCCGTGCTGAAACAACACCATCTGCAGGTTCAGCCCTCTTTTATCTGCAATGGCAAAAAGAGAATCGTTAAAAGCCGCGGCCGCCTGGCTGTATTTTCCAAGTCCATGGGTATAGCCGTCATTTTTCCACTCGAGGGCCTGACGGTTAAACGGTACAACCCAGTAACGGGCAAGATTGGCCCCGCCATCAGCAAGGTTATTGAATATGGTGGTGTAGTCTTCAATACTGTCCCAGCCAACGTTGATGCCGAGAGGTATGTAAGCTTGTTCATTCGATGATTTTTTATAAAACTGGCGGTTATTTTTATCTGACAGAATAACGCCCGCTCTCTTTTCAACCCTGAATTCCGTGTACCCTGACCTGCTGATTCCGTCCTTGTCTTCAAGTATCAGTCTTACTTTGTGGTTTCCATCTGCCTGGTCCGTAAATCTGAACATCCAATGTTGTTCTGTCGAATCTGTCAACCATTGTCCTCCCGCATAATATCCTTTGACATAAAAGAAGGCCGGAACCATTTTGATACTTCCATCAGGTCGGGTTATCTCAGCATCTACTTTGACTTCATCAGGGTCAAATACATTCTTATAATTATCCCGCAGTACAAAAATTCCTTCGAAATAATCTCCCGCTACCCGGCTTTTAAGATCTATTTTAGCCCTGCTTATCTTTTCATCAGGATCAATTGCATAGATGAGGATAGTCCTGGATTTTGTCTTTCCGCCAGCAGTTGTCAGTGTCAGCACAACCGGATAAATGCCGGGCAAATCATAGTTAAAGCTGGCCCTTAAGCCATGTAAGTCTATTCCATTGCCCAGACTCCAGTTAGACGCTGTAATATCATCCTCCGGCGAGAAAGACTCTGAGGCGTCCAGAACTATGTTTTCCCTTAAAAGAACCCTTGATTTAAAAGGCTTCAGAACAATCACCGGAGACCCGTCAGGCGAAGAGGAATGGCTTAATTTCAGATTATCAAGGTAAATGCCTCCCTGGGCTTCATTGTCGACCGCTCCGAAAATCTCAATTTTGTCAAATTCCTTTCCTGCCAGTAACGCCACACTGAACTCTGCGAGGGCCCACTGATTGGTCGCGGGTCTGAAATCATACCTGGGGGCCCAGTCTTCTTTTAATAGCTGCCCGGCATTGTATATTTTGATAAAAACACGGCCCTGCAAGGCTGCATTGATCTGAAAAGAGAGAACATCGTTCTTATTGACCGCTATTTTCTTATCCCACTCCAGGGTGATCTGCTTCCAGTTCCCCGCGGTTTTATTATAAAAAACAACTTTATTGCTGGGATTACCGGTTTTTAGAGGATTGTCTCTGACGGCAGCCTGCTCTCCCGAAATCCGGACCGGAGAAGTGAGAACACTCTCAAAGTCACAAAAAAGCTGGGAAAAACCCGGTAGTGAAACCAGGAGTAATACGAGTATGGAAAGTCTTTTCAACATAGGTTTTGACAAAAGCATCCCTGGTCAGGCCGGAAAAACAGCCTGTTCAGAAGATTATGGTTTAAAAATCGATAATTAAGCCAACTCGGGCTGTTTCAGCCGGCTGATGTTCCCGGTAATGATTTCCACTACGTTTTTAACCGAAGTAGCTGACCTGAATCCATCCGCCGGGGTATTGATACAATAATCCACGAGTTTATCTACTGTACTTGTAGCCACGTGCATCCGCGTGTCCGAGGAAGCATAATAGATAAACACCGTGCCGTCTTCGTCCAGGATCCAGCCGTTCGAAAAAATAACGTTGGACACATCTCCAACCCTTTCGACACCCTCGGGCCCGATGAAATATCCGGCTGGTTTATGAATCACCTTTGTGAGTTCTTCCAGGTCGGTCATAAACATATATAAGACGTACCGCAGGCCTGCGGCCGTATTTCTGACCCCATGGGCAAGGTGCAGCCAGCCTTTACCGGTTTTGATGGGTGCAGGCCCCTGCCCGTTTTTTACTTCATAAACCGTATGATATTGTTTCTGATCAATGATGTATTCTTTTTCGACAACGGCATTTTCCATGCTGTCTGTAAAGCCCAGGGCAATGCCTCCGCCTGTTCCGGCTTCAATAAATCCATCCTGCGGGCGGGTATACAGGGCATACTTCCCTTTGACAAATTCGGGGTGCAAAACCACATTCCTCTGTTGCGGAGAAGGGGTTCTAAGGTCAGGCAGCCTTTCCCAGGAGACCAGGTCTTTCGTCCTGGCAATTCCTGCCTGGGCGATGGCCGAAGATTCGTCTCCCGGTTTTGCCGACGGGTCTTTTCTTTCCGTACAGAATATGCCGTAAATCCAGCCGTCTTCGTGGGCTACCAGTCTCATGTCATACACATTACCGTCGGGCACGTCGGTTTCCGGCATCACGATCGGGTAATCCCAGAACCTGAACTGGTCAATACCGTTAGGACTTTCGGCGATGGCAAAAAACGACTTGCGGTCGGTACCTTCCACCCTGACTGCCAGCACATATTTCCCCTGCCATTTGATGGCCCCGGCATTAAAAGTAGCGTTGATACCGAAACGTTGCATCAGGTGGGGGTTACTCTGGGGATTGAGGTCAAATCTCCAGAAAAGAGGAGCGTGTTCTGCCGTCAGCACAGCATTTTCATACCGGTCATAAATCCCGTTCCAATGTTTTGATTTCTGATTTTTCCTCAATATCAGCTCTTCGTGAGCTTTTTCAAGTCCGGTCATCTGTTCTTCAAAAAATGTCATCTTTTTAAGTGTTTTAGGTAATTCGTTACATAGGCTATTTTGTCGTCATTTTTACTCTGACGGGAGTTTCTTATACCAGGTTTTCCAGAGAATAAATACACATACCAGCAATACTCCGGCTGTTAAAAAACCCTGGCCGGGCATCATCAGTACAATAAATACGGGTAAAGCGGTAATGGCGGTTTGCCCGACCGTTCCGATGAGTACATTGAACATATCCAGCCCGAAACTTTTATTGGTTTCAAATGCAGGGTCTTCTTTTTTAACGGCTTCGTCCACCGGCCCCCAGAATCCCCACGGCCTGACATTCCTGTAAAACTTTTTCAGCACTTCCATGTCTGTCGGGGGGCTCAGCAAAGAACCCGCCACTGACCCGATGACAGATAAAAGAAGGATTAAAGGGAAATAATAAAGCGGCAAGGTATCCTGGTAAATATAAGGTAAAATCATCGCAGAAAGAATACCGGCCAGCATTCCCCAGAAAAACCCGGTGCCGTTAAATCTCCACCAGTGCCATTTCAGCACATTGGCAGCCACATAGCCACCATACAAGGCTCCTACTATCCACTGCAAAACACTGTTGACGTCTTTGGCAAAAAGGCCCAGGGTAATGCTGATAACCACCACCGCCAGACCGAGAGAGTAATTCATCCTTGAAATCTGCTTGTTGGTAGCGTTGGGATTGATGGATTTCAGGTAGATATCATTGACCAGATAGGCCTGGGCGGCATTAAAAGTACCGGCAAAAGTACCCATGAATGCTCCCATCAGACCCACAAGTATGAGTCCGAGCAAGCCTGAAGGTATGTGGGCGTTGAGAACCGCCGGCAGCAGACGCTCAAAGTCCGGACCGGAAACTCCGGCAATGTTCAGGTCTTTGTAAAAAATAAGCCCGAGAACCGTCACCCCGATAATGAGCAGATACCGGGTAGGCAATAAAACCACATTCACAATCATGCTCATCATAGCCGCTTCCCTGGGCGATTTCGTCGACAGTATCTTCTGCATATCGTAGTTCGGAGCAGGTCCGGCCAGGCTGGCCAGGATTCCCTTGGCGGTCATGAGGGCAAAAAAATAACCGAACGGAGAAAAGCCGTCACTTTTGATTTTCACATTCACCTCTTCCAGGTAACCGGTCCAGTCCAATCCGAGGTCTTTCCCGAAAAAGAGGTCCTGCCATCCACCCGGAACAGGCAGGTTATGACCAGACAGGGCGTTCATTGCTATAACAGCCACAGCCACCGATACGAATACCATAATCACATAATGGATCAGGTCTGCCCACACAATGCTTTTCATTCCGCCCAAAAGAGAATAGAAAACAGTGAAGAGGGTAAAGATGATTCCGTAAAAATGAGCCACATATTCGGGGGCCAGGTCAAACATGAGGTAAGGCTGAACCACCTGCCATGGAATGAAAATCTCGAGAAACTTTCCCAGGCCTATAAATCCGTAGGCCATAAAACCCAGACAGCACAAAAGGGCAAAAGCGATGATAATTTTATGAGACAAACGGGCGTCATGCTTTGAACCGAAGCGGGTCAGCATCCACTCAGCCCCGGTGGAAACATTAGACCGCCTCAGCCAGACAGACAGGTAGACCATCATGAAAATCTGGTTAAAAACAGGCCATAGCCAGGGCAGCCAGATACTTTTTACCCCATAAATGAACATAATGGCCACCATCCAGGCGGTACCGGAAATATCAAACATACCGGAAGCATTGGAAACACCAAGCATCCAGTAGGGCATCGACTTGCCCCCCAGCATATAATCGTTTTTACTTCTTTCGGCTTGCTTTTTCATCACTATACCAATAACCGAAACCACGACCAGGTATAAGATAATGACTGTAATATCTAATAGTTGTATTTTCATCCGGACTTATTTATATAGTTTCAGTTTAGTTGTCTTATCCAGAAGCAGCACTTTGCCCGTGCCAATCATTTTAAGGAAATCCTTTTCGCTTTTCTGGCCTTTGTATGGAGCATAGTAATGGTCGGGGCGACCGTTTCTCCAAACGAGGAAGTAAGACAATCTGCTGTCTTTCACGACAGGTAAAACGATGTTGGTCCACCAGTCGGCTTCGGTCACTTTTTCAATGCCCATTTCAGAAACAATGCAGGGTTTGTTGTTTTCGGCGGCTATTTCTTCAAGCGTTTTTACCATCCTGCCAAAATCGGCTTTGAACGAAGCATTACTGGCAGGAGCATTGCGATGGTAAAGATCAAAACCAAGCAAATCAACAAAATGATTGCCCGGGTATCTTTCGAGATAATGTTCTTTGGAAGTGAAGCTGTCGGTGGAATAGGCGATCAGCAAATGATGCACCTGCTTTTCTTTCCGCAGATAATTGACGGTGAGTTCCCAGAATTTTTTATACTCTGCAGGGGTGCAATGGCCGGCTCCCCACCAGAACCAGGAACCTGTGTGCTCATGATAAGGCCTGAAAATGACCGGAACGGCGGTGCCGTGAGGGTCTTTTAAGCTGTTAAAAAAGACAGCGAGCTTGTCGAGCCATTTCTTGTAATTGTCTGTTTTAGCGGGATCGTTCAGGATATTCCTGATCGTAAAATCAACTTTGTCCCAGGTCGTTTTTGAGGGATCAAGCGGATTATTCGGATGCCAGCTGAACGTAATGACACCGCCCTTGGCATAGTGTTCAATGGTCAGTCTCCGCATCTCTTTAAAGGGAACATTATCAAGGTTGGCAGGCTTATCCAGTTCCAGGTGACCCAGGTCCCAGCCGATCACGGCAGGATGCTGCCCTGAAATGGTTTTTACGTCAGACTTATCGCTACCGCCTGTCCATCGGCTGCCATCTTCATTCAGCCCGTAAGCCAAAGCATCCTGGTGACCGAACATAACGCCTTTCCCCTGGTTTTTGATCAGGTTTCGATAAAGGGCTTTGGTTTCTTTGGTGGCTTGGGGGTCGGTTTGTGCCTTTACAACAAGGGAAAGCAGGCATAAAACAAAACAGGAAAATGTTCTGACCCCGGTAATGCTTGTGTTTGGAAGGTTCATTGCTATTGGTTTTGTGTTGAAAATTGGGACGGGAAAAGAATCCCGCCCCAATATTAGTTTCGAAAATTTTACTAACCTGAATAATCACTAACCAAGTGTCTTTTTATTCGAGGACAGGCACGGGAACAATCCTGAAATTATCCCAGTAAACCGTCATTTCTTTTTTGTCGGGTCCCTGAATAAAGATTCTCACTTCTTTGTAATCAATCAGGTCTGATTCTAACAACTCCTTAACTTTCGTGCCTTTTTTATCTCCGGCATCTCCTTCACTGAACATAAAGTCAGAAAGAGGAATGGTGACGGTCTGCCACCCGGAGGTTTTGAAGGCCGCTCCTGAAGAAGCATCTGCTCCCCATGGGAAATTATAATTCCATGTTCCCTGTGCCGGTCTGTACCAGATCCTCAGGGGATTGGAAGTCCAGTCTTTCGGGACATTGATCTCAAACTTAACCTGGTACCTTTTTACGTCTCCGGCAGTAATCCCGTAGTTTTTCAAAGGCTGGTTGTTGGCAAAGTGGAAGATTTCACTCCAGCTCCACTCTCCTGCATAAGCCCCTGCTGCTACCGCATAGTTACGGTCAATCGGTGCAGGAGTCGGGCCGTTTACCACCCCGATTCCCGTCCAGCTGCTGATGCCGTTATCCATTGAGTAAATAACATGCCTCATGTCTTTGTACTTGACCGCCACTTCCTGGGTTGTGGCTCCGTTTGAGACTACAACGGCTGTATTTTCGCCCAGGTTGGCAGGTACTACCACATGGATTTCCTCGGCGGTCAGTTTAGTAGGCTTGGCTTCGACGGCACCGAATTTAACCGTCGTATTGGCCTGAGTAAATCCGTAAAGGTCAAGATTTTTGGCTTTTATGATGAGATTCTGCCCGGCTGGGGTAAACTCTTCCGTTGGTCCTCCATAGCCGTAAAGAAGCAACGGAGCCATGTAAACCGTGAAATCAACCTTAGCCTGCCCGTCTGATCCGGATACAACAATCTGGTTGGTCACTTCTTTGGGCACTTCCTTAGGGATTTTGAAAGTGATTTCATTGCCTGTGACATAAGCCTCTTTGATGCTCACCTCGATATTATTGACGGTGATCTTGCTGATGCTGCAAAGGTTGGTCCCTTTCAGAATAACCCAGTCATCCAGTTTCGCTCCTTTGATATCCGCCTTTCGATTGGTAGGCGTAGTTACGGAAGAGATCGCCGGTGAGCCGTTACAATTGGCCGAGGGATTTTCTTCGTCTTCTTTCCTGCAACCGGTGATGAAGACAGAGGTCATCAGGGAAAGAGCCGCTAAGCTGAAAAATATTTTATTGAATGATCTTTTCATGATTTTGAAATTTTAGAATGATTTTTACCATCCCGGATTCTGAGGTCCGAAGTTTTTATTGGTGATGATTTCCTGCTCAGGTACCGGCATCAGCAGGTTTTTCTCTTCACGACGCTTGGTGATGTTGTTTTCGTCCACACCAATGGCGTTCATCGCATCCAGGTAAATGCCCCAGCGGATCAGGTCCCATCTCCTGTTTTGTTCCAATGCCAGTTCTCTGGCCCTTTCTTCAATCACAAATGATCTGAATCTCTGCTGGTTCAATCCTGAAACTTCAGAAGCCTTGCTGCGTTTACGGATGCTGTTCAGGGCGGCATAAGCTTCGGCATTTGGTCCTCCGTTTACTTCGTTTTCAGCTTCAGCATACAATAACACGATGTCGGCATATCTCAAAAGCGGGAAGTGGAAATCATCCCTGTCGGTTTTGTTATCGCTCACCGCTCCGAATTTGGTCAGATGGGCTTTGTAAAAATCAACGCGGTCTGCATAATAGGTTTCAGCTCCCGTATAGCCGTAAAGCGGATCTTTGGCGGCCACTTTAGCGGCATGTTTAGGCGGATAATAATTGATAGAGCCCCACTGGTTCCATCTGTGCATCACACCTTTGACCACACGCTCATCCTTATCGTCCTCGAAAAGTTCATACCAGTGGTCACGGCAACCCACCCAACGGCCGTTGGCAATTTCGCCTGCGGCATTCATGTATCCGAGATACCAGTTGTTTGTTCCTGAGGCCGTTCCGTTGTTGCCGTTGGTCAGGGCCTGCAACATCCAGATGTGCTCTCCTTTATTTCTGTTTGCGACGGTCCAGTTTTCCATAAAAGTTGGAAAAAGTACAAATTCTCCGCCCTGCATCACTTCTTTGGCCTTGTCCCTGGCCAGTTTAAAATATTCTGCCGAATTAAACACTTCATAACCGGCTACCACTTTCTTAGTCACCGTAATCTCATTGGGTGTGGCTTTCAGACTCGCATCCGGATTCCTGGCAGGTCCGCCATGGAAAGTCACCTGGGCATTGGCCAGTGAAGACGCAGCGATCGTCGAGTAAACTTTCACCAGCAGGGCACTGGCTCCTCCTTTACTGATTCTGCCTGTTACAAAATTCGGGTTGTTTCTTTTATATAAATTACCTTCGGCCTTTTTAAGCAGGTCGATGATTTCGGTATACACTTTCTGAAGGTCCTGACGTGGCTGCTGAGAATCCGCACCGGCTCCAAGGGATTTGTCCATCAAAGGGATTTTGCCGTAAAGTGTCACCAGTTTGAAGTAAGCATAGGCTTTAAGAAACTGGAAATGTCCCATAAAGTCTTTGCGGCGTTCTTCATCAAAAGTCATTTTTTCTACAGCTTCAATACCGACATTGGCACGGTGTACCATTTTGTAATAACCGCCCCAGGTCCTTTCCCTGATATAAGCTTCTCCGGGAATGGTGAAGTTTCCTGAACCGATACCCCCAAGAATCCAGGTAGGCCCGGTTACGTGGTCTTCGTCCATGTTTCCGAAACGGTTCATCACATCATACTGAAAAACTTCAGAGTTCAGGGTAGAATAAACCCCCTGCAAAATAAAGTTGGCACCCTCCGGACTATTTTCAAGGGCTGAAGGGGAAAGGAAGTCAAATACTTCTTCCTGCAGGGCGTCTTCACACGAAGTAGCCCCGAATATCCCCCCTAATAAAAAGCTTATAAAAACCAGTTTTTTCATCTTTCCTAAATTTAATGTTTTGATCAAAGGGTTAATTTTATACCAACATTGTAGCTTTTGGCATTCGGGTAGGAGTTAAAATCTACCCCGCTTCTGCCACCATTACCACCCAAACCGTTTACATCCGGATCATACCAGCTGTAATTCGTTAAAGTCCACAAGTTGCTGGCATTGGCATAAATATAGATCGAACCAAGCCCTTTCACAGGGTTATTCAAAGTGTAACCCACACTGACATTTTTCAGCCTGATATAAGATCCGTCTTCGATGTCCCTGTCTGTAATACGTCTGTCACGACGCTGGGTATTCCATGGTTTAGGATATTTGGCTATGCTCGGATTTTCCGGTGTCCAGCGGTAAAGGAAGGCATCTTCAAGGCCGTTTCTCACATCCCCGATGTGCATATCGAAAAGGTTGGCATTTAAAATGTCGTTGCCGTAAACACCCTGGATAAAGAAGCTGGCCGTAAAATTCCTGTATCTGAAAGAGTTGTTAAGGCCATATACAAACTTAGGATTGGTGTTCCCGATGATCGCACGGTCATTTTCGTTGATCTGTGTAGGGTCGTCGTCAAGGTTAAGAATTTTAACTTCCCCCAATAGTTCTTTCTGTGCTGCATCGCTTAAATTAGCTTTCGAAGGATCTGCTTTTACTTCGGCAATATTGTCATAGAATCCATCTGTCTTATAACCAATAATCGTTCCGATAGGCAGCCCGTCTCTTCTCAGGAAGGTCCTGCTGACGTTGTAGTAAAGATTGCTGGCATACTGGTCTGAGCCCAGCCCGCCGATCTCATTTTTATTCGTACTGATGTTTCCTGAAATATCCCACTGCAGGGCATTGGCAGGTTGGAATACTTTCACGCTGGCTGACAATTCAACCCCTTTGTTGGTCACAAAAGCCGCATTGACATATTTAACCGGGAATCCTGAACTCGGAGGTGTTTGCTCTTCTGTCAGCAAATCGACAGTCTTTTTAGAATAAACATCCAGTGTTACGTTAACCCTGTTCTGAAAAAAAGCGGCATCAAGCCCGGCATTGTACTGGTGGGTGGTTTCCCAAAGCAAATTAGGGTTACCAGGTCTGTAGCCTTCTACAAAACCATTGACCTGTACGCCATTCAATACGCCCTGAAGCGGCTCCAGCCTGTCAAGGGTGGTGTATGGCCCGATCGACTGGTTACCGATCTGACCGTAACCCAATCTCACTTTCAGGTCATCGAAGAAATTGAGGCTGCGGATAAATTTCTCATCCGACAGACGCCAGGCCAATGCTCCTGAATAAAAATTAGCCCATTTGTTGTTGGCTGCAAAAGCGGTTGTTCCGTCACGACGATAAGATAAAGTCGCCAGGTATTTGCTTTTGTAGTTATAGTTTACCCTGCCCAGGAACGACATCAGCCCACCCTTCGACTGACCGTTCTGTATCTGGTAAGTACTTTGTTTTGCTCTCTGGAAATTAAAGTCACGGGTCAGGTCATCGTCAAACTGGGATGCCGAAACGTTCATGTAATTGGAAGTCCAGAACTCTCTTGTAAAACCACCCAAAGCCACGACGCTGTGGTCTCCGAATGTTTTGTCATAAGTCAGTAAAGACTCCAAAGTTGTTGCATACCAGGTATTTTTGTTGTTACCTGCCACACCGTTTCTCGGCTCACGGCCTTCCGACAATAACCTGCCGTAATACAATGCCCTTTCATTTCCGCTGTAGTTAAACCCTACATTCTGACGGAATTTAAGACTTGGTAAAATCTTGGCTTCGGCATAACTCGACGAGAAAATATTGTTGGAAAACAACTGGTTTTTCAGGTCCCTGGTATAGAAATACGGGTTCGCAAACAACCACGACACCTGGTCGTTCTGCTGCACATTGGTAGTCGGTTCAAAATTCGGGGTTGTAGGCAGGTACAAAAGGGCCGTTCTCAGGATACCCTGAAGCGACGAACCGGAACCACTACCCGAAGAAGTCGGTACTGAGTTGTTCTCGCCTCTTGTGAAGTTATTGTTGGTATTGATCGTCAGCCATTTGTTGAACGTCCGGTAGACGTTTGCCCGCATGCTATATCTTTTATAATTGGAATTGACAATGATACCGTTCTGATTCAGGACGTTGGCCGATACCGAGTATCCACCCTCTTTGGTGGCACCGTGAAAACTCAGGGTATAATCCTGTGACGGGGCCGACTGGAAAATCAGGTCCTGCCAGTCGGTTCCTGTGAAGTTTTCGACAGCAATATTGTTCTGCAGATTGCCGGTGATTCCTTTGCGGTAATCGTCTGGAGAAGGCAGATAGTATTTGTTGATGCTTTGGATATTTGCCCTGGTAGCCGGATCAACCCAGACCGTATCCGAAAGGTATATGCCCGGATAAGGCAGACGCTCAAAAACTGTATTTTCATAAATCTGTGCATTCAGGGTCGCCTCATTCTGATATGTGGCATACTGGTATGCATTCATCATCGGGATGGTTTTCGAAACCTTCGACATGCTGAAATTAGAGGTAAATTCCACAATATTCCTTCCTTCAAACGACCCTTTTTTAGTGGTAATCAAAACCACACCATTGGATCCCCTTGAACCATAAAGAGCCGTTGCAGAAGCATCTTTCAAGACTTCAATGGCCTCAATGTCCTGGGGATTCAGGAAGTTAAGCGGGTTGGCATTTTGCTGGGAAGCATCTGTGCCGACACCGGCAATGCTGTTGGACGCACCGCCACCCGAGGTAAACGGAATACCGTCAATCACATACAAGGGCTGGGTGTTACTTGAAAAAGAGTTGGTTCCCCTGATCTGGATGTTAACCCCTCCACCCGGAGCACCGTCGTTTTTCTGAACCAGGACGCCGGCCAGACGGCCCTGTAAACCCTGGCTGATGTTGGTAGGCACAGCCTGAAGCATTTCCTTGGTATTGACCGAAGCCACAGCCCCTGTCAGGTCCCTTTTCTTCTGTGTACCATAGGCCACCACCACAATATCTTCCAGCATGTTTTCGTCTGCCGAAAGCGTCACATTGATCTTAGACTGGCTTCCCACGACCACTTCTTTGGAAACCATACCTACAAAGCTGAAAACCAGCGTGCTGGATTTAGAAGGCACCCCGATGCTGAAATTTCCTTTAGCATCAGAAGCCGTTCCGCTTGATGTTCCTTTGACAAGGACACTTACACCCGGCAGAGCCTCACCTGCGTTGTCTGTCACAGTACCTGTAACAGTTTTTGTCTGAGAATAAGTCGTGAAAATTATTCCAAAAAGTAAGGCTAAGGTTGAGATAAATTTTTTATACATAGGAATAATATAAATAGTTATTGAAATAATCAAAGTACAAAATACGCTAAACTTTTTAGCACAGATATAACACTATTTTATCTTTTTATAGATAAATTATTTCAAGTACATAAATTTATTATCCCTTTTTTCAAGATATTTAAATATTAATTCGTAGCATTGTTTAATTATCTTAATAATATATCTGTAATAGTAAACTATTTCTAAAAAAAGCAATATTATACTATTTTGTTATCCCTTAGTACAAATTTATCTCTTTCTAACCTCAATGAGCCAGATTTACAATGAAATCACGCCTCTGACTCCATACGATTGCTTTACCTTCTTCTCCAGAAAAAAAACGGAGTTTGATTTCCCTATTCATTATCATGAGGAATATGAACTGAACTTTATCCTCAATGGAAAAGGCGTAAAAAGAGTCATAGGAGACCATAGCCAAGAGATAGATGACGTAGAGCTGGTGCTGGTAGGCAGTAATTTACCACACGGTTGGCTGACTAACAATTATAAATACACGAATGGCCAGGAAAAGATCACTGAGATCACCATCCAGTTTCACAAGGACCTGTTTGAGGAAAACTTCCTCCGCCGAAACCAGCTGTATTTCCTTAAAAACCTGCTCGAAAGATCTTCGAAAGGCATCCTGTTTTCAAAAGAAACCACCCTTGCCGTCAAAAAGAGAATTATCGACCTCACCACCAAAACGGGTTTCGACTCTGTGCTGGAACTGATCTCCATCCTGCACGATCTCTCCATCTCAAAACAAATGAAGCTTTTATCCAATGCCACATTTGCAGGGGAACAGATCACTTACAACAGCAGAAGAATAGAGAAGGTGTTTGAATATATGCGGTCAAGCTATAATAAAGATGTGTCGCTGACCGACGTGGCTAAGATTGCGGGCATGACGGAGGTATCTTTCAGCCGTTTTATCAAGAAAAGGACGGGAAAAACCTTCGTGGAAAGCCTCAACGACATCCGGCTGGGATATGCCGCCAGAAAACTCATCGATTCCTCAGAAACCATTGCTGAAATCGCCTTTAAGTGCGGATTCAACAATGTTCCTTATTTCAACCGGCTGTTTAAAAAGAAGAAAAACATAACCCCAAAGGAATTCAGGGAAAACTACTCAGGCACAAGAACTTTCATTTAACCGAATTAACCTAAAACCCAGGGGCATCATCAGCGAACCGTTCCGGTTTGAAGGTGGTGCTTTTTTTATCTGCCCTTAACGCCCTGAAAATAAACTTTAAAAAAAATCAGTTCTTTTATTTTGAAAAATGAACACTGTTCATTTTATTTGCAGTGTACTTTAAAAAATCATCATTCAGTGGGCGTAACAGAAAGAAAAGAGAGAGACAAAGAAGAGATGCGTGTCAGGATCCTGAACGCGGCGAGAAAGCTTTTTTTAGAACAGGGTTACGAAAAAACAAGTATCCGTAACATCGCCGATGCTATAGAATACAGTCCGGGTACCATCTATCTGTATTTCAAAGACAAAAACGAACTGCTTTTTGCCTTACACAGCGAATCCTTTATCGGGCTTATAAAATCATTTGAAGCGGTGGCTTATATTGAAAACCCCATGGATCAGCTGATCGGTATGGGAGAACAATACCTCCGGTATGGCCTTGAAAATCCGGAATTATATGACCTGATGTTCCTGATGATTTCACCCATTGAAGCCCTGGCCTGTAGCGACGACATCTGGGAAGACGGCAACAGGGCATTCGGCATGCTGAAAGCCGTGGTACAGAGATGTCTCGATGCCGGGCATTTCAAAGGCTACGATTTGGATGACCTTTCGATGATGGTGTGGGCGACCGTTCATGGGCTTGTTACGCTACATCTCCGCAAAAGAACACTGATGTTTGATGAATCCGAGAGAATTCCGAGGTTGATCAGAGCCCTGGAGTTATTCTCACAAACTTTGAAAAGTTTATGATTACAAGAGAAGCAAAATTAATGGCCGGAATCATCATTCTGACGGTTCCGTCCATTGCCTACGGAGGTACTTTTTTGTTATCGGTGCTGTCCGGTCAGTTTGATATGCCGCTGACAGACTTTCAGAAAAGCATGTTCCGTGCCGGTCATGCCCATGCGGGTGTTTTGGTGATCCTTTCACTGGTTACACTTCTTTTTGTTGATCACACGATATATAAGGAGAGAGTCAGATGGATGCTTCGTTCCGGTTTCCCGTTTGCAGCTATTCTGATCAGCGGAGGTTTTTTTGCAGCTGCTATCGGCAATCAGCTTAATCAGCCAAACAGCATGATCTGGATACTTTGGGTAGGTGTGGCTGTTTTCGGAATCTCATTGGTCGGTTTGGGGCTGGGTTTAATTCTTTCATACAAAAGACATTAGAAATCATGGTTATTACCTTATCGGTTATCAATGCCCTTGTTTTTTTCCTGATTTCCGCTATCCATATCTATTGGGCTCTTGGGGGTAAATGGGGTGCCGCATATGCGATCCCGGGCAACATGAAAGGACAACTCTCTTTTCAACCCGGTGCATTGGCCACTCTGACAGTGGCTTTTGGCCTCATGGTATTTTCTTTTCTGATGCTCACCGGATCAGGATTAGTCTCTTTCAGCCCAATCGACAGATTCAAAGATACAGCCTTATACATCGTCAGCGGAATATTCCTGGTCAGGGCTATCGGCGAGTTCAGGTATGTCGGACTGACTAAAAAGATCAGAAATACAGCATTTGCCTTACTTGACACCCGTTATTATACCCCTTTATGCCTCTGGCTGTTTGCCAGTATCCTGTTTATCGCAGTAAAAAATTAATCACATTTATGAAAAAGATATTACTTATCCAGGGCCATCCCGACAAAGAAAGTTACTGCCAGGCCCTGGCCAATGCCTACCGGACCGGAGCTTTAAATGCAGGGGCAGAAATAGAGGTACTCAACATTTATGATCTGGAATTCAACCCCAACCTCGAGTATGGGTACAGAAAAAGGACCAACCTGGAACCGGACCTGATCGCGGCTCAGAAAAAGATTCTCTGGGCAGAACATATTGTCGTTGTTCACCCGCTGTGGTGGGGCGGTGTTCCGGCTTTGCTGAAGGGTTTTTTCGACCGTATTCTCCTGCCAGGATTCGCATTTGAGAAGATAGAAAACTCGCTCTGGTGGAAAAAACTGCTGAAAGGAAGGACAGCCCGCATCATATGTACGATGGACCAGCCGGCCTGGTTTTACAGGATTTTTAACGGGGGGCCGGGCTACAAAGCCCTTAAAAGAATGACTTTCGAATTTTGCGGAATCTCCCCTGTCGGAATAACTTCTATAGGGCCGGTGAGGTTATCAAAAGAATCATTCAGGGCCAGAGAACTTGAAAAAGTCAGAAAGCTAGGAGAGAAAATGAAATAATATATCTGAAAGGATTTCTTTAATGAAAAGAAAGTACAGTAATTAAGCCTTTGTTTAATCTCTCAAACCCAGCCCTCATGAAAACCTTGATCACCCTTGAAGAAGCCGGACAGTTCTTTCTCGGCATTATTTTATTCAGTCAGCTGGACTATGCCTGGTGGTATTTCCCGGCTTTGCTGCTGTTACCGGACCTTAGCATGATAGGATATACGATAAACCCGAAAGCCGGGGCATGGGTTTATAATTTTTTTCACCATAAAGCATTAGCCATATTCATTTATGGCATTGGAATTGCAATAGCATCTCCAATCTTGCTCTTATCTGGTGTAATTCTTTTTTCTCATTCGGCCATGGACAGGGTATTCGGCTATGGATTAAAATTTGAAAACGCGTTTAATAATACACATTTAGGTAAAATAGGCAATGACAAACAAAATAATTGAATTCTTTAAAGCCAACATCGGTAACAGGATGGGCGAAAACAGCCCTTCATTGCTGGCTAAATGGCTGGATGGCAAACTGGTAAGTGCAGAATTCGGAAGTCTGGGCTTTGAATTTGAAGTAAAGCCCGAATTTACCAACCCTGCCATGATACTCCACGGCGGTGTAGCTTCTGCCATGATGGACGAAGTGATCGGGGCAACGGTTTATTCCCTGGATAAGGGTGCTTTTTATGCTTCTGTCAACCTGAATGTCGACTTTCTGAACCCCGCCAAAATAGGTGAGATAATCCTCGTGAAATCAAGTATTGTCCGTAACGGCAACACGATTGTTCATGCTGAATGTCAGATCACCAACGAAAAAGGGGATATCATTGCCAAGTCGGTGAGCAATATGGTGAAGACCAGTTTTACGATGAAATAACCACGCAGATACTATAAAATGTTTCCTAAAAGAAACAGCCCATATACCTAAAGAGTACTCATGAAAAAAATAACCTTTTACCTCTGTTTAACATGTATTGGCGGCCAGGCCGCAGCCCAGTCCGGGATTGTGCAAAGCTATGTGCAGCAGGGACTTGAAAGCAACCTGGCCCTGAAACAACAAAACCTCGAATTTGAGAAAGCGGTCAAAAACATTGACATCGCCAGAAGCAACCTTTCGCCAAGAATTGCGTTTGCTCCCAATTACACCCTGGCTGCCGGGGGACGTAAACTTGATTTCCCGATCGGAGACTTGCTGAACCCGGTTTACAAAACCCTTAACCAGCTGACCTCCAGCTCCAATTTCCCGATGGTCGAGAATGTCAGCCAGCAGCTGGCCCCCAACAATTTTCATGAGACCAAAGTGACCTTTCAATATCCTATCTTCAATACGGATATCAAATACAATATCCTGCTGCAAAAGGAGCTGCTCCAAACCGAGGAGGCCAAAAGAAAAGCTCTGAAATATGAGCTGAGATATACGATTGAAACCGCCTACTATCAATATCTGCAGACACTTGAAACCATTAAGCTGATTGATCAGTCCAGGACTGTTTTATCCCAATTCCTGGTCCTGAATCAGAAACTGGTGGCTAATAATGTGGCTCTGAAAGACGCGGTCATGTCTACCGAATATGAGATCAGTAAACTGGATCAGCAGAATTCGGTTTTCCGCAAAAACCGGGAGTCGGCCAAAGCCTATTTTAACTTCCTGCTGAACCGCGATCTTACTACGGATATTATTGCAGATACCTCCCTGGTCAATATTCCTGTTCATGTGGAAGACCTGGAGCGGTCCAAGCAATCTGCCCTCATCAACAGGCCGGAGTTTAATCAGCTGCAAAGCGGTATTAAGGTCAATGAGACGATTTTACTCATGCAGACCAAAAACGCAAAACTTCCTCAGCTGTCTGTAGGTGGCAGCACGGGTTTCCAGGGATTCGGATATACTTTCCGGAACCAGGCATATGCCCTGGCACAAATAGGCCTGCAATGGGATCTTTATCACGGATATGAAAAGAAGCACAAAATGCAGCAAACGAAAATCCAGAAGAGCATTCTTGAAACGAAAATCGAAGAAGTGAAACAGCAGGTCCAGCTCCAGGTCACCCAGGCCTATTATGATCTTGTATCTTCTGAAGAATCGCTGAAATCAGCCCTGGTAGGTGTCGAAAAAACGGAGAAGGTATTGAAAATAGTGGAAAGCCGCTATAAAAACGGGCAGGCCATCTATGTTGAATATTTTAAAGCCCAGAACGATGATATGGTGGCCAAACTCAATGTTTCGCTGGCCCGCTATGACATGCTTGTCAAAAAATCAATGCTTGACAGGTGGTCAGGCTCAGGACTATAACAAAACCTAATAAGAACATATACTTCTATGAAATTCAAAGCTCTATTTCTGACCCTTATCATATTTGCTGTTTCCTGCGGTAAAAAAGAAAAACCCGCAGAAGCCGCCAAAGAAGAATCCCTCCTTACTGTTTCGCTGGCCAATCCTGAAAGGAAATCTATAGGAGAAAAGATCATTGGCAGCGGCGTGCTTTCTTCCAAATCAGAACTTAAGCTGGCTTTCAAAACAGGGGGCATGATCCGGAAGATGTATGTCAAAGAAGGCCAGCTCGTCAAAGCAGGTCAGCTCCTTGCCGAACTGGACCTGTCCGAAATAGACGCTCAGGTACAACAGGCCAGACTGGGGGTTCAGAAATCAGAAAGGGATCTGGACAGGGCTAAAAAACTGTTTGCCGATGAAGCCACTACCCTGACGACTGTTCAGGACGCCACCACCGGCTTTGAAGTGGCCAGTCAGTCTCTGCAAACGGCCATTTTTAATCAGAAATTGTCGAAAATATATGCCCCGGCAACGGGACGAATACTACGCAAACTGGCGGAGCAGGGAGAGTTGATCACACCGTTTAACCCGGCCATTATCCTGGGCACAGGTGAATCGGCTTTTATGCTGAACCTGGGATTATCGGATAAAGACCTGGTAAAAGTATCTGCCGGCGACCAGGCCGAAGTATCACTTGACGCCTATCCGGAAAAAACATTCAAGGCAACCGTAACCCAGATTGCCCAGACCGTCAACCCTGCTACCGGGACTTACGAAGTGGAGCTCCAGATGCAGCCATCGGGCGAAAGACTCATTTCGGGATTTGTAGCCAAGGCCTTTATCAGCCCGAAAACAAAGACCAGCGGCCTGATGATTCCTATTGCGGCGGTGATTGAAGCCAATGGCAGCAACGCCTATGTATTTGTGTATTCAGACGCTTCGAAAACCGTTGCCAAAAGAGCGGTGACCATCGGAAAAATCATCGACCAGTCTGTCCAGGTATTTTCAGGCATCAGCGAATCTGACCTGATCGTTACGAAAGGGGCCAATTTTCTGAGCGATAATACCAAAGTAAACGTAGCTAAATAAGGCTTCCTAAAATCTTATACCAGGACTTTTTGACAAGAAATATATATGAAAATCGCAGAATTTTCGGTTAAAAACTATCAGTTCACCATCATCATTTTTGTGATGATCATCGCTATTGGTATCAACTCCCTGATACAGATGCCGAAGGCGGAAGACCCGGTGCTGAAAGCCACGTTTAACTCCATCGTCGTGGTTTATCCCGGTACCAGCTCGTCGGATATGGAAAAGCTGGTAATGGATCCTATTGAAGAAAAAATTAGCAGCATTGATGACATCAAAAAAGTGATTTCGACCGCTGATGACGGCGTAGCCAGTATCAGGATAGAATTTGAACACGCCATCGACCCGGAAGAAAAATACAATGAGGTACTGAGAGAAGTCAATGCCATCCGGAGTAAATTACCGCAGGACATTTACAGTATTGATGTACTGAGATATACCCCTGAAGGTGTGAGTATCCTGCAATGTGCCATCATGTCTGAAACCGCCCCTTATGCAGAACTTAAAGAATACGCGGAGGACTTAAAAGACCAGCTTCTCAAGGTAAAAACACTTAAAACCGTAGAAACCTGGGCGTATCCCGAACAAAGGGTCAAAATATCGCTGAATCTTGAAAAAATGGCCCAGTACAGGATCCCCCTTAACCGGGTCATCGGGGCCATTCAATCAGAAAATGCCAACATCCCGGCGGGGTCTATCGAAGTAGGCAACCGTAAACTGAACGTTAAAACCTCTGGTTCTTATGAAAACCTGGAGCAGATCAGGAATACGATTGTCAGCACATCAGGCACACAGGTCACCTATCTTTCTGCCATTGCGGATGTAGAGATGGGCTACGAAGAAGAAACTTATGTAGCCAGACTGAACGGCAAAAGAGGTATCCTGGTTACGGCCACTCAGAAGAAAAACACCAACATTTTTGATGTCAGCAAGCTGGCCAACCCGATCATCGATGAGTTTGCCAAAAAACTTCCTGCGTCTATACAATTTGAAAAGAATTTTGACCAGGCCCATAGCGTTTCAAAAAGATTACTCGGCCTGGCCAGGGATTTTGGCATCGCCATTGTCCTGGTACTGATCACTCTCATCCCGCTGGGTATCAGACCGGCCATTATTGTGATGATCTCTATCCCGCTGTCACTGGCTATAGGTCTGGCGGCACTCGACCTGCTTGGTTTCGGAATCAACCAGTTGTCTGTTGTCGGACTTGTGATCGCATTGGGTTTGCTCGTAGATGACTCCATTGTGGTTGTTGAAAACATTTCCAGGTTTATCCGGGAAGGGCATTCAAGAAGAACCGCCGCCATTGAAGCCACCAAGCAGATCGGACTGGCGGTGGTAGGCTGCACAGCCACTTTGATATTTGCCTTTCTTCCGCTGACCTTCCTTCCTGAGTCGTCGGGAGAGTTTATCAGGAGCTTACCGATGGCGGTTATCACGACCGTACTGGCTTCGCTTTTCGTTTCCTTTACGATCGTCCCTTTCCTGGCCAGTCTTTTAATGCCTAAAGAGGAGAAAGAAGAAGGCAACATTATTCTTCAGTTTATGAAGAAGGGTATTGAAGGATCTTACCGTAAAATTCTCCACTGGTCATTGAATCATCCGGCCATTACCCTTTTGATAGCTGTTTTAGTGTTTGTCGGCAGTTTGTCCCTGATCCCTGTGATCGGTATCAGCGTTTTCCCGAAATCCGAAAAACCACAGTTCCTGATCAATATAGAAACGCCGATCGGTGTCAACATTTCCGAAACCAACCAGGTAGCCCGGTTCGTAGAAGCAGAGCTGTCAAAACACGAAGTGGTGAAAAACTTTACCACCAATGTCGGTAAAGGCAACCCGAGGATTTACTACAACGTCATTCCTCCCGGGGGAGCCATCAGCAATTTTGCCCAGCTGTTTGTACAGCTCCAGGAAGCCACTGAAGTGCCGGAAAGAACCGAGTTCATCGATCTCCTCAGAAAGAAATTCAAGGTATATCCAGGTGCAAAAATCCAGGTGATCGAGTTTGAGCAGGGACCTCCGGTAGAAGCCCCACTGAGTGTCAGGATATTCGGTGATAACCTCGACAGCCTACGGTCGATAGCTTTCAAAGTTGAAAAAGCCTACAAAGCCACAGAAGGAACGATTTATGTCAACAACCCGATGTCGGCTATCAATACGGACCTGCGGGTTAAAATCAACCAGGACAAGGCCGGCCTGATGGGCATTCCGACCAGCGACATTGACCGTACCATCAGGATGGGTATTTCGGGCATTAATATCGGTAGTTATAAGTCGCAGGACGCTGACGATATCCAGATCAATGTAGGCCTGCCAAGAACAGGAAAACCCGATGTTTCGGTCTTTGACAAGATGTTCATTGCCAATCCTTCAGGCATCATGATTCCTTTGTCTCAACTGGCCTCAGTCGCCTTTGAAACGTCTCCCAATAAAATCAATCACTATGACCAGGAAAGATATACCACGGTGAGTTCTTTTGTAGCCAATGGCTACCTTACCCCTGCTGTGAACCAGGCATTCCAGGAAAAACTCGCGAAGATCGATATTCCTTCCGGGTATTCTATTAAAACGGCGGGAGAGCTGGAACGTCAGCAGGAAACTTTCGGGGGACTCGGAACCATCATCATCATCACGATCTTCGGTATCCTGGCGATCCTGATTCTCGAATTCCGTACTTTTAAAAGCTCATTCATTGTACTTTCTGTAATTCCTTTGGGTATTATCGGGGCGGTAGGCATCCTCTTCCTGACGGGTAATTCTCTTTCCTTCACAGCGGTGGTGGGTATCATCGCCCTGGCCGGTATCGAGGTTAAAAACTCGATCCTGCTGGTAGATTATACCAATTACCTGAGAAAACATGAGGGCTTAACGATAGATGAGGCCATAGAAAAAGCAGGGGAAACAAGATTTATTCCGATCGTTTTAACAACCATGACGGCCATCGGTGGCCTGGTTCCCCTGGTGATGGAGCATTCGCCACTGTATTCGCCGCTGGCTTTGGTGATCATCGGTGGGTTAATTTCCTCACTCATCCTGACCAGGATCGTGACGCCTGTTATGTACAAATTATTGCCGCCGAAAATCTAAGCATTCAGCTTAAAAGCTGTGATTTTATTTTCGACAGATTAGATTCAAAAGATACGCCGATGGGAATTTCGATACCCGAAACCCAAACCGAATGACGGCTGATCTTTTGAATCTTTTTTATAGGGACGATATAAGACCGGTGAATCCTGATAAACTCTTCCGACGACAGGTTTTCCATGGCTTCCGTAATGGTCTGGCGGCTCAGCAGTTTGCGGTTGGGGGCCACATACTCCAGGTAATTTCCCTCTGCTTTGATATACAGAATTTCATCAAAAAACACTTTCTCTTCCTCATACCCGGTTTTCAGAAACAGGAAATCCATTTTGTCTTTCACGGTCACCTGTTTCAGCTCCAGGGTTTTCTGACAGGCCTTTGTAAACCTGGCCAGGGAAAAGGGTTTCATCAGATAATCTATGGCATCGAGTTCAAATCCTGTGACAGCATATTCCGAATAAGCCGTTGTGAAAATTACCATCGGTTTGTTCTGGAGAATACCCAGGAACTCAATGCCGGAGATATCCGGCATACTGATGTCCAGAAAAAGAAGATCGACCTTATTTTCTTTCAGGTATTTCAAAGCTTCAAAAGCGTCTGTGAAAGTGGCTTTCAAAAGTAAAAAAGGCACTTTGGAAGCGTGCATTTCTACCACTTCCAAAGCCTTTGGTTCGTCATCTATGGCTATAGCTGTTAACTGCATCCTGTTATCTTGTCGCTAAAAGACTGTCCAATTGTTTATATAATGCTGTGGAATCCGAAGGCCTGACCGCATGCCGGTTGATGATTTTTCCTGATTCATCCACAATAAACTGCCAGGGATAATACGGCATCTCTCCCGATTTCCCGTTTACAGTTTGTTTGAAAACCTTCATACTCAATTCATTTTTAACCAGGTAATGATACCCTCCAGGATTGAGCCTGGCCAGCTTTCTCCGCCATAAAACACTGTTGCTGATGGTTTTCAAAGGGTAATTGCTTTCTGAACAAAGATAAACAAATGTGATGGGTTTATTTTCATACCGTTTCTGAAGCGAGGGCACAAAGTCCCGCATCTCTTCAAAACAGGCTCCGCAATTGACCGATGAGTGATCCACATACAAAAGCGATCCTTTGTGTTTTGACAGGATACTTCCCAGATCGGTGGCTTCCAGCTCTTCAGAAATCCTGATCTTCTGATTCAGCTGTATTTCAAAATATTTCTTCGCCAGAATAGAGCCGGTCAGCACCATCCCGCCAACCAGGAGTAATAAAACAACTAATTTTTGAGAGACTTTTTTCATGACAACAGGACGGTTAATGAGATAAAATAATCGTGTTCGCTTTGCTGGATATCGAGCGTATATCTGTCTGTATAAATCAACTCCAGCCTCTTTTTCACATTGATCAATCCCACGCCATTGTTATCTTTCTGCATCATGGGGTCTTCGCTGACATGGCGGTGCAGGCTGTTGTGTACCTTGAAATATATTCTTTTGTCGTCGTGGGTCAGCGTAATGTAAATCCATGAAGGGTTTCGGAGGCTGATGCCATGTTTAAAGGCATTTTCTATGAATGGATTGAGCAGCATGGGAGCAATCATAAAGTCGTGGCCTGGTTGCTGGATATTGACCCGGATTTCAATTTCGTGACTTTCATCGATCCTCATTTTCTGGATCTCAATGTAGTTTTCGAGATATTCTATTTCTTTTGTCAGAGGTATCCTGTCCTGGTGGTTTTCATTGAGCATAAACCGCATCATATCGCCCAGTTTCTGGATGCCATCCGCCGTTTGTGCGGCATTTTCTTTCAAAGAGACGGAATAAAGCGTATTGAGGGTATTAAACAGAAAGTGGGGATTGATCTGGGCCCTGAGGTTGCTCAGTTCGGCCGAGGTATTGAAAACGGCGGTTTTTAACGAGGTTTTTTCTTTGGTAAAAAACCTCCTGAATAAGGCTATCACCACCCCCATGAATGAAAACGCCACTGCCTGGATGAAAATATCCTTATAGCTTCGCATGCTGAACCTGAAACCTGTGTGGCCATTGCCGGCCCAGGTGGCCTGCTGCATGATTTCAAAAAAGAAACTACCCGCCAAAGCCAGGGCCCCTGCCATAAAAACCGGTGCCATCAGCTCCTCCGGCCTTTTCCGGCCGATAAAAGGCAGGATTTGTTTAAAATAGATTTGCTGAACAGCCGCAACACTGAGGCCGATGAGCGGGAAATAAAAGAAGCTGGCAAAAACGCCGTTCCAGAAAAGCTGGGGTACCTTTCCGAAAACCGCATAGCCCAGAATGGCCAGGATAATGGCGGCAGTCAGTGCCTTTTCAAGGAATCCGAATGACTTGCCTTCTTCTCTCATCTTCAGAATAAGATAATAATACGATCGGGCAAGCACCTCGTAAACGGCCAGGATCACAAACAAGGCGATGGTATCCGTAAAAACATAGAGGTGGCGGTAAAGGGAATAAACTTTAAAACCGATAATTTCCGCGTGTTCATCGTATCTGAACCTCCAGTGTAGTTTGTGTGCATCATAGGCATAAATACTCCCGATAACAGATACAACAAACAGGCCGAAAAGGATAAGTGTTTTCCGGTCAAACTTCTTTTCAGATATGGCCGGATAAACATAGTAGTGAAACAGGTACCAGCCTGAAAGAAAAAGAATACCTGAAAAGACGGTCGGGAAAATCGTGTCCCAGAAATGACTGTAGACTCCGATATCTTCCCAGATGGTACTTTCAGGCACTCCTGCCCTCCTGGCAATGAAAACGTCGAGGTCAAATTCCCCGGCATACCAGAACAATCTCTTGACGACATAAATAACGACTGCCCCGGCGATGATCCAGGCTTCATACTTTCTGATTTTTTCTAATGTGAGCATAGCTTTTTCATAATTTTCTCCAAAATTACCTCCTCCTCACATACCGAAGCGGGAAATGTGACGAATACCCTGAAAAATGGTGCGGATCATCCTTTCTTTCTCTCTTTTCATCTATTTTATTAGTTAATGACCATTATTTTTGACAATTTTATTTTTTCAAATATTCAACCTTAACATTATGAAAAATCAGACCTGGGGCATGGTCATGCTCATTTTTGTACTTTCTTTTATTACCTTCTCTGGCTACTCGCAGGGAGGGGCACAGTTCAGAGTCCTTTTGTTTTCAAAAACAGACGGCTTCCATCACGAATCGATCAATGAAGGTGTAACCGCCATCAAGAAACTGGCAGAAAGACACGTTTTCAGTGTCGACTGGCAGGAAAACGCCGCCGTTTTTAACGACAAAGGCCTGGAAAAATACCATGCGATCATTTTTCTGAACACGACGTCCAATGTCCTGAATGATGAGCAGCAAAAAGCCATGGAAAAGTTTATCCAATCCGGCAAAGGCTGGGTAGGGATTCACAGTGCTTCGGATACAGAATACGACTGGCCATGGTATGTCAAAATGGTGGGTATGATGTTTAAGATACACCCGGCACAACAAACGGCCTATCTGAAAGTGGAAGATAAAAACTTCCCGGGAATGGAGCGTTTCCCGCCTAAATTGCTCTGGACAGACGAATGGTACCAATTCGGCGAACGCAAGTCGGACGACCTTAAAATCCTTGTATCTCTTGATGAGAAATCATATAACCCAGTCGTGAAATGGGGAACCAACGAAGGCAAAGGTATGGGTTTTCACCCTATTTCGTGGTATCACCCGTTTGATGGCGGAAGAGCATTTTACACGGCCCTGGGCCACGTTCCGCTGGTATTTTCCGACCAGACTTTCCTTGATCACCTGTATGGCGGCATTTACTGGGCGGCTACAGGTAAAGGACTATAAATTATTGTCCCGTTCCTGTTTTGGCAGGGACGGGATTTAATCAAGTTTTCCCTGGGCAGAAAGGGCAGCAATCAATTCCGGATGATTACGCAGGTCGGCAACCGTCACGCCTTCTATCGTACCGGGATAACCCAACCTCAGGAATACCTTACCTTCAAAGGGCAATTCCATCGTAATGGAATGAAAACAGGATGAACTTGAATACCCCGGCTTAAAAAAACCATAGTAAATAACTCGGCCGTTGACACTTACGGCAAACGGTGCACCATCCTTCAAAGCCTTCACTTTGCCTGCGGCCGTATCCTTTATCCTGAACCGGTGCTCCCCAGGCGAATAACCAAGGATGTCTTCATTAGCTATCAGTGGGCTTGATTCAGTTTCTCCTTTTTCCACCTCACATTTACCACTGACCAGCTGCACGCTTTTCAATAAGTAAACCTCCACCATGTCTTTTGAAGACACCAGTTCTTTTTCTTTCTTACAGGAAAGAAAAGTTCCGGTCAAAACCAGGATGATTATTACTATTCTCATACAACGAATATACAAAAATTTATGAAGGTAGCCTGGACAGCTACTCTATTTAAACTTCAATCCGTCAGGAAACATGATCGTGATTAAGACAAAAATAAGCAGGAAATTAAACTCTACGCCATTTCGTCCCCCGCCCACCACAAACCAGCCTTCTGGATAATGCACCATGATGATGCCAACGACCAGTATAAAGATGTTAGCGATGCCGACAGGTTTCAGATATTTGTTCAGGATCAGGAAGGGGATGGATACAAGGTGCGTCAGCTTAACGGCCCAGGCAATGTACAAACCGAACGGGGCAAAGCCGACCTTGTTCAGGTACAGGTTACCGAAATCATTGACAGAGCCGTCAAGAATAGTAGGAATACAGTGCATCCCGAAAATAACCGCTACAGCGAGACGCACCAGGAGGGTGTTGCTGATTATGTTTTTCAATCTGATCAGGGTTTATAAGGTTTTCAAAAACTCATCTATCCTTTTCTTTTGCCTAAAATGATGGCGAAGGTGTATTTCTGCAAACTGCAGCCATTCTTCCGCATTAAAATAACCGAGTCCGGGGTGTTTTGACCTGCCTTTAAACGGACTTTCATCTACGAGGAGGGCGGCAGCATTCATGTTTATTTTCAAAACTTCCATATCTTTTACCAGCTGCTCTTTGCTAAGCGGCTGAGGGATAAAAGCATTGCCCGGGGCACCCACGATAGCCTCATCAGGAAAATCATTTTCAGCCAGGATTTTCATTCCGAATGATGTGGGTTTCTTCTCAGCATGCTCATGGTCTGCAACACAGATTTTAATCTGTTCTATAAAAAAACCGGTGTCATCAATCAGGTGTCTGTACATCTGCCCTGCAGACCAGCTGACAGCAGAAGGTTGGGAGCAAAGCTGCTCAAAAGTATATTCCTCCAACGCCCTGAGCCAGATGTCAAGGGTTTGATTAAATCTCGTAATCAGCATTTCTGAATTATGATTATCCTGAAGTCTTTTTTCATTCTAAGCGGTAATATTTTTGCGTTTGCCTGCTACCGAAAGTCATCGGGCGGTTTTTCAGAGAAGGCTCACAGTCAAATCTGAAAGAATGATCTTTCTCAAACTCTATGATCCCGTACAGCGTCCGGCCTTTTAAGGGGCCGGTCTTAAAGTCCGTCAGATCGAGATATTTTGGCTCTTTAAAAAAATCCGTTCTGTATGTGATATTAAAGGTATCTCTCTTCGTTTCAGAATAAAAGATCCAAAGGGCCTGCTTACCCGGATTAAATACCAATATCTGCCCGTTTTTGTTGTCCCAGGCTCCTATCAGGTTCTTCTCTGTTAATTTCTTTGTAGTAGTACATGAGATAAGTCTGCTTATCAAAAACAGGAGAATAAAAGATTGTTTCATGAGGTCTGGGCGTCAGGTTCTGAATTTGTGAAGGCTAATTTACAGAAATTATTGTTTGTTTACGATTTATCTGTGCTGCTGATATCGAATCCGGGGATCGTGAGAAATAACAGGAACACTGATATTCCTATCCCTACGGACTCCAAAGCCCAAAGCAACCTTTTGCCGTTCCTATTTTCATATCTGGTCTTTACCGGCTCTAAAATAATAAAACTTTCATCCGTTTTTTCTCTCGTCCTGGCTTCAACGGCTTTCAGGAAATTCTCTCTTTCTCTTGAATAAGGTTTTCTTTCAAAATACTCCTGTGTATAAAAATCATAAACATTCATCTTCCTGACGCACTCCTGATAGAACTTTTTACTTTCTTTTTCTATTTCTTCACCCCTGAACCTTTTGTATGTTTTACTTTGGAACTTTAAACCCAACCAGTACTTCTGTATCATATCGATCCCTCCCGCCCCGTGAGGTAAAACAGGGACGACAAAATACGCTTCTATTTTAATCTTTCCTCTTCTACCTGAAACAAAATCAAGGTATGACCCTCCGTAAGCCGGCACCACTGAAAATCTTTCTATTGTATAGAACCTGGCGTATTTAACCTTGTCGATTTCTTTGATGTCTGACAGCCTCTGAAGTGTACCTGCGGCAGTTGTGAGATAATCCTGCGTGGTGTAAACCATAGCTGCGAGAACTATCCAGGAAAGTATCACAGCTCCGAATATTCCATTGGCAGAATGTGGAAAAATCAGGACCCTGAACTTCGGTCTCAGCCAGATTAAAACCGGAATGACAGTAAAAAATATGGCTATTCTTGTCCAGTATTCTTCCTTGATGGCGATGACAGGGTATTTCAGACAAAAAAACCACCTGAACAGTAAAAGGCCTCCGACAGTACCCAAAGCGACCATCAGAAAAGTTGGAAGTATATGTTTTACTTTTTTAAAGTATGTATTCATAAACTGAATATTCATGAGACTTAGTACCTCTTAAATATATGCAAAATCTGTGATGCAAAGAAAATTAAACTATTAACAACCCCTGCCTCAAAAATTGAAACGTGTCTTTCGAGAACCATATCATAAGGCAAATGTGAACCTCAAGAAAGCCATTTTTCATTTCTTAACCAAAGTCAATGAGATTAAAAACCGGGGCACCTAATTTTGTCATATCAAACAAATAATGAAATGAAAGCTATCGCCTATACCCATTACGGTCCGCCCGAAGTATTGCATCTTAAGGAAATCGAAAAACCTGTACCCAAAGACCATGAAATCCTTATTAAAATAAGGGCAACCACGGTCAATTCCGCAGACTGGCGGCTGAGAAAAGCCGACCCCTTTGGTGTCAGGCTATTCTTTGGCCTCTTCAAACCTAAAAAGAACGTCCTTGGCGGTGTTTTTTCAGGAGAGGTTGAAAGCGTAGGTAAAAAGGTCAGGCTTTTTAAAACCGGAGACCAGGTTTTTGGCAGTACGGGGATGAGTTTCGGAGCTTATGCAGAATACAAATGCCTTCCCGAAAGTGCAACCATAGCCCTTAAACCCGGTAATATCACCCACACGGAAGCAGCCGTGATTCCTTTCGGCGGCACTACCGCCCTGCATTTTATTAAAAAAGCGAATATTAAACCCGGGCAGAAAGTCCTGATTTACGGTGCTTCCGGTGCGGTAGGCACCACAGCGGTTCAGCTGGCGAAATATTTCGGAGCGAGCGTTACGGGTGTTTGCAGCACTTCAAACCTCGCTATGGTAAAGTCTCTGGGTGCAGAGCACGTCATCGATTACATTAAAGAAGATTTTACATTAAATCATGAAAAGTATGATGTCATTTTTGATACGGTCGACAAAATTTCCTTTTCAAACAGTTTAAAATCGCTTTCAAGAAACGGCCTACTGATCCTGAGTGCCACCGGGATGTCATTTATGATCCGGGGTTTCTGGACTTCCTTAACCAGCTCAAGGAAAGTAATGACGGGGGTGATCAGTGAAAATGCGGAAGATATTGTTTTTCTGAAAGGGCTTGTTGAAACGGGGAAAATAAAACCGGTCATTGATAAGATTTATCCCATCGAAAAAATACCGGAGGCTCATGCCTATGTAGAAAAAGGACACAAAAAGGGGAATGTGGCGATAGAGGTGGCATAATGCCTAACACGGGAGCAAAAGCTTATCCTGCTATATTTGAATACTATTTAATAGAAAATGAGTAGAAACCGGAAGGTGCTGTTGCCGGCCGGTTTTCTGTTTTCCCGGAATGAGAAGCCGCTGAAATATAGTATTCCACTTTATTTCCCGGTTTACCAAAGGGAATCTCTGCTGAAAAATGCTGTGCATCATTCGCCTGATCCAATAAAATACCATGCCAGTTCTTTTCTCCCGCAAGCCTCCACATCAGTTTGCATTCATTTTTGACAAGGCCTTTGCCGCTATAATCGATAATGGTGGCGTATACTTTGCTTTTATCTTTTGAATCTATGACACGATCGACTCTCTTCATACTGATAAAAAGCATTTCGGGGTCCCAGACCGCCCTTGTTCTGCAATGCAAAGCGTCACCGTTGTCCCAGCCATAAGTCATGTAATGTTCCTTTACCTTCTGAGGCAGAAAAGGCTCTTTACCCAGGTCATAAGTGAATCCTTTGACGGTATAGCCGGGCATTACCTCCTGCCATCTTTTCAAAGCCAGGTGATCTTCCCTGATCTGAAACAAAGGCACATAGATGGTTTTATTGATAATGATTGAATTGGTATAAGCCGCCAGCCTGTTTTCCACATAGGTGTCGCTTTTTATTCTGAGTATCTCATAAGGCCGTCCATAAGCAGACTTCAACCCCGACAGTTCATTCTTTACAATATTCTCATATACCTGGTGTAGCTCATGGTCTTTCGGAGGTTCTATAACCAGGATTCGCTCTTCGTCGAGTAATTTCATAAAACAATCGATATGCTGAATGCCTCTTTTTTCAAAGTTAGAAAGGACATTGTACCGTTCAAATCCGAGCAGGTCTTTGTTCAGCTGCATGAATTTTTCTTTCGGAACACCATAAAACTTATTCTCATTCAGCAGAATACAGCTTGAAAAAGCGGTGCCCAGTCCATCCGTCAGCACATTTCCGCCTGTATTTACATAGGGCAAGTCCAACAAATCCATGTTTAGCCCTTTGGCCAGAAAAGCCGTGGCGTTGTCATCTGTTTCTGTTTTTATCGTCTTTTTGTCCGGGGTCTGATAGATAAAGGTCAGAGAATCATCACAGGCCATATCTGTAACCGGGGTGGAGAAAATATACTTACCATCAGCCAGTTTCATTTTCCCGTCCGAACTGAAGACAGCACTGGGGCCCCAGTCTCTTACCCACCAGGAGTCAATGCCCTGCGGAGCTATAACAAAAGTATTGCTTTCTGGATTTATACCCCATTTTGTGTACCATTCCCCTGCCTCTTTTTTTGAAGCTTCGTTTTCTACCAGTGTGTACAAATGATTGTCCCTTGCAAGCTCAACGACCAGTTTGTAAGGAACACTCAGCGGCCAGGCCACCATGGTTCCCAGGGCGGGTTCCCATTCAGCGGCCACACGGTTGGTATTTCCCTGGGTGTAAAAATTAACTTCTGAAGACTCTTTATGATCCCTGGAGCAGGAAAACACAATAAAAACAGACAGGAGAACAACGAATTTATTCATAACTAATTATTTGTTATTTTCTTCTTATTCAATCTTCATTTTGAAAATGTCTTCAATCTACCCCTGTTTGGGAAAGGGTATAGAAAATGTAGCAATAGGGAAGGAATAGAAATAAAACTCAATTCTTCCTACTTCTTCTTATCCGTCACCCAGCCCTCGTTCTTGAAAACAGCCCAGATCGCCATGGAGTGGCCATGTCCCAAGTCGTAGTTTTCTTTGAGCCATTTGATCAGGTCTGCGGCTTTAAACTCAGGGGTCAGCAAACCGGCTTTTTCCAGCTGATCTTTAAATTCTACAGGAGTCCTGCCGGTTTTGGTTTTGATATTATCAATATAAGCCTGAAACGACATCGTATTTGATTATTTACTTTAAGATTTTATGCTCTTTCTCCATTGTTCCTGATTCAATTCTCCCTCTTTAACACCACCTGCCCGTCATTGTGTTTGTCCACAATGACAGCCAGGACTGGTTTTGTGAGATAGGTTTGTTTGTCGCCAATGATCAGCTTATAACTCAAAACTACTTCTTTTCGCTCATTCTTAGTCAAACTCAGCGGCTCAATAGTGACCGAAAAATCGGTTTCCGGTAGTGTAACCGCTATGACATACTGTTTTCCAAAATCAATTTCCGTCGGTTTTCCATCCTTACCCATCGTAGTGGCAGCTCCAAAAATGGCTTCAAACGCTTCCTGTGTCTCTATTTTAGGATTGTCAATGGTACTCACCGTATTTTTTACAAAATACCGTTCTGCTTTTCTGAAAGGTATATCGCCTGTTGTTACCGCGTTAGTTGCTCCGTCAGCGTTTTGCGTTTCCGCTGACTCCTTTTTCTTACCGCTTTGGCAGGAAGTAAGAATTAATCCCGAAAAAAGGGTGAGGATCAAAATTTGTCTGGTCATATGATAATCTGATGATGAATTTTAAAATCATACCAAAGATAAAAGAGATAATTCTTATTCAAAATTATCTGTTGCTCAACAGGCTGAAAGCCTTACTTCGCCCCTGCCCACATCGGCCCGGTCTTTAAAATTTCATGGTAAACCTGGCAATCGGCAACGTGTGCTCCCGGCAGATAACCGATGCTCATCAGGAACTCATTCACAATTTCTCCACCGGTAAACTTAAAGGTCTTCTTAAACAGCTTTACCCATTCTTCCTTTGTTTTCGGGTGATGACTCTCCAGCCATTTTTCAAACGATCCGTGTGTTTTTTGCAGCTGCAGAATGGTTTTGGCATTTTCTATGGCTGCATTCACTTTAAGGCGGTTCCTGATGATACCCGGATCAGCCAGAAGCCTTTCCCTGTCGGCTTCGGTATAAGCCGCCACCACTTCGATATTGAAATTATCGTAGGCTTTTCTGAAAGTTTCTTCTTTTTTCAGGATGGTCTCCCAGCTGAGACCCGCCTGGTTTATTTCCAGCACGAGGCGGCAAAACAACTCATTGTCGTCATGGATCGGGAAGCCGTAAAGTTTATCGTGATAGGCTTTGTGCAATGCTTTCCTGTCTTCCGACATGTATTCAATTACGCTGCAATAGGACATGTTGATTAATTTAGAGATTGTTTAAATTCGACCGGGGTCTGGTTGGTTTTCCGCTTAAATATTTTGCTGAACGACTGCGGGTGTTCAAACCCTAACTGGTAGGCGATCTCAGCTACTGATAAATTGCTGCCTGATAAGATGATCTTTGCCTTTTCTATCATTTTCTGATGAATGTGCTGCTGGGCATTGAGTCCTGTGAGATTTCTCAGCAAATCACTCAGATACCCGGGTGAAACATGCATCGCATCAGCAAGATACTGAACCGTAGGCAAGCCTTTCTCCATCCCGTTCCGGGCATTGAAATAATCTTCCAGCAGGGTTTCCATCTGCGTCAGTATATCATGATTGACCGCACTGCGGGTTATAAACTGCCGGTTATAAAAACGGTTACTGTAGTTCAGAAGCAGCTCTATCTGACTGATGATCACGTCCTGGCTAAACTTGTCAAGCCGCTGCTGCAGTTCATCGCCGATGTTCTTAAATACCCCCAGGAGTGTCTCTTTTTCTTTTTCAGAAAGTTGCAGGGCCTCATTGGCAGCATAGGAAAAGAACCCGTAGTTCTTAATGTTCGCGGCTAAAGCATAGCCACGAAAAAAATCAGGATGAATGAGCAGGGTAAAACCTTCACACTCCCCGTTGCTTTCGTCTTCTGCGATCAGTTGATTGGGAGAAATGAATGACAAACCTCCTTCATTAAAATCATAATGATGTTGCCCGTACCTGATTTTTCCGCTCAGATGCTTTTTATAGGAAATCTTATAAAAATCCATCAGCATGCCTTTGGCTATATCTGAAATATCGCCTGAGATATCTTTATAATCATTCAGAGCTATCAGCGGATGAGCAGGGGGCGGCATCCCCAGGGCCTTGTTCATCTCAGCGATAGAGTGAAAAATATACGGTTGATGATTGTTCTTTTTCATTCATTAAGTAAAATACAAATTCATGTCACATAGTTCATCCTGATCAAAACAAAATTTCCCTGCAGCACCCGGCCGCAGGGAAAACTTACGAAGGCTGTGCTGTAGGCCTGATGATGATCTCGTTCACATCTACCTCCACCGGCTGACTGATCACATAGGCGACCGCCCGGGCAATGCTCTCCGCCGGGATGGCCAGTTGTTTGATGGCCCCTATCATGGGCTTGATCATTTCGTCTGTAATGGCATCCGTCAGCTCACTTTCGGTCATACCCGGAGAAATAATCGTTGTACGAATGTTATAAGGTTTTACTTCCTGGCGAAGGCCCTCGCTGATGGCCCTTACTGCAAATTTCGTAGCCGAATATACAGAACTGGAAGGCGAAACCTGGTGCCCGGCCACAGAAGAGACATTGATAACATGCCCGCCCTTCTGCGTTTTGAAATGAGGCAAAACAGCCCCGATACCATACAACACCCCTTTAATGTTGATGTCGATCATGTTCTCCCACTCTTCATAATGAAGGTTTTCGAGCATAGAAACGGGCATGATGCCTGCATTATTGAACAGCACATCTATCTTACCGAATTCAGCGATGGTGCCTGCAACGAGAGCGTCCACATCCTCACGTTTGCTTACATCTGTCACAAAAGCTTTGGCTTTCCCGCCCGCCTTTTCAATTTCTTCAACCAGTTGGGTTAGTTTTTCCTTGCGTCTTGCGGCTAAACTTACACTGGCTCCCAATGAAGCCAGGTGCCTGGCGGTGGCTAATCCTATGCCACTGCTGGCTCCTGTAATGATGACTACTTTTCCTGTGATGTTATGATCCATTTTTGTTTTGTTTTTACAATGCAAAGATGGAGTGCTCACAATATTTCACCGGTAGCCAAAACGGGGATTGTTGAAGCCAAAATGAAACTGTCAGATAAATTCTGTTTAAAATTATTTGGTTTTGCTAAGTATCCATTGTGTTACCTCCTCCAGAGCCACAGGAGCAAAAGTCTGCTCAATAGCCGCATATTCTGACGGTGATCCTGTTTTCGCCTCCTGGAACAGGTGATTCAGATTGGGAAACTCTTTGATGGTCACATTCTTATTCTTACCTTTTTTGAGGGCATTTTCAATAGCCGTCAAGTTCTCTTTGGGCGGTACCTGCAGGTCTTTTTCGCCATTGACAGCCAGCACTGAGCATTTTACTTTTTCTAAGGCTATTGCCGGATCGTATTTAATGAAGTATACCATCCAGGGGCTTGTCAGCTGATTTATTTGTGAACTGATAAATTGCTCCTCGGTCATCCCTTTTGGCAACTCCGCTGTTTTATCTTTGGACAGAACATCCTTAATATACCGGGTCAGGTCTGTGGTTAAAGAGGGTATATCTTTTGATTTCAGTACCATGTCAAATGCTATACTGCCCGATTCAAGTGATTTTTTGATTTCTGCTTCTGAAACACCGTTGGCCCTTGCAATCAGTTCCTGCTGTATAAGCAATAATTTATCGCCACGGATGCCTGTTCCTGCCAGCAACACAATAAAATTGACGTCTTTAGACCTTGAAGCCACCATCGGTGCGATGATTCCTCCCTCACTGTGGCCTATCAGCCCGATCTTTTTCGGATCTATCTCCTTCCTGGTTTTCAGATAAGCTACCGCACTTTCCACATCAGTGGCAAAATCCGCAGAAGTGGCCGTTTTAAATTCACCTTTTGACTGACCCACACCCCTGTCGTCGAATCGCAACACTGCAATGCCGTGACGGGTCAGGTAATCGGCTATGATCAGGAATGGTTTGTGCCCCAATAGCTCTTCGTCCCTGTTTTGCGGGCCGCTTCCTGAAATCAGGACTGCCACCGGGAAATTGCTCCCTTTTTCAGGCAATGAAAGTGTTCCGGCCAGGCTTATGCTGGCCTGTGGATTTTGAATAACTACGTCTTCGGTGACATACGGATAAGGTTTGACGGGTTCCTGTGGTCGTTTAAGAGCTTCTTTCTCGATAGCTTTTCTCGACAGGTTTAATGGAAATTCCATACCCCCTTGCTTAAATGTGCCCTGAACCTCATTTTCCTTTAATTCTCCGCCATAGGTTATTCCGGCATTGGCAATTTCAATCTTCAGCTTTGAATTTTCAAATGTGGTGGCTGTTACCGGAATTCCTTTGGCCCCCTGATCCGGGCTGTCCATCGTTGAACTATATCCTTTTTCAGATTTCGAAATATTGAATACCAGCCGTAATTGCGTACCCTGGAATTTCAGAACACCGTTCCACTGACCGGTGATGTCTTGTGCACGACCAATGAATGAACTTAGAAACAGGAATAATACAAAAGGTAATGTTCTCATAATTGTTTTTTTAATGTTTTTGAATAACCGGATTTTAGTTTCTACTTCTTTTTAGTGTTTGTTTTAATTTTAAAAGGAATGTCAGGATAAAATATACAACTACTGTCAGCAACATGGTAACGGGAACAAACCAATTGCCCAGAACCTCAAATTGATGATAGTCCGCACTGCTTACACCATATATAAACACATGGCCCGGGTTATAAAAAAGGCCAACGTGATCAGGATAAATGAATTTTGCTCCGATGAGGATCACGAAACCCAGCAAAAGCACATATAAAATTAAAAAGATAAAGTAAGAAATCCCATTCGTAACGTTGTATACCAACGCTTTGATGACATGCACGGGGTTAAAAGTCCGTGTAGCCTGCTCCATCTTTTTATCGGCCACCAGGGGTTGAAGAATCTCCTCCGGCCTGCCGAGTTTTTCCAGCACATTCAATAAACTTTCGATTTCATTACCCCCTCCGTGTTGCTGAAGGTCTTCATAAATATGGCTGTTGAGCTCCATCAGAATCTCATTCTGATCTTTTTCAGGCAGGGCTTTGGTTACCTTCTGAATCCGGCTGATATAATCCCTGTATATTCGTTCCGACGACTTTTCTTTAAATGCTATGGCTTTGAATTTCATTTTGACAGGTTTGATATTGAATTATTGAGATTTACCCAGTAGTCAGACATTATTTTAAGTGTCTTTTTTCCTTCCTCCGTTATGTGATAATACTTCCGCGGTATTCCGGATGTCTGCTCTACCCATTTCGAGTCGATCAATCCGTCGGTTTTCAGACGGTTCATGAGCGGGTACAGGGTCCCCTCAGCTATTTCTATGGCGGTTGCCTTCTTTATTTCAGTGATCAGGTCATAGCCGTAAAACTCTTTACCGTCTTTCAGAATATTCAAAACGATAAAAGTCAGGGTCCCTTTTTTAACCTGCGAAATCCATTTATTTACAAATTCTTCATTCATAGTGCAAATGTATAACAAAATACATAGTATTACAATGTATATGTCAAAAAAATATACGTCTCACTTTTCAATGAGGTGTATAATTACTTCTTTATAATTTTAGAAATGGTCTTACCGACAGATTTGGCCGGCTTTTCCATGTCTTTGATGGCAAAACTGATCGCTTCTTTTAATAAGGTTTTTACTTTTTCATTCCGGTAATCGCCCTTCCGGCTTATGGGAATGTGCCGGATCAGGTTACCCGTGCCAGTCAGCAAGTGATCAGGGTCCTTCAGTAAGGTACCTTTGTTAAATCCTAAATTGAGATGATTGGTATAAATCGGTATCATGCAGTAAGCATCCCCCAGCTTGTCTGAGATCGAAAAAACAGCTGTCAGGGCATGGGTATGATAAATCAACTCATTGCTGTCCGGGTGCAAATCCAGGATAAACTCCCTCAGATCACAAAAAAGTTCGACTAAACCCAATTCTTTCAGTTGAAGCAGCGAAAGAAAGTCGGGATGAATGGGTCTGGTCATCTGGCAGCATGGTCATATTGCATGGCACAGATAAGATTACCCTCTGTATCAAGAAATTTAGTGATCCAGCCTACGTAAGGAATGGCCGTTTTCGGCATAAGTATCTCGCCGCCTTTGCTTTCTACCCTCCTGATGATTTCTTCGACATTCTCCACGGAGATCGTACACTCCAGACCTATCAGTTTTTCTTTGACCGGCGAATAGTGCCTGGACTGCAAAGCTCCGATCAGTTCACCGTTTTCAGACTGGTCTGCTTTGATCTGTAAAAAGTCGGTTGGGCCGTAGGAACTGAAGCCCCATTCAAACACCCCACCGTAAAAGTCCTTTGCCCGGTCAACATCATCAATGTGAATAGCAAAATGCGTCAGCTTGTTTTTCATAATATCAAATTTCAGGTTTTGTTAACTGTCTGCCTTTAATCCGTAACGAAAATAGGAAATACTCCGCACTGTCGTAGTTACCAATTGGTAAGTCACTTACTTCTTCACAAAATTAGTTTCAAGGAAATCGAATATCTTGTCAAAATGGTTGGTCGGTTCAGCATGTGTTCCTTCATAAACAACATGTTCATAAAAATACTTAAACTTATGGTTTTTCAGCCTGTTTATCATTTTTTCTCCCATTTCAACGGCCGGGATCATCTCGTCTCTTGTTCCGGAAAGTAACAAAACAGGACCATGGATGTTTTCGACTTTTATCAGGGATTTTTGTTCGGCCAGCGTATCCTTTAACATGGCTTCAAAAGTCCCCCTCAGGTTACCTTTCATCATAAAAGGAACAGCTTCTTCATTAACAGGCACAAATGGAAGTTCTTTACCGGCAAAAGTCCAGCAGGAGGTTGTAAACTCCTGGGTATGGCCAGGGAAAACAGCGTGGCTCGCCGACATGCCGACGACGCAGGTGATATCTTTGTAATAGCTCCCCAGCAACAAAGCCAGGTCCGCCCCTCTTGAACCGCCGATGACCGCAATCTTCTTTTTGTTGATCCGCGGGTTCTTTCTGGCTTCTTCTATGGCCTTATGAACTTCGTCAATAGCTATCTTGTCTAATATTTTAGGGGTGCCTTTACATCCGAAATAGCCTATCGCCAGGAAAGCATAGCCTTTGTCTACAAATTCCTGTCTTGTTTTTTTCCAGCGTCTGCTGGCCCAGGCATTACCGCCTTCCGAACCACCGAGTCCGACCACCAAAGGCTGATTCTTACCCTCACCGGTATACAATATGGCCTCTACATTATTAACTTTCAATGTATCCTGAGCATAGGCAGAAAAAGTAAAAAGGCCGCAGGCAAACAGGAAGAATAGTTTTAAATATCTCATATCATCTTTTTTTTACAAAATTGATGATTCTGAATCGCCCCACCTTTGACTTAAGTCAAAAAAGCACTTTTCCCCCGTTTTTTGAGTAAAATAATTTTGTTTTATCTCAAAACGATATCTTCGGCACTACTTAACCTATTACGACAAATCCTTCGATTATTTTGTACTTTTCTAAAACAGCCTGATTGAAACCATGAGCGGTTTCCGGCAACAGGTAGTACTTCTTTTCAGGAGCTTTCAGGTGGTCGAAATAAGCTTTGAAGACCTCTTCCGGTGTCAGAATATCTTCGCTGCCCTGTATCAGATGGACTGGTATTTTAAATACTGAATTGTCCCTCATCAAATCAATCCCTGCACTCATAGGTTTTACCTTCAGGAGCTGCCTCCGTTGAAGTCACTGCCTGATTCAAACCATTATTTACTCTTTTTCCTGAAAGTCACAGGCGACGTCCCCGTGGTTTTACTGAACAGCCTGATGAAGTACTTGTAGTCTTCGTAGCCTAACTGAAAAGCAATTTCCTTCACACTCTTATCTGTGTAAAATAACAGGCGTTGGGCTTCCCTGAAAATTTCCTGCTGGATAAACCAGGTGGTTGAAAAACCTGTCACAGACTTTACCGTATCGTTCAGATGGCTTACGGTGATGTTCATCGCTGAAGCATAATCAGCCGGTTTTTTAAGGATAATGAATTGCTCCTGCACCATTTGATTAAACTTTTTCACAATCTCAACACTCCGTAAAGAATATTCCTGAATCCGCTCGTTTTCCTGTGACTGGAAGATGCCGACGGTTTTATAGAAAAAAGCATTGACGAGGGCCTGGATAAGGGGCTGGGTAAACCCGGCAGACGCTTCACCGTGGACAGTTGAACGGATCAACTGGCAAATATGAGTGAACCATTCTTTTTCTGCATGCCCGAGACGCAGCAAAATGATTTTTGAAAACGACTGTTCGATAGCCATCCGGGCATTCTGATCTATGAACCTGGCATCAAAAGCGATCATCCAGCCCCCAATGTCTTTGACCAGACCCGGTTCATGCACCTGTCCCGGACAGGTAACCAATAGTGATGGCCCTTCCATATCTATGTTCTGAAAATCAACTTTGAAGTTCATCTGACCGCTTTCCATAAAAAAGCAGCAGTAGTGGTCGTGGCGGTGAGGCGTCAGTATATCGCGGTTCAGAGATACCCATTCGGCAACATCCTTCATTCCGAAAATCTCAATTCCGAACCGGCTGCCTTCCAATTGATATATCTGAATCTCTTCTTTCCCCATTTTCCTGTTTTTATGACCAGAATCCGTGGCCGGCTACTTTGGCCTTAACCTCCGGCATCGACTTCAGCTTTTTGCGTAAACCGCTCACCATTGGTATATTTCCTGCAATATAAACAGAAGAATACTGACTTATGTCTTTTTGCCCGCACCACTGCAGCAAAGTCTCAAAGCTATCACTATGTGGCTGAATAATAAACTCAAACTCCGGGTGATTTTCTCTTATAGAACGGGGAACCTCGTACTGATCATGCAGAAAAACCGCCCCCTCCATCGGAAATTTAGCCCGGTCCGTCAGTTGTTTCAGTCCTAAAAAATGGCCCAGGGCACTGCCATCGCCCAGACACAAGATTTTACCTTCTTTTGAAGGAAGCTGTGCTGCGTGGGCCGCTCCCAGGGCAATCTCATCTCCCTTTTTCAATTGCTGAATCCACCGGCTTCCGGCTCCATTATGCCCGGCTTCGATAAACAGAGTGCACACTTTTTTTACAGGATTCCACAAAGCGGGGGTATAGTCCCTGTATTCCAGTTCTCCAACCCGGCATTTCAGGCGTTTGATGGTATCCCATTTTTCCATGTCGATCGTCGGGAGGTGTATATCCACTTCAAACATCGTTGCAGGCTGCCAGGTACGGACATCTGTCACCAATGCCGTAGTCAGCATTTTGTCAAACAAGCCCGCCATTGCTTTTTTTATCATATTTGCCATTTTTCCGTTTATTTTTTCAGACAAAGGTATCGACAGAAAAAACGGCATTTGTCCTACAAATGGCAGAAATAGGTGGACGAATGGCAGGAATTTAAAATGCTCCGTAGCAAAAAATTCAGCCTATTTCCTCTTCAGATAAAACCAACCACCCAAAACAGACAAAGGAGCAAAAATAAAGATGGCCAGCAGTTGCGACCATTGGCTTCCTCCGGCCTTAAAATAAGAAAATGCAGCAAAGCCAGCCATGATAAAAGCCAGGACATAACTGACCGTCAGACTTTTTGCTTTTGCAATAAATTGAGCAGCAAATCCGCTGATGGCGGAAAACAAGGCTCCATAAACCGCTGTCAGGAGTATTATCAGCAAAGAAGCATCTGAATGCGGTTCAATGCCCGAAAATTTAAAAAGAGCAAGCGAACTCGCTACAAAAATGAAATAACCTGCCAATACACCAAGTACCTGTCTTATCATATTTTTAATTGTTTTGTATTAATCCCAGATGTCTGGCCGTTCCAGTCCGAAAGTTCTCAGATAACTGAGCATCTGACCCGTATGCACGGCTTCATGATAGGCAATTCTTTGTAAATAATCTCCCAGAAACCTTCTTTGACCCAATTCACTCCTGTCAATCACAACAGTACTTAAATCTTCAGGGCTAAAGGACCTGATAGCTTCAAAAAACTGCAGCCTGTAGGATTCAGCAAATTCAAGCTCGTCTTTTAAATCAGTATAAGGCCGGTCTGTCCATGGCGATTCATAATCGCCGATATTGCCCCTGTTTTCCACTATTTTATGATAAATATGGTCGCTTTCCAACACATGCCTGACCAGTTCCAGCGTATGTTTGGCCTCCATATCCGGTTTCCAGAAATACATCTCCGGGCTTATCCCACCCCAGAGTATAAGGCTTCTTCTCCTGATTTCTTCAAAGTTCAGAATGATCAGTTCTATGGGTGTCATATTATTGTATTTTTGATGTTGTCATTCATCTCCCGATAATTTTCGCCTTCTGCGACAAAACCTTTTTTTCGCCTTCATAAATGGTCAGCATCGCCGGGGGAGAATCTTCCGCACCCAACACAATGATGGCACATTCATAAACAAACCCCTTGTTTTTGAACACCGCCGTATGATTTCCACCTGTACCCTCATCATTCATTTCACCATCACTGATAACCAGGTCGGGTTTTTCTCGCATGGATTTAGCAATGGGCCAGGATGCATACCTGTAAATTCCCTCTTCCGTTTCATCTATCCTGATCCTGTATTTTGATGTTTCCAGTATATAAACAGGCCTTTTGAACTTTGTCAGCGAAGGATGTACCCTGACCCTGTCTGCTTCAATCAGCCTTAGCTTCATTTTCCTTTCGGTTTCCGACTGATAATTGACGGCAGCCAGCTTGACGTTGGAATCTATCCAGACCTCACCATCATAAAGCATAACTCCTCTCCAACCCATCTCTGACCAGTCTTTGGAAGGCTTCGAGTTAATGATTCTCTGTTTCAGGGTATTGTCAAAAATCTCATCAAATCTGGCTACAAACGCCTGCTCATTCCGGACGGGAGGAATAGGGTATTCTCTTGAAAAAGGATAAGATACCATTTCGGCCACCTGCTTCCTGTTGCCTTTTTTAAGATGATTGATCAGGTTGGTAATTCCTGTGCGATACTCCTCATTCAGCTCCTGACCGGAGCTTAAGCGGGCCACCAACAGGCATATTACTAAAAGCATTGCTCTTCGTTTCATTCACTTAACGGGTTTTGTGACTAAAGTACGAAAGGTTCAGGAAAACATAATTGTATTGAGGCATTAAATGCTATTACAAACAAAAAGGGCCGGTGTTCACGATGAACACCGGCCCTTTGCACAAGTTTTTCTATGTTATTTTTTCAATATCTCCAGCAACTCGTCCAATCCTTCCATGGCCATGGTCAAACCTTCTTTGAAGCCCATCTGAATCGTGACTTCCAATTGGGCCAGATCATCATACATGATGTGAGATTGCACCTGGGTAGTGTCACCCTTGTCCGTAAAAGTCACTTCCCAGGTCGACTGCGGCATGTCTATGTTAACGTTGCCATCTGCATCTGCAAAGGCATCCAGCCCCGTAAATTCTTTGTGGACAATGATTTTTTTGTATTCGGCAATTGCCCAGTGTTCTTCGCCTTCAGGCCCCACCATGGCGTAGATCCAGCGTCCGCCTTCCCTGAAATCCATTGATTTGGTCCTGGCTTTCCATGGTTTTGGTGCCCACCATTGATCCAGTATCTCACTTTTGGTGTAGGCGTCCCATACTAAAGGCAGCTCCGCTGCAAATTCTCTTTTTACGGTAATGGTATGATTTTCCTTATCCACAGAAAAATCAAATGCTAAGTTATGACTCATTTTTTATTGTTTTTGAGGGTTAATAATACTTTGTCAAGTTCGCTGAAGCGGCTTTCCCAAATCTTCCTGAACTGTTCGATCCAAGCGTCAATTTCTTTCATTTTGTCTGCTTCCAGTTGATAATAAATTTCACGTCCGTTATGTTCCTGTTTCACCAGCCGGCATTCCGTCAATATCCTCAGATGTTTGGAAACGGCCTGCCGCGTAGTGTCAAAGTGCTCGGCAATGGCATTGGGTGTCATCGCCCGGAAGGCAATCAATAAGATAATTGCCCGTCTCGTAGGGTCCGCAATCGCCTGAAAAACGTCTCTTCTCATTTTTTATAATGGAATATAAGTAAGCATAACGATGCCATATTTAATTAAGAAACCAATCAGTTGCAAATATATATGCAACTGATTGGTTTCGCAAATATTTTTTACATTATTTCGCAGAAAGCCTGATAAACACAAAAATCCGGGAGCTCAGAGGCCTCCGGATTCCGTATGAGAATAATAAGATTAAAGTCCAGATGGATGGATTATGAATTCCCATGACCCTCCGCGACTTTTCTTTTGAGTATAAAGGAACTCAACAGGGTCACCAGCAAAGCCACCGGCAACACTTCGAAATAAGTGATCAGAACAACAAAAACGGGGTTTTTATACATTTCTCTGAACTCATCCATTTCTTTTGTTACAGCAGCCAGTTCAGCAGCTCCTTCTTTCGAAGCCCGTTTCAGCATATGGGGAATAAATTTATCCAGATAATCAGGCACAAAAAGATAATAATAGAACAACCACACAATGACGTAGAAGGTTGAAGCCGTCAAAGCGATCAGAAGGCCTGTTTTAAAAGCTTTTCCGAATGAAATGATTCCGCCCAGTTCCTTGTCACGGTAATTTTTAACGCCAAAGAAAATCAGCGAAAAAACAACCACCATAGCAGCATATCCCAGGACATCGTTGGCATTGAAATCCGGCTGGGTATAACACAGGTTGACCATATAAAACATATGAATACACATGATAGTACCCATCACCAGCCCGAAAATTAAAACGTTCTTTTTCATTTTTCTTTTGTTTTTGATTCGCTGCAAACATAAACCCCCAGCATTCAGGAAGACTCATACTTTAGTATCAAATTTATCATTTTCAAGGCAATTCATACTTAAGTCGGACCGAAAAACTCTGAATTCATCAATACAAAACAGACAGCATCCATCAAGCCGGTTCGACTTGCGGAACGCTGTCTGTTCAAAATATTCAGGCCGGTATTTAATAAGTACCCGCTACGGCTCTGCGGTGTTTTATCTTTTGATTTTCAGGCAAATCATTAAGATGAGGCATTTCGCCGTGACGAAACTCCCTGTAGAGCCTCCTGATATCGTCTTGTGAATCTCCGATAAAAGGACCATGGCTGATCACCTCTGCCTCCTGGGGTTCACCGGCATATAATACAAACCTCGCCCCTTTTTCACCTGATCCGAACGAAATCTGGCTGGATTCAGTCCCCTCGGGCCTGTCAAACCAGCCCACCTGGCCTTCCTCCAGGTTTGTTTCCCCAATCTTAAGGTTTCCTTCCAGAACATAGACAAAACCATTGTAGGAAGCAGGGATTTCCTGGTTCACTTCCCGGCCACTTTCCAGGTTGAAGTCCACAAGGGTAAAGGGTGTCTGATGGTGCAAAGGAGAACTTACTCCATTGCTGCTTCCGCTATATATCCTGATTTCACCCGCCCGGGTTCTGATCACAGGCACCTCTTCAGACGGAAGTTGCTGCAGAAAAGGCTGTGCCCACCTTTTATCAGGAGGCAGCACCAGCCACAATTGCAGAATCCTCATTTTGGTTTCAGCCGTGATTTCTTCGGTATGTATGATTCCCTTCCCGGCTGTCATCACTTCAAGACTACCGGTTTTCCAGTCTTTTTCATTGCCTTGCAGCACCAGGGTCACGGTTTCAAACCCCGCATGCGGGTGAGGGCTGCCCACGGGCGGGCCACCAGGCAGATCCAGGCGGTCGTCCATCAAAAGTATGAACGGGTCTGTCGTAGAAAAGTTGCTGCCGTCAATAACGGCCGCTGCAGTGTGCCCCTCGCCCAGAAAACCCTGGTGAGCGTGTGTTGAAACGATACGGGCTATGGTTCTTTGTTTCATCTTTTTAATTGTTTAATTTTTTATCCGGAGAAATTAACAATCGCTGATGTACTTCCGGAAAACGTAGTACAGCGGTGGTCCAGATCAATGTCTGTGTCAGGGCGGTTTCATGCAGTGAAAGTTTTAGAAAGGCACTTAAACCCAAAAATAAGGCGACAATAAGGGCCAGGACCCAGCCTGAAATTCCGATTATTTTTTGCGACTTCATATTTTTTTTTATTGATAACACAAAATTAAGACTATATGTTATACTTTTGTAACCTGTTACATAAAGAATACCGATTACAAAAAGGATACTATGCTTACTGAAGAAGCCTGTAAAAAAGCAAGATTAGCCATAAGAGACACGCTGGATGTGGTCGGCGGCAAATGGAAATTAGTTCTTCTTTCCACCCTGAGAGATGGAAAAAGAAGATTCCGTGAATTATCAAGAGAAGCGGGTATTTCACCGCGTATCCTCTCAAAGGAGTTGCAGGAAATGGAAATGAACGGGCTGGTCACAAGAAATGTGTGTGATACCAAACCCATTACAGTGGAATACGCCCTCACTCCTTACAGCGAAACTCTCTCTGAGGTGCTGGATGCCATGCAGCGGTGGGGTGAAGAACATCGCAGAAAAATCATTATGGAAGGGTGATCTCCGCTCAGTGATTATGGAGAAAGAAGACTTAAAGTAAAAGCTCTGAATACCGTTTCACGGCAAATAATATGAAAGAATTGGCCGGAAAAGTTCTGTTTCCGGCCAATTTCTTACGGTTTTTATTTACCAGTACGCAACCAGAGCATTCCGTTTTTAGTGGTCAGTTTTTCCAGAAGGCCTTTTTCTGAAAGTTGCTGTAAATACCCTTCGCTTATATCGCGGGATATTCCTGACAATTCGGAAAACTCCCTGGCTGTAAGGGATGGATATTTGGCAAACAGGTACTCCCAGCTGGTTTCATAGTCGTATTTTACAACTGATGGGTGCAGATTCAGCAGCGGGGCTTCATACAAAGCATAAGGCTTTGTTCCTTTAACCATCTCCTGATTACCCTTTTCATCCAGGAAAAACATGGTCGGAAACCCTCTGACTCCGAGCTTTTGCCCTAAGGCCAGGTCTTCCTTAAAAAGAGCCTTTGCTTTGCCTTCATAATCCGATTTAAACTGTTCAGCATTCAATCCTGATTTTTGTGCGGCTACTGCCAGGTGCTCCCATTTGGTAATGTTCTTTTTCTGCAGGAAAACCATTTCCCTTATTATCCTTAAGAACCTGATGGCTTTATCTTTGTCCTGGATCTCGGCAGCTTTGAAAGCCACAGAAGGCGGATATGAAGAATCGAGAGGATCTTCCAGCCATACATCGCCGTCAATCGGCATGTCATAATGCAGGCTTACCTCATCCCAGTGATGAGCTACATCAGAAGGTTTGCTGATGCCGCCGCTGTTATAACTCCAATCCGGCAATAGCCCGCCCATGCGGTATTCTATATCCATGATATGGCCATACTCCAGTTTCAGCTTTCGCAGCTGGGGTTCTATCCCCCAGCAGGAAGAACAGATAGGATCAGTGAAATAAATAACTTTCACGGGTTTTACATCTGCAGATATTTTCATGACATCACCGGTGTTCTTTTGTACAGGAATTTCACATACACCTGTCTCCGGATCACACAAAAGAGGATTACTATTCTCCATGGGTTCGTTTTTTATGGCTTATCTACTTAAAAAAACCGTTGATATTTTATTCTGAATCAAATGGTTGGCGATATTGAGTTTCCAGAGCCGTTATTAATGTTTATTTTTGTGCAAAGTTCAGGAGTATATCACTCTCCTGCAATAAGTCAGAAAAACATGACTACTGAAAATTTAACCGATCAAACAGAAACCTGTCCTGCACAAGGCCTTTTAAAGATGCTGGCAGGGAAATGGAAACCCGAGATATTCCGGCTGGCTACTGAGGCTCCTTTGCGTTTCAGCAGTCTGTTGCGGCAAATAGATGGCTCCAACAAGCAATCGCTGGCGGTAGCATTGAAAGAACTGGAAGAGGCAGGTTTACTTGAAAAAGTGATCATCAGGCAAAAACCCCTGCACATCGAGCACAACCTCACCGAAAAGGGCAAGTCGCTTATTCCTGTATTCAAACAGCTGGAAGGCCTGGTATGAAACAAAAAAAGGCTGACACGGTCAGCCTCATTATCGTGTTTTTCATGGCTAAAAGCAATCAGACCACCTCAATCACAAACTCTTCTTTGGGCAGTCTTACTTTTTTCAGTTTAGCAAAATAATCATTTTCTTCGTCGCGGTATCCAAGCGACAACAACACCACACTTTTCAAGCCCTTTTCCTTCAATCCCAATATTTTGTCCAGCTTTTCTGAATTAAAGCCTTCCATCGGTGTGGCATCTACCTGCAGTTCTGCCGCAGCAATCAAACCTGTTCCCAGGGCAATATAAGCTTGCTTTGAAGACCAGATAAAATTCTCTTCATCTGTCCTGATCAGCAGGTGGCTTTCAAGTGATTTTTTAAAATCTGCTAAATTCTCCACTGCGAGCCCTCTCTCCCTGGCTACAAAATGTATGTAGTCATCAATGATTTCCTGGTCGATGGAATCATACGCCGCAAACAGCAAAAGATGCGAAGAATCCACAATCTGTGGGTTGAAGGAATCAGAAGCCAACTCCTTCCTGATATCAGGGTTTTCAATGACGAAGACCCGGTAAGTCTGCATACCGGCGGACGAGGCTGACAGTGCAATCGCATCCAGTATTTTTTGCAGTTTTTCGTCAGATAGTTTCTTATCTGCGAATTTTTTGGTGGCATATCGCCAGTTTAATGCTTCTATTAAATCCATGTTTTTTTAATTTTTAAAATGTTACGGGTACAAATTTCCTGAAACTTTGTTTACTTTTGTCACCAGATGTCAAAAAGTAATAGTAACATCCAGGTAACCAAGTAACTTCTCATGGAAAGACCAACCGATAACTACGAATGTAAAAAGACCATCATGGCAGTTCACGATGCGATGGATGTGCTGAATGGCAAATGGACCATTTCTATTGTAGCCGCTCTGTGCTTTAATAAAAAGAGGTATTCCGACCTCCTGAAGGATGTCAAGGGGATATCCGGAAAAATGCTGAGCAGGGAGTTAAAAGACATGGAGCTCAACAAACTCGTCAAACGGACGGTGTTAGGTACCCAACCAATCACAGTCACCTACGAGCTTACTGAATATGGGCTGAAATTAAGGGAAGTCATAAACGACCTGGCAACTTGGGGCCTGGAACACCGCAAAGAAATTATGGGGAATAAGGACCTGGTAAGAGAGTCTTCATCAGAGCTGGTTTCATTGTAACAACCGGCAAATAATGCAGGAAGCCCTTACCAGGACTTTCTTACCTGTTACCCGGGAATAAGCGTATCATTCCAATCACGGACAGTGACTGATTTCACCAGACCTTCCAGGATAAAGGGATCTTCTTTCACGAACTGTTCCGCGGCCTGGCGGGTTTTAAAAATCGCCATGTTTCCGGAGTCAGAAAAAGGTCCGATGCCAATTACCTCACCTCTTTCGATAAACTGATCCACAACGGCTTTGTGCCGGGGATACACCGACATGATGGTTTCCATGCTTACCTCGGCACGCTCTCCGATCACTACTGTCTTCATTATTTTTTAAGTTAAATGTGTTAAATTATTTTCAGGTTGCAATATAGTCTGGCAGAGTCCTTTCTTCTGCTTTTAAAAGAAATATTTACATGTAGCAAATGAGCTGCAAAGCTTACGGTGGGTTCCTTGAAACGCTCAATTCAGTCAGATTTTTATGCCCTTTTCTCACCATTAATCCAAGACTCATCTTTTATACATGATATAATCTGTAGTAAGCGGCTGCAATCCCTGCACCCTGAATTCCGTTGCAATCTGTCCCCTGTGATAGGTAGAGTGATTGATCACATGAAAAAGAACGTCTTTAATTTTGTTATTGAACGTGAATCCTTTTGAGTTGGTGTAGTTGATCTCTGCCTCCAGGTCAAAGTGCTCCAATATGTCGAGACTGTTCAAGTAGTTGTCTTCATTGATGCCTAGCCAGGTTTCCAAAGGCTGATTTTGCCAGACCCCAAACGGCTTCCCTTTCAGGTCAATGCGATGGTTCCATATCTGGTGGGCGTTCAGGATATGACTGAAAACTCCTTGATATCTTTCCGACACCTTCCCGCTGTTTTCTATGATCTCTGTTGCCAGCTTTTGATTATAATGGTAACTATATTCAAAGAGGCCTTTAAAAAAATCTTTCATAGGTGTTCTGTTAAATTATTCCAGATGATCTCTTAACTCATCTTCGTCCATGCGATAGATCCGTGTATAATCACCAAACTCCGTGCCTTTCAGTTCTTCTTCAATCACCCTTTTAGCAATGTCGAAGTCGACCACCACACAGCCAACCTCCATGCTGCCGCTTCCGATGATGCTGCCGTCGACCTGCCCGAGTCCGGTCCAACCCAACAGCTCGTCCAGGTGTTCCTCCAGGCGGTATCTTTTTCTAAGGTCTTCTTCAGTCCCGAAACCCTCTGTTTTATATTCTATTTCCAGAAACGCGAGATTATCTTCGTCAAACTCTTCATAGCCTTCCCTTTTTTTCTGATTAATTTCTTTCCTGACCGTCTTCCTGAAATTTGAAAACGGAGCCGACTTTACTTCGCTGCGATAGCCGGTCTCGCCCACCACTCCCCAGTGAACAATGACCGTCTGATCATCCGTATCCCAAGTTTCCCAATAATGAAGCTGGCCTTCAATGGTTTTAAATAGCTTAAGCATTATTTACTTTTATGGTTGTATTCCCTTAAATCTGTCCAGTCTCTTTTCTTTCCAAAACGTGTTAATGACCAGAAGACTTGCCGGATAAATCTTTATTAACAGCATCCGTCAATATTTTTATATTGGCGATCACAGACTCGGGCTCGTCCCTTTGGATATAATGCCCGGCATTGGTGAGATAAATCAACGCTCCCGGCTTTTTTGAAGCATAAATGAGGTGTTTCCACCTGTCCATATTTGAATTGTTTTTCACATGAAAAAACTTCTCATGATCATACTCCTTGCTTCTCATTTCCACTGGTACCTCAAATTTACCCCCGACAAAAAAATAAACCGGGACGCTGGGAAGTGGTAATTTACTCACTTCCGCAAAATCGTTTCGCCTCAGTTCGGTCAGTACCTGTAATTCGCTCCAGGGGCCGTAGTTCAACGAATCTGTTTTGGAAACCTGGTAAAGACGCCTCCGGAGCATCGCTTCAATTTTTTCTTCCGGCAGGCCCAGGGTCCTGAAAATATTGTTCCAATCGTTTTTCGTCTCTGTAAAATCAGCGGGGTCAACAAACACCAGGCCCGCTACCTCATCCGGATAAAAGCCGGCATAAGTCCGGATGTAAACACCCCCGAACGAATGACCGACCAATATATAGGGTGGCGGAATATTCAAAGTCTTTAAAATGGCACGCAGGTTTTCATTGACAAACTTTATCCCGGGCATCTGGTAAACCTTCTCCGACTTACCGATCCCTGCCCGGTCATAAGCCAGCACAGGAGCAAAACCGGAAATCTGACCAATGACTTTGTCCCAGTTGTCGAGTCTTGAACCCATGCCGTTTTCGAAAACAATCACGGGTGTTCCCGGAACCCTGCTTTCCATTCCTTTTGTGTACACATTAAAATGGATTCCGTTCGCTTTGACCAGCTTTTCCTGGGCGTAAGTAGCAACAGAAAGCGTCAACAAAATCAGTAGGCATCTTATTCTCATTTGACAGACAAGGGGTGTTGGTAAGACGGCAGTCGCAACGGAGTAAGGCGATCGTTACAGTCTGGTGAGTCATTTATAAGCAATATCTTCCTAAAATTAAAAAATAGCTGTCTCAATTTACCCTGAGACAGCTTTTTTTATTATGAAATGGAGCAGATCTTATTTTTTAAGGATCACATTCAGAAAGATACCCAACAGGTTAACAGACAGCATGAACATAAAAAACCCTAACAGATAAGCCAATAAAGCCTTCAGATAAACCATCCACTTTCGCTCATTAAAGAATTGCCCGATAGCCCAGACGGTATAAACAATGGTAAGCGGAAGATATACCGTTTGTAATGTATCTGTTTTTGCCAGGTAATCTATCACAAGAAAGATAACGCCGATCAGCATACCCAGGCCCGTCAGATAAGACAGCAGGACAAAGTTTTCAAAATAATTATACCCTTTCTTCCTGAAAAACCATTTTACGGTCAGGGCCAGAAAGAACATTTCAATGATATTTGAGTAATTATAGTGATCAATTATCCATTGCGACAGTTTGTCAACATAGCCTTTATCAACGGTCACCACCGTATTGTATTTCCCGATGTAATGACTAACAAAAGAATAGATAATAGAACAAATGATCAGAAATCCGATGGGTTTGTAATGCTTAGCCCTGTCGCCCTCTATGAACTTCCGGATAGAATGACCCGGTCTGGTCAGGAGTTCTTTGACGGTAAAAAGAAACCCTTTCTCAAAATGCAGGATGCCGTGCTGAAGTTCGTGCACTACATAATGCCTGTCGATCCTCTTTATCTGGGCGGACGTTCCGCACTCGGGGCAATACTTTGTTTCAAATTCGGCGGCACAGTTTCTGCAAGTATTCATTGAACTGGTTTTTTATCATCATTTGGCATGCGAAAGTACAAAAGTTGGCAGAAATACAAAAGTTAAGAAATAGAATTCGGGGCAATAAAGCTATTCTTTTCATGTCTATAAAGATCAACAATCACTTCCTGTTCTTCAGCATCCTTAGTTATTAACAAATCATGCTAACCCTCTCTCCGACAGTGATGTTTCTCAATGAAAATAAATTTATAATTAACTTTGTGTTTCAAAGTACTTTTAATATGTTTGTGTCTCAATCTTTAAATCATTATCAATTATGAAAAACAAGACAGGTAAAATCGGTGGTTTTGTCGCAGGCGTGGCAGGCTTTCTTCTGATGTTCAAATTAATCATTCTTGACAACACTGCTCCGTCTGATGAGCTTGCTCCGGGTATTGTCGTCATTGCGTCTGTACTAAACGGTGTCCTTTGTGGCTTTATCGGCTCCCGCGTTCAGAGCTATTTTATGAAGAAAGCGGTAAACTGAAGAACGGATGCTCCTGGTCAGATCGATCGCCAGTGAGCCCCGTCAGGTTTATCGATATGCAGGCTTTTTGCGGCCCACTCCAGTTCAATGGTGATGAGTCTCCTGAAGACTTTCTTCAGCCACTCCGGCATTTCATTATCATCATTCAAACGTTGAATCAAGCCGCCACATAAAAATGAAGCGGCACCAGCTCCATCAGGCATCAGCTCAAATGGTTCCGGCCCGCCCTCCAGGTGAAGTGTTGGCAGAAGATTCGCGACGTCGTATTGAGCATGACCTCGGGCGGTATGACTCCAGTCTACCAATATCATCTGTGAACCGGCAAAGCAAATATTATCGCTTCTTACATCGCCATGTACCAGACTGTTGCCCGTTCTGTCATATTTCTTTTCAGCTTCGATCAGGTGTGTGATGGCGTGATTAAACCATTTCTCTGTACAAAAATTCAGTTGTAACAAAGTCTCAGGGTTTTCAGCAATAGCAGGCCAGGCGGCATGTTCTTCGTTGGTCATCGCTGGGAGTAAGTGAACGTCTTCAATATCCCGGAGTTCCTCAAGGCCCTCCATCAGCCGCCCGAAATCACCGGTTCTCCAGCTTACACCTGCATGGCTTGCCGGCCAGTAAGCATCACTTAAGTCCTGAGTGATCAGGACCGGGTAAATGCCGGGTTGGTCTATCCAGGAAATAACTTCCGGCATAAATTTTCCGCGGATAGACGATAATGCCAGGTGCTCATTTCGCAGCCAGAATTCTGTAGCCGCATCAGTGGCTGCTTTGACAAAAACTTTATCGCCGCCTTTCAGCTGCACCGAGTAACGATGTGCCGCAGACAATCCGCAATCGGGTTGTCTCCAATCCTTTGTTTTGGTGTTGAAAGTCTCTTCAATAAGATCGAGCAGGTATTGCGGGGGTGTCATGATGCTTCCCCTTTCTTAATTTCATACCACATCTCGACGATCCCCGTCTTGTAGCCCGATACGTTTCTCAGGTGAAGGGTTTGCTCCGGCACGGTATCTTTGAAAAAAGGAATGCCCTCTCCCAGTATAATAGGTATGACAGACAACCTTATTTCATCAGCGAGTTTCAGACGCATAAAATCTCCGGCAAGCTCAGCCCCACCCACCAACCATACATTCTTATAGCGAGGTTTCAGGTGTTCCTCCACCAGTTTATGCAGCTCGCCCGCATATAATTCGATATTATTCCTTTCAACGGGCAGGTTACGATGACTCACCACAACGGTCGGCGTATCGCCGTAAGCCCAGCCGTAGTCCTTTGACAGTTCCAGGGCGTGTTCATAAGTTTTTGACCCCATCACAAAGCAATCGATGGTCTTCATAAAAGCCTCGGCATTTTCTTCCGTGATGCCGTTTTCATAGTGATCGGGCGTTTCAAACCACGAAACGCTGTTGTCTTTTTTGGCGATGAGGCCGTCTAGACTCGAAACCATGTGTATGGTCAGTTTAAAGCTCATTTTTGCTACTTTTCAAAAGGTTGATCATTGTGCACAAATATATAAAAACTCCGTTAACATTTTCCTTAACATTGAAAACCAGCCTGTTACATTTTTTTTGATTTTATATTGCTTTCATGAGCAAACCAAAACGCCGGGAAGTGCATCTAATTGGTAAATCACATTAAAATAATAAATACTTACAGTTATGAAAAAGCTAATGCTCCTCGGATTATTAATTACTACAGGTTTATTTCAATCATGTACTATAAATGATACCCCTGCCCCTGTTACCAACGAACTTCTTGCCGAGGTTTTTGAAGTAAAGGCTGATTTTACGACAGCCAATAATTTCCGTAGTTTCTATGATCTGAAGCCGGTCATTTTTGAATCTGATGTATTGCTGGTGTATGAGTTCTCAGGAACAGACAAAAACGGGGCGGATATCTGGAAACCTCTTCCACAGATATACACTTTCAACGAAGGGGTGATGCAATACAATTTCGACTTCACAAGATCTGACTTCAGCATTTTTATGGACGCGAACTTCGACCGTCTGAAACTGAACAGCACGTGGAGAGTAGGCAAGACTTTCAGGGTCGTGATTGTACCGGGTAAGTTTGCCAAAGGCCTTGACAAAAACAATCTTGACAGTGTGATGAAAGGTCTTAACCTGACAGAACAGTCGGTACTGCCTTTATACTGATCATTATTCAGCCGCTCAAACAGTGTCTCCGGTTAGTCCGGGGCACTGTTTTGTTTTTAGGATCGAAAGAATGCAGGATTTTTTCTATGGATGAATCTGAAGGAAATGTCCTCCTCACCGGTCAAAGACCAGCAGTCGCCAACTGGGCGTTCCCGTCCGTACGTCCAAGACGTTGGACAGCTGACTTATTCGTCCCTGAACTCGAGGATATCTCCGGGCTGACAGTCCAGCACCTTGCATATAGCCTCCAGTGTACTGAAACGAACGGCTTTGGCTTTCCCGGTTTTTAAGATGGAGAGGTTGGACAACGTCAGATCGACTTTCTCGGAGAGTTCGTTGAGCGACATCTTCCGTTTGGCCATCATCACATCAAGGTTGACTATTATCGGCATAAGTTATATGGTTAATTCGTTTTCATTTTGAATTTCAATCCCTCTTTTAATGATGTGGGCTATGGCAAAAAGTATGACGGACATAAACAGCCACACGTCGGCTCCTTCGAGGTGTAAATATTGTATCATGGGCATCTCAACGCCTTGCTTAACGATCCCGTCTGCATAGCTGACTGCCCAGGCACAAAATATACCTATTAAAAAGGAAAGAAACGACAGATTAAGGATAAAGCTGCGGAGGGTGTTGCTGAAAGGCTGGGCTATGCTGATTTTCCTGTCATGCAGGACTTTGATGATGAGATAGAACATGATGGCTTTCAGCACGGAAACGATGCTCATCATCACAAGAATGACAAAGAACTGGGTCTGGTCGAAAGCATAAAGGGCGGAAAGATCGACCTGACTCCAAAGCCAGAGGTTTTTAACAAACTCAGGTTTTGCGAGGGCAAAAACAGCTGCGACGATAGAGCCGCCGGCCTGGATGCTTACCCCTACGAAGATGATCCAGGAAAGGATATACAATACCAGTAGTATGTGTTTTGTGGTGATTTTAATCTCCATGATTGTTTATTTTTTTAAATTGATGATGCAAACATAATAATTATTTATCGAAAAACAATAAATAATAATCTTTTTTCAAAAATATTTCAATTTTCAAAACAGACTGTCCGACATCACGGAAACAGTGTTTAAATATCAACATTATATACTCTGCCCGAAAGTCAGCAGGTTATTATCAGGGTCAAGCAGGGCAAACTCCATTTGTCCCCAGGCTTTCAGCTTAAGATGTCCGTTGGGATGTATCTGGGTTCCGGTTTCCTGCAACAAGCGGTAATATTTTTCGATATCGTCAGTTCTGATATACACCTGTCCGTAATTCTCTTTGGGATCAAGGTCTTTAAATTCAAAAAAGTGGATCTGGATGTGGTCTTTCTGTATCATCAGGTAGCCTTCGTAATCTGCACTTCCAAATTCGCTGAAACCCAGCTTGTTTAAATAATAGTCCCTTGTAACGGCCTTGTTACGCATGGGTAATTTCGGATGAATGTCTGTCAGCATTTGCATTTAAATTTTATTTGCACAAAGTTGGTGGTAATCCTGAGAAATAAAATTGATTGCAATCAAGAAATCAGATGAGCCTGGCCCGTACCCTGCTGAGCGTTTCAGGGGTCATTCCCAGGTAAGAGGCAATCTGCATTTGTGGAAAGCGGTTGATCCATTCAGGATGTTTCCGGAGAAGTTCTGTATATCTTTCGTCAGGGCTTTTTGTATTAATCGTGGCGATGTGGGTAGCCGAAATTGTCAGATTAGCCATCAGAGCATTCAACATCCGGAAAGAGGGGTGCAAGTCCATCAGAAAATGGAGGTCTTTGAGTGCCATAAAAGCAATTTCTGAATGCTCAAGAGCTTCAATGTAATTTTTAGAAGGCTGTTGTATCAGCAGGCTTTCCAGGTCAGCCACCCATTGGTTTTCAGTAAAAAACTTGATGGTCAGTACACTGTTTTCGGTTTCGGTGCACATCCGGAAACTGCCGCTCAAAACAAAGGCCATTCCGGAAGAAACCTGCGTCGGAGTCAAAAGAAAGTCCTTTTTTTTAAGTTTTTTATAAATGAGCCGGCCTGTAAACTGCCCAAGCTGCTCCTCCGAAAAAGGATATAGTTTTAATAACGATTTCTTTATTTCTGAAAAGTCTGTCATTTTAGCTGTTGATTACTATGGAGCTGTTCCTGGTGCTTCCGGACCATTGGTTTTGATCCACTCAGAATACCTCGTTTCTTCCGGAACATTAGCAGGACTTTCGAAAAAGAGATGATAACCGTCAGGATCGCTTATTTCCGTTACCCAGAGGTTGTTGCCGACAAAGGGTTCTTTCGGAACCAAACCTCTTTCCAAAATATCCCGGTAGATTTTTAGGGCGTCATTACACATAAAGACAATACTGACGCCCACACCACGTTTTTCTGCCGGGACATTATTCCTGTATTCCTGCAACATCAGCGAGGCTTCTCCGAGCTGAAGCCAGCACCACTCAATAGTACCCTCAGGTTCCCATTTGATTTTGAGTTCAAAACCGAGGCCGCTCAGATAAAAGTGAAGAGACCTCGCCATATCGGTCACCATAAAAAACGGAACGGCCTGCTTTACATTCGGGTTTTCTGCCGGGTTATCCATTGTCTCGCTGTTTTTAAAACTACCACCTGTTCAAATATAGCTAAAACAAAAAGAGATTAAAAGTAACCTGGAGGCTTATTATAAGATGCAGATCAGACGCGGTGAGTTTGCTTGTTAAATGCTGAAGCCGGGAAGAACATCTCCTCCCGGCTCCAGCATGTTTTTAAAGATGTTAAAAAATCAGACCTACTGCCCAGGTAAGGGCCTTGGTATGTGCATAAAGTATTCCACCGACAACATTAGATATCACAGTAGTAGATAAGTTATCTTCAATACTGGCTATCAAATAGAGTTTATTGTCTTTTATGGCAATACTCATGTAGTACGGGTCAGGACTGACCAGAGTCGGTGTCTGACTTGTTAACTCTCTGACGGGCTCTCCGTCAAACCCGAACAAGCCCAGACAATAATCAGGTCGACCGAAAAAGGGCCAGTTGGTTGAAGAGAATTTAAAATAGCCGCTCTTCTCAATTGTTTTTCCTTCAATCTTACACGTCACAGCAAAATGCAGGGTGCACGAAGCTCCTGTTCCTCTGTCGGTTACAGAGGTCGTTGACAGGATAGAATGACCAACAACACCCCCTCTGCCGTCCTGTGTGCGGGGTGTAACTTCATAAGGAGCTTTCCTTGACGAGGCCCCTTCTAGATAGGAGTACCAGTCGTCCCGGCGTTCAATTTCAAAACGGGTAACGTTAAAAGTACAGTTTTCTGGAAGAGAGCTCAGGTAGAGCGATTTTGATAATTTACCAATTGCCATAATAATTTGGGTTTAAGGGTTACTGCAAAATACAGCGTTGGTAGTTATCCGGTTTTAAACTATCCGCTTCGTATTTGCGATGGCAAAGGAATCAAGACGGGCGTAAAAAAAATAATAGTTCATGTTCCGTTTACTGAAAACGGAACATACCCGACGGGCATTGAATAAGGAAGTGTTCAGTTAGCTGGCACATGCTTCCTGATATATTGCGAAGGATTGGAGCCGATGTGTTTTTTGAAAGCATTATGAAAGGTCGTGCGTGAAGTAAAACCGGCATCATTGGCAATGGCCTCTAATTTAAGTGTTTTGAAATCTCCGGCATTAATACGCTTAAGAATGTACCGTATCCGGTACCCGTTAATAAAGTCAGGAAAGCTCGACTCATAATGATTATTCAGGATATAAGACAGATAACGGTGGTTGATATCCAGTAAATCAGCCATACCGTTCAGGGTGAGGTCTCGGGTAAAACATTGTGATTCTTCCATCAGCGTCTCTATGCGTTCGATATATTCATCTACTTTGTCATCAGATAGCGGGACTTTAAGCTTTGCCCGGTTAGGAAGATCTGAAGACAGAGTCGCATCGCTGATCACCTTAGCATCGCCGGGCTCTGAGGTTTCTACAGGAGCCAAATTGTACAAAATCTTAGGAAAAAAGAATAAACACAGGCAAACACATAAAAATGTGACGCTGATGTAGATTTTGGGTAATGCCAGCAATTCAAAGAATGGCTTCCCGATCCCCTGGTTATAATAGATCGTGACCGCACTGACCAGCATCCCTGAGTGAAGGATCATAAAAAACAGGGTCAGTAAAATTAACCAGGTATAGCCCGGCCAGATTATTCTTATACCACCGGCTTTAATGGCTTTATAAATCAGAAGGATCTGAAAAACAGAGTAGATAATCCCCTGTACCGGCCTTATCAGGAAATGCAGATAACTGGGCAAAAAACCGGTTTTCATTAGATAGCAGTTGTTGACATCTTTCATGACGGCATCGACAAACGCCAGCTTAACGGAGGTATCTGATAAATAGTAAGGCATCAGATCAACGACAGAGAGCATGAACGGGAGAAAATGCCAGTAGTCATAGCCGGAAAGGGTCTTTTGTTTGTGTAAGATATTCCTGACATACAGATAGTTTAACGCAGGGATCAGATAATAAAAAGGGGCACCCACACGATAGAGATAAGGAACCTTGTAGATAAGAAATGTAGCTGTAAGCAAATAAAACAAAGCCTGCCACCAAAGCGTAAAAAATGATAGCCCGATTAAACGGTTATTGACATTTTTTGCCGTGATAATTAAAATAATACTGGTAACGAAACCACAGATGATTCCGGATAAAATAAGAATGTCAGGGAATTGCATTTTACAAAGGAAAACCTATGTACTTGACAAATTTTTACTCTGGGCCGGGAATTGCTGAACGAGCTCACTCATCTCATAAACAATTCCGTTTTTATAGAAACTAAAAATACAGTAATTGTCTCAGAATTACAAAACTTATTTGCCGGAATGGAAGCCAGAAAAAATGTGCTTCCGTGGAGAACTTTACCCCTTATCCTGACCATAAGAAAGAGCTTTCATTTCCACAGAGATCAGAATCCCTATCACCAGGAGTTCAAGCAGAAAATAAGTTATACCCAAAACCGTCAGGCTCTTGTAAAAGTAAATGACCAGCCCCACGGTGGAGCATGCGTATAAGAGGTTGGCAATCACGATTATCCTCAGGAAAAGACGCCAATTGCCCTGCACAAAAAAACAGCAACAGATAGAATAAACAGCATAAATACCGGCCACCAGGGATAAATTAAAAAGGACTGCCTTCGGCATCCCGAACTCATTTTCAAACCTGGAAAGAATCATGCTTAAAAGAAACGAAGTCAGTGCTGCCCCCAAACTGTCTGTTAAGAAGACTTTCTGAGGATTTGAAATGATCTGATCAATGGCGAATGACGTTTTGGCTTTCATACTTTTGCAGAGAAAGTAACCGGACCCGGCTCCGATATATTCGAAAGTTAAAACAAAAATGACAACAGATGAATAAATATCGATTAAAAGCCTCCGGTTAATGTAAATAAACCGGAAGTGTTTATTCGTTTAACAACTCTTTGTTTCCGCTTTTACTTGTCCATACCCTCACCAGGCCATTCTTCGCGTTTTGTCCGTAACGGGCTGCACTGATCTGGTCTTTCTTATAATCGATAAAATAAATCTCATCGGGCTTTAGTTTTTCTATGGCCTGCCGGGCTTTAACCTGGGGTATATTTTCATTGTCAATCCACAAAACAGGGTTTTTAAGATAAGCAGAAGCGGGCAATTCAGAGCCTGCGTACCGATCAGAAAACTTGCCTTTGATGTCTTCCAGTGCTTTAGAAATTTGCCTGGCTGATTGTTTATAGGCAAATGAAATGATCACGAGCTCGTTGTTCTTATACCCGTTCATCCCGCTTACCTTACTGACCTCCACCAAGTGTTCAATAGGATAAGACCCCAGGGCTGAGTCTATCCTGACCCTTTCTCTGGGTTGATAAAGCACACCGTTGATGACATAAGCCACATCACTTTTCAGTTCATACTTTTTATCAAAGGCTTTTTTGTCAAACCGCTGTGCATTTGAAATCTGTATTGATAAGAAAAAAAGGAGTATCAAATGATTTTTCATTGCTACAAGATTTGATTGGGCACTATGAATAGCATGCAGTTTCACTCAGCGGTACCTTTTACTTTGCATATTGCCAGAACCGGCTTTTTCCTTCGGCGATCCATTCCAATGACTGGTCTATCCGTTTTTGTCTTGTAGCGTCTGTTTTCGCGTCAATGATCCACACTAAATATTCCTTGCGGAAAGAATCGGATTTGCTTTCAAATACTTCTCTGGCCTTTGGGTTGGCTTCAAGCTGTTCTCTGAAAGCGTCAGGCATTTCCAATACTTTCGGCTTATCCGACTTAGGCCTTTCCTTTTTTATTCCTTTCTCATTCAAATCCATCGCCTCCTGAATATATGCAACCAATACCTCCTCAGAGGGCAAATCCGACAGGGATTTAACCTTATCCAAGTAACCCATCTTCTTTCCTGCTTTTACACTTTCAATGATTTTCGGATCGCTCATTAATTCCGCTTTATAAAGGCTGAATGAACAATGGCTTTTGAAAGATCCAAGTATACACATCATGTCGCCTTTATAATCAAAATGCGGATAACCCCATTTCACTACTTCCTGCACATCGGGACAGGTGTCATGGATTATTTTACGCAGATGTTCCAGTATCGGTTTAGCAAACTCTGCTGATTTTGCAATGTATTCATCAACTTCCGGATTGAATTGCGGCATTTTTTTATTTTTTAATGATTCCGATCGTAAATCTTCTTTGCTGAAAAACAGAAATATCAAATCCCTGGGTTGACAAATTTCAGCCTGACTAATGTACAAAAGTTCATTAAAATATCAAAAAATGCTTCTATTCACTTTTATTTTCCTCGATGAGTTTTAACATCACAGCATTGAAAGACGGGAGTTTTGTTTCTAAAATAGAGAAGAAATCAAGGTCGGTATTTTCAACATCTTTAAGGGCTTTTTGCAAGACAGTTCCCCCAGAAGCGGTTAGCCTAATGGTTTTTGCCCTGGTGTCCTTTTCGTGTTCCTGCCGGGTTATGAATTTTTTTTCTTCCAGCGTCCGCAATACCTTGGACACCATCATCCTGTCGGCATTGCTCTGCCTGGCAATATCCACCTGTGTTACGGCATTGTTTTCTTTTGAAAGCCATGCCAGTGCTGCCAGCAAAACAAACTGTGTGTGTGTCAGGTCCAATGGATCAAGGACCTTCTTTTGCCTACGCTGCCATAGCATGGTAAGCTGCCCGAGCAGGTAACCAGGGCTTTCTTCAGGACTTTTAAAATGAAATTCAATTTTTTCAGGCATAACTCTCTTGAATCATTTGCGAGTAGATAATATCAAAATCACGTTGATTTATTTCAAAGAAACCAAAACGAAATGAATAACCCCAATTTTTTTTATTCTGAATAAAATCCAGATCGTTTAGCAATGGTAAAATAGGAACATCTTTCCCCGGCAAAAATTCAATGACACGTCTCGAAGGACAAAAATCTTCCGACACCTGCACCTGGTACACTTCGTCATTCACTACTTCGCATATGGCTGTAAATTCCTGGCATTTTTCGGGTTTACCCATCACCAGTTTTCCTGAATAGTAAATGATAAAATCCCCTTTTCTCATCCTTTTCAAAGGAGAGGATTTTCCGTGACAAGCCTGGGCAATGCCTTCTGCAATGCCCGTTTTAACATGGTCTTTCGAGGCAACGATGACCCAGTATCTGGTATTACGCTTTTCTTGTATCATAAATGGTCCTGGTTAACTTTTATGACCTTTGTATCCTTTTACAGGCATTTTGATGGTCAATACAATTTTACATATTTTAATAGTTGTCATAAATATAGTATGTTTGACAACAATAAGCAGGCATTTAGAAAAATTCCTTTATACCTGCTGACAAAATGATGTTAAAGAGAGCATATCAGGAGCATTAAACTTATGTCAGAACAGTCTGCTTCGGTGAAAGTCCGGCAACTTTCCGCACAAAAGGCACCAATGTTACATGGATGAACATCTTACTGACAAACCTGGCCTGTTTTACTATATTCGTGCTGAACATCGTCAGCATATCATCCAGGGCATCCGGCTGATGCATCCATTCTGTGTTAAACAGTGTTCCCTGCCCTATTTTAGAAAACCTTTTCAGCATCCCTTTTTCATAGGACGCAATGGCTGTTTGTATATCAGCAAATGCTGGATCGGTAAGGGCTTCGCTCAATTCCAAAGCATCCAGCATGGCCATATTTACACCTTCTCCGGCAAATGGCGGCATCCAGTGGGCAGCATCGCCCAGTAGCGTTATATTAGATCTAGTCTCCCATTTCTGGTCTAAAGGCATGCAATACTGTGGCCGGGGGATAAACAGCGTGTTTTCACCCGCAAACAGCTCGTGCCAGACACTGCCCCATTCCGAAAACTCTGCTTTAAACCAGGCCAATACCTGTTTATTATCCTTAAAATCTATTCCGCTTTCTTTATGCCAGTATTCATCCGTTTTACAAGCCGTGGTAAAACCAAAGCTTCCATCACCTTTTGAACTCACTATCAGGGTCTTTTCATTGCCGAAGGCAAAGATCTTACCGCCTTTCAGTAGTTTATGAATTGTCGGAGCCGTTTTTTCAGCGTCTTTTATAGAGCCTTCGACCATCGTTATGCCCGTCCAGAAAGGTTTAATATCTGTGACAACGGCCCTGATTTTGGAATTGGCTCCGTCCGCCCCGATGACTATATCTGCTGTGTCGGTATTCCCGTTTTGAAACGTCAGTTTCCAGCTGTCCTGAACAGGCTCAACCGATAAAATATGACTGTCCCAAACCACCGTACCGGGATCTAACGAGCCAAGCAGAATATCACGCAAAGGACCGCGGTCAATCTCGGGTCTGTGATGCTTGTCCCCGAATGTTTCGGTGTCTTTTTCAGCATGCTGGTCGATGTAAATTTTCGCCTGGTTATCCATCACCCGCATTTTCTCAGCTCCCGGCCTGTACCTGGCCCTGAATTCATCCATCAGACCAGCCCTGGTCAGTGCCGCCAGACCCGATTCTGTGTGCAGGTCGAGGGCCCCGCCTTGTATCCTTACGTCTTTATCAATGTCCCTTTCATAGACTTTTACATTTGCTCCTTTGAGTTGTAAAAGTCTTGCCAATGTCAGGCCTCCGGGGCCTCCGCCTACTATCGCAATTTTTTTGTTTTTGATCATCATAATTTTAAATGTTAATGATGATGCAAAACTACTTTCCGGGCAGAGCTGAAAATTGTAGAAATCGGTCGTTTTTGTTTTTGAACAATTCTTTCGGGGTTACTCCGGACAGCTTTTTTACTTCTTTTATAAAGTGAGCCTGGTCTGTAAAATTCTGTTCAGGAAAGAGCTTCCCTTCCTTGATGTGCTGAAACGACGCCCTGAAACGCAAAATATTACAATAAGCCTTTAATGAAAGCCCGAATCGCTGGTTGAAATAACGGTTGATCTGCCGGCTCGTCCAATATACCTCTTCAGATAACGCTTTCACCGTCATTGAGCCGTCCGATGCATAAATAAGTTCAAAAAGTTTTCGTTTCCTTTTGTCTGTCTCTTTCGGAAGGAGCGTTTTTATCTTTGCGGAAACCTTATCGCAAAACCCGTCAAAATCACTTAGATCCTCCCTGGTAATGCCCCAGAAACCATCCGGCAAAATAAAGGCTTCATCCAGCAAATCCGACAACGACATCCCCAGTAGGTATTCGGCCGCAAGAAGTTTGAGATTAATGGCAAATATCAAGGTATGAGCCGGAAGCATCGTCTGCGTGGGTTCACTTTCCAGACCCATCAGTGTAATATGATAGGGTTCACTGGCAGAATAAGAAAAGAAAATGTCGATTCTGCCATCAGGAATAATTACAATTTCCCTTTCACTATCCGAAAGGTTTGCCAGCATCCAGTATCTTTCCACAAAGTCTGAAAGCAACGGGTCAGGTTGAACGATCCTGTATTGAATCTCGGCATTTGTCATTCCTCTTCGATTGTATTAGGCGGATAAAAGTACACATTTTTTGCAAATTCTATTTGCTATTGAAAACAACAGATCAGCCGGGAAGAAGCTTCCGGCTGATCTGTCTAAACGATAAGTTTTCATTACACATTAAAATTCACGCCCGTCATCTCTTCACTTAAAGCCCACAATCTTTTTGCATCAGCTTCATCTACAGAATAAGGCTGTACCCCGCGAAGTGAGAATGGCTCGTCATAGCGTTGTTCGATCTGCCCCTGGTCCAATTCAGCAATGTCACAGTTTTCACAATACACCCCACCTTTACCCTCTAAAGAGGCACTTGTAGCACACCAGATGGTAGTTGCCGCCCCCTGTTCAATGGTCTTTAGCTTCGCTGCCACACTTTCAAAAATGTTCCCGTCAGCATCATGTGTACCCATTTGCTGAAACAAGGCCATAGGTGCCACACGCCCAAGATCTGTTCCGATCACCGAGCCTGGATGTAAAGCAAAAGAACGGATACGGAAATCCTTTCCCTGTCTGTCAAGTTCAACATTAAATAAATTGGAGGCCGTTTTAGATTGTCCGTACCCTGCCAGCGTTTCATATTCCCGGTGGAGAAAATTAGGGTCTTCAAAATGAAACGGAGACATCTGGTGTCCGTATGACGACACATGCACCACCCTGGCCCCATTGGCTTGTTTGAGAGCAGGCCACAGCCTGGCCGTTAACTGGAAATGTCCCAGGTGATTGGTCGATAGCTGTGATTCGTAGCCGCGGCTATCGCGTTGCAGGGGCACCCACATGATACCCGCGTTATTGATCAGCAAGTGAAGCGGCCTTCCCGATGAGATAAATTTCGCAGCAAAAGCGTCAATAGAATGAGGATCCATTAAGTCCATGGTTTCCACTTCTATCCGGGCGATACCTTCCAGGTTCTTAAGAGCCTTTTCCCTATCTCTGGCAGGTACCACAAGATCAGCCCCGGCTTCCGCCAGTATCCTGGTGGTTTCAAGCCCGATGCCTGCATAGCCACCAGTTACAATAACTGTCTTTCCTGAAAGATCAATGCCTTTGATCACTTCACTGGTCGTGCTTTTCTCACCAAACCCCGACCCTATTGGTTTTTGTTCTGTCTTTTGATTGTCTTGTCCCATGTTTAATTAATTTTATGGGAGCAAAATTAGAAGTTAAATATCCTGGCCATTTTGTTTAAAAGGCGGATTTGCTTTGTTCAGAGGGCCCTCAGTCTCTTATTTACCAGGCGGAAGTTTATCTAAGAAAGACATCAGGCTTACCAGATTACAGGGGGAGAAGTACCTTTTGTTAGTTTGCTTATCCACAGTGGCATTAGATACAATCCCCGCTACCAGCCCATGTTCATCTAATAAAGGAGCACCGCTTAAGCCACCGAACTGCTCAGGCACAATAAGATCTTTTAATAAAATCCTGTTATCTATTGTCTTATAATATTCAAATTCATAAACCCTCTGCCCGCCGGTTTCCATTTTCCGCGTCCAGCCTGCTACATAAAGTTTTTCTCCGTCCACAAGAGGGGCTGTTCTTATTTCCAAAGGCCTAACTTTTGAGCGGTTTTCTTTAATAGAAAACACCAGCCAGTCATCATCATACGTAGATTTCGCATCCAGGGATTCCGAGTTGTTTTCGTTGAGTAGCTTATCCGTTATAACGACCTCCTCTTTTTTAGTCAGGGGGTATAGCGTCCAGTTCCTGATACTGTTTTCAAAAGTCACGGCCTTCATTTCATCTGACCTGATGATCTTCAGAAGATGCTTCGCTGTTACGGCAAAAGTGTCATTCTTATACTTTAAAAGAAAGCCGCAGCTAAATCTGGTCTGGTCGAATTTCGGATTATAGAAATCAATCTTATTAACTAAAGTAATCTCCTCAAATTTTTTGCTTGATACATTTTCCTGGCTTAAGCCATGTGTTGTCAGTAAAATAAGAAAGGCGAACAGGAAAATCAGTTTCATATGAGTTTTACAATAAATTAGTAAATGTAAGTCAGGTCAGAGATAAGTATCTCAACATCCGAACTGCCTCAGATGATGATCGTTGTGCTTATACGCCAGGATCCCGATTTGCTCCACGGTCATTTTCCCGAAGAAATCATGAATAAAGCCCGGATTCGAATAATGTGCATAATCAGCAATCAGACCGGCCCATTTCTGTCTGGTCAGTTCAATATCCCCTTCCTTTTCCCTGACCTCAAAAGCCGCACCCGAAGGCATACCCTTCTTCAGCGGACGATCGTCTTTCACCATGCCTCTAAGAGCCAGTTTCCCAAACAAAAAACCGATAAACGCCTGTTTGTACACCGGATTATTTTTGCCCTGAATCCACTCATCCCAGTTCGAGCAATGTTTCACCATCTGGTAAAGGTTCATTTTGCCCCACTCAGCGGTTTTATCTTCCGCGATGCTGTTGATCCGCTGAATTATTTCAGCTCTGAGGGTTTCGTCGAAGATTGTTTTCATAGCTTTCTCGTTTTTCAGAGATTAATGATACAAAAGTCCGGCTTGAATTGCAATTTTGAAGGGTTGAATTTATTTTCCTTGAAGATAAGATAACAAAGGGCATCCTGACTACCAGAATTGTCGTAGTAGTACAAAACGCCAGTCAAATTAAAAATAGCGGATAATATATTCAGAAACATCTCTAATCCATATCTGCCATCCGTTCCCTTTTCCCATCCTCCCTACTCCCCTACCTTAAACCCATAATTCAAAGTCTTTTCCACAGCTGGCACACCCTTACTCATCCAAACCGGGGCAGGTGCTCCTTTCAAGTAATGGTCAAAGAATTGTGACATTCGCACAGACCAGTCTTTCCTGTTTTTTCTTTGAATCAGCCCATGTTTCTCACCGTTGTAGTTGACCATCCAGACAGGCTTATTGAGTCTTTTAAGTCCCATAAACATTTCGATACCTTGATACCACGGCACAGCACCGTCGTCGTCGTTATGCATCATCAGCAGTGGTGTTTTGACTTGAGGCAGATAAAACAAAGGCGAATTCTCAATATAGTTGTTCTGTTTCTCCCACAAAGTAGCTCCGATACGGCTCTGGGTATTTTCATATTGTGCCATCCTCGACAACCCCGTATCCCAGCGGATTCCCCCATAAGCACTTGTCATATTAGCCACCGGGGCTCCTGCTTCAGCAGCGGTAAACAAGTCCGTCCTGGTGATCAGGTAAGCCGTCTGGTATCCTCCCCAGCTGTGTCCTTGTATACCTAGTTTTGTTTTATCCACAAAGCCCATATCCAGCACTTTCATCACTCCCGGCATAATACAGTTGTAGGCACTCTGACCGGGATATCCGTCTTTGTAAACAATATCGGGCACGAACAAGACATAACCGTTGCTTACATAATAAGAATAGTTGACACTGGCCCTGATCGGCTGCGGCACCTGGTACCTGTACAATTCATCCGACAGTTTTTCGTAGAAATAAGTAATCATCGGGTATTTTTTTGACGGATCAAAGTCCTCAGGCTTGTACAGCAACCCTTTCAATTCTATCCCTTCCAGGCTCTTCCAGCTTACCATCTCCACACTGCCCCAGCTGATGTTTTTCTGCTGTGGATTGGCTTCCGAAATCTTCCTGATCTCTTTAAAACCCATATCCGCAGAAGTATATAAATCAGGAAATGAATCAAAACGTTCTCTTGTAAATACGACATCAGAAGCTTCTTTGGCCTTGAATACACTGTTTGAATACCAGTAATCCTCCAGCACCAGGATCGACACCTTTCTTTCTGCCAGGTTGGTCATCTGGGCATATCCCGATTGCTTCGATCTTTCATTAAAGATATGCAGCAACAAAGTCTTTTTTGAATCTATGAATTTCTCATCCTTGTCCAGTCTGACATACCGGTGAATGAGCTTATCCTCACGGCCCTTGGTCCAACGCTTCAGGTCTCCGGCTTTGGAAGGATCCACACTCCAGATGTCAAACTTATCATAAATCAGCAATTCATTGTCATCTTCCGTCCAGCCTGCCGCTCCATACGCACCCGGATAGTCAGGATGGTCATCGTCTTCCTTATCAGAAAAAGCAGAAGAATTGGTCAGCCTGATCACCTTCTCGGACCGCACATTATAGGCAAACCAGGCCGTATCGGCTTTTGAATACCAGTAAATATATTTTCCGGCTGGAGAAACAGACAGGTCTCTGGCTTCAGGTTTCACCCCCTCAGTCACTTTAGAAGGCCGCCCGTCTTTCACCGATATAGCATAAAGATCAGCCGTTCCGTTCCAGTCCCAGTGTTGTCCTGAATATTTCAGGTCAGAAATCCCCAATAAGACCTCTTCGTTAGCCTCTTTGGTCAGCTTCACCGTCGGTATTTCCAGCGTAGCCAACTGGTTCATTTTCTTGTTACCGGTATTAAACACAGCTAGATAACTCTTCTTTAAATCGGCACTCAGGGTGGCCAGTTGCTGGGTCATCAGTTTCGGGTCTTTCCAGTTCCACACATCCACTTTCACAATGTCTTCTTCCAGTATCGTCGTGTCTTTGACCAATGCAGGCGGTACAGTTCCGAAAAACAATTTCGAGCCGTCTTTAGAGAAAAGCGGTTCGTAATACTGACTAACCGTCCATTTGGCCGGAGCAGGGTTTTTCAATGAGTCAGCCACCAGTTCGGCGGTTTCCTGGTCAGCTTTCCAGTAATACAACTGATAGTTCTTTTTCAGGGCCTTTTTGGTGGTATCGGGATCTGTCACAAATGCCATATGGCTACCGTCCTCTGAAAAAGACACAGTAAGCACTTTTGCCTTGGTTTTAAGAACGGGGCTCAGGCTTTTTTTATCTGTGTGGTAAACATATAATCCTGAAGCGATGGTAGAATCATTTCCGGTGGTCGCAAATGCGAGATGCTTTGCGTTTTTATCAAATTTATACTGGTAAACAAAATTAAATACCTGGTCGGCTTTTGAAGTCAGGTGACGAAGCACCAGCTTACTGCCGTTATCTTCCGTTTCTTTCTTCTTCTTAGGAGCACCCTTTACTACTTTTACTGTATCTTTTTTTTCAGGGAAACCAGGATAATGAAGATAGGCCAGCCATTCGTTGGTGAGCTCCGGAAAAATGAAACTCTTTACAGCAGGAATTTTCTCCAGGCTCTGGCTTCTGAGCTGATAAATCCCCAGGCTGTCTTTTGGAAAATTCTCTTTCTTCTTTTTGGCTTTCTTGGCGGCCGTCAGAGAGTCTTCCGGAACGTTGATCTTAAAAACGGCCAGTTCTGAATTCGGGGAGATTTTCACATTATTGGCCCGGTTGACTGTGTCAATCAGGTTTCCCCGCATCGGGTAAAAAACCAGTTTACCATCTCCATCCTGAGGGTTGAGCGTAAACACCGTCCACATGCCGTCATGTGTGATTTGAGTTTCATTGATCGCTTTCCATTGGTCGTAGTCTTTATGGGTCATCGGTCTTTTCTGAGCACTGACTGACTGCCCAAAAAGAGTAAGTAACAACAAAAGCAAAAATGAATGTTTCATGGCTCGAATATTATAGGTTATAGTTTGGCTTGAAGAAACTAAAAAACAATTCAGGCTACCCGTTGAGATAGCCTGAAAACACTTAATAAAATAGGTATATTATCGCAGTTTGAGGGTTACAAGGCATACTACAGCGAGTACAACCCCGATGATCCAGAAACGGGTAACTATTTTCGATTCATTAAATCCTTTTTTCTGATAGTGGTGGTGAAGCGGAGACATCAGGAACAGGCGGTGCTGCTGGGCATATTCAAGCCCGTGCTTCCGTTTCTGATACTTAAAATAACTTACCTGGAGGATGACCGAAAGGCTTTCTACCAGGAATATGCCGCAAAGGATCGGAATCAGCAATTCTTTTCTCAAAACCAAAGCCAGGGTAGCAATCACACTTCCTAACATAAGACTGCCGGTGTCGCCCATAAAAACCTGGGCAGGATAGGCATTATACCAGAGGAAACCTATACAAGCCCCGAGAAAGGCCGCACAAAAAATCACCACTTCTCCCGAGTTGGGAATCAGCATGATATTAAGGTATTCTGCAAAAATCTTATTTCCCGACAGATAAGCAAAAATCGCCAGCGTCAAACCGATAATGGCAGATGATCCGGCCGCCAACCCGTCAATACCGTCCGTGATGTTGGCTCCGTTGGAGACAGCCGTGATGATGAAGATACAAATGAAAACGTAAGGCACCCAGGCAAGGCTTTCGGGAAGAAAACTTCCTAAAATATTGTAATCAATCTCGTTGTTCTTAAGAAAAGGAACAGTAGTCGTAAGGATATGTTTATCCACAAAACTCGCATTCGGCCCTGTAAATTCCCTTACTTTAACATGATCATTGAAGTATAAGGTAAAACCGACAATCAGCCCTAAACCAATCTGACCGATGATCTTGAATCTTCCCTTCAGACCTTCTTTGTCTTTCTTGAATACTTTGATATAATCGTCTACAAATCCGATCATACAGGTCCAGATGGTGGTAATGATCAGCAGAACAATATAGACATTATCCAGTCTTGCAAACAAAAGAACGGGGATCATCAGTGAGGCCAGAATAATAAAACCACCCATGGTAGGCGTTCCTTTTTTCTCCATTTGACCCTGTAAACCCAAATCGCGGATACTCTCACCGATCTGAAGGTTACGAAGCATTTTAATGATACGCTGGCCATAAATGGCCGCAATAAGTAATGACAGAATGGTAGCGGCAGACGCCCTGAAAGATATGTATTTGAAAACACCGGCTCCGGGAATATCAAATACCTGATCTAAATAGGTAAAAAGATAATATAACATAAAAAATGGGGGTTTTTAGGGAAATTCAGGCAAATATAAACATTAATCTGCTCAAAATTTATAATTCGCTGATTTGGTTTACGCCCAGTTCTCCAAAATAAGCCTTCCAGTAATCCGTCACGTGCGGGTTGTTTTCTTTCGATGAACTTGTGGCTTCAAAAGGCAGAATCACCGTAATCACAGCTGACGAAAGATTAAGGTCTTTATATTTGGCAGCATCTGTTTTAGCCCATTCCTGTGCTACTTCTGTGCTCGAAGGGGGTGCTATATGAAAATCGCGGCCAGCTTTTACGCTCTCAATCATGTCAGAGAAATAATACACACGAACGTCCTCATTCCCTTTTAAAGCATCAGATACCAGCGGCACACTCACAGATATGTTGGTTTCCCTGTTAGACGCTCCGGTATTTTCGGACATCAGCTTTTCCATGGCCATATTAAAGATCAGTTTTCTTTCTTTGGCTATGCTCAGCTCATAGTTGTTTTTATTGGCTTCAATATCCGTTGCATTCATGCCCTCCTCAGAGTCCTTGGTCGTTCTGGCCACCAGGTTAAGGCACCTTGCCTTTGAGGTATTTTCATGGATGTAATAAATCTCCAGCTGATCTCCGGCCTTATTGATATTAAGATCTACCAGTGATTGTATAATGTTCTTATATTTATTAAGAATAAACGGATTAGACACACTTACACTTTCTGTTTTGTCAATAAACAGAATAGAGTGAATGGGCTTTTGATCAGGCAATGCCTTCTCATCTTTTTCAGAAGAGCCGCAGCCCGACATAAAAAAAGCTATAGCTAAAACTAAAAAGGGGAATTTCATTCGATGAAAGTGATTTTGGAACCTGATATGTGTAAAAGTAAATTTAAAATGCAAAAATAAATACGTTTATCAGAGAAAAAAAGTGTTGTAACGGATAAGTATTTTCAAAAATAAGCATCTTCAAAATGCAAAAGTTCAAATTCAGGCTTCATCAGGATAGAAATAAAATCAAATCTGATCTCACCTTCCCAGGTATAAGTATCCAGATATCTCTCCGCTCCTCTTTTAACGGCGTTTATTTTGGCTTTAGTCATCGTTTGTTCAGGATAACCATGCCAGTGATTTTCACGGAGTCTAACCTCTACAAACACGAGGATATTATCCCGTTTTGCAATAATATCCAGTTCTGAATAGCCTATTTTTACATTCCGCCGGATGATATGGTATCCGTTTTTAATGAGGTGGGCAACAGCCAGGTCTTCGCCTTCTTTTCCTGAATCCTGATTTTGACTCATTTTTTTATTTATTTTGTTGTATGATTAAGATAAGATTAAATGCTTGTCAAATGTAAGATGATTGATCTGAAATAATGCAAAATAAAAGAGTAGAATTTATTGACCTTGGTTTGGTTGAATACCAGGAAGCCTGGGATTTCCAGGAAGAACAGTTTCAGAAAATAGTCAGCTACAAAATTACGAACCGTGACCTGACTGAAAAGCAGGCCACGCCTAATTATCTCATTTTCTGCCAGCATCCGCATGTTTATACCCTCGGCAAAAGCGGGAAGCAGGAAAACCTTCTGCTTGACGAACAAGGCCTGGCTGACAAAAAAGCAACGTTTTTTAAGATTAACAGAGGAGGAGACATCACCTATCACGGTCCGGGACAACTGGTGGGGTATCCCATCATCGATCTTGACAATTTCTTTACCGACATCCACAAATACATGAGGTTGCTGGAGGAAGCCGTAATCATGACCTGTGCAGATTATGGCATTGAAGCCGGCAGGATTGAAGGCCTGACCGGAGTATGGATAGGCAAGGATGATAATCCCAGGAAAATATGTGCCCTGGGCGTCAAAGCCAGCCGATGGGTAACCATGCATGGTTTTGCATTTAATGTCAACACAGACCTCAATTACTTCAACAATATTATCCCATGCGGCATTGACGACAAGGCTGTTTGTTCGCTCGAAAGTGAGCTGGGACGTACTTTAGACCTGTCTGAAGTATCGGGCAAACTCAGAAAGCACATCTCTGACCTGTTTGAAATGGAAATCTTTGAAACAGCATAACAATCAACATACATCACTTTATGAAGGTAAAAACACATATCTTAACGCTAAAAAGCCGCTACATTTTCAGGATTGCTCACGGAGCCAGGACAGAAACCAAAACATTTGTGGTTGAATTGCAGGACGGGGAATACACCGGCTACGGAGAAGCAACTCCTGTGCCTTATTACGGTATCACCCCCGAAAGCATGCAGCAACTCATCGAAGACAAAAAGGAATTCATAGAAAATTACGACCTCCAAAGCCCGGAAGATTTCTGGGCATACCTGAGGCCGAATTTTAAAGGCAATCATTTTGCTCAATGTGCCCTGGATATTGCAGCTTATGATCTCTGGGCAAAAAAACAACACCAGCCACTTTATAAACTCTGGGGCCTCACACTTGACCATAATCCGGTGTCCAACTATACTATAGGTATTGATGAGATCGATATCATGGTCCAAAAAATGAAAGAGTTTGATTTCCCGGTTTATAAAATCAAGCTTGGAACGGAAAACGACCTGGAAATTGTAAAAGCCCTCAGGCAGCATACCGATGCAGTATTCAGGGTAGACGCCAATTGTGGATGGGGTGTGGACGAAACCATCAGAAACTCCCGGGAACTGGTAAAGTACAATGTAGAATTCATAGAACAGCCCTTACTCGCCGATAATCTTGAAGGGATGAAGGAAGTCATCAAATCATCTGCATTACCGCTTGTTGCTGATGAAAGTTGCATTGTAGAAGAAGACGTGGAACGTTGTCATGGTTATTTCAATGCCATCAACATCAAACTGGCCAAGTGTGGGGGATTAACACCTGCCAGAAGGATGATCAAAAAGGCCAGGGAGCTGAACATGAAAGTGATGGTGGGCTGCATGACAGAAACCAGCATCGGTATCTCGGCCATAGGTCAGCTTTTGCCTTTGATTGATTATGTGGATATGGATGGCTCTATCCTCATTGCCAACGATCCGGCGGAAGGGGTTTACCTGGACAAAGGAGTAGCTGTATATCCTGAAAGAAACGGTATAGGGGCCGCATTTAAAAGTATTATTTCAGGATAAAAAACACCTGAACATAATTTTTCAAAACAGAAAAATGGACTTATCAACAGACGATTTTCAGAGATATCAACGTCAGATCATCCTCCCGGAACTGGGTGAGGCTGGTCAGAAACGGCTGAAGGAAGCCAAAGTACTGATCATCGGCTGTGGTGGATTGGGAAGTCCTGTGATCCTTTACCTGGCTGCTGCGGGTGTGGGTAATATCGGCCTGGTTGAATATGATAAGGTCGAAAAAAGCAACCTTCATCGCCAGATATTATATAAAAATGATGCTGTAGGACAATCAAAAATTGAACTGGCAGCCCGGTCTGTTGCTGAGATCAATCCCGGCATCAGGGTTACGCAACATGCTGTAAGGCTTGATCGCTATAATGTTCTTGACATTTTCCGCTCTTATGACCTGATCGTGGATGGTTCTGACAATTTCCCGACAAGGTACCTGGTTAATGACGCCTGTGAGATACTCGGAAAGCCCTACGTTTATGGTGCTATTCACCGTTTCGAAGGTCAGGTAGGCGTTTTCAATCATCAGGACTCTTCTACTTACCGTGACCTATTCCCTGAGCCTCCGCCACCGGAAATGGCTCCGAACTGTGCAGAAGCGGGGGTTTTGGGTGTCATTGCAGGTTTGATCGGCTCAATGCAGGCCAACGAAGCCCTTAAAATCCTGGGCGGTTTTGGTCAGCCGCTGGCAGGTGAATTATTTATCATTGATGCCCTTACACTTTTCAGCAGGAAATTCAGAATCCCTAAAATAGCTGACCGCCCAAAGGTCATTGAGTTGATAGACTATGAAGTATTCTGCCAGGTCAGTCAGGTCAATGAAATCACATTGGAAGAACTGGAAAGATGGCAGGCTGAAGATAAAGATTTCCAACTGGTTGATGTGAGGGAGCCAAATGAGTACGAAGCTAACAACCTGGAGGGAGAGTTAATTCCCCTGGATGAAATTGAAGATCGCCGGAACGAAATCAGAAAAGACATTCCTGTCGTAATCCATTGTCAGACAGGATTAAGAAGCAGCAGGGCTATTAGTATACTAAAAGAAAAGTTCGGTTTTGACAATCTGATCAACCTTAAAGGTGGAATTTCAGGATAATTTATTCCTGTTAACTAGCCTTTAAAACTGAGACTCCATAAAACTCTGAAGGATGATCACTGCACTGATCTTGTCGAGATTTCCTTTGACCTGCCTGTCTTTTTTCTTCATCCCTCCTGCTATCATCGCCCTTCCGGCCAATTTAGAAGTAAACCGCTCGTCATGAAAACTGACAGGAATAAGCGGAAATTCTGTTTTTAGGACTTCTGCAAAATTCCGGACAGCCTGAGTAGCATCCGTATCCCTGCTGTCAAGACCAAGAGGCATACCTAACACAAACCGTTCTACCGGTTCCTTCTCTGTATATTTCTTTAAAAAACCGATGGCAGTTTCTGTAGGCACTGTTTCCAGAGCTGTGGCTATGATCTTTAAAGGATCCGTAACGGCCATCCCTGTTCTTTTCATTCCGTAATCTATCGCGAGTATTCTTGGCATCTTATTTCATCATTTTTTCAAGTTCATTTTTATAGACATGAAAATCAACCTGCAGGGTGTGGCGTGCGGATGACTTGTATCGCTCCGACATCTTTTGTTTGTCCCTCATGATTTCTTCCTTCATTTTTGCGACCGTGGGTAAAACGGTCGTTCCTTTTAATACAGAAACGATCCATTTCGACTGAACTTCCGACAAAGGCATAATGGCTCCCAAAGGCTGCATGAGCCCAATGAAAAAGAGACCGGGAAACCCGGGGTCAATTACTTTCTTGTAAAGCCTGATGTCATTCGTTTCTTCCACGTCAAACTGCGGAATGTGTTTCAGGAATGGGAAAGTAATTTTATACCCGGTGGAATATACCAGGATATCAAAATCCTGTGAAGTGCCGTCCTCAAAGTAAACGGTCCTGCCTTCCAACTTTTTAATATTGGGTTTAAACTTAACGGCTCCTCTTCCTGAGAGGTTCAGCAAATCCTGAGATAATGTCGGGTGCTCGCTGAGCAATGGTCGTTTCGGTTTGGGTACTCCGTAGTCTTCCTGTTTGCCCCGGGCCAGCCATAAGGTAAGACCCAGAAGTTTTCTCTGAATCCATAAGGGTAGCCTGGCCGTAGCAGGATTGGCAAGGCTGTCAAAAGGGATGCTCCAGATCCAGTTAGGTGTAATGTAGGCTCCGCTTCTGGTTGAAATCACTACTTTGCCGGAATACTGCCTGGCGGCTTCACAGGCAATGTCAACGGCCGAATTACCGATACCCACCACCAGCACATCTTTATTTTTAATCTGATCAGGCTCCCTGTAATAATGTGAGTGCATCACTTCTCCCTCAAATTTGCCTTCAAATTCAGGATATCTCGGGTTCCAGTGATGTCCGTTGGCTACAATCACATGGGTGAACAACTCTGAGGAACCATCTTCCAGTTTTACTTCAAACCGGCCGTCTTTTTCAGGGCTTACCCGGGCAACAGCCGATTTAAACCTGATGAATTTCCTGATATCAAAATGCCTTACATAATCTTCAAAATACCGGATGATTTCTTCGTGATGCGGAAACATAGCGTAATGTTCAGGCATCGGGAAATCAGAATAAGCCATGAGGTTCCTGTTGGTATTGATATGAAGTGATTTATAGGCGGATGAAAGCCCGTTATCATTGTTGTATCGCCACACCCCCCCTATGTCTGATCCTTTTTCGTAACAGACAAAATCTATCCCTGCTTCCTTCAGGGTTTTAGCGGCGGTAATGCCTGAAGGTCCGGCTCCGATGATACAAACTTTAATCATTTATCCATTTTATTACCTGGTCAGCGATCTTTTTCCCGGCCGTATCATTCTGATGCATAAAATCCGGACTTAATACATTCCCGATACCTTCACTTATTTTATTCCAGGACTGTCCGAAAAAATAGTGCAAAACCACAGACCTGGTTAAAAGGAACGGGTATTTTTCAAAGGCATATTTACTTCTCGGAGGATTTTCCAGCAGATAGGCCTTCTGCTCTTCCCTTACCGGAATATAACTAAGGTTTTCAAAGGTAGCGATTTTCAGGATGACTGCTGAATATTCATCTGCCAAAGTGTTCGTTTTGTTTGTAAGATCTTCTCCCATCAAAGGCAACGAGAGTAAGGCAATCCCGGCTTTGGTCCTGCTTTTTAAGATTTGAATGATCGTCTTAAGGTTTTCTTCGAAACCCTCAGGACCTGTATTCTCATCTTTCAAAAGACGGTTCATGGAACGGTATCTTTTTTCTGAAACTTCGTAGGCCACCGCATTGACATCGTTGGTTCCGATCAGGATTGTGATATAATCAGGATCGGCCAGTACTACATCATCCACCCTTCTGAGCAATGAAAAAGTCAGATCAGAGTTTATTCCGGCGTTGAAAACAGTCATTTCCGGAAATTCTTTTCTGACCTGGTTTACCCAGTTGTAACTTACATTGCCATGGGTATTGCTGTCGCCAAAACACACCAGCACGGGTTTATTTTTATCTGAAACAGAAATATTCCGCGGATCAGGATACCCTGATGGTTTGAGATGGGTGAGCATCAGCCTGAAAACAAATAAACCGCCCAATAGAAGAACTATAAAAATGATTAAAACAAGAAGCATTGATAAGGATAGATTTAAGAACGTAAGTTACTGAATGTGAATGTAAATTCTGAGTAAAAATAAAGTTTTGACAGAAGTTAAAAAGTGTTAAACCCGCATTTTCTAAGCAGAAGAATCGTTAAATTTGATAGTCAATAAACAGGTGTATTAAGTTTTGAAGAATTTTAAAGTATTAATCGGGTTGATGTTTCTCGCCATGCTGTGCCTCATCGGGTTTCAATGGTATTGGGTAGAGAATGCTTTTGCGGTTAAAAAAGAGCAGTTTGACCGGAAAGTGATGGAATCTCTTTATGAAACCATCCGGAAAGTGGAGAAACAGGAAGTCATATTTCTGGCTAATCAAAAAATAAAGGCTGACGAAAACAAGCGTCTGCAGGCCATTCTCCATGCCGAGCCCAAACCGTCAAAACGGAAAACTCAGCATAGAAAACCTTCTGCACAGGATAGCCTGAATCACCTGGCGTCAGGTGATCTTAATGTCTATGACGGAGAGCATAATCCGATGAATTATAATCAGATTTACTACGAAAGCAAAACCATTTTACCTTCAGATATAGGCGGGCCGAACCTTATCGTTTTCCCTGAAAACAGGCTTCATTTCATCAAAAATATGCTCAGTGAGCAAAATCTGATGTGGGAGAGGTTCAATAAAAATGCCCATGAAATTTTTGATCGTGAGGAAAGCCTTGACGAGATAATCAATACACTGAATGAGCAGGTTGGATTCCCGAAACTCCCCTCCGAAACCATAAAATACAGCCTTAATCAGGATGGCACTTTGGGTCCCTTAGGTAATTCTGCTTCAGGTTTTACCTTCAGGTTTAATACCAAAGGAGATTCGCTTTCAAAAAAACAAGTCTCCAAACCGGCCCCGGTTTCGACGGAAAACATCAAGGTGGCCCTGGAGAAAAAACAAAATAAGGCAGAACTGGTACGTGATGTATTCAAGGATTTTATCAAAGGCAACCGTAATATTTATGAAAGGCTGAATCAGCAAATGCTGGACACATTGCTGCGTCATGAGCTTCATAACAATGGCATTACCATCCCGTTTGAGTATGGTGTCAAGAATAACGGGAACATGATTTTCACGTCTTATGCCCTCAACTTTAATCCTCAGCTGGCTTCCAAATCTTACAATGTCCGGCTGTTTCCTAACGATGCCATGGTGCAGGACCAGTTTCTGTATGTTTATTTTCCGGAGAAAGAGAGCTTTATTTTAGGAAACATGTGGTCAGTATTTGGTACTTCTGCCCTTCTGATCCTCATGATTGGCGGCATCTTTTTCTCCTCAGTAAGCACCATGTTGAATCAGAAAAAACTGTCGAACATCAAGAACGACTTCATCAATAACATGACCCATGAGCTGAAAACGCCGATATCCACTATATCACTGGCTGTGGAGGTCATGAAAGATGAACAGGTAAGAATGGATAAAAGCAAAACAACGCGGTATCTGAACATCATACACGATGAAAACAAAAGACTCGGTAACCAAGTGGAAAAAGTATTGCAGATTGCCCTGCTGGAAAAAGGTGATGTGAAGCTGCACCTGGATGAAGTCAATCTTCATGAGATCATCGAACACGTCTCTCAGAATCTGAGTGTACAGATTGAACAGAAAGGTGGTAGACTGCACATGGACCTGAACGCCGGTCAGCCGGTTCTTCTCGGGGACGAAGTACACATTACCAATATTGTTTACAACATTCTGGACAATGCCATCAAATATTCTAAAGAAACACCCGAAATTACCATCACCACTGCTGATTCAAACCAGGGGCTGATGTTAAAAGTGGAAGACAAGGGTATAGGTATGAACAAAGAACAACTGAGCCGCATATTTGAGAAATTCTACAGGGTTCCGACAGGAAATGTTCACGATGTAAAAGGCTTTGGCCTGGGGTTGAGTTATGTCAAAAAGATGGTTGAGTTGCACAACGGTCATGTTAAAGTGACCAGCAAACCCACCGAAGGAAGCACTTTTGAGATATTTTTACCCCTGGAGAACCCGATTAAGGCACCCACCATAAACTAACAGATCAATGAAAATATTATTAGCCGAAGACGACCCTAATTTAGGATTATTACTACAAGAATATTTAATAGCCAAAGGCTATGAGGTAGAGTTGGCAAGAGACGGGAACGAAGGCATGGACCTGTTTCTGAAATACAGTTTTGACTTCTGTATCCTGGACGTCATGATGCCTAAGAAAGACGGCTTCGCATTAGCAAAGGAAATCCGCCTAAATAACGAAGAAGTGCCGCTCATTTTTCTTACGGCCAAATCAATGCAGGAAGATACTCTTCGCGGTTTTAATGCCGGTGCAGACGATTACATCACCAAACCCTTCAGCATGGAAGAACTTCTGATGCGTATCAAAGCCATCATGAAACGTGCCGGCAAGTCTGAAGCCAAGGACCTTTCGCAGCCGTTTAACATCGGCACCTACGAGTTTAATCCGGAGAACCATGAGTTGTCATGGGATGGATCAAAACAAAAGCTTACAACCAAAGAATCGGGGCTTCTCAACCTGTTCTGCCAAAACAAAAACAAACCCATCAGCCGGAGCTACGCCCTTAAGCTGATATGGGGAGACGATTCCTATTTCAATGCCAGAAGTATGGATGTCTACATCACAAAGCTGAGAAAACACCTCAAAAACGACACCTCCATTCAGATTCTTAACCTTCATGGGGAAGGGTTTAAGCTGATCTGCTGATTAGTTTTGAATGATTGAATGCCTCAGTGATTGTATAAAGGTAATGAATAACTTAATTGCCAAGTCATGGCTGATAACCAATGACTGAATGCCTCAATGATTGAATGTGGAGACTGAAAAGTTATCTGTTAACATTATCGTACAAGCGTTCAGAGGCTTGGAAACCAATATTTTCTTTTAAGCTTAATATCATTAATCAAGCATTTCCGGGATTGAAAGCTTATGGCTTGCGTCTACAAAAAATAAAAAGACATTTAGGAAACCCAAATGCCTTTCTGAGACGAAAATACTTTAACCTATGATAAATCACCTTTTAAGGGATGATGTCTTAATTCTCTTTCAATGATATGCCTTCCGGCACATACAACTAACAAATTTATTAATTTTTATCCCCAAATTCAAAAGTAAGTCTTAAAAATATTAAAAAAGAATCGTTAAATTCTTTAAAAGTATCTTTACACGATTCAGGAGCATTATAAGCAAGCTGAATGTTGGACTATACGACAAAAAAGAGGGCTGACCAGCAAATGGTCAACCCTCTTTTAAATTCATACTAATCCTGAAACGGATGACGTTTCCGTCATTTGTTTCATTTATTAATCTACGTACTCACGTTTTCTCGGTTCGATTACCCTTCTTTCTTTAGCTGCTTCAAGTTCTTCTTTTGAACCAATTATGATAGACTGGTAAGTTCTTCTACCTGTTCCGGCAGGAATCAGGTGACCAACGATAACGTTTTCTTTCAGACCTTCAAGATCATCACGTTTTCCTTTCACGGCTGCTTCAGAAAGTACCTTGGTAGTTTCCTGGAACGATGCCGCAGAAATGAACGATTCAGTACCCAATGAAGCAGTCGTAATACCCTGAAGCATTACCTGAGAAACTGCCGCCTGAGCATCTCTTACAGTCATTTGTTTTTTGTCTTCACGTTTCAGCCTTCCGTTTTCATCTCTGAATTCACGGTTGGTGATGATCTGACCCGGTTTGAAAACTTCAGATGCACCAGCATCTACAACCACCTTTTTATCGATGATTCTGTCGTTTTCTTCACGGAATGTCCATTTGTCGATAGCCTGCATTTCAAGGAATGAAGTATCACCGGCATCAATCATATCGACTTTCTGCATCATCTGACGCACGATCACCTCAATGTGTTTGTCCGAGATTTTTACCCCTTGCTGACGGTATACTGCCTGAGTTTCATCAACCAGGTATTCCTGAACAGCAGTAGGTCCTTTAATTCTCAAAATGTCTGCCGGAGTAATGGCTCCATCTGATAACGGCTCACCCGCACGGATAAAGTCACCTTCCTGAACAAGGATCAGTTTAGAAAGAGATACCATGTATTTCATTTTGGTACCATCCTTAGCCTCTACGTAAATCTCTCTGTTACCACGTTTGATAGTACCATAAGATACCACACCGTCGATTTCAGAAACAACCGCAGGGTTGGAAGGGTTACGTGCTTCGAAAAGCTCTGTTACCCTCGGAAGACCACCGGTGATATCGCGGTTCATGTTGATCGCTCTAGGGATCTTGGCAAGGATCTGACCTGCTTTGATCACCTGTCCGTCTTCAACCATCAGACGTGCACTTACCGGAAGGTTATATTCTTTTTCTTCTCCGCCTTTAACGATCACACTCGGGTTTTTAGCTCTGTCTTTAGAGTCTGTGATTACTTTATCACGGAAACCGGTTTGTTCATCGGCTTCTTCACGATAAGTAATACCTTCTTCGATGGAATCATAAGCAACTACCCCGTCCATTTCAGAAAGGATAACGGCGTTAAACTGATCCCAGTGACAGATCTGCTCACCTTTTTTAACGGTCTGACCTTCCTTAACAACCAATGTTGAACCGTAAGGAACAATGTTGGAAATAAGGATTTGTTTAGATTCAGGATCGATAATTCTTACTTCACCACGACGACCGATAACGATCACTGCAGGATTTCCTTCTTTATCAATTGAATCAACTGTTCTGATATCTTCGAAATCCAGTTTACCGGCAAACTTCGCTTTAATGTTCGCTTCAACAGAAACGTTCATCGCAGTACCCCCTGTGTGGAAAGTACGGAGCGTCAACTGTGTACCCGGCTCACCGATAGACTGAGAGGCAATTACACCCACAGCTTCTCCGACATCCGCCATTCTGCCTGAGGCTAGGTTACGTCCGTAACATTTACCACAGATACCTGTACGGGTTTCGCAAGTCAAAGGAGAACGGATCTCGATGGTTTCAATGGCTGTCTGATCAATTCTGTCAGCAATTTCTTCAGTGATTTCGTCACCTGCCAATACAATAAGCTCCTTGGTTAAAGGATCGATAATGTCATGAACAGACGTACGTCCAAGAATCCTTTCAGATAATGGCTCGATCACATCTTCATTTTCTTTCAGGGCAGAAACATTGATACCTCTCAAAGTACCGCAATCTTCTTCATTGACTACCACGTCCTGAGCAACGTCATGCAAACGTCTGGTCAGGTAACCGGCATCGGCAGTTTTAAGGGCTGTATCGGCAAGACCTTTACGGGCACCGTGGGTAGAGATAAAGTACTCAAGAACGTCAAGACCTTCCTTAAAGTTAGAAAGAATCGGGTTCTCAATGATCTCTCCTACCGAACCTGCAATGTTCTTCTGAGGCTTGGCCATAAGACCCCTCATACCACCCAGCTGACGAATCTGCTCCTGAGAACCACGGGCTCCGGAGTGCATCATCATGTAAACCGGGTTAAAGCCCTGACGGTCATTTTCAAGTTGGTGCAACAAAGTCTCACGCAATCTTGTATTGACACGGGTCCAGATATCGATGATCTGGTTATATCTTTCACGCTCGGTAATGATACCAAACATGTAGTTATTCTGTACTTCTTCTACTTCGCCACGGGCATTTTCAATCAGTGATTGTTTTTCTTCAGGGATCATGATATCACCCAGACCGATAGACAAACCACCTTTAAATGCCGACTGGAATCCTAGTTCTTTGATTTCGTCAAGGAACTGGGCCGTACGGGCAAAGCTTACTTCTTTGAATACCTGACCAATGATTTTCTGAAGTTTTTTCTTCGTCAACAGTTCATTGATGTATCCGACTTTCTCAGGAACAAACTGGTTGAACAATACTCTACCGGCAACAGTTTCGATGATCTGGTCAACTAATTCACCATTCTCATTTTTAACTTTAACTTTTACCTTGATATAAGCATGTTTCGAGATCTGTCCTTCGTTAAGGGCGATGATTACTTCCTCAGCTGAGTAGAAAGTCATGCCTTCTCCCAGGATTTTCTCTTCTGGAGTTGTTCTCTTGCCTTTGGTTACATAATACAGACCTAACACCATGTCTTGTGATGGTACCGTGATCGGTGCACCGTTGGCAGGGTTAAGAATGTTATGTGATGACAACATCAACACTGAGGCTTCCATAATGGCTTCCTGTCCAAGCGGAACGTGAACAGCCATCTGGTCACCGTCAAAGTCAGCGTTAAAGGCTGTACAAACCAACGGGTGTAACTGGATCGCCTTACCTTCTACCAGTTTCGGCTGGAACGCCTGGATACCCAGACGGTGAAGTGTAGGAGCACGGTTTAGCAATACAGGGTGTCCTTTCAATACATTTTCAAGGATATCCCAGATTACAGCGTCTTTGCGATCTACTATTTTCTTCGCAGATTTTACCGTTTTAACGATACCTCTTTCGATCAGTTTTCTGATGATAAACGGTTTGAATAATTCAGCCGCCATATCTTTAGGAAGACCACACTCATGTAGTTTAAGCTCTGGTCCTACCACGATTACCGAACGTCCTGAATAATCGACCCTTTTACCCAAAAGGTTTTGACGGAAACGGCCTTGCTTACCTTTCAGCATGTCTGAAAGTGATTTCAGGGCACGGTTACCATCAGATCTTACGGCGTTGACTTTTCTTGAGTTATCAAAAAGTGAATCAACAGCCTCCTGAAGCATACGTTTCTCGTTACGAAGGATTACCTCCGGAGCTTTGATTTCCAACAGTCTTTTCAAACGGTTGTTACGGATAATCACCCTTCTGTAAAGATCGTTCAGGTCAGATGTTGCAAAACGGCCACCATCAAGAGGCACTAACGGACGCAATTCAGGTGGAATAACAGGCACCATACGGATGATCATCCATTCAGGTCTGTTTTCGATACGGGAATTGGCATCACGGAAAGCTTCAACCACTCTCAATCTCTTAAGAGCTTCGGCTTTACGCTGCTGAGAAGTATCAGTAGCTGCCTGGTGACGCAATTCGTATGAAAGCTCGTCCAGTTTCAATCTTGAAAGAAGCATCTGCAAAGCATCTGCTCCCATTTTAGCGATGAACTTATTAGGATCTTCGTCAGGAAGCAGCTGATTTTCTCTCGGCAATTTGTCAAGATGATCAAGATACTCCTCTTCTGTTAAGAAATCCATGTAAGAAACACCGTCTTCCTCTTTGATACCAGCCTGCACTACCACGTATCTTTCGTAGTAGATAACCTGATCCAGTTTCTTGGAAGATAATCCCAGAAGGTAACCGATTTTGTTCGGTAAACTTCTGAAGTACCAGATGTGAGCAACAGGCACAACCAATTCGATGTGTCCCATTCTTTCACGACGGACTTTTTTCTCGGTTACTTCAACACCACAACGGTCGCAGATGATGCCTTTGTAACGAATTCTTTTGTATTTACCACAGTGACATTCCCAGTCCTTTACAGGTCCGAAAATACGCTCACAGAAAAGACCTCCCATTTCTGGTTTGTAGGTTCTGTAGTTGATCGTTTCCGGTTGGGTAACCTCACCGAATGATCCCTCCAGGATTGATTCCGGAGAGGCCAAACTAATGGTGATGCTATTAAAATCGCTGTTTAGCTTTTTGTTTTTCTTTAATGACATTTTCTAAATTTTTTATATGAAAATGATTCTGTTTAAATTACTTCAAGGTGATTTCCAGAGCCAAACCTCTCAATTCATGAACCAATACGTTGAATGATTCAGGAATGTTCGCTTTAGGAAGGTTTTCACCTTTCACAATCGCTTCATAAGCTTTTGCACGTCCGATTACGTCATCTGACTTAAGGGTCAGAATCTCACGAAGAATATGAGAAGCACCGAAGGCCTCAAGAGCCCACACCTCCATCTCACCAAAACGCTGACCACCAAACTGAGCTTTACCACCCAATGGCTGTTGCGTAATCAATGAGTATGGTCCGATTGAACGGGCGTGCATCTTATCATCTACCAGGTGACCCAGTTTCAGCATGTACATGATACCTACTGTTACTTTCTGGTCAAACGGCTCTCCTGTAAGACCGTTATATAATTGCGTACGTCCAAATTCAGCTAAACCAGCTTCTTTCAATTCGTTAGCTACCTCTTCAGTTGAAGCTCCGTCAAAAATAGGCGTTGCATATCTGCGACCCAGTTTCCTTCCGGCCCATCCTAAAACAACTTCATAAAGCTGTCCGATGTTCATCCTTGAAGGTACACCAAGCGGGTTAAGAACGATATCCATCGGGCTTCCGTCTTCAAGGAACGGCATGTCTTCGTCACGGACGATCCTTGCCACAACCCCTTTGTTACCGTGGCGACCCGCCATTTTATCACCCACTTTCAACTTACGTTTCTTAGCGATGTAAACTTTGGCCAGTTTCACGATACCTGCAGGAAGCTCATCACCTACTTCAAGTACGAATCTTTCTCTTTTGTAAACCCCGATCAGCTCACTGCGTTTGGCAAGATAGTTTTTCACCAGCTTAACCAGTTGCGAGTTCAGGTGATCGTCACCAGTCCATCCTTCAAGAATGATATCACCCAAAAGGTTTGCTTCTTCCGGCACATTGTATGAGCTTTCATCCACAAACGGGTTCTTTTCAGGGAACAGGTTATTAGAAATGTTTGATTTATTGAACTTCATTCCTTTAGAAATCAGTTCTTCTCCGAATTTGTGCTTAACACCGTTACCGGTTTGACCGTCAAGCAATTCGGTCATTTTATCAATCATCACAGATTTAAGAGCCATCAAAGATTTGCTGTGTTGTTTCATCAACACTTTCAATTCTTCTTTATGTTTAACTCTTTCTTCTTTAGATGGTCTTGAGAAAAGTTTGGTATCGATAACCACACCTCTTAACGATGGCGGAGCCTTTTTCGAAGCATCTTTCACATCACCGGCTTTGTCACCAAAGATGGCACGAAGTAGTTTTTCCTCCGGAGTCGGATCAGACTCTCCTTTCGGAGTGATCTTACCGATCAGGATATCTCCTTCTTTGATGTGGGTACCTACTCTTACGATACCGTTTTCATCAAGATTTTTAACGGTTTCTTCCGAAACGTTCGGGATTTCAGCAGTAAGCTCTTCTTCTCCTCTTTTGGTATCTCTTACTTCAAGGTCGAACTCTTCGATGTGGATAGAGGTAAAGATATCCTCACGAACCACTCTCTCCGAAATCACGATCGCATCCTCAAAGTTATATCCCTGCCAAGGCATGAAGGCTACCTGAAGGTTACGTCCAAGGGCTAATTCACCACCCTGAGTTGCGTATCCTTCTACCAGGATCTGACCTTTTTTCACTTTTTGTCCTTTAAGAACAATCGGGTGAAGGTTGATACAGGTATCCTGGTTGGTTCTGCGGAATTTAATCAGGTTGTAAGTTTTAACATTGGTGTCAAAGTTTACAAGTGTCTGATCGCTGTTCCAGTCATAGTTTACCACAATTTTCTCAGCATCCACGTATTCAATAAATCCTTCGCCTTCCGCTACAATCAGCGTACGTGAATCTCTCGCCAGTCTTCCTTCCAAACCTGTTCCTACGATAGGAGCCTCAGGTCTGAACAAAGGAACAGCCTGACGTTGCATGTTCGAACCCATCAGGGCACGGTTGGCATCATCATGCTCAAGGAAAGGAATCAGCGAAGCGGCCACAGATACGATCTGGTTAGGAGCAATATCCATGAACTCAATATCATTAGGGTTTTTCAATGGGAAATCCCCTTCATATCTACATTTCAGGCTACCTACGGTAAAGTTACCGGCTTCATCCACGTCGGCTGTTGCCATGGCGATGTTTTTACCGTCTTCTTCTTCAGCTGTCAGGTATTCGATGGTTCCGGTGATTTTACCTTCTTCGATTTTCATATAAGGCGTTTCAATGAATCCCATTGAATTGACCTTAGCGAAAGTACAAAGTGAGGAAATCAGACCGATGTTTGGTCCTTCCGGAGTTTCAATGGTACAAAGACGGCCATAGTGAGTATAGTGAACGTCACGAACCTCGAAACCTGCTCTTTCTCTTGAAAGACCTCCTGGTCCAAGTGCTGACATACGACGTTTGTGCGTAATTTCAGCAAGAGGGTTGGTCTGGTCCATAAACTGAGAAAGCTGGTTGGTACCGAAGAACGAGTTGATAACAGAAGAAAGCGTTCTCGCGTTGATCAGGTCAACAGGCTTGAAGTCTTCATTATCCCTTACGTTCATCCTTTCTTTGATGGTACGGGCCATACGGGCAAGACCAACGCCGAATTGTCCTGACAACTGCTCTCCTACCGTACGAACACGACGATTGGAAAGGTGATCGATATCATCGACAACGGCTTTAGAGTTGATCAAACCGATCAGATATTTCACGATAGAGATAATATCTTCAGTAGTTAATACCCTTGTTTCAAGATCTGTAGTCAGGTTAAGTTTGGTGTTAACCCTGTAACGGCCTACTTCACCCAGGTCATATCTCTTGTCAGAGAAGAACAGACCCTGAATAATCTCACGGGCAGTAGCCTCATCAGGTGCTTCAGTGTTTCTCAGCTGACGGTATATTTGCTCAACAGCCTCTTTTTCAGAGTTCGAGCTATCTTTCTGTAGTGTATTGTAAATGATGTTGAACTCGGCAACGTTGGCATCTTCTTTATGAAGGATAACCGATTTCTGCTCCGTATCAAGGATCGTAGCCACATCACTTTCAGAGATGATAGAGTCCCTTTCAAGGATAACTTCATTCCTGTCGATTGAAACCACCTCACCGGTGTCTTCATCCACGAAGTCTTCAGTCCATGTTTTAAGAACCCTTGCAGCCAGTTTACGGCCAACAACGTTTTTAAGATTTTCTTTAGTGGCTTTCACCTCTTCAGAAAGACCAAATAAATCAAGAATTTCCTTATCCGAACCAAATCCGATTGAACGAAGCAGGGTGGTTACAGGAAACTTCTTTTTACGGTCGATATAGGCATACATGACGTTGTTTACGTCAGTAGAGAACTCGATCCATGAACCCTTCATCGGGATAACACGGGCAGAGTAAAGTTTGGTACCGTTGGTATGCTTGCTCATAGAGAAGAATACACCCGGCGATCTGTGAAGTTGAGAAACGATAACCCTTTCCGCACCATTGATGACGAAAGAACCTCTTCCGGTCATGTAAGGGATATTACCTAAGAATACCTCCTGCTCGATGGTTTCGAAATCTTCATTATCTGAGTCATTACAAAGCAAACGAAGTTTGGCTTTCAGCGGCACAGAATATGTTAAGCCTCTGTCGATACATTCATCCACAGAGTATTTTGGTTGGTCGATGGTATAATCGACGAACTCCAGTACGTAATTTTCCCGTGAGTCAGCAATCGGAAAGTTATCCATGAATACCTGATACAGACCTTCGGCACGACGGCTTTCGGCTGGGGTATCAATCTGGAAAAATTCGGTAAATGATTGCAGCTGAATATCCAAAAAGTCAGGATATTCCAGTACGGGTTGAACACTTGCAAAAGTCTTCCTTCCGGTTTCTGTCAAATTCAAGGTTTTAAATGTTTAAATGTTAAAAATTTAAATTACTTGACTATGCTAAAATAAGGCGTGGATGCCCGATCCTGTAAATTTTAGCTATCAAAAATCGCAGTGAAGAAAAAACGAATTTACCCCTTTTCATCTGCCCTACGAAAACAGAAGTGTATCGGGTAAAATGTTATCTGTCTTGATGAAAGAACCAAAGCACGGTGAAACAATCATCAAAAAGCTTGCAAAGGTATGTGTTTCTTCTTAAGAAGACAAGTTTTTCTAAAAAAATATGTTGTTATCTGGTTTGTAATGAGCGTTTAAAAGCAAAAAGTAATCGCTCGATTAATTTCATATCTTCCGTAACGATTTCTGCTGAAGCTTTCATACCGGTTTTATACTCCACTTTTTTGTTTGCGTCTGTTAGCAAACCGTTTGGCAAACTCACAGTAGCCCAAAAGAACTGGTTGTCCTGAGACGATAGTTCTGCTATTGTGACTATCTGTCCTCGTATTGATCCAAACTCTTCGAAAGGATACCCCTGAAGCTTTATTAAAACTTTTTGTCCTTTTTTAACTTTACCAAAATTGGCCTGTGGAATCCTGATTTCTCCCAAATAAGTCTTATTCTGTGTTGATATAAACAGAATTTCAGAACCTGATTTAACATATTGCTTTTCCTGAAGCGAACCAGCCAAATTAACATGACCATCAATGGGAGAAAATAAAACATATCTGCTTTTCCATTGTTCAATATTACTTTTCAGAATATTTAATGATTGTTTGAATGACTCCTTTTGTAACAGGGTAGTATTTTCCAGCTCCAAGATCTCCCGTTGTTTGCTATTAACCAATGCCCTGTTATTTAAAATCGTATTTTGAATATTTTTGATAGGTATCTTTTTAGCCAAAAGTTTACTCTCTTCTCTGTATAAGTCCAGTTTGGCGATAACCTTTTCGTTTAACAGTTTTTGGTTTATTTTATATTCTTTATCTGACAATTCTACATCTCTGTCATATAACTTTAACTGGTCTTGCAAATGCTGGTTAATAGTAAGAATTTCATTTATTTCATTCTCAATAAAATCTTTCCTTTTTTGAAAGTATTTATCCTTAAACAGGAAACTCATCTGAACATAATTTTGCTGGAGATCCTGGTACTGATCTTGAAGCTCCCCTAAGTGATAATACTTACCCAAAGTAACTAAATGCACCTCCGCTATATTATCATTCAACAAGTTGGTATCAAAATTTTTCAATTCGCTTTCAAGCTTTAACATTTCATTGTGATTTGCAGTACTTTCTAAATAGCCAAGCATTTCGCCTGTTTTTACCTTTTGGTTTTCTTTTACAAATATCTTTTCCAATCTACCATCGACTTTCGCGATTACCGGCTTGGGGAGGCTTGTAGAGCTCAATGTAAAATCCGCAACCACAATTGTAGGGTAATGGATCCACCAGCCTGCAGAAAATACAACTAACAATACAATAGATGTGCTAAGGATCCCCCATCGAATCAGCCAGTTTGGAATGGTCTCCAAAAAATCTCTGACCGCTTCGCTTCTGATTTCAGCTTCTTCAATGTCTATATTTTCCATTAACTTCCCAATTCTAATTGATTCTTTACCAATGAATAGTAATAGCCCTGCTTGTACACTAAATCATCATGAGTCCCTGATTCAACTATTTCACCCCTATTAAGTACAATAATCTGATCTGCATTCTTAACTGTACTTAAACGATGTGCAACTACGACTACAGTTCTACCTCTGAAAAACTCATCCAAATTCCGCATTATCTGAGCTTCATTATTAGCATCTAATGCAGAAGTGGCTTCATCGAAGAATAAAAATTCAGGATTTTTGTAAACAGCACGGGCTATTAAAATCCTTTGCTTTTGCCCACCACTAATTCCCATTCCGCTTGAGCCAATCCGGGTGTTAAAACCGCTGGGTAATTGTTCAACAAATTCACTTATGTTTGCAGTATGGATAGCATTTTGAAGTTTTCTCTTATTTATTGAGCCATTTATGTCTGATTCACTGACATTACGGGCAATAGAGTCTGCAAAAATATAACCATCCTGCATCACAACTCCGCATTGGCTACGCCAGAAATTGTAACTCAAATTTTTCAGATTGGTATTGCCTAAATAAATCTGGCCGTTAGATGGTTCATAGAACTTGAGAAGTAATTTCAAAAGCGTTGTTTTTCCGCTACCACTAGCCCCTACAATTGCGGTTACTTTTCCTTCCGGAATTGTCAGATTAATGTTTTTCAAAACTAATGCTGATGCACTACTTCCATAACGAAAGTCCAGATTTTGCATCTGTATCGTTTTATTAGCAGGTAACTCATTTATCAATAAATCTTCTTTTGTTTCTTCGTCGGTTTTATTATGAATCTCTGCCAATCTTTCAATACTTAACTTGGCATCCTGATAACTCCGGATAAATGTCAAAAAATTATTGATCGGAGCATTCATCTGACCAATGATATATTGTACCGAAAGCATAGCTCCTAAAGTAATTTCTCCATTAATAACCGATCTTGCCGCTATAAAGCTTATTAAGATATTCTTTATTTGATTAATAAAACTCCCGCCTTCATTTTGTGTTTGAGACAAGGCTAAACTGCGGATATTCAATTTGAATAAACGTGCCTGAATGGCCTCCCACTCCCAGCGTCGTCTTTTTTCTGAGCCATTCAATTTTATTTCCTGCATTCCATTGATCAATTGAATAGTACTGCTTTGATTACCGGAAGCCTGGTCGAAATATAAATAATCTATCTTTGCCCGCGTTTTTAAGAAAATCAGAACCCAGACAATGTAAAATAATGATCCTGTCAAAAACGTCCAAAACAATAAAGGATTGTAATAGAATAGAATTCCCCCGAAAACAAACAATGTTATTGATGAAAAAAGCACGTCCAATGTAGTGGCAGATAAAAAAGCCTGTACACGATCGTGGTCACGAATACGTTGCAATAAATCCCCGGTTGTTTTGGAATCAAAAAAACTAATTGGCAAATTCATCAGCTTCATCAGAAAATCTGAAAGCATTCGTAAGTTAATACGACTTGTTGTGTGTAATAATATCCATGACCGGATAATACTTATGAACGATTGGGAAATAAAAAGTACTATCTGAGCAATCAATATTAAAGAAACGAAACTCAGATTATGTGTATTTATGCCCGTATCAACTATTTGTTGAGTTAGAAACGGTAAAGCAAATTGCAACAAACTTGCCACCAAAAGACCAATAAAAAGTTGAATAATATACCTTTTGTAAGGGCGAAAATATCGAAAAATGAAACCTGTTAAAGACTTTTTCTCGGTTGTTTTTACTTCCTGCTCGTAAAACAAAGGTGTGGTCTCCAACAGCAACAAAACCCCTTCTGATTCATTGGTGGGTTTTTTCTCGGGTATCCACCCCTTAATGAAATCTTGTTTTGAATAAGTAATTAATCCATAGCCAGGGTCACCAACTATCAACTCTTCTTTGTTAGCTTCATAAACTACAACATAGTGTCTCTGACGCCAATGAGCAATACATGGCAAGGGGATTTGTTCTGCTAAAGTGTCAAAAGAAACATTTAGAGCTAAGGAACTAAAACCAATCTTTTCGGCGGCATCAGCTAGACCACCAAGTGTAGTACCATCCCCCGTCAGATTAGCTATTTCACGTAAATAGTTAGAATCATAAGCTCTTCCATGAAATTTACTAATCATCCGCAGGCAAGTTGGCCCACAGTCTTTTTGATCATATTGACGATAGAATGGATGTTTTTTAGCCATTAATTACTTAATCTTTGTTAACCTTTCAAAAAATCTACTGTAAAGGGTTTAAATCATTAAACAGGTCATATTGAAAAGTGTAAGGTTGATTGCTGTAATCTAATAAGGCCAATTCTTTTCCATATTCTAATAGTATTGTGTTATATCCATCTAAAAATTGTTTATGATAGGCTAAGCCATCGTGTGTTAAAATCTCAGAATTACTCATCAGTTGGAGATCTAAATAAAATTTGTGCATATAGAAACCCATTCTTCCTAATGCCTCGTGGCATTGCTTTTCATCAAATAAAGTTTCCGATTTTAATACTTTATCCAAAGAGTGTAAAATAGTTGTGTAGGTAAATAAACCATGAAAAGCCCCATAAACTCCTCTATTTTCTTGTGGATTGGTCGAAAACCCCCTAAGTGGGTAATCTTTCGATACTTTCAGAAATTTGGTAGCTTCAAGTGTAAGTACATTAAAAATGACGTGTCCGCATTGGTGAGCAATATCATCAATAAAGAATATAGGCGATTTTTGTTTGTTTTCAACATTAAAATATGCCGTGCCATGATGGGAAATACTTGCAAAAGAATTGTGATTAGGGCTACTAAAAACTACAAATTGATTATTAACACCAGTAATAAGTTGCCAAAAATCAGATACCTGATTTTGAAAAAAATCTATTGCTTTTTCTAATTGTTTCTGATGTTTGGCTAAAGATTGTTCAACTGATTCATCAAACACTACCCCTTTTTGACAGCTCAGATGATCGGTTGGGTGTAAACAGAGACGAATACTGCTATTTTTAACAAATTTACCTGACAGTAATCTTTGTTCGATTTCTTGCGATGACAGCCATAATACTTCAAAAGGATTTGTCTGAATGTAGCCCAAATTTGGCAAATTCACCAAACCAAACAAATCGGCTTTAACCGCAATTTTTGAAGGACGTTTTTCTTCCGCTATATAACCAAACAGCGTCTGTTCTAAGGACATTCTATTTTCAGGGTCAATATCGGAAAGAAAATAGCAGAAACAATTTGGCTCTAAAAATAGTATATCATTTTCATAGTCTAACAAATTAAAAAGTACCTCATTTTCCTGATAAATAGCCATTCGGATTGTGTCGGCCAACGAAATCTGATTTTGAGCTAATAGTAGATCGCTAATGTAAAATTGCAGGATTTTCATCAAAGTTTTTCTAAAAGTTCATCAATGTCGACACCCGTAATTTGGTATGGATAATTAGTATAAACCTCGTTGTCTTCGTTCATTCGATATCCACTTGCTATATTCGCTTTTGCTTGTAGTAATAATGCTTTTGCTTGCTCTTTTTGATGATTTCGTAATAATATCGTTGCCTTATAATATTCGACATCCGGGAAATTTGAGTTCTGAGCAATGACATTTTCAAAATATGTTAAGGCTACTTTATAATTTTTTTGTTTATATTTTGTCAATCCCCAATAAAACCAATCTACATAGTGTACTGCGTCTTTGTCTTTCAACAAAGCATTATTAACAGATAAACCTAAATAATAATCGGCAGAATCTAATTGATTGAGTTTCAAATAAGAAATACCTATCCAAAAAGGATAGCTATGATCCATTATGTGTTCAAGGGGACGTTTTTTATAAATAGCTTTCAAATCTGTAAGGGCACTTGTATAGTCTTTCATAAAGATACATTTCATAAAACCACGATAACCCAGATAAGCAATACTGTCATACTGAATAGCCTTATTTAAGAATCTCATTCCATCATAATACTTTCCACTTTTAAAGTTTGGCATGGATTTTTGTTGCCACAAGTATGCGTTTTCAGGCTCAATTACTAATGCCGAATCTAAGTACATTTGCCATTCTAATGAATTGTAACTGAATTGATGCCAATACTTTTGGGTGATAAATCTTTCTTTTTTCGCCCTTATGGTACTATCATTTTGAGCAAAAGACAAAACGGTTACCAATAAGAATGTCAGACTAAGGCACAATTTCAGTAACTTTTCCATGCTCAATTTTAAAAGTGAAGTAGGCATAATAATCAAATTTCCGGCTTTCATAAGTTCCGATTTTCCAATTTTCTAAGGTCTTGACAAAATTTAACAATTGCTCAATGTATCTGTCTTCAAATTTTGCAATCTGGTAATTGTTATCAATCTGATAAATTTCAAAATTGCCAGATTGCCCCTTGCAATTCACTACAAAGCGAATGGTAATAAATCCATTTACTTGAGAAGATTGATAAGTGAGCGTTTTATTTACTTCCTCGGTAAGTTTTTCAGACGATAGCGTGTACTTTGCATTGAAAGAATAATAGTGCGGTTTCCATTTATTAGTAAACACGCTATCACATAACTTGTAAGAATTTTGTTGGGCAGTTGAGAGCAAAGGCAAAACAAAAAAAGGACATAAAATTTCATATCACGTAGGTTAATAATCTGGGAGAGAAAAACAATAAGTTAGTAGCCACGTGCAAAAATATTGAATACTGTATGCCAAATTTCATTCTCGAATAGCCCAAAACTATTCCATACATCGTTTGCGGCAACGTCAACAAAGGCATCAAAAACAAATACTTTACCCCCAGACGAAAATTCAAAAAATGGATAAATCCAAACACAATCACGGACAAATAGAAAATCAATTTGGGATTTCTTAACCAAAATACACTTAAACGAGAACTTATATTCTTAAAGCATTTCAATAAGAGAAATATAAATAAGCTGAATGACAAGATTACTATTATCATAAAAATAGTATTATTCATCCATGGAAAACAACTAGCAAAATCATGATTTCTAACCCCAAAATAACTAATCCCCACCCCCATGAGAACCATATTAGAGCAAGAATATCTCAAAGACGCCCGAAAAACAAACTCTTCCATTATTGGCCCAACTAGTATAAAAAAAAAGGCACTTAACACTATCCCTCTTAATGAAATAAATTTATCAACTTGATTCTCTATAGAAATATTCATTTTTAACAACGATAGATGTATAAAAAGCATCAAGAACATCGCCACTAAAAAAGAAACCACTAGAATAAGCATAGTCTTTTTTAGCTTTAATTTGAAAGATTCTTGATTCCCTTCTATATCACCTTTAAGTAAAATTATTCTTATATCCTGAAATATTTCCTTGATCATTGAATATTGTTTAAGTCCATTTCACACCTGTTTAAATTTACTAAAACCAATGTCGTTTTAATAAAGGGCTACATTCAATTAAAATGTAGTCAAGAAAAAATCTCTTTACTTATTTTCTGATTCCTGTGAAGATTATTCCTCACTCGCTTTATAAAACGACATTGATGTAATTTCAAAACTTCTGCCAAATTAGATATTGCTTGGTATGAGAATTGGTCTATGATTATATTAGAAGATATAAGGCCCACCTTTTATAATGGTATCCCAAACATGACACCAATCGATATCACCTCCCTTGATTGATTCCAAGTTACTTGTTTTCAACTCTTCTAACTTTTTTTCTCCTTTCTGAGCTTTCAGCTCTTCTAATGACAATCTTTTCATAATATTTATATATCAAAGGGTTTAAAATTCAAGACACCGTTGTATGAAATGCCCTTTGATATTGCAATAATACACCTCTGTCAAAAAAAACCTTATGCAAAAAACTCACAACATTATGCAAATTTTACAAGGCTAAAATAGCATTTGCTATTTCCGTATATTTGTGTACATTTGACTCAAAAAACCATACCTTTTTATGAATTTTAACAACGATAATCTAAGAAGATTAAGAATCCAGGCAAGCTTCTCACAAGAATATATGGCAGAAATGCTGAATATGGAACACTCGTCTTACAACAGACTTGAGAACGGAAAACAAAAGCTGAAAGTAGAAGAAATACCAAAGATCGCCAGGGCCTTAAGTATCACATATGAAGAAGTGCTCAGGGAGCTTACTGGGTGGCCATTAAATAATGTAAATCCATTTAATCAAAACTCAGTTTCCAATAAACTTGACAAAGATTTTTTGATTTTATTACTAAATGAGAAAGATAACCTTATCAAGGAAAAGTCAAAAATGGTAGAACTTTTGGAAGAAAAAATCGAAATGCTCGAAAAACAAAATGAGGTGGAGTAAGTTTTTCAACTTATTCCACCTCACTCAAAATACCGGTAGAGTAAATTACTTGATCTCTACTTCAGCACCAGCTTCTTCAAGTTGCTTCTTAAGGGCATCAGCCTCATCTTTAGCAATACCTTCTTTCAATGCTTTTGGAGCACCGTCAACTAGTTCTTTAGCTTCTTTAAGTCCAAGACCTGTAAGATCTTTAACCAATTTAACTACCTGAAGTTTGTTAGCACCACCTGATTTAAGGATCACATCGAATGCAGTTTGCTCAGCAGGAGCTTCAGCAGCGTCTCCGCCACCAGTTGCTGCTACTACAACCGCACCTGCAGCTGCAGGCTCAATACCATATTCATCCTTAAGGATAGTTGCTAATTCGTTTACTTCTTTAACGGTCAAATTAACCAATTGTTCAGCGAATGCCTTCAAATCTGCCATTTTAATATAAAATTTTGAAAGTTAATACTTTTGTTTTTAAATGTAGGATGGATACACCTTGTATCACCCTTGAATAATTCAGGCGGCTTCTTTCTCAGAAAGAGTTTTAAGAATACCAGCCAATTTGTGACCACCACTTTGAAGTCCGCCAATAACATTTTTGGCAGGCGACTGTAGCAATCCGATTACTTCGCCAATCATCTCAGCTTTAGATTTCAATTTCTCAAGAGTCTCAAGTTGGTCGTGACCAATGAACAGACCTCCGTCGATTGAAGCACCTTTAAGCTTAATTGAGTTTTTATTTTCTTTAAGAAAATCTTTAAGGAGTTTCGCCCCTACTTTACCCGATTCAGGGTGAAATAAGATACCTGAAAAACCTTTAAGAACTGAATCTTTGAACGGCGTGTAATCTGTGTCGAGCGTCTCAAGAGCTTTCTCGATCAAAGAATTCTTAACCACTCTGTATTCGATACCTCTGTCAAAACACAATCTTCTGAATTTGTTGGTTGTAGCAACCGACAAACCACTTGCGTCTGTGATATAGAAATAAGGTGAGTTAGCAAACTTCTCGGTAAGCTCCTGGATTATTACTGCTTTTTCTTCTCTTCTCATGATTACAATCCAATTATTGTTGATTTGTCAATCTTTATACCCGGACTCATGGTGCTTGAAAAGCTGATGCCTTTCACATAAGTACCTTTTGCTGAAGATGGTTTGAGTTTAATCAGTGTCTGAATTAACTCATTAGCATTTTCTGCGATTTGCTTAGGATCGAATGATACCTTTCCTATGGCTGCATGAATAATACCTGTTTTATCAACTTTGAAGTCAATTTTACCAGCTTTTACTTCTGTTACAGCTTTTCCTACTTCTAATGTAACTGTACCTGATTTAGGGTTTGGCATAAGACCTCTTGGTCCTAACACACGACCCAAACGACCAAGTTTAGCCATTACTGTAGGCATAGTGATGATTACATCGACATCAGTCCAACCCTTTTCTATCTTGGCGATGTAGTCGTCAAGACCTACGTAGTCAGCTCCGGCAGCTTTAGCCTCTTCTTCCTTATCAGGAGAACAAAGAACCAAAACCCTTACTGTTTTACCGGTACCGTGCGGAAGGGCTACAACACCTCTTACCATTTGGTCAGCTTTACGTGGGTCAACGCCCAAACGTACATCAACATCAATAGATGAATCAAACTTAGTGTAAGAAATCTGCTTCAAAACAGCCGCAGCTTCTTCCAAAGAATATTCCTTTGAAGCATCATACTTCGAAAGGGCTTCTTTTCTTTTTTTTGTGATTCTTGCCATATTGTTTGTTTGGTAATTAACGTTCCGCATTTTGCGAAACTCCCATTAATAAAATGAAAAAAAATTAAAAAGGACTGTCTCCTTTGATCCTTAAGCCCATATTCGCTGCTGTTCCGGCAACCATTTTCATGGCCGACTCGATAGTGAAGCAGTTAAGATCCGGCATTTTGGTTTCGGCGATAACTTTCACCTGATCCCAAGTTACTGAACCAACCTTATTTCTGTTAGGCTGATCAGAACCTTTCTTTACTTTAGCTGCATCTATCAACAACACCGCTGTAGGAGGGGTTTTGATAACGAAGTCAAATGATTTGTCTGTATAGTAAGTAATCAATACAGGAACCACCTGGCCCATTTTATCCTGAGTTCTCGCATTGAATTGCTTACAGAACTCCATGATGTTAATACCCTTCGAACCTAAGGCAGGACCAATCGGAGGTGCAGGGTTGGCTTGACCACCCTTAGCCTGTAACTTAACATATCCTGCGATCTCTTTCGCCATTGCTTGAAATAATTTAAAATGTTGAGAAATACGAACATACGAACCCAACTTTAAGATCCCGTCAACCTAGTCACAATTGGTTGATTTTCAATTAAATGTTCTTTCGATTCTCCATAGTTTTAACCAGACTCTCCGGGGAAGCGTTACATAATCAGATTATGACAAGAGAAAGGAAAATTCTACGCCGCCTTGTCAGTTTCTACAAAACGGACTGCAAAAGTAGAGGAAATTATTTTTTGTTCCAAATTTATTCACACATAAATTGTTGGATATGATGGATTTATGAGATTTTATGGAAAGCGGAGAAAAGGAAAAAGGAGAAGGGGTTTGGAATGATAGAGAGTGGAATATAAGTTACACCCGCTATTTTCATTGAAGAAGGCTGCTCCTTTGGGGAACAGCCTTCTTTATATTTTTCGGGAGAGTTGATTAAATCTTCTCTACCTGAATGTAGCTTAACTCTACCGGTGTGCTTCTTCCGAAGATCTTAACACTTACATTCAATTTCTTCTTATCGTCAAATATTTCTTCTACAGTACCTTCGAAGCCATTGAATGGTCCGTCGATTACTTTAACTGCAGCACCTTTTGAGAAGCTCACAGCTGAGTCGATCGTTTCTTCACTGATTTCTTCCTGGATACCTAAGATGCGGTTCACCTCAGATTGTCTCAAAGGTTCAGGTTCAATAGATGCTCCGCCGTTTTTACCAAGGAAGCCAATAACACCAGGCAAGCTTTTGATCATGTGCATTACCTCACCGTTGTTCAGGTCAGCATTAATAAGAATGTACCCCGGGAAATAATTTTTCTCGCGGACTCTCTTTTTTCCGTTTCTTACTTCAACAATTTTCTCTGAAGGAATCAATATCTCAGGAATGAAATCGGTCAGCTTTCTTCTGACTGCTTCATTTTCGATATAATTCTTAATTTTCTTTTCTTGTTGTGATACGGCTCTTACAACATACCAACTGAACTCACTCATGTGCTGACTGCTCTTGCAGGCGTTTAAGTTTATATTGATTGATATAATAATCTTAACGAATTATCTATCAGGAAGTCGATGGCACCCACGACAAGGGCAAAAATAAGCGATGCTACCAAAACAAGAGTGGCACTTGACTGCAACTCACCCCATTTAGGCCAGGTAACTTCATTAGCTACCTCATTCCATGATTCCTTAAAAAAAGATACCAGTTTATTCATTAAACTACTTATTAATAATGATTGTATTTGAAAATTTTCAAAAACAGCACGGGAACTAGGACTCGAACCCAGACCGACGGTTTTGGAGACCGTAGTTCTACCTTTAAACTATTCCCGTGTATATAAAGAACCTTAATTGGGCTGCAAATTTAGCAATATTTTTTGTTACACCAAAATTACTGCATTAAACCTTTAAATTTTCTTTTTTTATGGTCCTGTAAGTCAGCACCAGACTGATGACCGTCAACAAGGATCCGACAAAAAACGGAGCTCCCGGAAAATACAGGTCTGTTTTAGCGGAAGTAAAATATCCGAACAAACCCAGCATCAAAGGCTGACCAATGATGGCCGCCACACTTAAAAGGCTCGTTAAAGCCCCCTGAAGCTCTCCCTGCTCATTTGCCTTGACCTGGTTGGAGATAATCCCCTGAAAGGCCGGATTGGCTATTCCTCCGAAAGCAAACGGTATCATGATCGCATACATCATCCAGGATTGGGAGGCGAAAGCAAAAGCCAGAAGCCCAAGGGCGTTCACCGCCAGACCTACAAACAGAGCTTTCTGCTGACCCAGTTTAGGGATAATCACCCTGATCAAACCGCCTTGTACGATGGCGACCATCAATCCGACAAATCCAAGCGACAGACCTACTTCCATTTCACCCCACTTGAACTTTTCCATGGTATAAAACGACCAGGTCCCCTGGGTAGCGTAATTGGCTACATATACCAGGAACAAAGATGCCACCAAGGTAAGTATAAAAGGGTATTTCCTGAGGTTTAAAAGACTTCCGACCGGGTTGGCTCTTTTAAAGTCAAAAGGCCTCCTGTTTTCGGGTTTTAGTGACTCAGGTAATACAAAGTATCCGTAAAGCCAGTTGACCAATGTTAAAGCGGCTGAAACCCAGAAAGGAATCCGGCTGCCGTATTCTCCCAGTATTCCGCCCAGTGACGGGCCGATAATGAAACCAAGCCCGAAAGCAGCACCGATCATTCCGAAATTCTGAGCCCTCTTTTCAGGGGGACTCACATCGGCAATATAAGCACTTGCAGTCGTGAAACTTGCTCCTGTGATACCTGCGATAACCCTCCCTACAAACAGCCAGAGGATAGACGGGGCCATAGCGAGGAATATGTAATCAATCCCGAACCCGAAAAGTGAAAACAGCAATACCGGGCGTCTTCCGTATTTGTCACTGAGCCCACCGATGATCGGCGAAAAGAGAAACTGCATAAGCGAATAGACAAAAACCAGCCACAGGGCATAATTGGAGGCTTCACTGATGTTTCCTCCGGTCAGTTCCTGAATCAACACCGGAATAATAGGAATGATGATCCCTATTCCGATCACATCAATCAGAACGGTAATCAGGACAAATATAATTCCGGCCGGTTTTGAATTCCTCATCAGGGAGATAGTATTACAGTGTTTGTACTAAAACACAAAAAGCACTCACAAGGAGTGCTTTTTGCTATATTTCGAGAAATATTATTCAAGAATTTCAGTAACCTGACCAGCACCTACTGTACGACCACCTTCACGAATCGCGAAACGAAGACCTTTGTCCATCGCAATTGCATTGATAAGGTTTACAGTGATAGTGATGTTATCACCAGGCATTACCATTTCAACGTTCTCAGGCAAGAAGATCTCACCAGTTACGTCAGTGGTACGGAAATAAAACTGAGGACGGTACTTGTTAAAGAACGGAGTGTGACGACCACCCTCTTCTTTCGACAATACGTAAACTTCAGCTTTGAATTTAGTGTGAGGTTTTACTGAACCCGGCTTACAAATAACCATACCACGACGGATGGCTTCTTTCTCAATACCTCTCAATAAAAGACCTACGTTATCACCAGCTTCACCTCTGTCAAGGATTTTACGGAACATCTCAACACCAGTTACAACTGATTTAAGACCTTCAGCACCCATACCAAGGATATCTACTGCTTCACCAGAGTTGATGATACCAGTTTCGATACGACCAGTAGCAACAGTACCACGACCAGTGATCGAGAATACGTCTTCAACCGGCATAAGGAATGGCTTATCAGTAGCACGAGCAGGAAGTGGAATGAAACTATCAACCGCATCCATAAGCTCTTCGATTTTAGTTACCCATTGCTCTTCGCCGTTCAAGCCACCAAGTGCAGAACCTTGAATTACAGGGATATTATCACCGTCGAATTTGTAGAATGACAATAACTCACGAATCTCCATTTCAACAAGCTCAAGAAGCTCAGGATCATCTACTAAGTCAACTTTGTTCATAAATACTACCAACTGAGGAACACCTACCTGACGGGCAAGAAGGATGTGCTCACGAGTTTGTGGCATAGGACCATCAGTTGCAGCAACAACGATAATTGCACCATCCATCTGAGCAGCACCAGTTACCATGTTCTTAACGTAATCGGCGTGACCTGGACAGTCAACGTGTGCATAGTGACGATTAGCTGTTTCGTACTCTACGTGTGAAGTATTGATAGTAATACCTCTTTCTTTTTCCTCAGGTGCATTGTCAATTGAAGAGAAATCTCTCAATTTTGCAAGACCTTTTTTCGCAAGAACTGTAGTAATTGCGGCTGTTAATGTAGTTTTACCGTGGTCAACGTGACCGATAGTACCAATATTAACATGGGGTTTGCTACGGTCAAAATTTTCTTTTGCCATTTTATTAGATACGATTTATAGTTTTTCGATATTAAAAATTCAAAAAAGGAGCAATTATTATACAATAATTGCTCAATGCTCTGATTCCACCTTGCCAGTTAAGTCAGAGCCTTCGAGCAGGATTGAACTGCCGACCTCTTCCTTACCAAGGAAGTGCTCTACCACTGAGCTACGAAGGCTTAGGGAATTAAGAGCGGGCGACGAGGTTCGAACCCGCGACCTACAGCTTGGAAGGCTGTCGCTCTACCAACTGAGCTACGCCCGCTTATTAAAAGCGATGTGGGGGCGGATGGATTCGAACCACCGTAGGCGTACACCAGCAGATTTACAGTCTGCCCCATTTGGCCACTCTGGTACACCCCCAAATATTAATAACTTAAAACAAAGAACTGCCCTCTTTTCAAAAGGAGTTGCAAAAGTAGGAGGTTTTTTCTTATTCGCAAAATTATGACCAAAAAAATGTAAAGTTTTTTTAAAAAAATTATCGCAAATAAAATTGTCTCCTTCAAGTCCGCAGACCCGCCCGCAAACCTGATAAATCATCTGACTGTTTGTTAGCCACTTACAATTTCTTTAATCACCTTCTCCTTTTTATTAGGGCAAAAAACTAAAACGAAAAAAAGTTGCTCCCTATTTTCAGGAAAGCAACTTTTGAGCAGAAATGTTATTTAATCCGGCCCGGAATTTTACAACCTGATGCCTACACTGAAAGCCTGCAGGTCTTTCCCGTTGATCTGATTTTCCTTGAAAAGGTCATTCAGGTCATATCTGAAAAACAGCGTCAGTCCGTTCTTTCTTCCGAATTCCGTTGTAAGCCCATAGGTGACCTTGTTCATCCCGAAAGAGGCTTTCTCAATCACCCGGCCTTCTGATTCAGATTTAACCTTGCTGTAGCCCCCTATTCTGTAGCCGATATATCCCCCGATCCCGATTTTGAATTTCTCCTGCTTGAAGCCGAAGTTTAAAAGCACCGGCAGGTTCAGAAACGGCATCACCAGTTTTGATTTTTTGGTCTCAAATGTATTCTTCACAAAGCTGACCTGGTTGTTTTCATATTTGACAACGTTGCTGTTTTCAAACATAAAATTATACCAGGCGATTTCCGGACCGTAGCTCAGGGCCAGATCCATTTTTTCGCCCCTGATCAGGGTCGCATTCTTTCTGAACGAAAGTGCGACATATCTTGACGGCCAGGTCCTTAGGTCGTAGAGCTGAGAAGGGCCCTGGGATGCGTTATTGAAAAAATTATTGATCCCCAGGTAAATACCGAAGTCACTTCTGGCAAAGAATTTCTTTTTCTGAGCAGGCTTTTCCGGCTTGTCGGACTTGTGTTCAAAATCGTAGGAATCCTTTTTTTCTTCGATAATGATGTGCTTTTCTTCGCCCACGATAACGGTGTCCTGGGAGGATTTAAAGACAGGGTCCCTGGTCAGGATTTTGATTTTATTCCCCTCCCTCGATATCACAAAAATGGTGTCCTGTTTGCTGTTATCTTTCCCGATCAGGATCAGGGCTTTCTCTCTTTCCGTGGAATCCACCCCGATTTCTTTCAGCAGGTTCTCCAGGTTAAGGACTTTCGGAACATCAAAGCTCTTGCTGTGGGTTGTGTAAACGGTTATTCTTTTCTTAATACCCTTGTCTGTAAACTCGATTACGGTGGTATCGGACGGCATCACCGCAAAAGACTTAAAAGAAAGCCCGAAAGCTATTAAAAACAAAAGTAAAGCGGTCCTTTTCATTGGAGTAATTAGTTAAAATGTACCTCTAAGCCAGCCCAACGGGTCAATCCGGGTGACTGTCTGTTAAATTTATAGTGATTTATTAATTGTTATTGATCTTTCCTTTGATCCATTGCCATCCCTGCCTGATTTGCCTGGTCTCTGAAGCGATAAAGCCATCTTCCCTGGCTAACTCATCGTCATTTGATTTCAAACCGAGTTTGGCAAGGTTTACCTTCTCACCGTGTTTCAGATTTCTAATTTCTCCGAAAACCCTTGAGAAGACAGATTTTTCCTCATCTCCTTTATCGGTTCCCATAGCTACCACCTTCGATTTGTTGATGCCTGAATCCTGGTTAGGTAAATGAATGACCTCTTCTTCAGGAATGGTGGTGATCAGCACGATGGTTTCTCCTACTTCACTTTTAAACAGCTTATTCTGGTCTGTTGAGACCGGGGTATTCCGGGTAGCTTTTATGCTTTCAGACCTGTCAAGAGCCTGTGCCAGCTGGTCTTTAGGACGTTCATCTATTTCTATATTCCTGATCAGTTCATCAACAGACTTTTGCTGTGCTACCGAAGGAGCTGTTTGCGGGGCAACAACCGGCTTAGAAGATTGCTGAACTGCTTTATTAACCGTTTTATCCTTTGAACCCGGCTGCTCCTTTGATTCCGTACCAACAGCATTCTCAGCCACGGCAGCAGTATGGTTGTCTGTTTTTGGGACAGATTTCTGATTCTGAGCCATCCCCGGAGTTGAATGAATAACTGCTTCATCCGACTTGAACTGGAGATAACCGACCGTCATCAAAAGGGCAACAGAAGCCGCCGCACCATAATAATACCAGGCTTTAGGCCTGATCATCATAAATGGAGAGGCTTTCTTTTCTCTTTCCGCTAATTTTTCATGAAACCTGTCCATGGCTCTTTGCGAAGGAGTCACTTCGTGATCTGAGAGCCTTTCGGCAAAAAAATCATCTAAAGGGTTCTTTTTCATTTGGTTCATATCTAATTCCCTAAATTGTTCATTTTTAAATAGCTAAGCTTTTCCTGTAACATGGTCCTTGCCCGGCTCAGCTGCGACTTGGACGTACCTTCTGAAATCCCCAGTTTATCTGCGATTTCAGCATGACTATAGCCTTCTATAGCGTAGAGGTTAAAAACCGTTTTGTAACCTACCGGCAACTGATTAATAACACTCATCAGATCTTCCGCCTCCAGCGACGTATCTACCGAAAAATGAAAAGACTGATCGGAAACCAGTTCCAGGTCTATTTCTATCATTTTTTTCGATCTGAGATACATCAGGGCTTCATTCACCATAATTCTCTTAACCCATCCCTCAAAGCTTCCGTTAAAACCAAACTGGTCGATTTTATCAAAAACCCTCATAAACCCATCGATCATCACATCTTCTGCCAGCATTTTATCAGAAATATACCTCATACAGATACCCAGCATCCTTGAAGAATATTTACTGTAAAATTCATTTTGTGCAGCCTTATTACCTTGCTTAATTGCTTTAGCCAGATCATACTCGGTTTTAAACAAAGGTAAAATTTTAGTCATAAATATTTAGTTTCATTTTAAAGATGCAATTTTATTGTTTAAAGGTTGCATTATATTTGTAAAAATTTACCTGAACCATCAAAGATGAAAAATACCCTGTTCATAGAAGCAGTCAAATCTATTTATCCCATCTCCAAACAAATCCAGAAAGAGCTTGATAAAAGATTAAAAAGGAAGTCGGGCAAGGCCGGTGACCTTATCGTTAAAATCGGAGAAGTCAACGACACGCTTTATTTCATAGAGTCAGGAATGGTCAGATCGTATTACTTCAAGGAAGAAAACGAAAATGAAGAGAAGATTGAAGTGACCTCGTGGATCATCAATGAGTTTAACTTTATTTATATTCCCCATAGTTTTATTTCACAAACTTCGTCTCTGGAGGCGGTGGAACTACTTGAGGACTCAGAATTCATCTGTCTCAAACATAAAGACCTGTATGAGCTCTATAACACTTTTCCGGAAGCCAATTACGTGGGCCGGATCCTGACGGAAATATCATTGATCATGTATGATGAAAGGGTAAGGTTTCTGAGAATGATGAGTGCCCAGAAAAGACATGAGATTTTCCAGACCAGTTATCCGGAAATTTATGAAAGAGCTCCGCTAAAATATATTGCTTCGTTTTTAGGTCTCACTCCCGAAACCCTCAGCAGGGTCCGGTCAAAAAAGAGTAAATAAAAAATTCTGCAAAAAGATAAACCTGGGGTTCATCCGTTTGCAGAACTTAGTCTTCTGAAGATATAAATTATCCGTTTACATGCTTACTCCATTCGTCATAGCTAAGGTTATATTTAGCTAAAACATCTTTAGGCACACCATCCCACTGATTAGGCGTGTTTCCGGCATACCCGATATCCTTTATCCCCATCTCAGAGCTGAAGAACCCTGAAGCGGTCAGGTTTCTCATCAGATTAAAAAATGCCACACCCTGTGACATTTCAGGCTTTGCCTTTGAAGGATAAGCGATCTGGTCTACCAGCTTGAGGCGGTTGGCAGGAGTTAAAGACCTGAATTTCTGGCCGAATTGTTTCTTTGATTCCATATCCAGCCACATCAAACCTCCTCTTAAAGGTGTCTGCTGTGCTGGGATATCCTTAGCCATGAATTCGATAAAAGCGGGTACTCCTGCCTGTGAGGCACTTCCCGAAATCTTATCAGCCGGAATAATGATATCTACCAGGATGGTTACCGTGGCCAGTTCATGAGCAGAAAAAAACCTCTGGGCATTCAGTTTATTATTATGCTCAATTTCTTCTTTAAGCCTTCCGCCTGCTACATCAGGTATCGGTTTAACCTCAGTTTTTTTTACGGGAGTTTGCCCGATAAGATCGCCGGAAACAACCACTCCGGCTGTTCCCAAACCTATATTTTTAAGTATGTCTCTTCTTTTCATTTGATTAAAGTTTTTTAGCTTTTACCTGATCCATGATATAAGCTGAAGCCCTCATTGATAATGCCAGGATGGTCCATGTTGGGTTTTTATCTGCCTGTGAAACGAAAGATCCTCCGTCAACCACAAAAAGGTTTTTAACATCATGGGCCTGGGAATTTTTATTCAAAGCAGATTTTGAAGGATCGTTACCCATCCTTACCGTACCTACTTCGTGAATAATCCTGCCAGGTGCAGCCAGACCATAATCAGTATCGGCTCCCGGTTTAGATCCGCTGGCAATACCACCTAAAGCATGAATGATTTCCTCGAAAGTATCCTGCATGTGTTTGGCTTGTTTTACTTCATAATCACTCCACTTGTAATGGAAACGTAAAACAGGGATACCCCATTTATCCACTACATTAGGGTCGATTTCACAATAATTATCTTCTCTTGCCACGGCTTCTCCCCTTCCGGCCATACCGATATTGGCACCATAGAAGAATCTGTAGTCGTCTTTCAGCGAAGCTCCGTACCCACCGCCGGTTTTAACGACACCGTCTCTGCCCGGATATTTCCCGTTGACATTTTCCATGCCCGAGCCGAAGCCATAACCCGGCATTCCCATACCTCCACCGTATTCGATGTGGTACCCTCTCGGGAAGTCAAGTTTGGAGTTATCCAGCCACCATGGAGAATAAACGTGCATACCGCCCACGCCATCTTCGTTGTATCTTTTACGGTCAACCAGATGAGGAATAAAAGCACTTCTGCTGGCTCCTGTCGAGTCATGCAGGTATTTTCCAACCACTCCGGATGAGTTGGCCAGACCACCTGTAAATCTTGATGATTTGGAATTTAACAGCAAACGGGCTGATTCTCCGGCACTTGCTGCCAGAATCACAATTTTACCATTAACCGTTACTTCCTCTAAGGTATGTTTATTTACGTAAGACACGCCTGTTGCCAGTCCGCTGGTATCGGTAAGCACCTCTCTTACCATCGCATTGTTGATCAGGGTAAGATTACCGGTTTTAAGGGCTGGTTTCACCAATACAGAAGATGACGAAAAGTCGGCATAAGCCTGGCATGCCCTGCCGCACTGACCGCAGTAGAAGCAAGAGCCTCTTTCGTCGTTGATAGGCTTGGTTAGCATCGACATCCTGGAAGGAATGGTCGTTACTCCCGTTTTTTTGTTGGCCTCCATGATCATCAACTCGTGCAAACGAGGCTTCGGAGGAGGTAAGTATATACTATCCGGGTCGTTCGGAAGGTTAGCTTTAGAGCCGAAAACCCCGATCAATTTGTCTACTTCATCATAGTAAGGAGCTACATCTTCGTAGCTGATAGGCCAGTCGTCGCCCAATCCGTCGATACTTCTGCGTTTGAAATCCTTTGGCCCGAACCTCAGGGAAATACGTCCCCAGTGATTGGTCCTGCCACCCAGCATCCTTGACCTGAACCAGTCAAACTTAGTTCCGTTTTTGCGGGTGTAAGGCTCTCCCTCAATCTCCCAGCCACCCCAGGCTGCGTCAAAGTCTCCAAAGGGACGCACGGTGGAAGCTCCTCTTCTCGGAGATTCATACGACCATTTAAGCTGGGTAATGTATTTGGGATCTGCGGGGTCAAAATATCCGCCGGCTTCAAGGAGGCAGACTTTCGCCCCTGCTTTGGTCAATTGATGGGCTGCCATACCGCCGCCGGCACCAGACCCTACAATAATTACATCAAAAACAGGTGCCTGTTCTTTAATTTGAAAGGATTTCATTCGGTTTTAAAAAAAGGATTGAACAATGCGTTAAAACTAGCATTAATTTTTAAAAAGAAAAAATAAAGATTCAAGTACTTTATCTTATCAATCTTGAAATACTCAGGGAGGTGTCCAGAAAGGCTATCTTGGCCCTGACATTTCTTTCAATATGAAAATGGGCCTCGCTGATCAGACCGATGATATGTTCAAGGTTTCCTATATTAAAAACCTTTGAGAACTTCTGTACAAAGACAAGTTCTTCTCCTTCTATCCTGACGAGTTGCTCAGCACTCTGGGTGTAAAGGAATAATTCCCTCAGAATCCTCAAACCATATTCGAAAAGTCCTTTTTGTGTTTCTTTCGTAAAAGTATCGAATTCATCAGCCAGCGGAATCAGTTTTGAAACATCAAAGGCATAGCAATACCGCATCCAGTTGGCGAACCATTCCTGCTCGTTCTGGATTTTCTGTTCCATCAGTTCCTCGGCCTTGTTCATATCCCCATCTGAAAGAAAAGCGATCTGAGCCGCCCTTTCTTCGTTGTCAAGACCTTTTTTCATCAGATATTTTATGACTTCATCCTGATTGAAGTTTCTGATCGCAACCCGCTGGGCCCTTGAGATAATGGTGGTCAGCAAGCGGTCCATAGAACTACAGACCAGCAAAAACAGCGTTTGCTCAGGTGGTTCTTCCAGGATTTTTAAAAGGGCGTTGGCCGTAGCCGTATGCAGATTTTCGGCCTGCCAGATAATAACGATCTTATATCCGCCTTCGTAGGATTTTAAGGAAAGATTCTGGATGAGTTGCCTGGCTTCTTCAACAGGAATATTCCCTTGTTTAATCTCTACGAAATTAAGCCAGTCCGAAAGCCCTCCGAATGGTTTTTCGGCTACAAATTCCCTCCATTCCTTCATGAAGTTTTCTGAGAGTACTTTTTTACCCCCGGCGGTCGGGAAAATATAAGTAACATCAGGATGAGCCAGTTTTTTTATCTTCAGACAGGACGAACATTTTCCGCAGGCATCTGTTTCCTGTTTGTCTTCGCAATTGAGATAGGTAGCAAAAGCAAGGGCCATAGCCAGGTTGGCACTGCCGTCCAGCCCGTGAAAAAGCTGTGCATGGGCCACATGGTTATTGGTAACCGACCTGATCAGTAAATCCTTGGTTTCCTGAAGCCCCGGAATATTAGCAAAAAGCATTATTCTTTCTTTTTATTATCTGAGATGAATTTTAAAATGGCTTCGTCGTCTGCTGAAAGTTTCATAGCACGCCTGCCCATGGTCGTATTGATCACCTCTATGGCTTTGTCATAACGGTAATCCTCATAACCTGACAGTTTGCCGCCCCAGGTAAAACTGGGAATAAATTTCTCCTGAAAGTCTGCTCCATACACATTGGAAGCTACCCCTACAACTGTCCCGGTATTGAACATGGTGCTGATGCCCGCTTTGGTATAATCGCCCATGAATGTGCCGCAGAAAATTTCCCCGGAGGGTTCAAGTTGTGAGGTGTGATAATTATAGAGTTTTACTTCTTTATAATCGTTTTTAAGATTCGAATTGTTGGTATTTGCCCCGAGGTTACACCATTCGCCGATAAAGGAATTACCCAGGAATCCATCGTGGGCTTTGTTCGAATAACCCATAAAAATGGAGTTCCCCACTTCACCTCCTACCCTGCAAACGGGCCCAAGGGTTGTATTCGGCCTTATTTTAGCTCCGAAAGCCACCATAGATTCTTCTCCGATGGCAGCAGGTCCGATGATCAGGCTGCCTTCCTGGATAACGGCATTTTTACCGATATAGATCGGGCCGTTTTCAGCATTGAGAATAGAGGATTTGATAGAAACACCCTCTTCAATGAATATATTTTCTTCACCGTAAACACTGGTATATTTATCTGTTACAGGGGCTGATTGCCTGCCGTGTGTCAGCAATCTAAAGTCAGAGCTTATCTGGGCAGCATTTTTCAGAAATAAATCAGGAAGTTTTGTGAGGAAAGAAACATCGCCCTCCCACTCTACCTGTTCAAACCCGAGGTTATCAAAACCAAAGCCTAAATGCTGGTTTGTATTGACCGCCAGTATCTTCCCGGACTTTGTCAGAGCCTGGCCGTTTTCTAATGTCAGTATTTTATCGAGAATCTGATTATCCGGTAAAACAGATGCATTCAGATATATATTATCTGCAGCATAATTGACTGCGAATTTTGATTGAAGATAGGCTTCTGTAAGGTAGCTGTACTGACCCTCCTGACGTCTCGACCATTTTTCTGCAATGGTGATTACACCCATTCTGATCTCAGAAACTGGACGTGTGAGGGTAACTGGTTTAAGTTGATTACGGAATACAGGATCGTCAAAAAGTATAAAATTCATCTCCGGACTTTTATTTGCAAAAGTACGCCCGGAAATGAATTTTTAAACGGTCGCTGATAAAATATTTCGGACTACTGTTGTTTTTGAGTCATTTGGGTCGCCATCTTAACGGCATTGTAGGTATTTACTACCCCGCCGGTTACAGACAGATCTCCGAATTTAACTTTTTCTTCTCCACCGGGAATTTTCACGGTAGCATCCGGAAGTTTCACTGAAGAATCAAGAATGATATTCTTGATTTGAGGAGCTGTTAAAGAAGGGAAATAAGATCTCAATAAAGCCGCTACACCTGCTACAGCCGGGGAAGCCATACTGGTACCTTGTTTTTCTTCGTATTTATTTCCCGGAACAGTAGAGTAAATGGCCACTCCCGGAGCAAAAACATCAACTCCTTTTTTTCCATAGTTGCTGAAAGTTGCCGCCAGGTCAGGGGCTTCTTCATGATTCAGAGCACCGACAGAAATCCAGTTTTGTGCCTGACCACCGTTAAGATATTCTCTCACAGGGTAATGTACTTCCTGGTCTATATCAAGGTTATCGTTTCCTGAAGCCGCTACAAGTACCACATCTTTGCTTTCTGCGTATTTGACAGCTTCATCCACCCATTTTTTATCAGGCGAATAGGCTTTGCCAAAACTCATATTGATCACCTGGGCCCCGTTGTCAACAGCGTACCTGATGGCATTGGCCACGTCCTTATCTCTTTCGTCACCATTAGGCACACATCTGATGACCATGATTTTCACATTGTCTGCTACGCCCTTTACACCTAATCCGTTCTCTCTCTGAGCAGCGATGATCCCCGCAACGTGCGTACCGTGCATAGCATCAGGGCCTGTTACCTCATTGTTTCCGTATTTACCATACTGAAGTTTGGAAAGATCGTCGCCCACTACTTTTCTCGGTTCGAAATCAAGATTGTAATTAAACTTAACCTCATCTTCAAAATGCTGCACACCATCTTTAAGGTCTGAAAGTGTGGCACCCATGGCTGTCAGCTGAAGCCAGAACTGCTTGGCCTGACGCACAGATCTGTCAAAGTTTTCGTCTTTTATCTGTTCAACATCCGCCGTCAATACCACATCTTTTTTCAAAACCGCCTTCAGGGTTTCTTCAGCTTCAGTAAACTTCTTGTACATGTTGGTATACATCGGAAGGTATTTCTCAGCCTCTTCTCTTTTATCTTTGATATCAATCTCCAGCTTTTTGTAGAGGTTATAATCCGATTTGTTTTTCTTGATCAGCCTCTTTTTAGGATTGTCACCAAACTTTTGTTTAAGATTCTTGTAAATACGGGTCATTTCCAACTGCTCCTGGTTCACATCTGTTCCATCTGCTCCGCCGATAAAATCCCAGCCGTTCACATCATCTATGAATCCGTTTTCATCATCATCTTTGCCATTGCCCGGAATTTCTCTGGTATTGACCCAGATGACGTTCTTCAGGTCTTCATGATTAATATCAATACCCGAGTCAATTACTCCGACGATTACTGTTTTTGAAGGTTTGTCTTTTAACAGCTCTGCATAAGCTTTTTCAGTACTCATTCCTCTAATGCCATCCTTGGCGTAGTCGAGGTTATGCCAGTTGGGTTTGGTTTTAAGGTTTTGTGCGTTAGCCGCTATGACGGCGAAAAGAATTATCCCAATAGTTTTTTTCATGCTTATAATCAGCTCTTTTTGTTAAAGTATTGCGAAATAAACGATTTAAATCGAAAATATTATACTAATGCTTGCTTAAAATCTTCAATTAAATCTTCAATAGATTCAATCCCGACAGAAATTCTCAGCAGATTCGGAGGGCTGACAGAATGTGTTCCCTCGGCTGTTCTACGATGATCCACCAGGCTTTCCACTCCTCCGAGGCTGGTAGCGTGTTTAAATATTTTCAATTTCGACGCTACTTTCAGGGTGTTGACTTCATCTCCTTTTATCAGGACCGAAAGCATACCCCCAAAGCCGTTTTTCATTTGTTTTTTGGCAATCACATGCCCCGGATCAGTAGCAAGGCCCGGATAATAGACTTTTTCAATCGCCGCATGGTGCTCAAAAAACTCAGCCAGTTTTACGGCATTTGAAGCATGAACAGGCATCCTGACAAAAAAAGTAGCCAGGCTTCTGTTCAGCAACCAGGTATCAAAAGAAGAAGGAACGGCTCCACCGAGGGTTTGAAAATCCCTCACTTTCTGAAAAACGCCTTCCGGTGTGTTTTCTGAAGCAATAATACACCCTCCCAGGATATCTGAGTGTCCCGAAAGGTATTTGGTGGTGGAATGCATTATAAGATCCACTCCGAAATCAAAAGGTGATGTAAAATAGGGTGTTGCCCAGGTATTATCACAGGCTGTGAGGATGCCTTTCTTTCTGGCGATCTGAACGACTCCCTCTATGTCTGTGATTTTTAATTGAGGATTGGACGGGGTTTCCATCCATATGAGCTTTGTTTCGTTCTTTATTGCCTTCTCAATCTCAGCCAGGTCAGTCATGTCTACTGAAGTACAGGTCAAACCCCATGATTGATAGAGATTATCAATAAGTACCTTCGTTCCATAATAAATATCATCAGGCAAAATAACGTGGCTCCCGTGACCCAGAGCATGAAAAATGCTCATCGTAGCCGCCTGGCCGGAAGAAAAACATGCTGCCGACTTGCCGTTTTCCAAGGCAGCCAGTTTGCCCTCGAGGGCTTGCCGGTTTGGATTTGAAGCTCTTGCATAAATATCCCTGCCCTCCGGAAAACCTCCGTTCTGATCCCTTTCGAAAGTAGTAGAAAGAATAATAGGCTGGGAAACTGCTCCGTAACTGTTTTCGGGACCGTTCTGATGGATGAGCAGGGTTGATAACGAAGTTTTATTTTCAGACATAATTTGTTGTTAAGTACAAACAAATGTAAAAAAAAGCCATGTAAACCTTACCGGATACATGGCTTTATTTCAATGTCTGCTATTTTATCTGCCTATTCTGATCGCAATTGAGTTTGATTCAGGGCCCTCAATTCTTCTTGTATTAATCACTATCCGAGACTCATCAATGCCGTTTTCGATCAGCAGTTCCCTGATGGCGTAGCTTCGGTCTTCTGCCAGTGTTTTATTGGCCCCGCTGATCGGAGCGATGAAAATCCTGTCTTTCTGATTGGCTTTCAGTCTTTTTACCAATTCAGATATACCCCCGGCATTGCTCACGGCAGCACTGTTTTTTTCAAAGCTGACGCCGGTTATTCCCGACCAACCGTCTGAAAAAGTTTTCGGAGCATTGGTCTTAACTTCCGCCTCTCCATTATCAGCAGGCTTCGCCGCCGGTTTTATTTCCTGCTGAGCCGGCTTTACATTTTCTTTGAGCGGAGTCGTTTCAGGTACAATTTCAGGTTCTTTGGCTACTTCTGCAGTTGCATTCTGAAGTGTATCAGGTGTTTTCGGATCCAGAAGTTCTGAAGGGTTAAGAGCAGGCTCGCTTATCGCAGTATCTCTCATAATTCCTTCCTTCAAAGCCAGAAACTCCTTTTCCTTTTGTTTTACATAATAGAAATAATATAAACTGCCCGCTCCCAGTAAGGCCAGGAAAACCCACGGGAGGATATACCTCCACTTTGTTCCCGAAGAAGATCTCAGAGGCTGAACCTTCTGCACTTTTTCCTCTTTCTCTACCGGTTCATTGATTTCAGACTTCAGGCTAAGTATATTACTGATGGCGGGAGGCAATGTCCTCAAAACCACCTCGCTCTGATTGTTCAGAAGATCGCATAAGCCTGACGCATCCAGCCCTCGGGCTTTTACCCGGCGGCCTATCAACCCAAGGATCAAAGGAGCTGAAATGCTGAATAAAGAAGACGCTGAAGTTTTCTTAGCTCCCGAAATGGAGGCTATTTTATCAATGATCAGGTTGGAGTTTGATCCGAAAAAATGTGATACAATATTATTACCGATGGTAATGATCAGTTGTGTTTTATCAAAATTCGAAAGAAGCCCGTTTACATTCTCCAGGATATCGCCGGAATGCCCGCCGTCCTGCAGCACCTTCATGATTTTGTTTCCCTCGGCCTCTGATTTAGAGTATTTTAACAGCCCACCCAAAAATGAAGGAATAGCCAGACTCATAGCGTTTGAAACCATGTCTTTATCTTCTCCCAAAAAATCACCTATGTTTTCTGCAACCTGAGGAGATATTATTCCTTTCAATTCTGAAATTAAGTCCATTTAAATTTTTGATTTTAGAATTACGAACCTTCTTGTGGTATTATTCTCTCTCAACACAAAAACTATGCCCAATAATTTTTAAAATCAGGAAATAGATTCAATTTCTCAAGATTAATAACGCTCCGCAAACAATGAATACAGCTCCCAGAATTCTCCAGATATTGAGGGGTTGCGTCTGAAAACCAAGCCATCCGAAATGATCGAGGACCATGGCCATCAGCAACTGACTGCCGACTATCAAAGTGATCATATTGGCAGAGCCTATTTTCTGGATGCTCATAATGACCGAGGTAACATAAAACGCTCCCAGAAGCCCTCCGGTATATTGCCAGATAGAAATACTTTTCAGCGTGGCGAAAGCGGGAAGCTGACTTTTAGGAAAAAAAGGATAGACGATCAAAAGCACCAGCAGGCCCGAAGAAAATGAAATAATAGCGGCCAGAACCGGGTTATGCAGCGATTTTCTTAATTCAGAATTGACACCGGACTGGATACTTGTGCCCACACCGCAAAGGATAGCTAGGATATAATAAAAAATATTCATCGTAAATTTTGAAAAGATTTAAATGATTTTCTGACGCTTAAAGAATGACCTGTTCCAGCATTCTCTTATATATTTCTATGCCTTTTTCAATCTCTGAAATATAGATAAATTCATTGGCTGTATGTGATCTTGCAGAGTCGCCTGGGCCTATTTTCAAGGTCGGAAAATCCATCAGAGCCTGATCTGATAAGGTCGGTGAACCATAGGTCGTCCGGCCCAGATTTACCCCCGCTTTTACGATCGGATGGTCCGGCGGAATACCTGAAGGTTTCAGTCTCACCGAACGTGGTGTTACCTTACTTCTGATGTGGGATGAGATCATTTCAAGTGTCTGTTCCAGGCTATACGCATCCGTTGCCCGGATATCTACCACAAACTTGCATTCATCAGGCACTACATTATGCTGGGTTCCTGCATTGATCTGGGTCACGCTCATTTTAACAGGTCCGAGGCTTTCCGAAACCACCGGAAACTCAAAAGTCCTGAACCATTCTATATCCTGTAAAGCCTTGTAGATCGCATTTTCTCCTTCATTTCTGGCGGCATGCCCCGACTTTCCTTCTGCCACACAATCCAACACCATGAGGCCTTTTTCGGCCACAGCCAGGTTCATTTGTGTCGGCTCCCCCACTATTCCGAAATCAATAACCGGCAGTTCAGACAAAAGCAATTCGATGCCGTTTTTGCCGGAAATTTCCTCTTCGGCCGAAGCCGCAAAAATCAGGTTGTATTTTAAATCAGACCTGTCATAGAAAAACAAAAAAACACCGAGTAAAGATACGAGTGGGCCACCTGCGTCATTACTTCCTAATCCCGTAAGCTTATCGCCTTCAAGAACGGGCAGAAAAGGATCGTATGTCCAGGAAATATTGGGTTTTACAGTGTCATGATGAGAATTGAGCAGTATTGTCGGCAGGTTTTCATCAAAATGCAGGTTTTTGGCCCAGATATTATTCAAAAGCCTGTTGACTGAAATATCCTTACTTTCTAAAAAAAGCTGAAGTATATCTGCCGTTTTATCTTCTTCACGGCTGAAAGAAGGCGTGGCAATGAGTTTTTTCAATAATTCAACAACTTCCGTATTGATGGTTTCAAGCGAAGAGTATGACATACCTGAATAATTTTGAACAAAGGTAGGAATTAGCGGCAAGGTGTCAGCTATAGGCTAACCGGATTTTGAGATTTTTATCTGCAATGTCATATCTTATAAAAGACTCCCGGATCGTTTTCTTGTAAAAAGTCAAATTAAAACAGGCAAATTGCAACCAATCAGCAGAAATCAGAATCTCTGAAAGAAAGATTCAGCTAACAATGAAAATATTTTCAGCTATTGCTCTATTTATTGCCCTTATTGCTTGCGAGGGCAGGAACCTGGCACCGGAAAAAGCCATAGTGGGCCGGTGGGAATGGGTAAAAAGTGTAGGAGGAATAGCCGGAATGACCTACAAAGCTTCTGAAAATGATAAGCGGCAAATGGTGTTTACCAAAAAAGGAGACTTTGAGTTTTTTATCAATGGTCAATCTGTCACAAAAAGGAAATACGAAGTAAGAAAAGGACGTTCCATTTCTTCAACAGAGCCGGTCACGATGATTTTCTTCGTGCCGGATTCCACCGCATCGCCGCTGTCTTTTCAAGTTGAATCGAATACTTTATATTTGTCTGATGAGCATAATGATGGGTTTCAGAGCTCTTATGTAAGGATTAAATAATACTTTTGTTGATTAATATTAATTTCTCAGGATATGAAAATGCTTTCAGTTATTGTTTTGTTTTTTGCTTTAATGGCTTGTGAGAGCGAAAACGCCGCTCCACAGGAAAAGACCCTTGTGGGTAAATGGGAATGGGTGTTAAGCACCGGAGGGATAGCCGGAATGACGATCAAAGCTTCTGAAAACAACAGGAAACAACTCCTGTTTACTACTGACGGTGATTTTGAAATGTTTGAAAACGGCAAATCAAAGATAAAAACCAAGTACCAGATAAAGGACGGTAAGTCTATTACCTCGACCGAGCTGGTTCCTATGATTTACTTTTTGCCGGACTCAACCTACTGGCACCAGTCTTATCAGCTCAAAGGAGATTCCCTTTTTCTCTTTGACGAGGTTTATGATGGATTCGGACACACTTATGTAAGGACTAAATAAATTTGTGTCCTTAAAACCACTGCCTGATTCATGAAAACCCTCTCTATACTAATCTTATTTTTTGCTTTTGCAGCCTGTAAAAACCAGGAAAGTGTCCCCAGTAAGACAACACTCTCAGGCAAATGGGAGTGGGTGGAAAGCCAGGGAGGCAAAACAGGAATGACGGTCAAAGCTTCAGCGGTCAACAACCGTCAACTGATATTTACGCACAATGGAGACTTCGAAATGATAGAAAACGGTGAGTCGAAGATAAAAACCAGTTACGTCATAAGAGAGGGCAGCTCTATCACTTCTGCAGACAAAGTACCTCTGATCTACTACCGGTCCGATTACTGGCAGCAATCCTATCATATCAAGGGAGATTCTCTTTTCCTGGTCGATGAAGTTTACGATGGGTACAGGCACATTTACCTGAAAATCAGATAACGATACTCGTACCGGCCGTACCAAGTTCTACGGCATCAAAAAGCTCGTCTGCATGACAGATGATCACCTGATTTACACCATTCTGAATAGCAGAAAAGGCGTTATCCAGTTTAGGGATCATCCCTTCATAGATTACGCCTTCCTGTTTATATTTTTCATACAATTCCGGGTTTAAGCGGCTGATGACGGAGTTATCGTCCGAGGCATCTGACAGCACGCCTTTCTTTTCGAAACAGTAGATTAAATTTACTTTAAAATCTTTTGAAATCGCCACTGCTACAGAAGAGGCCTGTGTATCGGCATTGGTATTCAGAATGTTACCTTCTTTATCGTAAGTCAACGGAGCAAAAACCGGGGTCACCCCTGCTTCAAGCAATGTTTTGATAAACTCCGCATTGACTTTTCTGACATCGCCCACATAACCGTAATCAATGGCACCGACCTTCCTTTTTTCAGCCAGTATCGAATTACCGTCTGCTCCGGTCAGCCCGATGGCATTACAATTTTTGGATTGCAGCTTTGCTACAATCTGCTTATTGACTAATCCACCGTAAACCATCGTCACCACATCACGCATCGGTTCGTCGGTGATTCTGCGGCCTTCTACCATCACCGTTTTTACACCTAATTGCTCTGCAACTTTGGTCGCAATTTTTCCTCCTCCGTGAATGAGGATTTTGTATCCGCTTAAAGCCGAAAACTTCGAAAGAAACTCTTCTATTTTCTGAGGGTTATCAATGACATTTCCTCCTATCTTAATTACATTTACCAGCATCTCATAGTTTTTATGCCGCAAAAATTGAAAATTAAGCCTTCACTATCAAATTAATTCTCATTAAATCCATCTGTGATGGCTTTTCTCAATGCCTGATGAGGCCTCAAACCGTTGTTTCGGTATAGCTTCTGAGGACGGTCGGCGTTCGACTCTCCCTGGTTCTTCATCTTTTCAGCATTGCGTTTGCGGTATTCCTCAAATTCCTCGTCGGTCATATCGCCCCTGTTGGACTTTCCTGAGAAATAACCTTCGCTGTAAGAACTCACACGGGCCGACTCTACTGAGAGCTTTATCTTTTCCCTGATCTCGTTCAGCTCACCGGTGATCTGGTTTTTATCTTCCTTCAATTCATCCAGTTTCGGCATCAATGCTGAAGACTGATCCAGGAACTCAAGAGCGGTTTTCGCCTCAAACCATACTTTTTTATTTTCGTCCAGTACAGGCGTCTTCTTCCGGATTTTCCGGTTAGCCCGCCGGATGGAAGGGTTGAGCTGGAACCACCGGACCCAATAACTCTGGAGGATCGGGAAGGCAATACCCAGACAGATGGCCCCAGCAATGGCAAATAAAACGCCACTCAAAACAAAAGAAAACAAAGCCCACGGGCTATTGACCAGTTCGAGGTTAAGCTGATCGTATTCTTTCAGTTTCTGTTCAATTTTCTGGGTCAGGACAGGGTTTTCAACCTGCTGGCCGGTAGCATTCAGCGGAGTAGCGTCCAGCTGCATGGTCTTGATCTGACGGTTGATACTTTCCTTTAATTTATCTGTTTTGTAAGCTTCGTAACGGAACCATCCCAAAACAGTCAGCGTAACTACCGATATGACCAGCAAAAGGGTCTGGAAATAACCGTAAATCTTTTTGGTCTTCTCATTAAAATTGTGGAGATAAGGCATCTCCACCAGACGTTCGTAGGCTGGTTTCAGCAAAATAGACAAACTGGCAAGACCAACGGCAAAAGCCCAGGCTTCAAAATTATTCCGGATGTTAAGGGCATAGGCCACAATCTCGTGAGAAATGATCAGGTCACCGGCCACAAAAGCTCCGGCTGCCAGGAAATAAAGAAGTCCGGCCAGAAAAGGGTACGGCGTGTTCTTTTTCTTTTTTTCTTCCTGCAGGTCTTCTATTTTCTTCCTGTTGTTTTCGATTTCTGTCGCAGCTGCTTCCACCAGGTAGTCCTGTTCTTCAAAAACACGGCTTTTCTCCTGTTTTTGCTTCAGGTTTTCGATCTGGTCTTCGGTTACCTTTGCGATCTGAGCGTTGATATCAATAAGCTCTTTTGATTTCTGCTGGTAGCGTTCCTGCCACCACTCCAGGCTCACTTCGCTGGAAAGGTATCCTTCATAAATGCTTTTTTCAACATTGTCGAGGCCATTGTTAAAGCCCCTGTCAAAATCCTCGTTTATTTTTTCCTTATTCATCTGCTTAATATTTTCTGAATTATTCTAATATCTTTTTAATCTGTGCCGGGTTAAGGTTGGCCTTGTAGCCTCTTGCCAGCAGGAATTCACTTTGGAAAACGTGAATCAGCGAATCTCTTTTTGCTTTATACTTTTCCAACCTGGCTTCGGTTTTGTTCAGATCAGGTATGATCTTCCATTTTTCAACCCTGAGCTGATCTATCTGGTCATGAAGTGATTTGATTTGTGAATCCCAGTATTCCACTTTTGAATTCTGATCGTTTTTGGTATTCCTGTTGGAAAGCCATTTTGAAATGTCGGCTTTCAGTACGGTGATATTGCCCAGAAGGATCTTTCCTGAAAAAAGGAAAAGGAAGAATATAAAACCGAAAAGTGCCAGGGATTTAAGCAAAGGCTGGCTTTCATAAACCTGGACAAATACAAAGAATGAGGCTGCCAGCGGAATTCCGAATTCTTCCAGGGCACTTTTCCAGGTCATGCCTGAATCTTTGGAATGGAATACAGAGGTAGGATTATATAAGTTGAACATCCCGGCAAGAAAAACGCCCACGGATATCCATTGATAATTTTCCGGGAATCCGACCTGGATATTACGCGATATCAGGAAGTAATTTCCGATACACATACCCAGTGAAAGTACCAGACCGGCAACCGTTCTGGCCAGGTTGTGGTCAACCATGGCTTTGTTTTCCAGCTGGTCCATTTTTCCCTTGAATTCTTCGATCTTGGTCTGATTCTGCTCAATCGACAGATTCAGCTCGCTGATTCTCTCATAAAGCTGTTCTTTGTTTTTTTCGAGCTCGGCGGTCTGGTGGATAAAAAACGAATTGATAATATTGATTTTCTCATCAGGATTGGCGTTGGACAAACCAAAAATAACGCCTTCGTCTTTGAGTGCGTCTTCGTTTGACAACCAGTAAGGTAATGATTCTTCCTGCTCGTCGCTTATCTGGCTTCCGAATTTGAAATTTTCAACCGCTGTTTCAATCATTTCTTCGGCTTTGCTTTCTACGGCCTGGGCAACCTCCACGGGTGGAAGGGTCTCTTCGTTCTTATCTTTTGAGGAAAAAAAAGACCGGACTCTTTGAAAAATGTTCATTATGAAAAGAATTTTTAAGTTCAGTGATTTTTAAGCACCGCCAAAGGGCCTGGTTTGATGCTCATTTATTCGTCTTACGAGTTTTAACACAAAAATCTGTAAAATAGTATGTTACTCCCAAAATAAATGTGACAGACGGTAAGGCCGGAACTGAATCCGTCAAGGCATTCTGTCATTATATATTGAGACATTTCATCACTGATCTGTTCAAAATCGTGTTCCCCGGTTAAAAAATAAGGTCAAAATCACACTTCCAGGATTTAGCTTCGTAAATTTGGGTTCACAAAACCATTTCGGCATGGATCTTTTTTTCAGAAAAACAGGGGAGGGCAAACCTTTGGTTATATTACACGGGGTTTTCGGCTCTTCAGACAATTTGTTTACGGTAAGTAAAAACATCGCAGAAAAAGGTTTTGAAGTTTATACCCTTGACGCCCGCAATCACGGTCAGTCGCCCAGAGACGAAGCCTTTAATTATGATGTGATGGCTGAAGACCTTCACAACTTTCTTGAGACCAACCACATTGTCAATCCCATTATCCTGGGACACTCGATGGGAGGCAAAACCGTTATGCAATATGCCATGAAGTACGATAATTTTGAGAAACTGATCGTTGTGGATATTGCTCCCAGATTTTACCCGACTCACCACAATCACATTTTGAATGGCCTGGCCGCCATCAATACCGATACCCTGAGTAACAGGAAAGAAGCCGAAGATATTTTTTCCGAGTATGTCTCTGATTTTGGGGAAAAGCAGTTTATTCTCAAGAACCTTTACCGCAACGACCAGAATAAATTTGACTGGCGGATCAACATTCCTGTCATTTCCAAAGAAATTTACCAGGTTGGGGCGGAGATTGATCTGGAAAGGAAAATCACCAAGCCGGTATTGTTTATCAGGGGTGGTGACTCCAGCTATATTACAGACGAAGACATTGCCGAAATAAAAAGCACTTTTGTGAACGCCCGCGTACTCACCATCGAAGGGGCCAACCATTGGGTTCACGCCACCAAACCGGCAGAATTTGTGAGTGCGGTTGTTGAATTCGGACTTGAACAATCATGACCAGCGTTTTTCAGAGAGAAATCACGTTGCGGCCCTATCCGAGGGGTTTTCACCTGATCACAAACCAGGTGAAAGAAGCTTTACCTGAAATCCAGAAAATAAAGGCCGGAATCCTGCAGGTGTTTATCAAACATACTTCTGCCGGCTTGACTATCAACGAAAACTTCGACCCGACGGTAAGAGGTGACTTTGAAAGGCATTTTAATGTGATGGTCCCAGAAAACGCCCGGTATTATCAGCATAACGACGAAGGCCCGGATGACATGCCAGCCCATATCAAAGCCTCGCTATTGGGTGCTTCAGTTCAAATCCCGGTTACCAACGGCCGGCTTAACCTCGGCACCTGGCAGGGCATTTATCTCTGCGAACACCGCAATCATGACAGCGGCAGAAGTCTGGTGCTGACAGCCTGGGGAGAAACGATCTGACTGAATTCCAGCATCTTCCGTGGTTTTATAACTTACTTCTGCATTTTATCTTAAGAGATTGTTATTTTATCTACTATTTGGGTTGGTCCTTTTGTAATTATGATGATCGAAAAGTAAATTACGGCCTCAAAAATGTGAAAAGTCGCACCTTCTGACTTCTTCCTTACTTTAACAAACTAAAAAAATGACTAAAAGGACCTTATTATTCCTTATTCTTGTGCTTGGATTTTTCAGGATTTCAGCCCAGGATCTCACCCAGCAGATTACGCCCGGCCGTGTCAACAGCCCGGAACAGCAAAAGAAACCTTATGTCATTTTGATTTCTGCGGATGGTTTCAGATACGACTTTGCTGATAAATATGAAGCTAAAAACCTTCAGGGCTTTAAACAGAAAGGGGCGTCTGCTCCATATATGTTGCCTTCTTATCCTTCCCTTACTTTTCCAAACCATTACTCTATCGTAACAGGAATGTACCCCGGACATCACGGTCTGGTCGACAATTCATTTCATGATAAATCTAGAGCAGAAGGGTACGGAATGGGAAATAAAAAAGCCGTGGCGGATGGCACCTGGTATGGCGGAACGCCACTTTGGGTACTGGCCGAACAACAGAAAATGATCAGTGCGAGTTTTTACTGGGTCGCGTCTGAAAGTGACATCCAGGGCATAAAACCTACTTATTTTTATAATTACAATGAAAAAATCGGGATGGATACCCGTATTCAGACGGTCAAAGAATGGTTGCAACTGCCGGAAGAAAAGCGTCCTCACCTGATCACCTTCTATTTCCCGGAAGTAGATCACGAAGCCCACTATTCAGGACCGGACTCTAAGAAAACAGGAGAATCTGTCAAACTGGTAGATGAGAGCATCGCGAAACTTGTAGCCACCGTGGATTCGTTAGGCCTCCCTGTCAACTTTGTTTTTGTGTCTGATCATGGAATGGTTTTGTCTGATAATAAATATCCGATTTTATTACCGGAAGCTGTTGATACCGCCAAATTTATCGTTCCTTACGGCAGTTCGCAGCTTCATTTGTATGCTAAAAACAAACAGGACATCAAACCGACCTATAAAGCTTTAAAGAAAGAAGCGAAGTTTTATGATGTTTATCTGAAAAAGAACATCCCCAAACAGTGGCACTACGGCAAAAAGGATGACAAGTTTAACCGTGTAGGCGATATTCTGCTCGTAGCCCATTACCCTAAAACATTCGGTCTGAACGGACGCGGAGGAACACCGGGAAAACATGGATACGACCCTGTAAACAAGGAAATGCACGCCAGTTTTGCCGCCTGGGGGCCGGCCATCAAAGAAAATTACAAGATCGCAGGATTTGAAAACGTGAATATTTACCCCCTGATCACCAAAATACTCGGCCTTGAATACCATCACAAAATTGACGGAAATCCAAAGGTCTTAAACGAGATCCTGAAATAATACATTACCCTGAAACCGGGCTATTTTAGTCCGGTTTCAGGGTAAATCGCCAACAAAGCCCTCCCATTATCCTTTTTCCATCCTCCGTTTCTCCTTTCCCCCATTACAGCCTCAATCCATATACATACCCGTCGGTACTGCTGAAATAGATCATATTCTTATTGATGACGACCGAAGATAAGATGGCTCCCATGTCCATGATCTTTTTCTCTGCCTTCAGATAGTCATTACCGTACATCTCAAAATCCGGACGGAACTTGTCATTGGCGTCATAAACAAGGTGATAGTTTTTCCTGCTGCCCTCCGTCTGAAAAGTGCTTAATACTTCTCCTGTTTTCTGATCTGCTGTGTACAACTTCCCGTTGAAACAGCCGAAATACACTTTCCCGTTTAAAATGGCAGAAGAACCGTAAACCCGCATATTCAATGGTATTCTCCACTTTATTTCACCGTTATAGGCATCCAAAGCATAAAAAGCATGCGTGTCGGAAGTACCGAAGTAGATCTGTTTGTCTTTGACTTCCGGAGTGGCTATCACCCAGCTGCCTCTTTCTTTCATGTTCCATTTGCCGGTCCCTTTTCTGGGATCAAACGCATAAATGTTATAATCACGGCTGCCGAAATACACGATACTGTCCGCCACAACGACCGCTTTCTGAATTTCTCCTTTCGGGAAATAGGCATCCCCTATCGTGTCGAATTTCCAGGCCAGTTTACCCGTTTTTTCGTTGATGACATACAGAAACCCATCATAACTCCCGATGTAAACTTTCTCGTCAAAAAGTACCGGGGAGGCATGAACTACATCCCCTGTTTTAAATTTCCACAGCAGTTTCCCGGTGTTCTTTTCGAGAGCATACAGAAACCCGTCACCACTTCCGAAATATAAGGTCTGACCACCGATAGCGGGTGAGGAAAGATAATAATCCCAGGCGTCGTAGATTTTTTCACCGAGCGTTTTAAACTTCCACTTCAGTTGCCTTGATTTTGCATCAACCGCATACAAAAAACCATCCCTGCTGTTGGCAAACACGGTATTCTGATCCAAAACAGGGTCACTACCCAAAGCCCCTCCCGCTTTAAATTTCCATACCGATGCCCCGGTCTCTGCGTTCAGATGATACAAAAGACCATCTTCTCCGCTGACAAAAGCAGACTGTCCTGATACTAAAGGAGTGGTGTGAATCATGCCCTCTGTTTTAAATTTCCAGCTTAATTCCCGGGCAAAGGACAGGTTAAAAATGAACAAGGTAATTAAAAGTAATTGAGCTTTTTTCATAAGAGTTGAATTGTTAAAAGGTAAAGATTTCAAAATTATGGATTTAAACTTCATAAAAAAAGGAGAGACGAATCTCTCCTTTAATCTATATATGTATAAGCTGATCTTATCTTCCTTCTTCGTCGAAAAGTCTCGTGTATTTTTTGATTACTTTCAGCACCAGGTAAATACCCGAACTGATGGCTGCACCCCAAAACCAGAAAGTGGTTTCGAATTTAACAGTACCTGTCACGGCAAACTGGGCAACCAACTCAAAGATATAAAACAGGATAAATAAAGCGGCAACTCCGTTTTTTTCCTTTTTAAGGACCTTTTTTATCGAAAACGGGTATTTGGGTTTGGTCGGCACTTTTAACGCCGGGACAAAAGCGGGTGTTTTAGCGGCCCAGTCTAAGTACAGATTACCGAATTTCCTGCGTAAAAAAGCCTCCTCAGCAAACATGATCCTTTCGTAGTAAACCCAGTATAACAAGGTAAAAGCCACAAGAAACCAGAAATCAGCAGACAACATGGCCACTCCGAGCCACATCAGGAAATTACCTACATATAAGGGATGTCTTACGACTGAATAGATCCCGGTCTGGTTCAGTTCATCAGCCAGCTGACCTTCCGAGGTGTTTCTTCCGGAAGTGTTTTTAGGAGTAAAGCCTACCGTAAATATCCTTACAAAAAGACCTGCCAGTCCAACGGCCAGGCAAATCAGCCAGTACTCAAAACCGACGTTAGCATAATCTCCGTGTACGATACGCCAGTAAAAAACTGCCAGTCCGCCAAACAAGAATACCAAAGGGAGGTAACTTCTGAGTTTAAACAGGAGATTCCCCTGATCTTCTAATTCTTCAATAAGAGCCATTAATTTATTTTTATATGAACTGCAAAGTTAAGTAAGGTCTGTGAAATAAAAAATCTTTGGCTCTAAAGAGGCAACATATCTGCTAATCCTCAGCCTGTTTTATCTCCGGAGGCTCCGGCAAGGCGGGAGGTTCGGGTAATAACCTGAGGGTATTTTTCATGTCGATTTCCCAGTTCATGGAAGCTGCCAGCTGATTCATCATGAGCCCGATCTGCTTGTTGGCTATGTTGGGCAGGTCACTTTCAAAAGCTTTTTCCTGCATGAGTTTTTTTGCTTCATTCAGGATAGAGGTATAATCTTCATTGTTAAACTTATGCAGAAACCCCTGGTTGATGTCGTAAAATTTATAGTCCGTGTCAATGGCTATGATTTGTGCCGGAGGAAACTCTTCGATGATCAGCTTCCTGGTTCCTTCTTCCTTTCTGAATTTCATCGCCCCGAAATCAAAACCTACGGCTACTTTGGCTTTGGCTATTACCAGGGCTTTTTTGTTGGATTTAAACAGCCCGAAGAAATCCTTTTTGCTGTTATGATCATAAATTTCTGTAAAATAGCCTTCGGCCAGAACCACCTTAAATACTTTCTCGATCCGCTCCAGCAGGATATTGGACTCAACCCTCAGTTCTTCCTTGTTGTCTTTCAGTTTTTTACCATACATCCAGTTAAAAACCTGCCAGGCGGCAATGCCTCCTAAAACCAGTGCCAGAAAGAAAAGTAGGAATTCCATATCAAATAGTGTTTTGTGCTTTTCAAAAGTAAGTAACAAAATGTTATTTTTAGTAATTTTGACCTCAAATTACCAAATCAAACCATACCGGTTTTTATATTGATGCACAAAAAATATCTGATTCTGATTGTAGGGCCAACGGCTGTGGGAAAGACAGATCTTTGTGTAAATCTCGCGAGAAAACTCAGAACGGAGATCATTTCCTGTGATTCGAGACAGTTTTACAAGGAACTCAGCATCGGTACCGCCAAACCTTCCGCCTCAGAGATGGGCGGGGTCAGGCATCATTTTATTGATTCACATCATATTACTGAATATTACAGTGCCGGTGATTTTGAAAGGGATGTTAATGTTTTCCTGGAAGGATATTTCAAAGAAAACGCCGCCGTTATCATGACCGGAGGCTCCGGCCTATTTGTCAAAGCCATCACCCACGGACTGGACCAGATGCCGGAGGCTCCGCTTGAAATCAGGAACCGGCTGATGGAGGCTCTCAAAAAAGAGGGCCTTGAGCCCCTTCAGAAACAATTGTCTGAACTGGACCCTGAATATTACAGTGCTATGGATACCATGAACTCCCAAAGGGTGGTCAGGGCTCTGGAAGTATGTTTGCACACCGGGAAACCATTCTCCGGTTTCCTGAAAAACAGCAAAACGGAAAGAGATTACGAGATCATCAAAATAGCCCTGGAGCGGCCTCGTGAAGAATTATATGCCCGGATCAATGCCCGAATGGATAAAATGCTGGAGGACGGACTGCTGGAAGAAGTAAAATCGCTGGAGGATTTTAAAAGTCACAATGCCCTTCAAACGGTAGGTTATAAGGAAGTCTTCTGCTTTTTTGACGGGGAGTATTCTTATGAAGAAATGGTGGAGCTTTTGAAACGAAATTCCAGGAGATATGCCAAAAGACAAATGACCTGGTTTAAAAATCAGGATGTTTTTGAGTGGTTCAACCCCGGAAATTTGAAGGAAATTGAGATTTTTCTATCTGAAAAAATGAAATAGTTCAGACCCGTTTTGTCTTGTTAAATTTTTAAGCCTTTCTTTGTGAAAACTTATTCATGATGTCAAAAATTATCATTGCCATAGACGGATATTCCTCTTGTGGAAAAAGTACTACGGCCAAAAACGTGGCGTCCAAGCTCGGATATGCATACATTGATACCGGTGCGATGTACCGTGCTGTCACTTTGTTTTTTATTCAGAATCACGTTTCAGTAACAAATCCCAAAGAGGTTCATACCGCATTAGGACAGCTCTCTATAGAATTCAGGAAAAGTGAAGAAGGCCGCAATGAAACCTTTCTTAACGGCCTTTGTGTAGAAGATGAAATCAGGAAATTATATGTTGCGGACAGGGTAAGTGAGGTCAGTGCCATTGCCGAAGTCAGACACGCCATGGTGGATCAGCAAAGAAAAATGGGTAAAAAAAGAGGTCTGGTGATGGATGGCCGTGACATCGGAACCGTCGTTTTTCCTGATGCCGAACTTAAAGTGTTTATGACAGCCGAGCCTTTGATCAGGGCTCAGCGACGCCAGATAGAACTGATGGAAAAAGGCGACATGATGGACATTGAAGATATCCTCCTTAATATTCAGAAACGCGACCATATTGATACGACCAGGGCAGAAAGCCCTTTGAGAAGAGCCCAGGATGCTATTCTGATAGACACTTCCTATATGACACTGGACGAACAGGTCGATCAGCTTTGCCTGTTGGCTGACGTGGCCATTTCTTCAAAAGCAAGATGATTTATGACTATCTGATCATCGGACAAGGCCTTGCAGGGTCACTACTCGCCTACGAGCTGACCGAAAACCAGCAGTCTGTTCTGATCATCAATGATATCCATACGCCCTCCTCTTCGATGGTGGCAGGCGGGATGTATAACCCGGTTACGGGCAAATACCTGGCTAAAACCTGGCTTGCAGAAGAAATATTCCCGGTCATGATGGAATTTTACAGTGACATTGAAAAGCGTTTTTCATGTGAGCTTATTCACGCCACTCAGATTTTCAGGCCTTACTCCAATGAGCAGCATAAAACCAATTTCCTGAATGCCATTGAAAAATTCGGCTTACACGACTACGTTACTCACCAGGAACAAAATCCTGAGTATGAAAAAAGTATCCGAAACCCTTTCGGCGGATTAATCACTCACAATTCCGGCTGGATTGATGTACCCGAACTTATACGGGTGCTCCGTCAGCATTTTGAAGAACAGCAGCTCATCAGGGACTTCCCTTTTGATCACAATCTTCTTGAAATTTCCGACGAATTAATTACTTATGAAGGTATTCAGGCCCGGAACATCATTTTCTGTGAAGGTTTTCATGTCAAAAACAACCCGCTTTTCAACTGGTTACCTTTTAATCCTGTCAAGGGAGAAACCCTTCTGGCCAGAATTCCGGACTATCATATTCCCGAGATCGTCAATCAGGGCAAATGGATACTTCCGGTAAAAGATTCCCTGTTCAGGATCGGGGCTACTTACAACTGGCACCACCTGAATTTTGAACCGACGGAAGACGGCCGGGAATACCTCCTCAGCCAGGTCGGTAAGTTTCTGAAAAGTGAGTTTGAGATCATAGATCAGCAGGCCGGAGTGCGGCCGGCCACCACAGACCGCAGGCCGATCATGGGTCCGCATCCCCGTTTTCCGAACGTCCACATTTTTAACGGCTTAGGTACGAAGGGGGTTTCGCTTGCTCCTTATTTCGCAAAAAACATGACGGATTTCCTGACCGTTAAAAAAGAAATACATCCCGAAACAACCATAGAACGGTTTTATGCGTTATATTAGAACGACAAATCATATTTATGTCTTCTGACTATGAAAAGAAGTTTGCTTTTTTTATGTAATATTCTGGTGATTTCTGCCTCTGTTTACGGCCAGAAGTACTTTGGGGCTACGCAGGAGGAGTTCGGAAAAAACCGCATACAACTGAAGCGTTTCGAATGGAAAACCATAAAGAGTAATAATTTTGAATTCAATTATTACAGAGGCGGCGAACTACTTTCACAAATGGCCGCTAAAACTTCTGAGACTGAATATGAAAAAATAACTGAAACACTCGGTTATACGCCCTTCACAACGATGAAAATCTTCATCTACAATTCTCCGAAAGACATTGAACAAAGTAATATAGGACTTACCTCTCCAAGTGAACTGGATGGCGGAACCGTCAACCTGGCCAAGGCGAGGATACAGATTGCGTTTGCAGGAAATGACAGCCTTTTCAAAAAACAACTGATCAAGGAAATCACCAGCCTGTTTGTCTACGACATGTTGTACGGGGGCAGTTTAAAAGAAGTTCTTCAAAGCTCCCTGTTGCTTACGGTGCCAGAGTGGTATATGTCAGGTATTTCGTCTTACATCGCAGAAGGCAGTAATTCCCAGATGTTTGACACTTTCAAAACGACCATTCAAAAAGCTTCCAATAAAAAGCTCTCGCACCTTCAGGGCGAGGAAGCGGCCATCGTCGGCCAGTCTATCTGGAATTACATTGCCGTTAAATATGGCCGTGACAATATTTCGAATATCCTGAATCTGACTAGGATCATCAGAAACGAACAATCGAGCATTACCAGTACTCTTGGTATTTCCTACAATAGATTTATCCGGGAGTGGAAAGCTTTTTACCTGGAAAACCAGACGGAAGTTACCAACGAAGAGCCCGCTAAGACGGAATTGCCTAAAACAAAACCGGTGGCGGAACAGGAAGTCAGCAAGCTCAGTAACCTGAAGCCGGGTGAGATCGATACTGATTTTTATGAGTTTGATCCGAAAAACGTGGTACTGGTTAAAGAAAACAAAGACCTCATCAACTCTTCCAGTAATTTGCAGAATAGCCTGAACACCAAGTTAAAACGCCCTTCTGAAGAATTTAAACTGAGTGCTCCGAAAGCTTACCAGAATTTATTGATCTCAAACGACAACAAGTTTGATATTCATAATGACCCCGTCAGGCGGTTCGGTGTGTCTTCCAAACTGGTGCTGAATGATTTACTTGAAAACCATATCATTACTTTCTATGGTTTTGTTACACCAAGTACCCCTTTCTTTAAAAACCATGATCTTTATGTAGAATATGGCAATTATGAAAAAAAGGTGGATTGGAAAGTTAAATTCGAAAGGAGATCTACCAATTTCGAGAGGGTTGATGACCAGAACAGCTATCTTTTCAGACCTTTAAAAATATTAATTCCGGATCAGAATAATCTGGCCATTTCAAGGAGGACCCTCTATCAGAGAATATCGGGAACGATCGTTTATCCGTTTAGCAAGTTTCTGAAACTGGAAGGCGTACCTTCTGCTTTTATGACTTCTGACATCGACTACATCGATTTGCCAAGATCCAATCTGAATGCTTTTTACGGCGGATTGCAGGCCAACATTATATTTGACAATGCCGTCACTGTTTCAAGAAATATAGAAAAAGGAACGAGGGGAAAGCTGAGTCTTGAAAAAAACATCTCTTTCACTGACAAAAACCAGAATTTTAACAGAATCAACCTGGATCTGAGACAATATCAGAAACTGGTAAATGGTATTTACTTTGCCGGAAGGTTTAATTATGGCAGGTCTTTGGGCAATTCTCCCAAATACACTTTCCTCGGCGGCGTGGAAAACTGGTTGATAGACCGCCGGATCCATAAAATAAACGGAAGCAATACCGGCGTGCCTACGAATATCAGTGAGATCAATTTTTACAATTTTGCGGGTAATCTCAGGGGCTTTGATTTTGCCAAACTATACGGCACCAATCATTTGCTGGTAAATCTTGAACTCAGGTTCTCGCTGTCCAGTTATTTCCCGAGAAGTTCAATCTCCTCTTCATTCCTGAGAAACCTTCAGCTGGTGGCATTCAATGATATCGGGACGGCCTGGAACGGAAATCAGGGGCCGCTGAGCAGGCAAAACAGCCTGAATACAGAAATTATCGGCGGAGCAGGCAATCCGTTTTACGTTGAAGTTACCAACTTTAAAAACCCGTTCCTGATCGGTTACGGCGTTGGTGCCAGAACCACCATTCTCGGATTCCTGGTTAAAGTAGACTATGCCTATGGCCTTGAAAACAAGGAAGTCGGCAAGCCTAAACTTTACGTTTCGGTAGGAAACGACTTCTGATCTGCACATTTATTTACCTCATTTACAGAAGCTTCTGAGACATCCTCAGAGGCTTTGTTTTTTTATGCCCCCTTCATTTTATCAAAACTGGCACAGTTTTAGAGGTATACAGTTCTCAAGGTTGTTTCAGGTATGCCATGTTAATAACTGAGCTGTTCACTTTACCGGATTGATTTAATAGTGCATTTACAGATAAGTTAATCGTATGTCAACGTCAAAATATCCGGTGAAAAAACAGAAACAAGAATTGGCATAGTTTTAGCGATGTTTTTGGGTAATCTGTTTTATTAACATTAAAGGATAAACAAAAAGAGAAATTCTGTGACCCGTTGAGGAAGCAGACTCTCCCGAAAGAAAAGCCTTTTTTGTTTTATTTAGGTTTCAACAAACTTAAAATGTGTCGGCCAGTTACACTAAAGTAAATTCTAATTATGTCTTGAAATAAACGAGTGCTTTTCAAAGAAATTTTAATTCCTAAGTCTATGAACCTGCTTTCCATTTATTTAAAAAAACAACGGCTTTTAAAAGATGCTTTCCACACGCGGAAAAGTATCTCCAACCACGCTGCTTATCATCTTCCGTATCTCAAAATGGCTTTTATTACAGCTGTTTCGGTAGTTTTTCTTTCATTTCAATCAATGGCAGCACAGGTTGATCTTTCCTTAAAACAACATGTGGATAAGGCTGCACCGCAGTTAAATGAAAACATAAAGTTCACGGTATATATCAAAAATAACGGTCCCGCTACCGCTACTAATATTGTTGTGGAAGACAAAGTGCCTATTAACGGTATTAATACGATAAGTTCTTCTATCAACGGCGGAACATGGGCTTACGACGCTCCCTCAGGGACGGGCACCTGGACCATTCCCTCGCTTGCCAGCGGGGATTCTCTCCGCCTGGAAATATCAGGGACCGTGACCCAGCGGGGTGTCTTCTTTAATGTTGCGGAAGTAAAAAGCAGTCCGGACACAGACCCCGACTCGAGTCCGGGAAACCATTCTGTGACTGAAGATGATATGACAACGGCCTGTTTTTCAGTGCCGTTATTGTGGTTTGCAGGAGACCAGTACACTGTGGCTGTTCCGGCCATTTACGGCGACAGCCTGGACGTAACCTGGTATTACAATGGCGTGGAAATTACCGCATTGACAACACAGGCCACTGTAAATCCGAACCAGTCTCTTACCATCAAAGCTCCGGGAAGTTTTACATTTACGACCTCTCAAACTACCTGCGGCCCCACTGGCTGTTGTCCGGTGATTGTGACGCAGGGACAGGCGTTTGACCTGGCCTTACAAAAAACCTCCTACGCCACTTATGTCATGCCAGACTCAAGTGTCAGGTTTGATATTAATGTCTATAACCAGGGAGAAATAACAGCTACTTCCATTCAGATCGCTGACTATATTCCTGCCGGCTTAATATTAAACGATAGCAACTGGGAAGAGTTAACACCGGGCATTGCTACCCTTAAAGTACCTGTAGACACCCTTAAAGCGGGCCATACCATTCAGAAAAGAATTACATTCAAAGCAAGCCCTTCAGCCACCGGAACTTTGATGAACGTAGCTGAGATCAGCTCGGCCAGGGATGGTCAGGGAAACATCGTGGAAGATATAGATTCCACCCCGGACAGCAACCCTTCTAATGACGGTGTAGCCAAAAACGATGTTATCACAGAAAATCGCAAGAGAAACCCTTCAGACGATGAAGATGATTCTGATTTCTGTAACGTAACCGTCAGCCCTGCCCCGGTATTTGACCTGGCCATGAGAAAAATTCTGTTGACAGAAGGTCCTCTGTTCCCGGGATCAAAAGTAACTTTTGAATTCTATGTGATCAACCAGGGCACGCTGAATGCCACTTCGATAAAACTGGTCGATTATATTCCTGCAGGTCTGATCCTTGAAGATACAAGCTGGACCCAGTCAGGCAATTTGGTTACTCTGAACAATCCTTCGTTACACATAGTTGCCGGCCGGATTACCTGTCCTAAAATTACCTTCAGAATAGACCCGGCGTTTACCGGCTCGCAGATTATCAATAAAGGGGAAATCAGTCAAGCCAAAGGCCCGCTGGGAGAAGACGTGATTGACATCGATTCATCTCCGGACTCTGATCCTAACAACGACCTCGTTGCTATTGACGATGAAGTTCTTCAGAACGGCAAATCCGGCGGGGATGAAGACGACGCAGACTTTACCACGATCTTTGTTAATCAATATACGAGGATCGGAGACCTTGTCTGGAACGACAAAAATTATAATGGTATTCAGGACCCGCTTGAACCGGGTATCCCTGGCGTAACCGTACGCCTGGAAGCCATAAGCGGCGATACCTTGCTTACAACAGTTACCAATGCCAGTGGTATCTATCATTTCGATAGCCTTATGACTGGTAATTACATAGTCGCATTCCAGAAACCTGCCGGTTATTTAGGCAGTCCTAAAAGTGTCGGCGATCCGGCTAAAGACAGTGACGTAGACCCTGTAACCGGAAAATCCGGCTCTATTGCCCTGGTTTCAGGTGTAAGTAATCTCAACATAGACGCAGGTATTTATCTTCTTCCATGTGACGAAATTACTTCTGTAACTGCTCTCAACAATCAATTATGTGTGGGTGACTCCACTTACATCAAGGCCGTAAGCTCCCTGGGTGGAAGAATCAGCTATTACCTTGTTCCTAACGGAGGCAGCCCCGTCTTTACAGGAGCCAGCGGCGAAAATAAACTTGTTTTCCCGACTACCTCAACAGTATATTACGCAGTATCTGACAGCGTGAATTTCGGATGTACCAATGCCCGGGTTCCTTTGGCAGTAACGGTAAACGCCCGGCCTTCCAATCCAAGCTCAATTAATGTCATTGAGATATGTACCGGCACGAAAACCAACCTTAATTCCCACATCATCAATGGTATTACAACGCCCGGAGGAACATTTGAATGGCACACAGGCCCCAAATCCAACTCTCCGTTAGTAAGCAATGTTACCTCTGCAGGGCCAGGCTCCTATTATCTTTTCGAAAAATCAGGTGCGGGATGTTACAGCAACCCGACCATGGTTAAAGTGATGGAAAAAGCCTGTACTCAGATCATAGACCTGAGCTTGCTGAAAACAGCCGATAAAAGGATAGCAGCATTGAACGATACCATTACCTACACTATCCTGCTGAGCAATGCCGGTCCTGACTCTGCGACCAACATTGTGGTAGAAGATGTTCTGCCCGCAGGACTGTTATTTGTTTCGAGCCCTGAGTTTATCAATACGAGCGGAAGACTTACTTTAAATCTTCCTAAACTACTGGCAGGACAAAGCAAAACCTTTACTTATAAAACCAAAGTCACAAGAACAGGTACGATCATCAATATTGCCGAAGTAAAAAGTGTAGATCAGTTTGACAGCGACTCAACTCCGGGCAATGGGAGTACTATTAACGAGGACGACGACGACGATGAAATTATCCAGGTCAATTCGACCGTGCAATCTGCCGACCTGAGTCTGAAGAAAATTGTCAGCAACAATACACCGAATGTCAATAGTAATGTAACTTACTTTATTTCTGTAAAAAACAGCGGGCCTGATAGAGCAACCAACGTACAGGTAAAAGACATTCTTCCTGCCGGACTCCAGCTGGTTTCGACCACCGGAGCAGACCTGATCACCAGCAGCCTTAACACTGTAACTGCTCAGTTTGACACGATCCTGGTCAATGAAGAAGTTGAATTTACCATCGTCGCCAAAGTCTTGAATACTGGTGTTATCACGAATCGTGCGGAAGTAATGACTTCAGATCAGCCTGATCCTGATTCAACTCCGGGCACCGGTGCTGACGAGGATGACGACGATACCAGCACGATCAACCCGATACAGCCTTGTAACCCTACAACGCCGATCATTGCTACTTTAAATTCTTATATCTGTCTCGGAGAAAGTACCACCCTGACCGCTATCGGCTGTAACGGCACCATCACCTGGTCAACCGGTCAAACCGGGAACAGCATCAGTGTAAGTCCTTTAACTAATACGACCTACACAGCAAAATGTACTGTTGGAACCTGTATCAGCCCGAATTCAAACAGCGTCAACATAGTAGTGAATACCATTACTCCTCCGCTGATTTCTGCTTCGGCCACCAGTGTATGTGCAGGAACAGCCGTTACCCTGACTGCGACCGGATGTACCGGAACCGTGAGATGGTCTAACAATGTTTTGGGAGCCTCTATACAAGTGGTAATCACTCAGAATACAACATTCACAGCTGTTTGTACAGTAAATACCTGTGTGAGCATCGCCTCGGCCCCGGTTTCTATTACTACGACACCATCCGTTTCTGCTCCGGTAATTACAGCTAACAAAACCGGCATTTGTGTGGGCGATTCAGTTACGTTATCAGCTACCAACTGCACCTCGGTCATCACCTGGTCAACCGGTCAGACAGGAAGCTCGATTACTGTAAAACCTGTAGTAAATACCAATTATACCGCCACCTGCGGATCAGGAACCTGTGTAAGTCCAAACTCCAATACCATTACCATAAATGTAGGCTCGGGACAGGGCACGCCGAACATTGTAGCCTCGGTTAACGCCACCTGCGGAGGCCAGGCAGTAACACTGACGGCTGAAAACTGTACCTCGGGCATCAGTTGGAGTACAGGCCAGACGACCGCCTCAATCACGGTCACGCCTAACGCAACAACGACTTATACCCTGACTTGCGGTAGCGGAGCATGTACTAAAACAGCTACAAAAACCATTACTGTGGGAGGTCTGGGTCAAACCCCGGTTATCCAGATCAGCAATGCATCGATATGCAGAGGGGCAAGTACCACCCTTACAGCCAGCAATTGTACAGGAAGCATTACCTGGAGCAATGGCGGCACCGGCAACAGCATTACCGTCAGTCCTGATTCAACAAGATCTTATACCGCCACCTGCTCAACAGGAGTCAGCTGCCAGGGATATGCTACAGCCACCATTACTGTGACACCAAAACCTCAGGCACCTATTGTTACTGCAGGAAAAGATACCGTTTGTGTAAAAGAAAGTGTGACACTGACAGCCAGCAATTGCACCGGCACAGTGACCTGGTCTAACGGTGCCGCCGGAACTACTACCGTGGTGAATCCTGAAACCAATACTACATACACGGCTACTTGTACAGTAAGCGGCTGTTCAAGCGTCAACTCACTGCCTGTTTCTATCATAACCAGGGGCATAGCACCGGTTATCGTAGCTTCAAAAGAATCTATATGTGATACTTCGTCTGTAACCCTGACCGTGAGCAATTGCACAGGTGCACTGTTATGGAGTACAGGAGTATCAACAGCCAGCATCAAAGTAAAACCTTCGGTTACGACTACTTATACAGCGACCTGCTCGGTAAGTGGTTGTGTGGGCACTGCCAGTAAACAAATCAAGGTTGGCTCTGCCACTCCTCCGGTAGTAACAGCCACGCTCGTAAATGCTTGTCCTGCTCTGAGTGTTAACCTGGTAACAGCCGTAACAAGCCCGGTATCTGCAGGTGGTAAATTCCTTTACAGAACAGGAAATTCTCCAACCTCCCCTGCCGTTCTGAACCCGGCTGTGGTAACCGCCTCAGGAGCATATTATGTGTTTGATTCTACCGCAAGCGGTTGTATCAGCACCGGGGCAAGAATCAATGTAACGATTTCGAATTGTGGCACTCCTCCGAATTGTGTGACCAGCCCTGCGACAGCATTTGCAGGTGTTGATTCCACTGTCTGTCTGACAGGAGTAAATACATTTGCTCTTAACGGAGTCACTGGCGGTGCTGCCACTTCCGGAACCTGGACAACCAGCAACGGAACCGGAACATTTGACAGCAACACCAAACTGAACGCCAAATACAAATACAGTTCTCAGGACATCACCCGTGGTAACGTGGTGTTCATTCTGACTACCAATGACCCTGACGGAACAGGTACTTGCGTAGCTGCAAGAGACACTATGAAGCTGACGATCAACGGTATTGCTCAGAAACCAACCATTACACTTAGTAAACCGGCGGCACTTTGTTTCGGTGATTCACTGAACCTGACTGCCTCTGATGCTCCGGGTCTTAAATACCTGTGGAGCACCGGCGATACCACTAAAACCATCAAGGTGAAAGTAGCGGGTAATTATTGGGTTAAACTGAGAAACAATACCAGCTGTACTTCAGTGAATTCTGATACAACAGCCATCACGGTTAAACCTTCTATTGTTGCACCGACGGTTACACCGCTGGCCAGCAATGTTTGTCCTGTCAACAAAGTAGACTTGTCTACCAAAATTCTCAGCCTGCCGTCTACCCCGGGTGGGATCTTTGAATTCCACACCGGTATCAGCCCGGCTTCCCCGCTGGTGGCTAATCCGACTGCTGTGGGAGCAGGAAGCTACATCATTTTTGAGAAGAGCACTGCGGGCTGCTACAGCCAGCCGGCATTGGTTAATGTATCAATAACACCGTGTGCGGGCGAACTCTGTATCGCCACCTCTCTTAAAGCAGATACGATAAGACAAGTTAATGGCAGCTATAATATCAGATTCAGGAGCCTTGTACAAAACTGCGGAAGCGACACCCTGAGAAGCGTGAACCTTACCCATGTGCTGGATACTGTCTTTGTGACACCATCTGTATTTACTTTTGTTCAGAAACCTGTGGTTAACGCGGGAAGTAAGCTGGTTGCCAACAACAACTTCAACGGAAACAGCAACACAGGCTTGCTTAATCCTGCGACAAGTAAACTGGATCCGGGTAAAACCGATACCGTTACCTATATCATTAACCTGATTCCGAACGGAGAGACCGGACCATTCTATACCAATACCAAAGCCGTAGGAAAAGTATCCGTTGCCGATTCGGTCTCAGATATTTCGAACGACGGCCTGGTGATTGTCAAAGCCAGTTCAGACCCTACCATTATCAGGTTGAAAAACACCGCCAGCATAGGTCTGGCCAAAGCGATCGTCGATACGGTTAAAAACAATGACGGAAGTTATGATGTCAAATACCAGCTGATTGTTAAAAACAACGGCCTGGTCAATCTTGACAGCGTCGTGGTCTACGATTCGCTGGCTAAAGCCTTCAAAGCCCCTGCCACCTACACCATGGTCGGCAAGCCTATTGTGAATACGGCCAGCCAACTTGTCTCCAATAATCTTTTTGACGGAGCCGCCAGCTTTGTTATCGCCAAAGGACCTCTGGCTATAGGAAAAGCAGACACGATCTGGTTTACTGTCAAAGTACGGCCTGATACTGTGACCAGGTTTGAAAACCAGGCTCTGGCTAAATCAACAGGCAGCAAAACAGCTCAGGAATTGTCAAATGACGGCACCAACCCGGATGCTCCCGGCAATGCCCCTACTGTATTGCTTATTGATGATTCAGTGCTGAATCCGGGAGCTTGTATCGGCCTGGCCCTTTATGTGGCAGATACAACCAAACAGATCAACGGAGTGGTGGTTTCCTACAACGTGACCTATCATGCCATTGTCAAAAACTGCGGAACGATTCCTCTGAAAAACATATCCATCTGTGATACACTGGCCAATACCTTTGGTAACCTGTCTGTTGCGGTGGTTGGTCAGCCTTCATTGGGCATAGGAAGCACCCTGACTATCGATCCGTCGTTCTCAGGCAAAAATAACAATTACTGTCTGCTTAATCCTGCCTTGAGCACACTGGCTCCGGGCAAGACAGATACACTGAAATGGACCATCAATGTTATCCTTAACGGTAACAACGGTCCGTTCCTCAATAATGTGACCGCATTTGCCGATACTCCTGAAAATGACGAAATATTTGATGTGTCGAATGATGGCACCAACCCTGATCCTGATGGTTCAGATCCAACCATTCTTAACTTCAATGATCTGCCTAAACAGCTGATTGGTATCGCCAAAAAACTTTACAGCGGTGTTCCGGTAGACAACAAACCCAAATCGTTTGACCTCGTGTTCAAATTCAGGGTGAAAAACTATGGGGTGGTTGATTTTGACAAAGTGCAGGTTCAGGATAACCTGGCCGCTACTTTCGGTGACAATGTCATCATTGACAGTGTAAAAGTGTTTGATGTCACCAATGGTTTTGTAGCCAACCCGCTTTACACCGGAAAAGGTGACCTCATTAATCTGCTGAACGATAGCCTGGGACCAAAACTTGCCTCTAAAGCTGAGTTTACTTTCAGTCTGTTTGCCAGGGTAGATTTGACATTTGCCGACACCTCCAAGTTCGACAACTGGGGCTTTGCCATCGGATACTATCCTGACAGCTCAACAGACGATTTGTCGACTGATGGTGATAATCCTGATAAAGACCTGAACGGTACACCTTCGAATGATTCGGACCCTACAGTCATTGATTTCGGAGATGTGGTGAACCCGCCGGTGCTTACTCCGCTGGGAATAGCCAAGGCTGTGAGTGATACGGTTAAAAACTCTGACGGAAGCTATGCCTTGACCTATACCGTTATTGTCAAGAACTACGGAACAAGCAGGCTGGACAGTGTTCAGCTCGTCGATTCGCTGAACATTGTTTTTGAAAACCAAACGATTTTCGCACTGATTGATTCTGTTACCCTGAATCCGGGAAGCCAGCTGGTTCTTAATCCTTATTTTGCCAATAAAGATTCTATGGATTTCAGGTTGCTCATCGCCGACAGCAGTTCACTGGCCGCCGGAGCGTCTGATACCCTGACATTCAGGATCAAGGTAAGAAACAATGCCACAGAGAGCCAGACTTACTTCAATACTGTAGTAGGAACCGCCCTTGACAGCACTGTTCTTGTCAGTGATATTTCGCACAGTGGTTTTGATCCGGATGAAAACGGCAACAACAACCCTGGAGACGACAATACCCCTACGGAAATCACGCTTGAGCCTGCGGGAGCAGATACTTCAACGGTACTCCTGTTTATCTCTGAAGGTTTGACGCCGAACAATGACGGTCTCAACGAAAAACTGATCATCAAAGACCTGAATGTGCCGAACGGACTGACGGCTTCAGACAGTATTTCGGTAATCATCTATAACCGCTGGGGTCAGATGGTGTTCAAATCCGAGAACTACAAACTTGATTATCCGGATGATGACAACGGATGGGATGGCGTTGTAAATCAGGGTATTAAAATCGGCAGAAAAGACGCCGTTCCTGATGGCACATACTACTACGTTATGCAGAGCCCGAACGTCAGGGTATTTGGAGGAAAACGTTATGTGAACTTTATTACGATTGCCCGGTAACTCCGGATCAGGATGAATTATTGTAAAATTCTGAAGGAAAATTAATTAAATATTGCATTTTAAAAAACTTATACTAATTTTGCTAAGCTATTGAGCGTCAATACCTTGGGCAAATCAGGAAAAATAAAAAAACCAGGGTATGGAATCTTTACTAAAAATTACAAAAATGAAAAGTTCACGTTTACTAAAAAGTAAGCTTGCAGTAATGCTTGCTTGGGGTTTATCTATTGGCTTTCAGGCTAACGCCCAACAAGAGGTTATGTATTCCCAATACATGTTTAACACCCTGGCTATAAATCCTTCCTATGCGGGCAGCAGAGACGTACTGAGTTTAACCGCCCTTGGCCGTTATCAGTGGATCGGTGTTCCGGGATCTCCCAACACACACTCTTTCTCACTGGACATGCCCATCAAAAACGAAAAAATGGGAATCGGTCTGACCGCATTTAACGATGCCATCGGAATTGCCAATAACACAGGTATCAACCTAGCCTATGCTTACCGCGTAAAAGTGGGTGACAGAACCACGCTCTCACTGGGTGTTCAGGGTGGGGTAACCAACGTGAGTCTTGCTTTCTCAAAAATCAAGGAGATCAACGATATCAATAATGACCCGGCATTTAACAACAATGCCAATATCAATAAGCTTATTCCGAACGTAGGTGGCGGGCTTTTTATCAGCAATGACAAAAGCTACCTGGGCTTTTCTGTACCTCAGATCATTGAGCAGAAACTTCCGGGTACCGTCTCAGGTAAAGTACAGAGACACTACTTCCTCATGATGGGTTTTGTTGTCGGAAAAGGTAACATCAAAATGAAGCCTTCGACCATGATCCGTTATACCCAGGGTGTCGGGGCGGGATTTGACGGTAACATCAACTTCTGGTTCAAAGACAAAATCGCGATCGGTTTCTCCGGAAGAAAATCACAAACAGTGCTATCCGGACAAGATGCCATTGACGCTGTAGTCGGAATGTTCGAACTTCAGCTTACACCACAACTGAGGGTGGGATATGCCTATGATTACAACATGAACAGGCTTAACGACAAATCGAATGCCAACTCTACTTACAACAAACTTACAGGTACACCTACCCATGAGTGGTTGCTGAGATACGAATTCGGCTACGGCAAAAACAAGATACTCACACCGAGATATTTCTAAACCAGATATCAACCTATAACAAATTTGTCTCCCATCTTTCTAGAATATTACTATGACTGTCAGGATAAAAAAACAATGGATATTTATGGTGTTTTGCGGGCTGTTTTCTTTCAGCAGTTTCGCACAAAGCGGCTTGCTGAAGACCGCCGATCACCATTACGAAAACCTTAGCTATATGAAGGCCATCGATGCTTACGAGCAGGCTTTAAAAAAGAAAGGCTTAACCGACGCTGAGAAGACCTCTGCCAAAATAAAACTTGCAGACAGCTACTCAAAAGTAAAAGATGCCCAGAATGCCGAACGTGTTTATGCAGAGATCGCTAATTCAGGTACCGAACTTTCAGCTGAAAATGCAGGCATATATCTGAAATATGCACAGGCCCTTGCCAGCAACGGCAAATACAAGGAATCACAGGAACAATACGAAAAGTATACCGCTAAAATGGACAGCGATCCGAGAGGAAAGGGCTTTTCAAAACTATACAGCGACGTTAGCGTCTTGTCTAAAAATGCAAGTTGTTACAAAGTCGATTATTTGTCGATCAATACCAACGCTGCTGATTTTAGTCCGGCCAATTACCGCAGTGGTCTTGTTTTTGTTTCAAACCGTCAGAATGCCGGTGGCATCAAAAGGGTTTTTACCTGGAACAACACCCCGTTTCTTGACCTCTATCATCTTGAAGACGTCGCAATGCTGAGCGGCTCCGACGCCGGATTAGGTGGCGGGTCTTCTTCCAAAAGCTCTAAAAAATCAAGAAGCAGCGGCGGCGTGGTCGGTAGCGACGAATATACCGAACCAACTGCCAACGACTCCAGAACCCTGGGAAGTTTCGCAGGAGGCTCTAACTCTGGTATCGGGGGCGGAGGATTTTCTGACAAGCCTATCACAGCTAGTGAGAAACTGAACGGCGTTAACTCCAAATATCATGAAGGTCCTGCAGCTTTCTTTAAAGACGGGTCAAAGGTGATTTTCACCAGGAACAACTTCATGAACGGCGTAGCCAGGAAAAGTTCTGATGGTATCAACAAACTGAAACTTTATATTGCCACAGCCAATAAAGACAGCTGGAGCGGCATTGCCGAGCTTCCGTTTAACTCTAACGAATACTCTACCGGACACCCGGCTCTTTCACCTGACGAGAAATTATTGTTCTTTGCTTCAGATATGCCGGGCGGATTCGGCGGAACCGACATTTATGTGTCAAGATATGATGGCACCAACTGGTCGCAGCCGATCAACTTAGGAAAAGACGTCAATACCAAAGGCAACGAGATGTTTCCTTTCATAGATGAAAAATCAAACCTTTATTTCGCTTCTGACGGACATCCGGGTTTAGGTGAACTGGATATTTTCTTTACCCACCTGGACGGCGTAACACAAAAAGGCCGTGTGATCAACATCGGTGCTCCGCTTAACTCAAGCAAAGATGATTTCGGTATCGTGACAGACGGCGTAAGACAAAAAGGATATTTCAGTTCCAACAGAAAAAGAGGCGGAAATGATGACGATATTTACAAATTTGAAAGAGATTGTGAGCTGAAAGAAGGTTGTGAGCTTCTGATCGCTGTATACGATGCCGAAAGCAAAATGCCGCTTGACAATACCAAAATCACTTACACAGACCCGGATGGGAACAACCTGGAAGCCGTAACTGATGCTGAAGGTAATGTCAAGATTGACAACATTGACACTAATCATGATTATGCATTCAAAGCCGTAAGAGAAGGCTACAGTCCTAACACCGTCAGTTTCTCTATCGACGAATGTGATAACGAGGCCTCAAGACTTGAAATTCCGATGTCAATTCCGAAGCAGGCAGTAGATTCGCTGATGTCGTCTGTTGACAGATCGAAATTTACAGCCGGACCAAATCCTTTGGGAGGAAAAACCTGTATCATCAGAGGAAAGGTGCTGACCCAAAACTCTAAAAACGGGCTTTCGGGTGTGGAAGTGACCCTGGTCAACCAATGCGACAACAGCATTCAGAAAGTGATGACCGACAAAAACGGTTTCTTCGAATTTACTGCGGTTGAAGGTTGTGACTACGTGATCGACGGTAAAAAGGACAACATGGGCTCAAAAAGCACCAAACTGGCCAAGCTTAACTGTAACAACGGCCCTGTAAATACCGATCTGCTGATGTTTGTAACCGGCGATGTGGTCGAAATCGAGAACATTTACTTTGACTATGGCCGATACAATATCAGGTCTGACGCCAGAGCCGGTCTTGACAAGCTCGTACGCATCATGAGACAATATCCTAAAATGAGGGTTGAACTGAGGGCTCATACAGATAGCCGCAGCCCGGCCGACTTTAACCAGACCCTTTCTGAAAACAGGGCCAAAGCCACTGCCGAGTACCTGTTTAAAAGAGGCATCAGCAAAACAAGGATTGCCGGTATCGTAGGATATGGCGAATCTATGCTGGTTAACAACTGTTCCGACGGGGTACCATGTTCTGAAGCTGAGCATCAGAAAAACCGTCGTACCGAGATTAAAATTTTACAAATGGAATAAAAAAAATCACATTTTCTGATAAAGCCGCTTACCTTTGTGAGCGGCTTTATTTTTATAAAAACATTATTTGAATGAAATGGCTTTTCTTAATATTCCTGTTATTTATAACTGAACTTAGCTACTCCCAATCAGGCCTGACACGCCAGTATCAGTTCAATTATTTATCCCTTAATCCTGCCCTAGCGGGAGAAAACGGCTCATTCGGTTTAAAAGGTATCCTGGGCAACCAATTCAACGGAACCATCAGACCCAACCAGGTTTCGCAGATCGTGGCCATCGACGGCCAGCTGTACAATAATTCCGGACTTTCGTTCCAGGGCTTCCGCTCCAATGTCGGCAACCTCATCAGCACGGGCATTACCCTCGGATATGCCAAAGGTTTCGAACTGGGCGATGCCACCATTAAATTCGGGGTCAACACCGGTATTTTTGTTCAACCCAATGTCATCACCGTAGCCGGAAAACAACGCGTTTCTCCATATGCCGGACTTGGCATCCTCTTTAAATATCAGAATGCCTGGCTGGGGGTATCCAACCCCGTGGCTTTCTATTCAAAAAGAATCACCGAATCAAGACCCTTGTTCATCAACCTGGGTTATTTATACAATGCTGTCGACGGTCTGGACCTTCATGCCAATGTTCTCGGGGGCGTAGCTACCAACCAGAAAATGTTTGACGTCAATGTCAAAGCCTGGCTGTTTGAAAGGCTGTGCCTGGGGGCTTCTTACCGGATGAGAGATATTGGTTTGACTACTTCAAACGAAAACCTGATTCCTTTCGTTGAAGTTAAAGTGTCCCGTACTATTAATCTGGGATTGTCATATGATTCCAATTATGGAAGAAATGAACTGAACAGTCCGGTTGCTCAAAACCAGAATGGTGTATTTCAGCTTTTATTCAGATATAACAGCAGCGGAGCGGAACAGGAAAAAGGTCAGTCAGAAATATTTTAAAATAAGGAGGTCTTTAAAAAATTCAATGATTTTAATTAAAAGGGGCCTTAATTATAAGAAAAACACAAGATTATCACCCTTGTAAAATAATTATAATCAGTTTAAGATAAATTACATTAGATATTTGTTAACATATTCAATGTCAAATAATAACTTTGCATAAAATTTCAGCCAACGATTAGTAATAATTAATAATGGATCAGTTTTCATATATTGCCAATGCCGATGTAGCAGCAATAGACTCTCTTTACCAACAATATCTGGGTAATCCGGAGTCGGTCGACGTCAGTTGGCAAAATTTCTTCAAAGGCTTTGAGTTTTCAAAAGCCTGGAATACCAACGGCCATACCGCAGCCGCAGCAACCAGTTCCGCAAGCACCAAACCCGACGGACATGTTTTAAAAGAAATTGAAGTGGTGCACTTCGTCAGAGGTATGCGTGCCAGGGGCCACATGATGGCCACCATCGACCCGCTTTATCCTGTCAGAAAGTTTAATCCGAATCTTGAATTAAAGGATTTTAATCTCTCAGATAGTGACCTTGACACTGTTTTTGAAGCAGGTATTGAGGTGTTCGGCCGACCAGCCACCCTCAGAGAAATCGATACCGCCCTCAGAAAAGTGTATACAGGCAATATCGGTTTTGAATACCAATACATCAGAGACCGTAAGATAAAGGGCTGGTTCCGAAGAAAACTGGAAACTGAATACCTTAATTTCAAACCGAGTCTTGATGAGAAAAAGAGGATCCTGAAAAAACTGAACCAGGCTGTTGCTTTTGAAAACTTCCTGCATACCAAATTTTTAGGAAAAAAACGTTTCTCTCTTGAAGGGGGCGAATCAACCATTCCGGGTCTTGACGCCGCTATCCTCAAAGGGGCTGAAATGGGTGTGGAAGAAGTATTGATCGGTATGGCTCACAGGGGTCGTCTGAATGTACTGACTAACATTCTTCAAAAGCCTTATGATCAGGTATTTAATGAATTCGTAGAAAACGTTCCGACGCTTGAGTACAGCGATGGTGACGTTAAATATCACATGGGTTATTCAAGCCAGATCGAAACACCGTCAGGAAAGAGGGTTTCGATGAAGCTGATGGCCAACCCTTCCCACCTTGAAGCCGTTGATCCTGTCGTTTTGGGTTATGCCCGTGCCAGAGCCGATGCTCACTTTGAAAGTGCAGGGATGAAGTCTAACAACTTCGATGATATCTATGACAAAATCCTTCCGATCATCATCCATGGTGACGCCTCACTGGCCGGACAGGGTATTGTATATGAAGTAACACAGATGTCAAACCTTCCGGGCTATTATGTTGGTGGTTCTATCCACTTTATCATCAATAACCAGATCGGTTTCACGACAGATAATAATGACGCCCGTTCAAGTGTTTACTGTTCGGATGTTGCCAAAATATTAGATACGCCTATTTTCCACGTCAACGGAGACGATCCGGAGGCTGTGGTTTATGCCATGCAACTGGCCATCGAATTCCGCCAGGAGTTTAACAGGGACGTATTCGTAGATATGATCTGTTACCGTAAACACGGACACAACGAAGCGGATGAGCCGAGGTTTACCCAGCCGACAATGTACCAGATCATCAACAATCACCCGAACCCGCGTGAGATTTACATTGAGAAACTCAAAGCAGGTGGTGATATCGACGAGAAATTAACAAAACAACTGAAAAGCGATTTTGATGACAACCTTCAGGGCATCCTGACCAAAGTGAAACAAAATCAGCTGCCTTATCAGTTACCTAAGCTTGAAAAAGAATGGGGTCTGTTGAGAAGATCTGATCCTACGGATTTTGAATATTCTCCTAAAACCGGTATCTCTAAAAAAGACATTGACCTGATCGGGAAAGCCCTTTATTCTATTCCTGAAGGATTCAAGCCTATCAAGCAGATCGAAAAAGTTCTGGAAGAACGTAAAGAGATTTTTGCAGGGAATAAGCCGCTTAACTGGGCTGCTGCAGAGCTTCTGGCTTATGGTTCTATCCTGAACGACGGCAAATGGGTAAGAATGACCGGGCAGGATGTGCAGAGAGGTACCTTCTCTCACCGTCATGCTGTTTTGCACGATATCAATAACAACCAGATTTTCAACAACCTGACGGCTATCAGAGAAGGTCAGGGTAAATTTGAGATCTATAATTCATTCCTTTCAGAATACGCGGTAATGGGTTATGAATATGGCTACGCCATGGCTAACCCTAATGCCCTCGTCATCTGGGAAGCACAGTTCGGTGACTTTGCCAACGGTGCACAGATCATGATTGACCAGTTCATTTCAGCTACTGAATCGAAATGGAATACCATGAACGGTCTGGTACTTCTTTTACCTCACGGTTATGAAGGACAAGGGCCTGAGCACTCTAACGCCCGTCCTGAAAGATTCCTGCAGTTGTCTGCTGAATATAACATGTTCGTTTGCAACTGTACTACGCCGGCCAACTTCTTCCATATGCTGAGAAGACAACTGACTTTGCCATTCCGTAAGCCTTGTATTCACATGTCTCCGAAGTCTATGTTGAGACATCCCGGAGCTGTTTCACCAATTGAAGAATTCCTTGAGAATAATTCATTCAAAGAAACTATCGGTGATGATTACTCAGATCCTAAAAAAGTGAAAAGGGTATTACTTTGCTCTGGTAAAGTGTACTGGGACCTTCTTAAGAGACAACAGGAAACAGAAAGAAAGGACATTGCAATCATCAGATTAGAGCAATTGCATCCGTTCCCTAAAAATCAGGTGATTGACCATCTTAGCAAATACAAAAACGCTGAGGTGATCTGGGTACAGGAAGAGCCTCTGAACATGGGAGCCTGGTCATTTGTGCATAGAGAATTCCCTGAACTGGGACATGAAGATGTCATTGCAAGGAAATTAAGTGCCTCTCCTGCGACCGGTTATACCAAGAACCATAACGAAATACAGGAAGCAATATTAGAAAAAGCATTTGAATTGAATTAAATTGTAGATCATGGCAATAGAAATGAAAGTACCCTCGGTAGGTGAGTCAGTAACCGAAGTAACGATAGCCTCGTGGGTAAAAAAAGATGGCGATTTCGTAAAAATGGATGAAGTTATTTGTGAACTTGAGTCCGATAAAGCTACCTTCGAACTACCTGCTGAAGGAGACGGTATTCTTAGAATTTTAGCAAAAGAAGGAGAAACCCTTGCAATAGGAGCTCCGATTTGCACCATAGAGACCGGCGGAGCTGCCGCACCTGAAGCCCCTAAAGCTGCAGAAGCTGCTGCACCCGCTGCCGCACCGGCCGCTGAAAGCAAACCTGCCGCTGCAACCAGCATCATTGATGTAACAGTGCCTACTGTAGGTGAATCAATCACTGAAGTTACCATAGCTTCATGGTCTAAAAAAGACGGAGATGCTGTGGCCATGGACGAAATTATCTGTGAACTCGAATCTGACAAGGCTACTTTTGAACTTCCTTCTCCGCAAGCCGGTGTATTGAAGATCGTAGCTCCTGAAGGATCAACTATACCTATCGGCGGAGTCATCGCTAAAATAGAAGTGGGTGGTGCAGTAGCATCAGCGGCTCCTGTTGCAGCTCCTTCTGCCCCGGCCCAGACCGCAGCTCCTTCAAAAGACGGAAGTTACGCAACCGGCCACCCTTCTCCTGCCGCTTCTAAAGTGCTGGCAGAAAAAGGCATCGAAGTAACCGCAGTAAGCGGAACAGGCGTAGGTGGAAGAATCACTAAAGAAGATGCCATCAAAGCTGAAAAACCTGCAGAAAAAGCCGCTCCGGCTGCTGCCTCTGCTCCGGCCGCTACTGTAGCTGCAGGCCCGAGAGGTTCGAGAAGAGAAAAAATGTCTTCGCTTCGTAAAACCATCGCCAGAAGACTGGTAGCGGTTAAAAACGAAACAGCCATGCTGACGACTTTCAATGAGGTGGATATGAAACCTATCATGGATCTTCGTAAGCAGTACAAAGACAAATTCAAAGATATACATGGTGTCGGACTTGGCTTTATGTCATTCTTCACCAAAGCCTGTGCAGTAGCCCTGAAGGAATTCCCTGTGGTAAATGCCTATATCGATGGAGACGAAGTGGTTTTCAACGACTTCGCTGATATCTCCATCGCTGTTTCTGCACCAAGAGGACTTGTCGTTCCTGTGATCAGAAATGCCGAAAAAATGTCATTCGCTGAAATTGAAGCCGAGGTAGTTAAACTGGCTACCAAAGCAAGAGATAATAAACTGACCCTGGAAGAAATGACCGGAGGTACCTTCACCATCACCAATGGTGGTATTTTCGGATCGATGCTTTCTACTCCGATCATCAATGCCCCTCAATCTGCGATTCTGGGTATGCACAATATCGTGGAAAGGCCAGTGGCCATCAACGGTCAGGTGGAGATAAGACCGATCATGTACATTGCCTTGTCTTATGACCACAGAACGATCGACGGTAAAGATTCGGTAAGCTTCCTGGTGAGGGTAAAACAACTGCTTGAAGATCCGATGAGAATGTTGCTTCAGGTTTAATTTTTAATTTAAAAGCCAACGCTTTTTAAATCTTTTGAAATGGAATACGACGTTATTGTAATAGGTTCAGGCCCCGGAGGATATGTAGCTGCGATACGCAGTGCTCAACTGGGTTTAAAAACAGCCATTATTGAAAAATACAATGCTCTTGGAGGTACATGTCTGAATGTAGGCTGTATTCCTTCAAAAGCCCTTCTTGATTCTACAGAGCATTACTACAATGCTGTGAATCATTTTGAAGAACACGGCATCACCGTAGGTAAAGTGAAAGCCGATATCAAGAAAATGATCGAAAGGAAAAGCGAAGTCGTTAAAAAAATGAACAACGGTGTGAATTTTCTGATGAAGAAAAACAAGATCACCGTCGTGAATGGTTTCGGTTCCTTCATAGACAAAAACACGGTCAAAGTAGCCAAGGAAGACGGTTCTGAACAACAACTGACTTCTAAAAATATCATCATTGCTACCGGTTCGAAGCCTGTCATTCTTCCGTTCATGAATTATGACAGAACCCGTATCATCACTTCAACAGAAGCCCTTAACCTTCAGGAAGTTCCGAAACACCTGATCGTCATCGGTGCCGGTGTGATCGGAGCTGAGCTCGGTTCTGTTTATGCAAGACTCGGAGCCAAAGTAACTTTTGTGGAATTTGCGGACAGCATGATTGCAACCATGGATAAAACCATGGGTAAGGAGCTTCAGAAATCAGTTAAAAAACTGGGTGCTGAATTCCATTTCAACACGAAAGTGACCAAAATTGAAAACCTGGGCAAAGAAGTATTGGTGACAGCTGAAGACAAAGACGGCAAGCCTGTTGAAATAAAAGGAGATTATTGCCTTGTATCTATAGGAAGAAGACCTTATACTGATAACCTTAACCTCGAAGCGGTTGGCGTAAGCACCGAAAGAGGTAAGGTACTGGTAGATGAACATACTCTGCAAACCAACGTGCCGGGTATTTATGCCATCGGTGACGTGATCAGGGGTGCGATGTTAGCCCACAAAGCGGAAGAAGAAGGTGTATTTGTAGCTGAGACCATCGTAGGTCAGAAGCCGCATATCAATTATAACCTGATTCCGGGTGTGGTGTACACCTGGCCTGAAGTGGCTTCTGTGGGTAAAACAGAAGAAGAACTGAAAACAGCTGGTGTTTCCTACAAAACAGGTTCGTTCCCGTTCAAAGCTTTGGGAAGAGCTACCGCCAGCGGTGATGTAGACGGCCTGGTGAAGATCCTGGCGGACAAAGCCACGGATGAAGTACTCGGAGTTCATATCATCGGTGCAAGAGCCGCTGACATGATTGCAGAAGCTGTAACGGCCATGGAGTTCAGAGCCAGTGCAGAAGACATTGCCCGTATTTCACATGCTCACCCGACTTATATGGAAGCCGTGAAAGAAGCAGCTTTGGCAGCCACAGAAAACAGATCTATTCATTCCTGATATATTTCTCAGGATTACTTATAAAAAAGAGCGAAGTCGTAAGGCTTCGCTCTTTTCTTTTATGAACATCGTACCACGGTTACATCAAATAAAAAATACAATAGATCATTCCCAGGTTAAAGGCCGAATGACAAAGGATTGATCCCAGGATAGAGCCTGAGTGTTTTCTGAAAACAAAAAACAGGATACTCACTAAAAACATACTCAGTACCCAGATCAGGGCGGGCATAAAGAAAAAACGCCAGATTCCGTTGATAAACACCAGCCCGAAATGCGAGATATGGGTCAAAGCAAAGGCCGAACTGTCAATAATCGAGGCCTTCTTCCTTCCCAGCGATTTTTCAAAAGCGGAATGTACAATTCCTCTGAAAAATAATTCTTCGCCAACCGGGCTGAAGGTCATACCGGTAACAGCCATGACCACGAACAGTATCTTTTTATCCCCTTCATTGATCCCTGCCGGAATATTGTATGACTTCCCGATATAACTATACCAGTTTTCATACGAATTTCCATACAGTATGTGCCCGGTAAGATAGAGCAAAACACTGGCGATCAATCCACATATAAATGCGATCAAAAGCCAGCTATAGTTTTTTGGTCTGGTTATTCCTATCTTCTTTTGCCCGGCTCTGCTCAGAAAAATAAAAGGGGTAATGGCCGACATAAGCATGATCAGGCCTATCGATCCGTAATTTCCCGAAGCATTGGCATTCAGCACCAGGAAAAACCGCGGAACACAAATGATAAGAATTAAAAAAAGTCCGAATTTCCAGTTAAAACCAAAGAACCTACCCCAAAAAGGTCTTAATTCCTTATCCATATCCTTGTAAAATCAGCCTTAAAAGGCCTGTCTATTATTTCTTCAGGCTTTTAATATAGGCAATGCTTCTTGGCACCTGGTAGTTCACCTGGTTGCTTTCATCCTCAATAAAGAAGTGTTTGATGCCCACTTTATTTCCTTCCCTGATGATACCCGCAATATCCGCCTGACCTGTACCTAAAATCACGTCATTTTCCTGGGGAGTGTTCCCTGTTCTGTCACCTTTCACGCCTTTTTTAAGGTCTTTCAGGTGAACAAGTTTCCAGCGGCTGCCGTATTTTTTGATCAGTGATACGGGATCTGCCCCGCCATGAATGGCCCAAAGCACGTCCAGTTCAAAAGAAACATATTCAGGATTGGTATTTTTGGCGATATAATCAAATAAAGTACCATCTTCATACGGCCAGAATTCATATCCATGGATGTGATAGCAAAAAGTGAGTCCGTTTTCTTTCAGTATTTTACCGGCAGTGTTGAAATCCTCCACGGCTTTTTTAGCATTATCCAGGTTAAAAGCACCGCTCTTGTGAGGTATCCAGGCACACATGACATATTTAGCTCCCAGCACCTTGGCTTTTCTGACTACTTCCATCGGATTTTTAACCAGTTCATCGTAACCCGCCCCGGTAGATGGAATCACAAGGCCCCTGGCGTCACACATTTTTCTGAATTCTTCAGGAGTCACTTTTCCGCCCGTTCCTTCTACTTCTTTAAAACCCATCGCTTTGATAGAATCCAGTGTAGCCTCCACTCCCTGGGGAAAACTCTTTCTGAAAGTGTAAGCCTGTATACCCAGCTCAGCGGTATACAATCCTTTCTTTGCTTGTGCCGATAATTCTGAAATCTGTATTGAAAAGAGAAGCGTGATCAATACGAACCATACATTTTTTTTCATATTCATTATATTAAGGTAAAATAGTTTACAAATTCTTTTTCTTCAGCTCATCTGCAGCATAATTAGCCGCCCTGGCCGACAGGGCCATATAAGTCAGCGACGGGTTTTGGGTGCTTGTAGAAGTCATACAAGCTCCGTCTGTTACAAAAACATTTTTACAAAGATGCAACTGATTCCACTCATTCAGCAAGGAAGTCCTGGGATCTTTTCCCATTCTCACCCCTCCCATTTCATGAATATCCGAACCCGGTGCCGAATGCGAATCAGAGCCGTTGATATCCACAAACCCGGCCAGGGTAAACATCTCCGTCATCTGTTCGAGATAATCCTTCACCATTTTGTCGTCATTGCTGTCCCAGTCACAGGAAAAGACCAGCTGTGGAATCCCATATTTATCTTTCAGTTCCTTGTGAAGCCTGATATGGTTTTCTTCCCTGGGTACACATTCGCCCATCATCCAGCTGCTGATGTACCAGTCGCCCAGTTTTGGATTTAAAAGATGATCTTTGAGACTGTTACCAATCCCCTTTGTATCCGTCGCCAGCCCACGGCCTCCACCAATACCCGTAGCATATCCCCTTAGAAAATCCATCTCTTGCTTATACACATTCCTGAATCTCGGAATATAGGCATTGCTGGGGTTTCCGCCCGAAGTTTTCTTGTCTTTAAAGCCTTCATAACGGGCCGACAATTTACCCCGGTAATTATGCCATGAAATGAATTTTCCCATCATCCCGCTGTCATTTCCCAGTCCGTTCTGAAAGCGGTTCGACGTTGAATTCAATAAAATAGCTGCAGAATTCATGGCTGATCCGTTCACAAAAATGACTTTCGCATGAAATTCCAACTGCTGTCTGGTAATAGCATCAATGACGATCACCCCCGTTGCCCTGCCCTTTTTCTCATCATAAATGAGCGAGTGCACAACAGAATGAGGCCTGAGCGTCATCTTGCCGGTCTTTTTAGCCCAGGGCAGCGTAGAAGCATTGCTGCTGAAGTAACCCCCGTAAATACAGCCTCTGTTACACATCTTCTGATTCTGGCACTGCGTCCTGCCCTGGTCCAGATGAATCTGCTGCGGGTCTGTCAGGTGGGCACACCTGGCCTGGATCAGGTGCCTGTCTTTATAATGTTGCTTCATGCTTTCTTTGAGATGGGTTTCAATACAACTCATTTCAAATCCCGGCATATGCTCACCGTCCGGCAAAACATCCAGGCCGTCGTTGTTCCCGGCTACTCCTGCAAATTTCTCCACGTGACTGTACCATGGGGCAATGTCTTTGTACCTTATCGGCCAGTCGACCGCAAAACCGTCACGGTCAGGGCCTTCAAAGTCAAAATCACTCCAACGCTGGGTTTGCCTTGCCCACAACAGCGATTTTCCACCTGTATGGTATCCCCTCACCCATCTGAAAGGTTTTTCCTGGACAATCGGCTGCTCGTCATCCGTTATTGACCAGTGCATGGTTTCTTCTCTCATAAACCGGGCAAACTGGAAGTCTTTCTTTTTCTCCAGCGGTACCGATCCCCGGTATTCAAACTCCCAGGGAGCCTTGGAGGCTGTCGGATAATCCGTAATGTGGTTGACATCCCGGCCACGCTCAAGCACCAGGGTTTTAAGGCCTCTGTCGCACAATTCTTTGGCTGACCAGCCCCCGCTGATCCCTGAGCCTATAACGATGGCATCATAGGTCATGGCTTTGACGGCTTTGGTATTTAAATAGGTCATCGCTTAAGCATTTACAGATACACAACCATGATAATGTCCCGGAGCCACTTTGTAGTTAAAATGATTAACCATCACATATTCAGAGGTAGTATAGCCTCTGATCGTTTCTGCCTTGATCAGCTTGAAAAATTCAGCTTCTGATTTATCCGCCGACTTTTCGAATTTTTCAAGTAGATTTTCCCGCTGATATGCATTGCAGGCCACGAAGCTCTTTCCGTAGCCAGCCTGGGCATACTTTTCGAGAGACTTCAGATTTGAAGTGACTGAGTCCTGCACCTCTTTTTCGAAACAATCCTGGATCTGTTTCTCCAGGAAAACATCCACGCCCAAAGCCTTGGCTCCGGGGATGTCCTGAGAATCAGGAATAATGGTTTCGACAATGGCCTTCAGAAGCTCTTTTTCGCCGGTTGAAAAAAGATCGGCATGTATTCCGGACTGATCCCACAGATTAGCCCAGGAAGGGAGTACTACCAGACCGCCCGAGGCAGTAAGGAAGCTTTTTAACAGATTTCGCCTGTTCATGATTTTTTATGGTTGAATAAAAGTAAAAATAGAATTTATTCTACGAATAATGATAGTCTGTGTCCGATAAATTTAGAGTAGAAGGGGCTTTTGAGGCCGGAAAGTTCTGTCAGATCAATAAGAAGATTAAAATGTACTATTAAAAATGCCATGAGCCCCGACCTAAAGGCCAGGGCAGATTAATGAGGGGCATAGGCCTGAAGGCTTCTATTTATGTAAAGCCGGGCTGCTTATTTGTATACCTTTTTAAGGTCTTTTTCGAACAAGGTAAACTCATCGTCATAGAACTTCAGGAAATCCGGCACGCTCGTGTGGCCCGGATAGGGGGCATAAAAGTGAGTCGGGCTGCGAACGTCATTTCTCCAGACCAGTACATAAGACAGCTGAAGATCATTATTTTTAAGGGTTTTGAGCAGGGTTTCTGTCCACCAGGTGTTGTTGGGAATAGACTCCAGCCCTGTTTCGGTAAATGCAGCCAGCTTACCTGCTTTTTTAGCATAATCTGAAACGATCTTCAGTTTCAACACACCGGCTTCCAGGTTATAGCGGTTGTCACGGCCAAAGTCTCCGTAATTGTCCATTCCGACCATATCTACCCATTCGTCACCAGGGTATCTGTCCAGAAACTGCTCTTCTGTTTTGAATTTATTGTCCGGTGAAAAGGCATAAATGAAATTGTGAACGCCCAGTTCATCCCTGAGATAAGAAACGGTAAATTTCCAGAGCAATATAAATTCTTCCTTCGTACAATGCGACTTGCCCCACCAGAACCAGTCACCATCGAACTCATGATAGGGCCTGAAAATCATCGGTACGAGTTTTCCATCCGCTCCTTTGACCGACTTAGCCCACTCTCCTATTCCTTTCAATATTTCCTTGTATTTTTCATGGGCCTCACCACCAGGAATAAGATATTTCACAGCAGGTAAAGAAACCGAATCTTTCCAGTAAAAACCTCCTTTTGAAACAGGATTGGAAAAGTGCCAGGCCACTGTTGTAATGCCTCCCCGGTTATAAGTATCGGCCACATTTTTTCTGAGGTTCTTCTTATTCGCTTCAATGGCCTCCGGGCTGATTCCCGAAAAACCACTGAGATCAACCCCGATCACACCCGGATGAGATCCTGTTACCGATTTGACATCAGAACGGTCCTGGTCACCGGACCATCCATGCCCGTACTCGGTAGCATGCTGATGCCCAAAAATGATATGTTTTTCTGAAAGTTTCTTCAGGTTTTTGTAGAGAGCCCTGGTTTCTGCAGTTGCTTTTTTATCAACCGGGGCATTTTCTTGAGCCGATACCAGATGCCATGCACCTAACATCAGACCAGTTACGAGGATCAGTTTCTTAGACATACAATTATATTTTTGAATAAATGATTACAGTTTCCAGACACCGAGCTTCTGCTGCCTCGCTTTGACTTCCAAAGCCGCATATTCCCTGTCGCCCGAATATTTCTTAAAATGTACGGCCATTCCGGTTTTGACCAGTTCTTTGTTCAGTACTTTGCCGTCCGGCAAGTGTACCTCTCCCAGCAATCTTCCGTAGCGGTCAAACGAGCCGGTATTCATCACCTTCACCACTTTTCTGAAGCAAAGGTCCGATGTAGTTTGCTTGGCCTGTTTCCAAAGCGGAAAACCTCTTTCGGGGCAATCGACATGAAGCAACCTGATCCTCAGGTTTTTTCCCTGACGATTTCTGGCTCCTTTACCGTCATAAACCACTTTCAGCTCAATGGTATCTCCATCCTGAATTCCAACCACCTCGGCTTTCAGGACTTTCGGAATGAACGTAATCCGGCTTACAGCCCCCTGACTGCAAATGGAATGCGAAAAAAAAGAAAAAAGAAAAAAGAAGAAAAAAGAATAGACAGACTTCATTAATTTTTAGGATATAAGCACGTTTTCAAGGCACAAGATGGTATTTGCGATTTCTGAATTATTGATTTAGAGATCGGTTTGATCAATAACAAGTATTCATATATGCAAAGACGGTGAAAGGAAATATCTTCCCAAAAGGTTAACCACCCTTTACCGTCTTTTTACTTATTAAGTTAACTGACTGATCAATACCCGAATCCTTCCACTTTGGCTTTTTTCTGACGCCAGTCGGGTTCTACTTTGATGTATTGTTCGAGGAAGATTTTCTTGGCAAAAAACTTCTCCATTTCCAGCCTGGCCTCGGTGCCGACCTTCTTCATCCTTTCACCTTTATGGCCCAGCAAAATGGCTCTTTGTGTAGCCCTTTCCACATAAATTTCTGAGGATATTCGTATTATATCATCACTCTCCTTAAATGACGTAATCACCACTTCGCAGCTGTAAGGAATCTCCTTTTTGTAATTCATCAGGATACGTTCCCGGATGATCTCCGCTGCAAAAAAACGCTCCGGTTTATCGGTCAGCTCATCTTTCGGAAAATACGGCGGATGCTGCGGCAGGTACTTCACTATCAGCGGCAAAAGCTCCTCTACCCCTTCTTTTTTCAGGGCCGAAATGGTCCTGATTTCCGCCGGGTTGAATACTGATTTCCAATGGGCAATTTTCTCCTCTATCTGTTCCGGCGTAGCCAGGTCGGTTTTGTTGATGATCAGGATAATCGGAGAGTCAGTTTTTTTCAGACGATCGATCGCATCTTCTTCGTCATACTTTTCAAAGATATCGGTCACAAACAGGATCACATCTCCATCCTCCAACGAGCCGTGCACAAACTCCATCATGGCGTTGTGCAATTCGTACATCGGTTTGATGATACCCGGTGTATCTGAGTACACCAGCTGAAATGGCACGTCTTCCATCACCCCGTTCACAATCCCCATGATCCGGTGACGGGTGGTCTGTGCTTTGGAAGTAATGATTGAAAGTTTTTCTCCTACGAGTTCATTCATCAGGGTCGATTTCCCTACATTCGGCTTGCCCACAATACTGATGAACCCCGCTTTATGATTTTCTGTAATTTCCACGATTTTATTTTTTTTATGCCGACAAGACCAAACACGAGATATAATCCAATGACTATGAACAACTTATCTCTCATTTGCAATCATTTAAAACATCTCTGACAGTGCCGATCCTATCTTTTTTTACAAAGGTACTTGTTTTTCAAAAAAAATGCACTACCTTTGCAGTCCAATATCGCGGGATGGAGCAGTTGGCAGCTCGTTGGGCTCATAACCCAAAGGTCGCAGGTTCGAGTCCTGCTCCCGCTACACATATTATTAAGCAGTTACGAATAAAAAACGTAGCTGCTTTTTTGTTTGGTACAACAAATTCATTGCAACAAGGGATCAAGGAGGATCAAGCCAAAAACTTGTGGGACGCATAAAAATTTGATTTCCTTGTGCGAAAAACGAGGGATTAAATCGACAGCAGAATCAGAACTTATCAAAATACTCTTACCATCTGGCTTAACAGATTATTTAATAACTCCCCCCATAACCAATGTCTTAAGCAATTAACGCACAGACCCTTTGAAATCTTTCGGGGATGTCCCGTACTTTGCTTTGAAAACCGTGGAAAAATAGCTTTGGGTAGCAAATCCAACCCTATCAGCTACTTCTGCAATAGAGAGTTCTGAATCATTAAGTAAGACACACGCCTTTTCAAGTCTCATATTAAGAATCATATCATTTATGCCACACCCTAATAATGCTTTTGCTTTTCTGAATAACTGGACCCTGGACAGACCTAATTCACGTCCTAAGGCCTCAACACTTAAATCAGGATCAGAAATACCTGAAAGAATTGCTGCCTTTAAATCATTCAGAAATTTTTTATCCAGACGCGATAAATTACCGGGGGTTTCGGAGGGGGCATTACTCACATTCCAGGACCTGAGAATTTTACGATTGATCAATAAGCTGGAAATACTTTCTATCAGGAGTTGCGAACTGAAAGGCTTGGTTAAATATAAATCTGCCCCTGTGTGCATACCTTCCACCTGTTGCTCGACACTGTTTTTGGCGGTTAAAAGCATAACTGGGATATGAGAGGTTCTCAAATCACCTTTCAAAGTTGAGGTGATTTTTAATCCATCCATTTCCGGTAACATAATGTCACATACCACAAGATCCGGAGCTGTATCAAAACACTTCTCAAGTCCCGATCTTCCATCTGATGCCATTATTATCTGAAACTTCCCTTTCAACAGCTCATAAAGGAACCCTCTGAGATCATCGTCATCTTCGATGATCAAAACCGATGGAGCTTCAGCTCCAGCCAGCTTTCCGAAGCTCACACCTGCATTATCTTCTGTATCAATGATGGGTTTATTAATGTAACCAAGCCTTAATCCGCGATCTTCTATCACGATATCTTCCGGATTTAAATGATCCTTACCCGATGGAATGCTCACGGTGAAAATTGTACCCTCATTTAGCTTGCTTTTAACATCAATGGTTCCTTGATGCAGCTCTACAAGTTCCCTTGACAAAGGTAATCCAAGCCCTGTACCTCTTACAGCATTACCACCTTGATAGAACATCTCAAATGCTCTGAGGGCGTCGCTTTCACTCATTCCCGAGCCATTATCTTCCACTTTAATCAAAACAAACCCAGGTGTTTGCTCCAGAAACAAATAAATCCTTCCATGATCCTCTGTATATTTAAAAGCATTGGAAAGTAAATTAAACAATACTTTGTCCAACATATCTTCGTCAAACCAAACCTCCAGAGCAGAAAACCTGGAAATAAGCCTGAAATCTATCTTTCTCCTCTTAGCAGTAAATTCAAAAGGCTCCATGATGTCTTTCAAAAAACTGTTCAGATCTATCAACCTGGCCTGGATTCTTATTTTTCCGCTTTCCACTTTTCTGAAATCCATCAATTGATTGACCAGCCTAAGGAGCCTTTGAGCATTTCGTTGAATGAGGACCAGGTTTTTTCTAACCTGATTTTCATCTTTCCTCTGATTCAGAAGGTCTTCGACCGGACCAATAATAAGGGTAAGAGGGGTCCTGAATTCATGCGAGATATTGGTAAAAAACCTGAACTTAGATTCTGTAGCTTCTTGTGCCTTTTCCGCAATCTCCTGTATCTGATTCCTTTGTCTTAGAATTTCATCACTTTGGGCTTTCAATTCTTTGTTTATCTTTTTGTTCTCAACAAGTGAGTACAAAGCAATCGACCCTAAAATGATTGCAGCCACAAGTAAGCCAGTCATTAAATAGAGAAGAACTTTCTGGGTTTTGTAAATCCTCAGCTGTTCATCAATTCTGCTTTGTTGTCTTTCAATATCTTTTTGCTGGTCCAGAAGCTTGTCTGTCTGCATTTTGATCATTCTGACATTAGAAGAATCTATAATAGCAGTTTGCAACAAATTCTCTCTTTGAAAGGGTTGTTTCCTGAGAATGTTCATGGCTACCCGGACAGCTTCTTCTCCACCTGTAGGATATAATGCTGTTGCCGTGATCAATTTATCATAAACCATTTGGATGTCCCCAAACGCTCCGGGCAGTCCGTCAACCCCAACAATTTTAATCTGGCGTCCGGGAAATTGCTGCATACATACCTCATGAGCTCCCAGAGCCATTACCTCATTTTGTGCAAAAATAAGATCAAGGTCAGGGTATAAATGAATTACTTTTGACAATTGTTCCTTGGCTTGTTTTTTCTCCCATTCACCATTCAGGGTTTCCACCAAGGTAATTTCAGGATAGGGTTTAATAGCTTCTTTGAGACCCCGGTGACGGTCATTGGCCGGGGAAGATTTAGGAAGCCCGGTTATTTCAATTATTTTTCCTTTTTTGTTAAGCAAAGCAGCAATATACTGACCGGCAGCTTTTCCTACCTGATAATTATCTCCTCCGACATAGGCTGTGTAATAAGATGATGAAGTTCGCCTGTCAACAACTACCACCGGGATTCCTTTTTTGAATGCTTCCTCAATTACTGGTGTAACAGGTTCAGCTTCATTAGGTGAAACGATAAGCAAATCTATACCATTATTAAGCAATTCTCGTATTTGCTTAATCTGCGTATTGCTATTGGCGTTTGCGTCTTTAAAAATCAACCTGGTATCAGAATAGAATGCCAATTCTCGTTTCATATCATCAAGCATGGCTTTCCTCCACTCATCGTCACCAGTACATTGCGAAAATCCGATAGTATATCTTTCTTTATTATTCTGAGAGCATCCACAAAGCAAAACTACCATCCATAAAACGGATAGAATTTTTTCAATTTGCAGGTAGTAAAATTTACGCATATCCATCATGCCACTAACCTTATCAACTTTTTTATTTTTATTATAAATATAATTCTATTTTTGAGTTTAAACGGAAAAAAAGCAGGTATTGTACCTGCATTTTTTCGCTATCCCACTAATTAAAGTCGGTTTAAGTCAACTACTGATTATTAGTAATATCATCTAACCCAGGAGCTCATAGATAGAAAAGGTTATTTACTCATTTCACTTCTTTTGCACATCAGAGTACTTTAATTGGGTTATCGTTATACCAGACACTGATCTGATATATAATTTATTCATTTTCTTTTCAGAAAAGAACAGATCGGTCATAACAGTGAGTCCGTCATCAGCAAAGAGTTCGACAGATCCGGCATCAACCAGGAGTGTTAATGAAATCTCCCTGGTCTTAGCTATTCTCGGCCCACTATGGCGTGCAGCAAATCCCGGCTCAAAATTTACTTTGCCGGATTTTGTCCTATCAATGTAATAGTTATCCGATTTCTTATCATACCCGACTAAAAGCTCATTGCCTGCTTCATTTGCCAGTACGATAGAAAAGTCACGTGTTTCCTTTAGAACCAATTCAAGCTTAAAAACTCCATCCGTTTTTTGGATATTTTTTGATAAATCAAGTTGCCCTTTCAACTTATGATTGCTGAATGTGGCAAGAGGGGAGACTAATTTCTCGAATTCCGGGACCGGGTTTGAAGAGAGGAAAAATTCCCCGTCAATTTTTTGAAGCTGAAGTTCTCGGGCTACGGTTGCTGCACCCCGCCAATTCTGAGTGGGAATGATATTGGCATAGTTCCAGTTGTTCATCCAACCGATGAACAATCTTTTATTACCTGTATTTGACCAGGTGACCCCGGCATAATTATCCGCTCCATAGTCAACCCATTTGGTTTTATTTTCTAATGGCTTGAAAGTCTTTCCATCGAAATGCCCAACAAAATATTGAGTAGCTGATCCTCCACTCGGCCCGCCCGGATTAATACTTACAAGAAGTACCCAAAACTTTTCTCCGTCATGATCAAAACTAATCAGGTCAGGACATTCCCAAACCCCGCCATGAGCTCCATACCCTTCACCAAACTCACTCAGCTTATTCCATGATTTCAAATTAGTTGAGCCATAAAAAGTAATCGTCTGTTTTGTAGCGAGCGTCATAACCCATTGCTGAGAGGGCTCATGCCACATTACTTTGGGATCTCTGAAATCTTCAATTCCCGGATTGGGAAGCACCGGGTTTCCCTTATACTTGGTCCATGTTTTCCCTTCATCATTACTGTAAGCAATGCTTTGATACTGATGAAGTCCGGTTCCTTCTTTTTCAATTGCACTGTTATGGTGTGTAAAAATGGCGACCAGAGCATTTTCCCCAAAACCGGCTGAATTATTTTTATCCACTACAGCACTGCCTGAAAAAATAGCACCAAGGCTGTCCGGGGCTAAAGCAATTTTTTGTTCTTCCCAGCTTACAAGATCTTTACTTATCGCATGCCCCCAATGCATGGGTCCCCATTTTGAGCTATTGGGATTATGTTGAAAAAAAAGGTGATATTTACCATTAAAATATACCATCCCATTAGGATCATTCATCCAGTTTGATTTTGGCGAAAAATGAAACTCCGGTCTGTATTGTTCGTTCCTATCTTGTGCCATTATTGTATTGAAAAAGATAATTCCTGACAAAAAGATGAGAGCAAATAGTTTATTGTTCATAATATTAAGATTAAATGGTATTTGATCCCGGTAGAGTTACAAAACTTACCGGGATCAGAAGTCAATTATTAATAACCTGGATTCTGTTGATATAATCCTTTAGTGAAACTGATTTCACGTTGAGGAATCGGCAGATACTCATCCCTTCCGGCACTAAATTTGGCTGTTGAAAGATAGGGCCTTCTTGTTTTTTCCTTTTCGAGATATTGATTGAGGGTTTGTTCTGCGATACCCCATCTCACAAGATCGAAGAAACGAGGGCTTTCGGTCGCGAACTCCAGCCTTCTTTCCCATTGTAAGGCTTTCCTGGCGAACTCTTGTGTCCATCCGGTGGCTTCATATTCACGAATGTTATATTTAGAAGCAAATGTGCCGTCCGTTTTCTTGAGCCTGCCCGTACTCTCTGCAGCTCGTTTCCTTATCTGATTGATCAAGGGCCTGGCCATTTCCTGTTGACCTAATTCAATATAGGCTTCTGCCTGCATCAGTAATACATCATCATACCTGATAATATCTATGTTTTTTGATGAGCCAATGAACGGTCCTTCTTTGTGATATGAAGAACTGGTGGCCAGTTGCTGCTCTTTCATGGAGTGAAAGAAGCCGTAAACCCCCGGGTCACGTACCCAACTATTACTGAAAGGTTTTGACGCATCATATTTATAAACATGGCCATCAATCCCTACAGTATGGTCAACTCTTGGATCAACTGTATCAACATTAAAATCTACATTTTTATCATTGAAATTGTTAAATGCAGGAAATCCATTACTATCAGTTTTGAAGGCATTTACTAAGGTCTGACTTGGCTGATGAAAACCACAACATCCGTATTGCGGTGCTCCGTGCGGATAATTGAGGCCGGTAACATAACTTAAGCGTCCAACCGAAGTTCCGTCGTTGATGGAATACTGAATGGCAAAAACTGATTCAGGCCCGTTTTCAGTTTCAGCAATGAAGTTTTCAGCAAAATCAGGCTGAAGTTTATATTTTCCTGATTTAATGACCTCCTGAGTAAGGTTGACAACTTCCTGCAACCTGGCTTTATTGATATTGATCACTTTATGGCTTTCATTTTGCTCATAAGCCTGAAATAACCTCAACTTTGCCAAATAAGCCGATGCTGATAATTTATTGGCACGCCCGATTTGTGGCTGTGAAACAGGCAGGTTGTCGATAGCAAATTGGAAGTCCTTAGCAATTACATTCCACAATTCGTCAGTTTTGTATTTCACATTAGACTCTTTGAGAATGTCTTCAGAAGAAAGGGTTTCGTCAATGTACGGAATATTCTTAAATAGCATCTTCAGCATAAAATGGGAATGTCCTCTCAAAAACCTCATTTCTGCCAGACGGGTCTTTTTTAACGGGAATTCAGTGTCATTGAGAGCATTCAGACTTCTTATTGCCGTATTAGTTCTTGAAATGGCCTTGTAAAAGTTTTCCCAGGTAAAACGGTGCATTAGTCCCTGATCAGGGCGAGTAAGGTTATAGTGTTCATAAAAATCTATATCGGCTACATCAGAAACACCACCTCCTCCTTTGTAGCTGTCGTCTGAACGTACACTGCCATATACCCACATACTCGTCATGGGGCCTATCATATCATCATTTCCTATCCCGGCATAGGCCGCAGTAGATAAGGCTTCAGCTCCGGCAGCTGACTTTATACTTTCAGAGGATAAAAGCCCTTTGGGCTGATATTCCAGAAAATCTTTACATGACGACGTTATCAATAAAACTCCGGCAATTGCAGCAATATTTATATATCTGTTTTTCATTTTTTTTAGCTTTAAGATTTAGAATGACACATTAACTCCGGCAGTAAATGTCCTTGGTATTGGAATAGCATTAATATCTGTTCTTTCCGGATCGGGGCCCGAGAAACTCGGGGATTTAATCAGAAACAGGTTTTCTGCCATGGCGTAAACTCTGAGTCTTTTTAATCCTGCTTTTTTCACCAGGTCCGGATTAAGCGTATAACCCAACTGAACATTCCTTAATTTAAAATAGGAGGTATTTACCATGAAATAATCAGAGGTTCTGGTTTCCCCATTTACATCTGAAAGTGACAAAGTAGGAATTGACGACCCGGTATTCTTTGCCGACCAGGCATCAAATACTCCGGGTCCGACATTATCTCGTCCCCTGATGAAATTATTGTAGAAGGTATAAATATCAAATCCTTTTCTACCGGCAATGCCTGACCCAAAAACTGACAGATCGAAATTTCTATAACCCGCATCTATCCTCAGGTTATACTCAAATGCCGGTAAAGTAGTTCCGAAAAATACCTGATCCAGGGCGTCAATTTTACCATCCTCATTGGTGTCCACATACCTTATTCTGCCAGGACCTGCACCTACCTGATCTGCAGCGGCATCTACCTCTGTCTGGCTTTGGAAAAGACCGGACGTTTTGTAACCGAATATATCAAACTGGGAATGACCGATGATAGTCGTAATAGCATTGCCGGCATAAGCAGAACGAACTTCTTCAGGCAAAACAGTTATTTTATCCCTGAAACGGCTTATTCCGGTTAAGATGCTATAAGTAAAATCTCCTTTGGGCTTGGAATAATATCCCAATGAGAACTCAAACCCTTTATTGGTTTTTGTAGCTCCATTCACTACTTTCAGTTGACCTTCGCCTACTGCTGAAGCTACAGGAGGGGTGATGAGGATATCGCTTGTTTTCCTGGTAAAGAAATCAAAAGCTCCCTGTATAATGCCATCGAAAAAGCCGAAATCAACACCGGTATTTATCTCATCTGTCGTTTCCCATTTGAGATTAGGGTTTTCACCTTGCGTTGAGACAAATCCTGAAGGTAAGATTCCTGTATTAACGCCATTCAGATCGTAAGCTGTTCCTATATTATAAAACTGGTCAAAAAAACCATCATGCCCATTTGGATATTGGGACTGTCTTGCACCATACCTGGTATCATACAGACCAAAACGGGCGAGGTCGCCTATTTCCTGGTTTCCAACCCGGCCGACCCCAGCTCTTATTTTAAGGTTACTGACCAGCTTGGTCTTTTTGAAGAAGTTTTCCTTGTCTATTCTCCAACCGGCCGATGCTGCCGGAAAAATCCCAAACCTGTTTTCTGATCCAAATCGCGAAGAACCGTCCCTTCTTACGGTCAGGGCAAGCAGGTATTTGTCTGAAAATCCGTAGTCGACTCTTCCAAATTGTGATAAAAGCCTGCTTCCTGAACCCGTTCCTGATACATTGGTATTACCTGTGCCTGAACTTAGCACAAAATAATCCTCATTTTGGACAGCGAAGCCCTCTTTCTTTGCCAATTCAAATCGGAGATCATTTTTTATGGCTTCCACACCCCCTAAAAACTTGAGGCGGTGGTTCCCCAAGGTCAAACCATAAGTAAGAGTATTCGACCAGGTAAGGCTTAAAAATTTATTCTGATCTATCGTCAGACTATTGTTAGTTCGTCCGAATGAACCTTCTTCAAATGCTTGTTCTATATTTTTAAAGTAAAATGCTGCATTATCAGCACCGACACTTGATCTGAAAGTTAAGTCTTTTGCTAATTCGACTTCTGCAAAAACATTTCCGAAAAGTGTAAGCCTGTTGGCATTATCCCATCTATTTATATATTGCATGTGAAGCGGATTATTGCGATCTGAATAACCCGACCCTATAGCTCCTCCCCAACTACCGTCAGCAGCATAAACCGGAATGGTTGGAGCAAGGGTAACAGCCAAACCCGGAGTGAGAGCTCCTCCAATATCTGAAGCCGCCAGTGTTTCATTAGAAGATGCTAACTGTATGTTGGCTCCCATCTTTAACTTACCGTTAAATGTGCTTGTTAAGGCGTTGATCCGGCCACTGAATTTCTCATACCCGGAATATCTGAGCATTCCGGTATTTTTATAGTACCCGAGATTAATTTGCAGGGATGAGGTTTTTGAACCTCCTGAGATTGTCAGGTCATTGTTGGTTACAACTCCTGTTTTATACATGACACTCTGCCAGTCTGTATCTCCCGCCGGCATATTCTGATTTCCCCCAACAAAAGGTTTCACAGAAACATTATTTAATACGGGATTCTTAAAGTCTTTATTCCAGTCAAAAGCATATAGTGCCCCATAACCATCTTCTGGATTGACCCCATCATTGATAGACGCTTGCCAGAGAGCCCCTCCTCTGTCAACAGCGTTGAGCATCTTAAATCGCTGGTACTTTTCTGATTGAGAGGATATACTGGTATTAAAGTCTACATTGATTTTTCCATTGCCATTAGCACCATTCTTCGTAGTTACGATAACCACTCCATTTGAAGCTCTTGAACCATATATGGAAGAGGCAGAAGCGTCTTTGAGAACCTGTATGGTTTCAATGGAGTTTGGATTAAGGCTCTGCAATACTTCAGGACGTTTGGTAGGCATTCCGTCAATAATGTAGAGAGGGTCTGTATTGCCAAGCGTATTGGCTCCGCGAATCAATATCCTGGAATTATTACCATTCGGTGATCCGGTCTTTTCTATATACAGACCCGGAACTCTTCCCTGAAGAGATTGCATAGGATTACCAGAACTGATGTTTCGAACCGGGGCCAAATCCACAACAGCAATAGCCCCTGTTAAATCCTCTTTCTTTGAAGAAGTGTAACCTACCACCACAATCTCATTCAGACTTTTAGAATCTGCCTGCAAAGTCATGTTAATGACCGTTGAGGAACCGGTTTCTACCTCAGCAGTTTTCATTCCAATATAGGAAAAAACCAAAATAGCTTTTGGCGAAACTGAAATAGAATATGTCCCGGATACACCGGTGATTACCCCGTTAGAGGTGCCCTTTTCTGAAATACTCACACCTGGGAGTATTTGGCCATCTGAAGCTTTGACCGTACCGTTAATCACGGATTTGGTCTGTGCCTGTAAGGATTGGACAACTGAGAAGATCAGCATTATCCAAAGTAATTTTCTTTTCATCTGATAGTCGTTTTAGCGTTATTCTAATTAATCATTTTAAAACATTAATGTTCCTGGAGCTAATCATAAGGGCGATATCTTCCTCCGAAAAGGCGGGCAATGCCCCAGCCTTTGAAGCAACGATTGCTCCTGCACCACAAGCAAATTCAAGAGCAGAGTTCACCTGTTCACCCTGGTTTATCCGATAAAGGAATGCAGCCAGGAAAGCATCTCCGCTACCAATGGTATCTTCCACTTCCACTTCAAATCCAGGATGCCTGAACAGTTGACCATGTTCAGTAAGTACCATAGCTCCATCACCTCCACATGTTACTATGACTGATTTAAGGTCAAATCTCTCTTTTATGAATTCCATAGCATGAGGTATATCCTGGTATGTGGCAAACCAGCTACAGATTTCTTTCACCTCACTTTCATTCATTTTGACCACATCGGCATATTTAAGCAGTTCAATCACACCATCAGAAGTGTAATGAGGGGGCCTCAGATTGACATCAAATATTTTCAGACGAGCTTGTGCCAAATATTGAAGTAAGGTGCTACGAGTCATTTCATCACGGGAAGCAAGCGTTCCATAAATGAAGAAGTCACTGCCGCTTACAGCCGCTAAAGCGTGCTTGTCAAATTGGATGTAATCCCAGGCAACGGGATGAAGTATTTTGTAGGTGACTTCATGATTATCAGATATATTGGCCTTGGCCACTCCCGTAAGATGTGTTTGTCCTATCTGAACCCACCGGGTACTAAGGCCATTATTTTCCATATATCCGATCAGATCACGTCCAAGATCATCACTTCCAACCCGGCTGACGAATGCCACATCCAGACCATAGCGATTCAAATGTGCTGCTACATTCATGGGAGCTCCCCCCGCTAGTTTGCTTGAAGGAAGAACGTCCCATAAGACCTCTCCAAAAACCGTAATTTTAGTTACCATTTTTATGTGTTTAATGTATAATCAATGTTTTTTCAATTTGCTCAAGTGAAGTACCCTTGGTCTCAGGCATCATTTTCCAGACGAAGAGTAATTGAAGGATCATCATGCCGCAAAAAATCATAAAAGTATTACCCCCTCCGAGTGTTTCAGTGAAGTAAGGAAAAGTGAAAGCAATAATGGCCGCCAGTAACCAGTGCATGAAACTTCCCATTGACTGGCCTGCCGCCCTTACCTGATTAGGAAATATCTCTGAGATGAACACCCAGATAACTGCTCCTTGAGAGAGTGCGAAGAAAGCTATATACACAAATAAGTATATAGGTACAGAATAGCCGCCAAGGTTACCTGAGTAAAAAGCCCAAGCCACCAAACCTAAAGTAATAATTAATCCAAATGATCCGATAAACATTAGCGTTCTTCTACCAAAACGATCAATAAGGTTAATGGCCAATAAAGTGAAGCAGAAATTGATCAAGCCAATGCCTGCAGAAGAAAGCAATGCCGAGCTTTTACCCAATCCGGCCATCTCAAAAATTCTTGGGGCGTAATAAATGATCGCATTGATTCCTGAAACCTGGTTAAAAAATGCAAATAGTAAGGCAAGTAAGACCGGAAGTTTATATTGTGTAGAAAATATCGATGGTTTTCCACCTTCTTTTGAGGAAGATTCAGCGGACAAAAGAATGTCAGACAGGATTTTCTTCGCTTCAGACTCATCATTGGCTACTGACAATATTCTTTGTGCTTCTTTAAATTCACCCTTGTTTGTGATCAACCACCTTGGACTTTCAGGAACAAATAATATGGCCACTAAGAAAACTACAGATGGAAATGCCTGAACACCAAGCATCCAACGCCAATCATTCTCCCCAAATCCAACCAACAAATAGTTGGACAGATAAGCAACCAGTATCCCGAATACTACATTAAACTGAAACATGGCCACTAACCTCCCTCTTGAACGGGCAGGGGAAATCTCTGAAATGTAAAGTGGGGCAGCAACAGATGAAATACCAACTCCTATTCCGCCAAGAAAGCGGAAGAGCAGAAAAGTAACCCAGTCAGTGGCCATGGCTGTACCGACTGAAGAAACCAGATAAAGAACAGCTACAGCAAATAAGGTGGCCTTTCGGCCAAAACGATCGGATGGTATTGCTCCAGTTAAGGATCCTACTACTGTACCTATTAATGCAATGGAGACGGTAAGACCGTGCTCGAAGGTATTCAAACTCCACAGTTGTTGAATGGATTTCTCAGCACCGGATATGACAGCGGTATCAAATCCAAATAAAAAACCACCAAGAGCTACAGTAAAAGCCCAGAAAAAAACCTTTTTGTTTGTCATAAATAATTGAATCATTTTTCAACAAACTTATCACGGTATTTACTGTTCTTTTTTCGAAATAGTGTCAAAAGAATTAAATTTCAGATCAATCTCAATCAAGCACAAATACACTTATAATCAACCAGTTACACTTACAGTGTAATTTGTATTTTTAAAAAAAAGAGGTGTTTTTTTTAAAAATGTTACATATGAAGAATCTTCAGAAAATTAAAAACCAATTTTAGACAACATACTGAAACTACATACACATTAAATAATTCAAAATCATTTTTTATTAGCTGTACGATCAGATTGCTTCAGTCCATGTTTTTCGATGAGTTGAAATAAGGGCACAAAGTTTAGAGGTTAAACTTAATCTTGCATCCAGGTTTTAAACGACCTATTATCTTTAGCTTAATGGTGAGGGTGTACAAAATCACCAGATATAGCATTAAAATTGCACAGATGACGTCATTTTGACAAGATTTGGAGAGGGATAAGATTAAGCAGGTTGTAGCACTTCTCCCGCTACGTAAAAAAGCCACCTGAAAAGGTGGCTTTTTCTTTTTGGTACATCAGTATCACTATTCCCCCCTCTCACTTAAACCCAAACATCAGCGGAAATATAAAAACAACGATGATCGTCCAGATAAAATAAACGGGTAGGTAAGAGGCAATGGCTTTCCAGACACGCGTAATGTCGGCTTTCTTTGAAAGTACCCGGAACAACTGGAAGGTTACCAGGAAGAGGTTGATCAGAAACAATACGTTTCCGCCCAGCACTGCCAGCCTGTTGGGTGTAAGTCCCCATTCGGAAACCCGGAACAGGATAGCAGAAAGTGCAACACTATTCACAACGATCGTTACGGCAGACAACAGGAAAAGCACCCATATCTGCAGGCTATTTTTCGAGGTTTTTGAAACTTCGGCCACAGAAAAGAAGATAATGGCCATAACCCCGATCAGCAAAGCGTTAAAAAGCATTAAGAACTCCCGGTCATTATAAGGGTCTTTCCCTGAATAGGCTATTGCCACAAGATAGCTGACCAGCATCACCAGCACCAGGGGACTGAACAGCCTGGCAATGACCGGAGAAACCTTGCCTACCAGCTGCGGATTGGTCCGGGTAAGATATGTACCCACAAGAGGGGCTGCGGCGAGCCCGAAAATCCCGATATTCTCAAAATAAAACTCTTCAATATTAAACCCGATGAGGGAGAACAAACCAATGGTTATGCCTGTCATGATACCCCCTGCTATCAGGATAAGGGTGGTCATGACCACGAGATCGCCATTATATTTTAAAAAACCAAGCCGGTTTTCTTCACTGTTCTTTACCTTACCGACAAAAGCAAAACCCAGGACCGACCACAGAAATAAAGGCAGATGAATACAGGACAAAACCAGGGTGTCGCTTTTCTTGTTATCAGGAAGAACATTGATAAAGATCAGACCTGCCAGAGTAGCCACGACTATAAAGGCAATTTTGCCGGTTGATAATTTATTCTTCCAGGCAAAATAAGCCGTCAACAACGGAAAAACGACAAAACCGATGTTCCTGGGATAAAAATACTCTTGATCTATACCAAAAATATCCGGCACTTTTGCGATAAGACCTGCCAGGAGTGAAGCTAGCACCAGCAACCATAAGTCTGTGCCTGTGCCCCAGCTGATCTCATCACTTTCGTAGCTGAGTCTTTCATTCCAGAAATCAGCAACTCCTTTACCTTTAAGCTCCGGATAAAGTGTTCTGAACTCCCGTTTAAAGGCCAACTTATTGGTCCTGTATATCTTTTCAAGTTGCCCGGGGTCATTCAGATGGGCCAATATTTCGTCTTTCATGAGTCTTTATATTTTTTTTTAACTTAACCTCTTAAATAACTAAAATGGTCAATTCCACAAAGTACCGGCCAGTCCTAAAACAAAACCCATCCAGAAACCGACCACGTATACTATTACACTTACAATGAAGGCCAGCGTCTTTCTCCAGCCTTTTTCGCTGAAAGCATTATTAAGGAAATAAAAACACGCCCCGCCTGTTGCTCCGGCCAGAGGAACAATGATCATTGGTCTGACCATCCAGAACTGCCCCCATTCCGGGTTCGGGTGTTTAACCTGAAGCAGAAAAAAAATTATGGCTGCCAGAGCAATTCCGGCTCCTACCAGCACATTTTTGGTCAGTGAAACTGCATTAATGGACTGCATTGTTAAATGATTACCTCGTGACATAATAAATTGACTTTTAAGTTATTAATTGTTTTTAAATATTTCAAATAAGATTTTTATCAGCGACCATCCGGCTTATAACCCACCGATCTTTCCATATCATAATGTTATAAAAAAATAGCTTTTTCATAGTACCCGTAAGTCAGTGATATTCAACCGGTTCACTAAAAGTACTTTGTACAACAAAGTTAAATAAAAGTACTTTGTATTTCAAAGCGATTGCGTGATTTTTTTCTTTATATGTTAATTTTGAAGAGATGAACAGGCTATAATCAGCCATTTATAGAAAATTTCAGTAAAAAAATGACGCTTATTTTCTTTACCAATAAACCCTGATCAAAGATTTGAGTCTAACCTACGTTGCTCCGGCCGGAAACAAAACATGCTTAGCAACCTTTTTCTATTTGATAACGTAAGCTATTTGAATGAAGACTTAAAGATTCAGACATTAAAAACTAGTCCGCTCTTTAATTTTCTTTTCATTATTATACGATCTTTTCCTTAAATTGAAACACCTTTAAACTAACACAAACTATGACGTCATGTATCGGGAAAATGTCCAAGAAACCCCATTCCAAGGTAGAAGGACTACTGATTAAAAAAATCGACGGGATTGCAAAAGAAATGTATCCGGATATTGAGCCCGATTTTTATATTGACAGCAAAACCGGTGACATCACCTCAGACAACTTAACTGCAGAGCAGATAGGACATATAGGAAAAAGACTAGGGCAGTAATTCAGGTAGCTCGTTTCTATAAAAACTCAAACATTTTTGAAGACTTCAAAAAAAGCCACCTTCTCAGATGGCTTTTCAGTGCTATATTAATTGACTCAGTACAAAGCTATTTCTTTTCCGTAAAAGACACCAGGCTGATCCTGATTTTCATGTTCGGGATTTCTTCAACTTCCATGGTAAATCCAAGCTTTCCACCTATGCCTTCGATGGTCATCGTAGCATGCATGATTCCTCCCTCAGGGTTAGTAAAGTCTGCCTTTATTACTGATTTGCCTTCCTGGTAGGGTGTAGTCCACTGACAGCTGGAAACAGATTTAATCGTTCCGTTCATCGCATCTCCGCTGCCTGGCGAGATAAACACCTGTGTTTTGGTGATCTCAACTGTGCTGTATTCATCCACTGAGCGTTCCACAACACCGCTGCCATTGAGGTACTCTGTTTTGGAAGATTTCAAAACCACAGCCTGGTCACATTGACCATAACTGATTGCCGTAGTTAATAACATGGCTGAAAGTAAATGAAGCTTTTTCATTTGTATTGATTATTTTATGTTGAACATATACAAATATAGGCATTTACAATTTACTATGCAATACATGGTAGCTTGTATTAAAAATAATTGATATTCAAGAGACTACACTTGAATATCAAGAAAAATCATCTGGTTTTTCTACGCCGCCACATTAAAAACCCCGTAATGCCCAGCAGGCCGGGAGTTAAACCAATGATCACATAAAGAATCCTCACGGGCACTCCTCCGTAATTGCCGATATGAAGCGGGAATACCAGGGCTTCCGCTTTATCCCAAAACGGCAGGTCTTCAAAACGGGTTACTGCTGATACTTCTCCGGTTTGAGGGTCCATCGTAATACTGTTTCCTTCTGCGAACAGTGAATTCTGGTCTTTGAAGCGGCCTCTTACACTGAATTTTTTGTCTGGCTGCGTAGGCAGATAAACATACGCCGGGACAAGGCCGGGCAACTTGCTCAGGGCTTCATGATACATATGCTCCGGAGAAATTTTCAGAAGTGTATTCTGAGGGGTTGGTAACGTCTCCTTTTTCCAGCTCTCAGGTTCAAAAGCAAATAAGTTCATCCAGAAACCCGTAAAAAATATCAGGATGTTAAACAGCAAAGACCACACCCCCACCACACGGTGAAGCTGCGAAGAAAATATCCGCCAGTTATGTGTTCTGATCCGTACTTTAAATAACAGAACCTTCCAGATGAATTTCCGGTAAACCATGATCCCGGTCAGGATAGAAGTCAGCATCGCCAGGCCGAAAACAGCCGTCAGTGCAGCTCCCGGAGTGCCGAGATGAAGGGAAAAATGAAACTGGTAAATCCATTCGATCCAACCCACCTCCAGGTCGTCGCTGCGACCTGAGCGAATGATCTTTCCTGTGTACTGATCGATGTTTATGGTCCCGAGATCGTAGGAAGAAAGCCGCTCGTCATTGAGATAAAGCCTGAACTGATAAGAATGGGTGGGAGGTGCCGCCGGGTTTACCCAGGCCAGACCATCCAGGTGAGGATATTTATCTGTAATCATTTTATAAATGCTGTCGAGAGACATCATCTTTCCCTTGGGATTTACCTTGGTGTAATCACTGTAAATAGCCGATTCCAGTTCTTCTTTAAAGACCAACACGGAGCCGCTCAAACCGATCAGAAGTAAGAAGAAGCCGGTGACCAACCCAAGCCATTTGTGGATACTGAACAAGCGACGATATATGACTACCCTTTTCATACCTTAAAACTTCCTGGTCAAGTCCCAATTCTTATGATATGGTTTCCCGGACCTGGCCGTCACCCATATCAATCCAAGCTCCTGACCGGGGTTATTGATCTGAGACAGGATCATATTGCCCCAGTCCCTGACAGGGTCTTTCAGCTTCCACCAGCCCATTTCTTTACTGCCATTCATGCCGTCTTCATCTGCCGGGTAGCCGATCTGAAATGCACAGGCTGCCGGAGCAAAGCGGTTAGCCCAGGCAGCGAACCCTTTACTCAGGTCTTCTACAGTAGCCTCTGAAGCAAAGTCGACAAAGATCAGATCTCCTTTTCCGCGATAGGTCGGCGGCATAAAATCAGCATTGTAATGCCTCAGGAACATACGATATCCGGAGTTGTGTGATTTTATTCTTTCATCCCAAGCTTGGGCATCAGCGTCAGAAGCTTTCCGGTAGTATTCCAGGTCAATACCGAAACCGGCAACAGACGGATGGTGTCTGAACTTACCCAGCCAGTGATCAATTTCCTTCAACACATCTGTGTTCTTTTCTTTAAAGGGAAAAATCTCAAGAAATACCCTGACACCCTGCTTGTCCATGAAAGTCAGGTACGCTTCATGCTGTTCGTCTGTCAAGCCCTGATGAGCCGGAGTTAAACCTGTCATGTCGCCTACGGCCCAGAAAGCCCAGGGTTCAGAACCGGGAAACTTACTGTTAACATTAAAAATGACACGGGCCAGCTGCTCCTTCGGCAGATTGAGAAATTTGCCGATCTTGACATCCAGTTCAGTTATCCCCTCCCCCGCACTGATGCGGCTGGGTTGCCAGGCTCCGGTGTAGTGATAACCCGGCACCGCCTTCGGGTCGGAGTGGGCCGAACTGAACAGGAATGTCAGCAGAACACTGGTATTTAAAATGCTTAATCCGGGAATTCTCATGGTTGATTAATAAATCTAAAAATACTTTATAATTTTTACTGAAACGACCTTCTTTAAATGGCAAATCTCCAACTCTAAACCCACAGGAAATATCACGCTAAACCGGAAAAACGCCTCTAATCACTCCCTTTACAAAATTTAAACCAAGCTGTATGCATCGGGCAATCCGTTGATTAAAGATACAAAACAAGTGGATATACTCAGCATTCAAAGCATGGACTTTTGAATACCCGGCACGATTTTCAACCTGCCCCCTCATAAGTGCCTCAAAACAGTAGTCTTCGTGCTGAATTTTATCATTTTAAGTTCTTACTAAATTTTATCAACTCCGGTTACATTGTGTAAAATACTTAATAACAATCGGTTGCAATACATTTCGAAATTATATTTTCTTAATATTTAATAAAAATAATTTGAGATTCAGTTTTTTTTAGCGATAATTAAGATGTGAAATTTAACTAAAAAAACGGTCAGGAGACAACGTTTGTCATCCGGTTATTCTCCTATACCCGCCACTCTAAAACCCAAAATATCCCCATGAAGATTAACTATAACCTGATCAGTTTTATTGATTTCCTGGCTTTTGTACAAGGTGCTACACTCGGAATTATCCTCATTGCGAAAAACAAAAAATCCAGACCCACGGTTTATTTAGGCCTTTTCCTGCTGACTTATTCAGCCGAGCTTATTCTTTCCGTTTTCTCACACATTTCGGTTAATGAATACTACCCGTCACTCTACTTCCTGCCGTTCAGGTTTTACGCCCTGAATGCCGTCGTTTTCTATTTTTATGTAAAAAGCCTGATCGGCCCCTTTCATTTATCAAAAGAATGGAAAACCCTGATACCCGCAACCCTTGAATTTCTTGGCTGGAGTACTTTATTTATCCTGTCCTTCTTTTATCCTTCTTTACAGGACTGGTCTGTCTATGATGAAAAATATTACTGGATGTATCATCTTACGGCCATCTTTTTCTCTGTCTTTTATGCCTCACTCTCCCTTAGCCTGATATTCAGACATCAGAAAAGGATAATGGGCAATTTTTCCAACCTGCATCAAAGCCGGCTCAGGTGGGTAAAATGGGTGGCCCTTTTCATTATCTTCTATCATCTGCTTTGCATGATCCCTGCATTGGCGGCTGAGAAATTCAGCAACCATTATTTACATGGCATTTTCTCGTCCGTAAACGTAATCTTTATCTATTGGGTGGGGATTTCCGGACTTGGGCAGGCCAACATCAGCTTTGATGATAACGTTGAAGAGGCCGGAAACGACCCAAAAAACAGTCAGGAGGATACCCGTTTTTCCGACCTGGCAGAAATAATCATAAAGAAAGAACTTTACAAAGACCCGCAGCTCACGCTGAATTCGCTGGCTGCACAGACGGGATTTACACGCAATGAAATCTCAAATCTCATAAACAAAAACGCTCACACGAATTTCAATGTTTTTATCAATACCTACCGGGTAGAGGAAGCCAAAAGGCTGCTGAAAGACACGGCCTACGACCATCTCAATATGCTGGGTATCGCTACTGAAGCCGGATTCAATTCAAAAGCAACTTTCTTTGCTGTTTTTAAACAACACATGGGCAAATCTCCGGGCTCATTTAAAAGCGATGAGCCTTCCGAAAAACAGTCCGAAAATGTAAAATGAATCTGAGAGTGTATTTCCGGACTCATTCCAAATGATTTCAGACCCATTCTAAATTTGCAATAATCATCTTTGCAGGTAATGTTATGAGGGGCCGTTTCCTGATGGAAAACCGGCCTGATACACATCTTGAAAGATTTACTATGCTATTGAGTGAAATATACTATAAAAGTACCAACCCCTAAATTCTCGCAGCTTTTAAAACTGAATTGTTATGGTGGAACAGGCCAACGACGTCACCTTAACCATTTGGCGGGTATAATCTGGTGACAAATGCTTATGGATTTGTCACCGTTTGTATCTGATTCTTAACTCAACGGTATAAATCTCCTTTCAGGTATTTGAGTCCTGAATCCACAATGATCGTGACGATTTTTTTGCCTGGCCCAAGAACTCTCGCTCTTTGAATTGCCGCCCAGACGTTTGCCCCGGAAGTCACTCCTCCGAAAATACCCTCGAGTTTTGCCAGTTTCCTCGCCGTTTCATAGGCGTCTTCATCAGAAACAGCCATAACCTCATCTGCCAGATCCATCCTGCAAATAGATGGAACAAACCCCGAACCTATACCTTCCAGCTTGTGCTTCCCGGAAATATCTCCGCCCGAAAGTGCACGCACATGAAGCGGTTCGACAGCTATACAACGGATACCCGGTATTTTCTGTTTAAACACTTCGGCGTTGCCCGAAAAACTTGCCCCGGTTCCTACCCCTGTAATAAACTCATCAATGGTATCACCCAATAGGTCCATGATTTCACGGGCCATGGCATGATAGGCCTGACGGTTATCAATATTATTAAACTGATCGGTCCAGAAAGTGTTGGGTTGAAAGCTCAGCTCTTTTGCTCTTCCGATCATTCTTGTAAACAGCTCTGCGGTTATTTTTCCCCCATCGCCGGGCAAAATCTCGAGTTCAGCACCAAACGCCCGCATGGTCTTGAGTTTTTCTTCTGAAAACGCATCTGAAGAAACGAAGTGAGCTTTATAGCCTTTTATGGCACAAATCATGGCTAATGAACTTCCTGTTGATCCTCCGGTATATTCCACCACCGTGCCGCCGGGTTGCAGCTCCCCTCTCTCTTCAGCTCCCTGTATCATCGACAAAGCCATCCTGTCCTTCATACTGCCTGTCCGGTTAGCATTTTCACATTTGACGTAAATCTCAGCCGAACCAGGTTCGGACATACGTTCCAGTTTTATCAAGGGAGTTTTTCCTATGCCTTTCATCAGGTTGGTTTTCAGGGGTTAATTAACGGATTCAATTTAATGATTTAGAATCCAATTCTTTTTATCTTGTCTCAACAATTTATCCAACGGTTAAACCCCGCTATAAAAAACCGCGGAACTCTCACTGTATCTAGAGTAATTTAATACATTTGCTAAAAACAAAACCACAAATATGGACGCTAAAAAATTTGCAGAAGAATGGGTGGCCTCCTGGAACTCCCATGATATGGAGGACATCTTAAGTCATTACTCCGATGACATCGAAGTGACTACGCCAATGATTAAAATGGCAACTGGCGGAGAAACCAGTACATTAAAAGGCAAAGAGGCTGTGGCCGCTTACTGGAAAAAAGCCATGAAGAGGTTACCCGATCTTCATTTTGAGTTACTTGATGTGACAGAGGGTGTTGGCTCGGTTGCCTTGTATTATAAATCCGTCATGGACAAGAGATCTGTAGAAGTCATGTTCTTTAACGAAGAGGGCAAAGTAAACAGGATGTTTGCTCATTACACCTGAAAAATATCTGCCGGTCAGATAAAATTATGATACTTTCCTGAACCTGAATAAGTCTTCAGGCCAGGGATTGATTTTTCTTGCAACATTTTCTGGCTTGTTCTGTCTAATCCTGAAGTGGAATACAAAGTAAACAATCCGGCTGACCGATTTCTGGTTGATAAGGTTTTGAGTGGTGACACCAAAGCTTTCAGATCAATCATGAAGAACACTGAAGGATTGGTGGCACAGATTGTCTTCAAAATGATTGCCAATAAAGAAGACAGGAAGGATATCGCACAGGATATTTATCTGAAGGTGTTCCAAAAACTTGGAAATTTCAGATTTCAGGCAAAACTTTCTACCTGGATTGCACAAATAGCCTATCATACCTGTCTTAATTACCTTGAAAAGAGAAAATTGCTGCTCCCGGACCCGGGTAGCGGCCAATCCCATGAAGAAATATTGGAGAAACTGATCAGCCAACCTGATATTTTTAATAATGAAACAGAAATACTCTTTTATAAAAAGGAGCTGTCGGGCATACTGGGGACCGAAATAGATAAACTTCCTCCTGTCTATAAAACCCTGATCAGCCTTTATCATCATGAAGAACTGAACTACACCGAGATTGCCGAAATAACACAACTTCCGGAAGGAACCGTAAAAAGTTATCTGTTCCGGGCGAGGAAAACACTCAGGGATAACTTGTTGCTCACTTATAAAAAAGACGCTTTATGAGAAAAGAACATCTTAATGATATTGAAATTCAACAATATGTTTTCCAAAAGGAAGATTGTGACTCAGGACTGATCTCACATATGCATTCCTGTGAAACATGCAGGTCACAAGCCGAACACTACACCTTTTTATTTAAAGAGTTCAGCCAACAGGAAAAGCCTGTTTTTGATTTCGATCTTGCCGGTATTGTGATGGAACAACTGCCGCAGTCTGAAGTCGCTCGTGAAAAAACGGCTTCCCGGTTTTTAGTTTTCTCAGTCATTTTTTCAGTATCTGCCCTGCTGTATTTCGGAGGAAATCAACTGCTAAATCTTTTCACTACGATCAAACCCCTGTCCATCGGCCTGATCATTATTTCCGTTCTCGGGCTTTTCGGCTTCTTATCCGCCGATATGTGCAGGCAATACCGGGCCAGGGTAAAAGCTTTAAATTTTTAGTAATCATTGCAACATAAAACAGATTAGCCTGTCTAATCACGTATAAATAATAAGATAAAAAATGAAAAAGATCATTTGTTTGCTTGCCGGAATGATATTCCCTCTTTTTGTCAATGCACAGGACAACAGGTACCCAGAATACACCAAGGAAATTTTTAATGTCTGTGCCTCCATTTTTACTTTAGGCCTGGTCATGATATTCATCCTGGCCATTATGAAGCGTACCATGGACCATAAGCTCAAAGACAAGATCCTTGAAAAAGGCGTTCCTGATGAAATCGTATCTTCTGTTTTAAAAACAAACCCAAAAGAAGACAGAAATTTAAACATTAAATGGTTTGCCATTCTGATGGGTCTGGGCACAGGTCTCGCCATTATTAATTACACGCTTCCCATTGGCATCCATTCTCTGGCCATCATGGCTTTTTCGATAGCAGCCAGTTTTTTAGGCTACTTCTTTTTCCTCAAACAATCAGAAAAGTAACCGCTGATTTAAAACATCAATCAATATGAAACCAGGTCAATTCCCCACCACCTTATGGGGCAGGAAGTTCATTGCTTTTTTCTTCGTTAGCTTATTCTTTTGTCAGGTCATCCTGGCTCAGCAAAAGCTTGCAGTAATAAGGGCAAACTCAAATAAAGTAAGCATTAAAGACGGGTCTGTATATCAGAAAGGCATCTGGAACATTTCTCCGGAAATCAGGCCGGATGTTTACCAGACCTTAGAACCGCGACACGAAAAAACCATCGTTTTTTATACAGATATTGATTCCATTTCTGTTAAAGTGGCCCCTCAGGCTACTTATGACTTCATCATTTTATTGAACAACAGGGATAGCTGCTATACCAGAATATCCAATATTAAACCTGTTAAAGAACCTGAAAAAAAACTTATTTTAACCGACCTCCTGTCACCTGAAAAACTTAAGCAGGATTTTACAACCTTCCGAGTGGCATTAGAAAAAGAGCATGCCGGATTGTATCGCTATAAGAGCAAAAAAGAAATGGACGCCATATTCGACAGGTATTTCGCGGCTTTGGACCATCCGGTGTCTCCGATAGAGTTTGGAAAAACAGTCTTATCTGTGATCAGTGCCCTGCAGGACGGGCATACCCGAAGCAATGTTCCGCGTCTCCTCGGAAGTTACTACAGCGACAACATCAAAGTGTTCTCTCTTTTTCTTTATTTCATTGAAAACAAGGCGTATGTGCTTTGTGGGCAGGAACTGCCCGCTCAGGCAGAAATTCTAACTATTGACGGCCAATCGGTTGCAGACATACAAAGCGAGCTTTTCAGATACCTGCCTTCAGACGGGACCATTGAAACGAAAAAAAGGAGTCAGCTTAATGACGGAGCATTCCCAATATTGTATCACTGGATTTTCGGTGACAAGCATTCGTTCCGGGTTGAATTTAAAAACAAAAATGGTGAAACGGGCACTATTAATCTGGCAGGTAAATCAGTGAAAGATATTGAATGTGATTTCAGGAATAAACCGGCGGTTACAAAACCTCTGCAGCTTGATTTTCTTCAGAATAATGTGGCACTGCTTACGGTGAAATCCTTTGACGATAACAGAATCAATGCAGCACAGTTAAATTTCAGAGAATTTCTTGAAACCTCATTCAAAGAAATCAATACCAGGAAAATCAGCACTTTAATCATTGATGTAAGAAACAACGGAGGAGGGGCTGACGATTATGGAGCCTTGCTTTATTCTTATCTGACCGGTAAACCTTTCAAATATTTCGCTTCCAAGTCGTCCGTCACTTCTGCCGTAACACTTCAGGAAAATCCGCTTCTGGGTTTTCAGCAACCACAAAAAAATAACTTTACAGGAAATATCCTGTTCCTGATCAATGGTGTCAGTTTTTCTACCACCGCTGATTTTTGTTCAATAGCCAGAAGCCAGAACCGCGGGAAATTTATCGGTGAAGAAACGGGTGGGGGGTATTACGGTAATACCTCCGGAAAAAGCGTCACAATTACCCTGAACAATAGTCAAATTGAGGTCACGATACCTCAGTTTAAATATGTAAATGATGTAAAAAAAGCAAAATACAAGGACCGGGGAACCATTCCTGACTATATAGTTCTGCCATCCATTGAAGACGTCATTCTGAACAAAGATGTTCAGTTAAACTACGCTTTGAAGCTGGCAAATACGAAATAATCGCTCCCTTTTCTCTGAATAAAATGTTTTTGACAGAATCGGAAGCCTGAATATTAATTTGGTGTAATTTGCAATATGGTTCATTATAAAGAGACTTACTTTTTATAATGAACTTTGCAGCTTTTCCCAATTTGCCAAAAGCTGGTAAACAAGCCTGGTTAGCTTCATATTTCATCAAAACAATTCATGAAAAACACCTTACTGTTCTTTCTGCTGAGCTGTTCTTTTCTATATGCTCAAAAAGCAAAACCTAAAAGTTATTTCCCCTCCCCAACAAACTGGCAACAAAAAACGCCGGGGGAACTCGGGCTAAAATCTGAGGGCATTGAGGCAGTCAGGGCTTATGCAATAGCTCATGAGTCTAAAAACTCCAGGATATTGAAAGACGATCAGGCCACTAGTTTTGGCAGGGAACCTTTCGGACATATCGTCGGCCCAATGCCTGACAGAGGCGAGCCTACGGGGATCATCATTCATAAAGGATATATTGTATCGAGCTGGGGAGAGCCATTGAGGTGCGACATGACCCACAGCGTAACGAAGAGTTTCCTCAGCACGGTGGTGGGCGTCGCGATAGACAGCGGCCTTATCAAAAGTGTACATGACGTAGTTTATCCTTACATTCCTGCTACTGAAGTGTATGATCCGCAGGAAGGGAAAGGGCCGTCACAACTCATCGACCTCTTTGGCACTCCCCATAACAAAACCATCACCTGGAATGACCTGTTACGCCAGACCAGCGACTGGGAAGGAACCTTATGGGGAAAGCCTGAATGGGCCGATCGCCCGGACAGCTCAAGAGTCGACTGGAAAACGAGGGAAAGAAAAAAAAGCGGGAGTGTGTATGAGTACAACGACGTCCGGGTCAATGCCCTGGCGTTGGCTGCAACCAATATCTGGCGTAAACCGTTGCCACAGGTCCTCAAACAAAAAATCATGGACCCGATCGGAGCATCCGGCACATGGAGATGGACGGGTTATCGCAATGCCTGGATCGTGCTGGACGGACAAGCCGTGCAGAGTGTCAGCGGGGGTGGTCACTGGGGAGGAGGTATGTTGATCAATGCCTATGATATGGCCCGTTTCGGTTTACTCAACCTGCACAGAGGTAGATGGAACGGTAAACAACTTATCAGTGAAAACTGGGTAAAACAAGCCCTGACCCCTACTCCGGCCAAGCCTGATTACGGATTTATGAACTGGTTTCTCAATACAGATAAAAAATTATTACCCTCCGCTCCTGCCACAGCTTTTATGCATGTCGGCAACGGAGCCAACATCATATATGTCGATCCGGAGCATGAAATCGTGATGGTCATAAGATGGATTGACTATAAGACCTTGGATGGTCTGGTAAAGGAATTGCAGAAGGCTTTTTAGAGAGAAGTCAGTTTTTAAGAGCCTGGTAACACAACCGAATAAACCGACATTTGACCGTTATATAAAATATTCATAATCAGCTTTTTGGTGCTTTTTATTTTGCCTACATTTGAATGGTCTGCAACATTTAAACTACCATAGCTATGCAAAATAAACTGTTATTGCTGCCCCTGTCTGTTTTTGCTTTTACTTCTGTTTTTGCCCAGAAAGTATCTATCAGCAAAATCGACGAATCCCGCTCCACTTCTGATGGCTCATTTATGAACAGGTGCGAAATTGAACTGAAAATTTCAGGTGATGAGGTAAGAAAACATAAGTTTGCAAAGATCTCAGCACTGAGCAAGGTCACGGACGACCAGGGCCTGAATCTGCTGAAACCGGATAAAGATGATTTCAAATACGAGGCCATAGATGAAGATGCGAAGGTGAAGATCGAAACGAAAATTCCTGCCAGAAAGGCCACCGTAATCAAGGAAATTGCAGGAGAGCTGAGTTTTTATACTCCGACAGAAGCCGACGGTTCCGTCATCAAAATCGCCAATTATGAGAAAAAAACAAACGTTAACCTGACACCCAGAATCTCAGGCTTTCAGCTGATTTATTTAACTAAAGAGTCGCTTCTGAAATACCAGGAAGAGCAAAAACTAAAAAAAGAGGAGGAACTTAAAAAAATGCCGGAAGTATCGCGTAAATTGGCAGAAAGTCTGCTGGGGGCACTTGAGAGCCTCTCAAGCATGTTTGACGACCCGAATCAGATGACTTTTTATATTGACGGAGACCGTTCAAAACTGGTGGATTTGTTTTTTGAAGATGCCGGCGGTAAACGGATAAGCTGGAACGGCAGGGCACAGTCCAATGAACTGGTTACGTTTATTTTTGACGAGGCCCCGACACCGGGCTCTAAGCTGGTGCTGAATGTTGAAACCCCCGGTTCTGTCAAAAAACTGCCATTTAAATTAACTGACGTAGAATTACCATAGAAAAGATTTATGAAGAAAACCGGGACCTATAAAAGTGTCACAGAAGCTTTGAAAGCCCTTGACAACGGCGGAAGATTTTATAATTTGTTTACCAGCGGAGATGATGAAGTCATCAGTCTTGCTGAAGTAGGTAAAGTCGCCGGAGTTGTTGTTGACCGCCAGAAGAGCATTCTTTTCCTTGACCTCTCCATTTCAGATCTGGGTCAGAAGGAAATTGATGTAATCCTGGAAAAAATGGACTCCTCCCTGCAATCCGCCTGGCAAAAATACAAATCAGGCAAGTTTACCCCTTCAGAGGCGGTAGCCGGAGCCGGAATGTCCTCGAATGCTATTATAACGGGAATACCCCGGCTGACCGATGCCAGATCAGCCTTATCCGGTTTTGTACTTATTTCAATTCTGGTTAACAAAGTCCCTGTAATGATGCCGGTACCCATCACTGATGAATATGATATTTACGAAATCCGGGATGAAGCGGGTTCTGATGCTTTCCTGATAGCCCATTCCAGGAGTGAGGAAAAACTTCCTGAAAAAGCCATCAAAGCTGCCGGAGTAATAAAAGAGATATTTACCGAAGAAGGAGAAACAGACCCTTCCAAAAAATTCCTGGAAGTGCTGTATTATTCGGAAGTCTGATCTAAAAAAATGAAAATTTGTGTAGCTCAAACCAGGTCTTTAAAAGGTGATATTCTGAAAAATATTGAAAATCATCTTAGGTTTATTGAGTTGGCTATTGCTTTTCGTGCCGACCTTATCGTTTTTCCTGAACTCTCATTAACGGGTTATGAACCTGAACTAGCCGGTAAACTGGCCTCAGATGTTGATGATGCCCGGCTGCGGGTTTTCCAGGAAATAAGTGATAAAAATCAGGTCACCGTCTGCGTTGGTATGCCCGTAAAAAGTTCTGGAGGTATCAGGATCGGGATGATTATTTTTCAGCCGGATCAAGACAGACTGGTTTATGCGAAGCAGTATTTACATGCTGATGAACTCCCCTATTTTGTGCCCGGAGAAAAGTCCGTTCATCTGAACATCAGGGATACAAAAATTGCCCTGGTCATCTGTTACGAATTATCGGTGCCCGAACATTCGGAAAACGCCTTTAAAAACGGTGCTGATGTGTACCTCACCAGCGTTGCCAAAACAGCAGACGGTGTCGAAAAAGCAGAAAAAAGTTTATCTCAGATAGCTGAAAGTTATTCTATGATCACCCTGATGTCAAACAGTATCGGTCCTTCCGACAACTTCATCGGGGCAGGAAAATCAGCTGTATGGCACAAAAACGGGGAATTGGCAGGACAATTAAGTAGTGCAGAGGAAGGTCTTCTTATCTTTGATACAGAAACGCAGGAACTCATTCAAAAAACAATATAAGTTATGGCCGAGAATAAACCTGAAAGTATTGATGAATACATATCCGGATTTCCTGAGGAAACCAGGGAGATCCTTAATCTGGTAAGAAAAACCATGTTATCAGCAGACCCGTCCATCGAGGAAGGAATCAGCTATGCTATGCCTGCTTTTAAATACAGCGGAAGCTTCATCGTTTATTTTGCGGGGTATAAAAAGCATGTCGGGGTTTACCCTGTGCCTAATAACGAGCCTGAATTCGAGCAGGATTTTGCGGCTTACAAGACTTCAGGAAAAGGTGCCATCCAGTTTCCGCTGAACAAACCTATGCCATTGGACCTGATCACAAGGATTGTAAAGTACAGAATAAAGAAGAGCCTGGAGAAAAAAGTTAAATAAAACCGGATGATTGCGGCTTGTTAATAATTTTAGCAAATCAGGAATTTCAATATGATCAAAAACTATTTATGATACTTTTACGTAGTATTTGAAGTATATTTGTAATGAATAATCCATAAACACTTGCTTACAGTCTTTTGACAAGCCAATAATTACCTTCCATTTATGACAGAGAATAACCATTTTGATTTTGACAAAGCGAAAAACGCTCTTCTCTATATAAGCAATAGTATAGGAGAGTCTGGCTTTTTGAAAATATTCAAAATCTTATACTTTGCCGAAAAAAAACATCTTGCCCGTTTCGGCAACATGATTATTGAAGAAAGATATATTGCTATGAAAAATGGCCCGGTACCTTCAAAAATCTATGATATATTTAAGGCTTTCAGAGATGACGAAACCTTTCAGAAACTACCTAAGGGATTCGCTTCAGCTTTTGAATTAATAGGAAATCATAATATCAGGGCCAGACATAACGCTGAACTTGACTACCTTACTCAATCTGATATTGAGTGCCTGGATATCTCCATCAGGGAGAATAATCGTCTGAATTTTGCTCAGCTTTCTCATAAATCACACGACCTGGCCTGGAACAATGCCAACGAAAACGATGAAATCAACATCCTCGATATGGCGAGGGCTGAAGGGGCTGACCAGGAAATGCTCGATTATATTGTTGATCATTTAGAACATAAATCTATACTCTTTGCTTAAATGAACTTAGGTGACCTTCTCCCGGAGGATCAAAGTCTGTCACTCGCTCAAAAATTGCTTATCCCTGGTTGTGTTATTAAAGCGTTTGTAAAAGACACCAATCCACCCAAAATAAAATATTACATCGTGCTTGGAAAAATAAACGAAGGAATATTACTCGCTTCGTTTTATATTAACTCCAACTTAAACGGGATAATAATGAGAAGTCCCGTACTAAGCGATTTACAGCATCTTATCAGGAAAAACAACTATAGTTTTCTTAGTTACGACAGTTATGTCGATTGTTCAAAACTAAACCAGCATAGTTTTTCCGAAGTCCTGAATCAGGTGAAGCACAATCCTGTTATTGTTGTAGGACAGATAACCCAGGAAGATTTCAATATCGTGGTGGAAATGATGAAAAGATCTCCCAATATCAGTAAGATACATCTTCGCGAGTTAGGATTTGATTAAAAGAACCCCTCACCCAAACACCAACCGAAATTCCATCCCTCTCCCAGAATTAGGCTGAACAGAAATTTTACAGGCAATGGCTTTGGCGAGGTCACGGACTACATGCAACCCCAGTCCTGATTTGATACCGATTTCTGCCTCTTCACTGAACAGGGCGTTCAGCTGCCCGGCAGAAGTTCCGGGGCCGTTATCAATGATGGCCAGTATTACCTGACTCCCTTTCTTTGTGGCTTCCCAGCGGATCTGCGGATCGGGCGTGGCAGCTAAAGCTTTCACCGCATTATTGGTCAGGTTTTGCATGATGGTTTTCAGATAATCCTCGTCGGTTACTACTTTCAGAGAGCCGGGGTTCTCAAAACTGAAACTTATCCTTGTTTCGCTCACAAAAAACTTCTGAATGTACCCGAATAAGCTATCCACTTCAATCTCCCGGGATTGCGGCTTAAAATGTTGCATCTGGCTCTTGCTCCAGAGCAGCATCGACTCCATGTTTTCAAGCAGGTTTTCAGCTGATTCAGTGATTCTCTTCTGATGAGAAACTACGGCCTCGGCAGATAATAAGTCCGGAGCTTCTTTTTGTAAATGCAGGAAATTAACCAGGTTAGCCACCGGGCTACGCAGGTCATGACTTAAAATCGCAAAAAAACGGGCCTTGATTTTATTGGCTTCATCCAGCTCTGAATTGAGACGGAGCAACTGTATATTAGCCCTTTTTCTCGTCTGGTTTTGCCAGTACAGCAAACCCACAATGGCGACAATCAGCCCCAAACCAATCAGTAGCCCAATCCGCTGCCGTTTCTGGGCATCCAGTTCAAGTTGATTGATCTCAATCTGCTTATCCCGCAATTCTATTTCCCGCTTTCCCTCCAGCCCGGCAATGTTATTTTTGTTTTCCTGGGAATACAAAGAGTCCTGGACATTCTGATAATCCCTGAAATTAAGATATGCATTTTTATAATCTCCCCTGATGGCCTGAAGTTCGGCCAAAGGCCCCTTGAAATAAGATTCAGCTCCTACTTCTCCTTTCTGATTACTCAGAAAAATGGCCTTTCTTAAATACTTTTCTGATTTGCTGAGGTATTCATTTCTTAAAGATATTCCCAACGAAGGCGACCCCTCTCTTACTTTGTCGAGGTAAATCACCCCGATATTTCCCAGGTTGTTAATCGCATCAGAATGCATAGGATTCACCTCGTCCCACATTTGTTCGGCCTTCAGAGCATAACTGATTTTCTGTGGTGAATCCCTGGGATAAATCAGCGACATATAAGTGTATAAGTTGGCGAGGGCGTCCTTATCTTCTGTTTTCAGCAATAACGGCAGAGCCTTTCTGAAATATTTGCCGGCATTAAGCGTATCCTTCAGGTCTACGTAAATATTCCCGATATTACTCATAGACCGCCCCACTTCCCTGTCCGCATTAACGGCTCCGGAACTGACCAGTTTCCGCCTTATGGCCAGGGCCCGGAATGCATACTCCAGGGATTTCTTCGGGTTTTTCTGTGCGATGTATACATTGGAAATATTGGCAAGGGTATTTCCCATCATGTATTTGTCGTCGGTCTGCTCCGCCATTTTCAGGGCTGCAAGGTAATATTCAACTGCCTTTGTAAAATTAGAATTAAGATTCTGCTCTGCAGCACCCATGTTGTTTAATGTCGAAGTCATATTGGCCTTATCATCTGCCTTCTTCTGAATGACATAGCCTTTTTTATAATAATGCATGCAGGAATCATACACTCCCATGCCACTGTATGCCTGGGCGATGTAGGTGATAAATACGCCGATACCCCTCTCCCACTTCATGGCTGTGGCCAGTTTCAGCCCGGTTTTGCTATACTCCATCGCTTTGCTGACATCTATAAAAAAATATTCATCTGCCACACGCTTATGCAGCCTGACCTTAACCGTATCATTTTTTGCCCTGGGAATTTCAGACAAGAGAGAGTCGATCAAAGCCTGACCTGCTTTCTGCCCCGAAACAGGATAGCAGCAGCCGAGGAGTAAAAATATGATGCTTAACTTTTTCATTTCAAGTTCAGAACCGCGTCTTTGTAACTGCGACCCACTGGAAGAGAATAATGCTGAACAAAAACCTGCTGAGAGGTGACCTTGTCAATAAAATGAGGCTGCACTGCATAACTCCGGTGAATCCTTAAAAAGGAACTGAACGCCGTTTCATGCAGCAACTGCCCGATAGACGACAACACGCTGTATTTTTTTGAAGTCGTGATAATCCGGGTATAATCCTTTAATGCTTCCAGGTAAACAATGTCATGAAGGTTGAGTTTGATTTTTTCATGTCCGTCTTTGATAAAGACCGTATTGTCACTCCCCAGGCTGTATTCAAACAGCCGGGCTTTATGCCTTAACTCCATATAGTGCTGCACACGGTTCATACATTGCTCAAACCGCTCCGCCTTAAAGGGTTTCACCAGGAAGTCGAGGGCTTCCATGTCAAAACTATCGGCAGCATAATCAACATAGGCCGTAATAAAGATGCAAACAGGGATTTTCATCATCCTGGACCGGAACTCCAACCCGCTGAGTTCAGGCATATCAATGTCGCTGATCAGCACATCCACTTCAACATCCTTAAGAGCAGCCAGGGCTTCGGTGGCAGAAGAAAACACACCTATAATATCTAAAAACGGGTATTTTTTGGCAAACACCAAGGCGGTCAGGCGATCAATCTCATTGTCATCAACAATGATGCAGGTATATCCGGATGGCGTTGTCATATCAGATTTCAGAGTCTGCCAGGTGGCTTTTCATTGAATAGAAATAGCTTTTAAACAGAGCTTAAAACCAGTGTTTTTTCGCTTTTAATCTGCTTTCTGTACAAGTTAGACATTCAGGTCTTCTTTTCAAAGAAGCAGATTCAAAAAATGAAAATATTCTATTTAACGGTATTCCGCCACACTTCAGAAACACAAAACCTGCTGCCTGTCGATTTAAAATGTCATTGGTCGATTAACCGTTTCGCCGGTTTGGGTGATTAGATAGATTTGATTCTCATAAATAAAAACGCACTCATGAAACATTTTCTTTTTATCGCATTAATCATCGGCTCCATTGCCTGCTCATCGTCAGGAAACGACCCGGACCCTGATGATACCGATCCGGGCGAAGAACCGGGAACATCCGCTTTAGGTAAAGGCCAGCCGGGCGTGGTCGGCCTCTCAGGAATCAGTGCCTGGGACAATTTATCGTCCTCTGAGAAAAACAAGATCAAAGGCTGGAATGCCATATTCATGCACCAGTCTGTAGGCGGTGACCTTGAAGACGGCTCTGCCAACAACGGTTTCCGGTTTGAGTATTTTGACATGAACGAAAAACCCAATGGTTTATCCGGAAATGTCTTCAGTGCCTCCAACGGCAATCCCATCGAAAAGATACAGGAGTTTAAAAACAACGCCCTGGCCCACAAATCTGCCGTGCAAATCGCCATTTTCAAATTCGGTTATGCAGACATCAATGACGGAAACCTTGAGCAGGTCAAGACTGCTTACAAAAATATGATCGACGACCTCCGCAGTCAGATTTCCGGAGTCCGGTTTGTGCACGTCACCCCTCCCCTGATCACCATTGTCACCAAAGACGAAGGCAATGCCGCCAAAATGAAGATGGCTCAATGGATGAAAGACAATTTCAAGGATAAAGACGTGATTTTCGAACTGGAAGAAATAGAATCCAACAACGGGGCCTGCAAATTAGGTAGTGTATGGACACTCTGCAGCGAAAACAGGTCTACTTCAAGCTGCCCGAGTAAAAATCAGGGTGTTGACGCCCCCGAGGGCCAGGGTCATCTGTGTGAAGCAGCAGCAACCAGGATCAGCAAAGCTTTCTTAATGAGCATTTACAATGCCGGTAAATAACTAAAATCTAAAATGAAAAACCCCATGAAAAATATATTGATCACCTTTCTTCTGGCTGTCATGGTATTTTCTTGCCAGACATCCGAAAACGAATCCATTGAACCCGAGTTTGAAGATTTTTCCAACATTAAATCGGACGACTGGAAAAGCAAGATCGGGCAGGAAATTACCGTTGAAGGCTATCTTATCCAGGTCAGCGAAAATGTTTTCAAGATTGTCAATGACAGCAACTTCGCCAGTCTGAATACCTTTCTGGACCAGAAGAATTACATTCTCGTCCAAACCACTTCCGGAGCTTCGTCCTTTAACCAGTTTGCCAAACTGGGAGAAATGAACGGACAGAAGATAAAGGCCACAGGAAAGCTCTCCATGTTCCAGGCTAAAAATGTTGCCGGGGAATCGATCATGGCGGCTTCCAAACTGATCGGCGAGAAGCACCTGGCCACCATCGTGCTGAACACCATGCCGCTGGCTCTGTCAGCCCAGAAAATGCAGATTGCCACATCCGAATACCTGGACCTGGCCGTCGTCAGGGCCTTGCCCAAAGACAGGACCAAATTTGCCTTGCTTTATAGCGGCGGAATTGATGCTGTGGGGGCATACACCCACTATTACAATAACATTCAAGTGATGTACAACCTCCTCCTCAGACAAGGATATGCAGATGAAAACATCGTAGTGGTTTACAAGGACGGCAAACCGGAAACCCTGATTCCAAGCTCCATCATAACAGTTCCGAGAATATACCCGCAGATACCTGTAAACTACGCTGCCAATCCTTCAGGTTTCGACGATGCCATAAATTACCTGAAGAAAATCATGGCCGGTCAGAAAGCAGAGTTATTCGTGATGACCACGAACCATGGCGGTGGGTATCACAGTGTTGAAAAAGTAAATTACGGAGCCAATGCAGACCTCAACAACGATGAGCCGACAGGGGCATCAACTGATTTCGATGAAGTGCTGAGTTATTACAACCAGTCACAGACTCTCAGCGACGACGATTTTGCCAAAAAGATAAATTCCCTGCCCTTTGTGGTTTTAAAAGGGCTGTTCCTTCAATGTTTCTCCGGTGGATTTATCCATGACATGAGAGGCCCGAACCGGGTGTTGATTTCAGCTACGACTGAATATGAATACAGCTGGGGCAGAAGTTCCTATGACTTGGATGCTTACCTGACTCATTTTCTGTACCCGATCACCTTATCTACCATCCCTCCTTACCTCTTCGATCTCAATAAGGACGGCCTGATGCAGATGAACGAAATATTCAAAGGAGCAAAAGTCGCCGAAGAGATTTACAACAAGGAAAAACCCAGCCAGAAGAGCACTTCCCTTTACGATGACGACGGCGACGGAAAGCATAACAACCCTTCGGACACAGGTTTCGGTTCTAAAATAACATTGTAGTTCTGTAGAAAGGAAAAAGGAGGATGGAAAAAGGAATTGGTCCGGTCAATTCATCCCTCCCAGTCATTCATCATTCACTCATTCTATCATTCATCATTCTATCATTCAAAATTAAACATTTATGAAAACGTACACAATTCTGAAAACAATGGTACTGGCAGCAGTTGTACTGATCAACTGCGGAGCAGGTTGCAGTTCTGAAAACGATGATCCGAAAGCGGAAGGAGATACCTATAAGTTGATGCTGGGCACATGGAAGTTAGACCGGATAACGACGCGTCAGGAGCAATCAAACGGCACATATAAAAACAGCTCTAACTACGCTAAAGATCGTACGATTGATGTCGTTTGGGAATTTGAGAAAAATGGCGGGTTTACTTCCCACGACAATAAAGGGAACAGGCAAACCGGAAACTGGTCATTGAAAGTACAAAAATCAACGGCAAATTATATCGATGAAGGGATACTTACGCTAACCGGATCCTGGACCAAAGAGATTGCACAGGTTTTTGGAAAAGAAAAGCTCGAATATATCATTACCCAGGGAGAAGATGGAGGGAAGCTCTATTTTATTGCCTTAATACAAAGCAAGGACTTCACAGATGATAAGCTAAATACAATAATTGAGTATCAGTATATTAAACAATAAAGAAATGAGACATGCTAATATCCTAAAAACAATATCTGTTGCAGTAATTATTTTGATGGGATCTGCTACCCTTTCAAACGCTCAGAATCTGGCAGGCAAATGGCAGATGATCCGCAGCGGGTACAACATTACCAAACAGGACGGCACCCAGCTTCAGCCCAGGGTTGAAATAAAGGCCAAAGGCATGCTGGTTATCTGGGAATTTTTCGGAGACGGCAAATTCTCCGCAACCGACGGCAAGTCTCCCGTACAACTGGGCCGGTGGAAAGTCAATGGTAATAAACTGATTATTTCAGGAGATTGGGCCAGGGAGCTTTCACAGGCCGTGGGACAAAATGGTGATCTGGTGTTTGAGATAGAAACCTCCTCAAAATCCGGTGCCGGCACACTGCTGACCACAAAAGTAGATGCTACAAAAATCAGCAATTATAAAAAGAACATACTCTACCAGGAATTTCAAAAACTATGAAAAAGCTGCTGAAAATCACCGTATTCTTTCTCTCCGTCATGGTTATTGCCTGCGGGAAGAAAAACAATGAACCTGCTCATCCGCTTGCCGGTGACTGGAAACTAAAAAACGTGGAAAGCAAGCAATACCTGGCTTTTACGGATGATGCTAATAGGCCCGCTTTTGACATCGGCAGAGGCAATTCGACTGTGATGAAGGTGCTTTCAGGTCCGAAACCCGGCCAGTACTACGTTGTCGCCAAAGAAAACATCGATATGTATCTCAGTACGACCGGATCCATATATACTTATATTATGGCCACTGCATTTTCAAGTTCAGATGCCGACCTTTTCACCTTTGTGCCCATCAGCGAAGGCTCAGACCGCTATCACATCCAGTCAGTAGCCAACCCCTCCTCATACCTGGTGAGCTGTTACACGTGTTACGGCAGAAGTTCGACCCTAAGCATCGGGATAATGGACCCAAACTACTGGGATTCCATATGGGTACTCGAAAAACCTTAAATACTATCTCATGGATGCTAAAAAAGCAAAAGGATGTCTGCTATTCCTGGTGATAGGAATCGGCATCAGCTGGGGAATTTACAAATGCCAATACGCCTACAGCTACTGGTCTGACCTTAGAGACAGACCGTGGGCATACAACGATGATGAAAACGCCCCTCTGCTGGTAGATACCTGGGAAGGCTCTTTTAAAGACCCGGACAATATATCCAAAACCATCCGTCTGGAAATCTATGAACCCGTAAGCAAAGAAGAACGGGAGAAAAAGGCAGGCAGAAAATGGAAAAACCGCAAGGGCATCCGTTCAAAAGATAAAAGGGGTTTTGACGGAAATGCGACTGTCATCAGCCGACTCGGACAGGAAAACTACGAAATCTACGGATCCGTAAGCAAAGAAGATTTCCATGATTTCAGTTTTCATTTCAGACCCGAAGATGAAAAAAAGAGGATTCTGCCAAATTTCACACTGCTTGGAGGTTCGGCGGGACATTGGGAGGGCGATGTTCTGACGATCACACTCAGTTTTGGTTACAACACGGCCTCCGGATACAGCCACTACGACAGTCTTGACCCGAGGCATGATAAAAAAGTACAATTAACGTTAAAAAGAAAAACAAAATGAGAACTTATTTTATCCTGCTCAGCCTGCTGTATTTTCTGGCAGGATGTGCACAGAAAGACGATGACCCCGCAGCCTCTTACAAAAATACGGTATGGGGAGGCAAAATCACTTACAAAGCTGAAACCGTCAACAGGGTGTTTGCCCTGAGCCTTGATGACCAGAATAATTTTGTCTGGGAGGATATTTCCGGAAAATACATCGGCAAATGGGAAGTGGCCGAACAGGGAGGTATTATCATCACCTTCACTTCGAACGGCATCAAAACCCACCTGACCTTTAACGGCAATCAGCTTAAAGAAGTCAGCAACATCAACCATGACCACTGGACCATCAAACAACTGGACAAGGCTGCTTCAACTCCCAAAGACCTCGACGATTCAAAATGGCTGAATGAAAAGCAGTGGGACCTGACCTTTTCCAAACAGGCGAAGTCTCTCCAGTTCCGGAAAAACCAGGGTAACGGCGTGACAGATGGCGGAAGCATCACTTACCAGTTGAACGGATCTGTCGTTAACGGAGTTGACGGGCATTTCGGAGCCTCCTTTAAAGCAACGTTTTTTGGTGTCTTTATTACCGAAAAACTGATGATCGGGAATATGGTTTACGCAAAAGACCTGTTCACAAAACCAACACGGGTAGAAGAAGCATACACTTATCTCAGACAACAATAGCCATGAAAAACCTATCATACTTTTTGTTCATTTTATGGATGACCTTTTCATCCTGCCAGAAAAATGAGGTGGAATCTGAAGAATGTTCGGACGACCCGACCGCCTGTGGCTGCCCCGAAGCCCCACCCGATTGTGATGGAGAAGGAACCGGAGGCACGCTAAGCGGAAAAGTATACGTCTCGCCCTCAGGCAGCGACACCAATGATGGCAGCGAAAGCAAACCTTTCAAAACCATACAGGCAGCCGCCAATAATGCCGATCCGGCTAAAAGCATCGAGATCATTTTAAGAGGCGGCACCTATGAAAGTAAAGAAATCAAATTCAGGACTTCGAACATTTATATGCATTCTTATCCGGGAGAATGGGCCGTCATCAAAGCCGGGACTGATGTGGAGGACGTTTCCAGCTGTCTGTGGTTTCGTGAACCGGGAACTTCCAACATCACCCTCGAAAACCTCGAAATCATCGGCGGATATTACTACGGCATTAAACTGGAAAGTAACTGGGACGATGACAGAAGTGTGCCTTTTGCTGACAGAAAAGGCATCTCCAACGTAAAAATCATGAATTGTAAAATCCATGACACCGGTCGAGACTGTATCAAGATAACACCGGGATGCAAAGACATCCAGATACTCAATTGCGAGATCTACAGATCAGGTGTGGGTATTGCGAACAAAGAAGCTCAGAATGCAGAAGGAATTGACAATGTCAACGCAGACAAGATGATCGTCAGAAACTGCTACTTTCACGATATCGCCACCAATGCCTTGTATGCCAAAGGCGGAGCGAAGGATTGTGTTTTTGAGCAAAACCTGATCATGAACTGTGGCGAAGGCGGACTGGTGGCCGGATATCTTGACACGGACGCCGAGTGGTTCAATACCACTACGAATCCCAACTATTATGAAAGCATCAACATCATTATTCGTAATAATATCGTCGTGAATGTAAAACGGGAAGGTATCGGGCTGTATGCAGCGATAGGAGCCCAGGTGTATAACAACACCATTGTCAATGCCGCCAGCGACGACGGCAGCTCCGCTCTGATGATTTCAAGGGGAGAAATATATGGTGCTCCCGCAGGCGACAAACATCCCAAATGCAAAGACCTGAAGGTGTCTAACAATATTTTTATCCAGGCTGGCTCCGCACAAGGGAATATGGCCCGTTTGAGAATTGCTCCGGACGGCAACAATGAAATCGGGAACAATTTCTATTACCGCAACGGCAGTATGACTTTCCGGATTGATAAAAATGAAGATGACTATGAGGAGTTTGACGGTTTTGCGAACTGGAAAACAAAGTCAAAAATGGACGGCACCAGTACGAACGCAGACCCCAGGTTAAACAGCCAGCACCACCTGTCAGGCGACAGTCCTTGTATCGGCAAAGGCAAAGCCCTGGGCAGTTTACTCGAAAAAGATTATGACGGAGGGCCCAGAAGCGGAAATACCGACATCGGGGCTGATCAGTCGAATAATGGCACTTCTCTTTCCGTGCCTCCGGTGGTCTTGCCCCTGGGTACAAAAGGTACCGGTGGAAATTGAAAGTTTAGTAAATGTATGATTGCATTGAAAGCCGCAGGATTCTGTTCTGTGGCTTTTTTATACACAGTCACATGAAAAACACTCTTTGTATTATACTTTTGTAACGGCAGATAGTATCGTCTTCACCACCATTTATAAATCATCAACCCATGCGTTTTGTTCTCCGCTTACTTTTGACAGGTTTTTTATCCGTTTCTTTTTTAAACACCTCTTCACAAACCCTTTATTCCAAGGCCTTTGGAAATAAAAACCATCCCGCAGTCATTTTTATTCATGGAGGACCCAGCGGAAACGCCATCATGTTTGAAGCCACTGCCGCTCAGCAACTGGCTGACAAAGGACTTTACGTCGTCCTGTACGACAGGCGTGGCGAAGGCCGTTCTCCGGATCCCGATGCAAAAATCACTTACCAGGAAGCGTTTCATGATTTGAACGGCATTTACAAACAATATGGTCTCAAAAAAGCCGGTCTGATCGGTTTCAGCTTCGGAGGACTCGTAGCAACTCAGTTTGCTGCCAGGTATCCTGATAAAATCAATGCCCTGATCCTGACCAGTGCCCTGATTTCTCAACAGGAAACCTATGACCACATCCTGGATTCTGTTACAAAAATTTATACAGAGAAAGGAGATGCTGAAAGACTAAAAAAAGTGGCCGAAATAAGAGCCATGGATAAAAATACTGCAGAATACCGGAAAGCCTGCTTCGACCAGGGTTCTGAAAACGGGTTCTTTAAAGTGGCAGACCCTACAGCAGATGCAAAAAAGAGATGGGCTGATTACTATGCAAGTGCCTTTTATAAAAACGACGTCCGGAATAAAAATGCTCCGGCTCTTTTCTATCAGAACGAACCGCGGAAAAACACGGAGGTCAGTCCCGAATTGAAATCATTGAAACAAAAGAATGTAAAAATATATGCCCTTTACGGCAAACAGGACGCCATTTTTTCAGCTACTCAAATCAATAAGCTCCAAACCTTGTTAGGACCGAATAACCTCCGGTATGTAGACAAAGCCTCTCATTACTTTTTTGTTGATCAGCAGGAAGTCTTCCTGGACGGCGTTGCCGGATGGCTTAAGATGAAGTGAGTTATCTTCGGATAACTCACTTCATAATTCTGGCCACAGGATATAACTTGTGAGAAGGCTCATAGTACTCCGAATTTCTGTATACAAAATCAAGCTGGGCTGAAGCGGAAGCCGCGAAAGCGGGCTCAGCTGCTCTTTTTTCTTCCAGTTTTTTCTTCAGCTCCGGGTTCTTTTTCAGGAGTTCTGCAGCAGCGTCTTCAAACACATAAGCCGAAAAATACTCTTTCTGGTTCAATACCCCGTCAAAGAAATTCCAGGCAAAAAACGAGTCCGGTGCCTGTGGCTCCAGTGTTTCAATGATATAACGGGCTGCCGGTTGACTGGTCGGAATCAGAAAATCTCCTTTGTAATATTTCCTTTTGAATGACTTTACCTCCAGTTTTACATCCCTGTTCAGATGGTGTCCTTCGTAAGGCGTCGGGCTCGATTTATAATCGGCAATAATATAATACTCAGCTTCCAGCAAGGTGTCTTTAGCCAGAGGTGTCATCTTCACTCCATTCCATTGCAATCTTTCGATCACAGCTTCATACGCTTTCGGAACCACATAATATTTTGGTTTGGTAATGCTTTGGGTCGCTATATAATGAGGATAATAAGGAATAATCCGTTCATAAGGCTTACTGCGGTCGTAATACAAACGGGGCAGTCCGCTGACTTCACTCGGTTTATACCCAGACTCAAATCCTTTGAAAGAGATACTGTCTTTTCTGGACATATCCAGTTTCCAACTGAGATCAAACTGTGTTTTTGTCTCCACGTCCTTCACTGCCTTAGCATAAGCCTCCAATATTTTCTGGTGATCAGCGTTGGTTATTTTCAGCATACTTTCCATAAGGTCATAGGTGGCCCTTACCCGCATCGGGAAAGGCTTCAGCATGTGGGTTTCAGGAATAAAACCAATGGCATTATGCAAAGCAGCATACCCCGAAGAGTATCTCGGTAAATCCGGGAAGGCCATTAAACCGCCCTCCACTTTCTCTTCAAAATTGACATAGGGACTGAGGTCCCAGGTCCTGAATTTCATTTCAGTCTTCAGTTTCGGCATCAGGGTGGTTTGCAGATATTCCGACAAATGTTGGTTGAGTTTATCTTTCTGCGTGGCAATGAGCGTCATGGTGTATTGGTAATCTGCTCCGTTAGACGTATGATTATCCATAAAAATATGCGGCAGCCACCGGGCATACACCTGGTTGAATGTCCGGGCATTTTTACTGTCTGCCTTGATAAAATCCCTGTTCAGGTCCAGGTTTTTTGCATTTCCTCTGAAACCATAGGCCGCCGGCCCGTTCTGATTGATCCGGCTGATACGTCCCCTGTTCCATCCGCCGTCGATGTTATAAAAAGGAATAAAAACAAGTACTGTATTTTTCAGGATATCCCGTTTCTCAGGCCTGATCAGGAAATCCCGGATCAGCATCATCGTCGCATCCACGCCTTCCGGTTCGCCCGGGTGGATGGCATTGTTAACAAAAAACACCAGCTTTTTCTTCTGCCGGGCCAGTTCCGGACTGAAGGTGTTATCAAATGACAACACACCTACATGCAACGGAACTCCTGCATCGGTATCTCCAGTAGCCGTAAGTTTAAACCATTGCGGGTATTTTTTCGCAAGTCCCTGGTAAAACGCTATCGTTTCAGCGTAGGTAGCCGTCTGGTCGGTATCTTTTTCAAAAGGCGTAACCTGTCCATGAGACGTAAAAGCAAGAATAAATGAGAAACTGAGAAGTAAAACGTATTGCCTGATTTTCATAATAAGCGGCTTAAATATAGTTTAGAGTTTGTTTATGCAAATTAAGCAAAAAACAGGCAGTAAAGATGCTCCGCCTCATATTTCAATCGCTCAGATGCCTGGTCGGAAAACTCTGTTTGTTTCAGTACGCATTTCGTATTAATTTCAGCATAAAATTCAAACTTACCTTAACATGACAAACATTACGGGTCCGGTCATCACCTGCCAGATGCTCATCAGAAAACCAGCCAGCGAAGTTTTCAATGCCTTCATTGACCCTTCCGTTACGACCAATTTCTGGTTTACCAAATCCAGCGGTTCGCTGACCGCAGGGCAGTCTGTCACCTGGGAATGGGAAATGTACGGAGCCTCCGCCCCGGTTTCTGTTAAAGAAATTGTAGATAATCAGCTGATCAGGATAGAATGGGGTGATCCGGCTACCACGGTTGAATTTGAGTTCAACGACAGGAAAGATGATACTACTTATGTGATCATCAGAAGTTATGGTTTTAAACAGGAAGGCGAAGAACTCATCAGTGTCATCATAGACAACACCGGCGGTTTCACCACAGTACTGGATGGCCTGAAAGCCTGGCTCGAACATGGCCTGAGACTAAACCTCATCGGTGACAAGTTTGCAGGCGGCAAATAATTTTATCTTTTAATAACGGAGCCATGGTCAACACCAAAACACAAAAAGAAAAAGCAGAAGACCTTTTTAAACTTCATCATTCGGGCAAACTGCTGGTACTGCCCAATATCTGGGAACCGCTGGGAGCAGAATTGCTTGAAAGTCTGGGTTATCCTGCCATTGCTACGGCCAGTGCCTCCATTGCCTTTACGAATGGATACGACGACGGCGAGAACATCCCCTTCGGTGATTTATTGAAAATCCTGAAGAAAATCGCCGGAAGTGTTGATATCCCGGTAACTGCCGATATAGAAAGTGGTTATGCAGAAACCGATGAACGGCTGGCTGAAAACATCCGGGCAGTGATCGAAACCGGTGTTGTAGGCATCAATCTGGAAGACACCGACAAACAAAATAAAAGCCTTTACCCTGTCGAAATTCAATGCCGGAGGATCAGGCTCGTTAAAAAAGTGGCGGCAGAAATGAACGTCCCTCTTTTTATCAATGCCCGCACCGACGTCTATCTAAACGGGAAGATTTTTGAAACTCCCGAAGCAAAATATGAAGAAGCCTTAAAACGCGGACTGGCCTACAAAGAAGCGGGGGGAGATTGTTTCTTTCCTGTTTTGATAACAGATGCCGTACACATCAGTAAACTGGTATCAAACCTCGGTATGCCCCTCAATGTACTTGCCTTCAAAGGCATTCCTGAACTCAACGAACTCCAGGAAATGGGCGTAGCCAGGGTAAGTCTCGGGCCTTCTTTCCTGAAAGTGGCTATACAATCCATGAAAAACCTGGCTTTGCAGCTCAGGGAAAACAACGGATTATCGGTCATCACCGAAAACGACGTGACAACGGAATATGTAAGAAACCTGGTCAACAAAAATTACTGATCTCTATCTTAAAAGTGAGCAACAGGGTCATTTTCTATCTTTCAAACGACGTCCATATCCTGGACCTCGCCGGCCCTCTCCAGGTCTTTTATGAGTCGGGTGAATACGGCATTCCCTATCAAATCATTTATGTTTCCGACGAAAGTGAAAAACGGTTTTCCTCCGGGCTTTTCTCTCAGAAACTCACACCTTTTTATGACATCATACTTCAGCCCGGTGACATTCTTTTTATTCCGGGCTTCAGTATTGACATGAATCACCGTTTCGACCCTGTGTTTTTTGAATGGCTTCATGAAGCTGATAAGAATCAAATCACCATCTGCACAGTTTGTACCGGTATTTATGCCCTGGCAAAAGCAGGTATTCTGGATGGCCGCGAATGCACCACCCACTGGAAATACCTGGATGCCCTGCCAAAGTATTTCCCGGCTTTGAAAGTCCAGAAAAACCGTCTTTTCGTTAAAAGCGGTCACATTTTTACCTCGGCAGGCATCACCACGGGCATCGACCTCGCACTATTCCTTATGGAGGAAAGGCATGGGGCTAATTTTGCATATAAACTCGCCAAAGAACTGGTCGTTTACATCCGCAGAGACAGTGCAGATACGCAGGAAAGTGTTTTTGTGCAGTTCCGGCAACACATCAATTACCAGGTGCATGAGGTACAGGACTGGATCATTCATCATCTCCACACCAAAATCACAATAGAAGACCTTTCCGAAAAAGTGAACATGAGCCCGCGTAATCTGACCAGGCTATTCAAATCCAAAACGGGGATTACAATCGGTGAATACATTGAAAACCTGAGGGTGGAAAAAGCTTCTCAGTTGCTCAAACAAAATGAAAAGGTAGCTTCAGTAGCTCAGCAGTGTGGCTTCAGGAATACCAATCAGCTGATCAGCCTGCTTAAAAAGCACAAAGGGCAGCTACCCAAAGAGCTTCGTAATTTGTCCTGATTCCGACTATAAATGTCCTTTTGCGTCATTTATTCCCCTGTTAGTTTTGTAAGAAAAACAAAGAATGAAAAAGTACCTTTTATGTTGTCTTGTCCTCATCTCTCTCCCTGGCCTGGCCCAGAAAGAAGAAGGAGAAATTTATGTTTGTCCGCCATGTAACAACGCCTGCGACAAACTCACTTTTGAGAAAGAGGGTGTTTGCCCCCATTGTAACATGACCCTCATCAAAAAATCAGCGGTAAATAAAAAACCCATGACCATTTGCTTCTACCTGCAGGATGGTGTGGAGGTTCTGGACTTTGCCGGGCCGATGGAAGTCTTTTCTTATTCAGGAGCGAAGATCTTTACCGTTTCCAAAACCAGAACACCTATTAAATCACAGGGCATTTTAAAAATCATCCCGGATTATGACATCACTGATGCCCCTGAGTATGATATCTTAGCCGTGTTCGGAGGAAATTCCGGCAATGCATCCAATGATCCGGAGGTCGTTTCCTGGATAAAAGCACGCGAAAAGACCACTCAGTACTACTTTTCAGTTTGTACAGGGGCGTTTATTTTCGGCAAGGCGGGTTTACTGGACAATCTGACGGTAACCACTTTTCACGAAAGCATCGAAAGCCTGAAAAAAGCTGTTCCGACAGCCAAGGTATTGTCTGATGCCCGGTATGTTGATAACGGAAAAATAATTACTACTGCAGGGATTTCAGCCGGGATTGACGGGGCATTACACCTCGTCGAAAAACTTCACAGCAAAGAAATGGCTAAACAGGTAGCATTTTATATGGAATACGACAAGTGGGTGCCCGGCCAGGGCCTGGTGATCCCCCCAAAGTAATTCAGGTTTTTGACTAATAAATAATAGGAAAGGATTCACCGGTATGGTGGATCTTTTTTTGTTTAAGGGATATATCAATGCCCGGTAGTTAAAGTCTTTACATTTCTTATTAAATACCACAGCTTTTATTTTTTGATCCGGCTTAGCTTGTTCTTCATTTTGATTACTTTTGGATAATAAAAGCTAATACAAATGAAAAAAGCCATTTTACTTATTCTGACCTTCCTTAACACCCTTTGCGTTTCCGGACAATCTAAAGACGACAGGCCTTCACCCTCCTCCTTTTTCCCTAAAGAAAGGGCCAAAGTAATGATCGTGGGAACCTTCCATTTTGACTATCCTAACCTGGACGTAAGCAAAACCCTGGATAAGGACAAAGTGGATGTTTTGACAGAACCCAAAAAATCAGAAGTGACAGAACTCGTTAACTACATTAAAAAATTCATGCCCACCAAGATCGCCATCGAAGCATCTCCCGAATGGAAAGCCGGGGAAAAACTCAGAAAATACAAGGCGGGGGAATTGAGAGAAAAAAGAGATGAACGATATCAGTTGGGTATGCGAATCGCCCATGAAATGAAAATGGACACTATTTACAGCATCGACGCCGAATCTTTCGACAACGAGCTCGTAAAACTTGATTCCGCCTATTTTCAAAAACTGTTCACAGATTTTGATTTTCAAAGCACTGATAAATACCAGGAGATATTTACCAAATGGTTTGACTATGAAAACAAACAGCCTGCTAAAACCAATTTGCTGAAACACCTCAAAACAGCCAACTCAAGAGAATCACATCGACTGAATTACGGTGCCTACCTCATCGGTGATTTCAAGCTTGACGATCAAAGAGGGGCTGATATTCTTTCTATCTGGTGGTACAACAGGAATCTCAGGATATTCAGAAAACTTCAGCAAATCACCGAAAGTCCCAAAGACAGAATTCTGGTTATTTTCGGCAATGGCCATGCCGCAGTGCTGAGGCAACTACTCGAAAGTTCTCCTGAATATGATTTTATAGAATTTGATAGTCTGAAATAAGCTTAATATCATTTTTTTTCTTTGCTTCTGAACCCAAAGTTGAAATGAAAAAAGCAGGCGTTTGAAAATGGAAAACCTCCTCAAATACATCTATTCTTTAAACAGTTTTTCTGAAACCAGCTGGGAGGCTCTTCTGCCGGCATTGACAAAAAAGCAGTTTAAAAAAGGAGAATACCTGCTGAAGGAAGGCCAGGTTTGCCAATCGCTGTTTTTCATAGACAAGGGTTTCTGTAAAAGTTTTTACGAGGTAGACGGAAACATAAAAAATACAGCGTTCTTCTTCGAAAATGAGATCGCGACCAATCTCCATAGTTTCGGTAGCGGACAAAAATCCGACTACAACATCATCGCTTGTGAACCACTCACAGTAATCATTTTTGATAAAGAAAAACTGATTGAAGCTTCCACGCAGTCCCCGGAGATTGATACCCTGGGTAAAAATTGTATCCGCCTGTTCGCTTCCAGGCAGGAGGAGTTTTCGAAGCTTTTCCACTTGTTTTCGGCCAAAGAGCGGCTGGAGTATCTGGAGAAAAATTACCCTCCAATGCTGCAAAGGGTTTCTCTTTCCCAACTGTCTTCATTCCTGGGGGTAGCCAGGGAAACACTCAGCAGGATCCGGAAAGAACGGACCCGCATTTTGTGAGAATTGTCACAGGTGCAGGCAAAATTTACTCCCGAACTTTGCATAAAAAATAAAACATCATGCAAAAGTTAAAAAAGATCGATGCCGAGACCAACATCCTTACCTGGTTTGAAATTCCGGTACTGGATACAGAAAGAGCCAGGAAATTTTATGAATTTATCCTTGATATTCAAATGGCCACAAGGGCTTTTCCTGAAACGGACGAAGAACTTACCTTCTTTCCTTACAACCCTGATGTCATTCAGGCCACTTCAGGCCGGGTAACCGGCGTGCTAAGCAGGTCTGATAAATCCAAACCCTCAAAAGAAGGGACCCTGATCTATATCAACGCCAGTCCTGATATCCAGACGGTACTCGACAAAGCGGAACAGGCCGGAGGAAAAACTATGGTCCCCAAAACACAAATGAACGCCGGTTTTATAGCCGTCATTCTCGATTCCGAAGGCAACCGTATCGGGCTGCATGCAGAAAACTGATCACCGTTTTTTGTTCAGTATCGTTATCTGCTCCTGTCCGTTCATTTCGATTTCCACAATACCGTCTCTGACCTGGTACTTTTTCATGGCATCAGACAGGGCAAAGTCAGAAAAGGGTATTTTGATTTTCAAAAGCCCTTTTCTTTCAGCTTTTATCTTAATGGTCTTAAAGTTCCCGTTTTCCTTAGTTCCGGAAATCACAAAACCTCCTTCTGCCCTGAGCGTATTGAACGAAACATTGTTCCAGCTGTCAGGCACAGCAGGAAACACCTCCACATACCCGCTTCGGCTCTGAAGAAGCAATTCATGAACCCCCTGTGCAAAAGCAAAATTACCTTCCAATGTAAACGGCCTGTAGGTAAATCCGGAGTATTGTCCGCCTTTCTGGTCTCCGTTCAGGTGGAAACTATTAGGCGAGCAAAAATTAGTGGCGAATATACTCAGTTGCTTCACTGCATTGTCTGCCTGGTAGGCCCTGGCATACATAGATGCCATCCAGCTGAAAGAATACCCGCACCAGGCCCTGGTCCCTTTTTCTTCTATCCTTTTCAGGGAGTTTTCGATGACGGTTTTGTCCTGTGGCTTGTTTACATCCAGCAATGCAAGCGGATAAATGGCCATATACTGCGAAAAATGCCGGTGCGATTCATTCAGATTCTGACCTGGGGCTATCGTAAACCCTGTCTCATTCACCTCGTAATCCGGAAGCTGGGATAGTATTTCCTGCCAGTGTTTTGTCTCGCCTGGCTTTCCTGATGCCTCCGCCACTTCAGCAGCAGCATTAAACAGGAATTTCGCAAGAGAAAGATCAAAATTGCTCCATTTCAAAAACCAGGCGTCAATGCTGTTGTCGTTATATTCTGGACTCGAACTCAGCGGCAGGCTTCTTACCCCGTCTTTAAGCCGCGTGATGTTTTCGAGGTAAGTAGCCGCATCATGAATATAAACATAAGCCCTGTTTTTAAGGAAATCCGCATCCAGCGAATATTTCCACTGCCAGTAAAAATGCTGTGCACACCAGGCACTCACTGTCGGCGAAAGCGAATATTGTATCCACCCTCCCATCGGGTCGCCGTTTAAAGTAACTACCCCCGGAACGTTCAAACCCTCCACCCCAAAATAGGCTTTGGTATACTCGTGGTTCTTCGCTTTGATTTTCCACAGCCAATCCGTAAAAGTAGCCGCCTCATCCAGGTGATTCCCGGTGTAAGCGGGCCAGTAACTCAACTGTGTGTTCAGATCATTATGAAAATCTCCTTTCCACGGAGGCAGGCTGCCGTTATCAGCCGTCCAGACGGCTTGAAGTGTAATCGCCGGAGTACCTTTTCGCGACACACATCCAAGTTTATATAATTCAAGGTAATATTGTTTTTCAATGACTGCATCCGGTAAACTGACAGACGACTTAGACCAGAATTCCGACCACCATTTCACGTGCGAATCCCATTGTGTAGGCTCTTTGGCAGTAGTTATCAAAGCAGGCAATACTGCCGGCTGGTTGTTCGAAATCGTCCAGCTTCCTATCAGCTTATTGCCCGGGAATTCCTTCCAGCTGACCAGCACTTCATAATATCTTCCATCATAGGTGGGCTGCTTATACCTTATTGAATTAGGGGAAGAAACAACTTGTCCCTGGATGTACCCCAGTTTCTGAAGGCCTTCTCCGGCATGGCTGTTATCATTCTCAGCCTTTTTTCCGTTGCTGTAATTATGAACTGAAAGCTTCGGAGCCATTGAACTGATCAGCTGAGCGGAAGAAACATTCTCAAAACTGAAAAATCCCTGTGGTTGTGAAGCATGAATATAAGACCTGAAAGTAATTCCGCTTTCAAATTTCACGGTATTCAATGCTGTTTTTATGTCCAGTTCGTTCGAGATGACTTTGCCGAAAGCCGCGATGTCAAACTCCAGGGCCGCGGCGGGTAGTTTGGTCGGGTAGGGAATGTTGTCATAAGGCCAGTCGCCCAGCTTCTGAACGTCCTGGTAGTTCTTTTTGAGGACCTGCTCCTCCACCCACTTAAAATTGAACTTAGTGATGTCCATTGCTTTTCTTTCATCCCAAAGATCGGCCCGGTCCAGCGAAAGTCTCAGCCGCCCGGCCTTCTCCCAGATCAGTGCTCCGAGCATACCATTACCAAGCGGAACAGCCTCATCCCATTTTTTACTTAGCTCTGAAAACTGCAGGTTATGCTGTGGCTTTACCTGGGCCGTAACGCCGCAGCCCATCAGGATACATCCTGAAAAAACAATGCTGGTTATAAATTTATGCATGACTTTTATCTCTTGATTCCAGTTTTTACCGTTCTAAGATAAGCAGAATTTTCAATTTCCGTCAATCGTCTTAAAAAACACCTTTTAACTTTATAGTATACAAGGTTTTAGCTATTTTTGAGAATGTGCAGGTGTTTTTCATTCGCATATCCGATTTTCATCACCCTTATTTCAAGCCATCAAAATGATCGACAATCTTAAAAGATTTTTAAACGAAGAACAAGACCCGAAAGCCATTGAAAAAATCGTGTCTAAGCTTAACGGTGTGCTCATGAGCAGCGAAGAAATAGAATACATAGCTGTTCAGAAAAAACCTGCCGTTAACCTGTCTCCGGATGCCATTGCCTTAACCAACAAGCGAGTCATCTTTTGCCGCCCTAAAAATCTCGGCTTGTCTATGGAATTTCAGGATTATTACTGGAAAGACGTTTTGCAATGTCATGTGAAGGAAGGCATTCTCGGGGCAGAGTTTTACCTTAGAACAACCAAAGGACTCGAAAACCAGATTGACTATCTGCCCAAAACACAGGCCCGTAAACTTTATGCCTATGCCCAGGAGCAGGAACAGCTGCAGCAGGAAATCAAACGGCAGCTTGAACTGGAAACCAAACGTGCGGAAGCCAGCAATATATCGGTAGCCGCCGAAAAACAGGTACAGGAAACACATGCCCCCACGGCTCCCGAGGATCCGATGGTGACAGCCCTGCAAAAGCTGAAAAGCCTATTCGACAGCGGTCTGATCACCCAGCAGGAGTTTGAAGCCAAGAAAGCAGAAGTATTATCCAGGATATAAAGCGTACCACAATAAGTTGAAGCTATGTTTTCTAAACCATAGCTTCAATGAATACCATTTCCTCCCTCCAAATTTAATATTACCTACTCTATCCGAAGGCATGATTTTTGCATCTCAATTGCCGTAACTAACTAATATTGAGATGAAAAAAATACTACCGGCCATGGCCTTCGGGCTGATTATATGGGCATGCGGCGACAACGTAACCCCTTACGAAATCAATAAACCTGAATTGCAGCTTTACTACAACCAAACACACCAGTTTGAAGTATCACAGGCCAATGTCAGGCAGAATGCGGCCAATTTCAGCTGGAATTCTTCTAATCCGGCAGTGGGCACGGTGGATGCGTCGGGCTTATTCAAAGGTAAAAAAATCGGAATCACCACCATTACAGGCTCCAGCGGGAAATCCAAAGTGAGTGCCGAAGTTACCATTAAACCTTACATTACCCTTTGTAAAGAGCCTGTTCTTGAATTCGGACTGACCAGCACAGCCATCAAATCAAAGGAAACCAGGACCTTGGTAGAAGAAGATGGCGACGGGCTTCATTTCAAAGGCGAAAATGCCAACATCAGGGCCATTATTTATACCATGAAAAACGGGAAAATGGATAATGCAGCGATTTTACTGAAAAACGACAACACCCTGATTCCGAACGCCACCACGTTTCTCAAAGAACGCTACACCTTTGTCGGAACAGCCGAATCCGTCTCTTATTTCAGCAATGGCAAAAACATCACGCCAACCATTGGCAATGACAAAACCCTCGGGTTGCTTATCCTGTACCTGAATGTTACAAAATCTGCAAGGGTTTCTTTGTCTGATTATAATGACGCTATAAAAGAATTAAAGAAAAGAAGCTTTTAAAAGGCATACGAAAGTTTTTATCTATTTTTGAGAGTAATATCTATCGCTTTTAATCAGTTATTTACTCCAAAATCCAATGAATATTAATAAAATCTACGCTGATTCTTTTGATACCTTTAAAGTGTTTGACAACCTTGACATTAATCAGGCTAGTTTGACGAATTTCAATTCTCCGAAAAGTGTCTGGCAAATCCTGAATCACCTGATCATCTGGCAAGCCTGTCAATTGGAAAAGTTACAAGGCGTTAATACTGCAGATATTGGAGAAACAGATACCTGGTTGAAAGACAAGAACATCGATGATCAGGCCCTTCTTGATGACGGCATTGCTCGTTTTCACCAACTGAACCACCAGGTTAAAACAGAGATATCTGGCTGGACTATTGAAACCCAAGACATTGAGTTCAAACTAAAAACAGTGCAGGAACTTACAGTTCATTTGTCTTTTCATTTAGGTGAAATCATATTATTCTTGCGTCAGAATGGCTACTATCCCATGCCTGACAAAATGAAGTCCTTTTTGAATGAAAATAAACTGCCAATTATAAAAAACCAACTGTGAATAACCCATTGCTGATAGGCCTGACGACCGGAGGAGCCTTTCTCCTTTCATTTGTCCTGTTTAGTCATCCACAGAAAAAAAACCTCCTGGCCAGCAAATGGCTTGGAATATTTGTGGCGACACTGGGTTGTGCTATGCTGGAAATTTTCATTCATACCGTAAACCTTCAGGAAAAATACAGGTTTGGATTAAGTTCTGTTGAAGCAAGTCGCTTTTTATCAGCCCCCGCCCTTTTTCTGAGTGTTGTTTTTTATACTTCCGCTGTCAAACAATTCCATTACCGGTACCTGTGGCACTTCTTACCTTTCTTATTGTTCTTTTCGCTGAATCTCTGTGAGCCGAAACTCAGCCCCGGTCCATTTACGACGTTCGCCTTCCTGGTCATCAAAGGATCGTTGCCTCTTCAAACCGTCATTTATATTATCTTATGCTTTGTCAGATTAAAAAAACACAGCCAAAATCTCCGGGAAATTGTCTCTTCGACGGAATACCAGGACCTTTCCTGGTTAAAAAACTTCCTGGTCGTCCTCGTTGTCGTTGTACTGATCTGGCTCAATCTTGCTTTCTTCAATTTTAAGCCTTTATATAACTTTACCCCTTTCATTTACCTGGCAAGTGTATACTTCCTGGCCTATTTTTCTTTAGGTCAGCGGGAGGTATATGCTTTTAATTCTGCACAGCTGGAGGAAGTAGAAAAAATAATACATCCCAAAACCACAAAACAAAAAAGACTGTCAGATGATGAGATTCTGCTGCTGAAAAATAGACTGGAAAAATTAATGAAAGAAACCAGGATATACTTAGAAAATGACCTGACTCTGCCTGTCCTGGCTTCGGAAATGAATACTTCTATTCACGACCTGTCGTTCCTTATCAACCATGCCTACAATGAAAATTTTTTCTCATTCATCAACAAATACAGGATTGAAGAAGCTAAAAGCCTTTTATTGTCAGAGAAATTCAATCATCTGAATATCCTGGGTATCGCATTTCAATCGGGTTTTAATTCCAAAACAACATTTAACATCACCTTTAAGAAGCACACGGGCTTATCTCCTACCGATTACGTAAAATCTCAAAGATAAAATATGTTCACTTGGATATAACGGAACGCTTTGTTCCGATCTGGTTTTCAATTTTGAGCCATAATATCAAACTTTAATCATTGAGTATATGGACTTCCAAAAAATGAAAATCCCGGCCCTTGCCTTATTTATGCTTTACACCTTATTTTCCGGTTCAGATCTTTCTGCACAACGCCTCCCGGAGAATATTACAGAGCTCACAAAAGAACTAAGTATTCAAATGGAAAAGCAACATGTAGCCGGCATGATGATGACCATCGTTACCAGAGACTCCGTATTATTTACAGGCGGGCTGGGGCTCGCTGACATAGAGTCACAAGAATCCGTCACAAAAAATCACCTGTTCAGGCAAGCCTCTGTTACGAAAATCTTTGTTGCATTAGGCATTACACAACTCGTGAAAGAAAGAAAACTCTCGGTAAATACGAAATTACGAGAAATTGCTCCTGAAATTCCGTTTGAAAACAAATGGGAAAAAACTCATCCAGTTACCATAGGAGATTTAATGGAGCATACCACCGCCTTCAGTGATAAATCTCCTTTTGAAGAATACAATTTTTCGGGAAAGAAAAAAAACCCTCTGGAAGCCCTTAAAGTGTTCCGGAAATTCATGGTTTCAAGATGGAAACCGGGAGAAAGGCACAGCTATTCTAACGTTAACTATGCTATTCTGGCTTATGTTATTGAAAAAGTCTCCGGAGTATCTTCTGATGAATATCTGAAGAAAAAAGTATTTATTCCGTTAGGAATGTCAAACGCAAACCTGCTTTTAACTCCCGGAAAGACAGGCCTTTACAGCAAAGGATATGTATGGAAAAACAACCGGTTCAGGCTTGTTCCTCATCAACCTCCTTTCAACGCCGGTTACTCTGCTCTAAACGCCAGTGCCGGAGACTACAGCCTTGCTTTGAAATATTTTCTGACTGGAGAAACGCCAAACGGACAATTCCTTTCCAAAGACATGCTGAATGATACTGAAACACCACATCATTATCTCTCCGCAAAAGCCGGATTAAAAAATACTTACGCTTATGGTAATGAATGCTTTAATATAAACGGGCATATTTTCAGAGGACATAACGGAGCCATCGGGGGCTATCTGTCCAGGTTTGTTTACAGCCGGGAAACTGGGGTTGCTTATGCCTTCAGTCTCAATACCCACAACGAATCTTTCTTTCATTATGCCGACCAGCTTATCAGTCACTTTCTGCTGAGAAACAAAAGAAAACACGAAACCACCGCTGAAATCCCGGTCAAAAAAGCCATCGCAGAACGCTACCGGGGTTATTACAGACTGAGCAACCCCAGCCAGCTTTATTCAGGTTTTTTTGAAAGTCTGACAAATACCTTTCATATCGGGCCTGCTGGAAATGCCTTAAAAGTCGACATTATTTTAAGAGGTTCAATGATCTGGAAAGCTGCTGATCATTCGGGCTTACGGTACAGGGATAAAAACGCAGCAACTTCACAAATCGTTTTTCTTAAAGACGAAGACAACAAACTTTCTATTGCCGATGGTACTCTTTATTTCAGCAAAATTACTGCTGCAGAAGCATGGCTTCCGCTCATTTTCCTGATATTCAGTTTTATTGTATTAATCTCAACGCACTTCTTCGGCGGTATTTGTCTGCTGACTTTCCTCCTCAGGAAGAATCGTTTGTCAGAGTTGCCACTCAAATTAGCTCCCGCTTTCGCTACTTCAGGACTTTTAATCATTCTTATAACCATCCCAGACCTCTTTGAACACATGCGTGAAGCCAGCGACATGTTTTATTCCAGGCTTTTGTGGCATAGCGGCAAGTACATCTTTGTTATTTTTTCGGTCGTTTTTTTATATCTGCTCCTTATCAAATGGAAACACCTGGGGAGCAGAGTCTTAAAAATATACCTTGGCTCAGTCTGCATTTCCTGCTGTTATGTGTTAGCCTTATTGATCGCTAATCACTTTTACCCATGATAAAAAGCAATATTTTATGGCTTTCTGTACCTAAAAAAGTGAGTGTGTATTCATCGAAAACCTGTATTCCGTTTCGCCTGATATAGAAAAGATTAATAACCCGCTACATTCTCCTGATAAGGTCGCTTACCTAAACGAAAACTAACGCTGTTTCGGACATTACCGTTTCAGCTGCGACCTGACGGAGGCCAACATCCTCTATTTTGATAAAACCGGAAAATTCGGTGAAGTAATGAATACTAAGTTTCCACACACTTAACAAAAAAACAAAATTCCTGTAAGATTTGAGCCTTTTCTGTATCTAAAGAGAAAACTTAAAACTTCAGCTCATGAAAGCTCTCAAAATCGTTACTGTATCTATCTTATTCTCATTAACTGCCCACGCTCAAAAAGCCATTCAGGTTAAAAAAACCGGGTCCGGAAGACCCATGATCTTTCTTCCACACATCGGGTGTTCGTCTGATATGTGGGAGCAGATAAGCCAGCATTATAGTAAGAATTACACCTGTTATCTTGTAGATTTCGCGGGCTTCGATACAATGAAGCCGGTTGAAGCCCCTTTCACTGAACAGTATATCTCTGCCCTAAACGGCTTTATCAAAGAAAACAAACTTAAAAATATCTCGCTCGTGGGACAGAACTACGGAGCCTATATCGCCATGAAAGTCGCCCTGCAAAACCCTTCAGTTGTCAGCAGGGTGGTCGTTTCAGATTTTTATCCCAATCTGGGCATGGTCCTCGACAGTGCCATGACGGCAGAAAAGCTGGAGATCATTAAAAAGAGCATTGTAAAAACAACCCTTGAAACCGACTCCCTTAACTTCTCAAACTACCAGAAACAAATGGCCTCAGGCATGAATTTCATAAATACAACTTACATTGATAAATTTGTTGAATGGCAAAATAATTCCGACCGTCAGACACTGGCCGGAACGCTTTGCGAACAATTAAGTGATAACCTGTTGCCTGAACTGAAAGAGAATAAAATACCTGTACTGGCTTTTTCCACCTGGTATTTTGCGAGGACCTACAAAAAAATGCCCCTTTCAGCATCAGAGGCAACGCTTCAGAAAATGTACAAGCATACACCCAATGTTACCCATGCCGTGACAGAAGAAGCCAAGGATTTTATTGCGATAGACCAGCCCGTTTGGTTCACAGCCCGCCTCGACGAGTTTTTAAACCAGAATAAATGAAGGAACAGGAAATATTTGAACAGCTATATTCCGAATACCAGGACAAAATCTTCCGGCTTTGCTACGGATATGCCAGGAATCCGGAACTTGCTTCTGATCTGACCCAGGATTGTTTCATTAGAGTCTGGGAAAACATACGTTCGTTCAGAAACGAATCGTCCGTCAGCACCTGGATTTACCGCATCGCCGTCAACAACTGCCTGCTCTATCTGCGGAAAAACAGGTCTGGGAAAATAAGTTTTGAATATATAGATAAAGATATTCCATACCAGGAAGATGAAAATGCGAATAAAGAAGAATCCATAGAAAACCTTTACAGGGCCATTCAAAAACTCCAGGAAACAGAACGGGCCATCATCTCCATGGTACTTGAGGACATGTCTTACAAAGAAATCGGAGATGTAATGGGCATCAGTGAAAACAGCGTTGGCGTCAAAGTACACAGGATCAAAAGAACTTTAAAAAATGAACTCTGAATTGGATCAATACAAAAACCTATGGAAGCAAAAACAGGCTTCACGGCTAAGTCCGGCAAATGAATTGCTTACAAAAGCAGGAACCCTTGCCGCCACGCTCAGAAAAAAGCAAATGAAACAAATCCTGATTTTTGCTGCTACCACTATCGCCATTATTTACATCCACCTGGTATCTTCACAAAAAATAGAAACTTCACAAGCCGGGTTTTATATTTTGCTGGGCTGTTCCTTTTACTATACTTCTACAAGACTTTTCGTGTACATGCAGCTGCGTAGAATCAGGTTGACCGACACAGCCCTCAAAGTGCTTCAAAGAATTAAAAAGTACAACAGGATCAACCAGTTTTTACTGACCGAAGGCCAGCTGATCTACGTGATCATATTAAGTACAGGGGTTTATTTGTACCTGCGGCCTGTCATCGGAGTGCTGCACCGGAATCTTTCCCCGGAATACATCAGTTATGTCAAATGGGTCTGGATCACCTATATTCTTTGGGCGGTTTATCATACTTTTTACATCAAGAGAAAAGAGGCCCGCCAGGAAGCTGCAAAAATCAGCAATATCATAGCTTCACTTCAGAACAATACTTTAAAATGATATACGTTTGAAGATTTAATCGCCGGAAAACATGAAAAAACTATTTCCTTTACTTTTTATTTTTACCCCCTTTATTTCTGCGGCACAAAGTGAACCCACACTTTTTAGCCCCGGGGAAACAGCAGACGGCGGGACGTTCGGACTGACCGTTTCACCAGATTCCAAAACAGCCCTCTGGGTAAAATCAAAAGGTAAAAGAGACACCCTGATTGTTATGGAATCTGTCAAAGTAAAAGGACAATGGCAGCCTCCTGTCGTAGCCACATTTTCTTCAGCAGATGGCAAATGGAAAGACATTGACCCCGTATTTAGTCCCGATGGAAAACTGGTCTTGTTTCAATCCACCAGGCCGGTACCCGGACGTCCAGACAGAAAAGGTTTTGACATCTGGGCCGTAGAAAAATCAAAAAAAGGCTGGTCAGCACCGTTTCATTTAGGCCACAACATCAACACAGATGACTCCGAATCCTACGCCTCAATGACCCGGAAAGGCGAAATCTATTTCATGAAGGAAAACCAGGATGGTTTGGGCAAATCAGACATCTATATTTCTGAGAAAATCAACGGGGCGTACCAGGCACCAAGAAATTTAGGCCTTCCTGTAAATACCGGGAACAGGGAATCCAACCCGTTCATTTCTCCTGAAGGAGATTACCTGATCTATTTCTCAGACCGCCCTGAAGGACACGGAGAAGTTGATTTATATATCAGTTTTAAAAAGGGAGATACCTGGTCTGCTCCCCTGAACCTGGGCCAACCCATTAACACCATCGCAGCCGAATTCTGCCCTTTTTATCATACCGGAGAAAAGCGGCTGTACTTTGCCAGACAAACTAAAGGAGAAGGCCGCTTCATCGAAAACCTTTACTCCGTTTCACTTGATATAGAAAAACTGAGAGATAAATAACCCCCAACATTCACTTTCTCTTACCTACATTCGTTAACTTTATATCCAAATTAGTTTTTCAGAAAATTCGCCGTTATATGAAGTCCGTCAAAGAAAGGGTAAGACAATTTAACCTGCACATAAAAGACAAATATTATCATCTGACTTTCGACAAGCCCGCCTCTGAGGTTATGATCAGTAAGATTCAGGGATATTATAAAACAAAAATCCCCATCAGTTTAAGATGGTTTTATCGCGAAATAGGGGGAATCACCGGCAATTCCAACGAGTTCGTTATGAATATTGAAAACATCCCCTATCTGCTCAAAAAACTCAATGAGCCCAATAAATGGTTTAAGTGCGACTCACTGGGTTTTGTAGATTATCTTCGCTTTTTGTGGGGGAATGACCGGCCGGAGTTTGAAAGTTTTGACCCTGAAAAGATCGCTTACCTCAACGAAAACTACCGCTGTTTTGGGCATTACCGTTTCAGCTGCGGCCTTACTGAAGCCAACATCCTCTATTTTGATAAAGCGGGGAAATTCGGTGAAGTGCGGTACCATGAGAAAGAGTTTGAAAATGTCTGGACAGAATTCCTGAACGACATGCTCGTTGCCAGTCCCGCTTCCGAAGACCTGGAACACATGCTCATCAGGATTCTCAACAAACTGGAAACGGGTGCTAAAAACAGGGATAAACTGGTTTTACCCGACCTTGATTAGTGAGGTCTTTATCAAAAGATATTAAGTAAAACAGGCGGTTGAGTCAACCGCCTGTTTTGTTTTAAAGTCATAATCCGATAACAATTTTCCCTCTTATTTTTCCAAGCTCCAGGCTTGTGTGAGCGTCTCTCAGCTCTTCAAATTTAAAGACCTGGTGGATGTGTGTTTTCAGCTTACCGGAAGTCAGCAATCCTGCCAGAACATTCATATCTTCACCGCTGGATGAAACCAGGACCGGAATCAGGTGAATTCCAAGTTCCTCCGCCGCTTTGCGGTCGCCTTCCGGCAGATTAGAAGAGGGAATTGAAACCACAGTGCCTCCTTTTTTCGTGATCTTTAAAGACCTGCTGAGGGTTTCGCCTGCTTTGCTGTCCAGGATAAAATCAAAGTCATCTCCGGCCGATTCAAACCGGGCCGCCGCATAATCCACGTGCTCATCTGCCCCCAGTTCCAGAACAAAATCCTTGTTTCCTTCAGACGATGTCCCGACCACATAAGCACCCAGCCATTTCGCCAGCTGAACGGCATAATGCCCTACCCCGCCGGAAGCTCCGTGGATCAGGACCTTGTCTCCTTTCTTAACTTTACCTGCTCTCAGTGACTGCAAAGCCGTAAGGGCCGCCAAAGTTGCTCCTGCGGCCTCTTCAAAAGAGATATTTTGAGGTATCAACGCCAGCTGATCTGCAGGCACAGCCACATATTCTGCATATGCATTGCCCTGCCCCGGGAAATTGACCATACCGAATACTTTGTCGCCAACGTTGAAAGCGGACGTTCCGGCACCCGTTTCCACCACTTCCCCGGCAATGTCCCAGCCCAGGATCACGGGTCTTTTCTGGGCCAAAAGCCAAGACAGAGTGCCTTCACTGGCCCTTGACTTTACATCCACGGGATTAATGGCGATAGTTTTTACGCTCACCAGCACTTCGTTTTCTTTAATTACGGGCTTCTCAATTTCTGTCAGATTAAGATGGTCGACGCCACCCGCTTCATTCAAAATGTATGCTTTCATATTCTCGTTTTTTGATGCAAAGCTATTTTATATATATCTTTATGGCAAGTATGTACAATTTTGTATCTTACCTACTAAAAATAATCTATTGTTGATTATCAGCTATTTAAATTTTCAATTATGGCAAAAAAAAATAAAGATGCCCCTGCATGTTCCGTAGATTACGCCTTCCGGAGGATAGGAGGAAAATACAAAGGACGGATTTTATGGCACCTGCACACCGACGCTGTGTTGCGGTACGGTGAACTGAAAAGGACTTTACCGGACATTACAACCAAAATGCTCACCCAAACCTTGAGAGAACTGGAAAACGACGAACTGATTGTCCGCAAAGTGTATCATGAGGTACCTCCCAAAGTAGAATACAACCTGTCTGAAATCGGCATGGAACTGATTCCGTTCATTTGTCACCTGAAAGCCTGGGGCGACAAACAGATAAAGCAGAAGAAAGCCCTGGAATCAGTATAATTTTAACAAAACTGCATATGATTTCCATCAAAGAAAGAATTCAGCAATTCAACAATAATATCAAAGATGAATATTATCATCTGACCTGCTCAGGTCAGGCTTCTGAAAAAGAACTGAAAGCCATAGCTCCTTATTTTGACTTCCCCATTCCTTTAAGTCTGACTTGGTTTTACCGTGAAACCGGATCCGTCACCGGTGATTCCGAAGAGTTTGTCTTAAATATTGAGCCCGTTTCTTATCTCTTGGAAAAACTTCAGGAAAAAGAAAAATACTATCTCTGCCGCTCCCTGGGCATTATTGACTACATCAGGTTTTCATGGGGAAATGACAGGCCTGAATTCGACGAAATTCAGAAAAGCAAAATAGACTTTCTTAATAACAATTATAAGTCTATCGGGCATTACCGTTATGACTGGGGCCTTGAAGAGGCTTACTATCTCTACGTGGACAAAAAGGGTAATTTCGGAAAAGTGAGATATCATCAGGATGATTTTTACAATCTCTGGAAAGAGCATCTAAACGGTATGCTCAAGGAAAGTCCGGCCACAGAAGAGCTGGAAAGCATGATCGTGCGGATCATTAATAAACTGGAAACCGGAATCAAAGAAAAGGACGACTGAGCATATGTTAAAAATCATCGCCTGGAACTGCAACATGGCATTCCGCAAGAAAGCGGATGTCATTCTCGCCTGTCAGCCCGATATCCTGGTGGTTCCGGAGTGTGAGCATCCCGACAAACTCAAATTCGGGAAAGAAACGCCCGTTCCGTCCGATATTTTCTGGTACGGCACCAATCCGCACAAAGGCATCGGGGTGTTTTCCTACGGACCCTATAAATTCCGCTTATCAGAAACACATAATCCGGATTTCAGATACATTCTGCCCTTGTCCGTTACGGGCGGCTCTTTTGACTTTACCCTTTTTGCTGTCTGGGCCAACAATCCTCAGGACAAAGACGGAGCCTACGTCACCCAGGTCTGGAAGGCCATCCAGTATTATGACACCATGCTTTCAGAAAGCAAAACGATCCTGGCGGGCGATTTCAACAGCAATACCATCTGGGACAGGCCCCGCAGGACCGGCAACCATTCCAATGTCGTGGAAAAACTCGAAGCCCGGAAAATATTCAGTACCTATCACCTGTTTCATGACCAGATACAAGGCAAAGAAGCCCATATGACCCAGTTTATGTATCGCCACGAAGACAAACCCTATCACCTGGATTACTGCTTCGCTTCCATTGATTTCATAGAAAAGCTACGGAATGTGGAGATAGGCACTTACGCCGACTGGACAAAATACAGTGATCATAAACCCCTCATCGTCACTTTTGATATCTGACAAAAAGAAGGCTTTAAACCCCTCCTGTTTGACGTGTTTTTTATGTAAATTTGACTTCTAAACACATTCAGATTCATGAACAGGATTTTTTGCATTTCCATACTCTTTCTTTTTTCAGGGGCTTTTCTGATGACAGCCAGTTCTCAACCCGCCGGCACGGGATTCAAAGTAAAAATCCAAAACCTGGACCTGACCGACGCCGCCAGGAACCGCTCAGTGCCGGTTGCTCTGTACATTCCCGAAACAAAGATCAGGAATCAGCAAATCATTATTTTCAGTCATGGCTATGGAGAAAACAAAGGTGGAGATAACCTTATTTATTCGTATCTCAATGAAAAACTCGCTTCTGAAGGTTATTTCGTAGCCAGTATACAACATGAACTGAGCACCGACAGCCTCCTGCCCATGACCGGTATTCCGCAGATAACGAGAAGAACCAATTGGGAACGCGGCTCAACCAACATTCTTTTCGTATTGAATGAACTCAAAAAATCAAACCCCAACCTGGATTTTAAACACCTGACCCTGATCGGTCATTCCAATGGCGGGGACATGACCGCATTATTCGCTCATGAACATCCGGGCCTGGCTTATAAAATTATTACCCTGGACAACCGCAGAAAGGCCTTGTCAGGTATCCGTAAAACAAAAGTCTATTCGATCCGCTCAAGCGACCAGCCTGCCGATGAGGGGGTATTACCCGATACGGAAGAGACGAAGAAATACAAAATGAAAATCGTCAAGCTGGGCAATACCAAACATAATGAAATGGACGACGATGCCAATGAAATGCAGAGGAAAGAAATCAATGATTATGTTTTAGTCTTTTTACGGGATTGATATTTCATACGGATTGAATCCCGCTCATTAAATGAAACAAATCTGCACGAATATATCCTGAATTACTGGATTTAATCACTATTTCTGGCTGTAACAAGCTACTTTTATTCGTTTTAACCAAGCGTTTCTTTAAAGAGACCCCGGTTTTAATAAAACCGTCCGGCAAAATCGAATAAATTCATAATATATTCAGAAAAGAGCTCACTATAAGTTGTTTACGATGGAAAACCTAAAAGAATACTTAGACACAATATATCCGGTTTATCCACAGACCTGGAACATATTAAAAGCTATATTTCGCGATAAAAAAATAAAGAAAGGAGCTTTTCTGATTCAAGAGGGAAAATACACAAAAGAATTGGTTTTTGTAAAAAGCGGCATTATCAGGGCTTTTTATACAGATCAGGCGGGTACCGAATATAACAAACGATTCTTTATCCATCCATCGATAGCGGGTAGTTATTCTTCCCTCATTACCGCAGGCCCGAGTTTGTTTTCACAACAGGCACTGACCGACTGTGAATTGTTGACTGCAGATTACGATGAGCTTACCGGGCTTTATGATCAGCACCCGGACCTTGAGAGGCTGGCCAGAAAATTTGCTGAGAATTATTTTGTATCCAATGAGAAAAAAGAAATTGAGATCGTTCTGCAGAATGCAGATAAACGATATCTGAATTTCAGAAAACAGCACCCGGACCTTGAAAACCAGATTGCTCAGCTACACATTGCCTCGTATCTCGGGATAAGTCCGACCCAGCTGAGTCGTATCAGGAAAAAATTAATGCAGCCCTGAATTTCTTTACATAGGTATACAGGAATTTCAGATGCCTGCCGTGACCTTTGCATTTTAAATGATAAAAACTAAAATGAAGAAGCTCTTTTTGATAGGTTGTTTAATCCTTCTCAATCTCACCATCGCCCTTGGGCAGCAGGATAGGGTGTTGCAAAAAATTGACGCATTCCTTCAGCAGAAATCAGAGAAGGGAAATATTCCCGGATTCTCGATTGCCATCGTACATCAAGGTAAAACCATTTTTGCAAAAGGATATCGCAGAACAGGGGATAATAAACCCGTTAATGCCGATACTCCCTTCGCTATTGCGTCTCTGAGCAAAAGTTTCACAGCCATGGCTGTCATGCAGCTGGTTGAAACCGGAAAGATAAAAATCGACTCGCCCATATCAGATTATCTTCCTTCATTAGGCGAAAACGGCACTAAAATAACTGTAAGACAACTACTGAACCAGACCAGTGGCTATTCTGACCTCACGTTCTCCGAACTTGCTTTTCATGATCAGCCGCGTACCCTTCAGTCAGCCATTGAAAGGATGAAGAATGTCACACTTGTCAGCAAACCGGGTGAGGCATTCCACTATCACAACCCCAATTATCAAGTCCTGGCCAGATTGGTAGAAGTGGTTTCCGGCGAGTCATTTCCCGTATATCTGGATAAAAATATCTTTATTCCCTTAAATATGTCTAATACCGTAAGCGTTTCCGGGACTAAAGATTTTTATAATGTTCCCGGGGTGAATTATACTCCGGGGCATGTTTTTCTGTTTGGTTATCCCTTAAAGAAAAAAGAACCTGACTGGTTTATCCAGGGATCGGCCGGTATGGTTTCTACATCCACTGACATGGCCCACTGGCTGATCGCCAATATGAACAAAGGGACATTTGAAAACTATCAGGTCTTAAGTCCGCAGGGTATTCAGGCCATGCAGACCCCCTATCCGGGAGGCTCCTATGCCATGGGCTGGATTGCGGGTGACAGTACTCTGGTAAGACACAACGGTATTTTATGGACAAGCCAGGCAGAACAGATTATTTTGAAAAATAAAAATTATGGTATTGTCATTTTATTCAATAGCGGCCTGAGTGCCTTCCAGGATTACGGCTCATTCACACGCGGAATTACTGACATCATAAACGGCAACAATCCTGAGATTTCCATTTTCCCTACGATTGCTTATGAAGTTCTGATAGCGGTAATTGCCATACTTGCTATCTTCATGAGCTGCAGACGCCTCACCCGTACAAAACAATGGGAAAAGAAATATGCCTCCCGATCGAAATTCCTGTCGTGGCTCTGGTTAATATTCAGGCTGACGCCCATGATACTTCTTTTGTCTATTCCGCAGATCGGCACTTCCATGTCCGGCCGCGTGCTGAGCTGGGACAGGATTTTCTGGGCCATGCCTTCTATTGTTATTTTGTTGTCCATCGTAGCGGTTCTGAATGTGATCATTGTGGCTGCCAGAATTTACAGGTTAAAAGCTTCTTAGTGCTTTCTTTTGAGTATATTGAGGTCTCTTAATAAACCATGAAAATGAAAAAATACCTGTTTAATTGCTTTCTGCTGGTGATCCCGGTTTTAATTTGGAATATAGCCCTGACCGGTAAACTTCCCGAGGCTTTTCAACCCGAAACGTTTCTGACGGACATCCCCTCTCACATTACTTATGGTGAAAATATTTTCCGGGTCCTGATTTTCGCCCTGATGCTGTTTATGCCGCTTAAAATAGTAAGCCCGATTCAGAAGCAGGGATTGATCATCTATGTTCTTGGCCTGGTCATTTATTTCGGCTCCTGGTTGATGCTCATGTTTTTACCTGATAGTGAATGGAGCCAAAGCCTCTTCGGCTTCATGGCCCCTGCTTACACCCCGCTTTTCTGGTTAGGCGGCATAGCCCTCATCGGGGATTCGTCTTATTTTCATTTTTCTTACAGACGTGTGTTCTTTGCCCTCTTCTCTGTTTTATTCCTGATTTTTCATAATTTGCATACCTATATGGTTTACACTAAATTACATTAAGATGAAACAGGAAATCACCTTAAGAATAACTTTGGAAAGTCCGCCTCGCGGAGTAGATTATGGTATTCAGAAAGGCAGCGGAGCTGTATATGAAACCTTACAGAAACAGAGGTCAGTAAACGAAAATTTGCGTTTTGAATTTACAATCCATTTAAAAACCGATAAAGAGGGGCTTCCGGACTTTGCAGGGCCTGTGGTTCAGGGGCCTGCGGGCGGGCGGTTTGTATACGTTGACATCGGCACTTATGCGGGTCAGAGAGACTCCTTTTATGCGGGCCGTCTTAAAGTGCCTTTAAGAGGAATTACCCGGGAAATGATTGAACAATTGCTTGCCGATCCCGGAAACATTCTGACCACGACAGTCCCCGGAACAGGCAAAAACGGCTCTCCGAATTACGCAACGGTGAAACCATTTGACGGGTGGGCTGTCGGAAAATAGCCTTCTGGTAATGACGCTGTCGTTATCTTTTCATAATCACTTCCCTTAAGTGATCCTCATGTTCATCGGCCCATTGACCCAGACTTGAAATGACAGGGATCAGGCTTTTTCCTATTTCTGTCAGTTTGTATTCTACTCTTAATGGTATTTCCGCATAGACAACCTTGTACACCAGTTCGTGCCGTTCCAGTTCATTCAGACACAGCTCGAACCCTTAGGGCTGATTCAATCAGGCAATAAAATAGTCCTCAAAACGATGGTTTCGGGTACATTTGAAGGCAGTCCGCTGAAACTGCAATATCATGTTGAAATCAGGGATTCTGAAATCATTTCCCTGCGGATTACCGGATGATGGTCTGTTTAACCATGGTGTGACTACACTCAGCTCTGAACTTTCGGCTGATGTACCTTATGATAATAGACATAAGACACCGCAAAAATGAGCAGTGCGATGGCATTAATGCCCCACTTGGCTATGCCTCCACCGCTCGCAATAACGGAGTATAACGCCCCGGCCAGGTCAAAAAACAAACCGGCATAAGCCCATTCTCTGAGGCGTGGAAACCGCGGAACGAGAATGGCCACAACGCCAAGAACTTTGGCCAGACCGATAAAAGGAATAATGTAGGTAGGATAACCCAGTTCGGTGTGTAGTCCCTGGACAGAAAGGTCGGTCATCACTAAATTCGTCAGGCCTGAGCCCAGCATGATCACAGACAACAGTGCAGTAGACACCCAATAAATAATTTTCATGGCTGATTGGTTTACGAGATTAAAAAAATGGTCTCTGAGGAGTTAAAACGATATCGTAAGTTACTCATTTAAAACCTGTTCAACAAGCGATAAAGAGACACAAAGTCTTCTTTTCCCGTTGTCCTTTCTCCAACACAGCCTCACTTTTTATACTCCGCCAGGTCCGCAACCGCCTTTTCAATCCTTCTGGCCCTGGTTTCTTCGGTTTTAGCCAGACCGATGGGTTCGACATACCGCCGTTTGTTGCTGTAAGATAAACTTTCATAAAAGGCTTTGGCCTGAGGGTTTTGTTCGAGGGCTGCTTTGAAGTCTTCCGGCAGTTCCACTTCACGAACCTCCGTGTCCAGTTCAAGCTCAACAGTCAGGGAATCTCCCCCACTTACCCCGGCTTTTTCACGGACTTCTGCACTGACCCCGATCATGTAGACGCCTCCCATGGAGGCGATACTGCTGCGGTAAGTGTGACCGTTGATGGTGACTTTAACGGCCGTTTTTTTACCGGCTGCCAATTGTTCAACCACCTCTTCCGGCACTTCAATGCCTGTTGCCGTCTTTTTGGCTGTCAGCAAAATGGTTGTAAATGTGATTTTTGAGGTTTCCATGTTTAAGGTTTTTGTTTACAAATATAAAAAAAGTGCCGGCTTTCGAAGACTTGGAGGTTTGTATTCGTCACAGACGTCCCGAAAAGCTATTTTGACAAAGTTTATAGCCGTTTTACACTTTTTTACTTTCCGCAAAACTCCGATGTCTTATGTTTGTGAAAAAGAAAAAGCCATTATGAAGATCTTTATCGCATTTTTGTTGCTTTCCGTTATGCAGGCCGACAAAGTCAGTAATCACGACACTGCGGTCTCTGAAAATCAAAATGCAGCAAACTCTGCACGACAAGGCAAAATCAGGAGTATCGTTTATTTTTCCGCCAATGACGGGGCGTTCTGGCAAAACAAAAGTAAAGGTTTGCCAGACGGAATTTTCCTTACCGATCTTGCCACTGACGGTGACTTACTGGCACTTTCCACCAAACAACATGATGTCTTTTTTTATGATTTCAGGTCTGATTCATGGCAAAAAACAGCGATGTCGCCCCCTACCAGCCAAAATGTGGATGACCTGCTGTTGCATGAAGGTAAAATATGGGCCGGAACTCAAAACGACGGTGTTTTCGTTTCTGCCGATCAAGGGAAATCCTGGAAAGCTCTTAATGAAGGCCTTCAAAATCTGGTTATCAGAAGGCTGGTTGCTATTCAGAACCAGGTATGGGCCTGCACCAACGAAGGTTTGTATATACTCCGGCAAAATAAATGGCAGCTGGTTAAAGAGCACCCGTCAATACAGATCAACAGCATTACTGCCCCTGATGGTGAAATATACACCGGCACCACCCGTGGTATCTTTAAAAACACAGGAAAAGAAGATAGCTGGAAACCTGTCTTTCAGGGTAAAGCATTGCATAACATCAACAGCATCGGCAAAAACATTTATGCCATGGTATACGGCGATTTAATGGTGTCTGCCGACAAAGGAGCAACCTGGAAGAACATCCAGGAAGGTCTTCCTAAAGGATTATACACTTTTCACGTCATTCAGAGTCACAACACCACCTTGGCCGGTCAGTGGGATGGTGTCTATAAAATGACAGGAACACAACAATGGCTGAAGTATTCCAACGGACTGCCAGCGAAATTTCCGGCCATAGAAATGGTGGTTTTTAAAGACCTGGTTATTGCGGCGAGTTCAGGGTGGGTTGAGTAGTGGAGGCCCGGTGCGAGGTAAAACAGATCTGAGCTTGCAACAAAATTTCGGCAGTATATTGTCAAAAAATAGCAGTAACCATGAAGTTACTGCTATCTGATTTATGCCTTTTTTATCATTTGAAAATCCGGATGACTATTTCAAGGCAAGTACTAAAGTTTTACTTATTTTATCCTACTCGATTCGTCTTCAGCACCTCCTTTGTGCTCACGGGCACTTTTTATTTCATTGCTGCCGAAACGATAGTTAAAATTGATACCAAACCGGCGGGCTTCGTAAACCCCGGTAATATTCTGATAAATGTCGTTGTGAACAAATAATGCACTAAAGCCTACATTATTGAAGATATCGTTCATAGATAATTTTATATCGGCTTTATCTTTAAATAAGTTCTTTTTCAATCCGATATCCACCTGTCCTTGTGCTTTATTTACATAAATCCAATTGAATTTGGAGCGGAAATAGCCTGATATTTCGAAAGTGGTAGTCTTGTTCAACTTAAAATTGTTTGACCCGTTAAACCCAAAATTCCTATTGGCTACATTATAATCACCCTCTCCTTTGAATTTGCCAAATATTGAAGTTCGCTGGTAAAAATAATTGTAGTTAATTTCCCACCATTTTGTGATGGATGTATTTAAAGAAACGTTCAAGCTTAAGCCTTTGGAATTGGAAAAGTTTTCGAGAGTATTGTATATTTTATTCCCATCTATCCTGGAAATATTATTATAATCATCCGAAGTGTAATAGTATGACAATGAAGTGGTTAATACTGACTTAAACGTATTTGACAGTTTTATTCTATCGGTATAGCGGGGTTTTATAAATGCATTACCCTTGTAGTAAGTGAGCTCATCAATTCTGTATTCAAACGGGTTTAAATCCTGATAACTCGGCCTGTTTATACGGCGGCTATAGTTTAAGTTAAAAGACAGATTTTTTGAAAAATTGTTGGTCAAAGCAAAACTCGGGAAAAAATTCAAATAGGACCTATCCACTTTGTCGAGCTCGTTTTGTTTATAACTCACCAGATTCCCATGCGAAATAGTGTGCTCGGCACGAATACCCGATTGCAAGCTCCATTTTTTATTAAAAGTTTTGTTGTAGTTGATATAGCCCGCAAAGACTTTTTCAGAGTAGGTAAAAGTATTGCTTTTGTCAATATCATGTTCCTCGATATCACCTTTAATAATGTATGCTTCAAGTACATTGTTTGATTTTACGTCCGATGCTTTTACACCATAGCCCAATTTACCTTTATAAAAAGGCTGCTCGTAGTCAGCCTTAAATGAAAGTATGGTAATATCTGTTGGGGTTGACTGCCGGTAATTTCTGATAATTGGCTGCATCGCCGGATCACCAAACGTATAAGTGTTAGGTTGGAACAAATTTGATCTGCCCGTATAAGTGCCATAATCGGCATCTATAGTCAGTTCATGCTCTTTTGTATCAGCAAATCTGTAGTTTAAATTGTAGTTCAGGTTTAAGCTTGTACCTGGTGAACTTGAATTAGAGGATAATATCGCTGAATCTAAAACAGCCTCTGTTGATTTTCCTATCAGGGTTTTACTGTTCGAAATAGAATTGTAGTTGCCGAAGCTACCGTTTACCACAAAACCAACGGTATTTTTATCATCTAATGAATAATCTGCACCCCCCTTAAAATTTTGATATCTGTTATGAAACTCCCCTTTTATCGAATTATTGAACGAAGTACCGTTTAATATTTTATCATTTTGTCTGAAGTTATTGTAAATACCTTGCCCCGCCCCGTATTTGCCAAACAAATTCCATTTTTTATTACGGTAGTTCAGGCTACCCGACACGTCAATTTTAGGCTCAAATTTGCGGTACGGTTCAATCATAAGCATTCCGGCATATGGATTTAAATTAATGTTACCGTTTGTTCCAAGCTTTTTATTTTTTTTGAGACGAATATTAATAATGCCCACATTACCTGCAGCATCATACTTGGCCGATGGATTTGTGATAATTTCTATCGCCTCAATATCAGACGATTGCATACTTTTCAGAACAGAAGCCAAATCTCTGCCCGAGAGTGGCGACGGCTTGCCGTCTATATAAATTCTAACCCCTTGTTTACCTTCAATCACTACATTATCATCCTGGTCCACCTGTACTCCCGGCGATTTTTGCAATAATTCCAATGCGGTAAGCCCTGTCGAATTTATACTTCCTTCGACATTTACAATCAGCTTGTCGGCTTGCACTTCAATCATCGGTTTTGTTGCAGTGACGGTTATGCCTTTCAAATTGGTATCGGAACTCTTCATTGAAATAGTCTCAACGACATGGTTATCAAGCTTATATTCAAAAATTGAGGAGGTGGTTTTGGTAAAACCAACGCCGGTTACCGAAATAAAATAACTTCCGGCTGGCATACCTTTCAGTTCATATTTGCCTTGCACATCGGTAATTGCTCCTTTAGCTAATGTTGAGTCCTTAGCATTCAATAATACAACAGAGAGAAATTCACCTTTTTCGCCTTTATCATCCACGACAATGCCGGAAATGGATTGGGCAGATAAATCAATAGTAATTGTGATTAAGAACAGTGTAAATAGCTTTTTCATTTTCAGATAGTATCAATTGTAAAAATATATAGCTGGATACCTCTGATTTTTAAAAAGGTTACAATGAATTGGCACATTTATTTTTGGGGAGGGGCATGCACATTTGTATAAGAATCCGGCCAGGGGGAGTACAGCAAATCCGTACCGGAATGAGCGTGCGATATAGGTCAGGTCACTACGCAGTTGCACAGAGGTGGCATTGACATTCCTTTCAAAAGAAATGATAGACCAGTGGAAGTCAAAAGACACAATATATAATCTTACAGAAGCAGATATACGGAACTTTGATTTAAGTTATCATTTTGGTTTTATTCCCGCCCCGGTAAATTCTAAATCCGGATGTCCAGCAGGTCGTAAAGCCCCAGCCTGCCTTTGTCTGTCAGGATAAGTTCTCTCGAAAACTGTACTTTCCTGAACCATTGCTTTTCCAGCATCCTGTTCAACACCAGGGCTCCGAGTTGTCCGGCCAGATGCGGACGCCTTTCACTCCAGTCGAGGCATTGTCTGGCTACCGGCCTTCTTTTTCCGGTCAGATCATTTTCGGAAATATTCAGGTCCTTCAAATGTTTCCACCCTGCTTCATTAACCAGATAAAAAGATCCGTCTTTGATAATCCAGTTTTTATACTCAAATGCATCCGTGATCTGCACACCTACCTGTCCGGCAAGGTGATCATAACAGCTCCGGCAATATTTTACGCCGGTTTTAACTGCTCCCTCTCTGCTCCTGATCTTATCCGCTTGCTGATTGGCGAGGTTAGCCAGAGACTCTACGACATAAGCTACTTCAGGTCTCGAAAATGAAAAATACCGGTGTCTGCCCTGCGATTCTACTTTTAACAAATCTGCTTCCAGCAGTTTCACCAGGTGATTACTTGCTGAAGTTGGCGAGATATCGGCAGCTATGGCCAGTTCTCCGGCTGTGTAAGCCCGGCCATCCAGCAGGTTCCAGAGCATTTTTGCCCTTGCGGGTTCACATATCAAGGCAGATAAAACAATAAATTTATCTTCTCCCATTACAGTTCAGTGTTAAATGAAATATAAATGTAATCGATTCATTTATTTTGCTCAACATAAAACAAAAAATCATGATAGCAGTAATTTTTGAAGCTTTCCCGGCTAAAGGTAAATGGGACGAATACCTGGACATTGCAGCGGGGCTACGGCCTGAGTTAAGCAAAATAGAGGGTTTTATCTCCATCGAAAGGTTTGAGAGTATTTCAACCCCGGGAAAAGTCCTTTCGCTTTCTTTCTGGAAAGATGAAGAAAGTGTGATTCAATGGCGAAACCTGGAACTTCACAGACAAGCTCAGGCATCAGGCCGTAAATCTGTATTTGACGACTACCGGCTGAGGGTAGCAAACGTACTCAGAGATTATGGCATGAATCAAAGGGCAGAAGCACCTGCAGACAGTAAAAACTTACACGATAAATAAAAAACAGATGAAAGATCTCGAAATCATTTTAGAAAACAAACCGGGTCAACTGGCGTTGATGGGTGAAATTCTGGGTAAAAACAACGTCAGCCTGGAAGGCGGCGGGGTATTTCAGAACGGGGAGGTTTCCATCGCCCATTTCCTGGTTTCAGAACCGGACAAGGCAAAAGAATTGCTGGCGAAGGCAGGAATAAAGGTGGTTAAAATCAATGAGATAATCGTTCAGAAACTCAGGCAGAATGTACCGGGACAGTTAGGTTTGTTTTGCAGGAGATTGGCAGATGCCGATGTCAACATTCTTGTTCAATACAGTGATCATGACCGTCAGCTGATTGTTGTAACGGACGATTTTGAGAAAGGCAAAGCGGTTTCTGAGCAATGGATGCAGGAATGGTGGCCGTCCTGATGTATGATGGAAGAAAAATCAGTCGCAATCACCCCCTTACATTGTCGTTTTACACCACATTAAATCCGTATGGTGTTGTCTATCTTTGTAATATAAATCAAACCTTTCAGAACCATGGAAACGACAAATTTTGAAGAAGACATTACGATAATGTACAAGACCGCCGGCTCCTTTCCTGAAGGGGTCATGGCTGCACATGAAGCCCTGCACGCGTTTGTTCCCTTTTCAACAGACAGGAAATACTATGGCGTATCCCGTCCGGAAAACGGCTATTCCATTGTTTACAGGGCAGCGGCCGAAGAATTGAGTCCCGGTGAAGCGGCCTCTTTGCAACTGGATACCCTCGTTCTCAAAAAGGGCAGGTATATCAGCCTCACCATTGAAGACTTTATGAAAGACGTTCAGAGTGTCGGAAGGGCATTCCGGGAATTGCTTGAGCAGCCGGGAATTGACCCTCAGGGTTATTGTGTGGAATTATATTATAATGAAAAGGATGTTAAATGCATGATCCGGCTTGAAGATTAAAAACTGAGTCCGGATGGCATTTCTGTAAATAAATCCGTCAAAATCTGCAGATTTTATTTTTAGGTTAATATTTTTGGTTCTCAAAGTGTTGACCCGTTAATAAATACCTGCATGTTCGTCCAGAAGAACTTCTCCTTTAAAAACATCATGGCCATCACCGGCGGTCACCTGATATGGCTGTCGGCCTGGGCTCTGCTGGTGGCCTCCATCTACTATTTTACCGACTGGAAATGGCTGAGTATCCCATGGCTTCCGCTTTCGGTTATCGGTACTTCTGTGGCGTTCTATGTGGGTTTTAAAAACAATCAGGCATATGACCGCCTCTGGGAAGCCCGCAAGATCTGGGGAGCCATTATCAACAGCAGCCGGTCGTGGGGAAGCACCGTAAGATCATTTATAAGAACCACCCCTTCTTCGCAAGACCTGACAGAAGCCGAACTGGATCAATTGAAGGAGTCACTGATCAACCGGCACATCGCCTGGACCTACCAGCTCAGAGAACAGCTGCTGGTAACCACACAATGGGAACACGCCAGTCTGAGCGGACAATTTGGGAAAGTCGGCCAAAAAAGAAGAAAAAGATATGGAAAAGGGGCTTTTGATGAAGACATCCCTGAAACACACCTGAAGAAGTATTTGTCTGAAAAAGAATTCACCGGCCTCACACAGTTCAGAAACCCAGCCACCCGGCTTATTGATCAGCAGGCACAGGAACTGGCCGCCATTCATGAAAAAGGCCTGCTCAACGAACTGACCCATATAGAGCTTCAAAAGATATTAAACGATTTTTATGATCATCAGGGACGTGCCGAAAGGATCAAGAAATTTCCTTTGCCCCGTCAGTATGGAAGCATGAGCTTTATTTTCGTTTGTATCTTTATCTTTATGCTGCCTTTTGGTATGGTTTCAGAATTTGACAAACTTGGCGAGTGGGGCATCTGGTTATCCGTACCTTTCTGTATCATGACAGGATGGATATTTGTGGTCATGGAACTTATCGGCGATTATTCTGAAAACCCTTTCGAAGGCCTGGAAAACGATGTTCCCATGTTTTCCATTTGCCGCACTATTGAAATCGATCTGCTCCAGATGATGGGTAAAACTGACATTCCGGGTGCAGTCGAAGCAAAAAAAGGAGTTTTAATGTAACTGACTTTCAGAGATTAAAGAATGGAAAACTATAGTATTGTAATATTTATCATGGCCGTTATGATCGGGCTTTCATCGATTGCCCATAAAGTCAAGCTGCCCTATCCCATTTTATTGATTGTGGCAGGTATCGCCATAGGCTTTATCCCTTCCATACCGGAAATCGAAATAAACCCGGAGGTAATTTTCCTGTTGTTTCTCCCACCTTTGTTGTACGATGCGGCCTTCAACATATCGTTTAAGGAGTTCAGGACACATATGAACACCATCAGCACTTTAGCCATCTCTCTGGTTTTCCTGACGGCTTCGGGCATTGCGGTTTTCGCGTATTATGCCATCCCGGGAATGACCTGGCCACTGGCTTTTGTGCTTGGAGCCATTCTTTCTGCCACCGACGCGGTAGCCGCGATGAGCATCACCAAAGGACTCGGCCTTTCGCATAAAACAACCACGATCCTGGAAGGAGAAAGTCTCATCAATGACGCTTCCGCCCTGATAACCTACCGTTTTGCCGTGGCGGCCGTAACAGGTTCCGCCTTTATTTTCTGGAAAGCGACGCTCGATTTTGCCATCCTGATGGCCGGAGGTTTTTTAGTCGGTTTTGTGATGGGCAAAATCCTGGCATTTATATTAATGCGTGTGCACAAAGACAGCCTGATTACCATCAGTTTTATGCTGCTGATGCCTTTTATCACCTACCTGGTGGCTGAGGAAATGAATGTATCGGGGGTGATTGCGGTGGTGATGCAGGGGCTGGCTATTTCCCGCTTCAGCCGGAAGATTTTCCCTGAAATCCTTAAAAAACAGTCCAAGACCATCTGGGACATCATCATCTTTTTACTCAATGGCTTGATTTTTATCCTGATCGGACTGGAATTCCCCTACGTCCTTAAAAGCATACATGCCTCACAGATTCCCGCTTATATCGCCTATGCTTTCCTCATCACCGTAATTGCTTTGATATTGAGGATGTTCAGGGTATTCTGGCAGAAAAACACGCTTCAGAGGGCATTTCAGAAAAATCACAAATACGTCACAGAAGACACGCTGCTGGATGTAAAAAACAGTTTGATCATCAGCTGGTCAGGCATGAGAGGCATCGTTTCCCTGGCGGTGGCCATCGGGTTGCCGAAAACACTGAGCAACGGAGATCCCTTTCCACTGCGAAGCGAGATCATTTTTATCTCCGTCGCAGTCGTATTATTTACGCTCATCGGGCAGGGACTTACCCTTCCATGGCTGGTTAAAAAGCTTACCGGGACATTCCCTCAGCAGGAATAAAGAAGACTGAAAGAGAATTCCGGGCTTTTTTACGTAACTTTGCGGCTTCTGAAACAGAATTTCGTTGTGAATACCCCTGAAAACCTGTTCCGGAATATTCAAATTAATCAATTTATTAACATTTTAAGGAAATCATGACAACAGAAGCGTTGAAAGATTTGAGAGCCAGAGTGACGGCACTGAGGAGGTATCTTTGACTACGATAGCAGAAAAGAAAAACTCGGAGATCTAGAAAATCAGCAGGCACAACCAGAGTTCTGGAATGATTCGGAACTGGCCCAAAAAGTGGTTAAAGACATTCAGGTGATGAAAAACTGGACGGAGGCTTATGAAGAAGCCGAAAACTCCATGAGTGACCTGGAAACCCTTCACGAATTTTATCAGCTCGATGAAATTACTGAAGAAGAAATGAAAGCAGAAGGCAAAAAGACCCTGGCTATCATCGAAGCACTGGAATTAAAGAAAATGCTTTCGAATGAAGAAGATCAGTTTTCTGCCATTATTGAAATCAACTCCGGAGCAGGAGGAACTGAAAGCCAGGACTGGGCCAGCATGCTTTACCGCATGTACCTGATGTGGGCACAGAAGCAAGGCTATAAAGTGACTCAGATCGACTGGCAGGATGGTGACGGGGCCGGAATCAAATCCGCTTCAATGCAGATCGACGGTCCGATGGCTTACGGCTATCTGAAATCTGAAAATGGTGTTCACCGCCTTGTGCGTATTTCGCCGTTTGACTCCAACGCCAGGCGTCATACTTCTTTTGCCTCGGTTTATGCGTATCCATTGGTGGATGACTCGATCGAAATTGAAGTAAAAGATGCCGACATCGAAATCCAGACCTCAAGGTCAGGTGGTGCCGGTGGACAGAACGTCAACAAAGTGGAAACCAAGGTTCAGCTTACCCACAAACCTACGGGAATTGTGATCGTTTGCCAGATTGAAAGAAGCCAGCTCAAAAACCGTGAGCATGCTATGGCTATGTTGAAATCAAGGCTGTACCAACTTGAAGTAGAAAAGAGAAATGCTGCCCGTGCAGATATAGAGGCCTCCAAGAAAAACATCGAATGGGGCTCGCAGATCAGGAATTATGTCTTCCATCCTTACAAACTGGTTAAAGATGCCAGAACAGGGGAAGAAACTTCAGATATTCAGTCGGTTATGGATGGAGAGATCAACGACTTCATCAAGGCTTATCTGATGATGGATTAAAACAAAAAAGCTCCCTTAACCGGGAGCTTTTTTATGCTGTCTGATTGACAAAAAATCTTTTGAGATGAGACTCAGATGCTTTCACCTTTCTTTTCTGATGGTATGCGGTCAGGTCCGTAACCATATTATTGATCAGAATGGTATCAGCTGTAATTACCCCGCTTTCCACATATTTTTTCCCTTGTAAAACCGGGAAAAACTTAAGCTCTTCTCCTTCAAGATAAGCCTGTGAACGATCAAAGAAATCAATGTTGAGTGTCTGTCCAAGGTCTTTAAACCAATGGGTAGATGCATCGATCGAACAACCGCTCGGGTTATTAAAGGACTCATCTGCTGCCACCACCACAATTCTGTCTGATTCTATCTTGAAAGAACCTTTCAAAGGAACACCATGAGCTGCCCAGGTTTCTACAGATTGTGTCAGGTATCCGTTAATTTCAGATTTCTCGCTTTCAGTAAGTTCGCGGTTGGTCTGATAAATCCAGACACGTGACTCAGGATGTAAATTTTCAAAATCTGTATACATAATATTTGCTTATATTCAGATTTTAAAACGTCCGATCTTATCAAATGATTCAAACCAGCCCCGCTGATTTTATTCCCAGGCCATAAAACCCTCGTAAGCAAAATAAATAATGGCCAGGTAAAAAATATATTTTACTGCTTTTTTAAGGATTTTGTACGATTTGAATACCAAAGGCTTGTACGCTGCTTTGTCGAATGTTGTTTGCCTTTCCATTTTGTTTGTTTTTTTAATTTGATAAATAAACCCATCAGATAGCGGCGGACGTCATAAGGTCTTCCGTTATTGATGAAACAAAGTTAGAGGAAAGAAGGCGGCTGAGATTGTAAAAAAACGAAAAAGCACCCGGGTGATCCGGGTGCTTTAGCTATAAAAATCCTCGATTCGATACGCTTTAATTCATAGAAGTCAGCAGCAACTCGGCCAGGTCATAAACCTTTACTTCGTGTTCTTTTTCCTTATTTTTGACGCCATCAGACATCATGACCATACAAAACGGACACGCTACAGCAATAGTCCCTGCCCCGGTCTGTAAAGCATCCTCGATCCGTTGGATATTGACATCTTTTTTACCTTTTTCAGGTTCTTTAAACATCTGTCCCCCGCCGGCACCGCAACACAGGCCGTTGGTCTTACATTTTTTCATCTCGACCAACTCAGCATCAAGAGCCCTGATCATATCGCGGGGAGCTTCATAAATGTTATTAGCCCTTCCCAGGTAGCAGGAGTCATGATAAACTATTTTTTGTCCTTTGAAAGACCCTCCTTCCACTTTGAGCTGGCCATTATCAATCAGTTGCTGCAGGTACTGAGAATGGTGTATGACCTCATAATTTCCTCCCAGTTCTGGATATTCGTTCTTCAGGGTATTAAAACAATGAGGGCAGGCTGTCACGATTTTTTTCACCCCGTAACCGTTCAGCACCTGTATATTCTGCTGAGCCAGCATCTGAAATGTAAATTCATTGCCCGCTCTTCTGGCAGGATCACCCGTACAGGCTTCTTCCGTTCCCAGAACCGCAAACTTCACCCCTATCTTATTCAGTATTTTCACAAATGCCACAGTAACTTTTTTATACCGGTCATCAAAGGAACCGGCACAGCCCACCCAGAATAAAATTTCAGGTTCTTCTCCGTTCATGGCCATTTCTGCCATAGTTGGTACTTTATATTCCATATTCCGATTGATTATTTTGATACTGAGTATTGATGAGCAATCCCTCTTAAAACAAAAATAGTATGCTTGCATAACATCTACAAGTTTTTGATCTGTTTTTTAAATCCATATTTGTTTTAAGTTCAAAACGAGGAGATCGTTCCCTTGGATTAAATATAATTCCCATCAAAAAAATGCAAGTTTTAGACGGAAATTAAGTAGATTAGCCCAACATTTTCCCCTAATTTTGATTTTTATCTCTCTTAACCAAAAAAACTATGCTTTTGACCGCAAATACCATTGGAATCTCTGAAAAACCTCCACTAACTGAAAAAGTCCTGCAATTTGGCACCGGTGTTCTTTTAAGAGGATTGTGTGATTTTTTCATTGACAAGGCCAATAAAAAAGGGATTTTTAATGGTAGCGTTGTGATCGTAAAGTCTACTTCGGGAGAGACAGATGAGTTTAAAAACCAGGATAATCTTTATACAGTATGCGTCAGAGGCCTTGAAAAAGGAGCTACTGTAGAAGAAGACCATGTTATCCAGTGTATCAGCCGTGTCTTATCTGCCCAGCAGGAATGGGAAGAGATCCTCAGGACGGCCGAAAACGAAGAACTGAAAATTGTCATTTCCAATACCACCGAGGTAGGGCTTCAATACCATGCAGAAAGTATTCTTGCGACTCCCCCGGTATCTTTTCCGGGCAAACTTACCGCCTGGCTGTATAACCGTTACCAAAAAAATCAGGTTGAAGTGGTCGTTATTCCCACCGAACTGATTGTGGACAATGGTCCTGTGTTAAAAGATCTGGTATTAAAACATGTGGAAGCCAATGGTCTCGAAGCCGGATTTACTCAATGGCTTAACGAAAAAGTGAAGTTTTGCAGCTCTTTGGTTGACCGGATAGTACCGGGCAAACCAAGAGGCGAAGAACTTACCCAACTTTACGAAAAACTGGGTTATGAAGACTCCCTACTCACTATTGCCGAAGCTTACAGGCTGTGGGCCATTGAAGGAGATGAACACGTGAAAGACATTCTTTCGTTTTATGAGGTAGACCTTGGTGTCAAAATCGAAAAAAATATTGAAAAATACAGAGAGCTTAAACTCCGTTTGCTGAATGCCCCTCATACTTTGCTGTGCGGCATGGCGTTTTTATCTGGTTTTGAGACTGTCAAAGATATGATCAATGACGAAATGATGGAGAAATACATCACGATTCTGATGCTGACAGAACTCGGGCCGTCAATCCCTCTGCATCTTGAAACCAAAACTACCCAGAGATACGGCCGTGAGGTGATCGACCGCTTCAGAAATCCGTTCCTGAAGCACCACTGGATCAGCATCACCTTCCAGTATACCATGAAAATGAGAATGAGGGCCATTCCTTTGCTTCTCAACTATTACCAGGTATTTGAAACCGTTCCTCAGTACTTCGCCCGTTGTTTTGCGGCTTATATCCTTTTTATGAAATCTACGAAAGGAGAAGACGGTAAATATTATGGTGAATCCAATGGTGTTTCTTATCCGGTCAACTGTGATGCTGCCGCTTATTTCAGTGAAGTCTGGACCAATCACTCTTTCAATGAGGTTGTCAGTGCTGTGCTTTCCAATAAAGAACTTTGGGGAGCAGATTTACTCGAGCTGAAAGGCTTTGCAGAAAACGTGGAAACGCACCTTTGCAATATGGTTCATGCAGGAGTGAGAGAAGTGGCTGCCGCTCTTAATGTTTATGCCTGATAGCTGGAAAACGGAGGAAGGAGGAAGGAAAAACAGATCTGAATGATCGTTATATTCTTGCTCCGCTGATGAACTACTTCTTTTTCTTCTTTTTGGGCTTGTAGTTTTCGGCCATCTCAATTTCTTTGAAGACGTCTTTCCAGGTATGATTCTCTTCATCCGTAAAGATGAGCGTTTCATCATACGCTTCTTTAGAAATTTCAAGCCTTTCTATAGACTTACCCATGTATTTTTCTATTTCTGACAGCAAAACCTGCTCTTCTGTGCTGCAGAATGAAAGAGCCTGGCCCTTTTGCATTCCCCTGCCGGTACGGCCGATCCTGTGGACGTAATTTTCCGGCTCTTCCGGTATATCATAATTGATAACAAAATCCACGTTGGGAATATCTATCCCCCTGGCACTGACATCTGTAGCCACCAGTATTTTCAACTCCCCTGATTTCAGGCTGTCCATCACCAGCTTTCTTTCCTTATGTTCCTTGCCGCTGTGTATCGCCATCGCCTTGATGCCCACTCGCTCCATGGCACTAACGACCCGGTCTGCACGGACTTTGGTCCTTACAAAAACGACCATTTTGCTGTCCGGATTCTCTTTGATGATACGCTCCAGGAAAAACCTCTTATCATCCATCCCGATAAAAGTAACGGCATGGGTGATGTTCTTGGAAACGGGGTCATCCGGCGAAATCTGTATTCTTATGGCGTTTTTAACCAGTGAATAGGCCAGTTTCTTGATCTTTTCATTGATGGTCGCAGAGAAGAAAAGCGTCTGCCTGTTTTTAGGAAGATAGCGGATCAGGTCTTCGATGTCTTTTATAAAACCCAGATCAAGCATGTGATCGGCTTCGTCGAGAATAAGTACTTCAACAGTAGAAAGGTCGATAAAACCCTGGCTCCTGAGGTCAAAAAGCCGGCCCGGTGTAGCCACCAGCACATCGACCCCTTTGATCAGTCTTGCAATCTGCGGGTCCTGTTCTGTGCCTCCGAAAATAGCAAAGGTTTTGACTTTGGTATATTTCCCGAATTGCTGAAAAGCTTCGGAAATCTGAATGGCCAGTTCATGCGTCGGAGCCATAACTACCGCCCTTATTCCTTCCGGTTTTACAGATTTTTTCTGTTCGTTGATCAGGTTAATAACAGGAATGGCAAAGGCTGCGGTCTTGCCTGTACCTGTCTGAGCGATGGCCAGCACATCTTCTCTCTTCAGAATAGACGGGATGGCCTTGTATTGAATATCTGTCGGGCGTTTAAAGCCCAGTTCCGCGAGGCTCTGCTTGATAAATGGGGAAATCCTGTAGTCTTCAAACCGCATAAAAATGTTTTTTGGTTAAATTATCCCCAGGTTATAACGTCGTTTTTCCCGCCTTTGCCTTTATACCAGTCTCTTGGTGGAGCTTTTTTTTCTTTTTGTTTTTTGTTATCGCCGGTCTTTTCAGACACACTTACCACTATTTTACGGCCATCAAGTTCCGAATTGTTAAGGGCTTTGATAGCTGCTTTGGCCCTGGCTTCATCGGGCATGGTCACAAAACCAAACCCCTTGTTTTGCCTGGTGGCTTTGTCAATGATGATTTTAACCGCACTGACCTCGCCATATTTCTCAAATATCTCTTTGAGGCCAGCTTCTGTAAGTTTGAAAGGTATGCTTCCTACAAAAATATCCATTGCTTTATTCTGTTTAAATCAAGCCGAAGTCAGTTTCCTGAAAATAGCTTCGAGCGAGTTTCCTTCTTTTTTTATTTCACTTAATGCGGCATCTGCCACTATTTCTCCGTGGTTGATGATGATCACACGATCACAGATAGCCTCTACCTCCTGCATAATATGCGTGCTGAGAATGACCGTTTTGTCTTTCCCGACCTGTTTGATCAGTTCCCTGATCTCAACCAGCTGGTTCGGGTCCAGTCCGGTAGTCGGCTCATCCAGAATCAACACAGCAGGATTATGAATCAAAGCCTGGGCCAATCCGACCCTCTGGCGGTATCCTTTTGACAGCTGAGCTATCTTTTTGTGCTTTTCAGGGCCTAAGCCTACTTTTTTAATGATTTCTTCAGTCCGTTCTTTCAGCTGCGATTTACTGAAACCATACAGCGATCCCACAAAATTCAGAAACTCTTCCACGTACATATCGAGATAAAGCGGATTGTGTTCCGGCAGATACCCTATGTGCTTCTTTATCTCTTTTGATTCTGTATCTACGTCCACGCCATTAAGCGTCGCTGTGCCTCCGGTCGGCTTAAGATAGCCGGACAATATCTTCATGGTGGTGGATTTTCCGGCACCATTGGGCCCCAGAAAACCTACAATCTCTCCTTTGCTGATCTCAAAACCTATGTTATTTAAGGCTTTTTGCTGCCCGTAAACTTTGGTAAGGTTTTGTATTTTTATTGACATTTCAGAATCAGGTTTCAGTAATACTTTTCAAAATCGGATTTTGAAAGAATATACAAAATTACGGATAATTTTGCTAGATTTTTCAAATTTCAGACAAAACGCTCATAATAAGGATTTCTTATCCGAAATTAACCGGTTCAAAAACTATTTTCTCTAAAATTGGCAACGAAAGGGTTTTTTTGTCGTATTTTTATATAAATATTAAACTTAACAGATTTCCCTTTGACATTTAAAGATTTTAGTTTTGTCCCTGAACTACTCGATGGTCTGGACGCCATGGGTTTCGAAAAACCTACCCCCATTCAAGAGCAAGCCATCCCTCTCATTCTGGATAACCAGGATTTAATAGCTTGTGCTCAAACCGGAACAGGCAAAACCGCCGCCTTTGTGTTACCGATATTACATAAGATTTTCAGTTCTGATAAAAGACATTTAAATACGCTTATCATTGCCCCTACCAGGGAACTGGCCCTGCAGATTGATCAGCAAGTGGAAGGATTGAGCTATTTTCTGGGTGTAAGCTCTATCCCGGTTTACGGAGGTGGAGACGGTGAAACTTTTGTTCAGCAAAAAAGGGCCCTTGAACAGGGAGCTGAACTGGTGATTGCCACACCAGGCCGCCTTATTGCCTTGCTGAATTCTGGCCAGATCAAATTCAATGATCTTCAGCACCTGGTCCTGGATGAAGCCGACAGGATGCTGGATATGGGTTTTTTCAACGATATCCTGAAAATCATCAGCTATCTTCCGGCCAAAAGGCAGACCATTCTTTTCTCTGCCACGATGCCACCCAATATCCGGAAGCTGGCCTCAAAAATCCTGACAGATCCTAAACAAGTCAACATAGCGATTTCCAAACCTGCAGAGGGCATTAATCAGCAAGCCTACGTGGTTTACGAAAACCAGAAGAAAAATCTCCTCAAAAACATCCTCAGTAACCCCGACTTCAAAAGTATCATTGTCTTCGCTTCAACCAAAGAAAATGTTAAAACCCTCGAAAAAGAACTGGTTTACCAGGATTTTGAAGTGAAAGGTTTCCATTCAGACCTTGACCAGTCGGAACGTGAAAAAATCATGATCGGGTTTAAAAGCAAGAAAACAAGAATTCTGATCGGAACGGATATTCTTTCGAGAGGGATTGATGTGGAAGGCATAGATCTGGTCATTAATTATGACACTCCGTCTGACCCGGAGGATTATATTCACAGGATCGGGAGAACAGCCAGAGCTGAAAGCCAGGGCACTGCCATTACTTTTATCAACGAAAAAGACCAGCGTAAATTCTTCAGGATTGAAAGCCTGATAGGCAAAGACATACCGAAGCTTGAAATCCCAGAATCACTGGGCAAAGGGCCGGAATACGACCCGTCTAAGAACCGCGGAGATGTAAAGAAGAAGGTATTTAACAAGCAAAAGAAGAACTTTAAGAAAAGAAGACCCGCCGAAAACAAAAACACCCCTTCCTGACCGCTTAAAGGCTTCCTACTACCACCTGTGAGAGGTTTTCCAGTCTGAGGTGCACATTGGCGGCCTCAAGCAAGTCTTCGGACGTTACAGCTTGTATCCTGGGAATAAAGTCAGCGTAGAAGTTCCCGTCCAGTCCTTCGAAAATAATGGCTTTGTGCTTGTCCATTACTTCAAAAGGCGTGTTTATTCCTCCGATCAGCGATCCCGCCATGTAGTTTTTAACAAGACCCAGTTCTTCTTCTGTAACCGGGTTGATTTGAAGTTCCCTGATCTCTTTATGAATCTCGTCTATAGTTTCCTGTGTATTTTCTGCTTTTACATCTGTGCCGATGATAAAATAACCGGTATCTACCAATGGAACCAGCGATGAAGATATGCCGTAGGTAAAGCCTTTTTCTTCCCTGATGTTTTTCATCAGCCTGCTTCCGAAATACCCTCCCAGGATCGTATTAAGAACCACAAATTTATAGAAGTCAGAGTGCTTCCTGTTAAACATCCTCTGACCGATCCTGATTGAAGACTGCAGGGCTTCTTCTTTAACCACTACTTTTGATTCGGGGGTATAAGCCCCTGGTATTTCAGATGAGATTACCTGTGTATTTTTTGAAAGGCTCTTCGTCCCCAATGTTTTTGAAATCGAAAGGATATTCTGCTCTGTAAAATTCCCTGAGAAGAATATCTTAAACAACTGCCCGGACACCTGGCTGCCGTAAAAATCAACAATATCCTGCCTTTCAACAGCATTGATTTCATCTGTATCAAGTGATTTTCCGAAATAATGATCTCCGAAGATCAGTTTCCTGATCTCCATACTGCCCAGAAAAGCCGTTTTCTCTTTATTAACCTTAAAAGACTGCAGGTTGATACTCTTCTGGGTAGAAAGCTCCTCCTGGGGGAAGACAGAGTCATCAATCAGCTCTGCGATCAGCTCCAGGTATCTTTCAAAATGTGTGGTAAGACCATGTAAAATAACATAAAGCCTCTCCTGGTTTTGAGAAACCTCCACAAACCCGCCATATTGATCAAAATACTCCAGCACCTGGTGAGCAGACATACGGCTGGTCCCGCCCAGCATCAGTTTAGAGGTGAAGAATGACTGTCCGAATTTACTCCCATAAAGCGATCCTGCATCAAAAACCAATTCAATCTTAAAGACTTCAAGGTTTTCCGCGGGTAGCAGGTAAAGTTCTATTCCGTTACTTAAAACCTGTTTCTGTATGGATTTAAGATTTACACTTTGGGATGAAAAGAATTCGGGGACCTGGGTTCTGTTGAGCATTATCAAAAGTTAAATTCAAAAATAATCAATTCTCTAAAGGAATCGAATTTTATTTCCGGAAAGAATCAGCAATCGGTATCTGGTGAAGTATATAACAACAAAAAAGCCTCATCGGTAAGACAAGGCTCTTTCAAAAAAATAATTAAAAATTATTTTTTAGTAGTGTCAGCAGCAGCTGTAGTGTCAACTGGAGCAACAGTAGTATCAACTTCTGGAGCAGCAGCTAGAGTGTCAGCAGACTCAGTAGCTTCAGTAGTTTCAGCTGATGTACAAGCTGCGAAAGTTGCCATTCCGGCTACGAATAAGATTGCAAATACTTTTTTCATTTCTTTAAATTTGTTTATTGTTACAAATACAGTTCAAATTTAAGGGAATTTTAAGAATAGATGCAAGTTTTCTTAAAAATAAATTAAAATTTCTTTAAAAATCATTTAAAAATGGTCTAAAAAATGGGAATTATCCTATTTTAAGCCTTTCTGACCTTAATTTCATCATAAATAAGTTCCGTTTCTGCCTTAAGAATATCTAAAAGAGCTTTAAGCTTGTTATGGTTTATCCATGCATAGCCCCACTGTATGGCCGGAAACGCCTGAAAACAAAATAGCCAGGAAACCGATTGATTTTCCTGGCTATTTATATGAGGGCTTATCCCTGAGGCTTAGAAGAAACTTCTGACAAGATTAGGGAATAAGCCGAAAATGATGGTCCCAAGTGTGGTAAGGAATAAACAAACCTTAACGGCCGGATAAATTTCAATCGTATTGCTGTTTTCTGTATCCTTAAATAAGGCTGCAATGATTGGTTTGAAATAGTAATATATACCCACAGCAGACATGATCACCGCAAAAACAAGCAGCCAGGTAAGGTTTCTGTAAGCCGCATCTGAAAACACGAAAAACTTACCCCAGAAACCGGCCGTCAGAGGAATCCCGGATAACGAGAACAATGAGATACTTAAAATAACAGCCAGGAAAGGGCTTTTCTTTAAAAGGCCGTTGAATACCGAAATAGATTCATTCGGTCTGCCGTTTTCAAGCGTATTTTTCGAAACTACCATCAGTACCCCGAAAGCAGAGATAGAAGCCAGGGAGTAGCTGACAGAATAAAACGCCAGGGATTCTTCCGACTGGTTACTCATTCCGATCACACTTAATAACATATAACCTGCCTGCGAAATACTGGAGAACGCAAGCAGTCTTTTAAAGCTGCTCTGATAAACGGCTGAAATGTTTCCTATAGAAAGACTTAATACAATGGCTCCGATAATGAGATTTGACCAGACTGCAAATTCAGAAGAGAAAGACACGCTGATCAGTTTAAAAATGGCATAAAAACCGGCCGTTTTCACGACAGTTGCCATAAAGGTGGTGAAGAACGTGGGAGCTCCTTCGTAAACGTCCGCTGTCCAGAAGTGGAAGGGAGCAGCCGAAACCTTAAAGAGCAAGCCTATCAGCATAAAAAATATACCGATCCAGAAAAATATTTTACCTTCATGGCTGCTTTTAATCAGGGCCATTGAAGCTGATATATTGAATGAGCCTGTAGCTCCGTAATACATCGCTATACCAAACAAAAGAATACCGGTAGCAAAAGACCCCATTAAAAAGTATTTCAATGCCGCCTCATTTCCTCTCAGATTCCTTTTGTCGCTTCCTGTAAGAACATACAAAGCCACAGAGAGTATTTCAATACCTACAAAAAGCATGATCAGATTTTGAAAACTCACCATGATGATGGCTCCCACAAGCGACATTTGCATGATGGCGTAATACTCAGCCGGATGGGCTGTTTCGTCATCAAAACGCCCTGCTGACAGAGGCAATATCAATATTGCCGTGATCAGGATGATGGCTCCGAAAATGATGGAAGTATTATTAATGTCAATCATGGCATTAAAATACAAACCCGGTTTATTCCAATCCAGAAAACCGGCAGCCACCGCAATCAGCAGAAAAAGGATGGTGGCAGGCAATAGAATTTTCCGGGACTTTAAGAATCCTAAAAATAATGTAATTAAACCTGTTATTGACAGTATAACAATTGGATACATAAAGATTAAAATTTATCTTGATTCTCCTAAGGAAAAGCCCTTTCAGAAAATTTAATGTTCTTTTTATTTAGCTAACTGAAGCAGGTTGAGAACAACCGGCTCACTAATTTTCAGGAAAAAGTTTGGAAAAACACCCATCAGGATCACCGCTGCTGCGATCGGAGCCAGCACCAGGACTTCACTGGTTTTAAGGTCCGTGAAGTTCTCTGTGTTATGGGTAATATTCCCAAACATAGATCTCTGCATCAGCCTTAACATATACACAGCTCCCAAAATGATGGTCAGACCGGCAAATGCTCCGAAATAAGGATTGAAATCAAAAACACCTTTCAATAACAGGAACTCACCGATAAAGCCGTTGGTAAGCGGTAAAGCCACACTACCCAAAAGGATGATCATAAATAATACAGACAAAACAGGTGCTTTCTGAGTAATCCCGCCTAAAGAAGGAAGGTCTCTCCTCCCGGTTCTGTCATATATGATCTTAAGTATAAAAAATAAACCGACAGCATTGATCCCGTGAGCAAGCATCTGCAAAATGGCTCCCTGAATTCCTGAAAGGTTTCCGGTAAATACACCCGCAGACATCAGACCCATGTGAGCGAAAGACGAATAAGCAATCATCCGCTTGATGTTATTTTGTCTGATCGCAATGATCGAACCGTACACAAGACCAATCAGAGAAAGTACTATAGCTATGGTAGCATAATCTTTAAATCCTGCAGGAGACAATGGAAGAAGTATTCTGATTAAACCGAATACGCCCATTTTTGAAAGCAACCCTGACAAAAGCATGGTAGCAGGTGTCGGTGATTCTGTATAAGCATCCGGTTGCCAGGTATGAAAAGGAAAAACGGGCATTTTAATCGCAAATGCTATAAAAAAAGCTCCGAATAAAAGATGCTGAAGAGCCGGAGGTAAAAGCACTGCCGTTTGTTTAAGGGCCGCAATGTCGGCAGTTTGTCCTCTCATATATAATGTAACAAAAGCCACCAGCATCAGTAAACTTCCAAACATGGTGTAAACAAACATTTTGAATGTGATCTTCGGACCTCTTTCCCCGCCCCAGTAGGTAGCAAGGAAATAAACAGGAATCAAAGCCGCTTCAAAGCAAAAATAAAACAAGAAGATATCGTCTGCTGCAAAAACACCGACCAAAGCCGATTGTGTAAACAGGATCAGTGCATATAATACTGAGGCGTTTTTGTAAGCGACCCTGTAAGATGAAAGGATAACCAAGGGTATCAGGAATGAAGTAAGTCCGACCATCAGCAGGCTGATGCCATCCAGGTTTACCTGAAACTTAATTCCCAGTTCTTTCACCCAATCGGCAGAAAAAAGAAGCTGGCCTTTGTTTTTGGCAAAACCACAAGCCGCATAGATAAATATCAAAAACTCCGACAGGGCCAGAACGAGGGCTACATTTTTAGTAAAACTCTGAGGCCTGCCCTTTAAAAAAAGTAATAAGAATGCTCCGATCAAAGGCAATAAAATCAGTAAAAGCGTTATCATATAAGCAGTTTGCTAATTTTGAATAAATAAATTATTTTCCCGGTATTTGAATTTCCGGTTTCGCTGCTGCTTCCATTAAAAAGGGATACAGATTGAAAGCCAGTATTAAAACAATACAAAATGTCATCAAGAATAAATAGAATGCAATACTTCCGGTCTGGATTCTTCTGACATACTTACTTAACCAGTTGACCAGTTTTCCTACACCATCAACCAGGCCGTCTAATATTTTAGTATCAAAAATATTTCCCAGAAAGGACGAAAAGGCCAACACCGGTTTGATGAAAATCGCCGTATAGATTTCGTCGATGTAATATTTCTGATAAACCACATTTTTCAGTCCGCCGATCTCGCTGTCTTCTGCAGGAATTCCTTTTCCTCTTCCATAAATAGAATAAGCCAGTAAAATGGCCGCTGCCGCCACTGCCACAGATACTCCCATAAGAAGCCACTCGGTGTTGTGATCCAGATGCACTTCTCCGAAAGTCGGAAGAACAGCTTTCGATCCTTCGTAAACCGGTTCAAGGAAGGTCGCTAAACCATGAGGTAAATGGAATACTTCAGGGAAACCGATAAAACCACCCACTATCGAAAGTACAGCAAGGACTATCAGGGGAATGGTCATGCTGGAAGGCGATTCGTGCAGGTGATGTTCCTGGTCGTCTGTTCCTCTGAAACTACCGGTAAAGGTCAGGAAAAACAATCTGAACATATAAAATGCTGTCATGAAAGAACCTAACAGAGCCAGTGCCCACATCAGTTTGCTGTGGGTATACACATGAGCAAATATTTCATCTTTAGAGAAAAATCCGGCAAAAGGAGGAATACCCGATATCGCGATAGTACCTATCAGGAAGGTAATGGCGGTGATCTTTATTTTTGACCAAAGACCTCCCATTTTCCTGATGTCCTGTTCGTTGCTCATAGCGTGAATGACGCTACCCGCACCAAGGAACAAAAGGGCTTTAAAGAAAGCGTGGGTGATCACATGGAAGAATCCCGAAGTATAGGCCATTACACCGAGGCCCAAAAACATATAACCTAACTGAGATACTGTTGAATAAGCCAGTACTTTCTTAATATCATTCTGAAACAAACCGATGGTAGCACCGAGTAAAGCCGTTGCCAATCCTATCCAGGCGACAAATTCAAGCGTGGCAGGAGCCAATGTAAACAATACATTAGATCTGACAATCATATAAATACCCGAGGTAACCATGGTAGCGGCGTGAATCAGGGCTGAAACCGGGGTCGGACCCGCCATCGCATCTGGTAACCAGGTAAACAACGGAATCTGAGCTGATTTACCCATAGCTCCTACAAAAAGGAACACAGTAATGGCCACTATGATACCGCTTCCTGACTCGAAAGATTTGGCTTTTTCGAAAACTTCAAGGTATTCTAACGTTCCGAAATTCTGAATAATAAGGAAAATACCGATCAGGAATCCAAGGTCACCGACACGGTTCATGATAAATGCCTTACGGGCAGCGTTGCCGTAGTCAGGGTTCTTGTTCCAGAATCCGATCAGCAGGTAAGAACAAAGTCCCACGCCTTCCCATCCGATGAACATAACCAGGTAATTGGAACCCATTACCAATAAAAGCATGGCAAAAAGGAAGAGATTCAGATAGGCGAAGAATTTTCCATAACCTTCATCATGGCTCATGTATCCGGCAGAATACAGGTGAATCAAAGTTCCGACACCGGTGATGATAAACAACATGATGATTGAAAGCTGATCCAGCTGGAAAGAAAGGCTTACTTTAAAGTCGCCGACAACAAACCAGTCAAAAACCTGCTCAACAATGACATGCGGATTTTCTTTGAAATTCAAATAAACGATCACTACCGCAATAAATGAAAGCAGGGAAGCACCTATACCAATCGGGGCTACAAGGCTTTTCGGTATTTTTCTAAACCCTAATCCATTAATCAGAAAACCAATCAGCGGAAAAAGGGGAATTAGAGTAAGTATTGACATAACTAAAACGAATTATTTTGATTTCGGTAAGTATGAAGTTTTATCCTCTTAATTTATCTAGTAAACTGATGTCTATGGTCCTGATGTTACGATAGATCATCACAATGATGGCCAAACCAACAGCAACCTCAGCAGCAGCCACGGCCATGATGAAAAATACAAAAACCTGTCCGTGCGGATCAGACCTGTAAGCCGAAAAAGCTATCAAAAGGACATTGACAGCGTTAAGCATAAGCTCAATTGACATAAAAACAATGATCGCATTGCGACGTATGAGCACACCAACTATCCCGATAATAAAGAGCATAGTGGCCAGCAGCACATAGTTTATCAGGGGAATTTGCTTAATTACCTCCGGTATTTCTGACATGACAGCGTTTTGAAACATTCTTGTAAAAATGAAATTTTGGCAAAATTAAGAGATTTAAACTAATTATTCCTTAGAAACATTTTAAATTACATATCAGGAGGCTAAAAACGGCAAGACCTCCGGAATTAAACCACCTTATTTCTCATTCATCATCTTGAGCTTGATCTCGGTCAGTTTTCTTTTGGTGTCGAGCGGAAAATCATTATTAATGATCCAGTCATAATACTGAGGCTCTTTTTTCAACACGTCGGTGACTTTTTTACCGGCATTTTTTCCAAAATTGAAAACGATTTCTCCGCTCTTATTGACGGCCATTCTTTGGGCAAAGTCGACAATCTGGCTGGAAGTAAGACCATGAAGGGTTTCCATGTCATTTTTAATCGGCTCGTATTCTTCTCCTGCCTCGTTTTTGAGTTTAACACCCTCGTACTTTTCCACCTGGGCACAAAGCACTTCCAGGGTTGCCAGGGTATCGGCTTCCGCACTGTGGGCGTTTTCAAGCGATTTATTACAATAGAATTTATAGGCGGCCGACAAGGTACGGGGTTCCATCATATGGAAAATCCTTTGTGCATCTATCAGTTTACGGTTTTTAACCTCAAATATGCTGGTATCAACCCTTAAAAACTCTTCAACGAGCATGGGTACATCAAAGCGGTTGCTATTGAAACCGGCAAGATCGCAACCTTCAAGAAACTGGGCCATCGATTTGGCTACCTGTCTGAAAGTCGGCTCATCTTTTACGTCTTCGTCATAAATACCATGGATAAGACTTGACTCAAGGGGAATGGGCATTTCCGGATTTATCCTTTTCGTCTTTACCTCTACAGTCCCGTCGATTTTCGCTTTGGCAATACAAATCTCAACGATTCTGTCGCGTGACACATTGATGCCCGTAGTTTCGAGGTCAATAAAAGCCACAGGTTTTTTCAGTTTCAGAGAATGAGTCATCATCGGAGCTGCTGTTAGGTAATGAAGTTGACAAAGCGTTTAATCCGATGGCAAAGGTAAAAAAAAGCTTTGGATGATGGGCAGGGTTTGGGAGAGAATGTTTTGGGCTTAAGAATCCGGCATTAAATTCACCGGGTTTTCAAAAAACAACCGTGTTTTTTCCAATGACAGTATTTCAGCAGAAAAAATTGACTGCATCACTTCTTCTCAAAAATAAAAATCAAAAAGGAAGAGCCTCCCGGACCAGGTGTTTTGACATAATATTTCAGGCGGTTCTCATTCAGTTCAGCTACATCAAAACTGGTTTCTCCAATGACCAGCTTTTGATTTTGCGGATTGTATTGATAATTTACTTCAGACGCCTGCTCGGCTATGCCACAGCTCACAACTCCTTTATCAATATACCGTTTCCCATTTTTAAAGGTATAAATATCATCCTGCTGACATAAATCCCACGCATAATAAACTACTGACGACGAACCTGTAGGATTGCTGGAGGGGTTACCATCTTTCATAGCGGCTTTCCAGGTGCCGTTTTGAAGCTGGTCAGTAGGTTTCTGATCTTTATCGCCGCAGGAAAATAAACTAAAAACCAGGAGGAAAAGCACTGTGAATCTCATTGTATATTTTGAATGTTTCGCTTTGTCATCTTAATGTTCTCAAAAATAGCTCTTTTAATCTGTGAACTTCATTTTTAATTAAAAGACAACATCCAGAAAAATTACTTTTCAGACCGGATCCGGCTGAGTGTTTCCTGGGCGATTCCGAGATAAGAGGCAATCATTCCCAGCGGCAGACGGTTATAGATATCCCGGTAAACGATACAGAAGTGGTCGTATTTTTCTCTGGCGGTTGTGAATCTCAAAGAAGTGATGCGTTCAATAAGGTGGCCGAATAAATGTCCCATGGAAAGTCTTGAGTAGCGTTCCATTTCAGGAAAATGCTCAAATAAATAGACCAGGTCATTTACATTTAAACAAAAAGCCTCTGTAGGCTCCAGGGTATCAATATAATAGATGTCTTTTTTCCTCTGCATAAAACTTCTCGGAGAATTCACCCATTCATTTTCAGCACTGAAGTACTCGCATATTTCTTTACCGTCCTTTAAAAAGTAGGTCCGCAGCAACCCTTTCGTAACAAAATAACTGGTGGTACAAATCTGGTCGGCATCATGAACCATTTCTCCTCTCCTGAAACTCTGGAACGTCACCCTGTTGCTCAGTTCATCTTTAAGCTTATCGCTAAGCTTTATGTATTGTGCAAAATGATTAAAGAGATCCTCTTTCATGGTCAATAAAGCAAATAGGGTTTTACATCCTCTTTCCAGCGATTGGTTTGGGTAAGTTCGCAGATGCTTGCAACAAAGTCTTCAAAAGGCAATTCAAACAACTTTTCACTATCAAATATACCCAATAATTTATCAAGATGTTGTTTCCCGGTTGGATTGACATTCGTAGGATATGGTCTCCACTCAAAATGAGCGGGAAACAGATCTTTAATACACCTGATAAATATCAATCCGTTGAATACTGCTTTTACTTCATCATTCCCTTCCGGAATGAACTCTATTCCACGGCACAGCTCCCCCGCATATTTGCTTTCTTCCGGTATAAATTCAGTTTGCCTGAAATGCATACCAATAAGGTGCTGTTTTAGTTTTTCAGAAAGCAATTCCGGATCTATCCAGGGAGCTCCCGATTTTACGAATGCGGAATCTGTACCCCTTCCTTCACTGATATTGGTGGCTTCAAGCAGCCCTGTTCCGGGATATAACAATGCTGTGGTAAAACTTCTCATAGCCGGGGAGGCCGGCACAAAATCAGTCCCCCAGTCAGGATGAAACATTTCTCTTGTCCAGCCCTTGCACCTGGCTACTTTAAGCTCTGCATTGATCTGTTTTTTATCATTAAAATAAAAAGCAAGCTCGCCCATGGTACAGCTATGCCTGAGCGGGATATCCCAGCGGCCAATAAAGCTGGAACAGTGGTCCTCATCCAAACCCGGGCCTTCCGCCAGGTCCATTACGCCGGAAATTGGATTGGGTCTGTCGAATATCACGAGAGGAATGCCGGCTCTGCCACAGGATTCAAGGACGTGTGTCATCGTCCACAAATAAGTATAAAAGCGGGTGCCGATGTCCGGAATATCAAAAAGAACCATGTCAAGATCCTGAAGATCGACGGTTGAAGGTCCCAGTTTCTGACCATAAAGACTGATAACCGGCAAGCCAGTCAGTTCATCCGTATCGTCCTCCATAAATGCTCCGTCTGCTCCGGTGGTAAACAAGCCATGTTCCGGAGCAAAGAGCTTTGTGAGGTTAAACCCTGCTTCAACCAGGGCTTGCCTCACCGGTTTCCCATGAGAAGTGACAGCTGCATGATTGGTCATCAATCCCAGCCTTTTGCTTTTCCACAGAGGATTTTGAAGGATAATTTCCTCGGCTCCGAACGATATCATTACTCCTTTACTGTATTATTCATTTTCTTTAGCCGAAAATTCCCCCTGTATGGCATATAATCCAAATACAGACATTCCCAACGTAATGATCGGGGCCAGGATAAAGCTGTAAATGATGGCCGGAACAAGATCATTGCCTCCCGATTTCCAAAGCGGCACGGCCTGATTAATGATCAGATAATAACCGGCATACAAGCCGATCAGTATCCATAAAACACCTAATATTTTTTTAATCGCATTCATATTTTTAATGTTAATCTTCTATACTTCTGTCTTTACCGTCAATGTAAATCAGGCCGATCACAAAACAGATCCCGGCGATAATCATCGGATAATATAATCCTTGTAAATAAGGCTTTGCAAAAACGGCAGCCTGTCCTAATTCCTCTGCTTTCTTATTGGCTTCATTCGCCTGTGTCGCCAGAAAAGTGGCGATCGCAGGCATCAGACCACCAAAAACACCATTTCCGATGTGGTATGGCAGCGACATAGACGAATACCTGATTTTTGTCGGGAACATTTCCACCAGGAAAGCCGCAATAGGTCCGTAAGCCATCGTCACGAAAACAATCAGGCAGAAAACCAGGCCGATAAGCGTCCATTTATCAGAACTATTGATCCAGATGGTCTTTTTTACTTCTGAATGAATGATTTTACTTTCTGAAATCGTTTCCTTTTTTACCTCCAGATATTTCGATCCATCCGTAAAAGACTTCTGCGTGGTGGTCACAATCAACGAATCCGAGGAACTTCCTGCAACCAATTCTTTTTTGACATCTGGAAGTCCGGAACCTGCAACAATTTCTTTGTGGCTGACATCCACCGTGTTATAAATGGTGTCAAAAATGGGGCGGTAACATATCACAGCCAGCAACATGCCGGTTAGCATGATCCCTTTTCTGCCGATTTTATCAGACAAAGCTCCAAATGCTACAAAAAGCGGCGTTCCCAGGATCAGGGCCCACATCATGATGCTGTTGGCCTGGATGTCATCCAGGTTACAGGTTTTCAGCAGGAAATTCTGTGCGTAAAACTGCCCGGTATACCACACGACCCCCTGGCCCATGGTAGCCCCGAAAAGTGCGAGCAGTACGAATTTAAAATTCAGTTTATTGGCAAACGACTCTTTCAACGGATTCGCAGACGTTTTTCCTTCCGCTTTAGCTTTTTCGAAGAGGGGAGATTCCGACATATTTCTACGTATCAGGAAAGAAACAAACACCATGATGATAGACACCCAGAAAGGCACCCTCCACCCCCAGTCGTCAAAGGTTTCTTTGCTCATCATGCTTTTGGTCAGCATAATCACCGCCAGTGAAACAAAAAGGCCGACCGTGGCAGTGGTTTGAATCCAGGAAGTCCAGAAACCTCTTCTTTCGGCAGGGGAATGTTCTGCCACATAGGTTGCCGCCCCACCATATTCGCCACCAAGGGCAAGTCCCTGCAAAAGCCGCAGAATCAAAACCAGGATAGGAGCCAGTGCCCCGATAGTCTCATAACCAGGGATAAGCCCGATCATAAAAGTAGCCCCACCCATCAGCATAAGGGTGACCATAAATGTGTATTTCCTGCCGATCAGATCGCCGAGCCGGCCGAAAAACAATGCCCCGAATGGCCTGACGACAAAACCTGCAGCAAAAGTGGCTAAGGTATTCAGAAACCCGGCAGTCGGGTCGTCTGTGGGAAAAAATTTGCTGGCGAGTATGGTAGCCAGGCTTCCGAAAATATAAAAGTCATACCATTCAATGAGTGTTCCTACGGATGAAGCCCCGATGATATAGCCAAGGCTCTGTTTCTTTTGAGACATTAATTTGCTTTTTTAAGGTTGAATAAATTTTCTATGGCAGGATTTCGTGAAATAAGTATCTCTCCAGCCAAAGCTACAAAAAAAGTGATTAATGCCCGTTCATGCAAAAGATTATTTTATTGGAACTAACTTGTACTTCCTTTTTATTAAACGCCCCGTTAATTTCGGGGAGCGGGTATTTCCGAAACAAAAAAAGAGGCTTACAGCCTCTCTTATCGTTTTCAAGCCTTCTCTTTGGGCACCTTTGCCCCGGCCTTTCTCGCTTGCGACAAGCCTATTGCAATGGCTTGTTTTCTGGAAGTAACTTTCTTCCCTGTTCCGGTTTTAAGATCGCCTTCTTTCATTTCGTGCACGGCTTTCTCTACCTTTTCAGACGCTTTTTTTGAATACTTTGCCATCTCTCTGCACTTTAGGTGAATAATCTAAGTATCAACCTTAAAAAAGTGTTCCTTGCTCTGAAAAAGAGAGATTCATAACTCATTGACACACAGACATCAAACAAAAGTGGTATTCATTCATCAAAAATCCCCGCCCTGAAGATCAGCCGTTGGTAACGGCAAGGTCCATGGCGGGTTTAGGAGGCTTTACTCCTTTTAATTCAAACTGTCTTTTAATATTTTCCTGCATTTCATAATAAGTATCCCAGTAATGTTCGCTTTTGCACCAGGGTCTTACATCAAATTTGATGACGCCTGTTTCCTGCCCGTTCACCAGGATATCCGTTGCAGGCTCGGTCAGCACAAACCCGCTGGATGACGATACTTCCCTGATAACTTCCCTGACTTTGTCTATACTTTCAGATGAAGAAACCGAAAACTGCATGTCCACCCTGATGGTACCCTGACCCGAAATGTTGGTTACCGGGCCGGAAGTGACAACTCCGTTCGGTACGATAATTCTTTTGTTGTCCGGGGTTCTCAGCACGGTATTAAAAACCTGGATCTGCTCCACTTCACCGGTAAATCCACCGATGGTAACCAGGTCGCCGGTCTTATAGGGCCTGAAAGTCAGGATTAAAACCCCGCTGGCAAAGTGTCCGAGGCTTCCCTGCAAGGCCAGACCAACTGCAAGCCCGGCAGATGCCAGAATTGCGACAAATGAGGTGGTCTCAATACCGAAAATGCCCGCAACGCTGATCAGAACAAGTACCTTGAACAATACGGAAACAATGGAGACCAGAAACGGGATTACCGTAGGGTCGACCTTCCTTTTTCCGAGAATTTTTGAAACCATCCCAGACAGCCTGTTGGCTATCCAGAACCCTATGATCAAAGTAATAATAGCTTGCAGAACCTTGGGAGCGTAGCCGGCAGCCATTTCAAGCCATGTAGAAAGATAATTTTGCATGATATGTGATTTTAAAGTTTGTATATTATCCTTTAGACCGTTTTATCTTCAAAAGGTAACATGAATATTGTCAGGGCTATTTTCAAAAAACGCCCCGTATGCTTGTCAAATAGCTTGTTATACAGGTTTACCACTCGTGTTTATGTCCTTGCATTTGATTTTTTTTATGATTACGTTTGGGCCAAAAAAATAACATTGATATGAAAAAACTATTTCTGTTTACATTAATCATTCTGGGTCCGGTATTCGCCGGGGCACAGACCAAAAAGCCAGCTCCGGCCGCCAAGCCGGCTGTAAAAAAAGAGTCTCCGGAATTTGTAACCTCCGTTGAAGGCATTAAGGAATACAAGCTTAAAAATGGCTTGAAAGTACTTCTCATACCAGATCCAAGCCAAAGCAATGTGGTGGTCAATATTGTTTACAATGTCGGTTCAAGACATGAGGGTTACGGAGAAAAAGGAATGGCCCACCTTTTGGAGCACATGCTTTTCAAAAGCACAAAAAACCTGGGTGATATCAAAAAAATGCTTTCCGAGAAAGGGGGCAATGCCAATGGAACAACATGGTTTGACCGTACCAATTATTACGAGGTTTTCCCTTCAAACGAAGAAAACCTGAGATGGAGTCTTGAAATGGAAGCCGACAGGATGATCAATGCCACCATTCTTCAGTCAGACCTTGACAAAGAGTTTTCGGTAGTAAGAAATGAGTTCGAAATCGGTGAAAATAATCCGGATGGTGTTTTGAACGAAAGAATCATTTCCACAGCTTATTTGTGGCACAACTACGGCAACAGCACTATCGGTTCTAAAGAAGACATAGAAAGGGTTAAAGCCGACCGTCTCAAAGTATTCTATCAGAAATATTATCAGCCGGATAATGCCACCCTGATTGTGGGTGGAAAATTTGATGAGAAAAAAATCCTGGAATACATCGGACAATATTTCTCAGTCATTCCAAGACCAGCGAGGGTATTGGAAAAAACCTATACCGTAGAACCTCCTCAGGATGGCGAAAGATATGTTGAACTGAAAAGAAACGGAGACGTTCAGATCGTAGCTGCAGCATATCATACCGCCCCTTATGCCGACAAAGACTTTGCGGCGATTGATGCACTTGCTGAAATCCTGACTTCCAATCCGTCTGGTTACCTTTATAAAGCCCTCATTGACGGACAAAAAGCCTCGAGTATGTATTCATGGCAACCAAATGTCCGTGATGCCGGGTTCCTGTATCTGAGCGTTGAAGTTCCTAAAGACAAAAGCCTGGATGAAGCCCGCAAAACATTCCTGACTGAACTGGATAAAATTGCTACGACCAGTTATACCGAGCAGGATGTGAACAGAGCCAAATCAAAACTATTGAAAGGCATTGAAAATATCAAAAATAACACCATAGGCCTGACCATCAATTTAACCGAGATCATTGGTTCGGGGGATTACCGCCTTGCGTTTTTGTATCGCGATGCGGTTGAAAAACTAACCGTCGCCGACATCAAAAGAGTTGCTGAAAATTACTTCAAACCAAGTAACAGAACCTACGGAGTGTTTATCCCGGTAAAAGACGGGGACAGAACCAGATCAGCTGAGGTAAGTGATGCCGATATTGAGAAACTGACAAGTACGTATAAAGGCAAAGCGGTGGAAGAAGATGCTGCTGCATTTGAGGCCAGTATTGACAACGTGAAGAAAAACCTGAAAATCAATACCCTTGCATCAGGCTTTAAATATGCCTTCCTTAAAAAAGGTATCAAAGGCAAGAAAGTGGTGGCACAATTCAGAATCCCCGTCGGAAACCTGAAAGCATTGTCCAACAAAAGTGAGGTGGCCTCTGTAATGGCATCACTGATGAAAGCAGGAACCAAAACTCAGACGAAAGAGCAGATCCAGGATAAACTGGATCAGACCAAATCCCAGATCAGCTTCGGTTTTTCAGGTCAGACTATGATCATCGGCGTGTCTACTTATCAAGAATTCCTTCCTTCTACAATGACTTTGCTTAAAGACCTTATTACGGAGTCTGTTTTCCCGGATAACGAATTCAATAAAACCATCACCGAAAAAAGGACAGGTATCGAATCGTATAAAAATGATCCTCAGAATATCGTATTTACGCAGATCAACCGTAAAACCAGTGATTATCCGAAAGATCATATTTTGTACACCCCTTCCCCGGATGAACAGATTGTAAGTCTTAATGCCGTTACAAGACAGCAGGTCGTAGATTTCTATATCAATATTCTCGGTGGCAACCACGGTTACGGCACCATAGTAGGAGATGTAAGCCAGGCAGATGTAGATAAACTTGTAGGCAGCACCTTCGGAAGCTGGACAGCCAAAACGCCATATGAAAAGGTGGCTCCTCAATATTTTGCTACCAAAGCCGGATCTGAGAAGGTCATTACACCGGATAAAGAAAATGCCGGAGTTGTGGCCGCCACAACTTTCAAACTGGACAGAAAACACCCTGACTATCCTGCCATGACCATTGCGGATGAAATGCTGGGAAGCGGTGGATTCCTGACAGCAAGGATTCCTACAAGATTGAGAGAGAAAGAAGGTATCAGTTATGGAGCAGGCTCTTTTATCAATATTCCTTATGACAACGATGCTTCTGTTTGGACGGCCTATGCGTTTTTCAATCCTACTGTTCAGGAAAAAGTGGACGTTGCTCTGAAGGATGAAATTCAGAAAGCATTAACTGCAGGCTTCACCGCTGAAGAGCTTAAAACCAATGTAAACAGCTGGCTGGTTGGCAGAAAAACCAATCTGGGAGCTGATAACTTCCTGATCAATCTGGTCAACGGTGTGCTTTATAACGGCAATTCACTGGATGACTTTACCGATCTTGAAACAAAGGTTAAAGCCCTGAATGTGAGTGATGTCAACACTATTCTGAAAAAGTACCTAAGCCTTGACAAACTGGCCATTATCTATGCCGGGGATTTCAACAAGAAATAAGAATTGCAGATAAAAAAAGCCCGCTGACCATGAAAGTCAGCGGGCTTTTTGCTTATAACCTGGGGGCTGCGGGTTTTACCGGATTTTCAAATGAATTAGCCCCTTTTACCTTTACTTTCCTTCTGTAAACTTTGTCCGCAACCGTAATGTACATGACATCAAAATCCGGTCCTCCGAAACAAAGATTGGACACCTGCCCTTTTGTTTTGGGAACAGGAAGAATAGCATTGACACGTCCGGTCTGATCCAGAACCTGGATTCCCGTCAAAGTGGTTACATAAATTCTTCCGTCCCGGTCACATTTAAGCCCGTCAGACCAGGCATTCTCGTCTACATCCCTGACATGCAGCCACCCGAATTTCTGTTTATGTGCCAGCCTTCCGTCGGGCAGAACCTGATACGCCCAAACCCAGTGAGAGGTAGATTCTGTCACATAAAGCTGGGTCTGGTCCGGAGATAGTGTCAGGCCGTTGGGGAATTTTATTTCTTCATCCAGCTCGGTTTTTGTTCCATCAGGTTTTATTAAGAATAATCTTCCGAGCTTTTCTCTGCCGTCAGGCGAGGTAATATAAACATTCCCGTTTTTTGCCACAGCAATGTCATTTCCTGTCTGGTTATCGGCTAAAACGGTTTCTCCTGAGGCATCATATCTTAAAATCTGTTTAGTACCTCCGGCCACAGTGTATCTTCTTCCTTTATCATCAAATGCCGTTCCGCTGGCTTTTTTTGCATCAAGATCCAACACTGTCAGTTTCCCGTCGACGCTGACTTTATAGGTTTTCGAATTCGGAATATCCTGATAAAAGACTTCCCCTGAGGCATTTACCGCCGTACCTTCTGTAAATGAATAGCCTTCCCCTACCAGCTCCCACCCCTGTTTGTCTATCAGGATGTCATTTAAAAAAGGATTTTTGGTTTTCCCTAGGCCAACAGGCTTGGGATAGTCCTTCCAGAGAAACCTCATGGCTTCCGGAAAAACCGCCGTCCCATGTTTTCCATTGTGTCCGCCCTCTCCCCATACATGTTTTACTTCATACCCTGAAAAGATCAAGGCCCGTTCCATCAGTTCGTTGGCTTTCCACCAATCACCGGCATAAATATTCAGATCATTTGTTCCATCCTGTAAAAAGAGGCGAAGAGGTTTCGGTTCATATTTTCTTACCAACGTAGGATAATGATCCGCCCCTCTCAGGCCCACATAGGTCCCGATAGCACTGAAGACCCTTGAAAAAGCGTCAGGCCGCTCCCAGGCCGCCGTAAACGCACATACTGCTCCGCTGCTTGAGCCTCCGATGGCCCGGTCGTTTGCATTCGTTGATAAATTAATAGGCCGCCCGTCTGTTGTCTTTTGTTTTTCTACTTCCGGCAAAATCTCTTCCAGAATAAACCTGGCATAGGCATCACCCAATCCGTCATATTCAAAACTCCTGTTAAACCTGTCGAGTGCTTTTTCAGGGTCTGCCGCCTTAACCCTTCCGTGCATCACAAAGACACCGATGGTTACAGGCATTTCCTTGGCATGAATGAGGTTATCAAAAACAGTTGGTGCCTGCCACTGGATTCCATCCTGATTCACATAGACACACGCCGGCTTTTCGGGTTTATACTGAGCCGGAACATACACCCAGTATTCTCTCCAGGTACCCGGGAAAATTTTCGAATTTTCAAACGTAAACTTGAGAATCTCTCCTTTCGGAACACCAGCCTGTTCAATAGAAGCGGGGTCCTGAGGATAATTTTCGGCGGGGGTTTGGGCAAACGAAACAAATTGCCAGAGCAACAGCCCTGTTAGTAAGAGTTTTTTCATGATTATAATTAAGGTTGAGAAATGACAGAAAGAAATTATTTCAACTATTCGTATATTACAATCGACCAGCCGACTATAAATATTACGACGACTAAACATGGCTATACGACTACACGCTTCATTATTTTATCAAAAATACTTTAAAAACCTTTTTGAAAAGATTTATTGTAAAAATTTTATTACTTTTCATGTAATTTTTGTTATTTTTCTTATTTTAATTCATCTAAAGTTTAAAAAAGAAGTTTTTTTTTGTATTTTAGTTTGCTGTGATTTTACTAATAATAATTTGATTACATTCATCATCCGTTTTACTAAATAAAAAGGCGATAAAATGATGTTGCCTTTGCTTTCGTCACTTACTAAAAATAATATAATACCTTAACTTACCACCCCATGGCGACGTTATTACAACTCGATTCTTTTAAATCGGAATCCGGAGATTTAACTGTTCTTGAAAAAATCTTCCCAACTGCGATTAAAAGAGTTTTCTACATCTGCGATGTTCCCTCAGGATCTGTAAGAGGCGGACACAGACATCACAAAACCTGGCAGGCTTTGGTATGCCTTAAAGGAGAATGCCGCGTATTTGTTGACAATGGATCTTCTGAAGAGTTTTATCAGCTAAACTCAAGCAATCAATGCCTTATTCTGGAACCTAAAGACTGGCACTTAATGGACAACTTCTCCGAAGGCTCTATTCTGCTCGTCATTGCCAATGAAACTTACGACAAAGCCGATTATATAGATACTCCCTATCCTAAAGCCAAAAATGAAAATTCCTTTTCTAGATTTAAAGCTCGTCAACACGCCTTTATTTCCTGAGATTTCGGAAGCTTTTGAAAGGGTTTCGGCCTCTGGCTGGTATATTCTGGGTCCCGAAGTAAAAGCATTTGAAACACTGTTTGCCGACTACTGTGAAAGTAATTTTTGTGTTGGCACAGCCAATGGACTTGATGCCATTCACCTGATCTTAAAATGTTTTGAATTCCCGGAAGGATCGGAAATAATTGTTCCTGCCAATACTTATTTTGCAACAATTCTCGCCGTCATTCAGGCAGGGTACAGACCTGTCTTTGTAGAGCCCTTGCTATCCACTTATCTTATTGACCCTGATAAAATAGAAGAAAATATCACTTCTTCCACCAGGGCTGTTCTGGTCACTGAGCTGTATGGAAAGAGCTGTGAACTGACCTCCATAAAAGCCCTTTGTAAAAAGTACCATCTGAAACTGATTTCCGATTCAGCCCAGTCACATGGGGCTTTGTACAAAAACCAAAAATCTGCCGGACTTGTCGATGCCGCGGCTTTCAGTTTTTATCCTACTAAAAACCTGGGTGCTTTGGGAGACGGCGGGGCAGTCGTAACCAATGACCGGGCGTTGGCCAATAGAATAGCCGAAAGAAGAAACTACGGCTCTTCTCAAAAATACCATTTTGCTCAAAAAGGCCTGAACAGCCGGCTTGATGAACTTCAGGCAGCCATACTGTCTTTAAAATTATCCCGCCTGGACGAGGAAAACGCTAAGAGAAGAAGCATCGCCAAGAGATATCTGACTCACATCAACAACCCTAAGATTGTCCTCCCCCCTGCCGATACTATCCTCGAAGATGCCTGGCATTTATTTGTTGTGAGAACAGAAAACCGTGAACATTTCAGAAAATATCTTGAAAATGCGGGAATACAATCTGATATTCACTATCCCATTCCGCCACATCAGCAAAAAGCCCTGGAAGAATTCAGCTACCTTACCCTTCCAATTACCGAAAAAATCCATCTTGAAGTTACCAGTATTCCACTCAACACTTATTTAAGTCATGAAGAAATCAACTATATCATAGTTACTTTAAATCAATATTGATGAACACCGAGCTCTCTGTCGTTATTCCTGTTTACAAAGGTCATTTAAGTATTGGCCACCTGGTAAAATCACTCCAGCAGGAGCTTGACAGCCTGAAATATGAAGTCATACTCGTAGTAGACGGTTGTCCGGAAGATTCTGAAAATGTCTGCAGAGAACTGGCCCGGAACCATGAGAATATTAACTTTATAACCCTCCGTAAAAACTTCGGAGAATTCAATGCGGTCATATGTGGTCTGAATTATATCCGTGGCCGGTATGCTGTCATCATTGACGACGACTTCCAGAATCCTCCTTCCGAAATTATTAAACTCTACAATAAAGCCATTGAAGGAAATCATGACGTTGTTTACAGTTACTATACTCAGAAGGAGCATTCTTTTGTGAGGAATATGGGCAGCGTGATGATTAATTATCTGACTACTTACCTGCTTAAAAAGGATAAAAACCTTTACCTGTCCAGTTTCAAGCTGATTTCAAGAGAAGTGGTACAGGAGATTGTCAAATATAAAAACCCCTATCCTTATATTGACGGGATGATCTTCCAGGTAACCAATAACATCGGAAAGGTGCTGGTTGAGCACAAAGAGAGGTTACATGGCGAATCCAATTACTCAGCCCGCAAACTGATTTCCCTGTTTTTAACCATTCTGTTTGGATACTCCCTTATACCCTTAAGACTTACCCTTTTTGCAGGCCTCTTCTCCATCTTTTTTTCATTAGGAATCATGGCTCTTTATTTTCTAAACATCATCAAAGAATGGGGCTCTCCAGTAGTTATATTCATGTGCGGCGTTCTTTTATGTTCTATTTCTGTTATGGGCGAGTACATTGGTAAAACCTATATGAATATCAGCGGGCTTCCGCAATTTGTGATCAAAGAGAAAATTTTCCATACCCATGCTGATCAACAGTAGTGAATACCAGGCCATGTTTGATGCCGAAGAAAAGCTTTGGTGGTATAAAATTCTTCATGAAAAAGTCCTGGCATTTATCCAGGCCAGACAATTATCCAAAGACATCAAAATTCTTGATGCGGGGTGCGGAACGGGCGGCCTGATTGCCTTCCTGCGAAACAACGGATACGATCATTGCAAAGGATTTGATTTTTCTGAAGATGCCGTCTCCCTTAGCAGAAGCAGGGGCTTTGATGTCTCGCAAATTGATATTACTAAAATCTCTGAATATTTCACGGACCAGGTATTCGATATCATTATCTGCAATGACGTTTTGTATCAGTTTGAAGACTCTGAGATCTCTGGAATTTTTAAGGGGTTATTTTCTAAACTATCTCCCGGGGGCTTCCTGATTTCCAACAATAATGCGTTTGAAATATTTTCCGGAACACATGACATAGCTGTAGGTAGTAAAAAAAGGTTTCGCCTTGATGATTTTACAGGCTATTCCAATGTATCGGGGGTTTTTAATGTCCATAGCCATACTTACTGGAGTCTTTTCCTCTCTCCATTGATATTATTGATACGAAGTATTCAGCGGCTTCAGATAAAATTAAAACTTGTAGATCTTGATAACATAAAGTCTGACGTGGAAATGCCCTCTACTTTGGTCAATTCCATCCTCTATAACATTGTGAAGCTGGAAGAAAGACTGTTTAAAAGAGCTCCTTTCGGAAGTTCTTTGTTTCTCATTCTTAAGAAAAAGTAAAAGGCCGGAAATATTTCCCGGCCTTTTACTTAACTTATTTCTCTTCCGTAATTTCAAGGATCACACTTGTTCTCCTGGTATTAACATCCGGATTTACCCCTATTTTCATCAGATACTCTCCTGAAAACGACTGTGGATTTGTCCATCTCGATCTGCTTTCCGGATATAAGTTAATTTCCTTAACCTGGTATTTCTTTTTAGGATCCAGACCGCCAAGCTTTATCGGAGAGAGCGTCCCGTCACCGTACCGGCTCTCCACCAGGTAATTAAACATGACCGCCCGGCTTTTAGCCTCATTCACATACATCAATGAGGCAAAGTCATTCTCACGGGGATCTGCCAGCCTGAACATGTCACCATGCCAGACCACATCACTGATCGACTTATAAGTCACCACCGCCTCCTGGCAAAACTTAAGGTCTTTTTCATTAAGATGACTTACCACAATATCAAAACCGAGTTTACCCATCATGGCCACATCCGTTCTGAATTTGATCGGTTGTTTACCCCAATCAGTCACATGATTACAATGGGCTATCGCCGGATAAAAATACGAGTATTCCCACTGAATAAATACCCTTTCCAGCGGATCGGTATTATCACTCAGCCAAAACTCTGAAAAATATTTCAGGGCACCGTAATCCACACGACCACCTCCGCCGGAACAAAGCATCATCGGTAGTTTAGGATACTTTGCTCGCAGTTTCTCCAAAACCTTGTACAGTCCTTTGACATATTCTACATAAAAATGAGACTGGTTTTGCAAATAACCTGAATAGGCGTTATAAATCACCGCATTGCAGTCCCATTTAAAGAAAGCCACTTCGGGATTCTTAACCAGGATATTATCCAGAACACCGTATACAAAGTTCTGGACTTCGGGATTACTTAAGTCCAGAACGAGCTGATTACGATATAAATGCTCTGACCGGCCGGGTTGTTTAATCACCCAGTCAGGGTGCTTTTCATACAATTCACTTTTAGGACTTACCATTTCCGGTTCTACCCAGATCCCGAATTTGACTTCGTTATTTTTAGCTTCTTTTACCAGGTAACCGATACCGCTAGGCAACTTCTTAACGTTTTCCTGCCAGTCTCCCAGTCCTGCCCTGTCATTGTTTCTCGGATATTTATTTCCAAACCACCCGTCGTCCAGCAAAAACATATCTACACCCAGTTTTTTGGTATCTTTGATCAGTTCAGCCAGTTTGGCTTCCGTAAAATCAAAATAAGTGGCTTCCCAGTTATTAAGAAGTGTCAATCTTGATCCGTTTCCATCCAGAATCCTGTATTTTCTGGCCCAGTTGTGCAGGTTACGGCTGGCTTCTCCTTTCCCGTTTTCAGAATAGGTGTATAAGAATGCCGGCGTTACAAAACTTTCAGACGGCTTAAGGGTATACTCAGACGCAAACGGGTTAATCCCGGCAATTACCCTCAGGTTATTCAACGGATCAACCTCCAGATCTATCTTAAAATTTCCGGACCATTCAAGGGATCCCAATAGAACTTTCCCTTCGTTTTCAGACGCCGTTTTGTCCAGCGAAACCATGAACGTCGGCGGCTGATAAAGATTGGCTCTTGTTCCGAGCTTTGAGTCAAGTACTTTGATGCCTGACGTCAGCCTCGTTTCTTCCGGAATCATCTCTTTAGCCCAATCGCCATGGAAATGCCTCAGGTAATAATTTTCTGCCGTCAGGTACAAATTTGCCGAAGCATATTTCTGCATCCTGATATTGCCGGTTTCTTTATTCTTTATTTCCGACCATTGCTCAATAACATCCTCATTGGCATAAACCTTATAGTAAAGCGTCACCTCTACCGCATACTTCGAATCCTTCAGTATCACCTTTGTAATAGAAACATTGTCATCTGTTTTTTCAGTCGAATGAACCACATACACCAGGTCAAGAGATAAGTTGCCGTCCGTATGAGCTATCTGGATGGCGGGTTCAACCAGGTTTCTTGAACCTGCAGGGGTATAGGCAGAATTAAGGATTCCGGAATAATCATCTCCCCTTCTGAATGATTTCGGAATGAGCTGGTACTCAGAAACATTGGAGATTTTTTTGCCGAAATAAATAATGCCGGGCCTGCCATCCGCATCTGTTTTTAATACAATCGCGTTGTTTTTTGATTCAATGGGGATAATCACATTGGCCTGGGAAAAAACCGGAAAGGCGGAAATCATCACTCCGGTAAAGAAAAGCAGACTAAAAAAGTAACACTGCTGGTTTTTTCTGAGATTTAATCTTGTCATTTTTTATAAGAATGGTTGAAATAAATGAAAGCTTTGAGGAGGTGAATCGCTCAAAAACCCGTAAAACAAAGATAATTCAAAAACCGCTTGCGTTACTCTTCCTTCAGGTAATTCCTGCATCAGATCCGTGTAAAATCATTTAGACCTGAGATTTTTAGGCTTAACAGCAAATTATAATTAAATTTAAATTGTTATTCATCAAATAATCAAAAGAGTTTGGCCGCAAAGACCTCCTTATCATTAACTTTGCACAAATTGTAAATCTCAAAAGAATATGTTCTCCATTATTGGGAAGTTTTTTATATTCATCGGCAGCCTGTTCATACGACGTGAATCTTCAAGAGTGTATTGGAAAAGATTTATTGATGAATGTGTAAGTATCGGTATCGGTTCGGTTAATATCATTTCTATCGTTGCATTATTTATCGGGGCTGTGGTTTGTGTTCAGACCTATGCCAACCTCGTCAGCCCTATCATTCCGAAATATATCGTAAGTAATATTGTAAGGGACATGACCCTGCTGGAATTGTCTTCTACCTTCATGTGCGTGGTTCTGGCCGGAAAAGTCGGATCCAACATCGCCGGGGAACTCGGCACCATGAGAATCACCGAACAGATAGATGCTCTGGAGGTAATGGGGATCAACTCTGCCTCTTATCTGGTCCTTCCCAAGGTTTTAGCCGCTATTTTTACTTTTCCTTTACTGGCAATACTCTCAGGTTTTCTGGGAATTATGGGAGGCTACCTCGCCGGAACACTCTCGGGAATCCTGACACCTGAACAATACATTTATGGAATCCGGTTCTCGTTCATCCCTTTTAACGTCACGATTGCCATCATCAAGTCTATTGTATTCGGATTTTTAATAGCCACTATTTCTGCTTATAAAGGCTTCAATACAAAAGGCGGGGCACTGGAAGTAGGACAGGCAAGTACCGCAGCTGTAACCAACAGCTGTATCGCGGTATTGATTGCAGATTATTTACTAGCAGAATTATTGACATGATCGAAATAAAAAATATCAGTAAGGCTTTCAATGGCCGTGTTGTACTGGACGATATCAGCGGTGTTTTTAAGAAAGGCGAAACCAGTCTCGTGATTGGTGCTTCAGGAACAGGTAAAAGTGTACTGCTTAAATGTATGCTGGACCTTGTTCAACCCGAAAAAGGAAAGGTTCTTTATGACAATCGCGAATTCCTGAATCAGAAAGAAGAAGATAAAAAAGACATACGCCGTGAAATGGGCGTTCTTTTCCAAGGCGGGGCTTTATTCGATTCGCAAACGGTGCATCAGAACATACAGTTTCCTTTGGATATGCTGACGAACATGCCGGAATCCGAGAAAAAAGACCGGGTAGAGTTTTGTCTGCAACGTGTCGGACTGGAAGGGACCGGCAAAAGAATGCCTTCAGAAATTTCCGGTGGGATGAAAAAGAGGGTTGGCATTGCCCGGGCCATTGTGATGAACCCTAAATACCTCTTCTGTGATGAGCCTAACAGTGGTCTTGATCCGTTGACTTCCATCAAAATAGATGAGCTGATCAAGGAAATTACCGACGAATATAAAATCACGACGGTCATCATTACCCATGATATGAACTCTGTTCTTTCGATTGGTGACTACATCATGTTCCTCTATAAAGGCAAAAAAGTCTGGGAGGGTGACAGCCAGACTATTCTTTCTTCAGACATAAAGGAACTGGATGAGTTTGTGTTCTCCAATCACGCCCTGAAAAAACTCCGAGGCTGATCAGATCGTAGTTACATCAAAACTGAACTTATCTTTACTGGGTACACATGTTCCGCTTTTTTCGGTACAGGTGTAGCAGTTTATTTTACCTTCTATTCTAGGATTTGCCTTCAGAATCTTTACTTTCTGAATGAATTTCGCCTCTTTTACGAAATAGCTGATTTTACCGTTCCATACATCATCATACTTTTCTTTCGGATTCACAGCTACAAGTTTACCAACAGGCTTAAAAGAGTTGTCAGCCACAAATACCACTTCTGTCGGCATAGGTCCCTCTACTTTAAGTTCTGAAGAGTACATATACCATCCCTGGTCAATTTTCGCCGTGAAAACCAGGTCTATGGTCTCCCCCACTTTAGCTTTGGCTGACGGAGCAGAAAATGTCCATTTGGAAGGCTTCTGGATTTGTGCAAAAGAACTCACCGAAACTATTAAACAAATCAACAGGAATGCGATTTTTTTCATACTTCTTTAATTTTTAAATATTAAGGTGACGTATACCCGAAAATTATCTATACTTCAAAGCCTTCTCCCTGCTGAGGAATAATAATGTTTCTGAAACCTGCATCTTCCAGGTGCTTTTTAAACACAAGCTGTGTGTCTATCTCTCCATGAACCAAAAACAGCTGCTTGATTTTTGAAGGGTCCTGGCATGAGGTCAGCAATTCAAGGATCTCGCTGTAATCTGCATGAGCAGAAAACGAATCCATTATCTCCACTCCTGCCCTTACTATTTTTTCCTGTCCGAATATCTTTACGGTCTTCTTTCCGCTTTTCAGTTCATTTCCCAGAGAGCCCGGAGAGCAGTACCCGACGATCAGGATCGTATTTTTAGGATTGTCTACATTATTGACAATGTGATGTTTTATCCTACCGGCCTCCGCCATTCCTGACGAAGAGATAATGATGCAAGGTTCTTCTGAGAGGTTAAGAGCCTTGGACTGCTCTACTTCCGTAATGTAATGCAGGTTTTCAAAACCAAAAGCATCGCCGTCTCTTTCAATATAATTAAGAATATCTTTGTTAAAATCTTCCCGGTGCTTTTTCATGACATAGGTGGCCTTGACAGACAAGGGGCTGTCAACATAAACCGGGATACGAGGCAGTTTCCCTTCACTTTCCAGCTGGTCCAGGGCAAAAACAAGTTCCTGCGTACGGTCAACAGCAAATGCCGGTATGATCAGCTTGCCTCTTTTACCGACACAGGTTTTATACACAATGTCCAGCAAATGGGACTTCATGTCCAGTTCTGTTTCGTGGAGCCTGTCTCCGTAAGTCGACTCGCAGATCAGGTAATCAACCTGTGGAAATTTATCCGGGCTGCGGAGTATTTTATCGTTGGGTCTGCCGATATCTCCGGTAAAATACAGTCGTTTGGTAATATGATTTTCTTCATAATCTACCATTATCCCCGTACTCCCTAAGATATGTCCTGCATTGTAAAATTCTAATCTGAAACCCTCTTCAAGAAAAAACCCTTCGTTTAAAGGCATGGTCTGGAAAAGACTCATCGCCGCAGCGACATCTTCTTCATCATAAAGCAACTCCAGTGCTTCCTCTCCTCTTTTAACCCTTCTCTGATTTACCCGCTCCAGGTCTTTTTCCTGGATTTTGGCAGAATCAAGCAGCATGATCTCACAAAGGCTTTTCGTAGCAGCGGTACTATATATCGTGCCTTTGAAACCTTTTCTGATCAGACGCGGAACAAGTCCTGTGTGGTCAATATGGGCATGAGACAAAATCAAATAATCAATTTCCTGGGGGTTAAATCCGAAGTTCAGATTCAACTGGCTGGTATCTATACCCTGAAATAACCCGCAATCCAATAAAACTTTAGTTCCTTTGGCAGTAGTGAGCAGGTGTTTGCTACCGGTTACCCGTTGAGCGGCCCCATAAAATTGTACTTTCATTTATGTGTCTTTTTGGTTTTGTTGCGATATCAATGTAGAAAATGTCTGACTCCGGTAGTTACCATAGCCACGCCGTTTTCGTTGCAATAATCAATAGAAAGTTGGTCACGGATAGAACCTCCCGGCTGAACCACCGCAGCAATACCCGCATTTTTGGCAATTTCCACACAATCAGGGAAAGGGAAAAATGCCTCTGAGGCCATTACACCGCCATTAAGGTCAAAGCCGAATTCCTTAGCTTTATCGATAGCCTGTTTCAGGGCATCCACTCTCGAGGTTTGTCCCACTCCGCAAGCCAGCATCTGTCCGTTTTTAGCCAGAACCACATTGTTCGACTTCAGGTGCTTACAGATTTTAAGGGCAAATTCAAGTGACTTAACCTGTTCTTCTGTAGGGGCGATATTGGTTACGGTTGTAAAATCGTTCGCCGTTTCTGTCGAAAGGTCTTTATCCTGCTCCAGAACACCATTCAACAAGGTTCTGAATTGTTTTTTCGAAGTCTTTACCGATTTCCTGATCAAAAGTCTTCTGTCTTTCTTCTTTTTAAGAATTGCCAGGGCGTCTTCATCAAATTCCGGAGCTATCAGTATTTCGAAGAATAGCTGGTGCAGCTCCTCTGCTGTAGCCAGGTCAACTTTTGCATTGGTAATGATCACACCGCCAAAGGCAGAAACAGGATCACAGGCCAGGGCATTCAGATAGGCTTGTTTCGAAGTTTCGGCAGAAGCCACACCGCAGGCATTATTATGTTTTACGATAACGTATGTCAGGGCTTCAAATTCTTCAATAAGCTTCACACAGGCGTCTACATCCATCAGGTTGTTGTACGACAGCTCTTTGCCGTGTATCTGCTCAAACATGGCCTCCAGGTCACCGTAGAACGCCGCTGACTGGTGCGGGTTCTCTCCGTATCTCAAAGGCGTCTGTTTCTGAGACCTGAAGTTTCCGCCATCGTCAATACCCGCAAAATAGGCATGGATAGCAGAATCATAATGAGAACTCATACCGAAGCCTTCCTTGGCATATCTTTTTCTGTCTTCAAGGTCTGTTGCACAGCCTTTTTCGCTCAGAATATTGAATACCTCGTCATATTGATTTCTGGATGAAACGATCAGAACATCGTTGAAGTTTTTAGCCGCTCCGCGGATCAGCGATATACCCCCGATGTCGATTTTTTCTATAATATCATCTTCCGAAGCTCCTGAAGCCACCGTTTCTTCAAACGGATAAAGGTCTACAATAACCAGGTCAATAGAAGGAATTTCAAATTTAGCAGCCGTTTCTACGTCATCTGCATTGTCGCGACGATACAGAATACCACCAAAAACTTTCGGGTGAAGTGTTTTAACCCTTCCTCCGAATATAGAAGGATAAGAAGTAAGGTCTTCCACCCTGATGACCGGAATGCCCAGTTCTTCAATAAATGATTGCGTTCCGCCTGTTGAATAGATTTCAACATTGTTCTCATGTAAAAGCTTTACAATTTTATCTAACCCGTCCTTGTAGTAAACTGAGATAAGAGCCGACTGTATTTTTTTGGTCATCGTAAGAATATTATTTTCAAAAATTTTTTGCAAAAATATGGGTTTTTAACGGCCTTACTATCAAATACCTTAAAAGATTATGAAATACCGGCCCAAAAGCCCCTCAGGGCAGTCTGATTGCGGTCTTGATTGAACACAGCATTGTCTCCCCGTATCTCGACCTGAAATAAAGTCAATAAAAATCTGCAGAGGTATAACGAATGAGATCTGTGGATTTTACCCAATAAAAAAGGCCCTTTGAAGGGCCTTTTTTATCACTCTGCCGGTAGGTTACCAGCTTTCAATAGATTTATATAATATTCTTAAACTAACGATGATCACGACAATCCCTACAAAAATAAACAATGGTTTTACCGGGACTTTCCTTACCAGGTAAGCCGCCAGAGGTGCCGCGATAACACCACCCAGGATTAAACCCAGGATAACCTGCCAGTGGGTAAATCCGATAAAAGCAATGAAGGTGAGGGAGCTTGCAAGGCTTACAAAAAATTCGGTCAGGTTCACAGAACCGATCGTGTAAATCGGGTTTCTTCCGTTTGCGATTAAGGTAGAACTCACAATAGGGCCCCATCCTCCGCCACCGATAGAATCCAGGAATCCGCCAAACCAGGCTAAAACGCCGATTCTCTTGATCGGCTTCTTTTTGATATTCTTGATCAGTGTTTTTCTGATGATCCTGATCCCCAGATAAAGCGTATAGATCGCCACAACCGGTTTGATGTATTGATTGTACTGTTCAAAAGAAGACAAGACATAGGCCCCGATAATGGCCCCCAGCACGCCGGGTAGCAACAGGTGTCTGAAAAGTTTTTTATTGACATTCCCAAACTTCAAATGACTCAGACCCGAAACGCCACTGGTAAAAATCTCCGAGGCGTGAACGCTGGCACTGGCCGCTGCCGGGCTGATACCAAACGACAACAGGAAAGTGGTAGCACTTACACCGTAAGCCATCCCTAGAGCCCCATCAATCATCTGTGCTACAAAACCACCCAGCATAAAGATCAGAATCTGTGAATCCAGGCTGCCCCAAAGCTGAACGATTTTCTCGCCAAAATAATCATATGGTAAAAAACTGAAGAGAATGTGCCCGCCTATCATCCACCCTAAAGCCGTCAAAGCCCTGTAAATATAAGTTTTTACAGAGCTCTTTTTATCTTCCGCCTGTTCCTGTTTTGGTTGTGCTTCTTCTTTTGGTTCCACTGAAGTGTCTTCTGATGAAATTAAACTCATATGCCTGAAATTTTTGTCATTCGGATTACAAAAGTATCTTTTTAATATTAATCTACCAAATTAATAGATTAATAATCTTGCAATTATGCTTAAAACGAAAAAGAGCCGTCAAAAAATTGACGACTCTTGATGTTGGCCCGCAAGGACTCGAACCCTGAATAAAAGTACCAAAAACTTCTGTGTTACCATTACACCACAGGCCAATCCTGAAATGTGGGTGCAAAATTATGTCGTTATTCGCTTCTTTCCAAACAGAATTTCAAAAAAATGTTATTAAAACTTCATTTTTTTTATCTCTTTTTCCAAAAGCCCTGAAAATCAACACTCTCAAACTCCCGCTGTCTCTGCTTCCGGAGCGATTTTTTTTACGAGACCCTGCAAAACTTTGCCCGGACCGCACTCTGTAAACAATGTTGCACCTCCGGAAACCATGTTTTGAACCGACTGTGTCCATCTAACGGGGGCAGTCAGCTGGGCGATAAGATTCGCCTTAATCACCTCCACGTCCTGAGATGGCTGTGCATTTACGTTCTGATATATCGGACAAACCGGCGGTTTAATCGCTGTATTTTTGATGGCTTCGGCCAGCTCTTCACGTGCCGGCTCCATCAGCGGAGAATGGAATGCTCCGCCAACCTGTAATACAAGAGCTCTTTTGGCTCCGGCTTCTTTCATTTTTTCACAGGCAATATTGATACCTTCGATACTTCCTGAAATCACCAGCTGGCCCGGGCAGTTATAATTGGCAGCCACAACCACTTCACCGGTATCAGCAGCCACCTGTGCACAAACTTCTTCCACTTTTTCGTCTGACAGGTTTAAAACGGCCGCCATGGTTGAAGGGTTAAGCTCACATGCCTTTTGCATCGCAGCAGCTCTTTTGGCTACCAGCCGGAGACCATCTTCAAACGACAAAGCCCCCGCAGCCACCAGAGCAGAAAACTCTCCCAATGAATGACCCGCCACCATCTCCGGCTTGAAATCTTCAATAGTAGAGGCCATAATCACCGAATGTAAAAACACGGCAGGCTGGGTAACATTGGTTTGCTTGAGTTCTTCATCAGTACCCTCAAACATTATTTTGGTAATGTCAAATCCCAGGATTTCATTAGCCTGATCAAAAAGGGCTTTTGCTTTTTCAGAGGTTTCATACAAACCCTTGCCCATTCCGCTAAACTGTGCTCCCTGTCCCGGGAAAACGTATGCTTTCATATAATCAATTGATTTTTTGCACAAATTTAAGGAGAATTTATCATTATAAAGATATCCTGTTAAAAAGGATCCCCTCCCGACCGGGAAGCACTTCTGTCTCAAGCGATAAAATCTCCGGCATTGAAATCAGAAATATCCATCCTTTTCTGTATTAATAACTTGTAAATAATCCCCCTGATCTAAAATAAATTTACGTAATTATAGTTTAATATATGTTATAAGACTCAGGTGCTTTCCTTTCTTCCGTTTGATGAATAAATTGCAGGTGAAACAGGGAAGAGGAGGCCTGGTTCTTAAAATTTTCTCTGACTCAAACATACATTGTCATGAACAAATCAATAAATTTTATCTTAGGGCTGGCCTTTGTTTTGGTCATAGTGACTTCTTGCAGTGTTCACAAGCCTTTTATGTCCGACGGAGCAGCACAAATCCTTGCCAAACATCATAGGATTGCTATTCTTCCATTTTACGTCAGCATCAGCGAAGACTACAAAAAGACGCAATTCGGCAACCGCTCAAAAGGACAGGAATACTGGACTGAGCAGGAAAGACTGGCGGGAATTGATCTTCAAAAGAATACTTTCCTCCGGTTGACCAAAAAAATCAACAAAGGGAAGTTTGACTTTACCATACAGGATTTTATCACCACCAATAAAACCCTTGAAAAAGAAGGTATAAGGTTTTCTCAGCTAAGGTCATTTGAAAAAGGAACACTTGCCCGTATCCTGGGTGTGGATGCTGTCATCTGGGGAGAATCCGAAATGGATTACTCTACTTTCAAAATGCCTATGAACAATGGCATCACTACTACTTTTAAAATATTTGATGCCGAAACCCGGGAAATGGTCTGGTCAAACCAATCTTTCCAATCTATCAGCAACAGGATGGATACACCGCAGTACCTGGCCAACCGCTCTGCTGACAATCTGATCGGGACATTGCCTTATAAAAAATGAGTTTGTTAATCTGAAGTCTTTTATACTGCCCCGGGAAATTTCTTCCGGGGCTTTTTCTTGTATATACCTTCCGGAATTACCATAAACTCCTTATTTTTGATTTCTAAAGAATATCTATGAAGGAAATAAAAGCCATTTTAAAAGCCTATGATGATTTTGAGCCGTCAGGCATTAAAGCTGCCCTGGCTACGGTGGTCAGAGTTGAGGGCTCTTCTTACCGGAGGGTCGGTGCCCGGATGTTTGTGCTGGAAAATGGACTTTTCTTTGGAGGAATAAGTGGAGGGTGCCTTGAAGGTGATGCCCTCAAGCGAGCAAGATACGCCATTGCCAAATCAGAGCCCAGCCTGGTAACTTATGACACCTCGGAAGATGACTCACACCAGATAGGTGTGGGCTTAGGCTGCAATGGCATTATTGATGTACTATTTTCTCCGCTCGACAGGGATGACCCGGATAACCCCGTTGAAGTTCTCAAAAAGTGTATTGAAGGGGAACGGAAAACCAATATTTTACTGACGGTCACGTCCCTTCAGGGATTTTCAGGGGATTTTTCACAGGGTCAGACTTTTAAATATGTAGATAGAAGCAGTCTTGATATTTTCAACCAACCCGTCCTTGCAGACATGGTCTCTGAACGGGTTGAACACTACAAGATCCTGGGTAAGTCCCTTCCCAAAGCGTTTGAGCCAGTCGAAAATCAGAAAATAGAATTTTTTATAGAGATTCTGCCGCCTGAAACCCACCTGATTTTAATGGGAGGCCAATATGATATCCTGCCGCTGACAAAACTGGCAAGGGAGCTTGGTTTTAAAACTACTGTCGTAGCCAATCCCCTGAAAATAAACAAAGAAATACACCAGACTGCCAATGCCGTAATTACTCCAGATCAGTCAGAAAGCTTACTGACCGATGCTTACACGGCCATTATCCTGATGTCTCACGACCTGAAAACAGACCGGCAAAACCTGAAGCTAGTCCTGCAGACAGAGGTACCCTTTATCGGAATGCTGGGTCCCAGGGTGCGTGCAGAAAGGATCTTCAAAGAACTTTCAGAAGAAGGTTTCTCCATCACCCTGAAAGACATGGAGCGGATTCATGCTCCCGTTGGACTGGACATCGGGGCAGTAAGTCCTGAAGAAATTGCCTTGTCGATTCTTGCAGAAATCAGGGCGGATTTTTCAAAACGTGACGGCTCTTATCTCCGGCTTCGCCCATTGTCTATTCATGAAAGATAATCCATTTTAAAAAATTTATACTTATGGTTTCAGTAGATGAGGCTACCCGCATAGTGCTGGAAAACACACCGGATTCCGGCCCGGAAACAATATCCATTGAAAAAGCGACCGGTCGTGTGTTGCTTAAAGCCATCGTTGCAGATCGTGATTTACCCCCTTTTAACAGGGTAACCATGGATGGAATTGCGATACGCTGGGAGGACTACCAAAATGGCATCAGGAAATTCAATATTAAAGGCATTCAGTTTGCCGGAGCCTCTCCGCTTGACCTTGAAGCAGAAGCAGACTGTATCGAGATCATGACCGGGGCCGTGTTGAGCAGCACCGCTGATTGTATCGTCAGGTATGAAGACCTGCTCATTAGCGGAACTATTGCTGAAGTCACAGTGCCTTGTAAAAAAGGTCAGAATATACATTTCAAAGGCTCCGACGCCAAAGCCGGTCAGGTTCTTGTCGAAGAAAATACCTGTCTCAGACCAGCCGAAATAGCCGTAGCGGCGAGTGTCGGAGCAACTGCACTGACTGTTCGCAAACTACCCAGAATAGTCATTATTTCATCCGGGGATGAAATTGTTGAGATTGACAAAGATCCCCTTCCTTCTGAAATCAGGAATTCAAATGCCTATTGTATTGCCTCTCTTTTGGCACAGCACGGCATAGTGGCCGGCAAGCTTCATATCAAAGACGATAAAGACGCTTCAGTCACTCAGATAAAAGCGGCTTTGCTTGAGTATGACGTCATCCTGCTTTGCGGCGGTGTGTCCAAAGGCAAAAAAGACTTTATACCTCAGGCTCTTGAGGATGCGGGTGTCGAGAAGCTCTTTCACCAGGTTAACCAAAGGCCCGGAAAACCTTTTTGGTTCGGAAAACGCAAAAACACCGTTGTTTTTGCCCTTCCAGGTAACCCCGTCTCCACTTTCTTTTGTGCCAGAAGGTACCTGATCCCCTGGTTGAAAAAAACGCTTCATCAGAACCCTGAAGATCATTCATGGGCTGTTTTATCAGAAGATTACACTTTTAATCCGACACTGAGCTATTTTCTGCAGGTTAAAATATCAGAAGACAAGGCCTGCCGCGTAGCCCTTCCCATCACCGGAGGAGGCTCAGGTGATTTTGTCAACATGGTGAGTACTGATGGCTTTCTGGAGCTTCCTTCAAAGGACGAATCTCTCTATAAAAAAGGAGAAGTTTTTAAATTCTGGAATTTTTAAGACAAATAACAACATGAAAATCTTTTCGCATTCATTTCTGGTGCTCATCTCCTGTTTTTGCCTCACTGCACACGCCCAGTCAGGTGCAGAATTGTTCTGGAGTAAGCTGAAACTTCATTGCGGAAATGCCTATGAAGGAATTATTACTGAAGGAGCTGACAACCCTGCCTTTAAAGACAAAAAGCTGATCATGCACGTGAAGTCTTGCGAACAGGACAGGATCAGGATACCTTTCTTTGTCGGAGAAAATAAATCAAGGACCTGGGTTTTAAAATACGAGAATCAAAGAATTCTGCTGAAGCATGATCATCGTCACGAAGACGGGTCAGAAGACAAAGTAACGCAGTATGGTGGATGGACGACGAATGACGGCCTGCCGGAAATCCAGGTTTTCCCTGCAGACCAGGAAACAGCCGTTCTGATCCCATTAGCAGCCACTAACGTCTGGTGGATGACAATCAACAACGACTTCTTTACCTACAACCTCAAAAGAATCGGCACCGACAGATTGTTTACCGTAAAGTTTGACCTCGCAAAACCCTTGCCTGAAAAACCGGCATCTCCGTGGGGATGGAAAGATTAATGTCATCATTTACCTTATTCTAAAAAGGCCTTGCAGAAAATAATCTGCAAGGCCTTTTTAAATCTCTATTTGTTATTACACACCGGGTTTTACGAAAGGCGGCTTTACAACCTGTGCTTTAATCAGTTTGTCTCTTACTTTAACAAAAACTTCCGTCCCGTTTTTGGCATTGGCTAATGTCACATATCCCAGGGCTATTCCTTTCTGGAGGCTCGGAGACATCGTTCCCGAGGTAATTTCCCCTATTTTTTCTCCCTCTGCATTACAAATCTCATAATGACTGCGGGGAATCCCTCTGTCGATCATTTCGATTCCCACCAGTTTATTTTTTAAGCCCCCTTGTTTCTGAGCCAGTAAATCTTGGCTATTTATGAACGATTTAGTGAATTTAGTCACCCAGCCCAATCCGGCTTCCAAAGGAGAGGTCTCATCGGTAATATCGTTGCCATATAGACAATAACCCATCTCTAATCTCAATGTATCCCTGGCTCCGAGGCCGATAGGCTTGATATCAAACTCAGCCCCTGCTTCGAAAATCTTCGTCCAGACTTCTTCAGCTGCTGCATTCGGTACATACAATTCAAACCCTCCCGCTCCGGTGTATCCGGTGGCAGAAATAATAATATCATCAACTCCCGCCAGTGTGCCTTTTGTGAAAGTATAGTAATCCAGGGCTTCAATCGGCGAATCCGTTAGTTTCTTAAGCGTGTCCAAAGCCTTTGGACCCTGAACAGCGAACAGGCAAAAGTCATCTGACACATTTTGCATTTCCACACCTTCGGCATTATGGCTCTGGATCCAGTTCCAGTCTTTTTCAATGTTCGAAGCATTGACCACAAGGAAATACTCTTCATCAGCCATTTTATAAACCAGCAAATCATCCACCACGCCTCCGGTCGCATTCGGAAGGTAGCTGTACTGAACTTTCCCGTCGAACAAAACAGAAGCATCATTGGCTGATACTTTCTGAATCAGATCAAGGGATTTAGGTCCTTTCACATAAAACTCACCCATGTGGGAAACATCAAAAACACCAACGCCCTCACGCACGCATTTGTGTTCTTCAATGTCCGATGAATATCTGACAGGCATGACATATCCTGCGAAAGGCACCATTTTACCACCGATTTTTTCGTGGAGATCGTTCAGGGGGATTTGCTTTAATTCCATATTATAAGGTTAACACAGACCTGGTCTGCAGTATGATGAATGTTTTTGCAAAGGTAATCCCGGAAAGAGATATTACGAGTGGCAGGAGGATAATTTTTAAAATGTAAACCGCTATACGGGAAAAATACGGTCGCAGAACGGGGCTTTTTCACATAAAACAGGTTGTCACAAAAAGTCAATTTTGTATAAAATATTCCCTGATTTTAAATCCCTGTTAATTATGTCACCAGATACACTCATAATTCCGAAAGATTCTCTTGATAAGCTTCTTGCTGCTTATGAGAAAGTTGCTGCTACTCCTTTACCAAAAGAAACATTTGACTGGCCGGTTTTTGGTACCATTCTTCTTATGATTATTTTGTCCGGTCTTTTAGGTGGATTTGTCAATTATCATTACGGTAAATCTAACAAAGTGCCCGACGATGATTCCCCCTCGCTGAAAAACTCCATTTTCATGGGTTTGGGAGCGGCGTTGCTGGTTCCCGTTTTTCTGGCTATTACCCAAAGTAATATTTTTGACGGACTGCTCAAAAATAATGTAAAAGACCATATCCTTTTCATCAGCTTCTGTGTCCTGGCAGGAATCAGCTCTACCCGGTTTATCAGTTCTGTTTCTGATACTATCCTCAAAAAGGTTGATGAAGCAAAGGAAAAAGCAAAGGAAGCCAATGAAAAGGCCAATGCAGTAGCGAAAGCAACCCAGCAAATGAATCCTTTTCCCAACAAAACAGTAACGGATAAAAATGTTTCTATCTATAAATCCTCCGTTGATCCGGATACCCCTGACATCGATCATAACAAAGGCCGGTTCGGAGGAAGCAGGGAGGCAGACGGATTCATCATCTCTGTAGATTCTCGTCCTGTAAAAGGTCTTGAAGATTGGTATAAACTGATTTATACTGTTAAAGCCAAAGATTCTGATAAAAAACTGACAGGCGGAGTGAAGTTCTATCTCCACAATACATTTAAGCCACAAGTTGAAATCATTGAGGCCATAAACGGGGTCGCAAGACTTGAAAAAATTGCCTGGGGAGCATTTACTATCGGGGCAGAAATTCTTAATACAGGAACAAAACTCGAACTTGACCTGGGAGATGAACCCGATCTTCCGGATGATTTTAAACGACGCTAACGCAAAAAAGGCCCTGGCAGATAATTCCGCCAGGGCCTCTTCTGTTTATTTTTCTTACTTACCCTTCTCAAATATCAGGTAAGTACCCCCATCTCTTGAAGGGGTATTATCTTTCTTTAATCTTCCCAGATGCAACACCGGGCCGTTTTCTCCTTCTACCAGTTGAAAATCAACAGCGTCACCTAAAAGCGTATAGTATCTTGTTTCACAATTCATCATGGCTTCCGGACCTGCCATTTTAGTCCCTCCTATCGCTCCCATTTTGATGGTTCCTTTTTTGGTTATCTTATCAAAAGATTGGATAGCGTATGAACCAAAAAACTGATTGACTGCCGACTGACCGTTCAGTATAAATGATTTCGAGTCATTTTCTGTAGCGGTGGTGGTAATGTTCAATGTCATTTGCCTCGGATCTTTGGCTTCCCAGCCGCATGGCGTATCAATGACGTCTCCCAGAAAAACACTTTTCAATACCCATTCACCACTTAATGAAACGGCATCCGCTTTTAAAGATTCTGCCTCCACAGTAGTACATGAATCTATCTTTAAAAATTGCACTAAAAATAAAACCAGGGCTATTCTTATCATTTCGAATTTTATTTAATATCCCTTAGACTCTGTTTCAGACAAAAAGGTTGTATTCCACAAATTTAAAGATAAGATTTATTTTCTCTCATTTCATATTCCGGCAAACTTTAACCGACTCCTCAAAACGCACGACCATCTGCTTAACGAGGGTTTCATCGGCTGTATGCAGGGTAAAGTTCGTTTTTCCGTCCTTGTCATCATCCTTAATATTGAATGAGCCTCCTATGGAATTTTCACGTCCGAAATCCAGCTTCACTTTCATTTTGTCAGCCGGGACGTTCAGGTTCAATTCATAATTTCCGTTTTTCTCCCTGGCATAAGTAACTCCCTTCACATCTTTTAAAAGCCACGAAAGCCTCATGCCGAAATCAAAATCCTTGTCTTTGGCATCAATGTCCATGTTCATCTGGCAACCTTTGAAGTTGAACGTGGGAAAACTTTCCTTTTGATTTACCTTCAGTTTTTTGTTTTCATCTTTCACCAGGTTGTTTAACTGGCCGCTCAGCCATTGGGTGTTTTTTTCAAGGGTTTGTGACATAGTAACTTTTGCTGTCAGCAAAATACAGATAAGTAACAGATAGCTGGTCTTTTTCATAATGATCAATGTTTAAATGATTTGTTAACAGTGAGATGCAAACATTTGTCGATTCGTTGCATCAGCGTTCAGCTTCTCCTTATGATTTTTGCGGACGATGATTTGCGTTTGTTTGCTCTCTGTCAAAAAAGGGTCTCAAATTTGCTATTTAAAGCTTATTGTTTAATTTTTGTGCAGCCATTTCTACAAGCATATGATTGACCGCCAAGCCATAAAACGTTTTTTTGAAAGCTCTGAATTTTTCAAAGGCTTTATCCTCACTTTTGCTATCGTTTTGCCGGTTTATCTTGGCTTTTACATGGATCAGTCGCAATTGGGTCTGACCATCGCCCTGGGTGTTATTTTCTCCTCTTCTCCGGATGTTCAGGGTACTATCAGGCACAAAATGTATGGTATAGGATTTGCGATTGTTTTAAGTGTCGTTGTCACGATACTGATGACTATTGCGTCCAATTATTCTCCCTGGTTACTGGTTCCGGTACTAGGTATTCTTGTCTTCTTTATCTCTTATATTTCTGTATTTGGTTTCAGGGCCTCCCTGGTTTCCTTTTCCGGACTATCTGCTGTAGTTCTGAGTTTTGCACATCCTGTTTCAGGTATGGAGATTTTACATCATGCCGGACTGATCGGCCTGGGTGGAATATGGTATCTCGTCCTCTCCTTTGTCTTTAATATTTTTATCCATAAAAAAACGACAGAACTTCTTCTGGCCGATTGCATTGAACTTACCGCCGACTATCTGGCTACCCGGGGAGAATTCGCCGTTGAAAAAGCAGACAAAGACACGCTTCAAAAAAAGATGTTCACGCTCCAAACCGACATCAATGAAAAACTGGAGACCCTTCGCGAAATCCTGATGAGCGACCGCCAGAAATCGGGACATTCCAATTACCAGAGAAAACAATTATTGATTTTTATAGAACTGGTTGACATGCTTGAACTGGCCATTGCCAACACGGACAACCTTTACAAAATTGACGAGATTTTTCATGGCCATGAAGAGAAAATAGAACCCTACAAAAAAATCAACAGCGAGATGGCCGACAGGATGAAAAAGATCTCTGAAGCCATCAGGAACAACAAGCCGCTCAAATTCAAAAATCATCTCGAGACTTTGCTCAAAAGAGCACAGGAAAACATTGAAGTTTATGTAAAGGAAGTAGGCCTGCCAAAGGCCCGTAAGGGTTCATTGATCTTAAGAAACCTGTACGACTACGAGGAAAAGCAGGTACAAAAAGTAACCATAATAGAGCGTATCCTCAATAACCTCAACGAGGGGCTTCAATCTGAGAATAAAGAAAGGGCCAGGTTTATTACCCACCAGGATTACGATTTTAAAACTTTCCGTGAAAACTTCAGCATTAAGTCCCCCAGCTATAAACATTCGCTGCGATTGACGCTTACCATTATTTTAGGTTTCCTGATCGGCAAGGCCTTGGATCTTGAAAATTTCTACTGGATATTACTGACTATTGTGGTCATTATGCGGCCTAGCTACGGCCTGACCAAAGAGCGGACAAAGCACAGAATTGCCGGGACTTTCATCGGGGCGGCGATTGCGGTTTCCATCATTTTTCTGACGCAGAATACAATGGTATACAGTATCCTGGCTATTGCTTCCCTGCTTCTTTCGTTCTCGTTCCTGCAAAAGAACTACAAGGCCGCTGCAATGTTCATTACCCTGAGCATTATCTTTCTTTATTCAATTTTGGTACAGAATGCTCTCGAACTGGTCAAATACCGGGTTATTGACACCTTTATCGGGGCTACTCTTTCCTATTTTGCCAATCTTCTCTTCTGGCCCTCGTGGCAGTTTCTTAACATCCGGAAAGACATGGTGGAAGCCATCGAAGCCAATAGCTTGTACCTGATCGAAATCGACCGGTATTATCATAACAAAGAAACACTGGAAACCTCTTACAAGTTATCCAGAAAACAGGCATTTCTGGCGATAGGAAACCTGAATGCTGCCTTTCAAAGGATGACACAAGAACCTAAGTCAAAACAAAAGGAGTTGTCTTATGTGTATGAGATCGTAACGCTCAACAATACTTTTCTTTCAGCAGCAGCCTCTTTAGGAACATTTATGCGAGCCCATAAAACCACCAAAGCGTCCCGTCACTTTGAGGTTTTTATTTCAGGAACAAATGATAACCTGATCAATGCCATGGAAATGCTGAACTATGAAGAAATTACAGAAACCAACCGTAAAGAAGAATTAGTCAAGGCCGAGGAATATCTTGAAAACAAATTTAAGGAACTTGTCAAAATCAGGGATAAGGAAATTGAAGACGGTATACATTCCATCAGCCACGAAATGAGACTGAACCTGCAGGAAGCCAGGATGATCACTGATCAGCTTCGCCTGTTACTTTCTCTTTCTTCAAGTCTGAAAAATGCGGTCAACTCTTATATCAAAATTCACGGAAAACGGTTTCCGTCTCCGGAAATCAACAACGACGGAAAGGCTTAAGTGATTATTTCCAGACGACCGTTGCTACAGCTCCTGCTTCCAGCGATAGTTTATTGTTTCTGTTCTTATCGGAAATGATAAAATCCTGTGTTTCATTTTTTGAATTCATCAGGATCATGGCCTTTCTACCATCCGGCCTCAACACCACCACGTTGGGAAAATCAGCACTTTCATTTGATTTGATACGTACAGAGCCCGGTGGTATCCACTGTGAGGCATGTGCAATGACAAAATAAGCAACATTGGGATTGTGTCCGTTCTCGTCAATCGTGATGGCCCCAAGACATTTATCGCAGCCTCCCTCTGTGTGCGGTCTCATCTCCTTATCATTCGCCAGGTTCCATTCCATCGCCACCTTACTCCAGTTGCGTAACGACCCTATGATTACGTTTCTGATGTGCCACTGAAGATCACCCCCGAACTGTCCTTCCGAAGAAGTCCACTGTTCGGTAAAGTAAATATTCTTATCAGGAAAAGCATTATGAACCTTCGACAAAGCAGAGATCTCTCCGGCATATAAATGGAAAGCCGATCCTTCAATGTATGGATTGGCCTTCTTATTCTTTAAAATTTCTATCGGATACTCCGGATGATCGCAATTATGGTCAAACAGGATAATTTTCGTTTTTATTCCTGCTTTTCTGAATGCCGGTCCAAGATAGTTGGCAATAAAATCACTTTGTTCGGCAGCCGTCATCAGCAAACTTGGATTGTTGTGGGGATTCTCCGGTTCATTCTGAGGCGTCAGTGCGTGTATCGTCAGGCCGAGGGTTTTCATGGCCCTGACATATTTTACCAGATAAGCAGCATAAGTGCCATAGTGTGATTTTAAAAGACTTCCTCCGATATAAGAGCCGTTATCTTTCATCCAGACCGGAGGCGACCAGGGGGTTGCCAACAACTTAATCTTCGGATTGATTTTTACAATTTCCTGTAATAACGGAATCAGGTCCGTTTTGTCATGACTCAGATTAAAAATATCCTTTTGCTTTTCCTGGTAAGTAAACGGAAAAGCACTCAGGTCTGATGCTCCCACACTTATCCGCAGCCATTGCAAGCCAATTCCTTCTTTTTCTGAAAACAGCTCTTTCAAAAGACTTTTCCTTTGAGATTCCGTTAATTTCTGTCTGATCAGATAAGCACTCCCTCCTGTCAATGTATAACCAAACCCCTCTACAGTCTGGTATTTTATTTTTTCATCCACATTGATCGTGAAAGCTTTCTGTTCGTCAAAATCGTGTTCAATTTCAGGATTATGCGTAAGAAGACTTTTTCTGTCCGGCGTCGTAACGTAGTAATCAAACTCAGGGGCATTCTGACAATACACCTTAATAATGGGTAAAACAACCAACAGGAAAAGAACAGACAGCTTTTTCATCATCTTATATTTTTAAATCGATTTTCCCTCTGATAAATTAATCCTCCTGGTTACGCAGGCCGGAATTTCGTCTTCATAGTGCGTAACATAAACCAGTGTCTTATTAAGCCCGAGAATGATCTGGTTCAGCAATTCCCTGAAGTACACCATCTGATTATAATCAAGTCCCTGACAAGGCTCATCGAGCAAAAGTAGAGGTGGGTTTTTCACCAAAGCCCTGGCCAGGAAAACCTGTCTCTGCTGACCTGAAGACAAATGGATCAATCTTCTGTTTTCAAACTTCCGGAGGTTGATTAACTCCATATAAGTTTTAACGGTGTCCATTTGCTCGTCGGTAAGTTTCTTAAAAAGGCCTGCCGAGTCAAACAATCCGGATGCCACCACTTTCCACACTTCTATAGTCCTGTTAAAATAAAGGTGCAATTCGGGAGAAATAAATCCTATTTTCTTTTTTATGTCCCAGATACTTTCACCTGTTCCCCTCTTCCGGTCAAACAAAACAAAATCATTCTGATAACATTGTGGGTTATCTCCGGTGATGAGGCTGAGCAATGTACTTTTGCCGGAACCATTTGGCCCCATCAATGCCCAGCGTTCTCCTTTTTTCACTTCCCAGTCTACACTGTCCAGCACCCGCTTGCCACTGTAAGTAACCGTGGCTTTGTTAAATTTGATGGCTGTTTCAAAGTCTTCGTTCTTATTGCCGGCAATTGAATGAAACCCTTCAGGAATTTTTAATCCCGAAACATTGCTTTTATTTTCTTCTATTCTAAACGGCTTTATATGACTTGCTTTTATTTTCCCTTCTTCCAGTTCCAATATATGATCAATGCTATCCGGCAAGTCCTGCATATTCAGAGCTATAATGACCTGGATACCTTTAGTGCTGAATTCATCCAGAATTTCTTTAAGCAGCCTCCTGCTTTCTTTGTCGAGGCCTGTAAAAGGATTATCAAGAACCAGTATGTCCGGTTTCTTCAGCAAAGAGATGGTGAGGAGCGTTCTCCTCGTTTCACCATTAGACAAGGACGTGATTTTCCTTTGTAACAGATGGTCAATCCTCAGATGGCGGCTGACTTCAATCACCCAGTCGTTTTCATAAAGCGGCGGGGCCAGTTCTACAGAGTTTTCATTGACCGTCCAGATCGGCTTTACCCTGCCCTGCAGGATTTCTTCCACCGTCGGGCCGATTTCCGAATCATAGGAATTATAACGTTGCTGATAATATTGATAGGCCGCCCCTACTATTTTATGAAAACTGTAATCTCTCGGAACAAGCTCAATCCGCTTGTCTTTGTCCCTGCTTATTTTTCCTTTCAGCGGAAATACCTTGCCTGCAATGGTGTCGATCAGCGTACTTTTACCGGAACCGCTTTCCCCGATAATTGCCCAGTTTTCCCCCCGAGCAACCTGCCAGTTAATTTCTGATAATATAAGATGGTCGTTTTTTGAAATAGAGACGTGGTCAAAAGAGAGCATTGCCAACAATTGTTAAGTTTCGTAAAATGTAAAAATGAAACTATTTTATGAAATGAGAAAAGCATACCGCATTAATTTTAATACTGCTCGATAACTTTATCCCGGGATCGCCCGCATCAGCCCCCTGAAGCTCTTGGATAATTAAAAGGATTTTTAAATATTGGTTATTAAGTTAACACAATTAACCTTATCCATGAAATGAAGCCTTCTTTAACTTTTCTTTTATTGCTGTTTATTCCGGTTAACATCCACGCACAGGATCCACTCATTAAACCGCTCCTGGAAAGCTGGAAAATGACCGATACTTCACAGACTCATAAAGCCCAGGTCATTTATGATCATCTGAGTCGCCATAAAAACGAACAGGAATATCTCCGGGTTTTGTCAAAAATGAATAAATACCTGAGAGAAAAGCCGGATAAAAGAGTAGAAGCCCGGCTTATCGAATACATGACGCTCGGAGCCATGGAGTTTGGCTATAAAAGAGCTCTTTACATAAAGCCAATGCAAAAGGCTATAAAAATTGCGACGGCTTTGGAGGACAAACAACTCCTGGCAGAGATATACAGCCTCTATGCTGAGTTGTTCAGCTATAATGATTATAACTACGTTTTGTATAATATCAAAGCCATAGAACTTCAAAAACAGACAGGCTTCTCTCATTTCCCGTATGTTCATAACCGCTTTTTCAGCGTAAGCAGTGCTTTGTACCGGTCAAAAGACTACAGACAAAGTATTGCCTATGGGAAGGCGTGCCTTAAATTTAAAAATACAGACCTCCTGCATTGGGATGCCCGGGTATATATTTTTCAGCTCGATATTCTCGGGGCGGCATATAAAAAAACGGGAGCTTATGACAGTTGCCGTTATTACTATCAACAGATACTTGATACCCTGTCTGCAAAACCGGACCCTGATGCCAGGGTACAAAAACTTTGGATGGGTATTGCAAAAGGCAACATCGGTCATTCATTAGCCTTGCAGGGAAAATATGAAGACGCGATCCCATTGATTAAAGAATACCTGGAAAACAGTCTTTTTTTTGGAGACCCTCTCAATATCAGCCTTGCTGAACAGGCCCTGGCCTTTGTTTACTTTAAAAAGAAAGATTTTCCCAAAGCCATTAATTTGTGGAAAAAAGCACACTTATCGTTTAAAGAATTCGGCTTGTGGGACAATTGCATGGAGGTATGTAAGAGTCTTGGAGATGCCTATCGCTTGAAGAGAGATCATAAAATGGCATTTTACTACTATGACCTTTACCATCAGCATAAAGACTCTCTTAACATCTTACTGTACAACAACAGGTTGTCTGCCCTGAAAGCTAAAATAGCCTTTGACGACCTTCTTATCTCGCTTGATCAGAAGGAAATAAAACTTGCCAGAGAAAGAAAGATCAGGAATAGCATCATTGCAGGATTTCTGCTGCTGATACCTGTGAGCTTTTTTTTGAACAGAAATTATCGCCTGAGAGAAAAACGTAAACAAAGCCTCATAAAAGTCCGGCAGGAAATGGCGGAAGCTGAGGCAAAAAAAGCAAGAGAAAAAATTACAGCAGTGACAAACCACCTGATGGAAAAGGATTCACAACTTAAATGGATGGAAAACCAGATAAATACCGCCAGATGCCGTCAGCAGATTGCGAGAGAAGGTTTGCTGAAGTTCAATTTACTCACAGACGAAAGCTGGGAACAATTCCGTCTTGATTTTTCAAAGGCTTATCCCGACTATCTTTACACTTTACACCAGTTGCATTTGCAAATTACGCCTGCTGAAGAACGTCTGGCAACATTGATCTACCTGGGACTCAATGACCATGAAATTTCCTGTCGCCTCGGCATCAGCAAGGAAAGCGTAGGCCGCAGCAAACGTCGCTTTAAGCATCATCTTAACATTCCGGAAGCCACGTCTCTGGCACAATACCTCAAAGAGTTAAGCGAAAAAACAACAAAATAAAGCCATGCTCCATTTGCTGATTTAATTGTCCGTTTTTTGTCCTACCCGGTAGCTTGCGTTTTCTTTTTCCAAACAACATATTCGCTGATGATAAGCCCGGATTTGCGGTTTCATAAAACCGGCCGGGATATTAACACTTTTTAAATCAGCTGATTCAACCTTTAAACATGACAAAAAATGCAGCCATCAGAAAATGATCCGACCTACAGCCAGATTGCCTTTAAGGCATCTCACAATTCTTATGAAAGAGACGAAAGTACCGCTGAACAGCTTACCTTTAACTCTCAAAAACCGTATAACGGTGGGTGTCTGGGTCTTGAATTCGACATCTGGAGAAAAACTTCCCCATATGAAAACGGTGTTAAAATTGACGAAAATTTTTTCAGGGTATTTCACAGCTCCCCTCATGTATGGCCTCCGCTGGGAGAAACGTTGAAACATTACCTCGACAGGCTCAGGGATTGGCACAATGGTAATAGCCAGCACGAAGTCATTCTGATCTCACTTGACATAAAAAGCTCAGAAGATGGCTACGATGATTTTCATAAGGAAATTGACACTTACCTGAAAGTCTATTTTGATGAATCCTGGATATTAAAGCCTAAGGATATTTTTGCTTTGAATAATTCCACCATTTCGGCCGGAGATACCCTTTGCGGAGAAGTGGTAAAAAACGGGTGGCCTACCATGAGTCACATGAAAGGAAAATTTATTTTCTGCCTCAGCGGAAATAAGGGCTGGAAAACTGAGTATACCATGCACGACCTGCTTACCGAACGTTTTTGCTTCAGCGATTCGGACAAACCGGATGATGACAAATCAGTGGCTCCACCGGAAAGCGGCAATTTTGTTTTCTTTAATTTTCATATATTCCATGATCACAGGGGCGTGTGGATGAATACCGTCCCTCCTTTTACAAATAAAAATCTTATTGTCAGAACGTATGATGTAGACTCAGAAGATAACTGGAGGTCTTGTCTGCAAGCCAACGTGAGTGCCATTTCAACTAACAAGATCAGCCATCACAGCTGGGCCAAGGTGTCGGACACCCATGTTTACAAACTAAAAAACGGGAAGCCGGATAAACGGTTTATTAAAAATCTGGGCAATAACGAGTACCGGACTGACAGGGCCACACACATGAGTGATACCTTTAAAAACCCCGAATGCGTTTTTATTTTTGAGCACCAGGAAAACAATGTATATGCATTCAGAAATGCCAAAAACAACGAGTATCTTCAATGCAACATTACGAATATGTCACCCACCAACAACGGCAATTGCCAACGATGGGAGCTGATCCCCACCGGCGGGGCTGATGAGTTTTATATCAAAAATAAGGAAAACGGAAAATATCTGACGAAACGGGCCTCCAAACTTCACGATGGCACCCCCGGAAGCAATGAAAAACACCTGATCAGGTCAATTACCTGAGCAATTTAAATGCTCCGAAGGTCCTTTTCATGGTTTTGTCATGAAAAGGACTTTTAATTTTAGGTGTTTTAATGATTATCATTTAATTTCCCCTTTTGATTAATCATTTATTCTGACCTAAATTTCAACAAACCAGATGAAGCTTAAACATTTACTTCTTTCTTTTTTACTCGTCTTTTCATGGGGTACTTTCGCCCAGTCCGGGCTCGATTATTATCTCCCCAAAAATGTGACCTATAACCAGAAAATTCCTACTCCGAGGCAGTTCCTTGGCTACGACGTCGGTGAAATGCATGCCAGCCCTTACGAAATAAATGCTTATTGGAAGGAAGTAGCCAGATTAAGCGACCGCTTTAAAATAGAGCCCTATGGCAAAACCTTTGAAAACCGTGAATTATTGTTTGTCACAATCAGTTCTCCGGCCAACCTTTCGAAAATTGATCAACTTAAAGACGATCATAAAAAACTGACAGATCCATCAAAGTCCGGCAGCCTGAAAATTAAAGATATGCCTGTCGTGGTCTGGCTAGGATACTCTGTTCATGGCAATGAAGCCAGCGGCACCAACTCTTCGCTGCTAACAGCCTATTACCTGGCGGCAGCTGAAGGAAAACAAATTGATTCTTTGCTTAATGAATCGGTGATTGTTATCGATCCTTGTATCAACCCGGATGGTGGTACGCGTTTCTCTTCGTGGGTAAACCAAAACAGGAGTTCGGCCCTGGTATCTGACGCCAACAGCCGTGAGTTTAAAGAAACCTGGCCTGGCGGAAGAACGAACCATTACTGGTTTGACCTTAACCGTGACTGGCTGTATCAGCAGCTTCCGGAAAGCCGTGGCAGGCTTGTCAAGTTTTACGAATGGCAGCCGAACATCCTGACAGATCACCATGAAATGGGAAGCAATTCTTCTTTCTTTTTCCAGCCGGGCGTGCCTTCAAGGACTCACCCGATGACTCCGCAGAGTAACATTAACCTGACCGAAAAAATCGGCAAATATCATGCTGCTGCCCTGGACAAAATCGGCTCGCAGTATTTTACCCAGGAGAGCTATGATGACTTTTATTATGGCAAGGGCTCAACCCTCCCTGACGTGAATGGGTCTATAGGTATTTTATTTGAACAGGCTTCTTCAAGAGGTCATCTGCAGGAAACCGTCAACGGCCCGTTGAGTTTTCCGTTCACGATCAGGAATCAGTTTACCTGTACCTTGTCAACCCTGAGAGCAGGTAAAGACATGCGGGAAGAATTACTGACCCACCTTCGTGATTTTTATGCCGAAAAACCAAAGGATGATGTAAAGGCTTATGTGTTTGGTGGCGGTAATGATAGGGTGAGAGTGTGGGAAACCGTTAATATTTTAAGAAGAAATCAGATTGAAGTTTATAAGTTGGGTAAGAATGAAAAGGTGAATAACACAGATTTCGAGAAAGAAACCTCCTATGTTGTGCCTTTGTCTCAGCCAAAACACAGGTTAATTACCTCGATGTTTGAAAAAAGGACGACTTTCAAGGACAGTGCCTTTTATGATGTATCGGCATGGACGGTGCCTTTGTGTATGAACATTCCATTCTCAGAATCAAAGGTTTCCTTAAGTTTGGGAGATAAAGTTCAGGAAAATCTTTTTCCTGAAGGTACTGTCCTAGGAAAATCTACTTATGGTTACCTGTTCGAATGGGACGGATATTATGTTTCACGTGCCGCATACGAACTACTGAGCAAGGGTTTTGTATTAAAATATGCTACTGAACCCTTTTCAGCGGTAGTAAATGGTCAGGAAAAGAAATTCGGCTATGGAACCGTTCAGATCATTTGCAAGGGCAATGATCCGGCAGCTTTACTTGAAACATTAGCTAAAAGAGACGGAATAACGTTTTATGCCCAAACCACAGGACTCACCCCATCCGGAATCGACTTCGGAAGTGAGAAATTCAGGGTGATGGATGTTCCTGTAGCTTTAATGATCACAGGTGACGGGGTAGATTATAATGATGCGGGAGAGGTCTGGCACCTGCTGGATCAGAGGGTTAATTATCCTTTAGCTTTCGCCGACATTTCCCAGGTTAACAGAATGAATCTTAGCAAATACACGCATATTATCCTGAACAATGGCAGATATGGTGACTTGTCTGATGATGCTATCAGGAACTATGTTCAGAGGGGCGGGGTGCTTATTGCTCTGGGAGAAGGTGCTGTATGGGCATCTCAGAAGAAAATCAGTTCTGTGGGCATCAAACCTGGCGTGTCGAACAATGGTAATGAGAAACGTCCTTATGTATTAAAGAATGTTTATGATGGTGCCCTGGAAACTGCGGGTACCATCTTCGAAACGAAAATTGACATTTCACATCCTTTGTGTTACGGATACAAACAGGATTTCCTACCAGTGTTTAAAGTGAATAACATTGCTTTTGAAGATACCAAGAATCCTTATGATACGCCGCTGATGTTTACTTCAAATCCTTTGATTGCAGGCTATGTTCATCCGAAAAACTACGAAAGATTTAAGAATACGCCAACGGCAGTTGCTCAAAGATCGGGGGCTGGGAAAGTCATTAGTTTCTCGGACAATCCGAATTTCAGAGCTTTCTGGTATGGTACCAATAAGCTGTTTTTGAATGCCTTATTTTTTGGAAAAGGGATATGATTTAAGATATCCTTGTTCGTCATAATCTTTCATTCCCGGAAAAAGGAGAATGGAAAAAGAAAAAACGGCCGGCCTGTGAAAACAAGCGGGCCGTTTTTTTATATCTGACTTTACGATATTTTACCAATTCTCCAGGCCCAGAAGCTTTTTGCCAAGGTCTGATAATTCCGCAGTTTCGTACCTGGTTTTTTCCCATTCACGTGGGTCTCCGGGAAACGCATATCCTTCAGGGGCTAACCTGTTTTTCCAGGAATTTACTCTCCAGTTTCTCAAAGCTTCATTGTCTTCTTCCGCCGGCATCATCGAAATATACTGAGCTATCCTCACTTTATTTTCTGAGGTATTCGGGCGGATACCATGCGGGGTGGTGCTGTTAAAAATCAGGAGGTCTCCGGCCTCCAGTTTCACTTTTTCGATTTTTCCTTCAAACGCACTCACATCCGGTTTGAATCTGTCCCTGTCTTCGGGTTGAGTGAGTTTCCACGTATCGTAATTTCTGTAGAGTTCCGGTATACACTGGAAACCGCCCATGTTGACATCCGTCTGGTCAGCGAGAGCTAACACACCCTGCACATTTTGCGGACGGGTTTCGGGGTCATAGTCCCAGTGAATAAATCCTTTAAATATGTGACCGGGACACATCGGGAAATTCAGGTTGGCCCGGTCTATGGTTACCCAGAGCTTTTCAGTGCCCCAGATATCTACAAAGGCATCATAAAGCCTCGGGCTCTGGCGGTTGTTCCAAAGGTGCTGGTTGTTGTACACCTCCACCATGCCGCTTCCGGTCAGCTCTTTCATCTGCATCTCTTTTTGCGGTGCCGCATACCAGGTCTCGGGATCGTCCGGGTTCTTTTCTTCAAACTCCCACAAAAAAGCAGCTGTTTCTGCAGCTTGTTCTTTTGACACTGCATTTTTGACGATGACATATCCGTTTTCAATCCAGAACTTCCAGTCTTCCTCCGATAAAACCCTCAACGGCTTCCCGTTTGACCTGTCATTTAAGCTGATTTTACTGGTAGTAGAGGTAGAAGGGTTTCCGGGAATGTCCTTGTGATTCTGATTAGGAATCATCGTTGGAGCCATGGTTTGAACTGTATTTTCCATAATGGGTGATATTTAATGTTGAAATAATGATACAAAGTTGTAGCAAATTATATCTCCTCACTACCTCGATAGTGCTCTGAATTTGAACAATATTGATATTTATTATCCGATATTTTATCATATTTGTAAATATGAATCCTTTTGTACATGAAAATACAGTTAGAACGCATTGATCCCGGCGAATCAAGCTCTTTTAACCTGCTGGTCAATCCCAGGTTAAGCAACCTGTTTTACTGGCACTTTCACCCGGAACTTGAACTGGTTTATATTGAAGCGGACAGTGGTCCTTGTCATGTGGGGGAATTTATCTCCAGGTATGACGGAAGCGATATGGCGTTTATCGGCTCAAATATTCCTCACCTCAATTTTGACTACGGGGTGAAATCGGATTATCTGCACCTGGTGCTTCAGATCAAATCCGACTTTCTCCATCACGCCTTACCGGAAACACCCGAGCTGATACAAATTTCCGACCTTTTTGAAAGGTCAAAATACGGCATCCGTTTCGGGCAGGATGCCAAAAACAAAGTGTCCGGGTTAATAAAGGGTCTTGAAAGTAAAGATGCGTTCGGAAGGTTTATTGATGTGCTGAAGATTCTGCAGGTACTTTCTGAAACGAGCGACTTTCAGTATCTTCACAGCAAGCCTGTAGAAAACCAATACCACAAAAGAGAAAGAGAGAGGTTAAAGCGGGTGTATGTCTACATTGATGAAAACTATATGAATTCTGTTGAACTGGAATATGTGGCGGAGATGTGTCATCTTTCGAAAGCTGCTTTTTGCCGGTACTTCAAGAAAATGACCAAGCTTACTTTTATTGAGTTCCTTAACCACTACAGGGTAAGCCAGGCCCAGCGATTACTGATGACCGATAAGAATGTAACGGAGGCCAGTCTGGAATCCGGGTTCATGAGCCTCTCCTATTTTAACAGGACTTTCAGGAAAATAACGGGAGAAAACCCGCTTGCATTCAAAAACCGGCACAATGGACAGAAGGCATAAGTTTCGGAAAACTTATAAAGGAATATAGTTATACGAATTTTTAACCCCGCAAAGACTATAAATTCTTCTTTCTTCTCTCCTTTACAGCATAGTCAACAGCCCTGGCTGTCAGAGCCATATAGGTAAGTGACGGATTTTGAGTAGCTGTTGAAGTCATGCAGGCTCCGTCTGTAACGAACACATTTTTGCAGGCATGAAGCTGGTTCCATTTGTTCAGCATAGAGGTCTTCGGGTCATTTCCCATCCTCACGCCACCCATCTCATGGTTCTCACTTCCGGGCATTCTCTGGGTATCTATCAGCTGAATATTTTTGAATCCGGCGGCGGTATACATCTCTGAAAACTGTTCATGAAAATCCTTCTTCATTTTGTCATCATTGTCGTCAAACGCCACAGATACCCTTAATTGAGGGATTCCGTACTTATCTGTGAGCTTTTGATCAAGTTTCAGGGTACTTTCATGCTTAGGAATGGTCTCTCCCATCATGTGTGAACCAACCTGCCAGTGGCCCAGGTTTCGCTTCGCCAGGTTGGCTTTAAGGTCTTCTCCAAGACCATTATTGTTCTGAACAAATGACCTTGTCGCACTGAATCCGGCGGCATATCCCCTGAGGAAATCGGTCTCTTGTTTGAACACATTTCTGAACCTAGGAACGTAACTTCCGTTGGGTCTTTTGCCATCTGTCGTGAAATCCAGGTGTCCGTCGTACTCTGCAGCGATTCTTCCACGGTAAGTATGGAAGGCAATGTAGCGTCCGAGAATATCATGGTCATTTCCCAAACCATTCGGAAAACGGTGAGATTTTGAATTTAATAAGATAAGATTGCTGTTCAGCGTTGATCCGTTGACAAAAATGATGTCGGCAAAGAATTCGATCTCTTCCCCGGTGTTTGTATCGATTACTTTTACGCCCGAGGCTTTGTTTTTCTTCTCATCATACATCAGGGAGTGAACAAGAGAGAAGGGCCGGAGTGTAAGATTACCGGTTTTTTCAGCCCATGGCATGGTCGATGCATTGGTACTGAAGTATCCGCCATAAGGGCAACCTCTTTCACAAATAGTCCTGTGCTGGCATTGAGCCCGTCCTTGCTGAAAGTGGATGGGCTGGGGGGCTGTCAGGTGAGCTGCCCTGCCTATGATCACATGACGGTCGGGGAACTTTTGTAAAACTTTTTCCTTAAAATGTTTTTCAACGCAGGTCATTTCATGTGGCGGCAAGAACTCACCATCGGGCAAATGAGGAAGTCCGTCACGGTTACCTGAAATCCCGGCGAATTTTTCTACATAAGAATACCATGGGGCAATGTCTGCATAACGGATGGGCCAGTCGACCGCAAACCCGTCGCGGGCAGGGCCTTCGAAATCAAAATCAGACCACCTTTGCGTCTGTCTGGCCCATAACAATGACCTTCCACCCAGTTGGTAAGCACGCATCCAGTCGAACGGCAAGTCCTGGACGTATTCCTGTTCCTTGTCTTTAACCAGGAAATGAAGGGTGCTTTCACTGAAAATATAATGTTTTGACGGGATTTTGTATTCTTCCTTTATTTTATCCGGAACCTGTCCGAGATGTTCGAATTCCCAGGGGTTTTTCATCGAAGTCGGGTAGTCCGTAATGTGTTTTACATCCCGGCCCCGCTCAAGCACCAATGTTTTCAGGCCTTTTTCACATAACTCTTTGGCAGCCCAGCCTCCGCTGATACCGGACCCTATGACAATGGCGTCAAAAGTGCGGGCCTTTTTAGCATTGATGTTGAAAATCGACATGTTTATATTTTAAGGTTGTTTTTTTGGGGGAAAAACAGAAAAGGAAACAGAGGCTCCGTTTCCTTTTCTGTAGTATTACAAGTTTCCTTTTTTCCTTTCTTTTACCGCATAATCGACAGCCCTGGCTGTCAAAGCCATGTAAGTCAGCGACGGGTTCTGTGTTGAAGTTGACGTCATACAGGCACCGTCGGTTACAAAAACATTTTTACAGGCATGCATCTGGTTGAATCCGTTCAAAATGGACGTTTTGGGATCTTTGCCCATTCTGGCTCCTCCCATTTCGTGAATGTCCAAACCGGCAGCCTGCTTGCTGTCTGAGGCCTTGATGTTGGTGAAGCCGGCCATTTCAAACATTTCGGTGATCTGCTCAATATAGTCTTTGACCATTTTCTCATCATTGTCGTCATATCCAACGGAAATTCTCAGTTGAGGAACACCGAACGGGTCTTTCAGGTCTTTGTCCAAAGCCACAAAATTACTTTCCTTCGGAATGGTCTCTCCCATGATATGTGATCCGACCGACCAGTTGCCATATTGCTTTTTGGCGAGATTATCCTTTAAGGTTTCTCCCAATCCCTGGTTGCTGTTATAAGTGATTCTGTTGGCTCCAAATCCGGCGGCATAACCTCTTAAGAAATTGGTTTCCTGTTTGTAGAGGTTTCTGAACCTAGGAATGTAACTGCTGTTCGGCCTTTTCCCGTCTGTGGTCTGGTCAAGGAATCCTTCATATTCTCCGTTTACCCTGGCTCTGTAGTTATGGAAGGCTACATATTTTCCTAAAACACCGCTATCGTTACCTAAACCGTTCTGGAATCTGTTGGAAGTAGAGTTCAGCAAAATCAGGTTGGTATTGATGGCTGCAGCGTTTACAAAAATAATGTCTGCATAATACTCAATCATTTCTTTGGTGTGAGCATCCACTACCCTCACGCCGCTGGCTTTGCCTTTCTTTTCGTCATAAATAATGGAGTGAACGACAGAGTCGGGCCTTAAAGTCAGCTTTCCGGTCCGCATCGCCCATGGAATGGTAGAAGCATTACTGCTGAAATATCCTCCGTAGGGACAACCCCTTTCACAAATGGTTCTGTTCTGACACTGGGCTCTTCCCTGGTCAAAATGAATCTGTTTCGGCTCAGTTAAGTGAGCGGCACGTCCGATAATGATGTGACGGTCTTTGTATTTCTGAGAGACTTTCTCACTGAAATATTTCTCGACACAGGTCATTTCGTGAGGTTTGAGAAATTCTCCGTCCGGAAGACTGTCCAGGCCATCTTTATTACCGGAAATCCCTGCAAATTTCTCTACGTAAGAATACCAAGGGGCAATGTCGTCATAACCGATCGGCCATTCGACGGCGAAGCCGTCGCGGGCAGGGCCCTCGAAGTCATATTTACTCCAACGCTGGGTCTGACGGGCCCAAAGCAGGGATTTTCCACCTACCTGATAACCCCTGATCCAGTCAAACGGTTTTTCCTGGATATAGGGATGTTCTTTGTCCTTTACAAAAAAATGAGCGGCCCCTTCATGAAATGCATAACATTTACTGACAATCGGATTCTCATTTCGTACACTCAGGGGCATTTGCCCGCGGTGTTCCATTTCCCATGGCTGAAGCATGGTGGTGGGGTAATCTACAATATGTTTTACGTCTTTTCCTCTTTCCAGCACCAGGGTTTTAAGTCCTTTCCCGGTAAATTCCTTCGCGGCCCATCCTCCGCTGATACCCGAACCTATGACGATGGCTTCAAACGTTCTTTTCTTTTTACTATCTACAGATAACATCTCTTATGCTTTATTTACAGGTACACATCCATGGAAACGGGCGGGTGCAAATTCAAAATTTGCGATATTCGTCAGAAAATATTCCGAGGAAGTATAACCCTGTGTCGTCAATCTCTTTACTACACCGAAAAACCATTTCTGGTCGGCATCTGAACTCATCTCCAACCCTTGCAAAAGGTGAAGTTTCTGTTCTTTGGTGCTTTCCTGGTATGATTTACCATAAATAAGTCCGGATACCTCGTCTACCCTGGCCAAAGCTTTTCTGAATCTCTCCTGGTCTTTGGCATCGTAACAATCAGAGATCATCACTTTGATAAATTTGCTTATTTCCAGTGTTTTGGCACCGGGAGTGCTTGTTTCGGGAATGATGGTCTCTGAAAGATCGGTCAATAAATCACCCTCCGCCACAGTCAGGGCCAATCCCTGGTCAAGCTTTCCGGGCGTCCAGGCATTTGCCCAGGCGGGAAGAGCAACGATCCCTCCAAAACCCATAGAAAGGTTTTGTAATACTTTTCTTCTGTTCATTTATCTGTTTTCTAAATTTCAATTCTGATGGAAAGTGTCCGAGACAAAAGATAAAACCACGGGCAGAGCTGATCTCCAGTAGCTCCAGGTATGGCCTCCTTCACGGATTCTGAATTCGTGAGGAATTTCTTTTTTTCTCATCGCAATGTGAATGAGCGAGTTTCCTTCATAAAGAAAATCATCATCGCCACAGTCGATATACCACTTCACGGCTTTCTTCTGATCATCTGCGATATTATTAACGAGGCTTAAAGCACTTTGTGTCTCGAAAAAGGTCTTTACCTCTTCCGGCTTGGCATCCGGCAGCATTCTTTTTAATCTTGAGTCAGCCTCCTCCATGTTGATCGGTCCGATGTACGCACTCAAAGGGCAGGCGGAAGAAAACAGCTCAGGGTGATGCAAGGCATACATGAATGAGCCGCCACCACCCATAGAAAGACCGGCTACTGCACGGAATCTTTTTTCTGACTTGATACGGTATGTTTTTTCTATTTGCGGTAAAAATTCCTTGAAGAAGAAATCCTCATAATTCCAGTCGCCCCTGACACTGTTAAAATAGCCCCTTGTGCCGGTATTGGCATCAGGCATAACAATGATCATGGGAGTGGCTTTCCCTTCTGCGATGGCTTTGTCGGTAATGCTCAGAACCTCTCCGAACTGCACCCAACCGGTCTGGTCATCCCCGGCACCGTGAAGCAGGTACAAGACAGGATAACTTCTTTGTGAAGTTTCGTAATCAGGCGGAAGGTAAATAGCGTATTTACGATCTCCTTTCAGGATTTTACTCGGGACACTCTGGTTGTCCAGGACTTTTCCCGACTGAGCAAACAGCAGAGCGGGAAATAAAAGCAGCAGCAAAGAATAAAGGTTTTTTGATTTCATTTTTAAGGCTAATTTCGGTTGAATAATCTTCAAAAATACGCTTATTTTTTTATTTGAAATAGTTTTCTTGTTTATTTACAGGTCTGAACTTTATTTTTTAATTATGGGTATAATAATCGGATAAAATCCTGTTATTCCTCCCTCCATTTATTCAATCAAAACAATTATAATGAAAAGACTATTTTTAGCTTTCTTCCTTTTTTCAGGCCTCTTCGCTTCTGCTCAGTTACGCCAGGTTCCTCAAAAAGACTGGAAACAATTATTCAACGGAAAGAATCTTGACGGTTGGGCTGTAAAAATCAGGGGATTTGACCTGAACGACAATTTCGGCAACACATTCAGTGTTAAAAACAAGAATCTTGTGGTGAACTACGACAAATATGATGCATTCAAACAGCAGTACGGACACATTTTCTACAAACAACCTTTTTCTTATTACCGCGTGGCGGTCGAGTACCGTTTTATAGGTGAACAAGCCAAAGGCGGAGAAGGGTGGGCTACTTTAAACAGCGGTGTGATGATTCACGGACAACCGGCTGAAAGCATGGGTAAAAACCAGGATTTCCCGGTTTCTATTGAGGTGCAGTTACTGGGCCAGATTGATCCGGCAAAAGAAAGAACGACCTGTAATCTTTGTACTCCGGGAACAAACGTGGTGTATGAGAATAAATTCGACAAGCGTCACTGTATCAATTCCAAATCAAAGTCATTTCCGAAAGGCGAATGGGTAAGGGCTGAAATCCTGGTTCTGGGCGATTCGCTGATCCAGCATTACATCAATAACGAAAAGGTAATGGAATATACTCATCCGAGCATCGGTGGAGGTAACGTAAGCGGACATGATCCGATTTTTGCACCTGACGGAAAAGCTTTGAAAGAAGGTTCTATTTCTCTTCAGAGCGAAAGCCACCCGATCGAATTCAGAAAAGTGGAATTATTAAACCTGGTGGGTTGTATGAATCCAAAGGCCAAAAATTATAAGGATTATTACGTTAAAGAAGATAACGCGTCCTGTAAATTCTAAAAATGGAGCCCAACCGTATCAAACAACTCTGGCAAAACAACGAAACCGCTATCAATGCCTGGATCAGTATTCCAGACGCATGGGCGGCAGAGGTAATTGCTCATGTAGGCTATGATACGATGACCATTGATGCCCAGCATGGGCTGGCCAGAGACCTTTCTGTGATCCTGCCCATGCTTCAGGCCATCAAAGGAACAAAAACGATTCCTTTGATCAGGGTACCACAAAACGACCCGGCTTTCATGATGAGTATGCTTGATGCGGGGGCGATGGGCATTATCTGCCCGATGATCAACGACCGGGAAGAAACCGAAAAATTTGTACGGGCCTGCCGGTTCTATCCGAAAGGAAACCGGAGTTTTGGCCCGCTGAGGGCATCCCTTATTTATGGAGATGATTATTTTACAGCCTCTGATGATGAAGTCATTACGATGGCGATGATTGAAACCTCCGATGCGATAAAAAACCTGAAAGAAATTGCTTCCACACCTGATCTTGACGGGCTTTATGTGGGTCCGTGGGATCTCAGCATTTCATTAGGTTATGAGAAAATAGCTGATTTTGATGATCCTTCCTTTTTAGGTATTCTTCAGGAAATATTAGACGCCGCTGCCGAAAACGGCATTTTTGCCGGGATCCATTCAGTGACCCCTGAGATATCTCAAAGAATGTCGGACATGGGATTTCGTTTTGTAACCACTTTCAGCGATTCGGCTGGCCTGAAAAAAATTGCTGCAGAGCAACTTGAAACTTTTAAGCAGAAAAAAGGATTATCCCGAAGTAACGATTCGTATTAATACGGAGAAAATTTTTACAAACCACCTGTGAATTTTTAATCAATCATTTCAAACATGAAAAAACTATTCTTTTCTTTTGTTGTTTCAGGCCTGATGGCTTTCGGTGCCAATGCACAAATCAAAACACCTCCGGCGAGCCCGGCATCTACCATTACTCAGGGCGTCGGTCTTACTTCGGTGAGCATTACTTACAACCGTCCTTCTGTAAAAGGCAGGAAAATTTTCGGAAACCTTACGCCTTATGGTAAAGTATGGAGAACCGGAGCCAATCAGATTACTTCTATCAAATTTGGAGAAGATCTTCTGGTAAACGGCAAAACGTTAAAAGCCGGAAGTTACGGCCTTTATACCGTGCCGGGAGAAAAAACCTGGAAGATCATTTTCAACTCTGACGACAAGCAATGGGGTGCTTATGCCTACGACCCGGCCAAAGATGTTTACAGCTTTGAGGTTCCGGCCATCAAGCTGAAAGACCTGGTTGAAAACATGACTATCGCGTTTGTTGATTTTACACCGACGACTACCAATGTTCAGATTTCATGGGAAAACACGGCTGTTAAGTTCAAACTTGAACATGACGTAAAAGACCGTATCCTTGCTGATATCAAAGAAAAAACGGCTGATCCTAATGCCAATATGGGAACCCTCATGGGTGCTGCCGATTATTATTATGAGAACAACATTGAGCTGGACAAAGCCCTGGTTTGGGCCCAGAAAGTGATTGAAAAAGATCAGAAATATTATACTTACCAACTGGCCGCCAGAATTGCTGCCAAAATGGGAAAATGTGATGTGGCTCTTGCGAATGCAGAAAAATCAATGCCGCTGGCTAAAGAAGCGGGTGATGACGCTTACATCAAGCTGAATGAAGCTGTGTTTGCGAAGTGTAAGAAGTAAGGAAGGAAAACGGAAAAAGGAAAACGGAAAAAGGACTCTTATAAAAAAATCCCCCTGAAGACATGATATCTTCAGGGGATTTTTTTATGCTATTGTTTTACAATTTTACCGACTTCCCGGTTTTGGCGGCTTTGTAAATGGCCATAAGTATCTTCATGTCTTTTAGCCCTTCTACTCCGGAAAAATGATCGGGTAGCGGATCTTTTGATCTGAAATAAGGGGCCATGCCATTCATCTGGAAAGTCTGGTGGTGAACAATAGGGAGTTTCATTTCTCCGTTCGGGGTCTTTCCTTTCAGCGGACCGTAACTCCAGGCCGGGGACATTTCAAAGTTTCCCTTATCGCATGAAGCAAACATGGTTTCAACATTGGTTTTGTAGCTGGAAAAACCATTGACCGTTATTCCTTCCGGAAATGTCAGTTGCCACGAAACACTCTCTTCTACTTCGGCAAATCTCGTTGGATCTGTTACCGGGCCGAATTGGGCCGTTACGGAAATTGGCTCCATTCCTAACGTATACCTGGCCGCCTGCACGCAATAAATACCGACATCCATCAGGGGACCCCCTCCTGCCATTTTTTTCTTCAATCTCCATTGTGTCGGATCACCGATTTTAAAACCGAAATTGGTTTGCATGAAGTTGATCTTTCCGAACGTTTTCTCCTTGCCATACCGCATTACTTCCTGATTGAAAGGCTCAAAATGACATCTGTAACCAATGGCCAGCTTTACCCCGGCTTTGTTACAGGCATTCAGCATTTGTTCAGCTTCTTCCACAGTATTGGCCATCGGTTTTTCACAGATCACATGCTTCCCGGCCTTGGCTGCCCTGATGGTAAATTCAGGATGAAGGCCGTTGGGTAAGCAGATGTAAACTACGTCGATGTCCTTGGCATTGACGATATTGTCGAAGTTTTCATAGTTGAATACGTTCTCGTCTTTGATGGACGGGAAACGTTTTTTCCACTCCGGTATTTTAGAAGCTGTTCCGGTCACGATTCCGACCAGTTTCCATTCCGGAGAGTTTTCCAGGGCTACGCCAATCTGGTTTTTAGCATAAGAGCCCAGGCCGATGACCGCAATTCCAAGCGGCTGGTCTGCCTGTCGTTTAAAAAATGAAGTCCCCGCCAGGGGTAGGGCCAGGCCGAATGTCCCGGCGGTCTTTATAAAAGAACGGCGTCCTTGTTTCATAGCATTACAGATAATTTAAATAGAGGGGAATAAATAATAGTTCTCAATATTACGAAGAAATAATCATAATTTTGCGGGCCAATAAAATGAATATTGAAGGCTATATGGAATCTGTTTTAGTGTATTGCGGAGCAAGTCCCGGAACCAACCCGGTGTACAGGGAAACGGCGGAGGCATTGGGCCTTGCCCTTGTAAAAAGAAAAATCCGCCTGATTTATGGTGGCGGTAGCTTAGGATTAATGGGCGTTGTGTCTAATACCGTCATGAAAAACGGCGGCGAAGCGACAGGGATTATCCCGAATTTCCTGGATAAAATGGAAGTTGGAAACCCCGACCTGACGGAAATCCATAGGGTAGATACGATGCACCAGCGTAAAAGCCTGATGCAGGAACTCTGCGATGGGATTATAACCCTACCCGGAGGCTTCGGCAGTATGGACGAATTGTTTGAAATCCTGACCTGGGCCCAGCTTGGCCTGCATCAGAAACCCATAGGCTTATTGAATATCAACGGCTTCTATGATCCTTTGATCGCCCAGATTGATATGATGGTTAAAGAGGGCTTTTTAAGGATGGAAAACAGAGGTCTGATGGTCATCTCAGATAATATTGAAGATCTGTTTATCAAAATGGAAAATTACGAGCCTGTTCCTGTAATGAAATGGCTGGAGAAAAAGGGAATCTGAGTTTATTCCCTTTTAAGTTTCTCTTTTGATTATCCTTTCTTATGTTTTTGGAACAATCTGCTTATCCGGAGATTGGTTCTCAGGACTTTACGGCCTTCAGACTCAGGTCTAGGCTTTTAGCGGAATGGGTTAAATAGCCCATAGAGATATAGTCTACGCCACAGTCCGCATACTCACGGACATTATCAGGGGTGATGCCTCCGGAGGCCTCCACAGGGAAGCGACCATCAATGAGTTTAAGGGCTTCACGGATGTTGTCGAAACTGAAATTATCAAGCATTATCCTGATCACCCCACCTACTTCAAGCACCTCGGCAAGTTCCTTCAGGTTTCTTACTTCTATTTCAATGGGTAAATCCTTGCCTTTCTCAACCAGGTATTTCTGAGCGGCCCAAAGAGCTTGTTTGATTCCTCCTGCATAATCCACGTGATTGTCTTTGATCAGGATCATATCATATAAACCGATGCGGTGATTCACTCCGCCGCCAATGCTCACGGCCCATTTTTCCATCATCCGGAAACCGGGCGTGGTTTTACGGGTATCAAGCACTTTACAATTGGTGCCTTCCAGTTTTTTAACTATTCCATTCGTCACCGTCGCAATACCACTCATGCGTTGCATGCAATTAAGCACAAGCCGCTCTGCGGTAAGAATAGACCTGTCGCTTCCTTCTACAAACAATACAATGTCACCATATTTAATAGGTGAACCATCCTTTAGTAAAACCTCTACTTTAAGGTCCTTGTCTACTGCTTTAAATATTCTTTCGGCCAGCTCAACCCCTGCCAGGATACCCTCATCTTTTACCAAAAGCCTGGCCTTGCCGATGGCTTCAGCCGGAATCGTTGACAAAGAGGTATGGTCACCGTCTTTGATATCCTCGTCAAGTGCGTTTTGAATAAATTCTTCCAGTTGCTTTTCGTCGATTACCATGTAGTCTTTTTTATTTTGATGCACAAAATTAGCAAAGGATTCCGTCTGTTTAACAAAAACCGGACGGCATTATTAAAGATATCGCTCATTTTACAAAATGCTCATAATACCTTTGATCAAACCGGCCTCCTATAATTCCTTAAAGAAAAAATTGGGTTAAATTGATGCAATTCCTTAATTTGGCGAATCAACCTTAAAAAAAGCAGAAAACAAAGATGAAATACATCGCTTCTATTGACCAGGGGACCACCAGTACCCGCTGTATTCTTTTCGACAAACAAGGAAATATCGTCTCAATAGCACAAAAAGAACATAAGCAGATTTACCCTAAACCAGGTTGGGTAGAGCACGATCCTGAGGAAATCTGGCAAAACACGCTTGAAGTTATTGCACAGTGCCGGGTTTCAAAAAGGATCTCCATCAAAGACATCGGAGCCTGCGGCATCACCAATCAAAGAGAAACCACAGTAATCTGGAATAAAAGAACCGGAAAACCATACTATAATGCCCTCGTGTGGCAAGATACCCGCGTAGGAAAAACTGTTGATGAACTTGAAAAATCAACCTCAAGCGACTGGTTCAGACAAAAAACCGGGCTTCCGCTGGCTACTTATTTCAGCGGACTGAAAATCCAATGGGTGCTTGACAATGTGGCCGGTGTGAGAGAAGATGCCGAAAAAGGCGATGCTATTTTCGGAAATATGGACACTTACATTGTCTGGCATCTGACAGGTGGCGTCAAAGGAGGGCTTCACATTACTGACGTTACGAATGCTTCCAGAACCCAGCTGATGAACCTGAATACCCAAACATGGGATGATGAGATCCTGGAAAAGCTGAATATCCCGAAACAGATTTTACCGGAGATCCAGCCGAGCAGCAAAGTTTATGGAAATATCACTTCAGAAGTAATGGAAGGCATTCCTCTGGCTGGAATCCTCGGTGATCAGCAGGCAGCACTGGTGGGCCAGACCTGCTTTAATCCAGGCGAAGCGAAAAATACTTATGGTACGGGTTGTTTCATGTTGCTGAATACAGGAACAAAACCGATCCCTTCAAAATACGGATTGCTTACTACTGTAGCCTATCAGTTTGAAAACCAACCCGTGCATTTTGCCCTGGAAGGTTCAGTGGCTGTGACCGGAGCCCTGGTCCAATGGCTCAGGGATAATATCGGATTGATCAAAAACAGCCAGGAAGTTCAGAAACTTGCCGAAGGTGTGGAAGATAACGGCGGTGTCTATTTCGTGCCCGCGTTTTCCGGACTTTATGCCCCTTACTGGCAAAATTCTGCCAGGGGCGTTATTGCCGGTCTGACCCGTTATGTAAACAAAGGGCACATTGCCCGGTCGGTACTGGAGGCTACGGCTTATCAGACTAAAGACGTCCTTGAGGCGATGGAACAGGATGCGGGCATTGAAATTTCGTCCCTTCGTGTTGACGGTGGGATGACCGTTAATGAACTTCTTATGCAATTCCAGTCAGATATGCTGGATGTACCGGTGATCAGGCCGAAAATGATTGAAACCACGGCATTGGGAGCCGCCTATGCGGCCGGTTTGGCCGTAGGGTTCTGGCAGAACTTTGAAGACCTGGTGCAAAACTGGGGCGTTGACAAACAATGGAAACCGGATATGCCAGCCGAAAAAAGAACAGAATACTATCATGGCTGGAAAAAGGCGATTGAGCGGTCTTTGAATTGGGAGGATTAATTAACATGGAAAAGGGAGAACGGAAAAAGGACAAGGGATGAAATGTACTCAAAGCGATTATGCTATAAAACCTATGAAAAAAATTATTTTAGGCATTTGCCTGGTGAGTGTTGCTGTTTATTCTTTTAAGCCAAAGGATGGCTGGCAATTGGGTGTATTTAAAAAGACAGCCATTAACCCCATCATGAGTGCTGATTCTTCCTATACTTTCTTTTGCCCGGCTTCTGAGAAAGTAGTGAAATGGCAGAAAGCAGATGTATTTAACCCGGCGGCTATTGTGAAAGACGGAAAAGTTTATCTGTTGTTCAGGGCTGAGGATAATCCCAAGGCGATCCTGGGAGGAAGAACTTCAAGAATCGGCATTGCCGAAAGTACGGATGGTATTCATTTCAAGAAACACGATAAACCGGTGCTTTATCCGGCAAAGGACGGGTTTGAAAAATGGGATTTCCCGGGCGGGTGTGAAGATCCGAGGATTGTGGAATCTGAAGACGGGACTTACTTTATTACCTACACCAGCTGGAATACCAAATTGGCGAGACTGACGGTTGCCAGTTCAAAAGACCTGTTTAACTGGAAAAAACACGGTCCTGTTTTTCAGAAAGCTTATGGCGGCAAATTTGTAGACTTCTGGTCTAAATCAGGGTCGGTGGTGACAAAACTTAAAGGTAATAAGATCGTAGCAGCTAAAATCAATGGTAAATACTGGATGTACTGGGGCGAAAAATTCGTGAATGTGGCTCATTCAACCGACCTGATCAACTGGACGCCGTTACTGGATGATAAAGGTGAGTTGCTGCAGGTAATGAAAACAAGGCCCGGCTATTTTGACAGCGACCTTACAGAACCCGGCCCTCCTGCCCTGTTAACCAAAGACGGAATCATTCTTTTCTATAACGGGAAAAACAGCGGAGACGAAAAGGCTGATAAGAAATTAGCGGCCAATACTTATACCGGAGCCCAGGCCTTGTTTGATGCCGGAAATCCGGCGAAGCTTATTGAGCAGTCCCAAAGCTATTATATCAAACCGGACCTGCCGCATGAAATCAGCGGACAGTATAAGGCGGGGACGACTTTTACAGAAGGCCTCGTTTTTTATAAAAACAAATGGTTTATGTATTACGGCACTGCCGATTCGATGGTAGGTCTGGCGATAAAAGAGTAAACCCTGTTCAAAAATAAAACATTAAGGAGTCAAGGGCATTAAAATTTCATTAAGTTGATCTCCTTAATGCCCTTACTTTTTCAAGAACAAAAACTGTATCAGCTAATTCTGCTCCAGCTCATTTCCTTGTTTTTAATTTTATCAATGTGCCTTTTGATCGGTAAGTTGTCTTCAAAGTCAAGGTTGGGATCCTGGCTTAAAATTTCGATGGCTGTTTCCCTGGCTATTTTCAGGATTTCTCCGTCTTTGGCGAGGTTGGCTAATCTTAAATCGACGAGCCCGCTCTGCTGGGTTCCTGCCATGTCGCCCGGACCTCTCAACTCAAGGTCAACCTGGGAAATTTCGAAGCCGTTTTCGGTCATCACCATGGTCTCAATCCGCTTCCTGGTGTCTTTTGAAAGTTTGTAGGTTGTTATCAGTATACAATAAGACTGGTCCGCTCCCCGTCCTACCCTGCCCCGGAGCTGGTGAAGCTGGGCCAATCCGAATCTTTCCGCATTTTCAATGACCATTACGCTGGCATTGGGAACGTCCACTCCCACTTCGATCACTGTCGTAGCCACCATGATGTCAGTTTCCCCTTTCTTAAACCTGGCCATTTCAAAATCCTTGTCTTTCGGTTTCATTTTGCCATGTACGATGCTGATGGCACTGTTGGGGAAAGCCCTCTCAATGCTTTCGTATCCGTCAAAAAGATTTTTCAGGTCCAGCTTTTCCGATTCTTCAATCAGGGGATAGACCACATAAATCTGCCGCCCTTTAGCGATTTCGTCCCGCATAAACTGGAAAACCTGGAGCCTGTTGGCATCATACCGGTGAACCGTTTTGATGGGTTTTCTGCCTGGGGGCATCTCGTCAATTTCTGAAATATCAAGATCGCCATATAAAGTCATCGCCAGCGTTCTCGGGATCGGTGTGGCCGTCATGACCATGATATGCGGATGCAGGTACTTGTTTTTCTCCCAGAGCCTGGCCCGCTGAGCTACACCAAAGCGGTGCTGCTCGTCAATAACACATATCCCGAGGTTGTTAAATTGTACAATGTTTTCAAGCAGGGCATGGGTGCCTACGATGATGTTTATGGAACCATTGAGCAGACCTTCATGGATTTCTGTCCTGGCTTTTTTGGTGGATGAGCCCGTCAGTATTGCTATCTTCAGGTTAAGCTTTTCTGAGTATTTCTGCAGGTTATTGAAATGCTGAAAGGCCAGGATTTCTGTCGGAGCCATCAGGCATGCCTGGGCATTTCCGTCAATCGCACTGAGCATAGAAATAAAAGCAACGATGGTTTTTCCGCTTCCCACATCCCCCTGGATCAGGCGGTTCATTTGTTTACCGGATTTCAGGTCTCCGAATATTTCCTTGATGACCCGTTTCTGTGCCCCGGTCAAATCAAACGGCAGGTGGTTTTCATAAAACTCGGTGATGAGCCTGGCCTTGTTAAATACCTGTCCGGGATAATCCGTTTTTCTGAGGAGTTGTTGTTTTAATAACCGCAGCTGGTTATAAAACAGTTCTTCGAATTTCAGCCTCCGCTGTGCCTGGTGCAAATCTTCATAAGTATTGGGAAGGTGCAAACCCCAAAGGGCATTTTTCTTCGGCCATAGGCGAAACTTCTGCATAAGGCTCTGCGGCAAAGTCTCGCTGATGTATGGATTGGACATTTCAAGGAGGGTCCTCATCCATTTACTGATCTGTTTGCTCTCTATGTATTTCTTGCGAAGTCTTTCTGTTAGTGAATAGATTGGTTGAAAGTGTCCTGCCTGGGAGGCGTTCTGAACCAAGGGCTCAATTTCCGGATGGGTGATCTGGTATTTGCCCCCGAAAAAAGCGGGTTTGCCGTATACCAGGTATTCGTTGTTGACCTTCAGCGATTTCTGAAACCAGGATATCCCCTGAAACCAGACCAGTTCTATTGTGCCTGATCCGTCGGTAAAATCTGCAATCATTCTTTGTTTACGGCCTTCCCCTATGACTTCAAGCGACTTCAGTCTCCCTTTGATCTGGGCAGCAAACATCTCCTCTTCCAGTTCCGAAATTCTGTGAAACTTAGAGCGGTCCTCGTGCCTGAAAGGGTAATAATCAAGGAGGTCGCCATACGTGAACAGACCAAGTTCTTTGTTCAGCAACTCGGCTTTCTGGGGCCCTACTCCTTTTAAGAATTCTATTTTTGTATCAAAAAACGATGACATAGGGCAAATCTAAGTAATATTGTTTATAAATATGAAATTAAACCTGTCCTATCTTGGTTACTTTTGTGGACAATAACATTACGAATGGAAGCATATTACAAGCAAAAAATCGCCGAAATAACAGAAGAAACCACCCTACTTAAAAAGAAAAACGACCGCGTTGCCGCTTTACGGCTATTCCTCATTATTGCCCTCGGCTTTTTGATTTACAAAGGATTTTCGATTCATTACCTGGCCGGGGTTGCGGTTGTTGCCGGCGGAGTTGCCGGATTTTATTACCTCGTCAAATACCACGAAAAAATTGAGCTGGATATTGATCTGCACATTACGACGATCGAACTGATCAGGAATGAACTGGCCTGCCTGGCCGGAAATTCCAATGTTTATTACAATGGTTCAGAGTATAACAGTCCGTTACATCATTTCAGCGACGATCTGGATATTTTCGGAGAATCTTCGCTTTTCCACCTGATCAACCGCACAAAGAGCAAGGCCGGGAATGATTACCTGGCTAAAAACTTATTGTCTGAGGATCAGCATTATACTATTTCGGAAAAGCAGGAAGCAGCAAAAGAACTTAAATCCAAAACAGAGTGGCGTTTAAACTTTCTGGCGTCAATGTTCAAATTGTCTAACGAAGAACGTGGCGTTACAAGCATCCTGAGCAGGATTGAAGAGCCTCCGCCTATAAAATTCGAAGGTCTGATTTCCATATATAATATGGTTCTGCCTTTTTTATGGATCGGGGTTGCGGCCTCTTCTTATTTTAAGTCCCTGACTTTTGCCGGTTACGCTGCAGCAGTACTGTTTATGATCAATTACTTTTTTGTACTGATCAACAAAAAGCCCACGGAAGATTATTTCAACACCGTTTCAGGAGCGGGTAGGATCATGCAAAAATATGGCCTCGCCACGGCGTTGATTGTGCAGGAAAACTGGACTTCAAAAATATTGAAGGAGTCCTATGAAAGCATGCCCATTTCCAAACTTAATAGTAAGAACCCGATTGACGACTTTGTGGTAATCCTCAAAAAACTGGACATGAGGCGAAATCAGTTTGCTTCTATCTTTCTATACCTGGCCTCCCCTTTCGAACCGGTTCAGCTGATCAGGCTGAGAAAATGGCTTCAGGAGCACCCCGATTTCTTTCTTAAAATTTTTGACACCATCGGCGTGTTCGAAGCCTCCTCGAGCCTGGGTACTCTGAGCTTTAATAAACCTGACTGGTCTTTCCCTGAAATTAACGAAACCGGAAAATTCAGCCTGGAAGGAACACAAATCGGGCATCCGCTGATCAGAGGTCACGAAACGGTTTGCAATGACTTCCGGTTTGATGATACCAACCGGCTGACGCTGATCACAGGTTCAAACATGTCCGGCAAAAGTACATTCCTGAGAACCATCGGCTTGAACATCGTTCTTTCTTATGCCGGAGCCCCTGTTTTTGCGAGTCATCTGAAAGTCAGTCCGGGCATACACCTGATCTGTTATATGAGGATCAAAGACTCTATTCAGCAAAATGCTTCTACTTTTAAGGCTGAAATAGAAAGGATCAAACTGGTATTGGCGGCTATAAATGCTCATGAAAATTCGCTTTTCCTGATTGACGAAATGCTGAGAGGAACCAATTCTGAAGACAAACTGGCGGGGTCAATGGCCCTGCTTGAAAAAATAGCCCGGTCAGACGCTTTTGCCATGGTGGCCACCCATGATCTGAGAATGACAGAGATTTCCGACAAATATCCAGACAAAATCAAAAATTACTATTTTGAATATTCTACCGAAAACGGTGAATTATTGTTCGATTATCAGATAAAAAATGGTGTTTGCAAGAGTTTTAATGCTTCATTATTGTTAAAATCCATTGGTTTAGAGCTAAATAGCTGAAAACAAGTTCTTATCTAGAGACATTTTAAATAATGTCTTTTTCGCCCATTTCGCACAAATGGACTGATTTCGCTATTTTTTGGTCGGATTTTATCTAATTCAATCCAAATATTATTTTCAATTTTGTATCCAGAAATCAATAAGAAGTATGGAAGCAAAAACACTGTTCGACAAAGTATGGGATGCCCATGTGGTTCGGAAAATAGCAGATGGCCCTGATGTTTTTTTCATCGACCGTCATTTTATTCATGAGGTTACCAGCCCGGTAGCTTTTCTTGGTCTTGAAACCAGGGGTGTTACTGTGATGTATCCGGAGCGTACTTTTGCTACGGCCGATCACAATACGCCTACAATTAATCAGCATTTACCTGTTGCTGATCCCCTTTCAGCCAACCAGTTGAAAGCCCTTGAGTCTAATTCTACCAAATACGGTATTTCTCACTGGGGACTGGGTCATCAGAAAAATGGTATCGTCCACGTGGTTGGGCCCGAAAACGGCATTACCCTTCCTGGTATGACTATCGTTTGCGGTGATTCACATACCTCTACCCACGGAGCTTTCGGTGCCATCGCTTTTGGTATCGGTACTTCAGAAGTAGAAATGGTTTTGTCTTCACAGTGTATTATGCAGCCTAAGCCTAAAAAAATGCGTGTCAATGTGAACGGTAAATTAGGCAAAGCAGTACTTCCGAAAGACGTTACCCTTTATATTATTGCACAGATCACAGCCAGTGGTGCTACAGGTTACTTTGTAGAATACGCCGGTGACGTGTTTGAAAACATGAGCATGGAAGGCCGTATGACGGTTTGTAACATGAGTATCGAAATGGGTGCCCGTGGAGGGATGATCGCTCCTGACGAAACAACTTTTGCATATCTGAATGGCCGTGAGCAGGCTCCGAAAGGAGAAGCCTGGGAAAAAGCCATGGCTTACTGGAAAACCCTGAAAACAGACGAAGGTGCTCAGTTTGACCTTGAGCTGAATTTTGATGCTGCTGATATAGAACCTCAGATTACTTATGGTACTAACCCTGGTCTCGGAACCGGTATCTCAAGAAATATCCCTAAAGCGGCTGATGTTAAAGACGGTGAAGCAAGTTACAAAAAATCTTTAGGCTACATGGGCTTTGAAGAAGACGAGCAGATCATCGGAAAACCGGTTGATTATGTTTTTGTCGGAAGCTGTACCAATGGCCGTATTGAAGATTTCCGTGCTTTTGCTTCTATCATCAAAGGACGTAAAAAAGCGGACAATATCACAGCATGGCTGGTTCCGGGTTCTCACATTGTGGAAGCTCAGATCAAAGAGGAAGGCATTTTTGATATCCTGACAGAGGCGGGCTTTGCCCTTCGTCAACCAGGATGCTCGGCTTGTCTTGCGATGAACGAAGACAAGATCCCTTCCGGAAAATATGCTGTTTCGACTTCAAACAGAAACTTTGAAGGACGTCAGGGCCCGGGAGCGAGAACCCTTCTGGCTTCTCCGTTGGTGGCTGCAGCAGCAGCTGTGACCGGTGTGGTTACTGATCCAAGAGATTTGATGTAATATAATTGGTTCTCTGTTTGAGGATCACAGCGTTTAACAAAAAAAGATTTATAAAAATGGCATACGATAAATTTACGGTACACACCAGCACTGCTGTACCTCTTCCACTTGAAAACGTGGATACTGACCAGATCATCCCTGCCCGTTTTCTTAAAGCCACCAAGAGAGAGGGCTTTGGAGATAACCTTTTCAGAGACTGGAGATATAATTCTGACAATACCCCTAAAGCAGATTTTGTACTGAACAACCCGACTTATTCCGGAAAAATCCTGGTTGCCGGTCGTAACTTCGGTAGCGGATCAAGCCGTGAGCACGCTGCCTGGGCTATTTATGATTATGGTTTCAGATGTGTGATTTCGAGTTTCTTTGCGGATATTTTCAAGGGAAACTCCATCAACATCGGTATCCTTCCGGTAACCGTAAGCCCTGAATTCCTGGAAAAGATTTTCACGGCTATCTATGCTGATCCAAAGGCTGAAATCGAAGTCAATCTTCTTTCCCAAACCGTAACGATTGTTGCCAGCGGAGAATCTGAAGGCTTTGAAATCAATTCTTACAAAAAAGACAACCTGATTAACGGTTATGACGATATCGATTATCTTCAGGCTATGAAAGAAGAAATCGGAGCTTTCGAAAAAGAAAGAATTTTCTGATTTGTTTTGCTCAAAAAATATAACGCTTTATAAATAGTTTAGGAAGTATAACAAAAAGGCCAAAGGTTACCTGCCCTTTCGATGATCAGACCCAGGTCTGATGCATTGAAAGCCGGCAGTTAACCCCAACCCAACTGATTGATGACCATCAGAAATATTGAAATAATGGATACGACACTCCGGGATGGTGAACAAACCAGCGGAGTGTCTTTTTCTGCGTCAGAAAAACTGACGATAGCCCAGTTGCTACTTCAGGAAGTTAAGGTTGACAGGATTGAAGTGGCTTCTGCCAGGGTTTCTGAGGGAGAGTTTCAGGCTGTTGAAAAAATAACGGCTTGGGCCGCTGAAAACGGGTACCTGGATAAGGTAGAAGTTCTGACTTTTGTAGATGGCTTGTCGTCTGTAGACTGGATGATCAAAACCGGGGCAAAAGTGATGAACCTTCTGACCAAAGGGTCGATCAACCACCTTACCCATCAGCTTCGGAAAACCCCTGCCGAGCACTTTGAAGACATCCGGAAGGTTATTGAGCTGGCTGTTTCAAAAGATATTCTTGTGAATGTCTACCTGGAAGACTGGAGCAACGGTATGCGGAATTCCAAAGAATATGTTTTCCAGATCCTGGAATTCCTGAGTACTCAACCCGTGAAAAGAATCATGCTTCCTGATACGCTGGGGGTGCTTACACCATCGGAATCGTATCTTTTTGTTAAGGAAATCGTAGATAAATATCCTGATCACCATTTCGATTTTCATGCTCATAATGACTATGACCTGAGTATCGCCAACGTGATGGAAGCCCTGAGGGCAGGAGCTCACGGACTTCACCTGACCGTCAACGGCATGGGCGAAAGAGCCGGTAATGCTCCGTTAGCCAGCACAATTGCGGTCATCAATGATTTTCACCCTGAAATAATCACTTCGGTTAACGAACATTCTTTGTATACCGTAAGTAAGATCGTTGAGACATTTTCAGGACTGAGAATTCCGGGGAACAAGCCTATTGTCGGAGAAAATGTATTTACTCAAACCGCCGGTATTCATGCCGACGGGGATAAGAAAAACAATCTTTATTTCAGCAAGCTGATGCCGGAGCGTTTCGCAAGACTGCGTTCTTATGCTCTGGGAAAAACATCGGGTAAGGCTAACATTGAAAACAATCTCCGGGACCTGGGCATCACGCTCTCTGACGAAGATCTGAAAAAAGTAACCCAGAGGATCATCGAGCTGGGCGACAGAAAAGAGGCGGTAACCCAGGATGACCTTCCTTACATTATTTCGGATGTGCTGGACAGCAGCAGGATCCAGGAAAATGTCAAGATCATCAATTATGTACTGACACACTCCAAAAACCTGAAACCTTCTGCCACCTTGCAGATTTCTTTCGGGGACGAGGTATTTGAAGAAAGTGCCCAGGGCGACGGACAATACGATGCCTTCATGAATGCCTTGAAGAAGATTTATGTCAAAAAGAAGATCGAACTTCCTATGCTGACAGATTATGCGGTGAGGATTCCCCCGGGAGGAAAAACGGATGCCTTGTGTGAAACCATCATTACCTGGAAAATCAAAAACAAGGACCTGAAGACAAGAGGGCTTGATTCTGACCAGACGGTATCGGCGATCATTGCCACTCAGAAAATGTTGAATTTAATTTAAATACAAACCATAAAATGGCTGTTTTTTGACAGTCGAACGCTCATAAAAATGAAACTAAACATTGCAGTATTAGCGGGTGACGGTATCGGACCGGAGGTAATAGACCAAGCCCTGAAAGTAGTTCATGCTATCGGCCAGAAATATAATCATGAAATCAACCTTACTCCGGCCATTACAGGAGCTGCTGCGATCGACGCCGTAGGAAATCCTTATCCGGATGAAACACATGAGATTTGTATGAACGCTGACGCCGTGCTTTTCGGTGCCATCGGTCATCCAAAATTTGACAATGACCCTTCAGCCAAAGTGCGTCCGGAGCAAGGCCTTCTGGCTATGCGTAAGAAACTCGGTTTATATGCCAACATCAGACCTACACTGGTTTTCCCTTCTCTTTTACATAAATCTCCGTTAAGAAGAGAATTGATCGAAAATGCTGATTTTGTATGTATCAGAGAACTTACAGGCGGTATTTATTTTGGTGACAAAGGCAGAAACGAAACAAGAGACAGAGCCTGGGATGTTTGTGAATATACCAAACCTGAAGTAGAAAGAATCATTCGCCTGGCTTATCAGTATGCCATGGCCAGAAATAAGAAATTATGTATTGTTGACAAAGCAAACGTCCTTGAAACTTCAAGATTATGGCGTGAAGTGGGTCAGCAACTGGAAAAGGAATTCCCTGAAGTGGCTACAGAATACCTTTTTGTAGATGCTGCCGCGATGAGAATCATCCAGTGGCCTGAAGGCTTTGACGTCATGGTAACAGAAAACATGTTCGGAGATATCCTTACCGATGAAGCTTCTGTTATTTCAGGTTCAATGGGCTTGATGCCATCTGCTTCTATCGGTCTGCATACTTCGGTATTTGAGCCTATCCATGGTTCTTATCCTCAGGCTGCCGGAAAAAACATCGCCAACCCGCTGGGAACCATCCTTTCGGCAGCTATGATGTTTGAATATGCTTTCAAACTGACTGATGAAGCCAATGAAATCAAGGCTATCGTTGACAAATCTCTTGCTGAGGGAATCGTTACGGTAGATATTGCCGACGGCGGAAAGTCTTACAGCACTTCTGAGGTAGGTGACTGGCTGGCAAGTCAGATCAAATAATATCCGGTCATATATTGAAAAAGCCCTTCGCAGAATTTTCTGTAAAGGGCTTTTTCTTTTATGAGGATTATCCGCTGGATTAATCAGCCAGATTAAAATGTTTTTTAACCCTTTCATAGTCGTTAAAAAAGTCAGCCGACAACTTGGCGTTGGTTAAGACACTTGCCGGTATAATAATTACACGAGTGGAAGCAAATGTCTCCGAACCGGTACCTGCCACCCTGTTCACATAAAGCAAAGGTGTACCTGAAGCCTGTGCCTGCACATAAGTTCTGTACTCTTTTGATCCTCCTGAGGTAGTGCCCGGAAGTGAATACCAGAATGATCCCGATGGGTTAACGTAAGTAAAATAAGCAGATTGATTCAGAACAGCCTGCGTTACGCCTGTCAGACTATAGCTGATTTCTGTACCTGTGTGAACTTTTGAACCAAAAGTCAGCTGTATAACATTGGCATTCCCATTTTGCCCGGCAGGGCCAGTAGCTCCTGTAGGGCCGGCGGGTCCGGCAGGACCAGTTGCTCCGGCTGGACCGGAAGGGCCGACAGCTCCGGCTTCTCCATCTTTACAACCGCTGAAAGTAAGTACTGTAAATAATAAAACGACAAGTGATAAAACGGAAAGAATTCTCGAGTTTTTCATGATTTAAAAGTTTAATTAATTATGAGTATGATTGCGAATACGATGTTATTTTCCGGTTTATTCCGGAATCTGGATTGCTTTTAGCCTGAATATTAATTGGACTCTTATAAACGTTCCGGAACAGATACGATACCTTGTATAACCGGAATACCTGTAGAAGGGATATCAGCTTTCAGAATGGGATAAAAACCGCTTTCGTTATTATGACGGGTTCGTGAATCTTTATTAGTTTTCATTTAAATTATTGATAAACAGGATTTAAAGTGGAAATATAGAAGTCCGTTCTTATTTATGAAATCTCATTTTAACGAATGGTATAGATTTCTTAGTAAAAGGTAGGTTTTTGGATTTATTTGGATTCTCACAAAAACAAAGAAGAGTGAATCTGCTCTTGCCGTCAGTTTCACTCTTCTCTTCAAAATGAGGTTTGATCTGCTTTCTCTTTTTGTGTAAGAAAATTTAAATAAAACGCCTTAAAAACCCTCATCCGCACTTGGTCCGTAGCTGCCCGGAATCGGCACATCCAGTAGTCTGAGGAAAACACCCAGCTGTGCCCTGTGGTGAATGATCTGGCTCATTGACATTCTTAAAACATCGATTTTGGGCTCAGTGCTGTAAATTACCGCACCTTCTCTTAATGTCCATGGATCGTTAAGTGTACTTTCATATTCTTCTTTAAGGTACTTCCTGCCGTCTTCCAACGTTCTTTCAAAATAGTCAAGCAATTCTGCCGTCGTATTCACATCTTCCACCTTGTATGGGTTTTGTGCAAAATCCAGTTCTGAGGTAGTAAAAACCATTTTGATCCATGAAGGTAGTTCTGCAATGTGGGTAGCAAGTCTTTTGATGGTCATGCTTTTCGGATGCGGTTGCCATCCGAATTTATCATCCGGAATAACAGATAACATACGACGGGTAGTCTGAGCTTCCTGCTCTAATTGGTTCTGAAATAATTCGATAACAGCTGACATAATTGTTTTTGTTTTAGTTTATGTTACAAAGTAAATATGCCCCACTGACAACCCTATGTCAGCGTGTTTTGAAGAAAGAAAACTTTTTTTTCAACAAAAAAGAATTCCGTTTTTAGCCTGTCATGAAAGCCTCCGGCGGCTTGAAGCACATCCCGGATTTTTAACGTCTGCCCCTCTAAAAACTAACCGTTTAGTTAAATTTACGCTTGATATAGTACCATTTGTATAAAAATGTTAGGATGTTTTGATACCTTTACTATTTTTACGCCTTTGTAATCATTAACAAATCAACTCTATGAAAGAAACATTACGAAACTTATCCTTTTTCCTTTGTTTTCTTTTCTCTGCCGGGGTTTTTGCACAGACCTCCACAGTAAAAGGAACCGTTACGTCATCTGATGATGGAATGGCTTTGCCAGGTGTAAGTGTACTTGTCAAAGGTAAAACAGTAGGAACCATGACTGACGCCAATGGAAATTACTCTATTTCTGCACCAAAAGGCTCCGATCTTATCTTTAGCTTTGTCGGAATGGACGCCCAAACCATACGGGTCGGTGACCAGTCTACTATCAACGTCAAGCTGGTGCCGTCAGCGGCGTTTTTGAATGAAGTAGTCGTTACAGCTTTAAACCAATCCGTTGAAAAAAGAGGCTTAGGCTACTCTATCCAATCCCTGAAATCTGAAGAAATAAAGAACTCGGGAGAACAAAATCTTGTAGGTGCATTGCAGGGAAAAATTGCGGGTGCTGTTATTACAGGCTCAGGAGGAGCTCCGGGTGCGGGGGTAAACATCATTTTGAGAGGGGTGACCTCTTTAAGTGGTAGTGCTGACAACCAGCCTTTGTTTGTGATCGATGGTATTATCATCAGTAATGCCACCAGTGCAGGAAATCCGCTTCCAAGTGCAGGAAGTAACTCGCCGGGGGCATCTGAACAATTTGCCAACACCAACCGTGCCGCAGATATCAATCCTGATGACGTGGAAAGTATTTCAATACTTAAAGGTCCTGCCGCAACGGCCCTCTATGGTCTTCGTGCTTCAAACGGTGCCATTATCATTACTACTAAAAGAGGAAAATCCGGCAAATTGAACATCACCGTTTCCACTTCAGGTGGTGTGGATGTTTTAGGAAAATCCCCTTCTATACAGACTACTTATCTGCAAGGCCGTTTGGGTGAATTCATTCCCCTGGGACCCGGCAGAACGCCGTATCAGTCTTTCGGACCGGTTCTTGAACCCGGCAACACCACGGATCAGATTTATGACAACTTCCGCGGGTTTTACAGAACAGGGTACAGAACCAATAATAACATTACCCTCACCAAAGGCAATGATAAGGGCAACATTTATTTCTCTTTAGGACGCAGCTATCAGACGGGTATTGTTCCCAATACTGATTTCGGAAGGACTTCCGCCAAACTTGCCGGTGCATATAATATCACAGAAAAGCTGACTGTTTCCGGATCATTCAACTACATCAATTCAGGTGGTAAAAGACCTCCTGCCGGAGATAAGTCTATCTTCAGTGCCCTGGGCTACTGGCCGAATACTTATGATGTGAATGATTATCTGAACCCTGACGGGACCCAGAAAAATATCCTTCCGGGTTTTACAGACAACCCGAGATACCTGGTAGAAAAAAGCCCAAGGGTTGACAAAATCAACCGATATATCGCCGATGCGACGGTGAGCTATAAATTTACCGACTGGCTTTCTGCCAAATATCAGCTGACTTACGATACCTATAATGAAACCCGTCACAGACAGGTTGACAGTACCTTTGATGTGGGTATCCAGGTAAAAGGGTTCATGGTCAATGAGTTTTTAAACTACAGAGAATTGAACTCCAACCTTTATGTAACAGCCAAAAAAGACTTTAGTCCAAGCTGGAGCGGCTCATTGATGGTCGGAAATTCACTGGTCAACAGCGAACGTCCTGACAGCTATTATGTCCGTGGCGAAGGCTGGAAAGCTCCTTTCTCCGACGATATTTCGAGTTACAGAAATGTGGAACAGAGACCTTATTCCCCGGGACACTACAGAATTGTCAGTTTCTTCGGAGATGCCAAACTGAGTTATAAAGACATTCTCTATCTGAATGCCACAGGCAGGAACGATATCGTTTCGACGCTTCCGCAGGCCAACAATTCATTCTTCTATCCTTCTTTTAGTTTAGGCTATGTTTTCAGCGAGCATTTCAGCAACAAGAACGCCTTCTCTTATGGTAAGCTAAGGGCTTCATGGGCACAGGTGGGTAAAGGTACTGACCCTTATGTGGCAGGTACTTATTTTGATATTACGAGCAATTTCCCGTTCGGCAATACCGTTCCGGGTTACATCAGAAGGTCAACCACCGCCGATCCTAATCTTAAGCCTGAGCGTACAACCTCTATTGAGTTCGGTACGGAATTACGTTTCCTTAAAAACCGCATCATGGTGGATGCCACTTATTTCACCATGGACAGCCGCGACCAGATCGTGCGTGCCCCGGTTTCCAATGTTTCAGGATATTCTTTCTATTATACCAATATCGGTTTAATCCGCAACAAGGGGGTTGAATTACTGATCACCGGAAAAGCTGTTCAGACCAAGGCGTTTACCTGGGATCTGGCTTTGAACTGGTCAAAAATGTCCGGTAAAGTAATTGAAATGCCAGCCGAACTTCAGGAGATCTCTTATTATGACAACACTGTCGGTACTTTGAAAGTAAAACAAGGCAGCAGAATCGGCGACCTTTGGGGTTATGATTATTTAAGAGCTCCGGACGGACAAATGATCATCAATGCGACTACCGGCTTTCCTGTAACCAGCACCGTGTTGACCCAATACGGCAATGCCTTGCCTGACTGGATCGGCGGATTGACCAATACCTTCAATTATAAGGGCCTTGGGCTTTCTGTGCTGATGGAATGGCGTCAGGGTGGTGACGTTATAGACCTTGGAGAAAGAAACGCTCTCAGAAGCGGCTCTATCAAGCTTACTGAAAGACGTTACGAACAAGTAATATTTAACGGCGTGGTTGAAACTAAAGGCTCAGATGGAAAATCAACCTATACTCCAAATACCAAAACTGTTTATCTTGATGATTTACTTTATAACCCGTCTACTTCTACCCGGTTCAACGGATGGTCTAAACTTAATATCCAAGATGGATCATGGTTCAGAATCAGGACAGTGAGTCTGAATTATTCATTGCCAAAAAGCCTGATCGGAAATACCGTGTTCAAAGGTGGTGTGAGAATCAATGCCACAGGCACCAACCTGTTCCTTAACACACCGTTCAGAGGATATGACCCGGAAGCTCTGACGTTCGGTTCAGGAACCAACCTGATTGGTTTTGTGGGTAGAAATAACCCTTCAACCAGAAGTTTCCAGGTAGGTTTAACGGCTAATTTTTAATCCGGATAATTATTAAAATTACAATTGATATGAAAAAATTAAATAATATATACACCTTAATACTGGCCATATCCATGACTGTCCTGTCTGGCTGTGACACTTTTCTGGATGTTAATGTGGACCCGACTTTAAAAGGTGATGCTACCGTGCAGGAATTATTACCGACAGCCCAGCTGTATACCAGTGAAGTCAGTTATCAGCAGGCTTATGTGGCTTGTCAATATGCCCAGCAACTTGGAAGTAACCTTGGGACAAACGGGACAGACTCTTATGCAGAAGCTGAAAACGCCACAGGCTGGTCAAGCTTATATCTGTATGTTATTCCTCAGTTGAATCTCCTGATTCAAAAAGGCGAAAAAGATGGTGCTCCGGCCTATGTCGGTATCGCCAAAACCATGATGGCTTATAACCTTGGTATAGCGGCTGTCAACTGGGAGAACATTCCTTACTCTCAGGCAGATCAGAAAAACTTTACGCCTGCCTATGATACGCAGCAATCCATTTATGCTTCTATTCAGAAACTGCTGGATGAAGGAATTGCCGAGCTCGGTAAAAATTCAGGAACAAAACCTGGCTCTGACGACATGATCTATGCAGGAGATCTTGGCAAATGGACACGGCTGGCTTACACTTTGAAGGCCCGTTTTGCCCTGCATCTTTCTGCTCAGAACCCACAGACTGCCGCTCAAACTGCCGCAGCTGCCCTTCAGAATGGTATGAAAAGCAATGCTGATGACTTTCAGTTGCCTTATAACTCTAAAAACCTGAGCCCGTGGTACAGCCGCGTGGCTTTGGCCAACAGCACCTCTAACCTGTCTGTCACTTACGGAAGCACTTATGTAGACCTGTTGAATGGTAAAACACACGGAGTGGTAGACCCCCGTCTTCCTATCGTCGTTACTTTAAAAAACAACCAAACAGTTTATCAGGGTGTTGTTCCTGGTTCGGGAGCCGGCTCTACGGTTGACTTTAACGTAAAGGCCTGGCATTCCAGCATTACTTCTCCGATAGTGATGGTGACTTATTCTGAAACCAAAGCCCTGGAAGCGGAAGCTAAGTTTTTACTTAACAACGGCACGATTTCTTCAAAAGGAACAACCCCTGAGGCTTACAGTGCCTACCTGGAAATTGCCCGTTCCAATATGCAGAAACTGGGTGTAAGCAATGACAATATCAATGCTTATTTAAACTCTCCCCTTATCAATATCGGGGCAGCAGAACTTACCCTTAAAAGAATTATTCTGGAAAAATACAAGGCCCAGTTCCTTATCGGAGACATCTGGACAGACATCAGGAAGTACAACTACCTGGACTTCCCGATGCCTAATAACGCCAACCCGGAACTTGAAGGAAAGAGAATACAAAGGATGAAATATCCGGCGTCTGAATCTACAAGGAACTCCAAAAATGTTGAAGCGAACTTTAAGGACCCGGAGGCCTCGATGTGGCTGTTTACCAAATAATTAATCTAAAAATTTAAGAGAAATGAATAAAAATATCAGAATCCTTCTCCTTTCATTATTGAGCCTGTCTTCATGCTTTCTGTCGGGATGTTATGAAGAGCCGGATCTTATCAGTGACATCACCGTCAGCAAAGGAAAAGTAGCCCAGATTTCAGTGGTTTGGTTGGGGCCAACACGTCTCATTACCGCCAATACTTCAGTAATTACAGGTCAGACGGTAGACGCTTCCGCAAACACCCTCTTTAATATTGAATACACCACATTGGTGCCAGTTAAAGAATTCAGGGTGTATTGGGCTGCTACTGCTACGGGGGCACAAACCCTTGTAGCGACCATTCCTGCAGGAACACAGCAATATGATGCCAACCTGAGGAACTATGTCATTAAAGTGCCGGTTAAGGCCCAGGAGACCAAAAAGACCACCCGGGTTTTCTTTGCAGAAATCGTTACAGACAATGGTTTGGTTTCTGCTCAGAAATCAGCCATTCTGACTACGAATCCGTGACCGGAATTTCATAGAAAAGGGGATTGTCTTTTCAGATAATCCCCTTTTCCTTTTTAATGACATTAAGCACCTGTTATCTCCCCCGCAGCCCTTTCTCCTGATCTTATAGCTCCTTCAATGTATCCGTTCCAGATATCGGACGTTTCTGTTCCCGCCCAGTGGATATTTCCTACAGGTTTTCTGAGTGACTCTCCCAGGCTTGTCCAGACCCCGGTAGGCATAAATCCAGCATAACAACCTCCCGAAAATGCTTCCTGCGACCAGTTATGGTCAACATACCGGATCGGGTTCAGAGCCTCTTCCCCATAAAACGACGAAAATGATCTGAGAATTTCTGCCTTGCGGACTTCATGGTCCAGTTCTATGAATGCCTTCGATTGATTGGCCAGTACAAAACCCATCAGGATTCCCTTGCTGCCATCCGGGGGTGAATTATCAAACGTCACCGTCGTAAAACCTTCATTGGTAGCACAAAGGCCATTAAGCCCTTTTTCACGCCAGAAAGGTTTATCATAAACAGCAAAAGTCTTCGTAACCGTACCCATAGGAACCCGCTGTACAAGTTGTTCGCGATTGGCAGGCATGGCAGGTAAATAGCTTATTTTTCCCGTCAGATGAGGAGGTAAAGCAATGATTATTTTAGACGCCTTAAATTCAAAGTCAGGACCTTTAACGATCACTTGCTCCCCGCTTTGGTCGACGTGGGTGACCACAGCATTTAACCGGATATTCTCTTTTATTCTTTCTGCCAGTTTTAAGGCCGGCCCCTGAGCCCCGCCTGATATTCGCTCTTCCTGTGCTCCGTTTTCCACGTTCATCAGGGTATCCAGATTTCGCCCTGATTTGGTATAAAACAAAGCATGTAAAAAGGATATCTCTGAGGGGTCAGCCGCCCAAATGGCTTCTGCGGCCATTTTAAACATGACTTTAGCCGTATCAAATGACATTTGCTTATCCATCCAGGAGGACAGCGTCATGGCGTCGTATTTTGCGGCATCAGGACTTAGCCAGGGTTTTTCGAGGTTAATGCCTGCTGACAATTTATTCATTTTCTTAATGGCAAAATCAAGGCTCAATAAGGCTCCGACAGGCAATGGGGGTATCAGACCTTTGTAGTGTTTTAGTTTCCCTTTGTACAGAAGCGTGCTTTTTCCTTCTGCATAGGTTTTAAATGTAGAAATCCCGGATTCCCTGATGAGGTCATAAAACTTGTCCTGTGTAGGGCCTACCCAAGCTCCTCCCAGATCAAGGTAAAAGCCTTCAGGATAATGCTGCGTGAATACCCTCCCTCCGACCCTGTCGCGGGCTTCCAGTACCAACACTTTTTTGCCGGCGTCAACCAGGGTTCTCGCCGCGGTCAGTCCCGCATAACCTGCACCAACAACGATCACATCATAGTTTTGCATTTCGGTTGATTTTAACCTTCAATTTACTCTTATCACAAGAAGAAAACCGCACGGAAGGAAAATTTATTTTTCAGGCTAATGCAGAAGAATAAACCCAACCTGGTATAAAAAACAAATACCACCCCAAAAGTGAGGTGGTATTTGTTGTCAAAAAAGAATAGCATTTAAGTAAGTCGGAACCCTTAAGAACCACACATTTCACATCCTTCCGGATCGTCAAGCGAACATTGCATTGCTGCATATTTCTGTTCCTCTTCGTTCGCAAATGTGGCTGCAGCTTTTATTTTAGCCTCGTTTTCTTTAGCATATGCTTCATAATCCAATGGCTTTTCTTCGATTTTTTCAGTTACAGGAGTCGTTTCAGCGATAGCCTGACGATCCACTGTAAATTTAACCGCATCAGTAGCTGCTTTAGTACGCAGGTAGTACATCCCTGTTTTCAGACCGGCTTTCCACGCATAGAAGTGCATAGAGGTAAGTTTTCCGAAATTAGGATCCTGCATAAATATGTTAAGTGACTGGCTTTGACAGATGAACGCTCCTCTGTCTGCAGACATGTCAATCAATGATTTTTGTTTGATTTCCCAGGCTGTTTTATAAAGTTCTTTCAGCTTTTCAGGAATTTCCGGGATATTCTGAACAGAGCCGTTGGCTGCAATCAGTTTATTTTTCATGGTGTCATTCCACAAGCCCACTTTTACAAGATCTCTCAAAAGGTGCTTGTTAACCACTACAAATTCTCCTGATAATACCCTTCTGGTGTAAATATTAGAAGTATATGGTTCAAAACACTCGTTGTTTCCTAAGATCTGGCTGGTTGAAGCTGTCGGCATCGGAGCCAGAAGAAGAGAGTTTCTTACACCGTTTTTGATCACTTTCTCACGAAGATCTTCCCAGTTCCACAAACCTGATTCCGGAGTAACATCCCACATATCAAACTGGAATATACCTTTTGAAATCGGAGACCCTTCCCAGGTCTGGTATGGTCCTTCAGCAATAGCCAGCTCCATTGAAGCCTCCATGGCTGCAAAATAGATCGTCTCAAAAATATCCTTATTCAGTTTCTGTGCTGCTTCAGACTCGAAAGGCATACGCATCAGCATGAAAGTATCTGCAAGACCCTGCACACCGATTCCGATCGGCCTGTGACGCTTGTTACTCCTTTCTGCTTCTTCTACAGGATAGTAGTTAACGTCAATGATCTTGTTCAGGTTACCGGTGATTACCTTGGTAACTTCATATAATTTTTTGAAATCAAAGCTGGTTACTTCGCCAAAATCATTGGTTAACAGATATTTTGGTAAAGCAATAGAAGCCAGGTTACATACCGCTACTTCGTCAGGGGCAGTATATTCGATGATTTCAGTACAAAGGTTCGATGATTTGATCGTACCCAGGTTTTTCTGATTTGATTTTTTGTTGGCCGCATCTTTATACAGGATATAAGGTGTTCCTGTTTCTACCTGCGACTCAAGCATGGCAAACCACAGCTCCTGAGCTTTTACCGTTCTGCGGGCTCTGCCTTCAGACTCATATTTCTCATATAGTTTTTCAAACTCATCACCGTAGCAATCTGCCAGTCCCGGACACTCGTGAGGACAGAACAATGACCAGTCATCATTGGCTTCTACTCTCTTCATAAATAAATCCGAGATCCACATCGCGTAGAACAAATCCCTTGCTCTCAATTCTTCTTTCCCGTGGTTTCTTTTCAGATCCAGGAAATCGAATATATCCGCATGCCATGGTTCGATATAGATCGCAAAAGATCCTTTGCGTTTTCCACCGCCCTGGTCAACATATCTCGCCGTATCATTGAAAACCCTCAGCATCGGTACAATCCCGTTGGACGTTCCGTTGGTTCCTTTGATGTATGAGCCTGTTGCCCTTACGTTATGGATTGACAACCCGATTCCTCCCGCAGACTGCGAAATTTTAGCGGTTTGTTTCAGTGTATCGTAAATACCTTCGATGCTGTCATCCTTCATGGTCAGAAGGAAACATGACGACAACTGAGGTTTTGGTGTTCCTGCATTAAACAAAGTTGGTGTAGCATGGGTAAACCATCTTTCCGAAAGCAAATCATAAGTTTCGATGGCTTTTTCAATGTCCTCACCATGGATACCTACCGCCACACGCATCAGCATGTGCTGGGGTCTTTCCACAATTTTATTGTTCAGTTTCAGCAAATATGATTTCTCAAGGGTTTTGTAACCAAAATAATCATATCCGTAATCTCTGTCGTAGATAATGGTTGAGTCAAGCAAAGCGGCATTTTTCTGAACCACTTTCCAGACATCCTTGGAAATCAATGAAGCATTTTCCCCTGTTTTCGGATCAACATACTGATAAAGCATCTTGATGGTTCCGGAAAACGACTTAAGCGTGTTTTTATGGAGATTGGATATCGCAATCCTCGCAGCCAATGTGGCATAATCAGGATGCTTGGTAGTCATAGAGGCAGCTGTCTCAGCGGCCAGATTATCAAGCTCGGAGGTTGTAACTCCATCATAAATACCTGATACAACTTTCATTGCCACTTCTACAGGTTGAACAAAAGCAAGGTCAAGTCCATAACATAACCTTTCGATCCGTGCGGTAACCTTGTCGAATTTAACCGATTCTCTTCGACCGTCTCTTTTAATAACGTACATATTTGCCTTGGGGGGTTTAAGGAGTGCCCTTTTGTGTTTAAGATTTTTGATCCGTTGTTAGTTCAAAAATAGAGCAAAAAAAATTATTTAAAAACCGGGAAAATTCTTTGGATTTAACAATTTTTTAATATCGTAATAGATCGCGTGATTTGTTATTACTTATAATCAAGCTCTTGTCGATTTAGAACATTGGAAAAGTACTATTAAAATCAGATTTTAAAGTTATCCACATTTTATCAACCGGTTTTACTATTACAATTTCTATAGTTTAAATGGCCAACGTTTTACAAATGTAAATTTCTGATTTGATAAAAAAAAGAAAAAGTTAAAAACTTATCAACACGTAACAATCTCATTATTAATCTCTACATTCCATTATCAACATTTCTCCTTTCTTGTATTTTATAGTAATAATCCCATCTTTTTCCACAGAATTACTATTTCCGATGCGTGCTCCCAACGTCAGCGACTCACCGTATAGTGGATAAGTCAGGTTGTCCGTTTCTATGCCTTCTGCTACCCCTACAGGGATCAGAGAAATGGGTGTTTCGGCCTTGTACCACTTACTGAACACGTTTGGGAGTGGCGACAAAGGAAAAATCACCGAATAATCATCAATCATTTTTACCTGGATCTGCTCACGATATTTGACCAGGTTGGTGATGTTGGCGAGCGTATGATCAGCCCTCCTTCCGGTAGCCCAGACAATGTTGACCGCCGGAAATTCCCGCGAAATCAGATAGTCAATCGCTTTCTCCAGATCGGTCTTTTCCTGGTCCGGGGCATGAATGATTTCTATCGGATATTGCCGCCGCTTTATCTCATCCAGCGGGATGCTTAGTCCGTCGAAGTCACCGAACAGAACGTCGATCTTAATTCCCAGGTCAAGCACCCTCTCTACTGCCCCGTCAAGGACAATCACGAGCGGGCTCCACTCAAGCAGCTGCTCCAGCAAATCCATTGAACAGGCCTCACCATTGGCAATGATCAATGCCGGCTCCTGTTTTTCTCTTACAATGTGATGTGACGACATAATCAAAAAAACAGGCCCAAAGCAAAAGATCACTTCGGGCCTTAAAAAAAGTATATATGTAACAATTTATCTTAAGTCAACTACCTCAACACCAGGATATTTTTTAGCATCAAAAGTGAAAACATTATCTGCTGCAGCCACATTCGGTACAAAGTCTTCCACTTTAAAAACCGTTTTCTTTCCTGCCTTATCCCAGATTTTCCAGCTCTTTACCGTTTTGTCTTTTTTATTGACCGTGATCTGCACCTTATTCACATTTGATTTGGCACTGGTTGGCGACAACTCCACCACTTCATAAAACTGGCTTCCTACTTTCTGCTCTTCTTTGAAAACATACTTATACCCTTTCTTATAGATTGAGTAAATTTTGGTCGGAGAAAAATCAGAATCATTATTCGGGTTAAAATCCGTAATATTTACTTCGTTGGTTTCTTTCACATAGGTAAAGATCTCTTTGCCATTGTTGAAAATCTCCTGTCCGGCCATTTTCAGTTTAAATTTCAGGCCTTTTACCGTCACATTGCCTTTAAATGCCTGCGTCAGGCTTGAATTGGCCCCTTCAACTCCGTAAGTAAATGAAGCACTGAAGGTATTCAGTTTCTGATATTTCTGACTCATCTGATCTAAAATGCTTTCGGCTTTTTTATCCTGACCAAATGAAAACAATACAGAACTTGAAAATAATATACTTAAAATGGTTCGCTTCATCATCTTGTCCTCCTTTTGTTAATTAACTGTTTAGATGTAAAAAAAATTCAATGGTTTAATTTAACTGTTAAAAAAGTGTTCCTAAGAACGCTTCAGGCTTCGCAGAACCTCTTCGAGATGCTCCAGGTCTTTGATAAGAACCTCACGGGCTTTACTGCCTTCAAACGGTCCTACTACCCCGGCTCCTTCCAGCTGGTCAATGATCCGTCCTGCCCTGTTGTACCCCAGTTTCATTTTTCTCTGGATCAGTGAAGTACTTCCCTGCTGATGAATCACCAGCAACCTGGCCGCATCATCAAACAACGGATCCAGTTCGGTCGGGTCAAAATCCAGGCCATCCGGTTCGTCGTCGCCATAAAACTCAGGTAAAAGATAGGCCGACTCATATGCTCTCTGGCTTCCGATATATTCACAAACACTTTCTACCTCCGGCGTATCCACAAAAGGACATTGCAACCTGACCATATCCGATCCGGTTGATAAAAGCATATCCCCGTTTCCGACCAGCTGCTCGGAGCCCCCGGTGTCCAGGATGGTTCTGGAGTCTACTTTGGCGGTCACTTTAAAGGAAAGCCTGGCCGGGAAGTTGGCCTTGATCAAACCAGTGATAACATTAACCGAAGGTCTTTGGGTAGCTACAATCAAATGTATCCCGATGGCCCTGGCCAGCTGTGCAAGTCTGGCAATAGGCTGCTCTACTTCTTTTCCGGCGGTCATCATCAGGTCAGCCAGCTCATCAATGACCAGCACGATATAGGGTAAAAACTTATGCCCTTTTTCAGGATTCAGTTTCCGGTGGGTAAACTTGGCGTTATACTCTTTAATATTCCTGACACCCGCCTCCTTCAGCAAATTATAACGGTTGTCCATTTCGATACAAAGCGAATTAAGGGTATTGATAACCTTTTTCGTATCGGTAATGATGGCTTCCTCTGCATTAGGCAGCATCGCCAGGAAATGACGTTCTATTTTGTTGAACAGGGTTAACTCCACTTTCTTCGGGTCAACCAGCACAAACTTGACTTCTGCCGGGTGTTTTTTATAGAGCAACGACGCCAGGATCACATTAAGTCCTACTGACTTTCCCTGTCCTGTGGCCCCTGCCATCAGCAGGTGGGGCATTTTTGCCAGGTCTGCAATATAAAGCTCGTTGGAGATGGTTTTCCCTAAAACGATGGGCAGTTCAAAAGTTGACTTCTGGAATTTTTCGGATGAGAGCACCGATTTGATAGAAACCATTTCGCGGTTTTTATTCGGCACCTCAATCCCGATCGTCCCTTTGCCGGGCATAGGGGCGATAATCCTGATACCTAAAGCAGCAAGGCTGAGGGCAATATCATCTTCCAGGTTTTTGATCTTTGAAATCCTTACGCCGGCATCCGGTACAATTTCATACAGCGTAACCGTAGGCCCGATGGTTGCCTTGATAGAGGCAATCCCGATCTGGAAGTTATTGATGGTCTTGATGATCTTGTCTTTATTGGCTTCAAGCTCTTCTTCGGTTACTTTCGACCCGGTAGAATTATATTCCTGCAGTAAGCTGATCGGCGGATACATGTACCCTGACAAATCAAGTTTAGGATCATAAGGGCCGAATTCATCCAGAAGCTGATCGTTATTATCCTCTTCAAAAGCAGATGTTCTGGCCGCCTCTTCGATTTTCAGCACCAACGGTTCTTCCTGATTTTTTTCAATAGTAAAAGAAATCCCTCCTTTAAATGGCTCTTTTGCCAGGGATACGGGTTCAAAAACCTCTTCTTCTGCTTTGTGATTTATTACCTCTGCTTTGGCCGGTACTTCAGGCTTAACAGGCGTAAAAACCGGTTGGTCTGAAACCTCTTCCAGGTCAGCATCAGGTTCAAACTGAAATTTCTTTGGTTTTTTCGGGAAATATTTGCCCAGAAAATAGTCATCGATCTGCGTCATACCATGGAAAAAAACCATCCAGATAAACAGAACGAGTAAAATCAGGATGATACTCCCCCAGCCCATCAGCCTGAACAGGAATTCATTCGCCTGGAATCCGATTCCACCGGCCAGAACGCTTCCGCTGAAGTCAAAGGTGTAAACCCAGAACCCAAGAAAAACAGAAACAAAGAAAAGATAGAAGATGCTCCCGATGGCCAGCCTGTTCAGATTAATTTTGAACAGGTCTTCACCAAATACCAACCTGAATCCTGAGAAAAACAGGAGAGGAAGCATAAAAAAAGCAGCAATACCAAACCATTTAAAAATAAACCAATGAGAAAGATATGCCCCGAACAACCCCAGAGAGTTTGAAGGACGTTTGGTTTCAGAAGCAAGCGTATCACTCAGTTTATGCTGGATAATATCCTGATCTGCATAACCTGAGAACAAATAGGAGACAAAAGCAACCAGCAGGAGTAAGGAAAGTGCCAGCAAAAACACTCCAAAAACAAGAGAAAACTGGTCTCGGCCAAAAGTCGACGGAAAAATAGAACCCTCCGATGAGTAGTCAGACTCTGAAGATGTTTTGGTATTCCGGCTTTGGGTTGATTTCTTTTTTTTTCTGAATGAATTAGACATTTTTAATTTATTGGGAAAGCAAATTGTTAAGGTACAAAGTTAATTAATTTTGTACGCTTTACTTTTTAATGCTTTCAATTCTTTTTCTTTCCAATTTATAAAAAAGTAGTGCCGTTCAACTCTGCCTTCAGATTATGCAATTGCTTCCCTGATCCTGACCAGCTGAATCAGTAATTCTTCCAGTTTATCCAGGTGAAGCATGTTGGCTCCGTCAGATTTTGCCTCCGCCGGATTGGGGTGTGTTTCAATAAACAGCCCGTCTGCCCCGACGGCAATAGCGGCCTTTGCAATCGTGGATATCATTTCAGGATTTCCGCCTGTTACGCCGGAAGTCTGATTTGGTTTTTGAAGAGAATGGGTACAATCCATCACCACAGGCACATTAAACTTGCCCATATCAACGATATTCCGGTAGTCAACTACCAGGTCAGAATAACCAAAGCTGTTTCCCCTGTCTGTCAGGATTACCTGGGCATTGGGATTAACGCTCTCTACTTTTTCTACTGCAAAACCCATGGATGCCCCGGAAAGGAACTGTCCTTTTTTGATGTTGACGGCTTTACCGGTTTTGGCAGCAGCATCCAGAAGTTCGGTCTGTCTGCATAAAAATGCGGGTATCTGTAAAACATCCACATATTCAGCAGCCAGAGCGGCTTCATGTGATTCATGGATGTCTGTGACTGTCGGGATGTTAAATGTCTGACCGATCTCCTGTAATATCTTCAGTGCTTTTTCGTCTCCAATCCCTGTAAAACTATTCAGTTTTGTACGATTGGCCTTTCTGTAACTTCCTTTGAAAATGTATGGTATTTTGAGATCTGTGGTAAGCTTCACAATTTTCTCGGCGATTCCAAAAGCCATGTCTCTGCCTTCAATGGCACAGGGACCCGCAATCAGGAAAAAATTTTTAGTGCCGTAATTCGCTATATTTTGAATGTTTAACATGCGTTTTTGACTGGTTTTATAAATAAAATACAAATATCGGAACAATTTGTCATTCAAAAAAACATGCTTGTTTTTGTTGGTTTCATTTAAAATCTATTTCTTTGCATTGTTTTTCACCAAACTACATTTTTAAAATGTCAGATATAGCATCGAAAGTAAAGAAAATTATTGTTGAGAAGCTTGGCGTTGATGAGTCAGAAGTTACCGCAGAAGCATCATTTACAAATGATCTTGGAGCGGATTCTTTGGATACCGTTGAGTTAATCATGGAATTTGAAAAAGAATTCAATGTATCTATTCCTGACGATCAGGCTGAAAATATTCAGACTGTTGGACAGGCCATCACTTATTTGGAAGAGAACTCTAAGTAATTGTTTTTTCTCATTAAGTAAGTTCAATATTCAATTGACTAATGTTATATTTCATTCTCAATTGGATATTGAATTTTTAATTTAAACTACTTTATGGATTTAAAGCGGGTCGTTGTTACAGGTATAGGTGCTTTAACCCCTATTGGAAATACAGCTCAGGAATACTGGGAGGGATTGTATAACGGTGTTAGCGGGGCTGCAAGGATTACAAAGTTTGATCCCAGTCTTTTCAAAACGCAGTTTGCCTGCGAAGTCAAAAACTTTGAGGTAACTAATTTTATTCCTCGTCAGGATGCCAGAAAGATGGACCTTTTTACGCAGTACGCCGTGGTGGTTGCTGATGAGGCCGTAGCTGATTCCGGACTCGACCTGGATAAAGTCAACAAAGATAAAATCGGTGTGATCTGGGGATCTGGTATCGGTGGTCTGAAAACCTTTGAAGAAGAAGTAATCGCTTTTTCAGGAGGAAACGGAACCCCGAGATTTAATCCTTTCTTTATTCCTAAAATGATAGCAGACAGTGCTTCCGGCCAGATCTCTATCAAATATGGTTTCAGAGGACCTAATTATGTCACTGTTTCTGCATGTTCATCTACCAACAACGCGGTAATTGATGCTTTCAATTATATCCGTCTCGGCAGAATGGTCGCTTGTGTTACCGGTGGTTCTGAGGCAGCTGTTACACAGGCTGGTGTTGGTGGTTTCAATGCATTAAGGGCTTTGTCAGAAAGAAATGATGATCCTGCAACCGCGTCGAGACCTTATGATAAAGACAGAGACGGGTTCGTTCTTGGTGAGGGCGGTGCTTCATTGATTCTTGAAGAGTATGAGCATGCCAAAGCAAGAGGAGCCAAAATATATTGTGAACTGGTAGGTGGTGGATTTTCATCAGATGCCTATCACATTACCGCCCCGCATCCTGAAGGCTATGGAGCTTATCTTTCGATGAAAGACGCTTTGGAAGACGCCCAGATGGATGTATCCGAAATTGATTATATCAATACTCACGGAACATCAACCCCGTTGGGAGATCCCCAGGAAATCAAGGCAATCGAACAGCTTTTTGGTGAACATGCTTATAAAATGAGTGTCAGTTCAACCAAATCAATGACAGGACACCTTCTGGGTGGTGCCGGTGCTGTGGAATCTGTGGCTGCGATCCTGGCTCTTGATAAACAAATTGTTCCGCCAACGATCAACTTGTTTAACATCGATGAGGTAATCAATCCGGGTATCGACCTGACGCCAAACAAACCAAAAGCAAGAAAAATTGACGTGGTGTTAAGCAACTGCTTCGGTTTTGGTGGTCACAATGCGACACTTATTTTCAAAAAAATATAACATTAACATGCTTTTTTCCGTCCGGAAGAGATGGAAAAGATAATGTAGGAAGTTTTTCATGGCCGTAAGAACATCTATTATTGAGTTTTTTACAGGAGATTCCAAACTGAGGGATTTCAGAAAGTCCATAGAACAAATCATTGGTGACCGGCCGACGAATGATTTGCTCTATCAACTGGCTTTCCGCCATACTTCCGCCTCAAAAAAGACCAAAATTTCCGGCTTTAAAGAATCTAACGAGCGTCTCGAATATCTTGGGGACTCTGTATTGGGTATGGTCATTGCGGAATACCTCTTCAAAAAATACCCTTTCAAAGACGAGGGTTTTCTTACCGAAATAAGATCCAGAATAGTTAACCGTGAATCCTTAAATCTTGTTGCCCGTAAAATAGGCCTCGATAAACTTGTGGAATTTGACGGTCAAAGGGTAGCCCATCAGCGTACTTCGATGTATGGCGATGCTATGGAAGCTCTTATCGGGGCTATCTATCTCGACAAAGGCTTCAGGTTTACCAAAAGGTTTATTGTTAAAAAACTGATCTCCAATTACTATGACCTTGATGAGGTCATTCAGAATAACACCAACTACAAAAGTATCATCTTAAGCTGGGCTCAGGCAGAAGGCAAAAAAGTGGACTTTGAAATTGTTCAGGAAAAAGGCCGACATCACAGTAAAGAGTTTATTGCCCAGGTATCCGTTGACGGTGAAAGGGTAAGCGAAGGTGGTGGCTGGAACAAGAAAAAAGCCGAACAAGACGCCGCAAGAAGAGCCTGTGAGGCCCTTCTGATCGAAATGTAATTACTTCTCTTTCATTACTTTAGTGATCTCATTGAGTTTGTCTACCTTAGACTGAAAATCCCCCTTCAGCTTGTTTCTGATGGCCTGCAGGTTATCCAACGTTTCCTGTATGGATTCCGGAATGATCTCTTCCAGTATCTCCCTGAATCTTTTGGCAAACGTCGGCGACCTTCCATTAGTTGAGATCGCAATTTTCAGATCTCCTTTTCTGACCACTGAGCTCAGGTAAAAATCGCAGAGGTCGGGGGTATCAGCCACATTGATCAGTATTTTTTCTCTTTTACAATCAAGGTATACCTGCCTGTTCACTTCCTTATCATCCGTGCCAGCAATGACAATATCACGGCCCGTCAGATGCCCGGGCTGGTACTCTTCATGAATAAGCGTCAAACGGTGCTTCTGAGCGAGCTCTGATATCTCCTGCCTGATAAGTGGTGCCACAATGGTTACTTGCGTCTCAGGGGCGTTTTTAAGCACTGCCTCGAGCTTCTCAAGGCCTACGTTTCCACCGCCGATAATAAGTACGTCGAGAATCTCTGTCTTGAGGAATACAGGAAATAAATTGTTCATGGTATTAAAAACAAAAAAGGGTACTGTAAAAGTACCCTTTTAAATATTATGATCGAAAGGACTGATTAAAACAATTTCGCCCTGTTGTCTTCAATGTTTGCTTTGTCTCTCAAAATCTGCTCAGCAATAAAGCCAGCCTGTCCGCCACCAACTCTTTGTAAAACCTGGTCTTTGTAGATAGAGTAATCTGCAATCTGAGGAGCGGCTGTTTTCTTCAATGTTTCGATGATAAACACACCTGATTCTCCTTTCAAAGGCTTGCTTCTCTTTCCGGCTTTTTGTCCGAACACCACACCCAAAGCAATCGGGTCGATTCCGGCACTGTTAAGCATACCGCTAAAGAAGTTGATATCTGCTACTTCTTCAACCAAAGCTCCTGCTCCGTATTTGTTGGCCACAGCCGTAAGATCTCCTTTGCCATCACCCAGTTTCGCAAGAATTTTCTCTGCCTTAAGGTCGTTACGCACTTTGTATGTGATCTGATCTTTGAAATCTTCCGCTTTCGGATCTTCTTTGTCAGAAGCTGCTTTGACAGCTGCTATAACATAAGTATCACCAATGGTAAATACAGTTTCAGAAACATCACCCACTTCAGTGTTTTTATCAAAAGCCCATCTTACGATTTCTCTTGCATTCTGAATGGTGTTGATTGAAGTGGCTTGCGGAGCAATTCTTTCAGCTGTCAACAGTGCCAATGAATTGTCTTTCTTAACGGCTTCTGTAAATTCCTTAAGGTTTTTAACACTTGCACGAAGGTTATCCGCTTTCTGGTAAACCTCTGTTGAAGAAGCTTCACCCACGCTCAGTTCTTTGCTGACCGTTGCCAGTTTGTATTTCAGATTGCTTTTCGGCTCTGTTACTTTGATGATGTGGAAACCGAAATCGGTTTCTACCAGATTAGGCAATACACCTGTTCCTGAGAAAGCAAAGGTAGCATCCTGGAATGTTTTGTCCATTTGTCCGTTATTCTGGAATGGACCAAGATCTCCACCCTGCTGGGCAGAACCATCCTGACCATACTGACGGGCTAGGGTAGCAAAATCTCCTCCTTCCTTAACTTGCTTCAAAACGGCCAGTGCACTTTCTTTTGCTTTAGCCTTCACACTGTCCGGAGCTGCTTTATCGGCTCTGAAAAGGATATGGCTGGCTCTTACAGTATATAATGAATCTGTAGAAGTTCCTTCGTATTTATGAATGGTATAAACATTACCTTCTTTGAATGGCCCGATGATGGCACCCTGGATAGCTGTCGAAATGCTTTGTTTTACCACATCGCTCAATTCGCTGTATGATTTAAGATATGGCGTACGGATATCTGAATTCTGGTTGGCATACGCCTGAGGATCCTGAGCTGCAGCCAGGCCTTTAGCCAGGTTACGGATCTCATCATTCAGGGCAGCACTGTCTTCTTTAGTCGGTACAACCTGGAAAGTCACGTATTCAATGGAACGGCTGTCGTATCCCTGGTATTCGTCTTTATGAGCAGCATAGTAATCAGAAATCTGGCTGTCAGAAACTTTTACTGTCGTGTCCTGAATACTGTAGAAAGGAACATAAAGGTATTTTGCATCTGCCTTTTCATTTTGAGCTACATATTCGTTTTTAGCCTCCAAAGCTGTAACATAAGTAGTAGCATTGATAAGGTTTTGATATTTCTCTCTCAGTCTTACCTGAAGCAATTCTTTTTTGAAGTTTTCCCAAACAGATTTTTGTCCTTCCTGAAGGGTGTTGTTAGCGGCAGCATTGATAAACTCTTTGTGCTGGGCTTCGTTAAAAGCACCGCTTTGATCTGAGAAAAACTGGCGAACATACGGGTGCATGTTTTTCGTTCCCTGGATCAGCTCGCGTAGCTCTTCGTTAGTAACAGTAAGACCCAGTTTTTCGAATTCTCCAAGATAGGCATTTTCAAAAATCAGTTTCTCCCAAACCTGCTCACGGATCTGAGCCAGTTCCTGCTCATTAGCAGACCTTCCGGTCGACATTTCATACTGTGTTTTCTGAGCGTCTACCAATCCGGCAAACTGTTGGGCGTCAATCTGATGGCCGGCGATCTCACCTACTTTATTACTATCACCGAATAAAGAACTACGACCAGAGAAAATATCTCCTCCTACAATAAATAACAATAAAGCAACGGCGATGACGGCTACTGCAATACCTGACCTTTCTCTGATTTTGTTAACGATTGCCATTTTATTTTTTTAAAACTTTTTGAATACTTTTTTACGGGCATTCCCGCCCTGATTTTTTTAGAGGTGCAAAAATAAGCAGATTCCTATTGATTATCAAAGAATTCCAAATCTGAAAATGAAACTTTTATCAAGAAACTGCCCATTCTGCTGATTTTTAGCTATGAAACCATTAATTTTTTTAGAAAAATTATGTTTTCAATGCATTTTATCTGCCCAAAAACTAACATTTCAGTCAAATCTTTGGTCTGTTTATGAAGAATATCAGAAGTTTGCCCCTTTTGTTTTGGTCCGGATCCTGCATAAATACACATCTGCAGTGATAAAAAGGGTACCCCCATCTTCACCCCAGGCGACGTTGGACGTAGCCTGTCCTGTTTCTATTCTCCCCAGCAATTTTCCTTTGGCATTGATAACCAGCACCCCTCCCGGGCCTGTAGAAAAAACATTGCCTTTTTCATCGACTTTCAAACCGTCAGGAGCTCCGATCAATCCCTGCTGAGCCAGTGGTGTGGCGTCATAAAATATTTTTCCTTTACCGAGGCTTCCGTTTTCAAGAATCGGGTACTCCAGGATCCAGGCTTTGGCAAGGTCTGACTGAGCCACATACAGGGTTTTCTGATCTACAGAAAGGGCCACGCCGTTCGGACGGGTAAGGTCTGCAATCTCAAGGCTTACTTTACGGTCATTTGAAATCCTGTAAACACCAAAACCCTCCACTTCCTGTGTAGGATCCTGATCATATTTGGGTAAACCGTATGGAGGATCTGTAAAATAAATATCTCCTTTTTTAGATTGAACGAGGTCATTCGGGCTGTTGAACCGTTTACCCTGATAATTGTCTGCCATCGCAAACTTCCCTCCGCCGCTGAACGGCATTTTGGTCACACGCCTGTCGCCATGTTCGCATGCCAGCAGCTGCCCGTCATTGCTAAGGGTCAGTCCGTTGCTGCCGGGTTCATTACTGTAAGGCAAAATACCGGTATAGCCCGATGGTCTGAGGAATTCAACCACCTTTTCTCCTGCTTTCCATTTATAAATGACGTTTTGCGGAACGTCAGAAAAAAGAAGAAAGCCCTGGGATTTAATCCAGACAGGTCCTTCAGACCAGTCAAAGCCTTCGGCGATGACTTCTATGGGTGATGTAATGTCAATGAGCTGCCGGAATTCGGGGTCTGACTCTACCAATTTGCCGGTGGTTTTGGTCTGTCCAAAACCGGAATACGTTTCAATCATGGTCAATAATAAAAAAATTGTCTTTTTCATGGGTTGAATATTACTTATCAAATGTAAAAATAGAGAATTTTTTATTTTAAATCTGCTTTCCATTGTTCTTAGACCTGAAATTTGTATATTTATATTCAACACGATAAATCCGGTTGAAATGATTTTTGGATATCACTCTATAGGTCATTCACAAACTGACCTTAAGGAACTAAAAAATCTGGTAAGACAAGGCGAGGGGCTACACCTCGAATTTAAGCTGAAAAGCAATCATCCCGAAAAAATCATTCGTGAGGTAGTAGCCTTTGCGAATTCAAGCGGCGGAAAACTCCTGATAGGTATTAGTGACGACAAACACATCAAAGGCCTCAAGTACATTGATGAGGATGAATATGTCATTACCAAAAACATTGAAAAATTTATTTATCCTGCCGTTGACTACACCATCCGCAAAATAAAAGTGGAAGATGAGAGGGAAGTGCTGGTTTACGATATCAAACCCAGTCCTTTTAAACCGCATTATGTCGACCTTGACGGTCAGCCGGAGCATCGCAAAGCGTATGTCAGGATTGACGACAAGTCTATCCAGGCCAGTAAAGAGGTGAGAGAAATCATGAAAGGAGAAAGGAGGTCAAGGGACCTGAAATTTACTTTCGGAGAAAAAGAGAAGGTTCTGATGGAATACCTGGATTCGCATAAACATATTACCATTAATACATTTTCCCAGATCGCAGATATTCCCAGGAAACTCGCCAGCCGGACCCTGGTCCTTCTCGTCCTCACCAGTGTGTTAAAGGTCCTTCCGCATGAAAGCGAGGACCTGTATGTTCTTTCTGCTGTATAAAAAGCAAAAGAAAAGAGGGTTTCCCCTCCTTTCCTTTTTATGTTGATGATCCCGATAAAATCTCCTGAATGTTTGCTGGTCACTTAAAACCATCGGATTTGTAGGAACAAATCATTTTGATCAGGCTTGTGCTAAGGGATGAACAACATTTACCAAATCCTGTTACGGATTCAATATTTTTCCGTTTTTATCGAATTTAACCGTTTGCCTGTCCGGTCCTTTTGTAAGATTTACTTCGTAATATTCCGTTCCGTCCTCTGACACCAGGTAGGCTGTTGTGACTTCCCATCCTTTGAAGGCTTCGCTTGCCAGAACCGTTTTGATTGGTGCCGGAAGGTCTTCGGGTTTGACAGGGGTCTTGTCGAATTGAGAAACAGTTAAGTTAACGGCCTGGGCCGGTTTAATTTGTGCATTAAGTCCTGATACAGAAACTAATGCCAGTGCGATTGATCCGATGATTAAGCTTTTCATTATTTCTTCAGTTTAATTATTAAATTATGTCTATTAAACTAAAAAAGGCATACCCTGAAAAGCAGAAAGGCATAATTTGCTGACAGTCAGCAAATTATGCCTTTCTTTACCATTAAAGAGCGTCTATTTTATTTCAAAAATTTACTCAAACTGTAGAAAAATTTCGCTATTTGTATAAAGGAACGATTTTTTAGCACTTTTTGTGGATTTCCGTTAATATCTCCAGCTTTTAAGATCTGCATGAGCAGGGGCCGTTTTTTTCAGATCCTCTACCCACTTTTTGATAAACATCTGGTGATACCTCAGCCTGGATATATAATTAGGCTGGGTGTGATCTCCATTCCAGCAGTGCTCTGCCCTGTCGCCGTAGTCCACAACGCCGTCATAGGCTGGGTTTGAAAGTGTTTTGAGCATATCTTCTGCCAGGTAAACCGCATTATTGAGATAGTAATTATCCATATCTCCACAGTAAATATGTATCCTGCCTTTCCATTTTTCCCCGTTTTTTGCCCAGTCTCTTTTCAGTATATAAGCCAGGTCATAATTTTCTTTCCAGTATTCAGCTACTTTCTTATTGATCACACCCGTTTGTTTGTCCCATATCCTTTCGGGGTATCCGTCTTTTCCGACAGGCGAATAAACCGCTTCCCAGATATCAAACTGCTGACCGCTCCGGGTTTTGGTTCCCAGGGCCAGCTCCCGCTGGTTCATTTCAGCTACCGAAGCGGACACCTGCCCCAGGTAATCTCTGTGACCTGGTCTCTGCAGTTTTTTAAACTGGCTTTCATACCAATAGGCATTCTTGTCCTCATAAATGTTTACGGTAGTGAATGCCCTGAAATCTACCGGGTCGGGACAGGCCGCGTAGCTTCCGTTATACTGATCGGGGTAAAACACCTGCACGGCGAGGGCTTCCCAGCCGCCGGTGGAGCCGCCGTAGGTAAATCTGGCCCAACCTTCCCCGATCCCTCTGAATCGCTTTTCTATTTCAGGAATGAGCTCATAAGTAATGGCATCGCCATAAGGCCCGATGTTAGCAGAATTCACAGCATAAGAATCATCATAAAAAGGACATGGATGCTGGATTTCGATAGCAATAACCCTTGGAAAATCCGGGCCTGTCCATTGCTTATAAAAGTCGTGGGCTTCCTGCTGGACTATTTTTTCATATCCGTAAATTTTGAACCTGGCATTATAGTTATTCGGAAGTCCGGTATCTGGCGGCACCGTTCTGAAGCCCTCAAGGTCTGAAGGGAAGTGTCCGTGAAATATGGCCAGGGGGTATTTAACCTTCGGGTTTTCGTCAAAGCCTTCCGGCAATAAAATGTGTGCCCCGAGGAACATCGGACGGCCCCAGAACTCAGTCAGCAACTTGCTCTGAATTTTAATGTGTTTGATATATTTGGTGTCCTTTGGCTCTTCAACGGGCGGAATTTCAAGGTCAAGGCTCAGTTTTATAATATTCTTCAATTTCGGGTCAATTCTGACTTTGACTGGCTTTGAGTAAAGATTTCCGGGAGCAAGATTCCACTGCTGGCCTTCTCCCCTGTCCATAGGAAGCTTTACGGTATGTCCGTCTTTCCGGTGAAAGGTCTCGTATTTATGAAGTAACACCTGTACATAATATTCTCCGGCAGGAACGTCTTTCAGCTGAGCGAGCGGGTAACCGGTGCTGTTGGCATTATTCAGGACCTGCGGCTGATCCGTAGCCCAGTTTTCGACGTCTTTTCCAAAAACGATCTGGGTATTGAGAGCGTCTGTGATTTCGAATCTCGGTTCCCGTTTTTCATTGGTCGACAACATGACGAGGAGCCTGCCGTCCAGCAATTTGGTGTTCTGGCTTTTACCTGTGCCGACAACGAACTGCTGCTGGGCAAAGCCTTTAAAACATAAAAGAGACAGGATAAGGAGTAATGGTTTTTTCATTTAGTTGTTTTTGATTAAAGTGAATTTTTCAGCCTCTTCCTCCCATTCTTTTAAAGAAATCGAGAAAGTCCCAGCTTTGATAGATATAGATGGCGAATGCCGTAAAGGTTAAAATACTCCAAAGTAAAACGCCTGTAAAACTGGTAACAAATACGCCCAGTTTCTGACCGATTGTTTTTGAACTCAAAAGGGAATTGTAGGCCCAGGCAAAATAAGCAATCTGAAAAACCAGCCCCAGAAGAGGCATCATATTTTTTATCGTTCCGCCAAACAGAGATGCCAGCGGAAAGACCACCAGGGTAAAAACCATATTGGAAAAACCGATAAACAAAACTGCGGAAGTAAGGTGTTCTGCATAATTGTATTTCCTTTTCCGGTAAACAGCCCAGAACAAAAATGCAAAATAGGGCACTGCTATCATCGCAATCATATTTCCGTGTTTTGTGCCAAACTCTTTTACCTTTATCCCCCTATCATATCTGGCGATATTCATTGTTTTTTCAGGGCCTTCCGGCATCTGACTAAACTGTTCCGCGGAAGAAATGGCCTCTTCTTTTTTCTTTTGAAATAATGTGTCTGACAGCACGTATACGGTCATTAATAACAGGAAAAAAGTAAACGGGTTAAAGTACTTTTTCCTTTTGCCCGCCAGGTATTCTCTCGCAACTACTCCCGGATGTAAAGCCAGGCCTTTGATCAGGTAAAATATGCCTTTGTCGGCATGGGTGAAGGCATGAAAAACTTCATGGAAAAAGTGCCCGAGGGTCAGGCGATGGGTGTCTGTTTTCTGTCCGCATTCAGAACAGAACTTAGCTTCGGGCGACAGGTTTTCTTCACAATTCAGGCAACTTGTGACATGGCTCATTTTTCGGATAAGTTAGAATCTATGCTAAAATAATTACAAAACCTGCCTTTTGGAATTACAGTGACTTGGCCTCCTCCCAGAAAATATCCATCTCTGCCAATGTCATGTCCTTTAACTCCTTTCCCAGTTCTTTTGATTTGGACTCAAGATACTGAAATCTTTTCTTAAACTTCTTATTTGTTCTCTCTAATGCTGTTTCCGGATTGATGTCTATGAATCTGGCATAATTAACTAGAGAAAATAGCAAATCCCCGAACTCTCCTTCAGCCTTTTCCTTGTCCATTATCTCATTTGATTCCGCGTTAAAATGTTCTTTAAATTCCTGCATCTCCTCCTCCACTTTATGCCATACCTGGGCTTTTTCTTCCCAGTCGAAACCTACTCCTCTGGCTTTCTCCTGGATCCTCATGGCTTTAACCAGTGCGGGCAGTGAATCAGGTACTCCTGCCAGAACAGACTTATTGCCTTCTTTGAGTTTGAGTTGTTCCCAGTTTTTCTTTACATCCTCCTCGTTTTCAACCACCACATCTCCGTAAATATGCGGGTGCCTGGAGATCAGCTTTTCACAAATTCCGTTCAATACATCCGTAATATCAAAATCATTGGTTTCTGAAGCGATCTTAGCATAAAAAACAAGGTGAAGCATGATATCCCCCAGTTCTTTTTTGACTTCGTTGAGGTCATTTTCCAGAATAGCATCAGATAACTCGTAGGTTTCTTCTATGGTTAAATGCCTCAGGGTTTGTATGGTTTGCTTCATATCCCAGGGACACTTTTCCCTGAGGTCGTCCATGATGGTGAGCAATCTGTCAAAAGCCGCCAGCTCGGCAGATCTGTTTTTAGAAAATAAGGCAGGTAATTTAACAGACATCCTAATATTAATATTTTACTCGAAAAATCAATTTTTCCATTTAATAGCACAACCTACAGCCTTTGATGTCGGGGTCACAACCGGCTTGTTGCCGATCACATAACCCAGTGCATCCTGAATGTAGTTTTTAGAAACCCCGTTGGCGTCCTGGGGGTTGTCGTCAATGGCCCCGGCATATTTAAGGATGTTTTTACCGTCCTCTTTTTTGACCAGGAAAACGTGCGGGGTTCTTTGGGCATCAAAAGCCCTGGCAACTACCTGCCGATCGTCAAGAAGATAGGGGAAAGTGAATTTCTTTTCCTCTGACCTTAATTTCATATTCTCAAAACTATCTTCTTCATAGGCTTCCGGGTCATTGGGATTAATCGCAATAACCGGGTAGCCCTTAAAAGCAAACTCTTTATCGAGCAGCAATAAGCGATCTTCGTACGATTTAGAAAACGGGCAGTGATTGCAGGTGAATACTATAATGAATCCCCGGGCTGAAGGGTAACTGGCCAATGAAACCATCTTTCCGTTGATGTTGCGAAGCGAAAAATCCCTGACGGCATCGCCGATGGCATATGGCGGGGCTGCTACAATCACCTCAGAAGATGATTCTGCCACCTCGGGAGTTTCAGCCGGAGTAATAGTTTCAGCATCCTCCTTTTTATAAATATAGGATCCCAAAACTGCCAGTAAAGCCGATAAAACAATGAGTATTCCTATTTGCCTCTTCATCGTGATTAGTCAGGTATGCTTGTGACAAAGATAAGCAAATTAACAATCGGTTCCCCTGTTGAATGCTTTAATGTAGGAGTTTTCAGGCATTTTCCTTAAAACAAAAAGCCCCGCACGGCTTACGATAACCATACGGGGCTTTAAAATCTATGACGATACCTTTAATCAGGCTATTTCAGCGTTGGCGTTTTTCAGTCTCCTTTTAGCTATTCTCGCTCTTGCCGTCTCATTCAGATAATACAAACAAGGCACAATGATCAAGGTAAGCAAAGTAGAGAATATCAGACCGAAGATGATGGTCCAGGCCAGGATATTCCAGAATACTGCACTGTCTCCGCCGATCGTTAAGGCCCATCTTAGATCAATAAACAAGGCTCCGAAATCAAAGGCCAGACCAAATGCCAGCGGGATCATACCCAACACCGCTGCAGAAGCAGTCAGCAATACCGGTGTCAGACGGGTGGCTCCACCCTGAACAATCGCTTGTTTCAACGGGAGTCCCTGGTGCAGAAGCTCGTCAATGAACTCAATGATCAGGATACCGTTTTTAACCACAATCCCGGCCAGGGCGATAATACCCACACCCGACATGATCACTGAGAACGTTTTACCAAAGATCATAAAACCGAGTAACACACCGATCAAACTGAGGATAATGGTTACAAAGATGATAACCGGCTTGATGATAGAGTTAAACTGTGCCACCAGGATCAGGTAAATCATAGCCAGGGCTATCAAAAACGCTGAACTCAGGAATGACATGGCTTCCATTTGCTCTTCCTGCTCACCACCCTGACGGATAGTGTAACCTGACGGAAGTTCGATTTCCGAAACTGCCTGAAGAATCTGCTGGTTAATTTCCGTTGCTTTCTCAAGGAACTCAGGCGTTACGTCCGAGCTAATCGTAATGATCCTTTCATTGTCTTTCCTGTTGATCTGACTGAAAGTGGTCGAATAACTGATGTTGGCTACTGCTGAAAGAGGAACATTTCTTAAAACGCCACCCATGTTCATATCCCGGTAGGTGATATTCATGCTCAGTAATTTCTCGATCTGACTTCTGTCGTCTGCCTTCAGTCTCAACTGTATCGGATATTCGTTTTTATTGTCTCTGAATTTTGATACTTCAAGACCAAATAAAGCCGTTCTGATGGTTGAGGCCACCTGTGCGGTGCTGATTCCTTCCCTTGAAGCTTTTTCACGATCCACATCAATGATTATTTCCGGCTTATTGGTTACAAGGTCAGACTTCAATTCGTCGATGCCCTGGATACCTGCAGCATTGATCTTGGCATAAACCTGTTTCTCGATCGCAATCAGCTGATCAAAATCCTCACCTACCACTTCCAGGGTAATCGCCTTTCCGGTAGGAGGTCCGTTACTTTCTCTCTCTACAGCAATTTCGGCTGCAGGAATTCCTTTTACGGCATCCCTGATTTTACCCAACAGCTCTGTTGACGAAATTTCACCCCTCTCCTCTTTCTTAACAAAGGCAACGGTTACTTTAGATTTATTCGGAGTCGCTGCCCTGTCCGGGTTCATCGGGTCACCGGCATTTTTACCGACATTCGAAATCACCGAGTTAATGGCATGCTCCGCTTTGTTGTCTTTGATTACCTTAAATACCCTTTTCTCAATTTCTCTTGTTACCTGATCCGTTTTTCTGGCGTCTGTACCTACCGGTAAAACGTTGTAGATATAAACATAATCCGGGTCACCACTTGGGAAGAAAATCACCTGTGGTTTAACAATACCCATCAAAATGAAGGTAAATATCAATAATCCGAAAGTTGAAACAACTACCCAAACCGGTCTCCAGCCTGTCAGTACCCATGAGATCATTTTTTTGTATCCTCCGATTAGTTTCGGAAGTAATACTTCCTGGAATGGAATGATCAGCTTAGGTGTCAGTATATAATGATTAAATACATACAATATCAGGATCAGGATGACGACGTTGGCAATTCCGAAGTAAGTCGAGTTTCCACTTACGGCATTCAGGAAGTAGAAAAACACGGCTGCTCCTCCCAGAATTAACAATGGTCTCTTCAGTTCACCAAAAGTCGGTTTGGCTGACTTATCCTCTTCTTCACGCTTCATGAAAGTGATCGCGAAAATCGGGTTCATTACATATGAAACAATAAGAGAGGCTGTCAGTGTAAAGATCAGCGTAAACGGCAGATACTTCATGAACTCTCCTACAATACCCGGCCAGAATAACAACGGGAAGAACGGAGCAATGGTGGTCAATGTTCCGGAAAGTACCGGCACAAAAACTTCTGAGGCTGCAATTCTAACGGCTTCTGTAATCGGAAGGTGCTTATGTTTGTTAAATATCCTGTGCGAGTTTTCGATAACCACAATGGCATCATCCACTACAATCCCGAGACCAAGCAGGAAGGCAAAAAGTACGATGGTATTCAGCGTAAAACCCATCAGCATCAAAGGATAAAACGCAAGGAAGGCTGATAAAGGCACCGAAAGACCCACAAAAATCGAGTCTCTCACACCCATGAAAAACATCAGTACGAAAACCACGAAAATGAAACCCATTACCACAGTATTGATCAGGTCATTCAAATCGGCCTTGGTTCTTTCAGACTGATCGGCGGTAATCCTGATGTCAAGGCCTTCAGGCAGACGGTTTTCTTTGAAATCTTCCAGCAAGTGCTCGATTTTTTCGGATGCTATGATCAGGTTTTCTCCACCTCTTTTGATAACGTTAAGCGTAACAACGGATTTATTGTCTAATCTTGCAAAATCCTGAACCTCCGCATTGGAGTCAACCACGTCTGCGATTTCGCTCAACCGGGCCGTTGCTCCCTGACCTGACCTGATGACCACGTTCTGAAGCTGCTCAATGGTTTTAAATTCTCCTTTCACCCTCAGGGTCCTTCTGACGTTATCTACGCTCAGGTCACCTCCTGAAATGTTGACGTTTTCATATTGAACAGCCTGCTGGATATCTCCGAAAGTGATGCCATAAGATTTCATTTTCTGCAAATCCAGGTTGATCTGAATTTCACGGTCAAGAGCTCCGACAATATCCACACGGGTAATTTCCGGAAGGGCTTCGATCGCATCCTGAATATCTTCGGCCATTAATTTCAATTTCTCCAGGGAGTAATTTCCGGCCAGGTTAATGTTCATGATCGGGAACTCCGAGAAGTTAACTTCCAGGGCCGTAGGGTCCTGGGTCAGGTCTTTCGGCAGGTCTCTTTTGGCTTTATCGATGGCACTTTTAACCCTTTCTTTAGCGACCTGGACATCCACCCCTGTTTCAAATTCGATCAGGATGATCGAAACGTCCTGCAGGGCATTCGATTTTACGTTTTTAACTCCTTTTTCAGACTTCAACTGCTTTTCTAGCGGTTTGTTGATCAGGTTTTCTATATCAGCCGGAGCTGTTCCTGCATACACCGTATTGACATAAATCTGGGGAATAACGATCTCAGGAAACTGCTCTTTAGGCAGGTTATTGAAAATAGAATACCCGGTTACCGTCAGCAAAATCGTTATCAGGTATACCGTCGTCCTGTTTTTCGACAGCATGCCGATAAAATTATATATAAACCCGCTATTGTGGCTTAAGTCGTCTATAGCGTTTTCGTTTTTTTCTTCTTTCATGATAAACTTAAAGTTTACTTTCTTTTAAATATTTTTTGAAAACAGACCTGTTAGTAGCTGATCGGCTGACCATCCACTAAATCCTGATATCCGTCAGTAATGATTAAATCACCGGCAGTCAGGCCAGAAAGAATTTCCACTTCTCCGTTATAAGAAAGACCTGCTTTTACTTCGCGGCTTCTGGCTACTTTTTTGTTGCCTTCAGTCACAGCAACGAAAACCACAGAGCCCAGTTCGGTGTTCTGGATATAGTTCTGAGGAATAACAATCGCCGAAGCTCTTGACTGGTCATTGATATTCAGAATCGCAGTAAGGTTTGGTTTCAGTTGTTTGTCAAAATTCTGGATTTTGGCTTCTACCAAAAATGTTCTTGAAACCTGGTTTACGGTCTGGCTTACAAAGCTCAGCGTAGCATTCACTTCTTTCTGAAGATCAGGAAGTTTGATTTTTACGATGTCTCCTTTCGAGATGGTTCCTGCGTAAGTATCCGGAATGTTAGCCACCACTTTAAGGTTGGCGAAGTTAACCACACGGACAATTCCAAGTCCCGGAGAGGCCATTTCGCCAGCTCTGAGTCTTACTTCGTCCACATAACCGGCGATCGGGGAAACCACGATATTCAAAGCATCCTGAGATTTCAGGGTTGCAATTCTTCTTTCCAATGATTCAACCTGGGTTTTAGCCTGGATAAACTGTATTTCAGTCCCTATTTTCTGATCCCACAAAGCCTTCTGTCTTTCAAAAAGCGTTTTGGCTGTTTCCAGTTGCGTTTGAATTTCCTGGATCGTATTTCTCATTACGGAATTGTCAATCGTAGCGATCTTCTGTCCTTTAGAAACGAAATCACCTTCCTTCACAAATAAATGAGTAATCGCACCGCCCATCTGAGGACTCACGAAAACGTTGTTTTCAGCATCGATTCTTCCGGTAGCCTCTACAAAGTGCTGGAAGTTTCTTGCCGCTAACGGGCTGACAGAGATGTTCTTTACTTTCTCTGTTTTGTTCGGATCAAGTTTATGAATCTCAGATTCCAGTTTCTTGATATCAGCCGATAATGTGCTTTGTGTTTTCTGAAGTTCGGCCAGTTTGGCTTTTTTCCCAGCCAAGGAATTATCCTCTTTTTTTCCGCAGGCCACAGCGATCAGAACCATCGCCGCTATCAAAGAATATTTTGTTACAGGTATAAAAATGTTTTTCATTTTCTTGTTTTTTTGTAATTCTTGAATGTTTTTTATTTAGTTAACAGTTTGCCGTGAGCTTTATCCAGATCCACTTTTGCAATCAGGACGTCATACAGAGAGGCAAAATAGTTGGTTTGTGCTTGTTTAAGATCAGACTCTGCATTGATGATTTCCAGGTTTGAACCGGTACCTTGCTGATACTTGATTTTCGAAACCCTTACCACTTCCTGGGCAAGTTCCATGTTCCTGTTTTGAATGTCCAGACTTTGAAGTCCGTTTTTCAGGTTAATCATGGCCTGGTCATTTTGCAGCTCAAAAGACTCTCTGAGCATTTCAGCACTCTGATCAATTTTAATAAGACTCAGTCTTTGTCTTTCGATCTGCGTCTTTTTCATTCCGCTGTCATATATCGGAATGTTGACATTCAATGACAAAGCAGACGATGGGAACCATCTCTCAAAAGGGTTAAACTTCGGGTTACTGTGGCCTATACCCAAGCTCCCGGCAAAGCCAACTGTCGGATAATACGCTTTCTGGTATCTCTCAATATTGAGCTCTGTCAGTTTCCTCTGGGTTTGCAAAGTGGTGTATTCGACACGGTTGTCATAATCCACGGCCCTGTAAGGCAATGCCTGCAATCCTCTGATATCAGAAGTCGTCAGCTTGTCCGACAAAAGAATGTCTCCTTTCTGAGAGAATCCCATCTGAAACTTCAGGAGCTGATAAGACAAGGCGATAAGGTTAACCACTTTTTGTTTTTCAGTGATGGCATTGTTTTTCTGCACTTCCAGCCTGTCGATGTCTATCTTTTCTACAAAACCCTGTTTGAAAAATTCTTTTGTTTCAAGAATGATAGAATCCAGCCTGGTGATGTTAAGATCCAGAAGTTTTGATCTTTCTTCTGCTACCAACACTGAGTAATAAGCTTTTATCACGCCTTCTGCTGTCGTTATCTTTGTCTGCTCATAATTCTGGGACGCCAGCTTCCTGTAAGTATCTGCTGCCCTGAGGCCCACCAGCCATGTGGCATCAAAGATCAGCTGGTTTAAACCGACACCTGCCTGCCCTGCCCAAGGCACACCAAACTTGAATTTTACCACATCTCCTTCAGCCGCGGTAGGGTCAAAGTTTTTGGCATCAAGTAATTGTGTCGGTACGATGGCATTGTAGGTATACTGGAACTGGCCGTTAATCTGTGGTAGGCCTGTTACTTTTATCTCTTTGATCTGAAGTTCAGCATCCCTCATATCTACCTGAGAATTTTTGATGTTTGCGTGATTTTTTAATGCATAATCCACTGCCCCTTGTATCGAGAAAGTTTGTTGTGCATTCAGACTAAACGCATTGATTATTAATAGAATAATCAGAAGTTTTTTTTCCATGCTTTTTCTATTTATTTTAAATTTAAGTACTCTGTATATAATTGTTTTCCTTTTTCTGTTACTACACCCCGTATAAAATGGTCGATGGTCTGGGCCTGGATTTCCATGAAGTCAAAGTTTTTCTTGGTAAACGAATCAGAACCGAAGCCCAGCTCGATACTGGCCAGACGCAGAAGAGCGAGTATGTCAGGATTTATGTCTTCCCTGTAATATCCCTGCTCCATCCCTTCTTTCAGGTTTCTCCTGATAATTTCATAATAGAATTGTCTTTGTTCAAGATACAAATTCCATGCCTTCGGGTGATATTTCTGAATATCATAAAAAAGACTCGTATGAACATTTGAAACATTTTCTCTGATACAAACCGTCGTTTCAATTACTTCATGAATGGGGTCTTTCGCACTTTTGTAAATGGCTTCAGAATACTCCCTGTCCTTTTGCAGAAAGAACATTATTACTTCATGAACGATATGATTTTTATCTTTGAAATGCTGGTAAATAGTCTTCTTCGAAATGCCCAGTTCCCTGGCCATTTCATCAAGCGTAACGCTCCTTATGCCATACTTGAAAAACAATTCTTTGGCAATCAGTAATATTCTTTCTTTTACTTCCACGATGAGAAAACTTGGGAAACTTTTAAAAAGTTCAAAGTTTCTATCATTTTTTTTAGAAGCTGAAAATGGGGGAGATTTTGACTGGGATGTGAAATATGGGAAGATTGATCTGGTAATCAACCTCTATAATGGTATATGAGCGTGTTTCTTTGTGGTAAAATATTAGCAAAAAATATAATTTTTCTTATTTGGCGTTTTGGGTCTCTTTTATTTACAGATCAAAATCACCCTGTTTTTGATTATAATGCATTAAAGAACTACCTTTGTTCCTGAATTATGATAATCAATGTCAATATATAAAAAGTTCATTTTTCCATTACTTTCCAGGTATGAGCCTGAAAAAGTCCATTACTTCACAATGGATGTTCTCAACTACGCTCTGAAAGTGCCTTTCATGGAAACCATCCTCAGGTCAATCCTGGAAGTCCGCGACAAAAAACTGGAAAGAAATGTATTTGGGATCAGGTTTGAAAACCCGATCGGCCTGGCCGCCGGGTTTGATAAAGATGCTCAATGGATAGACCAGTTATCCTGCCTCGGATTTGGTTTTATCGAGATCGGAACGATCACTCCAAAATCCCAGCTCGGAAATCCAAGACCAAGATTATTCAGACTCAAACAGGACGAAGCACTTATCAATCGTATGGGATTCAACAATAATGGTTCTGCCAAAGCTGTTGAAAACCTGAAAAAAAGAAAGTCGAAGGTCATCGTAGGAGGAAATATCGGCAAGAATAAACTGACAGAAAACTTTGAAGCGGTTTATGATTATCTGAAGACATTCAAGGACCTCTATCCTCACGTGGATTATTTTGTCGTCAATGTGAGCTCTCCCAATACCCCCGGACTGAGGGATTTACAGGAAAAAGAACCGCTGACTCATTTGCTCAAAACCCTCAAAAGAGAAAATGGCCGTCAATCAAAACCGAAACCGATTTTACTGAAAATCGCTCCGGATCTGACGGATTCTCAACTGGACGACATTATTGATATTGTTAAAATCACTGATATTTCAGGGGTTATTGCTACAAATACTACCATTTCAAGAGATGGGCTGACTTCGGATCAGAATGAGATCAACGAGATCGGAGCCGGGGGACTTTCGGGTAAACCGCTCAAAGATCGCTCGACGGAAGTCATTGCTTATCTTCACCAAAAATCCAACGGAGCTTTTCCTATTATCGGCGTAGGCGGAATACATTCGGCCGATGATGCCCTGGAAAAAATAAAAGCGGGAGCAAGTCTGGTTCAGATTTATTCCGGGTTTATTTATGAAGGACCGGGCTTAATAAAAGACATTTGTAAAGGCATTCTCAATTCAAAACCCTGATCTCAGGCGTTTATATCATTTCAATCAAGATGGCGGTTTTACCCTATAAAGACAAGGACAGCGGAAAAAAAGAGCAGGTAACTGAGATGTTTGACAGCATTTCACCGAAGTATGATTTACTTAATCGTGTTTTAAGTGCCGGAGTAGATGTTTACTGGCGAAAAAAAGCACTGAAAATGATTGCGAAACAGCCTAACAACCTTGTTCTTGATATCGCTACCGGTACGGGGGACTTAGCCATTGAGGCGGTCAAGACACTTAATCCGGATAAAATCATTGGTGTGGATATTTCTGAAGGGATGCTGAGTGTGGGTCGCCAGAAAATCAAAGCCCTGAATCTTGAGAATAAAATAGAGATGCGGTTAGGGGATTCGGAGAAACTTCTTTTCGAAGACAATACTTTTGATACGGTTATCGTTTCATTTGGCGTACGGAATTTTGAAAATTTACTGAAAGGGTTGACGGATATGAACAGGGTTACGAAACCGGGCGGAACCTGCCTGGTGGTTGAGTTTTCCAAACCTGTGTTGTTTCCTTTTAAACAACTCTATTGGGTATATTCCACAAAAATTCTTCCATTGATCGGAAGGATGGTCTCGAAAGATGCCTCCGCCTACAGTTATTTGCCGGAATCGGTGAAGGCTTTCCCTGATGGAAAAGATTTTGCTAAAGTATTTGAAGAGGCCGGATTCAAAAATATTATCATCAAGACCCTAACATTTGGGATATGCTCGGTTTACATTGGAAAAAAATAGTTTCCCTTTTTTGTTTCTTATTACTGATCACGAATGCTTTCTCTCAGAACAAGATGAAGTATCAGGCAGCGTATGATGCAAAAAAGATGCGTTTCGGGTATCTTGTAGGGATTAGCAGCAGCAATTATAATGTAAAACACAACCGTTCTTTCGTCAATCAATCAGCTTTTTTTTCGATAACTTCCCCCACGACTTATCATGTCAGAATGGGTGGCCTCGTAAATTTTTCCCTTAATGATTACTTTGATTTCAGGGTTTTGCCAACCGTATCCATTTACTCAAGAGTACTGACGATTGATACGACCAATAACCTAAAACAAAATGACAAAGCCTGGTTTGAAATACCTGTTATGTTCAAATATAAATCAGAACGAAGGGGAAATGTGAGGATGTACATGTTTGGCGGAATGCGGTTCGGCATGGAGACCAATGTTATTTCATTCAGAAACAGAAGCAGCAGCCCTTCTGCCTTATCCACAAAAAATACGGATTTCTCGGTAGAATATGGCCTGGGCCTCGAGCTTTTCCGCGAATATTTCAAGTTTGCCCCCGAGCTTCATTTTTCTCATGGCCTTACTAATATGGTAGAGCCTGTTATCACCGGTACGTCACCACTGGGCCGGATAGAAAAACTCCGGACCCATACTGTTACGCTGTTTTTTAACTTTGAATAAGACTTTTAACCTTTCTCACCTTTTCAGGATCCGCCTCATAATTGATGTATTCATCAATATGATCATCTCCCATTTTTACGGATTCTTTTCTGAAAACCATGTTGCTTTCGATGGCTTTTTTCGCCGTAAAGTGAACGGCATCAACCCCGGCCTCCAGAAATTTCAGGACATTGCTTTCTCCCACTCCGCTGCCAGCCATGATGTTTATCCTGCCGTTTGCTTTGATTACCAACTGTCTGAGTAACTCTATGCCTGCTTCTGCTGTATTTTGCTGTCCTGAAGTAAGGATATTCTCAACTCCTAATACTATCAGGTCTTCAATGGCTTCAAAGGGATCCTCACAAACATCAAAAGCCCGGTGAAAAGTAACCGGACAAGGATGGGCTAATTCCATCAATACTTTGGTTTTTACCGTATCTATTTTGCCCTCTGCTGTAAGTAATCCTAAAACAAAACCTCCGGGATTCAGCTTCTTTATTTCAACAATATCCTCTTTCATGACCTGGAATTCTGTATCGTCATAAATAAAATCCCCGCCCCTGGGCCTGATCATCACATAAACCGGGATTTCCACAGATTCAAGTGTCTTTTTTACTAATCCGATTGACGGGGTTGTGCCCCCTTCTAAAAAACCACCACACAGTTCAATCCTGTCCGCACCGTCGTTCTGAGCCACTAAAGAAGAATTCAAAGAAAAAGAACACAATTCCAGTTTAACTTTTTTTCCCATTTTAAATATTTACAATTATTAATTCGCTGTAATTCAGATAATTACCTGATTTCCTATAATTTTTCTGTATTTTATGTATTTTTTTTGTTTAAATTCGTTTAAGTGTAAAAGATTTTTTTACTTTTGCAGCCAATTTTGGATTGTACACTTAAAAATCGGGCGAAATATGTATTGGACACTTGAATTAGTATCGTATCTTGAAGATGCACCATGGCCTGCCACAAAAGACGAATTGATTGACTATTCTATCCGTTCAGGTGCACCAAATGAGGTAATTGAAAATCTATCCGAGCTGGAAGATGATGGTCAACCTTATGAAAACATAGAAGAGATCTGGCCAGATTATCCCACAAAAGAAGATTTCTTCTTCAATGAAGATGAATACTAAATTTTACTCATCTTAAAATCCTCAGAAAAAAGAACTTTCCAGGCGTAATTTCTGGAAAGTTCTTTTTTTATTTCCACTTTTTTTCAATATCCTCAAGACTAAGGCCTTTTGTCTCAAACACTACATATCTGGCAAAAAACAGGCCCAGCAAAACCACCAGCATATAAATTCCGAAAATACCACCATTGTCACCCAAACTGGTTGCCGCCAGTCTTGGAAACGAAAACGCCACCCAGAAATCAAAAAACCAATGGTTGAAACTCCCCATGCTCGAAGCAAAGCCCCTGATTTTCAAAGGATAAACCTCTGAAATCAATAACCAGCCCAGTGGCCCAAGGCTGATCGCAAAAAATATGATATAGGTATAAATCCCTCCCACCAGCATCCATTGTTGCAATGCCGCAGGCAAGCTGTCTTTCATATAAAACGCCAACCCTACTGTACCCAGGCAAAAAGCCGTTCCAATCAGTCCGATATATAAAAGCGGCTTTCTTCCTATTTTGTCCAGGAGTCTGATCGCCAGCAAAGTCGCAAAAGTGTTGATCACCCCGACACCCACTGTCGCCAATGTAGCCGTAGGGCCATCAAAAAGTTTTTTGAAAATATCTGTTGAATAATAAATAATCGCATTGATTCCTGAAAACTGCTGGATACAGAAAATCCCGATTCCGATGAATAACGGGATTCTTAATTTCTTGGTAAACAGTATTTTCCAATCCCCCTTTCCTGATGTTTTCTCGCTTAGAATCTCCTCTGTTTCCTTTAATTCTTCCAGGGCCTGTTCCGGGGTTCTGAGTTTATTCAGCACCAGAAGGGCTTCTTCAGAACGTCCTTTGGAAATCAGCCATCTCGGGCTTTCCGGAACGAAGAACATTCCTGTAAACAAGACCGCCGCGGGGATAAATCCGGTCCAGAACATTAGTCTCCAGGCATTTTCCTGACCTTCAAAAAGGTAACCTACCACATAAGAAAGTAATATTCCCAATGTAATGGCCAGCTGAAAAAAAGTAACCAATTGGCCTCTTTTCTCCTTTGGTGCAAGTTCAGCAATATACAAAGGCACCGTAGACGCCACTATTCCAATGGCAAGGCCCAATAATAGCCGCCCTCCGATCAAAAAAACCACGTTAGGTGCTATGGCTGTCAGGATAGATCCGATAACAAAAATAAGAGAGGCAAGAATATTGATTTTCTTTCTGCCAAGATAATCTGTCAGAGGTCCGCTGACAAACGGCCCGACCATCCCGCCGGCCAGCACCGCACTCACCACCCAGCTTTCCAGCTCCGGCGTAAGATCAAATGCTTTTCTGAGTGTGGGCAATGCCACATTTATAACGCCTGTATCAAAGCCGAAAAGTAATCCGCCGGTAGCAGCAATGCCGGCAATAAAGGTAATAAGGAGATTTTTATTCATGGGCTGGTTAAGGTTTAAGGGTCAAATTTATACTTTAAAAATCTACGCGGGCTATACTTCAATGGTTTTTATTTCTCCTCCCACGATCAGTTTTCCCTCCGTGGCATTTTGTACCTCTTCAACGGTAACCCCGGGAGCCACTTCGAGCAACCTGAAGCCACCCTCCGGTAAAACATCCAGTACAGCCAGCTCTGTGACGATTTTTTTGACACAATGCAACCCGGTGATCGGAAGTGTGCATTCCTTCAGTAATTTGGATTTCCCTTCCTTGTTCACATGCTGCATAGCCACAATGATGTTTTTGGCGGATGCTACCAGATCCATCGCACCACCCATGCCTTTGACCATTTTGCCCGGGATTTTCCAGTTGGCAATGTCTCCGTTTTCAGAAACTTCCATAGCTCCGAGAATAGTCAGGTCAACATGTTCGCCGCGGATCATCGCAAAGCTTTCCGCCGAACTGAATAAAGAAGAGCCGTCAACCATGGTAATGGTTTGTTTGCCCGCATTGATAAGGTCAGCATCCACTTCTCCTTCTGCCGGAAACGGTCCGATCCCAAGCAAGCCGTTTTCCGACTGAAGCACAACATTGATATTTTGAGGGATATAATTAGCCACTAGCGTGGGAATGCCTATCCCGAGATTGACATAATATCCGTCTTTTAATTCACGGGCTATCCTTTTGGCGATCTGGTGTTTATCTAACATGATTTTCAGGATTTGGTGGTTCTTTGTTCTATTCTTTTCTCGTAATGACTTCCCTGGAATATCCGCTGAACAAATATTCCGGGGGTATGAATCATGTTGGGATCGAGCTCTCCTGCAGGTACGAGCTCTTCCACTTCAGCGATCGTGATTTTTCCGGCAGTAGCCATCATGGGATTAAAGTTCCTGGCCGTTCCTTTATATATGAGGTTACCGGCCGTGTCTCCTTTCCAGGCCTTCACTATTGAAAAGTCTGCTTTGAGCCAGCTTTCCAGCAAGTATTTTTTTCCATTGAATTCCCGGATTTCTTTGCCCTCCGCCACTTCTGTTCCGACTCCGGCCGGTGTAAAAAAAGCAGGAATCCCGGCTCCGCCGGCTCTTATTCTTTCCGCAAGGGTCCCCTGTGGCAACAATTCCACTTCCAGCTCCCCGGAAAGCAACTGTCTTTCAAACTCCTGGTTTTCACCCACATAAGAGGATATCATTTTAACAACCTGGCGGGTCTTGAGCATCAGGCCTATGCCAAAATCATCTACCCCGGCATTATTGGAAATGCAGGTCAGGCGTTTTACTCCTTTTCTCAATAAGGCGTCGATGGTATTTTCAGGAATTCCGCATAACCCAAAACCACCAAGCATAAGTGTTGCTCCGTCAAAAATATCTGCTACCGCTTCATCGGGTCCGTTGATTACTTTATTGATCATATCTATGCATTTATTTGTAGACCAAACCTAACTAATTAACTTGAAGAATCTCCGGTTTGCTACAGGAATTGTTGTTAAAACAACAATATTTTGTGCTTTTCTAATTTACAGTGCCATTTTAACAGCCCTTAAAACCTCTCTCTTGTGCGGTGGGCCCGGATGTTTTTCTACTTTAAAGCCAGCTGCCCTCATATTTCTCTGAACAGAAACTTTTGAGCAGTATGTGGTCAATACGCCTTCTTCCACCATGAGCCCTGCCATTTTCTCAAAGACTTCAACGGTCCAGAGTTCCGGCTGGGACTCGGGGGCAAAGGCATCAAAATAAATCAGGTTGAATCTTTCTTCAGAGCTAAACTCTTCCAGGAAAGTTTCTATTTTTCTGAACCGGAACCATGGGTTAATCTGATGGGGTTCATTCCAGGATAAAGCATGTAAAGCTGCTGTTTCTTCCGGTAATGATGAGGTAAACGCCTCCTCAACGGGATAGGCCTCAATGCCTGTATATTTTACCAATATCCCTTTTTCCTGTGCAAACCGGGCAGAAAGCTGAGCATTTAAACCCGAACCAAAGCCTAACTCAAACAGATTTATTTCCTTAAATTTCCTGGTGGCTTCAAGCAGTCCCAATTGTATAAAAACTTCCAGAGACTCCGTTTCGGCTCCGAACACCGAATGATAATGCTGGCCAAATTTTTCAGAATACAGGGTCTTTGACCCGTCCGCTGTTGTCCTTAACATCTTATAAACAAATTTAATCCTCCTCAAAAATAATCCATGAAACCCAATACCCGTTTTCTTTGTTAAGAGTTTTTAGATAAATTTTAAAATTTTCATAGTGGAGTCGAATTGCCAAAAACTAGACCTTATCAATACGGGTGCTTTTCCAAAATTATTCCTGGATTATATATCAAAAAAAACAAGCTTAGAAGACTTTTACGGAAACTTCCCTGATCTGGATGGTTTTAAAAATCAGTTGAATTCTGCTTCTTTTTCTGTTGAAAAACGTACCGTTTTAGTCGATACACTTAAAAAACAATACAAGGATTTAACCAATATTCCTGATATTGACCTCCTCCTCGATCCGAGGACTTTCACCGTCACTACCGGGCATCAGTTGAATATTTTTACCGGCCCTCTTTATATCATTTATAAGATTGTCTGCATCATTAACCTGTCCAAGTCACTTAAAAAGGCATTTCCTGAGTATAACTTCGTGCCGGTTTACTGGATGGCCACCGAAGATCATGACTTTGAGGAAATCTCCTATTTTAACTTATTCGGACAGAAGCATGTCTGGGAAACCGAACAACGAGGTGCCGTAGGCAGGATGCATCCCGGCGAGCTCCGTTCAATACTGGACGTTCTCAGGGAAAAGCCGGCTATTTTTGAAAATGCTTATCTGAACAGCCATTGCCTGGCCGATGCCGTCCGCCATTATATGCATGAACTTTTCGGTGCCGAAGGATTAATTTCCATCGACGCCGATGACCGCAACCTCAAATCATTGTTTAAAGAGGTGATTAAAGATGACCTTTTTAAACATTCTGCCGTTAAAACCGTAACAGAGGTTTCAGGCAAACTGGATGGATTAGGCTATAAAACGCAGATTCATCCGAGAGAGATAAACTTTTTCTATCTTGATGAGGGTATCCGCGAAAGAATCGAACGCCAGGGAGACCAATGGAAAGTAGTTAACTCTCCCCTCGGATTTACTGAAGCGGAGATTTTAAATCTGATAGAAAACGAACCGGAGAAATTCAGCCCCAATGTAGTACTCAGGCCATTATTCCAGGAAACCATCCTTCCTAACCTGGCTTATATCGGGGGCCCTTCCGAAGTGCCTTACTGGCTGCAGCTTAAAGGAGTGTTTGACCATTATAAAACAAACTTCCCGATTTTAATGCCGAGAAACTTTGCCCTTATTGTCAATGCAGGATTGTATAAAAAAGCCGAAAAACTGGGTGTTGCCATTGATGAGCTGTTTGACGACGAAGTATCCCTCAGAAAAAGGTTTGTGGAAAGAAATTCAGAAAATTCCCTGAGTCTTGCTTTTGAAATCGATGAGATTTCCGAGGTATTCCGGAGAATCGCCCTCAAAGCTCAGGCCATTGACCAGACCCTGAAACCAGCTGTAGACGCAGAAAATGCCAAGTTCAGCAATGCCCTCGAAAATCTTGAAAAGAAACTGAAAAAAGCAGAAGAAAGACATTTTGAGACCTCCGTTACCCAGCTTTTAAATCTCCGCGAAAAGCTGTTTCCAGGTGGTGGCTTACAGGAACGAAAAGAGAACCTCCTCAATTTTTACCTGAATGACCCTCAGTTCCTGGAAAAACTTCTTAATGCCTTCGATCCGCTGGATTTCAGGTTTAATATTCTTTACGTTTAAGAAGGTATCTTTCTCCAGTCCCAGAGTACAATATTCCAGTCTTCGTCTGTGAAGCTGTCGTAAAAAGTATGGATGGCTTTAAAGCCTGTCTTTTGATGGGCTTTAAGTGATCGCGGGTTTTTGGATGAAATGTCGGTGATCAGATATTCATATTTATCATGAAGACTTTCCCTGAAATGACCATAAAGTCTCTCAACCAGCCCCTGTCCTCTCTGTTCAAAACCAACACAAAGCTGCCCGACAACCACATAGCTCTCCGGTGAAATCGGCTGACCTTCATACGTTAAGGCTTCAATGGCTCTAAAAAGGTCTCCCAAAAGCGGAATCTCATCTTTGAATGATGGCAGCATAACCAGGGAATAGCCCACTACTTCTCCATCTTCAAGAGCGATGACTGAGGGCTCTGCTTCGTTCATTTTAGCTAAGACATCCATACTGTGCTCAAGCGTCAGAAAGCCCTGTGTAGCGGCCGTTTCCGGGCTTAAATTCTTCCTGAGATTTTTCTGCTGCAGTTTAAGTATGCCCTGAAGGTCTTTTTGAGAAGACACTCTTGTGATTTCAATCATTTTCATGCGTTTTAATTATATCCATCAAAAAAACCACCCCTGAAAAACTCAGGGATGGTTGTATCTATAAAATCAAATCTAAAGAAAAATTTCTTAATAACGATACATCTCAGACTTAAACGGACCATCAACAGATACCCCGATATAATCAGCCTGTTCTTTCTCCAGTTTTTCAAGCTTCGCTCCTACGTGGCTCAGGTGGAAAGCCGCAACTTTCTCATCCAGGTGCTTAGGAAGTACATAAACACTTTTCTCGTATTGATCTGTGTTAGTCCATAGTTCGAGCTGAGCCAGTGTCTGGTTTGAGAATGAACATGACATCACGAATGACGGGTGACCCATGGCACAACCCAGGTTTACCAGACGTCCTTCTGCCAGGATGATCAGATCTTTACCTTCAATGGTGTACATATCTACCTGAGGTTTAACCACAGATTTGGTATGACCATAGTTTTTATTCAGCCAGGCCATATCGATTTCGTTGTCAAAGTGACCGATGTTACATACTATGGCTTTATCTCTCATTTTAAGGAAATGACGCTCCTTGATAATGTTCACGTTTCCGGTAGCTGTTACGAAAATATTTGCTCTCGTTGCTCCTTCGTCCATTGTAACTACTTCGAAACCGTCCATGGCAGCCTGAAGGGCACAAATCGGATCAATTTCAGAAACAAGCACACGACATCCGGCCCCACGCAAAGATTCAGCAGAACCTTTTCCTACATCACCATAACCGGCTACCATCGCTACTTTTCCGGCAAGCATTAAGTCGGTTGCTCTGCGAATAGCATCTACCAACGATTCTTTACAGCCGTATTTGTTATCAAATTTCGATTTTGTAACCGAGTCATTCACATTGATTGCCGGTAAAAGCAATGTTCCGTTTTTCTTTCTTTCATAAAGACGGTGAACACCGGTGGTTGTTTCTTCAGAAAGACCTTTGATGCCAGCTACCAGCTCAGGGTACACATCAAATACCATGTTGGTCAAATCACCACCATCGTCAAGGATCATATTCAATGGCTGCTGATCTTCTCCAAACCAAAGCGTTTGTTCGATACACCAGTCAAATTCCTCAGCGGTTTGTCCTTTCCAGGCATATACCTGGATACCTGCAGCAGCGATAGCAGCAGCAGCGTGATCCTGGGTAGAGAAGATGTTACATGACGACCAGGTAACTTCTGCACCCAGCTCAACCAATGTTTCAATCAGAACAGCGGTTTGAATGGTCATGTGCAGACATCCTGCCACTCTTGCACCCTTCAACGGCTTTGAAGGACCGTATTCTTTACGGATTTCCATCAAACCCGGCATTTCGGCCTCAGCCAGTTTAATTTCTTTACGACCCCACTCGGCCAGTGAGATGTCTTTTACCTTGTAAGGCAAATATGTTTTTGTTGCTGACATAAAAGTTATTTTATCTATAAAAATGTCTGTAATTATAGCATTTGTCTAATTCTGCAACAAAATTAATATATCCTCTCTACAAATTAAAACTTTTGTAGGATTATTATCTTATTTATAAGCAATTAGCTTTCTGATTTTCCGGAATATTCATTTCAGCGTATTATTTATTATTTGCAACAATGTTGCAAATAATAAATCCGCCTCTTATCTTTGCTCAGAAAAACAGTGTTCCTCAAAAGAAGATTATTCTTAAAGTATACCGGGTTAATCAATCTTTCCCCGCTTTTTTCAATGGATTACTTCAAAACAACAAATGGAATGAACAATACTTTTGATGTCATTATCGTCGGAGGCAGTTTCGCCGGACTCTCAGCTGCTATGGCTTTGGGCAGGTCTCACAGAAAAGTGCTGATCATAGACTCCGGCCTGCCTTGCAACCGGCAAACCCCGCATGCTCACAACCTGATTACACACGATGGGGAAAAACCCTCCTCCATTGCTGCTGAAGCAAAAAAACAGGTGTTAAACTATCCTTCCGTTTCTTTTGAATACGGAACAGCCACCCGGTTATCAGGTCAAAACAAGGCTTTTGAAATAGAAACCGGAAACGGGATGATTTACAAAACCCAAAAGGTCTTGTTCACAACCGGGGTTAAGGACCAGATGCCGGATATCACCGGGTTCGCTGAATGCTGGGGCGTTTCGGCTTTACATTGCCCTTATTGTCATGGGTATGAAGTCAGCCACCAGCCGCTTGGTATCCTGGCGAACGGAGACGTGGGGTATCACATGACCACGCTGATCAACAACTGGTCAAAAGACCTGAGCCTGTTTACGAACGGAGTTTCACAACTCAACGGTGAGCAAACCCAAAAACTACAATCAAAAGGGATCAGAATTGTTGAAAAGCCGGTTGCGGCGTTTGATCATGATAAGGGCCAAATCAAAAACCTTGTTTTTGAGGATAAAACCAGCCAGCTCCTCACAGCCGTATTTGCCCGTCTGCCGTTCACTCAACATTGTGACCTGCCTCAGAAAGCAGGTTGTGAAATCACAGCAGATGGATTTATCAAAACAGATGATTTCAAAAGAACAAGCATCCCGGGGATTTTTGCGGCCGGGGATAACACCAGCATGATGCGGTCACTCTCGGTGGCCATTGCAGCCGGAAGTGTTGCGGGAGCTATTATCAACGCAGAAATGATTGAAGAAGCATTTTAAAATAAAAAACCGACGCCGGTTATTGGCGTCGGTTTTTTTTGGGGTTTATTTACCATACAGCGTCTGATACGCTTTTTCATACTTGTCACCCGCTATCCAGGCCGGAGCTTTGGCTCTGTTGGCAATCAGGCGGGCGGCATAAGTATATGATTGGGCATATTTTAACAGGTAATTAAAATCCACAGATTCCGGGTTATCAGCCGACTGGTGGTAGTATTTATTGATCGCATCATCAAATGCCGTCATCCCGGGAGCATAGTTTGGAGAAGGGACTCCTTTTGCGGCAAAACTCACATTGTCCGACCTGTCAAATAAATTCTGCTCGGGAGCAGGGTCATCGGTAGCCGTTAATCCGAATGCCGTGGCTGCTGCAACGATCTCCGATTTGGCATCTGTTCTGCTCAGGCCTATTACCGTGATCTTTGTCATATCATTATATCCTGCACCGTCGCAATTCAGGTTAAAAACACAATTTTTCATTGGGATCAACGGGTGCTCAGAATAATATTTACTTCCCAGCATCCCAAGTTCTTCTCCCGTATAAGCAATGAAAAGAATTGATCTTTTTGGTTTTAATTTGGCAAATGATTCTGCGGCAGTAAGCACAGCTGTTACTCCGAAAGCATTGTCCCTGGCTCCGTTAAAAATAGTATCCCCGGAAGCTACGTTCCCGCGGGCTGCTCCATAACCGATATGGTCATAATGAGCAGAAAGCACAATGTATTCATTTTTAAGTACCGGATCTGAGCCTTCCAGCACACCTACTACATTGGATGAGTTAACTTCTTCGGTTTGTTTCTTGGGAATATTCAGGTCTATTTTACTGATCTTGTTTTTGGCGAGGATTTTTGCCGATGCCGAGCTGATCCAAAGATGGGTAGGCCCTCCGCTGGTCTCTCCGGCGGTTTTGAGTTTTATGCCCTTTCTTCCAAAATAATTGGATATGTTTCTCCACGGTACAGGCGAATTAAACACTTCGATGATCGCCAGGGCTCCTTTTTCCTTAGCAATCTTTTGTTTCGGACCAATGGTCGAAAACATCTGCTGAGGCGACTTGGTATCGGGCGTCCCGGCACTCGTCACAATTATTTTTCCTTTTACATCCACCCCTTTATAATCATCATATCCCTTTTCTGCGTCTATCCAGGCATACTCAAGATAAACAACTTCTGCAGACGAGTTGGTCAGACCATCTCCTGACATCAGGACAAAATCCTCTCCTATTTTTGCCACGCCTTCCTGAGTGGTAATCGTAGCTCCTGCAGGAGGGGTTACTGACTCAAGTTCAACTTTCTGAAAATAGTCCCCGGTATTTACCGGCTTAATACCCAAGCTTCTGAATTGTTCGGCTATATACCGTGCCGCCACTTTGTTCCCCTGGTCTCCGGTCCTCCTTCCAAGCAACTCATCTGATGCGAGAAAACGGATGTGGGTTTCGGTAAAACTTGGGGTCAGTAAATACTCCGGCGTTTTTTTTAGTTTCTGGGCATTTGAGCTTATCGCCATGGCTACAGCGACAGAAGTAATAGTTATTTTCTTTAACATAAATGGTTATTTAATGATAAAATGTAAAATCCAAAGATAAACAAATTTTGTTTTCCTTATGACCCTTTTAGTATTTCTCCGCTTAACCGTTTTTATCATCCCTTTGTCATATTGATTACAGGCTTTTCCGGATTTCTTAAGTAGGTTTGAGAAACTTTTCATTTATTCTATGTATAACTTTCTGAACAACTTCCCGAAAAGCAAAGGCATATATCTGGTCATCTTTATCCTGATGAATACCGCTGTTATCCTGGGCGTAAATCTTCTATTCCAGATTCCGTCATGGAAACCTTTCTTCGAAAACAAACTCTTTTTCATTTCTTTCGGTGCTTTCATTTATGCTTTATGGCTGATTTTCATTTTCGCCCTGTTAAAAAAAGCCGGGCTCACTTTTCAAAACCTGACCCTCACACCCCTTCATTTAAAACAGGCTTTAACAGGAGCCTCTTTGCTGTTTATCCTTCTGAATATTCTGTTTATCTTTTTTGCCCATAATATTGGTAAGGGCTTTTCCGTTTCCGGTAAGTTTAACAGTCTGTCCGCAACGACTCAGACCCTGGGGGTATTCGTCTTTAATATTCTTCCGGGTGCTTTTATCGAAGAGCTTTCCTTCCGGGCATTTTTGCTGCCGCAACTCTACCTGATTTTTAATGCCAAGCTCAAAAGTCCATCAATATCCATCATACTGGCTATCCTGGTCAGCACATTCATATTTGGGATCTCGCATATCCCCCGGGACCTGTTGCGGTTCGATTCCAACTTTATAAACTTCTGGAATAATTCCGGCTATTTGTTTACGAATAGTGTGGTCTATTCCGTTATTTTCCTGCTTACCAGGAATATTTGGTTCACGGTTTTCTGTCACGCCTTTTTCAACTTTTCCATCGTTGTCATTGCTTCAGAATCTTCTTCAGGATTTTTCTCGCTGGTTTTCGGTGTAGCTCTTGCATTGCTCTGGAGAAGAATGTTTCCCGTGAAACCGCTGCAATAAAAAAAAGGCCGCTGCATACAATGCAGCGGCCCCCTTCTGTAAAATTGCACCTTCTTTACTCCTGCCCCATCGCCCGGTTTTCCAGGTGATCATCCAGGTTCAGGCGGTCAACTCCTTTGTTGAGCCAATCCGGAGCCGGCTTTCCTTTCAGATGATAATCAAAAAACTCCATCATCCTTACCGCATAGTCCTTTCTGTTCGGCAACTTCGCCAGTCCATGGTTTTCTCCCTTATATTGAATCAGTACCACCGGCTTTTTAAGTCTTCTCAGGGCATTGTAATATTCAATCCCCTGGGTGAAATCCACTGCACCATCCGCATCATTGTGAAGCATCAAAAGAGGTGTATTCACTTTTTTCACATGGTATAGCGGCGAGTTCCTGTTATATGCTTCCCAGTTATCCCAAGGTGCTACCAGACGGCCCTGCGAGGCTTCAAAAATAGCTCCGTTGGTTGAGCCACTGTTTTTGTAAATCAGGTTATACATCGATATCATATCTGTCAAAGGGGCTCCCGCAGCAGCAGCTTTAAACATATTGGTCTGGGTAATCAGGAAACTGGTCTGGTATCCTCCCCAGCTGTGGCCGTGGATACCGATTTTTGCTTCATCAATTACACCCGTTTTGATCGCCGCTTTTACTCCCGGAATCACACACCAGACGGCCGACATTCCCGGGTCGTTCATCTTATACACAATATCCGGAATAAACACCGCATAGCCGTTTGAAGTATAAACGCTCGGATTCCATCCTGTTCCCGAATATCCCGGATTCGCAAAATTGTTGAGCGTTTGTGACAGCTTTTCATAATAGTAAATGATCGTAGGATATTTCTTCCCTGCTTCATATCCGGCAGGCAGGAATAACGCTCCCTGGAGTTTATCGCCTTTATCACTCTTATAATCGATCAGTTTTACCGATGGCGACCAGGCATATTTCTCCAGCAAAGGTGCATTCTGGGAGATCTTCTTCGGACTTTCAAGTGATGCAGATGTGGACAAGTAATATTCAGGAGCATTTTTGAATGTCTGAGAAGTATAAACAAATGCTTCTGCTTTTTTCGCCTTACTCAAACTACCGAAGGTCACATCGTCCCACAACAATTTTTTAGCCGCCTTATTTTCCAAAACCGCAAAGCCGCTTTTCTTGGTCCATTCTCCGTAAGTTTTAAAATACTGAGGCTTGCTCAGGTCAATGCCTTTTTCTTCCTCGTCAAACACATACCTGTTTTGGTAACGCACCTGGTCTTTCTTGCCGCTTCCGGTCAGATTAACCGGGGCTGAGGAAGCATCGGCAGACAGCTGCCACACATCCCAGCCGTCGCTGGCCAATACAAATTTGCTGTCAGAAGTCCATCCGTATATATTCAATGGCGGCTTCTTCACATTATGATCATCGTCAATGTTGATAAATGAAGTAGGTGCTTTGGCCGAAATATTGACCGATTGATTGCTTTTAAAATCATAAACCATCCAGTTTCCATCTACCCAATATAAAAATTTAGTGCCGTCTGTGGACGGATTCGGCGATGCCCAGAAATTAGGAAGGTATTGTTTTTCCAGTACTTTAGTCTTTGTTCCGGTTAACAGGTTTATGGCATAGAAATCTGCATATTGCTGACCATCCAGGTTTATGTCCAGTTCATAATTTGAAATGTCCTGACCAACGCCGTAAAGTTCTTTCGGAGCCACATTGACACTCCTGATGGTGCTGTCAGACAACTGGATAAATTTCTTGTCTGCCGGAATATAGGTCGCCAGGAAGCTGAAATTTTTGTCCTGTCTTTCCTGCACTTCCTGTCTTGACTGCAATCTTTTGTCCTGCCAGTGCCAGATCGTCATTTCCGGTTTGTCTTTATCGGCATCCGGTGTAACTGCCCCGGTTTTCCTGGTGGTATCTGCTTTAATTTTAGCCAGGGCCTTTGTCAGGTCTTCCAGGGTTTTGATGGTCGTATCCGCTTTGATTTTGGCCAGCTTATCCAGATCGCTTCCTCCGGCTTTTACAGTGTCTTTTTTAGCTTCCGGTTTCTTGGCATCTTTTTTCACCAATTCCGGTTTCGATATGCCGAAAAACACCTTGCTTAAATCTTCAGACCAATAAGGGGTTCTGTTTCCACTCACGGTCATTCCCTTTGGAAAATTCAGTGTGTCTTTCTTCGGTTCATAACTGACGATCTCAGGGTTTGATCCGATACTTTTGATGGCTAAAACACTGTTAAGGTCTTCTTTGTATTTTTCATCTTTGGTTCCTTTCAACAAAGCAAGCCCGTCTCCTTTTTCTGTCCAGTTAAGCGATTTGTAGCTCGCTTTATCACTGTCCAGAATGGTGATGATGCCCGTGTTCATATTCCTGACCTGGATTCCGTTTCCGGCTTTTTCTGTGGCATCGATACTTAAAGCCAACCACTCCCCGGTTTTGTTAAAGGCAAATTCAGCCACGTTTCCGATATTCTGAGTCTTGCTTCCCGCCAGGTCAAAAAGCAAAAGGTCGGTTCCTTTCGGCCCGTCCGACGGTCCGCCAGGTCTACCCCCGGCAGGAGCAGCTCCGGTCAGGTGCAGGGCCAGGACAGACGACTTGTCCTCATTAAAAGCAAAATTCTTTACCCTTTCGAATTCCGTTTTCTTTTTGTTCGTCAGGTTCACAAGAATCACCTTATCGGTCAACGGCTTTCCGGCAGGGTTTTTAGCTGCCGCTTTTTTGTCCTTGTCTTTCGGATAAACTTTAAAGGCTATCCATTTGGAGTCCTCCGAAAAACTGAAAGAAAAGAACGAACCGGATCCGACCGGATACTTCAATTGCGTGGTGTCGGCCGTTTTCCTGACAATAAGTTCGGCATCTCCTTCATTGGGAGTAATAACGTAGGCAAACCACGCTCCGTCAGCAGAAAGCTGGGTGCCTCCGAATGTCGGGATGGATTTCCAGGAAGCCACATCCTTCCACGTCAGCGGGGGCTTGGTTTTATCCTGGGCAAATGCAAATGATGAAATAAATAGGAGGTAGAAGATGAAGAGTTTTTTCATATTTTATTATAAGAGAAGTTTGGGATAAAAATAAGTGTTTTTCTGATATAATGTGCTGTTTCGAATACAAAACTCTTAAAAAGGGTCCCGTTTTGCCCTATTTCAAAACATAACGTAAAAGAATATTCTACGCTTACCAATATTCGCAGACAAAAAAGTCAGGTTGCGGTTTAATCTCCGCAACCTGACTTTTAAAAGTGATCTTCCGTTTTTACTTTATGGTATACGCAATCACACTGTTTTTATAAACTGCCGGTTTTCCACTTCGGCGTCAGTTTTTGTGAAAAAACAGAAATCCCGGATAACAAAAGGACAAATAAGAGGCCGCATTTTTTCATTGGTATCAATTTTTAAGATTACTTATTTATTTCTCAGGACATTTAATTCCTCTCCCACAAAGGCCATCAATTCAGAAATATTTTCCTTTGAAAAATCAAATTTTACGTCTGCTGCCTCGTATATCTCCCCTATCGTTGCAGTGTATCCGAGTCTCAAAGCATTCAGATATCCCTGAAGTCCTTTTTGGGGATCTTTCTTATAGTTTCTCCAGACTCCGATAGCTCCCAACTGTGCCATTCCATATTCTATATAATAAAACGGCAACTCAAAAATATGCAATTGCTTTTGCCAGGTATAAGTCCGGAATTTCTCCTGCCCGCCCCAGTTGGTAATACTGTCTGAGAATGCTTTAAAGATATTATCCCAGGCATCGTTTCTTTCTTCAACGGTGTGCAAAGGATGTTCATAAACCCAGTGTTGGAACTTATCCACAGTAGCGATCCATGGTAAAACGGTAAGAATATCTTCCAGATGCTCTATTTTGGCCCTTTTCAGATCGTCTTCATTTTTGAAAAACACATCCCAGTGTTCCATCGAGATCAGCTCCATACTCATAGAGGCCAGTTCGGCTACTTCTGATGTCGTATTCCGGAAGGCATTTACCGGCAAATCCCTGACTTCGAAAGAGTGTATGGCATGACCTCCTTCATGGACCATCGTTACCAGATCTCTCAAACTGTCTGTTGCGTTCATAAAAATAAACGGCACGCCAATTTCTTCCAGCGGATAATTATAACCTCCCGGAGCCTTTCCTTTTCTCGACTCCACATCAAAATGCTTCATGTTACGCATGATCCTGATGTAGCGGCTCAATTCAGGATCTATTTTATCAAAACAGATTTCGGTCTTGTCCAAAAGGTCTTCTCCGTTTTTGAAGGGTCTTAAAGCGGGTCTTTTGTCTGCATCTGCCTTGGCGTCCCAGGGCTTCAGGACTGCCGCTCCCAGTTTCTCTTTTTTTGCTGCAAACATCTCGTCTAGAAGCGGAACAACCGCCTGCTCTACAGCATCATGAAAATCAAAACAATCTGCCGGGGAATAGTCAAACCTTCCCATCGCTGCAAACATATAATCCCTGAAATTATCAAACCCGGCATTGGTGGCCACCTGGTTTCTCAGGGATCTCAATTCGTCAAATATTCCGTCAAGCTTATCCTTTTCACTGAATCTTCTTTCTGATATTTTCGTCCACGCCTCTTTTCTCAGGACCCTGTTGACCGACTGCAGATAGGTGCCGGCTTTAGGCATGGTGACTTCTTCCCCATTGATTTCCACAGTCATTCCACCGATGATGGCCTGATATTCTGTCTGTTTCAGCTGTATCTGGGTTTCAAGAGGAATGTTTTCCTCTCTGAAAATCTCAACCGCCTTCCTCATTCCCCTGATCATGATGGCATAGCCAGGATCCGTCAATTCGTCAAGATAAGGGCAATCAAGTGCCTTTTTATTCAGCTGATCACCATAGGTGGCTGTATGAGGCTGTATCTCCTCCACAAAAAACTGATATTCTTTTTGATATGATTCGTCAGATGTATCGCAGGTCATGTGAATATACCTCCACGCCATGTTTTCAGAAAGATACGATTCCAGCTCACTTTTGTCGAGAAACCATTTTTCAAGAGCTTCTTTATCTGCTAATTCACGGTTTACGAGGTTTTCATAAAAAGGCCTGACCTCTTCCCATGAAAGCAATTCAAAGTTTTCAGGCAAAAAAATCCGCTTCTTTCTTTCCAGTATCTCCATATTTAAATCTCTTTTTTATTTTTCACAAAAATAGGAAGATTTAGATATTAACCGCTATGAACAGACAGACGAGTTATTCTATAGAAAAGGTTCAATGACAATAGTTTAGTTAAATAGGGCATTTTTTTGCACCTTTGCATTCTTTTTGAAAGAACGAAGAGCTCGCTCTTTATTTTTACTTCCCGATTTAATGAAACGAAACATTGCAATTCTTGGGTCAACCGGCTCCATCGGTACGCAGGCACTTGAAGTCATTGAGGCCCATCCCGACTTGTTTGGAGTAGAAGTTTTAACTGCTCAGAACAACGCCGGATTGTTAATTGAACAAGCCGCCAGGTTCAAACCAAATGCGGTTGTCATCACCAACGAGTCGCTTTACGACCAGGTATTTTCAGCCCTTGATCCTTTAGATATAAAAGTATATTGTGGTGAAAAATCGCTCGCTTCTGTTGTGGAAAACGAGAATATCCACATGGTGTTAACAGCCTTAGTAGGCTATGTGGGATTAATTCCGACCATTCACGCCATTAAAGCTAAAAAGCACATCGCCCTCGCCAACAAGGAAACGCTTGTTGTAGCCGGAGAATTGATTACCCGCCTGGCCGAAGAAAACCAGGTAAATATTCTTCCTGTAGATTCCGAACACTCCGCGATTTTCCAATGCCTGGTAGGTGAGTTTCACAACCCGATAGAGAAAATCATACTCACCGCTTCCGGCGGCCCGTTCAGAGGTAAAGACACCGATTTTCTGAAATCCGTCAAAAAAGAGCAAGCCCTGAAGCACCCCAACTGGGAAATGGGAGCCAAAATTACAATTGACTCGGCTTCATTAATGAACAAAGGCCTTGAAGTCATTGAGGCAAAATGGTTATTCGGACTCACCCCTGATCAGATAGAAGTCATTGTCCATCCTCAAAGTATCGTCCATTCGCTGGTGCAATTTGAAGACGGCAGCCTCAAAGCCCAAATGGGACTTCCGGATATGAAACTGCCGATACAGTATGCCCTGGGCTTCCCTGATCGTCTGAAATCAGACTTCCCGCGTTTCGATTTCATCCATTATCCTTCTCTGACCTTTGAAAAACCGGACATCGCTACTTTCAGAAATCTCGGCTTTGCGTTTGAAGCCCTGAAAGCCGGAGGAAACATGGCTTGTGTTGTAAATGCCGCCAATGAAATTGCTGTGGATGCCTTTCTGAAAGACAAAGTCGGGTTTCTGACCATGTCTGAGGTGATTGAAAAGTGCATGAACAAAATTAATTTTGTCCAAAACCCCACATTAGAAGACTATATTGAAACTGATCGTCAAACCCGTGCGTTTGCACTAGAACAAATAATTTAATATTGCCATGGCAACAAGAAACCGAAAACCATTTCATGTTATATATGAAGATAACCACCTGATCATCGTCAATAAGGCATCAGGGGTGCTGGTACATGAAGACATCACCCGGGATAAAACCCTGGAGGATTATGTCAAAGAATACATCAAAGAAAAATATGACAAGCCCGGTGACGTTTATCTGGGCACTGTACACCGCCTCGACAGGCCTGTAAGCGGCATTGTTATTTTTGCGAAGACTTCCAAGGCTTTGACCAGGATGAACGAGCTTTTCAGGAAAAGAGATATTCAAAAAACCTACTGGGCCATTACAGACCGCAAGCCTGAGAAAAAATCAGGAAAACTAACCCACTGGCTGGTTAAAAACAATGATAGAAATACGGTTAAGGCCTATGACGAGGAGGTTCCGGATTCTCAGAAAGCAGAATTACACTACAGATATATCGGTACGCTGAACAAGCATCATCTGATCGAAGTTGATCCGATTACAGGAAGACCACATCAGATAAGGGTACAACTGGCCTCAATGGGCTGTCCGATCAGGGGAGATGTAAAATATGGTTATTCAAAAGCCAATATTGACGGCTCTATCAATCTTCATGCAAGACGTGTCTACTTTATTCATCCTGTGAAGAAAGAACCGGTTCTATGTAAGGCAGCGGTTCCTGAAAATCCTTTTTGGGAAGAATTTTTAGAATTGGATAAAGAAGAAATAAAAGTTGAGAACCTGGGTTTCTTACATTAAGAAATAATTTCCTGGTTCTCAAAAATGTCTGATGCAGCCTGATCAAACGTTTTTTTGATTCCCTCAAAAGCTCCGGTAACAATACCAAGAGGCAAAAGCAAAGGCATGAATATCAGCCATTGCACTGTCATAAACACATTTATTTTTTTCATATTGGTTAGAGTCAACACATCAAATATAAAAATTGCAAGTATATGTTGCAACATCAATGTGTTATTGTCTTGCTAAAATTATAAAAAAAACACTTATTGTACAATGTCAGTTCGAAAGGGAATCAAAAAACTTTCACTAAGTCTATAGTTCAGGCTGAATTACTCCCGTTCTTTAAAATTTCCAGCGGACAAAAGCCTCCATCGCTTCATATTCTGCAAGACCCAGCTTGTTGTAAAGCTCTGCAGTGCCCTGGTTTCTCTCCTCAGCTCTCTGCCAGAACTCCCTTGAATCCGAACCCTGGAATACCACGCCGTCTTTCTGAGACTGGTGTTTGAATATCCCGAATCTTTTCTGAAGCACCTGATCAGGACTCATCGGAACAGCCATCTCAATTTCATGGATACCCCACTCAGCCCATGCTCCTCTGTACAGCCACAACCAGCAGTCGCTCATGTAGTCTTTATGTTTTACACGCTCAACGGCAGCAAAAATAGCATCGAGGCAAACCTTGTGCGTTCCGTGCGGATCCGCCAGGTCACCTGCAGCATAAATCTGATGAGGTTTAATTTCTTCTATCAGGTCTACAATGATCTGCACGTCTCTTTCGCCTATCGGAGCCTTCTGCACTGTTCCGGTTTCATAAAAAGGCATGTTAAGGAAGTGTGCATTTTCTACAGGAATACCTACAAAACGACACGTCGCCTTGGCCTCTCCCCTTCTGATAATGCCTTTAACATATCTTACATCTTCAGAATCCAGTTCGCTGTCTTTCTTGTTCTGAAGAAATTTTTTAGCGTTTTCAAAGATCACCTCCGCCTGCGGACTGCTGATCCCGAATTGCTGGTTATAGTCAACCACAAAGTCAATGAATCTCAGGGCCTCGTCATCTGCCACAGCGATGTTTCCGGATGTTTGGTAAGCCACATGTACCTCATGACCCTGATCTACCAGCCTCTGGAAAGTTCCACCCATTGAGATGATATCATCGTCCGGGTGCGGGCTGAAGATAATACATCTTTTTTTATCCGGCTGGGCACGCTCTGGTCTGTTTGAATCATCTGCATTAGGTTTCCCTCCAGGCCAGCCTGTGATCGTGTGCTGCAGCTGATTAAATACATCTATGTTGATTTCATAAGCCTGTCCGTGTCTGGCCAGCAAATCGCTTAATCCATTGTCGTTGTAATCTTTATTTGTAAGCTTCAAAATCGGCTTCTGAAGACTTAATGACAGGCTCGTCACGGCTTTTTTAACCATCGGCCCGCTCCAGTCCACATCTTCAACCAGCCAAGGTGTTTTCACCCTCTTAAGTTCTGTTGCGGCAGCATTATCCACGATGAACAAGGCATTCGGATGGGTCTGTAAATAAGATGACGGGTTATGTTCTGTTACAGAACCTTCAACGGCTTCAGCAATAACACCCGCTTTTCTCTCTCCCCAAGCCAGCAAAACAACTCTTTTAGCACTCAAAATTTTAGAAACCCCCATCGTAATGGCCTTTTTAGGCACTTTTGGAAGTTCTCCGCCGAAATCCATGGTGGCTGCAGCCCTCGTAGAGTGATCCAGCATCATTAACCTGGTTTTCGAGTTGATTAAAGAACCCGGCTCATTGAAACCGATGTGACCGTTCCCTCCTATTCCCAGCAGTTGAAAATCCAGACCACCAAGGTTATCTATCTTTCTTTCATATTCTTTACAAAAATCAGCAACCAATTCCTGCGGAAGGGTTCCGTCCGGAATAAAGTAGTTTTCCTTAGGGATATCCACATGGTCAAAAAGTTGCTCTTTCATAAATCTCCAGTAGCTCTGAACAGCGTCAGGCTCCATAGGATAATATTCATCAAGATTAAAACTGATCACGTTTTTGAAGCTCAGGCCCTCTTCCCGGTGCATTCTGATCAATTCTGCATAAACGGTCTTAGGTGATGATCCGGTTGCCAAACCCAAAACACAGTTTTGGCCGGCTTTTGCTTTTGATCGAATCAATGCTGCGATTTCAACCGCTACAGACTTTGATGCTTGTTTCGGATCCTGATAGATTCTGGTAGGTATCTTTTCGTAAGCGATGGGTTCTTTGACCTGAAGGTTCTCCATGATAAAATTTTAATTCTTAAATATTTTACAAATCTATTCAATTAATTTATTAAGTCGGGCGATATTTTAATTTTTTTTAATAATGTGTTCCTGAAATACCCTGCCTGTTCCGGCAAAAGTTCTTTTTCTGAATACCTATTTTAGATTTGGATATAAATATACATCCTGATTTACAATTTAATACTATTTGTCAAAATAGTCCTAATATATTTCAGAGGCGAGGGCCGTCTTTGTGGCCTTTCTGTTCAAAAATGTTTATACGTTCAGGCTCTCCTGATAAGCTGTGACGGCTTGTCTGACACTTCCTGATTTCTCAAGCCATTTAGCGGCTGTTTCATAATCCAGCGGTGTTTCCTGCATGACCATTTTGATGGCCCTGTCTACCAGCTTGGAGTTAGACAGTTTCATATCTACCATCTTATTTCCTTTAACCCGCCCTAATTGTATCATCACTGAGGTAGACACAATGTTCAGCACCATTTTCTGGGCCGTTCCCGACTTCATCCTGGTGCTGCCGGTCACAAACTCAGGGCCAACCACCACCTCAACGGGAAAATCAGCCTCCCTGCTTAAAGGAGAGTTTTTATTATTGGTAATACATCCCGTTAAAACGCCATGCTTACGTGCTTCTTTGAGCCCTCCGATTACGTAAGGGGTGGTTCCGGAAGCGGCGATGCCGATCAGGAAGTCATTTTCATCAATATGAAACTTGCCCAGGTCTTTCCAGGCTTGCTGGTCATCATCTTCCGCATTTTCAACAGCTGTTCTGATGGCGGTGTCTCCGCCCGCAATGATCCCGATAACCAGATCATTCGGAACACCATAGGTAGGTGGGCACTCAGAAGCATCCAGAATCCCGAGCCGGCCGCTTGTTCCGGCCCCGATATAAAAAAGTCTGCCTCCGTTTTTGATTTTAGGAACTATGTTTTCGATCAGGCGGATAATGGAATCCTGCTCTTTCTGCACGGCAAATGCCACCGTCTGATCTTCTTTATTGATATTTTGAACCAGCTCACTGACCGACATAAGTTCCAGGTGGTCATAACTCGAGTGAGATTCAGTCATTGTTGTCATTGCAGTAAATGTTTTCTTGTTGAATGATTGGTAATGTTGTTATTTCTCCAAAGAAATATGATATGTGTCTTAAAGGCTATTTTGTGTTTTTTGAATGATGCCGATACGGCATCATTTTCAGATTATTTTTATTCCTGAGCTCTGATATGCTTTCAAAAGCGGGTGATCCTGTGAAAGTTCTGTAACCAGGTAATCTATCTCGTTGATAGGACAGACCCTTAACTTCATGGTAGTATTCAGTTTTTCAGATATTGCCAGAATAACCACCTTTTTTGAGGCTTTAAAAATCGCCTTCTTGATTTCTACGGTTTCCCATTCAAGGTCGGTTATCCCCTCATTAAAATCTATGGCATTAGTTCCAAGCACACACAGGTCTGCTTTAATTTCAGCCAGCTTTAAAAAGGCGTCTCCTCCTATCACGGTCTGGCTGTAATTTGAGATTCTTCCCCCCAGGATAATCGTTTCTATATTCGGTTTTTCGAGCAGTTCGATACTGGTCATCGGATTGGCCGTTACAAAGGTCGCTTTCAGGTTTTCCGGGATCATCTTGATAAACTCCCGGACGGTTGTACCTCCGCCAACCAGCACCAGCATGCCGTCTTTGAGCAATGAAATGGCTTTTTTAGCGATTATTCTTTTGTCTTCATAGGCGTAGCTCGATTTTGAAGAAGAAGGTATGTATTGATTTGCCCGGGCCATGGCCCCTCCCCTGATCTTGCTGATCAGGTTTTTTTCGGAAAGCTCGTTCAGGTCACGCCTGATGGTATCTTCCGACACATTCAAAAGCTGTGCTAATTCGTCGAACGTCACTCTGGAGTGAATATTGATATGCTTCAGAATGATGTTTTTCCGCTCTTTTTTTAACAGATTTGCCATTTTAGCCGTTCAGGTTGAACATGTCTGATATATAATCCGGATAATAAAAACTATAAAGATTTCCCGTTATTTCTTTCGAAAAATACGAATAATTTCTATTACCCGGATTTATTAGTCCCTTTTTTTACAAAGTTGGATCAGCAGGGGTGCTGGTGTTATTATTCCTTTCCGACAATGGGTAAGGATAATGGTTTCTGGTTCTTTCCGTTGCTGGTCTTGACAATCTGCGACTGTCTTCCAGGCGTAACCCAGACAAGAATAATTCGATACAACGTTGACGGAAAATCTCAGTCAGGACAGCGGTTGCCGTCACTTCTCCGCTATACTCGGCAAGACCGGCATTTACACCCCAGGCATCATTCTTTTTGGTTCTGACTTTGTTCAGTTCAGTAACCGCCTCTGCCAATACCCCGGTTCTGGCTTTGCATTCTGCCTTAATCAGAAGCATTTCACCAGGCAGATATACAGGCACCGCTGCATTATTTGCCGTAAAGAAACTGGCTCTCGATGCATTTGCTCCTGCAGTGGTGTTATAATAAAACGCCTTTCTGCCATCTGTCGCCTCAGAAGCCAGGGTTGCAGGCAGTCCGAAATCCGGCGTCGCTTCTGTTACGTTCCTGTTGCTGAAACTGGTTTCAAACATCGGGTTTCTGCTGATGTCGTCAAAGGTAAACCCGGCTTTCACGGTCAGGTCTACAGAATTTGCTGCAGCATAAGCCGCATCATAATTGCCAAGCATTAGGTTATATCTGGCCAAAAGGGCCTGGATACCATTCTTCACACTGGCTAACGGCATCACCACACTTCCAGTAAATGCTGCAGAAGGGGCCTGGTCATTAAGGCTTTTTGCAGCAATCGTCAGGGAATTAACCGCGTCTTTAAGCACATCTTCTTTCTTAACAAATGCGGCATTCGTTCCTACAGCAATAGGCGTTTGCTCAAAAAACTGGGCAACAGTTCCCAAAGACAGAGCCCTGTAGAAATGAGCATAAGCCAGAATTCCCGATTTTACAGCCGGATCCTGTGCACTTGCGATATTTTTAATCACAATGTCCGCGTTCGCTTTTACCAGGTGTGCCTGGTTCCACAGGTTGCTTACTACAGAATTATTACCCTGTACGGCCGTTGTTCCTGTTTGCAGGTTAGCCTCGTCTGTGTTTCCTACGTTAAGGTTAACCAGTTCTTTGGTTGTAAGGCCGTTTGCTGTGATATAAGAATACATCACGCCGGCTCTCGATATCGTAAACTTCTGCTGAAGCCCGTTGACCATCGCAATCAGACCTGTCTGGTCCTTAACTACCTGTTCTTCACTGGCTGTGCTTGGGTTAAGATAATCTTTGTTACAAGATGAAACCACCAGCATAAGGGCAGCACTGATATAAATTATTTGTTTTTTCATGATTCTTAAATTCTAATGTTGATTAAAATGATACGTTTAACTGTGCCTGATAGGTTCTTGGAATCGGAACGTTTCCAAAATCAACACCTCTGAACAAATCACTATTTCCACCAGCATTGGTTTCCGGATCATATCCTCTGTATTTATCCCACGAAACCAGGTTGCGGCCGATCAAAGACAAGCTCCATGATTTGATGCCTTTGAATTGCGGCAACTGATAAGTAAGGGCTACTTCTCTCAACTTTACAAATGAACCATTGTCAATTCTCCATTCTTCGATCAGGTAATTAGAGAAAATATATCCTCTTTTTACCTCCCCTTTCAATTCCGCTTCAGCTATTTCACCAACGCCAACTCCCTGGCGGGTCCTGAAATCCGCATTGAAAACGTCTACGCCCTGCACTGCATCAAGCAGGAATCTGAAACCGAATTTTTTGTAATCCAATGAACTTGAGATTGATCCTGTCCATTTTGGGTTCGGATTACCGATAACACCATTGACAAACCCGCCGGTTGGCTGGCCTTTATCATCTCTCTGCGGCTCATAATAACCTACTTTCTGTATCCCCTGCTCTCTCTGCGGGAATCCCTGGGCATTCAGAATCAGCTGTCCGTTGGCATCTTTGGCATAAGGAATACCATAGAAAAGTGACGCCTGTTGTCCTTCGATAAGGAAAACGGGAGCTCCTGCTACGTTGTTGATCGCCAGCAAAGCTGTTCCAAGTTTCTCAATTTTGTTCCTGTTCCTGTTAAAGATCACGGAAACATTCCAGTTCAGGTCTTTTGTCTTCACCGGGTTCAGGTTGAGTCCGATTTCAATCCCTTTGTTAGACATTTCTCCAGTGTTGTTGACAATACTGGTTCCTCCGGCCGTAGCCGCCAAAACTGCGTTAACAACCAGGTCTTTGATATGTTGCTGATACGTCGTAAAGGTCAATCCGATTCTGTCTTTCAGGAACGAGGCGTCAAGACCAAATTCTGTTTCTGTCATACGCTCCGGACGTACACGGTTGTTGGCAAGCTGGCTGCTTGGTACAATCGTATTTTTACCCAGGTAAGAGATCGGGTTATACTGCCAGAAACGGTCGTATGACCCGATACCGGTAAGGTTACCAGCCTGTCCGTAAGAGGCACGAAGCTTAAGTGAGCTGAATGCATCACTGAGTTTGCTGTTTTTCCAGGCACTCAGGTCTGACGGGATAAAGCTTCCCGATATTTTAGGGTAGACCTGGTTGGTTTCAGAGGCGGAAAACTTAGAGCTTCTGTCTCTTCTGATTGCTCCCGTTAAGAACGCAATGTTTTTATAGCCGATCGTTGCCTGGGCAAACTGTCCGCTCAGATTGTATCTGTCCAGACCATAACCCGCGGTAATCGTAGATCCGCCGTTAAGTGTTTCGATAAAAGGTGCCAGGCTCTCTCCGCTACCTCTCAAAAGGTCTGAGGTGCTGTACTGATAGCTGGTTCCCGCAAGCAGGTTCAGTTTCAGGTCATCTGTAAGTTGGTTTTCATAAGATATGTTCAGATCTGTATTCAAAAACATGGCTGTATTTGTGATCGAAGACGCAAATCCAAGAGGATAACGCTCCAATGGCAAACCTGCTTCGGCCTGATATGGATAAGGCGGAATATAGTTGGTTCCTGTTTGTGAATAGGCATCAACCCCCACAATCCAGTCTACCGCGAATCCTTTAAATGGAGTCAGGTTCAATTGCAAGTCATTGATGGTCCTGTTAACTTGTTGATTAAATTTCATGGCCTCTACCGTTGTCAAAGGGTTGACACGGGTAGGCTCTACCGCTTTCAGGTTTCCGGCAGCATCTCTTTGGGTGATATCCCAGATGTTGTTGGTGATGTTGATCGAGTTGATCGGGCTGTAAAATACGTTACCGTTTGCTTTCTCATTCGCAAAGCTGTTGGTATAACTCAATCCGGCCGAAAGTTTCGCCCAATTGTTCAGTCTCTGATCTATTCTGGCTCTCAGTCCATATCTTGAGAAATCGGTGCCTTTAACAATTCCTTCGTTTTTAGAGTAATTCAAAGAGACAAAATACTGCGTTTTCTCCGTTCCACCGCTGATAGACAGTCCATTGTCTGTGCCATAACCTGTTCTGAAGATTTGATCCTGGTAATCATAACGCGTTACATCCACCAGGTTGGAGGCAAGGATCGTGTTAGCTTCACCATTTCTGTTGATTCCTACGGTAGTCACGCCCGGATTTGCTGCAATTTGTGCTGCTGAAATCGCTCCGATGGTATGGAGTCTCAATCCCGCAAAACCAAATTGTTTACCATATTTGGTAATATAAAGCTTCTTACGAAGCTCGTTGGTGTTAAAACTCGTTGTAAAATTGACCCTTGGTGCTCCCGTCTTACCTTTTTTAGTCGTAATGATCACCACACCATTGGCTGCTCTTGAACCGTATTGTGCCGCTGCCGCTGCACCATTGATGATGTTCAGGCTTTCGATATCGTTAGGGTTGATATCCGCTAACCTGTTACTCCCTATTTTGGCCGCCGTACCTACCTGGTTTGAAACCGCTGTCTGGGCAATGTTCGAGGTGTTGTTACTTACAATCACACCGTCAATCACATACAAAGGATCTGAACTTCCCTGTATTGATTTCACCCCACGCAAACGGATCGTGATCCCGCCTGACGGGTCTCCCGAGTTCTGGGTAATCTGTGCCCCGGGCACTTTTCCCTGAAGGGCAGAAACCAGGTTATTTGTACCCGATTTTTGCAGATCTTCTGATTTAACAGAGCTGATGGCATTACCCAGCTGACGTCTTGTTTCTTTTACCGTAGAGCCAACCACCAACACCTCATCCAGGTTGGTAGCATCATCTTTAAGGGTAAAATCCACAGTTATGGATGACTGATTTCCCAAAACAAGGGTCTGGGAAGCTGATGCATAACCAATGGAAGAAACCTGTAGTTTGTATGTGCCTGGTTTAAGGGTTGTACTCAATTGATAAACCCCATCCATGTTGGTAGATGTTCCGGCTGTAGTTCCCTGAATCTGCACAGTTACACCCGGAACACCGCCGGTAGCATCACTCACTTTCCCACTGATGTTATACACCTGCTGTGCCATAACATCTACCCCTCCAAAAACGCAAATCGCTGTCAGAACAGCCAGGAAACGCCATTTTAAAGGGATAATTAATTTGTCTAGAATTTTGGTCATAATTCGTAAAAGGTTTGATTGTTAGAAAATTGATTGTAAAATTTTTACTTCCGTATTAAAAAAAGTCCTGTAAAAGCCAGAATGCCGTTGATTCCCCAGATGTAAAGGCCCAGTTGAAAGCCATCAAACAGCAATGGAACCGCATAGTCAAGAAGAACCGTTGCTGCCACAGCCAATATACACACATAGGCAATCCCCTTCTCTTTTATCTCATACCTGGTCAGAAATCCGAAGGAGAAAAGCCCGATGAGAGGACCGTAAAGGTATCCGGTGAACTTGAAAAGCACATTCAGGATACTTTCGTTCCCTAAAACATTCATCAGGATAATGATCAGCATAAAAGCTACTGTAAAACCAAGGTGCACCAGCTTTCTTTGTCTGCCGAGTTTATCTTCCGAAACCACTTCTTTCTTTTTTTCAAATCCCAGGAAATCAACACAAAAAGAAGTCGTCAGAGCTGTAAGGGCCGAATCAGCACTGGAGTAGCTGCAAGCCACCAGACCCATGATGAAGATAATCCCGGTCTGTACCGACAGGTGATTAAAGGCCATTAACGGATACATTTCATCTGCCCGCTCAGGTAAGGTAACATTTTGCTGTTTTGCCAGCAGGTACAGTCCCGCTCCGAGGATCAGAAAAAGCAGATTGACCACAATTAGTGCCGCTGTGGAAGTAAAAACATTCTTTTGTGATTCCCTGAGATTTTTACAGGAAAGGTGCTTTTGCATCACATCCTGATCAAGTCCCGACGTGCCTATGGCCACCAGGATACCGCCAAAAAACTGTTTTGTAAAATTGTTGGGATCAGAAAAGTCTCCGAAATAAAACGTCTCGGAATATTCACTGCTCCAGATCGTACTTACCAGACCTCCGACATTCGTATTCATGTGTCCTGCAATATCATAAATGGTCATAATAATGGCCAGAATAAACAATGCAGTTTGTATGGAATCAGTAACTATTATTGTTTTTGTACCCCCTTTAAATGTGTATAACCAGATCAGTCCGGGAACGATAATGGCGGTTACCCAAAACGGGATACCATAATGGGCCAGAACAAACTTCTGAAGGACCAAAGCCATCAGAAAAAGCCTCAGCGAGGAACCGAAAACCCTCGAAACCGTAAAGCAGGCTGCTCCGATTTTCATGGCTGTACCTCCGAACCGTTGTTCCAGGTAACCATAAATGGAAACCAGTTTCATTTTATAAAAAGTGGGCAGCAACACCAGTGCGATAATAATATATCCTACCGAATTACCTAAAATCAACTGAAAATAGGAAAAATGCTCATTCCCTCCCTTTACCCCTACTGCACCCGGAACAGAAATAAAAGTAATCCCTGAAATAACTGCTCCTATCACACCCCAGGTAACCAACCACCAGGGAGCCTTTCTCCCTGCAATAAAAAAAGAGGCGTTGTTGGCTTTTTTGCTGGTAAAGTAAGAGATCACCATAATCAGCAGGAGATGCAATACGATTACGGTTAAAATACTGGATGGACTGATTTCTTTCATCAATTGTAGGGTTTTATTTGCGAAAATTGCAAATAAATTTCTATTTTCAAGCAGGTTTCCCAATTATTTTTCAAAATAATGCAAAAAAAGCTTCTGTTTTGTAGTCTGTTGTTGCAATTATTGCAAATTGCCGGCGGACATCGTCAGAATCTTTTAAAACGATTCGCCTCCCGTTCATGCATGATAGCAGCCTTTTAAATCAAAATGCCTGTTTTATGTATTTGTTAATTTTAATTTTACCGTGCGATAGTCAGAATTTATGCCCATTAGCTGTCGTTATCCATATTAATCAAAAACAAAACCCGCTCTTTGGGGTTTTCTATTTTAACTTTTAAAAACAAAATACAAGCTATTCTTTACATTTATTAATGATGATTTTCATGAAAAAACAAACCGGGAAATTTTTTATTTTCCTCTTATTTATCAGTTTCGCAGCTACTTCCCAAGAAAAATTCACACTCAGCGGTTATGTCAAAGACGTTTCCAATGGTGAAGGCCTGATCGGGGTAACGGTCTATAACCCCGAAACCAAGCTGGGTACGCAAACCAATGTCTACGGATTCTATTCCATCACCCTGCCCTCCGGTTCTTACAATTTTTCACTGAGCTATATCGGTTACAAACCTCTCAGCAGAAAAATTGATCTGAATACCAATCTCGTGGTCAATTTTGAGCTTTCGGAAGAAGGAAAAACCCTTAACGAAGTCGTAATAACCGCTAAAAAAGAAGACGATAATGTCCGTAACCTGGAGATGTCCGTCAACAAAGTCGAAATGAAAACCATTCGCAAAATGCCGGCGTTACTGGGTGAAGTGGATGTGATCAGAAGTATACAGTTTTTGCCCGGAGTAAGCTCAGTGGGCGAAGGAGCTTCGGGATTTAATGTCAGAGGCGGGGCCATTGACCAAAACCTCGTCCTGATGGATGAAGCTCCTGTTTATAACTCTTCCCACCTGTTCGGTTTTTTCTCCGTCTTTAATCCGGATGTCGTTAAGGACGTTAAACTCATCAAGGGTGGGATTCCCGCCACTTATGGTGGCCGTGTTTCTTCGATTCTCGATGTCAGAATGAAAGAAGGAAACTCCAAGAAAGCGGAGTTTACCGGAGGTTTAGGGACAATTTTTTCCAGGTTTGCCTACGAAAGGCCTTTTGTGAAAGACAAGGGTTCATTTATCGTGGCCCTTCGCCGGTCTTATATCGACTTGTTGGCCAAGCCTTTTCTGAATTCAGACCTGAAAGGGTCAAAGTTCTATTTCTACGATTTCACCGCCAAGGCCAACTATAAAATCGACAATAAAAATACTGTTTTTCTTTCCGGATATTTCGGGCGTGATGTCTTCGGTGCCGACTTCGGCTTCAACTGGGGCAATGCCACCACCACGTTCAGATGGAATCATGTATTTAATGACAAATTGTTTCTGAACACAACCGTTTTCTATTCGAATTATGATTATTCGCTTGATTCTGACACTAAAAACGAAAACGATCAGGACTCTTTCGAGTGGAAGTCAAACATCGTGAATTATAGTATAAAACCCGATTTTAACTACTATATAAATACCAAAAATACACTTTCATTCGGAGGCCAGGTGATCTACTATTCGTTTAACCCGGGAAAGGCCACGGCCGTTTCGGGAGGAGAAAGCCAGACCATAGGATTGGATGGAAAATATGCCGTTGAATCTGCCGTTTATGTGGGTAACGAGCAAAAAATCAATGAGAAAGTCTCATTAAGCTATGGTCTGAGATATTCTGATTATCACTATCTCGGTAAAGGAAATGCTGTTATCCTGGATGAAAGCGGCAAGCCCGGAGAGCGAAAATCTGTAAAAGACGTTAAAACTTATGGCAAAGGAGAAAACATTCAGACTTACGGCAATCTGGAGCCTCGTTTTGCTCTGAATGTCGGCCTGAACAATTCATCTTCTTTAAAACTCAGCTACAACCGCCTGGCTCAGTACATTCATTTACTTTCGAATACGACCGCTTCTTCTCCGCTTGATGTCTGGACACCCAGCAGCAATAATATAAAACCGCAGCTTTCTGACCAGGTTGCATTGGGCTACTTCAAAAATTTTGCGGATAATGAATACGAATCTTCTGTAGAAGTCTATTACAAAAGCCTGCAGAATCAGATCGATTATGTAAGAAACGCCGACTTGTTGCTCAACCCTTATGTTGAAGCAGACCTTCTTTCAGGCCAGGGACGGGCTTACGGGGCCGAATTTTATATCAAGAAAAACAAAGGTGTTTTTAACGGCTGGATCAGCTATACCTTGGCCCGCACAGAACGTAAAGTGGAGGGTTTGAATAACTTCGAATGGTTTCCGAGCCGCATCGACAAGCTTCACAACCTCTCGGCCGTTCTGATTTACGATCCCGGCAAAAAATGGTCTTTTTCCGGAAATTTCAGCTTTGCCAGCGGCACCCCGGCCAGTTTTCCGACCAACAAATTTGAATGGCAGGGCGTTGCTCTTCCACACAATTATTACGACGAAAGAAATAATTACAGGATTCCGGCCTCGCATCGCCTTGATCTTTCGGCCACCAGGAAAAACAAACATGCCCTTTTTGGCAAAGGAGAAAGTGAGTGGGTATTCTCTGTTTATAATATATACAACCGACGCAACCCGTTCTCTGTTTATGTAAGACAAAATGAAGATAATCCGGCCATCACAGAAGCTATCCGCTACTCTGTTTTTGCGTCCGTTTTACCTGCAGTTACCTACAATTTTAAATTCTAAGACAATGAACTTCAAAAAAATAATACTTCCGATTCTTTCTCTTGCTTTAACGCCTTTCTTCTTCAGCTGTGAAGATGTAATAGACCTGTCTGTCAAAGACGGTGTTGAGCAACTGGTCGTTGATGCCTGGCTTACCGATGAAAACAGTGTTCAAACGATCAAATTAACCCTCTCTCAACCCTATTTTGATAATTCACCAGTAAAGCCTGCTCTCGGTGCCACAGTCATTGTTTTCGAAGAAGACAGTACTGCTCATACTTTTACAGACAAGAACAACGATGGAAATTATAGCTTTACGCCGGTTAAAGGGTCCTTTCTGAAGCTGGGTAAAAGACATGCCCTGTATATCAAATACAAAAATGAGGAATACTATTCTATATCAACGCTTCCTCGCGTTCCCAAAATAGATTCTCTCACTTATGAAGAATTCCGCCTGCCGATTGCCCCGGAAAACGGAAAACCAAGAGACGGATTTCTGGCCCAGTTCTACGCTAAGGACCCTGTGGGAGAAGGAGATACTTATTGGGTAAAGTCAAAGAAAAACGGCAAGGAGAGAAACCTTCCTTCCCAAATTTCAGTCGCTTATGATGCCGGGTTTTCTCCGGGCTCAAAATCTGACGGACTTCTATTCATTCTTCCTGTCAGGCAATCCATCAATGGTGGTTTTGATGATATATTTTATGACAAAGACACTATTAACGTTGAACTTCGTTCCATAAGCAATGAGGCTTTTTACTTCTTGCTTCAGGTTCGCCAGGAATCGTCCAATGGTGGTATTTTCGGAACTCCTCCGGCCAATATCCCTACCAATATCTTTACATTGAACTCTTCTTCGAAGAATAAAGCCCTGGGATTCTTTGCCGTTTCGTCTGTGAGTAAATTTGAGACGATCGTCGACAAAAGTAAAGCAAAGCCAAAACAATAATCGCCTCAAAAGTTCGTTGGAATTTCCTTAATTGTTATGATTATTAAATTTTGACGAATTTTTGAATTTTAAGTAATCAGGAATCAATCATGATTTTCCGGTTAGCCGGCCTGTTTTCCGGATAAAAAATCTCTTTTAACTGATAAAATGCGTTTCAACAATATGAAAGCCATCCGGATCTTTTCTTTTTTTTCGTTTTCTGAAGGTACTAGAAACTATTTCTGAAGAATAATGATTTAAGCCGGTGTAGAGGTTTCTGCTCCTATCTTCAGAAAACAGAGCCAAAAGCGATTCATTATCTGACCCTTATATAAAGAAAAAGCCCGGATCTCCTCCGGGCTTTTTTTATTTTTCGAGCATTTTAAGAAGACTCGAGAGTTTATCTTTAAGATCTTTCCTGTCAACTATGAAATCCAGAAAACCATGCTCCAGAACAAACTCTGCCGTCTGGAATCCTTTAGGTAAATCTTTACCGATGGTTTCCTTGATTACCCTCGGTCCTGCAAAGCCGATCAGTGATCCAGGCTCAGCAATGTTAAAGTCTCCCAGCATCGCAAAAGACGCCGTAACACCACCGGTGGTAGGATCTGTAAGCAATGAAATATAAGGAATTCCGGCCTGGTCAAGTAAAGCAAGTTTTGCTGAGGTTTTTGCCATCTGCATCAATGAAAATCCTGCTTCCATCATTCTGGCTCCGCCGGATTTGGATATCATCAGAAACGGAATTTTCTTTTTAATAGAGTAGTCAATCCCCCTGGCGATCTTCTCCCCTACAACGGATCCCATTGAACCTCCGATAAAGCCAAAGTCCATACAGGAGATGGTCAAATTAACACCATTCATTTTCCCGTGGGCAGTACGGCAGGCATCTTTCAAGCCTGATTTAGCTTCTGTTGCCTTTAAGCGATCCGGATACGCTTTTGTGTCCACAAACGACAAAGGGTCACCCGATCTCATATCTTTGTCTAACTCCGTATAACTTCCGTCATCAAATAAAAGCTGAAAATATGCTTCCGATCCTATTTTATCATGATAATTGCAATGAATGCAGGTAAATGCATTCTGTTTGTGTTCCCTGGTATGCATCACATTTTTGCATTCAGGACACTGATACCACAACCCATCAGGTGTTTCACGTTTTAATTCCGTAGGGGTTTGTATACCTTTATCTGTTCTTCTAAACCAAGACATATTGTTTATGTTCGTTTTTTGAGCTGACAAATATAAAAGAAAGTCGGCATGAAATGTACCGACTTGATATTTTTATCTGCTTTTATTATTGACTTCAGTTGAGTTCGCGGTCATCTTTATAGTAACGCGTGCCTTCACCACCATCCCAGTAAATGATTTTAGCCCTGCCCTCTTTTTTCCCGTTGACATAGTCCACCACGATCCGGTCGCCATTTCTGAAATGAAAAACACTGTTTTGTCCATGCATCTGGCCGTTTCTGAATTTCCCGACATATTTTTCTCCTGTTTTGAAGAAGTAGGTGCCTGTCCCGTTAAATACCCCGTTCTGGTATTCTCCCTCATATTTCTTCAATCCGTCGTTATAAAACTCAGTCCCTTTTCCTGCTCTTTTTCCACTTTTCCATCCGCCGGCAAATTTTTCATTGGTTTTTGAATTGATCATCACCCCGAAGCCTTCCCAGCAATCGCCATCTATACAACCTGTTTTCTTTTTAACTACTTCAGGTTCAGGCAATTTATACACAGATGTTTCATGATTGGGTTTGATAACAATGTCCCCGATGATCAGTTCCCCTTCCCTGTTACTCGCGACGGGCTCCGAAACCTGGCGTTCCGGCTCTTTAGTCCCCATTGTATTTCTGACATTCGGATACAGCTCCATCGCGTTGTTATAGCCCTTTTCTATCGATTTAAGGCGTCTGGTTCGCACCGGATGGGTGCTGGTAGGATAATCGCTGGTCAGCTTGAAAATCGCCGACTGAGCCTGCTTTAAAGTGGCTCCCATCTGGTACATGACAAATCCGGAGAACTCATCAGCCTCCAGTTCTTTCTCATGGTCGCTTCCCCCCTGTTTGATGGTATGCCCCTGCAGGTGGTGCCCGATTTCATGAGCGAGTATGCTCAGTGCCGCCCAGTCTGTCTGGGTAATGTCGTTGATCCTTCTCATGAAACCCGGATCATAAACAATCAGCCTTTCGCCGTTCCTGGTAGCTGCAAAACAGTTGTCAATGCTCGGACATTCCATCACATAGAAGTTCTGTTTCAGCCCGGATCTCCTGACGATGTTTTCAACAGCCCTGCTGGCTTCAGGCCTCGAAGTAAAACCCAGCATTTTGCAGATTTCACTCTCATTTACCGTATTTCCGAAATAGTTCTTGCCATACACAATAATGTCATTCTGCTGGGCAGATGATACAATTGTTGATAAACTTAATAAGAGTGTTGAGAAGAAGAGTTTCTTTATCATTTCTATCTTTTGATGCTCATAGAGAACGTTGGGCCGGGGAGTAATATTTTATACGATTTTATTTGTGAATAATATTTCTTACGTATAAAACATTTAGTAATCAGTTAGTTAACAAAATCCCCCCTCAATTCTCTGAACTTAATCCTGGCTTGTGCCCCGTAAATACTGCCCGGATAATCTTTCAGAATCTGTTTATAATATTCCATAGCCCGGACTTTATCCCCCTTCTTTTCTTCAAAGGTTTTAGCCAGGGTAAACATCGCATCGTCTGAAAGAATATCGTATTTATAATCATTAATAATGGTATTCAGGTCAAGGATTGCCTTATCTACTTCATTGATTTTCAGGTAAGTATTTGCCCTTAGCCAAAGTATTTCATCGGCCAGGCTATGGGATTTATACGTCTGGAAAAGAGATTCCAGAGCGGTTATCGCTTCGTAATGTTTGTTCTGAAATATGAGCAGATCGACCTTGGCAAACTCCTTCATGGCTGTTTCCGAAGTGTCCAGTCCTATGTTGTCCTGAATCAGCAAACTCAACTGCATGGCATCATTGGCAATCTCTCTCGTAGTCGCTTTTTTAAGGATATCGAGAATATCTTTAGAGAGCTCAAACTGCCCTGTGTAATACTGTAACCTCGCGTTTTTCAATTTAGCCACTTCTCCCAGATTATCTTCTTTCTGGTTTTTCTCCACCTGCATATAGAGCAATGTTGATTCCCAAGGTTCATCTTTCAATATGTAGATATCACCCATGTCGAGCTTGCACTGATCCCTGAACTTCGGGTTATTCGCTGAAATCTGGATAGCCGATTGCAATATTTCAATCGCCTTATTATGATCATTTAAATAGAATGCATGCAGCAAAGCCAGGTTTCTGAGGGCTTCGATGGTCTTGGGGGATCTTCCGAGATCCTTGATCAGACCCTCATATTCCACGATCAGCTCCTTGATATCCGGCAGACTTACCGGGTAGGTATTTTTAACCAGTTCTTCCTTGCTCTGGATATACAATCTTCTGGCAATAGGATAAAAATCTCCCGAAGGATATTCTTCCATCACATATTGGTACATTTTGGAGGCATTCCTGAAATCACCGTTTTGAAAGGCCAGGGCAGCCAATTCGAACACTTTCATACCTTCCAGTTTCAGCCTTTTATCAATGGCTTTGGTTTGGAGAAATGCCCTGGCAAATTCATGCTTCTGTACCAGGTGCCATATCAGTATCTCAGAATAAAAGGTTTCATTCGGGTTAGCCTGGATTTTAGAGTATAGTATTTTCTCCAGCATTTCAATCTCCGCTTCTTCCTTGATATTGTCCTGAATAGTGGCCTGAACATAAGAAGGGTTCTGATTTCTCTGTCCGAATCCAAGTACTTCCTCCAGCATTTTTTCTTTCTGCCCGACATACAGATAAGCCCGGGCCAGCTGCACATCGTGTCTGTAAGGATCTTTGCCACGCTCTCTCGAAGTCAGAAGAAGTTTGATGGCCAGGTCGATTTTATTGACTCTGTAAAAGTAATTCTGCAGTTCATACACATAAGCATCCACTTTTGAGGCATTATCGATCAGTATGTCAAATTCTTTTCTGGCCAGCTCAGGTTTCCCGGAATACTCCAGAAACTGGGCGTAGTCAGCTTTATACGATATAATATTCTCGTTTGCCTTGATCTGACGCTTGATAAATTTATCAGCTTCTTCAAAATCTTTCACCTTCTGAAGCGATAGAAGATAGTTGTTGTGTATAATTCTGGCCTGGTCTTTATCCTTGCTTATTTTTTTATAAAGCTCATTTGCTTTGTCGTACTCGCCTTGTTTAAAATAGGCGTTCGCCAAATCAACGTCCTGGCCCATTATTGTTGCCGCCGTCAGGAAGAAAATGATTATTGTTTTAAGCATGACCTTAATAATAATAAAGATATATATATTTAATTCTTATTGTTATTATATTATTATGTCTGTGGATTTGTTGATAAGAGTTCTTTCTACCTTTTACTTTTTATACTTTGTTGATTAATATATTCCAGCTGTGGATATCTAAAATTATAATAAACATTTAGAATATTCTTTATCAGCTATTTATATTTTTTGTGGGAAACCTGCTGTTGTTGATGTTAATATATTTAAGGACTTTTCCCCGGGTGTATAACGTGCTGAGAAAATTTTATAAGTCAGAGGTTGTCCTCATTTTCTTCTGATCCTCCCTGTTTTGTATGACTTACCATTACTTATCCCCACACATTTTCAGAGTTATTCGCATTAATTCACCCTTATTAACAGGTTTTTCCACAACATTATTCTATGAGTACGTCCCTTATTTCAAAATTGGCTTTCAATTTAATAGGCTCCTTACTCAAGAGTATCTTTTCAGGTTGTATATTGTTGATAAAGTCACCGGTATCCCAGATACCATTTTTGTTCACATCAATGATTATCCTGATGTCGTAAATATCAGGTACCACATTATCAAATCTGAAGGTATTGGTAAAACTTATTTCCCGAATGATCTCCCGGGTATCGTTTTTTATTAACTGGGCAATTTTAGTACCATCTTTGATTTTGGTGGAACCTTCAATAAGTCCCATATCATCCTTTTTGAGAATCTTGTTCTTTTGTGAGTAATTGGCACTGGTATCGCCCCTGTAGTTTTCAAATGCATTCGACTGTATTCTCAACGAAACTTCTTCTTTAGCTTTGCCAGGGACGCTTATTTTAAGCTGGGTGTTATTCTTATCTATCCAGGATAATGCGGGCCTGGGGCCTATGGTAGTATCATTATACAGCCTGATTTTCTGTGTATCTATCCTTACAATCGGTGTTTCAAATCTGAGTACATATTCGAAGGGAAGCGTTACTGCTTCACCGCTTTTGATGCTGGATATGATAGGTAAATCTGCAGGCCTTCTTTTCCTGGTTGAAGTTGAAGCAACCGGTTTGGTGAAGTACACTTTCTGCTGGAATTCATCTACCCTTAGAAGTGAATCTACTGTTCTGATCTTTACAAATAAGGTATCTTTCAGTACCGGGTGGTTAAAGAAAGTCAATTCATTTGTTTTAACATTATAAGTTATTGTATCTTTTGGGTCGTTATACAGAACATTCAGTTCTTTTACGTTCCTTTCCATCTGAACCGTAAAGGTGTTTTCCCTGGGAATACTTCTTTTGAGCTTATTCTTAATGAGGTCAGATTTATATATCTCAATGGTCTCAAGCTTCTTGTTTTCTGTAAGATTAAGGGTATCGCTTAAGAAGCCGATCTTATCATTTTTCTGATCGAAAAGCAGGTTCTGGTTTTTGTCATTGATGGCAATCAGGCGATACTTGTTATTCTTAATATTTTCAAAAAGATAGTTTCCTGAAGAATCTGTTTTTGTAAAGTAGTCAGGTTTCCGCTTCAGGATTGGAATGGTGTCTGTTAGATTGTAGAGCCCGACTGTGACATCAAGTTCTTCTGTTTTTGCCCAGAGATCCTGTATTTTTCCTGATACACTCAATGAGTCTATTTTGTCACCGGTACTGAATACCAGCTTAAGATTCTGAGCCGGATTTCTTTCATTGATGTCTTTTACACCATTCCGGAAATTAAGGGTATAGGTAGTGCTGTCTTTGAACGGTTGATCAAAGACAAGCTTTACTCCTTTAGAAGTTTGTTTGACGGTGTACGCACCCGGTTGTTCAGGGATAACCAGAAGGTCCTGTCTTAAGGAACTGACGTCAATCACTTCATCAAATTCAAGTGATACGGTACTCCCCTTGAAATTGATCGTTTTGTTAAGAGGTTGTGTTTTCAGGAGTTTGGGAGGTATCTCGTCTTTTATTCCCCCTGTAGGTGGTACAAACTGTGCACAGGAACTCAACAAGAGTGAGCTTAGAATTACCAGGTAATTTGTTTTCATTATTATCTGCCTAGGTGTATCATTAAGACTGATATATCAGCCGGAGAAACCCCACTAATGCGTGAAGCTTGTCCTAAAGTCTGCGGTTTTATTTTCTTTAATTTCTGTCTGGCCTCAATAGAAATAGAAGTGAGTTTTTCGTAATCAAACTCAGCGTTTATATTCAGGTTTTCCAGTTTGTTGACTTTCTCCGCCATAGCTAACTCTTTCTCAATATATCTTTCATACTTAACGCTGATCTCTGCCTGTTCTGTTATTTCCCGGTCGTACTTGGCTGTTAAAGTTTCTAAATTTTTATTGACGCCTATTAGGTCCTGGATATTGATTTCAGGTCTTTTAAGAAGATTAAACAAGGTTGCCCGTTCTCTGATGGTAGCTGAATTTTTTGACTCCAGAAATCCGTTGATATCTGAAGGATCAACTTTTATTTTCTGCAGTTCAGTATATATTTCGTCCGAACCTGCTACTTTCTGTTTTACCCTTTGTACTCTCGCATCATCAGCAAGATTAATTTTATTGGCCTTTTCACTTAGTCTTATATCTGCGTTGTCTTGCCTGAGTAATGTTCTGAACTCTGCTCTAGATGTAAACATTCTGTAAGGCTCTTCCGTACCCTTGTTGACAAGGTCATCGATAAGTACGGCAATATAGGCTTCATCCCTTTTCAGGATAAACTGATCTTGTTCATGCACTTTCAGGTGAGCATTAATACCTGCCATCAAACCTTGGGCCGCTGCTTCCTCATATCCCGTGGTGCCATTGATCTGACCTGCAAAGTATAGATTGTCTATAAGCTGAGTCTCTAAACTTAGTTTCAATTGGGTAGGTGGGAAATAGTCATATTCTATTGCGTAGCCGGGACGGAACATTTTCACATTCTCAAAGCCAGGTATTTTTCTGATAGCATTGTATTGAATATCTTCCGGCAGGGAAGTAGAGAATCCATTCACGTACATCTCGACGGTTGACCTACCTTCAGGTTCAAGGAAGATCTGATGGCTGTTCTTTTCAGCAAACCTGTTGATCTTGTCTTCTACAGATGGGCAGTATCTTGGACCAAGACCCTGGATACGTCCATTGAACATAGGTGATCTGTCGAATCCTTTTCGCAATTCATCATGGACTTTTTCATTGGTATATGATATCCAGCAGCTGTGTTGTTCTTTTAAATGAGGAGTGTCGGTATAGGAGAATTTCTCAGGATCTTCATCTCCTTTCTGTTCTTCCATGGCGGCGTAATTAATACTTCTGCTGTCTACTCTTGGTGGAGTGCCTGTCTTCATCCTTCCTGATTCAAATCCTAATTGAACCAGTTGCTCAGTTATTCCGTAGGCTGCTGACTCCCCAGTTCTTCCACCACCATAATGTTTTTCACCAATATGAATCACACCATTCAAAAATGTACCATTGGTCAGCACTACTGATTTGGCTTTGATCTCCAGACCAAGGGCTGTTTTAATACCTGTTACCCGGTTATCTTTTACCAATAAACCTACTGCCATTTCCTGCCAGAAGTCTACGTTCAGATTTTTCTCCAGGGTGTCTCTCCATAGTAATGCGAATTCCATCCTGTCGCTTTGACATCTGGGTGACCACATGGCCGGGCCTTTTGATCTGTTCAGCATTCTGAACTGTAACATAGTGTGGTCACTGATGATACCAGACATCCCTCCTATAGCATCGATTTCTCTGACTATTTGCCCTTTGGCTACACCACCCATGGCAGGGTTGCAAGACATCTGAGCAATGTTTTGTAGGTTCATAGTGACCAATAAGGTCTTTGATCCCATACTTGCAGCAGCATGAGCAGCTTCACATCCGGCATGACCGGCTCCAACAACAATAACATCGTATTCTTCAAACATGCTTTCTATCCTATTATGTTTCACGTGAAACATTGTTTTGATTCTTAACCATCCTCATATTTCACTAAGAAATGAGGGTAGTGTTTCACGTGAAACATATTTTTATTTAATTCTTTTGAAATAATTATCAGTCTGTTTCTTATAAAAAGGTGTGTAGTTTGGAGGAGTAGTACGTATCAATTCTAATTGTTTTTGCTTCTCCTTTGTAAATTTCTCCAGATCAGGTGGGCTCGTACGGTTAAAGGTAGTAGCCGTCGCTGACTTACGCTTAGGGTCTAACTCTTGTTCTTTAATGGCTTTTTCAGCTTCAAGCAACCTGGTCTGTATATCCTTTTGACGCTTGATCAATGTTGGTGTTATTCTTTTATTGACAAGGTCGTTCTCACTCTCATCCATCTGTTTCTTCAGATCATTAAGCTGCCCTCCTATCTTTTTGCCCAGCTCTGTACCGTTAAGTTCCTCCTGCATTTTCTGAATTTGCTTTCTGAGCTTGGCTTGTTCATTGGCAAGATTAGCCAGTTCTTCGGATAATTGTCGCCCACTCTCCCCTGATTTACCTAAACCTTCCATTCTTTTATTAAGTTCCCCTTGCTTCTCTCCCATCCCTTCCATGCCTGGCATAGGTGTATTTCCTTTCTTATTTCCTTTTCCGGAAGAAGGCATGCTCATCATTTGCTGCATTTGTTTGAAGGTATCACTGAGCATAAGGGCCAGGTTATTCATAGATGTCATAGAAAACTGTTGCTTGGCAGATGCCTGATTGAGCTTTCTGTCACGGATAAATTGAATGGATTCGTCCATGTTATTCTTCATGTCGGTAACTTCCTTTGTAATAAAGGACTCGATTTGAAGAACCCTTTTGGCGAGTGAGTACAGACTATCTTCAATAACCTTGGCATCATCGGAAAGTTTTAACTGCTCCTGGGAGTATTTAACAAACCGGGGGTCTACTAATGAAATAGATCTGAATTCTTTCATCAGTTTTTCCTGCTCGAAAGAGAGTTTAACAAGGTTCTCAAGGATATCCCTGAGGGCATCAATGTCAATGTCCAGCTGTTTCATTTCTGCACTTTGCATAGACTGGGCCATCTCAGCAGCCATCGCTTTCATAGTCTTGGCTGCTTTTTTCTGTGACTTGGAAGACTCTTTATTGTCTTTATTATCCAATTGCTTTTCGGCATTCTTCTGGTTTTCGCTGACAGACTGCTGGCTTTCTTTTTTGGTATCAACGTCTTTTTTCAGCTCTTTGCTCATCTTTTCTATTTCTTTGAGCTTCTCCTTTTTCTCATCAAATTCCTTGGAAATCTTTTCCTGCTCTTTTTGCAGCTCCTCAGACTTGCCGGGATCTTTTTCAGACTCTGTTTTCTCGGCTAAATTCTCTTGTTTTTCGGCCAGTTTTTCAAGCTCTTTGGCCGTCTCTTCTACCTTTTGTTTAAGCTGCAGATTCTTAAACAGCTTTAATGTCCTGTCAATATCCTTGTCCAGGTTCCTGTCACTGTTTTTCAGCTTGTCTAATTTCTCGATGGCTTTCTCGTTTTGCTGTTCTTCCAGCAACTTTTTCAGCTCTTCATACACCTTCGTATCTTCATTTTTCATCAGTTCATTCAATAAATTTTGAAGCTGATCCATTTTTTGCTGCAGTTCAGGGCTCTGTTTATTGAAGCGATTTTGTTTTTCCTGTAAATTCTGGAACTGTTGTTGGAGCTCTTTGAGCTCTTTAAGAAGCTCTTCTTTCTTTTCCAGCAGGTCGTTGACTTGCTTTTTTTCCTGAAAGTCTATTTCTTTTTTGCTCTTAAGGGTCTTATCCAGGTTTTCTACAGACTTCTTTAGCTCTTTAGATTTCTTTAAAACGTCTTCCAATTTGTCTTCGGCCTGGTTAACCTGCTTCTCTACTTCTTTGTCAAACTCCTTGTTTGATGGCATAGAGAAGGTAAGTACAGAAGTTTTAGTTGTTTTACGACCATTGACACCGTCATTGTCCCACAGCTGTAAGTAATATTCGAGCTTGTCGTTTTTGTCCAGTTGAAATTTCTCTAATCCCATCTGGTAAATGAACGTCTGGGAGAGAGAGTTTTTATTAAAAGGAATATCGATAGAAGCATAGGCATCTGCATTTTCACCAACTCCTTCTTTTTTCTTTCTGTAAAAAAGCTTAAAATCGGAAAGGCCGTAGTCATCTGTAATATTTCCTCCTAATACGATATAAGAATAAAGGGCTGTATCTTTTAATTGTTCAAGTTGTATCTGCGGATATTTATCAGGAATAACATTGATATAATAGGAAATATTCTCGTTGTTAGATGAGAAACTATTTTTCAGATTGATCTGATAATTCGTCGAATTCACCATTTTCTTTTGAAAAGAGAAGTCTCCGAAGAGGATGCTTTTGCTTACCCTGGCTTTATGGACGTCGTCGAAGACAAGGTTAAGAGAATCTGCATCTGCTGTTTTAAAATCCCACTCTACTAAAGTCCCTTCAGGAACGATAAGATTACCTACGTTATCATAGGTTTCAGACGATTTATTCAGGTAGGCAGGGTATTTAAGTTTTACATTAAATGATAAAAGATTTGGTCTTGAAACCATATCCAGGTCGAAAGAATTGGATTTAAAACCGGAAGCCAGGAAATGAAACTCTATTTCGTCCTGAACCTTTGAAAAAGTAAAGTCGTAATTCCGGGCATCTTTCGAATCCATTTTGAATTTGCGACCATTATAAACGAGGAAAACGTCTTCAGGAAGGGCGTCACCGATCAATTTCAGGTGAAGATTAAAATCTTCATTTTTTACAGCCTGCAGATCCTTATTGGTTATTTTGAATCGGAATGGAGCATCTTCTGCAAAATCTTTCTTAAAATATACGATCCTCTCTGTACTCTTGGTAAAAAACGAAGGAGAAATAGCAGAGATAAGAAGGATGCCGAGGATGGGTGGTATGATGAATTTTAAGTATTTTTTATTTTCATTGAGATTTACGGCGTCTGCAAAACGGATTAATTTCAGATCAGAGGTCTTTTGATTGATACTGGCCTCGAGCAATTGACTTTCGGAAGAACTGATGGAAGACATCAGTTGTAAAGTATTCAATAGTTTGTCCTTCACCTCAGGGAAAAACTTACCGATTTGCTCTGCGGCTTTTTGGTCGGTCAGGGGCTCCCCTATTTTGAAAAGATAAAAAACAGGGCGTATGATCAGATAGAAGAAAGTATACAGGGCGACGGCCAGGAAACTAAAAAGCAGGGTGGCTCTGAAAACTGAACCAAAACGGCCAAAAAATTCCAGGAAGTTGATGAATATGAATACAGAAAGTATGAGGGCAAAACCGATCAGTAAACCTTTAAATAACAGGTTCGTATAGTACTTTTTCTTATATTCTTCAATCTTTGAAAACAACTGACTCAAGCCTGTATCCTTTTTCATAATAGTAATATTTAAATCTTTAATTCTAACGAAATAGGACAGTGATCAGACATAAATACATCCGCATGAATTTTTGCATCCATCAGTAAATCAATCATTTGTCCTGTACTGAAAAAATAATCGATACGCCATCCCAGATTCTTGGGCCTTGCCCCTGCCCTGTATGACCACCAGGTATAATTGTGCGGATCACTGTTAAAATGCCGGAAAGTGTCAATCATTCCCGTATCCAGGAATTTTGTTACCCACGCTCTTTCTTCCGGGAGAAACCCTGAAGTTTTTGCGTTTGACTTGGGGTTATGAATATCTATTTCAGTGTGACAGATATTAACGTCCCCGCAAATAATCAGATTCCCTGTTCCCGACTTTATTTTCTGATCTATGAAAGTGTAGATGTCATCTAAAAAGCTCATTTTTACGCTTTGTCTCTCATCGCCGGTTGTTCCGGACGGGAAATAGGCACATAATAAGCTAAAGTGTTGATAATCAGCAACTATTACCCGACCTTCATTGTCATATTTTTCAATATTCATGCCAAAGGTGATATTGTCTGGGGCGGTACGGCTGATGATAGCCACGCCACTGTAACCTTTTTTCTGGGCCGGATACCAGTAACAATGGTACCCTAATTCAAGGAAGATCGGCTCTACTAATTCTGTCTCTGAGAGCTTTATTTCCTGAAGACAGAGGATATCAGGGTTTTGCTCAATAAACCAGTCTTTAAGGCCTTTGCTGAGGGCCGAACGGATTCCGTTAACGTTAAAACTAACTATTTTCATTTATATCAGATATGTAAACCAATCTCGTTCCGGAAATATTGAATCACATAATGTTTGAGTAGATTCTCCTGTGAGAATAAATCAAACGCCGGCAATTGCCTGACAAGTTTCCAGTGAGGCCAGCCATCCTGATCATGGCCGTCAAGCTCATAGTATCCGTCATAACTTAAAACCTTGCAAACCGCTATATGTATTAAATCCTGTTTTTCTTCTTTTGAAAAATGGAGATTGCCTTTCCCGAGTTCCTGTACCCCTATCAGAAACAAAACGCCTTTTAAATCGGCAGGTTTTTTACCCAGGTTTTGCTTCAGAAACCGTGTCAGATTATCCCAATTCTCCTGTATTTCTTTGATTTCTTCTGTCATTTTACGTAATTTTCACACATGAAAAAACTTTTCCACCACCTGCTTAACATCATATATCCCAGAACATGTGTTTCATGTGAAACAGTGCTGAATGCTTCTGAAAAACATCTATGTGTTAATTGCCTCTACACCCTTCCCAAAACGGATTCTCACATTTTACCAACAGATTTGATAGAGAGAAAGTTTTGGGGCAAATTAAATGTTAAAAATACGTATTCATTTTTAAAGTTTACCAAAAAAGGTAAAGTTCAAAAGCTTCTTCATGCATTAAAGTACAAAAACAAGCCTGAATTAGCCGAATATATGGGTTTTTGGTATGGAACCGAGTTGAAAGCACTTGAACTGGAGCACAGGATTGACCTTATAACGGGCGTTCCTTTACACAAGGAGAAGGAAAGAATAAGGGGCTACAACCAGGCTAATCATCTTGCCAAAGGACTGTCAGAGGCCCTGAAGATACCGCTTGATACAGAAATTCTGAAACGGAATACTTTCACGGAGTCGCAGACCCGCAGATCAAGCCGTTTCGGGCGTTTTAAGAACATTGAGGGCGTTTTTACAGTCAATGACAGATCCAAGGTAGAAGGAAAGAGGATCGCCCTTGTAGACGACGTTCTGACCACCGGAGCAACGCTTGAAGTGGCAGGAGCAGCATTGCTGGAAAGCGGATGTTCAGAAATCTATATTATAACAATAGCCTCTGCATATTGAAATACAGAGGCTATTATCATTATTTTTAAGAACTTTTTACAGCTTTCTTTTGCCTTTAGGACCTACCGAGATCATCGCACATCTGAAACCGATAGTGGCTGTTGATGAGTCCTGATCAAGATATCTACGTGTTCCCGGAGACAGCCAGTAAGCTACATCATTCCATGAACCACCTTTGTAAACTCTCAATTTATTGTCGATCAATGAGTTGAAGTTTTCTTTGTCATAAAGATTGGCCTCATCCTGGTAATCATTTCTACGGATCGGGTTAAGATCGTTGAAGTCCTGGTATGAGTTCGGACGATAAAGGTCATATACCCATTCGTTAACGTTTCCGGCCATCTGATAAAGACCGAAGTCATTGGCAGGGAAATCGTAAACCTCAGCAGTAATGATGTTTTTGTCGTTTTGTCTTCCGGCGATACCAGCGTAGTCTCCTCTACCTCTTTTGAAGTTAGCCAACATGGTTCCTTTTGACTTTCCTTTAGATTTTCTCATGGATGAACCATCCCATGGGTACACCCTTTGATTGGCCTGGTTTTCATCTACGTACTGGGTGCCGATCATACCTTTGGCTGCATATTCCCATTCAGCTTCTGTCGGAAGTCTGAAATCGGGCAATACAATACCGGTTTCAATCGCAACTCTTCCGCCGGAGGCTTTCGGAGTTTCAGCTGCAGGAGCCTCACCTTTGTTCTTTTTGCCGAAAGAGAATAATTTCTTACCGCCTTTATCACTTCCGCCAAATTTGGCAGCCATGGCATTGTTTACCGTAGCAGAACGCCACTTACAATAGTCAACAGCCTGTACCCACGAAACCCCAACTACAGGATACATCCTGAAACCAGGGTATCTCAAGTACTGATCAACGTACTGATCATTAAATGACATCGGGTTGGCCCAGACGGTAGTATCAGGAAGTGCTGATTCTACAAACTCACGGGTTGAGTCTGCCTGTACGGCATATAGATATTCAAGCCAGTCAATATTCGCAATTTCTCTTTCATCCATGTAAAAAGAGGCTACAGTTACTGTTCTCTCAAGGTTATCGCGGGAGAAAGTAACATCTTCTTCCAAAGTACCCATTGTAAAACGACCACCTTCAATAAACACCATGTTGGGTCCTGCCGGCTGACCGCTGAATTGAGCTACCTGAAACCCTTCTTTCCCTTTTTTGGCGTAGGCAACTCCCGTTGTCCCACTTTTGCTGCCCGGATTAAGGCTGTTCTTTTTTCCACTCTTACAGGAAGAAAAAACTAAAAAAGACATTGCTACCATGGAAGCACCTAAAACTAGTCTCTTCATCTTATCGTTTTATTTTGTTAATCGCTTTAAACCACAAAAATAGATTAAAAATTATAATCAACTACCTTTTGAATCATTAATATGTTTGATAACATCATCAAATAAGTTGCTGATCCGGTCCATTGAGAGGGCATTTTCCACAGTAAATATGAGTTTTTCCTTTACCTGCTTCAGACTGCAAACCTTTGGATGCAATTTTATGTAATCAAGAATTCTGCCAAACTTATCCGTCTGATAATATTCCTGGTGCTTTGATGAAACGAAGAACCCTTTCAAGATATTATTTTTAAGGGTTATTTTTTCGAAACCGATGATTTCGGCTTTCCACCTGACCTTCACTACTTTAAAGAGTTCTGTCACCTCAACAGGGAGTTTACCGAAGCGGTCAATGATGGAGCTCTGGAGTTCTTCCAGCTCTTTTTCATCCTTCAGGGCATCGATGCTGTTATAGATGGAAAGACGTTCTGAAATATTGGTAATGTAAGTATCCGGAATCAGGATCTGCTGATCGGTTTCTACCTGGCAGTCTTCAATGATGAATTTCTTGGCAGAAAGCTCTTCCTCAAAAAGACTTCTGAATTCGGTCTCTTTAAGTTCTGTAACGGCCTCGTCCAGGATTTTATGGTATGTTTCATAGCCCAGGTCATTGATAAAGCCACTTTGCTCGGATCCAAGGAGGTTTCCGGCTCCCCGAATATCCAGGTCACGCATCGCGACCTTAAAACCATCTCCGAGGTCTGAAAACTCTTCAAGCGTTTGAAGCCTCTTCCTGGCATCTTTTGTAAGGCCTGACAAAGGCGGAGTTAGCAAGTAACAGAAAGCCTTTTTATTGGAACGCCCTACCCTGCCTCTCATCTGGTGCAGGTCAGACATACCGAACATATGGGCCTGATTGATAATAATGGTATTGGCATTTGGAATATCTAGGCCCGATTCGATGATGTTGGTAGAGATCAGGACGTTAAGATCACCTTCTATAAACCTCATCATCACTTTTTCCAGCTTATCACCTTCCATCTGACCATGTGCGACACCAATCCGGGCTTCAGGAACGAGTCTGTAAATAATGTTGGCAATAGAATCAATGTCATTGACCCGGTTATGAACAAAAAAGACTTGCCCTCCCCTTCTCAGTTCATAACTTATGGCATCCCGTATGATTTCTTCTTTAAAAACCTCGACTTCGGTCGTAACAGGCTGTCTGTTAGGCGGTGGCGTGGCTATGACCGACAAATCCCGGGCTCCCATAAGAGAGAAATGCAGGGTTCTCGGGATCGGGGTGGCGGTCAGGGTCAGCACATCGACGTTAAGCTTTAGTTCTTTGATCCGGTCTTTCGACTTCACCCCGAATTTTTGCTCCTCATCGATGACCAGAAGGCCGAGGTTTTTAAATTCGATGGTTTTATTGAGCAGTCTATGTGTGCCAATGATAATATCCACTTTTCCTTCTTTAAGCTTCTTAAGGGTGGCAGTGGTGTCAGAGCTGCTTTTGAACCGGTTAATATAATCCACATTGACAGGCATTTTAGCCAACCTTTCTGAGAAGGTCTTGTGGTGTTGCATGGCGAGGATGGTAGTCGGAACCAAAACGGCCACCTGTTTGGAGTCGTTGACGGCTTTGAAGGCGGCCCTGATAGCCACTTCTGTTTTCCCAAAACCTACGTCACCACAAACCAATCTGTCCATTGGGTGAGATTTTTCCATATCCTCTTTGACCTTGGCTATGGCAGAAGCCTGGTCCGGGGTGTCTTCGTACATAAACGAAGACTCCAGCTCTGCCTGCATAAAACCGTCCTGGGAGAATGCAAAACCGGGAGCCTCCCTCCTTTTGGCATAAAGTGCAATAAGTTCTTTGGCAATGTCTTTGACCTGCCTTTTGACTTTCGACTTTTTATTTTCCCAGTCGCCGGAACCCAGCTTACTCATGGAAGGTGGAACACCTTCTTTGCCGGAATATTTCGCTATTTTATGTAAACTGTGTATATTAACGAACAGCAGGTCATTGTCTTTGTAAATCAGGCGGATAGCTTCCTGTTTTTTACCCCCCACATCGATGGTTTCCATCCCCGCAAAACGTCCGATACCATAGTCTATGTGGGTAACAAAATCGCCGGTATGCAGAGACTTTAATTCCTTGATAGTCAGTGCTTTTGATTTGGAAAATTTGTCTTTTACGTTGTAACGGTGCAAACGTTCAAAAATCTGGTGATCGGTATAGGCCAGAATTTTGTTCTGATGGTCTATAAAACCTTCTCTAAAGCTTACCGAAAGGGGTGTAAAATGAAGCCCGGGCTTGATTTCTGTGAAAATGGTCTCCAGGCGGTTCAGCTGCTTCAATGAATCCGAACAGATAAAAGGGCTGAATCCTTTGGTTTTTCTTTCGGCGATGTCATCAATCAGGAGGTTAAAATCCTTATTGAATGAAGGCTGGGATTTGGAAAGATAAGAGACCCTTTCTGCTTTGCGGAAAAAGAAACGATGGCCGAATTCCACAATGGAATGGTTTTCTACGAGAGAAAGGCTCTCTTTGCGGTCTGAGAAAGAATGGCTGGGTTCAAGAATGACCTTAATTCCGCCGCTTTTCTGAACCAGGGCATCGTGGGCCTGGATTACTTTTCCAAAATTTTCTTCTATCCTGTCAAGTGTGAAGTTCAGGTCTTTTACCCATACGGTGGTTTCGGCAGGCAGGAACGCAAAAATAGGTTCTGTTTCTTCGTGAGTGAGCTTATGCTGCACATCGGGAATAACCGTAACAGAGCCTACTGATTTATTTGAAAGCTGGTTTTCAGGGTCAAATAAACGGATATTGTCTATTTCATCTCCCCAAAGCTCTATGCGGCAGGGATGTTCGGATGCATAGGAAAAAATATCGACGATGCCCCCTCTGATGGCAAACTGACCAGGCTCATAAACAAAGTCGGTGCGTTCGAAATCATAAGAGACAAGCAGTTCTGTCAAAAAATTAAGGTCCAGGGTATCCCCTTTCGTCAGCTTTAAGGTATTGGCAACCAGGCTTTTCCGGTTGATCACTTTTTCTGCGAGGGCTTCCGGATAGGTAACGATAATTAAAGGAGACTCCTGCTGATTGAGTTTATTAAGCAATTCGGATCTCAGCAATACGTTAGCGTTCTCAATTTCCTGGTATTCATAGGGTTTTTTGAATGAAGCCGGAAAATAGGCGATACTCTCCTCCCCCATCAGGTGCTGGAGATCATTAAGAAAATAAGATGCGTCTTCTTTATCGGAAAGGACAGCCAGAAGTGTCTGAGGTTTATTCAGAAATGTCGCAGCCACCATCACAGCGTCCAGACTGCCGGTCAGGCCTTCTATCTGGAGTATTTTGTGGTCACCGAGTTTCTTTTGAATATTCAGAACGAAACTATCCTCTGTGTAGATTTTAAGAAAATCGGAAGCTTTCACGAATGATTGATTAATATTAAATAAACGCATGAAAGACGCCCAATAGCTTGGCCGTCTTTATACAGAACACAAAATTAAGCATGATTTGTTTAATTACCGGAAAAAAATGGCAATCAGGATAAATTTTGCTCTTTTATGGTAGCAATCAGCTTTTCGAGCTCGGCTTTTCGTTTTTCATCCGATTTCGGATAGCTTATGGCCAATGATTTCAGGTTTTCATTGATGATCTGGGCGACAATCAGCCTCATATTTTTTTTATCGTCTGCAGGAACGACATACCAGGGGTTTTCTTTGGACGAGGTTTCGTCAATCATTTCTTCATAAGCCTTCATATAATCGTTCCAGAGAGCCCTTTCTTTGATATCGCCTTCTTCGAACTTCCAGTTTTTGTTAATGTCCTCGATTCTTTCGATCAGCCTCTCCCCTTGCACCTGCTTTGAGACATTGAGAAATAGTTTGATAACCCTTATACCATTATTATTTAGGTAGTCTTCAAAAGCTGAAATGTCTTTGTACCTGGTTTTCCATACTTTATCAACATCCTCTGTCAATTCGTGCGGAATTTTCTGTGAAGCGATCAGTATTTCAGGATGCACTTTAACCACCAGCACCTCTTCATAGTAAGACCGGTTAAAAACCTGGATCTTTCCCCTTTCAGGAAGCTCTTTGAAACAACGCCACAGGTAATCATGATTAAGCTCGGTTTCTGAAGGCCTTTTGAATGAATAAAAACTCAGTCCCATCGGGTTTACGTTCTGAAAAACAGCCTTCATGGTTCCATCTTTCCCGGCAGCATCCATGGCCTGGAATATCACCAGCATTCCATAGCGGTTATGGGCATACATCATGCTCTGCAGCTCATCCATTTCGTTTTGGAGATTGCTGAGGAGCAGTTCATAATCTTCTTTAGAATCGTATAAATCCTTTATTTTGGTTTTTTCATCTTCCAGTTTAAAAGATTTTTTCCCGGTAATTTTAAAGTCGCCGGCGGTCAGGTTTTTCATGTTGAAGAATTTAAGGAATAAAACAATAATGTAATAATAAACAAAAAACAGCATGTATGTTTTTTTGCCAACCGTTAAATAAAAAAATCATTTTTTTTTAGGCCTTGAATAGCTTGATTCGATAATCTTCCGTTGATTTGCAGAATAAATATTCATATGGAGTCAGAGAAGCGGATATTTGCGGAATCTGATGAGTAAACTTTTAACGTACAAAAATTTTAATCCAAATTGTTATTATGAAAAAACTATTGTTTTTTGCCGTTTTTTGCCTTTCAGTGAGTTTGGTTCAGGCTCAGGGATTTGATAAAGGAACAAAAAATCTGAATGTGGGTGTTGGTTATGGTTACGGTCTCGGAGCAAATGCTTCTCTTGACTATGGGGTGTCAGATCTGATCAGTGTTGGTGCGATGGCCGGTTTTTCAAGAAGATCTTACTTCGGATACGGATACAACTATTTAGTATTGGGTGGACGCGGAGCTGTTCACTTTGGTAAATTCCTGGAAGAACCGCTTGGAATGGATGCAGATAAATTCGATCCGTATGTAGGTTTAACGGGTGGTTTCAGAAGGGTTTCTTACACAGATGGTTATGTTGGATACAGCGGAGCAGGCACCGGGGTTATGCTGGGTGGTTATGTGGGCTTAAGATATCAGCTGAAAGGCAGCCTGGGCGTTTATGCGGAACTTGGCTCTCCTTTTTCTACGGTAGGTATAACACTTAAGTTTTAACAAAAGCGAAGAATCCGGAGTGATTTTTAAATAAAAATGTCTTTTAATGAACTATTTTCAAAACAGACAAAATGTTTTGATTAATTTCTTTGAAAAGCAAACGAAAATAGTTTAATATTGTCACTTTCTTTTAACAATAAAATCTTTCAATTATGAAGAAAATTCTTTCCCTTATCGCATTATTCAGCTTAAGCATCTCATTGTCTTTCGCTGAAGAAGCAAAAGAGACGTTCAACTATAATGAACAAAAAATCAATGCAGACTTTAAGCAATTAGAAAAAATCGAGAAGTACGTTCAGAAAAACGAAGGTACTACTTTAGAGAGCCTTAAATCTCAAAACTCTGAACTTGTTTCAGGCATCAACCTAAGTGCAGATGCATCTGCTTCACTAATGGCGGACGAGCTTCCTCTTGGAATCCCGGCGTTCTGGTGGGGATGTGTACTGGGTATCATAGGTATCCTTATCGTTTACCTTGTTACTGATAAAGACAAAGATCAAACCAAGAAAGCCCTTTTTGGTTGTTTGATCTGGACTGGTATCTGGATCCTTTACGCGGTCTTTATTAACAGCCTGTTCTGGTAATAATAAGAAATCAGAAAATAGTCTAACCCTTCAAAAGGGTTAGACTATTTTTATTTATAAGTAAATACCCAATTTGTAAGGGAAACCCGTCGTTATCCCCATCCCAAGAATAATTTTTAAAAACAGATGAAAATCAGATACACCGGCCTGGTACTATTGTTTTGTTCCATTTCTTTATTTTCCATTGCAAAAGAAACTGCACAGCCCTTTGATTATGATGAAAATCAAATGACACAGGAGTTTGAGAAACTTAACCGGATCGAAGAATTCGTGTCGAAAAACAAGGGCCTTGATATAAAAGAGCTTGAAAAAGTAAACCCACAGTTGTTATCAGATATTGAAATGAGACAAGAGGCAACGATGACATTTGATACCAAAGATGAATTGCCTCTGGGGGTTCCGAGTTTTTGGTGGGGATGCTGTTTAGGCGGTCTTGGTATTCTTTTGGTATATATCTTTTCCGATGAAGATAAAGAGCAAACCAAAAAAGCCTTCTATGGCTGCCTGGTAAGCGGGGCTACAGCAGCGGTACTATATCTGGGCTATTTCTTGTTTCTGGCAACCACAGCGGCAAGTGTGACATACTGATTACACTCGGAGCTTTAAAAAAAGAGTAATGAATCCAATAAAAATATTCCTGTTTGTATTTCTGTTGATTGCCGGTTCGCAATATGGCCAGGCACAGCAGTTTTACAGATTCAAAGCCGATATTTCGGTGAAAGATAAGTTGGTAGACGGAACCTACCGTCTGACGATGGGGAAAGTATATTATGATAAACTCTACAAAAAGATCGTTTATAAGCTGAATTTCCCTAACATCGAAACCATGGTCATCCAGGATACCACGCTTTTTAAAATCGACAAGACAAATAAACTTATTGAGTCATCGAGGACATTCCTTATCCCTGATTTTACGGTGTTTCACCTGGCTTTGACAGGAAAACTGTCTGATTACGGCTTAAAAGCCGCCGCCAATGACCGGGCCATCTATAAGATCGGGAAAGTGGAAAAGGACGAGAAGGGTCTGACCACAACATGGGTGCCGGCAGAAAAAGAATTTAAAAAGGTATTTGGGGACATCAAAATGCTGACTATCAATAAGAAACTGGATGCCATGATCTTTTACAATGCCAAAGGGAAAATTGTCAGTCGTCAGTTTTTCAAGAAGTACGTCAACGTAAAAGGAGTGGAGTTCCCAACGGAAGTGACCATGATCAGTTATGCTGAAGACGGGAGGGTCAATACACAATTGACGACCTATAAAAACGTTTTAATAGATCAAAATAATGAAGATGAAATATATCGTTACAGGATTCCTATTACTAAGTCTGTTACTGCTAAAAAATGACCTGAAAGCACAGACAAAATCGGAGATCGGTCGTCATCGCAACATTATTGATGACGGAAACGTCAAAAGAGAGTATACAGAAGCAAAAAATAATAAAAACGAAATACAGGTTCTGTTCTCCGGACTCTTTTTGTTTTATAAAACCTTCGTTTCATCACAGGATCAGTCAGTCTGTACTTTTACACCTTCCTGCTCGGAATTCGGGATATTGTCGGTTAAGCAGTATGGAATGATCAGAGGGGGTATGATGACCATGGACAGGCTTACAAGGTGTAACGGATTATCCCCTTCAAATTATGAACTTGAAAAAAAGACCATGCTTTTAAAAGATGATCCGAGAGAAAAAAAATATGTACCCATTGTTTCGATCGTCAACTAGTGCCTTGTTATGAAAAAACAACTATTTAAAGTTTTGACGGTTGTCTTGCTTTTTCCATTTTGCAACGGGTTTTCCCAGGATCTTTATACTTACGAAAATTCAAAAAAATTCGGAGAATACCTGCTTAAGTCAGGGCAATTTGACCTGGCTACCAAAGAATATGAGCGTCTGGTATTTTTAAATTCATCCAACGACAGTCTCAAACTCAATCTTATCAAAGCCTATCGTTTATCCGGTAAATTTGACACGGGCTTGCTCAGGGTGTCACAATTGTATCCTGAAACGGCTGAAATGCCCTTTCCGCATGCGATGGAGTATTCCAAAATACTGATGAACAAAAGGAGCTTTCCAGAAGCTGTAAGTTTTTGGAATGAAAGCAAATCGATACCGGCAGAAGATAAAATATTACTGAAGACCACCACCCTGATATTTGACTCAAAATTCAAAAATGCACAGGCTCAGTTGTCCCAGTTCGGAAATGTTCAGAACCCTTTGGCAGCCGGTTATCAATCTATCCTGGACAGGGGGTTGAACGGCAAGAAGAAAAGCCCGTTCCTGGCAGCCGCATTATCGACGATTGTTCCCGGAACAGGAAAAGCCTATACCAAAAACTGGAAGGACGGCCTGATTTCCTTTGTATTTGTGGGGGTGATGGCGTTTCAGTCTTACAGGATGTTTAATAAACATGGGATAAATGACGCCCGTGGATGGATTTATGGAACGATCGGAACCGGGTTTTACATCGGGAATATCTACGGATCTGCGAAATCGGCGAATGACTATAACAGGAAAAAGATTAATACGTTGCAACATGAGGCGAGTGCTTTGTTTAATACTTATTATTAGCAGCGTAGCCGTCCATGGGCAGACCATAGACCAGACGTTAAGCTTTGCCAATACTCTGTTTGAAAAGAAAGAGTACAGTAATGCTGTGGAAGTTTACAAGAGAGTGCTGTTTTTTGACCAGAACGGTGAATACGGCCGGGAAATCTATAAAAACATAGCCGATTGTCTTTATAATACGGAGAAATTTGAGGACGCAGCCAATTATTACGAACTCGCGTTTTTTTCAGAAAGCTCTGACAGTGTCAAAAATGAGATTAACTTTCTGAAGGCCTCCTGCTATCTTATTCTGAGGCAATATGACTATGCCCAGATAGAGCTGCTTAACCTTACCGATAGTTTGTATTCAGGCCAGAGCAGGAAAAGAGACTATTACGAAGGGATGGTTTATTTTGCAAAAGATGAGTTTGCTGCCTCTGAAAAGAGCTTTAAAAGCCAGGTTTCTGATACAACAATCATACACAAACTCTTCAGAAAGAACGACAGGATCAGCCGCATCAGCCCCAAAAAGGCCAAAATCCTGAGCATGATCATTCCCGGCCTTGGTCAATTTTACGTGGGAGACATAAAAAACGGACTTAATTCGATGATCCTTACCGGTGGTTTATTCTATCTCGGCATCCGTGCGGGCTTGAACAATTCGTTTTGGGAGGCCGGTATTTCAACCTTACCGTGGTTTCAAAGGTACTATACCGGAGGATTTACCAAAGCCGAAAAAATAGCCCAGACTAAAATCAAAGAAAGAAGGTATAAAGTATATAACCAGTTGCTTGATGAGCTGGAAAAACAGCCGGGATCACATTAAGGTTGTTTTACTTTTAAAGCTTCAATCGCCTCTTTCTTGCCTTTACGGGCAGCTTTGGTGTGCCATTCCCTTGCTAGCTGGGCATTGTTCCTGATGGCGTAATTTACCCCGATATTGTATTCAAAATCACCGGTAGTGTCATAAACAGCAGCCCTTTGCCAGAACTCAATGGCTTTGCTGTCTGAGCCGGTATTGATAAATGAAATCCCGATGTTTTTATATGCCGGCATAAACTGCGGGTTTTTGGCAATCAGGGCTTCCAGGTCCCGGACTTCTCTGGCTGCATCACCTTCGAGACCAAAAGACAGGGCCCGGTTTAAATGAGCGTCCCAGTTCTTCGGATCTTTTTTAATAATGCTGTCAAAAACAGCTCTCGCAGCGTCATACTTTTTCTGGCCCATCAGGATAGAGCCCTGGGTAATGAGGTATTCGGCGTTGTCTGGATCATTTTTTGTCGCAATAAGATTGAATTTCATCGCATTATCAAAGTCATTGCTTTTGTAATAGGCCAGTGACATGAGCCAGTACACACGGTTGTTTTTAGGGAGAAACTGCTCGGATTTCCGGAGATACTCCAGGGCCCCTTTGTAATCCCCTTCATCAATAAGGATAGAGCCGATGGTACGGCAAACGTCGGCGTTCTGAAAATTATTACCATCAGCAGCCAGCATGTATTTTTTGGTGGTTACAAAGTCTTTTTGAGCCAGGTAATACCAGCCAATATTGCTTAAAACCATGGGACTTGCCGGATAGAATTTCTCTGCAGGCTTAAAAAGGGTAAACCCGTTTTTCCAATGGCCCACCTGGAAAAACGACATCACCGATAATATCACAATAATAAGCCCCGAAACAATATAACCTAAGCTGCTTTTGTCAATAAACCTTGCCAAAACAGAAGCAATCAGAAACAAAGGTCCTATAGAAGACAGGTAGTAATATCTGTCGGCCACCACGGCACTTCCGACAGGGAAAACCTGTAAAACAGTGGAAACCGCAATCAGGAAGAATGCTGCAGCCCAAAACACCTTTGGTTTTTTTCGGCCAAGCCACCATACCAGGACTGTAAAAATGACTATACCAACCAGAGCAGACGCATAAACAGAAGGCATGGCACCGTCGATCTTGGTAGGATAAGGATAAAAAGGCAGAAGATTGATGGGGAAGAAAGTCTTTACCCAATAAAACAAAAAGGCAAACGCCACCATTTGAACACGTTCAAATGGGGTATATGCATCGCTTATCACCTGGGAAGCATCGGCTCCGGCATCTTTTTGTGCCGTTGTAGCGATGTAAGCAAAGATAAGCGTCAGGACGAAATAAGGGATTTTGTTGATCAACAAAGCGGGTTTCAACGGCTTCTTCAGCATCCAGAGGTCTGTAATAATCAGCAAAGCAGGCAAAACAACGGCCATACCCTTGGAAAGACAGGACGCCAGAAAGAACAGGATCGAGTAGACATAATACTTTTTGCTGTTGCTATCATCGAATTTCAGGTAGTTGATCAGGGAAAGCAACAGGAAGAACGTGTATAAAACATCCTTGCGTTCGGCCGCCCAGGCAACAGACTCAACATGTAGCGGGTGAATAGCGAATAACAAAGCAGATAAAATCGAAACATTAAAAGACTGACGGAGTTTCTGGAAGATAATAAAAACCAGCCAGGAGTTCAGAATATGAAAGATGATGTTCGTAAAATGATAGACAGAGGGGCTTTTACCTGCAATCGTATAGTCTATGGCCAGGGAAAGCATGGTCAGGGGGTGGTAATTACCCGCGGCAAAATCTGTGAAAATGCCTTTAAGGTTAAAGTCTTTTACATTATCATTCAGTAGAATATAGATCTCATCATCCCACACGAGGCCATTGTCCCACACCAGGGAATACGAAATGAAAACCAGGACACCAAGCAAGGAAAGGACAAGATACGGGTTGATTTGAAAAGGCTTTATTGGCAGGGCTGTCTCAATGACAGGCTGAGAGATTTTTTTATTTTTGGCCATTTTTAAGGGTTTTAAGCTTTTACTTTATCAGGGCTTTGTAATAAGGCACACAAAATACGCAATAGTTTGTGTTTTTGTAACAAATTACTCATTTTTACGTTTTCTAATGGTTTTTGAAGTAGTTTTAAGCTAATTTCAGATAAACCAGAAATCACCGAGATCAAAAATAATAAATTACTAATTAGCAGGTGCTCACCAGACATGAAAACAGGTATTATTAAAATATACTTTCTGTGTTTTATTCCACTGATGGGGATGGCTCAAAAGGGACGTCCTGACAAAAAGGATGGCACAGTAAGTGAGAAAGATCTTCAGACTGAGGCGGTGTTTGTGGAGGGGATGAAGTACTTTATTGCGGAGGATTACGCCAATGCTGGGAAAAACTTCAAGGTGATAGTTGACAAATCCGGAGAAAATGCCGGGGCATTCTTCATGCTGTCGCGGATTGAAAACCTGCAGAATAACCTGGATAAGGCAACCTCATATGCTGAGAAAGCCCAGAGTATAGATAAGGAAAACGTGTTTTATCAGAAACAGTACGGAGAGTTGCTGGTAAAATCCAAAAGATATAAAGAGGCCGTTGAAGTATTCCGGAAAATCGAAAAAATGCACCCCGGAGACATTGAAAACTATCTGGCCCTGGCAGACGCCTATATGGTTCAGAATAAAAGTTCTGAAGCCATCAAGGTTTTTGATGACCTGGAAAGGACCATCGGCGTCAACGAAGAAATTACCAGGCAAAAACAGTTGATTTTCCTGAATCAGAATAAGGTGGATGCCGCTTTAAAAGAAGGGGATAAACTGATGAAGTCTGAACCCCTGGAGCCGGAGTTTTTAATTCAGCAGGCTCAGATCATGATGGCCAACAACAGGCTGAATGAAGCTATAGATTTGCTGACAGAAAACCTGAAACATAACCCTGCCATCGGCGAAGCCAATGTACTCCTCTCGGAAATTTACAGAAAAAAGGGAGACATCGCCAAAAGTAATGAGCAACTTCAGAAGGCATTTGCCAACAAGAGCCTCACAGCCGATATCAAACTTAAGATATTGGGTAATTATATCCTTTCCATTGACGAAAGAAAAGAACCGATAGACTATAATCAGTTGCTTTCGTTGACAGAAAGCGTAATTCAACAGGCTCCTCAGGAGGCTAAGGCCTATGTTTTCCTCGCAGACATCCTGGTTAAAAAAGGAGAGCCTGAAAAAGCGAGAGAGGCCTACCTGCAGGCTGTAAAATATGACAGTTCCATTTTTGAAGTGTGGCTGGCCATTATAGAGCTCGATTCCAAGCTCAACCAGATGAAAGAGCTCGTGAAACATTCAGAAAAGGCATTGGAGTATTTTCCTAACCAGGCTTTTCTGTGGCACCAGAACGGGATGGGAAACTATGTTTTAAAAAACTATGAAGATGCCGTTGCTTCATTGCAGGAAGCCGGAAGACTGGCATCCGGAAACCCGGATCTGAAAAACCATGTGAATGCCCTGCTGGGCGATGCCTGGAATGAATTGAAACAATACACCAAGTCGGATGCGGCTTATGAAACGGTTTTAAAAGACGCTCCTGACTTCGAATATGTACTGAATAATTACAGTTATTTCCTGGCCTTAAGAAAGCAGAAGCTTGACAGGGCCAAAGAACTGTCAACAACCCTGATTTCGAAATATCCTAATAATGCCTCATACCTGGACACCCATGCTTGGGTCCTTTATCAGCAAAATGACTACCAGAATGCCAAAAAAATCATTGAGCAGGCCCTGACCATCAATCCAAACTCCAGTGCCGCTGTTTATGATCATTATGGTGATGTTTTGTACAAACTGGGAGATAAGGCCAGGGCTATTGAACAATGGAAAAAAGCACTTTCCAAAAGCCCGGAAAACCAGACTATCGGGAAAAAGATCACCACCGGCGAATTAATAGAATAAGAATTTTTAAAAAACATTGAATGCGATTACAACAAATTATACTCGGTCTTGTCGTCATATTTTCTATCTCCTGCAGATCTCAGAAACTAAAAAAAGCAAGAGTGGAGGTCGGACCGTCGGTGACCGCTACCACAACCATCAGTCAGGATTCTGCCAATGCACCGGAGAAAGAAATCGTAAATACTACCAATGCTTCTGATGAGCCGAAGGTGTTTTTCGAAGTAGCTGAAACCACTTTTGAAACAGCAAAACTGAAAACCCAGATAGATATCAGGTCAAGTCAGCTTAACCAGGCTTTTCCGGCCAATATTAATATAAAGAAAGACAGTGTCATCTGGATTTCCGTCGTTTTCGGGCTTGAAGCTGCAAGAGCGACCATTAACCAGGATTCTGTATTTTTGCTGGACAGACTCAACAGGAAATATTATAAGCTGAGTTTTGCGGATTTAAGCAGGCAGCTGAATTTCGACCTGAATTTCGGATTGCTGCAATCTCTTATTTTAGGAAACATGCCCGTCAGGCCGGATAACACAGATATATATAAGAAAGAGGCATCATTTAATACAATCGCTCAGAAGAGGAATGAGGTAAGCATCGACAACAAATTCGACAGCAGCAATAACCAGCTGTTTGAGATCGAAGCCAACGATCAGAAGTCAAATTCTCAGATGTCGATAAAGTACAAGGAGTTTGTCTCTGTGAGTGAGAAGATCCTGCCGCAGATCATCTCTGTGATTGTAAAAGGAGGAGGAGAACAACCGAAAAACACAACGATAACATTTCAACATTCGAAGTTCGATTTTTCAGACAAGGAGTTAAAGTTTCCGTTTAGTATCCCTAAATCATATAGTGAAGGGAAAATCAAATTTTAGAGTATTCGAAGACCCATTACCGGATGTCCCTTAAGACCTTAAATAAAAGCAAGTTTTTTTTAGCCGCTCTCATGCTGGTGACTTCGGTTGTTTTCGGACAATCTCAGATTGCCAAATCCAGAAGTCAGTTAGAAAAGGAGAAGAAACAGAACCTTGCGAAGATCAACCAGGCCAGGAAGATCCTTGCCAGCACACAGAAAGAAAAATCCAGCACCCTGGGCCAGGTAAAGGCCTTCAATCATCAGATAGCCAATAAAGAACAGCAGATTGCTTTGATTAATGATGATGTCAAGCTCATTTCTTTGGAAATGAGAGAGCTGATCAAGGCAAGGGAAGACCTGAAAAATCAACTGGCAGCCCTTCAGAAGGAATATGCTGAAATGATCTATAAAGCCTCCAAGAGCAGTAGCAAGATTACCAAACTGAGCTTTTTGTTTTCTTCCGGCTCCTTCAATGAGCTTTTTATGCGATACAAGTACCTTAAGCAGTACTCAGAAAACCGGAAGTCGCAATTGCAGCAGATCAACAGAATCTCTGAAATGCTGTCCCAGAGGCAAAAGGCATTGGTCGATAAAAAGAAAAAACAAGAAGGCCTGGCCGCTGAGATCAACCAGGAAACGAAAAACCTGGAAGAGCTGGTAAAACAGCAGAATGCCATTGTGGACGAGCTCTCTAAAAAAGAAGGAGAAATAAAAAAGGAGATAGAAAGTACCCGTGCTGCAGTTAAAGACCTGAATAACCTGATTTCGTCTGTGATTTCGAAAGAAGTGGCCAGCAGGAAAACCCCGCCGAAGTCAAGAAAAGAAGCGATAGAAAACAGGAAAAAAGAAGAAACGGCCGTCAGGGTAGTAAAAGCACCTAAAGAGGAAGCTGATATAAAACTGGTTTCAGGGAGTTTCCGTGCCAACAGGGCAAGACTCCCGTGGCCGGTAAGTGAAGGGTTTGTTTCGGATCACTTTGGCGTAAAAAGTCACCCTTTGTTAAAAGGAGTAATGATCGATAATAATGGAATAGATATCCAAACGACTGAAAACGCAACAGTCTTCAGCGTTTTTGATGGGGTGGTCCTGGATATATCTGAGATTCCGGGTTTAAATAAGGTTGTGGCTATTCAGCATGGCGATTATTATACCGTCTATGCCAACCTCAACTCAGTCAATGTGGGAATCAATCAGAAAGTGGGAGCTAAAGATATCATAGGATCTGCCGCAAGAAAAGATGGATCTTCTGAAATAAATTTTCAAATTTGGCATAACTTTGAGAAACTTAATCCGGAACCCTGGTTAAGTTCAAGATAGGAAACAACAAAATAATTAAAAGCAATGTCTGTTCATTCTGAAATCAAACGAGTTACCACAAGTACCTTAAAAGAATTAAAATCAAAAGGACAAAAAATAGCCTGTCTTACAGCCTATGATTATTCTATGGCGAGGCTTGTGGATGCTTCAGGCATTGAGCTCATTTTGGTCGGAGACTCGGCATCTAATGTCATGGCGGGTCATGAAACCACCTTGCCTATTACATTGGACCAGATGATTTACCACGCCCAATCTGTTGTGAGGGCGGTAAAGAGGGCATTGGTTGTTGTAGACTTGCCTTTCGGAAGTTATCAGGGAAACTCCGAGGAAGCACTCAGGTCTGCCATCAGGATCATGAAAGAATCAGGGGCACATGCTGTTAAGCTGGAAGGAGGAGAGGAAATCAAAGAATCCATTGTCAGGATTTTAAGTGCGGGTATTCCGGTAATGGGCCACCTGGGGCTTACCCCGCAATCTATCTATAAATTCGGAACGTATTCTGTCAGGGCTAAGGAAGAGGAGGAGGCCATGCTTTTAAAAAGCAATGCCAAACTATTAACAGAATTAGGCTGTTTTGCTGTAGTGCTGGAAAAAATCCCGGGAAAACTCGCCCAGGAAGTCACGGACTCTATAGATATCCCCACAGTAGGCATTGGAGCAGGGGCCGGGTGCGACGGACAAATCCTGGTCGTTCATGATATGCTTGGCATCAACCAGAACTTCTCGCCAAGGTTTTTAAGAAGATACGCAGATTTGTATGGCGTTATGATCAATGCCTTTACAGAATATATAAAAAATGTAAAAGAAGGCGATTTCCCGAACGAGAAAGAGTCCTATTAATTAAGCCGAACTTTTCACACAACTATGAATTTTAAACCATACCCATTTCTGAGGTATTTACTTTTCCTTATACCAGGAATTGTCCTCAATGAATACTGCAGCACTCAGCCGGAATTTCTTTTGACGGCCCTTCTCTTGTTTTCACTGGTTTATATCGCCGGCATAATTTACCGCAAACGCTATTTGAGGTATATGCTTTTTCCGATGTTATTTATCCTGGGATGCTGGATGGCCGTTGTTCATAATGAGAGAACATCACCCGCACATTTTTTAAACCATGGTGATTATTCTTCTTACCTGGTAAGCATAAATTCTGCAACAGAGCCTAAGCCTAAGACCTACAAGTGCACCGCCGAAATAAAAGCCATTAGAACCGGGAATAAGTGGAAGAAAGTAAAAGGTAAGACACTCCTTTATTTCACCAAATCCAGCAACAGTATTCCGTCTTTTGGAGATGTATATATAATAAGAGGAAAACCGAGGGAAATAGAACCCCCGAAAAACGCCTTCGAATTTGATTACCGGCAATATCAGCGGAGGAAAAATGTATACACACACCACTTCCTCAGAACGGGCGATTTTGTCAGGGCAGGCCATAAAACCATTCATCCGCTTTTTGAATGGGCACAAAGTCTTAACCGGTATTCTGACCAAAGTTTTAGAAAACACCTGGAGACTCCTGATCAGTTGGGGGTGGCCGAAGCCCTGATTGCCGGCATAAGGAGCGAACTGGACCAGGACATTGTCAATGCCTATTCTGTTTCCGGGGCGATTCACGTTCTTTCCGTTTCGGGTATGCACGTTGGAATATTGTTTCTGGTCTTAAACTGGATGGCAGGCTTTCTGAACAAAGAGAAGAACAAGAAGCTGATTCCTACTATTATTCTTATTGGCCTCTTATGGATCTATGCCCTGTATACCGGATTAAGTCCCAGTGTTTGCCGGGCCACCCTTATGTTTTCTCTTATTCAGATCGGCCAGGCACTTAACCGCGATGCCAATTCCTATAATATTATAGCGTTTTCGGCTTTTGTATTGTTGCTGATTAATCCCAACTGGCTGTTTGATGTCGGATTCCAGCTTTCCTATCTGGCGGTGTTAGGGATAATCATGCTTTATAATCCCATTCGCAACCAACTTGAGATTAAAAACCGGGCACTCCGGTGGCTGTGGGAGATCTCGGTCGTTTCATTTGTCGCCCAGTTATTTACTTTTCCTTTAAGTATCTATTATTTCCACCAGTTTCCGACGTACTTCCTTCTTTCCAATCCTGCCGTAGCCATTTTAGCCACCCCGATTTTACCTGTCGGATTACTCCTCATTGTTTTTGCAAAGGTGCCCTTCCTTGCTGATGCCCTGGGAATGGCTTTGAAATACCTTATACAATGGCTGAACGATTTCGTTATTTTTACGACAACCCTTCCTTTTTCTTCTTTGAAAGGGTTTAGTATGAGCTTGCCGGGGCTCGCACTTCTTTACCTGTTTATAGGATCATTAACATACTTCTTTCTGAAATCAGACATCCGTGCCCTCAAGCTGGCTTCTGTTAGTACGGCCGTACTGTGTATGATGAAGATCTTTGGTTTTTACAGGCAGGCATCCCAACACGAAATGGCCATTCATTATATACCCAACAGTTCTGCCGTCAGTATTATTGACGGGAGGGAGGTGAAAACCATTGCTGCAGATTCTGTTTTAAACGACCCCATGGTTTATCAGTTTCACTTAAAGAACTATTATGATCATGCAGGAATTCACAAAACAGAGAAAATACCTGTTCCGGATGTGGGAGCAAATCAGATATCAGATGGAAAACATGCCGTGGTCTGGATTCTTAAGCGGATAAAATGGACCCCGGTACCTGCTCAGATTGTCTTAATTTCAAACAATGCGGTTAAAGATTTGAAGGATTTTAAAGAATTTAGCTTTAGAGGGAAGATTATTTTAGATGGATCCAACAAAAAATGGGTGGTGGAAAAACTAAAAAACCAGGCCAGGGCCTACAAAATGGACTTAATTTCACTTTATGACCATGGATCATTGATAATTTCTGGGAGGGAATAAACCATTATTTATATCAGCCGGTAAAAAAAGCATGGCATTATTCGAAGAATCTTCTGTATTTATTAACACCCTGTTTTACGCAAAATGCTGATAACAAGAAAATAAGGGAAAAGGGCTACAAAATATTATTTGGCGGGGTTTTGCATTTGTAAAAAAAGCTTCTACCTTTGCACTCCCGTTCAGCACGGAGATAGTTTTTTGAAAAGTACGGCAGAAAGAAACAAAAAATAAAATTAAAATTTTTCTTGTTTTGAAAAGAATTAAGCAGTAACTTTGCAATCCGTTTCGATAAGTTTTTACAACGAATCAAAAACGGAAAAACAGAAAAGAGTGATCGAAGAAGAAGTGATCACATCAGATACATGGAGTATCAACGAGCCTACGAGAGAGTAGGATAAAGTTCATTAACTTGTTGGAGATATAGACGGACTTTCGAAAAGTCAGGAACTTGCA
>NZ_JAAAKV010000004.1 GCF_009905725.1 Emticicia sp. CRIBPO | reverse complement strand
TGCAAGTTCCTGACTTTTCGAAAGTCCGTCTATATCTCCAACAAGTTAATGAACTTTATCCTACTCTCTCGTAGGCTTGTGATCTCTCCGATCTCTAATCCCTGCTCTTCCTCTCTGTCGCTTTATCCGTTTCTGTTAATCGTAACGGGCTGCAAAGGTCTGAAATAAATTTTCTAAATCCAAATAAAAAAAGAAAAATATTTTTTGAATCGCAATGAACTTTATCCCCTCTAAACCGCTTCTCTCTATCTCCCTCGCCGTTTGGGATTGCAAAGGTAGAACCTTTTTCCGCAATTCCAAAAACCTCCCACAAACTTTTTTGTGAATATTTTAACACATCCCCATAACACCCTCTGTACCAAAGAAATAACAATAGAAAAAATTAGAAAAAAAAATCAGATTCCTGTGAAAATTCAATTTCATAAGAAACACAAGCGTGAACTTTAATGATAAAATATCTTCAAACAACTCACAGAAGGCCGAATTCTCTATTATATAAAGGAATAAGGGATAGTTAAAAAGTACAAAAAAATGTCAGGCCTGGATAACAGACCTGACATTCCTTATATAACATGATTAAAATAATCAGGAGATCTGGTTTTCCGGAATGTTGGTTTCATGAATAAGGTCAGCCACGAGGCCGGTCCAGCCGGTTTGATGGGCAGCTCCGCAACCCAGGCCGGTGTCGCCGTGAAAGTATTCAAAGAATAAACAGTAATCTTTAAAATGAGGATCCTGGTTGAATTTCTCAATTCCTTTAAAAACCGGACGCTCCCCGTCGCTGCCTGGTTTGAAAATACTGACCAGCCTTTCCGATATCTTCAGAGCCGCTTCCTTTATAGTAACGATCTCGCCGGAGTCTGTCGGGTACTCTACCTCATAGTCATCACCATAATATTGAGCATACTTATGAAGCGAGTCTATAATAAGGTAGTTCAGCGGAAACCAGATCGGTCCACGCCAGTTTGAATTGCCTCCCATAATGGCCAGGTCTGATTCAGCAGGAGAATAGGATACACTCAGGTTTTCCCCATGCAGGTTTAAGGTATAAGGGTTTTCTTTGTGAAACTTGGAAAGCGAACGGATTCCATAATCAGACAGGAACTCACTTTCGTCAAATAACCGCTTCAATACCATCTTCATCCTGTGCCCTCTTAATAAGGATAACATATGGGTTTCTCCTTTACCGGCCTCGTGCCATCTTGAGATCAGGGCAGCAAGGTCGGGGCGATTGTTCAGTATCCATTCCAGCCTTCTTTTAAAGTCCGGAAGTTTATTCAACAATTCTTCATCGATCACCTCAACAGCACACAAAGGAATCAGACCTACCAGGGATCTGATCTTCAGAAAAAGGGTATGTGCACTAGGGGTATGTATCTTATCATAATAGAACTGGTCCTCTTCATCCCAGAGTCCCATCTCACTTCCGTCCATCTTGGTGTTGATGGCGGCGGCGATATGAAGGAAGTGCTCAAAAAACTTGGAAGCCATGTCCTGATAGGCCGGTCGCTCCAGTGAAATCTCGCACGCAATTCTCAGCATATTTAATGTAAAGATGGCCATCCAACCGGTGGCATCTGCCTGCTGCAGCTTAACGCCAGGTATTTGTGCGTTCCTGTCAAATACACCTATATTATCAAGGCCCAGGAATCCGCCGCCAAAAATGTTATTTCCGTCTTCGTCTTTCTGGTTTACCCACCAGGTGAAATTCAACAATAATTTATGGAATATCCTTTCAAGGAATTTCACATCACCTACTCCGCCGTTGAGTTCCTTTTCTATTTCATACACCTTCCAGGTAGCCCAGGCATGAACTGGCGGATTGACATCCGAAAAATTCCATTCATAAGCCGGAATCTGCCCGTTCGGGTGCATGTAATATTCCCTGAGTACAACGGCCAGTTGTCTTTTCGCAAAATCCGGGTCAATCCTAGCCAGTGTGATCGTATGGAAAGCAAGATCCCAGGCTGCAAACCATGGATACTCCCATTTATCAGGCATGGAAAGGATGTTGGCCATATAAGCGTGTTTCCATGGAGCGTTCCGCTGAAAGGCCCTGCCTCTGAACTCAAAAGGCATTTTGGGGTCACCGTTGAGCCACTGGTTTATATTATAATAGTAGAACTGCTTATTCCACAGCATTCCGGCAAAGGCTTGTCTCTGGATTTCCTTTTCTCCGGGATCAGCAATATTGGTCTGTATTTTTCCGTAAAACTCGTCGGCGTCTTTTAATCTTTCTTCAAAGATTTCATCGAAATCTCCGAAAGGCTCTTTAAGCTGTGTATTGTCACTAAAACGCAGTTTGATGATAGCACTTTCTCCGGGCTTTATTACCTTATTATAACAGGCCGACATTTTTGTGCCGATATCATTCGGATTGACAGCGTTGGTTTTGCCGTTAACAACGTAGTTATGGATACCGTCCTTTACATACATAGAAGTATTTTCTTTACCGAAAACCCGCTCCATGTTGGTTTCATTATCACAAAAAAGCAGGTCATCAGCATCCTGACAATACAGCTTCATTCTTCCGAACAGTTTATGCGAAACCTCCACCTGGCTTTTAGTCACTCCGGTCAGCATGGGTTTCTGGGCAAATTCCTCATATCCCCATGACCAGGTATTTCTGAACCATAAAGTAGGTAAGATCGTAAGCGGTGCGGTTTTCTTACTCCGGTTAAAAGCCGTGACTTTCATCAATATGTCATTTTGTCCGGCTTTTGCGTATTCTATAAAGATATCAAAATAGTTATCGAGTTCGAAGGCCCCGGTTTCAATAAGCTCATATTCAGGGTCTTTCCGGGTTCTGCTCCTGGTTTCTTCCGTCAGTTCTTCATAAGGAAATGGCCCGATCGGATACTTATACAGCATCTTCATGTAGGAATGCGTCGGAGTGCTGTCCAGATAATAGTATAACTCCTTAACATCTTCCCCGTGATTTCCCTCAGTTCCGGTCAGTCCGAAAAAACGCTCCTTAAGGATATTATCCTTGTGATTCCAGAAAGCGAATGAAAAACATATGTGTTGTTTGTTGTCCGAAATTCCGCCGATGCCGTCTTCTCCCCAGCGGTAAACTCTTGATCTGGCAATGTCGTGTGAAACATAATCCCAGGTATTACCGTAAACACTGTAGTCTTCTCTGACGGTACCCCATTGTCTGTCAGAAAGATAAGGCCCCCATTTTTTCCATCCTTTGTTGTCTGTTCTTTCAATCAGCCTTAATCTTTCCTTGTTATTCTTCATAGGTCGCTTTGGTTACTAAAAAACAAAAATATAGGTTGGGTTCAATGCCCCAAACATTTTCACAAAAATTAATCAAAGAGATATTCAATTTCTTTAATATCATAGGACTTTTCGGCTATTTCGCCTTCAACAATAAGTTTTCCTGCCGGGTCAATACCCCGGATGGTTCCGAGAAACGTTCCGCTTTCATCTTTAAACCGGGAGAGCCGGCCCGCCCTGAACATAATTTCGAGGTACTTTTTCTTTATTTCGTCCTTATGACCGTTTTTTAAGGAAAGATAAGCCGTTTCAAGATAAAAGCACAATTGCTCCACCAGCCTGTCAAGCGGCATTTCTCCGCCACCGTTTTCGACAGACAGAGAAGTGGCCCTGGGATTTGAAAATGAGTTCTGGTTGATATTAAGCCCGATGCCTATGACCGAGTAATTCAGGCTATTTCCTGAAATTGTACTCTCTATTAATATACCTCCGGCTTTTTTATCGTTGATATAGATGTCGTTGGGCCATTTGATACTGACCCCTTCTGTCCCGTTTGCTTTAAAAAACTGATAAATGCCCGTCGAAACCGCCATGCTCAGGTCAAACTGTTCGGAAGGCCTTAAAAATGAGGGCTTTAAAATAAGTGACATGGTGATGTTCTGGGCTTTGAGGGCCTCCCAGGTATTGCCGCGTTGGCCCCTGCCGGAAGTCTGATGGTCGGTAATGACAATTGTTCCATCAATTCCTTCACCATTTTGAATTTTTTCAGAGGCAATATCGTTGGTAGAGTGACAAGTTGGCAGATAAACTATATTTTTACCAACAAATAATGTTTTGGGCTGAATTTTGTTCAAAATATCTTAAATTAGCGTTTTAATAAAACTAAATCTGTGATGTTTGGATTTAAATTCACTCCCAAACCGCTCGCAAATTTAATCTTAAAAAGAATTGAATGAAAAAAACAAAGGAAATTTCAAGTGAAGAGTTGTGCAAGTTGGTAGTACATGGAATGCAGGAAAAAAAGGCCAACAACATAGTCGTGATGGATTTAAGAAAAGTACACAATGCCATAACTGATTTTTTTGTTATTTGTTCGGGAAATACCGACCCTCAGATTGATGCAATTTCAACCTCTGTTGATGAAGAAGTTTTTAAGGTGTCGCAACAAAATCCATGGCACAGAGAAGGAAAGCAAAACAGAGAATGGATCCTCTTAGATTACGTTAATGTAGTAGTACATGTTTTCAGAAAAGACAGAAGGGAATATTATGATATTGAATCGCTCTGGGGAGATGCGGATTTCACATATTATGGTGAGGACCTTGTGCCGTCTAAAACACCTTTAAATTAATTTTGAACATTTTTTATTAATTAATATGTCAGACAATAATAATAACCAGACACCAAACAAACCCAAGAAGAACATAAATCCTGGTTCAGGTGGTATTCAGGGTTGGATAGTCGCTGCTTTGATCATGGGGATCATCGGAGTTTTGGTGTTCTCACGGTCAAATTCACTCTCTCCGATCAAATATAAGGATCTTGAGAGAATGGTTCTGGCAGGTGATGTTGAAAAAGTATCTGTTGTTTCGGGAAATAATATCGTAGAAGTAACTTTAAATAAAGCCGCTCTTCAGAAAACAGATTATAAAAAGCTATTAGGAAATAACCGATATGCAGCCGGACCTCATCTGAAGGTGGATATCGTTTCAGAAAACTCATTTATGGATGAATTCAAAACATTTTTGAAGTCATCTACTCTTACAGAAAATCAGAAAGCCGACCTTTATCCTGAGCCTATACACCGTGAAGACATCATGAGTATGGTATGGCAGTGGCTGCCGCTGATTTTCTTCTTCGGTCTTATGTATTTCCTGATGACGCGTATGACCGGTGGCGGTGGCCCTGGTGGTGCCCTGTTCAATATCGGAAAGTCTAAAGCGGCTCTGTTTGATGCAGATAATAAGGTAAAAATCACATTTAAGGATGTTGCCGGTCTTGACGAAGCCAAAGAAGAACTGACAGAGATTGTTGAATTCCTTAAAAAGCCGGGCAAGTATACGGAATTGGGTGGTAAAATACCGAAAGGTGCTTTGCTGGTAGGCCCTCCGGGTACAGGTAAAACCTTGATGGCCAAGGCTGTTGCAGGTGAAGCCAGCGTGCCGTTCTTCTCTCTTTCCGGTTCAGACTTTGTAGAAATGTTTGTCGGTGTGGGAGCTGCCCGTGTAAGGGATTTATTCAAGCAAGCTAAGGAAAAAGCACCTTGTATCATCTTTATTGATGAGATTGATGCTGTGGGCCGTTCAAGAGGGCGTGGTGCCATGCCTGGTGGTAATGACGAAAGAGAAAACACCCTGAACTCACTTTTGGTGGAAATGGATGGCTTCGGCTCTGATTCAGGTATCATCATTCTTGCAGCGACCAACCGTCCTGACGTTCTGGATCCTGCCCTGCTTCGTCCGGGTCGTTTCGACAGACAGATCAGCGTGGATGTTCCGGATATTGTAGGTCGCGAAGCGATTTTCAAAGTACACATGCGTCCGTTAAAACTGGCGGCTGAAGTGGATGCCAAGAAACTTTCGGCTCAGACTCCGGGATTTGCCGGTGCTGAAATTGCCAACGTTTGTAATGAAGCTGCTTTGTTAGCTGCCAGAAGAGGCAAGAAAGAAATTGAAATGAAAGATTTTCAGGATGCTATTGATCGTGAGATCGGAGGGCTTGAAAAGAAAAATAAACTTATATCACCGGAAGAGAAAGAAATCGTTGCTTACCACGAAGCCGGACATGCGATCACCGGGTGGTTCCTTGAGCATGCCAACCCTTTGGTTAAAGTGAGTATCGTACCGAGAGGTATTGCCGCTTTAGGTTACGCCCAGTATTTACCGCGTGAGCAGTATCTTTATCGTACAGAACAATTGTTTGACGAAATGTGTATGGCTTTAGGTGGCCGTGCCGCTGAAGACGTCGTATTTGGTAAGATCTCAACAGGGGCTTTGAGTGATCTTGAAAAAATAACTAAGATGGCTTACAGCATGGTCACGATTTATGGTCTTAACGACAAGATCGGACACCTTTCGTTCTATGATTCAAAAGGACAATCTGAATACTCATTCACCAAACCTTATTCTGATCAGACGGCTCAGATCATTGACCAGGAAGTTAAAAAACTGATTGATGAAGCCTACCTTCGCACCAGGAATATGTTGATTGAGAAAAAAGACCTGCTGGATATCCTGGCTAAAGAACTTCTGAAAAGAGAGATTATCTATCAGCATGACCTGGTTGAGATGATCGGTGAAAGACCTTTCGACAGACCGACCGTTTATCAGGAGTTCCTTGATAAGAAAGACGTTGAACCGGAAGAAGAGAAGAAAGAAGAAGTGGCAGAAGAAGAAAAGAAAGACTGATCTCAGATGCTTAATCATACAGAAAGGCCACCCGACGGGTGGCCTTTCTGATTTATATGAAGCCGGTAAAAGTTATTACATTTTAATGAATGTACCCGATAGAGAAATGGAAGGCATCCGGAAACAATTCAAAAGCCTGAGGGGAATTTGACGGCCCGAGTTTAATTGAAGTATAAGAGTTCAGGCTCTTTTCATATCTGAAATCAACAAGAAACTTCCCGAACTCAAAACCGATCCCTGTCTGAATATTGAATTTAGGCTTCTCAAAGAACGACTTGTCAAGGTTCTCTACAGAATAAAGCCCGATGGCTTCTTTCATATTTTTGTTGAGCTTTAAACCGAAATTAGCCGTAGGGCCAAAGAATATCCTTGTTTTTCTGAATCTGAGACCCAGCAATACAGGAACGTCCAGCGAAGAAAAAGATCCGTCTACCCGCTTAAAAAGGTTTCCGTTGCTGGCAATGATATCAAATTTACCGGCCTTTTGTGCGTAATTGACCTCCGGCTGAATATAGAATGAGCCCCTGACAAATCTCATGAAGAACCCGGCGGTAAATCCTGTCGCAAAATCCTCATTGATCACCAGGTTATCCCTGACTACCTTACCGTCTACCAGCAAAGGTGTCCCGCTGCTGCTGACACGAATGACCTGTGCCTCCCCGATTTTGTATTTGCCCTGGCTGACACCACCACGCACGCCCCAGGTGGTCCGCCAGACCCCTCTTTTATATTCCTGGGCATATGACAGGGTATCTATTTCTACCGGAATGGCTGGCTTGTAAACTTCTTTTGCAGTGTCCTTTTTTAAGGTACTCGAATCTTTAGGTGTGACTACCTGGGCTTTTGAGAGATAAGCACCCAAAAGCATCATTATTATATAAATTTTTCTCATCAATATGGTAAATTTTTCATTAGTTCAAAGCAAAAATTGAGCCATTTATACCTGCTCAACAATCATCACGGTGATACGGCTGACACAGACCAGCTTGCCTTCTTCATTGGTGATCTTGATGTCCCAGAGGTGTGTTTTGCGACCCAGATGCACTGCAGTTACTTTACCATACACCCATCCCTCACTTACCGGACGCAGGTGATTGGCATTGATTTCCAGTCCTACGGCCCTTTGCTTCACCGGGTCTGTAAGACAAAGGTAAGAAGCCACACTGCCGAGCGTTTCAGCCAGGACCACCGAAGCCCCGCCATGTAAAATACCGAAAGGTTGCTTCGTCCTGTGATCCACAGGCATTTTTGCCGTGATAAAATCCTCTCCGATTTCGATATATTCAATCCCGATGTGTCTTGGAAGTGAATATTCATCGATTTCTGCTAATTTTTGTAAGGCAATGGTCTTATTAAACATGTGTTTCGTATTTTTGTGAAAATTTTGTTACAAATAAACCATAAATGATTTAAACCAAAGGAAAAAAATGCATTCTTCTCTAAAAGAAATTTATCTGATCAGACATGGTGAAACAGAATTTAACAGGTTGGGAATTATTCAGGGCAGCGGGGTTAACTCCGAGCTGAATGAAAAAGGAAGGGCTCAGGCTCAGGCTTTTTTTGACGCTTATCAGGACGTTCCGTTCCAAAAGGTTTATACTTCCGTTTTAATCCGCACACATCAGACTGTTGAAAATTTTTTAAAGCTCGGTATTCCTCATGAGGAGTTGGCTGAACTCAATGAGATCAGCTGGGGCAGCAAGGAAGGAAGAACACCCAACCCTGTGGACGATCAATATTATAAGGAGTTGCTTGAAGGCTGGCAAAAGGGAGACACCCATTTACCGGCAGAAGACGGTGAAAGTCCTGAACAGGTGGCTGTCAGACAGAAAGTGGCTTTAAAAAAGATTCTGGCCAATACCGACGAAAGCCTTATCCTGATTGCGATGCACGGCAGGGCCATGAGAATATTGCTGGCTCACATCAGTGGTCTTCCGCTATCAGAAATGGACCGGTTTGAGCATCAGAATGTTTGTCTTTATAAATTATCGTATAATTATGAAACATCCGAGTTCAGCATACTGCTCCATAATGATGTAAGTCACCTGGAAATGTTGAAAGTGTGATTTTGTCCATTCAAAAAACCAGATTACCTCTGGTCATATAATCGGGGTGTTTTGGGTTTTATCAGTTATTTTTGAAAAATCGTAAGTGATGGCATCATTATGAATCAAAAACAGGCGTATTGGTTTTCTCAGATCATGGGGTGGACATTCTATCTCCTCACCTTTCTGATCAATCATATTGCAATGTTTTCGTTCAATTATGATGAGTTCAGTGATCTTATCGGCAATTGTGTGGTCAATATCATTGCCTGTATATCGCTCACTCATTTTTTCAGAATGATATTCAAGAAGTATAACTGGATAAAACTCCCCATTCTTCAGTTGATCTTCAGGTGTTTTGGTGTGATATTACTGATGGCTTTTGTCATGACTGCCATCAACATTCCGCTTGACAGCGAAATCATCAACACTGAAAAAATGCACTGGGCACTGATCGACATCTCTTATATCGTGACATGGAGCAAGCCGTTTACGATATGGATTCTGCTGTATGTGTCCTACGCTTATACCAACGAGCGTAAAAACGACGCCATCGAAAGGATCAAACTTCAGACTTCGGTTGAAGCCTCTGAAGCCAAAATCCTCAGGGCCCAGATGAACCCTCATTTTATGTTCAATGCCCTTAACAGCATCAGGGCCCTGATCGTAGAAAACCCTCAGAAAGCCCAGACGGGCATTACCCAGCTTTCGAACATCCTGAGGAGTTCACTTGTGGCAGACCGGAGGACTACGGTTTCTCTCAAGGAAGAGCTTAAAACCATCGAAGATTATCTCGGGCTTGAAAAAGTAAGGTATGAAGAGCGTCTGCAGGTCAAATGGGACATAGACGAGAATACCCTGGGTGTTCAGGTGCCTCCGATGATGCTCCAGACTTTGGTAGAGAATGCCATCAAACACGGTGTTCAGAAGGCCCTGAGATGGGGTTTTGTGGAAATCAATACCAGTAAATCTGATGATTTTCTTTATATCAAGATCCGGAATACAGGACGCCTCTACACAACAGAATCAAAATCTGAAGCCGGCGGTTTCGGATTGATCAATACCATTAAACGCCTGAAGCTATTGTATGGTGAAAAGGCCAATTTCAGGATTTATGAACAGGATGAACTGACGGTTTGTGCCGAAATAACCATTCCGCTGGATGTCCTGGTCACTACTTAAAGACAACATGTAAACTTATTAACCCTATGAAGGCAATTATTATTGATGACGAGCGTCTGGCAAGAAACGAGCTGAGACGTCTTCTGGAAGAATTCCCAAGAATAAATATAGTTGGTGAAGCTGCCAATGCCGAAGAAGCCATCCCGATGATAGATGAACTTCAGCCTGATCTTTTGTTCCTGGACATTCAGATGCCTGGAAAAAACGGGTTTGAGTTGCTGGAAGCCATTGAGGATAAAGTTCCGGAGGTGGTGTTTACCACGGCTTATGACGAATATGCCCTGAAAGCATTCGATTTCAATGCCCTGGATTATCTGATGAAGCCTATCGACTCAGGAAGGCTGGCAGAAGCCATCCAGAGGGTTGAAGAAGAACTCAAGAAAAACACTACTACCACAGAAAACGCCTCTTCAGCTGTTTATTTATCTGAAAATGACCAGGTGTTTGTCAAAGACGGTGAAAAATGCTGGTTTGTTAAACTGGGTAAGGTCAGACTTTTCGAATCCATGGGTAATTACGTCAGGCTGCATTTTGAAGACCAGAAACCGATGATCCTGAAGTCATTGAACAGCCTGGAAGAAAGACTTGATCCCAAGATCTATTTCAGAGCCAACCGCAAGCACATCATTAATCTTCAATGGGTGGATAAAATAGAACCATGGTTTTCCGGCGGATTGCTGGTAACCCTTAAAAGCGGCGATAAGAATACCCAGATAGAAAAAATAGAGATTTCAAGAAGACAAGCCATCAAATTTAAAGACCTGATGAGTCTTTGATGATCAGGGCAAAACCCGGCAGACCTTATGTCTGCCGGGTTTTATTCTTTTATACCCCCGCCGGTCTGAGGGCCCGGGGTTAATTTGTTTTCTTTTTTCTGTAATTGACTTTCCACCCACTCCATTTTCCCTCCTCCGTTTTCCTTTTTCCTTCTTCCTTTCGCCTTACTTTCCTATTTTTTATTATCTTGCCGTCTGAATACAAAACTGACAATTAAGGCAATAATGAGCAAATATCTTTGGGGTGTTGACCTGGGGGGCACCAAAATAGAGGGGATAATCATTGAAAAAGATTCTAACGAGATTATTATCAGGAAGCGGGTCCCGACGGAAGCTGACCAGGGGTATCCGCATATCCTTTCTCAGATAAAAAAACTTATTGATCTTCTCAAATCAGAAACCGGGATAACTCCTGAAGCCATAGGTTTCAGTACACCCGGCACATTGGATCCGGGCAGCCAGACCATGAAAAACTGCAATACAGTCTGCATGAACGGCCAGCCTATGAAAAAAGACCTGGAGGAAGTCCTGGCCGTCAGGATTGAAATGGCCAATGACGCCAACTGTTTTGCCTTAGCAGAAACCACCATGGGTATAGTGAAAGACGTGATGCCTGATGCCAATGTGGTTTTCGGGGTTATCCTGGGTACCGGTGTGGGTGGTGGCGTGGTCGTCAACGGCAAAGTCATTAACGGCCGTCATGGCATCGGCGGAGAATGGGGGCATATCGTCCTTGATCCCGACGGGGAAGATTGTTACTGTGGCAAAAAAGGTTGTAACGAAACGATTTTTGCAGGTCCTGCCCTGCAGAGATATTACACCAGGCTGAGCGGTAAACAGTTGACTCTGAAAGAAATCCTCGACCTGCATCTGGCCGGAACAGACGCTCATGCGACCGCCACGATCAGGCACCTGATGAAGTCATTTGGAAGTGCCATAGCCTCTATCATCAATGTCCTTGACCCTGATGTGATTGTGCTGGGTGGCGGGGTGAGCAACATTGACCTGCTTTATACCGAGGGAGTCAAAGAAATAGAAAACAGCATTTTCAATAACCGTAAAGTGGAAACCCTGTTTCTGAAACCGAAACTCGGCGACAGTGCGGGGGTATTTGGTGCGGCAGAGCTCGTCAGATAAATCATCCTGAAACGACAGGCTAAAACCTATTTCATGCAGACTTTAGAATTTCAGTTTTACCCGACTTTGCTGAATGAATTCGGCAGGTATATCCGGAACCCGGATGAGACCCATTTCAGGCAACTCCTGAACAGGATCAACCGGGTTCCTGATTTTGATGAAGAAACACTGAAAAGATTCCAGAAAGGCATGTCTTTTGAAGATGCCGTGCTTAAAAACAAACCTTCGTCCTACGACCCTGTGCTGCTGGAGAAAGTCAGAAGCATGCTTCCGAAAAGGAGGGTCACCCAAAAGTTAATAAGATTTACCCATGAAAACATCAGGTTTTACGGGTATGCCGATGTTGTAGGTGAAAGAAGAGTCATTGACCTTAAAACAACTTCCAGCTACCAGCCCAATAAGTTTGCGTTTAATTTCCAGAACCTGTACCTGTATGCTTTAAGAAATGAGGGATGCGACCGGATGGATTACATCATTTATGATTTCCGGGAGGTCTATGTGGAAACCTACTATGCCAGCGAGTATGATTTCGGGTTGATGCTCCACCAAATGGAGCTTTTCGCAGAGTTTCTCAATGAAAACAGGAAACTGATCAGAGACAAGAAGATATTTATTGACAAGCCGTTCGGAGATGGTTTATTCGAACCGGGATTCTGAAACCCCGGTTCGGATTCCCTGTTTATTTCTTCAACACTTCCTGTATCGGCTTACCTACCGAACCGTTCGGCTCAAGAATCTTAAGCAACATGGCCAATGTAGGGGCTATATCCGAGATATAAGTCGGCTGAGTGGTCTCACCCTTGTTAATTCCCCATCCAAACCACAACAGCGGTGCGTGCGTATCATAATTGTACATGGTGCCGTGGGTTGTTCCTTTGACGTAACCGGCCATCCAGGCTGGCTCCGGAAGGATCATGATGTCACCACTTCTTTTAGGATTATACACATTAATGATCTTTTCTCTGAAATACTGCGGTACGGAGTGCATATTGGCATTGCGAAGGTCAACGATGTTGTAAATACCCTCGTGCTCAATGCTTTTGGTTCTCAGGATATCCACGATCTGAGGAATAGTCACTTTCTTTTCAGTAAGCAGGGCGTCGTTCATGTATAGCTGGTAGTTGTCTTCGGTGGTTACCCATTTGCCTTCACCCAATACACTGCTGATGGCCGCATTGGCAAATTTCTCCAGCTCACCCCCTACAAATAATCCGGAAGGCACATTGTGTTTTTTCAAAAATGCCGGAACCTCCGCCACAGCATGGTCAGCTGAAAGGAACACCGTGTATTTGCCTGCCCCTACGGTTTTGTCCAGGTGGGTCAGAAGGTCTTCAATATCTTTGTCGAAACGAAGGTAAACATCTTCAATTTCTTTAGACTGGGGACCGAAAGCGTGGCCAACATAATCAGTAGAAGAAAAACTGACTGCTAAAAAGTCTGTTGCTTCACCCCTTCCCAGTTGCTCAGCTTCGATAGCCGCAATAGCAAATTCTTTGGTGAGGTTGTTACCGAACGGTGTGGAAGCTAAACTTCCGATGGTTACTTTATGAGGAAAAACCGGTTTAACATCCCCCGCAATCAGGCTTTCATAAGGCTGATCATCACCTTCAGAGGCTGTGTACGTATCAATCGGATACAAGGTCTCCCATGGCAGCTTGGTGTACGACTCAGGTAATTTACGGTCGTTAAAATCCTTCACCCATTTAGGCAACTCCTTGGTATAATAAGTACTGGTGATCCAGTTGGCATTTTTAGTATCAAACCAATATGCTGATCCGGTGTGTCCGGCAGGCAGGATGGCTCCCCTGTCTTTGAAAGCCACACCAACCACCTTAGACTTAAACTGCGAAGCAATTCTCAGCTGATCTGTGATGGTAGTGGCCTTCAGGTTTTTAGGCGACATCTTCCCGGCATTAGGGTTACCCTCTCCTACAATAGAAACGGTGGAGTCAGAAACCACATACATTGATTTTTTGAGGGATCTTTCGTACCAGTCATTCCCGACGATCCCGGTGATGGCAGGAACAGAACCTGTATACACATGGGCATGACCAGGGCCTGTGATGGTAGAAGCATAGTGATAGTGGTTATTACGGCAGTTAAATCCTTCATTCATTAACCTCTTCAAACCTTTATCTGAATATCTTGAATAAAACCTGTACAGGTATTCATACCGCATCTGATCGACAATGATTCCCACGACAAGCTTTGGTTTATCCGGTAGGGGTTCTTTTTTCTTTTGCGAAAAAGCACTAAAAGACAATAAGACTAGAACTGCAAGTATTCTGACTCTCATAATTTAACTGATTGAATTAATAATGGACAAAAATAAGGCACACATTACATAGGATTTTAAAACAATCTCTTTTTATTTTGTGTTAACCCTAAAACAAATATACAGAAAATGCTCTGGTTGTATAAAATTTTAATTGTTGCAGGAACATTCGCTTTCATGGAAGGCGTAGCGTGGTTTTCACATAAGTATATCATGCATGGATTCGGGTGGAACTGGCACAAAGACCACCATAACCACCACAAGGGTTTCTTTGAGAAAAATGATTACTATGCGGTCTTCTTCAGCATTATTGCCTCTTCTACCATCATTTACGGTAACATTGATCCGCAATACTGGTTTCTGACCTATTTTGGCTTCGGTGTGACTTTATACGGCATTGCCTATTTTATTTTTCATGATCTGATCGTTCACCGCAGGATAAAATTCAAATATTCGGCCAAAAGCAGATACATGAAAAGGATCATGAATGCCCACTACGTGCATCACAAGGTACACACCAAAGAGGGTGCCCAGGCTTTTGGTTTCCTGTTTGCTCCTAAAAAATACGACATTAAGAAGAAGGTATAAGTCACTTACCGTAAGTCTGATACGCAATCTCTGCCAGTTCGCCGATGATCTTTTCGGCCTGTTCCTGGCTTTCGAAATTCTGAACAAATACCGAAACGATAACCGGCTCCCTGGAAAAGATGATCCCGGCATCGCCCCGTACATAATCCAGTGTTCCTGATTTGTGGGCAACAGGGACTGTTTTCGGAATTTTACGGGGGATAGTGGTCACATCTTCACATTTCAGCAATATCTCTAAAGCTTTTTTGGAAGATTGGTCCTTAAGAATTCTTTTGGTGAGCAGACCCCAGAGCATTTTACTGACTTCAAACGAGGTGATATAATTCTGTTTGCCTTCCTGTATGGCCTTAAAATCCATCATTTTGCGATTCAGACGGGTTTCATCAAATCCCCAGTTTTCAAGTCCCAGATTGACATTCTCCATCCCGATCCTGTCAATCAGCAGGTTGGTGGCTACGTTATCACTTACGGCAATCATCTTGACCGCAAGTTCTTCTATGGTAAATTTCTTGCCGGCTGCTTCATATTGCAGATCTCCGGATCCCCCTACCCTGTCTTCTGTGTGCAGTTTTATTTTTTCTTTCCATTTCACCCTCTTTTCATCCACCTGCTGTGATAATTCGATCAGGACCGGTATTTTAATCACGCTGGCAGAAGGCACTCTGAGTTTCTCATTCTTAGCATACCTGACTTCCCCGGATTTATCCAGGACGGTGACAGACACGATAATATCAGGATCGAGGGCCTTCAGATAAGCATCAAAAGCTTCATTCTGCCCGGCAGCATTTAAAGTAATCATCAGGAAAAGAGGCAGGAATAATATTTTCATTATTTATTGAAATTTCAATCAAAATAATATATATAATATTTACAGAATAATATATTTTCAATAAATTCTGAAATAACTATATAAATTAAATTTACTGAATTTATGATAAAATAAAATCACAAAATGGATCACTATGACGATAACGAAAAAAGAATGCTTATTTGGTACGTTCTATGGTAAACTGTACTAAGTTCTGAAGGGAATTCCTGTATTCTGACTCCGGGAAGGTTTCCAGGATACGGAAGGCATCATCTACGTAAGTCTGCATGACTTTGGTGGTATACTCAATTCCACCCGAGCTTTTCACGAATTTAATCACCTCAGCCACTTTGGAGGGCTTGTTAGACTCGTTCTTGATGATGTTGATATAATGTCTTTTATCCGACCAGGAAGCATTGTTGAGGGCATAAATCAGGGGCAGCGTCATTTTCTTCTCCTTGATGTCGATCCCGGTAGGTTTACCAATCTCATCATCCCCGAAATCGAAAAGGTCGTCTTTGATCTGAAAAGCCATACCTATTTTTTCCCCCAGAAGCTTGGCCTCACCGATGGTCTTTTCATCACAACCCACCGAAGCCGCTCCTACCGCACAACATGAAGCAATAAGCGAGGCGGTTTTCTGACGGATCACATCAAAATAGATTTCTTCTGTAATATCCAGTCTGCGGGCCTTTTCGATCTGAAGTAATTCTCCCTCACTCATCTCCTTGATGGCATCAGAAACGATTTTCAACAACACAAAGTCCTGATTGTCAATACTCAGAAGCATACCCCTGGACAAAAGATAATCTCCAACCAGAACGGCTATCTTGTTTTTCCATAAAGCATTGATTGAGAAAAAACCCCTTCTGTAGTTGGAATCATCCACGACGTCGTCATGGACAAGGGTGGCGGTATGCAGCAGTTCTATGAGAGCAGCTCCGCGATAAGTGGCTTCAGAAATATTGCCCAGAGACCCCGCCGTAAGAAACACAAACATAGGCCGGATTTGCTTTCCTTTTCTATGAATGATGTACTTCATGATCTGATTAAGCAACATCACATTGGTTTTCATGGAATCCCGGAATTTTTTTTCAAATTCCTTCATTTCATGAGCTATCGGGGCTTGTATTTCTTTAATTGATAAGGCCATTAAGTTTTGGATTCGGAAAGCAAAATTACGTGAATTTTGACCGATCATATATTAATTACAATTTTACGATTCAAAATCTGTATTCAACAAAATCTATTGGATAAATATAATTTTTTTACAAAAAAATGCAATAAAAAATGAAAATAGATGATAAACCTGATAAAATCCGGAATTTCTCCCATTGAATTATATAATGCTGCAGGCTCTGCACAAACTCTGCTTTTATTTTCAGACTTATAAAATAATCCTTTATATTTATGCTTTTGAAGCATATATATAAGTACGATTGAATGAAAGCATTGGTTTTAGGAGGAGGATCACTCAAAGGAGCATGGCAGGTAGGAGCTATTCAGGCTGTTCTCGAAACCGGATTCAGACCGGACATGATTTACGGAATTTCTGCCGGTGCCCTCAATGCCTCTTTTATGGTGAATGAAGCCGGAAAAGAATTTCAGAAAACCGGGGACATCAACTGGGATCTTGTCAACAAAAAACTGATCAGCTTTTGGGTTGAAAACATCACTAAACCGTCGGACATCGGCTTACTAAGGTCAAGATGGAGCCTGGGCATTGATACGATACTCAGCAGGTTTGACGGCTTGCTGGACACCAACCCGCTTCACGAAAAGCTCAAAAAATACATTGACCTCACCACCCTCAGAAGAAGTCCTGTGAGGCTGAAAGTCGGGGCCGTGAATGTCAACACCGGGGAAATGCACTATGCAGACCCCCTGGAACAGTATTTCCTCGATTTTCTCAGAGCCAGCAGCTCTTTACCCATCATTATGCCGAGTATCCAGATCGGGGGCGATCATAAAGAAGTTTATCTTGACGGCGGCATCAGGGAAGTAGTGCCTTTAAGAAAAGCGATAGAAGACGGAGCGACCGAGATTTATGCCATTGCGACCCATCCTAAAGTAAGAAAAATGGCACCGATCAATTACAGAAGCTTTTTCGCTTTGATTGAGAGGATCAAGGACATTTCAGTTAATCAGCTGGAAAACAACGACATTGACTGGGCAGAGAATTATAATGAAAACCTGATGTCAATCGGGGGGTTTACGCTCAACAAAAAGATCAACCTGAAGATGATCAGGCCGGAAGAACCTCTGAATATCAACCTGACGAGTTTCAACACTACCGACATCAAAGAAATCATCAAACAGGGTTATTCTTACACTTATACCAAACTGCGTCAGTAAAGCTTTACCCTGTTGGAATAAAACACCCAGAAACCACCCAGAACGGCCAGGATCGAAATGGCGAACGGCAGACTGATGGCATCAGAAATAAAACCTATGACCACCGGCCCTAACAGGAAGCCGCCCATGGCAAAGGTATTCATCAGGGCCAGACCGGCCCCCTTGGCCATATTGGGCACCCTCGCCGCACTGGCATAAAGAATAGGTGCCCCGCAGGAAACCCCCGCCCCTACCAAAGCAAAACCGACAATGGCTGAAGCAGTGTAAGGAAAAGCAACCGCAGTGACGATGCCTGAGATACTGAGTAATCCACCGTAAACCAACACCTTATTACTTCCGAAAAGCGGAATGATCTTATCTCCGGCCAGACGGCCAAAAGCCATAAACAAAGAGTATCCGGATAAACCCCAGCCTACAAAATATGGATTGGTATTGACCACATCTCTCATATAAACGGCGGTCCAGTCGGCCATAGAACCTTCTGTGATATTGATACAGATACTTACGATGATCATAATAAGAAGAGCCCCTGTTGGAAAACTGAACTTGGGACGGGGACTTTCGTCTTCATGGTGGTCATCATAAATACTCAGGATGACCGGCCTGATGATGAAAAGCAGACAGAACAGCAAAATCCCTACAGAAATCATGTAATAGCCGGGAACGACGTCGAGCCCCCTGGCAAAACTGGCAATCAGCGAACCGAACATGAGGCCTAAACTGAACATTCCATGACAGGTAGACATAATGTTTACTTTTTCGTGCTGCTCAACGGAGGTAACGCAGGTATTCATGCCCACGTTGGTGATGGTAATACCCGCACCGGAAAGGAACATACCCAGCGAAACCAGGTAGATATTGGGGGCATTCAGAGGCACAGCGAAAGCACAGATCATGAAAGCCAGACCGAATAAAGTGGTGTTTCTCATCCCGAACCTGTGCACCAGGAAAGCCGCCACAGGATTCATGGTGATAGAACCCACAGGCATGCTTAACAGCAGCAACCCTAGCTGAGCATCATCCAGATCGAATTTTTGTTTAACAAAAGGAATAAAAGTGGCCCAGCTTCCGAATAAAAGCCCCAGTGAAATAAAGGCCATTCCGATACCGAGGCTTAATCTGTTCCCAAAAAAGTCTTTTGTAAGGTGAGAAAACATGTAATTTATGATAGGTTAATGATCTGCAAATGTAAAGTTTTCTTTTCTTAAAATTCACTTAAAAAAAGGGTTCAAAAAAAAGAGCCCCGGAATTAAAACCCGGGACTCTTTTTTATCTAAAATATCATTGAAATAATCTTATTTTTCTACTTTCATCGTTCCGAACATGATTCTCCAGTGACCCGGGAAAGTACAGACAAAAGGATAGTTTCCGACCTTGTCAGGAGCAGTAAACTTAAGTCTGTAAGTCTGATCAGGATTAACCAGCGGAGTAGAGAAAAGTACTTCAGGAATATCCGGAACGTAGTTCTTTTCAGCTCCTTTTTCGTCAGTGATCATTTTATCAGCTGCCAGACCTATTTTCTCCATGCTTTTCTGAGCACCGATCACCAGGTTATGCTGCATCGCATCAGGGTTTTCAAAAACGATTTCAACGGCTGCACCGGCTTTCACTTTGAACTCCTTCAGGTCAAATTTCATCGCTTCTCTGACTGCCTTGATTTTAATGACCTGCACGTTCGGATCCACTTTATCAGCAGAAATTACTTTCCAGGCTCTCAAGACCCTTTCCAGCCTGTCGCTTCCAGAGTAATTCAGGGTCTGCAGATAAGCCAGGTCCTGAGGAGTCAGCTTCACTTCTTTCCTGTAATTGATTCCTTCTGAAATGGCTTTGTAAACCATATTTCTGTCTTCAGTAGTCATTTTCTGAGCGTTTTTGATCAGCACTACGATCTGGTCAGGTGTATTCGCAGACGAATAACTTCTGATAGCACGGTGCAAAGCAAAGTCAGAAAGACTGCTTGGAGCGGCGAATGTCAGTTTTTTCGAGAAATAGTTATTTTTCTTGTTTGACTCGTTCACAAAGTTCTCCACATCCACGTTGAATGTAAAGGTGTATACACCCGGGATATCTGTGCTGAAGCCCATAGGACTTGTCCACGGTCCGTTTTTACGGTTAACCAAAGTCACGGTTTCTCCAGCCGGCACACCGTCAAGGAATTCGCGGGTGGCGTATTCCTCCAGGATTCCGTTGCCTTCCACTCTTATGTTAACCGTTACATTGGTCCCTTTTTCAACGGCTACACTCCCCTGGTTGGCCAGTTCGATTTTAAAACCTGTTCTTTCTCTTACACCCGGATTAGGGTTATCGAAACGGATATCTTTGATCACAAGGTCAATTGAATTAGGCTGTACCTCCGCTACTTTCGCCGTAGCACCTGTACCCGCAGTTCCGTGATTCATGGCAGCATGGTCATGGGCAGCCGCTGTTTTTGGCTGGGTAGCTGCTTTCTTCACTTTACCATCCAGAAGCCCTTTCATCAGCTTTCCTTTATTGGCTGTCAAAACACAGGCAAATGCATCAGGTAACCAACGGTCAGAAGATTCCTTTGCTTTCTGAAGTCTGCTCAGGATGGCTGCTTCTGCCACAGGGGTCAGCGGAGATTTCGAAAGTACCAGCAGGGTATTCAAAACCACCAATGGCTCTGCATCATTCAACAGGTCGTTTTTCAGGATAAACTGAACCGACTCGGCAGTTTCAGGCAGAATCTGCACGGCGTTTTTACGCACCTCGGCAGAAGGGTGTTTGATGACGTTGTTAAGCACAGCAGGCGTAACCGCATTCAGGCCTTTCAAAGTCCACAGAGCGTGAATAACCCCTGTGTTTAATCCGATTTCATCCACAGATTTATCTTTGGTGATTTCAACCAGCTGAGGTACCACGTCTGTTTTGCCTCTTTCCACCAATAGTCTCTGGGCATTTGACCTCCAGAACATATTGGTATTTTTAAGATTAGCTACCAATTCGGCAGGGCGGTCAGCAGACAAACTCACAGGCTGATAAGCCGGAGCTTCTTTCCACGAAACCCTGTAGATCCTTCCTCTTGTAAAATCTCTCAGGTTGGTTTCATAGGCATTACCAGGGCCGTTACCGAATCCTTTCGGTGTAGGGTTATGCTGGATAATGTAACTGTACCAGTCAGCTACCCAAACGGCTCCGTCCGGGCCGGTTTCGGCAAATACCGGGGAGAACCACTCATCAGCACCGGCCATCAGGTTAAAGCCTTCCACATCGTTATAATCCGTACCGTTTTTGGTCATGACGTTCTGGTGCAGGATGTGTCCCGTAGGCTCCGCCACAAAGGCAATTTTGTTCCAGTATTTTTTAGGGAATGCCCTGGCGGTATAGAAATTATGTCCGGCGGCGGCCGTAAATCCTCCGAAAACGTCTACCTGTCTTACTTTTTCGGTAATAGGCTTCATGTCTTTATGAGAATCCGTGCTGCGGCTACCGTTGTCAATATTATTGGCAGAATTGAAGTACCTGTGAGGGATCGGCATGTACCAGCCGTGTGAGTTGTTGGCGGTTGACCCGAACACATCATTGCTTTCATTGAAAGCCATTCCCCAGGTATTGTTGGAAGTAGTGGTCATCCATTCTACTTTGCTTCCGTCAGGTTTGAATCTGAAGAGAGCCTGCCCGAACTTAAGCGTGTCAGCCGTACCTACTTTACCTACAAATCCCGAATAGCCTACACTACCCCAGATCCAGTTGTCAAATCCGTAATGCAAATTGGAAGGCCCGGCATGGGTATCATACGTTCCGAAACCTGAAAACAAGGTCTTCTTCACATCAGCCTTATCGTCCCCATCGGTATCTTTGATAAACAGCATATGAGGAGCCTGCGACACAATCAGACCGCCGTTAGAGAACACCATACCCGTAGGAATGCTCAGTCCGTCAGCAAATTTTGTAAATTTATCAGCCTTTCCGTCTCCGTTGGTATCTTCACACAAAAGGATATAATCACTACCTCCGGTTTCTTTTCTTTCGTTGGGATAATCTCTGGTAATCAGTACGTAAAGACGTCCTTTTTCATCCCAGGTCATAGCGATCGGGTGCATCACATTCGGTTCGGCAGCAAATAACTCAAGGTTAAAATCAACCGGCACCTGTATGTGCTTCATCGACTCTTCAGGAGTCAGCGGCAATTGCTGCAGCTGCACACCCGGTCTTTGCTCATAATTCGGCAATTTCGCTTCTTTAAAAGCAAACGGCTGAGGATTCAGGGCCTGATGGGCCTTTTGTGCCTCTTCATCTACCGCCCAGATGATACCTCTGTAAATCAGCTCTTGAAAATCAGGGTTCTTCCAGGTTCTTTCATCATGTCCGTAAGCCGTATAGAAAACCTTGCCTTTCCCATGGGTTCTTGTCCAGGTATAAGGTTCTGTTTTTTGATTTGGCTTATCTTTGAACTGGTCAGGTTTGATCTCACGAACAGCCAGCACGTTGTTGTCGTCCTGTAATTTGTCATGAAGATACGTTTCGTCATACGCCGTAAAAGGCTTCAGCCCCTGCATAATCGGGTGATTAGGCTGTACGGTATTGGTCCTGATCGAATCCATGGTGTGACGCCAGAACTGGCCACCCACCATCTTCACATATTCAGGTGAATTACGGAAACAATAGGAAGCACAGTGAATCGGAAGCAATCCTTTTCCTGAAGCGACATAGTCTACCAATGCTTTTTCAGCTTCCGGGGTGATTTCGTCCCAGTTGGCATAAATCATCAACGCGTCAAACTTGGCCAGATTCTTTGGATTGATGTCTTCCAGTTTATCTGTGTAGGTGAAGTTGACCCCTCTGCTTCCCAGTGCCGCCATGATGGTCGGTACCCTTTCAACAGGTTTGTGGTGTCCTTTGTCACCCAGAAACAAAATCTCCAGTCTGCGACCTTTCTGAGCGAATGCCGTCGTTACGGCAAACAAGGTCAGGAATAAGATTATTTTTTTCATTTTTAATTATTTACGGGAGCTTATATATTTTTGAAATCTGGTAAAAACTTGATCTTGCCACCATCCAGGGCCGATTCGTGGGCCAGGATACCTACCGAAGTCCAGTTGGCCGACTGGGCAGCATTCGGGAACGGATCGCGGTCTTCCACCAAAGCCATCACAAACTCATTGACCAGGTGCGGGTGTGAACCGCCATGACCTGCTCCCTGCGTAAAGCTGAGGTGTGTATTGTCATCTTCATCATAAACGCCTTTGGTGGTAAAGCCCTGGATTTCTGCCGGTAAATAATGAGCAAAATCAGGCACAGTTACTTTCTCAGGGATTTCATGCTCTTCTTTCTTCGCCGTATGAATCACCGCCTGCTCTCCTTCAATCAGAGGCCATTCGAATGATTTTTTAGAACCGTATACTTCAAAGCTTTCACGGTACTGACGGGCAGTATCAAAAAGCGAACGGTAAACATAAGCACTCAGGTCACTGTCTTTGAACTTGATATGAGCTGACTCAACCGCAAAAGGAGAATTATGGATTTTAGCCAGGTCTTCGCTGATCGTACCCGAACCGAAACATGAAACATATTCGGCATCCAGTCTTAATAAACCGGCAACCGGCCCGACACAGTGCGTAGCATAGTGCATCGGAGGCAAACCAGGCCAGTAATCAGGCCATCCCTCCATATCCTGCTGGTGAGAGGCTTTCAGGAATTGCACCTTGCCCAGCTCACCTTTTTCATATAACTCCTTGACAAACAAAAACTCACGGGCATACACCACAGTTTCCATCATCATGTATTTCTTGCCTGTTTCCTGTGTAGCCTTTACAATAGCCATACAATCTTCAACAGAAGTTGCCATAGGAACAGTACATGCCACGTGTTTGCCTGCATAAAGGGCCTTAAGACTCTGCTCAGCATGATTTGGGATCGGAGAGTTGATATGTACTGCATCAATCTCAGGATCTTTCAATAATTCATCATAATCAGAATAGCGTTTTTCTATTCCGAAAGCATCTCCGATCTGGTTGAGTTTCTCAACATTTCTCTGGCAGATGGCATACATATTGGTATGAGGATGACGCAGATAAATAGGAATAAATTCTGCTCCGAAACCAAGACCTACAATGGCAATATTTATTTTCTTCATGATTATTTTGTTGTTATATTTTTCAGGTAGTTTAAACTGTCTCTCATTAATTGCTCTTCCGATTCAAACATCTTTCTCCAGATATTAGCGGCAGTAAGTTTCATGCTGAAAGCCTCAATACTGAGCATTCCGTCATAACCGATGGCATCAAGGGCCTTGACGATCTCCGGGAAACTGGTATGTCCTTGACCCAGCGTCGCCCGGTCATTTTCAGACAGCTGCACATGTATCAGCGTATCTCCGCATTTCTTAATAGCTTCCGGCATACTTTTCTCTTCGATGTTCGCATGAAAAGTATCGAACATCACTTTGCAATTCGGCCTGTCCACTTCGCTCACAAACCTCAGCATATCGTCGGTACAGGTAAACAGGTAACTTTCAAATCTGTTCAGGTATTCCAGTCCGAGGGTAATATCCAGGGTGGCGGCATAATCTGCCAGCTGGCGGATGTGGTCCAGGGCCCAGCCCCACTCTTCTTCGGTGGCCGGCTTACCGGTAAACACACCCAGGGCAGAATGATAAGGCCCGGTGAGAAATTTGGAACCTAAAACGGCAGCACAGTCCAAAGCCCTTTTGTTCTGGGCCAGAGTAGCGATCCGCATCAAAGGGTCCTGGCTGATGGCATTGAAGTTAGGTCCGTTGATCGTCACGGCCACCCTTTCCAATCCCAGTTCATCCAGTTTCTTTCTCCAGCTTTTCCAGTTTTCTGTTTTAACATCAAAAAGAGGGACTTCCACCCCGTCAAATCCTATTTCCTTTATCTTTTCGAGAACCGGGAAAAGGGATTCATCAATTTCAGTGCCCCACAGGAGCAGATTCATTCCAAATTTCATATGTATTATTTCCGGAGATTTTTCATCAATACAAAATTATCTAAAAATAGTGCTACTAACTTCCTTTGTCTTTTCCAATACTGACTTTATTTTGACAATATTTTTTATTTTTATCGTATATTTGGGCAAAATAAAACAATATGAGAGTTGTTATAGAAAAGAACATTGAAAGCTCTACCGCTTCTTTTTCTGTCATTGAACTGAAAGAGCCTCATTTTGACCCCAACTGGCACTTTCATCCTCATTATCAAATATTTACGGTACTTGAAGGCGTCGGAACAAGGCTGATCGGCGACAGCATTCAGCATTTCGAACCGGGAGATACGGTATTTCTGGGTCCCGATCTTCCACACCTGTGGCGTAGCGACAAAGCATATTTTGAGCCATACTCTCAGCTATTTACGCACGGTATTGTGATTTATTTTACGGAAGATTTCCTGGGAGAAGGATTTTTCCAGAAATCTGAAATGTTTTCTCTCAAGTCCCTGCTCCATAAAAGCATGCGGGGAATCCAGTATAAAAATGAGGTCAAAGAGCACCTTATCGGAGAAATAAAAATCCTGACCCGCTTAAAAGGGTTTGAAAAAGTACTCAGGTTTCTCAATTTGCTCCACTACTTGTCTCATGCGGATGATTTCGACTACATCACCGGTGTCAATTACACCAATACCCACAAGGTATCAGAGACCGAAAGGATGCAGAAAGTCAATGAGTATGTTCTGAAACATTTCCGGGAAGAAATCCGCCTGTCTGAGATTTCGGATATGGTCAACATGTCGGAATCTGCTTTCTGCAGGTATTTTAAGAACAGGACCAATAAAACATTTTCGGAGTTTGTAAGTGAAATCAGGATAGGGAATGTCTGCAAAATACTTTCCAAAGAAAAAGTGACGGTTTCGCAGGCCTGTTATGAAAGCGGATTTAACACCCTCTCTAATTTCAATAAGCAATTCAGGGAAATCACCGGCAAAACACCCCGCGATTACCAGAAAGAGTTTTTCACCATCAGGAAGGTCTGAAGCCTTTTTTAAAGAATTAAAAAGAAAATCAGTTCTGTCGCAGCTTTCTGACACCGAAAAAGACCTTTTTTTGTACAATCCGGCATCTTTTAAAGACTTATCCGGATCTTTTTCCTGCATTCGCCCCAACAAATGCAGGTGCCTGTAGCTTGTAAAAAATAATTTCCCTAAATTCGCAAGCATTAAACTCTAACCCAAAGTATGTCCGAATTTTTCGCTTTCCTTCAGCTCGGTTATCAGCACATAACCGATCTCGGAGGGTATGATCACATTTTATTCATTATTGCCCTTTGTGCTATTTACAACCCTCAAAACTGGAAGAAGATCCTTATCCTGGTTACTTTTTTCACGATTGGCCACTCCATTACGCTGGCATTAGCCGCACTCAACGTCATCCAGTTCAGCTCCGCGTTCATAGAATTCCTGATACCCATTACCATCCTGGTTACCTGTTTCACCAATTTTGCCCACAAAATGCCTAAGAACATTTTTGACAAGGAGCAATCATTGTGGACGAGGTACCTGATCACCACAGTTTTCGGGCTGATACACGGTATGGGCTTTTCTAATTACCTCAGAAGTCTTTTAGGGAAATCCAGCAACATCGTGCCTCAGCTGCTGGCGTTCAACATCGGACTGGAATTAGGACAGATCATCATTGTAATTTTGTTCATGATCCTTACCTTTATTACAGTAAGCCTTTTCAAAGTACACAAAAGGACCTGGAACCTCATCGTATCAGGATTTGTGGCAGGTATGACTTTTACTTTACTTCTTGAGAAATGGTATTTTTAACATCAAACAAACCAAACTATTCGTTATGAGAAAACTGTTACTGCTTTTTGCCATTTTCTGCACATTGGGTGCACAGGCACAGCAAGGGGCTAATTACAATGCCAACACGCGGTTTGAGCAAATGGGCTCAGAATTACCCACCCCCAACACCTACAGATCTGCTTCAGGTGCCCCCGGAAGAGATTACTGGCAACAAAAAGCCGATTACGACATCAAAGTGGAGCTGGATGACGTCAACCAGCGACTGACCGGAAGCGAAAAAGTTACTTATTTCAACAATTCCCCGGATGAACTGAGATACCTGTGGCTTCAGCTGGACCAGAACCTTTTCAACGAAAACTCGGCCAGCAACCAGATGCGTTCCAGCTCTATCAATACGGAGCGAGGCCTAAGTACAACGGCTGTTAAAGGCATCCTGGGAAAAACCCCGAAGGACTTCGGGTTCAAAATAACGCTTGTAAAAGACCTGACCGGCAAAGACCTGGTGTATACCATCAACGGGACGATGATGCGTATCGACCTGCCTGTACCGCTTCAGAAAGGCCAGTCTTTCAGCTTTAAACTGGACTGGAACTTCAATATCGTCGATGCCAACGAGCAAAGAGCCAGAAGCGGCTATGAGTTTTTCCCGAAAGACGGTAACTATCTTTATGAAATCGCCCAATGGTTTCCACGTCTTTGCGTATATGATGATGTAAACGGATGGCAGCACAAGCAGTTTTTAGGCCAGGGCGAATTCACCCTGGTATTCGGTGATTATAAAGTTGAAATCACTGCCCCTAATGACATGGTGGTAGGTGCTACCGGCGAACTGCAGAATGCCAAACTTGTTTTATCAGCCTCCCAGCAAAAAAGACTGAAAGAAGCAGAAACCTCCAAGACACCTGTGGTGATCGTCAACCAGGACGAAGCTGCGGCAGCTGAGAAAGGTAAACCAAGCGGTAAAAAAACCTGGATTTACCATGCTAAAAATGTAAGAGATTTCGCCTTTGCAGCTTCCCGTAAATTTATCTGGGATGCCATGCAGGTGGATGTGGAAGGCAAGAAAGTCTGGGCTATGTCATTGTACCCGAAAGAAGCAAATCCGCTTTGGGGACAATACTCTACCAGGGTAGTTGCCCATACTTTGGTGAGTTACTCTAAAAGAAGTGTAGCCTATCCTTATCCGGTTGCCTATTCTGTTCACGGCCCGGTAGGCGGAATGGAATATCCGATGATGAGCTTTAACGGGGCCCGTCCTCAGGAAGACGGCACTTATTCCGAAGGCACTAAAAACTTCCTTATCCTGGTAGTCATTCACGAAGTCGGCCATAATTTCTTCCCGATGATCGTCAACTCCGACGAACGTCAGTGGAGCTGGATGGATGAGGGCCTCAATTCATTCCTTGAAGGACTTGCCTGTCTTGAATGGGACAGAAACTTCCCTGCCACCGGTATTGAGCCACAGTACATCACCCAGTATATGAAAACAGAGCCTTCAAAGCAAAACGCCATCATGAGCAGCTCTGACAATATCCTTCCGGGCACATTCGGCCCTAACGCCTATTCCAAGCCTGCCACAGGCCTTAATATCCTGAGAGAAACCATCATGGGCCGCGAGCTTTTTGATTATGCCTTCAAGGAATATTCCAGGAGATGGGCATTTAAACACCCGACACCTGCCGATTTCTTCCGTACGATGGAAGATGCTTCCGGTGTAGACCTTGACTGGTTCTGGAAGGGTTGGTTCTATGGTGTGGAAGCCGCAGATCAGTCTATTGCACAGGTGGAATGGTACGCTGTTGACTCTCAGGATCCTGAAATCAACAAAGCCCAGCTAAGAGCCGAGGCTGCTGCCAAAAAGAAAACCATGAGCAATATCCGCAATGAAAAAGACATTCCTAAGTCAGTCGTGGAAGCGGATTCAAGCATGCGTGATTTCTATAACTCCTACGATCCTTTTGAAGTTACAGACACCGATAAAAATAAGTACAACACTTACCTGAAATCACTGACGGAAGATGAAAGAAAGCTGGTTCAGGAAGGTAAAAACTATTATACCATCAGTTTGAAAAACAAAGGCGGCCTGGTGATGCCGGTGATCATCCAGCTTCAATATGAAGACGGCACCACAGAAGACCTGAGATATCCGGTTGAGATATGGAGACTGAACGACAAGGACTTCAAGAAGACGATTGCCACCACTAAAAAAGTGAAGAAATTCAAGCTTGACCCTTATTTTGAAATACCGGACATTGATACTTCAGATAACGTTTTCCCGAGAGAACCTGAACAACCCACCAAATTCCAGTTATTCAAACAAAACCAGGCTCCTTCGCCTACCAACCCGATGAGAGAGGCTCAGAAGAACAAACCTGCCTCTACCGGTTCAAGCGGAAGAAACTAATTATCACCAAGCATTCAGAAAACAGGGAATATTTTATATTTCCTGTTTTTTTTATATTTATTGTCCATTTTGGTGTGACTTTTAACAAGTTGTTTCGTCTTAATTATTCGAGATAAGTTTATCATCGTTATGACAAAAGCAAAATGGCAACTAATTTGAAATCTAGCGTGTATGCCTTAATCCGATGTCCCGGCTTTTCCCAAAGCTAAATCCAGCAACCTTACCTATGATTGTTTAAACCAAAAAAGCTCTGTATTGGAAATATCCAATTCAGAGCTTTTGCTTTATGGCCTATACTGAAATGATAGTTCAGGAATAAAGTAACAAAAAAAGGTCCGGGCTGTGAGCCCGGACCTTCCATATATCATCTGTGAATTATTTACCCGCGTTAATCAGATCGGCAAGGATTCTCTGGGACTCAATCAGAAGAACATCTTCATCTTCTTTCCCGTCTTTACCGTTCGATTTGCTTATTTTTTTCAAAGACTTTCTCTTCTGTTCTGTTTCTTCTTTCTCTTTTTTCCTTATTTCATAATTAAGAGAATAAACATTTTTGTCTTTCATGCTTTTGTAATCGTCAAGATCAGAAACCAGCTCTTTAAGATCCTCATCTGTTTTAAGCCTGCTTTCATATTTGGCTTTGATCTTATTGACTAATTTATCACTGATGTCGTTTACTTTTACAAAATTGGATTTCTCTACCTCATCATAAGGAAGTGCAGTCGGCTGAGAACTTTCACCCATTTCGTCAGGACTGAACGGAGAAGGAAGGTTGATATCAGGCACCACACCTTTACGCTGGGTGCTGTTTCCGGTGATTCTGTAAAACTTCTCGGTAGTCAGTTTCAACTGCCCGTAACGCTCTTTCTCTTCAAATCCCACACCCGGCTTTTTAACTTCTCCACGTGAAGCCGTTCTCGGAGCCAGAAGAAACTGGTCAAGGTCTACCAATTGCTGTACAGTACCTTTTCCGAAAGACTGCTCTCCGACGATCAGCCCTCTCTTATAATCCTGGATAGCTCCGGCAAAGATCTCAGAAGCAGAAGCACTGAACCTGTTCTGAAGGATCAGTAAGGGTCCGTCATAAGAGATGTCCTTGTCTATATCATTTTCAACATCCACCTTGCCTCTTCCGGTGCGGCGTTGAACCACCGGACCTTCGGAAATAAACAAGCCGGTCAGCGTAATCGCTTCAGTCAGCGAACCACCACCATTGTTTCTGAGGTCAATCACTACCCCATCCACTCCTTTGGCTTTATAATCCGCCAGGAAGCGTTTCACGTCCTTGGTAGTACTCTGGAAATCTCCGCCTTTTCTGGCATCTTCAAAGTCACGATAGAACATCGGGATATCGATCACACCCAGCTTATAGTCTTTTTTGTCGTATTTAAAGTCAATGACTTTTGAAGTAGCTACCGCTTCTTCCAGTTTGATTTTTTCACGCTCCAGTCTGATGACCTTAGGCTCTGAACCTGTAGGGGCATCGCCGGCCAGTATTTTCAGTCTTACCACGGTTCCTTTTTTACCTCTGATCAGTTTTACCGCATCGTCGGTCAGCCACCCGATGATATCCTGAAACTCTCCGTCATCACCCTGTGCTACAGCTACAATGTTATCATTTTTGCTGGCCAGTCCGCTTCTGAACAACGGCCCACCCGGAATCACCTCTGCAATCATGACATAATCTCCTTCATTTCTCAGTGAGGCACCGATCCCTTCCAGTGACTGGCTCATGTCAATATTGAACTGGGCAGCAGTACTTGGGATCATGTATGAAGTATGAGGATCAATCACCTCGGTAAAAGCGTTCATGTAGATCTGGAACACATCATCCGCTCTCCACTTCGATACCCTTGATTCATACATATCGTAGCGTTTTTTCAAAGTCGAAACAATGGCACTGTCCGTGCTTCCGCTCAGTTTCATACCCAGGGCCTGGCTCAGAATGATCTTGCTCCAGACATTGTCCAGCTCAGCTTCAGATTTAGCCCAGGGAGCCTTCGTCCTGTTTACCTCATAAGTCTCATTGGTATTAAAATTCAGAGGCTTATCAAGATAGGCTTTGATAAAATCGTGGCGTTTTTTATACTTCTTCCTGTAAAGGTTAAAAACCTCGAAAGGAGCTCCCAGTTCACCGGTAAGCAAAGCCTCATCCACCGTGTAACGGTATTTTTCAAATGAAGCGATTTCTTTATCCGTAAAATAAGCATGAGAGCCATCCACATCCGTCAGAAACTTATCCCAGACCTTGGAAGAAAGGGAATCATCTATGCTGAATTTTTTATAATGGTAGTTACTCAGAAACTGGGTAACAAACTGCTCCACTTTTTGTTCGGTCTGATTGGGTGTCAAATCTGCATAACCATACTTAGGCTGAGTATTTTGGGCAATATTTTCAAACCAGCTTACCGAAAAGGCCAAAAACAAGAACAAAAACGTCTTTTTCATAATCTCTAAATAAATGGTTAGTTGACACTTCGGAGTATTTTTATAAGTATAACCCCTGAATGGTCAGATTTATTTTATAATATCGAGCAATTCGACATCAAATATTAAAACTTGGTTAGGTCCTATCGACGGAGGCCCCTGTGGTCCGTAGGCCAGATCAGCAGGTACGAAAAACTGCCATTTTGAACCTACAGGCATCAGCTGAAGTCCTTCGATCCAACCCGGAATCACCTGGTCTACTCCAAAACTGGCCGGCTCGCCCCTGTTCACAGAACTATCAAAAACCGTACCGTCTATCAGATAACCGTGATAGTGTACTTTCACCTTGTCCGTCGCTGAAGGCTTGGCTCCTGTTCCGGCGGTAAGGATCTTATACTGAAGTCCGCTTTCTGTGGTTACAATGCCTGGTTTTACTTTATTGGCGGCAAGATACGCCTCTCCTGTTTTCTTATTCGTTTCAGCCTTTCTCATGTATTCGTTCTGAAAATAGCTCTGGATATAAGTATTGGCCGACTCTGACGTAATTAGCGTTTTAGAATTGCTCAGTAAATCCTTTATGGCCTGTGCCAGCAAGTCTGCGTTGGCGTTAACTTTCTGAGCTTTAAGATTTTCCCCGACATTCAGTCCTATTGCGTAGCTGAGTGAATCAATTGAATTCTTTAATTTGACTTGTGCCATCGACACCTGAGAACCGATAAGTAATAAAAAAAGCAACACTGCTGCCGAGAATGATTTCATGTTTATTATTTTAAATTTTGATTTTTTAGGTGCAATAACGTCAACAATATAAAAATAACATAATATATTTTGTTTTTTTAACAATATTATTAACAATTCAAACGTCTGTTTTCTGGTATAGTTTTTGAATAATTCAACAAACATCTAATTAAAATAATTTCAAATGATCAAATCGCTAATAAATTTACCCATAGCCTTTGCACAATCTTTATTCTCCCGTTTTCAGAAAATTCTACAGTGGTTTACGATAAAATTAAAGCAACCTGCCCACTCAGCTACCCTTTCTGTAAGAGGATTGGTTTATAGCAGTTTAGTAGCTTTGGCGGTTTTCACGGCCTTTTTTATAGCCGGCCCGGCTGAACTCGCTTCCCGCTCAAACACGGCACTTTCCGGCCAGATAGCCGGTATAGCTTTTGCGGGAATGATTTTCTGCCTGTTTGTTTTGCCGCTGGCCTTAAAGGGTTTTTATGATGAACACGAATGGACTGTCGGCAAGCAGATTATCCAGAATCTCCTGATCGTTTTGCTCACCGGCGGAGCCATCATTTTCTTCCTTAACCTTTCCAGGCCTGGTGCCGCCACTTTGCTGGCGGGCGTTCTTCTGATCAGCGTTCTGCCCATCCTCATATTATCATTTTCACTGGAAACGTTTTTCAGCCGGAAATTTGAGACCAATGCAGCTTCTATCATGAACAGCATTTCCGGTCAGGGTGTGGTAAGTGCAGAAAACCCTTTGAACGTCCTGGTTTTCAAAACAGGAAATGAAAAGCTAAGCCTGGTGCCTAACCAGCTGATTTATGTAAAAACCGGGGAAAATCAGAGTGAATTCTTTTATCAGAACTTTTTCGGGGTTGAAAGCACCGTGTTGCCGGTCAGCGAAAAACTGGTCAACGAAGAATTGAAAAGCCATCCTCAGTTCAAAAAGTTTCATCCTGAATACTTTGTCAACATCAACGGCATTAAAAATGTAAGCGGAACAGCCAGGGGTTACGAAATCGGCATTGCCAAAGTAAATCACGTGGTGAAAGTTTCGCGGAAATATAAAAAAGGACTTGAACAACTATAACAAAGCAAAATGCCGGAGATCAAAAGTTGATTTCCGGCATTTTATATTTCAGAATACTTTCATCCATTTATGCTGGTATTTCATCACCAGCTCGATAACGTCCCTTACGACGCCCTTACCTCCCATCACCTCAGAACGGTACTGACAAACCTCGTGCACTTCCTGTACGGCATCTTTCGGACAGGCAGCCAGTACCCGGCGTTGCGACATGATCAGATAATCCGGGATATCATCTCCCAGGAAAAGGATTTCCTCTGCTGAAAGCTCGTTCTTAAGCAGGTAGTCATCAAAAACACCCAGTTTCTGGTCGGTTCCCACATTCAGAAAAACATCACTGATACCAAGGCCATTAAGCCTTGTGGCAATGCTCTTTTGTTTTCCTCCGGAAATCACGGCAATCCTGTACCCGCTTTTAATAGCCATCTGAACGGCATAACCATCTCTCACATTGAAAACCCGTTGCACATCGTCTGCTCCCACCAGCAGGGTAGCATCCGTAAATACGCCGTCAACATCAAAAATAAAAGTGGTGATTTTTTCAAGACTTGCCTTTAACTTAATTTCCATACTAAAACTGAGTTGGTTATAATGTATTCTTCTGATCTGAAATTTACCGGGTGCAAACCCACGGGCAAAGATACCTATTATTTACAAAATTCAGGGTCACAGCGGATATACTTCCTTCTATTAATGATTTTATAAAATACAAAAGAGGACAGAAAATTAACTTTTCTGCCCTCTCCGGATATATGATACGAAGGTTTATTGCCTTCCTTTGTTCAGCTCATCCTGCCATTGCTTCAGCTCATCCCATTTGCCGTCTCTGGCCAGTTCAGCCTGTGCAGGCCAGGTGGTCGGATCATGCATCTGGAATCTCGAACCGGCTTGCTCCAGTATGCTCCTGAGTTTTTCGACAGAGGTATCTGCCAGCTCTGCAAACGTATAAATTCCGGCAGTATGGCAAAGTTCTTCAATTTTCGGCCCGATCCCCTCAACAATCTTAAGGTCGTCTTTTTTAGCCGGTTTAGGTTTTGTAGCGGCGATTTTCGCAACGGGAACTTTAGGAATTACCGTTTCCACTACCGATTCCTGGATATTGACTTCAACCGGTTTATTTATTTTAGATTTACGGCAGGCATCCAGTTCTCCTTCCAGGAAGTTGATCCTGTCCTGCAGGTCAATGACATGGGCTTTATAACGGCTGACTTTGTTCCAAAGCCACCAGGCCATCAGTAAAAACGGGATTAACCAAAATAGAAAAATATCCAGGGGGAAATTAGTGAAAAGGCATTTTAAATTCTCCATCATTGAAAATCATTATGAGGTTTTGGTTTACTTTATTTTATGAGTCTTAAAGTTACTCTTCTGTTTTTTGCTTTATTCTCAGGAGTAGTATTCTCAGCAATCGGATCTGCCTCACCTTTGGCGGTGACATCAATCTGTCCGTCTTTGAACCCTCCTTTGATCAGAATACCCTTTACCGAATCGGCACGTCTGCCCGACAATTTCAGGTTCAGTTCATCAGAACCGTCTGAGTCGGAATATCCGGTAGCCATCAGTTTTTCGCCGGGATTCTTTTCGAGGTATTTTTTCGCAGTAGTCAGAAATGTATCTATCTCGGCTGTACGTACGATGTTGGTACTGGCCACATTAAAATAGATATCAATCGGAGTAAAGAGCAGTTGCTCCTCAGGAGTCAGGACCTCTTCAGTGGTATCAACGGGGGCTGGCGGGGGAACTACGGCCTTGATGGTATCCGCAGAAATGGTATGTTCTGCCACTACTTCAATGCCTGAACATTCGGGTTTACGATAACAATTCCAGCACCAGCTATAAAGAAGAGACCAAATAAAAATCAGGGCGAAAAGAGTGAATCTGTTCATGGTAGACTTAAGGTTTCTGATTTTCTCATATCAAAATTATTATGCAAATAAAAACAATTATTTATATCCACAAGAATTTTGACTCAAGATTAACAAAAAAGTCACTTAAGCTACCAAAAATTTTTATCTGTTCATGGTCAGCAGAAACTCTTCGTTGGTCCTGGTGCCTTTCATTTTATCCAGTAAGAATTCCATGGTTTCCATAGGATTCATATCGGCCATGTACTTTCTCAGCAACCAGACCCTGTGCAGTTCGTCTTTTTCCATGAGCAGGTCCTCACGTCTTGTTCCTGAAGCTAATATATCAATAGATGGGAAAACTCTTTTGTTGGCCAGACGTCTGTCCAGCTGAAGCTCCATGTTACCTGTACCTTTAAATTCTTCAAAAATAACTTCGTCCATTTTTGAACCGGTATCGATCAGGGCGGTGGCTACGATGGTCAGTGAGCCTCCGTTTTCAATTTTACGGGCTGCACCAAAGAAACGTTTCGGTTTGTGAAGGGCATTGGCATCCACACCACCGGAAAGTATTTTACCTGAAGAAGGCATAACGGTGTTGTAAGCCCTGGCCAGACGGGTGATCGAATCGAGCAGAATAACCACATCATGACCTGATTCAACCAGTCTTTTGGCTTTTTCAAGCACCATACCCGACACTTTCACGTGTTTTTCAGCGGTCTCATCAAAAGTCGAGGAAATTACTTCAGCCCTTACACTCCTTTGCATATCTGTCACCTCTTCAGGACGTTCGTCGATCAGGAGGATAATCAGGTAAACTTCGGGGTGGTTACGGGTGATGGCATTGGCAATTTCTTTAAGCAGAACCGTTTTACCGGTTTTAGGCTGGGCCACGATCATACCCCTTTGTCCTTTTCCGATCGGAGCGAACAGGTCAAGAACCCTGGTAGACATGATTTCAGGCTTGGTGCTCAATTTCAGTCTTTCCTGCGGGAACAACGGTGTTAAATATTCAAAAGGAATACGGTCTCTGATTTCCTCAGTGGTTTTGCCGTTGACAGAAAGTACTTTAAGCAGGGCAAAATATTTTTCTCCTTCTTTCGGAGGTCTGATAGAGCCTTTTACGGTATCCCCTGTTTTAAGCCCGAACAGTTTAATCTGTGAAGGTGAAACGTAGATATCGTCCGGACTCGCCAGGTAGTTATAATCTGCAGAACGCATAAAACCATAGCTTCCTTCGCTCATGATTTCAAGCACACCTTCATTTTCGATCAATCCGTCAAACTCTTTTACGAGTGTATTGAACTGTTTTTTGATGCTTCTGCTGTAATCTTCTTTTCTTTTTGTTTCTGCCGTATCTTCTCTTGTCGCTCCGAAATCGTCCGCAATCAGACCAAGGTCTTCGTCGGTGATGTCCGGGATTTCTTCTTCAAGATCAGATAAATCAATTTCTTCGTCGTTAACGACAATCCCTATAGAATCTTCAAAATCAGGGGTCTGGAAGTCTTCCGTTTCAACCGGGGCTTCCATCCTGGGCATTGGTCTTGACTGTACTTTCGGTGATTCGGGGGCAGGTGAGTCTGAATCAAAACCTCCACCGGGTCTGTTGATTCTTTTTCTGGTACGTTGTGGTTTATCTTCTGTAACGCTTGAAGGTAAATGGCTGCTTTCGTTTGATTCTGTTGGCATTTCTTCTTTAGTTTCGGTGTTGTTTTGTGGATTTTCGGATTGCTTATCTATAATCTTCTGAAGTAAGTCTTTTTTAGTAAGGCCTTTATCAACCTCAATGCCCAGCTCGCCACAAATAGATTTCAACTCAGAAAGGAGTTTAATCTTTAAATCTTCTTGGTTATACATAAATAAATTAATAATGATAATATTTCTGTTATGAAAACAAAACGGTAGGTTTCGGGAACTTATAAATCCTGACAGAATAATCTGCAATCAAAGACATAGAACGTTTAATAAGATTGTTTTGATTAAATGACTAAATCGGCGTTGCCTTTGATTAGGAAGAAATCTAAGAGGCGATTTTTATTTTCGATGCAAGTTTATAATTAAAAAAAACAAAACGCAAAAAAAAACCAAAAAATATTTCAAATCTCCCCTTCAAATACTTTTTCTGCAGGACCGATAAGGAAAATATCGCTAAAGCTGTGAATTCCAGTTGGTTTAAAGCTTACTTTAAGACTGCCTCCCAGGGTGGTAATGCTGACAGGAGACGAATGTCCATATTTGACATGTGCATCCAGTGCAGCAGCCGTAACACCGGTTCCGCAGGAGAACGTTTCATCCTCTACCCCTCTCTCATACGTTCTTACGATCAGGCCGTCGTCTACCGGCTCTACAAAATTAACGTTAGTCCCACCCCGTTTTACCCATTCTTCTGCATATCTTATACGACTGCCTTCTTCTTTTACATTGAAATTGCGGACATCCTCGACAAACTGTATATAATGAGGTGAGCCGGTATTCAGAAAATCATATTCAGGGGTTACCTCCACACCGTTTACGTCCATCATGCGGAGATGGATCAGTCCGTTTTCAATACTCGCCTGGTGCGGTCCGTCAACAGCTATAAAGAGTGTTTCGTTATCAAATATATTCAAGTCGCTGGCAAACTTCACGGCACACCTTCCGCCATTCCCGCACATACTGCCTTCGTTACCGTCGGCGTTGAAGTAAACCATTTTAAAATCAAAGCCTTCTGCATTTTCAATCAGGATGAGCCCGTCTGCTCCGATGCCAAACCTGCGATCACACAATGAGCCCACTCTTTGCTGAGAAGCCTCAAAGCTGCCGTCACGGTTATCGATCATCACAAAATCATTTCCCGTACCCTGATATTTATAAAATTTCTGCATTGGCTCAACCTGATTTTTAAAACACAAAATTAACTTAAATCGGTAACAAAAAAAAGTCATCTCAGAGAGATGACCTTTTCTACACAAATTATGAAAAAGCTATTACTTATATTCTTTAAAGTATTGCTACTTATTTTTTCAATTCTTTAATTCTGGCAGCTTTACCATGCTTGCCTCTCAGATAATAAAGTTTCGCACGACGCACTTTACCTCTTCTCAAAACTTCAATTTTTTCGATACTTGGTGACAAGATAGGAAAAATTCTTTCAACTCCAATACCATTTGATATTTTTCTTACGGTAAAAGTTTCACCGGTTGAGTTTCCGTTTTTTCTCTGAATCACAACACCTTGAAACAACTGAATACGCTCTTTAGTTCCTTCAACGATCTTTACGTGTACATTTACTGTATCACCGGCCTTGAATTCAGGAATGCTGGTACGCTTGCCATCAAACTCTGATTCTACAAATTTAATTAAGTCCATTTTTTAAATTAATTCTTGATTACCAAACTTTTTAAAATAATATTCCCAAAGCGGCTACATTTAAGGCTAAATGCAGCATTTGCCGAAATAGGGTGCAAATATAACTTTTAATTTATTTATTTCAAAGTTAATCTGACAATCTTCTCAGAACTAATCTATTCTGGATTTAAATTTAGTGATTTTTTTTAAAATCCAAAAGACCAGCCTGTTTTTTGAAAGTTTTTTTTCACCTCAACATTTTAACTAAAATCTTCGTTATTTATTGCTCTAAAAAAAGAGTAACAGGCTCTTAACAAACCTGTTACTCCGTTCTGTAAAAACACTTTTAACGCCCAGTTCTTATTTGTTTTCAGGCAAAAGTACAATCCTGATAAAGTCCTGGTTTTTCAGATACTTATTGGCTGTCGACTTGGTGCTTTCCACTGAAATTTTATTGATCAGTTTTTCCTGGTTTGGAATTTCCCTGACGTCTTCGTTCAGCTGATAGCTGCTTACGATCTGGCTCAGCCAGAAGTCATTGTTTTTAAGCCCCTCCTGGACGTCCAGTTTTTCTTCGGCTTTGAACTTTTCAATATCCGACTGAGCAGCTCCTTCTTTTTTGATTTTCTCTATTTCTCTCAGCGTCACATTGACCAGTTTTTCCACATTGGCAGGCGAACATCCGAATGTGATCCTGAACTGGTATCTCGGTGAAGGCACTTTGTTGGAAGAGCCCGATACGCTCGGCGAGTAAACACCGCTTTCTTCTTCTCTCAGTTTTTCGATGAGTTTAATGCTCAGGATATCTCCCAGGGCACTGATGTTGGCGTCTTCCTCATTGGAAGGCACATAGGTACCTGCAAAAGTAAGGCTCACCAGGGCTTTGTCTTCGGTTCCTTTTTTAACCGTTTTGGTGATGACTCCGGCAGGCGGGTACATACCCAGGTCTTTGTAATTTTCCTTTGTGTTTTTTGAAGGCAGAGTTCCCAGGTACTTGGCCAGCAGAGGCTTGATCTGGTCAACTTTGAAATTACCGACAAACGTGAAAGTAAAATCTGAAGCATCAGCAAAACGGTCATTGAAAATTTTGATGGCCTTGTCAGGATTTACCTTATCGATTCTCTCAGCCGTCATCGGGGTGGCCCTGTATTTGCTGCCTCCCAGAATATACTGAAGGGTGTCTCTGAATACTTTTTCAGGTGTCGGGGTTTTGTTCATGCTGGCGATGAAGTCTCTCTGATTGGTCATAAACCCTTTAACGGCCTGCGGATCCACCTTGCTTTTTGTAAAACGGGCATTGATCATCTGCAAAGCCGTTTCGAAGTCTTTTACCGATGAACTTCCAGCCACACCCTCGCTGTTAGGCGAAATAAAGCTGCTCACCTGTGCGATTTTCCCTGTCATGAATTTAGGCAGTTGAGTGGCACTGAAATTACCCAGTCCGCTTACTTCAGCCACTGCCGACGCAAAGCTCGCGTTTTCGAAGTCTTCATCAGAATATAATGAAGTACCTCCCCAGCTGGTCCCTCTGAATTTGATCTCGTCATTTTTAAAGTCGGTCGGTTTCAAGACCACTTTCAGGCCGTTATCAAACACCAGTTCTGTCACACCTACTTCCGGAATTGATTTCTCAGAAGTGATCTTACCCACCGCTTTGATCGGCTCAATCAGAGGTTTGTCAATCGCTTCATCTACATAAGCCTCTACTTTTGAACCTGTATTATCCAGCCATTCTTTCAGTTTAGCCTCAGAAGGCAACTTATCTTTATCTTTTTCCGGGGCAATCAGGGCCAGTACACGGTTTTCCTTCGTAATCATCTTGTTAACCAGGGCATTGACTTCTTCCAGCGTGATGCCTGACAAATATTGCTTTACAAACTCGAGGTCATACCCGATGTCTGTCATGACCACGTCGTTCAGGAAGCAGCTTACCAGCTCCTGGGTATAGGCTTCTGAATTGGTTTTATCTTTTTCGTTGAATTGCTTCTCCACACCGGTAATGAACTGAACTTTAGCCCTACCCAACTCTGAAGCCGTGAATCCGAATTTTCTGGCTCTTTCGTTTTCATCCAGCACCGCCTTCAGGGCCTTTTCAACGTCCCCGTTTTTAGCGACGGCAAACACGGTGAGGGCATCAAGGTTGCCTAAAAATCCGCTGTAACTGCTGGCTCCGTACTGGTAAGGCGGATCCGCTTTTTGCAGAAGCTCCTGCAGACGCTGACCGATCATCGCATTAAACAGGTTAACCATGATCTGGTTTCTGCGGTCTGTACCGGTTACTTCTTTTTTCTCCGGCTGCAGATAATATAACTGTACAATATGATAAGGCTGCTCTTTGTCTGTAATGACGATGGCTTCTGTTCCACCTTTCAACGGCACACTGAACTGTACTCTTTCCTTTGCTTTTTTAGGGGCTGGGATATCACCGAAATATTTTTTGATCAGGTTTTCAACCACAGCCGGATCGAAGTCTCCCACAGCCACAACTGCCTGAAGGTCCGGGCGATACCAGTCCTGGTAGAATTGCTTGATGGTCTGATAAGAACTTTTGGCAATGATAGAATCAACGCCTATCGGTAATCTTTTGGCATATAATGAACCTCTGAAGATCACAGGCAATAGTTTCTCGCGGATCCTTGAGCTGGCTCCTTTGCCAAGACGGGACTCTTCCAGCACCACACCTCTTTCCTTGTCTATTTCGGTAGGGTCAAAAGTGGCTTTGTTTGCCCAGTCGGAAAGGACCAGGAAATATTTTTCGAACAGGGCCATCGTATCTGTAGGCACCGGAAGCTGATAGACGGTTTCATCAAAACTGGTATAGGCATTTAAGTCTGCTCCGAATTTCAGACCGCTTTTTTGCAGGAAGTTAACCAGCTCGTTTTTCGGGAAATTTTTAGTTCCGTTAAACTGCATGTGCTCAATAAAGTGAGCAAGGCCCTGCTGATTGTCATTTTCGAGGATAGAACCGGCTTTCACAACTAATTGCAGCTGTGCACGGTTTTTAGGCTCGGTATTTTTCCGGATGTAATACGTCATCCCGTTTTTCAGTTTCCCGGTTTTAACGGCCGGATCCATCGGGAGTTTCTGGCTAAGGTCTGCTTTAGTCTGGGCATAGAGGGGTGTACTGAACAAGACAAGGCTCAGTAGCATCAGATTCAATAACTTTTTCATAGAATCGATTAACATGTTTATTGTGTAAAAAATTGGGACAAAGAAAAGTATTTTTTCCAAAGTATAAGCATTTAACGTTATTAAATTTCACATATTGAAAGTGCCCTTAATAATCTGAACACCCATCGGTAAAAGCCGGATGTTGTTATACTTTGACGCATCAAAACTACGTGTAAAGCCTTTGTTGTGAAAGAAAATGGGATCAACTCCGGCTGATTTGTGAAGAACTGTGCGATCAGAGGGAGTAAGTAACTTTGGAGCAGGGACTTAAGCCGTATATTTTATACTCTGCTAAGAATTCATATTAAATAAATCAGGAAACAGCATAAAATTCTAAGAAAATAAACTTTTTAATTATATTTGGATTACTATTGAGACAATAAAACCAAATTAAAGAATAATTTTCTATGAATGGTGTAGATCCGGTTGACTTGAAAATACTTAAGCTCCTTCAGAAAGACGGGCTAATGACCAATAAAGAGATCGCTGCGGAGCTGAATCTGACTACCACCCCGGTACATGAACGCATCAAACGTCTGAGACGCGACGGCTATATCAATAAATACACCATTGACCTCAATAAGAAAAAACTTAATAAGAACCTCACTGTTTTCTGTAACGTGTCGCTGAAAGAACACGCCCAGGAGTTTCTGACCAAATTTGAGCAGGATGTACAAACGGTCCCTGAGATCGTAGAATGTTATTGCATCTCAGGCGGATCCGACTTCCTGTTAAAAGTCATCGTAGCCGATATCGATGAATACCGCCACTTTATCCTCAACAAACTGGCAGCCTTATCCAACATCGGTAATGCCCAGTCGCATTTTGTGGTTACGGAGGTAAAGCAGTCTACTATCATACCCTGATAAAAAAAATAAAAAGTTCTGTAACAATTTTTAAGATGGTGCATCAAAAGCCAAACTAAAAATAATTACTATGAGAACTTTATTATTGATCATTGCTTTATTCGTCTCTTTATGTATCACCCCGCTTCAGGCACAAACTTCTTTCCGGGTTGAGGTGAAGGGCAAAGGTGACCCTGTGCTGATATTCCCCGGATTTGGCTGCCCTGGTGAGATGTGGGACGAGACCGTTTCGGAATTGTCTAAAACAAACGAATGCCATGTTTTTACATTTGCAGGGTTTGGCGGAGTCCCTCCTGTTGAAAAAGACTGGTTTCTGACGATAAAAAATGAAATCACCGCCTACGTCAAAGACCGTAAACTTAAAAATCCGGCCCTGCTGGGGCACAGCCTCGGCGGCACCCTGAGCCTGTGGCTAGTTTCTTCCGAGCCTGATCTTTTTAAGCGGGCCATTCTTGTTGATGCCCTGCCGGCGTCTGCACAGCTGATGATCCCTAATTACAACGGTGAAAAGATTGCATACGAAAACCCTCAAAGTAAAATGATGCTGAACATGGATGACGCTTCGTTCAGAAAAATGATCGACCAATCTGTAAAATACATGTGCTCAAATGTTGGAAAACAAAAGGTAATAGCGGAATGGATGTACAAAACCGACCGGAAAACCTATGTTTACGGGTATATTGACATGCTGAACCTTGACCTGAGAAAAGACCTGGCAAAAATCAGGGTCCCGGTGTATATCCTGGCGGCTACTTTACCAAGCAAAGAAATGGTCAGCAAGACCTATGCCGACCAGTACAAGACACTGCCCGCAGTAAAGATCCGTTATGCGGACAATGCCTCTCATTTCCTCATGTTTGATCAGCCTCAATGGTTTGTCAGTAATGTAAAAGAAATACTAGCCCAGTGAACAGAAAGAATAAGACAGACGAGTTCAACGAATTATTTGACCGGTATTACGCCAAAGTATTCAGGCTGTGCAGGGGTTATTTCAACGGCAACTCAGCGGTTGCCTCAGACGCTGCACAGGAAGTTTTCCTAAAGGTCTGGGAACACTCGGATTCGTTCAAACAGGAATCGAATGTGAGTACGTGGATATACAGGATCGCTGTAAACACCTGCCTGATGTACCTCAGGAAAGCTTCCACGGTCAGAGAAATCAAAACAGACAAATTCCCTGACCTCCCGGCTGAAACCTACCCGGCAGAGCAGGAAGAAAAATTAAAACTGATGTATGCCTGCATACAAAAGCTTGACGAAACCGGTAAACTCATCATCCTGATGATGCTGGAAGGGGTAAGTTATCCTGAAATTGCCTCAGTAGTAGGCATCAGTGAGGAAAATGTAAGGGTCCGGATCCATCGTATCAAAATTAACCTGACAAAATGTGTTCAACATGAAAGAATTTGAAGATTTACAAAACCTCTGGAACAAACAAGCTGATACCGGGGCTGGTCTCTCATCTGAAGAGATCATTAAAAAAGCAGAAATTACCATTAAAAAAGTGCGTCAGAAGCATTTATGGGCCATCGCCGTACTTTGCACTACTTCGGCCATCCTGATCGCCTATTTTTTCTGGTTCTCTGTTTACAGGCTCCAATTATTTGCCCTGGGACTGGGCATGATGGCCGGCGTTTTATTGCTCCGCTCAGCGGTGGAATGGTGGAGTCATGTCAGAATGGGTAAAATAAATTCGAACCTGACTTTACTGGATTACACCGAAAAGATGCAAAGTTTTTATACCTGGAGAAAAAAAATCCACTTTATTTTCACTCCGATTATATATGTACTTTACTTTTCCGGTTTTGTCATCGCACTTCCTGAACTGGAACCTTATGTTTCCAAAGGAATGTACTGGTACATTATCATCAGCGGGACATTATTTTGTGTGGTTTTTGCCTTTTACATTTTCAGGGAAGCAAAGAAAGAAATCAAAACCCTTGAGTTTCTGAAGGGAGTTAAGTAAAACAGATAAAGCCGGCTGATCTGTGAGCAGCCGGCTTTATCTCAATATCTATCAAAAAGTCTATTCAAATTTAACACCTTTGGTAATTCCGTCCCAGGTGTCTGTCCTGAACGGCGAAACAGGTAACCCCTCCGAATTGAACAGGTTACAATCCATCGGGGCATTGGCCCAGCCAAATCTGACCGATTTCGGATTTGGAACACCTGGATGACTCACAATGATCTTGTCTCCGTTGATTTCGGCTTTGGCATAATAGAATTTGCGGTCTTCTCCGGCTATTTCAAAACCTTTCACATAACCATACTTGTCTTTCACCTGGAAACCTTTGCCTACATGATCAAATGACACAACGGCATTTCCCTTATCAAAATCCACCTTTTTGTACATCGGACTGCTGAAAACGAGGTCTTGTCCGTAAACGTTTTTCAAAGCATTGATCGCCAGCCTGTGCCCTACGTCTTGCTTGTTGGTAGGGTGAATATCATTGGGGTTTCCGATGTCGGTAGTTACGGCCATCCCGGTTTTCGGCAGGCTTAAGGTCATGGTTTGTGCTTCCCTGAGTTCAGCCCAGTTGCTGCCTTCATTGCTGCTCTGATTTGGCCCGTAACTCGACAATTGCACAAAAAGGAAATTGAATTCATCCTTCCAGTCTGTTCTCCAGTTATTGATCATCAACGGAAACGACGCCCTGTACTGATAAGCCCTTGAAGCGTTGCTTTCACCCTGGTACCATAAAACACCCTGGATACCCACCGGAATCAAAGGAGCGATCATCGCATTATAAAGTAAGGTGCCGTCGTTGTTCATCCAGTGTTCATAATGTCTTTTGGTTTGCCAGGACGGTCTCATTTTCCATTGCTTATCTGCCAGGCTTATTTTCTGATTCTTTATTTTAAGGACAAAATCATCATTGGCTCCCCAGAAACCCATGGCTCTCCAGGTGGGGTCCTGGTTCTCCCCGGTTTTGACCAGCAGCGAATTAGCCCCGGCTTTCAATACCCCGGCGGGTACTTCCACACTTATCTTGTCTTTGCCTCTTCCTTTAAATATCTCTTTACCGTTCAAATAGAAAATCAAATCTCCCGTATTAAAACCAAAATCGATGGTGGCTTTTTCTCCGGCCAGTTCCGCGGGGACCTCGAGTGTCTTCTGGATAAAGGCATCACCTCTGAACGCCCAGATGCCCTGCCAGTCCCACTGCCCAACGAGGTTGACATTCAGCCATTTGGAATAATCATAACCCGGATTGAGGTATTCGCTTTCATTTACTTTGGTAATGTCATAGTTGTCAGCACCATATACCTGTTTAATGAGCTTTCTCTCCCATTTAGCTCCGTCTTCCTCCCAGTTTTTTGACATTTTACGAGGATAATAGCCCAGGACCTCAGACTCCTCCATGGCTTTCCGGCTGATCCAGCTTTCTACCTGGGAGCCGCCCCATGAAGAATGGATGAGCCCCACTGGAACATTGAGTTTCTTACTGATCTCCCTGGCAAAAAAGTAACCTACAGCCGTAAAATCCCCGGCTGTTTCAGGCGTACAGATTTTCCATTCTCCTTTTTTCAGGTCTTTCTGTACTTCAAACTCCAGTTCATGGGCCACTTCAAAATGCCTGATGTTGGGATAATCGGCTTCAGCTATTTCTTTTTTGGCGTTGTCGGCAGACTTGAGCCTCCACTCCATATTTGACTGGCCCGAGCACAACCAGACTTCCCCAAACAAAATATCTTCAAAACGAACCTTCTCTTTCTTAGTGCTTACTTCAATAACATGCGGCCCTCCTGCGGGCATGGCAGGAAGAACGGCCTCCCATTTGCCTTCAGCAGATGTTTTAACCGAAACTATCCCCTTGTCCAGCTGAATGCTTACTTTTTCGGCGGGTTTGGCCCAACCCCAGATTTTAACCGGCTTGTCCCTTTGCAACACCGCGTGGCTGTTGAAAACCCTGGCCACCTGTAGCTGGGCAAGGGCCGTGAACTGCAAGCCTGTAAGGAATAATAGAATCGCTATTTTCTTCATAAAAACACCCGGTCAATATTTTAATTTACGCCTTAACAATCTGAATTACAAGCATTAATCGTCGATCGACTGCATCACCAGCTGTCTGAACATGCCACTTGTGATGTCTCCGCCTACCTTTTGGGTCTGCTTCATGATCACACCAATGACTTTTTCTTTAGGATCAGCGAAGTAAGACGTGTTGAAATATCCGCCCCAGTCAAAAGAGCCGATGCTGCCCTGCCCTCCTTTGCCTTGTCCGGCCGATGTCAGTAACCCGAAAGCCAGACCATATCCTTTATCGGCCTTTTCTCCGCCGAGCAACTCACCCACCTGGTTTGACATGATACTGGTGATCGTCGTTCTGCTTAACAGCCGTTTCCCGTTTATTTCACCGCCGTTGACATACATATTCAAAAAGAGGGCATAATCCAGGGCTGTGCTGGACAATCCGGCTCCGCCTGAATAAAATGCTTTCGCCCCTTTGGCAGGATAATCAATATCATAGAAGGTATCGGAAAAATGAACCCACTGCTCATCCTTTTTGGTCTGTACCTTCACCAGCCTGGAAGCCTTGCTGTCCGGCAGATAAAAATACGTATCGTTCATGCCCAGCGGCTCAAAAATCCTCTTTTTCAGGAATTCGTCAAATGTCATTCCGGAAACCACCTCTACGAGGTAGCCCAATACATCCAGGCCTTCGCTGTAAACATATTTATCTCCCGGCACATTGTGCAGGGGCAGCTTGGCCAGTTTTTTAATATTATCGCCTATTTTGACAGGTTCTGTCGTAAACAAATCCACAATTCCGGCTTTCTTGTAAATGGCTTTGAATGATTCGTCTCCATCAATTACCCCGTAACCGAGTCCCGAAGTGTGGGTCAGCAAATGCCTGATCGTGATTTCCTTCCCTGCAGGGCGGGTGGAATAAGTAGAGTCTTTCATGTAAAACTTATCCAATACCACCGGATTTTTAAACTCAGGAATAAATTTCGAAACAGGGTCGTCAAGAAAGAACTTGCCCTCTTCCCAAAGCATCATGATGGCTGTTGAAGTGATTGCTTTTGACATGGAGGCGATCCTGAAAATATCATCCTTTTTCATCACCTTTCCTCCCGGACTGTCTGAATTCCCGAATCCTTTGTAATAGACTATTTTACCGTTACGGCAAATAATAGCCGTGGCTCCCGGAATCATCTTGTCTTTTACGGCATTTTCCAGCAGCACATCGATTCTTTTTAAACGTTCAGACGACATGCCCACGCTCTCGGGCGTAGCCTCCTGAAGATTCGGTGTTTTTTTGATGGAATTCGTCTGAGCCAGGGTGGTCAGCACGGTCAGGTACAGTCCTGAAACTAAAAGTAAATAAGGTTTAATTTTCATCTTTTATATTGATATGATTGAGTTTGTATTGATTATCTGATCTGACCCGGTTTTGAAAATTCTCTGGCCGCATCGTCTATGACCAGCACCCAGTCCTGGCCCTTTCCTGCGGACGGGGGACTGACACTGATTCTTCTGTTATTTTCGTCGAAACTCCCTCCGGCAAATGTCGCCCCTGTTCTGGGATCAAACCAGTTTGCATTCAGCGTTTTTCCCTTGAGAGCACTGAGGTCAAGTTCGGCGGTTTTACCGGTCGGAAAAAACACCATGGCGTAAGAACCGCCGGCATCGCGGGTGGCTATGATATAATGCTGATCATCTTCCTGAGGCGTAATGACCATGCCCTGATCCGGGACTCTCGACAAAAACGGCCTGGAAAGCATCAGGTTTTTAAGGTGCTTCACCTGGTTAGCCATCGGAAGATCCAGGGCCACTTTCCATGGCCTCAAAGGGCCGTTTACAGGTTCACGCCCCGTTTTATACATCTGCCAGATATCATGACAGCCATAAGTCTGTCCGAAAGCCCCCGCAAAAACATTCCAGTACATGATCCTCCTGATGTCTTCGGGAACGCTGTAGCCAAATTCCTTGGCATTGAAACAGTTGGGGTGGTCTTCGTAAAGAGGCTCCCCGTCCAGCGTCGGCTTAACGGGTGTCAGACTGTAATCATGCGATATTTTCTTGTACGTAGGTTCGTTCGGACAGTGTCCGGTCTGGTGCATGTTAAAATCCAGCCACTCGTCCTGGTGAAACCAGTTGGAAGAACCCCCTGGACTGGCAGGCTGAGGGTGCAGGGTCATCAGGGCTTTGTCTTTTCCTCCCACGCCTTCCTGGATACCCGCAGCCATTTTCCTCCACACCTCCACATCATCCGTGTTTTTCCTGGGTGTGCGATCCCCTCCCAATACCCAGATGATATTCTGACGGTCTTTGTAGCGGTTTCCTATCCATTTCCCATATTGAAAAGCATTGGTCTGGTTAAATATCTCAGGCCCCGCTCCCCAGCGGTCTTTAAACAATTTATCAGCCCAGGTGGGCAACAGGGCTACATAAATACCATATTGTTCGGCTTTGCTGATGATGTAGTCTACGTGCAGAAAATACTTTTCATTAAACACCATCGGAGAGATGGAGATCAGTGGTTTTTCAAGGTAAGCATTCGGGGTGTTCAGACCGTCCATTTCTGCCATCACCACTGACTGGATGACATTGAAACCTTGTTCGGCTCTTTTTTTGAGATAATAATCTGCCTCTTCCCTGTCATTCCTGTGAAAAAGCTCCCAGGCTGTATCGCCCATCCAGAAGAAAGGAGAACCATCAGACTTAACCAGGAAACGCTGATTTTCTGAAATTTTCAGGGGGCTGAGTTGCCCGAAAGAGACCTGTCCTGATAAAAGGACAAGCAAAAAGAATAATTTTAGTTTCATTTCATGGTTGAATAGCCGGTTCGAAAATATATCTTTTTTTACACCTTTCCAAGTGTTCAAAAACCCTTACCTCATTTTGCCTGCCTCTATCGAGCTAATTCCTTTTTCCGACAACCTCTTCACACCATGAATCAGCCCCCCAAACCTGTGGTCTTTGGTCAGTCCTTTTCTGAATCTGGCGTAAATCTGCTGCATGACCACCGCATTTTTAAACAATCCGAAGACATAAAAATAAAGGATATTGCCAAGGTCTGTCCCGTTCTGTTCCTGGTAAAAATCCACAAAACCGTCCCTGGTAAGATTGCCGTCAAGCCAGGTGATGTTAAAGCTTTTTTCAAAGTCCCCGTCTCCTTTTTCAGACCAGTAAGAAAGGGCCGTTCCCACATCCATTCTCGGATCACCGACGGTCGTCATCTCCCAGTCCAGAATAGCCTTCAGACTCAGATCATCCTGGTCAAAAACCACGTTATCAAACTTATAATCATTATGGATCAGAGCAGGGGTCATTTCCTCAGGCAAATGAGTCTCCAGCCATTTGATTAAACTGTCGATCTCAGGAATTTCATCGGTCTGCGAAGCCAGGTATCGTTTAAACCAACCTTCAACCTGCCGTTTTATGTAGCCCTCAGGTTTGCCGATGTTAACCAACCCGGTACTCTGAATATCAATTTTGTGTAAGGCCGCCAGGTTACTGCATAAGGACTTGGAAAGCCTGTTCATGTCATCCTGTCCGAAGCTCTCCCTGATTTTTGCGGTTTGGCTCGTTCTCAGGATCAGCCCGCTAATTTTCGACATCACATAAAACGGGCTGCCGATGACCTGTTCTTCATCACAGAAAATAATGGTTTCAGGGATTTTCCCGAAACCGGCCTTTCTGAGCCTGTCCAGAATCGAGTATTCCCGCTGCATATCGTGGCCGCCCTTGATCTCGCCCGCACCGAAAGGCGGACGCCTGAGCACAAACTCACGGTCACCGGCTTTGAGTAAATAAGTAAGGTTGGAATACCCGCCACCAAATTGCAGCACCCCGGTGATTTCCGGAAAATCATCCAGTTTGCTTCTGAGATAATGATTAAGATTCTCGAGATTTATTTCTTCCCCGGCTTTTACTTCCGAAGGCTTATCTGCTTCTATTCTGGGACTATGCATAACTCATCAACTCGTTTTATACTTTTTCAAAATACTTCTGGCCAATGCAGACTTGTGTACTTCATCCGCTCCGTCATATATTCTTGACGCCCTTTCGTGGGCATACCAGTAAGAAAGTAATATATCGTTCGTAATTCCCAGGGCCCCGTGGGTCTGAATGGCCCTGTCAATCACCCTGAGCATCATATTGGCGGTAAAAAACTTAATTCCCGAAATCTGGTCCCTCGCCTGTGAAGCACCGGTTTCATCAATATTTCTGGCGGTCCTCAAAACCATGAGGCGTGCAGCATCAATTTCGACCCTGCTTTCGGCTATAAATCCCTGTATAAACTGCATGTCGCCCAGATACTTGTTTTCATCCAGGGCACGGGAGGCAGCATAACGGCACATCAGATCAAAGCTCCGCTCGGCTATCCCGATAAAACGCATACAGTGATGAATACGCCCGGGCCCCAGTCGCTCCTGTGCCAGTTTAAAGCCAGCCCCTTCTTCACCGATCAGGTGAGACCGGGGCACACGTACCTGGTGATACTTCACTTCGGCATGGCTGGCCCAGCTGTCACCGGTATGCCCCATGATCGGGATATTCCTGACCATTTCATAGCCGGGTGTATCAAGCGGAACCAGTATCTGGCTTGCTCTTTTATGGGGTTCGGCTTCGGGATTGGTCACGGCCATAACGATCGCAAAAGCCGCCCCGTCAGCTGAAGAAGTAAACCATTTATGTCCTTCAATAATATAATCGTCTCCGTCTTTGATAGCCGTTGTTCCCATACGAACCGGGTTAGACCCTGCAAAATCCGGTTCGGTCATACTGAAACAACTCCTGATCTCCCCGTTCATCAGGGGTTTCAGATACTTTTCTTTCAGGTCCTCAGAAGCGTATTTGTGAAGTAATTCCGTGTTACCGATGTCCGGAGCCTGGGTATTAAAAACAAAATGACCGAAAGGAGAAGAAGCCAGTACTTCTGAAATCTGCCCGAACTCGCATAAAGACAAACCCAGTCCTCCTTCCTTTTCAGACAAATGAAGTCCCCAGAGTCCGGCTTCTTTTACCAGGGCTCTCTTTTTCAGGAGTTCAGGTTCTATCTCTGAGAAATTCCGCGTAAGGTTTTCTGTAGTTTCGAGTGGAAATAATTCTCTTTTTACAAACGCTTCAATAGTTGGCAATATGTTTCTGATCTTGTCGGTAACAAACAACGGCTCCATAGATAATACTTGTTGATTTTATAAAAGTAAAACTACGAGATGTTTACCATTAAAATGATATTTTTTCAAGAGATTGTCTAATAAAATTCCGTAAATAATTTTCCCCGTTTCCCGACATCCGGATATTTCCCGGAAAATCCCGTCCGAAAATTATCAAAATGAGTCAATCCCATATAAAATACAACTAAATAACGAAAAAAGACAAAGAAACCGGTCAATTTACCGCTTAATAAAAAACAGGGCAAAATACGGCCATTAAAATGCACCAATTCATTTGATTTTAATGATTTTCTTCTTATTTTGCCATTCGATACACTCAAAAAGTACGGATAAGTTTGTGATTTGAACGTTTAATTAATCACTTCGGGAGATATAAAATTTATTAAAATCATTGATGCTTTTTTAATAGCTTTTGTACGTAAGGACTTTATTATTGACAGAAGGAGGCAGTTGGAAACATAACTTTCGGTATTTTTAACGGGAAAGATTCCCCTTAAAAATCAACACTATGAATTGCGAACCCCTGGAAATTGAATATCTTTATAATCTCTTGGATGATTATGGTATACAAATTGTATTCTAATCCATTAATAATAAGGATAAACCAAGCCAAAACCGGTTATTCAGTTAACCAAAAACTAAGAAATATGAAAATAGGAATCATGCAACCCTACTTCTTTCCCTATTTGGGATATTTCCAGCTCATCAATACCGTGGATAAATTTGTGCTGTTTGATGACGTACAATACATCAGACATGGCTGGATAAACCGGAACAGAATACTTAAGCCTGAAGCGGGCTGGCAATATATTGTAGCTCCTCTTGAATCACATAGTCAGAAAACCCTTATCAGGGACATCAGGGTAAAAAATCAGATGCAGGACTGGAAAGACCGGATCCTGAGGCAGATGGTACATTATAAAAAAAGAGCCCCTCATTACGAAAGCGTCATTGCCCTTCTGCAGAAGTGCTTTGATACCGATGAAGCCGACATCTGCCGTTTCAACCGGGACTGCCTTCTACATGTATGTGAATATCTGAACATTTCAACTAGTATCAGTATTTCATCTGAACTGAACCTCGATTATTCTGAAGTGAACGATGCGGGTGAATGGGCTCTCAAAATATGTAAGCAGCTCAGGGGAGTGGAGTACATCAACCCAGTAGGCGGCAAAGACATTTTTCAACCGTGGAAGTTCTCTCAGAATAACATAAAGCTGTCGTTCCTTAAATCAGATCTGAAACCTTATTCGCAAAAACGATCTGACGTATTTGAGCCGGGCCTTTCCATCATCGATGTCATGATGTTCAACTCTCCGAGAGAGATCAGGAGCATGCTTAAACTCTATGAAATCGAAAGAGCAAGTGTTGAAAAAGTCAACATCGAAAAAATAGCTAAAAAGACCCAGACCCCTTCTTTCTACCAGTCATTGTTCTTCTACCCTAATCTCCTGGAATTCCTGGGACCTGAGGTACTGGAGTTTGCCATGATCTGATTCAGTCTCCGAAATCATATCCTCATCAATAAAAAAACCATCTCCAAAAGGGATGGTTTTTAATTTTTTATTCCAATTCTAATCTTAAAAGACTAGTTTCTTTTGTTACGGGGATTTTTTGTCAAATTTGGTATGTTATTATAAAACACCATCTCAAGATCAAGCCAGTATGACATTATTTTCAATACCACTTCCTTAAAAATATGTCAATTTTTCCGGATTTGCACACTTGCACAGAATTTGATCCGAAAATTATAAAATATATCAATAACCACCAAAAACAAATATTAAGAACATGAATTTTAATCAATATACCTTAAAAGCACAGGAGATTATCCAGCAGGCAGCTCAGATTGCCCAGGGTAATGCCCAGCAGGCGGTGGAGCCGGGCCACCTGCTCAAGGCCTTGCTTGAGGAAGAACCCAATACCAGCTCTTACCTTTTGAAAAAACTGGAAATCAACCAGTCTTTACTTGAAAATAAACTGGAACAGATCGTTACAGGCTACCCTAAAGTATCGGGAGGCCAGCCTTATCTGAGCAATGATCTGCTGCAGGTTTTTACCAAATCGCAATCTTACCTGAAAGAATTCAACGACGATTTTGTGAGCGTCGAACTGATGCTCCTTGGTCTTATTTCGGGAAAAGATACGACCGCCACATTGATGAAAGCAGCAGGCTTTAAAGAAACTGCACTAAAGAACGCCATTAAAGAATTAAGAGGAAAAAATAATCCAGTGAAAGATCAAAACGCAGAAAACAAATACCAGGCCCTGGCCCGGTACAGCAAAAACCTGAACGAACTGGCCCAGCAAGGTAAAATAGACCCGGTCATCGGCCGTGACGAAGAAATCCGCAGGGTCTTGCAGATATTGTCGCGACGCACCAAAAACAACCCGATCCTTTTGGGTGAACCGGGTGTCGGTAAAACCGCCATTGTGGAAGGACTGGCCCAGCGTATTGTGCAGGGTGACGTACCTGAAAACCTTAAGTCCAAAACCGTCATCTCCCTTGACATGGGTTTGCTGGTGGCGGGAGCCAAATATAAAGGTGAATTTGAAGAACGTCTGAAAGCGGTTATCAAGGAAGTGACCGACTCGGAAGGCGAGCTCATTCTCTTTATTGACGAAATCCACACCCTTATCGGTGCCGGCAGCGGCGGCGAAGGGGCTATGGATGCCGCCAACTTACTGAAACCGGCCCTGGCCAGGGGTGAATTGCACGCCATCGGTGCCACCACCCTCAAGGAATACCAGAAATACATTGAGAAAGACAAAGCCCTCGAAAGGCGTTTCCAGGCCGTATTGGTAGAAGAACCGAATGTACCGGATGCCATCTCTATCCTGAGGGGAATCAAGGAGAAATATGAGGTACACCACGGGGTAAGGATCCAGGATGATGCGGTTATCGCAGCAGTTGAACTGTCAAACCGTTACATTTCCGATCGTTTCCTTCCTGACAAGGCCATTGACCTGATGGATGAGGCTGCCTCAAAACTCAGACTTGAAATGGATTCCATGCCGGAAGAAATGGATGAGCTGAGAAGGAGGATCATGCAGCTGGAAATCGAACGTGAAGCCATCAGAAGAGAGAACGACAAGGAAAAAGAGAGTGTACTGAGCAAGGAAATCGCCGAACTCAATGAATCTTTCAACAATCTCAAAGCCAAATGGGATAACGAAAAAGGCGTGGTGGATGAAATCAGGGCACTCAAAGAGAAAATTGAACAGATCAAGTTTGAAGCAGAGCAGTTTGAGCGTGCCGGTGACTACGGCAAAGTAGCCGAGATCAGGTATGGTAAATTACCTGAAGCCGAAAGCAGGCTGAAAGAATTGTCTGAGGCCCCGCACGCAGAAGGAGAAAAAGGCAACAGGCTGATCAATGAGGAAGTTACCGCAGAAGACATAGCCCAGGTAGTAGCCAAATGGACGGGTATCCCGGTTTCAAAAATGCTGCAGAGCGACCGTGAGAAATTACTACACCTGGAAAATGAGCTTTCAAACCGCGTAGCCGGACAGGAAGAAGCCATAGGCCTGATCTCCGATGCCGTCAGGAGGTCAAGGGCCGGTATGCAGGACCCTAAGAAACCGATCGGCAGCTTCCTGTTCCTGGGTAGCACCGGGGTGGGTAAAACCGAACTGGCCAAGACCCTTGCACAATACCTCTTCAATGACGACAATGCCATGGTGAGGATAGATATGAGTGAATACCAGGAAAGACACGCCGTAAGCCGTCTGGTGGGAGCCCCTCCGGGTTATGTAGGCTACGATGAAGGCGGACAACTGACCGAAGCGGTGAGAAGAAAACCATACAGTGTTATTTTGCTGGATGAGATCGAAAAAGCCCACCCCGACGTCTGGAATATCTTGTTGCAGGTGCTGGACGATGGCCGTCTGACAGACAACAAAGGCAGGGTAGCCAACTTCAAGAACACCATCATCATCATGACTTCCAACATCGGCAGCCAGTTTATCCAGGAAAAATACCTGGAGGCCTCTAAAGGCTCTGATGATGCCTGGCACAAGTATTTCAAGGAGGAAGCCAAAGAACAGGTGATGGACCTACTCAAAGTAAGTGTAAGACCTGAGTTCCTGAACAGGATCGATGAGATTGTGTTGTTCGACCCGCTTGGCAGAAAAGAGATCAGGAAAATTGTGGAAATACAGTTCAACCAGATCAAACAGAGACTCCAGGAACAAGGCATCATGCTGGAAGCCACCATTGAGGTCCTTGACAAGCTCGGAGAAGAGGGTTACGATCCGGTGTTCGGAGCAAGGCCATTGAAAAGGGTGATCCAGAGAAGCGTCCTTAACGAACTATCCAAACTGATCCTGGCCGGAAAAATCAATAAAGACCAGATCATCATGATGGAGCTGGATGAAAAAGGCGGCTTTACGTTTGAAAATATGGAAGATATAAAGCTGGCAGAATAAGTTTTGAGCTGTAGGCAATCAGCTTTAAGCTTCAGGTCCGGACCAATATAAATACCCCGATTCCGGTTCGCCGGGGTCGGGGTATAAACTTTTAAGGCCTCTCCCCTGTTATCTCATAAACACCTAAAACATTGAAAAACAAGATCATATTGATTACCGGGGGAACTTCCGGCGTGGGTAAGGCTACTGCCATCAAACTGTCGGCCCTGGGAGCCAAAGTCGTACTGATGGCCCGCGATGAAGCCCGGGCGTTGGAAACTATCGATGAGATCAAGACAAAAATACCTGGTGCTGATCCGGGTTTTATTGCCGGTGATCTTTCTTCTCTCCAAAGCATCCGGATAGCAGCCGAAACATTTACAGCTGCATATCCCAGGCTTGACGTATTGATCAACAATGCCGGAGGGGTGTTCGATAAATTTCAAAAAACAAAAGATGGTTTTGAATGGGCTTTCCAGGTCAATTATCTCGGGCATTTTCTTTTAACCCGCTTGCTGATTAAAAAACTGGAGCAGTCGGAAGATCTGAGAATCATCAACCTCTCTTCGGAAGCACACAGAATGGGTAAAATAGATTTCGGCAATCTCAATTGTGAGAAAAGCTTCGGAACCTGGCCTCAATACGGAGCCACCAAGCTGATGAACGTACTTTTTACGAAAGAACTTAAAAACAGGTATAAAAATATTTCTTCATTTTCACTCCACCCTGGCGTGGTCCGCACCGGATTCGGAGCCAATAACACCGGATTACTGAGATTCTTCTCTTCTCTGCCGTTTTTACTGACGCCCGAACAGGGAGCAGAAACCAGCGTTTACCTGGCCACAGCCTCCAAAACAACACTCAAAAACGGGGAATATTATAAAAAATTCAAAGTAACGCCTTCGTCTGCCATTACTTATCAGAAAGAAACTGCGGCGAGATTATGGGAAATTTCTGAGCAGATGCTGCACGAAAAAGGGTTCTGAAACAAGGGCTTACCTGATCGCCTGCCCCGAAATGATTTCACCTGACACCTCAATATTTTCAGGCTCTCCGACGAAAAGTTTCTGTTCAGACCTGATGTGGTAGGACTTTAACTGGCTGCCTTGCAGACGAAGCTCCAGCTTTCTTTTGGCATTCAGCAGATAATTGGAGGTCTCAGTAGTTATGATGACACTTTGCGGTTCTTTTTCAGCATTAAAAAACACTTTCATGGTCTTGACAGGCAGCGATTCTCCGGAATTCAGCACATACTCCACCTCATTTCCGGTCTCTTTGATGGTATAACTTTTAACATAAGCCTTCTTATTGATATCGGCCTGCACAAACAGGGCCAGTTCCTTGTCCCAATCCAGGCTGTCCATTTTAATATTCTCCGTGTCTTTACCGAGCAGGATGCTCTTTTTTACAGCAGGCTTGCTTTTATTCAACCATTCTATCTGGGTTTTCATGAGACCGGCCAGATCAAAATACTTTAATTCAGAAGCTTTCTCTGCTTTCTGACACGACATGATGACGACTAAAAGAACGAAAAGGAAAGAAAATCGCATTAATCTAAAATTTTGTTGAGCCTCCGCTTCTTACTTAACCGTAAAAATCCGGAAAATATGCCGTAAAGATCGGAAATATTTTGAAATAGTGCACCCTAAAAACCAGAAGCAATCGCCTTCAGGCGATTGACCGTCGGCCACCCGCTTCTCATGAGATAACTTTATCATAATAAAATCAGCCCGAAGGCCCGTCACTCAGGAACCAGACCCCTATAAAAAACTTAACCCCGCCTCCAAAGGAAGCGGGGTAAGATATCTATTCAACCCTAACCTATTAAACTATGAAAACTTTAATGCTATTTCTAAAGTCCTCAGCTGAAATCAGATGCTCTGTTGAGCAACCGGATTCAAAGCAGGAACTATGATTTCTTCGTTAACCGGTAAAGCATTTGCTTTATTGTCCCAGATAAATTTGAACACTGAAGAGGTAAGTTTTACTGTCTTAGCCCATTCTTTAGCTTCAGATTTTCTCATACCGTTAAGTTTGGCAGTGATTCTTTCTGAAGAAGCGAAGAAGTCGTTTCTTACACTTTCATCAAGGCTGTAGAAACCTACAGTTGAGTTATTGTATAGATCAACAACCGCTGTGAATATTCTCCAATCTGTGTCGTTCTGACTGATGAACTTTTTAGCCTTCTTGTTCATGAAGTTTGAGAACTCAACTCCTGAACTTGCTACTAACGGAGTATATTGTTTTGTTTCTCTTGCTACTACTGTTTGTGCACTACCAGTTATCGATCCGAATACAAGTGCAAAGATAATTAATTTTATTGAGCTTTTCATTGTTTTGTCTGTTTTATTTTCTTGTTTGATGATGCAAATTTGCAGGAAACTTTTTTAACCACCAAATTTTCTTCTGCACACAAAACAAAATTATATTTCGAAAATATAACAGAAAACAAAATTTACCATGCGACTAAGTCAGACATATAGGAAAAGTTTAAGAATAATATTCTGTGTTAATTTAAAAAGTATATATAATATTTTTATTTCTAGCAAAATGTAAAATTCTTTGAAAAGTACAATCATTCGTTCAAAAAATTCATAGTACGTTCAATTCCTATGGTACAAAAGCTCAAAACCATCTCAATAGCCTTATCCAGCCGGTCAATCAAACCCGCCATTTCATCCTCATTGAAGTTATCCAATACATAATCCACCTGCCTGCCTTTCGGAAAATCGTCTCCGATGCCGAATTTCAGACGGGGATAGAGGTTATTTCCGAGCACAGCCTCAATATCCTTGAGTCCGTTGTGTCCCGCACTCGATCCTTTCGGCTTGATCCTGAGTTTTCCGAAAGGCAATGCCAGGTCGTCCACGATCACCATGACATTTTCAATGGGTACCTGCAATTGCTGCATCCAGTAATTCAGGGCCTTTCCGCTCAGGTTCATAAAAGTGGTGGGCTTGATCAGTGTAATCGAGCGGCCTTTATGTTTAAATTCTGCTACAGAGGCCAGTTTTTCGATTTTAAAGGTGAGTCCCTCCCTGGCAGCAAGCCTGTCGAGAACCATAAATCCGGCGTTGTGACGTGTGAAAGCGTACTTGGGGCCAATGTTACCCAACCCTACAATCAGATATTTCATTTAAATATTCCTTAATTAGTGTTTTTACAAAATAACTAATATTTTTGCTGACAATAAATACAGGGATGAATAAAAAGAGATTAATACTTAACCAGCCTCTTCTGGATATTACACTTAAGCGACTTTGCCAGCAAATCATTGAAAATCATGGGCTACTGGACGATGTCGTTTTTCTGGGTCTGCAACCCAGAGGTATTTTTCTGGCCGAAAGAATCTGCAAGGCCCTCAGTGAAGAGTTGAATAAAGACATCAGACCGGGATATCTTGACGCGACCTTCTACAGGGACGACTTCAGAAGGAAAGGCACCCTGCTTACTCCCAACACCACACAGATCTCCTTTATTATAGAAGATAAGAACGTCATCCTGATTGACGACGTGCTGGCCACCGGCCGCATGGTCAGGGCGGCCATAGATGCCATGCAGGCGTTCGGCCGTCCGAAAAAAGTGGAGCTGCTGTGCCTGATAGACCGCAGCTACAGCCGCGACCTTCCTATCCAGCCTGATTATGTGGGCAAACGGGTTAATACCCTGGAAACCCAGCGGGTGCTCGTAGAATGGAAAGAACAGCAAAATGCCGAAGACAATATTTGGATAATTGACTGATTTCTTTTGGAATCCTCGTTTTTTTTATTAATATTATCGTTATAATAAGACAACGTGCGATGACGAAAATCACGGCAGATGATTTAATCTATGGCTATATAAGTGGCATATTCCCGATGGCCGACCAGGACGGCAGTGTATTCTGGTATTCACCTGACCCCAGGGCCATCATTCCTATAGATACTTACAAACCCCAGAAGTCGCTGAGGCCGGTGCTTAACCGGAACGAGTTTGAAATCAGGATAGATGAAGATTTTGAAGGTGTCATGCGTCATTGTGCCCTGCCCAGGACGCTGGAAGACGAGACCTGGATCTCCGAAGAATTAATTGAAGCGTACACAGACCTGCACCACATGGGACTGGCCCATTCTGTTGAAGCTTACCAGGATGGCTGCCTGGCCGGCGGACTGTATGGTGTGACCATCGGATCTGCTTTTTTCGGAGAGTCTATGTTCTTTAAAGTTCCGAATGCGTCAAAGGTGGCCTTCCATTACCTGATACAGAAACTGAAGGATAATCATTTCCAGTTGCTGGACACCCAGTTTATCAATGACAATGTAAAGCGATACGGTGCTATAGAAATCCCGAAGAAGCAGTACCTGAGCCTGCTCAAAAAGGCGATTCATCAGAAAGCGGTATTTACAGACGGCCGTGTGGACCAGTTATTAAGTAAGATCACCGGGTAAATCCCGGTGATCTGTCCTCTTTATCAGTTTTCTTTCTTTGTGAAGTTCTGCATATCCCTGGTGTTCTTCTGCACGGCGATTGCCCCGAAAAGACCCAGCAGAAAAGAAAACGCATAGAATCCCTTTTCGCTGGGCAGGAAAGTGGCGTTCCAAAGGCCGGCTGCCAATAAAATAATGGCGAGAATCGTAGCAAACCAGCTCAGACCATAATAAATATCCGTCACGGGAATTCCCTCCAGCCTGTCGCGGACACTTTTTTGTACCGATACTACTGCAAACAACCCGAACATCAGTAAAGTAAAATAATAGCCTTTTTCATTAAGCAGCATTTCAGCTTTCCAGAGCCCTATGAGATAACCGGCCATACCGGCACCCAAAGCAACCCAGGATGCGATAATAAAAGCACCTGATGGTTTTTGATTCATAATCATTTCTATTTTTTGGTATATTGATAAAAAATTCCTGTGTCAAACGGAGTCCATAAGCATGCCTTCTGTCCGCAGGTTTTCAGGCCGTTGTTGGCCCAGGTGTTGCAGGTATGCACCAGGCTGTAACTACCCCTGGCATCATAAAAGGCATCGTCTTTCCCGTAAACGGCATTGGTTCTGATAAAAACAGGGCGGCCGGAAGTGTCCCTGATAAAACTGTCGTTTATATAAGTGATCAGTCTTGCATACTGCTCCTTACTGATGATGATCTTTTTACAGTCATCGCCTTCTGTCAAAGATTTGTAATAAGTAGCATGAATAGCCGAAGTACTCAGGCTGAAAGCCGCTTTAAAGGCCGTACTGAACTTCAGATCAGCCCAGGTGGGAGTGTCGAGATAGAATCCCTTATCGCCCCAGCCGAAAGCAACGAAGCGGTGCGTGGTGTCTCCTGAAACTGTATTCTGAAACGGCAGTACCTTACTCCAGTCCATCTGGGCATTTCTGACAGGCATCACGAGGTCGGAATGCACACCGTTGGTGAGCAGATAGATTTCCACTTCATCAGGGGCATTGGCCTCTTCATCGACACCGATCCGGGATAGTACATATGCTGAAGATAAATACAGTACAACGAAAAGCACCAGGGAGAGTATGGTGTACAAAGTAATTCTGAGGATTTTTTTCATTAAGAATTTTAAAGAGTTAAGGATGTATCTTTGTCCCGTTCAATGCTCTGTTACCAGGTACATTATACTTGACCGGGCAAATATGAAATTAAATTTCAACTATTCAAATCAGTCAGGAATTTTGAAAAAATCCTGCTGCCGACTGTAAGTGCGTTTTCATCCTGCTTTATGGAATGAGGGCGATCAGATAGGAAAACACTTCAATAAAGCCCATCCCGACAGCAATCATCAGCAGAAACAGGCCACCTGTTTTTAATACCTCCATAAAATTTAGGCGGAGTCTTTCACCGGGGATGGTCAGCAATTTAAATACTTCCACTACCCTTTCTTTATTCAGGTAGAGCATGAGCAAGGTCATCAGTAAAAAGAAACAGGCGTTGAGCATGGCCCCGGTGTGGATACTGAAACAGATATCGACAACGATGATGTTGAGCAGGATGGGGATAAGAATGGCAGCCCCTAAAAGCTTGGTGCGGTTAAAGAGCAGGAGAATAGCCCCGATCACCTGCGACACGCCTATGAACAAAATATAAGGATAAGAATAGCCGAAAAAAGCCCAGGCCAGGTCAAAACCGGAAAGACTTTCGAGGGTTTTGAGTTTAACCGCCTCAGGCAGATGACCTCGTCTGTAAAACTGATGACCGAACAACTTTGCCCAGCCATAGACACTGATCATTAAAAAGACATACCACCGGGCGGCGATTTCCAGATAAAAGGGTATTTTTTTCATATTTGACGGAAAAAAGGAGAACGAAAAAAGGAAAAAGGGTCTTTTTATTCAATATAAAACTGACGTTATCTCATTATCAAGTCCTGTCTTCAAAATAAATACAATCAGAAATTGATAACAAGCTTTCAAGGGAAGAGTGGTGCAATAGGCCTTATCAGCGGCGGGGCATATTTTTTGACCGGGTGGGAATATTTCAGTAGATTTACCTCAAAAAGTATAACAAAATGAAAGTAACGATGACACCTTACCTCTTTTTCGACAAATGTTGTGAAGAGGCCCTCACGGTTTATAAGGAAGTACTGGGAGGAGATTTTTCGATAGCTCAGCGATATGACAACGGTTTTATGGAAGTAGCCCCGGGCCTGGAACAAAAAGTGATGCATGCCCACGGAGATTTTGCAGGCAACGCATTCTTTGCGGCAGATAATCTGAATATGGATCCTGAAAAACAAGCCAACAGGGTGGCTTTATCGCTCAACCTTGAAAGCCCGGAAAAAGGCACGGAGATTTTTGAGAAGCTCTCTGCGGGAGGCAAAATACACGTGCCGTTTACCAAACAATTCTGGGGTGCCTGGCATGGTAACTTCACCGACCGTTTCGGCATCCGGTGGATGATCAATTGTGATTAACAGCATAAAAGGTCCCGGAATTCAGCTCCGGGACCTTTTACTTCGCTTATTTAAGATATCCTGTCAACCTACATTTCTTTAAACTCTTCAGCCCTTCCACTACTTTGGCTGCGTTAAGTTTCGCTCCCGCAGCGTTGGTATGGGTGTTGTCTTTCGGGGTAAAATACTCTGCTTTCACCTTTTCTGTGCCCATTTCTTCATAAACCTTTCCTGAAAGTTCGAACAGGTCAATAAAAAAAGCCCCTGTCTGATGTGCCACCTGGGCAGACCATAAAGGATAATAGTCTTGTTTCCTTTTTAATTTACCATTCTCAAAACTATTGCCGGGCACCCTCGAGCAGATAATGGCCGTGGCTCCTTTCTGCTGTGTTTCGGTCACATATTTCCGCATGTACCAACCGAATGTGTGTACCACTTCATGTTTTTTAGTAATGACATTGTCGATTTCTTCTTTTTCTTCGCCGATTCCCTTAATGGTTCCGCGGGCCCTGAGGGTGTCGTTGATGGCCCAGTCGTCGTTATGCCCGAACTGCATGATCACAAAATCTCCTTTTTTCAGACGGGGCAGGATTTTGTCCCAGCGGCCGTCGGTCAGGAAAGTACGGCTGCTGCGGCCTCCGATGGCGTGGTTTTCGATGTGGATACGGGTGGTGTCAAAATGATCAGGCAGATAGCTCCCCCACCCCCACATGTCGTTTTCACCTTTCCCGGCCCCGGTTTTGACGGTGGAATCGCCTATGATATACAATACCGGTCTTTCTTTTAAAGTGAAGGCAAAAGCAAGAATAAGAGGGATGAAGAATAACAACAGTTTGGTTTTCATGTAATAATAAGATTGATTTTTATGCAATTTAAAAATTCCGGTGGGTTTGGGTGTCCTGTAATGAGGGGTGGGTGCTGATTTTTTTATGGACAGGATTTCAGGATGGACAGGATTTTTTTTATGGACAGGATTTCAGGAGGGACAGGATGCGGTCGGAGACCGTGTGACACCGTCCGGGGCGTCTGAGACGCTGGACAGCCGGGACCGGAAAGCAGAGACCGGTTTTCATTATTGACAGGATTTCAGGATGGACAGGATACGGTCGGAGACCGTGTGACGCCGTCCGGGGTGTCTGAGACGCTGGACAGCCGGGACCGGAAAGCAGAGACCTGAATAATTGAAATATCGACCGGAATAATTGAAGTAGAGACCTGAAAGATTGAAGTAGCGACCAGAAAAACTGAGGTAGCGACCAGAAAAATTGAAGTAGTGACCGGAAAGATTGAAGTAGAGACCAGAAAAACTGAAGTAGTGACCGGAAAGATTGAAGTAGAGACCAGAAAAACTGAAGTAGTGACCAGAAAAACTGAAGTAGTGACCAGAAAAATTGAAGTAGTGACCAGAAAAACTGAACGCGAGGCCAAAGGTGCTGATATTTTTATGGACAGGATTTCAGGATGGACAGGATGCGGTCGAAGACCGTGTAACACCGTCCGGGGCGTCTGAGACGCTGGACAGCTGGGTGCCCGATTTTATCGACAGGATTCCTGGAGGGACAGGAGGGGTCGGAAACACTCTCCTGCTTTTCAATAATAATTTAAAACATAAATGGCGTTCTGAGCCGGTAATCAACATTTTTATTTCGCTTTTTATTCACAGGCAGTGTCCTGCATGCGACTGCAGGATGCTATCGGAATTGATAAATATAAACTTTCGGATAATTAATTGTAATTATTTATTCTATCTAATCTAAAACTTGAACATTCCTATGTTAAAAAAATTACTCAGAATTAAAGGCTCCATCATACCCCTGTGGTTGCTGGCCCTTACGTTCGGTCAGTTTCCGGCCATCGCAGGCGGGGGTAAAATTGTCCCGGAAATTTCTATTTCTACTGTAGCCGCTCTTGCTGTCACCGGTACGGTGAAAGGTTCAGAGGGCGATTTATTACCAGGTGTGAGTATTGTGCTTAAAGGTACCTCTGCGGGTACTGTTAGCGGTAATGACGGTTCTTATAAGATTTCCGTACCGGATAAGAGTGCGGTATTGGTCTTTTCATTTGTTGGATATAAAACCCAGGAAGTAACCGTGGGTTCAAAATCGGTGATAGACGTAGTCCTGGAGTCTGACGACCAGGCTCTGCAGGAAGTGGTGGTGGTAGGATACGGTACCGTCAAAAAAAGTGACGTAACCGGGTCTTTGTCTTCTATTTCTTCCAAACAACTGGAAGCTGTTCCGGTGCAGAACCTTTCACAGGCGATGCAGGGAAGGGCTGCGGGGGTCGACATTGCCCAGACCAACGCCAGACCGGGTGCTGCCCCGGCCATCAGGATCCGTGGTAACCGTTCATTGAACGCTTCCAATGATCCGCTGTTTGTACTGGACGGCATTCCACTGGCCCCAGGCTCGGGAATTAACGATTTCAACCCGAATGATATCGAATCTATCGAAATCCTGAAGGATGCTTCAGCAACTGCTATTTACGGTTCACGTGGTGCCAACGGCGTCATCCTCGTGACGAGTAAAAAAGGCAAAAGAGGTAAAACGCAGGTGACTTATAACGGTTTTGCGGGTATTTCTGCCCCACTGGCCCCACTTGAAATGCTGAGCGGTGCCGACTTTGCCGAATTAAGACGCGACGGCTACCGCGGGGATGGGAATCCGACCAACTATACGACTCCCTTCCCTAACCCGGTACAGGATAAAGCCATTTTCAGCACCGATCAGTGGGCTGAGGTTTCGAAAGGATATGAATGGGATAACAAAGAAAACCTGATCCCGAAATACCGTCCGGCTACAGCCCAGGAAAAAGCCAACATGGCCCTTTACGGTTATCCCGTGGTAGACCAGGTGCCTGTTTATAATGCTGCCAACGTGGGCAATACGAGCTGGGAAGATTACGTGATGCGTCAGGGCTTCCAGCAAAGCCACCAGCTGAGTTTCCAGGGTGGGTCTGAAAACCTGAGTGCTTCATTTTCAGTAGGTTATTTTAATCAAAAAGGCATTCAGCTGGGCCAGGACTTTACCCGTTACAGTTCAAGGCTGGCGGTGGAGCTTCAGGCAACCAAATTCCTGAAAGTGGGCGGATCGGTCAACCTGAACCTGAACGAACAAAACTGGGGTTCGAACTTATATGCCGAGGCCCTGGGCAACTATAAACTGGCCCAGCCTTATGATGCCAACGGTATCCTGATTTCACAACCGGGTGGTGACCCGCAGGTGTATAACCCGATCCCGAAGATCGAAGGTGAACTGGACAACCGACGCACTAACAGGATCATGGCGAGTCTTTTTGCCGAGGTAAAACTGGCAAAGGGACTGAGATACCGTATGAACTTCGGTCCGGATATGTCTCAGAACCGCCAGGGTAATTTCCTAAGCCCGGCAGCGAGCAAAGGAACGGCGGCTTCATTTACGGGAAGATACCGTCAGAGCAACCGCTTTAACTATGTGATGGAAAACCTCTTATTCTATGATAAAAGCATCGGAACGAATCATAACCTGAGTTTTACGGCCCTGCAGTCGGTGCAGAGCGACCGTTATGAATTTTCCGATATCGAGGCACAGGACCTGCCTTACCCTTCTCAGCTATGGTACAACTTAGGTTCCCAGGTGGGATCGGGTGCCAAAAGCTTTGGTTCGGACTTCTCCCAGATCAAGATGATGTCGTGGATGGGCCGTGTGAACTACAGCCTGATGAACAAGTACCTGATCACGGCCACGGGCCGCTATGACGGTTCTTCGGTATTGGCACCGGGCAAAAAATGGGGCTTCTTCCCGTCTTTTGCTGTAGCCTGGAAAATGAACGAAGAGGCATTCATGAAAGGCCTGACCTCAATCAATGAACTGAAAGTCAGAATCGGGTACGGCCGTACGGGCAACGCCGCTGTAGGACCTTACACCACCGGTGGCCGGATATCCAAAACCCTGTATGCCTGGGATGCCACGCCGGCCATCGGCTTTGTACCTAACCTGATCCCTAACCCGGATCTTAAATGGGAATCAACGGGACAAATCGACATCGGAATTGATTTCGGATTCTTCAATGACCGTATTTCAGGCTCACTGGATGTGTACCAGGCCAAAACCGACGACCTTCTGATGGACAGGCAATTGCCGACGGCCTCAGGTTTCGGTCTGATCCAGGCGAATATCGGTTCTACCCAGAACAAAGGAATTGAACTGACCGTCAACACGGTCAACATAGACCGGAGCAACGGGTTAAGATGGACAACCAACATCTCGCTGGCCAAAAACAAGGAAGAAATTGTAAAACTATATGGCGGAACGAACGATGACATCGGTAACAGGTGGTTTATCGGAAGCCCGGTGATCAGCTATTATGATTATGTGGTTGACGGCGTATGGCAACTGGGTGAAGCTGAGGCTGCTGCCAAATATTACCCATCAGATACCAAAAACCCGCTGGGCAAGCCCGGCGTGGGACGTCCAAAATTCAGGGATTTGAACAATGACGGGATCATCGACGCCACGAACGACCGTCAGATTGTAGGAAGCAATGTTCCTCAGCTTCAGGGCGGTATCACCAACACGTTCTCTTACAAAGGTTTTGATCTTTCACTGTTTTTCTTCGGCCGTCTCGGACAAACGGTACTGAACGGCTACCTGAGACCGACACTGACGGGCCGTTATCCTGAGCCTTCATTCCTGAATGACCGCTGGAAGCCTGAAAATCCTACGAACACCTATCCGATGGCCAACTGGGATTCGGAAAGGCCGGTAAATGCGGATGCTTACCTGTATGCAGACGGGTCATTTATCAAGTTGAGAAATGCTTCATTGGGTTATAATTTCAAGAACAACATCTTGTCCAAGCTCAAACTGAGCACTTTGAATGTCTACGTGACGGCTACCAACCCGCTGTTATTCACCAAGTTCAAAGTGAGCGACCCGGAGTTTACGAGTTCGAGCAGAACGTTCAATGACCAGATTTTCGGAATTAACCTGACAGAGAAAAGTCTTGTGTTTGGTATCAGGGCAGGATTGTAATCAATAACATTAAATGATGAAGATGAAAAACATGAAAAATAAATTATTAATCGGAACACTCGCACTGGGCCTTTTTTCGAGCTCCTGCAAGGATTTCTTAGAGGAAGTTCCTGTAGCCCAGGCTTCTTACTCATACTACGATACTGAAAAAGGCATGGAAGACCTGATTCACTCGGCTTACAGCGAACTACGCTGGCTGGCCAACGGGGAGCAGTCTTTTACGCTGAATGAATACGGAACCGATGAGGTACGCCAGGCAGCTGATGGCCTGAACAAGCATTACGATTCCTACAGTTCATTGCTCAACCCTTCTGACCAGGGTGGTTTCCTGCATGCCATGTGGACGGCTTACTACCGGGCTATCAATGCGTGTAACCTCGGCATTGAGAAAGTGCCGGGTGTAACGGGCGGCACCGGTGTGTTGAAAGATGATGCCGGGAAAAAGATCCGCGAAGCGGAGCTGAAATTTTTACGTGCCTATTATTATTTTCAACTGGTACAACAATTTGGTGCGGTTCCCCTGCCTCTTAAAGGCACAGTGGGCGTTCAGTTGGAGTTTGAAAGGGCTCCGATGCCACAGGTGTATGAGCAGATCATCGCGGACCTTACCTATGCTTCAGATAACCTTCCTGTAAATCAAAGCCAGTGGGGAAGAGCCACCAAAGGGGCAGCTAACCACTTCCTGTCGAAAGTCTACCTGACCAGGGGCAGTGCCGTGAAAGACCAGAGGGGCCAGAAGGCGGATGACATGGACAATGCCATCAAATATGCCGAGCTGGTGATCAACTCAGGGGCTTATAAACTGGAGGCTGATTATGCCAATCTTTTCCCTGACACCAAAGATCATGCTTTTACCAATGAAAGAAGTTCTGAATTTATCTTCAATGTCCAGTTTAACAACAACCTGTCACTCATCAACAACAGCTTCGGCAACAGGATACACCTGTACTGGGGGATGGTGTATGACACGAGGCCCGGTATGCTGAGAGATTTGCAGAATGGTCGTCCGTTCAGGAGGATCAGACCGACAGAATTTGCTTTTAATCTTTGGGACAAGGCCAATGACTCACGTTTTTATAAGTCATTTAACTGGGTTTATTACTCCAATAATGCAGCGAGTATCACCAAATGGACGGCAGCGAATGCCCCGAGCCCGAACCTGGTAGGACAACCAAAATGGGCGGTAGGCGATACGGCGATTTTCATTACGCCGGAGAAAAACGTATCCGCGGCGGCGATAGACAGGGCGAAATACAGCTATTATCCGCAGAACACCTGGGATCTGCAAACGTTTCCTCCTGTGTCTAAGTATTTCGATCCGAACAGGGATAACTTCCAGTCGGAGTTTGGTGTGCGTGATTTTGTGGCGGCCCGCCTGGCTGAAACCTACCTGATCGCAGCAGAAGCATACGGACGCAAAGGGAATTACACCAAAGCAGCAGAGCTGGTCAATATCGTAAGAAAAAGAGCCGGATATAAGAGCACAGACAAATATCCTTACATACAAAGAGCTAAGTTTGACGGCGTAAGCGATCTGAAAAAATCAACGGAAAATGAAATGATAATCACGGAAAGTTACTGGGATAAAGACCAGGCTGTTGAGCAATATCCTGCCTCGGCCACCAGTAAGAACACCAGGTTTATCCATTTTATTCTGAACGAAAAAGTGCGTGAGTTCTATGGTGAAATGCAACGCTGGAATGAGCTGGCCAGGACTGAGACCCTGGTAGAAAGGGTGAAAAAAGCCAATGAATTTGCGGCGGGGTCTGTGCAGGAGTTCCACCAGAAGAGGCCTATACCTCTGGCTCACATTGAAAGAATCTGGAAAAACGGGGCACCGCTTCCCAAAGATCAGTATGCCAGTCAGCAAAATCCTGGCTACTAAGGCACTAATCACAAAAAAAGGTTAGAATTGGAACAATGATAAACCACCGCTGATTTTCGGCGGTGGTTTTTTTTCTCCCCCATGCCTGGAGGCATGGGGCCACAATTAAAAATCGGTGTCGGCTTTTTTGATGTCCATTTCTTTGATCCAGATATTGCGGTACAGAACATTGTGACCTTCGGCCTGTAGTTTCAATCCGCCGGGGGTGTCGGTAATGCCTTTTCCGCCGTCGTTGCCGCCGTCGATACCTGAATTAGGGCCTCCCCAGACCTGCGTAATGACCTGGTTGGTATGGGCTTTTTTGCCGTTAAAATACATGGTCACGAGGGGGTTTTCTACTTTTTTGCCGTTTTCGAATCTCGCAGCCCTGAAAACGATGTCATAAGAATTCCATTTGCCGATGCCGTTGTAAGCGAAATACGGAGATTTACTTTCATTGATGACTGCTCCGAGACCGTGCGAAGTGGAATCTCCGTCCAGTACCTGGATCTCATAACGGTTTTGAAGATAAACGCCGCTATTCCCGCCTTTTTCTGAGATAAAGAATTCAACATGAAGCCTGAAGTCTTTGAATTTTTGTTTGGTTACAATATCCGCTGCCCCGTATAAACCACCTGCTCCTGAAGGGTCGTTACTGCTCACGGCCGTTCCCTTTGTGGCGGGGTCGCTTACAACCTGCCATTTGATCGGAAGGGTGGCGGCCAGTCTCGGGCCATCCCAATAAGTCCATTTATCGTCCAGCATTTTGCGTGAACCATCCATTAAAACGATGGATCCTTTGGGGGCCTTCACTCCCACACCAACCTGGCTGTGGGCTTTATTGGCCATAAAAAAAGTAAGCACAAGTGCTGCTGCAACCGGGTAAAATTTAGATTTTCTTTTCATTATCATTGATTTGGTTGAATATTTTTTTTTAAAAGTAGTAATAATAAATGGAAAAAGGAGGCTGGACAAAGGAAAAGGGAATGGCTGGACAAAGGAGGAGGGAAAAAGGGAGAAAGAGAAAGGAGATTTTTTCGGGCTACATCCGGACCTTCAGGCCCCAAAGTCCGCTTTCTGCCACAATGATTGACACTTGCCCCGGCCTTCAGGCCTGGGTAAGATGGTGAAATATCGACAACAATATTATAGATATCAGCCCACTACCTTCTTCCATCCCATTGCCGACAGGCCCGAAAAGAAGCCTAAAACCAGCCAGTACAGGGGTGCTGTGAGCAGCAGGGTGAGGTATGGAGAATAGTGATTTTTCATCCACTGTGCTTCCTCGTGGTGGGTCTGAAGGTATTCCTTCAAAAACATCAGGTGAGTAGCAGTAATAGCCATACCGAGAATGACCGCAAAATAAAATCCGCCGGCAAAGTAATTCTGAAAGCAGTTTTTTGAAACGAAAAGGCCTGTAAACAAGACGAGGACCATCCAGAGGAGCCATTCCCGGCCGGAAGGTAACCAGAAGATGGTGGCTACTCCGGAAAGGACTCCGAGGGCAATAAACCCCGAAAGCAGCTTCGGATAATCATACACAGCGATTGATTTCATACAGATAGCACGGAATAGTCTTTATTATTTGGTCCTGCCGATGACCAGCTTTTCGTATTCAATATCGTTAGGCTCCCAGAGTTCTATTTTGTTACCTTCGGGGTCCATGATGTGAACGAATTTGCCATATTCAAAAGCCTGAATTTCGTCTGTTATAGTCACTCCTTCTGTTTTCAGGATTTCAACAAGCTCTTCCAGGTTTTCTACCCGGTAATTGATCATGAATTCTTTGGGAGAAGGCTCAAAATAGGTGGTGGTATCTTTGAAGGGACTCCATTGGGTAAACCCTTTTTTATCCTGCTCGTCAGACTGCCTCCACTCGAAGTTGGTGCCGTACTGATCCGTATCCAGGCCCAGGTGGGTATTGTACCAGGCCTTCATCTGGTCAGGATCTTTGCATTTGAAGAAAATGCCTCCGACTCCGGTAACTCTTTTCATAGTTTTTATTTCAGGTAAGCGAATCTTCAAATATACTATCTCTGTCTCGGATTCTTTTTAGGAAGCTCCGCTTTTTTAGGCTTTGAAGGCCCGGCTTTCGGGGTAGTCCGGTCTCTGCCGGTCCTCGAATTACCCGTTGGTCTGGCTTTGTCTGCAGGTTTAGCCTTTTCGGGAGACTTAGCCCTACCGGTTGGCCTTGGCTTATCTCCCGGTTTAAACTGGTCTTCTGCTTTCGGTTTTCCGGCGGCTTTAAAACGTTCAAACACCTTTGGCTTACCTGCTATTCCCAGCTTGTCGGCAGGGTAAAACTTCGTCGATACTTTAGACCTGGAAGCTTCCTCTGTTTTGCTCGACTCGGAAATCAGTTTGGAAATAGTTTCCAGTTCTTCCGGCTTCAGGTCCCTCCACGCCCCTACCGGGATTTTGTCGAGGGTAATGTTCATGATTCTTACCCTTTTCAGCTTGATGACGTCATACCCCAGGTATTCGCACATGCGTCTGATCTGGCGGTTGAGACCCTGCTTCAGGATGATCCTGAACACGCTGGTGGTTTCCTTGACCACATGACACGGCTCTGTGATGGTGTTCAGCACCGGTACACCCTTCCGCATATTCTGGATAAACTCAGCCGTAATGGGTTTATTGACCGTCACGATGTATTCTTTCTCGTGGTTATTACCCGCCCTGAGGATTTTATTGACAATGTTTCCGTCATTGGTGAGCAGGATAAGGCCTTCAGATAGCTTATCCAGTCTTCCGATCGGGAAAATCCTTTCAGCGTGATTGACAAAATCTATAATGTTTCCCGGAATGTGTCTTTCAGTAGTACTGGTAATGCCTTTGGGTTTATTGAGGGCGATGTAAACCAGTTTACTTTGCCTTTTGAGGAGTTTGCCGTCAATTTTAATGTGATCGGTGAGACGGGCCTTGTCGCCCATGGTGGCTTTTTTGCCGTTGATCGTCACCCTTCCCTCTGTGATCAGCATGTCTGCTTCACGCCTGGAACAGTAACCTGTATCACTTATGGCCTTGTTCAGCCTTGAAAACCCTGACTCATCCTCGAACATATTATCTATTTTTGATAAGAAATTAAATACAAAAATAAAGATATGTTTTCATAACCCGGCAGGAGCCGGTAAAATTACTTGAATCCGGCAGTAAAACCGGATTCAAATAAGTGTGGTTTCATGCTCAGAAATCTGAACAATCAATGGCATCCCTGCTTTCTTTATACTCTTTTTTCTCTGCTGCCGTAAGAATGGCACATTTGTCAACGAGAACATCCAGAGATGTTATAAAAGCCGTGCAGTTGGCTTTGTTCTGAACCGCCACGAAAGCGTTCAGTTTAGCAGTGTAATCATTGCTCAGGTCTTCACACCTGGATTCTACAATATCTCCCCCTTTTTTGCAGCCTGAGAAAACAGATAGGAAAACAGCAAGAAGGATAATGGACGTAGCTTTGTTTTTCATGGTTTGTATATGATTTAATTTTAGCCAAAATTATCCATCAGGTATGGCTATTTAAAGGAATATTTTAGAATTTTATTTAGTGGTATTCCTGGAATTATTCTAAACAACTTTACTACAGAACAGTGCAGGAGGGATCGGATCATTTCGTTTTCTATTTTTATCCATGTTGAACACCCGGTGGGCAACTACCTTATTATCAAAAATCAGCAACGTTTTATTCCAGTTTACCAAAATCAGAAAATGAAAAACAACCTTAACCGGAGAGCATTCTTAGAGAGGAGTTCTCTGACCACTGCCGGACTGATGACCACCGGCCTTCATGAATTGTTTGCTACAGAAACCGTAGCTAAAAAAAAGGTGGCTATGGTAGGCACCGGGTCGCGTGGAACAGGCATGTGGGGCCGGCCGGTTATCCGGGAATTCTCCGACATTATTGAATTTGCGGGCTTATGTGATATCAATGAAGGGAGGGTCAGAACGGCACAGAAATTTCTGGGCGGTAATATCCCGGTTTACACTGATTTTGAGAAAATGATGAAAGAACAAAAACCGGACATCCTGATCGTGACCACCGTAGACGCCACACACAGCGACTACATCATCAGGGGAATGGAGCTAGGGGCTGATGTCGTCACTGAAAAACCCATGACAACTGATGAAACCAAGTGCCAGGCGATACTGGATGCCGAACGCAGAACAGGTAAAAAAGTGACGGTTACGTTCAATTACCGGTACTCACCTCACCGCCAGAAAATCTATGAACTGCTAAGGGCAGGCGAAATCGGGGATATCACCTCCGTTGATTTTCACTGGTACCTGGATGTGAAGCACGGAGCAGATTATTTCAGAAGATGGCACAGACTGACCTCCAAGGGAGGTTCGCTGTGGGTTCACAAGGCCAGTCATCATTTTGACCTGCTCAACTGGTGGCTGGAATCAGAGCCTGAATCTGTTTTTGCCCAGGCATCGCTGGACCACTACGGTAAAAACGGCAGGATAAGAGGTACGAACTGCAGAACCTGTGACCATAAAACGGATTGCAATTTTTACTTTGACATCACCAAAAACAAGAACTACATGAGCTTGTATGTAGAAAATGAGCAGTATGACGGTTATCACCGTGACGGTTGTGTTTTTAAGGAAGATATCGATATTTATGATAAAATGGCTGCCACGATCAAGTACGCCAGCGGCGTCAATGTGAGTTATTCCCTGACGACCTATTCTCCGTATGAAGGTTACAGGATTGCCTTTAACGGCACCAAAGGCCGGATAGATGCCTGGATCAGGGAATCAGGAAAAATGGACATGCCTGACTATGACGAAATTATGATCAATAAGAATTTCGGGGGCATTGAATATGTAAGAATACCTCAATCTGAGGGCCACGGTGGCGGAGATGCGATCCTGAGAGACCGCATTTTCAAGTCGCCGGACACTGAAGACAAGCACAGGCAGTCTGCCGGAAGCCGTGACGGGGCGATGGCTATCCTGGTGGGCATTGCGGCCAGAAAAAGTGTATCAAGCGGCATGCCGGTGAAGATAAAAGACCTGACGGATTTAAAACCCAGAGCGATAAAGAGCTGACCAAAGCCCAGCTAAAAAGCCCTTCCGGTATGGAAGGGCTTTTTTAGCGGGTTGATCCAGGTAAGATTTTAAACAGAACCCCTGTCGATCATATAAAAAGGACTTTTCCGGGTCACGATGGTTTTGCTCAGCAGGTTTTCTGCTGCCAGGCGGCCCATGGCTTCAAAATCAGTGGTAATCACGGTAATGCCCAATACTTCTTTCAAAGTAGTTTCATTGAACGATATCAGGCCGATGTCTACGCCGGGCGTCAGGTTTTCGGACCTTGAAAACTTAATCAGTTCAGCCAGATCGGGTTCTTCGATGACAATGTAGGCGGTTTTTTCTTCAAAGTCTTCCATCACGGATTTCACACAGTGATCAATGCTGAAATTGAAATTATTCAGATTGCAGAAAGAACTGAATCCTTTGACGATTTCCTCAGGGTAGTTGCCCAGTTTCGGAAAAATCAGCGTCAGGTGATGGTACTTCTTAAGACAAATGAGGTTATCCTCCAGCACATTGAATATATCTTTTTCAAAATCCTGGTAGATGCAGATCGACTTATTTCTCAGTTCGGGTATTTGCTTATCCAGCAGAATCAGCTCGTTGGAAGGTATCCTGTTCAGAATTTCGAGGTATTCGGAAGCAGGGGTGCCTTTCGCAAAATGCGGCATGATGGCATAATAATTATACCTTCCGAGGTTCTTATCCAGTATTTCTTCCAGGGTTTCGAGGTCATAATTATGCACCTGCAGATCGACGCTGGCGTTTTCACCCAGGGCTTCGATGAACGAGTAGTAGACGATTTTCTTATACGAACTTAATTTATTGAGGATCAGAAGCACTTTGATCTTCTGCTCTCTTTTGCTTTTGACAAAGTATCCTTTGCCCTGAACCGAATCAATATAACCTTTTGATTTAAGTTCTCTGTAGGCTTTTTCGACCGTATCTCTTGATAAAAGATACTCTATGCTCAATTCCGTGATGGAAAGCAGCTGGTCATTCTTTTTGTAGTACCCCCTCTCGATGTCATTGATGATCGAGTTGACGATTTGCTTGTACTTAGGCATCCGGTCATTCATATTCAAATCTAATCTATGGAAATTATTTTTCCTAATCAGACTTTCGGGAAATGAAAAAAAGGGTGAGGTTGAGGTTTTAGGATACATGTCTTTTAAGATTAAAATTGGAATGTGACTGAAATATTCTAAGAATATTTTGTCTTATTGTTATAAAATTATCGATATAATACAGCTAAAGACAGGAATAGTTAAAATAAATTTATGCAATCGTTATCGGGAACGTTCCCGGCAAACCACCGCGATCACGCCTATTTACACCCGGCAACAAATGCAGGAAAGTACAGGATGACGGGGGGAGGGAGAATGATGAATTTTGAGTGCCTGCCCGACCTGGGCTTGTCCCGGGCGGGTGTGAGTGATGAATAAGTGAGTGGAGCGTTGCAGGCAACGTCTGTCCGCAATGCTGACGTGGGCCAATGATGAATGATAGAATTTTGAACGATGATTTGTAATATTGTATGAATGATACGAGAATGGATTGATGCAGGCAGGGAAAGTTTCGTCGACTGGCAGAATAGTCGGGACCGGCTTTCTCCCCTCTCCTTTTTCCCTTCTCCAAAAAAATGAAAAAATGAAAAAACTTGGATTTAAAATGACGCTTTTCGCAGGAAAAGAAGAAGAGTATAAAAAAAGACACGACGAGATCTGGCCGGAGCTCGTTGAATTGCTCAAAAATACGGGCATTGAAGATTATTCCATTTTCCTGGACGAAGAGACGCTTTCTTTGTTCGGCGTTATGAAAGTGAGCGACGAGCTTAAAATGGACGACCTGCCCAAACAGGAAGTCATGAAACGCTGGTGGGCTTATATGGGTGATATCATGGCCAGTAATCCCGACAATTCACCTGTCAGCATTCCGCTGAAAGAAGTTTTCTACTTACCTTAACCCGGCTTAAAATGCTAAAAAATAAACTATATCCGATGAAATACGCCTCAATTCTGACCGCCTTATTGTTTTCCCTGACCGGCTACGCCCAGCGAAATGTAACCAACGCCAACGATTCCAATACACCCCTGCACCTGCTGAAACCCGACTACCCGGTACCCTACGGAATCCCCGTTCAGGCAGATGTCAAAACCGTGTTAGACAGGATTTATAATTACCTGAATACGACCACGCCGTACGAATTTGTCAATTCAAAAACGGGGGAAACGATCACCGACCTCACCAAATCTGACGAAAACATCACCCTCAAGAAAGGGGATTTCAGGCTCGTGAGCTATGAATGGGGGGTTACCTATGCCGGTATGTACAAGATCAGCCAGATTACGGGCGACAATAAATTCAAGGACTATTCTGATAAACGTCTTAATTTCATCGCCGAGTCTGCTCCTTATTTTTCCAATCTGAAAAGCCAGACTTTTGACTGGGGAGCGAAAGGGCCGCTTAAAAACCTGCTCAATCCGCATGCCCTGGATGACTGCGGAGCGATGTGCATGGCCATGATCAAGTCGATGAGAGATGGCGGCACACCGAAACTGAGGCCGCTGATTGATATCCACATCGATTACATCATGAACAAAGAACACCGCCTTTCGGACGGTACGCTGTCACGCATCAGGCCCCAGAATAAAAGCCTCTGGCTGGACGATATGTTTATGGCTGTTCCGGCCATCGCCCAGATGGGTAAGCTGACCGGCGACAAAAAATACTACGACGAAGCCACCAAACAGGTGCTTCAGTTTGCCAAAAGGATGTTTAACAAAGAAAAAGGCGTGTATATGCACGGCTGGGTGGAAGGCATGGAAGAACATCCGCAGTTTCACTGGGCCCGGGCCAACGGCTGGGCGATCCTGACTAAAGTGGAGCTACTGGAAGTGTTGCCACCGGATCATCCGGACAGACAAAAAATACTTGACCTGCTTAAGGCTCATGTGAGGGGACTGACTTCCTATCAGTCGGGAGACGGATTCTGGCACCAGCTGCTTGACAGGCATGATTCTTACCTGGAGACCTCCGCTACGGCTATTTATGCTTACTCGCTGGCCAAAGCGATGAACAACGGATGGATTGATAAACTGGCCTATACCTCGGCTACTTTGCTGGCCTGGCAGGCGGTTTCTACCAAAGTAAACGACAAAGGCCAGGTGGAAGGCACCTGCGTGGGTACAGGCATGAGCTTTGACCCGGCGTTTTATTATCACCGTCCGATCAGCCCTTATGCGGCACATGGCTATGGCCCGGTGTTGCTGGCCGGTGCTGAGATCATCAATTTCCTGAACAAGAACAAATTTGAGATCAACGACAGCTCTGTGCAGCTGTTACTGAAGAAATGAGAAAAATAGCATTGTTTTTTCTTCCACTGGTGTGTTTCACTGCTTTTTCCCAGACCAATAAGTTTGATTTCGGAAGCGGTGAAACGGCCAAAGGCCATACCAAAGTAGACGCAGGCAGTTTTTACACAGCCAAAGCAGGTTTCGGCTGGATGAAAGGATCTGCACCTGTTGCCGGACGCGGATTTATTTCTTCCGGCAAACCCTTATTTTTTACGGTCGACATTCCTGAAGGCAATTATGATATTACTTTACTTTTCGGAGAAGATTCTGAAACGACGCTGAAGGTAGAAAACAGGCGTCTGATGCTGGAGAAGGTGCTGGCTCCGAAAGGAAAAACGGTTTCCCGGAACATTACCGTAAGCGTCCGCTCACCTTTGATTTCGGGGAAGGATTCCGTCAGACTAAAACCCAGGGAAATGACCTATCTGCAATGGGACAGGCAACTGACCTTTGAATTTACCGGACCGAAACCGAAAATAGCAAGGATAGAAATCAAGCCGAAAACACAGGTCAAGACCATCTTTCTGGCAGGAAACTCCACCGTAGTTGACCAGGCCCTGGAGCCATACAGTTCATGGGGGCAGATGATTCCCCGTTTTTTTGCTCCCGGGAAAGTGGTTATAGCCAACTATGCCGAATCCGGAGAATCTATCCAGAGTTTTGTGACAGAAAGGAGACTGGCCAAGATTGAAAGCCAGATCAGAAAAGGCGATTACCTGTTCATAGAATTTGCCCATAACGATCAGAAAATAAAGGATTTTGACGCATTCGGCAAATATGCTGATTACCTGAGAAAATACATTGACGGCATTCGTGAGAAAGGGGGCATTCCGGTATTGGTGACTTCCATGCCCCGCCGGAATTTTGATCAGAACGGCAAGATTATCAACACCCTGGGGGATTTTCCGGAGGCGATGCGAGGTGTAGCCAGAGAAAAGAACACCCTGCTGATTGACCTGAATGAAATGGCCGGGGTCTTATGGGAGTCGCTGGGAGAAGAAACTTCTAAACTGGCCTTTGTGCATTATCCGGCCAACGTCTTTCCCGGCCAAACCAAGCCGATTGAAGACAATACCCATTTCAGCAATTACGGGGCTTATGAACTGGCCAAATGCATGGTCGAGGGTATTAAAAAGAACATTCCCGAGCTGACAGCCTTGCTGCTAAAAGACCTCAAAACATTTGATCCTCAGCACCCTGACGATCCCAAAACGTTCGATTTCCCGCTGAGTCCTGTCGCCGAAGTCATCAAACCTGACGGCAACTGACAGGCAAATCCCCATTCCGGAAAGCTTAATCTCAAAAAAGATGAAAAGATACTTTTTATACTTCATGCTGCTCGTCACGTCGACGGCTTATGCCCAGAAAGTGACGCTCAAAAGGCTGGAAAACAACACGATCCCTTATCGCCATGGCATCAGCTGGGGTGTGCCTTTTACGGAGGGGTCGGTGAGGAAAACCCAGCAGTTTGGCCTGAAAAACCAATCTGAGAAACCCCTTGATATACAACAGTGGCCAATGGCTTACTGGCCTGACGGCAGCATCAAATGGATGGGATTTGCCACTACGGCAGATTCGTCGGACCAGTCATTCTCCCTTTCTCCGGCAAAGGCCATTTCGAAAGTTAAGCTAGGTTTAAATGTAAAGGAAACCTACTCTCAGATCATCCTGAGTTCCGGCAACAACAGCTATTTTTTCTCTAAAAGAGGGCCGTTTGCTTTGGATTCGGTGGTCGTTAACCAAAAAACCATTTTAACAGGCCTGGGGCTTGAGGCTATCCTGCAGGACCAGCCCGACGACGTCCTGGCCCAGGTCAGCAAAGAAAAACTGGCTTGTGAGATCATCAGAACGGAACTTGAACAAAGCGGCGAAGTGAGGTCGGTCGTGAAAATTTCCGGTGTACTGAAAGCCGGAGAACGCCAGGTCTTACATTTTATATTGCGGTTTTACCTTTACGCCCACACCGATCATATCAGGGTAGTGCAAACGGTCATTTATGACGGCGAACCCGAAAAAGACTTCATCAAAGGCCTGGCCCTGAGCCTTAAAGTGCCGATGAGAGAGCAGACGCTCAACCACCACATCCGGTTCAGCGGGGAAGAAAACGGCATCTGGGCAGAGCCTGTGCAGCCCGTTAACGGAAGACGAAACCTGATGTATGACAACCGGAACGTCTTTGAAGACCAGGTCAGAGGTCTCAGGATTCCGGACAAAGAAAAATATGATGCCAAAGGCCAGGCCCTGATCAAAGACTGGGCGGTCTGGAATGATTTTCTGCTCACCCAGCACACTTCGGACGGTTTCAGGATTCAGAAAAGAACCCATAAAAACGGGGCCTGGATAGACGCCAACTCAGGAGGCCGGGCCCGCGGGCTGACGTTTACCGGGGATGTTTCAGGAGGTGTATCGCTGGGTCTGAAAGATTTCTGGCAATCTTACCCGGCTGCCCTGGAAGTAACAGGAGCAGGAAGCAGGGAAGCGACTTTAAGGGCTTGGATGTGGTCGCCTTATGCGGAAGTAATGGATATGCGGCATTACGACACTCTGGCCTACGGCCACGGCCTGGAAGCCAGTTATGAAGACATTCAACCGGGTTTCAGCACCGCCAACGGGGTAGCCAGGACCTCAGAAATCACCCTGTTTTTACATGAATCCGTGCCTTCCAATGCCGTATTGAGTCAGCTGGCAGATCATGTACAGCAAAACAACCTTCTTGTGAGCACGCCTGAATACCTGCATAAAACCGGGGTTTTCGGAGTCTGGAGTTTGCCAGACACCAGCACGGCAGGAAAAAAGTGGCTTGAAAACCAACTCACTGCAGGCCTTGATTTTTACAAGAACGAAATAGACGACCGCAGATGGTACGGCTACTGGAACTACGGCGACGTGATGCACAGCTACGACCCGCTCCGCCACGAATGGAAATATGATGTCGGCGGATTTGCCTGGGCCAACACCGAGCTGGTGCCCGACATGTGGCTGTGGTACAGCTATCTCAGGACAGGCCGGAAAGACATCTTCAAAATGGCTTCCGCCATGACCCGCCACACCTCGGAGGTGGACGTGTATCACCTGGGTAAATTCCAGGGGCTGGGTTCCCGGCACAACGTCAGGCACTGGGGCTGCGGAGCGAAGGAGGTCAGGATCAGTCAGGCGGCCCTGAAACGCTTTTTTTACTACTTCACCACCGACGAAAGAACCGGTGAGCTGATCAGAGAAACGATTGACGCAGACGAAGCTTTGGTCAAGACGGACCCGCTGCGGTTGATCCTTCCGAAATCGGCTTATCCCACCCATGCCAGGATGGGCCCGGACTGGCTCGCCCTGGTAGGCAACTGGATGACGGAATGGGAAAGAACGGGAGATACGAAGTGGAAAGACAAAATTCTTGCAGGTGTCAACAGCTTCAGCAAAATGCCCTATGGATTCTTCTCGGGCAAAGACGGGGCCTTTGGCTATGATCCGAAAGACGCCACCTTGAACCAGCTGGCTGAAAACGAGATCGGGGCAGCGTCTCTCGCCACCATCATGGGAGGCGGAGAAGTGGCTTTCGAGTTGAGTAAAATACTAAAAAACAAAGATTTTGATAAATTATGGCTGCAATACTGCCGGCTTTACGGAGCTCCGAAAGAAACGATCAGTGCGGAACTGGGAAGGGAAGCGAAATTGGGGGATATGTCGCCGCACTACACCCGGCTGATGGCCTACGACGCCAAAACCACCGGGAGCAAAGAAAAAGCCGCCAAAGCCTGGGAAATTTTGCTCAATGTCAGGAATCATCCGTGGTACCACGTCTTCGAGACCACCAAAGTGCCCACCCCTGACGTGTTAAGAGAAACCACTGAAATCAAGGGGATTTCCACCAATAATACAGCCCAGTGGAGCCTCAATGCGATCCAGTTGCTGGAGCTGATCGGAGACCAGATGCCGGAGCAGCATGACTTATGGAAAAAATAACTCCGGAAAACATAATTAAAGAAGAAATATACCGGGCAAATTGTATATTTACTGCCCAAAATCAACCTTAATTCATGAAAAAAATCATCAGTCTTTTTGCCTTCAGTTTATTATTTACTGCGGCCGTTTCTGCTCAAAGCAAAATAGAAATCCAGGGCTATAACCACGTGGGACTAGCCGTGAAAGACCTCAAGGAAAGTGCCAGATTCTATAAAGACATCATCGGCCTCATTTACCTCGATGTGCCGGAAAGCCTGGCTGCTATCAGACGATGGTTCAGGATCGCTCCGGGACAGGAACTTCACCTTTTGTTGGGCAGAAAAGACCCTGTGACGAACAACGATAAAAACTCAGCCCATTTTTCACTGACGATCCCGGCCAATTCCGCGGATACCATAGAGGCCTTTTTAAAGGAAAAAGAGGTGCCGTATCACCGCCAGAAGAGGTTTGACGGGGCGTTCCAGATTTATGTGACAGATCCGGACGGTTATGTGATTGAGCTGAATGAGCCGAAGAAGTTGTAGGCAGTGAGCTTTAAGCAATAAGCTGTAAGCGATAGCCATAGATATATGCAAAAATCCCCCGTCTGAATCGATCAGACAGGGGATTTTTATATTGGGGATATCAAGGCATCTTCTTCAGGCCTTCGGATTTTACTTCCCAGTTTTTAGGGATGCCGGGGTTGGTGCCGGAGCCGTCAAATCCAACGGTCATGAGGGCGATAGCTGATAGTACGCCGCCATTGGCCGGTAAATATAACCTGAGTCTCTTGTCCTGGTAATTATGGCCGTTGATCAGAAAATTATTGGTCCTGATCGGCATAAGCAGGGCCTCCACCGCTTTCTCCGGTTTTTTCAGCCTCGTAGCAGTCATGGCCACCATCGGAAAATCCCAACCCCAGGTATCGTCCCAGTCCCAATCCGTCCAGATCTTCTCAAAAGTATTATTCATCACTTCTGTTTCCATGTTTTTGGTGGCCGGAATCATGCCCAGGGCACACAGCACGCTCGGATGATCCGTCATGTAAGCAGGCCGGGTATAAGAATCGGGGGCACTTTCGGCGGCCAGGTAAACATTGCCCAGCTTAGGCAGAGGCGACAACTGGTTCATGACCTCGTCCCATTGTTTATTCCGGCCTTTTTTATCTCTTATTCTCCATTGCTGGGCGGTTTCAAGGGCATAATGCCAGTACGCCAGCTCGTAGGTCGGGTTAAAAGTTTCATCAGGATTAAACCGCTCCTGGGCGGCTATCACACCCCTTCCGAGAATATTACGTTTCAATTCAGGATCAAAATAGGCATAGGAAGCCATAAAGTCCGCGGTTTCATACACCATATTCCTGTATTTTTCAATGGTGGCTGCGTTGGGTTTGGCCCTGTAGATCAGTTCTGCAAAATAGATCGGATGCGGCTGCTGCCAGATCAGGTAAGCTCCGACAGATGACGGGGCTTCTTTTCCGTCAGGATCAGTCATCTTTTGCCATCTGACACCTTCAAAACCCTGTCTCTGAGCAATAATCCTGGCCTCTCCGATGGTTTTCAGGTAAAACTTCATCTGGTTTTCGAGAATTTCAGGTCTCCCCCACTGGGCAAAATGCACACCATGCCACCAGGCCATTTCGAGGTGGGGTTTACCAAACCAGGAGTTCTGGGTCAGACCCGTTTCCTGCGGCGGCATGTCTCCGGCACATTGTATTTTCGTCAGGTAAAGCGACAGGATCATCCTTCTTTCTATTTCTTTTCCCCGGGGATCGGCCACTTTTCCGAAATCCACCATCCCGCCGGAGTTCCAGAATCCTGCCCACCGGGCAACAGACTCCGCCTTTACCTGTTCAAAACTTGTCTTGCTTATCTTTTTCTCTTTCGTGGCGAATTCTGCCGTAAAACTCCATACAGAAGCAGCAGCCACAGGCTCGTAAATCAGTTCATTCTGCTTTTGTTCAGGATTTTTCAATGCCACGCCCGATTCCAGATGAAGGTCGTAAGAGAAAGTCCTGAGATCATGGGTAATCACCGCCGAATGGCCCGCCAGCTTCCAGGCGGCTGAAGTTGAATGATCTGCTTTGGGATTATAATTAACCCCGTCGTCAAGGAATAAATCAGTAGGATAAGGAAAACGAACCCTCAGTTTCACCTGTTTGGAGGCGAGCAGACTGCCTTTCATTTTAACTGCTATCTTGTCGGTGATTTGAGATGACAGTGTTTCCACTTCCAGGTTTTTACCTTCCAGCTCAAAATAGCTGGTGATGACTCCCGTCCACAGGTCGAGCTGCTGACGGATATTCTTCAGATCGGCGGGTTGTGCTACTGACCCGTCGCTTTTAAGCAATTCCAGCCCGATGTTTCCCAGTTGCAAACGATGCGGATTCTGTCTCAGGAAATCCGCTGCGGCTTTGGCCCTGCCTTCTTTCCATTGTACAGCATAAGGCACCTCCCGGCCATTGGCCTTTACCGTCCTGATGGTTTCTTCAATCTTGTAATGCTCTTTGTTCGGCCAGGCGTGCCAGCCCCACTCCGACTGTGTACCCAGCGGAATGCCATTGTGGTAATATTCCGGAAAAGTCTGAAGACCCGTCACATCCACCGTAAAAGCAAAACGGCCGTTGCCTACTGATAATGAGCCGAGAGTATCTACTTCCGACACCTTTACTTTATGGCGGTCCACCACTGATTTCCGGTTGATTTTCTGGCCGTAAGCCACCTGTACAAGCATTAGAAAAACCAGGCTTAAGCGTTTCATTTCTTCTTCAGATTATAGATTTCGGTCCCTGCCAGCAGGAAACATCCCAGGCCATAATCCTCAAAATTAGCAATCTTATCATACGACAAGGGCTGCCCGTCTTTAGGCTCTTTACCCGTACTCTGTACATACCCCAGCATCCCGTCGGTATGCAGACCATCCTTCACCATCGCGTTCCAGGCATTTACCGTAGGTTTCAGGTATTTCTTTTTATCCAGCCAGCCTTTGTTCATTCCCCAGGCCATTCCATAGCAAAACAGGGCGGTTCCGGAAAGTTCCTTTCCTCCGAAGTGGTTCGGATCGGCCAGGCTCACATTCCAGAAGGCGTCTTCTCTTTGCAATGGTAGCAGGGCCGCCATCAGGTCCAGGTAATCCTTTTTGTATTCGTTGTAGTGCGGGCTGTTTTCCGGGATAATCTCCATGACCTTCACCAAAGCGGCTACCACCCAGCCGTTGCCCCTTGACCAGTAACAATTCTTTCCATCGGGGGTTTTATAAGGCGGCACAAAATCCTTATCCCTCCACCACAGTTTCTCTGTTTTATTGTAAAGGCCTCCGCCTTCTACGTCTCTCGAATGCAGGTAGAGTTCGTGCATTTTCTCAAAATAGCGATTATCATTGTACATCACACCCAGCTTCGCAAAAACGGGCATAGACATCTCGATGGCATCAATCCAGGTCCAGTCGTTTTTCTTGTCCGAATTGACCATTTTGTCGATATTGTATTTGATGTCTGCGATCCTTTCCGGTTTCTGGTCAATGAGATACAGGTCCAGGTAAGTCAGCCCTGCCAGCTGGGAATCGGCATGCCGGCTTTCTTTTCCAAACCAGAGTCCCCATTTGTTTCGCTCCCCCCACTCAGTCATGTAAGCCAGGTAAGACGGATTTTTGGTGATTTTATAGAACTCCATCAGGCCTTCTTTATAAACGGCTCTTGTCCATAAATTAGAGGTCCTGACCTTGTCCATCACAATTGGCAAACCCGGATCAGGCCACTTTTTCACGAAATAGGCATTAGCCAGCTCCATGTCTTTCAGCACTTTGGCTTTGTCAGGAAGAGTCTGCCCGGAAGCCATCATGTGGCCGCCAAGGATCAATACAGAGGTTAAAATTCTCAGAAAGGACGGATTAATTCTCATCATCAGTAAGGTTGAAATCTTAAATAAACAGCTAATCTAACGTTTTACAATCCGAAATTAAAACGCGAATCTTTTGGGAGTGACCTGTTCTATCCTGTTTGAGGTTTAAATCAGCCGGCATAATTATTCTCCTGTCCTGACCAGCCCCTCATAAAGTCAGCCCTGGCTTTCAATTTGTCATATAAAAAGATAAAATTTGACATTTTGTGGAATAACTTATTTTTCCGGGAAAATAGTGAATTCATCTCTTTTCCAGGTGTTTCCTTTATAAAAACATCGGATTTTGGAGAAAGAAAAAGGAATATATACGCCACAGTTCTGGCTGCTTTGTACCGGCTCTTTTTTGTTTTTCTCCAGTTTTAATATGCTGGTGCCTGAGTTGCCTGATTATCTGAGCAGCCTCGGCGGAGAAGATTACAAAGGGCTTATTATTGCGTTGTTTACCGTCACAGCCGGGCTGTCCAGACCGTTCAGCGGTAAAATGACCGATACCATCGGGCGTGTTCCGGTGATGATCATCGGTGTGGTGGTTTGCCTGGTGGCCAGCTTTCTTTATCCATTTTTTACCACCGTCCTGCCTTTTCTGATCATCCGCTTTTTTCATGGTTTCTCGGCCGGGTTTAACCCTACGGGCACCGCAGCTTACATTGCCGATATCGTGATGCCTCACCGAAGGGGCGAGGCCATGGGCATACACGCCATGGCAGGCAGCCTCGGCATGGCTTTCGGTCCGGCCATCGGCGGAACGGTCATGATTTATTTTGATTACCCGGTCTTGTTTTATACCTCCTCGTTCTTGGCATTTCTATCGCTCATTATTGTGTTTAATGTCAGAGAAACACTGCCCGAAAGCAGGAGAAAACCACTTACTCTTTCATTTTTCAAACTTAAAAAATCTGAGTTTTTTGACAAGAATGTACTGCCTGCCGCTGTGGTCGTTTTCCTGGCAGCATTTTGTCACGGGGCAGTCATTACGCTCATTCCTGACCACAGCAAGGCCCTGGGCGTGGAAAACAAAGGGTTTTATTTCCTGATCTATACTTTGGGGGCCATTGCCATCCGCCTGCTTTCAGGCAAGTGGTCGGACAAGATCGGCAGAACGCCTGTCATCAAAATCGGGGTAATTGCCCTGATCGTTTGCATGATCATCAACATTAATGTACAAACAACCAGCGGTTTGGTCATTTCTGCTTTGATTTACGGCATCACGATCGGGATAGTCTCGCCGGTTTGTCAGGCGTGGACAATAGACCTGGCATCAGAACACCACCGCGGCAGAGCGATAGCCACTATGTATATTTTTCATGAAACCGGTATCGGAACCGGGGCGTTTTTTCCATCACTGATCTACGGAAATAACATTTCAAACTTACCCTACGCTTATTACACCTGCCTCATCATGGCCGTTTCAGCCCTGGCGTTCCTGGTTTGTTATGAAAGAAGAGACAGCTGGAAATTCATCTGATCACCATTTTTCGTAGCCTTCGACAGGCTTCCAGCCGGATTTCGGTTCGAAGTAATGCCAAAGCACCGATGACACTTTGCGGATCAGCTCGTAGCCTTCGTTACTTCTTACCCACGAGGCATCCTTCTGATTTTTGGTGATGATACAGTAGACATATTCGCCATGCGGAGCATGCACAAAAGTAACTTCAGACCGGGATTGATTAACGGCCCCTGTTTTCGAGGCGGTTTTGATGCTGGCAGGAATCTGCGACAAACCCTCCTCTTCAAAGAATTGCCGTCCGAGTATCCTGTACATTTTATCAGAAGCGTCAGGGCTGTACAATTGCCCCAGTCTTATTTTTTCCATCAGGGTGGCCATTTCCCGGGGTGTGGTTTGCCCCCATCCGTAAACCGACCTGAAAGCTTCCCGGCCTTTGGTCCTCGAATTGACCCTGGTTTTCTGAAGACCAAGAGAATCCATGAGTTCATTGATGCGGGTGCCTCCCACGATGCCCTGCAACCATAAACTGGCAGTATTGTCACTGATGGTCTCCATCAGCATGATGACCTTACTGACCGAAATCACGGTGCTGTCTTTCAGCGAACCGACCACACCATTGTCATATTTGATGGAATCGCGGTAAACCAGATCCTGTTTGTAGCTGAGTTTGTTATTTCTGATGGCATCAAAAACCCCAGCCATGATCGGCACCTTGATCAGGCTGGCGGTAGGAAAGGTCGTATCTGCGTTGATCGCTGCAAATTTGCCTGATTTCAGGTGATGAACATACACCCCGGCATCCCCGTTAAATCCTTTGAGGGTATTTTCCAGTAATCGCTGAAGTTTCGGGTCCTGCCCCGGCGTTTGTGAAAAAGCCAGTTGGGTAACCAAAAGAAGCAACAGCGAAAACTTTATCATATTTCTTTCTTTAAGGTCGTTTCGGGGTATTCAAACATATCGGTGAAGGAGAAGGTGTTTCCGTCAAACAATCCCTGATCAGAAAGTTTTAAGGAAGGAATCACCAGCAAAGCCATGAACGATAAACTCATAAACGGCGATTTCAGCCTGCTTCCCAGCACCTCTTTCGAAAATTTATCTATCTGGGTATAATCCTCCGCCACCTGGTAGGCGTCTTTGTTGCTCATCAATCCCGCAATAGGAAGCGGTAAAACGCCCATTTTCTGATTGGAAACAGCAGAAACCCCTCCGTTTTCACGGATAACAAGGTTAATGGCATCAGCAATAGCCACGTCGTCTACCCCCACCGCAATGATATTATGCGAATCGTGGGCTACAGACGAAGCGATGGCTCCTTCTGTTAATCCGAAACCCTGGATAAATGCCACGGCCGGGGGTTTGTTTTCATAACGGTTGTACACCACCAGCTTCAGAATGTCAAGGGTATCGTCAATTTCCACGATCCTGTTGACCATGATAGGTAAATGCACAAACGACCTCGTCACCAGCTGTCCGTTAAGGGCTTTGATGACTTTGATATTGGTAGTACCCTCCGGCATTCTGACGATCAGGTCCTGCGGTTTTATTTTTTGTGCCTTGAAATTATTGATGACCGGGCTTTCGAGGTTCGGCAATAGCGAAATACCCTTTTCGGCCACTTTGACACCGTCAATATAGGTACTTACCACCTGGAAATCCTCCAGGTTATTGACCAGGACAAAATCGGCAGGCTCTCCTTCCCTTACCAGACCCATGTCGAGATTATAATGCCTGACGGGATTTAATGAAGCCATTCTCAGGGCTTTGAACACATTCAACCCGCCCTTAACCGCCCTGCTGACCAGTTTATTGATATGCCCGGCGACCAGGTCGTCAGGATGTTTGTCGTCTGAACAGAACATCATCTGATTGGCATACGACCCTGCCAGCGGAATCAGATCATCGAAATTTTTGGCGGCACTGCCTTCCCTGATCAGGATTTTAACCCCCAGCTCCAATTTCTCTTTGGCCTCCTCATATTCAAAACATTCATGATCCGTCGTGATATTTCTCTGGAAATACTTAACGGCTTCTTCCCCTCTCAAACCGGGAGCATGCCCGTCGACAGGTTTATTGTATCTTTCTGCAAAATCAATTTTCTTCAATACCTCCTCGTCACCATGAATGGCCCCCGGAAAATTCATCATTTCAGCCAGATAGCCTACATCAGACAACTGAAGTAATTCATTGATACCCTGGGAATCAATAATGGCTCCGGCAGTTTCAAAAGTGGTTGCCGGAACGCACGACGGGGCTCCGAAACAAAACTTAAATGGAATGCGTTTGCCGTCTTCTATCATGTATTTCACACCTTCCACACCCAAAACATTGGCAATTTCATGTGGATCAGAAACCGTGGCAATGGTACCGTGTGTAACGGCCAGCCTGCCAAACTGCGAAGGGGTCAGCATCGAACTTTCGATGTGCACATGGGCGTCTACGAAGCCGGGAACAAGAAAAGGGGTATCCGGACGGCTCTCACCCAGTCTTTTGATCTGGAAAATACGTCCCTGATTGATGACCAGCTCTCCGAAATAAATTGTGTTGTCAAAAATGTTTACAATGTTGGATTGAATCGTTTCCATATCGGGTATTCAGTTGCACCATTCACGAGTGCCAATTTTTTTTGTTTAATTAACGATTTAGTAACGTCAGGTAAAAATATGCATGCAAAATGTATTACACAAATAATCGTCTTCTAAAAATCTTATATTAATGATTTAACGGGAAGGAAATACCAATTCTCAATTAACACCACTCCGGCAACCTGCTCAGACAGAAACCTGTACCACTCTTATTTTTTCATTCTTCAATCCGGTGATAAGCGTCTGCTGATCCTTAAAATTGAATACCTGGCCGTCACGGCGGACCTCTTCAATCAGCGAAAAGTCGGGTTCTTCTATCAGCCAGCCTTCGAGCTGAGGGGGCATCTGGTTCAGGATTCCCTCTTCCGGCAAGCCTTTGTCAGGCGTAGCGTACACCGCCGCATAACCATAGTTGATGTCTACTGCGGGCGACCATAATGCATTTCCTACCGTCTGGGACACCACCACATACGCCTGGTTTTCCATGGCCCTGGCCCTGGCACCGACATGCACCCGGGTAGCTCCCCTGATGGTCTCCGTGCAGCTTGGAGCAATAATCACCGACGCTCCTGCCGCACATAGTAATTGTGAGCCGACACCAAACTCCACATCGTAGCAAATCTGTATGCCGAAACTCCCCCAGGAAGCCTCAAATAAAGTCAGCTGTCTCTCTCCGGACTGAATGCCCCATTCCTCGTTTTCAAATCGGGTCATGAAAAATTTATCCTGGTAACCGCAAAGTCCTTTAGCTGAAAAAACAAAAGCCCTGTTGACGATCTTTTCGTCAATTTGGACCGGAAAACTGGGAGCTACAATAATGATTTTATGCCTGATGGCAGCCTCTGAAAATACTTCACAAAAGTCGTCCAGCAAAAGCTGCATTTCCAGCACCTGCTTTCTGATATCAGAGCGGATTTCAAGAGAAAATATACTCACCAACTCCATTGAGCCGTATTCGGGGAAAACCAGCACATCGGCATTGCTGCTTACGGCTTCGGCTATCCACTGGCTGGTGTGCTTTTCCCAGGCGGCAAAATCGGCATGCTCACTGATGGGATATTGTGCTGAAGCAAATGTAGGATTGATCACAGAACAGGGTTTAAATATTTTTGATCCAGAAAATCATGGGTTTGTCACTTGACGCGGTTTCTCCGGTATCAGGCCAGCTGAAAGTCGCCTGTAAGGACGGTTCCGGCCTGTAACCTCTTTTGAGCCAGAAGGCTTCATTTGATCTGTAATTCTCAGGTTTCATCGGATGGTTCTCTCCTCTGTCTACCGAACAAAAGCAAAGCGTCCTGATTGCTTCAAAACTCCCGGCAAAGGTTTCCCTTTCGTCAAAAAAACGGTTACCAATGCCCAGCCCCCTGAACTCAGGCAACAGGATGCTTTCCCCGAAATAGAATACGGAATCAATATCCCAGCCGTTCAAACGAAAGGGTTCAACCACCTCAGGACTCTCGTCCGACAGCGGAATGCAGGTGGTAGCTCCTACCAAAACCTCCTCCTGGTAAACCAAGAAAATAAAGGACTTTTCAGAAGCAGAATAAATTTTGAGATATTCCTTCTCGTAGGCTACCGAGCCTTCATAAAGATAAGGATAATCCCTGAAAACCGCGATTCTGAGCCGGGCAAGGTCATCGAAGATCGCAGCAGTATCTGCCCCGGTCTTTTTTACAAATCTGAGGGCCTCGTTTATCATTACTTAGACACCAGCTCAATCCAGAGCGGCAGATTGTAATAAGTCGTTACCCTTGAAATCTTGCCATCCGTTAAAGCGATAAAAGCTGCGGCAGGCAAAACATAGCTTTGTCCGTGAGCCTCAGGCAAACCTTCCTCTCCTTTCTTATAGATCCCGTTCACCGTAAATTCAACCGCCACCCTGTTGTCGGAAGGCTCTGTAAAAAACACCATGTCGGTCAGTGTTTCTTCATAGCTCTCGTCCATTTTCTGAAGAAATTCCGTAAATTTCTCTATCCCGGTTCTCACTTCCCCTTGATTGGATTCGTGCCTGACTTCCGGATGCAAAAGAGCAAGCATTCCTTTCCAGTCTTTCTGATTAAAACATTGATAATAGTGCTGAACAATTTCCAGTGAAGTCATGAATTTGATTTTTGAAGTAATGTTTAGAAACAACAAATATAATCAAACTATAATATATCCCAATATGAAGCAAAAAGGATGGTTAAGGTTTAAGTTTGCGGACTAACCCCATATTTCTGTACCTTCCGTGCAGTTTTTACACATTTCGATCTGTGTCCGTGAGGTGACCAGGGCTTTTCTGAAGTTCAGATAAGGCTTTGAATTCCAGACGGTCGCAAAGCTGTTTTCATTCAGATCTCCCATGCGGTATTCGGCGTCTTTGTCAAAACAACAAGGTACAACTTTACCGTCCCAGGTGATGACGCATGAGTGCCACATTTTCCAGCAGTGATTCAGCAATTTGTTCTTGATTTCGTAGTCCCCGTTTTCTTTTTGTTTGTATCGCGAGTACTTATCTATGGTAGGAATAAGGTCTGAGCCCTGTTCATAGTCATAAATCTGTGCGGTTTTAAGCCTTACTTCATCTACTTTCAAATCTTTGGCCAGTTTTTTAACTTCATCAATCTGGTGTTCGTTGGGTTTGACTACCAGGAACTGGAAAATGATGTGCGGCGTGGATGAGCCCAGTTCTTCTTTGGCCCTGATGATGTTTTTGGTTCCTTCTATTACCTTTTCCAGCTTACCTCCTACGCGGTATTGCTCATAAGTATCCTGCGAGGTGCCGTCGATGGAAATAATCAGCCTGTCAAGACCCGAATTGACCGTTTTGTAGGCATTCTGCATGCTCAGGTAATGTGCATTGGTAGAGGTAGCTGTATAAACTTTTTTCTTTGAGGCATGCTGTACCATCTCCAGGAAATCAGGATGCAGGTAAGGCTCCCCCTGAAAATAGAAGGTCAGGTAAAGTAAGGTATCTGAAAGTTCGTTGATGGTCTTAAAAAACAAATCCTTCTGCAGCATACCGGTCGGCCTGGTGAATGACCTCAGCCCGCTGGGACATTCCGGGCAACGAAGGTTGCAGGACGTAGTCGGTTCAAAAGCAATGGCCATCGGCAGGCCGGAATTATAAGTCTGACCGGTTATCTTGGAATACATGTACCCGAAAATCACCCGGAAGGCATTAAGCACCCGCCTGAAGCTGAGTTTGGTCATGAAATTAAGATAATCGTTCATATGTCTGCTTTTTTGCTTTTAGCGGCTGGCTTTTAGCTGTTTTGTGTTTAATTCGTAATCTGTTCCCTTCAAATATCTCTTCATCATCATTTTCATTCTGTTAACCAAACACCTCCAGTTGCTGAAAATAATCATTAAAATTCTGATCAGATTCTCTGGATATGATTTCAACTTTCATACTGAAATCGTCAAAAACCAGGTTTTTAAAATCATATTTGAACCCCGATTTCAACCTGCTGGTTTCGAACCATTTCTTAAAAAGCCTGGACCTGCATTCTGCCCTCAGATCTAAACTATCACAAACATACAACACAGGACATTCATGTTTATCTATAAAGATTTGCATGAGATCAATGATCGTATGTCTTATTGATTGGTCAAACCTGGATTTGTCCCCGTTCGGGACAAAAGATATCTCGTGAACTTCATGACAAGCTGTACATTCCTCTTTAAAAAGATAGTTTGCCCTGGTAAAAACTACCGTGTAAACAATATCAGAATCAGTTGTGAAAGAATAAATATGCTTGTTGTGGGATTCATGAGTTATAAAAACCGGGTACGTTTTATAAAACTCTTTTTGCATTCTTAATCTCAAAAATTATTTCTCCGGACTGTACTTTATTCATAAAGTCCCTCTTCTCTTCAAGGGCTTTCCTTATTCTCTCAGGTACAGGTCCGTTGACCTTAATTGTTTTTTCTTTCTTATTTTCCATGATTGAAAATATTTAACAGCACAAATTAAGTACTCTATAAGCAATCAACAATTTTTAAGTTAAAAATATTCCAGGCTTAACTGTCAAAGTTCAATTTTACCGGCCTTTAGCTTTTTTTGCGTAGCAATTATATCTGACAAACCGGGGCTAACGGCTAAAAGCTTATAGCTAAACAGCTGATAATCACTCCAACCTCAACTGACTGTAATAATTCTTCAGTCTCTGGTCTTTTTCGGCTGCTATCACTTCCTTCATGGCTTTTTTGCCTTTTTCGGATTCAGTCAAAAGATACAGCACCTGTGCCGCAGAGAACCTGACAAACCATTGCGGCTTGTCCATCGCCAACGATTTAAGGTACGGAATGCTCTTTTCCTGTGTAGCAGCATCCGACTGAACCAGGTAAGTACCAAATATACCCAATGTCTGGTACAATTCCCCATTATCCATTCTTTCGAAATTGGTCATGAACCAGTCATATCGCTCAGGAGTCGGGATTGAGGCATAGTAATTAGCCACTACTGCAAAAATATTAACGTCTTTGATCTCTTCCACAGCTTTGACAAGCTCCTGTGCATCAGCGGGTTTATTGACCAGCAACCCTTCCAGGGCAGCGGCTTTTACCATATAGGAACTGTCTTTCAGGGCGTTTCTGAACAAGAGGTCGTTCTGAGGGTTCAGGAAGTTTTTCATTGCCAGAATGGCATCTCCTTTTACGGCAGATTTTTTATCATTCTTGATCACATATTGCAGGGCCCTTTCCACATCCAGGAAATCCTCACCGTCATAATCCGCAAACTTCTGCACAGCGAGTTGTCTGACCCTCCAGAACGGATCTTTCGTAGCCAATATCGTCAGGTCCCTGATTTTCTTGTTCTTTAATGGGTTGTTCGGAAAATTCTCATCTTCCGATTCCACAAAAGTAAGTTTTTCAAAAGCCGTGATCCTGGCCACTACATCCCCCGAATTTTTGAATTGTTCGATAAGTTCGGATTCAGATTTATTGTGATCAATTACGCCTAAAAAATAACCTTCTGGATCAACCGAAACCATATCAGGAGCTTTAGGCATTTTAATCTCCACCTGCTCTGAGGCTTTCTTTAACCTGACCACTTTCCTTGTTTTTACACCATTTACTATGTATTCATAGGTAAGCGGCACTTCATATATCCTGGTATTGAGCGAATCGGACACTTGTTTGAAATTGATCAGCAGGTTTCCATTTTCGTATTTATGATCCACAATCACCCTCGGGTGGCCCGGGCTCAGAAACCACTGGTCAAAAAACCAGTTCAGGTCCCTCCCGCTGACTTCCTCGAAAGCCATCCTCAGGTTGTTGACTTCTGCATTCTTAAAGGCATTGGCTTTCAGGTAATTCTGCCAGCCCTGGAAAAACGCTTCGTCGCCCAGCTCCTGTCTCAGCAAATGCAATATCCGCCCGCCTTTCTGATAGGTATGAGCATCAAACATATCCTCTTTATCGGCATAGTAGTACCTGATCAGCGGCTCCTGTTTTTCGGCAGATTCAAACAGGTATTGTTGTAAAGCATTAAAAGCCACCAGGTCACCTTCGTCTTTCCCGTATTTATGATCAGCCCAAAGGTATTCCGAATAATCTGCAAAAGATTCATTCAGAGGGAGATTCGACCAGGACTCAGCCGTCACCAGGTCGCCGAACCAATGGTGAAACAACTCGTGGGCAATCACCCCGTCGTCGTTGGCATCAATCAGCTGATTGGCGTTTTTAAGGACAGATTGCCCGTGAACCGTAGCCGTGGTATTCTCCATAGCCCCTGAAACATACTCACGGACCGGAATCTGGGAGTATTTGTCCCATGCATATTTCACACCGGTCAGTTTCTCAAAATACCTGATCATTTCAGGTGTTCTTCCGAAAATCCCGTAGGCATATTTTTCATATTCGGGCTCTACATAATAGCTGACCTCAAAATCCTTGAAAGTAGAATCCACCACTTTTTTGAAATTTCCGGCAGCAATCATCGTCAGGTAAACTGCATGGGGCTTGTTTTGCTGCCAGTGATCGGTCCTCGTGCCGTTGGCGTTTTTCTTCGAGTCTTTCAGCAGGCCGTTTGACAAAGTCACAAACTTGTCTTCGACCGTCAGGTAAATGTCCTGGGTATGCTTCTGATTGGGAGAATCAATGGTCGGAAACCAGCATGAATTGGCCTCGGTTTCACCCTGTGTCCAGAGCTGCCGTGGATAATTTTTGATCTTTTCGTCTGCATTGATAAAATACAAGCCTTTGTCCTGCACAATATTGTCGCTGCCTTTTACCTTGATTTCATTAGGTTTGGAGACATACTCAATGTCAATGGTCAGCGTGTCTTTACGGGTGTAAGCCTTATCAAAAACGAGGCTGATCTTCTGTTTGTCGTAGTCAAACTTCTGAGCCTGTCCTTTCACCTTAACGCTTTTAATATCAAAGCCCTTGGCATCCAGTACCAGGCTCTGTTGCTCATAAAAATGCGGTTTTAACTTCAAAGTAGCTTTCCCCGGCATTTGCTGGGTAGCCCAGTTGGGTTCAAGATGCAGTTCTGTGTGAAGCAAATCAAACTTTCTTTCATTGGAAGGCTGAAGAGAAACTTGTTGTGCAAAAGAAAAAGCCGGTATGGCCAGCCACGAAAAAACAACCAGAAATGGTTTAACTCCCTTAATATTCATACGCTTTTAACTATAGTTTTCAGGTCACTTTTACTTACCGCCTCTTGTCAGGTCGTTAAAAAAGTACTCCCGGGTTTTGGTCAGTTTGTAGCCGTAACCATCCCCATCATCCAAAACACTCACTGTATACTCTCTTTTTAAAACAAAATCATCGATACTGGCATAGCCTCCTTTCAACGTCATGGTCAGTTTCATATTGGCCGGATTATAAGTCCAGGAACATTCATCCACATCCAGGTCCAGGAAATTAACACCTGCACAGGCATCAATGCCTTCTCTCGACTGGTAGTCGTACTCAATTTTACCACCTTTCCTGAAATTCCAGATCATGGTGTTGAGCGACAACTTACTCACATTGTATTCGACAAACCTCAGCTCATTCTTTTTGATATTGGTGGTGGTTAAAATCCACTGTTTTGAACTATCAAAAAGCTCCGGAGATTGGGCACTCACCTTCGAAAAAGCAAAGACCAGGGCCATTAAAATAAGTTTTTTCATTAAATCGGGATGGGCAATTAAAACAATAAAACGAAAATTTAAACCACAAAGTACTCTATTAAAAACCTAATTATCAATATTCAGATCGTTTACCGGTCTACTTCCATAAACCTGATGGCTTTCCTGGCTGGTAATATCGAAGCTAAAAACGCGATCACAACCACGCCAATCACTGAAAACAGGACATCTTCCCACTGAATTTTCACAGGATATGCGTCTACCAGGGCATATTGCATCCCTAATTTCAGCCACCCGAACTTTATCTGAAGCCAGCAGACAAACAAACCGGCCACCATGCCGATAACGGCCCCGGAAAGTGAAATGATCCCTCCTTCACTCACAAAAATATTTCTTACCAAAGCTTTGTCTGCCCCTATGGCCGCCAAAACCTTTATGTCATCCTTCTTGTCTATCACCAGCATGGTCAGGGCAAAAAAGATGTTGAAAGACGCAATCCCGATGATAAAGAAGAGGGCAATGAATATAAAAAGCTTTTCTATTTTGATGGCTTTCAGCAGGGGAGCATTCTGTTCGTCCCTGTTTTTAACCGTAAAAGTATCTCCTATCAGGCTTCCCAGGGCTTTCTTCACTTCTTCTGTTTTCGAAGGATCTTTCAGCGTCAGTTCAATAGAAGTTCTTTTGCCTTCCAGCCCCGTGAGTTTTTCCACCACATCCAGCGGAAGATATACATAATTATCGTATTGCTGCTCCAGGATAAAAACACCCGAAACCAGCAAAGCCATCCTGTTGATGTTTTCTTCAGGATTGAGCACATTAAGTTTCTGATTTTTTGGATAAAGCAGTTCAAGCGGCCTGAAAAAGTCATCTACCTGCAAACTCAGGATATTGTACACGCCTCCGCCGACAAAAGCCCATCGCTTGGTACCCTGCTCCAGGATCATCCTGCCGTCTACCACCGATTTTTTCAAGGAGCTGTGCTGCTGAAAAGTGCTGTCGACGCCTTTCAGGATAACAATCATCTGGGCATCCTTGTTTTTGGCCAGGGCTTTGTCCTGGATCACTTCCGTCGCGAAACTGACCTGGGGCAGGTTTTTGATTTTCTGAAGTTTTTCCGGGCTGATGCTGAACGACCGGCCTGCATTGCTCTCGATTTTCAGATCGGGGTCAAAGGTCTTGAACAGTTGACGGTTCAGGTCTTCCAGTCCGTTAAAAACCGACAATACAATAACCAGGGCCATGGTGCCGATGCACACGGCCACCATCGAGATTATCGAGATGAAGTTGATAAAGCTCCTTTTTTTCTTAGAGAAGAAATACTTTCTGGCAATAAAAAAAGGTATGTTCATTCAGCGGTAATTAATTAACTGTCTTTTGCTTCCTCGTCAAGCGGGGGAATATGAAGGTCTGCGAATAGGTTCTCAATTTTCTGAGCATATTCGGCCGTATCATCAATATAAAATTGGAAATGAGGGATAATTCTGAACTGGTGTCTTACCTGGTTACCAAATATACTTCTGATCTTTTTTGTATTTTCTCTAATGTTCTGAAGCAGGCCTTCTTTATCATTGGTCAGCAAAAAGCTGAGATAAACGCGGGCAATACTTAAATCAGGGCTCACTTTCACGTCCGTAATGGTCACGAAAGCACCTTCAAAAACCGACCTCATGTCTCTTTGAAAAATCTCCCCCAGGTCTTTCTGAATCTGCTTTGCTACCTGTTTTTGTCTCTTATTTTCCATGATCTCTCTGATTTTTTTATGTTAAGAATGTGTGTCTTCTAAATTAATATTACAAATATCCGCACTAATTTTGGTTAATCCTTTAATCAAATTATATTTTTGCACTAAAATAACTTAAACGCCACCCGTTTGCTTACTTTTTTCAGAATTAACTCCTTTTTTCAGATAATAACACTATTCGTAGTTATGTTATTACTGAAACTGCCGTTTATCACACAATCACTCCCTGTTCTGATACCGGAACTTGAGTGGGTGCTTGTAGGCGAAAAACTCAACCAGGATATTCCGCTCTATAAAGGGATCCTCACCGAAGTCGGGCCGTTTTCAGCCCTTTTCTACCAGATGATAGACTTCTGGTTTGGCAGAAACCAGCTGGCTTACGAGCTTTTTGCTTATCTGATCATCCTGATCCAGTCTTTATTCTTTGTCTTCATTACCAATAACCGTCAAACATTCACGGAAAGGAATTACGTTCCCGGTTTGATCTATTTATTGCTGATGAACATCTCTTTTGACCTCAGCAAGCCCTCTCCGGCCCTGCTGGCTCTCACCTTCCTGCTGATCGCCCTCAACATCCTGCTCAGGCAGATTGAAAGCCGCACAGGGGTCAGCGACGATGTCTTTGAAGTCGGCCTGTTTATCGGGATAGCAACATTGTTCCATTTACCCTCTTTCCCCTATATTTTATGGGCGGGTATTTCCTTGCTGTTTTATACCGGCGTCAATCTCCGGCAAATGTTCCTCGTCGTGCTGGCCTTTATACTGCCGGTGTTTTTCACGTTCCTGTTTTTCTATTTCTCAGATACCAGTGAAGCCCTCAAAACGGTGTGGCTGTTCAATATCATTACCTTCAGCAACCTTTCATTCAAAGGACTCGACAGCATCATTATCGCTTACTCAGTTCCCCTGTTCTTTGCCGTGCTGGGTATATTCCGGGTTCTGAGGGGTAACCGGTACAACAGCTTCCAGAACCGCTCCCATCAGATCGTCATCCTTTTCGGGATCTTCGCTTTTGTGAGCCTGTTGCTTTCGAATAATTTCACGCCTTATAACCTTTGCTTTCTTATCCCTATGCTTGCCCTGTTTATCAGCGGCTTTTACCTGCACATGAAGGGAATGTTTTTGCCTGAAGTGGCTTTTATCATTTTCATGCTGATCATTTTAGCGATTCAGTTCCAGGGCGTCAGACCATTCCTCGGTTCCGGTTATGACCAGCTGTCCAATCTTAAAACCAAAGACATCGTCATCCCGGAAAAACTGAAAGGCAAGACGGTGCTGGTGACGGGCGAAAGGACCGATGCCTATAAAAATGCCAGAATGGCTACAGGATACCTGAACTGGAATCTCTCAAAATCCGATCTGCAGCATCCCAATAATTATGAAAGTGTGGTGAATATCTATCAGAATTTCAAAAAGGACATGCCGGAAGTAATTTTTGATAACAAGAAAGTCATTCCGAAAATATTCAAGGCCATACCCGAACTGGAGAAAAAATATGAGGTGCATTCCAAAGGCGTTTATGTGTTGAAATAACCTCTTCAAAAAAGATAAAAGTAATTACGATATGGAAAAATTTGATTTCAGGGCGTTTCATGTCAGAGGCATGAATGCTGATGAAGCCGAAAAAGCTAAGATAAACCAGGAGCTGAAGGATTTGTACGATTCGTTAAGTGAAGACGACAAGAAAGAATTTAATGAGCAATTGCAGACCTTCCTGATCAAAGAACTATCGTCTATCAAGTCTGTTTATGATGGCGTGCAATCATCCGATAATCCCAACTGAGGATTTAAGTCAACAAAAAAAGCGAAGTCTGAGACTTCGCTTTTTTTGTTACAGAATATATTTCATTAACCTGGCAATCAAATAGATTCAAGAATCCTCTCCATCGCCACCTGCTCTCCGATCTTATCTTTAAGGGCAGCAATCGGCACACGCTCCTGCTCCATGGTATCGCGGTGACGGATGGTCACACAGTTGTCATCTTTGGTTTCATAATCGACCGCAATACAGAACGGAGTTCCGATCAGGTCCTGACGGGTATAACGTTTTCCTATCGCCGCTCCGTCATCATACACCGTCCTGAAGTAAGGCTTCAGTGATTTGGTGATATCCTGGGCAATTTCAGCCAGACCATCTTTTTTCACCAGCGGCAACACCGCGGCTTTGATCGGGGCCAGTGCCGGGTGCAACTTCAGATAAGTTCTTTCCTTTTCGCCGGTTTCCTGTACAAAGGCGTTGGACAAGGTAGCCAGGAACAAACGGTCAGCTCCAACTGAGGTTTCTACCACGTAAGGAATATAATTTCCGTAAGGCTTGCCGCTTTCGTCAAGCTCAGGATCAAAATACTGTTGTTTCTTTTTAGAATATTCCTGGTGATTTTTCAGGTCAAAATCACTTCTGGAGTGAATTCCTTCCATTTCTCTGAAACCAAACGGGAACTGGTACTCAATGTCCACCGCAGCTTTGGCATAGTGGGCCAGCTTGTCGTGGTCGTGGTATTTCAGTTTTTCTGCCGGTAAACCGATCGCCTTGTGAAACTTAAGACGGGTTTCTTTCCAGTATTCATACCATTCATTTTCAGTGCCGGGGCGAACAAAGAATTGCATTTCCATTTGTTCAAACTCACGCATACGGAAAATAAACTGGCGGGCCACGATCTCGTTACGGAAAGCCTTACCGATCTGGGCAATACCGAAAGGCACTTTCATCCTGCCGCTTTTCTGGACATTCAGAAAGTTGACAAAAATACCCTGTGCTGTTTCAGGTCTCAGGTAAATGGTGCTCGATTCGTCGGCCACAGAACCCACCTGGGTTGAAAACATCAGGTTAAACTGACGCACTTCCGTCCAGTTGGCTGTTTTAGAGATCGGGCAAACAATATTTTCAGAAATGATCAGTTCCCTTACTCCATCCAGGTCTTCTGCACTCAGCAAACGACCCGTTTCAGCCAGCAATGCCGCAGACTTGTCCTGCTGTCCGTTAGCTGCATATTCTTCTGCCCTGCCTTCCAGCAACTGGTCGGCACGGTATCTTTTCTTAGAATCCTTGTTATCGATCATCGGGTCATTGAACCCGTCTACGTGTCCTGAAGCCTTCCAGGTCGTAGGATGCATAAAGATAGAAGCATCGATCCCGACAATGTTGTCATACAGCTGGGTCATGGATTTCCACCAGGCTGTTTTAAGGTTATTTTTCAGTTCCACGCCGTTCTGACCATAGTCATAAACAGCCTGTAAACCATCGTAAATTTCAGAAGAAGGGAACACAAAACCATACTCTTTGGCATGAGCGATAATGTCTTGTAAGCTGGTAGCAGGTCCGGATTGCTGACTCATTTATTCTGTTTTCTTTAGTTAAATCAATTTAAAATAGCATTTAAAAGCTAATCCATAGGAAAATGGAGTGCAAATATAAACAAACTGAGGGTTTGTTAAACTGAAATTTCATGATTAATCACTCATCTCAAAAATTATAGGGCATAAAACAGGCTCCGGAGCAGGTTTCTTCGATGAGTGCACCGTTAAAAAACCTTGTTTGCTTACTGTCATACAGTCAATCACACCCTTAAAAAAAGGGCCAATTACCCATCTTAAAATCAGTATTTCCACGCTGTTACTGAAAGAAATATTGGCCTACCTTTGATCAAACAAAAATGATATAGCCATGAAAAATCAAAAATTCGAAATTGTACTGGAAGATTTCGGACTCAGCGAAAAACAAATCGACACCCTTGAAAAAGAGCTGCACGGTGTGGTAGCCAAACATCTTATCGGGGCCCAATCCGGAAATTCGATCGGGAAAAAGATCATCAAAAACCCGGAATGGCTGGGCATCTGGCTTAAAAAGTTCAAAGCAGATATTTTTATCCAGAGGGCCAAAACGTTTGATGTCATTAAGATCAACCAACTGGGATGAAAAAGCAACAACTGGCATGCCCCTCTGCAACCAACAGCAGCGGGGCATCGCTTTTTGGGGTCGTAAATGTCCATGGCGTGGTCAGTTTTCTGCCCGAAAAAGTCGAACTCACCGAAGAGCTGATTGAACTCGGAAATCAGTCAGGCTCAGCCGAATCAAAATTCAGATACACGTCCAAATGCGTGGAGTCAGGATGCAACCAATGGACCGGATCGGCCTGCGGAGTAATCCATCAATTAAAAGAACTGGATTTGTCAGAAATGGAGCAAAAAGTACAGCGGTGCCCGATCAAAAATGAATGCCGGTGGTTTTTCCAGGAAGGAATTTCAGCCTGCAAGATCTGTCCGCTTTTTGTGGCGGATTTCCTGGAGAAAGGAGAAGGAAAAATGGAGACAGCTGTTTAGCCGTTGGCTGTTAGCTAAAAAGAAATGCCCCTTTCGGGGCATCAATAGTCAGAACATAAGATTTTATAGTCTCTCAACGGCCTTCAGAGTTTACCCTGAACATCGGGGCCGAAACGCCTCATATTGCCCTGTGCCTTCAGGCCAGGGCACCATATCAACAAGAAATCTTTCCTACTCTCAAACCATGCCTTCCGCCTTCAAACGCCGTATTCAGAAAAATCTGCACACATTCCAAAGCTATTTCTTTTGAAATAAACCTGGCAGGAAGACAAATCACATTGGCATCGTTGTGAAGTCTGATCAGTCTGGCTACTTCAGGAGTCCAAACCAATCCTGCACGGATCTTCTGGTGTTTGTTGGCAGTCATACAAACGCCGTTTCCGCTACCACAAATCAGGATACCATAGTCGTATTCTCCGTTTTCAACGGCAGAAGACAAAGGGTGGGCCGCATCAGGATAATCAAAAGAGTCGGTAGAATACGGACCATAATCTGCAGTAACAAATTGCTGCTCCTGCATCCAATTCAAAATCATTTGCTTATATTCGAACCCGGCGTGGTCGCCTCCGATGGCAATACGTAGTGACATGTTATACTCGTTTTAAACTTTATTGGGCAAAGATACGTTGTTATAATCCTTAATGAATAAAAAAAACAACTAAAAATTATAATATGAAAGAAGAAGAAATCATAGATGAGGATAGAATTATTAAAGAAGCATTTGTAGAACGCAACTGGAATGAAATTCAAAGTCAGGACTCCTGGCAAATTTTTAAAGCTATCTCTGAATTCGTAGAAGGATATGATAAACTAGCCAAAATCGGACCCTGTGTTTCGATTTTCGGCTCAGCAAGAACCAAACCCGACAACAAATATTACAAGCTGGCCGACGAAATAGCCGCTAAACTTGTGACCAAAGGTTATGGCGTAATTACCGGTGGTGGCCCGGGTATCATGGAAGCCGGAAATAAAGGTGCCCGCGAAAAAGGTGGAAAATCAGTTGGACTTAACATCAAACTTCCGTTTGAACAGGTCCCGAATAAATATGTTGACCCTGACAAAAGCATCAATTTTGATTATTTCTTTGCCCGCAAAGTCTGTTTTATGAAATATTCCCAGGGGTATATCGTAATGCCGGGGGGATTCGGAACCCTGGATGAGCTTTTTGAAGCTTTGACCCTTATTCAAACCAAGAAAATCGGGCGTTTTCCTATCGTTATGGTGGGATCATCGTTCTGGTCGGGTATGCTGGAATGGATCAGGGAAACGATGCTGGAACAGGAACACAACGTCAACCCGGAAGACATGAACCTGATACAGGTAGTAGACACCGCCGACGAAGCCATTAAGGTAATTGATGATTTCTACGGAAAATATATGCTGCAGCCGAATTTTTAATTTTTATCGGAAAATGGAGTAAGGAGAAAGCTGAAGACTTATCCTTACTCCATTTCAATTTTTATATCCCAATAACCTCCGTTGTCCTTTTTCCGTCCTCCTTTTTCCTCCTATCCATCAATACACCAAATCCAATCCCAGTCTTTCCTTCAGATCCTTAAGGGCGGGGTTCTTTTTGGCCATGGCTTCAAATTTTTCCTGCTCGGTTCTTGGTTTGGCTTTTGTTTCTTCAGCAGTCACTTCGGAGCTTACCTGGATCGATGAATTCTGCAGCCTTTTCCTGACAAAATCCAGCATTTCCTGTTTCAGCTCATTTAGAACATCCTCTTTAAGTTTATTCAAAAGCTTGAAATGAATGGTAAACTGGTCTCTCAGCTCAAAATCACTTTGGAAAATCATCTTTTCGGTCGTCGAATCACGCTGATCTGCAAAAGCCCTGAGGGCATCGGAGGCTTCTTCTTTTGTAAATGACCTGTTTCCGAACTGGTCTGAAGAAGGTTGATGGCCTTCCTGCTTCTGAACATCCTGGACAACAGACTCTTCCATAGCCACCACAGACTTAAACCGGGACGATTTAAATGCCATAGGCTTTCGAGGCGAATTATCGGATGAACTGACAGGAGCCGCCGAAGCCGTTGAAGCAGCCGGGGTCGGAGCAGGATTCTGAGCCTGGCTATTGACAGGCGGAGCGGTGTTTACTGGAGCATCAGCTTTTTTTTTTCAGCGTCGCCGCCAGGCAGGTTCGCAAGGTTCAATACGGCGTTGATCTGCGACAATTTCATCAGGCCGATCTCTACATGCAAACGCTGATTTTTGGATGCTTTAAAATTAAGATCCAGCTGTGATCCAACACTCAAAGCAGACATCAGGAAGCCCATAGAAGATTTGGCCGACTGATTCAGGTATTTTTGTCTGGTAGATTCAGACACTTCCATAAGGCTTACGGTCTGCGGGTCTTTGCAAACCAGCAGGTTACGGATGTGCTCGTTAAGACCCACCACAAACTGGTGTCCGTCAAAACCTTTGGTCAGAATCTCATTGAATATCAGCAAGGTAGAAGACAAATCAGACTCATTGATGGCATCAACTATCCTGAAATAATAATCATAATCCAGCACGTGAAGGTTGTCCAGTACCTGTTTGAACGCCAGGTGCCTGTCAGCCGAAAAAGTCACATTCAGGTCAAACATCGACAAAGCATCGCGAAGTCCGCCATCTGCTTTCTGGGCAATCAGCTCCAGGGCTTCATATTCAAAACCAATACCTTCTTTATTGGCAATATTGGAGAGATGGTCGGCCATATCTCTGATCTGAATCCTGTTGAAGTCAAAAATCTGGCAACGACTCAGGATCGTGGGTAATATCTTATGTTTTTCGGTCGTAGCCAGGATAAAAATGGCATAGGAAGGCGGTTCTTCGAGGGTCTTCAAAAAAGCATTGAAGGCCGCCTGAGAGAGCATGTGAACCTCATCTATGATATAAACCTTGTATTTACCATCCTGAGGCGGAAACCTCACCTGGTCAATCAGGTTACGGATGTCTTCCACCGAGTTGTTGGAAGCAGCATCCAGCTCATGTATGTTAAAAGAGGCGTTCTGGTCAAAATTCTTACAGGAAGTACATTCGTTGCAAGGCTCCGTTTCTTCGTTGACGTTGAGACAGTTGATCGTCTTGGCGAGAATCCTCGCACAGGTTGTTTTACCTACTCCTCTGGGTCCTGTGAAAAGGAAAGCCTGAGCCAGGTGATTGGTCTTGATTGCGTTCTTAAGGGTGGTGGTAATGTGTGATTGTCCAACCACAGAATCAAATGTGACGGGTCTGTATTTTCGTGCAGAAACTACGAATTTTTCCATGTGGCAAAGATAAAAAAGAATAAGAAACTGTGCCGGATTTATTCATTTTTTTACTGACAAATTTTCTTTACCGGCTGCAGCCCCAGAAAAAACAATGAGGTTTTCTTAAAAAATCATTGAAGAAATCAGCTCTAAAAACCGTAATTTTGCACCAGGTTCCTTCTTAACAACCATTAAAAATATGGCTCATAACCCTTTGTCTGTAAAAACCCTGGATCACATTGCCCTTCATGTTTCTGACCTGGCGGCCAGCATCCGGTTTTATGGTGAAACCCTCGGTTTGCCGCAGATTCCCAGACCTGCGTTTGACTTTGACGGGGCATGGTTCGGATTGGGCGAAGCGAGGGAGCTCCACCTGATTGTGGGAAGAACAGAAACCGTTAACTCTTTTTCAAGGAGAACACACTTTGCCCTCGAAATTACAGATCCAGAGGCCGCTGAAAGACACCTCACCCGAATGAAAGCCACTTTCAATCCTCCCAAACTAAGACCGGACGGGGCCATCCAGATCTTTGTCACAGATCCTGACGGCTACTGGATAGAGTTATGTGAGAAATCAGGGGTTCAATAAATCAGCCGTTTTTGTTCACAAAAACTATTTTTTGTTTGTCGTTGGCATTGATCTTTTTGATGAAAGCGACCCAGTCTTTGTAGGTTTCCTTAGGATATGTCCCTCCCTTGACTTTTACTCTTCTGAGGTAGACTAACTTTGTTCCTTCTTTCACCACTTTGGTCTGGTACTCTCCAAAGGCAAACTTAAGATTAAGCTCTTTAGGTAAAAATTCAGGGTCAAAATGGGCCGGTATTTCAAACACCAGAGAGTCTGTATCCAGGAAATTATACATGTTCGGGTTCAGGTAAAGTTCACTTTTCCGCTCGCCGGTTGCTCCGTCTGGGTCTATGAAATTTCCAAAAAGATTGAGCTTCAGAAACATCCTTTTACCACTGAAAGTACAAAGATTAGTAGCTTCGATATCAAGGGTCTCGCTTAACACCGGATTTCTCTTTTTATCCAGAGAGCTACCCACCGTAAGTATTTTAAAATTAGGAAGATGTATCCTTTTCATCAGCCAGTCTTTCTGCTCCTCCACATTCATAGATTTGTAAAGATACGCCCGGGTGTCCTGCTGAATCCCTCCGAAACTGGTGTTCGTTTTAATTCTCGCGTTTCCGGTTTCTGAGACACTTACCTCCGCAGTCCTGTAAAGAAAATTAGCTTCCGGTTCATAGGCTGTTGTTTTAACCAGGCCTCCGCCTGCAGGTTTAATCAGCAAAGCCATCCGGTTGCCCGTAAAATCGCCCTGATAACCAAAGGAATTGTCCTGCGAAGTACATTCCAGCCATATCGTGTCATTTTTCACAGGCACACAGGCTATCACATGGTTAAAATTCATTCTCGGAATCTCAGGATTATCCCAGACAGCGTCTTCGCCTGCTTTAATCAAAGCGGCATAAGCCTCAATGCCTGCTGTTTTCAGAAGGGCCAGTGTAAAATTTGTCAGGGCCTTACAGTCGCCATAACCTTTGGTGGCCACTACAGAAGCCGGAATGGTCTGCCATCCTCCGATACCAAGCTGAATGCTCTGGTAGCGGCTTCTGGCCTGAACATAGCTGTAGATTTTCCTTACCCTGGCCTCAATGCTTTTCTCATCTTTAAGCATATTGTTTAATTCAGACACTAAAGATTCCGGCAACTTGTCCCTCCCGGAATTGAGCTGGTAGTAAAAAGAGGAAATATCCGACCAGCTGGTTATTTTACCTACATAATCGTTGATCTGAAAGTCAACCGGGGCCGTAATAACCTTCGGGACAGTTAAGTTCTTCGAATAGCTTTCAAAATCACCGGTCCTGAAGTCCGCTATTTCCCATGACTCGTCTGTACGGGTTCCGTTTCTGGTTACTTTTGAGGGGGTAGGAATATTCTGAGACAGTTTATGAACCTTTATACCGTCAGGAACAGAAATCATAAATGACGATTTCTGAATGGCATTCCTTTCCATTGAAGCAGGCATCCAGGTAGGGAAAAACATCATGTTTGATGATTTCTCGTCAAAACTGAATTCTACGGTATATGGATAAGGATAGTATTTTTTATCAAATTCAGCAATTTTAACCCTCGTATCTGTTATCTCATCGCCTATACTTCCAATTCCGATGTCTCTGATATCTGAATTTTTCAGTTTCTTCAAAACCTTTCCCCCGGCATCATATATAGTCCCTTCTATTTTCCGCACCTGTGAAAACTTATCGTAGTAAGCCCTGAAAACACTGTGCTGCGACTCTCCCATTTCATTGAAAATAGTCACCGCCCAATGCTTTTTGGTAACGGACGATTTTATATCTTCAATAATAAATTCTGTCTCATCAAACCTCGTCACAGCATCTGCACCGGTTTTCAAACCTTCCGGAATTTCAGAAACTGCGAAATTATATTGTCCGAATGACAACATGCCCGAAAAAAGCAGTGCGACCAACACAACAATTCTTTTCATTATATTTTCTTCTTTAGAATAATCTGCTCGGCGTGCTTCTGAACAATCCTCTGGTAAAAATCTTTCAGCTCGTGATAGTTTTCAGCATAAAACATGGCCTTCGAGATGATCAGCTTACTTACCAGCTGGACTTTACCATCGGCCTGCGAACAGATGTAGGTAAATTTGCCGCCTCCGTCAGGTAATGACAAACCCAGGCTTTTAGGCAGTTCATCTACTACAAAGCCCTCAGGGATGACGTACGTTCCCATAACCGTTTGCTCAGTCAGATGGCCGAAATCGACAGGAAACTCCCGCTCTTTTTTCAGAAAAGGGTTTTTCTCAATTTTTCCGAAAAACATAGGATCGATGTACCAGACATCAGGATTAACAGGTTCTTCGTCTACCTCAAAATCAAACTTGATGGTCGTATTTTTAAACTTATCTTTGAAATCAGCCAACTCAATATTAGAAACCGTCAATCGCTTGTTTGCACTTTCAGAAAGTTCCTTTTTGAATTTCTCTTCTCCCACAGCCATATATGAAGCCCTCAGATCACGTGCATAATGTCCGGATCCGAAATTGGAATAATTGCCTGAAACCTTATTATTTTCAGCATCAATCCTGATGGTAAAAGACTCCAGTTCTTTGTATTTGTCCTTATCAATAATTTCAATAATCTCCCCTCCCCCGGGTTTAACCAGCCTGGCAATATGATTCAGACAATCCTCCGGGATGCTTCCGGGTTTTAATAATTCGTCTGTAATATCAATGAATATTTTCTCATCATTCAGTTCAACCATCACCATGGTATAGTCAAACCTGTCGATCAAAGGAAAAGCCGGGTTGATTTTTCCGTTTTCCCTCGTACTGAGAATCACCGGGTGTGCTTTAAAATCGAGTTCTCTCAATAAGGTCAGCATACACATATTCAACTCACTGGCTGATCCTGTCTTGTTATCATATACCTTTTTGAGGTCCTCCCTGAGCCATAAACCTGTGTTCCCGTTCCATTTAAATCTGCCGGTCATAAACGAATGAGCTTTGGCCAGTCTTTCATTCATATCAGGCACGGTTTTGAGCTGTTCTACGGCCTCCTTAAGGTAATTCGACCTTCTTAATCTCATTCCCCAGTTATCTGATTCAAGCAGCGTTTTATCTAAATCTTCCCAGCTCACAGAATAGCTTTTGACGGATTGCCCCGGAATCGAAACCTGCGAAAGTTCAAAGTCCACTTTCGAAAGATAGTCTTCCGATGTAGTGATATAAGGCTCATTTTTAAAGGCCGGAGCATCCTTAATAACCACCCTGTATTTAACTCCGTCGGTATCCAGCTGACTGTGCCCCATGCCGACACTGACTTTTTCCTGCTCACTGACAAAAAGCGGCAGATAGCCTCCAACGATCATCTGGTAATAAAAATGTGAAGGTATTGTCATAACGAGCTCACTCCACAAGGTAGGAATACTCCCCTGGAAATACCAGGTTTTGGGCTTATCCCTGACGGCCAGCGGGCTCCTGATGAGATATTTATACTCGATAACACTCCCCTCTTTCACATTCGGGAAGGTCAGTTTTTTCTGATAGTACTTATCCTGTATTTTCTCGGTGAAAGTTGACTTTGAATCTACTTCATTTTTGACTATCTGACCATTCTCAATATTATACGTACTGGCTTTCAGATCAACAATCTGTTCTTCAGCACCCACGCTTCCCATGTAATAAGGGATCACCACTACGCCTAAACTCAGTGCAGATGATTTAAGGATTTTCTTCCTGACATGTACTTCGGTTTCAATATAGAACCCGGTACTGTTGTCTTTGTAGAAAAAATTGACAGTCCCTTTTTCATACAATACCACCGCATCAGCAGCAGAGTCAATCGGGAATGTTTTTTGTGATAATTCTTCTTTTGTAACCGCCCCGAATTTGGGATTGGGATATTGCTGACCGGATACATTCAATGAAAAAAGAGCAAGCAAAACAAGCAGATATTTAGACATAAACGACATGATTATATGACCTCCCCCTGACAGGATGTCCGTTAATATTTAACAATTTGGGCTATAACAAACTATTGACCCGCAATAATAATCATAACCTATAAACGAACCAAATTCCGGACACAAAAAAAGCCGGAAGATTCCGGCTTTTTCTATATATCTTGATTTTCAGGATGATTCTGTCAGAACTTCAGCTCTTTCATATAATCAGCGTCCACTTTCATACTCGTCAGTGAATCAATTTTATACTCTTCCTGCTCTACATAGAAATACTTCATTCCGGTGTCTTTGGCAACCCTCAAAACTTTGGAATAATCAATAAGACCTGATGACAAATCACCCTGCTTCGGCTTAGGATCATTGGCAATCATCTGTTTGATGTGACACAGTTCGTATCTTCCCTTGTGTTTGGTCAGGTGTTCGATGCTGCTGTTTTTTGAAGCTTCGATCCAGAAAATGTCCAGTTCAAAAATAACAAGGGACGGATCAGATTCAGCCAGAAGGATGTCCTGACCGATTACACCGTTTTTATTTTCAAATGAATAAGAGTGATTGTGGTAACCGAACTTCAATCCGTGTTTTTTACAAATCTCTCCTTTTTCATTAAACTCAGAAGCCTTTTTCTTCCAGGCTTCAGCATTAGGCTGACCACCGATGGCAGGGCAGATCAGGTATTTCAAACCAACTTCTGCGGCTTTAGCAGCCATTTCGTCTGTGATATCGGCTAAGCCCAGGTGGGTGCTTACCATATCCACTCCGATAGATTTAAGGAATGATTTGGCTTCAGAAGCACTCATTCCCCAGAAAGGATCTTTTGAATAGGACTCAAATTGCTTGTATCCCATTTTCGCCAGCTTTTCCATGGTGCCTTTCGCGTCTTTAGGCATAAGGTCACGTACACTGTACAGCTGACAACCAAACTTCTTAAGCGTTCCCTTTGCCAATAAATCCTGAGAAAGCAATGCCATCAGGGCTAAAGAAGACGATTGCTGCAAAAAAATTCTTCTGTTCATTAAAATACTTATATTTTCTTGTAAAAAAAGATAAAGAGAGGTTGAATAATACGGCAGTAAAGCTAGAAAATGCCAGTATGTTTTTCAGCGTTAATCTGTCAAAACTGCCAATCCGTGGACATTATTGCCGATTCTATCGACAAACTACCTTTCAAAAAGGTCTCCAAGACCGCCTAAAACAGATCCGGACTCTTTTCCTGCATTTCCACCACCCACAGATAACCTGCTGATCAGTTTGGAAATCGGCAGCGACTGTATCCATACTTTACCTGTACCACGCAAAGTAGCCAGGAACATACCTTCCCCTCCGAACACCATGGACTTGAGGTTACCGGCCCTTTCTATATCAAAACTCAGCTGAGGTTCGAATCCGACAACACAACCGGTATCGATCCTGAGGGTTTCATTATTCAGCTGACGCTCAATCACAACGCCTCCCGAATGAATAAAAGCCATGCCGTCGCCCTGGACCCTCTGAAGAATAAAGCCTTCGCCTCCAAAAAGTCCCGCCCCGAATTTTTTGTTAAAATGAATAGCGATGCTGGTGCCTAAAGCCGCACACAAAAACGCGTCTTTCTGAACGATAAGGGTGTTCTGATTGATCTGGGCAAGGTCAACCGCCCTAATCGTGCCCGGATAAGGAGCAGCAAAAGCCACTTTCCTCTTACCGTGCCCCCTGTTGGTAAAGTGGGTCATGAACAGCGACTCTCCCATCAGTATCCTGGAACCGGCCTGAAACATTTTGCCGAGAAACCCCTGCTCCGGTTGTGAACCGTCGCCCATTTTGGTTTCAAACATGATGCCGTCCTCCATAAAAAGCATGGATCCGGCTTCTGCCACAACGGTTTCATTAGGATCCAGTTCTATTTCAACAATCTGGATGTCTTCTCCTATAATTTTGTAATCAATTTCATGACTTCTCATCGTCTTTCAGGTGTTTTAGTTTTTTGTCTTCTACTTTCTTGTTTAAAAATGTATTGATATTTTCAATGTCATAGGACATTTGTATTTCACCGAATGAATTGATTTTAATATCAAAACCTTCGAGGTCTTTATGCACTTTAGGCAGATCTTTTTCAACTACTTTTTTCTTTGACATCTTTATTTATTTTTTCAAATATTCGAAAAACCGGTAAATATTTAGTAATCTTCGGATTAATTCAAAAACTTTTTCAAAATCTTTTAACCCTGTCCATGAAATCGGAATCTTCACGAAAATAAATGGCCTTTACTTTACCCTGAAAAGGCCACAACATTAAACAAAATAACCTAATAACTTTAACATTTTAAACTAAATGGACTCATTTTTAGATAAAAGGTCAAAAACCTATTTATTGATTCACTACACTGACCTCCTGACTCTTCTGGCCGTTTGCCTTTCCTTCTATGTTTTCGAAATCACCCTTTATTATTCCAGGGAATACTTCAGCAGCTTTCTGGTCCGTATTCTGCATTCATTACTGGTCTTTCTGTGGCTCATCAAGATGTCACCCCGGCCCAAAAGCCTTAAAAACTGCCTGCTTGGTATTTCTGTTGTACTGGCCAATGTCGTTCCGTATTATCCTACCGACATGAAAGATTCGGAAGGCATCATTGTGCCTGTGCTGCTGCTGTCTGCCTCTTATATCCTGATGACCTATGTTTTTATGCATGAAAAGTCAAATATAAAACTCCTTAAAAGACAGGACTATGTATTAAATGTGATCATTTTTATCATTGTACCCTCCCTGTTCTTCTATTTTATCGTTTTTCAGGGAATTTTTCATTCTCCTTATTTTAACCTCATGACCTTCTATATGATTGTCATAGTGGTTATGCTTTTTTACGGAACACACCTCCGCTTCAGCAGGTACAGCAGGTTACTTGTCACCCTGGGTCTCGTCATGATTACCGTTGCCAATGAAATCAACACCTATGATCTGCTGGTAGAGCACATACCATGGGTTTTCCCGGTAAGCCGTTTGCTTTCTCATTTATCCAGGATTCTGATTACCGGCGGTTTTGTTAATGAGGAACTTTACCGGAGAAGAGACACCTTAACCCCTCCTTACTCCTATTAACCTCTCATTGCTGAGGCAGTGTCATCAAAAAATTAACACATCATTAAGTACCTGATGCCCTTCTGAATAGCCAGAAACTGCAAATAAATATACATTAAATATCAAAAAAGGATATAAAAAGCCCCTCTTCTTTTATTTTTTCTAAAAAAAATATACATTTGTCATGAAATCTGATTGCCTGTAAACTACCTTCACAAAAAAGGTTGTAAGAAAATAACTTTAACCGATCCTGCAAATTCCAGCATAAATTTTAGAATACCACTGCATTTTTAAATGAAAAGGATTCTTTCCCCTCATTAAATATGTAGGTACATTTATTGTATGTATTCTGAATGGAGCACTTGCTTGAATGGAGCGTTGTCCGGCAACAGAGAAATTTGACCCATATCTAAAAAGAACCTACAACAAAACCATAATGAGAGCCTTTTCAATTTTTGAGAAGTCGAAAACATTTCTAAACCTGAGAGTTCAGGATATTGTGTTTCTTTTTTCGATTAATCTTGTTTCTTATTTTGTTGAAATCCGCCTCCATCAGGGCGACAATATCCTTCATGAGTTTCTTTTTAAGACCCTCAATGTGCTCGTCATGATATTCTGGTTTATCAGGGTCTCTCCTACCCCGGGCAACCTCAAAAATTACATCCTGATATTTTCCCTGCTGGTTTCCAATACTTATCCTTATGATTCCGGCTTCCTTAACAACCGCGACCTGGAAGTAAAAATTTCGATGCTTTTGCCCATGCTTTCTTATTTTCTCCTGATTCTAGCCTTCAGAATCAACAGGGAGATCAAAAGAAAAGAGGGCAGGATCACTTTCTTTTTTAAATTCCTGTTTCCTTTCATCCTCGTACCGGTGTTGTTTTTCTATTTTGTGCTTTACCAGGCCCTGCAGCAAAAAAATGATTACCTGCTGATGGTGATCGTTTACCTGATGGTTTTGCTGGTGATGATTTATTACGGGATCAACATTAATTTCTCAAGAAACAGCAAAAAACTGGTGTTCTACAGCCTGGCCCTGATCACCCTCACAAACGAGCTGAATGCCTATAACTTTTTTGTTGAGCACTTCGACTGGATGTTCGAAATCGTCTGCTTTTTATCTATTTTTTCAAGAGTATTGCTTTTTTGTGGCTTTGCCAGTGAGGATATATTCAGACAAAAGGAAGCTACAAACTACTATCATTAAGCTATGACTACCAACAAAGCGATGATGTCAAAACCAAAAGCATCACATATCTATTCTAAAAGACCACTTAAGATAAACGATCTCCGCTTTCTTTACTATTGCCTGTTCTGCCTTTTGATGGGGTGTGCCGATGCTCTGTGTTTCCGTTATGAATGGCCGTGGAGCAGGCTCATTATCAGGCTCATCATCTTCCTGTTCTTAATCGGGTGGCTTATCAGAAACTCACCCTACGCGTTTTCTCAAAGAAACATCATGATCATGATTTCTATAAGTTTTACACATATTTATCCTGCCTGGTCCAATATTTTTCAACACCAGATACTCGAATATTACCTGATGATGATTTTGCCTAACGTCGGCTTTTTGTTTCTGCTGACTGCATTCAGGCTTGAAAACCTGAAGATCAAAGACAAAGGTTTCTTTCACTTTTTCAGGTTCCTGTTCATATTTATTTTCCTGCCTGTACTCTTCTCCTACTTTGTATTGTATCCCTACATCATTGAAAGCCCCTATCTTCCCCTGCATGTGGCCTACTTTTGTTCACTTGTAGGTGTATTTTACTATGGCATGGAGGTCAATTTCTGCCGGGAATCCAAAAGTCTGGTCTTTGCCAGTATGGCAGTGATGGCCATCACCAATATTGCCATTTCTTACTACAGTTTTGTTGAGCACCCCGACTGGTGGGTTGAGCTCACCATCCTGCTGGCCCTGCTTTCACGGGTACTTCTTTTCTATGGTCTTGCGATAGAAGACCAGTACAGGAAATCGCGTGAGTTTCTGCACTGAAAAAAACAAACTTCCCCTTAAAGTCCAAAAGCATTTCTATCTGCATTATATTTTTTTTAAAGCAAATCTTAATTAACTTTGTGACGTAAACAATTTCATTGTGAGTCACTTAATGCCCTGTTAACACCCATTTTGCCTTTGTTTCCAGCAAGAAACTATCTTTTTCAACCCGTTGTGTAATATTAAAATCGCAACAACTTTATAACTCAGATTTATTCGTCGGATGGAATCAACTCTTGACAGAAAATCAGCTGCCCTGTTAAAAATCAGTGAACCGGACCTTTCCGTTCTGTTTTCTTTACCATTGCATATTTGCCTTACAAAAAGGCCTCAAAATACAAATCCGGCCGTTCCGGATCTGTCTCCATTATTTTTACCGGTCTTTAATTCTGAGTGATTTTGTCATTAAAAACCTTCCGGTCCATCCAAAAATAGCCTTTATTTCGAGCTGATGCCTGTCAGCACCCATCAGCCACCCTATTAAAACGACATACAATGAATTCCTTTTTCAAAAAAAGAACAGACAGCGTCCCCGGAGTGAAAATTAAAGACCTCAGCACCATTTTTATCCTCAGTATCCCGCTTTATGTCCTCGACCTTTTCTTTCATTACTACACCACTCCCCTGATGGAGTTCATATTCAGGCCCGTTCATACTTTAATCCTCCTGGCGTGGTTTGTCAGGGCGTCACCCGCCCCCTTTGCAACCAGGAACATCCTGATGTTAATTTCGGTTTTTGTCCTGATCGCCTACCCTTTCCAATCCCGGTTTTTCGGTGATCCGGAAACGGAAACTTACCTTGAAATCATCCTGCCCTTTATTACCAATATTTTACTGATCATTGTTTTTCTGAGGGAGCGGAAAATATCAACCATAAAAAAAAGCCCCGGAGAACTGTTCAACCGCTACTTCCTTTATATCGGCATTCCCTTGGCCTATTACTACTTTGTGGTTTATCAGACCCTTTTAAACAGGTCTTATTTTATCCTGACGATCGCCTATACCGTATTTTTTATTGCGATGATGCTGACGGGGAGTAATCTGAATTTCACCAAACGAAGTCAATCCATCATCCTGATGGCCCTGGCCCTGGTGTCTTTTACGACGGCGGTCAATACGTACAACATCTTCATTGAGAAGATCCCGTACTCTTACCCGTTGATTTGTTTTCTGAATATGTTCAGCCCGCTGTTTTTCCTGTGGGGCTTTGCCAACGAAGATATTGTAAGAAATAAAGCCGGAGAGTCTGACTAACCGGCTTTAAAAATATTATAAGGTAGCGAGTGCTTTGGCGATCCTTTCGAGCACCGTCTGTTTTCCAAGAATTTCCAGGATCAGCATCAGGTCCGGGCCTTTTCCTTCGCCTGTGACCGCCAGCCTGAAGGCCTGCATGACTTTGCCGGGTTTAATACCTTCTGCTTCCAGTTTTTCAAACAAGGTATCATGGATTTTCTGTGCTTCAAAATCGGCATCAGGAATATTACCCAGGATATCGGCGATAACCGGGATGGCTTTTTTAGCCAGGTCATCCCATTTTTTCTGAGCCACTTCCTGGTCATACTCCATTGGAGGATTGAACAGATAAGGAACTTCCGTGATGATTTCTTTCGTGAAAGTTACGCGGTCTTTCATCAGTTTGACCAGCTTTGGTGCCAGGGCCTTATTTTCCAGTTTCATCGAAACCTGTTCAGCCAGCTCTTCATCAGACATCTGTCTTAAATAATGCTGATTAAACCATTTGGCTTTATTGACATCAAACCTGGCTCCTGCTTTATGTATTTTTTCCAGTGAAAAGGCCTCGACCATTTCATCCAGACCAAAAAACTCCTGGTCTGTACCCGGATTCCAGCCCAGAAAGGCCAGGAAGTTAAGCAAAGCCTCCGGCAAATAGCCGTCTTCTCTGAAACCTCTTGAAGTTTCGCCACTCTGAGGGTCTTTCCACTCGAGCGGAAACACCGGAAAATCTCCCAGTAAGCCATCTCTTTTGCTCAGCTTTCCGTTGCCCTCTGGCTTAAGCAGAAGTGGCAAATGGGCAAACTGGGGAGCTTCCCAGCCGAAAGCCCTGTATAACAATATATGCAACGGAGCAGACGGCAGCCATTCTTCTCCCCTGATCACATGCGTAATGCCCATCAGGTGGTCATCCACAATATTGGCCAGGTGATAAGTCGGCATTCCGTCTGACTTCATCAAAACTTTATCATCTATGGTAGAAGAATGCACCACCACCCATTCGCGGATGATGTCTTTGAACCTGATCTCTTCTTTAAGAGGCACCTTCAACCTGATCACATAAGGTTCGCCGGATCCGATCCTCTCCGCCACCTCATCTTTTGAGAGTGTGATGGAGTTTTTCATCTGCATACGGGTCACGGCATTATAAGACAGGTTGTCTACTTTGGCTTCCTCCAGGCTTTTTCTCATGGCGTCCAGCTCTTCTGCCGTATCAAAGGCATAATACGCCTTGCCTTCGTCAAGCAATTGCTGTGCATATTGTTTGTAAATATCCTTCCTCTGGGATTGTTTATACGGAGCATGAGGCCCGCCTTCTGTCACACCCTCATCTATTTTAATTCCGATCCATTCAAGGGCTTCCTGAATATATTTTTCCGCTCCCTCCACAAACCTGGTCTGGTCTGTATCTTCGATTCTGAGAAGCATTTTCCCGCCCATCTTACGGGCAAAAAGATAATTATATAAGGCTGTTCTTACTCCCCCGATGTGTAACGGCCCTGTAGGGCTTGGGGCAAATCGTACTCTTACGCTCATGATGCTGATGGTTTGTCGCAGCGGATTTCACGTTGCAACAATGGTTAATTTTAAAAATGAGGCTGCAAAATTACAAATATTTTGGGCGTCAGGACAGTATTTCCCTTATAAATATTCGCTGCGAAGGAAAATGGAGAACAGATGAAAGGAAAAGGGCTTTTGCCTTTAAACCGGCGAAATTCTTTCGCAAAGGCATACAGGAAACCTGAAATTGATGTCAAAAAAAGCCGGCCGGCGATTTGTCCGGGATATTGATCGCCTGAATAAACAAAATAGTCTATAATATGAGTGTCAATTGCTCTATTTCATTTAAATTCGCAACGCAGAGAAACTGATGTCTGAAACATCCCTATCTCCTATGGTTTTACCTGAACTAAACTTCATTTAAAGGATCAACAATGTTTAAAAAGCTTACCACCATTGCCCTGGCTTTTGGTATTTTTACAGGAGCATTTGCTCAAAGGCCCGCAGGAGGCTCTTTCAATGCCAATACCAAATTCGAACAGATGGGGACCGAATTACCGACCCCAAACACTTTCAGAACGGCCTCAGGGGCTCCCGGCAGAGATTACTTCCAGAACAAAGCCGACTATGACATCAAAGTTGAGCTGGATGACGCCAACCAGAGAATCATCGGGTCTGAAGTGGTTACCTATACCAACCAGTCGCCGGATGAACTTAAATACCTGTGGCTGCAGCTGGACCAGAACCTTTTTAAGGGCAATTCGACCAGTAACCTGACCAAAACCGGAGACATCAGTACCCAGATGAGTGGTACGCAGATCAAAGCCATTACGGGACAGGCTGAAAAAGAATTCGGATACAACATCAAACTGGTCAAAGACCTCAAAGGAGCTAATATTCCTTTTACGATCAACGGAACCATGATGAGGGTTGACATTCCTGTGGCTCTGAAAACAGGCCAGGCTTTCTCTTTCAAAATTGACTGGGAATATTTCATCACCGCCTATTACGGCCGCTCGGGGTATGAGTTTTTTGCTGCTGACGGCAACTACAACTATTTCATCGCCCACTGGTTTCCGAGAATGTGCGTTTACGATGATGTAAGCGGATGGCAAAACAAACAATTCCTGGGTCAGGGAGAGTTTACCCTGCCTTTCGGAGATTATAAAGTAGAAATTACTGTACCTGATGACCACCTGGTGGGTGCTACCGGCGAATGTCAGAACTACGCCAAGGTACTGACCAAAACCCAGCAGGCGAGAATGAAGGAGGCTTCTACTTCAAAAACACCGGTCATCATTGCTACCCAGGCAGAAGCTGAAGAAAAACTGAAAAACAAATCAACTAAAAAGCAGACCTGGATTTATACCGCCAAAAACGTAAGGGATTTTGCCTTTGCTTCTTCCAGGAGGTTTGTCTGGGACGCCATGCAAACCGATGTGTACAACAACGGCAGAAAAATCTGGAGCATGTCTTTCTACTCTAAAGAAGGCAACCCGCTTTGGGAAAAATACTCAACCCGCGTGGTGGAGCATACTTTATTATCTTATGGAAAACGTACGATCGAGTACCCTTATCCTGTAGCCATCTCGTGCCACGCCACTGCGGGCGGCGGAATGGAATATCCGATGATCAGCTTTAACGGTGGCCGTCCGCAACCTGACGGAACCTACTCTGAGCAGGTAAAATACGGCATGATCGGGGTAATTATCCACGAAGTAGGCCATAATTTCTTCCCGATGATCGTCAATTCTGATGAAAGACAATGGACCTGGATGGACGAAGGCCTGAACACCTTCTGTCAGTACCTGGCAGAAAAAGAGTGGGACAAAGATTATCCTTCAAGACGCGGCGAGCCTCAGAACATTGTCGCTTATATGAAAACAGACCCAAGCCAGCAGGTGCCTATCATGTCCTCTTCTGATAACGTGATCGGGCTGGGTAACAATGCCTATGCCAAACCGGCTACGGCCTTGAACATCCTTCGTGAAACCGTCATGGGACGCGAACTGTTTGACGCGGCGTTTAAAGAATATGCCAGGAGATGGGCATTCAAAGGCCCTATGCCTGCTGATTTCTTCAGAACAATGGAAGACGCCTCGGGCGTTGACCTTGACTGGTTCTGGAAAGGCTGGTTCCATACCGTTGACGCGGTAGATCAGGACATCGCCGAAATCCAATGGTATGCCCTGGACACCCAGAATCCGGAAATCACCAAAGCTGAAGCCAGGAAAGAAGCAGAAGCCAAAAAGAAAACCATGAGCAATATCCGCAACGAAAAGGATATTCCGCAGTCGGTAGTGGAAGCTGATCCGACCATGAAGGATTTCTACAACTCTTATGATCCTTTTGAAGTAACGGATGCCGATAAAAAGAAATTCGATGCATACAAAGCCTCGCTTTCAGAAGAAGACCAGAAACTGCTGAGCTCAGGTATGAACTTCTACAGCATCAAACTTAAAAACAAAGGTGGTCTGGTGATGCCGGTGATCATTCAGCTGGAATATGAAGATGGTACTTCAGAGGTATTGAGATACCCTGCAGAAATCTGGAGAATGAACGACGGTGAAATTTCTAAAACGATTTCTACCAAACAGAAAGTGAAGAAATTCAAACTGGATCCTTTCTATGAAATCGCAGATATTGACACAGCCAATAACGTGTTCCCGCGTGAGCCTGAACAACCGACCAAATTCCAGTTGTTCAAGCAGAGACCGTTTACCGCTCCGGCCAACCCTATGCAGGAAGCCAGAAAGAACCAGCCGGCCTCTACCCAAAGCAGTGGAAATAACTAAGCTGTTTCAGATGAATATAAAAAGAAGCCTTCTTTCTAAACCGGAAAGAGGGCTTCTTTTTTGCATAGAACCGGCCCTGAAAGACGGCAACGCAGTAAATAGTGATAAATTTCACTTTAATTAAGAAATTTTAAAAGAAATATGCAACATCTTGGTGAGCATGTTGTCATTGAGTTGTAATTTAAGTTAAACCAGATTTTTTGAATCGCTTATCGATAAGATTTTTAAGCAGCATTGTTCCTAAAACTATCAATTAATTGAAAATAGCTGAATACATAGAAAAAAATTCAGAGCTTATTGAATTGTGCAAGCAAGGCGACAGAAAAGCCCAGTATGAAATCTACAGGCTTTACTCGAAGGCTATGTATAATGTATGTATCAGGATATTAAACAATGAAACTGAAGCGGAAGATGTGCTGCAGGAAGCTTTCCTGGATGCTTTCACCAAGATCAACTCGTTCAGGGCTGAATCGGCGTTCGGGGCGTGGCTTAAGACCATCGTCATCAACAAAGCCATCAACCAGCTCAGGAGCCAGAAACTCAGCCTGACAGAAATAGACGACAAGATCATCGAGAGCAGGCCTGATGAAGTAAATGACGAGTTCATTTTTGAAGAAAAGCAGGAAACGATTCAAAAAATCAAAAGGGGAATGGAGCAGCTTCCCCAGGGTTTCAGGGTGGTGCTGTCACTTTATCTTTTTGAAGGATATGACCACGATGAAATCAGTCAGATACTGTCTATCAATGAAAGTACATCAAGAAGCCAGTACCTGAGAGCAAAACAAAAATTATTGTCCATTATGTCAACAATGGGTTGATAAACCGTAAGTATTATGAGAATAGAAGATTTCGTAAAAGAAAACAGAAGTGCGTTTGATGATCGTGAAGTTCCGGCAGAACTGTGGGCGAGGATGGAGAAGAAGATGAAAACCAAAGAATCCGGCAAATTCAAAATCTTCAGAAAAATGCAGTTTAACTTCAGTATGGCAGCGGGCATTCTTATTGTGCTGTCTATTGGTTATCTGTTGGGAAGATATGCAAAACCGGCCTCTCAGAATCCCGAATATACCCTCATGGACCCGAATTCGGCCAACACACTGATCTCTTATACCTCGATGATCGAAAAGAAAAGAGATGAGTTGAAATTTATCAAAACCGCCGCTCCGGAGCTTTATAATGAGTTTTTAGGAGACCTGATAGTGCTGGAAGAAAACTATAAGACTTTGAAAGCCGAGCTTCCGAACAATCCGAACCAGGAAGAGCTGATCAAGGCCATGATACAAAACCTTCAATGGCAGATTGAGCTTTTAAACAAGCAAAACCAGATAGGTGAGAAATTTAAAGAAAAAGAAAAACCGGGACTGATTTAAACGCAACGTCAGTTATAATCAATGATCATATTTCACGGTGGTCCGGACATGTGCAGGCAGGAACGAAGAAGATCACCAGATATCAAATTTTAAAAATACCAAAGATGAAAAAAATAATCATATGGGTGTTGTTATTCTCTGCAAGCGGCAGTATGACTCCGCTTCTGGCCAGCGAGCGGGCCGAGATAACCATGCTGGAAAAAAGAAAACAACTTTCTTATTCCTACACCATCACTTCAAGAGACAGGATCAATATTGACAACCAGTTTGGAGATGTCAGGGTTAAATTCTGGAACAAGAATGTCGTAAAAGTAGACATCACCATCATCGCGAATTCGCCCAGTGAAGAAAAAGCGAGCTCTTTTCTGAACCTTGTGTCGGTAAGTAACAATAAGGAAGCCGGCAATGTGATTTTCAAGACGAACATCAATCCGTCTTACTCAAAATTCAAATTGTCAAACGCTCTGTCGAAAGATAAAAGCAAAGAAACAAACCTCAGGATTGACTATGTGGTGTATATGCCCCAGGAAAACGAGCTGAACCTGAACAACTCATTTGGTGATGTTTACCTGCCGGAATTCAGCTCGGTTCTTAATCTGAATCAAAGCTACGGCGTCCTTTACGCCGACAATATCAGCAACGGGCTGTCAAAAGTGAGCGTGAATTTCGGTAAGGCCAATATTCACTCTATGAACGGCGGAGACCTCCGCTCCAATTACGCCTCTCTGAACATTGATAACGCCAGCAACCTGATCCTGAATAATAACCACGGAAATCTGAACATCAGGCAGATCACCGACATTCAGGGCATCCTCAACTATTCCGAAGGCATCATCGGCACGATCAAGGAAGCGGTAAAACTTAAATTGAATTATTCCGATGACCTGAAGATCACTAAAATTGACGACAAGGTTAAGGATGTTGAAATAAAATGTAATTATACGACCATTGATCTGCCTTTCGGCGAGAACTTCAATGCTGACTTTGACATCAAAATGACAAATTCAGATTTGAAGATCAACAATGAAAGAACCGTGAGATTTGTAAAAAATACTGAACAGGACGCTAAAAAAGCCGGAAAAGTAGTGCAACGCATGTCTAACAACTATGTGGGCAAAATCGGCACCAAAACATCAGACGCCAGGATCACCATCGTTTCGAACTACGGGGATGTCAAAATAAAGTAAAAGTTACAGATACGCTGAAAGTCCGGCCTGGAAAACTCCAGCCGGGCTTTTTTGCTTTTATCAAAATCCGACATTTTCCTGTTTTTAAATTATTCTAATATTTACCTTTACTTTTTCGACAAAACAAGGCCCGGTTGTTTGTGTCTTCTGAAAATTTTGTACATTCATCATTATAATTCTAAACTATGAAAAAAATTACCTGCCTTGTAGTTCTGTCTATTGTAATATCCTGTAAAACAGGTCAGAAACCGGTAAAAAGCTCTGAGCCAAAAGACCTCTTCTCCCTGTTTGTTGAAGACCCCGATCAGAAGCCCTTCTTTTCGGATAAAAAAGGAGTAACCGGTGAAAACGGCATGGTGGCCTCAGCCCATCCCGAAGCCTCCAAAGTAGGTGTAGAAATACTCAAAGCCGGTGGTAATGCCATTGACGCCGCTATCGCCACGCATTTTGCCTTGGTGGTCACTTTTCCTTTTGCGGGTAACCTTGGCGGGGGCGGATTTGCGGTAATCAGGGATAAAAACGGCAAGGCCTACACCCTGGACTTCAGAGAAAAAGCCCCTTTAAAAGCCAGCAGGGACATGTACCTTGATGCCAAAGGTGAGGTGATACAGGGACTGAGCCTCCTCGGACACCTCGCGAGCGGTGTGCCGGGTTCTGTAGACGGGATGACCGAAATGCATAAAAAATTCGGAAAACTGTCCTGGGAAAAAATCGTCCAGCCTTCTATTGACCTTGCAGAAAAAGGCATTGTACTGACCGACAGGGAAGCTTTGGGACTAAACAACCAGAAAAGCAATTTCATGAAAGTGAATGGTGACAACACCACTTATTTTATACACCCGGATAAAAGACCGTGGGCAAAAGGAGACTTGCTGGTTCAGCAGGACCTTGGCAAGACATTGAGACTGATACAGAAAAAAGGCCGTGAGGGATTTTATGAAGGCGAAGTGGCCGACCTACTTGTCAGTGAAATGAAAAACGGAGGTGGCATCATCTCTCACGAAGACCTGAAAAAATATCATTCTGTATGGAGAGAGCCTATTGCTGCTTCCTATAAAAACTATAAGATCATTACCATGCCACCGTCTTCGAGCGGTGGAATTGCCCTGATGCAATTGCTGAGAACAGTCGAGCCTTTTCCGCTGAAAAAATGGGGCTGGAACTCCGATTCAACCGTCCAGGTGATGATAGAAGCCGAAAGAAGGGTCTATGCCGACCGCTCCAAATGGCTGGGTGACATGGATTTTGTAAAAGTGCCGATCAAAGAACTGATCAGTTATGAATACCTGAATAAACGCTGGGCCGATTTTAATTTTGCGAAGGCTTCAGACAGCAAGGATGTAGGCGGCGGTGATGTGCCGGGATACGAATCAGATGAAACCACCCACTATTCTGTGGTAGATAAGGAAGGTAACGCTGTTTCAATCACCACCACCCTCAACGGGGGATATGGCAGTAAAGTAGTTGTAAAAGGCGGCGGATTCCTGATGAACAATGAAATGGACGACTTCAGCATCAAAGCCGGTGTACCGAACATGTTCGGGCTGATCGGCAACAAAGCCAACGAAATTCAGCCGGAGAAAAGAATGCTTTCTTCCATGACACCCACCATCGTTGAAAAGGACGGTAAATTTTTCATGACCGTAGGTACTCCGGGGGGATCTACCATCATCACTTCAGTGTTCCAGACGATATTGAATGTAACAGAACATGGCATGACGATGCAACAGGCCGTAAATGCCCTGAAATTTCACCACCAGTGGCTTCCTGACAGGACGGTCTATGAACCCAATGCCTTTTCAGACAAGACGGTGGAGAAACTGAGGGCCAGGGGCTATATCATTGACGCCCAGAAAGGCACTTTGGGCCGTATGGATTGCATTATGCTACACCCCGGGGGCGTCCTTGAAGGAGCCTCTGACCCACGGGCTGACAACACGAGTATAGGATATTGAGACTCACCTTTGTTTAATACCATTGAAAAGCCGCTGAACAGATCAGCGGCTTTTTTATTTAAAGGTAGCATTATACTATGTCAAGACCTGCCTGCCGCAAAAACCGGCTCTGCGGGCATTCTGTCACAAAGGTCCGTTTCACGGATTATTACCAGATCAAAACAAACGGAAAGGGGTATAAAAGAAAAAACCCCGAAATCCGGGGCTTTCTTTTTGCTTATAGTTTAGGGAACAAATAATGATTCTTAGGCGATTGATGAAATACATCAGCAAAACTATAATAAATACAATTATCAAACAAGTTTTTAAAATTATTTTCAAACTTATTTTTATCATTTTAATAAAAATACCATAAGAATACGTATAATATTAAACCAAAAATCAACAAAATTTTAATTTTTAAACACATAACTAGCAATTTTTAAACTTAAAATTAACTTAAAGCAAAAAGTATAAAATTCTTCAAAATCAAAAAAAATTGCATAATTTCTATCTTGCATTTAACATTATTATGTTTTTTTTCATTTTTTTTATCTTTTTGCCAAATTATTTTCCATTAATTAATTTTTATTTTTAACATTGAATTGTATTTATTAAAATAATACAATTAAGAATTCTTCTACTGTTTACTTCCGACCGCAAAAAGTGAACAGCTGATACAAAATAAGATGGCTGGATTCCGGCCACAACGCGGACTTGATAAATTCCTGTTTATTAAGATCAAATGTAAAAAGGTAGTACAACAAAGCACTAAGTGATGAGACTGTCGTAGTTTTTGGCGATGGTTTCGTTTGACCACAATTAATGTGCGTTTCCGGAAGAAAGGTTCAGGGAGACGTTCTCATTGCCACCGACATTAAACTATAGACTTATATCTGAGCGGTCGGAGATAAATATGGTTTAGGTTGGTGGTAAATCTAAAATAACGTGAATTAAACTAAACTAAAGATGATTATGAAGAGAGTTGTACCGTTGATTTACATGCTGATTGCTTTTTCCTCTTTTGTTTTCGCCCAGGAAAAAGTGGTTTCAGGAGTTGTAAGTTCTGCCAGCGAAGGGTCTTTACCCGGAGTTTCCGTCCTTGTTAAAGGTACCAGTATCGGTACCATAACCAACGCCGAAGGATCTTTTACGATCAAAGTACCTTCTTCAGATGCGGTTTTGGTTTTCAGTGCCATCGGTTATGCCGGCATTGAAATTAAAGTTGAAAACAAATCCAAGCTTGATGTTATCATGGCCCCCGATACCAAACTATTGAGTGAAGTAGTAGTAACAGCCTTAGGTATTTCACGCGAAAAAAAGTCTTTGGGGTTTTCACAGCAAGAGGTCAAAGGGGAAAGCTTGACAGAGTCACGCTCGACTAACGTTGTGAACGCCCTGTCCGGAAAAATCGCCGGAGTAAGAATTACCTCAAACGGTGGCCCGGGTAGCGGATCAACAGTCCAGATCAGGGGTTCCTCTTCCGTTTCAGGCAACAACGAACCACTTTACGTAGTGGATGGTGTGCCTCTTCAGCAGCAATACGATAAAACCAAAGGTGGTGGTCTGTCTGAAATCAACCCTGATGATATTAAAGAGATATCTGTTCTTAAAGGACCAAACGCAGCAGCTCTGTACGGTTCCAGGGCATCTAACGGTGTAATCCTCGTTACTACCAAGAATGGTGCAGGAACCAAAGGCCTCGGAATAGACTTCAACACAAGCTATACTTTTGAAAGACCTTTCATCAAACCCAATTTCCAGAATACTTACGGTGGCGGTAACGGCTACAGAACCTGGTATTCGGACGGATGGAGCGGCGTGATCAAGCCTGATGCTTATGAGCAATACAAGGCTGCCTACGGCTCAGTGTCTGCTTCGACTACAGGTACCGACGGTACAGATGAAAGCTGGGGAGCCCCGATGGACGGCAGACTCGTAAGACAGTGGTTTACCGGCACAGATGTAGCTCCTTTAACACCTCAGCCTAATAACTGGGATGAGTTCTGGGATACAGGAAAGACTTTGAGCACCTCGCTGGCACTTTCGGGTGGCAACGACAAGGGTAGCTTCAGACTGGCGTATTCCAATGTGGATCAGAAAGGTATTGCAGCGTTCAACACGTTTAAAAGAAATAACTTCAGACTGAACACCAATTATAAGGTAAATAAATTCCTGACGGTGACAGGCTCCGGTGAATATATCAAGTCGGGTGGAAACAGAAACTTTGCTTCCAGCCAGACTTTCATCTGGTCGCACAGACACGTTTCGTGGGATCAGCTGGCCAACTGGAGAGATTACACTGGCATCAGCATCAACAGGGTAGTTGCCGGTAAATTACCGGACACAGATCCGCCTAACTGGCAGCATACTTTCTTTACCAACCCATTCTATACCAACGAGATGTTACCGAATGACAACGACAAGGATCGTTTGCTTGGAAACATTTCCCTGAACATAAAATTAGCCGAAAACCTGAATGCCATGCTCAGAACCGGTACTGACGTATGGTCTGATACCCGTATCAACATCGGAAACTTTGAGCGTGTAAGAAACGGTAACTGGACTCCGGGTGCTTATTCTGAAGAAATCCTGAGAAGCCAGGAAACCAACCATGATTTCCTGCTTACTTATGACAAAACTTTCGGTAAAGAATTTTCAGTGGTGGTACAGGCCGGTGGTGCTCAGCGTCTGAATTATTACAAAAGGAACTATACCAACGTAGGTCAACTGGTGGTAGACGGGGTTTACAACCTGGCCAACTCCAACCCTTCTCAGAACACAGTGGCCAGCAGAATTATGAAATCTGAAGTACAAAGTGTGTACGGCTCTGCTCAGTTCGGTTATAAAAATGCTTTGTTCCTGGATGTTACAGCACGTAATGACTGGTCAAGTACCTTACCTGCCAACGCAAGGTCATATTTCTATCCTTCGGTTTCGGGAAGTGCTGTAATCACTGATCTGCTTTCAGTACCTACAGGCATCTTGTCTTTTGGTAAACTGAGAGCCAGCTGGGCCCAGGTGGGTAGCGATGCCTCTCCTTATCAGCTGACCCCGACATTCAACGCCGGAACGTCATGGAATGGATCTACTCCTGAATATTATGAAAACCTGACCATTGCCAACGCTACTCTTAAACCTGAAATCACCACCGGAGTTGAGTTCGGAGTTGACTTAAGATTCCTGAGAAACAAGCTTGGCCTGGATGTGACATACTATACCAAATCGACTGAAAACCAGATTCTTGGTGTAGAAATCTCTAAAGCCAGCGGTTATAACCAAAGAACCCTGAATGCAGGTAAGATCACGAATAAAGGAATTGAAATTTCATTAACCGGTACGCCGCTTGAAATCTCTTCAGGATTCAAATGGGAAGTCGGTCTGAACTTTGCCAAAAACAAGAACAAGGTGGTTGAACTGGCAGAAGGCCTGACGACTTATACCCTTGTCACAAGACAGGGACTATCGTCTCTGGCCCGTGTAGGCGATGCATATGGTTCTCTTTTCGGTATCGGATTCGAACATGCTCCTGATGGACAGATCATTTACAAAGACGGTCTTCCTATGGTAAGCAGCACCCCAAGGGTACTCGGAAATATTCAGCCTGACTGGATCGGAGGTTTCTCAAATACCTTCAGCTATAAGAGATTTGTACTGAGTGCACTGATTGATGCCAAAATCGGCGGTGATATGTTTGACGAAGGGACCGGAACAGCCCGCTGGACAGGCCAGTATGCGGAAACAGCCCTTGGACGCGAGGAAGGCATCATCGGTAAGGGTGTGATGAACATCGGAACGGCTGAAAGCCCGAATTACGTACCGAATGATGTGATCGTAGCAACAAACCAGTTGATTGCCTATAACAACCCGAGAAGATACCACGAAGCTGCCATTTTTGACGCGAGCTATGTGAAACTGAGAGAAGTCTCATTCGGATATAGAATACCTGAAAGTGCATTGAATAAACTGAAAATTCAGAATGCCAAGATCTCAGTGGTCGGACGTAACCTGGCGATGCTGTTCAGCAACCACCCTCATATTGATCCTGAAGTGGATGCCTATGGTGGTAACGCACAGGGATTTGACTATGGTAACCTGCCATCTTCAAGAAGTATCGGCTTTAACCTGTCTCTTGGATTTTAATTAAGGTATTTGAACAACTAAATTTTGAATGATCATGAAGAAATTAAAAATAAAAATATTGATTTTAGTGACTGTTCTGGGCGTACTCACTTCGATATCGTGTACAGGCGACTTCGACAAAATGAATATAGACCCGAATAGCCCGACAAATATCAGCCCTCAGTACCTGCTGCCTTATGCCATTGAGCAAAGTGTTGACAACTACTGGGGTGGCACTACCCGTTTTCAGCGTCTCAACATTGACGGAGCGATGCTATGGACACAGTATTTTGCCAGGAACATCTATTCTAACGAAGGCGACAGCTACGGTATCACCCCGGCGTTTTATACCAATAACTGGACAATCCTTTATAACAATTCCCTGGTCAACCTTGAAAGGGTCATTTCCCAGTCAAAAGCCGGTGGTACGATGGTGAATACCAACTATGAGGGAATTGCCCTGGTAATGCGTTCATGGGTATTCTCGTTGCTTACCGATCTTTATGGCCCTATTCCTTATAAAGAAGCCCTGAAAGGTACCTCAGCAGAGCCGGTTTATACTCCGGGATATGATTCTCAGGAAGTGGTTTATGCAGGTTTGCTGGCAGATCTGAAAAGTGCCAACGAAAAACTGACAGTGGGCGGCCCTACAGTTTCAGGAGACATCCTTTTCAACGGAGATATCCTGAAGTGGAAAAAGTTTGCGAACTCGCTGCGTCTTCGTCTGGCTAACCGTCAGGCTGCCAAGAAAAGTGCAGAATCAAAGGCCATCTTCGCGGAAATACTGGGAAATCCTACTACCTACCCTATTTTCACTTCGAATGCCGACAATGCTTTGCTTCAGAATACGGCTACACGCCCGAGCAATAATGTATGGAACCAGGTAATGATCGTTGACGGCCGTACTGACTGGAACCTCAGTAAGACACTTGTAGATAAGCTGTCAGCACTAAAAGACACCCGTCTTTCAGTTTTCGGAAACCCTGTCGGAGGATCTTTCACAGGAATTCCAAACGGATTGCCTGATGCCATTGCCACTACGTACCTGAGTTCGGCTTCTACTATCGGAAACGCCTTTGTAGCTGATGCTGCACCAAGTGTGATCATGACTTATGCTGAACTTAAATTTATCCTGGCTGAAGCAGCAATAGACGGTGACATTTCCGGAAGTGCTGAAACTTACTTCAAAGACGGTATTGCAGCATCATTTGCCCAGTTCAAAGCCACGATGCCTGCTGATTATTACACCACAGTGGGAGCAGTCACCAAGGCCAAGATCATGGATCAGAAATGGATCGCTTTGTTTGGCCAGGGCATAGAAGCCTGGACAGAATACCGCAGGACCGGACTTCCGGTGATGCCGGCCAAAGACCTGCGTGCAGTATTTGAAAACAACGGGGTTATCCCAACCAGGTTGCCTTACCCGACCAGTGAATATTCTCTGAACAAAGCGAAGCTCGATGCAGCGATAAGTTTGGTCGGAACAGACAATATGCAGGTTAAATTGTGGTGGGTGGAGTAATCAAGGAAAAATTTAAACGACAGAAAAATGAAAAAATCGATAAAATACTTATTCTTACTGGCAGTGGTTGCTCTTGCTGCGTCTTGCAAAGTAGACGACCCGTTTGTTGACAGAACAGTTTCACCGGTACTGGTATTGGTCAAAGGTGCCAACGGTGTACTGAGTTCAGGACTTACTACCGAACCGTCCGTCACTTCTCCCATTTCTGCTTCAACCAATGTGGGTCTGGTGATCTTTGAACTTGACAAAACCGGCTTGCTTGATTATAAAGTGGGTATTGATTCTATCCCTGTTTCAGGATTGCAGATTACCTACAAACTGAGAGCAACAGGGGCGACGGTTGGTCAGTCGAGCACCAACGCTAACGGCGTGGCTCCCCTGACAGTGGCATGGAGTGCTTTGGGAGTAGCTACACCTACAACGAGCACCTCCGTTTTAATGATGGCTTCGGGTACCCACAAAGGGGTGTCTTTTACAAAATATTTCAGAATAGCAGGGTCAAATTAACAAATCAATCTTAATCTTTCTTTTATCATGAACCAAAAAATGGACAGACGCAGTCTTCTAAAATCAAGCCTGATGACATTAGGCGGTATCGCACTTGCTCCTCACCTTAGTATGGGTGCATTCTCAAACGCACCTGTGCAGATTGACGCACAAAACAGAATCATTTACAGTCCGTTTGTGAGAGAGCATTTCCTGGCTGAGCCTTTTCCGCCGGTAATGAAAGCAAAATTGAATTCTAACGAAAACCCTTACGGTCCGCCTGAAAGTGCTAAAAAAGCAGTGGTTGAGTCCGTAGGTGGCGGTAACCGTTATGCCTGGAAAGAAATGTTCGACCTGATCGGAAAAATTTCCAAAAAAGAGGGCGTTACTCCTGATCATATCATGATGGGACCTGGTTCTTCAGATTTGCTTGAAAAAGTGGCATTGGTACTTTTCATGAAAGGTGGCAATATCGTTTCTGCTGATCCTACTTATATGTCATTGATCCGTGTGGCTGAATCTGTAGGAGCTACCTGGAAAGCTGTGCCATGTAAAAAAGACTGGTCGCATGACCTGAAAGCCATGGAAGCGGCTATAGATAAAGACACCAAACTGGTTTATATCTGTAACCCGAACAACCCGACCGGAGCCATCACTTCTACCCAGGAGCTGACTGACTTCTGTTCAAGAGTATCTGAAAAAGTGCCTATTTTCATCGATGAAGCTTATCTTGAGCTGGCTGCCGGAAAAGGTACCGAAAGCATGGTTTCTCTTCTTTCTAAAAAGAAAAATGTGATCATCGCCCGTACTTTCTCTAAAGTAATGGGTATGGCCGGATTAAGAATCGGTTATATCGCTGCTTTGCCGTCGTTCCTTGAGAGCATCAACAAGATCACCCGTGGCGGAATGGGCATTGCCTATACTTCCATAGCGGCTGCCACTGCCTCTATCGACGATCTTGCATTCCAGGAAATGACCATCAGGTTAAACTCTGAAGCCAAAGATTATATCTATGCCGAATTGGGTAAATTAGGATACACCTACATTCCTTCTTATACCAACTTCGTGTTGTTCCCGATCAAAATGAACGGCAAGGACATGCTTTCCAAAATGACTGCGAAGGGCGTCGGCGTGCGTTCGTTTGATATCCAGAACCAGACTTACTGCCGTGTAAGTATCGGTACAATGGACGAGATGAAACTATTTATCAAAAGCCTCGGCGAAATCAGCTGATAAGGTTTTTAACCCGGGCTGTGGCAGATTTTACACCGCAGCCCGGGTTTCCTGTTTAATAATCTGAAGGTATGAATCCATGTTCCACCTTTGCTATGGTTATTTCCAATTTCAATTAACCTCCAAAGAAAATTAAAGTATAACAAAATGAATGGTGCTCTAGAAAAAACCATAACTTTGATTCTTTTGATTGTTTTAGGTTTACTGTTAAAATCTAAATTCAGCAATAAAGACCAAACCAACGGCATAAAGGAGATTGTCTTATCGGTGGCCCTGCCATCTACCATTTTTATTGCCTTAATGAAGATCAATATCGACTCGAAGATGATCTTTGTGCCAGTTCTGACCATTGTTTTCAACTTTTTCATGTTTTTTATTACTCCGCCATTGCTCAGTTTCTTTGGGGTGGATAAAAACAGTTCTGTCGGAAGAACCGTCACCATGCTGGTTCCTTCCCTTGCTCCCGGCTTGTCGTGCTTTCCTTTTATTTCTGAATTTTTAGGAGAAGAAAGCCTGGCCATGGGTGCACTGGCCGATGTGGGAAATAAGTTTTTCGTGCTTATATTCCTGTACCTGGTAGCTATGAACATGTTTTTACGCAACACCAAATCAGAAAGCAGCGGTGTGGGTGAGAAAATCAAAAGTCTGATCATAAGCCTTTTCAAAGAGCCCATTAACCTGATCATGATCGCGGCCCTTGTTTTGCTGGGCTTCGGCTATAACTACAAGTCTGTCCCTCCCATTGTAGCTGACCTTTTTGACAAAACCAGTGCCATGATGACACCGTTGGTGCTGATTTTTATCGGACTGGCCGTTCAGCTGAAAAAAGGCAACAAAAGAATGGTGTTCTCCATCCTGGCTTTCAGGGCCGGAATCACCTTGCTTTTCAGTGCCATTGTCATCAAGTTGCTGCATATCACAGATCCGACCATGGTGCTGATTGCCACGGTCATTCCCCAAAGTTCTGCCAGTTTCTGGCCGTTTGCTCACATTTCAGCCTTCAATGCCAAAGAAGACAGCCTGGAACTTCCGAAAGAAAAAAGGACTTTCAACCTGGAGCTGGCCGTATTGATCCTGGCATTTTCGCTGCCTTTCTCGACTTTATTAATTCTGGGCATTCTATCAGCCGGTAAATTATTTGTAAATCCGACGGTTACTGTAGCTTCAGGATTTATCCTGATCCTGCTGGGTATTGTTCCGAACCTGTTAGGCCGTGTTTTTGTAAGAATCTCAGACCCCATGATGAAAAACTAATAAATTTAACTTCAAGAATATCACATAAAACCCTTATCTGATCCGATAGCGGCGGCAAATTTAGGTTTGTCGCCGTTTATTTTTTTATTCATCCTTATGATTTACACTCTTTTAGCTAATTTTGCATTTTATTAAACACGGATGGCTTATCCGGGTTGATCTCATTCATAAAAAACAGAATCATGCTTTTAAGCGAACAGGAGTTATTAAGAAGACAAAAAAGAGAAGAACTGATGCAGATGGGTATCAATCCCTACCCTGCAGAGTTGTTTCCGGTAAATGTTACCACCAGTGAAATTCACAATTACTACGAAAAGCAGAAGATAGAATATAAAGACATCAGCATGGCAGGCCGTCTGATGGGGTTCAGGATCATGGGCTCGGCTTCTTTCGCCGAATTACAGGATTCAACAGGCCGCATTCAGCTTTACTTCAGAAGAGATGATCTTTGCCCGGGAGAAGATAAGACCTTGTACAATACCGTATTCAAAAAGCTATTGGATATCGGGGACATCATCGGGGTGAAGGGTTATGTTTTCACTACCCAAACCGGCGAAATCTCTGTGCATGTTACCTCATTCACGATCCTTAACAAGTCGCTTAAACCACTTCCGGTGGTTAAAAGAGACGAGTCGGGACAGGTTTTTGACGGATTCACAGATCCGGAGCTCCGTTACCGTCAGCGTTATGTTGACCTGATCGTTAACCCGGAAGTTAAAGATACATTTATCAAAAGAGCCAAAGTTATCAGCACCATGAGAAGGATGTTTGATGACAAAGGCTGGCTGGAAGTGGAAACACCAATACTGCAGCCTATCCACGGAGGAGCCGCTGCGAGGCCTTTCAAAACACACCATAATTCACTGGACATGCCGCTTTATATGCGTATTGCTAATGAATTGTACCTTAAAAGACTGATTGTCGGTGGTTTTGAAGGTGTTTATGAGTTCGGAAAGATGTTCAGAAATGAAGGTATGGACAGGACCCACAACCCCGAATTCACATCCCTTGAATTCTATGTGGCTTACAAAGACTACGAATGGATGATGCAGATCACCGAAGAAATCTTTGAAAAAGTAGCCCTGGCGGTTCATGAAGACACCAAATTTAAAGTAGGTGAAAATGAAATTGATTTTGCAGGCCCGTTTGCCCGCCTGAGCATCCTGGAAGCCATTGAAAAATATACCGGCGTGGACATTACCCCGCTTTCTGAAGAAGAAACGAGAAAATATTGCCGTGAGTGGGGCATGGAAATCGACGACACCATGGGCAAAGCCAAACTGATCGACGAAATTTTCGGCGAAAAAGTGGAAGCTCACCTGATCCAGCCGACGTTCATCATTGATTACCCGGTTGAGATGTCGCCCCTGACCAAAAAACACAGAAGCAAACCGGGTCTGGTAGAGCGTTTCGAATTGTTTGTTAATGGTAAGGAAGTGGCAAACGCCTATTCGGAACTTAATGACCCGATTGATCAGCGTGAAAGGTTCGAGGAACAACTGAAACTGGCCGAAAGAGGAGATGAAGAAGCCATGGCGATGGACGAAGACTTTATCCGTTCACTTGAGTATGGTATGCCGCCTACAGCCGGTATCGGCATCGGTATCGACCGCCTGGTGATGTTGCTGACCAACAATTCAAGCATCCAGGAAGTATTGTTCTTCCCTCAGATGAGACCGGAGAAAAAAGCCGAACAAGCCACGGAAGCAGATTATGAAGCAGTGGGTGTTCCTAAAGTCTGGATTCCGGCCCTGCAGAAAATGGGCTTTCTGACCATCGAAGGACTGAAAGGAGCCAATCCCAACAAGATATTCAATGACCTGGGTGGCATGCGTAAGAAACTGAAAATCGACGAAAAAATGCCATCTAAAGAAGAAGTTGAAGCCTGGGTGGCCTGAGATATTTCTTCCTAAATAAATCCGGAGGGTTTCTAAATCATACTTAGAAACCCTTCTTTTTTCGCCATAAACCGGATTTATGACGACAATCATCCTCATAAAAGGCTGCATCAACCGAATAATTCGATAATTTTGTTTTTTTGACTTCCATAGTCGCCAATCTTAATAATCCCTGATGATGTTCATAAAAAAAATACTTCTGACGCTCGCTTACCTGACTTTTACCTTCTGTGCTTTTTCACAGCAGACACAAACCATCAGGGGCAGGATCAGCGATGCCCAGTCACATTCTCCTGTGGAATCGGCTACCGTCAGTATTGCCGGTACGGGAAAAACCGTCCAAACTGATAACCAGGGTAATTTTACCTTTACGGAAGTCTCCCTTGGAAGACTCGAACTGCTGGTTACCTCTGTCGGATATGCTCCGCAGACCATCAAAGAATTATTGCTGGAGTCATCGAAAGAACTGGTTTTAGAAATAGCCCTTACCCCCTCGCTGACCAATCTCAACGAAATCAGCGTGAAGGCGGCTTCCCCTAACCTTTCCGGGGCTTTGACGAGTCTGAACACCATCACGATGGAACAGGTGCAGCGTTTTCCGGCAACCTTCCTTGATCCTGCCAGGCTGGCATTTTCGTTTGCAGGTGTAGCCAACACCAACGACCAGGCCAACGGCATGGCTATCAGGGGTAATTCGCCCAACGGCATGCAGTGGAGACTCGAAGGCGTTGAGATCGTCAATCCCAATCACCTCAGCAACGCCGGAACTTTCGGAGACAGAGCTACCCAAACCGGTGGCGGAACCAATATATTATCGGCCCAGTTGCTGGGCAGCATGAATTTTCTGACCGGTGCTTTCCCGGCCGAATACGGCAACGCCCTTTCCGGCATTATGGACATGCGGTTCAGAAAAGGTAACAATAAGAAATATGAGCACACCGTCCAGGCAGGGCTTGTGGGTGTGGATATCGCCTCTGAAGGCCCCTTAAACCGTCAGAAAGGCAGCAGCTACCTCATTAACTACCGTTATTCATTTACAGGTTTACTGGGATTGATGGGCATTGATTTCGGCGGAGAGAGCATCACTTTCCAAGATCTTTCTCTCAAACTAAACTTCCCTACAAAAAGACTGGGAGAAATCTCCGTCTTTGCTATGGGCGGGAATAGCAGCAATATTTTCAAATCTGACCCGGATGCCACGACCTGGGAATCAGAAAAAGACCTTCAGAACATCACATTTAAAAGTAAAATGGGTGTAGCAGGTATTTCCCAAAGCAAAAACCTGAACAAAAACTGGAACCTTAAAAATGTACTGGTCATGTCAGGGCTGGACAATTCCCGTTTCAGCACAGGATTAAAACCAACTGCAGAATTTGATTCGACCATCAAAACCCGGATATCTTATTCAGGAATCATCAATGGAAAACTGAACCGCTCAACCAGCCTCAAAGCCGGGCTTTTCCTGACAAGGCAATATGACCAGTTAAGTTACGATAAAATGAATGCCTCATTTGATTATTCATCTGTCGTCATTCAGCCGTTTGTATCCCTCAGCAAGTCATTTAATGACAAACTGAGCCTCAACGTTGGTCTTCACAACCTGAATTACACGTATAACAATACCTCCACCCTTGAGCCAAGGGCTTCTGTAGGTTACCAGCTAACTTCCAGCCAGAACATTAACCTGGCTTATGGCCTGCACAGCCAGACACCTGCTGCGTCTGTACTTTATCTGGCAAAAGATATCAAGCCAATCAAGTCTCAGCACTATGTCTTGCAGTATAAAATTGATTTCAAGGATGCTTCTTTTCTGAAAACAGAGCTATATTACCAGGGGATATCAAATGTACCGGACCCGGTCAACCCTATTTCGAGTGCTCCGCAGTTAAGCTACTATTCTACATTGAATGACATTGAGGTGGTTTCTTTTGCCAGACCTTTTATTTTTGTTAATGAAGGCAAAGGCCGCAATTTCGGCATCGAGCTTACCTACCAGAAATACTTATCAAAAGGCTTCTTTGCCTTGATCAATACCACTTTGTATAAAGCCCAGTTCCTGGCATTTGACGATAAATATTACGAAACCCGTTTCAGCGGCAACCACATCGTAAATCTCACTTTGGGGAAAGAATGGGCCAGGACTAAATCAAGAATATTGGGCATTAACGGCCGCGTCGTATGGCTGGGAGGATTCAGGGATTACAACATAGACCTGGCCAAGTCTGAACAGAACCAGACGACAAGCTTTGATTACACTCGTCCGTTAACCGTCAAAAATCCCGACTATTTCAGACCCGACCTGAGAGTTTATTTTAAAAGGTCAAGAACTAAGTTTTCGCGTACGCTGTCTGTTGACCTCCAGAATGTTGCCGGATACAAAAACGTGGCGTTTTCTTATTATGACACTTACCAGAAAAAAGTCATCACCAAATACCAGATGGGACTCGTACCGATGCTGAATTACCGGATAGAGTTCTGATAAAAAAGAAAAGAGGCCATGAAAAATCAATTTCAGGCCTCTTAATTTTTTACTTATGGATTGGCTTTATTTCTTGGTAGCATTAAGACTTGCCCCCTGAACAGCCAGTGTCAGTCCCGAAATCTTCTGCGTACTGTCCCTTTTAAAGGTGGCTTTGCCGTCATATCCTATCACATCATATTCGTCTTTTGTACTGGTTGGTCTCAATTCGGCAGACCCTTGAGAGGTGCTTCCGTACAATTTACCATCCTTCAATTCCACCATTACAGCGTCAATCGGAGAGCCTTCCTCGAAGACATACTTACCTGCATATTCATTACCAGTGTTACTACCGGCTTTTTGTTTTGTCCCCGGAATCGAAGACCCCTGAACCGCTATAACCAAGGCAGTTACTTCCTTATTCTCTCTTGAAAATGAAATAATGGCGTCATTGTTCGGCTCAAGGAATTCGTCAATATTGGAAGTTTCCAGCAGCTCACCTTTACCTACACCCGGAGCATCTGCCTGCAAAGCCCCGTTTTCAACCGTAATCGTTAATTTCTCAAAAGGAGCTCCCGAAATGGTATAAACGCCTGTATAATCTGTTTTGGCAGGAAATACCCTTTTCCCTTCAAAAGGATTACCCTCTACCTTAATCGTAGCCCTGACAACCACTTTAGCAGGATTTCTGCCAAAAATGAACTGTCCGTCCATGCCGTCAATATTATAAACATCGGCAGTTCCCGCCGGCTTCAGTTCGTGTTTTCCGGCACTTTCTTCATATCCGAAAAGCTTTCCGTTTTCAACACTCACTTCAACTTTGGAAAAAGACGCATTCTCAAATGTATAAGTTCCGGCGTAATTTTTAAGGTCCTGGGCTTTAGTTAACATGGGCACAGCCAGAATGGCCAGTGCAAATAATAGTTTTTTCATCTTTTAAGGAGGTTTTTTTTGTTTGATTTTAGATAATTTTTCTAAAATTAGAAAATTAGATTTAATCTTTCTGCATAATTTCTGTTAAGCTTATTGAATTTTTTATTTTTGCGGAGACATCGGTAATCCACCGGTATTATGTAAATCGAATTTTATGGCTAAAGTAACAGAACACCTGGCTGCTTCAAAAGGCAAACCCATTTTCTCAATAGAAATTATCCCACCCGCCAAGGGAGGAAAGATCGACGAATTGCTGGATGCCATTGAACCCATGATGGAGCTGAAACCACCGTTTATTGACGTCACCTATCATCGTGAAGAATACCTGCTCAAAGAACAGGCTGACGGCTCTGTTAAAGAGATCAAAACACGAAAAAGACCCGGAACAGTAGGTTTGTGCTCTGCTATCATGCACAAATTCCATATTGACCCTGTTCCTCATATACTTTGCGGCGGATTTACCAAAGACGAAACAGAAGACCTCCTGATAGACCTTAATTACCTGGGCATAGAAAACGTGATGGCCCTCAGAGGCGATATTGCCAAGCCTTACACCTATTTCAAACCGATGAAAGAAGGGCATAAATATGCCTCCGAACTGGTGTTGCAGATCAGGGAAATGAATCAAGGCAAATACCTTCACGAAGAGTCTGAGTATCTCAGCAAGAGTGATTTCTGTATAGGCGGAGCGGCTTATCCGGAAAAGCATTATGAAGCTGATGATCAGAACATTGACTTTAAATTCCTGAAAGAAAAAGTAGATGCAGGACTGGATTACCTGGTGACTCAGATGTTTTTTGACAACAACCGTTACTTTGAATTTGTTAAAAAATGCCGCTCAAACGGCATTAATATTCCGATCATCCCAGGCCTGAAAGTACTGGCCACTAAAAAACAACTGGACGTGCTGCCCAAGCTATTTTACCTGGATATGCCGGAGGAATTCAGAAGTGAAATTGATAAAGCAAAAGATGATAAAACTGCCCGTCAGATCGGTGTGGAATGGTGTGTGCAGCAGTGTAAGGAACTCATTTCTTTCGGAGTGCCTGCTCTTCACTTTTACACGATGAGCAAATCGACCACCACCATGGCTGTGGCGAGGAAAGTTTTTTAAAGACTTTTTTATGAAGAAAAGAGGCTGCCCTGGGAAAGACAGCCTCTTTTGATTTTTATGAAATGGCTACCAGCTCCAGCTCAAAATTGAGCTCCTGCCCTGCCAGCGGATGATTGGCATCCATCAACACCGCACTTTCAGTTACTTCCCTGATAATGACAGGAATAGCCTGTTCTCCGTTATGCATGTTAAGGGTACCACCTACTTCCAGGGGAATATCACCCGGAATTTCTGAGCGGTCAAACTTGAACAGCATCTGCTCATTTACCGGACCATAGGCATCCTCCACCGCAATATGAATATTTTTCTTCTCTCCTACCTGCATGCCAAGAATCCCTTCGTCGAATCCCTTGATTACCATACCACTACCTGCTTCAAACTGAAGCGGCTCTCTTCCTTCTGAACTATCAAAAACAGTTCCGTCATTCAGTGTGCCTTTGTAATGGACCGACACCGTGTTGCCACTCTTAACCATATGTATTTATTAATTTGTTACTCTAAAAAATTTACTTGCCGGACAGGTCTTCCCCCTGCTGTTTTTCCGTGTTCCGATCTCCGTCCTCCTTTTTCCCTTCTCCTGTTTTCCGTTCTCCTTTCTCCTGTTAATATGCCCTCGCAAAAACCACCCTTTGAGCAGAAGGTTTTCCCGAAAACACACAAGATCCGGCCTCTTCCTCAGTATCCAAAGGTATACAACGGATTGTCGCTTTGGTGAGTTCCTTGATCTTTTCCTCCGTCTCAGAAGTACCATCCCAGTGAGCACTCAGGAAGCCACCTTTTTCAATCTGAACAAGGAAATCATCCCAGGTATCTATCTTAAAAATATTCTCCGTCCTGAAATCCAGGGCCTTCTTATATATATTGGTTTGAATATCTTCCAGCAATTGCTCAATATAAGCATCAAGACCTTCGATCGGCACGACGCTTTTCTCGAGGGTATCCCTTCTGGCTACTTCAACAGTACCGCTTTCGAGGTCTCTCATCCCTACAGCCACCCTTACAGGCACACCTTTCAATTCATATTCGGCAAATTTCCAGCCCGGACGAGCCTGGTCATCCTTATCAAATTTCACACTGATTTTCTTAGATTTCAGTACTTTCACCAACGGGTCAATTTTTTCGCTGATGGCATCCAGTTGCTCATCACCTTTGAAAATCGGCACGATCACCACTTGGATAGGAGCCAGTTTCGGAGGCAGTACCAATCCGTTATCATCCGAGTGAGCCATGATCAAAGCACCCATTAACCTGGTGCTCACACCCCATGAAGTACCCCACACGTGTTCAAGGTTCCCGGCTTTATCCTGAAACTTCACATCAAAAGCTTTGGCAAAGTTCTGTCCCAAAAAGTGAGAAGTACCTGCCTGAAGTGCTTTTCCGTCCTGCATCATCGCCTCAATACACAAGGTTTCTTCTGCTCCGGCAAAACGTTCATTGGCAGTTTTGGCCCCCTTGATCACCGGCAAAGCCATCCACTCTTCAGCAAACTGGGCATATATTTCCAGCATCTGGCGGGTTTCATCCTCCGCTTCTTTCTGGGTAGCATGTGCGGTGTGCCCTTCCTGCCACAGGAACTCGGCAGTTCTCAGGAAAATCCTCGTACGCATTTCCCAACGCACCACGTTCGCCCACTGGTTGATTAATATCGGTAAATCCCTGTAAGACTGGACCCAGTTTTTATAAGTACTCCATATCACGGTTTCAGAGGTTGGTCTCACGATCAGCTCCTCTTCCAGTTTGGCTTCCGGGTCTACAATCACACCTTTGCCATCCGGATCATTTTTTAAACGGTAATGCGTTACCACTGCACATTCTTTGGCAAACCCTTCCACATGGGAAGCCTCTTTGGAAAGAAATGATTTGGGTATAAACAAAGGAAAATAAGCATTCGAATGACCTGTTTCCTTGAACATGTCATCTAAAGCCCTCTGCATTTTTTCCCAGATTGAATAACCGTACGGTTTGATGATCATACAGCCTCTTACCGCCGAATTTTCAGCCAAATCTGCCTTTTTAACTAATTCATTGTACCATTCTGAATAATTTTCACTACGTGTTGGAAGTCCTTTTGCCATCTTTTATCGAATACCTTTTAAGAATTAGTTTGAAATATTTCATGTGTTAATTTAAATGTTAACACTTCCGAATTATCTTGCAAATATAAGTTTTTCCATTAGTTTTGTAACTAAATAACGTTTAAGTTCGTTATTAAAATGAAAAAATACTTGGGTGCACAATGCAACCTTAGCCCTATAAAATGTATCTAAGTATTAATCGGAATTTATTACACTTTAAAATACTATTATAATGAAAAGCCTGAATTCAATAAATGTTTTAACCATTGTTGCGTTAATGGGATTTTCTGCATGTACAAACAAGTCTATCACCACCAAAGGTGAATATGACGATATGTACGCTTCATCAGCAGATGCTCCGGTTCTTTACGCCCAGGCGTATTCGAAACAGGCATCTCCTTCTGTTGAATCCACTCCATATGATGATTCTTATGACAGGGTTTACGGAGGACAACCGGCAGAAAGCTCTGAAGAATACTTCGATGAAGAATACCTTACCTCCCGCAGTCTGAAAAGAGCGAATACGCCGACTCCGGGATACTCAGACGGATATGCAGATGGTTACAGTCAGGGATGGAACGACAATTCATGGACCCAACCGATGGGCTGGAATTCTCCTTTCAACCGTTTTGCTTACTCTCCTTTCGGCTGGAATTCATTTAACAGCTGGGGCGGATATAACAGCTGGGGTGGAATGGGTTACAATTCATGGGGATACTCTCCGTGGAGCAGCGGCATTTACATGTCATGGGGTATGATGGATCCATTCTTCGGTAATTCATGGGGATATTCTCCGTGGGGTTACAATTCGTGGGGCTATTCACCTTGGGGATACAACTCAATGGCCTATTATGGCGGTTGGGGCTCAAGATACGGGTATGGTTCTCCTTATTACGGATACCAGCCGGTTTATTACGGCAACAGTTGGGGTGACAACCGTTACACCACCGGTAAAAGAACTTACGGAACAAGAGAAGGCGGCAGAAACACCGCTGCTTATAACGACAGATTTACCAACACTGTGAGACCTTCAGTAGCCAGCAACGGCGGCAGAAGAAATTCAGACGGTGTAAGCAGAGATAGCTACACAGGCACTAATTCAAGACCTGCAGATCGTAAAAACGGTTCGTGGACAGGCGGCACTTCTGAATCTTCAAGAGGTACAGCCAACACCCGCAGCAGCTACGATCCTTCGTCAAGAAGACCGGCCAGCTACGACTCTTATGCCCGAGGTTCATCATCTAACCCAGGCAGCAGTTCACTTTCAAGAAGCTTTGACAACAACAGATCATCATCTTCAAACGCCGGTTCTTATTCGAACCCGTCAAGAATGTCAAGATCTGCTTCTGAGTCGTCCTACTCAAGAGGATCGTCGAGCTCGTCGAGAAGTTCTTCAACAGGCTACAGCCGTCCGTCGTCATCATACGATAACAGCAACAGCCGTGGCTCGAGCTCATCAAACAGCAACAGCTGGAACAGCAGCAGAAGCTCATCTCCTTCTCCGAGCTCATCAGGAAGTTCAGGAGGTAGCAGAGGCAGCTCCGGCGGCGGATCATCATCAGGTGGCTCTTCAAGAGGTCCGAGATAATCCGTTAAACGGCTTGAAATAAAATTTTATTCCCCGCTGATTACCAAATTGTATTGGCGGGGATTCTTTTTTCAAAATCTACCATATTTTCAGTTTACAATTATGAAAAGGATAACCGTTCTTTCAATTTTAGCCTTCGGCTTTAGTTTTAACAGCCATGCCCAGTTATCAATCAATGGTCATTTCTACGGCGAAGATGCGTTTAAATTCTCTAACTATAATTCTTTCGGAACGGCAAGAACGCGTGGTATGGGAGGCTCTTTTTCTGCCCTGGGCGGAGATGCGAGCAACATCTTTCTCAATCCAGCAGGCTTAGGGTTTTATAACAAATCTGAGTTCAGTATTACACCGCTTTACAACACTCAGAACGTCAAATCAGAATACATAGGACAAAGCAGCCCACTTTCGAGCTCCAGGCTGAATATCGGCCAGGCCGCAGTTGTATTCAGTAACAACGGTGTAGGTACCCGTAAAAAAAGAAGTGCTTTCGGCTTGTCTTACAATACCCTGGCCAACTTCAACAACGAATTTGTCTACAACGGAAGCAATAACAAAAGCTCTATTTCTGATTACTTTGCAGAAAAAGCCACTTCTGAAAATGTTTCCACCCAGGTGCTGGAAGATGAGTATGACGGAAGCACCGGCATTGCCCAGACCCCTACCTCCATGTATTATCAGGCCTACCTGATCGATCATACGGGAAACAATAACTATGTAGCCAGCGAACTGAGCGTTCCGGTGGTCCAGTCCGGAAAAGTACGGGAAACCGGTTCATTAGGACAATTCAACATCAGCTACGGTATCAATTTCGACGATAAGACCTACCTGGGAGCTTCTGTAGGGATTCAGAACCTGAATTTCAACCAGCTGACCGATCACGCTGAAAGTTTCCCGAAAGGAGAGCTTTTCAGAAGCTTTTTATATGGTGACGACCTCTACGTAAACGGAACAGGGATTAACCTGACCTTAGGCGGAATCATCAGAGCCTCTAAAGTACTCAGTATCGGTTTGAACGTTACCACTCCTACTGCCATGAGAATCAGGGAATCTATCGGTTCTGAAGTTACGATCGATCCGCTGCCTGGCACAATTACCGTTGACCGCAAAACCCTGTACACCGTAGAAAACGACTTCAGATACAGACTGACTTCTCCGTTAAGAGGAAACCTCGGAGCGGCGGTTTTTCTTCCCTCCAAACTGGGTGTGATCAACGTGGAAGCTGAATATATAGGATACGGACAAATGGGCATCAAAGACTCTGAAGATGCAAGATGGTCAAGTGATCAGAAAAGCGGCATCCAGGATACTTACAAAGATGTATTGAACCTGAAAGCAGGGGCTGAAATCAGGGTGAGTAACATTCGTCTGAGAGGAGGAGTAAACCTGCTAAACACCCCTTACAGAAACGAATCATCAGCCAACAGCAAATCAACGGTACAGTTGTCGCTGGGAGCCGGCTACAGGGCCCAGAACTTCTTTGCCGACCTGGGATACTCAAGAATGACCTCGAAGTCAGCCTTTACCCCATACACCATCAGCAATCCTGAAAACTATGCTTCAGCAGCACTTTCAAGAACCCAGGGTGTGGTATCGGTAACCGTCGGTACTTTCTTCTGAGCAGTATAAAAACACTATTTTAAAGCCTGGCAATCTGATGATTGCCAGGCTTTATTACTTTAATATTAAGATCATTAGCTTTTGTCAACAGGGCTTATCCAAAAAGCCGTTAAGCTATTTTAAGTGTTAATGTTCCGGGGGAGTGCAAATTTTTAGTGTATTAAGTCAAAATAAATTATATTTGCTACCATCTAAAATACTTTTCAGGATGCGGATTTTGCCTAGGGTTATACATTTTATTTTATTTTCTGCCCTGATTATTTCTTGTGCAACCGGCTCTTCGGATTATACCCCGAAGCCCAAGGGATTTAACAGGATTGAGTTGCCAAAACATGAATATCAGCAACTTACTGAGGATCATCCCTATACTTTCCAATACTCAAAACATGCCATTATCCAGCCTGATACGGTCGGGCAGGCAGAACCTCACTGGATCATTGTCTATTATCCTGAACTCGACGCCAGGATACAATTTACCTACAAACCGCTCAACGGCGATACGGATAAACTGGATCACCACATAGCAGATGCCTACAAACTGGCTTACAGACACCTGGTCAAGGCCAACTATAAAGAAGAGAAGAAAATAAATCTGAAAAACGGTAAAAGTGCCATCGTGATTGAGCTGGAAGGCGAAGTGCCGAGCCACTTTCAGTTTTACCTGACCGATACCACCAGGCATTTTTTACGCGGAGCTGTCTATCTTGAGCAAGCGACAATGAATGATTCGCTGCTGCCTGTTATCAATTACCTGAAAAAAGACTGTATACACCTGATGGAAACCCTTAACTGGAAAAACAAATAAACGCCCACCTTATGGATAACTGGATTAAAATTTATCACGACAACAACGAGTACAAAGTAGAACTGATTAAAAACGAGCTGCTTAACCACGACATCCAGGCCGTTATTCTCAACAAAGTAGATCACAACTATCCGGTTTTCGGATTAAGTGAACTGATGGTATCGGTCACCGAAAAAGATATTGCCCTAACTATAATTAATGATTTTATAAAAAATGAAGAAAAAAATTGATCAGTATTCAAACCTTACGCAAAGAATTATAGCCGCTCTGGTGGCTGTGCCGCTCATCATTTTTTGTATACTTTTCGATGCATATACTTTCTGGGCCCTTTTTTTGCTGATTTCCGCATTGACGCAATATGAATTTTACAAACTCCTGGGTTTAAACGGCAACCTGCCGCTTTCATCGTATGGCACTTTCTGTGGCATTTTCATCAACGCCCTCACTTTCCTGATTGAAACCGATAAAGTTCCGTTTGTATTCTATTATCTTATTATTCCGCTTCTTACGGCCACTTTCTTTATTAAGTTGTACAAGAAAAAGGACAATAAACCCTTTGAAAACCTCGGGTACACGTTCCTGGGGGTTATCTATGTAGCCATCCCGTTTGCCCTGCTGAACGAAATCGTCATCGAGAAAGGCATTTACAGGCCCTACCTGGTGATCGGCATCCTGGTGATCCTCTGGGTCAATGATTCAGGGGCCTATTTTGCGGGCAGGTTTCTGGGCAGAAGGAAATTATTCGAGCGGATTTCGCCTAAGAAAACCTGGGAGGGATTCTTCGGCGGGGCAATATTTGCACTTGCTGCAGCGTTTATTTTTTCAAGGTACCATGATTTTTATGATCTCTATTTATGGATCTCAATTGCCGTAATTATTGTTGTAACAGGTACATTGGGCGACCTCGTTGAATCTCTTTTCAAAAGAAGTATTGCCATCAAAGATTCAGGCAGCCTGATACCGGGGCACGGAGGTTTTTTAGACAGATTCGACGGCCTATTGCTTTCTATGCCATTTATTGTTACTTTTCTGAAATTTTTCTCGTGATGACTATTAAAAATATAAAATATACCTGCCTTGTACTGATCGGATTATCCTTTCTGCTGAGCTCTGATGCCTTTGCCCAGGGCGAAGAAAAATTCGTAACTTTCTCAGGTTTTGTCATTGACGGAAAGACCGATGAGGCACTTCCGGGGGCTTACATCATCAATCACAGGGCCGGAAGAGGTACTTTGACCAACTCCAAGGGTTATTTCGTCATAGAGGTTTTTCCGGGCGACTCCATCCTGTTTTCCTACCTCGGATTCAAGAAACAATTCCATATCATACCTAGAAACGTCGACCTCAATTATTCTGCTGTTGTAGAGCTGAGTGAGGATGCTAAAATGTTAAAAGAAGTTAAAGTTTATCCTTTCAGAACGGAAGAAGAATTTAAACTTGCCCTCGTTGAAATGGAGCTTCCGGATGCCAAGGAACGTGAAAACCTGGAGAAGAATTTCAGCAGCGAAAGTGTCAAGAGATCAATGTCCATGCAGGCCATGGGATCAGGGGCCAATTACCGGTATGCCATGGACCAGCAACTCATGCAGCTACAGGCCAGGGGAACGACTACCATGAACCCTTTGCTCAACCCTTTTGCCTGGGCTAACTTTATCAAGTCGGTCAAGAACGGCTCCCTCAAGGATAAATCATGGAAAGGAGCTGATTACGTACCTACCGAAAAAGGTGGCAGCAGGGACAATATATTCCGGAATGGCGGCAACAATTAGCGGCCTTAAGGTCAGCTACCTTTTGCTTCATCTTTAAACCAGCCCGAATAGAATACATAGTTATTGGCTGTTCTCATAAATACTTCGGCCTGCCCTTCACTGACATCTTTTAAATATTTACCGGGATTACCCGCATAAATAGTTCCGGGAGGAACAACCATGTTTTGCGTAATAATAGCTCCTGCGGCGATGATGGCGTTTTTCCCGATCCTGGCTCCGTCCATGATGATAGCACCCATCCCAACCAGCACCTCGTCTTCTATCACGCATCCGTGAACAATGGCATTGTGGGCTATACTCACATTATTTCCGATGATCGTTTTGGTTTTCTGATAGGTACAATGGATCACTGCCCCATCCTGGATATTTACCCGGTTTCCCATAACAATGGCGTTGACATCGCCTCTGACGACGGCATTAAACCAAACGGTACAGTCATCACCCATGGTAATATCGCCCACGAGCGTGGCGTTTGGGGCAAACCAGCAGTTGTTACCATAAGAAGGACGAACGCCATTAACGGGCAGTATAAGAGACATAATCGGAATTTAAAAATAAAGGTTTGACAAAATCGTTATGCTACAAAAGTATAAAAGATTTGTCAGGAAAACCGATTAAAAATCCTTCGTAACCTAAAAAGCGTTATGAGCAGGTGAATGATTTCATCGTAAAACGGGAGACACTTCAACAACAATGATGCCAGAAATAACATCAGTAAAAATAAGTTATTAAGAGGGTACAAAAAATTTGGATTAAAATCTTTTTTCAGTGCAGTCACAAAAAAATAAGTCTACCCGCCGAAAACTTATTAAAGGGTATCAAAATGATTAAAAGGTATCAAATTTGACATTTAATAGCATTTTACCGGCAAAAAATTCGATTATACTTATACAAAAAGCCATTTTCAGATGACAAAACAGATCAGGAGAATTTAAATGGCATGAAATTCTCTTTAATAAAAGTGACCAATGATCAATAGCCCCGTCTAAATATTAAAACAGCTCGGAAATTCACATCAACACAAAGATTTTAGTAAATTTTTCACTCAATAGCAATCGGTAAATAAGGGTAGATTTTCTATCCTTATTTCTTTTTATACTGGTTTCAAATTTATCAGGAACGGCACAATTTTCTTTCGATTCTTTCGCTCAATAGAAAATACGGCAAATAGTAAACAGTGCGGGAGGTCAAATCAAAAAAATGCTTCAGACCCTGCATACCAGGTCTGCATTGCAAACGGACTCAATCTCCATGCAAAACAACATGACGTCAGCTCAGTTTACAGTAACCCGGAATGACCTTCTGAATACTGTAAGTCCGGAAACAGATAAAACCCTGAAACAAGTTATCTGAATCAATTAGAAATGTTAAATAAAATTAGGAAGGCTTGCTGAATACCGCAGGGTGATGGTACTACTTTCTGTTAATTATCTCTTAAAATTTCAGGAAAATCAATAAACAAATCCTCTGTCGAAAACAAGACAGATCTGTTTTTCCTGGATTTTGTGAACTGAGTAACAACCGGCGAATGTAGTGGAAGTGTTAGAAACGTTGGTCTTGTCTTTAGGAACTTCTGATAATTTTTTAGTTCCGGTTAAAAAACTTGAAGAAACTTGCATTGAAATTTTTAGGTTTAGATTGTTTACTTTTTGTATTTAGAATAGATAGTCGCTTGATTTAAATCAAGTGCAAATCTAATAATTTATCTCCAAATGAAAATATCCTGAATCTTTAAAAATTGACATAAATCAATTCAAATAAAAAAATATAAATTACTTGTTATAAATACATTAACAACAATATGATACCATTAAATAATTTTTTATCAACAAGCTAAAAACTTATTAAATGGATACATTCCGACATTTCACAAAGGGGCCGTAAAAAACAAAAAACGAAGAAAAAATAACAAAAAACCGGCCTTGAATGGCTCTGTGACGCATATTTTAAATTATTGCCCGCCTCAATCAGAGGGTATTCTTCTTCATTTCATAAAAAAGGATTATAAAAAGATTAAATTGACTAAAATAAATATAACTACCAGACTGCCATCCTCTGTTTCCCGTAAAATGACGCTGAGAATCCTTAAGCGTACTTTCTCTTTCAAATTTTAAATCTTTTACCTTATTTTGACCTCAAATTAATGATAAAATGAAGTTAATAAAAACAGGAGCCGCCGCATTAAACCAAACACCACTGGATTGGAATAATAACAAACAAAATATTATCGATGCCATCCATCAGGCCCAGAAAGAAAAAGTAAGTATACTCTGCCTGCCTGAATTATGCATATCAGGTTATGGCTGTGATGATGCGTTTTATGCTCCTGATCTTTATAAGACCTGTCTTGATTTATTATCTGATATTGCGGAAGAATGCTCTTCCATCATTACCACAGTGGGCTTGCCCATCTGGTTTAACAATAAAATATACAATTCTTCCTGCCTGATCGCCGACAAAAGAATCCTGGGTTTTGTCTGTAAACAAAGCCTGCCCAACTACGGCATTTTTTATGAAGACCGCTGGTTCCAGAGATGGCCTGCGGGTGTGGCGGAAGAAATAGAGATAAAAGGATTTAAGTACCCGGTCGGTGACCTCATCTTTGACCTGGGAGGCATAAAAATCGGCCTTGAGATATGTGAAGATGGCTGGGTAGCCAGCCGCCCGGCAGTGAGACTCTATGACCGTGGTGTAGATGTGATCCTCAATCCGAGTGCCAGCCCTTTTTCATTCAGGAAATTCGAAACCCGCGAAAGACTGGTTATTGATGCTTCAAGGACCTACGGGTGCTCATACATTTACACAAACCTCTTAGGAAATGAATCAGGCAGGCTGATCTTTGACGGTGACGCCATGATTGCTTCGAACGGAGAACTTTTAGCCTCGAGCTCGAGGTTCAGTTATGCCAGCTTCACTCTGACGACCGCCGTGATCGACATTGAGAATACACGTATTGAACAATCAAAAATCAAGTCTCCGATACCCTCCAACAAAAAATATATTTACGGCCATTTTGAGTTTGACGATCAGGTAAAACCTACGTTTCAGAAAGCTGCATTAGAACCTTTTGAGAAAGGCGGTTTTCTGAAAGAAGAAGAATTTGCACGGGCAGTTTGCCTTGGTTTATTTGATTATCTGCGGAAATCACGTTCTGCAGGGTTTACCATTTCACTCTCGGGAGGGGCAGATTCCTGTGCCTGCACGGCCTTGTGTGGTCTGATGATCAGACTGGGTGACGAAAGCATCGGCTTAGAAAATTTCAAAAAGAAACTGGACTATATTCCCGCTGTTGCGGCTTCAAAAAATGAGTCTGAATTGGCGGCCAACCTGATCACCACGATCTATCAGGGCACCGAAAACAGCTCATCCGACACGCTGAACTCGGCAAAATCACTGGCTGACTCTATCGGAGCCCGTTTTTATTCGATAAATATCAACCCGCTGGTCGAATCTTACACCCAGCTGATCGAAGGAGCTTTGGGAACAGAACTGACCTGGCAGAAAAACGACATTGCCCTGCAAAATATACAGGCAAGGGTAAGGGCCCCGGGCGTCTGGTTGCTGGCCAACCTGAGCAATCACCTGCTCCTGGCTACCTCCAACCGCTCAGAAGTCGCTGTAGGCTATTGTACGATGGATGGTGACACCGCCGGAAGCATCAGCCCGATAGCCGGTATCAACAAATCCTGGCTGAGGACCTGGCTGATCTGGCTGGAAAAAACAGGCTGTGAAGTAAAAGGCAAGCACATCAGGATAGAAGGCCTCAATAAGGTAAACCAGCTCGCTCCTACTGCGGAACTGCGTCCCTTAGACAAAAAACAAACCGACGAAGCCGATCTTATGCCTTATGAAGTGCTGAATGACATTGAAAAACTGGCTGTGAAAGATAAAAAATCGCCCAAAGACTCCTTTATCCATATTGAAGTGCTTTACGGAGAACGTTTCGAAAGGGAACAACTATACCTCTGGGTAACGCGGTTTTTCAGACTCTGGAGCAGGAATCAGTGGAAAAGAGAGCGTTATGCACCCGGTTTTCACCTGGACGATCACAACCTTGACCCGAGGAGCTGGTGCAGGTTCCCGATCCTGAGCGGTGGTTATGACCTTGAACTTCAGCAACTCAAAGATTACTTTGAAGGCCATGAAGGCAAACCCAAAAAGAGGATAGGTTTTTAAAACTTAATGAAGTAAATACCAGGCTTTGATCGGATAATGATCTGAATACGGAACATTTCTGTAGGTATTGAACGTGACATTGGTGATGCTTTTCGGATCATAAAACTGGTTGTCTATCCGGAGAAAACCAAGGATTTTATGATAGGTAAAACCGAAGCCAAAGCCATTTTCTTCGAAAGCATTATTCAGCTGTCTCCTGATTCTTCCGTAGGCATAGCCATAGGGCAACTCGTTAAAATCACCGGCTACAATGACAGGATAAGGGCTTTCACTGATCCAGGTTTCGAGTTCATTGACCTGGATGGCCCTGTTTTCAAAACCATGTTTGAGCTGGCTCAGGACGTTCCGGGCTTCCTGCGGGTTATATTCCTTGTGCGAGTTAAACACTTTCTGCACCCTGATCCCCATGGATTGCAACTGGACATTGATCACCCTGATGGTATCACGGTCAATGACGATATCGGCGGCAAGCAGGCCGTTGTTGTTCATTTTCCAGTACACTTCCTTTTTCGAGATGATTGGAAACCTGGAAAAAATAGCCAGCCCGATTTCCCCCTTCCCTCTGAGGTTGCCGGGACTTGAGTGCATATAAATATAATATGGCGACCGTTTGGAGAGATGTTTCAGGACATCAAACGACTCTTCTCTTTCATCATTATACAGCTCCTGGAAGCACTTGATATCCGAAGAGAGTGTATCCAGCGTTTTCAGAATACCTACGGCACTCCAGTCATCTTTTTTCGTGGCGAAGGCCGCATAATCACTGTACATGAGATTATAGCTGGTCAGCGAAAAAGAAAATCTTGGAGAACGGTCAATATTTTCAGGAAGAATTTTGATGGTCCGGTTAATGATCGGATAGGTAATTGCGAGGAAAATGGCAGAAACAAGAAACTTCCACGATCTTGCAAAAATCCAGCAAAAGACAAAAAAAATATTAAAAAAGAGAACTACCGGGAAGGAAAGCATCAAAAAACCACCTAACCAATGCTTTATATCTACTGAAAGGATTAACTGGTAAACTAATAGTGAATATAAAACAAAAATCAGATTGATGAGAAAAAAGAATTTCCTTATAAAACGAATGACTTTTGCCACAGAGAAATATTTAATCGTAACTACAATAATAAATCAAAAAAAAATATTTCTGACATATTACAAGCATTTTTATAAACAAAAATTGCATTATTTAAAATAAAAAATTTAATTTTGCGTAAGATTTTGAAAAACAAAGGAGGGGCAGAATCCTCCTTTTTTGTTATTACTCGTCTTAACTAATATTCTTGTTCTTGAAATGCAATTAAAAAATACGGTCGAAAATATTCTTAAAAATCAATTAAGTGGGTCTCCATTCTATATTGTCGACGTATTGACGAGCCAATCAAAAATAAGAAAAAAGATTACTGTCCTTGTGGATTCTGACGAGGGAATCAAAATTGACGAGTGCAGCACGATCAGCAGAAATCTCGGTGATGAGCTGGAAGAGATCGTTGATGAGGCATTTACACTGGAGGTTTCTTCTCCGGGCGTAGATACACCTCTTAAGCTTGAAAGGCAATATGTGAAAAATATTGGCAGAAAGCTGAAAGTTCTTTTTAACGATGGAAAAGAAATCAAAGGAGACCTGGTATCTGTAGCAGACGGAGCCATTGTCCTTCAGCCCGAAAAAATAAAAAAGATCACACCGGAGCCGGTTAAAATTGAGCAATCAGACATCAAAGAGGCTAAAGTGGTGATCACGTTTAAATAAAAAGAATTTAGAATTAAAAGATAATTTAAGTACGTATGCATAGTGGAGATTTAGTTGCATCCTTTGCAGAATTTGCCCGAGAAAAAAACATCGACAGGCCAACCATGATCGCCATTCTGGAAGATGTTCTGAGAACGATGATCAGAAAAGCCTACGGTGATGACCATAATTTTGACATCATTCTGAACGCCGAAAGCGGTGATTTGGAAATGTGGCGTACACGTGAGATTGTAGATGACAATTCAGAAGACATTTGGGATACCGATAAAATTCCTCTGACTGAAGCCAGAAAAATCGAACCCGATTTCGAGATCGGTGAAGAGGTGGCTGAAGAAGTGAAAATTGAAGACTTTGGTCGCAGAATCGTTCAAACCGCACGCCAGACCCTTATCCAGAAAGTTAAGGATCTTGAAAAAGAAATGCTTTTCAATCAGTACAAAGATCAGGTGGGTGAACTGGTGACCGTTGAGGTTTATCAGATTCTGAGCCGTGAGATCATTTGTGTGGATGGAGAAGGCAATGAATTGTCACTTCCTAAAACTGAGCAGATCCCGAAAGATAAGTTCAGAAAAGGAACGACCACCAGGGCCGTGATTCACAAAGTTGAAATCAACAACGGTAATCCTAAACTGACCTTATCGCGTACTTCGCCGGTCTTTCTCGAGCGTTTGTTCGAGCAGGAAATCCCTGAGATTCTTGACGGTCTGATTTCGGTCAGAAAGATCGTCAGAGAACCGGGTGAAAGAGCCAAGGTAGCGGTGGAGTCGTTTGATGACAGGATTGACCCGGTAGGAGCCTGTGTGGGTATGAAAGGTTCAAGAATCCACTCAATCGTTCGTGAACTTGAAAACGAAAACATCGACGTTATTCAGTGGACAGACAACGTCAACCTGTTTATTTCAAGGGCTTTGAGCCCTGCCAAAATCAGCAACATCAGGATTGATGAGGCCAACGAAAGAGCATCAGTATTTTTGAAGCCTGACCAGGTTTCACTTGCCATCGGTAAAGGCGGGCTTAACATCAAACTGGCCAGCAAGCTGATCGGAATGGAAATAGACGTCTTCAGGGATATTGACGGAGTAGTGGAAGAAGAAGATGTAGACTTAATGGAATTCTCTGACGAGATCGAAGAGTGGATATTGCTCGAATTCAGAAAAATAGGTCTTGATACTGCCAAAACCGTATTGGGAGTTTCTAAAGCAGACTTAGTCAGAAGAACAGAATTAGAAGAAGAAACAATAGATGAGGTACTTGAGATTCTTACCAAAGAATTTGAATAAGAACCTGATCGCAAAAATTTAAACAATAAGGAGAAACCGATTTTATGGCAGAAGAAAAAATGATGCGACTTAGCCTGGCGGCAAGAAAACTTAACGTAAGTATCGTTACAGTTACAGAGATTCTTGGCTCTAAAGGTCATCGTATCGATAGTAATCCAAACGCCAAATTAACCCTTGAGCAGTTAGGTATACTTGCTAAAGAATATAATAACAGCGACCTTCTCGGCGAAACCACAGGTACTGGTTTCACGGAGAACGAGCCTACGCGTTTCTCTTCCTCGGATGATGATATTCTTTATTTCAGAGAAACTCAGCCCGTGAAAGAGGATCATTCTGCAGCACCAAAACCGGAACCAAAAGCGGAGGAGCCTGAAATTATCAGAATCGAACACAATTTACAAGGCCCGAAAGTTTTAGGAAAGATTGATCTTAATCCTAAACCAAAAGCTCCGGTGGTTATTGAACCGGAAAAAGAGAAAGTAGCTGAAGAACCAAAAATAGAAAAGGTCGAAGAAAAACCTGTGGCTGCTGAGCCTGTGGTAGTAATTCCTGAACCTGTTCAGGCTCCGAAAGCAGAAGTTAAGCCTGAACCACAGGCCGAAGCACCTGCTCCTGTAGCCGAACAACCTGTTGTTGAGGTTCCGAAAAAAGAAGAGCCGAAACAAGAAGAGATATTACCCGTTAAAAACGAAGTTGTGAATCATCCTGAGGTTGTTAAAGATGAGGTCAAACCTGTTGAAATCATCGAAGAGAAAAAGGTTAAAATTGATGACGATAAGTTAATCGAGATACTTCCTCCGAAACTGATCAAAGCTCAGGGCGAAAAGCTCCAGGGCTTGAAAGTACTTGGCAAAATTGAGCTGCCGGTTGAGAAAAAACCGCTCAGCAAAGAAGAACTGAAGAAAAAAAGAAAGAGAAAGAGGGTTGTTGTAGCTGAGAAAGTAAATCCAAACGCTAAGGATGCTGCTCCTGCCGACAGAAATAAAGACAGGAAGCCTGAGCCTAACAAACCTGGTGACAACACCAGAAAGCCTGGTACACCACAAACCGGTAATACCAGTAACAATACAGGTAACAACACCGGCAATAATAACAACAACTCGAACAATAACAGCAATAACAACAGACGCGGAGGCAAAGACAGAAAAGAAGCCGTTTCTCAGACTGACGTAAAAGACAGCATCAAACAAACCATGGCCAAAATGCAAAGCAAGGGCCCTGACTTTGGTGCAAAATACAGACGTGAGAAAAGAAAGACCAGAGCCGAACAGCAGGATCAGCAGGATCAGCAGGACCTGGACGACAGCGGCATCCTGAAAGTAACCGAGTTTATCTCGGCATCCGAACTTTCATCACTGATGGATGTGTCTGTTAACGAGGTGATCTCTACCTGTATGAAAATGGGTATTTTTGTATCCATCAATCAGCGTCTTGATGCTGAAACCATTCAGATGATTGCTTTGGAATTCAATTATGACGTTGAGTTCATTTCGGCAGAAGAAGACGCCAATGTTGAAGCCCTTGAAATTGTTGATGAAGAAGCCGACCTGAAAGACAGGGCCCCTATCGTAACGATCATGGGTCACGTTGACCACGGTAAAACTTCATTGCTCGATTACATCAGAAGAACCAAGGTGGCCTCAGGCGAAGCCGGGGGTATTACCCAGCACATCGGAGCTTACTCTGTGAAGATCAAAGAAGGTAGCAACAAAGGTAAATCGATCACATTCCTGGATACACCGGGTCACGAAGCCTTTACTGCGATGCGTGCCCGTGGTGCTAAAATAACGGACGTTGTTATTATCGTGATCTCTGCTGACGACAGTGTGATGCCACAAACCAGGGAGGCTATCAACCACGCTCAGAACGCAGGTGTTCCTATCGTGTTTGCGATAAACAAAATTGATAAAGTGGGTGCAAACCCTGAGAAAATACGTCAGGATCTTTCGAAAGAAAACATCCTGGTTGAAAGCTGGGGTGGTAAATTCCAGGAGCAGGAAGTTTCAGCCAAGTCGGGTATAGGTATTGATGACCTGCTTGACAAGGTGTTGCTTGAAGCAGAACTTCTTGAACTGAAAGCCAATCCTAACAGATCTGCCGTAGGTAGTGTTATTGAGGCCGAGCTGGATAAAGGCAGAGGGTATGTCTCTACTGTACTGGTTCAGAACGGAACGCTGAAAGTAGGTGATATCATCCTTGCAGGACAATACTTCGGAAGGGTGAGAGCCATGGTGAACGACATCGGCGAAAGAATCAAAGAAGCCGGTCCGGGATCTCCTGTTCAGATTCTCGGTATCCCGGGAGCTCCTCAGGCGGGTGACAAGTTCAATGTCATGGAAACCGACCGTGAAGCCAGGGAGATTGCCAACAAGAGAGAGCAGATCATCAGAGAGCAGTCCATCAGAGCCAAGAAACACATCACACTGGATGAAATCGGACGTAGAAAAGCGATCGGAACATTCAAAGAGCTTAACGTAATTGTTAAAGGTGACGTGGACGGTTCGGTAGAAGCCCTTTCTGACTCATTACTGAAACTATCAACTGACGAAGTTCAGGTAAGAATCATACACAAGGCCGTTGGTCAGATTTCCGAATCTGATGTAACGCTTGCCTCTGCAGCCGATGCCATCGTGATCGGGTTCCAGGTAAGACCATCAAACAATGCCCGTAAGATTGCCGATGCTGAACAAATTGAAATCAGACTTTACTCGATCATCTACGACGCTATCAATGAAATCAAAGCCGCCATGGAAGGTATGCTTGCTCCGAAAGAGGAAGAGATCATCATGGGTAACATTGAGATCAGAGAGGTGTTCAAGATCAGTAAACTCGGAACTGTAGCCGGATGTTATGTCCTTGACGGTGTTGTGAAACGTAACAACAAAGTGAGGATCGTAAGAGAAGGTATCGTGGTTCATGAAGGTGAGATTGCTCAGCTGAAACGTTTCAAAGACGATGTATCTGAAGTTAAAACCGGATATGAGTGTGGTTTGAGCATCAAGAACTTCAACGATATACAGATCGGCGACGTTGTTGAAAGCTTCGAAATCAAAGAAGTTAAGCGTAAATTAGCATAAAATATACCTGGATAAGCCTGCTTTAGCGAGCAGGCTTATTTAAGTTAATTAATTTTCATTATTTTCTGAAAATATAATTTAGATAATATATTTGGAATTTATAGAATATTATTTTTAATTTGGGTGTACAATAAAACACAATGAGTCTAACCAATAGAATTACAGAAAAATACTGCGAAGATCACTCTGATGAGGAATCTGTTTTTTTACAGGCCATCAGCAGGGATACCTTTGCCAATGTACTCCATCCAAGAATGCTCTCCGGGCATTTGCAGGGAAGACTGTTGTCTATGATCTCTACACTCCTGCAGCCAAAAAATATTTTAGAAATAGGCACCTATACCGGCTATTCTGCCGTATGTATGACAGAAGGACTGGCAGAAGGTGGCAAACTGACGACTATTGAGGCCAATGAAGAATTCAAAACCAGGATACTGAAAAATTTTGAACTCGCAGGAGTATCTGACAGAATTGATCTGAAAATCGGAAATGCACTGGAAGTCATTGATGACCTGGACATTCAATTTGATCTTGTATTTATTGATGCAGATAAGATGAATTATCTGAATTATTACCAAAAAGTATTCAGTAAAGTGAACATCGGCGGCGTTATTCTGAGCGATAATGTGCTGTGGGATGGGAAAGTTTACAATGAAAACCTTAACGACGCCACCACTAAGTATATAAGATCATTTAACGAATTCCTCAAAAACGACCGGCGTACACAAAAAATATTGTTACCCGTCCGGGATGGTTTGTTCATTTCCAGAAAAATTAAAGATTTATGAGAAACATTATTATTTGCCTTTGGCTTACTATGGCCAGCTTCACAGCCCTGGCCCAGATACAACCCAGTATTCCCGAAGCTCCTAAAAAGGTAGAATTTGCCAACATCATCGTTGAACTCAGCCCTGAAGCACAGGCCTTGGTCAACAAGGAAATTTCTGCCTTGCTGCTCCCTCAGAACAATTACCTTGATCTGAAACTTGAGCGGATGCAATTGTATTTCCCCCTCATTGAAAAGATCCTGAAAGAAGAAGATGTACCGGAAGACTTCAAGTACATTGCCGTATTGGAAAGCTCACTACTTCCCGAATCTATCTCCAGCTCCAATGCCATTGGATTCTGGCAGTTTAAAGAAGCTACGGGAAAAGACCTGGGATTGAGAGTAGATAATCGTGTGGATGAAAGAAAACACGTCTCCCTTTCTACCAAAGCTGCGGCCTTATATCTGAAGAAGAACAATCTCCTTTTCAAAAACTGGGTTTCCAGCATGCTGGCTCACGGCATGGGACCTGGCGGTGCCGGAGATGTGGTGCCTGTAGAATGGTCTTTTGCCAACGAAATCAGCTTCAGCGGCAATACCCAGAGATACCTGATCAAAGCCATAGCCCACAGAATAGCGTACGAACACAGACTGAACAGGATGAAAGATTCTCCGAGAAAGTTTGTGGAGTATTACACCAAAGGGAAATCGCTCGCCGAAATCGCCGTGGAACTTACAGTTGATATCAACGAATTAAGGAAATACAACAGCTGGCTGTACGCACCGAGCATCCCTGATGAAAAAGAATACCTCGTGCTGGTTCCGGTAAGGGTGGAAGATGTGGAAGATGTCATCACCAAAATCAAGAAAAGATCAGACCTGAAAAGCGTGGACGTGGGCTACCCTGTCCTGAAAAGACTGACGGTGGTTTCTACCTCACCTGACGACCCGATCTTATATGAGATCAACGGGAAGAAAGGAATCCTGGCTCAGCCGGGTGATGAAGTAGCCCAGATGTCGGAGAAAGCAGGAGTTAAGATCAGGAGTTTCCTGAAAAACAATGATATGACGGATAAGGACATTACCCGTGAAGGGCAGATCTATTATCTTCAGAAGAAAAACACCAAAGCCGAAATACCTTTTCACACGGTCAGAAATCAGCAGACCATGTGGGAAATCTCACAGATTTATGGCGTAAGACTCAAAAATCTTCTTAAATACAACCGGATGAAAAAAGACGAGCCGCTTCAAACGGGCAGGATCGTCTGGATGCAAAAAAGAAGACCTAAGAGCACCCCGGTTGAAATCATCCAGGATGCCATCCAGGAAAGAACACCAATTCCGGTAAGAGACAATTATGATCCTGTGACAAGAGCCCCTCAGCCCGTACAGGAAAGAAGGGAACCTGAGCCTGAAAGACCGGTAGTATCTCAAAAACCTGCAGAGATTGTCTATGAAAAACCTGCAGAACCTGTGAGCAGACCCGTTATTGAAGATAAAAAACCGGCAAGAACCTATCCTTCCGAACCGGCAAATAAACCGGTTATTGTAGAGAAAAAACCTGTGGAAGAGCCAGTTTTATATCCTAAAAGGAACGACAATTTCCCTGAAACCAGGATACCTTCTGCGGCAAAAAAACACAAGGTAAAACAAGGTGAAACTTTGTTCTCCATCGCTAAAAAATATGACCTGACCCTTTCAGAAATCAGGAAACTCAATAACCTGACCCCGTCTGATGTTTTGAAATACGGTCAGACGCTGGTGGTGAGTGGTGTACAGCCATATCCTAAAGAAACCGCCAGAGAGGAAGTCGCAGAACCAGAGCCAAGGGTAGCTGAACCGAGGGTGATTGAGCCTAAGGCATCTGAAGTCAGGAACAATGCCACCAAAACCCACGTAGTAGGCAGAGGAGAAACATTATTCGGTATTTCCAGGAAATACGGCGTAACCATGAAAGAGATCATGGAATGGAACAACATGACGGAGAAATCGGTGGATGCGGGCCAGAAATTAAAAATCAATGCCGGCGGAAGCGACTCTTCTTCTGATGAAGGCTCGACCAAAGCCTCAAACAGGCCTGTAAAGCACAAAGTGGAGCGAGGTGACACCTTATACAGCATCTCAAAGAAATACGGCGTTACGATGAATGAAATCAAAGAATTGAATGATTTGCAGAGCGGCAATGTACAGCTGGGCAATGTGCTGATCATCAGAAAATAAAATATTCGGAAGTATTGAAGGCAGGTTAATTTAATATTGACCTGCCTTTTTGTATTTTTGTAAAAAATTACGATCATGATTCTTATAGAAGATACCTGTGTAAGTGACGATATAGCCGAAAAATTTTTCGTCTGCAATCTCGATAAATGTAAAGGAGCCTGCTGTGTGGAAGGCGACCTGGGTGCTCCGCTGGAGTTTTCCGAACTGCCGGTACTGGAAGAAATCTACGAAACCGTAAAACCCTACCTTTCGAGAGAGGGTATTGCTGCCATAGAAAAGCAAGGCAAATATATCAAAGACTGGGAAGGGGATTACTCTACCACCACCATTGATGAAAAAGAATGTGCCTATGCCATTTATGACGAAAAAGGCATCCTGAAATGCGGGATTGAACAAGCTTATAACGATGGGAAAATTGGTTTCAAGAAGCCGATTTCATGCCACCTCTACCCTATCAGGATCACCAAATATGAACATTACCACGCCATCAATTACGACCGATGGAGCATCTGCAGTCCGGCTTGTGAGTTGGGTGAGTCATTGGGGGTACCGGTATATAAATTCCTGAAAGCACCGCTCATCAGGGCTTATGGTGAAAACTGGTATCAGCAATTGGAAAAAGAGATCGAAGATGCAAAACTTTGATGAAGTCTACCAGGTAGTCAGATTAATTCCACACGGCAGAGCCACCTCTTACGGAGCCATAGCCAATTACCTGGGCAGCAAAGGCGGAGCCAGGCTGGTAGGCTGGGCCATGAATGCAGCCCACACCAAAGACGACGTACCTGCACACCGGGTAGTTAACCGCAACGGCGTCCTGACCGGCAAAAACTTCTTCGAAACCCCGGACAAAATGCAGCAACTCCTCGAATCAGAGGGCATCACCATAGAAAAAGACCAGATCCGGGACTTCGATAAGGTGTTTTGGGATCCTTCGGTGGAGTTGGGTTGATACGATCATATTCCAAAATTGACGTCAAAAGACCTGGTAAAAGGTCATACTTCTGATTATCCTGAGGTGTCAGGCATTAATAAACGTCACCCTTTAATAAAGATTTCATTAAAATGTTTTGAATAAAAAAACTTTTTTATAGATTTCGACTGTATTTATTCGTCACACTTTTTCAGAACCTTATTAAATCCAGTTTCAATATGAAAAGAAGCTTTATCCTTACAATATTCCCTTCGAAAGAGGTTGTTTCTTATCGTAAGCCTAGTTTACTCCTGCTATCAAACTTTCAGGTTTGACATAACAGCTATTTAGTTTTTACCGGACATTTAAATTCGCAATATCAAACACAAACAAACTCAACAATGAACAGACGCACTTTTTTCATTAAAACAGTACTTCTACTTTTCCTGATGGCCTCCGGTCTTTCTGATATTTTTGGGCAAAGCAGGAAATACATCACCCAGGTAGTTCTGGAAAACTTAAAAAAAGAATTTCCTGATTTCGTCAAAGAACAAGAGAATATAGAAAGTACCATCACGGAATATTCTTATAAAAATGCTGTAGAAAATAACGTCATTAATATCCCGCTGGTCTTTCACGTTCTTGCAAAAAAAGACGGCTCTGTTCCCGGGAAAGAACAAATAGCCAAGCAGATAGAGATTCTTAATCAGGCTTTTGGAGTGTTTACTCCGGAAGATAAAGACGTGCCGAATGAAGAAGTAAAACGCTATCTTGAATCCGGAGGAAATCCGGGAATACAATTCTATTTAGGGAGTTCTGAACTTGTCAGTTCAGGTATCAAAATCGTCAACACGGATAGGGATGTATGGGGAATCAAAAATGAAATCCAGGACAGCAAAGCAGGTGGTTCTGCTCCTGAAACACCGGAAAAGTTCATCAACATATGGATAGCCGAACTGGGAGATTCCAATGCCGGTTTTGCTTATATGCCAGGTTCTCCGAAGCATCTTGACGGCATCATTATAGACCCTGATTACCTGTGGGCGGAAACCCGGGAGGATAAATCTCCTTACAGCCAGGGAAAAACCCTGGTTCATCTCATGGGTACTTATCTCGGCCTTTATGAATTATGGAATGAAACCACACCCTGTGAAGATGACAAAGTATTTGATACCCCGTTACATGATTATCCGAGCGATGTGGTTTTAACTGAAAAGAATCACAGGCAGATCTGTTTTTGTCTGGGATCGCCGGTAGCCATGTATATGAACTTTATGGACAACACCAGGGACCATCAGCTTTCGCTGTTTACCAAAGGTCAGATTACCCGTATGCGAGCTGTTCTCTCTCAGGAAGGTCCGAGGGGTAAACTCAACAATGACATCAAAAATCAAATCCGGAAATAATATAAATACAACCAAACCATGCATAAAAGATTTACCATCCTCATGTTAGTCCTCACATGTTGTGCAGGATTAGTTCAGGCCCAACCGGTCAACAGCCAGATCAAAGATGTGGTCATGCCCTCTCCCAATGCTGCCAGTCTGGGCAAGTTCGGAGATATCCCGGTGAGTTATTACACCGGCGTACCTAACATAGGTATCCCTATTTACACTGTAAAAGAAGGCTCTGTAAGTCTTCCGGTTGCACTTTCTTACCATTCCAGTGGCAAAAAAGTAGCTGAAACCGCCAGCTGGGTCGGAGCAGGCTGGAGTTTGCAGGCAGGAGGAATGATCAGCAGGACGGTGCAGGGAAAAGCAGATGAAAGTTGTAACGGATATTTTTCTATTGGCAGTGAAATTGCGGCCACTACTGATTCCTGCATCACTGGCCCGCACACCAATCAGGATTTTGTAAATGGGACCAAAGACCCTGAGCCTGATATTTTCTCGTTTTCTGTAGGAGGATATAACGGAAAATTCTTTATTGAAGCTGATATGACAAATGATGGTGTTGTCAATGGCAAGGTTATTCTGATTCCGCAGCAGGATGTCAGGATTACCTATGAAGCTTCTGCCCCTTCTAACTGTTCCAATGCCTACAGATTAAGTAAGTTTACTATCATTACACCAGACGGGACCAAATACCTCTTCGGTAACATTGATAACAGTGCCAATAATCATGGAATAGAAGTAATGGAAACAGACGATGTGGGGTTCTGGTATGCCAATGGCTGGTATCTAAGGAAAATCTCTTCGCCTGATGACCTTTTCAACATTACTCTGAATTATGCAGAAGAAAGATATCGTTATAACTATCGTTCCAATTATGCTGCAGCGGGACTTACCACAACAGGTTACCCATCTTCCACCACCTCGGGAGGATACCTCCAACATGTAGTGGATATTATGGGCTGGAGGATTTCTTCTATTGTAAGCTCAACCGCTACAGTATCATTCACTGCCGGTGCAAACAGGAGTGATATATTAAATGATGTTTCAGGTTATGAGTCTAAAGAGCTCGACAAAATCCAGGTGCAGTCAGGTTCATTTTGTAAAGTCTTTGACCTGGCCCAAACTTATTATGATGATGCTTCAGCTCAGAAATCGGGGATGTATTCAGACAAAACCCTGAAACTATTAAGCGTTCAGGAAAAATCCTGTGACAATACCGTTTCCGCCAATCCATATACCTTTGAGTATTACGAATTGTCTGGCAACACAGGCTTTTTGCCCAACCGTTTTTCTTCGGGTATCGACCACTGGGGTTTTTACAACGGAGTTACCACCAATCCGACTAACACTGCCCTCAATATTCCCACTACAAGGGTAAGTTACATGTTTTTCTCAACCCCGGTAAATGAGGTGGAGGGAAATTCTAACCGCCATCCGAATGAAGCTTCCATGAAACTCGGTACGCTCAAAAAAATTGCTTATCCTACCGGAGGTTCAACATCCTTTGAATATGAAGCCAACACTTATTGGGGAACAAGGGATTCTTTGAATTATGGTCCGGTAGACAGTCTCAGCAGATACTGGCCGGGAGGGCAATGTATGATAGATGGCACCCCAACCGCCACTTTTAACCTGACTATCAGCTCTTCTACGGATCTTAATAACCTCTATTATACCTGGAGTAAAAAGCGGGGTCCGCAGTACAGTCCATCCTGCTGCAGCCCTACACCGTTTATTGAAATCAGGGTCTTCAAAGTGTCAGATGGCTCGCAGGTAGGCTCGGCCAGCACCAACACTGGTTGTACAGATGACAATATTACCACTGCAGAAGGAAAACTGGTGACCCTGTTCCCCAGTCTGCCTGTAGGTGTGGCTCTCAGGTTTGAAATGAAAGGCGGCAACATTGCCTCAAAGTTTGTACTCAACAAACTCACTTCTACCACACTTACTGGTAATTTCTTAGCCGGTGGACTACGTATCAAGAAAATTACCAATTTTGACGGCATAAGTTCAGCCAACGACCAGGTAAGAAGTTATACTTATCAAGACAACTGGACTCCTTCCAGATCAAGTGCAATACTTTATAATATGCCTATCTATGGTTATGTCCATAAAGGTTGCATAGGAATGTGCAACCTGATTGCAGAGGATTGTAATGCTGGAGGTTTTCTTTATATCAACCATTTTTTCTTTGAAAACTCACTGGTTCCGCTCTCTTCCTTTGAAGGATATCATATCGGATATTCAGCCGTCAGGGAATATTTCAACGCATCGGCAACCGGATATTACAATTATTACAGATATTATAATGAATCTCCCGAACCATTTAAAGGTATTCCTCTTGTACCACCACAACCCAGAATTCAGTCCGGAGAGCTGATGTCAAAATCCCACAGGGATGTAACCGGACAAGATATATATTCTTATGACAACTATTCTCTCAGAGGAGAGGTTTACCAGAATGTCCAGGGAAAATTCATTAAATTTAATACTTACAAAACAGGTGGCTATGGCACACCTATTACTTTCTGGAAATTATATACCATCAAAACAACTCCTTTCAGATATTCCACCATTGAATCCTATAGAGATGGTCAGATCACAACACTTTCCAAAGAATACAACGGCACCAACCACCTGATGGTGACCAAGGAAAGCCTGACCAATTCAGATGGGAAAGTCACTGAAACTGAATATGTGTATCCGGCGGAGGTATCAGGTCTCCCTTCCGGCCAACTGGCAGAATTCAACCGCCTGAATATCATCATTCCTCTTGAGACCAGGATCAAAGTAGCCGGTATACAGCAAAAAGGCTCCAAAATAGAATTTGCTTCTTTTGATAATGCTTCAGGCAATTTCGTAAGCACTTCCGGACCATCTGCAGGTCAGTTTTTAAGACCCTACCAGTTTAAAAACTACGAAGCCGGCTGGGTAATCAAAGGCAGCATTGACAGTTATCACGGCACCTCCTCCGTCACAGGAAGGGCGGGTCTTCCACGTCAGTTCACCAAAACAGGCTGGTTGCCGGAAACCTACGAATGGTACAGTACAGGCCTGATCAAACAACGGAAGTTCAAAGACTTTCTCTGGAAATACGAGTATTTCACCAACACTCCCCTGGTCAGTAAAATCACAGGGCCTGACGGGCAATTCTCTGATTTTCTTTATGACCCGCTTATGAGACTCCAGGAGTCTAAGGCCAGAAGCTCCAATGTAAAAATCAATTATGCCTATACCTACCCTACGGTCAATGTTTCAGGAATCATTACCAGCTATGGCAAAATAAAATCAACTACTACCTACACAACAGTGGCTGGCAGCGGGTTGGGCACGCAGGAATCCTTCCAATATTTTGACGGGCTAGGCAGGGTGATCGAAACCGTTGCCAAAGGCAAGGCCAACGCACTCGACCAGGTCATGGCGGTTAGTTATGATGTTCAGGGACGCGTAAGCAAGACTTTTGAACCATTTGCCAGCGGAGTTTCCGACGGGAGCTATCAAAACCCGGGAGCCACCCCATATACCCTGACAGAATACGAAGCCAACTCCCTTAACAGGACCTGGAAAGTTACGCCGCCTTCGTGGTTTGCGACCATCAACGGGTTCAGCTCCAACCTAACAGGAGATGGTGTACTGAATTACAATTTCAGCACTGGAAGCACTTCGTCGTTTGCAGCAGGTGAACTCAGCAAAAGCACCGTTACAGACGGCAATGGCAACAAGACCTTCCAGTTTACAGATAAAAAAGGAAGAATGCTGCTGAGCAGAAGAACTGATGCGGCCGAATCAACCGGTAGCAGGTCTGATACCTACTATGTTTATGACGATAAAGACAGGCTCGTGAAGGTCATTCCGCCTGGAGCTTCATGGAGTGATGCTGACCTTACCTTCGGCTACACTTACCTGAACAATGACCTCATTTCTCAGAAAAAAATACCGGGCAAGGCAGCCGAACTGTATGAATACAACAGCCGAGACCTTCCCGTACGTTTTCAGGATGCTTTTCTGCAAACCAACGGCAGGTGGATGGCCAGTAAATATGATGATTACGGCAGATTAACTGAAAAAGGAGTATATGCCGGCGGAAGTGGGGATGCCATTACACTCAGCAACAAGATCATTGAAAACATTTACAGCACCGCTACCTCAGGCATAGAGACCGATAAACTCAAAACGAGCAAAACGATGGTTTTGAATGTCGCTGATCCTGTAGTGACTCCCGGGGCTGCCAACGGTGTTTTACAAAGTACTTTCAATTACGACAGCTACGGCAGGGTAAGCAACCAGACAGGAAATAACCATACCGCACTGGGTAGCACCACGGCAGAATCCGTAAGTTACACCTATGATTTCGGTGACAATATCCTGAGCGAGACCCGGAGCAGTACGCACAGTGCAGGCACCACGACGATTGTCAATGCACGCCAGTTTGATGCCTGGGGCAGACTCACCCAAACCACCCAGTCTGTTAACGGAGGCTCAGCCAACACTGTCAGCAGGCTGGCTTATACTGCCAAAGACCAGCTGGCCTGGAAAAAATTGGGTCCTGGAACGAACGGTCTTCAGCAGGTAGATTACAATTACCTGTCTAACGGTCTGCTGTCTGACATCAACGGTACTTCCGACCTGAGCAGCAGCACCTACGCTGTGAGCAATATGCTGAGCAGTACAGCTGTGCCAAGCTTCGGGGCCACTACTGATGATCTTTTCAGAGAAGTGCTGCAATACAACAGTCTCACGGCCGGGCTCAACGGCACAGTGCAGCAAAGCGGCAACATCGGGCAGATGCTCTGGCAGGTCAAAGGACGCAGCACACAGGCTTATGGTTTCACCTATGACCACCTTGACAGGCTCACCAATTCCCGGTATTCTGATTACACGTCCGGTGGCACGATCAGCAACAATGACTATTTTACCGAAACCCGGAGTTTTGATGCCAGGGGCAACATCCAGAGCATTAACCGCAAAGGCATGGTAAGCAGCGGCGGGGCCTTTACCAACACCACGATAGACAATCAGACGCTGACCATATCCTCGGGTACCAATAAAACCACGGGGAGCTCAGGCACAACGAGTATTGACCCGGCCAGGGTGAACATGGACGCCCCTCATAATTTTCTGAATCTGCCCTCTAAATTCGATTTCGGAGGCAATAACACGATTGAATTACTTTATGACGCCACAGGCAATAAGCTACGTAAAACCGTAAAAACAGCCGGAACCGTAACGCTGACCCAGGACTACCTGGGTGAAATAGAACTCAATAATAATGTGGTGGAAGCCGTTTATAATGAAGAAGGCCGGGCGGTAAACAATGCCGGGACATTCAGGTATGAATACACGCTGAAAGACCACCTGGGCAATACCCGGCTGGTATTTTCAGACAAAAACGGCAGCGGCAGCATTGACAACTCGGAGATCATCAGCGAGACCCACTACTATCCGTTCGGAAAAGTCATGAACGGGGCCTGGTACAAAGACCCGGTTTTGCCGAAATTCCGTTATCTTTATAATGGCAAAGAGCTCAACGAAGAATTCGGTCTGAACTTCTATGACTACGGTGCCAGATGGTATGATGCAGGAATGGGGAGCTGGTGGGAAGTGGATCCGTTGGCCGACGAGTACTATAAATCAAGCCCTTTCAATTATGGAGAAAATAATCCAGTTTCAAATATCGACCCAAATGGTCAACAAAGCGAATCCATTTCTACACGTTTTGTAGACCCCTCTGGCCATACTTTACTCAATACTAATGACGGAAGAAATGATGTTTATCAAATAGAATGGAAAGATGTTCCAACTTTTCAGCTGAGTGCTAACAATTCTGGTGAAGGAACCGACAGCCAATTATGGAATAATGTTTGGAGATCAAGAGGTTCTTTGTTAATTCATGAAAATGTAGTCAATTTACAAAGAGACGAACGTTCTTTACAGGCCTTAATAAGAACTGTGGTAAACGGTTTCTCAAATTCAACTTTCTCAGATTATCTCACAGCAAGCCTGGAATCTTCATGGAATGACCCATGGCAAACTTTCCCTTGGGGTTCCTTTTTTCGAGGTATTGAATATGCAAAATTCTTAAAAATTACGGCTAAGAGTTTACTTTCTCGTGTAGAAAGATTGTCTCTGTTTAAAAATGCTTTAGAAAATGCTCCTAGCCCTAAAAATCCAAAAGAAGCTTTGAAATTAATCAATAAAAGTCTCGATGCTATTGAGAGAGTACATGCTCGAGCAAATGATAGAATGTTTGGAATTTTAGATGACAAATACGTAACTTATCACCCCAACGGTAATGTGACTGCTTTAACAAAAGGACATCGAATTGAAATTCAGTCCAATGGGGCTTTCAGTATTTTTGAAAGAAAAACTGGTAATTTATTTTTCTCAAAATAAGGCAAAATGATAAAAACAATAAATATATATAATCAAACACTTGAGCTTCTTAACAAACTAGGAGTAAAACATGAAACACATAATTTTCCTTCTGGGGTCATTATGTTAGATATATGGCATAATGATAGTTTCTATGTATTACAATTTGAAAATACTTTTATTGGTTTCTCTGAAATAACTGATAATAATCTTGGATTTGACAATATACCTGATGAAAAAATTTACGACGCTGAAAAAGTTATAGACAAACTAAAATTAATATTAGTAATTTGACGCCTTAAATTAAGTACATTCTGATAGCCTGGTTATCTGGGTTAGCAGACTCAGGTAGAAGGTGGGGGCCTTATACATATGGGAACAATAACCCGGTTCGCTTTGTTGATCCGGATGGTATGATGTCCGTGGACGAGTTAATGAGTATGGTTCGTCAAAAAGAAATTAAAGACTTTGGCAACCAATCTTCTGGTTTCGTTACTCAGGGTGACCAAATACGGGCTCAACAAGATACAGAACAAAATGCAACATCAAATGAATCTGCCAAATCCTTTGACGCGACGGTAGAATGTGGCGGACCTGGTCAACCACCGTGTCCATTTGAAAATGGGATAGACCCTGTAGATAAACAATTTCTGGTAGCCAATCTCTTTGAAACCTTCGGATTAATTTCTGGAATTAAAGCAATAGGCTCCGGTGTAACAAAACTTAACTTATATTTATCTGGAAAAATCCTCGCCTACAGAGCGAGTAAAGCAGCCGCTAGGACTGGGACAACAGCAATACGCAAAGTTGGATCCGTTTTAGAAAGTGTCGATGATATTCTTACTAATCCTAGCTTATTGCAAGGTCAATCCTATGGATATGTTCGCAATATGTTGGGCAAGTCAGAAGGCTGGGTAAATAGCGTTATGACTAAAACCAGAGGTTCGGACAAAGGGTGGGTGTTACGTCAGGTTAATAATCGAGGAGAAGAAACAGGTAGATTAATTCAATATCATCCAGGTTCACGTAGGCATTTTGGAGGAGCTCCATATTGGAAAGTATCTGATGGTGCCAATACATTCAGATTTCCAGCAGCAAACTAAAATTTTAATTATGACATTAGATATAAATAATAAATTATCTCTCTTGAAAAATAGCTTAGTCTGTTTGTCGAAATCATACGAGGAACAAGTAGCTACTTTTCCTGATTATGTTGATGTATTTGATGAAGTTATCTCTGACTTTGATAATGCATTCAGATTACTGCCTAGTCTGATGGAAGCAAGAATTGTTTCTTATGAAGCGGTTATTGATATTTTGAAATGCAATAACCTTATAGAACTTAATCTTTCCATTGAAGAAATGCAAACTGATGAAAGTTTTGAAAGTGATGATGCGTGGAATTTAGTGCGAGAGTATGCTACAAACGCATTGAACTTATTATAAGCAAAAACTCTTTTTTCTTACAGTTTTGAGCAACTTTCTTAATAAGAAAGAATGAGTGCTTTTTGGTATTCTGTCCTACTTCTCGATGCTTCCTTACATTTTAGTAAATCCTTGTGAAGGACAAGCCATTTATGATAAAACAAAAGAATAGTTATGGAATTAACACTTGAAAACCTCATTTCATTTCTAGAAAAAGAATATCCTTATGATTTTAACTTTTCCCCACAATATGTCATTAGGGAAATAGATGATGGTATAGGTGCCGTTGATTTGTTGGAGCATTTATCAAAAAAATTTGGCGTAACTTTTAAAAATTTTGATTTTCAAAAGTACTTTCTGGAGGAAGCAGAACTCAATACTATGACCTGGAAACATTATTTAACTTAAAAAAACAACGGAAAATTAATGAGGAACTTACAATTCAGATGCTATTTGAATATATGATTAAAAATAAAATAAAAAACGAATAAGGAGTTTTCTAAGTTTGATTTTGTTCGATCTCTTACCAGAGTTACCCAGACAAGCGAGCAGTATTACATACGAAAACAATAGCCCACTTTCTTGACCCCGATAGTTTAGAGAGTCTGGCTTTCGGTGGAATGACTTCCTTTGATGATATGATCGGTCGACATGAGACTGCTCAGATAGAGTTTGCTAATAGAGATCGCGATAAAGAGAAAAAAGATGAAAAGGAAAAGCAAAAATCTCAATCGTCAAAAGCTTCTAACTCGAAAGAGAAATCTGCCTCAGCTGTACCGCTACTAGGCACTGCAGGAACAATAGGATGAACGACAGGACTGTCATGGCAAAGTATATTGGAAAGCTTAGGTCGTGTTGCATTAAGAGCTGGGTCAATACTATCCTTAATCACTTTAGTTGAAGGAGATACACCAAGGAAAGAGTCGAATGACGATGGTTATACTTTTTACCATTACACCGATCAAGTTGGATTAGCAGGAATCATGGCTACACATAAAATATTACCTAACAATAAAGGCAAAGTTTATTTAACAAACATAGCAATGGCTCCTTCTGAAGCTTTTCAAAATTTGTTTAATGGACAAGCTACTCATGCAAATCGTGGTGATGATGTGGTAGTATTTAGACTTAATTCATATCAAGTCGCCCACCTAGAAACCAACGGAAGAGAATATCTTGAATTTGTATACCCAAAAGGCACACTTAAGTTAGAAAAAGTAATTTACGGAGGCCCAAATTTAACAAAGCAAAAAAAATGAATATAATAAACATAAGAGACCTTGTTATTCTTAGAAAAGCTCTAATCCTTATTAAATGGGGTGGGGACGAAGATCTCTTCACCGAAGTTGCTAGTAGCCCATATATTGGAGAGATATTAGACCAAATCACAGATGAGCTCGAAAAAGAATTTGGAAATGGTCAAAAGTCAGAGTGGGGTAATATTGAAAAATATCCTAAAAGTTTAGAAAAGATAAGGTGGCATATTAAAAACATAACCAGTTGGGAAAAATTAGATAAAAACGTCAAATCCAAGACTATTACCAATTTAGCTTATCCTTATAAAATAAATGAGGATACAATCTTAACTCTTATTGACTTGGGCTAAAGAACATTCTATTTTCTAATATATTCTGATGATTATCCCTTCTTTTGTTCAAGTAAGCTGATTATTGCATGATTATCCGGGTGGTCCATAGAGTGCATTTACTCAGGGTGCAAAAAGGTTTCAGCAAGGGGATAGTTGTATTCTAATCCTGAAGCATTAAAAAGAACAACATTTTATTAAAAACAGAAAGTAGTGCCCGGTCCATTTTAAAACAAAAACAATGAGCAAAGAGATTTTCAAATCAGACCGCTATTTTACAGTTTTTGACTATTTAGTTAGTCATGGACAACTCTTAATAAGATCAGACAAAAGAAAAGGAAGTAAAGAAAATATCGATATAATTTTTTTTGACACCTCATTTATGCAATTATTTACAACGCTGTCTGGCATTACCATACGCTTGGTAAATAGTAACAGTATTACGACCTATACTGCTGTAAAAAAATATCTGAGCTATGAAGAAAATAATTTATTTGAAATAGAAAGCGAAGGAGAAAAATATTATATAGCAGCCTCTTTTGTGAAAATCTTTGAAAACGAGCTTGAGTTTAATGAAACAAGCTTGGGATATGAATCAAAAGGTCGTCAAAATGAGATAGCAGGAAGCCTTTAAATGCAAAACATTGATTTTTAGTTATTGAAAATATATGAATATAATAATAGAGATTCGAGTACAATTTATTACAAAAAAACCATACAGAAAAATATAAATGTATTTCTGTATTGAGCTATTACAAGATTAATCATATGAAAAGTATCACTTTGCTTATTGGTCTTTTCTTATTCTATAATTCAAACTCTTGCAGCCAATCGAGCGATTCGAAGCAAATTGCAAAAGAGAGTTCGGATTTGAAAAAGAAAGCCCGCAGCCCAGGCAATTCAAAGTCTATAAATTTAGATTTAATAGATAGCTCTTTAAATTTCAAGCTTCATTACAATATTTTTGAAGTGTTAAGAAAATATCATTTAGAATTTAAATCAGTACAAAAAAAAGAAAAACATAAAACAGGCTATTTCAAAGGAAAATCTTTGGAACAATTATTTCTTGACAAGGACAATGCAATTATTTCGGAAAACAACAACATCCTCCTTTTTGGAAATCCTTATTCTTTGCTCTTATTAAATAAAGTTAATAAATCAGGATTCAAAGTTGATGGAATTAAATTTGGTTCTCATTTAAAGAATCAATCATTGATTAAGTCATTTCATTTTAAAGATTTGTACTTATTGCAAGTAAGAGAATTATATGACACATATTATGATAGGGATCTATTTTTCGTTTTTGATAAATCAATGAATAAGATAGGATCTATAGGCATTTTAAAGTATGCTTATATAGCAGATGGATCGTTTCAATCGTTTGGTGATAATAATTTTCAGTATAATGATAAAAGAGACGAATTAAGTATTGATATTCACCTGATTGTAATAGATCAAAGTGCAGCAAAAAGGAATACAATAAAAAGGAAGATAATAATTAATCAGAAAGATGTTAAATTCGATGTAGAAGACGGTCTCTTAAAAGAGGAAGTAGGAAATAGAATGAAGATTATCACAAACATTGAGGACAATCTAATTATTAGGCACTTATAAATGACCGATTCTTAAATACAACAACTTTTCAGTTAAATAATATCATGAATCCGTTAATAAACATTCTATATCAAGACTAATTGAAGTAGCAGAAATTCTCCGGTTAAATGATGGTGATGATGAAAAAAAGCTAACGATTACTCAGTATATATTAAGTTAAGATTGTGTTTTGACAAAATAACAACACAGATGCCTGTGCATAATGTTGAAACCAAAAAAGAAAGTGCAATGAAATTATTTCAAGACATGAGACCAATATTGTTTTTACTCTGTATTTCCATTTTGTTCTGGAGGTGTAATAGCCATAATTTCAACAAAGTAGAGGCAATTAACAGGGTACTAAATGATAAATTATTTTATGAAAATTTGTCTACCGTAGTTAGAGATCAACGCCCCTATGTTGTAGAAAATGAGTTTTTGAACAAAAAAGAAATAACAGAACTACACTACCGTGATCAAAAGGTAATGTATTCAAAGATTGACTCTAGTAACTTAAATAGTTTTAAATCAAATTGGAAATCACCTAAGTTCTACATAGAATGTAGTATAAAGCACAAAGAAGATAATCTGGTCCAAATCTCTGTACTCATTAGATCTGTTGGATTTGAGTGTGTTTATACTTTGGATGATGATTTAAAATCTACGATTTTAGAGAGAAGTTTTGGACTTATTTAATCTTATGACAACCCTGTTGAAAAATGCAATGAATTGTGAGAATACAATAAGCATTTTAATATTATATTATTAAAAAATACACATATCCAATGAAACTGCGATTGTATTGACAACTCGGAGATCATCAGCGAAACCCACTACTATCCGTTCGGAAAAGTCATGAACGGGGCCTGGTACAAAGACCCGGTTTTGCCGAAATTCCGTTATCTTTATAATGGCAAAGAGCTCAACGAAGAATTCGGTCTGAACTTTTATGACTACGGTGCCAGATGGTATGATGCAGGAATGGGGAGTTGGTGGGAAGTGGATCCGTTGGCGGATCAACCACAGCAATTAAGGTTCTCGCCTTATGTATTTTCAAATAACAATCCGATTCGATTTACAGACCCCGACGGTAGATTACCATTTGATTGGATAAAACAGCAAAACGGAAGTGTAACCTTTGACTTCTCTGTAAACAACCAAGCCGAAGCAACAGCCAAATACGGAAATGGTGCAACTGACATAGGAAAGTCTGGCACATACATGAATGGGCAAGGGGAACAGGTAAATTTAAATGCCAATGGTACTGCTACAAGTTCAACCATGTTGAGTGAGGTAACTGTTACGGGAAAATCAGGAAGTAGTTTATCAGGTACACTAGATAATCTTATTAATGCTGTTGATTTAAGCAACAACTTAAATACAGGTGTTGTTGGAGGGGCTTCAAAACTTGGCAATGCACTTGATGCTGCTGCCCCAGTAATAAATGTATTAGATGATATAGGAAAAGGCTTAGGAATAACGGGAGCAATCATCTCTACTGCACAAGCCATTGAAAACCCAACGGCAGGAAATATGCTAAAAGCCGGTGTCGATATTGGTTTAGCTGCCTTAAAAGTAAATCCTTTAACTGGTGCAGCGATTGGTATTGCTGACGGATTATTGAGCGTAACAGGTGCAAAAGATGCTATTTTTAAAGCAGTGGATAATAAGGTTGAACAATATCAATCTAATAAAGTAATTGAATCACAACAAGTTGATACCTCTAAAATCAGAATCCGATGAGAACTATAAATTATTTGATTTGTAAATTGTACGCCAATTTTGCATTCGGTAACATAAGACCCAGTCTATCCAACTTCTATTTTTCAAAAATATCCGTAAGTTTAATAATACTTTTATGGTTTTATGTATTACTGTATTTTTTAAGAATAGCCCTTAATATTGGCTTAGAAACTTCTCTTACGTGGCTCTACATTCTTTTGGTTATTATGATTTTCTATTTTTTAAATAAATATACCTGGACAATAAACCAAGTAGAAGAATTTATAAATGATAATGAAAATGACGAAATTTTGAACAAAATGATCTGGGTATTTTGGGCTACGATTATAATTCCAGCAGTTGTATATATTCTAATTTTTAATAGATAGTAACAAAAAGCCCCAAGGATGGGGCTTTCTTATTGACAAATTGACCCTTTGGCGATGAAGACTCTGAGTTTCAGCCCATAGGTCTTTAGTAATGACAATCCAGTTAATATGATAGATCGAGACGATAGACATGCGTAAAACAAACTTTGCTTACTGATATGTACAGTTCTATTCAGGACGCATCAAATCTTCCTAAGTCTGCTCTTATTGTGCCAGATTTGCTACAAAGAAACCCAGTTAACTTAAAAGATGGAGATAAGTTAAATGTTACTGGTATGTCAGGAGGGCAACTTGAACAAGTTCTGAATTTGTTAGTAAAGCAGTGTTTTCAAGGACATATCAAAACGAATCAAGACGATGAAAATAAATATAATAGTTTTAAAATGGTTGACATCTATTTTGCTAATTTTGGACGTTCTCTTCTGGTTTGCCCTTCATGCCAGCGGACACAATGTACCCAAAGATACGAATTCTTCTGTTATTAAAGTCGCTGTAGTTTTAGTTCTAATTTTAATCCTTTTGTATATAGTGGGAAAGCGGGTTGAAAATCGATAATGGATGTACAAATCCAGGAAATGAAACTACTAAGATAATTTTCACTGTATTGACGATTTTAAATCAACAGGTTTAAAGCTTTAGTTAAATATTTTATTAAAAAATGACTACTGTCATCAGTGAAACTCATTACTATCCTTTCGGAAAAGTGATGAACGGGGCCTGGTACAAAGACCCGGTTTTACCGAAATTCCGTTATCTTTATAATGGTAAAGAGCTCAACGAAGAATTCGGCCTGAACTTCTATGACTACGGTGCCAGATGGTATGATGCAGGTATGGGGAGTTGGTGGGAAGTGGATCCGGCAACTGCTGGTAATTATCCTCAGTCACCTTATCAATATGTTCTAAATAACCCTATTCGTTACATTGACCCATTTGGACTGTGGGAAGTTACATCAACCGGTTATTCAACGACTGATAAAGAAGATATAAAACGCTATATGAGTTATATGAGCTTTGAAAATGAAGCTTTAAACAATAATCCTTCAACAAATCAAATGGCTGATTTTGTAAAGGGAGAAATGTCCGGAGCCGGCCTGGGAACCCTTAGTAACGGAGGAAGGCTAATTTCGGAGATTAAAGAGACCGGGTATCCAAGTCGAAGAGGAGTTGAGTGGTATCTTGATAAAGAATCTGTTGATAATGCATGGCATGAAGTTCAAGGTGATTTAACTCCAGAAGCACTTGATCCAAGAACAATTGGACATAACATCTTTTGGAAAACTTATCCAGGCCCATCAAATCCTAAAAAATATAATGGTAAAGATGATTATTCTTATTTACCAACTAATCCGATTGAGTATCCTGGAATGATTCATGACTTAGCCTACGATCGTAAAGAAGCCAGAGGAGCGGCTTCTCTTTTGATTAATACAAAAGTTATTAAAGATGATTGGGCCTTTGTTGCACAAGAAATTTCTCTATCTTATGATCCAAGACTAGATCCCATTTCACGTTTTGAAGCAAAAGTTTTAGGAATAGGTCTCGGATTAGCCGCAACTCCAAAAACTGGCTTTTACTATATGTTCCTAGGGTTGAAAACTATGTCAAGAACTATAGGAAAAGGGGCTTCAGCTATTAAAAATTAACTATTATGAAAAAAAACCTGATATCTCTTTTTGTATTACTTTTAACGAGCTGCAATACATTCAGCCCCGGCACCCTAGGTTCTTTTCAAAAATGGAGATTTCCGATTCCTCAAAAACAATTTGATTCAGAAGTCAATGCTTTTTTTAAAAATAATCCTCAGTATCTTATTCCAGAAAAATGGGAACATTTAGATTCCTGGAAGCAAAACGGTTATGGTTCTTTAAATGGTAAAATTTTTTATTTTAGCAGCCATCCCGAAGAAATTTATTATGTTTCATATTCTGCAGATGTGGAAGGATTTGAAGACGAAAAAAAATCCAAATCAACGACAGTTTCTGTAAGAGCAATTAACTTGGGAGAAGAAGGAGCCTGGGCCACAGTAGAAGATTTAGAAAAAAACGAAAAAGAGATACATAGAATTAATGACCGTTTTTATAAACAGATTATTACTAAACTCGAGAAACAGGCAAATGTAAAAAGTGAGAAGTATAGTCATTGGTATGAATAATAGCCTACACAACAACAAAAGGCTTTATATGTTTAATTTGAAAAAAATATCCATATTAATTTTAGCTTTAATCTTTGTTTCCTGCGGTATGCTTGCCGGTACTTTAGGGGCATTCAGGCAGTGGACATTCCCTGTTCAGAAAATAAAAATGGACCATGCAGTTAATATTCTATTCAAAAACCATCCGGAATACCTGATTCCGGATGAGTTGAAAGACTTGGATGACTGGGAAGACAGAGGATATGGATTCCTTGATGGTAAGATCTTTTATTTCAAAGATCATCCGGAAGAAATGTACTATGTTTCGTATTTCACCTATGTAGAAGGTTTTGAAGATGAAAAAGATTCAAAAACCACTTCTATCGCTATAAGGGCTGTTCATAACCTGACACCGGAAGGAAGATGGAATACTTCAGAAAATATTAAACATAACGATAAGGAAATAAAGAGAATTGAAGACCGGTTTTATAATGAAATCATAATCAAACTTGAAAAGCAGATTGGGGTTAAAAGTAAAAAAGAAACTTACTGGTATGAGTTCTTCGTAAATAATGACTAAAAGATCAGGCATTTGACATAGGCACAGGAATTCTTAAAAAACTTTGCTTTTAGCTACCCCCGTTATGTCAACTGCTGAAATCCAACAATGAGAAAAATCAAATGAAGTCAGACTCAGAAAAAAGAGCCCTTAAAAACGCCTTTCTTATTTCGCTTGGGTATGTGGGCCTGGGAACCGTTTCCGTACTTTGTGTTTATCCTCCCTACTACGGTGACTGGGTTCTGATAGGTTTATTAGTTACTTTCCCTGTCAGCATATTAAGTTTTGGCATTATGCACGCAGAAGCGGATGCTTACAATATTGTGCTGTTTGTGCAGTTCATCATCTTTTTATTCTGTTGGTTATTAGCCTTCAGATACTTAAGAAAAAAATATAATAATGAGAATGTGGAAGATTAAGTCTCATTTCCCGGAAAAATCAGACTTGTTATTAACGGAAGACCAGCAGCTGAATAATACATTGTGGTTTTACACCCCAAATGATATCAGTATAATAATATACTCTTTTACAGGGAGTTACTATCTCAAGACAAACCTCTTTCCAGTCCAACTACATAAACTGCTACTGATCTTTCAAAAGGTATCTTAATGATTCCTTTGAAAGACCAGTACAAAACATCAATGCAGTAATTAATGATTTATTCGCCTGACTTTACAACTCTTATATTTTCTCTTTTCTGATTAAGATAAAAGGTCACAAAATAAACACCTGATGGGTAAGTGCCCAGGTCCAGTTGAATCTTATTAAATCCTTTATTGGCTTTTATATTTTTTGTCAGCAATTTTTTACCACTGACATTTAAAAGATTCAATTCGACCTGCTGATCATTTAATGCGGCGAACTCAAAAGACATAATATGCTCGACCGGATTTGGATATGCTTTCAATTTAAAGTTTTCTTTGCTCTCTGCAACTCCCATCTCTGTTACTGCCATACGTGCTCCTGAACAGCTGCCACCCGGTCCGGCCAGTGAACCGTAAATTGAACTGCAACTCGTCGATTTGATACGGGCTTCAAATGAAACCGGGGTTGAGCCCGCTCCGGATTTATAATAATCGATACCGTTGGTTCCGTAATTGGCTGTGGTCCATGCTCCGCCGTCCATTGAAAACTCTGCAACTTGCCCTGTAACCAACCCACTTACCTCTGCATGGAATTTGGTAACTCCGGCAGTCGTGCAGACTGCCGCATTAATCCAGTTGAGTGTACCACAAATCGGAGTGCCGCAAGTACTTCCCGGTCCGGACAAAGCTCCGGAAATAGGTGTGCAAGACGTCCCCTGAGGTCTGGCCTGAAAAGAAACAGGTGTAGAGCTTGTTCCGGGTTTATAATAATCAATACCATTGCTACCGATATTTGCGGGAGTCCAGGCTCCGCCATCCATCGAAAACTCGGCAGTTTGTCCGGCAGTCAAACCACTGACCTCTGCATGGTACTTTGTAGTTCCACCGGAATTACATACGGACGCATTGACCCAACTGAGTGTGGGACAGGTGACAACTCCGGAAGTCCTTTTTATTCTGTTGCCGGAAGCATCATAATTATAAGAAATTTGTGCCTTTGCAGACAGACAGAAAATGAAGAGCAGTTGGAGAATAAAATATTTTTTCATGTTAATAAATGGATTTGTTTGAGACTTAAAAGTAACAGATCAAAATTTCAATAACGCTGAAGATCAGCCATAGTTATTGTTTCTTTTTATCACATACGAAAATAAACATCTTATAATAAAAAACGAAATAAAAAAGACAAAAAATTATGACGTATGGGAAGGCATTGCACACAAAGAGAAGGAGACGTATTCAGAATCAGGAAAGATTGCTTCTGAAGCACCGGATTTTAACATTCTTTAAGAAAAAAACAGAAAGAATTTTTCAGTTATTTTAATTTATAATTGGCTCATATTGTAGAATTAAAATTTAAATTTATAAATTTGCACCAAATTATATTTTGATATCAACAAATAACTCAAAAAGATGGCTGTTAATAAACTAGACCAGATAGATCACAAACTTCTCGAGATCCTCCAAAGCAACGGAAAAATTACGAATGCTCAATTGTCTAAAGAAATCGGGCTTTCTCCTGCACCTACGCTCGAAAGGGTAAAGAAACTGGAAAACTCCGGCATCATCGAAAGCTACCATGCACAGATAGACCGTGAGAAAGTAGGACTGGGTGTCATGACCTTCGTACAGGTAACCTTGTCAGGTCACCGTAAGTCGATCACAGAGGCCTTCGTAGATACGATTGAGCGTGTACCCGAAATTATAGAATGTCATCACGTGACAGGGTCTTGCGACTTCCTGTTGAAAGTTATAGCAAAAGACATAGCCTCTTATCAAAGGCTGATCATGGAAACTATCAATGAAATTGAGGTAGTGGCCAGCACTCAGACCATGGTGATCTTATCGACCTTCAAAAACACGAAGGTACTTCCTATTCCCTGAGAAATCCGGAACGGAAGAATGTAAAAGTAGGGGCAGCAACGCTCCTACTTTTTCTTTTTCTTCTGCTTGGCTTTTAATTCACCTGCCGCTTTTTTTGCCTCTTTGTAGCTATCCGACTTCTTATCTGCCTTGTCCATTACTTCCTTATAATAAGACGCCGCATCTGCCCAGGCAGACTCCGACTCGGCAATTCTCCCCAGGGCCATGTTAGAACCCAGGTAATAACCCGAATCTTCTGAATTATTGTTTTTTGCGTAATTGATGCACCTCATGTAGTATACTTTGGCCTGAGCGTAATCACGTCTCATATGCTCGTTGATATAAGCAATGATGTAGGCAGCATACCTGCCGTCTACGTCACCATAACCATAGCTTTTGGTGTCCAGGCGGTCGAGCAGTTCCCTGGCATAAGTCTCGGCTTCATCCAGGCGACCGATAGCAAAGGAATTACGGGCCACATAGCGATGAAAAAAAGCATTATTAGGATACAAAGCATGCATCTGCCGGGCCATGGTCAGGCCCTTAGCCGGCTGTCCCTCCATCGAATATATCTGTACCAGGAAGTAGCGGGCTTCCATTCTTGAATAAAAAGCATTGTTGGAAACGTACTCCAGTTGTTTGATCCCGAGAGCTTTGTTTCCTTTTCTGAAAAAGGTCAGCAGGGGTTTTAACGACTTATAATTCTCGTTGATCCATTTGGAGTAATAATTATAGACCCCGTCACCAAACAGCAGCTCAGGATTGATATTTTCCTCTCCCCTGCTGTAATCCAGGTATTTCAGGGCCTGCTTCCCGGCCCAGGCGGCTTTTACCCATCTTTCACGCTCTGAATACAGCCTGCCTTTGATAGAATAAGCAGCGGCCAGGAAAAAGGCCGCTTCCTTGTTTTTCGAATTGTCGTCATACAACTCTTCAGCCTTATCAATGGCATCATCCATATGGGTATGGCACGATTCGTCAAAAGAGGTATTTTTTGTATCCGGAACGATCTTCCACCAGTCATTCAGGCCCAACAGGAAACTACCGATGGGGTGATCGGGATATTTGAGCTTCAACCATTTGAAGTCTTTTTCTGCTTCATAAAAGTTGAAATTATACATGTTATTAATGGCCACTGTGGTTTCAATCTGAATCCCCCTGTCCATCAATAAAAAATTAGGTTTTGCTTTGTTTTTATCCGATCCGAGCCATGAAAACAACTGAGAATATCCCTGAACACTCACACATAAGAGAAAAAACACCAACCAAATGATTCTTTTGGGCATTATTATACTTTTTAATGAAAAACGCTTTTGATTATCCGAAATTGTGATTTAAAATTCAATGTCATTTTTACTTAAGAGAAACTTCTTCCGGAGGAGTAAAGAAAAAGGGGGAATGTAATTCACCTGGTTTCCGTTTCCCGGTTAAAATATTCTTAAGTCAAAGAAACAGGCTCAAAATTAACTGATAAGGGATAGTTTTCCATCAAAAGATTAACTTTTAACAAATATTATCTTTATTTGCACTCCAAAATAAACCTTCAGAAAACAATCGATGATCACCATTCAGGATTTAAAGTTTAAAACCTTTTTGAACAAGGAACAAATCCGGGAGCGTATAACTGAGCTCGCCACACAGATCAATCACGACATGGCAGGTCAGAATCCCTTGTTCCTGGGCATACTGAACGGCTCATTCATGTTTCTTTCCGAGCTGTTCAAGCAAATCAATGTTTCTTGTGAAGTGAGTTTTCTTAAGGTTAATTCTTACCATAACATGGCTTCTTCAGGCAAAATCAGGGAGCTGATCGGCTTAAGTACGCCCATTGAAGGAAGGCATGTGGTGATCGTCGAAGACATTGTGGACACGGGCTTTACCCTTGATTTTCTGATCAATACCCTTCAAAAAGGCAACCCTGCGTCTATCAGGACCATCACTTTGCTGCATAAGCCTTCAGCCATGAAATTCGATCATAAAATCGATTATCTCGGGTTTGAAATTGAAAATAAATTTGTAGTAGGCTTTGGTCTCGATTATAATGGCTATGGCCGCAACAGCGAAGAGATACTGGTCAAAGCCGACTGAATCAGGCTCCCAGGCCGACGGATTTCAGAATGTCAAACTTCAGGATAGCACCTTCTTCCAGTTTTTCTTTTGAGAAAAAAAACAATTCAGTTCCGTCCCACTCGAGGTGGACTTCATAAAACGGGCCTAAAAATATATTTCTTTTGATCACCCCTTCGAATTCGCCGGAATCTGATAAAGAAATATCCTCAGGCCTGATGAGCAGGTTTCCGGATTCTTCATCTTTATTGAGTCTGCTATTTTTGATAAAATTTCCTGCCCCGGTGAGGTTGGCCACATAGAAGTTTTTAGGATGATGATATAATTCCTCCACCTTCCCTTTCTGGATGATCTTTCCTTTTCTGAGCACGACCAGTTCATCTACCATACCGAAAGCATCGGCGATTTCGTGGGTGACGAAAATACAGGCTATGTTTTCCTCCCTGATAATTTTTTGCAGGGCGATATTGATTTTACGCTTGATATTCCTGTCGAGGTTACTGAAGGGTTCATCGAGCAATAAAACCTTCGGCTCATCAGCGACAGATTTGGCAATCAGGGCCCTTTGCAGCTCTCCGCCTGAAACTTCACGCGGATACCTGTCGGCCAGGTGGGCGATGCCCGTCATTTGCAAAAGCTTTTTTACCCGTTTTTCTGTGTATTCCTTTTTAAAAAAACGCAGTTCATAAGCCACGTTCTCCCGGATGGTGACATTGGGAAACAGGGAATTATGCTGGGTAACGATCTTGATCTCAGGATGTCCGGGAATAAGTTTTTCTGAAGGCGGGTCGATTTTCTGCCCGTCAAGCAGTACTTCCCCGGAAGAAGGTTCATTTAAACCTGCCGCCAGCTTTAACAGGCTCGATTTCCCGGATCCGCTTTCACCGATCAGTCCTAAAATACTTCCTTTGCCGACGGTCAAAGAAACATTCTTCAAAATTGACAATGGGCCAATTTCATAAGAAAGATTCCGGAGTTCTATCATCAAAAATTCTGCTTAAATAAAAACAAAGATACATGGTCATACTGAGAGTACCTCAATTTTATCCCGGAATGCCCTCAGGAACCCCAAGCATCTGATTCGTTTCTGTTTCTGTCATGCCTGAAAGCTCGTATAATCATCGAGAAAAAATCTAAATATTGAAATTTAAGTCAAACACTTTCTCAAAATATTCTTATTTCAGAGAATTTGTTTATTTTTGAATAAATTGCCCCTCAAATTGACAAAGATGCTCGACCTTTATTTAAAACAGACCAAATGCCTGGTAGCTTTGGATTCCATTATCTTCGGATTTGACGGCGAAGAACTTAAACTTTTACTCGTAAAAAGAGGTATTGAACAGGAAAAAGATGTCTGGTCGCTCATGGGTGGGTGGCTGAAACCCGACGAAAGCCTGAATGAAGCAGCAGAAAGGATACTTTTTGAACTGACCGGCCTTAACAATATCTACCTTGAACAATTATCTACTTTCGGAGACCCGAAGCGTGACCCTGTTGAACGGACCGTTTCCGTCACTTACAAAGCACTGATCAATGTATCTGACTACGACCTCAATATTTCAGAAAAATACCAGGCCAGATGGTTTTCTCTGAAGAAACTTCCTGAACTGCTTTTTGACCACGAACAAATTGTCAGGCATGCCATAGACAGGCTGCGGAGCAAGGCGGCGTTTCATCCGGTCGGCTTTGAACTGCTTCCCGAGAAATTCACCATTCCGCAGATACAGACCCTTTATGAGGCTATTTTTGATTCAAAATTTGATAAGAGAAATTTCAGCAGGAAGATACTGGCTTCGGGGCTTTTGGTTAAACTGGAAGAGAAGCAGAGGGGCTTTTCGAAAAAAGGTGCTTTCCTCTATACCCTGGACAAATCCAAATATGAGAAAAACACCTCTTACAACTTATATTTTGTACCGAATGTCGAAAGTCTGATCTGATATTACTTTCTTAAAACCACCACTTTCGGAGAGAATTTACCGGCTCCGCCGGAAACTGCATCCATTCTGATGTTTTTAATGCCGTTTGCCAGAAGGATTCTTTTGATGGCAAAAGCACGTCTTAAAGCAATCTTGGCATCGCCGTTTTCCTCATAGCCGATGATTTTGATATCAATGCCCGAATTTGCTTGCATAAGTCCTGAAAGTTCCGATACTTCAGGGTTGGTCGATTCATTAAGTGTTGAAGAATTCGGAGCAAATTTCACCGATTTCAATTCAAACTCTTTGCCAGCTGGTGCAGCAGGATCCTGAAGGTATTCTTTTAAGCCCGCACCTGCCGCAGGAGGCGTCGCAACTACAGCGGCCTTGGCGGTGGTGTCGGTAGCCAGTAAAGACGTATCTACAGAGCTCTGAAACGCCAGGGAGTCTTCCCCAACAGCATCTTCATCCACGGTTTCAGCCGGGGTTTCCGACTTACTGAACAAAGTGTCGAAATTAACGATGCCTTTGCTGTACAGAAGATAGCCTACCACACCAAGGAACACCACAATAAGACCGATGATCACCACTTTTTTACTGACGGCTGATTCTCCGTCAGAATCATGGCTATGGTCTGTATATTTCGTTTCCTCTACTGCCTTATTCTCTGTATTTTTAGAACTGCTCTCTGTTTTCTTGCTCGGAGCATATTTCATCAGACTCAATTCCTGAAGACCCAGGGCCGGGATCATTTTTTCCATCAGGCTGGCAGGAGCTTTGGCAAACAAAGGCTCGTGATGCTGCTTGAGGAAATTAACAAGATCGTCTTTATCGAATTTATCACTCTTGATTTTCTTACCTAATAAACTGATCAGTATAGAAGCCGTAAGACCGGAAAACAAAACAGTGGAATTCTTGCTGGTGTTGGCATAAGAACTGATCATGCTCACCAGCGGACTTTTGAAGGCAGGGAATATCTGGCTGATGATTCTACCACCCTCAGCAGCGATTTTCTGAAAACCTTCCTTCTTTTCTATTTGTTCGGACAGCTCACCGATCTGTGATACTTTCTGGTACTTTTCCTGTATCTGATTGAAGAGCATGCTGGAGCTCATGTCACTGTTTGACCTTCTGATCAAACCAGCTACCAGGGTGTAAAAGATTCCGTTAAGTGCGGCCGGGAAATCTCCCAGTTGATCTTCTGTATTAAGTTCTATTTGCTTGTAGAAATCGCCTGAAACAATTTCATCAAAACTTTCAAATAGGTTCATAGCACGATTTATAATTAATATTTTGCATAAATTTTTTTGCAAAAAAACGAAAAAAAGACCGATTTCCCTATCTTTAGGGCATTAATATTATTCAACCAAACGCAGGAAGGAAATGTCAGATGATCAAAAAACGAGTTTAAGAAGTCAGGATTGGTTCGGAAAAGGTGGCAAAGACGGTATGATCTACCGCTCTTGGATGAAGAATCAAGGATACCCTTCCCATCAGTTTAAAGGAAAACCTGTGATCGGGATCTGTAATACCTGGTCTGAAACTACACCCTGCAACGGGCACTTCAGGGAGATTGCCCAATTTGTAAAAAACGGGGTTTATGAGGCCGGAGGATTTCCTCTGGAGTTTCCGGTCATGTCGCTCGGAGAAACGATCATCCGCCCGACAGCCATGCTTTACCGTAACCTGGCTGCGATGACCGTAGAAGAAAGTATAAGGGGCAATCCTTTTGATGCGGTGGTTTTACTGACAGGATGTGATAAGACGACACCTTCGCTGGTTATGGGAGCAGCAAGTGTGGACCTCCCGACGATTGTAGTACCCGGCGGACCGATGCTTAACGGCCGTTTCCAGGGGGGCATCATTGGTTCAGGAACGCATGTCTGGCGTTTTGCAGATGACCTCAGGACCGGAAAAATGACAGCAGAAGAATTTGACGAAGCAGAATCGTGTATGAGCCGGAGTGCAGGACATTGCTCCACAATGGGCACGGCCTCGACCATGGCTGTCATGACAGAGGCCCTCGGCTTAACCTTGCCGGGCATTTCGGCGATTCCGGCTGTAGACTCGAGGAAAAAGATGCTGGCACACATGTCAGGCATCAGGGCTGTGGAAATGGTCAAAGAAAACCTCACCATTTCTAAAGTATTAACGCCCGGAGCATTTGAAAATGCTATCAAAATAAATGCCGCTGTAGGGGGCTCCACGAACCTGATCCTTCACCTGCTGGCCATTGCCAAGCGTGTCGGTGTTGATCTGAGCCTTGATGATTTTGATAAATTTGGCAGCAGTATACCGCTGTTAGTCAACCTGATGCCTTCAGGAAAATACCTGATGGAAGATTTTTACTATGCCGGAGGATTGCCTGTAGTGATCAGGGAAATAGCTGATAAATTAAGAAACGATGCGATTTCTGTCAATACCAAAACCATCGTAGAAAACTCTAAAAATGCCCGTAACTGGAATGAAGAGGTGATTACACCTGCTTCAAAACCTTTGATAGAGGAAGGGGGCATAACCGTTGTGAAAGGCAACCTTTGCCCGGACGGAGCGGTAATCAAAGTATCGGCGGCGTCTGAACATTTATTAAAACATAAAGGCAAAGCCGTGGTTTTCGAAACGATCGAAGACTACCATGCAAGAGTGGATGATCCTGACCTGGATATTGATGAAAACTCTGTGATGGTCCTGAAAAACTGCGGACCGAAAGGCTACCCGGGTATGCCTGAAGTAGGCAACATGGCAATGCCGAAAAAAGTCATAGACAAAGGCGTGACCGATATGGTGCGGATTTCGGACGGCAGAATGAGCGGAACGGCCTACGGGACCTGCTTCCTGCACGTTTCCCCTGAATCTGCTGTAGGCGGCCCTTTTGCCCTGATACAAAATGGTGACATCATTGAAACCGACGTAAGAGCCAAAAAAATACACCTGCATGTTTCTGACGAAGAGCTGGCAGAAAGGAGAAAAGCCTGGGTGCCTCTTGATCTGGGCTACAACCGGGGCTATACCAAAATGTATATAGAAACTGTCAACCAGGCCAGCGAAGGAGCCGACCTGGATTTCCTTATCGGGCACTCTGGCAGTGAAGTTAAGAGAGAATCACATTAAGAATGAAATTCAGAACCGAGATAGAATCCGGACATTCTCCTCATAAAATAGGATTGAAAACAGGAATCGTAACGATCGGTTCCTGTTTTTCTGATGTTCTGGGGGACTACCTTGTTTCAAATAAGCGTGACTGCCTTTCCAATCCGTTTGGTACTGTCTATAACCTGGTTTCGATCCAGGACCTTGTGCTCAATGCCCTGGAAGAAAAAAACATGGATGAATCACTCATTACAGCACACAGCGGGCAGTTTTTTCATTATCTATATCATTCTTCTTTTTGGGGAAAAGACGTTCCGGACCTTCGGCAAAAGATAAAATCGGCTGAACAGGAAGCCGCAAAGAAATTAAAGCCGGCAGATTATCTCATCATTACATTGGGCACCGCCTGGGTCTATGCATTAAAAGATTCAGCCACGATTGTTTCCAATTGCCACAAGCAACCCGCAGAACATTTCGAAAAAAGACTCCTGAGCCTGGAAGAACAAAAAGCGGCCTTCCGGAATATCCGGTCAATCCTGAAAAAATTCAACCCGGACATCAGATTTATACTGACTGTAAGCCCGGTAAGGCATATCAAAGATTCCATTAAATTAAATGCCGCAAGTAAATCGGCCCTCAGATGGCTGTGTCATGAGCTCGAAAGTGATTTTGATGACGTGGAATATTTCCCTTCTTTCGAAATCATGATGGATGACCTGCGGGATTACCGTTTTTACAAATCCGACCTGATCCATCCGAATGAAATGGCTGAGGAATACATCCTTCAGCATTTTTCAGAAACTTACTTCGACAAAGGGTTGAAAGATTTCATCATTGAATGGTCAAAAATCAGGGCTTCGCTTACGCACAGGCCTTTTAACCCGGAAGGAGAGGCACATCAGAAATTATTGAAGAAAATCCTGGTCAAAATGAAAAATCTGAACGATACAGTCAACCTTGAAGCGGAGATCAACGATTTAAATCAAAGAATAATACACCTTGATTCATGAATATTTTGCGGCAGGGTAAAACTTAAAAACAGAAAAAGGTGTTCAACACTATGAATCAGAAATTTTATATATGGGAGAAGTAAGGGTTAACAAAGAAAAGATTTTAGCGGCATTGGGAACGGTAGAGGAGCCGGACCTTAAGAAAGATTTGGTAACCTTAAACATGATTCGTGATATTGAAGTCGGAGTGAACCAGGTAAGTTTTACGGTGGTGCTCACTACTCCGGCCTGTCCTTTGAAAGAACTCATTAAGAACCGTTGTATTGAAGCCATTCACCGGGATTGCGGAGATGATATTGAAGTAACCATCAACATGACGGCCGATGTGACGTCTATCCGGACCAATACATCCCTGTTATCAGGTGTAAAAAATATCATTGCCATTTCGTCCGGAAAAGGCGGTGTTGGAAAGTCAACTGTAACCGTTAACCTGGCCATGGCCCTGAAAAAATCAGGAGCTAAGGTAGGGATTATCGATGCTGATATTTCCGGACCATCTATTCCGATCATGTTCGGAGCCGAAGACATGCAACCGATGATTGCAGTCAAGAACGGCAAAAACATGATTTCACCGATTTCGCAGTTCGGTATTAAAATGATCTCTATCGGCTTTCTGACCCCCGCAGACAGTGCGGTGATCTGGCGTGGGCCTATGGCCAGTCAGGCTTTACGTCAGTTTTTCGGAGATGTGGACTGGGGCGAACTGGATTATCTCCTGATAGATTTACCTCCTGGTACAAGTGACATCCATTTAACACTGGTACAGACGGTGCCGGTAACTGGGGCCATTGTCGTAACTACTCCTCAGAAAGTGGCTGTTGCAGATGCCAATAAAGGAATGGCGATGTTTAACCAGGCTCAGATCAAGGTGCCTCTTTTGGGAGTCATCGAGAACATGGCTTACTTTACACCAGCAGAACTACCTGATAATAAATACTATATCTTCGGACAAGGTGGCGGGCAGATGCTGGCTGATAAATACAATGTGCCTCTGATCGGTCAGATTCCCCTGGTTCAGAAAATCAGGGAGGGTGGTGACGAAGGCCGTCCGATCGTGATGGATTCCGACGAAATCACCAATAGTGCATTTAAAAATGCAGCTGAGGCCTTAGCCAGACTTATCGCCATCAGAAATGCGGAGCTCCCTAAAACGGAGAAGGTGGATATCGTCTGAAAAAATAAGAAGATTATCAACAATATTTAGCTGTCAAGCCATGTTTTCATTGTGTAAAATCAAACTGGAGCAACTATTGACAGCATGGCTGATACTCTTCATTATGGCTTGCCAGCCTGCAAGCCGTGAGCAGGTAAAACAGGAACGGGTGAATCCTCCTCTGCAGGTGAACCCTAAAAATGTGACCGGCCCTGAACATCTTTTGAGTCTTGTGAACACGATCAGGAAACAAGGCTGCAAATGCGGCAACCAGTACTTTCGTCCTGTAGCCCCCCTTACCTGGGATGAGAAGCTTGAAAAAGCGGCTTTGAGGCATAGTGAAGACATGGAGAAGAATAATTATTTTTCACATACTTCCAAAAGAGGAAAAAATACCGGGGACAGGATTGAAAGAGAAGGTTACGAGTGGTCGGCTTACGGCGAGAACATTTTCAGCAGCGAGGGTTTTGAACCAACGGAGGAATTTGTGATCGATAACTGGAAGAAGAGCCCTCCGCACTGTAAAAATATGATGAGCCCTGACTTCAAAGAAATGGGTATCGGAAAATATAAAGGGAAATGGACGCAGGTTTTTGCAACTAAAATGCAGTAAATTAGTAATTTCAGATTAGTTTTTTTAATTTTGTATAACAACACTTTGACGATAAAGATGGAGAATATAAAAGACAGGGTAGAACAAGCTCTTAATTCGGTCAGGCCTTATCTTGAGGCTGACGGCGGGAACGTTTCGGTTCTTGAAATTACGGATGATTTTGTAGTGAGGTTAGAACTTTTGGGAGCATGTGGCAGTTGCCCGATGTCGTCTATGACTTTTAAAGCAGGACTCGAAGAAGCCATACTTAAGGCAGTCCCGGAAATTACTAAAGTAGAAGCAGTAAACGTAAATATGGCTTTCTGACCTGTTTACGTCAAAAATATCCTTATTATTCAGGCCATTTGAAAAAACAAATGGCTTTTTTATTAAATTGCGGGCCAAATCGTACCTTAAACTAATTTATTATACGTCCAATTGACCATGGATAAAAAAATCAAAGTCGGAATTTTTTTTGGCGGACAATCCAGAGAAAGGGAAATCTCCTTTCTTGGCGGAAAAACTGCCTTTGAGCATATCGATAGAAGATTATTTGATCCGATTCCTATTTTTGTCGACAGCATCGGAAACTTCATCCAGGTCGACCCTGAAATCCTTTATGAAGAAGATATCAGGAGTTTTTATCCTTCTAAAAACCACAATAACGGCTACAGAATATATATTGAGTCACTTGGGAAACTGAGAGACACGCAGTTATACAAGTTAATTTACAAAATAGGCTCGCAGATAAAACCCGAAAAGTTTCATGAAATCATGGACTTTGCGTTTATCGTCATGCACGGCCCGTATGCTGAAGACGGAAATATACAAGGTTTGCTGGAGTGGCACGGGATTCCGTATATGGGACCTGGCCTGCTGGGTTCTGCCGTAGGCATAAACAAACCCAAACAAAACAAACTGATGGCTTCTGCCACAGGTCAGAAAAAGAAATTCTGTACCATCAGCAAAGATGAATGGGAAAAGAAAGACAAGTCCGACCTTTTCAGCGAGCTTATCAATGACATCGGTTTCCCTTTTGTGGTTAAAGCTCCGCACCAGGGTTCTTCCATCGGTGTGGCCATCATTAAAAAGAGGAGTCTCGAAGAATTTACAAAGGGCATGAGTCAGTGTTTTTTTGAGACAACCTTCTACAAAAAAGAATGGGATAGACTGACCCAACGCCAGAAAAAGAACCAGATGGAGAAAATGTCCAACCTGGACGAAGGCATCGGGTTTCCGGTGGTGGTTAAAAATGAGGTCATTTACCATCCGCAAGACCTGCTGAAAAAACTTGACCTGGAATTCCAGGTTAAGGAAAAACTGGCGGTCAGTTCTCTGCATTCTGAAGATTATGTGATGATCGAAGAATACATATCAGGCCAGGAGTTTTCGTGTGGGGTAATACAGGACGACAGCGGAAAAGCGTACGCACTCCCTCCTACCGAAGTTTACGGCGACATCAGTACTTTCAACTTCAAATCTAAATACCAGTCAACCGCTACCCGGAAAAGGATTCCGGTGGATACTCATTTTGAGAATCTGAACAAGATTCACGAAAATATACTCAAAGTTTTTGAAATCACAGGCCTGAGCGTTATCGGCCGTATTGACGGCTTTCTGACTGCTGAAGACGAAGTGATCCTCCACGACCCGAATACCATACCGGGGATGTCTCCTACTTCATTTATTTTCAAACAAATGGCGGAGATCGGTTTCAATATTACCAATACCATTACTTACCTGATCAGACAATCGATCAGGGAAAGAATAAAGTCCGGTAAAGAAACTTTCCTGCTCAGAGAACTGCTCAAAAAGGCGGATTCGCTGATAGAATCAGGTAAAAAAGCAAAAAAGAAGAATGTGGCTGTGGTTTTCGGTGAAAACGAAGAGGAATATAAAGTAGCCCAGAAAAAATACGGGCAACTGGGAGCTGATCCCGACTTTAATCCGGTTCCGGTATGTGCCGCAGGCAATGGCAATATGTACAGCATCCCCCTCAATCTGATGTTTAAAGCCGGTATCCAGGAGTTTGGTGAATCCGTTGGTAAACAGAAACACCCTTTTGTGGCCGGTATCATAGAAAACACTAAACCACTCAGGGAAAAGTATGTTGGAGAGGTTGATTTCGAAGTAAAAAAACTCGACAAACTTACGCTGTCTGCCAATTTCGACCTGTTATTCGACAGCAAGACCGGCACGACGATAGAAATATAGATCTTCATGGCTAAAAAGCAAAAATATTATGCGGTATGGGAAGGCCGCGAGCAGGGGGTATTTGATACCTGGGAAAAATGCAAGAAACAGATAGACGGCTTTGAGGGTGCAAAGTACAAGTCGTTCGAAACAGAAAAAGAAGCACACGAAGCCCTGTCTAAAAATTATTATGCGGTAGTAGCCAAAAAGGAAAAGAGTGTTTCCATTTTCAAAGGCAAAGTCCCCCCTCCCATCAAAGAATCGATCGTTGTGGATGCCGCCTGGAATACAGCCAGCGGCGATATGGAATACCAGGGTTTTGATTATAAGACCGGTAACCTGCTCTTCAGAAAAGGACCTTTTCAGGACGGAACAAACAATATCGGCGAGTTTCTGGCGGTGGTCCATGCCCTGGCCCTTCTCAAAAAACACAAATCCGATCTTCCGGTCTATTCAGATTCAAAAACAGCGATCAGTTGGGTGAGCCGTAAAAAAGCCAACACCAAACTGGACCCGACCCCAAGAAACAAGGAGCTTTTTGAGCTGATTGACAGGGCGGAAAGCTGGCTGAAAACCAATACCTATACGAACAAAATTCTCAAGTGGGAGACAGAACACTGGGGTGAAAACCCTGCAGATTTCGGCCGGAAATAATGTTCAGATTCAAATCATTTGAAATACACCAGGAACATACACCCATGAAGGTGTGTACCGACGCCTGTATTTTCGGAGCTTATATTGATCCTGAAAATCATACCAACATGCTGGACATCGGGACAGGGACCGGCCTGTTATCGCTTATGCTGGCCCAACGCACCGGGCTGAACATCACCGCTGTTGAGATTGATGAAATGGCCTGCATGGACGCTGCCCGCAACTTTGAGAACAGCAGCTATAAAGACCGGATCAGGCTGGTGAATGAACCGGTACAGGACTTTGCAGCGAAATCAGACACAAAATTCGGCGTCATTGTTTCTAACCCTCCTTTTTTTCAGAACGACCTCAAATCTCCGAAGGCAGATAAAAATGTGGCTCACCACGATACCTATCTTAATTTTGATGAACTTGTGGCCGTGGCTGAAAAACTGCTGAATGATAACGGTGTTTTATGGATTCTGCTTCCCCCTGAAGAAATGAAAACATTTACAGCCAAAGCCGGTGACCGCTCCCTTTATGTACAAAGCATACTTGAAGTGCGACACCACGCCCTTAAAAAGCCTTTCAGGGCCATAGCTTCATTTAAAAGGAAGCCTGCTGAGCATACGGTTACTGATGAACTGAGGATTTATGAAGAAGATAATAAAACCTATACCCCAAGATTTAAAGCACTTTTAAAGGATTATTACACAATTTTTTAAGAGATTTGCATTTCAAATGATGACACTATGGACGCAATAGATATTTCAGTGCTTATTCCTTTATATAATGAGGATGAATCACTTCCCGAACTGCACGACTGGATCAAAAGGGTAATGGACGAGCATAATTTTTCTTACGAAATACTATTTGTTGACGATGGTAGTACGGATAATTCATGGGAGGTCGTCAGGAATCTGAAAAAGCAGAATGAGAAGGTAAGGGGTTTTCGTTTTACAAGAAACCATGGAAAAACAGCGGCACTTCAAACAGGATTCAATGCCGCAAAGGGAAATGTGATCATTACAATGGACGCTGACCTGCAGGACAGTCCTGATGAAATTCCGGAACTCTACAGAATGATTAAAGAAGACGGTTTCGACCTGGTTTCAGGTTGGAAGCAAAAAAGATACGATCCGATTTCCAAGACCTTGCCTACCAAACTTTTTAATGCCGTAACCAGGTCTATTTCCAATGTTTATCTGCATGATTTCAACTGCGGACTGAAAGCATATAAGTCGAAAGTAGTGAAGAACATTACGATTTACGGAGAAATGCACAGGTATGTTCCGGTTATCGCCAAATGGAACGGTTATTCAAAAATAGGCGAAAAAGTAGTACAGCACCAATCCAGAAAATACGGTCACACCAAATTTGGCCTGGAGCGTTTTATCAACGGTTTCCTGGACCTGCTCTCTATTACGTTTATCAACAAGTTTGGCCGCAGGCCCATGCACTTCTTCGGAACGTTCGGGGTATTGTCGTTTGTGTTGGGATCTTTCCTGACTTTTTACCTGATCGGTGAAAAACTTTATCACATCTACACCCATACCAAATACAGGAATGTAACAGACAATCCGATGTTCTTTCTGGCACTTGTGGCGGTTCTCATTGGTGTTCAGTTGTTTCTGGCGGGATTCCTCGGTGAATTGTTTGTCAAGCAGACGGTTTCAAAGCATGATTATGGTATTGAAGAGGAATTATAAATAAAGGTTGTTTTCAGGCTAAGGAATAGTTACATTTGGTTATATAACCCCTTGAGCCTGTGAAAACTACCTTTACTTTGTTTTGTTTTCTTGCTTTTCTTATGCTCTCCTGTAAAGAGGACGAAATAGGCCCTGACAACCTCAAAGGCTCATGGATTCTCCAAACGATCGATATCGACTTCAAATTAATCGGCTCGGATAATGAAAAAAGTACAACGGAAGTCAGTAAGGCCAACTACTTTATTGATTTTTCACCGGATGGCAAGTTCAGTTCCAACACCGAATTCTCTCTCATCAGGTTCATTTATGAAAATTCCATTTCCGGTACTTATGAAGTCAAAGACGGCTATCTGATTGAAAAATACCATGACGGATATAAGGACGTTAAATTTTTCATAAAGGTCACCAAGGCTACGGATGATGAACTGATTCTGAGCATGGACAAGGAATCTCTCACGAAATATACAGAGGCTTCTGCCGTCGAAGACCAGCCGATTTTACTCTTCTACCTGGAATCTGCAGAGAGTGTAAACATTACCTTCAAATACAAGAAAAGCAAACTTTAGACCATAACGGTGTCCGCTCATTTTTTTGTCTGAAAAGGCGGCAAAACACTTACAAAACCTTCATTACTTTTTAACAACCCTCTCAGATAGCATCAAAAAGGCTCTTTTAACATTTCATTAACACTTCCCTGATCTGCTTGTTCAGTAGCTCATTTGTATACGGGGGCTTATTTTCGTATATTTGCAGCTCACTAAACATATAAAAAGAAAAATGAAAAAAACACTTATTCTAATTGCATTAACCATTTCCACCGCTTTTTTTGCCACCTCTTGTAAAAATGATGACGAAGTTGCTCCATCTGCCGTTGCAGGTTCATGGTCATTACAGTCTTATGAATCTGAAATAAAAGTTAAAGGAGAAGACAGCGAAAAAGACGGAGAAGATGTATCGGCTTCAAAGCTTTTCATGAACCTTGCCGCTGATGGTACTTTCACTTCAAATTCGGTATTTTCTGTAGAAGATGTAGTTTCAAATGAATCTATAAGCGGAAAATATGAATTCAAAGATGGTTTTCTTGTATTGAAATATAAAGATCCTGAAACAAAAGCTGATGTTGTCTTTTACTCTAAAGTAAAAACCTCAACTTCAAGCGAACTGGTATTGGTTATCGATAAAGATGCTTTATTGAAAACAGCACAAGCTTCTTCCGCAACAGATCCGGAAACAGCTGAAGGAATCACTCTTATCCTTTTATTGGTTGAAAAACTTGAAATTACATTCAAGTATAAGAAAGCATAATATTGGCTAATTTTTCAAGGGGAAACCGCTTCAGAACTGGTCTGGAGCGGTTTTCTTTTTGTTTACACGTTTTGATGTTTTTATGCGTTATCTGGGATAATCCTGAAACACCAGACTCATGAAAACAACAAAATTACTTCTTACCTTTTTTATGGCGGCTCTGATATCCGTTTCTTGTCAAAGCGACGACGTTACACCCGGCAATTCAGATGGCTCCTGGAAACTTCAATCTACCGACCTTGAATTAAAATATGCTGGAAAACCTGCTGAGAAGAAAAGTGAGGACCTTTCCAAAAAGGGTTTGTTCCTGGACATGAACTCCAACGGAAGTTTCAGTTCCAACTCCCTGTTCTCCATGTCGCTGGAAGACTATTCTGCCAAAGATACCGTTTCAGGCACTTACACGATCGCTGACGGGTATTTTGACTTCAAATATGCAGATCAAAGCAGCAAAACTGACGTACATTTCTTTATCAAAGCTTCTTCTGTATCTAAGAATAAACTGGTTCTCGTGATTGACAAAGAGGCCCTTATTAAAACCGTGGAAGCCACTGCGGTCAGCAGTGAGGATGCTGCCAGGGTAGCTTTACTGCTGGCACTCATTGAACAATACAAACTGACGCTGAATTTCGAAAAAAGCTGATAAAAGAGTGCAGGCTAACTCACTTCAGGTCAATAACTTACAACACATTATGCTTGCAAAATCAGAATAAATAATTATTTTTGTACAGTAAAACAACCTGCTGTATGAAAAAATCCTTATCACTTTTTTGTATTACCCTGGCTTTTATCAATCTTTTTGTATTCACTTCATGTGAAGTAGGAGATGTTACACCTAAGCAACTGGAAGGTTCGTGGAAAATGGTTTCTGCAGAATCCAATGTGGAAATCAAAGGACAAAAGCCTGAAAAAGAGACCGTTGATGTGTCGAAAGCAGAGTTGGTTTTTAACTTCAGGCCGGATGGTACATTTACGTACAGCTCTGCCCTCACTGTGGGAGAGATTGCTGTTGAAAACAAAACTCAGACTACAGGAAAATTCAGAATTGAAGGAGAACAGGCCGTCCTGGAATTTTATGATGCAGAAATGGACAAAAAAGCCGAAATGAGTTTTATGATCTATGGACTCTCCGGCAATAACCTTACTTTGTTCTTCAACAAGGACAATTTTGGCAAAGCCCTTGACCAGATATCAGGCAATGTGGATGCGTTCTCCAGGGCCCTCATCCAGACGTTCAAAGACAACATCATCCGTTACGACCTGACGTATAAATTTGAGAGAATTTAATACTCATACCAGTCTTTCCACCAGTTTTGCAATGATCTTCTGATTTCATTTTCCCTGGCATTATTTCCCGGATCAAAAATCTTCTGCCCTTTCAGTTCATCAGGAAGGAAGTTCTGTTTGGCAAAATTGCCATCAAAGTCGTGAGAGTATTTATAATTCTTTCCATACCCTATTTCTTTCATCAGTTTTGTCGGGGCATTTCTTAAATCAACAGGCACAGGCAAATGCGAAGTATTTTCGGCCAGAGCCATCGCATTGGCTATCGCTACATAAGATGCATTGGACTTCGGCGAAGTAGCCAGGTAAATGGCTGTCTGTGAAAGGATGATCCGGCATTCAGGATATCCCACTTTTTTAACGGCTTCCATGCAGGCGTTGGCCATGATCATGGCTGTAGGGTTGGCATTCCCGATATCTTCAGAAGCCAGGATCAAAAGTCTTCTGGCAATAAAATTAGGGTCTTCACCGGCCATAATCATCCTGGCCATCCAGTACAAGGCGGCATTGGGGTCTGAACCCCGGATTGATTTAATAAATGCCGAAATGATATCGTAATGCTGCTCTCCTGACTTATCATATCTGGCCAGGTTTTTCTGGACTACGTCCTCCACCAGGTCATCGGAAATCACAACTTCTGCCTGTCCGAACTGGGCATTAACCACCAGCTCAAGCAGATTAAGAAGCTTACGGCCGTCTCCGCCTGAAATCCTGAACAAAGAATCCGCAGACTCCACCCTGATCGGTTTTTCTTTAAGAATAACGTCTTCTTTCAAAGCCCTGTTAAGCAGGTTATCCAGCTCCGCCTTTCCAAAAGACTCGAGGATATAGACCTGGCACCTTGAAAGCAGGGCAGAATTGACTTCAAATGAAGGATTCTCGGTAGTGGCACCTATCAGGGTCACCTGTCCTTTTTCTACGGCTCCCAGCAAAGAATCCTGCTGGGACTTATTAAAACGGTGAATCTCATCAATAAACAAAACCGGGGGAAAAAGGCCTGAGGGGCGGGCCAGCACCTCGCGAAGGTCTTTGACTCCGGCACTGATAGCACTCAGACTGTAAAACTGCCTTTTGGTCAGTTCGGCCATCATCAGGGCCAGGGTGGTCTTGCCCACACCCGGCGGCCCCCAAAGGATCATCGAAGGAATAAGATTGGCTTCGATAGCTCTTCTGAGCGGTTTGTTTTTACCCAATATATGCTCCTGTCCGATGTATTGATCGAGATTTCTCGGACGGAGTCTTTCTGCTAAGGGGGCGTTTGGATTCAATGCCTTGGATGATTGATAAACACAAATATCTGCATTTATCCCTTCCCACACCAATAATCATCCAAAATGCTAAAAATATTATGTTTGCCGGTGGGTGCGTGCCTCAAACCAAACTCCTGTACGTCCGAGCCTCGAGGCTCGGACCCACGAGATTTTTAATTATATTTGATGAAAATTACATCAACCAAATGAAACGAATTATTTTTCTTGTTTTTATATCCTGTTTTTATGCCTCAGCTCAAAAGAAAACAGTAGACCTGATTGTCAAAAATGCCGTTGTGTATACTGTAGATGCCCAATATTCAAAAGCAGAGGCTTTTGCTATACAAAACGGGGTGTTTGTAGAAATCGGCACCAACAAAAATATCCTGGCTAAATACCAGTCAAAAAACCAGATTGATGCCAAAGGCAAACCTGTTTTTCCGGGATTGTATGACCCTCACTCCCACTTCCTGGGTTTGGGCGAAATGCTTAACCAATGCGACCTCAGCGGCACCAGATCTTTTGAAGAAATATTGCAGAAACTTGGTGAGTTTGCCAAAAAGAACCCCGGCAATGACTGGATCATAGGCCGCGGATGGGATCAGAATGACTGGGTCGTCAAATCATTCCCGAACAAAGACCAGCTGGACGCTCTTTTCCCCAACAAACCCGTTTTCCTGACCAGGATCGACGGTCATGCAGCCCTGGTCAATTCAAAAGCCATCCAGCTTTCAAAAATCACGCCTTCAACCAAAACATCGGGTGGGGATGTTGAAGTAATGGACGGGCAACTTACCGGGATCCTGATCGACAATGCCATGGGTTTTGTGGACCGTATCATTCCCCAGCCTGATGAAACTGAAAAAAGAAAAATGATACTGGACGCCCAGGCCGAATGTTTTAAATATGGTTTAACGACCGTATCTGATGCCGGACTGAGCCAGGATGATATTGAGCTGATCGATAAAATGAATAAGGAGGGCATATTGAAAATAAGAAACTACGTGATGGTGTCACTGGGCATCAGAAATGTGGAATATTTTATCAAAAAAGGCATCATCAAAACCGATCGCCTGAACGTCAGGTCATTTAAGCTTTATGCAGATGGTGCCTTGGGCTCCAGGGGAGCTAGCTTACTGGCCCCATATAGCGACGAACCTTCCAAGTCAGGGTTTCTGCTGCTTAGTCCTGCCGAACTGGAACGTAACCTTGCCCTCATTTATAACTCTGACTACCAGGCCAATACCCACTGCATCGGAGATTCAGCCAACAGGCTGATCCTGAATCTTTATGGCAAATTACTGAAGGGTAAAAACGACAGAAGATGGAGAATTGAACATTGCCAGGTAGTTCATCCTGACGATATGAATAAGTTTGGGAAGTACAGTGTCATCCCTTCTGTTCAGGGTACGCACGCAACCTCCGATATGTATTGGGCTGAGGCACGGCTGGGCAAGAAAAGAGTAAAATCGGCTTACGCTTTCAATGAGCTTAAAAAACAAAACGGCCTGATTGCCAACGGCAGTGATTTTCCGGTAGAACATGTCAATCCGATTTATGGTTTTCATGCCGCTGTGGCCCGTCAGGATGGCAAAAACTGGCCTGCGAAAGGCTTTCAGATGGAAAATGCCCTTACCCGCTCAGATGCATTAAGGGCCATGACGATATGGAGTGCCTATGCCAATTTTGAAGAAAAAGAACGCGGCAGCATAGAAAAAAACAAGATGGCCGACTTCGTGATCCTCGATTCGGACCTGATGACCATGCCTAAAGAGAAAATGAGACAAACCAAAGTTCTCTTCACTTTTGTAGGCGGAGAGAAAGTTTACCAAAGCAAACCTTAAATGACTTCGGCCACTCCGAAATTCATCTGAAAATCTTTAACATAAAGCGTCCCCAATAGTTTTCCCTGTGTGATATCAGGGAAAAATCCGGGGTCTGAAAATAAAGATTCCACTCTGGCCAAACCGCCTTTTCCGTTAGCAGAAGAGGTGGTTTTCAGAAATACGTTCCGTAATTTCTGTATCAGGACCAGCGGAAAAAAACGCGTAGAAACCGGGATGAAAAATCCGGGTTTTCTTATTTTGGTCCTGAAAAACACCCTGCCTTCACGACTGACCTCTACGACCTCATTTTTCTGATCAGGGGAGAATTTAAAGTCTGCCAGCTCTTTGGGGATACCCCAGTTTTCGATGCCGTTGTAAAGGCTGTTATAAGTCGAAACATAGATTTTGGATATCGAATATTGCTTTTGAGAGGCCAGGCTGAATTTCCCGGGCACAAAAAGCAACTCCTGGTAAGGCCCTGCGTCCGAGGTTTCATAGTCAACCAGCATGACGGTACCGAAACCACCCTTAAATGAGTCTTTCTGATAGTCTGCCAGAAAGCCGTGGTTCCTCACAAACTCCTTCGAAAAGTAGTACAAAAATATATATCCCCGCCCCCTGAGATTCCACGGGGCTTTGGCCAGAATATCCGGTTTATTCATTTTAAGAGTTTCAGTTTTTCAGGAAAGATTAGTCTTCATCCTGTTAAAATATAAAATAATGCCTTCATTTGAGCATTTTCCCGGAATTTTATAATTATTTTACGAAATCATATAATAAACCCCATGGAAATTACCCGAAACAAGACCTTTCTTGACTATTTCTATCATTTTGAAAAAAACAAAGCAGAGGATATTTTCCTCAGGCAGCCTTTTGGAGATACTTTCAAAGATTTCACATGGCAGGAGACGGGAGACCAGGTCAGGCGGATAGCAGCTTTTCTCAAAAGCCTCGGACTGCCGGATAAAAGTAATATAGGATTGGTTTCAAAAAATTGTGCAGAATGGATCATCACTGACCTGGCCATCATGATGGCAGGACATGTGTCTGTGCCATTTTACCCTACCCTGGCCGGGGATCAGATCAGGCAGGTTCTGATCCACTCAGAATGTACCTACCTGTTTGTCGGCAAACTGGACGACTGGGCGGCCATGAAGCCTGGTATCCCCGAAAACGTCCAATGCATTTCTTTTCCCACCTATAACCTGGACACGGAGCACTGGCAATGGAATGATCTTCTGAGCAAACATCAGCCACTGACCGAAAACCATTATCCCCAGCTTGACGACTTATTTACGATTATCTATACCTCAGGCACTACCGGAAACCCCAAAGGTGTGATGCTGGCCTTCAAAGCCATGTCTGAGGCCATTTACTATACCCGTGATTTTTCAAAACTGGACATTCCCCAGACCCGTTTTTTCTCCTATCTGCCATTGTCTCACATCGCAGAACGAAACATCGTGGAAGCCATTGGCATCGCCTCAGGCGGCACCATTTATTTTGCCGAAAGCCTTGACTCTTTCGCCAGAAACCTTAAGTCGGCCAGTCCAACCCACTTTCTGGCTGTGCCCCGGATATGGACAAAATTCCAGCTGGGTATACTGGGTAAGATGTCACAGAAAAAACTTGATTTCCTGTTAAAAATTCCGCTGATCAATGGCCTTGTCAAAAAGAAAATCAGGGACGGCTTGGGGCTGAGTGATACGGTACTGGCCGTAACCGGGGCGGCTCCCATGCCTTCGAGCCTGATCAAATGGTTCAGAAAACTCGGCATCATTATACAGGAAGCCTACGGCATGACCGAAAACCTGGGTGTGGTATGCATCATGCCTAAAGACAAAATCAAAGACGGCACTGTCGGCAAGATTTATCCGGGAATAGAAGTCAGGATTGCTGAAGGCACCCATGAAATACAGACCCGATCGCCCTGGAACATGATCGGCTACTATAAAGAACCCAAAATGACCGCCGAAACCATTGATGCGGAAGGCTGGATCCACACGGGCGACGTGGGTGAACTGGATGACGAAAATTACCTGACCATTACCGGCAGAATCAAGGAATTATACAAAACCTCCAAAGGTGAATATGTGGCTCCCACCCAGATTGAAGTGGGTTTTGCGATCAACCCCAATATTGAGCAGGTATGCGTAGTGGGTGAAAACCTGCCGCAATCCATGGCCCTGGTGGTGCTATCAGATCTCGGTAAAAAGTTGTCGAAACAGGAAATCACAGAAAACCTGGAAGAAAACCTCAGGACGTTAAACACCAAACTCAAATCCTACGAAAAACTGAATAAAATAATTGTATTAAACGAACCCTGGACCATAGAAAACAACAAACTCACCCCCACCCTCAAAATCAAAAGGGGGGTTATTGAAAAAGAATTCGGTCCGGAATTCGAAAGCTGGTACAATGCTTCGGGAGAGGTTGTTTTTAAGTAAAAAATGATCTGAAATTAAAACCCGGCCTGTTTTTCCTGAATAAAATAACAATGGCCGTTTGATCGGTTTCAGATTTTGTCACATATTTGGGCATAAATCTTACTAAAATATGTACGGCACGAGGAAACCACGCGTAAAAATATGCTGCATCAGCAGCCGGGAAGAAGCATTGACCGCTATCAGATACGGAGCTTCGGCTTTGGGTCTTGTGGGTCGTATGCCCAGCGGTCCGGGCGTTATTTCAGATGAGATGATTGCTGAGATTGCGGCCGTTGTTCCGCCGCCGGTTGCCACATTTCTGCTCACAAGTGAGACCTCAGCCTCTGCCATTATAAGACATCAGCAAAAGGTAAAAACCAATACGGTGCAGATTGTGGATGAACTCAGTGACGGCACTTACCAGCAGATAAGAGATGCCCTGCCGGGCATAAAACTCGTGCAGGTGATCCACGTGATTGACGAAAAAACGGTGGAAGAAGCCATCAGAATATCTGCCTTTGTAGATTGTCTTTTGCTGGACAGCGGCAACCCCAACCTGGCGGTAAAAGAGCTGGGCGGAACAGGCCGCGTACACAACTGGGACCTCAGTAAAAAGATCAGGGAAAGCATAGACATCCCGCTTTTCCTGGCCGGTGGGCTGAATCCTGAGAATGTCCGCCTGGCTATTGAGCATGTTCAGCCATTCGGACTCGATCTCTGCAGCAGCGTCCGGACGGAGGGGAAACTTGATCCTTACAAACTCGAGAAGTTTTTTGAGGCGGTTGAAAACGACCAAACCCATCTCCATCATGGAAAAGCTAAATATCCGGCTTGAATGCATCAACCCGGTGCTGAATGTCAAAGACCTGAACATCAGCCGCGGGTATTACCTTAACGTTCTTGGCTTTGAAGAGGAAGAATGGGGTAAAGATGCCGTAGATTTCACCTGCATCAGCCGCGACGGTTTTTGTATTTACCTGTGCCAGGGCGACCAGGGACAAGCCGGCACCTGGCTTTGGGTAGGTTTTGACGGAGACATTCATGCCCTTCATAAAGCATTAAAAGCCAACGGGGCCATCATCAGGGAAGAGCCAGTCAATTACCCCTGGGCTTTCGAAATGCTGGTTGAAGACCCTGACGGGCACGTGCTCAGATTCGGCACCGGACCCTCTTCTGATTTGCCCTTTGCCGGCCAATGATGAGAAAATACCTTAACGCCTTTTTCTTTGGCCTCTGAGTACCTACTTTTGCACTTCTAACTCAGTAAATTAATGACCTACGATCACGTCAAAGCCATCCATATTATATTTGTTGTCAGCTGGTTTGCCGGGCTTTTCTATCTGCCCCGTCTGCTGGTTTACCACACTGAAAGCAATGCCAGACCCGCCAACGAAAGAGACATTCTGCAAAAAGAATACATCAGGATGCAGAAGTTGCTGTTCAACGCCATCATGGTGCCTGCCATGTGGCTGACCCTGATTTCCGGCACCATCATGGTTTACTGGCTCTGGTGGGATGCCTTTGCTTCGTATTCATGGCTGCATCTGAAACTGCTCTTTGTACTCGGGCTGGTGGCTTACCATTTTACCTTAAGAAGACTCCTTTTTGAAGTGAGAGAAGGCAAATTCCGGTTTTCAGGCTTTCAGCTGAGGCTTTTTAATGAAGTGGCTACCATTCTGCTGTTTGCCATCGTTTTCCTCGTAGTCCTCAAAAACACCATCGATTTTCTCTGGGGAGTCGCAGGGCTCATAGCGTTTGCCGTGATCATCATGTCGGCGGTTAAACTGGTCAAGATTTCCAGGGAAAGAAAGAACCGCAAGTGATCTCCCGTCTCCGTTTCATTTTTTAAAAATATCGTCACAAGAAATTTTCCCGGCTGAATAATTTGTCCTAAATTGAAGCTTAAACCCCTTAACCCGGCGGTTCATCATTCAACCCGGTACAACATGAAAATTTCAGCCTGTCTTTTTCTTTGCCTTTTTATCACGATCCAGGTGTTGGCTCAAAACAGCCCTTCTGCCGACTACCGCGAAGAACACAGACCGCAGTTCCATTTTTCGCCACCCGCCAAGTGGATGAACGATCCCAACGGACTGGTCTATTATGAGGGTGAATATCATCTTTTTTATCAATATTATCCGGAGGCCACGGTCTGGGGGCCCATGCACTGGGGCCATGCCGTCAGTAAAGACCTGTTGCGTTGGGAGAATCTTCCCATAGCTTTGTTTCCGGATAAACACGGCTATATTTTCTCGGGCAGTGCGGTGATCGACTCCAAAAACACTTCAGGATTTAAACAGGGGCCAAATGCCCCTATGGTCGCTATGTTTACCTATCACCTCATGGAAGGTGAAAAAGCAGGTAAATCGGATTTTCAGACCCAGGGAATAGCCTACAGCAACGATAAAGGAAGGACCTGGACCAAATATGAAGGCAATCCGGTGATCAGAAATGAATCAGGCATCAGGGATTTCCGCGACCCCAAGGTGTTCTGGCATGAAGCTTCCGGCCAATGGGTAATGATCCTGGCAGCCGGCGACCGTGCCCATATTTACAACTCGCCCGATCTGAAATCCTGGACAAAAGCCAGCGAATTCGGGCCGGGACAAGGAGCCCCCGGCAAACCCTGGGAATGCCCCGACCTGTTTGAACTGACTGCAGATGGCAAATCCAGATGGGTGATGCTGGTCAGTCTGGGCAACGGTGCTCCAAACGGCGGCTCGGGAACAGAGTATTTTGTAGGGACATTTGACGGAAAGACTTTCAAGAACGACAATCCGGCCTCTACCACACTTTGGGTGGATCATGGAACCGATAATTATGCCGGTGTAACCTGGAACAATGCTCCCTACGGCAGACGTCTGTTTATTGGATGGATGAGCAATTGGGCTTATTCCCAGAAAGTGCCCACCGAAAAGTGGCGGAGTGTGATGACCTTGCCCCGTGAACTGAGCCTTTTCAAATCAGGCAACCTGACGCTTTTAGCTTCCAAACCCGTGAAAGAAGTCGAAAAACTAAGGAAATCGCGGTTTGTTCTGGACATGAAGAAGCCATACCATGCCACCTCAGCCCTTCAGGAGGTTTTACTGGAAATAGACCTTTCCAAAACCACCTCAACCGATATAGGCCTTGAGATCTCCAATAAAAAAGGCGAAAAAATCATTGTCGGATTTGACGTTAAGGCTGGTCAGTTTTATATAGACAGGACAGAAGCGGGCAAAAGGACTTTTTCTGATGTTTTTGCCGCCAGACATACCGCCAAAAGGGTCTCAGGAAGTAATATTATGAAAATGAGACTGCTGCTCGATACTTCCACTGCCGAGCTTTTTGCTGACGACGGTTCGGTGGTGATGAGTGATATTTTCTTCCCGAACGAAGATTTCAAAACACTGAAATTACTTCAGAATACCGGTTCTCTTAAAGTCATAAAAGCTGAAGGCTTTGAGTTAAAAGGGACATGGTAACAGCTCATTTTGTAAAATAATCTCTCCTTCAAACGTTCAACGGACGTTTGAAGAATTACATCATTTTGCTATCTTGCCACCTGCAGTTGTACAACCTTATAAAAAAATCATATGAAATTACGCTTTACCGGCATGCTTTTCGCCTGTCTGACTTTTACTTTATCTGCCTACAGCCAGAAAGACCTTCAATGCCAATGCCTTGAAAACCTTGACATTACGATACAAAAAACAGAACTGAACTACGCAGGTTTCCCGACAAAAATAAACACCAAGACCCGCCCGGCGTATGAAACCCTCGTAAAGAAACTGAAGGAAAAAGCCGCTCCGGAAACCTCCGCCAAAAAATGCTTTTACATCATTTCTGAATACATTAAATTTTTTAAAGACAAACACTTCGGATTTAATTACCGGAACCGTGAAGATGCCACTGAAGAGTTTGTCACCATCAGCAGGAATTATTTTGATGTGAAGGGCCTTGATCCTGTGGAAGGTGTGTGGATCAGCCCCGACTCATCCATTCAGCTGGCAGTTAAGAAAACCTCAAAAGACGTATTCAAAGCAATTATTCTCGAAACAAGCAGGAAAGACCTGAAGCAGGGCCTCGTTTATTTCACTTTGACCAGGCACGCCAAAGGTTTTTCACTGAATCAGTACAATGTTTTTACGAGTACTGAAAGATTCGCCAAACAACGTGGAAATCTGCTTCAGCTCTGGAATTTTGAACTTTGGGGCAAGATATATCCGAAAACAATGACAGCCGCCGAAGAGAAAGAGTTAAGCTTGTGGGCGAACAACAACAACGGCCTTGACTTTCAGCAGGTTGACGCGAAAACGACCTTGCTCAAAATTCCCACTTTCATGAACAACGACAATAAAATTGAAGCGTTGGTCAATAAAAATGATGCCCTGATCAGGAAAACTGAAAACCTGATTGTGGACCTGCGGGGAAACGGCGGCGGCAATACCGGCTGGATTTACTTTCTCCCTTATTTTATGACCAACCCGGTGGCTCAGGGTAACAGTTTTCTGAGAATCTCGGAAGACAACGTAAAAATGAAAATTGCAGAGATGGAACCGACAGTCAAAAATCCCGTTCCGGCAGAAATGAAAAAGTATTTTACAGACAGCTACATGGCTTCTCTCACAAAAGCCTATGAAGAAATCCCCGTAACCAAAAAGACCTTTTACGAAACCCCGGGTGTGACGATTCCCCTGGATTCAATAACCCGGTATCCCAAAAAAATCGCCCTGATCGTCGATGACTTATGCGGAAGCTCAGCCGAATACTTTTTTTATTTGTCCAGGCAGAGTAAAAAGACCACAACCTACGGTCTCAATACCGTGGGCATGATGGACTATGAGGGCATGTCTGTCCCGACGCCACTCCCGCTGAAACAGTTCTACCTGACCATTCCCAACTCAAAATCGAACTGGACAGATACCCATCCGATTGATCAAACCGGGTTTGCACCGCAGGTAAAAGTCAATCTACCCCAGGATCAGTGGATTAAATTTATAGTGAAGGATTTACAGAGCCGGAAATAACTCCTTTTCCTCTTTACTTAGTTCCTGTTTTTTACGATCTTTGGATATCATCAATGACAAAAACATGAGTGCTCCATCGATCGTAAGTCATTCCATCATTATACATGCCCCGGCAGATAAAGTATGGGAAGTATTGTCAAAAACGAAGTATATCAGGCAATGGGACGAGGTTCCGGAAGATTTTGAGGAAGAGACAGTGGCCCTGGGTTCGGTGATTGAATGGATAGGCTATTCAAAAATGACCGTCACAGTTTTTGAGCCTCCTCATTTGCTGAAGTTTGGTCTTTATCTTCCGAAAGTGGCCCTGGCACCAGAAGCCTATGACGTTTCCTATGCATATGAGTTAAAAGCCGGGCAGGGAGAAACCATCCTGCTGATCACCATCGGAGATTTTTCGCCCCTGCCCAAGGCAGAGGAGTATCACCAGGCCTCGGTTGAATTTGCAGAAACCTCCGCCCGTAAAATCAAGGAATTATCAGAAAGTTTATAACCCAAAAACATGGCCACTATCAAAGCAAACATCGGTAAAGAACATTATCAGACGACACTCACAGCCCATAATCACCAGCTCATCGCCGATGAGCCTGTCGAAAACGGAGGGACAGACCTTGGATTTTCGCCATCCGAACTACTCGCCTCTGCCCTGGGCACCTGCACTTCCGTTACCCTGAGGATGTACGCCGACCGGAAAAATTTTCCTTTGGAAAGTGTGGAAACCATTGTAACTTTCGAAAGAGATCAGGCCCTGAACATTTCAAGGATCAACCGTGAAATAAGCCTGAAAGGTGACCTGACAGACGAACAAAGAGAACGTCTGCTCCAGATTGCCAATCAATGTTTCATTCATAAAACACTCAGTAACCCCATACTCATCAATACCGGACTGCAATGAAAGACATCACTAAAAAATACAGCAACGGAGAAGTAACCATCGTCTGGAAACCTTCCATGTGTATTCATTCGACCATCTGCTGGAGAGGCGAAGCTGCCCTCCCGGAAGTATTTAAACCCAGAGAAAAACCCTGGATCGTGCCGGAAGGTGCTCCCACGGAGAAAATCATCACCCAGGTACAAAGATGCCCGAGCGGGGCTTTGAGTTATTTTATGAATGAAGATAAGTAAAACCCTTTTTAAATAGCTGCCCATTGCATTTTACGGATACCAAAACTCCGGACACCGGGTTTTGATCCCATATTCTAAGCTATTTTGTCTGCTATCGCTTGTAAAAACATGATTTTCACCTTATTTTTGAGCTGGTGAAAAAATGGATCTCCATATCATTATTGTCAGTTTACCTGATTTCTACAACTGAACTCTATCAGTTGCTTAAAATTCCTTTTTTTGTCGAGCATTATATTGAACACAGGGGACTTAACCATAATCTTACGGTTTGGGAGTTTATGACCCTTCATTATTTTGGTGACGATCTCAGAGACGATGATGATGCGAAAGATATGCAGCTTCCTTTCAAATCAAATGATGGTTATATCACCTTAAATATTCTGGCCTTTATTGCAGAGCCGGTGACCACCATTCTGCATTTACCTGCTGATGCCGTTGCCATAGGTTTAACTACCTGCACCATTTATGAAAAGGTATTTATCCCCTCTTCCTACTCTTCCAACATCTGGCAGCCTCCTAAGTTCTGTTGATTTTTTTGATCTGATCATGATGGCAAACACCACAAGGTGCTTGTGATTTCGTGTATTTTTTCTATTCTCAAAAATCGACAGACACATGTTAAACAAAATCATTGGGTTTTCCATCCGGAATAAACTCATCATCGGGCTGTTTACGCTGGCCCTGATAGGATATGGTGCCTATGAAACCACCAGATTGCCTATAGATGCCGTACCTGATATCACTAATAACCAGGTACAGGTCATTACCATCGCCCCTTCTTTCGGAGCTACGGATATCGAACGCCTGGTTACCTTTCCGGTTGAACAGGCCAACAGCAATATTCACGGACTCAAAGAAATCCGTAGTTTTTCCCGCTTCGGTTTGTCATTGGTCACCATTGTGTTTGAAGACGACATTGACATTTACTGGGCCAGACAGCAGGTGGCTGAACGGCTTCAGAAAGTGCAGACGGAAATTCCTCCCGGCATCGGTGTACCTGAACTCGGGCCGATTTCCACCGGTCTCGGCGAAATCTACCAGTATGTCGTCAGACCAAAGGCTGGGTATGAAAATAAATTTGATGCTACAGAACTCCGGACCATCCAGGACTGGATCGTTCGCCGCCAATTGCTCGGCGTGGAAGGTGTGGCTGAAGTCAGCAGTTTTGGCGGTAAACTCAAACAATATGAAATTGCCGTCAATCCTCAGCAGTTGCAGGCTTATGGCCTGAGTATATCCGACGTTTTCGGAGCCCTGGAAAAGAACAATCAGAATACCGGGGGAGCTTACATCGAAAAAGGTCCCGCCGTTCTTTTTATCCGGACAGAAGGACTGATCAAAAACAAAGAAGACATAGAGAACATCTCTGTCAAATCTACCCGGGGTGGCAACCCCCTCTTTATCAGGGATGTGGCCCAGGTGAACATCGGTCATGCGACCCGCTACGGAGCCTTGTGTTACAATGACCAGGGAGAAGTTTCCGGAGCGGTAGTCATGATGCTCAAGGGAGCCAACAGCAACCAGGTCATCAAAAATGTAAAGGAAAGAGTGGCCCAGATACAAAAAACGTTGCCGGAGGGGGTAATCATCGAGCCGTTCCTTGACCGCACCAAGATGGTGGAAAATGCCATTGGTACCGTTGAGAAAAACCTGCTGGAAGGAGCATTGATCGTCGTTTTTATCCTGGTATTGTTTCTCGGAAATTTCAGGGCGGGTCTGCTGGTTGCTTCCGTCATACCTTTATCTATGTTGTTTGCCATTATCCTGATGAACCAGTTTGGCGTCAGCGGCAACCTGATGAGTCTGGGAGCCCTGGATTTCGGACTGATCGTGGACGGGGCTGTGATCATCGTCGAGGCCGTCATGCACCAGTTGTCGCATAGTAAGCAATTTACCCGCCGCGATCACCTTTCTCAGGATGAAATGGATCACCAGGTCAATCTTTCCGCCAGTAAGATGATGAACTCTGCCGTTTTCGGCCAGGTGATTATCCTGATCGTCTACCTTCCTATTTTCACCCTTCATGGTATCGAAGGTAAGATGTTCAAACCCATGGCACAAACCGTGGCTTTTGCCTTACTGGGAGCATTTATTCTTTCTCTGACTTACATCCCGATGATGAGTGCCTGGGTGCTGACTAAGAAAATCAAGCATGAGGCTAATCTGTCGGACAGAATCATGGCTAAAATCGAAAATGCCTATCAGAAGGCTATTTTCCGGATTCTCAAATTCCCGAAAATAGTGATTGGTGTGGTGCTTGCTCTTTTCGTTTCGGCATTGCTGGTGCTCGGTACCCTTGGCGGTGAGTTCATTCCTGCCCTGGAAGAGGGCGATTTTGCGGTCGAAACACGCGTACTGACCGGAAGTAACCTCAACACCACCATCGAATCGACCCAGAAAACAGCCCACATTCTGAAAACCCGTTTCCCGGAAGTTGAAAAAGTAGTAACCAAAATCGGAAGTGGGGAGGTTCCCACCGACCCGATGGCCATGGAGGCCAGTGACATGATGGTGATTCTTAAAAATAAAGAAGAGTGGACTTCCGCCAAAACCTTCAATGAATTGGCGGAAAAAATGACCGAAGCCCTCGCCGACGTGCCGGGAGTAACGGTCGGTTTCCAGTTTCCTGTCCAGATGCGTTTCAATGAGCTGATGACCGGGGCAAGACAGGATGTCGTCTGCAAGATTTTCGGTGAAAACCTGGACACGCTCGCCCATTATGCCCAGCGACTGGGTAAGATCGTCAATACAGTGGAAGGTAGTCAGAATCTATATGTAGAACCAGTCACTGGAATGGAACAAATCGTCATAGAATTTAAACAGGCTAGTATAGCCCAGTATAATCTGAACATCGTTGACATTAACAAAATCGTCAATTCGGCTTTTGCGGGTCAGAACACAGGCTTGGTCTTTGAAGGCGAAAAACGTTTCGGCCTGGTGGTCAGACTTCAGGATCAGGGCAGAAAAAGCATCGAAGACGTACAGAATCTCCTCATTCCAACCCCGCAGGGCACCCAGATTCCTCTATATCAACTCGCAGACGTAGCCATCAAAACCGGCCCTAACCAGATACAACGGGAAGACGCCAAACGCAGGATCATCATCGGTTTCAACATCAGGAACAGGGACGTCCAAAGCATTGTCAATGAACTCCAGCAAAAAGTAGAGGCCCAGATCAAGCTTCCTTCAGGATATTATGTCACCTATGGTGGTGCTTTTGAAAACCTCAATGAAGCAAAAAAACGCCTTATGGTGGCCGTTCCGGTTTCTTTGGCCCTGATCTTTATCCTCTTGTTTTTTGCATTCAGTTCTGTCAGGCACGGTCTTTTGATTTATACCGCTATTCCGCTTTCAGCTATCGGGGGGATCTTCTTGCTGGCCTTAAGAGGCATGCCTTTCAGCATCAGTGCCGGGGTGGGTTTTATTGCTCTTTTTGGAGTAGCTGTTCTCAATGGGATCGTATTGATTGCCGAATTTAACCGCCTCAAAACGTCCGGCCTGAGAAACCTCCACAGGATCGTGATCACGGGCACCAAGCTCAGATTGCGACCGGTCATGATGACCGCCTTTGTGGCGTCCTTAGGTTTTCTTCCGATGGCTTTAAGTAGCGGAGCAGGAGCAGAAGTGCAGAAACCCCTGGCCACCGTGGTCATCGGCGGGCTGATGATTGCCACTTTCCTGACCCTGTTTGTCTTGCCTGTACTTTATGTGATTTTTGAAAAAACAGGTAAAATAAAAAAATCTCCGAAGGGTGTCATTGCCGTCACTATTCTCTTATTCGCTATGATTCCGGATCTGCGGGCCCAGCAGACCATCAGCCTGGAGAAAGCCGTCGAAACAGCCCTGAAAAATAACCTGGAGATCAAAGACAAAAACCTGAGGGCATCCTATCAGGAAAAACTGATCGCTTCTTATAAAAATATTCCTGCCACCAACGTAAGTCTGGAGGCCGGCCGGATCAACAGCATCTATACGGATACCCGCTTTGGGCTGTCACAGTCGCTCAGTTTTCCGAAAGTGTATGCCAGTCATAAAAAGTGGCTGGAAGAAGAGTGGAAATCAGCCCTTATCGGTACGACACTAAAAGAGGCCGAGCTCAAAAAGTGGGTGACACAGGCATTTTATACTTTGGTGGTATTAAAGGAAAAAGAAAAACTACTGATAAAAGCAGACAGCATTTATGCTGCTTTTCTTGAAAAATCTCGGCTTCGTTTTGATAAAGGAGAAAGCAATGTGCTTGAAAAAACAACGGCAGAAATTCAGTTGGGGCACATTCAGCTTCAGCTCAAAAACCTCCGCCAGGAAATTGAACTGAGCAGGCTCCATTTCAAGTGGTTACTCAATGTGGAAACAACCGGCGACCCGGAGAGCGGTTCCCTCAGAATGACTTTGGGGCCTCAAGCCGGAGTGCTGAACGAACATCCCATGCTAAAGCTGGCAGAACAACAGGTCAGAGTAGCAGAAGCCAACACAGGAGTGGAAAAGTCTAGGCTGCTGCCGGAAATTACCTTCGGGCTCAACAACATGAGCATCCGGGGCACAGGGGCCGACAATGTTGTCTATTCTGCTTCCCAACGTTTCACTTCGGCCCAGGTGGCAGTAGGCATTCCTTTGTTCACCAGGTCTCAGAAATCAAGGATCAACGCCTCAAAAGTGGGCGAAATGGTGGCACAAAACCAAATTGAACTTCAGAAAAAAGAGCTGGAAACGCAATATGGAAACGCCTGGGTACAATACCAAAACAGGCAGCAAACCCTGGATTACCTTGAACAATCAGGTCTGGCGAATGCCAGGCTTATCCGTCTGACGGCCCAGGAACAACTGAACGCCGGGGAAATCAACTACCTGGACTGGGTAATGCTCACCAACCAGTCGATCACCCTTGAAAGCAATTACCTGGATGCCCTGCAGGCTTTCAATGAAAGTGTCATCAGTCTCCGTTTCTTCAATTCAAAAGACTAACATCATGAAAAATACCCTTCTTTTCTTTTCTCTCCTTTTGCTGGCTTCATGCAGCAACAAAAAGAGCGAATCCGAAACCACTGCTGAAGCTCCGGTAGTTTCAGGCAATCTCGTAACACTATCCGAAGCCCAGCTGAAATCGGCCGGTATCGAGTCCGGTATGCTCGAATCCAGAAATCTTTCTTCTGTTATCAAAGTCAGCGGCACCATCGATGTACCGCCTCAGAACATGGTTTCTGTCAGTATGCCTTTGGGCGGATATCTGAAATCAACCCAGTTGCTACCCGGAATGCATGTCAGCAAAGGCCAGGTCATTGCCAGAATGGAAGACCAGCAATACATTCAGCTGCAACAGGACTATCTGACCACAACAGCCAGACTGCAATACGCGGAAGCTGAGTATAACCGTCAGAAAGATCTCAATCAAAGCAAAGCCAGCAGCGACAAAATGGTGCAACAAATGCAGATGGAATACCATACGCAGAAAATCGCCCTCAGTGCACTGGCAGAAAAGCTGAAACTCATCAACATCAATCCCCAGGGACTGACGGTGAATAATTTGTCAAAAAGTGTAAACATTTACTCTCCTATCAGCGGGTTTGTATCAAAAATCAATGTCAATATCGGTAAATATGCCAATCCTTCAGATGTGTTGTTTGAACTGATCAATCCTTCCGATATCCATCTGAATCTCAAAGTATTTGAAAAAGACATCGACAAGCTCGAAATAGGTCAGCAATTGATTGCCTACACCAACAATCAGCCTGATAAAAAACACCTTTGCAAAATCATCCTGATCAGCCGTGACCTGTCGCCGGAAAGATCGGCTGAAGTACACTGTCATTTTGAAAATTTTGATAAGACCTTACTGCCAGGCATGTACATGAATGCAGAAATTGAGATCAAAAGCCACGACACCCGGGCTGTCAAAGAAGACGCCATAGTGAGCTACGAGGGCAAAAACTATGTATTTGCTGTAAAAAGCAAAAACCAGTTTGAAATGATCCCTGCAGAAACCGGCACCAAAGAAAACGGCTATGTAGCGATCCTTAATACCGGGGTTTTTGCTGACAAAATGATTGTCAGCAAAGGAGCTTATACCCTGCTGATGGCCTTAAAGAATAAGGCAGAAGATTAATCCAGTTCAGCATTTTTCGTCGTATTCACTTCATCAATCATAAAAAACCCTGCATTGTATTCAGAATGCGGGGTTTTCTTTTTTAATGATCACAACGACACTACAGAAATTGTTTTTTACAATTTTAATTTTTGAAATGGTTTTGCGTATATATTTGCAGAAACACAAACCTTCACAATGAAAAAAGTATTCCACTTTATCTGTTTAATCCTCTTAGCATCTGCGGCATCTGCCCAGAAGAGACCTTCCGGAAAAAGTATTTCATTTATTAACGACGAAGGTAAATCCGTAACCTATGACCGTGTCATTACCTGGACAAAAAAAGCGGGATTCCAGGTGGAAGATTTTTATCAGGGCAGTGACCAATTGGCCGAAATAGCGATGACTCCTCTGAAACCCGAATACCATTATTTCCTTAAAGAGGGTAAATTCCGTAGTTTCTATGAAAACGGACAGTTGAAAGATGATGCGACATACTTACAAAACAACCTGAAAGGTGTCCGGAGTCAGTATTTTGAAAATGGCCGGCTTTTTAAAAGATCGCTGTATGTTAAAAAGAACGATATCCTCATCTCATTAGTGAATGAAGTCTGGGATCAGCAAGGTAATCAACTTGTCATGGAGGGCCAGGGCAGATCTACAGAAATCTCAGAATTGATCGAAACAGGAAATTATGTCGACGGCCTGAAAGATTCTGTATGGACAGGCACCTACCCGAACGGAAGATTTTGCTACAAGGAAACCTACACAAAAGGCATCCTCATCAACGGAACATCCTCAGACCCGGAAGGTAAAACGTATGAATACACCCAGCTGACTGAACGGGCGATTTTTGAAGGCGGAATGGATGCATTCTGGAAGTTTATTGCAAAAAACCAGAGACATCCGAAAAGCCGTGTGCCGAGAGAAACAGTAAACGTAAGTTTCAGAATTGAAAAAGACGGAAGCGTAAAAGAAGCTTTCCTGATGAACGAAGAATCATACGCTGCGAATGACGAGGTCATAAGAATTGCATTGCTTACCAGCGGCAAATGGACTCCGGGCAAAAAAAGAGGCATACCGCAGCCAAGCTGGTTTGACTACAATATATCTTTCTTCAGCAGCACCTCGCGGCTCCCTTGATTATCATATAATTGATCGATAAAACCATCACCTGAAATAATGAAAAAACCATTCACCTTTATTAGTTTAATCTTGTTTACTTCTGCATTTGCACAGGATGCTCCCGTTAAAAAGAGCATTTCTTTTGTAAACGACGCTGGTCAGAAAGTAGACTATGATCGCGTAATCACCAGAACGGAATCCGGCTTCCTGGTAGAGGACTTTTACAAAAATAACGGACAACTGGCCGAGTCAGGGTTTACCAAAAACATGCCTGAATACAACTACTATTTCAAAGAGGGTAAGTTTAAATCCTATTATGAAAACGGAAACCTGAAAGATGAAGGCAGTTTCTATCAGAATATATACAAAGGTATCAGGAATCAGTATTTTGAAAACGGGCAGTTGTACAAAAAATCAAATTATGTCCGGCAACCCAACTCCATGACCTTTTATGTCAATGAAGTATGGGACGAAGCCGGTCATCAACTGATAAAAGACGGCCGAGGAAATTCGAAAGAATTTACGGACTTAACCGAGACCGGAAATTATGTCAACGGCATCAAAGACTCCGTGTGGACGGGCACCTACCCGAATGGTAGACTTTGCTACGAAGAAACTTACAAAGACGGACAGCTGGTTAAAGGGAGATCAACGGATAAAGAGGGTAAAACACACACCTACGACAAAGTATTTGAACCGCCGGTATTTAAAGGAGGAATGGAAAAGTTTGCCAGGTTTTTAGATGGTCAGATCAAATATCCCTCCGTCAATAAAACCGACATATTTGTCTCCGTAAGATTCCGGATTGAAAAAGACGGAAGCATCCATGAGGTTTTTGTGGCAGACAGCTACTCTCCTTCTGCCGATGCAGAAGCCGTGAGGGTAGTCTCGCTTTCCAACGGGAAATGGCTATCTGGCAAAAGCAGAGGTCTGCCTCAAAGCACCTGGTATACTCTTAAAATCAGTTTAAAGACACCGCCGAAAGCGAGGTTGTACGGGAGTTAGTGAGGACTTAAATAATACCCAGGTTTTCAAAACTTTAAAGATCTTGTTCAACCACTTTTCCAAAACAATCCCGGCCTTCTTACCTGTATTATTCTTTACTTGAAAATGTACTGATATTAACACCCCATTACGTACATACTTCATGAAATACCGTATATTTGCAGCATAAGCCTTAAAGCTTAGCGATTTCAACCATAACCGTCATGATACAGACCGAAAGACTGACCATTTTACCACTTGCTTACGAACAACTTGAGAAGTACATCCGAAACGATCATTCTCTGGAAATAGAACTGAATCTCAATACCACTTCGAGGGTTATATCAGAAGAACTTAAAGAAGCCCTGGCCCAGACCATACTCCCGAACGTAGCTGACGATTCTAAAAATTACCTTTTTTCAACCCTCTGGACGATGATCCTGAAAACCGAAAATAAAATGGTGGGCGACCTCTGTTTTATGGGAGAACCCAATGAAAAAGGAGAAGCAGAAATCGGATACGGCACTTACGAGGAGTTTCAGGGAAAAGGTTATATGACCGAAGCCGTAAGAGCCATGATTGAATGGGCAGCAGAACAGGGGCATGTTAAAACCATTATGGCCTCCACTGAAAAAACCAATGAAGCATCCTTCGCCGTTCTTCAAAAAAACGGCTTTCAAAAATACGGTGAAGACGACGTCATGTTTCACTGGAAAAAAGAAATTATTTAATACCCTCCACCAAAACAACCATTTCCTGATAAAATGAAAAAAGATTTACTATTGGAATTAGCCTGGATTTCAGGCATTCTCTTGTTTGCCAGCCTGATCATCGTACCGGCTTCAAAAGCAGGGGCACTTGATATTCAGATACATGACACTTATTTTGTCATTGATACCAAAACAATGATATATTCTTTTACCCTGACACTTTCACTCGTCATCTTCATTATCCGGATTCTTTTTTCGAAACTAAGGAAAATAGCAACGGGTATTGTATTTCTTTTTATCTCGGCGGTATCTGTGGTACTGATTACCCCGGTGATTTCCTTTATGCAAACGAGTGATATGGGCATTCTTACCGACCTCTTAACCCTCATTCAGGCCGTTTTGATTCTGAGCCTGATTTTTGTGAGCTTCCTGTTAGGCAGACGTGTTACACAAAAAAAAGATCGCTGATTTCTACTTGATATTATTATAAAAAAGCTACCTCACCGGTAGCTTTTTTATGGTCATCTCACAGTCTGAAGATCCTGGTAAACAGGATAATCCACATATCCATGCTCAGCACCCCCATAATGCAGATGCCTTTCCGGTTCTGTTAGCGGCCAGTCGCTTTTCAGTCGTTCTACCAGGTCGGGATTGGCAATAAACGGCTCTCCGAACCCGGCCAGGTCTATCAGACCTTCTGAAAGGTAAGCTTCAGATTTAGCCTTGTCAAGGCCTCCTGCAAAAATGATAAGCCCCTTATACCAGCTCCTGAAACGCTTCAAAAAACCATCCGGTATCGCAAAGCTCCCCCTGGATTTCTGGTCCATGATATGAATATAGCTCACGCCTCTTTTCTCCAGTTCCCTGGCCAGGTATTCATAAGTAGCTTCAAGTTCATCATAATGTGGCATTTCGTACAGACCTCCGTAGGGCGTTAAGCGGATGGCCACCCTATCAGCTCCGATAGCTGCGATACAGGCATCTATGGTTTCCAGCAAAAAACGGCTCCGGTTTTCAATACTTCCGGCATAATGATCCGTTCTGACATTGATAAAAGGATTCAGAAACTGTTCAATCAGGTAGCCGTTGGCTCCGTGAAGCTCCACGCCATCAAAGCCCGCCTCTACAGCATTAGTTGCCGCTCTTGCAAAGTCATATACCACCTGCCTTATTTCTTCAACGGACAAAGCCCGGGGCGGGGAACATGGCACAAAGTTCTCCTTCCCGTTTTCATCATAGGCCCAGGCCGTAGAATTGGCCGCGGCAATGGCCGATGAACTGACAGGAGCAATGCCACCCGGCTGGTTAGTCACATGAGAAACACGTCCTACATGCCATAATTGTGTATAAATCACACTCCCTTCCTGATGGGCAGCCTCTGTTACTAACTTCCAACCCTCCGTTTGTTCAGCAGTGTACAAGCCAGGAATATGCAAAACACCCGTCGACGTCGGCGAAATAGCAGTGCCTTCGGTAATGATCAATCCCGCACCGGCTCTTTGGCGGTAATACAAGGCGTTCATTGCATTCGGAACGCCATCCGGGTTCCTGGCCCTCGTCATGGGAGCCAGCACTACCCTGTTCTTTAATTTCAGTCCTTTTTCTGAATATGGTTCAAATAACATTTTTTTTTCAGGTTTATAGCTGCCGGCATTCAGCCATCAGCTTTTTTTAACTATTTATCTCTTATTTCATTCAATCCGGCCTTGGTGAGTCTCAGACCAGCAAGTATTGACTCAATGATCCATTCTATGACTCATTCACTCTATGACTCAATCATTAAATCCCGCCCGGGCAAAGCCCAGGTCGGGCAGGCATTCAATCACCCTATCATTCAATCATTCAATCATTCTATCACTAAACGTATAATCCGTATACCCTACCCTTTCTCCTCCGAAATACTTACTTCTGTCACCTTCATTAAGCGGCAGATCATGTTTCAGGCGATGAGGCAAATCCGGATTGGCGATGAACGGCCTGCCGAAAGCGATCAGATCAGCCCAACCATTTTCAAGAGCTTCTTCGGCCCTGGCTTTGGTGTATTTCCCGGCATAGATCAAAGTACCCGAAAACGCTTTGCGATACGCTTCTTTAAAAGCAATGGGCATCACGGGGGCATTGTCCCAGTCCGCTTCAGCAATGTGGATATAAGCAATTCCTATCTCATTGAGAACCCTGGCGGCAGCAATGTAGGTTTCTTCGGGATGATCATCCATAGCCCCCATCAGCGTAGTAAGCGGAGCCTGACGGACGCCTACCTTGTCTTTTCCGATGGCATCAGCCACGGCAGTAGTTACTTCTTTCAGAAATCGCAGGCGATTCTCCAGTGAACCGCCATATTCATCTGTCCTGTGGTTAGTTTGTGAATCAATAAACTGCTCAATCAGGTAGCCGTTGGCACCGTGTAATTCCACGCCGTCGAAGCCCGCTTCCATGGCATTTTCAGCGGCTTTGGCAAAGTCTTTAACAATTTGCTTAATTTCCGGAATACTCAAAGCCCTGGGAGCCGAATGCTGAATCATCTCTCCTGCCCCGCCTGCCGGACCTTTTCCCTGAACGTCCAGGAATACTTTCACCCCCTCCGCCACAAGAGCTGAAGCCGAAACCGGAGCCTGGCCGTTTTCCTGCAGTGAAGTATGAGAAACCCTGCCCACATGCCAGAGCTGGGCAAATATTTTTCCTCCGTTGGCATGGACGGCCTGGGTCACTTTTCGCCAGCCTTTCACCTGTTCGTCTGAGAAAATACCAGGTGTCCAGGCATAACCCTGCCCCTGGCGGCTCACCTGTGTGCCTTCAGAAATGATGAGTCCGGCTGTGGCACGCTGACTGTAATATTCGGCCATCAGGTCGGTGGCCACTTCTCCTTTTGCTGCCCTCGAACGGGTCATAGGAGGCATAACGATCCTGTTTGACAGCTCAAGGCCGCCAAGTTTATATGAGGTAAATAACATGATAAATTATGTTTAAGGGTTCACTTGAAGGGAAGCTAACTGAGCTTCAATAAAATTCATATCTGACTCTGACAAACTGACATCCGACGCCCGGGCATTGATTATTGCCTGCTGGGTATTCCTTGCCCCGGCCAGCACAACGCTGACCCCTTTCTGAAGGGTAGTCCATCTCAGCACCAGCTGGGATAAACTGGCATTTCTACTTTCAGCCAGGGGTTGAAGCTGACCCAGAAAGGCTTTCACTTTTTGTAAATCAAACTGTCCGAAATATCCGTTTCTGTGGTCATCACTTTTCAGCTTGCCTTCTTCAAAATACTTCCCGGTAAGCAATCCCCTTTCCATCGGGCTGTAAACAATGATACCGGTGTTATTTTCAAGTGAATAAGGCACCAGGTCCTTTTCGATACCACGATTCAGCATACTGTAAGCCACCTGGTTGGAAGCCGGAAGAAAAGTCTGTGAAGCCTCTGTCATCTGTGCCACCGAATAATTGCTGACCCCGGCAGCCCTGATCTTTCCCTGCTGAATCAGTTGCTCCAGCCCTTCCATCGTTTCCGAAATGGGTGTAGTGGCGTCCGGCCAGTGTAATTGCAGCAAGTCGATATAATCCGTACCCAAACGTTTTAAACTCTCTTCCGTTTCTTTAATCAGATTGGCTTTGGATGCATATTTATATACCGGTATTGTATTACCGTTTTCAGAAGCATCAAAGAAAAATTCACCTTTCCCTTCGTTACTTCCGTCCCAGACAAGACCGAATTTGGTCAGTATCTGTACTTTGCTTCTGTCTTTCCCTTTCAGGGCTTCTCCGATAAGCTCTTCACTCAATCCGAAACCATAAAACGGAGCCGTATCCAGAGAAGTCACTCCATGGTCCAGCGACGCATGAATGGCTTCTATCGAGTCTTTCTTCTCATTTCCTCCCCACATATTGCCCCCAATGGCAAAAGCTCCGTAGGTAATGAGCGACAATTCCAGTTCTGTATTTCCTAATTTCCTGTATTCCATTTTCTGTTGATATTTTGATGATGCAAAATTATTACGCTTTTTACTATCAACATAATAAGTTAAATAATACATTTGTATCATAATACTGATAGATAAATTATGATACTCAACCTCGAATGGCTCAGGACTTTCAAGTCGATTTACGAAACAGGCACCCTTACCGGGGCTGCCCAGGCACTTTTCATATCTCAGCCGGGCGTCAGTCTGCATCTGAGTTCATTGGAAGCGTATACCGGCTATAAGCTTTTTGACCGCTCTGCCAAAAGGATGGTACCGACCGAACGGGGCAAGGTTTTATATAATTTTGTGGTCGAACCACTGCTCAAACTCGAAACAGCCGAACAATTGTTTCACAAGAGCTCCAAAACCGACCGGGCCACCATCAGCGTGGGTATGTGCTTTGAAACTTTTCAGTACACCCTCGAGCAGCACATCTCAAAACTGCCTTTTAATGTGATCATTAAGTTCGGAGAATACCCCCAGATGCAGCATGATTTAGACAAAGGCATCCTGGACCTGATCATTACCCCACAGAAAGGCACCCAGAAAAACCTGGACTATAAACCGTTTTCAAAAGAAAGGATTGTGCTGGTATGTGGCAGCCAGACCCGGACCGAAGAAGCCGAAAGTCTTATTCATAACAAAGACATTCCGGGACTCAGGGCTTTTCTGCAACAACAGATCTGGTACAGCACGGCAGCTGATATGGAGCATCTCAAAAAATTCTGGAGGACCAACTTCAACGAACACCCCGGTTTTAAGCCTAATTACATTGTGCCGAACATCAGTTCAATCGTCAGATGCCTGAGCGACGGTGAAGGCTTCTCCATCATCCCCGATTTCCTTTGTAGTGAGGCCATCGGAGAAGGAAAAGTAAAACTGGTATGGGAAGGCGAACCTGTGATTGAAAACACCCTGTATTTCGGTACACGTAAAAAGACGATGTACACCGGCGAAATAGATAAGATCAAAAGGATTTTCGAGCAGGAAGCCCCCCTTCAGAGGCAGGAAGCAGAACTGACCTTATAAATAAAACTACTTTTTCAGCCTTGTCAGAAATTTTCATAAATTTGTCTCAATCAACCTCATCTGATAATGCATACGACCAATTATATTGATACTTTTATCGCAGTAGCCGAAGATTGTCCGATCAGTACAGCGGAAATTCCCCCGTTAAAAGGGGACAGCAAAACCATAGCCAACCTGCAGTTTGAAAAACTGATCGAACACCCTTATCAGTATACTTCCGACGATATTATTTTCGGAGCTTACGCCGCCAAAAACGGCATTACCAAACACGAAATGGAGGAAGAAAGAGCAAAGTTTTTTTCCAAAGGCCAGGCCTGTATGCGTTCATCTCCGCTGACCAAGAGATACGGCTGGGGTGTTCACAGCAATGCCGAAGGAAAAATCGCCATCTTCCCGATGGAATCCGGCGAATACCAGCAAATGACCGGAGACCAAAGCCTTAAACAAACCAGGGGCATGCGGTCTAAAAGGGCCTGATTTTTACCGGAATCGCTGGGTTCATCTCCACTATTTTCCTGTAATCAGAATTCACTTCAGACATTTTTCCAGGCTGATGTTTGGAAGGAGGTATTTTATTTCCTATAATTGCGTAACCAATTACGTAACTGATTACGCAAAATAATTTTTATCCTTACTTTACCATGGAATTCTTTGAAAAAACAGGCAAGTTTGCCATCGGCAGCAGGCTAAGGATGCTGAATGAGAAAATCTCGAAAGATGCTCCTGAGATTTACCGGCTATTTAACGTGGAGCTCCAGCCCAAGTGGTTTCCGGCCTTTCATGTCTTGTCGCAGGGCGAAGAAAAGACCATCACCCAGCTGGCCAAAGAAATCGGGCACTCCCACCCTTCCGTCAGTAAAATCATTACCGAAATGTCTAAGAAAGGACTGGTCACCGAGAAAAAAGACGAAGAAGACAAGAGGAGAAATATAGTGACGCTGACAGAAAAGGGCAGGGAAATTTCAGAGAAAATTGCTTTTCAATACCAGGATGTCAATGCGACTGTAGAAGAAATGCTGGCCCAGACCGAAAATGACCTGTGGAAAGCCCTGGGAGAATGGGAAAAGTTGCTGGAACAAAAATCATTGCTGGAAAGGGTCATAGAAAAGAAAAAAGAAAGAGAGAGTAAGATGGTCAAGATCGTAGAATTCAAACCGGAATATAAGCAGGCCTTCCGCGACCTGAACGTGGAGTGGATCAATACCTATTTTAAAATGGAAGCAGCTGACTATAAAGCCCTGGACCATCCTGAAGAATACATCCTCAGTAAAGGTGGGTATATCATGGTAGCCCTGCTGGAAGACGTGCCTGTCGGCGTCTGTGCCCTTATCAGGATGGACGATGATCCGGATTATGATTTTGAGCTGGCAAAAATGGCAGTTTCACCAAAGGCCCAGGGCAAAAGTATCGGCAAACTGCTCGGACAAGCGATCATCGAAAAAGCCAGGAGCGTAGGTGCTTCTAAGTTATACCTGGGGAGTAATTCTATCCTCAAACCCGCCATCAGCCTGTATCACAAACTGGGCTTCAGGATGATTGAAGGCCGGACCTCACCATATGTCAGGGCCAATGTACATATGGAAATGAATTTGAACTGAGCCATTTTTAAGTACAAAATCACATTATAATGTGATTTTTGCTTTATTAATTTCTTAAAGCTATCAGACTCTATCACATCAGCGAAAAAGGTGGTGCCACAACAACTTCATAACTTATTAAAATCAGACACCGCATATAAGGGCCATATCTGTACATTTTCAACAGTAGAATATATTTCATTCGAAAACCGGACACCGTAATCCCTTTGCTTTTCTTTTAAGAAGAGATAAAGGCTTTGCATAGACCCCTTCGTTCCAGATTTCACTTCCAGAGGAATAATCTCCTGTCCTTTTTGAATTACATAATCTACTTCAGCATTACTGTTAAGGGCTTCTCTGTGCCAATAATATAATCGTTCCTGCTTATAAGGGGATGCAGACTTCAGAAGTTCCAGTCCACAATATTGTTCTGCAATGGCTCCTTTGTTAATCACATCAAAATCTTGTTCAAATAAAATTTCAGATGCCTTCAGTCCAAGAATTCTCTGAAAAATACCAGTATCCAAAACCAGCATCTTTTGCTTTTTAATATTCACTCCGGCCCCCAACGGCAAACCGTTGGCAGAAGTGTGCGTTACCGGGATAACCAGGCCTGACATCACTAAAAGATCAAGTGCCTCTTTTACTTGTTTGTTGTTAGCTTCGGTAGCTGCTTTTGAGTAAACAAACTTACCCCCTGACTGCCGCACTACGGCGTCAAAAACTTCTGCAATCCTCAATGGTGGCACCAGCTTCTTGTACTTTGCAAAATCATCTCTGAAGGAAATAATGAGATCATCCAATATTTGTCCGCAGGCATTAAAATCCCTGAATTCTGCATAATGAGCGACTACCTCCGGCATACCACCAAGCATCAAAAAACGCTTAAGCAAACCAAGTAATTTTAAGTGCAGTGGTTCTGGCAACGGCTTTTCAACGGATGCTTTATTCTTGCCGTCCACTAACAAGGACTCTCCGATAGCTCTCAGAAATTCATCAAAAGATAAAGGATATATAAATAATGACCTTATCCGTCCTACACCAAATGAAGGGATTTCAGATAATGCAAACTCAAGTAATGAACCGGCTGCAATAACATGCAATTCCGGATATTTTTCATAAAAAAAACGCAGGGAAGAAATTGCAGGAATACAAGATTGAATTTCGTCGAAGAACAATAGTGTTTTACCGGGAATTATTGGCGTATTAAACAAAATGGACAGGCTTTCGCAGAGTTCTTTAGGATCCAGATCACCTTCAAACAATGAATTTACGGTCTTTTGCTCTTCAAAATTCACTTCCAGAAAATACTCAAACTGTGTAGCCAATTGTCGGACGGCAGTAGATTTCCCTACCTGTCTGGCACCCCTGAGAAGCAAAGGCTTCCCGGCCTTGTCATTTTTCCATTTTAGTAAATCTATGTCTATATTTCTTGATAGATACATTTTCCAAAGGTAGTGCTGATACAGGTTTGACAAAAATCAAAGGCAATATTAACACAAAAATGACAAAAATCAAAGGCAATAACCATGCAATTTTGGCAAAAATCAAAGGCAACGAAAGGCTAAATTGTATTTTCAAGCCCTGTTTTGAGGATAATTACTTCCTGCATTATATAAAACTTCACACATCGCCCTTTTCAATGCCTGCCTCGATTTTCTCCTGCACTTCCATTTTTTCTTCGTGGCTGATGTCAAGTTTTTCAGAATCATCTTCATTCTTCAGTACCAGTGAAATGCTGATGGGAAAATGATCTGAACCGACGGATTCTTCAATGCATATGTTTACCAGCCTGAAATGGCCACTTAGAAAATAATGGTCAAGCGGCCAGCGTAGTAACCAGTGACTGGCATGAAAAGTACTGTACATGCCTCTTCCTCTCCGGGGATCCAGCAAACCGCTTGCTTTGAGAAACAAGCTGGTGGTGTAAGACCAGGCGACATCGTTGAGGTCTCCGAAAACGATGCAGGGTTTATCGTATGCTTTAGCCATCTTTCCTATCAGGAGTATCTCCGCGTCTCTTTCCGTGCTTTCGGGGTTTTCCTGGGGAACAGGTGGTGTAGGGTGTAATCCGTAAAGCCTGACGACCTGTCCGTTATATTCAACATCGGCTACGACAGAAGGGATTTCCTTGTCAATCAGATAGTTGAGCTCATGATATATGACCGGCAACCTGGAATAAAACAAAAGCCCGTAGGTATTTTCAAGAGGAGCTTCAATCCGGTAAGGGTACGTCTCTCTGAGTTCAGAAATACCTTCCTGCCAGGCTTTGTTGGTTTCCAGCAGCAGTATGACATCGGGTTGCTTTTTATTGACCAGGTTAACCAGCCTGGCGTAATCCTGATTATCCTGGAAAACGTTGCAAACCAACAGTTGTAAAGGTTTTTCTGTGCCTGAAGGCTCACTTTGTTCGATCATCTTCCTTCCCAGGATGGTATAAGGATAAATAACCGCAGCAAGATAAGCAATGGAAAACCCAAGAAGAAACAGAACTACAAAGTCGTACCATGCCGGCTTCTGGAAAACAAAAAACCAGGTCACAAACATGATCAGGAGTAAAATAAATTTCTGAAGCCTGGGATAATCAAAAACCCGGATAACCCACCAGTCACTCTTGAAAAACGGGAGCACGGCAGACAACAGAAATAATCCAGAAAAACCATAATGCAGATCCTGGGTGATAATCATATATTTTCAGACAGGCATGTTTACTGCAAGATAATACTATTTCCGGGCAGAATGGTTTTGTTTCAGAGGCGTTTTTTTAACAACTATGCCTTGTTTTTTAATCTCAAAGCCCCAGTTGCTTAAAAAAGGCTTCTTTATAGTTAATTCCAACAGGCAACTCCAAGGTGTTGAGGAAAACCCTGTTACCTTCAATGTGGGTGATATGGACCTTGTTGACTATAAAAGAACGGTGGATACGGATAAAATCGCTTTTTGACAACAGGGCTTCAAAAGCAGAGAAGGTCATACCCGGGAGAATGGTGCTTTGGGTGGTGACAATTTTGGTATAATTACCGCTGGCCTCTGCATAAAGCAGCTCTTCCAGCATAATTTTATAGATTTTACCGTCTGCCCTGACGAAAATAAAATCATCATTGGCGGGTTCTCCTGAAGGTGGCTCTTTAACCGTATGGGCATCAACACTTAACCTTTCTGTGGCTTTATCTACCGCCACAATAAAACGCTCCAGTGAAAAAGGTTTCAGTAAATAGTCGCAGGCCGATAAGTCGAAGGCCTCAACGGCGAATTCCTTATATGCGGTAGTAAAGATAACCTGCGGCTGATTTTTCAGGGTTTTCAAAAAGGCAATACCATCCAGCACGGGCATGTTGATATCGAGGAAGAGGATGTCGGTTTTATATTTCTGCAATGCTGCTTTAGCCTCCAGGGCATTGCCACACGAAGCCACCACCTGCAGATCAGGTAGGTGCCCGCAGTAAGTCATGATGATTTCCCTGGCTATGGGCTCGTCGTCTACAATCAGGCAATTGATTTTATCGTCCATTTTACTTAATTTTTAACCTGAGGGTAACAGAAAATGTCCCCTCCGACTCCTTCAGCTTCAGTTCGTGTTCTCCGGGATAGAGCAATTCCAGCCTCTTTCTCACATTAGCGAGTCCTAAACCGCTGTTTTTGTCCTTACTCTCATGATTCTTCAATTCCGAGTATGAATTCTTAACCGAAAAAAACACCTGTCCCTCCCATAGCTTCAATGAAATATTCACAAATATCTTTTCATCGTGGGTATTCTTGGAATGTTTGAAAGCATTTTCGATGAACACGATGAGCAACATCGGGGCTATTTTGCCATTGCTTCTCTCATCAAAATCAAGGTCGAGGTGTAAGCGGTCGCCGATGCGGAGTTTTTCAAAATCTATGTAATTGCGGAGATAGGTAAGTTCGTCTTTCAGAGGCACATACATTTCTTTGGCCTCATACACAGAATATCTCAGCAATTCTGACAGTTTAAGCAACAGACCCGGGACTTCCTGGTGCCGGGTGATGGATATGCCGTAGAGGTTGTTGAGTGTATTGAACAAAAAATGAGGGCTCATCTGTGACTGAAGAAGCTGCAATTCGATATGACTGTTGGCTGCGGTTGTCCGGGCTTCCCTGAGTTGATTTTGTACCACGCTGCGGTATATTTTCACTAAAAACCCGGTCGCTACGCTAATAAAAATAAACGGAAGCCAGTACAGTAAAATACTGATGGCTTCATGAGACCGGATAACCTGAAAATCTGCATGAATAAATAACCAGGCAACACAAACCACAATAGCTACAGAAAGGCCTTTGATCAGGTCGTTGTGAGCTATCCTGATCTTTGGTCCCCACAGCAGAGCCAGATTTCTGCCCCAAAAAACACCGGCAATGAATAAAACGGAGGCCACTGTCGTAACAAACTCTTCTTCCGCCACATGAATGGCTCTCACGTAAGCATTGAGGGCCATCCAGACCGGCACAGACAAAACAGCCGAGTAAAGAATATAGATATCCTTACCAAAAAAGCTGCTGAAAGAATTGCCGGCACTCCTCATATCGTTTGTTATATTCCAGTATTAAGCTGTAAATCTGGGTCTGATTGTATGACGCAAACAAATTTTGCTGACGAATATAGCTGAAATGATGACAGAAAGCAATTTTGAACTTATGAACCATTTCAACACCCCGAAACTGAATTCTGTCAGGCATATGGCCTGATACGGCATATTTATTTTAGCAGGTCTCCTGAGTCCTTCATCTTTGCTGAAAATAAAAAAAGCAAATTATGAAAACATTACTTACCCTGTGCCTTATGTGCTTTAACGCCCTCACGGCATTCTCTCAGACCTCTTCAGGCATGATCTCAGGTACCATCAAAGGTACAGATAATGACGTGATTCCCGGTGCCACCGTCCGGCTGATGATCAGCAAAGACTCCAGCATGGTAAAAGGTGAGATCAGCAACGGAAACGGGAAGTTTCAGTTCAGTAACCTTCAGAACAACACCTACGTGCTGGTGATCACCGCCATTGGTCAGAAACAGTACAAAAGTGTGCCCTTGCTTATTGACGACAGTCATCCGGTCGTTACCCTTCCGGTGATCATACTCTTACCTGCTAAAAACATCCAGTTGAAAGAAGTGGTTGTATCAGCTAAAAAACCTTTGATCGAACAAGACATTGACCGGACGATCGTCAATGTGGAATCTATGATTGGCAGTGCTACCAGCAATACCCTGGAGGTACTGGGCAAAACACCGGGTGTAAGCGTTGACAACAACGGAGAAATCAGCCTCAACGGCCGGACGGGCATACTGGTTTTGATTGACGGCAGATCTACCTACATGTCAGGACAAGACCTGGCTTCTTACCTTAAATCGCTGCCGGGAGGTGTGCTGGACAAAATAGAACTGATGGACAATCCGTCTGCCAAATACGACGCTGCCGGAAACGCCATCATCAATATCCGTCTGAAGAAAAACAGGACCGGGGGTTTTACAGGAAGCGTTTCGGCGGGCTATTCACAAGGCAGATATGCCCGGAACAATGATGCACTGAGCCTGAATTACAATCACCGGAAAATCAATCTTTTTACCAATATCGGCTACAATATTGAGAAAAATTATACTTATGAAACCTACTACAGGAAGTTTTATAATACAGAAGCAGGGCTCTGTTCCTCACTGGACCTGGTCAATAACCAGGTAGGCAAAAACACCGGACAAAGCATCAACCTTGGCCTGGATTTTACCGCCTCGCCTAAAACCACCCTGGGAGCGATTGTCAACCTGAACGGCGGAAAGGGCAAAAATACATTTGATTATGAGGGGAATAACTTCAATGCCGGTCATCAGCTGACGGGCTTAAACACAGGCAATACCCTGGGAAAAAGCTCAAGGACTAATTTATCGACCAACCTGAATATGCTGCATAAATTTGACAACAAAGGCAAAGAACTCTCGGCCGACGTGAATTACATCCGTTATATTTCGGATGGAGACCAGGCCCTTCAGAACTTTATATATCAGGCTGACGGCACATTGGCCAGCCGCCATGATTTCTTATACATCCTGCCCTCCAACATCGGCATTTACACCGCCAAAGCCGACTATGTGCAACCTTTTAAAAACAAAGTCAGGCTGGAAGCCGGTTTTAAATCCAGCGTGATTGATAACGAGAATATCTCTGATTATTACGATTTGGAAGGGCCCATACAAAGCATTGACAACAGCAAATCGAATCATTTCAAATACCATGAAAACATCAACGCCGCCTATGTCAACAGCCAGAAGGCCTGGAAACGGCTGGGTGTACAACTGGGTTTAAGGGTCGAAAGCACACAGGCCAGAGGGAAGCAGCTGGGCAACGAGGAAGTGTCCGGCAGTTCTTTCACCAAAAACTACACCAGCCTGTTTCCCAGTGCTTTTGTGAGTTATAAACTTGATTCTGTCAATAAAAACACCCTGACCCTGATGATGGTCAGAAGAATTGCCCGTCCTAATTACCAGTCGCTTAATCCGTTCCTGTTTTTCCGCGATCAATATTCTTACAGCTCAGGCAACCCGATGCTGAAGCCACAGTATCAAAGTCGGGTCGAGTTGAAGTTCCAACACAAACAGTTACTGAATATGGGGCTGAGCTACAACTGGTTTACAGACATATTTCTTCCTACTACCGAAGCCGCAGGCAATGTGTTCATTACCAGGTCAGATAATGTAGCCAAAGGTTTTATGTTCCTGCTTAATACGACGCTGTCGCTGTCTCCCACCAAATGGTGGAACTTCAATCCGACCCTAAGATTATCGCGGATGGGCATCGAAGGAAAGGTGTACACAGAAAACCTGGACTTTGTAACCAACGTAGCCCGCCTGGAATTCAACAACTATTTCACTTTCAGTAAAACTTTAAGCGGCGAACTGATCGGTTATTACGCCAGCACAGACCTGAACGGACAACAGGTAACCAGTGGCATGTACCGCCTGGGAGCTGCTCTTCAAAAGAAAATCCTGAAAGGAAAAGGCAGTATCCGGGTGAGTGCGGATGATATTTTTCATTCATGGGTTTACGAGAGAAAATCCATCAGCCTGAAACAGGCGGAATCGTTTCAAACGAGTGCCTCGGATACCCAGAGGATCGGATTTGCCTTCACTTACCGCTTCGGTAAAGAGACTTTTGCCCGCAAACGCAGACACAATGATAACGCCGCGGAAGCTGAGAAAGGCAGGGTCGACTAAACAATTTTAAGCCAGGTGCGGGAGTATCATCCTGCACCTGGCTTAAACAAACCTCCGCTGCCGGAATAAATACCTTAAAACAATAACAAGGCAAAGCATTATCTTTCTTACTGTCAGGCTGAGCGGAGTCCGGAGCCCTCCCGATGTCCGATTCCAGGTTTTCTATACAATAAAAGTAAAGCTTCCTTTATCAGATATTAAAATATACAAAACCCCTCCGCATCTTTTAAAATAACCAATAAATCTTTGTACTTTAGTCGCTCATTATGTCCTGCCGGACATTTTAAACTAAGTTTATCTGCAAGCTATTGATGACTGAATACAGGTTTTAATGACAGGATTGAAGTTACCCGGTTTTTTCAGAAAAGACATTTTTCTTATCTTTTTGCTATGGCTGATACTGACGGCCATCAATATCGATAAGGCTTTCCATATTGATGATACTTTTCATCTTGAGGCCGGGCAGTGGCTCAGAGAAAACCCTTTGAAACCCATGTCAGGGCTGATCAACTGGGCTGATGACCCCACCCCGATGTACAGTCACAATCAGCCGGTCCTGTTTTTTTACCTGGTTGCATTCACTTCGTTTTTGTTCGGGATGGGCGAAATCCCGCTGCATTTAATGGAATCCGTTTTCACTTTCCTGGTTCTGTATTATTTTTATAAAACAGCTGTTTTTTTGCGTGTTGGAAAGCCCCGTATCCTGCTGATTTTCCTGGCTTTTTGTCCTGCATTCATCATCAATCAGAACGTGATGGTAGATGTTCCGGTGCTATCCCTGGTTTTAATTTCGGCTTATTATCTCCTTAAGTCCGGGAAAGAGCAAAAGCTATTATACTATTGCCTGTCAGCACTTTGCATTGGCCTTGGACTTTTGATCAAGTACTCGCTTCTTCCTTTACTGGTGGTTATTTTACTGGTCATGCTCATCCGGCGTGACTTTAAGTACCTGCCCGTTTTGCTGATTCCGGTTTTTATGCTTGCAGGATGGTCATTCTGGAATGTACAGGAGTTTGGCTCGGTGCACATTTTTAACAGGCCGAGAAATGAATTCCGCCCGGTCCGCATCATAGAATTCATTGCCTGCGTGGGAGCTGTTTCACCTCTCAGTATCTGCCTGATTCCCAAAGGGTTTTCAGCCCTAAAGTGGCTTTCGTTTTGTTTTTTCTTCGCTGTCATTTCCTATGGGCTTTTTGTGTGGACGGGTATCATTGAGATTCATATCTTCGGACAACTTCTTAATTATGTATTCATCAGTAATGGCCTGTTGATTGCCTTTGCATTACTTTTTGATGCCATTAAACATGGAAAACTAATTGATTTAAAGAATTTTATCAGTTCCGATACTTTTATTTTGTGGCTTATCATTGGGGCATTGGCTAGCTTTATGGTTCTCTTCGCTCCTTTTATGGCCACCCGTCATATTCTCTTAATTATTCCTTTTCTTCTCCTGGTCAGTAGTCCGCTTATGGAGCAAGCCGGGAAATTCCTGGTGCAGACCGCTGTTGTACTTACCGTAATTCTGGGTCTGATACTGGGTATTTCAGATTGGAAAACCGCTGACTATTACCGGGAAATGGTCGGGGTTATTGAGATTCCTCAAAACCAGACAGTCTGGGCGGCAGGTCACTGGGGCTGGCAATGGTATGCCCGTAAAAATAATATGAAAATTTATGGCACCCAAACTTCAGAAGTTAAGGAAGGTGACTACCTGGTATACCCACGGGATATAGTCAGGCAAACGATCAACCCGGCTTTAAAACTCAGCCTGGTGGATAAAAAATGGAAAGACGCCAGCCTGCTTACTTTTGTTTCGGGCAGCAGACTTGCGAGTTTATATTCTTCTTCGATCCACAACCCGGTCTGGCGGTTATCTTTAAGTCCTGTAGATACTATCTATGTTTTTAAAGTGGATAGAATTGAGTTGTCTAATCCTTAAAATAAATCCGTCACCCCAAATATTAAACGCCACTCCCCTTTTTATTTCCTTCCGATTCATCATAACCGGCTTTTTTTACAGAGGAGATATAAAAAAGTATTCATCAAGCGTTGGAAATAATGGTTGATTTTAATGAACTTTGCCGGATACAAAAAAACAAAAGCCTTGAAATTAAAATTATCTCTCGTTTCAGTACTGATTGCCTTAGCACTTCTTCCTTTGTCCTGTAAAAAAGATGGTGACGGTTCCGTCACGCCGCAAGGTTGTTATCTGGCTGGTTTTCAGAGCACAGGCACCGGTTCCAGAAGTTTTGCCTATAATGAAAAGGGCCTCGTCAAAACGTTCAATCTCTCCAAAGATGGTTATAACACCAAATTCGATCTTACCTATGACGACAAAAACCTGCTGATTTCAAGCATTTGTACGATAGGCGGCGAACTGGCCTTTAAAGAAAAATATGCTTATGAAAACGGCCGCATCAGCACCGTGACCATGGTTGACCCCAAAAACGACATCGGTGTATGGGGAACTCACCGCATAAAATACGATCAGGAAGGCAGGATCATTGAATACACTAATGAGTTCGGAGACGCCCCTACCGATTCAAAACATATTTTTGAATACAATGCACAGGGTGTTCAGACCAAATATGAAGTGGTGCTTCTGAAGGGTGATCTTAAGTACCGTCAGATCATCAAACCTGCCGGAACACCGGTAAAATCGGCCGAAAGCTATCTCATGGAACACGGCGTTCCTTACGAGCTGCCTTTGGGTTATGCCTTCCCGAAAGTGGATCCGGGCATAGGGTCTGTGATGGAACTGTATGCTACCGACCTGGAAGGAAAAATAGTCCTGGTCAATTCCTACACTCTGAATACCCAGAAAGTAAATGCCAAGGGATTTGTGGAACAGAGTCTGTGGAGCACTGCCAAAGGAGAAATTCTTAACAATTATTCGTTCCAGGGATGTAATTAAGGGTTTTATCTTTTCAATATACAAAGCCCGGGCCACATGGTCCGGGCTTTGGTTTTGTATGCGTTTTTATAACCATCCAAACCTGCCGATCAGTTTTTCTTTCTGATTACGGGCCACAGGAATGCTCTGATCGTTTGACATGATGACATAGTTCCCTTCGCCACGCACGTATTTTTTGATGTGGTCCAGGTTGATGAGATACCGCCGGTGAATCCTCAGAAAATTCCTTTCTTCCAGCACTTCCTGTATGTCTCCGAGGGTCTTGGCCACCACATAATGATGACCATCTGCCGTATGGATCCGGGTATAGTTATTTTCCGATTCACAACAGATGATCTGCTTCAGTTCTGCAAAAGTGACGCCATTCTGATAGGGCAAAGCGATTTTATCGGGCAGTATTTTAACATCTCCCTTCCATTGTTGTCTGAGCAAACTGAGTTGCTGTGTCTGTGGCCAGCGGCGTTGTTCAGCTTTTTCAACTGCGGCCTTCAGGTCTTTCCCGTCAATGGGCTTCAGCAGATAATCGAGGGCACTGAAACGAAAGGCTTTTACGGCAAACTGATCATAGGCCGTTACAAACACCAGGCTGAACGGAATATGGCCTATTTTTTCGAGCAACTGAAAGCCGTTCATGACCGGCATTTCTATATCAAGAAAAACCAGGTCGGGCTGCCGTTCTGTTATCTGTAGTAATCCTTCTTCACTTTCTGTGCATTCTGCCACTACCTGCACCTGGGGACAATACATCTTTAACTGCAGTGAAAGCAATTTCACGCAGTCGGGTTCGTCATCTATGATAATGGCCTTGAGCATAAGCGTTTCACAGGGGGATTTTGATATTCACTTTTGTTCCGGCCGGTTTATCACCGCCGTTTTTTATATCGGTAATCTGTACTTCAGCCTCCATTTTATACAACTGGTTAATGGCCTCAATCCGCTCTGAGGTCATTTTCAGCCCGAATGATTTTTTCCTGACAGCTGATTTGCTTTCATATTCAGCTGCCTGCTGCCTGCCCACCCCATCGTCTGTTATTTCCACCAGCAGGGAATTTTCCGTCGGCTGGGTGACATTAATCGCAATAAGGCCGCCGCTTTTCTTGTGCATCAACCCGTGCCAGATGGCATTCTCGACATAAGGCTGTATCAGCAAAGGAGGGATCTCTGTATATTCCCGGTCAATTTCCGGGTCTACGTTGATGGTGTATTTCACTTTATCCTTAAACCGCATCGCTTCCAGCTCAATATACAGTCTCAGCGTTTCCAGTTCTTTCTGCAGAGAGATCTTTTCCGAGCGGGAATTCTCCAGCACCAGTCTTATCAATTGTGAAAAGATGGTCAGGTATTCAGAAGCTGTTTTAGAATCATTCTCAAGGGTATATAGCTTAATGGAGTTAAGGCAATTGAATATAAAATGGGGATTCATCTGTGCCCTCAGGGCCGTCATTTCCGTCTCCGCAATTTTTTGTTCAAACTCCGCCGCCACCTGTTTTATCTTTTGTACTTCGGCGGCTTTGCCCTGTTCTTCCAGTTCTCCTGTCCTTATCTTCAATTGTTCTTCCAGGTCTTTTGCGTAGGATGCCTGAAGGTTATTTTTTTCTATCAGCACCAGTTTGCTCCGGTAGGACAAGGCAAATGAAAAACAAACGGCTTCTATCGTGAGTCCGAGCATAAAATAAAAGGGAATAAATATCAGCACCATGGTAATGGCATCTGTACGGAATTCGACGTTCGGGAAAATCAGCATCGGCATGCACCAGAGTGCCAGCATGCTCATCAGGCCTCCAAACATAAACCATTTTACTTTATTAGTGCTCATCGCGGTCAGCACCAACAAGATGACGTTTAACAAAGCCACCGGGACCATGGATACAAAATATCCGTAGTAGTCAGTAAACACAAACCTTCCCGTACGTACGGTGGCAAATTCCATCAGCATCTGAAGGCATGCGACTACCAGCAGGCATTGTACCACGATCCAGGTTTTTCTGAACTGTTGCGGCAGTTCAAGCATTTTACCCACAAAAAGGCTGTAGAGGACCGGCACAATAAACAGGAAGACAGAAAACATAAGGTCATGAAAGAAAGAAGAGAACAGCCCGAAAATGTGGCGGATGTCTATCCAGAAAAGCCCGACCAATGCCGAAGATATGGTATAAGCCATGTACCATAAGAAAGCCCTGTCTTTATACAGAAAATACTGGTAAGCCGCAAAAACGGATATAAAAAACAGGCAGCCCGTCAGCATGGCCAGGAAAAGAAGGAGCAGTTTGTCACGCAGGGCACCCTCCAGACTGCCATCAAGAAAGGAATAGGGAGTTTCCAGACCTATCCAGGCAGGCGTCATCAGGCCTTGCCGGTCTTCAGTTCTCAGCCAGAACGTCTGTGTACTGCCCGGTTTCACTATCAGCGGAAGCGTACCCTTTTCATAACCCGATACGCCGGTCTCATAAATACCACTTTTTGTAACAAATCCTGCTGCATCATATAAACGGGTAAAGTAATGAGCACCGGTGGCAAGCCTCAGGTTTATCGTATCTGTTGCTGATCTATTTGTAATCGTGAATTTCAGCCATTGAACGAGCAATGGCCTGTTATATGGATGTACCTGCCTGAGGCTGTCGGCATATGGTATAAACAACTGCTCTTTAACGGCCTCAAAAGTTAAAGGTTCATCTCCGTTTTCCTGATAAAACACACAATACCTGAAGATCGGGAGACCTTTCTTCCATCCGGGCTGACCATCAAGCACTAAGGTATCCTGGGCAGGCAGTTTAGCAGGGCCTGTCAGCAAAATGAATATCATTAAAATGATCCGTTTCATATCATCGTGGTATCAACTAAAATTAGCTATGTTTTTTGCATTTACCTAATTATGATGGTGAACGGTCGTTTTTCTGAGGGAACGACCATTTTGCAGTTTACCTAAGCAATCATTCCGTTCTCCGTAAAAAAACACCTGCCTACCATCATTTCTTTTTTTAAGAGGAGCATAAAACAGAACTTCAGTAAAAAATCTAATGACATGGCAAAGCAAATCTTACGAACCCTGCTCGTCTTCTTTCTCATTTTTTTTCCGTTCCTGACCGGAAATCTGATAGCTAAATTCACTCCTTATAAAGAGGGAAACAGCATGACCAGTTATGTGTTAATACTCACATTGGTCACTCTTGCCATCGGGTTGATTTTATTTCTTATCATCCGGCGGTACGGGCAATCATTTAACACCCCTGTATCAGGAGGCCCCCCCTCTTTCTTATCGGTACTGTCATTGTGGGAATAACCGGGTTGGCTGCACCGCCTGACTTAAGTATCGTAATGCTGCAGCACCCCGAAAGAGAGCATTTCAGATATATTGTGCTCTTTATTGCGGCACTATTATTCGGATTTTATGCTGCTATACAGTTCAGGAATAATACTTTCCAATTGACAAATCCACTCAAATGGATAATGGCAGTATTGTTTGTACTTGCTTTTGCAGAAATGATCTGGGAGTTTTCACATCATTATTTATATCCGGAAGGATTAAAGAAATGGACGGATGAAGGCAAAAATGCGGATGATTTTGTCAAATCCTATGATAATATTCATGTGATTATTCCCGGGGCTACGGGGCGTTTAATCCAGTTTTCGATTGTCATGTGGTTAGCGATCCGCTTGTATCAACTGCGAAAAGTAAAAATCTGGAGTCCTGTCCTCACTTGCCTGATCGGTCTGATGGGGATCATTTCGGCAACGGTCATCCTGGTAACCGAAATGCACTTACCGAAAGGATTTGAGTTCCTGTTCCTGTTTTTTATTCCGGGCATACCCTTTATCCTGTTGTACTGGACAGGCGTTGCCCTCCTGACCAGGGAGAAATTACCTCACAATTAGTCAAAGACCTCCTTGGTTCGGGCTTTATTTTTTAATATCTTGTCCATATCTATCGGTAAAGAATTAAAAATAAAATCTTGGCAACCATAAAGATCCTTCTTGCAGACGACCACCAGATGTTTCTCGAAAGTATGAGCATGTTACTTCACACCATTGACGGACTGGAGCTGGTGGCCACGGCCGCCAACGGAATAGATGTCATGAAGTTGCTGGAGGCTTATGAAACGGATGTACTCATCTGCGATCTCCAGATGCCCCTGATGGGTGGTATTGAGGTGATCCTGAAAGTCCGCCAGAAACACCCTGCTGTCAAAGTCCTTATTTTAACGATGTCTGACGAAGCCGCTCACGTCAGAGAGGCCCTGCAAGCGGGAGCTTCCGGATATTTGCTGAAAACCGCTAATAAATCCGAACTCGAAAACGCTATCAGGGTACTGGCCGGCGGGAAGCCTTATTTCAGCAACGGGGTGATCATGAGCCTGACCAAACCCCAGGATGTTCCGCTTGCAGCCGTTCCCTTATCAGACCGTGAGTTGGAAATCCTGAAACTGATTGTATCGGAGCTTTCGAGTACCCAGATTGCAGAAAAGTTATTCATTAGCTTCAATACTGTGGAAACCCACAGGAAAAACCTGTACAAAAAACTTGGCATCAACAGCTCCCTTGGCTTGCTGAAGTATGCTCTTAAGCATGGTTTGATTGATTGAGCGGAAGCCTGACAAAAACAACGGTGCCCTCCCCTTGCTGTGATTGTATCCTCAGGTCGGCTCCGATGGACTTGGCCCGGTGCCTTATATTTTTAAGTCCCATGCCTTCCGACATGTTGCCTTTCTCAAAACCTTTTCCGTTATCAGAAACCGACATGATCAGCTGACGGTCTGTACAATTGAAGTCTATATTAGCCTTAGCCGCTTCTGTGTGCTTCTGGATATTCTGGCACAATTCCAGGCAAATCATGTAAAGGTTAAAAGTAATTTCTGAGGAGAAATTATTCTTAAATCCGTTCAGGCTGAGTTCAAAACGGGTTGTTTCACCAAGATTAAGCCGGGTGACCAGCCCTTGCAATGCATGATCAAAACCTTCTTTTTCGAGTTCGGCGGGCATCATGTTGTGTGAAATCTGCCGGACTTCCCTCGTGGCGTTGTCTACCATTTTTATTACATTTTCATATACTTTGTTCTCGTGGACGGTCTGGGGCTGGATAACCTGCAAACTCATTTTCACGGAAGCCAGGATGCTGTTTACGTTGTCGTGAAGCTCGGTGGCAACCCTCTTCCGTTCACTCGTCCGCCCTTTTTCCAGGGCGGCTTCCACTTCAGCGTTCTTTTGACTCAGCTGTTTATTTTTATGCCTCAACTTGTAATTAAGCCAGACCAGCACCAACCCGGAAAGGCTGATAAAAACCAGTCCGCTGAAAAGGAAATTGCGGTTTTTAGCCTGTGAAGCCAGCTGATGTTTCAGCTCATTTATTTTCAGTTGCTTAATCGTATTCTCCTGCAGGGTCTGTTTCTTTTGTGAAGCGGCAGTAAGTGTTTGTATGTTCAGCAAACTTCTCAATTCATTATTCTGAATCGTTTTCAACAGGTTCTGTCTTTCGCTCAGCCCCCTGATCCTGTTTATCTCTTCCTGCTTCTGAAGGGTGATGTATTTCTGTTCCTGTATCTCTTTTTCCTGCAGCAACCGTATCTCCAGTTTCTCTTTTTCGGCTTCCACCTGCAGGGCCAGCATTTCAGACGTTTTACTTGCCTTCCTTTCCGCTTCCGATTCTGTCATAAACAGCTTATGATACTTCAGGGCTTCATCAAAACGCTTCAGGGCTTCATAATCGGCGGCCAGCACTTCGTATGACTTCAGCCTCACCACCGGCAAGCCCTCAGATAAAGTAAGGGCCTGGTCTGCCAGGCGTATTGATTCATGGTAGTCGTCCAGGTGGTTGTAAATCCTGGCCATTTCGCAGTAAACCGTCGAAATCCCAGGTTTGCTTTTCAATTTTTCCCAGTATTGCAGGGAGAGGTTCAGGCTGTTCAATGCTTCTTTGTAATGGCCCAGTTCTTTTTCAGCCATCGCCACATCCACATACAGGTAAGCAAAATTAGTGTTGCTGCCCCGGTTATCCTTGATGATCTGAAGGGCTTGTTTATAGCTGCTCAATGATTTCTCAAATTCCCCGTTCTGGTTATAACTTAAGCCCGCAGACTGGTATATTTCTGCCAGCTGGGCAGGAACAGCCCTTTTATCCAGTGCAAAAGTCTCCAGGGCTTTAGTGTAATACCCAACCGATTCCCTGAACTTTTTCATTACGGCTGTCAGTTTCCCCAGGTTATTGTTGATCCTCCACAGGTTCCGTTCTTCCTCTTCTCTGCTCCCGGTCATCAGCTTCTGGGCTTCGAAATTAAGCTTCATGGCTTCCACATAGTCTTTCTTCATCACCCTGAAATAATACTCCAGGAAAATGACCGCCCTCAACTGATATTTGATGTTGCCTTTCTTGGCTGCCATGGTTCTCAGCTGAGCAGCAATGTGATAAGTACTGTCAGTTTTATGAGTGCCTGAGCGGTATACATAACTCAGGAATGAGCTCAGTTCAAACCTCACGGTGTCTCTCCGGGGGCTTGGCGGAAGGGCGTCCAGTTCAGATATCCTTTTCCTGGTTGACCTTAACAGGCTGTCGGTATATTTCAGGTCCGACTTCCTGTCAAAATTAAAAGCGGGTGTATCCAGGCTTTGTGCTGAAACACCTGCAGACAGGAGCAACAAGAAAATCAACTTTTTCACGCTTAGTTTATTGAAGATACCTTACGAAATATAGATACTGAATACTTATCCATCAAGTAATTTGCCTTAAAATCACTGAATTCAGTGAGGCAAAATCACCGGATCAGGTGATTTCTTCTGTGCTTTTTTTAACCGAATTTTGTTGAAGAAAAAAAAACAGGGTATGAATGAGCCGGTTTACCGCTAAATAAATCATTCCGCAAATGGTTGTTTCGTAAATTTTAAAGTCAGAAATTGAAAAGAGCATTGATGATACTTTTCAATTTTGACTTCTCATTAAAGCCTGAACTATTAACATGAAACAGATTTTTACCTTTCTACTCATTTTTTGCAGTTACGTCGTCCTGGCCCAGCACGATCATGCAGGCACCCATGCGACTTCACATGCACAGCACATCCAGGAAAGCCGCAAGGAAACCGTCTATCTTCATAACCTGCCAAGGCCAAAACTGATGTCGGGCGTGGGCACTTCCGGTCTGAAAATCACAACCAAGTCTGATTCTGCTCAGAAATTCTTCAGCCAGGGTGTGGCCCTGGTACATTGTTTCTGGGATTTTGAAGGCTACCGTTCCTTCAAAGAGGCCACCCGTCTCGATTCCACAGCGATCATGCCCTGGTGGGGTGTATTGAGTACCACTTTATTTATGAAGGATGAGGCGTTCCGGAAAGATAAAGAACTGGCGGTCAAAAAACTGAAAGCCCTTAAGGCCTCCGCCACAGAACATGAAAAATTATATGCCGAAGGCATACTGCTGGCCGATTCTCTAAAAGAAACAGGCTACAAGGAATACCTCAAAAAACTCGAAATCATTATCCATAAATACCCCGAAGACATTGAAGCCCAGCTTTTCCTGGTGGTTAACAACATGTCAGGTTACGACCTGGAAGGCCATCCGAATGAGGGCCAGATTTATGCTGAATTCATTGCCTCCAATCTCCTTAAAACTCATCCTGACAACGCCGCAGCACACCATTACTGGATACACCTCATGGAAAACTGTTGTCCGGAAAAGGCCATTCACAGCTCAGAAAGGCTGGCTGAACTGGCCCCGGCCTCAGGCCACATGGTGCATATGCCCGGCCATATTTATAACCGCATAGGTGACTACAAAAAAGCGTACGATGCCTTTACAGCTTCCGTCAAAGTTGACTCCGCTTACATGAAAACCAACGGCATCCAGGAGGTAGACACCTGGAACTACATCCACAACATCCATTATCTGCTGGCTAACTGTGCCCAGGACGGGCGTTATTCCACCGCTTTGGGTTATGCTGAAAAGCTGGCGAAAATGCCGGTGGACAAATCACGTAAGAAAGTGTTTGAGGGTAATTTTTTCGGGCAGGGCATTATGGCTCCGGTCAATATGGAGCTGGCCTTCGGGTACTACGAAAAAGCCGCCAGACGCCTTTCGCTCATCACGGATCCGGATTCTGCATTCGGCCAGGGCAATATGGCTTACAAAGAAGCCCTGAACCTTTTTGCACTTGGTATGAATGAGGCCGTTAAAAACCAGACCGAAGCTGCCAAAAGATATGCAGATGCCCTGGATGCTTATATGTGGAGAAATGCCAACCAGGAAAAACCCGGCAAAGCCATTCCGAAGTTTGGTGTGAATATCCTGAATATAGCCTCTCTCGAACTCCAGGGATTGATCAAAAGCCTTGAAAACAAATATGACGAAGCGATAACCCTGCTCGAAGCCGCAAAGAAAAAAGAAGGTGAGCTGGGCTACGGTGAGCCTCCCTATTATCCTAAACCAATACTCGTGAGCCTGGGCAATGTGCATCTGAAAGCCGGAAAATACGATAAAGCGATCACTGCCTATGAAGAACTCCTCAAAAGATTTCCCAACGGAGCACCGGCTTTATGGGGGCTTTATAAGGTGTACAAACAAAAAGGTGATGCGGCCAAAACCAGAGAATACGCCGATCGCCTGAAAAAAACAGCCCAATACGGAGACAAAGGAATTTATCCGCTTTAAGTCCGTATGAACTCTTTTTCTTTATTCTTAAACAACATTGCTTTTCTGCAATGACAGAAGATTTGTGTGTCTACTATATAAACATCAGGAACTATGATCAAAAAAATTGCCCTCGTTTTAGTCAATATCATTTTAATTTTGGTCCCGTTCTCCCCTCTCCCCGAGATTATTTCAGGCACCGAAGTCGGTTACAATGATTTCTCATCCTATCTGCTGACCTGCGGATTTATTGCTGTTTTCTGTTTACTGCTGGCTGTATTTATCAACTTCAAAAATACACCGGTGACACAGGAAAATCTGCTGATCCCTGCCTGGTCCTTGTTTATCCTGGGAATACTGGTGATGGTGCCACTGCACATGGGACCACCCAAAGAAGGAGAAAACCTGCTCCAGGCCACCGGCGAAGAGAAGTTCAGGTATATCATGCTGATCATCGCTGTATTCGTGTTTTCCGCCGGGGTTATCACATCTCTGAAGCCATTTCAGCCGAAACTCAGCCTTGCGGGGAAAATGATTTTTATCCCGCTGGCGATCACATTCTTTATTTCACTCTGGGATTATTATGACTCTTTCAGTTTCAGCTCAAAACTGACGGCCTGGGTCAGCAGCGGGAAAAATGCCGCCGATTTCTTTCCCAATTATGATTTCCATGATACCTGGAGGGCCACCGGAAGGATACTGCTTTACGTCGTAGCCGGATGGACGGGCATCATCCTGTACAACCAATCTGTCTTTAGCAGATGGGTCACAGCGATACTGGTTTTGTTTTGTGTGGTTTCAGTGGGATTCTGTACGATGTTCCTTCTCCGGGGACCTGCATTTTACTTCCCGTTCATGGTTCCGGCTATTGCCTTGGCCCCTTCCTACTGGCTGGGTATTGCGTTGTTGAACAGAACCTCGTTAAAATAAAGCCCCAGATACTTTGAAACCGGCACAGCCATGAGATAAATAACTGACTTGCAGAGCTATTTTACAGGATATTTTCTATCTTTATTAAAAGGAAACTTTGTTTTTTCCTACCCCTGAAAACTGCCGGAAAATACTTTTATCAAATGTCAACGATGCGAAACATAAGACCTGCTGTACTTTCTTTTATAACGGTATTCCTGCTGACTGTTTCAGCTCCATTAAAAGCCCAGAACAGGGACATCAGCTACATGAGTTCGGGAGGAAAACTAAAGCCTTTGCAGGCCATCATGGATATCCGTCATTATACACTTGTGCTGGACGTGGACATTCCCGGACAGGCCATCGAGGGGTATGTGGAAATTGACCTGAATCTGTCTCAGCCCACCGATACGCTTTTGTTCGACCTTGTTCATTTTCTTACGGTCCGCCAGGTTGAAGCCGGCAAGGTAAAGCAATCTTTTGTTCAGAAAGGTGATTCTGTTCTTATCACCGGCAAAAACCGTTTCGAAGCAGGAAAACAGGTCATCAGAATCAGCTATGGCGGTAAGCCCCCGGTAGCCGTAAGACCACCCTGGAAAGGTGGTTTTACCTGGACAAAAGACAAAAGCAACAACCCCTGGGTGGTCATTAACTGCCAGCTGGAAGGAGGAAAAGTGTATTTCCCCTGCAAAGATCACCCAAGCGACGAGCCCAATGAGGGTGTCGACCTGTTTATCACCATTCCGAAGGGACTTTCGGTAGCCGGGCCGGGGCTTTTACAAAGCGTAAAAGACCTGAAAAACAAATCGACCTGGCACTGGAAAACCCAATATACCATCAGTAATTATTGCGTTGTGTTTAACATTGCCAAATATGAAGTGGTCAGGCGTCCTTACACCACCATTGAAGGCCATACAGTTCCCATTGAGTTTTATGTCCTGGCAGAAGACCTTGCCCATGCAGAAAAAGTCATCGACATCAGGCAACGGGATACCCGTATCATGGAAAAATATTTTGGTGAATATCCCTGGGTCAAAGAAAAAATCGGGATAGCCCAGGTACCCAACCCGGGCATGGAACACCAGACCATGATCACCTACGGCGACAGGTTTACCTATGAACAGTATCCCGGAGTCGACTATTCGGCCAACCTGCTTCATGAATTTGCCCATGAATGGTGGGCCAACAAAATCACGAATAAGGACTGGGCACACATGTGGATACAGGAGGGCTTTGCGACTTATGCAGAAGCCTTGTTTTTCAAAGAAGCCCTGGGTGAAAATGCTTATGATTCGTTGATGCTCCGCTTTAAGCTGGCCATCCGCAATGAGAAACCGGTGGTTCAGGGCGAAGGGTTAAACATGGCCCAGGTGTACAACGGCGACATCTACCACAAAGGGGCGTTTCTGCTGCATACTTTGAGGTTTGTCATGGGCGACAGCGTGTTTTTTCCGGCTCTCAGGAAGTTCATTACAGACCTTAAGTATCCGTATGACCGCTTTTTCACGACTGCAGACGTACAGAAATTTTTCTGTGATGCCTCAGGAAAAGACCTCAGTCCTTTGTTTGATTTTTACCTGAGGACCAACAAAACACTCGATTTTGAACTTCATAAAACCGGTCCGGAGACTTACCAACTGAAGACGCTCAACAGCCCTGTGACGCTGCCGCTGGACATCCTCACAGACCAGGGAATAATAAAGACTGCCGTTAATACAGAGGATCAGAAATCTTTCAGAATAAACAGCAAAACACAGCCGGTCATAGATCCGAAAGGGTATTATTTTAAGAAAGTGACTATTTATTAAATCCGTTTGTTCCGCTTGTCAGACGCCTCTCTTCCCTGTTTAAGTCCGCCCGGCCTTTCAAGCCCGTCCGGACAGGCTGCAGAGAGGAAACTTCATCACAGGACGACCATTTGACACAGTTCTGTTTACACTCCCGTTTATACTCCCCTCAACACCGCTCCAACGTAACTTTGCGTCGCTCCAACGTAACTTTACACTGCTCCAACGTAACTTTACATCGCTCCAACGTAACTTTGCGTCGCTCCAACGTAACTTTACGCCGCTCCAACGTAACTTTACATCGCTCCAACGTAACTTTACGCCGCTCCAACGTAACTTTACGCCGCTCCAACGTAACTTTACGCCGCTCCAACGTAACTTTACATCGCTCCAACGTAACTTTACATCGCTCCAACGTAACTTTGCGTCGCTCCAACGTAACTTTACACTGCTCCAACGTAACTTTACATCACTCCAACGTAACTTTACGCCGCTCCAACGTAACTTTGCGTCGCTCCAACGTAACTTTACACCGCTCCAACGTAACTTTACGTCGCTCTGTAAAACCGGGACCGAAAGCATTCTTTAGCTGAAAAAGCCCGGCATGAAGATATCTCAAAATCTGTTTAATGTGTATATTCGCTCAGTTATTCCCTAAAAAACCTGGTCATTAAAATACCCTTATATGAAATCACTCATTACTTCCATAGTGTTGTCCGCCTGGTCTCTGACTGCGACGGGACAAAACCAGCCGGCTTTCGCCATTGCCTACAATGTGGCTGTTAAAGACAGTGCCGGAAAAAGTAACTATGAAGTTTTTTCGATGGATATGGACGGGCATAATGTCCGGAATGTATCCGCTCATAAAGACGTGGCCTGGACCTACAAGGCCTATCAGAAAGACCTGTATTTCATCAGCGACCGTGACACCTGTTACCGTTGTTTTTTCCTCTACAAAACAGACTTTAAAGGCAAAAACCCTCAAAAGGTATCTGATCTGCAGCTGGAAGACAGCTGGATGAGTTTCAGAAACCAGGGTAAAGAGGCGGTGGTTTCGGGCAGAAAAGGCAGAACCCTCCGATATCAGCTGTTCTTTATCAATACCGAAACGGGGGCTTACCGCCAGATCACCAGCGATACGGCAGCCATGTATGTGGACCCGTCGTTTTCACCTGACGGAAAACAGATTGCTCTCTCTTACCGCAAAAACCGGAGAGACCGGACTCAGAACGAAGAAATATACCTGATGAACCCTGACGGCACCCAACTCAGGCAAGTGACGACTTACCCCCAAAAGGGAAATGAAGAGAACGAAAACGGGTATAAGGCGGGATCGCCCCGATGGCATCCGTCCGGCAAATTTATCTCTTACATTTCGATGCTGGACGGTATGCATAACATTTATGCTGTCACTCCGGACGGGAAAAAACAGTGGAAACTGGCCACCAATAAAGTCTCTGAAGGCTGGCACGACTGGAGTCCCGATGGTCAGTGGCTTGCCTTTGACGCCACTGACAAAGACCAGAGCCATTATGAGATCATGCTGATGAACTGGAAAACCAAGGTGGTTAAACAGCTGACTACGGGCGTACATAAATACCAGCAGGCCCCGGTTTTTGTTGTAAAATAATCACTTCCGGAGAGGCATGCGGGTATTCCTGCGGAATGGTTTTTTATGCTTACCATAAACAAACTTAAATACCACCGCCATGATTAATGAAGTTCAATCCGCAGGTTTACTATTGATCAGAAAAGAAATAACCCTGGCTTTTGCCGAAAGTGCCACAGCCGGAAGGGCCGTGTTTGAATTCTCCACCGTACCGGACGCGGGACAGTTCCTCAAAGGGGGCTTGGTCTGTTACGATGCCTGTCTAAAAAAAGATGTACTGGGTGTATCCCATGACCTGATTGAAGAGCACACGCCCGAATCCCGGCAAGTGACAGAAGCTATCACCATAGGACTGTCCCGACTGATACCGGCCAACGTCCACATCGGCATCACCGGGCTGACCACCCCGGGTGGCAGCGAAACGAAGGAGAAACCTGTCGGGACCATGTTTGTGCATGCCCTGAAAGACGGTAAGGAAACGATTTTTGCTGAAAGACTCTTTTTCGACGGCTCCCCGGAAGACATCATCATCAAGACTGTCAGACATATCGGGATTTCACTGAACAATTACTTCGAAGACGCTCAGGAGTAAAGCCTTATTTCCTTTGGAGGATGTCTTTGAGGTCCATTGCATCACCGAAAAAATTCTTCCAGATATCACCTTTTGCTTTCACTCTTCCGGGCAGGGTTCTGATGTTAAAGTCTTTGACATTCAGCTGATCGGTCAGTTCGTCCCATGCCAGGGGTGTGCTGGCTGTAGCTCCTTCTCTCGGCCGCAGTGAATATGCACAGGCCATGGTTTTTCCTTTGCCGTTCTGCAAAAAATCAAGGTAAATCTTCCCCTTTCTTTTGGAAGGGCTCCGTTCCAGGCTGGTGATATCCGGCAAGGCCTGGTGGACCGCCTCGCTGATCATGTGTGAAACGGAACGGGTTTCGTCATAGGTATATTTGGGCAATACCGGGATAAAAATGTGCAGGCCTTTGCCCCCTGAAGTTTTCAGATAACCCGTGATGCCCAGCTGGTCCAGTATTTCTTTGACCTTTTTAGCGGTTTTTACCAGGTCTTTGATGTCCGCCCCGTTGGGATCGAGGTCAAAAATGATGTAATCGGGATTGTTGATCTTTCCCACCCGGCTGCTCCAGGGGTTGATCTCTATACAGCCCCAGTTGGCCATAAATAACAGCGTCTCTTTATCCTGACACAAAAGGTATTCAATAGTTTCGCCTGTGGATTTTGATCTGAGTGATTTGGTCTCTATCCAGTCCGGCACTGCCCCCTCCACATTCTTCTGGAAAAAACCCTCATTTTTGATGCCGTCCGGGTTGCGGCGTAGCGACTGCGGCCTGTCCACCACAAAAGGAAGGAGGTATTCCGCCATTTTTTCATAATAGGCTATCACATCCCCCTTGGTTATTTTTTCTTCTGGCCAGAACAGTTTTTCCGTGTTGGTGAAGTTCAGTTCCACCCCTTTCTTATTTTCTATATTGGTCGTTTCCATGTTTGCTGTATTTTCTGATTTACCTGTAGCTTTTTCCCTGATCACTTCTTCCGGTTTTTTATCGGTGCGGAGGGCCACAAACACCGGGTGACGGAGGGAACCGCCCTCTGTCCAGCCGCTGTGTTTTACCTGGGCTACGAGTTCCGGCTTTACCCAATGGACAAAACGCTCTGCCGGTTTGTTTTCAAAAGGCCTGGTCTTTATTTCCATAGATTTCAGCTGCTCATGAAAATCCCTGAGCCATGTTTCGTTAAAACCCGTCCCGACTTTACCGGAGTAGAACAGTTTGCCGTCTTCATAATAGCCCAGCAGCAGGGCTCCGAAGCCTGTTCTTGAACCCTGCGGCTCGGTATACCCGCCGATGACCATTTCCTGTTCCTGGTTGATCTTGATCTTCAGCCAGTCTTTACTGCGGGTGCCGGGATGGTAGCCGGAAGCTATTTTTTTGGCGATCAATCCTTCGCCGCCTTGTTTTATGACGTCTTCGAGAGCCTTGGTACCTTCTCCGACCGCATGCGGGGAGTAGATGATTTCTTCTGATGCAGGAAGCAAGGCCTCCAGTATCTTTTTCCTTTGCAGGACGTTCAGAGGTGTAAGATCAAACCCGTTAAAGTAAAGAATATCAAACACATAACATTTTAACCGTCCGCGGTCCGGCTCTTCGTCCAGGTGCTGAAGCCACTGAAAACGGCTTATTCCTTTTTTATCTTCCACCACCACCTCTCCGTCCAGGATCATGTCGTTTTTTACGCTTTCAAAAGCCCTGACCAGGGCAGGATATTTTTTATTAAAAGACAGACCGTTGCGGGAGACCAGCTCGGCTTTACCCTGCTGTATCTGTACCAGGCAACGGTATCCGTCGTATTTCTTTTCAAAAATCCAGTCCTCGCTATCAAACACCGCATCTGTAAGCGTGGCGAGCTGGGGCCGCCAACCATGTGGAAACTCACTTAATTTCCTGGCATCGGCTACATCTTCAGGAGAGAAAGTAATTTTTTTTTTAGACTTCCTTTCTGAATGTTCTGCTCTATCTGTGCCAGGTCCCTTCCGGTTAAGACCGAATGCTGGTCAAATTCCTCCTCTGCATTGGCATATTCATCTTTTCCTTTGACGAGCAGCCATTCCTTTTCTTTGTCTTTTAAGCGGAAAATATGCCAGGAGCCTTTCATTTTCTCGCCGTTCAGCACCACTTTGATGTCGCCGTCTTTTAGTTGTTTTTTCAACGCCTGGTGACTTTCCTTCCTATCCTCATAACCTTCCGCATGAAAAGTACCGATGTCCCAGACCATCACGGTGCCGCCGCCGTACTGCCCTTTCGGGATCAGTCCCTCAAAATCAATATAACTCATCGGGTGGTCTTCCGTCTGCACGGCCAGGCGTTTCACAGAAGTATCTGCCGAAGGCCCTTTCGGTACGGCCCAGCTGATCAGCACCCCGTCAATTTCCAGCCTGAAATCATAATGCAGTCTTGAAGCATCATGTTTCTGTACGACAAAACGGAGCTCTTTACCGCTTTTTGCCGTCTTGCCTTCGGGTTCTGCGGTCTTGCTGAAATCCCGCTTCTTGTTATAGGTCTCGAGTTTCATGGCGTTAATTTTTTATGGCTTCCAGACTGGCTTTCAGTTGTTCGAGCAGATCATTGGTTACGGAAGGCTTCGTTTTTTCCTCCGGAGCTTCCAGTTTCTTTCCCGGCTTCAGGGCCGCTTTCTTTTTGATCATCTCCACGAGTTTTTCTTTATAAGTATCCTTGTATTTCGACGGATCGAAAGGTTCGGTCAGCTGGTTGATGATCGAAAGGGCCATGTCAAGCTCGGGTTTGGATATGTCGACATTCACCGGCAGTTTTGTTTCACCCGGATCCACCAGTTCATCTTCAAAACGGATCTGGATCAGCAGGATGGCATCTTCATCCACTTTCAGGATGCCCAAGTGCTCGGTCGTTCTGAGGATAAATTTACACAGCCCCACTTTCCCTGATTTTCTCAGGGCCTCCCTCAAGAGGGCATAAGTCTTTTTGGCTTCTTTGGTGGGCTCTGCGATATAAGGCTTTTCGAGGTATTTGGACGGCACTTCATCCTCTAATATAAACCCGAAAATATCGATAGTGTGGGTCTGTTCGGGAGCCGCCTTTTCAAAATCTTTCTTATCGAGGATTACATAATCACCGTTTTCTTTCTGATATCCTTTGGCAATATCCTCCCAGGGCACTTCCTTACCATCTTTTTTACAGACGCGTACATACTGTATCGGGCAATGGTCTTTTTCCCTGACCATGTCAAGTTCGATGCGGTGCGAACTCACCCCGGTATAGAGCCTGACCGGAATATTGACCAGGCCAAAACTTATACTTCCTTTCCATACGGCTTTCATAGGCGGTTTCTTTTTTTAAAAGGGGTTAAAAATCTGTTCCGTGGGGGCTAAATATCAAATAAAGGCTAAAACTTTCACCAAAATGCAGGAATAGTCAGATAGATTGAAAATTAACCAACACTGTAAAAAATATTCATTACCGTTAAATAACTTTAGATTCGATTATTAGTAATCCCATGCTTTAATTGCTTTTCTTTACCATGTGTTTTCAGATGGCCTGACATGCCTGAAACATCACAAAAACAAAATTCATGAGACTGAACAGATTTCATAAAACCTTGTTGAAAATGGCTGCCTTTGTTGTATTCCTGTTTGTTTGGGCTGCGTTTCTGATCTTCCCGCCCCCATGGAAGTCGTGGTCAATAGACGATCCCACAAAAGTACAGACTCAACAACTTAGGATGTACTTCTTCCATGTCAGTTCCAATTACTCAGATTGGTGTGGTAATCTCAAATATACCAATGATATGGACTGTGAATTCAGGTTGGTGGTGACCAATCCGAAGTCTGATACTTTATACAACCGGATCATCAAAGCACCTAAGATCAGCAAGTATGAAAAAGACCTGGAGTTTGGCATACGGCATTCCAAGGACATTTCCATTCATTTTATTCCGGTCAAGGTACCCAAAAATGCGAAAATCAGCTTTTACTTTAAAAACTATTTTGACTGTGTTGATTAAGAGTCTTATCTTACACTTAAAGATTACGGCATGTCTGATTTCCAGGTCTTAAAATACCTCTGAACCAGGAGACCCAATAATAATTTGAACTACGAAAGTAGTTAAAAACACCTGAATTAATTATGTTTGTAAAACCCTGACTATCATTAAGATTTTCAGGGTTTTCAACCATTACTTAACATGAAAGCTATACTTACTATCATCCTGATTTCTTCCGGCACATTGCTGGCTCAAACCGCAGTTCCATCTGCATCAGCTTATTTAAACCAGCCGCCACCCGGTTTGACCTCCAAGGTCTTTGCTCCCGGCACTGTCTCTTTAAAAGACCACTATGAATACGGGTCAGTTTTTTCCAAAGACAGCAGGGAGTTTTATTATGCGGTGATCATCAAAGGCAAGCCGCAGATTCGCTGCGTCCGTTTTGAAAACAATGGCTGGACAGCCCCGAAAACAGTCATTACCAGTGATAAATATGAATACAACGACCCTTTCCTGTCGCCGGACGGACAGCGTTTGTTCTTTATTTCAGACCGTGCAGCCGACGGCACCGGACCTAAAAAAGATTTTGACATCTGGTACATCGAACGTAAAAACGATGGCTGGTCTGATGTTCCTGTGAATGCAGGGCCGGGTATCAACACCGCCAAAAACGAATATTACATGTCGTTTACGAATGACGGCACCATATATTTCTCGTCCAACGGTGGTACAGATGCCGCTAACGATAAAAACTATGACGTACGGTTTTCGAAGTATTCCGGGGGACAATTCCAGCCTTCGCAGAAACTAAGTCAGGCAGTTAATACAGAACATTACGAAGCCGATGTTTTTGTGTCACCCGACGAACAATACCTCATTTTCTGCACCGAACGCCCCGGAGGACTGGGCAAGGGTGATCTTTACATCAGTTTCAAGAGCAAAACCGGCGAATGGCAACCCGCCAAAAACATGGGTCCGGCAGTCAACAGTGAAGGCTACGAATTCTGCCCCTTTGTAAGCAGCGACGGCCAATACCTGTTCTTCTCCCGCGACGGGGATATTTTCTGGGTGAGTGCGGAGGCGATGGAGGGGTTGAGGTAGGCGACGGTGAGAAAATCGTATTTTTGAACCGTTCTCCCTGTTTTTCTTCAATTGGTTTTATCTTTGTCTTAATAATTATCCCAAAAGCAGACACTTATTACCTAATGAGAATAAAAAACTTAATCCTTCCCTTCGTAAGTGCCATTTTATTTACCACTTGTAAAAAAAACGATGAACCGGATGTACCTAAAGACGTTTATGCAGTAGGTCTTGTATCAAACGGATCAGGAAACATTGCTACACTTTGGAAAAATGGTGTCGCAACTTATCTTACAGACAGTACATATTTTTCAGAGGCTTCAGCGGTATTTGTAATTGACTCTGATGTTTATGTGGCCGGTTTCGCTGGTAAAGGATCTGAGTATATGGCCAAAGTCTGGAAAAACGGCGTGGCTACGAATCTTACTAATGGTAAGCACTACGCTAGGGCAAATTCAGTATTTGTCAGCGGGAAGGATGTTTATGTAGCAGGTCAAGAATGTGAATATGGAGCAGGTTGTGCAGCTATGATATGGAAAAATGGAGTAGCCGTCAATCTTACCAACGGAGAAACAAAGGCTGATGTAAATTCCGTATTTGTTAGTGGAGGAGATGTTTATGCAGCAGGTTTTGAATCTACTGCTAAATCCCGTTATTTAGCCAGAGTCTGGAAAAACGGTGTGGCAATCAATATCGACGGAAACATCGATGAAAAGCAAATATCCCAAGCCAAATCCATATTTGTTCATAATAACGATGTTTACGTGGCCGGCTTCGTAGCAAGCTATGAAAATAATAAAACAACTACCATAGCTAAAGTTTGGAAAAATGGTGTGGCCATAAACCTTACTGACGGTGAATTTATTGCCGAAGCAAACTCCATATGTATCGGAAATCAAGACATATACGTATCAGGCCGTGTTTTTACGGGAGTATATAAGGCTAAAGCTTGGAAAAATGGAGTAATTACTGATCTCACTGACGGAACAAAAGAGGCCGAGGCAAACTCCATTTATGTCAGCGGCCAGGATATATATGTCGGAGGTTTTGAACGAAAAGACGGATATGATTCCAAGACAGTAGCTAAAATCTGGAAAAATGGAGTTGCTACCAATCTTACCGACGGCACAAAAAACGCGGTAGTTTACTCTGTTTTTGTAAAGTAAATCACACTTAAAAAATTAGCTAAACTTAAAAGTACTTTCAAAATGGCTGATAAATAATAGAGTCTTTTTTTATAAATATGATTGATACTCTAAAGACATATGGTAAGAAATGAGCTTCGGCTTTCCTTACTATTAAATAATACGGACATTTGCTTTTCACGTTCAGGGAATATCCTCTCCCGGTAGCCGCAATTTGCACAAAACCCCTTGTTTTGCTATAAATTACAAACACTGGAAAATTATGAAAGAATACAAAGTAGACACCCTCATTTATTTCAATCCTACCGGCAAAGAAGAAGACCGGAAGATCTAAGTCAGAAACACCAGCCGCGAAGGATGGAAAATCCTGACGGCGTAGCTCAAGGAAATGAATCAACGGTTTTTCACCAATAAGCCGGACGGAGTAAAGATGGACTGACATGAAGTCATTTACCCTTCGTGTTTCACACCAAAGGAACCTCCACAATAACCGTGGTACCTCTGTTGGGGTTGGAGTCGAAATTCACTTTTCCGTTTAAAAAGTCAACTCTAGAAATGATATTTTTCAACCCAATACCCTTAAAATTAGCCATTTGTGATGTATCAAAACCTTTTCCATCGTCCTCAATCATCATGATTAGTTCGTTGGTATGGCGAACCAATTGAATCTGTACGCTGGCGGCTTCCGAGTGTTTTATGATGTTGCCAATCAATTCCTGAAGAACCCTGTACAACACCGTTTCGGTTAACTGTGGCAGACGTTCATCAAGGTTGGCTATATCGAGAGATACTTTTACTTTTCCCGTGAGGCTCAGCCTGTTCACAAACTCCCGTACTGCAGTTACAAGACCGTGCATTAAAAGGGCATTGGGCATCAAATCATGAGAAACCGTACGGATTTCGTTTGCTGCGTCGTCTATCATGGTGTTTGCGTTTTTAAAAAAAGATTCTTGTTCGATAGAATTGAATTGGGTTTGGTTCATGGCGGTTTCGAGTTGAATTTTGGCCAATGAAAGCATAGGGCCTACCCCATCGTGTAATTCTTTTGCCAGTCTTATGCGTTCGGTTTCTTCGGCCTCTACGATAGCTGAGGTTTTCTCGGTTTGGAGCCTGAGCTTTTCGGCGGCAAACTGGGCTTTTTGTCTGGCCTGGCGGTTGGTATAAAATAGCAAAATGACCAGCAAAGTAATCAATGCCGCTCCGATCACCCCTAAAATCCAGTTCCTCTGATTGGCAATTTGAAGTTCCTGCTCCAAAATCACTTTTTCCTTTTCCTCAGTTTGATACTTCACTTCTGCATCAGCCATTGAATTCATAACTGCTTTTGCCCTTGTATCGCCTTTAATGCTTTCTGCTTCAAATTCGGCAGAAAAGGCCTTCGGGAAATCATGGATGGCGAAATAATAATTAGAAAAATCGTTGGTAACTGAAGCTAAGGCATCTTTATTATCTGTCTCTTTTGCAATTTTCAGACCTTCATTAAAGTACTTTTTTGCCTCATCGAATTTTCCCTCGGTTAATGCAACTTTGCCAAGGTTAAAACAAATATATTGGGTGAATAGCTTATAGTTTACTTTTTGAGCTATTTGATATGCTTCCAGCAAAAGAACCTTCGCTTCGCTGAACCTTGAGTTCTTAATCAATCCATTGGCTGTGGTGTTCAGTGCTCCCGAAAGCTGTGCCGAATCTTTTAACTCCCGGTAAGACAAAATCAAGTCCTTTTGTAGTTTATATGCTTTGGGATGATCTTTAAAATGGTCGATATAAACCTTTGCCAGCATCCATCTGTTTAAATTTAAAGTGGCCTCGAAGTTGTTTCTCCTGCACACCTCCATACTCGTTTCATAATTTTTCACAGCCCCTTCAAAATCATGCAGGTTTTGTCTGACTTCACCAAGCCTCAGGTTTATTCTTGCTATCTGATTCTGGTTTTTAGTTTCTTCGGCCAATTTCAGGGCCTTTATGCCGTGCTGATAAGCCTTGTCATACTGGCCTGAATAGGAATAATTAAACAAATATTGGAGTTGGTATTCTGCCGGATCACAAATACAATCCGATTGATTTCCAGCATATTTTATGGTTGAATCCAGAATTTTAATAGCACTTGAATGATTGCCCAATACATTCTGCACTCTCGAAAGATTCAGGTAAAGGCTGGGATAATGAGCTGACCATTTAATCTTTTTTCCTAACTGAATGGCCTCTAAGGCGAATTCCTCCGCTTTTTTGTTGTTTGTTCCCCGGTATAGTTCCGAAATCCTTTGCCTGTTCCTGACTTTATTTGAGTCCAGCTGCATTTTTTCCCCCACCTTAAGCAGGCTATCTATCGTATTACCATATTGTGCCCGACAGCACAATGCGGTAAAAAAGAAAACCAGGAAAACAGGCAGTTTAGTTTTCATGTCAATACTTCAGGATTATCACCACAATATTTTACAAGCATGGCAGTATTTTTCAGGTTTAACTTGGATAGCACATTTTTGCGGTGGGTGCTGACGGTCAACGGACTCAGAAACAACTTTTCAGCGATTAACTCATTCGTCAACCCCTCAATAATTAATTTGATTATTTCTTTTTCACGTTTCGTAAGATCGGGTAAATAGGCATGATTAGGCTTTCGGCCGGCCACACCCATGGCCAGAATATTGGAAATTTCCGGACTGAGATATATTTGCCCGTTCATGACAGTCTCTATCGCTTTCTGTAGTTCGGCCATTCCGAGGTTTTTCACCACATAGCCATCCATACCGCTTCTGAGAACTTTCCTGATGGTGTTGTAATCATTTAACATCGTAACGGCTATGATTTTGATGTCCGGAAAAGCCCGCTTGATGATCTCAGTAGCTTCTATACCGCCCAATTGGGGCATTTCCAAATCCATCAGTATCAGGTCTATGGGCTGTTCATTACAGATATCCAGAACCTCTTTACCGTTTCGGGCCAACCTGACAAGTTGAACCTCCTCAATCCTCGAAACCAGCATATTAAGTCCTTCAAGAAACAATTGATGGTCGTCGGCAATGAGGAGATTCATATCAAAATAGTTTAAACATACTGTTTTCAGCGAGCCTTTGGGGTCGTTTTGTTCTGATTAAAAAACACTTGCCCATTTCAAAAATAATATAGTTTGTATAAAAAACCTCTCTTTTGATCCACAGATTAATCTTTGAGCCCCAAATGCTCTTTAACAGCATTATAATCTTTGAAATCCAGGTTCTTCAATCTGGCTCCCGCGAGTGCCGGGATAATAATCACCCGGTACCATGAATCTTTTCCCATTGTTTCTGTAAAGAACTTTTTAGGGTCGACGTTTTTGGTAAAGGTAGCATAAAGATTGATAGCGTTTTGATTATTCAGCCTGGATGCCCCGTAAGAAAACCACACATGGTTATCTCCAAAAACAAAGTCATAAGGTAAGGCATTTATGATGGACTTGTCTTCTTCATAGGTGTCGTAAACCAGGATTATTCCACCATTCAGGTCTGCCTGGGTCAGTTTACTGATTGCACCATCCAAAAGAGACATGCTTGAGGTCAAGGTCGCTGCATCATATCCTTCAATCCAAAATTTGCCGTCAGATTTGATCCACTCTGTAGCATAAAAAGTCACTTTCCCAGGCGAACCGGTCTGACCGGCAGGGCCTTGTGCCCCCGTAGCACCAGTAGCCCCTTGCGGTCCGGGCTCTCCCTGAGGACCTTTACAAGAGCTAAAAACAAATACAAAAAGAATGATGGTTGAGATAAGAATTGTTTTCATAGTAGTCTGTTTTTTTGTACAAAATTCGGAACCTGCCGGTTCTCATACATCAACCAAAAACAGTATATTAAAAAATACCCCAAAAGGTGTAGTTTTTAAAATTGAATGGATAAGTTCTGTCAGCCCCTTATGCCTCGCAGGGTTTAACATGAATAATAAAGGCCTCCGGTTTCCCGGAAGCCTTTATGGTTGTGATTTGCTCTCACTATTGCAATCAGAGATATTTGGGGCAACTTACCAGGAATAATCCCTTCCCGGTGATCGTATATTGCACAAAATCCCTTATTTTGCTATAAATTACAAACACCGGAAAATTATGAAAGAATACAAAGTAGAAACCCTCATTTACTATTCAAAACTCACCCTTGATTCTGAGCACATCGCGAAAAGCTCCAAACAAGAAATCCAGGAAAAACTGGATGAATATGCCAAAAACGGGTACAAACTGGCGTCGACCAACTCGACTAACTTTGGCCTGGCCTTGTATGTTTACCTGTTTTTTGAAAAAGACATTTAAGACCATTCTCCCCAAAAACGGTCTTAGTTTTTGGGGAGAATTATCAAATCTATCACTCTTACTTACAAAGCCCCGTTTTTTATCCTGACCAGTTTTCCGTTCACTTCATCAGTCAAAATAAACAACTTCCCTGCCGGACTTTGCACCACTTTCCGGATCCTTACCCGGGCGTCTGCAAACAATTCTTCGGCACTTTTTATGGTTTCGTTTTCAACGGTCAACCGCCACAAACTTCCCTTTGACAAACCGCCCACAAGTAAGTTATGATCCCAGGCCGCAAACTCCCTGCCCCGGTAAAAATGCAATCCTGTGGGAGCTACCGTTTGTAACCATGACCAGACGGGATCAGTGTACACATTGCCGGGAATGGCCTGGGGAGCAAACTCAGCAAAACGGTATTTCCCGGTTGTTTTCATCGGCCAGCCATAATTAGACCCGGCTTTCAGGACGTTAATTTCGTCGCCCTGGTGGGTACCGTGTTCGCTGAACCATATTTTCTGCGTACCGGGTTCCAGTGTCAGGCCCTGTGCCGCCCTGATGCCCATGGCATACAAACCGGGTGTAGCTTTTGGGCCGAAATCAGGATTGTCTTTCGGGATGCTCCCGTCAGAGTTTATCCGGTAAATCTTTCCTCTTTTATCCTCCACGTTCTGGGCTATCGGAAGGGCCGGTTCGTCTTTTTCGTTAAACAGCCGCTCGCCGATAGTGAAATAAAGTTTGCCGTCGTTCCCGAAAAGCATGCCGCCGCCGTAATGTACCCGCTCTGCGGTGTAAGGTTCCGCCGTAAAAAGCACCTTGATCTGCTGCAGGGAGATATTTTCAAGCACGGCCCTGATGATTTTGGTGGTTCTTCCTTTGACAGATTTCGCGGCGTAAGACAGGTAAACGAACTTATTGGTCTTAAAATCAGGGTCCAGCAACACCTCGAATTTACCGGTATTATCCCCGAAACCGCCCAGGCTGTCTTCCAGGTCTACAGGAAAACCCTGTATCCTGATCCTTTCCTTGTTCTGTAAATTTACCTTTACCAGATCTCCTTCTTTCTCCGAGATCAGCACCTCGTCTTCTGAGATAAAAGCCATGCTCCAGGGGCGTTTAAGGCCTTCCAGAATCGTTTCTTTTTCCAGACGGATGGCATTAAGGTCAAAGGTTTTGTGGGGTGTACGGGTAGATACCTTATCGGCGATAAACCAGCCCTCGTCGGTTTTCATGAGGTTGAAGTAATCGGTAAACAGGTCCTTTGCCGTACTGATCTCCACTTTGGCACTGCCCATGTTATTGGTAATGTCGATGCTGACGATCCGGGTGCTCACCGTGGGAAATCTTTCGTGAGGTTTGAATAAACTGAGGTACTGAGCCCTGGAAAACAAGGTGAATTTTCCATTGGAATAATTTTTCAGATGACAGGAAGCGTGCATGGCTTTACCGAGTTTGGTACTATCGCCTGTTGCCCAGCCGTCAAAATACAGTTGTATCGTATTTTCTATGAGTTGCCTTTCTGTGGGGTTGTTTTGGGAAAATGCAGAGAAAAAACCGGCCGTTAAACAGACCAGCAGGACTACCTTTTTCATTCTTAAAGTCTTTTTTTGATGATCAAAATGAAACCATTTCATTTCGGTCCTCAAAAATGTAAAGTACTTTAAAGAATAAGGTCTGATAACTATAATTCAGTAGTACGGATTTATAAAACCGTACTACTGAACAGTAACCTACTCACTCTTCAAAGCCTTCACCAAATTAGTTTTCGCAGCTTTCATCGTCAGGGAACCGATCATGGTGAAGGCAATCAGCAACACCACCAGCAAACCAGCGAACATCTCGGCAGCCTGAACCGGGGTATGATACGGGAAATTGCTCAGCACAAACTTCCTGAAGAAAAGGTAGGTCAGCGGCAGGGCAATGAGTGCCGATACCGACAGTTGTAGAAGGAAACCACGGCTTAAAAGATAGATCAGGTTGCCGGAGCCGGCTCCCATCACCCTGCGGATGCTGATTTCCTTTAGTCTCGTTTCGGTGCTAAAAGTCACCATACCGAACAAGCCCATCGACGCGATCGAAATGGCAAAGAAAGAAAGGAAGCCGATGATCCTGATCATGACAGAGAATTCGCTGTAGGCTTCTTCGATGGCTTCGTCATAAAACTCGCCACGGAAAGGATGGACACGGTCAAACTTTTTCCAGACAGACACTATCTTTGCCCTGGTAGCAAAAGGGTCATCCCCTTGTATTTTGACATTGACAGTGGCCTCATCACCGGGTGTCCAGAACATAAAAGCGACCGGCCCCACGAGGTTGTCGACCTTACCGTAGTGAAAATCTTTCATGACGCCGACAATCTTCATCCTGCGGTCGTGTATGCCGAAACTGTTGAAAACAACCTCCTCCCCTATGGCTTTTCCGGGGTTATTCACGCTGATGTTAAACCGTTTTAGGAATTGCTCGTTGACGATCACCTCGCTGACGGCTTCGGGAGTGGTGGGCCGTGTCATAAAATTACTGCCCGCAATGAGTTTATACTGATGCAACGGCAGGTAGTTTTCGTCGATGTGGTTAGTCATGACCAGGGCAGAGTCGCGGGAGTCCCTGTACTTCATAAATCCGCCCCAGGCATTGCCAACGCTGGTAACGATCAGCGACTTAGACAGGCCAGCCACTTCGGGTATCTCACTCAATTCCTTCATGAGCACATCGGGTTTATTGCCCTCCATGTGGATATTGAGGATGTTTTCCGTGCGGTAGCCCAGGTCAAACGCCAGGATGTTTTTGTACTGTACATAACCTACAGCGGTGGCGGTGATAAAGATGAGGGTAAGTGTGTATTGCACCACCACCAGGGCATGCCGGAGGGTGATGTGTTTAAATACTTTTACAGAAGACACGTTTTTGAGGGCTGAGATCGCACTGATTTTCGAAAAGAAGAGGGCCGGCATAAAACCGGCAATAACGCCCACCGTAACTGAAAAAACGATAAAAGCCACAATTCCGGGCAGGGTAAGCCCGAGCTTTACGGTGTGCTGCATTTCCGGAGCAAGGTTGATCAGCATCGGCCTCAATACCAGGAACAGGAAAAAGGAGAGCACAAGGGCCGACAGGGAAATCATGACCGCCTCCGTCAGAAACTGCAGCCAGACATGGCTCTTTCCGGCACCCACAGCCTTGCGGACACCCACTTCCTTAAAACGGTGCATGGCCCGTGCCATCGAAAGATTGGTATAATTAAAACAGGCAGACAGTATCACCACGAGGGCCAGCCCGCCGAGTATCCAGAGCATCACCGGAGACATATGGGGCCCCACGGAGCCGGGTCCGCCTTCTGAGCTATTGAGCGTTTCCCCGACGACGATCTCATACAAAGGCAGCAACTCCAACTGTATTTTTGTATTTTCTTCCGCCAGGTTTTCTTCTTTTGCAATGGCATTCAGCTGCGTATAGATGGCGTCCACATCAGATTTCTCCGGCAACAGGATGTATACATAACTGGACGACATGCTTGTCCAGTTGTCGAAGTTCCGGTTGTTTTTATTGAGTTGCTCAGCCGTCGACAGTGAAACCAAGGCCTCAAAACTGACGTGTGAAAAGAAAGGAACGTCTTTCATGACACCGGTCACCTGGTAGTCGAGGGCATTGAAATTAATAACCTTCCCCACTGCAGGCTGCTCGCCGAACAGTTTTTTTGCTGCCGTCTCGGTGAGAACGACCGAATAAGGATCTTTCAGGGCAGTGGCGGGATTGCCTTCCAGCATCGGTAAAGTAAAGACCCTGAACAAAGAAGATTCCGCAAAATAACCCTTGAGCGGGAAAGTATTGTCACCCACTTTTGCGTCCTGCGAAAAATCGTTGCGTAAAATGGCTACTTCTTCCACACCCTTTACTTTTTCACGGATCAGCTTCCCGGTTTTGATGGAAGTGGTGCCGAATTTCCTGCTCTGCTCCCGGTTCTCCGTCACCACATTGGTGATGCGGTAGATCCTGTCCCCGTTTTCATTGAATCTGTCGTACGACCGCAGGTCGAGCACAAACGCAATAAGCAGCAAGCCGACAGACATACTGATGGCCAGGCCGACGATATTGATGGTGGAGAACAACTTATTGCGTAAGAGGTTCCGTTTTGATGTTTTGATGTAGTTCGCTATCATGGTGTATACAGGTTGGGGCTTTACACAAATACAGTTTATGCCATAGTTTCCTGTTACAATAATAGAAAGGGGGTTAAAGCGGAATGAAAAAATGGGATGAATGTGGGGGAAAATGGGGTGAATCGAAAGTAGAAAGAAAACGAAAATCGATGTTACTAGATCAAAGAGTCAATGGCTTCATTTCTTCATCAAACAACTTGACTGACAGAAGCATAAAAAATAGAATTCTTATTTCAACAAAACCCGTAAGGTTCTGTTCTTGCAAACTTTTAAATGTAATTTTCTTGTATAGCTTAAAAATCAAAGAAGAACCATAAGACAAATTAAATAAGCCAGAATTGCTCTCTTCCAGAATATTGATTTGAGAAACCGAATCAATTGTAAGTAATTTAAACCCCAATAAGGCAAGCTTTCTTTCAATATGTGACATATATTTTTTCTTGTTATAATGACCTCCAATAAATGCCAAAGAAATTAAAGCGAAAACAGAAAGCGACATAAATGACAGGATTAAAATCATAACAGAAGTTTATTTATATTTAACTGATTAGGCAATTTATCTGCAAATTAGTCGGCTTTTAGGCATTTATTCATTATAATATAAAATTATTCAAAATCTGCTAACAGAACGTGAATCAAGAAAAATACAGAATGCATTGATAGAAGTAACCTTTCATATTCATAAGACTTATAAATTGGTTACCCAAAGTCAATCACTGTCAACCACTCTGGACTTTTGAAAAAAATGAAAACAAAGAAACTGTATTAGTAACCGGGGAATCCAGGTTTATAGCTTCTTATTGCATCATTACTATACTCAATAACGGGTATAAAGTAAAAGCAACACTTCGATCACTAAAAAAGTCGGATTGGTAAAACAGATGCTGAATGAAGGCAGTATCGCGTGAATTTTTTACTTTTGCCTGGTATACTCAACAATGTTCAATAATTTTACCACAACAACGTTTAATAAGATCACCACAGCAGCATTTAATAAGATCTCTACAAAAATATTTAATAATTTCAAAAGAAACGGATTGATAAGGCACCAGAGCGAAAAAGGAACGATCGCAGCGAAAACCGTAACAATACCTGAAGACTAAGGTATCTTATCAGTGCCATACAGGATATTCCTACCTCCCCTCAACCCACCTCAGAATCTTATCAATATAGGTCGGTCCTGTAGTATTCCCTCCGCCGGGAGCAGACAGGTAGTGATTGCAGCCTACGCATGTATCATACACTAAATTGGTTTTGCCCAGACGTAAAAATTCAAGCCGGAGATAGTCGAGGCCGTAAATGGGCGAACTGTCGTCCTGACTGGCAGCAACCATGTAGATGGGTATCGACAATTTACGTAATTGCTCGAAAGGGACGGTCGTGCCGAAACTCGCCCAACGCAGGTAAGCATGTCCACCTGTTTCTTTGTCGGTGGCCGTGGGATTTTTATAAATGTCAGCAATGCGGCTGAAGGCCACTTCCACACTGTCCTGGGCCTGCTGCTGGCTTAGTTCACCTTTGGCGGCTTTGATACGCCACTTCATGATACCGTCGTAAAGCTGGTTCAGCCCGCTTCCGACAACCGGTGCAATATGCGTAACCCGCTTTTCCTGAACCGCCAGCGTAGGGACCACCTGCCCGCCTTCGGAATAACCAAAGGCTGCAATTTTGGTTTTATCCCAGAAACCATGGCTAATCAGATAATTGATAGCCAGGCGTGTGGCTTCCACACGCCATTCCAGACTGAGCCTCCGGGTATATTCCTCAGAAGGTTGATGGGCGAACAACACCTGCGACGGATTCTCCTGGTATTCTTTAACACTTACATTAAGATTCAATGTATCGCAAAAAGAAGTGCCCGGTTTACCCAGGATGACATAATGATACTTATCCCTGGTCTTGCTGAACAATTCCTGATTAAATGTAGTGGGCGTGGTGACGAATTTATTTCCCTTTACATAGAGGCACAGGGGAAGGCCCCCACTCCCGTTCACTTCAATAAACAAAGGAGCTTTCCGGTGTATATTTACCGTATCAACATAAAATTGGACCAGTCCTAATTTTTTATCATGAACTGAAAATTCCTTCAGGCCATAGGCCCCGGGCGTAACAGACTGAGCTGTGGTGGTGTTTTTCAGTATCAGCAGACCAACTAACAGTATTAATATTCTCATAAAAAGGCTGGGAAATGCATTTGAATTATATTGCCATTTAAAGACATTTGCCGGAAAGGTATTGTTGCATTTTAAATGGGGAATCACTTCGTTGATTAACATTTTTTAACGTGAGTGGAAGTTTTCGGGGAAAGGAATACACCCCGCTAAAATAAAAACAACAAACCTGTGACAAATCCGGGTCATCCGCATACTAATCATAAAAATGACCTTGAAACTTTTACCAATTATGTCTATTGAAAAGGATTTCATACTGATTATAAAGCACCATACCGGGATCATCAACAGTATCTGTAATACTTATTTCCCTAAACCTGATGATTTCAAAGATGCGAGGCAAGACGTCATTTTACAACTCTGGCGTTCTTTTCCTACGTTTCGGGGTGCGTCAAAGGTCAGTACCTGGATTTATAAAGTAGCCTTGAATACCGTTATGCCTCTTTGTCTTGGTAAAGCAAATACCGGAAATTCAGGGGCTAAGTCCCACAATATAACAACGGCGAACTATGACATGGTTACTTTGGGTGGGTTAATGTTCGGATGCAACTAATACATACTATATTTACGCTGGGTTTTATGTCAATTATGAATAATCCGTATGCACAGAATCTTATCTTTTGTGAACGAGGGCTCGACCGTTTTCCTATAGGAAACATAATATCGGTTGAAGCCCTTAAAAGTCTATACCGTATTGATACTTCAACGATAGAAGGATTGGTTGAACTTCAAGGTGCGTCTATGATTCATCATGATAAAAAAATAAGTTCTTACCTAAAAGTCGATTTAGCTAAATATCAACTTCCGGTGCAAGGGATCAAATGCATTTATATCGGATTAACTGAGGACAATGAGATTCGCAAAATAACCGTTAAATTAGAGAGTTCCGGCTTAACCGATCTTATTAAGCTTTTTGATCAGCTTTACGCTACTTCAGATGTGGACATAGAAACTCATGTAGGCGATGAAGGGTACAGCTCCAGAATTTGGACAACTGGCCGGTGTGAAGTTTATCTTTCGGGGATCACCGGATCAGTATATTTTTATTGTTTTGATTAACCGGAGGTAGGACTCCCCTAAATAAATTTTATAGTCTTAAGGTTGCATAAAATGGAGACTGGATTTTTTCATAATATTTAAATCAAAACATATTAACCTTTAAGACTAAAATATTAAATTGATATAGATAATTAATGATTGGGTAATTCTGATCAAATAACTTCAAAAATTTCACCTTTATTAAGTTCATGTATTGGTTTATTCTATAGTACAATCACCTGAACCTGCCGGCTGAAATAGCCAGGACAGACAGCGGCATGATCAGGCATTATTATGCCGGGGCAGCCAAAATTAGGATGGAGCTCTTTGAAAATGACGGCACTACCGTGAAGAAAGCCTATGATTACATGGGTGGTATGGTGTATGTGCAGGAGAACGGGACCAAGAGCCTGGACTTTGTGTCAGCACCTGAAGGCAGATTACTTCTGACACACAAAATCCTGGAAACATTACCGGATTCAGTCAAAGGGGATAAATTCAGATACGAATATTCACTGAGAGATCATCTGGGTAATACCAGGGTAAGCTGCCGGTGTGGTGATCCTAAGCGTGGGGAAGACGGGAATATCCTGACTGGGGAAGCTGCGGGAATAGATTCTGTCATGATTGTTCAGGAAAACCATGGGGACGCCCAGTCTATGATCCATGGGGCTTAAGCTTTGGTAGTACCAACGAATCGCAAACTCCTAAAGGCCTGACGAACCGCTACCAATACAACGGCAAAGAAAAAATTGCTGATATGGACCTGGGCTGGAATGATTATGGGGCCAGGATGTATGATCCGAGTATTGGCAGATGGAATGTCGTGGATCCGTTGGCTGATGAACCTGAACAAATACAATTAACTCCTTACAATTCTTTTTGGGATAATCCTGTTAATTTAGATGATCCTGATGGTAGATGTCCAAATTGCGGTTTGGCCGCAATCGGTGCTGGTGTCGGAGCAATATTTGGGGGAGGAATTGAGGCAGGGAAGCAATTGTATAATAAAGGAAAAATTGACGACTGGAATGCTGTTGGAGGGGCGGCTTTACAGGGTGCTATTACTGGTGGAGCAGCAGGATTTACAGGAGGGGCTAGTCTATTAACTACCGCAGCTGTTTCAGGTGGGGCAAATGTGGTTGGGGGTACTGCCAATAGATATATTCAAGGTAAAGAAACAACAATGACAGATGCTGTTGTTGATGCATCGGTTGGATCAGTACTCGGGGCAGGAGGAAAAGTCGTTGGAAATTTAGTGGAAAATGCTACCAACAATCTTTCAAATGCCGTTAAAGGTAAAATTGGAGAAGCTGTAACAAAAATAAAGTATGGGGCAATGGGTTATAAAAGGCTTGGAACTGAAACTGTTAAAACTGGAGGGAAAACCGCAACGGGGAAGAGCTCGAAAGCTGTGTTTGACCATCAAATGGAGCACAGAATAACTAGAATAACGGTTGAAAGTAAATTTAACAAATCAGGTTACACACCAAATCAGAAAGCTGCTATTAAGATGGGCCATAAGGTAAAATTGGATAGAACTACAAGTAAAGATTTGGGGAATGCAAGTAAGGCGGCAATTGTTGGAGCCGGGGCCGGTGTTGGTGCTCAGAGAAATTAAAAAGATAAATTGAATATGTTTTACAAAGTATCAGACAAAGAGTTATTATCAATTAGAAATAAAATAGTTAAAGATGTTGTAATACCTGTCCTTGAAAGGAGTAATTTTAGAAGATCTCCCTACAAAACATCTTGGTATGGGGAATATGATAGAAACATTAAAGGTTATTCCTACACCTTATGTAGGCTAAGTCATGATCATTTAGAATTTGTAGAAATTATAATTGTGAAAGGAGATAGATATATAAAAGTTTTTTTGAATATTTTCAAGATAGAACCACCAGTAAAGTCTTTAGAAGAATTAAGAAATTTGGAAGATATCAGATTTGGCATTCCGCCAAACAGTAGCACTAATATGCGTTTAAGAAATGACGATTACAATGGCCCTCCTATATTTTATGTTAACTTTATGCCCGAACATAAAATCAGACGTTATTTTACAAAAAGAGGTTTTGAAAAGGAAATAAAAAAGCTAAGCGATCTGATAGAAAAAGACATGTACAACATCAATTCGTCTGTAAAAAGATGGCACGAATTACACACTCCTAATAAGACAGATTGGGAAGGAAATATAATTGCCTAAATTTTATTATTTAATTTTAGATATTTTAAATTGACCGCATCTTGAAACGGTAATACGACAAAAAGCTCAAGATTGAAAAGCCGTTACTTAACATGAGTTGGAATTGCTACAACTTCTGAAGGGGTTGCGTAGCCCGATGGGAATAATAGTGTTTTACGTTTCCCAATTTTATCTGATATCATCAGGCTCAAGTCCAATAATTTTAGAAATCAACTGGATATCAATCCCATTTAATTTCACCTCCTTTGCGATATTAATCATGCTTTCCAGTTTCAGCTTTTCCAGTTTTATTTTCTGGACTTCATCCTCAAGATTCTTTTCAATGACCCAGCGACTTTTATCCCGCTCTTTCATGACGCCTTCTGCCTGAAAACTCTTAAAATCAATGCCAATCAATTAACGAAGATTGTAGATAGTGGAGACGTCAACCAACTCTTTAAGGATAAAAACAACGCCGTAGATTATGAATATGATTTGGCGGGTAATCTAACGCAGGATAAAAATAAAGACTTAACTTTACAGTATAACCACCTGAACCTGCCGGCTGAAATAGCCAGGACAGACAGCGGCATGATCAGGCATTATTATGCCGGGGCAGCCAAAATAAGGATGGAGCTCTTTGAAAATGACGGCACTACCCTGAAGAAAGCCTATGATTACATGGGTGGTATGGTGTATGTGCAGGAGAACGGGACCAAGAGCCTGGACTTTGTCTCAGCACCCGAAGGCAGATTACTTCTGACACACAAAATCCTGGAAACAATACCGGATTCAATTAAAGGGGACAAATTCAGATACGAATATTCACTGAGAGACCACCTTGGTAACACCAGGGTGAGCTGCCGGTGTGGTGATCCTAAGCGTGGTGAAGACGGGAATATCCTGACCGGGGAAGCTGCAGGAATAGATTCTGTCATGATTGTTCAGGAAAACCATGGGGACGCCCAGTCTATGACCCATGGGGCTTAAGCTTTGGAAATGCATCAGAGTCTCAGTTCCCTAAAGGATTAACCAACCGCTTCCAATACAACGGCAAAGAGAAAATAGCCGATATGGATTTGGGCTGGAGTGATTATGGAGCCAGGATGTATGACCCTTCGATTGGCAGATGGAATGTGGTGGATCCGTTGGCTGAGGATTATGATGAATGGACTCCATACAACTATACACTCAGTGATCCTGTAAACAATGTCGATCCTGATGGACAAAGTGTCTGGACGAAGGCCGCAAAAGCAGCTGTCAAAATTGGAGCTAAAGTTGCGAAAGAAGGAGTAAGTAGCCTGAAGAAAGGGGCAACATGGGCTGATGCGGCAAGTGATCTTATTGATGACTTTAAAACCGTCACTGACAGTAAAGCTAGTGGATTAGATAGGGTAATTGCCGGAGCTAGTTTGTTGTCTGAAGCTTTACCGGTCAGCATAAATGATGCTAAGGATGTCTATAAAGCCGGAAAAGCAGTCATCGGCATTGTTGATAATGCGGGAGATGCAAAAAAATCAATAAAAAAAATTGAGAATGTTACAAAAAAGGCATCAAAGTATGAGGAGGTTAAGGGTAGCAAAGTTGCAGTAAAAAATAAGCAAACAGATGTAACTAAACAGGATTTTGAAAAGAGCCTTGAGGAATCAGGTTATAATAAAACTGTAACAAAAGATGGAAAAGGAACTATATATACAAAAGATGGGAAAAAGTATGTTACAAGAGAAACATCCAAATCTCATGACGGGCCATCGGCAGATTATACAAAATCAGGAAGCAAACAAATTGATTTAAAAATACGATTAAAAAAAGGTGAAAATGACTAAAGAAAATTTAATCACGCAAACGGAAGAATTTAATATTTTAAAGTCCAGGCTTTCCAAGATGATTGAAGAAGATATTCCATTCGAAAAGAATCCCTTCAAACCGGTTTTTAAATATTTCATTGGAATTGAATTTGACATTATATTTAATGAAAACATATTTGAAGCTTTCAGGAAGTTTATAACAAAATGTGAACTTCCTCATTTTGTATTTTATGTTTTGGATCCCAATCCTGAAACATATTTTTATCACCATTTCCGGAAATTTAGCGTGGTTAAAGTCGGAGTAGATATGTCATATAACGACTTTGTAAACATAATGGATTCTGACCCGGGAGGAAGTCCCGCTGATGCACTGAATGTAAATTCAAATGAACTGGCGATATTTTCAAATGCCAAGAACTGGGTGGTTCTCGGATCCCGGGAATGGGAAATAGCAATTGTAGGTTTTACCGACGTTGATGTAAAGAATACCTTTGAGGAATGTTTCAACCAAGAAGATAATTATATAATCAGCTCAATTGAAGATCATGTTGCAGACTTAAACAAAATGCTTAATTTCAGTAAAAAAACGAGGGCTGCCTATAATCAGTTAATTGAAAATTACAAAGTGTAGGGCTTATTCTGGTGAAGAGTATACAGAAAGAACTGAATACCCGACAAATAAATTGAAAACAGTAAAATTCCTTAATAACAGGAGTCGACTAATACTTGTACAAAAGTATGTTACAATGAATGACAGATTAGATTTTTTACTCAGAAAGAATAAAGGAAAGGATCGGTTAGAAGATTATAAAAATGTTTTTTTAAGATCAGGTTTAAATATATTAGAACTTAAATATCTGAATTTAGATGAATCTGATAGAGTAATTGAGGTATTAAAAAATAGCTTTAACGACGTCGATAGAGAGACCGAATTATTGGATGATAAGAGCTTTTTTATTGATTCAGATTTAATCAGAAAAGTCTATTTAGAATTAAGCACTAATGATAAAAGTTATATTTTCACAGACGATTTTCAATATTGTGGAATGTTTGTTGTCGATACCAAACGTGGATTGGAAACTACTTTAAACATCGCAAAAGAAGACATCCAAAACACTTGTTTTATATTGGATAGTAGTTATAGATATTATTTTACTATTAACTATAATGATGAAAATGTCGATAACCCAAATACCTATGACATCCAGTTAAAAAATATCGATAAATCCTAATAAAATTAAATGGCCAATTTGGGAGTCAGATACGGAAGAAGATAGCCATATTGAGCTTTGCAAGTGCAGCAGAATCAAAAATCCATAAAGGACTAACCAAAAGATTCCTATACATTGCTGAAATAGACCTGGGTTGGAGCGATTATAGGGTCAAGATCTATGATCCTTCGATTGGTAGATGGAATGTGGTAGATCCGTTGAATGATCAAATGAGAAGGCATTCACCTTACAACTATGCTTTTGATAATCTCATTCGATTTATTGATGACGATGGATTGTATCCTAGGTCAGATTTAAGTCAAATGAAGAAAATGATTTCTTCTTCATATAATGATTTAAAAAAGTCGGTATCTTCTAATGTACCATTAAAAGAGCAGTGCCTGACCCAACCCCCGACATGACTAAAGTAGCAAAGGCTGCTCAAGACAGAATGGAAGAAAAGCGAAGAAGAACAAAAAAAGAAAAAAGGCTAACGTAGCAACCAAATATAATGCATACTGATAAGATTATCTATTCTACAATTTTTGCTATATTAGCATATATAGCATTTAAGTGGCACAGAAATTGGCTGGCGAGCTACTTGAAAAAGTACGATCTTAAAAAAATAAATATATATGGATTGCATTTATATATAAAATCGATTGGCTTAATTATTATATTTATTGTATTATCAATTATTTCCTTGCTATTAGCATTTGTAACTGAATGAAAGATTATCATAAACTCATAGTGCCAATTTTAGGCTTAGTTTTTTTACTTAATATCGTAAACTTTATATAAGCTTGAAAACAATACTTAACCGATTTAGTAACATTATTATTGTCTGCGATGGCTATATGAAAGAACTTTTAGACGATTATTAATCTCAAAAAACGAAGTCCTCATTAAAAAAAACAGAAATCCGTTTATTTCTTCCCGCTAATCATATCCTTCCTCAAATCCTGTATCATTGTTTTTATCTCCTGCAGGTCCTGCACGACCTCCGGAATTTTCCTGCTGGTAAAGCAGTAATATCCCCATATCTCTACCACCTCTGATACCTCCAGCACATAAGGCACAAATACCGGGTTCAGGGATTCGAACAATATGGTGCCCTCTTCATGATGGATGGTGATCAGTTTAAATACAAAATTCTGTTCTCCCTTCAAAATCACAATGGCAGGGGTTTTGGGCTTGATGGCTTTCCAATCCTGGATAAATTTACCGGTGATGTCGCTTCCATCCGGAATAGGCAGCATGGAATCGCCTTCTCCGGGAAAGGTCCTGTACGTTCCGTTTTTCGGCAGGTTCGGCAGATTATACTTCGGTAGTTTTTCGATAAACACCGGGTCGGCATATCCTCCGGAAGCATATCCCATTTTTGTTGTCGCCGGTACATATTCCACATTCTCGTTGTTGTACTTATCCGTGGAAATAGCCAGCACCCTCATGGCAGAGCCGGTCATGTACACATCATTCCCGGCTTCCAGCTCCCTCAGTTTCAGTTCTGTCAGCTTCGACAGATCGACTTTCATCAGGCTGTCGATGCTGATCCTGAATTTTTCTGAAAACCGGATCAGGTCCTCCGCCGTCGGGTTCCGGGTCTGTCCGGACTCCAGGGCCGTCAGCTTGGTACGCTTTAAACCCAGCAAAGCCGCAAAATCTTCCTGGCTCAGCCGCCTGCGTTCTCTCAGGAAACGGATATTGCTGTGAAAAAAAAGTTTTGAAGTTTCCATTTTATTGCTATTATTGATGACATACTTTTTGTCATTATTAGTGACAAAGATAAACAATTGATTGATACCATGATACAGGAAGCGATAAAAAAAGAAGTGATGGACCGTTTGCGGAGAGAAATTCTAGCGGCAGAGGGTTTACAACGCCAGGCTTATGAACCCAAACTGGACATGGGTTTACCTGCACTGGCATCCGCTTTTCCTGATCAGACCTTTCCCACAGGATGCATTCATGAGTTTATCAGTCCCGATATGGAAAGTGCCGCAGCAACAGCGGGTTTTATTACTGCACTGCTGGGTCATATGACAAAACAGAAAGGCCCTTGTATCTGGGTCAGCCGCCACCGACGGCTGTTTGCCCCTGCCTTATTTGCCTTTGGCTTGCCACCCGACCAGGTTATTTTTATTCATCCGGATAAAGACAGGGACCTGCTGTGGACCACCGAACAGGCACTAAAGTGCCGGGGTCTTGCAGCGGTCATTGCCGATGTGCCGGACCTTGACCTTACCGCTTCTCGCCGTCTTCAGCTGGCCGTGGAGCAAAGCAGGGTAACCGGCCTTTTGCACCGGTATCTGCCCGGGAACACCGGACATACCGCCTGTGTGGCCCGCTGGCAGATAAAGCCATTGAGCAGTGAAACCGGCGATTTACCGGGCATGGGTGCTCCACGCTGGCAGGTCAATCTTTTAAAGGTGCGTAACGGAAGGCCGGGAACATGGATCATCGACTGGGCTATTGATCATTTCGAGTTAAGCACCCAGTTGCAGCAATCCGGCCCGGCAAAGGAAATATTTATTTACCCAAAAGCAGCCAGGGCATGATGAGGCGGTACGCAGCAATATGGTTCCCGTACCTGGTTCCCGACAGGCTCATCAGCCGGCAACCGGAACTCCGGGGGCAGGTTTTTGTGACCAGTCTTCCCGAGCGTGGCCGTCTGGTCATCCAATCAGCCAGCACTGCTGCTGTAGCCAGTGGCATCAAAACCGGTATGATACTGGCTGATGCCCGGGCAGTGCACCCCGACCTCTTAGCCATAGACCATGATCCTGAATTACCCGCCACCTTGCTGAGGGGTCTGGCGGAATGGTGTATGCGTTTTACGCCCATTGCGGCTGTTGATCTCCCCGACGGGCTTGTGCTTGACATCAGCGGCTGTGCCCACCTTTGGGGTGGCGAAGAGTCCTATCTGAAAGAAATTGCCCGGAGGATAAGTAAACTGGGCTATCACAACCGGATCGCTATTGCAGACACCATAGGCACGGTCTGGGCCCTGAGCCGCTACGGGAAAAACGGATCCATAGCCGCAAGCGGCAGACAAACAGAGGCTTTATCCTCTTTACCGGTATCGTCTTTGCGGTTAACAGATCCCCTCATAGACCGCCTGCATAAGCTGGGCCTGCATCATATCGGCAGCCTGGCACACATCCCCCAGCCCGCTCTGAAAAGGCGTTTCGGAACAGAACTTATCGCCCGCTTAGGCCAGGCTTCCGGGGACCTTCCGGAGCACATTACCCCGGTAATACCTGACCCTGTTTTCCAGGAGCGGCTGGAGTGTCTGGAGCCTGTACGCACCGCCAAAGCGATTGAAATAGCCATCAGGCGATTGCTCGAGCCCTTATGTCAACATCTGCTCAGGGAGAAAAAAGGTTTGCGTCAGGCGGTGCTCAAGTGCTACCGTATCGATAACGAAGTTCGGCAAATTGAGGTCGGAACCATCCGGCCGGTCCGCAACACGGCCCACTTATTCAAGCTGTTTGAAAACAAAATAGCGACCATAGCCCCCGGTCTTGGCATAGAGCTGTTTGTCATGGAAGCACCCGTGGTAGAACCATTGGACGTGCAACAGGAGCGGCTGTGGCTCGACGCCGGCGATCAGCAGAATGAAGTCCTTGACCAGCTGCTCGATACCATTGCCGGCCGTCTGGGACAAGACGCGATCAGGCGTTACCTGCCCGCCGAACACCACTGGCCGGAGCGGTCTTATGTAGCGGCAGCCTCCTTATCGGACCAGCCCGCTATACCCTGGCCGGAAGGATTAAACAGGCCCATCTATGTATTACCCAGACCAGAGCCTATCAAAGTGTCTGTGCCATTACCTGATTACCCGCCTATGCTGTTTGTCTATAAAAACGTGGTACACAACATTAAAAAGGCGGATGGGCCCGAAAGGATTGAAAGGGAATGGTGGATTGAAAAAGGACTGCAAAGGGATTATTACTGCGTAGAGGATGAGGATGGAAAGCGTTACTGGCTGTTCAGGTCCGGTCATTATGAAACCCACGTGCCGGAATGGTTTATACACGGTTTTTTTGCCTGAAACATGAAATATACAGAATTACAGGTAACCAGCAATTTCAGCTTTTTACGGGGGGCATCCCACCCGGAAGAGCTGGTGGAATATGCCGCTTCTTTAGGTTACAGTGCCATTGCCATCACGGATCACAATACCCTCGCGGGAATTGTGCGGGCACATGCCGCTGCCCGGAAGCACGCGATCCGTATTATTCCTGCCTGTCGCCTGGTTTTGGCAGACGGACCCGAGCTCCTGGCTTATCCGACAGATAAAGCAGCCTATTCCCGCCTGTCGGCATTGCTTACCATAGGCAACCTCCGCACAGAAAAGGGTAAATGTGAGCTGTACAAAAAAGATGTGTACGACCACAAAGAGGGCATTATATTTATCCTGTTGCCGCCGGACCGGCTCAATAAATCATTCGATTTTGAAGCGTCTTTTTATGCAGCGGCAAAAGAATATAAAGCCCATATAGGCCCTGCTCTTTATATAGGGGCTACCTGTAATTACCAGGGCTATGACCATAAACGGTTGTACCGGATCGCTGAGCTGGCCTCATTGCTGGGTGTGCGGATGGTTGCTACCAACAATGTACACTATCATCAACCGCAGCGAAGGGAGTTGCAGGACATACTGACCTGCATCAGGGAAAAGAAAACCATCTACAATGCCGGATTCCTGCTGCACCAGAACGCAGAACGTTTTATAAAACCACATGAGGAAATGTTACGTTTGTTCCGGCAATATCCCGATGCTATAGCCTGTACACTGGAGATAGAACAAGCCTGTGGCTTTTCACTGGACAGTCTTGAGTATGTTTATCCGGAAGAACTGACCACCGAAGGCAGAACGCCGCAGGAGGAATTAACGATGCTGACCTGGAAAGGGGCACGGGAAAAGTTCGGGGAGGATATACCGGAGAAGATTAAGGAGAACATTCAATTTGAACTTGATTTTATTGAGGGAAGAAATTACCCGTCTTACTTTTTAACGGTGCATGACTTTGTACGTTTTGCCAGGAGCCGTAACATCCTGTGCCAGGGCCGCGGTTCTGCCGCCAACTCTGTGGTTTGTTATTGTCTGGGTATTACTTCAGTAGACCCCACCAAAATCAAATTGCTTTTTGCCAGGTTCATGAGTGATGCGAGAGATGAACCGCCTGATATCGATGTGGACTTTGAGCATGAACGGCGGGAAGAAGTGATGCAATACATCTATACCAAGTACGGACGCGACCGTGCGGGTATTGTGGCCACGGTGACGCAGGTACACTGGAAAGGGGCCGTACGCGACGTGGCTAAGGTGATGGGACTTTCGGTAGACGCCATCGACCGCCTGTCCAAGTATGGCTATGAACTGACTGAAGCCTGGAAGGAAGGCAAGACGCCTTCTACCGAAGGATTTAATGCGGATGATCAGCACCTGAGAAAGGTGCTGGACCTGACAGAACAGTATATCGGCTTTCCGAGACAACTGGGCCAGCATACGGGGGGCTTTGTGATCACACAGGGAAAACTGTCTGACCTCTGCCCTATCCTGAATGCCCGGATGGAGGACAGGACCAATATAGAATGGAATAAAGATGATATCGAAGCCCTGGGTTTTCTGAAAGTGGACGTACTGGCCCTGGGCATGCTTACCTGTATCCGCAAGGCTTTTGATCTTATAAGAAATCACTACGGACGTCAGCTGACCCTGGCCAATGTACCGCAGGATGATGCCAAAGTATATGACATGATCTCCCACGCCGACACCATCGGGGTGTTCCAGATCGAAAGCCGGGCACAGATGTCGATGCTGCCCAGGCTAAAACCGAGGACTTTTTATGACCTGGTGATCGAGGTAGCCATTGTACGGCCGGGCCCGATCCAGGGCGACATGGTGCATCCTTATTTACGCAGGCGGAACGGAGAAGAGCCGGTTATATATCCTTCCAAAGATCTGGAGGAAATATTGGGGCGTACCCTGGGGGTTCCCCTGTTCCAGGAGCAGGCCATGGAAATTGCCATCGTAGCCGCCGGTTTTACACCTGCAGAAGCCGATGGCCTGCGTAGAAGCATGGCATCGTTCAAATCGCACGGGCAGGTAAGTGCCTGGCGTACGAAACTGGTAAGCGGTATGATCGCCAAAGGCTACAAAGAGGAATTTGCAGAAAGGGTTTTCAAGCAGCTGGAGGGATTCGGGAGTTACGGCTTCCCGGAAAGCCATGCAGCCAGCTTTGCCTTGTTGGTTTACATTTCCTCCTGGACCAAGTATTACTATCCCGATGTATTTGCTGCGGCCCTCTTAAACAGTATGCCTATGGGCTTTTACCAGCCCGCCCAGATCGTTATTGATGCCAAAAAGCATGGGGTAAAGGTACTTCCTGTAGATGTTAATCACTCTTGCTGGGACAATACCCTGGAAAAGGGTTCCGGAGAAAAACATGCCCTCCGGCTGGGTTTCCGGCAGGTAAAAGGTTTAAAGGAAGAAGAAATGCAGTTGCTGATTCAGGGAAGGACTACTCCCTACAAACAGCTGCCTGCACTGTATGAAGCGGGCATCTCATTAACGGTGCTGGAGCGTTTGGCGGATGCGGATGCTTTCCGTTCTCTGGGCTATGACCGCCGGAAGGCCCTGTGGGAGATATCGGCCTTGCAGCACAAACCGGATGGCATGTTTAAAGGACAGGTAACCCCGGAGGACGGAGCCGATATCCATCTCCCTGAAATGAGCCTTACCGAGCATGTGCTCCAGGATTACAGAAGCACCACGCTGTCTTTGAAAGCCCACCCGGTAAGTTTTGCCCGGCCGGAGCTTTTTAAACGGAATGTGTTGAGAAACGCAGAACTGGACAAGTGGGGCAATGGTACCCTGGTGTGCGTATCCGGCCTGGTGCTGGTGCGGCAACGCCCCGGTACTGCCACAGGTATCTGCTTTATTACCCTGGAAGATGAAAGCGGCATCGCCAACCTGGTGGTGTTCCGCGGGATATTTGACAAATACAAAAAAACCATATTACAGGCCAGGCTACTGGTGGTCAACGGCAAACTTCAGAAAGAAGGCGAGGTCATCCACGTGGTCGTAAGCGAATGCTTTGATGCGACACCGCTTTTATATTCCTCTGCCGCAACCGACAGCAACAGGAATACCGGAGCTGACGGCCATAAACAGGCAGCCAAAGCGGTGCAAGGCGAGTTGTTTCCTTCGAGGGATTTTAAATAGAGAAGAATCGGGTAAGTGAAATTATAATGAAAAAGAGCAGCTTATTACACTGAAGAGCCCTTCTGTTACAGACCTTGTGTATGCATCTTATGCAAAAGCTCGCAGAATTTTGTCACCGCTTTCTTTTCGTAGGCTTCTTTGAGAGAGATGATCATAATCGTCCGCTTCATATCTTTTCCTTCAATATTGATCGCCGTTACTTCGGGGTCATTGACGCTGGTGGCACTCAGTATGGTATGCCAATGGCCTGTTTTTACGATCTCAAATAAAGTGGGGATGTCGTTGATTTCCATACAAATGTTTGGGTCCAGGTTTTTCTGGCTGAATGATTTCACAAAAAACTGGATCGTACTGTAGCCGCTAAAGGGTAAGGCAAGTGGCAGCTCCGCCACTTCATTAAGCGATATACTGCTCTTTTTTGCGAGCGGCGTTTGCTTGCCGGTTACCAGCACCATGTTTGAACTCAACAGCTTCTGATATTTCAGATGCGGTTCTCTTGAATGGTCGTGAAAAGTGAGGATAAAATCAAACTGATGTAGATTAAGCTTTTCAAGCAGGTCAATCGTGGTACCGAAAACCACCTGGATTTTGATATCGGGATATTGCCTGGCAAAAGCTATCAGGGTCTGGGCAAAAAGAATCCGCATGGAATAAATGACCCCGATGGTGATTTTGCCCTTGTTGAGGTTTTTCAGGTCCTGTAAAACCAGTAAGCCGTCATTGGCCCTGTTGATACTCTGAAAAGCATATTCACTGAATATCTCACCCGCCTCAGTCAATGTAATCCGTTTTCCGACACGGTTAAACAAAGGCACATCCAGTTCATTTTCCAGCTGTTTAATCTGCTGGGATAAAGTACTTTGGCTGATATTCAAAACCTTTGCGGCTTCCGTAAAATTTAATAACTCCTTTGCCTTCAGAAAGTACCTGAGTTGCCTGAGCTCCATATTCCTAAATCGGTTTTATCGATTGATTTTATCGAAAAATATCGTTTTGCAAATATAGACGCTTTTCAGATATTTGCTGAGAATTGTTTCAGACGGAATATTTTATTACATAAAACTCAAACCAATTATGAAATTCAAACTTATTGTATCGGCCTTACTTATGACCATCTGCTTTGCGGCATTCAGCCAGGGAAAGCAATCCCATGAACCTAAAAATCATCAAGCTTTGGCTGCCGCAGAAAAAGGGCTGATCAAAGTGTCTGTCATGTATCCTTTTTCTGAAGGCAAAACCTTTAACATGGAATATTATGAAAGCAAACACATGCCATTTGTAGCCGGGCTTTTAGGCTCAAACCTGGTGAAATACACGATCGAGAAAGGCCTTGCCAGCGGTATTCCCAACCAGCCGCTTCCTTACATGGCTATCGGGACATTTTACATCAAAAACCTGGGTGAGTACCAGGCGGCCATCGCACCGAACAGGGATGCCATCAGGGCAGATTTTGCCAACTACACGAATGTCAGCCCCGTGATCCTGGTGAGTGAGGTGGTCAGGTGAATATACTCAACCCGGGCACAAAAAGAGGCTTTTCCTGAACGGAGAAGCCTTTTTTACATAACATCAATACGTCTTGCTTTCTCCATCCTGCGGCACAAACACCTTATCTGACAAGCCTGCTTTTTTCAAGATTTCCCTCAATTGCAGGCGGGTGGTCGGACAGTGATTTACGGCCTCCAGGTGATTGGCGATAACACTTCCCGGTGCATTACCGGCAAACTTCAGTATATCGTCCATCCGCATCAGCAGGGGTTGGAACACATCCAGCTGAGCAGTTCCGCAGGCCACCACCGCAACATCGGGTTTAAGTTCTGTCAGCACCCGATGCACGTCGTCAGTATAAATGGTATCGGCACTCAGGTAGATGGATTTTTCGTCCGGAAGCTTGATAAAAAAGCCCATGACATTGCCCATCAGCCTGGCCACAAAACCATAACCGTGCACCGCGGGTATGCCTTGTATCGTACCTCCTGAAAAATCAGTTTCCTTCCAATAGTCAACGGTATTGATGACATTCAGGCCTTTTTGTGCTAACATGGCTTCATCTTTTACACTGCAAGTGACCGGGATTTGTCTGGCTCTTAAAAAATCCAATCCGGCTTTATCGATGTGATCGGGGTGCAGATGGGTAATGAGGCCATGGGTCACTTTATCCAGAAGTTCTGCTGCATTATCCGGCAGATTCACGACCGGGTTACGCAGTGGTTTAAATCTGAACAAGGTAAACGGCGGACTGGCTTCACCTTTTCTACCCAGCATGGGGTCAACCAAAATTACTTTGCCGCCGGTTTCAATGATCAAAGTGGCATTGCGTAAATGATGTATTTTCATGGGTATTTAGTTTTATATGACAAGGTTACAAACTCTTATTCATTTTAGTTCTTTCATTGAGGAAGAGCAGGCTGATTTTCAATCACCCTGCTCTTTCACACCTTCAGGCTTGCACACTTTTCCTTTATGCCTTATTCACTGATAAACGCCAGTATATCATTGTTGATGACTTCTGCATTAATCGTAGGCATGCCATGCGAAAATCCGGGATAGATAATCAGCTTGCCGTTTTTCAGAAGTTCAGCGGCTTTCACTGCCGTGGTAGCATAAGGTACAATCTGGTCGTCGTCGCCATGAAGTACCAGTACCGGTATTTCCACACTTTTCAGGTCTTCGGTAAAGTCTGTCTCAGAAAACACCCTGATACAGTCATACTGGGCTTTTATGCCACCCATCATCCCCTGACGCCACCAGTTGTCCTGGATACCTTTTTTAATGACCGCATTTTCACGGTTGTAGCCATAAAACGGAACGGTAAGGTCCTGGTAAAACTGCTGCCTGTTATGCAGGGTATTGTACCTGATGTCATCAAAAACAGACAGCGGCACACCTTCCGGATTGTTCTCATCTGCTATCATATAGGGAGTCACCGCACTGATAAGTACCACTTTTGCCACTCTGCCTTTGCCATATTTAGCGGCATAACGGATAGCTTCCCCTCCGCCTGTGGAGTGGCCTACATGGATCACATTTTTAAGATTTAAGAAATCTATCAGCTCTGACACATCTGAGGCATAGGTGTCCATATCATTACCTGTAAAAGTCTGGGTAGATCTGCCGTGGCTCCTCCTGTCATGAGCAATGACCCGGTAACCCTGGTTAAGGAAAAACATCATCTGTGCATCCCAGTCGTCGGATGACAAAGGCCATCCGTGGTGAAAGAAAATGGCTGGTCCTGTTCCCAAATCTTTGAAATAAATCTCTGTTCCGTCTTTTACTGTTAACTTATTCATGTCTTTAAATTTTAATTGTTTTAAATAAATCTGATGATGCAAAGTTGGCTGATTTAACGATGCTCATCAATGGACAGATGACTACTTATCTTGCACATTTTTCCTTTACGGCAAATCCACCTACACAAAAGACAGAAAAATAAAAGAAACAGGGGCTGCCTGATTGAAAAACGGCAATTCTGAAGAGGCGAAATCAGGCCTCAGCGGGAATTTCTAGTAGTTCTATCGGCTCAGTATTCTGACAATGCGGTTATACATGACCTCACCCACCGTCCAGGTGTTCCCGCCGCTGGTATTCACAAACTGGACAACCACGGCATCGATATCCTTGTGATAACGTGCAATGCTCTGGTATCCGGGCAACAGGCCCGTGTGCCCGTATTCATAAACAGAAGAATAAACGGCCTGTTCCTTGTCGTCCAGCAGCGAGCCGTCATTCAGGGCCCTCAGGAAAACTCCGACATCCTGTGCAGTGGCCACCATCGAGCCTCCGGGAGAGACAAAGTCAAGCATTTTCACATCCCCTTTGTGTTCAGTATAATACCCGCTGACCACCTGCCGGGCGTCGACGTCACGCAGCAAGCCAAAAGTATGGTTAAGCCCGAGGGGCGTCAGTATTTCTTTTTTGATGTATTCCTGGTGGCTGTACCCCAGTATTTTATCAAGAATTTTTCCGATCAGCAGGTAGTTCGTATTGGAATAGTCATAACGGAGGCCCGGTTTAAATACTGCCGGATCATCCAGTACCAGCTCCAGCACCTCGTTTACATCTGTCAGTGAGCGTGTCCAGGGAAATTCGGGGTCTTCGATCCAGTCAGGTATCCCACTGCGGTGCTGAAGCAATATTCTCAGGCTAATTTTATCGGAATTTTCGATCCGCCCGGCCACTGCCGGTAAGAGCCTGGCGAGTGTGTCATCGAGCGACAATTGATTACTGCTGACCAGCTTGGAGGCGGCTACTGCTATATATAGCTTGCTGATGCTGGCAATTTTGAATAAGGCATGCGGATCTGCAGGTATTTTCTGTTCCTTGTTTTTCCAGCCTGCAGCATAAAACGCAGGTGGCTTGCCTGCCTGATCCACATAAACGATGATGCCGTCCAGCCCGCGACTGATGCCTTCATCAACCTGCTGTCGTACACCGGCAGGTAAAGGGGCTATCCATCCCCAAACGATGGCCCATGGAGTAAAAACCGCCGTACAGATGACGGCCACCACAGGCATGATGATCCTGAGCCATCGTTTTATTCTCTTCATCAAGCTGTTATTTCTTGTTTTTCACTATTTCGAGACCGGCCCCGAAGGCCACGCCCAGGGACAGACCCAGAGCTACACCCAAAGAGGTGTTTCCTGAAGAGCTCCCGAAAGCAGCCCCGAGTGCCACTCCCAAAGCAGCCCCAAGCCCCACACCACTTCCTGATTTTTTTGGTCGAGTTTCCGGCATCATTGAAGTTTGTATTGTCAGGTTTTGCTGTCGTTTTATTTCTTTATGAAAAATACGGATTAAGTTTGAAAACGGAAACGGGAAAGGCTTTTTTTAGAAGGCTCCCTCCTCCTCAAATCGCCTGCCGTGTGCTTTATTTCAGATTCTCTTTGCTTTTAAAGTCGGTAATGACATCGCCGGCATAATTATATACCCCGTCTAAAGCCCCGAACCAGATCGTTCCGTCATTTGCTTCCAGTATCCCGAACGTCATGCCTTTGTTGTCATCGTATTTTGACCTTATTTCAGTAGGCACCGGTTTCTGATCAGACAGAGATTTTACATCATAACGTGACAGCATCCAGTGACGGGCCCAGCCCTGGCTGTTCACTTTTTGTGCACTGGCCCAGATGTTGCCTTTTTTGTCTTCAAGGAGATAGCCAACAAAATTGTCCGATATTTTGGTATATGTACTGCCGTCGTATCGCCAGAGGCCAGACTCACCACCCAACCAGATACGACCCTTTTTATCTTCAATCACAGAGCGGATGTTCCAGAAAGGCTGACCTTCATGGGTGATCACCGTAAATGTTTTTCCGTCAAACGTGCAGGCTTTCCCCCTTGTGCCAAACCAGAATTTTCCTGTTTTGTCTTCAACAATGGCATTCACATCATTGTCATCTTTGTTTTCTTCACTTATCCGGTAGTTCCGGAATGATTTTCCGTCATAACGGCTCGCTCCGTTTTGGGTGGCCAGCCAGATATTGTTCTTTTTATCTTCATAAATATAAGTAACCGCGTCATTGCCCAGTCCGTCCCTGCTTGTAAAATTCTGAAAGGATTTCCCCTGCCCGACTCCTTCACCCAGGCGGGCGTCATAATAAAACACGCCCGAGCCGATAGTACCAAACCAGAAATTCCCTTTTTTATCCTCTAAAACAGAAAAAAAGCGGGCCGAACTTACCTTACCTGTCACATTGGTAAACGATTTTCCGTCGTATCTGAACATCCCATCAAATGCCGCCAGCCAGATGTTACCCTTACTGTCCTGTTTGATGGTACGGGTGATTCCCCCGGGGACGGCAGAATTGGCCAGGTACCTGGTTTCGTACCTGATATCATCTTCCCGCGGAGTGATTTCACTTTGTGCTGCACACCAGTTACAGGCAACAAACGTCAACAAAGAAAGGAGGTAAAAGTGTTTTTTCATTTTGTTTTCAAGGTTTTAAGGTTCTCAACAAACTTACAAATTTTTATTCCGGGTCTTATGAACGGCCAGGGTTAACGAAATGTTAAAGTCACTTACAGCACGCTGAAAGACAGCTGTTTAAACAGCACGCTGAGGACTTATTGAATCGATGAGCTTTCAGATACAAGTCTTTGCTAAACCGCTTTGAATTTTGTCAGCCTTATGGTTGCCCTGCATTACCCAACCGAATGTACACGGGTAAAAAGGGAGATATTCTCAAAAGTCGTGTTGATTTCAGGGTTTGCATAAAATGATTCTGTATTTTTGCCCTCAATAAATAAACAAACAGAATGATCGGCGTTTTTGACTCAGGGATCGGAGGATTAACATTATTAAGGGAAATAATCCGTCAACTGCCAGATGAAAAATATTGCTACTACGCCGACACAGACCATGTTCCTTACAGTACCAAAACCGAGGAACAGATCAGGGGATTTGTAGACAAGGCGGTTGAATACTTCCTGGCACAGAAGGTCAAAGCCATTGTGCTGGCCTGCAACACAGCTACGAATGTTTGTGTGGAATACCTTCGGGCCAGTTTGCCGTTTCCTGTCATAGCCATTCAGCCCGCGGTGAAAGTGGCGGCAGACAATGCCGTAAAAAACAATGAGTCTCACAAAAAAATCCTGGTATGTGCCACGCCTGTCACCTTGCGTTCCGCCAGATTTCAGCGTTTGCTGGATACCTTAGACGTTAATTCCAGGGTGGAAAGGCTGGGCTTAACAGAGCTGGTTAATTTTGCGGAGAAGGAGATTTTTGACGGAGAAGCCAGACAATACATCACAGAGGCATTGGCTCCGTATCATCTGGATGAATTCAGTTCGATCGTGCTGGGATGCACACATTTTACCTATTTTGAACCGGTTTTCAGGAGAATAGCTCCCGGACTGAATATATACGATGGCAATGAAGGAACAGCCAGGCATCTGAAAAATATCCTCACAAAAGAAAACCTCCTTGCCCACGATTCCCTTTCAATAGACTACGTAGAATCAGGAATAAAAAGCCACAACATTGCCCGCTTTGAGCGGTATATGAACGTGCTTGAGCATCAGATGGACTGATGCGGATGACCTCATTCTGAATGTCCTGAGTGGTTATAGAAAGATTATACATCCTGTCAAAAAGTGATGGCAAGCGGCTTTTTAAGATAAGTGATGGCCTTTCATGTTTCCATACGAGGCCATTTCCATGCATAACGGATAATCAGGCAAAGAAGAACAACTTCTATCACAGCACCCAACACCATGTGCATCCAGGTCTCTCCTGTCAGATTAAACAATGTATAGGGAATATACACCGTGGCAATAATTATATTCATCCGGCGATTTACTTTAGCCGGCAGGGCTACAGAAAGGAAAATCATCAGTGCAGGAATGGTCACCGAGGCAAGTGCCGCCAAAAGAAACCCTTGCGTAATATCCAATACGAACACCCTCCCTTTCAGAATATGCTCTACCTTATGCGGCATATATAAGGCAAAATGATCAACATAGATATAGAGAAACATGAAGCTCGCCCACAGCGTAGCGAGCTTCATTTTCAAACTGACTTTAATGTCTTCCAATGTATTTTGTGTATTCATCTCATCAATCAGAGATTAAATCCGAAATGAAATCCTGGTTCTCCGAAGACGAATTTAGACCACTTATCGTCCAGCTGTTTAAATCCATCTGGCAACTTGGTGTGATGAGCACGGTGTGTAATGGCAAGGGATGGTTGAATAAAAAACCTGTCCTTAAAAAGTTTGATGTGATAACCGACACGGTAAGTATTGAAAAGCTGAAACCCGTTGTCAATTTTCCTGCCTTTGTCGTCCGCAAAAGTTTGTAAAGTGGGCATCACATTCAACTCGGCATATAAACCTTTCCACAAAAACCGCTGGTAAGCCACCGATATGCCATACTCACGAACATACCCCGGAAATTTCTCTTCCTGCTTTCCGTACGATTTGTTAAAAAACGGGTGGATACCATTAGGCCAGGCATATTTCCAGGTTTTGGGCTCTAAGGTAATGACATCTTTTCCGGTAATGCGATAGCCTATATTGATTTGAGCGAAGTTGGGTGGATTGGTAGAAGCCAGGTTACCCAGTAAAAATACAGTACTGCCAATAAACCACCGTTTGTGTGTGCTGTCTGTTTTAGCATATTGTGCTTTGAGGTGTAGTGTACTTGTCATCATGAGGACGAACCCAATCCATAAAATTTTCTTTTGCATAGCTTTTTAATTGATGTTAAACGATACTGCAAAGATCCGTTGGCAACAGGCCTGGCATCGTTCACTTAAGTTAATAAATGAATTTACACTCTGTTTTTTTCGGATCAAAACCCTGAGGTTTTCAGCTGTTAGTCGCCGACTCGTCGAAGAAAGAAGTATTCATTAAAAAGAAATGAACATCCGTTGAAAAAATTCTCTGTTTGAGTAAAGCTGAAAATCAGCCAGCTGTTTCATTTCAGTCAAGTGATTTTCAGTTTTACGAGTTAGAATTTTTGCTGCTTTTTTGTTACTTTTTTTTCAGCCAAAAAAAAGTAAGACCCACTAGTAATTCGCTTACCGATATAGATGGCTTATATTTTATTGACATTTAAATATTTACATCCATGATAGTTGGCTACTATCGGCAGCTCTACTAAGTTGAAAGATGCCTGTTATTTTCAGATGAGGAGACTAAAAATTAAACCCGAAATGAAGCCCCGGTTGAATAAAGTAGTTGTTCCATCTTTTCTCTACTGCTTTAAATGACTCCGGTACTTTAGTCCTTACAGGCCAGTAACTCACCCCGAGAGCAGGTTCAAAAAAGAACCGGTTTTTGAAAAACTTAAACTGGTAACCCAGATGGAAGTTCATGTATAAGGTGAATCCGTTACCGATCTTTTTCTTGTTTTCATCCATGTATTTTTCAAAGGCATTCAAGGCATAAACGGAGGTATAAACCCCTTTCCACCAAAAACGCTGGTAACCAATGGTAGGGGCAAGTATGCGGGCATGTCCCGGATAGTTGAGTCCCGGTCCATCAAAATCGGGTCCGAAAGGGATACCTATCGGCCAGGCGTAAACGGATCTTTTAAATTCAAGGCAAATAACATCTTTGGGTGTTATCCTGTATCCGGCATTTAACTGTATATACTCGGGATTGTTTACTTTGGAAAAATTTCCAAACATGAACAACGAACTCCCGACATAAAACTTTTTATAGGTGCTGTCCTGATCCTGTGCTTTAACTTGCAGATGGCCTGCCATCATTAAGGCCAGAGCGAGTAATAGAAATTTCTTTTGCATATCTTTTTAATTGATGTTAAACGATACTGCAAAAGTCGATTGCCGACAAGCTTGAAAACGTTCACTTAAGTTAAGAAATATCTTTTGGTGCGAGGTATATCATTGCCGGAGATACATGAAATATAAATTGCCACCAAGACGCTAAGACACAAAGGGAGGTGTTAATTGCGACTTTTTCGGAAGACAACGTACCAAAATACCGCTGATTCGTAAAAGAAAGCAGTATTCATTAAAAGAAATGAACATCCGGCGGATCGCCGCCCCGGTGAAAAATTCTCTGTTTGAGTAAAGCTGAAAATCAGCGTTCTTTTTCTTTTAAGTCAAGTGATTTTCAGATTTACGAGTTAGAATTTGCGAAGCGTCGCACCGTGCTGCTTTTTTTGCGGAACGCCGCCCGGTTACTTTTTTTCCGCCAAAAAAAAGTAAAACCCATTAGTAGTTTACTTGCGAGGTAAATGATCAGCCTGACAGTGTCTCGCTGACAAACAGACATTTAAACAATTACTTCAATGGTAGCGGTCAGGATTGATCGTGGCAATATCTATTATATACCAACCACTATATCTTCTTCTCAACAATTCTCGCCCTCAACCTACTTAATGATTGCGGTTGGATACCCAGGTAGCTTGCCAGCTGGTGTTGCGGCACACGCTGAATAAGGTCCGGTCTTTTTTGCAGCAGGTTCAGGTACCTTTGTTCGGGTGAAGAAGTTTTAAACTCGTCAAAGTCCATGCGTTCTTTAGCTAACAATTCTTCAGACAACATTTTACACATAAGGTCAAACTTTGGGAATTTACTGTTTACTTCTGCTTCCATGTCGGAATTTGAAATTAAAAGTATATTGTCTTCCATGCAACTTACGTAATATTCGGACGGCGTTTTGCTGATGACACAAGGGGGTGTCAAAGCTTCCATTTCTGTATAAAAAGCAGTAGTTCTTTCTTCACCATCTAACAGATAATAAGTCCTGATACAGCCTTTCAGCACAAAGTAACTCTCTTTCGACTTCTGCCCTTCTCTGAGCAAGATCGTGCCTTTCTTCACGGAGTGAAATATATCCAATGAAACGATGGCGTCCTTCTCTTCTTCTGTCAGAGAAACGTATTTTGATATAAAGTCAAATAGTATGTCTTTCATTGTTTTGTTTTTGTCAGATCGTCTGTTACACTTATCCCTACGTTCCGGATGTCGTCATTTTGATGCCGGAACTTTTGGCTAAAGTACAAATTTCTGGCGGAGTGTAATGCTTGAGGGGAAAAGTTTTCGTTGGGATTAAGCTCAGCCTGGGATATTCGCTGCCCGATGCTACCCTACCCCTTTTTGTGTTTTTCAATGGATAGAATAATGTTTTACTTTATCTGATATCATCAGCTTAAAGTCCGGTAATTTCTGAAATCGTGTCAATGTCAATTCCTTTTAATTTCATCTTATTTGCGATATTGATGATCCTCTCCAGTTTCAGCTTTTCCGGTTTTATTTTCTTCACTTCTCTATTGAGATTTTTTTCAATAATTCAGTCATCTCTTTGTCAAGCTTTTTCATGATGCCTTCTTCCTGGAAGCTTTTAAAATCAGTTTCGGAGATAATCAAATGATCAAGTACCTTTATCTTCAATAATTTACCGGCTACCATTAACTGCTTAGTTAAGCTTTTATCCGGATCAGAAATGTCGGTATTGCCGCTTGGATGATTGTGCACGAAAATAACCTTTGTGGCCAGCTTATAAATTGCCATTCTAAAAATTTCCGGTGGATCAACACCGACCCGGTTGGAGGCCCCAAGACTGATTAATTCAATAAAAAGAATAGTATTGTTATTGTTGAGACCCACCACCCAGAAATGTTCCTGGGCACGACGCAGCTTATTTTCACGAAGTAGTATCTGCTGCATGATCGGGTAAATGTCGCTGGCGTTGGCTATTTTCACTTTTTGTGAAGCAGATAATTTTACATTCATTTTTAATTGTTGTTTTGGTATTCAGTCCGATAAATTACACCTGCAAATCTACAAATTCATTTCATTATTCCTATTCTTGGCGGTAGATAAAAGTGGGTTGAATCACAAGCCAGTTCAACGGGGGGAATTGTGAGAGTGTTTAAGATTACTTCTCGGGGGACTTTGTACAGGATTTTGGAGAGTGCGGGGGTTAAGGTGTTGGGGTTTGTTAAAAGGAAATAGTTAAACGTATTTGATAACCGTTTGTTATACACTAACTTTTTTTTTACTTTTATAAAATTGTTAGATAAAAAAAGAGGTTTTTTATGAATAGCGTCAACGTGATATTTGATACCAATGTTTATCGCAATTTAACTTTTGGTTTAAGTCAAATTGAAACAATTGACCTTTTTAATCGTATTAAAGAGGTAGAAATATCAAGGAAAATATCGGTAGGTTTATCAGGGATAACAGCCATGGAACTTATATCCCACCTTGCAAGAAGGGATGATAAAGGCTTCGAAAATTGCAAGTTAGCTACTATTGGGGCAGGAATTCATTCAGATCATTTTTTCCCTATTTACAAATTACATTTACAGCAATTAGTCTTTGGTCGTCTAGATTCATCTGACATTGATGCAATGAATGGGATTAGTAAATTGGTAGACCAGATTAGTAAAAATGATCCAGAAAAAATCATTAACCAATATTCAGAACAAATTAAAGGTATTTATGAAATAGTACAACTTCATAAATCTGATTTTATATCTACCTATCACCAAGCTGTAGCTAAGGTTGATCCTACAGGATCTAATAACCATATTTTTAAGCAAAGTAAGCAGCACCGCATACAATTATTGAATTTTTTAAAAACCCCACAAGCAGTTTTATGGCTTGCACAAGGTTATTTTGACAAAACGATAAAAGGAAGATCTCATAACTTCTCTCAACTAGATGCAGAGCTAAAAATTAGTGAGATAGCAAGATGTTTTAAAACTGCTTTCAGTCTTCATGTAAAACTTATTGAAAGAATTGCAACGACTGGATATGATATGACGAATAATAAAAAAAATCGAGCTAATACAATATTCGATATCTACCAGTTATTTTGTATTAATGATGAAACAATGAGGGGGAAAAGATCAATATTTGTGACTGACGATATCTGGCTCAAAGAAGCAGCTGTAGATAGTGGGTTTCCAGAAAAAGTTTTAGATTCAAAGACCTATTTTAAAATCCTAGAATTAGAATATAAAAGCGACTTGTAAAAAGGGGGCATTAAATATTTATTTAAAATTCGATCTCAAAAAACGACATATGAATTGTTTAGCTTTTGTTTCAATCACTGGAGTTAAAATCGATCCACGGCAGCAGATTGATCTGGCAGGAATCCAGATTTCGAGAGGGGACGAATTTGCTCAGTTCCTCCGTAATGACAAAAATTACTTAGAGAACATTGGTAGAATTCATATCGATCTAATAGCAAGAAGAAATGTGGCAGTATTTGATCAAGAAAGACTGAATGATCTGCAGTTTTTAAATGGTGTAAGCGATATTCGGGTTATTGGTATTAGGTTGTTAGCTCAAATCACTGAATTTTTCCACGGTTTATGGCTTGATCGAGACAATAATATTAATGCAGAGGATATTTTCGTTCATGATTTAGACTCAAATTTGTTTACGTATTTTAGTACTAAAAGTCAAATATTAAATTGCAAAGTATCTACTAGCGATGTTAGCATTTTAGATTTTAATGAAGTTGTAATCGTTGATTATATAAAATTTAGAGCGGTATTACACAAAAATCATGGAAACCCGATAAAAGATTGGTTAAATCTAATTGATGAAAAAAAAGATTTATTAAAATTACCATTCTCGCCATATAGTAAATCGCGACTTTATTTGGCGATAAAATTCCTCGACCTGTCAAGATCTCAATTTGACATTTTTATGAGGATTTCTATTTTGATAGTTATGTTTGAATGCATTTTTACAACCGATAATTCTGAAGTGAGTCATAAGGTTTCTGAGCGAATTGCTTATTTTATTGGAGAGAATAAGACTGATAGAATTAGAGTATTCGATTTAGTTAAATTGGGATATGATGTGAGGTCCAAAGTATTTCATGGGGGGACTCCAAAATATGGAGAGGATCAGGTCTATAGCCTTTCAGATCGACTCGACAATTTGGCCCGCCAGATTATGAGAAAATTGATTATCGAGCAAGAAAACTTCAAATCCCAAGACTCAATTACTACCTACTTTAAAGATTTAATTTTTAGCTAAAAAATAAATCTCAAAAAACGAAAAACAGAATGAAAACTTTGTACGTTGATGAATCAGGCTTTACCGGCTATAATTTACTTGATAGTGATCAGCCCTTTTTTGTTGTTGCAAGTTCAAGTATAGATTCGATCACGTCTGAATCAATACTAAAATCATCCTTCCCAAATTATCAGGGAGCAGAGTTTAAATTTAAAAATATTTGGGGTTCCAGAAACCAAGTCGGGTTAATAGAATTAAGCAAAAATTTAGAATCATTAAGCAATGATATCTTGTTTTCGGTTAACGATAAAAGGTTTGTAATTTTCGTCAAGATGATTGACTACTTAATAGAACCGATTTATCATAGTCAGGGATATGATTTTTACGCAGGTGGATTTTCGCGAAAACTTGCCAACCACATGCACTTCGGATTAACTAAGGTTGGAACGAATAATTTATACAATGAAATTACTGATGCTTATTATGCTTTTAGTAAAAACCCATCAATTGAATCTCTTGATGAATTGATCGTCACTTTAGGTGAGATGTCCGCGTTCTCTGATGAAGACGAAAAAGATATAATTGATAGATTCTTTTCTGGAGCGTCTTTATTCGAAGATTTCAACAGAATAGAAGATTTCAGGAAAAGTAATGAATTGCAGTTAACTACATTGATTCACATAATGACTCACTGGAAAAAAAACTACCCCGATGATTTTCAATTGATTCATGATAATTCTTCAAATTTTATACGGCGGAAGGAAATTTGGGAAAAAATAACGAGTGAAAAAGCTTTACCCAATATCCACCCATTGAGTGATGGAACAAATGTTAACTTTCCTTTGAATGTGGTCGATACCCAAGGTATTGACTCAAAAGACTCGTTTGCAATTCAGCTTTGTGATGTTTTGGCTGGGGTCGGATCAAAAATTAACAATCCCAAGTTAACGGCGAAAGAAAAGTCATTTTTAGACGAAGTTATGAAACACGGTATTGGTAAAATAAACTTTATAGGGCTTAAGCCTGGAACAGAATTTCCGGGTGGTGATTTACCTAAAATGGCTACTGGACCTGACGTAGTAGACTTGATGAACAATGTCTTAAATAACTAGAATTGGAATAACATGAATATTGAATTACGAAGCGAAATACTAGCATGCTCTTTGATTATAGAGGAAACAATTAATAGATTACTTCTGATCGAATTAGGCATCTTTGACAAGCCAAGTCCAACAAGGCTTTTTGGAGATAAGGGGAAAATCAACTTTCAAAACAAAATTGATTTGCTTTTTGATTTAGAGGTACTTGAGAAAGATGAAAATGCTAATCTAGAATTACTGATGAACTTTAGAAATAAGTTTATGCACATCATAAAATATGATTCTTTTACGTCTGTAATTAATTCTCTTGACAATGGGATCGTTAATAGATTTAGGAAATTCGCCGTCGACAACCATTTTTCTACAGAAAATGACTACTTGAACGCTTTTAGAAATTTATATGAGACTAATGTCGAAACTATAAAATCCAAATCAGAACACAAGCTCAAAAAAGTCACAGAAAAGCATAAATCTGCGTCCCTTCAAATAGACGTCATAGTTAGATTGTTCGAGTTTGTCACCCAGATGTTTGTTGAACTAATCGAAGCAGCAGATGAATCAGATAACTTGGAATTAAAAATGCACGTCCGAAAGTACTGGAACGATTTTACACAGAATGGTTTTCGAGCTGATATGGAATCTTTGAAATCAATATACGAAAATGACGAGCTTTGGAAGAAATTTTTAAGATAATCTCAAAAAACGAAATAAAAAAGATAAAAAATGTTTGAACTTAAAGATTTCTCAATCTGGGAAAAAGAAGTTTGGAATATTCTTTTAGATATCAAGTTAGCGGAAGCTAATTTGGTTCGACTCAACGAAAATTCCGAAGACCTCCCCACCGACCAGAGTATATCTGACTTCTTTGATTACTTCAGATATCAACAAAACTTTATCATCGTTATTCAGTTAAGCAAATTGCTGACGGACAATGTGAATCAAAAAGTGAGTTTTCACAAGGTAATTTTAAAATTAAAGAATAATTTAACTTCGGAAACGAAAGAAAAGATTAGAATGAATTACCAAGCTGTATCCGGTAATGATTTTAGGGATTTGCTTACGGAAATAGAAGGAGAACTTACTCAGAAGAGGCAGCTGATACATAAGTTAAAAGAGTTAAGAGATAGGCAATATGCACATAAAGATCTTATCGATCTACCACAAATGACACTCGATGAGATTCAGCATTTGATCGAATTTGCAGCAGTTATTTATAGATCCTTATCGGTGGCAGTTCTTTCCGGTTGGTCAGACATTATTAGAGATGATCTATGGGATATTAACCCTATTCTTAAACGATTAAAGAATGCAAGTAGGGCATAACTGCGATCAAAATGGAAAGGGATGAACAGAGAACTGGGGATGGAATTTATTTAAAAGCCAAACTGGAAGACTTTAATTAATATTCTCAAAAACAAATGAAAACAGCAACAATTGGCCTACTTTTTATGCTTTTCCCAGTTATAACTTACTCTCAAATTAAAATAGATGGGTTCGAGTATCAAGATAAAAAAATGACCTATGTAGAAATTTATGAATACGAAGGAAGTTTCGAAGATCTTGTGAATTATTTTAAAGAGTCTTATTTGTTTGATGAATTTAATGTAATAGGGGAAAGAATTTCAGGAATAACAAAACCAATTGATTTTTTGAAAGAGAGAGAGGACGGCACAACAGCTGTGTTTTTTAATATAAGCCAGTTAAGATGTAAGGCTTTTATTGACTTTAAGCCAGGAAAATATAAAATTACTCTTTCAGACATTAAATGTATATCAACTGGACAAAGTGGACTGCTGGGACCAAAAGGAGATGAAACAGAGTTAAGCCTATTCATGCTTAACATGAAAAATACTGATTGGTCTAAGAACTATTTAAAGAATCAGCAAAAGGTTATTCTGAGAACAATCCAGAGTAATTTTAAGGTGTCCAAATCGAAGGATAAAGATTGGTAGTACAAGAAATTAATCTCAAAAAACGAATAGATTTAGATGGCCTACTCAAAACTATTTTTTGGAAAGGATGTACAAGAATTGTCTTATAACGACATTGAAAGATTTTTTGAGGTTCCTAAAGAAGAGTCCGATAAAATTGAATTTAAAGCCATTGTTAATTTCAATTCGGACTCAATAAAAGGCATCCTAAAAGCAATAGTAGGTTTGCTAAATTCGGAAGGTGGAATTATCATCTGGGGGTCTCCAATTGGCCGGACAATCGAAGGCAAAAAAGAAAAAGTATTTTCAGGAGATCTTTCACCTACAACAGAGCTCATAGAGAAAGATAGTTTTATCAGTAAGATAGCAGACAAAATAACCCCTTCTCCTGCCGGTATAAAGTTCCAACAACTTCAAAAAGAAGAGCTGTTCATTTACATAATTGAAGTAGACCAAAGCTTTTATTCACCACATCAATTCGAAAACGTGTATTATATGCGAATGGATGGACAAACGAGACCGGCACCGCACCATTACGTTGAGGCACTATTTCGAAGGGTTACATTTCCTAAGCTTGAAGGCTATCTTAAGATTGAATCACTTAACGAACATGTGAATAGTCTTAAATTGATTTTGAAGTTTTTTATTTTTAATAAATCAAAGTTTCAAAATGAGTATAATTTATACTACAGGATTATCTCAACAAACGGATTCTTTGAAAGTATAGAGTATTTAGAGAATCACAGAGTTTATCTGCCAAACCGAACAAATGATATTATATCAAATGATGAAAAGGAAATTCTATTTAATAGTGAGGTATTTTCAACAACTAAAGAATTAACTATTGAAAATATACTACCAGAAAACTCAGGAAATGAATTTGAAATTGAATTTTTATTTGGTGGTAAACAATCCCCTTTGATGGTATCTAGGTACGTTATATCATTTGAGGATTTTAATAGGAATGATTTAAATACATTATTGAAAAGCATTTCCGAAAATCAGTATTACTTTGAATACAGTGAATCTATTAATATGTCAGATAATGAAAGAAGGATGGCGATTATTGGAAGGTAATTAACATAAAGGAAGTGAGAAATATTTGCCTTTAAAACGAAGAGATAGAAAAATGATTGATGCTCAGAATACAGTTCTTAGAGAATTAGGACTAATTTTAATTACAACCCAGACTACTGAAAAATTTCTAAAAGTTGTTATTGATTTTGTTTTGCCCAAAGAAGGCAGCTTCAATGTTGAAGATTTTCTAATACGCTTAAATAAAGGTGACAAAAGAACAATAGGCGTATTCATCAGTCTGTTACAAGATCGAGTTGATATCGTACCTTGGTTTGATACGTTATTAACTGATTTTCTTAAAATGCGAAATGACCTAATTCATGATGTTGACAGAATACCTGGTTACGGCCTTACTTCAGATGAGGAATTGTTAATATCATAAAAAATTGGTTGATCATAATGTAATCATCCAAAATATTTTGGGGGGCTTATTAAGAGCTTGGCAACTTCAAAATAATATTGTTCTTCCTGGTTTTGATACCACTCAGGACTTAATCAAGAATATTAGCCATTCGGTTATTCCGTTGATTGATGAAATTTTTAGTCAAAAAACGACCTGATTAATTGAAAATAACTTAAAATGGTATCTCAAAAAACGAAGAAAAGTACATGAAATATTTTGTAAGTAAAGATAAAAGTGCTGTAGGGCAATTGACACTGTTAATTCTAAGCTTGATTTTCTTTTCAATATTCATATATTTTGATATAACTGAAGAAATCCAAAACCCTGTTTCAGGTAGGATTTTCATTTTAATTATACTCTTTGGTGTCAATTATTTTTCAAGCAAGTTGAACGTGATCCATTTAGAAAATAGCACTTTCTTTGTAAGAAATCTTTTTAAAAAGACTAAAGTGATGCCAGCTTCGGAGTTTGATCGTGTCAAGGTATATTTCGTATTTTTAGGAGTTTTTAAAATAGCCTTTTATAATGGTGAAGAATTTCTTTTTATAGCGAATCCTAAAACCGCTTTCAAAACTTATTTTGTTACTGATTTTAAGAAGTTATCAAATGAAATTTCGGATGAAGTAAGGCAATTAATTGTGGAATCTAATAATTGCAAAAACTGACACTACCATTTATTAACGCAACTAGAAGGTTGATAAATGAACATGTCTCAAAAAACGAAGGCAAGCCATTAGTTTCATTCTGATGACTTGCCTTTTCTATATTTGCTTAATGAAAACCTTTTTTAGATTTCTAAAATCGAAAATTTCTTTAAAAATGGATATCATTAAATTATTCACACTCTGAATAAATGGCCGCACCAACTACCCAGTCTGTTTTAATCAAAGATTTTGAAGAAATATAGAATTGCTTAACCTGCCATGACCTGAGCTTTGTTAGCTTCTTGTTTTTACAAAGGCTTACCACCGGCAGGTTATAACATTCCACAATATCTAGTTCTTCAAGAGCCGTTAATTGTGAGAGGTCCAGAGAAGCCATCATACTGAATTTGGAAATTACAGTCTTAAGTTTTGTGTTTTTACCAAATTTCAAATTACCTATTGATGAGTAATAACCCCCTCCATCTGATTTACCTGAGCAATCAAGATACTCCAGGTTAATATTTTTACTGACATCAAGGGTATCAATTGCTGGTATAAATTCCTTAATAAGCCCATTAATGGGAGTGTAGTAATACTGGTTAGAAATGTCGGTTGACTTCTGCAGGCCTGTAAATTTTAAGTATTTGAGATTTGTAAAATACTCCAACCCCTTGAGGCTATTTCTGTTTCCTTCTAAATAAATATGTAAACTATCTATGTTCTTAATTTTACCATAACTAATCATTAGATCCGGTTTGGATTCAGTATCAATCTTAGCATCAATCAGATAGCGTTCAAACTCAGGAGACAAATTTATTAACTTGTCATCTTTGATTTCAGGATCAAATGAATCCTGTTTGCAACCCATAAAACTAATTACGAGTATAAGCAATATTGAGAAAATGGATTTCATAATTTTAAAACGTTTTGAGTTTATAATTAACATATATCAGAAACATTTTATTTTGTTAGCACCACGCGTTTTACTTCGTTATGTTGCTTAGTTTCAAGTCTGTAGTACAAAAACTTTATCTCCGTTGATAATACTATTTCGTCAAGTAAGATCGAATAATTATGTTTTCCACTTGAAATATTGTCGCTTATTTTTTTTAAAATTACGCCGTTTTGGTCCATTAAAATCAGTTTCATTGGAGTGTTCATTGTAGTCGAAAAAATAATATTTAATTTTCTGTCTGTTGAAACGGGATTCGGGAAAATACTGGTACTTTCCAACTGGGCTTCATTCTCTTGATTCTCTGCAGAAACACGTGCACCCGGGACTGATGTAAAAAAGACCCATGGAACTATTTGGGCTATTTTGCCGTCACTACCTTTTGCATAGCCCGAATACCCATCATCGCCGCCTACGGGGCTCGGATTATAATTATTTCCCATACTCGGCTCATCTTGTTCAAAAGCAAAACCGCCATAACTATTTTTCCATCTGTAAATATTATAGCTCCCAGTACTTACAGTATAATCCTTAGTTGAATTTTTAACAAGTGTTAATCTCGGTGGAATGACGGGCAAAATTGGGGCTTTTGAAAATATTGTACCCATATTACTATAGGTATCATTTGCCATTTGAATTAGATTTGCTTCACTAAAGTGTATTCCATCGGGAGTTCTTGGGGTAAAGCTGTCAGAATTCTCAGATAGCCACGAAATATTTGAAGGGCTAGCTGCTTGTACTGCTGCCTGCTCCTGAATGACACTATTGCCAATAGAGGTTGTTCCAGTAGGTGTAACTAAGTTATTGCTGTTATTTACAATGTTTAGATCCAGGGTTGATGGAGAAATTCGAGTGGCAGCAATCAAAGAGGCTTTTGAAATTGCCCATTGAAGATTTGAATGCAATGTTCTTGTATCAGCAATAATTGCATTAAGTTTTGTGTCATAATCATTGATAGAGTAGCCTGAAGGAATTGGCCCGGCACCGTATGTGCTACTTCTGTGAATACTTAAAAGTGTTTTTGTTTCAGCTTCTCCTTGATGCCATAATACAGCCCTAACACCGGTAATATTAGCAAAATAGCTTAAAACATCTCTCATATTTGAATAGGGTAGACGGTTGTCGAAAGTAGAAAATCCCCATGGATTGGATGTCGTCACTGTTGTTCCATAGGTTAAAGTATTAGCATAATTGTTACTATACATCTGCCTGACCCTTAATAATGATTCGTACCAGTTATCTATACTGGTTCCACTTAAAGCTACATTGTAGAAAGCGACAGGAATTACAATCCCAGACTCCCTGGTTACTATTTTATTGCCTAACGATTGATAGTACCACGGACGGTCACCAGTTGGGGCGATTATTGGTTGACTCGAATTTATAGGAGTGAATGATGGTGTCCATAAATCTCCATACCCGCCGAAAGGCATATTTCTGTTTCCTACCACGCAATCCAGGTCATCAAGACCTGAAATATATTGAGTATCTCCAAATCCTTGTGCATTGGATTGTCCTGCAATTATAAAAACTTCACCAACCCCAAACTTAGTCCACATTTGTGGCACACCGCTTACATAAGTATGAAATTTATACCACCCGGTGGGAACATCAAGAGTAAAATAAAAGTACCCAGAGCTCGTTCCAAGTGAATTGACTGCCCCAGCGGGCATGGCTTGGACAGTCTTCCAATCACTTACATAGTTCCCATATTTATCAAGTTTTTCTATCCTGTATTGAGCTCCTACTTGAGATCTGATTTGGCCGGAAAATGTTACATTTGTTGAACCACCTGTACCAGAACTAGTAGTTGACCGTTGAAATACAGTATTATCTCTGGGTGTCCAGATATTGTCGCAGCATTGTGAAAAAACATTGGTGATTGTAAAGAAAATTAAAAGGATTGTGAGTGTATTTTTCATGATTTCGCTGTTATTTTAAGTCTTTGATACTAATTAATGGAATTTTTGTGCCGTAATATGAATTAGTTGTCTTAATAAACTCGTTAGCAATCACCGCTTGGCCAATTTGGGTTGGGTGTATTCCATCAGAAGAGAAAAAGTTTCCTTCAGGATAAGATGGGTCTATCAGAAGTCCATCGTCTGTCACATAGTCGCCTTCAATTATTCTTGCATACAAAGAATTTAAATCTACAATTGGAATTTTATTTATGTCGGCAATAGCATTAATCCATCTATTATATATTTTAATATCTATCTTTTCTTCATCACCTATCACATATTCATCCAGAAGGGGTTGCTCTTTGGAATGTCCGATATAACCAACATTAGTAAACAGGACATTTGTATAATCATCTGGAATAATAATATCATTCGGATTAAGGTTTCTGACATATCCTCTCCAATGGAATTGGGCAAAAACCCGCTCTCCGTTTATACCTTTGATATCGTCATAACGATATTGCTGAAAAAAAGGAAACTTAAGCACATCAGGAACATTACATAGTACACCCTTTCCCCCTTTTGATATTAAATGTTGAATAATTTCGTTCTCTGGAAAATATCCTTCACGGTCATGATGCATCATACTAATAGATTGTCCATAACCCCCATTTTTATAATAGGAGACAAAATCATGCATCCCGATTTCAAATGTGAAAAAATCAACTTGATCTATTTCTTGTTGAATAAGGGACAAATAAGACACACCCTCATTTTGATCATCTTTTACAAATCGATGCATATGATCATAGGAGCTCCTTTCAAAAGTAGGTAGAAAAGCCCCCTTCATGTTCTCACTTACTGAAATATTTGAAACCTTGAGGAAGGGTATTGATAGATTATCTATTCGACCAACAACCTTTGGTAGCTTCTTTTCAGGGGCCGTCATTTCTGTTACTTTGGAAAAAATCAAAACTCCATTTTTCTTTTGAACTTTCTTAAACCCAATGCCATTTTTTTCAGATAAATCGAAGAGAGGTTGTCTAAAATCAGTCAATCCCATCTGCTTAGCTATAAGATTAGGAAAGGCTGAAATTTGACTTTCTCTATACAAACCCGCATCACGAACGCCGGCAGAAAGAGAGCTTCCAATAGCCACGTAGCGTAAAGGTTCGTCGTTTTTCTTTAAACCGTTTAAATTGTCGTTTTGACTTTTCGCTTTAAAGGGAATGAATGTAAGCGAGATGACCAAAGTGGAAATTAGTGCTTTCATTACAGGGCGAATGAAAATTTCCTTTTTCGCTATGCCAGGATTATCAAATCTATAATTTGACAATGGTTTAAAAGCATATACTAGTTGTTGCATAATAATGTTTTTTAAATAGTTGCTATCAATAAGCCAACAAGTTATGTCAAAAAAAGACTATCAGCATTATAATACGTATGTGGATTGTAGGGAATAGTTATTTAACGGTATTTAACTTATTTAACGGCTACACAATTAACTTGCAGGGCTAAATTATTTTTAGTTATATTGAATTGTGGTGTAAATAAGATGGCCCTAATTTCAAAGTGTTTTAAATGCCCTTTATTTCAAAAAACGAAGATTTCGGTGATTCTCAAAAGGACCAGGTACGAAAATCTTTTGATACAGCAATAGGTTCTGAAAATTTTGAAATAAAGGAATGTATTTTATGCTTACCATACAGTTTCGATAAGAAACAAACCAAATGGTGGTTTTGTGATACAGTTTTAACTATTGCAAAACTTTTCAATTTGCCTGTTACGAAGAAGCAAATTGGGTTCAAAATTCAATTTTGTACTAAATTAATATATAAAATATACTAAATTCTTTATCTTTAATCACTTAAAAAGGCCTTTATTCTAAAACAGATAATGATAAAATTAAAAAATATCTCACGTCAAAAAAATTAAGGTAAATATTAAATAACGTAAATTTTCAGCCAGTATAATTAAATGGAAAAAAATAGTAAACCCACTAATATTCCACATTCAAGAAAAAATGCAATAAAATTTATATATCAGTTTCTGGAACAAACAAATGTAAATGGCAAGTTAGTAATAGATTTATCTGCTGGTAAAGGATTCGTAGCCAGTTTATGGAAAAAAAATGGAGCAGAAGTAAGGGCCTTTGACCTTTATCCCGAATTGATGGAAAATGATGAAATATTTACACAAAAAATTGACTTAAACAAGATTTTCCCAATAGAATCAGGCTGTGCAGACTACGTACTGCTGATGGAAACCATTGATCATATTTCAGAGCAAAAACAATTATTTGATGAAATTGCCAGAATATTAAAACCCGGAGGTTGTTTAGTTTTGACAAAGCCAAATAACAGCAACATCTCGGGAAGGATAGCCAACCTTTGGCTAGAATCAGAACGAGGAGATATGTTACTACCTAATGAAAAATCTGTAATTGGTTATGATGAAAATCGCATTTATATGGGTAGAATCTTTTTAATTGGTATACAAAAAATCCGAACTCTTGCGGCTCTGGCTGGCCTCCGAATTGAGAAAATTTACCCTAACCAATTCAGCGTAAGCTCCTTACTTTATTTTTTATTATTTGGATGTTTTTTTTATATAAGAACCTATCTGACATTCAAAAGATTGTCAAAAAAACAAACCCTTAATAACAAAAAAGCAATTGAGGAACAATATAAGCTAAACCAAAATCCATTAATACTTTTCCAAAAACACTTATGCGTTATTTTAAAAAAGGTAAACTAAAAAAGTGGTTACCTTTTTTCAAATGTCGTAGAATATTCCTTTTACCATAATTCCGACTATAATTTTTATTTTATTGAAGACTATAAGTACTTTTTAAGTAATGGTTTTTTCTACATCTCTCTCGATCCGGCCCAACCAATAATAGAAGAAGTTGATGTAAATGATAATGATTTTATAAAAGCAGAACGAGTGCATTTATTTTCTAGACCTAAATTATGAGAAAATAGTCTCAAAAACGAAGCTTTGTGAAATAAGAAAGGAAATTTTGCAAAACGAGCATTTCTTTGGGGACAAGTAATTATCAATTAATCTGAAGTAAGAATAAAGAAGGCCGAAGAAATGCATCTCCGGCCTTAGTCTTACTTAAATCCACACAAATTTATCGGATCAATCCCAAAGCTTACGGGGCAGGTTAAACTTGAGTTTTTATAGAAAACAAGAAAAATGGCAGAGAAATCAAGGCAATAAAAAAGAGCTAGATCACTGTAACTCTCTTTTTTGAGCCTCCTATCAAGATCGAATCAATGACCTGTTGATTACAAATCAGAACGTTCAAGAATGAAAATTATGTTGGTTGACCCAAACGAAGATCTGCCCTTAAAGGGAACCACATAAAAATAGAAGCGATCAACAAATTGCCTTTCTGACCGTTCATCCTCAAAAATAACCATTCATCAGTCTAACGAACCAATAAAGTATTGTGTATTACAAGGTACAGGTCTTAAACAGTATCTTTGTTATGCAAGTTAATGATTGTAAGTCCTGAAACTGAAAATAAGAACCTTAAACATTAATATAGGCCACCGCTAAAGGGATAGTTGTCTGTAAAAAAAGCCCGGTTCCTGTCTGAAATTCTATTACCTGAAATTTACGCCATGAGTAAATTGACTATCAAAAATCTGAGCAAGACTTACTCCAATGGAGTAAAAGCCATCAACAACATTTCATTGGAAATAAGCAATGGTCTGTTTGGATTGTTGGGGCCAAATGGTTCCGGAAAATCATCGCTGATGCGTACTGTAGTTGGTCTGCAAACTGCCGATAGTGGTCAGATCCTTTTCAACGATGTCAATGTAGTTGATGATCCTTTCTTCCTTAAAAAACAGTTGGGCTTTTTACCGCAGGACTTTGGCGTGTATCCTAAAATATCTGCATACGATCTGCTGGACCACCTGGCCATTTTGAAAGGGGTTACCAACACCCGTGATAGAAAGGAGCAAATATTATCGCTGCTGCAAAAAGTGAATTTATTTGATTACCGGAAAAAAGAAGTGCATACTTTTTCGGGTGGAATGAAACAAAGATTTGGGGTAGCACAAGCATTGTTGGGTAATCCGAAAATTATTATTGTTGATGAACCCACAGCAGGGCTCGATCCCGAGGAACGCAACAGGTTTAACAGTTTGCTCAGCGAACTGGGAAAAGACATCATTATCATTCTTTCCACACACCTGGTAGAGGATGTCCGGAATTTATGTTCTCAAATGGCCATCATCCATAATGGCTCTGTTTTAAAGCAGGGTAATCCTAATGATTTGATTGCAGGTCTGCAGGGCCGCATCGGAAGAAAACAAATAACAAAGCAGGAACTTGATGACCATCAAAGGGAACACAGGGTTATATCCTCGCAATTCATAACAGGCAATTTAAATATTCATATCATGTCAGATGTGATGCCTGCTGACTTCCAGGTCATAGACCCCAGCCTGGAAGATGTGTACTTTTCTATACTCGATCAAAATTCAAATTAATTATGAATTTCGTATTCTTATTCGATATAAAGCGTTTCATCAAAAGATGGACCACCTGGGCATTGCTGGCTTTGATAGTGGCATTGGGCATACTGATCGGGAAAGATGCACATTTTACAATGGGTGAAGATGTCTATCAGAATTCGTCTTACCAAATTTCTTTTATCACCGCACTCTTTAGCTTATCAGCTATATTGTTTTCAACCATTTTTGCAGCCCAACAAGTAAACAAAGAGCTGGATAATAATTTTCACGAGATATTTTTCAGTACACCCATCAGGAAAAATCAATTTGTTGCGGGAAGGTTTGCCTCATTGCTGACATTCAGCTTTTTCAGCACCCTGATATTTACCTTAAGCTTTTTGTATGGCCATCTTTCAGCGGCAACCAACTTACAGAAAGAAAATGCTTCATTACTCTATTATGTACAACCTGTTCTCTTGTTTACTTTTGTCAACACGCTTTTTATAACGGCCGTGCTAAGCTTTGCAGGATGGATTTCAAAAAACAAGCTAATCATATACGTCAGCGGACTGTTACTGTACATGTTCTATACCGTCACCCTCATTTATTCGGGTTCACCATTAATGGCGGGAGCTTTGCCACAATCGGAACAAGCCAGGTTAATCAGTGCTATTGTGGATCCATTCGGTATGTCCGCCTACTTTTATCAAACAGCAACCTGGACTGTCGAACAAAGAAACACAGGGATGATTTCGTTGAACGGATTGTTTGCTTTGAATAGAATGATTGTTCTGCTTATCTCTTTCTTGTTGCTTTATGTAAGTATCAGGAAATTTAGTTATTCAAAAAAACAATCAAAGCTCCGGTCCAGATCAAAAGAGAACAGTAACGAAAACAATTTAAGCCTCAGCTACAAACAAACAGCCACACAACATCATGCACCGGCACACCTGAAAGCCTTACTTTCCTTTTCCAAAATACATTTAACCTATACTGTAAAAAGCATCCCCTTTGTACTGGCTTTATTGTATGTACTTTTTGGGGTAGGAATGGAAATACATGCAGCCATTGAAAAAGGCATCAGGATACCGCAGCATTACGCAAACTCCGGATTAATGACCGCTACCATTATTCAGCACTTTTACGAATTGGGTTTGTTCATCGTGTTGTATTATGCTTTTGATATTTTTTGGCGAAGTAACAATACACGTTTTAACCTGATTGAAAACAGCACCGCCAACACCTCAACCGGCTTTTTTGCAAAGTGGATCTCATTAATCGCGGTAACCCTGCTTTTTACCGCTGCATTAATTTTTGAAGGAATTGTCTTCCAATTATTATACAACTATCCGGCCGTCGAATGGAAAGTGTATGGCAACCTGTTTCTCTTTGTCACGTTGCCATTGATTTTAATGAGCGGATTTCTATTATTGATTAAAAAAATAATCAACCGGAAGTATGCAGGACTGGGTGTTGCCATACTGTTCGTTTTTATAATGGCAACATCCATAGGAAAGAATTTTATCACACATCCCCTGGCGAAGATATTCTATGGCATTCGGGTGAGCTACAGTGATATGAATGGATTTGGCCTGTATGGCTCTGCCTTTGCAACAGGAATGTTCTATGGATTTTGTTGTCTGATAATCTTACTCACCATTTACTACCTGGTAAAGAAGACCAATAGAAGGTGGTATGTATGGATGATATTAATTGCAGCGATCTCCGCTTGCTCTTATTCCGGAATAAAATTAGTGGACGGGTATAAACCAAAAAATGAAACCGTCAGTTTATTAGCACAGGCAAATTATGAAACCCTATACCGTAATTACAGCACCCGTCCCCAGCCAACTGTAACCAATATAATGACGACAGTAGATTTATTTCCGGAAGAAAACACATATCATATAAAAGGCACATACATTCTTGAAAACAAAACCAAATCAAACATCGACAGCATCCTGGTCAATTTTGCAAATGATTTTAACATCGATAGTGCTGCACTCCATATTGGCGATGAAATAATTATTGTCAAAGATCAGTACCAGCTTCTTGTGCTTCAAAAAGCGTTGCGACCAGGTCAAAAAACAACATTTCATTTCAATATTTCCTATGAATGGAAAGCGGTGAACGGTCATAACCCTTTTAATGCCGTTGTTGAAAATGGTTCCTTTATGCGTATCAGCCGATACTATCCTCATTTTGGATATGTGCTGGAAAATGAAATTGAAGAAGAAGCAACAAGAAAAAAATACAAGCTGGGAGCCAAATCATCAGTCACGTCATTTGATGCACCAAAAACTGCCAGTAATGATTTCATTACGCTTGACATGACGATCTCCACATCAGGCAATCAGACAGCCCTTGGTGTGGGAGAGTTGACCAAAAGCTGGAAACGACAAAACAGGAATTACTTTCAGTACAAAACCGATGATCCCATTCCGTTTAGATTTGCTGTATCCTCAGCTCAATACGCAGTAAAAAAAGAAAACTATAAAGGCAAGAGCTTTGAGATCTATTATCATCCGACACATGCTGAAAATGTAGATCATCTATTGAAAAATGCACGGATAACCATGGACTATTGCGAAACAAATTTTGGCCACTATCCATTTAAAACCATCCGGTTTGCAGAAGTATCAGGATTTACCAGGGGTTTTGCGGCAACGGCTTATCCTGCAACCATCTATATGACAGAGGACATGATTTTTCACTCCAATATTAAAGCGGATAAGCAACAGGATGTGATCAATGAATTAGCCGGACATGAACTGTCACATATGTGGTGGGGTAATACTCAGATAAATCCTGATGACAGAGACGGATCGGCCATGCTTACTGAAACTATGGCCATGTACACTGAAATGATGTTGCTCAAAAAAATGTATGGAAAGGAAAAAATGCTGGATCGGATAAAAATGAACCTCGACATTTATACCAATAGCAAAGGCTTTTCAATAGAACAGCCTTTGTACAAGGTTCAGCCAGGAGAAACTCATATATCTTATTCAAAAGGAGTGGTTGTGATGTATTTATTAAGTGAACTGATAGGTGAACAAAAATTAAATGAAGTGCTGAGAAATTTTATTGAAAAGCATAAATACCCCAATCCAAAACCTGTTTCAACAGATTTTTTAGATGAACTATACAGGTTAACGAACTCATCTCTTCATTATAAAATAGATACGTTATTTAAAAAGATTGAGCCATTAAGTGTTGAATAGGTATATCCGTAAATTTTCACTGCGGTGGGTCAAAATATTAAATGAAGAACCAGGACATTATGCTATTTGTCCGGTTTGTTTTGGGAATGCCTGATAAAGACGAGCCTAAGGATCTGAATTGGAAACCGATTTAATCACCTCCCCTACTAACCCACTCTGATACAATGGCTTAAAAGAAATTTTTTAAAGCCCCATTGTCTTTTGGGTAAATCAAAAACATGTGTATATTTGAGAGTTATAGTCTATTAGAACAACCTTAATTTATGAAGATTCATCAAGATAATTTCTCTTATGCAATTTTACTCTCGATCGATGAGGGGAAATCTAAAGGTTCAGGATTTCGTCTAAAGTATAAAGGGTTTAATTTTCTAGTATCGGCTAAACATGTTTTTTATGACGAGAACAACAAATTGTATGGAGACACTCTGATTGCAAATTGCCCTTCATCACCTTTGGGACAGGGTCAGTTACAACTTCAAATTGATTTAACTGCAGCTAATATTTTTTATTCTAAAACTTCAGACGTCTGTGTTTTATTACTAGGAGAGAACCATCATCTTACTACGCCGACTGGTCATCTTAAATACGAAACTGGAGACCATAAACGACCGGCACAACTTAAGCTTAAAGAATACGTTGAAGTTTTAGAACAAACTGCTAAGCATATTACCTCCCTAGAAGTTGAAGCAACTAGAAATCTTAGTGAAATAGGCATTGCAAACGATGTTTATTTAATGGGCTATCCTACCTCACTTGGTTTAACTCAAAGCAAATATTTTGACATCACAAAACCCTTAATTAGAAAAGGAATTATTTCTGGAATTAATACTAACGAAGAAACTTTTATCATTGACTGCCCTTCCTACCAAGGAAATTCTGGCGGACCAGTAGTAGAACAAGGCGAAGACGGGTATTTTAGAATAATCGGCTTAGTTTCTCAATATATACCATACGAAACCACATGGTACAACAATAGAGAGAGAATTAAAAATACTGAAGTATCAAATTCGGGCTTCTCGGTTTGCGTTCCTTTTGACAAAATCAATGAATTAATTGAGAGCAAAATAAACAGCCTATAACAAGCGGTTTAGCAATAAGTTGGCAGGATATCCAAAAAAAAGAACTTACTTATTTAAAGGACAAGATAAAATAGAAAAAAAAGGAACATGCCGCTAACATGGGGTTTGGCAATATGGCGACTGAAGAATAGACGATTCATATTCTGGCTTTATCAAAATGGCATGGTTAATCCGACCGAATGTTATTTCGAATTATTCAACAAAAAAGGAAAACGAAGAATGACAATTGCGGAGTTTGTCGAAGGTTCAAAGGTTACATTTTTTCGCAGAGGAACTATAATAATCTGACGCTGTCCAGCCTGCAACATGCGGTTTCTTATTATACTGTCAAGCAAATAAACCCTAATCTGTTGTTCGCTATCATCATTTGTTCCGGCAGACGCTTTTCAATATAGCTTTTACTTGTTATCTTCATCTCATGTGATTCTATCGGGTGGCTTCGGCCGGCCGATTCAGTCGATCCTTGTTCATTGACGGCAAATTCCCGACAGTTTAAACCTCTAACGAAAAAAAGCTATGAAAGAGAAACTACCTCCTTATGAGAATCCGACCGGGCTGCTTAGAAAAATCCTGGAGCCCGCCATGTTCAAAAATTACTTCAAGACCGCTACGCGTAACCTGGCGAAAAACAAATTCTTTACCATTTTAAATGTCTTTGGACTGGCAGTGGGCATGTCGCTCAACCTGCTGTACGTGGCCATGATCGTGTTCATCTACCAGTTCGACAACTTCCATCCGGATAGTGAGCACCTATACCGGATAATCACGCACGTGGAGGACCGGCAGGACAATCCCTCGTACGCGTCTGTGCCTATCGGTGCTGCTGAACTGCTGAAAGCGAATTTCACCGGCGTGGAAAAGGTGGTACGTATTCATCAGTCGCTTCCCCGCAATGTTCGTTATGGAGAAATGAAAATTTCTTTACACGGATACTTTGCGGATGCCGGATATCTTTCGATGTTTAACTTTCCACTGCTGCAAGGCAACACCGCCACTTCGCTTACCAATCCTAATACGATGGTGATTACCGAGGAAGCAGCTGCCAGGATCTTTGGAGAAAAGGACCCGATGGGCCAATTGGTATTCATAGAGCCCTATGGCGACGTGATGGTCACGGGTGTAGCGAAAGACATGCCGAAAAACTCGCACCTGAAGACCGAGGCTTTGGTCTCATTCGCCACGCTCACCTCCTATCACGGTGCGTCTTTTACAGGCAACTGGAATAACTTCCGCAATTCATATGCCTATCTGCAAGTCTCTGACGACGTGAGTCCCTCAGCCCTTGAAGCCTTCCTCAACGGCATTGCAAAAGAAAAATACAAAAAACCCGAGTTCCAGGCTTCGTTCGAACTGCAGCGGTTCGATAAGATTGTTCCCGGGCCTGAGCTCGACAATGATATGGGAAACGAATGGAGCTACCAGGAAATGCTGCTCATGGGCGTGATACCCATGATCATATTCTTCGCGGCATGCAGCAACTACGTCAGCCTTGCCATCTCCCAGGCACTCAAACGGATGAAAGAGATCGGTGTCCGTAAGGTGATGGGAGCACGAAAAAAACATATCTTTATGCAGTTTATTGCCGAAAGTACGATCATTATGCTGCTGGCTGTGATACTGTCATATTTTTTCTTTGAGTTCATCCGCGGTGAAACCCTGTCGCTTACCTCCGGCCTTGATTGGGTCGACCTGAACCCTACCCTGGGAACATTTGCCGGTTTCTTAGCCTTCGCCATCCTTGTGGGCTTTATTTCGGGCCTGGTGCCGGCATTTCATTTTGCAAAGACCGGTGCCGTCATGGCACTCAAAGGGCAGGAGATCCAAACCAAAACGGGCCGTCTGTTTTCGCTTCGTAAGTTGGTGATTACCCTGCAGTTCATCCTGTCGCTTGGTTTTACTTTTGCGGTATTGATTATGCAACAACAGTACCGGTACTCTATCAGTTATGATTTCGGATTTGACCAGGAGAAAATACTCAATGTTGATCTTCAACAGGCCGATCCGCGACTGGTCAGAAATGAATTTGGAAAGCTTTCCTTCGTTCCGCTGATCTCTATGTCGTCGCATCTGCTGGGGGCAGGAAGCGTACCGCCCTTGCACGTGAAGCAGGTGGCCCATCCCGATTCGATAGATGCAAGTAGGATAGCCATCGATGAAAACTTTATCACCAACATGGGTCTGCATCTTGTGGTGGGAAGGAACTTCTCCGGCGACGCCGGCGAAAACTCACGTCTGATCATCATCAATGAAGTATTGGCCAAAAAACTGAGTCCAAAAGACGCTTCCGGGGCCATCGACCAGGTGCTTATCCTGCCTGATAAAAGAGAAGTGAGGGTAGCGGGTATTCTGAAAGATTTCCACTACGCCAGCCTGCGATCACCCATTGAAAACTTCTTCTTCGAGTATGCACCTGAGAAATTCAGTTATGCGAATTTTCGCCTTCAAACAGGCAAGCAGAGCCAGGCTTTTCCGGAAATGGAAGCAGCCTGGAAACCGATTGGGAGAGGTAGCAGGTTTAAAGCCGAATTCCTCTCCGACCAGATCCGCGATGCCTATTCGTCTTACAACGAAATTATGAAGCTGTGGGGATTCATGGGACTGCTGGCCATCACCATAGCGTGCCTGGGGCTGTTGGGCACGGTCGTGTTCACCATCAAAAACCGGGTCAAAGAAGTGAGTATCCGGAAGGTGATGGGTGCTTCTTCGCGAAGCCTGGTGTACCTGCTATCCAGGGAATTCATTGTACTGCTGGCTATCGCGGGTCTCGTCACGATTCCAGGCGTCTGGTTTTTAATGAAGTTGATGCTGCAGGAGGCACAGTACTACAATGCCCCCATTGGAGCCCTTGAAGCCGTCATAAGCCTGGTGGTGGTGCTAAGCCTCGGACTAACGACCATCTTCTCGCAAACGTTGAAGGCGGCCAATACGAATCCGGTGGATAATTTGAGGGCGGGGTGATTGGATGCGACAAAGAAAATTAGCAGTATTTCCGCCATGGAGTGAAAAAGTTAAAAGTGATAAACGATAAGTGCCTCGTCCGACCTGACGGTCACGCCGGGCGGGCTTACACACGAGTAGCTTAAAATCCTAGGATGAAAACAACATTCAAGATAATATTCTGAGGGAAATTATGAAGATGTATGGTACGACTCGAATCTTCCAGAGAGTTGAGAGTGTCTTATTTATTTAATTAGAGATAATTAATCTAAGCGAGTCGAAGGAGTCTCAAAAACGAACTTTTCAAAAACATGGAATTACACCGCCCATATACAGATATTTTCAAAAGGAATGCCGATTTCCGGGTGAACTACCGGTACTATTCTTATGAGGAAGGAGGGCGTTGGAATCCTGTTTACCAGGGAATCCGAAGCGACTTTTGGTATAAAAATGAGGGGAATCTGAAAAATTCGATTTACATGATCTGGCCGGAGTTTGAGGATGCTTCCAGAAATGTGATCTTAGACAAATCAGAGCCGATTGCTCTTTCAGGTACAGCCAGAATGTGGATAATCAGTCCTGATTTAATACCCTATCATAAACAACACCTGACTTTAGGTATGTCAGGATATTTTCAAGAGGGCGGGAAACGGACGGCCGAATGTACAGTAACTGAATTGATAAATCTTAGGTAAAAGGGATTGTCTTAAAAAACCAACTAAACCATGAAAGTCTATTATGTGCCGTCAATCACTTTTTTTGTTGCGATCATTCTTTTCTTTTCTTGTTCAGAAAGAGAATCGAAGGTTAAAACAGAAAATTCAAATATTAAACAGTTAAATTACCAGGTGATTGATACCTTGCTTCACGATACTACTTCCTTTACAGAAGGGTTGGTATATTACAATAATAAGTTATATGAAAGCACCGGTAGCCCTGATGAAATACCATTTACAAAATCACTGGTAGGACCTGTAAGCGGTAAGGGAACAATTGAGGCAAAAGTCAAATTGGAAAAAAAATATTTTGGTGAAGGAATTACCATATTTAAAGATAAAATCTATCAGTTGACTTATAAGGATCAAAAAGGATTTGTTTACTCATTTCCATCTTTTAAGAAAATAAAGGAATTTCAATTTCAAAATAAAGAAGGCTGGGGTCTGACTAATGATAGTCTGAATTTGATAATGAGTGATGGGACGCATGTGTTGACGTACCTCGATCCAAATAACCTTGAAATTGTTAAGACTCTGAATGTAAGGCTTGATGGGTACGGACAATCAAATATTAATGAGTTGGAATATGCAAATGGATTTATCTATGCTAACATCTGGCAAACAAATCAAATCATTAAAATAAATAGTCAGAATGGAGATGTAATCGCTTTAGCGGATTTCACAGATTTAAAAAAGTATGTTTCTTCCATCTATGCAGAATCACTGGAAATGAATGGTATTGCTTATGATAAAAAGAATAACTATTTCATAATAACAGGTAAAATGTGGCCCAGATCATTTATAATAAAATTCTTATAAACTATACTGAGTGATTTACAAACGACAATAACTAAGATACAATACCCTGTTTTTTTATTGTTCGTGTTAGTTCAAATTGATCCGGAAAGCTCTATTAAGAGAATCGTGAAAACTAAAAAATGAAGCTACCTGTTACTCATAAACCAAAAGGCTATCTCAAAAAAACAGCAAAACCAAACTCCACACAAACTCCTGAAAATTAATGAGATAGTACACATAAAGCTTTGTAATTGACTTTAAATACTTTACTTTTGAAAAGAGTCGCTTCATTACCCTCCTGAAGCTTTTTAATTTATCTAAACTATTCCCAATTACAGCCATGGCTTCACAAAACCTCTCCTCACCAAGGTATACATCAGAAGGCTGGTCGTCAATCGTCAGTGGTGTATTTGGCTTATTGGCCATCGGAGGTTTGATCGGATACTTACTGGTGCGTTCTCCAACACCTGAAACCGGTGTTCTGATGAACAGACTTCATGATGCAGCGGTGATCGTTCAGTTTTTATTTTTGCTTCCCCTGGTATTTGGGATTAGGAAGATTTCAAAGAATCAGCCCCTTTTTATCAGCCAAACAACGGTCTTAACAGGCGTTACGGCGATTTGCCTGGTTGTTATCTCTTTGATATTCTTATTTCCAAAGGTGGTGTCAGACATTCTGTACATGATTCCCCAAGGTATTTTCGGAGCATGGCTGGTCTTTATCAACTTACGTCTAAAAGCTGTATTTTCAGGAAGTCTCAGATGGTTTGGAATCATTGTAGGGACAGGACTTGTTTTGGTGGGGCTATTTCCTTTGGGATTTGCTATTTTTATTGACCCTGATCCGCTCCGGATTCCTCCTCCAGCAGCAAAAGAGTTTCCTAAGACCACTGCCAACAATATCCTGCATATTATTCTTTCCGTCGGTTCAATTCTCGGCGTGTTAACACTTCCGGTATGGTCAATTCTGTCGGGTCGCAGGTTTCTGACATATAATAAGGATGGTTAAAGGGCGGATGGTCTCAAAATTTGCCACAATCTCCATAAGAAAATCAATGCGATCTAAAACCGCTTCATCAGCGAAAATATCGCAGAACTTTCCCCATGTATAGCAGTGTGTCCGGTAAGTGTATGCTCTCTCTTTAGCCTCTTCTCATTCTCAGAAAATCTTGCCTCCTTTACATCAAGACCGGCGGAAAAATGTTGTTGTAGCCCTGACAATTGCCTGGGTTCTACATCGAAGAAGGACATCTAACTATCAGCCTAAAACTTTAAGTAACAGATCTTCGATAAACTGGCTTGTGAATTCAGAATTGCTTCTTGCTGATGCATCCGTGAGTTTAGGGAGGTTGACACTGAAATACTGTTGATGGTGTGAAGTTTCGATCAATGTGGTACTCAAAGACCTGGGGTACATATAATGGGGATTATAATCAGAAATGACTTCTGCTATTTTGGCACATAAGTCCTTATAGGGTTTAAATACTTCATTTTTATTGATTTCCGCAACATCTTTAACGAGGTAAACCTTGCTGCTCTCTGCTATAACTATCTGATTGAGTAACTTTTTATTATAATCCAGTTGATTCACACTTTCTGACAGCTCGTGTGTAAGCAGATGGACGATGATTTTCAATCTCTCTTTTTTATCGGTTATATTTTCTAACTTAAAAGTGACCAGAAATTCCATATAGCACCAATACCAGTTTAGAATGTAAAGTAACAGACGGTGCTTGTTTTCAAAATACCGGTAGATCGTGGCTTCTGTGCTGTTGATCTCAAGTGAAAGTTTCTTAAAGGTAAAATGTTCAAACCCCAGTTCATAAATAAGGTCAATCGCTTTCTTCACCATTAATTTCCCGACCTCACTGCTTTCAGGATTTCTTAAATATATTTTTTCATTTATTTCAAACTTTATCTGAAATTCCATAGTAGTAATTGTTTTTGCAAAGATAATAATTTATTCCAAGAATGAAGTAATTGTATCTTTCATTAATGTTTAACTATTAACAATAATAGTATTACTATTTTTCTAAATAGTTTCTATATATTTGTAGCATAATAATTATATACAGGTGGCATGAAAAATGAAACTTACAGTTTTGAGAAATTAGTTAAGCTGATCAGGTTGGAACGCAGTGAGATCACAGTGATCTATTTTTACGCCATTTTTAGTGGTTTGATTCAGTTGAGCCTTCCTTTAGGAATACAAGCCATTCTTGGGTTTGTGCTGGGAGCCACTATGGTGACATCGGTGTATTTATTGATTTTCATTATTATCGCCGCTGTGTTTGTGGTGGGTTATTTGCGAATCAATAAAATGAAAATTATTGAAAAGATTCAGCAGAAGATTTTTGTGCGTTTTGCGTTTGAGTTTGCTGAGAAAATACCAAAGCTTGATTTAAAGGCAACTGACCAATATTATCTGCCGGAAAAGATAAATCGATTTTTTGATACGCTCAATGTGCAGAAAGGAATTTCGAAACTGCTTCTGGATATTCCCGGTGCAAGTATTCAAATCTTTTTTGGCTTAATATTGCTGTCGTTATACCATCCCTTTTTTATAGTGTTCTCTGTGGTTCTGGTAGCATTGCTTTGGGTGATTTTCAATATAACAAGTATAAAAGGCTTAAAGACAAGCATTAGTGAGAGCAATTACAAATATGAAGTAGTGGCGTGGCTTGAAGAATTGGGGCGGGTCATTAAATCTTTTAAGTACAGCCAGGGAAGTCACCTGAATCTTATAAAGGCGGATGAAAAAGTGCTGAATTATATAAACGCCCGGACATCCCACTTCCAGGTGCTGTTATTTCAATTCAAGACTTTGATATTTTTTAAAGTAAGTATCACCGCACTTATGCTTATTTTAGGAACCTACCTGTTGTTTAGTCAAAAGATCAATATCGGACAGTTTGTGGCCGCTGAAATCGTTATTTTGAGCATTATCGGTGCCATAGAGAAGCTGATTGCGAGTCTTGATAATGTTTATGATGTGGTCACGGGACTATACAAGATCGATTCGGTGGTTGAGCTTCCTTCTGAAAAAGGAGGGGAATTTGAATTAAGAACATCCGAGTTAAGTATAGAGCTTAAAAATGTCCACTTCTCATACCAGGAAAACAGGAAAATTTTTGAAAACATTTCGGTTTTAATACCTGCCAGGGGTATCACATGTATTTCCGGTGAAGAAAGCAGCGGCAAATCCACTTTCCTTAAATTACTGACAGGCAGCTATATGGACTTTAAAGGAGAGATTAATTTTAATGGCATACCGCTTCAGAATTATTCGTTGGAAAGCCTCAGGTCACGGATGGGGATCCTTTTGTTCGGACAGGATCTTTTTGAAGGAACACTTTATGAGAACATAACTTTAGGAAGATCAGAAATAGTGATCGATCGTATTCTGGATTTGTCAAGGCGGTTAGGCATCGAAAACTTTATTTCATTTTTCCCCAGCTCTTTTGAAACCCGGATTGATCCTTTGGGCCGGAAACTTCCTTCTTCCCTGGTTAAGAAAATTCTTCTGCTGAGGGCCTTGATTCATGATCCGGTTTTACTGGTTCTGGAGGAGCCGTGGATGGGTTTCGATGAAGGCATTGAGCAAAATATCAAGAATTATCTATCCGCCATTTCAAGTAGCAGGACGATCGTTATTTCTACCAACGATCAAAGTTTTATAGAAAAATGTACTGCCAATTTTCATATCTCAAATGGAACGATACTAAAGAAATAAACATGAACAAGCCCGACATTCAATTAAAATCGTTTGATGCTATTTTTTTAAATCATCAAAAGTCAAAAGTTAGGTATTTTTTCTGGGCCACTTTAGTTTTTGTGGTTTTGCTTCTGTTTTTACCCTGGACGCAAAATATAAAATCCGGGGGAAATATTACAACCTTAAAACAGGAACACCGTCCTCAGAAAGTCAATTCACCCATACCGGGAAGGATTAACAGGTGGTATGTCAAAGAAGGGGATTTTGTGAAAGAAGGAGATACGATTTTGATCCTGACCGAAATAAAGGAAGATTATTTAGATCCGAATTTAATAACCCGGACCCAAAGCCAGGTGAAAGCTAAAAAGGGAAGCATTGGTTACTACCAGGAAAAGATCAGCACAGTAGAGATGCAGATAGCTAATTTACAGCAGGCTAAAAAACTAAAGATAGAGCAACTGAATAATAAATCAGTACAACTAAATAATAAACTTAAGGGAGAAACTGCTGAATTGGAGGCCAATAACAATGAAATGAAGTTGCTTAAGAATCAATATGAAAGGCAACTGAAAATGTATGAAGAGGGTCTGGTTTCACAAACCCAGCTACAACAGCGTAATATCCAATATCAAAATGCTACTGCAAAGAAAATTGCAACGGAGAATAAGATAGCCCAGACACAACAGGAGCTTATTAACATAGAGCTAGAAAAAAACAGCGTTGAGCAGGAATACACTGAGAAGATAAATAAAGCAAATGGAGATAAGTTTCAGAATTTAAGCCAGATAACTACTACCCAGGGAGAGGTGGAGAAACTGGAAAATCAGGTCAGCAATTACACCATCAGAAATGGCATGTATATCGTCAGGGCTCCTCAGGACGGCCAGATTGTACAGGCCAGTAAGTCTGGTATCGGAGAGATCCTGAAAGACGGTGAGACGATTGCCATGATTGTGCCCTCGAGGGTAGATTATGCTGTTGAGATGTTTGTGAAGCCTATGGATTTGCCTTTGATCAATATAGGACAGTCAGTGCGTTTTACTTTTGATGGTTTTCCAGCCATAGTGTTCAGTGGCTGGCCGGAAAACAGCTATGGTACATTTGCCGGGAAGGTTGTTTTTTTTGAAAATTCTATCGGGGCAAACGGAATGTACAGGGTCCTGGTTGCTGAAGACAAGACCATTAAGCGGTGGCCTGATCAATTAAAGTTAGGAACGGGTTCACACGGCATAATACTCTTGAAGGATGTGCCTATCTGGTATGAACTGTGGCGGAATATCAACGGGTTTCCAGCTGATTTTTATACAATTGAGAAGAAAGAAAAACAAGAAGAAAAATGAGGAAATATCTGTTTTTTTTAATTGTGCTTTTGGGTTCTAAAGACATTTATGCACAAAAAGATAGTGTGACCTTAAATGTAGAACAGGTTTTAGAAATTGTGAGACAATACCACCCAACAGTAAAGCAGGCCAATATCAACATTGAAAAATCTATTGCCGATATTCGCATCGCCAGGGGGGCTTTCAATCCCGTTATCAGTAGTTCTGTTGCAGGCAAAACATTCAACAATACCAACTATTATGAACACTTAAATCCTAACATTACAATCCCGACATGGTATGGAGTAGAAGTGACTGCCGGACTGGAAAACCTTTCCGGCGACCGCTTGAATCCCTCGCAGACAAAAGGTGAAACAAGTTATTTAGGAGTAAGTATCCCACTGCTGAAAAACCTGGTCATGGACAAACGCAGGGCCTATCTGAAGCAATCGGGAATATTTAAAGACATGGCTTACAGCGAGCAGCAAGCCCTCGTAAATACTATACTGATGGAAGCCGCTTCCAAGTATTGGGAGTGGGTGGAGGCATACCAGGCTTACGAAATTGTAAAAGAGAATCTGATCATAAGCCAGCGGCGGCTTGAAATGGTAAAAGCAACATTTCAGAATGGGGAACGGCCTGCTATCGATACCGTCGAAGCCATGTCTCAGTATCAGGCCTTTGAATTTCAGAAGAACCAAAGCTGGCTGAAGTTTCAGAACGAGGGATTGGAGTTAAGTGCCTTTTTGTGGCAATCCGGCAATATCCCTTATCAGTTGCCTGAAAATATCATACCCCAGAACGGCTGGGACAATGAAGCGGCGATTCAAAGCTTCCAGCTTAATTTACCTGAATTGTTGGCGAGTGCCCGGCAATTCCATCCTGAATTGCAATTGTATAGTCAAAAACTGGACATCCTTGAAATTGACAAGAAATTAAAATTCCAGGAATTACTCCCCAAACTTGACTTCAAATACAATCATCTCAGTAAGGGTTACAATGTTCTTGCGTCTGAAGGATTTCTGTTTAGAAATAACTATCAGTACGGACTGAAACTTGAAATGCCTGTCCCGTTTTCACAAGGGAGGGGGGAGTATAAAAAGGCAAATCTGAAAATAGAGGAAGCGAAGATTGCTCAAAGTCAAAAGTCGCTGAGCATAGAGTTGAAGATAAAAAGTTATTATAATGAGTTTCTGGCTATGCGAAATCAGGTACAGCTTCAGTCAAAGATGCTCGCTAATTTTGAAAAATTACTTAAGGCAGAAGAGACGCTGTTTCAAAATGGGGAAAGCTCTTTGTTCTTAATTAATACACGTGAAAACAAAGTCCTGGAAACGCAGCGTAAACTCATCGAGCTGAAAACGAAATATTTCAAAACCGTTTATGCTTTGCAGTATAGTGCCGGCTTGTTGAAATAAAGGCCGCTTTAACCACTGTCCTGGTTGCTCTCCTGAAACACTCTCCGGGCCGCCGGCATTCACATTATTGTCAGCTGCTCTTTAATTGATCATTTTACCTGACTAAACAATCTTACTTTTTGAGTGCTACAGCAACCGCAATTATTATCAGAAGAATTAAATTCGGTCTTCTAACCATTACAACCTTTTTCCACTTGTTAATATCTTAGAAATGGATGGCTGATCTCTTAACTTTCAAATAAGGCTTGTGACGGTACACATTTTATAATTCAACAAACAACACGATGAAAATAATTATCATCATAGCTTCCCAAATTCCTCTTTTACTTCTCGGACTAACTGCGTGTAAATCAGACGGTGTGGCAGCAGATTCAAGGTTCAGCAGGTGTATTCCCGACAGAACTAAAAAAGACATGAATAAAGTAAGGGTCAAAGATCTGGAAACTGTCATTGTCCAATCTGAAACCGGGTACCAAGAGACAGCCCGACCTATTTTCCTGATTAAATATGGTAAAGTTCCAACAGGTTTTCTTTCAGCCTGTTCACTTCCGGAAGAATTCTATCAGGATGGATTGAAAGTAAGATTATCTGGTACCATTTATATTCATAAGAAGATTGAATCAATGAATATCAATTCTGTTCCTATTGAACTATCAGGTATAAAAAAAGTTATTCCAAATTAGTTGCCCTCTCCCGGAACATCGTAACCTGAATCTTCCTAAAGTCTCTTAACGATTCAGATGTCTATTTTCCGGCTACGATTTCCATAAGTAATTCAATGTCATCCGAAACCGTTTCGTCGGCTATTATATCGTAGAACTTTCCTGATTTATAACGGATCCCCCACTCTGTTCGGTCGATGACCAGTTTGCCGCTTGCTTTTGCGACTCCGTCTTTAACCTCTATTCCGGCGGGAAACGTAACGGCTTTTGTAATACCTTTAATCGTCAGGTTTCCTGTTACTTTTATGTTCCCATCATTCGCCGGTGCCACCCCTGTGATGACGAAGGCAGCGGTGGGGAATTTTTCAACATCAAAAAAATCAGGCGATTTTAGATGCATAACGGGGCTGTTTTTATGCTGCCTGTCTTTGTATTCGATGGTGTTCATGTCGATTTCGACGCTACCCCCCACCAGTTGGCCCTTGTCAAGGATCAATTCTCCTTTTGAAGGGTAGACATACCCTGCATGTTCCTCGGCAGAAGCTATCAGCATAGAGCCTTCCCATGTGATAACACTTTCCTTCGTATTTATCATGTATTTTTGCCCTGCAGGCGTGGAACCCGACTGAGTATCGCTCTTATTTTCGTCTTTCGCAGAGCCTCCGCAACCGAGTAACAAAGAAGTAACGGTTAGAATTAAGTAATTGACTAATAGCTTGTTGTTCATATTACAGAAATTATATTGTTTAATAATAATTCAATGACTTTAGCTTGTCGATTGTGAACAGAATGGTACAAGAAAATGTAAAAACAAGTTCGTTCTCCTTGTTCCGTTCTCCCAAATAAACCAATGACGTCGGCAGCAGCTCGCCTATTTAACCCTCACAGCCTTTACTTGATAACCATTGTCATTGATATCGAATCCGGTTATCTGATTGTTGCTGTCTTTCACAAATTTTACTTCTGATCCGGCCATTTCCAGCATAAAAAAATCAGTATCAGAAGTAAAATAAATTTTGTATTTCGTTTTACTGTCCATGTTTAGCATCAAACCTTCTTTTTCAAACGTAATATCAACCGTATTCCTGTGTACTTTGTAGGTTCCTGTGTATGATTTCAATATTTCGTTATCTACCGTAACCACCTTTTTAGCCTTCGGGGTATAAAAATCTTTCCAGTGATAAACAGAAGCCAGGGAGTTAACGATTTCGCTTAGCAGGCTTCCGTTGTCCGTATTGGCCATGACCACTACTCCATTCCCATTTTCCATGCTACCGTAATATTCAGCCACAAAACCTTCATCAGAACCACTGTGGTTAAAATATTTTTCATTCCCTTTTTCAACAATAAATACCCCCAATGCCGCAGATTTATCAACATAGGGGGTCAGTCTAAGTTGGGTAGTTTCAGTCGAAAGTACTTTATGGCCTTTCCCTTTTAATGATAGCTGGGTTTCTATAATATATTCCGCTAAATCTGTCGGGTTTGTCCATAAGCCTGCGGCAGCTTGTTCAGGATAAATATGATACTTCCCTTTCACGGCTGTGCCGTCATTATAATAACCCGCTGCATTTTCTTTATCCGCGGCCGGCGGTTGCGTATAAGAACTGCTACGCATCCCCATGGACTTCAGTACGTTGTTCCACATGTAGGTATCGTAAGGTTGCCCTGTGATATCCTGCAATATCAGCTGCGATATGGTGGTTCCTCCTCCCGAATATTGATATCTGAGAGACGGCTGATACATGGACCGGACAGCTTTACTGTTAGCGGGCTTCACGCCATTTAAAATTTGTGTGAGTGTGGGTATGGTATCCCCTTTTTCATACCCGCCAAATCCGTGTACAGTCAATCCGCCTGTATGGCTTAGCAAATTAGCTGTCGTTATTTTCTTGCCTTTTGAAAGAGAGTCATAAGGGAACTTCCATGATTTCAAGTAGTTATTAATATCCGCATACAAATCCAGTTTTCCTTCCTGCACCAGTTTTAAAAGACCAACCGCGTTCAATGATTTACTGATTGAACCTGCCTGGAATAATGTTTTTGTTGTAACCGGCCGTTTTGCCGCACTGTCTGCCCAGCCATAGGCTTTTGTCCACTCGATTTTATAATCTTTGATCAATGCGATACTTACGCCGTTTACATGATTACTTTTCATTCTGTCGGCCAATGTAAATTGCTGACCCTCTATCTGCACCCACAAACCTAAATTGTCTTCAAACTGTTTGATTTTTGCCTGCACCTCTTTGGAATAGGTAGTCTTACTTTGTCCGATCAGATGGCTCGTGTGGAGATAAAAGAATAGGGCTAAAAAAAATGATGCGTAAGTTTTTATTTGCTTTTTCATAATAATATAATAAAAAAATTGGGTTTAAAATCTGAAAAACAAAAAGGCCTATTCTTTATTTTCTGAATAATTAATGAATCTTTTTCCATCAAAAAGGTAAAAACCAGCCTCTCTCGTCCCCACCCAGATATGGCCGCTTTTTTCTTCAATAAGTGACCAAATCCCGGGATTGACAAGTCCTTCTCTGAAAGAAGTAAAAGCATTACCATCATACCGGGAAAGACCATCTCCACCAAGCCAGATGGTTCCTTTTTTATCCTCGATGATTTTTGCCACTAAACCAGTACCTGATAAGCCGTCGTTTTTTGTAAAGCTTATGAATTCTTTTCCATCATAACGATAGGCTCCGCCCCAATTACTGAACCAGATATTCCCGTCTTTGTCCTGCATCTGCGGCCAGGCCCAATTACAGTTAGCAATTTCAACCGTTGTCGGACTTAGTTTGAAGTTGGTTATTGTTTTTCCGTCGTAACGAAACACCCCTTCATTTACCCTTGCCCCAAACCAGATATTACCTTCACGATCTTCCAGCATTCGTTCTACTTTGGCGTTTTTGCTCAAAAAACCATTGGGGGCTTCATTAATTAAAAACAGTGTAAAGGTTTTACCATCACATATGTATAAACCATCAAGGGTCGCCAACCATATTTTCCCATCCTTTGCCTCCAACATACTGAATACCCATTGTTTCTGATATTCGGAGTTGGTGTTTCGAGGCAGGTCTTTGGGCAAAGGAATCTTGAATTTTGAAAATGTTTTACCATCGTAAAGCACAAGACCATCACCGGTTCCAATCCAGATTTTACCATTTTTATCTTTCAAAAGGCAAGACACATCATTAATCTTTTGCCCATCGGACAGTAAAGATTCCCTGAAAGATTTTCCATCATATCTATAAAATCCGTTTGCTGTCCCAAACCAGATGTCGCCTGATTTGTCCTGAAAACTGCTGGAAACATTACCAATATTTTTTTCAAGTTGTTGCCTCTTTATTTGCGTATTTTTAGAAAGTGGTCTATAGCATGAAGCTCCAAAAAGGAATATGGTCATGAGAAAAAAAACAGGTATCTGAGATAGTTTGTTTTTCATCGTTCAAATGGCATTTATGTTTTTGCAGGCGTTTGCTATTTACTTAATATCAGATCTTTCAGATTTATTTTGCCACAATGAATTTCATTCTTGTTGATGCTGTAAAAAACATCTTCCCCTTTGAAGGTAAACCCTGTCCGGATCGGGCCATCCACTCCTTTATTGGAAAGCGTTACGACATAAAAAGCACCCGATGCTTTCGGGCCGATAGTCCGTTTCAATGCAGATGGTTTGGAAAGACCATTGTCCAACACAGATTTTAAACTTGTCAGACCATAATCATACAATGCTTCTTTATCGCTTGTCATGGTATCGGCCGGAAAAAAGAGTCTGCAATAAATACCCGGGAGAGTGGGCAATTCATACGATTCGACCGGAAAATCAATGGACAATTCAAAGGGGTGATCAGTTTCATTAACGATCCGGGTCCAGAATACGGCGTAGACATGATCCTTACCCGTAGGATCAGTGTAACGACCACCGCTTTTTGGAAAACTGTTTTGTACGATCACACGCTTACCAGCAGCATCAGCATACTCATGTTGGGTGTAAATCCACCTGGAAGCATATTGGGTCTCAGGCTTGCTGTTTTCTTTGGAGAGGTCTTTTTTGTTTTGTCCACATGAGGTGTAAAAAACAAGCATCAGGAGGGAACACAGATGGAGTAGTTTATTCATTTCACTTTTCGATTATGTCAGCAAAGCTAGAAGTTTTCAGCCCGGTGTCTGTAAAAGGCCTGTAAAAAAAGGTAAATGAAATGTAAAAGCTGTCCGGGTTTCCTGATAAGCCGTTGTCTTACTGAAACAAAGCCCTTATGCCACATGACAACAACCATAATATAATTATCCAATTCTGTTGCCACATTGTACAATATTGCATATCATTGCACTTTATTATCTTATTAAAAGACAATAAATAAGTTTAGGGTTAAAACCTGGTTTACGCCGGGCATTATCAGCCATATTTTGAATATACTTAACAAAAGAAAAAAATGAAAAGACGCCATTTTTTACAAACCCTGTCTGCTGGTGCTGCAGGTTTGTACGCTCCGGATCTGCTGGCCGGCCAAATGAAGAAAGACAGAGATATGGGGGTTCAACTCTATACCATCAGGGAAGCCGTTTCAAAAAATCTGGAAGGGGCTCTCGAACGCCTCGCAGGCTTAGGGTATAAAAACCTTGAAATTTATGGTTACAATGGCACTTTCTTCGGCAAAACGCCTTCGGAATTCAAAACCATCCTGGCTAATACGGGCCTTAAGGTGATCAGTTCACATCATACTTCCGGGATCGGACTCAAAGGCAAAGGAACATTAAGCGACGGCTGGGAAAAGGCAGTGGAAGATCTGCACGCCGTCGGGGCAAAATACATGGGATGCTCTTATTTATTCCCGAACGAAAGGACCGCAGAGGTTTATAAATCTTTCCCCGATTTATTGCTGAAGTCCGGAAAAGTAGCAAAAACAGCCGGAATCCAGTTCTTTTATCATAATCACGACTTCGAATTCGGGAAATTTGAAGATACACTGGTTTACGACCACTTCCTGACCAACACACCCAAAGAGTTCGTCCAGATGGAACTGGATTTGTACTGGATATTCAGGGCGGGCTTCGATCCGATTACCTATTTTGAGAAATATCCGGGTCGTTTCCCTCTGTGGCACGTCAAAGACATGGAGGCAGGCACCAAAGGAATAACAGAAGTCGGAAACGGTTCCATTGATTTCGATCGCGTTTTTGCCGCAAGAAAGAAAGCCGGTCTTGAACATTGGTTTGTAGAACAGGACGTAAGCAAAGGAGACATTTTTGCCAGTCTGACGACCAGTCGCAATTACCTTCTGAAAAAAAACTATAAGTAAAACTTGATCAACAAGACACTTTCTCCGGCTTCCGGGGGAAGTGTTTATCAGCATTTAATTGTCAGGCGTCCTCCTCCCTCCCCTGAACTCCGTCGGCGTAACACTGGTCTGGCTTTTGAAAAAGTTGGAAAAGTAGGCGTGATCGACAAAACCGAGTTCAAAAGCGATTTCTTTTATGGAAAGGTCTGTGGACTGCAGCAGTCGTTTGGCTTCCAGCAGCACCCTTTGCTGAATCAGTTGGGTGGCCGGTACGCCCAGGTTTCTTTTGCACAGGATATTCAGATAATTGGCGGAAAGGTTGAGTTCTGAGGCATAAAAAGTAACCAGTTTCTCTTCCTTAAAATGCCGTTCGATGAGCATGCTGAATCTGGCGAGCCTCGGATTAGACTGATACACTTTAAAGTCGGCGAAAAGGTTTTCAGCTTCTTTACTGACTATCGCCGCAATGACCGCAGCCCTGGCACTGATGAGATCTATAAGCGAGCTGCCGGTATTGAGTTCATCCCTTATGGCTTCAAACTCATACCTCAGCAGTCTGAAACCGTCATCAGTCAGAGGAATCACCGGGTGATTGATGTAATTTGTAAACGAAAACCGGAAGTAGGGAGCAAAGCGTTCGAAAAACACACGATCCATCATCAACTGGTACCCGATCGTTTCAGGTCCGATGTCCCAGCGGTGCACCTGTCCCGGAAACAACACATGGATCTGCCTGTCTTCTATCTGATAATCAAGAAAATCAATGGTATGAATCCCCCGGGCTTTTTCAAATAACATGATGATAAAAAAATCATGCTGATGCGGCTTATCGATGTGCCTTTCTCCGTGCAACTCGTTGAACAGCAGTTCGTCCCGGCCTGCCAGCTGGCCTTTCCGGAATTCCTGAATACCGATCAGGGGCACGTAATTATTTTCAGCTGAAGGCCTTGTCATCCGGACTTTATTAAAATAGGAGGGAAATTAATAAAAAAATGGTTCTTCTCCCGGGAATTTTTAGCTTTGCTCAAACAGAGAATTTTGAGATCGGATATTCATTTGTCAGATTTCTCTTTTATCGCTAACAGTCTTCGTGCTTTCTTTATGGCTTTGTGGCTATTTATCATTCCCAGACTTCGCACATACAAAGGATTCAGGGGGCAGAAGTTACACTATCCGCGTCGGTTAACTTAATGCCTTCTTCATGACCTTCACTTCTTCATGGTTATTTTGAAGTTAATGCCTCTCTTATTCTGTTCAAACAGCCTTTTTTCACGATAAAAGGGTATCTGATGAAGTAATTTCTTCTGTAACAACGGCTTTATCATCTTCTTAAGTCATGGAAATACACAACGTTGAGTCTCTGACTCCATCCATCTTAGCTAATAAGCCCGATTGGTCTGCTCAAAGTTGTAACCTCCGAGCTTTTAGCTCCAACTTATACACGCCGAACCTATCCGCCCGAGCTTTTAGCTCCGGCTTATATGTTCCGGCTTGTATCACATGGTTTAGGGTGTCTGAAAGGGTTTTAAGGGATCAAAAGCCGCTTAATTGGCTCTGATCCCTGCAGCTTATCTGGCTAAAATCTCTGCAATTTCAGCAAAACCACGTTTCCGGGCGTGTTGAAGTGCGGTAATACCGTCACGGTCAGGGATGCTGAGGTCGGCACCGCCGTCTTTGAGCAGTTGTACAATTTCCTGGTACCTTTTTGTGCCGTCGCCCAGCACAATTGCTTCCATCAGGCCGGTCCAACCCAGACGATTGACATGATTGACCGGAAACCCTTTGGTGTTGACCAGTACTTTTACTGTTTCCACATGACCACGTTCGCAGGCTGGGATCAGTGCAGTACCGTTATACCTGTTGAAGACATCAAACCGGGCTCCTTTTGACAGGAACAGTTTTACCAGTTCCGTCTGACCGCTTGCCCCGGCATACAGAAACGGGCTGTCGTGGATTTCATCCTGCAGATTGACGTCTGCCCCCTTTTCAGCCAGGAGCTTTGCCATTTCCACCTGTTGGCCGAGGGTGGCCAGCAGCAGCAAAGACCGCTTGTTTTTGTCCTGCATATTGACATTCGCTCCTTTCTCCAGGGCATTTTTAACACCGGCTACATCGTTTTGCTTCAGCAGCTCAAACAGGTTTTCTTTTTGTGTTATCATTTCATTCATGGCTGGCTGGTTCTTTGCCTCACACGACAGGAACATGCCCGTCAATAACAGCAATAATGTTTTCATCTGTATGTTTTTATCAATGTGATCTTTTCTGATTTCTGTAAACCGTCACAACAGCAAAGTAAAGTATTTTTGCGGCCATTTTTTTGCTGAATCTATGCTGTTACTTGAAAGATTTATCACTGCTGACCCTGAAAGTAATAAATTTTTCAAGGCTTATCATGAATCTTACACCTGGCAAAGAGCAACATTAACTAGCTTTGTATCAAATATTTTCAATAAATGAGCAGATCAGAAATATCCCGTAAAGACTTTTTGAAAAAATCCGGATTAGGTTTGGCCGGAATGGCCATGGTGCCTGAAGTATTGAATGCCCAGGGCCTTACAGCCGGCAAAGGACAAGACTATACCTTAAAAAACGTAAGGTTGGAAACCGGGTTTGATTACGAAGGTGAAGACGTTGTTCATACCAGAACCGGCTTATTTTCAGTGGCCGTCAGCGATGGAAAGATCAAAAGTATTTCGCCCAACGCACCGGGTGACTCCCGTGCCATTGATGCCAAAGGCTGGCTGATGCTGCCTGCGTTTAAAGACATGCACATTCACCTGGACAAGACATTTTACGGCGGCTCATGGCAGGCCACCAGGCGAAGAACAGGCGGTGTAAAAGGGATGATCGTCCTGGAGCAGAAAATCCTGCCGGATATGCTAAAAACCTCCACCGCCCGTGCAGAAAAACTCATTGAGTTACTTCAGTCCAAAGGTTCGTCTTTTGCCAGGAGTCATGTCAACATTGAACCGACTTCAAAACTGCAGCCCCTCAAAAACCTGCAAAAAGCCATCGAGAACAAAAAGGACGGTTTCGGAGTCGAGCTCGTGGCCTTTCCCCAGCATGGTGTTTTTTATACCGATACTGTGCCTTATTTAAAGGAAGCGGCACAGATGGATATTGATTTTATCGGTGGTCTGGATCCTTTCAGCATCGACGGGGCCATTGAAAAAACCATCGATTTTACGGTTCAGCTGGCCCTGGATCACAACAAAGGAATAGACATACACCTGCACGAATCGGGAGAATCGGGGTTAAAAACCGTGGAATACCTGATTAAAAAAGTAAATGAAAATCCGATTTTAAAGAAAAAGACTTTCGTCAGTCACTGTTTTGTGCTGGGTAAACTGGACAATGCAAAGCAGGAAGAGATCGCAGAACAACTGGGAGCTGCGGGCGTTGGTATTGTGTCTACCATACCTTTTGGCGGATTGATCATGCCCATCCCTGCTTTATACAAACATAACGTAACTGTATTGACGGGTAACGACAGCATCATTGACCACTGGAACACCTTTGGAAGCGGTAGTGTACTGCAGAAAGCCAACCTGATGGCACATCTCTATGGTTATTCTACAGAGTTTTTATTGTCAAGAAGTCTGAAACTGGCCACAGGAAACGTACTTCCACTGAACGACAAAGGCATACAACAATGGCCCAAAGCCGGTGATGCGGCGGACGTGGTGCTTATCGATGCCAGTTGCTCGGCAGAAGCCGTAGCCAGGATATCCCCGGTAAAATCGCTGATCAGCAAAGGGAATATTGTTTACTGAGTCTTTGCCCGCATGAACCTCTCAGCCTGGGCTTTCATCAGCCCAGGCCGTATTTTTTTCAGGATATAAGTTAGTCCGGAGTTCTTGTCCGGCTCCTCTACACGCCCGGCAATTTCCGGATCTTCAGGCGACAGTTTAGGTTCGATGAAAATCAGGTTTAAAATTGTTTTCTGATGGCTGAGCAACCCGGGCATCGGCCTGACTAAAAGTTTTATTAACTGCTTTTAGAAAACGTTCAAAACCAATTGGTTTCAATAAATAATCAGAGATATTGGGTTCAGTCATAAATAAACTGAAAACCTCCATTTCTCCCAAGTGTCGGCGTCCCGACAATCCGCTGTCTGACCTGCTGTTAGATTTGTTGCATAAAACAATAAAAGATGTACGAATCTGTTACGATCTTACTGCTGACAACGCTCATCAGCTTTGCCGGCTCTGTACAACCCGGCCCGGTTAATCTGGCCGTTGTGCAGACCACGTTGACCCGTAATTTTAAAACGGGTGTTTGGGTTGCTCTGAGCGGAACGTTTCCGGAAATCATTTACACCATTGCAGCCCTCAAGAGCTACGCCTTTTTAGCAAAACACCAGGTGATCTTTGAGGTGCTGGACCTGGCTACCATCCCGTTCTTTTTGATAGCCGGTTTTTACAGTTTTTACAGTTCCCCGGAGTCGGATCAAAAAAGGACTGTCAGCACCGGCAGAAAAGAGGTTTTCAAAGGTTTTGCCGCAGGGATTCTCAATCCGCAGCTATTGCCTTTCTGGTTGGTAGTTCTGGTTTATCTCAATTCTTTTTTCAGAATGGAAACGTTCGGTTCGCAGCTTTCATTCGTCTTCGGGGCGGCTATGGGGGCATTCCTGATCCTGTTGCTTTTTGCGTACCTGGCCCATCGTTTTCAAGAAAAATTACCTGGTCTTTTTAGCCGGTATCCGTTAAATAAAGTGATTGGCTTATTTTTTATTTCAATGTCGCTGTTTCAGACTTGTAAAATTATTCTGAGAATGTCATGAAGCCGACATATCAATTCCTGACGAGGCAGCATCTTTGTTGTATAATAACGAAACTTAAAATTTCTTTCAAAATGAAAAACCTTGTTATTCAGATAAGTATCCTGATCTTACTTTTTTCGGGCAGTATAATTGCCCAGGAAAAGTCGTTTTATCAAAAAAACGGAAAAGCCATTAACGGCTATGACCCTGTAAGCTATTTTGTCGAGAATAAGCCGGTTGAGGGCAAAGAAAACTTTGTTTACAGCTGGAATAATGCAAAATGGTTTTTCAGCTCACAGGCAAATCTTGAAATGTTTAAGGCCGATCCTGAAAAATATGCTCCGCAATTTGGCGGGTTTTGTGCCTATGGTGTCAGTGAAAACCATAAATCTCCAACCGACCCGGCTGCCTGGACCATAGTGGATAATAAACTGTATCTTAATTATAACCCAAAAGTGAAGGAATTATGGTCGAAGGATATTCCTACCCGAATACAAAAAGCCAATGAGCTTTGGCCGGCTCTCAATAAACCAAATTAATAAAATGAAGACAAAAATCTTTTTCCTGATCCTGGTGTCTGTTTTTACGATAGACGGAATGGCTCAGTCTGCTATCCGAAGCAAGCAGTTTAATCTTGAAAGTGGTGTGGCAATTCAGGGATTTGACCCTGTTGCTTACTTTACCCTGCAAAAGGCAGTTGAGGGTAATAAGAAGTTTGCGACAAACTTTGAAGGCGTTACTTATTATTTTGCTTCCGCCTCTAATAAAGAGCTGTTTCTAAAAGACCCTAAAAAATACGAGCCTCAATATGGAGGATGGTGTGCTTATGCGATGGGTGCCACCGGTGAAAAAGTAGAGATTGACCCTGAAACCTTTAAGATTCTAAATGGGAAATTATATCTTTATTATCATTCATGGACTAATAATACACTCCTGAAATGGAACAGGGATGAGGCAAATCTCAAATCAAAGGCCGAAAAAAACTGGATGAATTTCTTTCATTAAATATGTCAAAAACAATGAAAATAGTGAATATTCTCTCATGGATACTGCGGATCACGGCTGCTGTTATTTTATTACAAACCCTTTATTTTAAATTTACAGCACATCCTGAGTCTGTGGCATTATTTACTAAATTAGGTGTTGAGCCCTGGGGACGGATCGGAACAGGTGTATTGGAACTGATCACCGGGATACTTTTGCTCTTACCTGCTGCTGCATTCACAGGAGGCTTTTTAGGAATGGTACTGATGATTGGTGCAATTGCCTCTCACCTTTTCGTCATCGGCATAGCATCGAATGGTGACGGAGGGCAGCTATTTACACTTGCGATAGTTGTTTTACTGTGTTGTATCGTCATACAGATCATTCATCGGAGAGACGGAATGAACCTTGTCCGGAGGTTATTTCCGAATACCAGAAGCTAATTTTAACAATAAAGTCATGAGGGTATCGCTTTCAATCATTAAAATTTTCAACTACGAATACTGGCCGTGGTGGGTTTTCTACCTGCCGATGACCCCCTATTGGCTTTACCTGGCAATTAAAACACGTTCTTTAACTTATTTTACGTCTGTAAACCCGGGAATTGAGGCGGGGGGATTTTACGGCGAAAGCAAAATAGACATCCTGAAAAAAATCAGTTCAGAATATCTCCCTCTGACGGTTTTTATTGATGGCTTATCTGATTTTCAACGAGTTATTGATTCGCTAACGACAAGCGGGTTGGTGTTTCCGCTGATCGCCAAGCCAAATATTGGTGAAAGAGGTACAAATGTGGCTAAAATTGAAACACTTGAAGAACTGAAATCGTATCACGCTCAAATCAGGGAAGACTATATAATTCAGGAATTTATAACCTACCCCATCGAGCTGGGAGTGCTTTTCAGCCGTTTGCCAGATGAATCAAAAGGCAAGGTTTCTTCTGTCACCATAAAGGAGTTTCTTGCGGTAGTAGGTGACGGAAAATCTTCCGTTTTCCAACTGATCGGAAATTCTGCCCGTGCAAGATTTCAGCTGGAATCCTTATCCTTAAAGTTAGGGGATGCTATGAACGAAATTCTCCCCAGGGGAGAAAAACGCTTACTGGAGCCCATTGGTAACCATTGTCGCGGGACCATGTTTTCCAACGCGAATCATCTGATCAATGAGAGGCTGGATGCTGTTTTCAACAAAATCGGAGCAGGTTTTGAAGGATTCTATTACGGGCGGTTCGATTTGAAGGTAATGAGTATCGAAGACTTGTATAACGGTAAGAATATAAAGATTATGGAACTGAACGGGGTAAGTTCTGACCCCGGACATATCTATGACCCTGATTACTACCTCTGGAAAGCTTACCGGGATTTAAGCTGGCATTGGAGCCGCAGTGCAGAAATAAGTATTCAAAATCAAAAAAGAGGATTTTCGCCCCTGCCATTTCATGATGTATGGACAATTATCAAAAAGCATTTTATGCATATGTAGCAGATAATCTGTATATTGGCATAGAATATTCCCGGAATTCTTATGAATGTTGATACAAAATACTGGTATCTGCGAGACCATAAACTTTTTAGTGTACTCTCATCTTCAGAATTGAAATCCATATGCATGATTACGAACTTCAAAACCGCAAAGAAAGGAGAGATTATCCTGTTTTCACATGATGAAAATACGAGAGTATATTTTCTGAAAAAAGGCACCCTGAAGATTGTTGAAATAGATGAAAAAGGGAATGAAATCGTAAAGGACATTATCCTGAAAGGGGATATTTTCGGAGAATTCACATTAACCGACAGCCAGTCTGATGAATACGCTGTGGCCGTATCCGACAATGTAATTTGCTGCAGTTTTAAAATGGAAGATTTTGAAAAGCTGTTGGAAAGAAATCCTCAGCTCGGACTTTCCTATACAAAATGGATGGGTTTCAGATTCAGACGACTGCAAAACAGGTATTCAAACCTGATGTTTAAGGATGTCCGGACCCGGTTTAAGGGCTTTTTGGATGAGTGGGCCTCAAAAGAAGGCATAGAATCGGCCGGTGAGGTCATTTTGAAAAACTACCTGACCCATCAGGACATCGCCAGCCTTATCTGCAGCACCCGCCAGACTGTTACACAACTCTTCAATGAATTTAAAGAAAAGGGTATTTTAGACTACTCCCGCACTGAAATCGTCCTAAAGAAAGTTGCCTGAAAACTTTCTTTCGTGTTAGGTCGTCCAGCCGACAATCCGGATTTCCCTGATCCCTGATATTTGTATTACCAAAAAAAGGGAAACTATGCGAATACTTATCATATGTTTAGGCCTTTCTCTAGCTGCTTGCGAGAAAGAAAAAGTTGACGGCAGAATGATTTCTGATGAGAACTCCATGGCTGACAGCACAGGAATGAGTCTCAATTCCGAAGGCTTGAAGACGCTGTTTCAGGGCAGCTTTGAAAATGCCGTGCATGACGTCTCCGGCAATGTAAAGATTTATGAAGATGCGGATAAAAAACGCACTTTGGTGATTGAGAATTTTAAGACCGATACGGGCCCTGACCTGCGAATCTATCTTGCCGAGGACCGGTCCGTTACAAATTTTATCCAGCTAACCGATAAAGTGCAAAACGGAAACATCAGGTTGGATATTCCTGTCAACGCAGATCTGGAAAAACAAAACCATGTACTGATATGGTGCAAAAAGTTTTCAGTCTTGTTTGGTTTCGCCCATTTGAAACAACCTAAATAATAGAACATGAAAAAGACTCTCGTATTACTCTTATTAAGCAGTCCGCTGTTTGCACAGTATAACAAAACGCAGCATAGTCTGGATGTAGCCGTTGCTTTTGGTCCGGCCGTTTCACCATCTGCTTCCTATCAGAAATTGTATGGCATAGGTAAATCTGATCGTTTTAAAATCGGTTGGGGAGTCCGGTTAAATACTTTTTTCAGCGGGCAGAAAAACTACATTACGGCACCGGCAAGCCTTACCTCAGGCAAACAAAGCATAGTTGCTTTTTTCACCGAAAATATCGCCGGCAACCTTGATACCTTACAGCTGACCAGATCAGCGACCGGTAGCCTGAACAGCACTATAGTACTGCAATATAGTTTCCGAAAGCTCGATATAGGGTTTAATATTGATGCTTTCGGACTTACGTTTGGTGGAAAACAATCCGGAAAGTTTGTCGCAAGTGAATCAAAATCACTGAATAACACAAACCAGAACGCAAAGCCCACACCATTCAACCTGCTGTTAATCAGCGATAGTGATATTGGTAGTCTCAATTCTGAGCTATACTTCAGGTACTGGGTGAATAAGCGTTTTGCGGTACGCGGAGGTGCCAGTTTCCAGTTTATAGAATACCAAACCGACCGCCTCCTGACTTTTGAGAATGACCGTTTTCGTCACAAAGCCCTGTTACCGTTTTTAGCCGTCAGTTTTTCGCCTTTTAAGTGAGTTTTTTCAGCAAACCCGCTACACCTATGAGAAATATTTTTTTTATACTTTTTTTCCTGCAGGGTATACCTGCTTTATCACAAAGCCAGAAAACTGAAACAGCGATTGTATCCTTTACCATAAGACATGCTTTGGGGTCAACTGCCGACGGCTCATTCAAAGGGTTTACGGGTAATATTGTCTTCGACCCTCAAAACCTGGCCCAGGCAAGCATGAAAGCCAGTATTGATGTAAAAACCATTGATACCGGATTGGGTTTACGTGATAAAACACTTAAGGGAAGCACTTATTTTGACATTGAAAAATACCCTAAGATCTCCATGGTATCAACAAAGGTCGAAAAGGGATTGAAGGAAAATGAATACACAGGATATTTCAATCTGACAATAAAGAAGACTACCAAAAGCATTAAAGTGCCTTTTGTTTTTATTCAGACCGGCACAATGCGTCAGTTCAAAAGCACCTTTAAGGTGAACAGATTAGAATATGAACTGGGTGAGAAAAGTTCGCTTCTGGGAGATGTTGCCACAGTTTCTATCACTTTAAATGTTCAGTAACAGAATGATAATAAATACGTCGTTGTCAGTCCTTAACCAATTAAACAGCTTGCTCTCAGAGCTGAGTACAGAGGAATATACCGGGAAACTCGAGGTCCTGAACGGGAGCAGTATCGGCCAGCATGTAAGGCATATTACTGAGTTTTTTCAATGTCTGTTGGAAGGATTTAATACCGGGACCATTGACTATGAAGCCAGAAAACGAAACATAACGATCGAGACCGACCTGATGTACACGCTCGGATTATTGAAAAACCTGTGTAATGACATCAAAGTCGTCAAAAATCCCTGTTCTCCTTTGCTGATAAAAGTAAGTTATGATGACGCAGATTCCGAATACGTTGAAACAAACTTCATGCGTGAATTGGTGTATATGATAGAACATTCCATCCATCACTTTGCTTTGATCAGAATCGGTATTCAGGAGAATTTCGAACATATCCCTGTTGAATCTGAATTTGGCGTTGCCTACTCTACTGTCCGGTACAAGAGGGAGCTGATGATAAGTGAGAAAACCCGATAAATACTATGTGTGTTCTGACGTTCATACCAACCGGGGATAATGGCTTTATTCTTACCTCAAATCGGGATGAGGCAGTGTTCCGCCAATCAGCCGTTCCTCCTAAAAAATACAATATTAACGGACAGCACGTATTTTTCCCGAAAGATCCTCAGAGCGGCGGCACATGGATTGCCAGCAGCGGGGACATCACACTTTGTCTTTTAAACGGGGGATTCATCAGGCATATACCGCGGCATCCCTACAGGCAAAGCCGTGGAAAGGTAATTCCCGATTTTTTTAATTTCCAGACCGTCTGCGACTTTACCGGCCGATATGATTTTAGTGGGATTGAGCCATTTACGTTGATCATTATAAACAATTCTGACAATTTGAATATCGATGAACTGAGATGGGACGGAACGGAGATCTTTCATACAAAAACAGACTCCTGCAAGCCACATATCTGGTCATCGGTTACGCTTTACTCACCGCAGGTGATACAGGAAAGAGAGCAGTGGTTCAATGACTTTTTGCATCAACCCATAAACTCAGAAAAGATGCTCGAGTTTCATCTTAACGGCGGGTTTGGTGATATTCGTGACGACATCAGAATGAATCGTGACGATATTCTAATGACAATTTCTACCACACAATATGTCATCAATAAAGAGTTTTTTACAATCTATTATGAGGATCTTATTGCAAAAAAATCGTATAATTTCAGAATTGTCGGAAAATAGGAAGCCGCATTTTAAAACGGCCTCAAAAAAGAACAATAAGCCGGGATCCTGATGATATTTCTCCTTCTGTTTTAACAACTATATTAAGCATTGTAAAAATATACAGCGGTTATTTTCCTGCTATCTTTGTTGATCTGTCAAACTGATAACCAACAAAGATGAATAGTAACCGTAACATCCCCGGATCAGAACTCGCCCAGATCGGCTGGGTGGTTCCTGACATCCATGCTGCCGTCAATTTCCTGGAGAGCAACTTAGGCGTCACAGGCTTCCCTCCTCCGCAGCATGTCAGTGCCCGGGACCTGGACATGACTTATTATGACGAGGTGGTGCCGGGCGAATGGCTGACCACCCAGACCTATAATGGGAATGTGTTTATTGAACTCGTCCAGCCACTTTCGGGCCGGAGCATGTTTCATGATTACCTCTTACGCTATCCTGAAGGGGGCATACAGCACAATGCTTTTCGCCTGCCGGTCGATGAATTTGAACAGGTCACAGGCAACTTACGTCAACAGGGTTACAGGCTCCTCAGCAAAGTAGACCACCCCATCGCCCGTATGGCCTTTTTCGACACCTACCAGACACTGGGCGTAGCTACGGAGATCATGGGCATAACACCCGAAGGCTGGGCAGTCATCGAACAAATGAAGTCAGTCTGATATTCATAAGGGGGATTGTCTGTCTTGTTTCAATTTCCTACATTTACATGGCTTTGAACCCTTAGCGGTCACCGGAGCAGACAGGAAACAAAAAATAAACCTGACTATGAAAGAAGAACAGCAATCATTACCCAAATGGATACTCATTGTATCCGGACTTTTTGCCTTACTTGAAATCGGCGTGAGTTTCTCCATATGTTTCTCCCCGGAATCGGTCCTGGAGACCGTTGATTTTAGTGCAAAAGGCGTTGATTACCTGGCTTATATGTGGGCTTCCCGCCAATTCGCCCTGGGCTTTATCTTTGCTTTTGCAACATTCAAGAGATCTGCTCCTATGCTGACCATCGCCTATGTTTTCTTTCTGGTAATGTTTATCGGCGACCTGCTGATTGGTATTTCTCAAAAAGAGAATTCGCTTATTATCAGTGCTGTCGTCATGTGTATCATTTCTTCGGCCCTGATATTTGCCATCAACCGGAAGAAATAACAGCTTTCATGAATCTTTAAAACCGGAACCATGAGGAAATTAAAGTTACAAATGCAGATCACTGTTGACGGGTATGTGGCGGGGGTAAATGGCGATGAAGACTGGGTCATCAGGTCGGGGGATGAAAAACTCTGGCAGCTCATCAATGAATTGGCCGATACTTCGGACACCCTTCTGATCGGCCGGAAAATGGCAGAGAAGTTTCTGCCCCATTTTGAAGGACATGACCCCGACAGCCCGAAGTCTGCATTCGCTCAGAAAATGGTCGACATTCCGAAAATCATTTTTACCAGGACATTAGACCAGCCATTCGGCAAAAATACCTCGCTTGCCAAAGGAGACCTGGCAGAGGAAATTGCAAAACTGAAAAATCAGGAAGGCAAAGACATCCTGGTTTACGGAGGTGCCCGTTTTGTTTCTGAGCTCATTGCCGGCGGGCATATTGACGAGTTTTATTTCTTTGTCAACCCCGTACTGATCAATAAAGGCATGAGAATTTTTGACCTGCTGGACAAGCGGCAGACGCTTTTCCCGGTGGGTGTCATAGCCGGCCAAAGCGGCGTCACTGTGCTCCACTACCGTTTAAACAGCTAGTACTCAGTAAACAGAGACTCAGAGTAACTCCGTAGGATCAATCAGCCGGTGCTTAATGGCAAAAAGTACCAGCCCTGCCGAATTTCTGGCACCCGTTTTTTCCAGGATGTTGTTGCGGTGACCGTCTACCGTCCGCACACTGATAAAAAGCTGATCGGCAATTTCCTGTGCGGTTTTTTGTTTACAAATCAGGGTAAGTACCTCAACCTCCCGCGAAGTGAGTGTAGAAGCGATGTTCTCGGTCAGGAGAATCTTCTGCCGCTTGCTGCTGAGGCGGTTTTTCATCGCATTCAGAAAGGCCTCGTTGAAATAAAAGTCCTTCTCTATCACCGTATGGATGGCCCGTTCCACCTCCTCAGGTTCAACATTTTTGAAAAGGTAGGCATTAACGCCCAGCTCCATGAGATGTGTCACAAAACGGTCTTCGCCATAAACCGACAGGATGATGATTTTGACGGAAGGGTATTTAACGTGCAGAATTTTGGTAGTTTCAATGCCGTTGAGCTCGGGCATCGACAAATCGAGCAGCACCACATCCGGCAGCTCTGCTGCCGTTTGCAGGGCATCCAGTAATATCCTGCCGTTGTCAGCTTCCAGCACAATGGAAATACCGTCAAAAGCATGGATGATAGAAGCCATGCCTCTTCTGAAAAGCACCTGGTCGTCGGTGATGGCTACTTTAATCATGGTTAAGGGGGTTTGGAACCGGAACGGTGATCATGACGGACGTACCTTCGCCGGGCCGGGTTTTAAATTGTACCGTACCCTCAAACATCCGGGTACGGGTTTCTATATTCTTCAGTCCCAGGCTTTTCTTCCGGTAAGCTTCATCGTAGTCAAAGCCCGTGCCATTATCGGTATAGTGTAATTGTAAGTGGCGGGCAGATCTGGTGATGGTGATATCGACCTGAGAGGCTTCGGCATATTTGATCGTATTGTTGAGCAATTCCTGCACCAGGCGGTATAACATCAGGTTGAGCTGGGGCCCCGCCTCAGGCACATCTTCTACCGACCAGTTGATGTCTGCCTCAGTAAGTTCAAGCGATTTTTCACAGAGCCCTTCAATCGCGTAATGAAGTCCGAATTCCTCCAGTCCGTTAGGCAATAAATTGTCGGATATCCTTCTGACATTATCTATGGTATTGTCTATCAATACCTTATACTTATCCGTCAGCAAGGTAATTTCGGGGGATATTTTTGATTCGGCAGGCATTTGTCCGACCAGCAGCCGCATCACCGAGAGTGCGGCCCCGATTTCATCGTGAAGGTCGCGGGCCAGCCGTTTCCTTTCCGATTCGATGCCCTCAAAGGTACTGTTGATGAGTTCCTGCTGATAATTCAATTCTACTTTTTTAAAGGTTAATTCCTGGCGTAACAAACGCCTCTGATACAACACAATAAAACCCACCACGCAGCCAGCCAGCAAAATCATCATGAATGCCCCGCCGAAGACAGCGAGATATAAGTCTACTTCTGATGAGGACTGTGCCATAAGCCGATTCCGATAAAAATTTGCAGAATAACCGTTAGAAGTGCATGTAAACCCCAGGACAAATAGTTAAAATCCATATTCTCCTTTAGTACGACATTGCTCAGGGTAAACAGTACGATATTTCCTGCAAAATAAAACAAAAAACCCGTGTTTATCCAGAACACCGGCTTTTTTTCAGGCTCTTTCACCGTCAGTTCAGTGATCATTTTATAATAGGACATGACACAGAGAATGACCACCAGCAGACACTCCAGACTCAGTGCTTTGGTATTGAATTCGGTGAGTTTCTGAAAAAACAACGAATTGATCACCGCAAAACCTGTAAAAAAGACCATCATGGAAGGCACTGCATAACGGTGATAGAAAGAGCCGAAATGAGTATAATAGAACAAAGCGATGATGTTGAAATGCAGGATAGTATAAATATGGACCACGAAAAGATTGTTACGGATCCCGCTTTTTACGATCAGGTACATGGCTGTTTCGGTGCATATACTGAGGGCCACCAGGGCCAGGATATAACGTAACTCCCTGGTAATGAATTTAAATCTGAACAAAGCCATTACCGCAGGAAACGCCAGGAAATAAGAAGAATAGTCAAGTATCCAGTCCACAAATTTTTTCATCATCGCCCTTGTTTAGTTGAAATCAGCAGCTTTGATCACCATTTGTGCTGGGAACAAACAGGTCGCTCGAAGGATCACAGATAGGAGGACACGGACGTGTGATGTCAAAAACGTTGTAATTAGACGTCACCGTTTGATGCTGCTTCATACTAAACACACTTTCTTCCCCGATCAGGTCAATGATATTATCTCTGTCAGGACCATCATAAGCCGTCGTTTCGGGCACGGTTGTCCATTTAACTGCGGCACTGGCCAGTACCAGGCAAGGCTCAAAACCACTGGCGGAATCTGAATCGGGTTTCAGACCGATGTACATTCTTACGTACTCTGTATCTACCTGGTTGAGTAATTCCACAAAGTCAGAACGCCTGACCACAAACGCCCTCAGATCGGTCGGCTTAAAAGCTTCTTTGCTGATGGTGTTGGCATTGATCCAATTGTTTACCCACGATTGTGCATCGTCTAAAGGCACTGCTACGGCCTTCCATTCGTTTTCCGGCTCATTGGAAATAAGGGTGTTTTGTCCCATGTTTGGTGAAGGGTTTAAGGTTGAAAAATATAAGTACTCTACAGCCCGCAAAGCTAGCCGTCTTCCCGGGGAATACAATACGTAAAACTACCTGTTTTTAAATACCAGGCAAAACTACGGGGCATTGCAGGCCTAAATGCCTGATTGATAAAACGGGTATTTAAGCGTATAGCGGAGAACGGCCGATCCTCCAATTTTGTACCGTTCAGAATCACTGAACATTTAACCCGATTTTTTAAACTTAAAACAAAAAAATGTCATGGCAGATGAAAAACCAACCATCAGCAACGAGCAACTTGCCAAAGATTTTCGCACGTATTTACAGGGAAAAGTCAGTGAAGAACTGATTGAATCCAGTGTAAAATCTATTTCTAACCAAACCCTGGCCACCACTGCAGCCCCTTGTCCAAGCTACGGGGCAAGCGGCAGCGTCTGGAGTGCGGTGTTTTACATGGGCTGTCAATGTACCGTAACCGGCGGAAAAACATTCAACGGCAGTGTCTGGGGAATCTCGTTTCCCGGAGGAGGAGCCCTGTTCGGTGATGTGTATCTCAATTGTCCTACCTGCAGCAGCTTAGATCAGTTGTACAGCCAGACGACCAACTTTGTGCTTACTGCCACTTCGGTGTACACTGCCTTTTATTTTTATGATAAAAATAACAATTATCTGGGCAGTTTCCAGGCGGGATCAGTTTCTACCGTTAACGGCGGTGGTGCAGGATCAGGCAGCTGGTCATAATCAACCCATCATCAGGAAGCCATACGGGATTTGCCGTATGGCTTTCCCCTTAGACCACCGTAACCTTTGACAAATCAATCTCCATGCCTTTGAGCAGGGCATAAAGCAGCTTATCCATCACAGCCCCTTCAAAGCAGATGGTTTTGAGGGCACGGTAATATTTATTGGTCAGGGCATAGGGCGAGCGGAAAGACACATTCCTGAGTGTTGCTCCTCTGAAACTGACTTCGTTCAGTGCCGCATTGTCAAAACTGACCCCTGTAAACGTCTGCCCGTCAAGACAAAGTCCCCGCATATCTGATTTTTCAAAATCCACGCCGCTGAAAACACAATTTTCAAAGATTGTTTTCCTGAGATCAACCATCGTCAACCTGACGTCAACCAGGTTTATATCTGTGAATTTTGTCCCGTCCAGCCCCGACTTGCTGAAGCTGGTACCTACAAGCGTTGATTTGTTGAAGCTTGCCCCGGCAAGGTCAAGGGTCGAAAAATTGCAGTTGGTCAGATTGGCTCGATCAAAGTTAGCCTCCCGCAAATCGCTGCTCCTGAATGAGCTGCCGGTTAAGTCTGTGCCGGAGAAGTCAGCGGCTGCGTAATTCCACCCCGACATATCCGTGTTAAGGTTTTTCATCTGTTTTACCGGTGGCATTTCCCCGGTTTGTACGCCCAAGGGCCCTGTGGGTGCCGCCACAGACCGGAAACTTTCAGAGAAATAGTTAAGATCAACTTTCAGAATTTCCGCGAGGCGGTTTAGTGTAATGATATCCGGCATTGATTCTCCCCTTTCCCATTTCCCTACTGCCTGCGAGCTGATGAACAGGCCCTCAGCAAGCTGGGCCTGTGAAATGTTTGTTTTTTTGCGTGCTTCAGCAATTTTATTGCCGATCATTTTAGTATTTAACATAGTAGTATCTGTTTATTTTGACACTGCAAAGTTATTGAGGTTCATTTTCTGCATCATTAAAAACCAGGCCACTCTTAGTTGTAATTACGCTACTTTTTGTTGTTATTCAACAACCATGGGTGGTATTTATGATGGTGGAAAGTTAATACAATTTTATATCCGTAAAAAGAAGTGATCCGGCTCCCCGATCAGGTAACCGGTTAAACAGAAAACACTTCCACTATCCTTTTAAAAAACAATCTCATCAGAAGGCGTTTCCGCTTGGCCTTCAGTTCATTTTTATCTTTTCTGCACAGTCCCAATGCTCCGCAATTTTTCCGTTTTCAATCCTGAAAAGATCAAACCAGGTGGTCGTGTATTTTTTAGATTTATCAACCGGGTCGGGCATTTCCCTGACAAAACTCAACATCACCAGGTCTCCTTCTGCAATGATTGCTACTACCGATGATTTGATGGTATCCGCTATGGCTTGCGGCTTTGTAAATTTTGAAAAGAAATCTACAACGGCTTTTCTGCCTGTGGCCGCATTCGGATTGTGTTGCATATAGTTTTCATCGAAGTATTTGTCTGCAACTTCCATGTGGCCGCCTTCCAGGAATTCCCGCCACATATCATAAACGAGTTTTTTGTTCTTTTCGAGTTTCTTATCGTTACTCTTCAGCAGTTGACCCTGGGGTGCAAGCGGGATAACAGGGAGTGATCCGGCATTTTGTAAATCCTGTGCATTTACTTTTGTTGCAGCAATAAAAAGAATAATGACCGCAAAAATGGAAACAATGTTTTTCATATGAGGGGGTAATTTAAATATGAGTGATTGATTTCAATACGTTCCTTTTGTAATTCAAAGATAGAATAGTAAATCTCTTCAAACAAGAAGGCAGCTGGAGGTTCTCTGCTTACCCTGAGGTAATCATTATTGATCATTGAACACGAAAAACAATCTGAAAAACGATTCAAAAGCTGAAAATCGCCCTGTCAGAACCGTGCCCGGCAGGTTTGGAGACAAATGGTCTGTTGTTATATTAAGTTGGAGAAAAGGTGCGTTTTGATGAATTGCACAAATCCATAGCAGATTTATCCCAAAAACATTAAGGACTTCAGAAGCAGATGCCCTGATGAGACGGACTATTTTCCCGGAAGTTCCGCCGCGAGCAGAGTACAATATTACGAAAGGGGGAAATTTAAATACATCATGCCGGCTCACTGAGCATTTTGGCGTGTGTCAGTCGGGCAGGCGATACTTTTCAGCAGCCCTAACCATTAGGCGTGAAGATGATTTACTGAAAATGAGGGTGTCTCCGCCGAACTCATTTTTCGTTGTCTCGCTTCTGAATTTCTTCCAGTTGTCTTTTTACCAATTCGACAATCCGGTCCGAAATTACTTCAGAAACTTCTTCGGGGCTCATCCCCCGTTCTATTCTGCCCGTGCTCTCAATTTTATTTCTGAGTTCAGAAGACTCATTCCTGCCGGTGTCTATTGTTTTTCGGGCTTCCATATCAGATCATGCAGTTTACCTAGCGTTTAAAATAATAATTGAAAAAGTTCTGATTCAGTTCGGGCTTGAAATATTGTTTTCGTTTGATCCATATAAAACCGTCGCCTTTGGATATGATGGCCACATCCACAGGCCCGCCTACATTTTCTTCGGCAAAAGTAATTCTCCTTTTCAATGAGGTCAGGTAGATTAAACTTTCAGACATTTCAGCCAGGTCTTCTTTAGATAAACTTGCTACCGCATTTATGAGAGGATCCGTATAGTTTTTTGCAATATTCTTCCTGTTTAACTCTATCAGCTCATCAATAATCGGCTTCAGGTCTATTCTTTCTATCTGTGATGCCAGTTCGGGGTTTTGTTTTATAACCACCGAGGTTATTAACTTTAATATTTTATCGAATGACTTGACATCATTCTGTATAAAAGTGCTTTTCAGGGTCGGGTCAATCCCGGTAAGAATGGTCTGAATAACATCATCCTGGGCAAACGGGCAGATTACCGCATTGTTTTTATTGGAAATAGAGGCGGCATACCGGTCATCATCATAACACTTGAGTTTGTCGTCTACTACTATTGAAATATTTATGGTACACAGTTGCGGGTAGATCTCATCTTCGCCGAAGCCTGTAAAAATGAGCCCGCTGAAATCAGACCTGTTTTCTTTGGCTATTAAAATATAGTAAATTACCTGCTCTAGCTTTGCGATAACGGACGGATCAACCGGCAATATCTTTTTGGTGACTTTCTCCAGCGTTTCGGCCGAATAAGTATGAAACATGTCAAAGGAATAGTTTTCGAAATCCTCACAATGTTTGGTGTTTGTACCCCAATAACTGATCAGTCCATCTATCAATTCTTCTATCTTATTTAAAAACGCCGGTTCATGGCTAAATCCGCCGGCTTCCCGCAGAATAGAATCAATGACATTCACGATAAAGTTTTCTAAAAACAACAATTGGGTTTCTTCATCCGTGAAATAATTGTTGTTCCTCAAAAAGGACAGAAAATCATCTTTATATTCTTTAATGGTCGGGAAAGAAGCCTCCCCTATTTTCTTTCTGTATATTTTTATGATGGTCTCCCAGGGTGTAGACATGAAAGAGCCGCTGTTATAGATCATCAGGCCAACGGGATGAACCTTCGACAAGGTGAAAATCTTGTTCGCTTTATGAAGAATTTTTCTTTTTTCTTTTTCTACCGAATTACTGATTGAAACTGCACTATCAGCTGCAATGGCGATAGCTTGTTTATTGAGTATGGCAACAACTGCTGTCATAAATGAATGTTTATAGTATTTGGGGTAGAGTACTTACCGTGAAATTACCTGCGAGATTTTGATTTTAAGCTGCCGTCATTAACCTTGTCAATTCCTCCTGCCATGACGCACTTTTCCGATTCATCTTTTATCTGAATAGCAGTTCTCTGTTATATGCCTGCTAAAGTGTACATATACCTTCAAAGATAGGTTAAATAAAACCTATTCCACCTTATGATGCGATAAACTTTGTAAAAAGGTGATGACAGTTCTATCATTTTGTTGTACGGCCTTTCAGTGCGTTTCAGCATTTGTTTTTCAAAATGAGCCGGTGCTGTCTGAACATCCGGAAATGTACTGCCGGTTAAGCAATCCGTCAGTTCAAAGGCATCCTGCGTGGCCATGTTGAATCCTTCGCCGGTCAGGGTGAGATTGGGCAAAGTCTGTCAGGTGTGGTCAGGAGGCATACTGTATACCGGGCGGGGAATAAAAGGTGTGCCGGCATTCTCAAGCAATGCTTGCCACACACTGTTGCATCCTGCAAAATTCTTTTTGAACCAGGCCAGCACCTGCATTTTATCAGGGAAATCATCACCAGGTTTTCATCTGCTTTGTAACTCATCAGAAACCCCGGGGGTTGAAACCCGGGGTTTTACACGTTAAATGGGTTTATTTTTCTGCCAGCTCCCCGATTTTCTTCAGCATATCCTTTGCATTCGTATTATCAGGGTTCAGTTCGAGTGATTTTAGGTAATTTTGCCTGGAAAGGTCATATTCTTTGTTGTTAAAATAGGCTTCTCCCAGGCTGTCATAGGCATTTCCAGACGCCGGGAACTCCGATACATACAACCGGAATATTTTTATAGAAGCAGCGGCCCGGCCCATTCTCAGCAGTTGATACCCAAGCACATTCAATTCCGATTCGTCTGAAAAATTATAGGCGTCCGGTTGATTCGCCTTCAGGTCTTTGTAGTATGAAATGCCCGCGTCAACATTTTCAATGCTTTTCTGCAGTATGGCTCTTCTGATGGATTTTTTCCCGAAAGGTTTTAAATCATCTATCAATGCCTGTACGGCATAGTATAAATGCTCATAGGTGTGATCACCGCTTTGGTTGACAATAACAGAAATACCTGTTTTGTAATCCGGAAATACCCAGAACAGGTTTTGGGTACCAAAAGCACCGCCATGCTTCCGGCTGTTCAGGCCATTATGGTTGGTGGTTACTTCATCCCAGAAATAGCCGTTCCAGTAGTTGACATCGTTCAGCAAATCCCTCTGCGACTCCTGAACGACAGGGTTTTTCCGGTCCAGTTCAAAACTCAGCAAGCGGGTAAGGTCCCCCAGTGTTGATTTTAAAGAACCGGAAGCACCCCAGAGGGTGTTGGGCAGGGTGGGCATTAAAACATTGTTTTCGTCATAGCCATTCGCAAGGGTCTCATTTTTATTTAAATGCAATTTTGTATTCTTTAAATTCAACGGTGAAAGGATCTGCTCTTTCAGAAGCGTTTCATAGCTTTTCCGGTACACATTTTCGAGGATATGAGCGGCTAACTGAATGGTCCCGTTGTTGTATTTATAGACCTTGCCCGGCAAGGTATCAAGCCTGATAAGCCCCAGGTCTTTAAAAAACTGCTCTTTGGTATACGACTCTTCGAATGCTTTAAGGATGAATGGCGTCCTCTCGTTTTTATCTTTCATTATCTCACTTCTGTCGGGCAGGTCTTTGTTAAATCCGGCTTTTAGTGAAACCAGGTCTTTAATCGTTATCGGTGTGCCGTGGTATTCCAAATCAGGGTAGGAACCCGTAATGTACTTCCTGATATCATCATCCACGCTGATCCTGCCATCCAGGACAGCTTTTGCCATGAGCGTCCCGGTAAATAGTTTGGTGATGGAAGCGACTTCAAATAAGGTGTTGTCAGTCGCTTTATTTCCTTTCCCTTTGTCTGTTTCACCATAGTGGCGGGTATAGGTTTTGCCGTCTTTGACGATACCGATAGAAAAAGAACCGGCTCCGGATTCCTCCAGAAACGTCCCGGCAGTTTTATCCATAGAGGTGAAAATCTGCTTTTCACTCACCTCATATTTTCCTGATTGTGCAGATAATGAGTAACTTAAGCCAAAAGTAATGAAAATGATAAGTGCTTTTCCGATATTTTTTTTCATAATGAATAAGATGTGAAACGGTTTTGATTTCCGCCTGTAAACTGACCCGGAACAGAATGGTTACAGCATCATCGGGATTTTTTTTACTCACAACAGGGCTGCACACGTCGCAGGGAACGATTTTTTTAGCTGTACTTGACGAACATACAACTTAAATGATCAATGCCATGCCAGAAGGCCCCACCGTCGTTTTGTTAAAAGAAGAAGTGCAGCAATTTACCGGCAAGCGGGTCATTGCCGCAGAAGGCAACGCCAAAGTGGATATCGAACGCATACGGGGTCAGGAAGTCATCGCTTTCAAAAGCTGGGGAAAACATTTCCTGGTCTGTTTTGAAGGTTTTACCGTGCGTATCCACTTCCTGATGTTCGGGACCTACCGCATCAACGAAAGAAAAGAATCGCCCGTCCGGCTCAGCCTCACTTTCAAAAACGGTGAGATCAATTTCTATACCTGCTCTGTAAAAATGCTGGAAGGAGATGTGAACACGCACTACGACTGGTCAGGCGACGTCATGAATGACACCTGGGACCCTGAAAAAGCAGAAACCAGGTTAAATAAAGTGCCCGAAAAACTCATTTGCGATGCTTTGCTGGAGCAGGATATCTTTTCAGGCGTCGGTAACATCATCAAGAACGAGGTACTTTACCGCGTCTGTGTCCATCCTGAGTCGAAGGTCGGGAAAATCCCGGAGGCAAAATTAAAAATGCTCATAGAAGAAGCCCGTCAATACAGCTTCCGGTTCCTGGAATGGAAAAGGAATTTTGAGTTAAAAAAACATTGGCTGGCCCACACTAAAACCCTGTGTTTAAGATGTAACCTGCCGATCATCAGGAAACACACGGGAGTAAAAAAACGAAGAAGTTTCTTTTGTGAAAACTGTCAATTACTATACCCATGATACTTTTTAAAACCGGTTGCTCGGGCTATTACAACAGTCACTGGAAAGGCGTTTTCTATCCTGAAAAACTGCCTGCAAAACAATGGCTGGCGTTTTACGCTGCAAAGCTTAGCACCGTTGAAATCAACTCCACTTTTTATAAATTCCCCACCAAAGAAAGCCTGGCAGGCTGGTCTGAGAAAACTCCTAAAAATTTTATTTTCTCGGTAAAAGCTCCGAAAATCATCACTCATCTCAGTAAGTTCGCAGATTGTGAAACACTCATCCATGATTTTTACGAGGTTTGCAGGGAGGGTCTGGGGCACCAACTGGGCTGTGTTTTGTTTCAGATGCCTCCGGGATTTCATTACAGCGAAGAAAACCTGCGGCTGATCACCAGTCAACTGAAACCGGGATTTAAAAACGTGGTGGAGTTCAGGCACACAAGCTGGTGGAACGAAAAAGTGTATGAAGCACTGGCCCTGAGCAACATTACCTTCTGCAACGTAAACCATCCTCAATTGCCGGATACGATCATTTCAAATACGGATATTTTTTACATCCGCCTGCATGGCAATCCCCGCTTATTTTATTCGGATTATTCTTCCGGTTTTATGGATCAGCTTTTGAAGACGGTCAGAAATGATCCAACGATCAGAGAAGCGTATGTTTATTTTAACAACACAGCCGGCACTGCCGGGATATTAAATGCCCTGGAATTTCGGTTGAAAACACAGAACAGTTCTTAATGGCTTAAGGTGTTTTTCTGAACGGCAGGTGTTTGTCAGAATAACCGAAAAATGCAACTTTATCAGGCTATTCCGCTTGGAAATCAAGCCGGAAGTATAATATCAAAGGTGGCACCATGATCCGGCTGGCTGCTAGCCACAATGAGTCCCTGGTGATTTTCGACCACTTTTTTACAAATAGCCAATCCTATTCCTGTCCCGCTGATATTGGAATGAAGTTTCTGGAACAACTTGAATGCTTTGTCGGCAAAAGCCTGGTCAAAACCTATTCCATTGTCTTTAAATGACAATTTGATATAGTTTTTATCAGGATCAAGATCCGGGTGTTTGTATTCAGCCGTTGTACAGGTGATTTCAATCACCGGATCGGCATAGGTGAACTTGAGAGAATTACTGACCAGGTTGCAGAATAACTGGTGTATCTGAATAGGGATAGCTTTGATAACCGGCAAATCAGGCAAAATTATCCGGGCCTGTTTTTCCTCTATCAGCAGCTCAAGGTCCTCCAGAACATCCCCCAAAACCTCACCCAGGTCTGTGTCGACAAAAAGTTCGGACGGGTCCAGGAGCTGGGAATAAGAAAGAACATCTTTGATGAGCATGGACATCCTTTTGGCAGAAGAATTTATTTTCTCAATATGTTTGATAATGAGCTCTTTATCATGCATATTCTTTTCAAGAAGATTGGCAAAAGTCTGGATTTTCCGAAGAGGCTCCTGCAGGTCATGAGAGGCAATAAAAGCATACTCTTCCAGTTCTTTATTCCGCAATTCAATGTCCCTGGCGTAGTCCCGGAGGTGGTCTTCAGCGATTTTCCTTTCTGTCAGGTCACGGGTCACTTTCGAAAAACCTATAGTTTGATTTTTGTCGTCATGCAGAGCAGTGATGACCACAGAGCCCCAGAAGAGAGTTCCGTCTTTTCGTTTTCTCCATCCTTCATGCATGGCCCTTCCCAACTCTGCAGCCTCATGAATGAGCTGAAAAGGCAATTTGCTTTCCTTGTCTTCTTCCCTGTAAAACACGCTGAAGTTCTTCCCTATAATTTCAGCTTCGGTATAGCCTTTTATCCGCTCTGCTCCCTTGTTCCAGTTCAGAATATTGCCATCCAGGTCAAGCATCAGGATAGCATAATCCTGCACTTCTTCGATCATTTTACTGTAACGGTCGTAATCTTCTCTGAAGTCAGTTAATTTTTCCTTTACCCGGGTCTCAAAATCATTGCTGAGACTTTCATATTTTTCTTCATTTTCGATCCGTCTTCTTTCGCTGGCTTTTCTTTCGGTGATATCAACCAGCATGTTGACCGCACCGCTTAATTCTCCTTCTGCATTAAAGACCGGACTCGGAAAAGGCAGGATATTCAGCCGGAGGCCGTCGGGACGTTCGATGATGATTTCTTCGCCGCAAACTGCCCTCTTTTCTTTCAGCGTAACAGCCATCGGACACGAATCAAGGTCCATGGGAGAGCCATCTTCATGATAAATCTTCCAGGAGCCACACCAGAGCTCCTTCCCTATGACAGGTTCCCTTCCCCACAGGTCTGCCGCTGCCTGATTGTAAGAAGTAATCACACCTTTGGCATTACAGGTATAAATGGCAGCGGGTAATGTCTGAATAATATCCCAGGTCTGATACTCCTGAAGAGAGGCGTCATTCCCGTCAAAATTCTGATAGGTTGAAGGCAAAGCTGTGGCCAGAGTTTTCATAAAGCTATATTAACCGATGAAGATTTATATAAAGATATGTAATATAAAGCACAAAGCCCCGCTCAAACGGAGATTTTAAATGAATGAACTGTCGTTTAGCCTGTCAGTTTCTGTAAGTCAAAGAAAACGGCAACGGTTCTTTTCTGAAAAGGGCCATCAATATCTTTATCAGATCATCAAAGTTCGAAGTTTTGCTGAGAAAGTGTGTAGCCCCCTTCTTGCGGGTATCCTCCAGGTCTTTTGCATACGATGAGGTGCTGTAGATGATCACAGGAATATCTTTCAGATGAGCGGTTTTTTTCAGCTCATCCAGACATTCCTTCCCGTTCATAAACGGCATATTGAGATCCAGAAATATAAAATCAGGAATTTTCACATTGTCTGCTTTCAGTATTTTAAGAGCTTCCACACAATTTTCAGCATGCATAAGTTCTATAGACTCATCGACATCCTTCAGTGCCATTCCAAAAAGATCACGGTCGTCCGGATCATCATCCACGAGGAAACAAGTGATTTTATTCATCGGTTTCTTTAATATTCAACAATGGTCCAGAGAATTAGTGTGTAAATATACATTGATATTCAGAATATTTACAAACAGTTTAAGATACAGGTCAGATAAAAGCCGGAATGAATAATCATGTACTGATCAATTCAGGAGGCCTGACAGAAGCACAGATTGCCGGCCTTAACTCTGCAGCACATTCTATTTCTGTTGGTAAGAAGAATTAATATGCAACAATGTTGCACAAATAAAACCAATCCTTAACTTTGCAGGAGTTTTTTGTAAAAAATAACACCCAAAGGGGCCATTTTAATCCGGATTCAATGATGACAGAAGTTTTTATTACCAATATCCCGGACCAGATCCAGGCAGAAAGTGTGCTGAAAATTCTTGAAGAGAGCTTTCCTGAATTGATTATTAATTTTGATGCGGGTGCTTCAGAAGCTCCCTTTCCCTGCGGACATAACATTCTGAGGGTGGGAGGGCCTGTCATCAATCCGGAAAATATCATATCACTGGTAAACAACTTAGGGTTTAGCAGCGGTATTTTGGAAGACAAAGTATGTCAATAAACGGCAAAGTGATGACAGAATTCTGGGAATCCAGTTTTATCAAAAATCAGGAAATGTGGGGTTTTGAGCCCTCCAGGTCTGCGGTATTGACCAAAGATTTCTTTGTCCGGGAATCAGTGAAAAACATCCTTATTCCCGGAATCGGCTACGGGCGGAACGCACAGGTTTTCAGAGACCAGGGGATAGCCGTAACGGGAATTGAGATCTCAAAAACAGCCATTGAAATGGCCCGGAAGCATTACGGCAAAGAGATGACCATTCACCACGGATCAGTAACAGACATGCCGTTTGACCATCACCAATATGACGGCATATTCTGCTACGCCCTGATTCACCTGCTGAACGCCGGTGAAAGGCGAAAACTCATCCGCGACTGCTATAATCAGTTAGCCGAGAATAGTTACATGGTGTTTACAGCCATTTCGAAAGCAGCCCGCACTTATGGCCGGGGTAAGAAGATCAGCAGGAACCGTTATGAGGTATTTGACGGTGTTAAAATGTTCTTTTATGACAGGGAATCTGTCGATGCCGAATTTAAAAAAGCCGGATTGTTTGAAATCATGGAAGTCGATGAGACCTACCCCTTCTTCTTAGTAAAATGTAAAAAAAGCAGTCCGCAGGTTTGATATAACTTTAAAACACTTTCCCCGGAAACCGGGGAAGTGTTCTCTTTTTTTACAATTTTAACCTGGTTTCTTAAATCAGGTTAAAACTTCCTCTCATAAAATTAAAGTATGCACCTCAGCTCTGAACTCTCCTATTTCGACGCACCGATTTTTTGTAACCATTTTCTCACTTCAGCTTGTGCCTGTACCTCCCGCTCTCCTTCCATCACAAACAGTATCCCATCTCTTTCGATACCGCCTCTGGTGGTAAATCCTTCCGGCACTTTACTTTTCGGGGCCAGGTTTTTTACCGCCTGAAAACTGCTACCGGTGCCGTAACCCGCATTGGTATTAAATGGCACAACGGTCTTTCCGCTCAGGTCATATTGCTTTAAAAAGCTTTTCATGGGCGGTGGCAGCTGCATTCCCCAGGTCGGAAAGCCGACAAAGATGACCTCGTATTGACTGATGTCTTCTATCTGAGTTTTGAGCGGCGGCAGAAAACCACTGGCATTTTCGGCGGCTACCTGGTCCACAATAGCCTTATAATCTTCCGGATAGGGCGTCTGTAGTTCCAGTTCGACCATCCTGCCGCCCACATTGCCTTTTATCATTCCGGCTATGACTTTGGTATTTTTGGTCCTTGATAAATACACGATCAGTATTTTGTCTGAAGATACAGGCTGTATTTTCTCCGCAGAATCCTGAGCCTTAACGCAGGATGAAATGACGCATAAAGAACTTACAATTAAGGCTGTAAATGATCTTAATCTTTTCAATGCTATACCGTCTTTTTGAAGATGTCTGAATATTTAACGACAAAAATGTATAACCTGCTTGAATTTATTCCAGTAAAGTAAATGCCACGAACACAAACTATACTATGTATTCGTGACAGAAATGGCTTTAACTATTCTTAGGAAACTCGCCCGCATACGGCTGGTTATAATGCCTTTTTCCTGTTGATTTGTACAATGCATTGGCCACAGCCCCGAACACCGGCGGGAAAGGCGGTTCTCCCAGACCTGTCGGGTCAATGTCGTTCTGAACAAAATGCACATCGATATTCTTCGGAGCCTCATTATAGCGAATGATGCGATAATTATTAAAATTGGTTTGCTCTGCAGCACCGTTTTTGTGCGTTAAAGCCCCGTAAAGTGCATTGCCGATACCGTCCACCACAGCTCCCTGCACCATGTTGGCAGCCGCATCCGGATTGATCACAATGCCGCAGTCAATGGCACTGGTTACACTTTCCACGTAAGGCTCGCCGTCTCTCTCCACCATGTCCACGATGTGTGCGGCATAAGAGTTGTGACAGAAATAAGCCGCCACGCCCCTTTTTTTACCTTTGTTTTCGGGCTTGCCCCAACCGGATTTATCTCTTACCAGTTCCAGCACACCTGCGTACCTGCCCGCATCATATTCATTGTTTTTTCCTACCGGATTTTCTTTGGAACGTTTTAATAGCTCCAGGCGGAAGGCTATCGGGTCTTTACCCATGGCCTCAGCGACTTCATCCAAGAATGATTGCTCAGCCGCTGCGTTGAAGTTAGACCGCGGTGCACGGAAAGCTCCAATGGTGATGTTGGAAGAAATCTCCCAGCCTTCGGCCAGGTAATTGTCCACAGCCCCGGCAGGAAAACGGTTGGCATGTATGGCGTTCTCAGGAATCCCACCACCTTTCACATGAAAACCAATCAGGTTTTTATTTTCATCCAGGGCGGCACGGTAAGTAGCCGTGTACATCGGCCGGTAGATGCCGTAAGTCATATCATCTTCACGGGTGTACATCAGTTTGACAGGAGCCTTGGCGTGTTTGGAGATCATCGCTGCTTCATAAACATACTGACCATAGGCCCGGCGACCGAATCCGCCACCCATACGTGTCATCTGTATCTCGATCTTTTCAGGCGGAAGTTTCAATAATTTCGATAAAGTGGGCTCCACCCAGCCCGGTGCCTGCAAAGGACCCGCCACCAGAGCTTTTTCATCGGTCACATGAGCGAAGAAGTTCATCGGCTCCATACAGTTATGGGCCAGAAACGGGGCGTTGTAGGTGCGTTCGATGATCTGAGCCGCATTTTTGAAGGCCGTTTCAGGATCACCGTCTTTTCTTAACAACTGAGCCGGTTTTTTGGCATATTCCTGCATCATTTCAAGCTGGGCACCTGTATTTTCAAGCCTTCCGGGCACAACAACTTCTCTCTTTCCGCCCCTGCCCATCATGGTTTCTTTAATGTCGCCGGCAGGCTCCCACTGAGCCAGCAGCTTTTTACGGGCGTTCATCACTTCCCAGGTTGTTTTGCCGGTGATAACCAGTAATTCATTGAAGGTACGGGTATCAAAACCGCCTTGTTCGAAACCTTCTTCATATAATCTTATGGTGAAAACATCTTTGATGCCCGGCATTTTAAGGGCTTGTGAAGCATCAAACGACTTAAGCTTCATTCCGAAGGCAGGCGGATGCTGAATCATAGCGATCAGCATACCATCGACCTTGTAATCCATTCCAAAAAGAGGTTTACCGGTGATTATTTTTTGTCCTTCACTGTTTTTCTTTGAGTTTCTGATGATGGTAAAATCCTTAGGAGATTTCAGTTTTACATCCTTAGGCACAGGGATAGTAGCTGCTTTCGCGGCCATTTCTCCATATTTCGCTGATTTTCCACCCTTGTGAGATAAAACACCTGCTTTTGTGGTGATTTCTCCGGCCGGAACACCCCAGGTTTGGGCAGCGGCTTCAATGAGCATTTGCCTGGCTGAAGCACCGGCAGTCCGCAAGGGTTTCCAGTACATCCTTATCGAGTTACTTCCGCCTGTAAACTGCGGACCTAATTTGACACTGTCATGAGGGCCCATTTCCACCACTACATTTTTCCAGTCTACGTCCAGTTCTTCAGCCACCATCATCGGCAGCGAAGTCATCACGTTTTGTCCGAATTCCGGATTGGGACAAATGAGCTTGATGACATTATCCGGCGTAATTTTTATGTATCCATTCAGTTCCTGCCACTCGGGCATCAGGGCTGCTTCACCAGGCTTGCCCGCAGCACTGACTTTGGCAAACCAGGTCATGCTCAAGAGAAATCCACCGCCTGTAAGGGCAGAAGACTTTAAAAAGGAACGCCTGCTATATTGGTTATTATTTTCCATTTCTGATCAGATTAAGGTTAATGTTTTGGTACTTCTTATTCTTAAATAATATAGTCATTGAAAGGTTGATTATAAAAACGCTTTCCGGTGGCTTTATACAAAGCATTGGCCAGGGCTCCGTATACCGGCGGATAGGCTGGTTCACCCATGCCCGATGGGTCAATGTCATTTTCTACAAAGTGAACTTCTATTTGCTTTGGGGCTTCGTTATGACGGATCATCCTGAAATTGTGAAAATTATCAGCATCCGGAACTCCCTTGGTAAAAGTCATTTTGCCATACATAGCGGCTCCTACAGCATCAACAATACCTCCCTCTGCCATGTTTTTGGCGGCATCAGGATTGATAACAATGCCGCAGTCGATGGCACACCATACTTTATTAATCAGTACAGAGTCGTCTTTCATTTCTAAATCCAGCACATGAGCGGCATAGGAATCATGACAGAAATAAGCTGAGAACCCTAGTTTTTTTGAGGTCTTTAGGTTGTCCCAATCTGCTTTTTCTCTGACCAGGTTTAAAACATTGGCAAAGCGTTCGGGCTCATAGTCATTGTTTTTACCGACGGGTTTCTCTTTGGCCCTTTTCAGTAATTCCAGCCTGAAGGCTATTGGGTCTTTGCCGGCCGTTTCAGCCACTTCATCAAGAAATGATTGCTCGGCTGCTGCCATGAAATTAGATCGCGGGGCACGGTATGAACCAACGGTGATATTCGAATCCACCGTAAAATCTTCAGCCAGGTAATTATCCACTGCTCCTGCAGGGAAACGGTTAGGGTACAAAGGAGACTCGGGTGCTCCCCCTGCTTTGACATGAAAACCGATCAGTTGATTATTAGCGTCAAGGGCTGCCCGATAACGGGCGGTATAGGTCGAGCGGTAAATGCCCGAAGTCATGTCGTCCTCACGGGTATAAATCAACTTGACGGGTGCTTTTACCTTTTGTGAAATAAGAGCGGCTTCAATCAGCCAGTGGGCATATGACCTTCTGCCGAATCCCCCGCCCAGACGGGTCATTTGAATGTCAATTTTCTCCAGCGGCATACCCAAACGTGCCGAAAGAGCCTGTTCTGTAAATTCAGGTTTTTGAAGTGGTCCCGACAATTCAGCTTTTTCATTCGTTACATGAGCGAAAAAATTCATCGGCTCCATACAATTATGGGCTAAAAAAGGGGCGTTATACACACGTTCTATAACCTTGGCAGCACCTTTAAACGCCGCTTCCACGTCTCCGTCTTTGCGGCGGACAGTGGCAGGCTGACTTAAACGCTCTGCCAGCACAGCCGTATGCTGCGTAGAATCTTCCAGCCCACCGGGTACATTTTCCATTTGCTTTCTACCCAGCATATTCCTGGGCTGGGTGTAGCTTTCAAAAGGCTCCCATTCAATTTTCAGGGCTTTTTTCGCCTGTATTACTTCCCAGGTGGTTTTGCCAACAACGGCAACCACTTCATTGAATGTCGCAGTATCAAAAAAGGTTCTTTCGTAACCCTCATTATAAATCTTCACAGGAAAGATGTCTGCAACCCCTTTCATTTTACTTACTGCACTGCCGTTTGCTATTGATTTAAACTTCAGGCCAAAGGCAGGAGGGTGTATGATCATCGCAATCATCATCCCTTCTTTCCGGGTATCGATCCCGAATAAAGGCTGGCCGGAAACAATTTTTTTCAGATCAACATTGTGCTGGCTCTTTCCGATGATCCTGAAGTCTTTGATATCTTTCAACTTTACTTCTTTAGGAACCGGCATTTGGACAGCAGCAGTGGCCATTTCGCCATATGTAGCTGATTTTCCGGATTTTTTATGATACAAAACGCCGGATCCGGTACTTACTTCTTCAAACGGCACATTCCATGTTTTTGCAGCGGCTTCCCTGAGCATATGCCGGGCCGTAGCTCCTGCCATACGCAGTGGTTGCCAGCCCTGATGAATGGCCTGGCTGCCTCCGATAAATTGCCGGGTGAAATGCTTGGTATTTAAATCCGCCTGTTCGATGATGATCTTCGAAAAATCAACATCAAGCTCCTCTGCCACGATCATGGGCATCGACGTTTTCACACCTTGCCCTCCTTCCGGATTGGGTGACATGATTTTTATCACGTTATCCGCCGTAATTTTTACAAACCCGTTAAGTTCGTTCCAGCCCTTTTGAGGATCATCGCTGTTAAAAATGTCGTCAGACTTAAAACCTGACAAAGAGCCTATGCTCAATAGCATTCCGCCGCCTGAAAGTAAAGAAGCTTTCAGAAAGGAGCGTCTGTCATAAGTCGTTTTAACTGTTTTCATTTTTTAATCAGCTGTTTACATGGTGTATAAGATATATGCCGCTGGTTATTTTGAGGCAGCAGTCTTAATGGCTTCCCTGATTCTTAAGTAGGTTCCGCAACGGCAGATGTTACCACTCATGGCAGCATCTATCTCTTCGTCTGTTGGTTTGGGATTACTTTTCAATAATGACGAAGCACTCATGATCTGGCCTGCCTGGCAATAGCCGCATTGAGGCACGTCATGTTCGATCCACGCTTTCTGTACGGGGTGTGTTCCGTTAGCAGATAAACCTTCGATGGTCGTAATGGCCTGTTTGCCTATGGCCGAAACAGGCAGCACACAGGAACGGACCGCATTGCCATCCAGATGAATGGTACAAGCTCCACATTGAGCCATCCCGCACCCGAACTTAGTGCCGGTCAATCCGATATGATCACGTAAGACCCAGAGAACCGGGGTAGACGGATCAACATCCACACTAAGGTTTTTTTGGTTGATTTTTAAATTAAATTTAGCCAAGGTGGTAATGTTTAGTATTGTTCAATAAAATCTAATAAAGATACAAAATAACTCTAACTACAAATTATGATAATCAAACAATTGATTACGATTTTCAAACCGTTATTTTTTAATTCAAAAAGGATAAAACTTAAAGCACAAAGGTTAAAAACCCTGAATATTAACCCCATATTGATGATCCCAGCAAAGCCCCCTTTTTTCCACGCCCCTTCCTTACACCCTGTCCTTTTCTGGTTCTCACTTCTCCCTCCTGCTTTCTCCTTTTCCTTTATCCCTTCTCCTCTAAAAATCACTTCTTAATCTCATGCGTATCCCGCACACTGCTGAAGGTCAGGGCCAGAATTTTCCAGTTTTTGCCTTGTTTTTGATACACTTCAGTAACCGTAAATTCGGTTTTTGCCTCAGCTCCCCTGACGATAGCCTCAAGGGTAATCCGGCTCCAGATGATGGCTGTGTTTCCTGAAACTTCCACCGCTGTATCATGGACCGTAGTGTTCTTGTACCAGATCCTTCCGGTCTTGATAATGTCATGTTCCTCGTCCTTTTTCCAGGTGCCGCTCATATGGACGAATTTTGACTTGCTGTCAAATAATGGTTCAAGCTTGTCGACGTTCTTATCCGCCATCCATTGCCACTTGTCCTTGGAAAGTTGCCTGATCTCGTCCTCCACATTTTGCTGAGCGAAACAAAATTGTACACTGAATAAGAAAGCGGATAAAACTAAAACTGATGTTTTCATAATAAAAGAAGATAAAATTGTTGTACTTGTTTTGAAGGCTGTTACACAGCTACAAAGTTCTAAGGTTTTAATTGTCAATAAGGTACACGGATTACTGATATTCCTACCATTTTTACAGATGGTTGTTCCCTCAGCTATCACGGGTATTTAATGCAATATCAATAAATTAAACACTACCTATATACAGCAGGGAATTAAAGCGAAAAAAAAGGTACTGAAAACGAATTTGTGTTCCTTCGGTTTCTTTGTTTACCCGTTTACCATCCAGTTTTTAAAATCTGCCGCCCTGTTTTTGCTGATGTAGACCGGCTCCGGTACGGCAGTATCCAGCGTTAAAAGTAAGCGGTTATCAAACCAGATCGTAATATTTTTAACGTTGCTTCGGGTAACGATGTATTGTTTGTTAGCCCGGTAAAACTGAGCAGGATCCAAAGAAGAAAAGATATGATCCAGAGTGCTGGAATAAGGAAATTGGGAACCATCCCTCAGACAGATAAATGTGGTTTTATCTGAGGTATAGAAGTAAGCGATATTATCCACTTCTACAGGGAGTAATGTATCCCTGACAGGAATTAAGATCCTGTCCTTATAACGTTTGGGGGCAGTCAATTGAGATACCCTGGACAAATAGATTACCAGGTCAGTGGGCGACCACCTGCTGAATTTAATAAGTGCCCTCCGGAGATCGTCCGTTTTTACCGGCTTAAGCAAATAGTCGATGCTGTTGACTTTAAAGGCTTCAATCGCGTATTCATCATAAGCCGTCGTAAAAATGATAGGCACAGCTACCTCGATGTAGTCAAATATCAGAAACGCAGATCCGTCTGATAAATGAATATCCATTAAAATAAGGTCTGGGGCAGCATTCTCTTTCAGCCAGTTAACGGTCTGGCTCACGCTTTCCGTGTTTTCTGCGATTTGTATAGCCGAATCAATTTCTTTCAGAATAGCCACTATACTGTCATAGGCAGAGGTTTCGTCTTCAACAATCAGCACCTTCATAAACGGCTAGTTTAGTGGTAAATAAACAGTGAATAATTTCCCGTCATCCTCAATTCTGACCGGTTTACCGACCAATAACAGGTAACGGCTTTCCAGGTTTTTCAGGCCGGTGCCGTTGGTTACGGGTACGGATAGTTTCGGATAAATGGGGTTGGAAACCACCAGTTCGTTCTGTTCATTGATGTATATTTTAACGACCATTTTATGATCGCTGTCTATCCTGTTATGCACCACAATATTGTCAAGAAGAGGAAGAATAGAGAGTACGGGCAATTTGTGAACCAGGGTATTCTGACCGGTATTGATCGTAAATTTTAATTTGTTGGCAAAGCGTACCTCCATCATATAACGGAACGCCTCTACAAAGTCGAGTTCCTCCCCCAAGGTAATGAGCCCTTTTTTGTCGCTTTGCAGGATATACCTGAAAACATCCGAAAGCTTGTTGACATAAGTGAGCGTCATTTCTTCATTTCCTTTCCGGATCAGTGAAGTAAGGCCGTTAAGTGAATTAAAGAAAAAGTGCGGGTTGATCTGGTTGGTCAGGGCATCGTAGCGGCTTTGCAGGTTTTTAATCGTTAATTCCTCAATCTGCTGTTCCTTTTTTCTTTTCTCGGTATAGAGGCTGATGATGTGCCCGATCAGGATGCTTAAAAGAGCAATAACAAAAAACTGAAACAGTACAAGGCTGCCATAATGCCTGACTTTTCTGAAAATCAAAAATGAAATCCCGCCATAAACTGCATAAAAAACGGCGGTGATCAATGAACTGTAAAGCACCCTTTTGTTAAAGGTTGAAGAGCTTAAATTCTCCAGGTTCATCTTCACCAATATGAAAATCAGGCTGGCAAAGAAGGTGTACCGGACAATGAAAACCCCTACAGGTTTTACCCATTCGGGCTTTTCAAGCCCCCGTAGTTCAAAAGGCAGCCAGGTCAGGTCAATGTATAAAATAAACAAGGCAGACACCAGGCTGATCAGCAGTAATTCGTATGAAGTGTATTTCTTCAGCAATTTATTCCGGAGTTTTCAATGATTTATCCACTTAAAATAACTGTAAATTTATACCCTTCCGGTCTGAAATTCTAATGTAAGCCCACTAAAGCGAAAAATTGACGCTAAAAGCGAATTGAAAGTCCGGAAGACCTTAATTCGCTCTTAGTATTCTTTTTGGGCTTATATCTGTTTTTGAATCCAATCAATCCAGGCCTTTTTTCTTTAACCATTCTGACAGCAGATCTGCTATTTCAATATTGTTAAGATCGGAGAACGGAAAGTGGGTATTTCCCTTGATACCTGTTTCAGGTAAATGAATGACGGTAACATCGCCGCCATGTTTGTTTACGGCATCTCTCCATAGCCTTGCCATTTCAAGTCTCGCCCGCCAGCCGTCGGCTCCCGGATTAGGATCAGGTTTTTCAGGGATAAAATCACCGTAATAGATGACAATTGGGATCTTTGTGAGCTTCATAAAGTCAGACAAGGGAACTCCTATTGCCGCCACCGGCCCCGCAGAACTGGCGATGGGTGCAGGCACTTCTCCTTCCGGAAAAAGGAAGCCGCTTCCCGGCTCATAAGAGGCGATGGCTTTGACATTGCTGTTTTTAACGGCGGTGGCCCAGCCGAATCCTCCTGAATGGGAATGGGTCACCAGGATTCCCGCTCCGATTTTATCAAAGAGCTTAGACGTCGCATTGGTAATCACCTCCGTATCAAAACTACCGATATTCGGGGTCATCTGGCGGAAATACTGGTTTAAAGTTTCCGGGTCTTTGGCAAATTGCACCCCGGGAAAATATTCCGAGCCGATACCCACCCTGAAAGTCCCGAACCAGGTTTGCTCATCAGGTGTGGGCGTAATCGTGGCTTCAACCGTGCTTCTGCCGGCATTGCCCCTGCGAGGCTGATTGATCAGGTAAACCCCGAATTTCCTTCTCAGGAAGATATTATTAAACCCTTCCCGTCCGTCCGGTGTGGTTTCCCAGGTTTTGGAAAACTGCCCGATGCCATGCCAGAATACCAGGGGCAGTTTGCGGGCACCTGCCGGAATCTGGTAAACAATATTGGCGTGGTCGCCGTGAAAAGTCTGCCCTTCAGGCGTCCGTTTTATGGGATCAAACTGGCCGGGGTTGGTAATGACCGAACCACCGACAGCAAAACTGCCTTGTTCTTTGATGACGATAAGGCCTTTATGCTGAGCACATGAGCTCAGAAGTATGGAGAACAGCGTTGCAGCTGCCAGGGAATGATAAATTTTCATGGTAATCCTGAATAATGTTGTACTAAGATAAGTTTTTTTCAGGGAGTCATCAATTTTGTGAACGAAAGTGAGCCCAGTTTCCAGGTGCCTTTTTGGTTGATGTACACTTCTGTGACCATAAAAGGGTTGGTAACTTCGTTGCCTCCTACCACTGCCAGCAAGGTGATCCTGTTCAAAAGAATGGCGGTGTTATCAATGATATTGACAGAAACTTCATGAACATCTGCTTTTTTGTAATGTATTCCTCCGCTTTTGATGATGTTTACTTCCTGTTCTTTGCCCCACGAGCCGCCCATGTGTACAAACACGGCTTTGTCGTCGAAAAGGGCAGCCAATGGCTCCACATTTTTATCGGCCATCCATTGCCATTTGTCCTTAGAGAGTTTTTTGATCTCTTCCTCTTTATTTTGTGCGAAACAAAATTGCGTAACGAACAGCAAAACGAATATTCCTGAAATTGATACTTTCATAAGTGATTGATATTTAATAGTATAAATTAAAATGTATTGATATTATAAACCCGGCCTGTATTCACCGAGCCATTTCACAATAGCCGGGTCACGGTGGTCAAAGAAACTGCTTTGCCGGGTGTCGAGTGTTTTGATGGCCTCCATATCCTCATTGCTCAGTTCGAAATCAAAGATTTTGAAATTCTCTTCCATCCTTTCTTTACGGACCGACTTCGGAATAGCCACCACGCCTCTTTGCGAAAGCCAACGCAACACTACCTGGGCAATCGTTTTGTTGTACTTATTTCCGACAGAGGCCAATAACTCATTTTGAAATAAATCATTTTTACCTTCCGCAAACGGCCCCCAGGATTCTATCTGAACCTTGTTTTGTTCCATAAAATCCTGATTTTCAATTTGCTGATTGAAAGGGTGTGTTTCGACCTGGTTGACCGCCGGTGCAATTTCATGGTGAACGATGAGGTCAATAAGCCTGTCGGGCTGAAAATTACTGACGCCAATGGCCCTTATCCGGCCTTCTTTATACAAGTCCTCCATTGCTCTCCATGAGCCGTAAACATCCCCGAAAGGCTGGTGAATCAGGTATAAATCAAGGTAATCCAGCTGCAATTGTCTCATGGAATTTTCGAAAGCTTTTTTAGCTCCTTCATACCCATTTGACTGGATCCACAACTTGGTGGTGATAAATAATTCATCCCTCGGAACGCCGCTCTTTTTAATGGCTTTTCCTACCGCCTCTTCGTTTCTGTAAGAAGCAGCGGTGTCAATCAGGCGGTACCCAGTCTGTATAGCTTCCAGCACACTCCTTTCACACTCCGCCAGGTCAGTTACCTGAAAGACACCGAACCCGAGAACGGGCATTTCTACTCCGTTATTTAATTTTACTTTTTGCATAATTGTTTATTGCGAAACGTCGGTCGCCGTTAATTCAAAAAATAATTTGTGAATCAGAGGTATTTCTTAAATACCTCTTGATTGAATTTTAGCTCTGTTTTTCATCGCCTTCTCCACGACATTGAATCTTGCCTGACGAGGGTCCGGTTTTTTTACGACTTTGCCATCTAATTCCACATCAAGAATATTTTGTTTTTGATTGTCATAAAGTGGCCAGTCCGGCAAACCTTGTCCATTTGGATTGCCTGTTTTAGCAAAGTTTGTCCAATACCTGCTCATCACCCCTGCCAATTCTTTTTCTGTGGCGGTTGGCTCAGCTGGTGGGCCCCAACGAGCGTTTAAGGTATTAAAAACAAATGAAACTTCTGAACCATGGCCGGCTCCATAAGGTGAACGTGCCTGTGCGGCTGGCGGTACATATCCAAACTGATAAACATAAACAGGGGCATTTTTCGCCAGGAAAGCTTTTGCAGTCATCCGTGCAGGTTCTCCCCATACCCAGTCTGTATTAAATTGAGTGATTACCTCATTAAAGCTTTTATTTCCATCGGCATCATAGGCGGCTTTTGCCTCTGCTTCCAGGTCACCAAAAGAAGAAAACAACGCTTCTTTTGTTTTGGCATTGCTCACAAAAGCTCCCCCGATTTCGGCACTACAGTTTCCTATCATCAAAGGCATTTTTGACTGACGACCTGCCATATAAGCACTTTCGGCAGTTTCGACCACCAGTTTTCCATCGAGAATCGGGCCTGAATAGGTTCTTACACCACCCTGACCATCAGTTTCCTGGCCGCTATCTACAATTTTTTCTACCGTTAATGCACGCAATTTTGCTAATGCTGATGCATCACTACCTTCAATTCCTTGCCTTTTCGCAAAATTCAGCCCTATGGTTTCTGCTGAAACATGATAAAGAACATCAGCATTTTCTCCACTGATCGGTCTTCCCGTAAGAACACCATCACGCCCACCACTGGACTCTCCGATTAATTTATGAAAAAGACCTTTCGCTTTAGGAATAGTAAGAAGCGAGTGAACTGAAACGCCACCTGCTGAGAAACCAAAAATAGTAACGTTATTCGGGTCGCCACCAAAAGCGGCGATGTTATTCTGAATCCATTGCAGAGCGGCAATCTGGTCCATGTAGCCGTAATTCCCTTTCAATTCTCCCGGAAATTCGGCATTCAAAGCCGGGTGGGCAAAAAAGCCCAAACGTCCCAACCGGTAATTGATACTAACCAGAATCACACCTTGTCTGGTCAATTCGTGTCCGAAATTTTGCGGACTTGAACCACTCCCGCCGGTAAATCCACCTCCATGAATCCAAACCATTACCGGTAATTTCGACTTAGCTGTTCCACCGGCGGGTTTCCATAGGTTAAGATAAAGGCAGTCTTCTGAAGACCCTTCTGCAATAGTACCAGGTTTCGCACCCCAGCCTGCCTGGGCACAATTCGGACCAAACTTGCTGGCATCTAACTCTCCTTCCCAGTTTTTTACAGGTTGTGGTGGCCGCCAGCGAAATTCACCCACCGGAGGGGAGGCAAAGGGAATGCCCTTGAAAACAGATACGTCTCCTTCAGTTGTTCCACGAACAACTCCGGATATTGTCTTTACTTTCGGAGTATTGTTTTCTGTTGGCTGACCAAATGCGGAACATGCCATTAAGCACAAAGACGTTATGATTATTTTTTTCATGTTTAAGGTTTAGTTTGAAACGGATTTCGTTTTTTTTACCGATACAAAGGTCTAAGGTTTTAATTATCAATGAGGTAGAAAAATTACTGGTATTTCTACCATTTTTACTGATTGCCGGGCGGCTTCCTGTTATTGAGAAAATAATGGCTTAAATTTGAGTCAGAAACATCATCATCATTATGGAGACTATTGTAAATATTGACAATGTAAGTGATTACAACACCTTTAATAATCACAAAACGCTGCACCCCCTGGTAAGCGTCATTGATTTTTCAAAAGCCCATGAAAGATCCTGGGGCGATGTGGAGAGCATCAGGTTTCAATATGGTTTATACACCGTCTTTTTGAAGGATGTTAAATGCGGGGATATGGTTTATGGCCGTCATTATTATGATTATCAGGCAGGTACACTGGTGTTTTTTGCTCCGGGACAGGTCGCTGAGATGAAGAATCCCTCGGGAGGGACTTATCAGCCCATGGGCTACGGACTGGTTTTTCACGCCGACTTTATGCATGGAACAGCCCTTGGGAAAGCCATGCAGAATTATAAGTTTTTCAACTACCAGACCAACGAAGCCCTGCACCTGTCTGACGACGAAAGACACATGATCATGGATTGCTTTCACAAAATAGAATTTGAATTAAAACAACCGGTTGACAAGCACAGCAAGAAGCTGATCGCTTCGAATATCGAATTGTTCCTGGATTACTGCGAACGTTTTTATGACCGTCAGTTCATTACCCGGGATCATCCCCATAAGGGCATTCTGGCGAGGTTTGAAGAATTGCTGAATGCGTATTTCCTGACCGAAAAGCCTCAGAATATCGGCTTGCCTTCGGTGGCCTATTTTGCAGAAGAGCTTCATTTGTCGGCCAACTATTTCGGTGACCTGATCAAAAAAGAAACCGGGCAATCGGCAAAAGAATACATACAGACCAAAATCATTGAAGTGGCCAAAGACAAGGTGTTCGGTACAGATAAAACCGTGAATGAAATTGCCTACGAATTAGGGTTCAAATACCCGCAACACTTCACGAGGGTATTTAAGCAACGGGTGGGTTATACCCCGAATGAGTTTAAAAATCTGAACTGACCATAATCCGGAAAATACTTTCTATTTTAGCCTTAGAAAATCATTTATCCCTAAGTCAATGAAAATCAACGTTCCTTTTCAGAACAGTAAACCGGCCATGACAAGCAGGAAGCTGCTGTTCATCCTGGCAGTCATTCACTGCTTTTCATCTGACCTTTTTTCCCAGTCTGAAAACCGGGTGTACAAGCTCTTTCCGCAGGGAACAATCCTGCACGGCAATATCCCCTTCAACAATGACACGCTGAAGAAGCATCTTTTAGATATCTATTTGCCCCGTGATGTAAAGGGCAATGTGCCTTTTGTGGTTTTTATCCACGGAGGGGGCTGGCTGGTAAACGATAAATATGCCGACATCGGCTATATGGGCAATACCATTTCGGCTTTGATCAATAACGGCATTGCGGTAGCGTCCGTTGATTACCGTTTTGCCTCGCAAGCTCAGTTTCCGGCCCAGATCCAGGACTGCAACCAGGCCCTTTCATTTCTATGTAAAAATGCTGAGAAGTACCACCTGGACAAGAACAGGATCGCCATCATGGGTTTCTCAGCCGGAGGACACCTGGCCTCTCTGCAGGGCCTGGCTAATAACAATAAAGTTCCGGCCTTTTTTATGCATAACGCCGTGCAGCAGTTCAACATAAAAGCTGTGGTTGATTATTACGGGCCTTCCGAACTGGCCTCATTGGGAAGCAGCGAAGACCCTAAAGCACCGGAAGCTATTTTATTGGGAGCAAGCCCTGTTTCCCGTCCCGATCTGGCAAAAGCCGCAAGTCCGGTCACCTATGTCGACAAAAACGACCCGCCGTTTCTTATCATACACGGCGAGAAAGACGACATGGTTTCTCCCCGTCAATCGAAATTATTATCAGGATGGCTGACAGCGACCGGGGTAAAAAATGAATTGATTATTGTAAAAGACGCTCCTCACTTCGGGAAGATGTTTGACACAGAAGACTTAAAAACAAAAGTGATTACATTTCTCAATGCAGCTCTTAAGTAAGCGGCATAATTGCTTCGGAAGGAAGTAGACCATCCCTGAACCGCATAGTACAGGTTCAGAAGGTATAATTATAGGTTAACAACCTCTTCTTATAGGTCCTAGAGGGTATAATTATAGGTTCCAGGGGGTATAAATATAGGTTCAAAACCTCTCCATATAGGTTCGGAAGGTATAATTATAGGTTAATAACCTCTTCTTATAGGCCCTAGAGGGTATAATTATAGGTCCCAGAGGGTATAAATATAGGTTCAAAACCTCTCCATATAGGTTCGGAAGGTATAATTATAGGTTAATAACCTCTTCTTATAGGCCCTAGAGGGTATAATTATAGGCCCCAGGGGGTATAAATATAGGTTCAAAACCTCTCCATATAGGCCCGGAAGGTATAATTATAGGTTAATAACCTCTTCTTACAGGTTCCGGAGGTATATTCATAGGCTATTAAGCTCCTTTTACCGGCTTCAGCAGATTTATCTGATATTGAAGCAGTGGAATCACGACCTCACTGCACTTCAAAGGTAATGGTTACACTATTGCTACCCAATGCCTGCCCAAGTCCTGTTGCATCATCAATTCGCCCGATTTTTGAATAGCTGTACGAAGTAGGGAAAGTTTTATAAAAGAGTACAAGGGTGTTGGCACCGTAAAGCATTAAATCTCCGGACTGTATGGTTCCGGGATTTGAAGCGTTGCCTGGTAAACTGGCGGTTAAATCGAAATACTTTTCATTACCGTTCAGTTCGCTCATTTTGAGGGTCAAAGGCAGCATTGCTCTGAATTTATTTGCCGTTTCATTGTTTAAAAGCGTAGCAGTAAATGTACCGGCACCAACCTTTATTCTTATTTTGCCGCCCATTGGAATAGTATTTTCATTGTTTGAGGAATTGCTGTTGCTTGTTGCCGGCTGGTCTTTTTCACAGGAAGCAAAGCCTGTTAAAAAAGGGAAAGCCAAAAGAGAGATGAAAAATGAATATTTCATAGTACCTGATTTTGCTTATTCTGTTCTTTTTACTGAAATCAGATTTCAATGGATCTGATGAATTTTGCCGGAACACCTCCTGCTATAGTGTTATCAGGCACGTCTTTGTTTACGACAGCCCCTGCCGCTACCACCGAGTTTTCACCGATAGTGACGCCCGGAAGGATGATCGCCCCGGCCCCTATCCATGCATTCCGTTTTACCAGGACTGACTTCAGATCCAGTGCTTTCCGCTCTGCAGGGTGAACCGGGTGGTTTTCGGTGATGAGCTGTACATTGGGTCCAATCAATGCATCGTCTTCAATGGTGATGCCTCCCAGGTCCAGGAAAGTACATCCATGATTGATAAAAACATTTTTACCAATTCTGATATTCCTCCCCAAATTGGTATGAAAAGGGATAAACAAAGTAGTGGTTTCATCTACTTTGTTGCCGATAATTTCACTTAGCCATTGCCTGACTTCGTTAGTGTCGGTGGCGGCATTGAGCTTTTGTGACAACTTCATGGTTTCGTTAACTGCCTCAAAAATCTTTGGATATTCAGGGTCATCGGATCTGAAAATGCCCCCTTTCATCATCCGGTCAAAAATATCTTTTTCTGTATTCATGATGTTAAATTGTCTATATCAAAAGGCATTTTGCGGACACGAATGCCGGTAGCCGCAAAAATGGCATTGGCCAGTGCAGGAGCAACGGGCGGAAGTCCCGGCTCTCCGACGCCTTTGATATTTTCACCTCCCTCAGCCAGGATATGCACTTCAACAGGCGGCATTTCATTGATCCTCAATACGGGGTTATCATGAAAATTGCTTTGTTCTGTTTTCCCGTTGGCAAAGGTTATACCATTTTTAATGGCTGCCGTAATGCCCATCACCACAGCACCTTCCACCTGTGCTTTCACGGTATCGGGATTGACGACAGTTCCCAGGTCAATCACCGCAAATACTTTATCTATCTTTACCGATTTATCAGATTGCCTGGTCACCTCAATCACCTGTCCGCCCAAACCTGCAAAAAACTCCCACTGTGCCACGCCCCGGCCCCGGCCTTCTGCCATCGGAACATCCCAGCCCGACACTTCTTTTAGTTTCTGTAATACGCGTCTGGCATCAGAAGCTTTGGTAAGCATTTGCAGGCGGAAAGCCATGGGGTCTTTACCAGCCGTGTGAGCCAGCTCGTCTATGAAACACTCATGTGAAAAAGCCAGGGTTGAACTGGTTACCGAACGCCACCACAACAGAGGCACATGAATATCCGAATACACAAAAAGGTTTTTCATATTCGGGATTTCATACTTCTGGTGACTGATTCCCTCCGTCATGTTGCCATCTAACTTTGTTTTATCAAAATCAGGATTTAAAAAGGCCATGATAGAAGGTGAGATCACTTTGTGCTGAAACGCAAGCAATTTACCATCGCCTGAAATGCCTCCTTTCAGTGATGAAAAAGTGGGTGGTCTGAAAGGACCTGACTGCATATCATCTTCCCTTGTCCAGATCAGCTTGACCGGTTTTTTAATGCTTTTGGACAGATTTACCGCTTCAATGATAAAATCTATGGCCAGCCTTCTGCCGAACCCTCCGCCGTTGAAACAGGTATGGATCAGAACATTCTCTTCCTTTAAGTTATAGCGACCTGTAAGATCACGCATGGTGTCTGAAGGTACCTGGGTAGAGGCCCAGACCTCCAGTTTGCCCTCCTCTTTCCAGTGTGCCGTACAATTCATGGCCTCCATCGTGGAATGCGACACAAAAGGGGTTTCATAAAAAGCCTCTATTTTTTTGGTTGATTCAGCAAAACCTTTGTCGAAGTCACCGACAGCTGCATCAACCACGCCTTCTTTCTCAGCCAGTTTTCTTAGTGATGCTGCATAATCCTGTGAGTTAAAATACTCTTTTCCCTGGTAATCCCAGTTTATTTTCAATGCCCTCCGGCCCTTCAAAGCAGACCAGTAGTTTCCTGCTATGACGGCTACCCCTTTGGTTTTATAAACACCGAAGACCTTTTCTACCTCCACCACATTTTCAACACCGGGGACTTTCAGGCTGGCCGACTTGTCATAATCCTTCAGGGTGGCACCAAAGACCGGGCAACGCTCTACAGAAGCATAAACCATTCCGGGTATTTCCACGTCAATACCAAAGACGGCCCTTCCCGACACTTTCAGGGGTATGTCCTGACGTTTTACGGATTTACCCAGAAGTTTGAAATCTTTTGCGTCTTTCAGCCGGGGGTTTGCCGGAACTTCCAGCGTGGAAGCACTTTCGGCTAATTCTCCATATCCGGCACTTTTGCCTGAGGGTCTGTGAAAAATCCTGGCGTTTTCAGCATAGCATTCAGATTCCGGCACGTTCCATTGCCGGCTTGCTGCCGAGATAAGCATTTCCCGGGCGGCAGCTCCCACTTTTCTTAAGGCAAAGTAATCCGAACGGACCGAGAAACTACCGCCCGCAAACTGTGCTCCGCCGAATTGTTTTTCTCCACCGGTTTGCTTAACGGTATACTGGTCCTGCGAAATCTCCAATTCTTCGGCGATCAGGGCCGGAATGGATTGGTAGACTCCCTGCCCCATTTCAGGTCTCGTGCTGAAAAGCGTTATTTTTCCCGACTTCTCAATAATGACATAAGGGCTCAGTGAATGGCCCTCTTCCAGAAGACTTAAATTGCTGATCCCAACAGATTCATCTGCATTGGCCGGGGCAATGCCTAAAACCAATGCAGCTCCTGACAAGCCCGTATACCGTAAAAAATCACGGCGGTTAACATGGATATTATTTATCTTTGACATGAGGTTAATGAGAGGATTGTTTTAGGTTTTTTTCACGGCTGCCAGACTCAGATTTCATTCTTGCTGCGGCCAGATGAATGGCCGAACGGATGCGTTGGTAAGTACCACACCGGCAGATGTTTCCTGCCATATAATTGTCGATGTCTTCATCGGTGGGGTCTGCATTCGTATTTAATAAAGCCACAGCCGACATGATCTGGCCTGACTGACAATATCCGCACTGAGGCACCTGCTCTTCTATCCAGGCTTTCTGCACCACATGTTCAATATTGGCTGAAATACCCTCAATGGTGGTAATTTTACCCGTTGCTTTTACTGAAGAAACCGGCGTCTGACAGGAGCGGACAGGCTGACCATCCAGGTGGATGGTACAAGCCCCGCAAAGCCCCATGCCACAACCAAATTTAGTTCCTTTCAAATGGACATAATCCCGGATAACCCAAAGCATGGGTGTGTCGGCTTCTGCCTCAACCCTTACTGCTTTGTTATTGATATTCAAATGGTATGTTTTCATTTATCCTGTTTTTTATTTTCAACTTTTACTTCTGCTTTCTGTCAATCACAACCGCGTATCTCTCCCTGATTATGCTTATCTTTACTATAGCTATTGCAAATTTACCAGATTCAAAACGAAGATATTTTATACATTTTACAGGTTTACATACCAATTTCACTGCTTAAAATGAAAGCCATCAACTATTTTGATATTTTCGACCATTGTTAAATTAAAAAGTAAGTAAAGTGCTGAAATACGAAACGATCAGACAATATAGCGAGACCTTTAACAACCCGTGCCTGCATCCTCTCATCAGCCTGGTGGATCTGAATAAATCAGGGATGCTAAAAAGGAGCAGGTTTATGATGGGGTTTTATGCCGTTATTCTCAAAGAAACCAGGTGCGGCGATATGCGGTACGGCAACAATTACTATGATTATGCTGATGGAACGATGGTGTTTTTTGCTCCGGGACAGGTTATTACGCATGAGCCCGAAGGAGAGTGGCATCAGCCGTACGGCAAGGCACTGGTGTTCCATGCAGACATGATCAAAGGCACGACCTTAGGCAAACAAATCAACGAGTATTCTTTTTTCAATTATAAGTCAAATGAGGCCCTGCATCTTTCTGAAAAAGAAAAAGCAACCGTAAGTATCTGCCTGGACAACATCGAAAGTGAAATCAGGCAAAACATTGACAAACACAGCAAAAAGCTGATTGTCGCTAATCTGGAGCTTTTGTTAAAATATTGTTCAAGGTTTTATGACCGGCAGTTTATCACGAGGGAGAATGTCAATCATGGTATTGTAGAGCAATTTGAAGAAATCCTCAATGACTTTTTCAGGAACGAAAAACATAAAACAGATGGTTTACCCTCAGTCTCTTATTTTGCGGACCAGCTGCATCTTTCCTCTAACTACTTCGGAGACCTGATAAAAAAAGAAACAGGAAAGTCTGCCCTGGACTTCATCCATTTAAAACTGTTGGAAACGGCAAAAGACAGGATACTGGACACCACGAAATCCATCAGTGAAATTGCCTATGAACTGGGTTTCAAATACCCGCAGCATTTTTCCCGGCTTTTTAAACAAAAAGTAGGGGTTTCTCCGTTGGAATACCGGGGAACAAATTGACCAGATCATTTAGTCTTCGCTTTCTTAAAAATCAGGGGTATGACCTGGTAATCAAACCCTTCCATATCCACCAGCTTCAGAGATTTGACCATTTTAAGGGTTGTAGTCTTATACTTCAGGAAATGCGGTGTTTTCAGATGCGATTCATAGGCATCCCTGTCGCTGTACATTTCGAGTATTCTTATCTGGGTAGAATCCTCCCTCTGATACATCGGGAATATGGCCACCACTCCGGGTTCCAGTCTCACGGATGCTCCTGCCTCTTCTTTCAGAATATTCTTATATTCGGTAAGGAACTCAGGATATATTTCAATCTCTGAAATCCGGATCATCATCTTCCTGTTGGCAGAATCTCCCCTATGACTTTCCATAACTTTGTTTTTAACCCCCTGGGCTGAAGAATAACTACTGATAAGTAAACAACTCATCAATAAAATGAAGTTACTTTTTTTCATTTTGCTGTATTTTGTTTTGTTTTTTTAAGGGCCTTAATTTATAGGGTTGTCCCGGAGCAAGTATTACCATCCGCTCAGGATTACTGATGAGTTTTTTTAACTTTTCAGGATCTCCGTTGAAGGGTGCAAAATCAGGGGCATCAACTGTTCCCCAGTGAGAAAGTAATAATGGTGTATCGGGATAAGCATTGGCAATTTCTACCGCTCCCGCTAAAGTAAAATGCCACTCACTATCTGAGAAATCAAACAGAATTGCATCAGGAGGTGTCATTTTCAAATGTTCAGGCATAAGTTTTGAATCTCCCTGGGCCCAGATAGTACCTTCAGGCGTTTCAATCAGGAAACCGGTACAATCTTCTTTTTTGAAAAATCTGTTTGCAGCTCCCTTATAAGCATTCTGCCATTGGTGGTCTGCCGGAGAAAGCTTCACTTTCACATTTCCCAGCTTGAAAGTTTCTCCGATAGCATGACCATATGACTTCCACCCCAGATTTTTCATTAAAGAATCTACATAAAATGTCGAATGAAAAGCCCTGGTATTTGCTGCCAGATCTTTATTGGTGGGTATGCTGAAATGGTCATTGTCACTATGGGTAATTAAAACAGCATCTAAACGAGGTACATTCTCAGGAGCTATCGGATAATTAATCATTACAGGCATGTCAAAGTCCTTTAATAAAGGATCAATCATTAATGTGGTTCCATGACTATTAATCAGAAACCCCGCATTTCCAGTCCATCTTATGACCGTCTCTTTTGATTTACCAAATGCCTCAACACCAAATGGCTGTGTTTCAGGAGCTCTTGCCTGATATTTTTTACCATATAAGTATTCATGGTCGGTGACAGCATTCAACCATCTTACAACAGGCTTTTGTGTGTTGGTGTTTATAGCCAGGTGAGTCATAGAACTTTCATTGGAAGCACCATGCCAGTGCTCTGTACCTGGTAAACATTTTATGACATCTCCCTTTCTAATTGTTTGCTTCGCTTTGCCTTTCTCCTGATAATAACCTTTTCCATCAGTTACAAGAAGGATTTGACCACCTTCATGAAAATGCCAGAACGTCCGGGCCCCTGCCTCAAAAGTAACGCTACCTACCTGTGTATTAAAAATAGTGTCGGCAGGAGCCAGGACGTTGACCCAGGCATTACCTGTAAAAAAACTACCCGGGGCTTTGTCACCCTTTTGAAAAACAACTGATGTGTCCTGTGCCAGGATTTTAAGGCCGCCGCCCAAAAGAATAATGGTCAAAACAAGTTTTGAAATTTTCATTTTTAGATTTTTTACAAAGTTCCTCCTTAATTTTTCATTTACACTTACCTGTTTTACGGGATTCTAAACCAGTTTTACGGATGGGCTCTCAAGAATATGGAAAGCTGGGCTATTTCGGTTAAATTTGAATGAAGATCAACATCATTATGCATAAATTCGAAAAGCTAAGCAATGTAACTCAATTTAATTCTCAGAGAGGACAGGAAACGTTGCACCCCCTTGTGAGTGTCTTAGATCAGTCAAAATCTGTTGAGATTCCGGCAAGATGCTATATCTCAGATTTGTATGTTATTTTTCTGAAGGACTTAAAGTGTGAAGATTTTAAGTATGGCCGCAATCAATACGACTACCAGGAAGAAACCATGCTTTTCATTGCTCCTTCGCAGGTTTTTGGCATAAAAGCCCCGGAAGAAAAAATGGTCCGGCCTACAGGCTGGGTACTGGTATTTCATCCTGACTTTATCCGTGGCACAGCTTTAGGGAAGAAAATCAATGACTACGGGTTTTTCTCTTATGAAGCCAATGAAGCTCTTCATGTTTCATCAAGAGAGAAGCAGATAGTTATTGAATGTTTCAAAAAAATCAGGGAAGAACTTGAGCACGGCATTGACAAACATAGTAAGACACTGATTATTAGCAATATAGAACTACTATTAAACTATAGCACCCGTTTTTATGATCGTCAGTTTATTACAAGAGAAACTATAAATAAAGATATCCTGATACGTTTTGAGAACTTACTCAGGGATTACTTTCAATCCGAAAAGCCACAGGTTCTTGGCCTGCCGACTGTATCTTATTGTGCCGGGCAGTTAAATTTATCGTCCAACTACTTCGGAGATTTATTAAAAAAAGAAACCGGCAAACCTGCTCTGGACTATATACAAGCCAAAGTTATTGATATATCTAAAGAAAAGATATCTGATCAAAGTAAATCAATAAGCGAAATAGCTTTTGAAATAGGCTATAAACATCCGCAACACTTCACCAGGCTGTTCAGGCAAAAAGTAGGCATGTCTCCTACTGAATTTCGAATGGCAAAGTGACAAGTCAACCTAAACAGACCACAAACACTTGATTAATAAAATATTGCAAACAATTTCCATAGAAATTTCTGTGAAAGAAAGCCCGGCGATATCATAAACCGGAAACCCTGATCAGAAGTACCGGATAGTGCTCCGGTACCTCTTTTATATCTGTATCCTTATAAACTTCGCCAAATCAAGGCTTGAAAAACCGGCAAGGCCATCCTGCTGTCTGCACAAAAAAACGGCTCCAGTCAGTCAGACTAAAGCCGTTTCATAAATTTTTATCTGGGGTTTTAAAACCTCGCCGGTGTAATTATTTCTTAGCAATTCTGTAAAGCCTTCCCTGGTCGGTGATGGCATACAGAGCTCCGTCTTTTCCTTGTGTTACATCACGGAAACGCTGAAGTTCATCAGCAAGCAAGCGTTCTTCTCCCACCACTTTATTGTTCTGGATAATCAGACGGGCAATGTGCATACCGCTCAGACAGCCGATGAAAAGGTTATTTTTCCATTCCGGAATGGCGTTTCCGCTATAAAAAGTCATACCGCTCGGCGATACTGAAGGATCCCAGTAGTAAACCGGTTGTTCAAGACCTGCTTTCTGCTGAATAGCCTCTCCTACTTTTTTCCCACTGTATTCGATACCGTAAGTGATGGTCGGCCAGCCGTAGTTTTTTCCGGCCTGGATACGGTTTACTTCGTCACCGCCTCTTGGTCCGAACTCATTTTCCCACAGGTCTCCGGTTTCAGGATGCAAGGCTAAACCCTGTACATTCCGGTGTCCGTAAGTATACAACTCAGGTCTTGCTCCTGCCTTTCCTTCAAAAGGATTACCGGCCACAGCCTTACCGTCGGTCGTGATGTGGATCACTTTTCCCAAAGCTGAATTAAGATCCTGAGCCTGCGGGCGGGTAGCCAGGTCAGAACGCTCACCTGTGCTGACAAAAAGGTTTCCGCTTTTATCAAAAAGAATACGGCCTCCATAATGCAGGGCTCCTTTATAAGCAGGAGTAGCACGGTAAATAACGGTAGCTCCTTCAATTTTTGACTCGTCAGCCGAAAGTTTCCCTTTTGCTACTGAAGTATGGTTTCCTCCATCAACATCTTCCGAGAAAGTCCAGTAAATCATACGGTTTTGTTCGAAAGCCGGGTCAAGGACGAGCCCCAATAAGCCACCCTGTCCTTTAGAGTTTACAGCAGGTAAGCCGGTAATCGGTTTACTTAATTCTCCTTTCTGGTTGACAATTCTCAAACTGCCCGCTTCTTTTTCAGTTACGATCAGTCTGCCGTCAGGAAGGCTTTTCACACCCCACGGGAAAGACAAACCTTCGGTAAGTACTTTAAAATCGTAAGCCGTTTTGGTTTTTACAGCCTTGATTCTTGTTTGTCCGGGAAAAGCTGATTTATAATCAGAGTTCGGTGCTTTGGTTTCAACAGAGGCGGATTGACCGCATGAAGCAAATGCGATCACGGAAAAAGCTAAGGCAAATAATGCGTTTTTTTTCATATCAGAGTTTATTTTTTGAGATTGGTTGGTATCCGGCTATCGTTTGTGATACTTCTTTCATTAATACAGCATTATTCTGATTTTCATTCCCGAAAAGACAATTAAATTACAGGGAGGGAAATTCATTAATGATAACGTTTATCACGGCAATGGTATTTTCAGTTGCTCTTTATTATTCCTGAAGTGCCTGAATCCGGACAACGAGGTTTACAATATTTCTATATAGCCTTCTGTTCCGTTTACCCGGATGGTTTGCCCGTCTTTGATCAGTTTAGTGGCGTTATCCACTCCGACGACCGCCGGCAGGCCATATTCACGGGCAACAACGGCCCCGTGCGTCATCAGCCCCCCTACTTCGGTGACCAGGCCTTTGATGGATACAAACAAGGGCGTCCAGCCAGGGTCGGTAAATGCCGTCACCAATATATCCCCCTCTTCCAGGTTCGCATCTTCCATGTTTAAGATCACCCTGGCCCGGCCCTCAATAAGTCCTGAAGAAACAGGTAAGCCTGCAATGGCACCTTGAGGAAGATTTTCCCTGCTATAAGCACCTGTAATGATCTCACCGTCAGAGGTGATCACACGGGGAGGGCTCAGTTTTTCAAAGATTTTGTATGCCTCTTTCCGCCGGCTGATAACCTGGTAATCCACCTGTTTTGTGCGTACAACCTCGTGAAGCTCTTCAAAAGTGAGATAATAAATATCTTCTTTTTCATGAATAAGGCCGGATTCCGCCAGTTTCCCGGCTTCTTTCATGATGGCCTGCCTATATACAAAGTAGCGGCTGACATAGCCATATTTCGGATATTCCCGGTAGCCTATGAAATTCCGGATCAGGCTGATCACCCGTTTTACTTCTTCTGCTTTTTCTTTGCCGTCCGGCAATTCCATGAGGCGATGCAACAATTCCTGTTCTTTTTTCAAAGCTTCCTGCCTTCCATGCTCAAATTTCCGCTTACTTTCACCGGGTTCAAAGCTTCTGATGTTGCCCATAATAAGCGGAATAAGTACCGACGGGTTTTCACTCCAGCGGGTCCTCGTGATATCAATTTCCCCTGCACACCGCATCCCGTATTTGCTGAGATAGCCTGAAACAGCCTCACGGGCTTCCTGTCCGCCTTCCAGGCCGGGCAAGCCGTCTAAAAAATCACGTTCTTTTGTCTGCTGCAGATAAGCAATCACTTCAGGATAGGGACGGATCACATCAGCGACATCCATCAGCTCCAGACCCATTTCAGAGGTAATATTATTGGCTACAGAAAGAGAAATGGTATCTGCTGCATTCTTCTCACCTAACCATTCCATCATTTTTTCGTTGAGCCACGAAGAAGCATCCATGGCGGTCATGAACACAGCGTGGCTTTGCGGGTCAAACAGGATTTTCTTTAATTCCTGAAGGTCTTCCCGGATAAAATCAAACAGTTCCGTTCCTGATTTTAAGCTTATGTTTTGCTTTAATAATGCTATGGAAGCCTGGCTGCGGCTGATCAGGTCAGAAACGACGGACGGAGCATTTTCAATTTTTGCCTGAAAACCCAGGGGCGGAACCTCATCTCGGGCAACGGGAACTTTGACCTCTTCAGGCAACATCCTGATAAAACCTTCCCGCCGGGTAATCGTCAGGAAAGCATCCCTGATGAGCGGGTCCGACTTACCCAAAGTATCCATGAATACCTGCCTTCTGACCGGAGAAGCCAGCATTGCCGTCACATCGACAAATAACCTTCCACCGGCCGTTCGCATAGCTGCAGGCGTTATAGCAAGGTAAAAGGACAAGCCCAGCGGCTTGATCGGGTCGGTCATCATCTGCTGGTGCCCGACAGACACATACACGTGGTTTTCCTCGTCGCCGGCTTCAGGAACCGGGTATAATGTTGTCACCGGACGACTCTGGACGATATAAAATGTATCATCGGCCAGGCACCATTCAATATCCTGCGGGCTGCCGAAATGGGCTTCTATCTGCCTTCCGAGACGTGCCAGTTCTAAGATTTGCGGATCAGAAAGTACCTGTATCCTTTGCCGGTCCGGGCTGATTTCCCGGGTCACGGTTCCACCCTCCTTCCGTCCGTAGATGGCCAGTTTTTTTGCCGCTATTGTCTTATCAACGATTTTCCCCTCCTGTACTTTATAGCCATCTGGTGACACCAGGCCTGAAACCAGGGCCTCGCCCAGTCCGAAACCCGCATCAATAGACAGCAGCTTCCGGTTGGAAGTCACCGGGTCAGCAGTAAACAAAATCCCTGAAGCCTGCGGAAAAACCATCTTTTGAACCACCACAGCCAAGTAAACCTGTCGATGATCAAAGCCGTTTTGCATCCGGTAGATGATTGCACGGTCGGTAAAGAGCGAAGCCCAGCACCTGCTGATGTGCTCCAGGATGGATTTTTTCCCGATAATGTTCAGGTAGGTATCCTGTTGCCCTGCAAACGAGGCCCCGGGCAGGTCTTCAGCCGTAGCACTGGACCGCACGGCAAAAGCCTCTTTTTCACCTGAAATATTGAGATAAACGCCAATCTCGTCTTTTATTTCCTCCGGAATGACTGTATTTTCAATGATCGCACGGATTGCTGCACCGGTTTCGCTGACGGCTGATCTTTCTTCCGGTCTGAGGTCTTTTAATGTATTGAGCAGGTGCTTAAACTCCGGGTTGCCTGCAGTTATTTTTTCATATGCCCCGGTGGTCACACAAAAGCCCTCAGGCACGTGTAAGCCTGCAATCCCTGACAGTTCGCCCAGGTTAACCCCCTTGCCTCCTGCAAGCATTAACTTTGAGCGGTCAATTTCATTAAAACCAAGCACATAGACACCCATATTTTCCCCTTTTATCGATGTAACATTCTGCCTGTGATACGGAATCAGGCAGGTATTTTTCATCAAAAATATCTACGTCGCCTGCCGTAAAAAAACTATTCCCACTATATTTTTTTTCGCACAATTTTGTCACAACCCCTCCGTTAAACAATTAGTTATAACCTGTTTACACGACTTTATAAAAAAGCCGGTATCCATAAGAACTCCCTTCCAGAACATGACCCCGGTTATTACAAGAGCGGTGAATAGTCAAGGGGCGGTAATTTGCCCCTGATAAATCAATCACCCGCCAAAAAGTGTGAATAATGTAATAAAATTCAATAATTATGTAACGGTGATTCATGAACTATGCCCCAATTTTGTCAAAGTTCAGCATCTTTCAATTAATACTTTTATTTAATACAATTGCTGTGGAGAAATTTATACATAAAATTATTAAGGTAAACTCCCAATTGATTATTCTGAAAAAAGATCAGAAAATCCATATTACAAAAACCGGAAGGTCTGTTCTTTTCTTTTCGGATATTTCTATTTCGTGACACTGCATTCAAAAAGTAAAATTTATATAAAGCGAAGTTAACAGATACCCTCTGTGATTGTATTAGTCGATAAATGCACCACGGTTGATGGTGCTATTTGTCATTACAGATCATCCTCGAAAATTATATCAGTTGTCAGGAGGAGCATGTGAATCATATAAGTCTTTCTCATAATTGTGTAATGCTTAAGGAGAAAAAACGGGTCAACTTCGCATCTGATTGAAAACTCCTGCCAAAATGAAGCATAAAAGTCTTCAGAAATTTAATTCAGGGAAAGAGTTCAGTTGCCGTTTTATGAATGACGATATTCCAAATCCGCTTTCTTCTGAAACCCTGAGATTTTAAAGGATTATAAGAATTCATTAAAAACACTTTTACGGAAATAGGATAATGAACACCATGAATCTGACATGACAAAAAAGACCATAACCGAAACTGAGACCAAAGAAGTTCTGCCGGAACGGGAACACCAAAGCACTTTCTCTCCCGGAGAGAAGCTTTCCGGCGAAAAGAGAAAAAGGAACAGAGTAAATAATTACTCCCAAAATCATAAAGATGACCTGCCTGATTCAGGATCAGAAAATGCACAGGAAAGCGTAGGGAGTCAAGACGAAAAGGATAATTACAGTCCGGGGAGAGATAACCATGACAATCCGCAACAGGAAAGATAACAATACAATTATGAAAGTAGCCGTATTCAGTACCAAGTACTATGAAAGAGATTATCTGGATAAATTCAACACAGATGGTAAGCATAACCTCACCTATTTTGAAGGGCAGCTGAATATAGAAACTGTCCATTTAACCGCTGGATTTGACGCGGTGTGCGTTTTGGTCTCAGACAAGGTTGACAGGAAAACCGTCGAAAAATTATCGGCAAATCGTATTCAACTCATTGATCTGCGAAGTGCCGGTTTTGACAATGTAGACGTAGCAGCAGCAGCGGGGAAAAATATAAAAGTAATGCGGGTGCCGGCCTACTCACCACAGGCCATTGCCGAGCATGCGGTAGCCCTTATTCTGACCTTAAACAGAAAGACCCACAAAGCTTACAACAGAGTCAGAGTGAATAATTTTTCTTTACAAAACCTCATGGGGTTCAACCTGTCAGGCAAAAAGGTAGGGGTGGTCGGAACGGGAAAAATAGGGAGGGTTTTTGCGAATATCATCCGGGGTTTCGGTTGTGACGTTATAGCTTATGATATTAAACCGTCAGATATTCTCAAGGACAAAGGTGTTGTGTATACATCTTTTGATGAATTATTAAAAGAAGCCGATATAGTTTCCATACACTTACCGCTCACACCAGACACCAGGCACCTTTTCAACAGCATAACCCTGGCTAAAATGAAAAGAGGGGCCATGCTGATAAATACAGGCCGGGGTGCGGTCATCAAAACTTCACATGTTATCGAATCTCTGAAAACCGGGCAGCTGGGATATCTCGGAATAGATGTTTATGAGGGAGAAGAAAACCTGTTTTTCGAGGATTTATCCGGAAGTATCGTTCAGGATGATATCATCGAAAGACTCATGTCGTTTAACAATGTCCTTATCACACCTCACCTGGGCTTTTTCACCCATGAAGCTGTAGAACAAATCGCTAAAGTCACCATCAAAAACTTTACGGATTTTGAGACAGGGTTGCCTCTTGAAAATGAGGTAAAGGCTCAGAAAGCGTCTTTAATACTTTGAGCCATCTCCAATCAGGTTTTATGCTCCGAATTGCCCTCCCGGAGCTATGACACATTTTGCCACGAGGCCAATGGCCTGCACCGTACTGTTTTCTTATTAAACCTGCAAACAGAGAAAAACCGGGAAACAATTGTCCCAAATTGTTTAATTACCCTGGGGGCCGCCGGCTTGTTCTGACCTGTTTGTAGGATAAAGCGGTTAAAAGCCGGCTCTTGTAAAACGCGGAATGATTTTTTAACCGGAGGTTACAGGCATAAGACAGGATAATATCTGATTTTCAACCTTTTAAAATTTAAGTCAGGAAATCTGTGGCTTCTTAAAATCATCGCCTTACGTCGGATTTCACACCAGTAAATAATCATCTAAACCTCTTTCGTCCATGAAAAACAAACAACAAAACAAAGCAGCAGCTTCCGAAAAAGACAAGCAGCTGGAGGGTCATTCCGAATCTGGCGAAAACCAGTTTCTGACCACCAATCACGGGCTTAAAATCAACGACAACCAGCACTCACTTAAAGCCGGAGAACGGGGGCCTTCTTTACTGGAGGACTTTATTCTGCGTGAAAAAATCACTCATTTTGATCATGAAAGAATTCCGGAAAGGATAGTACATGCCCGGGGCTCGGCAGCACATGGTCATTTCCAGGTGTATGAATCCATGAGCAAGTATACCAAAGCAGGATTTCTGCAGGATCCTGAATTAAAAACGCCCGTGTACGTCCGGTTCTCAACGGTAGCCGGCTCCCGGGGCTCTTCAGATCTCGCAAGAGACGCCAGGGGATTTGCCGTTAAGTTCTATACACAGGAGGGCAATTACGACCTGGTGGGCAATAATGTCCCGGTGTTTTTTATCCAGGATGCCCTGAAATTCCCGGATCTTATCCATGCCGTCAAGCCCGAACCGCACAATGAAATGCCCCAGGCCGCCTCAGCACATGATACTTTCTGGGATTTCATATCGCTCATGCCCGAGTCCATGCACATGATCATGTGGGTGATGTCAGACCGGGCCATACCCCGCAGCTACAGGATGATGGAAGGATTTGGGGTGCATACTTTCCGGTTTGTCAACGAAAAAAACGAGTCGCATTTCGTTAAATTCCATTGGAAACCGCTTCTCGGTGTACACTCTGTGGCCTGGAATGAAGCTCAGAAAATATCCGGGTTTGATCCGGATTTTCACCGGAGGGACCTCTGGGATGCCATCGAAAATCAGAATTACCCGGAATGGGAACTCGGCGTTCAGCTGATCAGAGAAGAGGATGAACACAAATTTGATTTTGACCTGCTGGACCCTACAAAACTGGTTCCTGAAGAAATCGTCCCTGTGATCAGGATCGGAAAAATGACGCTGGACCGCAATCCCGACAACTTTTTTGCAGAAACAGAACAGGTGGCTTTCCATCCGGGACACCTGGTTCCGGGGATCGACTTCACGAATGACCCACTGCTGCAGGGCCGCTTATTTTCTTATACCGATACGCAGCTTATCCGTCTTGGGGGACCGAATTTCCACGAAATTCCAATCAACAGACCCGTGGCTGAAGTCCATAACAATCAAAGGGACGGGCACATGCGTCAGACCATTAACAAAGGAAGGGTAAGTTATGAACCCAATACCCTGGCTGGTGGCTGTCCTTATCAGGCAAAAATGGAGGAGGGCGGATTTACCTCCTATCCGGAGAAAGTCGAAGCCAAAAAGATCAGAGGTCGCAGCCGTAGTTTTTTTGATCACTACAGCCAGGCCGGTTTGTTTTTCAGAAGCCAGTCGGAACCGGAGAAAAAGCACCTCATCGCTGCACTGAGTTTTGAACTGAGTAAAGTTGAAACCGTTGCCATACGCGAGCGGATGCTGCTTCATCTTAATAATATAGACAAAAACCTGACTGAAGAAGTTGCCAGGAACCTTGGAATGACCATTCCGGAATCCTCTTTTAACGGCCATCTGAACGGAAGTATCCCTGCGGATGAAACACCTGGAAATTTCCAGTCTATCCCTGTAAAACAGTCAGACACCGTTTCGGAAGCCCTGAGTATGGCCAATACAGTCAAAGACAGCGTGGCCGGAAGAGTGGTAGCTATTCTGATTGCCAATGGTGTGGATACCTCCTCTGTCGACATAATAAAAAAGGCCCTGGGTGCAAAAGGAGCTTCAGGCAAGCTGATCGCTCCTTCCTTAGGACCGGTAACCGGTCTTAAGGACCAGATCTTAACAGCGGAAGCCAGTTTTTTCAACACTTCTTCTGTCCTGTACGATGCCGTTATCATACCCGGAGGCAACGGAAGCATTAAAATACTTTCTGAGAATACGGATGCCCTTCACTTTATCAATGAAGCGTACAGGCATTGTAAAACGATAGCCCTGGAAGGAGCTGAAACGCTTCTGAGAGCCACTTACCTGAAGGAAGATGAAGGAGTCATACTTATTCCATCAGGAGATATTACACAGAAAGTCGACGCATTTATCAAGGCAGTGGCCGGTCACCGGGTCTGGGACAGGGAGCTGGCCAGAAAAGTACCGTCCTGATCAGCAGCCGGTTTCAGAATATTGAAGAAGCCCCGGTGCCGAAAACACCGGGGCTTCTGTGTTTTTGGACTGGGAATAATGACCGCGTTATTCAGTATCAGCCGTCAGAGTAAAAATGACAGCTATTCTAGGCCCCGGTCAAGGTACTTCGCCCTGAAACCCGAAGGCGATTCCCCGGTTTTTACCATAAATATCCGGCTGAAATAGGCAGGATCATCGTAGCCGAGGTCGTGGGCGATTTCTTTGGCCGTCATGGAAGTGTGCACGAGCAGCCTTTTGGCTTGCAGCACAATCCGGTTTTTGATGACCTCATTAGGCTGTGGCAGGTTCAGGCGTTTAAATTTGTGGGTGATGGTTTTTGCGGCCATAAACAACAGGTCAGCATAATCTGCCACGGTATGTTTCTCTTTATAATGGGCATCAACCAGGATGGTAAACTTCCTGAAAAACTCCAGGTCATTGTTCTGCTGCAATACTTCTTTGTCAAGGTGTTGTTTTTTCCATAGTCGGGTGGCTTTGATCAGCAGCTGCTTCAGATAAGTGCGGATCATCTCTTCCAGCGAGGTATCGCTGAGAGCAAATTCATCCTCCATCTGCCTGAAAAGGTAATCCACAAAAGCGGCCTCTTCTTTCGCCACATTAATCATCGGGATGTTGTGGATGTTATTAAAAAGTATTCCGTCACAGGCCACTTCTTCATCGTGTATCTGAATGCAGTAAAAATCACGGTTATAAAACACGAAATGGCCGGGCTCTGTACCAAAACCTTCGATTTCAAGGAATTGGTTGGGGCTGACAAAGAAAAGGGCGGGTTGTATAGTCGTATACAAATGAAAATCGACCCTGATCTTGTAACCTTCGGGCACATACAATGCCTTGATGTAAGATTTATAGGTATCGCTGTTGACCGTATCCACATTTTCGCTGTTCAGCTGTAACAGCCCTATGGTTTTAAGACTGCTTTCAAAGAGATTCTGCTTTATCATGACTTATAATTAAAACACCGTTTACAATATTACGCATTTCCCAGCAAGCAGAAAAACACGCGGAGTCCTGTAAAGACTCCGCGTGTGCTGATTACCGATTATTTTCTGGCGAATTTCTCAAGTTCGGTATTAAACTTTTCCATCTCTTCGATAAACAAGGCATGTCCGCTGTTTTCAAATCTGACGATGTAGGAGTTCTTCAGGCCTTTGTTTAATTCTTCCGCCCAGACAAAAGGACAGTTCTTGTCATAAACCCCGTGAAATATGGCAACGGGTATCTTGATTTTTGACAGTTCGGGACGTAAATCAAGGTCGCGAAGTGCCGTGATAGATTCTGTGATGGCATAAGGTGAGGCTTCCAGGTTGATGTTCTCCAGCCATTTTTCCATGTTTTTTGAAATATTGCCTTCCTTGGCCGGGAACCCCGCCCCAAAACCCGCTATCAGGTCTTGTCTGTTGGTCATGGTCTGTTTGATTAAACCCTCCGCAGCTTCCGCAGGTATGCCGGTAGGAAAGCCCTCCCTTTGTTTCCACGACGGGGCAGCAGCACCGAACAAAGCCAGCTTACTGACATGGGCCGCGTTATATTTGGTCACATAATGAAGCACCACAGCACCACCCATCGAAAAACCACCCAAAACTGCGTTTTCAATCTTCAGTTTTTCCAGAACCACATGAATGTCATCAGAAAAAACATCGAAGTCATATCTGCTGTAGGGTTTATCGGATTTCCCGAAACCCCTGAGCGTAATGCCTATTACCCTGAAACCTTTCCTGACCAGGTATTGGTATTGGTATTCATACATGGCGTCGCTTAAGGGCCAGCCGTGTATGAGTACGACCGGTTGGCCTTCCCCGAGGTCTGTCACATGGAGTTTTACATTTTTTTCCACTTCAATGTATTCTTCTCTGCCCGCTGAGGCTGGTACTCTTTTCCCCTGGGCTAAAACAGACTGACCTAATGTTGCTAATATTCCGAATGCTATTACTAATGTTTTCATTTTATTAAATTGTTTATTTGTTTCTGAGATTATTTTGTTTGATGTTTATAAATTATTGTAAATGGGCCTCTAGGCTGATTTCTAAATTGTAGGCCCTGCTGACCGGACAGGTGGCTTTTGCGTTCAGGGCAATTTCCTGGAACTGCTCTTCAGTGATGCCCGGAATTTCGGCGTGAAGGGTAAGGGCAGATTTGGCAATAACGCCATTAACCAGTGAAACAACGGCTTCTGTAAGCAATTCACCGGGCACAAAACCGGCTGCAGTAAGGTCGGCACTCAGTTTCATGGTGAAACATCCTGCATGGGCTGCGGCCATCAGTTCTTCAGGATTTGTCCCTGCCTGGTTTTCAAACCTGGTGACAAAAGAGTAAGGTGTTTTATCAAGTGTCTGGCTTTGTGTCGTAAGGTTTCCTTTACCTTCTTTGATGGTGCCATTCCATAGGGCTTTTGCTGATCTGTTCATTTTATTTAAATTGTTATTGTTATTTTGATGATGCAAAGTTCAGCAGAAAGCAGACGCCGGGGAATGGACAAAAAGCGACGTGTCTTGTATATTTTTCCCGGAAAGGAAAAATCGAACTGTTCTGTAGCAAAAATATATGGATGGGAAGGGCTTTCCGGGACAAATTCAGCCGATTATAGCCACAGGGAGAATGAGAGGAGCAAAGGCTTTAAAAAAGAAAAAATCGGTATCGCAAATTGCCATACCGATTCTGATCGTCCAGGTTACAAATCATTTATGTTATTATTGCATCTGCATGCCTTCCATCGAAGAAGTATTGTTGTTTTTCCTGAATAGTTTAGCATCCATTTGCCCGAACCTGAAAGAGAAATTCAGTTTGATCATTTGCGGGTTAGTCAATCTGTAATAAGTCTGGCTGAAACCCTCTCCTGACGAAACCATCGTGTTTCCTCTTGTTCTGAAAATATCACTGGCTGATAAGGTCAGCGAAGCCACATCGTTTTTCATAAAAGACTTCTTAATCGCCAAATCAACACCATAATAGGGTTCGATATATCCCTGCGACGAACTTTGAGCCTGGCTCATCGAAAATCCTCCGCCCTGATTCTGCGTTACCGGCATATTGGTTTTTCCCTGGTAATCGCCCGAAAGCTGGATCACCCATTTGTTTTTGAGGTTGAAATTGCTGTTGATCTTACCAAAGGCAGTCCAGATCGCGTCCTGGGGGGTGCTGTTCTCCACGTTTTCCAGGTTGATGTTTGAATTATACAAGTTCACATTGGCTGTAAAGTCCCACCACTTCGTGATTTTGTTGGTATAGGTAATCTCTGCACCGTAATTCTCGCTTGAGTTGGCATTGATATAGGTGTTTATCAGATCTGTCTTACCGCTTACCGGGTTCACTTCCTGGTTAAGATATCTCGTGATCAGGTTGTTGGTGTACTTGTAATAAACCGAGGTCAGAAAAGTACCTGTGCCTTTGGACTTGCTGTAGGAAATCTCGCCTGAAGTGGTAAACTCCGGCTTCAGATCGGCATTTCCTCTCGTGATGTTCAGGCTGTCGCTGTAATCTATGAACGGGATGATCTGGAAGAAATTAGGCCTGTTTACCCTGCGGGTCACACTCAGCTGAATCTGGTCTGTTTTAGTCAGGTCCTTGCTCAGGAAAATGGACGGAAACAAACTTACGGGGTAGTTATTAGAGAATTGGGCTCCGGTATTCAGCAATTTGCCGTCATACGATGAGCTTTCAGCCCTGAGGCCCGCTTTGTAAGAAAAGGCATTGCTCACTTTTCCGCTTAACGAAATATATGCCGCGAATACATTATTTTTGCTTTCGTAATTGGTAGATGCTGATGAAATGCTGTTATAAACATCAGAACCCACGGGTTTCAGTGAATTGTCATTTTTATTGGACAAGCTGTTGATCTGAGCCCTTACCCCGGTCTCCAGGCTACCGTTGTTTTTCAGCGGTCTGACATAATCCGTCTGGAACGTCATGAACCGGTTGGAACCTGTGCTGATGTTTTTCTGGATCTGCACCCCTGTGATTTGGTTGGCAGCATTCAGATAGTTGGTATTGTATACCGCGTTTCCGCTGTTTGTTCCTCCGAAAAAGTTGAAGTCCATGGTAAGTTCCTCACCCGCTTTTTCGAACTCCTTCTTAAACCCAAGTTGAAAACCAAGGGGTTTGAATTGTCTTTCGTTCTCAGAAATTCTGTTGCTCAGTGTGGTCACCGTTCCTGCTGTATTCGTAATTAACAGGTTTTCAGAGGGCTTAAACTGTCCGCCCCCGATAATACCGGCGATGGTAAATGAAGTCTTTTTACTCAGGTAATAATCCAGCGAAAGCCTTCCGAAACTCATCAGCGATTTGTTTTTGCTTTCAATGTCCTGGTTGGTCAGCGTCGAAATCCCCACAATGTCGCTTGAACGCTCGCTGTAGCCTTCGGTGGTGCTACGCATCCTCATGTTCATGGCCATAAGTGACAGGTTAAATTTGTTTTGTCTCAGGTTAAAGTTGCCCATAAAATTTGAGCCGCCCAACCGGTCTACCCCCGCCATCACCATACCGTTGTAGCCACTTTGTTTGTTCTTTTTCAGAACGATATTCAGGATACCGGCCATGCTTCCGGAAGCATCATATTTGGCCGATGGGTTGGTGATTACTTCCACTTTTTCAATCACATCTGCCGGAATCTGGTCCAGGGTAAGTGTGGTCGGTCTGCCGTCAATAAACAGTGTCGGTGAAGCATTGCGAAGTTTTACGTTGCCGTCAATGTCTACCTGGATCGTCGGAATGTTCCGCATTACATCAATGGCCGTCCCCCCTGCCGTCACAATGTTTTTCTCTACGTTAAATGTCTTTTTGTCAATGTCCATTTCGAGCAAAGCCTTGGTGGCTTTCACCGTCACAGCGTCCAGTTCCTTGCTTTCATTTTCCACTTTGATCTTGCCCAGGTCTTTTTCAAATGAGGCCATCATTTTAGCCATCATAGCCGCATCAGGTGCTTTGCCCGGAGTCATGCCTTCTATTTTTGGTGGGGTAAAGTCAATGGGCATGTTAAATGTCTGGAAACCGACAGAGCTGATTTTCAAAGTCAGTTTGGCCCTCACAGGCAAATCCTTGATATCAAACTCGCCGTTGTCTCCCGTAGTCTGGGCTTTTACGACAATTTCCTTGCTTTGTTTGGTTGCACTGTCTAGGGTAGATTTCATCACCACCACGGTGGCGAATTCAAGAGGCTTACCTTCTGAATCTACCAGTTTCCCGTAGATGTGTCCAATGTTCATGTCAGGCATTTTTCCACCTGCGGCCGGGATCTGAGCATAACCCGATACAGCCAGAAGGCAGAGGGTCAGCAGTGTTAATAATTTTTTCATTTCTTTAAAATTTTATATGATTTGTAATTGTGACACCTCTTTAACCTACCTTCTGATTTTCAGCATTTTAAAAACAGATGCCCCTGATTTGAGATCAAAAGTATAGGAGAGATAATCCCCATCCTAGCGATGAAAATGAAGTGTATATCTATGCATATAAAGTGTATACTATTGAATGACAAGACACCGTTTTTTTGTCCGGGAGTGATCCGGAACGGGTACGATCTGAGTCATAAATGGGGAAGGACGAAAGCTGCAGAGAGGAAGTTTTTGCCAGTTCTGACAAACAGGAATGGCTGATCGATCAGGTCAGAAAAGCTCTTTGATTTTGGCGGTGTAAGCTTTGCCCACCGGAAGTTCTGTGTTGCCGACAGCTATTTTGGTCTGGTTAAAACCTTCTATCTTGCTTTTATTGACGATAAAGGAGTTGTGGATCCTTATGAAAAATTCTTCCGGGAGTTTGTTTTCCATGCCCCTCAGGTTGCTCCTTGTCAGAAGCGGGTGGGCCCTGTTTTCCAGGTATATTTTAACGTAATCTTTGAGACCCTCCACGTATCTGATTTCATCAAAGAGCAGTTTTACTTTCTTATACTCCACATTTAAAATGATGAAATTATGATCGGGTTCCCCGGAGGCTTTTTGGGTCAGGCTTAACTGGTTGACGACTTTCTTCAATGCCTCTCCCAGGCGTTCTTTCCGGATGGGTTTCATGAGGTAGTCGATCGCGTTAAGCTCAAACCCCTCTACCGCAAACTGGTGATAGGCGGTGGTAAAGATGATCAGCGGCGGATTTTCGAGCGACCTCACCAACTGTGTTCCCAGCAAGCCGGGCATTTGAATATCCGTAAACATCAGGTCAACGGCGTTTGATTTCAGATACTCAATGACCTCTTCCGCGTCATTGAATTTAGCCAGAACCTCGACGGTGTCAAATGACTTTAAATCATCCTCCAGGATGTCAAGGGCAAACGGCTCGTCATCGACCAGGATACATTTAATTTTCATCTAAGGTTATGATTAATTTCACCAGGTAATAGCCGTCCTTTACTTCTGTTTCCAGCACGTGTTTGTTGGCATACAGGAGTTCCAACCGCCGTTTGATATTTGAAAGCCCGATGCCTGAACTCTCCAGTTTGTTGTCCGGACTCAGGATCCGGTTCCTGGCATTAAATATCAGCTGATTTCCCGCAGTATCCAGCTCGAAGACAATCTCGGGCGGATTTTTGGCATCTATACCATATTTAAAGGCGTTTTCAACAAAATGGATAAACAACAGCGGCTCAATTTTCTGAGTACCCACCGACGGCTGCACATTGAATTCTATCACACCGGGCACAGGCAGCCTCAGACTTTGCAGCTGAATGTAGTTTTTCAGGTGTTCTATTTCCTGGCTTATGGGCACTTTCACCTCCCCGACTTCATAAAGAATGTACCTTAAAATCTCTGAGAGCTTCAGGACCACCTCCTCGGTGTTCTCCATGTTCTTTCTGACCATCCAGCGGATGTTATTCAGGGTGTTAAAAAGGAAATGCGGACTTATCTGGTTTTTCAGCATGACCAGCTCCGTCGCTATTTTTTCGATATTCATGATCTGCTTTTCTTCTTTCTCAATCCGCCTTTCATCGAGAAGAAAGCTGATGTTGCTGACAAGAACGGTAAGGATATATAAAATGCCGGGGAAAATAATTCTCGGGAATATTTCCCACCTCCTGTCAACTTGTGTCTTCGGAGCGGTGTTCCGGGTAATTTCCGACAGGTAGTTTAAAATCGCAGCATTGTAAAACAGGAATAAGGCAAGCCCCACAGCCAAAAACACAAAATAGATCACCGGCCGGTTATGAATAAAACTTGGGGCCACAAAAAATATGTTGCCGTAAAATACCAGGAGTAAAAAGAGTATCGGCAGAAATGGCGTCAGCAAAAACGCCGGGTGAACGGTGTTTATCCGTTCCGGCTCGAATATGATATTGAGGTAAGGTAAAATAAATATTACAATCCAGGAAATCAATTGCAACATTGTAAATCTGAAGTACCTATATTTCATTTTTGTATTTTTTAGAAACCCATTTCTTCTTTCATTTTAAATATCAGACTATTAAAGTACTTATCAAAATATAGTGCCCGGGTTTTATGGATATTGTTACTGAAGCATCAAAAAACGGCTGCTTCGGGGGGAATGATCATGGCTTTTGAGCCCTTGACAGACTGAGCAGGAACACCATCTTTAAAACACTCTCCCCGGAAACCGGGGGAGTGTCTTTTTTCGGCATTTTATAAACCTGATAATTTAAAAACGGATCTGTTGAAAACACAAACTACTCACTGTCAGCATAATGACGTATCAACATTTCTGTCTATTTCAGCTTCATGTTGACGGGATCCCACTTGACTATTTTTTTAGACAGGTAGCTTTCGTTGCACGACAAGGCCGGTGCAGCTGCCCTGAACCCGAACTCGGCGTCTTCCACCACCGGTTTGCCGGTTCTGATAGAATCAAAGAAATTGGTAAAGTGATCCAAATGATCACTGTAACCCTCAGGGGCCTTGAAAATAATATCTTCTTTTACTTTTCTTTTTCTTTGTTCAGGCGTCCATTTGGCCTCGTAATCAGCTTTCATTTCGTCCTGCATACTTTTTGAAAACGTAAAAACTGAGTCATACCCCCCGAAGCCCGGAGCCTCAGGCATCAGGCTGTGTTTGATGGTCAGGTTGTTTCCTCTTACCTCTATTGTGCCTTCCGAACCAATCAGACGGATGATCTCCTGGCCTCCTGTGCCGCTGATAAAGTTGACCTGCAGTGTCATCTGGAAAGCATCATGTTCTTTGCAGTCCGGATATTGCATCACCCCCGACATGACATCCGGCAGGTTGCGGCCATCTTTCCAGTAGCTGAATTGCCCGGTGCTGTAAATGCTTTCCGGTCCTTTTGAATTGGTCATAAAATGGGTGCCGCTCAGTAAATGGATAAACAAATCACCGGCTACGCCCGTCCCCACTTCCTTAAAAGCCCTCCACCAGAAAAACTTCCTGGCATCAAAAGCCATCTTTTCAGTGACTTCGATAAACTTGTCCCAGTTGGTGGTCATGGCATCAGCATCTTTCGGAATGGTGTACTGCCAGGCCCCGATAGAGCTCTGCCTGTCGTAAACGGCATTCACCATATTAAGTTTACCGATTTCACCGGCAGCCAGCAGTTCTTTGGCTTTTGCCAGACCTATGCTGCTGACCCGCTGACTCCCGACCTGCACCACTTTACCGGATTTTCTGGCAGCTTCCATAACAGGATAGCCTTCCTTTATTTTATAAACCATCGGTTTTTCACAATAGACATGTTTGCCTTTTGCCAGGGCATCCAGGGTGATGCGGGCATGCCAGCAGTCTGTAGTGCAAATCAACACCGCGTCAATGTCCTTTCTGTCCAGCAGTTCTTTGTAATTACGGGTAGTGTAAAGGTCTTTGCCGTACAATTCCTTTGCATTTTCAATCCTGCCGGTATACAGATCACAGATGCCGGCCAGTTCCACACCGGGTACTTTGAGGGCTGTATTCAGATCAAAATGTCCCTGGACTCCGAAACCTATCACGCCTATGCGGATTTTATCATTTGACGAAATACGCCTGTCATAATTCAGAATGCGTTCCTCCGCTTTTTCCTGTGCAGCCAAAGAGGCAAAAGGCGAGGCGGCGGTAATCAAACCGGTGGCACCGATCTGGTGCAAAAACTTTCTTCTTGAGGTTGAATTGTCTTTTTTCATATTTCTGATAAGGTGTTTTATCTTACTAAATAACTGACGAAAGCAATTTTTTTACTGTCCGGACTCCATGACGGCACATTAATGGTGCCCTGGCCGCCAAAAAACACAGGGGTGATATCCCTGATCACTTTGGTTTTAAGATCCATAAGGCGAAGTTTAACATTTTTTCCAAACAAATGGCTTTGTTTTTCATCGGAAGTATAAGCAATATAAACAATCCATTTATTATCCGGCGACGGATGGGCAAACCAGTTGGAATTTTCATCAAATGTCAGTTGTTCGGGCTGTGTCCCGTCTGCCAGCATACGCCAGATTTGCATATGACCGGTACGGTAGGAATTAAAGTAAATGTATTTCCCGTCCGGGGAATAATCCGGGCCGTCATCCAGACCTTCTGTAGTGGTTAATCTTTTTTCAGGACCGCCTTCTGTGCCAATGGTATAAATATCAAAATTGCCGTTTCGTTCGGCACAATAAGCCAGGGTCTTGCCGTCAGGACTCCAGCCATGCCAGAAAGACGGCACTTCAGGTGTTATCCTCCGGGGCTGCCCGCCAGTAATCGGAAGGATATAAATAGCTGATTTATATGGCTTTGTCGAAGGATCAGACTTGTCGTTATGACTGATGGCCAGCCATTTTTTATCCGGTGAAATGCCATGATCGTTGTTGTTCTGATTGGCAGACCCGGTATTGAGTTCAGTCAGTTTCTTTGATGAAAGATCAAGGGTCACAATTTTCCCTTTACTGTTAAGGATCAGGTAATTGTCCGGATGCCAGTTAGGGGCTTCGAAGTGCTTTTTAGTGATCAGCACCGTATCAATTTTCCCGGTGGTGATATCCAGGGTCTGAATGTAACTCGTGGTATCGGCTTTGGCATGTGCTGCCCGCGAACAAACCAGGCACAGAACGGCCAGGCAGCCTGTTTTGAAACGGGCCCTGAAATGAATAGATGTTCTCATAGCAAAAAAAATTTGGTTATTGAAATCTGGTTGAATAAACAAATATAAACATTCTTTTTTTATTGTCTAAAAAAAAGACAATTAGTTTAAATTTTATTTTATCTTTGAATATTCAAATTTCATAAGTGATATATTACGCGGCTTCAACTTACCTTTGCATTTGAACGGTTTTGAGAAAAATTCACGTATGGAGAAGATTGACATTGGGAAATTTATAGCACACCTTTCGATCGATTGTGTGATATTCGGATATAAGGACAAGGAACTGAAGGTGTTGATTTCTAAATTCAAATTTGGAAAAGGCACCTGGATGCTGCCCGGAGGGCATGTATTGAAGACGGAGGGGATTGACAAGGCAGCCAGCAGGGTTTTAAAGGACAGGACAGGCCTGGAGAATATTTACCTGGAACAGTTCCGGGTATTCGGTGATGAAAACCGTATTGTCAACAGTGAACATAAAGCGATCATGAAGGCAGACCTCATTGCTTATGATGAGCGGTTTGACGAAGAAGTTACAGAGTGGATAACCAGCAGGTTTATCAGCGTGGGCTATTATGCCCTCGTGGATATCCATAAGGTGAACCCGAAAAACGGCTTTTTTGATGAGTACCTTGAATGGCGGAGCATCAACGACATCCCGCAAATGAACTATGACCACAACGAGATCCTGACCTACGGCCTCGAAGCCCTCAGACAAAACCTTGACCGCAAACTGATCGGCTTCAATCTTCTGCCCGAAACATTTACCATAAAGGAAATACAGGAGCTGTACGAAGCTGTGTATGACAGGCCATTTGCCAGAAATAATTTCCAGAAGAAGATACTGGACCTGAATGTGCTGGAGCGTCTTGAAAAAAAGTTTACCGGAGCTCAGAATAAAGCCCCTTATTTGTACAGATTCATAAGAAACTGAAAATCTGTACAATAGCCGGATTGACAAATCCGGAGATATCAGGGCCAAACGTGTGACCCTGTCAGGGTCAGGTCTTTTCCTTTTTGGCCTATCTATAAACATATGATCCCTTCAGGATCAAAATCTTCATGTTATGCATCCGATGGATTTAAAATATTTGTAGAAAAATGAAACGGACCGCGAATGGATCAAAAAAGGGGTAGATGATACCTCCCCGGGCCTCTGCTCTCCACAACATGCCCCACAGGCATTTTAAGCATTTCAGCTGTATACAAGCGAATGAATCCGAAGGATTCACATGTTTATAGAAAACCACGGATGAAAAAATAAAACTGACCCTGAATGGGTCACACTTAGGGTAGATTAATGAAACCCATTAACCTCATTAAAACTAGCCCCCTTCAACATCAAAAAAGCCACCCCGGAAGGTGGCTTTTTCTATCATATTATTTCGGATCGCTTACTACACTTCCCAGCCTTTACGGTAGGTACGGGTAACAAACTGGTTGGCTTCTTCCAGGTTGGTAATTCTTGTGTTTTCACCATCCCAAAGCAGCTTTCTTCTGCCGAAGAACTCCATTTTATTGTCAGCAGTCTGTCTTCTGAGCATATAACTTCTGATGGCCAGGTTACCCATCAATACGGTTTCTGTCATCGGTCCGGCATAATCGAACGACGAAGTCAGTCCTTTATGCTCCTTGCTTCCGAAACCGGCTTTGCAGGCATCCACCCAAAGTCTCTGGTGTCCGTACTCCGGTTCTCTTGGTCCGGTCGGCTCGGCAATGACTTCCTTGGTGCCGTCATTCATATACAGTTTCAGAGAAATAGGCGAACTGTCATTGATATTGGTCGAGATAATACCTTTCTCTCCGATCATCAATACACCATTGGCACTTCCCGGCCCACCGATTTCATCGCTGGCAGGGATGATCTCAGGGTGAGAAGGTCTCAGGCCACCGTCCATCCAGGTCATCTCAATTTTGGACGCGTTTTTCTTTGTCGCATTGAAATGCAGGGTGATGAATGAAGCCGCAGGACATCCCTCAGGATTGTAGTCTGCACTCCACATCTGCGAATATATTGAACCTACGCTGCACTCGGCATCTGTCGGGTACATCAGGCCTAGGGTACGGAACGGAATATCAATCAGGTGACATCCCACATCGCCCAAAGCACCGGTACCGTAGTTCCACCAGCCTCTCCAGTTGAAAGGGTGCATTTTTGGAATATAAGGCGTTTCTTCAGATGGTCCTAACCAAAGGTCCCAGTCAAGGGCCTGCGGTTTTAGAGCTGCATCCGGCTTAGGCATCGGGTTTCCCTGTGGCCACACCGGGCGGTTAGTCCAGATCTGTACTTTCGAAACCTTACCGATCTTACCCGAATCCACCCATCCCTGGATGATTTTCAACTGCGGGTTTGATCCTCCCTGGTTACCCATCTGGGTCACCACTTTTTGTTTACGGGCAAGTTCGGTCAGAAGTCTGGCCTCACGGATGTTGTGGGTCATCGGCTTCTGTACGTACACATGCTTGTTTCTTTCCATGGCAAATTTTGCCGCTGGACCATGAACGTGGTCAGGGGTGGAGATCGTCAATGCGTCGATTTCCTTCAACTCATCCAGCATTTTGCGGTAATCCGCATACAATTTGGCCTGGGGAAACTGCTTGACGCTGTCTGCCGCACTTCCTGAAAAATCCACATCACAGAGGGCTACCACACGCTCTCTTCCGTTTACCGAAGCATTTTTAATATCGCTTCTGCCTTTTCCTCCCGCACCGATAGCGGCAAGTACTAACTGGTCACTTGGAGCAATGAATCCCACGCCACCCAGCACATTGCGGGGAACGATGTAAAAGCTGGCTGCTGCCGCCCCTGTCTTGAGAAAATTTCTTCTTGAATTTGTTTCTTTTTTATTCTTCATAAAGGTTGAATTGATACATGGTATTCGGCTGTAAGTTAAAAATTATTTATACATTTTGTTTAAAATATCCACACTTTATTGCTCCGTATTCCTCAACGCCTCCGCTTTCTTTACATTTATACCGGAATAGAATTGTGCATTAAATAACGGTTTCATAAGAAGTACTCCGGATTGGGATTTTCCGGCTATTGGTGTCCATTCAAAAGTTTCGGAAAATTAGTTCCCTACAGGTACAAACACGTTTCCTTAATGTTATTTTTTCAGAAGAGCCGCCCTCTTCCGCTAACTGTAGGTTTTTCACCCGGGTAGAATTATATTTGAGTGCCGATAATGATAAAATCTATGATAAACCTGTATAACCAGGAAGACCTGTTAAAAAGACTGGACCAACTCAAAGCTGACGCCCTGCCGGTTTTCGGGGTGATGGGCCCCCAGCACATGGTGGAACACCTCTCGTATTCCACAGCCATGTCAACAGGCAGATTTCCTCAGAAATTGTATTTTACGGAAGAGCAGGCAGGCAGGTTTAAAAAGATGCTCCTGGAAGAAGAAACCTTCCCCATGAATTTTAAGGCTCCCATGCTCGGGGAAACACCTCCGCCGCTCAGTTTTAATGATTTACCTGCGGCGATTGCACGGCTGAAAAAGGAGCTGGATAAATTCTACAGTTTTTTTGAAGAGAATCCCGGGGTCACACCCGTGCATCCGGCCATGGGAGCCATTAACCGCGATGAATGGATCATCTTCCATAACAGGCACTTTACCCATCATTTTCAACAGTTCAGACTGATCTGATAACCAGAATGAAAGAGTCCCATTTGAGTATTCCGGGCTGGGAAAATTACCGGCATTTATTTAAAAGACAGGAAGTAAGTTCCAAAACCACCCTGCTTTCGGAAGGCGAAACTGCCACCAAGGCTTATTTTATTGAAAAAGGATGCATCAGGGTCTGGTTTAACAACAATGGCAAAGACGTCACCTTCCAGTTTTTCTTTGAAGGGGAGGGTGTATCCTCCATCGAGAGTTTCAGGACCAACCAGCCCAGTTTATTCAGCATCGAAAGCATAGAGCCTTGTATAATCCATACCATCAGCAAAAAAGACTACATGACTATACTGGACGACTCGCCGGCCATCAAAGCACAGATCGATGAGGTGCTTTTTCAGCGGCTGCTTTTTTATCAGAAACTTTTCCTCTCCCGCATCAAAGACAACCCCGAAACACGCTACCGTGAACTGCTGGAACATCACCCCCAGATCCTGCAAAGGGTTCCGCAGCATTACATTGCTTCCTACCTGGGCATTACGCCCGTTTCGCTGAGCCGTATCAGGAGCCGCAGATAAGTATTTCTTAACATTTGTTATCGTCCCGCCCCCTTTCTTCATGTCAATTTTGTGATGTCATTTAAACATCAGAAAAACATGAAAACAGTTATCGTATTTAATCATCCGTATGAAGGCAGTTTCTGCACAGCCATACTGGCATCAGTGACTGCAGGTCTCAAAAAAGCAGGTCACGAGGTTGACCTCATGCACCTGGACCGCGACCGTTTCAACCCGGTCATGTCTGCCGAGGACCTGAGAGCTTTTGTAAACAGAAAACCGGTTGATCCACAGGTAATTACCTATCAGTCAAGGCTCGAATCAGCAGATCACCTGATTTTCATCTTCCCTATCTGGTGGGAACTCATGCCTGCCATGATGAAGGGCTTTATCGACAAAGTGATTTTTCCCGGAGTAGCCTATGAGTACAAACCCAATGGATTTATGCAGAAAAAACTGGTAAACATCAAGGGTATCACCCTCATTACCACCATGAATACGCCGGGGTTTATTTACCGTTTATTCTTCGGAAATGCTATCAAAAAAGCCCTTTTTAACGGTACTTTCTGGAAAACCGGTTATCAAAACAGGAAGTGGATCAGCCTGAATATGGTCAAGTCGGTCTCCCCCGGAAAACGCCGGAAATGGTTGTCGGATCTTGAAAAGAAATTTGAGAAATTAAGATAAAACCAGGCCGTTATCTTTACCGGATCCCGGGAAGCAGAAAAGCGAAACCGGAAAGGACTTCGACATGATTTTTTGCCGCTTATTTTTTGAACGGTCAGCCTTCCGGTTAAAGTCCTACAATACTCGAGAATTATCCTGATTTTTTGTCGTATCCCCTTAGCCGTTTGAAAGTCATCTGGCTTTCACAAACGTCAGGAAAAGAGCTGTTTCTTAAAATAAAATTAATGTCTCAATAACATACCTGCCGGACAAAAAACACCTCATAGCAGTCACCAGGCAACATTTTACAAAATCAGAATTCTTTTTGTCAAGTCTGAAGAGGACAATAAAAACGTATCTTTTTTTAAAAATACACCCGGAAAGAAAAAACATCAGCAGCTTATCCGGGGCAATAAATTCAGCACCGGGACCCTGCACTCAAAACCCCGTTTTTTGCGGGGTAACCTGTGAACGAAAACTTCAGGGGACAACGTATTTTGAACTTATCCGATTTTGAATTGGATGTTTTAAGTATTTAGGCAAAATACTCGGGAAAAACTTCTTTTTTCTGATTCTCACCAGTTAAATTTCATAAAATTATCCAATCAGATTTAAGAAAAGCAAATCCGCAGGCGGCAAAAAGGCCGGTATGTCCTGTAATGCGTTACAGTGAGCATTGCCATGGCCTCTATGAAGTTTGCAGGATAATTTTTATTGATCAAAAGCCAAAGAAAAATTAATCTCGTTTTAACCCAATTATTAAAAACTATCCTTAGTATGAAAAATCTCCTGACTGAGATAATTGCCACAAGTGAAAATGCTCCTGTCATTGTTCTGTTCGGAAGTACCCAACTCCGGAGAGAGCAACTGCTTAATTTGATAAAACCCCTTGGAGACATCACCGTTTATGGTACATTAAGTGAAGATGAAGGAATTAGAAAAGTGCAGACCTTACCAAAAGTTGACCTGATCCTGATTGGCGGCCGCTACACCGAAGGGCAGCGTGTGCGGATACACAAATACCTGGCCGCCACCAAGCCCGACATCAAAGTAACAGAGCCCGGATGGGATTATCCTTACAAAAATGACGATATCATTAATGACATTAAAACAAAGCTGGCCCTCTGATCTGAAAGAGTATCCTTTGAAATGATATGACCCCGGTAAAATGAAGTCGTGACTTATTTTACCGGGGTTTCTTTTTTTGACGGGAATCTGCAGGAACCGTTCTTGCTTCCCTTCCTTATTTTTGTTAAATTTGACTGATATACAATGAGTTCTGCTCAGTATTAAACACCAGGATCATGAGAAAATGCTTTTTATTTTTCGGCTTAATGGTTTTAATCGCCGGTTCGGGGTCGGCACAAAGTAAAAAAGAAAAGCTGGACCAGATCATGCAGGCCTACCACCGATTCAATATGTTTGACGGCAGCGTGCTGGTAGCAGAAAACGGCCGGATCATTTATGAGGGTGCTTTCGGAATGGCCAACCGGGAATGGAACATCCCGAACACAACCGATACCAAATTCATGATCGGTTCGGTGTCAAAACCGATCACTTCCATGCTGATGCTGATCCAGGCCCAGAAAGGTCTGATCGACATCGACAAAACCATCTCCGACTATCTTCCGGAATTCTCCAGAAAGAACGGCAACAGAATAACCATAAGGCAGCTGATGAGTCATACGTCAGGAATGCCCAATTACGATGTTATCAAAGATTTCTTTCCGAAATACAGCCGTCAGAATTTCACCCGGGAAGAATACATGAAACTGTACATGGACTCCACCCTGGTGTTCGAACCCGGCAGCAGTTATTATTACAGCAGCTGGGGCTATTTTACTTTAGGACTGATCATGGAAAAGGTGAGCGGAAAAACCTACGCCCAGCTCATGAAAGAAGACATTTTTGATCCGCTGGGCATGAACGGGTCAGGCTCTTATCACCACACCCAGATTGTGAACAAACGGGCCACGGGCTATGATTACAGCCTCGGAGGATTTACCAGTGCTGATTTCAGGGACCAGTCCAACACCATGGGTACCGGCGACCTCTACTCTACCACCGGAGACCTTTTTAAACTGCACATGGCCATTTCTGAAAACAAGCTCATCAGTAAAAAACTGACGGATGAAATGTTTACGCCCGGCATCAGGCCCTGGCAATATGGGTTCGGGTGGTTTAACCAGCAATTTAAATATACCCCGAAAGACAGTGTCTTTGCCAACTACCACCTGGGCATGACCGAAGGTTTCCTCTCTTTCCTGATCAGGGTACCTTCCAGCAACAGCCTGATCGTCTTTTTATGCAACAGCTCCCCTACCCATTTCTTCGGTATTGCCACCAACCTGATGAAGGTTTTGTATGACAAACCGGTGGTTTTGAAACAACCCGTGCATAAAGTGATGGAGCAGCTGGTGGTGTCTAAAGGCGTCGGAAAAGCGGTGGAAGAGTACAAGATCATGAAAAAAGATACCGCCCACTATTACATCGACTGGTATGCCATGGACCAGGTGGGAAGCCAGCTTTTTAACCTTAAGAGATATGACGAAGCCAGGGTCATTTTTGAACATAACGCCTCAGAATTTCCGGAAAGAGATTGGGTAATGCTGAGTCTTGCGAATACTTATGCCATCCTTGGCCGTAAAGACGACGCCATAAAATACTATCAGAAAACAGTGCTGCTCAATCCTAAAAATGAAGAAGCCAAAAACCGTTTAAAAGAACTGGAAACCAAAAAATAATCCGCACCAGCCTGCGTTATTTCCATGCGTCTGCCAGACGTGGATAAATACCCTTCAACCAAAAAATAACCCTGATTAACAAAATGCTTTCCCTGAAAATGGACTTCCGTTCGATTTTTCTTTTTTGCTTTCTCATTACGACCCACCTCACGGCTCAGAAGAACCTTTCCGGACAAACCGATGTCAGACCTGATTTTAACCGTTATTTCAAAGATTGTGGTGTAGAAGGCAGTATTGTCATTTATGATTCCAACCAAAAACGATGGATCACCAATGATGCAGCGGCCATGCAAAAAGAAGCCTTACCCGCTTCGTCATTTAAGGTTATCAACCTGCTCATTGCCCTGGAAACAGGCGTGATCAAAGACGAAAATGAGATCATTCGGTGGCCGGGCAAAACAGATACGACGAAATATGGCTACCGCCCCGACATTTACCATGATATTACAGTGAAAGAAGCCTTTGAGGTATCAGCCGGGTGGGCTTTTATTGAATTGTCCAGAAGAATCGGGAAGAAAAGATACAAGACCTATTTATCAAAATGCAGTTATGGGAACCTCAATATTGATGAGGCCGGCGATGATTTCTGGAATTTCGGTTCATTCGGCATTTCGGCATTTAACCAGGTGGAATTCCTTCAAAAGGTAGATCAGGGGAAAGTCCCCTTCTCTGAACGCAGCCTTGGTATCCTGAAAAAAGTTATGGTTACCGAAACCGGCGACCAGTACCTGCTGAGATCAAAAACCGGATGGACCCGGGCAGATAACATCAACACAGGCTGGTGGGTAGGCTGGATCGAAAACCCGCAGGGGAAATACTTTTTTGCGACAAGGCTCTCCCAGGACAGGAAATTCAACCGCCCTGATTTCGGATCGTGCCGGAAGGAAATCACCAAATCTGTCCTGCGAGACCTGGGTATTCCTTCCAGATGAAATGACCGTTTAACAATATTTAAGTTTAAAATCCTTGGTTTCATGGCCTTCATGCAACCACAAACGTTTATTTTTACATCTATCCCGTGATACAAAAGCAGTAAACTTCTGAAAAACCTGTTACTTTTTATGAACCGACTGACATTGTTTATTTTTTTATCTTTTTGTTCTGCGGCATACAGTCAGAACAAAACGGTTTTCACCCGGGACATCGACAATTTCTGGACCGCCTTTGACAGCGTCAGGACCACCTCCGACACGGTCAGACAAAAACAATTTATCCAGTCTTTGTACATCGATAAAGGTACAGAAGGGCTTAAAGCCTTCATGGGGGCCCGCGATTATTCCGCAAAACGCTGGGTTGAACTCATCAACAAATATCCGAAATTCTGGGCCAGCATTCGCCCCAACACCCTCAGCATCAACTCCAAAGCCGGGGAGATAGAAAAGAGCATCAGAAAATTCAAAAAGCTATATCCCGAACTCAGGGAGGCCAGGATGTATTTTACCGTCGGCGGGCTGAATTCCGGCGGGACTACGGTCAATAACCTGGTGCTGATAGGCTCTGAAATCGCCACAGGAAATGTGAATACGGATGTTTCTGAGTTCCCGAACAAATGGCTGGCCGGCGTTTTTAAAGAGCAATCATCCGACAACATCATCCCGCTCAATATCCACGAGTATGTGCACACCCAGCAAAACGGCGAAAGCAGCGATTTGCTATCCCAGTCCATCAAAGAAGGAGCCTGTGACTTCATCACTGAGCTGGTGATCGGGCGGGATATGCAGAATAACTATATCAAATACGGTTATGAACATGAAAAAGAGCTGAAAGTGAAATTCAAAGAAGAGATGTTTACCACCTCCTTTAACAACTGGCTTTACAACGGCTCCAATGCAGATCAGATGGCTGACCTGGGATATTTCATGGGTTATGCCATCTGTAAATCATTCTACCGGAAAGCCGCCGACAAGAAAAAGGCCATCAGGCAAATCATAGAACTTAATTATTCTGATGTCACCCAGGTCGAATCGTTTTTGAAAGAATCCGGCTATTATCCGGAGGGTTTTGACAAAACAACCCTGCAGTCGGAATATACGGCAAAACAACCGGTTGTAGTAAGGCTCGAAGCCTTTGCCAACGGCGACACGCTGGTGGACGCTTCACTTAAAGAACTCAAAATAGTTTTCTCAAAATCCATGAACACCAAGGGCTATTCCATCGATATGGGAGAACGGGGCAGGGAGTTTTTTCCGTTAACCGGCGTAACGGGCTTTTCGGATGACCAGCAAGCTTTCACCCTCAAAACCAGCCTGAAACCTGACCATGAGTATGAGTTTGTGATCACCGGCAGAAGCTTTAAGTCGGCAGACGGATATCCGCTTACTGATTACGCCGTCAAATTCAAAACAAAACCCTGAATCCCGCCTGTTTATGAAGCAATGCCTTGTTCTGATCTTATTCTTGAAAATAGTTGTGGCCTCCGGCCAGCAAAAGCAACCCGGAGATTTCGGTTTCAGGCATTTCCGGACGCTGTATAACAATGACCCGGTCGATATCCTGGTATTATCTGAAAAGGGTAAAGAATCGGAGAAAAAACCTTTGTTCTTTTTCTGCCAGGGCAGCCTGCCGGTCCCGCTGATCAAACCGGACGGAGACAAGCTTTATTCTGTATTTCCTTTCAATACGGATGCCCTGTCCAAAGATTTCCATATCGTTATCGTCAGCAAACCTTTCATTCCTGTCGTCGTTGAAGCCGGAAAACTGGTCCGTGGCTTTAATTACGTTGACCCTGAAACAGGCAAAACACCCAAAGGCTACGGCGAAAGAAATCTGCCCGGATATTATGTCGGAAGAAACCTGGAAATCGTCAGGTTTTTACAGCAACAGCCCTTTGTAAGCCCCGAGAAACTGGTCGTGGCAGGCCACTCTGAAGGAAGTACCGTTGCCGTAAGGATGGCCGCTGCTTCAAAGAAAGTGAGCCACCTGATCTACGCCGGGGGCTGCCCCGCCGGACGTATCCTTTCGATGACAGGCCGTTCAAGGTCTGTAGAAACGGATTCGTCGTCCAGTACAGAAGATGAATTCAACTACTGGGAAAGTGTGGTCAATGACCCGGACAACATGGACGACTCAAACGGAGATACCAACAAAGCCACTTTTGACTTCTCTGCCCCACTATACCCCCTGTTTGAAAACCTGAGCATACCGGTGCTGGTTTCTTTCGGCACAAAAGACTATTGTGCCCCTTTCAATGATTACCTGAGGGTGGAAATGATCAGGCATAAAAAGGCAAATTTCACATTCAACGCCTACATAGGCTTCGAACATAACTTCTTCCCGCTAAAACCGGACGGAAAACCCGACTACGACATTTTTAACTGGGACAAGGTGGCCTCGGACTGGAAAAACTGGCTGGACAAAAAATAAACTGGGGACCGGGTTTTAATTTTTTTCTTCCAAATCCATTTAAACAACTGATAAACAATTACCTTCGTATGGATAAATTCAACACCATGGAAACACCCAATGACCTGAAACTGGCCGTCCTGATAGACGCAGACAATGTTCCTTACGCCAACGTGAAGGAAATGTTTGAAGAAATAGCCAAATACGGCACCCCGACTTTTAAACGCATTTACGCCGACTGGACCAAGCCTACTGTAGCGGGCTGGAAGAAAGTCCTGCTCGAAAACGCCATCACCCCGATACAGCAATACAGTTACTCGACCGGCAAAAACGCCAGTGACAGTGCCCTCATCATTGATGCCATGGACATTCTCTATACCGGGAAAGTCGGTGGTTTCTGCATCGTGTCGAGCGACAGTGATTTTACCCGGCTGGCCACCCGTCTCCGCGAGGCCGGCATGAAAGTCATCGGCATCGGCGAAAAGAAAACCTTACAGCCTTTTATCACGGCCTGTGATAAGTTTATCTACCTCGAAATCCTTAAACCCGACCACCCGGCTCCGGTCAAAGGCGAGAAAAATGAATCTTCGAAAACCAAACGTAAAGAACCGCTCAGCAAGATCGACCCGGCGGTGATCAAACTTTTTTCAGACAGTATAGCTGACCTGGCCGATGAAAACGGCTGGACTTTCCTCGGTGAATTAGGCAACCTGATGCTGAAGAAAAAACCTGATTTTGACCCCCGTAACTTTGGTTTCCCCAAGATGCTGCCCCTCCTCAGGAGCATTCATACTTTTGAAATAGATGAACGGGAAAGCGGCAAGAACAACATCAAGCACATTTATGTACGAAAGAAATCATAATCAGGAATGAATTTGTATCTTTAACTGAACTTATTTAGATCCCCCTTAAACCAAGGGTTATGCCTGAAAATCACTTTAATATCCGGGGACTCGACGCTGCAGAGGTGGCGGAATCTGCCAGAAAATACGGCTTCAACCGGTCTGACTACAAAAAAGAATACCCTGTATGGGAAGCCGTTAAAAGCCTGGTGAAAGAACCCATGGTTATTTTACTGCTTATTACTTCCTCCATCTACTTCATCAGCGGTGAAACAGGAGACGGGCTTTTCATGGCCTCAGCCATTGTACTCGTATCTGTTATTTCTCTTTACCAGGACTCCCGCAGCCGCAGTGCCCTGGATAAACTGAAAACATTCAGCCAGCCGCTAAGCAAAGTAATCCGTGATGGTGTAATCGTTGAAATCCTGAGTGAAGACATCGTAAGCGGAGACAGTATGGTGATCGAGGAGGGTTCTTTAATTCCTGCTGACGGAATCATCGTGCATTCCAACGACTTTTCTGTGAACGAATCAATTCTCACAGGAGAGTCCATGTCCGTTGATAAGACTGCAGATAAAGAAGACCCTTTGGTGTATCACGGCACAACGGTGGTCAGCGGGCTTGCAGTGGCTACAGTTACTGCCATCGGGAAAGATACACGACTGGGAAAAATCGGTAAAAGCCTGGAGGAAATCAAAGAAGAAAAAACTCCTCTTGAACTTCAGATCAACAATTTTGTAAAAAAAATGGTGATCACAGGACTGGTTGTTTTTATCATCGTCTGGCTCATTAACTACTGGCAAAATCAGAAAGTTGTCGACAGTCTGTTAAAGGCCCTGACCCTGGCCATGAGCATTTTACCAGAAGAAATACCTGTTGCTTTTACTACTTTTATGGCTCTCGGAGCCTGGCGGTTAATGAAAATGGGCATCGTCGTAAAACAAATGAAAACCGTTGAGACCCTGGGGAGTGCCACGGTGATATGCACGGACAAAACAGGCACCATCACCGAAAACAAAATGTCGCTTGCCCGGCTCTTCACCCTGAAAAACAACCGGATATCTGACATCGGAAAAGCGTTTGACAATGATGAAAAAGACCTTGTCAGGATGGCGATGTGGAGCAGTGAACCACATCCGTTTGACCCTATGGAAACAGCATTGCATCAGGCTTATTCATCTTCTGTTACAACCGACGAAAGACCTGATTATAGCCTGGTTCATGAATACCCGCTCGGAGGAAAGCCGCCGATGATGACCCATGTCTTCGAAAACAAAACCGGGAACAGGATAATTGCAGCCAAGGGAGCTCCTGAAGCGATTATCAAGGTATGTAACCTGGACGAAGAACAGAAACGGCAAATCCGGCAGGCGATCGTCACGCTGGCAGAAGAAGGTTTGAGGTTACTTGGCGTAGCTGAAACCCGTTTTGAGGGCATTAATTTCCCGGAAACACAACAGGAATTCCGGTTCGACTTTAAGGGGCTCGTGGCTTTTTATGATCCGCCAAAGAAGAATATTGCCTCTGTCTTAAATGCTTTTTACTCCGCAGGGATTGATGTCAAAATCATTACCGGCGACAATGCCGCCACCACTACAGCCATCGCCCGCCAGATCGGGTTCAAAGGATATGAGAACAGCATTACCGGGGAGGAACTCATGAAGCTGCCTGATGAGACTTTAAAAGATAAAGTGATGGATTTTCACCTTTTTACCCGTATGTTTCCGGAAGCCAAACTGAAGATCATCAACGCTTTGAAAGCCCGGAACCAGATCGTGGCCATGACCGGTGACGGCGTCAATGACGGACCGGCCCTGAAAGCGGCCCATATCGGCATCGCTATGGGTAAAAAAGGCACTGAAATAGCCAAACAGGCCGCCTCACTGATCCTGGCTGATGATGATTTATCGGGAATGGTAGACGCCGTAGCCATGGGCAGAAAAATTTACAACAACCTGAAAAAGGCCATTCAGTATATCATTTCCATTCACATTCCCATTATTCTCACCGTCTTTATTCCCCTGGCCCTGGGGTGGGTATATCCTAACATTTTTTCTCCGGTACATATCATTTTCCTTGAACTGATCATGGGACCAACCTGCTCTATTATTTATGAAAATGAGCCGATGGAGAAAAACACCATGATGAATAAACCCAGGCCTTTTACGGACACTTTTCTCAATGTCAGGGAATTACTCAACAGCATCGTACAGGGACTGATGATTACCGCCGGCACTTTACTGGTTTACCGTTACGCGGTAAGTCAGTCGTACAGTGAAGATACCACCAGGACCATGGTTTTCATGACCCTGATCTCAGCTAATGTGTTTCTGACGCTTGTCAACCGTTCATTTTATTATTCCGTCCTCACCAGCCTTACTTACAAAAATAACCTTATCCCACTGATCATTTTAATCACCGTTCTGCTTTCATGCTGTCTGGTGCTGATCACGCCCCTGGCCAGATTCTTTGATTTTTCAAACATTACCTGGGTTCAGGCCCTGGTAAGTGCGGGCTCAGGATTCCTGTTTGTGATCTGGTACGAGGCTCTGAAATGGATAAAAAGGATCAATTCTAAACATTAATTTCAATTATTCCGTTTATTGCTGTAAAAAAACTTACCATCAGACAACCATGAAAAAAACACTTACACTTCTGTTACTTTCAATTACGCTTATTTCCCGGGCCCAGGACCTCAAACCCGGCTTCGACAAAGAAGAATACAGGGAGATGATGATGATTTCCATCAGGTCTGTCAAAGGCCCCAATTACGAAAAAGACTTCCCCAAACCCCAGCATTTCAGGATGCTTTACCAGTCTGCCGATATCGGCCTTGACAACTCCTGGGACCTCTGGACCAACGATAAAGGTACTGCTGTGGTCAGTTTGCGGGGTACCACCCAAAAGACAGTCAGTTGGCTGGAAAACTTTTATGCGGCCATGGTGCCGGCCAAAGGCAGTTTACAACTCAAAAAAGGAGACCCTCCGTTTGAATATCAGCTGGCAGAAAACCCAGCTGCTGCTGTACACGTGGGCTGGCTATACGGTATGGCCGTGCAGGCGGTTGAGATAGTGCCCAGAATAGATTCTCTGTATAAATCAGGCACAAAAAACGTCATTGTGGTGGGCCACAGCCAGGGCGGCGGCATTGCCTTCCTGCTTACCGCTTATTTGTATCAGCTGCAAAAACTGGGCAAACTGCCCGCAGATATCCGTTTTAAAACCTATTGCAGTGCCGGACCAAAACCCGGCAACCTCCAGTTTGCTTATGAATATGAAGCACTTACCCAGAACGGATGGGCCTATAATGTGATCAACGCCGTCGACTGGGTACCTGAAACGCCGTTTTCTGTCCAGACACTGGATGATTTTAACAGGATCAATCCGTTTGTACATGCCAAAACCATTATGGGCAAACAGAAATTCCCGGTTAACATAGCCTTGAAGCATGTCTACAGAAAGATGGACAAACCTACCAAAAAAGCTCAGAAAAGCTTTGAAAAATACCTGGGCAACATGGCCGCCAAAATGGTAAAAAAAGTAGTCCCTGATCTTGAAATGCCCGCTTATGCCAAAAGCAATAACTATGTCAGAACAGGCAACAGCATTGTTTTGAGACCTGATGAGGACTATTTCAAGGCCTTTCCGCAAGACCCCAAAGAGGTATTTATTAATCATTTGCATAAGCCTTATTTATTCCTGCTGGACAAGCTCGAGCCCTCGTTTCATCAACAGACCGCGGCCCTGCCTCAGGGCAAATGGGAACTGACTTATATCACCGGGCTCAGGATTGCTTTCGAAGGTCTGTATCCGCAGCAAAAACCCAATATTTCTTTCCAGAACATGAATGTCAACGGCCACACCAGTTGCAATCCATTTTCGACGGTTTTTACGATTTCGGGAACAAACATCAAAATTGAGGCACCAAAAGCGATGACCATGCGTTTTTGTGAAGGTCAGGGAGAAAGCCAGTTTCTGTCTATGCTGCAAAAGGCAGACAGTTTCCAACTGAACGGCAACTTCCTGAGTCTGTACAAGGGAGACGTAGAGCTTTTAAAATTCAAAAAAACAGATTGATCCAAACATGAAATCAATATTAAAAGTGGCCGTACTGGCAGCCTTAACGGCCTGCCAGCCACTCAAAAAAACAGGCACAATGAATTCAGGAGAAAAAGCACAGGCAGAAAAAACCACCGACACGACTGCCTATTTCAAAGCCACAGGCGTGGAGCCCTTCTGGGGACTGAAAATATCTGACGAAAGCATCGAGTTCACTTCCTTATCCGAAGGCACCGAAAAACTCACATTCCATCATTCAGACCCGATACTGGCCATGGATGCCAACGTGAAACTGTACAGAAGTACTTCTTACCTGGGACAACTTAATGTCCAGATTGCCCAGCAAGAGTGTGTCAATGAAATGTCAGGAGCAAAATTCCCGTATAAGGTTACTGTCCAGGTAAAAGGTAAAAACGACAAGGATTTCAAAACCCTTTCGGGCTGTGGTCAATACGTAACAGATTACCGCCTGCATGATATCTGGGTACTTGAGAAAATGTCGGGTAAGGTCGTCAGCCCCACTGATTTTCAAAAAGAATTGCCTAACATGGAAATCAACGCCGCTGAAAATACTTTTATGGGCTATGCGGGCTGCAACCGGATGAGGGGTCAGCTGTTTTATGAAAAGAAGATACTGAGGTTTGAAAAAGCGGCCACCACGCTGATGATGTGCCAGCCAGGCAATAAGGAAAGTGAGTTTTTGCAGGCCCTTGCAGCATCCACCACCTATTACATAGCCAACAACAGACTGGTGCTGTCCAACCCGGATAAAGAAACCCTGGTTTTCAAAAAAGTAGACTAATTATTCTTCCTTGTAATAAAAAACAGGGTTCAGCCCTTTCGACCGGATGAGTTTGTTGCCTGAAGCATCAATCACGAATTCGACATGTATATAGAAATAGGTAAATTGTGTCTTTATTTCAGGCGTTTTGTTCACTCCCACCCTGTCGGGGGTTTGAATGCTGCCTACCGGATGAAAATAGGCAGAGCCCCGCACTGTGTCATACCCTTTGTACCAGTCCGAATAGTACACATAAACGCCGTAATATCCGTTACCTCCTTCCTTTTTGGTAAATTCAATGGATTCTTCCGAATCTTTTGCTTTCCATTTTCCGACCAGATCTTCCATTTTGACCTGTAATAAAGGATCAACGGGCTCAGGTTCGCTGACAGATTCTTTACCACATGAAAGTAAGAGCAACAAAACAAGCAGGCAGGAAATATATCGCAACGAAGTCGCTGTACCCGCAAAAAAGGCAGTTGGTTGAACGGTAGGTCTGGCTGAAATCATTTTCAATCGTGTTTAGAATGTAGCATCGTCTTTTTGCTAAATTAAGGATTATTTTCCATTACAGGAAACAAACAGGCTTAAATTCAGGGGGTTAATGGCGTCACCATCTGAAACCTTCCTGTTGAATACAGGAATCACCCAAGCAACCAAACCCCCAACATCTAAAAAGCTAAACGCCAAAAATGATTGAAAAATCCTGAAATCTGCCTGTACTGTCCTAGCAGTTCTGTCATCTTTCAGCGAACTTTGCGGCATCAAAAACCGTATCTCATGTATACAAATTTACTATTCTTTCATTCCATATTCCGCTGGCTGGTGTTAGTGAGTCTTGTTTATGCTATTTTCAGAGCATACAGAGGCTATGCCACCGGAGCCGTCTTTACGAAAGCCGATAATGCCATCCGTCATTGGACAGCTACCATTTCACATATCCAGCTGATGATCGGCTTTACCTTGTATTTTGCCAGTCCGGTGATCAGGTATTTCCTGGGCCATATGAAGCAGTCGTTCAGCCAGGGAGATTCCTGGTTTTTCGGTTCGGTGCACATGATCCTGATGTTTGCAGCCATCATGGTCATCACCTTCGGATCAGCCGTTTCCAAAAGAAAAGCAACAGACGCCGAAAAATTCAAAACCATGTTTACCTGGTTTGTGGTTGCCCTGCTGATTATTTTCATTTCCATCCCCTGGCCATTTTCTCCCCTAGCTAACCGTCCTTATATCAGACCCTTCTGACCATGAAAAAATATTTAAATACCTCTGTCGGCCGATTAAGACTTCTTGGTCTGCTGGAAGGCCTTTCGCTCATCATCCTGGTTTTTATCGCTGTTCCGGTCAAATACATGGGCCAAAACCCCGGCCTTGTAAAAGCCATCGGACCCATACATGGTGTATTGTTCCTGTTATTTGTGATCAATGCCATAAGTGTCAGTATCTCACACCAATGGAAATTCTCGGAAGTGACCTGGAAAGTCCTGATTTCCTGCCTGATTCCTTTCGGGACTTTTTATGTGGACAGGAAGATTTTGAGTAAGATCTGAACAGGTAATTTCCATAGGCAGCTCCTTATGTTTAATAATCCTGATAAAACACGTGTGATCCCGTCACGGCCGTAATATTTCGACGGCCGATTATTTCTATAAACATTTAACCCCTTCAGGGCTATTATAAAGCAAAGCTGTCCGGCATCTTCAGACGCACCGTCCGGTATCATTTTCTGCAAATATCTGATCCGTCACCAAAAAAACGAAGGAAAGTCCGGTAATGAATCCAACGGATTCACATATTTATAGCAATCATATATCACCGGGTGATTCCGACCCTGAACGGGTCACACATTTCCTGTCCGGCTTCTCTCACTGCGGCTTAATAATTTCAAACTACGCAGACTTCTTCCTATTTTTGTCTTTTAAAACAACAACATAATGCAACAAAAAATAGCCCAAATAGCCCTCGTAGTGAACGATTATGACGAAGCCATCAACTTTTACACCCAAAAACTCGGCTTTGAACTCATTGAAGATACCGTAATGAGTGAAACCAAAAGATGGGTGGTAGTGGCTCCCAAAGGCAATGGAGGCTGCTCTTTATTGCTGGCCAAAGCTGTGGGCGAACTGCAAGAAAGCCGCGTCGGGAACCAGACAGGAGGCCGGGTATTTCTCTTTCTCTATACCGATGATTTTATGCGTGATTACACACAAATGACCGCCAAAGGCATTAAATTTGTCAGAGGCCCTGTCACAGAACCCTACGGCATGGTAGGTGTTTTTGAAGACCTTTACGGCAATCTGTGGGATTTTATCCAGCCTTCCGGATCTTAAGCAATTCTCTTGATTTATAAAGCCTTAACCAGGAAAAAGATATAAATCATCCCGAAAAAGATATAATGACGCTCTTGATTTTAATTCCGACTTTTGTATCATCAAATTAAACTCACAAGATTATGAAAAAGTTGTTTTTGTCTTTATTCCTTTTTTCATCCCTGCTGTTCACAGCATCAGCCGCTGAAGCACAGGACCCTTTGAAAGAAACCTACCAGGCTTACCTGGCACTGAAAAATGACCTGGTCAAGGACATGGTGGCCAAAGCCTCCGCTGAAACATTCGTGGCCAAAATAAAGGCAGTCAAAACCCAGGACTTAACCGCGGCACAGCAAAAAGTATGGGCGGGTTATGCCACCAAAATACTGAAAGACGCCGAAGCGATCAGTGCTTCAAAAGACATTGAAAAACAAAGAAAAGCTTTCTCGACACTTTCAGAAAATATGTACCCGGTGGCGAAGAGCATTGCATCCGGAGAAGCTATTTACTACCAGTTTTGTCCGATGAAAAAGAGCTACTGGCTCAGTTCAGAATCAGCCGTCAAAAATCCTTATTACGGCAAGTCGATGCTGACCTGCGGCAGTGTCAAAGAAGTGCTTAAGTAACCTGAACGGCTCTCTTCCTTTTTAAATCTTTCGACGATATGAAATACAGCGTTGCTCTTTTTGCTTTGGTTTTCAGTTCATTTCAATTATTCGCTCAAAAGACCATCCGGTATGATTTGTATGTGAAAGACACCACAGTCTCCTACACCGGGAAAAGCAAAATGGCGATTGCGATCAACGGGCAGATCCCTGCTCCTGAACTGCATTTTACGGAAGGGGACACGGCCCTCATTTATGTGCACAACAGGATGCACCATGAAACTTCCATCCACTGGCATGGGCTTTTGCTGCCCAACGAGCAGGATGGTGTACCTTATCTCACGACGGCTCCCATCAAAAGCCACTCGACCCACATTTATAAATTCCCGATCAGGCAAAGCGGCACATACTGGTATCACTCACACACCATGCTGCAAGAGCAATCGGGCATGTACGGGGCTTTCATCATTCACAAAAGAGAAAAATCTCAATACAAGGAACATACCGTCCTCCTGAGCGACTGGAGTGATGAAAATCCGCATCAGATAGAAAGGTCGCTGCACTACGCCACCGACTGGTATGCCATCAAAAAAGGAGCTTCACAGAATTACGGACAAGCCCTCAGAGAAGGCTATTTTAAAACCAAACTGACCAACGAATGGAAGCGGATGCATGCCATGGACGTCAGCGATGTGTATTATGAGCGTTTTCTTGTCAATGGGCAAAGTGACCAAAAGTTAAGTCAGTTCAAAGCAGGCGAAAAGGTCAGACTGAGGGTCATCAACGGCAGTGCCTCCACCTATTTCTGGCTTACTTATCCCGGATCAAAAATCACTGTTGTGGCCTCTGACGGCGTGGATGTGGAACCTGTTGAAGTGGACAGGCTGATCGTAGGTGTTTCGGAAACATATGATGTGGTTGTAACTGTACAGGCTTCCTCCGTCTTTATGGCGACTTCAGAAGACCGTACCGGCAGGGCTTTGTTGTGGCTGGGAAAATCCGATGGAAAAGCCCCGGAACCCATGCCCCGTCTTAAATACTTTGAAGGCATGAAAATGATGAACGGCATGATGACCCTGGGCGGCAAAATGAACGACATGGGCATGAACATGAGCCTTCAGCAAATGGACATGAACGCTGTGATGTATCCTGAAATAACAGGAGCCGCTGAGCCCGGCGAACATGCCGTGCATGGGGCAGCAGATTCTGCAGGGATCGTAACCCTTAATTATGCCATGCTTAAGTCGCCGGAAAAAACCACCTTGCCGGATGTGCCCTTCAGAACCATGCGTTTTGAGCTGACGGGCAACATGAACCGCTATGTCTGGACGGTTGACAATAAGACCATTTCAGAAAGTGACAGAATACTGATCAGAAAAGGAGAAAACATCCGGATTATCCTGGTCAATAACTCCATGATGCGGCACCCTATGCACCTGCACGGTCATTTTTTCAGGGTAGTCAACGGTCAAGGCGAATATTCCCCGCTGAAAAATGTGCTGGATATCATGCCCATGGAAACGGATACCATCGAGTTCAATGCCGCTGAAGAATACGGCGACTGGTATTTCCACTGTCACATCCTTTACCACATGATGAGTGGTATGGGCAAAATATTTACCTATGAAAACTCGCCTCCTAACCCACAGATTCCTGATCCCGTCAAGGCTCTTAAAAAAGTCTATCATGACGACAAACGCTTCTACCTGGGTGGCGAACTCGGTCTTGAATCAAACGGCAGTGATGGTGAACTGACCCTCGCCAATACCCGCTGGATGCTGCAGACCGAATGGCGGCTGGGCATCAACAAACAAAAAGGTTATGAATCAGAAAGTCATCTCGGCAGATACATAGGCAGAAATCAGTTCCTGGTGGCCTATGCAGGGTGGGATTACCGTTACAGAAAATCCGAAGGCACAGAAAAGAATATTTTCGGACAAACCAATTCCAAAGACCACCGCGGGGTGATCTGCCTGGGTCTTCAATACACCTTACCCTGGTTTATCGTAGCCGACTTAAGGGCCGACCATACCGGAAACATGAGGCTGCAGGTCAGCCGAGACGACATTCCGGTCACCAGCCGTTTACGGCTCTGGGGTATGTACAACTCTGATTTTGAATATGCCGCCGGTGCCCGGTATGTTCTTACCAAATACATTTCAGCTTCTGTTCATTATGACAGTGACATGGGTGTAGGAGCCGGGTTGGTGCTGCATTATTGATGCTCTTTGTAACATTATCCATATCCGGGTCAGATTATTCAGTTTCATCCTGCAGATTATATGCATGGCTGAGCTTATCTAAAGGATGCCTGGAATGCTCTTCTTCATCATTAAAGCTTACGTCTTAAAGCTTACAGCAAAAAGAACATCTTTTTTATTTTTCATGCAAAAACAACTATTTTTATCTGACGATAAAGATGACACATGGATTACCAGGTTTACAGCCCCTGCCTGCCTCTGGGTAAATACATCAAATGCTACTGGAGTCTGGAGGTTTCCAAAACAGAGGAGCCTCCTGCCCGTCAGCGTGTATTTGCAGACGGCTGTATCGAACTGCTTTTTCATTTCGGTGACCTCTTTCAGAAATACCACCGGAACGACGAGATCATCATTCAGCCGAGAAGTTTTGTACACGGGCAGGTCACGCGGTTTATTGAAATAGAACCCACAGGTTCTGCCGGGATTTTCAGCGTACGCTTTACGCCTAACGGCCTTCGTCCGTTTCTACCTTATCGGATTGACGAACTGACAGATCAGACGCCGACCGTCAGCGAACTGTGGGGGAAAGAGGGAGATGTATTGGAAGACCGCATCCTCAATGCCCGGACCAACGCCCTGAGGATTGAACTTATCGAGTCATTTCTCCTGAAAAAACTCCGGAACTTCAAAGCCCGTCATCTGTTCACCGACCATTGTGTTGACTCTATTTTTAAATCAAACGGGATGATTTCGATAGACGACCTGGCGAATGACCTTTCGATCGGGAGACGCCAGCTGGAAAGGAAATTTATTGAAGCGGTAGGCCTCAGTCCCAAACATCTTTCGCGGATCATCCGTTTTCAGAATGTTCTGAACCTTCTTGAAAAACGCCAGTTTAACAGCCTCACCGCCCTGGCCTACGAAGGCGGATTTTATGATCAGGCCCATTTCATTAAGGATTTCAGAGAATTTACCGGATTTAACCCCAAACAATACTTCGCCGAAGACATGGAATTGGCCAAATATTTCAACAGCTGAAAAAACTGGTCGCAATTTTACAATTTTGAGGCGTCTTAGTTCCTGAATTTTGCATCAGATAAACATTAAAAACGATTACTTATGCAAAATTTAGTCAACTGGTTTGAGATCCCCGCTCTTGATTTTGAAAGAGCCACTTCATTTTACAGCACATTACTCAACGCTGAAATCAGCGAAACCGAAATGTTCGGTACCCGGATGGGTTTCCTGCCCTCTGACGGTGAAAATGTTTCCGGGGCCATTGTTCAGGGCGAAGGCTATGTACCCTCAGCCGAAGGCCTGACGGTCTATCTCAACGGAGGCGACAACCTGCAGGAAATGCTGGACAAAGTAGAAGGCCTGAACGGAAAAATCATCGTTCCGAAAACTCAGATCAGCCCTGAAATGGGATATTTTGCCCTATTTTTGGATACTGAAGGAAATAAATTAGCTTTACACTCTATTCATTAAAGCAAAATGAAAAATAAAACAAGATTGCTGCTGACCCTGGCTTTGGCCGCTTCTTTTTTCGTGACAAAAGCACAGACAAAACCCCTGGGCATCCCGGACCTGAAATGGCTGGAAGGCACCTGGACCATGAAAGTCAAAAACGGAACCATAAGCGAAGAATGGAAATATGTCAACGACAGCACTATGACCCAGAAGGCATTTTTCACGACCAATGACGGCAGTAAAATGCCCCAGGAGACCATCGAACTGGTAAGCCGGAATAAAGAAATGTTTTATATTTCTACTGTTTCAGGGCAAAACGACGGGAAAGCGATTCCTTTTAAGATCATTTCCCTTACTGCCACCGGTTTTATTTCGGAAAACCCTACCCATGATTATCCGCAAAGGATTACCTACACCCTTCTCTCTCCCGGCAAATTGCTGGCAAGTATCGAAGGCAACCGGAACGGTAGTTTTTCTAAGAAGGAATTTCCGATGACAAAAGAATAAAAGCATTAAAACATACCCGGAATCCGGCAGGTCTTCTGCCGGATTCCTCCTGCATTATGCGGGAGGGTACGGACTTATATTTTCAGTAAATTGCCGCCTGCAAACCTAAAATCTCAAGCTATGAAAAAGAAACTGCTTTATGCCTTCCTGCTAATGATGATGACCCTGGGCTCTTTTGCTCAAAAACCCGTTTGGACAGAACAGGATAGAAAATTCCTGCTGGACAATCTCTACAGATCAAGGGAAGAGTTACAGAAAGAAAGTGCAGGAATGACTGCTGAACAATGGAATTTCAAAGAAAGCCCCGACCGCTGGTCTGCAAGCCAGGTAGTCGAACACATGGCCATCTGGGAGTTATTGTTTCAGCATGAAATCAGCAGTGCTTTCAGTGCCGGCCGTGACAGTTTACGGAAAGCCGCACCTGACAGTGAATTTATAGGGTATTCAAAAGAAACCACGCCACACAAAGCCGTTGAATATACCAAGCCTTTCAGCTACACCGTGCCCCTGGGTATTAATTCCGGTGAAAACAACCTGGCCTGGTTTTTAAGCAGACGGGCTGACACGATAAAATCGTTGCAGGACAACAAACTCAATCTCCGGGAATATTACAACGCCTACGCCAACGTTCACCAGTTGTATATTTTTATTTTTGAGCATGTTGACAGGCACCTTAACCAGATCAGGAAAATTAAGAAACATCAGGATTATCCCCGCTGACCTGCACGATGCAAAACGAACTAAAAAAATACATCCGGTCTTATTTTGGGGTTACGAATGATGACCTTGAAATAATACTTTCCTTTTTTCAGCCGGTTAAGATCCGAAAAAATGATTTCTTCCTGAAAGAAGGAGCTTATGCACACAGGCTGGGTTTTGTACAATCAGGTATTGTACGTGAATTTATGCTGAGTGACGGAAAGGAAGTGACCAAATGGATAGCCACACCAGGATATTTTGTAGTTGACCTGGCTGGATTTCTCTTTGACTCGCCTTCCAGATGGAATCTCCAGGCCCTGACCGATTGTGAAATATGGGCAATCAGCAAGACAGACTATCAAAGAATCGCGGAGCTTTTGCCAAAATGGACAGAGCTTGAAAAACTATTTATTGCAAGGTGCTTCACTATTCTTGAAGACAGGGTTGTCAGCCATCTTTCCCTTAGTGCAGAAGAGCGTTATGACCGGTTCTTCCGGTATGCTCCTCACTTATTTAATCTCGTACCGCTTCAATACCTGGCCTCCATGCTTGGAATGACACCTGAAACCTTCAGCAGAATCAGAAAAAAACGAACTTCTTGATTTTTGTCAAGAGCAATGAAAGAAATAGCCCTGACCTTTGGCTTATTATTTTTCAAAGCATTTAATCTTTACAAAAATGGAAATCAATCAGAACGCACCCGTCAGACAAACCGCAGAAATCCTGATCCACGCAAGTCCTGAAACCGTCTGGAAAATTTTAACAGACGTAAATGCCTGGACCGGATGGCATAAGGACATTTCTCAGGCTAACCTGACAGGCTATGCAATTCCCGGGGAAACATTTGTCTGGAAAATCAACGGATCAAAAATCAAATCAACATTCAGCAGGGCGGAAGAAAATAAAGTATTGGGCTGGACGGGCAAAACTTTCGGGGCAACCGCCATCCACAATTGGTTTTTAGAAACGAAAAACGACGGCACCCTTGTCAGAGTTGAAGAAAGCATGGAAGGCTGGCTGATGAGTTTGTTAAGTTCCATGATGAATAAATCGCTTAAAAAAGGCATTACTTACTGGCTCCATCAGCTGAAAACGGAAAGTGAAAAAACACAGGCCTGAAAATATACTGAAAATGATAACAACGCCCTGTGGTTTTGAGTTGTTGAATAAAAAAACCTCATGAAAAACATGCTGCGACAGCACCTGGTGGATAGACTGGGTGACAACACAGATAAAATTGACGAAGTAATCAGTCATTTTAAGATTCTCCGAAAGAAGAGGAATGAAATGCTTCTGAATCAGGGCGAAATATGCAAAAACGTCTATTTTGTTGCCAGGGGGTGTCTGCAGGTATTTGTTTACGATGCTGAAAGCAATGAAACTACCCGTGACATCGTCGTGGAAAACAACTGGTGCTCAGAGCTGATAAGTTTTGGCAACCAGACTCCTTCGAATGAAAACATCAGAACTGTCGAAATATCTGAGTTGTATTACATTGACAGGCAGGGTTTTCAGAAAATGATGGAGAATGTCCCTCAGTTCCGGAATGTATATCAGCAGATCCTGGAATACTCCTATGCTAATTCAGTATACAGGATCAATACTTTTGTAGCTCTTTCTTCTCTGGAACGGATCAAGTGGCTCATGGACAACCGCCCCGGGCTGATGAGCCGCTTATCCGGAAAACTCATCGCTTCATACCTTGGTATTTCACAGGAAACCTTCAGCCGGCTAAAGGGGAAATTATAAGGCCTGAAATCGTGACAAATGTCAAGGCAATATAAATTTAAATGTGGAAACTTTGTAGCATCAAATCACATTTAAATCACCATTCTCATGAAAGAGTTCTTGTTATTATTTCGCAATATCAGCGGAGAAAACGCCTATATCCTCAGCCAGGAAGACATGGCTGAAGACATGCCGGCATGGCAGCAGTGGATAGGTAACATCGCGATGCAGGGTAAGCTGATATCCACACAGCCGGTGGAATATCAGGGGCAGATGATCACCAAATCGGGCATACAGCCAGGGCCTGACAAAGGAACTGACAACAGGCTTGTTGCCGGATTCCTGATTTGTAAAGGCACTGAAGAAGAGGTTCAGCAATGGAGTTTTAACTGCCCCATTCTTAAATACCCTCATGGAAGTGTCGAAATCAGGCCACTTATCCCATTTCAAATTGACTTATAAATGAAAAAGCTGCTCAAATCAGGCAAATGGCTGTTTGTCTATTCCTTTTCTTTCTATGTTGTCCTGCATTTGTTTCTGGCCGATGTCGGGGTGAAAAGATACGTTCCTGACTATCTCCCCTTCCCCTATTTCCTGAATTATCTCACCGGAATCCTGATGCTGGCATTTATTGTCAGCTGTACAACAGGCAAATACGATAAACTCGCCTCCCTCCTCCTGGCAGTCTATCTGCTACTGGTAATTGTAATGGTCCATCTGCCAAAAGCAGGCGACCCTATGGAACTGCTGAACGTATTCAGGATTACCAACATGATCGGAGCTTCACTGATGTACGCCCTGGCGTTTGCAAAAGACTCCCGCTTAGCGACAAAATAACAGCAGTGAAAAGCCTTTCTCAACAAATCTGACCCTCTGATACATCTGAAAGTAAACCAGGCTTTCAGATGTATTCGTGCTAACTTCTGTACCAAAACAGCAGCCTTCATTTTGAAAAGCCAAGTTCTTCCCTGAAAATTTGCAGGGTAAAAAAAAATCAATAACTTTGTTGACTGATTGGTCAATCTATTTTTTTGCGGAGAAAGGAAGATGGAGAAAGGAGACCTGCAGTTATCAGAAATTATACATGGATAAACAGAAAGAGTTACTTGCTGCTGCGATGAAGTTATTTGTTGAATTCGGGTTTCACGGAACACCGACCAGCAAAATAGCCAAAGAAGCCGGTGTGGCCAACGGGACCCTCTTTCATTATTACAAAACCAAAGATGACCTGATCGTAGCCCTGTATGTGGACATCAAAATGAGAATGGCAGGATGTCTCATGACCGGGCTGGAAAACGAATCAAGCATAAAAGGCAAAATGAAGTCTTTGTACCTGAGTACGATGTACTGGGCCATGGATAATCAGTATGAATTCAGGTTCATTCAGCAGTTTCACAGTTCACCGTTTCTCTCAAAAGTGACTCCTGAAGAAATCAAAGACCAGGCAACGGCACATTTACGGATGATTGAAGACGGCATTGCCCAGAAGATCATCAAGCCTCTTCCGGTTGATTTTATTTACACCCTGATCATGAGTCATGTTTTCGGTGTGTATCAATACCTGACTACCAACGAGATGGACGCTGAAAAACGCAAGGCCGTTATAGAAGAAACTTTTGAAATGCTGTGGAACATGATATCCTAATTTTTTATTTTTAATACAGAGTGATCAGTCAGTCAAAATAAATAAAGATAACATCATCAATATGGAAATAGATTTCACCATCAACGGGAAAGCCACCCGGCTCAACATTGACCCCGCCATGCCCTTGCTGTGGGTGGTCAGAGACGAGCTGAATCTGAAAGGAACCAAATTCGGCTGTGGTAAAGCCATGTGCGGGGCATGCACCTTGCATGTGGACGGAGAAGCATTCCGCTCCTGTTCAATTCCGGCCGAGTTTGTGTCCGGAAAATCAGTCACTACACTGGAAGGACTTTCTGAAAGTGAAGAACACCTTCACCCCATTCAGCAGGCCTGGATGGAGGAAAATGTACCTCAATGCGGTTATTGCCAGCCCGGATTCATGATGGCTGCCGCCCGTCTGATTGAACAATACCCTGCCCCTACTGACGAAGATATCAAAAACAACATTACCAACATCTGTCGTTGCGGAACCCAACCCCGTATCCTCAAAGCCATCAGGAGAGCAGCTGAAATCAAACAATCCTTAAAATCTTAATCCCATGGCAACAGAGAACAAAAAGACATTTTCAAGAAGAAAATTCTTCCAGCGGTCAGCCATCGTTTTGGGAGGTGTAGTGGTGGCCACTTATGCTGCCAAAGGCGTGATCAGAAGGTTTATAGCCGAAACAGCAGAGGGAATGGACATGCCTTCGATGCTGGCCAACAATGAAGCTCTTTTATGGTTTGAAATACTTCCCGACAATACCGTACTGATGAAATCACCCAAAATTGAGATGGGACAAGGCATCTTTACGGGTTTTGCGATGCTGGCGGCAGAAGAACTTGAAATGCCCCTCGACAGGATAAAAGTAGAACATGCCTCCACCAGCAACGGCCCGATCGATAAAGTAAGTACAGGCGGCAGCAATTCCACTTCGTCACTTTATGTAACTATCCGGGAAGTAGCCGCCACCATGCGTGAAATGCTCAAAATAGCAGCTGCAAAACAATGGGGAATAAAACCTTCAGAAGTAAAAGCTCATAACGGAGAACTATCATCCGGTAATAGAAAAATAACTTACGCAGCCCTTGCTGCGGGCACCAAAGACTGGGAAGTTCCGGAAATACCGGCACTGAAACCGGCCTCTGAGTTCAGGTTTGTCGGCAAGGACTTTAAGCGGATAGATTTAAAACAAAAAGTACTGGGCAAGCCCATTTTCGGAATAGATCAGACTTTTCCGGGTATGCTTTACGGGGCGATTCTCCAGTCACCTTATATCGGGGGAAAACTCAAAAGTGTAAAAACAGACCTGGCAGCCCAATCACCGGGTGTGGTAAAAGTGATCCATGAAGATGACCTGGTGGCCGTGGTCGCCAAATCAAGATATGCAGCTCAGACTGCCCTCGAAAAAATGGAAGCCCAATGGGATGTGCCTAAAAAGTGGCAGCAGGATGAATTTGTGGCTTTGACAAAAGTGGGTACCGGCACAAGGGTCAATGTGCAAAATGAAGGTTCTGCCGAATCTGCCATAAAAGACCATCCTGAAGAAGTATTTAAGCAGGAATACCGCACCCCGATGGCCGTTCATGCCCATATGGAGCCTAACGGATCGGTCGTTCACGCAGAAGAAAACAAAGCTACCGTGTGGACAGGGACCCAGGCTCCCGACATGGTCAGAGGGGCTGTCAGCAGTGCACTCGGCCTCGGAAAAGACGAAGTCAATCTTAAAGTAGCCTTTTCAGGGGGCGGATTTGGCCGCAGGATGGACCTGCTGCAACCACAAAATGTAGCGAGGATTTCAAAAATAGTAGGACAACCCGTTCATGTGTTCAACACCCGTGAACAGGAATTCATGAATGGGGTCTTCAGACCACAAACCCACCACGTGCTGGCCGCAAAAATGAATAAAAACGGTGAAGTGGAAGCCATTACACACGATCAGGCCACACCGGACCAGATCTTCTCCATGGCACCTGAAAATGTCGGGGCGTTTTTCCTGGGAGCAGATTTCATTTCTGCCGGACACGGTGCCTCCATTATGTACAATGTCAAAAATAAATCCACATCTGTCTGGCATCAGCAACTACCTGTAACCACCGGTATCTGGAGAAGTGTGGGGATATTTCCGAATACATTTGCCATTGAAAGTTTTATGAACGAACTCGCTCATAAAACCGGCAAAGACCCCATAGCCCTGAGAATGGACCTGCTGAAAGGATCAGAAAAAATCAACAAAAGATATCAGAAAGTGCTGGAAGTCCTGGCTGAGAAAAGTGGCTGGGACAAAACAAAGCCTGAAGGAACAGGGCGTGGAGTAGCGATTTGCAACGACAGGAAAACCATTGCAGCTGCGGTGGCTGAAGTGGAGATTATTGACGGAATGATCAAAGTAAGAAAGATTACCCAGGTGATAGACCCGGGCATGGTGATCAATCCGGAAGGCATCAGAATGCAGGTAGAGGGGGCGACCATGATGGGCCTGACTGCTACTTTATATGAAGAAATAAAGGTAAAAGACGGTCAGATCGCCAGCTCCAATTTCCATGAGTATCCGATGGTGACCCTGGCCGACACCCCTGAAATAGAGGTGGTGATAGTGCAGGGGCATGACGAACCTTATGGTGTGGGCGAGCCCCCGATGGGACCGGTAGCCCCGGCCATAGGCGGTGCCATCTTACAACTGACCGGGAAAGCCGTCAGGTCTTTACCCATCAGGTTGTCCTGACATTAAGTTACGCATTGACAGTAAGCCTTCTGAACGCCAGAGGGCTTATTTTTTTATATTTTTTGAACGTCTTCGTAAAATAAGAAAGGTCATCAAACCCGGATTCCAGTCCGATCTCCGAAACAGATTTTTCGGATTGCTGCAGCAGGTTCACGGCGTGTTTGATCCGGAATTCATTCAGCACCTCCACGAAAGTTTTACCCGTGGTTTTCTTAAAATAACGGCAAAAGGCCGTCTGCGACAAGCTGGCTACAGAGGCTATTTCGTCAAGGCTGATATCAGAAGTATAGTTTTCGATCAGGTGACCGTAAACCCGCTGAAATCTCAGCGTTTCAGAAAATGTCTTATTGAAATGAAGGAATTGATCATCCAGCAGGTGAAACTGATTTTGTATGGCTATCTTCTGGAGAACACCCAGTAACCCGTGCAGCTGATCAAAAAAAGGACGGTTCACCAGGTCCTCGATATCCCGGGAGATTACCGGCACTGCCGCTTTTTCAACACATAATCCTGCTCCTGATAATTCGAGCAGATTCCTGATCTGCTCCAGGGCTTTTAATCCCAGGAAGCCCTCTCCGGCAAAATTCTCCCTGAACTGAATCACAACTGCCTCTGCCTCTCCCTCAAAATCAGGGCCACTAAGCCAGCAGTGCGGCAAATCGGGCCCTAAAAGGACAAGATCGCCTGCCTCAAAGTCATCGACATGGTTTCCCACGTATCTTTTCCCATGGCCTTTAAGAACGAGTGTCAGTTCAAATTCAGGATGAAAATGGTAGGCATGCTGAAACGTCGTCAGCTCGAATTTCCGCACCAGGACCGTGTCATAATCATGATCAGCTAAATACTCTAAAGAGGCTTTCATTATTATTTTACCCTAAAAAATAAACAAAAAACTATTAAATGCTAAAATAGTACAAAAACAGGGTAATTTAAACCAAACAGGAAGAATTAAATTATCAGGATATTTGTGCCACTCAATTAACCTGTTAAAATATGAACATACTTGATCAACCCTATGAGCTTTCAGCCGAAAGCATACGTTTCTATCAGGAAAATAACTTCATTAAACTCAAAAATGTACTCGATCAGGAAACCCTTGCTTATTTTAATGAACTGATCGGACAGGAAGTGGAAAGGCTCAATCAGGTGCACACCCCTATCGAAAAAAGAGATACCTACAGCAAAGCCTTTCTGCAGATTTTTAACCTTTGGCGTGAAAATGAAGAAATAAAAAAGCTGGTCCTGAGTAAACGCCTCGCCTCTATTGCAGCCGGATTAATGGCTTGCAAAAATGTCAGGATTTACCATGATCAGGCCTTATTTAAAGAGGCTGGCGGCGGCTTTACGCCCTGGCATGCCGATCAATACTACTGGCCATTAGCTACCGACAATACCATAACAGCCTGGATTCCCCTGCAAGCTACACCTCTTGAAATGGGTCCCCTGGAATTCTCGGCCAAAAGCCAGAAGATCGTTTCAGGCAGAGACCTCGAAATCGGAGATGAGTCTGAAAATCAGATCAGACAAAACCTCCGGATCAATAATTTTGAACATGTTATCGAACCTTTTGATGCCGGTGAGGTCAGTTTCCATTCAGGATGGCTTTTTCACCGTGCCGGAGCCAATAACACCGGGCAGATGAGAAAGGTTATGACGGTCATTTATATGGATGCCGAGACACGTTTAAAAGAACCTCAGAATCAGAACCAGGTCAACGATTGGAACGCCTGGTGCCCGGGAGCCAAAGTAGGCGAAATCATTGACACGCCCCTGAACCCGGTTATCTGAAAAACGACATTATTCAACCACTCTATAAACAGCCCCTCTTTTCCGGTACCCCATTCCGGAAAGAGGGCATTTTTTTGAATAATTATGAATGTTCAATGCTTCAATGAATTATTGAATGTCCTGCAGGAATACTCTCTTTCCTATTTTATTCGTTATACTTCCTCCTTTTTTCCTTTGTCCTTTTTTCCGTTCTCCTTTCCCCCGAACAACCAATCATCCCGGAATTTAACCGGAAATAATATTTTAAAAGAAAAAATTGGCAGAGAAGAAATAATCCTATAGTTTTGTAGAGTGATTAGTCAATCAATAATATTTTATTTGATAATCAGCAAATTAATTGATGAAAGAAAATACAAAAGCCGTTTCTGACAAACTCAATGAAATTAATTAAAAAAATAATGCTTACGACCTTAGTTATCATTTCAGTCTTATTTGTTGCTGTTTACGCTTTTATTCAGCAACCCGAATTCGGCAGAGCCCCCAGCGGTGCCAGGCTTGAACTCATCAAAAAATCGCCTCATTATAAAGACGGCTCCTTTCAGAACCTCAGCGTTACCCCCGACCTTACCGAGGGCGTGAGCTATTTCTCGGTCATGAAAGATTTTATTTTTTCTGAGAAGCTCAGAAACAAGCCTACCGACACCATCCCGTCTGTAAAAACAGACCTTAAGCACCTGGACCCGCAGCAGGATGTCATAATCTGGTTTGGGCATTCCTCCTATTTCATGCAGATTGACGGTAAAAAATTCCTGGTTGACCCTGTACTCAGCGGAGCGGCCTCACCGGTTGCTTTTACGACAAGGAGCTTTATCGGCACGGACGTTTACACCCCGGATGATTTCCCGGAAATAGACTACCTGCTTATCTCCCACGACCACTGGGACCACCTGGACTATAAAACCATCCTGGCCCTAAAACCCAAAGTAGGCAAAGTCATCACCGGCTTAGGTACGGGAGAGCATTTTGAATACTGGGGTTTTGACAAAAACACGATCATCGAGAAAGACTGGAACGAACAAATAGAGCTGGGCGAAGGATTTACGATATATACTGCCCCTGCAAGGCACTTTTCAGGAAGGACTTTTGCCAGGAACAGGGCCATATGGACTTCATTTGTCCTGATCGCTCGTCATTACAAACTTTATATCGGCGGAGACAGCGGTTATGACACCCATTTTGCCGAAATCGGGAAAAAATTCGGAACCTTCGACCTGGCCATTCTTGAAAACGGTCAGTACGATAAAAGCTGGAAATACATCCATATGCTGCCTGATGAAGTGCTGAAGGCCGCCAAAGATCTCAATGCAAAAAGGTTGTTCCCGGTACACTCATCAAAATTTGCCCTGGGTAACCACTCCTGGGACGAGCCTCTCCGGAAAATCACAGAATTAAACCAGTCCCCGGGTATTCCGCTGGTCACCCCGGTCATTGGACAGCCGGTCCTGCTCAAAGACAGCACCCAGACCTTCAAAAAATGGTGGGAAGGCCTTAACTGACCTGGTAGTCATGTATGGAACTGCCCTCCCGGCTTAGTGTCGGGAGGGCAGTTTTTGTATATGACAGGTCCCCTTTTTCCTTTCAAATTCTTAGGATTATTTTCATTTAAAATTTAATTAATTCAATCATTAATCCTTGCCGGTTTTACATCAGACAAGTTAATTTTTCATAACTTGCTCCATTCTTACAAACCAGATACTATGATTAATGTTTTAATAGCAGACGACCATAACGTTTTTGCTGAAGGAATAAGCTCGCTCCTTTCTGACACCGAAAATATCAGTGTGGTGGCCAGTTGCTTCAACACTGCAGATGTCAGAGACATGTTGATTAAAACCAGGCCTCAGGTTATTCTTCTTGACATATCAATGCCCAAAGTTGAGGACGGCATGAAATTATGCGATCATATCCTGCAGCATCACCCCGAAATCAAGATCATTATCCTGACCATGCATGATGACCTGAGTATTGTCAAAAGAGTACTGAAAAAGGGAGCCCATGGCTTTTTACTGAAAAACACCACCAAAGCCGAGCTTTTAGATGCCATTGCCCATGTCAGTCAAGGCCAGGCGTACATCAATGACTATATTCAGAAGCAGATGGAGGACCACCAGCACAAAACCAGGAAACACGCTGCAGGTACCGGGGTGGAGCTTAACCTGACACCGAGAGAAAAGGAAGTGCTGTTCCTGATCTCGGAAGGGTATACTACCCAGCAAATTGCAGATAAATTGTTTGTGACGACCAAAGCCGTCGAGTTTCACAGGAGTAGTTTACTGGTGAAATTTGATGTTCCCAATACCGCTTTACTGATCAAAACGGCCATGGAAGCTAACTTTTTATGATGATTCCGGGACATAAATCAACGTTTAAAACTCTCTTAACTGGTACCATTTTATGGATAATGGGTACCCTGACCGGACTCGGGCAATCAAGAGAAGAAGAAACAGATTCCCTTAATTTGCTCGAAATCAACAAAAGCATCATCAATAACAACAACAACCCGCAGGCCCTGGCACACCTGTACCTCAAACTGGGAAAAAGCTATGAGAGCATTTACGGATTTAATAAATTCAGCCTCGAGGCTTTTCAGCAAAGTGCGGGGCTGTTTAAACAAACCGGGGATTCGGCAAACTATTATGACGCCATCATGAAGGTGGCAACGATTTATTATGTCGATAATTTCACAAAAAAATACGCCCTGGAGCATTACTACGCCGCTTTGAGGTATTTTAAAAAGACAGGGGACATTGAAAACAAAATACATTGCCAGCTCTCTATTATTGACACCAAAAAGCTGCAGAAGCCATTCGACTATAAATTAATAACCGAACTAAAGGAGGTAGAAAAAGAATGCATCAGCTACCGGTATGACTTACAACTGAGCTATGCCCACAATTTGCTGGCGATCTGTCATATCATTAACGGCAACCTGAATGAGGCCAGAAAATATGCCAACCTGAGCCAGATGTATGCTGAAGGGGCTAAAATCAAGTGGCTGGTTTCGCTCAATTACTTTTACATGGGTAAAATTGAAGACCACAATCACCAGAAGAAAAAGGCCCTGGACTATTACCTGAAAGCCCTGGCCTTAAGTGGGGAAACCAAAAATGTGGCGTACGCCAAAGACATCACCGAAGCCGTTGCCGCCTGCTATACCGACCTGGGCGACCACAAAAATGCCAATATCTACCATAAAAAGACCCTTTCTTTTATCAACCAGTTTTACGAATCTGAACAAACCAAGAACTTCAGGCTGGAGAAAGTCAACAACCAGTTTAAAAATCTGCAGGCGGAGAGCAAGCTGATTGAACAGGAAATCAGGAAGACCAATATGCAGAACGTCATCCTGGTGATTGTCCTGATTTTCCTTGTTTCCGGGGCCATTGCCCTTTATATAGGTAACCGGCAGCAGAAACTTATTTCCAACCAGCAGGAGCTGATCAATGAACAGAAAATCAAGAACCTGGAGTTAAAATCCCTCGAATCCCTGATGCAGGGCCAGGAAAATGAACGCAGCCGGATAGCCCGTGACCTGCACGACAGCCTGGGCATCCAGCTTTCGCAGATCAAGTTTTTTATTGAAACCCACGGCAAGAACTTTCTGCCTGAAGAAAAAAAGTCCGTTAACAGGATCATTGACGAGGCTTTTTATGAAATCCGTGTGATTTCACACAACATCCACCCCTTCTCTCTCTCCAATTTCGGGCTCATTATCGCCCTGGAAGACCTGATACATAAACTTCAGTCGATCAAAAAGACCGAAATCAGTATCCGCAAATACGGTAATTTCCCGGAATTAAACCAGGAAGCCATCGCACTACTGTACAGGGCCATCCAGGAGCTGATCAACAATGCCCTTAAACATGCCCATCCGAACAAGATTATTATTCAGATCATTACCAATGAAGAAGAACTCCTGATCAACGTTGAAGACGACGGAAACGGGTTCGAAGTCGGGCAGGAAGAAAAGGGCAGCGGAATTAATAATGTTATATTCCGGGTCGAATATCTGAGCGGCCAGGTGATATGGCAGAGCAGCCCTGAGAGGGGAACTTCCGTGATGATATCCGTTCCGCTCAAGAAAGTAACGGCCTCCTGAAAATTTCCTCCCGGATTTTAAAAATCATGCACTGTACGTCGTACAACGTATATTTTCTCTTGTTTTTTCCTCTCAGGAAAAATTGATTAATCTAATAATTTATTGAATTAAAACTAGGGTATTCCCTATTAAATGACAGATTCAATAATGATACATTTGTAAATATAATTTATTATTCAAATAATCATATTTACTAAAAATCATTCAGCCTGAAAATTTTTCCCGGATTTAATTAAACAATTTTCTCATTTTAATCTAAAGTTCAATGAAACAAATCTACTTTTCTCTAATCAGAGGAATTTTGCTGTGCAGTTTACTTGGGTTTGTAAGTGTACGAACCTACGGTCAGGGGGCTGTAAGTGGTAAGGTCAGTGATAATACAGGAACCGGGATTCCCGGTGTGAGTATTGTTGTGAAAGGAACGACTATAGGTACCGTTACCGACGTCGACGGAAACTACAAGATTGCTACCTCAGCAAGCAGCAAAATCCTTACATTCTCTTCCATCGGTTATCTTACCCAGGATGTCAACATCGGAACCCAGAGCGTAATCAATGTTACACTCAGTGAAGACATCTCCGCACTTGACGAAGTAGTTGTAACGGGTTACACGTCTGAAAAGAAAAAGGACATCATCGGTTCAGTATCGGTGGTAAACACTAAAACAGCCCTTCAACAGCCAAGTTCTAACCTGGGTAATATGCTTCAGGGACGTGCTCCGGGTGTAACTGTCAGTGGTACAGGTGCTCCGGGTGCTCCGGCTAAGGTAAGGATCAGAGGGTTTACTTCATTCGGTAACAACGACCCACTGTATGTTATCGACGGTGTACCTACTGATAATGCTAATGCCCTTAACCCTCAGGATGTGGAGTCTATTCAGGTTCTTAAAGATCCTGTTTCTGCTTCCATCTACGGCTCACGTGCTGCAAACGGCGTTATCGTCGTAACGACAAAATCAGGCACAAGCGGCAAAACCACTTTATCTTATGATGGTTATTATGGTATCCAGTCATTGCCTGACAGGGTATTCCCTCATATGCTGAATACACAGGATTACTACTCTTACCTGCAAAAAGCGGCGGCGGGTGCGGGCATTCCGTTTAAAAGCAACGTATTCCAGAATGGTATCCCTAAATACCTGGTTACCAACATGAACGTTAATGCCAACCCCGGAGATGCCACTAACCCCAACATGGCAAGGTATAACTTTGACCCGTACAGCTATGATAACACTTATCAGATAGCAGAGACAAGTGCAGGAACTGACTGGCACAGAGCATCTGCCCAGGATGCCCCGGTTCAAAGCCATCAGATCACAGCCACCGGCGGATCAGATAAAGGAGCTTACTCATTCGGTCTGAACTATTTCGGTTCTGACGGTATCTTCAAACATACGGGAATGAACAGGGTGACTGTCCGTGCCAATACCAGATTCAAGCCTAAAAAATGGATAACCGTCGGTCAGAACCTGCAGGTGGCCTTCACCAACCAGTATGGTGCCAGCGGTAACCCTTTCAACTCGGGCGACGGTCTTGACTTCTCTAACGAAGGCGGTCCGTGGTATGCTTCTTACAGAACAGTGCCTTTTATCCCTATCTATGATGTGAAAGGAAATTATGCAGGTACTTCATTAGGAGAGGCCGGTAGTACAACCACTCCGCTGGTTGCCCTGGACAGGAACAAAGACAACAAATTCAATGGCATCAACCTGTTCGGTAATATTTATACCCAGATTGAACTGTATAAAGACCTGATGTTCTCGTCTTCTTTCGGTGTAGACCAGAGAATCGTGAACGGCTATAACTTTACGTTCATTACGCCTGAAAAAGCTGAACCGACCAGAAACAACGCGTTCTCTGAGTATTTCTCAAGAGGCGGATCATGGACATGGACCAACAGTTTGCAGTACAAAAAAGACATTAATGAGAAAAACACCATTAAACTTTTTGCTGCAACAGAATCAATATTTGAGCAGTTCAGAGGTATTTCAGGATCAAGAACGGATTATGACTTCAATGACCCTTCATTCTGGTCGTTGAGCACCGGTAAAAACCTTCCTCAAAACGGCGGAGCTCCAAGTACTCCGAGAACCTTGTATTCAATCATGGGTAAGGCAGAATACCAGTTGATGGACAAATACCTCTTCAGTGCTACGGTACGTAGAGACGGTTCTTCAGTTTTTGGTTCTGATTACCGTTACGGGGTGTTCCCTGCCTTTGGTTTCGGCTGGAGATTATCTGAAGAAAACTTCATGAAATCTCTTCCTTATATCACTGACCTTAAACTTCGCGGTGGATGGGGACAAATGGGTAGCCAGAGAAACGTAGGTTCTTCCAATGCCTACTCATTTTTCTCAGCCAGCTTAGGTGGTACGGCTTATGACATCACAGGTTCCAACGGTCTTCCGGCTATCGGGTATCGTCCGAACGTGGTAGGTAACCCAAGCACCAAATGGGAAGCGGCCGAAATGGTTAACGTAGGTCTGGATGGTACTTTGCTGAACGGTAAAATTGACTTCAGTATCGAATACTTCAACAATACTACTAAGGATTTGCTGGTTGATCGTCAGCCTAATGGTCTTGAACCGGCTGTCGGACAACCAAAAATCAACGTGGGTACGATGGTCAACAAAGGTATTGATATCGGGGTTAACACAAGAGGTAAAGTGGTTGGAGACCTTAACTATGCGGTAGGTCTTACTTTCACTCACTATAAAAACGAAGCGGTTAAAATTGATGCGGAAGGTAGCTCAGCCCTGTTGTTCGGTGCGGGCAGACTTGGTAACATACAGAGGGTAGAAGGCGGTCGTCCGCTGGCTTCATTCTGGGGCTGGCAGATAGATGGTCTGTTCCAGACTCAGCAGGAGGTTGATTCTTATGCTGACATGCCTTATAAGAGAGTAGGTTCATGGAAAATCAGAGACCTAAACGGTGATAAGAAAATTGATGGTTCTGACCAGACTTACCTTGGAAGCCCTATCCCTAAATTCCAGATGGGAGCAGATATCTCTCTGACTTACAAAGCGTTCGACTTCCAGACATTCCTTTTCTGGAACTATGGTAACGACATCTATAACTACACCAAGTGGTCAACTCACCTGAGAGGTTTCGTGGGTGGATACAACCAGGAAGTACTGACAGACTCATGGACTCCTCAGAACACCGGTGCCAGACTTCCTATTCTGAATGCCAACGATACTTATTCAGGAGCCATTTCGACTTCTTATTATGTAGAAAGCGGCACGTTCCTGAGAGCAAGACAAATGCAGCTTGGATATACTTTACCTGCTACACCATTGTCGAAAATCGGTTTGAGCAGAGCGAGAATTTATTTACAGGTTCAAAACTTGTTTACAATTACCAAATATTCCGGTGCTGACCCGGATATCGGAATCCTTGGTAACAGTGAATTGCAAATGGGTGTGGATCAGTTCAGAACCCCTGCACCGAGAACTGTATTACTAGGTTTGAACATTGGACTATAATTCTAAATTTTAAATTAAAACTTTAAAAATATAATGAAAAAATATTTTTTAACGGTGATAGCCAGCATAGGTATTCCTATGGTATTTCTGGGTTCATGTGATGAGAAGTTTCTTGACAGACCGCCGCTGGGAGCAATTTCAGAAGAAGCTATCGCCAACGAAAACGGAGTGGACGGGGCATTGATCGTGGCCTACAGGGGATTGACAGGTGTACAGATCGGAGCCTGGTATACCAGTGCTAACAACTGGCTGTGGGGCGGTATCCGTTCGGATGATTCGTACAAAGGTTCCGAATCATTAGACCAGGCTACTGAAATTAACCCGGTAGAAAGATTTGAAGTACTGCCGAGCGGTCCTTCAGTAACCAACAAGTGGAGAGCTATTTTTGACGGTATCGGTATGGCTAACATCGTACTGAGACTTGTGGAAAAAGCTACTACGCTTCCTGCTGCAAAAAAGACTTCAGTTATTGCCCAGACGAGATTCCTTCGCGGATTCCAGCATTTTGAAGGCAAAAGGACGTTCAATAACATTCCTTTTGTTGACGAAAAAGTAATCTCTACTGATGATTACAAAGCTCTGACTAACGACAAGGACATCTGGCCGATGATTGAAGCCGACCTTAAGTTTGCCTATGATAACCTTCCGGCTACACAAGCCCAGGTGGGTAGGGTAAACAAATGGGCTGCAGGTGCCTACTATGCAAAAGCATTGCTTTATCAGAACAAATACACTGAAGCCAAAGCGGTATTCGACGCCATTATCGCCGGAGGTGTAACCAGCAAAGGTGACAAGTATGGTCTTCAGGAAGATTTCAAAGATGTCTTCAGAGGCGATTATGAAAACGGGAAAGAAATCGTTTTCGGTATTCAATATACCGTAGGTGATGGTACGGGCGGAGCAAACAGTAACAAAGAAGGTGAATTGACCAATCCCCACAATGACGGCCCCGGCGGTTGTTGCGGATTTTACCAGCCTTCTCAAAGCCTGGTCAATGCCTATCGTACAAGCGGCGGTCTTCCATTGGTTGATACTTACAACAGCGTTAACGTTAAAAACCAGGAGTCTAATCCAACCGACTACCCGGACAGAGGTGTACTGGATCCGAGATTAGATTATACAGTTGGCCGTATCGGTGTTCCTTACAAAGATTACGGTCTGGCTAAAGATACCTGGATCCGTCAGCTGGCCAACGGTGGCCCGTGGTTGCCTAACAAACACGTACAGTGGAAAGACGAAGTTGGCAAATACTATATTCCCGGCGGATGGGGACAAACCCAGTTGGGTAAAAACCAGATCCTGATGCGTTATGCCGACCTTCTTCTGATGGCCGCAGAATGTGAAGTGGAAGTGGGTAGTCTGGCCAAAGCCCAGGAGTATGTGAACCTCATCCGTAACCGTGCCGCAAAATCGACGGTAATGATGGATGGTGGCAAGCCGGTAGCTGACTATCAGATCAAACCTTATACTGTGGCATGGACTGATAAAGTTGCGGCCCGTAAAGCTGTAAGATTTGAACGTTACATCGAGCTGGCCATGGAAGGACACAGATTCTTTGACCTTGTAAGATGGGGTGTTGCTGATGTGGTGATGAATGAATTTATCGCCAGAGAATCAAAACTGAGAACCAGTATTGCAGGCTCGCAATTCAGAAAAGGTAAGGACGAATATCTTCCGATTCCTGAATTTGCAATCAACCAGAGTAAAACTGCGGACGGCAAACAAGGCCTGAAACAAAACCCGGGATACTAACCAGATTTAACATGTAAGATGAAAGAAAGAGGTGGCAGAATTGTCACCTCTTTCTTGTTTTTAAAGAATTCCCGTGCGTTTTCATGCTTTAAATGCCCGCGTTTAGTAATTTACAAACTGAAATGCAAAAGCTATGAACGGAATTCCTGACATAAGGCAGCTCTACCACCCTGTCCAGCCAACCGTGAGTCTTAAAAACGGTGAAGTGAATTATACGGAGTTGATGCCCGGTGCAGAACTGAGAGCTTTCATTTATTGCTACTGGCAACTCAAAACCCAATCAAAACTTACGGAGGCTTTTCAATACAGGGTAGTGGCCGACGGTTGCATTGACATTTTCTTTGAGCTGAACCGGTCACACAAAAACTTTGTCATGGGGACGGCCTCCTCTTACATTGAGTTTCCGCTCGACACGACCTTCAATTATGTGGGTGTACGCTTCTTACCTACCGCTTTTCCACAGCTGTTTAAAGTCAACGCCTCGGAACTCACCGACCGTTTCGAAGCCCTGGAATCGGTATTGCCAGAAACCTCCTCTTTTATCAGCAACCACTTTCATGAAGGGCTGCTACCGTCCGAAATAAAATCTTTATGGGATGACTACTTTACCGGGCATCTTTCGAAAACAACCTTATATTCAGACAAAAGACTGTACAAGGCCCTGGAGATCATTCTTAAAAACAAAGGCGTAGTCCATGTGGAGCAATCACTTGATATTGGACTGAGCAGCCGGCAACTCCGTCGTTTGTTTGAGTTTTATGTGGGAGATTCCGCCAAAACTTTCAGTAAGATCGTGCGTTTTCAGAATATCCTGAAGGACAATCCATCCGCAGAGAGCCTTCGGAAAAACAAGATATTTTATGATGCTGGATATTACGACCAGGCCCACTTTATCAAAGAATTCAAGACGCTCTATGGCGAAACCCCTTCAAAAGCCCTCGAGTGAGGTTTTGTCCGTTTTTTACAATGTTCCCCTTTCCCTGCCGGCCTATCTTTGCAGTATCATTAAAACAAATCAATCATGAAAATTAAAGATCAGTACCCGGTTTTTGTCAGCAAACAACTAAAAGAGACCAGGGATTTTTATGTCAGCCGGTTCAACTTTGAAGTATATTTCGAATCTTCTTTTTTCGTCCTGCTGAAATCAGAAGGAGAAACCACTCATCTTTTTGGGTTCATTGATGAAATACATCCGTCTTCCCCGCCCGTTATGCCGGCCATGACCAGCGAATCAGGTGTATTTTTAACCCTTGAGGTCGATGATGCGGATGCCGAATATACAAGATTCCTGGAAGCAGGATATGACATTTATTATCATTTGAAAGATGAACCCTGGGGACAAAAAAGATTCGGCCTGACAGATCCCAACGGAATGTACATTGACATTGTCCAGCAAACCGAACCAGAGGAGCATTTCTGGGATCAGTACATGAACGCTGAATAATAAAACAGCACCCCTGCTCCATAAGTCAAAAAGTGTTATATTTGGTAATCAAGACCTTAAAATGAAAAGAATGTCATGATCAGTATGTCATTTTTCCTGACCTTTTTGTCTTTCTGGGGAGGTTTTTTCCAGGAAGATAAACCTGCTGAACCTGCAGTGTTTGCTGTCTTTGTCGGTCGTACCCCCTGTGAGGCCATTTCAAAAAACCTGGGTCTGCCTGTTGCTGCAGATTGTTTCAAATTAAAATGGAAAGTAACGCTATACCAGGATACCTCAACCAAAACCCCTGGAAACTATAAAATTGAGGCTACTTTTTGCAGACAGAAAGCCAGAACCGGTTCGTGGAAAATAGTAAAAGGAGATGAATCATACCCTGTGATTTATGAGCTTGATTTCGACGGAAAGCCGCTGAGGTTTTACCTTGCCGATGATGTTCTGTTTTTTTTAAATGCTGACGGAGAACTGCTGCCGGGAGACAGCCAGTTCAGTTATACCTTAAATAAGAAACCGGAGGCTATATGACCAGGCTATGTTTCTTACTCTACTTCATGTCAGGTTTGAGTGCCGCTGCCCAGAACAAAAACACGGTGCTCTCAGGGATTACACCATGCGGACAGGAAATGAAAACTGCCCTGGGTATAGGGGATCAGGCCTGTGAATCTGTCAAATGGAAGATTACGATGACCGGGGCGGGCCGGTTCAACCTCGTGAGTACCTATGGAGAAGGCCTGCCCAACTCGATGAATTATAAGGGAGGAGGTATTAAATCAGAGTTTTCCGGACAATTTCAGATCAGCAGTTCGGGTGAAAAAAAGGTCATTTATGAGCTTCAATCCCCCGGTTTAAAGTCTGCTCTCAGGCTATGGCAGCTTGATAAGAATATTTTCCACTTCCTCGGAAACGATAATAAAGCCCTGGGAGGTGACGGAGGGCACAGCTATACCTTAAACAAGGTAGAATAATATGTTTTCGTTACTGCTGAGAAATCTGTTTTTTACCATTTTGCAACCCGGCATTGTCGCAGGGCTGATCCCTTTTTTTATTCTAGACAAAAACCTGGATGACCTCATCAGGCTTCCCGTAAGGATCCATGAAAAAACGGGTTTGTTTCTTTTCATTTCAGGGCTTATCGTCATGCTTATCTGCATCTTTAATTTTGCGGTAAAAGGCCGCGGCACCTTGTCTCCGGCCGATCCTACAAAAAAGCTGGTTTTAGAAGGCTTATACCGGTATTCCCGGAACCCGATGTATGTGGGCGTCATGATGATCCTTATCGGTGAATCTGTCTATACCGGATCATTTTCTTTACTGGTGTACAGCCTGGTTATCCTTGCAGCCTTTCACCTGTTTATTGTTTTCCGGGAAGAACCACGTTTACAGAGGGATTTCGGAGAAGAATATACTGAATATTCCCAAAAAGTAAGGCGGTGGATCTGAAACGGACAGTCCTGATGATACCACATTCCCATGGTAAAAATGACCCCTCAGACTAAAGAAAATCTCACCCGGGAACACCTTTTTAAAAGAAAAAAATAAATCCCGGTCAAACCTTAAAAAGCAGGAATAATTCAGATAATTTTGAGTGTTAAATCGTGCTTTTCAAAATTATAAACCTTTCAGATTTTTATGAAAAACCCAGGCTGGGTAAGGCTGTGTTTCAGCTTACTGTTTCTCGTCAGTTCTACTGTTCTGTTTTCTCAGACCAACACCATTTCACAGCGGATTGATTCGCTGCTCTCCAGTCAGAAACCCAGGCCGCTCAACGGGGTCTTGATAGTGGCTCAAAACGGGAAACCTGTTTATTCCGCGTCCCGTGGTTTCGCGGATTTCAGTACAAAAACACCGGTTACAATGCATGATCAGTTCATGATCGGCTCTGTCAGCAAGCAATTCACTGCCGTACTGGTCCTGAGCGAATTTGACAAAGGGAATCTGCAGCTTCATGATCCGGTAAAAAAGTACCTGCCCGAAATGCAGCAGGCCTGGACTGATTCAGTGACCATTCATCACCTGCTGACGCATACTTCAGGCCTGACGACATTGGATAAACCGCTGGCTTTCAAGCCCGGAGAAAAATTCCTGTATTCTCCCCTGCTCGCTTATGAACTGCTTTCGAAAATCGCAGAAAAAGCCAGTGGCAAAACCTACCCGGAACTGATCACGGCCTTGTTCAGGAAATGTAAAATGAAAAACAGCACGATCCCGGCTTTATACCGGAAAGGGCACATTATTCCGTGCTATACCCAAAAAAGTGACGGGGTTTTCAGTCCCGAACCTTACCAGCTGGATAATATGAAAAAATCTACGCCGGGCGGTGGTATTATTTCCACGGCAAAAGACCTCAGTCTGTGGAATGAAAACCTTCACAACGGCAAACTGCTTAGTCAGAAATCTTATGCCCTGATGACAGACGTATATGCTTACAGGCCCAGTCACCGGTGGGGAAAAGTAGGATATGGTTACGGATTGCAGATTTCTGAGCTGAACAATCAGCCGGAATTAAGCCACAGCGGAGCCATGGCAGGTTTTATTTCCAGCCTGATATACTATCCCGAAACCAAAACCAGTGTGGTGGTCATTGAGAATGTTTTCCAGGATTTCAACTTCCATGACGACCTGAGAAAAGTCGTGAACGCAGGTCAGTAAGACCGATGGACTTGACCCGGTTTTTGATTATATTTGTCGTGGCCGGGTCAGGCCCAGTAAAATGCAGAATTTATGGCAATGACAGATGACCTTATCGGTGAATTTGAAGTACATTCAGAAGACGGCATCAGGCAGTATTTTTCAGAGGGTATTGATCCCAATGCATCACACAACGGCAAGCTCCTTTTTCAAACCATGGTGGAAATGTACTACCGGAGTCCGGCTTTCAAACACTGTATCAGGGCTTTTGTGGATTATGGCCTGCAATTCGACCCTCTGATACTGGCCATCCTGACTGACGACGCCGTAACACTCGACAGGATGATCAATGATGGTGCAGTAGACATTCATGCCCGCTATTCTCTCTTTGACTGTGCATACACCCCGCTTACAGAGGTCAGCCTGCTTCATATCTGTGCTGAATACAACCTCCCGGACTGTGCCAAAGTACTGGTCAGGCATAAAGCAGATGTGAATGCCAAAGCAGGCGTGGATGAGTATGGCTTCGGAGGGCACACGCCCATCTTTCATACCGTCAATCAGAACCAGAACAATTCGTCGGAAATGATGCATTTTTTGCTTCAGCACGGGGCTGACCTCGGGGTCCAGGTCAAAGGATTGATCTGGGGCAAAAACTATGAATGGGAAACGTTCATCCCGGCCGTCAACCCGGTCAGCTATGCCATGATGGGGCTGCTTCCGCAGATGCACAGAAAGGAACTGACCATTTCCAGAACAGTGAGCCTGCTTATGAAACACGCCTACGGAATCGATTACGAACCTGTCAATGTTCCCTGTGCTTACCTCAGATAATCATGAAAGACAATTTCTCCTCACAAAGCGACCAGTATGCCCGATTCAGGCCGGTTTATCCCAGGTCTCTTTTCGATTATCTCATCACACTGGTACCTGATCTGGAAACCGCCTGGGACTGCGGCACCGGAAACGGACAGGTAGCCCGCGAACTGGCCTTTTATTTCGACCAGGTTTATGCTACCGACCTCAGCCAGCAGCAGATTGACGAAGCCATTCCGCATGAAAAAATATTCTATTCGGTAAGCCGGGCCGAGTCAGCCCCTTTTCCGGACAATACCTTTGACCTGATTACAGTGGCCCAGGCCATTCACTGGTTTGACTTTGAGGCATTTTACCGGGAAGTGAACAGGACCATCAAAGACGGGGGCATCCTGGCTGTCATCGGGTATGGTCTTTTCAGGGTTTCTCCTGAAATCGACGCGGTTATTGATGAATTCTACAAAAACGTCATCGGTCCTTACTGGGATACAGAAAGGAAGTACATTGACGAACATTATCAAACGATCCCTTTTCCGTTCGGGGAGATAAAAGCTGAGGCTTTTGAAATGGTATTTGAGTGGTCATTTGAACACCTGACGGGCTATCTGCAAACCTGGTCAGCTGTAAAACACTACCGGAAAGCTACAGGAAACAATCCCTTAGACCTTGTTTTTGACCAACTCAAAGTACTCTGGGGAACAGACACGCGTGTCATCCGCTTTCCTTTGTTGCTCAGGATTGGTAAAATTGAAAAATAGCCCTTTCTTAATTGAGGATTATCACATTACTTTGTCTTCCGGCATCCATTTCCTCATTATAGAACCCAGTGAACGAAAGTCAGTCAAATCATACTTATACCATTCCTGATTTCAGCATCGCTGAACTCACCAACAGCTTTATACTTAAGCACAGTCAGGAGCTGAACAGTGGTGAAGTTTCGGATCTTTATGCCAAATCACTGGACATCAACACCGGTTTGTTTTCAAGTTTATCCGAAACCCTTCATTTTCCGGATGTGGAAGTTACTGCAGATCAGGAAAATATCACTTTAATCTGTCACTGTAAAAGCCAAAAAAATAAGCTCTGCCGGCATCAATCCATGGCCTTATATGCGATCATGACCCGCCAGGAAATCAGGATATTTTTTGATAGAGAGTTGCGTCGTGAAAAACTGAGACAATTCGGAAAAGAGTACGGACTGACAGAAAACGACGATCCTGAAAAATATTTCAAAATAGAACAGGGCACCAAAACATACGAGATCAAAACTTTAGACAATGGCCTGTTACCCGTAAGTCTGTCTGCTGTCAGACAGCTGAAAGAGCAGTTGATCCTCGCCCAAAAACCGCCTTTTGTACAAAGTGAGGAGGCTGAAATTAAAAAGAAGGTCGTTGTCTTCAAAAAGCATAAATATTACGAGCATTTTAATATCGAATTGTTCGAAGCAGCCACCACCAAAGAAGGAAAACTAAAAAATCCGCTGGTGACCCTGCAGCCGCTTGACCTGGTTTTGAAAACGGATGAACCTGAAGAGATGAAGTTTTATACGACCATTGCCAGGTTCCAGTACAATTTTGATGCATCCGCTTCAGAAGCTCACCTTGAAAGCCTCAGATCACTCATCAGAAACCCCTTGCATCTCGACTTCTTTTATCATCAGCCCGGGGCTTCCGGCAGCCTTAATGCCCAGTCGCTCGTACCGGTCCAATTAAAAACCTATACATCAGACATCCACCTGGTGGTTGACAAAAAAGACGACTTTTATCACATTACGGGACATCTGATCGTGGATGAGAAGTCTTATGAATTAAAAGATATCTCTATCAGGTTCGATTACTTTATATTGCTGCGTGGGACCATGTACCTGATCGATCATCTGCAGCTGATCAGGATTATTGACTATTTCAAACAAAAAAACAACAAACTCCTGATCCATGAGTCGGGTTTTGAAAACTTCAGAAAGGAAATCCTGGCAGGGCTGGAAGACCGTGTCTTAATTACTTATTCTTACCTGAGACCCGCCACATCCAAACAAGCAGAAGAAACCGGTTTTGACTCTGCACCCCGCTGTGCCATTTACCTGTCAGACTCTGAAGACTTCGTATTGATCACGCCGATCATGCGGTATGGCCATGCAGAAATCCCTGTGCTTTCAAAAAGGCAGATTTATGCTACTGATCATGAAGGAGTCCCTTTCAGTGTACCCAGAGATGAAGCGGCCGAAATCAGGTTTACGGCTGTCCTTCTCCGCCAGCATCCTGATTTTGAAGATCAGATGCATAACGATTTCTTTTATCTGCACAAGAAACGTTTTCTGGATGAAAACTGGTTTGTGGACGCTTTTGAGGTCTGGCGAAGTTATGACATCGAAATTCTGGGCTTTAACGAGCTTAAAAAGAACCGCTTCAACGGCTATAAAGCCAAAGTATCGGTCAGTGTAAGCACTGGCATCAACTGGTTTGATACTACGCTTGACGTCCGGTTCGGGCAGCAGAAAGCCACATTAAAACATCTTTATAAATCGATCAGGAACAAAAATAAATTCGTTCAGCTGGACGACGGCACCCTGGGTATCCTGCCTGAAGAATGGCTGGAGAAAATGAGCAATTACTTTGAATCCGGTGAAATATCGGAAGAAAGGATCAGAACACCCAGGATTACCTTTCTTCAACTGAGGGAATTGTATGATGAAGAAATGCTGAGCTCCGACACGCAGCAAAGCATCGCTCATTACTCCGAAAGGTTGTCTCAGTTTGAGTCCATCAGAGCAGTCGAAATACCTGAAGGCCTGAAAGCCAACCTCCGCGACTATCAGAAACAGGGTCTTAACTGGCTCAACTTCCTGGATGAATTCGGTTTCGGAGGATGCCTGGCTGATGACATGGGTCTTGGAAAAACCCTGCAGGTCATTGCCTTTATCTTATCACAAAGACAAAAAACAGCTCACAATACCAACCTGGTGGTAGTACCTACTTCATTGCTTTTTAACTGGCAGGAAGAAGTCGAAAAGTTTGCTCCCTCATTAAAAGTACTGACGGTTTATGGTGCCGGCAGGGTCAGTGAAACCGCCACTTTTGACCAGTATGACATCATCCTTACCTCATACGGCACGATGCTGTCTGATATCCGTCTGTTGAAACAGTATTATTTCAATTATGTGATCCTGGATGAATCTCAGAACATCAAGAACCCGGAATCTCAGCGGTACAAAGCCGCGTGCCTGTTACAATCGAGAAACAAGATCGTCATGAGCGGCACCCCGCTGGAAAACAACACGTATGACTTATTCGGCCAGCTTTCTTTTGCCTGTCCGGGGCTTTTAGGCACCAAATTCCGTTTCAAAACCCAGTACGCGACCCCGATTGACGGGTTCGGAGACATGCAGAGGGCTGTGGAACTCCGGAAGAAAATCAGTCCGTTTATCTTGAGACGAACCAAGCAGCAGGTAGCCAAAGAATTGCCTGAAAAAACAGAAATGGTCCTTTACTGTGAAATGGGTGAAGAACAAAGGAAAGTCTACAACGCCTATGAAAAAGAATTCAGGATGTTTCTGAACACCCGCCAGGAAGGCGATATTCCGAGAGAAAGACTGCATATCCTGCAGGGACTCACCAAACTGAGACAGATCTGCAACTCCCCTGCCCTGCTGAGTGATGAAGAGTATTATGGCAGCGAATCTTCCAAAATAGAAGCATTGATGGAGCAGATAGAAAATAAGTCAGGTCATCACAAAATCCTGGTGTTTTCACAGTTTGTGGTCATGCTCGACCTCATCAGACAAGCCCTTGAGGCCAGGAAAATCGGTTTCGAATACCTCACAGGGCAAACCAAAGACCGGGCAGCCAGGGTCAATAATTTCCAGAAAAACCCCGAGGTGAGGGTATTCCTCATCAGCCTGAAAGCCGGGGGCACAGGACTCAACCTCACAGAAGCCGATTATGTGTTCCTGGTGGATCCGTGGTGGAACCCTGCCGTGGAAGACCAGGCCATAGACCGCTCTTACCGCATCGGGCAGAAGAAAAATGTGGTGGCAGTGAGACTGATTTGTCCCGGCACAATTGAGGAGAAAATAGTAAAGCTGCAATCCTCTAAAAAAGACCTGACGGCTGATCTGATCAGGACGGATAATGACATTATTAAAAAATTTACAAAAACAGACTTATTGGGTCTTCTCGACTGAGGGTTTGTTCCTTGTTTTCCTTATATTTGAGTCAGAGTACTCACTTAAAACAATATCACTTACCTTAAAATTATGAAAACCAGCCTTCCGCTTCTCTTTGTATCCCTGTGTTTTGCCGCCTGCAGTCCGAAAGCCGAAAACAATGCCACTAAAAAAGACAAACCCGCCATCGAAGGCACCTGGCAGCTCATTTCAGGAACCCTTATCGAAAAAGGAGATACCACCGTTACCGATCATACCAAAGGAGAAAAAATGATCAAGATTATCAACGGCGATCATTTCGCGTTTCTGAGGCATGACCTTCACCAGGGCAAGGACTCCGCAGACGTTTACAGCTCAGGAGGCGGAAAATATACACTGGAAGGTGACCAATACACTGAATACCTTGAATTCTGCTCAGAAAGAGCCTGGGAAAATAATAATTTCAAGTTCTCCGTGTCTGTTAAAAATGACACTTTGATTCAAAGCGGCGTGGAAAAAATTGAGAACCTGGGTGTGGAAAGACTGAATATCGAGAAGTATGTAAGGCTTAAATAAGCTTTCTGCTATCAAAATTTACATTATCTGACATTGCAGGCAAATAACAACCTTAAATAAATGGATCCGATAAAAATATCTTCCGCCCAGTTTGAAAATAAAAGCGGCGACAAAGCCTATAACCTTTCGGTAATCGAACGCCTTACAGCTGAAGCTGCTGCCGGGGGGGCTAAAGTCGTTGCCTTTCATGAATGCTCTGTGACGGGCTATACCTTTGCAAGAAACCTTTCGAAAGCTGAAATGCTTGACATCGCCGAATTCATTCCTGACGGCGAAAGCATTCAGAAACTCACTTCGATCGCAGCTCAGCATGACGTGGCTATCCTGGCCGGTTTGTTCGAAAAAGATGCTGAGGACCATCTTTTCAAAGCCTATGTTTGTGTAGATAAAAACGGCCTGGTGGCTAAATTCAGGAAGTTACACCCCTTCATCAATCCTCATCTGACCCCGGGTGACAGCTACTGTGTCTTTGACCTTTACGGATGGAAATGCGGCATCCTTATCTGTTATGACAACAACGTGATCGAAAACGTCCGGGCCACCCGTCTGCTGGGAGCAGAAATCATTTTCATGCCCCATGTGACGATGTGCACGCCTTCTACGCGTCCCGGGGCGGGTTTTGTAGATCCTGAATTATGGAAAAACAGGGAGAAAGACCCGACATCGCTCAGAATTGAGTTTGACGGACTGAAAGGCCGTGGCTGGCTGATGAAATGGCTGCCTGCACGGGCGTATGACAATGCCGTTTACGTGGTATTCTCCAATCCCATCGGCATGGATGAAGACCAGCTTAAGAACGGCTGCTCCATGATACTGGATCCGTTCGGCGACATTGTTGCCGAATGCAGGACCCTGGGTGACGATTTTGTGGCAGCGACATTGACCAAAGAAAAGCTTACCCTGGCCGGAGGGCACCGTTACATCAAAGCCAGAAGGCCGGACCTGTACCGTGAAATACTGGGACAACCTCACGATCCTGAACAAAAAGTGGTCTGGTTATAAGTTAAAACGATGTTTTTATAAGGAAAAAAGCCTCCGGACCTCCCCTGAATACAAATGTCGGGTAAATGTCGTGGCATAGTAGTTGTGTGATCATGCTAATAATACAGATATTTACTGAAAAAATCTGATCTGCCTTAATTATGACAACCGGAGAAAAAATAAAAGAACTGAGATCTCAGAAAGGGATGACCCAGGAAGACCTGGCAGCCAAAACAGACCTTAGTGTCAGGACCATCCAGAGGATTGAGAATGGAGAGGTAGTACCAAGGGCGTATACCATTCAGACCATTGCCAGGGCTTTAGAAGTAGACTTTGAAGATTTACAGTCGGACGCTTTTGACAACAACAAGATACAGAAAGAGTCAAAAGAACACATATGGCTTCCGCTGGTACACCTGAGTGCCTATTTTCTTTTTATTATTCCGACGGCAGTCATCTGGATACTAAAAAAAGAAGAAATAGAAAACATCAACACACATGCCAGGGACGTTATCAACTTTCAGATCAGCCTGTCCATTTATATGATCGTTTGTCTTATTTGTATTCCGCCTTTTTTCGTGTTGCTGGTCATCTATCATTTCATTATTATCATGATCAATACCGTCAAGGTCATACAGGAAAAACCATATTATTACCCGCTTGTCATTAAATTCATCAAGGCCTGATACGGAATCTATCCGGACTCATAAGCCCTGGAATACAAACAACCAACAAAAATATACGTGCCTGGTTTTCAAAATAGGACCAGGCAACGACTGATATCTGATAAGGTGTTGAAAATGAGGTGAGGTTACTCGCTTCTGAATAATTTATTGGCCACAAAGGCGTTCATTCCCAGGATTTTCGCAGACTCTCCCAGGTTCGTCACCTCTATTTTCAGATTCTCTTTAAAATCAGGGAGGCAATATTTATTGATGGCGTGTTCGATAGGATTGACAATCAACTTTCCGGCTTTGGACAAGACCCCGTCAATGATAATGATCTGAGGGTTAAACAGATGAACAGCCACCGAAAGCCCTTTACCTAATTCCATTCCGATATTGTAAAGCGTATCAATAGAGAAACCATCGCCGCTTTTAGCCGCTTCAATGACCATTTCAAGGTCTATTTCTTCAAGATTTTCTTTATATTTTGACAAAATCGAGACCTGACCGTCACTGAGGCCTTTTCTCACTCTTTTTAAAAGAGACGGAGCCGAAGTAACTGTGTCCAGACAGCCGACCTTTCCGCACCGGCACAGGTCACCGTCAGGATAAACCTGTATATGGCCCAGCTCCCCCGCAAAGCCCGAAGCACCGTTAAAAATCTGTCCGTTGATCACCACCGCAAGACCGATCCCCCAGTCCACATTGATAGACAGCACATGAGACAGGTTCTGCCCTACACCGAATTTAGATTCTCCGTACACCGTGGCCTTGGAATCATTCAGCATAAAGACAGGAATATTGAGTTTTTCGGCTATTCTTTTACTCAGCGACTTGTTTTCAATGTTGATATTTTTATACGTCTTGTTGATTCCGGTTCTTTTATTCACCAAACCGGGCATGGTAATGCCAATGGAAATGATGTCTTTATGAGAGGCATTGGTCCTCTGAATGGTCTGGTTAATGAGGCCAAAGATTTCCGGCAGAAAAGAAGGATCATCCGTCAGTTTCAGATCAAACTGTTCTTCGGATACGATCTCATTCTTAAAATTAAGGACAAATATCTTGGTTTCATGGATGGTGATATCCACGATCAGGACATGCTTGGAATCTGTATTCAAAAAATAAATGGTGGGTCTTCTTCCCTGTTTTTTGTTATCCAGTTCTTCCCCTGAAAGCCAGTTTTCAGCAAGCAGTTCTTCCACATACAAAGTCAGCGTAGGGATACTTATAAAAAGAGCCTCCGATAAATCCGCAATGGTCATCCTTTTGTGCAGATATAATGATTTAAGGATACTTTTCTTCTGCTTGTACTTTTTGAGTTCTACCGCCGATTCACGGGATAGCACTTCACTTTTTATAATACTACTTGTATTTAAATCCATTAATCTTTTAAGGTGAATAAAGAACTAGTCATTAAAACATAAATATAGTTAATAAGATTTTTTAATAAAAGGTGTATCACTAAAATTATCATTCATTTTACATGAATTAACCAATATTTTAATATAATCAAAGGCTTCGCCCCGGTACGTCAGTGCCTTGAGGCACGGCCCCCGCCACAAAAAATAATAGGAGGGCAAATGCCCTCCTATTATAAGATTCAATAATTACCTAGATTACTATTTTAGATCCCGGAACAGCTTTGTTCCACAGATTAATTTAATACTTTAACCCTCAAACACTCAACACTTCTTACCTCTGCCTCTCCTCCTCAGAATGCTTTCTCATTCCCCATCAATCACATCTACGCCTTCAGAAACAGTAAATTACCGGTTCAGCATATTCTGACCCGGATTTCTCAGATTCTGATCATCCTGTTTGTAAATCTGAGGAGATCAGACAATAAAACGTCGCTTTAATGCAAATCTTATGTAAGTTTAATAATTTTTTTTATTAAAAGATACATTTTATCATATTTTTTTTATCAACCCTCTTATTCTCGCATCTGAGCAGGTTTAGCATCACAAGGCTCAGCCAAAGCTTCGGCTTATTCACCCGGTCTCGAAATACCCCAAAAACAAAAAGAGAGCTTCCGATATTCATCAGAAGCCCTCTTTTTTAATGAATGAAACCAGGTCAGATATCCGGCTTTAGTTTTTAAGATTTTTCAGTTTTTCCAGGTGAAGTATTTTCACTTTTCCTGTTTCTATGTCGATCAGCTTCTCGTCTTTAAAATCCGAAAGCATTCTGATCGCCGTTTCCAGGGAAGTTCCGGCTATGTTGGAAAGGTCTTCCCGGCTGATTTTCATATACGTATTAGGTGTATTGTCAGTGATCAGATGGCTGTGAAACTTAAGCAGGGCCTCGGCCACACGCTTACGAACCGAATTATAAGCCAGCTTGATCAGTTGCTCTTCATGGCTTTTGATGTTTTTTGACAACAACTCCATAAACTTACGGGTCACCTGCGTGTTCCGGTGCACGAGCATATTGAAGTCATTTTTGGGGATCAGGCAGATTTCACAATCCTCCATGGCCGTGGCAGACTCGGTGTAGCTGCTCTCCTGCAGCAGGTCCACATAGCCCAGGTACTCGTCTTTATCAAAAATATTAATGATCAGTTCTTTGCCATAGTCATTGGTTTTGTATGTCTTCACTTTGCCTTTGATGACATAAAAAAGATAAAGGGGAAAGTCGCCCTCCCTGTAAATCTCTGACTTTTTCTTGTATACCCTTACCTCACGGTTCTGTGCAAGCTTCGCCAGTTCTTCCTCTCCCCCGACATCACTGATCAGCTGATCAAGTCCTGACAAATTTTGTGAATAATTTTTCCGGATCATCTCCGCTTTCTTGAGCCGGCTTTCAATGGCATTCAGCAACTCAACATCATCAAACGGCTTCGTGATATAGTCGTCTGCTCCCATTTCCATGCCTTTTCTGAGGTCTGTGCGGTCGGCTTTGGCCGTCAGAAAGATAAAAGGGATATCAGCCGTATCGGTAGTTTTGGACAACAAATGTAAAACGCCGTAACCATCCATCACCGGCATCATGATATCGCAAACAATGAGGTCGGGTTTTTCCTGGCGGGCCTTTTCCACGCCGATCCGGCCGTTTTCAGCGGTTATGACCGAATAATCTGCCAATTCCAGAATCTCGGCCGTGTTTTCCCTGATTTCATAATTGTCTTCTATCAACAGTATTTTTTTCATGCTTCTGTATAGTATAAATCTGTGCTATTTAATTTTCATCGGTAGGTCAACTATAAATGTCGTACCCTCATTTTCCTTGCTTTCAAAAGAGATGTTTCCTTTCATCAGGTTGACATAATGCAAAACAATGCTGAGGCCCAGTCCTGTGCCCTGGATCTCCCCGGCGTTGGAAGACCTGAAAAAACGTTCGAACATATGCTTTTTATCAGAATCGGGAATACCGATACCCTGATCCCCGACTTTTAAGATGAGCCTGCCACCGGAGGTTTGGACAGAAACCGTAATGGTTGAATCTTCTGGTGAGAATTTAATGGCATTGGACAAAAGATTGATGAGGATGTTCTGAACCAGTTTGGCATCCAGCTCAACGATGGTTTCAGGAGCTGCAAAAACAGACTCAATCTTCTGACCTGTCTTGGCAATCCCCTGGATATCCGGCACGACTTTTTCAACGACTTTGTTCACATCGAATTCATCCGGACTTACCATCACCTTGCCTTCTTCCAGCTTATTAAGAGACAGGAAATCATTCAGGATGTCTGTTAAATTGCGGATGGAGGACTTGATCCTGGTGATGTGCTTATTTCTCTTCTCGTCCTCGTTAAGATCGGCATATTTTTCGACCAGCGACAAAGAAGACAAGACCGTCGCCAGCGGAGTCCTGAATTCATGTGAAGCGATGGAGATAAACCTCGATTTCATAGAGTTCAGCTCCCTTTCCCGCTTCAGTGACCTGTCCAGCTCCTCTTTGATCTGTTCGAGTTTATGAATGGCTTCCTTAAGGATCATCGTCCGCTCCTCCACTTCCTTTTCCAGTTCCGACTGGTAGGCCTTCATCTGATCTTCCGCACTCTTTCTGAGGGATATATCAACGATAAAAGCAATCACAAAACGCCCCTGACTATTGGAAAAGGGACTCAGACTGACTTCAACTGGGAACTCCGTCCCCTCTTTTGTCTTTCCGAACACATCATAACCTGTTCCCATCGCCCGGGGGTGCGAGTTCTTGTTATAATGTTCCCGGTGGGCTTCGTGACTATGTTTATATCTGGCCGGGATAAGCATTTCTACTGAAGAGCCTGTAAGTTCATGCTGGGTATATCTGAACAGCCTTTCGGCACTTGGGTTACTCCTGATGATAACCCCCTTGTCATTTGTAATTAAAATAGCCTCTGTGGCAAACTGAAATATCGCCTCCACCTGGTTAAATATGTCCATTTCAGTGTCTTGTGCTGATAAATGCTCCGGATTTGTTTTCATCGGCAAATTAGGTTGAATAAAAAAACTAAAATATGACTCCTGTCAGGATTATATGAATCTGTGCCATTTATTCCGTGAATTTACCGGAATTCAGCTATTAATCATAATAACAGATGAGCAATATCATAATTCCTTAAGCAGCAGAATGTAAAATTTGTGGCATGGAACAGATTTTTTATTCTTGTTAATAAAAACAACAGCTGTATGAAAACGATCATTTTTGCAACAGACTTTTCGAAAGCGTCAGGCCAGGCGGCACTGACCGCCGCTCAAATAGCCCTGAAAACCGGGGCCAGGCTGATTCTTTTTCACGCCTACAGGTACATAGCTCCGTATGATCCGGAGGTCAATTCTCTGATCATTACAGAGATGGACCTTCAAAGCAGCAGTGTAAAAGGGCTGAAACGACTCCAAAAAAAGATTTTGTCCAAAACAGATCCGGGGTTAAAAACCGAACTCATTGCCAAAGAAGGTTTTGTCGAAGATGCACTCAAAGACCAGATCATTGCTTCAGAGGCCGACCTTCTCGTCATGGGGACCTCAGGTACCTCTCCCCTGGCATCCAGGTTTTTCGGGAGTTTTGCTACTTCTATGTTGAAAAAATCACCTGTTCCGGTATTATTGAATCCTCCGAAATCCAGGTACAAAACATTTGAAAATGCTGTGCTGGCTCTTGACCTCAGCAAAGAAAACGATTCCGTCAGTATCAGTAAAATGCTGCAGTTTTTCAAGCATTTTGAAGCAGTACTGAACATCGTCACAGTTTCCAGGTCGGAAGAGCCTGAAGAGATCGAAAACCTCAGATCAAAAGGTGTTTTCATCCGCGAGCTTTTGGGTGAGCAGCCGCATACTTTCACGGTCATCACGGGAGAAAAAGCCTCCGCAGCTGTCCTGAATTTCGCCAAAGAACAAAAAGCCGATCTGATTGTCGCTTTGCCGAAACACCATAATTTCTTTGAACGCTTATTAACGGAAAGTAGTACGGAGAGGATTGCCCTTGACTCGGACGTTCCGGTGCTGGCCATTCCGTAACCTTAAATTTTAACACAATATGGAGCTTTTTGTAAATGATGAAATGAAAGTAGCTGAGCTGGTCAGCAAATTCAGCGAAATCTACCCGTTTCTTCGCCTGGAAGTTTATTATCTGGGCGAAGAAATCAGCAATGCAGCCCATGACAACCTCCTCAGAGACGTCACCAAAAGGAAGTTGCCTCATAATTTCAGCCTTCTGCCGGAAAACACCGTAGCGGAGGCAGAGGAATTATTCTGGAAAAAAATGGGTGTTCAGATCGCCATTTTCAGAAAGTCAGGCAAAACCTGGCTGGAAGCTTCCTATACCAATTACTGGTCACTGGAAAGACAGAACAAAAAAGGGGAAGAAATGGGTGATTTTCTTACAACAGAAACCAGAAAAGGATGATTTCATCAACCGAAACCCCGGTTAAATGTTATCATTGCGGAGACGACTGCCCTGATGAAAGCATTTTATCAGAAGATAAGCATTTCTGCTGCCAGGGATGCAGGACCGTTTATGAGATATTGGAAGAAAACAATCTTTGTACTTACTACGATCTTAATCAGAATGCGGGCGTCAGCCTGAAATCCGGTGATCACAAGGGTAAGTTCGACTATCTCGACCAAGCTGAAATAGTCACACAGCTACTTGACTATCAATCTGATACGGTCAGCAAAATTACTTTATACATTCCTGCCGTCCACTGCAGCTCCTGCGTATGGCTGCTTGAAAACTTTCATAAGATAAAGAAAGGAGTCGTTTCTTCGAGGCTCAACTTCCTGAAAAAAGAGCTTTCTCTCAGTTTTGACAACCGGCAGGTCAGTCTGAAAGAAATAGCCGGGCTTTTAACCACGCTTGGCTACGAACCCCAGATCAGCCTCCAGAGCCGCGAAAAATCTACTGTAAAAAACAATGTACAGCGAAACCTGATTCTCCGGATCGGGGTGGTCGGTTTCTGTACCGGGAACATCATGCTGATGAGTTTTCCCGAATACTTCCATCTTGATCTTCAGAACAAGGTAGATTCAACCTACCAGGGATTCTTTTTATATTTCAACTTCATCCTCGCCCTGCCCGTATTCTTTTATGGAGCTTCGGATTATTTCAAAAGTGCCTGGATTTCCATACGAGAATACTTCAAAAATACTGACTCGGTTTTCAGTGTCGACATTCCCATAGCGTTGGGAATCACCGCCCTGTTTGGCAGGAGTGTCTATGAAACATTTGCGAACCATTCTGCCGGATATTACGATAGCCTCGCAGGTTTGGTATTTTTCCTTTTGACCGGCCGCTGGATCCAGCAGGTGACTTACAATTACCTGTCATTTGAGCGAAATTACAAGTCCTACTTCCCGCTGGCCGTTAAAACCCTCAGGGATCAGAAAGAGCAGTTTATCAATGTCTCCCAATTAGAAAAAGGAGATATCATACTCATACATCACCAGGAGCTCATCCCAGCGGATGCTATTTTATCAAGCGGAAAGGGCTTAATTGACTACAGTTTTGTCAGTGGTGAAACCGACCCTCAAAGCCGCAGACCAGGTGACCTGATCTATGCGGGAGGCAGACAAAAAGGCGGGCAACTGCAACTGGTTGTTCAGAAACCGGTTTCACAGAGTTACCTTACCCAGCTGTGGAACAACCAGGCCTTTAAGGAAGAAAAAGTGATGCCCACTACTGAACTGGCCAATGCTTTCAGCAAGTATTTCACGGTAATTACCCTGCTCATAGCTACCATAACAGGGATTTACTGGTATATTAACAATCCGGAAGTGATGCTCAATTCGGTTACTGCCGTATTGATGGTAGCCTGCCCCTGTGCCCTTACACTCTCCATGCCTTTTACGATGGGCACAACGATGGGTATTTTCGGACGGAATAAGTTTTATGTCAAAAATCAGGGCGTCATTCAGTTGCTCAATGAAATTGACGGTATAGTTTTCGACAAAACCGGCACATTGACCCGCAATAACTCAGAAAAGATTATTTTCAAAGGAAAGCCACTCACTGAAAATGAGAAAAACCTGGTGGCTCACCTATGCTCAGCCTCCGCTCACCCTTTAAGCCAGATGATTGCCCGTGACTTGGGTCAGCAGGAAAAACTGACAACGGATTACTTCAAAGAAACGGAAGGCCAGGGCATAGAAGGCCGGATTGACGGCCATCTCATCAGGCTGGGCAAAAGAGGATTTATCGAAGTCCCTGACCTTGATCCTTTGGTCAGACACACGCACAGCTACCTGAGCATTGACGGTATGTTATGTGGCTGTTTTGTGGCAGAGCCGGTGTTCCGTCCGCATTGGCAAAAGGTGATCAAAAAACTGAGCAGGAGTTTCAAGCTGTTTCTTTTGTCGGGTGACAATGACGCCGAGAAAGACAAACTTCAGCCCTGCTTTGATCAGCATGCGGTCAGATTTCACCAGACACCCCAGGATAAACTGGACTTTATCCGTCAGAAGCAGGAGGAAAACATGCATATCCTGATGATTGGCGACGGGCTGAATGACGCCGGGGCCCTGAGGCAAAGCCATGTAGGCATAGCCATCAGCGAAGACGTCAAGGTATTCACCCCGGCTTGCGACGCCATTCTTGACGCCTCGGTTTTTGACCGGCTTAATGACTTCCTGGGATTCAGTAAAACAGCCATTAATATCGTCAAGGCCAGTTTCATTTTGTCGCTGGTTTATAATTTTATCGGAATCGGGTGGGCGGTCAGCGGTCAGTTATCTCCTGTCATGGCGGCTATCTTTATGCCTTTGAGTTCTATTTCCGTAGTGCTGTTTGCGACGGGTCTCACCCATTTATTTGCCTGGCTCAAAGGCTTTTACCGTATCCCGGCCTCAGACGCTAACCTCAGATCATTATGAAAGTCATCATATTTCTAGCCATCACCGCAGTACTTACAGCCGCAGGTTTCCTGGTGGCCTTCATCTGGGCTACCCGCAACGGGCAGTTTGACGACACCTATACACCCTCCATCAGGATGCTTTTCGACAGCGAAAAAGAAGACCCGAACCAGGAAAAAGAGGTCCGCCCATAACAGGCGGATCACCTTCATTTTTAAGATCCGCAGCTCCTCAGTCTTCATTTTTTCATTTCCTGACCAAAGTCATACTTTCCGGTAACGGGCATCATATTTCTTCGCAGGCCCTGAGTTTACTTTTGAGCAATCAAATCATAGAATTCTCTAAACTTATGCGAATTTTCAACAATCTCTACAGAAATAAGGACGCCGGTCACTCAGGTGGCGGAGCTCTGGAAAGTTTTCATTACGACAATAAAGTCGTAAAAGCTTTTATGATCGCGACAGTGATTTTCGGGGTAATTGGTATGCTGGCCGGTCTGACCGCCGCCATACAATTATTCCTGCCTGCAGCCAATATGGACTTGCCATATACGACCTTCGGCCGCATCAGACCACTGCACACCAATGCCATCATTTTTGCCTTTGTAGGTAACGCCATGTTTGCAGGTATTTACTACTCCATGCCGCGTTTACTCAAAGCCCCCATGTTTAGCCCGGTCCTCAGCTGGACGCACTTCTGGGGCTGGCAGCTGATTATCCTGGCGGCAGCGGTTTCACTGCCTTTAGGTTATACCACTTCCAAAGAATACGCCGAACTGGAATGGCCCATTGACATCGCCATCACGCTGGTTTGGGTGGTATTCGGGATCAACATGATCGGGACCATCATCAAAAGGCGTGAGAGACACATGTATGTGGCCATCTGGTTTTATATCGGTACGTTCATCACCGTAGCCATGCTTCACATCGTCAACTCCCTTGAGCTGCCTTTATCCTTCACTAAAAGTTACTCCATTTATGCCGGGGTGCAGGATGCACTGGTGCAATGGTGGTACGGACACAATGCCGTGGCATTTTTCCTCACTACCCCATTTCTCGGACTGATGTATTATTTCCTTCCGAAAGCAGCCAATCGCCCGGTGTACTCCTATAAATTATCGGTCATTCACTTCTGGTCACTGATATTCCTTTACATCTGGGCAGGCCCTCACCACCTGCTTTATTCTTCGCTGCCTGACTGGGCACAAAGTTTGGGCACGGTGTTCTCAATCATGCTGATCGCCCCGTCATGGGGTGGTATGCTCAACGGTTTGATGACCCTGAGAGGAGCCTGGGACAAAGTCAGTATCGATCCTGTTCTGAAATTTTTCGTAGTGGCAGTGACTGCCTACGGTATGGCTACTTTTGAAGGCCCGCTGCTTTCTCTGAAAAACGTCAACGCCATTTCCCACTTTACCGACTGGACCGTTGCCCACGTGCACGTTGGCGGGCTGGGATGGAACGGATTCATGATTTTCGGTATGCTGTACTACCTGGTACCGAAAATGTGGAAAACGGAATTATACTCCGTATCCCTGGCTAATACCCACTTCTGGATCGGCACGCTCGGTATTCTTTTCTATGCCCTTCCGATGTACTGGGCTGGCTTTACCCAGAGTCTGATGTGGAAAGAGTTTACCAAAGACGGCTTCCTGGCCTATCCTAACTTCCTGGAAACCGTCACCCAGATCGTTCCATTGTATATGATGAGAGCTTTCGGTGGATTCCTCTTCCTGATAGGTACCTTCATCATGATCTATAACCTTATCAAAACGGCTAAAAAAGGAAGTTTTGTAGCAAATGAATACGATGAAGCTCCCGCCCTGCCGAAAAAAATGAACACTCCCGAAAGCGGCTGGCATGCGGTTCTCGAACGTAAACCTGTCATCTTTATGGTCTTGTCACTGGTAGCCGTGATGATTGGCGGGGTGATAGAATTCGTGCCTACATGGCTGGTGGAATCCAATATTCCGACCATCGCTTCTGTAAAACCTTACACCCCGCTTGAGCTTGAAGGCCGCGACATTTACATCCGTGAAGGCTGTCATAACTGTCACACACAGATGATCCGTCCGTTCAGGTCAGAGACCGAGCGATATGGCGAATATTCAAAAGCCGGAGAGTTTGTGTATGACCACCCGTTCCAGTGGGGATCTAAGAGAACAGGGCCTGATTTACACAGAATAGGCCAGAAATACCCTCACAGCTGGCATTACAATCACATGCTTGACCCGACCACCATGTCGCCGGGCTCTATTATGCCGGCTTACCCATGGCTTTTGTCTGACAAATACAACAAGTCGCAGCTACCTGATAAAATCACGGTAATGCGTAAGCTGGGAGTACCTTATCCTGACGGCTTTGAAGATCAGGCCATTGAAGATGCGGAAGCACAGGCAGACGGCATTGTCAAAAACCTTGCTGAAGCCAAAATCACCACCAAGGCAGACCGTGAGATCATCGCCCTCATTGCTTACCTGCAGAGGATGGGAACCGATATCAAGAATGAATCAACAGCATTGAAACCATAAATGATCATCGTCCGGGAAGCCTTCTCCCGGACATAACACCTAAAAATATGTTCAAAAACGCACTTTCGGGTATTGAGGGGGTATCCATCTTCCCGATTTTCTCCCTGGTCATCTTTGTCGTCTTTTTTACTGCTCTGGGGTACTTTGTGATGAAGTCGGATAAAAAATACATCAGGCACATGGAACAGCTTCCATTTGATGAAGAATGATCACTATTTAATTAAAATCAATATTTAGCTAACATCAAAATGAAGATATCATTAAAATCAGGAGAAGAACTGGCCATGGTGTTGATCCTGGCCATGCTCATCATACTCGCCGTTGTGCTGCTCATTACAGTCATCAATGTGTTCCTGGTCATCAAACGCATCGAGGCCAAACACAAAGGTGTCATCACCGAGCCTTTCAGCTTTAAAACCTGGTGGAAAAGCCTCACTAAAGCTGTTCCGGTTGAAAATGAAGAAGCCATCCTGCTCCGTCACAGCTATGACGGCATCAGGGAGCTGGACAACCACCTGCCACCGTGGTGGAAATACATGTTTTATGCCACCATCATCTTTGCTATTATTTATATGGCCGATTACCACATCTGGAAAACCAGCCCGCTGTCGGATGGTGAATATCAGCAGGAACTCGCCACGGCTCAAAAGGAAATTGAGCTCTACCAGGCCAAAAACGCCGCTGCCATAGATGAGAAAACCGTAAAACTGCTTCCCAACGACCCGAAAGTGGCAGAAAGAGGAAAGGAAATTTTCAGTTCCAAATGCTCTGCCTGCCACGGACAAGCCGGTGAAGGCGGTGTGGGCCCCAACCTGACCGACGAATACTGGCTGCACGGAAGCTCGATCAACGATCTTTTCAAAGTCATCAAGTACGGTGTGCCGGAAAAAGGGATGATTTCCTGGAAAGCCACCCTGAAACCTAATGAAATTCAGGATGTAGCCAATTATATCAAAACCATCGGGGGGAGCAACCCACCCAATTCAAAAGCTCCGCAAGGGGTAAAAACAGACTCAACTGCTTCATCAACTCCGGTAGCTTTGCTTTAAAAGCTACCGGTTTACCAAACATTTTTCTTATGGCCATTTCTTCTGACATATCCGAATTTTATGATGAAGAATACCGCGACACCATTGCAACGGTAGACAAAAACGGGAAACGCATCTGGTTACATCCTAAAAAACCGAAAGGCAGTTTTCATAACAAGAGGATCATAGCGACCATCGTTTTCCTGACTATTTTCTTCGCAGTTCCTTTCATCAAAATCAAAGGAGAACCGCTTTTGATGATGAATATTTTTGAAAGGAAGTTCGTCATTTTCGGCCAGGTATTTTTCCCCCAGGATTTTATCCTTTTCGGGATCGGGATGATCATTTTCTTTGTATTTATCATCCTGTTTACGGTAGTCTATGGCCGCTTCTGGTGTGGCTGGGCCTGCCCGCAAACGATTTTTCTCGAAATGGTTTTCCGGAAGATCGAATACTGGATCGAAGGGGATGCCCGCCAGCAGCAAAAACTCGACAGCGGCCCTTGGACTTCCGAAAAAGTCCGTAAAAAAGTAACCAAGCATGCTATTTTCATCTTCTTTTCTATCATCATCGCCCATCTGACGATGTCTTATATGATAGGTATAGAAGAAACTTTACGGATTGCCACAAGCTCCCCGGCCAGCAATCCGACGGGTTTCATCGGGGTAGTGGCTTTTACAGCGATCTTTTACTTCGTGTTTACCAGGCTCAGGGAGCAGGTTTGTATCGCCATTTGTCCATACGGCAGACTGCAGGGCGTATTGATGGGTAAGAGTACCATGGCCATTATGTACGATTTTGTGAGAGGGGAGCCTCGCGGCAAGCTCAAAAAACAGGAAGAAAAAAAGACAACTCACGGCGATTGCATTGACTGTGCCCTGTGCGTGCAGGTTTGCCCTACCGGAATCGACATCAGGAACGGCACTCAGCTGGAATGTGTCAACTGCACCGCCTGTATCGACGCCTGTGATGAAGTCATGTTCAAAATCAATAAACCTGCCGGCCTGATCAGGTATGCGTCAGAAGAAAGCATTGAAAAAGGCACTCCGTTTAGAATGTCACGCCGGGCTTACTATTATTCTGCTGTGTTATTGATGCTGATCGGCCTTGAGGCTTACCTTCTGATCGGCAGAACGATGGTCGATACCACCATCCTGCGGGTTCCGGGGCAAATGTACCAGGAACAACCCAACGGCAAAATCAGCAACCTCTACAATGCCCAGATCATTAACAAGACATCGGAGGAAATCGACGTGACACTGAAAGTAGCAGAAAACAAAGGCAGAATCAGACTGGTGGGCGACAAAGTCCACCTGCCGAAGCAGGGAAGAACAGAAATTATATTCTTCCTCGACATGGACAAAAAAGACATTAAACAAATAAAAACGCCCCTGAAAATTGAGGTATACCAGGGAAATAAACTCATTGAAACCATCAAAACGAATTTTCTCGGGCCGGAACAATAAACTTTTACGATTATGAATTGGGGACAAAAATTAGCTGCCGTTTACCTGGGTTTTGTGGCCTTTATGGGCTGCCTTGTCTGGCTTTGTGTCAAACAGGATGATATTCACCTCGTCAGCGAGGATTATTACCGCCAGGAAATCGCCTACCAGGACAATATAGATCAGAGGGCAAATGTCAGTCATTTAAAAGAGAAACTGATAATCTCTTACGATTCCAGCCGGAGTGAAGTACTGGTAAGCATACCCAGCTCATTGAATGGAGCAACGGGATTAATTCAGTTTTACCGTCCTTCAGATGCAAGAAAGGACTTTACCCAGAAACTGGAAACCACGCATGGTCAAACACAAAGGATACCGGCAAATCACCTCGACTCAGGCTATTGGATTTTAAAAACCAGATGGCAAAAGGATCAGAAAGTATATTATCAGGAAGACAAAATATTAATCTAACCAAAAAACGTGTACTACTCAGCTTTCTTCATGGGACTAATCGGGAGCCTGCACTGCTTCGGCATGTGCGGGCCCATAGCCATGATGTTGCCCGGGAATAAAGAAAAAAGGCTGCGTTTTGTGGCCGGGAGATTGCTTTATAATACGGGCAGAATACTTACTTACGGTGTTTTAGGATTATTTATAGGCTATTTTGGTGAAAAACTGGCCTTCATAAGTTCTCAGAAATCACTTTCCATTGGCCTGGGCATCCTGCTGCTGGCAGGAATACTCTGGCCTAAAAAGTGGCTGGACAAGGTCAATCCTTACAGTCCTCTGGCACGCCTCACACAAAAGATCAAGGCCTCCCTTTCATTCCTTTTTAAGAAACATTTCTGGGGAACGCAATTCTTATTCGGGTTGCTCAACGGGCTTCTGCCCTGCGGATTGGTTTATGCCGCCCTGAGCGGGGCTTTTCTGACCACAGACACATTCGGCGGTTTCTATTTCATGGTCTTATTCGGAGCGGGCACCCTCCCCATGATGCTCGGAGCCAGCCTGGGGGCCTCTTTTATCAAAAAGAAATTTAAGCTGAATTTTTCAAGGATCATACCCATCACTTATGGACTGCTGGCCATCTGGCTGATCATCAGGGGCGTTTCATTGCACCAGCCTGATATCATTCATGAAAACACAAACAGTGCCGCAATTGAAGTTTGCAGATGAACCTTACAACCTGTAAAAAGCTACGGCGTTGTCGCCGAAAACAGCCGCTTTTTCAGAAGAGCTCAGCTTTTCAAAATAAGAACTGACTATCGACAACTGCTCCTGATACTCCGCAGCCACCAGGCAAACGGGCCAGTCTGAGCCGTACATCAGCCTTTCTACTCCGAAACACTCAAAAACCGTATCAAGGTAAATGTAGAAATCCTCCTCTTTCCAGGTATACCAGTTGGCTTCAGTCACCATACCCGACAGCTTGCAATACACATTCGGAAACTCAGAAAGCTTCCTCATATAATTGGCCCACTGGGTTATTTTTCCCTCTTTAATATAAGGTTTGGCTATATGATCGATCACAAAACGGTTATCTGCACACGCCCTGACCAAGTGCACGGCGTCTTTCATCTGGGTCGGGAAAATCAGGATATCATAGCTGTAATCAAACGCAGCCAGCTTTTTAACGCCCGCCACAAAATCCGGTGCCTGCATAAAACCTACCGGCTCTCCCTGCACAATATGCCTGAAACCTTTGAGTTTTTCGAAAGTCTTAAAATATTCCAGCCGCCCGCCGAGGTCAGGTGATTTTAAATCGACCCAGCCGACGGTACCTTTAATAAAAGGATTTTCAAGGGCCAGGTCATGAAAGAAATGATTCTCTTCTTCTGTCTGATTGACCTGCACCAAAACACACCCGTCAATGCCGTTCTCTTCCAGCACAGGCTTCAGATGTTGCGGCATAAAATCCACCTGTATCTTGTACATGGATTCATCAATCCACGCATAGTTGACAGGATCGTACTTCCAGAAATGCTGGTGTGCGTCTATTTTCATGATTTTTATTTTATGAAAGTCTCATTACCATACTCAAAACCCCGAAAAACACTGCCTGGAAAACCAACAGCCAGGGGGCTACCGGGTTCTCTTTTCTGAATCCGGATCTGAAGAACAAGTATAATAAAAAAAAGGCTACAAAAAACCAGGCGATGTAGTTTTGCAAAGGAGGGGCTGCACCAAACCAGGTCCACATGCTTTGGCTGATGGCCACCGGCTCAGCTACAAAATCAAAAAGTGTGAGAGCCAGAGACCCCACCGTTGTTTTAATCCAGACATGCTGCGGCCATTTTTCAAGGACCGTACCTACACAAAAAACAAGCAGAAACCAGTTGATACCGATCATGGGAGGCACTTCCAGGATTTTCAGGCCCAGGGTCGTCAGGTACTCGTAACGGCCGAAGATCAGCCCGGTTTTCACCCCGGCCACTTCAATAAAATACCCTGTAAAAACACAAATGAACAGGAATATAACAAAAGCAGGACTTTTGTCTTTTTGAAAAAGAACCAATATCCCGAAAGAAGTCAGCAAATGAAAAGGCGTTAAAGCCTGGAACAGCGGCCGGGTGCTTTCAATGCTCAGACCGATCAAACCCGCCAGGTACATCGAAGCTAACAGGTAAACATATCCCCGGTGATTGCTCATAAACCATTCAACTTCTGTTTCAGATAATAGGCCGTATAATTATCCTCTATTTTAGCCATTTCTTCGGGCGTACCTTCAAAACAAACGTAACCGCCTTTATCACCACCTTCAGGGCCCAGATCGATGATCCAGTCTGCCGATTTGATGATTTCCATGTTATGTTCAATGATGATCACGCTGTCCCCCTGGTCTACCAGGGCATTGATGGCTTTCAGCAATTTACGGATGTCGTGAAAATGCAGACCGGTGGTCGGCTCATCAAAAATAAACAGGGTTTTGCCTTTATCCGAATTGCCTTTACCCAGGAAAAACGCCAGCTTCACCCTCTGGGCTTCACCACCCGACAAAGTGCTCGAAGACTGCCCCAGTTTAATATAGCCCAAACCCACTTCCTGCAAAGGCACCAGCTTCTCCATCAGTTTAGGCTGATCTCCCCTGAAAAATTCAATCGCCTCATCCACCGTCATGTCCAGGATGTCGGATATGTCTTTTTCTTTATATTTTATTTCCAGGATTTCTTGTTTGAAACGCTTCCCGCCACAGCTTTCGCAGGTCAGTTTTACGTCAGCCATAAACTGCATTTCTATGGTCTGAAACCCTTCGCCCTGGCAAGCTTCGCAGCGTCCGCCTTCGACATTGAAAGAGAAAAACGCAGGTTTATAATCACGGGTTTTAGACAACGGCTGCTCAGACATCAGGGCCCTGATGGAATCGTAGGCCTTGATATAAGTCACCGGGTTTGAGCGGCTCGACTTCCCGATCGGGTTCTGGTCCACCATTTCCACCTGGTTGATCCTACTCAGGCTTCCTGTCAGTTCACTGAATTTACCTGAATCCTCATTATATTCTCCTTTTAACCTGGCCAGTGCCGGGTAAAGGATTTTACGGATCAGGGTCGATTTACCCGATCCGCTGACACCCGTCACCACGCCTAGAATCCCCAGCGGAATTTTCACATCGACATCTTTCAGGTTATTTTCCCTCGCTCCGGTAATCTTCAGAAAATCAGTAGATTTACGTCTGTGCTTCGGTATAGCGATGGTATCTTTTCCCGTCAGAAAGGCAATGGTGTGTGAGCGGTCAAAATCTTCGTTCAATTTCTGCTGTCCGTTGCCATCCGTTAATCTGCCCTGAAAAACCAGTTCTCCTCCCTGGTTACCCGCTTCCGGGCCGATATCTATGATTTCGTCTGCAGCCAGCATTACTTCTTCTTCATGCTCTACTACAATGACGGTGTTTCCTATTTCTTTGAGTGATTCCAGCACTGAAATCAGCCTCTGCGTATCCCTCGGATGCAAACCGATGCTGGGCTCATCCAGGATATACATCGATCCCACCAGGGCACTTCCCAACGAAGTCGCCAGCTTGATCCTCTGTGATTCTCCACCTGAAAGCGTTGAAGCCAGCCTGTTAAGGGTCAGGTAACCCAACCCGACACGCTCCATGTAATCCAGGCGGTTCTGAATTTCCACCAGGATTCTTTTGGCAATCTGTGCCTGGGAACCCGGAAGATCTATCGTCCTGAAAAACGAAGAAACCTCAGTAATAGGCATTAAAACCAGGTCGATGATAGACTTCCCGGCGACTTTCACGTAAGAGGCGTCCTTTCTGAGTCTTGATCCGCGGCAATCCGGACAAACGGTCCGTCCACGGTATTTCGACAACATCACCCTGTACTGTATCTTATAGGTCTGCTCTTCCAGGAATCTGAAAAACTCATCCAGCCCCTGGAAATATGAATTCCCTTTCCACAACAATTCCTTCTCTTCCTCGCTCAGGTCTTTATAAGCCCTGTGGATCGGAAAATCAAAGCGGATGCCGGTTCTGATGAGCGGAGCCAGCCACTCTCCCATTTTTTCGCTTCTCCAGGGAGCAATCGCCCCTTCAAAAACGGAAAGGTTTTTATCCGGGATAACCAGATCAGGGTCAAGGCCCAATACCGATCCGAAGCCTTCGCAACGCTTACAGGCCCCGTAAGGGTTATTAAACGTGAAGAGGTTGACACTCGGTTCTTCAAAACTGATTCCGTCCAGTTCAAACCTGTCCGAAAACGTCCTGACAATGATCCCTTCTTCCTTAAATATCTTGACAATACAGTCGCCCTCACCTTCAGAAAACGCCGTCTGGACAGAATCTGAAATCCTGAACTGGGTGTCTTCATCCGGGTTCCCGTTTTCATCCAGTTTGACAACAGCCCTGTCAATAAGAATATAAATATCTGACTTTAAATCATTTACCTTCTGAGCATCTTCCAACAACTCTTCAATCTGCACCGTCTCATCATCGAGTAAAACCCTCGTAAAACCTTTCTGCATCAGCAGATCCAGTTCCCGGTTCAGGGTCCTTTCTTCTTTGGGTTTAACCGGTGCCAACACCATCACTTTTGTGCCTTCCTCATGCTGAAAAATAGCATTGACAACATCTGTGACGGTATCTTTTTTTACCACTGTTCCGCTCGCAGGAGAGTAAGTCACCCCGATCCTGGCAAACAGAAGCCTCAGGTAATCATAAATCTCGGTGGTGGTACCAACCGTCGATCTCGGGTTTTTCGAAGTTACTTTTTGCTCTATCGCTATGGCCGGAGAAATCCCCCTGATGTAATCTACTTCGGGTTTTTCCATCCTGCCCAGAAACTGCCTGGCATAAGAACTCAGACTCTCCACGTACATCCTTTGGCCCTCTGCATACAGGGTATCAAACGCAAGCGACGACTTCCCGCTTCCAGACAATCCGGTAATGACAGTGAGTTTGTTGCGTTTGATCGCAACATCGATGTTTTTCAAGTTGTTGACTTTTGCCCCTTTAATGATGATATATTCCTTGGGATCAAGCGACTCTACGCTTTCGGGCCTGGTGATTTCAATGTCGAAGTTCATAAAGCAAATTTAACCTTGTTTTATGGTAATACAATAATTTGAAGGGTAGTTTTGAAAAATTGCTAAATAGGTTTGCAATGCCGGGGAAAGGGAAAAAGCAGAAAGGAGAAAGCGGGGCTTCGCTGAAATACAGAAATCCGCTTTAAACCATGTAATCCTGCCATTTCCTATGAAAACATCTTTTTCCTGTCGTTCTTAAAGCAAAATAGGGCTTCAGGCATTACCTTTGTGTCATGAATAAGTATGCCGTAATTTTTGATATGGATGGGGTCATTTGCCATACAAATCCATATCACACCATAGCTTTTGAGCGTTTTTTTGAGAAAAGAGGGCTCAATCCCACCCATGAAGAGTACGCCGAACACATGTTTGGAAAAAGCAACAGCTATATCCTGAGCCATTTTCTTAAGAGAAAGGTCGAAGGAGAAGAGTTTTTAGCCCTTGAATTTGAGAAAGAAGCCTTGTTCAGAGAAATCTATGCAGATCATATTTCACCGATTGACGACTTTCCGGCCTTTCTGGACAGTCTGAAAACCGCGGGCCTGAAAACAGGCGTGGCCACTTCAGCCCCGAGAGCCAATCTTGACCTGATCATGAATTTCCTGAAATTCGAACCTAAAATGGAATCGATCATGGCCAGTGAAAATGTCACAAAACACAAGCCGGATCCGCAGGTTTATCTCAAATCAGCCGAAAATCTTGGCGTCGACCCGGCCAATTGTATGGTATTCGAAGATTCTGTTTCCGGCATAACCGCCGGGCTCAATGCCGGCATGAGGGTGATCGGAGTGCTTTCTTCTCATAAAAAAGAGGAACTTCCGCCATGTCATCTTTATATTGACAATTACCTGCATCTGACCAGTCAGACCATCCTGGATATCCTGATTAACGAAAAATAAATCTTCCTGATGATGGAAAATCCTGAACGCAAACTGTATCTCATTCCTAATCTGCTGGCAGACGACACCCACTCTTCTGTTTTACCCCAACAGATCAGCGAGATCATGGCCAATACCAGGATTTTCTTTGTTGAAAACGTAAAAACGACACGAAGGTTTATCTCAAGTCTTAAACTGGGTATCGTCATTGACAGCCTGACGTTCATTGAGTTAGACAAATACACTACTTATGAACAGCTGTTTCCGCAGTTGTATCAGCTGAAAGAAAATGCCGGCATCATCTCCGAAGCGGGCTGTCCGGGTATTGCAGATCCGGGCTCCCTGGCAGTTGAAATTGCCCATGCCCTGAACATTAAAGTGATTCCCCTGGTGGGGCCCAGTTCTATTTTACTGGCATTGATGGCTTCAGGATTCAGCGGACAATCCTTTGCCTTTCATGGCTATCTGCCGATAGACAAAGACGAAAGGGTAAAAAAACTGAGGCTGCTGGAAAAAGACGCCCTGGCGAAAAAACAGACCCAGCTTTTTATCGAAACGCCTTATCGTAACAATCAGATGCTGGAAAGCATCCTCAAAAACCTGAATCCTGCCTTAAAAGTGTGCGTGGCCTGTAACATCACCGCTCCGGACGAATTCATCAAAACCAAATCAATAGCCGAATGGAAAAAAGGCACATTACCGGACCTCCACAAAAAGCCTTGTATGTTTCTGCTGGGCTAATGTAATGATGAATTGTGAATGCCTGAATTAAGAATATAAAGATGTTAAAGACGCCGCCGGAGTCACCAACCAGAGTGGAAGATAAATTTTCTTCGTGAGCGTCCACTCATTCAATCAATCATTCATTCATTGAAAATTGAAAATTATTCAAACTCCGGTAGCTATATAAAAGAAAAAACCTCCAAATTGGAGGTTTTTTCTTTTATAGGAAGAATATTCTGATTAATATCTTTCTCTTCTTTCTGAACGCTCGCCTTTAGGCTCAGCAACTTTAACAACGATCGTACGACCATCGATTTCAGTTTCGTTCAAAGCTCTGATAGCAGCATTAGCTTCAGCTTCGTTTGGCATTTCAACAAAACCGAATCCTTTAGAACGGTCAGTGAATTTGTCATAAATAATTTTGGCTGAATCCACAGTTCCGAATTCTTCGAAAGCGGCTAAAAGTGTGTCATCCTGAGTGTCGTAATTCAATTTTGCTACGAAAATGTTCATTTGAATAAAATTAAAGAATTAATAAAAGAGCGAAAACAACGTAGCAAAAAAAGAATACCCAAAAGAGAACACAAAGAATGCTGAACGAAGAAATAACTCATAAACTCCACAAAGCTAAGTATAATAAACCGGTATATCAGTATTTGTATCAGTAATAGGTATAATAAAAGAAATTATCCATAAATAATTATACTAATAATTATAATATTTATATAATCACATTTATTTATACAAAAAACGAGCCTGCGAGCTGTCAGGAAAACCGGACTTTCAGAGCTTGTTCCTAAATTCGGGGCCCAAAACCCCTCGTCTTTCTGCCCGGGCCTTCAGGCTGGACGGCCATTTTCTTATGCTATTATGTCTGACTTCAGTAGCCGTTTTTTTTCTGACACAGTGCAATTTTACAGGAAAAACCACAGATCACTTATTCGGAAATCACTGGCCGGAAAAATCAGGCACAAAAAAAACCTCCGCCTGGAGGTTTCTTTTGGCTGAAAAATATATGATTAATATCTTTCTCTTCTTTGAGGACGCTCGCCTTTAGGCTCTGCTACTTTCACAACAATAGTACGTCCGTCGATTTCAGTTTCGTTAAGAGCCTTGATTGCAGCGTTAGCTTCTGAATCATTTGGCATTTCAACAAACCCAAAACCTTTAGAACGACCTGTAAATTTGTCGATGATAATTTTTGCAGAATCAACTGTTCCGAATTCTTCGAAAGCTGCTAAAAGTGTGTCATCCTGGGTGTCGTAATTCAATTTTGCTACGAAAATGTTCATTTGAAAAAAAATTATAAATTTTAAAAAAAAAGAGCAAAACAACGTCGCAAAACCGAGTACCCAAAAGAGAAAACAAATTATGCTAAACGAAGAAATAACTCAAAAACGTTGTAAAGGTAAAAATAAAAAACTATTCTCCAAATAAAATTAAAAATATTTACAGCCCTCTTTACAATTAATTTATCCAAGTATTACAATATATTAAAATAATCCAAAAAGACAATAATATATTGGAATAATTAAAATAATTTAAAATATATCCGAGCCCGGATTTCCATCATCATCTCTATACGCTTAAGCCCTTAAAAAAAGCCGCCCTTTCTACTCCGGTCATCGTTTTAAAAAGCCATTCACTTATTTTTTGCAACAATTACTTTGGCAACTCGTTTAAAATATTGTAATTGTATTCTGAAATTTCTAACGCTTAAATTTCATTCTTGATTCATGTTGAATTGTTATAAAAAATTCAGGAGCTCAGTATTCATCCAATCCCCTGGCCTCACCCATAAAATGAGCAGATACTTTATACTTTTTTTCGCCCTTACTTTTGGCGGACTCCAGAGTTTTGCCCAGATGCAGTCTTATAAAAAAGGTTTGTCAAGTTTCGACAAAGGATTCTACGACCTGGCCATCAAAGACCTGTCTAAAGTCAAAGAAATAGATGAAACCGAAAAAGCCAATCTGAACTACAAAATTGCCGAATCGTACAGACTCTCCAACCGCTGGCTTGAAGCCATTCCTTATTTTGAAAAAGCATTTGAAGCAGGCCTGGCCAATTCCGAAGCCATCTTTAATTATGCCTACGCCTTAAAAGCCAATGAGGAATATGACAAATCGCTAACCCAGTTTGAAAAATTTGTGGCCTCCAAATCGACAGACAAAGTCCTGAACGAAAGAGCCAACAGGGAACTGAATACCCTGAAACTGATTGACGACATTAAAAAGACCCAGAATAAAGACATCACCTTCAGAAATCTCAGCGAGGTCAATACAGAGGGCATGGAGTTTTCTCCGATGGTTTCCAATGGTTACCTGATTTACTCCGGTACCCGTAAAGATAAAATATACTCTAATGGCCTGCCTTTTCTTGGGATCTACAAAGTAAAGGTCAACCCGACGATATCCGAAATCGGAAAGCCTGAGCTTTTCAGCCCGGCTATTTATGATTCGGAAAGAAATGAAGGCTCTCCTTCATTCTCTCCTGACGGCAAGACCGTGATTTTTGCCAGAGGCAACTCCGGTAAAAGAAAGGACCTTTCTCCTGATGTAGACCTTTACATGAGCCGCCTGGTTCCCAACACCGGCTGGACGGAACCCAAACTGGTTTCGGCTTCAGATTCTTCCAGCTGGGACGGATGCCCGGCATTTTCAGGAGACGGCAAAACCTTGTATTTCGCCTCCAACAGGCTGGGCGGCGTAGGTGGCATGGACATCTACCGTGTCAACATGGATGCATCAGGCCGGTTCGGAAACCCGGTTAATATGGGCAAAGCCATCAATACGGCCGGTGATGAAATGTTTCCTTTTGTTTCATCTGATGGCAAACTGTACTTCGCTTCAGACGGACATCCTGGTCTGGGCAAACTTGACCTTTTTGTAGCCGTAAGATCAGGAGGTAAGATTTCTGTTGAAAACATGGGGCTGCCGTTTAACTCCCCTATGGATGATTTCGGGCTTTCCATGGACGACAACGGCAATATCTTTATCACTTCCAACAGGGCAGGCGGTAAAGGAAGCGATGACATTTATTTCTACCAGGCTCCGCCGAAAACAGAACTGGCTCAGAATGTCGACCCTTTAGACCCGCTTAATCCCAAAAACAGCGACGTCAACAAATCACTGGAAATCAAGCAAGTCAATTATTACCTGGCCGGAAAAATCAACTCCAATGTAGACAATGCCAAACCTGTTCCGCTGGACGGGGCACGTGTCAGGATATTTAAAATAGAAGGCGGCATAGAAGAAAGCATTGCCGAAGTGGTCACCACAGCCGCCGGGGCCTTCGGACCGGTTAAGCTGGAAGAAGAAGCCGACTACCTGATCCTGGCCGACAAACCGGAGTACCTGACCAAAAGAGAAGATTTCTCGATGTTCGGAAGGTCTATTCCGCAGCAGTTGTTGAAAAAGACAGTGACCGATACCACTTTCTTTACGACAATGAATCTCGACAAAATCTTCATCGGCAAGACTTTCAGACTTGAGAACATCTATTATGACCTTGATAAATTTGACATCAGACCTGATGCTGCCCTGGAGCTTGATAAACTGGTGCAGATCCTGAAAGATAATCCTCTGCTCAAAATCGAACTGGGCTCGCATACCGACAGCCAGGGAACCGACATTTATAACATCAGGCTTTCACAGAAAAGGGCCGAATCAGCCATCAATTATATTGTATCAAAAAACATCGCCAGAGACAGGCTGACTGCCAAAGGCTATGGTGAAACAGAGCTGATCATCCAGAATGCTAAAAACGACAAAGAACACCAGGTCAACAGGCGTACGGAATTCAAAGTCCTTGAAATGACTGCCGCGGCAGAATGACCTTCCGACAAATAATATCACAGCCCTGCCAAAATCCGTTGGCGGGGCTTCTTTTTGATACCTGGAAAATAAATATATCGATTTAAAAGATGCAATTTCCGGGACAAAACCTTATTTTTATACCTTATAACAATACAATTATTCAACCTCAATGAAAACATTCCTTACTTTATTATTAATGGCTACAGCCGTGAGTTTACACGCCCAGAAAAACGAAATTTTCCTCTACCCTGACGGAAAATCACCAGGATTGAAGCCTGATGTCAGCATCAAAGAACTTAATATCAGCAAACCGGGGGATATCATCCGTCTTAAAGATGTAACTAATCCTTCCCTTACCATTTTCAAGCCTCAGAAAAAGACTTCTGACGCCTCTGTTATCATTTGTCCGGGTGGTGGCTATGCCATCCTTGCTTTTGACCACGAAGGTTTGAATCTCGGAGAATGGTTCGCCAAAAGAGGGGTTACTGCTTTCGTGCTTAAATACAGACTTCCTCAGGACGAGCTGTTTGACAACGCCGAAATCAGACCGTTGCAGGACGCTCAGCAGGCATTCAGATATATCCGTAAAAATGCGGCCAGTCTTGGCATCAATCCAAATAAAGTAGGCATCATGGGCTTTTCGGCCGGTGGACACCTGGCCGCCTCTGCTTCAACGCATTTTGACAAACAGGTCGGTGAAATCACAGACGAAACCATCAGCGTAAGACCTGATTTTTCTCTGCTGATCTATCCGGTGATCTCGTTTTCAGATAAGTTCGGGCATATGGGTTCAAGAGACAACCTGATCGGCCAGAATCCTTCGATTCAGAAGATAGAATTTTATTCCAACGAAAAGCAGGTAAAGAAAACCACCCCTCCTACTTTCCTGGTGCATGCCTTTGACGACTGGGTCAATGTTGAAAACAGCATCAGCTACTACAGGGCTCTGAAAAAAGAAGGTATCGCCTCAGAAATGCACCTTTACGACAGAGGCGGACATGGTTTCTCACTTAAGAAAGACAACAAAGGCCCTGTGGCTACCTGGCATGTAAGAATGGAAGAATGGCTGAAACTGAACGGGTTTATGTAAGAAAAACTGTGAGCTATCCGGCTGTCGGCAATTGGCTGACTGTCTAAAAAAAATCCGGCAGATACGTACGGCCGTGCGTATCTGCCGGAAAAAAGAAAATAATATATAAAACAGATGTTGCTTGCAACTTCTCTGCCATCAAATCAAAAGTCCCGGATCACAAATACTCAGTCAGCCCCAGCGTATTCTACTTTTTTGGCTTTTGATTCGAGCAGTACCCCTGAAAATTCTTTGAGGATTTCGTCGAGGGTTTCAAAAAGCTCTTCCTTGATCATGGTCTGCACCATTTTCATCCTGTATTCTTTAAAATGCGGTAGCCCACGGAAATAATTGGAATAATGACGACGCATCTCCAGGATACCCAGCTTTTCTCCTTTCCATTGAATAGAAAACTCCAGATGCCTTCTTGCAGCTGCTACGCGTTGCTCCATAGAAGGGGAAGGCAGATATTCTCCTGTTTCAAAAAAATGTTTGATTTCATTAAATATCCATGGGTAACCGATGCTGGCCCGGCCGATCATGATACCGTCAATCCCGTACCTGTTGCGATATTCCAGTGCCTTTTCAGGCGAATCTATGTCACCGTTCCCGAAAATGGGAATTTTGATTCTTGGGTTTTCTTTGATCTTGGCGATCAACCTCCAGTCGGCCTCGCCTTTGTATAACTGGGCCCTGGTCCTTCCGTGGACGGTCAGAGCCTGAATGCCTACATCCTGCAGACGTTCGGCTACCTCTTCAATGTTCTTAGTGGCCTCATCCCAACCCAATCTTGTTTTTACAGTCACGGGTAAATGCGTGGCTTTCACGACAGATTCGGTCATTTTCACCATCAGGGGAATATCCTGCAGCAATGCCGCCCCGGCCCCTTTGCAGGCTACTTTTTTAACGGGACATCCGTAATTGATATCAATCAGATCCGGATTTACACGGGTGGCTATCCTGGTACACTCGGCCATGGTATCCACATCACTTCCGAACAACTGCACCCCGATTGGCCTTTCATATTCAAAAATGTCCAGTTTCTGAGTGGACTTGACCGCATTACGGATCAACCCCTCTGAGGAAATGAACTCTGTGTACATCATATCCGCCCCGTTTTCTTTACATACCTGGCGGAACGGCGGATCACTCACGTCTTCCATCGGTGCCAGTAAAAGCGGGAACGCCCCTAAATCAATATTACCTATCTTTACCATCTTCTGCTAAAATCTATCTGAAGTAAACCAACTGCAAAGTTACCTGTTTTTTCAACACAAAACCTGCTGATCAACTAAGTAAACCTAAAAATCAGCGGTTTAGTTTGGCGGAGACTTTCTAATCTGGCCATTGATCGCTAATTTTGGATATAAATTAATTATCAGATCAAATGGAAAACCATTCCTTTGGAAGCAATACACTTCAGGAACGTCCCGCATTATCCTCCTTATTAATCATTATTGGTGTTTTACTGGTCGGCATGGCCATCGGTAACATCGTGGCTGCCGTCATCATGATTGTGGCTTCAAACATCGGTCTGAAAGACCTGGCGAATATCAATCAAAGCCTGATCCAGTCTCCAAACGGATGGCTGGGGATGATGCTGGGGCAGGGTATTGCCTCCATCGTTATTTTCATATGTTCAGGTTTATTTTACTGGTATGTGATTGAAAAGAAAAAATTCAGTGATTTCAACTTCAAAGCTATTCCGGCTCCGGTGGTCTTTCTTTTTCTCTTCGCTGTCCAGCTTTCATTTCTGCCTCTGGGTGGCTGGCTGCAGAGCGTTAATGAGAACATGAAATTACCTGCCTCATTAAAAGGCCTGGAAGAATCGCTCAAGGCGATGGAAGAAAGCCTGGCTGAGGTAACCAAATTCCTGACAACGTTTGATTCGATCTGGCAACTCGTTCTGGCATTCCTGGTGATTGCGGTGACAGCCGGCATTGGTGAAGAACTGATATTCAGGGGATTAATACAAAGAAAACTGCAACTGGGACTTAAAAACCATCATGCGGCCATCTGGATTTCGGCCATTATATTCTCTGCTTTCCATATGCAGTTTTACGGTTTTCTGCCGAGATTAATGCTGGGTGCTTTGTTCGGCTATTTTTATTACTGGTCGGGCAATTTATGGGTACCGATTGTGGCCCATATATTTAACAACGGGTTTGCGGTCGTCATGCTCTATCTGGTCAATATCAAAAAGGTGAGTCCGGAAATTGAGAAGATGGACAACGTTCCGCTTGCTGCAGTGGCAGGTTCACTGGCCCTGGGCATCGGATTTACTTATCTTTTGAAGAAACGGCTCTCGGGCGAACCCGAAGCTTAAAGCGGAGTAAGTACAAAAATATATGATGACTATTTCCAGAAAGGAGATAGTCATTTTTTTTGAAAACAATCGTAAACTTTTTAAGAAGATAATCAGCCTCCAAGATCAATCTCATCCCCCATTTTGTCAAGGAAATGATAATTGATGATTCCGATAGAGGAATCTTTGATAAGCTTGACCCATTTTTTGTATTTGAAGAACCACTTCATTTGTCTTGAAATGATGCCTTCTTTGTAATAGGCATAGACAAACGGGTGAACGATCACACTGATTTTCTCTTCGTTCTGTTTAGTCAGAAGGTACTCAATGTTGTTTTCGATGAGGTCTGTGACGGCGATACTGGCCTGGATGGTTCCTGTGCCTCCGCAGGTCGGGCAGGTTTCCCTGGTAGAGATGTTCATCTCAGGTCTCACACGCTGACGGGTGATCTGGGACAATCCGAATTTCGAAATAGGCAGGATCGTGTATTTAGACCTGTCTGATTTCATTTCCTCCTTCAACGCTTCATGAATGTCCCTTTTGTTTTCAGGCTTCTTCATGTCGATGAAGTCGATGACTACAATACCCCCCATATCACGGAGTCTCAGCTGACGGGCAATTTCCGTAGCCGCTTCCCTGTTGACATGCAGTGCGGTAGCTTCTTGGTCCACTTCCTGGGTCGACTTGTTGCCACTGTTCACATCAATCACGTGCAGTGCTTCGGTGTGTTCAATGATCAGGTATCCGCCGCTTGGAAGGCTTACAGAGCGTCCGAACAATGACTTCAATTGTTTTTCGATGCCATATTGTTCAAAAAGCTTGGCTTTGCCGGTATGCAGTTTAAGTATTTTTTCCTTTTGAGGAGCAATCGTCTGGATTAATGTCCTGATGCTGTCGAAAGTCTCTTTGGTATCTACTACGATGGAATCGAAATCATCATTAAGCATATCCCTCAGAATCGAGGCAGCCCTGTCCATTTCAGAAATGATCCTGTCACGTGGCTTGGCCGATTTCAGCAATTTCATGCCGTTCTCCCACTTTTCAACGCAGCCTTCTAGGTCTTTCTGCAGGTCAGATACTTCTTTACCTTCAGCAACGGTTCTGACGATCACTCCGAAATTATCAGGTTTAACCGAAGACAGCAGTTTATGCAAACGCTGGCGTTCCTGTTTACTGGTGATTTTTTTAGAGATATTGACGGAATTGCTGAAAGGAACCAGGACGATGTATCTTCCGGCGATAGAGATATCGCATGAAAGACGGGGGCCTTTGGAAGAGATGGGCTCTTTGACCACCTGCACCAGTACCGGCTGGTTTTTGGAAAGAACATCAACGATTTTACCCAGTTTGTCGATCTGAGGATCAGGGTTAAAATTCTTGAGTCTTAAACTTACCGGTTTTTTAGCTACAACTTCTTTGGTAAACCTGTTGAGAGAGTTGATATTGGGGCTGAGGTCATGGTAATGCAGAAAGGCATCTTTCTCATAGCCAATATCGATAAAAGCAGCATTAAGACCTGAAACAACCTTTCTAACGGTACCCAAATAGATATCTCCAACGGAAAACTGGTGTTCCGTTTCATCAAAATGATATTCAATAAGCCGTTTATCTTGCATCAAGGCGATTCTATCACCTTTCTGCGTGGCGGAAATATATAATTCGTTGCTCAAAATTGAGTAAGAATTAGAGGGGTAAAACAATTATTTTAGGATGATTTTAGGGCCAAAAGAGGGATCTAAAATTCAAAAAATAAGCAGTGAACAGGCTAAAGAATGAAAACAATCTTTTTTACTATTAACTGCTTATCTTTTATATAAATCGAAGCCAGTCAGATTACTTCTTCTTGTGACGATTCTTTCTAAGACGTTTCTTTCTTTTGTGAGTTGACATCTTGTGTCTTTTTCTTTTCTTTCCGCAAGGCATAACTTTAATTTGATCCCACCCGATTGGGATTTTTTTAATTGTGAAACAAAATTCCTATATCTTGAACCGCCTTAAAGGGAAGGTGGTGTTTTTTTCCGAACCGCAAAGATAACAATTACTTTAAATTATTCAAAGTTTTTGTCACCTCATCTCTTAATACTTTATCAATATCTTCTTTCAGTACGTCATTAAAAATCTCCCTGGCTTCATCCTTCTTGTCAAGTTCTATCAAACTGTAAGCCAAACCAAGTTTTGCGTTGGTGTTTGCCGGATTGATTTTGAGAACCTGGTTAAACCTGCCTGCTGCTTTCTCAAACTGATTGGACTGCATGGAAAGTGCCCCAAGGCTCATCAGAGCCGGAATGTAATTCGGGTCGGTGTCAAGCACTTCCCTGATCATCCCGATGGCGGTCATCGGAGAGTCCGAAGTGACATAAGTCATCGCCAGGTTGGTTTTGGCATGAAGGTTCTGAGGATCCAAGGAAAGTACTTTATTATAACAAAACCTCGTTTTCTCTATACTCTGTTCAATTTTATTACCGCTGAGTGCCAGTGAATAAGCCTGATAATAGGTATCTCCGGCCCGCTCCCAGTTGGCTTCGGTCGGAGAAAGTTCAGCGATTTTGACGAGATAATGTCCGGCACTGTCGAAAACAGATTCTTTAGAAAAGACTTCTGCGATCTGATTGTAAATGGTGGTCTTGGCTGAATTGTCTTTGGCTGCCTTAAGATCGGCATTAAGCTTACTCAAAGATTTTTCCGCTTCTTCTGAAAGGTGTACAGCGTGTGAGTCACTATCTTTTGAATTATTTTGCTGAACGGTTTGCTCTTTCCCGGCCTTTTCCTCGTCTTTGACAACGACTTTAGGTCTGGAATACAAAAATAGAGTTGATCCCAATGCGATCACCAATATAACAACAAGATGTATTTTTTGATTGAAACCGTTCAGCATATAATTACTTAACGTTAGTTTTTACCTGCTCAACAAACTCTTTTGAAGGCTTAAAGCTAGGAATAAAATGCTCAGGAACTGTAACGGTAGTTTTTTGTGAGATGTTACGGGCTTTTTTCTCCGCTCTCTTTTTGTTCACAAAACTTCCGAATCCTCTTACATAAATTGCATCTCCGCTTGCAAGTGTTTCTTTAACGGTCTCAAAAAATGCTTCAATGGTAATTGAAACATTCGCCTTATCTACTCCGGTCTTGTCGGCGATGATTGAAATTGCCTCTGCTTTAGTCACGATATAAAATATTTACTTGGTTAAAAATTCCTAAAAACGCTGCAATGCAGTCCGTTTATTTTTTAGGTTTGCAAAGATAGAGGAATTGGATTAAAACAAACAAGTAGATTTTTAATTTTTTTTTTGTAAATTATTAATTATTAACCATTTACCTATATGCACTTTTCAATATAATACTATTTCCCGATAAAAAAAATATGCTCGCAAAAAAAATTGCCGACTGGTATTTAAAAAACAAAAGGGATTTACCCTGGCGAAAAACGAAAGATCCTTACCTGATCTGGATGTCCGAAATTATACTCCAGCAAACCCGGGTAAGTCAGGGTTTGCCTTATTATGAGAAATTCGTTTCCGCATTTCCGACGGTCGCTGATCTGGCACAAGCCGATGAGTCACAGGTGCTTAGGTTATGGCAGGGACTCGGGTATTATTCAAGGGCCAGGAATATGCACGCGGCTGCCAAAATGGTCATGAAAGAATTCGGCGGGAAATTTCCGGACCATTATGAAGACCTCAAAAAGCTCAAAGGAGTGGGCAGTTATACGGCAGCGGCCATTGCTTCCATCGCTTTCGGCGAAGCGGTTCCGGTGGTCGACGGCAATGTCTACAGGGTGCTTTCCCGCTTGTTCGAAATCGACCTTCCGATTACCAGTTCAGGGGCTTATAAATATTTCTATAACATTGCTGATCAGCTGATTACCGGCCAAAATCCGGCAGACTTCAACCAGGCCTTTATGGAACTCGGGGCCATGGTTTGCCACCCTAAAAATCCCGATTGTGAGGCTTGTCCGGTACATGTGGAGTGCGGTGCTTTTCTCCATAAAACGCAATCGGAGTATCCGAAAAAAGACAAAAAAGTGAAGACAAAAGAGCGTTTTCTGAACTACCTGGTCTTCAAAAACAGAGATCATATATGGGTAAATCAGAGACCTTCCAAGGACATCTGGGCGAATATGTTTGACTTTTACCTGGTCGAAAAAGAGGACAATTCCTTTGACCTGGAGCATGAACTCGGGCTTATTTTCCCTTCCGGGCTGCCGAAGTTTGTAGCAATTAACAAAAGTGAGAAATTTTTTCACGTACTGACTCACCGCAAAATAACGGCTTATTTCTGGGAAATTGAGCTGGAAAACATGGTCATTCTGGACAAAACCGGTGAGTTTATTGAGCTGAGTGCTTTTGAAAACCTACCTAAACCTCAGCTGATTGTCAATTATTTGAAGCAGTATTTGTCTCACAATTAGTTATATTTGTAAAAGGATGCTTCAGTACAAATTTTCATTTTTACTCTAAAAATAAAATATATGGCAGTTTTAAATAAAGTTCTTTTGATTGGCAACCTGGGATCTGACCCTGAGATCAGGACTTTGCCAAGTGGTGCCAAGGTAGCTAACTTTTCTATCGCCACCACTGAAACCTATACCGACAGAAGTGGTCAGAAGCAGGACCAGACCGAATGGCACCGGATCGAGCTTTGGGAAGGTCTGGCCAATGTAGCCGAGCAATATCTGAAAAAAGGAGACTCCGTCTACATAGAAGGAAGAATCAGAAGTGAGAAATGGACGGATCAGAACGGCCAGGAAAAGACCGGGATCAGGATCCGCGGCCAGGCCATGCAAATGCTGGGCGGGGCGGCTTCCAGACAAGGCGGAGCACCTTCTGGTACACAGCAGCAGCCGGCAAGTCCGGGTCAGTACCAGGAAAGAACCCAGAGAAATGACCAGGTATCTCAGCCCCCTGTCATGGACGAAGATGATCTTCCTTTCTGATCAGGTTATTTTCTCTCAATAAATAAAATCTTGAATTCAGTGCGGCGATTGCGGCGGTGTTCAGCTTCTGTACACTGTACTCCATCGCTGCATTCATTCAGGGGCTCGGTTTCTCCTTTTCCTACCGATTTCACCCTGTCTTTATTGATGCCTCCCTTACGGACGATATAATCGAAAACTTCTTTGGCCCTGAGCTGGGACAACTTCATGTTTTCAGCGGCATTGCCGCGGGTATCGGTATGTGAAGCTATCTCGATAATCATGTTCGGATATTTCTTTAGGATCGCCACAAGCTTATCCAGCTCTTTGGCAGATTCTCCTTTTATTTTCCAGTTCTCCAGGTCATAGTAAATGTTTTCCAGTTTCACCACGTCGCCTACCTTATATAACCTGGTGTCAAAAAGATTGACCGAATAAGTAGGTTTTGCCTTTTTGCTGAACAGTTTTTTACCAGGCACTTTGGCTATGGTCTCGGTACTGGTGCCGAAATCTTCTTTTGTGGCTATCAGTTCATATTCACAGCCCAGGTCCCTGCTGAACTCATAAGAACCGTCCTTACGGGTGTACATTTCCTGCACGTGCCCGGTACATTTATTGACAAATTTCACCTTTACAGCGGCCATAGGCTGGCTGTTTTCACCGCCGGTGACTACACCCCTGAAAACTTTCGAATCGTTCGTGCTGCTTCTTTTCTGGACCAGCTGGCTTTTCTTTTCAGCCTTGTCATCCGGTTCCGGCTCTTCAGGAAGCTTCCGGTTTTTCTCTTCCGGTTTCAGATAAATTTCTATTTTAGAGGGTTCAAAATCAGAAGCTTCAAGATTCGAAAAATACTTCTTCTCTGAAATGTACCCTTCCTTTTCAAATACAAAGTCAAATTCCCTATCCGCCTCCAGGCAAAGTTTGCTCACCCCCGAAGTATTGGTAGTGGCCTGTTCAGCTCCTCTCTTATCATCTTTGACCCGGTATTCAAAGCGGCCGTTCTCCAGAGGTTTTTTTGTGTCTTTATCAAATATACTGACGATCAGGTCACGGCATCCATATACTGACCCCAGACGGGTAAACCTGTAGATGTCGTCATCACCTCCTCCCCTTTTCCTGTTGCTGCTGAAATATCCCGACTGACGCTGTGCATCCGAAATGATACCGAAATCGTCGCGGCTGGAGTTGATCGGTGCTCCGGCGTTTCTGACCGGGCCGCTTGCCTTAAGGGTTTTAAGGTCGGTTTTAACATAGAATATATCCAGGTCACCGAGTCCGGGATGTCCGTCACTCGAAAAGAACAAACCACCTTCTTTGTCTACAAAAGGGAACATTTCATTTCCTGCCGTATTCACTCCTCCGCCCAGGTTCATGGGCTTTGACCATTCTCCGTTGTTAAAACGGGTGACATAAATGTCTGTACCTCCATACCCACCGGGCATATCCGACACAAAAAACAGGACTTTATCATCAAAGCTGATGGTAGGGTGTCCGCATGAATAGTCGCTGCTGTTAAAAGGTAACTCCCTGATGTTAGACCAATCGTTTCCTTTTTTATCTGCCGAATATAATTTGAGCCGGTCTATGACATCTTTCTTCTGTCCGAAAATCCCTCCTCCGCCCGAATTGCCGTTGCGGGTAAAAATGATTTTTGAGCCGTCATGAAAAAATGTACAGGGCCCTTCATGATATTTGGAGTTGAGGTGCTTACTGAATTTCCTGGTTTCTACGGTAGCAGTCTCTTCATAGTTCTGAGTGCCGTTGATATATACGCTACCCTGATGGGCAATCGTCGGGGCATCGTTGGAGGTCGGTGGGGTGTAGTAGTCAGAACCCAGTTTTTCACTTTTACTTTTACTTGACTTTGTAGTGTTGTCACTCTGATTACTGGAGCCGATAGACGCCACCGATTCTTCGGTAGCCCCGAGAACCTTCAGGTCTTCGAGATAATACAAGTCAAGAAAAGAAGAATTGTCCCAGCTGAAAACCCTTTTTACAGGCCCGGACTTGCCGCGGTTAGATACAAACACCAGCCCGTCCTTATAAAACGCCGGGCTGAAGTCTGCACTGGCGGTGTTGATTCCGATGTACTCAATTTTATAGCTTGATGCGTTACGGGTGAGGGCATCCAGATTGCTGTAGAGCTTCTGAAACTGCTCGGCCCTTTTGTCCTGATCCTTAAGTTCACTGTACTTTTTCCAGGCAACGGCGGCTTCCTTGGGCTTGCCGTTACTGGATAAAACCTGAGCATACCGGAGGTATGACTTCAGGTCGTCTCCTTTAAGGACAGGGTTGTTGCTCAATATTTCTGTGAAGTACTTTTCAGCAGAAACAAAATCCTTGACCTGGAAATAGGCATTGGCTAGACTGAGTTTAACTTTCTGGTCTTCGTCTGCCGTCAGGTTCTTATTCTTTTTAATAATGGTCTCATACTGCTCAATGGCACTGGCAATCGACAACTCTTTGAAACTAGCATCCGCTTTCTGAATCTGTTTGGCAACGCTCTGGGCGATGCCTTCTGACTCAAAAACAAAAAATAATGATATAAGAATTAAGATGCGAATCATTAAGTCTTTGTATGCGAAATTGTTATAATGGTAAGTTTCTTAAACTATATGGAAAAAATGCCACCAGAGATCTTTAAGAGATTCAATGGTGGCATTAATGGACTACTGTTATAAATTATCTCGACACAGTGATGAAATTCACTTTTCTTTTCGACTCACCTTTTACCTTGATTGAGTAATAGTAAGTTCCGTCAGGCACACCTTCTGGTCCGAATCTGTAACCTGTGTTTGAAGTTCCATCCCATGTGATCTTGTTCTCTACTCTGCTTTCCTGGCTGTATTTCCAGATCATATGACCCCATCTGTTATAAATCTCGAATACGTCGATCTCAACATTGGCCGGTACGATGGCTTCGAATGTGTCGTTCTTACCATCTTCGTTAGGCGAGAAGCCGTCAGGAATGATGATCTTGTCAAGGGCCGATTCCGGTATCGAGAACACGGTAGGCGTACTTGATGACTGAACAATCACGAGTCCGTTGTTTGAAACATCCGCCACTTCATTTCCTTCCGTTGTTTTAGCCGAAGCTATTACATTGTTAGAGTAAGGGCCGGTATTTCCTTTGTATTCAACGGTGACGGTGAAGAACACCGAGTCGACCTGACCTGCATTCAGCTTGGTAGTTGAGTCAGATACCAGTATTCTGTTATCGGTAATACCGTTGAAGGCATTGTTGATTTTCAGTGTACTGTTTTTACCGATCGACTGACCTTTGATCTGGTACTGGATGCTGTCTCCGAAAGTATATTTCAGACTGTCTACCAGTTGTACGTTGTTCAATACCGAGTTACTCATGTTTTTCACAAGGGCCATGTAGGTCACTTCGTAAGTACTTGAGTTAACGGCCATTGAGTCAATTACCGCCAGGGCCACTCCGATGCCGCTTGATGTCGAATCAACTGATGGAGTCAGGTCAACGTGCGTAGGATCGTTGTTATTGGTCGGGTCAAAGTCTCCGTCCGGATCAGGATTGTTACCGTTCTGCGATATGTCGCTGATCGTGGTGTCGGCTACCGAGAATCCTTTGGCACTGTTCAGGAAGTCGAACGTGGTGGCATCTTTCAGGTCAACTTTAACCTTGAAGCTTACACCCAGTTTTTTACCAACCTGCAGTGTGCTCGCAGTATCAATCAAAAGATTTGTATTAACGCCTCTACCTGTAAAGTTCGGGTTGGCTGTCAGACCGGCTTCAGCCGTTACCAGGATGGTGTCGTCAAGAATGACCGCACCGTTACCGAATGTCTGGGCCAAGTTATCCGTGATCTGAACTTTGCTGATGTCTGTTCCACCCATGTTGGTCACAAAGATCGAGAACGGCACCTCATATTGAAGGTCTCCGATTTTAACCGGCGTACCCGCAATCTTGTTGACTCCCATCAGGTTGCTTTCCATCGGATCATTGATCGTAAAGGTGCTGGTGTTATTAGACAGTACGTTATCTATCTGGCCAATGTTCACCAGTTCCGCTTTGTTCGTGATCTTACCGGTTCCTGAAACCAGTGCTTTATAAGTAAATACAAGACTGTCTCCTTTAAACAAGCTATCGATTCTTGCGATGATGGCTCCTCCTTCCAGTACGGCGTTTACGCCGACAGTATCAAGGGTAAGCCCGGCAGGAAGGATATCTCTCGCTACCACACTGGTGGCTACATTATTGCTGTTGTTTTTCACAACCACTCTGTAGGTCACTGTATCACCTACCACTGCAAACAGCTTGTCTCCTTTTTTGTCGATGGCTACATCTACAAACTTGGTAGGATCCGGGCCGATACCGCCTGTTCCACAATCCTGGATGGTTACCTTGATAGCCGCTGCATCACTGTAGCAACCGAACTGGCTTCTTTCGAACAGGTAGTAGTTACCCGCTACGGTCATACTTGGATTAGTGATCAGTTGTGAGTTAGGCGAGTTGCTGGCATGGAACTCGAATGTTCCACCGGCCGCAGGACTTCCCAACACAGCGTTGTTCAGATCAACAGTTTCGTAAGGACATGTATTTTCAAGTTCAGCTATGACAGTCGGTGCCTCAACCACGCCACCTACGGTGATGGTCACGGTGTTTGAAACCTCACTTTCACATTTACCCTGAATTGATTTACAGATGGCAGTGTAAGAATATTTACCTGCTTCTGCCGGTGTCACGTTCAATACCGATCCTTCAGATCCGTTAGACCAGATGATCTTACCTGTACATCCCGAAGCTGAAAGTGTAGCTGTTTCTCCAAGACATATCACTTTGGTTTTACAAGTGATGAATGGTTTGTTAGGGCTACCGATAGCGATGGCGATAGAATCTGTAGGGTTACTGATACATCCGTCTATATCACAAACCGCTGCATATTTGGTAGACACTGTAGGTACGAAAGTGATTGATTTACCTTTCATTCCGTTAGACCATACAATCTCACCGTTACACTCACCGGCTTTCAGTGTGACAGACTCACCTTCACAAATCAGTTCTTTGGCACAACATGTCAGCTTAGGCGGGTTGATGTTACCCACATGAATAGTCAGCACATTAGAAGTCAGACTGATACAGGTTCCTACTTTACAAACCGCAATGTAAGTCGCCGTTGTTGTAGGTTTCACTACGATGCTGCTGCCTGTTTTACCGTTAGACCATACTATTGATCCACCGGCACATTCAGAAGCTGTCAGCGTAATTTCCTCCGGTTGACAAACTGAAGTTTTAGAAGCTGTAATGACCGGTTTCGGTGCATCACATCCCGTTCCGCAACCTTCTGTTTTGACAGTAATTACCATCGGTGCAGAAGCTGAGCTGGTTCCGCAGGTATTGGTACAGGTTGCGGTGTAGCTTCCTGCTGTTTTAACTTTTATGGTCGATCCTGTGGCAGCAGTACTCCAGGTAATGGTACCTGAACATCCGTCTGCTGTAAGAATAGTTGAATCTCCCTGACAAATCGCATTGTTAGCTGTTGTTATTACCGGCACTGAAGGTGTTCCTCCCGTGGTGATGGTGATCGGTGCAGAATTTACACTCACACCGCATGCATTGGTACATGTTGCTGTATAAGTTCCGGCTGTTTTCACATAAATGACATCTGCCTGAACATTGTTGCTCCATCTGATTACACCTCCGCAAACCGAAGCGGTCAGTTTTGCTGAATCAGCACCACAAAGTGCGGTTTTGTTAGCTTCAACTACCGGAGCTGCAGGAGTTCCGCCGCTTTCGATATTGATGCTGTTAGAATTAGGGCTCAAACCACATGCATTAGAGCATTTTGCGGTATAGCTTCCTACTCCTACTTGTATTGAAGTACCGGTTTCACCGTTGCTCCAGGTTACAGTTCCTGTACAGTTGGTCGCAGTCAGGACAGCTTTCTCAGTTCCGCAAACATTTGTTCTGTCTGCAGTGATGGTCGGGCTACCCGGCGTCTGACCTGTAGTAATGGTTACTGCATTACTTGCAGGGCTGTCTCCGCACGAAGTCACACAAACTGCCGTGTAAGTTCCGGCTGCAGAAACCGTGGTCGTTGTACCCGTGGCATTGTTGCTCCATTTCACTGTTCCGTTACAAGAGATAGCTGTCAGTGTGATGGTGGCATTTCCACACAACTGCGTAGCGGTGGCAGAGATAATCGGAGCTGCAGACGGTGCACCGGTGGTGATCGTTACTGCAGTTGAGTTACCGCTTGTTCCGCAGGCATTGGTACAAGTCGCTGTATAAGTTCCGGCTCCTGCCTGGATGCTTGTTCCGGTTGCTCCGTTGCTCCAGGTGATGGTTCCTGTACAGTTAGCGGCCGTGATGGTCGCTTTCTCAGTACCACAAACCTGTGTTTTATCAGAAGTCAGTGATGGTGCAGATGGTGTACCGCCGGTAGTGATGGTCACTGAATTAGACGCAACACTTGTTCCGCATGAAGTAGTACAAGTCGCCGTGTATGTTCCGGCACCTACCGACGTGGTGGTTCCGGTGGCATTGTTACTCCAGGTTACTGTTCCTGCACAATTGGCTGCCGTCAAGGTAGCTGTTTCAGCTCCGCACAACTGGGTCTTGTTAGCCGAGATCGTCGGTGCTGTTGGCAAGGCTCCGGTAGTGATAGTCACTGCATTTGAAGCTACGCTGGTTCCACAAGAAGTGGTACAGGTTGCGGTATAAGTTCCGGCTCCTACCTGTGTGGTAGTTCCGGTGGCATTATTACTCCAGGTTACGGTTCCGGTGCAGTTGGCAGCAGTCAGGGTCGCCTGTTCAGCTCCGCACAACTGGGTTTTGTTAGCCGAGATGGTCGGTGCAGAAGCAGCCGTTCCGGTAGTAATGGTTACAGAATTTGAAGCCATGCTTGTTCCGCAAGATGTTGCACATGTTGCTGTGTAAGTTCCGGCTCCCACCTGGATACTTGCTCCGGCTGATCCATTGCTCCAGGTTACTGTTCCTCCACAATTGGTGGCTGTCAATGTTGCCAGTTCATTACCACACACCTGCGTTTTGTTAGCCGTTACCGTCGGTGCTGATGGTGCTGTTCCACCGGTAGTGATGGTGATGGTATTTGAATTGCCGCTGGTTCCACATGTAGTGCTGCAAGTCGCTTTATAAGTACCCACACCCACCTGAATGGTTGCCCCGGTCATATCGTTATTCCATATTATTGTTCCTGAACAGTTCTCAGCAGTCAGTGTCGCTTTCTCTGTTCCGCACACCTGCGTTTTGTTGGCAGTAATGGTTGGTGCAGCAGGAGCTCCTCCGCTATTGATCGTTACAGATGTTGAAGCAGGACTTGTTCCGCAGGTAGTGGTACAGGTAGCAGTGTATGTTCCTGCTCCTACCAGTTTGGTTGTTCCGGTTGTTCCGTCATTCCACGTTACAGTTCCGGTACAGTTGCTGGCGGTCAGTGTTGCTTTTTCTGTTCCGCAAACCTGTGTTTTGTTAGTTGTCACACTTGGTGCAGTTGGTATTGCTCCTCCGTTAGTGATGGTCACTGAATTAGAGGCAACACTTGTTCCGCAAGAAGTAGTACAGGTCGCTGTATAAGTTCCGGCTCCTGCCTGGGTAGTTGTTCCGGTAGCATTGTTGCTCCAGGTTACTGTTCCCGAGCAGTTTGCTGCCGTCAGGGTAGCTGTTTCAATTCCGCACACCTGCGTTTTGTTAGCAGAGATGCTTGGTGCTACAGGCAAGGCTCCGGTAGTGATCGTCACCGGGTTTGAAGCTACGCTTGTTCCGCAAGTTGAAGTACAGGTGGCAGTGTATGTTCCGGCTCCTGCCTGGGTAGTTGTTCCGGTAGCGTTGTTGCTCCAGGTTACTGTTCCTGTGCAGCCCGTTGCTGTCAGGGTAGCTGTTTCAGCACCACATATCTGTGTTTTATTCGCAGAGATGGTTGGTGGCACAGATGTTCCTCCTGTAGTGATGGTCACAGAGTTAGACGCTACGCTTGTTCCGCAAGTCGAAGAACAAGTAGCAGTATATGTTCCTGCTCCTACCTGGATGCTTGTTCCGGTCGCACTGTTGCTCCAGCTTACTGTTCCTGTACAACCCGTTGCTGTGAGCGTCGCTTTTTCTTCACCGCAAACCTGCGTTTTGTTGGCAGAGATACTTGGTGCTGCAGGCAATGCTCCTGTAGTGATCGTTACTGAGTTAGAAGCTACGCTTGTTCCGCAAGTGTTGGTACAAGTCGCTGTGTATGTTCCGGCTCCTACCTGGGTAGTTGTTCCGGTAGCATTGTTACTCCATGTTACAGTTCCGGTACAATTCGAAGCTGTTAAGGTTGCCTGCTCAATACCACAAATCTGAGTTTTATTAGCTGAGATCGTTGGTGTTGTCGGTGTCACTCCGGTAGTGATCGTTACTGAGTTGGAAGCCACGCTTGTTCCGCAAGTTGAAGTACAAGTTGCAGTATATGTTCCGGCTCCTACCTGAGTGGTTGTTCCGGTAGCATTGTTGCTCCACATTACAGTTCCTGTGCAGCCCGTTGCTGTCAGGGTAGCTGTTTCGTTACCGCAAACCTGGGTCTTATTGGCTGATATTACCGGAGTGGTTGGTGCCACACCCGTAGTAATCGTTACTGAATTTGAATTACCGCTTGTTCCGCAAGTCGAAGAACAAGTAGCAGTATAAGTTCCGGCTCCTACCTGGATACCTGCTCCTGTAGCATTATTGCTCCAGCTTACGGTTCCTGTGCAGCCTGTTGCTGTCAGGGTAGCCAGTTCGTTACCACACACCTGCGGCGTTTTGCTGGCAGAGATGGTCGGTGCTGACGGAGCTGTTCCGGTAGTGATAGTTACTGCATTTGATGCCACACTAGTTCCGCAAGTGGTAGTACAAGTGGCAGTATATGTTCCGGCTCCCACCTGGATAGTCGTTCCGGTAGCATTATTGCTCCAGGTTACGGTTCCGTTACAGTTGGCAGCAGTCAAGGTAGCCTGCTCAATGCCGCACACCTGGGTCTTGTTAGCCGAGATGGTCGGAGTGGTTGGCGTCACACCTGTAGTGATGGTGATCGAATTGGAAGCAACACTTGTTCCGCATGAAGTAGTACAGGTCGCTGTGTATGTTCCGGCCCCTACCTGGGTAGTTGTTCCGGTAGCATTATTGCTCCATGTTACAGTTCCTGTACAATTGGTAGCGGTCAATGTAGCTTTTTCGTTACCACATACAATCGTTTTACTCGCAGTAATAACCGGTGTAGTCGGCATCAATCCTGTAGTGATGGTTACAGAGTTGGAAGCAACACTTACTCCGCAAGTTGTAGTACAAGTGGCGGTGTAGGTTCCGGCTCCTACCTGTGTGGTAGTTCCGGTAGCATTGTTACTCCAGGTTACCGTTCCGTTACAGTTAGTAGCGGTCAACGTAGCCTGCTCATTACCACATAACACAGTTTTGCTGGCTGTGATGGTCGGCGTAGTAGGCGTAACTCCAGTAGTGATCGTGATCGAATTTGAAACGGCACTTGTTCCGCAAGTTGTTACACAAGTCGCAGTATAAGTTCCTGCTCCTACCTGGGTAGTAGTTCCCGTAGCATTATTGCTCCAGGTCACCGTTCCGTTACAGTTGGTAGCAGTCAATGTCGCTTTTTCAACACCACAAACCATTGTCTTATTCGCTGTAATACTTGGCGTAGTCGGCATCAATCCTGTAGTAATGGTTACAGAGTTAGACGCTGCACTTGTTCCGCAAGTCGAGCTACAGGTTGCAGTGTAAGTTCCTGCTCCTACCTGAGTGGTAGTTCCGGTAGCGTTGTTACTCCAGCTTACCGTTCCTGTACAATTAGAAGCAGTCAGGGTAGCAAGTTCGTTACCACACAACAAGGTTTTGTTTGTCGTGACAGTCGGTGCTGCCGGTGGTGTTCCTACAGTGATGGTCACTGAATTAGAAACCACGCTTGTTCCGCAAGATGTGGTACATGTGGCAGTGTATGTTCCTGCTCCTACCAAGGTAGTAGTTCCGGTGGCGTTGTTGCTCCAGGTCACCGTTCCGTTACAGTTAGTAGCGGTCAAGGTAGCTTGCTCAATTCCACACACCTGGGTTTTATTAGAAGTGATGCTTGGTGTAGTTGGCATCACACCTGTTGTAATCGTAATTGAATTAGATGCCACACTTGTTCCGCAAGCAGTTGTACAAGTCGCAGTGTATGTTCCGGCTCCTACTAATGTAGTAGTTCCGGTAGCATTGTTGCTCCAGGTTACTGTTCCGTTACAGTTGGTAGCTGTCAACGTTGCCTGCTCATTACCACATAGCAAGGTTTTGCTGGCAGTGATGGTTGGCGTAGTTGGCGTGGCTCCCGTAGTGATGACAATTGTATTTGAATTCACACTTGTTCCGCAAGTCGTAGTACAAGTCGCAGTGTATGTTCCCGCTCCTACCAAGGTAGTAGCCCCGGTCGCATTGTTGCTCCAGGTTACGGTTCCGTTACAGTTAGTTGCTGTCAAGGTAGCCTGTTCGTTACCACATAGTAAAGTTTTACTTGCAGTAATCACCGGCGTAGTCGGCATCACACCTATAGTGATCGTTATTGAATTAGATGCCACACTTGTTCCACAAGCAGTTGTACAAGTCGCAGTGTATGTTCCGGCTCCTACAAGAGTAGTGGCTCCGGTAGCGTTATTGCTCCAGGTTACAGTTCCGTTACAGTTGGTAGCTGTCAACGTTGCCTGCTCGTTACCACATATCAAGGTTTTGCTGGCAGTAATGGTCGGCGTAGTCGGTGCAGTACCTGTAGTGATCACGATTGTATTTGAGTTCACGCTTGTTCCGCAAGTCGTGGTACAAGTTGCTGTATAAGTTCCCGCTCCTACCTGCGTGGTAGTTCCGGTAGCATTGTTGCTCCAGGTTACGGTTCCGTTACAGTTAGTTGCTGTCAAGGTAGCCTGTTCGTTACCACATAGTAAAGTTTTACTTGCAGTAATCACCGGCGTAGTCGGCATCACACCTGTAGTGATCGTTATAGAATTAGATGCCACACTCGTTCCGCAAGCAGTCGTACAAGTCGCAGTGTATGTTCCGGCTCCTACCAAGGTAGTAGTTCCGGTAGCATTGTTGCTCCAGGTTACGGTTCCGTTGCAGTTCGTTGCTGTCAACGTAGCCTGCTCGTTACCACACAGCAAGGTTTTGCTCGCAGTGATGGTTGGCGTGGTTGGCGTTGCTCCTGTAGTGATGGTCGCTGAATTAGACGCTACACTTGTTCCGCAGGTCGTAGTACAAGTCGCAGTATAAGTTCCAGCTCCTACCTGGATGGTAGTTCCGGTGGCATTATTACTCCAGGTTACAGTTCCGTTACAGTTTGCAGCGGTCAACGTAGCCTGCTCATTACCACATAGCAAGGTTTTACTTGCTGTGATGGTTGGAGTAGTCGGCGTCACACCTGTTGTAATCGTCACTGAATTAGAAGCTACACTTGTTCCACAAGCTGTAGTACAAGTCGCAGTATATGTTCCGGCTCCTACAAGAGTAGTGGCTCCGGTAGCGTTATTGCTCCAGGTTACAGTTCCGTTACAGTTGGCTGCAGTCAACGTCGCCTGCTCATTACCACACAGCAAGGTTTTGCTCGCAGTGATGGTTGGCGTGGTTGGCGTTGCTCCTGTAGTGATGGTCACTGAATTAGACGCTACACTTGTTCCGCAGGTCGTAGTACAAGTCGCAGTATAAGTTCCAGCTCCTACCTGGATGGTAGTTCCGGTGGCATTATTACTCCAGGTTACAGTTCCGTTACAGTTTGCAGCGGTCAACGTAGCCTGCTCATTACCACATAGCAAGGTTTTGCTTGCAGTAATCACCGGCGTGATTGGTGCTGTTCCTGTTGTAATCGTCACTGAGTTAGATGCTACACTTGTTCCGCAAACAGTCGTACAAGTCGCAGTGTAAGTTCCCGCTCCTACCTGGGTAGTAGTTCCTGTAGCGTTGTTGCTCCAGGTTACGGTGCCGTTACAGTTCGTGGCAGTCAGCGTTGCCTGCTCATTACCACATAGCAAGGTTTTGCTCGCAGTGATGGCCGGCGTGGTTGGTGCTGGTCCTGTAGTAATGGTCACCGAGTTAGATGCTGCACTTGTTCCGCAAGTCGTGGTACAAGTAGCTGTATAAGTTCCGGCTCCTGCCTGGATCGATACTCCTGTGGCGTTGTTGCTCCAGGTTACGGTTCCGGCACAGTTGGTAGCGGTCAGCGTAGTCAGTTCGACTCCGCAAACCACTGTTTTCAAAGCCGAGATAACCGGTGCAGCCGGAGGCGTTCCGGTAGTGATGGTTATTGAGTTAGAAACCACACTTGTTCCGCAAGTAGTAGTACAAGTGGCTGTATAAGTTCCTGCTCCTACCTGGATCGATGCTCCTGTAGTGTTGTTACTCCAGGTTACGGTTCCGTTACAGTTGGTAGCAGTCAGTGTAGCCTGCTCGTTACCGCAAATCACTGTTTTATTGGCTGTAATCGTCGGTGTAGTAGCCACAACTCCTGTAGTGATCGTCACAGAGTTAGAAGCGACGCTTGTTCCGCAATTAGTAGTACAAGTCGCTGTATAAGTTCCTGCACCCACCTGAATCGATACTCCGGTAGCGTTGTTACTCCAGGTTACAGTTCCGGCACAGTTGGTAGCAGTCAGCGTAGCTTGCTCGTTACCACAAAGCATTGTTTTGTTGGTAGCGATCACCGGTGCGGCAGGAGGTGTTCCTGTAGTGATAGTCACCGGAAGTGAATTATCGCTGGTTCCGCAGGTATTCGCACATGTCGCTGTATAAGTTCCGGCACCTACCTGAATAGTTAGTCCGGTGGCTCCGTTGCTCCAGCTCACAGTACCCGCACAAGTTACAGTCAGGGTAGCTTTCTCATTACCACAAACCTCTGTTTTACTTGGGGTGATGGTCGGAGCAGCCGGTGTTACCTGTTTAATGATGGTGATACTGTTTGAATTCGCACTTTCTCCGCAGATGTTGCTGCAGGTAGCTGTATATGTTCCCTCTCCCACCACGATACTTGCAGTGGTTGCTCCGGTGCTCCATTTAAGAGTTCCTGTGCAACCTGTCGCTGTAAGTGTCGCTTTCTCGTCATTACAAACCATTTGTTTGTCTGTTGAGATCACCGGCGGAGCTGGTTTAACTTCTTTTGTTATTTTTATGATTTTACAGTAAGCACTGATACCACATTCTGTCTGACAGTAAGCATTGTAAGATCCTTCGCCTACCAGGATGGTCTCTCCTGTCATGCCGTTGCTCCAGATCACAGTTCCGGTACAACCTGTAGCTGTCAGTGTAGCTTTACCATCTTCGCAAACAATAAGCTTGTCAGTTGATATCACAGGTACCGTAGGATACTGACCTGTAGTAATGGTCACTGAGTTAGAGTTTGTACTTGTTGCACAAGCATTGGTACAAGTAGCAGTGTAAGTTCCGGCTCCTACCAGGATAGAAGTTCCGGTCATACCGTTGCTCCACGTTACTGTTCCTGTACAGCCTGTAGCTGTCAGTGTCGCCTTCTCATCACCACAAAGCAAGGTTTTGCTGGTTTCGATGGTCGGAGGGTTCGGAATATCACGAACTTTGATGGTAATCAGGTTACAGTTGGTACATGAGCTGCTCACGCCGCACTCGTTTGTACAAGTTGCAGAGTAAGTTCCAGGACCTACATGAATGACAGTTCCGGTCATGCCGTTGCTCCAGGTTACGATACCGTCACAACCTCTGGCTGTCAGTGTCGCAGTTTCTGTTCCGCAAACTGTCAACTTATCGGTATAAATATTCGGTGGTGGTGGTGCAACTTTATCAGATTCATCCACTACTACTTCTTTCGTTACGGTACATCCATTGGCATCTGTAACCACCACACTGTAAGTACCTGCAGTAAGTCCTGTTACTGTTGCAGTTGTTTGTACAGGATTAGTGCTCCATACATAAGTGTAAGGACCTGTTCCGCCTGCAGGAATTACTGTAGCAGTTCCGGTTTTTCCACCTTTGCAGTCGATATCTTCTTTACCGATCGTAGCGGTCAGTTCGTCAGGTTGAATAATCTCAACCACTTTCTGGATGGTACAGCCGCTTGCAGTGTTAGTGATTACTACTGTATAAGTTCCGGCGATCAGGCCTGTTGCAGTAGCAGAGGTTTGTCCGTTGCTCCACAGATAAGTGTAAGCAGCTCCGGCCTGAGGCACTACTGTGGCAGTACCTGTGCTGGCTCCGTGACAATTAATATCTGTATGAGTGACTGTCGCCACCGGAAGGTCGAAGTTTCCGGTTACGGTTACGCTTGCTGCGTCAGTTACACATCCGTTTTCTGTATTGGTGACAATCACAGTGTAAGTACCTACTGCAGAAGCAGCAAACGATGATACGTTACCAGGATTAGGCACGCCCGCCGGAACAATCCACTGGTAGCTTACACTTTGGATCGGAGAAGCAATGGCACTTACAGTGACACTACTTACCAGACAGCTCAATGAACCGTCTACTTCAACCCTTACATCAGGATCAACCGGGCTGCCTTCAATTTTGATGGTTTTGGTTGTTGAACATCCGTTCAGGGTATTGGTCACCACTACTATATAAGTACCCGGTACAGTTGCAGTAAAGCTTGATACGTTGCCAGGGTTGGTTACTCCGGCAGGTACTGTCCAGGTATAGGTTACGTTTTGTGAAGGTGCAGAAGTGATGGTTACCAGCAGGCTTGTTTTCTCACAAGTCAGCTTTCCATCGTTTTCTACAGTTACCGTCACCTGAGGAACTTCTGTGCTGCCTGTTACGGTATGGGTAGCAGTAGCGGTACATCCGTTTGGTGAGGTTACAATCACCGTATAAGTTCCGGCGGTGCTTACAGTGATTTCTTTGGTTGTCGCTGTAAATCCTCCGGGGCCACTCCAGGCATAAGTCACACCAGGAGAAGCATTCGCTGTCAGTTTCACGCTTGTGACTTCGCAATTCAGATTGCCACCTGTGATGGTTACTGTCGGCATTTCAGTATCCTGGGTTACAACAGCCGTTGCAGTAGCAGTACATCCGTTTGGTGAGGTTACTACTACAGTATAGGTACCGGCAGTGTTTACGGTGATTTCCTGGGTATTTACAGTAAATCCTCCAGGACCACTCCAGGCGTAAGTCACGCCTGCAGATCCGTTAGCGGTCAGTTTGATACTTCTTTCTTCACATGTCAGTTGACCACCAGTTGTGGTTACTGTAGGTACATCTGTGTCCTGAGTAACAACAGTGTTGCCAGTTCCTGTACATCCTGTAGTAGTATTGGTTACCACTACACTATAAGTTCCGGCTACTGTGGTCGTGAATGAAGCCACATTGCCAGGGTTAGTTACACCTGCAGGCACGGTCCAAACATAAGACACGCCTGTTGCCGGTGTTGCACTTACTGTTACCGTCGGTGCAGCACAGGTAATTTTACCACCTGTTACGGTGACGTTCGGCAAGTTTTTATCTTCGGTTACCGTTACGGTTTTCGTTGCTGTACAACCTGTGGTCAGACTGGTTACGACTACGGTATAATCACCGGCTACTGTCGTTGTAAATGAGGCCACATTACCAGGAGCTGTTACCCCCGCAGGTACGGTCCAGGTATAAGATACACCTGTTGTTGGTGTAGCACTTACGGTTACGCTTGGCATTTCGCAAGTGATTTTACCTCCGGTCAATGTGATCGTCGGTACACCTTTATCTTCTGTTACGATGGTCGAGTTGCTCGCATAACATCCGTTTTCTTTGGTTACAGTCACGCTGTAAGTTCCAGCTACTGTGGTCGTAAATGAGGCCACATTACCAGGAGCTGTTACGCCTGCAGGTACAGTCCAGGTATAAGTCACACCTGTGTTTGGCGTGGCTGTCGCTGATACTGTAATGCTTGGAGTTTCACAAGTGATTTTACCACCGGTTACAGTTACTGTAGGAGGCGTTTTCTCTTCTGTCACCACAGTTGATTTACTTGCAGTACATCCGGTTGCAGTTACAGTTATTGTTACTGAATAGGTTCCCGGTACACTTGTAGTGAATGAAGCTACATTACCAGGATTAGTTACACCCGCAGGTACAGTCCAGACATAAGATACTCCCGTTGCCGGTGTAGCCGTTGCGGCTATTGTCACTGTTGGAACAAGACAAGTAATTTGTCCTCCTGATATAGTTAAGGTCGGTATTCCTTTATCTTCTGTTACTTCTGTTGAACCGGTCACCGTACATCCTGAAGATGTTTTGGTTACGGTTACAGAATAAGTGCCAGGTACGGTGGTAGTAAATGAGGCCACATTACCTGGATTAACTACTCCGGCAGGAACAGTCCATGCATAGCTTACATCGGTATTCGGTGTAGCAGTCGCTGAAACAGTTACGGTTGGAGCGGCACAAGTGATCATTCCACCACTTACTGTTACAGTAGGTGTCGTTTTGTCTTCTGTTACAATCGTAGAGCTACTTGCATAACATCCGTTCTCTTTCGTTACGGTTACACTGTAAGTTCCAGCCACTGTAGTAGTGAATGAAGCCACATTACCTGGGGCAGTTACGCCGGCAGGTACGGTCCATACATAAGATACATTCGTATTTGGTGTTGCTGTTGCAGCTACTGTAATGCTCGGAGTCAAACAAGTGATTTTACCTCCTGTTACTGTTACGGTCGGAGGTGTTTTATCTTCGGTTACTATCGCAGTGGTACTTGCGGTACATCCTGTCGCGGTTACTGTTACCGTTACTGAATAAGTACCTGGGGTTGTAGTCGTGAATGAAGCTACACTACCAGGGTTGGTTACTCCGGCAGGTACAGTCCACACGTAAGTTACACCTGTGTTTGGTGTGGCTGTAGCAGATACTGTAATCGTCGGAGTCAAACATGTGATTTTGCCACCAGTTGCTGTGATCGTCGGAAGGTTTTTGTCCTGACCTACAACTACTGTCGTGCTGGCAGTACATCCGTTTTCTTTTGTTACAGTTACTGAATATGTTCCAGGTGTTGTAGTTGTAAATGAAGCTACGTTGCCTGGGGCAGTTGCTCCGGCTGGTACAATCCATGAATAATTTACACCGGCTGTCGCAGTAGCAGTCACTGTCACACTTGGTGCTGCACAGGTAATTGTTCCGCCAGTCGCTGTTACAGTCGGAGGTGTTTTATCTTCTGTTACAACAGTCGAACTGCTTGCATAACATCCGTTCTCTTTCGTTACAGTCACACTATAAGTACCAGGGGTAGTCGTTGTGAACGAAGCTACATTACCCGGGGCTGTTACGCCTGCAGGTACAGTCCAGGTATAAGTCACACCTGTGTTTGGCGTGGCTGTCGCTGATACTGTGATGCTCGGAGTCAAACAAGTGATCTGGCCACCAGCTACCGTTACGGTCGGAGGTGTTTTATCTTCTGTAACTGTCGCAGTTGTACTTGCAGTACAGCCTGTCGCAGTTACTGTTACGGTTACTGAGTATGTTCCAGGTGTTGTAGTTGTAAATGAAGCTACACTTCCAGGGTTGGTTACACCAGCAGGTACAGTCCACACATAAGATACACCAGTGTTTGGTGTCGCTGTCGCACTCACTGTGATGGTTGGAACCAAACAAGTGATCTGTCCGCCAGTCGCTGTGATCGTAGGAAGGTTTTTGTCCTGAGTTACGATTGTTGAACC
>NZ_JAAAKV010000039.1 GCF_009905725.1 Emticicia sp. CRIBPO | reverse complement strand
GCAACTGCTTCCAATGGAACAGGAACTGTCACTTACCAATGGCAGGAATCTACTAATAATACAAGCTGGACAGATATAGCAGGGCAAACGGGAACTTCTCTGAACGTTTCAACGGCTACTGCCGGTATTAAATATTACAGAGTCGTAGTTACAGCATCAGGTTCTGGTTGCGGTTCAGTTAACTCGTCAAGTTCGACGATTACCGTTGTTGCCAAACCTACAGTATCAGTCGATATTCCTTCGACAACGGTATGTATTGGCGGAACAGTTACCTTGACAGCAACTACTTCCAATGGAACAGGAACTGTCACTTACCAATGGCAGGAATCTACGAATAATACAAGCTGGACAGATATCACGGGACAAACAACAACAACTTTAAATGTTTCAACCGCCACTGCCGGGGTTAAATATTACAGAGTCATCGTTACTGCTTCAGGTTCAGGTTGCGGTTCAGTTAACTCGTCAAGTTCGACGATTACCGTTGTTGCCAAACCTACA
>NZ_JAAAKV010000038.1 GCF_009905725.1 Emticicia sp. CRIBPO | reverse complement strand
TGCCGGGTCTGGGCGGTGTAGGCGCGGATCGACTGGAGCAGGTCGCTGTCTGCGGGTACGGCCGGCGGATCATCGGACAAGAAGGTCTCGGTGACCACGCCTGCGAACAGGATCGCTTTCCAGACCGGCAGGGCGCGGTCGCGCGTGACCTCTTCGATCGCGGCGTGAACGGCCCAGCGTGCGGTCGCGCCATCCTCGGCCGGGCGTTGGTCGCGGTCATCGGGGAAGGCCATCGCGTCGGGGGCCGACAGGCAGAGCCGCGCGGCTTCCGGGCAGGACAGCTTTGCGCCCAGGTAGCGTCGGCCATCGCGCTCCCAGGTCTCGCGGGGGTAGGCGCGGCAGGTCTCGGACAGGGCGCCCTCCCCCAGCCGGTTCTGGATGGAGCAGAGCCGGGCCTCGTCGAGGAAGGGGCAGGCGCCGGAGGGCGTCAGGCTGATGCGCGCATAGGCGCCCGGCGCTCGCGGCTCCCTGAGTTTTTTCACATATCTCTGGAGATCACGGCCGAGCCCGGGCTCCTTGACCGCCATGTAGGTCTTGAACGTCGCGCGATCGATGTCGACCTGGAAGCTGGAGCAGCAGGTCTCCTCGCACG
>NZ_JAAAKV010000037.1 GCF_009905725.1 Emticicia sp. CRIBPO | reverse complement strand
GTGAAACTGTAATGGGTCATCACCGGGCTGTCTCCTGCAGCGTCTACCTTTCCGATGGTCTTCCAGGTTTTGGCATCGGTACTTTGCTGTATTTCGAATCTTCCGCTGTTGGTTTCAGTGACGGTGCTCCATTTGAGCAGCACCCCTGCCTCAGCCCTGCTGACAGCAAAGCTGCTCAGGGTCACCGGAAGGATGGTCTCACAATCGGTATAGACAAAGACCATTGGCGTTTCACAGGCACATTCAGGGGTAAGCTCTACAATAGCCGGACAGAAGTCCCCAAGGAAATCTGTGGTGAAAGCATAGGTAAACACCTGTGAGGTGGTGGTGGTGATGCTGACGGTCTTGCTTCCGATCTGGGTATCTGTGGCATCCACGATCCCGTTAGAATTGGCATCATGATAGACCTTGATGACTGCATTCTGAGGCAGGCCTGTGGCCACCCCATTGGTGTTGTCCACCGTCACACTTCCTTCCAGGGTATTGCCTGAGGTCGGTGTTCCTGCTGTAAAGGCAGTGATGGCAAAGGCCGGTTTGTTGATGACAATGCCTGTGGCATCATTTTCCCCTTCAGCCTGCAGTGATCCCGTACAAACAGGACCTGAAGGCTCACACTTGCTTTCAAAGGTATAGGCAATGAGCTCATGGATAGGCAGTGTGCTGCAACTCACAGAGGC
>NZ_JAAAKV010000036.1 GCF_009905725.1 Emticicia sp. CRIBPO | reverse complement strand
GTGAAACTGTAATGGGTCATCACCGGGCTGTCTCCTGCAGCGTCTACCTTTCCGATGGTCTTCCAGGTTTTGGCATCAGTGCTTTGCTGTATTTCGAATCTTCCGCTGTTGGTTTCAGTGACGGTGCTCCATTTGAGCAGCACCCCTGCCTCTGTCTTGCTGACAGCAAAACTGCTCAGGGTCACCGGAAGGATGGTCTCACAATCGGTATAAACAAAGACCACTGGCGTTTCACAGGCACATTCAGGGGTGAGCTCTACAATAGCCGGACAGAAGTCCCCAAGGAAGTCTGTGGTGAAAGCATAGGTAAACACCTGTGAGGTGGTGGTAGTGATGCTGACGGTCTTGCTTCCGATCTGGGTATCTGTGGCATCCACGATCCCGTTAGAATTGGCATCATGATAGACCTTGATGACTGCATTCTGGGGCAGGCCTGTAGCCACCCCATTGGTGTTGTCCACCGTCACACTTCCTTCCAGGGTATTGCCTGAGGTCGGGGTGCCTGCTGTAAAGGCAGTGATGGCAAAGGCCGGTTTGTTGATGACAATGCCTGTGGCGTCATTTTCCCCTTCAGCCTGCAGTGATCCCGTACAAACAGGGCCTGAAGGCTCACACTTGCTTTCAAAGGTATAGGCAATGAGCTCATGGATAGGCAGTGTGCTGCAACTCACAGAGGC
>NZ_JAAAKV010000035.1 GCF_009905725.1 Emticicia sp. CRIBPO | reverse complement strand
TGTTTTTCATGGATTTACAGTGATTACGGTAACCTCCAGGTGCCAAATTCCAGTACTTTCCCGACTCCTGCCGGATATAACCTGGTTTATTCCCAGGACGGCACTCCTTACTATTCTGCTTCAGGAGCTCCTCCAAGTGGTATTGTGAGTGGCAATTGTTATAAAATCAGGTCATTGGCCAATAATAATTATGTCCAGGCCATGTCAAACGGAGAAGTACAGATCAACGGAAATAACAATCAGAATGACCAGAAATGGAAAGTGGAATCTGTAGGGACCAGTTATAAAGTGACGACTATGAATGGCAGCGGGCAAGTGATCAAAGCCAATTCATTGACATACAGCAGTGGGCTGGTATTGGGCAACTTTGTTTCAGGTAACAACTATTACTACTGGAACTTTGAGAACAATGCCGGGAATTACCGGGTGAGTGCCCCAAGCAACCAATATACCTGGGATCATGAGGGAGCGGGCTCCGGTAACCACCTGCAGATCTATGGTACTACTTCAGAACAATTCATTGATTACCGTCTGTTTGCTTTTGAAGGGACAACCTGCCCAAGCGGGTTAAGGGTTGCTGCAGAAACCGATGTGACAGAAGAAGAAAAGACAGGGTACATGAATTTTGCTCCGAATCCTACCAGTGGAGCGGTGGAAGTAAAAGTAAACCTGACTGAAAACGGAGAGGTGAATGTGAGTCTGACGGACTTTATGGGTCGTGACCTGGAATCGAAAACCTATCAGGGGATAAA
>NZ_JAAAKV010000034.1 GCF_009905725.1 Emticicia sp. CRIBPO | reverse complement strand
GCAACTGCTTCCAATGGAACAGGAACTGTCACTTACCAATGGCAGGAATCTACTAATAATACAAGCTGGACAGATATCTCCGGGCAAACAGGAACTTCTCTGAACGTCTCAACGGCGGTTGCAAGTGTCAAATATTACAGAGTTGTCGTTACCGCTTCAGGTTCTGGTTGTGGATCAGCTAACTCGTCAAGTTCGACGGTGACTGTGGTGGCCAAACCGACGGTTACAGTGGATATTCCTTCTACCACAGTTTGCGTGGGCGGAACAGTTACCTTGACAGCAACTGCTTCCAATGGAACAGGAACTGTCACTTACCAATGGCAGGAATCTACTAATAATACAAGCTGGACAGACATTGCAGGACAAACAACGACAACTTTAAATGTTTCAACGGCTACTGCCGGTATTAAATATTACAGAGTCATCGTTACCGCTTCAGGTTCAGGTTGTGGATCAGCTAACTCGTCAAGTTCGACGATTACCGTTGTTGCCAAACCTACAGTATCAGTCGATATTCCTTCGACAACAGTATGTATCGGCGGAACAGTAACTTTAACAGCCACCGCTTCCAACGGAACAGGAACCGTTACTTACCAGTGGCAGGAATCTGCTAATAATACAAGCTGGACAGATATCGCCGGACAAACAGGAACTTCTCTGAACGTCTCAACGGCGGTTGCAAGTGTCAAATATTACAGAGTTGTCGTTACCGCTTCAGGTTCTGGTTGTGGATCAGCTAACTCGTCAAGTTCGACGGTAACTGTGGTGGCCAAACCGACGGTTACAGTGGATATTCCTTCGACAACAGTTTGTATTGGCGGAACAGTTACCTTGACAGCAACTGCGTCCAACGGAACAGGAACTGTCACTTACCAATGGCAGGAATCAACAAATAATACAAATTGGACAGA
>NZ_JAAAKV010000033.1 GCF_009905725.1 Emticicia sp. CRIBPO | reverse complement strand
ACGGTTACTGAATATGTGCCTGGTGTGGTAGTCGTAAATGACGCTACACTTCCAGGGTTGGTTACTCCGGCAGGTACTGTCCACACGTAAGTTACACCTGTATTTGGTGTGGCTGTAGCAGATACTGTAATCGTAGGAGTCAAACAAGTGATTTTGCCACCAGTTGCTGTGATCGTAGGAAGGTTCTTGTCCTGAGTTACTATTGTAGAACCCGTTACTGTACATCCTGATGATGTTTTAGTTACGGTTACTGAATATGTGCCTGGTACAGTTGTAGTAAATGAAGCCACACTGCCAGGGTTGGTTACACCCGCAGGTACGGTCCATGCGTAAGATACACCTGTATTCGGTGTAGCTGTCGCACTCACTGTTACAGTTGGAGCTGCACAGGTAATCTGGCCACCGCTAACTATTACTGTTGGTGCTGTTTTATCTTCTGTTACAACAGTCGAACTGCTTGCATAACATCCGTTCTCTTTCGTTACGGTTACGCTGTAAGTTCCAGCCACTGTAGTGGTGAATGAAGCCACATTACCTGGGGCAGTTACGCCTGCAGGTACTGTCCAGGTATAAGTTACACCTGTGTTTGGCGTCGCTGAAGCTGATACTGTAATAGTTGGAGTCAAACAAGTAATTTGTCCACCTGTTATGTTTACTGTCGGTGCACTCTTATCTTCGGTTACTGTCGCGGTTGTACTTGCAGTACAGCCTGTCGCTGTTACCGTTACGGTTACTGAATATGTGCCTGGTGTTGTAGTTGTAAATGAAGCTACACTACCCGGGTTGGTTACTCCAGCAGGTACAGTCCATACATAAGATACACCAGTGTTTGGTGTCGCTGTCGCACTCACTGTGATGGTCGGAACCAAACAAGTGATCTGTCCGCCAGTCGCTGTGATCGTAGGAAGGTTTTTGTCCTGAGTTACGATTGTTGAACC
>NZ_JAAAKV010000032.1 GCF_009905725.1 Emticicia sp. CRIBPO | reverse complement strand
ATCTCCATCTGCTTGTCCGACAGCTGGCCTTCGAGGCCCGCGAACCAGTCCCGCGCCGGTCGGATCGCCAGGCCGGAGATCTCGGAGATATTCTTGCCCGCGATCTTCACCGCCAGCGCCTCGGGCCGCAGCCGCGCGCCGCCGCAGGCCTCGCAGGGGGTATCCGACTGATAGCGCCCCAGTTCCTCGCGCACCCAGCTGCTGTCGGTCTCCCGCCAGCGCCGCTCGAGGTTGGGCAGCACGCCTTCGAACGGTTTCACCACCTCGTACTTGCGGGCGTTGTCGTCGTAGACAAACTTTATCTTCTCGGTCCCGGTACCATACAGCACCACCTCATGGGCCTTCTCCGGCAGCGAATGCCAGGGCTTGTCCATCGAGAAGCCGTAGTGCAGCGCCAGGGCCTGCAGGGTCTGGGTGTAGAGGGGTGAGGGCCCCTTGGCCCAGGGCGAGACCGCCCCCTTGTGCAGGCTCTTGTCCTTGTCCGGGATCACCATGTCGGCGTCGAAGGCCAGCTTGGCCCCCAGCCCGTCACAGACCGGGCAGGCGCCCGCCGGGTTGTTGAATGAGAACAGTCGGGGCTCGATCTCCGCGATGGTGAAGCCGCTGACCGGGCAGGCGAACTTCTCCGAGAACAGCAGCCGCTGCGGCTCCTTCTCGCCCTCCTTCACATCCGCCCATTCGGCCACCGCCAGCCCGTCGGCCAGCCGCAGCGCCTGCTCCAGGCTGTCTGCGTAACGGCCCTCCAGGCCCGGCTTGGTGACCAGCCGGTCGACCACCACGTCGATGTCGTGCTTGTACTTCTTGTCGAGCTCCGGGACATCCTCGATGGGGTACAGGGTCCCGTCGATCTTCAGCCGCTGGTAGCCCTGCTTGCGCCACTCGGCGATTTCCTTGCGGTACTCGCCCTTCCGGTCGCGCACTACGGGGGCCAGCAGATAGATGCGCTCGCCCTCGGGCAGGGCGGTCAGCTTGTCGACCATCTGGCTGACGGTCTGGCTCTCGATGGGCAGGCCGGTGGCCGGCGAATAGGGAACCCCGAC
>NZ_JAAAKV010000031.1 GCF_009905725.1 Emticicia sp. CRIBPO | reverse complement strand
GAAGGAATATCGACTGATACTGTAGGTTTGGCAACAACGGTAATCGTCGAACTTGACGAGTTAACTGAACCGCAACCTGAACCTGAAGCAGTAACGACCACCCTGTAATATTTAACACCTGCAGTTGCCGTTGAAACATTTAAAGTTGTCGTTGTTTGTCCTGCAATATCTGTCCAGCTTGTATTATTAGTAGATTCCTGCCATTGGTAAGTGACAGTTCCTGTTCCATTGGAAGCAGTTGCTGTCAAGGTAACTGTTCCGCCGACACAAACTGTGGTTGAAGGAATATCCACTGCCACCGCCGGTTTGGCCACCACAGTTACTGTTGAACTTGAAGAGTTAGCAGATCCGCAACCTGAACCTGATGCTGTAACTACGACTCTGTAATATTTAACCCCGGCAGTGGCGGTTGAAACATTTAAAGTTGTTGTTGTTTGTCCCGTGATATCTGTCCAGCTTGTATTATTCGTAGATTCCTGCCATTGGTAAGTAACAGTTCCTGTTCCATTGGAAGCAGTTGCTGTCAAGGTAACTGTTCCGCCAATACATACCGTTGTCGAAGGAATATCGACTGATACTGTAGGTTTGGCAACAACGGTAATCGTCGAACTTGACGAGTTAGCCGATCCGCAACCTGAACCTGAAGCGGTAACGACCACCCTGTAATATTTGACACCTGCAGTTGCCGTTGAAACATTTAAAGTTGTCGTTGTTTGTCCTGCAATGTCTGTCCAGCTTGTGTTATTTGTTGATTCCTGCCATTGGTAAGTGACGGTTCCTGTTCCGTTGGAGGCTGTTGCTGTCAGCGTCACTGTTCCGCCGACACAAACTGTGGTTGAAGGAATATCCACTGTCACCGTCGGTTTGGCTACCACGGTCACGGTCGAACTTGCAGAGTTAGCCGATCCGCAACCTGAACCTGAAGCGGTAACGACAACTCTGTAATATTTGACACCTGCAGTTGCCGTTGAAACATTTAAAGTTGTCGTTGTTTGTCCGGTGATATCTGTCCAGCTTGTATTATTCGTTGATTCCTGCCACTGATAAGTTACCGTTCCTGTTCCGTTGGACGCAGTTGCTGTTAAAGTTACTGTTCCGCCCACACAGACTGTGGTCGAAGGAATATCGAC
>NZ_JAAAKV010000030.1 GCF_009905725.1 Emticicia sp. CRIBPO | reverse complement strand
ACTGTAAGCGGCTGTACAAGTTCGGCTTCGGGATCAACCACTCTGAGCGATCCTAGTACAGCGACATTGACCTTGGGCTCAGCTGTTAATCCAACCACATGTGGCGGAACAAACGGAAGCATCGCTTTCACGACCACTTTAGCGGACGGAACTTACACTCTGAATTACTCTGACGGAGCAGCCAAAACCGCTTCTGTTACAGTAGCTTCGGGGGCATTTACCCTATCAGGACTTGTGGCAGGGTCATACTCAGGATTCTCTATCACTGTAAGCGGTTGTATAAGTACCGCGTCAGGATCAAGAACGCTAACTGATCCGACTACAGCGACATTGACTTTAGGCTCTTCTGTTAATCCAACCACTTGTGGCGGAACAAACGGAAGCATTGCTTTCACCACTACTTTAGCAGATGGCACATACACGTTGAATTACTCAGATGGAGCAGCTAAAACGGCTTCAGTTACGGTGGCTTCGGGTGCGTTTACGCTATCAGGACTGCCGGCAGGATCATATTCTTCATTCTCAATAACTGTAAGCAGTTGTACAAGTTCAGCTTCGGGATCAACCACTCTGAGCGATCCTAGTACAGCGACATTGACCTTGGGCTCAGCTGTTAATCCAAGCACCTGTGGCGGAACAAACGGAAGCATTGCCTTCACGATCACTTTGGCTGACGGGACTTACACTTTGAATTATAATGACGGAGCGGCCAAAACCGCTTCTGTTACAGTAGCTTCTGGTGCATTTACACTATCAGGACTTCCGGCAGGATCATATTCTTCATTCTCAATAACTGTAAGCGGCTGTACAAGTTCAGCTTCAGGATCAAGAACATTGACTGATCCGACTACGGCGACATTGACTTTGGGCTCTTCTGTTAATCCAACCACATGCGGCGGAACAAACGGAAGCATTGCTTTCACCACTACTTTAGCGGATGGCACTTACACTTTGAATTACTCTGACGGAACAGCTAAAACAGCTTCTGTTACAGTAGCTTCAGGGGCATTTACACTGTCAGGACTTATAGCTGGATCATACTCCGGATTCTCTATCACTGTCAGTGGATGTACAAGTTCAGCTTCAGGATCAAGGGCCTTAACTGATCCTACCACAGCGACATTGACTTTAGGCTCAGCAGTTAATCCAACCACCTGCGGTGGAACAAACGGAAGCATTGCCTTCACCACCACTTTAGCGGATGGAACTTATACTTTGAACTATAATGATGGTGCAGCGAAAACTGCTTCAGTTACAGTAGCTTCGGGTGCATTTACGCTATCAGGCCTTGTGGCGGGACCATACTCCGTGTTCTCTATCACTGTAAGCGGTTGTACTAGTTCAGCATCAGGATCAAGAAACCTGACTGATCCGAGCACCGCAACATTAACCTTGGGTTCAGCTGTGAATCCGACTACCTGTGGCGG
>NZ_JAAAKV010000003.1 GCF_009905725.1 Emticicia sp. CRIBPO | reverse complement strand
CACAGAAATTGATTAACCGGGCGGTTGTTCTAAATATACGGCCGGTTCAATATCATGAGAAAAACTTCAACACAACGGGTTGAAAAAACAATGGGAAGTAAAATTTACGGTACTAAATTCTGCCTTAAACCAAAGCTGAAGCGTACTGTATCTGGTAAAGGTTATTGTAAAATCCGTTCTCGATGGTCAGGAGGTCTTCATGAGATCCTTGTTCAACAATATGACCTTTATCGATCACAATGATCTTATCTGCCTTCTGGATGGTGCTTAAGCGGTGAGCAATCACAATGGCCGTTCTACCTTTCATAAGTTTGTCGATGGCATTCTGGATCATTTCTTCAGATTCGGAATCGATAGAAGACGTGGCTTCGTCGAGTATCATGATTTTCGGGTTCTGAACCAGAGCCCGCACAAAGGAGATCAGCTGGCGTTGCCCTACAGACAAGGTGGCTCCGCGTTCCATCACTTTGTAATCGTAATCGCCCGGCAGCTGCATGATAAAATCATGAACTCCCACAAGTTTAGCGGCCTCAACGACCTGTTCACGGGAAATGGACTCATCGCCCAGCGTGATATTATATTCAATGCTGTCTGAAAACAAAAACACATCCTGCAGCACCATACCGATTTGTTTACGAAGCACCTGCAGATTGTATTCTTTCACCGGAACCCCGTCAATGAGCACTTCGCCTTTGCTGATGTCGTAAAACCTCGGCAGCAGGTTGATGATCGAAGACTTACCCGCTCCGGTAGCTCCCACAAAAGCTATGGTCTCACCTTCTTTAGCTTCGAAGGTAATACCCTTTAAAACATAATTATCGTTGTTATAGGCAAACCACACATTTTCGAAGTTTACTTTTCCTTCGATGTGCCGGGTTACTTCGCCGCCTTCCATTTTATTATCAGAACTGTCCAGGATATCGAGGATCCTCGAAGTACTCACCACCCCCATCTGAAGGGTATTGACGCGGTCAGCGATCATGCGGATCGGCCTGAAAAACTGGTTGATAAACATGATGAAGGCCGTGATGGTACCGTAAGAAGCCTGTTCATTCAGGATTTCTTTGGCTCCGTACCAGACCACGAGTCCGGTACCCAGGGCAGAAATCACATCGGCCACCGGATAATAAACCGAATAGTAGAGGATAGACCTGATATTCTCATCCCTGTGTTTGGCATTGATCTTTTCAAATTTGTCGAATTCAGTTTTCTCCGAATTGAAGATCTGCACAAGGCTCATGCCTGTCAGGTGTTCCTGGACAAAGGTATTGAGATTGGCGACTGCATTTCTGACAAGGTTGAAAGACTTTTTGATCTTCTCCTTAAACACGTATGTACTGATGAGTAAAAGCGGTACTGTAGCAAGGCTGATCAGCGACAAACGCCAGTCCGTATAAAACATAACGGCAATGATCAGAATCAGTTGGAGGATGTCACCGGCAATGGCCGCAAAACCCGAACTGAAAACATCGGAAAGAGTCTCCACATCTGAGATGGTCCTGGTGACCAGGCGGCCGATGGGCGTATCATCAAAAAACTTCAGCTTAAGTTTAACGATCTTTTCATAGACCTGCACGCGGATGTCACGGATCACGTGCTGGCTAAGCCATCCCGCCAGGTAAGTGTTAAAGAAAGCCACTACAGAACTGAAAACGAGCAGCAAAACCATGGCCAGAAGGGCCATAGACAAGCCCTGGTAGTCTCCTTCAGAAACCGGACCATCAATGGCATACTGGATAAGCAATGGCAATAAAGGTGAAGTTACCGCTCCGACGAGAATGGTCAATACCAAAAGGTAAAACCTGAATTCATAGGGTTTGATGAACTTGTAAAGCCTTTTCAGGATAACACTGTCTACAATTTTACCGCTGTACTTTTCTTCTTGCAAAATGAAATATTTGATGAATAATTAAAAAACTAATCCCGGGCTGATTTCGTTCGGAGGCTTCAAAAATATGTTGCTTCTGAAAACGTCTTAAACCGGTAAACCCTGCAAATATAAGCCCAATATACAGAATTTAATATGGATTTTCCTTTGAATTGCGTAGCTAAATGGTTAATTTTGTATTCAAACCTTACCTATGGTTTGATGATGAAAATTTACTGTCCAAAATGTAATTGGAAACCTAAAAAGAGAACTCGCTGGAAGTGCCTTTGCGGATGTGAGTTTGACCCCTTCGAAAACATTTCCAAATGTCCTTCGTGTAATTACTCCCATGAATTTACAGAATGTCTTAACCTGGAATGCGGGAAAATAAGCCCTCATTTAAACTGGTATTCAGGACTGGACAATAACGTCACCAGACTGATCTATGAAGTAAAAATGGGCAAAAAAAATCATTGATTTCAAGCCTTGGACTTGCCTTTAAGGCCCTCACTGATAAAACCGCATCCATAGGCAAACAACTGAATAAAACAGGCAGTTATGCTGAGGAAACCTACTTTCAGGCTGCTGTTCTGAACCGTTGAATGTAAAAAAATAACGAGAAAATAGAACAGGAAAACCGAGACAGAGAGGAAAAATAAGGGTTTATAAACAAAAAACTGGACCGGTATAGAAAATACGAACAGTGTAAATACCAATGGAAAAAGATGCACGATCTTCAGCTCTTTCGGGAAAAACCTTGAGATGTTGATCCTGGCTCTTCCGAAGAAAAATAACTGCTTGTAAAACTGGGTAAAACTCGTTCTTCTTTTGTGGTAAATAAAGGCTTCCGGAATCAACCCAACTTTAAAACCGGCCTCTATCATCCTGATACTGAATTCGATATCCTCCCCCATCCTGGTGATTTTGTAGCCCCCCACTTTGTTCCAGACTTCTCTTGAAAACCCGAAATTGAAGCTCCTGGGATGAAATTGCCCCCCGAGATTGTTCTTTTTACCCCTGATGCCCCCGGTAGTAAATACCGAGGTCATGGCATAATTAACGGCTTTCTGAATGGGTGTAAAGCTTTCGTGGGCTGCATCAGGACCACCATACGCATCCAGGTAATCTGTATTGAGGCGTTGTTCTACTGCTTCAAAATAAGTTTCGGGAATGATGGCGTCTGAGTCGAGCTGCACAAAATAGTCGCCCTTCGCTCTTTCAAAGCCGTAATTGCGGGAAAAACCTTGTCCTGAATTTTCCTTAAAAAAGTAATGCAGCTCAAGCTGGCCTGAAAATGACCTGCAAACGTCCTCACAGGTATTTTTTGAGCCGTCTTCCACAATCAGCACTTCAAAATTCCTGTAGGTTTGCTTAGCCAGGCTTTCAAGTAACTCCCTGACCTCATCGGGGCGGTTGTATACCGGAATAATGACGGAATATTTACGCATTACTTAGTGATAGAAATCAGGCTTTCACGATTAGCCTTCAATATCTTTTTGATGAGTTTATCGTCTATTTTGGTAGAAATAAACAGGGTCTCAAACTGAGAAGGTGCCAGGTAAACGCCTCTGTTCAGCATCTCGTGGAAATACTTTCCGAACAAAGCGGTGTCAGAGGTTTTAGCTGTTTCAAAATCCACCACGTCCACCTCCGTGAAAAACAAACTGTACATAGATCCCACCCAGTTGATGGAATAGTTCAGTCCCAGTTCGAGTAAGGTCCTTCTGATACCGTTAACGATCTCGAAACCGGTTTCATCCAGCTGGGTATAAATATCTTTGTTCTTCTTCAGATGTTTCAACATCGCCAGTCCCGCAGACATGGCAATGGGGTTTCCGGAAAGCGTTCCTGCCTGATAAACAGGGCCCTGGGGAGAAACATAATCCATGATCTCCGTTTTTCCGCCGTAAGCTCCTACAGGCATGCCTCCGCCTATAATCTTGCCGAGGGTCGTCAGATCGGGGGTTACACCAAATCTTTCCTGTGCACCACCCGGTGCAAGCCTGAAACCTGTCATCACCTCATCGAAGATGAAGACGACTCCATGCTGTGTACACAATTCACGAAGTCCTTTCAGATATTCGGGTTTAGGCAAAACGCAACCCATGTTGCCTACGACAGGCTCTATGATCAGAGCGGCGATCTCACCCGGATTGGCTTCCATGATTTTCTTCACGGCTTCCAGGTCGTTGAACGGAGCCAGCAAGGTGTCTTTGGCTGTGGCAGCCGTAACACCGGGGCTATCGGGCGTTCCCATCGTAATGGCTCCGCTACCTGCCGAAATCAGGAATGAGTCACCGTGGCCATGGTAACAGCCTTCAAATTTGACGATCTTATCTCTTTTAGTATATCCTCTTGCTAATCTTATCGCAGACATGGTAGCTTCCGTGCCCGAATTCACCATTCTTACTTTCTCTACCGAAGGCACCATTTCTGCAATCAGATCAGCCATTTCCACTTCTTTCCTGGTAGGTGCCCCGAAAGAAAATGAATTTTTAATCGCTTTTTTTACAGCCTTCTCTACAGGCGGAAAGGCATGACCCAGGATCATCGGACCCCATGAATTGATCATGTCTATGTACTTGTTATGGTCTTCATCAACGAGGTAGGCTCCTTTTGCATTTTTAATGAAGATCGGGTGACCACCCACAGATTTGAACGCTCTGACAGGTGAATTGACACCACCCGGAATATATTCTTTCGCTTTCTCGAATAAATTTTTACTTTTCTTAAGTCCCATTTTATCTGAATATTTCTACAAACTTCCCATCCTCAAACTTAACGATAGGAACAATTTCATTTTCATTTTTATTACCTCTGAAGTCAAACCCTCCCAGCGTAAAATCTTCTGTGTAAGCTTTGGCATCCAGGTTCAGGCTCATAATGTCCTTTCCGTCTTTCAGCATCCTGGCAAAATACAGCACAAGGTCATAACCGGAATAACTGAAGTAAGAAGGCACAGAGCCCATTTTGATCAGGTATTTCTTATTAAAATCAACCACTTCTTTCTTCTCGGAATCCACAAACTCAGGGTAGATAATATTGATGTCCCTCGTCAGGATATCAGGAGATACTTTTTCGAAGTTAAACGCCGAAGAATTACAGATCACCTTGGCCTTGATCTTTTGCTGACCCAAACCCTGTACAAATTTCACCCCCAGGTTATTATCCCCTGAGAAAAACACATGACCCGGAGCCTGCCCGGGTTTGATGGAATTAAAAGTCACAAACTTTTTAATCTCCAATACCTTATATCCTTTTTTCTCCGCTTCTGTTTTGTAGACAAAGGCAAACAGAGAATCTTTTTTTGAAGGGCCGAAATAGATCGACAGGTTTTTATTCAGGTTGCTTTCTTTCACAAACTCAAGTGTCCTCCTGGCCTGCTGGGTATAGGACGGCTGCACCAGGAATATGTTTTTGCTGTCTTTCAGTAAAGAAACATTGTTTGACAAGGGGTGCACCTGGAATATTTTGTGCCTGATGGCAAACTCTACGGCTTCATTGTTAGGCTCAGGATAAAGCGGCCCTACAAACAGGTCGATCTTATTAAAATTGGGGTCTTTTTCCAGTTTTACAAAATCCTCTTTGCGTTTCTCTACATCGAACGCAAACAGCTTGATGTCAATTCCCTCCGCCTTAAGTTCTTCAGCGGCCAGTCTCATCCCGGCATACAGGTCATAGACGTACTGGTTTGTTTTCAGGTTACTTCCCAGCCCGACTTCTTTGATATTGAACGGCAATAAGACTCCGAAGTCTATGACATTATCATCTGAATTGCGTCCTTTTCCTCTTTTGGGTTCTTTTGAATCGTTTCCTGAAGGAGCATTCAATTTAAACCTGTTGGTCAGTACATCTGAAAGCTCAAGATCTGCTTTGGTATTGACCCTTTTCTCCTGGATTCTCTTTACCAGGGTTTTGGCGATAACGACCTGGCCGGGAAACTTACCGTAAAGATCTTTCAGCAATTCCACATTCTTGATGGGAGGTATCGTGGTGTTGATAAGACCTGTCACTGCAGGCTTAAACTGCGGATCCTGGATTCTCTCCAGGCTCTTTATCCCTTCTTCGTAGTAGTTTTCAGAAAGGTTTACTTCCGCGTAAAGCAGATAGGCTTCTTCCATTTTATCCCAGTCAGGAAATCTCTCAAACAATTGTCTTAAGATCACCCTCGACTGGTAATTCTGGCCCAGTTTTTTAGTACTCAATGCATAGTAGTACATCGAGTAAGGTACAACGGGATTATTGTAAGATTTGGAAGTAAGTGGGATCAGTCTGGTGTTGGCAGCTTCATACTGACTGTCAGCAAAAAGTTGGACGGCTTTTTTATATTCTATCAGGTATTTCTCATCGGGCATCTGTCCGAAAACAGCTGAAATACAGATAAAATATAGAATCAACGTTTTTTTCATTGTAGATTATTTTTTTGACTCAAACGTTTGAGTTTATATAAAGATTGAATTTATAAAAAAATGTTCTACAATTAAAGCTTGCAGAACATTTTTGTTTTATTTCTTTTTCGACTTCTTCTTGAGGTCTTCACTTTGCTTTTTCATTTCCTCTGAAGCCTGGAGTTGTTTCTGCAGATACTCCCCGAACTTGTTTCTCTTCTGAGGTTTGGTATGATAAGTCTTTTTATTATTCTCGAGCACTGCCCGGATTTTATCTTCGTCAATAAACTTCCGGACAATCAGCTGCTGACCGATCGTCACAAGGTTGGACACCAGGTAGTAGAAACTCAGGGCTGCCGGGAAGCTGTTCAACACGAAGAAGAACACCAGCGGGAAGATATAAGAAATCTTCTTCATATCTATCGGTCCTGGCTGAGCCGGTGTGATCTGGTTGTTATAATAGGTAAAGGCAAGACTTGAAAGTGTCATCAATACCACGAACAAACTGATGTGATTGCCTATAACAGGAAGGTGTGTAGCCCAGCTGATCGGTGCATCATAAGTAGAAAGGTCGTTGGCCCAAAGGAATGTTTTCTGACGGAACATGATCATGTTCGGGAAGAGGAAGAAAACAGACATCAGGATAGGCATCTGAAGCAACAAAGGCACACAGCCGCTTAACGGGCTGACACCCACCTGCTGATACAGCTTCATGGTTTCCTGCTGAACCTTCACCTGGTCATCTCCCACCCTTTCTTTGATCTCGTTGATCTCAGGGGCAAGTAATCTCATTTTGGCTGAACTCACATACGATTTGTAGATCAACGGCGTCAGAGCGGTTTTGATGATCAGTACCACCAGGATGATCAGCAGACCATAATTGGTAATAAAGCTCTCTACCCACTCAAAAAGCGGCACAAAAACAAAACGGTTGATCGGCTTCACGATGTCGTATCCGAGGTAAACGTTCTTGTGAAATCCGTCGGCCACTTTCAATACCTCTTCATAATCATTCGGTCCGGCATAGAACCTGAAGTTACCTTTGCCTTCAATAATGTTTTTATATGGTAATTCTACTTTCGCTTCAGCAATTTTAACCGTGGTCGAATCTCCAACCGGCGTAGTCAAAGTAAAGCTGGCGTTCTGAAAAGGGGCGTTTTTTGAAACAAACCCGCCTACGAAATATTTTTGTTTGTAAGCAAACCATTTAACCGGCCGCTCTGCTTTTTCTTCTTCATTGTCAACACTACCGAAACCGACGTCTTCAAAATTGTCTTCCGAATCCAGGTAGTTGACCTGGGCAGCCTTCTGGTTTTCAGCGAGGTCGTTTTCCAGTACTTTCAGCTTGTCTTTCCAGTAGAATGAAACCGGCTGGTCGGAAATCAATCCGTGGGTGTTGTTGAATTTCAGGTCATAATCGATAGAGAAGCCTTTGCCCCCCACTGTATATACCTGGTCAACACTTCTGCCGTCTCCAAGGCTCACCGAATATTTAACTTCATATTTACCTTCTCCGTTTACTTTACCTGAAACGGCTGAAGTCTGGTAGTAAAGGCCCTTCAGGTCAATTTTGCCTTTAGGAGTCTGAACTTCCAGTTTCATTTCAGAATTTTCTTCATCAAGAATCACCATCGGTTTACCCGTCTTTTTGGTGTAGTCACCGAAAGTCTGATAATTTTTAAGGGTAATTTTTTTGATCGCTCCACCTTTCGATGAAAAAACGATAATGGCATCTTCGTTTTCAACTGTCACTTCCTGCTCTGTTCCTACTGCTGCTGAAGCGAAATCGCCGAACTGGCTTTTCAGTTTCAAGGTATCCTGAGTAAGAACGGCCGCAGATTTAGCGGTGGACGGGCTGGCTTTTGCAGTTGATTTTTGCTGGGTAGTTTCGGGAGTCGCTGGTGTTCCGGGATTGAAATACATGTATGTCCCGTACATTAAAAACAATAGAACAAAACCTATAATATAATTTTTATCGAATTTTTCCATTTAGGATGATTGGTTATTAAAAATTTCCGCAAAAATCGGAAAAAACTTTTAGTTAAAGTAATTATTATTGAAATTGTTTGCCTTTACTTGTTTCTTTTGAGATTATCCAGCACTATAGCGGTGGCATTGGCCGCATTCAGCGATTCTGCCAGTCCGAACCGTGGAATAGTCACCCGGAAATCTATCCTCTCTTTCATCGCATCCGATATACCGTGAGACTCGCTTCCGATTACTAAATAACCAGAAGGCGGGAAAATAAATTCATGTACATTTTGTCCTTCCAGAAAAGTGCCGGTCAGAGGCAGTTCAATTCCTTCGAAATAAGTCGTCAGCGAAGTGTAATAACAGTGAATCCTTGTAAACGAACCCATCGTGGAAGCAATCACTTTAGGATTATAAAACTCGACGGTTTCTTCCGAACAAACGATGTTTTTCAAACCATACCAGTCGGCCAGCCTGATAATGGTCCCCAGGTTACCGGGATCCCGGATGTCGTCAAGGACCAGGATAATCTCATCTTTGCCACAGTAAACCGGCCTGTTGGGCTTTGATCTGACGACAGCCACCCCCGAAGAATTATTTTTTAAGGTACTGATTTTCCCGATTTCATCCCCGCTTCCTTCTGCCACCTTTACTTTATAACCTGCGGAATCAATTTCTGCCGCAAGTTCCGGAGAACAAAAGACAATTTCGACTTCAAAATCAGAGTTTAATAATTCAAGAATGCTTTTTTCGCCTTCAACCAAAAAACGCTCATTTTCTGTACGGTATTTTTTATTATGCAAAGATTGGACGTATTTTTGCTGTTGCTTTGAGATCATTATACAGTAATTATCAATTACATTTATTTAAAAAAACGGGCAATCCTTTGAATAAAATCATTAAAAATATCCTATTCACTTTTGTGGGAGCCCTTCTGTTTTTCTCTTGTCGATACAACGTCCCGCTCGAAAAAGACGAGTATCTGTTGTGGCGACAGAACTTCAAAGGTAATCAAAAAGTATTAACGGAAGAGCTTGAAACCCTCATTCCTGTTGATCAGAAAGAAAACACCAAGCCTTTTAATCTTCCTTTTACACCCAGGGTCAGGTGGTACAGCTTCGGTAAAAACGTGTTTAACGTTCAGAAACAGGAACGGAAACTCACCCGCCAGCTGACCAGGCTCAACCAGCTTCCACAGACCTTCGAAAGCATCAAGATCACACGTAAAAAACAAAAAATAGAGAAAAAAGTCAGCCGTCTCAATGAAAACCTTAACCAGCAGGTAGCTTGGTTCTGGCGGAATATCGGTGAAATTCCGGCCACCGTCAAGCGGGAAGAAATAGAAGAAACCTCGAAAAAAATAGAGAAATTTCTGATGGACATCGGTTACCGTGAAGCGTCCGTAAATTTCAGGATCGACTCAACAATTTCCAAAAATCCCAGGAAAATCCTGCTCACTTACCAGATCAAAGAAAATGAGCCCTATCTGATTGACTCGGTCATTTATAACATCCCTGACCCACACATCGACAGCCTTATCAGGGCCAATGAAAAAAACAAACTGATACAGCCCGGCAACCGTTTTGACAAACGCCTGGTTGACGCCGAAAGACTCAGAATTGAATCCCTGCTTAAGAATAACGGCTATTATAACTTCTCCGGCATTTACCTTACCCACGGGGCTTCCAACGCCCAGGGAGATTATGAGTTGTTCAAATCACTGAAAAGAGGTAATCTTTATTTTGAGATCAGCAACCCTCCGGGCAGGGACATCCACGAAAAATTTACGGTCAAAGAAGTCGTATTCAAAGCTTTTGACCCTAATGCCACACAAGTCAACCTGCAACCGGACACACTGGTTTACAATGGTATCAGGTTCATCACACTCGACAAAAGAATACCGATTTCGATTGTAAGCAACAGGGTACTGACCCGTGCAGGGAAAGAATACAAAATAGATGACATCATAGAGACACAAAGGCAAATGGGCCTGATGAACCAGTTTGCGTTTGCCAGTTCACAAGTCAAGGTAACTGCCCCCAACAGTCTTTCGCTGGAGTATTTTGCCCCTTTGCTTGAAAAATACACGGTGGGTACATCACCTGGTCTGAACAGTATTTCGAATGACGGGTCCAACTTTTACGGATTCGGTATTCCTGTGTCTCTGACCGTCAGAAACATGCTTAAGCGTCTGGAAGTATTCGAAGGTTCTGTCAAAGCCTCCTATGAAGGCCAGCCCTCACCCCTCATCACCAGCGGTAAGCCGAAAATCAGGGGGAGTCTTGAACTGGGAGCCAACGCCAACCTCTCTTTCCCGACGCTGATTCTGCTACCCCTCAAAAACCAGCTGGTGCATCTGAAAAACCCAAAAACCACCATCGGGCTGGGTTTTAACTATTCAGAACCTTTCTGGGGACAGCGGCTCAACTTCAAGCTGAGTTCAAACTATTCGTTTCAGCCATCAAAATACAGCGTTTTCTATTTCTCGATCCTGGATGCCAACCTGGTCAATACCAACTATTCGGGAAGTCTTGAAGGACGTAATTTTTATAAGAGCCTTGTGGATCAGCAGGCCCTGGGCAACAACCTCAAGGTTACTTTTGACCCCCAGTTTGTATCCAGCATCAACACCAATTTTGTGTTTAACAACCAGGACCTCAGAAAACCTTATGCCACCTCGCGGTTTTTAAGGGTATTCCTTGAATCCGGCGGAACATCCCTCAATTTTCTGAAGAACAAGGAGCGGCTGGGCTTCATCGAGAACCTGTTCCCACTGAGACATGACAATGAGTCTCCGGACAGCGTCCGGGCCTATTTCAGGTTTGTCAAGCTCAACGTTGATTTCCGCAAATATGTGAATGTAAGCCCCTCCAGCAGTCTGGCCTACAGGGTCAACTTCGGGGTAACGAATCCATACGGCCGCAACAAAGCTCTTCCGTATGAAAAGAATTTCTTTGCCGGCGGCAGCAACAGTGTGAGGGCCTGGTCACCCAGGTCATTGGGTGTAGGCTCAGCCAAACCGGACACTACGATTGACGGGAACACGTTTCCGCAACCGGGCGACATCCTGATGGAAGGAAGCGTCGAATACAGGGCTAAAGTGGCCCGTTTTGCGGGTGATATCCAGGTGGCCGCCTTTATTGATGCCGGTAACGTGTGGAAATGGCATGAGGTGAACATCCCTTCCAAAGCCAACAAGGCCAATTTTGATTTCAGCAGGTTCTACAAGGAATTCGCCGTCGGAACAGGACTGGGTCTACGTTGGGACCTCTCTTATTTTCTCTTTCGTTTTGACTGGGGTATCAAAGTCGTTGACCCCTCCAGGGCTGTGGGTGACAGATTTGTCCTGGATGAATTTTCTCTCCGCAGAAAAATGCCTTACGGGCTGCAGTGGAATTTCGGAATCGGCTACCCTTTCTGAGAACTATGTCTTTAAATTTTTAGTTAAATTAACACTGACAATCTGTCAGTTTTGCTTAATTTTGTATTTGAATTAATTATCCGTAAAAATAAGAAATGGGAATAGTTGCCGAATCACTCAAGATCATTAGCGAGGAAGAAAAGAACAGTCTTGATGAACCCATGGTGTCTGTTGACGAGCACAATGCCGGTACAAGAAAATTATATATAGAGAGTTACGGATGCCAGATGAATTTTGCAGACAGTGAAATTGTGGCTTCCATTTTAAGGAATGAGGGTTTCTCAACCACTTCCAACCAGGATGAAGCCGAGCTGATCCTGCTCAACACCTGTGCCATCCGCGACAATGCTGAGCAAAAGGTAAGAAAAAGACTCTCATCGCTGAGTCCGCTGAAGAAAAACAATCCTAATGTCAAAATAGGCGTGCTGGGTTGTATGGCAGAACGCCTGAAGACCAAGCTGCTGGAAGAGGAGAAAATGGTGGATATGGTCGTAGGACCTGACTCTTACCGTGAACTTCCCAACCTGATCGCTGAAGTGGAAGAAGGGCACAAGGCCGTCAACGTATTCCTGTCCAGGGAAGAAACTTATGCCGACATCAGCCCGATCAGGCTGGACTCCAACGGGGTTTCGGCTTTTATTTCGATCATGAGAGGCTGTGATAACATGTGCAGTTTTTGTGTGGTGCCGTATACCCGCGGCCGCGAACGCAGCCGTGACGCCTATACCATTGTCAATGAAGCGGCAGGCTTATTTGAGCAGGGATACCGTGAAGTGACCTTGCTGGGACAAAATGTGGACTCTTATAAATGGGAAAATGCAGACAAAACAGAGAAAGTGAATTTTGCCCGGCTGCTTGAGAAAGTCGCTCTGATCCACCCGGAACTGAGGGTCAGGTTCTCTACCTCACACCCGAAAGACATTACCGACGAAGTGATCTATACCATCAAAAAGTATGATAATGTCTGTAATTACATCCACCTGCCCGCCCAAAGCGGCAGCACCCGTATCCTGGAAATGATGAACAGGACCTATGACAGGGAATGGTACATCAATAAAATTGACAGGATCAGGGAGATTTTAGGAGATAAATGCGGTATTTCGCAGGACATGATCTCCGGCTTTTGTTCTGAAACGGAAGAAGACCACCAGGATAGCTTAAGCCTGATGGATTACGTTAAATTTGACTACGGCTATATGTTCTCATACTCTGAAAGACCAGGAACACCAGCCGCTAAAAAATATGCCGACGATGTTCCGGAAGACGTGAAAAAACGCCGTCTCAACGAAATCATCGCCAAACAGAGAGAACACTCTCACATCAATAATTTAAAAGAAATAGGCAAAGTCCACAGGGTGCTGATTGAAGGGTTTTCCAGGAAATCAGAAGAAGAACTGAAAGGACGAACAGACCAGAATAAAGTGGTGGTTTTCCCGAAATACAATTTCAGAAAGGGAGAATATGTCAATGTTCTGATCACAGCCTGCACCACAGGCACCCTCATCGGTGAAGTGGTGGTAGAAGAAACAGATCTGCAGAAACTATGACAAACAGTGCCGAATTACAATCCGTAAAAAACCGTTTCGGGATCATAGGCAATGCCCCGGCGTTGAACTATGCCCTGAATGTGGCGGTTCAGGTAGCCCCTACCGACCTCACGGTGCTTATCAACGGAGAAAGTGGCAGCGGTAAAGAATCATTCTCCAAAATCATACACGGCCTCAGCCAGAGAAAGCACGGACCTTTCATTGCGATCAACTGCGGGGCCATTCCGGAAGGCACCATCGACTCGGAATTATTCGGGCACGTCAAAGGCTCATTTACCGGTGCTATTGATGACCGTAAAGGTTATTTCGAAACGACCAACGGCGGCACCATATTCCTGGACGAAATCGCTGAAATGCCGATCGGTACACAATCGAGGCTGCTGAGGGTATTGGAAAACGGGGAATACATTCCTGTGGGTTCGTCAAAAGTCAAAACCACCAATGTCAGGGTGGTAGCCGCTACGAATGTCAACCTGATGGGGGCTATTGAAAAAGGATCTTTCAGAGAAGACCTTTACTACAGGCTGAATACCGTGCCGATTGTGGTGCCTCCGCTTCGTGACCGCGGCTTCGACATCGAACTGCTGTTTTTGAAATTCACTTCAGATTTTGCAGAGAAAAACAAGATACAACCAGTAGACCTGACCGAAGATGCCCGTCGCTTGCTGCGGACTTTCCGTTTTCCGGGCAACATCCGTCAGCTGAAAAACATAGCCGAACAGATCACCATCCTGGAACAGGAAAGGATCATCAACCACCAGATCCTCGAAAAATACCTTCCGAAAGAGCAGGCTTCAGGACTTCCCGCCCTGCTGAGAGGCATAGACGGCGGCAAATACAATGATTTTTCAGAAAGGGATATTTTATACAAAGTGTTATTTGACATGAAAAAGGACATGACCGAGCTGAAAAAGCTGGTCTATTCCATCATGCATTCCGGCGGAAATGTCGGGCCGATTATTGAGGCCAACCACGACTTGTTCAAAGACCTCAAAAAAGAAGAAAGTTTTGCCCTGCCTGTCAAAACAGAGGAAACTTATCAGCCCGACCCGGTTTACCCTTCTTATTTGCCGCAGGACTCAGACAATATCCTGACGATCGACGACCTGCAGGAAGACCGTGAAGATATAGAAGACATTACCCATGAAACGGAAGAAGAATCATTATCGCTCGAAAAAAATGAGAAGGAAATGATCATTAAAGCCCTGAGAAAGAATAACTTTAAGAGAAAATATGCGGCCCAGATATTGGGTATATCAGAAAGGACGTTATACAGAAAAATCAAACAATATGACATTGAAGATGAAAAATAGATACCGGGTCCTTTTCTTTTTTCTACTGATATGCGGAAGCCCGGCCATGATCAGTTCCTGTAAGATTTATTCTTTTACGGGAACAACCCTATCAGACGAGCTGAAAACCGTCACCATTCAGAACTTTGTGATGGCTACAGCCGGGGGACCTCAGAACCTTACCCTGAGCTTCAATGAGAAACTGAAAGAATATTACCAGAGAAATACGAGCCTCAAACTCAAGCCTGCTGACGGTGACCTTTTCCTTGAAGGGGCCATTACTGGATACGAAATCACCCCGGTGTCGGCCACAGCCGGTGACAAGGCGGCGATGAACAGGCTCACCATCAAAGTGGAAGTGAGATTCCAGAATAAATTCAGTGAAGAAGAAAATTTCGAGAAGGAGTTTTCATTCTACCAGGACTTTTCGCAGGGACAAACCCTGAGCCAGGTTGAACCGAGCCTGGTACCGAAAATCCTTGATCAGCTGGTTTTGAATATTTTTAACTCAACCGCCGCAACCTGGTAATGGAAGATAAAGAGAAACTTTGGTCGATGCTGAATCCCGAAAAACGGGCTCCGCAAAATGCAGTCAATTTCCTGATAGGACTTTGTCAGAAATATCCTCAGTTCAAAGTTCCTTTTTTTGCCCTTAACAGGCTTCAGGCTGACCTTTTCAACAATGATCTGTGGGTTAAAGCCGATCAGCTGGCTGATAACAACCGGGCCATTGCCCAATTGTTTTTCAGGAAAGCTCCCATGCCCGAGCCGGTGGACATGATATCCGGAAACAAAAAACTGTCATCAGACGAGTTAAAGCTCAGACAGGGCCAGATCATCGAAAAATACATGAGCAACAAGATTTCGTTCACCGAGCCATTTTCAAAAAAATAATTGATAAAAAAAGAAAGAGACACTTATATAATAATTGAAAAATAATGCTATTTTTGCACCTCTTTTGTAAATAGCGATCAATAAAAAACTTAAATAAATATGCTGTTATTAAAAATTATTCTTGTGTTGATGATCATCGTGGCCATTTTGCTTATCGTTATCATTCTGATTCAAAACCCAAAAGGTGGCGGTATTTCTTCTGAATTTGGTGGTGGTGCTACAAGCCAGATGTTTGGTGTTCAGAGAACAGGAGACATTATGGAACAATTGACCTGGGGATTTTTTGCATTTCTTATTGTAGGTGCTTTAGGAACCGGTATCATTTCAAAAATGAACGGCGGTGCAGCTGCGGCTGACAGCGGATTGAACGTTGAACGTGCTACCACTGCTCCGAGTGCATTACCAACAACTACGCCTCCGGCTCAGACAGCTCCGGCTACTCAGCCAGCGACAGTTCCTGCGAAATAATTCAGCAAGACATTCATAAAAAGAGGCCGCTCAATGACTTGAGCGGCCTCTTTTGTTTCCGGAGCTTCTGTTGTTAATAGTCATGAATGATGCTCAGCCAGCCTGTCCAGAGCCATGATCTGCTCCGCATAGCGGGGCGGCAGAAGAAGCTGTTTCAGGAATTTGTCGATCCTTATCTTCTGAGCGTATTTGTAAAGCAGCAGAAAAGGTTTAAGACCCGAGAACTCCCTCAGCCCCAGCAAATGCCTCACATAGGCCGGCACGACCAGCTTCTGCCCTTCGATCAGGATAGCATAGCGAACAAGCCCCAGGTGTTTTTTATATTGCTTGTATAAATCAGCAGTAAAGCCGCTTTTCAGTAGATCCTGACGCATATGATGTTCTCTTGAAAGCAGCCATTCCCGGTAATTCAGGGGCAGGTTTTTAAGGTTCATCCTCAGCCCTACCCTGTTGAACACATCAAAAACTTCCTCTTTTTCAGATTCTTCCAGGTTTCTTTCCAGCAGTTCAAAAGCAGAAATCGAATAATGGATCAGCATAAAAAGTACATCCCGGTATGCCCAGTCCGGAATCTGCATGCCCCGGCTTTGCTCAACAGACTGATGAATGGCCGTGATTTTATCGATGGAATCCAATGCTGTCTTTTCATCTGAGAAGATAATCTTCTGAGCATATACCACCGTGGAAAATAAGCGTCCGAGCGGGTCATTGGGGAGTTTTCCTGTAAAATACAGCCAATCCACAGCTTTGTTTAGGGAAAATTCGGCGGCAGCCCCTCCAAAAATGAAGAGAATGGTATCGGCCTTACCCCAGATTTCACGGACAATTGAGTTTTTACGTACGAAAGTCATGATCATTTAATGTTTATATTGTTAAGACCCTGTCAGGCTTTTTTTAAACCAGGTCTTTCTTTGTTGAAAAAGGAATACCGATAAAATTCCTAAAGTGTAAGCGAGCATATCACGCCAGTCAAATGAACTGCCAAGCACAACGACCAGGATTTTGTATTTTTCAAGACCGGAAAACTTCAGAAAATTGCAGTATTGCAGCAACTCCAGGAAATAAGCAAAGCCCAGGCTTGACCAGATAAGGACGATATCCCGGATATCAAGGAATGATTTCAGGAAAAAATACACGGCAATGACCGCCAGGAAATCACCGAAAAACGGACGGATAACAGCGTCGTGAATAAAAACAGCAATGGCTGCTTCCGTCAAAAACAACAACAAGAAAATAATGAAATACCTGATACGGAATGTAAACATGGGCTACCTTTTTGTTTGAATTACTTTATTGTTTTAATTTAAAATGGCCTTCTCTCTTGCTTCATACAAGCCAATGCCCTGCCTCAATTCTTCCAGATCCAGGTGAATAACCTCTTCAACCTTCCAGTCCCCGACCGGTTTGGTCAATTTCCCGACCCGGTAATGATAAGGCAGTTCAGGCCAGACGTCGGGCGTCCAGATCACAAACATCAGGAAAACAACGGATACAAAAACTGAGAATCCTGCATTTCAGAACATAAAAGCCTGCATTTTCATCTCATCCCCTGCCTCCATTTTGTAACCTAACAAGGCGTGTTTCAGATCATGCGGCTGATACCAGGGTACAAAATCTATTTTCTTTGCGTCCAGCAAATGCCACAAATGTTTGCCTAGTGTGTTTTCAGGTAAAGTCTTTATGTTTTCTTTCAATGCCTTACAATATTGCCTGTCCCCGAAGAGATTAAGCCAGAAGACCCCGAAAGCAAGTTGTGCAGGGAAAATGATTTCATGGGTAACAGATTTCCAGAAGTTGTAGATTTTCATTTTTTTGATTAGTTAAAAAGTACTTTGTTTTACAAAGTAAGTTTTTAAAAATCATCTATCCAAACATTTTGTGGAAAAAATATGAAACTTATTCTCCGGAAACGGAGCGTTTTGAGTTGAGCTGATTCTTGTATGATTTCATTCAAAAGAATGCTCTCACCCTTTCCAAACCGCCAGAATCGCGGAGGTCGCTAAAATACAGAGCAGATACCCTACTGAAATGATCAGGAACAAACGGAACGAAAAAGCCTGGAAAGCATACATCGGCCCGATGATGGCAGCCACAAAGCCCAGCCAGATCAGGATACCGAGCTGAAGACTTTCACCTACGGTCTCATAACCGAGCTTCCTTAAAAGCCACGCCAGTACGAGGGCCATAACGAGATTGCCGAGCAACTGATACGAGGACGCCACAATCGCATTGGGCCCCTGGGCCATTTGTTCCCTGGTCTTACCCAGGTCCTGAATATAGGCTGTTTTAAAAAGTACCGTAAACCAGACAAAACCGATGCCTAAGCTGGCCAGTGCCGATACGATAATAGCGGGGTAATTGAATGAATTTTTCATGGATTTTCATAATAGATTAGTTTTCAATAAGTTAAAAATAATAAACCATGACTTTTCCCACAATAAATCACGAGAAAAATTACTCAGATTGTTGCTGAAAGGCAGCAAAAAACAGGCGATCTCTCCTTAAAGTTACAATCAGACTTTTAAAATATCCGTGTGGACTTTTTTACATCGATATCAAACCGGCCTTCGGTGATTTTTATCTTACGCTTGTTGACATTTCCCTCGACCTCAAATTCAAAAGTTCCTGAAACGATTCCATTGACAGGGTCAATCCGTGTAAAGTTCACACTGCCACTGCCTTGATTGGAGGTAAAATAGTGCCAGAAGTCATTGTCGTAATACACACCAAAAGCCTCTCCTGGCGTATTTTTCAGGGCGTTGTATCCCTTAACTGCCCTGGGAAGGGTAAGCTGGACATGCTCGTTGGTCCCGGCAAGGCTGGTATAAATGAAGATATTGAAGGTGTCTGCCGACAACTGCGAAAAAGTAATGTCAATGGGCCATACCGGCGGAGTTTCGCCCTGCAGGCCATTGGGCTTCCATACCTTTCCGTTGATCTTACATCCGAATGTATTCCGGCCTTCCGTACTTGGTTCGGGCAAAGGGTCTTTACCGCAACTGTTGCAGATCAATCCCGTTATTGTTATAAAAGCAATTATTTTGAGCAGCTGCATTACTTTTTATATTTCAGCACCACATTTTTACCCATGGCATATTGTATCCCTCCCAACAGGTGTTTCATAAACTCCGTATCGGCATAAGCTTCCGGAAAATGACCCAAAGCCGTATAAAATGACCTTCCTCCATCAAATTCATGGTACCAGGCCATAGGATGGCTGACGCCGTTTTCACCCCCTTTGTAGGTGCTTTCATCCACCTTCAGGACCACATGAATATCCGGCTGAATGTCCTTAAAATTGTACAATTCCTCAGTCCGGTTCCAGCGGGCCGGCAGATGCCGGGTTGATGGGTCATTCCGGTCTGTCACCTCAAAAACTGCAGGCTGAGGTGCCGGATGATTGGTAAATGCGGCCCCTAGCAGCTGAAAATACCAGGGCCAGGCTGGTTCTGTGCCCGAAGGCAGGCGATTAAAGGTAGCGGCTGCACAGTGGATACCTACAAATCCGCCGCCTGCCCTGATAAATCGCTCCACGGCTCTCTTGTGCTCAGCATTAAGCGGATTTCCCGAGGTATTGAGAAAGATAATGGCTGCGTATTTCTTCAGGTTGGCATCTGTAAAGTAAAGACTGTCGGTTATGCTGTCAACATCAATATGATTTTCACTTCCGAGTTTCTGAATGGCTTTTACGCCGTCGGGTATAGACTCATGATAGTAGCGGGCGGCCCTGCTGTACAGCAAAACGCGTTTATTGGCAGACTGCCCCCAGACATGCGGCACAAAGGCCAGCAAAAAGAAGGCGAAGGTTATTTTTTTCATATGGTTGAATATACTGATCACCAAATATACGGAACAGCCGTCAAAATCTCAGACATCTCACAAGAAGCTTAACGTCCGCCCTGCCGAAACATTGGATTAAAAAGCAGTATATAAACTTAACCCGGTCTGTATAAAACCAGGAAAAATTAAGGTTGAATAATATTGTCCTGCTGAAAATCCAGACACTCTCCCTGAAAAAACCAGGGGAGTGTCTGATTGATCCCTAAACCCTTAAGAGTTTTCTATTATAAATCTGATTGAATAAATGTTCGTTTTAAATGTGGTTAATATTACTCCTTCTGCCAAGAATAGCGAAAACAAGCAAATACTCCTTTTAAATCATAAATAATAGCCTTTTCATAAAATTCCCTAGGTTAATTAAAGAAGCGTCTATTCACATATCCCCTTCTGAAATTGGCGTTAGTGTGTGGATTTAATCAAATAACTCATGTGTTGATTATCAGATCCATATCTGAAACGCTGACCTGTTTAGCAAGACAAATGTAGATGAATTCAATGCGATCAAAAACACTTATTTTATTTGTAATAATGACACTTCAGTGCAAAGTCGTCAATGCAATCGGGTGAATATTTGTTTTTGTGATCTTTATTAAATTTGCAAATGTTTGCACAACTTAAAGATAATTTGTACTTTTTTTTAATTTTCAAGGGAAGCAAACCAAAAAATTTTACTGTTTTTCATAAGACAGCAACTGATATTTTCTAAAAAACGACGATAATCCGAAAATTAAAGTGCCCTCGTCTGTCATTTTACCGGGTATTTTCCCTCTATTATGTATCCCTTGTTAAGATCCGGCCATAAAAAAAAGAGTGTAACGTGCAGATTTATTGCACCTTACACTCCCCATCCCGGATTCTGATGTCTGGTATCTGTTGTAATCCTATCTCAGCAAGACGGTATTTTTGTACTTTTCTCCGAATCAGGCTTTATGAAACCGGCGGAGTCAGCATTCCTTCAAAATCCGATTCGCTGATCATTTTCACACCCAAGGTTTCAGCTTTGCTGATTTTTGAAGGCCCGGCATTGACTCCGACGATCAGGAAATCCAGTTTCTTGGACACCCCGCTGACCAGTTTTCCTCCGTTGGCTTCTATTTTTTGTTCCAGGGCTTCGCGGCTGTAGTTTTCAAAAGTGCCGCTATACAAGAATGTCTTCCCGTCAAGGGCATTGCCCTCCACCTCCAACGCGACGCTTTCAGACACCATTTGCAACCCGGCCGCTTCCAGCCTTTCCACAAACTGCACATTGGCTTCTTCGCTGAAGTAATCAAGAATACTCTGAGCCACTTTACCTCCGACATCCGGAACGGTCATCAGGGCATCATAAGTCGCCAGTTTTAATTGATTGATATCTTTAAAATAAGCCGCCAGTTTCTGAGCGGTGGTTTCACCCACAAACCGGATGCCTATGGCAAACAGCACCTTACTGAAAGGCTGGCTTTTGGATTTCTCTATGCCGTCCAATATATTCTGTACTGTTTTTTCCTTAAAACTCACCTTCCGCTCTTTCCCGGTCTCTTCATCCACATGTACTTTCTCCAGACCTAAAAGACTGTCGTAATTCAGCCGATACAAGTCCGATGCATCGTCGATCATCCTGTTTTCGATCAGGATTTCTATTTTACCCTCTCCCAGGCTGTCAATGTTCATTGCTTTACGCTGGATAAAATGCTCAATCCGGCCTTTTACCTGGGGCGGGCATGTTTTTTCATTCGGGCAATAATAGGCCGCCTCACCTTCTGTCCTCACCAATCCTGTTCCGCATGACGGGCATGCAGTCGGGAACTGCACTTCCTCCCTGAACAAAGCAGAGGGCCTCGAAGCATCCACACCCGTTACTTTCGGGATGATTTCACCCGCCTTCTCCACAAAAACATAGTCTCCGATACAAAGCCCCAACCTTTTGATTTCATCCGCATTATGTAAGGTAGCCCTTCTGACAGTCGTCATAGAAAGTTCAATGGCCTCCAGTTCTGCCACCGGCGTCACTGCCCCGGTGCGGCCCACCTGGTAGGTCACTCCTTTAAGCAGGGTCGATTTAGATTCTGCTTTGTATTTATAAGCGATCGCCCACCTCGGGCTTTTGGCCGTAAAGCCCAGTTCTTCTCTTTGTCTGTAGGAATTGACCTTGATCACGATTCCGTCAGTGGCACAAGGCAGCGTATGTCTTTTATCACTCCATTCATTGATATACTCTATCACTTCCTGGATCGTATTTACTTTTTTCCAGGACTGAGACACGTTGAATCCCATAGATTTGAGGTCGATCAGGCTTTCTTCATGGGTCTGAAAACGGTCATCCTCACTGATAAACTGGTAGATGAAACAATCCAGGTTCCGGGACGCCACAACACTTGAGTCCTGCATTTTGAAAGTGCCTGATGCCGCATTTCTCGGGTTCGCCAGGGCTGGCTCCCCTATGTCTTCTCTTTCTGCGTTGATTCTCTGGAATTCCTTGTTGGGTAAAAAGCCTTCTCCTCTTATTTCAAAAACGGCTGAGGTCTGTAATTCGGACCTGACTCTTAAAGGCAAAGACCTGATCGTCTTGACATTGGTGGTAATATCATCACCACGCTGCCCGTCTCCCCTGGTCACACCCCTTTTCAGCACCCCGTTTTCGTAAACCATCGAAAGGGAAATACCGTCAAACTTGATTTCACAAATGTACTCGTACGAATCTTTGTCTAGGATTTTGCGGATGCGTTCATCCCAGTCTATCAGCTCCTGTTCACTGTAAGTATTAGACAGTGAAAGCATGGGATACCTGTGGGCCACCGTTTCAAAAGATTTGGTGATGGTACCTCCCACCCTGTGGGTCGGAGAATCTTCCCTGGCCAACTCAGGATATTTCTTTTCAAGCTCTTCGAGTTCTTTGAGCAGGAAATCAAACTCCTGATCTGAGATCAGTGAAACGGCATCCTGGTAATATTTCTGATTGTAATGGTTTAACTGGTCAGAGAGCTCGTCAATTCTTTCTTGAGGGTTCATTTCTTTTACTGATGATAGATTTTAACTCCAAAGTTAATCGTTTGAAATTATTTTTCAGGATTACCATACATAAAAGTTAATAAGCCCCCTTAGCCAAAGCAAAGCTGATTGAGATGGGAAAAATAAGTAGCGTAAGCTGGGGTGTTCTAGCGGAAAGGCGTTCGTCAATAGCAAAAAGCCGGGAAGGGCATTCTCCGGAAACCGGAGAATGCATTGGTCCGTTTCAGGGGTTATCGTGATTTCAACTAATTCAGCAAACCATTTTAAGATCTTCTTTGTCTTTCAAGAAGCTCAGCAATTTCTGACCGCATCTTCTCGACAGCTGAAAGCTTTCGCCGGAAGTAAGAACGGCCCATTTTTTACCTTCCTGATCAATGATCTGATTGATAAAATTCAGGTTGATCAGAAGACCTTTACGCACGAGGAAAAACTCACCTTGCGGCTCAAGTTTCTCACGGTAGTGTTTTAAAGTAAAAGAAGAGCAGATATAACCGTGGTCATGCAATCTGACCATTGAGTAATTTCCGGCAAAGCTCTCGATATATTTGATAGAGCTGGACAGCACCGGCTTTTTACCATAGTTAAATCTCAGGATGTTTCTCGCAGGTAGATTTGTTACATTATTCATAGCGACTCAAAGTTTTTTAGTTAGTTTTCATTTCGATACAAAGTTGAAGAAAAGGCCTCATAGAAATTAGAGTATTTCTACTCGTTTTCTCACGTAGATTTAACTGTTTCTCAAGCTAAAATTATTAAAATAAAAACACCGTAAAGACTGGAATTAGTAGTTGACAGCTTTTATTGAGTGAATGGTTCAAATTGGCAGATAATCGGTAAATGACTACCTTTGTAAAAAAAGCTCAGCACAAATGAATCAAACGATTATCGCTCCATCCGTATTAGCCGCCGATTTTGCCAATTTGCAAAGAGACGTTGAAATGATCAATGCTTCTCAGGCCGATTGGTTTCATATCGATATTATGGATGGGGTATTTGTTCCCAATATTTCATTCGGGATTCCGGTGACAGAAGCCATAAAAAAGCACGCCACCAAACCCCTCGACGTTCACCTGATGATCGTTCAGCCGGAAAAATACATTGAGGCCTTTAAAAAAGCAGGGGCTGATCAGATCACTGTACACTTAGAAGCCTGTCCTCATATACACAGGACCCTGGCCCAGATCAAAGAGGCCGGCTGTAAAGCAGGTGTGGTACTTAATCCCGGTACGCCGGTTTCCCTGCTTGAAGATATCCTGGTTGATTGCGACCTTGTTCTTCTGATGTCTGTTAATCCGGGTTTCGGAGGACAGAAGTTTATCGAAAAGACCTATGATAAGGTAAGAAAGCTGAAAAGCATGATCACTGAACAAAACCTCAGCACCCTCATTGAAATAGACGGCGGTGTAAATCTTGAGACCGGCAAAAAACTGGTAGAAGCAGGGGCGGACGCCCTTGTGGCGGGTAGTTTTGTTTTCTCTTCGGCCAATCCCCTTCAGACCATCGAGGCACTAAAGAATATGTGAGACAAGGTCCTTTAAATACAAAAAAGGCCTGCTTTATTACAAAGCAGGCCTTTTTTTATTCCTGTAGGCCGGTTTTATTTGATCTCCGCCTTCACTTCAAATTCTTTCTCCCACAAATCCTTATGACTGTCCACAAATGATTTGTAAGCAGCACTTTGACGGTATTTCTCAATATCCTCGTCATTTTTAAAGGTAAGATGGTGCATCACATCATAGTCTTTTTTCTGAGGGCTGTCATTTAAAGTAAATCCGGCGGTGTATCCCACGATTTCCTTGCTGTTTCTTTTCAGGTCTTTAAAATCGATCATGTGTTTTTCGATTTTAGCCTGATCTACCTCAGGTTTGAACTTATAACAGATCACCATTTGCTTTTTTGCCGCAGGAGGAGTAAATGCAACACCATATAAAACCATGATTCCGGTAAACACTCCGAAGAGTACGGCAGGAAACAGATAATTCAATAATCTCTTATTCATAAAATTTTTAATTTGTTTTCATTGATACCATAACGAAATAAAATTCTGTTTGGTTTGCAAAATTAAGAAATATTCGTAAATATTTTGCATTTTTTTTATATTATCTTTTAATGATTTTATAAAAATAATATTTCACAGAATATTATTCTGAAATTACTAATTTTCATTTTTAGTTTAATCCCGGATAAAAATGCATTTTCAAACCAAAAATGGCTCATTTTTAAACTTAAAATCTCCGAAAAAATAAAAATTCCCGGATTTGTATTTAATACTTTATCCAAAAATCAGAAAAGTAGCAAAAATGCACCTAAATTAGAATAAGTCTGAATAATGCCTTTCACATAGATTTCTGGAATTTAATTTGGATATTGGTACCCGAAAATAACAGGCAGAAAAGCGATTTTTGAGCTCTCTGCTTTAAGATTATGATATTCAGTAAGTTATATTTTTCAAAATGACCCTGGTTTTTCAGAGCCCGTTCTGTTTCATCTTCTGATCCCGGAATATAATAGGATGAAGAGAAATTCGTTGTTAACTCTGGTATTTCAGGCATGTGATTATTTTCTAAAAACTCCCTGACAAATCATTCTGCCTGAGTGTTTTAACTTATGAAAAATTTTAGTGTCAACCTTAACGTTTTACTACATTGAATAGAAGAGATGCATTACAGAGAGTAGCAGTTCTCATGGGTGGGGCTATTTCAATCCCTACGCTTATTGCCACAATGGAGGGATGTAAATCAAAAACGGCCGCTGAGTCCGGATTTGTCTTATCTAAAGATTATCAGTCCCTGATTGCTGAAATAGCAGAAGTCATTATTCCAAAAACAGATACTCCGGGTGCCAAAGAAGCCGGTGTGGGACCGTTTATTGAAACCATGCTTCGTGATTGTTATTCAGAAATTCAGCAAAACCACTTCCTTAAAGGATTGGAGACTGTTGAAGAAGAATCCAAAAAACTGGGTTCAGGTTTTGTTGCTCTTAAACCCGAGCAAAAAATAGAGGTCATCAAGACGATGCAGACCAAGTCTAACGATGAAGCGGCTAAAAACGAAGAAAAAGCCAAACAGGTAGACGCCGAAACAGGTATTGTTAAAGAAAGTGCAAAAAAGAAAGAAGAAGCGGAAGTTCCTGTTCCATTCTTCAAACTGGCCAAAGAACTGACCCTTTTCGGGTACTTTACTTCTGAGCCGGGAGCTACCAAGGCCCTTGATTTCATCCCGATTCCGGGCAGATATGAAGGTTGTATCAAATTAGAACCAGGCCAGAAAGCGTACGCTCTTTAATCAATTTAACAAAAGTGATTTGTGGATTTCTGTCCGCAACAACCATTTAACCTGTAAAATACTAAAATGAATATTCAAGGAAAAGGAAAAGAACAGATGACCTACGATGCTATCGTGGTAGGTTCGGGGATTTCTGGAGGCTGGTCAGCAAAAGAACTGGCAGAAAAAGGTCTTAAAGTATTAATGCTTGATCGCGGAAGAGACATCGAGCACGTTTCAGGCTACATCACTGCGATGAAAGAGCCGTGGGAATTTACCCACAGAGGAAGAGTAGACAATCAGACTAAAATAGATTACTGGGCGGGTGTAAGAACGGGCTATACTGCCAACGAAGAGCACCGTCATCATTTCGAAAAAGACATTGACCATCCTTATGATGAAACCAGGAGATTTGACTGGATCAGGGGATATCATACCGGAGGCCGCTCACTGATGTGGGGAAGACAAAGCTACCGCTGGAACGAAAGGGATTTCACCGCCAATGCCGAAGACGGACATGGGGTTGACTGGCCTATCCGTTACAAAGACCTTGCTCCGTGGTACGATTACGTCGAAAAATTTGCCGGAATCAGCGGTTCAAGAGACGGACTGGACGTATTACCTGACGGGATATTCCAGCCGGCAATGGAAATGAACTGTGTGGAAAAAGAAGTAAAGAAGGCCGTTGAGAGCAAATTCAAAGGCAGAAATATCACCATCGGACGCGTGGCTCACTTAACTGCCCCTACGCCTGAGCAGGCAGAATTGGGAAGGGCTAACTGCCAGTTCCGTAACCGTTGCATGAGAGGTTGTCCGTACGGTGCTTATTTCAGCACCCAGGCAGCTACACTTCCGGCGGCTAAAAAAACCAATAACTTTACGCTGATCAACGATAAAATCGTTTACCAGGTCATTTTTGATGACGAGAAAAAGAAAGCGGTAGGTGTAAAAGCCATCGATCAGAATACTAAAGAAGAGGTAGAATATTTCGCAAAAATCATCTTCCTGAACGCAAGTGCCATTAACTCGGCATGGATCATGATGCAGTCTAAATCCAAAACCCACCCTAACGGATTGGGTAATGCTTCTGACCAATTGGGCAGAAACATCATGGACCACCACCTTGCAGCCGGAGCAGGAGGAAAATATGAAGGTTTTGAAGACATGTACTATTATGGCAGAAGACCAAATGGTATCTATATCCCGAGATTTGCCAACTGGGGTAGCGATAAGAGAGATTTCGTAAGAGGTTTCGGCTACCAGGGCGGAGCAAGCAGAGGAAGAGGCAACAACGACGGTTTCGGAGCTGACCTTAAAAATGCCAATACCCAGGTAGGTCCGTGGGGCTTCAACATCGGAGGTTTCGGTGAAACTCTGCCGGATGAGAAAAACAGGTTCACCCTGACTGACAAAAAAGACAAGTGGGGACTGCCTATCATCAATTTTGATGCAGCCTGGGGACCTAACGAATACAAAATGAGAGAAGCAATGGTGAACGAAGCGGCCAACATGCTCGAAGCTGCAGGTTTGAAAGACGTCACTATTTATAATGACGCTGAAAAATCTCCGGGTATCGGTATCCACGAAATGGGAACAGCCAGAATGGGTAAAGACCCTAAGACGTCTGTTCTGAACGCCCACAACCAGGTTTGGGGTGCAGAAAACGTTTTCGTGACTGACGGTGCAGCCATGGTTTCTTCTTCTTGTGTCAATCCGTCGCTTACTTACATGGCGTTGTCAGCCAGAGCCGCTGCCTATGCAGTAGATGAATTGAAAAGAATGAACCTTTAATTTTCTGAATTAACTGATTCGAAAAACATAAAAAATGCTCTGAGGTAATCAGGGCATTTTTGCTTTAAAATATTAACCCAAGCTATGCAAATACAAGGAAAATCAAAGGAGCAGATGACCTACGATGCCATCGTCGTCGGCTCGGGCATATCAGGCGGCTGGGCAGCCAAAGAACTGACCGAAAAAGGCTTAAAAGTGCTGATGCTTGACCGTGGCAGGAATATCGAACACATCAAGGATTACACCCATGCCATGAAGGCTCCGTGGGAGTTTCCCCACCACAATGGTAAAATGCCCCTGGAAGAGATGAAAGACTACCCTATCCACGCCAGAACGGGCTTTACGATCACCGAGGCCTCCAAGGATTTCTTTGTGAAAGATGTGGACTACCCCTATCATGAAGAAAAACGCTTCGACTGGATCCGAAGCTGGCAGGTGGGTGGCAAATCGCTGACCTGGGGCCGGGTTGCTTTGCGTTACAGCGACCTCGATTTTGAAGCCAACATCAAGGAGGGCGTCGGAGCCGACTGGCCGATCAGGTACAAGGACATCGCTCCCTGGTATGATTATGCGGAGCGTTTTGCCGGAATTTCGGGAAGCTATGAAGACATCCCGCATCTTCCTAACGGGATATTCCAGAAGCCTTTTGAGCTTACCTGCGTTGAACAGCATCTGAAAGGCGTATTGAAAGAGAAGTTTAAAGACAGACACCTGATACCCCCCAGACAGGCCCACCTTACCGAGCCTACAGAAGAACAAAAGTCACTGGGCAGGGCAAGTTGCCAGTCGAGAGACATGTGCTGGAGAGGCTGCCCGTACGGGGCGTATTTCAGTACCCAGTCGGCGACATTGCCTGCCGCTATGAAAACAGGCAACCTGACCGTAAGGCCATTCTCTATCGTAAGCTCTGTTATATATGATGAACAGAAAGGGAAAGCTTCAGGCGTCAAAGTAATAGACCAGAACACGAAGGAAGAGCTGGAGTTTTTTGCGAAGATCATCTTTGTAAACGCTTCGGCAATGGCCTCCACCTATATTCTGATGAATTCAAAATCAAACCGGTTTCCAAATGGCCTGGGCAACGACAGCGGGGTTTTGGGCCATTATCTGATGGATCACCATTTCTCGGCCGGGGCGTACGCCCGTGTTGAAGGATTCGAAGATCAGTATTATTACGGCAGAAGACCTAATGGTTTCTACATCCCGAGGTTCAGAAATATCGGCGGCGACAAGAGGGATTACCTCAGGGGATTCGGCTATGAAGGTGGCAGCAGCCGCAGACAGCCTGTTTCGGAAGATGGCTTCGGAGCCGATTTCAAAGAAAGAGTAACACATCCGGGCTCATGGCATATGGACCTGGGGGCATTTGCAGAAACTCTCCCCTATTTTGAAAACAAAGTCAGCATCAGCGAAACCCAGAAAGATCAGTGGGGTTTGCCTGTCCTGAGTTTTTCTGCCGAGATCAGGGAGAATGAGATAAAAATGAGAAAAGACATGGCCAATGATGCTGCAGAAATGCTGGAGGCAGGCGGTTATAAAAATGTAACCACTTATGACAACCCTGCAGGATTTGGCAGGTGCATCCATGAGATGGGCACGGCCAGGATGGGGCATACGCCTAAGGAGTCGGTTCTTAACAAGTACAACCAGGTCTGGGGGGCAGAAAATGTTTTTGTGACAGACGGAGCCTCTATGGTGTCTTCCTCCTGCGTAAATCCTTCGTTAACTTACATGGCCCTGACAGCCCGGGCGGCTGATTATGCCGTCAGTGAACTTAAGAAAATGAATCTTTAAGAAACAGAGAAGTTTAACGGAATATAAAAAGATAGAGGCTGCCAAATCAATGACAGCCTCTCTTTTTTGGGTTTTAGGTTATATATATTTTAATAGCCCGGATTCTGAACCAATGTCGGTTTTCCGTCTTTCTGGCTATTGAGGATTTCATCCTGAGGAAGCGGGTAATAGTTATTTTTAGCAGTAAATGTTTTACCGGCCATATAACCCCTCTTACCGAATTTCCTTCCTGAAGGTTCTGTTCCCTGAACCGATTCTTCAGCAATGTATTTGTTCAATACTTTTTCAGCTATGCCCCAGCGAACCAGGTCAAAGAACCTGTGGCCTTCCATGGCGAACTCAAGACGTTGCTCCATGTGAACGGCATTTTTAGCATAGTTAGCTCCTTTAGCAGCAAATGTACCTGCAGGATACGGCTCAACTACATAAGTGACTGATGCATCCTGAACTGAACCGGTTTTAGCACGGTTTCTGATCAGGTTCACATAAGTTTCAGCTGCAGCCAGGTTACCCAATTCAGCTTCACATTCAGCCAGCCAAAGAATAACATGAGACAATTTCAGAAGTCTGAAGTTGTTGTTTACGTTTCTTCTGCTGGTAGAGTGGGTAGTACTTCCTTCCTCACCTGCATAGTACATCCATTTTTTACCTGTGAATGGACCTGCATACACCTGGTCTCTGATCCAGGTTGAACCCGGCATAGGACCCCAGTCAAGGAAGTTAACGCCTCTGCGACCTACTGTCCAGTCTAATCTCGGATCTACCGGCACTGTTTTATCCAATGTAAAGGCAGTAGCGGCAGTGATTCCCTGATCATTCGGAAGATCTACTTTATTGTAAGTATCCAATGAACCGTCAACAGCATCACCGATCATAGGCAGACCATTCTCAGTTTTGAAGGCGTTCACGAGGTTATGAGAAGGCTGGTAGAATCCGCAACATCCTCTGCCCGGTGCAGTTGAAGAATACGGCCAGTTAAGGTTATCACCGGCGTTACCGTTGTTACCGTTGGTACCGTCATTAACAGAGAACTGTACTTCGAAGATCGACTCAGTATTGTTGTTTCCGGCAGTTCTGTAATTGTCATGATAGTTAGCTACCAGTTTTTTGCCAGAATTTTTATATACGTCTTCAAGCAAAGTTTTGGCAGCAGCCCACTTTTTCTGGAACAATAAAGTTTTTGCCAGGTATGTTTTTGCAGCCCACTGTGTAGCTCTTCCTTTCTGAGACTGAACTGCAGGAAGGTTTTTAGCGGCAAAGTCGAAGTCAGCCTCGATGTTAGCCCAGATATCCGTTGTATTCGGTATCTTGGTAGAATTCGGATCTGCAGCGACATAAATTTTCTCATCAATATAAGGCACATTGTTCCATACTTTTTTGGCTTCAAAGTGGTTATGGCCTCTTAAAAAACGAGCTTCGGCAATCACCTGGGTTTTCTCCGCATCGGTCATGTCTTTTACTGCGGCACTGCTCACAATCTGTATAACCTCGTTGGCACGGGCAACCGCGTCATAGTGGTGCCACCATTTACCCAAGAAGTAGGTATTATCAGCCAGCCAGTTGTATTGCTCAATAAAAGACTGCTCAGGTTGGTCACCCGCATCTGTACCTTTCACGGCGTCATCGCTTGAAATACCACCAAAAACATAATTGGAGATGGTTGAAGTACGGCCTGTATTACCTGAACCTACACCGTCCATCAGGGAATAAGCACCGATAAGCAAAGCATTCACACCATTTTTGTTGCTCAGCTGTTCAATGGAAGCCCTACCCTGTGGCTTCACGTCAAAGAAATCATCGGAGCAGGAAAAGCTGAATCCGATTAAGACTATTATTATGAGTATTTTTTTCATTATAAATAAATATTTTTATTTTAAGATTAGAAGCCAAGACGTACTCCGACAAGGTATGATTTCGCTACAGGATATGCTCCTTCATCAATACCCATGTGAATATCCTGGTTATCATTACCCGATCTTCTCAGGTTAATATCAGGATCAAGTCCGGTGTATTTTGTGAATGTGAACAGGTTTTGTCCCTGAACATAAATCTGAGAAGAAGAAAGTCCGATTTTAGATATCCATTTGTTAGGAATGGTATAAGTCAACTGGATGTTCTTGATTCTCATGTACGATCCGTCTTCGATGAAGTAGCTTGAGATCTGCTGGCTGGTGGCATCACCTGAATTCAGACGAGGTAGTTTAGCCACATCTCCCGACTTCTTCCATGAGTTGTACAACATGTCTTTAGACCTGTTACCCTGGAAGGTGTTGAAATCTGTCCAGTATCTCACATAGTTGAAGATCTCATTTCCTTGCGAGCCTTGGGCAAACATTGTCAGATCCCAGTTTTTGTATCCGAAATTAAGGTTGATACCATAAGTGAAATCAGGGTGCGGGTTACCGATGATCGTTCTGTCAGCTGCAGTGATAATACCGTCTCCGTTGATATCCCTGAATTTGAAAGTACCTTCTCTTGTGTAAGTTCCGAACTTAGGAGCTGCATCAGCTTCAGCCTTATCCTTGATAACGCCATCAACGATGTAACCATAGAAACTTGCAATCGGTAAACCTGCTTTGGTAGCAGAAATAGCCGGAAGACGGGTAGTGAAACCGAAGACGGTTGCATTAGGGTCATTGTTCAGTTTCAACACTTCGTTTTTGTAATGTCCGAAACTAACACCTACTGTATAACGGAAATCAGCAATTTTATCTCTGTAATTCAATCCGATATCAAAACCTCTGTTACGTATTTCACCGATGTTGGTGTAAGGAATAGTACCTGTACCGGCTGTTCTAGGGATCTGGATCTGGGTCAACATGTCAGAAGTGATACGGTTATACCAGTCAAACACAAATTCAAGCCTGCTCTTGAACATAACAGCATCAAAACCGATGTTGGTCGAGGTATTGGTTTCCCATTTACCATTGTTGTTACCGAACTGAACAAGGTCAAAACCACCGGTGATAGAAGAACCTGTACCGTTGATGTCATAGGCATTATTCAAAGGATCCGGTGCATAAAGGGTATATGAGTTGTAAACGTTCGGGATCAGCTGGTTACCCGTTTTACCCCAACCTACTCTTACTTTCAGATCATCCACAAACTTCACTTCTTTCATAAAGCTAAGCTCAGTCATACGTAAACCTACAGAGAATGCAGGGAACACCCCGTATCTGTTGGCAGCGGAGAAACGTGAAGAACCGTCACGTCTTAAAGTAAAGTCGGCAAGTACCAGGTCTTTATAGCCGTAGTTGATTTTACCAAACTGAGAGAACAAACGGCTCATGGTAGCACCTCCACCGGCGTTGCTCAATCCTGAAGCAGAACCTGCGTCAAGGTATCTGTAGTCAAGGTCATCAAAAGCAAAACCACTTCTGCTGGCCTGGAAGGCTACAGAGTAAGTACTCACTGCTTCTGTTCCTACCAACACATTGAAGGCGTGATCACCGATGGTTTTGTCATAATTCAATGTATTGAACCAGGTGATGGACTTATCAAAGTTATTGATCACGTTCAAGCTGTTCGCATTTCTTGCTTCAGCAGCTTCAATATCACGGTGGAAATACTCAGATCTGTTGTACTGGTTGTATTCCAGACCGAAACTTGTTCTGGCTTTAAGACCTTTAATGATGTCAATCTCAGCAAAAGCATTACCGAAAGCGTGAGTTCCTTTGGTGATGTTGTCTTTTTCACGATACAAACGGGCAAGCGGGTTAGGAGCATTACCTAAGTTAACCCCTTTACTACCGGCAAAACCATTGTAAGGAGAAGTGTTTGTACCGCCTAAAGCCACAGGACCTCCCGTGATGTCAAATACAGGAATGATAGGGTGAACACGGATCGCAAACATGATCGGGTTCGACTCGTCATTGTTGGTAATACCTTGTCTTTCATCATAGGCGAAAGTAAAGTTCTCACCGATAGTCAGCCTGCCTTTTTTGAAGTCGGTATTGGCTCTTAAAGAGTATCTGTTATACTTGGTGTATTTCAGGATACCGTCCTGCTTGAAATAGTTGGCCGAGATCGCATATTTACCTGAATTGGTTCCTCCGGTTGCACCGATCTGATAGTTCGAAATCGGAGCCGGATCAAAGATAGCATCCTGCCAGTCAGTACCTTCCTTATTAGCCTTGGTAATGTTGAAAGCTGTAGTTCCCAGTTTAGGGTCAGCGATATCATTGGTATAGGTGTAATTGCTCGGTAGAGTACCGTAAACGTTAGGATAGATGTAGTCAGCAATGGTTTGCTCACCGTTTGGTCCGAATTTGTATTGTACGGAAGGAGAAGTCACCGAAGGGTTTTTTCCTGCTCCAAGGTCAGCTTCGTAAAGGTATTGCCCTAACTCCTGGGTGTTAAGAAGGTCAAGCATTTTGCCCGGGGTCTGGGTACCAGTGTAGAAGTCAAACGAAATGTTAGGCTCACCTGCTTTACCTTTTTTGGTGGTGATGATGACTACACCGTTGGCAGCTCTTGCACCATAGATAGAAGCAGCAGAAGCATCTTTCAATACCTGCATCGACTCAATATCATTCGGGTTCAACTGGTTCAGTGTACCCTGAGTAGGCACACCGTCAATAACGTAAAGAGGAGAGTTGTTGTTAATTGAGCCAAATCCACGGATACGAACCATGGTTCCTCCACCCGGAGAGTTGTCATTACCAACCACCACACCTGATGCTCTACCTTGAAGCATCTGGGTAACACTGGCAGCCGGTGTAGCGGTAAGTTCTTTAGGACTTACAACTGTAACCGCACCTGTGATGTCTTTTTTCCTTTGGGTACCATAACCGGTCACAACCACTTCACTTAAAGCTTTTGAATCAGGGGTAAGGGTGATGTTGATTACTGTCTTGTTAGCCACAGCTTCTTCAACGCTCACATAACCGATAGAAGAGAATACCAAAGTTGCACCTGCCGGTACATCGATAGAGTAATTACCATCCGCATTGGCAGAGGTACCTTTTGTGCTGCCTTTAATCAAAATTGTTGCACCTGGCAGACCCGTTCCGGTTTCACCATCAGTGATTTTCCCGGTAACTGTTTTCTGTGCAAAAGAAAGAAATGAACAGAGGAACAGGGAGAGTAGCAATACTCCCTTCCCCATCATTCCTGATGGGTAGTTTTTTTTCATGAGTTTTTTGTTAAAAGGTTAAAAGAATCGGAAGCAATATTAATAAAAAAATTATCTTATATAATTAAAATAAGATAAAATTTTATTAATTGTATATCTGACATTTAATCAATGGCCCAGATGATGTGTAAGTGCCTGAAAATGATTATTTTAATTTCTGATTTTTTTTTGATCAGAATTCATGATATCTTGTCCAAAATAACCTAACTCTAAACAAATTCATGTTTTTAAACGGTAGCGGTGAAACTAAAAATAATTTTGATGCCATTGTTGTCGGCTCCGGAATTTCCGGTGGATGGGCGGCAAAAGAGCTGTCCGAAAAGGGTTTGAAGGTCCTGGTTCTTGAAAGAGGAAGGGCTGTTGAGCACATTACAGACTACCCTACGGCCACCAAAGCACCCTGGGAATTTCCGCACCGGGGACGGATGCCCCTCAAAGATCTCAAAGATTATCCTGTACTTTCAAGGGCCAATAATAAAATCACAGAAGCCACCGCCCACTTCTTTGTCAAGGACATTGATTATCCCTACGTGGAAGAGAAAAGATTCGACTGGATCAGAAGCTGGCAGGAAGGCGGCAAGTCCATTACCTGGGGAAGGATCGCCTTGCGGATGAGTGATATGGATTTTGAGGCCAACGCCAAAGAAGGCATCGCGATAGACTGGCCTATCCGTTATAAAGACCTGCAGCCCTGGTATGATTATGTAGAGAAGTTTGCAGGTATATCAGGCAACAGGGACGGTATCGGGCATTTACCCGACGGTATTTTCCAACCACCCATGCCGCTGAATTGTGTGGAAGAAGCTTTCCGGTCTTCTCTGAAAACGAAGTTTCCGGACAGGCACCTGATCCACGCCAGGCAGGCCCATCTTACCCAACCTACCAAAGAACAAACCGACCTGGGAAGGGCTTCATGCCAGTACAGGAACATGTGCAGCAGGGGCTGCCCTTTCGGTGCCTATTTCAGCAGCCAGGCCGCTACCCTGCCGGCCGCGAAGAAAACTAACAATGTCACTATACGCACAAACGCTATCGTACATTCTGTCATTTATGATTCCAAACTGAAAAAGGCAAGCGGGGTAAGGGTGATTGATCAGCTGACCCATGAGACAATTGAATTTACAGCTAAAATCATCTTTCTGAACGCTTCTGCTTTGGGCTCTACCTATATCATGATGAATTCGATCTCCGACAGATTCCCGAACGGACTGGGTAATGACAGCGGGGTGTTGGGAAAATACCTTATGGATCACCATTTCGGGGTCGGTGCCAAGGGAACTTATGAGGGATTTGAAGACCGCTACTATTACGGCAGAAGACCCAACGGGTTTTATATCCCGAGATTCAGAAACATCGGACCAGAAAAAAGAGACTACCTGAGAGGCTTTGCGTATGAAGGCAACACCAAAAGAGGTTTCGGAGCAGAAACGGAAGGTTTCGGAAAGGAGCTGAAAGAAAGTCATGCCCAGCCGGGCCCATGGACCACACAGCTTTCGGGGTTTGCAGAAACGTTGCCTTACGTGGAGAACCACGTCAGGCTTTCTGCAGATGAGAAAGACAAATGGGGCCTGCCGCAGATGATCATGTCTGCCGAATATAAAGAGAATGAAAGAAAAATGCGGGTCGATATTGAAAATGACGCCGCGGAAATGCTGGAAGCCGGAGGTTTCAAAAACATTTCCACTTTTAACGACTGGAAAGGCTTCGGACTTTGCATCCATGAAATGGGAACGGCCAGAATGGGACATTCGCAGAAAGACTCCATCCTGAACAAAAACAACCAGGTCTGGGGCTGTGAAAATGTCTTTGTGACCGACGGAGCCTGTATGACTTCAGGCTCGGCCGTCAACCCGTCGCTCACCTACATGGCCTTAACAGCCCGTGCCGCTGATTTTGCCGTGAGTGAACTGAAGAAAATGAATTTATGAAGTAAAAATCAAATAAAGACCAAACACAATAAAAGCACCTAAAATAACCAGGAGGATGGTTCCTAAAAGGTTTGTCTTTCTTGTGTTGATCGAATTTCCAGGCATCGGAGCCGGACTGCCGGGATACATCTCATATCCTGAAACCGGTTCTGTCATCCTAGCATCCTCCAGCAAACGGCTCTTCGGAGGTACAGGCTCTCCGGTTTCTTCACTCCCGTTGGTAATGTCTTTACTCATTTTTTTAATGTTAGTTTCACGCTGTCTTTTTTCAATGAATCTCCGGAAAGTACGAACTCACTCTTCCATTTAAGATCAGGAATTTCAAGACTGATATGGATTTGTTCCGTCTTATGATCCTTTTCCCTGATGAAATTGAGCATAAACAGAAAACCTGAAAAGATCAGGATGCTCATGCCGTAAATAAAATATCTCTTAAATTTAAAAAAATGTCTTGCCTTTAAATCATTATTGACCTGATAATTTTCGGCTGAGGCCAGGTATTCGGAAATCAGCCAGTCCGTCAGTTTTTTATCCGCCTCATCCAGGTCTTTGTGATAATCAAGCAGATCGAGCCTGTATTTATCAATCTGCACCGGGCCCGGAATCTCCACGGTCTTAAATCCGGCATCAATATTGGCATAAAACTTAACCGTGTGAAAACCACTGACGATAAAGAGCACAAAACTGATGAAAACCGATGCTAAAAATAAAAAATCCTGAAAAATCCAGCGAGAAAAATCATAGACAGAAACAACATAAAAAAGAATGGAGAACACGCCGGTAAGTAATGCAATAGGAACAGAAATGGCATTGTTAAAATCCTTTCTTCTGTCAATTTCCCGGTAATACAACTCTTTATAGAAAGTGAGGCGTTCTGCAGGTGTTTTCAATGGACTTCAAGTCTGGGTTAAAAGTTTTCTGGCAAACGGCTTATTCTGAATAATTTATCTAAAGTTAAAAAACAATCTTTAAAAAATAAAACAGGATTTCGTAAAAAGTAAAAGGGTCTGAAGCGATGTGCTTCAAACCCCTTTTCAACGCATATTTTTTAAAAAAATCAAAAATCAAATTTGATTCCCTGTGCCAACGGCAGGCTGTTGCCGTAGTTGATCGTATTGGTTTGTCTTCTCATGTAGGCTTTCCAGGCATCTGAACCACTTTCGCGGCCGCCGCCGGTTTCTTTTTCACCACCAAAGGCTCCGCCGATCTCGGCACCGGACGTTCCGATGTTGACATTGGCTATGCCGCAGTCAGACCCCGTCACAGAAAGGAACTGCTCTGTTTCCCGGATATTGAGCGAGAAAATAGCCGAGGAAAGTCCCTGCGGAACGCCGTTCTGAAGCTCAATGGCTTCATCCAGCGTTTTGAATGAAAGGATATACAGAATCGGGGCGAATGTTTCATGACATACCACCGCTGTCTGTGCCTTTGCAGCTATCAGCGTCGGCTCTACATAACAACCGGAAGCCGTGGCATCCGAACTGATCACTTTACCTCCCGACAACACCTCTCCACCCTGGCTGACGGCTTCTTCGATGGCCTTTTTATAGGCCTCCACCGCGTCGGTATCTATCAATGGCCCGACGTGCATGTTCACATCCAAAGGATCACCGATTTTGATCTGACTGTAAGCTGAAACGAGTTTTTGTTTTACTTCTTCTATTATGGTATCCTGGACAATCAGTCTGCGGGTGGTGGTGCAACGCTGACCGGCCGTACCCACCGCCCCGAAAACAACCGCCGGAATGACGAGTTTTAGATCTGCACTTTCTGTCACGATGATGGCGTTATTGCCTCCCAGTTCAAGCAGACTTCTGCCGAGCCTCTCTCCTACTGCCTTACCGACGGCTTTTCCCATCCTTGTGCTTCCTGTGGCAGAAACGAGCGGTATCCTGGTGTCGTTTGAAAACAACTCTCCGATAGTTCTGTCGCCAATGATGACAGACGAAACGCCTTCCGGCACATTATTTTTACGCAAAACTTCCGAGATGATATTCTGACAGGCTATCGCTGACAACGGTGTTTTTTCCGAAGGCTTCCAGATGCAGACGTCGCCGCAAACCCAGCCCAGCATGGTGTTCCATGACCAGACCGCCACCGGGAAATTGAAGGCGGAAATAACACCTACTATTCCGATCGGATGCCATTGTTCATACATCCTGTGAGCGGGTCTTTCGGAGTGCATCGTCAGACCGTACAATTGTCTTGAAAGGCCTACCGCGAAATCACAAATATCGATGATCTCCTGTACCTCACCGAGTCCTTCCTGCAGGCTTTTGCCCATTTCGTAGCTGACCAATTTGCCGAGGGCTTCTTTGTTGGCCCTGAAGGCGTCGCCCATTTGTCTGACGATCTCCCCTCTTTGCGGAGCGGGCTTGGTTCTCCACACTTTAAAGGCTTCCTGTGCTTTGAGCACTACTTTTTCGTAGTCGTCGGCTGAAGCTTGTTTTACTTTTCCGATCACTTTTCCGTCTACCGGCGACCAGGAAGTCAGTTCACTTCCGCTGCCTTCCCAGCTATTTAGTCCGGTGGATACTCCATGATTTGAGGCTTTCAGGCCAAGTTGTTTTAAGATTGACTCCATAATTATATTGATGAACGTTTTTTTACAAAAATAGGAGTTTTAGGCTTATAAAAAATGATTATATTAGCGGAGGATGGAAAAAGGAAAATGGAGGAAAGAGGAAGGAAGGGGTTATCCAATAATCTCACAGGCCGGATTTTATCAGCGGCAGCGACTTACATCAACAGAAACTATTTATTGTAACCATAAATCATTGCATGATGCACAGATTATTACCTGTCTTGCTTTTTGTTTTTTCAGTTCAGACCGTTCATGCTCAGAAAGTGCGGGCGAGGGCTTTAGGCATTGAGCCCGGAATTTTCAAAACAGGTAAGTTAAACACCATTACCGATGTGCCCGGCGTGAAAGTGGGGCATAAAACCCTCGTAGAAGGTGAAACCATCAGGACGGGCGTGACGGCCATTCTGCCGCATGACGGCAATATCTTTCAGAACAAAGTCCCGGCGGCGGTTTATGTAGGCAATGGTTTTGGTAAACTTATGGGTACTACGCAGATTGCGGAGCTCGGGAACATCGAAACACCTATTATATTGACGAGTACTTTGTCTGTGCCCGTAGCAGCACAGGCTGTCATTAAATATACCCTGGGTTTACCTGACAACGCCAACGTAGCTTCCGTCAACCCGGTTATCGGCGAAACCAACGACGGTTTCCTGAACGACAGCCGCAGTTTTCCGATCAAAGAAGAGCATGTACTCGAAGCCATCAGCAAAGCCAAAACAGACAACATTGAAGAAGGTAACGTGGGTGCCGGAACAGGCACCGTATGCTTTGGCTACAAAGGCGGCATCGGCACCTCATCCAGGGTGCTGCCCAAGTCGCTGGGCGGGTACACGGTCGGGGTGATTGTCCAGACCAATTTCGGTGGCGTGCTGACCATAGATGGGGTGAACCTCGCCAAAGAACTGGGCAAATATCCTTTTTACAGGGAAATCCAGAAAGATGCCGACGGCTCCTGCATGATCGTCGTGCTGACCGATGCCCCGCTCTCAGACCGTAACCTCGAAAGACTGGCCAAGCGGGCCTTTATGGGTCTGGCCAAAACCGGCGGCATAGCTTCCAACGGCAGCGGAGATTACGTAGTTGCGGCTTCAACTGCCCCTGAACTGAGGATCAAACACAACCCGGACACCAGGCTGCAATCTGGTGAAGTGCTTCATAATGAAGCAGTGACTCCCCTGTTTGTGGCGGCCATCGAAGCCACCGAAGAAGCCATCATCAATTCACTTTTTATGGCAGAAACCACCACGGCAAAAGGCGGGAAAAAGATCGAAGCCCTGCCTGTTGAAAAAATAAAAGAAATCCTGAAGAAGAATGGAAGGCTAAAATAATTAGTTTTGCGGCGTATATAAGTTTTCACACATTAACTTTTCTGAATCCATATGAAAGGAAAATTCCTTATTCTGACAGCTTTACTTGCATTTTTGATTGCTTCAATGGCCTTCAGGCCCTTCTGGGGATTTTACGCCCACCAGAAAATCACGCGTCTGGCGGTGTTTACGCTGCCTCCAGAACTGGTCGGTTTCTACAAAAAGAACATTGAATACCTGACAGAAAACGCCGTAAATCCTGATAAAAGAAGGTACATCGTCAAAGACGAAGCTCCGAAACATTACATCGACCTTGACATTTACCCTGATTCGGTCAGGAAAAAACTGCCTGGTTTGCTCTGGAATGAGGCCGTTAAAATCTACACTGAAGACACCCTGATGGCGTACGGGATTGTCCCCTGGCAGATCCAGAAAATGAAATATCAGCTGACGGAGGCTTTTACCCAAAAAGACCTGAAGCAGATTCTGAGGATTTCGGCAGACCTGAGCCATTACATCGCAGATGCCAATGTGCCGCTGCACACCACCCACAATTACAACGGTCAGATGACCAACCAGGTGGGTATCCATGCTTTCTGGGAATCGCGGCTTCCCGAGCTTTTCTCTGAAGATTATGATTACTTCACGGGTTCGGCTGAGTACGTTAAAAACCCCTCTAAAAGAGCCTGGAACGCGGTGCTGACAGCCAACGCAGGCCTTGATTCGGTACTTACTTTTGAGAAACAACTGAGCAGCAAAATCCCTGAGGATAAGAAGTTTACCATTGAAGAGCGTAACGGCATCACGGTCAGGAATTACTCCAGGGAGTTTTCGGGAGATTATCACCGGCTATTGCAAAGTCAGGTAGAGCGACAAATGCGGGCGTCCGTCAAAATGATCGGTGATTTCTGGTACACCTGCTGGGTAGATGCCGGGCAGCCTGACCTGGGTGCTTTGCCAAAGTTCACGCCGTCTGAAAAAGAGAACGAAGAAGATAAGGCCCTGATGAAAAGCTGGTTTGACCGGCTGTTGCATGTGCGGAGGGAATCAGATTTTTGACGGGAAACTTGAAAGATAAAGAAATTTAACCTTATATTTATTTCCTTTTAATTTACGTTTGTCAGAAATGATCAGGTCCCTTTTCACCGTTTTTTTATTACTTACTCTGATAAAAACCAATGCACAGTTTGTTTTGGACTTAGTACCCAAAAACAACAGTGAAAAATGCGTGGACTTTTACCTGGCCGAAGTCGTTGACGACCGGCGGTCTGAAGAAGCGGCCCTGGGGTCTATCTACAAACCCAATCTGCAGAAAACCAAAGTGGTATTCCAGGACGGCCCCGAAAAAAGCATCGGCGACTACATCCGGAAAAGCTTCAGACAGGACACCAAGGGCGTACCCGTTCAGGTCAGGATAGATGAATGCTCCATTACCGAAAACCTGTGGGGATCAAGGGAAATCAAAGGAGAAATGAAGCTGGTGATCACCGTATTTTCCATCAAACAGGAAAAATTGATCAAAATATGTGAAGCCCGTTCTAACACCACCTATGAACGTTCTCCTGAGAATGAAATAGAATCACAGTTGTCTGCAGAAATGTCTAAACTCGTCAATTCCGCTTTCGTTTTTGTGATCAGGAACATTGACAAGAATAAGGGCGTGATAGAAGCTTTTGTCAAAGAATCTTATGTGGAGATCCTTCCTTTTTACCAGGCCGAAGATCCCGACACCCTTTATTACCAAAGCCGGAAAGTAAACTGGGATGATTTCAAGGCGGCACCGCGGGCAGGAAGTCAATATGGGGCAGCTATTTTTACCAACTTCGCGATCGACACAAAAATAACGATCAAAGACCGGGTTTTAACTGCCTATGTTCGACCGAAAGTACTGATGGACAAGAACATGTCATGGGCCCGGACAGCAGCAAAAACCATTGACGGACTCAGGCATGAACAGCTGCACTTTGACATCACTTACCTGGTCATGATGGAGTTTCTGAACAAAATAAAAGACTTTAAAGCAGACACAGTAGATGACCTTGGCAGCATGATCCACTTTGAATACCTGGAGTACTACCGCAAAATGAACAAAGTGCAGGAGCGGTACGATAGCGAAACCCGGCACAGCCTCTACCTCAACCAGCAGATCCTGTGGGAAAACAAAATCAATGAACAACTGAAAACCACCAGGCTTTAATTCCCCGTATTTTCTGTCTTTCTGTAAGGCTGGAAAGGGATTTTGAGCAGATTGCCCAGCTGGTCATTCTCTTTAGGGTCCATGTGGGTATCTACCCCGTAAATGATCTTATCCCGCGACAGCGTCCTGAAGGTACCGAAAAGCCTGTCCCAGAACGAAAATATGTTACCATAATTAGAGTCTGTATAAGGCATCACATAATGATGGTGCACCTTGTGCATGTCCGGTGAAATGATGAACCAGCTCAGGAAGTTGTCCAGTTTTTTAGGCAGGACAATATTGGCGTGATTGAACTGCGAAAGCAACACCGACATAGACTGGTACATAAACACCAGCCACATGGGCGTGCCCACAATCAGCACCCCGGCGGTGGTAAACACAAACCTGAAAACACTCTCCCCCGGATGGTGGCGGTTGGCCGAAGTCGTGTCAATCGTGGTATCCGAATGATGGATCAGGTGGAATCTCCACATCCATTTCACTTTATGCTCCGACCAGTGCACAAAATATGCCCCGATGAGGTCAAGCAACAGCAAACCGATGATGGTATAAGCCCACAGCGGCATTTCAGGCAACCATTGCAATATCCCGAAGTTGTTGGCGACGGTCCAGTCCGCTGTTTTGAGCAACAAGAAAGCTAAAGTAAAATTGATGACGATCGTCGTAAGGGTAAAAAAGATGTTGATGCCCGCATGCCTCCACTTCTTATAGCTGAATCGCACCAGCGGAATGGCACTTTCGAGCATCCAGAAAAAGGCGATGCCACCCACCAAAATAGCACTCCTGTGCGAACTGGGAATGTTTTTAAAATATTCTACGATACTTTCCATGCTGATTTCCGGGTCATTGTTGATTAAAAGTAAAAATAATACAAATTTTTAAAAGAACAATGATAGGGAGCAGTTAGCTTTTTAGCGGTTGGCGATTAGCTTGTTTTGCAGTTATTTTAATGTTTTTGTGGGGTGGTGATAGTATCATATGATATTATCATCCTGCTTGCCAAAGTCTCGTAGATAGACATGATCCGCCCGTCTGAGAAGTCAAACGCAAAGTTACATTGAGCTAACGTAAAGTTACGTTGAGCTGACGCAAAGTTACGTTGGGTTAACGCAAAGTTACGTTGAACTAACGCAAAGTTACGTTGTGCTAACGCAAAGTTACGTTGGGCCGACGCAAGATTACGTTGAGCTAACGCAGAGTTACGTTGGGCTAACGTAAAGTTACGTTGGGTTGACGCAAACTTACATTGAGCCGACGTAAAGTTACGTTGGAGCGACGCAAAGTTACGTTGGAGCAACGCAAAGTTACGTTGGGCTGACGCAAAGTTACGTTGGGCCGACGCAAAGTTACGTTGGGCCGACGTAAAGTTACGTTGGGCCGACGCAAAGTTACGTTGGGCTGACGCAAAGTTACGTTGAGCTAACGTAAAGTTACGTTGGAGCAACGTAAAAGGTAAAATCCTGTAAATCCTGCAAATTCTGTAATCCTGTCAAAAAAAGCGTGTAAACCGAACTGTGTCTTCGAGCCTTGGAGGCCATTACTCGCCAATTTTTGGCCACAAAGACACTAAGGCACAAAGGCAATCGACAACGAAAAAAAGTAAGGCAAAGAAATCCATCCACCTTTAATCAATCCCTTCAAAAACAAACCCCCTCCCCGCAAACTCCGATAAAAACCTCTGTAAAACATAAAAGAGATTCTTGCTCGCTTTGAGGCTGTCATGGAAAAGGACTATCGAGCCGCTTCCGGCAGCCCTGATGCTTTTACTCAGACAAGTCTGTTCGTTCAACTCAGCGTTGTAATCCTTCGTCAGCACACTCCACATGATAATCCTGTAATCGTCCAGTAATGGAGCCGCCTGCCTTCTTTTCACCCTGCCATAGGGCGGACGAAAGAGCTTTTTCCGATCCCTTGAATAATATTGATCTATATACTCCTGACACTGCCTGATGTTATCCCAATAAATTTCGTTGTTGTCTGTTTTCCAGCCGTTGAGGTGGTTAAAAGTATGATTCCCGATGCTGTGACCCCGGGCAATCACCTTCTGAAACACCTCCGGGTGCTTCCGGATGTTGTCGCCGATAGAAAAGAACGTGGCCCTGGCATTAAACTCTGCGAGTGTTTCCAGCACAAAATCGGTGATTTCGGGAATAGGCCCGTCGTCAAAAGTCAGGAAAATCTTCTTTTCATCCGTTTTCACTTCCCATTCAAAATGAGGATAGATGAGGGGTAATATTTTGGGGGTCTTTACCATTATTTGAGTTGCCGGTCTTTCCAGGTGTAAGTGTTTCCACCCTGGACAATCAGGCCGAAAAAGAGTACATAAAACGGATAAATCAACTGCGTCAGGGGAATAAACAAAATGCTGCCGTCCTTCTTTAGAAAACGCAAAACAAGAGCGAGGAAAACAAACTCCATCAGCAACCTGAGCAGCACCACTTCAAAATGACCGGTCGCTACCAGGAAAACCGCCGACAGGTTGGCCGCAAAGATAAACACCGCCAGAAAGGCCGGGAGCAAACTCTTATAATGTTTCCATTTACCCGCCCAGCGTTTTCTCTGGCGGTAAAAATGCTGCAGCGTAGGCTGAGATTCGGTCTCGACAATGCACCCCGGCGACTTAAGATAAAACACGCGGTCTTTATAAGCCTTTGCCATTTTATGCATCAGGAACTCATCGTCGCCGGAAGCCAGGTTCTCATTGCCCTTATAACCATCCACTTCATAAAATGCTTTTTTCTGATAGCCGAGGTTCGCCCCGCTGCACATGTTGGGCGTTTTCATGGCCATCGAACAAGCTCCCGAGCCGATCAGCGAAGCAAACTCGACAATCTGCAGCTGGTTCCACAGCTTCGAAAACACGCCCCCATCAGCAGCACTGAAAAAGGTAACCGGAGCTGACAAAAACACCGCGTAAGTGTTCATAAACGCATCCAGATAGGTCTTCAACCAGCTTTCAGGCACTTCACAGTCGCCGTCTGTCGTGACAATAAACTGTCCCTTAGCCTGCCCGACGGCGGTCGAAATGGCTCTTTTCTTGGGTGAAGTATTTTCTTTTTTATCTTCCAGATTAAGGAACACCAGGTTCATGGAAGATTGCCTCTGAAACTCCGTCACCAGGGCGGCTGTACTGTCTGTGCTTTGGTCGTTGACCACCATCACCTCGAAATACCGGTGAGCCAGCGTTTGAGCAGCCAGACCTTTAAGCAATCTGATAATGTTCCTCTCTTCGTTTCTGACGGGAATGATGACCGTGATATACAGCTGTTCTTCCAGGATTTGCTCTCCGGCCGACTTCGAAACATCCGGCATGACCAACCACACGACGATCAGCACGAGCGTAAAGAAAACATACAAAAGCAAAATGTACTCGGCTATGTCAGGCATGTTGTGTCGGTGATTTTAAGGTGGAGATCAGGACGGCTCCGGCCAGAACCGGCAGCAGAATGTTGATGGCCCAGATCAGGAAAGTAGCAAAAGCCACGGCACTGTCAGAAACACCGAACATCCCAAAAAACCAAAGGGCCACGATTTCTCTCAGACTCAGATCGCCCACCACATTCAGGCCTCCACCGACAGTTTTAACCAGAAAGATCAGGTTAACCCCGATAAAAAGCGGAATAAAAGCGAGGTCAAGCCCGCACATCCGGTAAACGAGGATGAACTGCAGCCCGAAAACGAGGTTTCTGAGCAATGAAAGCAGTAATATGTTATAAGTGTCTTTTCCTGACAGATCAGCAATCGAAGCAAAATATTTATTGATTATCCCTTTCAGAAATGCAGGTCTGTTCACAGAACGCAATGAAGCCCTTTTCAGAAGAATGAACAACCCACCCGCAGACGCCAGCACCAGTAAAACCGCCATCAACATCATCCAGGGATTTGATTGGGCAGGATAAATAAAGACGAACATCACCAAGGCCACTGCCCCGAAGAAAATAGCGGCGTAAGTCTGGGTAAAACTATTGAAAAGATTGGCCCCGACGCTTTTCTTTTTGTTTGACGCCTGGAACAGGTAGGCCCTTCCCCAGAAATCACCGATCATTAAAGGTGTAAATATGCCCGCGGCCAGGCCCATCAGCACTCCTTTGAAAGAAGAAGCATAGGTCATTTCTTCGATGTTATCCGTCAACAACTGCCATTTTAGGGCTTCCAGGCCCCAGTTGACCACCATCAGGATCAGGACAATACCGAACCAGGCCAGGTGTAGGGAGTCGGAGAAAAGACCGGATATATTTTGCATTAAGCTCTCCGGATTGATGCCCCTGGATTTAAATTGGGAGAAAAGCGTAAAAAAAATCAAAGCCAAAATGCTTACCTTTACCAACTGGAAAAGTAGAGACTTCGGTTTTTTATATGCTTTCCGGCTTACTTGCAAATGATTAAGAATTTGGAATTGACTACAAAATTAAAGGAAAAAATCATATTAGGCATAGACCCCGGCACAAGAGTCATGGGCTATGGTCTTATATTGGTCAGAGGCAACGCTATTTCCGTCATACAATATGGTGTTTTAAGGCTTGAGAAATACGCTTCCCATGAATTAAAGCTCAAAAAAATATTTGAAAGAATCATACAACTCATTGATGAATACCTGCCCGACGAAATGGCGATTGAAGCTCCTTTTTATGGGGTCAATGTGCAATCAATGCTCAAACTGGGGCGGGCACAGGGCGTAGCGATGGCAGCGGCCTTGTCAAAAGAAATCAGCATTGTGGAATATCTGCCTAAAAAGGTCAAGCAAAGTGTCAGCGGAAACGGGAATGCTACCAAAGAACAGGTGGCTTACATGCTGGAACGACTACTGAATCAGAAACTTGAAACGCAATTCCTGGACGCCACCGATGCCCTGGCCGTGGCGGTCTGTCACTTTATGCACGCCAAAACGAAAGCTCTGACAGGAAATAACTCAAAGAAAAAAGGCTGGGATGCGTTTCTGGGTGAGAATCCGGAGAGGATTAAGTAGCGAGGAAGCCTTAGGCTGTAAGCTGTTAGCAATTAGCTGTTAGCTTCATTGAACACTCCCGGCCCTGAAGAGCCTGTTCACACAAACCGGGCCTTCAGAGTTTATCCCGAGTATCGGGACCCAAAAGTCCTTCGCTTTTTGCCCCGGCTTTCAAACCGGGGAATAGTTTTTTTAATTGGAAGGATAGTTAGTGAGAGAGGAAGTCCATTCTCCCCGTCCGACCTGACGGTCACGCCGGGCTGGCTTTTTCCATTTTCCAATCAAAAAACAACACATCCCATGGACTTAAGATCTGAAAATCCCTTCTGGTTATTGAAAAACGGGTTATTGAATACCTACCCTTCTCTCGAAGAAAACATTGATTGCGAAGTACTGGTGATCGGGGCCGGGATTACCGGGGCTCTGTGCGGTTGGCATCTGGCACAGGCCGGACTCGATGTGGTGCTGGTCGACAGACGTCATGCGGGTTTCGGGAGTACTTCTGCCAGCACTGCTTTACTGCAATATGAGATTGATACCCCGCTGTATGAATTAAGTGAGCTGATCGGTGAGAAAAACGCAGTTAAAAGCTACCTGATGTGCCTCGATGCCATTTATAAAATCAAAGACATAGCAGAACAACTCGGCGATGATACCTTTTGTCTGAAACCCAGTTTCCAATACTCCAGTTTTAAGAAAGACGAGGAAACCACAGAGCAGGAATACAAGATCAGGAAAAAACACGGATTCAAAGCGGATCTGCTGGGCCGGGATGACATCAAAAAAATGTTTGGTTTTGAGTCTGCTAACGGTCTTTATTCGGAGGACGGTGCCCAGGTTGATCCCTTTCACCTGACCTATAAGCTACTGGACGCCATTACCAAAAAAGGCGGAAGGGTGTATGATTCCACCTCAGTGACAACCCTCACCACCGGTGGTAAGTCGGCAGAGCTGATGACCGAACGGGGTAAAAAGATAAAAGCAAAACATGTGGTGATTGCCGCAGGATATGAGTCGCAGCGATACCTGCAGGAAGAAGTGGAAATCCTTAAGTCCAGCTATGTAATTGTGAGTGAGCCCTTTGTGCCTGTCAAAGAATTCTGGCACGAAAACGCCCTGATCTGGGAAACCGCCCATCCTTATCTTTACATGAGAACCACCGACGATCACCGTATTTTAGTGGGTGGCCTGGACGATGATTTCTACAATCCTAAAAAGCGGGACGCCGCCCTGAATAAAAAGAGCAGGCAATTGCACGAAAAGTTCATGAAACTGTTTCCCGGTTCTGTTTTCAAAACAGATTTCAGCTGGGCCGGTACCTTCACTGAAACCAAAGACGGTTTACCCTACATCGGACAGGTCAATTATCTCCCCAATTGCTGGTTTGCTTTAGGGTTCGGCGGAAACGGCATTACTTTCAGTCTGATTGCCGCAGAGATGATTACGGAAGCCATAGTCAAAAACAAAGCGAACATTCCCCCGTTTTTCGGGTTTGACAGATGATCCCGGTTTTGATCCGGAATCATCTACCTCTGAAATCAGTTCTTCACACGATTCTGCTCATCGTCTGCACTACCGCCGCCCTGCCTGGCTTTGGTTTTGAACGATTTGCCGAAACCGTAGGTGAAATTGATGCCCACTACCCTGCTGTCACCGATGTTGTTATAATCAGCGTAGGTGTTTTTCAGGTTATTGATTACCCCTTTATTGATTCTGGTATAAAAGATATCATTGATGGTCAGCTTCACGGTTCCTTTGTCTTTCAAAACTTTCTTCTGTATACCGGCACTCATCTGCCCGAACCCTCCCAGCTTGAACTGGGCGTACACCATACTGCCCCGGTAAAACCCGCTCAGTTCTGCACTCCAGCCGTTTTTAAACTTCAGTTTGTTGTTGATGGAAGCATAACCAAAATTACCGGATGATTCGAGCAATTGTCCGTACAACTGGCTGTTGAAAGTCATGTAGGCATATTGAGCATACACATTGGTGCTCAGCCATTTCGTAAAGTTAATGGTGGCATCCGAACTGAGACTGAAAGTGGTCCCTTTCCCGATGTTACCCGGGCGACTGAAATAGATCCGGTTGTCATCAATCTCGATGGTCTCACCGATGTTGTCCAGGTGTCTGGCATAAGAAAATGTGGTATTCAGAATGCTCTTAAAACTGTGGGTCAGCTCAAGGTTGTGCGAATAACTGGGCTTCAGAAACGGATTACCTGAATAAAACGTGAACTTGTCCAGCGGTCTCACAAACGGGTCAAGGTCCTGGTAATAAGGCCTGTTGATCCTTTTACCGTAAGAGAAGGTCAGCTGATTTCTGGAAGCACTGTCCAGTTTGTAAGATACAAACACGGTCGGAAACAGACTGGTGTACTTCCTGTTGAACTCAGAAGCAGGTTTTTCGGGATTTCCCAGCTGATTACCATCTGAAATGGTATGCTCCAACCTCAGACCTGACTGAAAAGCCAGGCGTTTGAAATTCTTATTGTAGTTCAGATAAGCAGCAGCGATGACCTCTTCGTATTTAAAGTGATTGCTGGTCTGATAATCAGGTTTGGTGACATTTTCTTTGGTGATGAAATAGTCCGCCTTGTTATCGGTGTTGGTCAGACTGGTTTTTACGCCCGCTTCAAACTTCGCATCGCCTTTCAGCGGCAGGGTATAGTCTGATTTGAAAGCATAAATTTTAATGGCCGCAGGGGTGATCCCAGTCAGTTTTTCACGGTCCGTCAGGGTATTTTCAGCGTTGTAGATATAATTCTCAAACGACTGGTCACGGTCGGTGTTGTACACAATATAATCAGCATCAACATTGATGGCCTGGCCGGTACTGTCAAACTGGTGTCTGAAATTGAAGTTGATGCCTTTATTTTTAAAGGTATTGTCCTGGTAATTGTCTGCCAGTACCAGCCCGGTAAGCACGTTCTCTACCGTTCTGAACTCACTCCGGTTGTCGATCTGCTCATTTGAAACACGGTTCAGCCCGTTTAAGACCACACCCCAGGTTGTTTTGTCTGTGGCATAATAATCCATCCCGACTTTGCCGTTAAAAGCCCCGTTGTTGCGGATAATCCATGAATTCTGATAAAAAACCGACTGCGGACTTCCATCCGGAAAGAAATACTTACGGTTGATATCCAGGTCGTTAAAACCCTCCACATAAGAATAACTACCCGTCCCGAAGATGTTGACCTTGTTATACCTGAAGTTAAAGTTAAGACTATGGTTGGTTTTCGGCAGCCTGCCCTGCTGATATCCGGTGTTAATGTTCCCGTTCAACCCCTTGATTTTTGTCTTTTTGGTTTTGATGTTGATGATCCCGGCATTTCCGGCGGCATCGTATTTGGCAGGCGGATTTTCCATGATCTCTATCTGCTCAAGTGTCCCCGCGGGCAAAGATTTCAGATAACTTTCCAGGTCTGAACCGGACAGATAGGTCGGTTTATCATCCACATAAATGACCACGCCCGACTTCCCTTTCAACTGAATGGCTCCGTTCTGGTCTACCGTGATACCCGGTGCACGCTCCAGCACTTCCAGGGCATTGTTTCCGGCGGTTGAAATAAAAGCATCCACATTGATGACCGTCCTGTCGATCTTTCTTTCAACAAAAGGCTTACTGGCCGACACCTTCACTTCTTTGAGTTCTTTTCCGTTGTCCCGGCTCAGCTGGATCACCTGGGTTTCGGTTTGTCCGCTGATGTTCAGCACTTTGCTGAAGTGTTTTTCGTAGCCCATGTTAGTGAGCATCAGCAGGTACTGACCTGCTGCCAGGGCATCGAACTCAAACTTTCCGTCGGCTTCCGTGATCGCGGTCTTGACCATTGCCGAGTCCCTGGCAGTCAGCAGCGACACAATGGCCCCGTCAAAAGGTTTCTTGTTTTCATCCAGCACCTGCCCTTTGACAGAGCCGGTGTTTTGTGCGTTGGTTTCCTGAAAGGAAAAGGTCAGAAGAAGGAGTAATTTTAATAAAAATAGCTTTTTCATAATTGTTAACATTGCGGCTCCGTTGCCGGGGCCTTTCGTGATTTTATAGTTTTTGAATAAGTTTTATGCATACAGCTTCTCAGGGCTGACATGGCTCTGGCTCTTTTTTGCAGGCGTTTCCGGCCTTCAAAAAGGAATACTTTTAATTTCAGAACAGGTGCAAACATTCCTGTGGCCCAGGGGTAGTCAACAGCTTTTTCATTTAACGTTTTATATTATACCTCTTATGGATTGATGATCGTGTAATTGTAATAGACTGCAGATTTCGGGGTTTTGATGTACTTTTCCTTCAGCCTTTTGTGGAGATCCTCCGGCTGCTTTTTGTTATTGACAATCAGCTCATTCGCATCAAGCTTGTAAGACAGCTCCGTCTTGCTTTTGATGGTATTTTCCTTCAACAAGTCTTCAATGACATCGTCGTTCAGTTTCATGACATCAAAGTCTTTGGGAATACTTTCAGACGCAAAACCCGTCTTCTTCCTCACATTACCGTGGGTATCGGTAATGGTGGTCTCAGACATCGATTTTTCAGTTGAGGTAAATAGTTTTAACGGTTCTTTAACTTTATGAGGAAGTGCTCCCATCTTCTCATAATCCGCTTTAGCCAGTGCGGCATGGCTACCGTTTGTGGTTTTACCTGTATAATCATTAGTATAAGGTTTATAATCAGGAGTCTGTGGACTAACCAGCGGCTGCAGGGTTGTATACCGGGCGTTTACAGGTTTGTATTCAGATGCGAGGGCCTTATAATCAGCACGCAACGGGCCAAGCTCTGAAACTTTAGGGTCTAAACCCCCGGGATTTTTCAAAGTGGCATCCGACTGGGCGTTCAGTTTTCTCATGTGATCCGCTTCTTCCTTTTTCAATTCATCCAGGATCTTACGCTCTTCTCCGAACTTCGCTTCCTTTTCCCGGTTATTGGCATTCATTTCCTGGTTAAGCCTGTCCATCATCATCGATATCCTGCTGAGGTATTTCCCGGTTTCTTCTTCAGGCACCGGCTTTCCGTCGATGGTAAATTTCACTACTTTCTGATCCCTGACTTCGACCTCCCAGCCGTCTCTGAAATAAAGCGTAGACTTGCCGTTGACTATGATGCCATCGCTGATTTTCAAGCCCTTATCCGTCATTTCTCCATCACCGCTTGCCTCTGCCCCATCCATCGTCATGATACTGCTTACGCCTTCCGGCTGATATTTTTTTGCTTCAGCAATCAGTTTTCTTACTGTAGGCAGATATGGCTCGCGGTCTTTTCCACTCAGCAACTTACCGTTTACTTTTAACAAACGGATATCCCCTGCCACCTGATAAAGTACCCGCTTGTGTTTGAAGAGGTAATTGACCTCATCTTTGCCCTGGTATTTTCCGGTGAATTGCATGGTGGTACCTTCTCCCACTTCCGCAGGTTTGTAATCACGTGCAAAATAAGGCGAAAGCGTATCGCTGTCCGTAATGGCCTGAGTCAGTTGCTGGTTGATATCTGCAGCCAGCTTTTTTATCGGGGCTTTGATCTCTTCTCCGCCCGAAAAAGCAAACAACAACAGCGTGGAAATAAACAAACTCAGAGATAAAAAAGCCTTTTCAAGTTTATTCAAAGACTTGTTGTTGCTGTAAAGTATGCGTTTGGCCCGGTTCAGCAAGGGTGTTTTCTCATGACCAAAACCCATACTCAGCTGATTAACGGTGAGGTTATACTCCTGGAAAGAAACCAGGGCCCGCACAAACCTGCTTTTGTTCTGAGTGACTGAGATCGCCAGGTCATCACAACAATTTTCCCGCTCTTCCCTGATCAGAGAAGACAACCAGAGCACACCCGGGTTAAAGAAGAAAATCACTTCTCCAAAACATTGGATAAAATTAATGATGTAGTCTTTCCGGCGGATATGGGCCAGTTCATGCAGCAAAATAGCCTCCACCTGGTCGGCAGACATATGACTCAGCATTCCGACCGGCACCAGGATCAGAGGCTTGATAAACCCTGTTACACTGGGCACCGACACCAGTCCGGACTCCATCAGTCTCACATATCTTTTTATCCCTATCAGCTGCCGCAACTCCGACAAACGCGTAATCCATTGTTCGGGCGGCGACTGCGTCCTGTAGTTTCTGAGGCGGTAAATATTCCCTAAATCACGGAGAATGCCGAAGCATTTTACGCTGAAAACCGCAAACCACAATAACACGATGAACACTGCATTGGTATTCAGGAAATCAACAGCCCTTTTGATGTTCCAGGATTGGGTAATGGCTTTTTCAGAAAGAACTTCAATAACAGCCATTTCCTGCTGCACAACATTATTTTCAGAACCCTGCACCAGTTTTGTGGTATTGACAAACCTGTTTTCACCTAATTGATAGAACAACGTCAACCCGGCTGAAATGATAAAACCGAAAAACAGCAGGCAAAGGAGATTATACCTGATTACTGAGGCAGATTTACGGGTGAATAATATCACCAGACCAGCCAGAACGGATAAAACCAGTCCCTGCCACAGAGAGTGGATCAATGTCCAGCTGATGGCTTTGAGTAAATGTTCGTAGTTCATAGCAGGTCAGGCGTTATTTTTGTCAAATTCGTCCAGCAAAGCCCTCAGTTCACTGATTTCTTCTTTCGAAGTCTTCTTGTTGCCCAGCAACTGCATCACGAGGCTGCTTGAAGAGCCGTTGTACATATTATCGACAAACTTTTCGAGCAGGAACTCTTTCGTCTGACCTTCCTCAATCAAAGGAATGTAGATATGTTTCATCTGGCTTTCATCACGGGTCAGCATTTGTTTCTCCGCCATAATCTGCATCAGTTTCAATGTAGAAGTATATTGAACGGCCCTTTTCTGTTCGTTGAGTTTGTCATTGACAAACCGGACGGTCGACGGCCCGTGGTGCCACAGCACCTGCAGGATTTCCAGTTCTGATTTTGTAGGTTCAATTTCCATAATTTGTAGCTTTTTATTTATTAACGAAACAAAGGTAGGAAAAATTTCGTACGAACAAACACCTAGGTTGATTTTTTTTTATTTTTACCGGAGAAAGGAGGATGAAAAAGAAGAAAGAAATATCATGTCCGTTTTCCATTTTCCATTGTCCTTTTCCCCATTCTCCAATATATTTCCACTTACTATTGGAGAATAAATCCCTTCTGTCTTACCTTTAGCGTCAAATAAGCGTAAAACCAATCAAAATGTCTAAAATAAAAGTCGCGATCGTTTTTGGTGGAAAATCCACAGAACATGAGGTTGCCCTGCAATCCGCAAAAAGCATCATCAATGCCATTGACAAACAAAAATATGAGCTATATCTTCTGGGCATAGATAAGTCGGGAAAGTGGCATTTCAATGATCCTGAAAATTATCTCAACAACCCTGACGATCCGAAATTAATACAATTGAATACCTCCGCTCCGGAAGTTATTCTGAGGACTGACGGAAAATCAGCGAACGTTACAGACGCAGCGTCAGGAGCGAAACTCGGGGAAGTGGACGTGGTTTTCCCGGTTATTCACGGGGCCTATGGCGAAGACGGCACCTTACAGGGGGTTTTGAGGGCACTTGAAATTCCTTTTGTGGGCGTCGATATCCTGGCTTCTGCTGTGGGTATGGATAAAGATATAGCCAAGAGACTGTGGAGAGACGCCGGCATTCCGATCGCTCGTTTTTTCACTTATCACAAACATCAGCTGGGCCAGCTGAGCTTCGAAACCGTTTCGGCGGAACTGGGCTTACCCATCTTCGTTAAACCTGCCAACGCCGGTTCGTCTGTGGGTGTAAGCAAGGTAACCGACGCTGCGGGTTATGAGAAAGCTATCAATGAAGCCTTCCAGTATGACCGTAAAATCCTGATTGAGGAAGCCATCGTAGGCAAAGAAGTGGAATGCTCTGTGTTAGGCAATGAAAACCCGAAAGCCTCTGTGATTGGTGAAATCGTGCCAACAAGGGACTTTTATTCTTATGAAGCCAAATATATCGATGCCGACGGAGCAGTCATGAAAATCCCTGCGGACATTACACCTGCCGTAAGTGATGCCCTCAGAGATGCTGCCATCAAAGCATTCTCGGCCATCGGAGGCGAAGGACTTTCCCGTGTCGATTTCTTCCTGAAAGCTGATAATACTTTCGTGCTGAATGAGATCAATACCCTTCCTGGATTCACCAAAATCAGCATGTACCCTAAATTATGGGAAGCAACCGGCCTTAATTACCCCGACCTGATTGACAGCCTGATTGACCTTGCCCTGGACAGACATAAGACCTTGTCGGCTTTGAAAACGGTGAGCTGAAAATTATGAAAACCATATTCCTGCTCCCCCTCTTACTGATCTCCATAACAGGCTTTAGTCAGAAAAAGGCTGAACCTGTCCGTTTCATCAACCCGGCAAAATCTCCGAAACCCAATGGCTATTCCCATGCAGCGGTGATTGACCTGGGCAACAGCTATATGGTGACGATGTCAGGACAGGTGGCACTGGACCAGCAGGGAAACCTTGTGGGTAAAGATGATGTGACCGCCCAAACGCGGCAGGTGTTCATCAACCTGAAAAACATCGTTGAGGAAGCAGGCGGGTCATTGGACAACCTGGTAAAACTTACCTATTTTATCCTTGACGTTTCCCAGATCCAGAAAGTGAGGAACGTCCGGGATGAGTTTATCAATGTACAACATCCTCCGGCCAGTTCCCTGGTAGAAGTGTCGAAACTTTTCCGGGCAGATATCCTGGTCGAGATTGAAGCGACAGCGATTATACCTAAGAAATAAGTAAATGACTGATTCTGAAAGAAGACAAAGTGATGTTAATCTCTGTTTTTTGAAGACGAAACATGAGACGAATAACCTTAAAACGGCCTGACAAAATCAGGCCGTTTTCTTTTGTTATGACCTCTTCCTGAAAATCTGCCAGTAAACATTCAGAATACCCACTCATCTGAAAATCAAATCACTGATAAAAAATCTTTCTACATTTGATCAGGATTTAAAGTAAAAATCCATTTGATTCGTCATCCTTATTTAGTACGAATACCATATTAATGATCGCTCAGAAAAGATTTTCCATTTCAGATACCATCCAGCAATTCGGTAAGAAATTGTTCGGCTTTATCCGTGGAAAAGTCCGGTCAAGAGAAGATGCCGAAGATATCCTGCAGGACGTATGGTACCAGCTCAGCAGTCTGACAGATGCCGAAGAGCTCGAAAACGTCAGTGCCTGGCTCTACAGGGTGGCCAGAAATAAAGTCACCGATAAGTACCGCAAGAAAACCACAGACGCTCTCGACGATTACGAAGACGACGAAGGTCCGGGTTTTAAAGAGATGTTACTCACAGATGAAAGCGAGAGCCCTGAACTGGCCCTTTTCAAAGAACATTTCTGGGAAGAACTCATGAAAGCCCTCGACGAGCTTCCTGAAAAACAGCGGGAGGTTTTTATCCTGAATGAAATAGAAGACCTGACATTGCAGGAAATTGCCGATCAAACCGGTGAAAACCTGAAAACGATCATCAGCCGTAAAGGCTACGCCACCAAACATTTAAGAAACCGGTTGAACTACCTTTACGACGAGCTAAATTTTTAAAATCATGGAAAGAAATTATTTTTATCACCGCAGGAAAAGAAGAGGCTTTTTTGCCTTCTTCATCTTAGCCGCTGTGGCTGTCAGTTCAGCGGCTGTCATGTGGCTGTGGAATGCCATATTACCGGATGTGCTGCATGTAACAAAAATCAATTACTGGCAGGCCCTGGGTATACTGGTGCTGAGCCGGATTCTTTTCGGGGGATTCCGTTTCGGGCCTCCGCGGGGCAGAAGACCGCCGTTCGCCAACCCTGAATTCAGACAGAAATTTATGGACATGAGCCATGAGGAAAGAGCGGCTTTCAAAGAAAAATGGAAAGAGCGTTGCAGAAGATAATTATCAATCAGAGCCATCAGTCACCCGATTGATGGCTTTTTTTATGCCCTCATCCAAAATATTGAAAATAATTTAAAGTAAAATTCCGGCTCACACGTCATCCATTACAGGGACATATTGTCCCGATTAATTTAAAAGAAAAAGCTCAATGACAAATTCAATTTTCAAATCCGTTCTGTTCGGGTTGCTCCTCGGAGCCGCCCTGTTTTTCCTGCCCGTATTTATCCTGGGCATTTTCATTTTCGCGACCATCGCCAGGCTCCTTTTCTTCAGAAGCATGAGAAGAAGGTACTGGGGAGCCTACCAGTTTGCAGACAGGGTCCGTTCTATGTCTGACGAGGAATTCCATCATTTCAGGAATCACGGAGGAAGAAGTAATCATCATCAACCCATAACCATCCATCTGTAATCATGAAAAGAAGACCCAGATTTTTCATCGTATTGGGCGTAGCTGCCCTTACTTTCGGTACGCTGGTGGCCACTTTAGGACCTGCCAGGTTCAATCACCATCTCGGACATCATTTCCGCTCCGGTCATTGTGAAAATACCGACCATAAGCAAGCCGAAAAGCCAGCAAAAGAGCAGTTGTAAGCTCATTATTTATTAACCAATAATCATCAGATAACATGTTTAATCAGCAAAATACAGCCGGCTGTGGTCCGGCATACAGAAGATCTTTCAGAGGTCACCATCCGTTTCATCACTTTTCAGTCATAAAAAGGCCCAAATACAATGTTCCGCTTAATATCACCGACCAGGAAACTGAGTTCGTTGTGCAGGTTTATGCCGTTGGATTTGCTAAAGAAGATATCAAAATAGCTGTCACTGAAGATGTACTTTACATCAGCGGCAGCAAGGAAATTGAGGGCAAACCCGAGTTCAGCTGGCAGGAGTTTCCAGTCAAAAACTTTGAAAGAACACTGAGCCTCAACGGAAAAGTGAAGGTAGAGGAGATTTCTGCCAAAAGTGAAAACGGGATACTCGTCGTCACACTTCCGAAGAACGAAAAAGGCTTGAAAAAGGAACAGACCATTACGGTCAATTAAAACAATTTTCCGCCGGATGAAAAACCTTCACGCTGATGTGCTTTATTTGCATCAGATTAAATCTGTGAGGTAACTAAGACGTACCAGAGATAATCCGGTACGTTTTTTTATTTCTGACCTGTAACAAAGCATGAAGAGACTTCACACGTTGGATTATCTCAGGGGGGCCATCGCCCTCGGAATTATGTCATATCACTATGCTGTCTGGACCAACGGCGTATTTACCGCCGATACCTTCATGGGCAGGCTGGGCATTTACGGTGTGGGCATTTTCTATCTTTTGAGCGGCCTGACCCTCCATTTTGTTTATTACGACAAAACAGAAATCAGCTTCAGAGCCCTCGGAAATTTTTTAAAGAAAAGATTCCTCAGACTTCTCCCCCTGCTTGGCCTGGTCACCCTGATTTCGCTGGTGCTCTATAAAAAAGAATTTGAGGTTCCTGATCTTTTCCTCAACCTCAGCGGGCTTTTTGGCTTTGTCAGATGGGACGTCTATTTCGCGACCGGGGCCTGGTCTATAGGCAATGAATTCGTTTTTTATGCCTTTTTCCCATTCTTCATGATTTTCGCAAAAAACTACAGGGCTTTATTGATTTTATTGTCGGTCGTTTTGTTTTCTCTATATCTGTATTACGCTTTTTATGCCTTAGACAGCCAGGTTGAATTAAGCAACCAATGGAGAATCTATACCAATCCGCTCAACCAGGTTTTCATTTTCATGGCCGGTTTTTTAACAGGTGTATTCCTGAAAGACAGGGAAATAGGCAATACGATAAGCCTTGCCCTGATTTTAATTGGTCTGGTGATTTTTATTTTCTATCCTGCTTCAGGCAATGTTGTTTCTTTGGTTACCGGCCCCGCCCGGCTGGCTTTCACCCTCAGTTGTCTGCTGATTTGCATCGGTTTTTATAAGTTAGACTACACACTGCCCGGTGTGCTGCATCATCCGCTCATATTTCTGGGAGATACCAGTTTCTCTATCTATTTACTCCACCCGATTGTTTACAGGCTCTGCGGAGATTTCCTGATTTACGTGAAAGGATTTTACCCGAAATTCCCGACCCAATACTGGCAGATCGGGGCCATGGCGGTCACATTGCTCGTCAGCTACCTGGTTTATGAATATTTTGAAAAGTTTTTCATGAAATTCGGTCGAAGTAAATGAAATTCTGAGATTTTCTGCCCGATGTCATATCACGTACGTCAACAGGAGCGTATCTTTAACCATTGATTAAAAAGATCTTCAAATGGACAAAGAAATCATTCTCAATCAGCTCAGAAAAGACCTCGAAAGCCAGATTGATTTAAAAATACAGGAAAGCGGCAAAGGCTTTTTCAAGGAAAAAATAAAACTCTACGGCATCAAAACCGGTATTGTGGTTAAAATATCCAAGGAGCATTTCAAGACTGTCAAAAAACAGCCCAAGGCCTTTATCTTCAGCTTATGCGATGATTTATGGGCCTCCGATTATCTCGAAGAATCCATCATTGCCTGCAATTGGTCCTACAGCCTGAAAAAAGACTTTAAACCGGGAGATTTCAAGGTTTTTGAACGCTGGGTTAACGAGGATGTCAACAACTGGGCGTCGTGCGACACCTTGTGTAATCATACCGTCGGTACGTTCCTTGACATGTATCCTGAGTTTTTGTCAGAACTGAAAACCTGGGCGAGATCAGAAAACCGCTGGACAAAACGAGCCGCCGCCGTATCACTGATCATTCCGGGCCGTAATGGCAAGTTCCTGAGCGACATCATCGAAATAGCTGATATTTTACTGCAGGACCCCGACGACCTGGTGCAGAAAGGTTACGGCTGGATGCTGAAAGCCGCCAGCCAGGCTCATGAACAGGAAATTTTTGATTACGTCATGAGCAAAAAGACGGTCATGCCCAGAACCGCTCTGAGGTATGCGATTGAAAAAATGCCGGCTGAACTGAAAACCAAAGCCATGTCAAAGTCATGAAAATGCCGCTGAGTGTTAAATGCCTGATTGCCCTACAACTTTTGCTTGGTCTTGGTGCCATTTATGGTGGTGGCTTGCTGACCTTTGACCCATCGGGAAACATGATCGGCATGCCGGTAAGTCTGCTTCAACACTCGCCCTTCCATAATTTCCTGATCCCCGGCATCATATTGCTGACTTTCCTGGGTTTTATGCCGCTGGGTATTGCCTGGGCCCTGATCACCCGTCAGAAATTTACGCCAGCCGAAAAACTGAATGTTTTTAAAGACAGGCACTGGGCCTGGACCTATTCTCTCTATGCGGGTTTTGCAACCATTATCTGGATCGCCGTGCAACTTTATTTTGTGAGGGAAGCCGGGGTGATTCATGTGGTTTATATTTTCTGGGGTTTGGTGATTCAGATTTTCACGATTTTGCCCAATGTTCAGGCTTATTACTTCAAAAATTAATTTTATGATTAAAAAAATCCCCTTCGAAACGGCGAGAAAAGCCCTGATGGTTATTTTTATATTGGTGGTTATCTTTCACGCTTTTGTGCTGGCGGGGTTGGTGCCCTCTGACATCGTCTGGGGCGGAAAATTTCAGAACCCGGAGGAGCTTAAGCGGTTTGAGGTAGTTTCCATACTCATTAATCTTCTTCTGCTTGGACTTGTGTTTACTCACCCGAAAACTACCAAAGACAGTACACTACGAAAAATCACTACCGGCTTACTCTGGCTGTTTGTAGCCCTGTTTTTCCTGAACACCATAGGCAATCTGTTTGCTGAAAACATACTGGAAACGCTGATTTTCACCCCGGTAACGTTCATTTCGGCTTTGCTTTGCTGGAGGATGGCGGTGAACTGAATTAATCATTAAAGTTTCGAAAGTATCCTTGTATTTATTACTTTTTTGTTTTTTTGTAAAAAAATAAATGTATATGAGTGCAATTGTTTTAGAAGGTAATTCATCACAAAATATTAAGCTTATTATCGCTCTTGCCGAAAAGCTAGGGATAAAAGCACATAAAATAACTGATGCACAATGGGAAGATCATATTCTTGCCACAGAGATAGAAAAGGGGATGAAAACGCAAACTGTTAAAAAAGAAGATGTTTTAAAAGCATTAGGAAAAAAATGAAAATTGCTTTTAAAAATAGTTTCTCTGAACAATCCAACAATTTTGATAATCTGCCTAATCTAAAAAAGTTAAAAGGCTACACATTATTACAGGATACGAACAGGGAACTACCGCATTGGGCTTAAATGGGAGGAAGATGATCAAACATTATATTTTGTAACATTTGACCATCGGAAGGATATTTATAAAAACTTTCCCTGAGACTATACTGACCATTCCTCCAGCTACCAGTTAATCCTGAACACTGTCCAGCCGCCTTCTTCTGTTTTGAGAGAGAAAGTGAATCCGTGGTTCATCAGGATGTCGCGGATAAGTGTGAGGCCGATCCCCTGGCCTTCGGGTTTACTGCTGAAAAACGGAGTAAACAGCCGCTGTTCCACTTCTTCAGGAATAGGGGCTCCGTTGTTCCGGATCAATAGGCTTGTCGTATCTGCTTCCACGATGATTTCCCGGCCGGGAACACAGGCTTCAATGGCATTTTTGATGATATTGACCAAAACCTGCTCCATTTGTTCCGTATCGATCTGCCTGTTCACGTGCTTAGCATTCTTAATTAACGTCAGGTTCAACCCTTTCGCCCGGGCCTGGACGGACATAAGCTGCACGATATTGTCGGTAAGTATAATGACATCTCCGGCCTCTTTGTTAGGCAACGGCAGCCTGACAATGTCTGCAAATCGACGCATAAAATGATTCAGCTTGTCATTCCTTTCAGTAGCAATCGTCAGGGCTTCCGACAGATCTGGATCTTTGACGTGGCTCCTGGTCACATTCAGGATAGAATTCACGGCCCCGATCGAGTTATTGATCTCATGGGCCATCATCCGGATCACCTTTCCGTAGGCTTTCTTCTCAGTTTCCATAATTTCGGCCGTCAGCTCCTCCACCATCAGGAAAGGTCTTGAAAAACCCCTGTCCAGGAAAAACGACCGCTGGATTTTATAAGTTTCAACCCCGTTGATCTGTACCGTTTTTGATTCTCCGTTTTCAACACTTATCAGGTGCGAGACAATCGGATGCTCCACGTTTACAAGTGGTCTGTTCAGAAAAGCATTGTCTTTGAAATGGAAAAGCTCCCTGGCCTTCGGATTCAGGTTGGTGATGTTATTGTCGAAATCCAGGATAATCACTGCAATGGGCGACGCCTGTATCAGTTTGTCCAGGAAATAATGTTGCTCCAGCACCTGCGTTCTTTCGGCTCTCAATTGCTCGATCATGGCATTGTAGACATCAATTAGCTGGTCCATTTCGAGTTTGCCTACTTTCCTGAACTTAACCGTAAAATCGCGGTCACGGATGGCTTCAATGCCGGTCATCAGGAACTTAAGCGGCTGAATAAAGTCATGATAGAGCTGAATCGCAATGAGCAGTGAAATCAGCACCAGCACTTCCGACAGGATAAAATAGAGTTTTTCTTCCTTCAGAAGCCAGAAGATGAGAAAGATGATCACCGCATGAACGATGACTACAAAAGTGATGTATTTGGTTCTGAGTGACAAGAGATTAATTTTCAGGATGATAGGGTATTTCGAACTTTTCGAGTCGCCTGTACAGAGCGAAACGGGTAATGCCGAGTGAACGGGCTACCTTCGAGACTTTGTACTGGTGAAACTCCATCGCTCTTTTGATCATCTGGAATTCCATTTCTTCCAGCGTCATGGTGCCCACTTCCGGCAAGGCTCTCAATGCAGCCGCACTGGTGCCTCCCGTGATGTTCTTTTCAAAATCATGGATCTGCAGTTCATCATCGGGTGTCAGTAAAACCGTTTTCTCCACCAGGTTTTTCAGCTGACGGATGTTGCCCGGCAATGACAAACTCCTGAGCCAGTGAATGGCCTTGGAGCTGATCCGCAGTTGCGGCCTTTCGTAAATTGTTTTAAGATTGTTTACAAACGAAACCGCCAGAGCAGAAATATCTTCAGGCCGCTCTCTCAGAGGCGGAAGTTTAACGGTAATCAGGTTGATCCTGTATAGCAAATCCTCTCTGAAAGTGTTTTTGCTGACCATTTCTTCCAGGTTCCTGTTCGTAGCACAGATGATCCTCACGTCTACCGTCTTGCTTTTGCTGCTTCCAAGAGGCTCAAAAGTACGGTCCTGCAACACCCTCAGCAACTTAACCTGGCTTGACAAATCCAAATCGCCGATTTCGTCCAGGAAAATAGTGCCTTTATTCGCCAGCTCAAACCGGCCAATCCTGTCCGACTTGGCATCGGTAAATGCTCCGCGGGTGTGACCGAAAAGTTCGCTTTCAAATAAAGTGGATGATACCCCTCCGAGGTTGACTTTCACAAACGGCTTGTTTTTACGTTTGCTGTTCTGATGAATGGCCTCTGCAATCAATTCCTTTCCTGTACCGCTTTCTCCCGTAATCAATACCGGAGCCTCGGTCACCGCCACCCTCCCGATCGTCTCCAGGATAGACAGCAACTGAGGGTCCTGCCCTACGATATGGTTAAAATCATATTTCTCATCCAGCTTTTGCCTGTCGGCAGACTGCGGTGTCTGCTGAGACAAATTAAGCGTCGTTTTGATAGATTGCAACAGATAATCATTTTGCCATGGCTTGGTAATGAAATCTTTTGCCCCGATTTTCATCCCTTCTACGGCCAGGTCGATGGTACCCCACCCGGTCAGCAAAATAACCTGAACATTTGGATGAGCCTTACGAATGATTTTCAGGGTTTTCATCCCCTCATCACCCGAGGTCTCTATCGAAAAATTCAGGTCCAGAATAATGAGTTCAGGTTTGTAATCCTGAATGATATCCATAGCCAGCACCGGCGAAGAAGTGGTCTTCACCTGGAAGCCATCCTGTTTCAGCAACAGGGTAAGCGAAGCCTGCACGGCTACATCGTCATCTATGATCAGTATTCTGGACATGTTTTTTAGCTTCAAGCCATAAGCCTTAAGCTGTAAGCTTTTTTTATCAATTAATATTCAACTATTTTATTTCCGGCCCGAAGGCCGGGGCAAAGGGATCAGGGTTTTCTGGCCTGAAGGCCAGGATTTTTCTTATTTGATCAGCCCTATTATTCAATCATCCTTCCTCAACTATCACAACTAAGGAAAAGATCTTATCGCTTATACCTTACCGCTTTTAAGCCAATAATCACTCCTCATGCAATGCCATGGCCGGTTGTATCTTCGCGGCCTGCCGGCTCGGATAATAGGAACAAAGCGTTACGATCAGGAAAATAATAAAGACCGAAAGCAAGATGGCGATGATGTATATCACCGGATCGAGGTCAAAAATACTCATAATCGGAAACTGAACGGCAAACAACAGACCGATAAAAATACCAAAAGCTGCGATTACCCACATTTCACCGACAAATTGGCTTTTAATACTACCTTCGGTAGCTCCGAGTGCCCTCCTTACCCCTATCTCTTCCCTGCGTCTGGCGATGTTGAGATTGAGGATACCAAACAGTCCCATGGCTACATTGATCAGCAAAAATACTGAGATGATCAGGAAAATGATCATCGGCACGAGAGAAAAATTGTGCTGATTTACCCTCTGATCCGACATGTAAGTGACTTCAACGGTCCAGTCTTTCGCCATCGCCCCCAGCTCCCTGATCATTTTTGCCTCAAAATTGGCATCTGTACCCGGCTTTACTTTGGCCAGAATGGTCTTTTCCCAACCACTCTTGCCATCCATCAGCACAAAAATAGCGGGTTTATCAGCAGTATACTCTCCTTTACCTTTAAAATAGTCTACCACACCCACAATCCTCCACTTGTCTTCATTCTCGCTGTCAAATACCTTTCCTACCGGGTTTTCCGTTCCAAATAAGGCGTCTCTCGTGGCCCGGTTGATCACCACCGGCGTATTTTTTGCTACCCTGTCTTCTCTGCCATACCATTTGCCCTGGATCAGGTTCAGACCCAGTGTCTTGGCAAAATGCTCATCCGTGTTATAAATATCAGACATGGTATGAGTTTTCTTGTATGAGATGCCCGTGTTGCTGTTGCTGAACGAGAAAGGGGAATTCCCGGACATCCTGGTGGCCGATTCCACCTCGTTGTAACCGGCCACTTTGCGATACAGCAGGTTCATTTTCCCCGCCACATCAGTAGTGTCCTGGTTGCTGCTGAAGTTTATCGTCCAGATCTTTTCATACTCAAAACCAATGGGTTTGAGATAATTCCCCATATTATAGGTAACGAGGCTCATCACCCCGAACAGCACCAGAAATGAAGCCAGTATCTCGACGATCAGCAGCGTATGGCTCCTTTTTTTATTCCATATCAGTTTAATCAGGTGTCGTATCATGATTCTTTATTTTTAATTAGCGGTTACTCACCGCCAACAGTTAATTTTTTATTTAAAATTTCTTATGCACTTTTGAGGGCATCAATCACCTTCATTTTTGACATCCTGAAAGCCGGCACCACTCCTGACAGCAAACCAAAAACGAAACAGACCACCAGACTGACTCCGAATACATAGAAGTTAATCGTCAGGTCGGCATGCAGTATGAGACCGCTTCCATTGAAAATCATGATGAAAATGAAAGTAAGGATCAGGGCCAGGAACCCGCCTATGAGGGTAATGAAGATGTTCTCTACGATAAACTGCCAGGCGAGAGTCTTCACCGGGGCACCAAATGCCTTTCTTATGCCGATCTCCGAGGCCCTTTCCATAATCCGGCTGACGTTCAGGTTGATCAGGTTGATAGCCGGCAACCCCATAAGCATCAGCATCACCAATGCTACAATGATGTAAAATGTGTTACCGACCGTCGTACGGAGCAGGGGTTTCACCATGTTGTCGACGTATTTTTCTGCGGTTACTTCGAGTACGGAGTATTTAAAGCCGTCTTCATTAGCGGGCAATGGAAACCTGGCAATTACATCATTAAATTCCTCCTGTATTTTCGGCATATCAGATGTGTTCTTTGCCAGCACAATAGCATAGAAGTTCCCTCTGAACCATTTGCTCTGAAAATTACTTTTGGGCATATTGTAAGGAAAAAACACTTCAGAATAGGTCATAAAACGCGTTACAGGGCTTGATTTCACCACGCCGATCACCTTGTACTTCTCATTTTCAATTTCAATGACCTTGCCTACAGCGGGTTCGTTTTCGTTTTCAAAGTACTCTCTCTTGACGAGGTCGGTGATAACCGCTACTTTGTCGCCGTTGGCAATATTCTGTTCGTTAAAGGGCTTCCCTTCCAGGAACTCGAATGTGGCCACTTTCCAGAAATCGGGGTCACAATATTTGGTGCTGACTTTGATCCTCTTCCCGTTAACATAGGTGTTGGCTGCAGTGCTCATCGAACAGATGCCTACTCTTTCCGGGGTTTTGAGCGTTTTAACAAACTGTGTCAGAAATTTGTAGGACATGGGCCCGCTTTGCATCGAGGTCCCGGACGAATCCTGCTGGGTCATGTTCCAGATATAAAGCGATCTTCCTCTGTTTTCTTCAGGATAATGATTCCCGACGAGGTGGTCCAGGAATGAAGTAAGCACCATCAGCACGGTCAGAGTCATGGTAATCCCGAACAGGGTGATAAAGGTATAGAACGGGTGCCTCAGGAGGACTTTCCAGGCGATTTTTATATAATTGAGTATCATAATAGTTAATTTTGAATGATTGAATGACTCAATGACGGAATATCAGGATCCTTTCATTTCTTTTTCAATCCGGTTGAAATTTTATTGTAATCAGGACACCTGTGAGCCGTCAAAGAGGCGGATGAGGCGATGGGTCTTTTTGGCCATGCTTTCATCGTGGGTAACCATGATGATGGTGCTGCCTTCGGCGTTCAACTGAAGCAGGATGTTCAGGATTTCATTTCCCATGGCACTGTCCAGGTTACCTGTCGGCTCATCTGCCAGGATAATTTCCGGATTGCCTACTATGGCTCTTGCAATCGCCACCCTTTGTTTTTGCCCCCCCGAAAGCTGGGTCGGAAAATGCTTCATCCTGTTGCTCAGACCTACTTTTTCAAGGGCTTCGCGGGCAGCGTCCCTGCGGCTTTTGTTGGTTGAAGGCCTGTAAAGCAAAGGTATTTCAACGTTGTCGATCACACTCAGGTCGTTGATCAGGTGAAAACTCTGAAAAATGAAACCGATCTTCTGGTTTCTCAGATGAGCCAGCTCCTTGTCCCTGTATTTCCCGACTTGCTGTCCGCCGATTTCAACGGAGCCGGAAGAGGGCTCATCCAAAAGCCCCATGACATTCAGCAGCGTACTTTTTCCGCATCCAGACGGCCCCATGATAGACACAAAGTCTCCTTTTTTGATGTCGATGTTGATGTTGTTGAGAGCCAGCGTCTCAATCGTACTTGTCCGGTAAACCTTCTCAATGTTTGTTAGCTTTATCATAATTTGTTTATTGTTTTAATTTTTATCCAGAGTCTGATTTGTTTCAAAATCGTAAAGTGTTAAATATCTTAAGGTATAATAGGCCCGCCAGTAATCTCTCAAAGCCACAATATAATCTCTTTTGGCCCTGTCTTTTTCCTGCAGGGCAATACCCAGGTCCGTAATGCTGAGGTCGCTCAGGATAAACCTGTCCTGGGCAATCTGGTACCTCGTGGCAGCTATCTGATCGGTTTCGGCGGTCAGTTTCACCTGGCTCTGCAACATGTCAAACAAAGCCACCTGGGTATAAATTTCCTGCTCAAAAGTCAGTTTTTCCTGCTCCACCGTCTGCCTGGTCAGTTCCAGGTTGGCTTTGGCCGTTTCGGTCCTTGATTTTGACCTGCCCCAGTCCATGATCGGTAAATTGAACTGTATCTCCACAAACTCCCTGTCTTGTGGGTTACGGTAAACATCCAGCGGTCTGTTGCCTCTGTTCGATAAGCCGAAAGCCATGTTCAATGAAGCGTTGAGCCCGTTTTCTGCCTTGGCCTTGTTCAGGTCTCTTTCTGATTCCAGCATCTTCCTGCGGAATGCGATGGCGTCTGCCCGGTTTTTAAAGGCTTCATTAATGGCTTTTCTGACATCTACATTGAACTCCCTGATCTGAAACGGGATAGCGAGGTCCAGCCTTGTCTCGTCCCTGTAACCGATAAAAGACTTCAGCTGCAGCATAGACACCTCCACCTCCTGCCGGGCTGAGGCAAGGTCTTTCTGAGCGTTCAGCACGGTCAGCCTGAGCTGGAGAAGGTCATTCTGCGATATTTTACCCAAAACCAGTCTTTCCTGGGCTATTTTGTAAAGTGTATCGTTGTTTTTGAGGTTCTTTTCTGCAATCTGGTGGTTGACCTGGGCCACCAGCAGGTCAAAATAATAGCTGCTTACATTCATGGCCACCTGTTCCATTGATTCCAGGTAGTTCTGAAGGCTTTCATTATATTTCAGCGGCTCTATCTTCTTGTCCCATCTCATCTGGTTAAACCTGAAAAGGGGTTGAGAAAGCCCGAAAGCGAGAGGAACGCCGTTGTAAAGGGTCGTTTTGCGATCAAAATCATCAAACCTCTGGATCTGCTTTTGCACAAAGACGGTTCCGCCGGTTTTGGAAATACTCTGGCTCAGCGACAGATTCAGAGAAGAGTTGTTGTTGGAGACCGACTGAAAAGCCACGGTTCCGTCCGGTTGTCTTACTTCAATAAATGACCTGGTAAAGCTCGGTAAAGAGCCGTTCAGGCTCAGTTGCGGCTTAAAATCCGACGCGAAAGTCCGCCACCGCCAGTAATCGGTTTGTTTTTGAGTCGAAGCCTGTTTGGAGGCAATCGACTTGTCCCTGGCCATCAAAACGGCTTGTTCCAGGGTAAGTTCATTCTTTTGTGCCTGAGCGAAAGAAATCAGCAGGACCAGGTTAAAAAGGAGATATAGCTTTTTCATAAGGTGTAGGTTATTTCTGGTTTATCCTGATCTCGTTAAGATGCTCAAACTGACTCAGATCCGATACGATCACTTTCTCGCCGGGTTGTAAACCACTTTTGATCTCTACAAAATCAAAGCTTGAAAGTCCGGTTTCCACCTCCCTGCGTTTGCCGACACCGTTTTCCAACACAAATACATAGGTCTTCCTTTTACCATTGAATGCAGGCCCGTTCATCACCCTGACGGCTTTTTCAACCCTCTTCGTAACAATAAACACTTCTACCTTCATATTGGGCCTTAAAGCCGCATTCCTGTTGTCATCCAGCTGGACAGAGAACTGCATGATCCCGTTCTCCACCGAAGGCTTGATCTGGGTAACCATGCCCCTCAGATCGGTTTCATTGATTCTGACGATCACCGGTAAGCCGACTTTCAGCTGGTCTGCATAAACATCCGAGCATGAGCCTTCGATGCGAAAACTGCCCAGATCGGCCAGCCTGGCCAGCATTTCTCCCTCATTGACGGCGGTCCCGATTTTGTCGTTAACCCAGGTCAGCACCCCGGAGCGGTCTGCGACGATGTCTGCCATTTTGAGTTTATGCTCCATTTCTTTCAGGTTCTTGCTTTCGATCTGGGCGTTCAGTTGTGACTCCCTCACATTCGCCCCTACCGATTTACGGTTATAAGCCAGTTCGTTTTCAAGCTGGGCTTTTTCATACTCGGCTATTTTCAGGTTGTTCTCGGCTTTGGTCACATCTTCCTGTGTTCTGCCTCCTACTTTCTGAAGTCTTTTGATATCTTCCAGCTCAGCTTTAAGGCGATTGATAGTCAGCGACTTGATCCTGTCATTTATATCGGCGTCATAAATCTTTTTGTCGAGATCCATCTTCAGTTTATCAACGCTGTTGAGTTTTAAGGCCAGCTGGTCTTTGAGTTTTTCCAGTTCGATTAAAGTAAGCGACTTGTCAAGAGAAACAATAGGCTGCCCCGTTTTCACCTGTGAGCCCGGCGTAAAAAACACCTGTTTGATGCTGGCCCGGATCGGGCTGGTGATGACTTGCTCAAAAGCCGGGATGACCTCACCTGTGGCCGTCAGCGTGTTTTCAACGTTGCCGGTTTCGACTACAGCCACCCTGATTTTTGAAGACTCAACAGAACTCTGAAGTGAATTGCGAAAGTAGTAAATTCCTCCTGCCAGCAGGGCCACGCCGGCTAAACCAACCGCTATGTTTTTTATTTTCTTCCTGTTAATGGTATATTGCGACAATTCTCTGTCCATGGTATCAAAATAGTTTTTTCATCATTTGCGAAGGGATTGTTCCGGTGGTTCCGGACCTGTTCGTCAATAAGTTGTTTCCAAAGGTCGTGCCAACACACAATCTACTCAAAATCAACAAGATACATAAACTACTTAACACCAAAAACGTGCGGTTTCGCACGCCTTGTTTGATATAGAACAGTTTAAAAAAATCTGATAATTACCCCAAAATGGGTGAGTTAAAATTTATATTCATCATTTAATTTTGTAGCATCAATGTTTTTATGAAAAAGCTATTACTTATAATTTTTGCGGGCACGCTGTTTTCAGCCGGTGCACAGGAAAATCAACCGGTACTCCGGTACTCGGTTGATTTGACACAATCTTCCAATGATCAGTTGAGTGTTGAACTGACTTGTCCCTCTTTCAAAAAAAAGGACCTGAAGTTCTTTATTCCCAAAACTGTTCCGGGTACTTATTCAGAAGACGATTATGGTCGTTTTATTGAAGATTTCAAGGCACTGGACAAAAAAGGCAACATTCTCAAAACCAAAAAACTGGATAAAAACGGCTGGCTGATCGAACGTTCGGACAAACTTGTCAAAATCACTTACAGGGTCAATGATACTTTTGATGCTTATGATAAAGCCGACAATACCATTTTTGAGCCCTCCGGCACTTCCATTGAGAAAGACACAGTTTACCTGATCAATAACCACGGATTGTTCGGATATTTTTCGGGGTACGAAAAATCGGCGTACGAAGTGACGATCAAACACACTCCTGATTTTTACGGAAGCACTGCACTCACAGACAGCGACCATTCGAACACGCAGGATGTTTTCCTGACAGATTCCTATAATTTACTGGTAGACAGTCCTATATTGTATTGTAAACCGGACACCACGACGGTCAAAGTAGGCAATACCGATGTCCTGATTTCTGTTTATTCACCTTCCGGCAAGGTTACTTCCAAATTCCTGGCCGAGCAGGTCGATCCTTTACTTCAGGCCCAGGGGAAATACCTTGGAGGCACTCTGCCGGTTGATAAATACGCTTTCCTGGTTTATTTTGACAACAAGCCGGGTTTGTCAGGTTCTGAAGGGGCCCTGGAACATTCATATTCATCCGTTTATTATTTCCAGGAATACCCGCAGGAAGTTTTCGGACCGTATTTTACCGATATTGCCGCTCACGAGTTTTTTCATATCCTGACACCTCTGAACATTCATTCGGAGCAGATTCATGACTTCAATTTCAATTACCCGGAGATGTCGAAGCACCTTTGGCTATATGAAGGCTCCACGGAATACCATGCTCATATTGCCCAGACCAGGTACGGACTGAAATCACCGGAAGAGCTTTATAAAGTGCTGACTGAAAAGATCAACAGCTCTCAGAAGCAGTTTGATGACAGGCTTTCTTTTACTGAAATGAGTAAAGGGGTCCTGAAAAAACACCAGAGTCAGTTTGGTAATGTATACCAGAAAGGAGCCTTGATCTCTTTATGCCTCGATATCCTGCTCAGAGAAGAATCAGGTGGCAAAAAAGGTATCATCGACCTGGTACTTGACCTTTCGAAGAAATTCGGCAAAGACCAGCATTTCCAGGATGATCAGTTGTTTGATGAGATCCAGGCACTGAGCTCACCGGCCATTAAGAACTTCCTGGTGAAATACGTGGAGGGTAGCGAAAAGCTGCCTTTGAAAGAGATATTAAAAAAAGTGGGGCTGGAATACGAAGAAGAAAAAATCATTACGACTTACAACCTCGGCAACATGAGCATGGCTCCTGCCAACGGGAAGTTCAAAGTCATCAATACAGACCAGATGAATGCGGAAGGAAAAGAACTGGGATACCAGGTAGGCGACATCCTTCAGAGCGTCAACGGAGAAGAAATAACGATTCAAAGCTATGCCGAATTCAGAACCAAATGGCTCGAAACCGTCAAAGACGGGGATGATCTGACTGTCGGTGTGCTGAGAAAAAATGAGAACGGCAACGAAGAAACCGTACTGCTTAAAGCGAAAGTGCAGTCATTCAAAGCCATGAGAACAAACGTCATTGCAGAAGATCCAGAGGCTACAGAAGCTCAGGTCAACCTGAGAAAAGCCTGGCTGAATCAATAAAGACAACTAATTATAGTTTAGGTTTTTAATGAAAAATCTCCACCCATTTTGGGTGGATTTTTTTATTTTATACCGCACAGGCTATGTTTAGCCTTACATTTTAAGGTTATTTCCGTATTTTTGCGGCATGTCAAAATGCAGCACAAATAAGCGGGTTTATGCTTCAGAGAGTATCGCCACCGATGCCCTGATTGAAGCCCGCATCCGTTTTGACCACAATACTTCCAAAGCCGTTTACCTTTGTGATGACTGCGGCGGCTGGCATCTCACCTCTCAGGGAGAAATGAATCCCAGGCTCAAAGCTGCCCTCGACAACGGCTCGATCAAAAAAGAAAAGGAGGCTTTTCACTGGCAGAAGAAGTTCAGGTTCTGATGGGGCGGGTATTTTGTTAAATTTTTTGATTGAATTTCCAATCCTGAAAAAAATTAATACATTTGTTGTAAATTAAGATCACATAAACTTTTAGCACTCCATATTTTTAACCTTGGCGACTATGAATTCTGAAGCCGGACAATATCATACTTATTCTAAGGACCAGGTATCTAAAATCGGGAATACCATTATTTATCTTGCCCGGAAAATCAAATCCCCGGCCAAAACTACGATTCTGAAACTGCTGTATATCCTCGACGAAAAATCCATCGAAAAGAGTGGATTACCTTTTCTGAATCTTGAATATAAAGTCTGGAAATTCGGGCCGGTTTCGCAGGATATTTTTGTCGAATTGTCAGACAAGCCCACTTTCCTTAAAGGTTATTTTACCAGGGACGAAACTACCATTGAAGGAAATATCATTCCGGAAAAAGAATTTTGTGACGATGAATTCTCTCAGAATGATTTGGATCTTCTGGACAGTGTAATAGCAGAATTTGGTAACAAAACATCCAAATATCTTGTTGAATACACCCATAAAGAAGGTTCATTGTGGCATACCGCTGCGAAAAAACACGATGTGCTGGACCTGCTCCAAAACGAAAAAATAAACACCACCGACTTCAAAATAGATTTTTCAGAACTCCTTCTTCACGATAAGAAGAAAAAGGGAATCTATGAGGAGTTCTTAGAACACAACTAAAATGCTGCTTGAGGGAAACATTATCCTTTTTAAACCTTTCTATTTCAAAAACGGAACTTACAAACCTAAATTCTTCCTGGTACTTAAACTGGATGGAGATATTAACTTATTAGCTGCACTTCCGAGCAGCAAAGATTATGTTCCTCAATTCTGCGATCATGCCTCAGGCTGTATTGAACTACCGGAATGCGGCTTTAACTGTTACCGGATAGAGAAAGGATTAGAAATCACCACCAACAGGAAGTGTTTTACAAAAGACACCTTTATTTACGGCCATTTACTCGATGACTTTTGCCAGTCAGAACTCCTGGAAAAATACCCGCGGAAAGATATCGATTATGAAGTTTTCGGCACGCTAAACGATGTTGTTTTTGAAGGAATTATTCAATGCCTTCTCAACTCGAAAGTAGTAAAAAAGAAATACCTGAGAATCCTCGGTCGATCTTAAGATCATCTTGATTTAAGCCACTTAACCGTTTCTAAAGCTATCTTTTCATTAAAATTACCTTTCAGATATTCCCGGTCTTTGAAATGCTGATAGGCTTCCTTCCAGTCTTTGCTTTTCATCATAAAATGATCCAGGTCCGGAATTGTCACCTGTTCTGCGTGTCCGGGGTGTGCTTCATTGACAGTTTCCCTGATCATCAGGGGCTCCAGAGGTGAGCATTGCTCATAATCTGCTCCGCCGTGCAGCACCAGCACAGGGCACTTAATCTCCTGCCAGCTTTTAGCGAGGTTAACCGAATCCAGCTGTTGCCAGAATCTCCAGTGCCTCCCCCACATGTTATTGCTGTTTTCCCGATAGTTCAGTTCGCTCTCCACCAGGGCTTTATATTCAGGATTTTCGTGCATCTGGGCAGGTGATTTTTTCAGCACGAAGAATTCATAATAAATCTTCTGAATGCCTTTCATAAACGTCTCCGTCTGCTGATAAGTGAGCCCTTCCATCAAGGGTTTCTGAACCCGGTGCATTTCAGGCAGAAACTCGCTCCAGGGTCTGAACACGCAGGCAAAAACCATCACACCCTTGGGATTGTGCAGCTTTGCCACTTCCGGAGCGATAGTACCTCCCATAGAATGGCCCCAGATGTACAAGCGGGATTTGTCTACGTAAGGCAGGTTTTCCATGTATTTGTACCCGGCATCAAAACTTTCGATATCTGTGGCCAGGTCCACTTCTGTACACGGGGCACAGCCTTCGCTGTCGCCCATCCCTGATTTTTCGATGGTGACTACCGCAAACCCGGCTTCCAGCCAGGCGTTCATCAGTTTACCGTTATAGCTTTGGGAATAACCTTCAATGGACCCGCATCCATATCCCGGTATCAGCAAAATCGCAGGAACATTGGTTTTTCCTTTGGGTTTACGGGTGATGGTCCTCAGATGCCCGTTTTTAAAAGCCACCCAATCATAATCAATATCGGCGATGGCCGAAGTTTCAAAAGGCTTCGGAATGGCTTGGGTTTGAGCTGTTTCTTCCGTATTGTTCCTGAGGTATTTTATCCTGATTCCGTCTTTCTCCCTGATTTTTGCAGCAGCTTTACCCAGGCTTTCCTGGGTGCTTATTGCCTGACCGTTAAGAGATTGCAGAATGTCGCCCTTTTTTATCCGCAAAACAGAAAAGGTGGATTTAGGAGCGACAGAATCTATCACGAAGCCGTTGTCCGCTGGTTTACCGGTTATGCCGATCCAGGCGAGTCTTTTCGGGGTTTGTGCGTTTAATAGGGAGGCGACGGACAAAAGGAACAGTAAAATTACTTTTCCGGGTTTCATAGGTATAATGGGTTTCAGGTTAAAATTCAGTGTTCTCAGCGTTAATCGTCTGATAAAAATAAATAGAATCAGGCAGAAGTCCCTGCCTGAATTCTATTTTTCTCCTCATCCGCACCTCCATTACGTCTTCTTATACCCTGAACGGTCGAGCTTCCGAAATTATAACTGAATGCCACTGTCACGAACCGGCTGTCAAGCCTTCTTCTGAGTTTCATATCCACGTTGGCATACTGAACTGTCATGCGTTGTTTCTGGGTCAGGAAAATATCGTTGGCGTTAAGTCTTAAAGTACCTTTCTTGTTGAAAATTTTCTTCTGAATGCCGGCATTCACCTGGAGTTGTGAGTTGAATACAAAAGTGCCGTACAGTTGTTTGCTGATATAATATCCCCCGAACTCAGCCGTCCAGTCTTTTTTAAGGATCAGGTTATTGCTGGCCTGTATAAAAAATGAACTCTGGCTTCTGTCAAACGACTCCGACTGCACTTTTCCCCAAAGCCTGTCATTCCAGTGATTGAAGAACAGATTGGCTGTCCATTTATTCTTTATAAAATCAACCGGGGCCGAGATATTATATCCCATAGTACGGCCGTCATTGAGATTCAGTTGCGTCTGTGCGGCGACTTTTGTTACGTCATTCTGAGAAAGTACGGTTGATATCGACTTGGTTTCACGGTTCAGGTAAAAATTCACAAATATTTTCTGACTATAGCCGTACGTCAGCTCTGTATTGTAGGAAAATTGCGGCTGCAGATTCGGGTTGCCTTCGCGGTAAGTATAAAGGTCAAGGAAAAACTTAAACGGATTAAGATCCTGGTAATTAGGCCGCTGGATTCTTCTGCCTGTATTGAGGGTAACTGAATGCTTTTTCGCAAAAGTCCTGCTCAGGTAGATGGTCGGAAACAGCTTCAGATAATCTCTCGTAAAAACGGTATCATAAGTCAGCAGGTTACCCTTAAGGTGTGTATATTCACCTCTTAAGCCCAGCTGAACCGTGGTTTTGTTCAGTTCAGTATTGAAATTCAGATAGGCGGCATTGATGTTTTCCTCATACAGAAAATGATTGGTCCGGCTTTGGTCCGCTATTTCACCCTGGTCTGTTTCCAGGTAATATCGGGCGTCACCGTCATTGTCAACAAAACTGGTTTTCAATCCCGCTTCAAACTTCGTTTTCGGCGTCAGCGGATGAACATAATCGGCCTTGAATGACCTGATGTGAATGACAGAAGGGAGGTCTCCCCTGAGGTTATAAGGCGGTATCATTTCTCCTGATCGGGTGTAGGGCGTACTGTTTTCGGAATGCTGGTTCAGATTCTGAAGATAAGCCAGCCAGTCCACATCAAATGTCAGCTCTTTGCCCAGGCTGTCAATGGTATATTTCAGGTTGGCGTTAACGGTATAATTGTTCCATTTGTCCCTGTTGCTCACATCCGAACGGTTTTTCAGCTGAATTTCATCTGAGGCATTCTTTAGGTCGGATAAAGACCAGGTATTGGTGTTAAAATGATTATTGATCAAGCCTATTGACACCCCGGCCACTACCTTTTTATTGAAATAATAATCCCCGGTCAGTTTTGCGTTTTTTGTAAAAAAAGTACTGACAGTGGTGGCTTTCTGATCAAAAAACTGCCTTGTGCTGACCTCCTGTCCGAAATTACGGGTAATGGCGGCCCGGTTTTCTCTTTTGCCCCAGCCTTCCGTCAGGTTGGCTCCCAGGCTGAGTTTATTCTTCCTGTAGTTAAGATTGAACCCGGCATTCTGTCTCAGGTGTAAACCTAAAGCGAGGCTTGTGTTGAAAGAGCCGTTGGTACCGAATCTCTTGTCTTTTTTCATCACCAGGTTGATGATCCCCATGTTTCCGGCGGCATCATATTTGGCGGAAGGATTGGTAATAATCTCTATTTTCTCGATCTGGCTGGCCAGCACTCCCTTCAGGATATTGGCGAGATCTGTGGCAGAAAGATTACTCGGTTTTCCATCCATAAAAATCTGGACGCCTTGTTTTCCATACACCGAAACATTGCCGTCGGCGTCAGTCCTGACGCCCGGAATTTTATCCAGTATCTCCAGGGCATTGTTTCCTGCCATTGAAATATTGCTCTCCACATTCACCACCAGTTTGTCGATTTGCCGCTCAATAAACGGTTTTTTATGGATGACCGTGACTTCATTCAGCTGGTTGACCGACCTGGCGAGCGTGATATTTTTCAGATCTATCACCGGGTTTTCTGCTGAAAGCAAAAAGGCAGGGGATCTGAAAGTCTCAAAACCAACCATTCCTGCTTTTAGAAAATAGGAACCGAAAGGAATTTTAGACAACAGAAACTTCCCGGATTCATCCGAAAATCCGTTTTTGACCAAAGCTGAGTCTTTGGTATGATGTACCGTAATGGAAGTAAATTCCAGGGGTTTACCGTCTTTTTCAGTCACCTGGCCCGAGAGTGTGCCCTCCTGCTGGGCAAAAGCCACGGCAGCAAGCAGCATCAGAAATGTTACATTGAATAGCTTTTTCATATTTTTCGTGTTTATCATCCTACCTGAACCCTTCTTTTTTCTTCTTCAGCTCCGCTGCTGCGTCTTCTTACGGGAGCAACCGTATTTTTCCCGAAACGGTAAGTCAGCGTCACCGTGGCTACGCGGCTGTCACGCTTGCTGACGAAAGTCTCGTTGATGTTCGCAAACTTTGTCCCGCCGCGGGGATAATTCTTCCAGAAAATATCCGATACATTCAACCGGACGGTACCCTGCGATTTCAGGATCTGTTTCTGATATCCCACTGAAAAATTAAAGAAGGGCTGCAGATACGAGATGGTATAAGTTTGCTTATGCAGATAAACTATATTGGCTTCCAGGGTCGATTTTGCAGGCAAAACAAACGAATTGGACGAGTTGATGCTGAACGACGGACTTCCCTGGTTCAGGCTTGCATTGGCTATCACACCTTTGAAATCATTATAAAAGGCATTCAGAGTAGTGTTTGAATTCCACCATTTGCCGATCTTTTTTGAAGCGGAGAATTCAAGGCCGTAATTGTTGGAAGTAGCGATGTTCTTATCTGTCTGGATCGTCACACGGTCAGCGTCATTTTGTAACAATACCGAACCGATGTAATCGGTGGTGCGGTTATAAGACACCGACAAGGTATAAGCCTTATTAAACGTATGAGAAACTTCCGCCGCATAAGTCATCTGGGGCAGCAGGAACGGGTTGCCCTCCTGGTAGGTAGTCGGATCCAGGAAAAACTTAAACGGGTTCAGCTGACGGTAGTTGGGTCTGTCAATCCTCCGGCTGAGCGTCAGGCTGAGGCTGTGCTTTTTTGAATAGTCATAATTGACCGATAAGCTAGGAAAAAACTGCAGGTAATTGCGATGGAAGGCCGAGTCTGTATTGATCTGGTTGCCATTCGCCAGGGTGTGTTCAGCCCTTAATCCAAGCTGCCAGTTGACCTTTTCAGCCTGTGAGATAAAATTCAGATAGGCCGCATTGATGTTTTCATCATATATGAAGTGATTGCTCAGGTTTTTGTTATACTGGTCATTCTCTCCTACCCGGTCAAAAAACTTAATATCGTTATCATTCTTTACAAAACTCGTTTTCAGACCCGTCTCGATCTTATGTTTTTTAGACACGGGCATCACATAATCCGCCTTGAATGACAACAGATTGAGACCGCCTTTCACATCCCCGATCAGGATGGCTCTCCGGAGCAATTCATCTTTGGCATTGAAATAGTCCGTCGTGAAATTCTGGTCGGAAGTATTGAAATACCTGGCATAATCAAAGTCCACTGTGAGCTCCTTGCCGGTAGAGTCAAACGTGTGTTTCAGGTTGGCATTGGCGGCAAAATTATACCAGGAAGACTGCGTGTTATTAACCGTGGCAAAGCTCCCGGTTTTGACCCTTGAGCCGTCCAGCACATCTGTTTTATTGTTCCCACCCGGCGAAAACTCATTGACCAGGCCGCTTACCACCACACCCAGGGTAGTTTTCTTAGTAGCATAATAATCCAGCCCTACCCTCGGAATGAGGCTTTTGACCGGAAAAGAAATGTCATTATTCTGCAAAAACACACCAGTCACTTTGCCGTTCTCAGAGAAATTACGGTCAAGCACCAGGTTATTAAATCCTTTGTTGGCTACGGTATTCAGGTTACCGAAGATATTCAGCTTTTTAGTCCGGTGATTCAGCGTTATTCCGCCGTTCAGTTTATGGTACCTGCCGTGTCCGGCTGAGAGGTTGATGCTGCCGTTCGTGCCCAGGTTTTTCTCTTTTCTCAGCTTGATGTTGATAATGCCCGAGTTGCCTGAAGCGTCGTATTTGGCCGAAGGATTGGCAATCAGTTCCACCTTTTCGATCACATTGGAAGGCAGGCTTCGCAGATACGTAGCGAGGTCGGCAGCAGAAAGCGGAGAAGGCTTGCCGTCAATCATCACAATGACGCCTGAACGCCCCTTGAAAGTAATGCGTCCGTCGGAATCGACAAACAAACCGGGAGATCGCTCCAGCACCTCAATGGCCGTAGCTCCGGCACTCACCAGGCTGTTTTCGACGTTGATGATCACCTTGCCCAGTTCTCTCTCAATAAAGGGCTTGGTGGCCCTCACGGTTACTTCTTTGAGGTTTTTGTCTTCTGTTTTCATCAGCAGGTCGCTGAGATTGACCGTGCTGTTGTTTGTATTGACAAAAAAGGCCGGGGAATAGGTTTTCTGATACCCGATCTGGGAAATGACCACAAAATAATGCCCTTCCGCCACCTTGTCCAATTCAAATCTTCCCTGTGCATCAGTGAGTGTGGCCTTCACAAAAACGGAGTCTGCCGAGCGATGTAAGATGACATTGGCAAACTCCACCATTTTCTGGTCTGAACCCAGCACAGTTCCTTTGACGGTGCCTTCAAATGTAGTCTGGGCGGTTGTACTTATCCACGAAAAGAGTAAGACCCATAAGGGTAATTTTTTAATCATAGCTGTTTCATAATTTATTGAAGCAAAGGTATTTACCCTTACCTCATAAACTATTAACCCAAAATGGGTGATTTGGATGAACGGCAGAACGGATCAGGAAATGTATTTTTCCTTTTTGGCTTTTTCGAGGGCTTCGGCTTTGGAGTGGACTTCGAGTTTCCAGTAGATGTTTTTAATGTGTGTCCTGACGGTTTCTTTTTCGACAAACAGTTCTTCCGCTATGTTGGAATAGCTCTTGCCCTTCGCCAGCAACTCCAGTACCTCGGTTTCCCTGGCCGACAAAGGCGAATGGTGATTTTTCTGAAAGGATGCCACTACTTTCCGGGCAATGTTCGTGCTCATCGGTGCCCCGCCGTTGATGATCTCAAAAATGGCATCACTCAGGTACTGTGAAGGCACGTTTTTGGTCAGATATCCGCCTGCTCCGGCACATAAGGCCTTGAATACCAGGTCGTCGTTTTCATAAACCGTCACCACAATCACCTGTATTTTCGGGTTGATCTTCTTGGCTTTTTCTATGCCTTCGATGCCGTTCATGCCCGGTAATTCGATGTCCATCAGCACCACCTGTGGCTTGTCATTGTTGATATTTTTAAGGAAATCCTCGCAATTGCCATACGTACTGACCACATTGAATTTAGGGGTCTGGTTCAGCAGCACGGAGAATCCTTCCCTGATGATTTCATCGTCTTCAACAAGGCTGATCCTGATAGGATTTATAAGAAAATCTGAGTCTTTCATCTGTTTAATTTTTTTAAAGAAATAAAGATAGTGGTCTTCATTTCATTTGTTTTGTTTAAATGGGGCCCTGAGCATCACTTTCGTCCCTTTGTCCGAATCCAGCGAAAGCACGGACTTTATCCTGTCTGCACGGTTCTTCATATTGGTGAGCCCCAGCCCTTTATTTTCACATCCGGCAAATCCCTTGCCGTTATCTTCCCAGCAGATCAGTACCGAGTCCGTTTCTATTTCAAAACTCAGCTTCACACAGGTGGCTTCCGAGTGTTTCAGGGTGTTCATCACGGCTTCCTTAAAGATCATGACGACATGCCGGCTGGCTCCGGGATTCAGGTTGATTTCACGCATTTTTTCAGAAATGCCTTCGCAATCAAACGTTTTCCCGGAATTATCAAGCACTTCTTCACAAAAATCCTTGATCCGGATCGCCACTTCAAACAAATTATCGTTTTCGGCATTGATCGACCATATAAAATCTTTCGTGCCCTGGTACAGCCTGTTTGAATTATCTGCGATCTTCGTCAGCAAGCTCAGGGCGTCGTCATCTTTTTTCTGATTGATTTTGGCTTTTATCAATTCCGTCAATATCGAAATCCTGGTCAGTGAATTCCCGAACTCATCATGCATGTCCTGTGAAGCGATTTTCCGGACCCTTTCGTTCTCTTCCAGCCTGACGGTCTCCATGGCCACTAAAAACCTGAGCTTGGACTGCAGCCTGTTCCGGTAAAAAAGATAGATGAGAACCGAAACCAGGAGGAACATCAGGGCATAAAAAAGATACGTTCTCCAAAACGGCGGCACAATATGAAGCGGAATCGTCAGGATGTCATGGTCATTCCAGACGTTATTGTTATTAGATGACTTAAGCTCCAGGATGTATTCGCCGTAAGGCAAATCAAAAAACGAAAGCTGACGTTGCTTACCATTGCTTACCCATTGATCGTGAATACCCCTGATCCTGTAGGCATACTCATTTTTTTCTGGGTTGGTAAAGTCGAGAGACGACAACCTGAGCCTGACATTATTCTCATCATAAGGGATTTTCAAAGCCAGCCGGTTGTAAACAAGGCTGTCTATATTCACTTCTTTTTCAGCCAGTTGCAGGGACGAAACCGAGAGTTTCGGAATATGATTATTCTCTATGAATTTATCCGGGTTAAAACTGACCAGGGCGTTTAATCCCCCGAAAAACATTTCGCCTGTACTGCTTTTGGCAAAAGCCCCCGAATTAAACTCATTGCCTCCCAGGCCGTCATTTTCCTGGTAGTTTTTAATGATTCCCGTGGCCGGGTTCAGCACGGCCAGGCCTTTGTTGGTGCTGAACCATAGGTTATTTCCGGCGTCGGTCAGAATCCCGTACACAAATGAATTGGGTAAACCGTTCCTTTCGGTGTAGTGCTTAAACTCTATTTTTCCGTTTACTTTCTCTGCTTTGCTCAGTCCCTTGGTAGTGGCCACCCAGACCTCTTTTTTCGGACTCAGAAATACATCCAGGATGATATTTTCCATCAGGCCTTTAGGATTATCAGGTTTGTACACAAATGCACGGATGATCTTTTTGCCGTCAAATAAGTATAGTCCATGGCTTGTTCCGAGCCAATAGGCATTTTCAGATTCCTGTTCAATATCCCCCACCGTACCGATCTTAAACATTTTCCCTTCAAAAACCACATTCTGGATAATGTCAAACGAGTCATCGGTATTGATCTTCAGAAGATAATCGGACGTGCCGACCCAAATAACCCCGGCCTTGTCTTCAAAGACCTTCATGACCATCGGCATATGCCCGTTGGCGGTTGGGATAGCAAAAGGTTTAAAGGCTTCCCTGGCCCTGTCAAACTGGTACAAACCCTCATTGCTTCCCAGCCACAATCGTCCTTTGCGGTCTTCGAGAATGGACTGGAAGGCATTTCTCTCCGGTCTTTTCGGGTCTGCTATAAACTTTTTGTAACCATCGGCATCTTTATTAAAGCGGAGCAAACCTTCCAGCGTACCGGCCCATACTTCCCCGTTCCGGGCTGCACAAAGGGAGAAGATAGACTTGGAATAAGCCGGTTCATTTTTAAGCAGTTCATGCCAGTGTTTGTAGTTATTTTTGGAACGGCTGAACTGGAAGACCCCGGCTTCGCTGGTTCCTACCCAAACATCGTCATCATTTATTTCTTTGCTTTCATACAGGGTCAGAATCGTTTTCGCTGACAGATTAGGCCTGTCACTTCCCGCTCCAATCCTGTCGAGTTTTTCCGGTGTGCCGTCTTTATTGATTTTATACCTGAATACGCCTTCATTCGTAGACCCAAGCCACAATAACCCGTATTTGTCAATCAGAAGGGTCGTGATCCTTTCCGGAAATGAACCGGCCGGCAAGTTCACTTTGGTGATCACAGACGCCCCTTTTTTAAGGATAAAAAGCTGAAAGCCCGAAACGATCCAAAGGTTCTGCCTGGCATCTTCCTGGCACTTCCTGATCCTGTTTTCTTTGAACTTTATGTCTTCAAACTCGTATTTCCTGTTGCCCGTAATTTCATCATTTTTGTTAAAATTCATCTTGTGAAGACCGGAGGCTTTACAAACCCAATACCCTCCCGACGAACTTTTACCGATATAGTTTACCCTTGATTTAGGATCAGATGGCGGTTCTTTAGGCAAAAGTGAAGCTGAAAGGTATTGATCCCCTTTTTTAGTGACCCTGATGAGGTCGTTGTGCGTTCCTATCAATAAATTCCCGTTCCGAGATTCTGCGATCGTAAACACATAATCGGCCCGTGCTCCTGTGAGTTTAATTCTCTCCACATTTCCTTTTTTAAACGAAAAGCGGTTCAATCCTCTGTTGGTACCTACCCAGATGTCCCGGTTGCTGTCTTCAAAAGTAGTATTGATGATATCGTTCGAGAGGCTTGATTCGTCAAAAGGGTTTCTGACAAACTTTTTAAACTCATAGCCGTCAAATCTGTTGAGCCCGTCCAGGGTGCCAAACCACATCATGCCGTGACTGTCGCGGTTAATGGTCCGGACCTCACTCTGGCTCAGCCCGTCTCCGATAGACCATTGCCTGATGTTATCCGGAACCACTGCATAACAGTACTGCCGGACACACAGCAACAAGAGGACATAAAGGAGTTTTTTCAAAGCTTTTTTCGTCAAAAATAATACTTTTTTTAACTTTTGCTACTCACCCAAAGTGGGTGATATTGGATTGAAAGGAGAAAGGATGAGGGGAGCCGGCCAGGCAGTATGCCGGACGGGAAAAAAGGATGACAGCCTGCCCGGCCCGGATTGACTGAATAAGCGACATTTATTGGTCTTTATGAAAACATACGAAGCTGTTTGCCGTTTAGATAAATATGACCAAAACGTTCTGACCATGAAAAAACTGACACTATTATTCTTATTAAGCCTGCCGCTCAGCAGTTGCAAAGACAAATCCACCGACCCGGAAACAGATCCCGAAACACCGGGAACCACCTTTAAAGGTTTAAAACCGGCTGATGCTTTTCCAAAACTTACTTTTGACATGCCGATAGAATTTACCCACGCAGGCGACGGTACGTCCAAAGTATATGTGGTAGAGCAAAAAGGGATCATCAAAGCATTTGACAACAAAGAAACAGCCGATCAAGCCAGCATTTTCCTGGATATCCGGAGCAAAGTCACTTCGGGCGGAGAGATGGGTTTGCTGGGCCTAGCTTTTCATCCTGATTATAAAAACAACGGTTATTTCTATGTCAACTATAACCGCAGCGAGCCTACCAGGCAAACGGTAATTGCCAGATACAAAGCCACCGGCGGTGTGGCCAATGCCGGCTCTGAAACCATTCTTTTTACGTATGATCAGCCCTATACCAACCATAAAGGAGGTAAAATTGCTTTTGGACCGGATGGCTATCTCTATATAGCAACCGGCGACGGCGGAAGCGGCGGCGATCCGCAAAACAATGCCCAGAACCTCAAAAACCTTCTGGGTAAAATGCTGAGGGTAGACGTAAACGCCACCACCAAAGGCAACTATGGCATCCCGGCTGACAATCCTTTTATAAACAACACAGCTGGCAACAGGGAAGAGATTTTTGCGTATGGTCTTCGTAATCCATGGAAATTCAGCTTCGATCCTGAAACCAAAAACCTTTGGGCCGGAGATGTGGGTCAGAACGAAGTGGAAGAAATTGACATCATTGTAAAAGGGGCTAATTTCGGATGGAAGATCAAGGAAGGTAATGAGTGTTATCAGAACAACGCCAACTGTATCATGTCCAGCCTGATCTCGCCGGTTTTCAGTTATAAACAAGGCAGTGATGGTCGCTCGGTTACAGGCGGAGCCGTTTACAGGGGCAAGAAAATACCTGAACTGGTCGGAAAATATGTATTCGGAGACTATGTGAGCGGTAAAATCTGGGCATTGAATTATGACGGCAAACAGATTGCCACCAAAAGTGACGTGACCATCGACAATGTGAGCACCATTGCGGCATTCGGAGAAGACGCCGATCATGAGCTTTTCCTGATCGATTATTCCGGTGGGAAAATTTATACACTGGTAAAAAAATAATCTGCGGGAGTTGAATCAGAATACAGGATAATCATTTGTATTATAAGCGAATAGCCCTCTAAAAGCGAACAATGAAGACTTTCAGGGGGCTATTCTTTTGTCCCGTTTCAAAAACAGGAGACAAAATACGGGCTTGATAATTAGAAGATTATTGCGGAACTTACCGTAATAAATCTTAAATGATAGTTCATGAAAAAATTCAACCTGGCAATGAGCGTCCTGGCTCTTTCATTCCTGTCTGCCTTCGTTTACAAAAATAAATTTCATCAAACAGAGAGCAGCGTGGCCCCCGGTTATAAAGCAGTTAAGGCTTTTCCTCAGCTTAAATTTGACAATCCTGTCGATTTTACCCATGCCTTTGACGGATCAGACCGGCTTTTTGTCGTAGAACAGGAAGGAGTCATCAAGGTTTTCAGGAATAAACCGGATGTTTCAACGGCTGCCATTTTCCTGGATATTAAAAAGAAAGTACAGTATGGTGGTGAAATGGGACTTCTGGGCCTGGCGTTTCATCCTGATTATGAAAAAAACGGGTACTTCTTTGTAAACTATATCGGAGGCAGGGGCGATAACCGCAAAACGGTGGTTTCCCGCTTCAAAGTGTCTGCCGACAAAACAGTTGCTGATCCTGAAAGCGAAACAATCCTGTTTACTTTTGATGATCCTTACTCCAATCATAACGGCGGGCAGCTGGCTTTCGGGAACGACGGTTTGCTTTACATTTCTACCGGTGATGGCGGCAGCTGGGCCGACCCTCACAATAACTCACAGAACAAAAAGGCCTATCTCGGCAAAATGCTGAGAATAGACGTGAATGCCCGCGACAAAGGGAATTACGGCATTCCTGCAGATAATCCTTATGCAGGCAACAAGGAGGGTTTTGTAGAAGAAATCTATGCCTATGGCCTCAGAAATCCCTGGAGATTCAGTTTTGACCGGACCACCAACACCCTTTGGACCGGAGATGTGGGACAAAACAGTGTGGAAGAAATCGACATCATCGTCAAAGGTGGCAACTACGGCTGGAAAATCATGGAAGCCAATGAATGTTACCACGGCCGCGACAGTAAACCTGATTGCAATACGCCAGGTCTGTTACCTCCTGTCTGGTTCTACAAACAGGGCAGCGATGGCAGGTCAGTGACCGGAGGGTATGTTTACAGGGGAAAAAAATGGCCGGAACTGAAAGGGAAATACATTTTCGGGGATTACGTCAGCGGTAAAATATTTGTACTGGATTATCAGGACGGAAAAGCTACTCCAAGTGCGGTAACCATCAGCGGCACTCCCGCTATCTCGGCATTCGGCGAGGACCTCAATAATGAGTTTTATATCTGTAATCATTCGGATGGGGAGATTTATACACTGGCCAAAAACTGATAAAAAAAGCAGCCCGGTCTTTCCGGGCTGCTTTTATAATGGCTGTGATCTCTCTTACAATGACCAGTTTCCTGAATCAAAGAAATCAAGCAGTTTCTTTTGAAGGAGGTATTGATATTTGGCCTGAACGATCGTTGAATTGGCCCTGTCGTAATTGGTTTTGGCCAGTATGTATTCTATCGTATTGAGGGTTCCTGCATTGATCTGTAACTCTACCGCCTCAAGGTTTTCTTTGTTGATGGCTACCTGCTGCTGAGCCACTTCGTACCTGTCTTTTGCTGCCTGAAATGCCTGCACGGCCAGCTCCACATCCTGTCTCATCAAAAGCTTCGTGGTTTCCAGGCGGTTCTGTGCCAGTTTTTTGCCTACGGTGGCTGTATGGATCGCCGGTTTGGTTTGCAGTCTTCCGAAAATCGGGATATTGACGCCCAGTGAAAACGACCCGCTCCTGGTGGAGTTCAGTTGCTCAAAGAAAGTACCCTCGGGGTTAGACGAGGCATAAAAAGTACCGTAGTCTGCACCGAAGCCTAAGCGGGGAAGGTTTTGTGCCTTGATGGCCTTAACGCGGTAATCGAAACTGTTGATCTCAAAATTAGCAGCTTTTAACTGAGGCAGGCTATTCAGTGCATTCTCATAAACACCCTGTAAAGCCTTTCTGTCTTCAATATTGGAGTTGATAGCTTCAAAAACGACATTGTCATCAGGTTTGGCATTCAGTACCTGGAACAAGGCCAGTCTTAGTGCTTTGTATGCATTTTTGCTGTCGATGAAAGCCAGCTGATCATTACCCAGCTGCGACCTGATCTGAAGCAACTGCGGCTTACCGACTGTTCCGGCATCCACCTGTTTCGATATCCTTTCCATCTGGGCGGTCGAGGTGGCCACCTGTCTTTCTGCGATATCGAGCAGCTCTTTCCCTGCCAGCACTTCAAGATACGCTTTCACGATCCTGGCGGTCAGGTCGTTTTTAGCTATTTCAACATTCAGAATCTGCGATTCTTTCATGGATTCCGCCTGGTTGATCTGGTTTTTTATCCTGAAAAACTGGAATACCGGCATATTCAGACTTACCCCGGCATAGGTCGAATTATAGAGCTGATTGATATAGGTGTTGGTAAACCTGTCAATACTACGTCCGATGTTGGTTCCCTGGTTAATAGAGGCACTCATCTGCGGATAACGAAGGCTTTTGGCCTGCTCTACATCCGCCTGGGAAGACTCAAGGGTCAGTATCCTGTTCTGAATATCAGGATGGTTTTTTATTCCGGTTTCCACACATTCCTGCAAGCTGATGGTTTGGGCGTTACAGAATGAAACCGGCAGAAATGACAGGAAAAAAAATAGCTTTTTCATTTTTTGTTTTTATAGACTTAATACTTCATTAATCAATCCAGCCGTCCTTCAGATTGATGACCCTGTTGCCGTATTCGGCGTTTACTTCGGAGTGGGTTACCTGCACGATCGTGACGTTGTCATTCTCGTTCAGTTCCTTAAACACCTCCATGATTTTTTTGGCATGTTCTGAATGCAGGTTTCCGGTAGGCTCATCGGCAAAAATCACCCTTGGTTCTGTGATGATGGCACGGGCAATACCCACGAGTTGCTGCTGACCTCCTGATAACTGGTTTGGAAAAAGGTCTTTTTTACCTACAATATTGAACCTGTCAAGGATATCCGCCACCTTACTTTTTCTCTCTGAGGAAGAAAGGCCTTTATACAAGAGAGGTGTTTCGATGTTTTCATAAACGGTCAGTTCGTCGATGAGGTGATAGGCCTGGAACACAAAACCGATCTGGGTCCTGTGCAGCTCAGTACGTCTTTTTTCAGAGAGCTTCTGCACCGGATGGTCAAGAAACAGGTATTCGCCTTCAGAAGGCTCTTCCAGCAAGCCAAGGATGTGCAGTAAAGTTGATTTACCCGAGCCTGAAGGCCCCATGATAGAAACAAACTCGCCTTCGTTGATATCCAGGTTGATGTTTCTGAGTACGTATGTTTTGCCGAATCCCGCAGGATAATGTTTTGATACTGAATTTAACTGAATCATTTTTTAGTGTTTTTGAGAATGAAAAGACGTGGTGAAATAAAACATATTATTCTGTTTTTTCAAGTCCGCTGCCCTTTTGATGCTCTTTTATTTAATACCTGTCCCGAGAACTTCCGGAAGTAATTTCACACATCAGGTGTTTCTGTTTTCTGTGCTTCCGTTGTACAGTAAGAATCAAACCCTATGCCAATAATCATAATTTATTTACTATCAACACATTACCTGTTTAAATGAAATATTTTATGTCCGAAATCGGACAGGGTTTGTTCATCGGCGGACAGGCCTGCCCTGTTTCACAAACTCCTCCGTTTCAGTTTTGACAGGATTCCGGGATTGACAGGATATTCCGTCACAGTCCGGATCATAACCCGGCCGAAGCTATCTTATAGCCATTCAAATCCACCTTTGCGAACCCACGATTTAAATCGTGGGCGAGGTGAATCATACTTGCCATCAGGCAAATCATACTTGCCAACACACAAATCATACTCGCCAACACACAAATCATACTCGCCAACACACAAATCATACTTGCCAACACACAAATCATACTTGCCAACACACAAATCATACTCGCCAACACACAAATCATACTTGCCAACACACAAATCATACTTGCAACGAGACAAATCATACTTGCAATGAGGCAAATCATACTTGCAACGAGGCAAATCATACTTGCAACGACACGAATCATACTTGCAACGAGGCAAATCATACTTGCAACGAGGCAAATCATAGTTGCAACGAGACAAATCATACTTGCAACGAGACAAATCATACTTGCAATGAGGCAAATCATACTTGCAACGAGACAAATCATACTTGCAATGAGGCAAATCATAGTTGCTGCGAGACGCTGTCCCGCGTCTCTGACGCACCGGACGGCGTAACGCGGTCTCTGACCGCTCTCAAAAAACAAGACATGATTTTCCCAGCATGTGAACTTACATTTTCCCCATACCGGTCAGAGACCGGGCGACGCCGTCCGGCCCCTGGACAGCATTGCCAACAGAGAAATCTTACTTGCAATGAGGCAAATCATAGTTGCAGCGAGACGCTGTCCCGCGTCTCTGACGCACCGGACGGCGTAACGCGGTCTCTGACCGCTCTCAAAAAACAAGACATGATTTTCCCAGCATGTGAACTTACATTTTCGCCATACCGGTCAGAGACCGGGCGACGCCGTCCGGCGGGTCTGAAGACCCTGGACAGCATTGCCAACAGAGAAATCATAATTACCAACCCACGATTTAAATCGTGGGTAAAGGAAATCGCTTTTGCAGCCGCACAAATCAATCTTCGCGGAGTAGTGCGACCCTGCCAGGGTCGTGTACATGTGGGCCAATTGTTTGCTATAAACATGTGAACCCGTCGGGTTCATTACCGGTTATCAGACCGCTCTCAAAAAACAAGACACGATTTTCCCAGCATGTGAACTTACATTTTCGCCATACCGGTCAGAGACCGGGCGACGCCGTCCGGCGGTCTGAAGACCCTGGACAGCATTGCCAACAGACAAATCTTACTTGCAGCCGCACAAATCAATCTTCGCGGAGTAGTGCGACCCTGTCAGGGTAGTGTACATGTGGGGCCAATTGTTTGCTATAAACAAGTGAACCCCTTGGGTTCATTACCGGTTATCAGATCTTCGATGTTTTATGGCCATGCGTCAATAGACATGTGAATCCTTCGGTTGCATTGCCGGGATTTCATTTACCTTTATCATGAATAGATTATCAGATATTTACAGAGAAATACGACGGTCAAAGACAGGGTGACGCCGACCAGGCGTTTCCGTCCTTGCGTCCCAAACATTGGACAGTACAATGACCCGGAAAGCCCGCCCGACCCGGCGGCCACGTCGGGCGGGGGTCAAATGTTTATAGAAAATTATCAAAATCTACATTTTCCGACCCCAGTGGGGTCGCATGTTCGACGATGATGATGGGATCGCTGAAACAAAAAAAGAGGGCAAAGCCAATGGCTCTGCCCTCTTTGCAATATCATTTTTTCACAATTCTTAATCCATATAACGCTTGCCCTGGGTGTATTTGAAATCGGCAGCGTTTTTAAAACTTGCGTTTACGAAGATGGCTTCGTTGGTGATTTTGGTGTACTTGAAATCTGCGTAGTTGTTAAACTCTGCACTTTTAAAGCTTACCCTGTCACCAAATTTCGCATACTTAAAGTCTGCATAGCCTTCAAAACGGTTTTTGCTGTAAGAAGCGTCCTGATCGTATTTGGCATATTTGAAATTGGCCTCTTTTGCGAACTTGCATTCTCTGAAGTCTACTTTTTCTTCAAAGCTGGCGTATTTGAAATTAGCCACATCCCTGAAGTTCGATCCTTCGAAAGTCACCGTACCGTCAAAATCAGAATACTTGAACTGCATTTCTCCTTCAAAGTTGCAGTTTTTGAAAGCTACCGGTTTTTCGAAATCAGTCGTATACAAAGTATTGTTTCCACCCCAGCTCACTGAAAGGCCACCTGATTTTCTTGATTTTTCGCCTTCTTCGATGCTCTTATACGCTATTACATCGTCTTTAAAAGTACAGTTGACAAACGAAACAGGTACTTCGACAGTGCTTTTGAAACTTTTATTTCCACCGCCTCTGGTTACATCTTTTTTGTTCGAAAGTTCGGTCAGGTCCAGTTCTCCGACAATGACCGCATCATGGATCACCACCTGGTTTTTCTGGTCGATCAGCTGATAAATTTTTTTGGCTGTGATTTGTTCCTGGCCATACACCACCGAGAAACTCATCAGAACGATAGCAAGAGTTAGTTTTTTCATACGTTGAGTTATAGTTTTATATTATCTGCTTATGTTTACATGTCCTGAAGAAGCGGAGATCTTCACATTCTTGCCACCACCGTTGATAGTACCCTGAAGTGTGTTCCTGTCCTTGCGGCCTTCAAAATTAGAAAGGTTTTCAAAGTCAACCTTGTTGCCTCTGATGTCTACATTCAGACCGTCTTTGTTAGAAGGCAGTTTAAGGTTTACTGATCCGGCAGAAGTGTTTAAAGATAAGTTTTCATCCAGTTTCACAATTTCTGCGTTGATACCACCGCCGCTGGTTGAGGCCTTCATGTTGCCGCTTACGCCTTCAAGATTGATTGATCCGCCTGAAGTAGAAACCACTACGTTACCTTTGATACCGTCCACCTCTATACCTCCCCCGCTGGTGGTGGCATCGATCTTACCGGTCAGTTGTTTCAATTTAATACCGCCGCCTGAAGTGACCAGTTTGATGTCGCCGTCACAGCCTTCTGCACGGATACCGCCGCCGCTGGTCTGTACATCTACTTTGTTGTCACAGTTGATCAGCTTGATACCTCCGCCCGAAGTGCTTCCGGTGATGTTTCCGTCAAGGTCAGTCAGTTGCAAACCGCCACCGCTGGTACGGAACTTCAGATTTCCTTTCAGACCGGACAGGTTGATGCCGCCACCTGAGGTATTCAGGTCGGTAGAAGTATTTTTAGGAACAAAAACCTTGAATGTAATGCTCAGGCCTTCTTTCCAGTTCATTTTATTCTCTTTTGCCTTAGCCACACATACGATGGTTGAGCCTTCCTGTTTTACGGATAAAACGTATTTTTCAAGACGTTCGTTGATTTCTTCGTTAGAAATGGTTCTTCCGTTAGAGGAGTTGGAAGGTCTGATGTAAACTTCAACGCGGGACTCGCTGCCGGCTGTGCCGCTTACTGAGATTCCGCCACCTGAGGTAACTATATTAACATCTTTTACTGAAGATGAGGTGAAGGTTTTAACCAGGAATGGTTTTTCGTCTGCAGCAGATGCGTTTAAATACAATAAGGTAACGACAAACGTAAATAATAACTTTTTCATAATTTAAGATTTTTAAAGATTTAAAACAAAGATGTTAAAGCTTGTTAAAAAGTTGCATGACTATTTATATTTTTTATTATTTCTTCTGTAAACGTACCAGGTCCTGAAAATAAAGGACCCGGACAACAGGTCCGGGCACTTTGTGACTCTATATATTCTCTGGTTAATCGGTTCTAAGTGATTTTACAGGATTCATCATCGCGGCTTTAATGGCCTGAAAGCTGACCGTCAGGATGGAAATCAGGATAGCTCCGCCGGCCGACACGGCAAAGAACCACCAGGTTACCTCAATTCTGTAGGCATAGTCCTCCAGCCAGTAATTGCCGGCCAGCCAGGCCAACGGTGAAGCTATGATCAGGGCAATCAGTACCAGCTTGACAAAATCAACGGACAATAAGGTAGAAATGCTAAGGACCGAGGCCCCCAATACTTTCCTGATGCCAATTTCCTTCGTTCTTTTCTGGATGGTCATGGCTGTCAGGCCAAACAACCCGATGCAGGAAATGAATACGGTGATGATCGCGGCCCACGTGATGATCTGTCTCCATCTGAGCTCCTGTTCATAATTATTGACGTTGTCAGCATCCGCAAAAGAGTAATCATACGGACTCAGAGGCATAATTTTCTTTTGAATGGCGGCGAGTTTGCTCATGGTTTCAGGAAGATTTTCCGGCTTGATTTTAATCCATAATTCTCCGTATCCGTAATGAGGGTCAGCCGTAAAGACCAGGGGTTTGATCTTGTCTTTCAGGGAGCCGTAGTGGTAGTCCTTAACCACACCGACTACGGTTTGTTTTTTATTTTTCCACGTAAAATCTATTTGTTTGCCGACGGGATTTTTCCAGCCTGCGGCTTTAACCAGGGCCTCGTTAACCATCACCGACTCGGTTGAATCGGCAGGAAAATCAGGAGAGAAACTCCTTCCGGCCACCAGCCCAATCTGCAGTGTTTTAAGGTAATCAGCGTCAGTTTTGAAATAACCGAACTCTATTTCTTTTCCGTCGACCTGCCCTACTGTGGCGTTCCTGTTTCCGGAGTTTTTTGCTGCCACACTCACTACTGAAGGCACTTTGCTTAATTCATTTTTAAAGAGGTCTATGGTCGATTGTTTTATACCACCTCTCGCGAGGTGCATCACCACCATGTTTTTATCATCATAACCCAGGTCTTTGTGGGTCAGAAAATCAAACTGCCTGTAGATGATGACTGTAGCCACCATGAAAAATCCGGCCAGGGCAAACTGGAAAACCACCAGGCCTTTGGTCAGGAAATTACGCCCCGTAAATCTGAAACGGTCATACAGGGTCTGCACAGGGCTGAATCCGGAAAGAACCAGGGCGGGATAAAACCCGGCCAGACAGGTGGTAACCAGGAATATCAGCACATATCCGCCTATCAGCTGAGCATCCATCAGATAAGACAGGCTCAGTCTTTTATCCGCGAGGTCATTAAATAAAGGGAGCAGCAGCTGGGCAAACAGAAGGGCCAAAACAAAGGAGATCAGGCAAACAAGGGAGGATTCTCCCAAAAACTGGAATATGAGTTGTTTTCTTTCACCGCCAATCGCCTTTCTGAGGCCGATCTCTTTTCCTCTCCGCAACGAATGGGCCACGGTAAGGTTGATAAAATTAATACAGGCAATCAGCAGGATAAAGATGGCGATCGCTGATAATATATAAGAATAGATAGGCTTGCTGGCACTGGTAAGACCACCGTAAAGTTCAGATTCCGATTTGAGGTGAATATCGGTAAACGACTGCAGATCAAAATGATAAACTTCCTTACTGCCATATTCCTTTTTCATTCTTGACAACTCGGCGGCAGCTCTTTTATGAAATACCTGGTCAAGTTTAGGCTGCACTGCAGCTAAATCCGCCTTCGGACTCAGGACAACAAAAGTGTTCAGATAAAACCCGATCCACTCATCGCTGAAATTATCAAAAGGCATCAGGGCCTGAAACTGGATGGAAGAATTGAGGGGCGGGTTGGCAGCGACACCCGTAACAACCTTGTTTTCAAACACTTCTCCCCTTTTCATCTGAAGTATCTTGCCCATCGCATCTGCGGTGCCGAAATACTTAACGGCAGTTTCTTCCGTCAATACAATCCCTCCCGGCTCAGTAAGTGCCGTTTCTGGATTTCCGGCCAGAAGCGGGAAGCTGAAAACAGAAAAGAAGTTGGAATCCACATGCACAATATTCTGGTTATAGTTTTCACCGTCTTTTTTAATGACTGAAAAATCGTCCTGAACCCTGACAAAAGACTCAATTTCGGGAATATCTTCCTGAAACGCGGGTCCGACGGGGCTGTTGGTCGTCTCTCTTTTGGTTGTTTCCTTGTCATTGGTGATCGTAGCCGTTACACGGTAAATCCTGTCTTTTTTCTCATGAAACCGGTCAAAACTGAGTTCATCTTTGGTATAGAGAAAAAGCAGTAGGCAGCAGGTCAGACCCAGGGATAGTCCGGCGATGTTAATCACCGAAACAACGCGATTGCGGAGCAGGTTTCTGAAGGCAATTTTTAAGTAGCTTTGTAACATGACTTGTGATTATTTAATGTCCCGTAATAAAGAAAGAAAGGAAAGGGAACAGATGAATAATATATCATAAAATCCGGCTGTCCGGCCATTCCTTTCGTCTCGAATTAACCCTAAACAATATTTCCTTTCAATGCATAGTCCAATTCTGTGCCAGAAACAATAATACACTAATAATCAACCAACTAAACCATCTTTTACCAGATAATAATGTCCGCTTTCGAACAAATACCGTACAGAAGCGAACAGCGGTACCGTTTGTATTTTACACCTTGAACAGCTTAAAATCTGCACCCGGTCTGTTTTTACTTGATCTGATGTCAATACTTTCCTTTAATTTGTGGTACTTAATTCATTAAAAACATCAATACCCTATGAAGAAGCTCGCATTAACCTTACTCACGCTCCTGTCCCTGATCCCTGCTTTTGCTCAGAATAAGAAGGTTGTCCTGGCCATATTTGCTCATCCGGACGATGAAATAACGGTTTCACCCCTATTGGCTAAACTGGCCAGGGAAGGCTCGGAAGTTTACCTGGCCATCGCTACTGACGGACAAAATGGTGTAACACCCTTTGCCAAAATTCCTGCGGGGGATTCGCTGGCCAGAAAAAGAAAAGAAGAGGCCATTTGTGCTGCAGAAAAGCTGAAAATACATACACCCATTTTCTTCAACCTGGTAGACGGCTCACTTTACGACGCCAAAAATCATCCTTTACTGAAGCAGAAAATACAGGAGACCTTCAAATCACTGAAACCCGACGTGGTACTGACCTGGGGTGCAGAGGGAGGCTACGGCCATCCTGACCATCGTATGGTAAGCAACATGGTCACAGAGGTTTTCCAGGAAGGTTGCGAAAACTGTCCCGCTAAATTGTTCTACGCGGGATTTCCGGTAGAATCCAAAAAAGAGCTGCCGCTTAAAACCCCCGGGGCCATCTGGCTGATGAAGTCCTTCCATTTTGTGCAGGAGAAATACCTGACTTACCAGATCCCTTTTTCTGAAAACGATTTCAAGGCCGCAAGGGAATCATACGCCTGCCATCAATCACAGTACCTTCCCGACACCATCGACGAGATTTTCAAGATCGTAGGGCTGGCTAAAAACAAAACCTACCTGAGACCGTTTGTCAATACCCTGACCTTCTCGGACAACCTCTTCAAATAATTATGACTTCGCAGATACGCATGGCTATGCGTATCTGCGGGATAAAAGTCAGCACATTTACTATAATCATTTACGGCAGGCATTCTGATCGTCGGACGTTGCATGCAAGGTCTCTCCAAATCCTCCAACAATCATCCAATCCCGCCCGGGCAAAGCCCAGGTCGGGCAGGCATTCTATCACTAAATCACTCGTAAAAATCCCCAAATGACCGCTAAATAAAAATGATGATCTGACGGAACACTTTTTTCGTTAGTATCTGTAAATAAACCATAAAACTATGCGAAACATCTTCATTGCTTACATTCTTGTGTTCCTCGTTGCGTATTGTAAATCCGGTGGTCAGGGAGACAAACAGGTCAAAGACACGGTGTTTATCAATACGGATACCCTGCAAATTGATACAACGGCTAAGAAAGTCTACTTTTTCACCAAATATGAGATCAGTAAGACGCCCGTTCCGGAAAATGTGACCCTCAGCTGGCAAAAGCAAAAAGGGGATGAAAGCTACCTTCGCCTGACAGGCATGGGGCATGTTAACCAATATGACGCCACCTATATCATTGACGGTGATGGAAATATGGTTAAAAATGTGGAATTTATTTCCACCCAGCTTGCTTCAACAGATTCCACGGTTATTTCTGCTGAGGCTGAGTTCTTTAAGAATCTCAAAGAAGCCAGGAAAATCCTGATAGGCGACAAGGAAGTGAAGATTCACTGCGGAGAGAAAGAGGTGCTGACTTTTAAAAAATGAGGGATGGTAGGTTCGTGCCTCGAGGCACGAACCTACCATCGAGGCACGAACCCACCATTATTCGCTCTTCAATGATTTGACGGGATTCATCAATGCGGCTTTGACGGACTGGAAACTCACGGTGATGAGAGCAATCGCCACTGATATCAATCCTGCAAGGACAAACATCCACCAGGAAATGGAGATCTTGTTTTCAAAATCCTGGAGCCATTTACCCATCAGATAATAGGCCACCGGGCCGGCAATCAGGATGGCCGCCAACACAAGTTTCACAAAATCTGCAGACAGCAAAGCCGAAAGGTTCAGGACCGAAGCTCCCAGTACTTTCCTGATGCCTATTTCCTTCGTTCTCTGGCGGGCGGTAAAAGTGGCCAGGCCAAACAGTCCAAGGCAGGCAATAAAGATCGTGAGACCTGCAAAAATCTGGTAAAGGAGCGTCATCTGCTGCTCCTGCTGGTAAAAATTCTCGATGTTCTCATCAAAAAAGCTACCGGTGAAAACCACTTCAGGAAAGGAGGCATCGTATTGTTTACGGATATCTTCGACAGATTGCGTCAGGTTTGATGACCCCAGTTTAATAGCCAGTTGCCAGTAATAATCCTTCTTCTGCATGATGATGATGGGCTTTGCCGCTTCTCTGGCCGAATTCGCTTTAAAATCTTTCACAACACCAACAATGGGTTTCCATTGTCCGCCTCCAAGTTTTATGTTCTTTCCAATGGCTTTTTGAGGATCTTTCAGACCAAAACTGTGAAGCAAGGTCTCGTTCACGACATACCCTCGGGTGGTATCTGATGGTTTGTCGGCTTCTCCGGCCAGAAATTCCAGGCCATAAGTTTTGAAATAATCAGGGTCGGCCATTTTTAAAGAAACACTGAAATCCGCATCCTCAGCCCTGTTATCAAAGGCAAAATTACTCGACCAGTTATTGTCGGACGAAGGTTGGTCGGAAGAAAAACTGACTGAACGGATCGCCGGGTTCTTCATCAGCTCATGCTTAAATGATTCAAAACGGCCTGAATATTCAGAATCCAGCGGAACGATATAAACGCCTTCTTTTATAAAGCCAAGATCAAGTTTCTGAATAAAATTCATTTGAGAGACCGTGACGATGGTTCCGATGATCAGAACCTGGGAGATGGCAAACTGGGTTACTATGAGGGCTTTCCTGAGTGAAATCCCCCCGATCGTTTTACCTGATATTTTATTTTTAAGAGCCTCAATGGGCTGAAAACCTGAAACAACCATCGAAGGGTAAAAACCCGCCATAAAACTTACAAAGACCAGGAGTACGGAAATGAACAACCATATCTGGGGATTCAGTAAAATAGGCAGATCGGCGGGCACCTGGGATATCCTGCTCAATAAAGGCAAACTCAGCAGGGCGATAAGAACGCCTAAAACCACGGCTGAAAATACTATAAGAACCGTTTCGGTCATAAACTGGCCCACCAGCTGCCAGCGAAGGCTGCCCAGTGCTTTCCTGACGCCTACTTCCTTCGAACGGCTGACGGATTGTGCCGTGGCCAGGTTGATGAAATTTATACAGGCCATCAAAATAATCAGTGCAGCTATAAGCGACAGGGTCACCAATACACTTTTGTTCACCCTGTGCTCTGAATAATTTTCAAATCTTTCGTCATGGTGCTGATCTGCCAGGGGGCTCAGAAAGTTAAAAACCTTGGTGCCCCTGGCTTCGCCGTCCTGATGTTTATCCGCAAATTGCTGTAAATACCCGTTAAACTGCTTCTCCGAGGCATTTTCAGGGAGTAAGACAAATATCTGATCGTTTGAACTCACCGTTCCCCAGCTGTCAAACCGCCCGAATCCGAACATCAGGAGGTCGGGATTCTTGCGTTTGGTTTCATAAGACACCACGATATCAAGGGGAAAATCAGTATTCAAAGGTATATCATCAAGCACACCCGCTACCTTGACCACTGCTTTATTATTGATCTTAAGGTATTGTCCTACGGCATCTTCCCACTTACCAAAATAGTTCTCAGCCTTCTTTCTGCTTAATACAATGATGTTGGGTTCGGCCAATACTTTGGCATTGCCCTGTAGCCACTTAAAGTCAAACAGATCAAAAAACTCAGGCCCAACCACCATACCGGTGTTGGTTTCCAGGAATTTCTTTTCGTTGGATAGATTGTTAGCGTCCTTACCTAATACGGTGATCTGGGGGTCGATGGTACCAAAAACAGGCACGATCTTCTCAAACTGAGGCACATCCACTTCCAGTGCCGCAATAGCCGGAAGAGGATTACCCGGCGAAAAATTAGAGTTACCGTCTTTACCTTTAACATTCCTGACGACACGGTATATCCGGTCTTTTTTCGCATGGAAATTATCGAAACTTCTTTCATAAGAAATGACGACATACAACAGGATGCACGCAGCTACCCCTATTGAAAGCCCCAGGATGTTCAGGAAAGTATAACTCCTGTTTCTGCTCAGGCTACGCAGTCCGATTTTTAAGTAGTTCTTGATCATTTTCTTGGCTGTTTGGCCCTCAGCATTCAGCGTCCGGCTTTTATTAAAAAATTACTTTATAGCTTTTTATTACCTTTCATTCCACATTCACTCCCGCCCGAACAAAGTTCACGTCGGTCAGGCCCTTCCGAGACAGAGTCTCAGGCCGGGCAGGCATCCTATCAATCTATCGCTCAATCACTCCCGCCCGGGCAAAGCCCAGGTCGGCCATTCATTCATTCTATCATTCTATCATTCACTCACTCCTCAGGCTCTTTGCCGGGTCCATCTGTGCTGCCTGGTAAGTTTTAAGGCCCACGGTAAGGATAGCGATAAAAAACACGGCCACAAAACAGAAAAGAAGCAGACCCGAATTAAGCCCTGTGTGAAAAGTAAACACGTTCAGAAAAGCAAATCCGGCCGCATATCCGAGCGGGAGGGCGATCAGTGCGGCGATCAGCAGCAACTTAAGAAAGCCTCCTGAAAGCAATTTTACAATCTGGCTTACGTCAGCCCCCATCACCTTGCGGATACCGATTTCTTTGGTTCTCTTCTCTGTGCTGTAGGTGACCATGCCCAGCAGTCCCATTACGGCAATGACAAAGGCCACCACTGTGATCATCCCCAGGAATTTCATGTCTTCACCCGGAAAATAACGCTCGTACAGTTCGTCTGAAGACCAGGCAAACACAGCCGCTTCATAGGGGTAAAAATGTTTCCAGACCTTTGTTAACCCTGATTCGAAAGCCGTTTTGGAGACTCCGTCTCCCGTTTTTACTGATAAAATATGAAACCTTGACGGGTTGTACTGCATTACCAGGGGTGCGAGTTCATGATAGTTGGAAAAACAAAAATCCCTGACAACACCCTGCACAATCACCTCAGAGGTTTCGTCCAGGAAAACGGATTTACCGACGGCTTCCTGCGGACTACCCAGGTGAAGAGCTTTGACAGCTCTCTCGTTGAGTACCACAAAACCCGTTGCAGAATCTGAAGTGCTCTCCGGGAGGTTTTCGCCCGACACAAAACTCAGATTCATGTTTTCAACAAAACCCTTGTTCACCGCAAAATAATAAGCCTGGCGGTTTTCATCCCCCTTCTCAGGCTTGATGCGACATTTAGAAGCACCACCTCCAAACGGCCCCGAAGCCGCACCTACCTGCTCCACACCTTTCTGACGGGAGATTTCGTTGGCCAGCAACTGGTAATTATTGTCGGAAAGCGACAGATTAAGGATATTTTTACGGTTGAAATTCTCATTTTCGGTCGCCATATAATCAAACTGGCTGTACATCGTGGTAATGAAGAACATAAAAACCAGCGTCACAACAAACTGGATGACGATGAGGCTTTTCCGGAGACTCAGCTTACCGAAGGTGCGGGGACCGAGTTCGCCTTTCAACACCTGCACAGGCTGAAAAGCCGACAGTATCCTGGCCGGCAAAATTCCCGCTACCGCCCCCGTAAACACGGCAAATCCCAGGAAAATAAGCCACATCAGAAGATTATTGTCCACTTCCCAGGCCAGCCATCCTACATGGATATTCATTTTTAAGAGCTGGAAAGCCAGAAAAGCGATCAGCAAAGCAAAAAGAGCCAGCACCACCGTTTCCGTTAAAAACTGCATGACGAGTTGCCAGCGAACAGCTCCCGTGACTTTTCTTACACCCACTTCCTTTGCCCTGTTCAGCGATTTGGCCAGGGTGAGGTTGACATAATTAAAGCCCGCCAAAAGCATCAGCATAAACGCCATAGAGAAATTGGAAAACAGACTTAAAACCGAATCCACATAAGGATTGTTTTCAAGTCCTTCAAAATCAGGCGAAATATCACTGAGCCGCTGTGGTCTGAACTGGTGGCTGCTTTTCCCGAAACTGACTTCTTTGCGGCTTTTGGCAGCAATTTCAGTTAAGGCACGGTCCAGTACTTCTTTCCCGGCTTTTTTGTCCAGCAACGCAAATGTGAAAGTATCGTAATCCTTCCAGGCAGAAAGCTCATTCTTCTCTTTATGGGTCTGTAAAAACGTGGCCATAGACACCATCACATCGCTCCGGAAGTGTGTGCCCCTGTTTTTAAAAGGCTTCAGAACTCCGGAGATTGTAAATATGCCGAGGTCAGGGTGAGAGATGGTTTTTCCGACAGGATTGGCCGTACCGAAGAATTTCGCAGCCGTTTCATGGGTCAGCACCAGCGTCCGAGGCTCTACCGGGTAGGAACCTTTCTGAAGCGGAAATCCGAAAATCTTAAAGAACTGAGGGTCAACATAAATGCCGTTGACCCGGATAGACTTAAGCCTGTTGTTCAATTCTCCTTCAAAATGCCGGATCACACGGGTAGTCCTTTCGATTCCGGCGTATTCATTTCCCAACTTATCAGAAAGCAAAAAAGGCGAAGCGGCATAAGAAATCTTATCTCCGCCTTCTGTTTTCAGGTCTGTCAGGATCCTGTAAGTCCGCTCGGGATAAGGGTGAAAATTGTCAAATTCAAAGACATTCTGAATCTGAATCAGAGAAATCAGCGAGAACGCCATGGCCAGCCCTAAACCAAAGATATTGATGAAGGAGAACAATTTGTTGTTCCAGAGGCCTCTGAAGGCGATTTTGATGTAGTTTTTTATCATTTTTGCTCCACGCCCCGGGGCGTGGGATTATGGGTTCGGGTCGCTGTACCTTCGTGCCTCGAGGCACGAAGGTACAGCCTCGAGATGCGGCTTCGTGCCTCGAGGCACGAAGTTACTCGCTCTTCAGGGATTTGACCGGATTCATTAAAGCCGCTTTAATGCTTTGAAAACTTATCGTTAAAAAGGCGATTAATATCGAAAACACTCCTACCCCAATCAGCATCCAGAACGAAATGCTGATTTTGTAGGCAAAATCCTGCAGCCAGTAATTCATCACAAAATAAGCAATCGGCGAAGCGATGAAAATGGCAATCAGCACCAGTTTCAGGAAGTCTTTCGACAACAGAGCCGTAATGCTGAAAATACTGGCTCCCAATACTTTCCGGATACCTATTTCTTTGGTTCGTTGCTCTGCGATGTAGGTCACCAAACCGAATAAGCCGAGACAGGCGATGAATATCGTTAAAAAGGCAAATGTCAGAGCTACTTTACCAACCCTTTGCTCAGCCCTGTACATTTCGTCAAAGGCATCGTCCAGGAACCTGTAACTGAAAGGCATTTCCGGGGCCAGGGTATTCCATTTCGCTTCTATTTTCTGAATCAGCCCCGGCACATCAGCCGTGCTCACTCTGAAGGCAGTTTCCCAGTTGTTATTCCCCAGTCTGAAACACAAAGGCCCGACGTTTTTCTTCAGGGATTCGTAATTGAAGTTTTTAACCACCCCGATCACCTCATAAGCCACACTCTGGTTGTTATCGTCCATCGTATAAATGAATTTCCCGATGGGGTCTTTGTGGCCCATGATTTTAGCAGTCGACTCATTGATGATCATCTTGCTGGAATCGGCTCCGAATTCTTTCGAAAAGTTCCTGCCTTTGATCACTTCCATACCCAGGTTCGGAATGTAGTCGTAATCAATTCTCCAGGTCTGCATGTTAAACCCGTTCTTCATGTCCATCACCGGGGTAGTCGAAAAGGTGTTGTCGCTTCTTGAAGAATTGCTGACCGGAAGATATCCTGCAAAAGAACCGCTCTTTACGCCGGCCATTTTCTTGACTTCCTCTTTAAAGACCTCGTCATTGGCCTGAAGGGCATCAGTACCCCTGACCAGCAGCATCTGGTCTTTTTCATACCCTATTTTTGAGTTCTGGATATAGCTGAGCTGCTGATAGATCACGATCGTGCCGATCACAAGAATGATGGAAGTCACAAACTGGAAAGTGACGAGCAGGTTCCTCAGGTTACTTTTTTTGAAGCCCGTCGTGATCTTGCTTTTCAGCACTTCGATCGGCCTGAAAGAAGAAAGGAAAAACGCAGGGTAATAACCCGCCATAAAACCAACCACCAAAGGCAAAAGCAACAAAACAGGTAAAATCTTAGGATCAAGCAGGCTCGTGATCGAAAACTGCTTGGCGGAAATATCATTGAAATACGGAATAGCCAGAACGGTGATCAGTAAGGCAAATGCAAAGCTGATGTAACTCATCAGGCTTGATTCTGCAATAAACTGCCTGATCAGCGTGCCTCTTTCGGTGCCCAGTACTTTACGGATACCCACTTCTTTTGACCTGTTCGCCGACCTTGCGGTCGAAAGGTTCATGAAATTGATACAGGCAATCAAAAGAATGAAAATAGCCACGGCAGAGAAGATGTAGACATACTGCATGCTTCCATTTGGAGAAAGTTCAGCAAATTTATCAGACTTCAGGTGAATATCCGTCAAAGGTATCAGGCTGTATGACAGCTTATTACCGGTTTTTTCAAAGTCCTTCATGGTGTTGATCTGCATGAACTGTTTGGCTTGCGGTAGAATGTACTTCTCCGTAAACGGCTCAAAATTCTTTTCAAATGCCTTATAGTCAACATGATCTTTCAGTAGCAGATAAGTATGGAAATTATGACTCAGGAAATTACCCATCGTATAATTCACATTATCCATCGAAAACAGGAAGTCAAAATTAAAGTGGGAGTTGACCGGCATGTCTTTGATCACGGCCATCACGTTGTATACGGTTTTTTTACCGATGCCTTCTTCTATGCTTTTACCGATAGCGTCTGTCGTTCCGAAATACTTTTTGGCGGCTGTCTCAGATAAAATAACCGAATTAGGTTTATCAAGGGCCGTTTTAGTGTCTCCTGCAATGGAGGGGAAAGTAAATACCTCAAAAAAGGTCGAGTCCACATAAGCGACCTTAGGTTCATTGATGTATTCACTGCCTTTTTTGATGAATTTTGAACCGTCAGAAGCATAAATCCTGGCGTATTGTTCTACCTGCGGGTAATCCTTCTTCAGCGTTGCCCCCATCGGATCTGAAGATACTGCCAGTTTGAGTTCGGTTCCGCCGAACTTGATGTCGGAATGTATCCTGTAAATCCTCGAGGCTTTTTCGTTATAGCGGTCAAAGCTGAGTTCGTCAATCACATACAGCCCTATCAGCATAAAACAGCTCAGGCCGATAGCCAGACCGGCGATGTTAATGAAGGAAAAGGTCTTGTTTTTCAGGAGATTTCTCCAGGCGACTTTCAGGTAATTGCTGATCATAATTTTATAAGAATAAGTGAATAGCTGACTATAGTTGATTTATTACTAACAAACCACATGCCTGAATTCATAAACAGCTGTTTACAAGCATTTTAAAAATAGCAAAAGTTATTAAATGTCCGAAATCGGACACGGGCCTGTACAAAAGCGGACAAGGTTATTATCAATTGAATAACAGCGAATTATCCCTAATCCTGCAAAACAGGTGTATCAAAACAAAAAACGGGAAAATGGATAAACCACTCTCCCGTTTTCAAAACATTGCTGACTCCTTATGATCTGTCCTTTTTCTTCACAAAACTCTTAATCTGAAGATAATCAAGGAAATAAATGACTTTCATTGAAACATTGTTGTTCTGATCCGACTGCAGCGTACTCTGAAGGTTCTCAAAATAAGTATTATTGATTTTAGCCGCATCTGTGAAAGTGGCGTTTTTCCACACCAGGTTAAGGAAACTGCCCGGGGCAAACTGCCAGGTATACACCATGTCGATGTTGAAATAATTGACATTGCGGTTGTAAGCCTCTTCAGGTTTGGCCAGCGGATTTAATCCCCCGGTGTTGTTCAGTGTAAAGTACTCTTTGTTGTTTACTGTACTGGCATAGTGCCTGGCCCTGAAAGTCAGCCCCATTTTATTGGTAAAGTTATATTTCAGGTTCAGGATGTTGTCATAGGTACTGACTTTCCTGATGGCAAAAACAATGTCACCATCCGACTCGATTCCGGTAAAACCAAGACCTCTTGGCCGCGGCTGATAATTAATGGTGTGAGTGATCGAAAACTTGCTGTTAAACCTGTATTTCTGCTGAAGGAATACATCCATCCCGTTGACCCTGTAAAAATTGATAAATACCCTTTCAGCAATTTCGGTATTGAATGAGTACTTCTTAGCCGCATTGGATTCTATCCAGAAACCGGCCATCGCACTTCCGGCTCTTCTGAAAACCATGCCTTCCACCCTTGGTTCATAAAAATCATTCTGAGGCGGGTTATAGTTGAAGAATATACCGGCCCAGTTCAGTTTTTTGGTCTGGGCGTTGATATTCACCTGCAATCTTGACGTCTGGTACTTGGTTTTGATGTCGCCTATCGGAGAAAACAGGGAACTGACATTGGCATTAAAGTTATAGAAAAGCCTGTTGTACCATTTTTTAGGCTCGATGTAGCGGTATCCTACATACAGATAATGATTGATGTAGTTATTGTTCGTAAAATAACCGAGGTCATTGCTGTTAAAACGGGTATCGGTCAATTCCTGGCTGATGTTGTAAACAAACTTCCCGCTGGTTTTACCGAAACCGAAGCTGTGGTTGTAACCGATCCGGTCCTTGCTGTCCGGTTCTTTATAATTCAGACGGCTCAGGGCCACGCTTCCTGTCCAGTTGTAGGTATTTTTCTTGTCAAAGAAATTGAAAAGGGCAGAACTCACATTGGCATTGTAATCCTGGCTTCCCCTGATCACACTCGTATTGATAAAACTCACACTTGAGTTATGCTTCAAAGTCTGGTCTAATACAAAAATATTATAATTCGTCAGGGGATCCGTCTGAACCACCCTTGTATCACCGGTTTCCGTATTCTGGATCACGGCTTCCTGCGAGTGGGTAATGGCATTCAGAAGGCCTATCCCCAGCCCGTTTTTCGATCGTCCGGAGATTTTCGAGGCATTGATCAGTTTCGAAGCATTCGGATTGGTAAGTACCCTTTCATTGGATTTCAGGTCGTCATAAGCCTTGCCGAGGTGAATGGGTGTTCCCCCGATCCGCCTGGAATAAAACAAATTACCTTTGCTGAAAAGCTCTGTTCCTTCGGTAAAAAATGAGCGGTATTCATTGAATTTCACTTCAAACGGCGTCAGGTTCAGCACCTGGTTGTCTGACTGTACCTGCCCGAAATCGGGTATCAGGGTAGCATCCAGCGTAAAGGCCTGGTTAAGTCCCAGTTTCAGGTCCAGTCCGCCCGAAACCTGGCTGGTAAAGTTTTTCTGTCCCGGCGTGTTGACAGGAAAATGATTGCCGTACAAAGAAAAATAAGGCGAGAGCTGCAGCCTCACCGGGGGTTTGATGTCTGCAATGCCTGTCCATAAACCTTCCTGCGTCAGAAACCCGTTTATATTGGGATCAATGGCACTCCAGGTATATTGCTGTTCTGTCTTCCGCCTTCTCCGGGTGATGTTCATCCCCCAGTTCTGGACTTTGTCCTTGCTGAACCTGATGGCTGAGTAAGGCAGGAATATTTCAAACGACCAGCCTTTTTCATGTATCACCACGGCACTTTTCCAGACGGCGTTCCAGCTGAAGTCCTCCCCGCCGTTGTCGCTGTTATAATTGGTCGTCATTTTGGCATCCCACTGCTCACCGAGAGGGGTGACAAAGTATTCAAAACCATTTAACTTGTCATTATACGTATCGAAGATAATCCCGATGTAATCGTTCATCCCGAAACCGTCACGGCCGGCCAGTTCTTTGGAAACACTGTCGGCACTTCGTTCAAAACAGGTACCACCGAAGTAAATACCCTCATCGTCATACATCAGATATGAGTCGGTATGATTGCCTTTTTCTTCCAAACGGCCCACTACAGGGCGAAATTCAACATAATCTGTAATCAAAGGGGCGTCTTTCCAGGCAGCTTCATCGAGTTTACCGTCAATAACGACCTTTTTGTTGGTCCGGTGAGCTGAAACTGATTTGGGAATAATCTGAGCAACAGAGGTCTGGTACGTTAAAAACGCAAGGAGTTTTAAGAGAAATAGTTTTTTCATTTTATAAGTGATAGCTTAAGTGATTTGGGTTCTTCAGGCCCAAATCTATTTCATTTCAGATCTTATTGCACATTAAAATATGTTAATACCGGGAATATTAACAATAATTAGCAACCGGGAATAATCTGTTAATGATGCACAAATTACGTAAAGGTTGCATGGAAATGAAAATTTATTTTTTTTCTGAAGGAGAACGAAGGAAGGAAAACGGAGCAACAGGCGTTAGGCGTTAAGCCCCGATAAATCGGGGCCTAACGCCAGCTCGTCCCGTAGATATACACGGCGGTGCGTATCTGCGGGACGAGCTTACAACAGAGTTTACGTGCACGGTCTCGACAAAAGGCCAACAGCTTAAAGCTCAATGCCTGAAGCTTATAACTATTCGCTTTTCAACGATTCCACCGGATCCATCAGGGCGGCTTTGATGGCCTGGAAACTTACAGTAACCAAAGCAATCACAATGGCCAGTGTCCCGGAAACAGTAAAAGTGGTCCACGAAATATCCGTTTTATACGTAAAATCCTGCAGCCATTTGTCCATCATGTACCAGGCCAGCGGGAAGGCCAGTCCGTTGGCAATCAGCACGAGTTTGATGAAATCTTTGGAAAGCAATACCACCAGGTTACTCACACTGGCACCCAGCACCTTCCTGATGCCGATTTCCTTGGTTTTGATCTCAGCCGTGAAAGTGACAAGTCCGAACAAGCCCATGCAGGCAATAAAAATGGCAAAAGCCGTAAACACCGTAAACATTTTCGACATCCTGATTTCCGTTTTAAATGTCTCGTTAAACGCATCATCAAGGAAATAGTACTCAAAAGGTTTCTCCACCTCATATTTTTTATAAATGGCCTCTATCTTTTCCACTTTGGCTTTCAGGTCTGCTTTAGGGTCGACTTTGGCATAAAGTATCCCTGCAGAACCTTCCCTGGCCAGCAAGTTGGTGGTATCGCCGACCACAAAAAACGCCAGGGGTTCAATTTTCGACTGAAGTGAATTGAAGTGAGCGTCTTTAATGATTCCGCTGACAGACTCTCCTAAAAGTTGCTGTCCAACAGGATTCCCTTTAAAACCCAGGTCAAGAACGGCCTTCTCATTCAGCAGCACCACCCCCCCGTTTTTCCAGGAGTCCGTCTGGGGTTTGGTTTTCCATTCCAGTTGAAATGTCTTGACAAAATTCTGGTCAACACTCATCGACATGAGACCTACATCCTTGTTATTCGTAAAATTCTTGGTGAAATACATGTTATAGCCTTTGAAAATCTCAGTGCTGGCTACGGTTACATCTTCCACCCCGGATTCTTTGGCGATCTCATTGCGTAAAGCGAAAAAATTCTTCCCGGCTGTTTCGCTCAGCGGGATGCTGATGACCTGGTCTTTGTTAAAACCCAGTTTGGTCTGCTGCATAAAATTCAGCTGATCTTTCACAATAAAAGTCGAAATGATCAGGGCTATCGAAACGGTAAACTGAAACACCGTAAAACCTTTCCTGATACCCGATCCTTTCTGCTGGCTCGACAGTCTGCCTTTCAGCACTTCCATCGGTGAAAAACCGGAGAGAATCAGTGCCGGGTAAGAACCCGCAAAAAAAGCACTCAGCAAAAGCAGGCCGAAAATAATGCTGATAAAAAGGGGTGATATCAGGAATGAAGTATCTATGTTAAGGTTGAGTAATTCATAAAACGGCCGCTGGAAAGACTTGGTCATCAGGAAACTCAAAGCGAAGGCAATCAGGCAAACCAGTACCGATTCTACGTAAAACTGCCTGATCAGGCCTCCCCTGCCCGCTCCGGAAACCTTTCTCACTCCAACTTCCTTGGCTCTGAGGGTTGACCTGGCTGTTGTTAAGCTCATGTAATTAAACAAAGCCAGGAAAAGGATCATGACGGCGATACCGGCAAAGATATAGATCAGTCTCGTATTGCCTGAGTCTGAAAAGTTATTGCCCAGGTGAATGGTCGCAAACTGCTCCAGTATGTAATTGGCGGATTCATCAAAAGCCCCGGTTTGTTTTCCGGCAGCCAGGATATTTTTCGTGACTTTGGGAACGGACTTCTCATCATCGAGCAATAAATAAGTATTGAAGATCCCGGCCTTTTCCCACGACATTTTATCACTTTCGCTCAATTGGGGAATGGTGATGGAGGAAGCCAAAAAATCGAAATTAAAGGTCGAGTTTGAAGGAGGGTTTTCTGCCACCCCGGTAATCTCCATCAGGTGTTTGCCTTCGTAAAGCAGGGCTTTGCCGATCGGGTCTTTATCCCCGAAATATTTCTCGGCCATCCTTTCCGAAATGACCATCGTAAAAGGCCTGGTCAGTATTTCATTGACATTACCTTCCTTCAGTTTAAAGCTGAAAACCTTAAAAAATGAAGGGTCGGTGAACATAAAATTAGGTTCATAGAACAATTCGGCACCGGCAGCGGGATTCTTGATCACCACTTTTTTGTAGGCATTTTTTATCCTGACAAAATCTTTCACGCCGGGTGACGACGACTTGATAGCCGGACCGAGCCTGGGCGTAAATGAGTTGAACTGCATTTTCCGGCCATCCATATCCAGCTGGGCCATTATGCGGTAAATCTGCTTATGGTTCTGATGAAACTTATCAAAACTGAACTCGTGCACCACAAACATGAGGATCAGCATCGAGACGGTCATACCGAGAGCCAGACCAAAAATATTGATAAAGCTGTAAACCTTGTTCTTGAACAGGCTTCTGAAGGCGATTTTGATATAATTTTTAATCATGTTTGTTTTGGTTTTAAGCTCTCAGCGGTTAGCTGTCAGCGGTTAGCTGTCAGCTTTGTTTTCTTTCAAGGTATAATTCTGAAATTAGCCTGCCGTCAGCTTTTGGCTTAACTTCGGCTTCAAAGAATGATCGGGCGTCGATCGTGTGGAAAACAGACGTAGCACGTCTTTACCACAAATCCTTCATCACTCCCGCCCGGGCAAAGCCCAGGCCGGGGCATTCAAAATTTATTCAATCATTCTGTCATTCTATCATTCAATCATTCGCTCTTCAACGACTTCACCGGGTTCATCAGGGCGGCTTTGACCGACTGGAAGCTCACGGTACAGAAAGCAATGATCAGGGTCACCACTCCTATGACGGCAAAAACCCACCACGACAACTGCGTTTTGTACTCATAATCCTGCAACCACTTGTTCATCAGGTACCAGGCCACCGGCGAAGCGATGACTATGGCAATCAACACCATCGAAAGGAAGTCTTTTGACAGGAGTCCGACGAGGTTCGGAATGCTGGCTCCCAGCACTTTCCTGATCCCGATTTCCTTGGTTCTCTGGGAGATGATCATGATCGTGATGGCAAACAATCCAAGACAGGATAACAAAATAGTCAGAATGGCAGCACTCATGACGATCTGGGACATCCTTTCTTCTTTTTTATACTGGTTATTCGTGTTTTCATCCAGGAAAGAAGGCATAAATTCAGCTTTCGGGGCTATCTGCTTAAACGCCCTTTCAAGCACTTTCATCGTTTCAGCAGGGCTTTCCGGTGCCACTTTCACAAATATATAGGCTATCCCGAAATCACTCTGAAGGAAATAAGTCATAGGCTCAATCTTCGCTTTAAGTGATTCGAAATGATAATCTTTCACCACACCCACGATGTTTTTACCGAGGCTGTCACCCAGCGGAATGTTTCGTCCGATCGGGTCTTTAAAACCCAGTTGCTTCGCCATGGTTTCGTTGATGACAATTGACCTGTCTTTATCTCCAGCAAACTGCCTTGAAAAATCCCGGCCAGCGATAATCTTCAGGCCGAGGGTTTTGGTATAGTCGTAGTCAATATTCAATCCGTTGGTTTTATAGCTCTTTCCACCCATTTCAAACCCGAAAACCGATTTGTAGCCTGAGCCGTCCTTGCCCCTGCCTATGTTGATGTCAGCTCCCGAGATATCCAGGATTCTTGAATCATTTGCCAGCTCATTCCGCATAAAATCCAGTATTTTTTCGCCGGGAACGCCCACGCCCACGGGAATACTCACCACATGCTCCTTGTCAAAGCCCAGGGGCATATTCTGCAGATAATTGATTTGTTTCCAGATGATCATCGTACAGGTCATCAGCAATATGGCAATACTGAACTGGGCTATGATCAGTGAACTTCTGATCCCTCCGGAACGTGCACTGATTTTCACTTTTCCTTTCAGCACCTCCACGGTGTTAAACTTCGTCACCGACATGGCCGGATAACCACCCGCAATAAAGGTGATCAGCAGAAACCCAAGCACCAGCAGACCTATGACGACAGGGTCCAGCAGGCTTCCGAAACTCAGATGGCTTTTGAACAAGCCGTTGTAGGCAGGCATCAGGCTGGTAGCAATGAGGGTTCCGAGAGCAAAAGCCATCAGGCAGATGATAAACGCCTCGCCCCAGAACTGACCCAGGATCTGGGATTTCAATGCCCCCAGGGCTTTTCTCATCCCTACTTCCCTGGCTCTTGACAACGAACGGGCTATCGACAGATTGATGAAATTAATACAGGCAATAAGAATAACCAGACCGCTGATGATCAGCAGAATGTAAGGATAGGCCGCGTCAATGGCTCCACCGCCCCCTACGTTTTTATTGAAATGCACCTCAGGCAAAGGCAGGAATCTAAGGCTTTTTACCTCCCCTGCTTCGTCAGGCTGTGCCCCGTCTTTTTTAAGCTGCTGAATCGATTCTTTATAATATTTCGCGGTGAAAGTCCTCAGTCTTTTCTCAAAAACATCCTGTTTCACATGGTCTGCCAGCTGAACATAAATATCATGGTAGTCTGAGTCCCACTGATCTTTGGTATTCTGATACTCCGGATTTTTCTCAAATCTCAACAGCATATTGTTATCAATCGTAGAGTTTAGCGGGGCTTTTTCCATGATACCCGTCACCACATAATTCTCAATTTTACCGCCAAAATTAAGGCTGATGGTCTGTCCCATAGCCTCGGCTTCTCCAAAGATTTTTTCGGCCGTTTCCTGGTTCAGCACCACATTATTCACGCCGTCCAGTGCTTTGTCAGCATCGCCTTCTATCATTTTGAAAGAAAACATTTTAAGATAATCCTTATCTACATATTCCAGGTCCTGGTTGATGATCTTTTCGCCTTTCACGACCTGTGTTCCACCTCCCATTAAACGGGTGGCGTACCTGATTTCAGCATCATATTCTGATTTTAAAGCAGGCGTCAGGGGCGTATGCAGGTTGGCTCTGTATTCGACTTTTTCAGGGTGATTGATCTTGAAATAAACCTTAAAAATACGGTCCTTACCGGCCTGGAAATCATCAAAGGTAAACTCAAAATGTGCCGTGAGAAACAACAGGATGGCACACCCGAAGGCAATAGAAAGCCCGAAAATATTAATAAAAGCATAGGACCTGTTTTTCCACAGGTTCCGGAAGGCGATTTTGAGATAGTTTTTAATCATTTCTATTATTTGGAAAAAGGAGGAATGGAAAACGGAAAATGTCATTTTCAAAAACTCTTCCTAATGTTAAAATTCTTTATTTACTCTCCTTGGTAAAAGGAGAACGGAGAAATGGAAAACAATTCCTTTTCTATTACCTCCTCTTTTATCAATTTAATAATCTGTGCACCATGGTTGCATTAAAATCAGACGTAAAACAGTAAGACCGTTCTCCTTTCTCCGTCCTCCTTGTCTCCAGCTCCTAATCGCTCTTCAAAGACTTCACCGGGTTTTCAAGGGCAGCTTTCAGGGTCTGGAACCCTACCAGGAGGGCTACTATCCCTCCGAAAGCCACACCCACTACCGACAGGGTAACCCAGTCGATGTCTACCCTGTAAGCGTAGTTTTTAAGCCATTTCCCTATTAAAGTATAAACCATCGGAAAGGAAACCACTATGGCTATGCCCAGTACGATCATGAATTCTTTCAGGAAAAGCATGATGATACTGCCCCCCGATGCCCCCAGCACTTTCCTGATGCCGAGTTCTTTGGTCCTTCTTGCGATATTCAGCGACACGGTTCCCAAAACACCCAGCAAAACAATCACTATCGAAAGAACGGTAGCCACCTGGGATGCCTTACGAAGCCTGAGTTCTGACTCATACAGCTGCTGAAGGCTGTCATCTATAAATTTATATTCAAACGGTGCACCGGGCATCAATTGATTCCATTTTTTACCGACAGAAGCCAAAGCCGCAGGCAGATCACCTGAACTCAGCCTGATCGACATGTACCGGTAATAGTTGGTACCCATTACATGAAGAAACGCCACAGGACGGATGTTCTGATGCATGGATTCGAAATGAAAATCTTTTACCACGCCATCAATCGTCATCGGGCTGCCGGCAGTCTGCATCCTGATGGTCTGGCCGACGGCCGCTTCAGCATTTTTAAATCCAAGGGCTTTGACGGCTGCTTCATTGAACACCACTTTGTCACGGATTAGAGAATCATTTGCATAGCCGAAGAACTTTCCGGCTACCGTCTTTATCTGGTAGGTCGGGGCAAATTTCTCGTCGGTCTGTAAAACCGGGGCAAAAACCGCCTGGGTCGAGTCCTGGCCTGGCAGATAAAACCCTGCACTGAAGCCTGATCTGCCATTGGGGATTTCGTATGAAAAACTGGCCTCGCTCACTTCAGGCAATGAAGCCAGTTCCTGGCGGATGGTCTCCATTTTACGGGTGCCTTCCGGTGTCCAGTCGCGGGGCACAGGCACAGATAAAACCGATTCTTTGGAATAGCCCAGGTCTTTATTAAAGAAGAAACTGACCTGACGCGAAATGAAAGCAGCACTTCCGAAAACAAACAGAGCGATGGTAAACTGGGATACCACGAGTATCCTTCTGAACAAAACGTTTTCTTTGACGGATCTGAACTTTCCCTTCATGGATTCTATAGAAGGTAAAGAAGATAATATAAAAGCAGGATAAATGCCCGCCAGCACACCGGTAATCAGGGTCAGCACCATCGCTACCCCGATAAAATAAGGAGAACCAGTGAACAGCGAGACGATGGGCTTGCCCAGGACTTCACTGAAAAAGCTCCTGGATGATTCATAAATCACAAAGGAAACCAGTAAGGAAAAAAAGGCTATCAGTACAGATTCTGTCAGAAATTGCCTGATGACCTGGCCTTTTAAGCTCCCCAGAACTTTTCTTACACCGATTTCTTTCAATCTCGAAGATGAACTGCCGATTGAAATATTGACAAAGTTGACGATGGCCATCAGCATGATGAAAAAGGCCACAATACTGAGTGTGGTCACTGTCTTTCTGATCAATCCGTTGTCTGCATCCAGGTAAAGGTCCTGAAGGGACATCAGTTTCACGCTGAGGTTATCACGGACCTGCTCTGAAGCATGGGTATTCATCAGTTGTTTAATGGGCTGATCGAGATCGGCTGGCTTAACTCCCTCCTTAAGTTCGATGTAATTAACCACATATAGATTGTCCCAGCCGTCAAAATTACCACGGTCAAAAAACGCCATGGACGATTCAGACATCAGAATGGGATCATGTTCATGAAACATGTTCAGAATCGAATTGAAGGGCAATTCATCCAGCACACCCGTGATCATAAAATCCCTTTTCTCTCCGGAAAATGAATCTATGGACAAGGTCTGACCCACGACATCGGTTTTACCGAAATACTTATTGGCCGTTTCTGTGGAAATTACGACGGAATTGGGCTGATCAAAAGCTGTTTTTGCATCACCATGCAGCAAAGGAAATCCATACATCCGCAGGATGGTGGAATCTCCGATCTGGATATCTTCCCTGAAGTGGTTATCGCCTTTTGAAACCACGGTCGTAACCGCGTCAAATCGGTAATAATTGCTGACCAGTTCAGGATAAGAAGTTTTGAGAGCTTCGCCCAGGGGAGCAATGGAGGTCTGTTCAAGGCCCATTTCCTTTTTCTTCCATTCTGAGCGGACCATGTATTGGTGATCCTGGTGCTTCAGAGCCGTATTGACCCTGACTTCTGACCAGATATACTGGGTAACCAGCAAGGTAAAAGCCATTCCCACCGATAAACCGAGAATGGTTACCGCTGAGTAAAATTTGCGTTTGGTCAGGTTACGCCAGGCGATTTTAAGATAGTTTAGAATCATTGTTATCTGGAAAAAGGAGACCGGAAAAAGTTTTCGTATCTCTGCTAGTTGTTAAAAATTCTATCGTTCAAATATGGCGATAAGCTCAGACGTTGCATACAACATCCCTACCCAAAATCCAATCAATCATTCAATCCCGCCCGGGGCGAAGCCCAGGTCGGGCAGGCATTCTATCATTCAAAATTCATTCATTCAAAATTCATTCACTCACTCTTAAACGAGTCCACCGGGTTCATCATGGCGGCTTTGACGGCCTGGTAGCCTATCGTAACCAGGGCAATGACAATGGCTCCTGTACCTGCCATCACAAAAATCCACCATTCTATCGTGATTTTATATTTAAAATTATTCAGCCATTCGTTCATAAAATACCAGGCTATCGGGCTGGCTGTCAGCAAAGCGATGAAAACAAGCTTCACAAAGTCCCTTGAAATCAGGGAAGTGATGCCGAAAACTGAAGCTCCGAGCACTTTACGGATACCGATTTCTTTGGTACGCTGCTCGACAGAAAAGGCGATCAGCCCGAACAAACCTAAACACGCCACCGCAATCGACAGGAAGGTAAAAATGCCGAGTACTTTAGCTGTTTTTTCTTCAGAACGGTATAAAGCTTCAAAGTTTTTATCCAGGAAAGAATACGAAAAAGGCACTTCAGGCATAAATTTCTTCCATTTAGCTTCTGCTTTTGCCAGCAGTTTCGCTTCACCACCGGCGGTTGATTTAACCAGCAGATAGTTCTTCGGGGTTTCGTTCATTTTAGAACTCTTATGAAACAATGCAAACGGCGTAATGGCCTCACGGACAGACTGTGCATCAAAATCCTTGACCACTCCAATTACTTTAAACCTGGTATTGTCTCCGCCCGGATACCTGAGATACTGTCCCAGCGGATTTTGCCAGCCTATAGCTTTGACGGCCGTTTCATTCAGGATCACACTCGCTGAATCATTGGTGCCGGTATCAGAAAAGTTTCTCCCCAGCCTGATCCTGACCTGTGTGGTCGGAATAAAGTGTTCATCCACCATATATGAATACAGAGTCAGGTCTTTAGCTACCGGTCTTGTGTCATTTTCAGGTTCGGGTACATAAAAATCTCCGAAAGCACTGCCAGCAGGGATGTCCGTGCTGATAGAAGCATTGACCACCTCCGGTTCTTTGCTGATTTCCTGTCTGAAAGTCTCTTTACCCGGCATATCGAATATATTGGGTAAAATCAGCACATTTTCGTTGACAAAACCCATGTCTTTGTTGCGGGTAAACTGCAGCTGATTGAAAACCACCGTTGAGCAAATGATGAGGGCAATGGAAACCGTAAACTGGAAAACCACCAGTCCGTTTCTCACCAGCCTGCTGCTGAACGAGGTTTTGATATAATTGGCCTTCAGGGTATTGACCGGATTAAAAGAAGTAAGGTAAAATGCCGGGTAACTACCAGAAAGTAAGCCCACAAACACAATGATACCCGCTAAAAGCAAAAGGTTATTCAGCTCAAACACATTTTCAAAAACGAGGCTCTTCCCTGAAATCTGGTTGAAATAAGGGATAAACAAGGAAATGAAGAGCAAGGCCACCAATGTAGCAAGCAGGGTATAAAGGTAAGATTCCGTAAAAAACTGCAGTATGATCCTGGAGCGGTTAGCTCCGAGGGCTTTCTGGATACCCACTTCTTTGGCCCTTTTCACCGAACGGGCGGTGGTCAGGTTCATAAAGTTAATACAGGCCAGTATGATCACAAAAACGGCGATGACCATAAAAATCCTCACTTGCTGAATATCCCCAAGGTTGTCAATGCGTGATTCATAACCTCTCGAATACAGATGAACATCCTTCATAGGTCTGATGGAAAAATTCCATCTGCCGCCTTTTTTAAGGAAAGCTTCAAAGGGCTGACCGATTCTTTCAAAAGCCTCCACTGCATACCGGCTGACCATGCCCGGGAACCTGGTGTTGAGCGATGCTACCTGCTCAGGAGTAATGTTCTTTTTAAGCAGAACATAGGTATCCATCTGCAGCCAAACCCAGCTCCATGAAAAGGCTTCGGTCACCCGCAGGGATTTCATGGGCTTCAAGATCTTAAACTGAATGGAAGTCTGAGCAGGCAATTCTGCCAGTACCCCGGTTATTTTGACGGGATTTCCGTTGAAAAGCAGGATTTTACCGATGGCCGGCTCTGAGGCGAAATATTTCCTGGCCATATCTTCCGTGATTACGGCTGCATCCGGATCTGAAAAGCAGGTCCGGGGGTTACCGGCCAGCATTTTATAATCAAATATCTGCAGGAAATTGGAGTCAACCGCCAGCACTTCCTTTTCGATAAACTGGGTATTTTTAGCAGGGTTGTTGACCACTACCTCGTAAGGTCTGAAAACCCGGGTGAAGGCTTCGATCTCAGGAAACTCCTGTAACATGGTGCTTCCGACCGGTGGCGGGGTGTTGGAAGTCAGGCTTTCGGTCTCCCCCATTTTGGCGTCGAGCGTTACCTGGTAAATGCGGTCTGATTTGCTGAAAGAACGGTCGTAAACCAGCTCATCACGGACATACATGACAATTACCAAGGCTGAGGCAATACCCATGGCAAGTCCGAAAACATTGATGAATGAATACGTCCTGTTTTTCCAAAAATTCCTGATGATGATCTTAAAGTAATTTCTGGCCATGACACTGTTGGTTTTAAAGTAGGTTAACTTTACCCGGTACGGATTAACGCGGCAATCCTATTTCTTTTTCAAACTCTTCTACTATCCTGGCCCTCTTTTGCGGGGTTTCGGCTCCTGAATCTACTGTTTTTTCGGAAATATATTCGACGCCTTCTTTAGAAAAACTGTATTTCATATATAAAACACCGCTCTTAGGGTCAAAACTCACTTCTTTTGAGAAACCCTTGATTTTAGCCTGATTCCTGCTATTTCCGGAGGCATTGGTTCTCTCAAATGACTGGTCAAAATCGTTGTTTACAGAAGATTTCACCACAGGTGGCTTCGACGCGGCCGCATGCCTGGGAGCCTCCGGGGCTACGGGAGGCTCAGGTGCAGAAACACCTGAAATACCTAATTCATTGAGGACTTTACCTTGTAATTCTTCCTTTTCTGCTTTGCTTAAGCCCTCTACATTAAAAGATTTATTGTAATTGACAGGCTTGCCGTTTACAGTACCGTCTATCTGTATATGAAGCGATTTGCCGTTGTCGTTGACAGACTTGCTCAGTGAAACATTCCTTTGAGCCATGCCGGCAAAACTGATCAGGGAAGTGATAATTAAAAGTCCGGTCTTCATTGATGTTAAATTATTTATAAATAGCTTTTTCATAATTCGTGTCGTCTTTTAAATAAGTGCAGGGGTTTTAAACTCCCTGCACTTTATAAGTATTATAGCTTTTCATTCATTTGTATTTCTTTTTATTCAAACGGTATGCCAAAATCACAACATATTGATTATTAATACATTAAAATAATACCTGTTTTCGAAACTGTCCGAAAACGAACACTCCGAGTTCAGCTTCGGACAGTGTCTGATTACACCTATCCGGCAGCAGGTGATCATAAAAAAGGATTTATTTTCCCTGCCAAGTCGTGATTTGAACGCGAATAAGCCGCTTAATTTATGTTGAAAACCCCTGATTGAATAAAAAATCCTGGTGGTTAATGAATAAGCTGACAAAAACTTATTAAACTTAAGCTGATTTTCCAAGCAGGGGCATTTTACCAGGTTGGAAGACGTGACCCAAACCTTAAAAAGAATATGTATAAAATACTCATTTTTATACTTTTCAGCTTACATGCTGTGGCCGGACCCGGTCTCAGTAGGGTATTGGTCAACAACCAGCCTTATGATCTTAAAAAGTCCCCGGTTATTCATCTTGAACCTTCCAATGAACAGCTTTTATTTGAATTTGAACCCTCAAAAGGCGATACCGTATTCTATCATTACAGGCTTGAGGGGCTGCAGTCCAGATGGTTTAAAACTTCGTATCCTGTAGTCAATTTTCAGCACCTGGCTGGTGGTGAATATACTTTCCGTTTCAAATCAGAAAGCGACGGCCTGATGTCGTCGGAAACCAGTGTGCGGATCATCGCCAAGCAGGCTTTTTGGCAAAAATGGTGGTTCTGGCCTCTGATCGCCATTTACGTCATCCTGATTCTCGGAATAGGTATCTATCTGTTTTTCATGTATGACATCCGCCAGAAACTGAGGCTTCACCATGTCAGGAACCAGATTGCTTCTGATTTGCACGACGAAGTAGGTTCCAACCTTAACTCCATCGCTATTTTTGTGGAACTCTTAAGAAAAAAGGTCATGGCAGAAAACCCTGAATTGTTGCCGATCCTGGACAAAATAACCAGCAACTCGGAAGAAACAGTGACTTTGATGAAAGATACCGTCTGGGCTATTAATCCCCTGAACGATTCTACAGAGAAACTCATAGACCGTATGCACTCGTTCGGAGCAGAGATCTTATCCGCCAGAGGCATTGCTTTCGAGTTTGAATCGGAGAAGGACCTGAAGAAGGACATTTTCTCTATGGAACAAAGACGGAATCTCTACCTTGTTTACAAAGAAGCCATCAACAACATCGCCAAGCACTCGTCGGCCAGCCGGGCAAAATGCATGATCACTTATTCAGAAAATGAAGTAAAAGTAGCCATCAGTGATAATGGTAAGGGTTTTGATTTTAAGCAGTCATTTGAAGGCAACGGGCTTAAAAACTTCAAAATCCGCAGTCAGGAAGAGGATTTAAAGGTAAATGTGGAGTCATCTCCCGGAGACGGCACTCAGCTGAATATAACGCTTTATGTTTAGCTTTATCCCCAATATTGGGGATTTACCGGCGTCGGTTTGGGTACTACTTTTACCGTATAATAAAAATACAACATAATGAATGTTAATTAATCATACAGCCGTTAAATTAGACCAATAATGATAAGTATACTCCTTTTTGAAGACAATAAGAACCTGCGGGAAAGTCTTTCGCTCTATCTGGCCGGTACAGACGGATTGTGGCTTTCGGGTGCTTATGCTGATGCGACCGAGGCGGTGAAGTTGGTAAAGAAGTATAAACCCGATGTGGTGCTGATGGACATCCAGATGCCGCACCTGTCCGGAATTGAGGCGATGAGGGCCATCAAAAAGGTGAATCCTGAGGTCAAGGTGCTGATTCAGACTGTTTTTGAAGACGACGATAAGATTTTTGCTGCCATTTGTGCCGGAGCCAACGGGTATATCATCAAAAACCCGAAAGCAGAGACCTACGTACAGGCGGTCACTGATGTATACAACGGAGGGTCACATCTGAGTCCGAGTATAGCGGCCAAGGTGATGAAAATGTTTCAGAACCAGTTTGTGCAAAAAGAGCAGACCTACGTTTCCCTGACCCAACGCGAAAAGGAAGTGCTCCAGTGCATGGTCAAAGGCATGAGTTATAAAATGGTGGCCGATGCCTGTGATATCAGTTTCAATACAGTACACAGTCACGTTAAAAATATTTACGAAAAACTACACGTCAACTCAGCCCCCGAAGCGGTGGTGAAGGCTTTGGAGATGAGGTTGGTCTGAGCAGGTAAATCCCGCGGCCTATAATCAGATTGGCTACGACGAAGGAAAGATTCAGTATAATCAATGAGATTTGAAAGTAATCCGGAGAAGTTTCATACAACTTATATTGAAGCAGCCCCGAAATAAGTGGGAAGACACATCCGATAATAAAACCTGCCGATATCAGGAAAAATGGATTCCTGAATGGTGTTATGTTAAGTTTGAAGAGTTCTTTTCTCATGATGATGATATGCAGGCATATGAAATAGACCTGAATACCAAACCAAGCCTGAGCATCGTATTTTGTCAGGCCGATAAACCAAAAAACGCGTAGAAAAAGGACCACTAAGCCAACAGCAATTATCCAGGGCAATGCTCTTTTCAGCAAAACTATGTTTGTGCTTTTAAATAAAAAATAAGAGACGACTCCAAAAAAATTAGCGTAGTAAAAGGGCGTCAACCAGTAGGAATTCTCATCATAGAAGAAATAAATACAAAAAGTGATCACATCTAACAAAAAACCAACACTAAAATGAAAAAAGAGAATTTGATGGAGGAGAGAAAAACGGCTCCCCTTGAACGCAAAAAGAAGAGGTATCAATGTCGTAAACATCGATACCAAATTACAAACTTCATTGATTTTTGTCCAATTCATATTTCATCCAGGACTCTTGGCTACACCTTGAGGGTTACCACCAATACCTCCACTGTTTTGGCCGTCAAGATAAACAAATATCTGGCCATTTTCAACTGTAATGAAAACTTCGAGCTTGTCATTCGAATAATTGGGAAATTCAGGAACTCCACCCATTTGCTGCAAAACCTCTTCGCGGCTGAAAACATACGAAGTTGTAACTACTTTTTTGCCAAAGAGTCTTCCGATACGGAGATTTTTAAACGCATTGTGCTCGTTACTTAAAAGATTAAGATTCAAGTTTAGATAAGACATGATCGATAAAATTTAAATGTTTAAATAATGAAAATATCGTACACAAAAATACTCTTTTTCCTCGTTTACACGCTATCCCCAATTTTGGGGAGGGGACAGTTACGAGTTATCGAATCCTCATTTTACAAATGTGCTGATCTTGCAAAACTCGACGTCATACCACAAAGGCATCCGCACTGGTGTTTTGCGGCTACAAGCCAGATGGCTCTAACCTATTTTAAGAAGCCCGTAGATTACCAATACAGGATTGCAGAAACCCTTGTAAGTGCTACCAACGTACATAATGATGCCTGCTACACTCAGGCAATCGATATGACAAACATCAGAATTCCTTCGAGTTCAATTGATAATTGGGTCGAATATCTCCAATCTAAAGGGCTACAGAATGCGAGATATCATATTAATATGAATACGAACATTTTGAAAAATCAATTAGACAACTGTAATCCTGTCATAGGCATATTTAATGTTCAGGGAATTAATGATTTTCATGCTATGCTGATCGTTGGGTATATTATAGGAAAAGATAAAGGTTTATTTAGCCTCTTTAAGACATCAAGAACATTCTTTAAAGTGTTGGATCCTTTAGATCCTTGCCAGGGGTGCACCTATTGGATCGAATACGCGAAAGGTGAGTTCAAATCATCCACAATCAACAGAATATATGCAATCAACCAGTCAAGAATGATAACTTTTTAACATTATGAAAATACTACTCCTTTCTATCCTTTTATTTACCTTTTCCGGCAGTTTCGGAAAATCATTTTACGAAAATATAACAGGTAAGGCCAGAAAAGATCTGCAAGAAAGGCTGGGCGACGATGAATTTGCCAGCATGTATTTTATGGCAGATGAGGCTCAACTCAAAATATTGCGTTTATGTCTGAATGACACTTCCCCGGTGGTCATCAAAATAAACGGTCTTAACTACAAGCCAGATACTAGAACCCTGATGCTGGCAACGACAGAGTACCTGGTCATCTTCAGCAATCCGGATGCACCTAAAGAGACAGTCATGATCAGTTATGACAAAAATCTGGTAGCCATAAATGCTGCACCCGGAAGCGGATGTCAGGAACTGCTTTTTGGCCCTGTGCTTCAATTGACAGACCGGAATCTGCAACGCCTCATTGGCAACAGCCCGCAGTACTCAGGGTATGAAATTTTTATTCCTCTAGGCAGCCGGTTCGTACTTAAAGAAAGTCTGTTTTTAGCAACAGAAAATCAAAACAACGTAAAAACCTGGAAAAACCTGGCGACAGGTAAAGTCTTACTATCTTATCCTGATGTCCTAGAGTTTATCGGGCAGCTGGACTTTAGTCAGCAATTTTAGCCTTATCAGACCTTATAGAAATCTCCCTTCCAAATCCCCATCATTGGGGATTTGTTGTTTTATTGGTTCATTTACATAATTGTATGCTTAATGGAAAATAGCATAAAAACCTATCCCCTCACCTTTCAATTCACGGTATTTTGATTTTAAGACCATCCCCACCATACGTCCTTAATTTCAGATAACTGGTGTCAACTAAAATCGTTGGAAGGCCGTTTGAGGTCTCTTTGATGATGGCTTGAGGCTCAGGAGTTTCGTTTTTTGTGCAGGAAGCAATTGCCAGAATTACTGCAACAGCTGCACAGGCAAGGGTTTTAAAGGTTGCTTTCATTTTTTTAAAAATTAAGGATTTACTAATCATAAATTGAAACAGCACATTATAAATCCAATGCTCTGTTTCATTCAAATATCAGTAAAATCCTGACATAAAACAAGTATACGTCAGGGTTTTAAAAGATAAAAAAACAAAGTTTCAAGAAGTCAAACCTTCCTTACAAAGTCCTCTTAATCAGGTATTTTGACTTTATACACTACTGAATTTCGGGTATTATTTCCCTAAATCATATATTATAGAAAAAGACAGTACAGATACTTAACTCTTATCCCTTGTTAATTGCCCGTTGCATCCTGAACTGATAAACTGAACCCGCTACAAAGAGTATAAAAAGGACCAGTAAAGTCTTGGCGATGATAGGATCCGCGGGAGATTCTGCTAACGGATGTCCTATCGGAACTCTCGTAAGTGTTTCGTTGATGGTCGGCACCCATGAAAGGAAAAAGCTGAACGACAGCAGGAAGTTTTCAATATACCTGGCTTTATTGCTTGTCTGCCTTTTTTGAGATAAATAATAAGCTGCAAGCACCAACAATACGATAAACAATGAAAAAACATGCCCCGGGTTGAAACCTCCGTGTTTAGAGATTCCTAACGCCGTAAATGAAGTGATGAGGGTACAATAAAAATAGATCCTACCCGTTAGTCTGCTCAGGTCGATTTTACCATATTTTACCAACGCAACCAGTGCAGCGACAATGGCAGCGATGCCTATCACTGTATGAAAAATGCCTAAGTTTGAGAGTCCCATAGTTTTTGTTTTTTTAAGACCGTTTGTTAAGCATATGTCCGCCGTGCCAACAAGCGGACATATAAACACCATTGAATTTTCTATGGTAAGCTTTTCCCGGCCTTTTTGAGTTAAGATATGAAATGAGCTTCTGAACTGATGGGTACATTCAACGCCTTAGAGATCAAACAATTTTGCTCAGCCCCTTTTGTAACAGCTTCAAATTCGACGGCATCAATACCGGATACTTTGCCCGTGATAGCAAGATGTATGCCTGTAATACCCAAGCCTTCCATCACCAGGGTGGCTTCGGTGCTCAGTGATTCAGGACTCAGGCCTTTTTCTGTAAGAGCATAGCTGACAGCCATGGTGAAGCACCCCGCATGTGCGGCCGCCAGCAGTTCTTCAGGATTGGTACCTTTTTCACCTTCTGCAAAACGGGTTTTAAAACTGTAGTTCGTTTTGTTCAGAATTTCACTTTGGGTGCTTATATCCCCCTTGCCTTCTTTTATGTTGCCTGTCCAGTTTGCTTTTGCAGTACGTTTCATTTTTTTAAATGTAAATGTTTGATTGTCAATATTGACAATGCAAAATTGCATCACAAAAAACGGAAGGGCTTGGCGGATCAGCTCAATTATTTGGCAATTTGGTTCAACCGGTAATGGGTTGGCGTAACATTGAATTTTTCATGAAAACTCCTGGTGAAATTTGCCAGGTCGTTAAATCCGCAATCAAAAGCTATATCTGTGATGCGATTACCGGAAACCAACAGGAGTTCGGCCGCTTTTTCAAGTCTTTTGTTTTTGATATAATTGGCGGGAGAGTCGTTGTAGAGTTTTGTGAATTCCCTCTTAAAGGAGGAAACACTTAGATTGGTCTTACGTGCCAGCTCTTCGATACTCACCTGCGAAAACAAATTAGCTTCAATGATCTGTTTAAAGGTGTAAGTAACCGGAGAGAAAAGTTGCGATAATATGACCTGTACGGTCCCGGCATTTTTTGTTTGTGATAGCAGGAGAATGATTTCTTTCAGTTTTAAAATCAGAATTTCATCATTTATCAAAGATGGGTTTTCAAAATAATACAGCAGGCCTTCCATATATTTCTGAATCAAAAAGTCGTTGCTTATTTTGTCGCTCGACTGATTGGTTACCATATTCCGGGGCGATTGCAGCAATGAAGGAAGTTCTCTTTCATAAATTTTCTTTAAAACATCAGCATGAAAAGTGACAATGACGATTTCACTATTTTCTTTTGAGTCTGATTGGTGAATTTGTTTCCCGGAGTTGATACAATTCAGAAATAAAGAATGGTTGGCAGGAATATCCATGGTTTGACCGTCCATTTCATATTGCATTTCCCCTTTGAGCATATATAAAAAACAAGCCTGTTCTGAAACCGGAAAATTAAATTCAAAAGGCGGGTTTAATGTCCCTCTCTGAACAAACGATTTTCCATACAGATCAATTTTTTTATAGTCAATCATCATTTGCTTCTTAAGTAAAATTGCGGCCAGAGTATTCCCGAGGGACACCACATCCGCATGGCAAATGTACAAAAGTTGACAGAAGCATAAAAATCCAATTCAGCTCTCCGGCAGGATTTTGAGCAGTTCATTGCAAGATTCACACTTATCACATAGCCAGGACACTCCCCAAAATTGGGGATTTGTTGTTTTTACAGACATCCTGATCTTTGGGTATCAATTATTAAAATCAGATACCAGATGAAAACTACCTTTAAATTATTAGCAATCACAGCCATTCTCGCTCTATCATCATGCAAAAAGAAAACCGTCAGTGATCCCTATGCTTTCCTGAAAGGCTCCTGGCGATACTCCAACGGGGCCGAATGTCTTTTTGATGCCGGCACCAAAACTGCCAAGGGAACGAGGGTGCCGGACAATAATGCCGCCTTCAAATTTGTGGTAGGTGAAGACTACTGGAAAAATGTCGTTTCAACCGGAGAGAACACCTGGACATACGACCAGATTGTCAGATTCAGCGACGGCAAAACCGTGGAATACCGCAAAAGTACCCTGTCAAAAAAAGACGAAAATACCTTGAGCATGAGCACACCGGGTCTGAGCGATTCGGAGATGAAGAGGGTAAATTAAGCATTTTATTCTGAATAGTATCACCAGAATTGGGGATACCATGATAACAAAATTTCTAACACCTTTGATTTTAATTATTATGAAACCAAACTTAAAAAAACTAAGAAATGATCATTAACTCCCCAAAATTCGAGGTCAATCTGGGAGGGATAGACCTTACTGCCGAACAGGCAAAATCTCTGGAAAAAGCCATCCAGAATACGACGCTTACTTTTCTGGCTAAGCTGGATGCCGGATTTATGAAAGATGTTTTTGTACTGAAACCTGTGCCGGATGGAGATCCGAATCCACAACCAAGCAAGTTTTTCGCCAGAACTGTGGACAAAAAATGGTGGCTGGGTTATAAGCTCCTGAAACAAGCCCGTGAAAACATGATCGTTCCGACAGATTTCTTTGCTGCGGGAAACGACCTGATTGATGACGGTATAAAATTTAAGCTTGAAAGAGCAGTTTTAAAACAGGCATGAAAACCGGGACACCAATACTCTGCCCGAGTGCCAATCCAAAAGAAGGGGCAATACTTTTGGGGGTAGTTAAGGAAAATGGAGAAGTCTCTATCCTGGAAAACAGACTGGAAATTGATAATGACTTTATTCAAACAGCCTCCGAAGGTAGAGAGCTAACTCATCGTTTCCGTTTTGCAGACACTTGTGCGTCAAAAGGCTGTGCCAACTGGTCAGGAAATCATTGTATGGTACTGGATATTGCCCGTAAATTCTCCAACATTCAGCCAGCATCTTCACTTCCCGATTGTAATATTCGTCCTCAATGCAGGTGGTTCATGCAGGAAGGAGCGGAAGCTTGTAAAATATGCCCCAATATTCAGACAGGGAACATGATAATTGAAGTATAAAAACCGGAGGAGTTAACTTCCCTCCGGATTTTTTTTAAAATCACCTCATCCCCTCCCCTGCTCATTTCATCTGCCGTTACAGGTTAAAATTTACGTTCGGCATGCTTCTTCCAGGTCTTTTAAATGCATGAAGTCGCTTAAAAATCACCCTAATTAGGTATTTCCTTTCTCTGGTATCTTACAGAACTTTGCGAAAAACTAAAACTAATAACAACAATGAAAGCAAAACTATATTCATGCATAGCGGTAATGGTATTGGCCGGAGTGACCTTTTATGCTTGTAAAGGCCCTCAGGGCGACGTTGGCCCGCAAGGAGCTAAGGGTGAAACCGGAGCCCAAGGGCCGGCGGGAGCAGGAGCGACAGGGCCCCAGGGACCGGCAGGCCCGCAAGGCCCTCCGGGTGCACAGGGACAACAAGGCAATGCAGGTCCTCAGGGCCCGGCAGGACCAGTCGGGCCAACAGGGCCACAGGGTCCGGCGGGTACCACAGGAGCAACGGGACCACAGGGGCCACAAGGTCAGACCGGAACGGCAAATGTAATACAGTATAAATTTACCGCCCCCACTAATACCACCAACCCCTATGAGTCACAATATCTTCTGACAGATTTACCTGCCGGCGTTACCACCAATAACTCGCTGGTAATGACGTATGTGCTCCCGCCGGAGACAGACATCGTCAGTGCCAATTGGTGGATAGCACTTCCTTCTTTTCTTCCTACTAATTATACCATCAACAGACCTGGGTTGTACAGTTTCTTTTTTGGAGCCGGGAGTTCGGTTTATATAACACGCCAAAATGTTAACGGCTCGGGAGCATTTGTTTCAGATATTCCAAGATTTGCTGCAAAGATCATTGTAGTTCCTGCAGCCGTGCTAAAAACCGGTCGCTATACTGCAGATTTCTTTCAGGATTACAAACGTGTTCAGGCGGCTTTCAACCTTCCTGATTGATACTGTCACGTGAGTATACTTGTGTTTTAACAAAAAAATCCGGAGAACAAGTCCTCCGGATTTTTTATGGGGTCAGATGGGTTATCACCCGCCCTTGACCCTGTTTTGTTCGTCTTCCGAACCGCTCCTTCTGTCCCTGGCTGCTTTAATCTCGTTGCTGCCAAAACGGTAGTTGAAGTTGACCCTCAGCATCCTTCCTTCAAACTTAAACCTCAGGTCTGTCGCAATTCCGGCATATTCTGAGTGATAACCACCCCTGGCCGTATGCAAAACGTCGCTGAAAGTCAGTTTAAGCGTGGCATTGTCTTTCCAGAACTTCTTTTGTATTCCGGCGTCCATCATCCCCATGCCACTGTTGTAGTCGATGCGGCGATAAGGAGAATTATACCATCCGGATATCTCAAAACTCCAGTTCTTTTTCAGTTTAAAGGTACTCTGGGCATTTCCGTTCAACGCCGTCGTGTGGTTGTCGATCGTCAGGCCATTTTCAAACTCACCTCTCCATTGGTTGTAATATCCGTTCAGACTGACATAGATATTCCACCACTTGGTAAGGTCCGTCGAAAGACTCATGTTGAGGTTTACGCCCTGAGAGTAGTCCATGTTGCGGGCGATGAAATAGGTTCTGCTTTTGTCATAAGGAATACGCAGCCCCACCACTGGAAAACGTGTACGGTAATACCCCAGTGAGGTGGTCAGTTTTCCTTTATAAATATGAGTCAGCTTAAAATTATTGGCGTATTCAGGTCTCAGGAAAGGATTCCCTTTGGAGTAAACCAGCTCATCAATCCGGTATTCAAACGGGTTCAGGTCCTGATAACCCGGACGGTTGATCCTGCGGCTGTAATTAAAATTCAGTGAATGATCTTTAGAGGCTTTGTATGTCAGTGTTCCGCTTGGAAACAGGTTGATATAAGTCGTGTCTACCTTGTCCAGGTCATTGTGTTTGTAGCTGGTCAGGTGTCCGAGTGATTTGGTGCGTTCCATCCTCAGACCAGCCTGTATATCCCATTTTTTATGGAGTGATTTGTTATAATTGACGTATCCTGCATACACCCTTTCAGTGTAGGTAAAATTGTTACTGCGGTCGGTATCCCTGATCTCAACACCGTCTATCTGGTTGAAAAAATCAAAGGTATTATCTGATTTCACATCTGATAATTTAAAGCCGTAGCCCAGTTTTCCTTTTTTGAACGGGTGCTCATAATCTGCCTTAACAGACTGTATGATGATGTCTATCGGGGTTCTGGTAACATAATTTCTTTCGATAGATTCCATGCCGGGGGTATTGAAAGTATATTTATTCGGCTGAAAACTTACCCCCCTGGAATTAAATATCCCGTAATCCGCATCAATGTTCAGCTCCCGGCCTGTGGTGTCGGCATAGCGGTAGTTGAGGTTAAAATTCAGGTTCTTGTTGGTTTCAGGATTGGAAGTACGCGAGTCAAGCACTACCGAGTCAGGCACTGAGGCAAACCTCTTCCCTATCAGGGTCTGGCTTTCACCTCCACCGTTGTGGTTACTTATTCTGCCGTTGGCACTGAAACCGATCGTGTTTTTGGAATTGATAAAATAGTCGGCCCCCACTTTGGCGTTGCTGGACGTATCCCTCCAGATTCCGTTCCAGGTTTTGTCATACTTGATATTGTTCAGTATCTGGTTGTCAAGGGTCTGGTTGTGCCATGCACCCTGATTGTAGCTGTAATTTCCGAAAATGTTGATCTTCTTGTCCCTGTGGTTAAGGTTCAGGGAGGCGTTGTATTTGGGAGAAATCCCGAAGTTACCACCAAGACTTACATTTCCATTGGTACCGATTTTACGGTTTTTCTTCAGGCGGATATTGATGATACCGAGATCTCCCGCCGCATCATATTTGGCAGAAGGGCTCGTGATTACTTCAATGGCTTCAATATCGGCAGAGTTGAGGCTCTTCAGCGTAGAAGCCAGGTCTCTCCCGCTCATCGGGGATGGTCTGCCGTCAATGTAGATCCTTACGCCCGACTTACCGTTGACGAGGATGTTTTCATCCTTGTCAATCTGAACTCCGGGTGCTTTCCGGAGCAATTCAAGGCCATTGGAGCCTGTGGCGTTGATACTTCCTTCCACATTAAAGATGATCTTGTCATGCTGGACTTCAATCAGCGGCTTGGAAGCGACTACCTTGACTTCACCGAGTTGCTGTGCACCTGAACTTAAAATAAACGGCTGAAAATCAATGTCGGCATCCACAATCTCAAAATCAGGAGATTGAAAGGCCGCAAAACCCACCGCGGAAACCTTGATGTAAAACTTACCTTTGGGAATACCTCCCAGCTTAAATCCGCCGCTTTCATTGGCGATGTCCGCCTTCACGAGCGTAGAATCTTTGAAGTTGTGAACCGAAACCGTCGCAAAGGAAACCGCTTCCTTACTTTGACTTTGTACGGTTCCTTTGACACTAAAAGTCTGGGCAAATGTCATGCTGGAAAGGCATGACATCAGAATAATCAGTAAGAGATTTTTCATAATTTTTTTTAAATAGCTTTTTCATAATTTCTATGCCTTCTAGTGATCAGTAAGGTCGGGCAATGTTGCATCAGGTCAAAAAAACATGCTTCATTATAAACCGCTTAACCCTATTGATAAAGTTGTGTTCAAAAAGTGTTGAATCCCTGGTATCATCTCCATTTCCCGGATGAAGATTTCCCCCTTAATTCAACTACGAATTATTTCGTAACAAATATAATACGAAACATTTCGTAGTTCCAATTTTTTCTTCGTTTATTTTACAAATCTCTGTGAAATATTTTTCTGGAATAAGGATCAGCTGCCGGAATGAAGTTCTGCCGTGGGTCATCAAAACCGGAAATCAGGCGGTCAGTGTTTTCATTCACAAAAATAACAGACAACGATTAAGTAAGGCTTTGTAATGACCAATATTAACCCTTTTTAACATTTAATTACATAAGGTTAACCTTCCCGCTCCCGAAACAATGAATTCCTGACTCATCACTTGTTGTTTCCGGCATCTGTAATTTGTGTGGTGTTCCTCTTTTTTATAGCTTTTTCATCATTTCCCCGCCTGAAGTCAATAAGGTTAAAAGAATGTGACGTTAAATCCTCAGGTTCTTCATCAGAAATCCTGTTAACCTTATTGATTTCCCAGGGGGTTTGTTTCAATCAGCATTTTCATTCCCGGATGAAAATCCTATCTTAACCCGATGCGAATTACTTCGCTCATTTTTGTGAATTCCCTTTCACACTAACGCCGATTATTCCGGGTCGAAAACGTAGAACAACTGCAGGTCTCATTTACTTTTTCATTAAGCAAAGCCCCGTCCTTTAAAACTTATTTGCTTTTCCTGATGTAAATATTGCCGTGCATATTTTTCATCATCAGCTCCGGTCCTCCGGCGTTAATTTTGCCATATACCCATTGATCAATATTGACCTTGTAAGTGCCCGGAGAAGAACTCTTGTTTACTTTCGGCTGGTTTCTGTCGATCACGATGTCAAAATCTGTGTAGATCTCTCCGTTATCAGATTTCAGTTTGACATCTGCTTTCAAAGTGGCCGGAAAAGTGATGTCCACGTCCCCGTTCAGGGTAGTAAACGCCATCGGTGCAGTGGCTGTGATGGTCTTGAACGTCGTTTTGATATGTCCGTTGATGGTATTGGCTACCACCGAACCCGAAACACCAGAAAGTGTAATGGCTCCGTTTACATTGGTGACTTCAAGTTCGCCGCTGATATTATCCACCACGATATCGCCGTCATTAATGGTGTGCAATTTTACCGTGGTACTTCCCTGGGGTATTTTGATGGACAGGTTTGTCGGTTTGCTCCAGCCTTCAGAATGAATGGAAACCTTATTGGCTTTTTCTTCTGCCGAAACATTGATACCGTTACCGCTGGAGATCCTTCTCATACCTCCGGAGGTTTCCCTGCCGTCTTCTTTTTTACCATCTGCTTTGGCTGAGGCATCCACAATGATGTCCTTTCCATCATAAAGTGCCACTTTTATAGATCCGGCTATCAGGTTAACATCCAGTGTGAATGGTTTTCCAGGTGTGCTCAGAGGGACAACGAGCTGTTCGGTTTGTGCTGACAAGTTCTGGCATAAAGCCATGGCCATTATCAAAGCCCCTGTGATTCTCAACTTTTTCATATGTTTTATGATTGTTTTTTGATATAAATATTCCCGTTTAACGTTTCAAATTTGTATATTTTGCCACCCTTGCCAATGCGTAGTGAGGTGTCTTTATTCAGCTTGTATACCGTTGCTTTACCGTTTTGCTCTGTGTTTTTAACCACTGCTCCGGGCAGCACTTCTGCATTCTGAAAATCTGTGTAAAACTCTCCATTCATACTTTTCAGCTGGACATCTCCCGAAAAGTCAGCCGGATAAGTGATGTTCATGGTGCCGTTGATCGTATTATAAGTCGATTTTTCAGGCGGCGTGCTGGTATAGGTAACATCCACGTTGCCGTTGACGGTATGCACTTTCGAAGTTCCCTTGGCATTCAGTATGCTGATGGCTCCGTTGACATTGCCCACGTCCAGGCTACCTTCCACGTTCTTCACGCTTACATTTCCCTCATTGATGGTCATCACCCTGAGATTCATCCCGAAAGGCACTTTGACGACAAACTCAAGTTTTACTTTGTAATGCCTGTCTTTTCTTTCATTTCTCCTGTTCCAGTTCATGTTCGGACGTGAATCATACGGTTCTGCCGTGTAAACCACTATACTGTCTGACTTTTCATCGAACTCCAGTCTGAATTCTTTTTTGGCCAGTTCGACCTCTTCGCTGTTTTTGCCGGAAATCGACTTATCGATTTCAATCGTCACTTTGTCTCCCGAATAGCCCTCGACTTTAACCGAGCCAAAAACATTGTAGATGGCCAGGGTACTGCTGGCGGCGGCTGTTTTAAGGCTGAATTCTTTGCTGATGTGCTCCTTAAAATCCTGTGCTTTTGACGTAGTCTGGGCACAAGAGATCACCAATCCCGCTATGCAGGAAATCATTACATTTTTCATAATTTGTTAAGTTTAATTAGCTTTTAGAATATCTGTCAGAGGCCTGTTAAGTCATAAAACTTATATGATCTCGTGAATACTTGATTCGATTTTACTCTTCACAAAACCGTTCAGGTCCTGCTGTTTGAGTAATTTTTTAAGGGGTTTAATGGCTCTTTTCTCCTGTAACTTCACCATTACATCTGCCAGGGCCGACTGTACCAGCGGTGATTCCTGGTGGGTGATAGACTGTACCAGTCCTTCCCTGACCATGGGCTCATTAGCCAGTTTAACGAGGGCTTCGAGGGTCATCAGACGAACGTTGTCGTTGGAGTCATTATTAAGGGTGGTCAGCAAGGCTTCGATGACCTTTTTATCTACTGCCTTGATCTCATTGGTGTAACTCACCGCCCTGATTCTTTCGGTTGCAGACGGGTTTTCAAGCAATGACAACATCATCATCTGTTTCATGTCCTGCACTTCGGACGAGAGGTTCTGTATTTCTTCGTTTTTACCGGATTTCACCAGTTTTTCGTTGACAAAATAACCTAAACCCAAACCAAGCATCAGAATCACGAGGCTGTAAGCCATCTGAAACTTAGGCTGGAAAGACCACATCTGCTGAAATTTCTCCCAAAGTTCTTTTACAACGTTTCTTTTGTCAGCTTCCGAGGCTTTGAAAGTATCAAGCATCGCGTAGAATTTCACCGGTAATGCCGCCGACGGTTCAGGTTCAGGCAACTGCCCCATCATCTCCCATATATGACCCGCCTCGTCACTTTCCTGTCTCATTTCAGCAGACCCGGCAAGGAATTTCTCAAATGCTTCTTTCTCTTTTGCAGTCAGCTCGTTGTTCAGATAACTGATCAGCAGCTCCTTATCTTTTTCACTTTCCATATTCTATTGTTCCAATTTCAGATAAATACTTTTTAATTGCTGGATGGCCCTGTAGACCCTCACTTTTACGTTCCCTTCCGATATTTTGAGAATCCCCGCGATCTCATCATACTTCAGTTCCTGGTAACGGCTCAGGATCAGTACCTCCCTGCTTTCTTCAGGTAAACTGGCAATTGCATTGTTCAGAAGATTGATTTCCTGTTGCTTCTGAATCTCTTCATCTGCCAGTGTGCCCCCTCCTATTCTTGCCTCCACTTCCGATACATCCTGGTGCCTCACCTTGTTCTTTTTGAAATAATCATTGACCACATTCCTGGCCAGATGATACATCCATGTTTTGAATTCACCGTCGCCGGTAAAAGTATTTCTGTACCTGATCATCCGGTAGTATACATTCTGGACCATGTCTTCGCTGGCCTCTTTCTCGCCGGTCATCCGGTAAAGAAAGCCATACAAAGGCCTGTGGTATCGCTCAAAAAGCAGCCCCATTTTGTCCAAATCGCCGGACTTAACTTTTAACATGATGGCATTGTCAGCGAGTGAGTTCAAAAGGACTATTAGTTTTGATATTGATACACCGGAAACCTCAACAGGACGGGAAGGTTACAAAAATATTAAAATATTTTCAAAGGACAGTCAGACAAATACCATAATACACTGAAAACCAACACTATAAATTTATAAAAAACTTTCAATAAAAAATTATATTCCTAAAATCATCTGTAGAAAACGTTGAAATCTTATCTTGCGGGACTTTTCGCCACCGGATAGTATTCACTTAAAACCGCATTTTAAAAAATGAAGAAAATTCTGGTGCCATTTCTGCTCCTTTGCGTAGCTGTTGAAGCTTACGGGCAAACTCCCGTTGAAAAAAGAACCTATAATATTGAAGTGGCTGGTATTACGGTCGGGAAAATGACCGCGACTAAACAAGTCAAAAACGACAAACTAACGGCCTATACCCTCACCAGCGATGTCAAAGTCAATTTCCTGGTGTATGTGCTGCGTATCTTTTACCAGGTCAACACCCTGCAGGGCGAAAACCAGCTCATGAGTGCAAGGGTTGACGCCCATACCAACAAAGGCGATTTCTACACCAAAACCGAAAAGAAGGAAAACGGCTATCATGTGGAGTCTAAACAACATAAATCTGAGATGGATAAGACCATCACCGGAAATATCCATCAGACAGTGGTTAACCTGTTTTTCAGAGAGCCGAATGCCCAGGACATAGCCTATGCCGAATACTACGGCGATTTTTTCAGGATCACCAGGACAGGGGAAGGACGATACACCGCCAAAATGGGTAAATATGAGGACAGCTACTTCTATAAAAACGGTAAACTGCTGAAAATCATCAAGAAGAACCCTGTGAAGGATTTTGTGATGGTTTTGGAGGAATGAAGGAGAAGGGAGGAAAGAAAAAGGGAGAAAGCAGGCACATCTGAGCTGCTATTTTTATTAAGAACCCCGAAGATAAACACGGCTGTGCGTATCTGCGGGGTTCCGGTATTTAAAAAAAAAGCCATTTATTCCTGAATCAGACGTTGCATGCAACGTCTCAATAAAAAATCAGTTTCCGGAGACCGGACATTAACTCATTCAATCATTCATTCAATCACTCATTCATTCAATCACTCTTCAGCGACTTCACCGGATCCATCAGAGAGGCTTTCAGGGCCTGGTATCCTACGGTCAGCACAGCTACCGCCAATGTTCCTGCAATGGTAAGGATGAAGAACCACGGACTGAGACTGATCTGAAACTGGAAGTCTTTCAGCCAGGCACTCATCAGCCACCAGGCCAGCGGACCGGCTGCAATAAAGGCGATCAGCACCAGACGGACGAACTCTTTTCCGAATATCCAGAGAATGTGACTCACCGAACCGCCAAGTACTTTCCGTATGCCAATCTCTTTGGTTTTCTGTGCGACCATGAAGGAAACAAGGCCATATAGCCCGAGACAGCCTATAAAAATAGCGATGAAAGAAAAGACCTGGATCAGCCTGAGCATTGTATCTTCCGTTTCGTAGAATTCTGCGATGTACTGGTCAAGAAACACGTGTTCGTAAATTTCATCAGGATATTTAGCACTCCACATTTTTTCAATTTCGCTCAACGTCGATCTGATGTTTCGGGGATCTACTTTTATGGCGAGGTTTTCTTCCCAGCTGAGGTCGGTGCTGAAACACACGGCGTTGATATCGGCATGGAAAGACAGATCATGAAAGTCTTTGATGACGCCGACGATTTTTCCGACCATGTTACCACCGTCAGCGGCAATGGTTTTGCCCAAAACCTGGTCAGTAGAAGTAAAATTAAGTTTTTTAATAAAGGTTTCATTCACCAGGAACTCCCGTACGGTGTCTGAAGGGAAGACGTTCCTGCCGGCTATCAGTTTCAAACCGAAAGTGGACAAATACCTTTCGTCACCGAACTTCATGCTGGACCTGAATACTTCAGGTTCGGCCCTGTTGTCAAAAACAATTGAATTGTTCCAGTTGGATTGCGAAGAAGGGGCACTGCTACACATTGAGATTTCTTCGACGCCCGGGATACCCGCCAACTGACTTTTCAGGGTTTTAATCTTGGTAAGGGTAGAATCAGACCCCGCAGGCACCATCACAATGGCGTCCTTGTTAAAACCTAAGTCGGATTGTTTGGCATACCGCATTTGTTCGGCGATTACGACCATACCGATAATCAGCACCTGGGAAATAGCGAACTGGGTAATAATCAATGTTCTCCTGGTATTAAAGCCACCGATGTTCTGTTGTGAAAGCTTTCCTTTCAAAGCCATCACCGGCTGAAAACCCGCCAGGATGAGTCCGGGGTAGGATCCCGCAAAAAACACAACGAACAAACACATGCCTGCCACAAACCCCAGCAGCGACCACCCGCCTGAAGAAGCGAAAGTCATCCTGGACTGGAACCACTCATTGACATAAGGTAAAGCCAGTGCTGCGAGGGTCAACGCCCCTGCCACTCCCAGAACCGCGATGATTCCGGTTTCTGAAATAAATTGCCAGAAAAGCTGCGTTCTGACACTTCCGAGTACTTTGCGGACACCTACTTCCTTGGAACGCCTCAGAGCCTGAGCCGTGGCCAGGTTAATGAAGTTGACGCAAGCCGTCACGATCAGGAACAAACCGATGAACGACAAAACCCAGAGATTCTTCTTGTCCATGGCTCCGCCATATTGGGGATTAAAGTGGATATCGGCTAAAGGCTGAAGTTTATAATGGTGTACATTTTTACTGGTAGGGCGGTATTTTTTTACATAAGCAGGCAAGACCCTTTCCACCTGGGCAACACTGATGCCCGGTCGCAGTTTCACATAACATTGCATAGGGCTGGAGATTCCTCCCCAGGAGTCGCTGATAAACCAGGAATTATACGTTTTCAGGGTGAGGAAAGACGCAAATATTTCGGCCCGCCTGTCTGTATTTTCAGGTAGGTTTTTCAGAATGCCGGTTACTTTCAGGGTAACCCTGTTGTCCAGTTTGAAAGACTTATTCATGGCATTCTGCCCTTTAAAGAGCTTTTTTGCCTTGGATTCTGTCAATACAACGGTATTAGGTTCCGTCAGGGCCGTTTTGATATCTCCTTCAATCAGCGGAAAATTAAATATGTCAAAAAACTCAGGCTCAGTAAATGCCACTCCCTCCTCTTCCTTGAATTTGACTACATCCTGCCCCTGACTGACAGTAATGAGCTGATCGTCGAACGTTGCCACCCGGGCCACCTTTTCTCCGAAGGTATGCTCTTCCCTGAATACCTTACCCAAAGGATTGGGCACGGCAAAGGTGTAGTCAATCTGGTCGCGGTGCTGCTCGGTCACAAAACGGTAGATCCTGCCGGAATCTTTATGAAAATTGTCAAAACTCAGGTGATGCCTGACCAGCATAAAAATCAGGATTCCGCAGGTCATACTCAGGGCCAGCCCTGATACATTGATGATGGCATAAGCCCTGTTTTTGCTCAGGGTTCTGAAGGCAATTTTGAGATAGTTTCTTAACATGATGGGTATGAGCTTTTTCTTGGTGATAAAATTTTATTTGCCGGCTTCAAGGCACGAGGGTACTGCCGTGCCTTGAGGCCCAGGGGTTATTCGGATTTGAGGGATTTAACGGGATTCATGGCGGCTGCCCTGAGGGCATGAAAGCTGAGCGTCGCAAAAGCGATCAGGACAGCAAACCCGCCGGAGACAGCAAACACCCACCATTCTATATCAATTTTGTATTCATAGTTCTCCAGGAATTTCTTCATTGCCCAATAGCCCAGGGGTGCTGCAATGACGAAGGCAATTAACACCAGTTTGAGAAAATCTGCCGACAGCAGGGTAAGGATGTTGGTGACGGTTGCCCCCAGGAGTTTCCGGATTCCGATCTCCTTCGTCCTTTGAATCACTACAAATGAGACCAGACCAAACAGCCCCAGACAACCGATAAAAATACCGACGATCGCAAAAAGCTTCAGAAAATTGGCAAGTTTAAGTTCGCTGGTATACGCCGACCTGATGGTGTCGCCGAGGAACCGGTACTTAAAGTAATGGTTGGGAAACTCTGCTTTCCATTCCTTGCTGATAACGTTCAGGGCCTCTTTGCTTTTGTGTGTGTCGATACGGACATTCATCAGTTGGAAATTGCCTTGATGGTAGGCAAAAACATGAGGTATAACCTTATTCTTCAGGTCTTCAGAATGGTAGTCTTTCACCACGCCGACTACGTTCCAGTCTTTTGACCAGAACTTAATCTGTTGCCCCAATACCTGACCCGGATCTCGGAATCCAAGATCACGCATGGCTTTTTCATTGATAATGGCAGAAGAAGATGATGAATCAGCCGCCCTCAGGTTTCGCCCGGCTACTACCGGGATACGATAAAAACCGAAATAGTTTTCATCCACGTGCTGTAATCTGAAAATCTGCTCTCCACCAGGTAAAGCGGGGTGGTTTACGGAGCTCCACCAGTGATTGCGATCGCTGGCCGGGCTTGTTAACCCGAATGAAACCTCCTTTATTTCATGATGACCCAGCAAATGATCTCTTAATCTGTTTCGCATGGCGGTTTCTCCGCGGCGATCGGGTATGCTCACCGTTACGACAGCACTCTGATTAAATCCGAGGTCTTTTTCAGTCATGTATCTGACTTGCTGAATGCCGAATAATGTACAGATAACCAGACCCTGGGCTACCACAAACTGGGTAACGACCAATCCCTGCCTCAGCGAAATGCCCCAGGGCGAAACGGAGCTTATTTTGCTTTTAAACGCTTGAGCGGGCCGCACTCCCGACAACACGAGTCCGGGGTATAATCCGGCGAATAAAGTAACGGCAAGTCCGAGAATCACCAGGAAAAGCACCGTAGAAATATCCCAGACCTCCGAATGGCTCACCCGGGTATTAAGCAGCTGATCAGCCCTGCTGATCAGCCAGGTGCCTAACGTTCCCCCGAAAGCTATCGCGACAAAAACAAGCAGGGCTGTTTCACCCAGAAACTGCAGGATAAGCTGACTTCGGCTGCTTCCCAAAACCTTTCGTACGCCTATTTCCCGGCTGCGTTGGGTAGCCTGGGCTGTGGCAAGATTAATGAAATTAATGCAGGCAATAACAATCAGGAACAAGCCAATGCTGGCCAGTGTATACAACATCCATTCGGGCATATAGTAATTGAACGGATCATTAAAAGCATCAAAATGAGATTTGCTGACTGGCATCATGTCAAAGGACCGGTATTCCGAATCCGCCTGCCTTGTCAGCACCTTTTTAGTCAGTGCAGCTTCTGTTTTTTTAGCATCAGTTCCGGCTTTCAGCATCACATATCCATGCTGAAACGAATCTCCACCACCCCAGTAATCTTCCTGGTAGTGTCCATCCATTCTTTTTTTCGTTTCATAGGAAAGTATGACAGGAAACTGAAAGTCGGAGTTGGCCGGAGCCTTGCTGATCACCCCGCTTACGGTAAGATTCATCGCATTATCCATCTTGATGACCTGTCCCACGGGATCTCCTTTAAAAAAACGACGGGCCGTAGGCTCATCCAATACTACCTGTCCGGGCTTTGTCAGTGAAGTCTGCGGTGATCCGGCAATCCACTTCACATCAATCATTTCCATAAAATCAGGCTCAATGAAGAAAACATAAGGCACGTCAAACAGTTCCCGGCCTGCCTTCAGGGAATTAGGCGGATGCCCGTGTACATTAGCTGATTTTTCAACTCCCGGGATCTCATTTCTGAGGGCATTGATCGCCCCCTGGGGCACATGCGAGCTTACTTCCCCGTATTTATCCACGGCCCTGACACGGTAAAGACGGTCCGCAGCAGCATGATGACGGTCAAAACTATATTCAAACCGCACAATCCAGAACAGCACGATAGCAATACCCAGGCCCAAAGTAAGCCCTGCCAGGTTAATGACAGCGTAACTCTTGTTTCTGACAAGACTACGCCAGGATGTTTTAAAGTAATTAGTTATCATTTTTTTGCTTTTTTTTAGCTACTCGCTCTTGAGCGATTTAACCGGGTTCATCAGGGCCGCTTTCAATGACTGATGGCCTACTGTCAACAATGCAACGCTGATGGCTATTAACCCTGACAGGACAAAGAACCAGACAGACATATCAATTTTATAGGAAAAATTCTTCAGCCATTGACTCATCGCATACCAGGCCAGCGGGAACGCGATAACATTGGCGATAAGAACCAATTTGATGAAGTCTTTGGACAGCAACCCGGTAATACTCCCGGTACTTGCTCCCAGGACCTTCCGGATGCCAATTTCCTTGGTGCGTTGCTCTGCCGAAAATGCAGCAAGACCATATAAACCAAGACAGGCGATCAAAATAGCGATGATGGTAAAATAGATGACAATCTGTGATGTCAGTTGGTCTTTCTCATAGTTTTTCTGGAAGTCCCGGTCCATAAATGAATAGCCAAACGGCAGATCAGCATTGACTTCCTTCCATGATTTTTCAATGGATGAAATAATACCGGCATAATCATCGGTGTTGATAGTAGCTATGGCGTAAGCATATTTATTCCCAAATGACGAGGTCACAAATCCCAAAGGTTTAATGCTCTGATGCAGACTTTGAAAATGAAAATCCTTTATCACCCCCACCACCTGAAGTGTACTTTTCAGGTTATTTAATTCATAATTAATTTTCTTACCAATCGCCGCTGCCGGGGTAAAGCCCAGGGCTTTGACTGCCGTTTCGTTGAGCACGATACCTGCAGAATCTGCTGTGAATTCCCGGGAGAAACTTCTCCCGCTCACCACCTTAAATCCCATGTTCTGAATATAATCGTCATCAACCGTAGAAAGGTTGACGTCGGTTTTGTTCAGCGGCGAACTACCCTCCGGATAAAACAGCATATCTTCTATATTCTCAATGCCGGGATAGGTAGATCCTGCAGTCACTGATTCTACCGTTTTCTGGCTGAGCAGTGCATTTTTAAAGGCCGTATAATTGCCTGCGGCAGACTCACTCGTCAGCGGAATGATGATTCTACGGCTGGCTTCAAACCCTAAAGGTTGATTTTTCAGGTAATTAAGTTGCTTCCAGATGATCAGAGCTCCCAGTATCAGTACAACAGAAACCGTAAACTGAAAGATAACCAGGCCTTTACGCACAAAAAGGGCAGCAAACCCGTTGATAATTTTTCCTTTCAAAACCTCCACCGGCCTGAAAGACGACAAATAAAAAGCCGGATACAGACCTGATAAGACCCCGGTCAGAACAGAAAGTCCTCCCAGCCACAAGAGAAGAGAGGATTCACCGAAAACGCTGAGATTTTTCCCGGTCAGATTATTAAATGGTGGAATGAGGGCTTGCACCAGCAAAAGGGCAATGCCAATGGAAATCAGGCACATCAGCATTGATTCACCCAGAAACTGTGCGATCAGCGATTGTTTACCTGCCCCCATGGCTTTTCTTACTCCCACTTCCCTTGCCCGTTTTTCTGACCGGGCAGTAGAAAGATTCATGAAGTTGATGCAGGCGATTACAAGCAGGAAGGCTGCGATTGATCCGAAAATGTACAAGTAGCTGATATTCCCGTTGGGAGCTACTTCATATTCGACGTCGGAATGCAGGTAGATGTCGGTAACAGGCTGGATAAAGAGGTGTTTCGAAAAGCCAGCTTCCTTCATACTTTTACCGGCCCTTCTTTCGAGAAACGGATCCAGTTTTTTATCAAAAGCCAAAGCATCAGCACCTTCTTTTAACTTCACATAAGTATAAAAAATGCTGTTAGTAGTCCAGCTTTTCCAGCTGTCTATCAGGCTCCCGATATCCGAATTCTTCATAGATATAAAGAAATTGGCGGGTATGTGTGACTTACTTCCGTTATCTCTGAAAACCCCTTTTACAGTGTATGTAAATTCTCCAAAAGGAAGTCCCAGTTTTACGACTTTGTCAAGGGGATTTTCCTTGCCAAAAAGCTTCAAAGCCATTTTTTCAGAAATAACGAGACTGTTGGGTTCACGTAATGCCGAGCGTCCGCTACCGTGTATAAAGTCATACGAAAAAACATTAAAAAAAGAAGCATCGATATAAAAACCACTGGATTCGAAAAAACTCACTTTACGCTTGTCTTTCTGATAGGTCAGCAACATTTTCTCAACCCCGGGAAACCTCAGCATCCGGGTTGATTCTTCAACTTCCGGAAAATCCTCTTTCAATGCAGCAGCCAAAGGGCCGGGTTGTGCCGCCCACTTGTCGGATTTAACGGAGGCCGCCACCCTGAATATCCGGTCAGCACCGCTATGGTGTTTATCATAACCGTTTTCGTCAAAAATATACAGCATTATCAAAAGGCAGGTAGCCAGACCAGCCGACAAGCCAAGGATGTTAATGGCAGAGAACACCTTGTTCTTAACAAGGTTTCTGAAGGCGATTTTGAGATAGTTTCTTAACATGACCTAATCTTTTTACGGTACGGCCGTGCCTCAAGGCACGGGTTTACTCTGATTTGAGGGATTTGACAGGGTTCATCAGGGCCGCCCTGATGGCCTGGAAGCTGGTACTCAGGAAGACAATGACCAGCGACACCACGAAAGTCAGGGCAAAGACACTCCAGCCAATGGATATTTTATAGGTATAATCTTCCAGCCACTTGTTCATTGCATACCAGGCCACAGGAGAGGCCAGTACAAAAGCAATGAAAATAAGCTTCAGAAAATCAACGGATAGCAATTTCACAATACCGGCCACGGAGGCTCCCAGCACTTTCCTGACTCCGATTTCCTTGGTACGTTGCTGAGCCGTAAAGGCAGCAAGACCAAACAAGCCCAGACAGGAAATGAATATGGTCAAAGCGGTGAATATCCCTGTAAGTGAGGCTGTACGTTGCTCGTCCGCAAACTTGGCTTTGTAAGAATCATCCGCAAACGAGTAATCAAAAGGATAGCCGGGATTGTATTTTTTATAGATTTTCTCAGCGATTGCGAGGTTCTGTGCTGTCGTATTACCCGGATTCAAACGTACACTCGCCCACATGTGCGAAACAGGACTTCCCGGGCCTTCGATAATGACAGGATTAACAGATTCATAAGGCGAGGCATAGATAAAGTCCTTTACCACTCCTACTATATGCCTGTCCAGCCTATTGTATTTTATCGTGGTACCAACCGGGTCTTTCAGTCTCATGGCTTTTACGGCGGCTTCGTTTAAAACCACGCCTGTAGAGTCTGTAGGGTATTTGGTCACATCCAGTTCTCTTCCGGCAGCTAACGTAACGCCATTGGTTTTGACAAAATCCTTATCGGCAGCAAACAATACAAATTCCTGGTCTTTGTCTTTCTGGGTACTGCCAGGCCAGGACAAGCCCCACTGCCGCGTATTCAACTGCGTGATCGGGCCCATTGATTTGCTGACGGAAACCACTGCCCCGCTGTTCTCCAGTTCCTGTCTCAGTGCCGTAAGGTTTTTAGCCAGATCGCCGCTCAGATAAGTGAAGATGAGGTTGCTTTTATCGTAACCGTTGCTGCGGTTCTGACCGTAATCAATCTGCCTGTTGATAACCAGTGTGGAAATGATCAGTAAAATAGCGAAAGTAAACTGCATCACTACCAGGCCCTTGCGGGGAGAAAAAGCCGCTTTCACATTTTTAAAAGTGCCTTTCATGACTTTGACAGGCTGAAAACCAGAAAGGTAAAAAGCAGGATAAGCTCCCGCCAGAAGACCGGTCAGTAGGACAAAACCAAGTCCAGAAAGCCAGAAAAGCGATGAGCCGATATTCAATGACAATCGCTTATCCACCAGGTTATTGAAAGCTGGAATGCAAAGGCTGACGATCAGCAAAGCAATCAGACCCGCAAAAAAAGCCAGCAGTACCGACTCACTGATGAACTGAAAAATAAGGCTTGATTTCTGAGCCCCGGCCACCTTGCGGATGCCCACTTCCTTGGCCCTTTTTTCACTTCTGGCCGTGCTCAGGTTCACAAAATTGACACAAGCAATCAGCAGGATAAAGATCGCGATGAGCCCGAACAGTCTCACGGTAATGATCTTTCCGTCCACCAACTGGCCGTTTTCCACTTTAGAATACAAGTGCCACTTATTTGCCGGGAAAAGGAAAATTTCGCGATTCGCCGGATTATCCAGGATGTGAGTCAGGCGGGAAGCGGTGGTCTTCTTAATTTTCTGACTGACCGCATCAGCATCTGCCTTTTCTTTTAAAAGGACATAAGTATAGTAATTGTTCGAATTCCAGTGGTCCATTTCAGACCACCCCAAGGTCATCAGGTAGTTCCAGGGCAGGAAATAGTCAATTCCCGCAAACTGGGAATTATCCGGAATATCCTCTATCACACCTGAAACAGTGAAGTTGTCCTTATGTTCAATCTGTAATGTTTTGCCAAGGGCATCTGCCGTACCAAACATCTTTTCAGCCAGAGACCTGGTGATCACAATGCCATCCAGACTGCCAAGTGCCGATGTTTTATGGCCTGCCGAAAATTTCAGGTCAAAGATGTCCGCAAAACCAGGGTCAACAAAAGCCCCCCTGTTGGTCAGGTGTTTTTCATTGGCAGAAAAGAGAAGATGAACGGGTTTGTATCTTACGGCATCTTCAATGTCGGCATACTCCTGTTTCAGCACCGGAGCCAGGGGCACGGGTGTGGAATCCCAGACAAAAGGCTCGTCGTTGATCACATCCCGGTTAAAAACCTGGTAAATCCTGCCGGTTTTTTCATAAAACCTGTCGAAACTCAATTCACTTTGAATCCAGAGAAAAATCAATACGGCAGCAGCCATTCCGACAGCCAGACCGGCTATATTGATAAAGGCATAACCCTTAGCCCTGCTAAGGTTCCGCCAGGCGATTTTAAGATAATTTCTGATCATGGCCAGCTGTTAGCTTTTGTTTAATAAATTTATTCTGGACGCTTCTGCGGAGTAGGTTGGTGCCGCGAGGCACGGGCCTACTCGGATTTGAGCGATTTAACCGGGTTCATCAGGGCCGCTTTGATGGCCTGGTAACTCACGGTCATTAAAGCCACCAGCACTGCTGACAAGGCCGATCCGGCAAACACCAGCCAGCTGAGGCTGATCTTGTATTCAAAATCCTGCAGCCACTTGTTCATCAGCCAGTAGCCCACCGGGAAAGCAATCAGACAGGCTATCAGTACGAGTTTTATAAAATCTTTTGACAACAGGGCCACAATCTGCGAAACATTAGCCCCCAATACCTTCCGGACACCGATTTCCTTGATCCTCTGTTCGGCAGTGAAAGTAGCCAGACCAAACAAACCAAGACAGGCCACAAAAATGGTAAGACCGGCAAAAATGGTGATGATACTCCCTGTTTTTTGCTCGGAAACAAATGTTTGCTGGAAAAGATCATCCATAAAATCATAGGCAAAAGGCTCCCCGGTTTTAAATTGATTCCATTTATTACCGATATCACTGATCAATACAGGCATATTGTCTGTATTTACCTTTATGATCAGCCCCGGGCTTCTTTCAAGAAACATGGCCAGGGGAGAAATCTGCTCATGAAAAGACTGGAAGTGAAAGTCCTTTACCACACCTATTACTTTGTAAGCCCTGGTCCTGCCTTCATTATTTAAAAAACGATTGATGGTATGCCCGACGGCATTTTTACCCCATCCGAAAATTTTGGCGGTCGTTTCATTGATGATCACACCGCTTGAATCGGTACCGAACGACTTTGAGAAATTCCTTCCTGATACCAGTTTCATTCCCATGGCAGGTACATAATCATAATCAATTCCGTAAACAGTAGTCCTTCTGTTCATATTGACCTCCTGGTCAGGGTAGGTGCCCGACATGCTGTTATAATAGGCTCCCGCCGGAAGATACCCTGAAACAGAAACGCCTTCTATCCTCGGATCTTTCAGCAATTGTTCTTTGAAAACCTCCTGGTTGCCTCCCAGCACACCGGCGCTTCTCAGTACCAGCAGATGATCTTTTTTATAACCTAATTCCTTGTTCTGTATGTAAGAAAGCTGCTGATATACTACCGTCGTTCCGATAATGAGACAAACGGAAATACTGAACTGAAAAACAACAAGGCTGCTTCTCAGACCTATGCTTTTGCCCATGGAGATAAACTTACCTTTCAAAACAGAGACCGGCTTGAATGAAGAGAGGAAAAAGGCCGGGTAACTTCCTGCCAGTACACTGACAAACAGGCCAAACAACAGCAATCCCACCAGTATCTCCGGCTGTGTAATAAAATTGAATACCAGTTCTTTTCCCGAAAGTTCATTGAAGAAAGGCAGCACTGCTTTAACCAGACCCAATGCGATAGCAAGGGCCATGAAGGTTAAGATCAGGGATTCGAGCAAAAACTGACCCACCAACTCCAGTTTAAGGGATCCGAGTACTTTACGGATGCCCACTTCTTTTGCTCTTTTGGATGCTCCGGCAGTAGACAGGTTCATGAAATTAATACACGCAATCAGCAGCATAAAAATGGCTATGGCCCCAAAAATATACACGTACTTGATATTTCCGCCTGCTTCAAGATTTACCGTAAAGTCAGAATAAAGGTGAATTTCCGTCAGTGGCTGCAGATAGAGTCCTACATTATTACCTTTCTTTCTCATTTCCGCCAGGGTTACTCCAAGGGCTTTCTCGATCTGAGGAGCCATATATTTATCGGTAAGCTTAGGCATTTTAGCTTCCAGGTCTTTGTAATTATGACCTTTTTTTAGCAATATGTAGGTAAAGAAATTGGAGTTCATCCAGCTGTCGCTCCGGGCATCGGGCATTCCGGCCATGGAACCGAACAAGTCAAAATGAAAGTGGGAATTGGTAGGTACTTTATCGATCACGCCTGTTACGGTAAATACCTGGTTCCAGTCTTTAAAATCCAGTGTTTTACCAACCGGATCCGCTTTACCGAAATATTTTGCAGCCAGTTCCTGTGTAATAACTACCGTATAAGGCTGATCCAGGGCTGTTTTAACATCCCCTTTGAGCAGGGGTAGTGTGAAAATCCTGAAGAAATTCGGGTCTACATAAGCAAACTTGTCATCCTTAAAAGTATTTTCCTTATAAGTGACCTTAGGAGAGCCGTAATCCCGGAGCCTGGTCGCATCTTCCACTTCAGGGTAATCCGCCATCATGGCAGAAGCCACGGGGGCCATCACTACCGATTCCTTCATGTCTTCCCCGTTCATCTTACCCCTGAAAACCACGCGGGCAATCCTGTCCGCATTTTCGTTAAAGCGGTCATAGCTCAGCTCATGATGCACATACAACATGATAATCAGGCTGGTGGCAATCCCGATAGATAGCCCGAAAATGTTGATAGCAGAAAACGCCTTATTCTTAATAAGGTTTCTGACGGCGATTTTGAAATAGTTCTTTATCATTTTAGCTTTTCATTTATTTCGTCGGTCCGTGCCTCCAGGCATGGACTTTACTCACTTTTAAGCGATTTTACCGGATCTGTCAATGCCGCCTTCATACTCTGGAAACTGATGGTTACGAGAGCGACCACAAAAACGATGATGCCCGCTATACCCAGCATCCACCACCGGATATCAATCCTATAGGCAAAATCCTTGAGCCATTGACTCATCAGGTACCAGCTCAGAGGAGCGGCGATGATCAACGATGCCACCACAAGTTTCATGAAATCAAAGGAGAGCAAACGGACAATGCTGACCACAGATGCTCCCAGCACTTTTCTGACACCGATTTCTTTCAATCTCTGCTGAGCCGTAAAGGTCGTAAGACCCAGCAAGCCAAGGCAAGAGATAATGATAGAAATAACCGTAAAGACATTGACAATGCTTGAGGTACGCTCGTCGGATTTATAGTTACTCTGGAAATCATCATTAACAAAACTGTATTCAAAAGGCTGATCAGGAACCAGGCTTTTCCACTTGCTTTCTATCACCGGTAGGATACCGGCTATGTCCTGTTCCTTTACCTGTACAATCAGGTAATTGAATTCCGTACCCGAGTTTAAGAGGAATGCGTAAGGTTCGATGACTTTGTGAAGGTTTTCGAAATGAAAATCTTTCACCACGCCCACTATTTCCAATGAACTCTGCTCCTCTTCCCCGTTATTGGTAAAGTTGAGTCTCTGCCCAACGGCCTTGTCTGCCGGAATGGCAAATTTTCTGAGGGTAGCTTCATTAACCACTATCTTGTTACTGGTATCTCCGGGAAATTCCGCCGAAAGCATTCTGCCTATCACCAGTTCAAAACCCATGGTTTTCATAAAATCCGGCGAAACCCAGTTGGTTTTAACCATTTTCCCTTCATCAACCGATTGGTCCGGTTTATGCAGGGTCGCATCACTCGGATTAAGAATTCCGGGGTAATATCCTGTTCCGGACGCTCCCGCTACACGATTGTCACGAAGTACTTCATTTCTTAATGCAGTATAAGCTTTTGCTGAAGTTTCGCCTCTGAAGGGAATGACCACTTGCCCGTTCTGCTTAAACCCTAGTGGCGTTTCCTTCATGTATTTCATTTGTTGTTGTATGACGATAGCTCCCACCACCAGCCCAATGGCGATCACAAACTGAAACACCACCAGGCCTTTTCTCAGGACGATAGCGGAAACAGAGTTTTTAAATCTGCCTTTCATCACATCCAGCGGATTAAAGACCGACAAATAAAACGCGGGATAACTACCTGCCAGCAAGCCCGTCAATAAAGCGAGCAATACAAAGGCCAGGCCGATTTCAGGTTTTATCAAGTCTGAGAAGTTCAATAATTTATCTGTCAGATGATTGAATCCCGGTAAAAATACCACCACCAGAATAAGTGAAAAGACCAAAGCCAGGAAAGTAAGCACCATCGATTCACCCAAAAACTGCCATATCAGGCCCCCTCTGTTGGCTCCCAAAACCTTACGAACACCTACCTCAGAAGCCCTCCTCGAGGATCTGGCGGTAGAAAGATTCATGAAATTGATACAGGCAATCAGCAGGGTGAACAGGGCGATAGAACCCAGTACATATAAATAGGTTTTACTGATGGTAGGCGTAACAATCCCGTTGATCTCGCTGAAAAGGTGAATATCAGCCACAGGGAGTAAGTGCATCACTTTCTTGTATCCGCCTGCCTGAATATCTTTCGCGGCATATTTATCAATAAATGCCGGGAATTTCTTCTCCAGCTTAGCTGCATCGGCTTTAGGATTCAGCCTGAGATAGGTATAAAACATATTATTTCCCGAAAAGTCCATCTGGGCATCTCTCAGAAAAGCACCCACCCATCCGGCATTCATTGAAAGGAAAAACCGGGCATCAATGTGTGATCTCTTGCTTTCATCTTTATAAACCCCGGTTACTTTGAAATTCTCATCGTTGCCCGAAGTCCCGCCGATTTTGATCGTCTGATTGATGGCAGAGTTGTCACCAAAAAGCTTGTGGGCCACCTCCTCACATAAAACCACCGAATGGGCATCCATCAGGGCTGTTTTCGGATCTCCCTCCACAAAATCATAAGTAAACACATCAAAGAAAGTAGAATCCACATGATAACCCTTGGTTTCATAGAAGGATACGTTTTTTTGTCCTGCATTCTGAGGTGTGATCAGTGTTTTGCTTTCAAAGAAATTCTGCCACAAACGTGTAGATTGCACCACTTCTTCATACTCATCATTCACCGCCCCGGCATACGGAAAAGGGGCCCTGGGATTTTTTATGATCTCGGCATTGCTCTGTATCCTGTCGCTTCTCAGCAGGTAAATGTCATTGACAAACTCGTGGTGTTTATCAAATGAAACCTCACTCAGGATATAGAGCAGCAGCAACATGCAGCAGGTCATTCCGACAGACAAGCCGAAAATATTGATGGAAGTAAACAGCTTACTCCGAAGCAGGTTCCTCCACGCGATTTTGAAATAGTTTTTTATCATTTTTAGCTTTTCATTTATTTTGTCGGTCCGTGCCTTCAGGCACGGACGTACTTGAGGGCCTGTGCCTCAAGGCACAGGCCTACTCGCTTTTCAGCGATTTTACCGGGTTGCTTAAAGCGGCCTTAATACTTTGGAAACTCACCGTCGCCAGAGCGATCATCACCGCCGCCAGACCAGCCAGAACGAACATCCACCACTGGAGTTCGATATGGTAGGCAAATTCCTGCAGCCATTTGCTTGTTGCCCACCAGGCTACAGGGAAAGCAATGCAATTGGCAATCAACACCAGTTTCAGAAAATCTTTTGAAAGCAAAACCGCCAGGTTCGGAATGCTGGCACCCAGCACTTTTCTGATCCCTATTTCTTTGACCCTTTGCTCAGCTGAGTAAGTGGCCAGGCCGAAAAGTCCCAGGCAGGCAATAAAAATGGTAGCCATCGCCGCCCAGATCAGCATGGATTGGCGGCGGGCATCTTCTGCATAAAACAAGGCCAGCTGCTCATCCAGAAAATGGTACTCAAACAGGTTTTCTCCATCAATCTTTTTCATGATCCCGTCCATCTTTTTTAAGGTGGCATCAATATTCCCTGCTTCCACTCTTGAAGTATAGTAATCAATCGAATGTACCGGGTTCTGCTGATATCCGAGCACCATAGGCCCTATTTTCTCTCTTAAAGTCTGAAAATGAAAGTCCTTGACAATACCGATCACCCTGGCTTTAAACACCTGGTTATCGCGTAAAGGCCTGAAATTTCCGCCCATTGCCCTCATAGGTATCTCAACCACCTGATCTGAAGGCTCGGTGATGTTCAGCATTTTTGCGGCTGTCTCATTAAGCAACACAGAGGATGAATCGGCCTTTCCTGCAAAGTTCTTTCCTTTTACCAGTTCCACTTCGAAGGTCCTGGCGAAATGCTCATCCACACCTAAAAAGTGAGAAGTTTTGAGTTCCTCCGTATTTCCGGCCTGTTTAATTTTCACGGTAGGGATCGTCTTCCACTCACCCGGCACCCTCGAAGTGGTTGAAACCTGTTTAACACCGGGAAGTTTGGCAAATTCTGCTAAAACTACCGGGGCGGCGTCACGGATTTTCCCGCTGTTGATATCCACTACCACCAGTAGATCTTTATTAAAACCAAGGTCTTTGTTGTTGACAAACCGCACCTGCGAAAAAAGGACAATGGTAGCAATGATCATCACCACCGAAACCGTAAACTGGAAGATCACCAGGCCTTTCCGTAGTGAAAAATCAGATTTATTTTGAATTTTAAGGCTCTTTAGTAACAATATGGGACTGAACCTCGACAGCATAAATGCCGGGTATGACCCTGATAACAAACCTGTGGTCAAAGCGGCCACCACCGTGATGAGCCATATTTTATAATCCGTTGTAAAGCCCAGGGAAAGCTCTTTATTGGTAAAATCATTGAAAAACGGAAGGATCAGGTTGACCACCACCACTGCCAGCAGCAATGAAATGAATGTTATCAGCACCGATTCTGCCAGAAATTGAGTAATCAGCTGTCCGCGGAAAGCTCCTACTGCCTTTTTGATGCCTATTTCCTTACTCCGGTTGGAGGCCTTAGCGGTAGTCAGGTTCATATAATTGATACAGGCAATCAGAAGTACAAAAAGGGCTACAATTCCAAAGATTCTGATGTAAAAGACCGATCCTGAGCCGCCTTCTCCTGCATTGGAGTTGGTCGAAAGGTCGCTTATGTTTTCAGAATACAGGTGCATGTCCTGCAATGGCTGCAGCGAAAAAGCCATGGCCACCCCTTGTTCGGGTTTGAAATTGGCATACACCAGGTTTTTCAACTTGGACGATACCCCCTGTGGGTTTGAGTTTTGTTTCAGCAAGGCATACACGGTATAACCGTTGGAAGACCAGTCGGTATTCACATCACTTACATATTCAGCATCCGTAAAATAAGTACTTTCAGAATAAACCGAACTAAAGGTGAAGCTCGAATTTTTTGGGTGGTTTTTAAGCACCGCCGTGATGGTAAACGGCTGTTCCAATCCATCCCATTTCAGGGTTTTTCCGGCCACTTTTGTAGTACCGAAAAGACGCATCGCCAGTTCCTCAACGATAACAATGGAATTAGGTTCTTTTAAAGCTGTTTTGGGACTCCCGTCTACTGCCTGAAAATCAAATATTTCCATCAAACCGTTATTGGCCACCGTGATCATTTCCAGAAATTTCTTCTGGTCAGCCGGATTACCCAGGTTGTCTCTGCCGACGACAGTAACCCTGGCAGTATTTTCAATTTCACCGATGCTTTTCTTCGATTCTTCAGATAATTTATAGCTGACGGCAGCAATGTTCTTATCTTCTGTGGGTGTTTTCCGGTGTTCTATGACCCTGAAAATACGTCCGGCGTTCTGAAACTGCTGGTCGAAGGTAAGTTCATCAAATAAAAATAACCCGATCAGCAAAAAACAGCTCAGGCCAAAAGTAAGGCCGGTGATGTTGAGACCGGTGTAAAGTTTATTCCGCAATAAATTACGGAGGGCGATTTTGAAATAATTTTTTATCATTTTTAGCTTTTCATTTATTTTTTAGTCGGGCTACTCGCTTTTCAGCGATTTTACCGGGTTGGTTAAAGCGGCTTTAATGCTCTGGAAACTTACCGTCATGAAGGCTATCCCTACGGCCAAAGCCCCTGCAAAGGCAAATACGCTCCACCTGATCGGTGTCTTGTAAGCAAAATCTTTGAGCCACCAGTTCATTCCGTACCACGCCAGTGGTGACGCAATAACGATGGCTATGATCACCAATAGTAAAAAGTCTTTCGATAATAATGACACCAGACTGGTGACTGAAGCACCTAATACCTTCCTTACACCAATTTCTTTTATCCTGAGTTCGGCCATAAAAATGGATAAACCCAATAAGCCCAGACAGGAAATGAAAACGGCGATTCCGGCGAAGAAGCCAAAGACCAGTTGCTGCGTTTGTTCACGGGTATACAGCCTTCCGAAACGCTGGTCAAGGAACTCATATTTAAAAGGCGAATCAGGGAAATACTTCTTCCAGACGTCTTCAACCCGGGCCAAAGCCTCGTTGATGTTGCCCCCGGAGATTTGAACGGAAGTCCAGCCAAGGCCCCTCCCGTTCATGAACATGACGATGGGAGCCACTTCCTTGTGGAGAGATTCGAAATGGTAATCTTTGGTCACCCCGATGATCTGACCTGACAATTCACCATAACGGAAGTTTTCTCCGATGGCATTTTCAGGCTTCTGCCAGCCCAGCAGTTTCACCGCCGTTTCGTTCAGGATAAATGCTTTCTCAGTGTCCGACGGAAAGGCCTTCGAGAAATTACGTCCGGATGCCATTTTGATCTTATAGGTAGGAATAAAGTCCTCATCGACCTGGAGCGATTTGATGTTGATATTGGTTTGAGTCATGACCTTGTTCTTCGTCACGTAAGCATTCCATGAGTCCAGGAGGTTGTTTGATGGTATCCTCGAAGACCGTCCCACGCTCTGCACAGCACTGCTTTTCTGCAGTTCCTGTCTTATGGTTTCAAAACCCGTTTGTGTTTCCGGTAAACGAAGAACCACCATCTGGTCTTTTGATAACCCGAGTTTATAGTTCTGAATGTATTCCATCTGGCTGTATACTATGGCTGTACTGATGATCAGCACCACGGCTATTGTAAACTGGGTTACGACCAGCACCTGACGCAGGTTGCCGCTTTTCGCTTTGCCTGTAATCTTGCCTTTCAAAGCCTTTACCGGCTCGAAAGACGTCAGTACAAACGCCGGGTAACTGCCGGCAATCAGGCTGGTTACGACACAAACCACCGCCAGGAAAACAATAAACAAGGGATCGGCCAGGCTGCTGATGCTTAGCTGCTTCTGCGTAATGTCATTAAGAAACGGCAGACAAAACATCATGATAAACAAAGCAATGAGCAAGGACATACCTACGATCAGAAAAGACTCGCTCATAAACTGGTAGATCAGTTGCGACCTTCCAGCCCCGGCCACTTTCCGCATGCCCACTTCTTTCGAACGCTTACCCGAACTGGCCGTAGAAAGGTTCATGTAGTTGATACACGCAATGATCAGGATGAATATCGCAATGGCAGAAAAAAGATATACATACTGGATATCTCCGTTCGACTCAATTTCAGAGTCCAGGTGTGAGTGCAGGTGAATATCTGTCAGTTTCATCAAATCCAGTACCGACCACTCAGAGGCCTTCGGATCTATATGCCTGTTTTGAAAAGCCGGAAATGCGTCAACGATCTTTTTAGGATCCTGACCCTCAGATAAAAGCAGGAAAGTAGAAAATGAATTATTTCCCCAGTTGGTCCTTAACTGCTCCGCTCCGTACACTTTATCATCTGCCAGGGTTGAAAACGAAACCAGGAAATTCGGATGGAAAGTGGATTGCTGCGGAAAAGGCTCAAATACCCCGGTCACCTGATAATCTATCTGATTGTCGAGGCGGATGGTTTTACCCAAAGGGTTCTCTTTTCCGAAATATTTCTCCGCCATAGGCCTGGAAAACATGATGGAGAAGGGATTCTCAAGGGCTTTTTCAGCATTGCCCTGAAGGACATTCACCGTAAAGATCTTAAACAGAGAAGGCTCGGCGGCAAACATCTTTTCTTCCTCAAAAGTCTTTTCCCCGTAACGGACCAGGGCTCCTGTTTCAAGCAGCCTGACCACCTCTTTTACTTCATGAAAATCCTGCCTGATCAAAGGCCCGAAAGGTGGTGCGGCATGACCCAGCCTTAATGAAACCTCCCCTTCTTTCGAAAGGAATGTCCGGGAAAGACGATATATCTGCTCCGCATTGACGTGGTGTTTGTCGTAGCTCAGCTCATCCTTCACATACAAAGCCAGCAAAAGCGAGCAAGCCAGGCCAATGCCTAATCCGGCTACATTAATGGCGGTAAACCCTTTATGGCGGGTGAAATTCCTCCAGGCGATTTTGAAATAATTTTTTATCATTTTTAGCTTTTCATTTTTTTTGTACGTCCGTAACTACAGGCACGGGCTCTACTCGCTTTTCAGGGACTTCACCGGATTCATCAGGGCGGCTTTAATGGCTTGCCAGCTGACCGTCAGCACCGTGATCAGCATCGCCCCGGCTCCTGTCACAGCAAAAACCCACCAGGCAATGTCTGCTTTGTAGACAAAGTCCTCCAGCCAGAATTTCATCGTAAAATAGGCTGCAGGGCTACCAATCATGACAGCCACAAATACGAGTTTCAAAAAGTCTTTGGAGATGAGGTAAGTGATACCTCCCACACTGGCCCCAAGTACTTTCCTGATACCGATCTCTTTGATCCTCTGCTGAATAGAGAAAGTTGCCAGACCCAGCAAACCGAGTGCTGCCAGGAATATGGCCAGGAAGGCAAAAATGCTGAAGGCAGTCCCTGTTCTCATTTCGGTAGTGTACAGGTTGTTGTATTCATCGTCCATAAACCTGTATGAGAACGGATGATGAGGGGCGAGCACCTGCCATTTATCGCGGATGAAGTCAATCGCCTGCGGCATGTTGTTGCCTGACAATTTCACCATAATCACATTCGGATAAGTATCCGGAAAAATAACCAAAGGGGCTATCTTCTGGTGCAATGAAGCAAAGTGGAAGTCTTTAACAACCGCCTTCACTTCGCCGTTTCTGCCTTCACCCAGGTTCATTTTACGTCCTATGGCGTTTTCGTTGGTCCACCCCAGTTTTTTTACCGCCGACTCATTCAGTGTAAAATAATAGTAGTCATTATTGGCATCCTCATTGCCTATCCGGCCCATATCGGCCTTGGTCAGGGGATTGCCTGAAACCAGTTGCAGACTTGCAGTTTCTATAAAATCGTTATCAGCAGGCAAAGCCATGATGTTATTGCTTTTACCGACCGGCATGCCTTCTGTCCAGATAGAATATGATCCGTTAACAGACACCGGGGTCTCATAAGCACCCGAAACACTCAGGACAGACGTACTGGCTTTAAATTCCGATTTGATCGTACTGAGCTGCTTCACAATCTTGCCATCTGTCGGCAATACCAGCACGTGTTCTTTGTTATAACCCAGCTTTTTGTTCTGGATAAAGGCCAGCTGGTTCTTTACAACCAGTGTACCGATGATAAAAAACACCGATATCGAAAACTGGAAAATGATAAGTGTTTTTCTGAGCACCAGTCCTGAAACCGATGTTTTAAATGTCCCCTTCAGCACTTTAAGGGGCTGAAACCCGGAAAGGATCAGGGCAGGATAGCTACCCGCCATCACCGCTATCACCACACAAACGCCGGAGATAAACAGCAGATTCAGAGGAGAAAAAATCACACCCATGGATAAATCCCTTTCCACCAGCCGATTAAAAGGGCCAAGTTCGAAATAAAGCAAGGCAAACGCCAGCAGCAAAGACCCGAAAGTGAGGATCACGGACTCAGAGATAAACTGCCAGAACAGCTGTTTTCTCATCGCCCCGAGTACTTTTCTCATGCCCACTTCCTTAGCCCGCTCTGTAGCTTTGGCGGTCGTAAGGTTCATATAAGTAAAGCACGCTATCCCCAGAATCATCAGGGCAACGGCCAGGAAAATATAAATGTATTTAATGCTCGTATTCGGCTCAAAACTGCTTTCTACCTCAGAATAAAGGTGTACCTTATTGAAAGGCTCCGTATGATAGGTAAGATAATCTCCTGCATTCATCTCATCTTTCGAAAACTGCGAACGCATGTATCCCGGAATTTTAGCTTCCAGGGAATTGAAACTATCTTTGTTTTTCAGCAGCAGGAAAGTAGCCCAGTTGGCATTCCACCAGGTTTCTTCCTTCCTGGCAGCAGGAATAGAAGTAAATGAAGCCAGGAAATCAAACTTGATCTGGGAATTATCAGGACAATCAGCCGCCACTCCGGTCACTGTAAAATCTTTCGTGTCGTTTATCCGGATGATTTTGCCTAAAGGATCCTGATCTCCGAAGTATTTCTTTGCCGTGCTTTCAGACAAAACCACATTGTACGGCCCCTCAAGAGCCTTTGCAGGGTTTCCCTGAAGCAGTTTAAATGAAAAAATATCAAAGAAAGTGGAATCCGCATAGTAGAAATCGGGCTCACTGAATTGCTTCTCACCGTATTTAACCACCAGTTCGCTTTTGTACATCCTGACCCCGTTTTCCACTTCCGGAAATGTCCTTTTAAAAGCCGGGGCCACTTTTGTACCCGTCACATTGATAGAACTGTGACTGTCCCCCATTTTATATTCCATCACCACCCTGGCAATCCTGTCGCCCTTGTCGTGAAACTGGTCATAGCTCAGTTCATAATGGAGATACAATCCGATCAGCATACAAGCCGACAGTCCGACAGATAAACCCAGAATATTGATCAGAGAAAACGTACCGTTCTTGACCAGGTTCCGGAGGGCGATTTTTAAGTAGTTCTTTATCATAATTTTAATGGAAAAAGGAGTAAGGAAAAAGGAAAATGCAATCCTCTTTCCACGATATTCTATTTATTATTTCTCTATTTTATTCTGTATTTAAATTCTTCTTTAGAAAATTAAATCTAATCCACTGTTCTTTTTCCTTTCAAACCTTTTTCATTCTCCTGTTATTCACTCTTCAGCGACGTCACCGGGTTCATCAGTGCTGCTCTTATGCTTTGGAAACTTATCGTAACCAGGGCAATTAAAAGAGCCAATGCACCTCCTGCCACAAACACCCACCACCGGATCGTGATTTTATAGGAGAAGTCCTGCAGCCAGCTGTCGGCAAAATACCAGGCCAGCGGTGAAGCGATCAGGATAGAAATGAGCACCAGTTTCAGGAAGTCAACCGAGAGCAATTGCACAATACCGGCCACAGATGAGCCCAATACTTTGCGGATTCCGATTTCCTTGGTCCTCCGCTCTGCAGAAAACGTGGCAAGACCAAACAGTCCCAGGCATGAGATAAAAGCAGCGATGATAGAGAAGGAATTCAAAAGAGAGGAAGTTCTTTTCTCACTTTTGTACAAAGCATCAAAGCTTTCGTCAAGGAACTTGTATTCCAGAGGCCTCGAAGGCACCAGCTCTGCCCATACTTTCTCGGCTGCTTTGATCGCAGCGGCTTCCTGACCAGGAACAGCCTTCACATACACCCCTCTTCTCCAATCCGGAGCTTCGAAAATAACCAGCGGATCTATTTTTTGTCTTAAACTCTTGTAATGAAAATCTTTTACAACACCAATGACGACCCCTTTCCTGCTTTGAAATTCAAACCTCTGGCCGGCGTATGGTTTTCTGAGTCCCAGTTTTTTAACGGCAGCTTCGTTCAGCACCACATTGTTTAAATCAGCGGTGTTGTTTTCTTCAAACCATCGGCCTTCTGTCATTTTCAGACCAAACATCTTCATATAATTCGGCTCCACTGAAAGCTGACCGACCGTCGGCTGGAAATCTTTCGGTTGTCCGTCCCAGTGCAACGAACCGCTATGAGCACTGTTGATGTTGACAATGTTTCCGTTTGAAGTCGTAACATCAGCAATACTCGACTCCGACTTCAGCCTTTCCTTAATGGTGGCACTTTCCACCTTCGGTTTGAGGTTCCATGGAATCTGGAATTCGAACACATGAGATTTATCATAACCCAGTTTGGCGTTCTGGATGAACTTCATTTGCTGATAGACAATGATCGTAATGATCAGGAAAACAACGGAGACCGTAAACTGCCCGATAACCAGGGTTTTTCTGAAATAACTGTTGCCCGCAGATAATGCTCCCCTGCTGCCTTTCAGCATATTAGACGGTTTAAAAGAACTCAGCAACAAAGAAGGATAGATACCCGTCAGAAGAATAGCCGCCACGGAAGTTCCCAACAACACCGGCCAGACCTGGAAACTCAGCGGATTCAGATAAAATGTTTTACCGGTGATTTCATTAAAAGTTGGAAGAAGAATGAACATCAGCACCAGGGAAACCCCGAAGGCCACAAGACATGTAATGATGGATTCTGTCATGAATTGCTTGAACAAATGAGAGTTTTCTGCCCCGATCAGCTTTTTAACCGTCACTTCTTTGGCCCTGATACTGGCACGGGCAGTAGTGAGGTTTACATAATTGATACAGGCTACCAGGAGTATCACAAGAGCCAGTCCCAGGAAAACATAAGTGGTCCGCAAATCGCCCATATCCGTACCTGATTCTTTTTCAATTCCGTCAAAATGGGTATCGGCCAGCGGTTCCACCTCTAAAGTAATTTCCTTGGCAGGTTTTCCATCTTCATCAACTTTCGCCAGCTGAATCATCCTCGTCAGTTTGTTGCTTAACTTTTTGAGATCAGTGCCTTCTTTATAGACAATGTAAGTCTGATAGTTAAAATTATTCCAGTTGTTATCTCCCTTGTAAATTTCGGGATTGGCCAGATGGGCAGCCAGAGGCACCATAATATCATATTGAAAAGAAGAATTGGCCGGATTGTCTTCATATACTGCTTTTACGGTATAATCGAGAGAGTCAATCCTGATCGTTTTGCCTGTAGCTTTCGCGTCTCCAAACAATTGAATGGCCTTACTCTCAGACATGGCGATACTTCTCAGGTGACTTGTAAAATCTTTAGCTCCGCCATCAACAAACTGATAATCAAACACCTGAAACCAGTTCGAGTCGACGCAAATGGCTTTCTTCTGATTAATCAGTTCATTGTTTACCCTGATAACCAGGCCGTTATAATATGGATTTACCAACCGTGTTACCTCCTCTATTTCGGGCACGGTTTGCGTCTGGGCGGCAAACGGCAGAGGAGTGGCGGCCCAATGCCAGGTCTCTGTTTCGGTGATTTTGTTGTGGGTAATTACCAGGGCAGTCCTGGAAGATTTTTTGTGAAAGGTATCAAAACTGAATTCGTTGTTTACCCACATAAGGATGAGCACCGCGGCGGTCATCCCACCGGCTAAACCAATGATATTAAGGAGTGTGAAAAGCCTGGCATTTACCAGGTTCCTGACCGCGATCTTTATATAATTTTTAAACATAGCATTTTTCGTTTATATGTTTCGGGTATTTTCTAAGGAGGGAGAAAATGTGGAAACCAGGCCATAATGCCTGGATTTTCGGGACACAGAAGATGGCTGCACCAACTCCTGTGTCCTAAATATCAGTTGTTCTGAAAAAAATCCGGTATCGGGGAGAAATACCTGATCAGTTCAGTCATGTAGTTCTTAAACGTGGAAATTCTCTGTTACCACTTTACCATCAAATAAGTTGATGACCCTGTGAGAGAACCCGGCATCATAAGGAGAGTGCGTTACCATCACGATGGTAGTACCCTCATTATTAAGCTCCTGAAGCAATTTCATTACTTCTTCGCCATTGGTAGAGTCAAGGTTACCGGTAGGCTCATCGGCAAGGATCATCTTAGGCTTGGCCACGACGGCACGGGCAATAGCCACACGCTGCTGCTGTCCTCCGGATAGCTGCTGCGGAAAGTGATTACGGCGGTGCATCATGTTCATCCTTTCCAGGGCGATCTCCACTTTCTGTTTCCTTTCGTCGGCAGGTGTTTTCAGGTAAAGCAATGGCAACTCCACGTTTTCATAAACGGTGAGTTCGTCGATCAGGTTAAAGCTCTGGAAAACGAATCCGATAGATCCTTTTCTCAGGCTCGCACGCTGTCTTTCCGACATGTTGGCCACTTCATTACCATAGAAATCATAACTTCCTCCCGAAGGATTGTCGAGGAGACCCAGGATATTCAGAAGCGTAGACTTCCCACATCCGGAAGGACCCATGATGGCCACAAATTCACCATCTTTAATCTCCATAGTTATGCCGTTCAAGGCAGTCGTTTCGACCTCCTCGGTCGTAAAAATCTTCTGAAGGTTTGTTGTTTTTATCATATTTTCTAGCTTTTTAACCTTTAACGGAGAATGGAAAAAGGAACAAGGAAAACGAAAAATATTGTTACCTTTTTTGATTCCTGCGTCTTAATTTTATAAATACTGCTTAACTTTTAATACTTACATGAACAAAATTGAGAAATTCGAAGATCTCTATGTCTGGCAATCAGGTCTTAGCTTATCTATTGAAATCTATAAATCGTTTGCCAACTGTAAAGATCCGAATTTAAAAAATCAGGTACTCAGAGCTGCCGTTTCAATTCCATCCAATATCGCTGAAGGTTTTGAAAGAGGCTACGATGACGAGTTTATCCGTTTCCTTAAAATTGCCAAAGGATCAACCGCCGAACTCAGAACCCAGATCTATATCGCCTCGGCTGTAAATTTCCTGGACAGCGAAACGTCAGAATACCTCATCAACAAAACCTGTCACATATCCTCAATGCTTCAGAAACTCATCAGAACGAGAGAGGAGCATTTCAAATAAAATGACACATTCTCCTTTTTGCCGTCCTCCATTCTCCTTCAAATCTAAAACTCCAGCACCTCATTATCCCCGAAGTTCTCGTACGAACTCGTAATCACCATCTCTCCTACTTCAAGTCCTTCCAGTACTTCGAAATACTCAGGGTTTTTACGGCCCAGGGTGATTTTCCTCTTGCTGGCTTTTTTGCCTGATTTATCTACAACATACACCCAGTTTCCGCCTGTATCAGAGAAGAACCCGCCTACCGGAAGAAGTACTGCTGCTGTGGCCTTACCCAATTCTAGACGAATCGGTGATGACTGACCTCTTTTGATGCCTTCAGGCACACCACCCGCAAAAACCATGTCTACCTGGAAACGTCCGCTTCTGATTTCAGGATATATTTTAGTGATTTCCAGTCTGTATGTTTTTCCGTTATAATCGAATGAACCACCCAACCCGGTAAAGATCCTCGAGTTATAATGCTCATCCACGTCCACCCTCATTTTGAAACCGTTAAGGTCGTCAATTTGTCCGATATTCTGTCCCTGGTTGATGTTCGATCCAACTTCGACGTCAATAGAGGATAAAAGACCGCCCACCGGGGCTTTTACAACCAGGTTCTCGAGTGTTTCACGCCACAACTGCACGTTTTTCTGCGTCCTTTCAAGCGTACCTTCCAGTTGTTTGATCTGCATCACTGAGTTTTCTTCCTGGTATTTCTGCGATTCCGCTTCGATTTCCCTTTGTTTCACCAATCGCTCATAATCCCTTTTGGCTTTCAGGTAATCTGCTTCAGGAATTACTTTATCGCCGTGAAGCCGCTTGTTCCTGTCGTACAGGTCCTTGGCCTGATCTATCTGAAAATCAAGGTCAGACAATGTTTTACGAAGGGTGAATTTCTCCACTTTCAAACGCTGACGGGTATTCTGAAGGTCGTTAACCAGTCGGCTGGCCTCTGTTTCAGACTGAAGAAAATTAAGTTTCAGGTTCTGATTTTCAAGCTTCAGGATCGTCTGCCCCTTAGCCACCATATTTCCGCCGTCCACTACTTTGTCTTTAACATATCCCCCTACAATAGCATCCAATCTGATTGTTTTTAATGGAAGAACCACACCTGTCACCACAATAAACTCATCGAATGTCCCTTTGGTCACTTTCGAAACCGTTGTTTTATCTTTCTCCACGTTAAGCTTTGAGCGTTTATCTGCAAAAGCAAACTGGTACACCAGGAAGCTTAATAACAGTACTCCGCCAACTCCAAGGGTAATTCTTTGTTTATTCCAAAACTTTTTCTGAATTTGTCTGTCCATCTTATTTAATTATGAAAATATCATATTTTAGTTCTGTCAGTTAATTTTCAATTCCTATGCCAAAATCGCAACAATCTAACTATCAGATATTTATATAATGCAATACACATTTCATGTGTCCGTTTTCGGACAAATCTTGTACACTATCGAACATATGCCCAAACACCATTTTAAGGGCATTTTTTAATATACGACTGATAATCAATCTTTTACCCTAAAAATATAATTTTCTCCAGGATCAGGAATAATTTTTGTGCTTTATCCTGGTGTATCAAGAAAGCAGAAAAAATGTCAAAACTATTAATCATTGATGACGATGTTGACGTACTGAGTGCCGCCAAGCTATTTTTGAAGAGGCACTTCGGACAGGTAGACATAGAAAAGAATCCGGAAAAGATCCCCTTTCTGATCACTAACGGCAATTACGATGTCGTGTTGCTAGACATGAACTTTACCCGGGATGTCAATACCGGGAAAGAAGGATTCCAGTGGCTCGACAGGATCCTGGATATCGATCCCCTTATCGCGGTTGTATTGTTTACAGCTTACGGAGATGTTGAAATGGCCGTAAGAGCCATCAAAATGGGGGCTGTTGACTTTGTGCTCAAACCCTGGGACAATGTCAAACTGCTGGAAACCATGAACTCTGCCTTTGAAATCAGGCAGCAAAGAACCGGGAAGACCGTCAAAACCGAGCAAAGCAAGGAAAAGTCCAAAACGCAGGTGATCGGAAAATCCCAGCCCATGCTCAAAATCTTCGAAACCGTTGAACGGGTGGCCTCTACAGATGCCAATATCCTGATCCTCGGCGAAAACGGCACAGGAAAAGACCTCATCGCCAGGATATTACACGAAAATTCAGACCGGGCCAATATGCCTTTCGTGCATGCCGACCTGGGCTCTATTTCTGAAAGCCTGTTTGAGAGTGAGCTCTTCGGCCACGTCAAAGGGGCCTTTACCGATGCCCGGGAAGAACGGACCGGACGTTTTGAAGAAGCCAACGGTGGCACCATTTTCCTCGATGAAATCGGAAATATCCCCTTGTCTTTACAGGCCAAGCTTCTGAATGTGCTGCAAAACCGCAGCGTGACGAAAGTAGGTTCAAACAAGCCTAAAAACATCGACATCCGTTTGATTTGTGCCACCAATGAGCCCATTTATGACCGGGTAAACCAGAAAACTTTCCGTCAGGATTTGCTGTACAGGATCAATACCATCGAAGTAAAGCTGCCGCCCCTGCGTGAAAGAACCGAAGATATTGCCCTGCTGGCCGAGCATTTCCTGAAGATATACAGAAAGAAATACAACCGCCCGGCCAACGCCATCAGCGGAAGCCTGCTGAAACAGCTGCAGCGATACCACTGGTCTGGTAACGTCCGGGAACTGCAGCACGCCATTGAGCGGGCCGTCATTTTATCACAGGGCAACACCCTGCAGGTAGAAGATTTCCATTTTAATGAAGCGGATAATTTCAGGGAAACAGATCAGAATTCAGCCTTTGAAAACACTTATCAGCTCGAAGAAATGGAGAAATCCATGATCCTCAAAGCCTTGAAAAAATACAATGGTAACATCACGGAAGTTTCAAGGGAACTCGGATTGTCCCGCCCGGCGGTTTACAGGAGAATTGAAAAATACGGATTATAAGAAATGAAAAAATACTCCATCATTTTATTATACCGGATTATCTTTCTGATTGTAAGCATTTTGGGATTAACCTGGTTTACGATCCAAATGAAAATGTGGTATTTTGGTATCATCAGCGGAACCATCATCGTGGGTATCCAGACCTATGGGCTGTACCACTACACCCTGAATACCAATCGTAAACTCATCCGTTTCTTTGAATCTATCCAATATTCTGATTTTACGCTTAAATTCCGCTCCGACAATCATATGGGCGAAAGTTTCCAGGACCTCAACAGGCAGCTCAATGATGTCCTCGAGGCCTTCAGACAAGCCCGGGCAGAGCGTGAAGCGAGTTTACATTACATCAACACCATCGTACAGCACGTCAATGTCGGGCTGATCTCCTTCAGTGCCAGCGGCAACATAGAGCTTATCAACAGTGCTGCCTTCAGGATTCTGGGGGTTTACAGACTCAGAAACATATCAGAACTGAACAAAACCCATCCGAACCTGGCCGAAATCCTGAACAACCTCACCGCGGGTGGCAAGTCGCTTTACAGGGCCTCGGAAGAAAACCAGATATCGATCAACTCTACGACCGTCAGCCTGAGAGGCCGGATTGTCAAACTGGTCACTTTCCAGAATATCCAGTCGGAACTCCAGGAAAAAGAGCTGGAAGCCTGGCAAAACCTGACGAAAATCCTTCGTCATGAGATCATGAATTCCATCACGCCGATCGTTTCCCTGATCGACACCATGAAAGACATCATCGAAATGGACCTGTCGGGCAATGAAACCAACAAAGAGGCTATCTATGACCTTCGTGAGGCCCTGCAGACCATCGAAAGCCGCGGAAGGGGGATCATGAGTTTCGTGAACGCTTACCGTGAATTTACCTCCATCCCTACCCCGAAATTCGGAGAGATAGAGATCAAAACCCTGATCAGCGACATTGTTTCACTGATTCAACCGCAATTGAAACAAAACCAGATCACGCTTAAGCTGGAAATTGACGAGCAGCTGCTTATCCTCGCAGACGTGCAGCAAATAGAAATGGTGCTGATCAATATCCTGAGAAATGCCACGGAAGCCCTGGAAAAAACAGAAAAACCTGAGATCATCATCAAGGCTTACACCCTTGACAACCAGAATATTATCCAGATTACAGACAACGGAACCGGTATTGAACACGAGGCTTTGGAAAAGATATTTATTCCTTTCTACACCACCAAAAAAACCGGGTCAGGCATTGGCCTCAGCTTATCCAGACAGATCATGCAGATGAACAAAGGCAACCTGAAAGTGGTATCGGAACTGGGCGAAAGCACTACTTTCCTGATGAATTTCCCTCAGCTGTAATGTCTATCTGCCAGTCAGGACCGCTGAACACGCCGTAGGTTTTAGAGAAATCGCCCATATTGATGCCAAAAGAAAGGTTCATGAGGCTGTTCATGTAGGCCAGGTTTTCGCCTTCTGCCACGTCTCCGAACGAATGGACATAAGGTATGACCAGCTCTGTAACCAGCTTTTTATCCTTAGAAATCTTCACCCTGATCTTTTGTCCGGGCTTTACTTTCAGCTGGTTAAATAACTCCTGGTTCACGTTTGTCCAGACATTTCCATATTGAATATCCAGGACAGGAATGCCCCCGGTGATATGATCTGCAGATAAAACTGCTTTAGGATACACCAGGTGAAGAAGGGATTTTGCCGGCAGCTTTTCGCCCGTTTCTTCAAAAGTCATTACGCCGGATGCCAGTTTTGCACCGGTATAGGCAAAAACATCCCTGCCGTGAAAAGTATAAGACTGATCAGACCCGGGTAGCCGGTTGCTTTTCGATATTTCCCTGACCTCCTCAATACCCTCCCGCTCAGCAATGAGGGTGAATAAGCCGTTATCAGGGCCTACAAAATAATGTCCTTTTCCTGTTTTTAAAACAACGGGCTTACGCTCCGTGCCTACACCCGGATCCACCACACAAACGAAAACCGTTCCTGCTGCCCAGTAAGGAGCCGTCTGGTCGAGCCTGTAAGCCCCTTCCCAGATGTTGAACGCCGGAATTTCGTGCGTAAGATCATGTACCTGCAAATCGCCCGAGACCTGTAAAGCCACCCCTTTCATGGCCGCCACTGCCCCGTCTTTGGTACCAAAATCCGTCAGCAACACCAGGGCTGAATCCTTACGTTCTGCCGGACGGCAGGAAAACAACATATACACTAAAACGGACAGTAAATAAGCTCGTATCATATCTTCATGGTTTTGCTTGCGAAAGTACAAAATCCGGTTGAAAAATACACGTTTTGGCCGGATCATAAAAACGGAGCGTGTACTCCTGAAAAACAGCTGTTTACCGTAAAATAAAATGTTATACGACAGACTGAAAATCACTCTTAAAATTTTTATCTTTAACAAATTTCCCTTTTTTCTATACCCCTAAACTATAGCTTATGAATTCTGCAGACGCTGAAACGGCGGCTATGCCTGTCAGTCAGGCCAATCGCATTCAAATCATCGACATCATCCGCGGATTCGCCTTATTGGGCATCCTGATGATGAATATTCCTTACTTCAGCATGCCGGAGTACTTTTCCGAGCCCTTCAGGACCGACACCACGAGCCTTAATTTCTGGACACATGCCGTAGTAACCGTCCTTTTTGAAGGTAAAATGAGGGCCCTGTTTTCTATGGTCTTCGGGGCCGGAATCCTGCTTTTCACCGCCAAAAAAGAACAGACGAGTAAGTCGGTCACCTGGCTTTTTTACCGCAGGATGTTCTGGCTGGTGTTATTCGGCCTTTTTCATGCCCATGTGATGTTGTGGATGGGCGACATTCTTTATCTTTACGGCGTCTGTGGTATGCTGGTGTTCCTGTTCCGTAAAGTGAAGCCTGTTTACCTGGTCATCGGGGTTCCCCTGGTAGCCATTCTCGGTTTTGTGGCCAGCACCAGTTTTCTCAGGGATTTCCGGGAATCCCGCCTGGCATACCTGGAAGTAAAAAAAGTACAGGACTCAGGCAAAAAACTTACTTCTGCCCAGGAAGAAACCGTTAAAAAATGGAAAGAAAATGAAAAAGAGTTTCTGCCGAACAAAGAGCAGGTCAAAGAAAACACCCGCATCATGAAGTCCGGCTATGCTACCGTCGCCAAAAAGATCCGCAAGATGTCTTTTGACGGTCAGACCAAATACCTTATTTACAGCATATGGGACCCTATTGCCCTGATGTTGCTTGGTATTGCATTGTTTAAATGGGGTTTCTTTAAAGGCGAGTGGCTGCAAAAAAATTATCTTAAAACTGCCCTCATTGGTTATGGTGTTGGCTTACCGCTGGTGATCTGGAATTATTATTATAATTTTGTCCACTTCCCTACCACGGCCTCTTTCATCAGCTATATTGATACCCATGACATCATCTGGATGGATCTTGTTTATCCTGTGCAAAGAATAGCCCTGGTGATGGCCCACGTGGCCCTTTTCATTTTCTGTATAAAAGAAGGTTATTTCAAAAAGGTCTTCAAAGCCCTGGCCGCTGTAGGACAAATGGCTTTTACCAACTACATCATGCATTCGCTGATCTGTACGCTGTTTTTCTTCGGATACGGCCTCAACTATTTTGCAGAGTTACAATACTACCAGCTGTTCTATGTAGTATTCAGCATCTGGGCTTTCCAGCTGATCGTTAGCCCGCTCTGGCTGAAATACTTCCTGTTCGGTCCGCTGGAATGGGTCTGGCGAAGCCTGACGTATTGGAAGGTACAGCCTTTTAAAAGATAATAAAATGCAAAAAAACTCCCCTGCAGCGATGTGGGGGAGTTTTTTATTTAATAATGTCCAAAGTCCGAACCTTTCACATCACAAATTCTTCATTTGCTTTTATACGTATAATCCATTATTATTGTAAGGTTATCCCAATGCCGTAAAATTACTACCCCTTACTCATGCTCAGGACTCTTTTTACTTTTGTTGTCATTTCACTTATTTCATTTTCAGGTTATTCAAACCCCATTTCTTCTACCAAAAATGATTCGGTTGTTGTTCAGCGGAATAATGTCGGGGTGGCGGAAGGTGCCGCTGAGGATGTTTTTGAGTTTGTCGATTTGAAGGATGTATATTGCGATCGAGGACCTCACAAAGTTACCGTCGCTACGAACAAGACCTTTCTTGCCAATAGTATTAGGTTCAATCTGATGCTTCCCAATGGAGAGGTTCCGTTTTCCAGCAATAAAATAGCAATTAAAGAGACTGGTATAATCGAAATCACATTCCAGCTTAATCACGCATACAATGTAAACTATGGAACAGACGTAAGGTTCATTGTTGAAAGTCTTGATAGTAAATTCAAATCCGTTAGTAAACCTGTTATCATACCGATGAGTAGTATTACTCCTGAAACAACAACTCATTGTGAAGGATTTAGCTCTAAATTAAACTTTACCGGAAATTTCCCATATGAAACCATTTCCTGGAGATTTGAGAGCAAAAACGGCACATTATATGTCGGAAATGACCTTAGCGTTGAAGCAAAGGAAGAAGGATATTATTATGCACTAACCCACTTTAAGGGTTGCGTAACATTAAGCCGATCTCAATTTATTTCTAAGAATAAATTACCCTCTGTTTCGCTTAAATATGATCTCAATAACAGTATCTGCAACGACAATCCTGTTCCGGTAATGATCGTTCCCGATGGTAACAGCAAACCATTTCCTTTTACCGAATATCACTTGCTGTTGAATGGCCAACTAATAGAAAAAACGAACGACGATTTTTTTGTCGCCAAAAAACCAGGGAGCTATACTGTCATTCCATTCCAGGGAAAATGTCAGGGTAAATCAGATTCATTAATTATTTCAGGTAATTCATCTATTTCTACACAAATCGAGAATGTTTATGACCACAATATTATTAAGAAGAATAATGTGCTTTTCTCCTGCTCCGGAAACTCGGTCGAACTCAGACAAGTATTTATGAGCAACAATTGGTTTGACTGGTATGCCGGATACTACTCAGCCCCCGAAGAAGAAATCAAATACAAATCTTATTCAGAAGCTTTCCGGAGAGAAAACAATATTTATTTTCAATGGAAAAGGGATGGCGTCGATATCATTGGAGAAAACAACAGGACGATTAAGGTATCACAATCAGGCAAATACACCTTACAGATAAGACAAGGTAGCTGCATTACTAACTCCAATCCCATCGAAATCATCTTCTCGAATAAGATTCAACTTGAGTCTCCACAGAGATATTATCACCCGATTCAGGATCCGAGAACCTATACGAGTTGTGCTGGTCTGTATGTATCAGATATATTTTATCCATATAGATTTTATGAGGATAATAAAATAAAAGTCTATAACAATAATGTAGATATTACCAACGAGCGGTCAGCATCGTATACCTATAGCAAACCAGGGACGTATCAGGCAACTTACAAATTGAATGAGACTTGCTACGTATATTCTGACACTATGACGGTTAAATTTCAGGCTAAGGAAGTCGTACACCCGGTTGAGAAAGTTTATTCATGTAATAACAGCTGGATGCTCCTAACCTGGAGGCACTACGCATCAAAGATAATTTGGAAAAAAGATGGTATTGTCCTACCCTATACAGAAAACGCCCTAACTGTTCAGAACCCTGGATTTTATACTGCCGAAGTCTATTCCGGAGATTGCAAGAATACCTTTCAGTTTCTAACCGAAGTAAACAAGATCGCTGTGCACATCAGGATAAACCAGCCTGACTTTGAAGCTTGTGATGGAGGCTCTCTGCTGTTGAAAGGAATCTATACCGAAGAAAACCAATACTATTCCGGGTTAGGAATTGTTAATTTCAAATTATTCAGAAATGACAGCCTGATTTTACAAAAAGATGGGGCTTATGATGAACCTGACTATCTGTTACCCAACTGGGGAATTCAATATGCAGATTTTTTAGTGGATAAATCAGGCGAATACTCAATCAAAATTAATATCCCTGATTGTGAGACCACCACCAATAAAATCAAAATTGATTTTAAGAAAATAAGCCCTGTAACTGCTCCTGAAATTACCAAACAACCTCAGTGTGTAAATACACTCAAAATTTCTGAAGTCAGTGGTGACCGTTACCGTTGGTATAGAAACAATGAGCTGATAGACCCAATTTACCCGGAACTTAAGGTACCAAGCCCTGGAATATATTTTGCTAAAATAGAACGAGGAGATTGCGTTACATTTACAAGAGAAATGAATATTTACCCTGATTCGCCCTTAACGAGCGGAAATATCTCGGGAGACACATTGGTTGATATCGGAGCCACCGTAAACCTCAAAATGACTTTCACTGGAACTCCTCCGTTCAGCTATAAACTTAGCAACAATGAAGAGGGTATCGCCTCCGCAGGCAATTACTTTCACCCTCTTAAGATACATTCCAATGCCACCTTCAACCTCACATCCGTCAAAAACGTCTGCGGTGAAGGTACCGTCAGCGGCTCTGCCACCATCAAAGTCAACGTCCTCGCCAACGAACCCTCCATCGGGCGGCACATCAGGATTTTCCCGGTGCCAACCACAGGAAGTGTCGAAATTGAATTTGATCAGTTAAACAGGCACGAGCTGAGTTTCCAGGTCATCAATATGTCAGGACAGGTCATTATCAGCGATACCAAACTAAGCGAGCCAAAAAAGAAACTGGATTTGAATCATCTAGTTCCCGGGGAGTACCTTATCAGGATGAATGTAGGGAAAGAGGTGGTTACTAGGAAGATTATCAGGCAATAAAAATACCTCCGGCGGGCAGTCCCACCGGAGGCATTCTCTATAAACTCTGCAATATTACTTTATCGCCCCAGCTTTGATATCTTCTACCACACCCGGATCAAGCAAAGTGGAAATGTCGCCCAGGTTATTGAAGTCTCCTTCAGCCACTTTCCTCAGGATCCTCCTCATGATCTTGCCCGAGCGGGTTTTAGGCAGGCCTGAAACAAATTGTATCTTATCGGGTTTCGCAATCGGCCCGATGATACGGCTTACCGTTGCCAGGATATCCTTCCTGGTCAGTTCAGAATCATGGGAGCTGGCCTCACAAATGACATAGGCGTAAATCCCCTGCCCTTTGATGTCGTGAGGATAACCCACTACGGCAGACTCTACCACCCCTGTGTGCATATTGATCGCATTCTCAACCTCCGCGGTACCGATCCTGTGCCCTGACACGTTGATCACGTCATCTACACGGCCTGTGATGCGGTAATAGCCATCTTCATCACGCATACAACCGTCACCGGTAAAGTACATGTTTTTGTACGTTGAGAAATAAGTGGTGCGGCAACGGTCATGATCACCCCAGGTAGTGCGGATAATGCCCGGCCACGGGAATTTGATACATAAGTTACCATTCACGCCGTTACCCTGTATCTCCTGCCCGTTTTCATCTACCAGCACCGGCTGAACACCCGGCAAAGGCAACGTAGCAAATGAAGGCTTGGTTTTGGTGATATGTGCCAGCGGTGAAATCATGATCCCGGCTGTTTCGGTTTGCCACCAGGTATCCACGATCGGGCAATTGCCTTTTCCTATGTTCTCATTATACCAGTTCCAGGCTTCTTCGTTGATCGGTTCTCCCACAGAACCCAGTACTTTCAGTGAACTCAGGTCTTTATTCTTAAAATACTCAGGCCCGAAACCCATCAGCGAGCGGATGGCCGTAGGGGCGGTATAGAATATGTTTACTTTATGTTTATCAATAATGTCCCAGAAACGCCCTGCGTCAGGATAAGTAGGAATACCTTCAAACAGCACAGAGATCGCTCCCCTCAGCAATGGTCCGTAAACAATGTACGAGTGTCCTGTGATCCAGCCGATATCAGCCGTACAGAAATACACATCACCTGGTTCATACTGGAATACATTCTCAAAGGTATAGGCTGTATACACCATGTAACCACCACAGGTATGTACAACGCCTTTCGGTTTTCCTGTCGAACCGGAAGTATAAAGAATAAACAAAGGATCTTCAGCGTCCATTTCTTCTGCAGGGCATTCTGAAGACACATGTTTCACTTCTTCTTCCCACCAGATGTCACGTCCCTTGATCATCGAAACAGGAGTACGTGTTCTGGTGCTTACGATCACTTTTTCTACCGTCGGGCAGCCAATGAGGGCGTCGTCAACTGTGTCTTTCATAGGGATCTGCTTCGGTCCACGCACAGAACCGTCAGTAGTGATGACCACCTTACAGCCAGCGTCATTGATCCTGTCGGCAATGGACTGGGCAGAAAAACCGCCAAAAACCACCGAGTGGATCGCCCCAACCCTCGCACAGGCCAGAACAGCAATCGCGAGTTCAGGAATCATCGGCATATAAATACAAACGCGATCGCCTTTTACCACGCCGTGTTTTTTCAGCACATTGGCAAACTGACAAACCCGCTCAAAAAGCATTTTGTAGGTCAATGTCGCCGTATCGTCAGATGGATCATTAGGTTCCCAGATGATGGCCGGATGATTCGGCTTTTCTCTCACATGGCGGTCAAGACAGTTTTCTGTAATGTTCATTTTGCCACCAACAAACCACTTCACATTGGGCTCTTCGAAGTTCCAGTCCAATACTTTTTTCCAGGGTTTCTTCCACTCAAAATCCTGGGCTACCTCAGCCCAAAAACCTTCCGGATCGCTAACACTCTGGTCATAAGCGGATTGGTACTCTTCAAAAGTTCTGATTCTCATACGTTTAAATCGGTTCGGTTTTTATTTACTACTGGCCGGAAAATTCACTCCTCCGCCTTTCGAACCAGGCGGAAAATTCCGACAGGCAAAATTATCTTATTTCTTTATATAATGACAAATTATCTACAAAAGATATGATTTAATTTACCTGTTTTTGTCACTTTTTTCGGAATCCGTTTTCCGTGATTCTGCCGTCAGGAAGTGATGGAGGAAGTATTTCTGAAAGGTATTTTTGCAAAATTTCCATTTTCTTCTACCATTTTTCTCTTTTTTAACACCAAATATGACAAAATCAATAATATTATGTTCAAATTCAAACATAATCCCGCAGCTGTTTTGCCTCTTTGTGATTTTTTTATCATTATTGTATAACCTAATCTTTATATTAATTTTACGGATCATCAAATTAAAAATTCAAACCCCAAACGAATGAAACTAAACATTACCTGGAAAATCTTCATCGGCATGACACTCGGCATCATCGTCGGGTATATTCTGAATCAATACTTTGCAGGAGATAAAGAAACCCTCGCAGAATGGGGTAAAAACCTGAATCTACTCAGCAAGATTTTCCTCCGTATGATTAAAATGATTATCGGGCCGCTTATTTTCTCTATTCTGACGGTGGGGATTGCCAAGCTGGGTGATTTTAAACTGGTAGGAAGAATAGGCCTTAAAACCCTCGGATATTTCTATTTTGCAACCATATTGTCTCTTTTAACAGGTCTGATAGCTGTAAACATCCTGAAACCGGGCAGCCAGATGCAGATCCCGCTTCCGGAAGCCGGAGCCGACACCGGGGTAGCTTCTACCAAAATGACGATCGAGAACTTCATCGTGCACCTTTTCCCACAGAGTTTCTTCGAGTCGCTGGCTACCAATGAAATCCTTCAGATCGTTGTTTTCTCTGTCTTTTTCGGGATTGCCACTGCCGCTATCGGCGACCACGGCAAAATCATCATCAGGGGTCTGGATGCCGTCTCTGAAGTCATGTTCAAAATCGTGGAATACGTTATGAAGTTTGCTCCATATGGTGTTTTTGGGGCTGTGGCAGCGGTTATCGCCCAGCAAGGACTCGGTATCCTGAGCGGATACCTTTACCTCATCATATGTTTTTTCATCACCCTCGCGTTTTTCATACTCGTCGTCCTGCCACTCATCTGCATGTTTGTCAAGGTGCCCTACTGGATGCTGCTGAGATACGTTAAAGATGCTTTGTTCTTATCATTCAGTACAGCCAGCTCCGAAGCCTCTATGCCGCTGCAGATCGAGCAATTAAAGAAATTCGGTGTTTCAGAAAGGATCGTAAGCTTTGTTTTACCATTAGGATACTCTTTCAACCTGGACGGTTCAATGATGTACATGACGTTTGCCACCGGCTTCATTGCCCAGACTTATGGCGTTGACCTGAGCATCGGACAGCAGGTAACGATGATGCTTACCCTGCTGATCACCTCCAAAGGTATTGCAGGCGTGCCAAGAGCCTCACTGGTGGTAATTGCCGGTACCATGAGTTTATTCAATCTTCCTGCGGAGGGCCTTATCCTGCTCTTTGCGGTTGACTGGTTGCTTGATATGGGCAGATCGGCTACATCTGTGGCGGGTAATGCCGTGGCTACAGCAGTAGTGGCAAAATGGGAAGGTGAACTTAAATTAGCGGAAAACTAAAATAAACCCTTATAAAAATCAAAAAGCCCGCCTGAAGATTTTCGGGCGGGCTTACTTTTTTATGGCAACAATTATTTCTGATAAACTTCAGCCAGTTTTTCTTCTGCCTGTTTAAGTTTTTCAAAATCGTATCGGTAAACTTTCTCAATGAAATCTGTTTCACCAGGCTGAATTTCAAGAATAGATTTAATCAGACCTGTTTTGAGGTCAAGTACCCATCCGTGAAGGTACGGCATCTGGTTGTTGGCCCAGGCCTTCTGAATGATGGTCGTTTTGGCCAGGTTTCTCACCTGCTCCAGTACATTCAGTTCCACAAGTCTGTCAGCCCTGTCGTTTTCGTCTGCAATGGCTTCCAGTTCATCTTCATATTTGGTATAAACATCCTTGATGTTTCTCAGCCATTTGTTGATCAGACCCAGGTCTTTGTTGGTCATAGAGGCCTTAACCCCTCCGCAACCATAATGACCTACTACCAGTACATGTTTTACCTGGAGTACCTCCACGGCATATTGTAAAACACTCAGCATGTTAAGATCGGTATGAACGACCATGTTGGCTACATTACGGTGTACGAAAACCTCGCCCGGCTGGGTGTTGGTCAGTTCATTGGCCGGGGCACGGCTGTCCGAGCAACCTATCCAAAGGAAGTCAGGCTTCTGCACAGCGGCAAGTTTATTAAAATATTCAGGGTCCTTTTCAACTTTTTCAGCGGCCCACAATTTGTTCTCTAATAATAATTTCTGATATGATTGCATGTTCTTTCTAATTACTTGTTGTTTCTTTTAATTCCTTTTAATTCCACACTTATTCCCTTCGCCACACAGTCCTGTGATACGAAGTCTTCGATAGCCAGATTGATGTCATGATCTATAAAGGTAGCTTTTGTGCCATCAATAATCAAATAATCTCCCTCGTTAACTGTGCTTAAAATTTTAACCAGCTCAGCCCTGTTGTAAAAAAACACGTCCTTGTTCATCTTGAGCAGGATGGTTTTTCCGTCACGGATAGTCGACAATGAAGACTTAAAGTTAGCGTAAATAACATAACCCAGCCCTACCAGTAAACCGATACCAATTCCGGTCAGCAAATCTGTGAATACGATCGCCAGGATGGTTACGACAAATGGTACAAACTGGTCCTGGCCGTCTTTCAGTACTTCCTTAAAGATCGCCGGCTTGGTCAGTTTATAACCTACCATGATCAGTACGGCCGCAAGAGCCGACAACGGAATCAGGTTAAGTACACCAGGGATCAGCAGGGCACAGCCGAAAAGGAGCACCCCGTGAAAGATGGTGGCAAGTTTGGTTTTCCCACCTGCCTGGATATTGGCAGAACTTCTCACCACCACCTGGGTTACCGGAATCCCTCCGATTAATCCTGAAATGATATTAGCTCCACCCTGGGCAAAAAGCTCACGGTTGGTTGGCGTAATACTTTTCTCAGGATCTAATCTGTCGGTAGCCTCCACACAAAGAAGGGTCTCAATACTGGCAATAATCGCTATGACAAAAGCAGTTTTCCAGACGAGGGGGTTAACAAGTGCATTGGAAAAGTCCGGGAAAGTCAAAAAAGAACCGAATTCATGAAGTGAGCTTGCGACTGGTAAACTTACTAGGTGCTCACCGGTTACCCTGAAACCTTCCGCAAAAGCCTGGTTGATCAGAATACCGGCCACCACCACTACCAAGGGCCCCGGGATAAGTGATAGAAATTTATTGTTTTTGATCCATTTTGTGTCCCATACCAGCAGGATAACCATGCAGACCATCCCGATGATCAGGGCAGAAGGAACGAAATAATCCGCGATTTTAAGAAATTCTGAAAAGGTGTTTTCTCCGTCAGCCTGCATGAAGCTGCTGTCACCTTCATGGTCCTGGTCTATACCGAACGCATGAGGAATCTGCTTCAGGATAATGATGATCCCGATCGCTGCCAGCATGCCTTTAATCACTGAAGAGGGAAAATAATAGGCTATTTTACCCGCTCCAACAAAGCCCAGGATAATCTGTATAATACCGCCTATCACCACCGCCACGAGAAACACTTCATAAGTGCCCAGCTCTGTGATGGCGTTCAGAACGATAACGGTCAATCCGGCAGCAGGTCCGCTGACACCCAACGATGAACCGCTGATAAACCCGGCAACGACACCACCCACCATCCCGGCAATGATACCGGAAAACAAAGGAGCTCCCGAGGCGAGTGCCACCCCTAAACAAAGAGGTAAAGCCACCAAAAATACCACAAGTCCGGCAGAAAGATCTTTACTAAGATATTTGAACGAAAATTCTTTTAACATTTTTATATTTATATTTTTGAACTATCTACACCAGAAAATAACAAATGAGTATGATAAAGTATCGGCTGAAAATGGACTTATAACCCAATTCCGCATCAGAAAATCAAATCAAAAATGAATTCCTGAGACGGAAATCATACATTTGTACCAATAAAGAGCGTCTGAAAATAAATCAGATTTCGGGTGGCGGCGAGAAAACAGAAAGATAGAACGGGAAAAATATGACAGGCTTAAAACAAAATACTTTCTGGGACAAAAGCTTTGAGAACAGAAGTGCGAATGGATGGTTGATGCTCAGAAAAACATCGTTGGTTTCAGGTTTGCTTAATTCGTTTGATTTCTCACAGCTGTTATCTCCCTCTTCACAGCAAATTTCAGTTTTAGTCAGGTCAAAAAACTTAGCAAGACCTATTGATTTCAAACTGAATGAAATCATCAGGAAGGCTAGTATTAAGTTTTTAAATTTGACCATAACTTCAGAAAAACGGTTTTAGGCACTCATTTTTAACAAAAATACTAAAAATAAGTTTCCAAAAGATAAAGAAATCATAAAAATAATATTAAAACTCAGAATGTTCAATCAACTTACAGAGGCCAGTAAACTTGCACAAAAAATTAGAATTCAGACGGTTGCGGACTTTATTCTTAAGAATGAATTGAACATTTCGAAGGAAATGTCTGTCATGGTGGCAGAGCAATACATGTTCAGGGAGAAGCTTCAGAGCAAAGTGCCGGAGTGGTTTCAGAACACCGGGGTGCTCGGCCCGAAGAAGGTTTCCATCGAACAGAGCTCGTCTGAATTTACAGCTAAAATCAAAGCGTCTTTTTTCAAAGGAAAATCAGGTATTGACCTCACCGGAGGCATGGGTGTTGACACTTATTTCCTGGCTCGCTCTTTTGACCGCTTTATTTACAATGAAGCCAACCGGGAGCTCGCTGAAATCGTAGCATTCAATTTTGAAAAACTGGGCGTTAAAAATGTTACTTTCAAAAACTCAGATGCCGCTGAGCTTTTCACCCAACTCAATGAGCATTTTGACCTCATTTATCTTGACCCTGCCCGGCGTGATAAAGACAATAAGAAAGTAATCCTGATCGAAGACTGTGAACCTGACCTTATCAGCCTGAAAGATGCCCTTCTGTCGCAATGTGAGTGGTTAATGGTCAAATACTCGCCCTTACTGGACATCAAAAAAGCGATCAGGTCTCTTCAGAATGTTGATAAAATAAAGGTAATTTCAGAGAAAAATGAAGTAAAAGAGCTGGTTTTCATACTTGGGAAAGCAAAAAATGAAGACCCTGAAATTGAATGCATCAACGGCCTTTCATCGGGCGGAACAGAAAGTTTCACTTTTACTTTTCAGGAAGAAACCGATGCTTTTGTAAAATATTCAGGTCCCCTCTCCTATTTATATGAACCCAATGCGTCCATTATGAAGGGCGGGGCTTTCAAATCGGTGGCTCACCGCTTTGGTTTACAGAAACTTTCTCCCAACAGTCACCTTTACACTTCCGGTGAACCGATCGAAGACTTTCCCGGACGAACATTTGTCATCGAAAGCACAGGTAATTTTGACAAGAAGCAGATACTGGCTAAGATTAAAACCGGCAAGGCCAATATCAGTACCAGGAATTTCCCGCTCAAACCCGAAGAGATCAAATCCAAAACAGGATTGAAAGACGGAGGGGATGATTATTTATTCTTTACGCAGGACAACAATAATAAAAAATTAGTACTATTTTGTAAAAAATATCCGGTTCAGGGCCACTCACCATTACCCGGATTATAAATAAATTCTAAAAATTATGAAAACCCAAAAAACAAGAAAAATCCTTTACCTGGCTGCCTTTTTATTTTCAGGCCTGTTTGCAAATGCCCAATCAACTGTGCTTCAAGGGCTTACCCTGATCCAGGACAAACCCACCGACGCTCAGTATGTTTTACTTCATATCGACCAGAAGGATGTCAGTGCGGAAGTCAAAAAATACCTGACAGAATTCGGAAAAGTAGTTGAATCTCCTAAGAATCACTTTAAGGTGGATAATCCGAGGTCTGTAGGAGTTTCTGATCACCTCTCCTCTATCATGGCCAAAGTAGAAGAATACAAGGACCTGACAAAAGTGTACTTCATATTTATGGGGAATGGTAACAAGCCTCTTGAAAAAGCGGAGACAGACGAATACAAATCGGCTCTTTTCGTAGAGAAATTTGGGGTGATGGCTTATAAAAACCTGGAAATCAGGCTTGGAGAACTTGACATCAAACAAGCCGAAGAAAACTACAATGACGCACAGAAAAACGTCAAAAAAATAGAGAAATCCCTGGAATCGAATTTAAAGGACCAGGAAAAGCTGGGCAAAAAACTGGACGCCAGCCCTGAAGCCATGACCAAACTCCTTTCTGAAAAAGAAGAAATCACCAAGAAAATGTATGGTGATAATGAAACGCTGGTGGACAACTCGACCGAGGAAGAACTGAAAAAAGCGGCCCTGAAAAAGGAAAAGGAAATCGTAAAGAATCAGAAAGACAAAGAAAAAACCACCTCAAAGCTTGAAAAGAAAGAAAACGACTTCAACGAGCTTAAAAACAATCTTTTTGAAGCCAAAGCCAGGCTTAAAAACGCGGAGGTTATCCTCGACAACAAAAAATCAAACCTGAGGGTTTTGACCAAATAAAACAGATTCCTTCAGGCTGACGCCTTATTTCAGCCTGAAGGTTTTTCCTGCACTCTGGCTTACAATATCCATAAATTCGAGGTTGAGCAAAACCGAAGCAAGCCTGTTCAGCGGAATCTGTGACTGCCAGCTCAGGTCGTCAATCAGGCATTCTTTTTTCTGCATCAGGATACTGATGACGGCACTCTCATCTTCTGTAAATAAGCTCATGTCCAATTCTCTTCCGGCTTGTCGGGAACAATTCTCTTTTCCTCCGAGCCATTGCATGTTCTCTGCCAGTTGATCAACACCTGTAAAGACGATGGCTTTATTGGATTGAATCAAACCGTTGGTCCCCTCTGCATATTTATGAAAGATGCTTCCCGGAACAGCAAAAACTTCGCGGTGATAATTATTGGCAATCTCGGCTGTCACCATGGCCCCACCCCTTTTACCCGATTCCACAATGATCAGCACATCGCTCAGGGCCGCAATGATCCTGTTTCTGGCCAGGAAAAGTGAGGCCACAGGCAGCGTTCCCACCGGGTTTTCAGAAATCAAAAGGCCGTTACCCAGCATTTCAACAGCACTTTTCTTATGAGAGGAGGGGTAAATAATGTCAAGGCCATTGGCCAGCACACCTATCGTAGACATCTGGTTTTTGAGAGCAGCCCTGTGGGCACTGATGTCAATTCCGTAAGCCAGTCCGCTGATGATCTGAACATCAAACGGCTGCAAAGCCGCCACAATAGACTCTGTAGCCTGCCGGCCGTAATCACTGGCCTGACGGGTGCCTACGATCCCGACGGTCCTTTTGTGATGCAGTGACCCGTTACCTTTGACATACATCAAAGGCGGGGCATCATACAGATTTTTAAACCTGGCCGGATAGTCTTCGTCTTTAAAACTGACTACTTTTACACCTGCTTTGACAGAATTGTTCAGGATGTCTTCTGCTTCCGTAAAGACGTTTTCCTGGTGCAGGATATTCTCGGTAAGGATTTTACCTAGTCCCGGTACTTTCAATAATTTCTCTTTACGGGCTGAAAATACCTGGGAAGCAGATCCGAAGGTATTAACGAGGTGACGAAACAAAACGCCACCGATACCATCCACCCGGGTGAGGGCAATGGTACAGATTTCTTCTGTTGGCATGGATGTTCAATTTTCTATACTATTTTTCAATAGTTCAAGTGTGATTCTGATGTCTTTTAATTTCTGAATAAGTTCTGTGTTATGATCTGCTTTTACCTCTTTGGTTTTCAGCTTTTCTTTGGCTCCTTCAATCGTGTATTTCTCTTCCTCAATCAGTCTGAGAATCTGGTCCAGCTTTTCAATGTCTTTATGGGTATACTTCTTAACCCGGCCTACAGTATTGATTTTCAGGCCGAATTCTTTCACATAATGTCTTATCTGGGATTCGTTCACTCCAAAATGCTTTGCGACTTCTTCCGTTGAATAAAACAATTTCATGGGTACCTGATTGATTTTTGTTCAAATCTACAATTAAATACATATGTTATGCAATTATAGAATAACAAATCTATCAGCAGAGAAACATGACAATGCCTTCCCAACAAATCAGGATCAAATGTACGTCTAATCAAAAGACGATACATCAAAACCTCCATATTGCTAAATTATTCGGCAGTTTCACCGTTTTGCCGCCACCGATTTTTTCTCCAGCTCAGTAATCAGCTCCTTTAATTTAACTGATTTTGATTTATCACCGTTAAACTCATTGGCATTCATAAACACCGATTTCAGTTTCGGAAGCTGTAACAAACCCTGCGGCACTTCGTTCATTTTATTAAAAGAAAAGTCAAATTCTTCCAGTTCCGGGAGGGGTCCCATGCCTGCCGGGTAATCTGTAAACTCATTGTAACCAATATCCAGCAATTTCAATCCTGATGGTAGCTCAGGTAACCTGTCCAGCTTATTATGGTGGGCATAAAGTTTTTTTAGATTTTTAAGTCTGCCGATTTCGTCCGGGAGTTTCCAGAGTTGATTATTCGAAATCGCCAGGGTATTCAGTCTCTTTAATTTCCCGATCTCAGCCGGAACGAACTTAAGCCGGTTATGATAAATATCCAGGGTTTCCACCCATTTCAATTTCCCGATGCTTGGAGGCAATCCCGGAATCCGGCAATGATAAAGGTTAATATTTTTTGCCCTTCTTATTTTTCTTAAATTGCTCTTTTCAAAATTTACCATCGGATTATGAGCAAACCAGGCATACTCGAGTCTCCTGCCGGCTTTTATCCCCTCAGGAATCTTTGCCAACCGGTTATTCATCATTTTGATCATCGTCATTTTACGATATTTACCAAATTCAACCGAAACGTCAACCAGGTCATTTTCACTCAGGTCAATTCCCTTCAGCTTTCTGAGTTTTCCAGGCTTAGCACGAAACTCCGACAGGTAATTTTTTGAAAGATCCAGGAATTTCAGGTTTTTAAAACGGAAAATGACAGGAGGCACTTCCTTCAGCATCAACCCTGAAAAGTTTAATGCTATGACGGTGTCAGGCCTGGTGGTTCTTTGTGCTTCTTCCACTGTCGAAATAATTCTTTTATCCGTGCTCCTAATAAACATTCCTTTAGGGAACAAACTGATATCAAATTGATAGGCATAATCAACCTCCATCGACGGTGTGGTTTCACGGACCATCCTGCCAAGTACTCTCATCAGTTTTTCCTCCTTTTCTGTGGTCAGCTCAACAGCCTCGTTTACCATCGTCGTCCCTGTGAACGTCATTTTATTGGTTTCAAAAAAGCAGTAGTCCGTCTTTTTCTCCGGGCCAACCAGGAAAGTAATGATCAAACGACAATTCTGCTCCATGTCTCCGAAGTCAAGCTGCTCTTCATAAGCATACAATTTAAAAAGTCGCGTCAGCCGGTATTGCTCGCGGGCTTCGGCCACACGCATCGTTTCTCCACTGCCGAAAAGTCTCGAACGGTCTTCTAAAGTCGGGCTCCTATACTCCTCGCTTACACTGAGGATCAGGCTGTCTTTCTCGGTGGCGTGAAATATCCTCTGCTGCGAATAAGCCGTAAAACAGATAAGCAGGCTTACCAGGATTAAAGTAAAGTGTTTCATAGTATTGATATTCGTTTGACCAAACTTACAACTAAAAAATTAGTTACCAAAGATTATTGCCATTTCTATTCTTAAAATTTTCCATAAACCATTGTTTTCAACTATTTTTGCAAACTTCTTTCGGGAAATATTTATTCTTAAACGATTTAATCCAGATTATGACCTCTCATCAGATACGTAAAGCTTTTTTAGATTTTTTCATTTCTAAAGGACACCTTATCGTGCCTTCGGCTCCGCTTGTCGCCAAAAACGACCCCACCCTGATGTTCAACAACTCAGGAATGGCCCAGTTCAAAGATTTCTTCCTGGGAAACGGAACGCCTCCAAGCTCAAGAATCGCCGATACGCAAAAATGTCTGAGGGTAAGTGGAAAGCACAATGACCTGGAAGAAGTGGGTTTTGATACCTACCACCACACCATGTTTGAGATGCTGGGCAACTGGTCGTTTGGAGATTATTTCAAAAAAGAGGCCCTTGAGTGGTCATGGGAATTGTTGACGGAAGTTTACAAATTACCTAAAGAGCGTATTTATGTATCTGTCTTTGAAGGAGACGAAAAAGACGGCGTGCCTTTTGACCAGGAAGCTTTTGACATCTGGAAGAACATCCTGGGTGACGACAGCCGCATCATCATGGGGAACAAAAAAGACAATTTCTGGGAAATGGGTGATGTAGGACCTTGCGGCCCTTGTTCAGAAATCCATATTGACCTCAGAGACCAGGCTGACGTAGACGCTGTTTCAGGAAAAACACTGGTGAATGCCGATCATCCGCAGGTCATCGAAATCTGGAACAATGTATTCATGCAGTTTGAGCGTAAGGCTGACGGCTCATTGCTTCCGTTGCCGGCCCGCCACGTGGATACAGGTATGGGCTTCGAGCGTCTTTGTATGGCCATCCAGGGCAAACAATCGAATTATGATACTGACATATTCCAGAATACTATCCAGGTGCTGGAAACCATGTCGGGTAAAAAATACGGCGAAAACGGCACACTCAGGTCTGACAATTACGTCGACGTAGCCATGCGTGTGATTGCCGATCACCTCAGGGCGGTTTCATTTGCGATCGCAGATGGTCAGCTGCCATCCAACGCCAAGGCCGGTTACGTGATCCGCAGGATTCTCCGCAGGGCGGTGCGTTATGGTTATTCTTACCTTAACTTCAGAGAGCCGTTCATGTCCAAACTGGTGCCGGTGCTGGCCCTTCAGTTCAAAGACGTCTTCCCTGAGCTTCAGGCACAGGTAGAGTTTGTGTCGAAAGTAGTGGAAGAAGAGGAAAAAACATTCCTGAGAACCCTTGAACTGGGACTAAAAAGACTGGACCTCATTTTTGATGAATTAAAAGACAATAAAGTAATAGACGGTGTTACGGTTTTCGAACTGTCCGACACTTTCGGTTTCCCGGTTGACCTGACCGCCCTGATCGCCAGGGAAAAAGGCTTTAGTATTGACGAGGAAGGCTTCAAAAAAGCACTGACCGAGCAGAAAGAAAGAAGCCGTAAGGATGCCACCAAAGAAGCAGCCGACTGGATTGACCTGGGCGACATCGACGGGGTTGAGTTCCTCGGCTATGATTTTGCCGAATCGGATTCGCAACTGGTCAAATACCGCAAGGTGAAAACCAAGGCGGGCGAGGAGTTCCACCTCGTATTAGACCGTACTCCTTTCTATGCCGAAATGGGTGGACAGGTGGGTGACACCGGTGTTTTTGAGCTGGATTATGACGGCCAGACCATCACCATCCCGATCAGTGACACCAAAAAGGAAAATGACCTGTTCCTTCATATCACTACGGACAAAATCGTGGGTTCATTGCTCGAAAATGCAACTGAACCTTTGGCGGTTAAGGCTAAAATAGACAATTTCAGACACCAGGATATTAAAAAGAACCACTCTGCCACTCACCTGATGCTGGCCGGAATGAGACAAGTCCTGGGTTCTCATATCATACAACGCGGTTCTTATCAGAATGATGAGGTAACCCGTTTTGACTTTTCTCACTTCTCAAAAGTGACCGACGAGGAATTGCAGCAGATTGAAGATATCGTCAACGAAAAAATCAGGCTGAACATCGCCCTGGATGAAAAACGCAATGTCCCGATCGATGAAGCCCTTAAACTGGGAGCAACGGCCACTTTTGGCGAAAAATACGGCGATTTTGTAAGGGTCATTACTTTTGAGCCTGGTTTCTCTGTTGAGCTTTGCGGTGGTACACACGTAGGGGCTACCGGCGAGATCGGTTTGTTCAAATTCATTTCTGAAGGTTCTGTTTCTGCAGGGGTAAGACGTGTGGAAGCTGTTACCGGCAAAAAAGCCCTCGAACTGATGCGTGAACAGCAAACCGTGCTGGATACACTCAAACAATTGCTGAAGGGTGCTACTGATTTACCTAAAGCCGTTGAATCACTGATCGAGGAGAAAAACGCCTTACAAAAGAAAATTGAAGTGCTGGAAAATGAAAAACTCCAGGTCATCAAAAAAGAACTTCTGGAAAAAGTGGAAGCCGTCGGAGATGTCAACGTACTGGCTGTGAATGTCAGCCTGCCGTCTGCAGATGCTCTGAAGCAACTGGCATATGAACTGAAAGCAAAACTTGAAAACGCCTATATCGTGATCGGCACCGTTATCAATGAAAAACCCCAGCTGGCCGTCATGATCGACGAGGAAATCATGAAAGCGAAAGGCCTTCATGCAGGCAATATTGTCAAGGAAGCGGCCAAAGAAATGAAAGGCGGAGGAGGCGGACAGCCTCACTTTGCTACAGCCGGAGGAAATGACGCCTCAGGAGTAGACAAGGCGATTGCCAAAGCCAAAAGCTTCGTTATTTAACACACATTTCCGGCTTTGCCTGATAATATCGGGCAAAGCCGGTTATACAATATCACACTTCCCCCATCGTTTTAGGACAAACCGGCCACGATCAGCACATTAAATCCCGGTTCAGAAAGCAACTAAACCTGCTTTTGAGAGTACAATAAAATATACATCCAAACCACGTAAAACAATGAAAAAACCAACTTTCAGACTGCTTGCACTGGCCTGTGCACTTCTTTCAGGCTGCAATCCCAATTATTACATTCCGAATACTCAGAACGCACCTCTGATCAGTGCCAAAGGAGAAACCAACCTGACGGTTTCCGGCAATGCCAACCAGGTGGAATTCCAGGGGGCCTATGGAGCAGGAAACAATTTTGCGATCCAGCTTAACGGCGGGTTGATGAGACCCAAGGACCAGGAGAATGGAGACGGAGGTTCAGGAAAATTTGTAGAGGCCGGTTTGGGGTATTTTAAACCCCTGCAAAACAACTTCGTGTTTGAAACTTACGGATTATTCGGACTGGGGTCTGTTGAAAATCATTTTCCATCCGCTACCACCGCCACCATCAATTCCGGAAAAATCTCCGCCAATTTAATGCGATACGGTATACAGCCCGTGATAGGTTATAAATCAAAGTACTTCTCTGTGGCAGGATCAGCCAGGGTGGTTAACCTGAACTATTCCAACATTTCAGGCAATCTCATTTATCAGAATGAAGATCAAAGGACTTACCTCGAAAATCACAAGTCTAATTTCCTGATCGAACCTGCCCTGACACTGAGAGGTGGTATAGAAAAGGTAAAAATCCAGTTGCAGTTTGTCAAAAGCCTTAACCTTTCCGACAGTGATTTCAAACAGGATTCAGAGATGATGACAGTGGGCCTCAACTTTAAATTTTAATTCAGAATTTGTTAAAGTACCATTAATATACTAGCTTGAATCCTAGAAAAAGGAATACCTGTTTCTGCATCGCTCCGGACAGGCATGCAGAAACAGGTAACATATGCCGTAGCTCACAAACCTTTAAACCACTGATATAAAATAAGTTAACCATGAAAAATCCAGGTATCAAACTACTCGCCATAGCCTGTACCCTTATTTCAGGCTGTCAGCCTAATTATTACATTCCGAATACCCAGAATGTGCCTTTGCTTACTTCCAAAGGCGAAACCAGTCTGACGCTTTCCGGGAACACCAACCAGGTAGAGTTTCTGGGAGCCTACGCCGCAGGCAACCACTTCGGCATTCAGCTCAACGGCGGCCTTATTAAACCCTTCAACCAGAACAAGGAAGCCGGGGGTTCCGGCAAACTGATAGAAGCTGGCCTGGGTTATTTCAAAGAGATGGAAAACAACCTTGTTTTTGAAACCTACGGGCTGTTTGGCCTTGGTTCTGTTGAAAACCATTTCCCTTCTTCCAAATCCTCCGCCACCACTGATCAGGAGACCATTTCCGCCGGCCTGAGAAGATTTGGTGTGCAGCCGGTATTAGGTTTTAAAACAAAATATTTTCAGATAGCCGGGTCTGCAAGACTTGTAAACCTCAGTTATTACAATATTTCCGGCAATCACGTTTATGAAAATGAGCTTCAGACGACCTATCTTGAAAAGAACCGGTCAAGTTTCCTGATAGAACCTGCCGTCACCGTAAAAGGGGGTGTCGAAAATGTTAAATTCCAGTTTCAGCTGGCTTCCAGTGCGAACACGACCAACAGTGACTTCAGGCAGGACAATTTTCTGCTGACCTTAGGACTCAACTTTAATTTTAAATGAAGGAATTCACAGGAAAGCAGGCCTGATGTTTTCATGAACTTATAAAATCCGGAACAAAGACTTAAAAAGATTGTTACTTTAATAAACAAACCATTCAAATACTTTTAAACCATCATACGTATGAAAAACACAATGCTTACCTTTTCCTTCCTGCTTATTACAGCTATTTCTTTTGCCCAGGACAAAAAAATGGACCTGAGAATCGGTTACGGAGTAGTAACGGTGCCACAGATCGTTGAAGGACTCTCAACAGTGCTGGCTACCGGGCTTGTGCCGGGAGGATATTCATCCGTAGACATGTCCGGTTCAGGAGCATTAAACGGCAGCCTGCTCTTTTTCCCGGAAAAACGATTTTCCATGGGCATAGACATGGTAATGGAGAAAAACAAATCTACCTACAGCTATTCCAACGGCAGTAAATCTACTTTGAAGAATTCCTGGTGGACTTTTATGGCCCGGGGAGACTACAAGTATACCAAAGAAGATAATTTTGTCAAGCTCTATGCATCAGCATCGGCCGGAGCATCTTTACTCAGTTCAAAAGGCAGCGGAAAAAAGGATAAGAATACGACTTTTGCCTTCCATGTGACCCCTATCGGTGTCAGAATGGGCAGAAGTTTCGCTTTTTACGCTGAAGGCGGTTTTGGATTCAAGGGACTTTTAAATGCGGGGCTTTCAGCTCAGCTGTGAAAAAGATAATTTTAACTTTTGTTCCTTATCGTCGAAAAACTTTGGAGAGATGTTTAATTCTACTAACCTTCTCTCTTATTATTAAAAAAATAAGTTGAAAGAACTCAACCTTTTTAAGAGTAGGATTCTTTCAACTTATGTGTAATACTATTGTGAATAAATCAGATATTTATTGTCTTTGTTAATTGTCAGATACTTGGTTTAATAATACCTTTTATGTTGTGAGGAAATCTTCAACTTGCAAAACCAGCAGAGAAAATTCAAACATTAATTGGTTCGTCTTCAATAACTTTATAGGTCATTATTTTTTGATTCTATAAAAATCTTCTCCCCATTCTTTATACAGTTCATTATAATTCATTATTCCATAACCCGGACTTTCCATCTTTATAAAACTTATTTTGGTAATAAATTCAAAAATATTATCCGCTAAAAACTTATATCTTTTCCCGTCAGAAAATAAATTCAAATTTTCGAGGTAAATAATGTCATTATTTTCAGAGTTAATTCCAACCAGAAGATTTTTATTCGATCCGCACTCACCAATTGGCCAAAAATCATTTCGACACAAATCATCTTTCTCGTATGAATTATCTGCCAAAGTAATGCTCTCTTCTATAGACAAAAAGTAATCTAAAGTAAATGAGTATTCAGTTTCTATTTGTTGATTTAATATTCCGGCAACTTGATTTATCTGAGTGAGTAAAACGCCTGGTACATGTAGTCTATTAATTCCCACTTCAAATGTTGAGTAAAAGCATTTATACAAAATAGGAAGTCTTGAATCTTCAAACTTTAAAAACTCTTTTCGAGTTCTCAGAACGTCAAACCCTCTTATTATTTCTCCCATTTTCAACCTAGTTATAAGAACGTAAATAAACAATTTAAAACATTTGATTAGTATTTTCTTAGACATATCTGTCCTCCAGCTACTACAGAGCTGTTGAAAAACTCCATTATTATTTTGTTAGAGAGTAATTACGCACGTTTGGAATCTCTATGAGGTCAAAACACATACCCTCATCAAAAATCTTATTACGCTCCATTCATTTATTTCTTCAATACAATCCAGCGGTTTACCATATTGTCTTTGCCTTCTATTACTACCTTATAAAACTCAGAAGGTTTGTTTCTGACATCAATCAGCAGCTGTCTCTGACTCGCAGGCACCTCTCCTACCAGCTCATATTTGTCCTTGCCGCCCGTTTCAAACAAGTTCGTCGTACTTAACCAGACTTTTACATTTCCGGAGGACTGCATGGGCTGCCAGGTAAGATCAAGGTGATCTTTGATCAGGTTTAGTTTGGGATTGACCACTGAAACAGGCCCCGTCATCGGCACACCATCTACTTCTTCCAATGTTTCTTTGGGAATATTAATGCCCAGAAATCTCGCCATGGTAGGCATAATGTCCACAATCCAGGGTTCGTAATATTTCACATAATCATTCAGGATATCTTTGCTGATCACCATCCAGGTACTTCTCTGGCGGTCGGTATGCCCTCCATGATTCATCCCGGTCTTTTCGTCACGGCCGTGATCGGTGGTGATCACCAGCAACCAGTCTTCTTTAAAGTTTTTCTCCCTGTATTGAATCGCTTCGTAGAGTTTACCCATCTGGGTGTCCAGAATTTCAACGGCTTTGTAGTATTCCGGGCTGTCCCCGAATTTATGGCCGAGATCATCAGTGTACTCCAGATACACCCATGAAAGGTCAGGTGACTCCGTTCTGATTCCCTTTACCGCCTCACTGATGACTTTCTCATCGATCTGGTTCATGAATTTTCTGTCCTTGTCATGAGGAAAAGTCAGGGTATCCAGTTCATAGCCGTCGGCATGAAAATCCACTTTAATATTTCCGGCAGCAGGCAAACCTTCAGCCACCAGCTTGGTCCGGTTATCCAGCCAGCTCGAATATACCGCGGTCTTTTTTGAAGGATTGGTCTCTTTTATGACCCTGAAAATGTTTTTATAGTGATAATTCGGATCTTTAATGGCATTATCAGGAATGTTGTGCTTGTTATACCAAACCCCGGTGATCAGGCTGTTGTAACCCACTGCTGAGATGGTAGGCGTCTGAGAATACGCTCCTTTTTCGCCACCTACATGCATCCTGGTGTATTTACCGCCGGCAATGATCTTATCTATATGAGGAGTGTTCAGCTTTTCGATCACATCGGCAGCAATACCGTCGGCAATCACAAAAACCACTTTTTTAGTTCTGCCGGACTGGGCATGTAGTAAACTGATATTTAAAAGCAGGCAAACAAGAAAACTAATTTTTTTCATCAGGTTGGATAAAGACAGATTTAATTATGCTTCAAAGTTAGAGTTTTAATATTATCACAACATTAATTCGGGCAAAATAAAAGTTACTCCCGTATATTTTACCGCAAAGCCCTTCCTGTTATCCGGATACTTGTTTTTTAAGGAACAAAGTTTTAAGTTTGAGTATATATAAATCACTCATTAAATCTTACTGAAATGAAAAAATATCACGGCTTACTCATCGTCTTTTTCTGTGTATTCTTATTGGCGTCCTGTGTTCCTGACGAGTCGACTCCTCATGAATACGGATTTTTCGGAGGGCTTGTCCACGGACTGGTTTTTCCTTTTGCTCTTTTCGCTAAACTTTTCGGGTTAAAATACGGCATTTATGCCTTCAACAACAGCGGCTTCTTCTACTGGCTGGGCTACATTATCGGCGTGGGCGGTCTTGGAGGTGGTGGCGGTATTTTTGCCAGACGTGGAAAATAATGACTTATGACAACGGAGGAACAACACTATATAACATTAGGAAATGAACAAAAGGGTGCCGAACAAAGTCAGATGTTCGGCAAACCTTGTTTTAAAGTGAACGGAAAAGCTTTCATTTCTCTGTTTAACAACACGATGGTCTTTAAACTGAACGGGGAAGCCCATCGCGAAGCCCTGAGCCTTGACAAATCCGTCCTTTTTGACCCGTCCGGCAAAAACCGCCCTATGAAAGAATGGGTACAGGTAGATGCCAGTGATCAGGACAAATGGAGAGCGTTTACAGAAGCGGCGTTTGAGTATGTAAAAACATTGAAATAGACTTATGAATAACCCGATGATGACCATTTCCCAGCTGCTGGAAAAGAAAAAGCTTTTCCTACTGGTCATTGCTCTGTCCGTTTTAGTACTCATGGGTATTGCCCAGGATTACCTGGAGGCTTCTTTTCATCAATATTCCTTTTACATTTCCGAGTCTTTGCTGTTTAAAAGTTTCTGGTTGTTTTTCATCCCGGTCGCCTGGTTTTTCACCCGGTTTGAATACCTGCTAAGCAACAAATGGTATCTGAGACTCCTTACGGTTTTCCTGCTGAGCCTGGCCCATGTGATTCTTTTTGCCCTGACCCTCCATTTCATGTCGGCTCTCAGTCTGCCCCATACCTACAGTTTTATCTGGGCGGTAAAAAAGACCATTGCCGAAGATGTCTATAAATACATCGCCTTCTACGGATTATTGGTTTACTGGAACAGCCGGAATCAAACTGTCGCCGCTGCTCCTGTATCCGAAGCCGGGTATGAAAAGGTCCTCCTCATCGCCAGCGGCAAGAAAAACATCACCGTCCCGGTTTCAGAAATCACCTGTATTGTTTCCGACAGTCCTTACATCGCGGTTTATACCAGGCATGAAAAGCACCTGTACAATTCGAGTCTGAAAGAGCTGATGCTTAAACTGGATCCCGTAGTTTTTATCAAGGTCCACCGTTCTTCTATTGTCAACATCCGGCAGGTTGTTTCTTTCAAATCCCGTTTAAACGGTGACTATGACATTGAACTGAAAAACGGGAAGACCGTCAGAATGAGCCGCAGTTTCAGCAAGGATTTCAGGCAACGGTTTCAATAGTCCACGACTCAGGGTATTTGCTACCCGTCTCAGCCTTTTTCTTAAATACGACATTGATTTTCAGCATAGTTTTGAGGTACAAAAATTTCAGAACAGATATGAAAACCATTTGCTTATTGATGACAGGCCTCCTGCTTTCTGCCGCCTGCAGTCATTCCCAAAACCCGGTCCGGAAAAAAGTGGGTGGCCCCTGTGAGGGCTGTGAAGCCATTTACGAATACGGTCAGAAAAAACTCAGCCCTGCAGACACGCTTCCTGATTATACAGAAAAAGGGATCCAACTCAAAATTACCGGAAAAGTCTTCCTGAAAGACGGCAAAACACCCGCCCGCGATGTTATCCTCTATATCTATCATACCGATCAGGCCGGGTTGTATACTGCCCGTAACCAGGAAAAAGGCTGGGGCAAAAGACACGGATCGCTCAGGGGCTGGATCAGGACGGATGCCTCAGGTCAGTACACCTTTTATACCCTGAGGCCAGTGGCTTATCCTGACAGAAGTGAGCCGGAACATATCCATCTTACCGTAAAGGAACCGGGTAAGAACGAGTATTATCTTGACGATTTCCTTTTTGAGAACGATCCACTCCTTACCGCTGCCAAAAAGGCAAAACTGAAAAACCGTGGCGGTTCGGGTATCACGATCCCTGAAAAAGTGAACGATTACTTCCTGATCAAAAGAAACATCATCCTTGGCCTAAATATCCCTGATTATGAATAAGCCATTAGCATTTCTCAGCTGGCTTTTGTTTTTCCTGCCAATGAGTACTCAGGCTCAGCAAAGGCCTCTGAGCACATCAGCCTCCGTCATCAGATGGAAAGGCACCAAACTGGCCGGAACAGGTAAACACGAAGGTACTCTGGCCCTTAAATCAGGATATCTGACTTTTAAGGAAGATAAACTGACCGGCGGAAAGTTTATTGCGGATATGAATTCCATCAGGATCACCGACATCCCGCCGGACGACTACATCCCGATCCGTAACCTGACCGATCATTTGAAAAGCGATTTCGAAACAGGAAAATACCCGGAGGCAGTGTTTCAGATCACTCAAACTACTTATGCAGGTCAGAACAAAATAAAAGTCAGTGGCAACCTGACCATCAGGTCTGTGACAAAAAAGATCGATTTTACTATTAATGAGTTGACAAAAAGCCATTACGCTGACACCATCCGCATCAACCGGGCTGACTGGGGCATTGGTGAAAAAGGCAGCTGGCTGGAGAAAAAACTGGTTGATCAGGAAATTGAATTACAAATCTCCGTCAAATTATAGGTCAATTAATGGCTCTGCTGTACATTTGATTTATGAATGACGGAGAACTATGACGCATTACGAAATCCTGAGCCACAGGTTACTGAATCAACAGATTATCAGCACAAAATTTACAAAACCGGAAGAAATCGTCCGGTGGATGGTAGCGATGCAGTCGCAGGAATATGCCATGGCTAAATGGGCAATAGGACTTCGCCTGCCTGGATTTAATGATGCGGATATTGAGCAGGTATTCAATGAAGGTAAAATCCTGAGAACCCACCTGATGCGTCCCACCTGGCATTTTGTGGCTCCGGAAGACATCCGGTGGCTGCTGGCCCTGACTGCCCCCAGGGTATCGGCCATCAATAATTACCAGTATAAAAAAGAAGGCCTGGACGCGTCGGTCTTTAAAAAATGTAATGAGGTTGTCGTCAAAAGCCTGGAAGGAGGAAAGTTCCTGATCAGGAACGACATCAAGGCGGAATTGAGCAAAAACGGCATCGAAGCAGACGGGGTAAGACTGACCGGCATTATGATGCAGGCAGAACTTGAAGGACTGATCTGTAGCGGTCCGCGGTCCGGAAAACAATTTACCTATGCCTTGCTGGAAGAACGCGTACCGGCTGTGCCTCCGATGACCAGGGAAGAAGCCCTTCATCAGTTTCTGAACCGTTACTTTGTGACCCGCGGCCCTGCTACGATCCAGGACTTCTGTTACTGGTCAGGATTAAGCCTTACTGAGGCCCGTGCCGGATTGCCTGAGCTCTCCAAAGACTTTGAAAAAAGGCAGATTGATGGCCTGGAGTACATTTTTCTTCCTCAGGATATTTCCGTTGTTCCTAAAACATTGCCTACTTTCCTGATGCCTGATTACGATGAGTATGGCATGTCATATAAAAACAAAGAAGCCATCACCGACAGTGAAATTTCTAAAAAGCAGATTTCTGAAATCTCTTCTTCTTATCACATGATCATTTCTGAAGGAAAACTGGCAGGCACCTGGCAAAAAGCAAAGAAGGGTAAAAGTCTTGAAGTCGAAACCTCGCCTTACACCCCGCTGATTAAAAGGAAGGAAGCATCGCTGAAAAAAGCGGTGCTGAAGTTCAAAGCATTTTCACAAAACACTACAGATTAAAATATTCACTGATACCAACATGAACATTGAAAGTCAGCTGGCCAGCTCACTGGGCCGCAGAGACGAGGTTCCGAACCAGGAACTTGCCGCAAAAATAGCTGCTCAATCCGACACCGGGGCTGTAAAAGAACTCATTGACCTGCTGAAACACAAAAATAAAGACATTCAGAATGACGCCATCAAGGTCCTATATGAAACCGGGACGCTGAACCCCTCGTTGCTTTCTCCTTACTCCGGCATCTTTCTGGGCTTATTAAAGTCTAAAAACAACCGCCTGCAATGGGGTGCCATGACAGCCCTGCAAACCATCACACTTCAAAACCCGGAACTGATTTTTGAATCGTTGCCTGAAATCATCCTGGCTGCCAACAGCGGTTCGGTCATTACGAAAGATTATGCCGTCAATATCCTGATCGACTTGTGCTCACTGGAAAAATACCACTCAGATGCCTTTGAGTTGTTAAAAGAACAGCTTCTGACGAGTCCGGTCAATCAGCTTCCGATGTACGCCGAACGGGCTTTGCCTTTTATCACTAAGGCCACCAAAGAGCGTTTTATACAAACCCTGACTTCTAGAATCTCCGATATAGATAAGGAAAGTAAACAGAAAAGGGTGATCAAAGTGATTAAAAAGGCTCAGTCGATCTGAACCCCGGTTTATTTTGAATGCTATACGCAAGACACAAGGGTTATTCATTTTATAACCCTATTCAAAAAAAATTGTAGAAAAAGAAGAAATACACTGCATTTTCAAGGATAAAGCCTCAAAAAAGCCAATCGAAAAGAATTTGGCCCTTAACTTTGTGCCAATAACTTCAAAAACAAACATAGCCATGGAAGGTGGAAGAATCCGTTCTTCCCGCCGTTATTTCAGTTCGCAAAAACCTGATGTCTCAGGTTTAATATCCTGATATGAAGTTAAAAGACATTTTCAGCTGTAATGGCTGAATGAAAATAAAGATTTTTAAAATCTTTGGTTTAAGCTCTTTTCTTTGACCTTAGCGGTAAAGGAAAATTGCAAAACAGACAACGACCCGGTTTCCGGGGACTTTGTTTAAAAAGAAAACATTTTGAGCCGGGAATCCATCTTCCGGGCTTCAAAATGTATTCAGTTTTACGTATTACTTACATACACCCGCAACTACCGAAACCTGGATTCGTCCAAAAAGCATCAGACCTGTTAACTCTTCGAGTTTGAAAGAGTTAAAAGGTTAAAAGAGCACACTCCCCCGGTTTCCGGGGGAAGTGTTTTATCTGAACCTCCCAAATTTCTTCTTCCCCATACTTCGTATTCAGAGCATAATTATTGTTGATTGTGGTCGTTATTTTTTAAATTTCGTCTTAAAACCAATCTTTTCCGGAGAAATGATAAAATCAAAATGGATCGTCGCTTTTATACTGAGTCTTTTTGTGATGCCGGTAGCATCGGCCCAAAGTGTGAAGGCAATCAAATTTGATGAGCTGGAGAAAATGCTGAAAAGGGACGATGACACCCTGAGAATAGTGAATTTCTGGGCTACCTGGTGTGCTCCCTGTGTCAAAGAGCTTCCTTATTTTGAAAGACTGAACAGCACCTACAAAACTGAAAAAATCAGGGTTATTCTCGTAAGCATGGATTATTTCAGTGATTTGAACAGCAAACTGAAACCCTTTGTGGCTAAAAATAAGATCAGGTCAAAAGTGGTTTTGCTCAATGAACCGGAGCTTGAAAGCTGGGTAGACAAGCTTACCCCTGAATGGCCGGGAGCTGTGCCGATGACGCTGATACTGAACAATCAGAAAAAGCTCAGGCATTTTATAGAAAAACCATTGAATGAGACAGAATTGAATTTACTCGTTAAACAATATAAACAATGAAATTTATGAAAAAGACCATGTCTGCCATGGCCGTTTTAGTGGCCTTGTTGACGATGAGCCTCGGATTTCCGGCAGGAGGTTACAAAATCGGAGATTATGTAAAGGATTTTGAACTGAAAAACGTTGACGGCAAAAAAGTGTCAATGGGCATGAACAAAGAGGTAAAAGGCTATATCATTACTTTCACCTGCAATACCTGCCCTGTGGCAAAAGCCTACGAAGACCGCATCATTGACCTTCACAAAAAGTTTGAAAGCAAAGGTTTTCCGGTGATAGCTATCCAGGCCAACGACGGAGAACGCTCTCCCGGCGACTCCTACACGGCCATGCAGCAAAGAGCAAAGGCCAAAAACTACGGTTTCCCTTATCTGATAGACGAGAGTCAGGAAATTGTGAAAGCATTCGGAGCAACCAACACTCCTCATACTTTCCTGGTTAAAAAGGAAAGCAACGGGTTTAAACTGGTTTATGCCGGAGCCATTGACAACAACTCACAGGATGGGGCCGCGGCCACAAAAAAGTACATTGAAACAGCGATAGAAGAAATCATTGCCAACAAAGAGGTTTCTACACCCTCTGTCAGGGCAGTGGGTTGTGGTATCAAGTGGAAAAGTGTGTGATCAACTTCCTTTGCGTTAAAAATATGAATAGCCGGGTGATTTACCCGGCTATTTTTGTTAAAATATACATGGACAAATTAGAATCCCTGTTAACCCCCAATATTCATGAATAAAAAATGCCTGACTCTTCGTATATTAAAATTTTGATTTTATTTTAGAGCCAAAATAATCATTAATGTATGGAACAAAGAACTGCTGCAATTTCAGAAAATTTCAAAAAAATGACTTTTAAAGCCATTGGGGCAATTATTTTTTTCATACTTACCTATTTATTGCTTGTTACTGCTGCAATTCTGCTTACAGGTCTTTTCGGTTTTGCAGGAGGTGTAATTATCGCGGCAAAGGTGACCGGCATAACATTAATGATCGGAGCCGGCCTGATCAGCATGGGGCTTTTGATTATAATATTTCTGATCAAATTCATTTTTAAAAGACATACCAACGATATTTCTCATCTGACTGAAATCAATCGGGAAGAACAGCCTGAACTTTTCGGATTCATTGAATCTATCGTAAAGGAAGTAAAGACTGACTTTCCGAAAAAAATTTATTTGTCGCCTGAGGTTAATGCTTCGGTTTTTTATGATTCCAGTTTCTGGAGTATGTTTTTCCCGATAAGGAAAAACCTTCAGATCGGATTGGGGCTGGTCAATGTCACCACTGTTAGCGAATTCAAAGCTATTCTTGCTCACGAATTCGGGCACTTTTCACAGCGTACCATGAAAGTCGGCAGTTATGTTTACAATGTCAACATGGTGATTCATAATATGCTGTATGACAACGACTCTTTTGAAAACCTGGCGGGAAAATGGGCCGGCATCAACAGTTATTTCAATTTTTTTATCGGCCTTGCCATGAAGATTCTCAAGGGCATTCAAAAAATTCTCCAGAAGGTTTATGAAATAGTCAATATAAGCTATATGGCATTATCAAGGGAAATGGAGTTTCACGCCGACGAAGTAGCTGCTTGCGTGGCGGGATCAAAGCCTTTAGTTACATCGCTCCTGAGACTTGATATCGCTGATCATTCCTACAACGAAGTAATTAACTATTATAACGGTAAAATCAGTGAATCGGTAATTACAAAAAACATTTTCAGTCATCAGAAACTTGTATTGAATTTTCTCGCCAAAGAAAATAATCTCCCCCTCCAGCATGACCTGCCGCAGGTGACTTCGGACATTCTCGGCAAGTTTGATAAATCAAAATTGGTCATCAAAAACCAGTGGGCCTCACACCCGGGGACTGACGACCGGGTAAAAGAGCTTGAAAGACTGAATATTCCCGAACGCCATCCGGATACAAGACCGGCCTCAGTATTGTTTCAAAATATCGAATATATCCAGGCTCTGATTACTGAAAAGTTATTTCAAAATGTCGATTACACGGAAAAAGTAACTTATGACAACCACGAAATATTCGAACAGGATTTTGTCCGGCAATTCAGAGAAAACGGTTTTGAGCCTGTTTACAATGGTTATTATGACAACAAAGATATTCCTGACCTGAATCTGGAAGAAATCATCAGTAATATATCTGATCATAAAAAAGATGCCAGAGAACTCTTCAGTGATGAAAATACAGATTTGTCTGCTACTGAAATTTCGTTGGAAAGAGATGTTTCCGTTCTCAGGCAAATACAGTCCGGTGAATATAAAATCAAAACCTTTGATTACGATGGAGTTAAATACAACGCAGGAGAGGCCGGAAACCTCATTTCACGACTTGAAAAAGAATTAACTGGCATCAAAGAGACTGTCAGAAAACTTGATGAAGATATCTTTATATACTTCTATCACCTGTCTGAGCAGCAATCTTTGTCAAGGGAATTGCTCTCAAAGTATCAGGACCTAAAAGACCTGAATGCAGACCTTGAAAGGAAATATCAGGTTTATTCCAATATTATGGATCACACCCATTTTATGAGTGTTACTACCTCTTTTTCAAAAATCGAGGAAGGGATTACCGATATGAAAACTCCGGAAGAGGATTTAAAGAAAGAAATCAGAAAAATGCTTGACGCAGACATGTCTTATTCGATAAATGATACTGTAAAAAGTACTTTAAACGATTATCTTTCCAAAGAACGGGTCTATTTTGAAGATGAAAACTATGATAATGACGCCACTTCGAAATTATTTGAATGTATAAATATTTATCGTTACCTGATTTTTAACCAAATTTACATTGCAAAGAAAGATTTACTTGATTTTCAATCTAAGCTGAAAAATAATGCTGCATCATCGACTGACTAAAAATTATACTTTTGCTTTCGAAAAGGAAGGAAAAAAGATCAGGCTGGTCATTCTTGATCAGGACGATGAACAGGCCTGCAGAAGAGAATCAGGGAAAAAGCTGCTGGATTTTCTCAGTATGGATGAATCCCAGGCTTTCAAAGGACGGCTGCGTCTTCTGAAACAAGGAGAAGAAGTCAGTATTTTTTTGAAGGATGAGTGTATCGGAATCGTAAGCCGGACTGACTTTAGCAGGAGTCTTGAGTTATTGAGAACGAGTACTTCACATTAATCACTCCCCGTTCCTGTTCTCCGCTTTTCCGGCCGGTATACTTTTCGTTATGCAGATAGCGTATCTGGATAACGAAACTAAAGTTAATCTGAATGTCTCTGAAAAAACCTGAATCACCAATGAAACACCCCGGCATAGACGCCTATATCCTGAAAGCTGCACCATTTGCCAAACCCATACTGGAATACCTGAGAGAGCTGGTGCACGCCAATTGCCCTGAAGTGACAGAAACCATCAAATGGGGATTCCCGCATTTTGAGTATAATAAAAAGATCCTGTGCAGCATGGCGGCATTCAAGGCCCATTGCTCGTTTGGGTTCTGGAATGCCAAAGACATGAATGATCCCGAAAATATCCTGGAAGACGTAGGCAAGACATCAATGGGACACCTGGGAAGAATTACGGCCATAGAAGACCTCCCCTCTCCGGAGATCCTCTCCCGGTATATCAGGCATGCGATGGAAACCAACAGCACCCTTAAAACTGAAAAGCCTAAAACATCGGTACCCGCAGCCTCCAGAACATTGGTCATTCCCGATGATCTGACAGAAGAACTGGCCCGGAATGAAGAGGCAGCAGCCACTTTCTCAAATTTCAGCTATTCCAACAAGAAGGATTACGTCGACTGGATAACCGAAGCCAAATCACAAGATACCCGCAAAAAGAGGCTTCTTCAGGCCATCGAATGGATGGCTGAAGGCAAAATCAGGAACTGGAAGTACGTCAGGAAATAAGTTATTTCTGAGGTAAAACAGGCGGTGGTAACGGCACAAAATCAGTTTCACCTTCAATTTTCGGGAAAGTCTGTTCCAGCCATTTGGTCTTGGCATCTTCGATCAGTTCGCGGCTGGTAGCTACAAAGTTCCAGAAAATCAACCGCTCCTCAGGAAAAGGCTCCCCTCCGAAAATGTAAATGGTGGTATTGGCCAGCATGGTAAATTCACACAAGGTACTGTCTTTCGCCACCAGTATTCTTTTAGGCTCAAAAACAGCCCCTTCACTTTCAATCCCCCCTTCAAGGATATACAAAGCCGATTCCCCGAAAAGGTGATCTCCCAGCTTTACGGTCTGCTGCCCTGTACTTTTCAGTTCAAGCAGGTATAAAGGACTATAGACGGGTACAGGCGAAGTATGTCCGAGGACAGTTCCCGCAATGAGTTTATACGCAATACCCTCTTCTTCCCAGGCAGGAATTTCTTCTTCATCAGCATGAAAAAACGAAGGCTCCATCTGTTCAAGGTCCTTAGGCAGGGCAATCCAGATCTGAAGGCCGTGAAGCATTTTTTCTGAGTGTCTGAGATACTCAGGGGTCCTTTCAGAATGCACAATGCCTTTTCCGGCGGTCATCCAGTTGACCTGTCCGGGTTTGATTTCCACCGAAGTGCCCAGAGTATCCTTGTGCATCATGTTGCCCTCAAAAAGAAAAGTAAGGGTCGACAAACCGATATGCGGATGCGGAGCCACATCAATGTTCTGGTGGTCATTCATTTGAGCAGGGCCCATATGGTCAATAAAAATGAACGGCCCCACCATTCTTTTGCCTCTGAAAGGCAGGAGACGCCCCACCATGAAATTGCCGATGTTGTGCGGCCTTTCTTCTATAATAAGATTGATATTAGACATATTTTAATTCGGTAAGATCGGAAATAAATAAAACCGCCAATCTGAAAGAATGATTCCGTTTCAGACGGGTTGATGTTCATAGAATTCCTTCATCATGCTCGTTCTTTCGTTGGTCTGCAGATCCAGGTACTCAAACCGTTTGTAGGAACAGAATGAACCCATATCCTTATCTCCGTTGATAAAAATACCTCCGATCAGGATCACATGCCTGCAGGGATAGCTGGTCTTTGCTACCAGTTCCTGTATTCTTTCGTCAATCGCCTCATACATCACTTCAGTAGCTTCAAACACCTGGTTTTCGGCCCGGATGATCCTGTCAGCCTGCCTCAGAAATATCTGCTCAATGGTATTCATCTGGTAGTCCATGTCTGACATGTGGCCCTCCACGATCTCATTGGCCAGCAATTTAGCCAGAGCCCCCCTGGCCGCACCGCAGCAGGCAGAATTGGCCGATTGCCCTATCCGGCTGATCTCCCCTATTTTTCCATCATGGGTAATGCCGATGTGAGGAGCATAAAAAACCACGACGGCACCGTCTTCAGGCACATGGTGGGCGAAGGCGTTCATACCGGTTATCCCGGCAAAAGGAAAGCCGTTCAGACCACCCATGCTGAAAGGACCGAGCATTTCATAAGCCCTGGGAGGGTATTGGATAGAATTGACATCATCACAACACATGGAGTCGGCATGCATCAGCTGGTGGGTTTTATAGCCCAGGAGATGCTCTACCACATCCAGGAATTTGTTGACGGTATCAATGGTGGTTTCGGCATTCGGGTAAAATTTTCTTACAGTTTCAATTGGATTCATGATTTTATCATTTAAGTTTTACATCAGGATATTGTGGCTGGGGGTAATGGCCGGAGGAAGGTCTTTTTCATCCAGCATTTCACGGAGGTCTATTTCGATGGTCCTGCTCATAGAGGTAATGGGGACGTCATTGGCACCGCCCTCAAACGGATTTTCGGTGCTCTCCCCCACTTTCTCCATCGAGGTGAACACCCATGAAACCACGACACTGAACGGAATGGTAAGCCAGACAAAGTGGTCTCCCAGCTTCTGAAACTCGTTGAGCATTCCAAACGGCAGCATGATCACAAAAAGCCAGATAAAAAAGAGATTGATGCTGGCAAATTGTCTCGGATAAGGAAAATTCTTGATCCTTTCGCTTTTGCCCTGCTCGGCAATGAGGGCTACCAGGATATTCTCCAGCTCCACATAATTCAGTAACTCCACATAACCGTGCTCTTTCAGGCTTTTGAGGTGTCCGGATTGCAACGCCATGATCTGAACTGCCCTGTTCTTTTTGCTGAGTACATAATCAGCTTCTTCAGCGGTCAGAAACTTTCTGAGTTCTTCTTCCAGCTTGCCGTCTCTTTCGGCTACGGTATAAAACTTCCTGTATTCTTTGAAATAGCTTTTCTCAAGATTCTCCCAGCTGCGAGGTTCGCGGAGCTGATACCTGAGGGCTGTCAGCCAGGCACAGTGTCTGTAGATCAGCTGTCTGTGAATCTCTGCCGCCTCCTTATCCGGCAGGCTTCCTGCCGTAAAATCCCTTGACATAATGCCCCAGGACCTGCTGAGGTTAACAATCGCTCCCCATATCTGGCGGGCTTCCCACAGCCGGTTGTACGTTTGTGTGTTCTTAAATCCGACAATAAAGGCAGCGGCGGTACCGATCAGGGCAATAGGCACCCACGGAATAGCCAGCCATTTGATATCCAGAACCTGGTAAAGCACCGTGGGGATCAACGCCAGTACGATCAGCGTGTAAATGTCCCGTCTTGTCCAGATCAGGAACTCACTCAGTTTATAATGATTTCCGGTATTCATGCTTAATGTTGGGTTTGAGTGTTTTTGGCTTCGTCAAGATCGAGGTAAGCCTCCTGTTTACGGATCTCTTCATCCGAAAACTCTTTTGATTTCTTCAGTCTGAACAATTCCTTTCTTTTTACCTGGTACAGATCGGCCAGTACCCGGTTATAAACCTCAAGTTCCTGTTTGTCTTTGTCTTCACACTCCAGTGACTCCAGCCACTGACTCGTGCTTGAAATATCATCTTCCAGGTCCTTTTTAAGAAACCTTACCAGCTCATTTTCTTCAATTTCACCGGCATAGTGTTCTGTAAGTCTCGCTAAAGCCGCTTTTTTCAGTTTCAGTTGAATCCCGGCCTCCTGTTCTTCTTCGGGAATAACATCATCAATCTCGACAATGCCAAGCCATTTGATCAGGAACGGAAGCGTTAAACCCTGAAAAACCAGTGTAACCAGGATCACTATAAAGGTAATAACGAGAATAAGGTTACGATGAGGAAAGGGCTGTCCGTTATTCAGTAATACAGGGACAGACAAAGCAGAAGCCAGTGAAACCACGCCACGCATACCGGCCCAGCCCACCACTGTCGGGGCTTTCCAGGTAGGATTTTTATGGTCCATTCTCACTACCTGTCCGAACCATTTCGGCACATAGGCAATCGGGAACACCCACAACATCCTGACCACAATGGCCACGAGGCTGATGATCAGTCCGTAACCGATGGCCTCTCCGACAGAATATCCGCCGAGGTCCGCCACAATCACCGGAAGTTCAAGTCCGATCAGGATAAACACCAGTCCGTTCAATACAAATATGGTAGTAGACCAGACTCCGTAGGCCTGCAGCCGTGTTGAGCCGCTGGTCAGTATTTCATGCGACCGGTATGACAAAAACAAACCTCCGCTCACCACCGCCATAACTCCTGAAAAATGAAATTGCTCAGCGGCCATGTACATAAAATACGGCGTCATCAGCGTCAGGGCCGTATCAATATTGGAGGTGGTCGGGAAAAACCGGTGAATGACATAAACAATATGGGCCACCACCAGGCCGATGACAATACCCATGGCAGACACTACGAAAAAATCCGAAACAGCAGCCTGCAATGAAAACTGACCTGTGATAACCGCCGCCAGGGCAAACCGGAAGACGATCAGACTGGAAGCATCATTGACCAGGCTCTCCCCTTCCAGAATGGTCACTACCCTTTTAGGTACTTTGACATTCTTCAAAACCGAAGTAGCCGCCACAGCATCGGGCGGAGAAATGATCCCTCCCAGTAAAAAGCCAAGGGCCATTGTAAAGCCGGGAATCAGCTGAACCGATACAAATGCCACCACCAGTGAAGTGATAATCACCAGGCCGAACGCCAGCATACCAATCGGGCGTCTCCATTCCCAGAAATCACCCCAGGAAGTAAACCAGGCCGCTTCGTACAAAAGTGGCGGCAGGAAAATAAGGAAGATCAGCTCCGGATCAATACTGACAAGCGGCATGCCGGGGGTAAAACCGATTGCCAAACCTGCCAGAACCAGCAAAATAGGATAAGAAACCTTGATTTTCTGCCCTATCATGATGAGCATGAAAACAATAAAAAGTAAAAACAGTATCAGCAGTAAATTGTGATGCATAATTCAGGATTAAAATAAGTATACAATCAGGACTGTCTGGTCAAAGGATGCTGCAGGTAAATGATCACAAGAGACAAAAACAAAAAAGGCAGTTCAACGGCCACCCCTTTTAAGTCTTTGTGGGTCAGATGCAATGCCATGATAAAAAGTATACCACAGGCGGTGATGAAGTTGCCCCATAAAAATGTCTGTGGTATAAGTGTCAGGACAGCCCCTGAAATGGTAAGGCCACCCAACACCATCACTCCGTTTTTCTGTATGTCCCATTTGCCGAACATAGTGAGCATTTCAGGTTTTCCCGAAGCCATGGCCCAGCCTTGTCTGAGTCCCATATAAACTGCGAAGATGATCAGAATTGCGTTGATGATTTTTAGTATATTTTCCACGGGCTCAGGTGTTTTAGTTTTCGAAAATACAAATAATCTGAAATTTTCATAAAACCTGGCCGGATTAATTTTAAAATTCGAAGATTACCGGTGAAAATACATCTGATTAAAAGCGGGAAGGCATTGATTTTGACACTAAAATAGAGTAGGTTTGATAAAAAAACGATTAAACGATGATACGCCATTCCGTCATTTTAAAACTTAAACATACCCTTGGCTCACAGGAAGAACAACAGTTTTTTGACGAAGTCAGGAAACTGGAAGCCATTCCGGGGGTTAAAAACTTCGAGATACTGAGACAAACCAGCCCGAAAAGCCCTTTCGATTTTGGTATTTCCATGGAATTCGACAACCAGGAGCTATACGATGGCTATTCCAGCCACCCTGACCATGTATATTTTGTAGAGCAATTCTGGAAAAATGAAGTCACTGATTTCCAGGAAATTGATTATATTCCTTATTGAATCACATCAATAACCTTAAAACCAAGCCCATGAAAAAAATCCCTTACTTGTTTATTCTCCTGTTTTATTCACAATTGTTGTTTGCCCAAAGCAAGGAGTCCGTAAAATTCGATCAGCTGCTTGATGAAAAATTCGGAAAAGCACCGTCAGGAGCCACTGCCCTGGTCGCTAAAAACGGCCAGATCATTTATAAAAAAGCCTTAGGTAAAGCCAACATTGAACTGGACATCCCCATGAAAACGGACCATGTTTTCAGGATCGGCTCCATCACCAAGCAGTTTACGGCGGTAGCTATTCTGCAACTCATGGAGCAGGGAAAACTGTCTCTTCAGGACGAAATCACCAAATTTCTGCCGGACTACCCTACCCAGGGCCATAAAATCACCATTGAGCATTTACTGACCCACACTTCAGGCATTAAAAGCTATACCGGCATGAAGGAGTTTATGGACCTGATGCGTAAAGACATGGAACCGCAGGAGCTCATCAATGTTTTCAAAGATCAGCCGATGGAATTCACCCCGGGAACAAAGTGGAAATACAACAACTCAGGCTATTTTTTACTGGGGTATATCATCGAAAAGGTTTCAGGGAAAACCTATCCCGAATATCTGGAAGAAGTATTTTTCAAGCCCTTGGGCATGACGAACTCTTATTACGGAGACAATGACAGGATCATCAGAAACCGTGCTTCCGGATATGACCCGGGCGAAAACGGTGTCAATAACTCCGCTTTTCTGAGCATGAAACTGCCTTATGCGGCCGGTTCGATCATGTCTACCGTTGAAGACCTTTTCAAATGGAATAAGGCCGTTCATGCCTACAAACTGGTCAAAAAAGAAACCCTTCAGCAAGCCTTTAAAAAATACAGACTGGTGGATGGGAAAGATACCAGCTATGGCTACGGCTGGTCTTTAAGCGACATCCAGGGAAGCCCGACCATTGAACACGGTGGCGGTATCAACGGTTTTCTGACCAATGGTATTTATCTGCCACAGGAAGATGTTTTTGTAGCCGTATTCTCCAATTCTACGGGCGTTTCGCCCGACGATGTTTCCATCAGAATCGCAGCAGCCGCTATCGGAAAACCCTATGAAAATAAGGAAATCAGCGTATCTGAATCTGTTCTGAAAGGTTATGAAGGTGTTTTTGTCAATGAAGAAGGGGCAAAAAGGACCATCACTTTTGAAGATAAAAAACTGTATTCCCAGAGAGCAGGAAACCCTAAGTTCCGGATCAAGGCTTATGAAAAAGATAAGTTCTTTTTTGATGATGCTTTTACAAAACTGGAGTTCAGATATGATGATAAAGGAAAAGTGAACAAGGTCATTTCCACTGACCGTGGCTCACAAACGGTATGGAATCTGACGAACGAGAGCACAGCCGCTCCTGCTGAAATAAAGGTAGAGGAAGAAGTATTAAAAACTTACGCCGGCGGTTACGAGCTCGCTCCCGGGTTTGTTCTGACCATTACCAGTGAGGGCTCACGGCTCTTCGGGCAAGCCACAGGCCAGGGGAAAAACGAATTGTTTGCCGAATCTCCGACGAAGTTCTTTCTGAAAGTAGTGGACGCCAAAGTGGAGTTTTTTAAAGATGCTGCAGGGAAAACCGAAAAACTGATCCTGTACCAGGGGGGCAGGCAGATGGAAGGGAAAAAAGTAAAATAAACCCTTACCTTTGAAAAAGTGACCTTTTTGTAAAAATTACGTTTAAAGCGGACCATAATCAACAGGCTATGAAGTACTCTTCTTTTTCACGTCTTTGTATAGCGGCCTTGCTGTCTGCAGGGCTCCTGAATTCCTGTTCGAAAAAGGAAGTCTTAGCAGACGAATCCAGTTTCGGTTTGATCCAGGATAAAATTCTGACGACAAGCTGTGCCGTATCCGGTTGTCATTTGTCGGCAAATGACGCCACTTTTTCACAGCATGGCTTAATACTGGCCAAAGGCAAAGCCTATCAGAATCTTTTCGGGGTTGATCCGAAAAACGCGAATGCAAAACAGGACGGTTTGAAACTGGTAAAAGCCTTCAACTCACTTGGAAGCCTTTTGTATCATAAACTGAACTATGACGATAGTCACCATGCCGCCAAAAGCTACGGCATTGCCATGCCCTTAGGGAAAAGTCCGCTTACGGTCGGACAGGTCGAGTTCATCAGGCGATGGATTGAAGCCGGGGCTCCTGAAAAAGAAAACGTAGCGGATGCCGGCTTACTCGATGACAAAACGCCCTCTGTCGTAACGCCTTTTGCAGCCTTGACTCCCCCCGCCGAAGGAAGCGGCTTCCAGATGAGACTCGAGCCTTTTGAAGTAGCTCCTGATTTTGAGCGTGAATTTTTCGTAAGAAAACCTTTGGGTAATACCGAAACGGTTTACATCAACAGGATACAGCTGAGGATGCGGCCCGGCAGTCACCATTTTATTCTTTACGGTTTCAGAGACCAGAACAACCTGGCCCCGCTGAACACCATCCGTGACCTCCGCAACCCCGACAAAACCATCAGCCTGGCCACGGCATTGCAGATGAGCAACCATGTGTTCAATTTCGGAGGCAGTGAAGCCAACATGGATTACACTTTTCCGGAAGGCACAGCTGTTGAACTACCCGCCAATACCACTTTTGATATGAACTCCCATTATTTCAATAAAGGCATCAGCCCGCTGTTGGGAGAGATATACGTTAATTTATTCAGCACCAAGAAAGAAAATGTGGTTCATGCTCTGAAAGTGCTGGATCTTGGAAACAAAAACCTGACTATCCTGCCGAAACAAAAAACCATCATTTCAAAGGATTTCAGTTTCAACAAGGACGTGAAAATCGTCATGTTGTTCTCACATACCCACAAAATGGGTGAAAAGTTTGAAATTCTGGTCAAAGGCGGAGCGAGAAACGGAGAAGTGGTCTATACCTCCACCGATTGGGAACACCCCGCCAAAATCAACTACAGTCCTTACATTTCGCTCAGAAAAGGGGAAGGCCTCACCTCCAGGATCACCTATAATAACCAGACAGACAAAACCGTTAATTTCGGTCTGACGACAGAAGATGAAATGGGCATTATTTTCGGATATTATTATGAAGAATAAATTTGTTACTTTAGCACTCAACCCTGTCAAAGCCAACATTCAAACCTTATTCCTATGACCCATTCGTCATTTACCCGGACAGATTCAAAAAACAGGAAAATCTTTTATCAGAAATGGATTCCTGAACCACCATGGTCAGGTATGATCGCCCTGGTGCATGGCTTGGGTGAACACAGCGGGCGTTATGGTCACATGGCAGAATATTTCGGTCGTCATGGCCTGGGAATAGTTGCCGTGGACACTTACGGTCACGGACAAACAGAAGGAAAACATGGTCATGCCGATTCAATGGAATCCTATATGGATCAGATCAGCGATTTACTAAAAATTGCAAAAGATGAAGCCCCGGGCAAACCTGTTTTTCTGTATGGTCACAGCATGGGAGGCAACCTCGTCCTGAACTATTTATTCAGACACAAACCCGTTATCAGCGGCGTTATTGCTTCCGCCCCGGCGGTGCGTCCGGGTTTCAGTCCTTCAAAACTATTACTGGCCATCGGCCGTATCGGAAGGATGATCGCCCCCTCACTGACACAACCGAACTCGCTTGACCTTAATAACCTTTCTCATGACGCGGAAGTCATCGAAAAATACAAATCAGATCCTTTGGTCCATAACCAGGTTTCGGGTGTTGTCGGCCTGGGCATTATCGAATGGGGTGAATGGCTGCTGGCCAACGCACACCAGGCTACTGTACCGCTGCTGATCATGCACGGATCTGAAGACCAGCTGACCCATTACGAAACCAGCAAGGAATTCGCCTCGCAGCTGTCTGGCGATGTGACATTCAAAACATGGGAAGGTTTCTATCACGAAATCCACAATGAGCCTGAAAAACAGCAGGTGTTTGATTACACCCTGGATTGGATCAGGGAGCATTCCTGATCCAGCACATCCGTTCCTGAGAACCGTTTAATAAATTTCCACACCAACTGTCCTGCTAAACCATTGTTTATCAGACTAAAAACGACTACTTTTAACATGAGCAGGCTGCCCGTTTCAGATTGACGCCTCCCGTCCTATCCTGAAATAAGCCCTGACATGAAACCGTTTTTGATCAGAACTGAAGCATCATGATTTACAGGAAGATTACCCCGTCACCTTTGTTGACTTCTTATGTAGAATGTTTTTACATCTGGGAATCTGACGTTATGCTCAGCTCTGACATCCTCATTGAATCTCCTCCGACCGGGTACACATCCATGGTCTTCAATTATGGCACTGCCCACAGAATCATCAACAATAAATACAAATCTCAATTCACCCCTGCAGCCTTCATTTCCGGACAATCCACCAGACGCTATCAGTTGCAGATCGGCGGTAAGCTGGGCATGATCGGGGTCGTGTTCAAACCCTCCGCCCTGAACACCCTTTTCGGTATTCCCATGTTTGAAATAACCGACGAGCGGGTTGAAATCAGCCAGGTTTTAGGCAGAGAGGGCTCAGAGCTCTATGAAAGGATACTTGAGAGCGGCACAATTCAGATGAAAGTGGATTGTGTAGAACAATTTCTCCTGCGAAAAGTCAGCCAGAACAAGTCGCCCTTTGATAAAAATGACTTTGTATCCAATCTTATTTTCGAGAAAAAAGGAGTGATTTCCCTGAAAGAACTGCAGGACGACCTGTTCATTTGCAGGAGACAATTTCAGCGTCAGTTTCTCAGAAAAGTCGGCGTCAGTCCGAAGTATTTTGCGAGAATCAGCAGAATCAGCAATCTGTGTGCACTAATGGCCAGGAAAAACTGGAAAATAGAAGACTGGCATGACCTGGTTCTGCAATACGGTTATTACGACCAGTCTCATTTTATCAGGGAATTTACCGAATTTATGGATGAAGTGCCTTCAGTATATGTTAAAAGCAACACCGAACTGGCCAACTACCTGAGATAAAAGTCGTTTTTTTACAATGGAGGGTCCTTCCTTCTTTCTAGTTTTGTCTATCGGGATTTAACAATCCTCATTCAATTTAAAAATATTAAAAAATGGAAACTTTAAAGAAAAACACCCTCAAAGATCCCGTCAGAAAAGGAACATGCATTGAATTTTTCTCCGCCTACCAGGACCTTGAAATTGAAAGAATGATCCACCTGGCCACACCTCAGGCCACTGTCTGGTTTAAGCCGCTCGGCGAGGACGGAAAAGGTTTACTCAGGGTATTCGGCAGAGATGTCTGGACCCTTCTGATCAGCTGTTTCCCTGACCTTGACAACACAATAGACATGCTCAGCACCGATGGTGACGAAATCACCTGCAAGGTCTCTATTTTTGGCACCCAGGCCAGTGAGTTCATGGGCCTGCCGTCTAAAGGCCTGCGTTTTGAAAGCGATCATATTTTTGTTTTCCGGTTTAACGATTCGGACGAAATCACTGATCTGACGATAGACTGGGATCTTACAAACTTTATAAAACAGCTGTCCTGAGCCATCGGGCTCTTCTGATTTTCTCCTCGTATTTTAACAGAAACTCCCTTCACAGATATCCAGCTGCGACAGGAAACCTTTTGCCTTTTTCAAACCCGGATCCAAACGGGCTGAAACCGGAGTAACCCTTCCGGAAAACGCCTGGGAAGGATTCTTAAAATAAATCAAAATGAAAAAAATATCGTTTTTGAGTCTTTGTATCTGTTTTGTATTCAGCATTTCTGCCGGGGCACAGGAAAAACTCTGGACAGAAGAAGACCGGAAGTACACCCTTGACAACCTGAAACGGACCAGGGATGAGCTGGTCAAAGAAACTGAAAACCTGAGTCCCGAACAATGGTCCTTCAGGGAATCACCAGACCGCTGGTCCATCGGTGAAGTGGTAGAACACCTGGCATTATGGGAAGTCATCTGGTGGAGGGAAGTGGTTATGGGTTTCAGCAACAAACCCACTCCCGAACTGGGAAAAACCAGCAGACCCGACAGCTATTACCATGAATTCATCATGGAAGACGCCCCTCACAATTCCTCCCTGAACACAAGGCCCACAGGCTACATCAAAGGAAAAGACAACCTCACTTTCTTCCTGCGGGGCCGGGCGATAGCCATAGATTTGATAGAAACCACGAAAAACGACCTCAGAGCCCATTACGAACTGACGAACACCCCTAACCCAAGGAACATGCACCAGGTGCTGATCTACCAGTGGGGCCATGTGGACAGGCACCTGCGGCAAATCCGCAAAGTAAAAGCCCACGCCAATTATCCGAAATGACGGAAGGTCTGAATAAAAAAGAGATTCACACTCGGGTGTGAATCTCTTCATATGTTGCTCTATACAGTTAAATTCAATAAGACGAGATCAGAAATAATAAAACAAATTCAGTCCAAGCCCTCTCAAACCGAAGTAAGGCACTTTTTTAACTGATTTTATATCTGCCTGTTCATCACCTACAGAAACCCCGTAAAGGCTCTGGTCCAGTTTAAAACGTTCAATCACACTTTGCCTTAGATAGGCTTTTTCATCTTCGGTCAGTTCACCCAAAAGCGAGCTGATGGCTTCTGCTTTCACATCCCTGGCTTTCCCGATATGAGGGCCAATGATCACAAAATCAACGCCAAACCTGTTCCATCTGAACTGCCGTCCGATCAATATTCCGCCTGACATTGTTTTGATGTTGAAGTCCACGGGAGCCTTAAATTCAAACTCGTCACCGCGAATCTTTGCTTTCAGTGAAGCAGGAACCGTCATGTCAAAATTTTCCATTTGCCCGAAAACCGAGACAAAAAAACGGGAAGGTTTGTTGCCGATATAATAACGAAGCTCGGGCGAAAAACCCTTCACCCCAATCTGGGCCTGGTCTATAAAAATATATTCAAAATCAACGCCTGTAAGACCCAGCCCCCGGCTTTTGGCCAGCCTGTCCATCTGCTCTGAGAACAGAAATCCGGATTTCTGTCTGTAAAACCCGGTCAGCGTAAAGCTCAGGTGTTTTGAAAGTCCTTTTTCAAGTTGTACAGAGTAGATTTTAGTGGCTGCAGCAGCCAGGTTGACTTTGATAGCGTCATTATGTATTTCCTTGTTTTGAGAAAAACACAAAGTATACCCCAATAAAGCGGGCATCAGAAACGAAAAAACCTTTAATTTCATCAAAAAGCTTGTTTTAAAACCTGTGTCAAATGTGTCAGCTGATCATCATCAAAATCCAGATGAGTAACCATTCTGACAAGGTTTTTGCCAAAAGTGACCATGTGGACGTTGTGCGATTTCATTACTGAAACGAACTCATTAGGTGAAATCGTTTGTACAGGCTCAAAAATTATAATATTAGTGTCAATCGGATAGACATTTCTGATGTAGCTTTTCCCGGACAGCTCCTTTCCGATCACCTTTGCTCTTTCGTGGTCTTGTTTCAATCTCTCGACGTGATGATCCAGGGCATAGATGCCCGCAGCAGCCAGAAATCCGGCCTGACGCCAGCCTCCGCCCATCGATTTCCTGAATCTCCTGGCTTTCCTGATCATCTCGTGAGTACCCAGCAATAACGACCCCACAGGACATCCCAGTCCTTTGGAAAGGCAGATTGATATGGAATCAAAGGTTTTCCCATATTGCAGGGGAGTTTCGCCTGTTTCAACCAAGGCATTAAACAACCTGGCCCCATCAAGGTGAAAAACCAGGCCGTTTTGCTGACAAACCTCTTTAATGTCATCAAAATCACTGAAGTTATAAAAAGCCCCGCCTCCTTTGTTCATCGTATTTTCAACAGAAACCATGGAACTTACCGGCAAATGAATGTCTTCCGGATTATTAATGGCGTCCTTCACCTGGGCAGCATTGATACGCCCCCGGTCACCGGACAGAAGTTTCACGGAAGAAAACGAATTCGAAGCCACTCCTCCGCCTTCATACAAATAGATATGTGACAATTCGTCACAAATCACTTCACTGCCCGGAAAAGTATGTACTTTAATGGCCAGCTGGTTGGTCATCGTGCCCGAAGCACAAAAAAGGGCCGATTCCATGCCGAAGAGCCGTGCGGCTTTTTCCTCAAGTTGATTGACCGCAGGATCATCTCCAAAAACATCGTCTCCTACAGTGGCTGCCATCATAGCTTCAAGCATCCCGGCAGTGGGTTTTGTGACCGTGTCACTTCGTAAATCAATCCTCATGAGTCAGTTTAAAATAAATTCCAAATTTAGAGAGTAATTGTCCAAAATTCGTATTTTTGGTAAAGTTTAATCATCATCATGGCAGCATACACCCTTAATATTAACAAAAAGAAGACAAAAATCGATGCCGAACCCGATATGCCCCTGCTTTGGGTCATCAGGGACGTAGCCGGTTTGAAAGGCACCAAGTTTGGCTGTGGCATGGCCCAATGCGGGGCATGTACCGTACACATGGACGGTCAGGCCGTAAGGTCCTGCCAGATCCCTGTTTCTACAATCTCCAAAAAGGCTGAGATAACCACCATTGAAGGCATCAGTGAGGCCGGAACGCTTCACATTATCCAGCAGGCCTGGATAGAAGAACAGGTTCCCCAGTGCGGTTATTGCCAGTCGGGACAGATCATGTCGGCATTGGCATTACTGAAAACCAATCCTGAGCCTTCAGATGAAGACATCAAAGGATTTATGAGCGGCAATTTATGCCGTTGCGGTACCTATGAGCGTATCAACAAAGCCATCAAAAAGGCTGCGAAAAACCTGAAAGCCTGAAATTAAACTATTAAACACGGAATCATGAGCAATAATATACAAAGGAGAGACTTCCTCAAAAGCCTCGGTCTGGCCGGTATCGGCTTAGGCATCGGCATTGACGGTTTCTCAAAAACCTCTTCACTCGTCAAAGTAAAACCGGCGTTCTTCTCTCTTGAGATCAACCCGTTCATCATCATAGATAACACCGGAAAAATCACCCTGGTAAACAGCCGCCCCGATATGGGACAGGGTTCAACCCAGGCAGTGCCTTCGCTTCTGGCAGAAGAACTGGAAGTAAGCCTTGACCAGGTAACGATCATCCAGTCTGACGGACGCAGTAAATACGGCAGCCAGCTGTCGGGAGGAAGCAGTTCGGTCAGAGGACTGTGGATGCCCCTCAGGAAAGCAGGAGCCGCTGCCCGTGAACTGCTGATCAAAGCCGCTGCTGAAACCTGGAAAGCTCCGGCATCAGAATGTTATGCAGAAGCCGGAAAAATCATACACAAGCCCTCAGGTAAAAGCCTGGGCTACGGACAACTGGCCGATCTGGCCGCGACCTTCGAGATCCCGAAAAATCCGAAGCTCAAAGACCCCAAAGATTTCAAAATCCTTGGAAAATACAACGCCCGTCTGGATGTACCGGACAGGGTGAGCGGCAAGGCCGTTTATGGCATTGATGTGGAAATTCCGGGGATGGTGTACGCCAAAATGGTGCATTCTCCTAAAATCCATGAGACCATCGTCAGCATTGATGACACCGAAGCGAAGAAAGTAAAAGGCGTTTTACAGGTGATGAAATCCGAAAGGGCGATGCCGCATACCAGGTCTGAAGCGGTCGCTGTGGTAGCCTCCAATTACTGGGCAGCCTTGAAAGGAGCCAAAGCCCTCAAAGTAGAATGGAAAGCCGGCACAAGCACCCTGAATCAGAATTCAGCAGATTACTTTGCGAAAATGTACGAAGAGGCTAAAAAACCGGGCATCAACCACGAAGAAAAAGGAGATTTTGATGCGGTTTACCATGCCGGCGAAAAGAAACTGGAGGCCATTTACGAAACACCTTTCCTGGCTCACGCCCCGATAGAACCTGAAAACGCCACGGTTCATGTCAAAGAAGACGGCAGCGTCGAAATCTGGGCCCCTGTTCAAGGACCGGACGGCACTCTGGCAGAAGTTTCAGGATACCTGAACATACCTGCCGATAAAATCAAAGTCAATGTAACCCTTCTCGGAGGAGCTTTCGGCCGTAAGGCTTATCTTGATTTTGTACTGGAAGCCTGTGATATTTCCAAAAAAATTAATAAACCGGTCAAACTGATCTGGTCAAGGGAAGATGATATCTCCCAAGGGCCTTACCGCCCGGCTATGCTGAGCAAAATGCAGGGTGTACTCGGAAAGAACGGAAGCCCTCAGGCATTACACCATCAGGCCGTCGGAGAATCTATCCTCGGCCAGGTTTTCCAGGGACTGCAGCCTACCCAGGCCGATCCGTGGCTGGGTGAAGAACTGAGCCAGGAAAACCACAAATATGGCTTTCCTGTTCATAAAATGTCTTATTCAAGGGTAAAAACGACCATCCCCATCGTCTGGTGGAGATCTGTGTATGCGTCCAATTTCGGCTGGGGCCAGGAATGTTTCATTGACGAAATGGCTCATCAGGCAGGAAAAAACCCGCTGGCTTTCAGACTGGACCTGCTCAGAGATGCCCCGAGATTTAAAGGTGTGCTCCAGATGCTGGCTGAAAAAAGCAATTGGAATGAAAAGTTACCCGAAGGCAAAGCGAAAGGGCTGGCCATTTTCAGGTCCTTTGACTCCATTTCAGCCGCCTGTGTATTTGTTTCCAAAAAAGACCAGTCCGTAAAAATAGACAAAGTCATTTCGGTGATTGACTGCGGTATGTTTGTCAACCCTGACAATGTAAAAGCCCAAACGGAAGGGAATATAGTGATGGGATTATCTGCGGCCATCAAAGGCGGTATCACCTTCGAGAACGAGACATGTGTCCAGAGCAACTTCCATGACTACCTGATACTCAGGAACAATGAGATGCCTGAAATAGAAACCTATGCGGTAATAAACGAGGAAAAACCCGGCGGCGTCGGCGAACCCGGCCTACCTCCTATTGCTCCTGCACTAGGAAACGCTATATTTGCTTTAACAGGTAAGAGGATACGTAAACTGCCCCTGAACCTTGATGAGGTGTAGAATTTATAAAGAGAGGATGATGACGATCGCTACCAGGAAAAACAGTATAATCTCAAAATTTTGAATTATACCTTTGCTCAACTTTACCATTTTTAATTTTGTTTATAACGCTTATAGAACAAAAATAACACCATTTAATAATTATTTCAAAATTATTTTCCATTTTTAATGAAAATTTATTAATACAATAAAACGAAAGGTAGCAAAAATGTAATTTTACGAGGTTATCCAAAATTAATACCGCAGATTAGTATCTATTTATTAATTTTGCCACTCAATCAAATTATCATTCATATTAATGTCAAAGGTTTTAATTATTGGTGCCGGAGGTGTCGGAACGGTCGTTGCCCACAAATGTGCCCTGAACTCCGGAGTTTTCACCGGAATCATGCTGGCCAGTCGCACACAATCTAAATGTGATAAAATCGCTGCAGATATAAAGGAGATGCATAATGTCGACATCCAGACAGCTAAAGTCGATGCCGACAATGTGCCCGAGCTGGTTGCCCTCATCAAAAGCTTCGGTCCGGAAATGATCATCAATGTGGCCCTGCCTTACCAGGACCTGACCATTATGGACGCTTGTCTTGAAACAGGCGTACATTACCTGGACACCGCCAACTACGAACCCAAAGATGTAGCGAAGTTTGAATACAGCTGGCAATGGGCTTACCAGGAGAGGTTCAAGGAAGCCGGCCTGATGGCTTTGCTGGGTTGTGGTTTTGACCCGGGTGTCACCCAGGTTTATACCGCTTATGCCAACAAGCACTATTTTGACGAAATGCACTACCTGGATATCATTGATTGCAATGCCGGAGATCATGGTAAAGCTTTTGCAACCAATTTTAACCCGGAAATCAATATCAGGGAAATTACCCAGCCCGGCAGATACTGGGAGAACGGCGAGTGGGTTGAAATCCCGGCCATGTCTATCCATAAACCGATAGACTACCCGAATATCGGCCCAAAAGAGTCTTATGTCCTTTATCATGAAGAACTGGAATCGCTGGTTAAGAACTTCCCGACCCTGAAAAGAGCCAGGTTCTGGATGACTTTCGGGCAAGCCTACATCACTCACCTGCAGGTGCTTGAAAATGTGGGAATGACCAGCATCGCCCCTATTAAATTCCAGGGTATGGATGTGGTTCCTCTTGAGTTTTTGAAAGCCGTATTGCCTCCGCCTGAGTCATTGGGTGAGAATTATACCGGACAGACCTCTATCGGATGCCAGATCAAAGGAATCAAAGACGGAAAAGACAGGACTTATTATGTCTGGAACAACTGCGATCATGCTGAGGCCTACAAAGAGGTCCGCTCACAGGCGGTTTCTTATACCACAGGTGTGCCGGCTATGATTGGTGCCATGCTGATGCTGACCAATCCTGAATGGAAAAAACCGGGCGTCTACAATGTGGAAGAGCTTAATCCGGATCCATTCATGGAGCTTCTCAACATCCACGGCCTGCCATGGAACGAAAAAGTAGACATTGAGTTACCTCACGAATATTAAGAAGAAAGAGACGCCTCCGGGCGTTTCTTTTTTATATAAGTTGCTAGCTTTAAATCCGGTAACGGGGAATTCTCTAATAGCGTTACTTTGAAGTGAAGGAGCCCCTTGGCGGGATTTACATTTATTTCATGATTCCATTTCAGCTTTTTACTAACTTTGCACAAATTTTCAAAAACATATGGCAATCGACTTCTCACAAATACCTTCTCCTTGTTATGTTCTGGAGGAAAAACTATTAAAAAGAAATCTGACACTACTGAACGACGTACAAACCAGGTCAGGAGCAGAAATCATTCTCGCTTTGAAAGGTTTTTCGATGTACAGCACTTTTCCGTTGGTAAAAAAATACCTTTCGGGTGCTACCGCCAGTTCATTAAATGAAGCCAGGCTGATTTTTGAAGAAATGAAGTGTTTTGCCCACACTTACGCCCCGGCTTACAAACCGGAAGAATTCGATGAGCTTTTGAGTTACAGTTCTCATATTACTTTCAATTCGCTTTCCCAACTGAATCAATTCAGAAAACAGACAGAAAGCTACGAAAGAAAGATCTCCATAGGCCTGAGGGTCAACCCACAATATGCTGAAGTAGAGACCGACATGTATAATCCGTGCATTGTCGGATCAAGACTGGGCATCACCCGTGAAGCTTTGGGAGATACGCTGCCTGAAGGCGTTGAAGGCCTCCATTTTCATACGATGTGTGAAAACGACTCATTTGTACTGGAACGCACACTGGTGCATGTCGAAGAAAAATTCGGAGATCTGCTGCACCAGGTCAAATGGCTCAACATGGGTGGCGGACACCTGATGACCAGGGCCGGATACGATCACGACCACCTGATCGCACAGGTAAAAAGATTAAAAGAAACCTACAACCTGGATATCATCATGGAGCCGGGCTCTGCCATCGCCTGGCAGACAGGCTACCTGTCCTCAAAAGTGCTGGACATCGTAGATGCCCAGGGTGTTGATGTGGCCATCCTTGATGTATCTTTTGCGGCCCACATGCCGGATACCCTTGAAATGCCCTACAAACCAAAAGTATGGGGGGCTACGGATGCCGTAGCGGGAAAACCGACATACAGACTGGGAGGTATGACCTGTCTGGCCGGGGACTACCTTGGTGATTATTCTTTTGAAAAGCCGCTTCAGATCGGAGATACCTTGATTTTCGACGACATGATCCATTATACCATGGTCAAAACCACCACTTTCAACGGGGTTGGGCTGCCATCTATCGGGGTATGGCGTGAAGATGAGAGCTTTGAGCTTTTGAAAAGCTTTGGTTACGAAACATTTAAGGACAGAATATAGGATTTTACAGGCTTTTTATGTAACTTTGACAACATCACTTATGTTTACCAAAGTTAAAATGAAAAAGCCAGTCATTTTAATCCTCCTATTTGTGTCATATGGTGAGCTGACGGCCCAGAATGACCCCACTACCTATTTTATTGACAGGATGAGCGTGTCATCGTCTAACTCCAGGATAGATGTGAATGCAAAGGGTGATACCGTCCTGATTTCGGAGTTCGACTCAAAAAACATAAAGAACCAGAGTCACCAGGACTTTACGAAAATATATAAAGGGACACCCTATTTCAAAAACAAATGGTTTATCGGGCAGATGCGACTCAAGGACGGCGAGGTTATCAAAGGTAATATGGCTTTTAACCTGGTCAGCAATGTCGTTCACTTTACCCCGTTTTACACTGCCGAAGCCACTGAGCTCCGTCCTGAGGAGATTATCCTGGATGGCCATGTCCTGAGAAAACAGAAAGATTTTTTCAGCAACGCCATGGATTATTATTATGAGATCGTTTACCATGAAAAGAGCCTGATACTGAGCCGGCCGGTTTGCCGCTACCAACCCAAGAGCCAGGCACAGACAACAGGCTATGAGCCTACCGGCGATAACTTTGAGGGGTACTTTGAAAAAACAGAGCAGTTGTTTTTCGGTTCGGATGACAAACTGATTTTAATAAAATCAAATGCCAGGTTCTATGATATTTTCGGGCTTCACAAGAAAGCCATACAGAGTTATGTTATTGATAACAAACTGAATATCAAATTAAAACCGGATATCCTGAAGATCTTCAGGTATTATGATTCTCTGCTCTGAAACGTAAATCCGGCGTAGAAAAAAAAACCGGATTCTTCTTAAAACCGGATCAATCCGAATTGTAAGCTGCACCTGAATTACTTCGTATATTAATTTCCAAAAACACAGGATAGGATTTTATTGATTTTTTATATAAATTTGATCATTACCTTTTCACATCAATCTTTAACCGGAGTTAACAATGAAATATTTAGTCACTTCAGTCCTTATATGCGGGTCACTCTCAGGGCTGATGGCCCAAAGTAGTACATCCCCTTCTTTTGTCAAACAAGCGGATGTGCTCTACAATTCCAGAATTGAAACTAATGCCAGCGGGGATACCGTATTGATTTCTGAACTGAAAACGAGAAACAAGAATCAGCAGGAATTTATCAAAGTACATAAAGGAACGCCTTATTTTAAAAATAAATGGTTTAACGGGAAGATGCGGCTCAAAAACGGGGAGGTTATCAAAGGCAACATGGCTTTCGACCTTGTCAATAATGTTGTTCATTTTACCCCCTTCCGGATTGATGAGGCCACCGAGGTCCGTCCGGAAGAAATTATACTGGATGATCACGTTTTGAAAAGACAGGATGATACGTTCAGGAATGCCATGAATTATTATTATGAGGTCGTTTACAATGAAAAGAGCCTGATACTAAGCCGGCCGGTCTGCCGTTACCGGCCAAAAACCTATGCCCCGAAAACAGGTTATGAACCTGAAGGTGACGATATCGAAGGGTATTTTGAAAAATCGGAGAGCCTCTTTTTTGCCCAGGGTGATAAGCTGGTATTGATAAGGCCAAACGGGAAGTTCTACGAAATGTTCAGTGACCATAAACAGGACATCATAAATTACGTTTCCAATAACAAACTGAATCTCAAATCAAAGTCTGATATTCTCAGGATCATCAGGTACTATGATTCGATCATCTGAAGTGAAAATCCGGGATATTTGCTGTACGTGACTCGCTTCGTATATTAATTTATTGAACAAGTATAGGATTTTATTTATTTTTTATATAAACTTGACAAATCGTTTTCACATCAATCTTTAACCGGAGTCAACAATGAAATATTTAATCACTTTTCTATTAGCCTATACTTCACTTTCCGCAGTGAAAGCTCAGGATTACTTAGATGTTGCTTTTATCCGCAATGCCAATGTACTCTACAGCTCCAGGATTGAAACCAATGCCAACGGTGATACCGTTTTGGTTTCACAACTCAAAACAAAGAACAAGAGCCAGCTGGAATTTATTAAAGTAAACAAAGGGACTCCTTATTTCAAAAACAAATGGTTTACCGGTGAGATACCCCTCCAGAACGGGAAATCCATCAAAGGCAACATCGCTTTTGACCTGGTCAATAATGTTGTTCATTTCACTCCTCTTCATCTTGATAAAACCACTGAGATTCATCCGAAAATGATTGTTCTGGATGACCATGTTTTAAGAAAAGAAAATGAAAACTACACCAATGCGATGAACTATTACTATGAGACCGTTTATGATGGGAAAAGCGTGGTATTGAGTCGTCCGGTTTGCCGCTACAGACCTAAAAGTTATGCCCAGAAAACGGGATATGAACTTAAGGGGGATGGTATGGAAGGATTTTTTGAAAAATCAGAGGACCTTTTTCTCGCTTCAGGCAATAAACTCATTTTAATCCGGTCAAATGCTAAATTCTATGACATTTTTGATGGCTATAAGGAAGCCATCCAGGATTACGTTTGCGAAAACAAACTGGATATCAGGTCAAAACCGGATATTCTCAAAGCCATCAGATATTACGATTCGATCAATATAGAACAGTAAAGGGAGCAGAAGCTCCCTTTATTTTTATTAAAAACACTGCGTTTTTAAACCAATACATTTCCCGTCATTTCTTCAGGAATAGCCAGACCCATGATTTTAAGGATCGTAGGAGCCACATCACCGAGTTTACCTGATTTAGGCTGATAAACTTCGTCCTTGTCTACCACAATAAACGGCACCAGGTTCAATGAGTGAGCCGTATTAACTGATTTATCATCATTGATCATATAATCAGCATTACCGTGGTCGGCAATCACAATAGAAGTGTAACCGTTTTCAAGCCCTGCTTCTACCACATCTTTCAGACAACCGTCTACTGTTTCAACAGCCTTAACGACCGCACTGAATACGCCCGTATGGCCCACCATGTCAGGATTGGCGAAATTAAGGCAGACAAAATCCACTTCCTGCTTTTTCAGCTCCGGAACCAGGTTATCCGCAAGGCTTCTGGCAGCCATTTCAGGTTTCAGGTCATAAGTAGCCACGTCTTTTGGTGACGGCGACAATAACCTGCTTTCACCCACAAATTCGCTCTCTCGTCCTCCCGAGAAGAAGAAGGTAACATGCGGATACTTTTCGGTTTCAGCACTTCTGATCTGCTTTTTACCGGCCTTTTCAAGTACTTCGCCTAATGTATTGTTCAGGTTGTCTTTGTCATAAATGACATGAACATTTCTGTATGTTTCGTCATAATTGGTCATCGTCACATAATAGAGATCCAGGGCTTCCATTTCCTGTTCAGGGAAATTCTTCTGGGTAAGTGCTTCCGTGATTTCACGTCCTCTGTCTGTTCTGAAATTGAAACACATCACCACATCACCTGCCTCTATTTTAGCTATAGGAGCCCCGTTTTCAATTACTACGATCGGTTTAAGGAATTCATCGGTTACATTGGCGTCATACGATTGCTGAATGGTCGCCCCGATCTGATCTGCCGTTACGCTCACTTCACCGATGCCTTTTACCATGGCATCATACGCCAGTTTTACCCTGTCCCAACGCTTATCGCGGTCCATGGCATAATAACGGCCCGTCAGTGAAGCAATCTTGCCACCCGTCTGGTTCAGGCTACTCTGAAGGTCTTCGATAAATGCTTTTCCTGATTTAGGATCACAATCACGGCCATCCAGGAAGGCATGTACAAAAACATCCTTTACTCCGGCTTCGGCAGCTATTTTGCACAGGCCTTTCACATGGTCAATGTGAGAGTGCACTCCACCATCTGAAGTAAGTCCTATAAAGTGGACTTTCTTACTGTTGGCTTTGGCATATTCCAGTGCTTCTGTCAGGACAGGCTCTTTAGCGAGCAAGCCTTCTTCGACAGCCACATTTATTTTTTCAAGTTCCTGGTAAACCACCCTTCCGGCACCCAGGTTGGTATGACCCACCTCAGAGTTCCCCATTTGCCCATTTGGCAAACCTACAGCCCTGCCACAGGCTTCAAGGGTGGCATTAGGATAAGTAGCCACCAAATGTCTGAAATAAGGTACATTGGCCGCCTCAATGGCCGAACGCCATTCTTCACCTGGTTTCGGGATTCCCCAACCATCTAAAATGATTAATATTACTTTCTTACTCAATGTTTTATAAATTAAAATGATTACAAAATTAAAAATCTGTTTTAAACCGCCCTGTAATACATCGTAGAGCAGTTTTCTTTTCTCAGTACTTCAGCAGAGGCTTCAAAAAGGGAGGCCGTCGTTACTGTTCGTATTTTCTTCATGTCTTCATTGACCCACTCCACATTACCTGCATTGGCTGCAAACGCGATATTCATGGCCCTGTTTAGCAATTCGACTTCTGAAAAAGCGATGGTGGACTCTGCCTGGTTTTTCACCTTCTCCAGTTCCTTTTCCTCAAGCGGGCTGGAAATCAATTCTTCCAGGATTTCCTGTATGGCCTGATCACCGGTTTCAATACTGACGCCTTCGTTCAGGTTACCACTGACCACAAATAAACCCGGGTCGAGCGACGAGGTCACATAAGCGGAAATATTGTTAAAAAGCTTCCTTTCCTTGACCAGCTGCTGGTGCAGCCGGGCAGATTTACCTCTGCCCAGTACATCTGAGATCAGGTCGACTTCCTGGAAACCTTCTTCGTATCTTCCCTGGGTATGATAAGCCTTGTAAAGAGCGTTCAACGGCACATGGGCTTCTGTTTCCAGGAACCTCGCCTGCGTTTGCCTGATTTCCTGCGGCAATTTCCTGGTTTTTCTTTCCCGGCTTGGAATATCCCCGAACCACTTCTCACTCAGGGCTTTTACCTGCTTCACCGTGACATCACCCGCTACTACCAAAACAGCATTATTAGGCGAATAGTGCTTAAAAAAGAAAGATCTTACATCCTCCATCGTAGCCTCTTCTATGTGCGAAATCTCCTTGCCGATGGTCGCCCACTTATAAGGATGTACCTCATAAGTCAGGGGCCTGAGTTTTAACCAGACGTCGCCATATGGTTGACTGAGATATCTTTGTTTGAATTCTTCGATGACTACTTTCCGCTGAACTTCCAGCACTTTCGGGTCGAAAGACAGGCTGAGCATGCGGTCTGATTCCAGCCAGAAAGCTGTTTCAATATTGGCAGACGGCAACGTAATATAATAATTGGTAATGTCGGGTGAGGTGAAGGCGTTGTTTTCCCCTCCTACCCTTTGCAGGGGCTCGTCGTAGCTCGGAATATTCACCGAACCTCCGAACATCAGGTGTTCAAACAGGTGAGCAAACCCGGTTTTATCTTCGTCTTCGTCTCTGGAACCTACATTATAACAAATATTAAAAGCGGCCATGGGAGTGGTTTTGTCTTCATGGACATATACTTTCAATCCGTTATCCAACACAAAATGCTCATAATGTATCATAAAGGGCGGTTTTGTTTTGCTTTAACCCGGAATACATTTGCTCCAAGGTTGGGCAAAGTTAAGGTTTTATCCTGTTTTTGGTTAATTTTGCACCACAGAAAATTTAAAAATATGAACATAAGAATTGGACATGGCTATGATGTACATCAGCTGGCAGAAGGTTACGAATTGAGTTTGGGCGGTATTAAAATCCCTCATACGGTCGGCTCGGTAGGTCATTCTGATGCCGATGTCCTGTTGCATGCCATTTGCGACGCACTTCTCGGAGCTGCAGCATTAGGAGATATCGGAAAACACTTCAAAAACACAGATCCTCAATGGAAAGGCATCGACAGTAAAATCCTCCTGAAAAAAGTGTGTGAGATGATCGGAGAACTGGGTTATAAGATCTCGAACATTGATTCGACCCTCATCCTGGAATCACCCAAAATCGGAAAATACGTGCCTGAAATGAAAAAGGCTATCGCTGAAGTTACCGGACTGACCGAAGGCGACATATCCATTAAAGCCACCACTTCTGAGACCATGGGCTTTGTGGGCAGAGGCGAAGGGCTTGAAGCTCACGCAGTTTGCCTGATTTTTAAGTAATTCATCTTTGAAAATGGCCGTAAAGTCGAAAAATTTTCTTCTTTTCAGTTAATAAGATTATATTTATCTGGATAAAAAGCTATCCTTAACCAAAACCTTGATCAATGAAAACAAAGTTTCTGCTCTCTTCTGCTCTTCTCTTATCCCTGAATGCCTCTTTTGCCCAGCAAATTGCGATTGGTGACAACAAAGGTGTCGTAAGTTTTGAAGAATATGACCCCAAATCGACTTTAGTAGTAGAGAAACATGTGCTTACAAAAGCCAAGTTTCCCTTTATTGATGTGCATAATCATCAGTACTCCATGCAGGACGGCAAACCGGTGCTGGATAAGCTGATACAAGACATGAATGCCCTCAATATGGGAGTTATGGTGAACCTCAGCGGAAGGGGGTTCGGGCAGGACGTGAACAAGCAAACGGAGGTGCTGGTCAAAAACATCAACGGAGCCAAAGAAAACTATCCTAAAAGATTCGCGGTATTTACCAATATTGATTTCTCGAAAATCAACGAGCCCAACTGGACCAGAGATGCGGTAAAGCTGCTGGAAGAAGATGTGAAAGTAAGAGGAGCCAACGGCCTTAAGATATTCAAAAACCTGGGATTTAATGTCCGCAACACCGACGGCAGCATCATCAGGGTGGATGATCCGAGGATAGACCCGATCTGGGCCAAAGCAGGTGAACTGGGCATCCCGGTGCTGATCCATACCGCTGACCCGGCTCCGTTCTGGAATCCGCTGGACCGTTTCAACGAAAGATGGCTGGAACTTAAAACGCACCCGGGCAGAAAAAAGGATACCGAAAAAGGGGATTATTCATGGGAGCAACTGATTGAACAGCAGCACAATGTATTCAGAAAACATAAGAAAACCGTTTTCATCAACGCCCACATGGGCTGGTATCCGAACGATCTCAAAAAACTGGACAGTCTTTTAACTGCCCTGCCTAACATGTATGTGGAAATCGGTGCGGTGATTGCGGAGTTGGGAAGACAACCCCGCTCGGCCAATAAATTCTTCACCAAATGGCAGGACCGTATCCTGTTCGGAAAAGATTCGTGGGTGCCTTCTGAGTATGTGACTTATTTCAGGGTACTGGAAACCGAAGATGAATATTTCGAATATCACAAAAAATACCACGCTTTCTGGCCGATGTACGGCATAGGGCTTTCTGATCCTGTCCTGAAGAAAGTATACTACAAAAATGCATTGAAGATCATTCCGGGACTAGACAAGAGCCAGTTTCCTGATTGAACGGCCATTTACGGTTTGTAATTCAAAAAGAAAGAGACGTTGCAAACAACGTCTCTTTCTTTTTGATACCGCAGATACGCACGGCCACCGAAAATTTATATCCTTCTCATTATCAACTCCTTTGCACGGATCCGATATACTCTTCCCTGACCACCCTGGCCGTTTTGTGATCGCCGGTATGACTCCATCCGGGAGGCATAAAAACGTATAAAATTTTGCTCTTCAGGTCGGGGGCATTAGCGATATCATTGCCTAAGGCCATAAATTCGCCAAAATAGACATCAAAAAAATTATTCGGATTCATTTCCCTCGTAATACCATATTCAATCTGCATGTCCCTTTTTTCTTCCTGGTAAGTTTTAAATACCCTGTCCCAGATGTTCAGCAGGTTACAGAAATTGGTATCCATATATAACGGATTTTTTGCGTGATGAACCCTGTGATGAGAGGGTGTTAAAATGACTTTACCTACAAAACCAAAGCGGGCATCTTTGATCAGATCCTCACCGGCATGGATGAAATTACCCCAGGTGCCGTCAACAAACATAATAAAAGCCAGGAGGACCGGGTTAACCCCCAACAGTATACAGACAGTGGTCCGGATGGCATCAGCATAGGGAGCTTCTAAAAAGAAATGGGCAAAAGAAACAGACAGGTTCATATGCTGAGGAGCGTGGTGCGTAGAATGTAAACACCAGAATATCCGCACTTTATGACCAAAGTAATGGTAAATAAAATGCCCGAATTCCCAGACAATATAGCCGTAAATCAACCAGTACCATGTAAAACTGGTTTCGATGATCGCATATTCCAAAAACAGGTTGGTACAGATAGCGACCATCCCGATGGAGATAAAACTTCTGATAAAACCGTTCACAAAAAAAATCAGGAAAGTCATAAAGTACTTCCCCTTTTTGAATTTGTTGTTCAGTATCGTTTTGATCAGTTCAATGACCAGCAGAAACGGAACAATGGGATAAATAAGATTGGAGAACCCTTTAATAGTCTTCAACGAGCTGTAATCTCCGGACTGGTATAGCTTGATTAATCCCCCAAGACCTAAGAAAGAAATAAGCCAATCATAAATTCCCTGTAAAATCTCCATTATTTTAAACTTGATAACTGTTTTAGTATTCTGTTATTTTGCGTTTGAAAATACGAAAAAAAATATATTTACTAAATATTTTTATATTTCAGCAACTATTGAACTCGCATTGTGAAGCTTGTTAATTTTCATAAAGTTCTTACTGACAGGCTATTTATTTCATAAAACCAATAAAAACAGGCGACAAAAAAGTAAGATCAGTACACGGCACACAGCCCCACCCGGCGGAGGAAAAAAGTGTACTATTGACAATTAAAAAACTGTGCTTATATTTACAGCCTGATTCCAATTGAATAGTTTAAAAATACAATATGTTATTACTAGGTCTTGACATAGGGACGTCTTCTATCAAAGCATCGATTGTGGATGCCCAAACCAAACAGGTGGTGAGTTCTGCTCAGTATCCTGACATTGAAACATCGATTTCTTCACCTCAGCCGGGTTGGGCCGAGCAGGACCCCGAAATGTGGTGGGCGAATGTTCAGAAAGCCATTGAAAGAGTCAATGCTTCAGGCAAGTTTGACCCTAAAGACATTGCTTCAATAGGCATCTCTTACCAGATGCATGGCCTGGTAATGGTCGACAAAAACAAAAAAGTACTCAGACCTTCTATCATCTGGTGTGACAGCCGTGCGGTAGAAATCGGGAATAAAGCTTTTGAAGCCATCGGGGCTGAAAAAGCATTGAGTCATTTACTTAACTCTCCGGGAAACTTTACCGCCTCCAAACTGGCGTGGGTAAAGGCCAATGAGCCGCAGATTTTCGACCAGGCCTATAAAATTATGCTCCCGGGCGATTACATCAGCATGATGCTTACCGGAGAGATCACGGCTTCTAATTCAGGTCTTTCTGAAGGTATTTTCTGGGACTTTGTTACCAATTCTGTTTCTGAGGATGTGCTGAAACATTACGGTTTCAGCAGAGACCTTATTCCTGAAATAAAACCTGTATTCTCTAATCATGGCGAGGTTACTTCCGATATTGCTTCTCAACTGGGCTTAAAAGCAGGTATTCCCGTAGCCTATAAAGCCGGTGACCAGCCTAATAACGCCTTGTCACTTAATGTACTCAACCCCGGTGAAATTGCGGCCACTGCCGGAACATCAGGCGTGGTTTATGCGGTAAGTGACCAGGTTTCATATGATCCGCAGTCGAGAATCAACTCTTTTGCTCACGTCAACCACCAGCAGGACGACCAAACCAGGGTCGGGATCCTGCTTTGTATCAACGGCACTGGGATTCTGAACCGCTGGGTGAAAGAAAATGTGGCTAAAAACCTGAGTTATCAGGAAATGAACGCCAAAGCTTCTGAGATCGCTGTAGGCAGCCAGGGACTCAGCATCCTGCCTTTTGGAAATGGGGCCGAGAGAATGCTGAGCAACAAACTGATCGGCTCAAACATCATCGGGCTTGATTTCAACACCCATGCTGATGCTCATATTTACAGAGCAGCCCAGGAAGGCATCGCTTTCTCTTTAAAGTATGGTTTCGACATGATGCAAAACAACGGCGTAGAACCTAAAGTGATCCGTGCCGGACAAGCCAACATGTTTTTAAGCAGTGTTTTCAGTGAATCACTGGTCAATTCCACCCAAACGCCTGTCGAGCTATACGATACCGACGGAGCCAAAGGTGCGGCCCTGGGTGGTGGATATGGTGCTGGGCTTTTTGCCTCACTTTCAGAAACCATGCACGGACTGACCCTCCTCAAAACCATTGAGCCGGATCCTGCACAGGCAGGTGCTTATGCAGCTGCTTACGACCTGTGGAAAAACGAGCTGGAAAAACTGATCTGATTTTACCCTTACCAATATGCATAGGAAGCCCCGGATGGAACATTCCGGGGTTTTCTTTTTTTTAGCCGTAAAGCGTTTAGCTTACTTGCTGCTAATTCTGAGAATTTACCGGAACAAAGCCAATCGCAAAATAAGAGTAAGAAAAAAAGCAAAAATAGCTTATTTTCAAAAAAAATACAAAATAAGATCAATTGATTAATCTTATTTTGTATTTTTGTGCATTATTAATAATAATCACAATGTCTATTCATCCTTTTTCAGAGGAACAAATCACTCAAAGGCTTTTATTTGACAATCCCTGGTGGAGTAAAAATGATGTGGATTCATTTTACAGCAAAATGAAGAAACGCCTTTATTTCGATTTATTCATGAAACTGGTCAGTCAACGCGACATTAACAGGGCCGTAGTCCTCATGGGCCCAAGAAGAGTAGGCAAAACCGTCTTACTATTCCACACTATTCAAAAGCTGATTGACTCCGGCGTTGATTCGAAAAAGATCATTTACCTTTCTGTTGAAACTCCTATTTATAACCGGCTTCCGCTGGAAAGCCTGTTTAATCTAGCGAGGAAAGCACTGAAAGATGAGTCTTATGAAGACTATTATGTTTTTTTTGACGAAATCCAATATCTCAAAGAATGGGAAATCCACTTAAAAACACTGGTCGATTCTTTTAAAACCACCCGTTTCGTAGTTTCCGGCTCTGCAGCTGCTGCTCTTAAACTGAAAAGTGATGAATCGGGAGCAGGAAGGTTTACTGATTTTGCTTTACCTCCGCTTACTTTTCACGAATACATCCATTTACTAGACCTTGAAGGACTGATCATACCAAGCAAAAAAGTCTGGAACGGGACCGAAAGAAATTTCTACAATACTTTTGATATCAACCAATTAAATGATCATTTTATCCGGTACATAAATTTTGGAGGCTACCCTGAAGTAATTTTTTCAGCATCAATGCAGGAAGATGCCGGACGTTATATCAGAAATGACATTGTCGATAAAGTCCTGTTGAGAGACCTGCCCAGCCTTTACGGCATAAGCGATGTCCAGGAATTAAACTCCCTTTTTACCACTATTGCGTACAATTCCGGAGGAGAATTCAGCCTGGAGGAGCTGAATCAATCGTCGCATGTAGAAAAAAACACCATAAAAAGATATCTTCAGTATCTCGAAGCAGCGTTTCTTATCCAGATCATTCATAAAATTGACCAGAATGCGAAAAACTTCAAAAGAGTAAGTCATTTCAAAATATACCTGACTAATCCATCTTTACGAAGTGCTTTATTCTCTCCAATTTCAATAACTGACCCTTTGATTGGTAATATGGTAGAAACTGCCGTTTTTTCCCAATGGCAGCACCGTTCCGATACTTACATTCACTATGCAAGGTGGGCAAAAGGCGAAGTGGATATTGTGGGCCTGAATCAAAGGCAAAAACCTGCATTTGCTATTGAAATTAAATGGAGTAACCGATATTTTGAAAAACCTGCTGATTTAAAAAGCCTGCTAAGCTTTCTCAAAGAAAATCATCTTAAAGAAGCTATCGTCACTACCATTGACAAAACCGGAAGAAAAGACTGGCAAGACCTGGCATTGGAGTATATACCGGCCAGCTTGTACGCCTATACCTTAGGCAGAAACGCTGTAGAAATGAAAAAATAAAAACCGTTTCCGGATTCGGCTTTCTCTCATTTTGAAGCTCTGATAAGGAGATTACGGTAAATAAATCCTAACTTGCAGGATATTTCCGGAAATAGAAGCGGAAACAAAACAATATTTATGTCATTCGAATCACTACAAATCATTCCTTCTATCCTTAAATCACTGGAAGAAGAAGGATATTCCACACCAACGCCCATTCAGGAACAAGCCATACCGATTGTACTGGAAAGAAAAGACTTGTTAGGATGTGCCCAAACCGGGACAGGTAAAACAGCGGCTTTTGCCATCCCGATTTTACAGATATTATCAGAAAACAAGACCAACGAGAAGAAAAGAAAAATCAGGAGCCTTATTCTGACGCCAACCAGGGAGCTTGCTATCCAGATTGCAGAAAGTTTCAAAGCCTATGGCCGTCATACCAACCTCCACTGCACCGTTATTTTCGGAGGTGTTAATCAAAACAAGCAGACAGCTTCCCTTACCGGAGGTACAGACATTCTGATCGCTACGCCGGGACGACTGCTGGACTTAATGAATCAGGGTTTTGTAAGACTTGCCGATATAGAGATTTTTGTGTTGGATGAAGCCGACAGAATGCTCGACATGGGTTTTATTCATGACATCAAAAGAGTACTGAAAGTGTTGCCGCCCAAAAGACAGTCGCTGTTCTTTTCGGCTACCATGCCTCCTACCATTCTCCAGCTGGCCGGTACCATCCTTCAATATCCTGAAAAAGTGGAAGTAACCCCGGTTTCTTCAACTGCCGAAACCATCAATCAGTCGATTTACTTTGTAGATAAAGGCAATAAAAACGCTCTTTTACTCCATATCCTGGAAGACAAAGGTATCAAAACAGCTTTGGTATTTACACGCACCAAACACGGTGCCGACAAAATAGTGAAGGTTTTGGTTAAAAATAACATCACGGCCGAAGCCATTCATGGCAACAAGGCACAAAATGCCCGTCAGCGGGCTTTATCCAACTTTAAGGCACAAACCACCAGGGTTCTGGTGGCGACAGATATTGCCGCCAGGGGTATTGACGTAGACGAACTGGAGTATGTTATTAACTTTGATCTGCCCAATATTGCCGAAACGTATGTTCACCGTATAGGAAGAACAGGAAGAGCCGGAGCCAATGGTTCTGCTTACTCCTTTTGTGATGCCGAAGAAAAAGAATTCCTCAGAGACATTGAGAAGCTGATTTCCCGCAAGATCCCTGTGGTTACAGACCACCCTTATCCATTGCTGAATGACAACGTAGTGGCCGAAAAACCATCTCAGAGAGGCGGATCAGGACATCAGAGACCTTCATTTCCTAAAAAACCAACCCAGTCGTCTTCCGAAAACAAGGGAAAGAGGCCGTGGTTTGAAAGAGGCAGAAAATAATACGTTTTATAAGGGCGGGGCAACGGCTCTGCCTTTATAAAACCCACTCCTATACACAGCAGATATGGTTTTCGCCAGATTTGGTACGGCTTAATAAGAAAACGGGGTATATTCGAAAAGAGGGCGTTTTAATTCGCTTTTTTTTGTAATTTAGCCCGAAGTAACCCTACTTAAAAAGCCTTTTCATGAAAACCAGTAAAATAAAAGCCCTTTTACTCCTTATTTTTATTATCCTTACGTTTTACTACTTTGGTGCAAACGCCACGTACTTTTTCGGAGGCTATGAGTCATGGAAAGAAGTCGGAGCAGCAGAATTTGTCGCTTTTCATGAATTGCAGTATAACCTGGTTTACAATACTATTTTCCTGCCGTTTATATTCCTTACTTCACTGAACCTGGCCCTGATTTTCTTCAGGCCTTCTTATGTGAACCTTGGTCTTCTGCTGATCTCGCTGGCCTTCTGTGCCTGTGACTGGCTGGCTACCTATTACTGGCAGATGCCGTTGTATGACCAGCTAGCCAAAGCCCGCAGCCTGACCCTCATTGAAGAGCTCGTTAAGACGGATATCATCAGGTTTTCTGCCAATTCGGTGCAGTTTTTGTCTGTGGTATTTATGTTGTGGAAAATACTTTCGCAGCTGTCTCCTAAAAAGAGGTAATTATTCGGCAAGCCCAAGGTCCAGTTCCCAGTTGACTACCTTATCGATGATGACCGGAAAATGTTCATATTCCAGCAAATGGATTTTCTGAGCGACGGTCTCGGCGGTGTCATTTTCATCAACGGCACAACTGGCCTGGAAAATAACCTTGCCTTCGTCATATTTTTCGTCGACCATATGGATGGTAATTCCCGATTCTTTTTCGCGGTTATCTACCACTGCCTGGTGCACGTGATGCCCCCACATGCCTTTTCCGCCGTATTTCGGTAATAAGGCCGGGTGAATATTGATGATCCTGTTATGATACGCCCTGATGATATTCTGAGGCACCAGCCATAAAAAGCCGGCCAATATCACCCAGTCAACGGCCTGATACCGGAGAATTTCAACAATCTTATCGGTTTGTGTAAAAGTCTTCCTGTCAAAAATCAGGGTAGGCACACCCAATCTTCTTCCTCTTTCGATCACCCCGGCCTGAGGATTATTGGTAAGAATCATTACCACCTCAACCCCGCCTTTTTTTTCAAAATACTCTATGATCCTTTCTGCATTGCTTCCTGAACCTGAAGCAAAAATTACAATTCTTACCATTATTCTATTTTTAAACAGCCACCATGCTGACTATACCTATGATCATGATCCATTTACAGAGTTTACTTAAATCCGCAAAATGAGATTTTCTGTCGGCTCTGACCAATGCAAAAAACAAATATACTATCAAGGACCCCGGAAAAACAAAGATCATCATCAGTCTGGGGTTATGAAGGTAGGCCCCCATCAGAAAAACAATACAGACAAACGCTACGATGATCAGGTAAAGCAGTCTTTTGGTTTTCCTTACGCCCCATAAAATCGGCAGGGTTTTACAGCCATGGGCTTCGTCCCCTTTCATGTCCTCAATGTCTTTAATGATTTCCCTGATCAGTGAAATAGAGAAGGCAAAAATGGCATATATATTGATCAGTAACTCATTTTGTTTATAAAATACGGAGATCACGATCAGCGAAGCTCCCGTTAACCCTGCCACCAGGAAATTACCGATAAAGGCCTTTTTCTTATAAAAAGAGGCATAATACCACAATAAACTCACCGCCAGGATATTGATGATCAGAACTTTCCAGCCTAAGAAAAGTCCTATAAAAATCCCCATGCCGTTCAGCGTCTGATGGGTCAGTATGGCCGCTCTCCTGGTGATTTTACGGCCGATAATAACAGATTCCGGCTTATTGATCAGGTCAATTTTGACATCAAAGTAATCATTAATAATATAACCCGCAGAAGCGATCAGCAAGGTAGCCAGACTGATGGCCGCCTGGTAAGGATCAAGAATGTAAGATTTCCACTCAGCCGGCGGGCCAACCAGAAATATCCTGGCCATGTATTGCGTAAATACAATGATCAGGAGATTTAGCCACCGGATAAGGCTTAAGAACGCACGGATGTTTTGGATCAATCGGCTTATTTTTAGATCAAAATTACAAAAAACTTCTATCCAAACGAACAATTATAAGTATCCCTCCACATTTGGAATCATTTATTCTATTTTTGATGTTATTGAAGTATAATAAATAAAAGAAAAGTCTTCCATGAAAATAGGAATCGTTTGCTATCCAACCTTCGGGGGCAGCGGAGTTGTCGCCACCGAATTAGGTAAAGCTCTGGCAAAAAAAGGACACCAGGTCCATTTTATCACATATTCGCAACCCATGAGGTTAGACTTTTTTAACGAAAACATATTTTATCATGAAGTAAACATTTCCTCTTATCCTCTTTTTCAATACCCTCCATACGAATCGGCACTGGCCGGTAAAATGGTCGATGTCGTCAAATATGAAAAGCTGGACCTGCTTCATGTGCACTATGCCATCCCTCATGCCAGTTCGGCATTTTTAGCCAAGCAGATATTAAAATCGGAAGGCATTGACATTCCGGTCATTACTACCCTGCACGGCACTGACATTTCGGTAGTGGGCAAAGACAGCACTTACAAACCTGTCATTACATTCAGTATCAATAATTCCGATGGCGTCACTTCTGTCTCAGATGATCTGAGAAAAGAAACCTATGACACCTTCGACATCAGGACGGAAATAGAGGTCATTCCAAATTTCGTGGACCTTGAACGTTTCCATAAACAGGAAAAAGAGCACTTCAAAAGGTTCATTTGTCCCAACGGTGAAAAACTGATCGTACACACTTCCAACTTCAGAAAAGTAAAAAGAATTGACGATATCATTTACGCTTTCAGCAAAATCAAGAAACATGTTCCTTCCAAGCTGCTCCTTGTAGGCGACGGCCCGGAGCGTCCGGCCATGGAAAAACTATGCCGTGACCTTGATATTTGTGATGAAACCAGATTTATTGGTAAATTGGACGCGATTGAAGAAGTATTGTCGGTAGCCGACCTGTTTTTCATGCCGTCTGAAAAAGAAAGTTTTGGTCTGGCCGCCCTGGAAGCCATGGCCTGCCAGGTACCGGTGATCTCAACCAACACAGGTGGATTGCCAGAATTAAACGTCAATGGGGTTACGGGCTTTATGAGCAACGTCGGCGATGTGGATGACATGGTTAAAAATGCCTTGTACATCCTGGATGACGAAAACCTGGAGACTTTCAAACTTAATGCTCTTAAAAGGGCACAGGAATTTGATATTGAGGTGATTGTACCTCATTATGTAAGATATTACCAACAGGTAATTGACAAAACCAAAGAATTACAGCTGATCAGCTGATCCGCTGCTTAAACGTTTACCACTATGTCAGCAAATATTCCGGAAACCTCACAAAAACGTGTCGTTATTGTAGGTGCGGGCTTTGGAGGCCTGGCTTTGGCTCAGGATCTGAGCAAAAAGGATCTACAGGTAGTATTGATCGATAAAAATAATTTCCACCAGTTTCAGCCCTTGTTTTACCAGGTGGCTATGGCTGGCCTGGAACCGAGTTCCATCGCTTTTCCGCTGAGAAAGGTTTTCCATAACAGGAAAAACGTACACATCAGGATTACAGCTGTTGAAAAAGTAGATACAGATAACAAAATCATTTACACCGGTCTCGGTGACATGACTTACGACTATCTCGTCCTTTCAATGGGTGCGAATACCAATTTCTTCGGAATGGAAAACATCATCAATAATGCCATCCCGATGAAGTCTATTGCTGAGGCCATCTACCTGAGAAACCGTGTGCTTCAGAACTTCGAAGATGCCCTGACCGAGAATGATAAAGGCAAAAGAGCGGGCTTAATGACCATCGTCGTAGTCGGCGGCGGGCCAACGGGGGTTGAAGTTTCCGGTACACTCGCAGAAATGAAGAAGCTTATCCTTCCCAAGGATTATCCTGAGCTCAATTTCGATGAGATGAAAATTTATCTTTTCGAGTCTTCTCCCAAAGTCCTGGAAGTGATGTCAGACAATGCCGCATCCAAAAGCCGGGAGTATCTTGAGCACCTGGGCGTTAACCTGAGGCTGGGAGAAAGGATCGTCGATTTTGACGGAGAATACGCCTATACCAGCAACGGCGACAAGATCAGGACCAACAACCTGGTTTGGGCGGCGGGTGTCATCAGTAACAAAATTGAAGGTTTTGCTCCGGAATTATTCGGAAGAGGACGCAGGATGCTGGTCAATGAATTCAGCCAGGTCAATGGCTTTGATAACATTTTTGCTCTGGGTGATATGGCTCTCATGGCCACTGATGAATATCCCAACGGCCACCCGCAGGTAGCCCAGCCGGCTATTCAGCAGGGTAAACTACTGGCTAAAAACCTGTTACGCATCATCAAAGGCGAAACGCCGAAACCTTTCAGGTATAAGGACCTTGGTTCAATGGCTACCGTAGGAAGGCACTTAGCAGTAGTTGATCTTCCTTTCTGGAAATTCCAGGGCATTTTTGCCTGGTACGTCTGGATGTTTGTCCATCTCATGTCTATTCTAGGTGTTAAAAACAAAGTGCTTATATTTGTGAACTGGTTATGGAATTATATCACTTATGACCAATCGCTGAGGCTGATCATCAAACCAAAAGTCATTAAAGCCAAACCAGACCTGATTCCGGAAGAAAACACCATTTCATGAAGCACCTTGCTCATTTAAACAAATACCTTGTCAAATATAAATGGTACCTGATCTGGGGTACCATTTTCACGATCATATCCAATCTTTTCGGAATTATCCCGGCACAAGTCGTGAGGCATGCCCTCGACATGGTCAGGGATAACATCGATGTTTATTTCCTGTTTGAAGGCAGCCGTCTTCAAACCGAAATGTACAGCGTCTTCGCTTTCAGCATTGCCCTGTTTGGCGGCCTCATCCTGGCCATGGCCATCCTGAAGGGCATTTTCCTGTTTGCGGTCAGACAAACGCTTATCGTCATGTCCAGGCACATAGAATATGACCTGAAAAATGAGATTTATGAGCACTATCAGACCTTGCCCCTGAGTTTTTACCGCAAAAACAGCACCGGTGACCTGATGGCCAGGATCTCTGAAGATGTCGGTAAAGTAAGGATGTACATCGGGCCCTCGATCATGTATTTGCTGAACATGGCCGTCCTGGTCATCCTGATCCTGACTTACATGTTTACGGTCAATGCCCGGCTTACCTGGTGGGTTTTGCTGCCTATGCCGTTTTTGTCCCTGTGTATTTTCCTGGTGAGCAGTATTGTCAACAAACGCTCTGAACAGATACAGAAAAGCCTTTCCGATCTTTCTACTTTTGTGCAGGAAGCTTTTTCCGGTATCAGGGTCTTAAAAGCCTTTGCAAAAGAGGATGACTCACTGAAGAAATTCAGGGCAGAAAGCAATTATTTTAAAGAGAAATCATTGGACCTGACCAAGGTGGATGCTTTGTTTTCGCCCACTACCATGTTCCTTATCGGGCTCAGTACTGTCATATGTGTTTTTGTCGGTGGTCAGGAAGTCATTAACGGCACGCTCACGCCCGGAAACATCACGGAGTTCATCATGTATGTTTTTATGCTGACCTGGCCGCTTATTGCCCTCGGATGGACCACCAGCCAGATACAGAGGGCGGCAGCTTCACAGAAAAGAATCAATGAGTTCCTTTACATCAAAAACGACATCGTTTCTGATAAAAAATTCCAAACAGAAATAAAAGGAAATTTAAGCATAAAAGATATCAATTTCACTTATCCTGACTCGGGTATTCACGCCCTGAAAGACTTTTCTGTCCAACTGGATCCGGGAGAATCACTGGCCATTATCGGGTCAACGGGATCGGGTAAAAGCACCATTGCCAATCTTCTGCTCAGGATGTACGATGCTGATTCCGGGGAGATTAAGATTGACGGTGTTCCTGTCAGAGATTACGATATCCAATACCTGAGAAGTCAGATCGGGTATGTTCCGCAGGATGTCTTTTTGTTTTCAGATACCATCAGGAATAACATTAAATTCGGATCACCGGAAATGTCTGACGACCAGATAGACCAGGCAGCGAAAGACGCAGATCTTTATCACAATATCCAGGGTTTTGAAGAAGGATTTGAGACCAGGATCGGAGAACGCGGGGTAACGCTCTCGGGCGGACAAAAGCAGCGTTTGTCGATCGCCAGGGCTATCATCAGGGAGCCTAAACTATTGATTCTTGATGACTGTCTTTCTGCGGTGGATACCAATACCGAGAACATTATCCTTAACAATCTGCAGAGAATTATGCAGGGCAGGACCTCCATCCTGATTTCCCACAGGATTTCAACCGCCAAACTGGCTGACAAAATTGTCGTTCTTGACGAGGGCCGGATGATTGAGTACGGCACCCATGCTTCACTGATGGAAGCTAACGGTTCGTATAAAGAATTGTTTGACAAACAGTTAAGCTCTGAAGAGGTTTAAATAAAAGCTTAAAAGGTTTTGGGGCATTTTTTTCCTTTTTTTTGAAAAATAATCCCAAATACGGCGTATAGTTTCTTTTTAATATACGAATTGACTGCTATTTTTGTGCAGTTTACTTTAGTACGTATATCTCTAATTACAAAATTATGCCCAAAAAACTACCCTTTTTTGTTATTATCTGCTTTTGTTTTAATTCCGTTTACGCCCAGCTTGATTTTAAGATTAACGCCTTTGGTTTAGCCAACAAAAAAATTGAAGCCTCTGTGGAAGCCGGACACGATAAGTTAGGCCTTGAGCTGACGCTGGGATACAGCTACAAACCCTGGGCTGATGGTGTGAGCGTAAATGAAGAAGATGTGTCTATCAAAAGATCAGGTATCCTCCTGGGTTTCAGACCCAATTTTTATGTCAAACCTAAAACTACTTTAAACGGGTTTTATGTCAGTCCGTACACTTATTACAGACGTCTTGTGCTTAAATTTGAAGAACCTTCTGTTCACAACAGAGCAACAGCCGGTCTTATTCTTGGACTGAAAGGACGTATCTATGACGATTTCAGTTTTCATACGGAAGCAGGTCTCGGATATAACTTTATTTACAAGTATCATAATAAAGTAACAGGCGAAAAAGAAAATTGGGAAGAAAGTATTCCTATCTTTGGAAACTTAACAAAAATTGACATTCCGATCAGGGTGTCGGTCATTTACAGAATCGGTGAAAGATAATCAGTTACTGAACGAAGTATTAAAAGATATAAAGGCCATCATATTTGATATGGATGGCCTTTTAGTTGATTCAGAGCCTCATTGGCAGCAAGCTGAAATGGAGGTTTTCAAAAGAGTGGGCGTAGAACTGAGCCTGGAAGACTGCATCAAAACCACGGGTCTTCCGACCAGGGATGTTTTACATTACTGGTTTGAGCAAAGCCCGTGGAAAGGAAAGAGCATTCCTGAGGTGGAACATGAGCTATTCGAAGAAATAAGCAGGCTGCTGAAACTGCACGCTGCGGCCATGCCGGGTGTTTATGAAACAGTTAAAATGGCTAAGGAAAAAGGCCTGAAAATCGGTCTGGCCTCAGCCTCTCCCCTTTTCCTGATCGAAATCGTACTGGAGAAACTGGACCTCAGGCATGAGTTTGATTTTTATCATTCCGCCACACTCGAAAAAAACAACAAACCTCACCCGGACGTGTACCTTACCGTAGCCAGGCATTTGCACATTCCCATTACAGAATGCCTTATCCTCGAAGATTCCTATAATGGTATCAAAGGCGGAAAAGCTTCCGGAGCAAGGGTCGTGGCCGTGCCTGATGCCCATGTTTTTGATGATCTGAAGTTCGACCTCGCAGATTTCAAGATCAGAAGCCTGATTGAATTAAGCAATTGACTCAACAGAATAAAAAAGAATAGACGGCCAAAATGACCGTCTATTAAAAACATACCAAAACTATACTCTCACTTTAAAATCTTCTTCTGCCGTAACGATCATCATTGCTCTGACGATCTCTGTCTCTCAGATCCTTGCTGATCATATGATTAAGGGCATTTAAATCTTCTGTTAATTCTCTTGCTTCGTGTTTTGTCAGACGACCGTTACGCAAATAACGATTCTCTTTTCTTTCAATCTGTTCAGCAAACACCAGCAGTTTTTTAGCCTCATTTGAAGTAATCAAACCTCTTGAAATCCCGTCGGCGATACGGTCTCTTGACTGGCGTTGGAAAGAGTTAATGGCAACAGAACCTCTTCCGCCTCTGATCATATTCCAGTTGTTGTCATATCCCCATGATTCTCCGCGGCGGGTTTCATAAGTATTACGGGTGTTACGGTTGTCGTAACGGTCGTTGTCACGATCATATCCGGATTTCCATTGGGCAAATGAGGTGGTTAAACTTAAACCAATAAAACCGGCAACTAACATTAACTTTTTCATGATTGATATTTATTTAAATGTTAAAACTCTTTTAATCTTGTAATTTGTCTATTAGATGCAGATACAGGATCAAAGGTTTAGCAGCAATATTGTTAATGACTGTTAATGCTAAAAATTAAATTATTTATTGAAAAAACAACATTTATTATCTGTTGATTATCAGTCGGGTGACTAATCAGTAAAATAAAAAGAGGTGCCCTGCCTCAAGCAGAACACCTCTCTGTGTCTCAGTATATCTTTTTGAATTATTGCTCTACCGTCAGTTTTTTAGCTTTTGAAGCTGACTTCGTTTCATTAATCCTGTAGTTAAGTGTCAGGTTGACCTGGCGTCTGCGGTATTGCGAGCGACCTTCCGTATAAAAATTATCCCCTTCGTTGATACTTCTGAAAACCCTGGTATTGAAAATATCCATGACGTTCAGGTTCAGGGTGCCTTTCCCCTTCAGGATATCCTTGCTGGCAGATAAGTCAAAGTAGTACAAAGCCAGCCTTTTCCCCTGGGCTGTTTTCTGAGGTGCTTCATAATTACCTCTCAGCTGTACATCGAGGTTTTTAGGCAATATAAAACGGGAAGTTTGTCTGACAAACCAGCTGTAAGTTTGTCTCTTGTATAATTCACTGATGTTGCTGCCGTCAATCTGTGCCTGGAAGAAGTTGAAGTTCAGGTCCAGTTTCCACCATTTGAACGGAGAATACTGGCTCGAGAATTCCGTTCCGAATGCTTTTTCGCCATTCAGATTCTGAGGCAGGGTTCTTGAATTTCCGGCCTCATCTACCGTTCTGATTCTTTCTATCTTGCCTTTGGTGTCTCTGTAATAAACAGACGAACCTAATGAGCCCTTTTCAAAATATTTGATGTGCCCGATCTCAAACACATCGCTGAATTCAGGATTCAGGTCCGGGTTACCACCCGCAAAGTTCCGGCTGTCGGAAAAAGTAAAGAACGGACTCAGGTCATTATAGAACGGTCTTCTTACCCTGCGGCTGTAACTCAGCTGTATGGCGTTTTGTTTTGGCAGCTCGTAACTCACGTGGGCACTCGGAAACAGGTTGAAGTAATTCCTCGGGTTTACCTCGTTCGTCGTTCTGAGGGTGGTTTTCACATCCGTCCATTCCGCCCTTACCCCTGCCTGGTAGGATATTTTATTGGTTTTATTCCCTAAAATACCGTAGGCAGCGTGGATATTCTCATCATAGATAAAGTAGTTGACCAAACCCGGAATCGGCACCCACTGGCCCTCACTGTTCTTGTTGTTGACCACATAATCATTGACCATGTCTCTGAAACTGCTTCTTAGCCCGGTTTCAAACTTACCTTCTTTACCGATCGGCTGCACATAATCCACCTGGAAAAGCAGTTGTTTCTCGAATTCATCATTCAAAGAGTTCTGAAGGATTGATTTCGACGGATCCGGCACTCCTGCAGCAGATTCAAATCTTTGTGTAAATAACTGGTCGGAAGTTTCCCAGTTGTCCAGGAAACGCACTTCGGCATTAAACTCCTGGCCTTTGCGGTCAAATGTTCTTTTATAACTCAAAACGTATTCAGAATTAGGCTCCGTTTCTTTTTCGTCCTGTCTTCTGAAAGTCGTTCCTTTGAAATTCTGCAGGTTAAAGAGGTAATCCTCATAACGAATGTGGGTTTCCCTGGTCGCTTTGCTTCTTCTGTATAAATAAGAAGCGGTCAGAATGCTCTTTTCACTGAAGAAATAATCCAGTCCTCCACGGATATTGGTATTGAACCCTTCCACCGTACCGTCATTATTTTGTTTTAAAATAGAGGTCGTGTCATTATTATATACTTCCTGGTAGATAGAGCCGATCCCCGGCTGAATCCTGTAGGCCAGGCTGTAGTTGATGAAGAAATTTACTTTACGGTGTCTGTAATTAAGGTTAGCCGCTCCGCCGTAGTTGACCGGATGTCCTGTGATGATCTCCACAGAACCGTTAAATCCTTCTTTTCTTTCTTTTTTAAGGACAATATTGATGATCCCGGCCATACCCTCGGCTTCATACCTGGCTGAAGGATTGGTGATGATTTCAACACGCTCAATCATACTCGCCTGAAGCTGCTGCAATCCTCCACCGCCCTTGAAACTCACTAATCCGGATGGTTTTCCGTCAATCAGGATACGAACATTGTCACTTCCTCTGAGTTTGATGCCGCCGTCGGGATCTACCGACACCGAAGGAATGTTCATCAATATATCCGAAGCTGATCCGCCGGCATTGGCCAGATCTTTTCCTACGTTGAATATTCTTTTGTCAAGTGACAGTTCCATAGAACTCTTCTCAGCCTGCACCACTACCTCATCCAGGGCGTTGGCAGATGATTCCAGTTTCAGTGATCCCAACTGATGTACACTTGCTTCTTTTGAGATAACAAAAACGGGAGTTTTAAGGGTTTTATAGCCCATGTATTCAATCTCTGCGTAAAAGCTGCCATATGGTGTTTCAATGGAAAACTCACCGTTTTCAGCGGAGATGTTACCTGTCGCCAGGGTTTTGTCAGCAGATTTAAAGATACGGATGCTTGAAAAACTAAGAGCGGCCCCGGTCTGGCTGTCTTCCACTTTACCCTTCAGAAAGCCCTTCCCTGCAGATTGTGCGATAGTCATGTGGATATTCAGGAATAATAAAGACAGCATCATTACTCCGGATAATCGCCTTACCTTAATTTCAAATTTCATTATGTTATACTTTGATTGAATAAATCGGAAATTCTTCCAGAAACATGGGCAGATTACCTCCCCAAAAGGGTGGTTCAGAATATCATAACAGGTCTGAATAGAATAATTCTACAAAAATATATGTTTTTGAGCATAATCCATCACTATGATAGATTTACTTGTCTACTCAATCTCTGTCTTCATCTACCAGCTGATTAAGGATGATACCCTATAATAATTTAATGTCCGCTAAACCGGTAAAGCGTCGCCTTATTTTTTATATTTACTGCCTTAAACGCATTTTCAACCAAAACAAAATATCATGAGACCTGCAAAAAAACTGACAGCGTTTGCATTTTCCGCCTTGTTAATCTTAAGCATTTTGCCTTCTTCAGGACAACTAAAACTGACCAAAGTCTGGGAAACCGATACTACGCTGACCACCCCTGAATCGGTGTTTTACAATGAAAAGGATAAAACCATTTATATCTCTTGCATCAACGGCTCTCCAAACGCCCAGAATCACAACAGTTTCGTTTCGAAAATTGATGTGAACGGTAAAATCACCACACTCAAACTGACCGAAGGCCTCAGCTCTACCAAGGGAATAGCCGTGATGGGCAACAAACTGTACGTTTCAGAGCTGCTGAAACTGGTGGAAATTGATCTGAAGTCCGGAAAAGTACTTAATAAATACGATGTCCCTGAAGCTGCGTTCCTTAACGACGTATCAGTTGATGAGGTTAACAAAGTGGTTTATTTTACAGACATGCGTTCTACCCCAGCCAGATTGTGGAAACTTGAAAAGGGAAAAATCATCAAAGTAGCCGAAGGAGCCCCTCTAAGTACCCCAAATGGTGTATTCTATGAAAAAGGCAAACTGATCGTAGGAAACGGCGACGGAAAAGTGCTGGCTTATGACCTGAAAACTGCGAATTATACCACGGTGGCTTCGGGAATGCAAGGCATAGACGGCATTGTTCCGGACGGAAAAGGTGGTTATTTTGCGTCTGAGTGGAGAGGGAAAGTATGGCATGTGTCTCCTGCCGGTGAAATTCAGTTGTTGTTGGACTTTGTCAACGAAAAAGTGAATACGGCTGACATCGACTACATTCCGTCGAAAAAACTTCTGGTGATTCCGACATTCCTTAAAAACAAAGTGCTCGCTTATCGTGTAGACTGATCTTAATATTGAGAAATTTTCTGAAATTATCCCTGCTGCTGACCTTTTTACACGGTTCAACAGCCTATAAACCTGAAATCCAGCCTTACGATTCGTGGATCACGGGTGATCCGGCAGATGTAAAAACGAATCACAAAGGGGGTACTATCCTGATGGGTGGGAGCACTGATGTGGACGAAGCCCACGCCTGGATGCTGCAAAACGCCGATGGCGGCGATGTGGTCGTCATCAGAGCCTCAGGTAAAGATGGTTACAACAAATACCTGTTCAACCTGGGCAAGGTGAATTCTGTTGAAACGCTGATGGTCAACAGCAGGGAAATTGCAGACCTGGATGAGATCGCTGAGAAAGTGAGAAATGCAGAAGCAATTTTCATCGCAGGCGGCGACCAGGGAAATTATGTCAGGTTCTGGAACAACACAAAATTATCCAAGGCCCTCGATTACCTGATCAATGAGAAAAAAGTGACCGTAGGCGGCACCAGTGCAGGATGTGCCATCATGGGCAAACTCTACTTCGGTGCTATGGAAGGATCCGTAACTTCAGAAGAGGCTCTCAGTGATCCGCTGCACCCAGCCATCATCATCGGCAGAAATGACTTCCTGGATGTCAGACCACTTAAAAACACCATCACTGATACCCATTATGATGCCAGAAACAGGATAGGAAGGCACATCGTGTTTATGGCCAGGACGTTAAACGACTGGAAAGTAAAAGCCCGGGGTATCGGTGTCAGCGAAAAAACAGCGGTTTGTGTTGATCCGAAAGGCGTTTCAAAAATCTTCGGGTCGGGAGTTGCGTATTTTTTAAGTGTCAACAAAGGACTTTCAGAACCTTGTCAGAAAAACAAACCTCTAAACTGGCCTGACGGGGTAAAATCAACCGAAATAAAAGGCAGCAAAAGCGGAGAGAACACTTTTGATCTAAAAAAATGGAAACCCGTTTCCGGCACATCGGCGTCTCATATTTATGCTGTTGAATCGGGAGTTCTGAAAAAGATATAAAACAAAAGCCCCGGCCAGAACTGACCGGGGCTTTCTGCTATAAAAAGTAAATCCTTATTTCTTTCTTACACTCACAGCGATACGACGGTTCTGAACACGTCCTTCTTCTGTATCGTTGCTCGCTACCGGATGCTTGTCTCCGTATCCTTCAGACTCCAGCCTGCTCTCTTCAATGCCCATGCCTAAAAGAGCCGATTTAACCGCAGCAGCCCTATCAGAAGACAATTTAAGGTTCGCAGCAGCCTCTCCCGTATTGTCAGTATACCCACCGATTTTAATGGCTACAGCAGGATAAGCTTTCAATATTTCTGCAATATTTTTAACCTCAACCAAAGTATTTTCATCGATTTTAGCACTGCCTGAAGCAAAGTTAAGGTTCACGAAGTTGAACCAGTTTTCTTTTCCTGCTTCAGCATTTTCATCTTCAATGAATTTGATCAGCTGATCTTCGATACCACCTTCCATGAAGTTAAGGTCTACACCTGAAGAAAGTTTCTTAGTCAGGTTAGCAGGCATTACTTCTGTTACAGCTACTACTTCTTCAACCACTTCCGGAGCAGAAGATGTCACTGCGATGTAAGGAGCGATAACCAGTGAAACGATCGACATCAGTTTGATCAGGATGTTCATTGAAGGTCCTGAAGTATCTTTAAACGGATCACCTACGGTATCACCAGTCACTGAAGCCTTATGTGGTTCAGATTTTTTGTAGTACATCTGACCATCGATCAAAACTCCTTTTTCAAATGATTTTTTGGCGTTGTCCCATGCACCACCGGCATTAGACTGGAACATACCCATCAATACCCCTGAAACCGTTACACCGGCCAGCAAACCACCCAGGATTTCAGCTGAGCTCGTTTCTGCGAAAACACCTTTGAAACCGAAACCAACCAGAACAGGCACGATCAAAGCAATGGCACCCGGAAGGATCATTTGCTTGATAGAGGCTTTAGTAGAGATTTCCACACATTTTTCATACTCAGGCTGAGCCTTGTATTCCATGATACCAGGAATCTCTCTGAACTGGCGACGAACTTCATTCACCATTTCCATAGCGGCTTTACCTACTGCTGAGATACAAAGGGCTGAGAAAATGAAAGGAATCATGCCACCGACAAACAAACCTGCCAGAACAGGAGCTTTGTAAATATCAATAGCACTGATACCCGCAATACCTACAAAAGCGGCAAAAAGAGCCAGCGAAGTAAGGGCAGCAGAGGCAATCGCAAAACCTTTACCGGTAGCTGCAGTGGTATTACCAACCGCATCCAGGTTATCTGTTCTTTCACGGACTTCAGGAGGCAACTGAGACATCTCGGCAATACCACCGGCGTTATCCGCGATAGGTCCGAAAGCATCAATAGCCAATTGCATGGCCGTAGTAGCCATCATACCGGCCGCAGCGATAGAAACACCATAAAGACCGGCAAAGCTGTAAGAGAAGATGATACCGGCCGCTAAAACAAGAATAGGAAGCACGGTAGACTCCATACCAACCGCAAGACCGCCGATGATGTTCGTCGCATGTCCTGTACCAGACTTCTGGATGATAGAATTTACCGGACGCTTGCCCATAGCTGTGTAGTATTCTGTGATGATAGACATCAGGGCTCCTACGATCAGACCGACAACAATGGCTCCGAAAACACCATTCGAAGTAAATTCAAACCCTCTCAGGTTCAATGTTTCAGGAAGAATATTTTTAACAAGGAAATAACAGGCAATCAAAGTAATGATGATAGAGGCCCAGTTACCCAGGTTAAGGGCACTTTGTACAGAAGACGTTTCGTTTTTGATCCTTACGAAGAAAGTACTGACCAATGAAGCCAGAAGACCTACACCTGCAATCAGCATCGGCAACAATACCGGAGAGAATCCGCCATAATTATCTGTCACGCTGATTTCCTGACCCAATACCATGGTTGCCAGGATAGTAGCTACATAAGATCCGAAAAGGTCAGCTCCCATACCGGCCACGTCACCCACGTTATCACCCACGTTATCCGCGATGGTGGCAGGGTTACGGACGTCATCTTCAGGAATACCCGCTTCTACTTTACCCACAAGGTCAGCTCCAACATCGGCAGCTTTGGTGTAGATACCACCACCCACACGGGCAAAAAGGGCGATTGATTCTGCTCCCAGAGAGAATCCGGCCAATACCTCGATGGCTTTTCTCATTTCGTCAGAAGTCAGTGCCTGGCCCTGAGCGAAGAGGTTGTAAAATAATATGAATAATCCACCCAAACCTAAAATAGCAAGGCCGGCAACACCCATACCCATCACAGCTCCACCGGTGAATGACACATTCAGGGCTTTGGCTAATGACGTACGGGCTGCATGAGCAGTTCTTACGTTGGCTTTTGTAGCAACTTTCATCCCTACATAACCTGCAAACGCAGAAAAAACTGCTCCGATCAAAAAGGCCACAGCGATGATCGGTGAAGAATGGATCGGATTTTCGACAGTACCTTCATCCATACCCAACCAGGCAAGGATAAGGGCGGTTGGAAGAGCAAACATGGCCAAAACCCGCCATTCTGCTTTTAAAAATGCAATCGCTCCGTCAGCGATGTATCCTGAGAGGCGTTGCATGTTTTCGTCCCCGGCTTCCTGACGCGACACCCAGGAAAATTTCCAGGCGGTGTACAACAACCCGATTATCCCGAAGGCAGGAACTAAGTAAACAATTGAATTCATAAGGTTTATGTTATTTTGGTTTTTTTAAGATTAACAAATTTTAGATTTTCGCAAATTTATGATTCCGGGACACAATTAAAAAGTATTATTCAATAAAAACTAAAAAAAAGATAATTTTCTGTTTTTCTCCAGAGCAATCATTCGTCTTTCAGGGCAATTCAGACCGCAATAATGGCAAAAAAACAGGCAAATGGCGAATGCAGTGCCTAAGTCCCGGCAGATCAGGATTTACAGAGCGGAGTATTATATTTTCTCAATCGCAAAATACTTGCTATTTTGCCTCGCGATTGAACTAAAACCCGCTGATATAAGTAATAAAATGTAAACCTTACTCATTATAACTAAAAGTATTGTCAAAGAAACATGAAAAAACAACTCTTCCTTAGCCTGATTTTCATTTTTGCCTTCAGTTATTCAGAAGCCCAGACCAAAGCACAAAGCAGCAGTGAAATCCTGCAGGGACTTAACAGACTCAAAGTGGTCGGCAACGCCATGTACCTGGCCGCCCACCCCGATGATGAAAACACCCTGCTCATTGCCTGGTTATCAAAAGAAAAAAACGTCAGAACAGCTTATATGTCAATGACCAGGGGCGATGGCGGACAAAACCTGATCGGAACAGAACAGGGGGCTTATACCGGGATTTTAAGAACCCACGAGTTGCTTGAGGCAAGGAAAGTAGACGGAGGAGAGCAATATTTTTCCAGGGCCATTGATTTCGGATTTACCAAAAAAACCGAAGAAGCCCTGAGCACCTGGGGGCATGACAAAGTCCTGGAAGACGTGGTATGGAGGATCCGGAAATTCAAACCGGATGTAATCATCAACCGTTTTCCGCCGGATGAAAGAGCAGGTCACGGTCATCACTCCGCATCAGCAGTTCTTTCGGCCGAAGCTTTTGATCAGGCCGCCGACCCGACCAAATTTCCGGAACAGCTGAAATTTGTAGAACCATGGCAGGCCAAACGTGTGGTCTGGAATTCATTCAGCCGTGGCTTTACCAACAATGCCCCGGAAGCTGAAAGTTTCATTAAACTCTCGTTGGGCGACTACAATGCCCTGCTGGGTAAATCTTATCCGGAAATCGCCGCTGAAGCCCGCAGCATGCACAAAAGCCAGGGCTTCGGTTCTGCTAAAGTCCGCAACGAAAGATTTGATTATGCGATACATATCAAGGGGGAGCCTGCTAAAAATGACCTTTTTGACGGCGTTGACCTGACCTGGAACAGGATTCCGGGAGGCGGAAAAATCGATAAGGCCATCTCTGAAGTGATTGCTGCCTATAATATTTCAAACCCCTCACTGAGTCTTCCCGGGCTACTCAAGATCAGGGAGATGATGGACCAGCTACCGGAATCGATCTATAAAACCAATAAAAAAGAAGAGCTGGACCAGCTGATCATTGCCACGGCCGGTATATTCTATGAAGCCAATCCGACTGCGTACTCGATTTATCCTGGTGAAAAATTCAAGGGCTTTGCTTCTTTCATCAAACGCAGCGATGCGGCTGTGGTGGTTAATAAAATCTCGATCAACGGCCTTGTTAAAAAAGATATGGTACTTAACACCACCCTTTCGAATAACAAACTGCTGGAAATTCCTTTTGAAGCAATATTGCCGGCTTCAGCTCCGATTACACAACCTTACTGGCTGGTAAAAGAGCCTGAAAAAGGATTTTATAAAGTAGATGATCAGCAGCTGGTCGGGTTACCGATGAAACCTGATAACATCAATTGTACCTTTGATGTGACAATCCTTGGTCAGGCTTTCAGCTTCACCACCCCACTGAGATTTAAGTATGTGGAACCGTCGATCGGAGAAATCTACAGGTATTTTGAAGTCAGGCCTGAAGTGATGGTAACCCCCGAGCAAAAGGTTTACACATTTGCTGACAATACCCCTCAGCAGGTTTCTGTCATTGTGAAAGCGGGCAAACCTAATCTTAAGGCATCTGTTAAACTGCAGTTGGGTGCCGGCTGGAAATCCTCTCCGGCTGAAATCCCTGTGGAACTGACAGACAAGAACCAGGAGAAAATAATTACCTTCTCAGTCACTCCCCCGGCCACGGCTTCGGAAATTGACCTGAAAGCTGTTGCAGTCACTTCCAGCGGAACTTACGACAGGGGCATTAAGAACATCAAATACGAGCATATTCCTGAGCTTAACCTTTATCCTTTAGCCACAGCCAAAGCGGTGAGAATAGACCTGAAGAAAAAAGGCACCAAAATAGGCTACATCGCCGGAGCCGGTGATGAAGTGCCGGATGCTCTCAGACAGATCGGCTACGAAGTCGTCAAACTCAACAACGACAATATCAATAAAAACCTGGCCCAATATGACGCCATCCTGATTGGTGTAAGGGCCTATAACACTGAAGACTGGCTGGTCAACTCCTTCGAAACCCTTATGAAATACGTGGAAAACGGAGGCAACGTGATTACCCAGTACCAGACCCAGGCGTTTTATGGCACGGTTAAAACCAAAAACCTGGGACCGCATCCTTTCACCATCGGAAGAGGACGTGTAACAGACGAAAATGCAGAGATCAAAATATTGAACCCGGCACATCCCCTGCTTAACTACCCGAACAAAATCGGTCCGGCCGATTTCAAAGGATGGGTGCAGGAAAGGGGCTTATACTATGCTGACCAGTGGTCTGACAAGTACACCACCATACTGGGCATGCACGATGAAGGTGAGGAAGACCTGGAAGGATCGCTTCTTTATACACCTTATGGCAAAGGCCACTATGTATTTACCGCGTTATCATTTTTCAGACAGCTGCCGGCGGGTGTGCCCGGGGCTTTCAGACTAATGGCTAACCTGATTTCAACCGGCAAAAAATAATGAACTGGAGTAAAACCTTTTCATCCACAGAGTACCTCTTTATTATCATTTTCATCGTGGTGTATCTCATCTATTTCCTGAGGGTGTTTCTCATCTCAAGGAAGTTGAATACAGCAGGGGGCTCTGTGCTGATTAAGTTTTTCTTACGTGCCAGTTATTTTACCTTATTGATACTCGCCCTGCTGGGACCAAGTTTCGGAATTACTGAAACCGAAGCCCGGAGCACCGGAAAGGACATCTACATTGTGCTGGATTTGTCCAATTCCATGAACAGCAACGACGTGCAGCCCTCAAGACTGGACAAGATAAAAATTGAGATCAATAACCTCATCGATCAGTTTAAAACGGACCGGATAGGCCTGATTGTCTTTGGCAGTGAGGCTTATCTGAATACTCCGCTGACCTACGATCTCGAAGCCCTAAAAATTGATATCAGGTCTATCAATACCACTGTTTTGCCTACTAACGGCACTGATTTTAATGCGGCTTTCGAACTCGTTAACAATAAACTGGATAACCTGACCTCAGAAACAGACCGGTCAAAAGTGATACTCCTGGTTACCGACGGCGAAGACTTCGGCAATCTCGACAACCAATGGTTTAAAATCCTGAAAAACAAGAATGTAAAGTCAATGGTTTTGGGGGTAGGAACCGTTGAGGGAGGTAAAATACCCATGAACGGAGGATTCAGGAAGGATGAGTTCGGGATAGAGGTCATCACGCGTCTGAACCTGCAGAACCTCAAAGAACTGGCCACCAAATTAGGAGGAGAGTACTTCCTGATCAACAACCAGACCAATCAGTTGCCCCAGCTCATTGAAAAGCTCAACCTGATACAGGAAGAGAAAATAGACATGAGAAAAGTGATGGTGGCCAACAATAAATACCAGTATTTCTTAATTTTGGCGTTATTACTCATTACGTTTGATTTTCTGATCACCATCAATATCATTAAGCTCTAAAAGTGTTTCAATATATTTTCTATATCATCAATCTGCTGGTCAACTTTCAGTATCTCACCAATATTGAAGAAAAGAACATGCTGAAAGCTGAGTTCAGAAAGAGCTTTGTTCAGAAGGATTATCAGAGGGCCATCATTAAATACAAAGAACTGGAAGACATCAGTTTCCTGATTGAGCCTGAAATGAGAATCAATGTAGCCAATGCGTATTTCCTGATAGGAGATACCATCAATGCCAGGAAAAACTATGGTAAAACACTGGGGCTTGGCGGCTCATCCATTCAATCTGCCAGCCTGAATCAGCTGGGAATCATTGCGGCACAATCAGGCGACAGCCTCAAAGCCCTCGAATATTTTAAACAGGCCATAGAAGTAGAACCTGAAAACAATCCGGCCAGGTATAATTTCGAATACATCAGAAAAAAATACGCTCCGCCCAGCCCGCCGCCCCCGTCTGCTTCTGAAGAACAGCAGATAAGCCAGGGTAAAGTAGAATCGTCGGAAGAAAAAAAGGACGTGCTGGACCCTTATAACCAGGCTAAAATATCCAAGGAAAAAGCCCTGCAGTTGCTGGATAACCTGAAAAACAGCGAGAATAAAAAATTCAAAAAAACGAAAAATAGTCCTTCGAAAATTACAAAAGATTGGTAATTAAACCGAACTTTGCAAAAAATACACCTAAAGTTTTCAATGAGCAGCTTAAAAGAGACCAGTTTTAATTTCCCCGGCCAGCAAGGTTTATATAAAGGTAAAGTCCGTGATGTATATGATTTTGGTGATAAAATCCTGATGATCGCCTCCGACAGAATTTCTGCGTTTGATGTGGTTTTACCCAGAGCTATCCCCTGCAAAGGTCAGGTACTCAACCAGATCGCATCCAAATATCTGAAAGCCACGAGAGATATTGTTCCCAACTGGCTGCTTGAAACTCCTGACCCGAACGTCTCTTTTGGCATCAAGTGCACCACTTTCCCTGTTGAAATGGTGGTCAGAGGTTACCTGGTAGGCCATGCCTGGAGAGAGTACAAATCAGGTAAAAGATCGGTTTGCGGCGTAACGTTGCCGGAAGGACTCAAAGAAAACGACAAGTTTCCGACGCCTATCATCACTCCCACTACCAAGGCTCATGAAGGACATGATGAGGACATTTCAAGGGAAGAAATTATAGCCAGAGGAATTGTAGAAGAAGAAAAATATAAACAACTGGAAGCTTACGCTCTTCAGCTGTTTGCAAGGGGAACTGAGATCGCTGCCAAGAATGGCCTGATTTTAGTAGATACCAAATATGAATTCGGAGAAAAAGACGGTGTCATTTACCTGATCGACGAAGTGCATACACCGGATTCGTCCAGGTATTTTTATGCTGAAAACTATGAGTACAACCAGGAAAACCAGTTGCCTCAGAAACAACTTTCGAAAGAATTTGTGAGAGAGTGGCTGATTGCCAATAATTTCCAGGGCAAGGAAGGGCAAACCGTACCTGAAATGACCGACGAAAAGGTTGAAGAGATAAGTAAGCGATATATTGAACTTTTCGAGAATGTTATGGGCGAAAAGTTTGTTCCTGAAAATGATACGGATATAACGGAAAGGATTGATAAAAACATAAAAAGCTTCCTTGAAAAGCAAAAATAACATGTCAAAACAATTTTTAAAAAGCGACAGGCTCAATAATCTGAGCTACGCTATCAGAGGCCCGGTTTTTGAAAAAGCTCAGCAGCTAGAAGCCATGGGTCAGAAAATCATCAATCTTAACATCGGCAATCCCGCCCCGTTCGGATTTGATGTCCCTGATGAAATTGTTCATGACATGATCCTTAACCTGAGAAACGCCCAGGGCTATTCTCACCATCTTGGCATTTTCTCTGCCAGAAAAGCTATTCAGCACTATACCCAGCAAATCGGTATCAAAGACGTTCAGTTTGAAGATATTTTTGTGGGCAACGGCGTCAGTGAGCTGATCGTCATGACCATGCAGGCCTTGCTGAATCAGGGCGACGAAATACTGATCCCCTCACCGGATTACCCGCTCTGGACCACAGCCGTAGGCTTGTCGGGCGGTAAACCTGTACATTATATATGTGACGAGGAATCCGACTGGAATCCTGATATCCAGGACATGGAAAGCAAGATAACTTCCAAGACCAAAGCCATCGTCATCATCAATCCGAACAACCCTACCGGGGCGGTTTACGAGAAAGATGTATTGAAGCAAATCGTAAAACTGGCCGAAAAACATAACCTGATCATATTCTCAGATGAGATTTATGATAAAATCCTGTATGACGGCAACGTTCATGTTCCTATAGCCACCCTTTCGGAAGACGTGTTTTTCATGACTTTCGGGGGCATCTCCAAAAACTACCGTGCGGCAGGTTTCAGAGGCGGCTGGGTGATCCCGAGCGGGGCCAAGCACCGTGCCAAGTCTTTCCTTGAGGGCCTCAACCTACTGGCCAGCATGAGGTTATGTGCCAATGTACCAACCCAATACGCCATTCAGACCGCTTTAGGCGGATATCAGAGTATCAATGACCTGGTGGCTGAAAACGGCAGACTGAGAAAACAAAGAGACCTGGTGCATTACAAACTGACGGATATTCCGGGAATTACCTGTGTCAAGCCCAAAGGCTCGCTGTATGTCTTCCCGAAAATAGATCTTAAGAAATTCAACCTGGTAGATGATGAACAGTTTGTGCTGGACTTACTGACAGAGCAAAAGGTCTTCGTGGTCTCAGGGAAAGGATTCAACTATCCTGACAAGTCTCACTTCAGGGTGGTATTTTTGCCGGATACCGACACGCTCGAACTGGCTACCAACCGCATCGGAGAATTCCTGAATGAAAAAAGGATCAAATCGACGCCGATCCTGCAGGAAGCCTGATTATGGAAGTAGTCCTGCTTATTCTTGGCATTGCCTGCCTGCTTATCGGGCTGGCAGGAGCTGTTTTACCTCTGCCCGGACCACCTCTGAGTTTCGGAGGCATTCTCTTACTTCATTTTTCTGATTACGCACAGTTCTCTGACAATTTGCTGTTCTGGCTGGGGGCTGCCACAGTCCTGATCACTGTTCTGGACTACTACGTACCCATCTGGGGCACCAAAAAGTTCGGAGGCAGCAAATATGGCGTAACAGGCTCATTCATCGGTATGCTGGCCGGGCTTTTCATGGGACCGTTCGGTATTTTCATCGGGGCTTTTGCCGGGGCATTCCTGGGTGAGATGCTCAATGAAAACAACTTCAACAAGGCCTTTAAAGCCGCCCTGGGAAGCTTCATCGGCTTTTTGGTGGGTATATTCGCCAAAGTGACCTTATGCCTGGTCATGATCTTCTACGCCGGTTCTCAGCTCTACAATCATTTTAACTCCTGAGTTTTTTTGTGATTTGTTTATGATGCAAATCCATCTTTGAGGTTGTATACGACGTTTGCTATCCATGATCAGCACTATTTTGTAATTGACATCCAAAATTTATTCCATGACATGACACCAATCATCCTTTTCCCTTCCTCCTTTTTTCCTTTCTCCATCCCAAAAAAATTAGCCCCGGCCAATGACCAGGGCTAATCGAGCTATCGAGTGAATCTATACTACTTATTACTATCTTAAATGGGCTTAACCCTGATCCTGTCTCCGATCTCGATTGTATTCGATTTCAGGTTATTAAGCTTATATAATTTCTCTACACTTACCTTGTAATTGACCGATATCCGGTATAAGGTTTCTCCCTGCTTTACAATATGATAAATATATCCATCGCTGATTTCTGATCCGGGAATATCTTCTTCAATCACTTTCTTCGGCTCAGGTTTTTTTTCAGCTACCGTGGGTTTAACCTCTTTTTTAGGCTCCTGTTTTATCACCGTGACCGTTTCTTCAGTCTTTGGTTTTTCTACAGGTTTGACCTCTTTCGGAGTTTCTTTAACTACCTCTATGACTTTTTGATCTGCCGGTTTCTGCTCAACGGGCTTCACCTCCGCAGGCTTCTGTGCTTCAGACACCAGTTTTTCTACCGGAATCACCTGCTCCTGCTCTGCAGCAGCCACCACTTCTTCCTCAGGGAAAGTAATCTCTTCTTTCGGCAGCTCCACGTGCTCTACCGGCCTTTTCTTCGATCTTTTCTTTTGTAACCAGATCACCCTTCCGTGCTGAAGCCTTTGTACGGCATCCATACGGTTAAAATCCAGCAGGGTCGACATTTTCACGCCATAAAGCTGAGAAATGTACCAGATCGTCTCTCCTTCCTTTACTATATGAAAAGGAATTTTGGCCTTTCCGTTCTTTTCCTGGAGGTAATACACCTGCCCTACCGTAGTGACGTCTTTCTCCGTCATTTCATTGTAGTCAAGAAATTTCTTCAGGCTCAGATCAGATTTATAGGCTAGTGTCACATGACTGTCACAAAAATCAGCCCTGATCCCCTTTTTATCATTGATCTTATAAAACACCCCGCCTTTTCCTTTTGAATAAGCCGGTGTTTCTTTCAAAACCGGGAAACCTGATTCGTATCCTGATATGCCCAGATTCCGGGACAATTCGGATAGTTTCCTGATCTCATGATATCTTGACGATGGGATCACTACGATAACCGTCGATTTGCGATCCGGCACAAGATTAACCTTCAGCCATTTATTACTTTCGACCAGGTCTTTGGGCTCTACCTGCAGATCAGCCCCGATAAGATTCAGGCTTTTGCCTTTTCCATAGGGGTACTCGTAAACGATCCTGTGTACCTCAGGCCTGAAACCCGGCCAGTCACGTTCCATCACCCATTTAAAGGCCAGAAAATGTATTAAAGAACTATATGCCGGCGAATCCAGTACGATAAACTTATTGCCGTTCCATTTCTTTCCTATGTCCAGAGTTTTGATGACGCTCCTGTCTGCTATGTGAGCAAAAAGAGCAGAACCCCAGCTGTTATAAAGGATATTATTACGTTTTAAACTCACCAGGGCACCGGCCGTGGCCAGCGTAAGGTGTTTTCTTTCATCTACAATGCGGTTGATTTCCAGATCGACATCCAATGCCTTGGCATTGTCCATACACCAGAAAATACCCGGCTCCAATACGGAAACCAAACCTACACTTTTCTGAAATTTTGAATAGACACTTAAAAACTTAAAATCCTCAGGCACGCCGGCATTCCTGATCATAGGATCAATAACGGGCAGATACAAAGATAGTTTTTCTAAATAGTCTTGCTTAATGTGGGGATTCTTGTCTAAATAAGCAATTTCCTGACTGAGCAAATATCTGGCAACATCTGATAACTGAAAAGTTACATCAACAAACCTGATTTCATAAGGTGTTTTCGGCTCAATAGCAACCGGTTGACTTTTAACTTCCGAATGAACTCCAAACATGATAACAAATCCGGCGAAAAACAGCCGGAATGTTATACCAAATTTTATATTAAGGAATGCACGTAAGTCCATTTTTATAACTCCACTCAAACCGTTCATTTGACTAAAATCATCAAACTGATTTGATAGTTCAAACTTAATTTATTGAATTTATATTTCCAAGTAAAAAATCAAAAAATTTAATAAATATTATCTTTTCAATAATTACTGAAAGATTCATATAAAAAAAATAGGCTTAAAAGCCTATTTTCTCCATTTCTTGTAGGTATTGATCAGGCCGTTGGTCGAGCTGTCATGTCCTGAAACCACTTCTTCATCCTGAAGTTCCGGATAAATTTTATTGGCCAGTTGTTTTCCAAGCTCCACACCCCATTGATCAAAGCTGAAAATGTTCCAGATCACACCCTGCACAAAAATCTTGTGCTCATACATGGCGATCAGACTGCCGAGTACTTTCGGCGTGATTTTCTTCACCAGGATTGAGTTGGTTGGTCTGTTACCGGTAAATACTTTATAAGCCTTTAAAAATTCGATTTCTGAATCTGATTTTCCGGCTTTTTTAAACTCTGCCACCACTTCTTCTTCTGATTTTCCGTTCATCAGAGCTTCTGTCTGTGCAAAGAAATTCGACAACAACATTTTATGGTGGTCACCGATCGGATTATGTGAAACCGCCGGGGCAATAAAATCACAAGGGATCAGTTTGGTGCCCTGGTGTATCAGCTGGTAAAAAGCATGCTGACCGTTGGTGCCCGGCTCGCCCCAGATGATCGGACCTGTCTGATAATCAACGGTCTTTCCCGATCGATCTACATACTTACCGTTAGATTCCATGTCTCCCTGCTGAAAATAGGCCGCAAAACGATGCAGATACTGATCATAAGGAAGGATGGCATGGGTTTGTGCATCAAAGAAATTATTATACCAGATGCCCAGCAGACCCAGCAAAACCGGGATGTTCTTTTTAAACGGCGTATTTTTAAAATGAAGGTCCATTTCATGGGCTCCCTGCAATACCTGCACATATTTGTCATAACCCACAAAACAGGCGATAGACAAACCGATAGCACTCCAGAGCGAATACCTGCCCCCTACCCAATCCCAGAAACCGAACATATTCTGGGTATCGATGCCAAATTTAGCCACCCCGTCAGCATTGGTCGAGATAGCCACAAAGTGTTTTTTCACAAATTCAGCGTCAACGGCTTTCTCAAGGAACCAGGTTCTGGCCGAAACCGCATTAGCCATGGTTTCCTGTGTGGTGAAAGTTTTTGAAGCCACCATAAACAAGGTGGTTTCCGGGTTAAGGCCTTTCAGAGCCTCGACGATATGCGTGCCGTCCACATTAGATACAAAATGAACAGAAAGGCCTTTTTTGGCATAAGCTTTCAGGGCTTCTGTGACCATTACAGGACCCAGGTCAGAGCCGCCGATACCGATATTGACAATATCAGTGATGGCTTTACCGGTATAACCTTTCCACTGGCCTGAACGGATAGACTCACTGAAATTCTTCACCTTATCCAGCACCTCATTCACATCAGGCATTACGTCTTTTCCATCTACCAGAACCGGGGTGTTCGACCTGTTTCTGAGGGCAGTGTGCAATACGGCACGGCCTTCAGTGGCATTGATTTCATCACCGGAAAACATTTTTTCAATGGCATCCGACAACTGACATTCTTCAGCCAGCTCAGTCAGGTAAGACAAAGTACGTCCCGTGATATTATTCTTGGAGTAATCAAGGAGTATATCATTGAATTTCAATGAAAATTTAGAAAATCTCTTCGGATCTTCCGCAAAGAGTTCTTTTAGTGGTTTCTTTGAAATAGTCTTATAGTGACTCTTCAGTTTTTTAAACGACTTGGTTTCCGAAAAACTTATGGAATGCAGCATTCTTGAAGGGGTATATTGTAATTATTAAATGTTCAGAAATATCTATTAAAATTATATTTTCAGAATTTACTGAAAATAATATACTAAAATCTCAGTTTATCCAGCTTGAAATCGGAGCCCAGAAATACATTGAAATCCACGTGTCCGTTGATGCCGTCCAGTTTTCCGGTACAGGAGTGTTGCCACAACACGATTTCACCGTCATCATACCCTTCCAGGTCACCCGAATCATACTGCGATATCCACAGGGGATAATCCTTGAAATTATCTTCGATGTATTGGTTATATATAAATCTGTTGGTATAAATAATCGGCTTGATTCCATAATGCGACTCAATGGTGTTCAGCCAGATCCTGACGTTCTCTACCATATTTTCACGCTCCTTTTTGGTCTTCCCGTTGATCTCAAAATCAAGGACGGGGATCAGGTCCCCTTCTTCATGTTTGGCTTTCAGTATAAAATTGAGGGCCTGGAGTTTCGGGTCAGAATAGGGCACAAAAAAGTGATAGGCTCCACGGATAAATCCATGTTTTTTTGCCTGCTTCCAGTTCATGTCAAAATACCTGTCCTGAAGATCTGTGCCCTCTGTAGCTTTGATGAAGGCGAATTTGATATAAGCGTTGTTTTTCTGGGTCTTTTTGACTTTTGCCCAGTCTATCAGTCCATTGTGGTGAGAAACATCGATGCCGTGTATCTGGTGCTTGAGCGGGAGGCTAATCTCGTAAGTATCAACAAATTTCCAGCCTTGTCCATCACTGACAAATATAGGATACATGACTATGATACCCGAAAAGACTAAGAGATACCACAGCCTCCAATGGAAAATCCAGTTGAGCCATTTGTGGTACCATTTCGAATATTTTCTGCTGTAGGAATTCCGCACGGAGAAAATCTTTTTTGGCAAAAATACGATTCTTAAATCGCATTGCAATAAATAAATAATACAAAAACCGGTCGTTCAGAAAAAGTGCCTGTAAAACCCTGGCAATTTCCAATTTCTAAACGACCGGCCCTTTGATTTTATTACTTATTCGGCTGAGGAGTGTACCTCAGATACGGCTTAACGATCTTAACGCCTTTCGGGAATTTGGCGATCGCATCTTCCGTTGAAACTGCCGGCACCACGATAGCATCGTCGCCATCCTGCCAGTCAGCAGGGGTAGCTACTGAATAGTTGGCCGTTAGCTGAAGAGAATCTATAACCCTTAACAATTCCTGGAAATTACGACCTGTTGAAGCCGGGTAAGTCAATGTCAGTTTTACTTTTTTATCTGGTCCGATGATGAACACCGAACGAACTGTCGCTTTTTCAGAAGCATTCGGGTGAATCATATCATAAAGAGTGGCTACGTTGCGGTCCTGATCAGCAATGATCGGGAAATTCATCTTCACACCGTTCACTTCTTCGATATCCGGAACCCATCTGTTATGTGAATCCAGGTCATCTACTGAAACAGCTATTACTTTAACGCCTTTCTTTTCGAATTCGCCTTTCAAAAGAGCGGTTTTACCCAACTCCGTAGTACAAACAGGGGTAAAATCTGCAGGGTGCGAAAATAACAACCCCCAGCTGTTGCCTAACCATTCGTGAAAACTGATAGGCCCCTGAGTAGTTTCGGCCTGAAAATCCGGTGCAATATCTCCTAATCTGAGTGACATATGTTAAAAATTTTAAATGTTTATACCTATACTAGTCTACAAATCTAGTAGGAAATTGGTTCCGGTCAAAATTATCTTCTGTAAAACTTTATAAAGGGGCTGGATGACCAGGAGCTCTTTAACCTACTGTTTATCAGCCTTAAAGATCGGGGAAAGAATCAACCAAAAAAAGCAAAAGAAAATAAATATTAATCCACAGTTTAAGCCGGCTTCTGAGCTGTTTTAACCTGCCGGTCCAGCACAAAGCACATATATTACAAACTTTAAATTCGAAACCCTTCAAAATCTGGCAATACCTCGTATTTTTGTAAAAACTTCATTCTGAATGCTCAATACCCATAAATTAGTTTTCGGATATTCCCGGGATAAAAGTTTCGAATTTCCGGACATCCATTGCAAAAAAGGAGAAACCTGCCTGATTCTGGGCAACTCAGGTACCGGAAAAACGACACTTCTGAACCTCATCGGTCTTCTGCTCAAGCCCACTTCAGGCGAAATCAACCTTGACGGACAAAGTACCGTATCGCTTTCAGCCAAAGAAATGATCGCCTTCAGGGCCAATAATATTGGTATTATTTACCAGAAATCGCATTTTGTCAACTCATTGAATGTGGCAGACAACCTGGTGCTGGCCAATTACCTGGCAGGCAAAGAACAAAACACAGCCCGTGCCCGGGACTTATCCCAAGCCCTGGGTTTTGAAGAGCTGCTTTCTAAACCGATCCAGTTTCTGAGTGGCGGTGAGCAGCAGAGGGTCAGTATAGCCCGTTCGGTCATGAATGCCCCTAAACTTATTCTTGCGGATGAGCCGACCTCCAACCTGGATGATGAAAACTGCGGGAAAGTGATTACCCTGCTGGAAAGTCAGGCCCGTAACATCGGGGCAGCTTTACTGATTGTGACCCATGACCAAAGGCTGAAATCAAAATTTACTAATCAGATCACCCTATAACGATGCTTTTAAAAATAGTTTGGAAAAATATAGCCGCCAAGAAACTCAACAGTTTTCTGTGCATTCTGCTGATGATGTTCGGGATCGCCATCATTTCCCTGATCATGGTGCTGGGCAAACAAATCGAAGAGAAATTCACGAAAAATATTACAGGAATCGACATGGTAGTCGGGGCAAAAGGAAGCCCGCTGCAGCTGATTCTTTCCGGAATTTACCAGATAGACTCCCCTACCGGGAATGTGCCGCTGGAAGACGTGCAGAAACTGACGTCAAACCCGCTGGTTAAGGAGATGATCCCGCTCTCCATGGGTGACAATCACAAAGGTTACAGGATTGTCGGCACCAACAGCAAATACCTTAAAAATTTCAATGCGGTGTTTGCAGAAGGCAAAACATTCTCAGGCGACTTTGAGGCGGTTATCGGCTCCAATACAGCCGCGAACACCGGGTTAAAACTTGGAGATACCTTCAGCGGCTCACACGGACTGGAAAGTGACGGGGATGTGCATGACCACAAGAAATACAAAGTAGTCGGTGTTCTTCAGCAGAACAACTCTGTGATAGATAACCTGGTGATCACCAACCTGGGCAGTGTGTGGGCCATCCATGAGCATGGAGAGGAAGACACCCTGGCCAAAAAAGAAATCACCTGTGCCCTGATCAAATTCAGATCACCGCTGGGGCTGATGACTTTACCCAGAAACATCAACCAGAATACGGTGATGCAGGCGGCCTTACCGGCTATTGAGATCAACCGCCTGTTTGAACTCATGGGCGTAGGCTTTGACACCCTGAAAATCCTGGCTGTGGTTATCATGGTCATTTCGGGCATCAGCGTATTTGTGACACTCTACAATTCACTTAAGGAAAGAAAATATGAAATGGCCCTCATGCTGTCAATGGGTGCCCAAAGATTCAAATTATTCATGATGCTGTTGCTTGAAGGGATATTTTTAAGCCTTACAGGATTCCTTCTGGGAATTATTGTGAGCCGTATCGGCGTTCTTATCCTGTCGGGCCAGCTGAATAAAAACTATCATTATTCATTAAATCAGCTTTCTCTGCAAAGCGAGGAAATATTTCTTTTGATCGGTGCGTTAATTGTAGGTATTTTTGCAGCTGGTATTCCGTCGCTGGGTGTGTACAGAATTAACATTTCGAAAACCCTGGCGGAAGATTAAAAAGACATCATCAGACCGGACTGCCGGATTAAATTTATAAATATGAAAAACAAAATTGTACGTTTCGGATTGGTTCTTTTCTTAATTCCTGCTTTGGCGTTCACGATGGTCGTTGACCCGGTAAAGATCACCTGGGAAAACCTGAGGGATGTTACCTTCAAGAAAAAATGGAATGCAGATGAAGGGATGTTCATCCTTGAACCCCAGTTCGGAGCTAAAGTTTCGGCTCTAAAAGGCAAAGAAGTGGTTTTGACCGGCTATATGATCCCGGTTGACATCGACGCCAATTATTATGTATTGTCAGCGAATCCTTTTGCCTCATGCTTCTTCTGCGGCCAGGCCGGACCGGAATCTGTGGTGTCTGTCAAATTTAAGAAAGTAAGCAAACGTTTTAATACCGATGACCGGGTAACGATCAAAGGGCTTTTCCGTCTCAATGCTGATGACATCAATGATTTGAATTACATTATAGATCAGGCGGTTGCCGAAATTTGAAAATTATGAAAAAAATTACCTTGACCTCTGCCATTGTTTTAATCACTGTGGCCTCCTCTTTCGCACAATATGAAAAAAACTGGGCTTTGGGACTGAGGGTTGGTGAACCGCTGGGACTTAACATCCGGAAATATTTCAGTTTCGGGGAGAGGGCCTTTGATGTCAACATCGGTACATACGGGTTTATGTACGGCAGGGTCAGATCTTATAACAAAGACATTATTTATAACGGAGCCGGTCTGATGTTCCAGGGCATTTACTCCTGGCACACTGAGTTGTTCAACAGCGAGAAATTCCACGGCTATTATGGATTCGGAGGGCAAATCAACTCCCGGAACCGGCCCCTGGAAATCGGCAGCAGGGATTCTTTCAAAGTTATTTCTGTAGGGCCGGCTGCTGCTGCAGGTATAGAATTTGCACTCCCTCAAAACGACCTTGCTATTTTTCTGGACGCGGGTGGTTATTTAGAGATTGCTCCAAAACCTTTCTTCCTTAATCCGCAGATCAGTGCCGGTTTAAGGGTGAACCTCGTTAAATAAAACACTTCCGGGCCGTTATCACGTTGATACGGCCTGGTTTTTAAACATCTTCCAACTTAAAAATTTCTTCCCTATGGCAGGCGTCAACCACATGACCGGCCTTTTTTCACCCCTCATTTCGGTCTTCAGAAAAATAATCGGAAAAATATATTTTCGTTTACAACTCTTTTGTGCCTACGGGGGTCTATAACATAAATCGATTCACATTTTTTATAATACCTTTTAACTATGAATACAAAAGTACATTTGGTTGGGAGAAAGAGTGTTTCACCTGACAGAGTCATTTTGCTGAAAGCAGAAGCAAATTATACCGAAGTATTTCTCATCGACGGAGAAAGTATCGTTCTATCCAAAACACTTAAAGAACTTGAGAAGAGATTTGTAAATTTTTCTTTCTTCAGGACGCATAAGTCCTACCTGATCAACCTTAACTATATCGAACGTTTTTGTCCCAATGAGAGCCAGGAGATTGGTTTGAGGAATAACCTGATTGTAGAGTTAAGCAGAAGGAGAAGAAGCGAATTTATCAGCTTTTACAGAAAAAACAGGGTATAAAAAAAGGCTCCTTTCGGGGAGCCTTTTTTTTATTATCTTTTTTCCAACGGAACGAAATCTCTGACTTCAGGACCAGTGTATATCTGCCTTGGACGGCCGATCGGCTGATTCTGATCTCTCATTTCAAGCCACTGAGCAATCCAGCCCGGCAGACGTCCGATGGCGAACATTACCGTAAACATGTTGGTCGGGATACCCAAAGCTCTGTAGATGATACCAGAGTAGAAATCTACGTTAGGATATAATTTACGAGATACGAAATAATCGTCTTTCAATGCTGCTTCTTCGAGGCCTCTGGCGATGTCCAGCACAGGATCATTCACTCCCAGTTTAGCCAATACGTCATCAGCTGCTTTTTTGATGATTTTCGCACGAGGATCAAAGTTTTTGTAAACCCTGTGTCCGAAACCGAATAATCTGAAGCCTGAAGACTTATCTTTCGCTTTGTCGATATATTTCTGAACATTGCCGCCATCTGCCTTGATTTCTTCAAGCATCTCGATTACCTCCTGGTTGGCACCTCCGTGAAGCGGGCCCCAAAGAGCTGAAATACCGGCTGAAATAGATGAGTAGATGTTAGCTTTTGATGAACCTACCAGTCTTACGGTAGAAGTTGAACAGTTTTGCTCGTGGTCTGCATGCAGGATCAGCAGTTTATTGATGGCAGCAGAAACTACCGGATCAATTTTATAGTCCTCTACAGGCAGGGCAAACATCATCTGAAGGAAGTTGGAACAATAATCCAGGTTGTTTTTAGGATAATTGATCGGGTGCCCCTGCGACTTCTTATAGCACCATGTAGCGATGGTAGGGAATTTAGCCAGTAACCTGATGATATGAAGGTCGGTAGTGTCCGGCGATTTCTCATCAAAAGAATCAGGATAAAAACCACTCATGGCACTCACCAGTGAAGACATGATCCCCATCGGGTGGGCATTTACCGGGAAGCCGTCAAAGATCTTACGCATATCTTCGTTGACCATCGTATGCTTGGTGATCTTGCCTACGAAATTGTCGTACTGCTCCTGGTTAGGAAGCTCTCCGTAAATCAGAAGGTAAGCCACTCCAAGAAAATCAGCCTTATCGGCAAGATCCTCGATAGAATAACCCCTGTATCTCAGGATGCCCTCTTCTCCGTCAAGAAATGTAATTGAACTGGTGGTTGAACCCGTATTTTTGAAGCCTTCGTCAATCGTTATATAACCTGTTTTTGCTCTTAGACTGGAGATGTCAATTGCCTTCTCTTTTTCTGAGCCCTCGATCACAGGAAATTCATATTCTTTGCCTTCAATTAGTAATTTTGCTGACTCGGCCATATAAAAATATTATTTTGTGTTCTTTATATATTATTAATGAAAATTCCGTGTTTTGAACCGCTAAAATAATAAAAATAGTGCAAAAATCAAATAAATAGAATACTTATATCTAAAAAAGCACCGTAAAAAAGTCCATTTTTACCCTGCTTATCTTACCTGATTTTTTTATTTAACTGATTATTAATCAATTATTATTTTAAGGCTTTTAAATGTTAACATATTAAAAACAGAAACCTGCTCTAAAACGCAAGTTCAAATGTAATATATGCCTGTTTATAAAACCTACAGAATCTGAAAAAAGTTTAATGCCGGCCCTGTTACTTCTTCTTTTTTAAGGGCTCAGTCTCTATATTCAGCAAAACAGCGTCTGTCTGACCTGACGCATTTTTCACTTCAAGCGTCACTTTACTGACACCCGGTTTTCTGAAAATAAAAACAGGGTTCTGTACCGATGAAGAATCTTTTTCCGAGAACCTCCATTTATAGCTTAAGGCCTGGTTCTGAAGGTCATGCGACTGGTCGGCTTTAAAACTGACCTTCAACGGCACACTTCCTTTCTGCACATCGGCGGATGCCCTGGCAACAGGTGGAAAAACACCATCCGGGGCATAAACCACTTTCCTGACACCATCTGTTTCAAGCAGGTACAGCTCGCCGTTCAGGCCTATTTCCAGGTCTTTGATTTTATTGATTTTTTTTGAGGTCAGAAACGGTTCCACGTTCAAAAGCTCTCCTCCTCCACCCCGTGTCTCTGCCAGAATTCCCTTGTAGTCGTCATATCTGAAGGTCTTATTCTGATAATATACAGGAAGCCTGACGGCAGATGATTCATAAAGTTCTGGGTGGTAAACGGCCTTACCGGTCATCCCTGGGGTAGCCTGTGTTCCGAAATCGATGATCTCAAAACTCTTGTTGTCCGACATTTTCATCCTTTTGATAGCAACCGAGCCGTCGACAGGCTGGCCGTAAAAATAGATGTAACCGTTGGTTTCAAATTCCGGATCAAAGGAAAAATCAATATGACCTTTCAGCACCGGAAAACTGCCCAGCTCTGTCAGCGACTTGTACTCAAGGTCGTAAACCGACAAACGGCCGTCTGAAAACAGAATAAACATTTGCTTTTTCGGGTTGATCTTTATGGCTACCGGATCGCTGAGTTGCTCCAGCACCTGGTAGATGCCGAAATGTTTATCTTCCGGAATTTCGTCCATGACTGAAGAAGCAAAATCAGGGAGTTTTGAGGAAGAAATTTCCTGCAAACCCGAAAAAATATGATCTATAAAAGCCTGGGTTTTAAAGGCCTGGGGTGTTCCGCCGAATGAAGTATAAAAAGTCTTGTTGCCCAGCCCGGAGAATCCGTACCAGGAACAAACCCTGCCGCCAAGGTCAATCAATACAGGTTTACTTTCGATTCCGGTGTTTTCAAATAACAAGGGCTGATCGTTCAGCTTCCAGAGGGGCGGCAAGTTGATTTTTCCGATAAAGGCATTGGTGATGATATCGTATTGAGCCGGGGTTTCCGGCTGGACAGATTTCAGCCCGGCATTGATCAGTTTCTGATACCAAAGCCAGTTGTAGGAAGATTCGGCCGCTTTATGAATCCCAAGAAACCCTCCTCCGGCTTTAAAAAACCTCAGTAAGACAGATGATTGCCTGAAATCGAGGAGATTGGCACTGGAGTTCAGAAACATCACGGCATGAAACCCTCCGAGTTTTTCTGTATTAAAATCAGAAGGCTGTGTTGTAAAAGTAAGCTCAACCTGGTATCGGGCAGCGTTGGCAGTCAGGGCTTCAATGGCTGCCTGGTTGGCTTCAGCCAGGTCGCCTGCAGAGTTGCTGAACACCATTACTTTTTGCTGAGCAAAGGCAAAAGCATGAAATAAGAGCAAGGTCAGTATGTAAATCCCTGATTTTATCATAATTAGGATTTCCCGGCTAAAGGTACCGGTTAGGATAGATTCAATGGTTGATCATCTAAATGATCCGGAAATATAATTCAGAATTTCGGTTTCAGACAAATTTTCGTCAAACCATTTGATAATAAATCCTTTTTTTTCCATACTCCGGAAGAAAGTCATCTGCCTTTTCGCAAACCGGTGGATCTCCGTTTCCAGCCGGGACACCATGGTTTCATAATCCAATTCGCCGGTCAGAAACTGTGTAATGAGCTTATATTCAAGGCCATAATAAATCAACGTTTCAGGCGAAAGCCCGTTGGCGAGCAAGCTTTCCACTTCACCGGTCATGTTTTGCTGCTCCAGTCTGAACCTGAGCCTCTCACTGATCCTTTTCCTCCTGACTTCCACAGAGGGATTAAGGCCGTATATCCGGTAATTAACAGGCATACGCTGAACTGACGCTTCAAAGTCAGGGTGGTTCTTCAAATATTCGTTCATTTCAATGCCCCTGATGATTCTTTTCCTGGTTGAAGTATCCACCTGTATCTGCTGGTCTACAGATAATTTTTGCAGCAACTTCTCCGTATCAAGCCCCTCCAGGTTCTTCCTCAGTGTTTCGTCAACAGGGATCTGCACCTGGTCAAATGCCGACAAAACACTCTGGATATAGAGGCCTGAACCTCCGCAAAGTATCGGCACAGTGTTCTTACTTCTGATGTCCTGGTAAACTTCAAAAAAATCCGACTGAAACCTGGCCAGGTTATATTTTTCTCCCGCTTCGCAGATGTTGATCAGGTGATAAGGAATATCTTTGCCGTCCAGGTGATATTCAGAAAGATCTTTGCCTGTACCGATATCCATGTTTTTATAAACCTGGCGGCTATCTGCACTGATGATTTCTCCGTTTATGAGAGAAGCAAGCTGCGTAGCCAACCGGGTCTTCCCCGAGGCCGTTGGCCCCAGGATGACGATCAGATCCGGTTTATTTTCGCTTTCTTTCAAAATTCAAGGATGAGTTTAAGACTTCCGCTGTTATAAATATCACCATTTTCAGAACGTTCTCTTTCATTGTTTTCATTCAACCTGAAAGAAATGGGCGGGAGAATCTCCGTCATTTTAAAACCCATCTTTTGGTAGGTTGAGCCGTCAGACCAGTCGGCGTCAGCATAGGTCATGACATTCCCACTCTTTTTTTCTTTCATAAAATGATTCAAAAGCTTGTTCAGCCCTCCTACTACTGAGAAGTTCATCGCCGTTCCAAACCTGATCATTTCGTAGGAATCCACTATTCTATCGTCAAGGTAGAATTTTTTAGGGTTTGAAAATGTCATGACTGCCACGAGGGTTTCTTCCCGGCTTAAATCAAAATCATGGCTCAGCCCCGCGAATAAACGGTAATATCTCTGAGGAACAAACAATCCGTATTTGACCTTACTGCTGACATAACCCTGAAGATGGTTTTTATCCAGAAATGCCTGAGCTTCAACCTTGTCAATCCTCCTGACCTGGCATACCCTGCCCGGCAGTTTTTGATTTCGCCCGGACAAAGAAGTCAGCCGTGAGCAGATCACAGCCTTTTTGTACAACCACTGGTCTTCCCAGATCCTGACAACTCTGAATCCTTTAGCTCTTAAAGCGAAAAGGCTCCTTTGATGCTCTTGAATAGGATGAATGAGATGCGGCCTGAACAGCTCAATGACCAGTTGATGGGATCTGACAAAAATAAAGTCCCGCTCCGGAATATCAGGGTAGCCGGGATCCTCCATTGACGAAACCTCGACTCCAATGGATTTCAGAAAATCAGCTATTTCAAATTTAAAATCGGGCAACAGGATGATAAATTAAACATTTTGAAAAGCCTTAACCTTCACAAAATAAATATATTAGAATTATTTAAGGCCGGTTTTTGTTCTATCAGCAGATTCTGGCAAAAATATTGTTCTATAATTTTGATAAGAATAATTTTTCGACGGAAATTGCGTTTTCAATGATAGAAATGTTTATTCGAAACTTTATATCGGCACAAAGATAAAACTTAAGATTTCTATCCGGGTAATCAATATGAAAAAGACAAAAGTATTTATTCTTGCATTATTTGCGGCCATCCCGGCAACCCTTTACGGGCAGTCAAAGGAATACCTGGTGGAAGATGCTAACCAGTATTTTAAATCGGGCAGGTATTGGGATGCTTTTTTTCTTTACAGAGACATCGCCAAAACCCCTGATTATCAAGGCAATTACGAAATCGAGAATCAAATCAAGAACAGCTCAAGGGCCATGTATCTCTGGAAAAAAACGGAGGATTTCAGGGTCATTAAAAAATACGATCTGGCTAAACAAAACCTTTCAGAACTGATCAGGATCAATCCTTATGATCCGAACCGCGGGCAGTTACCGAGAATCACACTGGAACAAGCTTCGGAACTGCATAAAATGGCCTGGAAACAGCGTACCTATGAGGCAACCAATGAAATGCTGGCAAAAGCCATCAGCTTGTATCACCTCGCCATGACCGAGGGCTTAAAAGACGAATCGGTGCAGACCTTGATCAGGCAGGCAGAATCTTCGATGGAAAAGTCGGGGATACAGGTTAAACAGCCTACTTCTTACGGTATAAACAATAACACGGGCCCTCAACCGGAAAGAACGAGGTCTGTTGAAATCATAAAGAATTAAAAAAAGAGGCACGGTCTGAAACCGTGCCTCTTTGCTTTCAAGGTCTGTTAGTATTGAATCACCACGCTTGGATTCACTGGATATCTTCCGAAATCTTCTCCGTAAATTGCTATTCCCCCCTGAGCTTCTGTCTCCAGTCTCAATTTAAGATAACCTTGTCCGGCTGATTTTTTAAGTTCACCTTTCGATACAGGAATTTTGATCAGGTAACCGTATGAACCGGCCTCTCTCAGTTTCTTGTCCTGCAGCTGATTATGCCACGACAACACACCCCTGTGATCCGCAGGGTCGTCTTCCAGGGTTACCGTCTTCACTTTTTTACCATTGACAGACACCGTCACCACAGAAGGGAACAAGGTTTCATCTGTCATCGGATAAGAGTTCGGATTAAGGTGAGGTGACACTTTTGCCCCTCTCATATAATCCTGGCCCACCACGAATTCCTTGTCTTTGTCTTTTTCAAACAATTCTTTGGCAGACGCTTCTACCAATATATAGGCTTGTTTGATACCTCCCGTTTTCACAACGGAAGTCACCGGGATCTGATATTCAAAAAATCCTTTTCCGGCTCCGTTCACTTTCTTGCCGTCCAACACCTCCCAGTTTTTCAAAGACCACCTGGCTTCTGTAAAATCTTTCGGTTTCACTTCCAGGATCACTGTTTTTTCTTTGTTTTTAGGAGAATCTACGATAAAGTGCATAAAGTTATGATGCAGTTCTTTTCCGGTGAGGTCTTTCAGTCTCAGTTTGACAATACCAATTCCGGCGATATCAGGCACGTTAAATTTAAAAGATTCGAGGGTTTTCTGCATCCATGGCTGATAGTCAAACGGTATTTTACCGGATGTGATGGCCTGGTTTTCACCTGTCTTGTCTGTAAATTCGATTTCATATTCAATCACCAGTTTGTTGTCCTGAACCTGCTTGCCCGACATCACCGAAATGATCAGGGGCACTTCAAGTTCAGCTCCTCCCTTAACGGTTTTCGAGATGTCATTGCCTGTAGAAAGGTAGAAATCAGAGTGGAAATCACGGTCGGTCATACCCGGCATGATCTCTTTCAAACCTGTGAATTTCATGGTTCTGTCAAATCTCCAGTAACCGTTCCATTCGTTGATGACGTCATGATGCTCTGTATACAACCATCCGGCCACTTTCGGGTATTTCCTGAAGGTGTTCAGCATCCTGTGATAATCCCAGCTCCAATCCACATCGCCCGTGCTTCCTTCATAGCCCCAGACATTACCGCATTCGGAGTTGATATTGGGCTGATTACCTTGCTTGAAGTTTTTCTCGAAATTGAACGTACTGCCGTCGAAGGTGTTCTTATCCATGTTCTTTAAATAATTCTCCCACTCCCAGCCAGGTAAATACTCATGCCATGAATTGATGTCAGTCTCCGTATGGCCTCTGCCGCAACAGATAGAGTTATCTTCCACCAACCTGGTCTGATCCAGTGATTTAGCCAGATAGTACATAGAAGCCACCCAGTTGTGCGTTTTCGGCAGATATTCTGCTTTCATTTTGCCGTCCGGCTGAGCTACCTGTGTGGTCAGACCCCAGGTTTCGTTGAACACGATCCATGAGAAAATAGCCGGGTGATTATAGTCCCTCTTGATCATTTCCCTCAGCGTAAACTCGGCTTCTTTCTGCATTTTTTCATCAGGCTCTCCCCATGAGTTAGGCAAATCGGCCATTACCAGGAGACCCAGCTTATCTGCCCAGTACAGTTTTCTCGGGATATCGGCTTTGATGTGGGTCCTCAGGCCGTTTAGTCCAAGGTCTTTACAAAGCTGAATTTCCCTTTTCATAAACTCATCTGTTGGGAAAGTATAGAAACCTTCCGGGTGATATGACTGGTCCAGGGTAAGCTGAACATACACCGGCTGGTTATTCAGGGCAATATAAGGGTAGTTGGTATTCGGCAGTTTGACTACCGATATTTTCCTCATACCAAAATATGATTTAACCACATCGTCGTTGATGGTCACTTCTGCCTCATACAGATAAGGATCTTCAAGTGTCCATAACTTCGGGTCCGGGATGTCAATCTCCAGTTCGGTCTTGTTATTTCCTTTTTTAACCAGGCCTTTTGCGGTAATGGTTGATCCCGGTGTTTTGATCCTTACCTCCACATCCGTATTGGCCTCGATATCTTCTCCGAGGTAAATCCGGGCCTTTACCTTATTCTTATCTATGTCCGGTGAAAAATGAATGGCATCAGCATACGTTTTCCCCCTGGCTTCAAGATAGACGGTTTGCCAAAGGCCACGGGCATTGCCATAACCCTGCTTACCATATAATGCAAATTCTCTTCTTTTATCATCAACTCTGATCACCAGGTTCTGTTGGGTATCATACTTAAGATACTGGGTCAGTTCAAACGAAAACGGTGTGTACCCGCCCTGGTGTTTACCCAGTAAAACGCCATCAAGCCATACGGTGGTTTCCCAGTCTGATGCACCAATGGTCACAAAGGTTCTTTTCTTGTCCCATGACTTCGGAACTGAAATTGTCTTTTTGTACCAGGCATAGTCAGCTTCATTTTTTACGCCTGACAATTGTGATCCCCACGGAAAGGGTACATTGATTTTTTTTGAGAATTTAGCATTCCCTTTCTGCCAGTCTTTGGATTGACCGACCTGTAAACTGTCAAATTCAAAATCCCATTGTCCGTTCAGGTTCACCCAGTCAGTTCTTTCAAAATCAGGGCGGGGATGTTCAGGTAGTGGAATAGTTTGAGCGAAAACTCCTGTCAGACAAAAACAGAGGATTGCTATCAGGCATTTTTTCATAAAGAGAATCAGGTTTAAACGGTTGAATAATTTATAGGAAACTTTTAATCCCGACAAAAATATAAGGAAAAAGCATTCTTTGTATATTTCAATTTTACAATGAAAAAATTAAATTTCAGAAGTTATTTCCCGGAATACACAAAAATGGGTTTATCCTTAGAAGACAAACATTTGCACACATTTGCACAAATCGGCCCGGCAGCGTCATTTTTACCTGAAAAGTGCCAATAAAGAAGGTATATAGATCAAAATCAGTTCGGTATGTTAAACGGATAGCCTGAAATAACGAATTAACAGTAATTTAAAGACATAAATCGCAGACGCCGGCAATCACCCGCATACATTTACTAAACCGTTGCTGCAGACACCTGCAGGATGTGTTTGTTTTCTAATTTATATTGTAAAAAATTTTAAAATATTAACATAAAAAAGTATTATTGTACCAATTATTATTCAATCAAATATCTCTATGGAAAAACAAACACCTGATAACAGTAGAAGAGATTTTATTAAGACCGGTTTATTCGCTGCCGGCTCATTTTTTATAGTTCCCCGCCACGTCCTTGGCAAAGGTTTCAAGGCTCCGAGCGACAAGCTCAACCTGGCCTCTATCGGTGCCGGAGGAAAAGGTTTCGGTGATATCAGCAATGCCTGGAATAACGGAGCCGAAAACGTGGTTGCCCTGTGTGATGTTGACACCAACCAGGCTGCAAGAGCTATAAAAAAATTCCCTAACGCCAAAGTTTTCAGCGATTTCAGGGTGATGTTTGAGCAGATGAAAGGAGATATTGATGCAGTGACTATTTCAACTCCCGATCACGTTCACGGTATTGCAGCCATGACCGCCATGCAGGCCGGAAAACACGTTTATGTTCAAAAACCTCTAACCCATAATATTTACGAAACCCGTCAGTTGACTGAAGCTGCCCGTAAATACAAACTGGTAACCCAAATGGGTAACCAGGGTGCTTCAAACCCGGGTCAGCAACAAATGATCGAGTGGTTCAACAAAGGACTTATCGGTACCGTTGACACCGTTTATGTATGGACCAACCGCCCGGTATGGCCGCAAGGTATCCCTGTTCCGACCGGAAAACCAGAGCTTCCGCCTTCAATGAGCAAAGAAAACTGGGATCTTTTTATCGGACCTGCTGATTATGTGGATTACCACCCGTTATATCACCCGTTCAAATGGAGAGGCTGGTGGAACTTCGGTACCGGTGCTCTTGGCGATATGGGCTGTCACCTGATTGACCCACCGTTCAGAGTACTTGAACTTGGCTATCCAACTGAAGTGGAATGTAGTGTAGGACAGGTATTTACCAAAGACTGGCAGCCGGAATTCATCCCTGAAGGATGTCCTCCGTCGTCACATGTACAGTTGAAGTTCCCTGCGAGCAAAAAGAACAAAAAAGAAATCAAAATGATCTGGTCGGACGGTGGTATCAGACCATTCCACCCGGATCTTATCCCTGCTGACGAATCTATCGGAGAAGAAGGCAGTGCCAACGGTGTAATGATGATCGGTTCTAAAGGTATCATGACGTGCGGTACTTACGGTCTGGTTCCTAAAGTTTACCTTAACAAAGGCGGTAAACTTGAAATGCCGAAGGATTATAAAACCAAGAACAAAAACGAAACGCTTCCTGAATACGGTCACCAGACTTCATGGGTTGAAGCAATCAAAGATGGTTTCGGTAACTCAAAACACAAAGCCCTGACGTCATCATTTGATTATTCAGGTCCTCTTACTGAGACGGTATTGATGGGTAACCTGGCGATCAGAAGCTACGGCTTAAGAACTGCGGCAGGTAACGGCTTCAAATATGACGGACGTAAGAAGTTGCTTTGGGATGGCACGAACATGAAGATCACGAACTTCGACGATGCCAACCAGTTTGTCAACAGAAACTACCGTGAGGGTTGGAAGTTGATCTGATGAAGGTAAACGGAGAAAGGACGACGGAGAAAGGACAATTACTATAATTATATCTATTTCCAACTCCGGACCAATTTATAACGAAAAAAGCCGGCTAAGCCGGCTTTTTTCGTTTATCCGCATTTATCAGATTCGCTTTTAAATCCTATGGAAATCATCTGCCTGAGAATTTCCGGGTCGGCGTCGCTCAGTTTATTCAGATACAGACACGAAACCGCCTTTTTATGTTTGCCGAGCCTCGACAGCAAATCCTCGTATTCAGGATAATCAGAAGAGAGGTACAATGACAAGCTTTGTTTACGGGGGGAAAAGCCAGCTTTGGGCATATCGCCTTCCCAGCCGCTTTCATATTTATAATGGGTGGTCCCGAAACCGATAATCGCCGGCCCCCACATGACCGCTTCTTCGCCGGTTACTTCCCTGAAAATACGGATCAGTTCTTTTGCATCCGATTTTCTCCGTTCGTTTTCCAGTTTATCAATAAATTCGTCCGGGCTGACCGCAGTAGGTTTGGTTTGTATATCTGCCATAGCTGTTTATTTTTAATCTGATATCAGTGTTACAATTTCATGGTTTTAAAATAAATCTCACAGTCAGGGTCATGGGCTCCAGGGAGATACCCGATGCTCATCAGAAATGAATTGACAATTTCTCCTCCGGTAAATTTAAACTTCTTCTTAAATATTTTCACCCATTCTTCTTTAGTAAGCGGGTGAAGATCGTCTATCCAGTTTTTAAAAGAACCGAATTCTTCCTGCAGACCTTTGATGACTTTGGCGTTGTGAATTGCAGCTCCGATTTTCAGCTTATTCCGGATGATGGACGAATCCTGCATCAGACGTTCAAAGTCGTAAGCTTCATAGGTTGAAATAATATCAATATCGAAGTTGTCATAGGCTTTTCTGAATCCTTCTTTCTTTTTAAGAATAATCTCCCAGGAAATGCCCGCCTGGTTGATTTCCAGGATTAACCTGCCGAACAACTCATTGTCTGCTTCTAACGGAAAGCCATACTCAGTATCATGATACACTTTGTGGACGTTGTCCTCCGGTAAGTTTTTACAGAAAATACAATAGCTCATCTCACTATAATTAACTGATTATTTAATAAACCAAAGCGGTCTTAAACATGTTGAATGGATATAAATATAAATTTAACGATATGTTTTCAAATTTTGCTTATTATAATCCCGTAAAAATTCTTTTCGGCAAAGGGCAGATCTCTGTGCTTCCCAAACAGATACCTGCTGATGCCAGGATATTGCTTACTTACGGGGGCGGCAGCATTTTCAAAAACGGGGTCTACGACCAGGTCATCAAGGCTTTAAAAGGATACACTATTATAGAGTTCGGAGGTATTGAAGCTAACCCATATTTCGAGACCCTGATGAAGGCTGTAGAGCTGGGAAGATCCGAAAAGGTTGATTTCATTCTCGCTGTAGGTGGTGGTTCTGTATTGGACGGTTCAAAGTTCATAGCAGCAGCCATTCCTTTCGAGGGCGGTGATGAATGGACCAATATTGTCCTGAACAAAACAAAATATAGCAAGGCCCTTGCCCTGGGCTCTGTTCTGACCTTGCCGGCTACTGGCTCTGAAATGAACCCGGTGGCGGTGATCTCCAAAATGGACACCCACGAAAAAAGAGGCATGAGCAATCCGCTACTGTTCCCGAAGTTTTCTGTACTGGACCCTGAAACGACTTTCTCACTGCCGGAAAAACAGGTTGCGAACGGCCTTGCAGATGCTTTTACACATGTGATGGAACAATACCTGACCTATCCCGTTAATGCGGAAATCCAGGACAGATTTGCAGAATCGATCATGAAAACGCTGATAGAAACAGCTCCGAAAACCATTCAGAACCCGGAAGACTATGAGTCAAGGGCCAATTTTATGTGGGCTGCCACCGTGGCACTTAACGGCTGGATTAACCTGGGGACACCCACAGACTGGGCTACGCACCAGATCGGGCATGAGCTGACAGCCTTTCACGGCATCGACCACGCCAGAACCCTTGCTGTGGTATTACCGCATCTGCTTTCGTTCAAAAAAGAAGATAAAAAAGGTAAACTGATTCAATACGCCAGAAGAGTCTGGGACCTGAGCGGATCTGATGATGAACTGGCCGAAGCCGCTATTCAAAAAACGATTGAATTCTATGAAACCCTGGGTCTTCCGACCAGGGCCTCTCATTATGGCATAGACCAGGAGAGTATTCTGAAGATAAAAGACCGTTTTGCTAAAAGAGGCATGAAGTTCGGAGAGCATGCTGATATCGGCCCGGATGAAGTGGAAAAGATACTTCAGATGAGTATTGCATAAAATAAAAGAGGCCCGGAAGAGGGCCTTTTTTTATGATTTAAGTTTTTTCAGTGAAGCCCAGTCTTCCACATAAGTCAGGTAGAGGTAATCAAGCAGCAGACCGTTGGTATTGTTAATCAGCCTGTGGCCTTCCTCAAACGGAAAAACATGGGTGGTAATCCGCTCAAATTCATAATCTGTTCCCATATTTTTATCCTCGAAAGCCTGTATTTCTTCAGAAGGCAGCTCTATTTCACAAAAATATAAATACATGGCCTCGTCACTGGTTCCTGTGCTGGGAAAAAGCCTTTTATCAGGAGAAAGGTTAATTAACTGGCTTTCTGTAATGTGAATGCCCGTTTCTTCGCGGACTTCCTGAACGGCGATCTCAAGCGGCGTCTGTGTGCCGTCGACCATACCCGCCGGATGCTCATAAGTGTAGCCGCCTTCCGCGATTCTCCGCTGCTTCACCAAAAGAAGATACTTCTGAGCTGTCGCCCTGTCAATCAAAACCACCAAAACACACACCACCTCGCCTTTCAGAAAACATATCGGAGGAATCTTGTCCCCTTCCGGAGTCTCCGCGTCCAGCATCAGGAGTGAGAAAAGCACTTCTCCGTTGTATCTTTTCCTGCTGTACACCTCTTCAATGTTATTGATTTTAAGTCCGTTACCCAGGATGTTCTTTTTCCAGAGTTTGAATTTATGGGCATCTTCCAGTTTTTCTTCCATGCTAATTATGAAATCTTTAATTGATCAGGAAGCAAGTTAAGGAGATCAGGGTTTTAAATCATTATTCCCGAGCCTCAAATTGTTATAAAAATCGGATAAAGTTCCCCCGATATTCCGTAAAAACATGTTCAGGATATCTGAAAAGCTAAACCCACAAAATCTACCATATAACTATTCTAATAATGATTTTACCTATCTGATTTCCTTATCCTATGAAAATATAAAAACTGTACTATTCCGGGAAATGGCCCTTTTAAATATACCATTGCATCTTTTGAACGACTTGTTGCACTATTCCCATAACCATGGTATTTTTTCAAGATTAACGTAGGATCGTGGAATGAACTTTCATTTGACCACTGTTTTATAGTTGACACGTATTCAATATCTTATGTAAGTTTGCATCAACAAAGGTTTTCAGAGGAACAAAAATTAAGCGGTGTTAAACCAAGAATTTTAAAGTTAAATTTCTATTAATTTTTCCAAAAGAAAACAAAACAAAGAAAATTATGAAAAAATCATTTTTAGTAATCGCAGTCCTGATGGGAGTATCAGCTGCAAACGTAAGCGTAGCAAACAACGGTCTTAAAATTGTAGATCTTTCAGCAAGCATTAACAGCGACCTGAACGTTAAAACATTAGACGGTTTGAAATTCAAATTGACAGTAGACAATCTTCAGGGTAAATCATATATATCTATCAAAAATTCAGGCGGAGAAATCCTTCACACTGAATATGTAAACAAAACTGAAGTTTTCAGTAAAGTTTATGATTTATCAAGTCTTCCGGACGGAAACTACACTTTTGTAGTAAACACCGGAAAAGAAACTATTGAGAAACCTTTCGAAATTGCGACGGAAGTGAAGCGTACTGCCACTCCTAAATAATTAAGAAAGATCAACGACAGATATTTTATCTGTCAGATTCTTCACAAAAACCTTTGTAAAACCCCGCAGTCAATGATTGCGGGGTTTTGTTTTTTCAGTGAGCCAATCATTTGAAAATCGTGGGGTTTTATCCTTCCAGCTCAACGGACTCCTGCTCAGAAAACAACCTGGATTTAATCACAAACCTGAGTCCCATCGGAATCTCCAATGAGAAACTCGCCCCTCTTCCTTTTACCACGTCTACTGTCAGCTGGGTGTGTTTCCAGTACTCAAACTGGTCATTAGACATGTAGAAGTCGCATCCGTGTATATTTCCTAGCAGCTTATCCGTTTCGTTGATCATCAACTCCCCTACCTCAAAACACATAGGAGATGATCCGTCACAACAACCGCCGCTCTGATGAAACATCAGCGGCCCGTTTTCTTCCCTCAGTTTGTCTATTACTTCTGCCGCAGCTTCTGTGACCAATACCCTATTTACCATATTTTATGTAACCAGGGGAGCGTCACCACTCCCCTGCTTGTTTAATTCTTAGAAAAACCCCAGTTTGTTCTTATCGTACGAAATCAGCATGTTTTTGGCCTGACGATAATGTGCCAGCATCATTTTGTGTGTTTCCCTGCCGATACCTGATTTTTTATACCCTCCGAACGGTGCGTGAGCCGGGTAGGCATGATAGCAATTGACCCAGACCCTGCCTGCTTTGATGGCCCTTGAAACCTGGTAAGCCTGGTGGGTGTCTCTTGTCCAGACCCCTGCCCCAAGTCCGTATAAGGTATCGTTTGCGATCTCAATCGCTTCTTCTTCCGTTTTGAAAGTAGTAACGCAAACCACCGGTCCGAAAATCTCTTCCTGGAAAATTCTCATTTTGTTGTTTCCCCTGAAGATGGTCGGCTGGATATAATACCCACCTTCGAGTCCTTCGTTGTAGGCGGCAGCTCCCCCTGTGAGCACTTCTGCTCCTTCTTCCTTACCGATTTCGATGTAGTTCAGTATTTTCTCATACTGGTCATTGGAAGCCTGGGCACCCATCATGGTCTGAGGATCAAGCGGATGGCCTAATCTGACGGCTTTAACCCTCTCTACTACCCGCTCAATGAAGGCATCATAAATAGACTCATCCACGAGGATTCTTGAAGGACAGGTGCAGATTTCACCCTGGTTAAGGGCAAACATGGAAGCACCTTCAAGGCACTTATCAAAAAACGCGTCATCAGCATCCATCACACTTTTGAAGAATATATTCGGCGATTTACCTCCCAGTTCCAGTGTTACCGGAATGATGTTTTTAGAGGCGTATTGCATGATCAGCTGACCTGTGGTAGTTTCGCCTGTAAAAGCTATTTTATTAATCCTCGGGCTTGAGGCAAGGGGTTTGCCGGCCTCAATTCCGAATCCGTTGACGATATTCAATACACCCGCAGGCAGTACGTCCTGGATCAGTTCTGCCAGCACAAGTATGCTCACAGGGGTTTGCTCAGCGGGTTTCAGCACCACGCAGTTGCCTGCGGCCAGTGCCGGGGCAATTTTCCAGGTGGCCATCAGGATCGGAAAATTCCACGGGATGATCTGACCTACCACACCCAGGGGCTCAAGGATGGTCAGAGAAACAGTATTGGCATCCAGTTCCGAAGCGGCTCCTTCTTCTGCCCTGATGACTCCGGCAAAATACCTGAAATGATCGATAGCCAGAGGCAAATCGGCGGCACGGGTCTCACGGATCGCTTTTCCGTTGTCCCAGGTTTCAACCCTGGCCAGCAGCTCAAGATTTTTCTCCAGGATATCCGCAATTTTCAAAAGGATATTGCTCCTTTCAGTGGCTGATGAAGTGTTCCATTTTGGTGCGGCCTGCCATGCGGCATCTATCGCCAGGTTAATATCTTCTTCTGTTGACCTGGCCACCTGGGTAAATATTGCCCCGTCAACGGGAGATACATTTTCAAAATACTGGCCTTTGACAGGAGCTACCCATTTACCACCAATGAAGTTTTCATATTGTGTTTTAAAAGATGGTTTTTGTACCAAATTCTCAACATCCATTGCTACTGATGACATATTTCAAATGATTTTAAGATTGATAAATTAATTTGATACAAACAAATCCATATATATTCATATTTTGTAGCACATTTCTCTACAGCTGTTTCATTTTCCTGCATTGTGATTGAACATTTCTTCAAGTGTGTTGAACGATCCTACTTTTTTACAGCCAATCCTGAATTTATTTAGTACAATTTTTTGATAATATATTTATAAACAGTAAGTTTAATATCAATAACAAGGTAGCTATGATAGACTTAAACAGGGATTTTTATAACAACCGTAAACTGGAGAACCTGGTAGAAAACAGGACTATCCATACCCTGAACCATGCTGAACTGAATATTTTTGAGACGCATAAAAGAGCAGAGCAGGTTTACCTCAAGTTCAGCGAGCCTGTGCTGGCGAGTATGATCAAAGGTAAAAAAGTGATGCACCTTAACGACATTCAGCCCTTCGGATTTCTGCCTGGGGAATCGGTTGTCCTGCCGTCTAATGAAGTCATGAGAATCGACTTCCCTGAAGCTGGTGAGCAAAACCCCACGCAATGCCTTGCCCTGGCTTTTTCGGATTCAAAACTGAAGCAGATTGTGGATGTGATGAATGAAAGGTCACCGAAGTCAAACGGGGAACTGTGGAATATGACGGATTATAACTTCCACTTTACCAACGACATAGCCATCACCCAGATATTGCAGCGGCTTATCTTCATTTTTACAGAGAATCATCCCTCCAAGGATATTTTTTCGGATTTCCTGATACAGGAACTGATCATCAGGATTTTACAGACTGAGAACAAAAGCATGATCCTGAAAAAATCAGAAGCGGAGCATAACAGCGAAAGACTGACTTTTGTGATCAACTATATCAGGAATAATATTACGGAGCACCTGAGCATAGAACACCTGAGTGAGAAAGTTTACATGAGTGAATCCAATTTTTACAGAATTTTCAAAAACGAACTGGGGTCTTCTCCCAATGATTTTATTATTGAAGAACGGCTCAAAATAGCCGAAAGCTTACTGAAAGACCCTAAAAGCAGTGTTAAAGAAGCCTATCTCGCGAGCGGATTCAACAGCTTTTCTTACTTCTGCAGAATTTTCAAGAAAAAGAAAAAAATATCACCCAGCGAATATAAAGATCAGGCCACCCGGTTTAAGGGTTTAGCTTTTTGAGTTTCCAGATGATCTCTTCTAGACCATTGATTTTTATTTCATATACTGTAGACAGCTGCATTCCCAGTTTTCCGGGAGGAAAACCGCCCTGCCTGCTAAACCACTCCAGGTAACTTACCGGTAAATCACACAATTTGGTGCCTTTGTATTTTCCGAAAGGCATCTGTACTTTAATTATCTCCAGTAAAATCTCTTTGTTAATATTATCCATTGAACAAATATGAGAAAAAATTGTAAATCCAAAAAATATGACTAATTTTGTCATGATAATATATATCAAAAATATGGAAGATAATCTGGGGAAAGCTCTGAAGGCCTTCAGGAAAGAAAAGAAACTGACGATCGTTGAGGTCAGTGGCCTGACCGGTATTGACCAGGCCCTGCTCTCCAAATACGAAAACAGCAAAAGAACGCCTTCCGAAAACCACCTGAAAAAGATTGCGAGTGGCTTGGAGGTGGATATTGAGGAGCTTAACAAATACCTGCTTGTTGAAAAAATCGTCAATCTGGTCAGATATGAAGCTAATTTCCAATCGGTTATGATGGTGGCTGAGGCCCGGGTCGAATATTTAAGATCGCAGGACGTGTTTGATGTTCCCAAACTTACCCTGGACCAACAACATGAACTATGGCTGATTGACAACCTGAAAGAAAAGTGGCAGAGCGAAAAGCCGCTGAAAGGAATTCAGCTGCAAAAAATGCAGGAATACTTCAACATCAAATATACCTATGACAGTAACCGGATAGAAGGCAATACCTTAAGCCTGCAGGAAACCCAACTCGTTATCAATAAGGGGTTTACTATCAGTGGAAAGTCTATGAAGGAGCATCTGGAAGCCATTAACCATGCTGAAGCCATTGATTTTATGATTGACATGGTGTCCGGTCGTGAAGAAATAAACAAGAGAAACCTCCTGGATATTCACCGGCTTGTGCTGAAAAGTATTGATACTGAAAACGCCGGAAAATACAGGACTGTGCCGGTGATGATTTCAGGCAGTGAACATGTTCCTCCACAACCTTACCTGATAGAAAAAATGATGGAAGATTATTTCAACCATTACGAAAAACAGAAGAAAATCATGCATCCAGTCATTCTTGCGGCTGAAATGCATGAGCGGCTGGTAAGTATCCACCCGTTTATTGACGGGAACGGGCGTACTTCCAGACTTCTGATGAATTTCATCCTGCTAAAAAACGGATATACCGTAGCGATACTTAAAGGCGACCAGGAATCCAGAATAGCATATTACAAAGCCCTGGAAAAGGTACAGACAGATAACGATCCCTCTGCGTTTTATGACATTATCATCAAATGCACACTGGATTCGCTGAAAGAGCATCTCAAGATGGTTTAAGAGCCCTGCCCTTTACCGGGAAGTGGTATTGGGTCTGGCATAAACCAGCTGCATGACATTGATGTTTCGCATCGCAAAGGCGGCTTCGCAATAGCATAAATAATAATTCCATTTGCGGGCGAATGCTTCATCGAAGCCTATTTTGTTAATTTCCTGCCAATTCCTGGCAAATTGTTTCCTCCACTCTGACAGCGTTGCGGCATAATCCAATCCAAGGTCTTTAAGATCAACCAGGGTAAGATCCCCGGTTTTATTCACGGCTTTGTTCATCGCTCCTACAGAAGGCAGCAAAGAGCCGGGGAAAATGTGTTTCTGTATCCAGTCGACTCCTTTCCTGAGGCTGTCGTAGCGGGAATCAGGACAGGTAATGGCCTGAATGGCCAACAATCCGTTCTTTTTCAGGAGTTCGTTGCACTTTTTAAAATAGCCCTGAAGAAACTCATGCCCTACCGCTTCAATCATTTCAATGGAAACGATCTTGTCGAAAACCCCGGTCATGGTACGATAATCCTGCATCAATACGGTGATTTTATCAGACAGTCCTTCTGATTTGATTCTATCCTGAGCGAGGTTAAACTGTTCCTGCGAAATGGTGAGGGTTGTGACCCTGCATCCATAGTTTTTAGCCATATAAATGGCATTACCGCCCCATCCGCTCCCGATTTCAAGCACATGGTCTTTGGATTGGAGGTTCAACTGACGACACAGTCTTTCATATTTTGCCTCCTGGGCCTGCTCCAATGTCATCCCCTCTCTGACAAAATAAGCGGATGAATAGGTCATAGTAGCGTCCAGGAACAATGAGAAGAAGTCATTATTAAGGTCATAATGGGCGGCGATATTCTTTCTTGATCCCGAAATCGTATTGCTGTTCTTAAGATGAGAAACCTTATTGATCAGTTTCAGCAGGTTAAGGCCCAGGGATTTAACGCGGCTGCCGGAAACTCCGGGTGTTTTTTCAATGTTCAGCATAAACCATTTCAACACGTGGGTGATGTTATCGGTATCCCAGTCTCCGTCTACGTAGGCTTCACCGAAACCGATATCTCCGTACAAAATGACTCTTTTAAAAAAGTCTGTATTATTTATCCTGATATGAGCAGATACACTGCCTTCTCCGTTGCCAAAAGTCTGCGTTTCACCATCGGGAAACGTCACTTCAAGTCTGCCATAGGGCATGGCTGACAATAAATTAATTATCGTTTTTTCGAAAAATCCTCTCCGGGTAGAGACCAGTACTGTAGATGCGGTTGCCATGATCAATGCTGTTATATTTTACCTCAATTCATATTTTTTATATACGTCTTTTTGCAAATTCTGGTTTTCCGATTTCTTGTGATAGGGTATTTTTTTTAGCCACAGCAACATGGCCTGCCAATGAATCAGAAAGATTATTTTGAGGGTGATGAATGGAAAACGAATGCTGTAGAGCAACAAATTACTGTTAGTCAGCGGCTTCGCATTACCGGTGAGCGTACTGGAGAAAAAACGCCTCCCGCCCTGATAGTCATCAATTTTTATTCTCAGCTTTTCTCCGGGGAGCGGCAAATCGAAGTCAAAATCGGTATCGTGGTCAATAAAGGGGGAAACATAAAAGAATTTCTTTGTTTCGAGACGAAATTTGTTGCCCGATAAATGTTCTTTTCCTGCCAGGTATGGTTTCATTTCTCCAAAAGTATTATGAACCTCCGCCACGCAGCAAACGGGCTGATTATCCTGGTCAAAGCAAAAGTAAAAAGACACTGGATTAAAGTTATAACCCAGCACGTTCATATTAGTGAGCAACATTACCCGGCCTTTACCCAGGTCAATATTATTCGCAGCCAGATAGCCCAGCAATTGTTCTTTCGTGGTTTTTGAATCGTTTTCAGTCAGCTGCAGGTGTTCTTTATCTCTGAAACTGAAAAAATTGAAACGGTTGAGGCTGAACATCCACAGCTTTTTTTGCAGCATGCCCAGTTCATCCAGGTCAACATAAAACATGTAGACACCATAATGAAACCGGTGTTCCCTGGGAGAGTACCGGTGATGCATGACCCTGGCCTTATAGAGACAACTGTTCATCTTTCAGTGTTTTACAAAGCTGCACGGCACTGGCATAGGCATCCTCATGAAAACCGTATCTGAAATAGCTGCCGCAGAAATAAATGGGGCCGTTTTCATTCAACGTGTATAATTCTTTCTGAGCGGCTACTGCGGGGACATCAAAAAGCGGGTGTTCATATGCTATTTCACGGATGACTTTTGATTCGTCGATGCTTCCCGGCACGGCATTGATAGATACGAAATAATTCTTTTTTTCAGAAACGCCCTGGAGTCTGTTCATCCAGTAAATCGTGCTGGGCATCAGCTTTTCGTCTTTCTCCTCCACACGGTAATTCCAACTGCTCCATACCTTCCTGTTTACGGGCATTACTGACTCATCCGTGTGAACCGTAGCCAGGTTTTTCTGGTATTTGAATGCCCTCAGCAGTTGTTTTTCCGACTCTGTAGGATGAGCAAGCATATTCAGTGCCTGATCGGCATGACTGGCGAAAATGACTTTATCAAAGAATCCGGGTTCACCGTTCCGGGAGTAAACAATGGCTTTCCCGGCTCTACGTTCTACTTTAAAAACAGCATTCCCCACCTGTATCCTGTCTTTGAACGGTTTGATCAGCAGCTCTTTATATGACTGACTGCCTTTGTGCAAAGTATACCACTGGTGCTGGGTATCCAACCCTAAAAAACCATGATTTTTAAAGAATCTGATCAGTGTTACCGCGGGAAAATCAAGCATAGACTCCATCGGGGCTGACCAAACAGCCGCACTCATCGGAATGAGGTATTTCCAGAGCATATCTTCGCTGAAACCGAATTCATCAATGAAATCTCTCAGAGAATGATTTTCATACGCCGGATTGTGAATGATTCTGACTGCGTCTTTATTGAACCTCGAAATCTGCAGCAACATCCTGATGTAAGACAGGTTCACGATATTTCTCTTCTGGGCAAATAACCCTGCTATTCCTGATCCGCAGTACTCCAGACCTGAGGGCAGGTATTGTACACTAAAAGACATGTCCGATTTCTTCACCGGGGCATTGATTTCTTTAAACAACCTGCATAAATTCGGGTAGGTCTCATAATTGAATACCATAAAGCCTGTATCCATGTGTACTTCACCGTCGCCCTCTGCTACGGTGATGGTGTTGGTATGGCCGCCGATGTAGTCATTCTGCTCGTAAATTGTCAGGTCATACTGATCTTTCAATAAATGAGCACAACCCATTCCGGCGATGCCTGTTCCGATGATGGCTATTTTTTCCATGTTACTGAATTGATAAAGTTTTCTACTGCCCTGGTGGTAAGCTGACCATAGGGACCATTAATGTTATAATCACAGCCATGCGTGGCAAGAGGAAGCTTAAGGAAATAGTTTCTGACACCTGCTTCGTTGAGTTTTTTACGGAGGCGGTGTCCGTGATCGAAAGAAACGAGCGGGTCGTTTGTTCCGTGAATAATGAGTGTCGGAGGAGCGTTTTTACTGACATATTCGCAGGCTGAACTCTCTTTGAATTTACCAGGGACTTCATTGTAATTTCCTCCAAAGTAGTTTTTATATATTTTGTCGGTGTCAAGCACCCATTTGTTTACTTTTATTTGTCCTCCCCACACCATATCAGCCGGGCCATAAAAAGAAATAACGCCTTTTACTCCTGGAATGGATTGGCTGTAGGCCGCAGTGAGGCCAATCTGAGCTCCGGCTGAACGCCCCAGGATGACTATGGAGGTGGTGTCAATATTCAGTTTTCCGGCGTTCTTCTTCAGAAAATCAATGGCCTGACGGGTATCTTCCACAGGTGCGGGAGATTTATATTCAGGAGCAAGCCGGTAATTGATAGCGGCCACATGATAGCCTTTCCATGACAGATAGGTGTTCAATTCAGGTAATTGCCGGCTGTCGCCACTTTGCCATGACCCGCCATGAATAACGAGGATTAAAGGTGAAGGTTCTGACGAAATGGAGCGGTAAAAATCCAGGGTCAGTTCGGGAGTTTGTTTGTAAACCATGGATTCGAACTTATCATTCGGAGCCCTGGAAAACATCCTCGTCAGGCTGATGGATGATTCTCCGGATTTTGAAGGAAAAACCTTTTTCATTTCAGTATAGATTGTGGAAGCTCCCCACAAACTCACGAATAAAGGAAGTGTGAAAAAAATCAGACTGCTGAAACTCAGGATAAGCACCAGACCCTGGTATTTTGAAACCCACAGGCCTGAAACGAAACCGAAAAGTGAAAGCCCTATGAAAATGAAAGGAAAACTGGTGATGGCCACATCTGCCAGCCACAAAAAATAAACCGGTGCCCTGAAGATGACCATCAGGGACAGCAGAAACAAAATGGCAGCATAAACCAGTTTAATCATTTCTTATTAAATAAATAGTGACTTACGATCCACTCTTCGCCGTTTCTGTAATTCCAGAGCTCAGCACAGGACATGTAGAAAATCCTCCAGTAAACCCACCATTTTGTCGCGTTTCCGGCACCGTAAGTAGCGGCAAACAAAGGCATGATTTCTTTTTTGTGCTGATCCATGTTCTTCAGCCAGGCCTCCGAGGTCCTGGCATAATGTGTACCGTCAAGCTGCCAGTGGTTTTCGATGCTGAGGTCTTCATTGAAGTATAAAAGAAGATCGTCACTGGGCATTATTCCTCCGCTGAAGAAATATTTGCTCATCCAGTCAGTTTCGTCCACTACTTCATACTTATAAGCGAGTGTTCTGTGGGTGAAAATGTGTACAAACAGTTTTCCCTCGGCATTTAACCAGGAAGCCACTTTTTTCATCAGCAACCTGTAATTTCTCATGTGCTCAAACATTTCCACAGAAACTACGCGGTCAAAAGTCTGCTCAGTATCAAACTCATTCATATCTGCCGTCACTACTGTCAGGTTATCCAGTTTTAACTCAGCGGCTCTTTCATCGATGAATATCTTCTGTGTCCTGGAATTGGAGACCACCGTAAAGCGGCTTTCAGGGTATCTTGCCGCCATAAAAAGGGACAGCGAGCCCCAACCGCAACCCAGCTCAAGGACATTTTGCCCATCGATCAGCCCGGCTCTTTCGCAGGTTAACCGCAACATATCTTCTTCTGAAGTATCCAGATCAACCACCCCATCACGCCAGTATCCGCAACTGTATTTCAGGTTTTTGCCGAGACAATACTGATAAAAGGAAGTCGGCACTTCATAATGCTGCTCATTGGCATCTGCTGTGTTAATAGCGATCGGTGAGTTTTTCAGTTCATCGACCAGCTTCATAAAGTGCTTTTGCTGCAATTCGGCATTAGCCTGATGTTCATCTCTCAGTCGTTGTCTGAGAAACTTCCGGATTCCTGCCCTGATCAGGAAGTCGGGAATCATGTCTTTTTCTAACCAAGTGTTATACCACATCTTTATTTATTTTTAGTTTTAAACCACGGAATAAAAGGACTCGTAGTCTGCTGATATACTTCGTAGGCTTTGCCCTTGCTCCTGAGCGACTGCTCTTCCGTCAAAGGAATTCCTGTTACTTTGAATAAGAGATAAGCAATTGATAACGGGCTTATTATCGCTAACCAGCCAAAAGGAGATGCCAAAGCGAAAATAAAAACACTTACCCAGATCATCAGCTGAAAAAAGTAATTGGGGTGCCTGGAATAATACCAGAGACCTTTGTCACAAACTTTCCCTGCATTGGACTTATCTTTCTTAAAATGAGCCAGTTGCCAATCAGCTACGGCTTCGCCGGTCACAGACACCAACCAAAGACCTGCCCCAAGCCATTCGATCCGGCTGATCTCCTGACTTTTATTCAGGGAAATGATGAAAAAAGGAATACAAAGCCAGATGTTGCTCAAACCCTGGGCCTGAAAAAACAGGAAGAATTTCAGATGAATATTTTCAGCCCATTCTTTACGTAATTGTTTATAACGCCCCTCTTCTTCCTGAATGTGGGAGAATATCCTGCCGGTCAGATGCCAGCCCAAACGCAAACTCCACAAAGCTGAAAGGAAAAACACCAGGCTTTTCCTGGTAGCCAGCCCATCGGCCATAAAGAATATGAATACAGCAACGATCAGGAAATTAAAGGCCCAGAAAGCATCTACAATACTATAGTTTTTAAGTTTTGTGGCCCATACCCAGGCAAGGGCCATCACCAGGCAGACGATGACCAAAGATTGTAGCGGTAAGGCAATCAGCTTGTTCATTTTTTAATTCTTTTGGGTAAACACAGCTTTAAGAGGCTTGCCGTCTTTGATATTCAGCAACTGGATCAATACGTAAGTGCAGGTAGCGATACTTCCCAAAACGCAGAACAATGTGATCCAGACGGCCTTTTTCCAGAGTCTGGATTCTTTGTAACACACCCAGGTACTCAAGACAAGGACATTGGCGTAAAAATCCCAGAGAGTCGCTCTCATCCAGGGGATACTCCCGAGATAATCCCATTCTTTAAAGAGGCTGCTTTCGAGAGAAGTGGTGATGACGACATAAGTAATAAACAGAGTCATCACCCCAAAGAGGGTTATCAGAAATAATCTCACGTCTTTTATGGTTTAGAGTTTGGAGTCAATAAACATGTTGTGCAAGCATTTCTGGCCTGTCTGAAACCGGCATAAAACCCCTTGCTGCTTTACATACGAAGAAATAATAAATGCGGATTAAAAAGTATGGATTTTCTTGAAAAAGAAGAGAATGAGGATTACTAAAGCACCAGCTCTTTGAACAGCTGGTCCAGTTTGTGTTTGGGATCTTTACAAAAACCGGGGTGTACTTTCGACATCTGAACCACCGTACTACGGGTAGCAGTAAGCCAGCGGAACCTGGAAGCGAGCGGCAACTGAGCAATCTGACCGCCCTCTTTGCCCCCTTTGCAGATCAATTTGATGGCCTGCAGGTATTTTTCGTATTCTTCCACGTCGTCTTTTGCAGAGAAAATCCTGAGGCGTTCGAGGTCAAGTTCTGTAACCGCATGAAGAAAAAACTGTGACGGGCAGTACAATATCACACCGACGTTGAGGAATTCCTCCCGCTCCACCCTTGGCACCACCCTGATGACGGCATATTCATATAAGTGACTCTCTTGCATGCTGTGCTTGTTTTACAAAATGATCAGATATAGAAATACGGGTATTCAGAAAACGGGCATATACCTGCCTGCGAACAAACGGCAACTCTTCAAGGGATTCATCTTCCAGCCATTGGTCAGGCACCAAAGCCACAATAGAATTGATCAGGTCGGGAGTCAGAATGCTTTTGAATTTGATATTGACCGCTTCCAATTCAGAAGCATAGGGTAGTAAAACATGATCTTTGACCTGGGCGAAGGCTCTTTTGGATTGTTCTTCCCAATTGTCCCACGAATGATGAAAATAAAGGGAGGCTCCGTGGTCAATCAACCAGAGTTCTTTGTGCCAGAAAAGCATATTGGTGTTGCGTGCCGTGCGGTCCACATTGGTAAGCAGGCAGTCGAGCCAGACAATCTGCGAAGCCAGCAAGGGGTCAATTTTATAAACCACAGGGTCAAAAGTAATGGCTCCTGACAGGTAATGCATGGCCAGGTTAAGGCCTTTGCTGGATTGCAGCAAATCCTGGATTTCTTCATCGGCTTCTGAGCGGCCAAAGGCCTCATCCAGGTTAGCAAAGACGATTTCCGGAATTCTCAGTCCCAGGGCTCTGGCAATTTCTCCGCCTATCAGCTCGGCAATCAGGGCCTTAACACCCTGCCCTGCCCCTCTGAATTTAAGAACATACAAAAACTCATCATCGGCTTCTGCCAGGGCAGGCAAAGAGCCCCCCTCACGAAGCGGAGTGACATATCTTGTTACATTGACGGTCCTGAGCCTGTTATCCTGGTGTTCCATAACCTGTTGCCGCAGCCTGACGCTTCACTGATAACCAGGTGGTTAAAGATTTATTCAGAAATGACGGCGTATTTTTTCGAAAATTAATAAAAAATTGACGGAGTTGCAGGTAAAAAATGGAAATAAGAAATGGGATGTATTATACTCGCCGGCTTAAAAACAGAATTGTGAAACGCGTAAGATTATCAATATATCCATTATTAAAGAGTCAAATTTTTCAACACAGTCGCTTCACGAACATTATCATTTTACCCGATCAATTCCAAAGCCTCCTTCACATGCTGATATATCTGTTCATAATTCTTTTCAGACATTAATTTCTCAGTCACCAGCCAGCTTCCTCCTACAGCAATCACATTTTTCAGACCTGTGTATTCCCTTATATTTCCGGGATTTACCCCTCCCATAGGAATAAATTTTAAATTCAACTGGGCATAAGGTCCTTTCATGGCATTCAGAAACGAGATGCCTCCGACCTGTCCGGCAGGAAACAGCTTTAAGACACTATAGCCCATTTCATAGGAAAGTTCTATTTCAGAGGGTGTCATAACTCCGGGGATAAATGGAAAATCATGATCGAGTGCCGCCCGGCCTACCGAAGGATTAAAACCCGGACTTAAGCCGAATTCGGCTCCGGCGTCTATCGCCTGCCGGATCTGTTCCGGCTTGAGCAACGTCCCCGCTCCTACTTTCATCTCCGGGAAATTGTTCCTGATAGCGGTAATGGCTTTTTCAGCTTCATTGGTACGGAAAGGAACTTCCATTACTTTTAATCCCGCCTTCAGCAGTGCTTCTGCAACAGGTAGAGCATGTGAGGCATCCGCGAAAGTGATGGCGGGTAATAGCTTTGATTTTAAAACTTCCTGAAAATATATTTCTTTGTTGTTATCCATCTGTAAGTTCTTCAATATTTTAAGTAATCTCCGGGGAGGGTATTGTATCCATCCATAATCCGGTTTCAACAATCCGGACTTTTCAGGATCCCCTGAAAGACGCTGAAACAAAAGAAAGCACGGTTGGCAGGGCTGTCCGCCAGTAAGTCCAGGTATGCCCGCCCTCTCTTATTCTAAACTCGTGTGGTATTTCCTTTTTACGCATGGCAATGTGAATCAGGGAATTCATTTCAAACAGGAAATCGTCGTCCCCACAGTCAATATACCATCTGATGGCTTTTTTCTGAGCATCCGGCATATTATTAACCAGGATGAGGGCATTCTGGGTTTCGTAGTATTTTTTTACTTCCTCTTCTGTAGCATCAGGGATGGTCCTTTTTAACCTGACATCCGCGTCTTTCAGATCCACGGGTCCGGCAGAGGCACTCAGCGGGCAGGCCGTCGAAAACAATTCAGGATGACGAAGGGCATACATAAATGTACCACCTCCACCCATAGAAAGCCCGGCAATGGCCCTGTAGAGCTTTTCAGGCTTGGTTCTGTAAGTTTTTTCGATGAATGGCATGAATTCCTTAAAGAAAAAATCTTCGTAATTCCATTTTCCACGTACATCATTGAAATAGCCGCGAACACCGGTATTGGCGTCGGGCATCACGATGATCATCGAGGCCGAAGTACCATCCGCAATGGCTTTATCAGCGATTTGTTTTACCTCACCAAACTGTACCCAACCCGTCTGATCATCGCCTCCTCCGTGCAGAAGATACAACACCGGGTAATTTCTCTTTGAAGTTTCGTAATCAGCGGGTAGATAAACGGCATATTTACGGTCTCCGTTTAAAATTTTGCTGGGAAGCGTCAGGTTGTCATAAACCTTGCCCTGCTGGGCAGAAGCCATTCCTGCAAAAGAAAAGGCAATCAGCCATTGAAGAAAAAAGTTTCTCATCGTTTTATTATATAGGGTTGAATAATCAGATCCTGTCAAGTACCTCTTTGGTCAGTTCTTTGTCTTCAGAGTCGCCGGTGTTGAGTGTGGTTGCCGGTTCAAAAAGCATGATCGAAACTTCCTCTTCAGCCACAGGTCTGTGCTCGACTCCTCTTGGGACCACAATGAACTCATTTTCACTTATCTCAACGGTTTTATCACGGAATTCCATCTTAAAATCGCCTTTGAGCACCAAAAACATTTCGTCTTCATGGTCATGCTTGTGCCACACAAATTCTCCTTTGAACTTGACCAGTTTTACATGCTGACCGTTTAATTCACCCACCACTTTCGGGCTCCAGTATTCAGAGAACAAAGCGAGCTTTTCCGCAATATTTACTTTTTCCATTTTATATTCTTTTGATTGATTTAATGATCGTTTAATCCCAGTCGCATTTCTAACAAATTGCCCTTGAAACCTGCTTTTTCGTAAGCCTTCCTGGCCATGACATTGTCTTCATAAACCTCAAGCCTGATTTCTTTGATGCCCTGACTCAAAGCCCACTGCTTTAGAGATTCGAGGATCAGGCGGTTAATGCCCTTTCCACGATGCTCGGGTTTTACATACATAAATCCGAGATAGGCATAGTGGCTGTGCTGCAGATAATCCTGTGCCTTTCTGATCAGTGCATAGCCCGAACCCAAGACCTCCTGGTCAATTTCAGCGACTACCAGTTCGGCATCAGGCCTGGCTATCAGTTGCACGAGGTCGTAATAATGGATTTCACCTTCTTTTAAGGTACTGTCAAAAGGACGCTCTGCGGCTATAATACCTCTTTCAAATGCCAAAAGTATCTCCAGGTCTGTTTCCGAAGCGGTTCTTATCAGGATGTTTTTCATTTTTGGTCAGTCACAGCTACTTTGATCCCAAGCCCGATTAAACTGAGCCCACAGATCTTATTGATATAGGAAGACGCTTTTTTATTGTTTTTCAGCCTGGCAAAAATAGCTGAGGCAAAGATCGCCAGGATCAGACACCAGGCTGTACCCGTGGCTATAAAGGTGGCTCCCAGCGTTAAAAACGGCGAGACGGTATTTTTCAAAGTCGGATCAATGAACTGAGGCAGAAAAGCGATAAAGAACAGGGCCACTTTGGGATTCAGGATATTGGTCAGGATGGCATCCCGGTATATTTTCCAGTAGTCGGTTTTGTTTTCAACACTTACATCATCCGTATTCAGCTGCGACTTGTCCGTCAGCATTTTGTACCCGATATAAAGTAAATAAGCTGCCCCGGCATATTTAATAATGTTAAACAGAAGTATCGATTTCGCAATGATCAGCGAAAGTCCGAAAGCGGCCAGGATGGTATGTACAATGCTGCCGGTACCGATGCCTAAAGCGGAGACGATTCCGGCTTTTCTGCCTTGTCCGATGCTCCTGGACAAGATAAAAACAGTGTCGTTTCCGGGGGTCAGGTTTAACAGAATGCCTGTCAGCAGGAACGTTTCAAAATGTATAATCCCGTTCATTTACTTTGATAATTTTATTCAGGCTCCATTAGAATGGTGTTTCGGCACCCATTTATCCGGAGTCATCAATGTCCGTTAAGGATGAAAAATGATATCCATCCCCTAAAGTTATATTTTAGTCCTGAAAATTCTTCTATTTTCTTTATTTATCAACATTTCAGGTTTTAAAGATATCTTTTTACAATACTGAATTTCCTGAGAAGAAAACTCACACCCCAGCTCATGCCCAGGGCGACGGCAAACACGATCACAAACTTCAGGAAGGCGGTGATCTGAACATCAAGCAACAAGAACTGAGTCCAGGTAACAAAAATATAATGAACCAGGTAAATCAGGTAGGCGTTTTCGACCAGCGAGTCCCACCACCTTGCTCCGGTTTGAACAAACTTCCTGAAAACCGTAATAAAAGCCAGTGTACTCAATGTGCAGGAGGCTACATAAACCGAGTAATAGATCATCCAGGCATTGAATACCTTCAGTTTGTTTTCCACCACCAATTTGCGGAGAGGTTCATAAATCCCGTTCAATGTCAATAAAGTATAAACGATGACGGCCAGCAAAGCCCAGAGCCACCACAACTTTACCAGGGATGAATCTACCGAAAAAATCCTGGTGTTAAAATCAGCATTTCCTATCACTACCCCTAAGAGAAAATAACCGAAATACAACAAAATACGGCTCAGCTGAAAATCGAAGGGTCCATATCCCGTCCAGGTGCCGGCTCCTATCCGGTGAGCCACCGGAACGTACAATAACCAGGTAAAACCCAGCATCAGTAAAAAGAACAGGAAAGGCTTTTGTTGCCATCCGGAAAGCAATTCTCCGCTTTTCCGGATAAAACCCGCAGCAAACTTATGAATAAACACAAACAAAAGATTAAAGACAAACAGCACCCAGATAAACCAGGGCGGGCCTACCGGCCATTGTTCTGTGGTAAAAAAGTCTTTTACATAGGCCGCAAAATCGGTATTTTCATGGGCCACATAGTAAGAAGGAAAATAAGCCATGAGCATGAAGAAAGTGCCAAGAAATAAAAATGGGATAAACAGGCGGAAGACCCTGTCCTTAATAAACGTCAGCGTTCCTTTTTTGAGGATGCTTTTTGTGAGAAACAGTCCTCCGATCAGAAACATCAGCGACATAAAGAAAACATCATTAAAATTCTCAAAGATATCGAGTCCAATCCACCTTTTCCCGTCTACAATGGCGTGTGTTGAATTGATGTATGCTACTTTGTCAAATCTGGCAAAAGTCGTGTAGGCCAATGAAGAGTGATGGGCCACCACAAGGACGGTCAAGGCAGACCTCAGATAGTCTACCCATAAATTTCTGTTTGTTTTCTCAGGCATTTTCTTCTTAATAATTTGTAATAGCTTCAAAACCTCATCAGAAGGCCTGGGTTTAACTGTTTTATGACTAATTGCTTAAAGAAAGGGCAATGGAAAAACCAGCATCAGCTTTTCATCCATAACAGGGTAAGTCTCAGGTTGAATTCGGTTCTGTCCTTAAAATTAGGCAATTTTATCCAGCCTTAAAACATGATTATTCCGTCATGATGAGAAGATAACCGGGAACTAGAACATTTCTTCCTCATTTGTGAGCCAGAATCACCGCGGGATCGTAAAATCTTTCCTTATAAAATGAGGTATATACGCCCATAAAAAGCAACGTGAGTATTTCTGCCAGCGAACGTGACAACCACACGCCATCCAGACCCATCTCAAAATACCCGGGTAAAACAAGCAGCAGGGTCACCACCAGTACCAGGCCTTTCAGCACGGTAATCAGGGTCGAGGCCACTACTTTCTTAATATTCTGGAGATAGGCCGATAAAATATAGTTGGGTCCCGCGGCAATAAAAAGGATAAAATAAAGCGAGGTGGCTCTTTCGGCCATGGCCACAAAAGCCGCGGATTCTTCCCCTGAAAAAACTTTTACCAGCAAACCTGGAATAAAAAATCCGAGACCGGCAATCACCAAACCAAGGCCAAAACTAAAGGCCACGGCAAACCTGAAAATGCCCAGCACCCGGTGTGGCAGCCCTGCTCCGATATTATAGGACATCACGGGCATAGCGGCGATCATAGCAGCCGTGAGCGGCCTCAGAAAAATAAAGCTCAGGTAATTGATCAGCCCGAATGCCGAAACCGCCAAAGGGCCGTAAGGCACAATGTTGTGATTGATAAGCAATAAACCCGTAGAAAAAGAAATTTCAGAGGCAAAAGAAGGCAAGCCGAAACTTAAGAGGGTTTTCCATTCTCCGAACCTGAGCGTAAACCTGAAACGATCAAAACCAAAATGGGTCTTGCCCTTCTGAATGTAAAAGAACAAATACAAAAGTGATCCCAGCATTGAAAAGAAAGTAGCCACTGCTGCTCCTTTTACGCCCCAGCCCAGGCCGATGATAAAAACGAGATCCAGAAGGATATTTAAGCTTACTGCCACTACCGAAGCATTTCTCGAAATTTTCGGACCGTTGTCATTACTGATAAAATTGCCCCAGATCATTCTTAAAAAGAAAAACGGAATACCCGCCAATTGCCAGAGCATGTAATCTGTGGTGCTTCTGAGCAACAAAGCATTCTCTTTTCCGGCCAGAAATCCGGCCAGCGGCCCGATCATGAAGATACTCATCAGCGAAATACTGACGCCGGCCGTCAGAGCAAGGGTAGTCGCAAACTGGAAAATCTGTTGTGAGTCCTCGTATTTCCTGGCCCCGATACTCTTACCCATCATAATACCTCCGCCAATCATAATAGGTAAACTTAGGGCAATAAATACGGTCACCACCGGACCATACAAACCGACAGCCGCCAGACCCTCTTTTCCTACCTGCTGACCTAGAATAACCCCGTTGATAACCTGATGCAAGGTTACAGAAAGAATACTGATCAATGCCGGGCCGTAATATTTAAAAAACAGGGTTTTGACCGGGGCTTCCCTCAGTTGATTGGCAGTATCCATAAGAAGTTTTTGAAATGAGGGGCAAAGTTAGGGTTAAACCCTGATTATTTGATAAACAACTCAAAGAATTGCACTTGAATCATCATGCATCGCGAAGTTCCACAGAATCTGGTTCTTAGCAGAAAGTTAATCATTCGTTTAGCTGTAAAACCGGATAAATTGCTTAACTTGTACTGTTATTAAAAATCAGTCAAACTATATCAGAACTGATTCATATTTCTCGCGAAAGTAAATCAATCTTACAAAGACATCCATACTGATCATTGCCTATTCTCTTTTATAGCTTTTCTTATAAAAAATTCTTTTTGATACTTCCGGTTTAAAACACTTTACCTATGAAAATCTATATTAAGTATATGGTAAGTACCCGTTGCAAAATGATCGTCAAGTCTGAACTTGACAAGCTTGGTTTAAGCTACGGAAATGTTGAACTGGGAGAGGCTGAGATAAAAGAACAGGTCTCTGCAGAGCAATTTGAAAAACTGAAAGCCGGACTGATCAGATCAGGACTTGAGCTGATGGACGACAAGAAAGCTATGCTGATTGAAAAAATAAAGAACGTCATTATTGAAATGGTGCACTATTCAGACGAGCTTCCGAAAATAAAAAACTCCGATTTTATAAGCACTAAACTGAATCACGACTACACCTATCTGGCCAATCTTTTTTCAGAAGCAACGGGTACGACCATCGAACATTACATCATCAGCCACAAGATAGAGCGGGTAAAAGAACTGATCATTTATGACGAACTGAACCTGACTGAAATAGCCTGGAAACTTCACTACAGCAGTGTGGCCCATCTGTCCAATCAGTTTAAAAAGGTGACCGGACTTACTCCGTCCTTCTACAAAAAACTAAAAGACAAAAGACGCATATCGCTTGAAAATGTGTGAATAATGTAACATATATCGAATATTGTGTAACATTTTCCTTCTCGTTAGCCTCATCTTTGTAAAGTAATCGTTCCCGAAATTACTTCCATCAAGCTTTTGAAACTTAATGCCATCAAACAATGAAAAATTTTACCAACGCCATTATCCGGTTGAATTCCGAGTTGATTCTTTCCAAAAGCAGTCATAAAATGACAAAGGTAAGACTCATCAAAGCCATTCTTCACGATTTTAATACCTCCAAACCTCAAAAGGTAAAACCAAAACATCATGGTTTGCAAAATGCGATAGTGATGTAGTTAACCATTTGATTATTCCAGTCATAAAAGCACCACATTTTGATGGTGCTGTTTATTATCTTTTTTCGATTCACCGTATTATTTTTTGCTTATCCCGATATTTTAAAGATTAAAAAACATGAAAGAGACAGAACGCAATACTGTACCGGCTAACCCGCTTGCTCTGATTCATGACAGCCATGCCACGGCAATAATGGCTTTACCTATTCCCGTTGAGCCCTTCACTATTTTAAAAAAACTGAATCCGTTATTCGGAAAACTGACTTCCGAAGGAAAAGAATTTCTGTTAAGACTTCAGGGATTTATAGAAAAGGGATCTTCCTGATCGCACAAATCCGTTTGCCGTTTCATCAAAATCCGGGTTTCGAATAATTTAATTCGTTAGCTGGAAAGTTATGATAGAATATGGCCGGACCGAATCACATCAGGCCTATGAAACAGCTCCTGACAAACCGGCATTCTGAACTTCGTCAAGCACAACCAGCATCATTAATGTGTGAATTTTACAACTCTTTTTGATTATTATGTAAGGCTTTTGATGAATAACAGACCGATCTTTGTATCAGAAACCAAATGCACAACTTTATGAACAGAATGTGTCTTATTACTGTACGTAATTCTATCCGCAAAGCACGGTTTATCTTTGTGCTTTTTCTTGTTGCTTTAACATGGAGTTCCTGTCAGAAAAAGATACATTTTCTGCCCTCTTCACAGGTTCCCGGGGCCAGGGGATTTGTTACCGTCAAAATCGATAAAGCCCATAATTATACCTTCAAAATTAAACTATCAAAACTGGAAGAAGCGTCTGAAGTCAGGACTCCAAAAGTAAATTACATAGTGTGGATGGAGAGTCATCAGCACGCCATCAAAAAAATGGGGAAACTCTCCACCTACATCCATTATGTATCTAAAAACCTGAACGCTTCTTTTGAAACCCTTACCGAACTCAAACCGGTCAGGATTTTCATTACTGCAGAGACGGCTCCTGTCACTCAAAACAGGGAAGCGAGTGTAATTCTGACGACGGAGAGTTTCAAAATACCCTGATCAGAAAATAATAAAAAATAATAGATGGAAAAAATTGACTACTATTGATTAGTTAAAAGTCTGATACTCTGAATCAGGTCGTTCCGGCTCCAAAAAACGGGATTTCGAAAGATTTTATTGAATTCTGATAACTTATAAATTATTTTCTAAACATTGTCTGATCAATAATATGGATATCAACGAAATCGAAAAATCAAAAATACACATCACTGTAGAAATCATAGAATATGTTCCCAATTCAGTTGTCATCAAAACCATATTGAAAAAATCTACAGGCAACATCAGCGTCATGTCATTTGACAGCGGCGAAGGATTGACTGAAAAAACCACACCCTTTGACACCTATGTACAGGTCATAGAAGGAAAAGCGGAGATCGTGATCAGTGGAAAGTCCAACCTTCTTCTGACGGGGCAATCCATCATCATCCCGGCCCATGAATCTAATTATGTAAAACCAAACGGCAGATTCAAGATGATCATGACCGTTATCAAAAGCGGTTATGAGTGATCCCTCCTGAACCTGGTTCAGGGGAATATAAAAAAAACGGTTAAAATGACTAAACCGCAACTTTGGATAAAAACATGAACAATAAGTTTGTATTCTTCAAACCCGGCCATCCTGAAAGCCAGTTGAGGGTTGCCTATACTATAAGGAAGATAGAAATCCTGCAGTTGAAATGCATAAAAAAAGACAAAGCATTGGCTAAAACAGTAGCCGGTGCCTTGCTTACCCACTGGAAAATAACCGGGGAAAGTATCGCCGTAAAGGTAAAAAACGGATGTGTAAGCCTGGAAGGAAAAGTATTGAGTTCTCATGAGAAAGAAGTCATAATGGCCGGAATACTTAGGATCACAGGCGTCAGAAAAATTTCAGACAACATAGCCGCAGAAAACTAACCGATAAGCCTGTTTTCAGTCATTCTTTTGCCTCAGGTAACCAGGCGTTTCTCATAAAATGTGGAGATTGAAGCTGAGGTTCGAAATAGCCTGCGTGACGGGTTTTCCCGATCAGATCATGCTTATTTTCAGGATGGGCTGGCTTGGTCAGAGGCTCATTCTTTTTCTTCATCTGATGAAAAGAAATAATCCCTGCAACTGCCACGATTTCAAAAAAGAAGTGCCTGGTAAGAAATTTTAATACTTTCGGATTCATTTAATTTTGTTTGATGTGTGTGAAACATATCGCTGCAAATATCAGTTTTTTTTCCCAATATCAGATTACATAATTCGGGATTAATTTTACATCTTTCACACATTTACAGGTGATACCATAGACGTTGGTCCGCAAAAGATAACTGCGTTTTTGCCCGTTGCGTGTATGATTTTGACTGATTAAATGGCGTTCTGATGAAGTTGTCCGTTTTTTTTTCTGATATATTCAGGCACCCTTTTTCACTCCTTGAACTATCATAATTCGGAAATCCTGCTGACAGAAAAAGGTCTTCATTCTCCTCATCTTCTAATTCCTCAAAGTATCGGAAAACACCCCGATACTTTTTTGTATGTCAGTTCATTAAGTCAAAAACGGCACAACATCCGGCTATACTTCCTGACTCATGAGCCCTTTCCTTTTATTTCGATCCGTTTGTGCTCATCACTTTTTTGCCCTATATTGTAATAAATAGCCTGAAAAGGCATCTTTTTTCAACCTTATAGTTCTACGACCGACATGAAAAACCTTAAAACAAATGCCTTCCTCCCTCTTTTTTACCTGGTCTGGTCCGATGACCTTTTAACACAGAAAGAACTCCTTACTTTACAGGAATTTATCCGCTCTCAGGTCTGGCTTTCTGAGGAAGAAAAACAATCGCTGGTTTCCGGAATTGAGATTGCCACGCCGCCGTCCCGCAAACAAATTGCGGACTGGAAAAAAGAAATTGAAGAGGTGGTCTCAGGAGCAGACTCTCTTTTTGATATCTCGCTGGCCCTTTCAAAAAATGACGAAACGGTAAAAGAACATAAAACCGCATTTGAACAACTGGAAAACGATCTCGGTATCCTGGGCGAAGAAGCCATCGGAGTTTTCAAAAGCAAAGCGGACACGTTTACTTCGAAACATAAAACCAGCAGCGGCTTTGATGTAAGCAAGCTGACTGCTATCCTGGACGGTGAGCAGGCCCCGATCATCAACAGGGTGAAATCAATCCTGATCCGACCAGAATTTGCTTATGAAAACTCTACAGATATAGGGGTTTACCGCAGCAAAGTCTACGAATGGTGCAAAATTCTGGCTTCAGAAAACCTGGGCAACATGGCTTATCCCAAAGCTTACGGTGGTGGCGAAAACATGGCAGATTACTTCGCCATCATGGAAACCCTCAGCTACCATGACCTGAGCCTTGTCATCAAATTCGGTGTGCAGTTTGGCCTCTGGGGCATGAGCGTACAATCATTAGGCACAGAAAAACACCATAAAAAATACCTCGAAGACATAGGATCTTTAAAATTGCCGGGGTGTTTTGCCATGACAGAAACCCACCACGGATCCAATGTTAAAGGGCTCGAAACCACCGCCACTTACAATTATCAGGACCAGACCTTTGTCATTCATACGCCTCATGAAAATGCTCAGAAAGAATACATCGGCAATGCCGCCCTGCATGGCCAGATGGCCACGGTCTTTGCCCGCCTGATCATAGATGAAAAGGATTACGGCATCAACGCTTTCGTGGTTCCGCTTCGTGATGCAAAAGGCAAGGCACTTAAAGGAGTTACTATTGGCGACTGCGGTCAAAAAATGGGACTAAACGGGGTTGATAACGGCACCATCCGTTTTGACCAGGTCATTATTCCTAAAGAAAATATGCTGGACAGGTTTGCGTCTGTAAGTAACGAAGGAGCATTTGAAAGTCCGATCCCGAGCGATAACAGGCGTTTCTTTACCATGCTCGGCACCCTTGTCGGTGGCAGGATCGGCATACCCCGTTCAGCTTTGGCTGCAGCCAGATCAGGACTCAGCATAGCCATTATTTACGGCGACCAACGCAGGCAGTTCGGCCCGGAAGGCGGCTCCGAAGTACCCGTATTGAACTATCGCATCCACCAGAGAAGACTTATGCCGCTACTGGCAAAAACTTATGCCTTCCATTTTGCCCTGCAATATCTGACCGGCAGGTTTATCGCTAGAAACGAAGATGAAATGCAGGAAATCGAAGCACTGGCAGCCGGTTTGAAATCATCTGCCACCTGGCATACCAGGGACACATTGCAGGAGTGCCGCGAGGCCTGTGGCGGCAAAGGCTATTTGTCAGAAAACCGTATTGATGCCCTTAAAAACGATACTGAAATATACACGACCTTTGAAGGCGATAATACTGTACTTATGCAGCTGGTGGCCAAAAACCGCCTGGCAGAATTCAGAAAATCATTCGGTCACATGGACGCCATGGGCTTGATCAGTTATGTCTACGAAAATGCCAGAACTGTCGTTTCAGAAAAAAATCCGATTGTCACCAGGAAAACCGACGATGCCCATCTGCTCGATGACCAGTTTCTTCTGCAATCTTTCCAATACCGTGAAAAAACGACTCTGGCTTCAGCAGCCAAACGCCTCAAAAAACTCATCGACAGCGGGCTTGATGCTTATGATGCCTTTAATGTGGCTCAGCATCAGATGATAGACGTGGCTCAGGCTTACATTGACCGGGTGGTGCTCGAACAATTTCAGCTGGCGATCAGATCCGTAGGTGATCAGAAATGCCGGTCAACCCTGAGCAAGCTGAGTCATTTGTACGCCCTGTCCCAGATCGAGAAAAATAAAGGATGGTACCTGGAAGACGGCTACATGGAAGCGGTAAAAACCAAAGCCATCCGCAAAATGGTGAATCAGCTTTGCTGGGAAATCAGGGAAGACGCAGTTCCCCTGGTAGAAGCCTTTGCCATACCTGAAAGCTGCCTCGGGGCTGAAATTCTGACATAAAAGATTAACGCTGTGCAGTCTCATTTTCAATGTGTTGCCGGCCGGCGTAGGGAATAGAATTTTAGAGCAATGGGATATTCCCGATTATCCTCCTTATGCCGACTTCCTTCAACATCCCACCCTGATTATACCCCGGAAAACCGGGGTCTGATATTTTCTGTGGTAATTATAAATAGTTTTAAATCAAAACACACATGGCCATGGAAAAGAAAGAGAGAGAGCAGCAACAAAACAATGAAAATAAACCGGATAACCATCAGGCTACCAGGCCGTTCGGACAACGGACCACACCACAGGAGCTTGAAGATGCTCAATACCACAAAGATCCGGATTACACAGAGAAGGAAAAGAAGGAGCTTTATGAACAAAAAATCAGTCCTTCCGAAAAAAGAACCAAAGATGCCCCTGAAGAGGCTGACCCGGAGGATATAACCGACCCGTATGTCGAATCCGCCGACCTCGAAACCAATGGGCCGCTTTACGACGCCAAAATATCGTTTAACAAAGAAGAAAATGGTCAGGATCTATTCGATGAAGAAAATTCGAGGTATGAAGGTCAGTCAGATAATGAAGATGGTTCACCGCCCTATTACGAAGAACAAGGCATAGCTGACGATGAAAAGTTACATGTCTACAATGAGACTCTCGAATCATATGAAGAAAAGGTCTTGTCTGAAGTAGAACGGTTGAAAAAAGAGCAAACAGCAGCAAATGACGGTGTAGCAGAGCCTTATAAAGAAGCTGAAGAGGATGATATTCAGGCGGATGAGAATGTGTCAATTGACAATCGTGATCAGGAGCTTACTGAGGCTTCGGAGTCTTCCGGCGAAAATTTGCCCCATTCCGATGAAGAACCGCCGGAGGAGAAACCGAATGATGACATAAAAGACCCTCAGCTATCGCCGGTAGAGGATGAACCTATTGATGAAAATACTTTATCGGCCCATCCTGATCAGGGCTTCCGCGAAAGGGAAAAACCTTTTGGCGAAAATTCACCTTCTTATTCGGATTCAGAAGAAAAACGGCCGGACGAACAAACACCCGCTGATAATGACGTAGCAGAATATTACAAGGAGCCTATAGAAGATGATCCAACCGATAAGGATACCTCGCCTTCTGTCGGAGATCCGGGGTATGACGATACCCCGCAACCTTTTGGTGAAACTTCACCGTTTTACCCGGGTTCGGAAGAAAAATGGTTAATCAGCCAACCGGCAGCCAATGATGTTGTATCATAAGCCATCGGAGATGATCTGGCGATTGAAAACAGATCGAAGGCCGTGGATGATCCCACATATGATGACATGCCACGGCCTTTCGGTAAAGAACACTCTTCTTACGTACTGGAAGATGACCTGGCTAACGCTGTCGAGGTGGCTGATGATGGATACGCTGCACAAATGGTTCAGAAACAGCAAGCTCCGAAAGAAGAAAAAGCAGGGGTATAATTTTAAATTTGTCAAAGACAATGATACGGTCCTTTATGATTTTTCATTTAGCCTGAGAGATTTATGCTGATCAGGTCAATCTATTGGTTGCGGTTAAGTACGCTGATGATCAGCCGCTTGACCGTTTCCATTTCTTCCGGTTTACTGGCCGCCACAAACAAGGTCAGGCTGGCGAGAGCTTCATTACTCAGTATCAGTCCGCCATGCCTGGTGGTCAATAAGCTGTTTTCTTTCAGGAAAAGCAGAAAACAAGCTGCCGCAATTCTCTTATTTCCATCCACAAATGAATGGTTCTTAATAACGAGGTAAAGCAAAGTAGCAGCTTTTTCTTCCAGCGTCGGATAAAAATCTTCTTCATCAAAACCTTTGCTGATCTGGATCACAGAGCTTTGAAAACCTTCATCTTTTTCTTTTCCAAAAATACCCGAATCAAAGTCCGCTTTCATCATATGGATGATCTGTTGATAGTCTTCTATCGATGGATAACGGGCTTTTTGTGTGCTGGTACCTTTCTGATCCAGGCTTTCGTGATCATAGTCATCCAGTAGTTCAAGCCCTTTGGCAAACTGTGAAAGCCACAAATTGTCCTGACTATCCACTTTTTCCTCAATTGCCCGGCTAAGTATCCTGATACCGTCTTTGAGAATGTGAATTTCCTGTTTCTTTTGTGCCAGTCTTTTTTCGTTGATAGCATAACCCTGGATCAGATAATCTTTGAGGCGTTGGGTGGCCCATTGACGGAATTGAGTGGCTCTGCTTGAATTCACCCTATAACCTATTGATAATATCATATCTAAATTATAGACATCTAATTTCCGGCTTACCTTTCGCAACCCTTCAAACTGAACTATTTCCATTTTGGAAACAGTTAAATCAGCCTTCAGCTCTCCATCTTTATAAATATTCTTAGTATGCTTGTTAATAGCCGGAATCTCAGTACCAAATAGAGAAGCTATTTGCTTTTGAGTCAACCAAATAGTTTCTTCCCTGAATTTAACTTCAATCTGGGTCTGGCCATCATTACTTTGATAAATTTCAATCTGGTTTTCCATTGTGTTTCATTTTTTTGTTGTAAAAATTCTTTTTGATTTCTTTTAGTTATTCGGGTTTCTTACTGTTTTTGGACCAGTCGTTTTTCGTTGATGGCATAACCCCGGATCAGATGATCTTTGGAGGCGTTGAGTGGCCCAGATTCGAAATTGGGTACCCTGAAATGATTTTACCCTGTACCCTACTGAAATAATCGTATCGAGATTATAAAACGTTATTAAACGGTTTACTTTCCTCTTTCCTTCGGCTTGAACCATCAAGTATTCCTTGACAGTTCCATGTTCCTCTAGTTCTCCTTCTTTATAGATATTATTAATATACAAGCTAATATTTTGTTTCGTTGCACTAAACAACACGGCCATCTGCACTTGAGACAGTCAAACAGTTTCATTATCCAACGTTACCTGAATCTGAGTTTTCCCGTCCGGGCTTTGATAAATTTCAATCTGGTTTTCCATTGTGTTTCAAAAGTTATTGTGAATTCCGGTCATAAAAGTAGTATTTCCGTAACCAATCACCACATATTGTTACAGAATGCTAAAATTTCTACCATCACACCTTAACCTCACCCTGCATCCTATACTTTTTATTGATAAAAAAAATCAGGAAAAAATTTGTGCAAGCAAATACTTGCATATATATTTGCAAGCAAAACCTTGCATAATAATGAAAATCAAACGGGATGCCTTCCATGCTATTGCCGATCCGACACGAAGAGGGATCATAGAAATGCTGACGCAACAACCCCTGCACCTTAATGCCATCGCTGAAAACTTTGATGTCAGCCGCCAGGCAGTATCATTGCATGTGAAGGTGTTACAGGAATGCGGGCTTATTGTGATCAAAAAACAAGGCAGGGAAAGATATTGCGAAGCTCAACTCGACAAACTCAATGAAGTAAGCGACTGGGTAGCTCAGCAAAAACAATTCTGGACAGTGAAATTTAACGCTCTTGATACATATCTGAACAAAATTCAAACCAACGAAAAATGAATAAGCAACAAACCAACGAACATCAGAACTTCAGTTTCACTTATGAGTTCAATGCACCTAAAGCACTCGTCTTCAACGCCTTCAGTACAGCCGAAGCACTGAATGAATGGTGGGGCCCTGCAGAAACGGTCAACAGTACCATCAAACTTGATTTTACACCCGGCGGTATTTTCCATTTTAAAATGGACTACCAGGGCCATGCCAGCTACGGTCGCTTTCTATTCGGGCAGATCAACCCCTACGACCTGTTGGAGTTCAGCAATGCCTTTGCCGATGAAAACGCTAATGTCATCAAGGCTCCGTTTGAAGTGAACCTACCACTTGAGATTTTCTACAGGCTCACTTTTACGGAGAACAACGGCAAAACCACCTTGTTCATGACCGGCGAACCTTTAAACGGCAGCGACGATGAAATAGCCGGATTTAACTCTATCGCTGACAGCATGCAGGAAGGCTTCGGAGCTACGTTTGACAAGTTGGTGGTTTATTTGGAGAGAGTGCAGGGTTGAACTTTGCATAAATAGAGTCCTTGAATTTAATCAAATATTAGTGTAATAGCTTATGACAGGTTGCTCATCAGAATATTTTTCAGGTTGATGAGCACCTTCCTTAATAACTCATTGACTCAACTAGTAAAAAATACGATCTTTATCTACAATCCTCTTCGGTTTTCCTAAAAAGCTAATTCCTCCTTCTGGGAATGGCGTATATTTTAACTTTAAATTCAGATTATCACCTTCATATTTTACGGTGACTATTCCATGAGGAATTCTCATATCAGATTCTTTGAATTGATCGAAATCAAAGTCCCTAAAAACCCATATCCATCCTTGGTATGGATATTTTCCATCAATTATATAATCCCCCTCACGCAATCCCCTTTTACTACTATAAAGTTCTATCCTCATCAAATCTCCTTTTTTTGAGAACCAGTTGTCAGGTCGGCCATTCAAACCCACTTCTTTATTTTTAAAAATAAAGACATATTTAGCTTGATCCCAGTTTGCATCCATGTAAGATATCTGATATGCTTCATCTATGTCCAATGTATCATCTTCATATATAAAAGTATTTTCAATGATTAACATTTCATTTTCTTCTTCCTTTTCCGGAAGAACTTTCTTGCAATTAGCTAAAGCTAAAGAAAACGCAATAGCAATCAGAAAAATGTTTTTCATAGTCATTTATTAATCGATCAGGTGAAAAAGGTATTTTAATAGTCAAGCATCTAAATCACTTCCCAATACAAAACTTCCCAAAAATATTCGCCAGCAGATCATCCGTAGTAATCGTGCCGGTGATCTCACCGAGGTGATGCAGCGATAGGCGGATGTCCTGGGCCAGGAAGTCGCCGGTGATGCCGCTGCCGAGGCCTGAAAGTACTTCGTCAAGGGCTTCATTGGCTTTCGTCAGGTGGGTGTAGTGGCGAAGGTTGGTAACGGTGGTGTCTGAACTCTTCACATTTTTGACCCTCGACACGATATGCTTCTTCAATTCCTCAATACCGATGCCTTTTTTGGCTGAAATCCTGATTTCACCTTCCGTTGTTATTTTCTCTGCTCCCGGAATGAGGTCTATCTTGTTTTTTACCCAGATGATTTCCTTGGCCTCGTGCACTTCCTGCTCCAGGTTTTCAAGGAACGCCCTGTCTTCTTCATTGTCATGCAGCATGATCAGGATATCAGCACTTTGCATGGCTTTCCTGGACCGTTCAATCCCGATGGCCTCTACCACGTCTTTAGTTTCACGGATACCGGCCGTATCGATAAACCTGAACTTCATGCCGTCAATAAACATCACGTCTTCGATGACGTCACGGGTCGTTCCGGCAATTTCGGTAACAATGGCTTTTTCTTCATTCAGAAGGGTATTCAGCAAGGTGGACTTGCCGGCATTGGGTGCTCCGATAATGGCTACCGGCACGCCTTGTTTAATCGCATTGCCGCTTTCAAACGAATCGATCAAAGGGATCAGCTGTCCCTGTATGTCATAAATCAGTTTTCTCAAATCATCGCGGTCGGCAAACTCCACGTCTTCTTCACCGAAATCAAGCTCCAGCTCAACCAGGCTGGCAAAGTGTATGAGTTCTTCTCTCAGTGTCGAAAGCTTGCGGGAAAAACCTCCCCGCATCTGGTTCATGGCGGCTTTGTGAGCGGCTTCTGAATCTGCAGCAATCAGGTCGGCAACCGCCTCGGCCTGCACCAGGTCAAACTGCCCGTTGAGAAAAGCCCTCTGGGTAAACTCTCCCGGCTTGGCCATTTCACAGCCGTTTTTGACCAGCAGCTTAAGTATATAGCGGATAATATAATCACTTCCATGGGTCGAAATCTCTACCGTATCTTCTTTGGTGAAGGATTTCGGAGACCGGAACACACTGATCAGTACCTCATCCACGATCTTCTCCCCATCACGTATCGTCCCGAAATGGATGGTGTTCCCTTTGGCCTGGCTCAGGTCCTTGCCTTTAAAAATCTGGTTGACGATCCTGAAAGTGTCTGCTCCGGACACCCTGATAACGGCAATGGCTCCAACTCCCGGGGCCGTAGCCAAAGCACAGATGGTTTCCTGATGGATAATGGACATGGTTCAGTTTAAGTGATTATTTCGTGGCTCATAAACGCATAAAATCTCATGCAAAATTAGTTTAATTTTCAGTAAAAAAACGGAATTATTGAGAGAGGCAGACTCAGTCAAAAAAATATTTGCTATTTTTGGTACTTTATCGCAGAATCCAGACGATAAATTCATTAAAACTGAAACCATTTAGAACCCGGGAATGCTTTTTAACTCCTTACAATTCGTCTTCTTTTTCATAGTTGTTACAATACTCTACTTTGCTCTCAGACAAAGAGGGAGAGTCTGGTTGTTGCTCCTGGCGAGTTGTTATTTCTACATGGCATTCAAGCCAGTCTATATTCTTATCCTCCTGGTTACCATTCTTATCGACTACTTCGCGGGGATCTGGATTGAAAAAAGCGAAGGGAAAAAGCGAAAGTGGCTGTTGATTCTGAGTCTCATTACGAACATCGGGTTTCTTGCTTTTTTTAAATACTTTAACTTCATCCTCAGCATTTTCGGTTGGGAAAATCCTATCGAAAACTATCCGACAGAGCTGCCGATTGGCTTGTCGTTTCATACGTTCCAGGCCATGAGTTACACAATTGAGGTATATCGCCGCAATCAGAAAACGGAGAAAGATTTCATCATATATTCTCTTTACGTGATGTTTTATCCTCAGTTGGTGGCCGGTCCGATCGAAAGGCCGCAGAACCTGCTATGGCAATTTCATTCTTTCTTTAAATATAACTTCGACAACATCAAGGAAGGCCTTATCCGTGTGGCCTGGGGGATGTTCAAAAAGGTGGTGATTGCCGACAGACTCGCGATGATGGTAGATTATTGTTTTGATAACCCATCCTCGCACTCCGGACTGACTTTGCTGATTGCTACTATTTTCTTTTCTATCTATATTTATTGTGATTTTTCAGGATATTCAGATATCGCCATCGGCACAGCCAGGGTGATGGGATTCAAACTCATGGAAAACTTCGAGGCTCCCTACCTCTCCAAAAGCATTTCAGAATTCTGGAAAAGATGGCACATTTCATTATCAGGCTGGTTCAGGGATTACCTCTACATTCCACTGGGAGGAAACCGGTCGGGAGAGTTTAGACTTTACCTCAACGTTTTTATCGTTTTTATGGTCAGCGGCTTGTGGCACGGAGCTGCCTGGACTTACATCATCTGGGGCTCATTGCACGGCATTTACCAGATCATGGCCAGGTTCAGGGACAAGTACCTGCCTTTCAAACTACCCGCCATGCCGGTCCTGTCGATGATATTTACTTTTATACTCGTATCCATCACCTGGGTGTTTTTCAGGGCAAGGGGCGTTCACAATGCCAAAACTATCCTCACCAGGATTTTTACGATGGACGTCACTGAAGGGTTTACGATGCCGTTCAGCACAACAGAATTTGTATTTTGCTGGATCTTGATTCTTTTCCTCTTCCTGAAAGATATTTATGCCAGGACCATCTCCACAGAAAACACACCGATGTTCTATCTTAAGTTCTGCGGACTGGTGCTGGCCTGTTATTTCCTGGGTGTTTTTAATGCTAACCAGTTTATTTATTTCCAATTCTGATGAGAACCTGGCTGAGATACATACTGATTCTTGTTTTCGGACTGCTGTGGTTCGCGGGTTGTTCTACGGACTTTGCGAAATTGTTGTATAAAAACGACATCATCCATGATGACTACCGCTACGGTGATCTGTACCGTTTATCCAACCTGCCGCAGTTTAAAGTGCCGATAGAGAAATGTGCGGTTCCGAAAAGTGAGAGATCAAAAAACATTCAACTGGTTTTAGCCGGAGACAGCTTTACGGAAGAGGGCAGAATTGAACAGGACCATTTCGATGTAAAGGTTTTTGACCGCACCAAGGTTTTTGCTCCATATGAAGTAAAGAAGCAGGATGGCTTAAAAAGAATCCTTATCATAGAAACCACTGAAAGGCACTTCAGAGAACGTTTTACAAAACCCTGGGACCAGGTAAAACTGGTAAACCACCCGGTAACAGAGCGTAAAAAGGAATTTAAATGGACAACCGATGACTTGCTTGAGCTCAGGATTCCCTACGAAACCGAACGGCATGAGGCTGTTTTATTCAGTTCGGACCTTATGCTGATGTTTAAAGAATGGAAAGCCATGCTGAACTACAGGATTTTTGACCGGGTCAGTGAAAACGTAAAACTGAGTTCGGACGGGAAAAACATTTTTTACGGTGTGGATTCCAAACCCGGCATCAGTTCGTGTTTTGATAAAATTGAAGATAAAGAGATTAATCAGTTGGTAAACAATGTCAACACTACTTATGCCCTTTACAGGAAAATAGGTTTTGATGAAGTTTACCTGAGCATTATCCCCAATAAAACCTCTATACTCGGGCAGGACCTGGGGGTTTATAACCACCTCGTACAAAGAATTCAAAGCCATCCGGCCCTGCAGATGCCACACATCGATATGCTGAAGCCTTTGCAGAAAGGTGGTGAAAAGCTGTTTGACAAAGGTGATTCCCACTGGAATTGTGAAGGAAAACAAATCTGGATAAATGAAGTAAACAGGCTATTGGTAAAATAAGTCGGCTTTACAGATCCAGTAGGGTTTTCACATAAGCTTCGCGGTCATGGGCCTTGTAATAAGCCTGACCATCGATCTGCCTGTTTTGAGGGCCGGCAAGGAAATACAATATCTTTTCTTTGATCCCGGAAATAGAATACGGATCGACCAGCTCCCCTAATTTATATTTTTCGGTCAGCTCAGCTACAATACCGAAATCAGAAACAATACTCGGTTTATTATACTTAGCCGCTGTGCCGATGATCCCGCTTGAGCCAAAGAAATTGATGTTCATCCTGAGGCTGACATCACATTGCTCAAAAACCGACTCCATCTCACTGTCACTCACAAACTGATCGTTCATCACCACCTGGTATGCTTTCTCCTGTTTGAATTCACTGGTCAGTATTTTCTGAAAACCAGGAGCAAATTTTCCGATAATCAGCAGACAGACTTTCTCTGCATCCTTATCCTCCAGGGTATTGAGGGCCCTGATGATATTCTGCACATTCTTACGCTCGTCAATATATCCGAAAAGCAGGAATACGACCCTCCCCTCTTCAATATCATAGGCTTTTCTGACGTTAAACCCGGCATCATGAGGATAATCAAACACAGGATCAGGCAGATAAAAAAAGCGTTGGTGACAACGGTGATTCATCTGGTCTACCACCTTATTATCATTCAGAACAAACACTTTCTGAAGATTCCTGTTTCTCAGTGCCGACCTGATCAGCACTTCCTTCTGAATCATCCAGAGCTTGTGTTTCAGTACGTCTTTGATGGTATTGTGCTCGGGAAGCGACCTGCAATGTGGCCTGAACCAAATGCCGCTGATCTCAAAAGGACTGGCTTTTCTACCCAATGCCACCTGGTACAAATCGAGCTCCATCAGTATCAGGCGGTCAATTTCCAACCGGCTGCAGTAAGCAGAAATAAACTGCCATTGGAGGGATGATTTCTTCAGCAATTTGGATTCCAGGTCAGAAGCCGATTGCTCTGCATCTGTGAGACAGATGATCCTGATGTTTTCTTTTGCCGGATTTTTCAATACGAATTCCGGGGATTTATTGACCAGGAAGTAAAACGAATGAGGGTAATTTTCTTCTGAAAGGTAATCAATGATGTTCTGAACAAAACCGTATTTATGTCCGTCCAGTTTGATATTGAGGTCCGCAATCAGGTAATTCATATGATCATCGACAGTAAAAGCAGAAAGATGAAAGAGTAGGACGTAGCGGATTCGAACCGCTGACCTTCGCCCTGTCAAGGCGACGCTCTAAACCAACTGAGCTAACATCCTTTGAATCGTAAAGGACTGCAAAATTAATGGAGAAATCTAAAACTGCAACCCTGCTCCTGAAAATATCCTTACTTTTCAGAGCATTCTTCAATCCCTGTATACATGCTTAGACGGAATTTTGATCAGGATAATAAAGCCTATCACAAATAAAACGAGGATAAACAAGACCGAATATCTCATATTTCCCGTGACCTGGATGATAAACCCGAAAATAAAAGTCCCGATCGAAATGGCCAGTTTTTCTGTGACATCATAAAAACTGAAATAGGCGGCGGTGTTGTCTGTGTTTTCAGGAATCAGCTTGGCGAAGGTAGACCTCGATAACGACTGTATCCCGCCCATTACCAGACCCACAACAGCAGCAATCACATAAAACTGCCCGGTAGTAGTCGTAAAATAAGCAGCCAGGGGAACAGTTGACCAGATCAGGATTTCAATTCTCAGTGCGATGGTGTTCCCGAACTTTTCAGAAAGGTAGGAAGCAAGATAAGACCCGGGAATGGCCACCAGCTGAATCAGCAGAAGCGTGATGATCAGACCGTCTCTCGGGATGTTAAGCTCTTTATCAGCAAAAATCGTGGCAATGTAAATAACTGTCATCACGCCCATGTCATAGACAAAAAAGGCCATAAGGAATTTTTTAAGCAGATTGCGTTCCTTTATCTCGTTGAAAGTCTTCTTAAGCTCACCAAAGCCTTTGATCAGCCACCTGGAATTGAAGTTTTTAGGCTGGTCTTTAGGCAAAACATAAAAAGGAATCTGGGCAAACAAGGCCCACCAGATACCCACCGTCAGAAAGGCAATCCTGGAAGTAAACCCTGATTTGGAATCTTCCGCCGTCAATCCCAGCCATTCCGGCTTCATGATCATCAGCAGGTTAAACACCAGTAATAGCACGCTACCGATGTAACCAAATGCAAATCCCCTGGCACTCAGCTGGTCATACTTGTCTTCTGTGGCGATCTGTGGTAAAAATGAGTTATAAAACACAAGGCTTCCACCCCATCCGATGATGGATAAACCAAACGCAATCACGATGCTGGTAACATTCCCTTTATTGAAAAAGAAAAAATAGGCACATGAGGCCGCCCCCAGGTAACAGAATATCTTCATAAACAGCTTCTTACGACCGCTGTAATCAGCAATACCGCTCAGAATCGGATTAAGAATAACCAGGAGAATAGAGGCAATAGAAATGGTATAACTGTATAAAACGTCATTATTGACCTCAAAACCGAAGAATTTGATCAGATCACCGCCTTGCTCATTGACCGCGTTGGCGTGGTAATAAATCGGGAAAATAACGGTAATGATAACGAGATTATGAACGGAGTTGGCCCAGTCGTACATGCACCAGGCATTCCAGACCTTCTTGATATTTTTTACTTCCATTTTGGGATAAGGCTTATTTTTAGGGTAACCATTACAGCAAAAATAGTAATTTGAGGGGAAGTTTCAATAGTGGTGTCTAAAATAAAAGATACTGTACACCCCAGCCCTATTTCTTAAGTCTTTCAGCAACAATCCTGTAACCCAGGGCGTACCTTTTTCCCAGCTCACGTAGAGACGCTGTGTCGAAATGAGTAGCATCGCCTTTGTCTGTCAGGCCGGATGAGGACACGCAATAAACGTTCGTTTTTTTGCTGGCTATGCGGTGAAAAATCTCATTGATCCGAAGGCCTTCTTTATTTTTCTCCTGGGAGGTATAAAATGTCCCCAGTTCTCCTGTGATTACAGGAATTTTATCCAGGTTGACGTCCAGGTCCCTGGACAAATGACGAAGAAGGGCATAGAACTTCTCTTCATAAAGGGCTGCAGCACGCTCGTTAGAATCAGATTCACCCTGGTGCCATAAAATCCCTTTGAGTTGACCTGATTTCAAGGCCAGCACCGCCCTTTTGACGGCGTCATCATATGGCATCGTTCCAGTGGCTTTGTCTGTAGCCCCCGGCATCCAGGCATCAATAGAACTTCCGCCCACGGCACATGGAATAAGACCTATTTTACGGGGCGATGTTTTTAACAGGTCTGATGCAAAAGAAAATGCCAGTCCTGCACCCGCCACAGGTTTGTCAAAATGAAGGGGTTCTGTCGCAATGACCCACTCATTGTTTTTATTGAGAACCCATATACTGTCGGATTTTACGGGCAGACTGTCAAGTTTACCTCTGCCAGCCATATTAGATTGCCCTATAAGAAGAAAAAGATCAAGGCCTTGTTTTGTATCCTGCCGCTGAGTCTGACTCACTCCGCTATTGACACATAAAATTATCAGAAGATAAAAATACAGACCTTTCATTGCTTGATTAATTGTTTTCTTCCATGATCGCCGAAACTGCTTCCTGGATGATCAGATGCATTTTCAGAGGTTATTCCTATTGACTCATAAATATAAAATTCCCCGGGATGCCTGATTCAGAACCTTCCCGGGGAATAAATCATATTGTTTATTTTCCAAACAAACCAGCCAGAGAGTCAAGCACATTGCCACCTTGAGCAGGATTGCTTTTCTGCTTGAAAAACTCACCCGCAAGATCAGCCAAAACTCCTAAACCACCTCCGGCTGACGGAGATTCCTGCTGCTGTTGACCGCCTCCGAGAACATTACCGAGCAGGCCACCGATCAGATCACCGGCACCGCCGCTTTGTTGTCCGCCGCCCAGTAAACTACCGATCAGGTCTCCGGCACCACCACCCTGCTGGCCGCCACCCAAAAGACCGCCTATCAGGTCACCAATTCCGCCGCCTGAAGACTGAGCCTGTTTCTGCTGACCCAGGTAGCCCATCACCACCGGAGCCAAAACCGACAGGACACTGCCTATCTGTCCTGAAGAAAGTCCTGTTTTTTGGGAAAGGTTATCAGTTACATAGCCCGTGTTGTTTCCGAAGATGTGTCCTACGATCTTGTTGCCGTCATCGGCCACTCCTCCTGAGAACAGGCCGCCCAGATTATCTAAAAGGCCTCCTCCGGAATGCTGGTCAAGAGCATTGTCGATATTGGCCGCCTGGCCTTTGTTTTTGGCATTATAATTCAATGCTGCAATCATCAGCGGAACGGCCGCCGACACGATCCATTTGGCTTTGCTTTCTTCAATGCCAAGTGTTTTGGCAACGGTAGAACTGACTACTGAGCCAATTCCTCCACCGATTAAATCTGTGATGTTCATACTATTGGGTTTATATAAAAATTAAGTGAATTGAAAATACGCCTCACCCAGAGACATAATCACCGTGAAATAATAAAAAAATTTTAATATTATTCGGGAATAATCCATTATTTTCTTCCGGCTCATACATTTGAAATAAAAAAAGCGTAAACCATATGCATGATCTACGCTTTCAGCAGAGAGGAAGAGATTCGAACTCTCGATACAGTTACCCGCATACTACCTTTCCAGGGTAGCTCCTTCAACCACTCGGACACCTCTCTGTTTCAGACTGCAAAATAAGGCAAAATATCGGGCAACAAAAAATTAATTTTCAAAAATCCTGACACAAACCTTACTTAACACCATTTTAAAATCAGTTCCTTTATATCAAATCCATTTCACCGGCCAGTGGTGTTTCCAGCAATATTTTCACTTTTTCTATGTCCGGTTCAGTGCCCAGAAGGAACATCATTTTGGTAATCGCGGCCTCGGTGGTAATGTCTTTGCCCGAAATCACCCCGATTTCCTGCAGCCCCCTGCTGGTTTCATATTTACCCTGGATCACCCTTCCGCCGGTACATTGCGACACATTCATGATCACTATCCCCTGCTCTGTGGCCTTTCTCAGCTCATCAAGAAACCAAGGTTTTGAAGGGGCATTGCCCGCTCCGAAAGTTTCCATCACCACTCCTTTCAGATGGCTCAGTTTAAAAAAGTGGCTGACCACCTCCGCACTCATTCCCGGAAAAATCTTCAATATGGCCACATGCGGATTCATCTGCTCATGGACTTTCAGCGGCAGATCCGGTAAATAAGGGCGGATGTAAGGAAATTTAAAATCTATCGTCACCCCCACATCGGCCAGAAACGGGTAATTTTCCGAATTAAAGGCATCAAACTGTGAACTTTCCTGTTTTTTAGCCCGGTTTCCCCTGATCAGCCTCCCGTTAAAATAAATGGATACTTCCGGCACAATGGTCCGGCCGTCGATGCTCGAAGAGGCTATCTCCAGGGCTGTAATCAGGTTTTCACGGGCATCAGTTCTTGCCAGACCTATCGGCAATTGTGCTCCGGTAAATATAACCGGCTTGCTGAGGTTTTCCAGCAGGAAACTCAGGGCCGAGGCCGAGTATGCCATGGTATCAGTGCCATGCAGAATCACAAACCCGTCGAAAAGGTCGTAGCGGTCACGGATGATCGCTGCCAGCTCAAGCCAGATCTCGGTGGAGACATTCGAAGAATCGATCGGTTCAGGCAAAGCCAGGATACTTAATTCAAAATCCAGCCGTTGTATTTCAGGAAGGTTGTTGAGTATCTGGTTGAAATTAAAAGGAACCAGGCTTTTGACCGTGTTATCGTAAACCATCCCGAAAGTGCCGCCTGTATAGATCAGAAGTATCTTTTTTGAGTTCTGATTGATATTAAAAGTGTTGATCTGATAGTTAATCATCTGTTTCGTCTTTGAATTGCTGGTAGGCTCCTTTGAGCTCTTTGAGTGTTTTGAGATTATTCAGTTTTTCAGCCAGCTGAATTCCTTGGAGATAAAGAGCCTCCGCTTTTTGATTTTCATCCTGCTCAAAAAAGAAACCGGCAGCATGATAATAAGCGGGAAGGTACTCCGGAAAAAGCTCCAGCAGGTCAGAAAAGTACCTTTCAGCGGCTGTTTTGTCCGTTTTTTGATACTCAAGAGCCAGGGCATAATAGTTGAACGGGTCCTCCGGATTTTCCTTCAGATCATCCAGTAAAAATTTTAAACGTTCTGCTTGCATACTATTTTATTAGCTTTTACATTTGTAATTGTTATGCTTGCATAACAATTTTCTTTTCAGTGCAACTGTGTTTGCAAATATCAACATTAATCAAAACATAACCATATTATACAATGAAAATACTCGTTTGTATATCCTCAGTCCCAGATACAACCTCCAAAATTTCATTTACCGACGGAGATACCCAATTCAACAAAACCGGTATCCAATACATCATCGGGCCGTATGACGATTACGCCCTGGCCAGAGCCGTTGAACTCAAAGAAAGTTTAGGCGGAACGGTTACGGTGCTTAATGTAGGCCTGGCTGATGCAGAACCACAGATCCGTAAAGCACTGGCCATTGGGGCTGATGATGCGATCAGGGTAGATGTGGAGCCTACCGATTCTTATTTTGTGGCTGAGCAGATTGCCCGGATCGCGAAGGCTGAAAACTATGACCTGATCCTGATGGGCCGCGAAACCACTGATTACAATTCAGGTGTGGTGCATGGCATCGTAGGTGAATTGCTGGGAGTGGCTTCTTTTTCTCCGGTAATGGAACTGAGCATTGAAGGCAACCATGCCAAAATGACCCGTGAAATTGAAGGTGGGAAAGAGAAACTGGAAGCGAGCTTACCGCTGGTACTGGGATGTCAGGAGCCCATTGCTGAATGGAAAATCCCGAACATGAGAGGAATCATGACCGCCAGGACAAAACCTTTGAAAGTGGTAGCCCCAAGTGGTGAATCACTGACTTCGATAGACAAATACAATCTTCCTCCGGCCAAAGGAGCAGTTAAAATGATCCCTGCAGAAGATGCCGGGCAATTGATCAGATTGCTGCAAACGGAAGCCAAAGTATTGTAATCAGTTAAATTATCCGGAATCAAAAAACAAAAAGATCATGTCAGTATTAGTTTATATAGAATTAGCTGAAGGCAGCATCAAAAAAACATCATTTGAGGCCATATTTTATGCTTCAAAAGTAGCAGAAATGACCGGTGGATCAGTGACGGCACTGGCTATCGGAGAGGCATCTGCTGCCGAACTGGGCAAAGCCGGAAACTACGGAGCAGCCAAAGTGCTGCACGCAGGAGACAGCAGCTTGTTTCAGTCGAACATTATCGCTTATTCAAAAGTATTGCTGGAAGCGGTCAGCAAAACCGGGGCAAAAATCATCGTGACCGCCAAGTCTTCACTGGCTGACGCCGTGACGGCCCGTGCAGCCGGAGCCCTGAAAGCAGGTGTGGTGGGTAATGTCACAGAACTTCCTGATCTTTCGTCAGGATTTAAGGTCAAAAGAAGCATTTTCTCCGGAAAAGCTTTTGCCCTTACCCAGATCAGCAGCGACATCAAGGTCATTGCGATCAAGAAGAATGCCATTTCAACTGTAGAAACTTCGTCAGAAGCTGCTGTTGAGAGTTTCAGCATTTCATTGGATGCTTCGGTATTTGATGCCAAGGTAACTGAGACGGTAAAAGCATCAGGAGCTGTTTCGTTGCCTGAAGCCGACCTTGTGGTGTCGGGAGGAAGAGGAATGAAAGGCCCTGAACACTGGCAGCCACTCCTTGACCTGGCCGAAGCCCTGGGAGCAGCAACCGCTTGTTCGAAGCCGGTTTCTGACCTTGACTGGAGACCTCATCATGAGCACGTAGGACAAACGGGGGTTAAAGTAGCCCCTAATCTTTATATCGCCTGTGGTATTTCAGGAGCTATTCAGCACCTTGCGGGGGTTAACTCGTCAAAGGTGATCGTTGTCATCAACAAAGACCCTGAAGCTCCGTTCTTTAAGGCAGCCGATTATGGTATTGTAGGTGATGTATTTGACGTTTTGCCAAAACTTACAGCTGCTGTTAAAGCATTGTAAAATAAGCAATTACACTTTATTAACATCAAAAAAAACAGTTTATTAACTATAGAGGTAAAAGAGGGTAAAAAAGGTGTTGCCGTTTCGGCGGCACCTTTTTCTTTGTATGCCAGGGGACCGGGTTTTTAAAATATTTTTCAATTATTGGCCTTTAAAAACCGTTATTTTCTGCAAAATCGTTAAATTGGATTTTTATTCAACTAACAAAATGCAGAAACTCCTCAGAGAATTTGAATTGGCCAGACTAGAAGCTGAGACCAGAAGGCACTTCCTTAAAAAGTGTACGACAGGTTTGGGAGCCATGGCTTTAAATTCGATGATCCTTTCGGGCTGCGAAAGTCCGGCCAAATCTGCCGTTTCAGGCGACCCGAACCACCTGGCGGGCATTGATCCGACACTGCCTAAAGCCCCTCATTTTCCGTCCAAAGCCAAGAGAGTCATTTATATTCATATGGCCGGGGCTCCTTCCCAGCTTGAATTGTTTGATTATAAACCTGAACTGATCAAGTATGACGGGGTAGACTGCCCCAAGGAATTCCTGGAAGGAAAAAAGTTTGCCTTCATCAGGGGTGTTCCTAAAATGCTGGGCTCTATTGCCAATTTCAGCCAGCATGGCCGCTCAGGAGCGTGGATTTCGGATTTTATGCCCTATCTGCCTGAAATGGCCGATGATCTGACCTTCCTGAAGGCGATGTACACCGACCAGTTTAATCATGCCCCGGCACAGCTCATGATGCACACCGGAAGCCCGAGATTAGGCCGGCCAAGCCTGGGATCATGGTCTATTTATGGTCTGGGCAGTGAAAATCAGAACCTTCCGGGCTTTATTGTACTGGCTTCAGGCGGTAAAAGTCCGGATGCAGGAAAAAGTGTCTGGGGCAGTGGGTTTCTCCCCTCTATTTACCAGGGGGTTCAATGCAGAACCGGGGCAGATCCGGTTTTATATGTTTCCAATCCGGACGGTTTGTCAACCGATATCCGTAAAAATACGATTTCGGCAATCAACGAAATCAACAAAAAACAATACGAAGAAGTGAAAGATCCTGAGATACTGACCAGGATCTCACAATACGAAATGGCCTTCAAAATGCAGATGTCTGTACCCGAAGTGATGGACATCAGCAGAGAACCGGAATGGGTCAGAGAAATGTACGGAGCGGAAGTAGGAGCCGCTTCTTTTAATAACAATTGCCTTTTAGCCAGGAGGTTAGTAGAAAGTGGCGTGAGATTTGTACAGTTATTTCACTGGGGCTGGGATTCGCATGGAACGGACAAGAACCTTTCGCTTGACGGCGGCTTTAAAGACCTCTGCTCTGTTACCGACAAAGGAGTAACGGCTTTGCTCAAAGACCTTAAAATGAGCGGATTACTTGACGAAACACTGGTAGTCTGGGGAGGAGAATTCGGCCGGACACCGATGCAGGAAAACCGCGACGGGCAAACCCTGGCGTTCAAAGGCCGTGATCACCACCTGGAGGCATTTACGGTCTGGATGGCCGGTGCAGGACTCAAAAAAGGCGTGAGTATCGGTGAAACGGACGAACTTGGCTATAATGGAGTCAAAGACAGGACCCACGTGCATGATTTACAAGCCACCATTCTGAACCTGATGGGCTTTGACCATGAGAAACTGACTTATAATTTCCAGGGCAGGCCGTTCAGACTCACGGATGTCGGAGGCAAGGTCATTGATAAGATATTGGTATAATTTACCACACAAAACACTATAAATAGGTAACCCAAAAGAAGATTTTTGATTAAATGTTAAGGATTATTATTTTATTGTTGATAGTCACCGGTCAGGACGCTTTTTCCCAGGAAGTGCTTTGGGCAAGTAAGGTTTTAGAAAAATCCTCTGAAACTGCTGATGACAACTATAGTCCTAAACATCAGGCCGTTCAGATATTAGGCAGACCCAACGTACTTCCCCAGACCATCAGCTCGCCCTGTGCATGGCGGCCTACCGGGTCAAATTTTGGAGAAGATTACATTAAAGTGGGTTTTGAAAAAGGTACAAAAGTAAAGCAGATCGCCATTGCTGAAAACGTCAATCCAGGGGCCATAGGGAGGATTTTCGGGTACAACAGCAAAAACGAAGAATTCCTGCTTTATCAGAATGCAGAAGACGAGCCCAAATCAAGCGGCCGGCTCTGGAATATCAGCATTCCCGAAACAGATTTTGAGGTAGTAGCTCTTAAGATATTGGTGGTACATTCTATCAAAAAGGGATTTAAGGAATATGACGCTATAGGCATTTCCGGTTCAGACTCCCCTATCCGGGCCACCATCAACATTGCAGAGAAGATCCCCGAAAAACTGGAAAAAGAAAACCTGGGGACCAATGTCAATTCAAAATTTGGCGAAGTGGCCCCTATTGTTGCCCCGGATGGTAAAACGCTGTTTTTTACCCGTTTAAACCACCCCAATAACATTACCGAAAAAACCGGGAAACAAGATAAGAATGCAGAAATAGCCCAGGACATCTGGTTTTCAAAACTGGCCAAAAACGGTACCTGGGAACCGGCTGAAAACATCGGTCAGCCCATCAATAACTCCTCCAATAACGCAGCCGCGACGATATCGGCAGACGGCAAGAGTCTTTTTGTACTGAATGTTTACCTGCCCAACGGGAAATTCATTGCCGGCTTGTCCAGATCGACCAGGAAAGCCAATAAATGGAGTATGCCTGAACAGATCATTATCGAAGATTTCCAGGCCCTGGATGTGTATGACGAAAGATTAAGGATTAAAAAAACCGATACCGAATATGCCATCAGCTCAGATGAAAGTATCCTGATCATGGGATTGAGAAGGATGCAGTCTTTTGGAGACAAAGACCTGTATGTTTCGTTCAAAAAACCAGATGGAAGCTACTCCAAACCTCAGAATCTCGGCCCTGATGTCAATTCAGCGGCCAGTGAAGGTTCCCCGTTTTTAGCAGCAGACAATAAAACCTTGTATTTCAATTCCAAAGGGCATTCAGGCTACGGCGACGCTGATATATTTGTCAGCACCCGGCTGGACGACACCTGGAAAAACTGGACTACCCCGGTAAACCTGGGTCCCCAGATCAATTCACCGCAATGGGACGGCTATATTACCATCCCTGCATCAGGAGAATTCGCCTATCTCAGTTCGTCCAAAAACTCGATCGGCGGTGAAGATATATTCAGGGTCAAGCTTTTTCCTTCCATCAAACCGGAGCCGCTGGCGATGCTGAATTTCCAGTTTGCAGACATGATGGGTGGCACGGCCCTTCAACCCAAAGTAAGCCTTATGAGCTCCGATGTCAAGGCAGACTCGCTTTTATGGTCGTATGACGAAGATCTTCATGAATATAAATCCATCTTAAAACTAGGTGAAAAATATACCTTAAAAGCCTCTTTGCCAGGGTATGTGGATGTACTCGAAATCATGGACCTTTCAAAAGAAAAGGCCTACATGGAAATAAAGAAGACTTTCAACATGATGCCCCTGAAAACCGGCCAGAAGATGATTCTTCAGAACCTGTTTTTTGATCAGGGGAAATTTGAAATCAGGGAAGATTCCTACGCCGAACTGACCCGCATCATCGGCTTCATGCAGGAAAACCCTACAATTGAGATATTGCTCGAAGGACACACTGATAACCAGGGAGATATCATGCTCAACATCAAGCTGGCTGAAAACCGTGTCAAGGCAGTCAAATCCTATCTTGTAGAGAAAGGAGACATAGCCGAAAGCAGGATCAGCATCAAATCCTGGGGCCCTACCCGGCCGCTGAACAGCAACTCAACAGACGAATCCAGAAAGAAAAATCGGAGAGTTGAGTTCACCATTACGAAAATGTAGCTATTTTTGCGTACCTTAATTCATTGCATCATAGTTACTAAAACTCATCTGATAGTCAAAATGATCAAAGTCCATTTCAATTTAATAAAATTCAAAACGGCCATAGCCTCAATTTCCAATAAATGAATTCAAAACTTTTATTGATAGTACCTTGCTACAACGAGCAGGAGGTTTTAGAAAAAACCTACGAACGACTTAACAATTACATCCAGCAACTTGTTGATAAAAATCTGTTGTCTGATACCAGTAAAATCTGTTTTGTAAATGACGGAAGCCGTGACAGGACCTGGCAGATGATCGAAGAACTCTGCCGCAAAAACTCCAGGATTACCGGGATTAAATTCTCAAGGAACTTCGGCCATCAAAGTGCCATTCTTGCGGGACTACTCGAAAATGTAAACCAATACGATTGTTATATCACGATTGACGCAGATCTTCAGGACGACATCGAGGCCATTGGTATGATGGTTGAAAAATACCAGGAAGGGGCCTCAGTGGTTTACGGGGTCAGGAACGACCGTACTTCAGACTCCTGGTTCAAGAGGTTTACCGCGGAAAGTTTTTACAAAATCATGCAGAAAATGGGCGTACCTGTCATTTTTAACCACGCTGATTTCCGTTTGATTGACAACAATGTCCTGGTCGAGCTTGACAATTACCGTGAAGTTAACATGTTTATCAGGGGAATTATCCCGACGATAGGGTTCAAATCTGAAAATGTCTACTACAAAAGAGCCGAGCGTGAAGCGGGCGAAAGCAAGTATCCGATCAAAAAAATGATCTCTTTCGCCTGGGGAGGCGTTACTTCTTTCTCTACTTTCCCGATGCGTATGGTCCTTTGGTTCGGGTTCTTTAACTTCTTTGTGGCATTCGGCATCGGGCTTTTCGTACTTATCAGCAAATTTACAGGATTCACTGTGGCGGGCTGGACTTCCATAGTGCTGCCCATGGCATTTTTCAGCGGTTCCAACATGATCGCTATCGGACTTATAGGCGAATACATCGGTAAGATTTACCAGGAAGTAAAAGCCCGTCCGAGATATATTATCGAGAAATTTACGGAAACTCCCGGCAAGTCCTGAATTTCCCCGGCAATAAAAAAATAACCCAAAAAATATAATAATTACCGTTCTCTGGTCGTGGTATGTATTCAGTACGTTTAAAAGCATCGATAATCGGAGGCTTCCGGTTATTACTGCTTTCATTATAAACCCTTAATCATCCATAAAACCTGTAAAACATAATACCAGTTATGTCAATACTTAAAAATGTTAAATCCAGCTATTTTTTAGCATTGTTTTTATTCGCCGCCTTTTTTTTAAGAATTACCAACATCAACGAAAGAGGTTTAGCCGGAGATGAAAAATACAGTTTGTTTGTCAGCCAGTTCATTGTTTATGATGGTAATAATCAGTTAAATTCCGTCCGCAAACCCCATAATGAAGCCTTTACCCCCAAAGAATTCTGGAGTAAAAAAGGCACAAAAGATTTCCTAGAAGCCATCGCCCGGCTCGACAACGGAAACGGAGCCCTGTATCTCCTGGTTTTACGCGGATGGACTAAAATGGTAGGCACCACCGACGGCTGGATAAGACTGCTGCCCGTCATATTTAACCTCGCTACCATTCCCCTGATATTCCATTTTGTAAGGTTTCACTTCAGAAGCAGGAATGTAGCTCTTATAGCCTCCTTCCTGGCCACCATATCACCTTTTTTTATAGTTTACTCCCAGGTCAACAGGACTTATACACTGCTCTTTTTCCTGGCCCTGCTGTCCACGCATTTGTTCCTTCTGACGATAGACAAGCTGAAGGACGGCGGAAAAGCCACCAGTTGGCTCATTTTATATGGCTTCAGCGTGTCGGCATGCCTGTTTTGCCATGTAGCTATTTTTCCTTTGTTTTTTATACACGGACTTCACCTGATGCTTTTCCACAGAGACCTCAGGACCATTGCTTTTTTTACAGCGGCTATGCTCATTCCTGTTGCGACGATGTCGTCATGGCTGGTGCTTGACGGTGGAAAATACATGTACAAATTTGTCAAAAACAGCACAGATACCTATAATCAGCTTGCAGAAACAGCCCCTAATGATTTTCTGTCCAAATCCACCCCAAAAAATATCGCCTTACAGATCCGGCATGTGATATCCTTGATGTTTATTTCTGCGGAAGGTTTGTACAGAAATACAGTAGGTATGGTCAACATTCTCTTATCCATAACCGCTGCCGGTATTGCTGTTCTTGTTTTTAACCTGAGAAAACTTACTGCTGCTCAGAAAACAGTGATCATTCTCGTAGCCACTGTGGCTCTCTTCTCGTTTATTACGATCAATAAATTTCACTTTCTGATACTTTCATTTAACCTGACTTTACCGCTCATCTGCTTCAGGTACATCAGGACCCAGTCAGATCCGGATTTAAAGCCCAAGCTGGTATTTCTGGCTTTACTGTCCTTCATTTCTATCATATCATTGGTCGGATTCGCGTTAATGGATGGCAACACCTTCAGGATCATCACCAGGTATCCTGGCTATGCCTACAGTTTTAATCTTTGCCTGCTGGCCCTTATTATCAACTGGGTTTATATTTCGAAACCGGACTATTCTGCACTTTTCTGGACCTCCCTGGCACTACAGTTGTCAAATATAGTGTCCGTTATCTCTTCTGTTTATGACGACAGGGCACCGCACTATTTTGCAGAATACGGTGAACCGAGGATGAAAAACCCTTACATCACCATATCGAAATTCATCCGGAACAATTATGCCAAAAACGATACCATTTTCTATCCGTCGCATGGTACTTTCATCAATGATGCCGGAAAGATAACCCCGTCGGTCGTAGATGCCCAGCTTGTAAACATCTACCTCCCGAAAAACGCCGATTATATTCAGAAAATCGATTATCACGAAAAAAACAAAGTCATTCTGAAGAAATCCGATGGCAAAAGGATTGTTATTTTTGATTTTAAAGACTCCAGATACAGATACTGACAACCAACCTTAACCCATGTATTCTCTTCATGGGTAAAAAAACATAAGCGATCAGCTTTTTTATGCTTATCTCCCACATTTACAGCAGACTGCAGAATCTGCTGTAAATGTCTTTTTTTTGTTGTTTCCGTCAAGTTTATTAATTTTACCGCCGCAGGATGAGTTATATCGTTCCGGCTGTAACGTAAATCTCGCATGATTCAAACGACGCTTACAGACCAGGGCACCCGGTTAGCGAAATCCTGCACCCTAAAAAACAGACCCAAACTGACGATTATTAAGAGATGAAACAAAATTACCTGTTGGTTCTTCTGCTTCTGTTTGCATTTGGATTGAGAGTGTTCAATCTTGATAAGTACGGACTATATATCGATGAAAAATTCACCATTCTGAATGCCCACGGTATCTGTGTCGGGGGGATCAATCAGCCGGAAGTAATCTATCAGAAATATTTCACTCCCAGAGATTTCTGGCAACCTAAAACCTCAGAAGATTTTTTCAATGCCGTAGCCAGGTCCGATTTCGGGACGCACATCGTTTATAATTATGTATTAAACACCTGGGTAAAGGTTTTCGGCATTTCGGATTTCTCCCTGAGATTCCCCAGCGTTATCTTCAATGTTGCTTTGATCGCATTGGTGTACTACATTGTCAGGAAGTATCTTAAAGACACCAAAACGGCTCTGTTCGCCGCTCTTTTACTCGCTATTGAACCTCTTAACATTGCCCTGAGTCATTTTGCGAGGAGTTATACCCTGTCGTTTCTTCTGCTGATGGCCAGCACTTATTTTTTCATAGAGATCATACGTTATCCGAAAATCGATAAAAGAAAATACCTGCTGGTCGTTGTTTACGGCTTACTCGTTACCCTAAGCCTCCTTAATCACTATCTGAATTTCCTGGTACCTGTCTGTCATGTGGTTGTGTTTCTTATTTACGAAAGAAGGATCAAAAACTGGGTGCTGATGAGCCTGGCGGCCGCCTTTACAGGAGGCGTCATGTTTTGGTGGTTTACAGCCGGGGGCGGGCAGTGGTCTATGCAGTTTCTTAAAGATAAAAACGCCCTTCACCTGAAACTGGCCACCCTTCATCCTGATGAAAATCCGATGGCGGGCACGGTCGATCCAAGCACGTTCAAGAACGTTTCCATGAAAACCCTGCCCCTGTTTTTCGACCTGAACCCAGTGTCAAACGGTCTTTTCAAGGCCATAATGGGCATAAAGAACCTGGTTATTTTATCCGTTATATTCATTTTCTTTATCGTCGGAATCAGGAACGTGGAGGCTAAAAAATATACTGTTTCAGGTGCCTCTTTGCTGATTATTTTAGCCTTATCGTGGCTGTACACCGGAAAAAAATCCGGGATTCTGCTGAGTCTGCTGATCTACTTCCTGCTTTATCTCTTTGTCCGGTGGTGGCGGATCCGGCATAAGTCTTTGAGCCTGGAAGCCAGATCATTGATCATCATTTCTTTCATGATGATGTTTCTTCCGCTGATTTATATTGTAGCGGACGCCTTTAAAAGCGGTCATACCACTAGTTTGTCCCAGCGTTATATCGGGTTTTCCATCCCTTTTGTAGCCATCATCCTTGCCGTAGGCATTTCAGAACTGACTACACAGCCCCGCCTGATCCGGTATTTCATGTATGCGATCATGGCCTACCAGGGCATTAACCTGTATCATGAGCTGAAAGATCTGTATGAAGACAGATCTCCCAAGTATACTTTTGTCGCAAACCCCAGGATTCCTAATCCTTATAAAAGCATCGCCGACCAGATCATGAGCCGATATGTTAAAGGTGATACTGTACTTATTCCTTCAAAAAATGAAACGATTTACTCATCCGTCCTGAAGAAAAATGAAATTGACTTTAATGATGCCCAGAACCTGAACGTTTATTTCCCGAAAGATTCAGACATCCCGGAGAGGATTGATATAAATGAACATAATAAGTTTTATGTCGTTCACCGTGACGGCACAAAAGAGCTGATATTCGATATGCAAGGAACCAAATACCGGTATTAATATTTAACCCATGACCAAAAATATAAAAGTAGTGATTCCGGTCTTCAACGACTGGGAGGCTTTAAAGCTTTTACTGGAAAATACCCGGCAGTTATATACCAATACCGATATCAGGTTGAGCTTCCTGATCGTTAATGACAGTTCCACACTGCCTTATCACCCTTCGGCCTTCAAAGATTTTCCGGTTGAAGTCATTCACCTGATCAGGAACATCGGTCACCAAAGGGCCATAGCCATAGGACTTTCTTACCTGGCCCATAACGATGGCTATGACAAGGTGATCGTGATGGACGGCGACGGAGAAGATAAGCCTGAGGACATTGCCAAACTGGTGGCCCGGTCGGATCAGCAGCACGAGCACATTATTTTTGCAGAAAGAAGCAAGAGATCGGAAGGCCCGACCTTCAGAATCTTCTATTTTTTTTACCGCCTGGTCTTTAAGATGCTGACGGGTAAAGCCATCACTTTCGGGAATTTTTGCATTATCCCCGAAAACAAGGTTAAAAAAACAGCCTTCGTTTCAGAAATCTGGAACAATTTCCCGGGCGGCGTTATCCGGTCCAGGCTGCTTTATTCCTCTGTCCCCATCAACCGCGGCAAGCGACTGGCAGGTAAATCAAAAATGAACTTTGTTTCCCTCATTTTACATGGCCTGAGTGCCGTTTCCGTGCTTTTTGACACTGCCGCCGTCAGAATATTGATTTTTGTTTCGATTATGATAGGTTGCTCGGCGGTCGGGACTATCATCGTGCTTTATCTCAAATTTATCGCTAATGAAGCCACTCCTGGCTGGGCCTCGTCATTGATCCTGGCTTTTTTCACCATTTCATTACAAGGGTTTTTTATATCACTTTTTATCCTTTTCAATGTTTTGAATACCCGTACAAGCAATAATTTTATACCTTTGGAGGAATATGGCAGATACATAGATTACATTGAATAAAAATAACTTGAACAACAACTCTTACATAAAATCTCTCGACGGTGTTCGTTTCTGGGCCGTTTCTCTTGTTTTAGCAGATCACTGGTCAGGTGATAAACTGGGTTTCCCGGCTGGTTATCTGGGCGTTTGCCTCTTCTTCGTTCTGAGTGGATTTCTCATCACCGGCATCCTCATGGACGCCAAAAAGAAAGATGAAAACCTGGGCAGGGCCCATGGTTTCTCACTGAAACAATTTTATATCAGAAGAACCCTCCGGATTTTCCCGCTGTATTATATTACGCTTGCTGTGCTGTTTTTACTCAATATTCCGCCGGTGAGAGAAAAATTCTGGTGGCTGGTCACTTACATGACCAATAACTACATGGCCATTTATCAAACCTGGATGGGCTCAGTCGACCACCTCTGGTCTCTGGCTGTGGAAGAACAGTTCTATATTTTCTTCCCGTTCCTGGTCCTGTTTTTACCTCTTGGTAAAATTAGGAACGTACTGGTCTTTTTTATTCCGCTGGCCATCGGCCTCAGATTATATTTATTTCTTCATCAGGCTTCCTGGATCAGCTCTTATGTATTGATGCCCACCTGCCTTGATGCCTTTGGCCTGGGAGGCTTGCTGGCGTACTGGAGAAAGACCGGCAATGATAAAATGCTCAGCCTTTTCAAAAGCAACATCTACCTGGCTATCAGCCTTTTGATTTATATTTTCGTGGTACTTCTTTACAGAAATCAGGGGACCAACCATAATTTCTACGATATGGTTGTTTTAAGATTCGCTGAGGCTCTTTTTTCGGTTTTCCTGATCGGAAGGCTGTTATTTATCGACAGAGCAGCCTCAAAAGATACTTTTTTCAAGTATTTTTCTGAAAACAACGTAGCCGTTTATATCGGAAAAATAAGTTATGGTGTTTATCTTCTTCATAACTTTGTTTTCAATGAATACCACAGCGGGGCAAACCATCCGACAAGAAAACTGCTGGAACATTTAGGGGCTGTCTGGCCGGGATTCGGTACAGGAAATCTCGTGATCCTGAAAATAATTTTACTCTATGTCATTACCATCGCCATTGCTTCGCTTTCATGGTATGCCATCGAAAGGCCTGTTAATCGTTTAAAAGACAAATTCGGATACTGATATGAGTTTTGAAGAATACCTTGTTCAGAAGAAAATCAACGGAGAAGTTTTCCGCGAAAAGAAACCTGCCCTTTATGCAGAATGGAAGACTTTATTTGAGCAAGTCCATCCGGAAAGCTTTACTCTTCAAAAGAAATTTCTGATCAACAACATCCGCAGGGAATTCCTGCTTCCGGCACAGTAAGCCTTTATAAGTTACTTGCCCTGATCATATTGACTGTAAACTTCAATACGGTGTCTTCCCTTTTGAGGAAATCGTTAAAGCCATACCCAACATAGTAATCAGGTTCGATAAAAAAGCCTTTGATCCTGCCTTTGGGCTGGGCATGAACGATCTTATAAAGCGGCATATGGATTTTAATCCTTGAGTTCGGAAGCTTGAAATTGTCCCATTCTCCTGCAAAACTACCCCAGTTGGCTCCACCGGGCCTTGTCCCGATAAAAGTACCCAGGTTCATGTCATAGGCCAGTCCAAGTGTAAAAGTAGTAGCTGAATAAGAGCCTCCGTCCATCAAAAAATACAATTTGCCATCAAAATGGTTTTCCTTGTAAGGCTTGTGTTTTTTCGGATTCCGGTTCACAAGGTAGCGGTGGCGGCTGTCAAGCTTCCTGAATAAAAAGGAGGCAACAATTGGCGGACCAATGGTATAAAAAGGGAAGAGTTTGTTAAAGGCTTTCCTCCTGAACATCATCGTGTCGATCAGCTTGAAAGGTTCCGGCGAAATATACTTCATCAGTCTTGATATATTGGGAATATACCCTCCCCCATTCCCCCGTAAATCAATAATAAGATGCTTAATGCCCGTTTTCTCAATCGCCACAAAACGTTTTCTCAGCTCTTTTTTAAACCGGCTTTGGGTAAGGTCGAAATACTTTCCTTTGAGCGTAAAAGAACTGATGTCCAGCCGGGCCACCTTGTTGAGTGAATCCAGGATAACAAAGTCAAAGTTCTTCCTCAGGGCGTTTTTGTAGCGTTCCGACAAGGTTTTCAGCAATATCTTATTGGTTTCCATCGCTATTTTCCTGACAAAAACAGTATCATTGGCAGGTAGTCTGTAACTTACCGAAACACTGTCCGGCATACCATAATACCTCAGATAATAGGAGGCAAAGGCCTTTTCCGCATAATATTCCTTACTGGTCTCATTGCCGTTATCCGTACCGTAAAGGGTCTGAAGGTTCCTATAAATGTCAATCACCGGCTCCTGGTTTATCCTGACAATTTCGGACGTCCGGATGATGGTGGTATCGGAGCTGCCATTTAAGTGAACAAAAAAACGGTCTCCGAACCGGCGGACAATCAGCGGAAATACTTTCGGGTTTTTGCCATACTTATTTTTAGGAAAATCAAAACTCGTGTGCAGGTCTTTAATATCGGTAATCATGGGAGCCATTCCTGTAAAAAAGTCTTTAAAATCTGTCTCTTTTTCAAAGTCGCGGTTCAATTGCTGAAAATGTTCCTCGTACTTCAGACTGTCATTGTAACGGTACAAACCGGGGTGCAATAGCTGAAGCCTGTCTTTAAGATACCTCAGATCTTCCTTCATCTGTTCGGGTTTCAGTTTCACCTGGGCACTCACCGGAAAAACAAGAATACAGAGCAAAAACAGTGGGAAGGCCTTCTTTAAATTGTACAATTTCATTGAGTTACAGGGAATCTGATGGTATATTTTTGAAAATTACGTATTGATTTTTAAATATCCTCGAAAAAAAAAACTTCTTTTACTATCTTTGTGGTCTAAAACAATTCGTTCTTTGAACGCGTATGCTTAACAGACGCCTAATTCGTATTCGAGCCATGCAAGCCCTTTATGCTTATGAAAAAGCTAAAGGTGCCAATTTCCTTCTTGCTCAGGACATCATTGAGGAGTGCTTCGCTCCCGATCTCAACTCCATGGAAAAACAGGATAAATCCAGACTTCAGGGTTTATCAAAACTAGCCCAGAACATCTTCCAGGATGAAAATTCCTTAAAACCTTCCAACGAAGAGTTTGATGCTCCGTCAGAAGTGACTGCAGCTTTGAAAAAAGCCAGGGATTTTTTCAAGATCAAAAACAAAAAAGACTATGACAATTATAGCCTTCAATGCATCATGGATGCGGAGAAAGTCTATGATCACTATCTGTCATTGCTTAATCTTTTGATTCTGATTGCTAAAAAACATGACCAGCCAGGTAAAGACCCCGGCTATTCTGGATTACATAAGAACAAAATCATCAAGGCTTTAACTGAGTCCAAAGAGCTGGAAACCCTTACATTGAAAAGAGGGGCCAACTGGGAGAAAGACCAGGTGTTTATCAACAAGTTTTTTAACGAAGCCATTAAAAACAACGCTAAAGTTGTTGAATATTCAGCCAAAGTAAATCATACAGCCGAAGAAGACCTGGCCATCATTAAATACCTGGTTAAGAATGTTCTGCTTAAACATGAGCTGGCTTCTGAACATTTTGAGAAAGTCGACATTTACTGGTCTGAAGACAGAGATATCCTGAGATCAATGATCACGCACACCTTGCAGGATTTTCCGGATATTCAGCACATAGATATTCAAAAACTGGATGAGACCTGGGACGACAGCAGGGAATTCCTGACCACCCTTTTCAGACAAACCATCCTTAAAGACGACGAACTCCTGGAGTATCTTGTGCCGGTATTGAAAAACTGGGACTTTGACAGGATTTCTGAAACAGACCGTATCCTCCTTAAAATGGGGATCATAGAAATGATCAATTATCCGGCTATTCCGGTCAAAGTGACGATCAACGAAATCATTGAAATATCCAAGAATTTCAGCACCCCGAAAAGCGGCCAGTTCGTGAACGGGATCCTTGACACGGTGTCCAAAAACCTGGTAAAAGATGGCATCATCAAAAAGTCAGGAAGAGGAATGCTGGATAATAAATAAGAGAAAATGGTTTGGCTTTAATTTTTTTTGAGATAATTTTATTGAAAATTTATAGATATTATGAGTAATTCTTCAAAATCATTTTTTGCATTTTTAGCCGGTTTGGCAGCAGGTACGGCCATTGGAATCTTATTCGCCCCCGAAAAAGGTGAAGTGACCAGAGAAAAACTTGGTTCAAAACTTTCCCAATACAGAGAACAGCTTGAAGCTTTTATTGCTGACCTGATCGAAAGAGGCGACGAAGTGGCTCTTGAAATGGCAGGCGGAGACAGCCAGGCTAAGGTTGAAGGACAAAAAGTGGTCAATGAAGCCCGTCAGAAAGCCGAAAAGCTTCTGGAAGACGTAGAAAACCTGATGACCCAAATCAAATCCAAGGCCTGATGAAGCAATTGCTGATTTCTGCAGGTTTATTAGCGGGCATCGCAGGTATTGGTTGCTCAGGCTCCGATTCTGCCAAAGACAAAAACGCGTCAGCGATGTCTGATTCTGCCAAAATAGAGTTCGGAGAAATTTCCCATAACTTTGGAGAAATTAAGGAAGGTGAAGTCGTGTCGACCGTATACAAATTTAAAAATACGGGAACCAGGCCACTTGAAATCCTTGATGTGCAGGTCTCATGTGGCTGTACAGTGGCGGAGAAACCTGAGAAGCCCGTAGGTGTAGGCCAGACGGGTGAAATCAAAGTCAATTTCAACAGCGAAGGCAAGCCGGGAGTGAACAAGAAATACGTTAATGTCATTTCTAACGCCTCCAACTCTAATGTCGCCCTGAGTTTCAGCGTGATCGTTAATATGAAAGAAGAAGTTAAAACAAATTAATCTTAAAAAATATGGTACTCTTACAAGCAGGTGGAAGCAACTACAGCTTTTTAATTCTAATGGGCGGTATGTTTGTTGTCATGTATTTTTTCATGATCAGACCACAGCAGAAAAAACAAAAAGATCAGCAGAAAATGGTTGATGAATTAAAGCCTGGCGATGAGGTAATCACAGCAGGTGGATTGCATGGAAAAGTTTTGACAAACGACGAAACCACCATCACGATATCAGCCGGAGGCGGAGCAAGATTAACTTTCGAAAAATCTTCGATTTCTAAGAAAAAAGCCTAATATTTTTTAGTAAATTTAGGGTAATGTTCATAACGGGCATTACCCTTTATTTTTTAATCCTGAGATAAATTGTCATACACTGCCCGAAATACAAAATCGATACCCATGAAAGATGCTTTTGAATCTTTCCTGAAAACTTTTAACTTAAAATCCAAGTTCAACGAGTCGTACCTGGTCACTTACTGGGAAAAAATCATGGGGCCTTCCATTGCCGGAAGAACCGAAAAAATCTACATCAGCAAAGGTGTCCTCTTCCTTCAGATCACCTCCGCCCCCCTGAGACAGGAATTAATTCTGGCGAAATCCAAACTCATCAAAATGCTCAATGAAGAAATTGGTGAAAATGTTATCAATGAAGTAGTCTTTATCTGATTCTTTTGCTTTATTTTTAATTTTCAGATAAAAATCCTGTTTCCATGATCAGCAAAATACCACTTGCTCCTCCGTTTTTAAACAGAAATGATACCATTGCCATTTCGGCCATGGCCAGTAAATTAGACAGGTCGTCGATTGATGAGGCGATCAGGATATTTACAGAAGACTGGGGCCTGAGGGTGGTTACCGGCCACACAGTTGGAAGTTCATATTATAACTTTTCCGATACTGACAATGCCAGGCTCTCTGAATTACAGGGTTTTCTGAATGATCCTGAAATCAAAGCGGTATTTTCTGCCAGAGGTGGCTACGGGTCATCCAGGATCATCGACAGGCTTGACTTTACTGCCTTTTATAATTCTCCGAAATGGGTCATTGGTTTTTCAGACATTACCGCCCTGCACCTTGAAATTCAGTCAATTGGCTTTCAGAGTATCCACGGCCCGATGCCCAAGACAATGGGCTTTGACAGTTTTTCAAATGAAACATTGAAAAAAGCTCTTTTCGGAGAAAATCTTAATTATCAGTTCTCCTCTGATGCTCCCAACAGAACCGGTGAGGGCACCGGGCAGGTCACAGGCGGAAATCTGTGCATGCTGGCTCATTCTATCGGCTCAAAGTCAGACAGGACCTATGATGGGAAAATATTGCTGCTTGAAGATATTTCCGAATACCTGTACAACATTGACCGGATGATGGTTCAACTGAAAAGGGCAAAAAAACTGGACAAACTGGCCGGTCTGATCATCGGTGACTTTTCAGATTGCAAAGACAATGATGAACCTTTCGGTAAAAATGCCCGCGAGATTATTCTGGAACATACGGAAGGGCTTGATTTCCCCATTGCTTTTGGCTTCCCGTTCGGCCATGAAAAGAAAAACCATGCCCTGAGGCTCGGAGAAATCATGCACCTCAATACAGAAGCCAGTCAAAGCACACTTTCTTCAACCCTGATCGCCTGATTTACTTCGGTACCTGTTTCGTCCAGACTTCTTTGATAGGGCTTCCCTGCGAGCTTTTACCGGAATGTATCCATTCGTTTCCTTTGACTTCTGCATTAAAAGAAAGACTGGCCCCTACCCTGGTGCTGTCTTTCGGGAAATATTCGATGGTTTCTGTGTATTTTCCGTCTTTTAACGTGTAGGTTCCTCCCCCTGTACCAAAAAGCTCTTTACTCATCGGATTGATGGCAAACCACTGGAACCGGGTGCCTGTAATCATTTTAAGCGTTTTTCTGGGGCCGCCCTGCATCTGGTTGATCTGACCGTCTTCGCCGGCCCTTCCGGTGATTCTCCACAGCCCGGCCAGGGCAGTTTCCGACCCGTTGTCTGCTCTTTCAAATTTAGCTCCGTCAAACTCCAGGCTTTTTTTCTTTGTCTTCAGGATATAGGTCTGACTGGTCCCCACCATAGCCACGCTGGCGGTGTTGAACTCAACATCTATCGTCACCTGATCTCCGTTCAGCATATATTTCCCACCCCAGGTGTTCTCAAATTTCTTATTGGTCAGGTCATAGGAGGTGACGACGAGATAGTCCTCATTAGCGAGTATAACGGCCATGTTATTGTCACTTTTCAATTCCCATGCCCCTTTGATATTTTGTGCGTTGGCCAGGAAATTCATGCACAAAAAAGTACAGATCATTACTATTTTTTTCATTGTTGCTCCGGGTTAATAAGACTTAAAACGAACCGATCAATAAATAAGTTACTTATTATCAGCAAAAAAACCGTTTTTAATCATCCTAAAAAAACTCATTTACGTAAATATAATATACCCTGAAAAAATTCAGGTGTTTTAACTTTTTAAATTGCGTATTTCTACTCTAAAAAAAAATCTTAATACGCTGTTACTTTGTAATCGAAACCCCGTCTAAATATTATGAGAGATCTACTACTAATAGAATCATTTGAAGAACTAGGTTATTCATTTGGTCATATGATATCACTTGTTATTCTCCCGATTCTCTTGATTCTGGGATGTTATGAAATATATCTCCTGAAAAAAGCGAAGGAGAAAAAGAATTTTTATTACAATAAAAGAAACTAAATCAATCTTTTGTTTAGGTTAATTTAATGGTTAGGGCTAGATACAAAAAACCGGTGATATCACCGGTTTTTTTGTTTAAGTAGAGACTCCTCTTTTTTCGCACAATAAACACACAAAGTAAAATGAATAGACTTTACGTCCACATCGTTTGGTTATTTCTTGTATTACACCACGTGTCGGCTCAGACCGGCACTTCTATGTTTTTTACGTCAAACCTGACAGCAGACAAAACCTACATCTGCCCCGGCGGCTCTGTAAAATTATCTGCAGCAGTCAGCGGTGCAGCTTATTTTCAGTTCCAGTTTAAAGAAGCCGGGCAGTCCTGGCAGGAGGTATCCGGGGCATCCGGCGATCCGAAAGCCACTTCCGGAAACATCTCCCTGGACTTGTCAGACGTCAATTCGCTCAAGGCTTACCGGGTGATGATCACGGATTCAAGCTCTTCTGACACCCTTTTCAGCAATGAATCAGCCATTTTTGCTCAGAAAACCGAAATCAGTATCCAGCCGCAGTCGCTCACCCAATGTAATGGCTCGGGTGTTGAGTTCAGGGCTTCTGCCAGCAGTTCCGGGCCATTGACGTACCAGTGGCAGATCCTTAAAAACGGCGGATTCACGGATCTGGCCACAAGTTCAAAAATTCCGGACGTCAATTCCGGAAACCTGAAGGTCAACAGCCTGACCAATGCTGAACACGGGAGTGTCTATCGTTGCAGGATAACCGATCAGGGTGGGTGTACCACCTATACCCATGAAGCCGGTCTGTTTGTAAACCAACTCAGCACCACCATTCAGCCCACCTTATCACACCAGTTTTGTGAAGGAGACAATGCTGAATTTTTCCCGGCTTCTGTCGATGGAGAAGTGCTGTCTTACCAATGGCTGATGAAATCCGGGGGTTCTTCTTACAATGCCCTGACCGAATCGGACCGTTTCATAGGTGTCAACAATGAAAAACTGACAGTCAAAGGTATTCTGCCGTCAGAAAACGCCTTCCAGGTAAAAGTTAATTTTAAAAATGTGCTGCAGGGGCCCGGAGGCAACCTGACAGAAGGTACGTGTTTAAAAACGGCAGCCAGAACAGCCTACGTCATTAACCCAAGACCTGAAATGCCTGCGGCCATCAGTCCTGTCGAACGCTGTGGTCCCGGCACCATTCATGCGGCTGTTCAAGGCACTTCTGCTTCCTTTTTCTGGTATGACAATCCTTCCGGGCCTCCTTTGGCATCATCCGTTTCAGCATTTGACAGCCCTGTAATCAACACCTCCAACACGTTTTATGTAAGCAGTAAAGATGATAAAGGCTGCGAAAGCCTGAAGCGTGAATTCAACGCTATGGTTCACACCCGCCCCGCGATAAATATGAAAACAGACTATGAGGCCTGCCCGGGTTCTGAAAATGTGTTTTTGGAGTTCAATACTGTAACCGGCTCTCCTGCTATATTCAGTTTCACACCAGGTGAACAGAAACTTACCGGCTTTAATACTGTAGTGAACCAGGCTTTTACAGAGGCCTCTCCTTTACCGGTTTCCCTTCCTGTTGCGAAAACTCCGGGAGATTACAATTTCTATTTTCAATTGAAGGATCCTGCCACTCAATGTACCTCAGACAGCCTTAAAGTTCATATTAAAATAAATGACAAGCCTTTTGTTACCAAGAATCCGCTGTCACAAACCCTGTGTGAAGAAAATACTCTGAAATTAACAGTAGAGGTGTCTGGTGGCGGCCAGATAAGATATCAATGGATGAAAGACAACCAGAATATAGCAGGGCAAAACTCTTCTGAGCTGATCATTCATGCCGTTCAGCTGCAGGACGCCGGGCAGTACCGGTGTGAGGTCAGCTCAGATTGCGGATCTGACACATCCGGGGTTGCGGTGATCAAAGTGTTGCCAAAAATTCAGATACATAAGCACCCTCAGGATCAGCAGGCATGTGAAGGAGGCAATGTGGCTTTCAATATCAATGCCACAGGAAGTGTCGCTTTACATTATCAATGGATGAAAAACGGACAAGCCATCGGAACCGACACCACAGAGTTGGTTTTGGGTAATCTCGCTTTTGCAGATAACAACGCCGAGGTATGGTGTGAAATCAAAGATGCCTGCGACCAGGTTTTCAGGACCAACCCGGCCAGAATAAGCGTTTTGAAACTTCCGGAACCTCCCGGGATATCCGGAAAAAGTGGTTATTGTAAAGGTGAAAAAACAGAAGCCCTTACCGCTATTCCGGCAGAAGGTAATCTTCTTAAATGGTATACCTCCGGCGACCAGGGTTCACCGGCGAGTGAAACACCATTTACTCCGGATTCTCAAACTGCTGGTAAGCAATATTATTTTGTGAGTCAGACTGATCTGCATCAATGCGAAAGTAAAAAGGCCGGAATTGAAATAACCATATCAGCACCGCTGACGGTTAAAATCAACCCTTCCATCAGTGCTTTGTGTGCGACCGGTAATCTGAACCGGAAAGCTCAACTGTTCGCGGAGATCAATACAGAAACAGGCCATCAGAAGCCTCCCATTTATTCCTGGAAATCCGATTCATTATTAGTCAATGATCAGAATACAGGGAAAATCAGCATCAATACCCCGGGAAAATACGAAGTGACTGTAAAACAAGGCTTCTGTACTGCCAATGCCGAGATTCAACTTAATAGTATCCACCCGGAACTTAACACTTTACCACTGGTTTCTGATACTGAGGTTTGTCCGGGCGGAACAGCCACACTTACGGCCTCCGGCGGAGAATCCTTCAGATGGTGGGATTCAGAAACAGGTAACAACCATGTATCTGAACAAAACCCTTTTATGGTATCTCACAATCTGACACCGTCTGCTTTTTATGTTTCTTACGTCAAAACATCAGATAATGTAACTTGCGAAGGCCCAAGGAAAAAGGTAAGTATCGGTATTATCCCTCACTTGAACTTAAGCATCGCCCTTGAAAAAGTAAGCTGCCCAGACAAATCAGACGGAAAGATAAGCATCAAAACCTTGTCAGGAAAAGCACCGTTTATGTTCAGTATCAATTCAGGATTATTTAAAAATGACGGAGAGTTTACAGGATTAATCACCGGTAATTACCAGGTGAGTGTCAAAGATTCCAATAGTTGCATTACAACAAAAGACACCACATTAACCGCAAATCCGTTGCCCGAAATACAGACACAGCCGTTGTCACAAGCCGATTGCAAAGGCAATGCTGTCGATTTTACGATTGTTGCAAGCGGTTATACTTCCTTGCAATGGCAGAAAAAACTTCCGGGTGGCTCCTTTGAGGATATTCCGGGAGAAAATCAAAATAAGTTGAAAATCAGCCAGGTGGGTTCTGAGATTAACCCCGAACAAACCATTTTCAGGGTCGTACTTTTTACGAGCCATTGCCAGATTTTTTCCGAAGAGGCAAAATTATCGGTCAATTCCATCACCGGAACCCTCACTGCAAAAACCGTTTGTGAAGGGACAGGCACTGAATTCAACCTGAATGCATTGACCATATCCGGAAAAGCAGAGTCTTATCTATGGCAGTTCAGAGCCGGAACATCAGGAAGCTGGGAAAACATCGACCAGGCAAATCAACCTACCCTGAACATCCAGAACTGTAAGATTACCCACCAGGGATATTACCGTTGCAGGATCATTTTTGATAACGGAAATGGAAGTACCTGTACGGCTTATTCATCCACAAACGGCACGAAACTTACAGTTATTGCTTCCTATGTCCCGGTCTTGAGCAATGATACGACCCTTTGCTCTCCACAGGAAATTCAGCTTAACGCTGGCAATTGCCCTGGTAAAATTGTTTGGTCAACCAATGACACCGGCCCCTTGATTAAAGTTACTCCGAAAGATTCTGTCAACCAGTACACGGCCTCTTGCGAAATAAACGGATGTACGACAGCAGCAAATGATCAGGTAATTGTCAGAGTTCTCAGCATCGGGTTAAATGCTCCAGTCATCAGCCTGGAAGCCAGTCAGGTTTGCAAAGGTGAGCCTTTCAGGCTTTCTGCCAGTGCCTGCCAGGGTAAAATAGTCTGGAGTAACGGACTGGAAGGTCAAATCGTTGAAATAAAAACCGATGTACCTCTTGATATATATGCTCATTGTCACCAGGAAGGATGTATATCAGGGAGGAGTAACGTGCTGAACTTGATTCCTCCCGCAGACCTGAAACCCGGTGAAATTTCAGGTTCAAATGCTGTCAACTGTGCCGGATTTAATCCACCGGAAATTACCAATGTGGTTTCACCTGCCGGAGGAAAAAATCAAAGTATTTCATGGGAGCTGAGCGAAACCTGTGTCACCGAAGGTGCAGACTGGAAAGAAATAGCCGGGGCACATAACCTTACTTTCAACCCGGCAGCACTGACTAAAACCACCTGCTATCGCCGCAAAGTGGCGGACTCCTGTCATTCTGTGGTTTATTCAAATTTTGTCAAAGTCCTTATTCAGCCTGACCCGGTGCTAAAAACCGAAGCTTCCAAAGCGGAAGTTTGTGCGGATGAGCCGGTTAACTTAAAAACGATCATCTCAGGAGGGACAGGTAATTGTCAGATCAGCTGGCAAATGAACGAGAAATCGGGTTCAGAATCTTCTTCTTACTGGGTAGCCATCCCCGGAACGGATTCTGTTTTGAACTTTTCAGACTGGAAAAACTCCGGCCAGACCGTTTACTTCCGTTCGGTTTATGTTTGTGAACTGAGCAGTTGTAATAAAAGTACCTCCCCATCCGTAGGGGTTTATGTCAGGCCTTCAATAGATTTTAGTCTGAATGTTCAGGACACCGCCCTCTGTTCAGGTAATTTCGTCGATCTCAAAGCCAATAATTGTGGAGGTCAGATCAGGTGGTCAACCGGCGACTCTACGCTCCAGATCAGGGTATATCCCACTTCTGATCAAACCTACAAGGCTGTTTGCAGCTCTATATGTGGTGAGAAAACGCTGAGTGTTCTGATTAAAGTGATTGAAGGAGTAGCTCCACCTGTTAACACTACTCCAACGAGCGTCATTCAGCCCGCACCACTGCACTTTTCGGGGACCGGGCAAAATCTTCGCTGGTATACCTCCGAAACAGATATGACAGGTTTTACAAATGCCCCTTTGCATACAGCACCCGGGGTCTTCAGCTACTGGCTGAGTCAGACCATTGGAGAATGCCAAAGCCCCAAAATTAAAATTACGGCTGCACTTTATCCGGTCTTGTCTGTTATTCAGCAACCTTCCGATCAGCTCAACTGCGAAGGAAACATGGTCACGTTTAAAACTACTGCTGAAGGTGCCGCAAAGCTGGTGTATCAATGGCAAAGAAAACGGCCGGGTGAAAATGAATTCGTATCCCTGACCGATGAGATGCCGAATATCAAACTTTCCAATACTTCCGGCTTAAAGGTTTATTCTACCGGCAACAAAGAAAACCCCGATTTAAGTCAATACAGGTGTATAATTACCGATTCAGTTTCACAGATCATCACTGCTGCGGCCATTTTAAAAGTAAACGGCCTGACGGGAAACTTCCCCGATTTTAAAATCTGTACCGGAAAATCATTTTCATTGGATCTGAAAAATCATTTTGTAGTGACCGGGTCTGTAAAATCCTACCAATGGCAGTACCGTTACGGGTCGGCTGATGACTGGCAGAATATGAAAGATGATGACAATATCAGCGGTGCACAAACCGATAAACTCACCTATAAGGAAATCAGGTCATGGGATGCTCCGAGATACAGATGTCAGGTTATTTTTAGTTCAGATGGGTTGGAATGTATTGAAAATACAGATCAATCTACCCTTACGATCGGAGCATATCCACCCGACCCGGTTAGTCACACATTCGATTTTTGCCAGTACGAAAAAATCAGCAAACTTGATGTCCAGATACAGGCCGACAGTGACCCGATCTGGTATGGTCATGAAAATGATGTGACCGGAACGGACAAAATGCCCCTGATCAATACAAACTTTGCTGGGGAACAGGTTTTCTATTTAAGCCAGGTTAACAATGCTGGTTGCCAGAGCCATAAAGCCCTGATCAGAATCAATGTTCACCAGGAACCTTCCGCTCCTAAAAATACCACCCCTGCCTATATTTATGAAGGCCAGAATCTCATTTTCTCTGCCGAAGGAGAGAATCTTAAATGGTTTACTTCGAAAACAGGCAAGACTTTTCAATCCAACGCACCAATCTATCAGGCCGCAAAAACTTACAGGCATTTTGTTTCGCAAACCAGTTCGTATAACTGTGAAAGTGAGCGGACTGAAATAACAGCCATCATTAAACCGTCGCTGGGATTTGCCACCCAGCCCAAGGATCAGACAGACTGCGATGGCAACAGCGTGACTTTTACGGCCAAAACAAAAGGGGAAGAAGAAGTAAGCTACCAATGGCAGAGAAAACGCCCGGGAGAGGCTGTTTTTTCAGATATGCCTGGTGAAAATCTGAAAGATCTGAAAATACTCAAAATCGGCAACGATGAAAACCCGCATCTGAGCCTGTATCGGTGCTATATCAAAGATTCGCGGCTGGACGGCATGTCAAATGAAGTCGTTCTCAAGGTAAATGAAATAAAGGGCACCCAAGTGCCCGTCGAAGTCTGCGACAATCAGTACCTGAACATAGATACCGCTAAACTGGGGATTATCGGAGAACCCAAACTGGTAGAATGGCAAAAGAAAGAAGGTTCAACCTATAAAACGATCTTCAGTACTCAAGGGTTAAGCCTGAATGAATTCCTTAAAACAAGTGATCAGGGTGATTACAGGTTGAAAATCAATTTTAAGATAGATGAGAAAAGCACCTGCAGCAGGAACACCAACACTTTCAGAATAAAAGTAAATCCTGCCCCTGAAGCTCCGAACGAAGGGGCTATCGAAGTATGTCAGTTTGAAAAACCGGATAAAATCCAGAAGATAATGTTTGCAGACAGCAATAAACTGGCTTGGTACCTAAACGAAACAGATACTTTAGAAAGGTGGAATATTCCTTCGGTAAACATGGATTCTGTCTACAGGAGTGCCCATTACCTATCCTTAAGCAATAGCTTTGGATGTGAAAGTAAACGGACCAGGATTGAAATTAACGTTAAACCGTCTCCAAAAGCTCCCAAAGTTAGTGAGGAATTCACCTATTGCCTGTTTTCGGTAAACGAAGCCATAAAAGCGGAGTCTGAACTTCCTGTGCTGTGGTATTCAGACACTTCTGGTACCGTTGCAAAAGGATCCCTGATTTTACCTGAGACCAGCAAAGAAGGGAAATTTACTTATGCGATTGTATCGAAAGACAGCATTAACGGATGTGAAAGCAAGAGGCAGCTGATAATCGTAAATGTTGAACCATGTTACTACCAGTTCCCTCAAACCAACACAGGTGAATGTCAGGAAATCAGGCTTGATAAGGTGGCCGGCAAAGACTGGCATTATTTAATTGATCCGAATGCCAGAATTGTGGCAGCCATTCATCCTGAGGGGCAAAACCTTGAACAGGTGACCCTGAGTTTTACCCACCCGGATAATCAGAACTATTTCGAGACGGATCATGGCACCAGGTACGTTCCGCGTTACTATCATTTTAAATCTTCTTCACAGGCTGTACTTTCAAAGCCTGTTAAAATACGGTTATTTATATCTGATAATGAAATTTCAGATTACCCTTCCGGTTTATCCTCAGAGGAGCAATCCAGGTTATCGATCGTCAACTACATCGGCGTGAATGAAGATTGTCAGCTGAAAAACAACGACAATTTCGAGCTTGGAGAAAGTACAGTGCTAAAGGACCGACCGCTTATCGAAAGCATCGGCGGGAATTTTTCAATGGTAGAATTTTCTACTTTCAGTCTTGGCGAATTCGGTGCGACAGAAAATATTTTTTCTGAATCCAACTTAAAAGGAGGTATTAATGAAAAAAATAAAACTGAACTTTCGCTGAATAAAATCAATGAAGTAAGGCCATTAAAATACCTGGTATACAAAAGTAATGATCAGATCAAATGGACAAAACTCGGTGAAATGAGTTCAGAAAACACTTTGAACGACCCGATTCCGTATGCGAATCAGACCCACTATCAGCTATTTTTTACGGATCAGGATGGTACAAGGAAAGCCCTGAATACCATTTCAGTGAAAACAGCGGAAAGCAAACCTGTTTGTTTTGTATTTCCTAACCCGGTTGAAAGTACAGACAAAATCAATCTTTACCTGAACAACTTTGAAACTACCAGCCTTAAAATCAATGATGCCCTGGGAAGAGACATTCCTGTTGATCACTTCAACCCTGTCGAAAGTTACCAGCAGATAAAACTAAAGAATGAGCTTGTTTCCGGTGTCTACATTGTTACGGCCTTGAACAAAGAAGGAAAGAAGTGTCAGGCGAAGTTTGTGAAGTAATAAATCCATATCTAACTTATTTAAAAATGTCCAGAATACACGTAGAGGGTATTGATATCAATATAGAATCAAATGGCAGTTTCGATTTTATTTCCTTGACTGACATGGCTAAAAGCCAGCATGAGAATATTATCATCACAAAATGGTTAAGCCTGAAAAATACCATTGAATATCTGGGAGAATGGGAAATCCTGTATAATGAGAATTTTAATTATACCGAATTCGGTATAATTAAAAATACCTCAGGTGGAAACAATTTTGTCCTTTCCATAAAAGAATGGGTCTCCAGAACGAATGCCATCGGGATAAACGGAAAAACCGGAAGATATGGAGGAACATATGCTCACAAAGACCTGGCATTCCATTTTGGAATGTGGATTAGTCCAAGATTCCAATTATTACTTGTAAAAGAATTTCAAAGGTTAAAAGAACTGGAACAAAATCAAAAGGGATCAGAATGGAACTACAGAAGATTTCTGGCAAAAGCCAATTATAGAATACATACTGATGCTATTAAAGATTATATCATACCCGCTTTAAACTTGAATCGGGACCTTGAGTGGCTCATTTATGCAGATGAAGCAGATATACTTAATCTGGCTCTCTTTGGTTTTACAGCTAAAGAATGGAGAGAACAAAATCCTGAATTTGCTGCCAGAAACTTAAACGTGAGAGATTTTGCCGACGTTCACCAATTGCTCGTTTTAAGCAATTTAGAAAACATCAATGCTCTCTTAATTCAACATGAGGTCGACAAACTGAAAAGATTAAAAGTATTGAGAAAAAATGCCGAAAATCAATTAAAATCATTAAAAAACTCTTCTTATTATGAGAATCTGGTACAAAACCCTTCCCGCAGATCTGAATAATAGGAGCGTGTATTTTTTTAACTCTTTAAATAATAAATCATCAAAAATCCACCAAACCATTCTTACTGTTCCCCGTGATCTGTGAAGAATAAATCCCGGCTTTACCTGAAAACAAATAGGCCATCAGACAAGCTATCGCAACGAAAACACCACACTCTGCCCCAAACAATTCCATCCCCAGGAAGATGGAGGCAATCGGCGTGTTGGTAGCTCCACAGAAAACAGCCACAAAGCCCATACCGGCCAGCAAAGCTAATGGCAAAGGAATAAAAAATGCCAGGGCATTGCCTAACACCGCTCCGATAAAGAATAAAGGCGTGACTTCTCCTCCTTTAAATCCGGCACCCAGTGTGACGGCTGTCAGGAGTATCTTAATAACAAAATCATAAGACGGCAATTCAAGGTAAAAAGAGTCGACAATCACAGGAATACCCAGTCCGATGTACCTCGTAGTCCCCATTAAGTAGACCGCAGTGGCTATAATCACCCCTCCGGCCACAGGCCGTAAGGGCGGAAAAGAGATTTTACTTTTGAATATTCTTTTGAAAAAATCAGTGGTCCTGACAAAAAGAAGTGAGCAGACGCCGAAAATAACTCCCGCCAGCAAAGTCCATAGAAACAGCTCTGGTTTCATTTCAGGAACAAGCGGTATAGAATAACGGGTGTGACCGATATGCCAGAACCTGCAGGTGTAGTCAGCAATAACTGCAGCGAGTACCGACGGTAAAATGGCTTCGTGTCTGAGCTTTCCGATGATCATAACCTCCAAAGCAAAAATTGCTCCGGCCAGTGGTGTCCCGAAAACCGAAGCAAAACCGGCACTGATCCCTGTAATCAACAACAATTGGCGATCCGTTTGTTTCAGTTTGAACAGCCCCGTAAACTGATCCGCTATGGCACCGCCCATCTGAACGGCCGTACCTTCACGACCCGCCGAGCCTCCAAAAAAATGCGAAATCAAAGTGCTGGCCAATACCAGCGGAGCCATTTTAAAAGGAATGGTCTCTTTGGGTGTATTGATCTCTTCCAGTATCAGATTATTCCCTTTTTCTACCTCCGGCCCGATATAATGATAGATTAATCCGGAAACCAGGCCTCCCAGAGGCAAAAGCCAGATAATCCACACATGGGCTTCACGCCACTGCGTAGCCCAATCAAGTGCCCACAGGAAAAATGCAGACGCCGAACCTGATAAAAAACCAATAATCCCGGCAATTCCCAGCCACCTGGAAAAGAACTTCAGCGAAGAAAGTACATCGGTTTCCGACCAGTTGATATTGATTATCTTTTTGAATTTATTCTCCGGCATCTATTCCTTTTTTGTGCCTCTAAATTAAAACAATCCCTCCTGCTTAACAAATAAGACAAGCATATACAAAAAAAGAAACACCGAAGCGATGTTTCTTTTAAGGCATTATTTACTCTAATTTAAACTAAACTAAACCCTTTTGAGACTTTCGTTCTCTAATATGTAACGCTTTGTGGTAGATGATCGGAAAAACAAGTAAAGTGAAAATGGTAGCCGTCACCAAGCCTCCGATAATGACGATGGCCAGTGGTTTCTGACTTTCTGAGCCGATACCGGTACTTAATGCAGCAGGTAAAAGACCCAGGGCAGCCATCATCGCGGTCATCACTACCGGTCTGGTACGAACCCTGACGGCATTGCGGATGGCCTGCCCGAGATCACCCTTCAGGGCTTTGGCCTGGTTATGAAACTCAGAGATCAGGATGACACCGTTCTGGACGCATATCCCGAAAAGGGCGATAAACCCCACTCCCGCCGATATACCAAAGTTGATACCCGTAATATGCAAGGCCAGAATCCCCCCGATAATGGAGAACGGCACATTGATTAAGACATATCCGGCGTCTTTCGCATTACCAAACATGATAAAGAGTAAGACAAATATCAAAACAAGACTGACGGGAACAACCTGACCCAGACGGCTGGTGGCCCTCACCTGGTTCTCAAACTCTCCGGCCCATCCGATGCTGTAGCCTTCAGGCAACTTGATATTCTTAGTTACTATCGCCTGTGCTTCAGCAATGGTGCTTCCGAGGTCACGCTCACGGACAGAGAATTTCACCCCGATAAACCTTTTGGTGTTGTCCCTGTAAATAAAAGCAGGTCCGGTATTTTTTTCCAGTGTGGCGATTTCCTTCAAGGGTATCTTGGTGCCTTTTATTGTAGGAATCATCAGCATCATGATGTCGTCCTCATTTTTCCGGTATTCTTTGTCATACCTGATCCTGATGTCGAATTTCATCTCGCCTTCATATTTTGAAGTCGCAGTTTTACCCCCTATCGCCATTTCAATTACCGCCTGGGCATCTGCTTTGGTTACTCCGTAAATCGCCATTTTTTCTTCATCCAGCTGCACGCTGATGTCCGGCTGGCCGAGGTTTCTCAGGATACCGATGTCTTTGATACCTTCCACATGCTTGATCTGTTCCAGCACCTGGTTGGCTATTTCATCCAGTTTGTTAAGGTCATCCCCAAAGATCTTGACCGCATTTGATGCATTCATCCCGGCTACAGCCTCCGCCACGTTATCGATAATAGGCTGCGAATAGTTATAGTTAATCCCCTGGTAACGTTTGAGTTTCTTGTCCATTTCCTCTACCAGGCCGTCCATCGATATCTTTCTCCCCCACTCTTCCTTCGGCTTAAGGTTGACCTGCATCTGTACATAGTAAAACCCGCTCGGATCGGTACCGTCATTACTTCGGCCCACCTGTGACAGTACTCCGTTTACTTCCGGAAATGTATTCAGTTCTTTTCTGAGCACCGTCACCATTTTGACGGTTTCATTCAGTGAAGTACTCATCGGCAGTTTGGCTTCCACCCACAACGCTCCCTCGTTCAGTGGCGGCAAAAACTCTGACCCCAGCCACCTGGTGGAAAAGATTGTCGCTGCAAAAACAACTCCTGAGATAATGAAGGTAAGCCGTTTGTTTCTGAATGTCCATCCAAAAGCCCCCTCGACCGACCTGTTGATAAAATCAATGAAGAAATTATGTTTTTCTTTTACGTTCTTGTTAAGCAGAATAGAACTCAGAACCGGCACCAGCGTTAACGTGAAAATCAGGGCACCTAACAAGGCAAAACCCAATGTAAAAGCCAGTGGCGAGAACATTTTACCTTCTACTTTCTGAAAAGCGAAAATCGGAAGCAAGGCTGAAATGATGATCAGCTTGGAAAAAAAGATGGCCTTACCCATTTCCGAGCCGGTCTTTTTGATCAGGCTCATCTTAGCCAGCTTATTGAATTTCTCCATGCCGACCTGATGTGCCCTGCGGTCAAGGGCAACAAACAGGCCTTCGACCATCACCACCGCTCCATCGATGATGATCCCGAAATCGACAGCCCCGAGGGAGAGTAAGTTGGCACTCATCCCCTTGAGCTTCAGACACAGAAAGGCAAACAATAATGACAATGGAATGATAATGGAAACGATGACCGTCGTTCGCCAGTCGGCCATAAAAATAAAGACAATGACCGTTACAAGGATGATCCCCTCCAGCAGGTTGTGCATCACGGTACTTGTACAATACTGCATCAGTACGTCACGGTCATAAAACGGCACCATTTTCACATCAGAAGGCAATACCTTGGTATTCAGCTCTTCTATTTTTGCTTTTACACGGCTAAGCACTTCACTTGGATTCTCGCCTTTACGCATAACGATGATCCCTTCCACTACGTCATCGTCGCCATCCAGACCCACCTGTCCTACCCTGGGCTGGCTGCTCTCAATGACGCTGGCTACGTTTTTAACCAGCAAGGGGTTGCCATTATATATCTCTACGATCGTATTCTCAATGTCCTGGATATTATTGTAAAGCCCGATACCCCTCACTACATAAGCCTGTCCGTTTTTCTCAATCACATCTCCCCCGACGTTCAGGTTTGATTTGGAAACGGCCTCAAACAATTCAAGCGGCGTAATTTCATACTTCTGAAGTTTAACCGGATCTATAGCCACTTCATAGGTTTTTTCCTGCCCGCCAAAAGCCACTACGTCAGCCACACCCGGTACGGCCCTGATCTGGCGGTCAATGGTCCAGTTCTGAAGGGTGAGAAGCTCTTTTGAGTCTCTCTGGGCACTTTTTAAAGTATATCTGAATATTTCACCCGTTGGCCCGTAAGGTGGCTGCACGTCAGGTTCGACCCCATCGGGGAGCTGCACATTCCTGAGCTGGTTATTGACCTGCTGCCGGGCAAAAAAGTCGTCTACATCATCCTCAAAAATGATCTTGATCACCGAAAGACCAAACATCGTCACACTTCTGACATTGGTTTTCCGCTGCACGCTGTTCATCGCAATTTCGATAGGGGTCGTCACAAACCGCTCCACACTCTCCGCACTCCTGCCGTTCCATTCCGTCACCACAATGATCTGGGTGTTGGTTACATCCGGAAAAGCCTCAATCGGTATGTTGACATAACTGACCACTCCGCTGATCACCAGGATTCCTACCCAGAAGAAGGTAAAAAACCGGTTTTTCAACGAAAAGGAAAGAATATTTTTGATGAATTTATTCATTACAATTTATCGTTTTAATGTTTTGGTGATTAACAATCTCGTTCTCTTTATGCCTTAATCATTTAAGGCGTCGTAGATAAAAATCCCGTTCTTTGAAATCACCTTTTCTCCTTCTTTAAGACCCGAACTCACGTAAATCTGATCCCCTACCTGTCTGTAAACCTCAATTCTGCGGGTTTCTACATTGTAGCGGTCCTTAAACACCATCACCCAGTTTTTATTCTTTTCGAAAATGACTGCCGAAGCCGGAATGGCAATCATCTGCTGATTTTCTGAGAACCGCACAGTTACCGTCGCATTCATCTCGGGCTTTAATTTAAATGAAGCATTCGGAATCCTTACCCGCACTTTCATGGCCTTGGTATCAGGATCAATGGTGTTAAAGATCTTGTCGATTTTGCCGATGTATTTTTCATCCGGGAAACTTAGCGTACTCACTTCAGCTTCGTAACCGATCTCCACCTTCGAAATGTCGCTTTCGTTGACATTGGCCATGGCCCATACCTCATTGATCTCTGCAATGGAGAACAATACATCTGATTTATCGGCCCTCAACTGCTCATTGGAACTGATGTCTTTGTGCACAATAAAACCGCTGATCGGAGCTGTAATGTTGAAGGTGGAGCCGCTCTGAAGATTATAAATGCTGTACACTTCATTGATACGCGAGAGTTCGGTCTTGCTTTTTTCCAGGGCTTTTTCCGCGGCCACCACATCCTTTTCCGAAGACAACTTACCTGCATACATGTCTTTGGCTACCTGCAGGTTCTTTTCAGACACCGCCACATCACTTATCGCATCCTGCTTCTCTTTCTGGAACTCGGCCACCTCACTACTTTTTACCACTGCCAAAACCTGTCCTTTTTTTACGTAATCACCCAATTCAACGTTGATTTTGATAACGTTACCCCCCACAATAGAATAAACCTGTGCTGTTTTGTTATTATCCGGTTCGATTTTCCCGAAAAACCTGATTTCGTTTTTTACGTCTTTGGTCGAGGTGGTGTAAAACTCACACCGGGCCAACATGGTATCGCTCATGCTGAAAGCTACTTTGGTATCATCATCCTTAGGTTTCTTTTTGCAGGCACCCACGGCTACCAATAGAATAAATGAACAAAAAATAATCTGTTTCATGTGTTTTTTAATTTAAATCAGAGTAAAAAAACTTCTGCCTTATGATCTTAATTCTCTCCGAAAACTTTTATGATGTAAATTTTCATGGCTGTAAAGTGTGTCAGAATACCTGTTTTCCTGTACTCAGGTTGAGCTGTTCGGCGGAAGTGGCCAGATTGATCTTTATTTTGGCAATTTCGGCCAGGGCATCATTATAAGCTTCGAAGAAATCGACAAACTCTATCATGCTTACATTGCCTTTTTTAAAGTTTTCGGTAATTCCTGCCAGGGTCAGATCAAAATCTTCATTATAAAGTTTTTTGTATTTCTGGTATTCTTCCAGGCTTTGAATAAACTGGGCATGATAGTTATGAATTTCCGCCAGCAACTGGGCTTTAAAAGCTTCAGTAGTGTATTCCTGTTGTTTTTTCATGATCATGGCTGACTTTATATTCCCCTGGTTCTTATTCCAGACCGGGATCGGGATACTGACACCCACATTCACCTGGTTTCTGAATGCACCACTCCTCTGGTCATATGATGTAAAAACATTGATATCAGGTTTGGCCATGGTTTTCTGAAACTGGAAATACTGTTCTGCCAGGGTCACGTTCTGTTGCGTAATCAGGTAGTCAGGACGGTTCTGGAAGGCCAGCTCGTTCAATTGTGCAACCCCCACTTCTTTACTGAATTGCTCAATATTGGTATCAGGAATATTGGGAATAACAAAACTGTCTGTCTGAAGAATAGTTTTCACTTTCGCCATCTCGCCGAAATACTCTTTCAATGCCTCCGCCTTATTGTTGTTCAGGTTCAGATAGACGCCTTTCAGTCTGACCATGTCTTTCAGCGGTATGTTCCCTTTTTTCACCTGGGTGTCATACGCCGACAAGATGGTTTCGAGTAGTTCCAACTGTTTATTATACTTGTTGATCAGGAAGGTCTGCTGGTTGAGAAAATACAGGCTGGTATGAAGCTGAAATTTTAGTTGTCTGATCATATCCTGGAATTCAAGTTCGGCTATTTTTACATTGGTAGACGCCAGTTCGATCTGGGCTTTTCTTTTTCCGCCTAACAAGATGAGTTGCTCAAGCTGAAAAAATTTCTGTCCTGACTTCCCTAAATGAGCCACTTTGCTGTTTTCAGGGTCAATCGCATTGAAATCTCCTGTAAAAACAGGATTGGGATAAAGTCCGGCCTGTATGATCTGGGCCCTTTGTGCGTCTATGTTCATGGATGACGCCAACAGATTGTAGTTATTCTTCAGAAAAAGTCCGTCGGCGTCCTGAACTGAGATCCGGAGGGTGTCTGAGGATGCTCTTGCCAAGAAAGATGAGAAAATGACGGAAATGAAAACAATTCCTTTTACCGGGTTCATAAGTGACGTTTTTGTTTCGGGAGCAAAATTGCCTCAATGCACCTTAAAAACGCCTTAATTCGGATAAATTTTCGCTTAAATAGCCCTGTGCCTCGAGGCACGGGGCTACAATTTAAATGGCACGGGGTTACAATTTTAAACGGAAAATATTTTTGGTTTTCCGCTGGCTTTCGTACTCGATTATACCGTGATGTAAATCAACAATCTTGCTGATCAGCACCAGCCCCAGCCCGAAGCCTCTTTTCCCCTGGCTGTTTTCGCCTCTGAAAAAATGCTGGAACATGTATTGTTTCTCATTTTCTTCGATCACTTTGCCTTTGTTAATGAATTCGATCAGCAGTTTATCCTTTTCTTTATGGATTTTGATCTCGGCACTTTTGTTCTGACTATAATTAATGCAATTGGTCACGAGGTTGACCATCGCGAGTCTCAAAAGCCTGTTATTACCGCTGATGGTCAGGTCTTCTTCTGATTCTATCGTGTCGTCGATATCGATCTGAAAATTAAAGTCTTCATTGATAATTTTGATTTCTTCCACCACATCAAAAATCAGTTCATCTATTCTTACCTGTTCCACATCGACCTTATTGCCGGTCTCCACTTTGGATATTTCCAATAAGGCATTGATGATATCACTCAGGTTTTTAGTATCTTCCTTTTGATTTTTTAGCCATTCTTTTAACCTGGACGGGTCATGCTCCTGCTCCATTTTCTCAAAATTAGTCACCAAAATGGCTATCGGAGTCTTCAGTTCATGAGAAATATGGTGGATGGCGTGCTTCTGAAAGGAAAAAGAATCATTGAGCCTTTTCATCAGTTCATTAAACCTGGTCGCCAGAAGCTGTATCTCATCCCTGCTGTTAGGAATCGTAATATAACTATTCTGAGAATCAAGGTCAATGCCTTTGAGTTCAGCCGCAATGTTGATAATCGGTCTGGATATCTGCCTGGAAAGGAAAAAAGAAGAAAGCAGGATCACTGAAGTGACCACTATAAAAATAAAAATGAGCACATATTTGAGATAATCCAGTTTCGAAAAACCGAGAATATCATACGCTTTGGCGATTCCGTAATACTTTTGTCCACGCAGTTCAAACAAAATCCCCACCACATCATATCCGTCTTCTGTAAATTCAATAGACGGCTTATTGCTGCTCAATTGCTCCAGAACACTGTTCGGAAATTTGATTTTCGTATCATCAATACTTGAGTAAATCATTTTCCTGTTCGAGTCAAAAATCAGGATCTTCTCTTTATAAAGACTGTTGATCGTAAATTCATCCAGCGACTGCAATATATCCCGGTCTATCTGCTTCACTTCCAGCAAAAACTTCAAAGTGGTGATGGTCTTGTCCCTGATGACCTGCTGAAATTCTTCGGACCGGTAATTGGAGAACAGGTTGTAGATCAGAAGAAAGGTAAACCCGAATCCTGTGATGGAAAGGATGGAGAAATTGACGAGTATTTTTTGCCGGATGCTCATGGGTTGTTAATAATCGTTCTGCTGGCTTAATTGTATATTTGAAAGAATCCGCACTATTCCAGGTCCAGAAAATATCCGTATCCGATCTTGGTTTTGATGAGATTGCTGCCGAAGGGTTTATCAATTTTCTTTCTCAGGAAATTGATATACACCTCTATCGTATTGGTATTGGCATCAAACGAGCCACCCCAGATTTCCCTGATCAGCTCTTTTTTACTGACCATAGCCCCTTTGGCCAGGGCCAGTTTTAGTAATATCTGGTATTCACGAGGTGTCAGTATGATCTCGAGATCACTCCTTTTGACCGTTTTGGATTTTTGATTGATCACAATATCCAGCACCTCCACCGATTCTTTCAATTCCTGCGAAACAGCCCCCTGGCTCCTGTTGATCAGCGATTTCACCCTCATCAGCAGCTCTTTCATGTAGAAAGGTTTGGTCAGGTAATCATCAGCTCCGCTGTCGTATCCCTGTACTTTGTCTTCCAGTTCATCAAAAGCCGTCAGCATGATCACCGGGGTAGAGGTATTGATCTGTCTGAAACTTTTAGCGATCTCATATCCGTTTTTAAGGGGTAAATTGACATCCAGGATCACACAATCGAAGCTCTCTTTCCTGAGGAATTTCTCTGCAATATTACCATCGTAAGCGACTTCAACCGTAAACCCTTCCATCAGGAAAGCATCTTTGATGTTCTGGTTCATGGTAGCGTCATCTTCTACAAGAAGTATTTTCATAAGCTTTGTTCCGGCGGGATATTTTTGCAAATAAAAGGTTTATGCTTCAAAGTAGAGCATTTATCTGAAGCAATTTTGTCAAATAACAGAATTCAATCACAATTTCCAGTTCGTGATTTTTTAAGAAAAAAAGTACATAATGTTTCAAAATTTAGAAACTATATATATCTTTGAGCAAAAAGATCAGTGCACTATTTTCACACAAGATTTCTAGAAGAAGCGGAAAGGTTTATTGAGAAACTTGAAGCTAAAGCAGTAAAAAAAATATTGTAATATTGATATTGCCGAACAAACAAACGATCCCAGACTTTTCAAAAAGTTACAAAATGATATCTGGGAATTCAGGATAAATCATGCCGGAATGCAAATCAGGTTTCTTGCATTTTGGGACAAATCAAATAATAAAGATACGCTGGTTTTGGCAACTCACGGCTTTATAAAGAAAATGGACAAGGTTCATAAAAATGAAATCGAACGGGCTGAAAGAATCAGGATTATTTACTTCGAAAACAAAAGACAGCTATGAAAGAATTAAAATCGTCATCACTTTCAGAAATGAAGGATAAGTATATTGGCAAAATAGGAACTCCTGAAAGAGATGCATATGAATATGAATTGAATATGGAGCTTTTAGGAAGAATGATTAAAACCGTTCGCCAGGAAAGGAATCTGACTCAGGAACAATTAGGCGAATTAGTAGGTGTGCAAAAGTCTCAGATTTCTAAACTCGAAAGCAGTGCCAACAGTGCTACTATTGACACCATCCTGAAAGTTTTTAAAGCCTTAAAAGCTGAAATTCATTTTAATGTAAGTCTTGAAAATCAGTATTTAAGGCTTGTATAAAAAAGGGTGATTCTCAAATCACCCCTAATGCTTTTCCTACTTTCGTAAAGGCCGCTACGGCTTTCTCCAGATGTACCCTTTCATGTCCCGCAGACACCTGCACCCTGATCCGGGCTTTGTCTTTCGGCACCACAGGATAAAAGAATCCAATGACATAAATGCCTTCGTCCAGCAATTTTGCAGCAAATTCCTGGGCCAGTTTGGCATCATAAAGCATCACAGGCACAATCGGGTGCTCGCCCGGAACGATATCAAAACCTGCGGCAGTCATCGCCTCACGGAAGTAAACGGTATTCGCTTCCAGTTTATCTCTCAAAGCTGTTGAAGAGCTCAATAAATCAAGTACCCTGATAGATGCACCCACGATAGACGGTGCCAGGGTGTTGGAGAACAGATACGGTCTCGAACGCTGACGCAGCATGTCCACAATTTCTTTTCTGGCTGCGGTGAATCCACCCGAGGCTCCGCCCAGGGCTTTTCCGTAAGTACCGGTAATGATGTCGACTCGTCCCATCACATTCCTGAATTCATGGGTTCCTCTTCCGGTTTTCCCGATAAATCCGGATGCGTGACACTCATCAATCATCACCATGGCATCGTACTTATCGGCCAGGTCACAGATCTGGTCGAGTTTAGCGATCGTGCCATCCATAGAAAACACTCCGTCCGTCACAATCAGTTTCCTGCGGCTGCCTGAAGCGGCTTTCAACTGCTCTTCCAGGTCGGCCATGTTGTTGTTTTTATATCTGAAACGTTTGGCTTTGCATAACCTGATGCCGTCAATGATCGAAGCGTGGTTCAGTTCATCAGAAATAATGGCGTCTTCCTCATTGAGCAAGGGCTCAAAAACACCTCCATTGGCATCAAAAGCTGCCGCATACAAGATACAATCTTCTGTTCCCAAAAACTCAGCTGTTTTTCTTTCCAGTTCTTTGTGAATATCCTGTGTTCCGCAGATAAATCTCACAGAAGACATCCCGAAACCGTGTGAACGGATGGTTTCAATACCTGCTTCGATAACTTCCGGATGAGAAGACAAACCAAGATAGTTGTTCGCACAAAAATTAAGCACTTCTTTACCGTTCTGGGTAACAATTTCGGCAGCCTGAGGGGTCGTGATAATCCGCTCAGATTTGTAAAGCCCTGCTTCACGGATATCGCTCAGTTCTTTCTGGAGTTGATCTTTAATATTTCCGTACATAATGTTTTATATTTTATGGTTAAGCATGAGCGTGCAACTGATATTTTTCGTTCAGGTGCTCAATCATGGTTTTGGTCATTTTTGTCAAATCGTACTCAGGGTTCCAGCCCCAGTCCAGACGGGCCATGGCATCATCAATGCTCTTAGGCCATGAATCTGCAATCTTCTGTCTGAAATCCGGCTGATAACTTACACTAAAGTCCGGATAAATTTTCAGAATTTCAGCGGTAATTTCTTCCGGAGAAAAACTTACGCCTGAAAGGTTATAGGAGGTCCTGATGCTGATCTGTTTCTCAGGGGCTTCCATCAGGTTAACCGTTGCTCTCAAAGCATCGTCAATGTAGATCATCGGTAACGTAGAATCCTCTCTCAGGAAGCAGGTAAATGCCTCGTTTAACACCGCTTTGTGATAGATATCTACCGCATAGTCCGTTGTTCCGCCGCCCGGCATCGACTGGTAACTGATGATCCCAGGGTACCTTAAAGACCTGATATCCAAACCATAGCGAATATGATAATAGTTCGACCAGTTCTCTGAAGCAGCCTTGCTCAGGCCATAAGCCGTAGTAGGCATCAGGTACGACCACTGATCAGCCTTTTCACGATTGACATGTTCTCCGAAAACTGCGATAGAGCTTGGGAAAAATATCTTTTTCACATGATGAGCCCTTGAAACCTCCAGGATGTTGAAATAAGTCTGAGTATTGAGGTCCCAGGTAGATAGAGGATCATTTTCGCCTTTGGCAGAGAGGATAGCAGCCAGGTGATAAATCTGGGTTATCTTATATTTCCTGACGATTCCGGCCAGTTTTACGGCGTCTGTTACGTCAAGTTGCTCAAATCTGCACGGACACTGCTCAGGTTCTCTCAAATCAGAGGCAATGACGTGGTTTTCACCATAAATATCACATAAATAATGAACCAGTGCTGAGCCGACCTGCCCGTTAGAGCCAATGATGAGAATGTTATCAATAGCCATTTTGTAAAGAAGTTTGTTGATGAAATAAATTCCCGGTATTCAATGAATACGCTAAAGCATTATTTACTTACAAAAGTAGAATATATAATAAAATAAATCAATATTTAACAAAAAATAAGCAAATATTCTTGTAAAATTAAATTATAACCAATAATATTACTGAAACAAATTATCTAAGATTATCAATAACAGAAAATATTACTGAAAGATGGAAAGTTTGGACGAAACCGATAAAAGCATCCTGAGGATTTTACAGAAAGATGCCAAGAAAACCACAAAGGAAATTGCCTCAGAACTGAACCTCACGGTCTCGCCGGTTTACGAAAGGATCAGAAAACTGGAAACTTCCGGCTTCATCAGCCGCTATGTGGCGATTCTTGATGCCAAAATGCTTGACCGGAAAATTACCACCATCTGCCAGGTGTCCATGCGATATCATAACGAAGCATTCATAGATAATTTTGTACGGGAAATCCAGAATTTTGAAGAGGTGCAGGAATGCTACCACATGGCGGGCCAGGTAGATTTCTTCCTGAAGATCAATGTCAGGAGCCTGGAAGAGTACCATGATTTTGTGCGGTACAAATTATCAAAAATTGACAACATCGGTGTTTTGAACAGCACATTTGTGCTTAAAGAGATCAAACATACTTCTGAGTTGTACTTCGATTAAGTCATTGATTAAGAACAGGTCATACCCTGTTCTTAATCTCTCTGAAATAGGCCATACATTTTTCTTCCGTCTCTTTTCTGAGAACAATGCTCTCCGGAAACAGTTCTTTCCGCAGCTCCAGATAAAGTACAATCATTTTTTCAAGACTGCCGGTAACGGAAGCCTTGTCATAAGAAGCGACGGTTTCTTTCAGTTTTTCAAAATCAGAAGCCTCAAGGCCGGTTTCTACTTTTCTCAATGCCCTTGGCAAACGCCCGTTTTTGATTTGTAAAAGTGATGAAATGACTATTACCCGTAAAAACGAAGTAAAATCGAGGGCCTCGAAAAGCTCTCCCCTACCGATTTTCAGGGTAGCATAATGGATCCAGGTCCAGAAACGGTCTTCGATCCACTGGTAATCCGGATAAGGGTAATGATATGGGGTACTTTCTAGAACGGCCGTCATTTGCCCGTCGCGTTCCCATAACACAACCGGGTTTTCCACCCGTTCGGAAAACTCATCTATGGTCAGAAATTTAATATCAACATGCAGAAGCGGGTCGTCATAAAGGCAGATCAGCAAACGGCGTTCGCCGACGTGTTCCCCCGTAAAGCCATTGAGCAGATTTCCGAGTTGTCCGGCATAATGCAGCATTTTATCAGCATCCGGGGCTATTTTATGGGTGGTGATCAACACCAGGTCAAGATCGGAAAACTCGTCCATGCTTTGATCAATGAATGATCCGCCTGCGGCTAAACCGATAACCTGTTCGTCTGTTTTGATTTTTTCAACAACCTGATTGATAAACTTCTGATGTACCATAATTTTATTTTTTGTTGTGTCCTGACCGGAGGAGAGGACAATAAATTATTACAGGACATTTTTTCAGAGCCCAAAGTTCCTGAGAAAGACGACTTTCAGAAAAATATTAATGACCACAGGCCTCCGCTATTTTTTCAGCGAGACCCAGCATGTTGTTTTCATCCGGTTTGTTACGGTTGGTGAGCAGGATAATACTGAATTCTGAAGTCGGAATCCGGTAGAAGACGTTCCTGAAACTGGTGGTGCTCCCGGTATGATACACCACTTTTTCTCCTTTTTTGGTAGTGGTTAAATGCCAGCCAAAACCATAATCAACGGCTTTTCCTTCATTGGTTTTATTGGGACTAAACGCCAGTTGAATCACTCCGTTGGGCAGTATTTTATCGGTGTAAAGGCTTTGGTCCCACAGGTAAAGGTCGTTGGTACTCGAATAAATACCCCCATCGCCCAACACGGCACTGGTCGAGCTCTGGTCTCTTCGCACCCACTGCTCTTCTTTGTTTTTGCTGTAGCCAAATGCCCTGTGCTTTACTTCAGAAATCCCTTTTTCGTAGGCAATGGTATTCTTCATACCCAGCGGCTTGAAAATATTCGCTTTCAGAAAACCGGCGTATGTCTGTCCTGAATATTTCTCAATAATGAGAGCCAGCAAAGCATAGGCGGTATTGCTGTAACGGTATTGTTCTCCCGGGGCAAAATAGCCTTTATCCAGTTTTCTGACGATACCAAGCACCCCCTGGTCTTTAATCTGGTTCACCATCGCCGAATCCGGCACATAGTCTTCATAATCCTCGATGCCGGAGGTATGGTTCAGGAGGTGTTTAACGGTAATGTTTTTTCCATAGACAGGAAAGCCTTCAAAAATATCGGTCAATGTATGGTCCAGTGTAAATTTTCCCCGCTGAATGAGCAGCAGCACGGCTGTGGCAGTAAACTGTTTGGTGACAGACGCCAGTCTGAAATTGTGTTCGGGTCTTACCTTTACCTGTTTTTCAAGGTCAGCCATCCCGTAGGTTTTCTGATAAATGACCTTGCCTTTTTTAATAATGGCTAATGAAGCCCCCGGTGTGTTATCGCCGGTGTAGGCTTCGAGAATCGCATCAACTTCTTTGAATTGCTGGGCATGGGAACTTGTAACGAAAATCATCATAAACAGGCAAAAGACCAGGTGTTTTTTCATAAGGAATCAGTAAATTCTGCTGAATTTAAACAAATTTCCGTTTCAAGCAGACCCGGAACGGGAATATTCCACAAAAAATCAGAAAGTAGCCCCGATTTGCCATCCCCAACGCTGAAATTTGCCTTGCTCGAAGCTTGTAATAACCTCCACCCTGACAATTTTACCGATGCCGTCAATGCCGTAACCCAATTCTACATAGTTCTTTTTAATGGGAGAATTCAGGTAGTTGACAAACAAATCCTCCTTCAATCCATACATCCTGGCTAAAGTTGACTGGGTAATCAGGAGGCTCTTAAATTCGTTGATTACATGGGCTTTGAGAAAAGCCCCCTTCGTGCTGTATTTATAATAACTGTCGGAACTCAGCTGAATGGGCAGATTGGTATTCAGCTGGCGGTAATACGCAAACACATGATCCGGCCGGCTACCGTCCGTGGTCAGGTTAATGCTGTTAAGGTGTTTCATGTCCATCAGGTAGACTCTTCTGTCGTTGACAAAATCTCCGGCTTCGATGAAATAATTCAGCTTTCCGGCCCAGCGGGTATTGATCTGCTGTGCGGCTGAAAGACTCAGAAAATCGTAATCAACACCATTCATTCCTTTGCGATAGGTGGCCGTAAAAGCAGGCCAGTCGCTTCCCTGGTATATTTTCCGGCCGTTATACAGCCTGTACCTGAGCCCGGGCTGCCATTTAACCACGGTGCTCCAGACGGCGGACTGGTGTCTTGAAAATACACTATCCTCCAATTCAAAATTGACAGGAATATTGGAAGTGAACTTCTTATTTCTGATCCATATCCGGCTGCTGTCCTGAAGGTTGACCAGAGGCGACCTGCCGGCCAGCTCAAGATCGGTCATGAAGCTGAATTTCCTGTCTTTTTCAAACAGATACCCGATATGAAAATAGTCTTTCATATAAATTTTGGAGATGTTCAGCCCGAAAAAAGTGGTCAGGGTATTGAGGTCGTCCCCGATACCGCCTGCCCCGTCGAACTGAGCTTTGTAACTTCCGGCACCCAGCAGCAACCCTTGTCCTTTTTTCATGACTTTACCTTCTGCCCTCCCCTGCCATCTACGCAAGCCGACAGCATACCTCAAATCCGTCGCCACACTGTAAGTCAGGGCAGCAGGTACCTGGTCTGATTTCCTCTTTTGCAAAGTGAGGCCGAGATTAGCCGTCATGCCCTCCACCGTATTGTAGTTGAGCCCGATCAGGGGAATAAATGGCGGTTTATATTTCAAGAACAGCCCTCCACCGGTTTTATCTGCAGATTTCAGTTTAAAATCATGTCCGAAGGCAAACTTCTTCCAGTTTTTTTTCAGCGAGTCTTTCTCCAGGCTATCCTTTTTTTCTATTCTGATCACTTTCAGGCTGTCCGTAAACCGGTAGCCTCTTGCTTCATGGGCAGTCAGCGGAATGGTCCTTGCCTCGTTCCAGAAAGCAGCTGACCGGCTATTGGCCAAAGAATCCACCACCAATGAATCCTGCCTGGTGAGCAGTTTGTTTTCCCTTTCTTTTTTCTCCTCTTTTTCCAGGCTTTTCATCAGTTTGTTCATCTCTTTCACAGAAAATTCTTTCTGAACTTCCAGAATTTCACCCGAGGTTTTTCCTTTAGGGAGCGTTCCGGTGGTAACAGTCCCCTGCGACTTTTCGTCTATTATTTTAACCTCTTTTACGAGCCTGGGATTGACCTCCAGGAGCGTATATTCAGGACTAACCTGCGACTGTGCCTGGAAATCAAACCCGAATATTTTGCCGGAAAGCTCCAGTTTCTGATTAACAGGCATCCAGACGCCTTTTGAAGGGGCATACAGCTGATTGATCTTGTATTTCATCCCGGAAAGTACCGTTTCCACATCGGCACTGTGTATGTTCCACTGGTCTTCAATGATATAAATGACGCCTCTCCAGACGCCTGGTCCGTAATTTTTCGGAATCACACTGATCCGGTTGACGGTCACGCCCCGGTCTTCGAAATAGCCCAGATACTCAAAATTATAATAGGAAAAAGCGGAAGGCGACAGCGGGGAAATAATGTCATCGGACATCACCGGCTCGTAGAAATTGATCAGGTAAAAATCATCAGAAGTAGAAATAACATTGTCAATACTGCTTGATTTCTTCGCGATGACCCTTGTAAACCGTTTATTCGGCTGTTTAAAAGAAAAGACAAGTTTCGACTCCGAAATGACAGGAATACCGATAAGGATGCCCTCTTTGGCCAGTTCTTTCCTGGCAATCGCAGGAATATTGTTAAGCAAAAGAGTGTTTTTTATGTAGGTGTTGGTTTCATAAGCCGTTACCTGCAGGTTATGTATCTTACTTTTGGCAATAGCCTTTCTCATGATGGCGTTGGCCGGGTCTTCATTGCCTTTCTGCACCTTCACCTCCGCCAGGTTAAAACTTTGTTCTTCCATGGTCACGTCCTGCTTCACGTTTTCATCTGCAATCGTCACCGTTTTGGTCAGGGTTTTGTATCCCAGAAACTGGAAAACGAGCTCATACTGACCGGGTGATAAACTTAAAGTGTATACTCCGTCCGCGTTGGCCATGGTGCCGGTAGTTGTCCCTCTGATGATCACGGAAGTGTAAGGCAGGCGTTCGCCTCTTGTATTTTTGACGATTCCGGAAACATTGGCGGCATAAGCACCGGTGAAAAAGACAGAAAAAACAAGGGCAAAGAAATATCTGAACATAAGGAAATATTAAAATTGGGTCAATTTAGAAAATTGTTCAGGTTCTTTCACATAAAAATTAAGATCATAACAGCTTTTCTGATACAATAACCCATTAACGCGGCCTGATGTTGCCCGGGCCCTGAATATTAACCGGCATAAGCCATAAAACGTAAAAATAATTCAGAAAAAACCTGCCGTTCCAAACGTTTTATTTCTTTCCGGAATCACTAAAAACTTGTCAGTCACAAACATTTTCAAACTACAAAATCAGGTCAAACAACCCCGGAAAATAACTTTTTGTCCTTTTCATTCTACCCAAAATAAGGTTTTATTTATCTTTGTATGACACCATCATTCTTTAACAGCATGAAAACTTCAAATCAGGAATTAATCAACCGGTTTTTTGAAGGGTATGTCAAGCGGGACTTTGATCTCATCAGAAAAGTGATGCCGGAAGAAGTCAACTGGAGCTTTCCAGGTAACCATCCTTTCTCAGGAATTAAAAAAGGTGTGGATGAAGTAATTGCTTTTTTTGACGCCATGGGCAGTGTGATGGGCAAGTCCAATCCTACAGTCACCAAGCTGGTCGACGGCTCGGAAGGTGACTACATCATCGAATGTCACCATATTTCTACCAATCGTGAGGACGGCCACAATATCGACCATTATATCTGCGTACTCTGGACTTTCTGTGACGATCTGATTGTTTCTGGCAAGCACTTTTTCAGTGATCCTGATGCTGCCAGTGCGTTTTTCAGTAAAACAGCCGTCGAAGCATGAAAACACTGTACATTGCCGCAGGACTTCTTTAATCTGTTATCTGCTGATTGATTTCCTCCAGTTCTGAGATCATCTTATTGAGCTTGTCGGATTGCTTTTTAGCGGTTTTAGGCTTCAGATAGAGCCAGTTAAAACCCATCCAGCCGATAGTGACGGCGTAGCAGACCGTTGCCCATACCCAGGTCATTCTCATCGCAAACTCATACATATAAAGCAGCACCCCGGCAGAAATCAGGAAGAAATAGATATTCATAAAGATCTTATGCATAAAATCCTGCCCTTTTTTGAAACGGATCATCTGGTCCAGGAAATCGGCATTACTGCTTTGCTCCCGGCTTTTGTAAAGCGGCTGAAGAATCCCCGCTGTAGCAAGCACGAAGGCCAGAATTCCGGTAAGGGTCACAATGATCCCTATCCTGGTAGTGATCATCTTCGGATCAATGTTCATCCAGATGTACACGATAAATACCCCTGTGGCCAGACAAATTAAATTGGCAAGTAAGAGTTTGCTTCTCATTTTGTTTCTGAGACCCACCGCCTTACTGATCAGTACGCCGGGGTCCGGTTTTTCTGGAGCAGGTTGCTGGCTCCAGAGTGACTTAAAATCATCTATATTGCTCATAATGCTTGAATTTTTCGCTTAGTTTTTCTTTGATTCTGTGTAATTTAACCCGGACATTGGCTTCTGAAATACCGACAATTTCTGCAATTTCAGTCTGTTTCATTTCTTCCATTTCGAGGGAAATGATGATTCTTTCCATCTCTTTCAATTCCGAAATACACTGATACAGAAACGCGATCTTTTTGTCGTCTGTTACTTCAGTTTTCTCCTGTAAATGTTCCGGCATTTCCGCTTTCGGCATTCGCTTCTGTTTTTCGATCTGCCTCAGGCACTGGTTGGAAGCAATCCTGAAAATCCAGGTACCGATACCTGATTCATTCCTGAATCCCGGCAAATTCTGCCAGACCTTGATGAATGTCTCCTGCGTGATGTCTTTGGCCCAGTCGTGGTCATTGACATACCCCATACAAATCCTGAAAACCCTCGGCCAGTAAGCCTGATATATCTCTTCGAATGTCATCAGTTGCTTATTTTCTGATAAAGTTAGTCAATCGGTCATCAAACCACTCTTTATCGTCATACATAATAAAGTGAAGCCCCTTGGTGGCATATTCCAGCCTGGCTGTTTTCAGGTTTTTATATTGTCCTTCAATGCCGGGCTTGAAATTCACGAAGTAGGATTCGAGCAAAACCAGCACCGGACAGGTGATTTCCGAAATCCGCTCACGGAGGTCCGTATTGCTGAAGTCGCAAAACATCCCGGCGAAGGTTTTCCGGTCCGATTTCACGGTCCAGCCGATCACCAGGTCGTCCTTATCGCGGCTGCTCATCATCCTGGGTATGCCGGCCTTTTGCATCTGGAGAAACTGCTCGTCGCTCATGGTCGTGATCTGGCTTACAGCCGGTGAACAATCCAAAGCCGGATTGGATTTAAAACCAGGATCCATCATGGCAGCAAGACAGGGAAGAGCATCCACCACCACCACACCGCCGGCCAGGTCAGGGTAATCTGCAGCGACAGCCATGGCCAGTACGCCTCCCATGCTGTGACCTACGATGACAGGCTTACTGATTTTCTGCGACTGTATGTAGGAAGCAATCTGTGTTTTCCAACCTTCAAAAGTCGGGGATTGCTCAGCAGGCACCCCGGCAAAACCCGGCATGGTGAGGCTGATGCAGGTATAATCTTTTTCAAAATTGGCGATAGTAGCGTTCCAGACCTCATCTGAACAGGCAAATCCCGGAATAAAAATCAGGGTCTGGGCTCCCTTGCCGGTAGTTCTTACCTTAAAGTTTTGTGCGAATGCTCCGAAGAGGGATAAAATAACCAGCAGTGCTGTCAATCTGACTTTTTTCATATCATTTTTCGTTTTAATTGCCCGTTAGATACGGGCTTTCGAAAAATGTTACACTTTTTCAGAAATTTCTTTCATGCATCAGAAATTAAAAAGACAACACACTGACTATAAAAATATTACAAAAAAAACCGGGTTTCCCCGGTTTTCTGATGCTTAAAAATATCCTCCTTTTTCTGTAATGTCCTGGATGGATTCGCCGGCATTGACCCAACTGAAAATCTTTTTCTCATTTTCAAGAATTTCCTCCGCTCTGAGCAGCACTTCATAGGCTATCTGTCTCGGCACCACCAAAACCCCATCGATATCCCCTAAAACCACATCCCCGGGTTTTACGGTGGCATCGCCCAATTGGAGTGTGGTCTGGTAATGGGTGATCAGGCAGCGGCCCAGGCTTCCGTTTGACACCCGGTATTTATAAAACAAAGGAAATTCTGCTTCCAGAATCTGGTGTGTATCGCGGATCCCCCCATCAATACAGGCGGCTTTTACTTTTTTACCCTTGGCAGTAGCCGTCATCACCCCACCCCACAAAGTTGCCTTGGTGTCGTTGGTCGTATCCCAGATCACAAAGGAATCTTCGTGCATGGCATCCAGCATTTCGGTGCGGTATTCCATTTCGCCCCTGATCATGGCATTCGGGGCACTTTTAACCGTAAAAGCAAAACCTGCGATCGTCCGGTATTCTCTTAAGGGCACAATGTGGCCCGGCAAAGCCTGGTTCAGGAGGCAAAACTCCCGCATAACGTCATTGACAGCCCCTGTATAAAGCTGCTCAAACCGGTGAAGAAGTTCTTTGTCCGGTATAGGAAAAGTAACATCGGGTATGCTTTCTCTCGTTTCAATCAACCGTTCCAGGTTCATCATCCCTACCTCTTTTTTATACTGATCTACGCTCATAACTGTTTATTTTTAATGTTTAATTTCTGTTTAATAAGGCCAGGCCTCTTTTATCTGTTTTTATACTCAATAATTTTCCCTGTTCAGCTTCAGTGACCACCAGGCCCAGGTCACCATCAACATCGAATGCACAGTTGGTTGGATTCTTCCCCGGCAGACTTATTTCTTCTGTAAGATGCCCTTCAGGATTAATAACCGCTATTTTCCCTGTTCCGTAAACTGCCACATAGAGGTTGCCTTGTTCATCCAAAGCCATCCCGTCAGGACCACCCGGGCCGTCGGGACCTTTTATGTCAGCAAACACCTCCGGGTTGTTCCAGGTCAGGTTTTCTGCATCCCAGTCGCCCACCCAGACCCTGTGCTGATAGGTTTCGGCGATATATAACTTATCCCCCTCCGCATTAAAAGCCAGTCCGTTGGGAAAAAACAGGTGATAAGCAATGATTTTAACCTGATCGTTTTTATCCAGGACGCAGACATATCCCGTCGGCTCTTTTCTTGAATTACCCGGACAGGTAAAAACCAGGTTGCCCTTCCCGTCAAAAGCCAGGTCGTTCGGTTGATTCAGCGGTTCATTGCCGACATGAGCGGCCATCGTCCGGGTTTCGCCTGTTTCAGGATCAAAACGGCGGATTTCGTTATTGACCGAATCACAAAACCAGATTTTTCCTTCTGTTTCTATTGCAATTCCGTTGGGACCACCTCCGACGCAGAATCTGTTCAATGCCCCGTTTTTCAATCGCACCAGGCTTTCTCCTTTCAGTTCCACCAGCCAGAGACTTCCGTCGGGAGCAAACGCAGGGCCTTCCGGAAACCTGAGGCCTTCTGCCAGCACCTGAATTCCTTCTTTTATCAATGTTTCCATATTATTGACTGATTATCGTTGCTTCCCTGTCCATTCTGAAAAACCAGACCAATGCCATCCCTATAAAACCTCCTCCCAGAACATAGACCACCGAAAGCAGCGACAAACCCATAGAAAGACCTATGGAAGGTTTTAAAATACCGAGTATCAGGGGTGATGAAGCCCCCGTGATGAAAGCACAGGCCAGCATCAGTCCGTAAGACGACGACCTGATGGCCGGGCTGACCACCTCGTAAAGCGACGCCACAATATTGGAATCATACCATCCCCTGAAAACCCCGAACAAAAACATGGCTATATAAAGCAAAGTCAGATCGTCTGCTGAGCCCATGATATAAATGAAGGGAGCCCCCAGCAGTAAACCGAACATCTGAAGCATCAGACGACTCTGAGGGCCTCTTTTCAGCGTAAAATAATCTGCCAGCTTAGCCCCGGACAACACTCCCGCAAACGCCCCGATGTGGTGATAGAAAAGGGACGAAAACCCCGCTTCAGAAAGCGACATCCCGAATTTCTGTACCATAAACATCGGCATCCAGGTCAGATAGCCGACATTGACAAACACCATGCAGGCGAAGGCCAGGGTGAGCAAAACTACCGTCGGTTTTTTAATGATGATCTTGGCGGTCGCTGCTATTTCTTTTCTTATTTCAGCGGACGAAGCATGGGTGACGATCTTCGCCGGGGCGTCTTTCTGTACCCTCAGAAAAAAAACGGCAGCCAGCAAAACACCCAGGCCTCCGAAGAGGTAAAAGGCGGCTTCCCATCCATAGTTTTCACCGATATAGCCGGCAATCAACCCACTCAGGATGATGCCGAAATAAACGGCCGTCTGATGAATGGACAAGGCCAGTGAACGGTTTTTCTCATGGTGCTCACTGAGCAGGGCATTGGCCGAAGGGGCATAAAACGCCTCTCCGCCACCTGTGGCTATTCCCCTGAGCAGGATAAACTGAACCAGGCTGGCACATAGTCCTGTGGCCAGTGTGGCCAGCGACCAGAACAGGAGACTGAAGCCTACAATGTTCTTCTTAGAAAAAATATCCCCGAAAAACCCGGCAACAGGCACCAGTAATCCATAGGTACAGACCAAAGCCGAGGCAATCAACCCCAGTTCGGCGTCAGTCAGTGAAAGGTCTTTCTGGATCAGCGGCAGCACCACATTGAAAATCTGGCGGTCGGCCTGGTTCAGGAAAAATGCTCCCCACAGCAGTGCCAGCAGTTCCCAGCGGTACCAGCCCGAAGCGGTTTTCTTTATTTCTGCGATATGTTCTTCAGCTATCTTCATAATTTAACTTCTGCTTTCGGGGCATTCCAGGCCGACACACTGATGATGGCCGAGGGCTTATTCTCCGGCTCTCTCCATAACACGTCCGTTGTAATCTCTTTTGATTCGCCGGGAGCCAGCCACTCATAATTCGAACTGGCCACCATGGCCCTTTTGGTTCCGGTAATGTCCAGCTTGGTCATGAAAGCGGGAACTTTACCCGTATTGGTCACTTTAACTTTGATGACACTATTCTGAGCATCTTTATCCTGCTTACTGATCAGGATCAATGACAGTTTCGCCGATGTTTTTGCTACCGTCGGTTTCAGCCACGGACCTTTGTCCAATGATATCCAGTTGATCGGTGTCGTGGTATATTCCTTATAAAAAGCCGGGTCTTCCATCCTGGAGATAACCCTCGGATAGTAAAATGACCTTGAAATCAACTTCCCTGAAGCATCTTTCAGCTCTGTAAGGACAAACAGAAAACGATCACGGTAATCTTCCGGAATTTTGAAAGAAGCAACTTCGTAAGCATTGGTAACCGACGGTCCGGCAGCCACACCCACCGTTTTCTGAAATTGTGCCAGCGAAGTAAACCCGTCATCAAATACCTGGACCGACACCTTGGCCGCTGTCAGGCCAGTGGGTAATGAATGGGTAATTTTCACCGGCAGTTGAATGGTTTCCCCTGATTTCCAGAGCAATCTCGGGATATCCACCGCTACGTGGGTCGGCTCGTAAGTTCTTTTGAGGAAATAGTAGGGAGCCGCAGCATTACCGAACCAATCCATCAGCTGGATAGCGATCACAGGCCAGTGGCGTTTGAACACCCAGGGCATCAGTCCGGTCGTAACGGGATAATTGCCCTGCACCTTTTCGGAAAAGACCTGGTAAAACTCCCCTGCCCCGATTTGCGACGCCTCAGCAATCTCGTCGATCGACGGATCTTTCATGTCCGAAATATGCGAAGCACGGCTCAGCATCCTCGGCACACGGCCCGGGCCATATTCTGTAAAATGATGTACAAAATCCGGGTGGTTGTTCCTGAAGTCCTTGTCCCACATTTTGCCGAGGTCAAAAAACTCTTTGTTGTCCACCGTTTCATAAAACACGCCTGCCTCAGGAATAGAGTGCATCCCCGTCTCGGAAATAAACGGTGCTTTAGCATAGCTTTTATTGTACCAGACCGGGTCCATGTCCGGGTAAACGTGGATGGCTCCGTGATCAGGAGTCGTTCTTTTGAATGAACGGCTCGGGTCAAAAATCTTCAGATTTCTCTCCAGGATACCGATCGATGTGGCATTGCCGTAAGAGTAAGCGTTGAATTCATTTCCTCCGCACAAGATCGCCAGCGAGGGGTGATTTCTCAGTCTCAGGATGTTCTGGACCACCTGGGCCTCCCAGATGTCCTGCGGATAATCCGGTGTATCCTGGTTTCCGATCGGGAAATCCTGCCAGACCATCAGTCCGAGTTCATCGCATAAATCATAAAAATGTTTGGTTTCGAGTATGCCGCCACCCCAGATCCTGATCAGCTGCACACCCATATTCTTAGCCGCCTGCAAAGTCCAGCGGTACCTTTCCTTGTTCAGGTCGAGCAGGATGTCCTGCGGAGTGAAGTTCATCCCTTTGACAAACAATTTCTGCCCGTTGATCACAAATTGCCAGTCGTCCCAGCGGTCGCGGGTTCTCGGACCGGCAGAAGTAATATATTCGATGGTCCTTATCCCGTGGTTGAATTTTATCTCATCCACCACTCTCTGGTCCTGTATCAGCCTGATATGGGCCACATACATATCAGGATTTCCGAGCCCGTTAGGGTTCCAGAGCTTAGGATTGGTCAATACGATATCTTTTTCAAGCCAGTTTCTGCCTTTGGTCAGATCGGCTTTCCAGCTCTTTTTCAGAGCAGATTTACCGTTCAGGGTAAGTTCAAATTCCACGGCATAGTTGCCCGTTACCTTTTCAAACTTTTGCCCGAAATTATCCGGATGATCCAGCTGGGCGTTGGTCCATGGATGCATTTTCAGACCGGATGAGGTCTCATTTGCCATGATTTCCAGCGATAAATGCATGTTGGCCGACGTATTTTTCTGTATGGATTGAGTAGTGAGAAACGGTCTTTCCAGGTGGATTTTCGGCACCACCTCCAGGCGAACGCCCTGCCACATGCCTACACTGAAAAACGGTTCTCCGCCTGTACCGCCCGAAATCGCCCAGGGCTTGATGATCTTGCCTGTAGCCCGCGGATTGAACCCGGTTTGTTTGGAGAAATCCCGGTCGCCGTTAGCGGTAATCGGCAGCTTTTCAAACGCTGTCGCCTTGTTTCCCCAGTTACCAGCTTTTACCTCCACCACTATTTCATTTTTAGCTTTCAGGTATTTACTGATTTCTATGGTCGGGCCGCCAAACATGCCTTCATGCACACCGATCAGCGAGTCATTGACCCACACTTTGGAAAAATAATCCAGTCCTTCAAAACATAGAAACACGTAAGAATCCGCTGCTTTTGCAGGCAAATCGAAGGATTTTGTGTAATACCAGGCCTTCTCATCCACCCAGGCATACTGCAGGGCATTTTTGTTGTAATAAGGATGAGGCAGCTTCCCGGCTTTAAAATAAGACCATTGGATGGAGTTAGGAACGGAAGTTTTAAAGGCGTCTTTGATGCCCGATAAGTCTTTCAGCGAGGTGACAGGCTGATCCATGTGTCCCAGGGTCCAGCCTTCGCCGGATAAGTCGACCTGCTGTGTCCCGGATCTTTCCGTTACGCGGTAGGGTTGCCACAATTTTGCCGGACCGGCAGTCTGGGCCAGCACCGTTTGCTGAAATAATAAACCTAAAAATATCAGTCGGAGTAAATTCATGTTTTCAATAATTTTAATGGTTGATTTTCAATGCATCCATGATGCCTTTCATATATCCTATCCCAAAAAGATTCCCTTTCATTTCGTAGCCGTGCTGCTGGTTTGATTCTCCGGCCATGGTCGGCACATGGTCTGACCGCAGCGGTCCGTCAAAACCCACCTCCTGGTAAGCCCTGAACATGTCTACCATGTCCGTAGGGCCGTTGTCATGAAAAGTCTCCCTGAATTGCTCCGGACCACCTTCCACATCACGGATATGGACAAAAAACAGCTTACCCGCCTTCCCGAATTCATGGATCAGGCTTCTGACATCCTCGCCCATGGTGGTGTAGGTTCCCTGGCAAAAGGTCAGGCCGTGCGATAGACTGTCTGCCAGGCTCAGGGCTTTTCTTGCGGCTTCTGCACTGATAAAAATCCGGCCTATACCCCTCAGGGTAGGTACCGGTGGGTCATCAGGGTGCATGGCCAGCTTAACACCCGCTTTTTCTGCCGCAGGCAATACTTTTTTCAGGAAATAAGCGTAATTCTCCCAGATCTTTTCTGCAGGAATTTCTCCGTGAACCGTCAGCGGCAACTTTTCAGCTTCCCTGGCATCAAAGCCTGACACCATCGCTCCGCCCCGTTCTTCCATGTGCGTGTTGGTCCTGAACCAGCCTGAAGCCATAAAATTGTAGCAAAGCAGACGGATGTCCAGTTTACCCATATTTTCAAGCATCTGAGCGTATTTATCAAGGTCTTCGTCGCGTCCATCCAGCCCCAATTTAATCCGGGTCATGTCAAACTGGTCACCTTCCATCCCGATGAGGTCAAATCCGTTTTCAGCAAAAATCGCTTTCGAACGTTTCAGGGCTTCAAAGTCATAAGGGGGCAAATCGCCCGTTAATTCGGGTGCCAGCTTGGCAATGGCATGACTGATGCCCATCTGCCTGGCCAGCACCCATTTCTCGTCCGGTTTATTTCCAAAGAACAGGAAGGAAAGTTTCATCTTAACGGTCTTAAAAAAAGAATTATAGGTTGAATAATAAATGTTTCTGATCAGGATTGGTAGGGTTTCGGCTTGTCGTATCCCCGCATGAGCAGCAGTCCGCCATCCAGCGTAATGGTTGCCCCGGTCATATAACTTCCGGAGGCTACAAGATCGACAATAACCGAAGCCACTTCCTCCGCTTTACCGAACCTGCCCATGGCTATGCCTTCGTTGACTTCCTTTAAAAACACCGGGCTTTGCCTGGCCGCCAGCGTCATATCGGTTTCAATGGCACCCACCGCGATTGTATTGACTTTGATCTGATGCGGGGCCAATTCCAGGGCGACGCCTTTCATCAGCGTATCCAGTGCGTTTTTTGAGGCTCCGTAAGCACTTTGTCCCACACCAGGACGGAGGCCGTTGACGGAAGTGACACTGTAGATACTCCCCTCCGTCTGAGATTCCACCATGTAGCGGCTGATGGTCTGGGTCAGGAACAAAGCTCCTTTATAATTGATATTCAGAAAGGTATCCACATCCTCTTCCGTAAAATCAAGGAAGTGTTTTTTATAGGAAACCCCGGCGTTATTCACCAGGATATCGATGCCTCCCATGGTTTCCCAGGCCTGGTGACCAAGCTGAATGGCCTGTGTGGTGTCGCCCAGGTCAGCCTGAAATACAAAGGCTTTCCCTTTCATTGATTCGATTTCCAACTGCAAGGCTTCAGCTTCGGCCTTGTTCTCAAGGTAGTGAATGCCCACCATGGCCCCTTCTCCAGCCAATTGCAAGGCAATCGCCCGGCCGATTCCCCGGGAAGCTCCCGTCACCAGGGCTTTTTTATGCTCCAATCTTTTCATTACTGAGCTGTTTAATATTTGCTATCTCATGTTCACTTAATGCCCGGTCAAAAACCGCCAGTCCGCCGATCTGACCACAGAAGAAATTACCCATTTCGCCGAGGCGATGCACCCCGCCAACCGTAAAGTCAGCACCGTTTTCGCCTGCGTCAAATATTCCTTCTTCATAAATATAGGGATTTCTGCCGGGTCTGTAATCAGGTTTTCCGTCCAGGAACGAGCAGATTTGGTATCCGTCATAGGTGAACCCAACGAAGGCCCAATCCTCATGAGGTACCTTGTTTTGACCGATGGAAGCGTCCATGCACCATTTTTCACCGGGTGTCGGTCCGCCCACACCTGAAATATGCCCTGCCACCTGGTCGCTGCTTTCGTGGATCCAGAGGTTAAGAAAAAGACAATACTGGCGTTTCTTTTCAGACTCCAGCCACATCCCTGCAATGGCTTCGCACTCGCCGGGAATGATGGTTTTACGGTCCCGCTTAACCCAGGCCAGTACGGTTATTTGTGCTTTTTTCCCATGAATATTCAGTCCGGGGCAATCTGCCCTCGGAACAGAAAGATACTGTCCTTCTTCCAGCCGTACGGAGTATCCGGAAACCGGCCCTTCTTGCAGAATTTGCACACCATCCCCTTTCAGTTCATAGGCATATCTCCCTGAAGACCTCAGAGAGCCTTCTCTGAAATCCCAGAAACACAGCAGGTCCGGGTAATCAGTTATCTTCATTTCACAGTCAATTTAATAACCCCGGAACGCTTAAACTCAGGCAGGTTGACCTGGTTATTCTTTAACTTTAAAGTCTGCCCGGTGTCCTCCCATGGGTTATAAACTGAGGCATTTTTCACCTTAACTTCAAACGGCAGTTTAAAAGATTTTCCTTTGATCGTCTGAGGTTTAAGGCCCTCATTCAACTCAGATTGCCAGGTATTGGCTTTGTCGCGAAACCAGACCAAAACGTGTTTTTTACCCTTTAATCCATAGATAGTCAGTTCACCATGCCTGACTTCGAAAGGTTCAAATGCTTCCTTCCCGGGGTCAATGCCTTCGATAGCTTTATTGAAACGGGCCAGGTGATACCATAAGTCGTGCTTATCGATGTAGTAATCCCAATGCCAGCTCTGACCGGGACCCGCAGCTCCCGCGAAAAACGCAGCAAACAGATAATCATGCAGCATCATCCCCTCAGTGTCTTTCGGATACAGCAGCGAAGGACCTGCATGATGAGGTTCAACAGCACCTACTTCAGAAAGAATGACGGGTTTGATTTCGCCGAAACCACGGAGTGTGCTCACAGCGTCGTAAGCCAGCACATCCACAGCCCCGCGGGTGACAGGCAAGGCCCCACCCTGGTCCAGGTAGCGGTGCACCTGGGCAATTTCATTATCCGGAATCACAGAATAATCGTGATAAAGCCCCTTGGCCTGTTCCGTATCAAAGCTACCCAGACTCTGCATCGCCAGGTGATTGGGAAAACGTTTCTTTAACTCAGGAAGCATTGCCTTTGTCCAGTCCAGTATGATTTTCCGGTCCGATACTTTGACGGCATTGATTTCATTCCAAAGCTCCCAGCCAAAAACACCGGGGTGGTCCTTATATCTTTTCGCGAAAAAATCCACCCTTTTGAGAAACAGGTCTTTCCCTTTCTGAGAGGTAAAATATTCGTCCATTGTCGACAAAGGGCCTCCGTTTCCGGTATAATAAATGGGTTTATCAAACGGCACCGAACCCGCAAACATCGCCGGACGGTTGGTCAGGTCCCGGAAGTTTTCAAGACAAAACTTAACTTTGATATTGTATTTACCCGCTATTTCCAGGATTTTGTCTATTCTCCGGGCGATGACCTCATCGTACTCGCCTGCTTTTTTATGTTCTACCTCAAACATAGGGGCACTCAGCCAAACACGGGTAAAATTGCCACCGTTTTCACCCAGTTTTGTGAGGTAATGTTCCATTTTCATAATAACGGAATCTTCACTGCTGACAAACCTCGGCCAGCAGATGTTGATCCCCACCGGGATGTACGCTTTTCCGTCACTTAACTCCAGGTAGCGTGGATTTTCTGCACTTACTTTAACAAAAACATTGGATTGGGCAATACCAGGCCTGATCAGTCCCAGCAGCAGGCCGGCTATCAGCAGCCATTTTCTCTTGTTAAAATTCTTCATTGTTTTCATTTTAATTTTTCAAAATAAGGCAGCCGGACCTGTACCCGGCCGCCCATTCTACTTTCTCATTTAACCAATCAATAACCCGGATTCTGATCTGCTTTCGGATCAAGAGCGGTATTATAATTCAACTCTCCCACTGGTATCGGCCACAAAAAGTGCTTGTCAGCCACGTCTTTTCCCACTGCATTTTTGATGATCTGTTTTACTTTTTCTTTGCCCAGCCTTTTCAGGTCCAGCCATCTTTTGGCCTCATACTGGGTTTCATAACCTCTTTCTTTCAATACGAGATCATTAAAAGTATTCGTATTAAAATCCGAAAGTTTAAAATCAACTTCAGAAACGGCCGTGGCAGATTTGCCATAAGCCCTGCGATGCACCTGGTTCAGGGCGTCGAGGCCTGCGGCGGTCGGTCCGTTACCAGCCCTGTTGGATGCTTCCGCAAACAACAGCAGCACGTCGGCGTAGCGATACAAAGGCAGGTCGTTTCCTGCAGCGTCCTGACCGGGAGCCAGCGGATCCGAGAATTTCTTGTTCAGCAAACTGAAATCACCCAGACCGATGTTCCAGGAATACCAGTTATAGCTTTTTCTCAGGTCTTTTTCGTCCCAGGCGGCTATTACCGAATTTCCTTTCGAATCAGATGAATGTCCGTAGAAACCACCCGCACCATGCAGTTTTGAACCCGGATGATGGGCAAACATCGCGAAATACATGCCCTGACCCGCCAGTCTTGTAAACTTCAGGTAAAAAATTTCTTCAGAAGAACTGATCACCGTCGGCCCGAAAACCTTTTCAAAATCATTGGCAACGGTCACCGGAACCAACGAAAACTTGCCGGATTTGATCACTTCATCAGCTTTGGAAGCCGCTTCGGCGTATTTATTCTGATAAAAATACACATCTGCCAGTAGCGTCTTAGCAGCCCATTTCGACGGACGACCCGATTGTGCGGGCTTATCCAAAAGGCCTTCTTCAGCTACTTTAAGATCCGCGATAATCTGGTCAAAGATCTGAGCTTCTGCCGTTCTTTTGATATTCGGTTCATTCAGATTGGCTTCTGTTCTGAGCGGAACGGCTCCCCAGTTTCTCACCAGATGAAAATAAGCCAAAGCACGCAGAAACTTTGCTTCTGCCACATACTTATCCACATCGGCCTTCGAGATTTTCGTTCCTGCAGGGGCTTTCTGAATCACCAGGTTGGCGTTCCTGATGCTGAGGTATAACTGCGTCCACATACCGGATACCCTGGTAATGTTGGTACTGTTCAGGCCCTGAAAATCGGACAGGATAGCATAACTGCTGCCCGGACGGCCATAGCTGTAATCTGTATACGCCTCCAGCTGGGCAGCATATTCCCCGCCGAGTCCGCTGGCAGAGTTTCGCAGCGGAGCGTAAACGGCGTTCACGGCGGTCTCTACCTCACCGGCCGTATTATAAAAGGTTTCTACCGCCACCGCTTTCGGGGCTTCCTTCAGGATGTCTTCGCAGCCAGTCAGGAATAAAACCGGGAGTAAAAAAAATATCTTCTTCATTTCAATGTCGTTTAATTTTTTATTGTGATCAGAAACCAAGTCTTAAACCGGCAGTAACAGACTTCGAAGTCGGATAACTGAAGTGGTCAATGCCCTGTCCGATAGAGTTGGCACCGCCCTGTGAATTCACCTCGGGGTCCCACCATGAATATTTCGTAAAAGTCAGCAGGTTCTGACCACTCACGTACACCTGTGCCGAACGCATCCAGTTGACTTTCATGGCTTGCAAAGGCAGATTATAGGCCAGCTGAATATTACGAAGGCGGACAAACGACCCGTCTTCAATCAGGCGGCTGGAATAATTATAAGAGTTGGTTGCGGAAATCACCGGGTATTTGGCATTCGGGTTTGAAGTGGTCCAGTGGTCGTTCATCACCGCCCTCGGCATATTCAATCCGTAACCGTAATCCAGGGTATTGCTCACCGAACTGATGTTCAGCAGGTCATTTCCCTGAGTGCCTTGTAAAAACAGGGTCAGCTCAAAACCTTTGTATGACATTGCCGAGTTTACACCGAAGATAAAGTCAGGGTTCGGATTACCGATGATGGTTTTATCCAGTTGATTGATCGCCCCGTCGCCGTTCAGGTCTTCATATACTTCCCTGCCTGCTTCGTTGTATCCTTTGGCTTTGTACCCGTAAAACACGCTCATCGGTTCGCCTTCTCTCAATAAACTGGTGGCGTCATTGATCAGTGTTACGGCCAGACTTCCGCCTAAAATATCCTTACCACCATACAGTTTGACGACTTTGTTCCTGTTAAATGAAATGTTTGCCCCCAAATCCCACTTAAACGGCTTTTCTATGATGCGGGCATCGGCTGAAATCTCAAAACCTTTGTTCTGTATCTGTCCGACATTCTGTACCGTGCTGGTAAATCCGAAACTGGAAGGTAATTCGACAGTATTCAGCAAATCACGCGTGTTTTTGATATAATAATCCAATGATAACCTGTAACGGTTGTTGCTGAATCCCGCGTCGATACCGAAGTCAGCCTGCTCGGTGGTTTCCCATTTCAGGTTGCCCGGCAAACGTGTACCCGGAGCAAAGGTGTTGTAAAGGGCATCATCAAAAACCGTTTTACCAGATGAAAGGTTGTTCAATGTCGCGTAAGCCCCGATGGCCTGGCTGCCGGTAAGTCCCCAGCTGGCTCTCACTTTTACATCAGAGATATAGGACACATCTTTCAGGAAATCTTCTTCCGAAACCCTCCAGGCCAAAGCTCCCGACGGGAAATAACCCCATTTATTGCCTTCACTGTATTTCGAAGAGCCGTCTGCCCTGAAACTCACGGTGGCCAGGTATTTACTGTCATAACTGTAGTTGACCCTGCCCAGGTAAGACAAAAGCGTACTCAATGAATAACCGGAACTCGGAATGCCCGGTGTAATGGCGGAACCAAGGTTATAAGACTCAGGAATATTGCTCAGAAAACCAACGCCCGAACCTCCCAGTGATGTATTCTTGAAATCCTGGTAAGTCATCCCGGCCACGGCCGAAATGTTGTGTTTAGCTGCCAGTGTTTTGGTATAACTGATCGTGTTCTCACTCAGCATACTTCTGCCCTGAGACGCCGAAACAAAGGCCGAACCCTGTGAATTGATAAAATTAGTCGTAGTATAGCCATCATTGCGGTCGTCACTGTTTTCAATACCCCCGGCTATTTTGATGGTCAGTCCTTCAAACGGCCTGTAGATCAGGGCCAGGTTTGCCAGAACCCTGTTGGCGTCCACTTTATCTGAACTTTCATTGATAAAATTCAGCGGGTTGATCAGTACATTGGAGATAAAAGGATAGGCTGTTGCCAATACCCTGTAGCTGCCGTCGGCATTATACGGTGTCAAAGTCGGAGGAGCAGAAATGGCCGCGGCAATCAGTGAGTTCCCCCTGTTGCTTCCGCTGCTGTTCTGGCGGGCGGTTTTGATATTGGTCAGTGTCGCACTGTAATTCACACTGAACTTCTTGCTCACATCCGTCATCACGTTGGCACGGAGTGAATATCTTCTGTAATCGCTGCCGTGGATGATGCCCTGCTGGTCGAAAATACTGCCGCCCAGTGAAAATTTCGTCTTGTCATTTCCACCGCTGACGGTCAGGTTATGGGTATGCATCGGTGCTTTTTTGAATACCAGGTCCTGCCAGTCAAAACCATTACCGAAGCTATTGATCTGATCCTGTGTAAAATACGGGGCCTTCTTATCATTGGCCGCCTGCTCGTTATAAAAATTAGCGTATTCTGTAGCATTCATCAGGTCCATTTTTTTGCGGAGCGACTGCATGCTATAGCTGCCTTCATAATCTACCATGATTTTACCGGCTTTGCCTTGTTTGGTGGTGATCAACACCACGCCGTTGGCCCCACGTGAGCCGTAAATGGCCGTAGCAGAAGCATCCTTCAATATTTCTATCGATTCAATATCCGAATTGTTGATGATCGTCGGGTTACTGCCCGAAGTCGGGAAACCGTCTACCACATACAATGGCTCATTACTGCCCTGCACTGAGTTCGTCCCTCTGATCCTCACACTGATGCTGGCACCCGGAGCCCCGGTATTCTGGGTCACCTGCACGCCCGGAGCCCTGCCCGAAAGGGCCTGCAGCACATTGGTGGCCGGAAACGCATTGATTTCTTTTCCTTTGACAGAAGACAGGGAGCCGGTCAGGTCACTTTTTTTAACGGTGCCATACCCTACCACCACGACCTCATCCAGCGATTTGGCATCGCTTGACAAAACCACATCGATCACAGATTGGGTGCCTACCACCACTTCCTGTGTATTAAATCCTACAAAACTGAAGACCAGCACCGCAGCCTGATCAGCTACTGAAAGCTCGTAACCTCCGTTCACATTGGTTACAGCACCTTTAAGAGAACCCTTGATGGTCACATTCACGCCCGGAAGCCCTCCTCCTTCCGTGTCTCTGACACTTCCGGTGACTTTCCGTTCCTGGGCCTGCAGTTGCTGACAAAGAGCCAGCAGCAAAACCAGTAACATGCTTGAGTAATTTTTACATTTCATACTTTTAATTTAAGATTGAATTTTATAATATAAAATTAGATTTTATTATGATACAATTATAAATGCTAATTGATTAATAAACAAATTTTATCTTAAAATAATCATAGAAAAAAAATGCACCGGCAGACGAGTCTACCGGTGCACAAAGTTTCTTTATTATAGTATATCAGATACGTTTTGAAATGTCTGATGCTCCTTTTACCAGCTGTTTGATGATGTCGGTTTTATCGGCATTCATGAAGCGGTACTCGGGCATGTATATACTGAGGCTGGCAATTACCTTGGCGTCTTTATAGACCGGCACGGCAATACCCACGACCTGTTTTCTCACACTGGTCTGGATGGCATAGCCCTGTTTTTTGATGACCTCTACCAGCGACCTGAACTTCTCATGGGTATCGGCTTCTGGCCAGATATCGGTGGAAGGCAGGCCGTATTTTTCGGTATACCGCTCCAGTTCATTTTCAGAGAACATGGCTACAATCAGCCTTCCTGAAGCAGAATCATAGATATTTTTCTCAACGGCGGTCCGTACCTGGAGGTCCTGGTCGGCGAAAGTCCGGTAAATGGCGACACGGAGATTTCCGTTGATCACCGCCAGCAGGAAGTTCTCATTCAGCCGTTCGGTCAGATCATCCATCACAGGTTTGGAGGCGTCGATGAGGTGCTTCCGGTAGTTTTCGTTTTCAGTAAGGGCGTAAGATTTTATACTGAGCAGATAACCTTTCTTGGTGCCCACCTGTTCCACATACTGTCTGCCCACGAGGGTTTTCAGAATGTTCGCACAGGTGCCGTGGTTGAGCTCCAGTTTGTCGGCAATTTCACTGAGTGTTTTAGGTCTTTCGGGGTCAACGGCAATGTACTCGAGGATGTCCAGTGCCCGGTTAATGACTTGTATCATGATATGGAAATTAATTTTACAATGTAAAAATAGGAAATTTTTATTTATCACAAACAAAAATTTCCTATCCTCTATTTAAATTACTTTCCGATGTATTTTCTCAGGCCGTCGGACGACAGGAAGCTTTCTTTTTCCCTTCTCCTTTTGTCCTTTCTCGGCATTTAAGTGCACTGCCCCAGAATTACCCATATAATAATAAAGACGATGACGGTACCGAAACATCCGCCACCCAGTTTTTTAGCTCCGTAACCTGCGATTAGACCTCTGAATAGATTGTTCATAGCTGAAGATTTAATTGTTTTGATAAAGATACTGTTTGAAGAGGTAATAAAAAAATTGTTCCATGGGGAAAAGAGCGTTGGGTTATCGGCTGTTTAGCTGTTAGCCTTTAGCTATTAGCTTTGATTTTTGCATGGATTGTGAAAATTGTTGCCATCAAGTCCCGGCCCCGTTTTACGGGGCAAGTTCTGAAGGCACGGGGCAAAAAGTGAGAGGGCGTGGGCCTGAAAGCCCGTTTGTTTTCGATTAATCGAAAAAAGAGCATGGGTGGATCTGTCGATCCATCCACGCTCCTTAAATCTATATGCTAACGGCTAACACCTAATGGCTAGTTGCCATCAACCAAACAGCCATCACCTACACCTCGAAACTATCCGACTCCTGGTAGGCTTTGATCAGAGCCAGTTCGCCTTCTTTGCCGGGTTTGGCATTGCCGTGCTCCATCCCCCAGATAAATGATTTCCCTTCGGCTTTTTGTTTGTTAAAGCAATGCTTGAATATGTTCTTATAATTGATCTCCCCGGTGGTCGGCTCTTTACGGCCCGGGTTGTCACCGATCTGGAAATACGCAATCTCGCTCCAGGTCCAGTCGATGTGCGGGATAATGTGACCTTCGTTTTTCTGCATGTGGTAGATATCAAACAATATCTTACATGAAGGACTGTTCACACCACGGCAGATTTCATAAGTCTGGTCGGAAGTACGAAGGAACAGGTTAGGAGAATCGCTCAGCGGCTCCAGTACCATCACGATGCCGTGTGGTTCCAGTATTTCAGCTCCTCTTCTCAGGGCATCGATCACATGACCGGTTTGCACACCGATCGGCAGGTTTCTTTCAAAATCACCCGGAACGACGGTTACAAATTTGGCGTTGCAACGCTTGGCAACTTCCACCGCATTTTTACAGCCGTTCAGGAATATATCAATGTATTCTTTTTTCCCGGCAGCCAGGGTATTGGCTCCGTTTCCTCCTTTATCTACTACAAAAACGCCCATTTCCATACCCAGTTTAGCCAGGGTCTCTCCTATTTTGGTCTGTACCTCTACCGGACGCTTCGTCATGCCGTTGTCTTCCAGGGCCATGAAACCGTTGTCGGCCATGAATTTCAGCTGGTCTACCAGGTCTTCACCTGCCAGGTTTTTGAACATGCCGAAGTGCGGAGCATATTTGAGTTTAAAATTGTTTTTTTCAGGAGCTTGAGCATAGCTTTCGGCAAAAGGCATGGCGGCAGTTCCGGCCACAGCGAGGCTATTTCTCAGGAAATTTCTACGTTTCATGATCTGATGATTTGATTTGGTTGAATAAAGCCTAAAATAAATAGAAAATGGTGAGAGTTGAAAGGGATTTCGGCTTTAAAGCTATCGGCAGCTAGCTTTTAGCTGGTTTTGGGTGAAAGCGATGAAACTGAACCTGGTAAACACTTACATTAAATGTTAAATATTTAACAAACCCCAAAAAAGCTAAATAAATTAGCTGGAATTCAGCAAATTAATTAGCATATTTGAATCCGCTTCTGTAATTGCCATTCAGCTTATCGGTCTGATCTGAAAATTGTACTAAAAAACGCTGTCATTATAATGGAAATTGATGTAGAAGTTGAGGTATTTGAGTATGAATATCTGCTGATTATTGAACCTAAGGAGGTGAAACAGCAGATTCAGGCATTTAAGGAGCAGTTTAAGAGTTACGGCTTTAAAAATGCCCAGATAACACCTGCCCATATCACCGTCATGTATTTTCTGAGGTATGAGACTTACGAGCATGCCATCATGAAAAAACTGAAACAGATGGCTGCCGTCACCAGGCCTTTTGAGGTGCAGTTAAACGGATTCGGGAATTTCGAAAGCACTACCTCCACCGTCTATATCAATATCACCACCGCAGACCCTATTCTGAACATTGTCGAACGCAAGAAAAGGGAGATCAATCCGCTGGTGAAAGGCTCCAAGGAGGCCAAACCTTATTATGACTCCAAACCTCATATCACCGTAGCCCGCGGGCTGGCGTCGGAACAGCTGCAGCAGGTATGGCCGGATTGGCGTAAAGAATCATTTGAAGCCAGTTTTACGGCACACGAGATGGTCCTGCTGAAAAAAGCTCCGGGTGGCACCTACAAAGAAAGGGCAAGGTTTCCGTTCAAAGGTGAAGACCCGGGCCAGTTTGTCCAGATGAGCCTGTTCGGCTGACCTTACCTCAGCCCTTTGAAATCTTTGAAGTTATAGCTGAAATGCTTCAGTTCTTCAAGATACGCGGGGTTCATCCCGAATTTAACGATGTTCTCTTTAAACAACCAGAAAGGGTCCTGGTTAAACGCCGCATAATCCCGCTGAAGTTTGAACTGAAGATCATCTACCAGTGCCCTCGCTTCGGGCGTCAGCTGTGAATAATACGAAGGATTATTCCCTTTGTCGACAGTCTTCATACGCAGAATATATTCCAGTAAATTATAACAGGTGGTAAAATGTCCGCAGGCAATCAATGCAGGCAACACTTCCTTTTCACTGTTTTTCTTATCAAACCAGAGCGTCGTTCCCATCTCAAAGGCGGCCTGTGCCACATCCTGCAGTGTTTTAGCGGGTGTCAGCTGAGCTTCGTCATTTTTCACCCTGTAGAGATCATTGGCATAGGCCAGGTCATACACGTGATTGGTTTTAATCCTGAACTTATATTTTTTATTCTTTGAATCAGGATCATCCTGATCAAAAACCATATTGTACAGCAGAAATCTGATCCGCTTCAGAAAAACATCCGAATTGAGTGTCAGTACCGAATTAAAACGCTCTTTAAGCATCACCAGGATGATCATCACAGGGGTGGCTCCGAAATGTTGGAAAAGCTGCTCCACGATTCTGGGCGAGAAGTTCTTGTCCAGGTCGAGACCGGTTTTGTTGTTTACTTTGCCTTTGATAAACTGCTTCAGGGTCAGGATAATGGTGAATACCAGGGCTGAAACCAGGATAAGGGCAGAACTTGCAAACGCCACAACCCAATTAAGCCAGCTGTGCTCCTGACGATTCATAAGCCAGCCGAAAAGACCAACTCCGGCTATCCCTGCGATTCCCAGCAAACCGGATATAAACAAAATATTGTTAATACTGATCCCTTTTACCCCGGCGTAAGGGTTGTTATCCTTATTCAGCACATAAGGCTCCATGAAATGGCTCCCGACGTCGTTGATCAGCATCAGGTCAAAAGGTTTAAAGTCGGTCCTGCCATCCAGCCTCCTGTCGTGGGCCTGCATGAGGCTTTCCAGGGCCTGGTTGTCGGTGATACCGCCATCCATCATGCCAAAGTTAAAATTCTTATTCTTCTCTACACCCGCAAAAGCCTTTTCGATTTCCAGAATTCCTTTTCCTGCTGAAGCTGAAATAATCTCATCTACTTTTTTCTCTCCGAAGAGCCTCACAAGTTCAGGTCTGCTTAATTCCTGGAGACGGACATACATGCCCTTGACCAGCTCTTCGGAGGTCAGTTCTCCTGAAGGAAGATCTTCCAATTGTTTGCCCGCAGGTTCCTCCTGTGGAGAATAGGTAAAATCATCCGGGAAAATAATGGGCTCAAATCCACCCGGAAAACAGGAAGAAGCCGCAAGTAAATCCGCGATCTTTAATCTTTTGGCCGTTTCAAAAGGCAGGTTGACATAAGAATTCCCGAATCTGAACCCTCTGTCTTCCCTGAACTTCGCATCAAACTTCAATTTTATATTCTGACGGAACAGGAGGCCTTTATAAAACTCTGTCGTATTAAAACATACTTCTTCAAGATGGGTCGGTGAGTCTGAACGGTACAATTCCCCGAGAACAGCCCCGTCAAACAGTTTTTCATTATAAACCAGCGAAAAAGCATTGATCAGGTTTCGTCTTTTATCTTTCCGCTTCACCCATTCTTTATCATTGTTCAGTTTGTCAAGCACGGTGTCCAGCAGGTCCGTCTCTTTCAGATTCTCATACAAACCTTTGAAAAAAGAAGGGAAACTATGATCCTGCTTCACGCTGCTAAGGGCATAGCAGGCATTGGTGATCGTGCCACCGGAGGCTGATGAAATAAAAGTTACCTTGCCCAGCAGGTTTTCAGCCCGGTTGTTTTCAAGCTGATACAAATAACCCATGACACCCAGACTGAATGAGGCGGCACGGAAGCCTCCGCCGGAAAAAGCCAGGGCTATGTTTTCAAAAGGCGTCGGCTGCAGGCCGGCCAACTCTGTATTTTCTTCCATTTTATTTTTGTTTAATAATAGTCGGGAATGTTTCCGGCAACGCCACTTTTGAGACACCGCAGAATCATTAAACAAATTTAAACTTTTATATACGAAAACAAAACCGTGAAAACACCCTAAATTAAAATTCTCTTTAACGGTCAGCGAACCGTCGTTTCATTGCTCTCACTGAAGCAGAAAAACAGCATTAAAAGATGGATATCCTTCATTAATCCCTTTCATTCATCCGGGAGCGGGTTTCAACTGAATCTTACCTAGGTTACCAGTCAAAAAAGAGTTAACTTACAGAAAATCAAAAAATTATGGCCAAAGAAAAGACGGTTCAGAAAGGGGAAAAGAAAGACGCCCAGAAAAGTCTGCTTGAAAAAAGAGCAGATAAAAAAGCAAAAAGAGACAGTAAGGGCAAGGATGAATAACCGGCACAGCATGTCATACGTTTTAATCTCATGCAACTGTTTCTTACGCTAACTTTCCACCATAGAAAAATGACCTGGTCATTTGTTCTGTCGTATTATTGAAAAAGCCCTCCACTGAAATAATGTGAAGGGCTTTTCCTTTTTTAACCCAGTGAAATGTGAATTTCTACCCGGTGCTCTTTTCCGTCGTCGACCAGCGGGAAAGCATCTCCTTTCCCTTCCTGGTCATCTGCTTTCCACCAGGATGGAGCCTCTTCCTGGAAGACGGTGATTTTGTATACCGCGTTTCCGTAGCGATAGTTGATCTTCACAGAAGGCCAATTCTCCGGAAAACAAGGTTTAAACTTCAGGTTACCGTTTTGCAGTTCAAGCCCCAGCAGCGATCCGATGATGAACTGGTACATCCATCCGGCGGAACCGGTGTACCAGGTCCAGCCTCCCCTGCCCCGGTGCGACTCGTTGGCATAAACATCCGCCGCCATCACATAAGGTTCTACTTTATAGATGTTTTTATCGGCCTCGTTCGCTGAATGATTGACAGGCTGAATCATGCTGAACAATTCCCAGACCCGCTCCCTGTCGCCCAAAGCTGCAAAAGCCATCAAAGCCCAGATAGCCGCATGGGAATATTGCCCGCCGTTTTCACGCACACCCGGCACATAGCCCTGGATGTAGCCCGGATTAGGCCCTGAGCCGTCAAAAGGCGGATCAAGTAATTGTATCAGCTTAAGATCACGGTTCACCAGGTACTTGTTCAGTGAATCCATGGCAATATTTTTACGGGCATCACTGCCGGCTCCTGACAATACCGACCAGCTTTGGGCGATGGCGTCAATCCGGCATTCTTCGTTTTCTTTCGATCCCAAGGGTGTACCATCATCAAACCATGCCCTTTTATACCACTCACCATCCCAGGCCGAAGTTTCAATATTGGTCTGTAATATAGCCGCTTCGCTGATACAGGTGCGGGCAAACAGCTCGTCATCATTACCTTGTGCAATTTCAGAGAACTTTATCAGCACGTCATACAGGAAGAATCCCAGCCAGACACTTTCACCCTGGCCTTTTACACCGACCTGGTCCATGCCGTCATTCCAGTCACCGGAACCGATCAGGGGCAGGCCTCTCTTGCCGTAATTCAAACTATGCATAATGGCCCTGACACAGTGATCGTATAAAGTGCCGCTTTCATTTCCGCTGATCGGAAGGTCATAAAGCGACTCTTCTCCCGGCTGTAAAAGCCTGCTTTCGAGGTACGACACCTGCACGTCCAGGATGTCCTTATCTCCTGTGGCCTTCACGTATCTTGACACCACAAAAGGCAGCCAGAGCAAATCATCTGAACACAAGGTTCTCACCCCGCGGCCTTCAGGCGGGTGCCACCAGTGCTGCACATCGCCTTCTTTAAACTGCCTTGACGCACTGAGCAATATCTGGTCCCTGGTAAGCTGCGGCCTGGCGTGCAGCAAGGCCAGCACATCCTGCAGCTGATCCCTGAAGCCAAAGGCTCCGCCTGACTGATAGAAACCACTTCTGGCAAAAATCCGGCAGGCTACGTTCTGATAAGTCAGCCAGCCGTTGGCCAGGAGGTTGAGCGACTGATCCGGTGTTTCCACCTGAACCGCCCCTGTCAGCTCTTTCCAATAAGCTTTGACGTCTTCCAGTGCCTGCATCACAGCCTCTTTTTCTGAGAATTTCAGCAACAGGGCCCGGGCTTCGCGGCCGTTCTCCTCACTGCCGATCTGGAATATAATTTCTTTTTCTTCGCCCTCGAGCAAATCAAATTTGACCTGTAAAGCCGCACAAGTGTCCATTCCGGCTCCGGTTCTTCCTGCCAGCCTCCGGCGGTACATGGCCTGCGGATTGTTCAGATTGCGGTTACGGCCTATAAACTCAGACCGGTCCGCCGTAAAGCTCAGGTTACCCGCATCGGTGGTTTTGAAGAAAGTAACCCGGTCGGTAAAGGCTGTATTGTAGCGGTTTCTGAACATCAGAGCTCCCGTAGGACCATCATGCTCGGACAGGATATGCATGTTGGTTTTAGACCGGACATCTCCGAGAATGATCTCGAGGAAACCGGTAGCAGAGAATTTACGCTCCCTGCCTGATTGATTCCTGATTTTAAGAACGATGAATTTAACCGGCGAGGTCTTATCCACAAACGTGCACATTTCACTGAAAATACCCTGTTCTGTATGCTCAAAAACTGTATACCCGAAACCATGGGTAGTGACATACGGAGCAGAGCCTTTGGAAGGAAACGGTGAAGGCGACCAGAAACTTCCGGTGTCTTCATCTCTCAGATAGAAGGCCTCTCCGCCTGCATCACTCACCGGATCGTTGCTCCAGGGCGTAATCCGGTATTCGTGGGCGTTGATGGCCCAGGTGTAGGAAGATCCGCTTTCCGAGATAACCGATCCGAAGTTCAGGTTACCCACCACATTCACCCAGGGTGCAGGAGTGGTAGTCTTCTGATCAATGAAGATCTTATATTCCGTTCCATCCGGCGAAAACCCTCCGGTGCCGTTATAAAACTGCAGGTCTTTGGGCAAGGACACAGGCGACGACTCAGGCTGGGTTATCTGCAGCACCTTAGGTTCAAGCAACAGCGGCAAAGGCCTTCCCGAAGAAAGTTTATTGACCTGCTCAACGAGTGTGCCCCTGTCGTCCTGGATAATCACCCTGGCCACACTCTCAAACAGGAGGCGGTCTTCGGGTGACAGCTGGTCGGCAGATTTGACGAAAATACTGCCGGGTTTATTGTAGACCTGGTGGCTCGTCGATTCGGCTGAAATGAGCCCTAGTATCTGCTCCTGCAGGTCTTGTCTGTAAGAACCATGGTTATCATTCCAGATGACCAGGTCCACTGCCAGGCCTTTCAGACGCCAGTAGGCATGGGCCTGTACCATCTGTTTGACCAAGTCTATATTCTCCGTATCATAAATATGCAGCAACACTATCGGAATATCACCGGAAACCGAATGACTCCAGAGTCCGGACTGTCCCCGGTAATTATTAAGAATGACGGCAGGATCAGCCCTCAAAACAGGATTGGCATAAATGACAGAAGCTGCCAGGCGGTCATACAACTGTGCATCCGCATCCGTGGCATTGATCTGCCTCAGCAACACCTGCGAGTGTGTCCAGGACAATTCGAAAGCCCGTTTTTTGAGGTGACGATCCAGGTATTTGTGCAACAGGTTCAGACAGCCTTCTTTGGTTTCGCTGATGCCGTAAATCAAATCGATGGTAGTCGCCTGGTTAGGTTTTACGGCGATGCGGTAACGGATGGAAAGAATAGGATCAAGTACAGAGCCCTGTTTTCCGGATAATTTATCCTGCTCCATAGCCTGCGGACGAGCCAGGGTTTTGCCACGCCCTGTAAACTGCATCCGGTCCGTTTCATACGACACGCCCTCCACTTCACCCCCACGCACATCCATGAGGTGGAACATCCACGGCGGGGTTTCGCCTTCAGACCTCGGCCGGCGGGTACAAAGAATGGCATTATGTTCTTCAAGAATCTCAGTCTGTACGAAAAGATTGCTGAATGCCGGGTGGGCCTCATCCGAAGCCTGGCTTGCCATGACAATCTCAGCATAACTCGTTATCTCGAGTATTTTCGTCGATTGCGTCTTGTTTTTGATCCTTACCCGTCTCATTTCGGTATCATCTTCCGGAGAAATCACGATCTCTGTTTTGGTCTCAATCCCGAAATCCTCACGATGGAACTCCGCATGTCCCTGGAAGAAAAGGGCTTCATAAGACTTCGCCACTTTTAAAGTAGGCTGATGGGTGTTGGACCAGAAATTACCGGTATTGACATCTTTGATATAGCAGAAAATGCCGCGGTTATCCTGGGTGGTATCTTCCCGCCATCTTGTTACCACAATATCCTTCCAGCGGCTGTATCCTCCACCTGAGTTGGTCACCATCACCTGGTAACGGCCGTTGCTGAGCAACTGGATTTCCGGTATCTGGGTATTCGGTGTCGGGATGTTCCTGATCTGCAATTCGGTAGTTTCGGTATGAGATTCCGAAATATCAGCCGTATGAGCATAGAAAACGGTGGTTCTCGGGATCCTTTCCTGCAGCAGCAAGATAGTGGCCTGAAAACGCAATTCAGCCATAAACCTCTGCTGCATAGGCTTGTTCAGCAATAAATAAGCCAGTGACAATAAGCCCATGCCCTGGTGGTGCACCATAAATGAGTTAATAATCGTGTGGGTCTTACCCCTCGGCAACCTGGCAGGTGTGTAATCAATGGCTTCATAAAAACCGTATTCCCCCTCAAAACCTTTTTCAGATAAATGCTGTAAATTGACGCAGGCCTGATCAGGTGAAACCATCAGGGCCATCATAGAAGCATAGGGAGCTATGACAAGATCTTCTTCCAGACCTCTCTTGAGGCCAAGCCCCGGCACACCAAAGGCCCGGTATTGATAGTTGAGGCTGGCGTCAACCATGTTATAAGCCGACTCAGAAATACCCCAGGGCACGCCCCGTTGTCCTGCGTAGTCAATCTGCCTTTTGACGGTGGCCTTGTTGGTTTGATGCAGCAGGGTATTTTCATACACCGGCATCACCAGCTGTGGCATCAGGTATTCAAACATAGTACCGCTCCACGACAACAGGATGGGATCCCCGCCGGAATCGGTCAGCAACCTGCCCAGGGCAAACCAGCTTTCCTGGGGCAGTTTTCCCTGTGCTATGGCTACAAAAATACCCAGACGGGCTTCAGAAGCCAGTAAGTCATAAAAACTATCGTCGCGTCTGAGTTCATCTACATTAAAGCCGATCCTGAGCAGACTGGTGGTGTTATCATAAAGAAAATCATATTCCATATCACTCAGTTCCTCACACTGAGCCGCCAGTTGCTGAGAAAGTATGATCCGCTGATTGGCTACCATATTACCGGCCTTTAAGCATTCTTTTAAGGACTCGGGCAGGTCATTGCCGTTTTCATATATGCCCTGAACAGACATCAGGGAGGGTATTTCATCAAAAGGCAGGGAAGCTGTAAACTGCCCGTGTTCACTCAGCCACGGCACAAGGTCTATCAGGTCCTGCCGGATATGCTCAATCTGAAGCGACAATTTTTTAGTCCACTGATAGGCCTCCGGTTCTTTTCCGGACATGTGCAGGGACAGTTCTTTCCCGGTTTCTGCAAGTTCATTCAGGTGTCCCCAGATTTTTTTCAGGGAATTCATTTCCGACAGTGCTGTCTGACAGGCAGCTGTCATTTTGTCCATCAGTTTAGACGGGCGGTCTTTCGATAATTCCCTGACGATCTCGACAGTGGTGAGAATCCCTTCAAAGGTTTTTCTGTCGACCACAGGATCATGAGGCAGAGACAGCAGCCCTTGACGCAGGGTGAGCAGGTGACCGGCCAGGTTACCGCTATCCACAGTAGAAACATACCTCGGATGCAAAGGCGACAGTGTTTGTGTGTCGTACCAGTTATAAAAATGCCCTTTGTAACGCTCCATGATCATCATGGTTTGCAGGGAGTTGTTGCATCTCGACAAAAGCTCAGCTCCGCCAATGTACCCGAAATCATACGCCGCCAGGTTGGAGAGCAATGACATGCCGAGGTTGGTCGGTGATGTCCGGTGGGCTATGACAGGGTGAGGTTGCTCCTGGAAATTATCAGGCGGCAGCCAGTTTTCAGTTTCGTTGACAAAGGTTTCGAAATAAGCCCAGGTTTTGCGGGAAAGCCTGTTCAGGTACGACACCTGCAGCTCGTTTAAGCCCGAACTTTTTTCTTTTTCCGGCAAGCTGAGTTTCCAGGCAATGCCCGGCCCTATAAACCATAATATCAGGATAGGGAAAGCCACAATCAGGGCTTCCGGGCGGTATCTCCAGAATAAGTAAGCACAAACCAGGGCCAATAACGGGGTAATGATCATGGTTCCGAAAACACCCCAGATGCCGTTGTTACTTGTTCCGGAAGTGGTGGCCGAAGGCACCCACTCCAGCAGTTTTCTCCTGCTGATGAGCATTCTCCAGTTAGCCTGAATGACCGCGTGGGTATATTTATAAGCTTCATAAGGCAACACGGCCATATCAAACATGAACCTGATCAGTACATTTCTGACATATTTAACAATGTCTTTTAAGTGAGCCCTGAAACTCATGTCCTCCGGCTTGTGGATCAGCTGCCAGGTGGCGTCGATCATTACCGGCAGCAGGACAATGAACGTCACCGCCAGCGTCCAGAACCAGGGCATCGGCAGGATGGTCCATCCCGCCAGTAAAACCAGGATCAAGGACAAAGGAATCAGGCTCCTTCTGAGGTTATCCAGGATTTTCCAACGGGATAAGGCCGAAAGTTTATTCAGGGTCAGCTTACCGTTGCTCTTTGATACAAAAGGAAATATCCATGCCGCTATCTGCCAGTCGCCCCTGATCCACCGGTGGCGGCGTTTTACGTCCGCCTCGTACCTCGAAGGGTTCTCTTCATAAACCAGCACATCACTCAGCAAACCCGAGCGGGTATAACAACCCTCCACCAGGTCATGACTCAGTATCCGGTTTTCAGGAAAAGTATCGTGCAATACCTCCTCAAACACACTGACATCATAAATCCCTTTTCCTATATAAGAGCCTTCACCAAACAAATCCTGGTATACATCTGAAGACACCTGGGTATACGGGTCAATCCCCGCTACATCACCCTGCATCCTGAGGTACAATGAAATATCAGACTGGGGAATAGAAGAGGCCAGGCGTGGCTGCAGTATCCCGTAACCCTCCGTTACCCGTTTCAATTGCGGATCATATACCGCCTGATTGAGGGGGTGGGCCATCGTAGCCACAAACTTCCAGACAGAATCTCTCGGCAACTGGGTATCTGAATCCAGGGTAATCACATATTTAACCCGGTGCAGAATTTCGTATTCACCTGTAATCAGGGAAAACTCTCCTTCACTTTTCTGTAGTATAAGAGCGTTCAAAGCAGATAGCTTACCTCTTTTACGCTCATAACCCATCCATTTATTCTCTTTTGGGTTCCATTTCCGGGGTCTGTGAAAAAGGAAAAATATATCAGTATCCGATTGTTTGTATTTCAGATTTAAGGCCTCTATGCTGGCCGAAGCGAGTTCTAATAATTCTTCATCTTCCGGCGTGTGTTCGGTAGCCGAGTCAAGAAAATCCGTCAGTAAGCCATAATGTACATTCTCTACTTTATTGGCCAGAAAACGGATCTCAAGGGCTTCCACCAGTTCTTCAATGTATTTCTTACCGGCCAGCATGGTCGGTACCACCACCAGTGTCCTGCATTCTACCGGGATGCCCTCTGAGAAATCCATCCGGGGCAGCAAAGTGGGTTTGACCACGATCGTCGCGATCCAGTTGACCAGCGAAACCGACAGCTGTGACGAAGCCAAAGCCGAAACCAGGGCCACTCCTGCCAGTATCTTCCACCCGAACGCCCCGTTCTGATAGGCCTGCCAGGTCATGATACCGGAGGCAGACAAAGTAAGAAGAGTAATAGAAAAAAGAAATAAGAACAGCGGCATTCCGGCTGCTATGCGTGACCATTTTTGCCCGACAGTGAACTTCCTTTGTGTGATTTTTTCAATTTCGGCCAGGCCCTTATCGACCAGGTAATACCCCACATGGGCGTATTTTGAAGAAGATTGGGTGCCGTTGGGGTGACTTTCGGCCAGTTCAACGACTTTATAGGCTACTTCTGTTTCAGAATACTCCGAAGCCTTGGCAATCGATTCAATGATATGACGGTATTTATCCCTGGTAGCAAAATCCATCAAAGGATAGATGCCCGCTTTTTCTTTTCTCAGCACCCGCTCTACCGTACTGAGTGATTCCACGAAGTCCCTCCAGTCGGTCGCCTCCAGGAAACGCAGGGTACCGATGCTGTTCCGGACCGAAACCTGGTCGGCTGCCTGTTTCTGGTTTTCCTGGTGCACCAGGTCTTCGCTGTTGATGCCCATACCGGACAATTGCTGCTCCATCCATCTCAGGGGCAAGGCCAGTACAGGTCCTTTGCCTTGCAGTTTTCTCGTAAATCCCGCCACAAACGGGCTGGCTAGGATCGGTTTCGACCTGGCCATATCTGCTGTGATCAGGATCAGGTCGTTGGGAGCTTCCTGGGCAACGGCAATCATTTTATCAGCCCAGTAATCGGCCAGGTTGTGGTCAATCATGTCCAGGGCTATCTTTCCGGCCACCCTTCTCAGGTTCTCGATGACCGCTAACCGGAGCATGATGGGCAAAGCCCACAATTCGCCCAAAGTCAACTCTTTATGCGTCTGATAGGCGGCTATAAAACTGCTTAAACTTCTGATGTCCACCCGGCCGTCGCTGTGCGAAATGATTTCGAGTACGATATCATAAACCCTTGGCATACCGGCTGAAGTACCCGAGGAAAGATAAGGCAGGGCCTCACTGTACCCCTTGGGCAGGTGCCTCCTTGCGATAACAATCTGTTCTTCAATGAGATAGAAATTATCCAGAAGCCATTCTGCAGCCGGAGTAATGGCCTTTCCTGTGCGGATGCTGTCGACAAGGAGGTTGCGGACTTCCAGCAAGGTATCCTCATTATCTTCGAGCCTTTTAAGCAGTTTGTCGGGCGATTTTCCGGTCAGTAGTTTGTGCGAGTTGGCCAGGACCTTCCCGTGTTTGTCCATTTGTTCTGAATTGTAAAGTTCAGACCTGAACGGCTCTTCATTTTTTTGGTTCCGAAATGCATTATCCCCTTGAAAATAGTCTCTCAGGTGGGACAGCATGTCTATAATTGTGCCGGTTTTTACCTTCATCATAGCTATAAAATTATAAAATAGAAAAAAACGAGTGCAGCAAAGCCTTATATTGGCCAGCCTCAGAATTTTAGATGAAGGGATGGAGTCAGAGAGAAAGAATGCTGGAAATTGTTCAGATTAAACTGTACACGCTAAGCTGTCCGGTATTTATGTTTTGGTGAAGATAACAAAAATTCCCCGATTTGCGACAATCCAATGTACATAACGGGCGATTTAGCGTACGTAAGGGTAGTTTTCATCCGGCTCATAATTTAACAATGGTTTAACCTGAACGATAAAAAAATCAATCCCCAAATCGCCCCATTCTACCCGGAAAGCGGACTACAACCCTTAAATAACTGATAATCAACACAAAAACCAGAACCTGCTATTTTCGTACCTTCCGTCACCCTTTCATATATGGACATATAGGGGAATAAATGCCACACTACGGCCAACTTCAGGCATGGATGATGCCCCACGGGCTCTTTTTCAACCCTTTATAAAAGCGAAAACGTTTTTCACTTTTGATTTCCATGGCGATATTTGTCGAGAAACAGATTCTCAAGAAATTTAAAATGGATACCCTATGTTCAACGAAATCCCTGATGAATTAAAGGGAAGAATGCTTTTCCTGGAAAAAGCAGACCGGCTGGACCGCACCGACGGAACACCCAGGGCAAAACGCCTGCGTCAGATTACGGAAGACACCGGGAAGTTCCTGTCTATCCTGGCCGTGAACCTTCCTGAAGGCGAGATTATTGAAATCGGAACCTCCGCCGGTTACTCCACCCTCTGGCTGGCCCTCGCAGCCAGAGAAACAGGGAGAAAAGTAAAAACCTTTGAAATAGACCCGGAAAAAGTAAAACTGGCCCGCGAAACTTTTGGACTCTCAGGGTTGGAAGAACACATTGAGTTAATTGAAGGAGACTTTTTCAACTACTCAGCTCAGCTTGGCCCGATAGCCTTCTGTTTCCTGGACGCCGAAAAAGAAATCTACGAAAAATGCTTTGCGGCAATTGCAGACAAGATGGTCAGAAACGGTCTGATCGTAGCCGACAACGCCACAGACCAGTACGAAGGTATCAAACCCATGATCGACCGTGCCCTCGAAGACGAAAGGTTTGATTGTGTGACCGTGCCGGTGGGGAACGGGGAGTTTGTTTGCAGGAGGAAGTAAAAAAGAGGAGCATCTTATGCCCCTCTTCTGTTAATCTTCGCGACTTCCGTCGTCAGCCATCCTGACCATCTTCGGGGTAAATTCTGCCACTACATCTACCAGGTCAGTCTGAGAGGCCATCACCGCATGAATGTCTTTGTAAGCCATCGGAGCTTCATCTCTGCCCGCTCCGATAAGCATGACGCCATGATCTTGCAATACCTTGTTCATTTCGGCCTTCGTAATAGAGTTAACCGCCCTGGTTCTGCTCATCTGTCTTCCTGCTCCATGTGAAGCAGAATTGATGGACTGAAATTCACCTTTACCTCTGACCAGGAAGCCCGGTGCCGTCATTGATCCGGGAATAATTCCCAAAACGCCTTTTCCGGCAGGCGTCGCCCCTTTTCGGTGCACCATTACTTCTTCGCCATTCCAGGTTTCTTTCCAGGCGAAATTATGATGGTTTTCTACTTTTGCTATCACATCAGCACCAATGGATGCTGCTATTTTCTGATGGATAACCTCGTGACAGGCAGAGGCATACTCTCCTGCCAGATTCATGGCCAGCCAATATTCCTGGCCTTCCGCAGTATTCATATCCAGATAAGCCAGATTGACTGCTTCCTTCGGTAGTTTACAAAGCATTTTAGCCAGTTTGGTATAATATCCGGCAATCATAGCCCCCAAACCTCTTGAACCTGAATGCGTCAACAAAGCCAGGTATTTCCCTTTTTCAATCCCTAAGACCTCATCTTTTTCTTTAAATTCAATGAGTCCGAATTCCACAAAGTGATTTCCTCCGCCTGAACTTCCCAGCTGCACCCAGGCCCTGTCTTTTAATCTGGCAATAAACGGGTTTATCTGAAAGGTACCACTGGAAAGTACTTCATGATCGGCTTTATACTGACCTCTGAAACCATTCCCTGCTCCGAAATTCGTATTGGCAATCAGTTCGCGTCTGTATTGATCCTTATTTTCAACAAAGTGGCTTTCCGGAATATCATAGATTGACAAAGCCATTCTGCACCCGATATCGACACCCACCCCGTAAGGAATTATAGCATTCCTGGTAGCCAAAACACCGCCTATCGGCAATCCGTAGCCATGGTGAGCATCGGGCATCAAAGCACCTGCTACCGAAACAGGAAGTTTCATAGCTACAGACATTTGCCTTAAGGCACCTTCTTCAATCTGCTCTTTACCATAGATCGAATAAGGTTCCGGATGCTCCTTCAAAACTATTTCATCCGGTATTTTCTCAGATTCTATGATCATTTCGGCAAGTCCGGCCAGGACTTTGTCTTCCAGGTAATCCTCCGGATTTTGTTTTACCTTGTTCAGCAAGGCCAGAATTTCCGGTTTTTCCATTTCAGAAAAATGGTTGACGACTATTTTCAGGGCCATTCCCAGGGCCGCATTTTCTTTGAACCCGGAAACGATCAGGTCGTTTCCGGTTATAGTATTTGTATTCATCTGATTACTTGATAAAAATCTGTTTTAACTGATCCACGATCTGCCCGCCACCTGAAAGTGTAATGTTATTGATTTTCTCCGCGATTTTCTCTACATACTCCATTTCTTTCAGCTTGAAAAGCATCTCATTTTCTTCCAGCAATTTTGCTGTGTTCAACAAGCTCCTGGTTGACGCAGTTTCTTCTCTCCTGGTGATGATATTGGCCTGGGCTTTCTTTTCAGCGATCAGCACCTGGTTCATGATTGCTTTCACTTCACCCGGCAAAATAATGTCTTTTGCACCACAGTACAGCAACTGAACACCCAATGCTTTGGCCTTATCCACTGTGTTTTCCATGATGTAAGTTGCAATCTTGTCTTTGCTATCCATCAGTTCATCCAGGGTCATTCTTCCTACAAATTCTCTCAAGGCCAGCTGCATGAGCATATACAGTTGTTTTTCATACTCTTTGTTTTCAAACAATGCCTTTACGATGTCTTCCACTTTGTATTGTACCGAAAAATTGATTCTCAGCTGGGCTTTATCACGGGTAAGAATTTCCTGCCCCGCCACTTCCATGGTCAACTGCCTCATGTCTGCTTTGGCGACCTGGATGGAAATACTGTTTTTCCACCAGGTGTAAGTTCCCCCATCCAATACCTTATCCAGTTTACCGTCAATGATCAGCAAAGCTTTCTCAAACGATTCTACTTTCTGTACCCGCACGAATGCATTTAAAGGGGCTTTCTCCAACAGGTTTTTATCAACCGATGTTTCGATTTCAATGTTTGCCGTGTTGACTTTGATAAATCCATATCTGACGAGACCTTTCCAGAATAAATATTTACCGGAAGTCAGCACCTGTCTGAACTTATCTTCCTGGTAAACTAAAACCAGTTCATGATCAGCCACGTCCACTACGTCCACCGACTTAGTCATATCTTCATGCTGAAGCAGCACATTAATGTCTATATCCGTAATAAAAGGCTTCGACAAGTCATATATTAAAGCTTGTTCGCCCCAGTTAATCCAGTACTTTCCCTCTCCCAGCACTTTTCTTAAAGCTCCGTTTTTAAATACCAATCCTTTCTGATTGATGTTAATAGTAATTCTTTTCATGATCTTCATTATTAAATATTAAAAAAATGGCACCGTACCTTGCTTTTTGCCGCTCCAAACGGAAATAAAAGAAAGTCTGAAAGTCCGGCAGATCCTTTGCTGACTTTCTCCTGCTTATCCCACCCGGGCGGGAAACGAACAGAGTGGGCCACAATGTTTCTTTCAGACTTCATTCCTGTGTTTTACCTGCTAAGTTTCTTGCAGCATGCAACATTCTGTTGCTAGAGCTCAGGCACGGTACCGGCGGGCATTTGAAAAGTCGCCATTCTTTGTTTTGTGGGTCAGTTGACCCGGAGCAACAGCCATTTTGCATTTTCATTGTATAAATGAAAGCAGGATTCGAACCTGCATAGTTGGGGCTTGCTCTGCCTGTTGAGCTACCCTTTTCAGGGGCGGGACTCGAACCCGCACCACAGCCATTTTAAGACAATATTTTCACCCACCTGGCCAGCATATTGATATGTACACATTCAATACTATGCAGTTCTGCAGAAACTGACATCCGGGGCTGGTCTGGCTCAATACTGCCATCCTCTTTTTCAGAGAATATCTTTAAACACCCTGCGTTATATTTTAAAGAACTTCATATCTTATCGATGATGCAAAGTTGCAACCCTACCTACGCAGTCTAATTACGCAGATAAAATAATTTCAAAAATATTTATTAACTATATAACTATAAGTCATTTATGATGAATAATAATTTCAAAATGGATTGAAATCATTAGAACCACGCATTTATATTGCGTAATAAATTCTTATATTGGCAATCAAAACGTCGAACAGAACCATGGCAATCAACAAACTGGCCCTGATCCGGTACAAAACGATAGACAAATGCCTCCTTAACCGTTACAGAAAATGGACGCTTGAAGACCTTATCACAAAGGTATCTGAGGCTTTATATGAATATGAAGGCATTGAAAACGGGGTCAGCAAGCGGACTATCCAGGCAGACATCCAGTTGATGCGTAGTGACAAGCTGGGTTACAATGCTCCTATTGTGGTGATCAACCGGAAGTTTTACACTTATGAAGATCCGTCTTACAGCATCAGTCATTCCAGGCTGACAGATGTTGACATCGATAAAATGAACGAGATCGTTAGTGTTCTGAAGCAGATGAGCGGATTTGACTATTTTGACGAGATGAACGACATAGTAACCAGGCTTGAAAATTCATTGCGTAAGTCTTCTACCAACGGGCAGAGTTACATACAGTTAGAAGGCAATCACTTGCTCAAAGGCATCAACCTGATCAGCCCCTTGTACCAGGCCATTCTGAAGAAAATCCCTTTGCTGATCACCTACAAATCTTTCAAATCCGGAGAAGCACGCCAGGCGGTCTACTATCCTTATTTACTAAAGGAATACCGTAACCGCTGGTTTCTGATCTGTAAACCCAAAAAAGCTAACACACTTCAAACCCTCGCCCTTGACAGGATCGAGGATTTTATGGAAATGCAGCCCAAAGACTTTGTGCCCTATGAAGGCATTGATTTTGACCGCTATTATTCAGATACCCTTGGCGTAACAAAAACGGAAAAAGACAGGCCACACAAAGTAATTCTCTGGGTCAACAGGCAAAATGCCCCTTACGTGCTGACAAAACCTCTCCATGGGTCTCAGCAGGTATTGAAAGAAGAGGATAATGGCATTTTAATCCGTATTGATGTAGTCCTTAATTTTGAACTCGAGCGTGAGATCCTGGGCTTCGGAGAATGCATGAAAGTTCTGGCTCCCAGGCTTCTGACAAAAAAAATAAACGCCCGGATAAAAAAAATGCACCAGATGTACGAGGAAAAAGACTCTTAATAAGGTCAAACCCGCAAATCATCCTCCTTCTCTACCAGATACCGCCAGTACCGTTTCGGGACGTGCTGGATGTGGAGTTTCATATTTTTACGTTCTTTGATGTTAGTGCTTTTGAAATATTCTTTCCAGAGGGTGGTGTAGAGTTCTTCCTTTTCGTCCATGGCGATGGTTACCTGTGATTGTTCCGGAGAGGCCTCCGGTTTAAAATCGAAAGTGACCTCGTGCACATGGTGCAGATCATAGTGAATGCCGTATTTCCGTCGTTCGTCGTAGATGACCCAGACCTGGTCGGCGTACCTGTCTTTAAAATGTTTCAGTATGAGTGGCAGAACATTGTAATCAGGACTTACCACAGCGAAAAACAAACCGTTGCCACTTTTCTGAAACCGGATAAAGGCTTCCATCCGGTGTTTTTCCCGGTGCACTTTTTGTGCCATCTGACTGACGGCCAGCACATGTGAATTCCCGAAGTTATTGGCATAACCCGCGGGTTGATTGAAAACATACAGGGCGTAATCAAAAAGGTGTTGGAAAATTTCAGCACTTTCAGATAAAAAGGCACTGTAAAACTGCTTCCGGGCGTCTTTTCCTCCTTTGGTCTTTAAACCTTCCCATACCCGTTCCGCTTTGGCTTTATCGGCGGTTACCCTTACCGTTTCGCTGAACATATCCTGCTCAAAGTGCTCTCCACACACCAGTTTTACCTGCCTGTGCTTTCTGCCGAAAGATTCAAAAACAGCTGTCAGCAGGCCGGAAAATGTTCCGTCAAAAACATAAATTACCATCAGAAAAGGCTTAGTTGATTGGTGGGTTGTCTGGCATATTTGCTTTTACTGTTCTGAAGAATCATCCGCCGCAGCACATGAGGCTCCTTTTCGTTCAACTGAAACGGGCTGTCCGCACAGCGGATAAAATACTGGGCTTTGTTATAAGAAATCCCCAGGTTTTTCAGCTGATAAATGTGCAGTTTCCCATACTGCCGTGCAGCAATCACTTTTTGGGCTGACCGCAGGCCGATGCCAGGCACCCTGAGGATCATCGCATAATCGGCAGTATTGATGTCCACCGGAAACGCCTGTGGATTTCTTAAAGCCCAGCTTAGTTTCGGATCAATTTCCATGTCGAGATGAGGGTGCTGGTCGTTCAGGATTTCTTTCACATCAAATTTATAAAACCGCATGAGCCAGTCAGTCTGGTACAACCTGTTCTCTCGGATCAGCGAAGGCTGTGTGCCGATCACAGGCATCCGGCTGTCGTGGCTGATCGGGATATAGGCACTGTAATAAACGCGTTTTAATGAAAAGGCTTTGTAATAGGCATCGGCCGTACCCATGATGTCTTTGTCGGACTCAGGAGTGGCTCCCACCACCATCTGGGTACTCTGGCCTGCCGGGACAAACTTAGGAACACTTTTGATGATTTTCTTTTCATCTGCATACTGGATAAACTTATTCCTGATCACGCCGAGCTCTTTCTTCACTTCTTCATGTGATTTTTCCGGAGCCAGCATTTTAAGCCCCAGCTCAGTGGGCATTTCAAGATTAATGCTCATCCTGTCGGCATATAATCCGGCCTCCGTCACCATTTCTTCGCTGGCACCGGGAATGGTCTTGAGATGAATGTACCCGTTAAAGTTCTCCTCCAGGCGTAGTTTCTTCACAATCTTCAACATCCGCTCCATCGTGAAATCGGCGTTCTTAAAAATGCCGGAACTGAGAAACAGGCCTTCGATGTAATTCCTCCGGTAAAAATTCATGGTGAGCTCCACGACTTCTTCCACCGTAAAAGCAGCCCGTTTGATGTCATTGCTGCTTCGTGACACACAAAAGGCACAATCATAAATACAGTGATTGGTCAGCAATATCTTCAGAAGCGACACGCAGCGACCATCTTCTGTATAGCTGTGGCAGATACCAGAACCTGTGTCCCCTATCCCCTTGCTGGTGTTTTTCCGGTCACTGCCGCTGGACGAACAGGACACATCGTATTTGGCCGCATCGGCCAGTATCTGCAGTTTTTCTCTTATTCTCTCAGACATCTTTCCCCTCCGTTTAAAAACATGGCAATCAATGGTTTCCGCCGTTTCTGACCTGTGGAAGTCCGGCGAAAACCTTTACAATAATTGCCGTTTTTGAAGAAAAATAGACATTAAAATTGAGAATTATACAAATGTTAGCAATCTGATTTTTTTAAAACTTTTCTCAGAAAAATCAGTTGAGAAGCGATTTGCGGATTTGCTATTTTCAGGATTATTCTGAAAACCGGGTAAAGGTTTTGCCGTCATACCGGCACAAACCCATGTCCCTGCTGCCTATCCACAGGTGGCCGGCCTTATCTTCCAGAATACACCAGATGGCGTTATTGACCAGGCCGTCTTTGACTGTAAAGTTTTTAAATGATTTCTTTTGCCCTGCTTTTTCTTCCAGGTGGCCGTCGTAAAGCCACAGACCACCTTTTTCGTTTTCAGGAACATTGGCTTTCTCGGCGGCAAACCATATATTCCCCGATTTATCTTCCATAAGAGTCCCCGCTCCGTTCTCACTCAGTCCTTCTTTCTCTGTAAAATTGACAAAGGTTTTCTGCTGACCGGCTTTTTCATTCAGCCGGACGTCATAAAATGCCAGCCCGTGGAACCGGCAGGCCAACCATAAATTCCCTTTTTTATCTTCTAAAATGGACCTGATCCAGCCATCGCCGTTGGGCTTAAAACGGGTCAGGGATTTTCCGTCGAAAAGACATAAACCCTCACTCTCTGCCACACCCGATCCAAGCCAGATATTGCCGTTTTTATCCTGCAGCATGCATTGTACCGACTTCAGTCCGAGGCCTTCCTTATTGATGATCGTATGGTCATCCAGAAAACGGGTAAAAGTTTTCTGATTATAGCAATAAAGACCAAAGTCTGTACCGAACCAGAGTTTCCCGCTTTTGTCCTGCATGATGCTCCACACGGCATTCTTCGCAGACGGGTTATCCGGTGAATTATTGGTTTGAAAATAGCTGCCGGTCATCGCAGGAATCGAGACACGGGCAAAAGCTTTGCCGTCATAACGGCAAATCCCGTCTGCTGTGCCGAACCAGATGTTACCGTTTTTATCCTCCAGAACAGACCAGATGGTATTGCTGTTCAATCCGTCTTTCATCGTAAAATTGATAAATGAGGTACCGTCGTACCGATAGACACCTTCTCCGGTAGTTCCAAACCAGAGGTTGCCCGTTTTGTCCTGCAGTCCGCAATGCACGTTCTGATGTTTGTCAGTACCCAGACTTCTGATCAGTTTGGGCCGGGCCTTTTTTGGCTCGTCACTATTCATATTGGTTTTGACCTGCCCGTTGCAGGACACAAAGAACATCCCCAATAACAGGAGGGTATTAACAGGGTTACAGCACTTGATCATAGGTTGCTTTTTAGATGATCTTCCGTACTCGCAGACATTTGCGGTCAGAAGTTCAGCGAAATAAAGGGAAAATAATGCAGAAGAAGTAAATTGTATGTAAAGAAGTGTAAATTCTAAGTCAATTGGTTGAAATTTATATTCCGGCTATTTTCAGCCGGAATATATCCTGCAGATATTCAATCCTAAAGTAAGGATGTTTATGTTACTCAGCCAGTGATATTTCCACTGCTCCGTTTTTTCCGTTTTCACCGTACTTATCCATCGCTTTGCGGGGTGATAGCTTTTTCAGTGCATATTTTTTTTCCGTCAGTTTCAGGGTAGAATTTGTTTTTACCGGGGCGTTTTCAAAAACCAAGTAGTATACCTTACCCAGGAAAGTAAAAGTGCCGTTTCCAACAAACTTGTTGTCTTCCACATCAATCACCACTTTGCCCTTAAAGTAAAGTTCGTTATCTGAAGAAGACCAGGACAACCTTTCGGCATAAAACGTTCCGGAAGCATTATCACTCACGGGCTTCTTTTTCTCAGGCTGATTGAACGATATAACATTCCCGGTCTCCTGATTTTCAACCACCAGTGATGGTGCAGCATTTTGTTTGACCTGGCCTGCCGAGTCAAATGCCAGGGCGGACCCGGCCACGAGCATCGCTCCTAAGGTTTTAAATCTTTTCATGTTTTCAATTTTATTAATGTTTTCACTTAATATGATGCCCTTTTCTGAAATGGTGGCATCTGTTGAATCAGAAAATGTTGATTTAATCTTTTCAGGGAGAAAGTTCTTATTGCTTACATCCTTTGCCGGCGACTCCTTTTGTTCCCCGGAAAATTGAGTTGCAGGATTACTCACAGTATTTATTACAGGGATAAGCCCGGAGCCTGCCATATCTGTTTCCTTTGAAAAGTTATATACCAGGAAGAGTACCGCAGCTACGGTGCCGGATAAAACGCTGATCATGAAATAGTTCATGCTATAAATGGCAGAAGATATCACTGCAGGCCTTGAAAACTTACTGAAGTCAACAGAATCCGTTTTCCATACTTTCCTGGGTTTCATCCTGAAATTCCTGAATTTCTTCCGGTAAAGCCCGTCAATATTCCAGAATTTATAAGGAAGCACAAGCAGAAAGAAGGCGTATTTCCTTTTCTTCCGGTCTTCTTTTATCTGATCATTGAGTATTTCCCTGATCTTCTTCCTGGCCCTGGCCAGGTGTGACTTGGAGGTGCCTTCACTGATGCCCAGTTCCTGAGCGATCTGAGCATGGGTAAAGTTGTCTATCACATAAAGATTGAAGACCAGTTTATGATGCTCAGGCAATCCGTCGATCGCCTTTAAAAGTTCTTCTTCCGAGAAACCGCCATCTTCATGAGCAAGATTGTCTTCCTGAGTTTCCATAACATTGGTAGTGTAAGTCATCCAGTCGTCGAGGTACTTCCTTTTCTTTTGCTCACGCAGGTACTGCAAGGCCACATTCACCGTGATACGCCACAGCCATGCTTCAAAAGGCCCTTTTCCCTCAAAACCTGATGATTTACCGATAGCCGTCAGAAATGCATCATGGGCCAGGTCACCGGCCACTTCCCTGTCGCCGGTATACCTGTAACAAATCCCGGTCATTTTGCCGATATTTTGTTTGTATGTCGTTTCCCAGAATGTCTCTGTCAAATCTGTCACATCCGAATGGTTTTATGTAATGATGCACCCGGGCCCAATGGTGGCAGTATCTGCCCACTTTTTTAGGAGAAAAAGCAGTCGTCCGCTTTACTTCGTCAATTGCTGAAGGGACCTCTTTCCGCCCTGGTTATCAGGATTCAGGGCTACAGATTTCGTGTACATTTTAATAGCTTCTTCTTTTTGCCCGACTTTCCAGAGCACTTCGCCATAACTGTCATACACATTCCAGCTGTCGGGAAACAATGAAACATTCAGCTTGAAGATCTCAAGAGCCTCTTTATCCTGGCCCTTGCTCATCATACGGTAGGCCCAATCGTTCAGTTCATGCTCAACAGGCTGAAATGCCGGGTCTTTTTTCTTTTGTTCATTCACCACCTCCATCGCTTTTGCATAACCACGCTTGTTCAGCTCTACCCTCAGTAATGTCACAGGATCTGAAGCCGGGATGTCCGGATTGTATAGGCCGGCCAGCTCTTCAATAAAGTTTTCAGGTGATGAACCTCCCAGGTTGGTCAGCACAATCACCGCCAGGTCATCATCAGGATATATCAGGAAAGCAGAACGTCCACCACCCGACATTCCGAAGGCCCGGTGTTTTGCCCTGATTTTGGCTATTCCCCAGCCGGGCGTCCATGAAGTAGGTGATCCGTTATTAAACTTAGCGGGCGTCCACATGGTTTGCAGTGCCTCTTTTGTCTTTAAAAACTTGCCTTGCTGCAGGGCAATCACCCATTTGGCCATTTCTTCTGCAGTGCTGTTCAGCCCTGAACCTGCCCAGCTGGTCGGGGCAAATTCATTGTAATTATTAACCAGAACGGGCTCTTTTAACTTCTTCCCGTCCATTTCTTTCGTGTAGCGGTAGGTGGGAGCAAAATGAGGAATGACATTGCGTGAGTCTCCGAACATCGTCCTGGGCATGCCTGCCACATCAAACTGTCTCTCTTTAAAAACCTGCGGGAAAGGCTTTCCACTTAGTTTTTCTATGATCATGCCCAATAAAGCACCGTTGGTCTGATTGTAACTGAATTGTTCTCCGGTCGGAAAATCCATGGGCAATTTCTGTACTTTATCCCAGGCTGAGCCTTCCTTTCCTGTTGCAGTCATGGTGTTTCCCACCATATTGGCCGCCCGGTTGATATCCGGCAAACCTGATATATGGGTCATCAGCTGGATAATGGTCACAGGCTGCCAGCTGGCCGGAAGGCCGTCAAGGTACCTGGAAACCGGGGCCGAAAGCTCCACTTTGCCCTCCTCTACCAACTGCATCATGGCTACCCCGGTGACTACTTTGGTGCAGGAGTTGATGGCAAAGAGGCTTTTACTGCTTACGGCCACAGAGTCCTGGAGATTGGCATATCCGTAAGATTTATTCAGTGCGATTTTACCGCCTTTTACGACAGCAACCTGCAAACCGGGTATACCCAGTTCTTTCATTTGCCGCCAGACAAATTTATCTACTTCTTTTTCGGGAGACTGGGCAAAAACCGGCTTGAGGGCTAAAATAAAAAGACATAAAAGGACAATCGTTTTTTTCTTTTTCATAATTGGAGATGATCTTTGATAATATAAGAACTTCAAGTCTCCGAAAAGGTTACAAACTGACTGTGATTATATTTTTTTTGCTTGGCACGACTCTGTATTAAGTTAACTAACTTACTTTTTCTTTCCACCGGACGCTATCCCCAAAGCAATGCCTGTAAAAGCCAGGGCATCAAAGGCAGAGGCGAATTCATTGCCCCGGTTGCCGGAAGGATCGTCGGCGGCTCTAGGGATATGGAGAACAAGAAACCAGATAAATATCATAAGGGCCAGTAAAGCGGCCACTTCCCTTGTCCTGATTTTCAGCATAATCGCCAGGCCTGAACCCACCAGGGCCACACCCGACAAGTAACTCCAGAAGATCGGCTTCGGAAAATAAGCCGGCACCAGGGCCGCTACCCCGTCAACGTAAAGGAAGTGAATGATGCCGAAAGTGATCATCGTGATACAAAAGAAAATATGACCAAAAGGGATCAGTTTTTCCAGCGACCTGACAAGCACCGGCTGGTCATTTTTACCAGGGAAAGTCCCGGCCACAACAAAGGCCCCGCCTGATAAGGCGAGCTCTTTCAGGGCGTTGGTCCACATCACCAGGTGTTTGTTGTACGGATCGGCAATGATCTCAAAAGGTAGCTGTACAAAAACAACCAGGGCCAGCAGGATTCCCCCGGTGAGAAGCAACACCTCCCTGGTCCGCTTCTCCAGAATGATGGCTGCTGCGGCAAGGATCAGCCAGATTCCGAATAAATAAGCCCAGACGGGTAGGAAAGGAAGATAGGATTGCCAGGCAGGAACAAATACCGGCCGGAAATCGGCAAAAATGAACTGCTGAACACCATAAACAACCAGGGCAATCGCATAAAACCAGCGACCGGCATTAGAAATGTTTTTCATTAAAATGGGTATTAAGGTTGATAATTTTCAAATCTGAACCAGGTGCGGAGCTTAAAAGGAAAGTGAAGTTTGCTTCAACGAGAAAGCATTAATACGCTCACAATCAACTATTAACAAAATTATAAATATTCCTGAGAAAAACAAATGCTCCTTACCTGAGACAAGCCGGAATTATCTGGAACATACCCGGATAAACGCCGGACAAGCGGATTTGTATTTTTCGTATTTTAGTACTGATAAGGCCATTTAAATCAGTACGGAAAAACAATCTGAAAATACAGCACGCCAGAGTATGTACTGCCTGAAAATGGCCGGAATCATTTGCCAATACAACTTAATCGTCAATATTATTCAACCTCATCTAAAAAAAGCAAATTAGTCATTCTTACTGCTCTCTTTTGTGGTTTTCAAACTGGCCGGTCCGGGCAGTGGATCCCGTCAAAAAAGAAACCTACATACCGGCAAAAGCATGGAACCAAAAAACGTCGACCTTATGCTAAACAAACTTCTCCGGAATACTCAATTGTAACTTCTGACAACAGGAAACGCTGAAAAAATAAAATCATTTGCATATTGTTGTCATATATATTATATTTGTAACTACAATCAAATATCATTAAAAATGAGACAATTAACATTTGCTTCACTACAAGTAAACAACCTGGAAGCCTCGAAAGACTTCTACGAAAAAAAACTGGGATTTGAAATTGCCGACACAATGCCACAAGCCTGTGTTTTCAAGTATAATCAGGGACAAGCAAGCTTTGCCATCCGTACACCCCTTGAACCCATTGAAGGAAAAGAACTGGGCATCGGTGTCGCTATCTGGTTTGCCGTGGACGAAAATGTGGACGAACTGAAAGAGAAATTCGTCGCGAATGGAATAACCACCGCCGGACCAATTATCGAAACCCCTTTTGGCAGGGCATTTCACGTCAAAGACATTGATGGCTATAAACTCACTTTTTTGGAGACCAAATAAAAAAATATACTACAATACACCGGCAACTGAAATAAAATAAAACCCTTGCGGAAATAGTCATCGGCAAGGGTTTTTGTATAAGCTGAGAATAACAGATTTTATAATTTCGCTATCTCCACAATATCCTTCACGTCAATGATCTGCTTTGAGTAACCTTTCACCGTGACATTGATCATGGCCTTGCCGACCTCCTCCAGGGTACAGAAACCCGAAGGAAATAGCAGGCGTCCGACCGGATACAGCCACGCAAGGTAGGTGTAATAACTCTTCACGTTTTTCTGACCTGCTGTAGCTTTCATAAAACCGGGCCTGAACATGTACGCGTTTTTAAACAAGCGGATCAGGACGTTCTCTGTGGCTCCTTTTACCCTGGCCCAGGCAATGCTGCCCTGCTCACTGCTGTCAGTACCGCTGCCGGTGACATAACAGAAAGTCATCTCAGGATTCAGTTTGGCCATCAGCTGCCCGAAATTTACGGTGAGGTCAAAGGTAAAATGTTTGTAATCTTCCTTGCTCATCCCGACAGACGAGACTCCAAGGCAGAAATAGCAGGCATTGTACCCGCTAAGTTCTTTTTCTATGGGAGCCAGGTTGAAAAAATCACCATGAATAATTTCCTTCAACTTGGGATGGGAAATGCCACCCGGCCGTCTGTTGATTACCAATACCTGCTCTACTTCAGGATTTTTCAGACATTCCAGCAGTACGCCCTCCCCGACCATGCCGGTAGCCCCGGTCACTATAGCTTTGATTTTCATATGGTTAACTTATTGAATATATATCAGCTTCTATACAACTCTGATCAGACCGCATAGATTCCCGGAAGGGCTTTTTTGAGACAGGATTTCAGTATTTCCAGCATTTTTATACTAAAGAACAGTTACATTGCCCCAACGTAGAATTACGTCGCTCCAACGTAAAACTACAATGCTCCAACGTAAAATTACATTGCCCCAACTTAGAATTACATCGCTCCAACGTAAACTTACATCGCTCCAACGTAAACTTACATCACTCCAACGTAAACTTACATCGCTCCAACGTAACTTTACGCCGCTCCAACGTAAACTTACATCGCTCCAACGTAACTTTACGCCGCTCCAACGTAAAAATTCTCCCTGACCGGACAACATGACCCAAACCAACCGGTCAACTGACTTTTCACTACAACACTGCGACTTTTGGCTACATCCGTCTCCCGGCAACTCACGAACTTTGTGGTATCAAAAAAATGAAAAAATGAAACTACAAAACAACACCATTCTGATTACAGGCGGCACCGGGGGCTTTGGCTTCGAATTTACGTCGCGACTGCTGGCCCTTAACAACACCGTCATCGTCACCGGAAGGGACGTCCGGAAACTGCAGGAAATCAAACTGAAACTACCCGGCGTACACGTCATTCAAAGTGATGTCAGCAAAACCAGTGACATCGAAGCTCTCTTTGAAAAAGTCACCAGGGATTTTCCGGAGCTCAACATCGTGATCAACAACGCCGGGGAAATGCGGAAGATCAGCCTGCACCATGACCACGACCTGCACGACATCACCCGTGAAATCGACATCAACCTGATGGGGCCTGTCCGCATGATACAGCAATTTTTGCCCCATCTGAAAACAAAAACCAACGCCGCTATCCTGAACGTAACCTCAGGCATCGCCCTGCTTCCTTTTGCCATATCCCCTGTTTACAGTGCCAGCAAGGCCGGTCTTCGCTCTTATACCCAGGCCCTCCGTGTCCAGCTGAAAAACACCGGAATAAAAGTCATTGAACTGATAGCTCCGGGCTCTTCTACCCCGCTGAATGATAAATTTAAAGGAGAAGACGGCTTCAGCACCAGCCTGCTTATGGCTCCGGAAAAGATCGTTGAGGCTGCCATCAGGGGTATGCAGCAGGATAAAACCGAAATATACCCGGGCATCGCTAAGCTGATGCGGGTCATGAGCCGGATTGCCCCAAAATTCCTGATTTCCCAATCCGGTAAAATGGGAGCTTCTTTTATGTATGGAAAATAATTTTTTTGTAACTTTCAATAAAAACAATCATGAAGATCCTTAGTATCCTTCTCCTGGCTGTCTCCGCTTTTCTCAGCCTCAAACACGGCTGGGATGCCTTTCAGCCTGCCAATGCCGAACAAACCAAAATGATGGCAGACCTGGGCATAGGGAAAAGTGCCATGCCTTATGTGGGAGCCATTTCTATCCTGACGGGGCTGCTGCTGCTGTTTCCCCAGACCTTTTTCCTGGGCAACCTTCTCAATGCCCTCACGATCGTGCTGATTATGGCCTTGTCGCTGCACAGCGGCAATGTAAAAATGGCCCTGATGGAAATTCCTTTCCTGGCTATGCCACTGCTGCTGATCTGGTTAAAGTATCCGTTTAAATTCTGAATAAAGTAAATGGCGACCGCAAAACCTTACCGTTTAAAATCCATCAGTGAAATACACCGGCTGATGGGCATGCCTAAACCCAACCATCCGCTGATCACCCTTATTGATGTCAGCGGTCTCCGAAATGACACAGAAATTCAGGCCGTCCTGCTCGATTTCTATGTGATCTCGCTCAAGAGGGGTTGTGATAAGCTGTTTTACGGACAGCAGAAATACGATTTTGACGAGGGGCTGATGGCCTTTATGGCTCCGGGACAGGTTTTACGCGGGGAAGAAGGCGGCGTTCCTGCCAGACTGGAAGGTTGGATGCTGTTCATTCACCCGGACTTTCTATGGAACACCCAGCTTGCCAGAAAGATCAGGACCTACAATTTTTTCAGCTATGCTGCCAACGAGGCTCTGTTTCTTTCTGATAAGGAAGAAGGCTTAGTTAACGGCATCAAAGACAATATCCTGAACGAATACAGCGGCAATATGGACAAATTCAGCCAGGAGGTCATTATCGCCCAGCTCGAGCTGTTGCTTACCTATGCCACGAGGTTTTACGAACGCCAGTTCATCACCCGGAAGATCAGCAGCAGCAGGTTACTGGAACGGCTGGAAGAAGTGCTCGACGACTATTTCAGCAATGAGGACCTGCTATCGGAAGGCCTGCCGACCGTTCATTATGCGGCAGATCAGCTCAATGTTTCGGTCAAATACCTGAGCAGCCTGCTGAAACAACTTACCGGCCAAACCACCCAGCAGGTCATTCATGAAAAACTGATCAGCAAAGCCAAAGAAAAACTGTCGACCACCGAACTCACAGTGAGCGAAATTGCCTACACCCTGGGTTTCGAACATTCACAGTCTTTCAGCAAACTGTTCAAAGCCAAGACCCGCCAAAGTCCGCTCGAGTTCAGGCAGGCGTTTGGTTGAGTACGGAACTGACCATTCTCAACCAAACCTGCAGACCACAATGCCGTACATTCAGACTTCACAGAAATCTGCTGTCCTGAAATAACTACGTCATAAATTAAAAAGTGTTCACTTCGCTCCGGTAGAATCGGGGCAAAGCAAACACTTAAACTGAGTTTGCTAACCATATCATAAGCACTCTCTGTTCAATTAGAACATCATCTGATTTTTACTACTACTTTTCCTCTTACCCGGCCACTGTTAACATAAGACATGGCCTCGTTAACCTGGCTGAAAGGAAAAACTTTGTCAACTACCGGCTGAATAACTCCGGCTTGGATCAGTTTACCGATTTCGGCCAGCTGCCTGCCGCTGGCCTTCATAAAGAGAAAAGAATAGTCAACTTCCAGCTTTGTTGCTTGTTTTAATACTTTCCTTCCCAGCAACGAGATAACGGTCTGCATCAACCAGTTTAACCCGGCGTCCTTTGCAAACGCCAAATCAGGCGGGCCGGAAATGGAAACAACTTTTCCACCTTTTTTTAAAGTCCTTAAAGACTTCAGAAGGGTTGGCGTATCCTGACTGTTTAACACCAAATCATAATCGCTCAAAGTGTCCTCAAAATCTGAAGTTTTATAATCAATCAGGATATCGGCACCAAGTTTTTTCACCAGGTCAAAATTCGCCGCACTTGTGGTGGTAGCCACTGTTGCTCCGAGATGTTTCGCCAGTTGGATGGCCAATGTGCCGACACCACCGGAACCGGCCTGGATAAATACCTTTTGCCCTTTTTGAAGTTTTGCTTTTTCAAATGCCTGCCATGCCGTTAAGGCAACCAAGGGAACAGACGCAGCCTCCTCAAATGAGATATTTCCGGGTTTCAATGCCAGATCATGCTCATTCACGGCAATATACTCTGCAAATGTTCCGATCTTAAAATCTGCTACACGTCCGAAAACTTCATCACCCACCTTAAAAAGCGTGGACCCTGCGGCCGTTTTTGTTACAACTCCGGCCACATCATGTCCCAGAATCAACGGCAATCTGTAGGGCATGATCATTTTAAAGGCACCGTTTTTTAACTTCAGATCCAGCTGATTGACGCCAGCTGCATGAATCCGGACCAGAACCTCATTTTCTTTCAGGGCAGGTTCCGGCATTTCAAGTTGCTGCAACTCTTCTTTTTCACCGTACTTTTTCAATACATAAGCTTTCATAGTATCACTTCAGATTCGTTTGCCAAGATTAAGTTCCAGATCTCCACGTTGTTGCAGACCGCTCTGAAAGAGTTTTCTGATGCGGCCGGCTGCCTCAGGTGATTGCAGGGAAGCAAAAAACTTCACTTGTGTATCCAGTATCTGTTCATTTGTCGGGTTCACGGCCCGCTCGTTCATTATTTCTTTGATCGCAGCAATGGCTTTTTTATCAAATCCGTCAATACGCCGTGCCAAATTGTCAACGAAGGCATCGAGTTCCTGGTCAGGGATAGCCCGGTTCACCCAGCCGTAAAATGCGGCGGTCTCAGCATCATAATCGTCGCCACTCAGAATGATTTCAAGTGCCCTGGCCTTCCCGGTCAGTAAATGCAAACGTTCCAGTCCGCCGCCACCCGGAAAAGAGCCGATGCCGATCTCTACCTGTGCAAAAACAGCCTTTTCCTTGCTGGCAAAACGAATGTCAAAGGCCTGTGCAAATTCACTTCCCAGGCCTCTGGCCCTGCCTCTGATGGAAGCAATACTGACAAACGGGGCCTGTTCCAGACGCTTCGCAATGTCAGGCCATGCTGCCGGAAGCCCGGTTTTGCCTGTTCCTTTCGGAAAGTCGTTTACATTCAGTAATTCAACATGAGCAACAAAAAAGTCGGGGTCGGCACTTTCAAATACTACCACTTTCAGGTCTTCACTGGCCTCCATCTCATCCATCAGCACCATCAGCTCTTTTGAAAACCCGGTGTCAAACATGTTAATGGGGGGATTATTGAAACTTACTTTCCAGTACCCTGAGCTAATTTTTTCTGTAGTAAAAATCATAACTTAATTATTTAATGTATATTTGCACTTGCATTTTGCAAGCACAAATGTAAAACTATTCACTTTTAAAATGCAAGTGAATTTGTAATTTTTTTATGGGATCAATCAAAAAAAGGTCAGGATGCCCCGTCAGCAGTTCGCTTGACATTTGGGGAGACAAATGGTCCTTACTGATCATCAGGGACCTGATGTACGCCAAACAGTGTACTTATGGCGATTTTTTAAAATCAGAGGAAAAAATAGCCACGAATATTCTGGCTTCAAGACTGGAAACACTTGAGCAAACAGGTGTCATCAGTAAAATCGTGCACCCGGAAAGTAAAGCAAAAGTTCTTTACAAACTCACAGCGAAAGGAATAGATCTCTTGCCTGTACTTATAGAAATATATCTGTGGGGGGAGAAGAATTTCGCTATATCAGATCAGCATAAAAAATTTTTAAAAGAAGTAAAAAAAGACAAAGAAAGTTTTATCAAGAATATTTCAGCGTCGTTGAAAAAACACATTTAAGTCGTTCTGCGGAAGATCCGGCAGCCACAGATACATAAACCGGGCTGCGGTTTTAATAGCCCGTTGCTTTTTGTCAGACGGCAGGTCTTTTCATTTTTTGTCTGGTAAAGGAGGCCTGCCGTGATGACGGAAGGTGTGACGAAACGCCATCTTTCGTTTTTCGAAAAATTGATGAGACCAGCCAGCCGTAATCCACTCTCCTACCCGGGTATCACGGCCTCTTTACTGAGGTGGATTATAAGAAATAGTAGTGTTCCAAGTCCTGAATTACTGAAAACAGGCGACAGCCCGGCATCGAAGTACTGAATAATCGTATTCTTGAAAAAAAGCCAGGTGATAAGTTTACTTTTGAAATTAAACAAAGCGAGCAAAGCAGGCAGGTGGTGATAACGACGGGCAGTATCCGTGAAAAGACATTCAGCATCTCGAAAAGCAAGACCAGCGGTAAAAAACAAAAGCAAATTTACAATTCCTGGCAAAAAAGCACGGTCAGATAAAAAAAGGCTTACATCAACGATTTATGATGTAAGCCTTTTCTGTTTTTTTTCACTCATAAAGAATTACTCTTTGTAAAGGAAGAACTTCCCGCCGTTGGTAGTGTTCGTACCAGACCCCCAGGTACCTTCCATAAAGGTAAGACCGGATGTTACCACTGCTGAAGTTGAGTTTGTTCCTGTGCCCGGACTGATGTACTTGTAGTTCGTGGTAATGGTACTCCCCAGGATGGCATAGGTTCCTTCGGCTTTAAAGGTTCCGGCTTTGGTGGTATCAATACTTGTAAATACCCGCACGGTGCCGTCACCGCGGAATAAGAATGCATACTCACTGTTAGGATAAGAAGACGCACTACCATACTTTCCTTTCCAGAAGCCTGTCAGCGAAGGTTTCGGATCGTCTTTGTCTGAACAGGAGAACCCGATAGAACCCGCCAGAAGCAGGCCAAGAATGAATTTCATTTGTTTCATGGCTATATAGTTGTTTATTTATTATCCGAAAAATAAGAATATTTTTTATCATAACCGTACAAAAAGGCACCTATTTACGTTAAAACCCTTAACTAAACCCGTAGAAACCCCTGCTGAAACACAACCTTCCAACTCAATACGAAAATACCTGATAACAAAAAAAAGAGAGGCCATCTTTGCAGACAGCCTCTCCGTTTGATATGATTCAGGATCCCGGATCATCGCTCCCTATGCAACTTGTCGGTCACACCGGGAGCTTTTTCCGTTCTCCTTATTTCCTTTTTTCTTACTTCGCCCTAGGCAGCTTCTCATCACGCATAGCCGCGTTATAAACAAATGAAGCCACAATGGTAGCTGCTTGTTTCAGGTCTTCCGGCTGCAGGTGATCATAAGTATCCATATTGGTATGGTGCGTACGGGTGCTGTACTCGATCGGATCCTGGATAAACTGGAAGCCCGGAATACCAACCCTCGTAAACGACTGGTGATCAGTACCTCCTGTATTTCTGATGGTAACGCTTTTTGCTCCCAGGTCTTCAAACGGCTCCAGCCATTTGCTGAAGATCGGGCGGCATTCTTCATTACCTTGCAGATAAATACCCCTGATTTTACCGGTTCCGTTATCTACGTTGAAATAGGCCGATACTTTTTCTCCTTCAGCATTGCTTTTCTGGGTAGCAGCATCCGTCAGGTGATTTTTCACATAGTTTCTTGATCCGTGCAGACCTTGTTCTTCAGCACTCCAGAGGGCAATACGGATGGTTCTTCTCGGTTTGATGTTCAAAGCTTTCAGAATTCTTACCGCTTCCATCATCACCGCCGAACCGGCCGCGTTATCGGTCGCCCCTGTACCGGTGTGCCATGAGTCCAGGTGGGCACCCAGCATCACCACTTCTTCTTTAAGTTTAGGATCCGTCCCTTCGATTTCTCCCAATACATTATATCCTTTCAGGTCATCTGAGTAAAACTTAGTCTTCACATCCAGTTCCAGTTTAACCGGGATACCCGCTTTAGCCAGACGGCAAAGGCTCAGGTAGTCTTCAGCTGCCAGGGTCAGGTCCAGCATATTTTCAGGATCGCCCGCTTTGTAAGAGCCTCCGCCGGTTACAAACAGTGTACCGTCTTTACCGATCGGGTTCATGCTCAGAAAGGCTACAGCCCCATCTTTTCTGGCCATTTCCTTGGTTTTGTTTGACAGGTAAGTGGTTCTTCTCATCTGGGCAATCATCGTTCTGAACGAAGTATCTGTCGGGGCATTGGCCGGAGCAGCCGTGGCAGCCACCATTTTCTCCAGTTCTTCGTCAGTATAACGGGTCGCATCCGGTTTAAAAGAAGGCTGTATCTTATCGTTTCTGTACAACAGAATGACTTTGCCTTTCATTTTACCTTTGTATTGTTCAAGGGCTGTGGTATCTGTTTCGTCAACCAGCAAAATGTCAGCCTTTGTCAGTCCACCCGGGATCCCGGCTGTCCATACTTTAGGCAGAGCAATCAGTGGTCTGTAGTAAGGTGCAGTCATGGCCACATAGCTTTTTTCAAGCTCCCAGCCTTTACCAAAGTCACCCCATGACTCCAGCCTGGCACTTTTCAGCCCCCACTCGTTCAGTTTGTTTTTGGAATAATTGGCCGCTTTCATAAATCCCGGCGAGCCCTGCAGACGGGGTCCGTTGGCGTCAGTCAGGTTAAAAGCAATGTCCATTACCTTTGAATTTTGAAGTCCTTCCTGGCGGATTTTTTTGACTATTTCCAGGTCAACTTTTTCAGTCTGTGCCATGGCCCCATGGGCGGCGACCGTTAAAAGAAATACAGATACAAATTTTCTCATTTGTTGATATACGTTTAGATTATCCTGCCCAATGTAAAGCATATTGATTTCAAAACCATGAATATAACGATTAACACTCGAAAAGTGCAGATATAGCCGTATTTTCCGGAGATTATGCCTTATCATTCAGAAATTTATCCGACCCTTTGGGTAAGAAACAAACGGAATCCGTTCTGAATGGTCCCGTCTTTTCGCCCCTGTATTGCTTCAACATCGGCAAGGGATGAGTAAAACCCTTCAAGAGGAATCTATGCCAGAACAGACCATTTTGATTCCACTCCCGGATTTACGTTGAATAAAAAATCACTTGTTGGTTTCCAGCACCCTCTTCGCCCCTTCATTTCCAGGATTCAGCTCCAGTGATTTCCGGTAGGCTTTCAGTCCTTCTTCTTTCCGGCCAAGTTTCATCAGGCATTCGCCATAGCTGTCAAAAGTATTGTAAGCTTCCGGATAAAGCTCCGTATTCAACTTCAGTATTTTCAAGGCTTCCTCCTCTTTTTTGGCAGCTATCAGGGCGTAACCAAAGCTATTGATCCCGCTTTCACTCACATCATATTCCGATTGCTTTCCTTTCGGGAATTCAGTTTTGATCAGGGCAATGATTTCGTCTGCCGAATTGGTTTTGGTGTACTTATCCCAGAGCCTGACGAGGTTCATCGTTCTGACTCTTTCCCTTTGCTCAGCCAATGTGCCGGTGCGGTAATACTTCCGTTCTTCGTCGGTTATCCGGGTAGAATCCATTTTATACAACTCCCATTTGGCGTCCTGCCTCGTTTTTATGAATTGCGTACCGTAAATCTGGGGCAGGTCCCTCCTCATCAGATCCCGGTCAATGGCCGCTGCAAGCAGCCACCTATTCACCGTCGGATCAAGTTCAATGGCTTTTTTCATTTGTTTTACGGCCATTCCTGACGCCAGCGTATCATTGCCATGCTGAAAAATCATAGCCGAGTTATAGTAATCCTTCCCTGTCACAATCTTACCATCTCTGATCATTTCAAGCACCCTGGCCTGCCTGATGCTATCTTGTTTTATCAGGACAGACCAGTTGATATCGGGTACCTTCCTGGCCCCCTGGTCTTCGTCATACATTTTCTGCAATTCAGCATTGTCTTTGTTTTGGGCCCAGACTGCTGAAGAGAACAGCAGCAGGTAAAAGAGATAATAGCAAGTTGTTTTTTTCATTTTTATTCCGGATAAGTTCTGTTTTTTTATTATTCGTTCCGTTCAGGTATCAGGCAGTCACCGCAATCCTGAATCCGATGCACTCATCTTTAGCATCCGGAACAATCTCGTATCTTTTATCAACGGTGCAATGAACCGCCCAATTGTGATGGCAGCCTCCGCGAAGTACCCGGCTTTCGCTTTCCAACAGGCAGGGCGTACCGTCCCGCGGTATTTTACTGAGATCAGCCTGGTAATAATCTTCGCACCATTCCCATACATTCCCGCACATGTCATGGATACCCAGTTGATTCGCTTTTTTCTCTCCCACCGGGCAGGTTTCCGTTCCTTTTCGCCTGTCATCCTGCCAGGCCACTTCCGACACTTCGTTGCTTCCGCTGAACATGAAATTATCTTTCCAGTAGATCCCGCCCCTGGCTGCATATTCCCATTCGGTTTCTGAGGGCAGACGGAATCTATGCCGGACAGGAAATTGAGCTTGCAGGTCCTCATGAGCGTTCAAAGCCTCCAGGAAATCAAGGGCATCAAAATAAGTGACATGTTCCAGCGGCTTGTTTTCTCCTTTGAAAAAAGCAGGATTTTCGACCATGATATATGCCCAAAAGACCTGGGTCACCGGGTATCTGGAAATAAAGAAATCATTCGTTCTGACCTCCAGCTTATGCCCTTCAGTGCCAAACAGGTAAGATGCTCCCTCCACATAGATCATCGGGAAGGCAGTGCCTGAAAAAGGAATATCAAAGTTTTTCATAAGTCAGGTTATTATCAGATAAACCCGGTCACAATTAACCATTTATATAAAAACTATCCAAAAATAATTTCACTAAATCTCCCGGACATTTGCCGGTTCCGAAAATACTCTCTAATTTTGTACTGATCAATACAAAATTAAAATGAGAGGCAGACCAAGTACCTATGACAACCAGGCAGTATTAGAAAAAGCCCAGCAGGTCTTCTGGACCAAGGGCTATACCGCCACTTCACTGGAAGACATCCTGCAGGCCATGGGCATGGGCAGCGGCAGTTTTTACAATGCTTTCAAAGGTGGCAAAAAGGAATTGTTCAGAAAAGCCCTTCAGCAACGCCGGGAGGCCTTGAAGCAATTTGAAAGGGAAGCAGAGCAAAGCGATTCTCCCATAGCACTCATCAAAGATTTCTTCAGGAGTATAGCCGCGGCCGACGATGCCACCCACTTGCGGGGTTGCATCATTGCCAATACCGTCACGGAAATGACCGGCATCGACCCGGAACTGGAAAGCGAGGCCGTCGCTATTTTAAAGGAAGTGGAGCAGTTTTATACCAGGACCATCGAAAAGGCACAGAAAAACGGTACACTGAAAAATCAGACCGATCCGGTTATCCTCGGTCGTTACCTGATCACCCTCTGGAATGGCCTGAACGTGACCCGACGCATGTATCCTGACCACGAACAGCTCGCCCGTCAGATTGAAATGCAGCTGGAAATCATCAGCTGATTTTTTTTGATCATTTTTGTATTGATCAACACAAAAATAAAAAACAAGCATCAATGGACTTACAATTGAAATCTAAAACCGCTTTTATCAGCGGCTCTACCCAGGGCATCGGCTTTGCCATTGCCAGGCAATTGCTCCTTGAAGGAGCCAGAGTGATCATCAACGGCAGAACGCAGGAAAAGATAGATGCTGCCATCACAAAACTAAAACAGGAGATTCCGGATGCGGAAGTGTCAGGCATAGCAGCTGATTTTGCCAAAACAGAGGAAGTGGACCGTTTATTGGCTGGACTTCCTGAAACCGATATCCTGATTAACAACGTGGGCATCTTTGAACTCAAAGCATTCTCCGACATTCAGGACGAAGACTGGACGCGGTTCTTTGAAGTGAATGTCATGAGCGGCGTCCGCCTGTCCAGGGCATTACTGCCCGGGATGCTCGCCAGGAATTGGGGCAGAATCGTTTTTATCAGCAGCGAATCAGCCGTCAACATCCCCGCCAACATGATCCACTACGGCATGACCAAAACCGCCATGCTGGCCGTAAGCCGGGGACTGGCCGTACTCACCAAAGACACCGCAGTAACCGTAAATACCATCCTGGGTGGCCCGACCTATTCCGAAGGAGTAGCCGGGGCCGTCGAATACCTGGCCGGCACACAAAACAGGCGTACTGAAGAAGTAAAAAGCGACCTGGTGAAAGCCATGAACCCCACTTCGCTGATACAAAGGTTCATTGAGCCTTCTGAAATTGCCAGTCTGGCCGTATATCTTTCAAGTCCGCTGTCGGTTGCCACCAACGGCTCAGCCCTGCGGGCAGATGGCGGCGTGCTGAACACCATATTTTAAACCATCACCCCCTGATAAACCCGAGGTCTTGTCAGGGGGCGATGATCTTATTTGTAGATATTCTACTTCCAGGGTCCTTTTTTGGTCACATTGACAGCAACCTTGCCATTAAAACGGTACAAGCCCGCCCCCGTCCCGAACCACATCCGGCCTTCCCGGTCTTCAAAAATGCTCTGCACGGCTGTGTTTATCAGGCCGTCTTTTTTATTGATATGGGTAAACTTCTTTCCGTCAAAACGGTCTATCCCGTCCGTAGATAACCAAAGGATCCCGCCCTTGTCTTCGAAAATCGACCAGACGGCGTTGCTGCTCATCCCGTCTTTTGTGCTGAAGTTCGTGAACTTCTTTCCGTCAAAACGGCTCAATCCGCCTTTCTGGCGGCCCCCAAACCAAACGTTCCCGTTTCGGTCCTCCAGGATATGGGTGACGTTGTTGCAGCCCAGTCCATCTTTCTCAGAAAAGTGCCTAAAGCCATTTTTCTCATTGAATCTGTACACCCCGGCCCCGTCTGTACCCAACCAGACATTCCCCTTTTTATCGGCCGTCATGTGCCAGACCAATGCAGGTGTAAACCTGTAGGACGGTTTTTCAATACCTGACTCCGGAAGAGCGAATGCGATAAATTTTTTCCCGTTGTAGCGGCAAACACCGTTCAGTGTACCCGCCCAGATGTTTCCGGAATTATCCTGAATGAGACTCCAGACCTCGTTATGAGGCAATCCGTCTTTGGTCGTAAAATTGGTAAATATTTTACCGTCATACCTCGTGACACCCCCATTGGTCCCAAACCACAGGTTTCCTTTTCTGTCTTCTATGATACTTCGCACCACCTCTCCGCCCATGCCTTCTTTGGGTGTAAAATAAGCCAGGGATTTACCATCATACCGGCACGCACCCTGATCGTTCGTTCCAAACCAGAGGTTTCCTTTCTTATCCTGCAGAATCCGGCGGATATACTCACTCACCTGCAGTGAAAGGTCCGGTTCAATGCCATAACTTCCGGGAGTTACCACAGGAAACCTGCCGGCTTTTTCTTTGGATGCATCGCTTTTCTGAGCTGATTTAAGCTGCCCTTCACCGGAGCTGATGCACAACAGCACAGGCAGCACCAGGTGATACCACCTTTGCTTGTCTTTATGAAAACAATTCATGAAAAATCCTTATTATCTGGCCGTTTCTCCCGTAAAATCAGTAAATGATTTGCCGTCGTAACGGTACAAACCCACATTCCTGGCACCCAACCACACATACCCTTTTTTATCTTCCAGCATAGTCCAGACAGAGGTATTACCCAGCCCTTCCAGTGAAACCTGCTTAAAAGTCTTCCCATCAAAGCGGGTCACACAGCCTTTTGTCCGGCCTTCGTTTTCCAGGAGACTGCTACTGAACCATAAATTCCCGCTTTTGTCTTCCAACATATCTGTCGTAAAATTACTGCAAAGACCATTTTTACTCGTGAAATACGTAAACGTCTTGCCGTCATAGCGGCAAACACCCTCATCCCTTGAGCCGAAACACATGTTCCCGGCTTTGTCTTCTTTGATCCAGCTTACGAGGCTTTTGATAGGCTTATCAAAAGAGAAACGGGCAATGGCCTTTCCGTCATAACGGTATACCCCGCTCTGATCACCAAGGGCACTGAACCACACATTTCCTTTCCGGTCTGCCGCAACACTCTGGATCAGGATATGATAAAAACAATGGCCCCTGTTGACACTGTCCTTGTTAGCGACCTCCCAGGTGCCGTTGTAATTTTTATAATTGATAAAATTCACCCCGTCGAAACGGAACAAACCCGCGTTACCGGTGCCCATCCAGATGTTCCCGGCTTTATCCTCGGCCATACTGAAAACCGATTTCCGGTCAAAGGCATAACGAACCGGGGCATCATTTTTAAGCGACACAAAATAATTATGATCGTCATCGATTTCAGGCAAAGGCAAACGGATGAACCCGGCTTTCCCCGAAGGTCGTTTTTTCTCGTCAAAGCGGCAGACACCATCCTTCGTCCCAAACCAGATATTCCCGGCCTTGTCTTCCAGGATACAATACACCACATCATGACTGAGGCCGTCTTTTTGGGTAAAATTGGTAAAAATCTTGCCGTCATACCGGTACACCCCGGCACCGGTCGTACCAAACCACAGGTTTCCTTTTCTGTCCTGTATGCTGCACCGGATGTTGGTGTACGGATGGGTACCAAAAGGTTTCACCACTTTAGGATGCCCCAGTAGTTCATTAGATCCGGTCTCCTTTTGCCCGTGGCAGGCGGTAAAACACAAACACATCAAAATAAAAATCATCATCCGGCCCATCTCATTCATCTGTTTAAATGTTATTCAAAGATGCCCAAATGTAGATTCCCGGATCCGGTGTTTTGTAAAATCAGTGTAAATTGAATGTAAATCGGTGTAAATACAATTCTCAAGGGACAACATTTTTATCGCCGTGAATATGTCATCCCCGTCCGCCCTGGTGGTCACGCCGGGCGGGCCTACGGGATTTTATTCTTATGATACATTTCTTTTCTACCGATGTAACGTCCCTACTGGACTACCCATCTTCACATAGGCTGCGGGCCTCAAAGCCGTTATTTTTCAGATGGAAGAAACATTCCCTTATCTTTTAAAAACATCCCTGTCCAAAGCAGTATCAGAAAGACAACAGAAACGACGGGCTGTTTCCCGGCGATTTCGAGGGATAAAGCTCCGCTGAAATAACAGATGGCAGATAAAAATCCGATCCTGGTGGTTTTGGGATATAACAGGAGGCCTGCGATGACTAAACTTATGATACCTATGGGGATGAAATACTCCCTGAAGCCCAGCCTGGTCAGGAATTCCACGACGGGTTCCGGTTCTGTGCCGATGATTTTTGAAACTCCTCCTATGATCAGCACCAGTGCCGGAATACCTGTCAGGATGATGGGAATAATGCGTTTTGCTTTCATTGTTTTGTTATTTTTTTGAATGATGACACAAAACTATCTATCTTTACTATCCATGATATAGTACTATCTCTTTGGATAGCACTATCCGGAAAGATAGTAACGCAGTTAAATTAAAAGAAACCATGTTGGCAGGAGAAGGATGTCCGTTCAATATATTAGCCATGAAAGATGCCCTGGAAGCCCTGGAGGGCCGCTGGAAACTCCTGATCATGCTCAGTCTGTCTATGGGCAACAAACGTTTCAAACAGATATCAAAGGAAGTTTACGGCATTACAGACAAGATGCTTTCGAAAGAACTAAAAGCCCTGGAAATGAACAAGCTGATCAAAAGGGAAGTCTTCGACACTTTCCCCCCTACGGTCGAATACTCCATCACCCCGCATGGGAAATCCCTTGACAAACTCCTCCACGAACTCTACAACTGGGGCCAGGAACACCGAAATATCATCATGGAAAAAGACAAAATCGCATCCTAAGCCGATCCACCACTAAGAGACTACTATTTAATATTATCACACTGATAATCAACAGGTAACATACTAAAAACAGCTAAAAGCCAATGGTTAACAGCTAACAGCTCTCCAGCTTATTTTGCAACACCTCCAGCTCATGCTTCCTGTTTTTATAAATATTATGCTCCCAGCCGCCTGCGTAATAACTTATTACAAAAAATACCAGTACGCCAACCGCCACCCAGACCGATTTTCCATTGTCGAGAACACTCAGTACCGTCAGTAAACCCATTGGCAGGATATTCCAACGCATCAGGAACGAAAGCCGCACCTGGTAAGCCGCCACCGAAATGGCATGGGCCAGGTCACCGTTCATCGTGCGGTCAAACTGCCGCTCCCCCCTGATCCTGCGGATACGGCTCACAAGGGTATACAAAGCACTGCCCAGCATCCATGCGGCCAGCACATACATCCAGACATTCCCGCTTTGTTTGTAGAAATTCACCCCAAAGATAAAACAGGCTGTGCCTCCATAAACCAGCACCGACAGCCATTCGCTGATATTCGTGATATGAAAACCCTTCCTCTTTTTGGAAAGGATGCGGTGGTGCAATGCCGTTTCATTGACCGCGTAAAGCGGCTCGTTGTTTTGGGTGTCCCAGATTTTTTTCATGTCGTCAAATTCCATTTTTAACTGTACTTTTTTGATTTTGAAATAAGATGTTTTTTGATGCGGTTGATCTTCACCCCCACGTTTGACTCGGTAATGCCCAGGATATCCGCCATTTCCTTGTAGCTGAAGTTGTCCAGCATCAGCAAGGTCACAGAGCGGTCGATTTCATCCAGCCTGGAAATCTCCTCGTAAAGCCACACCAGGCGTTCGTCAACAGGCATTTTGTTTTCCTGTAACACATGCTCTACCTCCTCCAGGTTGCCATCCTGCTGGTGTTTCCGTTCTTTCCTGACCCATTTTATGGCCGTATTGAGGGCAATCCTGTACAGCCAGGTCGTGACAGACGACTCCTGCCGGAAAGCAGTAACGGAACGCCATACCTGTATGCTGATTTCCTGGAAGAGGTCATCCTGGTCCATCGCCGTAAAAGCATATGCCCTCACGACCTTAAAGACCAGTGCTTTATGCTGACTCAGCCATTGCTCGAAAATATGTTGCTGTCCTTTTTCCGTCAATTTGAACTTGTTTATTTCATTAGTACCCGGACGGGCGTAGAAACTTACAAGATTAGGGAAATTTGTTGGGGCTTTGCAGAATTATAGACAGGATTAACAGGATTTAATTCTCACATTAAATGCTGCTCAATAATAGATCATGATAAGAAGAGTATTAATTTTTATTACTACATCGAATACCTACGAAAAAGATGCTGGTATTTATTTGATTTTCTGATCTCTTGAAAAGAATTATTCTGGCCTATAAATCACCAACTCTTCTTTCGTTGTTTGTGTCAAATACTTTTCAGAGTGTAAGTCCAGTTTTCCTTCTATTCTTTTGAATGTCAAATTGTTAAAATTTCTATCCCACGAAAGAACAAACTTGCCATAATCAATTTCCGTCACAAAAGTATCTCCGTTTTCAAAGAAGAAAACCTTCGAAATATTATTCCCTCTGTTTTTAAAAAAAGTTTGATTCCCTAAATTAACCAACTCAGCTTTTGTGACAATCTCGTTCTTTCCTTCTTCAAAAAAAATAGTTGAAACATGTGGCTCAAGCAAGTCTATCATCTCAGGCTTCGGAATAAGCTCAACCCTTTCCAGTTTCGGCAACAACCAGGCAACATACTTTCCATGATACGCACCTCCTACTATATATTTATTATCCGGGGAAAACTTCGCTATTCCCATTCCAAAATTGTTTTCAATGTCGTTGTACATTTTCCCAATATAGTCCTTAAAAAAGGTTGGATGTGCCCATAAAGTCTCTTTCTTATCACTAATCAAATTATAAAACTGAGATTTAGTAGAGTAACAAAAGCATATCAGATACTCATAGTTCGAAGAGAAATCGAAATACCTATTCCCGGTAGCAAATTCATAAGTCGCAACAATTTTTCCATCAAAATTCAAAATGACATTGGCAGCACCTTTCTTTTGTGTAAGAATCCATTCTTTCTCAATTATGATGCGGCTACCATATTTTTCACCGACGTTAATGCTTTTTTCCAATTGCCCATCTGTATTATACAACAAAAAATTATCTTCATAAACAATCAGATATTTATTCTCCTTTGGCCAATACTTCAAGTCATTAATATGTGGATTTTGTAACTTCCCTTTCTTGAGCTTTTGGCTTGGTAAACTCAGCTCCAATATTTTGTTATCACTTGTGATTATAAAATTATTCACATAAAATGCAGATATTTCATTTATAACCCCTGACGGAACTTCCCAAAAAATCTTGTCAAACCCTTTTCTGAGTTCAATTTCCGTTTCTAACAATATCTCAGCTTTTGAATTCAGCTTGATTATTTTTTGATCCCTGGTGTAGACTAAAACATCACCTAAAGAATTGATGTTAATGGATTTAATATCAAATTGCGAAATATCAAGTCGAAGTACCTCTATAAAATGCGTTTTTTGAGAAAAGTCAAACGTATCATTTTTTGAAACCAAGAGCTTTATGGAACGGTTAAAAGGGTTTGTTAATGACAAGTTTGACGTCTTTTGAATCTTTTTAATCAGCTCATTCAATTCTTGAATAAGTTCAATTGTTTCAGTTTCTGATTCTTTTAATTGACTTTCAATTCTATTTAATAAATAATGGTAGTACTTTCCAAATTCTTCTTCTGCTTTAGCTAAATACCCACCATAAACCAACAAAAAAGTGTATTCAAAAGGAAATTTGCTCTTATTATATATTTTTAAAATATCCGAATTCTCTGACAGGTTTAAACTCAGGTCAGGAATACGATTTTTTAAAAAATCGTTGAAGTTGGTTAAAACTTCGTCCTGATCACCACCTCTCGCAATCCACCTGCTGACATTGTTTTTAAATTGTTGCGAAGCAGTAGGCTCGTAAAAGCTCTCTGCGTCAAAATCATTTATTGAAAGTTCTATTTGAGAAGTCACGTTTTCCATTAAAAATGAAAGGCGAATCTTTTCTCCGAATTCTTCTAAATACCAGTTTTCATATTCAGGCATTTCTAATCGGAAGAACACTTTAAAGGTTAAATATAGCTTTTCTGATTTTTCATCATAAATAAAGGGCGAAGAAGGTACATAAACACTGATGATTTGATCAAACCCATTCTCTTTTCGCACAAAGTGATCCTTTGACTTTTGATACTTAAATTCGAATATACTCAACTCCTGATCAAGTAATGTAATGATTTTTTCATCCTTCAGTTTTTTGATTTTACTTTCTTTTATCATTTTTGCTTATGCGTTGATTCTTGTCTGTATTAAAATTCCTGCAAAACCAATCCAGCCCACCAATATATAAACGAATCCCAAACAATTAAACAAATCCCCCCTAAAAATCTCCCCGCCCCCAAACCTTTTCCCTTCAAATTACATTCTTACCTTGTAACCCGATTTATTTAATAGCAGATACCCCTTGAAAACCAGAGAATACATCGCCTTCACCGCCTCTGCCATGCTCATGACGGCGGTGGGTATTGACATCATGCTGCCTGCTTTGGGCGACATCCGCAATCATTTCCACCTCGGCAGCGATTCTACAGAAGCGGCACAGATCATCAGCTTTTTCTTTATGGGACAGATTGGGCAGTTGCTTTTCGGGCCTTTGTCGGACCGCTACGGAAGACTACCAATTATGCGATTGGGCTTCTTTATTTACATCTTCGCGGGTGCAGCGGCGGCTTTTTCGGAGAGTATGACAGTGATCTTTATATTGCGGTTCTTTTCGGGCATGGGGGCCTCGGCCATTTTCACCACTTCTATTGCGGGTGTGCGTGACCGTTACGCGGGCGACCAGATGGCGAGCATTATGTCACTGGTCTTTACGCTCTTCTTGTTCACGCCTATCCTGGCCCCTTTTCTTGGTGCTTTTATTTTACATTTGTCCGACTGGCGGATGGTGTTTTTCACGCCTTCCCTGCTGGCGGTATTTATTTTGCTGTGGTCGTTTAGGCTGAAAGAATCACTGAAAAAGAAGGAAACAGACGTCGCTGCTTATAACCTCCTCACTTCTGCCCGGCAGATACTTCAGAATACGACATTTATCCGGTATACCCTGCTTACCACCATTTTATTCACCGTTTTCAGTGCTTACATTGCCAGTTCGGAGTTTATCATCGGGGTTATTTACCAGCAACCTGCCCTCTTTACCTGGATATTCGCGGGTACGGGGGTGATCATGGCGATCTTTACCTTCATGAATTCAAAACTGTCGGTACGGTTCGGGGCATTCAAAACCCTGAAAGGACTGGTCATCAGTTATTTTCTGATCAGCATGGTGTTCCTGGCCGTTACGCTGGTTTCGGGCGGTGTGCCGGGTTTACCCGTTTTCCTGGGTTTTGCGGTTTTATTAACGGCCATCAACGTCACCATTGAACCCAACAGCAGTGCCCTGGCCCTCGAGCAACTGGGCGACAACGCCGGGATGGCCTCCGCCATTTACGGCACCTCCTTTTTCTTTATCGGCTCCGGCGTCGGCACCCTGATCAGCAACCAGCTGAAAACCGGGGTACAGAATATGGTGATTTGTTATGCCATAATAGGGATTATAGCTCTTCTGATCGTACTCGCTAAAAAATAAAACTGTGCCTTTGTGACGTTGTGGCTGTCTTCTACGAATAAGAGGCCACAAAGACACGAAGTCACGGTTCGTTTGCTTCGACTTTCACTAGTCAATTTTAAGTCATTCAAAAATAAACCGTGTCTTTGTGCCCTCGTGGCTATCTTCGACGAATAAGAGGACACCAAGACGCGAAGGCACGATTCGTTTGCGTCGACTTCTACAAAAACTTTTTCCCACCCTGTAAAATCTCCTTTGCTTCTCTGATGATCTCCGCGGGATAGTTGGAGAGTTCGAGGAGGCGGATAGCGTTGCGGGTTTTGAGCGGGCCGGGTTTGATTTTGTGGTCGAAGATCAGTTCTTCTTCTTCGATCATTTCTGTAAAATGATAGAGTTCATACTCGTCTTTGAGCATATCAGACAGCTCGATATCATGCGTAGCCACAATGGCGATGTTGTTTTTTCGGTTCAGATAAGAAAGGATGGCTTTGGCAGAGGCGATCCTCTCCACCGTATTCGTGCCCTTAAAAACCTCATCTAACACAAACAGGTTCTGAAAAGGCGTCTCCACTTCTGCAATCAGCGTACCCATGATCCTCACTTCTTCAAAATAATAACTCTTTCCTTCAAACAGATCATCATCTATCCTGATCGAAGAATATTGCTTCAGCACAGGCGATACAAACAGCTCACCGAAGCAGGTGTAAATGGTCTGTGCCAAAACGGAGTTAATACACAAAGTCCTCAGGAAAGTCGATTTACCGGACATGTTCGAGCCTGTGATCAGTATACTTTTCTCCGTGATATTAAGATCATTCGTCACACAGTCTTCAATGAGCGGGTGATAAATGTTCTTCAAAATCATTCCCTCTCCCCCATCTGTCAGCTCAGGCAAACAGGTCTTCAGTTCACCTGCCCGCAGCGAGGCTACGGAAATGCAGGCATCAATATGCCCGACATAATTGAACAGCATTATGATCGACGCCTGCCTGGATTCCAGTTCTTTCGTCAGCCTGAAAAGCGTAAACACTTCGATCAGCAAAAAGCCCTTCAGCATTTCCACCAGGTACATCATCACCTGTTCTATTTCTCCTTTGATGCCGCCTTTGTTGTCAAAATTCAGCAGGTTCAGCTTCCTCTGGAAGGGTCTCAGTTCATCAATACCCCACTCCACAGCCTTATCAGCCGGAAGTTTCTCCATTTTCGACAGTACACGGGCCACATTCACCAGCGTGTTCAACTGAGGAAACGAGCGGAGAAACGGATACGAGTTCGTTTTGTTCCAGTAATGCAGCAACAGGTTAAACGCAAAGATCAGGAGAAGGGCAATGCTGAAAACCGGGAACTTAAAAGAAACAGGAAGCAATAAAACCACCACGAGAATATCGAACTTCAGGAATTTAAGCCACGACGGGCTCTCCAGGAGTTTGTCCTGCAGCAAGGCCGGGATATGATAAGCATCGGGATGGTTCAATTGAATAAGTTGCATTTGAACGGCCTCTCTCAGTTCACGATCCTCTGTCAGTAAAGTGATCAAAGGCTGTGAAGGGTCCGAAGTCCGGTCCGAGGGCTCCATCAGTTTTTTATACAGAAACTGCTGTCCCACCTTCCCTATCGTCCGGTCCAGGAACCTGAACAGGTTCTGAAAATCAAGGTCATTCAAAGTCTGCTCCGAGAGCCGGTGAAAGGGCTGATCATGCACCACTCCGGCATAAGTGCCGATCCCTTCAAAATGAAAAGGCTCATTTTTTGGTTTGCCCCAGCCTGAACGGATCTGTTCAAGGTTCTTCCGGGCCCTCCTGGTGCCGTCGGAAGAAAGAAGAAAAAACGCCAGTAACAAAACAAAACCTACGATAAATATCAACGTCATCTCAATGTTTTTAACGGAGAACTCATGCCCGCTCCTGAATATCCAAATATAGTAAAATCCGGATACAATTGCCTGGTTTGTGTACAGAAGGCCGTTACAGCTTCCCGGCGGCGGGTTTCGGAGGTCCTTACCGCTTCTTTTTCTGGTCGAACCGTGCCGTCGTGGCTATTTTCGATGTGTGAAAGACACGAGGGCACGATCCCCTGCTGATCATCAATAAACTGCGAATCTTCTGCCGGCACAGTCCAGGATAACGACCCTGTCTTTAAAAAGCTGATTTCCGGTCATGCCCTCCATTCCCGAAAAACGCATCAGCATCTGTTGAAGAAATGAAGTCCCTTCTATATAAGTAACATTCCTGAGAGGAACCCTGGTCCGTCCGAAAGTTATTTCTTTGTTACTCTCTGCAGTAAATGTTTGCAAGCTATTTCCCCACGAATTAGCCTCCTCAACCTGTGATTTGGCATTCTCTTTTTTGTACCTCTGCCAGTTTGATTTACTCGTAACCAGTTCAAAAGCACTCGTGCCTGAATCGTAAAGCAAAGTAACCTCCTCTTCACCTATCTTCGCCGGCAACAGTATCCTTCTTTTGTTAAATTCAAATGTTTCAAACGGGCGTCCGGATTCCCGGGAGGGAATGTCTTCGAAGAATGAGCAGGTATTATTCCTGAAGTCCATGATGGTCACCCGCTTCTCCAGCAGATCAGTCCCGATGGTACCAATAATGTATCTTCTTCCGGTTGTACGCCAGTCGATGTCCTCACCATAGTTAAGTATCTTAAAATCCCCGGAAGTCACATGCATGTTTCCAAGGTGAAAATCTGACTTCAAAACCGGTGATCCGGGCGATAGCTCTGCTTTACCGGGGTATTTCTGTTGAATAGCTGTCAGTGGTGTACGATAGAACAGGGTTAACGGTGAACCGAAATCCAGTTGCATGTAAAATGTATCAGGAATGCCGGCGAGCCTGACGGGTAAAAGTAAAGCTGCCATTGGACTGACCTCATTACTTTCCCACGCAATGGGCAGGTGTTCAACTTCCCCTTTTACCAGCAGGCTATTGGGCAGAGGTGTAAACTTCCTGTCAAAATAAAAATATCCGGCGACGGAGCCAACCAGTAAAAACACGCTTAAAATAAGACAGATCTTTTTAATAACTTTCATTTGCTTTTTTTCACAAAACTCATGAAAACGCATAAAAATCATCATAAAATATAGCCGCCAATTTTACGACATTTTTACGACAACTCTCACAAAAGGCTGTTTTTCAAACGAATAGCCAAATACCCTTTTTCCGCTAGTGATCTGGCATTACGTAGAATGATGAACAAATTAAGAAGGGAGCTCAAAAACAGAAATATAAGAATCAGGGGGATTTTAAGCTGTAAGGCCCATTGAAGCAGCGGGCTGACCGCCAGGAAAAAAGAGGTGATGACTGTCCATAAAATCTGAATTTCAAGAATCTCCGATCCGGTTTTTCTCACGGCGTCCAGCTTGTTTCTCCTGAGGATAATCCAGGGAATAACGATGTTCCCGAAAGGAATGATCATGAAGAAAAGAGCAGAGGTGTTGATGAGTTTTATCTTTTTCAGATCCGCCACCGCTTCACCTGATTCAGGTTCTTCAATCAATTCCCCGGTGCCGGTTTCCAGGGCTTTGGCCAGTACTTTGAGGGTATATCCTTTAGGAATCTGGCCGGACTCCAGCCGCTGAATGGTTCGCAGCGACAATCCCGACCGCTCTGCCAGTTCAGACTGGGTGAGTTGCAGTTTGTTCCGGTAAAACAGAATTTTATTAGCCATCGGTATTTTTCTGACAAAGTTTCTGAGATAAAGGTAACAAAGGGATCTGAGTTCTAAAAAAAAGCTCATAAAATAGGACTGAATACCTTAACCCGGCAGATCAACGACGTTAAAATCAGGGCAGTAAACCTAAATTTTTGATTTCAGCCTGCTCAGGGTTTCCTGTGAGATGTTGAGGTAGGTAGCGACGATTTTATTGGGTAATCGCCTGACTATTTCCGGGTTGACCTCCAGCACCTGCCGGTATCTCTCTTTGGCACTGAGGGTCAGGAATGACATCAATCTGTTGGTATTGTTCACATAAGCCTTCTCCAGATAGTGCCTGTGGAATTTCTCCCAGGCAGGAATCACCTCCAGCAGATGGTAAAAGTCTTCATGAGAAATACAGAGTAATTCCGAAGGCTCCAGGGCCTGGATAAATTCCAGCGAGGGCTCATTGGAGATAAAACTGCACAGGGCCGTGGCCATGTTGTTCTCAAAAGCGATGTACCTCGTCGCTTCCTGGCCCTCTTCGGTGATAAAAAATATGCGTATGCAGCCCTTCCCCACAAAAAAAGTACGTTGGCTGGTCTGCCCGGCCACCACCAGGAGTTCATTTTTCTCCGCTTCCAGGGGTCTGAAGCACGAAACTATTTTGTTAAGCTCCTCGTCTGTGACGGTAATAAATCTCCTGATGTAATGAATAAGTTGTTCCTGCATAGTCATTTAGTGATAAGCCACAAATCTACGGCCTTATGACCTGGAAGCAGTTTTTTCGGCTAGTTTTCTGGCGTTGGGAATAATCACGAAAGCAGCGGCATAAGCCACTGGCAACATGACGCTCCACGCTTTCAGAAACTTCCATACCCAATCTTCCCCGAATCCATAATTGCGGACGATGCCCACAAACGCCATGATGAGGGTCATCGGAAACACGACAAATAAAGTGTTGATGTACTTAAAATACTTTTTGTTCATTCTGTTGTTTTAATGGTTTGACGATGCAAAAATGGTCAAACGAGACATCATAAACATTGATCTAGGTCAAAAAAGGTTGGGTGAGGATAAGAATAATATAAATGAGAATTTTAAAAGTAATTTGGAACAACATTTATTAGAAAATTCATAAGTGGATTAGGTGGTATTATTATTTAACCCAGTAAACTCTTAACGCGTAAAATTAAGTGTCTTTTGAAATAAAAGATTTAATTATTTCATCAAAATCCTTCGGTTTAGTAACGACTTTAAACCCTTTTCTCACAATATAATACTTAAAATATTCATCAAATGCTGATAGCTTAGTTTCAGGACTTCCCTGAGAAACAAATCCAAGATAACTTTTAACGCATTCCCCAAAATCAATTAAGCTCTCTTTAAACAAATCTTGATACAAAATTAAAGTATCAAGGTTAATTAAAACCATGTCTCTAATTCTATTCTTCGGAAGGTTTTCATTTTCAATTAAAGCATTTAATCTTTCTTTTAAAAAATAGTTTACACCGCTTGCTTCCATAACAACATCCGTAAATACAAAAATAGGATAAATAATCACATTATTGGGTTCAAAATTATCTATCTCTTTTTGTTGAAACTTTGAATTTAGAATATCAACAATACTATTTTTAAGCTGATTTACAGCTTTATTCTTAGGTTTATCTACGTTCTTTTTAGTGGACTCAAATTTTTCAAGTAATTCATCTTTAATAATTGAAGCGTCTTCTGAATACTTTATATTAGAATTTATAGTAGAATCTTTAAATTCAAATAAAAAGATTTCATTTTCATTCCTAAGAATATAATCCGGCTCTCTTTCATCTAATTTTTTCTTCAGATCAGTTCCTGAGTTTCTAAAATTGCCAAAGGATGTAAAGCATTTTTCCATTATCATGTAAAAAAGATGGGTTTCTGAAAATCTGTTCCCCATATCCCTCTTTAACTGTCCGTAGTCAAATGTTTCTAAACCACTTTTTTTTAATACATCTACAAAATCAAAAAGAAATCCATGATATAGTTTATCTATGAAGAAATTAATATTCAAAAATATATAAGTATTTGTTGCACGATAGAGAATCGGAAACTGGCGTAGTAACAAATAATCTTCGTCAAGAGTGACCTTTTTATCGTTAATTAAGAAATGTTTAAAAAAGTTGATTGTACTTATGTCTTTCTGATCGATATGAATTTTGCAGGTAATTTCATCATTCGTCATCATTAATAGAAACGGATGCAAAATATTCCATATGTACTCTTCGTAAGATTTAAAAGAATAAAAGCTCAAAAAGCTTTCTAGATAGGATTTATATTCGTTATCTAATTTACAAAATTCAAAAAAATAAGAGGCCTTCAACAATTGCACTTTATAATCTTTCCTACGTTCTATTTCCAAATTTCGCATTCTAATGGGCAAAATCTTACTCATAAAGTTCTCAGTGCCTTCGTTATTATTCCAGTTAAATACTTCTTCCTGTTTTTTTATTTCTATTGTATTACATATTAGCAACGATTTAAAAAGCATTCCCCAATCATTCTTTGATAGTTCTCGCTCTATTGGACAGCCAACCTCTAAGATTATTTGTATTAGTCTTAGGCAAGATTTCTGACTAGTTATTAAAAAATCTACGAGGTTAAATATTGGATTTGTTTGAACAAATTGAAGTACTTTCCTCTGATCAATACCGGTCATTCTCATCATCCAACCTAATAGGTAAGATGAATGAAATCTTCTTTCTTCTTTTTGTATGTTAGTAATTCGCACCAATAAGTAAGCAACTTCTTCAAGTGCTGCCAGAGGAATGTCCTTTAATAAAATTAGGGGATCAATGAAGTCACTTTGACTGTATACTGCTTCAAAAGAAACCATATACTGTTTCTTCAAAAGAACTTGTTCAATAACTACTTCATTATTCTTCATACTGAATACAGTAAAATATATCTTTCAATTGAGTTTAAAATATTAAATTGTTTATTTTAACAAACTGAGCATTTGGCAATTTGACACTTCTAATCTCTCAAAACTTTCTTTCATCTACTAAAATAATTCCGTCTAAACCTAAACTCACGTGTTCTGAATCTTCACTATAATTTTGCAAATATGTATCTGTGTTATAATATAGTCCCTTTTCGCTTAACAAATCCGCTACATTCATATCAAGGAGCCTTTTATCGAATCCAAAATAAATACTCGGCATTCCTACGGGTGTTATTAAAAACTCAAGATTTTTATACCTAAAACTGTTACTAAAATACTGTCTATTTTCGAGAAAGAAAGAATAATACCTCTTAATCAAAAGTTCTTCATCTAGCTGTATATCAATTCCATCATCTCCATTTTCAGGATCAATTATAATCCCTTTTATCGGTTTCTTTGAAAGATCAAAATAACAAGCAGTTTTCGTCTCAGGTGACACACCATTATAGGTTTTTATTTGAGAAACTTGATTAATAGCATGTTGCATAACACTGGTGTCATACTTAATGGAACTGCCTTTTGCTTCAAAAATATGCGAAATATTTTTTCTCTCTAAACCTATAAGATCTGGTCTATTTGCTATCTTTTTTGTTTTCCCAACAGTAATTTTGGAAGTGGATAATCCCTTATTAGTAAATTGGATAAGATCAATATAATCATCAACATGGAACAGCCATTTAATTTTGAGAAATTTTTCAGAATACAATTTTGTTAAACCTTGTCCAAAGTAGTAGGAAATAGTTGTCTTCTCACTTTGATTAAGTTTATTAAATCTATTCTGAAGTATCAGATTGCCTCTCTCGAGATTCGAAAATGCAAACGCTTTGCAAACTAACTCTCCAATTCTGAATTTGCTCAAATTAAAAACATCTTTCCAACTACCTTGGCCTACTTGAACCATAGCCCTAGCTAGATCTATCGGCCTAACGTTTTGACTCCGCTCAGTATTCAAATGAGTGTATTTCCCATTGTAGTTTGAAATTTCTAAATCTATCATACTTTTTATCCTTATAACCTAATGATTCCAACTCCTTCAATTAACGACAAGTCAAAACTGTAAAGTCAGTATTTGTATTACACCCTAAATATACGAAAGTATATTTCATATTCAAATACCCCCTTTGCCCATCCCAAAAAAATCCCCTACCTTTGTACCCATCATCAAAAAACACCGCTATGTGATCATTTCTTTCTGTATCGTAAGACAATAAACAGGGCCGCTGGTCTTGTCATTATTCACTCTTAAAGAAAGAAATGATGTTAATTCTCCAAGGTGTTACTTATACACACCCCAATCGTGATATATTGTTTTCTGACCTCCATCTTGTTGTCAACAAGCATGATAAGATCGCGTTGATCGGTCATAATGGTGCCGGAAAATCTATTTTATTGAAAATTTTAGCCGGGAATTTACTTCCCACGCACGGAACCGTCAAAGCGGATCCCAGGCCTTATTATGTCCCCCAGATTTTCGGGCAGTTCAATGGGTATACCATCGCTCAGGCCCTCGGCATTGAAGAAAAACTGCTTGCCCTGAAAGAAATCCTGGACGGGAAAGTAACCGAAGCCAACCTGGGTGTTCTCGACGACGACTGGGGCATTGAGGAACGGTGCAACGAGGCCCTGGCCCACTGGAAACTGGATATACCGGACCTTTCCCTGCCGATGAGCTCGCTCAGCGGCGGACAAAAAACGAAGGTTTTCCTGGCGGGTATCCTCATTCACCAGCCGGAGGTGGTGCTGCTGGATGAACCGAGCAACCACCTGGATACCCTCAGCCGGGACATCCTGTACGATTACATCCGCTCGGCCGGACAGACCCTCGTGGTGGTGAGTCACGACCGGACCCTGCTCAATCTCCTGCCTACTGTTTATGAACTGGGGCCCAAAGGCATCACGGTGTATGGGGGTAATTATGATTTTTATGCCGAACAGAAACGCATAGAAAACGAGGCCCTGAACCATGAGGTAAAAAGCAAGGAAAAGGCCCTCCGCAAAGCCCGCGAGACAGAACGAGAGGCGATGGAGCGGCAACAGAAGCTGGACGCCAGGGGTAAAAAGAAACAGGAAAAGGCCGGAATGCCGACGATCGTGATGAACACCCTCCGCAACAGTGCCGAGAGAAGTACCTCCCGCATGAAAGAGGTGCACGCAGAAAAAACCGGGAACATCGCCCGCGACCTGGGCCGCCTGCGGAAAGACCTGCCGGATACGGATAAAATGAAGGTGAACCTGGACAGCTCCGGCCTCCACAAAGGCAAGATCCTGGTCACGGCAGAGCAGGTGAATTTCAGGTATGGCGACCAGTGGCTGTGGAAAGAGCCGCTGAGTTTACAGGTCTGCAGCGGCGAGCGTCTGGTGATCAGGGGAGCGAACGGATCGGGAAAAACGACACTCATTAAAATGATGCTGGGGGAACTGGAGCCTCAGACCGGAAGCATCGAACGGGCCGCCATCAGGTCCATTTACATCGACCAGGATTATTCATTGATTGATAATGATCTCAGTGTTTATGAACAGGCCCGGAGTTTCAACACCGGGACCCTGCAGGAGCACGACATCAAGATACGGCTGAACCGCTTCCTGTTTACGAAGGAGTATTGGGACAAACCCTGCCGTACCCTGAGTGGTGGCGAGAAAATGCGGCTGATGCTTTGCTCCCTTACGATCGGCAACCAGGCCCCGGACGTGATCATCCTGGATGAACCGACCAATAACCTGGACATTCAGAACATCGAGATACTGACCGCGGCCATCAATGAGTACCAGGGCACCCTCCTGGTGGTGTCGCACGACCAGTATTTCCTGGATGAGATCAAAGTGGAGGAGTCTATCGTGCTTCAATAGCAGTGCTGAGGTTTCACCATTAAGGAATTGAGAGCATTAAGGGTTCATGAAGTTGTCAGCGTACTCCTTCATGCCTTCTTCATGGCCTTCACTCCTTAATGGTAAATCTTCGTACTACTCCATCGAGGCTTTTACGGCCATGATAAACACTTTCTTTCACCATTAAGGCATTGAGAATATCAAGACAGATGGTCAACAGCCCCCTTAATGCCCTTCACTCCTTAATGGTTTAGCTCCGAGAAGATACTTCCGGGCCAAAAGCTCCGACGTTGGACCTTCGACATCATATCCCCGAGCTAAAAGCTCCGATTTATACTCTTTGACATCATATCCCCGAGCTAAAAGCTCCGACTTATACTCTTTGACACCATATCCCCGAGCTAAAAGCTCCGATTTATACTCTTCGACAGCATATCCCCGAGCTAAAAGCTCCGATGTTTGACCTTTGACATCATATCGCCGAGCTAAAAGCTCCAATGTTTGCCCTTCGATATCATATTTCCGAGCTATTAGCTCCAATACCCGAGCTAAAAGCTCCGATTTATACTCTTTAACACCATATCCCCGAGCTAAAAGCTCCGACATCCGAGCTTTTAGCTCCGATGGACGGGCTTTCAGTGGGTTTATTTAGGTTTTATCTTGCTTCATAGCAGCTTTGACAGGAGTCATAGCCACTTTTATTGGCATTAAAGGGACTGAAAGAGTCTTTAACGGCAGTCTGAGCTGTTGTTTTTGAGCCCGGCGGGGATATTGAGGCACTTTTAGGGGGTTTGACGAGGCTGAATCGGGCGATGTAAGGGTTTTTCAGCTGATTGTTGGGGCTTATGGGGTATTTGAAGCCGGTTTCATTCAAAACAAAGCCCCCCGGAGAGGTTCCGGAGGGCTTGTCTGATTAGCCGTATACTATTTTTTCCATTATTTTTCCTGAGTTCTAAGGTCGGTGGGGCGAAAAAGTCTATTTACAGGGCTTATGATAGTAAGCATACTCGGCGTAAAAGAATTCGCCGAGGTATAGTTTCGCATAATTATAATGCCCTACCACTTCGTCGATCAGCTTGCAGTCTTCCGGGTTTCCGGCCAGGGCCAGGATGGAGGCCGCAGCCAGCGGGGTGGTCATAAAATTCCTTTCATAGTTTTTCCTCGGCCCTGCTTTGGCATCATTTCTCAGTGTCGACACCGCAATGGCGTCGGCAATGGTGAACTGCGGGAACCATTCGGTGTAACAGGCCCGCCAGTCGGTGTTGCCGAATACTTTCTCGTCCTTGTTGTCAAACTGGGTGTAGCCTTTGGCGAAATCGATGACAAAATCCCTGCTTTTTTTGATGCCTTCGAGGTAACTGGCTTTGATGACCGGGTCTTTCTCGAGCCTCGCCAGCTCTACCATGGCGGCCGTTTTCATGACGTAGATCCAGAGATAAGACTTATTTTTCCTGTCTTTCCAGAAGTCCTGGTCGTAAGCGATGCCCTCCGCACTGATCTGTGCACGGCCTTTTGTGCCGCCTTTCGGCACCTCCACGGCTGCTCTTTTGTAACGCTCCAGCCAGTCAGCATTACCCGTCACTTCATGCATGGCCCTCAGCAAATAGAGGTAACAGGGGATTTCCAGGAAGCGGTTGTCCCGCAGATCGTCGCGGCTCAGGCCGGTATACATGCCGTCGGAGGGAAATTCCCAGTCGTTTAACCGCAGGGCCTCGATCACCTCGGTCATTTTCGCTTTGATGATTTCCTTTTCCTTTACAGAGGGAATGTCGGTCTTCAGGTATTGGTACAGCCCGTAAAACCACGGAACGGTCTGGTCGTTGGACCCGTTGGGATAATGTGTGATGCCGTCGGTGCTGACTCCCCTGGCAATAAAACCGGGTACATCCGACACCATAGAGAGTTTAAGGAGGCCCTGGGCGAGTATCCTGGCCTTGTCCTTGTCTTCCTGCAGACCCGTTTGTGCGGCTCTTTCACACATGGCCCCGAGGTAAAGGCCGGTAAAGAAGGCCCCGTCTTCAATGGGTGTCCACCATCCAAAGGCATTAGGTCTCGACAGCCGGGCGTCCATCGCGGTGGGCCGCTCGCCCACAAAGTCGTTGATGATGCCGTATTTGTCAATGAACTTGGTCCACAATTCATGGCCGGCCTGGTCTGCGGCGGTTTTCGGATTGACCTGGGCCCTGACGGAAGTGACGGCAACGAGGCTGCATAAGAAGATGAGCAAGGTCTGCCCTCCCGTAGTTTTGATACGATTCTTTGTCATAATATTTTTAAGGTTGAATGAGGAGCAGCCCGGAAGGCTGCTCCGGATAAACCAGGCTTTAATTCCCCCAGCCCGGGCTTTGTGACAGGTTTTTATTGATGACCAGCTCCTCGATCGGGATCGGAAAATAGTATTGCTTCGGTTCCTGGAAAGTCCGGCCGTTCGGCAACGAGACTTTATAAGGAGCGAGGTAACCTTCACTGTCCAGGAAGATGTCGCGGTTGATCACCACACCCGGATACTGGTATTGTTTGAATTTAATCCCTCTTGTGGCCTGCGGGGTGGTCAGCAGTTTTCCGGCTCTCCAACGTACCAGGTCATCCCAGCGGAAGTTTTCCATCACCAGTTCCACCCTTCTTTCCCTCCTGATCTCACGGATGAGTGCCGAAGGGGTATACCCGCAGAACTTAGCGTATTTATCGTCCAGGGCAGGGTCTGCAGGCAGGTTATTCATAACCAGGTCAGGCATGCCCGCTCTTTTTCTTAACTTATTGACGGTCGCATCCAACACAGCCTGGGTAGCGGTGCCCAGCTCGGCATTGGCTTCGGCATTGATCAGCAGGGCCTCGGCAAACCTAAAGACCGGACAAGGCATGATGCCGTTCTGGAAGGCGTTGATTTCTGTCTGGTCGTTTTTCCAGTATTTCACAGGCCAGTATCCGGTGGGTGAAGGGTACTCTTCGCCCGTTCCCCTTATAGCGGGCATCAGACCGTTGTAACCTTTGCCTCTGGCAACAAAAGATCCGGTGATGGTTTTATCGAGGGCATACCTGCCTGGAGGGCTGACCGTCTGAGACAGCCGCGGATCTCTGTTTTTAAACTCGCTCTGGAGGCTGTCGTCGCCCATATAAAGCTTACTGGTACTGATCGGGAGCCCGTCTGAACACAGATACTCTTCAACAAATGACTTGGAGAACCCGACGACATTCTCGCCCTGGCTCCAGAGGAAATACCTCAGGAACGCATGGCCCAGCACACCGCTGCTGTATTCTTTCCAGAGCATCACTTCGGAGTTAGTCCTGTAATTGTTCTGAATAAAGAGGTTATGGTAATCGTTCTGGGTGTCGCCGGTGGTCCAGACGGCGTAAGAGCCCGACTTGATCAGTTTGTCTGAAGCGTCGGCGGCTTCCTGCAGAAACTTCTGGCCTGAAAGGTTCAGGTCTTTGTGGTATTTACGGAACGTTCCCTCATACAAACAGACGCGGGCTTTGAGCAAGAGAGCCAGGTCTTTGTTCAGACGTCCGGAGGCCTCCTTGCCTTTTTGCGGCAACAGGTCCACGGCCTTGTTGATGGTGCTGAGCAGGGAGTCCATCAGGGCCGCTCTCGGGGTCCTTGGGTCATAAAGTTCCTTAGAGTTGGTTTCCAGGGGTTTGCTGTACCATGGCACTTCACCGAAGAGCCTCACTTTATTAAAATACTCCATGGTTTTGAAGAAATAGACCTCGCCAGCATAGATGTTCTTGATGTCCTGGGCCACATTGCCTCTCTGGTAGTTCACCAGGAAATAGTTAAGGGCCCTGACATTGCCCCAGTTCCACCCGCCACTGCCGGCAGCCGAGGGCTGGACGTACAGGCCGTTGACCATCCTGACAGTGGACACGTCCTGCGGAAGGGCATTGTCTGAGTGCAGGTCACCGTAAGGAATGGCGGAACCTTTGAAACCGAAGGGGTCCCTCACACCCAGGGCATTGTCGAAACCTTCGATGTAAATACCATAGAAGGAATTGGCATACAGTTTAAGGTCAGACTCGGTCTGCCAGAAATTCTGATCAGCGATACTGTCAAGCGGGTACCGCTCCATGAAATCATCGTCGCAACTGAATATGAGCAAAACAGTCAGGAGAAGGATTGATATATTTGTAGCTTTCATTGAAGTCTTATTAAAGGTTTACTGTTAAAAATTCACCTGTGCACCCACCGTCAGTGAACGGATCAGCGGATAAGCGTCATTCATGTTCTCAGGGTCCATGAACTTCGGCACTTTCGAGAAAGTCAGGAGGTTAAAGCCTGAAGTGAACACTCGGAGTCTTTCTATTTTGATCTTCCTGCTCAGGCTTTCCGGAACGGTGTAGCCCAAAGTGACGTTCTTCAGCCTCATAAAAGCGGCATTCAGCAGGTATCTCGACTGCACCTGCATGTTTTTGAGGGCAGGTTTGAAGGCCGGGTAGAAAGCGTCGGTGCGTTCGGGTGTCCATGAGTTATAGTACACCTCAGGAGTGCCGATGCCGCCGTTGATGTTGGTGCCGTTGATCAGCCCCCAGTACAGGTAACTCCCTGACCAGTAATCTCTTTTACCCGTGCCCTGCCAGAACATGTTGAAGTCGAAGTTTTTCCAGCCCAGGTTGGCATTGATACCGAACTGGTATCTCGGGGTCGAATTTCCGATGATCTTACGGTCTCCGGGGTTGGTGACGGTAGAGTTGCCGAGGGTAATTTTTCCATCGCCGTCAAGATCCGAATAGCGTACGTCGCCCGGTCTCCATACTGCACCCGATATCTGGGTTTGTACGGGAGCTGCTTTGATCTCGTCGGCCGTCTGGAAAATCCCTACGGTCTCATAGCCCCAGATTTCGCCCATTTGTTTGCCCTCATAAAGGGAGGCGATCAGCTGCTGCGGGTTACCGGAGAACTTCACGACTTTGGAACGGGTGTCGGCCAGCACCAGGGACACGTCATATTTCAGACCGTTGGCAAATCCGTCGGTATATTTGGTCGATAACTCCCATCCGTTGGTCTCCAGGCTGCCCGTGTTCCTGTTCGGTACGCTCGTTCCCAGCACAGACGGCAACTGCTCGGCAGAAGTCAGGATATTGCGGGTGGTTCTTCTGTACCAGTCGAAAGTGGCACTCAGTTTATGTTTGAAAGAAACGTCCAGACCGAAGTCGATGGTCGTCGCGGTTTCCCAGGTCAGGTCTGAACTTACCAGGCCGGGAGGGTTGATGCCGATCGGTCTTACGCCATTCATCAGGTAAGCCACCTGGGGTGTCAGTCCGTAAGAAGAAATGTAGGCATAGTTGGCTACGTCCTGATTACCCAGACTACCGTAAGAGGCCCGGAGTTTCAGGTCAGGTAAAACAGACCTCAGTCCGCTCATGAAACTTTCTTCGGAGATTCTCCAACCGGCAGAAACCGACGGGAAAAGTTTAAACCTGCTCCCCTGCGGAAATTTAGAGGTACCGTCATACCTGGAGTTGACCTCGAGCAGGTATTTGTTGTCAAAAATATAGTTCAACCTCGCAAAAGCCCCGCGGATAGACCAGTGTGACTCGTTATCCCCGAAAGTTTTGGCACCGTTGGCGAGCTTTAACACGGGAATAGCGTCGGTGATCAGGTCATTGCCCTGGGCGGTGAGGTCGCGGTAAAGCGACAATTCCTGGTTGTAACCCGCTACTGCTGAGATGTCATGTTTGCGGCCGATGGTCTTGAAGAAATCAAAGTAAGCATTATAAACGGTATAGTCGCTTTTGGAGAAAGTCTTGCTGACGGTACTGAATCCTTCCACAAAAGGAACCCAGGTTTTCTCCACACGGTACACCAGCGGCAGATGCATCTTCTGGTTTTCGCTGATGGTCTTGTAGGCAAAGTTCGTTTTGAAACTCAGGCCTTCCAGCAGCTTCACGGTTCCCTCAATTTTCATCAGGAGGTTGGAATTCTGCAGGGAAATGTTCCCGTCATTGTGAAAAGCGTTGAGCTGGGTGTGGGTGGGCATCACCCCTACCGGCGAATCGGCCGGTGTAAACCTCGGGGTCATCAGACTCCTCCACCCGATGCGGGAAAGGAACTCAAAATAGTTGTCGGAATAGGCCGAATACCCGCCCTGTCCATGCGGACGTTTGGAGTTGGAGCCAGTATACATCACTTTGGTGTCGATATTGAGCCATTTGTTGATGTCAGAGGTAAAACCCAGCATGGCATTGTAGGTTTTTCTCCAGTCGTCGCCCAGGGCAATCATCCCCTCCTGGTCCCTGATGCCCAGTGAGGCGTAATAGGTACTTTTGGCTGCTCCGCCGGAAACCGAAAGGTTATGCGTTTTCAGCGGGGCCGATGATTTGAGGAATTCTCCCCAGGGATCGATGTTCGCCACCCAGATGTTGGTGCCCCCGGCGATATAATAGCTCGGTGCTGTGGTTGGGTTGGCGTAATAGTTTTTTACCTGCTGCAGTTTGAAGAGGTCATCAGCCGAAGCAGAGGCTCCTTCAAGCACCTGGGCGTTGATGACAGCCTCCTGGTACTCCACAGAGTTCAGTTGTTTCGGTCTGTTGATCGGGCTTTGCTCCTGGTGGCTGTAAGAATAGGAAACCCTGGGAGCTTTGTCCTTGCTTCCTTTCTTTGTTGTTATCAGGATGACCCCGTAGGCGGCCCTGGCACCATAAATAGCAGAAGACGCCGCATCTTTCAATACAGAAAGGCTCTCGATATCAGTCGGATTGAGGTTATTGATCTCCATCGGGATGCCGTCGACGAGGATCAGCGGGCTGCCGCTCCTGAAACTCCCGCCGGAAAACGAAGTACCACCCCTGACGTTAAAAGACGGGTCTTTCACGGGGTTACCATCCGCAAATGTAATGTTCAGGTTAGGCACCACACCCTGTAATGCCTGTCCGATGCTGGCCACCGACTTGGTTTCCAGCTGTTTGGCTGTCACCTGGTCGACCGCCCCGGTCAGGTTGACCTTCTTCTGGGTACCATAACCCACCACCACCACTTCTTCAAGCAGTTTGGATTCGGCCTTCAGGGCTACTTCGAGCACGAGGGTGTTGCCCACCGTGATTTCGAGGTTCTGATAACCTACAAAACTGAAAACCAGCACCGACCTGGAGTCCGGCACATCAATGCTGAACTTACCGTTACCGTCGGTGGTGATGCCCCGTGTCGTACCTTTGAGCACCACACTGACACCCGGAAGCACCTCATTGTTCTGGTCCTTCACGACCCCGGTAATAGTCAGGTCAACATTGCCCGGAATCTCCGAGCGGGCTTTGTTGAGGGTCTTTTCAGCTTCGGCTGCGGCCTTTTTCTGCAGCACCACATGGTTACCTGAAATGGTATAATTGATCTTCAGGGGAGCAAAAACCCTGTTAAGCACCTCGGCAAACGAGGCATTTTTGATATCGATGCTCACCTTGTTGTCGGTACCTATCACGGTGTTGCTGTAAATGAATCTCGCATTGGAGACCTGTTCCAGTTCCCGGATGGCATTCTTCAGGGTCTGCTCTGAAATCCTGATGCTTATGCGTTTGTCTCCGAGCTCCTGGGAATAGGCATCATTGGCGATGCTGATGCTCAGAAACGACACGGATAATACGATCTGAATGAGTGTTATTCTCATAAATTGTAGAATAAGCCTACGCGATTGTAGATTTATTTTCATAGTTTTACATTGTTTTATTGATAAATGAAACACGAAAGCCCGAACATAGAAACGCCAATTTCAACGGGCTTTATAAGGTCTATTCTGTTCCTCAGATAGACCTTATTTTATGGTGGGGGGAAAGGTTTTTTCTTCATCTTTTTGGTCAGGTAATTGATTTATTGTACTTCTATCCTCTGTTTTTCAACAGCCTTTCGAATGGACGCGGACTTTACCCTCTTCCATTTCAAAGTCAGCATTCAGGGCAAAACAGATGAGCCTGATTTTCTCATAAAGCGGCTCATCGGCCAGCAGAGCGGTGATCTTACAGTGTGCCACAGTCTCCCGGTTATATTCAATCTTGACATGATAGGTCTCAGAAAGCAGATCGAAGACCTCTATGACCGGGGTATCATTAAATTCAAATGTCATTTTCTGTACCTTTTCAACCAGGTCCTGCTTTGAGGTAGTGGCGGGCTGAAGCGGTTCGGCCGACTTGCCGTCAAACTTGATCATCTGGTTGGCCGACAACAGGATGGTAGGACTGAGTCCTTCTATGCTGCCGGTGTCTTCCTTTTCTCTTTTGTAGACCGCCACTTTTCCTGTTTTGACAATCACTTCATTTTCACTCTTTCCACGGGAGGTTTTCAAGGTAAAGCTGGTGCCCAGTACTTTGGTCGTGTAGTCATCGGTGTAGACAATGAAAGGAGAGTTTACGTCTTTAAGGATTTCAAAAAAACCCTCCCCTTCAAAAAACACTTCCCTTTTATGGTTGCTGAAGCTTTTGGTAGAGTAAGTGATTTTGCCGCCGGGTTGTAAAATCACCGAGCTTTTGTCCGGTAAAATGATGGTCAAAAGGTTACTTCCCCCGTTGATCTTTTCTATGATGTCAGCTTCTTTTGTAGATGCCGTCAATTGCTGAAAAGCCGTCTGATCTTTCTTGAAATAAGTGTAAACAGACAAGCTTAATATCAGCAGGGCCGCCGCTGCACCAGCCAGGTACCACTTTTTCCGGCCTGTTGTTTCCTCTGAAAGCTCCTGCCGGGGAGATTCTTTGAACTGCCCCAGCCCCGACCTGACGATGGACAGGCTTTTCTCCACATCTACCGGGTATTGCGGATGTTTTCTTTCAAATTCATCGAGGTATTGGTAAAAAAGCTCCTCGTTTGAACGGTCTTCGAGCCATTGTTCAATACTTTTCCGTTGTATGCTCGTGTAATTTCCGCTTAAGAAATTAAAAATGACGTCTTTAGTTATGTTGTTTTTCATGATTTTAGTTCAGACAACTGGCTTAACTTAAAAATAAAATGATGGCTATAAAGAATTCAGACTTCAGTTCGTTCCTGATTTTCTGGAGTGCCCTGCTGATCAGCCGCTCGACGGCACTGACTGTGATGCTAAGGTCGCTGGCAATCTCCGCGTATTTTTTTCCTTCGAGCCGGGAGAGCTGGAAGGCCCTCCTCGACTGACCCGGTAAACTTTTGATAACCCCGTCGAGTTTCAGATTAAGTTCGTGATAAAACAATATCTCATCCGGTTTGTCTACCTGGTCGGTGGTGGTGTAATCTGATTCTTCCAGGTTTACTTCCGGTTCTTTCAGGAATTCAGATTTAAGGTAATTGATGGACCTGTTCCTTACACTTTTATAGAGATAGGCCCGGTAAGACACCTCGATTTTCATGTACAGCTGTTTCTGCCACAGATTGATGAATATCTCGGAAACAATGTCTTCAGCCGTCTCTTTTGAATGCACAAACCGGATGCAACTGCTGCACAGGTTGGCATAATACTTCCGGAAAAGCAGCTCAAAGCCCTTCTCAGGAGATATTTCAAAGAGTTTCCTCAGGTATTTTTCTTCGTCCAGGATCAGGGAAGGTTCGGAAGTTTCCTCCCGGCCCGGGCCGGCCTCCCCTTCCGGGATCTCATTTTTAAGGTTGTTATTTTTTGTCATACTTACACTCGTCAGTCATACTGTACAATTCAGGGACAGAATATAATTATTTCACCCCACATTATTGTTGAAAATCTTTTTTTATTGGGGAACGGAAAGAAGGAGAATGGAAAAAGAAGCATTTGCTGTTTTCTTAAATTCACAGCCATACATAATCTCTGTTGTCAGCGTCCAAACGTAGTTGTCAGACCAGACACGCTTTCTTCCTCTTCTTCCTCCACTTTCCTTTTTCCATTTTCCTTTCTGCATTTTCCATAACTTGCAAAATCATTCACGATGTAACCCATGTCCGATAAGATACCTCCTTTTTTCTCCGCCGGTAATTTTCAGAAGCTCTGTGATGAACTGGCCTTCAGTGATGCAGACCTCGGTTTTGTCATCAATACCTACGGCTACCCGCCCATGTGGAGCAGGCCGAACACGTTTGAGTCGCTGGTGCACATCATCCTGGAGCAGCAGGTGTCGCTGGCTTCTGCCCTGGCTACGCTGAATAAACTGAAGGAAAAGATCGGGGAAATTACGCCGGAAGGTGTATTGGCCCTGAATGATGAAGAATTAAGGGCCTGTTACTTCAGCAGACAGAAAACAGTCTATGTCAGGCACCTGGCAGAGGCTTTGCTGAACGGGGTGATTGATCTGGACAACCTGGCAACGCTGTCGAATGACGAAATAAGACTGGTCCTGAACCGCCTCAAAGGCATCGGCGACTGGACGGTGGATATTTACCTGATCTTTGTTTTACAGCGATCCGACATCTTTCCTGTGGGTGACCTGGCAGCAGTCAATGCCCTGAAACAACTCAAAAAACTACCGAAAGAAACCTCAAAAGAAGACGTTCTGGCCACCGCCCTCCTTTGGCAGCCGAGCCGCACGATAGCGACGATGGTTTTATGGCATTATTATTTATCGGTGAGAAGGAAGGGGTGATTTCTTCGAAGGGTTTTGCTACAAAAGCACGAAGATGTTGCCGAGGTAAAAGAAACTGTGTCCTCGTGGCTATTTTTCGAAAGACTTTGTCAAAAAAAACGGCCTTCCTGATTGCAGAAAGACCGTTGGAAAAGACTCAGCCAGGTTCTCAGAATCTGGCGGCGAAGGTTTGTGCAAACTGTTCCAATTTCGTTGCTCCGTTTACCGGGGCACCTTGCTGTAAGAAGTCTGCAGGGATGGAGCCATTACGGAATCCGGAGCCCATTTCTACGTAAAGTCCGGCGATTTCTTCAGGTAAACCGGCCTGTAACATGCCGCCAAGGGCTTGCTCGTCTGTAAATTCTACCCACGGCAACTCAGGTTTGCCAATGGCCGCACCGAAAGCTTTTGCCACTTCTTCTCCTGTTTTGACATCACTCACAATGTACTGCACGTTTTTACCCTCCGGTAATTTGACCAGTTCCTCGGCTACCGCAGTGGCAATATCTGAAGGGTACACCAACGGAATCTGAATACCACCCGGGAAATTGCTGCCCGTAATGCCCGCACCTTTGATAAGAGGAATATCGTTAAAGAAATTGTTGTAAAAGTATCCTGCACGAAGATAGGTAACCGACACATTTTCCAATTCATTGAACAGTTGCTCAATGTGATATAAACCTGCAATCGGCCCGGTACCTGATGGCTGATCCGCCCCGATACTGCTCAGCATCACCACACGGCCAACGCCTGATTTGGTAATGGCTTCAGCCAGGGCTTTTCCTGCTGCCACGGTATTGGCAATCACATTTTGTCCACCCAGGTTTGGAGGGGTCATGGTAAAAACAGCCTCTGCTCCTGTAAATGCACTTTCAAGAAAAGCCGCATCGCTTACCGAGCCAATGGCAGCCTTTGCCCCCAATGCTTCTATCTCAGCGTGTCTGTCTGCATTGCTGCTGATGACGGTTACCTGGTGTCCTGCTTCTGTTAGTTTTTGTGTCAATGGTTTCCCGATGTTACCGAGAGAACCTGCAATGGTAATTTTCATGTTTGTATTATTTTCTTTTGTTTTTTTGATGGGACAAAGGTATATTTGTACTTACTTTTATACAAGTACTTACCTTAAAGTATGTATCATGACAGCCATCAAAGAAAGCTCGACCATCCAGGAAAATAAACGGTATGCCCTGGAACAATGCCCTGTCACCTATGTAATGGAGAAAATAGGCGGATATTGGAAACCCATTATCCTGTATCAGCTGACTTCGGGCAGCAAGCGGTACAGTGAGTTGAAACGGGCCATCCCGGCCATCACTGAAAAAGTGCTGATACAGCACCTGAAACAACTGGAGGCCGACAAACTGATCATCAGGGAAGCCAAACCGGTGGTGCCGCCCTATGTGACCTACAGCATGACCAAAGCAGGGTTCGGCTTACAGCCCATCATTGCGTCGATGGCCGACTGGGCTTTTGCGGATATGAAAGGGTCTTTCGAGGAAGTGGTGGAGGCTTAATATTAAAATCTATCCAATACAGAGAAACACACCTCTGTTTTATAGAAACCTGGCTGGCAATTCTCAATGTCAGCTAAAGAATTGTTTTTTCAATGAGCTGTCCAACGTCTTATGACGTGCCGGACGGCGACACCCGGTCTCTGACCGGAGGTGAGGTAAACGGATTAATTTATAAAAATCGGTGTCCTTTTTAAAACCTGACTCAATGTTTATGTGATCACTTAATATCCTGGCAGGATTGGCAGCATATAGTTTCATCCGTAAGAAACCATCCATCAAATATCGAACTGTGAGAACCAATCAACCGTACATTTTTTAATTACCACACTCAGTTTATAAAAATCTGAGTTTATTTTATCACTATGCCTGTTTATTCAACATCTATACGGCAATTATATTATATTTGTCAACCTGTAATCAATCCCAGATAATCTAAACTGCCCGTTGCATGAAAACGAATGAAGATTTAAAAAGCATGTCTGTTCAAGAGCTGACAGAGAAAAAAACAAAGCTCAAAAAGACGATCCTGATCATCGGCTCCCTCATGGGTATAGCCATCCTCTTCCTGATTTATACGGTCATAGAAACTAAAAACTATGTCTTTCTGGCTATAGGCATAGGAGCTTCTTTTAGCTTATTGCCCGGCTTTATCCAGTTGAAAAACATTGATAACGAAATCAAGGGAAGAAATTAAAGCCAGTCAGTAAAATAAGATGGAAGCCAATTGCCTGAATTGCGGGAACGAGGTATCACAAAAGTACTGCGGCCATTGTGGCCAAACCTCCAGCACGCACCGCTACTCTTTAAAACATTTCATTACGCACGACTTCATTCATGGCGTGTGGCATGTGGACAAAGGTATTTTGTATACCCTCAAAGAACTGTTTGTTAATCCCGGCAACAGCGTTCGCGGCTATGTGCTGGGCAAACGGGTGGGATATTTTAACTTTATCACGCTGATCCTGCTCGTTTTAGGTATATCCGGACTGCTCGGCCCATATACTCATATTAAACTGGCTGATTTAATGTCGGAATCCAGTAAAAAAACCGTTAGTGAACTCGAGGCATTTGCAAGTCACTATCCAAAGCTGGTTTTGCTCATTACCATACCTATCACGTCGCTTTTCAGCCTGTTCTGGTTCAGGAAAGCAAAGTTTAATTATGCAGAGCACCTGGTACTTAATTCTTACAAGGCTGCGGTCGAGATGATTGTCTCGCTGGTTTTTACCGTGATCACTATATTTTATACCAACCTGAAAGGCCTGCTGTTGATTTACTACCTGGGCATTGAAGTTTTTGTGTTCGTCTACACCATCTGGTTTTATTACCAGTTCTTCTCCAAGTCGGGTTATTCAAAAAAGGCTCTGCTGATCAGAAGTTTTATGGTGCCTGCATCCATTATGTTCCTTTCCGTTGTAGTCGGTATCATCATGGGAGTACTCAACCATCTTCCGCATTGATCAGAAGCAAGTCGGACGGGGAGACGGTTCGATAAAAGAGATTGGCATAATAGTAAAAGCCCCGGAAATTTTCATTTCCGGGGCTTTTGTTTACCTAATATATCTTATAATCCTACTTTTACTAATTTGGCATTGCCCGCTTTATTGTTTTCCAGGACAAAATAGAGTTTCTTGTCTTTAGTATCTACAACATAGTTTTTCAAAAGATAGGCCGACAAAGGCTGAAAACTTGTAGGATATTTAATTTCCAGAGGTTTGGCCTTTTCAATCAGATTTAAAACCTGGTTTCCTTCGGAGTGACATACTACACTATATATCCCGTTGTCAGTTTTGACCAATGTACTCGAAATAGGATCTTTTTGTGGCCCATTGTTAAAAACCAACATCATTTCCGGATTTGTAAGATCGGCATTTATCTTACAAACAATGGAGTTTGTGTAAGTACTTACACCTTGAGAAACAGTGGATTGAGTACTTGCAGCATAAAACGCTCCATTAAAGAAAACGGGGGTTGCAATTGCAAAGCCAGAATGATGAAGACCAACACCTATTTTCATTTGAGCTCCCAGGTTTTCAGAACTGACTTTACCTGATTTATCAACGATAAGCCTTTCAAGGTATTCTGTGTTCTTTTTTATTGAATATTCGGCATACTTATTTAAAATATGAAATTGCCCATTTTTTAACACCGCAAAAGAGGGATAATAATAGTCATCTTTCTCAGGGTTTTCACCGTGAATCAAATCAATTTTCATCTCTAATTCTCCAGCGTTATTGATATAAAACAAATTAAACTTATTGCGGATCGGATCCTTTCTTTTATTCTGCCCCATCATTTCTGAATCATTTTCAAAAGCAACCAGAATACCCTTCTGATTTCCGGCTTCATCATATACTGTAATGGCAGAGTTTAATGCACGCAGATACTCGAAATCCAACTGGTGTATTTTAACAACTTTCCCGTCTCTATCGAAAACAATAAGAGCAAAGTTCTTCGTAAGCCAGTAATTGTCGTCTGGATTTACTCTGTTCACTAAAGTAATATAGTTTCTGTCCCCTAATTTTGCCTTTAGTTTTAAATTATTATTCAAATATAAATTCTTGGTAGCACTTCTCCATTCATCTACATTAATGGGTTCCTTCGTCTCTCCCCTCTCAAACTTTCCAAAACCTGTAGCTCTGAGATTGTGTGTCATCTTATTTATGGTTAAGTTAGAGTTTTTCACTCTCCCCTCTTGCAGCATCTCAAAAGAAATTCCGTCCTGATCTCCTAAAATGGTTTTGTTTTGCTTGTAGAATTGACTCACCGTATTTATGGTGTACTTATTGATCACCTTGCCAGAAGCCGGCTCCTGAAATTCATATTTCTTAGAGGCGTTTTCGGCAATACTCACAATCACATTTTCATCTTGCTTCAACGTATTTAAGTTAACATCAAAATAATTAGATGTAACAAGATTAAACCCTCCGGAGAAATCATACAACCTTTTGCCATTTTCAAACAAATCACCGTTGGCAGGAATAAATGAATTTACCTTAACGCTATCATTTGCCACTACCATATTTAATAAGAAAGGTCTCTGGTCTGGCTTACGATCACTATTTCTTTTGCTTACATATTGAAAATCAATTGTTTTCTCAATTACCTGGGCATTAGCGTTGTTATAAAAAAGGATTAAACTAAAAAGAAAAGATAATTTTACTTTCATGGGATAAGATTTAATTAATTTGATTGGCAGGCAAGATAATATACGAAACCAAGCTAAAAAAGAACATCCATCATTATTAACAAAATATTTACGTGTAATGGTAGGCTGACAGGATTACAATTTTCGGGAAGATATTTTTGAAAGGGTATAAAACAAAAAAACCTGCCGTTAAGCAGGTTTTTTAAAATTTTGTGATCCCGATAGGATTCGAACCTATGACCCACAGATTAGAAATCTGTTGCTCTATCCAACTGAGCTACGGAACCGTTTGAAAAAAAAATGTATCAATTTTGGTATTTGAAAATTTGAAAATTACAATCTTCAAATTGACAGATCTTCAAATTGACACATTTTATGTTTCCAGTCGGGGTGGCAAGATTCGAACTTGCGACCTTCTGCTCCCAAAGCAGACGCGATGACCGGGCTACGCTACACCCCGAGAACTTCTTCAGATTAAGATGCGGAGAGAGCGGGATTCGAACCCGCGGTACCGTTTCCAGTACGACAGTTTAGCAAACTGTTGGTTTCAGCCACTCACCCATCTCTCCGTTTTTCCGAAAAGGTTTGCAAATATAGAAGTTTCTTTCTTACCCACCAAACCCAAATTGAAAAAAAATTATAGCCCCACCCTTCAAAAAACACATTCCGGCCTTTAAAATATTGATTTGCAAGCCGTTGTTTGCCAAAAAAAATTTTGTGTTTTTGCAATATTTTTTTTGTCCTGTTCCCAAACATCCCGCTCCCGCTGCCTCAGACCACATTTTAGCCTTCTCTCTCCGGATAATTTATTTGCCGTTGCCCCGGATATTTTTTCTGCAGTCTATATAAGCCCCCCTTTCTGCCTTCAAAATATGATATGCATCATGATCAGTCAACTTCGAAAAGTATAATTTTTATTTTCCTAAAAAAGAGGTAAATTTGCGGAATTTTAAAAATCAAAACTGATTCAAAACTAGTTTTAACATTACACGGAATGGTACAAGATATTTTCGAAAAAGTTGTCAATAATTTAGGGCCGATTGGTTCTCATGCTTATTACTCTCATCATTATTACTCTTTCCCGAAACTTACAGGCGATCTGGGCCCCTATATGGAATTTAACGGACAGAGAATGCTTAACTGGTCTCTTAATAACTACCTGGGTATTGCCACGCACCCTGAAGTAAGAGAAACGGACGCAGCCGCGGCCGCAGAGTTCGGGCTGGCCTATCCTATGGGTGCCAGGATGATGACCGGGAATACGGACCTTCATGAGGAATTTGAAAGACAACTGGCCGAATTTGTCGGGCAGGAAGATGCCTTCCTTCTAAACTACGGATACCAGGGCGTGATGTCAGCCATCGAAGCCATGGTAGACGCTAAGGATGTCATAGTTTATGACGCCGAGAGCCATGCCTGTCTGATCGACGGTGTGAGGCTTCACAGGGCCAAAGGAGGTAAAACTTATACCTTCAAACATAACGACATGGACAGCCTTGAAAAAAACCTGATCCGTGCCACCAAACTGGCTGAAGAACAAAACGGGGGTATCATGGTCATTACTGAAGGGGTCTTCGGAATGTCGGGTGCTGTCGGAAGCCTGGATAAGATTGCAGAACTCAAGAAAAAATACAATTTCAGATTACTGGTGGATGACGCCCATGGTTTCGGTACGATGGGAGAAACAGGTTCGGGTGTTCCGGAATACTTCGGTGTTCAGGATGCCGTTGACCTTCACTTCTCGACTTTCGCCAAATCAATGGCAATGATCGGAGCCTTTATCGCAGCTAAGAAAGACATCATCATGTATCTTAAATACAACATGAGATCTCAGACCTACGCCAAAGCTTTGCCTATGCCGTTTGTAATAGGCGGGATGAAGCGTCTGGAAATCATCAAAAGACAGCCGGAACTGAAAGAAAACCTTTGGAAGATCGTTCATGCCCTACAGTCGGGTTTCCGGGCAAGAGGTTTTGATATCGGAAATACAGAGTCGCCGGTCACGCCGGTATTCCTTCAGGGAGACTATGATTTACCGACGGTCACCAACCTCATCAGGGACATGCGTGAGAACATGGGTGTTTTCTGTTCTATCATTGTGTATCCGGTGGTTCCGAAAGGTGTTATTCTCCTGAGAATTATCCCTACAGCCGCCCATACGCTTGAAGATGTGGAATATACCATGAATTGCTTCGAAAAAGTAAACGAAAAATTAAAGAGCGGAGCTTACAAACCTCAGGCATAAAAAATACCTCTTAAAAGAGCTCAAAAGCCGCAGGAACATGTGTTCTGCGGCTTTTTTGGCATAAATGCAGTCAAAAAGGTGCCGGTTAATCAATAATCTTATTATTTTTAAAGATTATTTAAAAATAATTCAATTATTTATTTAAATTGCATTCAGTAAATCTAATTTTAAACTTAAAAACCCTTATAATTCCATGGATAAGTACTCAGAACTTCATGCCCTTGTTGCGTCTTTGAAAGATGATTTTGAAAAATTTTATGACAAAAAGAACAAAGCGGCTGGTACTCGCGTAAGAAAAGGCTTACAAGATGTTGCTGCCTGGGCTAAAACTGTTAGAACTGAAGTTCAGCAATTAAAAAACGAAGGTCTTTAATAATCGCTCCTCTCATCTAAAGAAACCAAAAAGAAAAATGCCCCCGGAATCCGGGGGCATTTTAGTTGGTACTGATCAGTAGTTCTGGTCGTTCCAAAGGGTTCCTATGCCCCTTATGGTCACTTTCCCCGTTTCTTTGTTGTAGATTTCGGTAGCAATCTCCGCGATGTGCTTGGCTTCATTCACTGAAACCACTTTGAAGTAAACTTCGTATTCAGTATTCACAAACATAGGTCGCAGGTATTCAGTCACCTGCTTCATATACACAGAACCGGGTCCACCGGGCTTGTCCATCCCCAAAAACTTGGTGAAGACACTGCTGCTCAGGTGTCCGTGAATGATAGGCTTAAGAAACTTGGTCTGTGCGGCATATTCCGCGTCAAGGTGAATAGGGTTGTGATCACCGGTCAGATTCGCAAAACCAATAACGTCCTCTTGTGTAAAACTAAATGTTCGGCGATATTCTGTGCCAACAGGAATCTTCTCAGTCATAGTAAAACTCATTTATTATTTTAGGTTGGTTAAATACATTTGTTATGTCATCCGGAAGTATGATCGCTGACAATCAGCCACTTTCCGTTTATTTTCTTAAATATTAAGGTAAAATAGCCCTGCAAATCTCCCAGATCAGGCCTGGTCAGGTGAAATTTACCCAATACCCATGCCGATTCTTTTGAAAGCAGGTCGATTTCCTGGATATCAAACTTAAGCGTACCCATGGCCGCTTTGTCAGGATAAGACTTCAGGTATCTTTGCTTGGTGGCCTCCCACCCTTTTACAACTCCGTTTTTACCAATAAATTTCAGATCGTCCGATTTATAATAATCTTCCATGAAAGCCGGGATGTCGGCCTTGTTCCAGTTACTTACCTGCCGGTTCAGCACCGCCTCAATTTCCTTCTTTTTTTCGGTATTTTGTGAAAAACTTAAAAAACCTGAGCCAATTAAGTAAATTAATAAAATAAGTTTCTTCATTTTTACAAAAATATTTTTTTAGTAAAGTTATTTAAAGAAAGTGAGTAAGCAAAAGATTTTATTTATCATTAATCCTAATTCCGGAGGAAAGTCAAAAAATAAAAATATTGAAGAAAAAATAAAGAAAATCATCCCGAAAAATGCCTCTGAGCTGATTTTTGAATATACCGCCAGAGCAGGGCATGCTGCTGAAATTGTTTCTGAATACCTGCAAAAAGGGCTTGATCATTTTGTGGCCGTAGGTGGCGACGGTACCGTCAATGAAATTGCCGCCCGGCTGCGTAATACCGGGGCTTTGCTATCCATTATTCCGCTGGGATCGGGCAACGGACTGGCCAGGCACCTGAACATCTCTTTCAAGCTGGAAAAAGCAGTGAAGATCATCCTGGATAAAAACATCAAAACCATTGACTCCGGTGAAATCAACGGCATTCCGTTTTTCTGTACAGCCGGAATCGGTTTCGATGCGTATTGTGCCGATATCTTCAACAACGGCCATCACGGCAGAGGTCTGTCTAACTATGTCAGGATCATTCTCACCAATTTCTTTACCTACAAAGCTAAAAAATGCTCCTTTGAGGGCAATCCCGTGGAATATTTCAGCATGAGTTTCGGCAATGCAGACCAATTCGGCAACAACGCTTACATTACGCCTAAAGCCATCATTGATGATGATTTCCTGGATTGTACGCTGATCAAAAAACACCCGAAGTTTCACGGGCTTGAACTGATGTACAGGCTGATGAATAAGACCATCGATCAGTCAAGGTATACAGAATATTACAGGGCCAAAACCTTTAAGGTAGAGGCCGATGAAAACCTGTTGATCCATTTTGACGGAGAGTCAAAACAACTGGTTACCCATCAGCTGGAGGTGAAAATAATTGAAAAGGCCCTCAGGATAACATCCGGAATTTAATAGTAAATTGCAGCGTCAAAGGCAGTATTTAAAGTAAATAAGGTATGAAGAAGAACCAGGGAGGTATCGTTTACTCCACCAATCCATCGTTTCAGTTTGAATCTCAGAACGAAGAAAACGAAACACCAAGCAATGACAAACAGAGTTTTAAAATATGGCTTGACCGCAAAGGCGGTAATAAGGTAGTGAGCAGGGTTGAAGGCTTTATCGGCAAGGACGATGATCTTCAGAAGCTGAAAAAGCAGTTACAGAACCTTTGCGGAACCGGTGGCAGCACGAAAGACGGGGAAGTGCTGATCCAGGGCGACCACAGGGATAAAATTCTTGGCTTTCTAACCAAAGAAGGTTACAAAGCCAAGAAAGCGGGAGGGTAAATTATTTTACCCCTCCCATCCAGTTTTTTATAGGCTTGTAGAAAACCAGCAGTACTAAACCAAAGCCCACAGCGATCAGAAAGACCTGTTGGAACAAAGCAGGCATCTGGGCTACATTTTCTTTATTAAAATTACCTGCAAACAGACCTGCGATCAGGTTGCCGAGGGATGCTCCCACAAACCAAAGGCCCATTAACTGACTGTAGTATTTTTTAGGGGCCAGTTTGGTATAGGCACTCAGACCCACTGGACTGGCGAAGAGCTCACCTAATGTGTGCAAGAGATAAGTGGCAACCAGCCATCCCATTCCGGCAAGTGTACCATCCAGAACGCGTTTTGCGGCCAGGTACATCACAAAGAAACCTAAGCCCATCTGAATCAGACCCAAACCGAACTTAATGGGTAAAGTAGGATTGAGGTTTTTCTTGTTCAGTACGATCCATAATACCCCGACAGGGGCTGAAAACAACAGGATAAAAAAGGAGTTGGCATTCTGCATCCAGGAAGCGGGCAGCTCCCAGCCGAACAAGTGACGGTCTGTGTGACGGTCAGCAAAAATGGTCAGCGTAGTACTGGCCTGCTCAAATCCGGACCAGAAAACGGAAATACCGACAAAAAGAATAAACAAAACCCCTACCCGTTTTCTTTCAACGACGGTTAGCGACTTATCCAAAAAGCCGATATAAATAAAATAAGCCAGGGTTATCGCTGAAATGATGTATTTCATGATATTGGCAAGGCCGATACTATCCACCACACCACTGATGACCAGCAAGGCGGTAGCCACCAGAAGGCCGATGACCACGTACACATAAGTAAGAGGCGACTTATTTTCAGGCGGGTTGCCTACTTCGGCAATGTAACGGTTGTTAACTTTAAAGTTGATCACGCCAAATAACATGGCAAAGGCTGCTGCACCGAAACCATAATGCCAGCCTACTTTTTCTCCCAGGTAACCTACGACAAACATCCCCAGGAAAGCTCCCAGGTTGATTCCAAGGTAGAATATTGAAAAGGCGGCATCACGTCGTGCCCCGCCTTCAGGGTACAATTCACCAACGATAGAACTGATGTTGGCTTTCAGTAATCCTGTACCGATGGCTACCAGGCACAAGCCTGCAAAGAAAACTTCTTTTGAGCCGGGAATAGCCAGTACAAGGTGACCCAACATGATGGTAATGGCTCCGTACCAGATTGATTTTTTTTGTCCGAGTATATTATCAGCGATCCATCCGCCAGGTAACGTCAGTAAATACACCGAGGCCATATAAAGGCCCATAATGGCACCACCCTGGTCTTCAGGCAAACCCAAGGCACCTTCGCTCGCCCCTTTTGTAAGGTATAGAAACAAAATGGCTCTCATGCCATAATAGCTGAAACGCTCCCACATTTCAGTAAAAAATAACACAAAGAGTCCTCGGGGATGTCCTAGAAATGTTTTTTCGCTCATTAGATTATCAGGGTATTTGTTTGTTTTGAAATTAATTGCAGGGCAAATTAATCAGCTTTCTGCCAAATTAACAAATTATTGCTGGTTTGGAAGGCTTTTTCCAAAAAAAATCCCTCGTGCCTCCAGGCACGAGGGTACATCATGCTTTGAGGCACGAGGGTACGAAGGCCGGGGCCTTCATTGTTTATTTTGATTCGATCCAGGTTCTGGCATTGACAAATGCCTCGAGCCATGGCGATACTTCATCTTTTCTGCCTTTCGGGTAATTGGCCCACTGCCATTGCAAGGCCGAACGCTCAATGTGCGGCATCGTCACCAGGTGTCTTCCTGTCACATCACACATAATACCGGTATTATAATCAGAGCCGTTAGGATTGGCCGGGTAGCTTTCGTAACCGTATTTCGCAACGATCTGGTACTGGTCCTCAGACTTCGGCAACATAAACTTGCCTTCACCATGCGATACCCATACTCCCAGTGTAGCACCCTCCAGTGTAGAAAGCATGACCGAATTGTTCGCCTGCACCGTCAGTGAAGTAAAGATACTTTCATGTTTACGGCTTTCGTTGTGCAGCATTTTCGGCTGCACATCATGCTCAGGGTAGATAAGCCCCAATTCTACAAATAACTGGCATCCGTTACAGATCCCAACAGACAGGGTATCTTCTCTTTTGAAGAAGTTTTCGATAGCTACCCTGGCTTTTTCATTGTACTTGAAAGCCCCTGCCCATCCTTTGGCTGAACCGAGAACATCAGAGTTAGAGAATCCACCGACAGCTCCTAAGAACTGGATATCTTCCAGGTTTTCCCTTCCTGAAACCAGGTCTGTCATGTGAATGTCTTTCACGTCAAATCCGGCCATGAACAGGGCGTTAGCCAGTTCTCTTTCCGAATTACTTCCTTTTTCACGGATAATGGCAGCTTTAGGCCTGGTTTTTAAACCTTCCAGGTCAGGTTTCTTTCCTGTAAAATGAACAGGGAAAGTATATGCCAAAGGCTGATTTTTATAGTTTGCGTAACGCTCAGCGGCTTTTTCTCCCGCACTTTGCTTTTTGTCAAGCAGATAAGAAGTCTTGAACCATACATCACGCAGGTGGTCCACATCAAAAGATAAGGCATCAGCCTCACCGTTTTTGATGGTCAATGCCGGAGTTGAAGTCACCTTTCCTATTTTCGAGTAAGAAACGCCGGAAGCATCAAGCAATGCTTCTGCACTTTCGTCTGCCTGGAATACCACCGAAATATTTTCCGCGAAAAGCACTTTGGTCAGATCCGATTCACCAAGGCCTGTCAGGTCAATTTCAGCACCCAGGTTGCGGTCTGCAAAACACATTTCCAGTAAAGTAGTGATCAATCCTCCGCTGCCTACATCATGACCCGCCTGGATTTTGCCTGAACTGATCAGTTCCTGGATCAGTCCGAAAGCTCTTTTGAACTGAGCGGCGTCTTTGATGTCCGGGGCCTTATCCCCTACCTTATTCAGTATCTGGGCAAAAGAAGATCCTCCCAGCTGATAGGCATCAGCCGAAAGATTGATGTAGTAAATCGCTCCGCCGTCTTTTTGTAAAACAGGCTCCACGATCGCCGTGATGTCGTCACACTGTCCGGCAGCAGAAATGATGACCGTTCCCGGAGCAATCACTTCGTCACCTTTATATTTTTGTTTCATCGACAAGGAATCTTTCCCCGTCGGAATATTGATACCTAATTGAATGGCGAAATCTGAACAGGCCTGCACAGCGTTGTACAAACGGGCGTCTTCTCCTTCGTTTTTACAGGCCCACATCCAGTTGGCCGACAAAGAGACACTCTTCAAACCATCTTTCAGCGGAGCCCAGACCAGGTTGGAAAGGGATTCAGCGATGGCATTGCGGCTACCGGCGGCTTCGTCAATCAGGGCAGTCAATGGTGAATGCCCGATCGAAGTGGCAATACCGTATTTACCGTCAAAATCAAGAGCCATGGCCCCGAGGTTGTTGAGCGGTAATTGCAAAGGGCCGGCACATTGCTGCTTGGCCACACGGCCACCTACGCAACGGTCGACTTTGTTGGTCAGCCAGTCTTTGGCGGCCACGGCCTCCAGTTGTAAAACAGCCTCCAGGTACACCTGAAACTGATTAATGTTATATTCCAAAGGTTGATAAGCCCTTTTCACCGTACGGTCGTCCATGATGGTTTTCGGTGAACTGCCGAACATGTCGTCCAGTTCAAAGTCCATCGGTGTGGCCCCGGTTTTGGCAGAGGCTACCGTAAAACGATGATCTCCGGTTACTTCACCGACCACAAAAAGAGGAGCACGCTCCCTTTCGGCAATCGCCGAAAGCGTTTCGATGTGCTCATTGCTGATCACCAGCCCCATGCGTTCCTGTGATTCGTTTCCGATGATTTCTTTGGCAGAAAGTGTCGGGTCACCTACCGGCAATTTATCCAGATCGATCTTTCCTCCAGTGCTTTCAACGAGTTCAGACAAACAGTTAAGGTGTCCGCCCGCACCGTGGTCATGGATAGAAATGATGCTGTTTTCATCACTTTCAACCATTCCGCGAATGGCATTGGCGACTCTTTTCTGCATTTCAGGATTTGACCTCTGAACGGCATTCAGCTCAATACCCGAACCAAAAGCCCCGGTGTCGGCCGATGAAACGGCTGCTCCACCCATACCGATGCGGTAGTTGTCGCCACCCATCACTACAATTTTATCGCCCGGTTTCGGTTCATGTTTCTGAGATTGCTCCAGTTTTCCGTAACCGATACCTCCGGCCTGCATGATTACTTTATCATAGCCTAATTTACGGCCTTCTTCTTCGTGTTCAAAGGTCAGCAAAGACCCGGTGATCAAAGGCTGTCCGAATTTATTTCCGAAATCAGAAGCTCCGTTGGAAGCTTTGATGAGGATGTCCTGAGGTGTCTGATACAGCCACGGACGTTCTTCCACCCCGTTTTCCCATTCACGCCCTTCTTCCAGACGGGAATAAGCCGTCATATAAACGGCTGTCCCTGCCAATGGCAATGAACCTTGTCCACCAGCCAGACGGTCCCTGATTTCTCCACCCGATCCTGTGGCGGCTCCGTTGAACGGCTCCACAGTAGTCGGGAAATTATGGGTTTCTGCTTTTAATGAAAGAACAGAATCAAATTCCTGCACTTCATAATAAGAGGCCACATCTGCTCTCTGAGGGGCAAATTGTTTTACTCTAGGGCCTTTGACAAAGGCCACATTATCTTTATAAGCCGAAACGATGTCATTAGGATTTTCGGCTGATGTTTTCCTGATTAATTTAAAAAGGGAAGTCGGTTGTTCAACGCCGTCGATGACGAAAGTGCCGTTGAAGATTTTATGTCTGCAGTGTTCTGAATTGACCTGTGAGAAACCGAATACTTCAGAATCGCTTAGTTTGCGGCCCAGTTTTTCAGACAATTTATTCAGGTAATCCACTTCTTCCTGGCTCAGGGAAAGGCCCTCCTGCTTGTTATATTTTTCTACATCTTCAATGTAAAGAATAGGCTCAGGCTTGATGTTGATGGTAAAAACATCCTGATTCAGCTCTTCAAAACGCTGGGAAAGCATCGGGTCAAAGGCGATTTTAGTTTCAGCCGGCTGAAATTCTTCAATCCTGACAATGCCTGTGATTCCCATGTTCTGGGTAATTTCCACAGCATTGGTGCTCCATGGTGTGACCATCGCCGCACGCGGGCCGACAAAGCTCTTTCTTATACTGTTTTCAGGAATAAACGTGGCGTTATCAAATAGCCAGTTTAATTTTGAGATGTCCTGATCTGTAATTTCTTTTTCCGATTGAAGGGCAAAAACCGAATGGTTATTACTAAAAAAATAAATCATAATGAATATGTGAGCAAGTTTGGCTTCAGAAATGAAAGCCCAAAATTACGGAAAAAATAAACCTATTAAAAACTAAGTCTTCATTATCAGGATTATTTTTAAAGATGTATCGACATATTGCCCGGATTTTATTAATTTACTCCGAAAAAACAGGACAATCCGGTTGTCTGCAAAAATTTCAGTCCGGATGAAAAATAAACCCGGACCAGGACCCTGAGATTAATAAAAGGATAATACCGGGCGTAAACAAGCAAAGCAATTTACCTGATATATTTGTACCATAACCATCATCAAATCAACCATTCTCTATTAAATCATGAAACAAATCTCCCGCAGGAACCTTCTGAAATTTGTACCCGTGCTGCCTTTTCTGGGTGCAGCTACCCAAATCCCTTCTGAATCAAAACACAAACTGAGATTTATTGTGGCTTCTGACGGGCATTACGGGCAACCCAACACTCCTTACGAAAAGTTTCACCAGAACCTGGTGGATTGGGTAAATCAGGAAAAGGCAAGCAAGGGAGTTGATTTTATGGTGATTAATGGTGATCTGATCCACGATAAACCGGCTTTGTTACCCGAGTTTAAAAATGCCATCAAAGGGCTTCAGATGCCTTATTATGTGAGCCGGGGAAATCATGACCGCGTTACCCATGAACTATGGAAAAGCACCTGGGGATATGACACTAACCATAGTTTTACGGTCTCTGATTATGCTTTTATCGTACTCGACACTTCCAACGAAGAAGGAAAATACCTTTGCCCTGACAATGTATTCCTGAAACAGGAGCTTCAAAAGTATGCCGATAAAAAAGGAATATTTGTGTTTATGCACATTACTCCCGCCAAATGGACCGACAACGGCGTGGACTGCCCTGAAACCCGCGAACTTTTTGCGACCACACCGAATGTAAAGGCCATTTTCCACGGGCATGACCATAACGAAGATGAAGCCAGGACCGAACGCGGAAGGCCTTATTTCTTTGACGGGCATTTCGGGGGCAGCTGGGGTACGACTTACCGTGGCTACCGCGTGGTGGAAATCAATGAAGACGGCTCATGGAGGTCCTACCAATATAACGCCTCAGGTGAGCCTGTGATCAACGCATTTAATGGTAAAGCCTGACAACCGGTTTAACATGCTGAAAGTCATCAAGTTAATTATCATTTTACTGGTAACCATCAGTTTTGCTGATGCCCAGCAAAAACCCGAAGCCCTGATTGAACGGTTGCTGAAGCTGACTCCGGACAGCAAATGGACGCAAACCGCGGCTATTCCCTTGAAATTTGATGCCCATCATACCCAGGGCATGGTCAAAATCGGGGAATACTTTTTCATGACCTCCGTTGAAGTGAGCCGCTGGCCAAAAAAATATGAGAAACCGCAGGACGGCCTTGACCGCGACACAGGCATTGGCAAAGGCCATGTGTTCAAGTTTGATGCACAAGGTAATTTGCTCGCCGACCTTCCGATTGGTTCAGGCGACATCTACCATCCCGGCGGCATTGATTTCGACGGCACCTACATCTGGATTCCGGTGACGGAATACCGGCCCAAAAGTTTTTCGGTCATTTACAAACTCAATCCCAAAACGATGGAGCTGACAGAAGTAGTCCGTATCAAAGAGTCTATCGGGGCGATTGTCCATAACCTTCAGAACAACACCCTGACAGGTGCCAACTGGGGTGCCCGGAAATTCTACACCTGGCAACTTGACAAAAGCGGGAAGGTTATCAATGGAAACCTTCCGCCGGAAAAGCTGGCCAGAGAAAATCCGTCTTTTTATGTTGATTTCCAGGACTGCAAATACCTGGGCAACGGCCTGATGCTGGGTTCGGGACTCAGCTCTTACAAAAATGACGCAGGCACCTTCCGTTTAGGCGGCTGGGAAATATTCAACCTGAACGACTTCCGTCCGGTAAGACAGGTACCGATCAAACTCTGGTCACCCACCGGAGCACCGATGTGTAACAACCCCAGCACCGTTGAGCTTACCGCAAACGGCCTCAGAGCCTATTTTGTGCCGGACGATGATGAGAAGGCGGTTTTGTTTGTGTATGAGGTGAGTCATTAATCTGACAAATCACTTCACCACCTCCCTATCCCAGTTCCTGATCATATCCGCCAGGCTTTTGTCTGCGTTGGTTTCCAGGAAAGAGGACAGTTCTTCGTCTGTTTCGATCCTTGGTTTGTTTTTCAAGGCATCCCATACTTTCCTGTTCACCTGTTTGCCTGCGGTGTCATAAATTTTTCCTGCGGCGGCATGCCAGCGGCATTGGTACCAACCGTAATTCCTCGGGTGATTTCTCCCGATTTCATTGTATTTCGTTTCGACGTCGTTAAGACTGGTATATTTAAATTCTTTGATACCACCTGCGATGACCATCTGCGGGAATACGGTCAGAGACGGCAGCAATTGCGGTTCATTTTCTGCAATATAAGTGTGCAGTAAAATGTTAACATACAGTTCTCCCATCCAGTTACGCTGCATTTTAATACCAGCCTGACCATGAAAAGCATGTCCCAGCTCATGAATGGCCAGCAAGTCGAAGAATGCCTGCATGCTCAGACTGCCGTCTTCGTTTTTGTAAACGGTCCGGATCTGCTCACTTAAACCCGCCGGAAGTTTATCCAAAGGAGGCAGAAAGCTTTTCCAGAACGGATTATCTTCAGCGGCCACAATCAGTGTTTTGCTGTCAGAAGTATAATGCGGCATCCCGTAAACTGCTCCCGATTTTGTGTATTTAGTCCAATCGGACGGACTCAAAATAAGTAAGGTTACCTCAGGTTTAAAACCAAGCAAGCTCTGATAATAAACCATGGCCCTGTCAACACGCCCTGCTATTAAAACAGCCCGTTTTTCGTGACCTGTACTGTAATAAATTTTTGCGGCAAAATTATTCAATTTGCCCAACTGGTCCAATTCCTGGGCTTCGGCTTGCCCGACCAGGAAGAAACAGGTGATGAGAGGAAGAATGATGTACTTTGTCATAGCTGTTGTTTTTTCAACAAATTTCGGTGCTATAGCTGAGGGCAGATAGTACAAACACGACAATTACAGCCGCAAACCGGCTTGAAGACGGATGGGCGTTTGCTCCAGTTCCTTCTGGATGATGCCGGGAGCAACGCCGGCAAATTGCTTAAAATCACGAATGAGGTGCATCTGGTCAAAATAACCACTTTCATAAGCAATGTGTGTCCAGCTTACGTCCTGATGGTTTTCCCGCAGCCTGTAGGCTTTTGAAAACCTGACCACCCGGGCAAAGAGCTTGGGTGGCAAACCAATGCGTTCTTTACATATCCTTTCAAACTGGCGGAGGCTGAGGCAGGCCAGGGAAGCCATTTGCTCAACGGGCAGATTGCCGCTCATCTTTAGCAGTTCCAGCATGGCCAGATCAAAAGGCAGGGCTCTTCTTAACGATTTTGCTTTTTTAAGCAGAAAACTTTCGATTACAGCGTGTATTCCGTCAAAATCTTCCGCTTCCAGCAAACGCTCATTGATCTCTTTCAATTCATTTCCAAAAACATCAGCAGCATCGTAACTTCCGTCAATCATTTCGGCCATGGAGATTCCGAGCATTCTGTGTAATCCTCCCGGATGAAAACCTACGCGTACTGCTTTGTGATTTTTATTAACATCCAATGTCACCCTGGTAAGCTGAGGCCCCACCACCACACTTCCCGGCTGCAAAACAAAATTACTGTCGCCGTCTTTTTGTACTTTAATCCGGTCATTGATATAAAAGAAGAGGGAGTTCTGAGGTGAGGGCGGATATGGACTGACCATCGACGAAGGAGACTCTGCATGAACGATCATGACGCAGTTAATAAATTCCTGCAACATGATATGAGGAGGGTAAAATTTAACTTTCATACAGGCTCTCTTAACACACTGATAATAAGACTAAATTTACTAAAAACACACCACAGTATATCTAATTGTGAGGCAAATCCGCTTGAAGTTTTATTAAGTGGTAAGGGCCCCACAAAATAAAAACAGCCTTGTTCCGACAAGGCTGTTTTTATATCTAAATGATCTGCATCAGGACAAAACCACCGTCAGGATTTCCCACACAATAAAAAACGCCTGAATCGGGTATCTGTTGTTTTTTATAAATGCCCAGACTTTATCTGATTTGTTCATTTTTGTATCTGTTTTATATTTCAAATTTACAGAATATTTTAAAATAAACAAGCCATGACAAGCACTTTAATACCTGGCTTTTAACGGGTTAAAGATAATGTCTTATCCGTTTGACTTTACGTTTTTCTGGTCATCGTTCTGGATTTTCCTCGCGTTGTTTTTCTGGAACATATTTCCGAATTCCCAGTTCAGCGACAAGCGGACCGAACGGAGCATATAATCATTTCCGAAAGTCGAGGTAAAATCGGCAGATCTGAAAATATCAGATCGTCCGATGTATTTACTGAAAGGACTCACAGTAGTCAGCGTAATGGTCAGTTTGGGACCGGGCAATTCCTTTTTGGCAGAGAAACTGTAGTACAACCAATAAGTCTCATACCCCTGCAAAGTGACGCTTTTGGCGTCATAATTTCCATATGCCTGCACACTGTAGTTATTGGGCAATTTCCAGCTGCTGTTCAGGTTCAGTCCCCAAACCATTCCGTCATTCCGGATATTTAAAGCCCCGCTTGCATATTTTGCATAGCGGACATTGGCGTTGCCGTTTATTTTCCAGCCCCTCATGACATTATAAGAAGTGGAAGCGTTCAGACCATATTGACCGTTGGAAGCAAAGTTTTGTTTGGTCGTCGTTGCCACCCCTTCATTATTGACGGTCACGACACTCTCAATCGAATTCTTTGTATTTCTGGCAAACAGGGAGAAATTAATAAAGAAATCAGCATCTGTCTGTAGTGCATAGGTAAATTCAACCTGGTCTACCTCCTCAGGTCTAAGGTCCGGATTTCCGATCACGATGTTTTTAGGGTCCTGGCTGTCCCTGTTCGGGTTCAGGTCCCAGATAGAAGGGCGTGAGATACGTTTGGTATAACTCAGTGTCAGGTTGTTGTTGGTATTGAGCTTTTTGAAAACCGTTGCACCGGGCACAAAATTCCAGAAATCATTTTTAAATTTAACCCCGGCATTGACCTGGTTTCCTTCCAGGAAAGCACCCTCCATCCTCGCCCCGGCATGTAAGGCCCATCCGCTTTTCCACTTAAACTTCACCTGGCTGTAAGCCGCCACCACATTTTGCTGGTAGTCGAACCGGTCGGATCTTGAAGGCACCTGGGCCAGAAATTGAGGCTGGTCAGGGCTGGTCGCCCAAACGTCATAGATGCTGGAGTTATCCCTGAGAATGGCTTTCAGACCACTTTCAAGAGCGTGTTTTCCTCCTTCAGAGAACGGCATGATGTAATCTCCCTGGAACGTCCATTCTTTTCCGGACGTATGGTTGTCGTTCAATTCCCTGTAAGTAACATAATTCTCCCCCCATTTCTGAATCGCGTTGTAATTATAATCGTTCAGAGAGCGATTAAACTGGGCCATCAGGTAAAGTTCTTCACCAGGCTTCCGTAGTTTACGGGTATATCCCAGGTTCAGGTCCAGCCCTCTGCTCGGGGCTTTGGTAGTTACAGACTGGCGATAATCCTCTATCATGTAGCCGTCCGGCAAAAACCTCCGGTTGTGCTGTTCGCTGTTGTCCGGCCAGTTGCCTATATTTCCATTTGCCGAAAAATTAAACATATTCAGTGAATCCGGAGCATATTCCAGCTGAAAATCACCGGAGCCGTGTGGTTTGGCATTGTCTTTCACAATATCCTGGATCACCGTTCCGGCTGGTTCTCCGTCTTGTTTCAGCACCCTGTTCGTGCTTCCTATTTCCTTGTTTCTGAACCTGTGCATGTGGAGTGTGGTCGTCATGTTCCATTTTTCACGGTTCAGGGCTATGCGTGGATTGATGGCCTGTTCGAGGTTTCCGGCCACGCCTTCAAGCGTACCGCTCATGTTTTTATTGCCTTTTTTGGTGATGATGTTGATCACACCGGCCGCCCCTTCCGCATCATAGCGGGCCGACGGACTGGTAATGACCTCCACAGACTTGATGGAACCTGCGGGCATCATGTTGAGAGCATCGGCTGCATTCCTGGCCATCTGGCCTGAATATTTTCCATTAATCAGAATCCTTAAATTGGAATTACCACGCATGGTGACATTCCCGGCGGCGTCTACATTCAGGATCGGGGCCTTACGGAGTACGTCAGCGGCGGTGCCTCCCTGGTTACTGATGTCTTTTTCAGCATTATAAATAAGCATGCCGGGCTGCTGTTCTACCAACTGTTTGGTGGCTGTGACGGTGATGCCTTTCAGAAAAGTCACATCTGCCGTCATGATGACGTTTCCGAATTCATAAACCGGCTTTTCGGCGGTGAGGCTGAATGCCAATGTTTTGGGACGATATCCCACAAAAGTCATACTGAGGCTGAAATAACCCGCACGGACATCCGAAGATTTAAATACTCCGTTTTCATCAGAATAAGTCAGAGCAATTACTTTCCGGTCTTTGTCAAGTATGCTGATGGTCGCAAATTCAATCGGTTTTCTGGTAAGTGAGTCAACAACAATTCCTTTCAGTTGAAAAGGACTGGTATTCTGTGCTGATAATTGTTGTGTAAAAAGAGCGACAAATAAACATGAGAAGAGGTGTTTGTAAATAGTTTTCAATGGGAATAAAGTATGTTGAACGTTAAAAATTAATTACGGTTTGTTGAGAAGGCTTGCAACCTTTTTGTTATCAGCTCTTTAAGAAACGCCGCGGTGGTTGAAAACCGGGCTTATTTGTGAACTGATGGCAAATATATGATTTTATTTGGACTTATTCTAAATAACTAACCCTTAGCTTATAAAAAATCTGCTCCCCGCACGCCCGGAAAGCAGATTTTTATATGATACAGCTCAGGTGAAACGATCACAGGATTTATTTCCATCCCCCGCCCAAAGCCCTGTAAAGCTCTATGGCGGCTAATTTCTTTTGACGTTTGAGTTCAGCGAGGTCCAGTTCACTTTGCAGGTAAGCACTTTGTGTATTCAGGATTTCCAAGTAAGTGGCCATCCCGGTTTTAAAAAGCAGATCCGCGTTCTTTCTGGCTTCGGTAAGTGACTTTACCCTTGAAAGTGAAGATTGTATCTGCAGATCATTTTTTTCCTGTCTGACCAAAGCATTCTCCACTTCACCGATAGCCAGTAAAACCGATTGCCTGAAACCCAGTACAGCCTTTTCTCTTTCAATTTTAGCCAGTTCGTGCTGCATTTTAAGCTGTCCTCTCAGAAAAACCGGTTGACTGATGCCTCCGGCCACCATTCCGAACAATGAAGCAGGAACGCTGAACCAGTTACTGGCTTTGAAAGTGTTCAAACCTCCGGTAGCCGAAATGGTCAGAGAAGGATACATGGCTATCTGGGTCAGCCCTACCCTGGCATTGGCTGCCGTCAGGGTGTGTTCCGCCGCCCTCACATCCGGCCTTGCTCCGAGAAGTGAAGCCGGATAAGCGGGTTTTGTTAAAGCTATTATCTCTTCTTCATTAAAGTCTTTTCTGACCACAGCAGCCGGGTAAGAACCGCAAAGAATACTCAGGGCATTTTCCTGCAAAGCGATGCTCTGCTCTATCTGTGGAATCAGCTGACGGGCAAACTCCAGCTGGGCCCGGGCCTGATTAACACCCAGAATGGTCACCTGACCCACACTCTGCTGCACTGTGATGATTCTCAGCGTGCTGTCACTGATGGCCTCCATGTTTTCTGCCACCCTGAGCTGGTTATCCAGCATGATCAGGTTGTAATAACCATTGGCGATATCCGCCACCAGCCTGGTCTGAACCGCTTTGGTAGCTTCAACAGACTGAAGGTAATTGCTTAAAGCTTCTTCTTTTTGTGTCTTGACTTTACCCCAGATATCGATTTCCCAGGTAAGACCGAGGTTGGTATTGAAATCCGCCACGCTGTAAGAACCGATAAACAACTCGTTACCGATTCCCCCCAGACTGTTTTTTGAAGGTCTGGTGGTATTGGCGTCCATCCTGGCGGTGAGATCCGGCAGATAATTCAGTTTGACTTTTTTAAATACCTGTTCCGAAGACTCAATGCTTTTGACAGCCATATTGAGGTCATAGTTTTTCGCCATGGCCGAATCGATGAGTTCGAGCAGCACAGGATCTTTGAAAAACTCTCTGACAGGCAGGACCGTTTCGGCAGAAGAAACAACCGGAGTAGCTCTGTACGCTGCCGGAAGGTCTAATTCCGGGGTAGCCTGCTGTTTTCCTATCCTGCATGAACCCAGCAGGGAAAGGGAGGCCAGAACCAGAATCCGGAAAATATAATTATTCATATACTTTAAGTTTAAATTGCCCAGGAACATTATATTTTTTTAATGCTCACTTTTTCCTGCAAATACTGAAATACAATAAACAACACCGGGATGATGAATACCCCGAGTACTACGCCCGTCAGCATACCGCTGGCGGTACCGATACTGATGGAAATGTTTCCCACAGCAGAAGGCCCTGAGGCATTCATCAAAGGAATAAGCCCTGCTATAAACGCCAGCGAGGTCATCAGGATAGGCCGGAGTCTCAGTTTTGCAGCCTCGAGAGCGGCCTCCACCAGTGTTTTTCCGGCTCTTCTTCGTTGAACGCCGAACTCGATGATCAGGATCGCGTTTTTAGCGAGGAGCCCGATCAGCATGATCAGACCCACCTGTACATAGATGTTGTTGTCAAGACCGGCCAGTTTCACGGCAGTAAACACCCCGATCACCCCGACAGGCAGGGAGAACAACACGGCCAGCGGCAACAGGTAACTTTCATACTGAGCCGAAAGAAGGAAATAAACAAACAGTAAGACCAGGGCAAAGATGAATACCATCTGGTTGCCCGATTCTTTCTGTTCTTTACTCAAGCCCGTCCATTCATATGTAAATCCTGTTCCCAATGTTTTTGAAGCTACTTCTTCAATGGCCAGCATGGCGTCACCGGTACTGAAACCCGGTGCCGGAGAAGCATTAATGGCAATGGAATTGAAGAGATTGTAGCGGTTAATAGACTCCGGACCGTATATTTTTTTGAAAGACGCCAGTGTACTCACAGGTACCATTTGTCCCGTAGCATTCTTAACAAAAATACCGTCAAGCGATGATTCATTGGCCCTGAAAGGAGCATCCGCCTGCATATAAACACGGTAATATTTCCCGAAACGGTTAAAATCATTGGCCTGCACACTTCCGTAATATATCTGCATAGCCATCATGAGGTCGCTCACCCTGACACCCAATTGTTTGGCTTTGATCTGGTCTACTACCAGTTCGTATTGCGGGAAACTGGCGTTGAACATCGTAAATGCCTGGGCAACTTCTTTTCTCTTTGAAATCTCACCGATGAACTTGTGGGCTACCTGGTTGAATTTTTCGATCGGAATACTTTCCCTATCCTGCAAAACAAACTCAAGACCGTCGAAAGTACCAAAACCCGGTACCGTCGGCATCGTAAACACACTGAAGTTGGCATCCTGTATGGTGCTGAGCTTTTCACCCAGCATGATGACGATCTTATCGATATCTTTTACTTCACCCCTTTCTTCAAGAGACCTCAAGTTAATAAAGCCTGTGGCGTAGGCAGATCCGGCATTGTTACCCAGCATGTTAAAGCCTGAAATGATGGTCGTCGAAAAAATAGCAGGCTCTTTTTGTAATATGCTGTCTGCTTTCCGGATCACTTCGGAAGTTCTGGCCAATGAAGCTCCCGGAGGAAGGGCAACAGCAAATGCTGCAAAATTATCATCTTCACTCGGAATAAAACCTTTGGGCGTGCTGTTCATCAGCCAGAAAGCCACTACACTCACCACAGCCAGGGCTCCGAGACTCAACCATTTGTTTTTAACCAAAAAACCTACACTTCTGACATATTTGCCGGTCACCGCATCAAAACCAGAGTTAAAGGCCGAAAAGAATCTTTTCCGAAAACCTGCAGGTTTACCGCTGGCGTTTTCAGCATGGTTGTTTTTCAACAACAATGCACACAAAACAGGGCTCAGTGTCAGGGCATTCAAAGCTGAAATCAGGATCGCAATCGCTAAAGTAAAGGCAAACTGGCGATAAAATACCCCGGTTGACCCTTCCATAAACCCGACCGGAACAAAAACGGCCGTCATGACCAGAGTAATGGATACGATCGCACCGGTGATTTCACTCATGGCTTGCGTCGTCGCGGCCTTTGCACTCTGATGGGTTTTCTCCATGTTACTGTGGACAGCCTCTACTACTACAATGGCGTCATCCACCACAATACCGATAGCGAGCACCAGGGCGAAAAGCGTCAGCATGTTGATCGAAAATCCCAGCATCTGAAGAAAAAAGAAAGTACCGATCAGCGACACCGGTACTGCAATGGCCGGTATCAGCGTAGACCTGAAATCCTGCAAAAACAGGAAAACAATGATAAACACAAGTACAAACGCCTCTATGAGGGTATTCTGAACCTGGGAAATAGAGGCGTCCAGTTGTCTTTTAGTACTATAACTTACATGCGATTTCACCCCTTTCGGAAAAGTAGGCTCCATCTGCTCTAACAGTCCGTTGATTTTGGTCTGAATTTCATTCGCATTTGATCCTGTGGTCTGAAAAACAGCCATGGTTACACAGTGCTTCCCGTTTGTACGGTTATTCACGCTGTAATTGGCGGAGCCGAACTCCACCCTTGCCAGGTCCTTCAGCAGTAAGTTGTTCCCGCTGTTTTCAGCCCTGATCACAATATTCTCATACTGTTCCGGGGTGTTGAATTTCCCCGCATATTTAATGACATACTGCATGGCTTCATTGGTGCTCTCTCCCAAACTACCGGGAGCAGCTTCCAGACTCTGGTCCCGGATGGCATCCAATACTTCCTGCGGAGAAAGATGATACGTAGCCAGTTGCTGAGGGTTAAGCCATATCCTGATGGCATAATCTTTCGTACCGAAAATCTGCACGTTTCCAACTCCAGTCACCCTTTTTAAGGCCGGAGTGACATTGATCCTGGCATAGTTCTGAAGGAAAGTCTCGTCAAACTTTTTACTGTCTTCACTGTAAATGTCGACGATCATGATCATCCCGTTTTGCTGCTTGACGGTAGTGATCCCGGCCTGAATCACTTCAGGAGGCAGCTGGCCTGTCACCTGGGCAACCCTGTTCTGAACGTTGACGGCCGCCTGGTCAGGGTTGGTGCCCAGCTTAAAAAACACATTGATGACCCCGCTGCCGTCGTTGCTGGCGGCAGACTGGATGTAGGTCATGTTTTCAACCCCGTTGATGGCTTCTTCTATCGGCGTGATGACCGAACGCATCACTGCGTCGGCATTCCCACCCGGAAACACGGCAGACACTGAAACACTCGGAGGAGCGATATCCGGAAACTGGGTCAGGGGTAATTTTAACAAACCGACAATCCCCAGTATCACAATAATTATAGAAATAACGGTGGCTAATACCGGCCGTTCAATGATTCTCTTTATCATATTCTTAACGCTGATTTATTTTAGTTGTGAATTTCTTTTCGGGACAATCACGGAGCCGTCCTGGATGGTCTCAATACCACTCACCACTATGCTGGTATTGGGTTCCAGCCCCTCAGAAACAAAATAGTAGGATTCATTTTTGCCTTTGATCACAATAGGCTGCATGGCTACTTTATTGCTGTCTTTCAGCACATAGACAAAAGTTTTATTCTGTATGTCCAGGGTAGCGGCAATAGGCACTGTACTGACGTTGTCGAATTGCTCCTGAATGATGATTTTCCCCGTGTTTCCGCTACGTAAAAGCCCTTCTGCATTCGGGAAAGTGGCACGAAGGCTGATCCCGCCCGTGCCTTTATCTGCCTGACCGGCCACTACTTCTATTTTCCCTTTATGAGCATACACTTCCCCATTGGCCAGTTTCAGAGAAACCGGATGAAAAGAGTTAATCCTTTGCTGCAGTGTCTTGCCATTTCCCTGGCCATTAAACTTCAGAAAAGCCGACTCACTCATGGTGAAATAAATATACACCTCGTGGATATCAGACAAGGTGGTTAAGGCAACAGGATCCGTACTGCTTACCAGGCTTCCGATACGTTTCGGTATTCTGCCGATATATCCGCTCACAGGGGCTTTGATCAGGGTGAAATCCAGGTTAATCCTTGCGGCGGCTACCATCGTTTTAGCTTGTTCTACCATGGCTTCAGTAGATTCATAAGCCACTTTTACCGTTCTCAGCTGAAAATCAGAGACAACTTTATTAGCATAAAGGGTCGTAATTTTATCCACTTCAATCTGGGCATTTTTCACACTGGCTTCTGCTATGTGCAGATTGGCTGTGGCAGTATTAAGTTGCTCGCGGTAGACTTTGTCGCTGATCTTAAAAAGAGGTTGTCCGGCCTTTACATAAGCCCCTTCATCCACAAATATTTTCTCCAGGTAGCCTTCCACCTGTGGTCTGAGATCAATATTCACTTTTCCTTCGATGGATGCCGGATATTCATTGTACACTGCCACATCTTTTTTTTCGATCAGTTCAACCGGCACAGAAAGTGATGGAACTGCGGTCTGTTCTTCTGTTTTTTTGGTGCCGCATCCTGAAAATAAAAAGAGGAGAGAAAGTATGGAAACTGATTTAAAAACAGTCTTGTAAAAATTTGAAGCGTACATATGTTATCAATAATTATTTGATTTAACTGCAAATTCGGTGTTTGCAGATTTGATTTATTATGAATATTTACCGAACTGGAAATAATGCAGCCCGAAACAGAAAAGGCACAAACTGAAATAAAAGGGAGGTCAACGGTCAAGCCATTGTTTAAACGAGGTAGCTTTTTCTTTACTGATCAATACTTCTCTTTCCGGGTATCTCTTTAACTGCAACTTGAGTTTACCGTTAAAAAAATTATGAATACTGCTGATGCTGTGAACAGCCACCAGGTGCTGGCGGTTGGCTCTGAAGAATACATCGGGATCGAGTTGCTCTTCCAGTTCTTCCATGGTGTGGGCCACGGTTTCGATGCCACCGTCATTCAGAACCAGGTGAGTAGTCTTAAACTCTGAGTAGATAAAATCAACATCAGCCACTAAAATGGTCTTGTATCCGTCTTTGAACGGAATAAGGAACCGGGTACGGTAACTGAGGTTCTTCTGCCTGAAAAACTGCATGAGTTCTTCGATAGCAGGATCGGGACTGATCAATGTTTTTACTTTTTGCAGAGCCGCCTCCAGTTCTTCTTTTTCAACCGGCTTCAAAAGGTAATCTATGCCATTGACCTTAAAAGCCCTCACGGCATATTCATCGTAAGCGGTGGTAAAAATAACCGGGCAATTCACTTTCACTTTGGCAAAAATCTCGAAACTTAAGCCGTCTGCCAGCCTGATATCCATCAGAATGGTATCCGGGTGCTTGTTTTCCTTAAGCCATTCAACAGACTTATGAATGGTATCCAGCACTTCCAGCACCTCCGTATCAGGGTCAATTTCGAGCAGTATTTTCTTTAACCTGCTTGCATTTAATTTTTCATCTTCAATGATTACTATCCGCATACATCAGTTTTTAAAATCCAGCAAGGGCAAGATCACTGTAAAATCTTCTTCCTCTTCCAGCACTTCCACCGAAAGCTCGCACAATATCCGGTATCGGTTTTTAATATTCTCCAGTCCTATTTTGGTAGACGGTATATTATTCTGAATCGGCTGAAGGTTATTGGTAATTTTAAGGTATTGTGAGTTATGTAATGCAATATTGATCACCAGGGGTCTGCCTTCACAGGCCACGTTATGTTTGATGGCATTTTCTATCAGCAACTGCAGGGTAATGGGTGGAATGCCTTTTTGTTTTATGGCTTCAGGAATATCAATATTGACAAGCACTTTGTCTCCGTACCTTATGCCGATCAGGTAATTATAAGCCTCTAAAAACCTGATTTCTTCTTTGAGCGTAATGATATCGTTATTAAGATTCAGGATCATATAACGGTACACCCGCGAAAGATTATCCAGGAATTTCTGGGCGGTTTCTTTATCTTCAGAAATCAGCTCTGACAAGGTGCTGAAATTATTGAACATAAAATGCGGATCCAGCTGCAGCTTGAGAGACTGAAGCTCGGCCTGCATGGCAATTTCCTTCAGCTCAACAGATCTCAGTTTTAACTCGCTGGCTTCAAGCGTGGATACTTTCCATCGCTGCAGGAAAAAATTGCCAGTATGAACGGCACTGATGATGATTGACAGAATCGTGATGATAAAGAAATACTGCCAGAGTCCAAGCCGGTCAGATGAGGTCATGGGCTCTTTTATCGGACAGGTAACATCCCACAGCATGTCAAAGAAGTACAACAGAATACCTACCGAAATGATCTGCAGGAAAATCTGGGTAATGAAACGCATCATGGCATGCTCACGCCAGGAAATGCTCTTGTCCAGAACCCGGGCAATGACAATACTGGATTCTGTAATAAGAGAACAGAATACCATCGTAATACCCCACTCTGTCAGCAGGTTTTGGGTGCCCATTTGAAAATATCCTTCCCAAGATTTGCTGAAGGGGTTAATCAGATAGGTCAGCAGGTAATACAAACAAAAAACCACAGGTACTACAAAGAGCCTGTAATGCTTGTAAAATACTCCCGATTGTACTTTCATGTAAAGGTCTGCTTTTAGAAAATACCGGAGGCTTCATTGATGAAACCATCCGGTCCTGATAAAGTGTAATCCTGAAAGCAAAAATAGGAATTAGTTTTTCTTATCCGGATATATTCTTTCTCATCACGCCATATGCCTTACCGAACCGGAACTTAGCAGCACCGAAGTTTATCAGCAGATGGCGACTTTACCTGAAACCTTGTACAACAATAACTATCTTTATCTTACCTGCCAGCCAGCAATCAGAAAACCGGTACCCGCCGGAAATCAAACCGGGACAGATTGATCAGATTTCTGGCTTATTGTTCAACCGAAAATATTTTTCTGACCGTAAAGGTTCATATTTTCTCCTTTAAAAGGGAGTTTTTCCAATGTTTTATACTGTCCGCCCAAAGGCCTTTTCAGTAATACCATTTCTTTTGCCTCAAACCTTGCCTCGAAAGTCTCCTTACTCCATTTCGGCCACACTTTCTGGAGTTGCTCAGTAGTAAGTCCACGGGCGATGGTCACATGCGGAAGTTTTGAATAGGTCTTCGGCATGCCTTTCAACAGGGGTCTGATCTCTTTTTTTCTGCGTTCAGCGATTTTCAGGATGGGCTCAGGCGTTTTAACCTTAACGTAAACCGTCGAAGTGCTGCTTTCAAACTTCCCAAAGTCTTCGAGAACGATTTCAAACGGAGTTGTTCCATTGGCTAGTTGTCTCAGCTTTTTAACAATCAGATGTTCCCTGCTTTCATGCTTAAGGAAGTTCATGATGGTAATGTGAGGCGGAGTGATGGTCGCGTTAACAAAGCCGTTCTTCTTAAACTCCTGCTTACATTGCTGCACCAGGATTTGTCTGGCCAGGTCCGGATTGATCACCAGTAAATATTCGAATATTGTTTTTTCAGTTTTTGAATTCGTATCTTTTTTCATGTCTTTAATTTTTAATGTATTTATAAAAGCTTCACGTGCATCATAATAAGCTCTGTACACCTGATATATTGATTAATTAGCGATAGCGTAATGTCTGAGTGAACCGGATTTCTTTCTTATCTTAAAAGGGCTGACCCTCGAAATAAACCTGGTCTGAGCTGTGATCTTAAAATGTCTTGACAAAATCCAATGAGTAATAGGATAGTCTCCCAAAACTTTAGCCGTCACGAGGGTGTCCTGGTTGAACTCAATCATGGCGTAACAATTACATACAAAATCTTCATGAGATACTTCCTTGCTCCATTTGATGTGCAGGATGACAGAATCAGTTGCTTTCGCCGACTGGGTCTTGGGATTCATCACCACCTTATAACCGATAGGCTCGAGTTCCCTTTTAATTTTCTGAAGTAGTAATAAGTTTTTTTCTTTGAGGTTCATAAGCACTTTTATTTTGATGAAACAAAGATGCTAAAAAAATTAACATATTATTGCCATAATATTTAGCAATTGAAAAAATAGTTATTCTGGCACTCCATTGACTGATCAGAGCCAGAAGAAAAACTAACCATAAAAGCCTCATAAACAGACAATTAGAGAACAAAAACTGTCAAAGTCACCTGCCTGTCATATTTCTGTTTTTTTCTGAGTTGATTTCTTTTTGAGCCGGGTGCCGAGGCCCCCGGGGTTCCGGGACGGGCTCTGAAGGTACTGGGTAATGAATAATCTGAAAATGAAACAAAAGGATTCAGGCCTGAAGACCGCAACTCATTTTAAGCATCAGACTTTATTGCAGGAAATATATATGCGGTCTTCTTTTTCCCTTACTCCTTTTTTGCTTTTTCCATTCACCGTCCCTCCAGCCACATTGTAATTCCACCAATTCTGCTTATTTTAGAATTTGTTCCATCAAAAATTGATTTATGAACCGCCGGTCTTTTCTCAAAACCTCTTTCCTTGCCCGGGCCGCATTTCCCGTGGCGTGGCCTACAGCTATTTTTTTTAAACGAAACAGAAAACTCATCAGGCGTATCAAAAACACACCGGGATTTATTGCCCTGTGGGATTTTAAAGAAGACGCCGGGCAAGACCGCGAAGCAATCGGTGAGGGAACTTTCCCGCTAAAAGAAATGAGCGGTGCGATGAAGCGGATAGATGAAGGACCGATTTCAGGATACTCCGCACTTTTTGAAAACGGGGCTTACCTGAGTCTCCCGCATGCTGAAACAGGAAAACTTAATTTACACGGAGCCGGACAGGGTGTAACGGTGGTGGCCTGGGTCAAGTGGCAGGGAGGCACAGGATTTATCGGAGGCATGTGGAATGAATCTGCTTCGGGTGGCAAACGCCAGTATGGCCTTTTTGTAAGCCTTCCTTATTATAACGGCGACAGCCAGGTCTGCGGACATATTTCTTATTCAGGCAAACCCACTCCCCCGTTTCCTTATTCAATAGATTACTCCGCCTCCGCACAGGTCGTCCCTAAAAACGAATGGGCTTGTGTGGCTTTTACTTATGACGGACAAAACATTCGCTCATTTTTCAATGGCGTTTTCGAGGAAAGGGCTCCTGAACTCATACAACACACCAGGGGCTTTGAAGGCTACCCGGATGGTATCACCCAGCGTAAAAATCCCTATGCTTTTGCTGAGGGAATGGGTAACAATGGTTCGGACTTTACCGTCGGGGCAGTTTTACTGAGCCGGGGTATGGGCAACTTCTTCAAAGGACAGATCGGCGGTTTATGTGTTTTTGACCGGGCATTGACGGAGAAGGAGTTGGGAGATTTTGTTTAAGGAAGGAGAATGGACAAAGGAGGAAAAGGAAAAAGGATGAAAGGAAAATGGACAAAGGAGGAAAGAAAAAAAAGGCGGGCAGGCGTATTGATAACTGAATCTTATCGGGAAATCAGATTTAAATTACATAGCAGCTAAAAAATAAACCTCTCTTGCATTGTGTAAAAAAGTATTGAATTTTATATCTTTAAGCATGTACTTATACCTATGAAAATCATCCGCTTCTCTATCTGTGTTATTTACTGATAAATGACACTTCACGCAACCTGACAAGTCTGTAAATAAATTAGTTGAATAAAATAAACCCTTAAAGAACGAATATTACCTAAAATTATAGTTGGAAAACTAAATAATTAGTTTTATGTTTGTTCAATGATTACTTAACGTAAATCAAAAATCTAATCACCATGAGAGAATTAACGAAAGCCGAAGAAGAGATTATGCAGGTCATGTGGGACTTAAACACAGGATTTGTCAAAGATGTGATTGAGAAACTTCCTGATCCCAAACCGGCCTACAATACGGTTTCGACCATCATCAGGATTCTGGAACAAAAAGGATTTATTGACCATATGCCTTACGGGAAAACCCACCAGTATTTCCCGAAAGTAACAAAAGAGGAATACAGGAAATTTGTCACCGAAAAACTAATGAACGGATACTTTGAGAATTCAGTGGGTGACCTGGTTTCATTTTTTGTAAAACAGCAGCAGATCGACCTGAAAGAAGCAGATGAAATCCTCAAGATGATTGAGGAGATGAAGAAAGCCAAATAGAACCCGTAAAAAAATATTCAACCCGTTAACTTTATGAACTGGATCGCCTATTTTCTGCAAGCCAACCTCTTCTTAGTTGTGTTTTATGGTTTCTACTGGCTTTTGTTGAGAAATGAAACTTTTAATACCAATAACAGGATATACCTTGTATTTTCTGCTTTCCTTTCGTTTGCGATCCCTTTCTGGAACTCAGAGCTCGTGCAGTCATGGATCATCACCCAGGAAGCCAGCCAGATTATTTACAGCTACGAACTCAGCGAACTGATCGTCAGCAGCCATCCCGATGAACCCAGTTCAATGGATGTGGCCCAAATACTGATGATCATTTACGGAGCAGGTGTTTTTGTGTTTCTGATCAGGTTTATGACCAACATTTTCAGGTTAAACCAGTTGATGCGATCTGAAGAACCGTCTGTAAAAGCATTTTCATTCTTCAATAAGGTATTTGTAGATCAGCAATTGAAAGGCAGCGATACCATTTACGAACACGAGCAGGTACACAGAAAGCAGGTGCACTCTTTTGATGTGATCTTTTTTGAGATCATCGGTATCATTTGCTGGTTAAACCCCGTCGTTTATCTGTATAAGATTTCCATTAAAAACATACATGAATTCATAGCCGACGAGATAGCCAGCAGGCATCTTACGTCAAAAGCAGACTATGCTCTTTTACTTTTCTCGCAACAATTCCACGCACCAACCCAACACCTGGCTAATCATTTTTACAGCCATTCCACCTTAAAACTGAGGATCAAGATGCTCGGCAAAGAACGCTCTGCCAAAACGGCCCTGCTGAAGTACGGCATGATCGTTCCGGTATTTATCGCCATGCTGGTCCTTACTTCTGCCACCATTGCGAGATCTTCTTCAACTGAAAGCATATCTGAGCTGATAGAGATGCCGGCCACGACGTTTGAAGCCATTATCGACAACGATAAAACGAGGGTACTTAAAGGCCGGGTAACAGACGAAACCGGTGAACCCCTGCCAGGTGCTGCAGTGACTTTTAAAGACAAAACCAAAGGAGCCTATACCGACGTCAACGGTCATTTTATCATGAATGACGTAGCAGTGAATGCCATCATTGTAGTTTCTTTCCCAGGTTACAGGACAGTAGAAGTCAATACAAGTGACTTCAAAGAGTTAACCATAAAATTAACCAAACCGGAAACGGGATCTGAGGTGACCGGAACACTGAGTCCTGCCGAAAATTCCGTTGAAATAATGAGCAAGCCCGTTTTTACGGTGGTGGAACAGCAACCTGAGTTTCCGGGAGGGCAGGACGCCATGTACAGATACATCGCCGAGAACATCTCTTATCCTTCAGAAGCCAGGGAAAATCACAAAGAAGGCCGGGTATTCCTCAAATTCATCGTCAGCAGCACAGGCACTGTGTCAAACATACAGATTCTACAGGGTGTCGGATACGGATGTGATGAAGAAGCCGTACGTGTGGTCGCTACCATGCCTAAGTGGAATCCGGGTGTGCAAAACGGCAAACCGGTGGATGTCTATTTCAACATGCCGATCAGTTTCCAGCTGGATAAAAACAAGCCCCTGAATACCGTCAACTCTCAATCGAACACCATTACAGGTATCAGGCTGAGAGGGAAAGTAGACGGCGTGGAACCGGGTGGTTCCAGGCTTTACACCACAGCACGACCCCAGGAAGGGAAAGTTCTGTCCTTGCGTTCAACCTCAGGCGTGGGCGTCAGTAGTCACGACAAAAACGAACCTGTCAGGGTGAGGGTCACCGGATATGCCAACCAGGCCAGACCTGCCCAGGGCAACGGATATTCCATGAATATCACCTCACCTGATGATGATTTCGCCAAAAATCCCCCTCTTTTCATCGTGGATGGTGTAGAAAAAGAAGCTTTTAAAATAAGAGATATGAATCCTGATGATATTCAGTCGATATCAGTCATCAAAGACTCTCAATCGGCAGTCATCTATGGAGAAAAAGGTAAAAACGGGGTCATCGTCATCACAACTAAAAAAAACCGCACTATTCAACCTAAATAATAACTGACCGATTCTCAACCTATAACGACGTGAAGTATGAACTGGATCAACTATTTAATTCAAGTCAATCTGTTTTTGGCCGTTTTTTATGGATTTTACTGGTCATTTCTGAGAAAAGAAACCTTCAATACGAATAACAGGATCTACCTGGTAGGTTCCGCGTTCTTTTCGTTCGCCATACCACTGTGGAACTCTGAACTGGTGCAGTCGTGGATCATCACCCGCGAAGCCAACCAGATCATTTATTCCTATGACCTGAGCGACATCATCATCAAAAGCCGGCCTGAGCAGGCATCGGACTGGGTTTTTCTTAAAATGACCAGACTCATTTACATCGCCGGGGCTTTGTATTTTTCCCTGCGTTTCCTGATCAATGTTTTAAAACTTGACCGTTTACTGAGGTCAGAAAATCCTTCGGTCAGGGCATTTTCGTTTTTCAATAAAGTATTTGTAGACCAGGACCTGCGTGGAAACGACACCATCATGGAACACGAAATGGTGCATGTGGAGCAAGGCCACTCTTTTGACATCCTTGTTTTTGAAATCCTGGGGATAGTGTGCTGGTTTAACCCTGTTGTCTATTACTATAAAACCTCTATTAAACATATACACGAGTTCATCGCTGACGAAATAGCAAGTAGCTACCTTCCTTCCAAGGCCGACTATGCTATGTTGCTATTTTCTCAGCAATTCCGTACACAACCTACGTTATTGATTAATAATTTCTTTAACCGCTCTACCCTCAAACTGAGGATAGAGATGCTCAAAAAGAAGCGTTCGGCTAAAATAGCTTTGCTTAAATACGGTCTGATTCTCCCTGTTTTTCTGGGTATGCTGATCCTGACATCTGCTACCATTGCGAGGAATACCACTCCTGAGCGTTTTTCGGAAATGATCCAAACCCCTGAAATCAAACTCAGGGAAGTAAGCGAGGCCTTAAACAACCCGGTTTTGACGGAAACCCCGGAAAAGACCAAGCCGGAGGAAATACCCAGCGACAGTTTCGACTTGTCTCTTTCTTTTCCGGATCACTATAATCAAACACCGGCCGCCCCTGCACCGGCTAATCCTGAGCTGATAGAAATAGTACCTGAAAAGCAGGTCATTTTTACAGCCGTGGAAGAAAACCCTGAGTTTACAGGTGGTGTATCTGAAATGTATAAGTTTATTAATCAGAACATCAAGTATCCGGCTTCAGCTCAACGGGCGAATGTGTCAGGCAGGGTTTTTCTGAAGTTCGTAGTAGAAAAAGACGGCTCTATAGGCAATGTACATGTATTAAAAGGCATAGGGTTCGGATGTGACGAAGAAGCCGTCAAAATAGTTTCATCCATGCCGAAATGGAAACCGGGAAAACAGAACGGTCTTCCGGTCCGGGTATATTATAACATGCCGGTATTCTTTCAGCTTGAGTAAGGTGAGGCTTAAAAAGATAAAATGAAAAAGCTATTTCAGGGGTAAGAGCACTTACCCTAATGAAATAAAAATTGACAATTCATAATTGTGTTAAAACCCTGTCCCCTGGATTGGGTTTTCATTGCTTAAAAATGTTTTTGAATAAACAGCGTTAAACATTTAAACAAAACAGAAAATGAACGAGACCATCTACTTTCTGCAAGTCAACCTATTCCTGGTTGTATTTTTTGGTTTCTACTGGTTATTCCTCAGAAACGAAACCTACAATACCAATAACAGGATATTCCTGGTTTTTTCCGCGATCCTTTCATTGCTTATCCCGGTATGGAACACCGAACTGGTTCAGTCCTGGGCATTCACCCGGCAGCTGAGCGGTTTGATTCATACGGAGGACACCAGAAAGGTGCTCGACAGCGTCAGCTCAGAAAAAGATACTATCTCCTGGTGTTTATCTGTAGTGGTGTTTCTGTATGTCGGTGGAGCGATCTTATTCGCCATCAGGCTGCTGGTCAATATTTTCAGACTTGATGCCTCTCTTCGTTCGGGCCAGTTGCCGGGTACTGCATTTTCCTTTTTCTGGAAAATTACCGTAGATAAAAACCTGTCCGAAAATGACGTTATTTATGAACATGAGCTGGTGCATGTCAGGCAGGTCCATTCTTTTGATGTCATATTTTTCGAAATCCTGGCTGTTTTTTGCTGGTTCAACCCGGTCATTTACCTCTATAAAATAGCGATTAAAAATGTTCATGAGTTTATAGCCGACGAAGTTTCAAGCAAGTACATGGCCTCAAAAGCCGACTATGCCATGCTTTTGCTGTCTCAGCAATTCCAGGTTTCGCCGCACACCCTGGCCAACACTTTCTTCAACTACAAAAACCTGAAGTTAAGAATCCAGATGTTGAAAAGGGAACGTTCCGGCAAATCCGCCCTGGCAAAGTACGTGTTCGCTGTTCCGGCGTTTGTGGTCATGCTGATGATTTTCGCTGCTGCCATTAACCAGCTGCCTGAGGAAATGCAGAAGGCAGCCCTTCCGCTGAAAAACCTTACGGCAACCCGCCAACCGGCCGGGGAAAAATCTGTTGAGGTTGAACTGAAAACCACCTGGACGGCTCATTCTGTTTTCACTCCTGCATCCGAGTAAAAAAAACCGCAACCCATAAAAAAGCCGCCGGATTCCTCCGGCGGCTTTTAATTTATCTGAATCCAGGTTTTATCCTTTATAGAACAACCATTTCATCATTTCTTTCCAGGTTACTTTTTTACCGTACATCAGGATACCTACGCGGTAGATTCTGGCTGCAACCCAGGTGGTGAAAATAAAGCCTCCTATCAGCAATGTAATGGAAAGGATGATCTGCCAGGCCGGCACCCCGAAAGGTATCCTTACCATCATAATGATCGGTGAGGTAAACGGTATCATCGAAGTCCAGAAGGCCAGACTGCCGTTAGGATCCCGTATGACAAATTGTGCAATGACAAAGGCGGCGATGATCGGAATCGTAATGGGCAGCATAAATTGCTGCGTATCCGTGTCGCTGTCTACCGCAGAACCTACCGCCCCGAACATGGCACTGTAAAGCAGATACCCGCCCAGGAAATAAAACAGGAAGCCGATAATGATCGTAGCCACAGGCAAGGTACCCAAGGCACCAATGATCTCCTGTGGAACAATGTTAGGGGCTCCGCTTGATTTCATCTGCTCCCGGGCCATTTTCTGAGCATCAGGAGGTAAATTAGATATCTGGGACTGGGAAATAGCAGACTGGCTTTCCATCATTTTGTCTCCCATTACCTTCCCCCCGATGGTCATCACACCAAGACTCAGTACGATCCATAAGGTAAACTGGGTCAAACCCACCAGGGCCACCCCGATGATTTTCCCGATCATGAGCTGAAACGGCTTAACAGAAGAAATGATCACTTCTACAATCCTGCTGGTCTTTTCTTCCATGATACCCCTCATGACCTGGGCTCCGTAAATAAACACGGAAATATAGATCAGGAAGGCACAGAAATACCCGATGCCCGTGGCAGCACCTGAACTGCTTTTCTTTTCACCGCCGTCTTCCATGCTGATCGTTTCAGACTTGATGTTGATCTTGGCATTTTCAAGCACACTTTTGGTGATCCCGGCCTCGGTAAGGCGGATCGTCTCCACTTCCGACTCGATCGATTGCTCTACACGGTTCTGAAGCTCAAGCGGCACTCCTTTTTCTGCAAATATCTGAACACCGGCAGGGTTTTCCAGGATATTTTCCGGGATCGAAACCAATGCGTCAAAGCCGCTTCCTTTGAATCCTTTCTTGGCTTTATCAATGTCGTCAGTGATAAACTGGTATTTAAATTCCTTGCTGTCTTTGAATTTATTGCTGAACAACCCGCTTTTATCAACGATCAGTATCTTTTTCTGATCAATCGACGATAAAGCCGCCCAGAAGATAAGTCCGTACATGACACCGATTAACAGGGGGCCGACAACCGTCATGATAATGAATGATTTTTTCCGGACCCGGGTCAGGTATTCACGCTGGATGATCAGTAGTATATTTTTCATATTTATTTAGTTTCAATGTGTTTAAAATGAACCGCTTACGACCCTGATAAAGATGTCGTTCATCGATGGGATGTTTTCTTTGAATGATTTCAATTCTACTTCACTGATGAGTCTCTTGATCAGTTCATTGGAGCTTATCTGCGTTTTCAGCTTCAAAGTCGCGGCATTCAGTTCCGATTCTATTTCGGTGATGCCCGATATGTCAAAATACTCATTGTTCAGATCCAGTTCTCCCTGGTAAGTGATGGAGTAGGTGTCACTTTTAAACTGTTCTTTGATCTTGGATTTCGGACCGTCCAGTACCTTCTTGGATTTATCAATAAGGGCCACGTGGTCACAAAGTTCCTCCACAGATTCCATGCGGTGGGTTGAAAATATGATGGTGGAGCCTTTTTCTTTCAGTTCAAATATCTCGTCTTTGATCAGGTTGGCATTGATAGGGTCAAATCCTGAGAACGGCTCATCCAGGATGATCAGCTTAGGTTCATGAAGCACAGTGGCGACAAACTGTATTTTCTGCTGCATCCCTTTCGAAAGATCTTCCACGTTTTTCTCCCACCAGGTTTTGATGTCGAATTTCTCAAACCAGTATCTCAGCTTGTCCATAGCCTCCGACTTGCTCAGACCTTTCAGCCTGGCGAGGTACAACAGCTGCTCCCCTACTTTCATTTTTTTGTATAAACCCCTTTCTTCGGGCAGATACCCGATCTGGTAGATGTGTTTTTCCTGAAGCGGCTCTCCGTTAAAAATAACGTGGCCTTCATCGGGTCCTGTGATCTGGTTAACAATTCTGATGAGGGAGGTTTTGCCCGCTCCGTTAGGGCCAAGTAATCCAAAAATAATTCCTTTGGGAACAACGAGACTGACATCATCCAAAGCTCTGTGGTTGGAATAGTTCTTCACGATGTTCTGAACTTCTAAAATATTACTCACTTTCTATCATGTTTTAATTATCTTCAAACTTACTACCTCTATTTTTTAAAAATACTATATTTAGGATAAAAGGCAAAAAAAAAACGCTAAAGGCAAAAAAGATTTTCACATTCGCACCATTATCAATAATTATCAAAAAAAATAGTTTTAATTTAGATTTGAATTCTAATTTTGCGAGGAAGTATTCATTATTATCACCCATATGATAAATTTTATTAGAGAATTGTTTTCTAAATTCAAACCGGTAACCGACTTTATTTCTGATAAAATATCTCTGTTATGGGCATTCTTTGTCAGGCTTCTCAAAAAAATCTTCGGAGAAGAAAGAGTCGATGCCTTCGGCAGGTTTTTGTCTGACCGGTATCACAACACCAAGTATAAATTCAACGACAAATTTGACCAGGAAGGCCGGTTCTGGAATGTGATCCGTAACCTTTATGCCTTTTTCTTCAGAGGAATTCTTGCGGTGATCATCTATCTTTTCCTGATTAAAACCAATTTCCTGTGGCTGACCGGCGGTATGCCCAGTGTAGACCAGCTGCAAAACCCGAAGTTGTCGGAAGCTTCGAGTATCCTTACCGCGGACGGCGTTGAGATCGGGAAATATTTTACTGAAAACAGGACGCCTGTTGACAGCTCTGAAATTTCCCCGTGGGTTTATAAAGCCCTGATTGCGACAGAAGACAAGCGATTTAACGAACACTCAGGCATTGACCTTAAAAGGATGGCCAGCGTGGCCGTAGGTATATTTTCAGGCGGCGATCGCGGGGGTGGAAGCACCATTTCACAACAATTGGCCAAAAACCTGTACAATACCCGCCGGAAAGAAATGAAAGGGCTTTTGTATTACATTCCTGTGGTGGAAACCCTGATTTACAAATCAAAGGAGTGGATCACGGCCATCGAGCTTGAAAAGAGATTTACCAAAGGCGAAATCGCTACTTTATATCTGAATACAGTTGATTACGGAAACAATGCCTACGGGATCAAAACCGCGGCTAAAACCTATTTCAACAAGGCTCCCGACAAACTGAGCATCGGTGAATCTGCCGTCCTGGTAGGTCTGCAGAAAGGTACCACTTTATATAACCCGATCAGGAATCCGAAAAACTCTGTCAAAAGAAGGAATACGGTTATTCAGAGGATGGTATTGAACGGTGACCTTGATAAGGAAACAGCAGACAAAGTTATTGCCGAAGAATTAAAACTGGACATCAATATTGAAAACCCTTACGACGGACAGGGGAATTATTTCAAAGTAGCCCTTTCGAAATTCATAGAAAAATGGGCCAAGGACAATGAAATGGACATTGACCTGTACCGCGACGGTCTGAAGATCTACACGACGATCGATTCGAGGATGCAGACTTACGCCGAATCGGCCCTGGAGCAGCACATGCGAAGCCTGCAGAAAGATTTCAATAACCAGTGGAAAGACAAAAATCCATGGACCTATGAAAGTGGAGAGGAGATTCCGGGCTTCATCGATACGGTGGCTAAAAGAACCACCTACTACCGGAAACTGGCCACGAAATTTGAAAACAACAAAGACTCTATCTCCAAATACATGAATGTACCTATGAAAATGAAGGTATTTTCGTGGGACGGAGACCAGGACGTGATGATGTCGCACATGGACTCGATCCGTTATTACAAACGCTTTTTACAGGCCGGGATGATGGCATTTGACCCTCTGAGCGGTTTTGTGAAGTCGTGGGTAGGTGGCATTGACTATAATTATTTCAAATATGACCACGTTAAGCAGGGAAAAAGACAACCGGGTTCAACATTCAAGCCCGTGGTTTATACTTCGGCTATCGATGGTCCGCTGAACCTTTCCCCATGCGACCGCAGGGAGGATAAGCCTATCAGCACCGAATACGAAGAAGACGGTGAAATAAAAATATGGCAACCTAAAAATGCCAACGGGACATTCAGTTACAGCAACATGACCCTCAGAAGTGCCATGGCCAGGTCTATCAACTCGGTGGCCGTCCAACTGACCCTTGAGTCTACTCCGAAAAAAGTAGTCGAATATGCTCAGAAACTGGGCATTACCTCCAAACTCGACGAAGTAGCTTCCATTGGTTTGGGCACTTCCGATGTATCGCTTTACGAAATGGTGGCCGCTTACGGGGTCTTTTTAAATGAAGGTAAGTATACCGAACCCATTTTCGTATTTAAGATCGAAGATAAATCAGGAAAAATACTGTTTGAATTCAACGCCAAAACCAGGGATGCCATCAGCCCTGAGTCTGCTTACCTGATGCAATATATGCTGAGAGGCAACATAGAAGAATCAGGCGGAACGGGCCGAAGAATGTTTAATTACGGAGAGTTATTCAGAAACGGCGGCCAGGTAGCCGGTAAAACAGGAACAACCTCCAATAACTCGGATGCCTGGTACATCGGTTTCACAAAAGACCTCGTTTGCGGGGTTTGGGTAGGTGGCGACGACCGGAGTATCCACTTCAAGAGCAGTATGGGAGAAGGCAGTAAGTCCGCCTTGCCGATATTCGGTTTGTTTATGGAACAGGTCTACAAAGACAAAAAGCTGGAATACAGTCCGGGGCCATTTGCCAAACCGACGATGAAGATCGAAAAAGATTATCTCGGGTGTTTCAGCAGCGACGGTGAGTCTGCCAATGTACTGAACGACAGCCTCATGAATATCATGATGAACGACTCACTCCAGAAAATAAACGGTACGATCAGGGATACCACCCAGGAAGGCGTCAATAAACTGACCAACAAACGACGGCTCGATACCGCGGGTTTGTTTAATACCCGGAAAAAGGAACTGAAGATAGAATAGTCAATGGAGAAAGCCCGCCCGGCTTGACCGTCAGGTCGGAGGGGGATAAAAGTAAAAGGGAGAATGGCATATGCATTCTCCCTTTTTTTATGGCTGGGATTTCTTCCGGTTCAGTTTTCATGAGAAATGAATTCCCATCTTGTTTGTCATCAGACGTTGCATGCAAGGTCTCTACAAATACGCTTCGTCATTGCGACCATTCACTACTGCACAAGCAAAGCCCAGGTCGGGCAGGCATTCTGTCATTCTCCATTCTATCATTCAACACTCCCTTCAGACCAGGTTAGTCTTGATCAGTTTAATGGCAATGGCAAGGAGAATCAAGCCGAAAACTTTCTGCAGCACTTCAATGGTACCCGGACTGATTTTTCTTTCGAGCCAGGCGGATGATTTCAGTACCGTGTAAATCAGAACGAGGTTAATGATGATGCCGATGATGATGTTTTCCTGGTAGTAGGCGGCTTTTAGAGAAAGCAGGGAAGTCATTGTGCCGGCCCCGGCAATGATCGGGAAGGCCAGTGGAACGATAGAACTGGCTTTGCCTTTGGTAGATTCATTGTGTTTGAAAATCTCACGCCCCAGGATCATTTCAAAGCCGATCAGCAACAAAATGATGGCCCCGGCTACCGCAAATGACTTGATATCCACCCCAAAGAGCTTAAGGATTCCGGTTCCCAAAAACAGGTATCCGAACATCAGTCCTCCCGAAACAATCGTGGTGCGTTCGGCATGGATGTGTCCCAGTTTTTTCCTCAGGTTCAGGATAATGGGAATGGATCCCAGAATATCGATAATGGAAAAGAGGATCAGCGTAACTGAAAATATTTCTTTGATATCAAAATGCATGATTCCGGGGGTTTTAGAGATAGTGATAAGACAAATTTAAACAAATTTTATGAACGAAGCACGTTTTTGAGCCTGTCAAAATCCTCATCGGTAATGGCCGGAAAATTAGCAATCCGGAATGAATTTTCTTTCCATTCCCCATACCCGTTGCCCAGGATAATGCCCTGCTCCTTAGCTTTGCCTTTCAGCACCTTCAGTTGCTCAGGATCTGACTTTATGGCAAAAACCGTATCAGAACGGGTATTTTCGTTACTGACTACCAGGTCAAAGGTCGTTTCGTTTTTTATAAATGCATAAAAATCCGCAGCACGGGCTTTGGTTTTCTTGTCTATCTCCCCGATAGAGGGCAAAATATGATTCAGTCTTTTCAGTAAGAAAATACTGAGTATGTTGGGGGTATAATGGGTCTGATACTGATCAAAATTCTCCAGGATATTGAGCAGGCTGTTGTAGTGATTCCGCTCATTGACCTCCCTGGCCAGGGCAATGGCCTTAGGTGAAACCAGCATAATGCTCATGCCGGAGGGCATTCCCAGGCATTTCTGCACAGAAGCAAACCAGACGTCGGCCAGGGCAAAATCGTGGGCTACACCACCAAAAGACGAGGTGGCATCCACCATCAGTACAGCACTGGGATTGAGCCTTCTTAATTTTTCCAGGTTTTCTGTATTGATCTGGGTGCCGTTGGAGGTTTCATTGTCGACGAGGCACAACAGATCATTTTCAGGATCAATTTCGACAGTGGCCGCTTCCTGGTCTTCAAAAAAACGGGAACCCCTCAGTACCGGCTTCGGATATTTCTCGGTAGGATTGATTTGGGGATTGGTTACGGCATATTTGAACCATTTTTTACCGAAAGCCCCGCTGTAAAGAAACTGAGCCTTACCCCTGATCAGCGACTGGGTAGATATCTCCCAGCATTCGGTGGCAGAAGAGGTAAAAAACACATGGTAATCTTCAGGAATGTCAAGTCTTTTTTTGAGGGTATCCAGGGTATCTTTCAGCAAAGCCATGAAAGCTTCACTCCGGTGATTCTGCTCCAGAATGCCGTCTTCAAAGGCTTCATTCATGAATGCTTCAATCTCTGGATAAACTTTCGACGGCCCCGGATAAAAACTTAACGATTTCAAATGCTGGTCTGTTTAATGGTCCCGTCAGACCGGGAACCTCCGCAAAACTAATAAAACTATGCGAGGGATTGCAGCCCCGCCCCTACTTTATGATTTCAGCCTTTCCAGCTCCTCTTCCGACCTCAGCCAGTCCGGTTTGGTGGTTCGGATATTGGCTTTCAGGTCATTCAGCAAGGTATAAAGTCCGAAATAAGTCCTGTTGACATACAATCCGTGCTGTGAGCCCCTGGCGGCATTGGCCTGTTTCAGCTCTTTGACGTTGGAAACATATTCAAAATAGCCATATACCTCATCCACATAGGCATCCTGCCCGAAATCGAAGGTTTCCGAGGCAAACGGACGGCCCAGTATCTCGATCATCTTGTAAAACAGGTCAAAGAAAAATACCTGTAATTCGGGCGAATCTTCTTTCAGGATAAATTCAAGTTCCGTAAAGACCTTATTCATGGCCTCGCGGTCTTTGAGTGTATCGTGGTTGATGAGTGAGAAGTAATTTCTGTAAAAATGATCCGGAATGACCTTGATACATCCGAAATCTATAATGCCCAGATTACCTTCCGGCGTGAAAAGAAAATTGCCCGGGTGCGGGTCTGCGTGTACCTGCTGCAAAACATGGATCTGATGGTTATAAAAGTCCCACAAAGCCTGTCCGATCCGGTCTCTGACTTCCTGTGAGGGGTTGGTCTGCAGGAACTCTTTCAAATGCATGCCGTCGATCCAGTCCATCGTGATGATCTTATCGGCAGAATATTCAGGGTAATAAGTCGGGAAAAACAAATCTTTAATGACCGACGAAGCTTTGGTAAGTTCTATAGAGCGGTTCAGTTCCAGCACATAATCGGCTTCCTCGAGCAGCTTGGTCTCCACTTCTTCAAAGTAGCGGTCAATTTCAGCGTCATTAAGATTCAGCAACTGGACAGCCAGCGGACGGGCCATTTTAAGGTCGGAACTGATGCTGGAAGCCACACCGGGATACTGGATTTTGACAGCCAGCTTCTTACCGTCTTTATAGGCCTGGTGCACCTGTCCGATAGAAGCGGCATTGCTGGCTTCAAAAGAAAAGGAATCAAAGATATCTGCCGGAGACTTTCCGAAAGCGGCCTTGAAGGTTTTCAGCACCAAAGGAGCCGACAAAGGCGGAGCGGAATACTGAGACATGGCAAATTTTTCTGTATAAGCCCTTGGCAACAGGTTTTTGTCCATACTCATCATCTGGGCCATTTTGAGGGCACTGCCTTTCAGCTTCGACAGGGCGTTGTAAACATCGGTCGCATTTTCCTGGTGCAGCTGATCTTTGGTCAGAGAAGGATCGATCAGCTTCTTGCTATAATGTTTGATGTAGTTTCCTCCTACCTGGGCGGTGGCCTTGACAAACTGGGTGGCACGGGCCACCTTGGATACCGGGATACTTTCCTGTGATTTCATGAGCTGTGGGGGTTATTTTCTGTTTTGAAATAAAAACTTACCTAAGTCCAGAAGAGAATCCAGCGGGTTACGGCCGATCCAGTCCATGGCGGTGTTCACTGATTTTTCAATCAGGGTATCTGTTTTCTCAAACAGTTTGCTGTAGTCCTTGATCCAGAAGTCAATGATACTGAGACACAGCGTCCACATCAGGTCAGGGTATTTCTGGGCAATCTGGGGAATCGGTCTGGATTCCACTTCCCTCGTTTCGCGTCCTTCCATCATCAGGTCGCCTGCAAATTCTATAAATACCTGTTTGGCATCGGCCAGAACAGGGTTGGACTTCAGGTTCAGGGGCTGATCCAGTGTTTCATAACTTTTCAGCACAAAACTCCGGGATGATTTGAGGGTTTCTATCAGCGTATAAAAGAAAGCCAGGAGCTTTTCCCTCACAGAATACCCTGCGTAAACTTCCTCTTTCTGAATCAGGCTGATGGTTTCGGTAAAATAATCCTTCCAGATGTCGTTCTGAATCTGTTTAAACGAATTATAATTTTCGTAAAATTCTTCCTCCTTTATTTTAAGGGATTTCGCAAACTTATAGATGGATTCAGGCTCGGTGCCGTTTTCGAGGATATAAGCAATGTATTTTTCTTTGATTTTGTGAGCCATCGGATTAACAATTTTAAGCGTAAATATTGGTAAAAAAAGATGAAGTCTTATTGAAAAGGTTTAATACAGGAACAGAGATGCGTGCTTTGGGAATTCCGAGCAGGTCTGCATATTTTTCTCCGAGGAGCAGCCTGGACTGACTCCGGAATAGTCCGGCCACCAGTTCACTGTCGGCGATGGTTGCATAACAGTTCATCAGGGCATCCGTCAACTCCACCCCCACTTCTGACTTTCTGAAATGCCGCAAGGCAATCGCCTTATCCAGGTGATACGCTTCCTTGTAAGTATTCACCAGTAAACCCGGCTCTATACCCATGATCTGACCTATGCCGCTCCAGGTCAGTAAATAGGCATTCTCCTGTACAGAATCGGGTTGAATACCGAGTTTTATCAGGCCCTTAACGACAATAAATGAGAAAGAGAGATTAGTTCCTGCCATGTCTTCCTGGTTGACCGGATAACCCCAGTCCATGTTCCAGCGACCGGAGAGAAGGGTAAAATATCGGCTGACGGCATGTAAAAGGCGTATTTTGAGCAGAATCTGAAAAATGCTGCCGTTTTCCCAGGCGTCCACCTTCATGACATTCCTGAGAAAATGCCCGGTTTCTTTCAGTCGGTTGTAAGTATCGTTTTTGATCCTTCCGGATATTTGCAGCACCCTGGCTCCGTCTTCGGCGAGGTAGCAGTACGGCAGGGAATAACATCCGAGAATAACCCCGATTTCTCTCTGATACCTGGTATAAAAATCAGTCGCCCTGATGATGTCCTTCCTGTTCAGAAATCCGGGAATGCGGGCATTCTGAGTATAAAAGTCTTTCAGGACCGGATCTTCGCTGAAGAAATGATCGTCTCTGAAATCGACCAGCTTTTTCATCATTTCCCTGGCATAGGCCTGTCCGTTTTTAGCCAGTAGTTGCTCCACGACCAGATCAGCGGACGGGTCACCCACAAGCCGCAAGCCATCCAGTTTTTGAGAAGAATATTGATCGGAAGTCATGAGCCTTGTTTTCAGAATTTTCTTTAATTAACCAACAATCGCTTTGGCTAAATTGTTCTGAAAACGGGCAGCTTAATGAAGAAGAGTTCCGGAAAAGATCCGGAACCCTGTAATATTATAAAATGTACTGGCTCAGATCTTTGTTTTTGATAAGGCCGGACAGTCTTTCAAGCACCATCTCCCTGTCTACCACAATCTTCGTCCCGGTCTGGATACGGTCAGGTACATCAAAAAGAATATCATTCAATAAATGGCTCATGACGGTTTGCAGCCTTCTGGCACCGATGTTTTCCACTTCCAGGTTAGCCTCAAAAGCCAGCGAAGCCAGTTCTTTAAGGGCTTCCTCCTTAAATTCAAGCTCTACCCCTTCAGACTCCAGCATAGCAATATATTGCTTGGTAAGGGCGTTTTTCGGTGTTTTTAATATCTGGTAGAAGTTTTCTTCCGTCAGGGATTCCAGTTCCACACGGATCGGGAAACGTCCCTGGAGTTCAGGAATCAGGTCCGATGGTTTAGATACATGAAAAGCTCCGGCAGCTATGAAAAGGATGTGGTCGGTTTTGATGGAACCATGTTTGGTGTTGACGGTTGATCCTTCCACAATCGGGAGCAAATCACGCTGAACCCCTTCCCTGCTCACATCCGGACCGGATTTTCCGCCTGAAGAAGCAATCTTGTCGATTTCATCAATAAAGATCATCCCCAGGTTTTCAGCTTTCCAGATGGCTTCTTCTTTCACCTCATCCATGTCAATGAGCTTGGCAGACTCTTCTTCCATCAATATCTTCCTGGCCTCAGCTATGGTTACTTTTCTTTTCTTATTGTTCCTCGGCATCATCCCCCCGATCATCTCCTGGATGTTCATCATCGAAAGATCGTCAATAGGCCCTCCCATCACACCGATGGGCGATACGCCCGATGACTGGATGTCGATTTCTATTTTACGCTGATCCAGTTCTCCTTTTTTGAGTTTTTCCCTGAAAGCCTCCCGTGTTTTTTCATTCAGGGCCTCGTCTGAAGCCGGTATATCGGCAGACTCTTCATTATCATCATCACTCAGTTTTCTGGAGTGGCTTTTGCTTCCTGTTACAGGAGGAATCAGGATAGAAAGGATTTTCTCTTCTACTGCTTCTGCCGCTTTTATTCTCACTTCCTCTTTTTTAGAGGTTTTTACCATGTTAACGGATTGCTCTACCAGGTCTCTCACCATACTCTCCACATCTCTTCCTACATAGCCTACCTCTGTAAATTTCGAAGCTTCTACTTTGGTAAAGGGGGCATCCGCGATTTTGGCCAGCCTGCGGGCAATCTCTGTCTTACCCACACCTGTAGAACCGATCATCAATATATTATTAGGTATAATTTCCTGCTGCATTTCAGGTCTGGCGTTCATCCGCCTCCACCTGTTACGAAGAGCGATGGCCACATTCTTTTTGGCATCGGCCTGTCCGATTATGTATTTATCAAGTTCTGTGACGATTTCTCCCGGCGTTAGATTTTCTATTTTGGTTTTCATTATGTTAACTGGATGTTCTTAATTTAAAGGATTACAAAAAAACCTAATTTGAATCATATAATCACCAATACCGGACTTTTTTTATGCAGAATCCGGTACCGGTAATTTAAACCGGATCAACTTATTTCTTTTTCATTTTCTTACGGATCACTTTCGGCCTTTTTTCAAGATCAATCGGGTAGCCCGTCAGGTCCCTGATGACCACCGAAGCCGCCACCCCGCCGAATGTGGCAGGCAAATAAGAGATTGTTCCGTAGGCTGATTGTTTGAAATTGCTCCCGTCGGTCATGATCAAAGAATTTTTGTCCATTTCTTCAGTGGAGAAAACAGCATATACTCCGGCAGAAATGCCTTCTTTTTTAGCTCTTTTCCTTATGTACTGGGCCAGTTTACATTCATAAGTATCATACAGATCAGCTACTTTAACCTTGGTAGGGTCCATTTTTCCGCCCGCTCCCATTGAACTCACTATTTTTTTATTCAAACGGTAAGCGGTCGATATCAGGGTCAGTTTGGGTGTGATGCTGTCAATACAATCCATCACATAATCGTATTCCTCCTGTAAAATTTCCTCGCACTTTTCCGGGCTGAGGAATTCGTTGACAACCTTCAGCTTCAAGTCAGGGTTAATAGACAGCAAACGCTCAGCCATCCAACCCGCTTTTGAAACGCCGTGGGTAGTAGCCAGGGCAGGTAGCTGGCGGTTACGGTTGGTAGGATCCACCACGTCGCCGTCTACGATCGTCATTTGCCCTACCCCTGACCTGCAGATGTATTCTGCAGCAAATGAACCCACGCCTCCCAAACCTACAATCAGGACGTGGGATTGCTGTAATTTGTTTATTTTTTCGTTTCCGATCAACAGCTCCGTTCTGGAGAGCCACTTCAAATCGCTCATTTTCTATTCAATATATAATCCCAAATAATTTTCATAAATCAATTCCTCCAGTTCGTGCAGTGGCATCGCTAAAATCTCTGATGCTTTCCGGTAAATGGAAACAATATCTGCTTCGCTGTCATCTGTTTCAAGAAATAGCTTCGACAGGTCCATTTGTTTTAGAAGCTGTCCGGCCTGGCTTTCATCCCGGAGTAAATCTGCTCCCAACGATAGATAAAAGCCTTTTTCGATCAGCTGTAAACCCAATTCCGGCTTTTTCTGATAGCCGTGAATGATCACCGGCACCTTGGGTCTGACCACCTTTTTGATGGATATCATCTCATTAAAAGCCCTCACGCAATGGACAATGACCGGCTTGCGAAATTCCTCCGCTATCCTGATCTGCCTGATGAAAACCTCTTCCTGGATACCAAGTGACGGCCCTTTGAGCTTGTCTATGCCGCACTCCCCGATCATCCTGACCCGGTCATCTTTAGCCAGCTGCCTCAGCCAGCCCAACTGGTCCTTAAAACCGGTTTCTGCAATGTACCAGGGATGTATCCCCGCCGAATAAACAGTGGCTGCATCAAGCTCAATGTCTTCAGTTTCTTCCTGCGGAATTATAATGTTGAAATGTTTTTTTATATTCGCAGCATGATCCCTCTGATGGGAATGTATATCAATAATCATGTTTTCAGATTCTGAATTTGACACAAAATTAATATTTTTAATGAGTCAGATTAAGATTTCTGTATACTTTAAAGGCTTACAATTCAAATCAGGCTCAGATTACAGTCCTGTTTTCTTTAAACAACATCATCATGTCCGATCTTCATTTTGTCTGCAAGTCATTCCAGGAGCTTTCCCTGCAGGAATTATACGAGGTACTGGCCCTCCGGCAGCGGGTTTTTATTGTGGAACAAAACTGCCCTTTCCTAGATGCTGACGGTAAAGATCAGTATGCAATGCACTGCCTGGGCTATGATGAAGAAGGTAAAATAACCGCATACACGCGTATTTTTGATGAAAATATCTCTTATGAAGGCTTCCTGTCTATCGGCAGGGTGGTATCTGACCCAGACGCCCGGGGGCTTGGTTACGGCAAACAACTGATGGAATATTCGATTCAGAAGACGCTCGAATTGTTCGGTCCGAAAACCATCAAGATCGGGGCACAAGCCTATCTCGAAAAATTCTACAACGGTTTCGGCTTCAAAAGCACGGGCTATGATTACGTTGAAGACGGGATTGACCACAAGATCATGACCCTTTGACCAGCTTTTTGGTCACAGTTTCTCCTTCAGGTGTAGTCAATTTGAGTATATGAGGGCCATTGAGTTCAAAGCTTTCAGGCACTTCAATGTTGAAGAGGTTATCCCCCGGTTTTACGTCCAGGTCTTTTTTAAAGATCATTTTACCCTGCAGATCGAAAAACTCCAACGGGGCGTTCCCTTCTTTTTCTGAAGTAAATCTCAGGCTGATGGTATCCAGGAACGGGTTGGGATAAGCCTTAAGATCCACTTTTGGTGAAGAGTTTTCCAAAGCGGTGTATTGTGCCGGGAGGTTTTTGTCCAGCCAGGTCAGTCTTGCCTGAATCCAGTCTTTTAGTTCCTTTACTTCCAGCTCCCAGGTGGCCGGAACCGGTTGCGGACTCGGCCAGGTGTATTTACCGAGAACTGGCCATTTTTTAAAATTTCTCTTCTGTGCCTCATTGATTTCGGCCGCCATCTGATCAATTTCCTTTACTATCGAAGCATAATCCAGGATACCGCCGGATTCGCGAAGTTTGAAGTATTCAGCCCTCATCTGTCCCACAAATACCGGATCGGAGATCAGTCTTTCCCACCAGAAAGGCACCAGCCAGGTGTCTTTGGGGCAAATATCATTGTAACGGAAAGCAAAAAGCTCGCTTCTCCAGCCCTCACAATATTCCGCATTTCCATAGGCAATGTCATAGTCCCATGGCGGGCCCATGGTCAGTTTCCCGCCTTTGCTGTCTTTATCTTTATACAGGAAAGTGCTGATCCTGTAACCATCCACATTTTTTGAAAACTCATTGAGAATAAACATCATATAAAAAGATTTCACATCAATGTACTTGGCATAACCGGCTGTGGGGTCTGCAAAATCTTTGGAAAACATGACGTCCTCAAACTTGCCGACATAATCGCGGATGTAAGTCTTTTGCAATTCGGTGATTTCTTTCGGGGCTTCATAAAAGAAGGCCGAGAAATTCCTGACATTACCCGGATTGGGATATTTAGACTCCCAGGTCCCGAGGTTTGTGCCCGTGTTTTTATCGATTTTGATGATATAGCCGCCGGTAAGATCATCCCCTGAAGTCGAAGTTGGCTCCAGTTTGGCGATATTGACGCGGTCTTTGTCTCTCTTTATTTTTTCCATCAGGACATAAACCCCTTCATAAGAGCCGTTTACGATCACCTCCACATACTGCGTCCTGCTGGCATACATGCCCATTTTACGGGCAATCCGCATGGTCAGGGTATTGTGCATCAGGCTTTTCTCATTGTAGGAAGGGTATAAGATCCAGTCGCTTTCTTTGGGCATGCCGAAAAACCCCGCTTTTATGTCATTCTCCCGTTCATCCCAAAGTTCAAATCCGAAAGGTTTTTTCGGAAAATCCTGGGAACTGGAACCTCTGTATTCAAATCCGGCAAAGCCGTCATACTCATTCGGGGCATCTCCAGGCTTATTGTATTTACCGTTTTTGTTGTGGATTACCTTCAGCCTGGTCATGGTTTTGGGATCATCAATGATGGCTTGCCCCTGGGTATCCAGGATGAAGATCGGCAGATTTGTACTGTCTAACTGAGCATAGGACGACACCGTACTCAGCAGAAATACCATCAGGGCAAGCGTTTTATTCGACATCATGATCTTTTTTGCGAAGGTAAATAAAGATAGCTTAAAAGCGGCCTATTTTTTTGGCTTTTAACTTTATTTTCTTGTACTATTTAAATTCCACCATGCCAACATGGAAGAGCCTTTATGCTTAAATCTTCGTTTTTTACCTTAATAGCTGTCAGCCATTAGCTTTATGGTTTATGTCTTTAAAAATCAAATCTGCCATCATCTCCGCTCCTTGCCCGTTGTCTTCAGAGCTTACCGGGAACGCGGCCCGGGCTTCTTTATTTGAGAGGATACGCACGACGTGGCAATATCATCTCAAATCAAAATCTGTAAACAGCTAATAGCTTTTACCAAAAATAAATGCAAATTTTGAACGTTGATGGATTACGGTCCTTTTACACATGATAAACAAAAGCGTCATTTTCTTTTTTGCTGTCCTGTTTCTGTCCGGTTCGCTGATGGCCCAGGATAAAAAAGCCCTTGCTTTATTTGAAAAAGGGAAGGCTGATTTCATGAACCGCGACTATGATTCAGCCCTGGATAATTTCAAAAAATACCTGGGAAAGGATTCTTCCATCACCGAAGTGTATTTCAGGATGGGTCAGATTTATGAATCTAAAAGAGATGTGGCCAATGCCAGCCATTATTACAGGAGAGTCATCGAAAAAGACTCTGCCAATAAAGCTTACACCCTGGCATTCACCTATCTGGGTTCCAGGGCCCTTGAAAACCATGAGTTTGAAAAGGCAAAAAAATATCTCAACGTTTCACTGCAGAATACGAATAAGAATTCCATTGTTTATCAGCAACTTACGAGGCAGCTAAGAACCTGTGAATTCGGGATTCAGGCTATTGCCAATCCGCTGAATATCAAGCCGCAGGTGCTGCCTGAAGTGCTTAATTTCAAATCAAAGCAGTATTTCCCGGTGTTCACGGCTGATAACAGTACCATTTTTTTTACAGCCCGCGACGAGCAGACCGATGAGAATATTTATTACTCAGAACTCAAAAAAGAAGGCTGGGTATCGCCCAAAAGCATCTCAGAACAGATCAATACGCCTTATAATGAAGGGACGTGTACCATTTCGGCAGACGGGAAAATCATGGTGTTCACGTCCTGCGAAGGCAGGGAGTCGCTCGGAAGTTGCGATCTTTTTATCACCCGGAGAACCGGTGACAGCTGGTCTACCCCGACTAACCTGGGTCCGGCGGTCAATTCCAGAAGCTGGGATTCCCAGCCCAGCCTTTCGTCGGACGGCAATAAACTGTATTTTGCCTCAGAAAGACCCGGAGGATTTGGCCGTAAAGACATCTGGATGAGTGAGTTAAAACCCGACGGCACCTGGAAAACCTCTGTGAACCTCGGCCCGAAAATCAATACCAGCCAGGATGAGGTTTCCCCGTTCATTCATGCCAACGGCTACTCCTTCTTTTTCTCTTCCAACGGCCGGGAAGGCATGGGAAAATTTGACATCTACCTGGCTACCACCCAGAAAGACGTCATCGGAGAGCCTGTTAACCTGGGCTACCCGATCAATACTGCGGATGATGAACTGGCCCTTTTTGTCACAGCCGACGGTAAAAAGGCTTATTATTCGGTAGACAAAACAGGTAGCGTGAAATTATTTGAATTTTCGATCCCGGAGCAACTGTCTGTCCAGATCAATAAAATTCATTATCTCAAAGGTTATATCACAGATAGAAAGACCCAGAAGCCGCTTTATTCCAATATAGAGCTGGTTAACCTGAAAACCAACGAAAAAGTCTCTACGTTTTTGTCTGATCCGGTAACCGGTGATTACATGGCTGTTTTGCCAAGTGAGGGTGAATACGGCATATATGTGTCCACTCCTGATTATCTGTTCAAAAGCCTGAGATTTAAGTTTTCCAAAGACGAAGACTGGGAAGGTAAGCTGCTGAATGTGGAACTTGACAAGATTGAAAAAGAACTGACGGAAGTCCTCAACAATATCTTTTTTGACAGTGGCTCTTCTGTATTGAGAGATGAATCGATTCCTGAACTGGAAAAACTGACCGAGCTGCTCAAAAAGAATGCTTCAGTCAAAATCGAAATCTCAGGACATACCGACGACATCGGGAATGAGACCGACAACCTGAACCTATCGAGGATGAGGGCCCAGTCGGTGATTAAATACCTGCAAACCAAGGGCGTAGGGGCAGAACGCCTCATTGCCACAGGTTTTGGAGAAACCAAACCCCTGGTTAAAAACGATTCGGAAGAAAACCGTCAGCTCAACCGCCGCATAGAGCTGAAATTCCTGTGATTTTATTTCCCCTGGATTTCTTCCTTTTCCTTTTTCCGTTCTCCGGCAAATTGCACTAATTCAAGGAGTCTCTAAAATTTTCTTTTACTTTTTCCGTTAAAACTATATCTCTGAAAAGCCCGCCAGCTTCAAATATCGAATTGTAGGGCAGGACTTTGTCATATCTTTGGTTTAGAGCTTGTTTTTGACGAACTTTGTGCCTCGAAATTTGATTATATAAAGAAACAGAGAATTTATAAAATGACACAGGAACAAGTAGAGGTATTGATATTAGGTTCAGGACCAGCAGGTTACACAGCTGCAATTTACGCAGCAAGAGCAGGTTTAACCCCGGTTATGTACCAGGGAGGACAACCGGGCGGACAATTAACAATCACCAACGATGTAGAGAACTTTCCGGGTTATCCTGATGGTATTCAGGGCCCTGAAATGATGGAAGACTTAAGAAAACAGGCCGAAAGATTCGGTTTGGATAACAGATATGGCATGGCTACGGGTGTTGATTTTTCAACACCATTGAGCCACAAGGTGATCATCGACGAAAAGCATGAAATTACGGCTAAAGTGGTGATCATTTCGACAGGTGCCTCAGCCAAATGGCTGGGATTGCCTTCAGAGCAGAGACTTAACGGTATGGGGGTTTCAGCCTGTGCTGTGTGTGACGGTTTCTTCTACAGAGGTCAGGACGTGGCCATCGTAGGTGCCGGAGATACTGCCTGTGAGGAAGCTCACTACTTGTCGAAACTTTGCAGAAAAGTGACGATGCTGGTCAGAAGAGATGAATTCAGGGCTTCTGTGATCATGCAGAAGAGAGTAATGCATACACCAAACATTGAAATCATGTTCAATACAGAAACCGTAGAGGTTCTGGGTGAACACGGGGTAGACAGTGTGAAGGTTAAAAATACGGTAAGTGGTGAAGAAACGATCATTCCGGTAACCGGATTTTTTGTGGCGATCGGTCACGAACCTAACACCGGTATTTTCAAAGATTTCCTTGAGCTGGATGAGGCGGGTTATATTATTGTAGAGAAAGGAAGTACCAAAACCAACATTGAAGGTGTTTTTGCCAGCGGCGATGCCCAGGACAAAATCTACCGTCAGGCGATTACCGCTGCAGGAACAGGCTGTATGGCCGCCCTGGATGCGGAAAGATATCTGGCTGAACAGGAATAAATCCGGAAATTTTCCGGATAATTTTATACATTTATGAAGTCATCAAACATTTAATCACTTACTATTGATGAAAAACTTAATCTTGATTTTCTGCCTCGTAGGGTGTGTAGGAACAGGAGCATGGGCTCAGAAAGAAAAAGGGAAGATTGTGAAAACCCCGAAAATTCCGGCAGGAAAAACCAACAGTAAAGATCAGAAAAGTACCGGTGAAGCCAAAAGTGAATTCGATTTTACTTTTGAAGAAGAACCTAAACTGAGATTTGCCAACAGTTTTGAAAATCAAAATCAAAAGGTTCAGGGCAATGGTAAAACCGATCCGAATGCCAAAGGTGGCGACGTCATCAAAATAGAGCCGATCAAGCAACTGAACAAGACGATTCATGAAGATACTTCTTCTATTGACGAAGGTGAACTGACCATTGTCGAAATTGAGGAAGAGGCTCAGTTCCAGGGAAGTGACGAGATGGTGAAAATTGCCAGTTACTTTTCTGTCTGGGATACCCGGTCGATCAATCCCTACGGTATCAATCCAAAGGAATTTGAAGATGTCGTGAATCTTAAATTGTATGATATTTCGGAAGGCCGTAACTGGGCTTCTCCGTTGGATAAAACCAGACTGACCTCACATTTCGGATGGAGATGGAGAAGATGGCACAAGGGAACGGACATTGACCTGGAAACAGGTGACCCTGTCTATGCCGCTTTTGACGGGATCGTGAGGATCTCAGGATCTCATTCAGGTTTCGGGAGAACCGTCATGATCAGGCATTATAATGGTCTGGAGACCCTTTATGGTCACCTGTCCAAAATCAATTTTGAACCCAATACCATCGTAAAAGCCGGTGATGAGATCGGGAAAGGCGGAAACACCGGAAGGAGCTCAGGATCACACCTGCATTTTGAGACCCGTTATGAAGGCAACCCTTTTGATGCGGAAAATATCTACGACTTCAAAAACAACGATAAGGCCCAGATCAAGTTCCAGGAATTTATACTGACTTCCAAGGTTTATGACTACCTGAGAGGCGGTGCTTCAAGACCGGTCGCTACTACAGACCCTAATCAGGCCGAATTTGACGAAGGTGAAGAAGAAGAGGAAGCTCCCAAATATGTGGAGAAAAAAGTATGGCACCGTGTCAAATCCGGTCAGAATCTTACAGAAATTGCCAGAAAATACGGTACTTCCATTTCTGAAATCTGCCGTCTGAATAAAATCAGTTCTTACAAAAAATTATACGTCGGGCTCAGGCTCAGAGTCAAATAATATGTCCCTAAAATTAGACATTCTGGTCATGGCCGCTCACCCTGATGATGCAGAGCTGAGTGTCGCCGGAACCATCGCCAGGCATATTGCCATGGGAAAAAAAGTCGGGATCGTGGATTTTACCCAGGGTGAACTGGGAACCCGCGGAACCGCAGAAATAAGACTTCGGGAATCGGCCGCAGCGGCAGAAATCCTGCAATTGTCGAGTCGTGACAACATGAAATTCAGGGATGGTTTTTTCAAAAACGATGAAGACCATCAGCTTAAACTCGTGGAAATCATCCGTAAATACCAGCCGGATATCGTGATAGCCAACGCCATCGAAGACCGTCATCCGGATCATGGCAAGGCTTCTGATCTGACCGATCAGGCTTGTTTTCTTTCAGGCCTGAGGATGATCCATACTTTTGATGAGTCAGGAGAAAGTCAGGCTGCCTGGAGACCAAAATCTGTTTTTCATTATATCCAGGACAGGTACATTGAACCTGATTTTGTTATCGACATTACCCCTTACTGGCCGGTTAAAGAGGCCGCTATCAGGGCGTTCAGGAGCCAGTTTTATGACCCGGACAGTAACGAGCCTGAAAGTTACCTGACAACCCCTGATTTTCTGGGCTTTATAGAATCCCGTTCCCAGGAAATGGGCCACAAAATCGGTGTTAAATACGGAGAAGGCTTTACCAAATCAAAAATGCTTCCGGTCTCGGATCTTTTTGACGTGATCTGATAAAAAATCAAAGAAAATGAAGAGGTAATATTGAATGACCAGGAATAATATGGTTGTTCAATATTACCTTTTTGCTTTATGGAAATATCAGAATGAACCTGAAGGAATGGAGCTGTGTTCGACTCATCACGGCGGAATTGACCGGATAGCCGGTTTCCCGGCTACAAAACCAACATTTGACCCCGTTGGAATCCGTATTTGATTCCCAAATAACAAAAATCCCCCGGCCCGCTGTAAACAACACCGCGTTACATCGCCAAAAGTTATTAAATTGCATAAAGCATTCCAACCTTTGAACCATCAGTTGAGTCTTACGATTAGTCCCGGACATGTTTGAAACCAAAGTAAACCAGATGAAAAAAATTTCCATACTTTTCATATTACTTTCCGTTATCCTCCTCAATGCCTGCTATACTGAAGAAGGCAAGGATTATGAAGGTAAAGTAATGGGTTATAAGCCCATATACAGCTCTTATGAGACCATCCGCAAGGTATCGCTGACAGACGCAAGGCCGATCAGGCAATCAGGTAAAATATACGTAAAAGATGGTTATCTGTATGTCATAGAGCCAAATGCAGGTATCCACGTGATCAATAATTTTGATCAGAAAAACCCCAAAGCAGAACGATTTATCAACATTCCCGGCAACATAGACATGGCCATCAAAGGCCATATCATTTACGCTGACAACGGCCTAGACCTCGTGGCCATCGACATCTCTGATCCCAAAAGCATCAAGATACTCAAGAGGATTGAAGGCGTTTTGCCATATCCCAAGTATCCGCCGTACGAGAACGTAAAATTTGAATGTCCGGATTCCACCAAAGGCTATGTGGTAAGCTGGGAGTTTGTTGAACTTGAAAACCCTAAATGTTACCGCTGAAACCAATGAAAAAACTAATATTACTATGGATAGCCTGCTCGGCGGTGGCCTGCAAAGGTGATTTTTCTTTTAAAGGAGAGTCAAACACGCCGACAGCCGGTACCGGAGGCTCGCTGGCCAGGTTTACCATCACCAATGACTACCTGTACATCGTCAACAGCAATAATCTGAAGAGTTTTAACATCTCCAATCCTACTGACCCGATTCCAAGCGGAGAAGTGAAGATCAATGCTTTTGCCGAAACCATCTTCCCGTTCAAAAACCACCTGCTGGTGGGTACGAGGACAGGCATGTACATCTTTGGACTTTCTACGCCTTCTAAACCGAACCAGGTGTCTGTTTATCAGCACTTTGCGAGCTGTGACCCTGTGGTGGCTGCCGGTGACTATGCCTATGTTACCCTCCGCAAAGGCACCCCCTGCACCCGCGGACAAAATCAGCTGGATGTGCTTAACATTGCCCAGCTGGCCTCTCCGCAGTTCCTTGTCTCCTACCCTATGCTCAATCCTCATGGATTGGGGGTAACCGCTAAATACCTCTTCCTGTGCGAAGGAGCAAGCGGGTTCAAGATCTTTGACAGAACCAATCCGGCCGACCTGAAAATGATTGATTTCAAGTATGATATCAAGTCATTTGACGTCATCCCGCTGGAAGAATCCCTGATCATCACCGGAGAAGACGGCATTTACCAGTACGGTTTTGATCAGAAAGGGAATTTTGAATTGTACAGCAAAATTCCGGTTTCAAAATAATCCCTGTTTCTAATATCACATACATGAAATATATATCCATCGTTTTCATTTCCATTTTGTGCTTTACAAACGCCGTCGCTCATGGAGACAGCACCCGGATCCGTGTCCTTAAAACCAATCCGCTTTCCCTGTTTGATTTTGACAACAGCTTTAATGTGGCTTACGAGCAGTTTTTCAGGAAAGACAAATCTTTTCAGCTGGAAGCCGGGTATGGCAACACGGACTTTAACCTGCTGATGGGGCAGACCAACAATGAGTTAAGAGGTTTTCATGTCATCAAAGCCAGGACAGAATACAGGAAATACAGCAGCCGCAGCCTTTCTACCCTTCCTGAAGGCTCTTATATAGGCGTGGAATTGTTCTACAAAACCGTTTTTAAGAAAGAAGAAATCAACATTGGCCGTGAACCCATCAACGGTGCACCGCAATACTGGGAATATGTCGACGGGATAGTCCGTAAAACCGTCGGAGGAAGTCACTTCAAATTCGGAAGGCAATTTTATGTCCTGGACAGCTTTGTAGAAAAAAAACGCAGGCTTTTAATGGATGTGCATATTGGTTTGGGGTTCAGGGTCGTTGATAACCGGTACAATTATCAGAATAAAAGGTCTGATGATTTTCTTGGCCGGAGCCCAATGCGTACTTTTGCAACTTTCGCTCCCGCAAATCAAACGACACCGTATGTCAGTGCCACGATTGGCTTTAAACTGGGTTATCTGCTTTAGTCTTGCTATTTCCTGTGGCATGGCCCAGAGTCCGTTTGCCTTTACGGAAGTGGCTCCCTCAGCCCACGCCAATGCAGCGGGCGGAAACCTGATTTCTTATTCGAAACGTGACGGCCTCAGTTTTCTTCAGAACCCGGCCCTGCTTGACAGCACACTGGAAAATCAGCTTTCAGTATCGTATTCACCTTATTTCTCAGGCCATTACAATTCGCTTTCCTACGTATTGCCCGGAAAGAAAAGCTATACTGCAGGCGTTTTTGCCAGGGCCCTGAATTTCGGAAAATTCGTTCAGACCGACGATATCGGTAATGTAACCGGGCAATTCAGCGTAGGCAACTATGATCTGGGTATCGGGGTGGCTAAAAGCATCGAAAGAATCAGTTTCGGAGCTAATCTGAGGCTGGTCAATTCGCTTTTTGCCGGATACTGGTCCTCAGCTGTAGCCCTGGACTGCGGCGGTACGTATATGATTCCGGAGAAAGGAATACACTTAAGCCTGGTAGCCAGAAATATCGGCTTCAGTCTGAGCAGGAGCCCTTTTATTGAAAACCAACTGCCCTTCAACCTTCTGGTAGGCATGAGCATCAAGCCCCAGTTTATGCCGGCGAGGTTCCACATTGTCCTGGATCAGTTAAGTGACTGGTCATCAGAAAATAAGGAAAAATTAACAAGTGGCCGAAAGGCATTCAGTCACCTGGCTTTGGGAGCCGATATATTGTTCAGAGAGAACATTTACCTGACCGTGAGTAACAACTTCGGCAGGTCCTTAAACAGTAATGAAAGCCATATTTTTTCGGGGTACGGTGTAGGACTGACCATCGACTTTAAAAGAGCTTCTCTGGGTATTTCAAACGCCGCCAACCCTCTACTCAAAAATCAAACCGTATTTTCTCTGGCTTACAAATTATAACCCTCTGATTATCAGTAAATTAATTGCGTTTATTTATTAAGGTATTTCGTTTATTATCCATAACTTCTTCTGTTTCGTCAAATCTTATAAAAAGAGACAGAAAAAGTGATTAAAGCAAGCCATATTTCTGAAAAGTCCAATATTGACGAAGATATAAATTAATATACCCTGCCCTTTGGCATAACATTTGCGACTGCACCTTTGATTATTTGTAGAAGCCCGGGTACGTCACTAATACCCGGTCCGGTTCTCACTAAGCCACAGGTAATTACGAGAGCAATCCAAAAGAATGTACAAAGATAGGTGTCATTTTTACTAAAAATATTAATCAATCCCTTTAAGAAAACCATTAGCAGAAGAAGTGATCTGAGCATCATTCTGTTAATGATATTGTCTTTGTATACCACCGCCGCTCCGAAACTTTTACCGATCAACTACACCGGGCAGATAAGCGGAAACCAGGCAGCCAATGCAGGATATACACCAAGTACCATTACCTCGGTTTCATCTGCCACCGGAACGGGAGGCACTGTTTATTATCTCTGGGAAAAGAGTACAGACGGAAGTACATGGACAGATATCAGCGGGGCCACCTCCGCATCTTACTCACCATCAGCCATTACACAAACCACCTACTACCGGAGAAAGTCCAGGATCGGCACGAGCGGCGTCTGGGAGGGTTACTCCAACATTGTTACTAAAGCAGTCACAAATTTCAGCATTACTACCTCCTCAAACATCCCGACAGGCTCCACTATTACACTGGATGAAACGGGAGATTTCCCTGAAGTCTATAACCAGATGGTGGTCAACGGTGATTTCAGCAATGGCAATACCGGATTTACCTCGTCACTGACCTATACTACAAGTACGACACCGGCAGCATATACCTACAAAGTTGCGGAAAACTCCCAGAGCCTTTATACCGGTACGGACGTAACACACTTTACAGACCGGACCTCCGGGGTCGGTAAAATGATGTTGGGAGATGGTAAAACGACAGCCAATCATATCGTCTGGAAATCAACCCTGCCTGTTGTAGCCGGCAATGTATATACCATGTCTGTTTGGTCAAGGGCCATCCGGGATGTCAACAGACCGCAACTTAAATGGTCTGTCAATGACGCTAATTTCGGGACAACCGTCACGGTCGCATACGGAAGTTGGACACAGGTGACACACACCTATACTGCCACTTCCACAGGAAATGTAGATTTCAGTATTTATAATGCCCGGGGAATTGATGCCGGGAACATGTTCGCTCTGGATGATGTATCAATCCTTGAAAGTTCTGCGATCAGTTATGCCTGGTCCGGGCCGAACGGGTTCAATAGCACGGCGGTTAATCCGACCATCAGCGGAGCTACCGGTGTAAATTCAGGCACATACACTTTAACCATTTCTAAAGGCGATTTGTCGGTTCAGACCAGCAAGGTCATCCAGGTGGTCAATGCAGCCGTTACCTGCACCAATACCCTTTCTCTGGCAGCCACCAATGCCACTTGCGGGGGGGGTTCTAACGGAAGTATTACCGCCACAGCAGCCAACGGATTCGGAGGTTCGGGAACGGTGACCGTGCAGGGATGGTTCAATATTTCAGGAACGTCGGTCAGTGACCTTACTTCCAACACCAGCTATCCCAATTCGCCCTCTTATACCAGTGCCCTGACCCTGGCAGAAACCCCTTCAAACGTTGCAGATAACTTCGGAGGGAGGCTTGTCGGGTACATTGTTCCAAAAACCACAGGTACTTATTATTTCTGGATTGCGTCTGACGACAGCGGCGAATTCTGGCTCAGCACCACCAACAGTCCGGCCAATAAAACACTCAGGGCTTCAGTAAACGGCTATACGGGAGTCAGGGAATGGAATAAATTTACTTCTCAGAAATCGGCAGCCATTACACTGACAGCGGGACAGGTTTATTATTTTGAAGCTATTTATAAAGAAGGCGGCGGGGGCGACAACCTGGCCATAGGCTGGTCCAAGCCTGGTGAAGCCACCACTGCTCCCTCTGAAGTGATCCCTGCCACCGCACTGAGGCCTTATTCAGGAACTTCTGCGACAGACCCAGTTTATCAGTATAAAATCGGAACAGGAGCATTTCAAACCTCCAACGTGTTTCCCAACCTGGCAGCAGGCAGTTATTCGGTAACCGTCCAGGATTCATACGGATGTTCCGTAACAAGTTCAATCACCGTCACGGCTCCTTCAACCATCACTACCACACCCTCAAGCAACAGCCCGGTATGTACAGGCCAGACGTTAACGCTGAACTCGGGAACGGTTTCAGGGGGATCTGGTACTATTTCCTATTTGTGGACAGGGCCAAACGGCTTCAGCTCCACAGCTCAGAATCCATCCATAACCAATGTTACTTCTTCCAGTGACGGAACATATACATTAAAAGTAACCAGGGGCTCATGCTTCTCAACTTTCACCATTGATGTCGAGATCGACAACTCTCCTGCAGCCACTACCACATTCGTTAATCCCTCGTGTGGTGCCAGTGATGGCAAAATAACATTTAACTACCCTGTCGGTTCGGACAATGACATGCAGATCAGTCTGGATGGCGGATCAACCTGGCCTTACACCGCCACAGCAGCAGCCGGAAGCTATACGGCTACGGGGCTTTCTGCGGGGACAAAAAACATCAGACTCAGATGGGCCACAGGTACAGCCTGTGTCACCACCATACCTTCTGTTACGCTTGTGGCAGGAACGACGTTGCAGGGGGTAACCATGAGCCCGAATGTGACTATTTGCACAGGAACAAGTACAACCATTTCAGGAACCCCTCAGAACGGGACAGCCCCGTTTACCTATGCCTGGAGTCCTAACGTGGGCAATACCTCCTCTGTGACGGTCAGCCCTGCTGCCACCACTACTTACACCCTTACAGTTACTTCTGCCAACGGGTGCAGTGCCAGCAACCAGGTGGTGGTGACCACTTCAACCAATCCCGTGGTAACCATCACCACGCCTGACAGTACGATTTGTGCCCTTGGAGGTTATACCCTTACCTCAGCGATCAACCTCAGCAGTAGTTTTAACTATCAGTGGCAAACCAACAATAACGGAACCTGGACCGATATTCTTTTAGCCAACGGTGCTTCTTACACCGTATTGCTGGCTCCGGCAGGGAATGTTACCTACAGATTAAAAGTAACCAATTCGAGCTCCAGCTGTAACATAGGCTATTCTAATTCTTTTACCGTAAAAGTATTGACCTCGCCTGTCGCTTCAGTAGTATCGGCCAGCAATAAGATCTGTTTAAATCAAAGCACTACATTTTCTGCCAGTGTTTCCAACGGAGCGGGGGCCATCACCTATCAATGGCAAAATTCAACGGATAACCTCATATGGAGCAATATTGCAGGACAGACCTCCGTCAACTATTCTCCGGTTACCAACGTTGCAGGGGCCACTTATTACAGGGTGATCGCCAACATGAGCGGCACCGGTTGTACACAGGCCATTTCCAATGCTTATCTGTTTACGGTGGTCAATCCCGGAACGATGAACATTACCCCTGCTGCCACAACCTTGTGTTTGAACGGCACACAGTTGCTTACGTCCTCAGTGAGTGGTTCAAATGGCTCTTATACTTATCAATGGCAAAAATCTTCCAACGGAGGAGTAAGCTGGAGAGATATGAGCTCTGCTACAGGATCAACTTACTCCCCAACCAATGATTCATTAGGAACATATAAATACAGAGTTAAAGCCAACGCTTCGGTTTGCGGCGTTTTTTATTCGGGAACAGCCGACATCAATGTGGTTCAGCCCCATTCTGTCGACGTGTCAATCACAAACGCAACAGTTTGTGTAAACGGCTCCACGACCTTGTCAGGTACAGCATTAAATCTGACCGGCACCGGAACTTATCAATGGATGATTTCGTCCAATGAAACCGGTCCGTGGGTTAATGTAAGCAATGGCACGGGCGGAACAACAGATACCTATACTCCGGCAACTACTACCGCGGGGAGATATTATTACAAACTCAGGGTAACCGGTCCGGCGAGCAATTGCGGTGCTGTGGATTCAGAAGTTATTATGCTGAACGTAGTTGCCCAGTTAACTGTAACGGTTTCACCCGTAAGCAGCAGCATTTGCCTTAATTCCGTAAATTACCTGAACGCACTAACTGATAACGGCGTAGGGCCGTTTACTTACCAGTGGCAGGTATCCTCGACTTCAGGGTCAGGTTATTCCAATATCTCCGGGGCTACGGGAAGCAGCCTGCTTATTCCTACAGGATCTGCCAATACGAGATATTATAAAGTGATTGTTACCCCGTCAGGAGCTGGGTGTAATGCAGTGACTTCGGCATTCTCTACGGTGATTGTCATGCCTTTACCGACGGTATCCGCCACCAACACCAGTAATTCAAGCTCATCGATCAACCAATGTGTAGGTACATTATTTAAACTTTTTGCGACCTCCACCAATTCACCCACAGCAGTGACAGGTTATTCCTGGTCAAGTGCCGGCGGGTTTTCAAGCAATGACCAGAATCCTTTAGGTTTGGCTACGAGTACCGCTTCAGGAGGAACTTACACCGTAACTGCCACCGGAGCCAATGGCTGTACCAACACCGCCACCACCAATGTGATCATCAATTCCAATTGCGACAACCGTTGTACCAGCATTATCGACGTAAGGCCTTTAAACCCTACAGATTGTGCCAGTGCAACAGGAAATATTACTGTAGATGAGTTCGGAGGCACCAATTATGAAACCAGTATGGATGGTATCAACTGGTTCAGGGGCTATAAGGTTTATTCGGCTCTCGGAGTTGGAAGTTACCTGGTTTTCCTGAGAGATTATTCTTCGAAAATCATTTGCCGTACGGTAAATATTACACTGGAAGCCAAAACCACTGCTTTTTTTACAGGACAAACTGTAACCAACGCCACAGGTTGCAAAGTTGCCAACGGTTCTATCAGGCTTACAGGTGTTCTTTCGACAGACCAGGTTTCATGGATCTCATCCAGAACCCCCACTTATGTGGCGGTTTCAACCCTTACCAATCAGACTATCCCTAACTTATTGCCGGGTACTTATTATGTAAGGGTGATCAGAGGCGGTCAGTATTGTTACAGCGAAAGAATGATAACCGTCGGAAACAGCGGAACACCGTGTATTTCAAACCAGATATGTACTACTACTGACCTCGTTAACTTATTCCCTAACGGTGATTTCGGAAGCGGATCTACCAAACACGGTCCGGTACTGACCGGTGCAGAAACCCAGTACGGGTATTCACTTTACAACTGTAACGCCCCCAATGACGGCTTTTACACGATTGTCAACAATACTGACTGCGACGGAGCGGGCGGAAAAACTTTCGGCGGAGCAGGTGGAGCAGGTGGCTGGGACGTATTAGCACAGGATCATACCACCGGGGATACAGGAGGTTATATGATGGTGGTCAATGCTTCACACAACCCGGATATTGTGGTCGAAAAAAGCATTTCAAATCTCTGTCCTAAAACACAATACAATTTTACAGCCTGGATTTATAACCTGATCCCGAATGAAGACATCAAGCCCAATCTTTCGTTTCTGATTGACGGGGTGGTTTACTATGTTACCGGAAATATTACGACCAATGGCTGGAAACAGGTCGGTTTCTCTTTCACTACAGGAAACATCACTTCATCTGTATTCAGTATCCGGAACAACGCACCCGGTGGAGATGGTAATGACTGGGTGATAGACGATATCGTAGTGAGCAAATGTCCGATGAACATCACCATGAATGCTAATGTGGTGGCTTGCGTAGGCACTGCCAGCAAAACCATCACCGCTACAGTAGCTGACCCTTACCAGGAATATGTGTACTACAAATGGCAGGAAAGCAGCAACAACGGAGCAAGCTGGACAGACATTTCCGCAGTAACTTCAGGAACTTACTCAGCTGGTAACATGACGGTTTCTACGGTTATCACCGGTCCTTTCACTTATGCTCAGAGCGGAAAAAAATACAGGTTAAAATTAGCGACCACCGCTTCCAGCATCGACGATGCTACCTGTTCAGTAGCCAGTGCAGAAGCCACCCTGACCGTGCCGCAGATCACGTCCACTATTACGCCCCCTATTGAAAAATGTGCAGGAACAGGCAGCAGTACCCTGACCGCTGCAGGCGGCGGAGGCACATCTCCTTACACATACAGTTGGAGCGACGCCCTGGGCAGCACCGCCTCAGTAACGGCCAATCCTGCAGCTACAAAAACCTACACCGTGACCGTAACAGACGCCAACGGTTGTTCTACCACAGCAACTACACAAATTACGATTAAGCCATTACCTGTAGCCTCTGCGACTGGTACTACGATTTGTTCAGGTGAAACATTCAGTGTCACCCCGACGACAAGCATTACCGGAACGAAATACACCTGGACAGCTGCGATACAGACTGCTCCTACCGGCGGTACTCTTACCGGGTTAAGTAACCAAACCACAGCCGTTGATGGTCCGTTTGCACAGACTTTAGTTAACAGTGGTACGACAAACGCTGTGGTAAGATATACTGTTACTCCTATAGCGAACGGATGTAACGGGGCAACATTCCCGTTTGATGTCATCGTTAAACCGTTGCCGACTGTCAACAAACCGGTAAATCAGGTTATTTGCAACGGAGGCACGGTCTCAGCCGTCAATTTCACCGGATCTATAGCGGGAACGGTATTCAGCTGGACAAATAGTCAGCCTTCCATTGGTCTGGCAGTCAGCGGAACAGGAAACATTGCTTCATTTACAGGCGTCAATACCGGCAGTGATCCGGTTGTTGCAACGATTACGGTTACCCCCAACGGATGTCCCTCTTCTTCTGAAACATTTACCATAACCGTTAATCCGACTGCTGATGTTGCTAAACCTGCCAACCAATCCTTGTGTTCAACAGGAACGACCAATGCTGTTAATTTTTCAGGAAGTGTGTCAGGCACTACTTATTCATGGACTAATAACCAACCATCTATAGGATTAGCGGCGAGCGGCACAGGAAATATTGCTTCCTTTACAGCTGTAAATAGCGGGGCTATTCCTGTAACTGCCACCATAACCGTAACACCGACAGCCAACGGCTGTCCGGGTACCCCTCAAACATTTACCATTACGGTAGCTCCCAAAGCCACTGTAAGTGTAAATTCTGCCAGTGAGACCGTTTGTGTAGGTGGCACAGTAACCCTGACGGCGACCCTATCCAATGGTACCGGGAACATCACTCAGAAATGGCAGGAATCGACCAACAATTCTACCTGGACAGACATCGCGGGACAAACTTCGCTTTCTCTCAGCGTACCCACCACCGCAGCAGGCATAAAGTATTACAGAATAGTGGTAACCGCCGACGGGTCGGGTTGTGGAACAATTAATTCGGCCAGTTCGACAGTGACCGTAGTAGCCAAGCCGACGGTGACCGTAGACATTCCTTCTTCCACTGTCTGCGTGGGAGGAACAGTAACTTTAACAGCAACTGCGTCCAACGGAACCGGAACCCTTACTTACCAGTGGCAGGAATCAACAAATAACACAAGCTGGACTAACATCGCCGGGCAAACGACGACAACTTTAAATGTCTCAACCGCTACTGCCGGGGTTAAATATTACAGAGTCGTAATCACAGCTTCAGGATCAGGCTGCGGTTCAGCTAACTCGTCAAGTTCGACGGTAACTGTGGTGGCCAAACCGACGGTGACAGTGGATATTCCTTCTACCACAGTTTGCGTGGGCGGAACAATGACATTGACAGCAACTGCTTCCAATGGAACAGGAACTGTTACTTATCAATGGCAGGAATCAAGCAATAATACAAGCTGGACAGATATCACCGGACAAACAGGAACTTCTCTGAACGTTTCAACGGCTACTGCCGGGGTTAAATATTACAGAGTCGTAGTTACAGCATCAGGTTCTGGCTGCGGATCTGCTAACTCGTCAAGTTCGACGGTAACTGTGGTGGCCAAGCCAACAGTATCAGTGAACATTCCTTCAACCACAGTTTGTGTCGGCGGAACAGTTACCTTGACAGCAACT
>NZ_JAAAKV010000029.1 GCF_009905725.1 Emticicia sp. CRIBPO | reverse complement strand
ACTGTAAGCGGCTGTACAAGTTCGGCTTCGGGATCAACCACTCTGAGCGATCCTAGTACAGCGACATTGACCTTGGGTTCTTCTGTAAACCCAAGCACCTGCGGCGGAACAAACGGAAGCATTGCTTTCACCACTACTTTAGCAGATGGAACTTATACTTTAAATTATAATGACGGAACAGCTAAAACAGCGTCTGTTACAGTAGCTTCAGGGGCATTTACGCTATCAGGACTTCCGGAAGGAGCTTATAATTCATTCTCAATAACTGTCACAGGATGCATAAGCAACGCCTCTGGATCAAGAACGTTAACTGATCCGACTACGGCGACATTGACTTTAGGCTCAGCTGTTAATCCAACCACCTGCGGCGGCACAAACGGAAGCATTGCTTTCACCACCACTTTAGCAGATGGAACTTATACTTTGAATTATAATGATGGAGCAGCCAAAACGGCTTCTGTTACAGTAGCTTCGGGTTCGTTTACGTTGTCAGGACTTTCGGCAGGGTCATATTCTTCATTCTCGATAACCGTAACAGGATGTACAAGTTCGGCCTCAGGATCAAGAACGTTAACTGATCCGACTACGGCCACATTGACCTTGGGTTCTTCTGTTAACCCAACCACCTGCGGCGGCACAAACGGAAGTATTGCCTTCACCGCTACTTTAGCAGATGGAACATATACTCTAAACTATAATGATGGAGCGGCAAAAACCGCTTCTGTTATAGTAGCTTCGGGTTCGTTTACGTTGTCAGGACTTCCGGCAGGGTCATACTCAGGATTCTCAATAACGGTGAGCAGTTGCACAAGTTCAGCTTCGGGATCAAGAACATTGGCTGATCCGACTACGGCAACATTGACCTTGGGCTCAGCTGTTAATCCAACCACTTGTGGCGGAACAAACGGAAGCATTGCTTTCACCACTACTTTAGCGGATGGCACTTACACTTTGAATTACTCAGATGGGGCAGCCAAAACGGCTTCCGTTACAGTAGCTTCGGGAGCCTTTACGCTATCAGGACTTGTGGCAGGATCATATTCTTCATTCGCCATTACTGTCAGTGGATGTACAAGTTCAGCCTCTGGATCAAGAAATCTGACGGATCCTAGCACCGCAACTTTGACTTTAGGTTCAGCTGTAAACCCAACCACATGCGGTGGCACAAACGGAAGTATCGCTTTCACTACCACTTTGGCAGACGGAACTTACACTTTGAACTATAATGACGGTGCGGCTAAAACGGCGTCTGTTACGGTAGCTTCGGGGGCATTTACCCTATCAGGGCTTGTCGCAGGATCATACTCATCATTCTCAATAACCGTGAGCAGTTGCACAAGTTCAGCATCAGGATCAAGGGCCTTAACTGATCCTACCACAGCGACATTGACTTTAGGCTCAGCAGTTAATCCAACCACCTGCGGGGGAACAAACGGAAGCATCGCTTTCACGACCACTTTAGCGGACGGGAATTATACTTTGAATTATAGTGATGGGGCAGCTAAAACGGCTTCTGTTACGGTAGCTTCAGGGGCGTTCACTTTAACTGGACTTGTGGCAGGGTCATACTC
>NZ_JAAAKV010000028.1 GCF_009905725.1 Emticicia sp. CRIBPO | reverse complement strand
CTGCAAGTACCACTGCAATAGTTACAGAAGATAAAACACCTCCGACCGTAACGGTAGCTGGTGGCCAGATCACATGTTTGACTCCGAGCATCACAGTATCAGCGACAGCCACACCAAATACAGGTGTTTCTTACGTGTGGACAGTACCTGCAGGCGTAACAGCCCCAGGTAATGTAGCTTCGTTCACAACGACTACCCCTGGTACTTACAGCGTGACTGTAACGAAAGAAAACGGATGTTATGCAAGTAGCTCTACGATTGTAACTGAAGATAAAACAGTACCGACAGTAACTGTAGCAGGTGGCCAGATCACTTGTGCTGCTCCAACAGTAACTGTTTCAGCGACGGCTACACCGAACACAGGTGTATCTTATGCATGGACAGTTCCAGCAGGTGTGACGAATCCAGGCAATGTGGCCTCATTCACTACTACAGTAGCCGGAACTTACAGTGTAACCGTAACTAAAACATCATCAGGATGTACAGTAAGCGGTTCGACAATCGTAACACAAGACAAGAACCTGCCAACAATTACAGCTACCGGTGGAAAAATCACATGTTTGACTCCAAGCATTACAGTATCGGCGACAGCAACACCAAATACAGGTGTAACTTACGTGTGGACAGTACCTGCCGGAGTAACCAACCCGGGTAGTGTAGCTTCATTTACAACTACAACACCTGGGACATACTCAGTAACCGTAACCGTAACTGCAACAGGCTGTACTGCAAGTACAACTGCGACAGTAACCGAAGATAAAACACCTCCGACAGTAACGGTAGCTGGTGGCCAGATCACATGTTTGACTCCGAGCATCACAGTATCAGCGACAGCCACACCAAACACAGGTGTGACTTATACCTGGACTGTACCTGCAGGTGTAACAGCACCGGGTAATGTAGCGTCATTTACTACCACAGTGGCTGGCACTTACAGTGTGACTGTAACGAAAGAGAACGGATGTTATGCAAGCAGCTCTACGATTGTAACAGAAGACAAAACAGTACCGACAGTGACTGTGGCAGGTGGCCAAATCACTTGTGCTGCTCCAACAGTAACCGTGAGTGCAACAGCGACACCAAACACAGGTGTGAGCTATGCATGGACAGTTCCAGCAGGTGTGACGAATCCAGGCAATGTGGCCTCGTTCACTACTACAGTAGCCGGAACTTACAGCGTAACAGTCACCAAAACATCATCAGGATGTACAGTAAGCGGTTCGACAATCGTAACCCAGGATAAAAACCTACCAGCAATTACAGCAACCGGTGGAAAAATCACATGTTTGACTCCGACGATTACAGTATCTGCTACAGCCACACCAAATACAGGTGTAACTTACGTGTGGACAGTACCTGCCGGAGTAACCAACCCGGGTAGTGTAGCTTCATTTACAACTACAACACCAGGCACATATTCAGTAACCGTCACGGTAACAGCGACAGGATGTACTGCAAGTACCACTGCGATAGTTACAGAAGATAAAACACCTCCGACCGTAACAGTAACGGGTGGCAAAATCACTTGTTTGACTCCAACTATTACAGTATCAGCTTCAGCGACGCCAAACACAGGTATGACTTATACCTGGACTGTACCTGCAGGTGTAACAGCACCGGGTAATGTAGCGTCATTCACTACTACAGTGGCTGGCACTTACAGCGTGACTGTAACGAAAGAAAACGGATGTTATGCAAGCAGCTCGACTGTTGTAACAGAAGATAAAACAGTACCGACAGTAACAGTTAGCGGTGGCCAGATTACCTGTGCAGCTCCAACTGTAACAGTGAGTGCGACAGCTACACCGAATACAGGTGTATCTTATGCATGGACCGTACCTGCTGGTGTAACCAACCCTGGCAGTGTGGCTTCATTTACTACAACCGTACCAGGAACTTACTCAGTAACCGTAACGAAAAC
>NZ_JAAAKV010000027.1 GCF_009905725.1 Emticicia sp. CRIBPO | reverse complement strand
CTGCAAGTACCACTGCAATAGTTACAGAAGATAAAACACCTCCGACCGTAACGGTAGCTGGTGGCCAGATCACATGTCTGACTCCGAGCATCACAGTATCAGCGACAGCCACACCAAATACGAATGTATCTTATGTATGGACCGTACCTGCAGGCGTAACTGCCCCAGGTAATGTGGCTTCATTTACTACCACAGTGGCTGGAACTTACAGCGTAACCGTAACGAAAGAGAACGGATGTTATGCAAGCAGTTCGACCATCGTAACAGAAGATAAAACGACACCTACTGTAACAGTAAGTGGTGGAATGATCACTTGTGCTGCACCAACTGTAACAGTGAGTGCGACAGCAACACCGAATACAGGTGTATCTTACGCATGGACCGTACCTGCTGGTGTAACCAACCCTGGCAGTGTAGCTTCATTTACTACAACTGTACCAGGCACATATTCAGTAACCGTAACTAAAACATCATCAGGATGTACAGTGACTGGTTCAACAATCGTAACTCAGGATAAAAACCTTCCGACGATTACAGCGACTGGTGGCAAGATTACTTGTTTGGTTCCGACCATCACAGTGAGTGCGACAGCGACACCAAACACTGGTGTATCTTATGCGTGGACAGTACCTGCTGGTGTAACTAACCCGGGTAGTGTAGCTTCATTCACGACTACCACCCCAGGCACATATTCAGTAACCGTAACGGTAACAGCAACAGGCTGTACTGCAAGTACCACTGCAATAGTTACAGAAGATAAAACACCTCCGACCGTAACGGTAGCTGGTGGCCAGATCACATGTCTGACTCCGAGCATCACAGTCTCAGCGACAGCAACACCAAATACGAATGTATCTTATGTATGGACAGTACCTGCAGGCGTAACTGCCCCGGGTAATGTGGCTTCATTCACCACTACAGTGGCTGGCACTTACAGCGTAACCGTAACGAAAGAGAACGGATGTTATGCAAGCAGTTCGACAATCGTAACAGAAGACAAAACAGTACCAACAGTGACTGTGGCAGGTGGCCAAATCACTTGTGCTGCCCCAACAGTAACAGTGAGTGCGACAGCTACACCGAATACAGGTGTATCTTACGCGTGGACAGTGCCTGCCGGAGTAACTAACCCTGGCAGTGTGGCTTCATTTACTACAACCGTACCAGGAACTTACTCAGTAACCGTAACGAAAACATCATCAGGATGTACAGTAACGGGTTCTACAATAGTAACTCAGGACAAGAACCTTCCTACAGTAACAGCAACTGGTGGAAAAATCACTTGTTTGACTCCGACGATTACAGTATCTGCTACAGCCACACCAAATACAGGTGTAACTTACGTGTGGACAGTACCTGCCGGAGTAACCAACCCTGGTAGTGTAGCTTCATTCACGACTACAACCCCAGGTACTTATTCAGTAACGGTAACAGTAACCGCGACAGGATGTACAGCGAGTACCACTGCGATAGTTACCGAAGATAAAACACCTCCTACCGTAACAGTAACAGGAGGTAAAATCACTTGTTTGACTCCGACTATCACAGTATCGGCTACAGCAACACCAAACACAGGTGTGAATTATGTATGGACTGTACCTGCAGGCGTAACCGCCCCAGGTAATGTAGCTTCGTTCACAACGACTACCCCTGGAACTTACAGTGTGACTGTAACGAAAGAGAACGGATGTTTTGCAAGTAGCTCAACCATCGTAACCGAAGATAAAACACCTCCTACCGTAACAGCGACTGGCGGAACAATTACCTGTGCTGCACCAAGTGTGACAGTGACGGCCACTGCGACAGCCGGTGTAAATTATTCATGGACTGTACCAGCCGGAGCAACTGCCCCTGGCAACGTAGCTTCATTTACAACTACAACTCCAGGCACATATTCAGTAACCGTAACAAAAGAAAACGGATGTACTGCCAGCACTACAGTAGTGGTAGGTCAGGATAAAAACCTTCCGACGGTCACAGCGACTGGTGGTAAAATCACTTGTTTGACTCCAAGCATCACGGTATCAGCTACAGCAACACCGAATACAGGTGTGACTTATGTGTGGACTGTACCTGCCGGAGTAACCAACCCTGGAAGTGTAGCGTCATTTACGACTACCACACCAGGCACATATTCAGTAACCGT
>NZ_JAAAKV010000026.1 GCF_009905725.1 Emticicia sp. CRIBPO | reverse complement strand
GATATTGGAAGCATTGAATGAAACCAGTGTTACCGGTAAAGCCGGTTCAGTAAACGGAAGACTCACTGTGGCTTGGGCACTTACCGCATTGGCATTATCCACTGCGACATAAGGGATCACGCTGGTAACCGAACCGTTTACAGGATTAAGCGATATGCTTACCGAAGGATTTCCGTTCACGTCGACGGGTACTATTACCCCACCTGTTGAAGGAAACACCAGACAGGTCAATGTAGGACAAACACCCGGAACAGAGCCTGCATTCGGGTAATAAGTAACAGTGCCTATCGTAATACTTTCTGTATTGGTAGGGAAGCCCGTTATAGTCAGACTTGTCACCGTCCCTCCGTTCTGATCATTGCCATCAAAGTAACTACCCGGAACAGGAACACTGATGGATCCACCCGGATTCGGCTGGTCAGGAGCCGTACTGGTAATTCCGCCAGGGGGTTGCTGGATACCCAGGTTTGCATTAGATTGACCGGTATTGGTAACTACCACAGTTAACAGACCATTCGGAGCTGCATCGTGCCCGGTATTGTCACAGCAGTCTTCACCTGTGCTGTACCATCCACCAGAGCCTGTTCCGGCAAACGGAGAGGTTGGATTAGCTACTCCATTGGCCCCTAAAACAATGGAGTAAGTAGCATTGGCAGGCACATTTTTAAATTCATAAGTGCCGTCAGGGTTTACGGAAATTGTTTCGATGAGCGTACTGCCATTGTATAAACTAACATACAATGGGGTAGCTCCGGCCGAACCGATCCCCGATCCATCCACTTTTCCGTCAACATTCCCATCTGTGTCATTAGATACTTTTCCGCAAATGGCCACATTGATCTTCTCATTTTTAGAACTGATACAACCCGTGGTGCCCATAAACTTCGCATAAACAGTATAGTTCCCGCCCGTAAGATTCGCGAATACAGGCGATACCTGGTAGTTTGTACCATCGATGCTGTATTGGTAGGAAGGGCCTGACGGAGCAGTGACTTCAATACTACCGTTCTGATCACAGGAAGCTTGTGTAACTTTAGTAACCGGGATAACGGGAGGCATCATTTTAAAACTAATATCATCAATGGCCAGGTCATTACCGCTTCCCCCTACATTATTATTGATCAGCATCAGCTCAAGTTCGCTGGTGGTAGCCACAAAACTGAGTGTATACTGTGTCCAAACAGTGCTTGACCCGGTCAAGTTCCCGGTTACATTGCTCGCCAGAATAGTATTGGTAGCAGGATCAAGCACCTGAAAAGACACGTTCGGTTTAACTCCGGCAGAAGGCGTAAGATTCGCTATCCAGGCAGAGAAATTATAAGTGGCTCCCGGTACAACACCGGTAAACCTTCTACGGAAAAATTCGTTTTTGTCATAAGCCGAATTGACTGCGAACATATATCCTGTTCCATTACCGGCTGTATGATCGTAAAAAGCCTGGGGTCTCCAGATATTGAAATCCGGAAAAGCATTGGTCACCAACTTATAATGTCCGTCCTCCCCCGGAACAATCGTATTCATGTAGTGATATGAAGTCTGTCCCAGAAACGGAGGGCCGAAACTCCCCGGAGTTCCTGTTCCAAAATTTTCAGTATATTCAATGCCACAATTATTTGTCATGGCAAAGGGAGTCACCAGACCACTTTGAAAAATAACGTGTACAACTTCACCGGCCGCTACAGTTATGGTGGCCGTATGAGCATTTACATCTGAAGATGAATTTGAACCCGGATCATACACAGTTATTTTTTGCAGGTCCCACCCGCCGGGAACCGTCTCGGTAATGGTATAGGTGCCGGGAGCCACGCTGATCATATTAGAATTACCATTGGCTACGCTGGTCCTCACCCTTTCATCATCTATCCACCACTCATTAGTACCATCCAGTGAACGGGAGTAAATATTATTAAACGGATAACCCGCATTATCCCATGACAGCCTCATGGTTAACCACATTTGGCCGGCAATTCCGCCGGTTATCCTGTTAACCTGGGTAGTGGTCAGTTCTCTTGAACCCCACGAAGTGCCGCCTGCCCATTTATGAACAAAGCGATTGGTGCCGCCGGTAATAAAAACATTGTTCAAGGCATCTACCGCGATATCGAATAAAGCAAGACCACTCAATATTTCCGAAGGTTTACCCATAGTCGCTGCCACTCCAGCGGGACTGATCCTGTATGACTCTACGGTTGTCGTCGAAGCTGAAGTAACATAAACATAGCCATCAACCGGGCTTACATCGATGTTTCTATAGTCAGGGGCGACATCATAGAATAAACTCCAGGTGGTCCCCGAGCCTGAATACTTGTATACATCCCCTCCTCTGATCACATAAAGGCTGTTAACATTCCAGCCACAACCGATATCCGTTGCATCCGTAAAACCCGACAAAGCTGTTGAGCTGGTTCCGTTATGCGAAAAAACAGTACCACCGGCTATATAATAAGCAGTACCGCCGGCACCTCCGTCAACCCTCGTTACGTTGGTAACCCCTGTTGACACCCAGTTAACAGAGCCCAGATTCCGGTAATACAGGATCATGTCGTCTTTACCAACAGCCCAAAGCCGGCCGTTTTGTGAACTACCAATATCTGACAGAGATACCTGGGCAGGGTTATCATTCAGACTGAAATTGGGAACCAAAGTGGGCCCGCCCGAAACAGAAAAAGTGATATCTGGGCTCGATGATTCATCCAGCGTTTTGCTGTGTATATAAATGTATCCATTCTGGGCATATGAACTTATACCTACCAGTAAAAAAAAGCAGAAACCAATGACTGCATTTTGACAGTTTGATGACCAGCTGTTGGTCATCAATGCTGTGCCGTTGTTGTTTTTTTTCATTCCTATTAATTATATCAGAAGCCTTTTTTAGCCTCTTATTCCTTTTTTTAGACTGGAAGGTCACGGGCCCGTCACATAATTTTTTTATATTTTTTTTATTATTACTTAATTTTTCTTTTATAATTTCCTACAAAACATAGGAAAACAGGACTTTTACTTTCAAAACAATATCTAAAATATCTGACTACATGCTTTTTCTATGTTGGGAGCTTATGCACAAAAAAGCATAAAAGTCACAGTGCTTTTCCCTGGAATAAGCTTCCCACCTGTAAGCCGTTCATGCTGATGAATCAGTGCATATCAAATGGTTTTAATCCATTCTTGAATCTTGTGATATGACACGGGTGTTCTGGTCAATGTTTTTGCCCTCCGGCTGTTTCGGCCACAAAAAAACCTCCGGCCGAAACAGCCGGAGGTTTAGACGCACTCTTACTAAAAACTTATTTTTTGACCATCCTCTGGATGCTGATCTCCCCTTCATTTCCGGTGACTTTGACCTGGTAAATGCCGGCATTGAGTTTCTCAACATTGATTCTGGTAAAAGGTTTTTCTTGGGTGCTGAGCACCAGGTTACCTTTCTGATCATAGATGTCCACCCTTCTGATCACCATCGACTCATCCGCTTTGAGGGCGAAGTAATCAGTCACAGGGTTGGGATATAAACTCACCCACTGGATGCTTTGTGCATCGATCAGGATGGTTTCTGTTTTGCTGTAATC
>NZ_JAAAKV010000025.1 GCF_009905725.1 Emticicia sp. CRIBPO | reverse complement strand
GGAGTGATCAGAGTTTATCCGAACCCTACGCAGGATTATGTTTCAATTACTGGATTAGAGGAAGGAAACTACATCACGTTGATCAATCTCTCAGGACAAACCGTGCTTTCGAAGAAGGCTACCGGAACGAAAGAACAAATGTCGCTCAAAAGTTTACCGGTTGGGTCGTACATTTTATCTGTTATTGGCAACAAGGTTGGATTGAACACAAAAATCAGGATTATAAAACAATAGTTGATCAAGCAGGTTAAAGAAGGTATAACAGATTCCTGATTTATAAAACTAGATAGATAAGTTTTTGTAAGCGTGTCTTTAAACCTCCGGCATTTTTTGCCGGAGGTTTTTTGTTAAAGATTGTTCCTGTCTAATTTACGTATATAGAATTTCCGTGCGTAACTACAAGATTAAAATCTACATTTTAAAAACGTTGGCCAAAGCCTCTCTACCATATCATCAGATTCAAATGGATAATTAACGGAGTGAAACCACTTGATACGCACGACTTTATCGGCACGGACGACTGACAAGAGGAATGCTTCTCCCAGGCAAAATATTGTGACTTTCATGCTTTTTGTGTCCACACACTCTTTCATAGAAAAAGCCCGTAATCAGGCCTCTAAGGCAGTTTTTTTAAGGATAAATAGCCTCATCTTCCTTTGGTTTTATAAAAAAGGCATAAAGAAAATATTAAAAAAGCATAAAAAATGGTGTGACCGAAGAAGTGACTTCCAGTCTAAAAAAGATAACAGAAGACTAATCACGAACTTCTTTAACAATTATTCGGAATGAGAAAAAATTACAACGGCACAGGATTGATGGCCAGGAGTTGGTCATTATACTGTCAAAATGCAGTCATTGGTTTCTGCCTTTTTTTACTGGTAAGCATAAGTTCATATGCCCAGAATGGATACATTTATGTTCACAGCAAAACACTGGATGAATCATCGAGCCCTGATATCACTTTTTCTGTTTCGGGCGGGCCTACTTCTGTTCCCAATTTTAGCCTGAATGATAACCCTTCGCAGGTATCGCTGTCAGACATTGGCAGTTCGCAAAACGGCCGGCTTTGGGCTGTCGGCAAAGACGATAAGGTTTTATATTACCGTAACCTGGGTTCTGCGAGCTGGGTGTCAACAGGTGTGACGAATGTCAGCAGGGTTGACGGTGGTGCGGGAGGTACAGCTTATTATATAGCTGGCGGAAGCGTTTTTTCACATGACGGGACCACCGCAACGGCTTTATCGACATTTACGGATGCCACAGATATCGGATGCGGCTGGAGTGTCAACAGCCTTTATGTGATCAGGGGAGGGGACATCTACAAATATTCGGGTTCTGGGACTACCTGGAGCTCATTTTACAGCACCGCACCAAGCTACGGAAATCTGGATGTAAGCCCGGTAGACGGCTATATTTATGCCACTTCAACTTCTACCTCAACCGTAGAATCATACAGGATTAGTCCGGCCGCGGTGGCAACAAGCATGGGTAAACCTTCGGAAGTGGTTAACAACATTGCTTTTTATGACATTGCTGTAGATGGCTTGAACAACGTTTACATTACGGGTTTTGCCGGGTCGGGTAACGGCAGCAACCGTTTCGTTTTTAAATGGGGCGGAGGTACTTCATGGGGTTCAAGAGAACTGACCACTACCCAGGCCAACAGGATAACCGGGGGACTTGCCGGACAAATGTGGTTGACCATGAGGCTGTCATGGGATAATGCAGGCTATCCTTATAATAACATTTATTCACGCTCATTGGACGGGGCCAATGAATGGTGGATTGATGATGAAAGGGTGCGGACCAGCGTGGCCAATGGTAATTCTAATATGATCAGCGTGGCTCCGGGAACCTATACCATAACCGAAACTGTGCCCGGGGGATGGGATCTCCAGAATATAACAGTTTATGATCCCAGCTCAAATTCATCATCGAACGTAAATGCCAACACAGCCACCATCACCGTGGCCGCCAATGAAGTTGTACACGTCATTTTTCAAAGTGGTCTGGTGAATCCGTTTGCCATGACGAACAATTGCGGCATTGAATATACTGAAAATTTCGGAACAGGAACTCCGGCCAGTTTCGGGCCTCCGTTTCTGGGACAGACTTCTTACCATTATATGAATACCAATGTGCCCGGAGAAGACGGACATTACAAACTGGTGACCAATGCCTTTCCGAACTTTAACACCTGGAGACCCGGGCCTTTTTATGATCATACCACCGGAAACGGAACCGGGTACATGTTTGCGGTCAACTCAGCATATGACAAAAACGAATTTTTCCGTAGAAGGTTTACCGGTGTTGTACCGGGAGCCACTTACAATTTTTCTGCCTGGATAGCGAATCTTACCCCGCTGGCCGAAGTCCACCCGAATGTATCTTTCCAGGTGGTTGATCCTGCTACCAATACGGTTCTTGCCAGTAATGTAACGGGAGATTTGACCGGGGCCAACCTCGTATGGACCCAGTACACACTCAGTTTTGTGGCTACCACCAATGTGCTGGAGCTGATGCTGGTCAATAATAATGTCGGTGGAAACGGCAATGACCTGGCTATTGATGACATTACTTTTAAAATGATGCCGCCTGTTGTCCCGGTTACTACAGTTACGAACGCCTCTTGCAGTCAAAACGGAAGTATAGAGGTTACCTCCCCGTCCGGTCCTTCTTACCGGTACAGTATTGACGGGACAAATTACCAGGTATCCCCGGTGTTCCCGAATCTGACGGCCGGTAATTATACCGTTTATGCACAATTCATTGGTACCACGGGTTGTATCAGTTCTAAAAATGAAACGATCAATGTGGCCATCTGCGGAAACGTATTTAATGACACAGATGGGAATGTTGACGGCAAAGTGGATGGATCGGGGATCGGTTCGGCCGGAGCTACCCCTTTGTATGTAAGTTTATATAATGGCAGTACGCTCGTTGAAACCATCCCGGTAAATCCGGATGGCACCTATGAATTTAAAAATGTACCGGCTAATGCAACCTATTCCGTTGTTTTAGGGACCAGTCCGGTGGCTAACCCGACCTCTCCGTATGCCGGAACAGGCTCAGGTGGATGGTACAGCACAGGTGAAGACTGCTGTGACAATACCGGGGACGATGCAACTCCGAATGGTGTGTTAACTGTGGTAGTTACCAACACCGGTCAATCTAATGCAAACCTGGGTATCCAGCAACCTCCAACTGCCATTAACAGTACCGCTCCTGACCAGCCTAATCCGGGTGGATCCATCAGTGTTCCGGTTCCGGGTAGTTACTTTGATGGCAACGATCAGAATGGTGGGACGGTGACAAGCCTGACTATAACGGGCTTCCCTACCAATACAGAAAGTATTACGATAGGCACTGTCACTTATTACCCGAATGCAGGCTCTGTTCCGGGTGTTTGTCCTACATTGACCTGTCTGGTGTTTCCTTCAACAGGTGGGGTAACAGTACCCGTCGACGTGAACGGAAACCCATCGGTAAGCATATCGCTTAATCCTGTAAACGGGTCGGTTACCAGCGTGATCCCTTATATCGCAGTGGATAATGCCAATGCGGTAAGTACCCAAGCCACAGTGAGTCTTCCGTTTACTGAACCGGCTTTACCGGTAACACTGGTTTCATTCAATGCTTCCAATATC
>NZ_JAAAKV010000024.1 GCF_009905725.1 Emticicia sp. CRIBPO | reverse complement strand
AGCCTACGAGAGAGTAGGATAAAGTTCATTAACTTGTTGGAGATATAGACGGACTTTCGAAAAGTCAGGAACTTGCAAATAGTAATTTACTATGGAGAGTTTGATCCTGGCTCAGGATGAACGCTAGCGGCAGGCTTAATACATGCAAGTCGAGGGGGCAGCAATGTCACCGGCGGACGGGTGCGTAACGCGTATGAAACCTACCTTTATCAGGGGGATAGCCCGGGGAAACCCGGATTAATACCGCATAATATATTGAATGGCATCATTTGGTATTGAAAGATTTATTGGATAGAGATGGTCATGCGTAGGATTAGCTAGTTGGTAAGGTAACGGCTTACCAAGGCGACGATCCTTAGGGGCTCTGAGAGGAGTAACCCCCACACTGGCACTGAGATACGGGCCAGACTCCTACGGGAGGCAGCAGTAGGGAATATTGGGCAATGGGCGAGAGCCTGACCCAGCCATGCCGCGTGCAGGAAGACGGCCCTCTGGGTTGTAAACTGCTTTTGAATGGGAAGAACGGTAAGCCTGCGGGCTTAATTGACGGTACCATTAGAATAAGCCACGGCTAACTACGTGCCAGCAGCCGCGGTAATACGTAGGTGGCGAGCGTTATCCGGATTTATTGGGTTTAAAGGGTGCGTAGGCGGCTTAATAAGTCGGTGGTCAAAGGTAGCAGCTTAACTGTTTTACATGCCACCGATACTGTTGAGCTTGAGATATGTGGAGGCAGATGGAATTTCCGGTGTAGCGGTGAAATGCATAGATACCGGAAGGAACTCCTATTGCGAAGGCAATCTGCTACAGATAAACTGACGCTGATGCACGAAAGCGTGGGGATCAAACAGGATTAGATACCCTGGTAGTCCACGCCGTAAACGATGATTACTAGTTGTTGGCCCGCTGGGGTCAGTGACCAAGGGAAACCGATAAGTAATCCACCTGGGGAGTACGCCGGCAACGGTGAAACTCAAAGGAATTGACGGGGGTCCGCACAAGCGGTGGAGCATGTGGTTTAATTCGATGATACGCGAGGAACCTTACCTAGGCTAGAATGTGAGAGAATGTATCAGAGATGGTACAGCTAGCAATAGCTCGAAACAAGGTGCTGCATGGCCGTCGTCAGTTCGTGCCGTGAGGTGTTGGGTTAAGTCCCGCAACGAACGCAACCCCTATATTCTGTTGCCAGCATGTTATGATGGGGACTCAGAATAGACTGCCTACGCAAGTAGAGAGGAAGGAGGGGACGACGTCAGGTCATCATGGCCCTTACGCCTAGGGCGACACACGTGCTACAATGGGGGATACAGAGTGTTGCTAGCCAGTAATGGTCTGCCAATCACAAAAAGTCCTTCACAGTTCGGATTGGGGTCTGCAACTCGACCCTATGAAGCTGGAATCGCTAGTAATCGCATATCAGCCATGATGCGGTGAATACGTTCCCGGACCTTGTACACACCGCCCGTCAAGCCATGGAAGTTGGGTAGACCTGAAGCGGAAGGTAATAGACTTCGTTAGGGTAGAACCAGTAACTGGGGCTAAGTCGTAACAAGGTAGCCGTACCGGAAGGTGTGGCTGGAACACCTCCTTTTTAGAGATATTCCTGTAAAGGAAGAAAAACAAGGAAGTTCCGCGACTAATTTTTAAAGAAAGATCCGTTTATATCTCCAATGACAAGTTAAGTATTAGAAGTATGAGTAGATTGCAGGATTGAGATTCTGCGGACCACTCTTAAGATCAGGGCTTGTAGCTCAGGTGGTTAGAGCGTTACACTGATAATGTAAAGGTCCGTGGTTCGAGTCCACGCAGGCCCACCAAATTTAGATAATAAGGGGGATTAGCTCAGCTGGCTAGAGCACCTGCTTTGCAAGCAGGGGGTCAACGGTTCGACTCCGTTATTCTCCACAAGAGAAAGAGGAAATATCTCCGACTGACGTAAGGAAGAAGGGAAGACAGGTATAGATATAGTACATATACCACTGATTACCACCGGGGAGCAGTCCCCACCGGTAAGGAAGAGTTCATTGACATGATGAGAAAGACTGAGAAGAAATAATGAAGAGTTAATTAAGGGCGTACGGGGGATGCCTAGGGTCTCAGAGGCGAAGAAGGGCGTGATAAGCTGCGAAAAGCTACGGGGAAGAGCACATATCTGTTAATCCGTAGATACCCGAATGGGGCAACCCAATAGACTGAAGGTCTATTATTCTGACTAAGTTAGAAGGCGAACGTGGGGAACTGAAACATCTAAGTACCCATAGGAGAAGAAAACAACAGTGATTCCGGAAGTAGTGGCGAGCGAACCCGGATTAGCCCAAACCCGTGATGTTACGGCATTGCGGGGGTTATAGGACTGCATTTAGAATTGCTTTTAAATTTGAACGGGATGGGAAACCCGGCCATAGAGTGTGATAGCCACGTAAGAGTAATTGAAGCAGGACGAGCAGTATCCTGAGTAGGTGGGGACCGGTGAAATCCCCTCTGAATTCGGCAGCACCATCTGCCAAGGCTAAATACTCCTGAGACACCGATAGTGAACTAGTACTGTGAAGGAAAGGTGAAAAGCACGGGGAGTACCCGGGTGAAATAGAACCTGAAACCGTACGCTTACAAGCGGTCGGAGCTAAGTGATTTAGTGACGGCGTGCCTTTTGCATAATGATCCTACGAGTTACGGTCACCAGCAAGGTTAAGATTTTAAGAATCGGAGCCGAAGCGAAAGCAAGTCTGAATAGGGCGTTAAGTTGGTGGCTGTAGACGCGAAACCTAGTGATCTACCCATGGTCAGGTTGAAGGTTGGGTAAGACCAACTGGAGGACCGAACTGGTATACGTTGAAAAGTGTTCAGATGAACTGTGGGTAGGGGTGAAAGGCTAATCAAACTGGGAAATAGCTCGTACTCCCCGAAATGTATTTAGGTACAGCGTTGGAGTTAAGTCTTATCGAGGTAGAGCTACCGATTGGATGCGGGGGAGTCACATCCTACCAAATTCAGACGAACTCCGAATGCGATAAGATATATCCAGCAGTGAGGGCTCGGGTGCTAAGGTCCGGGTCCGAAAGGGAAAGAACCCAGAGCTACAGCTAAGGTCTCCAAATCTATACTAAGTTGAACAAAGGAAGTCCGACTGCCGAGACAGCCAGGATGTTTGCTTGGAAGCAGCAATCATTTAAAGAGTGCGTAACAGCTCACTGGTCGAGCGGGGCGGGCATCGATAATAAACGGGCATAAAGTATAGTACCGAAGCTTAGCATTGTAATAGTAATATTACACTGGTAGGGGAGCATTCTGTCGACGGCGAAGGTGTACTTTGAGGTATGCTGGAGTTTACAGAAAAGCAAATGTAGGAATAAGTAGCGATAATGTATGTGAGAACCATACACACCGAAAGACTAAGGATTCCTCCGCTACGTCAATCAACGGAGGGTTAGTCGGATCCTAAGGATAATGCGAGAGCAGATGCCGATGGGAAGCAGTTTAATATTACTGCACCTGTGTACAGTGCGAAGTGGGGACGGATTTTAAAGCTCGATACGTAGAGACGGAATTCTGCGTTGAGGGGAAGCTTCGGCGGAACCGAATTGGGGGATAAGATTCCAAGAAAAGCCAATAAGCTCTAGCTGTACAGAGACCGTACCGTAAACCGACACAGGTAGTCGAGGCGAGAAGCCTAAGGTGCTCGAGTGATTCACGGCTAAGGAATTAGGCAAATTAACCCTGTAACTTCGGGATAAAGGGAGCCACAGCAATGTGGCCGCAGAGAAATGGCCCAGGCGACTGTTTAGCAAAAACACATGGCTATGCGAAGATTAATGTCGACGTATATGGCCTGACACCTGCCCGGTGCTGGAAGGTTAAGAGGGGATGTCATCGCAAGAGAAGCATTGAATCGAAGCCCCAGTAAACGGCGGCCGTAACTATAACGGTCCTAAGGTAGCGAAATTCCTTGTCGGGTAAGTTCCGACCTGCACGAATGGTGTAACGATCTGGGCACTGTCTCAGCCGTGAGCTCGGCGAAATTGTAGTGACGGTGAAGATGCCGTCTACCCGCCACGGGACGGAAAGACCCCGTGAACCTTTACTATAGCTTAGCGTTGGGACTGGGTATCTGATGTGTAGGATAGGTGGGAGACTGTGATGCGGCGTCGCCAGGCGTCGTTTAGTCAACGTTGAAATACCACCCTTTATATATCTGGTTCCTAACCTCTGAAAGGGGGACATCGCTTGGTGGGTAGTTTGACTGGGGTGGTCGCCTCCAAAAGAGTAACGGAGGCTTCCAAAGGTTCCCTCAGCACGCTTGGTAACCGTGCGTTGAGTGCAATAGCAAAAGGGAGCTTGACAGTGAGACCGACAAGTCGATCTGGATGGAAACATGGGTATAGTGATCCGGTGGTTCTGCATGGAAGGGCCATCGCTCAAAGGATAAAAGGTACTCCGGGGATAACAGGCTGATCTCCCCCAAGAGCTCATATCGACGGGGAGGTTTGGCACCTCGATGTCGGCTCGTCACATCCTGGGGCTGGAGAAGGTCCCAAGGGTTCGGCTGTTCGCCGATTAAAGTGGCACGCGAGCTGGGTTCAGAACGTCGTGAGACAGTTCGGTCCCTATCTGTGGTGGGCGTAGGAAGTTTGAGGGGTTCTGATTTTAGTACGAGAGGACCGAATTGGACGCACCTCTGGTGTATCTGTTGTCTTGCCAAGGGCACGGCAGAGTAGCTAAGTGCGGATGGGATAAACGCTGAAAGCATCTAAGTGTGAAACCCGCCTCAAGATGAGACTTCCATAGAGGAACGTTGGAGATTACGACGTAGATAGGCTACAGGTGAAAGTATGGTAACATATTCAGCCGAGTAGTACTAATGAACCGAAGACTCTTCAAAAATATTATATCTTCACAGTCTTTCTACATCAACAATGTCAATAAAGCATTAAGTGCAACAGCACAAAGATTTTCATGGTGTTAATAGGGCGGGTGTTCACCTCTTCCCATCCCGAACAGAGAAGTTAAGCCCCGCACCGCCGATGGTACTTGGATCAAACCCGGGAGAGTAGGTAGATGCCAGAATTTAATTATACAATAAGCTTCAGTAGTAATACTGAGGCTTTTTTGTGTTTAAATCTACCAGAGAAAGGA
>NZ_JAAAKV010000023.1 GCF_009905725.1 Emticicia sp. CRIBPO | reverse complement strand
TGTTTTTCATGGATTTACAGTGATTACGGTAACCTCCAGGTGCCAAATTCCAGTACTTTCCCGACTCCTGCCGGATACAACCTGGTTTATTCCCAGGACGGCACTCCTTACTATTCTGCTTCAGGGGCTCCTCCAAGTGGTATTGTGAGTGGCAACTGTTATAAACTCAGGTCATTGGCCAATAATAATTATGTCCAGGCCATGTCAAACGGAGAAGTACAGATCAACGGAAATAACAATCAGAATGACCAGAAATGGAAAGTGGAATCTGTAGGGACCAGTTACAAAGTGACGACTATGAATGGCAGCGGGCAAGTGATCAAAGCCAATTCATTGACATACAGCAGCGGGCTGGTATTGGGCAACTTTGTTTCAGGTAACAACTATTACTACTGGAACTTTGAGAACAATGCCGGGAATTACCGGGTGAGTGCCCCAAGCAACCAATATACCTGGGACCATGAGGGAGCGGGCTCCGGTAACCACCTGCAGATCTATGGTACTACTTCAGAACAATTTATTGATTACCGTCTGTTTGCTTTTGAGGGGACTACATGCCCTGCAGGACTGAGAGTGGCGGCTGAAGCCGATGTGACAGAAGAAGAAAAGACAGGGTATATGAATTTTGCTCCGAATCCTACCAGTGGAGCGGTGGAAGTAAAAGTAAACCTGACCGAAAACGGAGAGGTGAATGTGAGTCTGACGGACTTTATGGGTCGTGACCTGGAATCGAAAACCTATCAGGGGATAAAAGGGAACAACTCGTTTGACTTCAAAGCTTCCAATCTTCCGGCCGGAGTGTATCTCCTGAGGGTTAAATCGAAAGGAAAGATTGAGTCTAAGAAGATTGTCATTGAATAAGTGAAGGGAGCTTTTAGCTGTGATGCTTTAGCTTTACCGTACTGAATTTTAATATTCCGCTTGTTTCGAAAGCCTAGTATCACTGCTTTCGAAGGTACTGCCCGGGCCTGACGGTCCGGGCTTACTTTTTTTACCCCATATTTCGCTGCATTCATCCCTGATTCGGCCTGCTTGTCAAATTTTCTTCCTGAATTAAAAACATATGCTTAGTTTTGCAGAAACTTTTTAAAACCAACGCATGTCTAAACCAAGTCTGGCCAGGGGAACCCGTGATTTTGGCCCCGAAATAATGGTAAAACGTACCTTTATTTTTGATCAGATCAGAGCAGTATTCCAGAAATTCGGCTTCCTTCCTATTGAAACACCCAGCATTGAAAACCTTTCGGTATTGATGGGTAAATATGGAGAAGAAGGGGATCAATTGTTATTTAAAATCCTTAATTCAGGTGATTTTACTAAAGATATAAAAGAAAACGACCTTGAGAAAGGACCTAAAGCCCTGCTTTCAAAAGTATCGGAAAAGGGGCTCAGGTATGACCTGACAGTGCCTTTTGCGAGATTTGTGGTCATGAACCGCAACGATCTGCATCTGCCTTTCAAAAGATACCAGATACAACCGGTGTGGCGGGCTGACAGACCTCAGAAAGGACGTTACCGTGAATTTTATCAGTGTGATGCCGATGTGGTGGGTACAGATTCCCTGATTTGTGAGGCAGAGATTGTGCTGATGCTGCATGAAGTATTCAGCAGGTTGAACATCAAGGAGTTTGTGGTGAAAATCAATAACCGCAAGATTCTTTCCGGGATTGCGGAGGTAATCGGGGCTGCCGGACGTGAAGGCGAATTGTGTGTGGCGATTGACAAACTGGATAAAATAGGACAGGAGAAGGTAGAGGAAGAATTGCTGCAGCGTGGTTTTGAGTCTGCAAGCATTGAGAAACTACAGCCGGTGTTTACTATAACAGAACAAAAAGATAACCTGTTTGATGTCCTTAAAAAATGGCTGGCCACTTCCGAAACCGGCCTGAAGGGTGTGGAGGAGCTTGAAGAAATATGGAAACTGGTAGCCCAATACGGACTGGAATCTCCTAAAATTGCCTTTGATCCGACCCTTGCCAGGGGATTGAGCTACTACACAGGGGCTATATTTGAAGTAAAAGCCCTGAATGTGCAGATGGGGAGTATCTCGGGTGGTGGTCGTTACGATAACCTGACGGGTACTTTCGGCATGCCGGGATTGTCTGGTGTAGGTATTTCGCTGGGGGTTGACCGTATCTTTGATGTGATGGAAGAGTTACAGCTTTTTCCGGAACAAGCAACCCAGGCTACTACGAAGGTCATGATCACGAATTTTGACGAAGAATGCCGCAATGCCGGTTTACCGGTGCTCACACGTCTGAGAGCGGCCGGCATCAACGCAGAAATTTACCCGGAATCGGTCAAGCTCAAAAAACAGTTTGATTATGCCAATAAAAAGAACATTCCTTATGTTTTAATTATTGGTTCTGAAGAAATTATAACACAGACTTATTCCCTCAAAAATATGGTCACCGGGGAGCAATCCCAGGTTTCGGTTGAACAATTAATAGAAAAACTAGATGCTTAAGAACAGAAAATTCCTGGCCTACGCCCTTGTGATCGTTTCCACGCTGGTCGCTACTTTTACTTTTTATTTCTGGCAGGTGGCCCAGAGTGCCAACCTGAATGTGGAGGGGAAACAAAAATTTGTCCTGTATATTCCTAAAGGAGCTACTTACGAGACGGTGCTGGATTCCCTGCACAAACATAAGGTGATTCACGATGAATTGTCGTTCGGGTTTTTGAGTAAACTCATGAAATACCGTGATAAAGTAAAGCCTGGGAGGTATGAGATTCCGGTTAATTCGGGTAACAAAGCTATCTTATCTAAACTGAAAAGAGGGCAGCAGGATCCGGTTAAGCTGACTTTCAACAATATCCGCACAAAAGAAGACCTGATTAAAAAGATAGGAAGCAAGATGGCTTTTGATTCTGATGAATTGCTGAGAAAGCTGAATTCTGAAGAAGAATGTAAGAAATTCGGACTGACTCCAACCACCATCATGTGTATGTTTCTGCCGGATACTTATTTCATCTATTGGGATATTCCTGTGGACGGATTCCTGGAAAGAATGAATCATGAATTCAAGAATTTCTGGACAGAAGAGCGTTTAAGCAAAGCGAAGTCGATCAATATGACCCCGACACAGGTGGGTATCATGGCCTCCATCGTTCAGAGCGAAACCAATAAAAAAGACGAAATGTCCAGAGTGGCCGGGGTATATGTTAACCGCATTGCCCAGGGGATTCCGCTTCAGGCTGACCCGACCGTTAAATTTGCCCTTGGAGATTTCAGTCTGAAAAGAATCTTACATAAGCACCTTACGTTTTCTTCTCCTTATAATACTTATATTAACCTGGGATTGCCTCCGGGACCGATTGCATTGCCTGAGCGGGTTTCGCTTGAAGCGGTTTTGAATTACGAAAAGCACAATTACACATATTTCTGTGCAAGAGAAGATTTTTCGGGCTATCACAATTTTGCGGTGGACTATGGCGAACACCTGAAAAACGCTGCGAAATATCAGAAAGCTCTTGACGATCACGGATATTAAGCCGCCACGGATGTATACATTTGAATATCCTTACAGAATCCGTTATGCGGACGTAGACCAGATGGGTTTTATGTATTATGGCAATTATGCCAGATTGTATGAAATCGGCCGGGTGGAAGCCCTGAGAGACCTGGGGGTGCGATATAAGGATGTGGAAGAGGCCGGTATCCTGATGCCTGTTTATGAAAATAAATCAAGGTACCTGCAGCCGGCCAAGTATGATGATCTGCTGACTATCCGGGTGGTTGTCAGGGAAATTCCCAGGGCGAGGATTGTGTTTTTCTATGAAATTCTCAATTCTGATAAGGTTTGTATCCATACCGGTGAAACCACGCTGGTATTTTTAAGGGCTGATAATAACAGGATAACCACCTGTCCCCCGGAGATTTTAGAAAAATTAAAGCCCTGGTTTGATCAATAAAACCCTGATTTTTTTTATTTTTACTTTGAAAATAAGTTGGGGCTTATGTTAAATCCATCAGTCTGTAAGTTCTTTTTCAGACCTGAAACCATTATAAACGATTCTCATGAAAAGGATTAAAGATTTAAAGTATATTGGACTCATCGAGAATAAGCTCAGGAACATATACATTAAAAACACCACCGTTTCTATATACCTCATCCTTGTTATTCTTTATAAAAAGCTCGTTACGTTTGACATTGACCAAAGGGCTGCTGCGGTTTCCTATAGTTTTATGCTGGCGGTTTTTCCGGCCATTATCTTCATTTTTACACTGATCCCTTACGTACCTATTGAACAGCTGGATGTGAAAATTATGGGATTTTTACAGGCGGTCATTCCAGCCGGAATTTATGAGACCGTTGCTGCGACGATCCATGATATTGTGAGCCGCAAGCGGGTGGATATTCTTTCCTTCGGTTTTATTTTTGCGGCTTTTGCGGCTACAAACGGCATGATGTCACTGATGCGGGCTTTTAATATGGCACTACAGAGGGCAGAAAAACGCAATTTTTTTAAAGCCAGGGGCATTGCTTTTATGTTGACCTTCATGCTGACTTTTATCCTGGTAGTGGCCATTCTTGTGCTGATTGTAGGGCAGCTCGTTTTTGATTTTTTGTTTTCAAAAGGCATCATCTTCAGCGAGAATTTTAATTACTTCCTGATCAAAATATCCGGTTATATCTCTGTTTTCGGGATCTTTTTTATTGGTATCTGCTGCATTTATTACTTTGCCCCCGCGATCAACAGGCGGTTGAAGTTCTTCAATTTCGGTGCTGTGCTGGCTTCTTTTCTTTGTATTCTCGTGACCAACGTGTTCTCTTTTTACCTGGCGAATTTCAGTTCTTACAATAAGCTTTATGGTTCTATCGGGACACTGATCGGCTTAATGGTGTGGGTGTATCTGATTGCCCTGATCCTGATCCTGGGTTTTGAAGTCAATATCAGTTTGAGGATTGCTTTCTCAAATGCCAGAAAACCGAAAAACGCCGTAGCAAACTAGTGCCAACGGCGTTTAAAATAAACCTTAACCCATAAATTGGTATCGTATATCTGTCTTCGATAGATAATATTTTTCAGTTGTTCATAGTGAACACATAAATGGATCAGAAAGATTCAAACTTTACTTATTTTATTTTTATTGTAAGGTGCTGATATTCAAAACTTAAAGTTGAAGATGCTCACGCAATTTCTATGCCATTTTCAATATATACGCTGATGAGCCCGGATAAGATGAAGCATAAAGGTGATACTGCAGGCATAAACAGATGGTACTTTTCATTGTATATAAAAAGCAAAAAAGGCCTCTGCCGGAGCAGAAACCTTTAGCAGAGAGGTCAGCTACCCATTGCTGAATTCTCCTTGTTTACCCAAAAAATGGTCTCTTTTACGTGTGAATCTCTGTTAATTATGCAAAACAATAATTTTCTGGCTGGCTGATTTTTTACCGTCGATCAACAGTTGATAAACATAGGTGCCGTCAGCCCAGTTATTGGTTTCTACCTTGATCTGTATTTCGTTTTTATTCAGTTCAATGGCTGCCATCTGTCTTCCGTTAACATTATAAAAAATCAGATCGGCCCTGGATGAATTTGCCGGCAGGCGGTAATCTACCGTCAGCAACTCACTTACCGGATTCGGATAAGCTTTCGCAATAGTGACGTCTCCCAGATCACCTTGCGGCACAATGGCCGCATTGTCGCAGGCACAAACGGTTTCATCTTTAAAGGTACCCGGAGTTTCGGTCTTCAGTTCTTTTACGGTGGCAGGAACAAGCAGACTCAGGGCCTTGGTTTTCCTGTCTCGGTAAGCTACATAAAAAGTTCCTGGTCCGGTTGGGGTAAATTTGCTGCCCACATGGATAGGATTCACACCCAGCTCATTATTGAACCAGACGGCTTCCAAACCTTTTTCAGGGATTTTAAGGCTGAAACTCGGCGGACGCTGTCCCTCTACCAGGAACTTGGTATTGTCGGTCAGGTTTGGCATTGAAACGGGTCTCACACTGCAATTAGGAGCGTTTACGATTTTTACGTTCCGGCATTTTCCGCTGATGTCTGTCGATACGAGGGTGACATTAGGCATAAAAGCCGGGATGTTCTCTACCATGTATTTGCCGTTGCCAAGAGACGTGACAAAACCGGAGCTTGAGCTCAGCGGAAGAGCATTGATTCTTTCCAGGTAATTGGTCAGTACCGGGAAACTCAGGTTGGCCATCGCAAAGTATACTTTTTCGATGATGCTCCAGCTGTCATTTTCCATATGGACGATAATGTTGTAGCTGTCTACGGTAGTGTTGCAATAAACAGAGTCGACAATGATCGGAGGACCTTCACATGATTCCACGATAATGGGGCAGCAACTGCTTACGTTACATTCTCCCACTTTCTTTGAAAAAGTATATTCACCGCTTTGTTTGATGGTCAGAGAACTGTCTTTGTTAATGCTTGCAATGCCGGGATTTGTCTGGTCGGTAATTTCCGAGAAATTGCCGGAAGGGTCTTTAAAAAACCATTTGACTCCTTTATATTCTTTGAGTGTAATACTATACACCTCATCATTTTTAATACTGATCGGAACACTTACGCAGCTGGTTCCGGTTTTTTTCAATGAACTTACAGACGCCTGCAATTCACTCAAAGTATAAGTTTTGTCGTCCTGCCTTGAGATAAACGAGGATACATAAGACAAACCCTGTGTTTTTACTTTGGCCCGGATGACTACTTTACCCGACTGGCCGCTTTTCAGCTGACCTACGGTCCAGATGTTTCCAATGGACGAATAGGTGCCTTTGTCAGCATAGAAATTAACAGACTCAAGGGTTGAACTCATTACTAATCTGACTTCTACGTTTTCGGCGGTTTTACTGCCTTTGTTCTGAATGACTGTGGTGAATGTAACAATTCCATCAAGGGCCGGTGCTGAATTATCCACTCCCTGGGAAATTTCGACGGCACTGTAGTTGAAATTTTTAGCGAAATTGACATGCTCAAAAACGGTGGTTTGTTCGCTGAAACAATTTTCTGATCCGTTGTAAAGCCTGACTTTGAATTCTTTAAGTCCTGCGGGATTGGCGATGTTATTGATTTCGATTTCTCTTTTAAGGGGATCGATCGGCGTGGCATTTTTAAAATTAAACGGTCTGCTGTTTGATTCGATGATTTCATAATGCGTGGCGTTGTAAATTTCAGAAATAATCAGTCGTCCGTCTTTAGTGTCTTCGTCAGAGACATCGAAAGCTTTCAAAATATAAGTCGGATGCTGGCAGTTGTCGTCATCAACCATTACCGCTGAAGTCTTTTTTGGTCGGTCGGAATAGTTACTGAATGAACATAAAGCACACAATAAGCTCAGAAGAACAGTTTTGCCCGTTCCTAGTCCGAATTTTGTTTTATACTTCAGTAAAATATTCAATTCCATTTTCTCACTCCTTCTGTGTTGGTGCTGATGTCCCGGCTGCGGGATCGGATCTTAAAGGTGAATTTAAAATAAGCAACTTACCCGGCTTTAAGGCCGGATAAGTTTGCTTGTTTTTATCTAACTAATTGGGTCGGATACGTTATTTGGTTTTGGTAATGGTTGCAGGTTCACAATATCCACCTGGACAGGTACAGTCTTTAGCTACCAATGGAAGCGTTCTGTCGATTGTACAACCAAATGTGTTCTTGATCCTGACCGTGTAATCCTGTTGAGCACCGGCCGGCTTAGGGTTAGCCAGGCTGGAGGCAAACACACCACCTGCTGCAGGGGAATTGAAGCCTGTAGGAGTACCTGAAGCATAGGTGCTTCCAAGAGTCCATGAAACCTGATCTGAATCTCTGTATCTTGTCAATACAAGCTGAGCATTGTTTTGAGGTTCAGCACCGATACAAATAGCACTGATCGGAATCATTGTAGCTACTGGTAGTGGATTCACAAGGATTGGAATAGCAGCCTGACCAGATTCGCAAGTCAATGTGCCGGTTTTGCCAGGAATCGGATTGGTATAAACCAATGTCTGACTTACATAAGCCCACGTTCCGCCCGACTGAGTGGTTGTAGGAGTAGGAGCTGTAGCCTGTGTTCCGCCGTTCCAGTACCATATCAGGGTATTGCCTGCATCAGCAGTAGCTACGAGTGGAGCAGCAACCGCATCCACACAATATGGATCCGGAGGAGTTACAGCCGGAGCATTTGGAGTTGCTTTGACAATGACATCAATTTTGGCAATATCAGATTCACAATCTTTAACCGCTCCGGTTGTTTTTTGTGAAACATAATAAGAAGTTGTCCCTACGGTACCGGTCGGAGGTGCCGGATAAGTAGCCCCAACAGTGGCTGTTCCCGCTGGGTCTGTACCATACCAATGCAATGCATAACCGGATGGAGAGGCCATAATGGCTGTTAAAGCACTTGATGGATATCCCTGACAGTAAGCCAGATCTTCAACAGTTGGTTTGGTTGGTTTGGTAAGGATCTTGATCGACAACATCGCGGTATGAGACTCGCAACCGTTGGCATCCACCTGAGAGATATGATAATAAGTATCTCCCGGAGCTCCAAGGTATGGACGAGGTCCTACATTCAGACCGACGTTGGTCACTGTATCAGGTTTGCTGCCATAAACAGGAAGCGGAGTCTGACCAGTTGGTCCATACCAGTGTAAGCTTGTTCCCGTTCCATTTGCCGACAATCGTTCTGGTTTGTCTTCCGCACAATAAGTGAGATCCACAGGTGTAGGTGGTGCAGGCAGAGGATTTACTACGAGAGGTAAAGTCTTGGTCGCATCACAGGTCTTCGTATTGGCGGTATAAGATACTGTTACGGTATAGTCTCCGGCCATGGCCATCGTGGCGTTCAGAATTCTGGGGTCTTCCACTGCTGAAGTGTAAGAAGCCGGACCTGCCCACGCATAAGTAAATACAGGGGCCGTTCCACCGCTGGTGGCTGTTGCTGTTACATCGAGTTCAATTGTGTCTTCCGCACAAACGGGCGAATTAATACTCGCCACAATTGAAGGAAGTTCGTTAATGATAAGACTGACATCAGCAGTATCAGCACAGTTGGTATGTCCTGTCTGCACAGAAATAACTCGGTAATTATATACACCAGGTGCTGTAGGCAACACAGTTGAAGCTAAATCAAGGTTAGTCTGCCCGGCGATTGCGGTTGTATTCGGGTTACCAATACCATTGTTGTTATACCACTGATAAGTAAACACCCCTTGATCTGACTTAAACGGCCCGGTCTGGGTATTGGTGGCTGTCACCGGGGCAAATGCAGCATTAAAACAAATTACTTGTTCTCCTGGGGCAGTCAGGAGCGGCGGTAAGCCGGCCTCGATCGTAATAGGGCAACATCCTGTAGCTGGACACGAAGCATTATATTGAGCCGTGTAAGTATAATTCCCTAATGACTTTATTATTAGTGTTTTGCCATCTGATGATACTTCAAAATCGGCAGTTTTACCACTGATCGGAGATCCGTTTTTAGACCATTGAATATTGGTAGGAGCTCCTGTCAGGACATATTCGTATTCATCACCTTTACAGTAGTCATAAGGGGTTGAGATACAGACTTGTCCCTGGTCATCTTCCAGAATGGTATTCTGGGTTGGTGATGAATTGGGATCGGTTTCGTTTAGCTTGGTGTTCCAGGCTTTCACTTCTCTAATACCTCTTGCTGTTACCTTGTAAGTAATTACTAATGAGACCGCATTTGAAGCACCGGCGGCCACATTTCCGATAGTCCATATCCCTGTGGCAGGATTATAAGTTCCGGTGGAAGCCGTAGGCGTTCCTGTTGGTAATAACCCTAATCCCGCAGTAACGTTAAATTCAACCCCCGTTGCTCCGATTTCTCCTAAGTTCTGAACAGCAATTGTAACTGTTACATCGGAATCTAAAGGGACATCACCGGCAGGAAGTTTAGTAACAGCTACTGAAATGTCTACATACTTGGGTTTAAAGTTGAAGTTTACATAAGGCAAAACGTACTGAATGTCTGTAAAACAAGACGTATCACTTTTGTAAACCCTGATAGTATACTCTCTTCCCGGAGCAGCATCCGGAGTCGCTAAGTTTTCGGCGAGATATCCGTTATTTAATTCTGACCATTTCTTTGAAGTTCCAAAAGAGACACCTGCGGGAATTGTCCCTGTCCACATCACAACTCTGTAATCATTGGCAGGTAAACCTGAGATTCTGATTTTGGCATCAGCTACGTCTTTTGCCGATGCATCTTCACCGAAAATAGTGGCAGGGATACGAGAGCCCGGACCGCAATCAACAGGCACTTTCTGTGCAAATGCACTTTCGCCTGTTAGTATAAATGATACACTCAATAGGATCAGGCAAAACCATCGACGCAGGGACAGGGCGTCAGGCAATGATTTGGGCCTGAGATTAAAATAGTTGTTTTCCATGATAAATTTGAAATTAATTGGGTATAAAAACTTGAACATTTGGGTTACTTATTCTATTTTAGTTATCGTCGAAGGCGGGCAATAATCCACAGGGCAGTCGATACATTTGTTCTGTATCGTTATGACTCTGTCTACCGTGCATCCTTCGCTGCTTATAATCCGTATTGTGTAGTTTTGTGAAATGTTATTGGAAGGATTTGGCAGGGTACTTGAAATGGTTCCGTTTGAGGGTATCAAAGCGGGGACATTGGCAATACCTGAATTATATGTTGTACCGATGTTAAAAGAATACTTCTCGTTTTCTCTGTATCGTGTGATGATGATTCTTCCGTTGTTGGCAGATTGAGCACCCAGGCACGTCGGATCAACCGGAATGATTTCCGCAACGGGCTGATTGTTAATTTTTGCCAGAACACTACTTCTAACCGGACTATCACAATTTTTTGTGGAAGAGCACAGGGCGAAATACGCAGTAGTTTCACTCAGTGTTGGAGTTGCAAAAGTCGTACCAATTCCTACGTTATTACCGTCAAATATCTTGTCAAACCATGAAATTGTTCCTGAACAACCCGAGGCATTCAGTGTTAATGATCCCGGGCCACATTTTTCGGCTCCGGTAAGGGTCGGAGGGGCAGGAAGAGCATTGATAATCACAGTTGCGGTACCTGAAGTATGGCATCCTAAACCATTGGTAATGGTCAGGGAATATACCCCGGCATGAAGACCTGCATTGGCATTTACGATTTCCGGATTTTGTAAATTGGATACAAAACTGTTCGGGCCTGTCCAGGCATAAGTGCCTCCGCCTGAGGAAGTCAGCCTGATGTTTTGATTTTCGCAGACTTCGACATTGGTGATGGTGAGCACCGGGTTGGCGTTCACAATGATCTGTAAAGTATCTTTTGAGGTACAGTTATTGGCGTCTTTTACGGTGACAATGTAAGTGGTGGTGATGGTCGGGCTCACCTGGTGTGAAGAAACGCCGTTTAATCCGTTGTTCCAGCTATAAATCAATGCAGGTGTTCCACCGGTAGTAGCGGCAGTAATGTTTACAGCTACCCCGTTACATATTTCAAGGTCCTGGCCGAGATCTACCACAGGACCTTTCTGGTCTGTCAGAGTAAGGTCGGGGAGATTAACGGGACATTCATCATTTTCCCATTTAACCCACAAATCATAGGTGCCTGGAGCCAATCCTGAATAAGTAACCGAACCGGAATTGTCTGCTACGGTGGCCAAATACGTCAGGCCTCCGTCAAGACTGAATTTGTATCCTGTTCTTCCGGCTACATCCTGGAAATTGAATCGTATCGTTCCGTTATTTATAGTGCAGGTGGGGTCGGTTTTGAGACTTGTCGCCAAAGGTGCAGGACGGTCACTAATCGTCGTTGTACCCAGATTTACCGGACATGCTCCGCCGCCCCACCGTGCATATAATTGATAGGTGCTTGAAGAAAGTGCGTTGACTGTGAACGAGCCACTGTTGTCATTGACGCTGTAAGGGTAGGTTAAACCGCCATCTAAACTGAATTCGAGGCTGGTCTGACCTGGTTCATCCTGGAATGAAAAAACTATTTTTCCGTTGCCCGTTTCACAAAGAGCGTCGGTTTTCGTAAAGGTGATGGCAGGAAGCGGCCTGACTTCAACCGAAGTGAAGCCGGATTTTACAGTGCCGCAGCCTGTTATCGTTGAAGTAACTTCCAATCTGTAGTAAGTTGTTCCTTTGACAGTAGTAGGAACCGATAATGTCAAGGCTGTTTGGCCGGTGATGGCAGTCCAGTTGTTTTGATCCGTTGAACTCAACCATTGGTAAGTCAGGTCGGAAGTGCCATTATTGATCGTTGCGGTTAATGTAAGACTTTCGCCGATACAAACCTTATTGTTATTAGGAGTGATGCCTATAGTAACTTGCGGAATTACGGTAACCGAAGAACTTGAAGAAGTTACTGACCCGCAGCCGGATGCCGATGCTGTTACTAAGATTCTATAATATTTTACACCTGCTGAAGATGTCGGAACAATAAGAGAGGCATTGGTTTGTCCTGCGATATCAGTCCAGTTTGTATCATCCGTTGAGGTTTGCCACTGTTGTGTGATGGTTCCTGTTCCGTTATTAATGGTTGCATTTAAGGTTAATCCTCCACCTACACAGATTGTCGTTGAAGGAATATTTATTGTAACCGTCGGTTTGGCCACCACAGTTATCGTCGAACTTGACGAGTTAGCAGATCCGCAGCCTGAACCTGAAGCAGTAACGATGACTCTGTAATATTTAATACCGG
>NZ_JAAAKV010000022.1 GCF_009905725.1 Emticicia sp. CRIBPO | reverse complement strand
CTTTGTAAACAATCGACCAGGGTTTCTTTTTTGCAGTATATCCTGTTTTGGAATTGTTATGTTTAGTTAATCTTGCATAGGGGTCAGCGGAACTTCCTATATAAAAAGATTGATCTTTCTGACTTTGAAGGATGTAGATATAATGCATCTTGTTGTATGTCTTTAAAACAAAAAAATCCCCAGATTTCTCTGAGGATTTTCGCGGTCCGGACGGGACTCGAACCCGCGACCCCCTGCGTGACAGGCAGGTATTCTAACCAGCTGAACTACCGGACCGGGTCGTTCATTTCCGTAATGTGGGTGCAAAGATAAGGGGATTATCTGTCATGTCAATAGCTATTTTAAAAAAAAATGAAGTTTTTGTTAACAGTTTTTGTAATGGCTTGATAGCCAGTTTTTTATTTTTTAGTCACCACGAATATTTTTTTTAATTATTTTTCGTCACTTCATTTTAACGGGTTTAATTGTCTCCAGACCACCAAACTTTCCGGAAGAAATCCGAATCCTGTACTTTAATCACTAACTTTGCCGGGTCATCAGACTCCTTTTTTTAAATTTATGCTTTATTCATTGTTGTATGGCCTCGCCACCGGAACGGTGCTGAGCCTGATGTTAGGGACTGTCTTTTTCGCTCTTATCCAGAACAGTGTTGATAACGGGTATAAAAGCGGCCTTTTCATTGCCTCCGGGGTTGTGCTGTCCGACTGTCTCTTTATTACAGCGGCTATCCTGGGTACTTCCGCACTTCCGGATATTCCCCGTCTGCCGTTTTACTCGAGTTTGCTCGGAGGGATTTTACTTATATTCCTGGGCGTGATCAGTATTGTTCAGAAAGACCCCAAGATTGTTTACCCGAAAACCCGGCTGGGTAATATTACCTATTATTTTACCACAGGCTTTCTGCTGAATATTCTTAATCCGGTCAACTTCTTTTTTTGGGTGGCCATTGCCACGCAGATCAAGTCAGAAAAAATGTTCACTTTCTCTCAGCAGGTCATCTTTTTTACCGGGTGCCTTGCCGCTATATTTTTAAGTGAGGTCGGGATATCATTTTCTGCCTATAAACTCAAAAGCTGGTTTACGCCTAAAGTACTTCAGATGATCAACCGCGTCACCGGAGTCATTTTTGCAGGTTTTGGATTAAAGTTACTTTATGAAGCATTTTACACTTACCTATAAGCTTCCGGCTGTTCTGCCTTTTACCGGCCGGGGAAAATTCCTGGTTTTTGTCCTGAGGCTTTTGTATGGACTCGTAGGGCTCTTTTACGGAAAGAAATGGATAGCCCCGCCCGAAGGATTTGAAGAAAATCCCGCTTATTTCGGATTTAAGGATGTACTTTTCCTCGGATACAAATATTATATACAGCCACCTTATGAATTCGGAGAGGAACTCGAGAATCATTTCAGAGACCAGGACCTCAACTTCAAAATTCCTGAAGGATTTGTTCAGGAAAGCAGCCTGAGCATTACTGCCGGGGGAGATCTCATGCCCTATGCCCGCATCAGTCCGGAAAATACCCGCCATTTATGGGATGAAGTAGGAGAGTGGTTTTTCGGGGCTGATATTGTCACCGCTAATCTGGAAACGCCGGTTTTTCCTGACAAGCCGGCTTCGCTGGTACCCGAGGTGATGCTTTCCAATATGCTTTTTAACGGCAGTGAGGCGATGTTCTCTGTTTTTAATGGTAACGGGCAGTTCAAAGGATACGACGTCCTGTCGACGGCCAATAACCATAGCTTTGACATGGGCCGTGACGGTGTCTCCGAAACCATAAAGTTTCTTGAAAAACAAAAAATAGCGTTTACCGGTACTGCCAGGACCGCCCGGGAAAGACATGAGTTTCCTGTGGTGGAAAAGAAGGGTATCAGGACCGCTTTTATTGCTTATACTTACTCGCTGAATCAGTTTGAGGTGCCTGCCGGAGAATCATGGCTGGTCAATCATATTCGTCTTAATTTGCCAGAGCCTGATTTGTCAGAGGTGAAAGAACTCGTAAGCGTGGCCCATAGTCGTGGTGCTGACCTCGTGGTCTTGTTTTTGCATACAGGCAATGCCTATCAACCGTATCCTTCAGAACACACGGTAGCTGTCTATCACCGGCTTTTTGAAGAATGTGGGGTAGATGTGATCCTCGGCTCGCATCCGCACAATCCGCAACCGATGGAAAAATATGTATTCAGCTGTCCTTTTTCAGGCATAAAAAAGCAGGGTTTTGCCATCTATTCCCTGGCTGATTTTGTGGCTTATGATATCTTTGTCTGGGATCGTCTGGTGCCGTTGTTAAAACTGACCGTTGTCAAAGGAAACTTACAGGGGAAACCTCATACGCAGCTGGCTGGGGTAGAAGTACTGCCGGTCTTCAACTGGGGTAATCCGGACGGTAAAGAGATCAGGTTTTTTAACCTGAAGAAGCTCATTAATGAAAAAGGAGAGACCTCATTCCCGTCTTATTTTACTTCAGCATGCAGGAAGGAAGCATTGTATCTCAATGGGTTCTGTGACCGGTATTTTATCAGGGACAAGCAGAAAAAGGTGATCGTAAAATAAAGATTCTGCAATGGACTTTCAGCCGGATATTTTCCGGTTTAAATTGTAACGTATTTGATTTGAATAAGTTAAGTCTTATTTCTCCCCTTCTTTAGGCTTGTCTTTTTTGCCGAAAAGTGAGAAGTGTACATAGCGTTTCGGATGGGCCTTCATGTCCGAAAGAAGCAGATTCAGGCTGGCAGCAGTTCTGTCCAGGTTGACATACAATGAATCATCACCCGCCAGTTTGCCGATGGTTCCTTTTCCGGAATTAATTCCGTTCAGAATACCCTGAAGATCGGTAACGGTAGCATTCAGTTTATGGACCGTATTGCCCAAACGTACGGCCTGAAGCGAGTCGGCAAAAGTATTGGTTTTTTGCAGAATAGGTTTAAGCTGGCTGTCCAGGTTTTTTGACAATGCATTCAGATTGGCCGTTAATACAGCGGCATTGGCAGTAATCTCGCCCAGGTTTTTGGAATTGGCCGCCACCACGCCGTTGACACCGTTGGTGGTTTGTGTAGCACTGGCTACCAGTACTTTAAGAGCCGTTCCCGTTTGGTCAAACTGACTGACCACCTGCGTCAGTGTAGTCACAAGCGAATCAACGTTTTTAAGGGTAGGTTCCAGTTTTTCGGTAGTAGACTGAAGCAAACCCACCTCAGTGGCTCCGATCAGCGTGCCGCCGTCAGCCAGGGTTTTTCCGGGATTGATTTTGAGTTTGACCAGCTTACCGCCGATCAGCCCGTCGTCACCCAAAAGAGCGATGCTTTTATCTGTAACACTGATTTTTTTATTGATAGTCAAAGTAACCTTAACATTGTTTTTCTCCAGGTCAGTCTCAATGTTCATGACCCTGCCCACATTGACACCATTATAAGTGACCGGGTTAGAAGCCTGTAAGCCCTGTACGTCATTATAATATACAATATATTCGATTTCGGAGGAGAAAAGATCAAGACCTTTAAGGAAGTTAAAGCCAAGGTACAATATCGTCAGGGTGATAACGCCCAGTAAGCCTACTTTGATTTCTTTTTTTATTGCCATGATTTACGTTTCGCAATTATTATACCATTGCGGTTTGTTATATCAAATAATGATTTATGCGGGTGTGCTTTCCCATTTAAAAAAATAAACCTTCTTTTCCTGCTAAAAATTCCTTAACCGGACGAACAAAGGCTTATTTTGCAAAATTAGGAAATTTATGATTACCTGTCTATTTCTTTTTTGTATTCTTCAAAGGCCCTGAAGATGGCCAGGGAGATTTTTTCACGGCCTTCGTTGGAGGCCAGAAATTCCGCATCACCGGCATTGGTAAGGTATCCCGTTTCAATCAGTACACTGGGCATGGTGGTTTCCCAGATGACGATAAACCCGGCCTGTTTTACACCACGGCTCCTGTGTCCTACCTTGGTGATGTTCTTCTCGACCTTAGACGCAAAACTCAGACTTTGCTTCATGAAAGCATTCTGGAAGTTGGTCAGCATGATGTGGGCCAGGGGAGATTTCGGGTCAAAACCTTTATAGGACTTTTTGTAGTTTTCTTCGAGTAATACAACATTGTTTTCCCTTTTGGCCAATTCAAGATTTTCTTCCGTTTTGTGAAGCCCCATGATGTAAGTCTCTGTTCCGGCCAGTTTGGTAGAATGCGGATTGGCGTTGCAATGAATGGACATAAAAAGGTCAGCCTTGTTTTTGTTGGCGATGGCCGCTCTTTCATGTAAAGGCACAAAAACATCCGAATCTCTGGTGAAAATGACCTTAACGCCCGGATAATTGGCTTTGATTTTCTGACCGACCTTAAGGGCCATGTCAAGGACAAAGCGTTTTTCCCGTCCATTTCCGGCTCCCGGATCTTTGCCGCCGTGTCCGGCATCGATGACCACCGTTCTCAGTTTGTCAGACTCTTCCTGTCTGAAGCTGACCACGCCGAAGAAGGTAAGTGAACTTACCACCCAGTAAATGAGGATTTTTCTCCCAATAAGTTGATTTAAAAAGGAAAGCTTAAGTTTTTTTAACATCTTTTTTGCCACAGATCATTTATAAAAAAGCACTTTGTAACTACTTTTGCGAATGCAAAGTTAATTCTTTTGTTAGAACATCAAAAATCCGTAAATATTGCCCGGCTGAATAATCAGTTAAAACTAGTAAAAACTGTTGGTTTTAACTTCGTTTTGTGGCTTTTTCTTGGATTTATGCTCGCGGGTTCTCATTCGGGCTTTGCCCAGATCAATCCCGGGTCCAGGATTCCGGGTTTTGGAAACACCAACACTCCGCCGACCACCCCTGTCAAAATCAAGCCCAAACAGGCCACCGCAAAAAAAGATACGGTCATTTCCATCATTCCCGACTCATTAAAGAGTGCGGACAGCCAGCTGGAAACCACCGTCATTTATAAAGCCAAAGATTCCACGATCCTGGATGTGGAGAGCGAAACGCTCTATTTATATGGAGAGGCTGTGGTGACCTACGGGGATATCGAACTCAAAGCTGATTTCATTAAACTTAATTGGGGTAAAAGCGAAGTGTATGCCCACGGATTGCCTGATACTACGAAAAAAAGCGGTGACCCGGTCAGGGGAAAACCGATTTTCAGCCAGTCGGGGGATGATTACAATTCAGATACCATCAAATATAACTTCAAGTCAAAGAAGGCCATTATCAAAAGCATCGTCACCCAGCAGGGTGAAGGCTTTGTGCAAGGTAAGACCGTAAAGAAAGATCCGAAAGACAACCTTTACCTCGTCAACGCCATGTATACCACCTGTAACCTGAAAGAGCCGCACTTCCACATCAATGCCAGGAAGATCAAGATGGTCAACAAGAAGTCACTGATTTCAGGGCCTTTTAATTTTGTGCTCAGTGACATCCCCCTGCCCATTGGCCTGCCCTTTGGGTTTTTCCCGATTCCGAAGAAAAAGGAAATCGGGACATCGGGCTTTATCATGGGTAATTACGGGGAAGAACCCAATAACCGCGGATTCTATTTCAGGGATTTCGGTTATTATCATGCTTTCAATGAAAACATAGGGGCTAAAGTACTCGCCCAGGTTTATTCCAAAGGGAGCTGGGGGCTGGGTATACAATCCAACTACCTGAAGAGGTATAAATATTCCGGCAATCTCAATCTTCAGTTTAACTACAACAGGTCAGGGGCAGAGATCAACAGGGTCAGTGCCACCAAAGACTTTAACATCGGCTGGTCACATTCGCCGCAGAGCCGCAGACCGGACAGGAGTTTCTCCGCTTCTGTTAACCTCGTGAGCAACGGCTTCAACCAGAACAACAGAAGGTTGGATGAAGTGGATCAATATACCAATAACGCGTTCGGTTCGTCTGTTCAATACACCAGGACAATAGGTAAGTTACTGAGGACAAGTACAGGTTTCAGGGCTGACCAGAACGTTACCTCCAAGATTTTCAACTCCTCGATAGATTACAGCGTCGGGTTGAACCAGTTCAATCCTTTTGTGAAAGAAAAGAACATGACCGGGGGATGGTGGGATGCCTTCAGGGTGGGGCTTGATGTAAGTGGTGGTTTTAAAGTGACCAACACCCTGACGAAGCGTTCGACTTCTTATACAGATTATAATATAGTAGGACAGGACAATAACCCGGTGACCGATGCCGAGAAAAGAGAACAGCAGAGACTGGAGCAGTTGCTGAGAACCACCACCAACGAAGAAGAACGTAAGGTGATCCAGGCGGAGCTTAAGAAACTGCTTAATCCGGTAGAGACAGATTTCAATAAGATCATGCAGAACGGTATTTTCAATACCTCTTATTCTGTGCCGATTGCATTGCCCAATATCAAGATTGCCCGTTATATCAACATAACGCCAAGTATCTCTTATCGCGGAGACTTCTTCACGAAACAGCTGAAGTATACTTTTGCGGATCAGAATACCACCTTTCAGGATTCAAGAGGAAGGACGGTAGACATACAGACAGACGCCAATACCGAGGGCGTGACTTATGCCTATGATGCCCAGGGCAATGTGAAGGTACTGATGAATCCGAAAAGCGGAGGGGTAGTGCATGTGGATACCATTTCAAAACCGGCCTTTGGTCAGAACGTATCTTTTGCCACAGGGATGAACACCCGGGCTTATGGTACTTACCGCTTTAACAAAAACGGCCGCCTGCAGGCCATCCGTCATACGATAGCTCCGTCGATCAGTGTGAGTTACACCCCGAACATGGCAAGCCAGTACAGCCAGAGAACAAAAGTAAGGACAGGAGCCAGCGAAAGATATCTGCCTAAGTTCCTGAACGGAGGAGGCTCGGCCAGTGCACAATCTGCCAACCTGAGTTTCGGGCTGTCGAACCAGCTGGAAGCCAAAATGAGGAGCCGGTCCGACACGGCAGAGAAAGAGTTTGAGAAGATTTCATTGCTGAACAATTTTGACATCAGCGGTTCATATAATTTACTGGCCGATAAAGAACTCAATGAGTTTGCCTTGTCCAATATTAATTTAAATGCCAACACCAATTTATTCAAGGACCTGATCACCTTTAACTTCGGGACTACCTTTGATCCTTATGCCTATGTGGCCGATACCGCTGTGTCTTCCAACCTGGCAGGGCTGAGGATTACAGAATTCAAATGGAACAAGAACAAGTACTCAGGCACCGGCGGTAGTTATTTGTCCGGGATGAATATTTCCATCAGTACCCGTCTGACGCCTCAGACTTTCTCTAAAGACAAGGCCCCGCCTAAAACCGCTGCAGGTGCTGCCGACCCGGCAAAAGAAGCCATGGCTAAATTTGTAGCGGCCAACCCGATGGCTTATGTGGATTTCAGCATTCCCTGGAGTGTCAACTTCAGTTATTCTTTTGATTACCGGAAACAAGGTCTGTCCAAAGCACAGATCACGCAGACGTTCCAGGTGCAGGGCGACCTGAGCCTCACGCCGAAATGGAAAGTGAACTTCACCTCCGGATGGGATTTTGTGTATAAATCAGTGACTTTGACCACTTTCAGTATTTTGCGGGAATTGCACTGCTGGGACATGAGTTTCAACTGGACGCCGATCGCCGGAAACAACCTGCGTTCAAGTACCTACAGTTTTACCTTCCAGCCGAGGAGCTCGTTGCTGAGAGATCTGAAGATCAGCCGGAGAAGAACTTACTACGATAAAGGAGGTTTTTAAGGAAGTCTTACCTTATTATATATAGAGCAGAAAAACCATATCGTTGATGAATACAAAAAAGACCTTCCCGGCATGCCGGGAAGGTCTTTTTTGTTAAAGCACTTCTGTATATTATTTGATCTCGAAGCTGGACAGCTGTACAAACTCCGCTACCCTGTCGTCAATTTCAGATTGAAGCAGGTGTTGTATTCTTTCCGAACCGAATTTTTCGACACAGAAAGAAGCCATGGCCGATCCGTAGATGATCGCTCTTTTCAGGTTTTCGAAACTGATGTCGTCTGTTTTGGCCAGATAGCCGATGAACCCTCCGGCAAAAGTATCCCCGGCTCCTGTCGGATCAAAAACTTCCTCCAGCGGCAAGGCGGGGCAGAAGAATATTTTATCTTCCTTGAAAAGCAAGGCACCGTGTTCACCCTTTTTGATGATAAGGGTTTTCGGACCCATAGCCATAATGGTTTTGGCTGCACGTCTCAGTGAATAGTCACCTGAAAGTATCCTGGCCTCTTCATCATTGATGGTAAGACAGTCAATCTGCTTCAAAACATTTTTCAATTCGCCCATAGCCACATCCATCCAGAAGTTCATGGTGTCGAGCATCACAAACTTCGGCCTGTTATGAAGGCTGTTCAGAACTTTTAGCTGTACAGACGGAGACGTGTTTCCCAGCATCAGGTACTGACAATCCTGAAAATTCTCCGGAATTTTAGGGTCAAAGTCACCCATGACATTCAATTGCACCTCTATGGTATCACGATTGTTCATGTCGGTGTGGTATCTGCCATGCCAGAAAAAGGTCTTTTCTCCTTTCCTGATTTCCAGTCCGTCTGTATTGATATGATGGTCTGAAAGCACATTGATCATTTCCTGGGGAAAGTCGTCACCGACTACGGCAACAAGGTTATTTTTCCGGGTAAAATAGGAAGCCGTAAGGGTAATAAAAGTAGCGGCTCCGCCTATTATTTTATCCGTTTTTCCGAATGGAGTTTCCAGTTTATCGAAGGCCACGGATCCCACAGTTAAAAGACTCATTTTATTTGATTTTCGTTTTAATTTTATTATTTACGATACAAAAATAGCTTAAAAAACGTCTGAAATAGTAAAAAACTAAAGAATATAGAAAATAAGTAGCATATTATTTTTCTCGTAAGCTAAAAAAAATTTAATTTGCATTTGGTAAGAAATACACATAAATTAAATAAAATATAACCATTGTGTTTTTCCCACTAAACCATTAATAAATTTTCAAAGCAGTAAATTTTTCTCACAATGAAAAGGAAAATGCATATTTTTAACACCATTGTATTACTAATTGTAAGTACAGTTGTTTCATTTGCACAAGTAGAAACGCCATGTAGTGCCATTAATCATCAAGTTTTTGGAGATCCGTCTCTAAGTCCGCCAGTAGTACTTAAACGCCTAGGAACAAGCCCTCAATTCGGTGAGATTCCAAAACACACCGCCGCCGCTGCTTACAGCCATCTTAAGAAAGTTCACACCAGAAACTCCAGGAACAGCAGAAAAGAAATTGACGACTTATTAAAGGGATTAGGTTACAGTGGTTTTAATGATCCTTCTTTCTCAGCTTCAAACATCACCCCTGAAATTCTTGCTGCAGGCAGAACAGGTTGGATGGGAGCTTATTACAGAGGTCATAAATACAGATGGTCGGTTTTGGGAAGGGATTTTGAGACTTTCAAGCTGACTTCAAAAGATGGTACCTGCTATGTTTACATCATGAAAAAATGTGGTAACGCATTTTATGATCCGTCTACAAGAGTTAAAGCCACTCCTTTAGCTGCCGTACCTAAAGCAGTTTGTAAAACCCAGACTTTGAATTTCTCAGGTTCTGGTAAAGCCCAGGGTGGAGATGTACTTAACACTAAAAAGGATATTCCTGTAGTAGCTGTTTTTGAAGGCAAATCACTTTGTCTTGGAACTTACACAGTGCCTGTAAGAACTACCTATGAGTACACTGCCAGTGCAGATGCCAGTCACTCTAAAGTGGTTGAGGTTTGTGATTACGGAACAGGAGTTGTTTCTCCGTTGAACCTTAATCTTCCGATCAGTCTTTTATTTAATGTTACAGGTCAGGATGTAGCTATCGGTACCGACGGTAAAATCACGCTGAACATTAACTCTAAACAATACAAGTCTTTGAAGAAAGTTTATGCAGCTTGTCCTGCTGAATCTTCAACTACTTCTTCTACTTCGGCTCCTGCATTTGCTAAAAAATCAGAAAACACTACGGCTTCTGAAGCTTCTGCTGCCGGAACAGGTAACCCTGGTGATTGTGTAAAACAAACACTGAATCTTAGCGGTAAAGCTACTGTTGAAGATGTTTCTGATAAATCTGAAACTGAAGAAGTAACTCTTATCGGTTCATTCAAAAAAACAGGTAAACTGAGAAAAGGTGAGCTGGCTGACAAATACATCTGTCTGGGAACTTACTCTGTACCTGCCAAATCTTCACTTCAATATAAAGTGAACGGTGAAGCAAGCACTACCAAATATGTTGAGGTTTGTAACACAGGCAGCACTAAACCGGTTGAAGACATCACTCTTCCTGTAAATCTTAAAAGCAGCTTCACAAAACAGGATGTGACTGTAGGTGATTATGGCAGAGTATATGTAGCTCTTACTCCGAAACAAGCTAAAAAGCTTTCTAAAGTATTTAAGCGTTGTTGCAGCGACGGATCTACGTCTTCTAAATGTTACTAAGATCTGAAAATCGATATAACAAAAAAGCCTTCGCAAATGCGGAGGCTTTTTTGTTATATACCGGTTCGGTTACTTTATCTTATTCCACTTCCCAGTTCAGGAGCTTCTCATACGCCTCATGCACTTTCGCAAAATTGAAAGAGGCCGTGGCTTCTTCCATCATCCTTTTAACCTGGTCATTACACAGGTTGCCGATGCTTCCCTCCAGGGTGTGATGAATATTTTTATTCGGTTTGAATTCCCCTTTTTCAATCTGACCACCCACTTCTTTATAGGCATCTCTGAAAGGCGTCCCGTTGATCACCAGGTCGTTTACGTTTTCGACACTGAACAGCAGATCAAATTTAGGATCGTCCAGGATGTTTTTCTTCACCTGTAAATTGGACACCATAAATTCGGCGATCTTCAGACATTCCAGGATATCATCAAAAACCGGAACAATGATCTCTTTGATCAGCTGCATTTCACGATGATAGCCTGATGGCAGGTTACTTTGAATGAAGGCAATTTCTGAAGGCAGGGCTTTAAGTTTGTTGGCCTTGCCCCGGAGTATTTCAGCTACGTCCGGGTTCTTCTTATGAGGCATTATGCTTGACCCGGTGGTGAGCTCATCAGCCAGGATCACATAGCCGAAGTTCTGACTGTTAAAAAGGCAGACGTCCATGGCCATTCTTGAAAGTGTATTGGCGATGTTGGTCAGGGCCGAAGAAACTACATACTCCATTTTTCCGCGGGTCATCTGGGCATAGACCACATTATAATTAAGGTCATCAAATCCCAGCAGCGAAGTGGTCAGTGTTCTGTTCAGCGGGAATGAAGACCCGTATCCTGCCCCGGACCCCAGCGGGTTTTTGTTAACTACCTTGTAGGCCCCGGAAAGGATGATCAGGTCGTCGACCAGGCTTTCGGCATACGCACCAAACCAAAGGCCGAATGAAGACGGCATGGCAATCTGCAGGTGGGTGTAGCCAGGCAGAAGGTCTTCCTTATGTGCTTCGCTTTTTATAATCAGGGAGTCAAACAGTAACCGCGAGTGTTCCACGACCTGTTCTATTCGGTCTCTTAAAAACATCTTGAGGTCTACCAGCACCTGGTCATTTCTTGAGCGGCCGCTGTGTATTTTTTTTCCGGTGTCACCGATTTTCTCAGTAAGCAGAAATTCAATCTGGGAATGCACATCTTCAATTCCCTCATTTATTTGGAATAATCCTTGACTTATTGATTTATTATATATTAACTTGCACTCATTCAATAGTAATCCAAGTTCTTGCTTCCCTAGTAATTCAATGCTCTCCAGCATAATCGCGTGAGCCATTGAACCTAATAAATCATAAGGTGCCAGATAAATGTCGAGCTCACGGTCTTTACCGACAGTGAATTTCTCTATGATTTCATTCGTCTTTTTTGAATTTTCTTTTTGCCAGAGTTTCACAAATTGCTTTTTTTAGTTTTAAAAATACAAAGATGCGAAAAAGTGATTTTTAAACAGCAGAATAGCCTTTTATTAATTGCAAGTTTTTTTTTGCTACCGTTCGATATTTTTTAGCATGATTTTTGCAGTATATACAGTATTAAAAAATTGAGTGAAGAATTACAGGCCTATTATTACTTATCTCCTGAAAATCTTCTGTTTATAAAAATTTTTATCAGCTGAAATTAGAGTTTGGCACGGGTGCGGTGTGAAAACATTTGCCTGGTCAATAATAATGCCAGATGTTAATCAATGCCAGTCTCTTCACGGAGAGACTGGCAGTTTTTGAAAAATTTCGAAGTTATTGAGTGAACTTTTACTATTCTACAAATGAAAAAAATTTACAAACTCCTGCTTAAGGGAGTAGTGACAGCATTTTTTGTTGTTCCGCTTCCTTTTGTGAATGCACAATTTAATCCTACCGGTATCGCAATGGGCTTCCATGTTGTAACCGAAGGTAATTTTGAAATGAACGGTGAATCCGAAGGCGGTGTTGCCGTGGGCGGAAAGCTCATCATCAATGGCAATTCCAACGTCAACATCCACGCCCACGACACTTTTAAGGCCTCGGGCGAAAGCCGTACGATAGGCCTCATTGTAGAGGGCGGGGTGACTTACACCTCCGGTTCTCTGAAAGTCCTCCAGGACAGGTACGCCAAGATCAAAAATCTGACTGACTCCAAGTACAGTGCTGCCAACAAAAAAATCATCAGCAGTTCATCATCCGACTGGAATAGCACCAATATTACTCTGAATACAAGTGAGCAGTCTGAGGCCTCTGTAAAAGAAGATGTATATGATTTTGCTGATGTGTTCACTCAGTTCAAGGCTTTTTCCACATCACTGAAAAATTCAACGGCCAATGCTACGGCATTCAACTATGAAGCAAACAAATACAGGTTTGCCATGACGGCCGGAACTACCAATATAGTCAATCTGACCAAAGCCGAACTAACGACCATTACGGCCAGCGGAGAATTGTACTTCAGCACGCGGCCGTCTGCCAGCACGCCATTGGTTATTAATGTAGATATGCAGGGTGGGGATTATGCCTGGAGTCTTCCGAACATGACCACCAATATTCAGAAAGAAGACAGCCGGTATATTTTGTGGAATTTTCATAACGGAGACGACAAAACCTTAACCCTGAATACCAGCGGAAGAACCCTGTTAGGTTCTTTGTATGCGATGGGGATTTCAGTGGTAAAAAATGAAGGATATATAGAAGGACAGCTGGTGGCCAAGAATTTCAAGATGAACGGCGGTGAATTGCACTACCAGGAATTTGAGACTACCGTGACGCCGACAACGACGACCTGTGATTGTACTTCTTCCAACCTGATAGCGAACGGTAGCTTTGGCTCTGACCTTTCGGGCTGGGATGCTACCAGGTTAAGTAGTGCAAGCACCAGGGGAGCTGCGTCCGGTTCCGGTCAGTGGGGTTTATATTCAGGTTGGACCTGGGGTAACTATGCTATCCTTAATAATGATGATAATCCGGGAAGCTCTACTACTTTCCCGAGCGAGTTTTATGCTATGGATGAGATCTTATCAGGTTTTACCCCTGGTAAGCCTTATACATTTACCGCCAACGCCGCTACACACAGTACTTCCAAGTCATGGGCCAAGGCTCAGATGTATGTTGAGTTTTACAATGGCTCAACCTGGACCTCATCCACCAAGACGGATGTAACAGCGATCTTCTCAAATTCTCAGGCCATCTCTATTACCGGAACTATTCCGGCAGGAACAACCAAGATCCGGGTAGTAGGCTATGCTCACGGTAAAGCCTTGAAATTTGATAATGTAAGTTTCACTACCTGCTATGATGCCCTGGCTGCTGATCTTGACGTGACGTCGCCTAATTGTGATGTGACAAACAACGGATCAATTACGGTCAACGCTTCAGGCGGCAGCGGGAGTTATGAATACAAACTTAACAGCGGAAGCTACCAGGATTCGGATACCTTCACCGGATTGGCTGCCGGTAGCTATACCATAACTGTCAGAGACAAACTGGCTCCGACCTGTACTAAAGTAATCACCCAGACCATTACCTGTATTGCCTGTGTTTGTCCTTCGAACAACCTGGTGACAAACGGTGACTGGAGTAACGGAACTACAGGATGGGTAGCGACACCAACCGGATCACTTTCTGACGAAGGTGACTATGGTATGTTAAACGGGTCTGATGTTAACAGCGACTACTACGCCAAGCAAACCATCACGGGAGCCCTGGTGATTCCTGGTAACAATTATACATTTACTACCATGATGACCTCACATGCCAATGGAGGTAGTGGTAGAGTAGCGGAAATGTATGTGGAGTTCTGGTCTAACAGTGCTCTTCTTGCTACCTCTGCAAAAGTGTCGACCAATACCAGCTATCCTAACTTTGAGGCAAAGACCATAAATTACGTTGCACCGGCCGGAACGACCAAAATTATCATTGTCGGTCATTCAAAAGGAAATGCCCTGAAATTCAAAACCAATGTTCTGAAAACATGTTTTGGAGCGGTGACATTGACACAGGAATCTAAAACAGATCCTGCCTGTGGAGTGAATGACGGTAAGATCAAAGTAAAAGCGGTAGGTGGCAGTGGAAGCTATGAATTCAGCAAAGATAATACTACCTGGTTTGCTTCTACCGGGACCTATGAATTTACCGGCCTGGCAGCTGCTACTTATACTATATATGTAAGAGACGTTAACACTTCTGATGCAGATTGTAAAAAACAGATTTCGGTAACCTTAACGGCTATTCCGAAACCAACCGTAACAGGAACGGGCGGACAGATTACCTGTACCAACCCAAGTGTTACTGTAACAACCACTGCAACGGCGGGAGTGACTTATTCATGGACAGTGCCAAGCGGCGGACCGACTGTGGGTAATGTAGGCTCGTTTACAACTACAAAAGCAGGTACCTATACAGTTACTGTAACCGGCTCAGGTGGTTGTACGGCAAGCACCACGGTGGTAGTAACCGAAGATAAAACAGTGCCGACCGTAACAGGAACGGGCGGGCAGATTACCTGTACCAACCCAAGTGCAACGGTAACCACCACAGCGACAGCCGGAGTGACTTACTCATGGACTGTACCAAGTGGCGGACCAACTGTAGGCAATGTCGGTTCATTTACGACAACCAAAGCCGGAACTTATACTGTGACAGTTACTAAAACCAACGGATGTACCGCAAGTACAACTGTGATTGTAACAGAAGATAAAACAGTTCCGACGGTCACGGCTACAAGTACTCAGATTACTTGTACCAGTGCCAGTGCTACGGTGACCACTACTGCAACAGCCGGAGTGACTTACTCATGGACCGTACCAAGTGGTGCCACCGCTGTAGGCAATGTCGGTTCATTTACGACAACCAAAGCCGGAACCTACAGTGTAACAGTAACCAGTGCAAACGGTTGTACCGCAAGCACCACGGTGGTAGTAACAGAAGATAAAACACCACCGACGGTAACGGCGACTGGTGGACAGATTACCTGTACCAATCCAAGTGTTACCGTAACAACCACGGCTACCGCCGGAGTAACTTACTCATGGACCGTACCAAGCGGAGCCACTGCAGTAGGTAATGTCGGTTCATTTACGACAACCAAAGCCGGAACCTACAGTGTGACAGTAACCAAATCAAACGGTTGTACTGCAAGCACTACCGTAGTAGTAACGGAAGATAAATCATTACCGATTGTAACCGCAACGGGTGGACAGATTACCTGTACCAATCCAAGTGTTACAGTAACGGCTACCGCGACAGCTGGTGTGACTTACTCATGGACCGTACCTGCAGGAGCAACTGCGGTAGGAAATGTAGCTTCATTTACAACGACCAAGGCAGGAACTTATACAGTAACAGTAACCAAACCAAACGGATGTACTGCAAGTACAACCGTAGTGGTGACAGAAGATAAAACAGTACCAACCGTAACCGCAACTGGTGGACAGATTACCTGTACCAATCCAGGTGTTACCGTAACAACTACCGCATCAGCCGGTGTGACTTACTCATGGACCGTACCTGCAGGAGCCACTGCCGTAGGTAATGTTGGTTCATTTACAACAACGAAAGCCGGAACTTACAGTGTAACCGTAACAAATTCAAATGGTTGTACGGCAAGTACGACAGTAATAGTTACCGAAGATAAAACACTACCGACCGTAACCGCAACTGGTGGACAGATCACCTGTACCAATCCAAGCGTTACCGTAACGACGACAGCGACAGCAGGTGTGACTTACTCATGGACCGTGCCAGCAGGAGCAACTGCAGTAGGAAATGTAGCTTCATTTACAACGACTAAGGCCGGAACTTATACAGTAACAGTTACGAAATCAAACGGATGTACTGCAAGTACTACCGTTATAGTAACAGAAGACAAAACACTACCGACGGTAACTGCAACAGGCGGACAGATTACCTGTACCAGTCCAAGCGTTACAGTAACGACCACAGCCAGTGCCGGAGTGACCTACTCATGGACTGTTCCAAGCGGAGCAACTGCAGTAGGAAATGTAGGTTCATTTACAACGACCAAAGCCGGAACTTACACCGTAACAGTAACGAATCCAAACGGATGTACCGCAAGTACAACTGTAGTGGTAACAGAAGATAAAACATTGCCAACCGTCACGGCTACCGCCGGTACTATCACTTGTTTAACTACAAGTGTAACGGTATCAGCCACTGCGACTGCAGGTGTGAGTTATTCATGGAGTGTACCAGCCGGAGCAACAGCTCCAGGTAATGTAGCTTCATTTACGACTTCAACCCCTGGTACTTATAGCGTAACAGTTACAAAATCTACCGGTTGTACTGCAAGTACGACTGTGGTAGTGACCGAAGATAAGAGTGCACCGACCGTGACAACTACCGGTGGACAGATTACCTGTACCACACCATCAGTTACAGTAAGTGCAACGTCAACACCAAACACAGGCGTATCTTATGCCTGGACGGTACCAGCCGGAGCAACAGCTCCAGGTAATGTAGCCTCATTTACGACTTCAACTCCCGGAACCTATACTGTGGTTGTAACTAAAACCTCAACAGGTTGTACTACGACAAAAACAGTAGTGGTTACAGAAGATAAAACACTTCCTACTGTATCAGCCACCGGAGGCCAGATTACTTGTGCCGTACCAACTGTAACAGTGAATGCGACAGCAACAGCCGGCGTAATTTATTCATGGAGTGTACCGGCCGGAGCAACAGCTCCAGGTAATGTAGCTTCATTTACCACAAGTACTCCAGGTACCTACAGTGTAACCGTAACAAAGGCGAATGGTTGTACCGCGAGTACGACTGTAGTGGTAACTCAGGACAAGAACCTGCCAACAGTAACAGCGACAGGTGGAAAAATCACTTGTACAACGCCAAGCATCACGGTATCAGCTACAGCAACACCAAATACAGGTGTAACTTATGCATGGACTGTACCAGCCGGAGCAGCCGCCCCTGGTAATGTAGCTTCATTTACAACTACTACTCCGGGCACTTATTCAGTAACCGTAACAGTAACGGCAACAGGATGTACAGCAAGTACCACTGCGATAGTTACCGAAGATAAAACACCTCCGACCGTAACAGCGACTGGTGGACAGATTACCTGTACCAATCCAAGTGTTACCGTAACAACAACGGCTACCGCCGGAGTAACTTACTCATGGACCGTACCAAGTGGTGCCACTGCGGTAGGTAATGTCGGTTCATTTACGACAACCAAAGCCGGAACTTATACTGTAACTGTAACCAGTCTAAATGGCTGTACTGCAAGTACAACAGTAATAATTACTGAAGACAAAACACTTCCGACGGTAACCGCAACGGGTGGTCAGATTACCTGTACGAATCCAAGTATTACTGTAACAACGACAGCGACAGCAGGTGTGACTTACTCATGGACCGTACCTGCAGGAGCAACTGCGGTAGGAAATGTAGCTTCATTTACAACGACCAAGGCCGGAACTTATACAGTAACAGTAACCAAACCAAACGGATGTACCGCAAGTACAACCGTAGTGGTGACAGAAGATAAAACAGTACCGACGGTAACCGCAACGGGTGGACAGATTACCTGTACCAATCCAAGTGTTACCGTAACAACTACCGCATCGGCAGGTGTTAATTACTCATGGACCGTACCTGCGGGAGCAACTGCGGTAGGAAATGTTGGTTCATTTACAACAACGAAAGCCGGAACTTACAGTGTAACCGTAACAAATTCAAATGGTTGTACGGCAAGTACAACAGTAATAGTTACGGAAGATAAAACACTACCGACCGTAACGGCGACTGGTGGACAGATTACCTGTACCAATCCAAGCGTTACCGTAACAACAACGGCCACCGTCGGAGTGACTTACTCATGGACCGTACCAGCAGGAGCAACTGCTGTAGGTAATGTTGGTTCATTTACAACGACTAAGGCCGGAACTTATACAGTAACAGTTACTAAGCCAAACGGATGTACGGCAAGTACTACCGTTGTAGTAACGGAAGACAAAACACCTCCAACAGTAACAGCGACAGGTGGAACAATTACCTGTGCTGCACCAAGTGTGACAGTATCAGCAACTGCAACAGCCGGAGTAACTTACTCATGGACAGTACCAGCCGGAGCAGCTGCCCCAGGTAACGTAGCTTCATTTACAACGACTACTCCTGGAACTTACAGTGTGACTGTAACTAAAGAAAATGGATGTACTGCCAGCACAACAGTGGTTGTAGGTCAGGACAAAAATCTTCCTACAGTGACAGCGACTGGCGGACAGATTACTTGTTTGGTTCCGACCATCACAGTGAGTGCGACAGCGACACCAAATACGGGTGTAACTTACGTGTGGACAGTACCTGCTGGAGTAACCAACCCGGGTAGTGTAGCTTCATTCACGACTACAACACCAGGCACATATTCAGTAACCGTAACGGTAACAGCGACAGGCTGTACTGCAAGTACAACTGCGACAGTAACTGAAGATAAGAGTGCACCGACAGTAACCATAACAGGTGGACAGATCACATGTTTGACTCCGAGCATCACAGTATCAGCGACAGCCACACCAAATACTGGTGTATCTTATGCCTGGACAGTACCTGCAGGCGTAACTGCCCCAGGTAATGTGGCTTCATTCACTACCACAGTAGCCGGAACCTATTCAGTAACAGTGACCAAAACCTCGACAGGATGCTACACGTCTAAGAGCACTGTCGTAACCGAAGATAAAACAGTACCGACAGTAACTGTGGCAGGTGGCCAGATCACTTGTGCTGCTCCAACAGTAACTGTTTCAGCGACGGCTACACCGAACACAGGTGTGAGCTATGCCTGGACAGTTCCAGCAGGTGTGACGAATCCAGGCAATGTGGCCTCGTTCACAACAACCGTAGCCGGAACTTACAGCGTAACAGTCACCAAAACATCATCAGGATGTACAGTAAGCGGTTCGACAATAGTAACCCAGGATAAAAACCTACCTACAGTAACAGCAACTGGTGGAAAAATCACTTGTTTGACTCCGACGATTACAGTATCTGCTACAGCGACACCAAACACTGGTGTGACTTACGTGTGGACAGTACCAGCCGGAGTAACCAACCCTGGTAGTGTAGCTTCATTCACGACTACAACCCCAGGTACTTATTCAGTAACGGTAACAGTAACAGCGACAGGATGTACCGCAAGTACCACTGCGATAGTTACAGAAGATAAAACACCTCCGACCGTAACGGTAGCTGGTGGCCAGATCACATGTTTGACTCCGAGCATCACAGTATCAGCGACAGCCACACCAAACACTGGTGTGACTTATACTTGGACTGTACCTGCAGGTGTAACAGCACCGGGTAATGTAGCTTCGTTCACAACGACTACCCCTGGTACTTACAGTGTGACCGTAACCAAAGAGAACGGATGTTATGCGAGCAGCTCTACGATTGTAACTGAAGACAAAACAGTACCGACAGTAACAGTTAGTGGTGGCCAGATCACTTGTGCTGCCCCAACCGTAACCGTGAGTGCGACAGCTACACCGAATACAGGTGTATCCTATGCATGGACCGTACCTGCGGGTGTAACCAACCCTGGCAGTGTGGCTTCATTTACTACAACCGTACCAGGAACTTACTCAGTAACCGTAACGAAAACATCATCAGG
>NZ_JAAAKV010000021.1 GCF_009905725.1 Emticicia sp. CRIBPO | reverse complement strand
TGTGGCGGAACAAACGGAAGCATTGCCTTCACCACCACTTTAGCCGATGGAACTTATACTTTGAACTATAATGATGGTGCAGCGAAAACGGCTTCTGTTACGGTTGCTTCAGGGGCATTTACGCTATCTGGCCTTATAGCTGGATCATATTCCTCATTCTCAATAACTGTCACAGGCTGCACAAGTTCAGCCTCAGGATCAACCACTCTGAGCGATCCTAGTACAGCGACATTGACCTTGGGCTCAGCTGTTAATCCAACCACATGTGGCGGAACAAACGGAAGCATCGCCTTCACCACCACTTTGGCGGATGGGACTTACACTTTAAATTACTCTGACGGGGCAGCTAAAAACGCTTCTGTTATGGTAGCTTCAGGTGCGTTCACTTTATCAGGACTTCCGGCTGGATCATATTCTTCATTCTCGATAACCGTGAGCAGTTGTACAAGCTCAGCCTCAGGATCAACCACTCTGAGCGATCCTAGCACGGCCACATTGACTTTAGGTTTTCCTGTAAACCCAACCACCTGTGGCGGCACAAACGGAAGCATCGCTTTCACGACTACTTTAGCGGATGGAAGTTACACTTTGAATTACTCTGACGGAGCAGCTAAAACCGCTTCTGTTACAGTAGCTTCCGGGGCATTTACGCTATCAGGACTTCCGGCAGGATCATATTCTTCATTCTCAATAACCGTGAGCAGTTGTACAAGCTCAGCCTCAGGATCAAGAAACCTGACTGATCCGACTACGGCGACATTGACTTTGGGTTCAGCTGTAAACCCAAGCACTTGCGGTGGGACAAACGGAAGTATTCCTTTCACCACTACTTTAGCAGATGGAACTTACACTTTGAACTATAATGATGGAGCGGCCAAAACGGCTTCAGTTACGGTGGCTTCAGGGGCATTTACCCTATCGGGACTTACGGCTGGAACTTATAATTCATTCTCCATAACTGTTACTGGATGTATTAGTTCAGCATCAGGATCAAGGACGCTCACTGATCCGACTACGGCGACATTGACTTTAGGCTCAGCTGTTAATCCAACCACCTGCGGCGGCACAAACGGAAGCATTGCCTTCACGACCACTTTAGCGGATGGCACTTACACGTTGAATTACTCTGACGGAGCAGCTAAAACAGCGTCTGTTACTGTAGCTTCAGGGGCCTTTACGTTATCAGGACTTGTAGCAGGATCATACTCAGGATTCTCGATAACGGTGAACAGCTGTACAAGCTCGGCTTCGGGATCAAGAAACCTGACAGATCCAAGTACGGCAACATTGACCTTAGGCTCTTCTGTTAATCCAAGCACCTGCGGCGGAACAAACGGAAGCATCGCTTTCACCACTACTTTAGCGGATGGCACTTACACTCTGAATTACTCAGATGGGGCAGCCAAAACGGCTTCCGTTACAGTAGCTTCGGGAGCCTTTACGTTATCAGGCCTTCCAGCGGGATCATACTCATCATTCTCAATAACCGTGAGCAGTTGCACAAGCTCAGCTTCGGGATCAAGAAACCTGACTGATCCGAGCACCGCAACATTAACCTTGGGTTCAGCTGTGAATCCGACTACCTGTGGCGGAACAAACGGAAGCATTGCCTTCACCACCACTTTAGCCGATGGAACTTATACTTTGAACTATAATGATGGAGCGGCCAAAACGGCTTCTGTTACGGTTGCTTCAGGGGCATTTACGCTATCTGGCCTTATAGCTGGATCATATTCCTCATTCTCAATAACTGTTAGCAGTTGTACAAGTTCGGCATCAGGGTCAAAAACACTGACAGACCCTTCTGCTCCGACGCTTACACCGGGAGTAGCCACTCCTGTAACACTTTATGGCGGCTCTGACGGAAGCATTGCCTTTACGACCACTGTTTCGAACGGGTCCCATACCCTCAATTACTCCTTTGGCGGATCACCGGCCTCGGCTTCCGTTACCGTTGCCTCCGGGGCATTTACCCTGACAGGCTTAGCCGCAGGATCATACACCGCCTTTTCAATTACCGTCAGTGGTTGTAATGCCACAGCAGCAGGCCCGGTGGTGGTTGCCAGCCCCGCTACTCATACTTTGGCTGCCGGTTCATCTGTCAACCCGTCTGTCTGCTCTGCAGTCAACGGAAGCATCAGTTTCACTTCTGTCAACCTGCCCGACGGCTCATACACCCTTGATTATCTCAAAGGCGGATCACCTGCCTCTGCTTCTGTTAGTATTACATCCGGAGCTTTTACTTTGTCAGGGCTTTCTGCAGGTTCCTACAGTAATTTTACCATTACTTTTAATACTTATACCAATTCGCCTGCCGGTCCGGTTACCCTGACCGATCCGGCTGCCCATACTCTGGCCGTTAATTCATTCAGTTCTCCGAATACTTGCGGCAGTAGCAACGGCAGCATTACCTTCCTGACTTCAGGACTTTCCAACGGAACTTACAGCCTGTCTTATACAGGTTCAGGATCTCCTCAAAATGTAACTGTTTCGGGCAACAGCTTTACCCTTTCAGGTCTTCCGGGTGGTACTTACAGCGGTTTTTCGATCAACAACGGCGGCTGCGTAGGTTCTGTCAGCACTCCTGTTACGCTGAGCAATCCTTCAGCCCCGGTGGCCTCTGTCTATGCCGATGGCCCGGCAAATTTCTGCAAGGGTTCGTCTGTTAACCTTATCGCGTCCGCGGGAGATTCTTATCTCTGGAATACCGGTGAAACAACCAGGGTCTATAATGCCTCTGTCACAGGCACTTACATTGTTACTGTATTTTATGCAGGTGGTTGTTCGTCGACTGCCAGCATCACGGTCAGTGCGACAAAATGTAATACCGCTCCCGTTGCTGTTTGTAACTCCTTTACAGTTCCGGCCGGGCCTAACTGTACTGCCTCCGTGACACCGTTCAGAGTAGGATCCGAATCTTATGATGTCGACGGCGATCCCCTGACTTATTCACTCTCTCCTGCAGGTCCGTTTTCGGCAGGCACCCACCAGGTGACGATGACCGTCAAGGATCCGTTCGGAGCCAGTTCATCCTGTACTACTACTTTCCATGTGGTGGATGAGACACTTCCGACCGTCAGAACCAAAAACATCAGTGTAACGCTCAACGCGGCAGGGCAAGCCACCATCAGCCCGGGTGATATCAACAACGGCTCTTTTGACAATTGCGGCATCGGTTCCATGAAAATATCCCAGAATGTTTTTGGGTGTAACGACCTGGGCACCAAACAAGTCGCCCTGTATATCACTGATATCCACGGCCATACTTCAGAAGGCTATGCCCTGGTGACGGTATCTGACAAAACTGCCCCGGTAGCTAAAGTTAAAAACATCTCTGTAAAACTGGATGCTTCAGGTAAAGTTTCCATCAAAGCGGCCGACATCAATGACGGTTCATCTGATAACTGTTCGATCACCGAGCTTTCTCTGTCCAGAACTGATTTTGATTGTACCTCAGCCGGCCCCAATAATGTGACGCTGACCGTTAAAGATGCCGGTGGCAATACCGCTTCTGCTGTAGCTGTCGTTACCATCATTGATGACATAGCCCCTGTTGCCCTGGCGAAAAACCTGACCGTTTACCTGGATAAAACAGGACTGGCGAACATCACTGCCCAGATGGCCGATAACGGTTCTTCTGATAACTGCGGCATTAAATCTCTCATTGTGTCCAATACCTCTTTCATCTGCAGTGATCTGAGGGTAAAAACCGTTTCTTTAACGGTTACAGATAAAAGTGACAATAAAACTTCCGTCAACTTTAGTGTGACGGTACTCGACACCATCGCCCCGGTAGTGGTCACCAAAGCCGTTACTTTAGAGTTGAGTGCCGAGAAAACTGCTTCGCTGACTGCTGCTCAGCTCAACGGCGGTTCATCCGACAATTGCGGTATTGTTGAAACGACCATCTCCAAAACCGCTTTCTCCTGCTCAAGTCTTGGCGTCAACAAAGTCAGGCTGACGGTCAAAGATGCCAGTGGCAATACTTCTTCTGCTCTGCAGGAAGTCATCGTCACCGATCCGCTGGGTGTTTGTCCTTGTTCATATGCCGTCATTGCTTTTGATAAGGTTACCCTTAATCGCAACAAAGTCAATACCGGTGGGGTGGGGATCATCAATTCGGGCAAAAAAGTAAAACTTATCAAGACCCTCGTCAATGCCACCGGGACATTCGTTAAAGCCGACGGTAAGGATTTTGATTCTGAAAGCAGTGCCTCTTCTTACATGAAAGGTCTGGCCCCAACCCCTGATCCTTTCCGCGAAAACACCTTTAACGACAAGAAAAAACTCAAAGTTAAAAAAGGCCAGTCTGTTTCGGCTAATGAAGACCATTACGGCAATGTTAAAGTAGGCAGGGATGCCACCCTGACTTTCAGCTCAAAAAGCGATGTATTCATCAAAAAACTTTCTCTCAAAAAAGGGGCTAAAATTGTCTTCGGACAACAGACCTTCCTGGTGATCAGTAAGAAAATGAGCATCGGCAAAGAGGTGATCATCAACGAAGCAGCCCAGGATGCCAAAATATTCACCGGCAAAAACACCGTCATCTCCAAAGGTGCACAGGTGCATGCTTCCATTCATTCAGATCGTAACATGACCCTCAGAAGATCGTCTGAAGACACTCCTACCCAGATGTACGGACTCTTTGTAGCCGACAAAATCAAGTCAGGAAGGCATGTGCAATGGAACGGAACCGGAACTGGTTGTGATGACAACAAAGAACAGGATCAGGCAGTCCTTGCCAGAAAAGCCCGTAAGTCAGGCGAGAAGAAAGAAATCACCGAACCTGAAAAACAGCTGATCACAGAAGAAATCGTCAGCCTGGAGCTTTCTGCAGGACCCAACCCGACAAACGACCTTCTGGACCTGCTGATCAGGCTTCCTAAGGAAACTTCAGCACAGTTGCACGTCACCGATCTTAACGGTAGAAACTTATTCTCGGAACAGATACAAGGCTCAGGAAAAACCATCCGGAAGCAGCTATCACTGGGTAAATTCGCTTCAGGCACCTATTTGCTTAACTTAAGAACACCTCAGGAAAACAAAACCGTCAGGATCGTGAAAATTGACTAGAACCTCCTTATAAATTATATTTTCAGAAGCCCTCATCATTTGGTGAGGGTTTTCTTTTGGGTTAATCTCAATGTCTCTCTTAATGAGCTTCGTTTCTTTATGGTAATAGACCTGATTATTGTTTCACAATTCATGAAACAGCAGGATTTATTGCACAAATAGTGAAACAGGGTTTACCACAGAGCATAATACATAATAAAATATGCATTATATATATTTTTCTATATTTTTGCATATTATAATAATCATGTGAATAAATTACATAAGTTTCAATAAATGAATATTATAATATACATATTCAATAAATTTTACCATATTTACATAATATAATATACAAAATATGCTTTTTGAAACTTTAACTATAAAAGATATCAAAATCAAAACCGGCAACCTGGTGAAGCTTCTGAGAAAAAAAGAAAATTTATCACAGGATCAACTGGCTGTGACGCTGGACTTGTCGAGAATCACCATACAAAACCTGGAATCGGGTAAAAACATCACTTTAGATACCCTCCTAAAGGTTTTTCAGCACTTCGATATATTGGAGAAATTCGATCATTTCGTAGACGACGAAATCAAAAACCGCAACTATAGCTCACTTTACTGATTATGGCCGGAAATAAAATCATAGACCTGTACTGCTTTGAACGGGAAATCGGAAAAATCGGGTATGACGAAGACCAGAAGAAATCCTTTTTTCAATATCACCCGGCCTTCCTTAAAGAAGGCTTGTATCAGAATATTTTCCCGCTCATCTTTAAAAGGACAGCACAGACACAGGTTTTCAGTCAGTTTGAAAACGAAACATTCAGGGGTTTGCCTCCGATGATCGCCGACTCTCTTCCCGACATGTTCGGGCATATCATTTTTAAAACATGGCTGGAGTCCAATCAAAAAAACTCTGATAAAATATCGGTCATCGAGCAACTCGCCTATGTAGCTAACCGTGGCATGGGGGCCCTGAGTTACCAACCCGCGAAACACATTCCCGAAAACGCTACCATTAACCTGGACGAAATCACAGATGTTCTGAAAAAAGTACTGGACAACAAGCGGTCTGTTTCAGCTGACCAATTGAACAGCCAGTCATTGCTCAACATCTTCAAAATCGGAACTTCAGCAGGGGGTGCCAGACCCAAGATACTCATCTCTGAAAATAAAGAAACGGCAGAAATCATTCCGGGCGACCTGGAATACTCTGAGAAATTTAATCACTACCTGGTGAAATTATCTCTTGATGATGACCTCGGCTACAACAGGGAAATCATCGAATACAGTTATTACCTGACAGCCATTACCCTGGGTATTTCGATGATGCCTTCCAGGTTAATTGATCAGAAACACTTTGCTACACTGCGATTTGACAGGCAGAATGGTAAAAGAAAACATATTCTGACAGCTACCGGCATGACGGGCTGGGATTTTAAAGACCCTGAATTCTCCCGGTACGAAAACCTTTTCGAGCTGGCTGTTTACCTTAAACTGCCGCATAGGGAAACGGATGAGCTTTTCCGACGGATGATCTTCAATATTGTGTTCTGCAATACCGACGACCACCTCAAAAATCACTCTTTTATTTATGACGAAACCAGCGACAAATGGAATTTATCCCCGGCTTATGACCTGACTTATTCGCTGAACCCTTTACTGAATTACAAAAGGACTTCCAGGGCCCTGTCGGTTAATTACAAAAGAGCTGATATTCTGTTGAATGACGTACTAAGCATCGCCGATAAATATACCATCAAAAACGCCAGAGGCATCATCGAAAAAACGCTGAATGCCACAGATATATGGGAGCAACATGCCCATGAGCTTCATATTCCCGGCAAAATCATTGAGAGTATTAAAAGAGATTTCAATAAGCTACTGTAATACTTTCATTCACAAACTCATCATTAAGGCCTTAGCAAATCTTCCCCGTAAAACCCCGTAAAGAAGGGCATATCACTTGAAATCCACCTGTATTATCCTTACTATTGTACCTGGATCAAACCATTCAGAAACATGATACTGGAACTCGCCATTCTTCAGGTATTGCCCGGAAAGGAAAAGGCATTTGAAACAGATTTTGAAATCGCCGGACAATACATCAGTTCCGTGAAGGGTTATATTCGTCATTCATTAAGACGGTGCCTGGAACAGCCCGGCAAATACATCCTGCTGGTAGACTGGGAAACGCTCGAAGACCACACCGTAGGCTTCAGGCAATCGGAACCTTATCAGCACTGACGAAACCTGTTGCACGCTTATTATGAACCGTTCCCGACAGTCGAACACTATGAAACCCTTATCGAAGTAAGCAAATGAGCAATATTACGATCTCAGAAAGAAGGGACATCGATAAAGAAGACATCATTGCCTTGTACCGGGCCAACAAATGGAGTTCGGCGGACAAACCAACCGAGCTGTACAACGCTTTGACCAACTCCCACACCCTACTCTCAGCCTGGGACGGAGAGCGGCTGGCAGGTATCGGCAATGCCATTTCTGACGGGCATTTGGTGGTCTATTACCCTCATCTGCTGATCCATCCTGACTACCAGGGACAAGGAATCGGGCAGATGATTATGAAGAAGATGCAGGAAAAATACGGCCATTTTCACATGCAGATGCTGACCTCCGACAGTCAGACAGTCGATTTCTACCAGAAAGCAGGCTTTACCCGTGCCGGAAATACGGTACCGATGTGGATTTATGGTGGGGATGAGCATTGACAGTTGCAGCTATCCAACGTCTTCGGACGTAAGGATGGCGACACCCGGTCTCTGACCGGTAAACAAAGCTCTTATGGAAGAAACTCTAAAAGCCTTTCATGAGAGGCTTTGAACTACTATAAAATAGCGAAAATTACTTAAATAATCACCTGCTGAAAAATAATTACAGGGACTTGTGTTTATTTTGACTGGTGTAATAAAAATTCAATCAACCTTACGCCACCGATGAAAGAACACACACAGGATCACATGAAAATGGCCGGGCATCTGCTCGCCCTAACCCTGTGGATCCGGAATGTGATGACTGACCTGGTCATCCTGCAGTCGGACCCCGGCCTGATGGAAAGCTATAAACAAAGCAGCAGCTCTTTTGAGCAACAGCAAAACCCCTGGAAGCAAAAATCCTTTATCGAAGTCAGGAAGAAATTTGCAGAGTTATTCCCTGAAATCGCCGGGAAATACGAGACCAGACTTGAGGTCCTCCAACACCTCGTGGACTTCTTTACCCACGCCAGGTACAGCCTCAATAGCCCGGTCATTCACGGCCCCTCCGACCGCCAAGACCAGCCCTACATGAGCATTGAGCTCACTGAAGAAAAATACCAGACCATTCTCGACTTCCTGATGACGTTTGAGGAAGAGGTTTTTCCGGAGATGGAGAGATATGCGGAGATGGAGGGTTTAAGATGAAAAGCCCATTTCTACTGTTCCATTTGCAAATGAAAATGAGAAAGCCTCATATAAATCAATAATCCCCTATCTTTGCCAAATGAACTTCATCACAATAGACTTTGAAACAGCTAATGCACAGCGGAACAGCCCCTGCGAAATCGGGCTGACGTTTGTGAAAGACTGGCAGATTACTGAGACAAAGTCCTGGCTGATCAGACCGAAGTACAATGCATTCGATTATTTCAATATCCTGATTCACGGCATTACGCCTGAGGACGTGGCTGATCAACCTGAGTTCGATACGCTTTGGGAAGAGTTAAGGCCCCTGCTTGAAAACCAGTTGCTGATTGCCCACAATGCCGCTTTCGATTTAAGTGTTTTGCGGAAAACGCTCGAAACCTATCACCTGCCGTTTCCCGAACTTCATTACTCATGCAGTTATATATTCTCTAAAAAAGTGTGGCTGGGCCTTCCCCGTTACGACCTGAAAACTTTGTGCCAGTTCAATAACATCGACCTCATACACCACCGGGCAGGCCCCGACAGCCGGGCCACGGCAGAGCTGGTCATTAAAGCGTTCACGAAAGCCGGGGTGACCTCAATTGACGACTTCCCCGAAAAACTGATGGTAAAACCCGGTCAGCTTTTTGAAGGAGGTTACAAACCGGTCTCCAGTATCCGGAAGGCGAAAGAGCGAAAAAGTTACGTCTGGAAATAGCTCTGGCTCTCCAACGTCTGCAGACGTAAGGATGGTGTCATCCGGTCTCTGACCGGAGAGCAGTATAATACGTTACTAATTTCAAAATATATTTTGAAAAAGTTATCTTTTAAGATAACTTTGTTCTTATGACAAGAACAATCCTATTTTATGAAGAGCATTTTATCCGGTTCTATCGGGAGCAAGATCAAAAAGTAAAAGATAAAATTCAGTATGTTCTTGAGTTAATAAAACAGGTTGACAGGATTCCGGAAAAGTTTTTGAAACACCTGACTGGAACAGAAGGTCTATATGAAATAAGGATAGAGTATCAATCTAATATTTACAGGATATTCTGTTGTTTTGACGAAGGTAAACTGGTGATACTTTTCAACGGTTTTCAAAAGAAGACTCAAAAGACCCCGAAAAATGAAATAGAGAGAGGAATAGAGTTAATGAATAAATATTTTCAGCAAAAGAAATAACCATGAAAAAATACGAAAACATCAAATCATTCGATGAGTTAATCGACCTTGAACACGGAAAAATAGGAACAGAGAGCCGGAACAGATATGAAGAGCACTCTCAGATGTTCATTATCAGTGAAATGCTTAAAGAAGCCCGGAGAAATGCAAATCTTACACAAGAGCAGTTAGCTGAAAAAGCGGGTACCAAGAAAAGCTACATTTCAAAAATTGAAAACGGCAGAGGAAACATTCAACTTTCTACTTTAATCAGGATTTTTGAAATAGGTTTAAACAAAAAAATCGGGTTGACATATCTTTGAAAATACCGCTCTCAAAGCTGTGCAGACGTAAGGAAAGCGGGAATCCGAGCAGCGTTTCGCCATCCCGCAAACTACATTCAAAACCATGAAGAAATTAAGAGTCATTAAGGGATTTCATTAAGTCATTCTACGAAATCTTCTTCATGTATTCTTAATGGACTTAATGCCTTCATGGTGGTAAAGTACATCCGTATCCCCCGAAACAACGGTCAGAGACCGTATTCCGCCGTCCGGTGCGTCTGAAGACGCGGGACAGCTAGCTCCATATTTTTTCCATGTCTTCCAGCGACTTGCCCTTGGTTTCGGGGACGGCCAGCCAGACAAAAATGAAGGCCAGAATCGATAAGATCATAAATATCCAGAACGTCCGGGCACTGCCGATGGATTCCAGCAAGACCGGGAAAAACTGGGAAACCATAAACACACACATCCACAACACAAAAATACAGATGGACATCGCCAGACCGCGGACCCTGTTCGGGAAAATCTCAGCCACTACCACAAAAGTAAGCGGCCCCAGCGAAAGAGCAAAGAAAGCAATATAAGCCAGGATCGATATCAATACCAGGTAACCCTGTGCCATCTCAAAATGGAAGGCAGACCCGATGACAGCCAGACAAACGGCCATACCACCTGAACCGGCCAGCAGGAGCTTCTTCCTCCCCGACTGGTCTACATACTTAATCGCCACGAGCGTAAAAAGGAAATTCACCACTCCTACCAGCACCGTCTGCAGCAGAGCTGAAGAAGAGCCGTCTCCCGTCGATTTAAAGATCTCGGGGGCATAATACATGATGGCGTTAATGCCTGTCACCTGTGAAAACATAGCCAGCACAATACCGATAAAAAGGGCTTTACGAAGACCGGGCTTGAGGATTTCAGCCAGTGAGCCGGGTTGCTGTGTATCCAGTTCGTGCTGTATACCGATAAGCTCTTTAGAAGCTTTTTCCTTGCCGTTGATCCTGATGAGAATAGCCAGGGCGTTGTCATGTTGCCCCTGCTGAGCCAGCCACCTCGGGCTTTCGGGTACTGAAAACAACAGCACAAAAAATACCGCCGAAGGAATCACCCCTGAACCGAACATGTACCTCCACCCGGTTTCCACATTCCAGGCTTCGTCGTGCCATCCGGCTATCCAGGCGTTGACAAAATAAATCAGCAGAATGCCGCTCACAATACCGAGCTGATTAATGGAAACCAGCCTTCCCCGCTGCTCTGCCGGGGCTATTTCGGTGATGTACATAGGAGCGAGCATCGAGGCCACACCTATGCCCAGGCCTCCGATGATCCTGAAAAATACAAAAGAATTAAGCCCCGCAGGCACCACTATCCCTGCAGAGGAAACAGCAAACAGAACGGCCGACAGGATCAGTATTTTCTTCCGTCCGAAACGGTCGCTCAATGCCCCGGCGAACATCGCCCCCGCAATGCAACCTAGCAGGGCACAGGAAGCCACCCAGCCCGTCATAACGGCAGAAAGATTGAATTTGATCTGTAAAAAACCGATGGCCCCGGCTATGACGGCGGTGTCATAACCAAACAAAAGGCCACCCACTGCGGCTACCAATGTGGCTTTATAAACGTATTTCCGGTTTTGTGTACTGCTCATTTTAAGGTTGGTTTGTCTTGATAGGTACCTTGCAGGCAAGATAAACAGGACTTTATGATTAATCTATAAACAAATTAAGTGTGACTTTGTAATGAAATAGCTACAGGGGGTATTAACATGCTGCTTTTTTGCATCTTAGCGATAAAAACGGCAAACGTTTCAGCCCATAAAATCTCCCAGGTTCTCTGTCCTTACAGATGCTTTGATCGTCCCGATCTGCTTCCCCTCACTTTCGCCGAATGGACGAACAATATAAGTTCCCACGGCAGCCGGTACAATAAAAGTTTCTGCATAATGGATCACAAAGGGCTCAAAGGCATTGTCCGGACTTTCTACGATCGCCTCCCGGCCTTCAATCAGGTTCAGGACATTGACTATTCCGTTGGTATGGTGTGTCACAGGCTGGGTAAACCAATGCCTGCGGGTTTCTATAAATGAATGTTCATCCAGACCGGTCCGTTCTTCACGCCAGCCGTCGCCAAAGCCAACTATCTCAACCTGGTTGAGCAGGTGATGGCTGGTCCAATGGGTCTTTCTTTCTTCCACCACATTGTTTTTGCCATGTTCCAGGGAGATCGGTCTCGGGTGACCGTCAAGGCCGGTTCTACCCCAGTCCCAGAGTTTGAAAGTGAAGTTAAACGGTGTGGCACTGATCTCCAGCACCACACTGTCTGCTCCCGAACAATGTATCGTTCCGGCAGGGATCAGGGCATGGTCGTGCTTTCTAACCGGCCATTTTTCTACGTATTTTTCAGCATCAAAAGGCTCTCCGAATTCATTGGCCACTTCCAGTTCTTCCCACATTTTCGAGGTATCAGTCCCTTCTTTCAGACCCAGGTAAACGAAGGCCTCATCGCCCGCATCCAGGAAATAATAGCTTTCGTTCTGGGTATAAGGCATGCCGAAATTCTCCTTCATGTACTCATGCAAAGGATGCACCTGCAAACTCAGGTTGCCGCCCTCCATGGTATCCAGGAAATCAAACCGGATCGGAAATTCTGCTCCGAAAGCATCAAAAACCTTGTTACCCAGCAAAGATCGCGGGTGAGCGTAGACCAGATTGACGGAAGGAATCTCCACCGTATTTCCGTTGAAATCAAACATCAGGCTGTTTTCTTCCGGCACACAGTCAAAGCCCCAGGCGTAGTTGACGGCAGAGCGGTCGAGGTCGCAGACCTCCTTCAGCCACTGCCCACCCCAGGGTCCCGGATCAAAAAACGGTATAACACGGAACGGCCGGTTGATGGTCGCCTCTAAAGCCACCTTCATGGCTGCTCCTGAAATCATCCGCGGACTACCCGGAATAGTGGTGTCGAGCACCTCATCCCACCGGTCCATCAGCGTTTTCTTGTGGCGGTCCAGTACTTTCCAGTCTACATAGAAGGCCCTTTTATACTGATATGAGAAGATATCGTGATGATTTGCAGCTCCCAGGTTAGCAATCTGGTTCTTTCTGAACCGCAACTGGATTTCCCAGCGGGGCATATCAGCATAAACCAGCAGGTCATAACCCGGATAAACTAAACTCGCTCCGGGACCCACAACCAACACTACGGCAACATCCGCCGCCAGGATATCGTCAGTTAAACGGGATAATTTATTTTGATCAATGAAGGCATCGAGCTCCAGCGGACTCACAAACCCGAAAACCGGATCATCCGTCACAAACTCCTGCACCATGCAACTGATTTCTTCTTCCGTTTTGAAACAAGCCTGCGTTCTGACTACCGACACATCGGCCAGCTGTAAGCCGCTGATGATTTCCTCCTCAAACACCCCGTGATAGGTTTCCAGGGCCACCACTTTTTTGGGTTTATTAATACTGTTGAGGCGGTTTCCGAGTGTTTTTGATATTTCCTCCCACCCCACGGCACAGTGATGCCCTTCTACTTTTATTTTCGGAAATTTGCAAAAATTTGAGTTCTTCAAGGCTTTTAATGATTAAATGTTATTGTATTATGGAGAAAGCCCGCCCCGCCTGACGACCAGGTCGGACGGGGAGAAAGGACAATGGAGAAAGGATTTTGTTGGAGGACGAATTTAATCATCTTCCAAGCAGAGCAAAACATACTCCTTTTTCAGTTCTCCTTCCCTCCTTTCTCCGTCAAAAAAGACTCCCTACTCCAAGGAGGGCCGCAGTGTTTTTAAGTGAGGCTTCCAATACCTTCACTTCACCCCAGCTGCACCAGGAATTTCCTTTTAGTTTGCTTTGTATGTGCGGTAAGATATGATCGCGGCTGGCCATGATGCCGCCACCCAGAATCAGCACCTCAGGGTCGTAGGCCTGCACAAGGTTAAAGGCACAGGCAGCCCAGACTTCGAGGCATTCGCCTCTGATCGTTTTGGCCCATTGATTCCCATCGGCTGCCAGTTCAAAAATAAGCTTAAAATCCAGTTTTCCGGCATCAACCTCCTCACTATCAGCAACACTGTTATGAGCCGACACTATTTCTGCCAGGTTCCAGGTCGAAGCCTCTGCCTCTGCACAGCCCACATTGCCGCAGTTACAAAGCCTTCCTTTGGGATTGACGATAAAATGCCCGCCGAGGATACCTGCCTGGAAATGCTTCCCTCTCAGTATTTTTCCTTCTATGACGGCAGATGTTCCAATGCCCGTTCCTAAAGTCATTAATACGACGTCGTTGTAACCCCGGCCGTTGCCGAACTTCCATTCACCCAGTAAAGCGGCCCTTGTGTCGTTCTCTATCTCCAGAGGCACGCCGAAGTGCTCAGCAGCCCATTTCTCAAGGTCGAGGGAAATGACATCTCCGTATTTATCGTTGATCGTCAGCACCTTTTTGTGAACAGAATCCACGATGCCCGGAATAGCTATCCCTACGCCTTTTAAGGCTTCGTTACCTATAGATTTCTGTGCCAGAAGCCCCCTGATCGCCTCCGCAATTCCGGGTAGCCGCTGAGCCAGGCCCTGCTCTGAACAGGCATCCGTTTCCAGACTTGCCAGAACCTCAGGTCCGCTGACCAACCCGAGTTTGATCCGGGTTCCCCCCAGGTCCATGGCTATGACGATGTCTTTTTTCATTTTGTTTTCTTATCCAGGGCCAGGATGACCTCATACAATACCCCGGCTTCACCCCTGAACGTGCCCGAGCCTTTGGGCTTATTGTCAACAGTATACCATTCAAAGAAACCCTTGTTATCAATCACTCTTTTCAGCATGGGCTGAAGTTGTTCGTAAGCTTCCCGGTCAAAATCATACCGGATCAGCTGCTGAATCATCCGTCCGCCAAACCAGGTCCAGTCGCCGCCGTTCTGGTAGCCATAAGGATACATGCCTTTGTTTTTAAAACTCCCGGCCGGATAAGTCGGGTACAAAGTGAGACCAATGGTAGCCGCTCCGGATTGTCTGACGTTATCAATCATCTTATCCAGTGAAACTTTGATCTGTTGTTTATTCAACAGCCCCGCTTCAATCGCCACCGCCGTTCCGCCATGATAGTATATCTTGTTTTCATCCAGGCTTGCCGGGAAAGGCGAACCGTTCAGATAAAGGTGCGGGATAAACTTGTTGTTTCGGGTATCCCACAGATGTTTCATGGTATTCACCGCCAGTCTCTTTCTGACGGGCTGCCATTTCGCTTTCTGCTGAGGCACCAGGTTCATGAGGTTGTCCAGGGCAATGATCAGCATGGCGTTGTCATAAATATCGATGGCCAGGTGGGTATCTTTCGTCAGGTAAACGCCCCAGTCATGCTCAGGTTGCACATCACCCCAGTCAGCTGTAGTAGCCCCCCAGATCAGACCGTATTGTTCATTCCAGCGGTGTTTCAGCAGGAAATCCACGGCTTTAGCCATCCGGTCTTCCACGCTTATTCCACCGATTTTTTCTTTCAGAAAAGCCTTGTCACCTGTTACTTTGACATAGCGGTACACTGCCTGCAGCAGCGAAGACTCCTGGTCAGTTTCTACGGTGTTTTTGTGCCCGGCGTATTGTTTTTCCAGGTCGGTAAAAATGTACTCATACCCCACTTTGGAAGCCCGTGCCTTTTCGATCGGGATAAAACCGTCTACAATGTTACCGTCCTTTCCCTGTAGTCTGAAAAACACCCTCAGGTTCTCTTTCAGGGTTTCGTGAGGATGCACCGCCGCCGACAGCGTCAGGAAAGTGTTATAGTCCCTGATCCACACCTCTCCATAACCGTCACCGGCATTGAAGCCGGTTTTAACGACTTCCAATGCTTTTTCTTTGACGGATTTTAAGGTTTGGTCACTTTTTATCTTTTGATACAAGTCTGTATTTTTCTGTGCAAACCCATGCACACTCGCTAAAATCAATATCAGGATTAGTTTTTTCATGTTTTTTGTTTTTCATCTTGGAGGGACTAAGACTTAATGATCTTAACTCCTTCATGGTATTATTAATCGACTACAGGCATCACACCAACTCCCCAGTTCTTATTCGGTTCAGGGCCCATTTCCAGGACAAGACTGCCGCCTTTCAGCAAATCTGAGGCTTCAAACCAGAAATTCTGCAATGGTTTTCCGTTCAAGGTAGCTTTTTGTACGTACACATTCTTCCTTGAAGTGTTCTTTGCCTCTATCGTAAAGGTATTTCCTCTTCCGTATTTTTCGCCGAGGTTAATGACCGCTTTTTCGAATATCGGACTGGCAATTTCATATACCGGGTTCACACGGCATCCTCCGTCTGTCTGGAACAAGCCCAAAGCATTCATCACAAACCAGGCACTCATCTGCCCCTGGTCCTCATCACCCAGGTAGGCATTAGACACCCCGTGACCATAGTAGCGGTTCACAATCGCCCGGCTCCATTTCTGGGTCAGCCAGGGCTTTTTCACCCAGTTAAACAAGGCCGCAAAGTGCATCGACTGCTGGTTGCCCTGCACCACCGGGTAGTCCCAGTACTGGTCGTTCGGGCCGTTGAAACGCCATTTATTGCTTTCTTCAAAACCCCATTCCAAACGGTCTGTAAACGTCTTTTCTCCGATTTGCTGAGCCAGGCCTGTTACGTCCTGCGGCACAAAATAGGTCAGCTGCCAGGCATTTCCTTCTACATAATGGTGATTAGCTCCTGATTTGAAAGGATCGAAATCGGCCAGCCAGTTGCCTTTGGCATCTTTCATCCTGGCGTAGCCTGTTTGCGTATCAATGGCGTTTTTCCACCAGGTGCCGCGGTCTTTAAACTCTTCATAGACTTTGGTCTTGCCTAATGACTTGGCGAACTGAGAAACCGTCCAGTCATCATAACTGTATTCCAGTGAGTTGGAGAATCTCCCTTCATCATACGGCACATATTTGTGCTTCAGGTAAGTTACCAGGTCACGATTACCGGCCAGTCCTCCCCCCACGCTGGCGGGAGGCGTGGTCTGCATTTTATGTACAGCCTCAAAGGCTTTATTGACATCATAATCACGGATACCCATCTGGTAAGCGGCCACCACCAGTGGAATTTCATGCTCGGCCACCATCACCGGGATGTACTCCATCCCCGCCGGGCCTTTGGCCAGCCAGCCGCCTGTGTCATACATGGCGAGTTGTGATTTCACCCATTTGGATGACCATTCGGGCGTGATCAGGTTCCAGAACTGGTTGAGGTTCCAGAAGGTGTTCCAGAAAGCATCACAGCCCAAGGCCACATCATTAGGATTGCTGAATTTCCTGACCGTTTCACCGGCGTCGACCCAGCTTCCGTCCACATCACTGAAGATGTTGCGACTGGCGAGTGAGCGGTACATATTGCTGTAAAATCGTTCTTTCTCTCTTTTGTCCTGGCTTGTGATGCTGACACGTCCCAGCAATTCATCCCAGACAGCTTTCTGGTTGTTCCTGACCCTCTCAAAACTCCAGCCGAAAGGATCACTGATTTCTGTTTTGAGGTTAAGGGCTGCGTTTTCAATGCTGACATAAGAAATACCCGTCCGCACCTGCACAGCCTTTTTGACTTTGGTGTCAAACTCTACATACATACCTGCTTTTTCAGCGTTTTCGGCAGTCAGGTTTTCATTTGGGGTGACTTTGTCGTTAAGCCAGACCCCGAAGTTTTTGATCGGCTGGTCAAACTCCATCACAAAATGCACCTTGTATTCCTGGTTGGCATCTTTCGACCAGACATTTTCAGACAACTGGTCGCTATAACCCTCAATGCGGTAGTCACTTACTTTTTTAATTTGTGTGGATCTGATTTTATAGCGGTATTCCGTCGGCACCTTCAGATCTACCATGATCCGGCCAACATCTGAGGCCCGGTAAGTATATTTCTGAAACGACGCCCTGGTGGTCGAAGTCAGCTCTGCCGTCACTTTATAATCCGTCAGGTCCACTTTGTAATACCCGAGCGGGGCTTCTTCTGTAGCTTTATTGAACCGTGAGCGATAGCCGCTTTCCGGGTCACGCTGGTCACCCACCGAAGTTTTCTTCAGCGGCCCCGTTACCGGGAATGTACCCAGCCCGGTCATTGTCCACTCATGAATGTGGCTGAATGTGCCGATCGATTCAAAAGTCGGGTCATAACCTGCCTGCCAGCCGCTGTTCTGGTTGTCAGGACTCAGTTTCACCATCCCGAACGGCATCCAGGGTCCCGGAGCGATCATCCACCTGGAATGGCCCGCCCCTGTCATCGTATTCACATATCCGGAGGGCGTAATCAGGGCTTTTTTCGTCCTGTTCACCTTTCCCTGTTTCACTATAATCCCGTTCACCAGCACCTGGTACTGACTGCTTTTCAACTGATTTACCGCAGGCATCGGGGCTTCCAGCACATATTCATCCTGCTCGACGTCCTGTTTCAGGATGCTTTGTCCGTCCAGTTTTATTTCCAGCACCGGGGTGCCTTTCAGGTGGACGACGTCAATCAGCAACGGCTGATAATTTTTCCCGTTAATCGAGGTCTGATAATCCGCCGGATAGATGTCTTTGATGTGGACATCACCAGCATTGGCCAGTTTCACCTGTGCCGGGCCTTCGAGTTTGAGCTGATCAAAAACCAGCCACCCACCTTCAAGCGTCGTCAGGTTCACTTCGTTATGACCTGCTCTGATCAGTCCCGAGGGAATATCTATTTTTAACAGTTGTTCTTTAGCGTTTGACATTGCCCCTTCCGGATTCTTACCACTGCGGCCTTTTTCCAGTCTGAACTTCCAGGACTGTCCGTTGATGGTGATTTTCAGCAATGGGGCAGCCGCAGAATCTGTTTCGAGGATATCTGTCACAAAAGTCCACTTGCCCAACGCCGGTTTGACAGCCAGGTCAAAAAATATATTCAGGAAATGCGACCTGATGCCGGCCGTATTCCCGGTACCTCCCCAGCCGTTGACAGGGCCGGGCAGTATATAAGGCCATTCTTTCTGTGCATCGGAGTGTCCGATCAGGAAATAGCGGTCTTCAAATCCAAAATCATGTTCTACAAAACGCTTATAATCATTAGGTGCCAGGGCCGTTCCCCGGGCAGACTGGTCGTTTTTCCCTATTTCCCAGATGGTTTGTTGGGAGAATCCGTCCAGGCAAATGATCGTCAAAAAATATAAAATACAAAATCTCATTTCAGCCGTTTTAATTTAAGGTTTCGGGATTTGGATTATGCTCAAAAGTTAAGCATAAAAGCAATGGCAAGATAATATGTTTAAATGTATGAACATATAAAATAATGAAAAAAATATTATCGTGTGGCTTTAATATCGGGAGTACTTGAAAATAATGTTTGTTGACGTTAAGTCCTTACCGGAGGCGTCAGATCTTACCCTGATATGATGGGCTTGATAAAGAAATGAGAAACCGGACCGCCTTTTGAGGGGCGGCCGGTTTGACTCACGATTCTACTCTCAATTAAACCCAAGATTTTGCTTAAGATTTCTATTGTTGTCGATCTCACGTTTCGGTATCGGGAAAAGCAGGTTTTTCTCGCTGAACGTCTTTCCGTAGACTGTTTTGTGCCCCACGAAATTATCCCACTGCTTCGTCACGTCGTTTCTGACTTTGCGGGTACGCAGCATATCAAAAAACATCTTGCCTTCAAAACACAACTCAAAGTAACGCTCAGCCCAGACAGCCTGCTCAAAAGCCGCAGACGTGGTAGCCGTTACAGCCGGTAACTTAGCCCTGCTTCTGATGTCGTTGAGGGCCTTAAGTGCCTGTGCATTAGGTCCGTTTTCTGCTTTATTCGAAGCTTCGGCATAAAGCAACAGTACCTCAGCATACCTGTAGATCGTATAGTTAATGTTCGCTTTGGCATCTGAATCAATCGCCGCCTTATCAAACCATTTGTAGAGATAATATCCTCCCAGGTTCAGGCTGTCGCGACGCGGGTCTCCGGCAGGATAATCAGACGGGTGACCTTTATAAAACGTATAGAAAAACTGTTTTTCCTGCGTACGTTTGTCGCCTTTTTCATAGCTCTCGATAAACTCTTTTCTCGGCACCAATCCACCATATTCATCTGAGTATGAAGCTACTCCCCTCAATGTAGGCAGGGTTACGGGGGTCAGGGCATTGTGCCTGATGTCCTTTTCGTGCTGCACCTGGAAGATGAATTCTTTCTGATTGCGGTTGGCCGGTAAGATCATATCGGTGTACTCAGGAAACAAAGAGTAGCTACCGTTATCAATCACTTCTTTCGATCTTTTGGCAGATTCTGCATAAAACTGGTTGCCGGCCTGAATCGGAAAACCGGCATAAGTAAGATACACGTCAGCCAGCAAAGATTTAATCAGACCTTTAGACACCCTTCCGGCCACATCTCTCCAGGCCAGTGTCGACTTCTCAGCTTCCAGCAGGTCCGGGATAATGATCTCGTCATAAATTTCCTTGGCAGGAGAACGCGGCGTCTGCACCTGGTCAAGAGAGGTTACCAGGGTAGTCAGTTTCGGGATATCCCCGAACATTCTCACCAGCTGGAAATAATAAAGGGCTCTCAGGGTCTTGGCCTCCGCCACCATATTGGCACGTGTAGCTTCAGGCAGCGAGGATATCTCCCCTACTTTCTGAATGGCCAGGTTGGCCCTTGCAATACCTGTGTATAAGCCTGACCACCAGTTATCAATGTAAAACGCTCTTGAATCGTACTCCTGGTCGTAGAACTTGTAGGCTTCGCTCTGGGCGTTACCGTCCGCTTTTCCGGTCATGTATTCTACCAGCGAGGCGTTGTTTCCGCCCCAGCCTCCGCCACCGTTGTTCCAGGTAGTGATGGTAGAATAAACCCCGTCCACAAACGACCTGGCTATTTCAGGGCTCGACACCGTCGAAGAGGTCGTCAGTGAACCGGTCGGTTTCTCTGCGAGAAAGTCCTCGCAGGAAGTCAGTCCGACAGCAGCTGTCAAAAAAGTATAAAAAATGATGTTCTTCTTCATGATGTTTGAATGCTTAAAAAGTTACATTAAGACCAAGGTTAAAGGTACGCGGACGCGGATACTGGAAGAATTCCATGTTAGCCGCCAGTTGTTGTCCGTAAGTCAGGGCCTCAGGATCATATCCTGAATATTTCGAGATCAGGAAGAAGTTCTGTGCACTGGCATACAGCCTCACTCTCTGGTAGTTAAGCTTCGCGATCTTCGATGGTAAAGTGTAACCCAGCATCACGTTCTGGCCTCTGACAAACGAGCCGTCTTCCACCCACCAGTCATCCATGTGCGTATCCTGTCCTGCGTTGTAGTGACGGATCTCCGCAATAAAACTGTTCTGATTCGTTGGCGTCCAGGCCCCCAATACGGTCCTTGAGCTGCTGGCAATCGCCTGGCGGTCTTCTACCGAGTGCTTGGTGGCATTCACGGTGTTTACACCCATCACCAGCCTGATGTCAAACGTCAGATCGAAGTTTTTGTACTGGAAAGTGTTGCCCACGTTCAGGTTCCATTTCGGATAAGAACGGCCGATGATCGTTTCATCCTGTCCGTCAATCTTACCGTCATTGTTAAGGTCAGCCCATTTCAGGTCACCAGGCAATCGGTTATATTTGGCGGCGAGTTCTTCTTCATCCGTACCGAAAGTACCCAGACGTTTGTAACCCCACAGCGTACCGATGGCTTGTCCCACACGCAGGATGTTGGTCTGTCCCAGGAAGTTCGGGCCAGGGAAAATGTCGTCGTTGTTGATCCCCAGCTGCAATATTTTGTTTTTGTTGGCTGAGAAAGCGAAGTTGGTCGACCAGTTGAATACTTTACCGGTTATGTTCCTGGTATTCAGGCTGATTTCAATCCCTTTGTTCTCTACAGAACCAATGTTCTGCGTGATCGAACTCAAACCTGTAGACCACGGAATCGGTGCGTTCAGCAACAAATCTTTGGTAACTTTGTGGTAGAAATCAACCGAAAGATCGATCCTGTTTCTCAGGAATCCGACGTCAAGACCTAAGTCCAGCTGGTTGGTATATTCCCATCTCAAGTCAGGATTACCGAATGAATTCCTCCAGATACCTGTCTGACGGGCACCGCCCAGCAGCACGTCGCCTGTACCCAGGAACTGCTGCGAAGTATACTGACCGATCTCCTGGTTACCTGTTTTACCATAGCTCAGACGCAGTTTCAGGTTGTTGATCGCGGCAATATTCTTGATAAATTCTTCTTCACCAAGGTTCCAGGCCACGGCTGCAGAAGGGAAAAACGCATATTTGTTGTTTACCCCGAACTTCGAAGCACCGTCATATCTTCCGGTGAAAGTCACCAGGTATTTATCCTTGAAATTGTAGTTTACGCGGCCAAAGTAAGAGTTGAGAGACCACTGCTGATCACTGGATGACGGCTTCTGCAAGCTGGTTCCCACACCCAGGTTGTGCCATCCCCAGAAGTCATCGATAAAGTTCTGTGCCGACGCTCCGAACTGCTCCCAAGACCTTTCCTGCCAAGACAGACCGGCCAGTGCCGATACCGTATGATCACCGAAAGTTTTGTTATAATTCAGGTAGTTTTCAAACTGCCAGTAGAACTCTGTATTGGAAGAAATACTTGCCACCCCTTTCTGATCAGCCGACAGAGCGTTCAGGTCACGGCCTGAGTAGAAATTGTACTTTTCAAATTTCATCTCGTAGCTGTAATTGGTACGCAACGACAACTCCGGCGTAAACTTGATGTTGGAGTACAACTGCCCCAGTATCTGTGTCTTAGGGTTTGTCTGCATACGCTCTTCTGTAATTCTGACAGGGTTTTCGCCCCCTTCCATGCCCGGCCAGTCTTTGTTACGGCCCCAGCTTCCGTCCGGATATTTGATCGGAAGAATAGGAATAGCTTCCATAACCATGCGTGGCACGTTCAATCCTCCTGAACCTCCGTCAATCTCGTTGGTATTGGATTTATTGATGAACATGCTGCCACCCACTTTCAGCCATTTACTGACGTCATTGTCAAGGGTCAGCTTAACCGAATAACGCTGAAACGAAGAGTTACGCATCAGACCACCCTGGTTGGTATACCCTAACGAAAGACTATACACGCTCTTGTCTGTTCCGCCCCTGATGCCCAGTTCGTGGTTCTGAGCAGAAGTCGGACGGTAGATCTCCCTTTCCCAGTCGGTGCTGTACAAGGGTTTTCCACTGGCATCAAAAAGGTTAGGGAAGTTGGCCGGGTTGTTTTTGATGTACTTTCCGCTGGCCCATCCCTGCGGATCATATTTTTCTGCATTGGCATACGCCAGGTTATACACTTTCATGAATTCATCTGCTGTCAGAAGACCCAGACGCTTGGCCGGAGTGATGTACGATCCCCAGGCATCGTAGGTAATCTGGGCTTTGCCTGATTTCCCTCTTTTGGTGGTGATGATGATGACACCGTTGGCTCCCCTGGCCCCGTAGATGGCTGTCGCTGAAGCATCCTTCAACACTTCCAGTGACTCGATATCATTCGGATTCAGCAAATTGGGATTGCTGACACCGACGATCCCGTCAACCACATACAAAGGTTCAAGGCTTGAGTTGATAGAACCTACCCCTCTGATCCTGACCCTCGGCTGATAACCCGGAGCTGATGAATTGATCATCACGTCTACGCCCGGAATCCTTCCCTGAAGCGACTGGGCCACGTTAGAAGCCTGTCTGTCAAGGAGTTTATCTCCTTTGATGGCCCCTACTGAACCCGTCAGGTCACTTTTACGGACAGTACCGTAACCGATCACGACAACTTCTTCCATGCTGCGGCTGTCCACTTTAAGCGATATTTTAATGTCGGTCTGATTCCCCACCGTGATTTCCTGGGTCTCATAGCCTACAAAACTGATGACCAATACCGCCGCATCGTTTTTGACCGAAATATCAAAATTTCCGTCGGCATTGGTACTGGTACCTTGCGTAGTTCCCTTCACAAGGACGTTGACACCCGGCAGGGCCGAGCCATTGTCTGCATCTGTAATTTTACCCCTGACGGTCCTGTCGGCCGCGGCAAAACTAAAGAGGCTGCTGGTCAATAGTAAATTCAGCAACAACATTTTGATGCCGCCGCCGAACCTGTTAACAGGTTTTTGTACATTTTGTTTCATACATCATAAATGGGTTAGAAATTGATAATCAGATGATTTCATACAGTTTGAGGGTGTTTTGGTTGGTCTCATTCAAAATTCAGGTTTGGTTAAAAAAATAAATATATGTCCAAATGTTCATACATACTAATTCATGCAACTATTTTTTTCAGATTCAATTCACTAAATCTTACCAGCAACTAAAAAAAATCACATGATTAACCCCTAGCTATGTCAATAGCATAGGTAAAACGATCCGCTCTGTAATAACCTAAGTTGTACTCTATCAGGCGGTCACCAGGATCGCAAACTTTACGCTTTCTAAGCAAAATCGGATCTCCGACTTTGGTGTGTAAGATTCCGGCCAGTCCCTCATCGGCGATGGTTGCACAAATCTCTTCTTTCGAAATGGCCACCACCGTATGGTAGTCTCTTTCCAACATCTCGTAAAGAGGTTTCGAAAAATCCTCTTCACCGGTCAGTCCCACCCGCGGGTGAAAATAAGACACAAAATGCACAATCGGCCCGACATCCAGGCCTCTCAAACGTTCGAGTTTCAGTACTTTACTATGCAGGCTGATACCAAAAAGTTCTGAAACTTCCGGATCGGACAGTACCCACTCGGCTTTGATGGTGTAATTCTTAAAAGCCACACCTTTTTCATGCATTTCGAGGGTAAAGCTCGACCATTTATTCAACTTGGTGGTGATGTTGTTTTTCGCCACCTTCGTTCCTACACCTTTCTTTCTGATTAAAAGCTGTTCATATACCAGTTTGTTGATGGCCTGTCTGACGGTATTTCTTGATATCCCCAGTCTTTTGGCAATGTCCACTTCGTTGGGAAAAAGCTTACCATTCTGATATTCACTTTCGCTGATCAGGTGCCTTAGAATATTTTCAACCTGCACATGCAAAGGCAGCGGGCTCTCGTGATTAACGCTGAATATCTCCATCAATTCTTCTGTATGTTTATACATATGAACATTCAAATGTAAATAAAAATATTTATATCGGACAAATTATTTTTACACTTTTTCAGGAAAAAGTTATAAAAAGCTTTCAAAGGTATCCAAATCCTGTTTTAATCTTGCAATATTGGTCTATTTGTAAAAAAAACACAAATAAATCTGCGGATATTTCCTTATCTCCGGTTCGAAGGCCGGGCAGGTTCTTATGGCTCCGGATAAAGGAAAGATGAAATGTTTAAAATACCTCATCATATAAACCTTCTTCCTGCCATTCTCCTTTTCATCAGAATTCCCTATTTTTGAACCATGGAAAAGGCTCTCGTCGATCAAACATATCAACTCAAAAAATTCCCAGGCAAAGGTGGCTGGACTTATGCGGTCATTGATGAAATCAATGCAGACAAAACCGCTCCTTTCGGATGGCGGAGGGTCAGAGGCACCATTGACGGCTTCGAAATCAAGGCTTACCACCTTATGCCGATCGGCGACGGCAGGTTGTTTTTACCTGTAAAAGCCGAAATAAGGAAGAAAATCAAAAAAGAGGAGGGTGACCATGTGCATGTGATTTTGTACCGGGACAACCTCCCTACCGAAGTCCCGGAAGAACTCCTGTTCTGCCTCGAAGAAGAGCCGGAAGCCCTGAAAAACTTTGAAAGATGTACCGATTCAGAACGAAAAGCTTTTGTCGACTGGATTTACTCCGCCAAAAAAGAAGAAACCAAAGCCGAACGCATCCTCAAAATGCTCGACCAGCTCAAAAAAGGAAAAACCCTGTACGACCAGAAAATCTAAAAAAAACTCCGTTCTTCGTTCTGCATTCTTTTCTTCACAAATCTAAAGGACCTGACGGTCACGCCGGGCGGGCTTTTTCGTTCTCCTTCTAAACCCCATACAATTTACTCACCAGGCTCTTGTAAGTCTGCCCGACAGGTATCTTGTGCTGGTTGATGATGATCTGGTTGCCTTCTATCAACTTAATTTTACCGAGGGCCACGATGAACGATTTATGCACCCTCAGAAAGGCAGCAGGCGGAAGCAGTTCTTCGTAATAGGATATCTTCTCATGACTCAGGATCATCTCCTGCTCCAGGAACAACTTCGTGTAATTGCCGTAAGCCTCTATAAAAAGGATATCCTCAGAGGCCACCTGGTGATATTTCTTGTCCCCTTTCACAAAGAAACGCAGGTTTTCCTCCTTCCTCACCTCGCTTTGCTGACCCGGTTTCTGCGTGCCGATGGCCTTGTTGATGGCCTTCACCAGTCTTTCAAAGCTGAAAGGCTTCAGGAGATAATCCGCCACGTTGAGTTCATAACCTTCCAGGGCAAATTCCTTATAAGCCGTCGTCACAATCACCTTCGGCGGGTGACTCAGGGTTCTCAGAAAATCGAAGCCTTTCAGCTTGGGCATGTTGAGGTCCAGGAACATGAGGTCTACCGTCTGCTGATTCAGAAACTGCATGGCCTCCAGGGCGTTATAGCAGTTTTTTTTCAGCTGCAGATGCGGCAGCATGCTGCAAAACTCCTCTATGAGCTCATGAGCCAGCGGCTCGTCGTCTATGATGATGTAGGTGATCATAATATAGTGTCTAGGTCGTCTCCATCTTAATGGCCTTAACTCCCTAATGGTGATTTTCGTCTCGGTTTACCATTAAGTCAAAATTCCTTTTAAAATACCCTCAAACCCACCCTGTAAACCCCATCCCTCTCCTCCGTCTTCAGCTCATGCCGGGCCGGGTAGATGAGCGACAGGCGGCGTTTCAGGTTTTCGAGGCCTATGCCAGATTGTTCGGGGGGGTCGGCGGGGTCAAAATTATTTTCTATCGTGAAACTGATCTCCTTTTCAGTCCCCGTCAGGCTGATCTTTATCCAGGCCTTCTCCGTCAGCTTTTCCACGCCATGCTTGAAGGCATTCTCCAGCAAGATAATAAATAACAACGGTGCCACCATCACCCCGCTGCCGGTGTCGTGTGTAAATTCGATGTCGACGGTTTTATGGTGCCTGATTTTATGCAGGGATATGTAATTTTCCAGGTAAGCGATCTCTTCACTGAGCAGCACGCGGTCTTTCTGGCCTTCATAAATGGTGTACCGCATCATATCCGACAGCTTCAGGATCACCTCCGGGGCTTTGTCAGAGTGCCTGACGGTCAGCGAGTACAGATTGTTCAGCGTATTGAAAAAGAAATGAGGGTTCACCTGCGACTTCAGCATCGAAAGCTCCGCTTTGGCTTTTTCTTCTTTCAGGTTTTTCAGCCATTTCCATTGTTCGTAAATCCATAACAGTATCAGAACTGGGATCGGCACAAAGAACAGGACAAAGAAGATTTCCTTGTGTTTTTCATATACGTCACCTTGTCCGTAGAAGATCCTCGTCAACAGGAAATAACAGAAGGTAGCTGCATAAAACCCGAAGATAAAGCGGCGGTATTTCATAAAAAACTCCCTCATCAGGAGATAGAAAATCCCGAGCCAGAACACCAGCAAAGAAAACACCGAAACGGGATTGTCAGGAATCTTCATCTGAGAATCAAGGGCCAGCACCAGTACCATGAAAGCCATCAGCCCAGCCAGCCGGAGAATGAACACCTTATGCTCTTTCAAATACCCAAAATAGTGAATGGGCAATGAAATAATCCCCCACCAAACGATAAAACCCAGCACATTCTCCAGGTATTCGCTCGGGTCAATGAGGATTATTTTATAGTAAACCAATATTTCTCTCAGGATCAGCAAAATCACCAATCCGATCAAAAATGCCTTATATTTTTGTAATAACTTAATCATTGTTGTTTTATCAAATCATTTTCGGTCCTGGGCCACGAAGGCACGAAGACACAATTCTTTTACTTCGATTTATATCTCTCTCAAAAAGCAGCTTGCTGCTTAAAACACTTCTCCGGAACGACTAACCGCTAATAGCTTAAAGCTCCGTCCTCCCTTTTCCTTTCTCCCTTCAATCTCCAAAATTACTCCCCCCACACCCCCATACAACTAAGAATGACCAACACCCCAAAAACCCGCACCAACCCATCATTTTTCATATCCAATACGTTTCATGTCCGTTTTCATGGTTTTTATGTTCAAAACCAACCGGCTTGTCATTCTTATTATACAGACCCGAAGCCTCCTGCTAAGTTAGCCTAAAATTTGACAAGCATGAACATTCTGAAAATCGAAAACTTATCTAAAACTTATCCCAACGGGGTAAAAGCCCTCCATAATGTATCACTTACGCTCAAAAACGGCATGTTCGGCCTCCTGGGCTCCAACGGGGCGGGCAAGTCGTCCCTGATGCGGACCATCGCCACTTTACAGGAACCTACCTCAGGCAGCATCCATTTTAACGGCACAGACATTATCGCCGCCCCTGAAGTAATCCGCAGACAGTTGGGTTATTTGCCCCAGGAGTTCGGTGTTTATCCTAAAATATCCGCCCAAAGCCTACTCGACCACATCGCGGTCCTGAAGGGCATTTCCCATAAAAAAGAAAGAGAAGAACATGTGGCCTCCCTGCTCCGCCAGACCAACCTGTACGAACACCGTAAAAAAGCGGTTTATACGTTCTCGGGTGGCATGCGGCAGCGGTTCGGCATCGCCCAGGCCCTGCTCGGCAACCCGCAGCTGATTATTGTCGATGAACCTACTGCGGGTCTTGATCCCGAAGAACGCAACCGCTTCCTGAACCTCCTCAGCGAAATCGGCGAGAACATCATCGTCATCCTTTCCACCCACATTGTCGAAGACGTCTATGATTTATGTCCTGACATGGGCATCCTGGCCGAAGGACAACTCATTGCCCGGGGCAATCCCCTGGAACTGGTCCGCTCGCTCGAAAACAGGATCTGGAACAAAGCCATCCCGAAAGAAGCTTTACCTGAGTACCGCCAGCGTTTCCGCGTCATTTCCACCAAACTCGTGTCCGGCAAAACCCAGATCCATGTGCTGTCTGACGAACGACCTGAAACCGGGTTTGAGCTGGTGCAGCCTGACCTCGAAGACGTCTATTTTTCCACCCGTGCCCACGCCAAAACCCTCTGAGCCATGTTGATATCCTTATTAAAATTTGAAGTGAGTTACCAGCTCAGACAGCGTTCTTTTGTCCTTTTTTCTTTGCTATTCCTCTCGTTCGGGTACATGATCGGGGCACAGGGCTTTGCCCGGGAAGGCATCCTCCTCAATTCGCCCTTCCAGGTCGCTTACAATGCCGGGCTATTTACCCTCGGCTGTGTTTTTGTGATCATGTTTTTTACCGTCAGCGGGGTGCTGCGTGACAGCCAGTACCGCAGCGAGGCCCTGATTTACAGCACCGCCATCTCCAAAAGTCAGTTCTTCATCAGCCGTTTCCTGGGCGTATTCCTCTTCAGTCTGCTGGCTTTCAGTCCTGTTGTACTGGGGATTGCCCTGGCCCATACCCTCGCCCCGCTGGATCCTGAGCGGCTGGCCCCTTTGACCATGGCTCCTTATTTCATCGCCTGGGCCTTTCTGGTGCTGCCCAATGTCTTTATTTGTACTTGTGTTATTTTTGCGGTGAGCATGCTGAGCAAAAACCAGACCCTCACCTATCTCGGGGCTGTTCTGATCTATGTTTTGTACTGGGTTTGTGCCATTTTCCTGAACTCCCCCCTGCTGGCCAACGCCGTACCTGTGTCTCCCGAAAACCTGGTTTATGCCGCCCTCGCTGACCCTTTCGGACTGTCCGCCTTTTTTGAAAAAACACAATATTGGACCCCTTTTCAGAAAAACTCAGATTCCCTGACCTTATCGGGCTATTTCCTCTGGAACCGCGTGGTCTGGATCGGACTGGGTTTCGGACTGCTGGCGATTACTTATGGCCTGTTTTCTTTCCGGAAGCTGAATGAGAAGATTAAATCGCCGTCAAAATCGCCTTTTTTCTTCTGGAGACGTAAACGTTTCAACGACGGCCATGAAAACGACCAGGATACCATTTCGCTGCGATCCTATCGTCCGGTTCCTGTTCAATCAGGAGTAAATACCCAATGGCAATCGTTTTTTTCGCTTTTAAAAATAGAGTTGAACAGCGTTTTCAAGGGCTTACCCTTTATCGGAATCATGCTGTTCTGGCTCGTCATTACCATTTCTGAAATCTATTCTAAAATCTATGAGGGTGGAGACTACCACGACAGCCTTTACCCCGCCAACTATATCCTCATCAGGGAATTTACTTCCTCTTTGTGGCCTTTCAGCCTGATGCTGATCATTTTTTACAGTGGCGAGATCGTGTTCCGGGAAAGAACCATCCGCTTCAACGGCATCGGCGACGCCACCCCGGCTTCTAACCTGGTCTTGTTTTCGTCCAAATTCACAGCCCTGGCTTTCCTGCCGTTTTTCCTGATCTTATCAGGCCTTGTCTGTGTCCTGGGTTTTCAGCTGGCAGGCGGCTACTTCCGTTTTGAGCCGGGTCTTTATCTCTCTGTGTTCTATTATCATGGCATATCCATCCTATTTTATATTCTTCTGGCGATGTTTGTACAGACCCTGGCGGCCAACAAATACCTGGGCATGGGCATTACCCTGCTCCTAATCCTTTTGTTCGGTTCTTTCCTGACTCCAAGGTTGGGCATTGAACATCCTATGCTACGCCTCGGTCGTTTACCTGAGCCTTCTTATTCTGACATGGCGGGTTACAGTGGCGAAACCAGGGCCTTCCATCATTATGCCTCCTACTGGATGTCGCTGGGACTGCTTTTTGTGTTGCTCAGTTTCAGACTTTGGGAGAGAGGCACCGTACACAGCTTCATTTTCAGACTCAAAAGAGCCTTTACCCGTCTGCCTCAATGGCAAATGGCCGCCATGGTTTTATTGACTCTTGGTTTTATTTCATCTGCCGCCCTGATTTACTACCGGACCAACATCGAAGGCACTTACATGACCACGGCTCAGCAGCTCAATCAGCTGGAGCAGTATGAGCGGCAATACAAAAAATATGACTCGTTGGAGCGTCTGTATCCGCTTCAGATGAAAACCAAAGTGGACCTGTTTCCAGAAAAAAACGCCTTCGATATCCGGGCAGACCTGGTACTGATCAACAACAGCACCTTACCTGTAGCCGAAATGCTGATCACCGAAAGAGAAACCCTGGACCAACTGCAGCTCGGAAATTCCGAACTGATCAGCCATGATCCTGAACTCGGGGTTTACCTGTTCAGATTCAAACAAGCCGTTCAGCCCGGTCAGCAGGTGAAATTCAGCTACACACTTCACAAAACCATGAAGGGCTTCGAAACCAGCGAATCGGTGGTCGGCAACGGCAGCTACCTGAGTCATCGGGTCTTTGAACCAGTCCTGGGCTATCGCAGCGGATTGGAGATCAGCGACCGTTTTGAAAGAGAAAAAAGAAAACTGCCCGTGAGTCCAGAGGAGATAACGACAGACGAACACCTGGCCGACGAAACAGCGACAGGCGGTACCATAGATTTCGAGACCGTGGTATCAACCACCGCCGGTCAGACGGCCATCGCCCCGGGCGACCTCATCAAAACCAGGACCAAAGGCGACAGAGCATATTTCAACTACCGCTCCTCTCAGAAGATCTTACCGGTCATCGCTTATTTCTCAGGAAAGTATACGGTCAGAAAAGAAATGTACAAAGGCATCAGCATCGAGCAGTATTATCATCCGGGGCATGACTTTAACGTGGAAAACATCGCGGCCAGCACCCGGCAGACCCTCGATTATTGCATAGCACAGTTTGGGGCGTACCCTTTCAGACACCTGAGGATCGTCGAAGTGCCTGCCCACTGGAATTTCGGTGGGTTTGCCCATGCGGGTACCATCGCGATGGTGGAGAACCGACTGTACCTCACCGACCAGCGGAATCCGGAGGCTTTTGACCTGGTGGCCAAGCGGACCATCCATGAGGTAGCCCATCAGTGGTGGGGACATACGCTACAACCCCGCAACATCGCCGGGGCAAGTCTGATGATCGAAGGCTTTGCCAAATATACTGAAGCGGTAGTGATGGAGAAACACCACGGCCCCGCCAGCCTGTGGCAACTCGCCAATACTGCCAACCGGACTTACTTCTCCGGCCGCTCAGAATCCGCAGGCCAGGAACCACCCGTTTACCTGGTCGACGGACAGGGGTATATAGATTATGGTAAGGGATATATGTCGCTGATGGCCCTCCGTGATTTGATGGGCGAAGAAAAGCTGAACAACGTCATCAAAACCATCACCGACAGACACCGAGGTCAGTACCGTCAAACCCTGACTTCCCTGGAGTTCCTCGACGAAGTGTACAAAGTCACCCCACCCGCCCAACACGCCCTGATCAACGACTGGTTTAAGAAAGTGATCATTTACGACCTCTCCGTCAAAGACCCCAAAGTCACCCGACTCAAAGACGGCCGCTACGAAGTCAGCTTCACCCTCAAAGCCCAACGCCTTGAAACACAGAAGGATGGATCCGTGAAAGAGATTGGCATTGATGAGGATTTGATGATTGGGGTATTTCCTAAACATACTTCCAACTTACACAAGGGCGACAAGACTATGTATTTGCAGGCCCATCGTGTCACGCAGAAGGAGACCTTTATTAAGCTTATTTTGAAGGAGAAGCCTGGTTTTGTGGGGGTGGATGTTTTTGGAACACGAGTGGATGCAGATTTAAATGACAACGTGGCAGCGTTGAAGTAGGCCGATTCCATAGAAAGCTGTTTTTATCTACAAATGTCAAAGCCCCTGAATCCAGAGATTTTTTGGGTTTGGGGGTTTGGTTTTACGGACTTTTGCTAACCTATTTGGATTTTGAACCGTTAGAAATACGAAATAAGATTCTATTTTCTATTCATTTTTCGATATTCAGAATACAGAACAATACTTCCTAGAAAACAGATAGTTATAGTATTTATATTATTTAATAAGGTTGAATGCGAGGTAAGTTATATTTTTATCAGATTATTTTTATGAGTTTTTAGTTTATATGTGTATTTCTCCCTAATATTGCTATGCAATCATTACAGCTTTAGCAAAACTCAAATTTATCACATTAATATTTCTTACAAAATGAATACTATACAAGCGATTAAACCAGGCCCAAAACCCAATAAGCAAGACGGAACTCCTGACGAACGAAGACGAGTTACTCCAGAAACACAGCCAAAACATCCGAACTTAAGACCGCATAAACACGCACCTGGGGACTCTAAATAAACTTAATAGTTAACGAATACAGTTTATCTAGGTCCTTAGGACCAATTCGAACTTAGTTCTTCCAAGAGCTATAGAATGCTAGTGTTATGGTCATACCGGCGGCTGAACTAGAAAAATCAGTAATTTAACGACTGGCTAAATCAGAATTCCTATCTAATAAGATGAAAATAACTATAAAAAAACTAGTTGAATTTCGCAGAAAAAGTGATCCGTCGAAAATTACTTTCGTTCGAAACTTGTTGACAGACAAGGAAAAGTCAGAGGATAGCTCTGGAGGTGATTATTGGATTACCAGTTTAAGTTCAATTAATAATAGTTTCAAATCTGGCAATTCTGCCCTTTTGGATAATAAAATTGACGCTTTGCGAGAGAAGATCGAAATCTCGGAAATCAAAAGGATCAAAGATCAATTTCAACAAAACATCGAAATAATAACAAAATATAAAGATTTCGACATTGAAAATCTTAAACCAAATGCCGAATTGAAGTTTTTAAAAAGACCAAAGTCTCAAGAGATACTTAGAATAAAGAATTTCCAGATAGAAGCAAAACCATCCCATATTTTTTCCTTCTCAGAAGGGGATATTGAAGAAATAGGTGGGGTGTGGTTTATAGCCAAAAAAGGTGGGCTAAAAAAAAATGAACTGGGAATGTTTACAGAAATGCTTTATCGATATCTGTCAAAAAATTACTCAGAGAATTTCCATATCAACCCCAACTACTGCATTGCGGTCGACCTCTTTATTGGACACCGGGTGGATTTTGCGGAGATCGAAAACGGTAGTGTTCCAAGATTAATTGATGGAACTGTCGAAGAGATTAGAAAAATACAAAAAAAATAGTAGGTTTATAAGACAACAGCGTTTTAATTAGTTTGCTCCTAGAAGCTCTTCTGCAATGTATATAGATTATGGTAAGAGCTATACGATTATGCTTTCGCTGCGGGATTACGGGTGATTATATACCCCTTCATAAAAAGACGTCAAAGCGACCCATTTGAAAGACTGCCACCATGTGGCCACCGTCTTCATGAAAGATCAACGCGTTAAAAAATAGAAAGATGGCTCCACAAAAGAAATCGGGATAGATGAACCTTTGATGATCGGAGTATCTTCTAAACATCCTTCTGATTTAGCTAAGGAATATAAGGCTTTGTACTGGCAAGCCCACCGTGTCACGAGGAAGGAGACTTTTATTAAGCTTGTTTTGAACTAGTTTTGAAGGAAAAGCATGGATTTGTGGGGGCGGATGTTTCTGGGGGACGGTAGATGGGAATTTGTGGGGCAATATTAAAGCATTGAGAACTAATTGAATATTCCTTCGAAACCTATTATATATTTGGCTTATTTATTAACGAGTTATAGCTCATGTTGCTTAGCCTACAAAGTGAAACTTGTAATAAATAAAAAACTAGCCTTTTTATTTATTACAAGCCAAGTTGTCTGACGTACTTATTTAAAAATTAAATTTGTATCTGATAAGTTATATTTTTTTATTAGTATTGTATTATAGTCTGTAGCCCTGATTTACTAGTTGTTCATCACAAATTATAAATAGTCTTGTGCAGGAGTTCACAATGAGATAAAGTTTCATGTCTTATACGGATTGGTGACAAAAAAATAATAGAATTTTATGCTCGATCAATCTTTTTCTACAAAAAATTTTAAAGAAATATTCGATGGTGAAAATCGAAAAGGGAAAAATCTGGAAAAAAAATTTAACGGCGATTTTTTAGAATCAATTCGAGTCATTAACGATTTGAAGATCACTAGGAAAGACATTCTACGTACTACGGATTCGGATGAAAAGAAAGCTCTTTATAAGAGAAAAGGGGAACTAAAAAAATTAAGGGAGCTAAAAGTATTTGAAATACTAGATGCTAAAACAGAACGAATAAACAGTCATAAAGTTCTATTAAATTCTGGTAGTATTCATGGTAAGCAATGCTTTATTTTTGAAGAGAAAGTTGAAAATTTCTTCATTTCAAAAAAGATTCAAGACAATATTAATAAGACTTATGATGTAAAGCAATCCTCCCGTTACGCTATTTTAAGTAACCTTGTTAATATTTTAGAAGATAAATTTCCAAAATATGTTATACGAACAGATATCAAGGATTTCTACGAATCTATACCGCAAAAGAAACTTCTAAACAAAATTAATGATGATCATTTACTAAGTGTAAAATCAAAAGATTTCATTAATCAGATATTTGATAGCTACAATGTATTAACCAATCAGTCAAATGATGAATCGCCTAAAGGAGTTCCAAGAGGTATTGGAGTAAGTGCATACCTTTCTGAGTTATTCATGAGAAGAATAGATAATCAGATAAAAGAATTAAGAGATTTAGTTTTTTATGCACGTTATGTTGACGATATAATTGCAGTCTTTATACCTCGAAGTAAAAATAATGAATACTATAAGGAGTATCTGAAATCAATAAAAAAAATAATTAAAGAAAAGGCTGGTGATGATTTCATTATTAATGACAAAAAAACGAAAGAATATAATTTACTTAATGGCATAAATTATATCAAAATTGAAGAAAAATACTATTTAGAT
>NZ_JAAAKV010000020.1 GCF_009905725.1 Emticicia sp. CRIBPO | reverse complement strand
GATAAAATATTACAGTCAAAAAAAGTAATTGAAAAATCAAACAGCATCAATTTCTTGGGTTATAAAATAGGTTCATTAAAAAGTACATTCGATAGCACTGGTACTTCAACCGGAACTTCTTCTCTCAAAACGACCTATGAACTTTGCGTTCATCTATCAGATAACAAAATTGACAAATATTTAAAAAAAATACAACTGTCGTTTAAATACTTTGACAAAAAGAAGAACCACAACCGAAAATACGCTTTTAAATTGCTTTGTGCTAGAATTGGTTATCTTACATCTAATACCAAATTAAAAAATAATAAAGACAAAGTGTTTGTAGGGATTTATTTCTCAAATCCTTTTTTAAATAGTCACACTTCTTTAGAAAAATTACAAAAAAGATTAAAGTGGTACATTTCTAGGGCAAAATTAAGTGCAGTCGAAAAAACAATAATTGAAAATTATTCATTTATTCTTGGCTTTACAAATAGATCTTTTCATTTTCTGCCATTAAAAAATAAAAAATATAAATCTCATAATCGAAAAAAAAACGATGTTCCAAATAGAAACAATAAAGGCATTTTGCAATTTGGACTTGCAGAAATTAATTCAATTTGGAAATGAGAAAAAGAGCTAGTAAAAATATTGGTTACAAAAAAGAAAGGGTTGTGCTTTCAGACATTCTCCCTTACGAAGTCCCCCCTTTTTTTTCAAACAGATACTTTTATAATTTCTTAATTAATCATAAAATTTCAATTGTAGGGGATGAAATCAGATTTAAAAAAGATCGTTCAGGAACGTTAGAAAAGTTAATTGCCATTTTATTTGGATTAGGCAACTCGAATAAACCAAAAAAAAACAGCTCCAATTATGACTATTATAAAATAGATTTAGAGAAATCACTAGTTACAATTCCTTTCAAATTTAAGGTTACTCATAAAGACAATGACTTCAGAGAACTGACAGTAATTCACCCTATTAATCAACTACATTTAATTGGTTTTTACGATAAATATAGAAATACAATTTTAGATAACTCTTCATTAAGTAAGTTTTCTTTGAGAAGAGCAGCAAAGGTATCATCTCTGAAGTATTTCAAAGATTCTTCGAACAAAAGTAGAAAATCAAAAAGTCCGGAAATTGAAATTATTGAGACAACCGATAAAGAATATACAAGCTTAAAAACATTTTTTTCGTATAAAAAATATAGTAATATATATAAATTCTATGAATCATATGAGTATCAAAGAGCAGAAAAGAGATTCGACAATTTATTAAAATTTGATGTCTCCAGATGCTTTGATAGTATCTATACACACACGCTTCCATGGGCATTGATAAACAAAAAGATAGTTAAAGACAATATCTACTCTGCTAAAAATTCATTTGGCGGCAAATTTGATAAAATTATGCAGCAAATGAATTACAATGAAACGAATGGGATAGTTATTGGTCCTGAATTTTCAAGAATTTTTGCTGAATTAATTCTTCAAAGAATTGACAGGAATGTTGAAAAAGCTCTGAATGAAAAGGGCTATAGATATAAGGAGGACTACGATGTTTATAGGTATGTAGATGACTTTTTTGTTTTTTACACTGACGAAAAAATTAAATTAGAAATACTTAATACGTATAAGCTAAAATTACAGGAATACAACTTATTCTTCAACGAATCTAAAACAAAAAATTTCACTAAACCGATTATTACAAATATTACAATTGCGAAGGAAGAAATAAGAAAGCTTGTTGAGTTTTCAATGATTTTCCAATTTTATGAAAATGAAGCCAAAAGTCAAATTGGTCTGAAATATTATTCTTCCAAAGACATTATAACAAACTACAAGCTAATTCTTTCAAATACCGAAACAAGTTATAAAGATTTACAAAATTATTTTTTATCTATTATATTTAACAAACTAAAAGGGCTAATAAAAAAGATTCAAATTGAGCAAGAAGTGTTATTTGACTTGTTTTCTCAAAAAAGGTTGAAAATATTAGAGATTAATAGTTCATCTGGAGAAGAGAGAGAAGAGAATGAGAAGAAATTACAATCTACTAGAGAAAAACAAGCAGATCAAGAAAAAGTACTTAAAATTTATCATCAACAGCTTTATAAAAACCTTAATGAAATAATCGAGTTAACTTTTTTTATCTATTCGGTTCTACCACGAGTTACTTACTCAATAAAGGTGTGCCATATCCTATTTAGGATAATAGATTTTATTAAAAATCAAGAAAGCACAAAGAAAGCTTATCTCTCTAAAATACCTTATGTCAATGATGATGAATTAAAATTCATTGCCTATGATTTCGACAAGAAACACAATTTGTTTAAAAAAATTTTTGACGGCATCTCTATTGTTTTCAAAAGAAGTTCGTCATCTGAATATGCTGAAGTTGAAACTCTTTATTTGCTACCAATAATAAATGAATTAGGACATCATTATCAATTTGATGAGATACTACTTACTAAGCATTTTAACGTTAATATAAACACCACAAAACTAAATTATGACATAAATTATTTTACAATAATATCATTACTTAATCATATAAAAAGAAATTCAAAATTCAATCATTTGAGGCAAAAATTGCAAGAAATTATTCTTAAAAAATTTACTAAATTTGAAAGCAATAACGCAGAAGATACATTCCTATTAATTGATGTATTAACCTGTCCTTATATTTCAAATACAGATACGGACGCAAACAATTTCAGAAAAAAAGTTCTAAATCAAATTAAATTCTTCGATAACGGCACTACTAATTCTGAAAAACAAAATATTATTGAAAACATAGGGGGAGTTTATTCTAATTTGTTTTTTACCTGGAAAGGTAGCGATATCGGAATAGAATTAAATACTAAAAGAGGCCATAGTGTTTACTAAAGATCATATGGGGCAAGCAATTAAAATTGTAACTCTGAACGCCTTCAAATTTTTGGTGCAGACGGTAACCAATACACACAAGCCCTAAAAAACTCTTAGAGTTTTATACGGACAGGGATGGAGTCCTGTCCTATTTTTTTTTATTAGAAAATGTATTTATTCATAGCTACTACATTTGAATAAATAGTTGATTATTTACATGCCTTTTCCCCAAAATAGACTCAGGTACTTCCTCCAACTCAAACCTCAACTTCACATTAACTCTTTCTATAAAGGCGTTTTGTTTTCTCAAAAGCCCCAGGAGATCATGCACGGCATCCAATATATTAGACAATTTTGAATAATAAAATGAGTGTCTTTTTTTATATTGTAACATTTTTATATCCTTTCCCTAAACCTTACATGAAAACGCAAATCATCATTCTTCTGCTTTCAAGCCTCTCGCTCATCTGTTGCAAAACTACCGGAGAACATAAGGCCGATGCAAGGTTGAGAGAAGCCATTTCCGGCGACTGGGAGGAAATTATTGAAGGGGATGATTTGCCAGTACCTTTCTTTATTTCTCCTGAGGGAATGAGCATATACAGCGACAGTATCGAGTTTTACACTGGTTTTTATAAAGACGACGAAACTACGGGTAAAAGAACAAGTAGACATTTGACCAATTTTGTTCCATATAAAACGAATGAGGGCAACATCATCATCAAAGATCCAATAAGTGGTAAATGGAGAGCAAAATGGAAATTTATCGGCAAAAAAAACGACACGCTACAACTTGCCGTTAACGATTCAACGATCGTCCGATACAGAAAAATTTTAAATAAACCTGACATCTTATCTGACTTCGATCAGATTATTTACTCCAGTTCAGGCTGTTACGGCACCTGCCCGATCATCGACATTTCGGTAAGCAAACAAGGGAGCATTTTATTTCAGGGAGAAGGATATGCAAAGCCGTTGGGCTTTTATTCGGGCCGCATTGATGCAGGGATGAAGGATTACATTTTTGACAAATTCAGACGAGCAAATCCCTTGAGACTAAAAGACTACTATGCTGCTAATCACACGGATGATGAATCGCTGACTACAACATTTATTCAGTCTGGGAAGATAGTTAAGACCATTCATGACTATGGGAAAAAAGCAACAAATGAATTGATTTGGGCCTATGTACCGATCTCTACCGTCCACGATCACATTAAACTTGACAGCCTGCCTCCAGACCAACCCTACTACCCAAAACTCCGTTACTTTGCATTTGAAAAAAATGGACGATTGCTGGAGCTCGAAAAGTCGGAAAGCTTCTTCCTGTGGACTGAACTCATAAAATCAAAACATACCAACAAGACATTTAAACCAAGATACAAAGTCAGCTTCACAGGTAATTACGCTTACTGGGGCCCTGATCCGAATAAAAAAGCATACCAGCATTCCATTAAATCAATATCAACAGACGGCCAATTTTTTACATTTGAATTTAGTGACAGGCAGCCGGCGACGACCTATGATTTGGGATACAACTTCGTAGACCGCAACTTTAAACCGGCTGACTTCAGGCGGAGAAGTGACTAGGCAGAAAATAGATTGTGTAAGACGTTATATATATATTCGCCCCCGGTAGTTCTTCTACCACAAAAAGCCCTTTTAACTTTTATCTAAATACATTTAAATATGCCCCTGACAGACAAATTAAAACTTGTGAGGAATACCGCTTCAAAACTTCAGCAAAATCATACGACTGCGAACATTAATATATTGCTGAGTGAATACGGAATTAAAATAAAAGAAACAAGTTTTGTCCGCGACAAGAAAGGGTATGTAATTGATCTACTCCAGGACCAGTCCGTGGAAACAATTGTAAACCTGGCAAAAAGTCTGGGTCTAAAAATTCCGGAAAGCTTAAAATCCCTACACATTGAAGTTCCTCATAAAGCTGATAAGATATTTATAAGCCATTCAAGTTTAGACCGTAAAATTGTGGAGCAAATCATCGACACTTTGGAAGCTATTGGTGTCCCTAGTGACAAAATATTCTGCAGCTCATTTGAAGGCTATGGCGTAAAATTAGGTTCCGATTTTCTGGAAACAATAAAGAAAGAATTAAACAATAATGTTTTAGTCCTGTTTGTTTTATCTACTAATTTCTATGCAAGTACAATAAGTATCTGCGAAATGGGTGCCACGTGGGTTAAGACCAATAATCACATACCCATTCTTATCCCTCCCTTTGAATACGTGGATGTCAAGGGGGTAATTCCTACTACCCACGGAATGAAAATTAACGAAAAGGATAAATTCAACTCTTTGAAGGAAAAAGTCGAGACCTTGCTACAATTACCATCTGTAATACCAAATGTTTGGGAAAGAAAAAGGGATAAAATTCTTAAAGAGATTAATTTGATTCTTGCATCTGATTACGAGTTATCCTAGTATCTAACTATTGCAAAAAAGACCCGTCAAAAGAAGAAGAGGGTCAATTTTGAATTTTGAATGAGTAAATTATTGGATGATGGAGACCTTATTTAGTTAACTTAGTGATAGGATTAATTAGGAAGACCACGTAAAGCAGAAGACCACGTAAAGCAGTTGATATGTTAAAATTCATAACAAAACTTCTGGTGTTATTCATAGTAAGCACTAATTGTAATGATTTATATGCCAGTCCGCAACTTCCTGATTATATCATTTACAAAAATGATACCCTTCCTACTTATCATTTGCTGGTAGAGCAATATCTACAGAAGAAATACCCCGGTGACGAAAAATTGTTCGGCCTGAGTTTCAGAAACACCTTGAATAAAGATGGCAGCGTTCTTCTCAGCTGCTGGAGAGGATACCAGGCAATCTATAAAATTGAAAACGACAGTTTGTTTTTAGTCTCCATCATTGACTGTGGCTCGATTAAAAATTTCAGAAAGGGAGAGTCAAATGCTAACTTGAGTTTAATCTTTAATGACAAAGTAAAAAATGGCAAGGTATTCATCGACTGGTTTAAAGGAGATATAAGTTTTCGTCTGAAAGACAAGCCCAATGAAGTAATCAGATGGGACGGAGTTTTTGAAGTCATTTATCGTTTCGAAACTTTAATAAGTAGTAGAAATGGTAAAATAACAAAAGAAGAAATCGTTGAAAACTATCTGGACGACCCTGACAGAATAAACAGAAAAAGCAACTACAGTGAGCTTTCTGATATATCAGACGTTCTTTTTGAGAAAATCAAAAATTATAAATGGACCAGGCAAAACGAGTTTGATTGTTCCGAAACTTATAAAATCAGGATCAGCATAAATGGAAAAATCGACCGGGTTACCATGCTCCTTACTGATAACAAATGGAAAGACTTTTATAGCAGAAAAGAATACAAACACTGTATCAATTTCGTCAAAAAATCATTGAGCGACCTGCAATTCGACATCGTGAAACGGAAAGGAAAGCCCATCACAGAATATGTCTTTCTTAAATTGTGGTTTGACGAAGACAGAACAATTGAAAAATGGTGATTATATTCAAGCCATTTTAAGCAAATACTCACAACGCCTACTTCAAAAAATAAAACCTCTCCGTGTGCTCACACAAAGTAAAAATATGTAAATTCGACTATGAACAATATTTATACGTACGAAATACTTAAAAATAACTGGTGTACAATTTGTACCCCAGTTGAAATGAAGGCCACAGATGGCAAAAAAAAGGTGTGGGCATAAGAGGCTAAAGATCTGCTCAGAATCATCCAGTCTTCAACCAATTAAAATCAAATGATCCTCGAAACCCAAAGACTCATTATCCGAAGCTGGCTGGAAAAGGACCTGGACGACCTGGTCGAGGGATTGAATAACCTCAATGTGTCCAGATGGATGGCTTTTGTGCCTTTTCCTTACACAAAGGAAGACGCGGAGCGGTGGATCAGCTATTGTATGAACAACGACCAAGATGGTAATAAGGGCGGGTATGAACTGGCTGTCGAGTTAAAATCGGCTCATAAGGTGATCGGAGGCGTCGGTGTTTCGGGCATCAGTAAAATTCACGGGACCGCCACAGGGGGCATTTGGATCAACGAAAGTTTTCATGGACACGGCTACGGGAAAGAGACATTTGCCGAAAAAATACGGTTTGCATTCGAAGACCTTGGTCTTAGAAAGCTGGAAAACGGCTTTTTTACAGGAAACGAAGCCTCAAAACGCATGCAGGAAGGGCTTGGATATAGAATAGAAGGAATAAGACGTAAGAAATATCGCTGTATGGCCGATGGAGAGTTAAAGGATGAGGTAATTACGGGTTTATTGAAGGAGGAATGGATTAGACGGTTATAGATAGTTATACACTATTAAGGCATTCTAGTATTTTAGATTTTTTTTGATTTAATTGCCGTTGCCGGCCAATAGCAGCGGCACTTTTAAATAATCCTGACTTTTAATCCCCATACTTTTGAAAGACAATGAAAACAGAAAAATATAACCTGAAAGCAGATTCACACGTTTCGAATTTATAAGCGAAGGCTCGAAAGGTGTAATACGAAAGTTGATTGAATTTCAGGAAACGACGATCCCCGGTGTTTACAATCTGGCGTTTGGAGACTTTAACCCTCAAACACAACAAATTGATGATTTAGCTGTTTCTGATAATGGAGATACTGAGAAAGTCTTAGCAACAGTTGTCGATGCTGTTTATACATTTTTCAACAAATATCCGGATGCATATATTTATGCAACGGGAAGTACCAAAACCCGGACAAGATTATATAGAATGGGAATAACGAGGTTTTATGATAAAATGAAAAAAGATTTTTATCTTTATGGACAAATTGGTGACGATTTCGTGGAGTTTAAAACCGGCACAGCATATGATGGATTTTTAGCACAAAGAAAATTTTAAATACTACAATAATGAAAACATTAAAAAATATATCCAGACAAAACCTCCCACTGGTGGTTGTAGACAAAAATCTCGACAAACTACGTGACAAAATTATGTTTCCTGAAAAATTAGAAAAGGCCAACAAAACCCTTTCAACTGCAAAACTTCCGAAAAAGAAGCCGTAAGCCTAAATCCCTGCTCCGCTAACTGGTGGAATATCCGTTTCTATACCCTCATCAGTGTATTACAGTTTTTGATCGTCTCAATCAGCACCAACCCTCCAATTTTCATACATTCCCAAATTTATAAACCTACCTTTCAACTTATCCCCTATTTTTACGCTCCTAAACCAACCTGATATGCGTAGACCTCTTTTACTGATACCTTTTTATGCCCTGGCCGTTTCGGTGAGTGCCCAGAAAAACAACCTTATCCAATATGTGGACCCGCTCATTGGTACTGCCAAAATGGGACATACTTTTCCCGGAGCTACGGTGCCGTTTGGTGCGGTGCAACTAAGCCCGGATACAGATACCGTTTCTTATGATTTTGGTGGTAAATACAATCCTGAAGTGTACACCTTCTGTGCCGGATACCGTTATCAGGACCCTAATATCGTGGGTTTCAGTCATACGCATTTCAGTGGCACGGGGCATTCCGATCTGGGTGATTTCCTGATCATGCCTACACAAGGTAAACTGCAAATGAATCCCGGCACCGCCACGAACCCGGAAACAGGTTTCAGGTCGAGATACAGCCATGCCAATGAAAAGGCAGAACCCAATTATTACAAGGTACTGCTGGAGGACCACAACATTCAGGCGGAGCTGACCACCAGTGCCCGCACGGGTTTTCACCGCTATACTTTTCCTAAAAAAGACGAGGCCCACATCATCCTGGACCTGATTTCGGGTATCTATAACTATGAGGCCAAAAATGTGTGGACAGTGGTGAGCATCCTGAACGACAGCACCGTGACAGGCTACCGCCAGACCACAGGCTGGGCACGAACTCGCACCGTCTATTTCTCAATGACCTTCTCCAAACCTTTCAAATCATACGGCAGCAAAAATTACGACAAAGCCCAGGCTTACAAGGGTTTCTGGCGGAAATTCAACCAGGAAGACAACTTCCCCGATCTGGCCGGACATCAGCTCCGTCTGCATTTTGATTTTGATGCGGAAGCGGGCGAAGCCATTATGGTGAAATTTGCCCTTTCACCTGTGAGCATGTCGAATGCCACGGCCAACAGGCAGGCGGAAATCCCTCACTGGAACTTCGACAAAACCAAAACCGACGGCCAAACCCTCTGGGAAAATGAATTGGGCAGGATCACGGCGAAACTTCCTGAAAAGAAAGACTATGTCAATTTCTATACGGCGATGTACCACGCCGCCCTGATGCCCACCGTATATATGGACACGGATGGCAGTTATAAAGGCCTTGACCATGAGATACACCAGGCCAAAGGTTTTACGAATTACACCTCATTTTCACTCTGGGACACGTTCCGGGCTTTTCATCCTTACCTTAACATCGTCAATCCGTCGAGGAACGCCGACATGGTGCAGTCGATGATGGCACATTACCAGCAAAGCAACCTGAAAATGCTGCCGATCTGGTCACATTATGCCAACGACAACTGGTGCATGAGCGGTTACCACAGCGTATCCGTCATTGCCGATGCGATCATCAAAGGCGTGTACAAAGGTGACGCCAACGAAGCCCTGCAGGCCTGTGTAGCCACCGCCAGGCAAAGACGTTACGAAGGCATAGGCGTTTATATGGACAAGGGTTACATTCCGTCCGAAACCAACAGCACCTCAGTATCTAACACGCTTGAATACGCCTACGACGACTGGTGCATTGCCCGGCTGGCGAAACACCTGGGAAAAACAAGTATTTATGATGAGTTTATCAAACGCTCTGAAAACTGGAAAAATGTTTATGATGCTTCTATCGGCTTCATGCGTCCGAGGCTTGCAGACGGCAGTTTCAGAAAGGATTTTGATGTGTTGGAAACCCACGGACAGGGTTTTATTGAGGGCAATACCTGGAATTACAGTTTGTATGTACCGCATAATCCCGAAGCCCTGATGCAGACCATGGGCGGCGAAAAGAGACTGGTGCGTTACCTGGATTCGCTCTTTACGATGCACCTGCCGGATGCGTTTTTTGCGAATACGGAAGATATCACCCGCGAGGGCATCATCGGTAACTATGTGCATGGCAATGAACCTGCCCACCACGTGGCTTACCTGTACAACATCACTACTCAGCCCTGGAAAACCCAGGAAAAGATCAGGATGATTCTGAAAAACCAGTACGATAACGGGTCAGACGGTCTGCGAGGCAATGACGACGCCGGACAAATGAGTGCCTGGTACCTGTTTAACAGCATGGGCTTCTACCCGGTTGCTCCGGGTTCAGACGAATACTGGCTGGGCAGTCCCCTGGTGCACAACGCCGACATCCGCCTGGAAAACGGCAAAACGTTTTCAGTAGAAAGCATTAATCCCGGCGAAAAGAACGTCTACGTACAGAAAGTCCTGTTAAATGGCCAGCCGCTGAAAAGCCTCCGCCTTAAACACGCGGACATCGTCAACGGCGGCAAGCTGCAGTTTTTTATGGGGAGTAAAAGGCCGTGAAGTGGGAAGCGATTGACTGTAAGCAATAAGCTGCAGGCGATAAGTTATAAGCTTTAAGCTTTTTGAGGTTTGCGAAGTCTGGATTTGGCTAAGCAATAAAAAAAACTGCAACGCAAAGAGCTGCGTTGCAGTTTTTTTTATAACTACCTCGATCCCTCTATTGTTTCAACAATTTCCTGACCAGGACGTCTTCTTTATTGCTTGCTTTCACGAAATAAACACCGGATGGGTAACCTGATAAACTAACGCTTAAGCGATGCGAATCAGACATTTGATCCAGCATCCATTTTTTCAGGATTTTGCCATTTATATCCGTCAGCTCAATGTGCACCGGAAATACTTTGGAAGAAGTCAGCCGAATCTCCACCATCTCGTGAGCGGGATTGGGAGCGATAGTCAGCTCCAGGTTTCCCGGCTTATCGTCAGGTTCATTAGCCAAGGGGGTTTCGATGCTTACCTTAACGACATTTGAAGAAGCGGTACAGCCCTGAGATTTCACCTCAACGGAATAATTCCCTGATTCTTTTGCCTCGTAAATGGCTTCTGTAGCTCCGGGAATATTTAAGTTGTTAACTTTCCATTGATAGCGAGCACTATCGATTTTCGCTACTCCCAAGCTTATGGTGCCCGGTTTATAGATAACTTCCGGAGTAGCTGGAGTAACAATAGCTGCCAGTTTTCTTTCAGATACTATATAGCCTTGAGAACTCAGCTTGCAGCCATTGTCGGTCCTAACTGATACAGTATATGTACCGGTCTCTTTTACTGAATATTTGCTTGAATTAGTTCCTACAGTGTCCAGCCCTTTGAACCATTGGTAAGAAAAAAAATGACTATCCATTTCAGGAACTGACAATACCGTACTCTCTCCTGAACAAAAAAATGAATTCCCTTTAATTTCAATTTCATTTAGAATATCAAACGCTTGACTCTCCTTACTTTCAAGCCAATTCTCACCCATACTATATTTAAAACGATATCCTTTACCTCTGGTACTTCCAGGAATAATAAAACTGATCTCACCATTTGAATAAGAAGCATCTAAACGACGGAAATTGCTTGACGAGGAATCTGAAAGATATACTTTTAAATTATTTTGTTGAGCATCTCCTTTTGGAGGCAAACTAACACCCACTTGGAATCTAATTCTGCACCCCGCAAAAATGGTTTTTTGTTCAAAACCAGCTATAATGCTTTTATTATCAAATTCAAGGAGCGACCCTGGTGCTTGTAAATATGACATTTTCTGTTTGTCGTCAACAACAGGATTAAAAAAAAGCGTGTGTAATCCTCCATAAGAATAACGAGCCCACCAATTCTTACCATCTGTTTCCAAATATGCATAAGATTGCCATGGGCCTATAAAAAAGTAAGTGTGATTACCTGACTTATATACCGATTGGACAGAAATTTCACCGTAAGTATTAATATTAGTCATCTCGCCTGTCATATCATCAATTGCTTGAATAGATCGTCCGTAGATTGATTTATGTCTCCCTCCTTTCTCATTTACAAGTATCAAACTATCTCCATAAATAATATAAATATTCCCTTCGTTGTCTATGTGCGGGGAAGAGTATCTAGTTTTGGTAAAAAGCTCTGAAGTAGCAGAATCATCATTCCATTTTGCACCATCGTAAATCCTGACTCTAACATATGCTCCTATATAGACCGTTACCCAAAGATTACCTTCTTTATCAGTTCTTAACAATATCCTTTGTCCTTCGGTAATATCACTTCCTTCACTTATATCTTTAAACTCCTTTCCATCATATTGAAAGATCCGATTGGTATTTTGTCCATTAAAATAGACAATATTTTTGTTTGAAATCGCTAAATGCTCTGGACGCCCTTCAATAAAATCTTTTGTCCATAATGTGTGGGGGAAGCTTTTCCAACTTCCATTATAATATGTCATCAGACCATTAGAAACTCCCACCCAAAGTCTTCCATCGTTGCCTTGCTTTATAAAATTAACATCGTAGGACATTAATTTTTCAGGTCCTCCAGGAACGATTTCTTTTTGCTCACTTCCATCGGAGGAAATTATGTACATACCTCCATTTCCATACATCCATCTGTTATTTAATTTATCTAGAAAAATATTATTCATTGTTGGATTAAATGGCAGAATAGAGTTTTCATAATTATACATCCTCCATCTTTTCTCATAACTTGTCCTAAAATCAGAAGATATCCAATCCGAACTATCAAGGCCTGTTTTTACCTTATAACGATAGTAAAAAGTTTTATTCGGCGGTAAAGAATCTACAAACATTGTATTGAAAACCCAACCGTTGGCTGATTTTCCCTTGTATTCATAATGCAATCTCTTTTTGACAAGAATCTGGTTAAATTTACTGCTTTCAGACAATTCCAGATCATATGTTTTACTAAGATTCTCTTCCCTAAACCAAAAGTTACCTATGTTAAAAATTCTGTCCAAAAAGTTTAAAGGAACATAGCTACCAATCGAATATGGATATTTATACAAATCCGTTTTAGGCTCTATTTCCCCAAGTTGAGCTTTGCTCCATAACGATGAACTATTATTATTAACAGCTTTAACTCTCCAATTGTACCTCCCATAGTCATTTACCATTTCCCCTAACCGAAAAGATTTATTTGAAATAGTCTTTTCAAATAAAATCTTGCCATCCCAAGCATCTGAGAATTGCACTACATATTGCTCGGCATCGTTGATAGATTTGAAAGACATTATTTGATCTGCTCCTTTTTTAACATCATTCACTCTATTTATAATGGGAGTCCTCAGTTGCTCTTGCGAATGAGATCTAAAAGAAAATACTCTCGACCATTCTCCGTTACCTAAATGATTTTTAGCTCTTACCCTCCAATAATATGTTGTACTTCTTTTTAAGCTCTTCATCATATAAAACGTATTCTCTTGAACAAGCGTGTCAAGGACAATCTTAGAGAAATCATTTGTTTCCGCAACTACTACTTCATAATTGTTGATTTTTTCAACGGAGGACCAAGAAAAAAAGTCTGTAGGATAAAAATCAGTCATATTATTCCTTGGATAATAAGGTGAAACTACTCCTTTTGGCTTTTCGTCCATTCTTTTTAAAAATGGGTAGCTTATCCGTTGGATTACATCAACACTAAGTGGATGAAAACTAGGCACTTGATAACCGCAATAGCTCATAGCAGATCCCCAAATAGTACTTATAGAACCTTCACAATCCCATTCGGGTGTCCAACAGACTTCAATTGGGCCATCTGGCCATTCACAGGAATGTGTGTGTGGAGAACCCAATACATGTCCCAATTCATGCAAAAATAATGAAGGATAAAAATGTGGTGAGTGCTCTTGAGTAAGGAGCTGAAATGCGGCATAATCATCTCCTATTCCAGCTAAACCTGCAATTCCGGAATAGGGTTCTTTATTCCTAATTGTCCACAACATCATGACATCGCGTTTTATATCTGATCTTTTCGCATATTCTTGGCGAAATTTCAAAAAGGAAAGATATGAATTATACCCTTGAGGTTTTGTTAAAAATTCAATGTAGCTTACATTTACCCGAATGTTCAATTGGGCTTCTAAAACTTGGGATGAAGCAAAACGTATTGCGTTATATATAGATTCCTTGATCGCATTAGTATCCTTATTAAAAAAGTTATAAACAGTAGAATCTATAACGACGGCTAGTCGTAATTCTCTTAGTTCATCCTTTGCTAGTCTTGCAGACTTGACAGGCCGAGCCGATCTTACTATATTTAGCAGCTCTGGACTCAATTCTTCACTTGTTCCACATATAAACGATTTCTCGTTTTGTTGACCAAAAGTAAACTGAACCAGAAAAACTAGATAAAAAAAGAGGAAACGCATTTTCATAAGGATAATGATAGTCTTAACGAAGTAAGAATATACAACGTTATCAAACAACAAGGCTTTTGCTTACCAAAAATGACATACGAAACATTCGGCAATATATTAAAAAAACCACCTTCCACAAAACAGGAAAACAAAGAAAGCGGTATTTTGACGACTCGGGGACAACACTACCGGATTCAGAAAAGTATATCAGTAATGGTGCTTTGTATACGCTCAATTATTGAAAACTTTACATACGGTTTCTTTCCAATGATATTTTATTAAAGTCCAAGCCTTAATTCCACATTTTCATCTTTATTTTTGGCGAAGATGAATAAGCTTACTAAAAAGAATCCTCCTGAAGCCATTGTATAAAATTGCTGACGAAAGATTTTTGCAGGTACTGGCTGATTAAAACGCCCGCCACTATTGCTTCAAACTTTCCACATAGTCCAGCCAGATGCTCGCGTAGATAACCCGAAGGGCAATAACGACGGCATCAAAGTCGGCCGTTTTGTTAAGTATTCTTGTTGCCAGTTTGTCGAAATTGTCTTTGTCAACAAGCTCCCAGATAGCATGATTTCTGTCTTTGCCGGCTTCTTTTTGCTGAAAAGTTTCGTACATACTTTTAAAAGCTACTTCTCCGTATTCACCATAAGACCCTTTTATTACACGGTTTTTAATTTGTTCAGGAAGATAGTTTTTCATGGCCTCCCGGATCGTCCCCCGCAATATCCCTTTGCTAAATTGTAATTTTAAGGGGGTGTTCAGGGTTAAAGAAAGCAATTCTGTATTATAAAAAGGATGCTCCTGCTTCATTGATTTTGCTCGCAGATAATTGAAACCGGCTTCGCTCCCTCTCACCGATAAGGCATAATAAAAAACACTGATCATACTCTTTTGTGCTGCAGACAATGGTTTGTTTGTGAGTTTATCCGTATCCAAAGCAATGAGATCATTAGGCTCTTCATCTGCTTTCTGCCAAAGTGCAGGCTTAAATATGCCACTGCCGGCAGCATTTTTCTTTTCTTTTTTTGCTTTCCAATACCTGAACATTGTCTCAAAAACCTCGCCGCCCCAACAGGAAAAATAGCGGTTCAAGACCCATATCGTTTCAATTGAATTTCTTAAACTGAAGTTTTGCTTTGCCTTTTTCAACATAAAGTCACAAGCAAACTTCTTCACACTTTCAATGACACCGGATGCCACCCAAAAGAAATGAAGAACATCCTGGTTTTTATAAAAATCGTACCGGATATCCACAAACCGGTAGATGGCTTCCTGCAACGCCCTCCATTTTTTTTGCTTATACAATTCGTCCAGATACCCCTTTCCTATACCTACCACCTGATCTCCCCCCCTGCCGGAAAGCAATCCATCGATGTGGTTCTCTGCGAAAAAATCAATACTGGTCGATAACATCGAACTCGGCACCAGCATGGCTTCCGGTACGCCGGTTTGCCTGATGACTTCTTCAGAAATTTCATAAACATTTTGTGCCGGTTTAACATTTTTATGGGTGGTTTTATACCTCCGCAGCATCATATCTACAAATTCCTGTTCAGAGGCGAGCACAGAATCAATGTCGTAATAGGAAGTATAAATTGGTTTTTCAGATACCGAGCCTGTTACTGCCAGAATGGAAGAAGAATCGATCCCTCCGCTTATATGGATACCAAGCCGTGAGAAAGGTCTGACTGCGTTTTTAACAGACTCTGTAAAAATCTGTTCAAAATGTCTGATATAATCCTCCTCATCAAGGCCTTTGTATTTCTCAACATCTATTGGTTTTGCCGGGAAGATTCTATCCTCCTGCCCATCTTCAAGCAGTAAAACATGATTCGGTAAAAGGCGATGAACTCCTTCAAAAAATGTCTGGTTGTCAACGATAGAGATCTTTTTCGCCGGGTTTAAGAAATCTGCCAGGTGCCTGTAATTAACCAAGGCGGCCATTTCTCCGGAAGTAACAACATCATTAATAGAAAAAGAAAACAAATACCTGTTTCCGGTATTGGCATAAAACAGGGGAGTTAAACCGAAAAAATCACGGTAAGCAATAGTTCGTTTCCGGGCATAATCGATCAATACAAACGAAGTATCGAATGTAATTTCACTATAAAACATTTCGCTTTGGGTGTAAGCCTCTATAATAGCCTGTGCAGACCACGGCTTAGCACACCAAAGCGATAGTTCCCCGGAATAGTGAGTACCCGTGTACTTTCCGTCAAGGAAAACCGGCGGCAAATTATTCATTTTCGGTAATGAATAATTTAATGAGACTTAAGCTCCATTTTCAAACTCAGACGGGCCTCCGTCAGGGAAAAGAGAACCACCGCCCATGGTTAATTTTGAAACTTGTCCAAATTTTGTAAGTTTTGGGCTTTTGTAGGCACGCTTTGGCGTACCAATCTCAATAAAGGGGGCTTTTTTTTGTTTTTTCATGTTAAACATTTTTTGTAAGAAATTACCACATCAGGTATATTTTACATATAGCTTATGTAATCATTTAGACGTGAAGGGTCACAAAAAGTAACATAAGAGTGTGAAAAATTAAACAATCTCCCGCATTAAAATAGTGCAGTCATCAAAAAAAAACCTCATCAAAACACTGATTATAAACACATTAAATAAAAAATACAGCTTATTCCTCGAGCATTGAAATAATTAAAATATTTTGTCATATGTGACTTCCCGACTGTTTTATCTGTGAATTGAAGCGGAAAAAGAACCGTTTAAATCCGCAGGGATTGTTGCTGCCGGAAGTGATTACACTCATGACGCGTTTCAACAGATCATATTTTAGTGACTTTAGGGCTTTTAACAGTACGAAGGCGAAACCTCCGCTCAACAGAAACGAAAATTCACTAAATTTGAAAGCGATGAAAACAAAAAAATAACAATGCAAAATAAACTGACAACCCTCACCCCATTCCTCGTAGTTAAAAACGGCAAAGAGGCGGCGGAGTTTTACAAGGCTGGTTTCGGTGCGGAGATTCTCGACAGATTTGAAGGGCCTGACGGGCGGCTGACAGCCAGGATCAGTGTGGACGGGGCAGAATTCTGGATGGGCGACGAAGAACCGGAATACAACAACCTCAGTCCTGAGACCGTGGGTGGCACTGCCGCACGGTTCGTCCTGACCGTTGAAGACCCGGATGCCCTGTTTACTAAAGCCATGAACGCCGGAGCAAAGCAGATATGCCCGATGACTACAGAGGAATTCTGGAGGATAGGAAAACTCTACGATCCGTCCGGCCACATCTGGGAAATCGGCAAGCCGTTGGACAGCTCTCCAACGTCTCAGACGTAAGCGGGCGTCCCGCGGTCTATGACCGCCTACAGGTCCGATATTCGGGCTAATAGTGCCAACTTTAGCCCTAAACTTCCCAAATCCTGATATTTCTGATGCTCAATTTCATGTTTTACCTTCAAATTGGCAGTCCGAGCTCCAATTTGGCAGTCAAAGCTCTAACATTGGCAGTGCGAGCTCCAATTTGCCAGTCAAAGCTCCAACATTGACGGTCCGAGCTCCAATTTGGAGGTAAAAGCTGTAATTTGCGAGTCAAAGCTCCAATATCGGAGCTTGATAGCTCTAAATCGGAGCTCTGATGCTCTAAATTAGAGCCTTAGGGCTCAAAATTCGAGCTATCGAGCTCTAATTTGGAGGGTGACAGCTCTAAATCAGAGCCCTGTTGCTGCAATTTAGAGCCCTTGGGCTCCAAATTGCAGCATTATAGCTGTAAATCAGAGCTATGAAGCTCTAATTCAGAGGTTTGAGCTCCAATTTTGCCCCGCTCAACGACCTCTCTGACGTAAAGAGGGGGACGGCCAGTCGGGAAAATGCGGTCTCTGACCTTTGCCAGAGGGCACTAAAAGTTAAAAGCTAAAAGTCAGAATCCCGGATTCATATTATTCCGGTCAGAGACCGGATGACACCGTCTTCACGTCGGAGACGTTGGACAGCGATCATAAATTCCTGAGCAAACCAATCCACTTATCAGATTATTTATATTTTCTCATGATTTCTCTGCCAAATCATGTCCTGTATTTATTATTTTTTCAGTAATATTGTTAGTCAGTTATTTTAAATCCATTTTGTTTATTTTGAAGCGAAACAGATAAAGGAGTGGATGATTATTGACAAGCTTTCACCCTGCCCTGCCAATGGCCTGAGGGCCTGATGGTTTCACTCCCCCGTAGCGAAACCGCTTCTCCTGATAAACAACATGGATTTACTCATAAAAGACACTCATTACGCTCATTTTGAGTGCAATACCCTGTTATAGCACCTGAAAAACTAACTATTAAAAATGACTAAAAAATCGATTAATGCGACCGATCTGTTTCTGCTCATGCTGGCATTGCTCCTCATCAGCGTAAGTTTTTACCAGACCTGGCTTGGGCTTGAACAAATTTTCGGAGAAGCCTCCCTTGTTATTGCACTGGCCCTTTCTCTCCTTTTGCTTTTTCTTTGCTGGATGATCCGGGCAGCCAAACTGGAAGGACGTTCGCCCGTGAGTCTCATCCTTATCTACATCTTTATCGCTTCGTTTTGTTTTATCGCCAATTTCAACGCTCTTTACACGAGGTTTATGCGTACAGACATCTATACCAGCGAGTTAAGAGACATTAACCAGAAATACAATACCCTCGAAACCGACATACAGAGCAAACTGGGGTACAAATACGATAAAGAAACTACCCAGAACATCGAGATCAAGAAGAAACAGCTGATGGAGCAGATCAAAGATCCGGGCAACAAAGGCCTGGGCGAAAGAGCCAGGGCCCTGATCAAGGACATCGAAAAACTGACGGGGCAAAAGGTTGATTTCCTCACCCCTCAGGACAATGATTACGAGGACTTGTCTGAAAGAATGGGCAGGCAGGTTGATAATATGATGAACGACTTGTCGACCAATGAACAGGAACTGAAAGCGGATGTCAACACGGCCGTTTTGAAATGGAACAAAAAGATACAGGAAACGCTCCTGTTGTCTAAAAAAGAAAAGGACGAAGTTTCCCAGGGCCTTATTGATGAATCCCTCGGTGAATATAACAAACTGGGCATCAGGGCAGGCTCTGTGCTGGGCGGCGATAGTTTCAGGTTTGAGCCGGTCTTCTCCAAAACCCAGGACGTAGGCAAAATCGGGTATGCTTTTGAACATGCGGTGCAGCATTTCGGGATTTACCAGGGCGTTGTGCTGGCGGGTTGTATTTTGCTGGACTTCCTGATCGTGATCCTTATTCTGCTGGTAACCGACCCGGCCACCAGGAGCAACCAGAGCGGCAGTGTATTTAACAACAAACGCAGCGGGACAACCCTCATTCCTAACCACTGAGACCATGAGCGAAGAAAAAGAGCAACTGACCCCATTGTCTTTTGATAATGATACTGAAGAGACCCTGCAACCGCTGATCCTGGACCACCAGGAAAATAACAGCAGGGGTTTTGTGCCCATAGCCCAAACCACGACCAATTCCATCAAGGAAAAGGACAGTAACTTTGTTTTCTTTTTCGGCACCGCCGAATCAGGGAAATCAGTGATATTGTCTTCCATGCTTTTTTACCTGAGTTCCCAGGCCGGGGCCCTCAGACCAAAACTGAGCACGCCCAACACGAAAGAAGCAGAAGTATTGCTGTATGATTTCCTGGAAAACCTGCGTAAGGGCATCCTGCCGAGCAGAACCACCCGCGACCAGGTCACCCGGCTCGACCTTGTGTTTGAGCCCAACAACCGCTCCAAAAAAGTCAAACCGGTGAACCTCACCTTTCTCGAAACCTCGGGTGAAAACCACAATGAGATCAGGAGAGGCGGGCATTATCATAACAGCATCGAAGAATACCTGAGTGCGAACATTCCTCTGAGTTTTATACTGGTTACCAGCTATGAAACGGCTCACAATGACGACGTCCTGATGTTTACATTTCTGAACGAACTGGAAAGAAAAGGTAAAAGTCTGAAATCAGTAGATGCCATCCTGGTCATTTCCAAGTGGGATAAATCCGGTTCATTCGGGGTGTCGAACGCTGAGCAGCTCGAAAACTTTATCAGGGAACGCCTGCCGATGACCAGCCAGCGGCTCGACACCTATGGCCTCAACAAAACCTACTATACCATCGGCAACCTGGAGAAAAACAGCACAGGCGAAGAGAGACTGACCTCGCTGAACCTGCAGACCGCCCAGGTGTTGTCGGAATGGCTGTACAGAAGCATTACCGGGTATGACATCAACTATGAAGGTACCTTCTGGGAACGTATAAAATTCAGTCTGTTCAAATGAATGTAGATTTAATTGCATTTGGTACATTCGGAACCCCACACGGATTCAGACAAAGTTCGTTTTTGAGAAACCCTCATTTTCTGAAGGTGAAAACGTTTGACCTGAACACCAATGCCATCAAATTGTTTCCCGGCAATACTGTTTACTCCATCAGGAAAGAACACGTCGACGGCCTGAATGCCATCGCCTACTCGGTGTATTCCTATGCCAAAGAAAGAACCTCTGACAGGGGCGGTACTTTTATAGGTTCCAGCCTGCTTTTTTATGAGAAAATCGCAGAAGAGGGTCTGACGGTCCGTTGTCTCCGGGAATTTCACGGTGATGTGATGAAGGACAATGTGGCCGGTGATATCCTGCAGGTCAATCATTCCGATAAACTCGTAGCTAAAAAGCCAGGGCAGTTTGATAAGATCGGCAACAGCTTAAAGAACATCAGCTACGACCTGAATTTTGAAGAAAATACGCTGAAAAGCCTGGTGGTGTACAGCGAAGTGACACCGGAAAGCAAGCTGACGGAGCTTTTCCGGAAGTCAACGGAGTTACTGGGTCTATATGATACCGTCTTCTTCACGGCCAGTGCCGAAGTGGGTCAGTTTGTAAGAGAAAAACGCCTGTTTAAAATCGTCGATTACCAGGGTTTTATCCGGGAGATCGAATCGTATAGAATCCATAAGGAAGAAGAAAGAAAAAGAAAGATCAGAGAGGGCATAGAGCAACTGGAACGGGAAAGAACCCAACTGACAGAGGCCAGGAACCGTTACGAAAACCGGACCCGGACCCAGACGGAGGAAAATGAAAAACAACATGCAGAAAACCGTCAGCAGATGGACGCCGCCAGGCTGCAGCACGAAAAAGTAAGCCGGCAGTTTGGAGAAAGTCTCCGGCAACTCGGAGAGGCCATCCTGCAAATCAAAGAAGAAAGAAAGGCTCCGGACACAGCCCGGGACATCATCGAAGAAAGCAGAAGACAACTGGAAGCTGCCCACGGCAAAACAGTGCCGGGAACCATCAGGAACATCAGTCAGACAGAGCGAGTCAGAGAAACTGAAAAGAAAGCAAGGTCAGAAGACAAAGAAACTTTCCTGTCCCGTATCAACCTCCCTATATCTCCTGAGATGTACAAGGCCCTGACCCTGTTGTTCTTCGCGTTATGGCTGTTTACCTTGTTATTCTTCTTATTATCAGGCGATAAAAAAGAAACTGTAAAAGTACCTGTCAAGATAACCCAGCCTCAGCCCCTAGTGACTGTTCTTGAAGAGCTTAATCCCAAACCCAACGATGAACTGGACAAAAAAGCCTGGCAGAAACTGGCCCGGAAACTAAAACCCGGCACCAAAATAAGCGAGGTGGTCAAAACAATTTTTGACGCCAACCCCAGAGACATAAAACAGTCATACGCAAACCAGACAGACCTCTACGCCAGACATCTCGCGAAACTCAACCCCACTTGCTTTGAGAAAAAGGGAGACGACGTTTATTTTGTGGGGGATACGCTGAGGAGGGTGATGGCTTATCGGAAGTAGATAAAATATATTCTTAACAACCCTGACAATTAGGATTACCTGAAAGTCTATCACTATCCAACGAAAGAATATAATTATACGTCAAAAGATGATCAACATAAGCTTCCGGGTTATATTTTGTATCCCAGAGTGAGGAATGACCCTGAGGTTGCTTCGCATATCCCTGAAAACAATTAAACACCCTAAACCCGGAATGAAGAATTTTTTAATTATTGCTGCTTTTCTGATCAATTTTCAAGGCTTCGGACAAACAGGCAAGACTGTCAGCGACTCTGCCAAATTCAATAAGTATGTACTCCAACATTCAAGCTCGTTTACTTTTGACGGACAAAAACCCGAAGGCAAAGGCTGGACCATCCTCGAAAAACAATTTGCAGACAACCAGTTTGTGGCCTGGGGAGAATACCACAATTCGCCTTTGATTTCTCAATTATCGACCTATGCTCTTGAAACGGCCGCAAAGAATGGGTTCAAAAACTGGTGCGTAGAAACCAGTCCGTTTGTAGCCGGCGAACTGACCCGGATTTCCAAAATGAAAGACCCTGCGGGAGAAATTCTCGAAATATCCAAAGACAAAGGAGCTTACGGCACCTTCCCTTTCTTTAAAACCAAAGAGGATGCCAGCATGCTGGTCACAGCCAATAAACACAATTTTAAGATCTGGGGCATCGACCAGGAATACCAGATGGCTTTTACCTATTGCCTGGAAAAGGTTTACAATGCCCAGCCGCCAAAAGTTAAGACACAATACAAAGCGGTGTACGACAGTTTGCTGGCCAAATGGTGGATGCCGAAAGTGAAGTTGCTCGACAGCCTGAAAAACGGTATTGCCCAGAAAGACCTGAAAATGATCCTGGAAGACATTAAAATATCCAGAACGATCTACTACGAAGACAATTCACTGATGAGAGCCACGCTGATGAAAAATAATTTCTACCATTATTACGACCGTACCCCGTCTAAAAATGAAAAGGTATTTTTTAAAATGGGGGCCAATCACCTGGCCAAAGGGCTTAACCTGACAACGCATTTGTATGACATCGGCAACGCGGCTTACGAACTTACCCAGCGGAATAAAACCAACTTTACCAATGTGTTTTTTGTCAACAGATTCACTACAGAAAAGGGAGTAATCATCGATGATCTCGAAAGTGAATACAATGAATATCCAAAGGAGTTTCTGAAGTTATATGACAAAGAAAAATGGGTTGTGGTGGATTTACGTCCATTCAGGGTCAGATATAAAAATGATAAAACACTCACGGAAGACACCTATCAGCTTATTTATAAGTATGATTTTGTTGTAGTATCACCGGAAGTAATGAAATAAGCTCCGCTCTCCAACGTCTGAGACGCTGGAGAGCGGACGCCCAGTCGGCGAAACGCGGTCGCTGACCGCCGTCAGACGTTGTTAAAAGACAGTTCCGGCAAGTCAATAACGCAGATTCTCATCACTCCGGTCAGAGACCGCGTTACACCGTCCGATACGTCGGAGACGTTGGACAGTCTGAGAAAAGATCAAACAAGAAATTTGAAGCCCACGCAAGTTTCTCTTACTTTTGATCCATCAGCCATTAATGAAGAAAATCTGACCCCGGATGAACGACAACGACACCAAACGCCTTTCTCGGCTCGTCGCGATACTGACGCAGTTTCAGACGAAACGGATCCTGACGGCTCCGGAACTGGCCCTGAAATTCTCAGTCAGCAACAGGACTATTTACCGGGACATCAAGGCCCTGGAGCAGGCAGGGGTACCGATTCTTACGGAAGATGGCAAAGGCTATACCCTTATGGAAGGTTACCGGGTACCCCCGGTGATGTTTACTGAGAATCAAGCCAATGCCCTGATCCTGGCCGAGCAACTGGTCCTTAAAAACAAAGACACCTCTTTTATCAAAGATTATACAGAGGCCATCGACAAGATCAAGGCAGTGCTTAGGAATACAATGAAGGAAAAAGCCAACCTCCTGGCCGAACGCACCCGGTTTGACCAGAACATCAACCGTGAAAGAAACAGCAATAATTTATCCGATCTGCAATTTTGCATTACCAGCTTTTACCTGGCTAAAATTGAGTACATCAACGAAGCCAATGAAGGCTCCGTCAGGCTGATAGAAGCTTTTGCCTTGCTGCATACCCAGGAAAACTGGCTGCTGGTAGCCTGGTGCCGTCTGAGAAACGGCTTCCGGTATTTCCGCCTCGACAGGATCAGAAAACTGGAAGTCCTCACCGAAAAATTCACCCCTCACAAAATGACTTTGCAGGAGTTTTTTGACAGGAATCATGGGGAGCGATAAGCTGCAGGATAAGCTTTAAGCAACAGGCTGCAGGCGATTAGCTTTGATCAGAAGCCGTGTGCCTCAATTCATCTTCCTTACTGCCTATAGCTTAAAGCCTTTTTTTATTTTTACCCATGTTGTACCCTTGACATACCGCTGTCACAGCACGCTCTTAGGTTTGCATCATAAACTAAAAAAAACAAAATGATGATGAATCAATTAGCCCATCTGAACTGGATCAGCGTCCTGGTCGCCTTTGTCGTGTACTTTATTCTCGGAGCCTTGTGGTTCACGTTGTTCTTCAGCAAACCCTACAAAATTTCTTTAGGGAAAGAAAACGAAGTGCTACCCAATAAACCCATTTTTATCGTCGGGCCTGCCCTTTGTTCCCTCGTGATTACCCTCGCAACTGCCGTGTTAATGTCTGCCCTGCACATTGAAACTATCGATGCAGCCATAGAGTTTGCATTGATTGTAGGTGTGGGATACCTGGTAGCCAATACGGTCAATATCGCCATCAATCCCAACGTTCCAAAACCAATTCTTTACGGAATTATCAGCGGGGCCTATCATTTATTGGGTATTCTGATAGTAAGTGTTATTTTAGTGGTATAATAACCGGAGAAAGGAAAAAGCCTGTCATGTCCTTGCTCCTTTTTCCTTCCTGCTCTCTCCAATAACAACAAATGAAAAAAGAAACAGAAACTTTTTACCCTGAAAACCGCGATGAATGGCGGAAGTGGCTGGCAGAAAACCACAGCTCAAAGCAGTCTGTCTGGCTGATTCATCACAAGAAAAAAACCGGCGTGCCCTCGGTGGCCTGGAGTGATGCGGTGGATGAAGCCCTTTGCTTCGGATGGATAGACAGTACCCGCAGATCTCTGGAAAATGATATGTTTATGCAGTTTTTCAGCAAAAGGAAAGCGAAAAGCGTCTGGTCAAAAATAAACAAAGACAAAATAGAACGGCTCACAGAAGAAGGACTGATGACACAAGCGGGTTTGGCGGTCATCGAAGCAGCCAAAGCCGACGGCTCCTGGACCACATTGGACGAGGCGGAAAAACTGGTCATTCCTGCCGACCTGACAGCCGCGTTTCAAACCCGGCCGGGCTCGGAAGATTTCTTTTTAAGCCTGAGCAAGTCTTCCAGGAAAGCTATCCTGCAATGGTTGTTACTCGCCAAACAACAGGAAACCAGGCAGCGACGGATCAATGAAATAGCCGAACTGGCCGGGCAAGGATTGAAACCGAAGCAGTTCTGAAGGAGAAATTTCATAATGGATTTAAGGCAACTTATTCCTACATTTGAAAGAAAAATATAGCCGTAATGAGCCAGATATTAAGACATCAGATAGAAAAAATAATTTCGCTTACCGATGCGGAGTTTGAGTATGTTTTGTCTCATTTCAGGTTCAGGAAATTTAAAAAACACCAGTTTGTGGTGCAGGAAGGGCTGCTTGTTGAAAATGATTTTTTTATCCTGAGCGGTTGTCTGAAATCCTACAGCACAGACGCCAACGGCAAAGAACACATCATCCAGTTCGGGCTGCAGGACTGGTGGATCACCGATTACCAGGCTTATTACGACCAGGGTGTGGCTACGGTCAACATCGACTGCGTAGAAGAAACCGAACTGCTTTGTCTGTCTTATCAAAACCGGGAAAAACTGTGTGCTGAGATGCATAAGATCGAACACTTTTTCCGAAAAAAAACCAACAAAAGAAATGTGGCCCTGCAGCAACGCATCCTCTCCTTACTCAGCAGCAGTGCGAAAGAAAGATACGACAAACTGCTGGAGCAATATCCACAGCTTTTCCAGAAAGTACCCAAACAACTGATCGCCTCTTACCTCGGCGTTACCCGCGAAACCCTCAGCCGTTTCAACGCTTCCTCAAAGTAAAATGTGAGGTACCTCACATGAAACTTGTGCGGTACGTCCTTTCAGATTTTTACTGCCCTGGAGAACTTTGCATCATCAAATAATTCAAAAAAAAATGGCAAAGTTCAAAATTCAGAAAACAAGCAGCGTCGTCAACTGGACGGGCAAAAAAGTATTGGGGCTGCACACCGGAACCATCGGTATTGCAGACGGTCATATCGACCTGGAAAATGGTAAAATCAATAGCGGAGAGGTCGTTATAGACATGACTTCGATCATCATTACAGACATCGAAGACCTGAAAACCAACCAGGATTTTAAGGACCATTTATTCCATGATGATTTTTTTGGAGTGGATCATTTCCCCACTTCCAGCCTCCTCATCGAACATGGAACAGCCCTGAACGACAATCAATTCAGACTGACGGGCATGCTCACCATCAAGGGCATAGCCCACCCGGCGAGTTTCATAGCCAGAACAGAGGTGTTTACTGATACCCTGCATTCGCTTGGTGAGATTGTCATCGATCGTACGCTGTACAACATCCGTTATGGCTCCGGTAAATTTATTCCCAACCTGGGAGACAAGCTGATCCACGATGATTTTGTGCTGCAATTCAAGATAGTCGCCCAAAAGGAAAGCTGATGAAACGGCGGAATGCATTGAAAGGCATGGCGATAGCCGGAATTTCATTAAATTCGTTACCTGGTTTTGGAACAGTAAACCCTCATAAAACAAACAAGAATATGTGGAATAATACAAAATTTACGGGGCTGCTGGGTATTCAATACCCGATAGTTCAGGGACCGTTTGGCGGTGGTTTGTCCTCGGTTGCCCTCACGGCGGCAGTGTCGAACGCCGGAGGGCTGGGTTCTTTCGGCGGGCAACCGTATTCAGCAAAAGAAATCATTGAAACCTCTGCGGCCATCAGAAAAGCAACGGATAAGCCCTTCAATATCAACCTTTGGGTCAATGACAGGGACCGTCGTCTGGCAGAATTTGACAGTGAGGATTATAAAAAATTGACGGATTTGTTCACCCCTTATTTTAAAGAACTCGATTTGCCCATACCCGAAAGACCCACTAACCTGGGAGCTAAATTTGAAGACCAGTTAGAGGCCATTTATGAAGTCAGACCGGCGGTTTTCAGTTTTGTGTATGGTATACCGTCTGAAGATATCCTGGAGAAATGCAGAAGCCTGGGCATCAAAACAGTCGGGGCCGCCACTACTGTTGATGAAGCCATCGCCCTGGAAAAAGCAGGCGTGGATGCCATCGTCGCCACAGGCTGTGAAGCGGGCGGACACCGGGTTTCGTTCTTAAGATCAGCCGAAGATTCCCTGACAGGGACTTTCGCCCTGATTCCTCAAGTGGCAGACAATGTAAAAATACCGGTGATAGCCGCAGGGGGCATTGCTGATGTGAGAGGGGTAAAAGCTGCCCTGGCCTTAGGGGCTGACGCAGTGCAGATGGGGACAGCCTTCTTAGCCACCAACCAGTCTAACGCCACGCAGGACCACAAAGACAAACTGTTTTCAGAAGAAGGAAAAGATACCGTACTCACCAAAGTTTTTACGGGAAGACTTGCCAGGGGACTGCGAAACAGGCTGACGGAAGAATTAAAGGATAGCCAACATCTGATGGCCCCTTATCCTCTTCAGGGCAAATTTATGGGCCATCTGAAAGCCTACCCGGCCACAGAAGGCAGCAACTCAGCCTTCAGGTCTTACTGGTCAGGCCAATCTGCCTCCCTCCTGAAATTCAGGGATGCCGGAGAGTTGATGTTATCGATCATCAATGAAATGAATAAAGCCTGAGGAGATTCAGATTCGTAAAAGCAAAACCGGTTGGGTTTTGCTTTTTTGTTGAAGTTCCTTGATATCCTTCATTCCCCATAATTTGAAAAGGATTCAGTTCATTTTTCCAACTTTTAACACCATCCACCAGCAATAAACCAAAATTTTCCGCTTATTTTACATCTGTAAAAGCTATACTGTTGCTATGACTGCGGGCAAAGAAATTTTATTATTCCTGGGGGCTCTCGGGGCCTTCAACGGGCTCGTGCTGAGTGGGTATTTTCTGGTTACCTCCCGGAAAAAGCATGTGTCGACCATTTTATTTATCGGCCTGCTCCTGATGCTCAGTCTGCGGATCACCAAATCTATTTTTGCCTCGCTGGACCGTTCATTGCCCAAAATCTATCTGCAGATTGGTCTCACTGCCTGCTTTTTTATCGGACCATTCCTCTATTATTTCCTGAGATCAGCCCTTAACCCGGCCAATCCCTTTCCGAAGTCATCCAGGCGTAACCTGATCATATTAACAGCTTTTATCCTGATCACCGGCGTGGTCTACTCTTATCCTGCTTATCCTAAACTCTGGAATAAATACTTTGTCCAGTTCATTTACGCAGAATGGTTTGTCTACATGGTGGCTTCAGGCTTTGTATTGAAAGGCTTGTTCAAAAATCTCTTTACCCGCGACTACAAAATGAAACCCACCGAGATATGGCTGCTGGCGATCTTCGGATGCACAGCCCTGATCTTCACTTTCTTTCAGCTGGCTTTATGGATCGCTTCTTTTTCATTGTATCTCAACGGTGCGGTGGCCTTTTCTTTCAGTGTTTATCTTATCCTCTTCATGCTTCTGCATAAGAAAAAGAGCAGCGACTTTTTTATACCAGGTCAGCCCAAATCTCCGGCCCGGAAAGTAAACGACGAAGATGCCGACAGGTTGATCGCCAGGTTGGAGAAAAGTATGACAGAAAAAGGATTGTACAGAAATCCCGATCTCAAACTGCATGAAGTATCCAAAGAACTCAATATCTCAGGTCATCAGTTGTCACAGCTCCTCAACGACAACCTGGGCAAAAACTTCACTACTTATGTCAATGAATTCAGGATCAATGAGGCCTGCAGCATGATTGCTTCCAGTAATCGCCTCACTCTGGAGTCGATAGGCTATGAAGTAGGATTCAACTCCAAATCTACCTTTTTTGCAGCTTTCAAGAAGCTTACCGGCAAGACTCCCGCTGCCTATCAGCAAAAGACGCAGTCAGACCCTGCCGTATGACGGTGCGGATTTATAAAACCGTACTCCTGATTCCTTATTATGCCCCTTCCATCCGCTGATTGTTTTGGAATTTTGAACAAAAAACCAAAGCAAACTTATGTACAAGACACTCCTGATTTTCTTCATCAGCCTTCATGCTTACGCCCAGCAGGGAATTATCAAGGGAAAAGCCATCGACCTCAACACCCGGAAAGGGGTAGAATTTGCGACGGTTTCCCTGCTTTATGCCAGGGATTCATCCATCATCAAAAGCACTTTTACAGACGCTATAGGAGCATTTGAAATAAGCCTTGTGCCGGAGGGAGTTTACCTGCTCGCGGTTTCGTCGGTGGAATACGAAAAAACATACAAAGGCCCGGTGACCATCAGCCCAGCTCAGCTGATTTCAGATCTTGGCGAGGTGGCTATGCAGGTCAGCCAAAAGACTTTAGGCGAGGTAAGAGTGACAGGACAAGCCCCTTTGTTCAGCAACAAAGCCAATGGAACGGTGGAAGTCAATGTGGCCAACACCCTGCTGGCCACGAGCACCTCTCCCATCGAAATTCTTTCCAGGTCTCCCGGCGTGAACGTGACGGAAGACGGCATCTTTGTGCCGGGAAAAGGCGAAGCCATCATTTACCTGAACGGAAGGCGTATCACTACCGAGCAATTCGCTTCCATTTCGGCATCCCAGATCAAAAAGATGGAGATCATCGCCAATCCGTCTTCGAGATACGATGCGGAAGGCAAGGCCGTAATAAACGTAATCACCATTACCAATGCCGACGAAGGTTACAAAGGCAATATCAGGCAGGTCTTTACGGCCTCAGATTTCAGTCCGCCCAGCGGCAACACGAACATGGATGTCAATTATAAAAAAGACAAACTTTCCCTGACCGGAAGCTACGGGCTGTTGCTGGGCAGAACCCGCGAAATACTGAATACGACCCGTTCGAGGCTGAAATCGGCAGACCTGTTTCAGTCTGTCCTGATGACCGACTGGAACAGGCGATACGACAACTTCTCCAATTATAACTTCGGCGGGCAATATGACCTGAACGAAAAAAGCTATATCTCAGCTGAATACAGCGGTTCATACAACCACCTCGGAGGCAACACACAGAGTGAAAACGCCATTACCTCTGCCACCATGAACGGGCTGTTTAAAAGTGACGTGTCCAATAACAATATTGTCCGTAATAATGCTCTTACCTTTAACTACAGCCTAACTCCGGACAACAAGGGCTCTTCGTTGTTCGTCGGTGGACAATATGCCGGCTATGTTTCGGACACAGATGATGATATCAGGGAGAAAAACCTGGTCGGCGGGCTGGCATCGTCCAGACTTCTGAACAACAAAGCCGGTTACAATATCAGGCTGGCTAATATTCAGGCAGATTATTCCAGAGCCATTCATCAGTATCATAAACTTGACTTTGGGGTCAAATACAGCAACGCTCACAATTCTTCTTATTCAGATTTTTATGCCGGCGTCGAGGGTAAAGACCTCGTACCCGACAATACGCGGTCTGCTGACTTTAAATACCTGGAGAACATTCCTGCTGCCTACCTGAGTTTGAATAGTGAAATGGACAAAAAGTTAAGTTATACCCTGGGACTAAGAAGTGAATGGACCAGCTACACCCTGCAAACGGACGTAAAAGGATTTGAAATGATTAGGGATAATTACCTCAATCTCTTTCCCAATGCCCAGGTATCTCTTAAACCGTCTGATCAATTTCAGCTGAGCCTGTCCTATACTTCCAGGATCACCAGGCCGCGGTACCAGGCCCTGAATCCTTCCGGCATTTACCAGGATGCCTACACAAGTATTGAAGGCAATCCTTTTCTGAAGCCTGAAAAAACCAATGCATTTGAAATAGGTGCCACTTATGATAAATATTACTTAAAAGCAGGATACACCCACACCAAAGATGCCATCTCGGGAGCAGCCGTACAGGGAGAAGCAGAAAACAGCTATGTCCTGAAGCCCATGAATTTCTCCCGTTTAAACGCCTGGTATGTTTCCTTATCAGCACCGTTTACGCTTTCCTGGTGGAATTCTATGAACACCGTCGATATCATTTACAACAAATACACCAGCGACGACTTTTCATTTGTTCTGAGAGCCAGCCGGCCTCAACTGAACCTCTATTCCGGCAACACCTTTAATATCAGCAATCTGTTTAAAATACAGGCCATCGGCAGGTATAACGGAGACAAGTATGACGGCATTTTTTACCGGCATAACCAGCTCATGGCAGCTATGGGTATTGAAAAAGATTTCTTTGACAAGACACTGAAAGTCAATTTGATGGCTAACGATATCTTCAGGCTGGATAAACCTTCAGGCCACTATGAAATCGGGCAGACTTATATTGATTTTGCCCGAAAGAATAACAACAAATATTACCGGATAACGCTTACCTATAGTTTCGGTCAGCTGAAAAAGGTAAACTATAAAAACAGATCGACAGGCCAGGCAGAAAACAGCCGAGCCTTGTAGCCAGCACCCCGAGGGTGGGCCTGCAAGGCTCGGTGAGTCGTTAATCCTGTCCCTGAGGGGCAGGATTACAATGTCTTGATTTTAATATTCCGGAAAGATATTCCTTTTGACCACTCCTGTAGCCCGATCCGGCCTTTGGTGGCCTTTCCGAATTCAGGGAAATGCTGGAAGCCGGTAGAAGCGATCAGGTCTTTCCAGGCCTGATTAGTCAGGTCTTCCTGTACAGTGAGAACACCGTTCAGATAAAACTCGATCTTACCGCCTGTCTGTTTGATTTCCGACTGGTTCCATTCTCCAACGGGTTTGGGTGATACCGGGTTCTTTTGCTCAAACAGGTTGAACATTCCACCAGCACGCTTTTTAGGGCTGGTAGCATAATCCGGGTGAGAGGCTTCAAGCAACTGATATTCAGGTGCTGAAGCCCATGCTGTAGGAATTTCAGGCTTTTCTACCACATTGATAAATACACCGCTGTTACCTTCTTTCGGGATCTTCCATTCAAATTTCAGATCAAAGTTTTCGAACTCTTTATCAGAAACCAGGTCTCCATGTTCAACTTCGGTGGTGTCGAACCTGCAATGCAGGCTGCTGTCCTGAACCACCCAGGCTGAAGCAACTTTGCCCTTGTTGTACAAATGCCAGCCATCAGTGGTTTTACCATCAAAAAGAGAAACCCACCCATCTTTCTTCTCCTGTTCGGTCAGTTCATTGACTTTGGCCTCCTCCGGTTTGGAAGAACAAGACACCATGGTTAAAAAGCAAAGTGAAACACCGAGTCCGGTAAGTAATTTTTTCATAGAATACATTAAAATTTTAAAGGTTGAATTGCAGGGAAAAATCCCTGGGATAAATTTCAGAAGAAATACTCACATAACCACGTCTGGCGTTCAAGAAAAGAACTCCTGTATTCGAAAAATTAGAATTTGCCTTAAAAAAGAAAATACCAAGGCGTGGGAGTAATTGCATGTAAAGAAAAATACCTTTCCTTAAGATAAAAGATTCTTTCGTACTTTTACACCCAAACTCCGAATTAAAACCATTACCACTTCATATTGGTATCAGCCTTTTACGATATGTATCCGAAAATTCTCTTCTTGCTTTGCTTTGCCTTCCGTCTGACTTTTGTATCCGGGCAAGAGCCTGTCGACGTCACCGACCAGACTTTTAAAATCGGGGCGAAGAAAGACGAGGAACTTTATTTCGGATTTGCGAAGGGCGACAAGATTATCTTTAGTTTCCAGGAAAATGACGGGAAGGAATTAAAAGAAATTCAGATCCTGGAGTACCCTTCCAACGCGAGGTTTTCCGATTATAAGACCTCCAGGATCGAAAACAAGGTCATCCAGGTGACCCAAAAAGGGGTTTATATTTTTCGATTCAACAATTCCGCCATTTCCGGTCGTATCTGTAAAATCAAAATCCAGCGTATTCCCGAAAATGATGATACCCGGGTTTTCAATACGGCAGTGGTATGGCAGGAACAGCAGCAAACCACTTACAACAGCTATACCAAAGATGCCATCGTGGGTTATGACACTTCCTACGTTCAGAAAACCAGGAAGGAACTTGCCAAAAAAGAATTGTCTGAAGACAGGATTATCGAGAAAGTGGAAAGGATACACTCGGCCAGGAATTTTGAAAATAAGAATTATAAAACCATTGAGGTGGTATTCCCAGCCAACGAAGTTTCAGCTTACAAGACCCGGAAAATCATCGGCTGGGCGTACTGGATCGGTGTAGGTAAAGAGGCTTCCGAAGCGTGGAAGAAAAACCTGAGTTTGTTTAAAAACATTGCACAGGGAGCTTCATATATACTGGGTGGCGGACCGCTGGCGGGTATTGCTATCGGCACCGTCGGGACGCTGGTCATGCCCTCGGTAGGCGAAGATGTACAATATTGCTTTTTGCCTGACCTCCGCAACGCGGAAAAGTTCATGAAGAAAGATGCCTCTTACGAAGCCTTCGATAAGGGTAAGGGTGTGGCCGCCTATGGCAAAAACCCGGTCCTGAAAAAGAACAACTTCTATATCGGCCTGCTAAATGACAACCAGGTGCAGGCCATCGACGTGGATGTGAAAATATCAGTGATCTGGGAAACCAGCATTTACCAGGACAAGCCGTTTAAAGAAATGGTGGTAACGCCCCGTTATGGCAAAAAGGAATTTTCTGAACCGGTGATTAAGACGGTGAAAGTGCCGGTGACAGGGTTGTGAAAATTAGTTGAATTTCAAAAGATACGAATTAAGATTATAATTCGATTTCAATAAATCTTATGCTGAAACAAACTTTCATGTCTCTTGTCGGTAATTATTTCGACAATATTCAACTCTCGGAAAAACTCTGGCTTGAATTTGAAAAACATTACTCCCAGAAAAGCAGACATTATCACACACTCGGCCATCTTGAAAATCTGTATATTCAGTTGGAAAAAGTAAAAGACCAGATTGTAAATCAGGATGTTTTATTGTTTTCTCTCTACTATCATGATGTCATATACAAAACGACCAGCAAAAACAACGAACGCAAAAGTGCTGAATTAGCCACAGACAGACTAAAGGACATCAATTATCCTCCTGATAAAATCGCTCAGGTTAATGAAACTATACTTGCAACAGCAAGCCATTCTATAAGTACAAACAATGATATAAATCTTTTCACTGACGCCGACCTGGCCATTCTTGGACAAGACGGGACAACATATCAAAACTATTGCCATCAGATCAGGAAAGAATTTTCTATTTATCCTGATTTTGTGTACAAACCCGGCAGGAAAAAAGTATTGCAACATTTCCTGAACATGGAAAGAATTTACAAAACAGATTACTTCTTTCATTTATATGAGTCTGCAGCCTTAGAAAACATTCAAAAAGAACTGGAAACTCTTTAACACAAAAGAAGCCACCCAAAAAAATCCGGGTGACCTCTTCATATTTTCAAGTGCCTGATTACTTCTTCGCACTGATTTCCTTCAACAATTCATCAACAGCTACTTTCAGCTGCTCGTCCGTACCTTTTGAGATCCAGTCCGGTTGGTTTTCTACGATAATATCCGGTACAGCAGGCCCCAATTCCTGGTTTTTATCAGTGGCTTTGGTATACCATCCGCGACCGGGAAGTCTTACAAATGAACCATCCATCAGGCCTTTACCTCCTGTAGAAATCACAGATCCGTTGGTAGGAACACCCACGAGTTTGCCAATCCCAAGGGTTTTGTAAGCGTGTGAGAAAATCTCCGCGTTGGAATAACTTCCTTCGTTACAAAGAGCGATAGACGGCTTGGTCCAGGCGGCATACACCAGACGCTCTCCGATGGGGTAATAATCCTTGAACTTAAGTTTGTCTTTTTCCAGGTTATCACTCGCTCCTCTCGGGATGGTGTAAGCATGCTGTTTATAGTTCAGGATGGTCATCAGGTAGTCGGTGGTAGACCCGCCACCGTTATAGCGGACGTCAATGATCAAACCTTCTTTTCCAAAACCGGCTGCTGTAAATTCTCTTTCAACCACTTCAAAACTTGGAAAATCCATGCCTTTGATATGGATATAACCAAGGCGACCGTTCGAGAATTTCTCTACCAGTTTTTTCCTTCCGTCCACCCATTCATTATATAGGTCATTAGCGATGCTGGCCGTAAGACGGATCACCACTTCTCTTGATTTGCCGTCAGTTCCTTTTACGCTCAACAAGACTTTTTCATTCACCAGCCCGTTGACCATTTCATGAAAATTGTCATTCTCTCCAATGCTCTGACCATTCACGGCAGTGATCACATCTCCTTCATTGAGCTTGCTTCTTTCTTTATCCGCCGGTGTTTCCGGCACTACGTGACTTACTTTCACACCGTCTGAAACAGGCACCAGTTCAGTCCCTAACAATCCGGTGGCCTCACGCTGGGTATCTGTCCTGTCTGTGACGGTCAATCCCATATGGCTTGAGTTCAGTTCTCCAAGCAGTAAGTTAAACATATCTCTGAAATCGTTTCCGGTACTTGAGTAAACGCAACGTTCCTTGTATTTATCGTGTAGTTTCACCCAATCGTTACCATGGAATTTCGGATCGTAAAACCCATCCCTAATGGTCCTCCATGCCTCTTCAAAAACCTGAGTGCGTTCGGCATTGTAATCAATTTTCATTTTGGCAGCATAAGGCAGCCCCTCTGTCGCATTTGATTTCAGATCTATCCGGCTGATACCGCCCATCCGGCTGAAATAAAGGTATTTGGCATCTTTATCCATCCTCACATTTCCAGGACCAGATCCTCCTTTCGTTATTTCTTTCAGATCTTTGCCGTCCCATTTAATGCTGTACAAATCCCTGCCCTTAGCGTTGCTGCTGGACGTGGTATAATAAAACGTTTCGCCGTCTTTAGAAATAACCAGGTCACTTTCATCACCCGGAAAACTGGTAACCTGTACGATTCTTTCGTGTATTTTATCAAAATCAATTTTGATCGGCTTCGGTCCTTTTTTCTCACCTTTAGCCGGGGCTGCGTCTGCGGCCGGGGTATCACGCTCCTGCCAGTCCTGGGTTTCCTTTTCCCAGTCTTCTTTTTTCAGCCAAACAAACCAGACATCATTGCTTCTGTCTGAACTTCTGCCCGAAATAAAACCTAATTTTGAGCCATCTGCACTCCAGTAAGGTCTGCTGTCTGTACGCGGGTGCATCGTAACGTTCACTGGTTTACCTGAGTTATCAGCTGCCTGAATGAAGATTTCCTGGTTAAAATACAGATCGCTGATGGCATACGCCAGCCATTTGCTGTCCGGACTCCAGGCTATGCCGTTCGGGGCATCCCAGCTGTTACTCAGTATTTTTTCATTGGTCAGTTTGCCGTCAGCACTGATATCGCTTACCACAAAAGTACCTCTGCCCCTCACATAAGCTATTTTTTTGCCGTCCGGAGAAATCTCCAGGGATGTTTCATCTTCCGTGGTTTTGGTAATCTGAGTAAGCTTGTGCTTCATGGTTTTGAAGATATTCCGCTGACTTGTATCGGCAGAACTGACCATAAAAACATCATAATTCCCGTTAAGCCTGTCGCTCGTAAAAAGCAAGGTAGAATCATTCAGCCAGGTCGGCTCGATGTCCCGGAAAGCATGATTGGAAACATTGATGCTTCTTGATTTTTCCTTATCCGCTTCTTTGATAAATACCTCACCCCTTACTGAGAAAGCCATTAGCTTTCCGTTGGGAGATACCGAATACTCTGTAGCTCCGCTGGTCAGGGTCTTTTGTTCTGTAGCGTCCAGGTGCTCATCAGCGTTGATCTGTACGTTCAGTTTCTGGGTAGAACCACCGCTGGTTTTTAAGGTGTAAAGATTAAGATCCTTTTCAAAAACAATAACAGAGCCATTGGCAGACACGCTGAAGGCTCGGATGGATTCATCTTTGAAATTAGTCAGCTTCTCAGGTGCATTAGCGGCTTTTCCGTTAGCATCAATCTTCAGTTTGTAAATATTATAGGCTCCGTCGTTACTGCTTAAGAAATAAAGAACGTCGTTGCTTCCCCATTGCGGAAACACGTCATTGGTTTCAAACCCGGGAAGCTGGGCATACGTTTTATTTTTGGTGTCATAAATCCACAGGTCACGATCAGAACTTCCTTTGTAGTCCTGTCTGGCTACCGGGTTAATGTCCCCCCTGACAAAAGCCAGAAAACGGCCGTTGGGCGACAATACCGGGTCAAACCCTACAGCATCCAGAAAGCGTGATTCTGTACCACCTTTGGGACTGATCGAATACACTTCATTGGGACGTTCGATCTGCCGGAACTCGCGGTTGGTCGAAAACAGGATTTTATCCGGCTGTGTCCAGCTGGCAATGTTGTCGATACCAGAGTGGTAAGTCAGACGCTTCGGTAAGCCTCCTTCAACAGGCATCACAAAAACATCATTATTCCCGAATCTGGCACCGGAGAAAGCGATTTGTTTGCCATCCGGGCTAAAAACCGGGTTAGACTCATAAGCTTCATGAACGGTAAGGCGTGTTCCTTTTCCGCCGGATGCCGGCACTGTCCAGATATCGCCCTGAAACGAAAAAGCCACTACAGAACCATCTGCATTGATGGCAGGCTGGCGTAGAATTAAGGGAGTTTGGGCCTGGGTGTAAAAGACTGATAACAAGACAATTTTTAAAGTAATAGCTACTTTTTTCATCGTTTTTTGGTTTGTTGATTTTAAAAATTAGACTTTCAATAAATTAACAGGCCAAAATAACTGTATTTTTCACATGATTGTATTTTAGCACGGGTAAAATTATTCAGATTGTCGACGTATGATCAGAAAAAAAAGATCAATTGATTTAAAATTTAAAACAGAGAAAGAATTTGCAATTGCTTACCTAAGATTTTGAACGGATTTGGCCTGAAAGTGATACTCTTGCATTCATTATATCTGGGAAAAGTTTTAAAATGTGGAAATGAATAATGCCAATCACATCCGTTAAAATCTTTTTTTATTAAATTATGTTATACATTTGTGATGAAAATAAACAAAGAAATGGCAAAACCTATTAAGATAACTCCTGTTTTAAAAGGACAAGATGCCGTTAATTTTTTCGGAAAACTCAAATCCAACAGTTCGAAAAAAATTAACGCAGAAACTTTATTGTCAATTCAAAGAGACGCTGAAAAAATCCAGGCTATTTTAAAAAATTAATGAATGATATTTGAAGATTTATCCTTGCTAAAAGTGGATAAAAATACTTCAATAAAACCTTTCGATTGCGGAGACGAAGACCTAAACGATTTTCTGTTTAACAAATCCATACCATTTTCAGAAGAACTTTTAGCTACTACTTTTTTAATTGAGGGTGAGCAAAAAACAATTGCTTATTTTAGTATTTTTAACGACAGCTTAAAAGTAGAAGAAAATGATTTTTCTTCCAGATCCTCTTTAAAACGCTTTTTAAAGAGCTTGGTCACACACCCCAAAAGGCACTTGAAGAGTTTTCCGGCTATTAAAATCGGGCGTTTAGCGGTTGATGTGTCAAGTAAACAATCCGGACTTGGTAAGATGCTCGTAAACTATATTATAGCCCAGGCTTTAAAACACAATGAATCCTGTGCCTGTAAATTAATTACGGTTGATGCATATGAAAAACCCCCGGCGTTTTATGAAAAGAGGGGGTTTGAGTACCTTTCAGAAGAAGATAATGACAAAGACACCCGTCAAATGTATCTGGACCTTACTCCCTATATCAATGCAATAGTCTGATTAATCTGGAAAAATGTGGAGTAAATAGCATAATAAAAAAACCACTCTCGTCTGAACTCCCTATTTCTTTGTATCAAGAAAATCAAAATTTACGTCAAAACATTTTTTTATATGAAATTTAATTCTACATTTGTAGAGTATAATACATAAACATAGAGCAATGGCACTTTCGAAAGCAGAAGAACAACTGATGGAACTGATCTGGAAACAGGAAAAAGTCTTTATGAAAGACCTCATCGATCTTCATCCGGACCCTAAACCTGCTACCACCACTATCGCTACCTTGCTGAAACGTATGCAGGACAAGGGTTTTGTAGGATACACTCTTTTCGGAAATTCAAGAGAGTACTATCCGCTGATTCAGAAGACTGACTATTTTTCAAGGCATGTTAATGGGATGATCAAAAACTATTTTGATAATTCTCCCATGCAGTTTGCCTCATTCTTTACCACCGCAACGAACCTGTCGGCCGGAGAACTGGAGGAACTCAAGAAGATCGTTGAACAGGAAATTAACAAAAAGAAAAAATGACTATCTACCTTATCAAAGTCATTTTGTGCTCCGCCTTGTTTCTGCAGGCCTATCATCTCTTGCTGGAGAAAGAAAAGATGCACAAATTCAACAGGTTTTACCTGCTGGGCAGCCTGGTCCTGGCTTTCGTAATACCGGCTTTTACGCTCGATCTGTCCTATGACATCCTGAAACCTGTAAACGTCATTTTGCCGGGATCAAATTCTTACAGAAATTTAAGTACAATGGCTTCCCCAGAAGGCAACTGGGCTAATTTCGATTTCAGCAGATTCCTGTGGCCGGCTTATGCAGTCATCGTTGCCTTACTTTTGTTTCGACTGGGAAAAAACATTTTCAGCATTTTCAGGAGAATACCTCAGAATGAAGCAATTCCGTACCAGGACTCAAAGATTGTACTGATTAATGAAAAACTGACACCTCACAGCTTCCTGGGTTACATTTTCGTTCATCGCGAAGCCTACCAGCAGGGTAAAATTGAAGAAGAAATTCTATTGCATGAGCTGACCCATGTAACGCAGAAACATTCCCTGGATGTTCTTTTTATTGAATTGTTACAAACCATATTCTGGTTTAACCCTGTCTTTATTTTTTACAAAAGGGCCATCAGGCTAAACCACGAGTTTCTTGCCGACGAAGCCGTCATCCGGACTTACAACAATGCTTACGCTTACCAGCATCTTTTGCTGGGCAAAGTAAGTCAGCTCAGCGGTGCTTCCCTGAGCAGTCAGATCAATTTTTCACTCACTAAAAAACGCCTCATTATGATGGTCAAAACAACCAACCCCGTAAAAGCTTTCTGTGTGAAGCTCGCGATTGTTCCGGTTATTGGACTAGCCGTTATGGCATTCAGTACCAGGATTGCCGCCCAGAAGCCAGCAGCGAAGGCTCCGGCAACACAAAACCCGGTGAACACCAAAGGAGCCACTCCGGAGATGATGGAAGAGTATAAACAAATCATCAAGAAGTCAACCAAAACCGTAAACGGAAGTACCCATTACAAGATTACTTCCCCGGATGCAGACCGCCTCGATTACATTTATTCGCTTATGAGTGATGCACAGCGGGAAGAGGATTTCGTTTTACCTCCTCCTCCACCGCCTCCGCCACCTCCAAAAGCGAGACACGGTATTCCACCCCCGCCTCCACCTGCACCTGCTGTGAAAGGC
>NZ_JAAAKV010000002.1 GCF_009905725.1 Emticicia sp. CRIBPO | reverse complement strand
TGCCAGAATTTAATTATACAATAAGCTTCAGTAGTAATACTGAGGCTTTTTTGTGTTTAAATCTACCAGAGAAAGGAAAAAGGGATCAGAATGGCTCCCAAGGGCCAGTCTGATAGGTTGAAAGCTTCAGTAGAAATACTCAGGCTTTTTGGCGTTTAGAAGGGGCTATAAGACTTAAGTGGGGAATATGAATGGAATTGCTTGAAGATTCTCGTTTAAAGCTAATAAAGTCCGGTCAATTAGTATAGAGATTTGAAATTAGGAGAGGCTTCACCAGTGATGGAGGAGCTTTCGGTGTTTAAGGGAATATGGTTGTTTAGAAGGTCTTTAATTGATCTAAGCCATTATAGAATGCTTTTACGTATTTAATATCGGCAAGAGAGAGTCAACAGGGCTTGACCGGAAAGTGTTTTGGTCGATAGAGAGCAATGAATTTGATAGGATTGAATATCCGGAAAGAATCTGAGAGCTTGTCATAGTTTTTTAAAAGGGCGTAAAAAAGGGTGATAAAAGTTTATCACCCAGGCTTAAGATTTGTATCCCGACCGATTCTGGATCAATAGAAATTTTTACATTCTATTACTTTGACCTGAACAGGTTTGCCGATATTATATACACCCAAATAAACATCTTCATTTAATGAAGCTGAATACGGGAATTTATTTTTGACCCTGTCTATAAAACTGATAGCTTCAGGTTTTGCCTCAGTCAGTATGTATCTCTGATCCTTATCTATGATCTGGAAATAGTAACTGTAATTCCTGTCAAACTTCCCTTTAACGCTTATTTTATAGATTTTTTCTTTATTGTACGCCCACTCTCTCTTTTCGAAATCTTCATAGGTAACTTCGGTTAACTCAAAATCAGCGGCGGTTTGCCTTGCATTGTTATTTATTTCATAATTGATTCTGCTGATCAGTTCCTTAGGATGAAAAATGTCTCTTGATTTCAGGTATTCATAGTTGGCCTGAGAGGGCATATAGAAGTCCTTGACAGAGCTATTGATCATTTTATTTTCAATATTAATGAGTTCGGTGATCTGATTCTTTGCCTGCTCCTGTAAGGCAGGTTTTGTTTTAATAAACCAGATCAGGTTAAGCGAGATTGCCAGAATAAGAACAGCGATTTTCAGGAGGTTGCTTTTTACATAATTAAAGAACAACTGGACATTCAGAATAAAGAGCATCATACTGAAAATCTTGTAGTGGGGAGATAAGACGGAGAAATATCCGGCAAGGAAATAGTTGTACCGCTTCACAAGAATCGCTGCAACAGAAAGCATCACGAAAATGAAAACCAGAGTTTCAAAGTGATATTTTTTTGTCCTGATGGCTTTTAAGAGTACAATCGCAGGGAAGATGGTAAGAAACAACCCTGCGATGAATGTCATAACCAGGCCGGTGTCACCACTGAAAATCTGGAAAATTCCACCGCACAGGATGAAAGTAGCAATGATCAGCTGATAATTATACCTGATGATGAGACCAATGGTACCCTCCCTGTGAGAAGGACTGGCAAAATACACGTAAAGGGCTACCTGGATGATAAATATAGGCAGCAGAACCCGCCAGAAGTTATCTTTTCTGTATAAGGCCAGGTATAGCATCGATAGTACAATGGTAAAAAAGCCGTTGCCATTGGTAAACGGTAGTATAGTCAATGCAACCAGGAGAACAACTTTTTTGCTGGTACCTAACTTTTCTTCATTAAAGGCCAGCAGATAAAATACCAGGAAAGACAGAGCAATGGATGATATCTGGTAGATGGTAATGTCTGATCTGCTGGTACTTTCATATAAACAGGCATTGAATATACAAATACTGGCAATTGCCAGTGCATAAAGGTTTTTACCTCCTGAATAGACTTTATAATAGACCCAAAAAAGAAGGAAAACGAAAAGATTTCCAAAGGCCAGAAGATGGATAAAGTTTATCTGACCTGTTAATTTCTCAAAAATGATCGTTACTGCTCTTAAAAAAGCAGGGATACTTTCATTTTCCGGGAGGAAAAGGTAGAATATTTTCGTTTTGAGTGTATCGGCCTTGTCAAAATAAACAAAGGGTTCCAATATATCTCTGAATTCATCTGAAATGGGATAGTTGATGGCAAACCTTGAAATTTGCAAAATATGGAAAATGATGGGAACAATGATTAGAATCCAAATGCCTTTTTTATTGATAGAATCCATGGAAGAATAAATGAAGTTTATGATATTTTAAAATGAGGCGGCAGGAACTCTGTTATAAAGTTCCTGCCACGTATAGTAAATTAAAACATTACAAAGATATGAAAAAGGACAAATAATACAATTTAAAGGGTGGTGAAAACGCAGGGGTTATTGTATACGAAATGAAGCTTTGGTGCTTCTTTTGTGGTTTGAGATCACTATTTATGGAATTAAGGTAAGTTTCAAACCCTTTTTCTCATTGTTAACATAATATTGTTTTTTTTATATTTCCGATACTGGTTTCCCTAAGCTCTCCTGTATTGTTTTGTCCATTTTGGTTTTAATCTTATGTAGATGATTATCCCGGTAAACATGACTAAACCCGAGGCTAATCCCACCAGTTTATAGAATACCGTCATAGGTTCGCCGGTTTGAGTTCTTACTATTCCCGGTAGCCTCGAAAAAACTTCGGCAGCAAATGCACAATATAAACCGATGACGCTCCAGTACATAAAACTGAAATGAGTTAAAAGGTAGTTTTTGGCCTTTTTCCTGATCACCGGGTATATTCCGATGATCAGTGTAATCGAGCTGACTACGGCAAGCCAGTGGAAAATCCCGAATTTGCCATACAGTTTGTAAATCATGAAGGCGGTCAGGTTTAAAAGTGCCATGGACAGGGCATATAAATACCCGATTTGTTTGTGTCGCTTTGTGCCTTTTGGCGAGCACAGTACCCAAAGGCCTGTGATAAGAGCGATTACCGAAACAACAAGGTGTATAAATCCAGTGGTGCTGCTGACTATATTTTCCATTATATCTGTGCTGTGTTTAGTCAGTTGATTTTGTTTAAGGTCATTTCAAAAAACTGAATCCAGTTGGCCCCATCACGGTTGATCTCACCTTTTTCAACCCACTGTGAGTTGACAAGTCTGATGGTATACCTTATTTCACCGGCCTGCGGACTTTTAAATTTCCATTCGAAAGCACCATCTTCCAGCAGGCGGGTTTCTGCATCCACATAATTGCCATTGCCGCGGATGGCCCGCATGAGGTACCTGTCGCCGGCCTGATCATAAGAAATCAGAGCAAAAGCCTCATGTATAACCTGGGAGGTGTTTTTAGCATCTACTCCCAGACCTTCAATCTGCAACACGGTTCCGTTCACTTTAAACCTGATATCTTCTGTCTGAACGAAAGTATTTTTCTGAGGGCCGAATTGTATCCAGCCATTGCCTTTCCATTGGCCTTCCATGAATCTCAGCTTGTTCATGGCCGCGGTTAACCGGGTATCCGGCTTCATATTGGACTGGCTTACGCCATAAAACAGGATATGGAGGAAAAGAATAGAAAGAATGAAATTTTTCATATTTGTAAAGTAGTTTATAATGTAAACTAAAAAGATAAAAAAATTAAGGTTTTATGTAAGATTGAAGATCATTCACATACTTTTTAAAGGCCTCAGCTCCTGCAAGGGTGATTTTACAGAGTGTGAGCGGATATTTGCCCTTAAAGGTTTTTTCAATACTGATGTAGCCGGCCTGTTGCAGTTTTTCAAGTTGCACACTTAAATTCCCGGCTGTTGCATTGGTTTTTTCTTTAAGGTAAACAAATTCGGCACTTTCGACTCCTGCAAGGATAGACATCACCGCCAGTCTGAGTTGAGAATGTATGATCGGATCTAATTCTTTAAACATCTTTTTGTGCCATATTATATAATAAGTGCCCAGGTATAATGTATGAGATAAATACCACAGCTGCTTCAACCAGAAGCTGATCTTTATACTCGAGCCGAAATGCTATAAAACATCCGATCCATGCAACGACGGCTCCGATAATCTGCGGTTTGAAATTAAAAATTCCGCCGTTGACAAGCAAAGCTATACCATAGAGCAGCAAAATTAAGGGAGTAATCTGATAGCTGATGTATTTTCCGTTGAAAACAACAATAAAAATGCAAATGATGAAGCCCATCCAGAGATAAAAGAGGACTTTGTCAAAATAGGTCCTGACTTTTCTTTCTTTATTTCTCCTGATGCTGATCCATATACTTGCCAGGCCTCCGATGAACATCAGGAACCAGGCATAGCTGGCTTTCTGACCATAACCAGCGGTGAGCAGATAGTAATTTAAAAGACTTGCGATCAGAACAAGGTACCCCCACATGAGAGAGTAATAACTGTCCAGCCTGGTCACTTTCTTTTTAGCCGTTTCAATCATGCTTTCTATGATCTTCAGGCTGTCTTCATGCGTAATTGATTTTTCTTCCATAACAATGGTTTTAAGATTATGCGGACAAAAATAAACTAGTTTATTTTATAAACCAAATGTATTTATCTTTTATTTTGCTGAAGGATAAAGCGTAATATTAATTTTAGAATCATCGATTGGATAAACACTCATTTTTTTTGATATTACGATGATTTTAAAATAGTCGCGAAAATTCCTTCTCAAATATGAATACAGGCTTAAAAAAGACGTTATCACCTCTTTTATTATGGGGACTTGGTGTAGGTTATGTGATCTCCGGTATGTATTTCGGCTGGAACCTCGGACTTGAAAAGGGTGGGGTATTCGGCATGCTGGCCGCCACTGCCCTGGTGATTGTGATGTATGTGAGCTTTAGTTTTTCATACAGTGAACTCGCTTGTGCCATTCCGAAAGCAGGGGGTGGATTTGATTATGCCAACAGGGCACTGGGAAAAGACCTGGGTTTTATCACCGGATTGGCCCAGATCATTGAGTTCGTTTTCGCTCCTCCGGCCATTGCCATTGCTATCGGGAGCTATCTTCATCTTTCTTTTCCGCAGATTCCTGTTATTGTCGCAGCGGTTTCTATTTATCTGATATTTACGGCAGTGAATATTTATGGCGTTAAGGCTGCCGCCACCTTTGAGTTATTTGTAACCGTTCTGGCTGTATTGGAACTGCTGATCTTTGCCGGGGTTACTTTGCCGCATTTTTCTACTACCGCTTTTAAGCAGAACGCCATGGTAAATGGCTGGTCAGGGGCATTTGCAGCCTTGCCGTTCGCCATATGGTTTTTCCTGGGGATTGAAGGGGTGGCGAACGTGGCTGAGGAAACCAAAAATCCTCAGAAAGATATCCTGAAAGGCTTTGGGAGTGCTATGTTCACTTTAGTGGTATTGTGTGTGATTGTCTTTTTTGCTGCGGTAGGCGTTGGGGGCTGGGAGAAAATTGTCTATAGTGCCGATGGGTCTGCTTCTGATTCACCGTTGCCGTTGGCCATGGGAAATGTGGTAAGTACCGACAGCTGGCTGTATCATATGCTGATCAGCATCGGGCTTTTCGGGCTTGTGGCTTCTTTTCACGGTCTGATTCTGGCTTCAGGACGGGCTACAATGGAATTCGGAAGAGTTGGATATGCCCCTAAGGTGCTGGGCAGGATCAGCTCCAGGTTTCATACACCTCATGTCGCTTTAATTATTAATATGGGTTTGGGTATCATTGCTTTGTTTACAGGTAAAACGGGTGAGATCATCACCATATCCGTTTTCGGAGCCCTCACACTCTATATCATATCAATGGCCGCAGTTTTGAAATTACGCCAGAGCGAACCGGAACTGGAGAGGCCTTTTAAGGTGCCGCTTTATCCCGTTCTGCCTGTTCTTGCTTTGGTGATAGGATTGATTTGCCTGGTGGCCATGAGTTACTTTAACCAGACACTGGCTCTTTTATATTTTGGTGTACTGGCTTTTTGTTTTTTACTTTTTAAAATTTTATATCAACCAGATAAAGCATAAATTTGTTTTTCAGGAATCATTGTCCAATAAAAATCAGAACCCATGACTAAGGAAGAAATCCTCTATTATGTCAGAGATTACCCGGCAGGCAAAGTTAAAATTGCCGTGACGGACATTGACGGAGTGTTAAGAGGTAAGTATATTTCTGCTGAGAAGTTTTTATCCATCGCCGAAAACTCTTTTGGCTTTTGTGATGTGGTTTTTGGATGGGACATGGCCGACGTGGCGTATGATAATGCTACTTACACGGGCTGGCATACCGGCTATCCTGATGCCAGTGCCCGGGTTGACCTGACTACTTTCAGGAAGATTCCGTGGGAGAATGACATTCCTTTTTTCCTTGGAGAATTGGTCGAAAATCAGAACGACCAGGTTTGTCCCCGTCAATTGGTAAAGAAAATCGAAAGCCAGGCCGTTGAAATGGGTCTGACTCCTTATATAGCCCAGGAATTTGAATGGTTTAATTTCGAAGAAACCCCTCAGACTGCTGCGGATAAAAATTTTCATGGATTGAAGCCCCTGACGCCAGGCATGTTTGGGTATTCTATTCTCAGAAGTACGCTGAAGAATGAGTTTTTCAGTGATCTGTTTGATCAACTGAAAAAATTCGGAGTTCCGCTCGAAGGCCTTCATACGGAAACCGGGCCCGGTGTTTATGAGGCTGCTATTCAGTATGGGAAAACCATTGAGTCGGCCGACCGGGCGGTATTGTTCAAAACAGCAGTGAAAGAACTGGCTTATAAACACGGGATTATGGCCACTTTTATGGCTAAAATAAGTGAGCAGCTTCCCGGCTGTGGCGGGCATATTCATCAAAGTATCTGGGATAAAGAAGGCACCAGGAATTTATTTCATGATGAAAACGGTGATCACAAAATGAGTGAGCTGATGAAAAGCTATGTAGCCGGGCAATTGCTTTGTCTGCCACATATATTACCTATGATTGCCCCTACTGTAAATTCCTACAAGAGACTGGTTGAAGGAGCCTGGGCCCCGACAACAGTGACCTGGGGTGTCGACAACCGTACAGTCGCTTTAAGAGCCCTGACAGGCGGCAGTAAATCGTGCAGGCTTGAAACGAGGGTTGTCGGAGCGGATACGAATCCTTATCTGGCGATCGCGGCCTGTCTGGCTGCAGGGTTGTACGGCATTAAAAATAATCTGTCGCTTGACCAACCAATGACTGTGGGAAATGGTTATACAGATGAAAGCAACGGGCGTTTTTCTAAAAACCTGATTGATGCTACGATTAAAATGAGAGATTCAAAACTGGCGAATGAACTGCTGGGAGAGGGTTTTGTCAAACATTTTACCCAAACCCGTGAATGGGAATGGCGACAGTTCAGCAAGTCAGTGACCGATTGGGAAATGAAACGATATTTTGAAATAATTTAAACCGGGAGTACCTTATGATTTCTCAATTTAATTTCCCTACCACGATCCGTTTCGGGGCGGGTGTAGTGAAAGAATTGGCCGATTACTTAAAAAAGAATAATTTGTCAAAGCCTTTGGTGGTGACCGATCCTACGGTGCGTGAACTGGGCTTTTTTAAAACGATAACCGCAGACCTGGAAAAGGCCGGGATTTCAGTTGAAATCTTTTCCGACATTCATAAAAATCCTGTCAAATCGGATGTTTATAAAGGATCTGAGGCTTATGACAGCACTGAGCGGGATTCCATCGTTGGTATAGGTGGTGGTGCGGCCCTGGATGTGGCCCGGGCTATTTTGCTGAGAATCAATCACCGCGAAGACCTGTTTAAATACGATGACCTGATCGGCGGAGATGTGTATGTTACCAACGATGTGCCTCATTTTATAACGATTCCAACCACAGCCGGAACAGGGAGTGAAGTGGGAAGAAGTGCGATTATTGCTGATGACGAAACCCATCAGAAGAAAATATTATTCTCGCCGAAACTGCTCGCCAAAGTTGTTTTTGCGGATCCTTTGCTGACTATGGACTTGCCTGATTTTATCACAGCGGCGACCGGAATGGATGCCCTTACGCATAACATGGAAGCTTTTTTAGCCAAAAACTATCATCCGCTTTGTGACGGAATTGCCCTGGAAGGCATCCGTTTGATCCATGAGTCTTTAGAGAAAGCCGTTAAAAACCCGGATGTGGATGCCAGAAGCAAGATGCTGATGGGATCTATGATGGGAGCTATTGCTTTTCAGAAAGGTCTGGGAGTGGTACACTCATTGGCTCACCCGCTTTCGTCATTGCTGGACACTCACCACGGGCTGGCCAATGCGGTGAATATTCCTTACGGGATGAAATTCAACATCGCCGGAAGTGAAGATAAATTCAAAAGAATGGCCCAGGTGCTTGAGCTGAACGATTTGTCGGGCAATGCCGTGGTAGATTATCTGTTTGACCTCAATACCAGGGTCAACATACCTCATAAACTGAGTGCTATCGGGGTGAAGTCTGAACACATAGAACAACTGGCCGACCTGGCGTTTGCAGATTTTGCACACCCGAATAACCCAAAACCTGTGAGCCGCGAGGATTTTAAAAACCTGTATACCGAAGCCCTTTAAGATGTCGCTAAAAATAGGGATTACACAGACAGAGACCAATGCCGTCAATTATCCGAAGTGGATCAAAGGAGATGATGACATCGAGATCATCGATTTGTCTTTTGAAAGGTTTAACCTGGAAGACATAGAGCAGTGTGACGGCATTGTTTTTACAGGAGGTGTAGACTCGCACCCAAAGTATTTTCTTGAGGATTATTCAGTAGATTATCCCAATGCCCCGTCTGAGTTTATAGAAAGGAGGGACGACTTCGAACTGGCCGTGTTGAAAAAAGCTACCGAGGAAAAAATCCCTGTTTTAGGCATTTGCCGTGGCATGCAGCTGATCAATATTTTTTATAAAGGAACATTGCATCTTGATCTTGGAGAGGGTAACCAGGCTCATAAAAAAGCCGATGGTATTGATAAACAACACCCTGTACTGATTAAGGAAGGGTCTCTTTTCAGCGAGATTACCGGAACGCGGGAAGGTTTATCCAACAGTGCCCACCATCAGGCCATAGACCGGGTGGGGCAGGGCCTTGAAGCGGTGGCTTTTTCTCCCGATCAGGTCGTTGAAGCCATTGAGCTGAAAAAACCTGAAGGACAGTTCCTGGTGGCTGTGCAATGGCATCCGGAACGGATACCGGATAAAGAAACCAATCCTCTTTCTAAAAACATCCGTGAAGCTTTTTTAAATGCATCAAAACAAAACTGAATTATGTCTTTATCTATTATAAATCCTGCTGACGGTCAGGAAATTGCCAGTGTTGAAACAGATACCGAGTTTACTTTAGCTGCTAAATTTCAGAGCCTGAAGAATGGTGCCGCTGCATGGAAGAAAACATCTGTGGAAGCGAGAAAAAACATTCTGCTTAAATTTCATGATTTGCTCGACGGTCATAAAGATGAACTCGCTGCTATTCTGACTTCAGAGGTTGGAAAGCCGTTGAGTCAATCCTATAATGAAATCAACGGTGCCAGGGGCAGAATTGCCTGGCTGTGTGAAAATGCTCCCAAATATCTGGCCGATGACTGGATGGTGGAACAAAGCAATATGGGTGAGAAAATTGTCTATGAGCCACTGGGAGTTATCTGTAATATTTCGGCCTGGAATTATCCCTACCTGGTAGGTGTCAATGTGATTGTGCCTGCCTTGCTGGCCGGGAATACGGTCATGTACAAGCCGTCAGAATATGCGACTTTAACAGGCCTTAAAATACAGGAGTTGCTTTTTGAGGCAGGTGTGCTGGCTTCGGCTTTTGAGGTGGCTGTAGGAAAAGGAGAGGTAGGGGCTTCTTTATTGGACCTGGCTTTTGACGGATACTTTTTTACAGGATCTTACAAAACAGGAAATTCGATTTATCAGAAAGTGGCCACGAAAATGGTACCTTGCCAGCTGGAGTTGGGGGGTAAAGACCCGTTGTATGTCACTGACGATGTTGAAGATGTGAAGAGCGTAGCTGCCGGAACTGCAGACGGGGCATTTTATAACAACGGGCAAAGCTGCTGTGCCGTGGAAAGAATCTATGTGCACGAAAAAGTATATGAAGAATATGTTGCTGCATTTGTTGAGGAAGTAAAATCATGGAAATCCGGTACACCGACAGAAGAAGGTGTTTATATAGGAGCCATTACGCGGGCTGACCAGCTGAATGTGCTGGAAAACCAGGTGAAGGACGCACTCAGCAAAGGAGCGAAGCTTCTGACAGGTGGAAAACGTCTGGACCAGGCCGGAAATTATTTTGAACCAACGGTGCTCGTTGATGTGACCCAGGACATGCTCGTGATGCAGGAAGAATCTTTCGGGCCGATTATTGGCATCATGAAAGTGTCTGATGACCATCAGGCCACCTCATTAATGAACGATACGGCCTACGGACTCACAGCATCTGTATATTCTGTTTCACAGGAAAGAGCAGAGGCCATCCTTTCGGAAGTCAACTCGGGTTCAGGCTACTGGAACTGTTGCGACAGGGTTTCGCCGGCTTTGCCATGGAGCGGCAGAAAACATTCCGGATTCGGAGCTACCTTATCGCATGCGGGTTTAAGGGCATTTACCAAACCAAAAGCTTATCACCTGAGAGGAAACTGGCAAAAATGAATTGTCCGGGTAATTTGACGGAGGATAAAGTTTCTAATAAGATACAACACTGGAATTATTAAACACGGCTTGTTGTTGATGTTTTGTTATCCTTTAATCCTTTTGTATGAAATTACTATTACAATACCTCAGCCGTTATAGGTGGCAGGTTGTTCTTGCGTTTGTTTTAGCCGCTATCAATCAGACTTTTTCTTTATTGGATCCTTATATTTTTGGTAAGCTGATAGATGATTTTGCCAAAAAGCCTGGTGAATATGCCCAAAATACTTTTCTCAAAGGTGTGGGGCTTTCGCTGCTGGCCATTATCGGTGTGGCGATGGTGAGCCGTATCGCCAAAACCCTCCAGGATTATGTGGTGAGCATGGTGATCCAGAAACTCGGTGCCCAGGTGTTTACCGATGGTTTGAAGCATACCCTTAAAATGCCTTATCAGCAGTTTGAAGATCAGCGAAGCGGAGAAACGCTTTCCATTCTGCAGAAGGTGCGTACGGACTCAGAGAAGTTTATTACGGTTTTTATCAATGTAGCTTTCACTTCTTTTGTCGGGATAGTCTTTGTGATCGTTTACGTTATCAACATTAACCCTTGGCTGGTTACGGTTTATTTTGCCGGGGCTTTTGCTTTGGGAACGCTGACTAATTTCCTGAGTAAGAAAATCAAGGAAATACAGAAAACCATCGTCAAGGAAACCACTGCATTGGCCGGTACTACCACTGAATCGCTCAGGAATATCGAACTGATCAAAAGTCTCGGGCTGACCAACCAGGAAATCAAACGTCTGAATCTGAATACGATGAAAATACTTCTGCTTGAACTGAAGAAGGTGAGAGGTATCCGCTCTATCAGCTTTGTGCAGGGTACTTTTGTGAATTTTATGCGTCAGGCTATCCTGTTTACCTTGTTGTACCTGATTTTTAAGAATGAAATGTCTATAGGTCAGTTGCTTACCCTTCAGTTTTACTCTTTCTTTATTTTCGGGCCTTTGCAGGAATTCGGCAATGTGATCATCGCCTACAGAGAGGCAGAGGCTTCCCTGAATAACTTTGAAAAACTCCTGGGTACTAAAATTGAAGAAACGCCTGAGTCTCCGGTACATTTGGGAGAAGTGGAAAGTCTGAAATTTGAGAACCTTACCTTTAAGCACCTTACCGCTCATTCACCTGCATTGGAGGATATCAGTTTCGAGGTGGAGAAAGGGGAAACCATTGCATTTGTCGGACCATCCGGTTCAGGAAAAACAACGCTGGTGAAGCTGCTGGTAGGACTTTACAGCGGCGAGCCGGGTAAGATTTCTTATAATGGAATTCCATCAGAAAAACTGAACATTGAAGACCTTAGGTCACAGATAGGCTTTGTAACCCAGGATACCCAGCTCTTTTCGGGTACAATCAGGGAAAATATGCTGTTTGTGAATCCTTCAGCCACAGACGACCAGATTCTGGATGCTTTGCATAAAGCCTCATGCCAGAACCTGCTTCAGAGGGCGGATAATGGCATTGAGTCTGTCATTGGTGAGGGTGGAATCAAGATTTCAGGGGGTGAAAAACAAAGATTGTCTATTGCGAGAGCCTTGCTGAGAGATCCGAAAATATTTGTATTTGATGAGGCCACTTCTGCCCTGGATTCTATCACTGAAGAAGAAATTACCAATACCGTAAAAGAAGTCACCGCCAACGGAAGTTATATTACTGTGATGATCGCTCACCGTTTGAGTACGATCATGCATGCAGACAGGATCTATGTGCTTGAAAGAGGTCAGATCATAGAAGTGGGGCGTCATGCCGAGCTTTTGGAAGAGAAAGGTCTTTATTATGCCATGTGGCGTCAGCAGATCGGTGAACGCAAGGAAGTGAAACAGGCGGTTGTGTGAGAACCCGCATGGTATTTAAAAAATGAACATAATGAGTAAAATCGTAACGCTTACTTTAAATCCATCTATTGATAAAAGCAGTGCTTTTGATGAACTGGTGCCGGAGCAAAAGATCCGTTGCGAAACGCCCAAATTTGAACCGGGTGGCGGCGGGATTAATGTTTCGAGGGTAATTAAGAAACTGGGTGGGGAATCTACCGCTTTCTTCCTCGAAGGAGGGCATACAGGTCAGTTTCTGATTGAACTCATCACCAAAGAGGGGTTGGATTTTAAAGCATTCGAAATTGAAAATCAAACGCGGGAAAACCTGATCCTGGTAGAAAAATCGAAGAATAATCAATTCAGGTTCGGAATGGAAGGTCCTTTTGTGGCTCAGCAGGAGTGGGAAGGGATTCTTGAAGTCATCGAGAAACTGGAAGGTGTGGAATACCTGGTGGCCAGCGGAAGTTTGTCGCCCGGAATCCCGGATGATTTTTATGCGAGGATTGCTAAAATAGCTAAAAAGAAGGAAATAAAACTGGTCGTAGATACTTCAGGGCCTGCCTTGAAACTGGCTCTTGAAGAAGGCGTGTTTCTTTGTAAACCTAACCTGGGAGAGCTGTCGTCTCTTGCCGGAGCCAAAGACCTGGGGATTTCTGAAATAGAGGAGTATGCCCGGCCGATGATTGATTCGGGTAAATGTGAACAGATGGTGGTGTCGCTCGGGCCTGACGGAGCATTCCTGATCAATAAAACAACGGCTTTGCATGTGCCTTCCCCGAAAGTCGAAAAGTTAAGTACGGTTGGAGCGGGCGACAGTATGGTAGCCGGGATGGTCTTTAAATTCTTCGTAGGGCATTCTGCTGAAGAAGCGGTAAAATTCGGTGTAGCCTGCGGCTCCGCCGCTACTATGAATTCGGGGACAGAGCTTTGTAAACCGGAAGATGTTGAAAGGCTTTTCAAAGAAATCAATGAACGCTGATCAGCGTTTTCTATGATATTATTCTGGAGAGACTTGCATGCAACGTCTCTCTTTATTTAGAAGGGTTGACAAGTCAATTCCTTCTCCTGATGATTTTAGAGGTATTGAATTCCTTTTGGCAGGAAAGAATCCTGTAGGTGAGGTCATAGTCGGTAGCCCTGAGGATAAAGTCTTCGGGCATTTTGCAGAAGGTCATGAATTCATCCAGGTTTTCTTCGTCCATGTGGGTGATCTGGGCTACTACACGTTTATTATACCTGAGTTCAGCATAGAATTTTTTGGCATCCTGAAACTGTACATCCGCAAGTTTTCTCCTGTTTTTCCCTTCTTTACTGAACATATCATATAAGGCATCAATAGAAATGCCGAGTCCGGGGCCGAGGCTGGTGTTGGTATTGATCATGTTTCGCATGATCTGTCTTTTGATGACCCTCGAATCGTTGGGGTTATTGAGGAATTCCTGGATTTCCTGGTAAAGATTCTCCGGTTTTTTGTCTTTGACGACAATTTCATCCAGCGTAAATGCAGATCGTTTGAGAAAAATGACAGGCTCTCTGTTAACACCATCCCATTTAATCCCGAGGTTGTTGTAACCAACAGAAGTGACGATCAGTGAGTCGCCTTTCTGGGCCCGGATATAAAAATCGCCTTTGTCATTGCTGGCTACCACATAGCCTGTACGTTTGTTGGTGACATTCACCCCCGGCATTCCTTTGTTGTCTTCGGAGGCCAGTACTTTGCCATATACCGACTTGTCCTGTCCGGAAACATGAAAGGTGATAATAAGTAAAGAAATTATTAAAACTAAATATTTACAGTTTTTCCGGTTCAATCTATTTGATAATTTTTCCGTTGATAACGATGGTTTGGGTCTGATTTCCTTCCAGTACAAAATAGGCTGAACTGTCTAATCCGACAGCGGCGGAAAGACTTTTCTTTACTTTATGTTTTTCTATCAGCTCAGGATAAAGGCTTAAAGGTCTGACTACAGCTCCTGCGGCATCAAATTCTTCGATTCCCCAGAAAGTCGACAAGTCACCCATGTCAGCAATAACGCTGTCAACGGTGAAATCTGTTGCTGCTTTGTTGTTTTTTTCGTTCAGGTTTATGCCCAGATCGGTTTCATAAATTTTCCCGTCTACTTCCGTTTTGGCATTTTTGATTTTGAGATCAAAGAGGTAGTTGTCGTTCTGGGGAATTTTCTCATAATCAGCCAGTTTGTATTTGGTATAGGACTTCCGGCTGATGCTGTGCAATGCTCCCAAAATAGCAACGAAATTCAGTTTCCTGATAAACTGTTTTTCAGTATCATCCGGGTATCCGCCCGACTCGATGAGGATGAGGCTGCTGCCCCATTTCTGGATATTGTCCCCGAAAGCACGTGGTTCAAAATCATCGTTCCAGCGGCCTATGTGGCCGGGTATCTTGGTCTGCAGGAATTCGATCACACCGCAAATCACCTTCATGGCTTTGGTCCGGACCTCGTTCCAGTCTTTGGCTTCGTTGTAAGCTGTAGCCAGAAACGAAACTGTGGCTTGTTTTCCTGATTTACCGGCACTGTACAAGGTTCTTTTGTCGTGAAGGTTAAAAGAAAACTCCGGCTTAAGCACGCCCACCATATTTTTCAGGATCTTGCTTTCCGGGCATTGCAAGGCCAGGGCGTCGCGGTTCATGTCTATCCCCTGGGCCGTTCTCCTGACAAAGCGTTCGGCTCCGTCAGGGTTGATCATGGGGATAAAATGCAGGCTGTAATTTGTTAATATATCTTTTCTGAATGAATCGAATTCGTCGCCTCTGGCTTTAAGGAAATTAAAAATATCAAACATGGCCATGGTGGCGGTGGCTTCATTGCCGTGCATTTGTGACCACAGCAGGATGTTGGTTTTACCTTCACCTACCTTTAATTTGACAATTTCCCTTTCTTCAAATGATTTTCCGATGACCATATTTTCATAAGGAAGCTGCTGGATTAACGGAAGAATGTCTTTGTGCTTAAAGCGTCTTTTACTGAGTGCGGGACTTGTGTGTCTGAATGAATCGTACTTTTCAAACAACGACTGGAGAACTTGCATAAGTCAGTTTTTAATTTAAAACCTAAACTTACGAATTCTTAGGGTTCTATAAAACCAAAAATACCTTAAAGTTTGTATGGAGAGGGTTTTCTGTGATGCAGTTGGGATCAGTAAGGTAAAAGTTGCAGGGAGATCTCCCTGCAACTTTTGTAGTTATTCTGTTTCCCTTACGCCTTCCGGAAATAATTTGTTTACAAAACGCTCTACCACCGGCCCGATGACGAGTATACATGGAATCACGATGGTGTAAGACAGCAGCCATGATTTAAACCATATTTTCAGAAACTTATCGCTGTATCCGAGATTGACTGAGATCAGCAGAAAAGAGATGATCCCGGTAGTGGCTACTCCCATGATCATGGCGAAAGCGATTTTCTTCTTCATGTTGCTTATTGGTTCATGGCTTCGAGGGCCATTTGAGGTGATGACAGGAATAATTTGTAAATATTCGCGGTGTTACCTACGTGGATTTCGTAAGTGTCCTCTTCAAATGCTTTGAACAGGTCTTCTGCCACTACTTCCGGGGCGATACCGTTTTCACCGCCGATTTCTTTTGAAAATTCGGTATTGACCAGTGGTGGCATGAGTTCAAATACTTTCACACCAGAAGTTTTTTCAAGGGCCAGTCTCAATGATTGTGAATAAGAGTGCAAGGCCGCTTTACTGGCTCCGTAGCTTGACAATTCTTTTCTCGGAGCAAAAGCTACAATCGAAGAAACTGTTACAACAGCCGCTGATTCCTGTGCTTTTAAAACAGGCAGAAGCTTTTCTGTCAGCCTGATGACGGACAGGAAATTAGTATCCATTTCTTCAGCCGCTTTTTCATAGGCGTTGATTTCCGGAGTGACCAGGCTGTAATAAGAAGCATTGCCTGCGTTGTTGATCAACACATTCAGCTCAGGAAAATCCTGTTTTATTTTTTCAACCAGCTGATGGACATCTTCCTCACTGGTAATGTCGGCGGCTATGGCCGTGGTGTTTTCGAGCCTGGCAGCTGCTTTCTGTAATCTTTCTTCGTTACGGCCGGTAATGATGATCTTATTGCCGTTTTGAGAGAATAATTTAGCGATTTCAAATCCTATGCCTGATCCGCCTCCGGTAATCAGGATCGTGTTGTTACTTGTTTTCATTTTTTGTTTTATACCAATCGGTATATTTTTGATTAAAAAAAAATTATAATTCCTGTATTTGTTTTCTTAAAGCATCAAGCACATACCTTCTGTAGTTGAGTTTTCCGGTCAGGCGTGAAATCATCACCATGCCTTCAATAGAAGCCAGGATGTTGATGGCCGTTTCCTCCGGCTGGGTAGTGCTTTTAAATTCTTTGTTCTCTATACCTGCTTTTACCAGGGCCGCTATCTTGTCTTTCCAGTCTGTAAATGCCTGGCTGGCGGCCTCTTTAAGTTCGCTGTGGGTGTCATCTGCTTCTATCGCTGTGTTCAGAATAGGGCAGCCTCCGTCGAGGGCCCCTCCGAGGTAATTGCTCTCATACATCTCAGGGTAAGCCAGTAGTTTTTCGCGGTACGACTTCTTTTTACTGATCTCCGCGGCAATGAGTTTCTGCATTTTGGTGGAATTGTTCTCAAAAACCGCCAGGGCAACCTCGTCCTTGTTCTTGAAATTGCCGTAAACGCTACCTTTGGTCAGTCCGGTGGCTTCGGTGATGTCATTCATAGAAGTGCCTGCAAACCCTTTCGTATTGAAAAGGGAGGAGGTTCTTTCGATGATAAATGACCTTGTTCTTTCTGCCTTGCTCATTGGACTGATTAAAATGATGATACAAAAATATACCAATCGGTATATTTATCCAAGCTTTATTTCATTTTTTTTCCGGATGGCTTAAAACAGGCACCAGAATGCCGGATAGGTGGCCTTATTTTAACTTTCATCTTTTCATTTCCGGATTTCATCGGACTGTGCATAACAAAATCAGGTCAATTAAATGGCTGTCTGAAGGAAATGTATATTTTTGTTTTGTTAATGACTTCATTTAAAACTATCATACATGAAAAAACTAATTACCTTATTTTTTGTGGGTGTTCAGGTTTTTGCCCAGACGCCCGCCAAACGTGCTATCAAACCATCGGATGTGTACAATATTCAGACGGTTTCCGGACCGGAAGTTTCGCCGGATGGTAAATGGCTTGCTTACAGCCTCACCACCACCGATTCTGTCAAAAACAAGCGGAATTCTGACGTCTGGATCATTTCATGGGATGGCAAAGAGAATATCCAGATGACTAACAGTCCTGACGGCGAATCCCAGGCGAAATTCAGTCCGGACGGAAAATACATTTCTTTTGTTTCAGCCCGTAACGGCATGGAAAAAAGCCAGATATTTTTGCTGGACAGGCGTGGGGGAGAAGCTAAACAGATGACGACCTTCAAAAATGATATGGGCAGCTATGAATGGTCGCCGGATGGGAAGAAAATCGTCCTGACTTTCAAAGATGCCGGGGATACCTCCAAAAATAAAACCCCGAAACCGATAGAAATCGACCGCTACAGATTTAAAGTGGATGTGCAGGGGTATCTTCAGAACCGTGCTACCCACCTTTATTTATATGATGTAGCCACTAAGAAACTGGATACGCTTACTACCGGCAGGTTTGACGAAGGAAGCCCGAGATGGTCGCCGGACAGCAAATACATTGCTTTTGTAAGTAATCAGACTGAAGATCCTGACCGCAATACCAACAGTGATATCTGGATTGTGGAGGCGAAAGCCAAAGGGGCTATCAGAAAGCTGACCACCTGGGAGGGCGGAGATTATGCCCCCATGTGGAGCCCGGATGGTAAATCCATCGCTTATCTGAAATCGACTTCTGCTACTTATAATATGTATGACCAGGCGGTTCTGGCCGTTATACCCGTGGCGGGCGGAGAGCCTAAACTTATTTCTGATAAACTGGATAGACCTGTTAACAATCACCAATGGACGGCTGACGGACAAAATATTGTAGCTTTGATAGCTGACGACCGTGAAAGGTATGTAGGTCAGTTTTCTCTGAAAACCGGACAGTTTACGAAACTGGCTTCCGGCCAGCGTTCTTTCAGTGCTTTGGAACCACACCCGAACGGCAGCTGGATTACGATGATTTCTGATCCGACTCTGGCTCCGGAGATTTATGCTCTGGAAAACGGGCAAACCCGCAGACTGACCAAACATCATGATGAATTTTTCAGCAAGGTCAACCTGGCTAATGTGGAAGGTTTTACCTCCAAAAGCAAAGACGGAACCATTGTAGGGGGGATTTTATATACACCGTTCGGTTCAGCCAAAAAGAATTTGCCTTTGTTGCTCCTGATCCACGGAGGCCCGGTGTCACAGGATGAATACAGCTTCGGACTGAACGGGCAGGTATTAGCCGCAGCCGGATATGCGGTGGCGTCTGTCAACTACAGGGGAAGTAACGGCAGAGGTATTGAATTCAGTAAAGCCATTTACGCCGACTGGGGTAAAAAAGAAGTGGTTGACTTACACGGAGCGGTTGATTACCTGGTTGAGAAAGGTATTGCAGACCCGAACAGACTGGGAACGGTGGGCTGGAGTTATGGCGGTATATTGACCAATGCCCTGATCGCTACAGATACAAGGTTCAAGGCAGCGGCTTCAGGAGCCGGGGTTTCTTTCCAGCTGGCATTTTACGGCGTGGATCAATACATTCTTCAAAATGAGAACGAACTGGGCTTGCCGTGGAAGAGCATTGACAATTATCTGAAAGTCTCTTTCCCGTTCCTGCACGCAGATAAAATCAAAACGCCTACATTGTTTATGGTAGGGGAGAAAGATTTCAATGTGCCTGCCGCGGGAAGTGAGCAGATGTACCAGGCTTTAAAATCACAGAATATTCCTACCCAACTGATTATTTATCCTGGACAATTCCACGGTATCACAGTGCCTAGCTATCAGAAAGACAGACTGGTGAGGTATATTGACTGGTTTAAGAAGTATCTCTGATTGGTGAAAGCCCGCCCGGCGTGACCGTCAGGTTCGGACGGGGAGGATGGAGAAAGGAGAAGGAAAGAAGGTTTTTTTTCTTGGAGTAACTATAAAAAAAGCGGGGATCATCTCCCCGCTTTTTTAGTTGAGTGTCAGTGAGATGGTGTTTCTAGACACTATGGCATATTCTTTTACTTTTCCTATTCCCGTATGTCTTACCCTGTACCCGCGATTCTCAAGAAGGGGCAGGGCGTCTTTCAGGGTCATACCGATGACTGCCGAGAGTTCACCTTTCTGACTGACCTGTTCCCATTTTATTGAGCCGTTTTTCCTGACAGGTTTAATCAGGCCTGTCTGTGACGGAGCCTGGGTAAATTTAAATCCTTCCGCTATTGATCGCTGATCATCCGCTTCACCTATAGCAGCATATTTAGTGATTTTCTGAACATCTGATTTAACCAGCATCTTGGGGTGAATATTAACATCATAGGCAAAAATCTTGTCTGCTATCTGTCTGAACACCGGGGCAGAAACATCACCCCCGTAAACATTGCTTCCCTGCGGCTCGTCGATCACGACAATACAGCTGTAAGTCGGCTGATCTGCCGGGAAATAACCAATGAATGAAGTATAATATTTGCCGGCTTTATAAATACCGTCCGACCTCTTCTGTGAAGTCCCGGTTTTGCCTGCGATTTTGCATATCCCTACATTGACGTTTTTGGCGGTCCCGTTTTCGACCACACCTTTCATCATCCTTCTGACCATTTTGATACTTCTGTCTGTACAAATGGCATTTTCGGCACGGTTGGCTTCAAATTTTTCAATGACTTTGTCAGCCATCCGCGTTTCTTTCACAATGATGGGCTGTACCCAATAGCCGTCGTTGGCCACGGTATTGTAAAAAGACAGCATCTGAAGCGGGGTCATCCTGGACTCGTAGCCAATAGACATCCACGGGATGGTGGTGTTACTGAATGTGCTGCTTTTCTTGCTTTTGATCAGGGGTGAAGGCTCTCCTTTGAGCTGGAATCCTGTGGGTCTGTCCAGCCTGAATTGCTTCAGGTATTCAATATAATCATCGCCGTTGCTGAATCCGAAATAACGCTTCATCAGCTCATAAATGCCGACATTACAGGATTGTTCGAAAACCTCTTTTACCGTCAGCGGCCCGTGGGCATGCGAGCAGGTAAAATCAAGCCCGTTATGAATGATCTTGCCCGTGCAATCTACCGCATGGGTGTTCTCACTCAGGTTGGCTTTTTCGATCAGGGCTATCATGGAGGCTAACTTGAAAGTTGATCCCGGGTCGGTTCCTTCTTTTACGGCGTAGTTAAGGTCTTCAATGTAAACAACCTCTCCGTCGGGCAGCTCTTTTCTGCTGAGGTTAGCCATGGCCTTGATTTCACCTGTGGCGACTTCCATCACCACGGCTGAGCCATATTTGGCGGAGGTCGCAAATACCTGTTTTCTCAAGGCATTTTCAACGATATCCTGGAAATTAACATCAATGGTGGAGATGACGTCCAGTCCTGGTTCTGAGTCCACATCTGTTTCGGTGTCGATGGGTTTCCAGACTCCCCCGGCTATTCTTTCATAAAAACCTTTGCCGTCCTTTCCCGACAGGTAATTGTCAAAACTGGCTTCTATACCGAATTCGCCTTTGCTGTTGGTTTCCCTGTCGAGTTTCCCGATGGTTCTCATAGCCATGTTGTTAAACGGCATAAAACGGTTTTCGATCTTTTCAAATTTACCGCCACCTTTCAATGAGCCTTCCCTGAACAATGGGAATTTCTCAATGATCAGTTTTTCCTGGTGATCTACCAGCCTGCCGCCTAAGGGCAGAAAGCGGGCCTTGCTTCTGTTACGGGTGGTGGTGATCAGTTCTTTGTATTCCTTGGCACTCATGTCACCGAAATAATTCGAGAGCCTGAGGCAAAGCGAGTCGATGTGTTTGTCGTAAAGCGTGATTTTAGCTTGTTTTGGGTCAATACCCACCCTGTATTTGGGCACGGAAGTCGCCAGGAGGCTTTTGCCGTCTGAAGCGAAAATATTACCACGGGTGGCTTTGATGGTCCTTTCCCTTCTCTGTATCTCTGCCACTTTTGACAGCAATTCCTTGCGTTTTGAAGTCTGGAGATAGATGATTTTAATAAATATAAGAATGGCGATGATGGCAATGCTCAGGAATGTCCAGCGTGACCGGTCTTTAATTTGTTCTTTGATGATGCTTTTAGCAGACATTTTAGGTAAGCTTTTGTTATTTTTCTTCTGAAACCACAATCTTGAGCGGAGGCAGGATATTCTTTTCCAATCCCTGGTCGGCAAGCTTTTTTTCTATTTCAGATTGCTTGCTTGAAAACATGTACTTCGATTTGTAAGTAATGTATTCCGCCCTCTTCTCATTCATTTCTTTCTCGGTTTTGCCAAGATTACGGATCTGCGTTTCGTAATTATGCTGAAAATAAATGTAGATGATGGCCAGGCAGATGCACCAGATCAGTTTTCTGATGGTTTTGGTAGGGAGCTCGTCACCAATGTCAATTTTGGTGTTGATCCAATCGGTGAGCCTGCTCAGGAGGTTTAAATTCCCGAACAGCCTGACAGGCTGTTTAGCCGGTCTTCTTGGGCGGTTAAATGACATTTTTGTAAGTTTTTAGGTTGAAGCTTTTCTACTTCATAAAGCACGGTAATCAAAAATACTGAATTTGATTTTATTCCTTGCTATGAAAGAACCAGTTTCTTTTCTGAAAAATCCGGGGTGTAAGGGGTTCGGAAGTAAAAAAACTCAAATCACCTTTTTTCGGCAATTCTTAGTTTAGCACTCCGTGATCTCGGGTTTCTCTCCAGTTCTTCTGCTGATGCTTCAACCGGTTTGCGTGTTATGCTGTTAAATGGTTTGATTTCATGACCAAAAAAATCCTTTTCCACATCACCTTCAAATTTACCGCTACGGATAAAGTTCTTCACCGGACGGTCTTCCAGGGAGTGATAAGCCATCACCACGAGTCTTCCTCCTGTTTTGAGGACTTCGGGGGTCTGAAGAAGGAAATCTTCGAGCACTTTTATTTCTTCGTTGACTTCAATTCTCAAAGCCTGGAATATCTGTGCATAATATTTAAACTCACGTCCTCTCGGAGCAATGTCCTGAATGCTTGCTTTGAGTTCATTGATGGTGTTGATCGGCGAATTGGCCCTGGCGGTTACAATGGTCTGTGCGGCTGTTTTGGCATTTTTGATTTCGCCGTACATGCCCAAGATTTTGTGCAGCTGCTCTACGCTGTAGGTATTGATGATTTCTTTGGCACTGATTTCTGCTTTCTGGTTCATTCTCATGTCCAGCTCCCCTTCAAACCGCGTTGAAAAGCCTCTTTCTGCGGTGTCGATCTGGTGTGAGGATATCCCCAGATCGGCCAGGATGCCATCAACTTCTTTTACACCATACACCCTCAGGTATTTTTTGATGTGTCTGAAGTTGGCTTCGATGAAGGTAAAGTTCGGAGAATCTATTTTTTTCGATTCGGCTTTGGCATCAGGATCCTGGTCGAATGAATACAGGTGTCCTGTAGTCAGTTGTTCAAGGATAGCCCTTGAGTGTCCGCCACCACCGAAAGTGATGTCCACATAAGTACCTTCCGGATTGATGTTCAGACCATCCAGGCACTCCTTCAACATGACGGGGACATGATATTTTTGCTCGCTGCTCAAATTGAACTTTTTTTAGATTCAAAACATTTTACAAAAGTAGGATTTTTTGGTCTGGTTTTCAATTTTTCTGCCTTTAGTTGATAATTTCATTCTGAAAACGCCCGCTTTCCGATTTTCAAACAGGAGTATTTAAATACTATTTTTTATAGCTGACAGTAAGAGGCTGCAGCTACCCTCTTCTCATGACAACAAAAGAAAAACTATTGCTTTTTACATTGGCCTGCGTCAATTTTACCCACATTGTAGACTTCATGATCCTGATGCCGCTGGGTCCGCAACTCATGAAAATTTTCGATATCAAACCTTATCAGTTTGGTTTTGTGGTGTCTGCTTATGGTATTGCGGCGGCCATCTCCGGCTTTTGCCTGGCTTTTGTGGCCGACAAGTTCGACAGGAAGAAAATGCTGCTGATTGCTTATACCGGATTCATCATCGGGACTTTTGGTTGTGGTCTGGCCCCGACTTACGAGATTCTGATCCTGGCCAGGATCGTAGCCGGCATTTTCGGTGGGATGATCGGTTCACAGGTTTTGTCCATTGTGGCTGATAAATTTCCTTACGAGAGAAGGGCTTCGGCGATGGGTATCATTATGACGGCTTTCTCAGTGGCTTCGGTGGTGGGTGTTCCGGGAGGATTATACCTGGCCAACCTTTTCGGGTGGCATGCTCCTTTCTTTACCGTAGGTGGTTTGAGTATTCTGGTAGGGGTATTGATCATGATCTTTATTCCCAATATCAATGAGCATTTGAAGTCAGATACGCCAAAAAGAAGTCCGTTTGCCGTGATCACAGATATTCTGAAAACACCCAATCAGATGAGAGCTCTGGGGCTGTCTACCATCATTATGCTGGGACACTTCAGTATTATACCTTATATCGCACCTACCCTGGTGGCCAATATCGGGTATAAACAAGATGATATTTACCTGATTTACCTGGTCGGAGGTTTGTTAACGATATTCTCAGCACCTATGGTGGGCAGACTGGCAGACAGGAAAGGGAAATACCCTATTTTTGTTATTTTCGCTATTCTTTCGACCATCCCGATTTTCCTGATCACCAATCTTTTCCCGACACCGCTCTGGGTTATTTTGTGTATTTCGGGATTGTTCTTCATTTTCTCCAACGGGCGGTTAATCCCAACACAGGCGATGGTTTCAGGGGTCGTGACACCGGTGAACAGGGGAGGTTTTATGGCGATTAATTCTTCTGTTCAGCTGATGGCCCAGGCAGTAGCGACGAACATCGGCGGGGCCATTATTGTACAAAGATCATCCGGATACATCGATCATTATTATTATGTAGGCTATTTTGCCATGGCGATGATTTTGCTGAGTGTTTTTCTGGCGAAGTCAGTTAAGCCTGTCAATTGAAATACCGGGAGTGTATCTATTGCATTCACAGGTTGGCAACAAACAGCCACGTGGATTTGTGCGACCCTGTTTGGGACGGAAATATCATTTGACCGGAACGCAAAGGCCTCGCCAAATGAATCTTAAAGATTCAAATGTTTATAGCTAAAGGACGCTACCTGAGAATCCGACCCCGAGAGGGTCGCATAAGTCGTCGGAATTTACTGCAAATAAGATAATCAGGGATTTAAAAAAAGAGAACACAGACGCTTATCCGTGTTCTCTTTTTGTATTTTCGGGAATGTTAAAACCTTCTTATTCTTCGTAATTCATGTCTTTATGGAAAGTTTCCTGCAGAAAAATCAGGGCGACCAGGGCAATCAGGATCGAAACGGTCCCGATGATGATGGATCCGTTGATGACCCCGAAATCTGGCTTCAGGAAAGCGAAAGACGCTGTCAGCGGAATGGCTGCTCCCCTGACAAAATTCGGGATGGAGGTGGCGACCGTTGATCTGATGTTCGTACCGAAAAGCTCCGCTGCCATGATGATGAACAAAGCCCAGTATCCGTTAAATATCCCCAACAGGAAGATAAGGAAATAGAACAGGTTATTGGTTTTGACAGGGATGAGCAGGTAAACCAGGATCATGGCAAAAGAACAAAGCATAAAAATGGCAATGGCTTTTTTGCGGCTTCTGAGCTTCTGACTCAGCAAACCACTGCCGATGTTTCCGAAGGCCTGCCCGAAGAAAGTGAGCATGACGGCTTTTCCCGCAACAATGGGTTCGGTAAGACCATGAGCCAGCCCGAATTCAGGAGAGAACGTGATCAAAACCCCGACAACAAACCAGATCGGGATACCGACGATGATGGCCAGGACATAACGGCTGAACCGTTTGAAGTTGTTGAACAGCATCAGGATGTTTCCCCGCTCCACCGGCTTTTCCTTGAGCTTCATAAATAAACCGGACTCGAAGACGTTGATCCTCAGAACCAATAATAACAGACCTAAACCTCCACCGACAAAGTAAGAGACCCTCCACTGGAAGAGGTCGGCTACAAAATAGGCCAGTACGCCCCCCAGAACACCCATGGTAGATACGATGATGGCTCCGTAACCCCGCAATCGCTGAGGGAGGAGCTCGGCCACCAGGGTAATTCCTGCCCCAAGCTCTCCGGCCAGGCCAACTCCGGCAATAAGCCTTAAAACAGCGTATTGAGGAAGGGTTTGGACAAAGCCGTTGGCGATGTTGGACAGTGAGTACAGAATAATGGAGCCGAAAAGTACAGAAAGCCTGCCTTTTTTGTCACCCATAATGCCCCAGAATACCCCACCGATAAGGAGCCCGGCGAGTTGCATATTCAGAAGGAAAACGCCTTCTGAAAGCAGAAGCCCGTCAGGGACACCAAGCGACTTTAAACTGGGTACACGCACCACACTGAATAAAAACAAATCGTACATGTCTACCAGATAGCCCAGAGCTGCTACAATGACCGGGAGTTTGAGCAGCTGTTTTGCCAGGCTTTGTTCTTTATTTTCCATGAGTTAAGGTTTGAATATTTTAGACTTTTTCAGGTATGGTAAAAGGAGCTCTGTAATTTCTGGTCAGCATCGCATTCGCTTCCTTATCATTGATGAATTTCTCAGAGGCGGGATCGAAATTCAACCTGCGACCCAGACGATAAGAGATATTACCCAAATGAGCGATACCTGATGACAGGTGGGCGGTTTCGACGGGACCGTTCTGAAGCCCCGTGTCATGAGCCCTTACGGCTTTCACAAAGTTGGCATAGTGGTCGCCTCCTTCATTTTTTGACGGACCCGGTTCTCGTTCTTTGCCCAGGAAGGTCTTATAGTTGGAATAGCCGTTAATGACCATGTAGCCTTTGTCGCCATAGAAGAAATTACCGACTTCCACGCCGTCTTCCTTGTTGGTCATCCATGGACGCACCTCAAACTCTATTACTTTTTTCTCTTTCGGATACAGATAGCTGGTGGTGAGCAGCTCAGGCGTTTCCTTGCAGTCATTCCACAGGAATTTGCCTCCTGAAGAAGAAATAACTTCAGGTAGGCCCACATTCAGACCCCACATACAAAGGTCGGTCTCGTGCACACCCTGGTTGCCGATGTCGCCGTTGCCGTAGTCCCAGAACCAATGCCAGTTGTAATGCACATAGTTTTTGCTGAAGTCTCTCGTCTGGGCCGGTCCCTGCCAGATGTTCCAGTCGAGTCCTTCCGGCACAGCAGATTTGCCCTGGTTGCCGATATCCGGACGCCATTTGTAAACTACCCCGCGGGCCATGTAGACATTGCCGATCAGGCCATCACGCAGGTGCTGAATGGCTTCTTTGATGGCAACTGAGCTTCTGAGCTGTACCCCGTGTTGCACAATCCTGTTGTATTTTTTGGCCGCTTCTATCAGTTTTCGGCCTTCATTGAAAGTATGGGAGCCAGGTTTTTCAAGGTAAACGTCTTTCCCGGCCTGGCAAGCCCAGATGGCCGCCAGAGCATGCCAGTGGTTAGGGGTAGCGATGCTGACGGCGTCGATGTTCTTGTCGTCATACAGTTTTCTCAGGTCCTGGAAAGTCTGGACATCTTTGTTGTATTTGGCTTTGAATTCTGCGGCGGCTTTTTGTGAAACCACATTGTCGACGTCACACAAGGCAACCACTTCCACATTCTCCTGACTCATGAATCCTTTGATGTGGTCTTTGCCGCGACCGTTGACGCCAATGACTCCGACCCTGAGGCGGTCGTTGGCCCCGAACGCGGTAGAGGGGATGATGGTGGGTATGGCCATCATGGCCAAAGAGCCGGGTAATGCGGTTTTAAGCACATCACGCCTGGTAAATTTTTTCATAAAAGGTAACTATTTAAGGTTGAATATTGATTTTCAGCTTATAACCTGGAGAGGGTCAATCCTCCGTCTACCATAAAAACCTGACCTGTTGAATACGAAAAATCCTCCCTGGCGATAGAAGCTACCACTTTCCCTACATCTTCCGGCAAACCCCATCTTTTCTGGACGGTCAGGCCGTTTTCTATTAACTGATCATACTTGGCTGTCACACCAGCCGTCATATCTGATTTTATAATCCCGGGCCTGACTTCATAAACCGGTATCCCGAATTCCCCCATCCTGACGGCAAAAAGCTGGCTTGCCATGCTGATGCCGGCTTTGGAGAGGCAGTATTCGCCCCTGTTGACCGAAGCTACTGTGGCTGAAATGGATGAAATATAGATAATGCCCCCGCTGAAATCAGGGTCAGTTTCCTTTTGTTCCACCATCCAGCTGGCTATTGACTGGGTCAGGAAATAAGGACCTTTGAGGTTAATGCCCATGACATGGTCAAAACTTTCTTCGGTGGCCTCCAGGATGTCCAGCCGTTCTTTCGGAGCCACACCGGCATTGTTAACCAGCAGATTCAGCTTTCCGAAGGATTTCCTGACTTTGTTAATGATATTCTGACGGTCTGTTTTGTCACCGATATTGCCCTGGCAATAGATCACTTCTCCGCCGTAGGATTTCAGATGGGTAATCATTTCAGAGACCCCTTCTTCCGGTCTGACGCCGTTAATTGCCAGGTCAAAGCCGCTTTTGGCCAGCTGCTCCGAAATGCCCAGGCCGATGCCCCTGCTGCCACCCGTTACAAGAGCCGTCTTTCTCATATTGTACTTTTGATTTGTTTGAGTTCTTCGGCTTCGGGCAGATTCTTATAGACCGGGTCCAGCGGAAAACAACCGGAAATCAGGCCGTTTCTGGGGGCGGTAGTGCAATCAGAGAAGGTCCGGCATATCAGTTTGCGTTCCATGGGCCTTCCGTTCAGCACATCATCAGGTAATGTGGGATAAGACAAAACCATCCGGCCCAGCCCGATGGAGTCAGCCATGTTATGGTTCAGCACATACTGTCCGAAGTTAGGGAGCCAATCCTGGAGATAAGAATACCCAGAACCTACAATGACCATTTCCGGGAATGATTTCTTTAAATCATGGGTGACGTTGAGCATTCTTTCCACACCTACCAGCGGGTCTTCAGGCGGCTGATAACCATCCGAAGGCGGAAATATCGCCGGTCGCATCAGATGAGGGTTATAATAAGGACTGCCTACGGTAATGCAGATCAGCTGGACCCCCAGTGAGGCTGCAAGGGTCAGAAAGGATTTGGTTTCGGTGAGGTCTATCGAAACACCGGTGCAGTTTCCGCCAAAAGCATAAATGTATTCGTCTTTCGGGAAGTTTTCAGGTTCTCCTGTGCCGTCAGGTCCTTTTTTAAAGGGAATCCAGTCAAAAGCACTGAGGCGGATCCCTATTTCAAGGCCGGGAGCCTCTTTGCGGATACCTTCAACGATGTTTCTTAAAAAACGCGTCCGGTTGGCAAAACTGCCGCCGTATTTACCTTCCCGGTTAAAGGCACTCAGGAATTCGTGTCCCAGGTAACCGTGACAGTGTTTGATGTCTACAAAATGAAACCCTGCTTTTTGTGCCAGCACTGCCGCTTTGACAAATTGCCCGATCAGCTCGTCAATCTCTTCATCGGTCATGAGCGGGTGAGATTCCGCTAATCCGAATTTCCTGTTCAAGACAGGATGATCGTACAGTATTTTTGATTCGAATTTTTTCTTGTCGTTCGGTTTACAAAACCTGCCTGAATGGGTCAGCTGCAGACCCACGAGGAGGTCACCGGTGTTGCCGAATTTCTCGGTATGTTTATCAATGACGAGCTGATATAATCCTTTGAATTCATCAAGATTGGACTCGTGGATGTAAAGCTGGTTGGGGTTGGCCCGGCCTTCGTGACAAACGGCCACGGCTTCACAGCCCCAGAGCAATTTGGCCCCGCTGATGGCAAAATTTTCCCACCTTCTTTTGGTAAACTCTCCCGGACGGCCGTCTTCAGTGCCGTCCCAGCCTTCCATAGGCAGGATACAAAACCTGTTGCCGATGGTTTTTCCCGATTTAAGGTGTATCGGTTTATTATAAGGAGATTCTGTTGACGGGGAAAGGGTGTCGTCAAAATCCAGATTAACATGGATATCTGACAGATATTTACGGAGGTCATCAGCGGTTTTGAGCTGTGCCATCCGGGTATACTTAGGCTTGGATTTCGGATTCATCGGGCACAGTTATAAAATGAATAATAAGGTTCATTATTGATGACTTTCTGCAGATACAGGGCCACTTCACGAGCGTGGTAATCTCCCCACATGCTCGACTCACCGGAAGGGATCTTTTTACCTTCCGGTATATAATCCCAGCCGTTCGGCCGGTGATAAATGGAGTGCAGGATCAACCCCTGGTGTTCATGGTCTGTGCTCAGATAGGGTGTCTGAAACAAAGAATCGAGGACAGTCAAACCTGTCTGCCAGTATTTTTCTGCCAGCTCCGAGTCTCCGTAGTTTCTCAGGTAATGCCCCAGACGCAATAAACCCTGTGCCCCGATGGCCGCAGCAGAGCTGTCGACCGGTTCAAAATCATTGTCAGGTTGGGCCGGTCTGTCGAGGTAGTCGCCGAGTTGCGACAAACCCGGAGCCCCGGTGTCCCAGTATGGTATGCCGTCTGCCGGCGTATGTTCTATATAAAAATCACAGGTGGCGGTGGCTGCTTTGAGCATCATGGCTCTCAGGCTGGCTTTGCTTCCGAGGTTTTCAAGTTCTTTTTCGTCGATCAGTTCTAGTAATTCGAGTTCTTCCGAAAATCCGCACATAGCCCATGCCAATCCGCGTGTCCAGGTACTGAAACCTGTATAGCCCTGCTGCGAGTTCGGGCATCTGAAGTTTCCGTCTTTGGTGTTGAAGACACTCTCGTGGGCTGTTCTGCCCCATAAATCATACGTATCCCGGCCTTCTCCATAGAAAACCGAATAGTCGGCGGTGGCTTTGATGTGTTGGAGAGCCCTTTCAAGCAGGTTGATTCTGACATCATTTTCCGCCTGGAAAACATGCCCGAGCAAATGACTGATGACCAAAGCACGGCAGGAGCGGATGGTATCTACAAACAAAGAGTGGGAGCCGTTAAAAGAATGAATAAACCCTCCGGAAGGAATACTGGTCCAGCGGCTGGCCTGTACAGCCCCGGAGATTTTAAGGGCCAGTTCATAAAAATTTTTCTCCCACTCGTTGGCTTCAATTTTTCCTTCTTTCATGAGCCTGAGCAGGTTGCCGTAAGTGCTTACGTTGTTGAACCCATGATCATGTACGCCGATGTGGGAAATGTGCGGGGCCATGACATTGAGGGTGTTTTTTCTGCCGGATTCCAGAAATCTGGGGTCTCCGGTGGCATCAAACTGAAGGATAGCTGACCCGAACTGAAAGCCTTGCGTCCATTCTGTCCACCCTCTTGTGGTATATTTTCCTTTGACGGTGAATACAGGTGAACCCTGGCTGACATCATAATTGTGTTCAATGGAAAGTATCTTCTGACCCGAAAGCTCCCAAAACTCCTGAAGTTTTTTTGAAAGGTCTTCAGGTGTTAGTGAATAATTAATTTTAATCATTTAAGGTTGAATACTGAGGTTGATAAATTTGACTAAAAATACGCAATGATTTTCAAAGCTTTTATAATATTCCTTTAAATAATGTAATTTTTCTTTTTTGTTCTGGCTCGTGTTAAAATAGGAATAGAAAATTCGGGAGACAGTAATTGAGACAGATTTTCAATGGTTTTAGCCGGGGAGGCCGGGGATGTGTTTTTTGGAAATTTTCACTGTTTTGATTGGATTATCCTTTAAATCTTTGGTATTTTTAGTTTTTCAATTTCATTTTTATCCTCAGCAACATATTAACTACCATTAACCTGTGTTTATTTAACTTATAATTTTGAACCCGGTTTTCAGCTTCATCAGCCTGAATTACCCGGCTTTGGTATTCAGAATTTTGTATTTTAAGTAACTGAATGGAACACAGTAATTATTCCAAACACATGCTATCAGAAATCCGGCAGTACATCAGAATTTTGACTCTATCTATAGGGTTTTTTATCACGTGGATCACCGTTGTGAAGGCCCAGGTGAGGGTGGAGGTCGAGCTGGTTGCCACGCCTTTATTACCGGATAACCCGCTTTTTATTGCCGTTGATTTTAACAACTGGAACCCAGGTGACCCCAGGTTTGCTTTGAAAAAAGGAGAGAACAATAAGTATTATATAGAACTGGAAGATGCTCCTGATAAATTTGAGTACAAGTTTACGCAGGGTACCTGGATGCTGGTGGAAGGTACGCCTCAGGGAGAAACCCTGCCCAACAGGACTTATGAACGCACCATCAATCCCTCAGGACTGATCTCCAACACCATCATCGGCTGGGAGAAACAGGTGGCTTATACTTTTATTATTAAGAATATTCCTGAAAATACGCCCCAGGATGCCCGGATTTTTGTGACGGGTAACTTTAACAACTGGGACCCGGGCAACGCTTATTATCAGCTGAAGAGGAAAATTGACGGTACTTACCAGACCATCATTTATTCCGACCTGGAAAAAATAGAATATAAATTTACCAGAGGAGGCTGGCCGTCGGTGGAAGCCCGGAGTACCGGGAAGGCCAGGCCGAACAGGATCATCAACCGCGATTCGAAGATCAACAATAAATCGGTTACCGTAGACATAGAAGGGTGGGAAGACCTCATGGGGACGCTCCATTTTTTCTCGCTGTATGACCTGCTGCTGATTTTTTCCGTTTTCCAGGGCATTTTGCTGATCATTGCCATCCCGTCTATTCAGTCGAATAACATTGACGCCAACCGCTGGCTGATTTTTTCCATTGTTATCTCTTCGGTGGCGATTTTGCTGTACCTGATGAGCAACTACCAGTTGTTTGTCAACCAGTTTCCGAGGCTTATCCTCTTTTCTGATTTCATCTATTTTCTGTATGCCCCGGTCTTTTATTTTTACCTGATCAAATTACTGTTTAACGTCAGGTCGTTGCCTTCCAGGTGGTACCTGCATTTTGTACCGGCCCTTATCCAGTTTTTTGCTTATCTGCCGTTTATGCTCAATACGGATAAGAATTTTCTGCTGGACGTCATGAACCAGAAGCAGGGCATCATCCGCTTATTCCTGATTTCGGGTGTACTGGGTTTTTTATGGAACGCCTACTATTGGAATCTTTTCAGGAAAACCATCAAAACATACCGGCTTGAGTTCCAGACCAACCTTTCTTATGATCAGAACCTGAACTACCTGAATACGGTGCTGATTATCCAGTTTATCTGCCTCTGCCTGTGGGCGTTTTCATTTTTTATTGCATTTATCGGCAGGATTTTTACGCTTGATATTGTCTCCATCACCGAAAACAGTATCGATATCACCTGGCTGGCATTTTCCATCATACCCTATTTCCTGGGCTATTTTGCGATACACCAGTCAGAGACCTTCAAAGCTGCTCCGCGGACCATTTCGATTTTTGACGATGTACTGGAAACCGAAATCGGGCACGGCTTAAGCCCGTCGTCACCGAAACAGGAGGATACTTCAGACGAAAACCTGTTGCCCTACCTGGAAAAACTGGAAGCACACATGGCCGAAAACAAGCCCTACATTAACCCGAAACTGACCCTTAATGAACTTGCCGTTCAGATCAAGCTACAACCGCACCTGGTTTCGAAAGTGATCAATGACCACCTGCATAAAAACTTCTTCGACTACATTAACTCTTACCGGATTGACGAGTTCAAGCGGATGGTGTCTGATCCTAAAAACCATCACCTGACTTTTCTGAGCCTGGCCTACGAAGTTGGCTTCAATTCCAAGACCGCCTTCAACCGTTCCTTCAAAAAAATCACAGACCAGACTCCCCGGGACTACTTTGACCAGGTAAAAAACGGAAAAACTTAGTACCATTTTATTAAAATGGTACTTGTGGTGTGATTAACTATCTGATAGACAGCTAATTGAAACAATTCAATTATTTGTTAGAATAATGCAATGTGGGGCGACTGGCCTTTGTATTACCTCTACTTTTGCATCTTGATTTTATCAAAATGCATCCATGATTAGTACCATTGCCCTGAGGTTGTCTTTGTTTTCTGCTTTGGTTTTGCTGGCTTCCTGCCTGAAGTCATCTTCACCTGCTCCTTCCTTTTACCTGGGGGCTGATATGTCCTATGTCAATGAACTGGAAGATTGCGGAGGGGTGTTCAGGAAAAACAAACAGCCGGTAGATCCTTATGAATTGTTTGCTTCCGAAGGCTCCAATATTGTCCGTCTCAGACTCTGGCATTCGCCTGACTTTACCAGCTATTCGACACTGTCAGATGTAGAGAAATCGATCCGCAGGACCAAAGATCTGAAACAGGCGGTGCTGCTTGATTTTCATTATTCGGACGACTGGGCCGATCCTTCCAAACAGGTGATGCCGAAAGCCTGGCAAAAAATAAACAGCCTGGCGGTGCTCGGAGATTCAGTTTATAACTACACTTTTTCAACCCTACAGAGTTTAAACAGCAAGAAGTTGTTACCTGAGATGGTGCAGATCGGCAATGAAACCAATATAGGCATCATTCAACATCCCGACTCGCTCAATAAGGGAAACATCGACTGGAAAAGAAACGCTTTCCTGCTGAACAAGGGCATTGAGGCGGTGAAGGCTTTCAATAAAAAATACAATCAACAAATAGAAACCATGCTCCACGTAGCTCAGCCTGAAAACGCTGAGCCGTGGTTCAACCAGGCCCTGGCCCATCAGGTGGTCAATTACGACTGGATTGGCCTGAGTTATTACCCTAAATGGTCGAAATACGATTTCCTGAAACTACAGAATACCATTAAAACCCTGAAAAAGACTTACGCCAAACGGGTCATGATTGTGGAAACCGGGTACCCTTATACCAACAAGGAATTTGACAAAGCCAACAATGTACTGGACGGGGAAGCCGGCATTAAAGGCTACCCGATTTCGATAGAAGGCCAGCTGAGTTTTATGGTAGACCTCAAAAAAGTCTGCAGGGAAGCCGGGGCTGAGGGTATCATTTACTGGGAGCCCGCCTGGATCAGCACCAAATGCAAAACACAGTGGGGGGAAGGCTCACATTGGGAAAACGCGGCGTTTTTTGATGCCGCCAATGATAATGAGGCCCTGCCTGTATTCAAATTTTTTAAGGACTCTTTTTAATATTTTCATAACTAATACTTTAACTAATGCAAAAAACAATTACAAATTTCCCGGGCTTTTTCCGGAGAAGTTTTCTGACGATCGGCTTGGTGGCATCCCTGATGATGTCTGCAGGCGTAGCCTTCGCCCAGCGAACTGTGAAAGGCAAGGTTTCTGACAGCGTTGACGGCTCGGGTATGCCCGGCGTAACCGTACAGGTCAAAGGCGAACTGACAGGAACGCAGACCGACATCAACGGTGAGTACCAGATCATGGCTAAGGAAACTGCTACCCTGGTTTTTAGTTTTATCGGTAAGATTTCCCAGGAAATCGTAGTCGGAAACCAGTCGGTGATTAATGTAACCCTGGCTGACAATGCCCAGACCCTGGGTGAGGTGGTCGTGATCGGTTACGGATCCCAGAAGAAAAAAGATTTAACAGGTTCTATCGTTTCGGTGAGTTCTGAAGACTTTGTGAAAGGTCAGATTACCACACCCGAGCAATTGGTTTCAGGTAAACTGGCTGGTGTGCAGATCACCTCAAACGGTGGTGCACCGGGTAGCGGAAGCACCATCAGGATCAGAGGAGGTTCATCGCTGACGGCGAACAACGATCCGCTGATTGTCCTTGACGGTGTGCCCCTGGATAAAAATAAAATTGAAGGTTCTCCGAATGCCCTGAGTCTGATCAATCCTAATGATATTGAGACTTTCACGGTATTGAAAGATGCTTCTGCAACAGCCATTTATGGTTCAAGGGCATCTAACGGGGTCATCATCATCACGACAAAAAAAGGGACCAAAAGTGGTAAAATGAGTGTGAATTTCAGCACTTTGCTTTCTACTTCGATCCGTACCAAAAATATTGAAACGCTTTCTGCTGACCAGTTCCGTGAGATGATCACTACCAGGGGAAGTGAAGCACAGCAGGCTTTGCTGGGAACAGAAAATACGGTCTGGGCTGACCAGATTTATAAAACTGCCATTACCTCAGACAACAACCTGAGCATCAGCGGATCCGTGAAAAAGATGCCTTACAGGGTTTCTTTGGGTTATCTGAACCAGAACGGTATACTTAAGACTTCGAACCTTGGCCGTACGTCTGCTTCAGTAGCTTTGTCACCGATGTTCCTTGACAATCACCTGAAAGTGGATGTGAATTTGAAAGGCTCGATCACCAACAACAGGTTTGCAGACCAGGGAGCCATCGGAGCGGCGGTTTTCTTTGACCCCACCCAACCGGTTTATTCCAAAACAGACAGGTTCAGTGGTTATTTTGAGTGGCTGGACCCTGCGACCGGCAAGCCGAATACCCTGGCCCCGAGAAACCCGCTGGCCTTACTGGAGTCGAGAAACAACAGCAGCGACGTGCAGAGAAGTATCGGTAACATTGTTTTCGATTATAAATTCCACTTTCTGCCTGATCTTAGAGCCAACCTGAACTTAGGCTATGATGTTTCAAAAAGTGACGGGATCAACTATGTTTCTGACAGTGCGTCAATTGCTTACAACAGAAACGGTCAGGACCTGGTGTATACACAGAACAAGAACAACAAAACCCTGGAGTTTTACCTGAATTATGTCAAAGACCTGCCTTCCATCGGCAGCCGTATCGACATCATGGGAGGATATTCTTACCAGGACTTCCTGAGAGAAAACACCAATCTTGACAAAAACCTGAACGGTGAGGTTTTCACGGATTTCAGGTACAAGACACAAAATACACTGGTATCGTTTTATGGCAGAGCCAACTATGCTTTGCTTGACAAATATTTGTTAACCTTTACCTTACGTCGTGACGGATCCTCGAGATTCTCGCCTGACAACAGATGGGGCTTGTTCCCATCTGCGGCCCTGGCATGGAAAATCTCCGAGGAAGGATTTCTTAAAAACTCAGCGGTACTGTCAGACCTTAAGCTGAGATTAGGGTATGGGGTGACAGGTCAGCAGGATATCGGGGTCGACAACCCGAATGACTATCCGTACCTGGCCAGGTATACCTTGAGCCAGAGCACGGCCCAGTATCAGTTTGGCAATACTTTTATCCAGACTTTGAGACCGGAAGGTTATGATGCCAACATCAAGTGGGAAGAGACACGAACTTATAACGCCGGTATTGATTTCGCCCTGAAAACAGCCAGGATTTCAGGTAGTTTAGACTATTACATGAGAGAAACAAAAGACTTGCTGAGCGTAATCCCGGTTCCTGCAGGTTCCAACCTGACCAACCAGATCCTGACCAATGTGGGTAATATTGAAAACAGCGGGGTGGAATTTGCCCTGAATACTTCTCCTGTGATTCGCCCGAAATTCAGCTGGGACTTAGGATTTAACATTACTTATAACAAAAATACGATTACCAACCTGACCAAAGTAGCTGACCCGACCTTCCCGGGCGTACTGACCGGAGGTATTTCTGGTGGTGTGGGTAATACGGTTCAGATTCATACGGTAGGTTACCCGACCAACACTTATTTTGTTTACAACCAGGTGTATGATGCTGCCGGAAAACCGATCGAGGGTGTGTATGAAGAAATGAACGGAGACGGTGTAATCACGCCGGACGACCGGGTGCGTATGAAAGACCCTCAGGCTGATGTGTTCCTTGGTTTTACTTCACAGTTTACTTTCGGAAAATTCACTGCCGGATTTGTGTCAAGAGCCAATTTTGGGAATTATAATTACAACAACGTGAATTCCCAGGCAGGTGTTTTCAGACCGAATTCTACCCCATACCTGACCAATGTGACGACAGATGCTTTGAAAAGCGGGTTTACAAACAGCCAGTATTTCAGCAATTACTATCTGCAGAATGCTTCTTTCTTCAGGATTGACAACATCAATTTCGGATACAGCCTCGGCAAGATATTCAATAAAAAAGCAGATGCTACTTTGAGCGGAAATATCCAGAATGCCCTGGTGATCACGAAATACAAAGGACTTGATCCTGAGATCAGCGGAGGTATCGACAACAATTTCTATCCGCGTCCGAGGGTATTCACGCTGGGTCTCAATATTGGATTCTAAACCAACATCTTAAGTCAATTTATCGAAAATTACATCATGAGAAATATTAACAGATTCATAAAAACAGGGGCTTTGGTCATCGGCATGACCGTTCTGAATTCCTGTATCGGAGATCTTGACCGCAAGCCTTTTATTGAAGTAACCTCGGCGTCGGTTTATAACGATCCGGCCAATTATAAAAAAGTGCTGGCCAAACTTTATGCCGGTCTGGCTGTCAGCGGACAACAAGGCCCGGCAGGTCAACCTGACATCAGCGGTATTGATGAAGGATTTTCATCTTACCTGCGTCAGTACTGGTTTGCCCAGGAGCTGACCACCGACGAGGCCGTGATCGGCTGGAACGACGGTAGTTTACCGGATTACCACGACATGGACTGGAGTTCTTCGAACGAGTTTATCACCACCATGTACAACCGTATTTTCTATCAGATTACCTTGTGTAATGAGCTGATCAGGGAAGCGAGTGATGCCAAACTGAAAGAAAGAAACCTGACAGGTACAGAATTTACAACCTACAGGGCTGAAGCAAGATTCCTGAGGGCTTTGAGTTATTACCATGGCATTGACATGTTCGGCAGTGTGCCTTTCGTGACCGAGCAGGACGCTGTGGGTTCATTCCTGCCGAAACAAGGCAGCAGGGCAGAGATTTTTGCCTATGTGGAGTCTGAGCTGAAAGCCATTGAAAACGAGTTGCCTTCGCCTAAACAAAACGAATTCGGAAGAGCCGACAGGGCAGCCGTGTGGACATTGCTGGCCAAACTTTACCTGAACGCGGAGGTTTACATCGGTACACCGAAATATACAGAAGCGATTGATTACAGCAAGAAAGTGATTGGAGCTGGTTACACCCTGCATACCAACTACCAGGGTTTGTTCCTGGCGGATAACCATACGTCGCCTGAGATCATTTTCCCGATCAGGTTTGACGGACAAAACACCAAAACCTATGGCGGGATGACTTTCCTTGTACATGCTCCGGTAGGCGGCACCATGAACCCGGCTGAGTTCGGTATCAACGGCGGCTGGTCAGGTGTCAGAACTACCTCTGCTTTTGTCAGTAAATTCACGGACATAACGGGTAAAACAGACTCAAGAGCCATGTTCCATACCGACGGACAAAAACTGGACATCAATGATATCTTCACTTTTGCGGACGGTTATGCCATGAAGAAATTCAAAAACGTAACCTCAACCGGGGCGATAGGTTCCAACCTGCAGGAATCGTTTGTGGATACAGATTTTCCTCTATTCAGATTGGCTGACATCTACCTGATCTATGCGGAGTCGGTGCTGAGAGGAGGTACAGGTGGTGATGTAACCACAGCGGTGGGTTATATAAACCAGCTGCGTCAGAGAGCCTACAAGGGTACAACCGGCAATGTGACTTCTATCAACCTTGATTTTATCCTGGACGAAAGGGCAAGGGAATTGTTCTGGGAAGGACACCGTCGTACCGACCTGATCCGCTTCAATAAATTCACGGCAGGCGGATACATCTGGCAGTGGAAAGGCGGTATCAAAGACGGACGCGGTGTGAGTGACAACCTAAAGTTATTCCCGATCCCGGCGGCTGATCTGGTAGCCAATCCCAACTTGAAACAAAATACAGGATACTAATGCTCTAATTTGAACAACAATGAAAAGAATATTTAACAGATTCATCATATTATTATCAGCAGTGGCCTTTTTAGGTTCATGCGAGGATGATTTCCTGAAGCCGGTGCTGAACCAGGGAGCGATTCCCTCAGTGACTTTATCGGCTTCCAATGTCGTTCTGACAAAAGAAAATGCAGCCAAAGACGCCTTGACTGTTACCTGGCCCAAGCCTGATTACGGTTTCAATGCGGGAGCCGGTTATACCATCCTGTTTGATAAAAAAGGCGGGAATTTTTCAAAAGCCGTTGCCGTATCTACGGGTGTCAACCTGACCAAAACTTTCAAGGTAGCAGAACTGAACTCACTGCTGCTGAGCCTGGGTATTGTGGCTGGTACAGCCGCTGACCTGGACTTGAAAGTGGAATCCAAGCTGGGCACCTCTACTGTTCTGGCCTCTACCGTGATGCCTCTGAAAGCCACGGCTTATCTGGATAAGCTGGACCTTTCTACCATCTGGGGACTCGTGGGCAGTGCCACGACCAACGGTTGGGATGGCCCTGATATGCCGTTCTATACCACAGACCAGGCCAATACCCTTGTGGCTTATGTGACGTTGAAAGACGGTGAAGTGAAGATCCGTTCGAACAACAAATGGGACCTGAACTATGGCGACGACGGAGCCAACGGCAGCCTGGAAGTAAACGGAGCCAACATTGCGGTAAAAGCAGGAACCTATAAAATCACTTTCAATACTGCAGCCCTGAGCTATACCATCGAGAAGTTCGGTTGGGGATTGGTGGGCAGTGCAACGCCGAACGGCTGGGATGGCCCGGATGCACCGTTCTTCTATGATCCTTCTTCCGACCAGTGGAGGCTGATCGTAACGTTGAAAGATGGTGATGTTAAAATCCGTAAGAACAATGACTGGGGCACCAACTACGGTGACACCGGAGCAGATAAAATACTGGAATCAAACGGAGATAACATCAAAGTAACGGCAGGTACCTACCTGGTGACAGTTGATTTCAAGAGCCTTAAATATACCATTGAACCGATCAAGATTTATGGTATTGTGGGCAGTGCCACCGCCAACGGCTGGGATGGGCCTGATGCCAAGTTTACCCCTGATTTCTTCAAAGAAGGGAACTGGGTACTGAAGGGCATCACCCTGAAAGACGGGGAAGTAAAATTCCGTCAGAATGATGACTGGGCGGTAAACTATGGTGACGACGGAGCCAACGGCAGCCTTGAAGCAGGCGGAGCCAACATCGTAGTCAAAGCCGGAGTTTATGACATTACCCTTGATTTCAGCGTGGCGTCAAGCCCGACTTATAAAATGGTCAAAAGATAGTTTTTTGTTAACTGATTAGTACAATAGTGAGAAATTGTAATTCGTAATGGTAAATCTGTAAGGGGCTTCTCCTTACAGATTTTTTTATGCTGATATTAAACTTTAACCTTTCAAAAAATGAAATTACACGCTTTATTATATGTTCTAGGGATTTTTCTGATGATCAGTTCCTGTGAGAAAAACGAACTGGGAGAAGAGTCAACGGCATTGGTTGATCTGAATCTTCATACCGAAGAAAGAGGGGTGATGATGCAGGCTTTTTACTGGGATGTGGAACCGAGAGGAGAGTGGTGGAATACCGTCAGCCCGAAACTGGAAGGCTGGAAAAAGATGGGCGTAGACAGGGTCTGGCTTCCGCCTGTTTCGAAAGGTATGTCCGGGGGCTATTCCATGGGTTATGACCCGATGGATTATTTTGACCTGGGCGAATATGACCAGATGGGTACCACTGAGACCCGGTTTGGCTCAAGGGCTGAGCTGGAAAACTTCATCACCAAAGCCCACGCCAGCAAAATCGAAGTGATAGCCGACATCGTGCTGAACCATAATAGCGGCGGGGAACTTGAATTTAATCCTTACCGGAATAAAAACACCTACACTAAATTCAGGCCGAAATCGGGACGATTCTTCAGGACTTACGAAGACTATCATCCCAACAAAACCCACGAGAAAGATGCGGAGGCCCTGTTTTTTGAAGAGCAGGACGTTTGTCATGACCAGGCCAATGTGCAGAAATGGTTCTGGAAGTCCGACAGTTCGGTGGCTAAATATTACAAAAACACCCTGAAGTTTGACGGCTGGCGTTTTGATTATGTCAAGGGATTTGATCCTTCTGTGGTGAAAGCCTGGATGACTGAGGTGGGTGGTTTTTCGGTGAGCGAGTTCTGGGACGGCAATCCCGATGCCCTGCAAAACTACAGTACCCAAAGTACTACCAATGTGTTTGACTTTTCTACTTTCTATGCTCTTGAACAAGCCCTGGAAGGAAATAACATGACCATTCTGAAGGACCGGAAGACACTGATCAAAAGCAACGCTGCCAAAGCTGTCACCTTTGTCACCAACCATGACACCGAGAAAGAAACCAATCAGAGTAACAGGATTGGTACGAAAGAAGCCAAAATGCTGGCGTATGCCTACATCCTGACGCATGAAGGCTATCCCTGTATTTTCTACCTGGATTATGAGCAGCAACTGGATAAAGCCAAATTGGAAAGGCTGATACTGATCAACCGCTCCCTGGCCAGGGGGAAAACCGGTGTGCTGTTTGCCGACAATGAAAAATACATAGCCTCACGCACGGGAGACGCCAAAGTGCCCGGCCTGGTGGTTTTTATCAACAACAGCAATGTGGCCCAAAAACAGTCGGTATCTACCAACTGGAAAAACGCCACCCTGCTTGATTATTCACAAAATACCTCAACAGTCCTTAAAACGGATAATACCGGAAGAGTGACTCTTGAAGTGCCGGCCAGAAGTTATACCGTCTGGTCACTTAACAAATTCTGAAATCATGAAAAAACTAATCTTACTGATATTATGCGGCCTTGTTTCGCCGCTTTTTGCCCAGAACGTCATACAGAAAGCCGAGCCTTCCAGCTGGTGGGTTGGGATGAAAGATCCTGCTGTACAGATCCTGGTGTATGGCAAAGATATCGCCACTTATATGCCTTCGCTAAGTTACAAAGGTGTATCCCTGATGAAAGTAAATAAAACTGAAAATCCGAATTACCTTTTTATTGACCTGAAAATTGCCCAGGCCACTGTGCCCGGCGAAGTGGTTATCAGTTTTACAAAACCCGGTCAGAAAGCTGAGAAATTCAATTTCAAACTGAATGCCCGTGAGAAAGGATCAGCCCAAAGGAAAAGTTATGACAATTCGGATGTCATTTACCTGATCACTCCCGACAGGTTTGCCAACGGAAATCCTGCGAATGACAATACGCCTGACACAATAGAGAAAACAGACAGAAGCAACAAAGACGGCCGCCATGGCGGCGACATCAGGGGGGTGATTAATCACCTGGATTTTATCCGGGACATGGGATACACCACCATCTGGAATATGCCGCTCATGGAAAACAACCAGAAAGCCGTTACCTATCACGGTTACGCCATCAGTGATTTTTACAAGACCGACCCGCGGTACGGGACCAATGAGGAGTTCAGAGAGTTATCTGTAAAAGCTAAGGAAAAGGGCCTCAAGCTGATCATGGATGTGGTGTTGAACCACTGCGGCATAGCCCATTGGTGGATGAAGGACCTTCCTTCCAAAGACTGGATCAACTTTGAGGGGAAATTCAGTCCCACCAGTCACAAAAGAGAAACCCACCAGGACATTCATGCCTCAAAAGCAGACGCTAAAAATCATGTCGACGGCTGGTTTGTGCCCAGTATGCCTGATTTGAACCAACGGAACCCGTTTATGTCCAAATACCTGATTCAAAATACCATCTGGTGGATCGAATACGCCGGACTGGCCGGGTTAAGAATTGATACATATCCTTACTCCGACAAGCAATTCCTGACTGAGTGGAGCCGGAGAATGCTGGAAGAATACCCAAGTCTGAACATGGTGGGCGAGGAATGGTCGCTGAAGCCTTCTATCGTTTCTTACTGGCAGAAGGGGAAGAAAAATCATGACGGCTATGTGTCTTATCTTCCGGGCCTGATGGATTTTCCTTTACAAAATGCTGTGGCGGAGGCTTTGAACGAGGACGATAAAAAATACAACCAGGGCCTGACGAAAATTTACCAGACACTGGCCGAAGACTTTTTGTATGCAGGTCCGGATAATCTTGTTGTTTTTCCTGACAATCACGACATGAGCCGTTTCTTTACCCAGGTAAAAGAAAATCCTGCCTTATTTAAAATGGGACTGGCTTATTTTCTGACCACCAGGGGAGTGCCTCAGCTGTACTACGGTACTGAAATCGGGATGACGAATCCGAAAAGTGATGCCCATGGTGAAATCCGCGGCGATTTTCCGGGGGGTTGGGAAGGCGATGTCCGCAACGCATTCACCGGGCAAAACCTCACCGGTCAGGAAAAGGAATTCATGGCCTTCCTGAAAAAACTGCTGAACTGGAGGAAAACCGCCACTTCCATTCATGATGGAAAACTGATTCAGTTTGCTCCTCAACATGGCATTTATGCTTACACGAGAACGAATAACAAAGAAAGGCACCTCATCATTTTCAATAAAAACGAATCGGCTAAGACGGTTGATCCGGGTTCATACACCGAGGTATTAGCTGGAGCCGCTGGCTTTAAAGATGTGTTGACAGACGAAACATTCCCGGCAAAAGAAAGCATCACAGTACCGGGTTCAGGTTTCAGAATATTGAAAGTGAATTAAACTCCAAACTGACTCAGGTGATGGTTGAGGTGTTTGTATAACAGGTTGTTCCATTCCCGTGTAGTCAGTTTACCCATAGAAAACGACTCCCTGTCTGAAAAATGTGATGCTCCGAGTTTCTCAACCCGTGAGATATAATTGACAAGGCGGCTCTTTTCGGTTTCAAAATCACGCTCATCGCTGATGATGAAAGCCGGGGCCGTACGTCCGTTTTTCGGATAGGGAGATTCATTCGTTAACTTCTTCCTGATCAGCAGACTGAGCAATTTCCGCATCAGCAAAGGCGGCCGGCCGGTCTGATCACCAAAAATCTGGTCGTACGAAACACAGCAATGGGCCAGCATCTGCGACACATTCATTTTTCCCCAAAGCGGGGCAGTAGCGGGCGTAAGCTGATTGATCCGTTTTACGAGATCTTCTGTCGTTTTGGGTTCAAAAATGGAAGGGAAAGGCATAAAATTTAATTTTGTTATCCAGGGATTCAAAGGTAGAAATTGTTTCGGACAAAGAAAAACAGGAAAGCTGAGCTGGGTGAAAGTGAGTATTCTGCCCTTTCATTTCGAAAATCAAAGCACAAATAAAACGTGGAATTTTGTCCATTTTATCTACCTTTGCAACGGAAAAATGCCGCAAATGTGAATGCAGACAGGCAGATGCCGGGAAATTCATTTTCCCCGTCCGACCTGACGGTCACGCCGGGCGGGCTTTCTCCTTTCTCGGGCAGCATTTATTCTTACCAAATATAATGTCAAACAAAATGAATAAACCTAAAAGATATACCGTCACAGCAGCCCTGATTTATGCCAACGGACCTATTCACATCGGTCATCTGGCCGGGTGTTATGTGCCTGCCGACGTGTATGTAAGGTACCTGAGAGCAGCAGGAGAAGATGTGGCCTTTATCAGCGGAACTGACGAACACGGCGTGCCCATCACCATCAAGGCTAAAAAAGAAGGCACTACACCTCAGGCGGTAGTGGATAAATACTACGGGATAATCAAAAAGTCGTTTGAAGACTTCGGTATTTCCTTTGATATCTATTCCAGAACTTCCAAAGAAATACACCACAAAACCTCGCAGGACTTCTTCGTGAAAATGTACGATAAAGGCTATTTTGACGAGGTAACAACAGAACAATATTATGACGAAACCGCCGGGCAGTTTCTGGCCGACCGGTATATTGTAGGAGAGTGCCCTAATTGTCACAATCCGGGAGCTTACGGTGATCAGTGTGAGAAATGTGGTTCGACACTTTCGCCAACCGACCTCATCAACCCCAGGTCGACTTTCTCAGGTTCCAAGCCTGTGATGAAGGCGACCAACAACTGGTACCTGCCATTAGACAGGATGCAGCCGGAGATTGAGAAATATGTCAACAGCCATCCTGAGTGGAAAGCCAACGTTTTCGGTCAGTGCCAGTCGTGGCTGAAACAGGGACTGCAGCCGCGTGCCATGACCAGGGACCTGGACTGGGGCATCAAAGTGCCTTTGAAAGATGCTGAAGGTAAAGTATTATATGTATGGTTCGACGCCCCGATCGGTTATATCTCTATGACCAAAGAGTGGGCTGAACAAGCCGGAAAACGATGGGAAGACTATTGGTGTGACGAGGATACCAAACTGGTGCACTTCATCGGTAAAGACAACATCGTGTTCCACTGCATCATTTTCCCTGCCATGTTGATGGCCGAGGGAAGTTTTATCCTGGCAGACAATGTACCGGCTAATGAGTTCATGAATCTTGAAAATGATAAAATTTCAACGTCAAGAAACTGGGCGGTGTGGTTGCATGAGTACCTGGAGGAATTCCCGGGCAAACAGGACGTGCTGAGGTACGTATTGCTAGCTAATGCTCCGGAAACAAAAGACAATGACTTTACCTGGAAAGACTTCCAGACAAAGAATAACTCGGAGCTGGTAGGTATTTTCGGCAATTTCGTGAACCGTACGACGGTATTGACCAATAAGTATTACGAAGGCGTTGTGCCTGAAAAAGGTGAGTTGACGGATTTCGACAAGCAAACCCTTGAGACCCTGGCCCAGTTACCGGGTCAGATCGGGGAGTCGCTCCGCAACTACAAACAACGGGAGGCCCTGGCCGGCATGCTGGAAGTGGCCCGTCTGGGTAACAAATACCTGGCAGACACCGAACCATGGAAAGTAATCAAGCAGGACGAAGAAAGGGTAAAAACCATCATGTATGTCGCTTTGCAGATTACGGCTACCTTGAGTATTGTCTGTGAGCCTTTCCTGCCGTTTACAGCAGAGAAACTGAGAAAACAACTCAACCTGGAACATAAAGGGTGGAGCGAAGCAGGAAAAGACGACCTCATCAAAACCGGCACAAAAATAGAAGAAGCCGAACTGCTGTTTGAGAAAATCGAAGACAGTGTAGTAGAGGCCCAGGTGAATAAATTATTGGAAACCAAACGTCAGAACGAATTGGAAGGAAAGGAAGTAACGCCATTAAAACCCGAGATCACTTTTGATGATTTCGCTAAATTAGACATCAGGATAGGTAAAATCCTGGAAGCAGAACCGATGCCGAAGAGCAAGAAGTTATTGAAATTCCTGATCGACGATGGTTTGGAGAAAAGAACGATACTGAGCGGTATTGCCGAGCACTTTTCACCGGAAGAAATGATCGGAAAACAGGTGACGTTCATCGCCAACCTGGCCCCGAGAAAAATGATGGGCGTGGAGTCTAACGGCATGATCCTGATGGCCGAAGACAAAGACGGCAGCCTGTCATTGCTCCAGCCCCACAAAGAAGTCTGGAGCGGAGCTACGGTTTCGTGAGGCTGGAAGTAAATTATTGAAGAAAGACCCGCTGATAAACTCAGCGGGTTTTTTGATGCAATTTTTCCCGGAAATTTCCCGGTAAAATGTCTGTGGAACAGTATTTTATCCACCTGTTATAGTTTCTGCACAATCTCACACGTAATCTTGCTTAAAATCATGGGCTTTGTAGAAATTATATATTAAATTACCCTTCAATAGTGGTGCCCTGAAAATGGATAAAACACCCTGTTGGACCTATCATAAACAGCCATGCTACGTAAAACCTTAAAAATAGCCGGAATTGTAATTGCCTTCTTCCTTTTGCTGACGCTTGCGGCGGGCCTTTGGATTTATAAAAACCAGGAAGAGATTTTCAGAAGGGTCCAGGATGTTGTCAATGAAGAGATTGATGGTGAACTGGAAGTGACTTCCTATCATTTTGCCCCGCTTTACGATGGCGTTGGGTTTACTTTTAAGTTGTACGGAATCAGTCTGCATGATAGCCGCTTTAAGGAGCATAAAACAGACCTGATCAAAGCCGAACAGCTTTTGGTGACCCTGGACATCAGGGAGCTTTTCAAAAGAAAGGTAGTGGTCAGGAATATTAAGCTGGACAACGGTCAGATCTTTATTTTCAAAAGAAAGGACGGGTTTTCCAACCTTTCTATGTTCGGATCCAAAAAGAAACAGGCACCAGGAGGTGGCAAAACCCCTCCGAATACCGATTTTCTTAAAAATATCAAGCGGATTACATTTGCCAATTTTAAAGTCAATGTCATTGATTCCATCAGCAACAGGAATCTGGAAGCGGTAATCCCGCAGCTGACCAACTACATTTCAAGCAGCGATACAAGTGTAAACAATGATCTTGAGGGCTTTGTGTTGTTTAAAAAGATGGTTTTCAGGGCAGATCACGGAAGTTTCCTGAGGAATAAAAATACCCTCCTGAATCTCCATCTCAGCTATAACAGCAAAAGTAACCGGCTGACAATAAAGCCCTCTGATTTACAAACAGACAATAAGGACGTGATCGGAATCAGCGGAAATATTGATTTTTCAACTGCTCCGGGAAACCTGAACCTGCAGTTTTCATGTCAGGATATTCGCGTTCCGGCGGCATTGGAGCTTCTTAGCGAACATCTTCAGACACAGCTCGACCGTTTCGGTAAAAGTGCAAGAGCTACCGCTAAGGTCAATATTGCCAATAAATTCGGGACGAAAGCTACGAGGGTTTTTGTAGATTTCAGGGCAGACTCGCTGGCCTATGTTTTGCGGTTTGGTAATATCAAAGGGGCAAAGGCCTATGGTATTTTTACGAACCAGGCTAACCCGCTTTTACCGCCTGGCAGCTTGAACTCTATGGTGACCGCCCATGACATTAGCGGTTTTTTTGAAACACTTCCTGTTAAAGGTAAATTGACGGTGAATAACTTTAAAGATCCCCAGGCTGTGCTGAGTTGTGAAGTGAGGGGCGATAAAAATACGCTGAACGGTATGCTGGATCCGCAAAGATACAGGGCTACGGGAGGAGAGGTCAGGTTGGTAATGGATTACAAAGGGCCGCTTAAAGATTTTTACAATTACAAACAAAGCAGGCTTAACGGTTCACTCAAAGGTAAAGTTTCTATTAACGACCTGGCCATGTTGTATGTGCCGCAGAAGGTTTCGGTCAGTAAAATCAAAGGGGATGTGCATTTTGATGAGAAAATAGTCAGTATGCCTGATGTACATTTTTCTGACGGGCAGAACAAAGTCTTCCTTTCGGGTAAGATGACCGGTTTTCTGCAGCATTTTTACCAGGAAGAAATGCCCTTGGTAGCTTCGCTGGCAGTCAGAATCCCGGAGTGGAGTCTGAACTGGATCAGTAAGTTTATCAACAATAACCCACAGAAAATAAGAAAAAAAAGGCCATCAAAAGTCAAACTGTCAGATTTGCTGGATGATGCCATTGACCATATACAGATTGACGCCACCCTGGATGCGAAGACTTTGAAATACAAGTCGCTCGTGGCCTCCGGAGTGAAAGGTAAGATGAACCTGACAGCCGGAAGCCTGGTGCTTGACAATTTCTCCATGAATGCCTGTGGAGGGTCCGTTAAAATCTCCGGGGGAATTAACTTTCAGAACCAGAAATCAACCCCTCAGCTGTATCTCAGGGGAAATCTGAATAACGCCGATGTACAGTCTGTTTTTGCTTCACTGGAAAATTTCGGGCAGAACGCCATCACCCATGAGAACATCGAAGGAAAGCTGACGTCCAGTTTCCAGTTTAATTCGCTGCTGAGCAACAATGTCATGCTGATCCCTTCAAGCATGAGCGGTCGGATCAAAATAAAGCTGAACCAGGCCCAGATCATTAACTTTGAGCCGTTTTTGAGGATCAAGAAACTGATTTTTAAACGCAGAAACCTCGAACATGTCAGGTTTGACCTTTTTGAAAGAGAGTTTGTGCTCAGGGGTGAAGAAATTGAGATCAATAAAATGCAGGTCGAGTCTAATGTCCTGACACTTTTTGTGGATGGTGTTTACAGCTTCGGCAACAAGACCGATATCAATATCCAGATACCTTTTTCCAACCTGAAAAAACGGGATGAAAACTATGAATTCAAAGTTTATCACCCTGACAGTGTGGGCAGGAGTTTTTATCTCAAAGCCCGGGATGAAAAAGGTAAGGTCGTGATTCGTCCCGTGCTTCTTTCCGGGAAGAAGGATAAAAAAGAAACCGAAGAGATTCCTGAAATAGAGAAATGAAAGAAAATAATGTAGCAGGAACCAAGGGATATTCCGGTGCTGTACAGAAATTTACTGAAGCCACACTGGCCATTGACTTTGCAGAGATTTGCACCGGGATTTCATGCCTTTTATACCTCATAAACCAAGCCGAATATTAGATGCCGGTGCAGGAATAGGCCGGGATGCCTCTGTGTTTTACGGAATGGGGCATGATGTCACTGCAGCAGAACCTGCTGATGCACTCAGGATAAGAGCAATGGAATTGTATGCTACATTGGATATCAGATGGCTCCGTGATGCTTTGCCGGAACTTAAGTCGCTGTATGGGGCGTTCGATTTTATCCTTGCTTCGGGAGTCTGGCATCACCTCAACGGGGAAGAGCAGCATCAGGCCATGTCAAGGATAGCTCAATTATTAAGCCCTGGTGGTGTTTTTGCTCTCACACTCAGAAGCGGCCCGGCAGGAGTAGGCACCCGTGTTTTTCCTACGGACGGAAAACAAACCATCGCAAATGCGGAGAATTCAGGACTAAAGACCTTGTTATTTCTTGAAAATCAGCCCAGCCTCATGAAGCATAAGGAAAACGTATGCTGGACAAAGCTGGTGTTTCAAAAATGAAGATTGAACTTATCCGGTAAAAGTATCAAACAAAAGATAGCCGTTCAGGAAGATAATCAGCAAAGCCACGGCCCAGGAAAGATTTTTTACCCAGGCAGGGTTGGCAAATTCTCCCATTTTCTTTTTGTTGGAAGTGATCAGCACCAAAGGAACGACCGCAAAGCTCAGTTGCAAAGAAAGTATCACCTGGCTCAACACGAGTAACTCGCTCACCCCCCGGTCTCCGAAATACAGAGCCGCCACCAAGGCAGGTACAATGGCAATCAGACGCGTGATCAGTCTTCTCAGCCATGGTTTAAGCCTGATGTTCAGAAATCCTTCCATGACGATCTGCCCGGCGAGTGTTCCGGTCAGGGTAGAGTTCTGACCTGCCGCCAATAGAGCTACTGCGAACAATAACGCTGCAAATTTAACCCCCAGTATCGGGTCTAAGAGGTGATAGGCTTCATGGATGTCTGCTACTTCCTGGTTGCCGCTGAAGTGGAAGGTAGAGGCTGCCATGATCAGGATCGCGGCATTGATAAAGAAAGCCAGGAACAATGAGGTCGTGGAGTCAATCGTCGCAAACTTGATGGCATTCTTTTTTCCTTCGCTGGTTTTTGAAAAATTACGGGTCAGGATAATGCTGGAATGGAGGTACAGGTTATGCGGCATCACCGTCGCTCCCAGAATCCCGATAGAGATATAAAGCATTGTAGGATTCGAGATGATCTGTGCATTGGGAATCAATCCTTTTGACACCGCCACCATATCAGGTCTGGAGATGATGATTTCATACGCAAAACACAGGAAGATAATCCCCAAAAGAGCTCCTACAATGATTTCTATGTATCTGAACCCTTTGGACTGTAAAAACAATATCAATAAAACATCTATGGCTGTGATGATGATCCCGACAGGAAGCGGAATACCGAACAGGAGGTTGATGGCTACGGCAGAACCGATCACTTCAGCCAGGTCGGTGGCGGCGATGGCTATTTCAGCCAGTACCCACAGGATAAAAGAGGTGGTTCTGGAGTAAGAATCTTTACAGGCCTGAGCCAGGTCACGTCCTGTGGCTATGCCCAGTTTTAAGGCCAGATGCTGCAGAAGCATGGCAAAAAAGTTGGAAACCATGATCACCCAAAGCAAGGTATAACCGAATTTAGCCCCTCCTTCAATGTCCGTCGCCCAGTTTCCCGGGTCCATATATCCGACAGCCACCAGCAGTCCTGGACCGATAAATGACCTGAGTTTTTTCCAGAAATTGCCATGTTCATTGACTTCTAACGAGCCGTAGACTTCAGGAAGTGAGTGGTTTGTGATTCTGTTTTTCCAGCCTTGAGCATTGTTATCCATATAAAAATCTTAAGTATTAGACAAATGTAAATTAAAAAACCTGTCGATCAAAATAAATTTTTAGATTAGTCTAAATTTTTATTTTTCCAGAGAATAACTTAATTTTGCAGGCCTTCTCTCGTTCCATATAAACAATACGGGATTTGGAGATAGACGGATGATGAATAACAAGCAAATGACCTCTTTTACAGAAGAAAATTACCTTAAGGCCATTTTTCACCTTTGTGAGAATAAGAACGGGCTGGCGGTAAGTACCAACGAGCTGGCTGAAATAACCCAGACCCGTGCGGCTTCTGTAAGTGACATGCTTCGAAGGCTTTCTGAAAAGGAACTGATACTTTATAAAAAGTACCAGGGGGTTACCCTTACAGAAGAGGGGAAGTCAATTGCCCTTAAGATCATCAGGAAACACCGCTTATGGGAGGTTTTCCTGGTTGAAAAACTGGGTTTCGGCTGGGATGAGATCCATGAAATAGCGGAAGAGCTGGAACACATCGATTCAAAAGTGCTTACCGAGCGTCTGGATAATTTCCTGGGGAATCCGAAATTTGACCCGCACGGAGATCCGATTCCCGACGAAAAAGGGAATATGCCTTCGCAGGTGAGCTTTAAGTTATCCGAAGCCGTCATTAACACCGAGCTGGTAATGCTGGGGGTTTCAGAAGATTCGGCTCCTTTCTTACAACATCTTGACAAATTAAGCCTTCATCTGGGAGCCAAACTTAGGGTGCTGGATGTAAGCGGCTACGACCAGTCCCTTCATATCGAGATCAACAAAGCCGGCACTATCCACATCAGCAAAGAAGTGGCCTGCAGTATTCTTGTGAGTAAAAAGTAAGTTTCAAAGCATCTTATTACCCGGTTTAGAAGTGCCGGGAGCCTTAAAATATCTTAATTGCTAAGAAAAGTTAAGTCAATAGCTTAAATTTGCGGTATAAAAATCAATTTTCAGGACTTGTTGGATGAAGAAGATAGACCGCTACTTAATTAAGAAGTTTTTAACTACCTATGTCTTTGCGGTGTTTATCATTGTTTTGGTGATCATGGTGATCGATTTCGTTGAGAAAAACGATGATTTTATTCAGAACAAAGCCCCGATGCGGGAAATCCTCCTTTCTTACTATCTTAACCTGGCTCCGTACTGGGCGAATTACATCAGCCCTTTGATGATTTTTATTTCTACGGTGTTTTTTACGGCCAAGCTGGCCAGTCACTCAGAGATTATCGCAATCCTGAGCACCGGTACCAGTTTCAGAAGGTTGATGTGGCCCTATTTCTGGGCTGCCAGTGTAGTCGCTGTTTTTTCATTTATTATGGTAGGCTGGATTCTGCCCAGGGCTAATAAAGTCAGGATCGGATTTGAAAATGAGTATGTGAAGGACAAATTCTATTTTTCAGACAGGGATTTTCACATGGCCGTCAGTCCGAATGTGTATGCGTATTTTTCTACTTACGATAACAATTCCAAGACTGCCTACGATTTTACGTTGGAGAAATTTGAGAACAACCAGCTGAAAGAAAAACTGACTGCAAGGAGGATCGTCTGGCTTGACAGCACCCGTAAATGGCAGGTATATGATTACCGGGTCAGAAAACTGGGGATCATGAAAGATGAGCTCATTTTCAGCACCGCCACGCCCCTGGATACCACGCTTAATATGTTTCCGTCCGATTTTGAAAGTAACCACGCCATACAGGAAACCATGAGCATACCCCAGCTCAGGGAAAAGATCAGGCTGATTGAAAGCCGGGGAGCAGAGGGTATTGCGGTTTTCCAGATAGAATTTTACCAGCGGTTCGCCACACCCTTTGCCGTCATTATCCTGGCCCTGATGGGATTGATTGTCTCTGCCAGAAAAGCCAGGGGAGGGGTCGGATTCCAGATCGCTATTGGCTTTGTCCTCGCATTTGTCTACATTCTCTTTTACATCATGTCCAAAGGCATCGCAGAGTCCGGCAACATGAACCCCATACTCGCAGTCTGGCTGCCGAATATTGTGTTCTCGACGATCGCGGTGATCATGTATTTTACGGTACCGAGGTGATCACCTCCACTTAATCTTCTTAGGATTCGAGAAAACCGTGATAACCCCGAAAATCAGCAGGTAAACGGCGTAAAGAAAATCGTAATAGGGGATTTTCCAGGCGTTGATGGTTTTGCCGAGTTTTTTGTTGGCTACTGCGAGCACGATCCATTTTACGATCAGCCAGAATACAAAAATACCCAGGATCAGGCGTATCCAGTCGTTGAAGGGATACCAGTGACGTAGTCCGTATTCTTTCAGCAGTTCAGAGGGGATTCTGGACCACTCAGGGGCAATAAACCAGTCGGGATTGACGAAGAGCATCGGGATGAGACCGAACCAGGTAAGGATCTGTCCGAACCAAAGGATGCCGAGGTTAAATTTATCCCTGAATTTGTATTTTTTACCTACAGAAAGGTGTCTTCTTTTTTGGGTATACCACTCTTCCCAGGTCAGTTTGGGGATGGATTCTGTATGGGTGTCCTTACCGATACAAACGGCCACATTATTGGATCGTGAGGCTTCATTGATAAACAGGTCATCGTCACCACTGAGTAGACCGACATGTTTGGCAAATCCGTTGGTACTCCAGAAAAGAGATTTGCGGTACATCAGGTTGCGGCCCACACCCATATAAGGTATTTTAGCCAGTGCAAAAGAAAGGTATTGGAGGGCCGTCTGGAATGTCTCATAACGAATGAGAGCATTGAGCCTTCCCGGGAAATAGGTATAGGGTGAAAAACCTAAGACAATATCTTTATCTGCAGTCAGTTGGGCTACCATCTGCTTCACCCACTGATCGCTGGCAGGGCGGCAGTCAGCATCCGTAAAAAGAAGCACATCTTTGCTTGATTTCTTGATGCCCATGGTCACTGCATATTTCTTGGCTGTGAAATGAGAAGGAAGGTCTTTGATCCTGACAAAAATCACTTTACTGAACCGGCCCTCATTAGTCAGGAGGTAGTCATAGGTGCCGTCTTCGGAGCGGTCGTCTGCAATTACGATTTCCAGATCAGGATAGTCCTGACTTTCGAGGAGCGGAATAAGCTCTTTAAGGTTATGCAACTCGTTAAAAGAGGCAATAATTATAGAAACACCCGGGAATTGCTGTCCTTCAATATCGGTCGGTGAATCGTGATGTCCGTTGAGCTTGGTGAATATGAATAAAATAAAGATAAGCTGAAGGGATATCGCCGTAAAGTAAATGACAGGTACAATTATTTCCAAATTTGGCCAGTATTAGTAGTTAAACTTCAAAGTCGTACAAAAATACGTATTCGTTTACTTAAAATCTTAATATCAGCGAAGGTTTTTAATAAAACTCCTTGTATTAGCCACATGTTAGGGTGAAATTTGCAGCATGAAATTTGATTTAGAGAAAAAAGATACCAAAACCAGGGCCAGAGCAGGCAAAATTACCACCGATCACGGGGAAATTCTGACCCCGATCTTTATGCCGGTCGGTACTGCCGGTACGGTGAAGGCAGTTCACCAGCGTGAACTTGAAAATGACGTTAATGCACAGATCATATTAGGAAATACCTATCATCTCTACCTCAGGCCAGGGCTTGATATCCTCAGCAAGGCAGGCGGCCTGCACGGTTTTAACGGCTGGAAAAGGCCCATTCTCACCGATTCGGGAGGGTACCAGGTGTTTTCTATGAAAGAAATCAGGAAAATTTCGGAGGAAGGTGTTCAGTTCAATTCCCATATTGACGGTTCCAAGCACCTTTTCACACCTGAAAATGTCATGGACATTCAGAGGGTCATCGGAGCAGACATCATCATGGCTTTTGATGAGTGCCCTCCTTATCCTTCGGACTATAATTACGCAGAAAAATCAATGCACCTGACACACCGCTGGCTGAAGAGGTGTATCAAAAGATTCGGAGAAACCGAAGGAAGATACGGTTATTCCCAGGCTCTTTTCCCGATTGTGCAGGGAAGTACTTATAAAGACCTCAGGATTCAGTCGGCCGAATTTATTGCCGCACAGGATCAGCCGGGTAATGCCATCGGCGGACTGTCGGTAGGGGAGCCTGCCGAAGACATGTATGCCATGCTGGAAGTGGTGAACAACATTTTGCCCGAGTCAAAACCGAGATATCTTATGGGCGTAGGCACTCCCGAAAATATTCTTGAAGGGATAGCCCTGGGAACCGACATGTTTGACTGTGTGATGCCGACCAGGAATGCCAGGAACGGCATGCTGTTTACAACACAAGGCATCATCAATATAAAGAATAAAAAGTGGGAAGACGACTTCAGTCCTATAGATGAGGAGCTGGGTGGTTATGTAAGCACCTTTTATACCAAAGCTTATTTAAAGCACCTGGTCAAATGCCAGGAATTGCTGGCCGCCCAGATCGCCAGCATCCATAACCTCAGGTTCTATCTGTGGCTGGTCGGTGAGGCCCGCAAGCATATCCTTGAAGGCGATTTTTATGAATGGAAGGCCGTAATGGTTAAAAAATTGATGCAGAGATTGTAAGGCGGGAGAACACAGAAAGGAAAATGAAGAAACGGGTTTGGTTTTTCGTATTCTCCATTTTCGTCTGATTCCGATTTGGGTTTATCGGAGCAGGCGTTTTCAGGTAACTTCTCAGCATCCAGTCAATTCCGCCTGCTCAGTTTCCGTTCTCCCTTTATTCGCTCTTTAAGCTCCTCACCGGGTTCATCAAAGCTGCCTTTATGGCCTGATAACTCACCGTTAATAAGGCAATCAATAGGGAAATAAAACCGGATCCGGCAAATACCCACCATTGGATGTCAATTTTGTACGCAAAGTTTTGCAGCCAGCTGTTCATAAGAAACACAGCAGACGGGATAGCTATCACTGACGAAATCAACACCAATTTTATAAAGTCTTTGTTCAGCAAAAAGAATATCGAACCCAGGCTGGCCCCCAGTATTTTCCTGATACCAATCTCTTTTACCCTTTGCTGGGCCGTGAAGGCCGCCAGACCGAACAGGCCAAGACAAGCCAGTAAAACGGAGACAATGGCAAAAGTCAGGGACAAGACACCTTGTTTTTGTTCGGACTCATACTGACGGGCAAAATTCTGATTCAGGAAATTTATGTCTATCGGACTGAGTTTGTCAAATTCACGGAAGGTTTTTTCAATATGAACCAATGCCTCTTTGGCTTTCGCTGAATTTATTTTAATATAGAGATTATCATACTGCATAGCTTCTTCCCGCATCACCATGACCATCGGCTCTACTTTATGTTGCAGGGAATAAGTGTGGAAATCTTTAAAAACACCGATGATCTGTCTTTCCGCTACAACCCCTTCATTATTAATTTTGACCTGGATTCTTTTGCCCAGCGGATTTGAAAAACCGAGCTCTTTCATCAAAGTTTCGTTGATAAGTGCGGCATCGGTGACTTCAGTCGGTTTGTTCTCCGAAAAATTACTCCCTAGTTTCATTTTTATGTCCATCGTTGGGACGAACGAAGGATTAACAGTCAGTTCCTGTACTATTTTGCCGTTCGTAGCCATCGATCCATCAGCTTTTTCGAAATTGTAGGAAGACTGTCCCAGGTTATTATTGCCGATAGGGTTGCCTGCCGCCGCCACATCTTCTATCAGCGGGCTTTTCATCAGCTGGTCTTTCAGGGATGCAATCTTTGAACGTAAACTCCTGTCGTCAATATGGACTGTTACCACCTGTTCCCTGTTAAATCCAAGGTCTTTCTTCTCCGAGAATTGCAATTGCTCGTAAATAATCCACGCTCCGGCAATGAGAATGATGGTGGCTGCAAATTGAAATACTACCAGTGATTTTCTGAAAATGATGCTTTGGTTCAAACTTCCTGTCAGGCCTTTTAATGCCAGGATGGTTTTAAAACGGGAAAGAAACAAGGCCGGATAACTGCCACTCATAAACCCGATGACCAGGCTGAAAAGGGCTAATACAGAAACAGATTTGAAAAAACCGATGCTGCTCAATGTTAAAGATTTATCTGCCAGCTGGTTGAAAAACGGAAGCAAAAGGCTTATTAAAAGGGATGCAATAAAGGAAGCAATGATGCTGAAGGTGACGGCCTCAACCATAAACAGGCCGATCAGACTGCCTTGGGTGGAGCCAACAGCCTTGCGTACGCCCACTTCACGGATCCGCATGCCTGCTCTGGCGGTGGCCAGGTTCATGTAATTGATCATGGCGATAACCAGGATCAGACCCGCCAGTGCCATGAACAGATAAACGCGGTTAATGGAGTTATTGGCACTTATTTCATATTGTAAATTGGAATGCAGGTGAATGTCACGCAGAGGTTGCAGCTCCATTTTGTATGATACCACCGGCATTTCTTTCAGGATGGTTTTTTGTGCAAACTGCGGTAACTTGGCCTCCAGCCTGTTTTTATCTACCCCGTTGTCAAGAAGTAAGTAGGTATAAAGATTAGAATCCTGCCAGCCGCCCGTGAAGCCCTCAGGCAATGAACGCAGGCCTTCAAACTGCAGATGTGAGTTGCCTGGGATGTCTTCAATGACCCCGGTCACTTTGTTAAGTACTGTTTTATCAAAATCTATGGTTTGATTTAAGGCTTGTTGTGCTGTACCAAATATCTTTTTCGCCAGTGATTCGGTGATAACGATCGTATTGGGTTCTGAAAGGGCAGTTTTCGGATTACCCGCTATAAAAGGGAAGGTAAATACATCAAAGGCATTTTTGTCAGCGAAAAAGATATTTCCCGCTTTAATGGTTTTGTTTTCGAAAGTGATGACTCCACCGCCCTCCGGTACAATTCTGACCGCCTCTTTTATCTCAGGAAATTCGGTCTTAAGTGCCGGAGCAAACGCCGCTGAAGTGACGGCATGGTGAGCTTCGCCTTCCGTCCATTCTGCATGATGGACCAACCTCACGATATCATCCGCTTTTTTATGATGATTCTCAAAGCTCAGTTCGTCATAAACATAGAGTGAGATAAGAGAAAATACGGTGATTCCCACGGCTAAGCCACCGATATTGATGAAAGAATAAACCTTGTTTTTAAGTAAATTCCTCCAGGCGATTTTAAGATAATTGAGTATCATAACTGGTTGTAAGCTATCAGCATCAGACTTTTAGCTTGTTTAAGGTTTAAGATTTATTGCTGCAAGTTGGGTGGGAATGTTTTTAACAGGTATGCTTTTTCACTTTCTGAAATTACACAAAATATGCCAATTTTGTAAGTGGTTCATTGTGAGTGTTTTATGTATTTTGGCCGCTATTTTTTTGTTCGGAAATGGACAATGAAGCTCCGTTTCCGGACAGCGTTAATGATGAATGATTCAGTGATGGAATGGACAATGATAGAATGCCTCAATGATAGAATAATCGAGTGCTTCGGTGATAGAATGGAGTGAAGGAATGATAGATTTCCTGCAACTTTTAGAGCTAAAAGCTTTCAGAGGACAGCTTAACCTCACTTATCTTCCGCATTTTGTCTTCTCAATCGCTCACTTCATCCTTTTTTATTTAGATTAATTAAAAATAATATCCTAATTATTTGGAAAAATTCTAAATAAGACTTTGCTTTGTAACGGAAATAAAGAAATGACGATGAAAAATCCTCAATTGATCAAGATTATAGCTCAGTTCTCCATCTATCTTGAGGAGAATAACCTTAGGAAAACTACCGAAAGGATCATGATTCTGGAGGAGATATACTCAAGGAATGACCATTTTGACGCTGAGGAACTCTATATGGATTTCCAGAACAGGAATCAACTGATCAGCCGGGCTACTATATATAATACTCTGGACCTGTTGAGCGACAGCGGATTTATCAGAAGAAACCAGTTCGGAACCAACAAGACACGTTACGAAAAGGCAAGCAACTTCAGACAGCATGATCACCTGATCTGTCTTGATTGTAACAAAATAAGTGAATTCTGCGACCCCAGATTACAGCAGATTCAGCAAACGGTAAGCAGCATCATGGAATTTGAGATTCAGTCCCATGATTTATTGCTCTTCGGCAAGTGCCGGAAAGAGAACTGCGAGAATAAAAAAATTAAACAGAACTGACACAAAGCCAAAGTGCTTTATCCGGTGTCTCCGGTTTTATTATTGGTAATTACTAAAAAAATGAACTTAAAAAGGCTAAATATCGGATTTATCCTGCTGGTATTGCTGTGCTCTTTTCATGAGAATTTTGCACAATCCGAACCGGCTTCCATACTTGGAAAAGTACTTCTTGATCAGCAGGTCCCTGCTGCTTCTGCGTCAGTTAAATTAAAGGAATTGAGCAAGAATACCATTGCCGATGAGCATGGTAACTTCAGGTTCAGGAATATTCCCTCAGGTATCTACACTCTCGAAATTTCAATGGTCGGTTTTGAAACTTATACCTTAAAAGCAAGGGCTAAAAGTGACCCGGAAACGGTTTTAGTTCAGCTAAAGACATCGCAGAAAAGCCTGGATGAGGTGGTAGTTACCGGGCAATATGAACCACAATCTTTAAAGAAATCAGTGTTCCAGGTCAGGACCATTAACCAGCAGAGGATTCAGCAAAGAGGGGCTACCAATATGTTGGGGCTGCTGAATAATGAGCTGGGGATCAGGTTTACGAACGATAATACTTTAGGCACGACAGACATCCAGCTGATGGGGATGACGGGCCGTAACGTAAAGATTTTGCTTGACGGTGTGCCGATGGTGGACCGGGGAGATACGAGGGAAAGTCTTAACCAGATCGACATCAACGCTATCGAAAGAATTGAGATCGTAGAAGGGCCTATGTCAGTCAATTACGGTTCTGATGCCCTGGCGGGCGTGATCAATATCATCACTAAAAAACCGGAAATACAGCAGTTCAGGATTAATCTTAAACTGCAGGAAGAAACCGTAGGAAAAGAATACAGCCTGACTGAGGAAGGTGTGCACAACAGGAACTTAGGTTTAGCCTACCAGAGGAAAGGCTGGTCGGTGGAAGCTTCGGGTACTCAGAATAACTTCGGAGGCTGGCAGGGTTATTCTACCACAAGGGTAAAAGACTGGCTGCCTAAAGATCAGCTGCTTGGAACCATCAGACTTGGATACACCCGTAAGGATTTTAACATCTGGTACAGGAATAATGCCCTTGGTGAGACCATCCTGAGTGAAGGTCTTGTCAACACAAATACACAGAAAGCCCGTGATCAGAAGTACATCACGAGGAGAATGATGCACCAGGCACAGTCTGAATGGAAAATCAATGACCGTTTTCAGTGGACGACCGTAGCCACCATTACCAATTACACCCGCAGAACGCAGACTTCAATTCTGGACCTTGCCACAGGGAGCAGAACCTTGTCGCTGGGTCAGGGAGAACAGGATGTCGCTGACCTGGATGCCCAGATGATCAGAAGTACCTTACATTACAAAATATCAGATGCTGTTTCATTACAGCCGGGGATTGATTTTAACAGGGAGCAGGCCGGCGGACAAAGAATTCTGGGCAATCCGGTTATTTCCGACCTGGCTTTGTTTGTTTCTTCTTCTGTCAATGCCGGTAAAAGACTTTCGCTTCGCCCGGGACTGAGGTTCATCAGAAACTCTGTTTACGATGCCCCTCCGGCGATTCCTTCGATCAACACCAAGTTGATTATCACTCCCGCACTCGATTTGAGACTGGCGTATGCCCGTGGATTCAGGTCTCCGGCTTTGAGAGAACTTTACTTTAATTTCTTTGATGCCAGCCACTCTATTAAAGGCAATCCGAACCTGAAGGCTGAGTATTCGAATAGCTTTAATGGTTACCTGGTTTGGACGGCTAAAGAGCCGAAGGGTCTTGCCAAAGTTACCCTGGGGTCATTCTATAACCAGTTCAATGATCTGATCAGCTACGGTATCGACCCTTCAGACCCGAGTGTTAGCATGACGGTCAACATTGATAAGTTTAAAACTACCGGGGGAACGCTGGAGGCTCAGTTACACTTTAAAAACCTGGAATCAACCATCGGATACTCTCATATAGGAAGGTATAATTCGTTTACCGATAACCAGGATTATGCTGACAAAAACCTGGCTACTTTCCTGTGGTCTCCGGAAGTAAATGCGAACGTTTCCTATACCATCCCAAAAGTTAACCTGACAGCTGGCTTGTTTTACAAGTTTACCGGCAAAAGACCTGGCTACCTTATGGATGGAACGGACCTTAAGCTGACCGAAATCTCGGCTTTCAGCTGGGCTGATTTCACTTTGCTGAAAACTTTCAAGGCTTTCAATGTGAATGCCGGGGTTAAAAATATATTCAATATCACAAGAATCAACAATACTGCAACAAGCGGAAGCGGTGCTCATAGCACAGGTGGCCCGGTGGCTACCAGTTACGGACGCTCGTATTTCTTAGGTTTAAATTATTCTTTCAGTTCAAAACAAAAAAATAAATAACGATGAAACATCTTTTTAAAGTAAGTCTGGTTTTTCTTTTTACTGCACTCTTCTCTGCTTGTGAAGAAAAAGATCCTCCGCTACCGGATAACCTTTTACAATTTGAATCTGCCGAGCAAGGCCTGGAATCTTCACAAAAAGAATTGACTGTTAAATTGAAGTTATCAAGAGCCGTGGATGTGGCTACCAAAGTAGTGATCAAGCCGACTTTTGATGGTGTGACTTACGGTACTGAAGTGACTACAACACCCGAAGTGGCTTCTGACCTTATCACATTAACCATTCCTGCGGCTTCTGCTGAAGGATCGTTCAAATTGACGAGAAAAGACGGGGTGTTTCTTAAAGGTACAGAGTCGGTGACTTTTGCAGTGCAGTCTGTGGATTCTCCGGTGTTGGTCGGAACAGTGCCAAGCCTGAAAGTTAAGTTCTCAACCATCGTTTCGGAAGGAACCACTATTCAGCTGAATGGCGGGACCGGCGGAGCGAATGCATTGAACGCGGTGTATGTTGATTTGAGTAACAACGCCCAGACTGCAGCTGTTCGCGGAAGCTGGGACTTCGGATTCTCTACAGGTTCTGATTTCAATGTCATTCTGAACAACTTCATTGCCACCACGGCCATCGCCACTACAAAATCTGATATCAATACCGTTACTGCTGCAGATACTCTAGGAAAAGGACTGGTACTGAACTTTGGTGCAGGTCAGCTGGCTTTGGTAGATGATATCGACGGTGACCTTACTAAAACTGTCATCAAGCCCGTTTCTGCTACCGATGCTGACAACAAAGTTTACATCGTAAGAAGAGGAACAGGCGGAGGCCTAGCAGCCAAAGACCTGGTCAAAGTGAGGGTATTAAGAAACGGAAGCAATTATACTTTACAATATGCTAAATTGTCAGAAACTACCTTTAAGACCGCTACAATAACCAAAGTGCCTGCCAACAACTTTACTTTCTTCTCAGTAGAAACAGAGAAAACGGTAGATGTTGAACCGGCCAAAACTTCGTGGGATTTTGTCTGGGGAGGCTCTATTAACAAGACGTCAAACGGAGCTGAATTGATCCCTTATTATTTCTCAGACCTTGTTTTTACCAATATCTACGGTGGCACGCAGGTAGCTGAAGTATTGACTTCTGCAGTGACTTACGACAACTACGCTGAATCTAACATTGCGACAACCGTTTTTGCCGGCGGTGTGGCAGGCAAGTTTGTGATCGGCTCCAACTGGAGAATCACAAGCGGTACACCGATTGGTGTGAAAACAGACAGATTCTATGTAATCAAGGATTCTGCCGGGAACATCTACAAAGTGAAATTCGTGAACTTCCATAGCTCTGACGGAGGAGAACGTGGTAAACCGACCATCACTTATAAACTTGTAAAAAAAGGATAACGAATATAAAGCCCTGAAAGAGTTGCCGGGGTCAGAGGGTTCCGGCTTCTTCAGGCACTAGATCCGCACAATTTTCTTAAATCAGCAGACCATGAACAAAAACGAAAGACCTATAAATTTAGCGACCAGCAAAAACGGGCAGGTGGCTGTTTGCCGCGGATGCAAAGAATGCATTTCTTTTGAGTTTGGGCCTATTTTCCAGCTTTTCAGTTATGATGATTTCAGTGTGCTGGAAAGAAACATCAGTGCGACTTCGCCTGAGGAGTATTTTAAAAGGTGCCCGTTTTACTCTAAAATTATTGTCAATACCAGTGTGCCAAACCTCTATTTCACCTTTACAGAAAAAGAGTTCGGCGAGTTGCAGGTCTTGCTGAGTGCGGCTATGGCCAAGTACCAGATACTGGAAATGTCACAACGTAATTTAAATTAAGACTAAATAAATTTTATAAAACTAATTATTATATTTGATTCCCGAAGGGATGAAATGATTCTGAAAATGAAAAAAATACTTTTTGTTCTATTGTTGATAACCTCAGTTCAGACGATCGGAAAGGCTCAGGGCCAGCGTGTCGTGTCGTTAAGCGGTGCTGTTTCTGAAATTATGGTGGAACTGGGTCTGGAAAGCCTGATGGTTGGCACAGACATTACTTCGAATTATCCGGCATCGGTCAATAAATTACCTAAAGTAGGACACAACCGCAATATCGGGGCAGAAGCTACCCTTTCATTAAGACCGACCATGGTGGTCGGCACAAAAGATGAAAAAGGACAGTCGTTTCTGAAGCCTGAAATTGAAGAACAATTTAAGTCATCGGGTATCAAAGTGGTTACTTTTACCCAGGTATATTCCGTTGAAGGCACTAAAAAACTGATCAACGACGTCGCCACTTTATTTGGAAGAAAGGCCCAGGCGGCGAAAATGATCAAAAAACTGGATACCCAGATCGCCAGGGTCAAAAAATTGCCTAAAGCCCCTAAGGTACTTTTCATTTATGCGAGAGGGCTCGGGACCATGAGTGTAGCCGGGAAAGGGACCCAGGCTAAAAGCGTGATAGAACTGGCCGGAGGTAAAAACGCAACGAATGATTTTGATGGTTTTAAACCGCTCACTGCCGAAGCTCTGATTGCAGCCAATCCTGATTATATATTGCTTTTTGACAGCGGACTGGAAAGCCTGGGAGGGGTTGACGGCCTTTTGAAAGTGCCTGGTGTGGCTCAGACCAATGCCGGTAAAAACAGGAAAATAATAGAAATGGACGGCGTTTTACTTTTGGGATTTACGCCGAGACTGGGTGATGCAGTAATTCAATTGAACGAAAAAATTAAATAATCTATAGTTTCCGATGAGTGTATTAACCATCAGCAATATTCAGACAAGAGGCTACACATGGTCAAAGAAAGCACTGGTTTTGTCGGTGCTGAGTTTGGGTTTGGTGATAGTGTCCATGTGGGCTGTCGGTGTGGGAGCTGTAAAAATCTCTTTCAGCGAAGTCTGGAATATTTTACTAAGTCAGATAGGTTTTGAGAGAGGAGCTGTGGAAGAGCAAAAAGAGACCATCATGATGGTTATCAGGCTTCCGAGGGTTTTAATGAGTATGCTGGTAGGGGCTGTGCTGGGTGTTACCGGGGCTTCTATGCAGGGACTCTTCAGAAATCCGCTGGCAGACCCTACTCTTATTGGTATTTCTTCCGGTGCAACCCTCTTTGCCGTATTTATGGTTGTACTGGAAATCAATTTTATCAAAGAATTTAACCTGCTGGCGGGAATGTACAGCCTTTCGTTTGCGGCATTTCTCGGAGCCCTTATTACTACGGTGCTGGTATTCCAGATCTCGAAAGTAGAAGGCAAAGCTGTGGTCACGACGATGCTGCTGGCAGGAATTGCTATTAACGCCCTTTCAATGGCTACTACAGGTCTGATGACTTATATGGCCAATGATGCCCAGATCAGGACGATACAATTCTGGAATTTAGGCAGTATAGGAGGAGCGAGCTGGGAAGCCCTGAAAGTGGCAGGCCCTGTTTGTCTGATCCCCATTCTTCTGGTTCCGGGGTTAGGGAAAGCCCTTAATGCTTTTGCCCTGGGCGAAAGCCAGGCAGGACACCTGGGCATTAATCCGCAGAGACTTAAAAACCAGGTGATCATTCTGACGACGCTGGGCGTGGGAGTATCAGTGGCCCTGTGTGGAACGATAGGATTTGTAGGTCTGATCATCCCGCATATCATCAGGCTGTTTGCCGGTGCAGATCACAGGCTGGTGTTGCCTGCTTCTGCGTTGCTGGGAGCTATTGTGCTTACCCTGGCCGATTTGGTGTCGAGAACCATTGTGGCTCCCGCTGAATTGCCCATCGGAATTGTCACAGCTATGGTAGGGACCCCGTTCTTTATCTGGCTTTTAATTAAAAACCGTAAAAACGAATTGTGATGCTGGAAGTTCGAAACGTAGGTTACCAGATTGGCAGGAAGACCCTTCTCAGGGAGATCTCTTTTGATGCCGGGGCAGGAGAATTTATAGCCATCATCGGGGCAAATGGTGCAGGAAAGTCTACTTTTCTGAAAACACTCAGTAATGAAAACAAGCCCAGTGAGGGGACTATAAAATTCAACAACAAGCCGTTAAAGAGTTATTCTTCAAAAGAACTTTCGAAGTCAAGGGCTGTATTGGCCCAGCAAAATAACCTGTCTTTTAATTTCAATGTGTCAGACCTTGTCATGATGGGCCGTTATCCGCATTTTCAGGGAAGGCCTACTGTACAGGACCACGAAGTAGTGGAATATGCCATTGAAAAAACAGGAATAGGTCACCTGGTCAACAGGATTTATATGACCCTGTCAGGTGGGGAACAGCAAAGGGTTCATCTTGCTAAAATCATGTGCCAGTTGCTGGAACATGATGAGGTGGTGAATGACAAAAAAGCCATTTCCAAACCTAAGTATCTGTTACTGGACGAACCTACCAGTAGTCTTGATTTATATTATCAGCATCAGTTGCTGGAATTAACAGCCAGTCTTACCAAAAGAGGTTTTTGTGTCGTGGCTATTTTGCACGACCTCAATATGGCCATTCAGTATGCAGACAAAGTACTTTTATTAAAAGACGGTGCTGCCCTCGGATTTGGCCATCCTCTGGAAGTACTGAGTCCGGTCAATATTCTTGAAGCATTTAACATATCAATGGACCTTGTGCATCCGGCAGGAGCAGAGTGTCCTTTTTTAATTCATTGTAAAGAACCAATATCAAAACCATCAGTTTCATGGAAGCAACACTTGTCAGTTTAAAGGAACGCTACGAGCAGTTCAAAATAGAGAACCCGAAAGTAAGAATAAGGGATGCCGCTCAACAGCTGGGATCGTCAGAAGCAGGATTGCTGGCTACAAGTATTGGTGATACCGTCACCAAGCTTTCCGGCGATTTTAAGGAATTACTAAAAGAAGTGCCGAAATTAGGCTACGTAATGGCCCTGACCCGTAATGACAGTTGCGTGCATGAGCGTAAAGGAGAATACAAAGCAGTTTCATTCAACGGTCATGTAGGTCTGGTATTGGGTGAAGACATCGACCTGCGTCTGTTTATGATGCACTGGAAATACGGATTTGCGGTAAATGATAAAAACAAAAGCCTTCAGTTTTTCGGAGCAGACGGCGAGGCGGTTCATAAAATTTTCCTGCAGGAATCAAGCAACGAAGAAGCTTATCATGAAATCGTGAACCAGTTTAAAGACGAACTCCAGGACACTGAAATCGTAACCGAAGCTGTGGCTAAACTTCCGGAAGAACTTCCTGATAACGAAATTGACGTTGAAAACTTCAGAGCCGAATGGCTTGGCTTGCAGGATACGCACGATTTCTTCCCTTTGCTTCGTAAGTTTAACGTAGCCAGAGAGCAATCGTTGAGACTGGCTCCTGAAGGATATGCTTACAAAATATCTGTAGAGCAGGTTAAGAAGGCTTTTCAACAGGCATCTGACACCCAACTGCCCATTATGGTATTTGTTTCAAGCAGAGGATGTATCCAGATCCATACCGGAGAAGTAAATAAACTGGTTGAAATGGGACCATGGTACAATGTACTGGATCCTAAATTCAACCTGCATCTTCGTGAAGATCATATTGCGAACGCGTGGGTGGTTAAAAAACCAACGGCTGACGGCATCGTAACCAGCATTGAGTTATTTGATGAGAAGAAACAACAGATAGCTCTCATCTTCGGAAAACGGAAGCCAGGTGCTCCGGAACTGGAAGGGTGGAGAGAAATTGTTGGAAATTTGTAATGTATATTCAGATTGAGACGTAATGTTGTTACGTCTCAATTTTTTTTTTGTAAAAAAGACAAGCTTTTACGCGTTGTAAACAAAAAACAGAATTTATGCCCGAATTAATTTCTATCGTTGCAGAATTACCCGCCATTGACTTTCCGGCGACCAAAACATTCTGCCGTGATGTTCTCGGCGGAGAGCTCCTGGCCGAATACCCCGATTTTCTGATTTATAAAATAAACGGGATAGAGCTGCATTACTGGCTTTGCGATAACAAAAACCTGCCTGAAGCCTCGAGTATTTACCTCAGGGTCAGGGATATTGATGGTTTTTATGAAAAATATAAAAACAGCGGGCATGTGGTTTTGTCGCTGGAAACCAGGCCCTGGGGCATCAAAGAGTTTTATCTTCAGGATTCCAACGGGATTTTATATAAGTTCGGAGAAGATATCAGCTAGTTTATTCAGAAATTATTTTTTGAAAACCTTTTGTGGCATAGGTTTTCAGAACACCATTTTCTTCATAAATCGAGTAAAAATCAATATTCAGCTTCTGAGCCATTTTCCTGGCCTTATCCAGGCCAACGACCAGCAGAGCTTTGGCAAAGGCATCTGCAGAGATGCAGTCCTTTGTTAGTACGGTAATGCTCAATACTGAATGACTCACCGGCTCACCGGTAAACGGATCGATGGAATGAGAATACTTTTTGCCGTCCCTGACAAAGAATTTCCGGTAGCTTCCTGAGGTTCCGAGTGACTGACCGTTCAGGCTCACCACGATCTGCATATCGGCTTCTTCGTCTTCTGCCTTTTCGGGCTTCTCAATGCCGACCCTCCAGTTTTTTTTCTCAGCGTTGGTGCCCTGTGCTCTTACTTCGCCTCCTATCTCAACCAGGTAGTTTTTGATATTTTTTGAATTCATAAACTCAGCCATCACATCCACGGTATATCCCTGGGCAATGGCATTGAAATCAATCTGCATTTCAGGTTTTGCCTTGATGATCTTCTGATCCTTTCTTTTGATTTTTTGATAGCCGACAAAGTTTTTCAGACTGTCAATCTGTGCTTTGTCCGGATGCGGCAGGCCTTTTTTTGCACCGAATCCCCAGGCTTTCACCAGCGGGCCTACTGTGATGTCAAAGTACCCTCCACTCAGTTTTGAAATTTCCATCCCACGGTCAAAAACCCTGATAAAATGTGGGTCTAGGGTGTTATAAGGGCGATTTTCATTGATTTTTGTAATCAGTGAATTTTTATCCCAAAGCGACATGGACCTGTCAATAAACTTGAATAAACTGTCGATTTCAGCGGTGAAATCTCTTCTTTCAATATCGCCGTAAGTAATGCTGAAAGTAGTGCCCTGTGCTGTGCCCTGGAGGCTTTTGAAAACCGGTTCTTTTTGTGAAAAGGCCTGAAAAGAAATTAGCAAACAAAGAATAAAAAAATGTCTCATTGGTTTTTGAATAGATGCTTTTTCAGATGATGATACGGAATTTGGTGCCTTTTCCCAATGTGCTTTCCTTGACAAATAACTGGCCGTCATGATAGGTTTCAATGATCCTTTTGGCGAGGGTGAGGCCCAGTCCCCAACCCCTGTTTTTGGTCGTGAATCCGGCTTTGAATATTTTTCTCTGATTCATTTTGCTGATCCCTTTCCCCGTGTCGGAAACATCGATAGTAATTTGTCCACGTGAGGTTGGATTGATCTCTATTTTCAGGTTTCCTTTTCCTGCCATGGCGTCGACCGCATTTTTGCATAGGTTTTCCACTACCCATTCAATAAGGTGCCGGTTGATTTTTTTATAATAGGGCTGATTAAGGTTATTGACAAATTCCCAGTTCACTTTGGTCGAAATCCGTCTTTTAAGATAACCTGTTGTCTGCTCTACGAGTTCTGCCAGGTTTTCATCCTTCATGGCAGGCACAGATCCTATGTTGGAGAACCTTGTCGTGATCGTTTCCAGGCGTTCTATATCTTTGTCCATTTCATCTCCCACACTTTGGTCGAAGTCCGGATTGGCCCTCAGCACTTCCACCCAGGCCATCAGGCCGGAGATCGGCGTGCCCAGCTGGTGGGCAGTTTCCTTGGCAAGTCCGACCCAAACCCGGTTTTGCTCAGCTTTTCTCGAAGAAGAATAGGCAATAAGGGCCAGTGAGCCAAAAATCAGGAATGTACCGAGCAACAGGTACGGAAAATACCGCAGCTGCTTCACAATGATGGAGTTGCTGTAATATACATATCCCGTCTGGTCGCCCGTACCGAACTGGATCGGGGCGTGTTCTTCGGACATGGCCGCGATGGTCAGGTAAAGAAATTTTTCTTTTTCTCCGGATCTCCATTTACGGGTAGAGTCATCCAGTTCCGGAATGTTTTTATGGGAACTCGGTTGCCCGGCAATCACAAGAATCGTAGGGACGGTTTCATTGGCATCCAGTACTTCCTGGACGAAGGTATAATCGCAGGTGCTGTTGATCCCTTCTTCAATAATGAAACGGATACTTTCCGCATAAAGGGTCGCATATTTCTCTTCTCTTTCTTCAAGGGCTTCTCCTAATTGTTTAAAATAATACAATACACCGGCCCCAAAAAGCATTAATACTGCAATGAGAATGATGCGGTTAATGGACAGCTGTTCATAGATATTAAAGAAAACTTTGTTTTTATTCATCATTTTCGTTCAGATTTCAATCAATAGAAGTGTAACTGATTAATATATAGGGAAATACGTATAATTTATAAGATTTGATTTTCTATTTAGAAGCTTTCTAAATTCAAAAAAACTGTCAAATGTCATAACAAATATATAGCTCTATGGGTGTATTTTTGCATAAATTTTTAAAAGCGGGAAATGGAAGGTAGTTTTAGGGTACTGTCAATATCACATGTGAATGCTCCGTTGGCGATCAGAGAGCTGATAGCTTTAAACGAAGAAGAAACCAAATCATTTTATCTTAAACTAAAAGACGTTTTTGATATTTCGGAAGCTTTAGTGTTGTCTACGTGCAACCGTACGGAAATATATTATAAGTCTGAGGAAACCGAACCGGGTAAGATCATTAGTTTGCTGGCTGCTCACAAGGGCATTCCTGCCAAAGAAGTATTGTCTTATTTTGATGTCATCGGTGAAGAGCTTGCTGCGATCAATTATTTGTTTGAAGTATCATTGGGTCTTCACTCGCAGGTGATCGGCGACCTTCAGATTCCGAACCAGATCAAACATGCTTACCAGTGGTCTGCTGATATGCAGATGGCCGGACCGTTTTTGCACAGGGTAATGCACACCATATTTTTTGCCAATAAGAGAATAGTACAGGAGACAGGTTTCAGAGACGGAGCGGCTTCTACTTCTTACGCGGCAGTTGAGCTGATGGAAGGATTTCTTCCGTTGATCAATTCTCCTAAAATCCTGGTTTTAGGTCTTGGAGAAATCGGGGAAGATGTTTGCAGGACATTGGCCAGCAAAGGTTATAACAACATTACGATTTCGAACAGAACCCTGAGCAAAGCTGAAAAACTGGCAGGTGAATTCGGATTTGAAGTTTTGAATTTTTCTGACTTTGAAGATAAACTATCTGACTTTGACATTGTTATTTCTTCAGTAAGATCTGACAATCCGGTGATCACTATTCAGAACCTGAGTGCCAGAAAACGCAAGTCGATTACTTATTTACTTGACTTGTCGGTGCCGAGAAGCATCCAGACAGATGTGGAGGAACTTTCAGGAGTGGTGGTGTATGATCTGGATGAAATTCAGAAAAGAGCCAATCAGGCGGTAGAAAAAAGAAAAGCGGCTATTCCTGCTGTTAAAGCGATTGTGGCGGAGTTGGTAGCTGAACTGGAAGACTGGTCTAAGGAAATGATCGTTTCGCCGACCATTCAGAAATTGAAAAATGCTTTGGAAGTAATCAGGAAAGAGGAGCTTTCAAGACATGTCAAGTCATTGAACGAAGAAGAAATTCAGAAGATAGATAAAATTACAAGCAGCATGATGCAGAAAATCATCAAGCTTCCGGTGCTTCAATTGAAAGCAGCGTGTAAAAGAGGAGAAGCCGAAACTTTGATAGATGTTTTGAACGACCTCTTTAATCTCGAAAAAGATACAGTGACCCATTGAGGGGAAAACAAGAAAGGCGACCAGCGGTCGCCTTTCTTGTTTATGGGTAAACCGCCACCAATTCAATTTCAATAAATTTATCCGTCGCCACCAGCCCTGCAATTCCGATCGTCGATCTTATCGGCTTAACCGGGTTTTCTTTCGTCCCGAAGAATTGAAGGTAAGCTTCGTTCCAGCCTTTGTAATCATGTTTTCCGGTAATCATGTCCGGAGCCACATAAACCCTCAGCATCAGGACATCCTTAAAAGTCAGCCCCTTTGTTTTAAGCGTTTTTTGCAGATTGTTCAGAATATTCAGGGCTTGTGTTTTGGTATCCCCGAATCTCGCCATTGTTCCCACAGCGGCCGAACTGTCTGCTACCCCCGCTACAATGCCGCTTGTCCACAACATTTTCTTACCTTCAGGAATCACTGCCCCTGAAGAAATAATAGAAGTGGGAGAACCATAAAACTCAACGGCCTGCCCGAGGCAATTCACGGCAGAAAACAGGAAAACAATAAAGGTTAGTTTTTTCATTTCTTTGGCTATTTTGTATAATATTAATAATAAATGATATAAAATTTGTATTTTAAAAATATAATTTTACTGATATAAACTTAGTCAATAGAATATTTGGAAACAAGGGTTTTCTTCATTAGCTTGAATGACAATCATCTTAGACCAAAGAAAATTATGAACCGCAGAGATTTTTTTCAAAAAGCCGGTTTGGGCAGCCTGGCTTTGAGTACCGGTTTGGCCGGCTCCTGTGTTAACCAATCGCCCGGCACCTACGCAGATAAAAACTTTCACATCAACAAAGGCTATCACCAGATTCCAAAGCTCCGGCTCTCTATGGACAGGATTGTGAAGGAAACGGTGGGGCTTAGACCCTTTCGGCCGTCCGGCCCCAGGATCGAAACAGAACAACTGGGAAGCAAAACCATCGTTCACAACTACGGACATGGCGGCAGTGGCTGGTCTTTGTCGTGGGGCACCGGAAATATGGCCAGGGAAATGGTATTAGCCACTAAAGAAAAGAAAGTAGCCCTGCTGGGATGTGGCACAGTGGGTATTGCAACGGCCATCCTGCTGCAGGAACGTGGCTGTGAGGTCACGATTTATACCAAAGACGTACCGCCTAACATTACTTCCAACCTGGCTACAGGAACATGGTCGCCGGCTTCAAGGGTATGTGATCCGAAAGTCGCTAAACCGGAGTTCCAGGCTCAATGGGAAGCTGCCACCCGTTTTTCCTTCAGAAGATTTCAGTTCCTGCTGGGTATGAACGACATCGCCGCCTGGGTGGAGGAGTACGGGGTTTATAACGAAGACCCTAAATCGGTGCCCAGAAGTAATAACGGTGGAGAGGTGTATCACCTGGACGGGTTGATTCCCGGCAGCGTGCGGTTATCTTCTAAAGAACATCCTTTCAAAGCGGAGTATGTCAGCCGGAGGTCCAATATGATTTTCAACATCCCGACATATCTCCGTCATCATCTTAATGACTTCGTGATGTTTGGTGGCAAAGTGAAGATTCACGAAATCAAAAAACTGGAAGACATTGACGCTTTGCCCGAAAGAGTTGTGGTCAACTGCATGGGTCTGGGAGCCAAGCCTGTATTTAACGACGAAGAACTGACGCCGGTGTCCGGTCAGCTGTCATGTCTCATCCCTCAATCGGATGTGCAGTACAAGCTTTCTACTAAGGGAGCCAACTTTGTCTCAAGAAAAGACGGCATTTACCTGGGCAGTAATGGTATTGTGGGTAACTGGGATACAACCCCGAGTAAAGAACAGACAGAAAAAGTAGTGAGCATACTGCAGAAAGTAATGGAAGATATGAAAGGATAATGTACTTAATGCTTGTCGCAGCATTCTTTTTTCGGTACAGGGTCATAGCCGTGTCCTCCCCAGGGGTGGCAGCGGCCTATCCTTTTCAGACCCATCCAGCCTCCTTTGATCACACCCCATTCTTTGATGCTGTCAATCATGTATTGAGAGCAGGTAGGGGTGTAGCGGCAGGCATTCGGCAGGTAGGGGGAAATACCGTATTGATAGAGCCTAACCAGCCCGATCAGCAGAAATGAGAATATTTTATTGATCTGTGCCATTTGATATTCAGGCCTCGGTTTCCTCTTTGGCCAGGCAGCTTCTCAGCAATTCTTCAAAGCCCTCAGGTTTAAGTAATTTACCGATAAAGACAATCCGGCTGGTCCTTTCCTCCTCTTCTTTCCACGGAGCCCCGCCGCTGATAGAAAGACTTTGCCCGACAGACTGGACGATCAGCCTGTGATTTACACCTTTCGCATTGATAATCCCTTTTATCCTGTAAACACCTTTGGCCTGGAAAACAAGAAAGGCCATGAGTCTGTAATGCAATTCTTTGTCATCAAACGCCTCACTGAATCTGAAACTCAGGGAAACAATATCACCGTGCTGATGATGGTCATGGTGGTGCACATGCTCTTCGTCATGAGGCAGGTCACAATCGTCATGATGGTGTCCGTGGCTACATGTTTTCTGCTTGCCTGATTTAAAGTCTCCGTCTCTTTCCATATCAAATATCCGGTTGACAGGAAGATCTTGCTGAGAACCCGTCAGGATTTTGGCGAAAGGATTGAGTGTTTTAAGTATTGATTCAAGTTTCAGGACGTAGTCCGGCGAAACCATATCCGTTTTGTTGATGAGGATGATGTCGCTGAAGGCAATCTGTTTGATGGCTTCTTCCGTTTCATCCAGCTGGTCTTCTATCAGTTGAGCATCTACCAGGCAAATCACTCTTTTTACCGGGAAGGCCTCTTTGATTTCAGGATATGTGTAAAAAGGAGACGCAACTCCTGCCGGATCGGCGATGCCGGTGGTTTCGATGATCAGTTCATCAAAGCTTTCTTCGCGTTCATGAAGCTCGTTAAGGATATCAAAAAGATTGTCGTTCAGGGTACAGCAAAGGCAGCCATTGTTCATTTCAATGATGTCATCTTCGGCTTTGATCACTAATTCGCCGTCAATGCCCTCTTCTCCGAACTCGTTCTCAATAATGGCGAAACGGGTCTTTTTTCTGGCCGACATGGCGGCATTAAGGAAAGTTGTTTTTCCGGCACCTAAAAATCCGGTAAGTATCGTAACTGGTCTTGACATAGTTTTCTGAATACAATTCTTTAATAGAAACACATATTCTGCAAAATAAATCCTGAAACGGGAAATAACCAGTAATTATAATTTATTAAATGCAACATTGTTGCATTTAATAAATTTATTTGTATCTTCATGTTTTGATTGATCTTAAAATAAGTTTTAGGCGTACTTAAAAATAATTTAATGTGATATATGTATTGATAACTCAAAATTTTAGATTACATTTGAATTAAATTTAGATTAATCTAAAAATTATTTAAGAAAATGCTAAAATGAAATACTTTATATTCTTTATCAGTGTGTTAGTTGGAGTGCCTGCCTTGGCACAATTTGAGATTTCGGGGAAGGTACTTCAGAAAGACACCAAAGAAGCGATGATCGGGGCTACAGTTTTTGTTGTAGAATTAAAGAGAGGTGTCACCGCCGACCTGGAAGGGGCATATAAAATTACGGGTATTCCCAGGGGCAATTATACACTACAGGTTTCGACGGTATCTATGAAAACCAACAGGCAAAAAATTTCGGTGTCTGCCAGTCAGACCCTGGATTTCGAAATGGAAAATGATGCCCTGATGATCGAAGAGGTGGTAGTGACGGGCACGATGAAAGAAATGAGTAAGCTGGATAGCCCTGTTCCGGTGGACATCCTCACGCCCAAATTCCTGATGAAAAACCCTACGCCGAGTATTTTCGATGCTTTGCAAAATGTGAATGGCGTAAGGCCCCAGCTCAATTGTAACATCTGCAGCACCGGTGATATCCACATCAACGGACTGGAAGGGCCTTACACCATGGTCCTGATTGATGGAATGCCCATTGTATCCTCCCTGTCTACCGTTTACGGTCTTTCGGGTATCCCTAACAGCCTTATTGAAAGGGTGGAAGTGGTGAAAGGTCCGGCATCAACCCTTTATGGGTCAGAAGCAGTAGGCGGGCTGATCAATATTATCACCAAAAATCCTGAAAAAGCACCCTTGGTTTCTGCTGATGTGTTTTCAACTTCCTGGAAAGAGCTGAGTGCGGATATCGGCATAAGATTTAACACTTCAGGAGCAAGTGCTTTAGCCGGGATAAATTACTATGGTTTCAACACACCTACAGATAAAAACGGGGACGGATTTACGGACCTGACCATCCAGAAAAGGATATCTTTATTCAATAAATGGAATTTTAAAAGAAACCTGGGGCGTCAGGCGAGTATTGCCGCCCGGTTGTTCTATGAAGACCGCTGGGGCGGGGAGATGAGCTGGACTACCAAAAACAGGGGGAAAGATGATCTGTACGGAGAAAGTATTTATACCAAGCGTTTTGAACTGATCGGGTCTTACCAGTTGCCGGTTAAAGACAAGGTGGTGTTTCAGTATTCCTATAATTACCACGACCAGAATTCGTACTACGGAACCACGCCTTACATGGCCCATCAACAGGTGGCCTTCGGTCAGTTTATTTATGACAAGACTTTCGGTAAACACAGCATCCTGGCAGGTACACCTTTCAGATTTACGCTGTATGATGACAATACTCCCGCTACCGCAGAAGATGACGGGTTGAAGAACAAGCCGGATAAAATTGCCTTGCCGGGTATGTTCGTCCAGGACGAATGGGAAATCAACCGTCATCACAAAATTCTGACAGGATTGCGATACGATTACAATTCGGTACATGGAAGCATATTTACGCCAAGATTTTCCTACAAACTCGCTTCCGATCAAAACCTGGATGTGGTGAGGCTCAATATAGGCAGGGGATACAGGGTGGTCAATTTGTTTACGGAAGACCATGCTGCCCTGACGGGCTCTAGAAAAGTTGAGATCACAGAATCTTTAAAGCCCGAACAAAGCTGGAACGCCAACCTGAATTATGTCAGGAAACTGATTTTGAACAAAGGTTTCATCGGCATTGATGCCACGGCTTTTTATACCCATTTTACCAACCAGATATTGCCCGACTATACTTCTGACCCGAATAAGATCATTTACAGCAACCTGAACGGATACGCCGTTTCGAAAGGAATAAGTCTTAACCTTGACTTTATGTTTGACTCAGGATTGAAAATCCTCACCGGGGCTACATTAATGGATGTCTCAAAGGTAGAAAACGGGGTGAAGTCAAGGCAGTTGCTGACGGAGAGAATTACAGGAACCTGGACGGTTTCTTATGATATTCCACGCACCGGTCTGAGTCTGGATTATACCGGAAACCTTTCCGGGCCTATGTTGCTTCCGTTGCTGAGTGAGGATGATCCGCGTCCGGAATATTCGCCGACCTGGTCGGTGCAGAATATTCAGCTGACCAAGAAATTCAAAACAGGCCTGGAGATTTACGGGGGGGTGAAAAACCTGCTTAATTTTTCTCCTGCCAACAATATCCCTTTCCTGATCGCCAGGGCCAATGACCCCTTTGACAAAAACGTGAAATTTGATGCACAGGGTCAGGTCATGGCCACCGTTGACAACCCGTATCGCCTCACATTTGATCCTTCATACGTGTACGCTTCGCAGCAAGGCATCAGGGGATTTCTGGGTCTGAGATACAGTCTAAAATAGAATGAGTTTAAATATGAGGGTTTTTGGGCCTTGAAAAGCACCGTAGTAGCCCTTAGTCTGTGTAATTTGGAATTAAACCCTTAGATTTGGATATCATTACCAGTTTAATTCTATTATTATGTACAACGTTATCCTTTCATTACATCATTACATTGCGTTTGCGGCGGTATTTTTTCTTGCCTTTGCAACGATCAATGGAATTATAGGGTCTAATTCGGGCAAAGTGTTTGAAGACTTTCACCGCAAGATTAATGTCTTTGCGTTGATCTCCACCCACACGATGTTTTTGTTGGGTGTTATTCTACTTATTGTTTCGCCTCTGGCTGAAACTGCTTTTGCAGACATGGCTCTGACCATGAAAAATGCAGTATTGCGTAAAGCAGTGATAGAACACCCTACTACGAATATCATTGCAGTGGTTCTGGCTACTATCGGCAATGCAAAATCTAAAAAAGCCATCGGAAACGGGAAGAGATTCAAAGTAACCATGATTTTCTTTGGTCTGGCTCTGATCCTCATCCTGAGCAGAATGCCCTGGGAAAAACTATTCTGATGAGCGTATCTTTATGACATTTACGGGATGAAAATGGAATGTAATTTTCATCCCGTTTGTTATTTTTAAAGATCATGGTTTATCATCAATATGGAAAATTCTGTCATTTTATTTGACGGTGTGTGTAATCTCTGCAACGGTTTTGTGGGATTTATCATCGAACGCGACCATCAGAAAGTTTTCAGATTTTCTTCGCTTCAGTCTGAATTCGGCCAGGCTACCCTGAAAGCCCACCATTTGCCCTCAGACGAATTTTATTCAGTCATTTTATTACTGAACGGACAGGTGTTCCAGAAATCGGATGCCGTTCTCGGAATTGCCCGCCGGTTGCCCGGATACAAGTGGCTCACTGTTTTTAAGATTTTACCCCGTTTTTTCAGAGATTTTATATACGAGCTGGTTGCCCGCAACAGGTACAGGCTTTTCGGACGCCAGGATTCGTGCATGTTGCCGAGCAAAGAATTGCTCGGGCGATTTTTGTAGGGCCGTACCTCGAGGCACGCGGTTACAATGGGGGCTCCGTGCCTAAAGGGCACGGAGTTGCGAAATTGATCCTTTTTTTTGAACTTGCATCATCAATCAATAAACTACTTCTTAGTCATGCATAATGCTTTTTTTAATACACCGGAACCCATCAATGAAACGGTCTTGTCATACGCCCCCGGCACACCCGAAAGAGAATCTTTACAGGAAGCTTTAGCAAAAGCAAGGGCTCAGCAGGTAGAAATTCCTATGTACATCGGGGACCAGATCGTTCACACAGATACCAAAATCAGGCTTGCTCCGCCTCATGACCATCAACACACCCTGGGTTATGCGTTTGAAGGAAATTCAACACACGTGGAGGCTGCCATTGAGGCTGCCTTGGAAGCCAGAGGTGACTGGGCTTCTATGCCGTGGGAACACAGAGCCAGCGTGTTTTTAAAAGCGGCAGATCTGCTGGCTGGTCCTTACCGTGCCAAGATCAATGCCGCTACGATGCTGGGGCAGTCGAAAAATGCTTATCAGGCGGAAATTGATGCCGCTTGTGAGCTGATAGATTTTTTAAGATTCAACGTTGCTTTTTTACAGGAAATATATTCTGAACAACCTGAGTCGTCCAAGGGGATGTGGAACAGGTTGGAGTATCGTCCGCTGGAAGGATTCGTGTTTGCCCTGACGCCTTTTAATTTTACGGCCATTGCCGGTAACCTTCCGGCCAGTGCCGCTTTGATGGGGAATGTAGTAGTATGGAAACCTGCTTATACCCAGATTTATTCAGCTCATGTGATCATGGAAGTTTTCCGTGAGGCAGGTTTACCTGATGGTGTCATTAATTTGATTTATGTTGATGGCCCAGTAGCCGGCGATGTAATTTTTAAACATCCTGATTTTGCCGGAATCCACTTCACAGGTAGCACGGCCGTGTTCCAGACCATCTGGAAAACCATCGGGGAGAACATCAGTAAATATAAAGCTTACCCGAGAATCGTCGGGGAGACAGGCGGTAAAGACTTTGTGCTGGCCCACAGGTCTGCGAATGCAAAGGCTTTGGCCACCGGTCTGGTAAGGGGGGCATTTGAATACCAGGGACAGAAATGTTCTGCGGCTTCGCGGGCATATGTACCTTCCAATCTTTGGGAGGAGGTAAAGGGCTATATCGTTGAAGACCTTAAAAGTATCAAAATGGGGCCGACTGAAGACTTTTCTAATTTTGTCAATGCGGTTATCGATGAAAAGGCATTTGATAAGATTTCCGCATTTATCACAGAGGCCAAACAAAGTGAAGGTGTAACGGTAGTGGCCGGAGGTAATTTTGATAAAAGCAAAGGTTACTTTATCGAGCCGACAGTTTTACAGGTGGAAGATCCGAAATACAGAACCATGTGCGAGGAAATATTCGGGCCTGTACTGACGATTTATGTGTATGAAGAAAATGAATTTGAGGAAATCATCGAAGTAGTCAATACGACGTCACCGTATGCCTTAACCGGGGCTATTTTTGCACAGGACAGGTATGCCGTTGAACTGGCTACCAGGAAACTGGTTGACGCAGCAGGAAATTTCTATATCAACGATAAACCAACCGGAGCGGTGGTAGGCCAGCAGCCTTTTGGCGGAGCCAGGGCTTCCGGAACCAACGATAAAGCAGGTTCGAAACTGAATTTGCTGAGATGGGTCAATGCCCGGACCATCAAAGAGACTTTTGTTTCACCAACGGATTACAGATATCCGTTTCTTGGATAAAAATAAAGGGCTTCCCGTTTGAGAAGCCCTTTATTTTTTATTTTCTCAGCCACCAGCCGAGCCAGAGCCCGGTTACTCCCCATTGCAATATCGCATCTACAAGGTCCTGGAAGACTTTGATTTCATACCAGATATGAATAGTATAAACTGCCGTCAGAAATGAAATCAGGCCCACACCGACTGAACTGATAACAATAGTCTGAAAACTGGGATTGCCCATTTTTAACAAAACCCAGCAGAGCAGGGCCACCGCGATGATATCGGCAAGAAGTCCGCGTACCATGTTCATGCCCATCGCTGTATTCAGGCTTTTGTGATAATAGATCTGTGCCCAGGGCTTGCCTTCTGATGATTTCATGAGGGTTTCGTACTCTTCATGTGCTGCTCCTTTGGGTAAGGTAGGAAGATAGTAGAAGCCTTCTTCGAGGTTCTGACCCAGGTAGTCAAGAATCTCCGTTTGTTTTGGCGTATGCTCCTGCATAGGACGATGGAGGTCAAGAAGAGCCCATGAGAGGAACTGCCAGAAAAAGATGATGATGCCCCCGACAAGAGAGCCGACCGCAATTTTTTTCATAGTTTTAAGAATTAGGTTTTGGTTAAAAGTAAAAGGCAACGAAATTTAAAAAAAATAATGGATTATTGGAGTGTAAATGGTATTTAATGTGAAGCTTTGAAATATTCCGGCCAAAAACTTAAACCATGGAATGATTTTTTTAGTCTTAACAATGTAATCGGGCCGGACAGAAAATGAAATATTGATTTTAGCCCTTTTTTTAGCCCGGAATGTTGCTTTTAAGGCAATGTGGGGGCAATAGCTTAAGTTAATGATTCGTTAAAAATCAAAATAAAGTGTTGTCCGGTCAGGATTTAGCGTTTATTTGTAATACAAAATAAAATAGATCACATGAAAAATCTGAAAAATTATTGCACCATCATCATAGCCTTTCTGGCGATGACAACTTTTGCACAGGCACAGACGGTTGACACCATTATCGCGAAATATCTTGAAGCAACAGGAGGACTTGATAAATGGGAGGGAATTGACAGCTATGTCGTAAAACATTCTTATAAGGCCAATGCCGCCACGGACTTTGACGAAGAGGTCAACGTAAGTGTTAAAAACAAACAATTATCAAGAAAGAAAACCATTCTTCAGCGTGATTTCTTTTATGTGGTGGATGGAAAAGAGGGTTGGTTGAAAATACCTATGGGAAGCCGTGACAAAGCGGTGACTTATACTACCAAAGACCTGAGTGATAAAGAAGCTGCTGACCTGGCTGACGAGATCAAAACCGGTTTGCTTCCTTTTGTAAATTACGGTGAAAAAGGATTTACAGCCAATTATGTGGGAGAAAAAGTCATTGAAGGTAAAAAAACAGATCAGATCAACCTGGTAAAAAACACCCTTAAACTGGAATATTATTTTGATAAAGAGACCGGTTTATTAAACAGGGAAGTGTCTACAGACAACGGCGTAACCAATACCATTGACCATATAACTTATTCTACTTCTAAAAAGGGAATTAAGTATCCTTCGGTATCTATATTTGTAAACAGCAAGGATAAGAAAAAGACCAATCTGACGACAGAATGGGTCTTTAACTCAGAAATTCCGGCGGCGTTGTTTATCAAGTAAGTTTGACCTATTTTTGTAAGCAGATAACATTATATTTCAAAATCCGGCCGTATGGTATATTTTTTGCCGGATTTGAAATATAACGTTTCATTATAGCACTAAACTGTTCAATAATTTATGAAAAAAGTCCTCCGGTGGGTTCTATTCTTATGTATAGGATTAGTGCTGCTTTTCGGTGGGCTTTTTTTGTTTTTTAAGACCCCTCAGGGCCAGGGATACCTGAGCCACAGGGTATTTTCATTTCTTCAGAAAAAGATAAAGACGCCTGTCAAAGGTAAAATAACGTACGGAATACCCGACTGGATCGGGCTGGAAGACTTTTATGTGGAGGACCAGCAGGGAGATACCCTTTTATATGCCAAAAAACTGAATATAGACCTCGACATGTGGGCCCTGATAGATGGCGATGTTAAAATAAATGCCATTGACCTGAAGAACACTTATGCCAACATCTATAAAAAAGGGAATCAGAAAGACTTCAATTACCAGTTTATCGTTGACGCCTTTGCTTCGAAAGAAACAGCGGTAAAAACCGATACTGCCAAAAGCACACTTACCTTCGAATTATCAGCCGTTGACCTTGAGAATATCAGGGTGAAGTACCTGGATGAACCAGGTAAAATGAAGGCGGATGTGATTTTGAAAAAGGCTTCCACCGGGTTTAATCAACTTGATTTCGATAAATCTGTATATCATTTAAAAACCATTAAAATTGATGGTTTAAACGCTTTCGCCGACATCGGGAACATTACATCAGACACCACAAAAACCGGGAGCACGCTGGATCTGAAACTCGCAGATGTAGACACCAAAAACCTGGTCTGGAATATTAAATTCGGAGAGCCGGGAATCGCCTCGAAAGGGAATGTGGCCTCACTTGAATTTGAAACCAATACATTTGATCTGAAAAAACAGCAATTTGATATTGAAGACCTCCTGATGAAAGCTTCTTCTGTGTCTTATGCTGACCTGGCTGCGAAAAGGGTTCCGAAAGGGATGGATTTTGGGAATCTGTTGTTTAATAATGTTAATATCATTATCCCTTCGGTCAGTTATTCCCCTGAAAAAACGGAGGCCGAGATCGGTAAGATTGCTGCGGTGGAGCAAAGTGGTTTTGAGCTGAAAAACTTCAAGGCGGACCTGCTCTATGATCCGAAAAATATATCACTTAAGAAATTCTACATACAATCAGGTAATTCGGTGTTGGCAGAGGAGATTAATCTTAAATTCTCATCACTGGAAGAACTTTCCAAAAACCCGGGACAAATTGAAACAGATATACACCTGGAGAGGTCGAGACTGGGACTGAAAGACGTGCTGTATTTTATGCCTGAGCTGGAGAAGAATCCATATTTTGCAAAGATTAAGAATGAATCATTTACCCTCAGCGGAGATACAAAAGGCAAGGTAGATGCACTTCAGATCAAAGATTTGCTGGTTACGGGTATGGATGAGACAAAGGTGAGTCTGAGTGGAATACTGAAAAAAGCGACGGATCCAAAAAATCTTGAATTTGATTTAAACCTGAGAGAATTGTCCGGCAAAACGAAAACCATCGTGTCTGTTTTGCCGAAAGAGACCGTGCCGAACAGCATAAGTTTGCCACAAAAGTTTAAATTCTCCGGCACCCTTAAAGGTAAGCTGGATGCCTTCAATACCGATCTGAACATGACTTCAGATTATGGACTGGCTTCATTAAAAGCCAATCTGAAAAACATAACGGCAGATAAAGGGCAGTCATATGCCGGGAATATTCAGCTGAACCAGATGGATGTGGGCCGAATCATCAAAAACGACAGTCTGGGCAAGGTCAGCCTTAACCTCGACGCAGAAGGAACTGGTTTTGACCCTGAAACGGCTGTTGCCAAGATCAAAGGAAGTGTAACGGAAGCCAATATTTTAGGATATAATTACAAGAATCTGGAGATTGACGGCAGTCTTGAAAACCAGAAATTTGATTCCAAACTCCGTCTTCAGGACCCTAATGCTGATTTCTCCTGGAATGGTAAAATGGATTTCTCCCAGGATATTGTTTTGCTGAAAGGCAACGCCGATGTGAAAAACCTGAATTTTAAAGCCCTGAAACTCAGTAAGGAGGACATACAGGTTCAGGGCGGAGTGGACCTGGACATCAAAGACCTGAATCCGAAAAAACCTGTGGCTGATATCAAAGGACAGAATCTTCTGATCACGAAAGACAAGGTGAAATACCCGATTACCCGCCTGGCCATTAATACCGTTAACCAGGATACGGTGCAGCGGGCGACCATCCTTTCTAATTTTGCAGACATTAAAGTATCCGGGAAGTTTGATTATGACCAGGTCTATAACCTGGTGCTTAACGAGATACACAAATATTTTGAACTTCCGGATTATAAAGCCACCATGACCAACCAGGATTACACTTTCAGGATGGAAGCGGTAATCAAGTATGACCCGGTCATGACCGCCTTTGTGCCAGCTGTTCAGGGCTTTAGTGATATATCGATGCGTGCTTCACTGAACAGCCGAAGGCAGAGGCCGTTTCTCGCCAGGTTGCAGGTGCCGTCGCTGATGTATGATTCCACAAAAGTCACGAATGCAGAACTGAGGATGTCGGGAGATGGAAATAGACTGACATACAATACCACCATTGCAGAAGTGCAGAATTCATCTTTCAGGATCAGGAAGGCACAATTGGGCGGTGAGGTAGAAGACAATGTGGCTAATTTCAGATTTACGGTTAAAGACTCGCTTAATAAAGATATTCACGGTGTGGCAGGAAACCTGAGAAGTGAGAATAAGAAGGTAAAAATTGCTTTTGCCCCTTCCGGGACCATCCTGAATTATATCCCTTGGGAAGTGGATTCCGATGGATTTGTGGAATATTCTCCACAGGGTATCTACGTTGAATCCATTGACTTTAAATCAAAAGACCAGCACCTGAGTGTGAACAGCACCAGCAAAGAGCTGAATTCACCATTAAAAATATTAACTGAAAACATCGATCTTAAGCTTTTGGGCACTGCTGTTTTCCAGGATTCCACCTTTGTTTCAGGAAAACTCAATTCGGACCTGGAGCTGAGGAACTATATGGAAGGGAAACTGGCGTTTGAAGGCGACTTCAGCGTCAAAGACCTGGCTTTTACGCAGATCATGTTAGGGAACCTTACGGCAAATGCAGAAAATAAGGGAGAAAACAATATTGACGTAAAAGCTGAACTGACCGGCGAAGGCAATGATGTGTACCTGGAAGGTGTTTATGCCCTGAATTCAAAATCGCCGTTTGACCTCGCTCTGGACATCAAAAATCTGAGTGCCAAAACGATAGAAGCGTTCAGTTTCGGGAGCATCACCAATACCCAGGGGAATATAAGAGGAAGCCTGGGATTAAAAGGCTCTGCGGAAAAGCCCGAAGTACTCGGAAGCATTACTTTTGACAAGTTTAAAGCCAGGGTTTCGCAGATAGGGGCGAGGCTGGGAATAGACAAGCAGACCCTGAAAATAGAAAATAAAACCATTGCCCTGAATAACTTCGTGGTGACGGATTCACTGGATCAGAAAATGACCGCCAACGGATTGGTGAAGATTGACAAGCTTCCGGATTTTTCATATGACCTGAGAGTCAAAGCAGATAAGTTCCTGATCGTAGACGCAGTGCGGGCTGATAATGACTATTTCTACGGAAAGGGATATATCAATGCCGATCTTAAAATCAAGGGAGAGAATGCCAATTTCTCGGTGGACGGCAATGTGAAAGTAGATGAAAGAACGCGTTTGAGTATGCTTCTGCCTGATGACACCGGGGTGGCGGGCGAGATGGAAAACGTGATCACTTTCGTCAATATGAAAGACAAGGCCAAGCTGGCCGAAAAGGCGACTGCGGATAAAACAAAAAAGAAACCCACCACATTTTCGAGGCCGATCAGTCTGAATGTTGAGGTGGATGATAAGTCTGAACTGACCATTATCCTGGATGAACTGAACGGCGACTATATTACAGTCAAAGGAAAAGCCTTGTTGACGACCGGAATCGACAAGCAGGGCGACCTGTTCATGGTAGGCCGCTACGACATCACAGAAGGTACCTATGAACTGACATATATTTACCTGAAGAAGACGTTCCGCATATTGAAAGGGAGCAGCATAACCTTTAACGGTAAGCCTACTGATGCCATTCTTGACATTACCGCCGCCCTTCCTTTTGAGAGGCCGCTGAGCGATTATCCCACTGAGTTGTATACAGAGCTGAAGGAATTAAAACAGAATATTCCGTTTAATATTTACCTGGTTTTGGGAGGAGAGATGAGCAATCTGAAGACTCCTGAGTTTAAACTGGCCATTGAAAAGAGTGTGGCAGAGAACAATGGTCTGAATGTTCAGAGACTAAAAGATGAGCTGGGCTTTACCATATTGAATGACCGGGGAGAAGCTGAAAGTGATGGAACAGGGTATGAAAAGAATAAAGAAGAAATAAAAAAGCAGGCCATATTCCTGATGCTCACCAAGCGGTTCAGCAACGAGCTGTCCAACATTGCTTCTTTCGACGGATCTTCCGGATCTATCAATTCTGAAGATATAGCGAGGAAAAGCTTAAGTAAAGTAATCTCCGGACAACTGGACCAGTTTGCCTCCAATATTATCAAAGGTGTGGACATTGATCTTGGTCTGCAATCGGATTTTAACTCTTTAAGCAATGAAAGAAATACGAACCTGAACCTGGGATTAAGTAAGAGTTTTGCGAATGACCGACTCTCTGTGTCTGTGGGAAGAAACTTTGAACTGGAAAACTCAAATAAGAAATCAGAAGAGATTTTTGATAACATCATGGTAAGTTACAATATCACCAGGGATGGCCGTTACCGGTTTAAAGTTTTCAGAAAAAACCTTAACCAGATGGTGATAGAAGGCTCGGTGGTAGAAACAGGTCTTGGTTTTGTAGTGGCCATTGATTATGAGACCTGGAAAGAACTGATGAAAAGGAAAAAATGACCAGAAAAATCAACATAGCTTATTTCCTGTTTTTTGCCTGTTTTTTAGCGGGTTGTAACATCGGCAAGCATATTCCGGCAAGCGAGAAACTGTATAATGGTGCTAAAGTAAATGTCGTGAATGCCGACAGTTCCTCCCGGAAAATCCCTTCTACTGTGCAAACCGATCTTGAGGCATTGCTTCGTCCGAAGCCGAATACCAGGGTTTTGGGATTTCCTATTAAAGTAGCCGGGTATTACCTGTTTGGCGAACCAAAATCCGAAAAAGGACTAAAGAATAAGTTCAGGAAAAGATTCGGAGAAAAACCGGTTTTTATTACCCAAACGATGTTGGATAAAAATATCGTTACGCTGAGGGCATATCTGGATTCGAAGGGATATTTTAAATCCAGAATCAATGGCAGTCTTAAAGTCAAAAAACACCTGGCGACCGCGATCTATGATATCGGGTTAACAAAACCTTACCTGCTGGATACCATCAATTACGTAGCCGGTGCCACTACATTTGAAAAGGACTTCCTGGCTACAGAAGCCAAAAGCCTCCTGGATTCCAATGCCCAGTTTGATTTTGATATCATCAAGCAGGAAATCGATAACGTCAGTTTGTCGATGAGAAATAACGGATATTATTATTTCAGACCTGACTACGTAGCCCTGAAGGCTGACTCTACGGACAATAACCACAAGATCAATCTTTATTTTGAACTCAGGGAAACCGTTCCGGAGATTGCGAAAAAGCAATACCAGATCAACGATATTTTTGTTTATACCGATGTCAATTCCGGGACAGACATGAATGAAAAGGTAGATGAGAATGCGGATCTCTTCAGGGGACTTATCCTCACAGATCCGGCCAAAAAATATAAAGAAAGAATATTTTCAGACGCCATAGGATTCAGGCCAGGTAGTTTTTATAACAGTGAGCTGGAGAGTATTTCAACGAGAAGGTTGGTCGGACTGAATAACTTCCGGTTTGTGAAAACCCGCTTTGACGTGGTCAATCGTCTCGATTCCACCTTTCTGAACGTCTATTACTATTTACAGCCTCAAAAGAAAATGACCCTGAGGGCTGAGCTCAACGGTATTTCGAGGTCCAGTGGTCTGGCAGGGTCACAACTGAGTTTAAACTGGCAGAACATCAACGCTTTTAAAGGGGCTGAGATATTCAGGATTGCTGTTAACGGGGGGCTTGAGCTCCAGGTGGGAGGTAATAAGGATAATGAATACCGCGACAACTACAGGCTGGCTGTGGAGAGCAGCCTGGCGATTCCGAGGTTTATTTTTCCTTTTATAAAAATTGATCCTGAAAACAGCCGCGTGCTGCCCAAAACACTTATTAATTTCAGTTACGAGAATTTTATCAAAAAGGGGCTTTATAACCTGAACTCTTATCGTGGGTCAGTGGGATACGCATGGAGAAGGAATGAGACCACAGAACACACCCTGTACCCTCTTAATCTCACTTTTGTGAAGGCCACCAACATCAGCACGGCTTTTATTGACCAGATATTTGCTGATCCTAGATTACTGTATATCCTAGAAAACCAGTTTATACCGAGCGGTTCTTACTCAATTACTTATTCTCCTGCACAAAAAGCCGGTAGCCGGCATTCTGTATTTTACAGCGGTCGTATCGACCTGGCAGGTAATATTGCAGGTTTGCTGGATAAATTTAAAGGGGCTGGAAAAGAAAAAGGATTTTTCCTTGGGGAGAGGTTTTCTCAGTTTGCCCGTCTTGAAAATGATTTCAGATACCGGTATGATATTTCCCCGAATCTGAAAATTGCCAATCGTGTGATACTGGGTGTGGGTTTGCCTTATGGTAACTCGTATCAGTTGCCGACGGTAAGTCAGTTTTATGTGGGGGGCAATAACTCTATCAGGGCCTTCAGGGCAAGGGGAGTGGGACCGGGCACCTATGAGCAAACCGATGATGCGGCATTGCAATACATCGGAAACAACACCGGGGATATCAAGATTGAGCTGAACACAGAATTGAGATATAAGTTAAACAGTCTCTTCGGGACAGCTTTCTTTATTGATGCGGGTAATGTCTGGATGGCGAAGGATGAGAACCTGTATGGTCCCGGATCACTATTCTCCAAGAACTTCTACAAAGAAATGGCAGTAGGGACTGGGATAGGGCTAAGGATAGATTTTACTTTTGTGGTCTTCAGACTTGACCTGGCTACGCCGGTAACCAAGCCGTGGAGAGAGGCGGGTCAACGCTGGGTATTGGATGAGTTCAGCCTGAAAAGCAAAGACTGGAGAAAAGAAAACCTGGTACTCAACATCGCCGTAGGCCTTCCTTTCTGATCATGAATCACAAACCCTTTCTGAAAGAGATTTCGTTGAAGGCGGACAATATTGAAGACTTTAATCAATATCCCTTTAACATCCCCGCGATCAGTAAGCTCGACAGGATAGAGTTTCATTCTGACGTCACTTTTATTGTCGGTGAAAACGGTTCCGGAAAATCCACGCTGATCGAAGCCATTGCCCTCAGTCAGGGTTTCGGGCCGGAGGGTGGAACGCTCAATATGCAGTTTGAAACCAACAAAAATACTTCTGAATTATACCAGTATCTGCGGGTGGCCAGGGGGCCGAAAAGACCGTATGATTATTATTTTCTCAGGGCTGAGAGCTTCTACAATGTAGCCACCTACATGGATCAGACCGGCGGCAATCCTTTTTCGCTGCACGAATTTTCGCACGGGGAATCATTCCTGAAAACCATCACTGAAAAACTAAGAGGTAACGGACTCTATATTTTTGACGAGCCTGAAGCAGCTTTGTCGCCCAACAGGCAATTATCGGCTCTCGTCGCCATTCATGAACACGTGAAAAACAACTCACAGTTTATTATCGCTACCCATTCTCCCATCCTGATGGCCTATCCGGGAGCAAGGATCATCCAGCTAACGGAAGATGGCCCTAAAAAAGTAAGTTATGAAGAAACAGAGCACTTCAAAGTCACCAAACACTTTTTATCCAACCATAAAAATATGGTGAAAATGATGTTTGAAGATTGAAAATTTACTCTTTCAGGATCTTGAAAACCAGGCTTTTCTTTTTACTCTTCAGCTCCACGAAGTAAATGCCGAATGGCAATTCCTGCAAAGAAACAACCTCCGTTTTATCAAGGTAAATGCTTTTGTCAATGAATTTCCTGCCCGACAAATCACTCACACTGAACTTATATTTACCTGCCTGTCCTGAGGTATTTTCTATCGTCAGTTCATCTTTCACCGGATTCGGGAATACTTTGATGTATTTCAGTTCATCATGACTCATGCCCAGGGGGGCCAGCACTTTGATTTCGGTCGGGTCGATTTTCCCTGATCCGCAGGCATTGCTCAGCTGCGTTATTCTGAAAAAGGTCTGGGCAGTAGGTCTTATTTTTACCTCAGCAGTGAGGCTGTTCGTTTGCCTGACTCCGAGGTCATTGATCTGGTAGCTGATGGGCAGGCTGCCTTTGAATGACAGGGAAAGATTGATGGTTGTGTCAAACTGAACCGTATTCGGTCCTTCAAACTTTGCTTCCGCCATTTTTTTTATAGCAAATGAGGCACTTGGAATCACTTCAAAGAAGTTGACATTGGGCCTGACCCTGACTTTGTATCCTGATCCTTCAGAAAGATTTTCCGGCAAAATGGCTTTCAGATTATTGGATGAACCTTCAGCCAGTTTAAGCGGATTGGTAAAAGAGCCGTTAATGTCTGAGAGCTCCAGGATGTATGACCATTTGGAGACCGTTGTATTTCTGAGGTCTGAAGAAACTGAAATTTCTTTTCCGCTGCAGATGTTCTGGCCGGTGAGATTCGATGTCGCGAGAACAGGTCTTGGGGTAAGGTTGATTTCAAAGCGGTCTTCAAGATAGCTCAGCGAATCTCTGACAGTAATGACGGTGTTGGCGGTCGGTGTTATCTCTATTTCCTGTTGGTTTTTAATCCCGTTTGACCACACCGATGTGCCCGGCCATGAGGCCTTGAGTTTAACAGAAGAGCCAAACTCCAGATCGATTTTATTGATTTTGTTAACATTCTTGAGCATGGTAAACCGGTCTCTGATCACGCCATCCGCACAAATCCATTCAGCGTCCAGCCTGTTTTGCTGAACCGTCAGCATCAGCGAGCCCCCGATATCCAGGTTGGCGTAAGCAGAAGCCTGATGTGGAGGATCGAACATCCTGTCGCCGTGTGCGTCCAGTCTGCCCGCAGAACCTGCCACCACATAAACTGTCCCGTCATCTTTGTTTATAAAAGGTTTGGCGGCGGCGGTATAAAGCCCTTTAGTTTTTTGTACGGCGTGGGTATTGTAATCAAATGATGTGGCAGGACCAAGGTGGTCTTTTATCAGGTAAGACCGCTCATAAACATGGCTGTGGCCCGTCAGGACCAGGTCTACTTTGTATTTGTCGAAAAGAGGCACCAGGGTTTCCCGGATCAGTCTGAGTTCGCCTTCATTATCCGAATCGTGCGATCTTTTGGTATAAGGCGGGTGATGAAATGCGATTACCGTCCACATATTTTTATTAGCCTCCAGGTCTTTGACCAGCCATTGATATTGCGATCCGAAATGATGATAAAGCCTGTAAACTCCGTCGTCCATGCCGTAAGAATCAAGGGATATGACGTGCACATTGCCGATGTTGAACGAAAAATAAGCTTTTGAGCCCGAGGGTACTCCTCCACCTTCGCCGTTTACCGGTGGGTTGATGATGTCGAAATAATGGATTTGCCTGGTTTTCTGAGATTCCGGCATCCCGAAATCATCATATTCGTGGTTGCCGGGAGCATATGAAATCGGGGTATTCCCGAAAATTTTGTTTCCGTAAAAATTAAAGATACCCGCCTGCATGATCCCGTCGCGGTTGGCTCCGTAGCCCATATCGCCCAACCAGAGCCACAGGTCGGTCGGGGCTTTCTTTCTTGCCAGGTAAGCATCTCTCACGCCCGTCTGGTTACTGATATATTTAGCGGTAGATAAATCACCAAAGTCACCCATCACCCAGAATTTCAAGGGCCTTTGGGTATCAGCTGTGGGTGCCGTCGTAAAATAAAAATCTTCACCTGAAGCCAGGTCCTTCTGCGTGTTTCCTACCTTGTAATCGTAACGAGTGTCCGGTTTTAAGTCCGACAGTTTGATGATGTGCTCGGTTTTGGGTGTTTCGTCTACCTGAGTAATAAAATTACCCGTTCCTGCAAGGGCATAACTCACTTTGGACGAGGTAGGCACATCCGTTCTCCATCTGATGACGATACTTTTGGTCGTAACGGCTTGCAGATAAGGATTCCTGGCAAGCTCCTGGGCACTGATTTTGAAGGTTATCAGTGACAGGAATAACAGCAGTAATTTTTTGTTCATTTTAGTAAGAGTCAAAGATTTGACAGTTTTCTGTTGGCTATGTTTCTGAACTCCTGAAAAACAACGGCATCAGCATTTCCGTCTGTAAATATCTCAATCAGTTGCCCCTGATCTGTATTTTTATAGAATGTTTCAAAGGCGACTTCCAGGTCGTTCATGTTTTTAACGGCTTGATATATAAAGCCTGATTCTTTTGCCAGGGTCTCCGCAGTATGTTTTTGTGAAGTTACAAAATAATCTTCCAGTTCAGGTTGTTTATCCGGTCCGTCGATGATCCTGAAAATATTGCCGCCCTGGTTGTTGACCAGGACAATCCTCAGGTTTTTGGGCAGATAATTATTCCATAAAGCGTTCCGGTCGTAAAAGAACGATACGTCCCCGATCAGGCATGTAACGATTTTATCTGTCTTCATGGCTTGACCTATGGCGGTGCTCAAGATGCCGTCAATGCCGCTGGTGCCCCTGTTGGCATAAACTTTTATGTTTTTCAGGGCTTCTATGCCCAGCAGGTTGGCATACCTTACCGGCATACTGTTGCCCAGGTGAATGATGGAATTTTCAGGAAGTTTCCGGAGCAATAAATCAGTTGCCTTAAACTCACCGTAGTTTACATCCGCCAGAAACTCCGCCATTACCTTTTTAGAAAGGATATTGGCTTTTTGCCAGAGGTTAAAATAAGAGGCGTCTTCTTCCTCATCGCCTTCTTTGAACTTCAGGAAATCAAGGTCTTCAAATAATTTATGAAAAAAATAGGCAGGAGAAACCTCGATTTTATGGGTCAGTGACTGAAACGGATCAATCAGATTCGGATTTTCCTGGATATGCCAGTGATACAAAGGTTTGTTTTTGCGGATATACTGTTTAAAACTTTTAGAGATAAACGACTTCCCGCAGGTAATCAGCAGATCAGGACTCAGGCTGTCGTCAGAAATCCTTCCCGTAAAGATATCATGGGCATCAATAAAGTCAGCTCCGGCATGATGGATATTTGAAATACTGTCACCCACCACCGGGATCAGTAATTCTTCTGAGAAGGGTTTAAGTAAGGCATGTAAATCTCCCTCGGTCTGGCCGACTGCTATTAATTTCTTTTCACATGAATTCCAGATACTGATAAGATCAATCCACGTTTCTGTACCGAGTGTTTTCTCAAGTGAAAGGTTCTGAATGACTTTTACCTGCTTATCGAAATGGACAGATTCGTCTTCAGCAGGATAAAAAGGTTCGCGTATCGGTACATTGATGTGCACAGGGCCTTTGGGGGCGGCCTGAGCAAGGTTAATGGCTTCGTTGACGATCCTCTGTATCTGCCAGACAGCATCCGGATGGGAATAATCAGCCGGTAACTCAAATGAAGCCTTGATGTTTTTTCCGTAGATGTCTTTCTGGTAGATGGTTTGCCCGTCATATTGATGAATCCATTCCGGTGGCCTGTCTGCCGTCAGTATCAGCAAAGGGATTTCCTGGAAGAAAGCTTCTACTATTGCAGGAGCAAAATTATATGCGGCCGAACCAGAGGTACAAATCAGGGCAACAGTCTTTTGAGACTGCTGGGCCATCCCCATTCCTGTAAATGCAGCAGAGCGTTCGTCGCTCAAACTGTAGGTTTTAATGCCGGGATGCCTGACAAAAGAAATGGTCAGTGCGGCACTCCTTGATCCCGGACATAAAATTACATCTTCAATGTTTTTCTGAAAACAGATTTCTGCAATGTCATGAATCGGTTGAAGAGTGGCCATTGATTGTCTTTGATTTTTTTCAGACAAATATACTCATGAAATGCATTATTCTCAAATTGCCGTCATCATAGGCTCGTGCCTCGAGGCACGGGCCTATGATGACGGCCTACGCCAATTCTTTGAGAGCTTTGACAAAAACATCCAATTCCTCTGTGGTGGTATAAATATTAGGGGTGATTCTGCAGCCATGCACATTGGCTCCGTCAATGGGCACCGTCCAGATCTTGTATTTTTCCAGAAGTGTTTTGCCGAGTATCCCGGGTTTCATTTTTGCAATACCCACGTTGGCAATTCCACAGGAGCGTTTCGGGTCTGCCGGGGTATTGACCAGTATACCCGGATAGTCTCTGACCTGGCTTACCCAGTATTCTTTGATATATCTCAGGCGGGCTTCTTTTTTTTCTATGCCGATTTTCTGCAGATAATCCAGGGCATTCAGAATACTTATATCCGTGTGCACGGCCGGAGTGCCGGTATGATTCAGTTTTCTGATGTCGTCATCTGCATATCCATTGTCTCCGAATATCGGCCACAAGGATTTTGCCTTGCCTTTGCGGACATACAAAAAACCTACGCCCAGCGGAGAACTGAGCCACTTATGTAAACTGGTGCCATAATAATCACAACCCAGGTCTGAAATTTTATAATCAAAATGAGCAAAAGCATGGGCCCCGTCCACCAGAACATCGACCCCGTGTTTGTGAGCCATGTCTGAGATTTTTTTAATGGGTAGTATCTGCCCGGTGATATTGATGATATGGCACACCATCAGCAACCGGGTTTTCGGAGTGATGGCTTTTTCATAGACTTCCACGATTTCCTCATCAGATGCCGGATTCAGAGGCACTGAAATTCTCTTGTTTACCATGCCGTATCTTTTAGCCTGCAGGTCAAAGTGGTCAAGCATGGCACCATAATCCTGTACTGCCATGACTGCTTCGTCACCTGGCTTCCAGTCATAGCCTGAAATGACTGTGTCCAGCGACTCGGTGGTGTTCCGGGTAACCACAATTTCTTCGGGCAGACAACCTGCTGCTTTGGCCAGGGCATGCCTCACTTCCGTGTTTTCAGGGAAGCGATCGTTACGCATATAGTAAGAACCGTGATAATTGATTTTTTTGATATTTTCCACAAAAGCGTTGAAAGTCGGCTGTGGTGTGATACAGTAATAACCGTTTTCAAGGTTGATGTAATCAGGCTTCAGAACATATCCGGAGCGGATTTCACCCCAGAATTCTTCGTTTTTGGCCAATGCTTCAGGAGAAACGCCCTCATGCTCTGTGAGTAGCCTTTCAAAGTTCCTGCCCATCACCGGAACAGAAAGTCCCAAGCCCGAAAGTGATTTCAAAAAGTCACGTTTTTTCATCTTTTTATGCTTTTTTTTCAAAATATAACAGTTATCCTTCAATTTTAGAATCATAAAGCAGAATTTATATTTTCTGATACATTTTGCTTGTTTTTTATCATAAATTTTCCCGGAATGTTAATTTTTTTGACCAAATTTTTATAAATGATGAACTTAAAATAAAAGTTTCGTCGTTGCATTAATAGCGATACATGATCATTATGTACCCGGACCATACTACATAGTGATATTTTACAAAGCCCTGAAACTTATGAAAATACTGGTGTTGTTTGCACATCCCTTGCTGGAGAAGTCACATATTAACAGAGAGTTGGTGAAAGTTTATGCTGATATTGAACAGCTGACATTTCATGACCTCTATGAGCGTTATCCTGAATTCGATATAGACATTGAATTTGAGAAAAATCTTTTGGTTGAACACGACCTGATCATTTTTCATCATCCCTTTTACTGGTACAGTTGTCCGCCGTTGATGAAACAATGGATTGACATGGTGCTCGAAGTGGGCTGGGCTTATGGAAACGGAGGATTTGCCCTGCAAAACAAAATGTGGTTCCAGGTGATTTCAGCCGGAGGAATGGAAAAGGCGTATAATCCTGAAGGACACAACCGCTATTCTATCCGGGAATACCTGAGGCCTTTTGAGCAGACAGCCAGGTTATGCAGAATGAAGTACCTGCCGCCTTATGTGGTATTCGGAACACACAGGCTGAGCCGGGAAGAATTAAATGAACACATCACCAATTTGAAAGAAGGTCTCCGGTTTTTGAAAAACGAAGGCTTTCCCGGTTGCGAAACCGACAACTCAAATTGTCTCAATAAATGGATTAAATCATCATGAGTACTTTTTTATTACAATCAGTCATATTTTTAGGAGCTGCTATTCTCATTGTCCCGTTTATTAAAAAACTGGGATTGAGCTCCATTTTAGGATATTTACTTGCCGGAGTGATCATAGGGCCGTTTGGTATGAGCCTGGTAGGGGGCAATGGCCAGGACATCATGCACGCTGCTGAGTTTGGCGTGGTGATGATGCTTTTCCTGATAGGTCTTGAACTGGAGCCTAAGGCTTTCTGGGAGATGCGTAAGTCGATTGCAGGACTCGGGATGTCGCAGATGTTATTTACGACTGCTCTTCTGTTCGGCTTACTTAATTTCACAGATTGGTCGTGGCAAACTTCACTGGCGGTGGCTCTGACCTTCTCGATGTCTTCCACTGCGATTGTCCTTCAAACCCTGAAAGAGAAAAACCTCTCGCATTCAGTATCCGGGCAAGCCTCTTTTTCTGTTCTGTTGTTTCAGGATATCGCCGTTATCCCTATTCTTGCTTTGCTGCCTCTGTTGACAGAAGGACAACCGGAAAGTGCCAAGGATCAGCACCATTCTTTTTTTGCTGACCAGCCCGCCTGGATTCAGGCTATTTCGGTGGTAGGAGCGGTAGGAGTCATATTGGTGGTAGGGCGTTTCCTGGTGGTGCCTTTCCTGAGGTTTGTGGCCAAAGCAGGTATGCGTGAGCTTCTGGTAGCCGCTTCTCTGTTCCTGGTGATAGGTGTGTCAGCCCTGATGCAGTTTGTAGGGCTCAGCCCTGCCCTGGGAGCTTTTATGGCGGGTGTAGTCCTGGCCAACAGCGAGTTCAGGCATGAGCTGGAAAGTAACCTCGATCCTTTCAAAGGCCTTTTGTTAGGTTTGTTTTTCCTCAGTGTAGGCGTAACGATAGATTTTGCCGTCATTTTTATGGATCCGGTTACCATTGTCGTGATGGCCGTAGGTGTCCTGATCGTCAAATTCGGGGTACTGTTTATGATCGGAAGGTTTTTCAAAATGAGTCAGGACCAGAATTTTCTCTTTTCATTTGGCCTGAGTCAGGTAGGTGAATTCGGGTTCGTTTTGATTTCATTCTGTAACCAGCTGGACCTGATTGATACAGTAATCAATGCCAAGCTGATGGCTGTGGTGGCGATTACGATGACCATCACACCTCTGCTGATGATGCTGAATGAAAAACTGATCGACCCTTTTTTCGGAGTGAAAACCAAGACAGATGAAGAAGGAGAAATAGCAGAATTTGAACAGAAACACAAAATTATTATTGCCGGGTTTGGTCATTTTGGTTCTACCATCGGCAGGCTGCTGAGGGCCAATGGCATTAAGGCCACCATTCTGGATAACAACTCTGACAGGGTTGAATTGCTTAGAAATATGGGCTTTAAAGTTTATTACGGAGATGCTACACGGGCCGAATTACTGAAAGCAGCAGGGGCCGAAGAAGCCAGCATACTGATTGCGGCCATTGATTCGCCTGACATCAACCGTCAGCTGATAGATATGGTCAGGGAGAATTTTCCGAAGATAAAGATTTTCTCCAGGGCCAGAAACCGCTTTGATGCTTATGACCTGTTAGACCTCGGAGTAAAAAATGTATACAGGGAAACTCTTTACAGTGCCGTTCATCTCGGGGAAGATGCTTTGGTAGAAATGGGATTCAGGAAATATACAGCCCACAGACAAGGACAGCGTTTTATTAAGTTTGATGAAGACGCACTGGAAAGATTGGGAGAAAAACGCCACAATATGAAAGAATACGTGCTGTCGATGAAAGATGAAATGGAATGGCAGGAGCAATTACTTTATAATGACCTTGAGCAAAACCTGGATTTGAGTGATAAATCGTGGGACAGTGATGCTTTAAAGGATAATTTTCAGAAAACAGCCTGATCGCGGATAAAAATTTTGATTCGTGAATTATTATTTCAATTTTTGTAACAGTTAAATCTGCGTTTCAATTTAAATCTTAGAAATCATGAAAACCATTGGCTTATCATTTCTGATCGTTTTTGTTTTGTTATCATGTGCACCCGGAACCACACCAACCACCGGCACTTCAAGTACTCCGTCATCTAATCAAAGTGTAAGTCCTGAGTCGGAAGCCAGGGTAAAGACACAGAAGATGAAAGCCGCTCTTGGACTCACAGCGGATCAGGAAAGTAAGGTGATGCTGATCAATACCGTTAATTTAAAACTGATCAAGAGCTTGAGAGAAAGTAACCAGGCTGATAAATTACCTGCCACCCGCGAGAATTACTTGAAGGAGTTGGAAGGCGTTTTGACACCTGCTCAATTTGCAAAATATAAACAGGAGTTTGAAGGAATGTAACCACATTCCTTCTTTTTAATTTATCAATCCAATGACCACACATCACATCTTAAAACAATTTTTCGGGTATGAAACCTTCAGACCCTTGCAAGAGAACATCATTGATGCTGTCATAGAAGGTAAAGACAGCCTCGTTCTGATGCCGACCGGCGGTGGTAAATCACTGTGTTACCAGGTTCCGGCCCTGTATTTTGAAGGCTTGACCATTGTCATTTCTCCGCTCATCGCTCTGATGAAAGACCAGGTCGAAGCCCTTCGCGGAAACGGCGTAAAAGCTTCTTTTATCAATTCTTCTTTAAGTCAGTCTGAGCAGGATGCCGTGCTTTGGGCAGCCAAGCTGGGTGAACTGAAGTTGTTGTATGTAGCTCCCGAGAAGTTATTTGCAGGCAATATGCTTGAGTTTCTGAAAGGAATAAAGCTGAGCCTGATCGCCGTGGATGAATCCCACTGTATTTCTTCATGGGGACATGATTTCAGGCCTGAATACCGGCAGTTGTCTGTCTTGAAAGACACTTTTCCGGAAGTTCCGGTGATTGCTCTGACAGCCACAGCCGATAAAGTGACGAGAAAAGACATTTGCAGGCAGCTGGGGATACCTGAAGAAAATACTTTTATTTCAGGATTCGACCGCCCTAATATCAGTCTTGAGGTATTGCCGGGAAGAAACCGCCTGAAACAGATCATGGATTTTCTGAAAACGGTGCCTGAGCAATCCGGTATCATTTATTGTCTCAGCCGGAATGGTACGGAATCGCTTACAGCTTCTCTGATTCAGAATGGCTATAAAGCCGATTTTTATCATGCAGGCCTTGATTCCCAACGCAGAAGCAAGGTACAGGAGGCTTTTATCAAAGACGACCTGCAGATTATCGTGGCCACGATTGCCTTCGGTATGGGGATCGACAAGTCTAATGTCAGGTGGATCATCCACTATAACCTTCCCGGAAATGTCGAGAGTTTTTACCAGGAGATCGGCCGGGCAGGAAGAGACGGGACTAAGGCTAGAACGGCTTTGTTTTATACTTATGCAGATATTATGACCCGTAAAAGCATGATTGAGAAATCTAACCTGGATGATGACCAGAAAGAACTCATGAATGCCAAACTGGACAGGATGCAGCAATATGCTGAGGCCAATATCTGCCGCAGGAGAATTTTGTTGAGTTACTTCAATGAAGAAGTGGGGCAGGACTGTGGCAACTGCGACGTTTGTCTTCATCCGAGAGAAAGATTTGATGCCACAATCTTGGCTCAGAAGGCTCTTTCAGGCGTAGCCCGGACAGGGGAGAAAGTCGCGATGGGTATGTTGATTGATATCCTCAGGGGTAGCCGTAACCAGAACCTTCTGAGGCTGGGATATGACAAACTGACGACTTTCGGTATCGGAAAAGACCTGAAGTATGAAGAATGGGCCGATTATCTGTCCCAGATACTCAACTATGGTGCTTTGGACATTGCTTATGATGAAGGCCATGTTTTCAAGCTGAATGAAGTCAGCTGGCAGCTGCTCAAAGGGAAAAGAAAAATAGAACTTTCCCATTACATTACTTTCGAAGAACGCAAAAAAGCAGAAGAGGTTTTCGCTGATCCTAAAAAGACGAAGAAAGAGTTTATTAAGAATGAGCTGTTTGATAAGCTTAAACTACTCAGAAAACAGATAGCCGACTCACTGGGGATTCCGCCATACATCGTTTTTAATGATGCTACATTGTTGGAAATGGCTCATGAACGACCGATTACGAAAGCCCGGCTATTAAACGTTTCAGGTGTGGGGGAGGAGAAATTCAGAAGATATGGAGACACCTTCATTACAGAGATTTTATCTTTTGTCAAAGGCAATTCCGATCAGGGCGTTAAGCTTGCGAAAGGTCTGACCTACATCGAAACCCTTGACCTGTATAATGAAGGCCTTTCTGTGGAAGAAATTGCTGAAAGACGAAAACTCAGCAGGAATACCGTTTATCAGCACCTGATCAAACTGTTTGAAGAAGGCCAGGGGGTTGACCTCTGGAAGTTTATCGACAAGAAGACTTATCGGAAGGTAGTGGAGGCCATGGAGACGTTTGAAGCAGAGGGGACCTTTTCGGCCAGGGCTGTTTATGAGCATTTCCGGGAAGGCATTTCTTATGAAGAAATCAGGATAGCCATGGCTTTGTCCAAAAAAGCAAAAGAAGAACAGGCTGATTCGTACTAAAAATAAAAATTTTGTGAATTTGATGGGTTTAATTGTTAATTTTAGTCGCTCTTTTTGAAGGGGCTTTAATTAATATTCAACCATAAATTATTCTAAGATGAAATCTCGGAACGGACTTTTTATTTTTGCTTTTTTTTCGGTCATGGCACTTTTCTCCTTTATTCAGATCAAGCCTAAAAAAGTTGTTTTATTTGGTGATTCCATTACCCAGGCGGGAGTAGGACCGGGTGGTTATATCACCATGATGAAAGAAATGCTGGACAAGGCCGGAAAAGGAGCTGATTTTGAACTGGTGGGTGCAGGCATCGGGGGTAATAAAATCTATGATCTTTATTTGAGATATGAAGAGGATGTACTTGCTAAAAACCCGGACATCGTCATTATTTTCGTAGGGGTGAATGACGTCTGGCACAAGGCCAGCAGCGGCACAGGTACTGATGCTGATAAGTTTACCAAATTCTACACTACCCTGGTAAAGAAACTTCAGGCAAAAGGCATCACTGTGATGTTGTGTACCCCGGCGGCCATCGGTGAAAGAACAGATTTCTCCAATCAGCAGGATGGTGACCTTAATTATTATGCAGGTATTATCAGAAAACTGGCTATTGAGTTAAATTGTAACCTGATTGATCTGAGAAAAGAGTTCCTGGCCTATAATCTTGCCAACAACCCGGAAAACAAAGACAGGGGTATTCTTACGACAGACAGGGTTCACCTGAATGAGAAAGGTAATAAATTTGTAGCTGAACTGATGCTCAAAGGATTGGGGATCTGAGCAGGACAATAGAAAAAAGCACGGTCCAATTGAATGGATCGTGCTTTCTGATTTATGTTAAAACAATTAAAACAAGAAGATTAATATCTTAAACCCCAGGCAAATTCATGCTTATAGGCTGAATCTTTCAAATGCTGGGTGATAAAATTGTTGAAGTCTGCCATTTTAGACTTTTTACCTTTTAGTTTTTTGGCTGACAATTTAGGTATCTCCGGTTTGACTTTCAGGTCAATACGCTTGGCAGTGATCAGAACTGCGTCATCATCCACAGATATCTCCAATATTAGTCCCGGAAGACCTGTATATTGCTCAGGCCCGATGGACACCGGAATATCTGCACAAAACCAGGCTGTTACATTTTGTTTTTTGACGTCGTCATAAGTGGTAGCCTTCATGCACATATATCCTCCGATGTCTTTCAATTCGTTGAGAACTTTCCATTTCGGAGCCCTGATAGAATCAACGACAGTGAACGTTCTTCCCTGGACATTGTGAATTTCGGTAAGCATATTGGTGGTAAAATCACGGGTAATGAAATAGTCCGCTTTTTGCCATGAATAGCCTCCCGGTGATCCCGCATCCTGACTTTCGTAAGTATAGTAGCTCCCTGTTCCATCAAAGAAAAGTTTCATTTTTTCAGCATTTGGAGTCCAGTTTCTGGATGTCATTGCTTCTCTCTCTTTTTCTTCTTTGGTAAGATAGGTCGCCCGGTTATAAATTTTCACCCAGTCTGAGGTATAATCATAGTCGACGGTTCCGAAGACTTCCTGTGCATTTGATTTTGTCACATTGAGAAATAATAAAGACAGGACTATCAAAAAATACTTTTTCATTTTAATCTTTGAATTTTGTTTTAATAAATTATTCCCAACGGTTTTTCTTCACTTTGGTTGAAATACCTCTCATATTATAGGTATAAGTAAACATCAGGTATCTTGAAAGTGTTACCGTTTGTGTTTGAGAAACGAGGTTTGAAGAAGCCCCCTGGCTTATACCCTGGTTTTTCTTGAAAGCATCGTAAAGGGTTACCCTCACCTCGGATTTTTTAGCTTTACCTAGCACTTTATAAACAGCCATATTGAGGATGGGAATTTTCTGATCAAAGCCGAATCTTTCATTTTTATAACCCATATAGTTAAAGTCAGAAGTAAAGAATATGAGTTTAGGTAGTTGAATGACCATATTGGCACTCAGGTTTTGATTGATAAACCTCTGGTTTTGGGTGGTATTGATAGAGTACTGAGCCTTACCTATGCCGTGACTTGCATTGATAAATAATGAGAACCAATCAACCGGTGTAAGGTCCAATCTGAAGTTAACATTGTAATTCTCTGTGTTATTTTCATTCAATTTGCTGTTAATATAGATAAGGTTCTGGGCAAAATATGAATTAGAAGAAACATTAGCTGATATTTTGGTTTTTTTGATCGGGAAACCAAACTGGAAGTAATAACCATATCTCTTTCCTCCCGAAATGTTCTCAGGTTTGATATAAGTGACCAGGTTTTGATCAATAGTCTGGTTATAGATGATCTGATTAACGCTGTAAGTATAATTGACGTTGGCAAAAATATTAATAAAGGAGACAGGGTTAAACATACTGAATCCGGCAAATGCATTATGAGTGGTTTGTGGTAAAAGGTCAGGATTACCACTCGTAATATAAAGCGGATTGGAGTTGTCCTGGAAAGGCTGCATATCTTTCATTCTCGGCTCCTGAACACCTACATCATAATTAACAAACAGGAATCTGTTGTTTTTCAGAGCATAGTTGATGCTAGAATTAGGCACCAGGGCAAAGTATTTTCTGTCTACAGAACCCAACAGGGGCTTGTTCTGGTCATTATAGAATTTACCTTTCAGATTAAATTGCTGCCCGGCTGCACCTAAAGCAATATTCAGACCTTTATAGTTGTATCTAAGTGCGGTTCCCAGCCTGTTATAATTGATCGTATTTTCATAATAACGGCTCAGTGAATCAATTCTCGGCTTGCCGTCAGAGAATAAGTTGTAAACATCCCTGTCAACCAGTGAACGGGTATTGCTGAAGTTATAAAAACCTTCAATATTGAATTTCTTGCTCAGAGGCTCTATAAATAACAAGCTTGATTTGATCTGATTACTGTTAACAAGGCCAAGGTCATTCTGGAAGATATCAAAATTTCTTCCGCCGATGTTGTAATCCCAGCCTGCTACCGGATAGTCTCTGATAACTGAATTCTGCCTGGCATCTTTGTCGATATTGTTGAGGTTGTAAGAAGCACTGGCCGCAAAACTCCTGCCTTTTTTCATGAATTTATGACGGTATATAGCCGAGCTTGCTATTACCCCTGTAGTGGCATCGTTTACGTTCAATGCTTTCATGGTTCTGAAAACCGATTCACCGGGAGTCAGGTAATTCTTCATACTGTTATAGTCTGTCGAACGATCCCCTAGTCTGCCGTTAAAGTTAAGCACGAGGGTATTAAGAGAGTCGATTTCTTTTTCAAATCTTAAGCTTAAGCGGTGATTGGCTGTGAAGTTGCCGCTCTGGCTTGAATCTCTCAGGAAAAACGAATTGTCAGGGATAAAGTTCTGAGAATTCTGAAATACCGACAAATTCTGAGTGCTTTGATTATAAAAATAATTAGAACTGAACTTCGTCTTTTTGGTGTCATAGTTATAGTTGACTCCCCCGGCATAGTTTTTAGATAAACCGCTTCCCGGACCCCAGGATTGTGGTACTCCTATGCTTTCAGATTCTTCATCTGACCCATATGAAAACCTTACCATTCCTCCTGAAAAACCAAAGTCAGCATTATTATTCCAGTTGTATGACTGACTGCCTTTAAAATCTTCGTAGTCATTACCTGAAAGACCTGTCTGGTTGATGTTATTTCCGAAGCCGATGATAGAAAACTGGTTCTTGGAATCGAACTTGTTGTAATTACCCTTACCCATTACACGTTGGTCCGTTCCTACACCCGCAGTCAGTTTTCCGAAGCCACCTTTTTTAAATTCTTCTTTTAATTCCAGGTTAACCGCTTTCTCGCGTTTGCCATCTTCTACTCCGGTTAATTTTGATTGTTCAGATTTGTCATTGAATACCTGGACTTTATTGATAGATTCAGCAGGAAGGTTTTTGGTTGCCAGCTTCGGGTCGTCTCCGAAGAAACGCTTACCGTCTACAAATACTTTATTAACAGTTTCTCCCTGGGCTTTGATGTTTCCTTCGCTGTCCAGCTGAAAGCCCGGAAGTTTTCGTAAAAGGTCTTCCACAGAGGATCCCGGCGGCACTTTGAATTTTCTGGCGTCATATTCTACGGTATCACCTTTGATGCTGATGGGGGCCTTGGCGGTTTTTACCACCACCTCATACAGCTCTTTCTGGAGCAGCTTGAGCTGAATAGTGCCTGCATCAATGACATTAGACTCATTGGGTTTAATGAGCTCCTGGTGCGGAAGGTAACTCATGTAAGTGATCTTCAGCAGATAGTTCTGACGCTTTACACCTTTGAATTCAAACTCCCCGTTTTCATTGGATCTTGCAAAGGTCACAAGAGAAGAGTCGGCAGGTTGCAATAAAAAAACAGGCGTAAAGGGCATAACGGCTTTGGCCGTGTCTACCACGATTCCCTTGATGTTAATTTTTGGAGATTGCTGGGCTTTCAGGATTGTGACCGAGAAAAACAGCAAAAGTAAAGGTAATAGTTTTTTCATTTTTCGTGATTTTTTTTGGCAATTTGTACAGGAAATGGTTGTTAATCAAAGTTTGAATACAAAATTAAGAAATATTAACTAAAAACTTAGTTTATTGAACAATATTGTTTAGAAATAAAAATATTTTTGTCCCGGATATATAAATGTTACGTTAGTCTTACTTAAAGAATGATTTATTTCAGAAAAGCTGCATGCTGGTGTAAAATTGATCCGAATTGATTTAGAGAGGAGTATCCGTATAAGATAATTTGAGCCTGCCTTTTCCCGTTCTTCTGCTGATTAGTTTTTACCTTTGTATGAAATTTAACAACGACTAATTATTGAAACAGATGAGCAAACAAATCATTTTAACAGATAAAGCCCCCTTACCTATTGGGCCATACAGCCAGGCGGTGCTGGCAGGAAACACCTTATATGTTTCAGGACAGATTGCATTGGAAATTGCACCGTCCGGAGACATTAAAGCCGAAACCCTGGCCATTATGCAGAGTCTGGGCAATATCCTGTCTGCAGCAGGACTGGGATATGAGAATGTGGTTAAATCCAGTATTTTTTTGAAAAACATGGACGATTTCGCTTTGGTCAATGAAGTATATGGCCAGTTTTTCCAGGAAAATCCGCCGGCAAGAGAAACCGTTCAGGTGGCTAAATTACCGAGGGATGTGAATGTGGAGATTTCTGTAATAGCGGTTAAGTTCTGATTTTTGAAATCCGGGTTTTCTTCAGAAATTATTTCTTGAAATATTATCAAACTTTATTTAAATTTCCCTGAATTTTAATCCTAACGGTTTGAAGATATCCCAAACTTTAATAAAGACCAATGAATAATTCAGGAGGTTTTAAACTGAGACTGGTCATCGGGGCAGTAATGGCTTTGATGGCTTTGTTTAGTTATTACAGCAAAACCCAGGAAAACCCGCTGACGGGTGAAAAACAACAGATAGGCATTACACCTGAAGAAGAAATGGCCATGGGTATGCAGTCTGCCCCCCAGATGGCCGAAGAATACGGAGGTTTGTATCCTGATCAGGAAGTTCAGAAGTATGTAAAAGGCGTTGGAAATAAACTGGTCACCGCTTTTTCAAGGGAAATGCAGAATAGTGGGGTAGATGTTCCTTACAGGTTTGATTTTCATGTGTTAAACGACCGCCGTACTGTCAATGCCTTTGCATTGCCGGGTGGTCAGGTTTTTATTACAGAAGGCTTACTTGGTCGTCTGAAGACAGAAGATCAGCTGGCAGGCGTTCTGGGCCATGAAATCGGGCATGTGGTGCACAGGCACTCCGCTGAGCAGATGGCACAGTCGGAGTTTTACCAGGGACTTGCCGGTGCTGCTACGGCGGCTTCAGGAGATATGGGTACCGGGCAGATTGCTAATTATGTGGCTCAGGTGCGACTGATGAAGTTTGGCCGGAATGATGAACTGGAATCTGATGAATTTGGAGTAAGGAATATGATCTCCGCAAGATATGACCCCAACGCCCTTATCGATGTGATGCAGATACTGGCTGAAGCCAGTGGGGGAAGGAGCCAGGACGAATTTATGAGTACGCACCCAAGTCCTGATAACAGGATCGCTAAAATAAAGGAACATATCGCGAGATACAGATATTGAAAAAAAATTAACGGATGGGAAACTAATCCGTTTTTTTTATAGTTATCTATGTAATTACAATTAATGTAGAAACATATAAAACATCAGAAATAATGGCAACATGGACAATTGATCCTTTGCACTCAGAAGTGCAATTCAAAGTAAAACACTTAATGATCTCAACTGTAACCGGAGATTTCAAATCTTATGAAGGTGAAGTAAACACTACAGGAGAAGGTTTTGAAGGGGCTGACATCAAATTCTCAGCCGCCATCGATTCTATTACTACAGGAAATGATCAGCGTGACGGTCACCTGAAATCTCCTGAATTTTTTGACGCAGCCAATTTCCCGGCTTTAACTTTCCAGTCTACCTCTTTCGAAAAAACCGGAGATGATACTTTCTCTCTTAAGGGTGATCTGACCATCAAAGGAACTACAAAGAACGTAGAACTTAAAGCTGAGTACGGTGGAGAAATGGTAGACTTTTATAACAACACCAAAGCCGGATTTGACATCCAGGGTAAAATCAGCCGTAAAGAATTCGGTTTGTCATGGGACGCCGTAACTGAGGCCGGTGGAGTTGTGGTAAGTGATGATGTGAAACTGCATCTGAACATCCAGGTAGCGAAAGCTTAATTTCAACAAACTATAATAAAACCGTCTGAAGTGTTAAACACTCAGACGGTTTTTCAGTTTAGATGGTTTGATGAGCTGAAAAAACCTGTAATAGAGCAATACGGCAGAAACACTCAGCCCGGTAAGCAAACCAATCCATATCCCGATAGATTGAAAATCAAAAATAAAACCGAGGATGTATCCCAAAGGGAGGGCGATAATCCAGTAAGCGATGAACGTAATGAAAGTCGGGATTTTTACATCTGAAAGCCCCCTCAGGGCCCCGAGTCCCACCACCTGTAAACCATCAGACAGCTGGAAAATGGAAGCAATCACCAATAAGGGAATCGCTACGGCAAGTACATCGTCGTCATTGATATAAACCGACAAAAGCTGCGATTTAAAAACAAAAATGATCAGCATACAGATGGTCATAAAAGAAAAAACCAGCAAATAAGCGGCATAACCCGAAGTCCTGATTCTTTTCGGGCTACGCATGCCCCAGGCTTCACCTACCCGGATGCCACCGGCGAAGGCAATGCCCGATGCCATCATGTAAGTGGTAGAAGCAATATTGATGGCGATCTGGTGAGCGGCCAGGGCTGTCTCACTGATCCAGCCCATCATGATAACAGCAAAAGAAAAGGCTCCGATCTCAAAAAAGAACTGAAAACCACCTGGGACACTCAGGCTGCTGATTTTTTTAACCAGTTCTGTATTGAAGTTCACTTTGAAATTTTCGAAATAGTTTTTGAATTTTCCTGAATACCTGATGTAACAGATCAGGACAATGGCCATGATGATCCTGGACATTAAAGTAGAAATGGCCGCTCCGGGAAGACCCAACCTCGGAAACCCGAAAGAACCCGTGATCAGTAAATAGTTGCCAGTAATGTTTAAGATCAATCCTGTCAAAGTGATGCTCATGGCTATATAGGGTTTTGACAAACCATCGGTAAACTGCTTGGCAGATACAAAGAAGTATAAAGGAATATTAGATAACAAGATATAAAACAGGAACTCAGGAGCCGATTGATTGATGTTTTCGGGCTGGCCTAATTTCTCAAAATTAAAGTAGGCAATGATGCCGGGGATGGTCAGGATAATGCTGAAACCCAGGGCCACCCACAAGCTTGATGTAAAGAGATTCCTGATTTTCGGAATATCTGATTCTGCTTTTGCTTTTGAGATCATCGGTGCCACCACCGCCATTCCGCCTACGGCTATGGATGAGATCAGATAAGCAATGGAATTGGCAATACCGGAAACTCCGAGGGCTGTTTTACCAAGCAGGCGGCCCACCATAATATTATCAGTTACCCCCATTAAAACCACTCCCAGCTGGGCTACGACGATGGGTATGGCCAATTTTAAGGTAATACCAAGTTCTTTCTTGAAGACGTCTGTAAACATAATAAATGTGATATAAAGGCAAATGTCATGAATCTGCCGTAAAGCCCACCGGAATGAGCATTATAATTATATGAAATTAAAATGATCCTGCCTGATGATCTGATCAGGGCATCAATAGAAATTAGCCTTGAACTTTAGATTCAGGGCTAATGAATGGAAGAGGGTGTACTCCTATGCTCTCTTTAATTCAAAAACGCTGATTTCAGGTAGTATGCCGATTCTGCCGGGATAGCCAATATATCCGAATCCGCGATTGACATAGAGCTTCTGGTTGTTTTCTTCATAAAGCCCTGCCCATTCTTTATAACGGTATTGAACAGGACTCCATTTGATGCCTCCTATTTCTACACCGTATTGCATACCGTGTGTGTGTCCGGCAAAAGCAGCATCAATATTTGTCTTGTTCAAAACCTGGTTTCTCCAGTGGCTCGGATCATGTGAGAGGAGCAGCTTTGTTGCATATTGATCGGTGTTTTTAAGGGCCTTTTCAAGGCTGCCGTATTTGGCAAAATTACCCGCTCCCCAGTTTTGAATACCAAGGATACCTATGGATTCTCCGTCAACTTTGAGGTCACGGCTTTCGTCCATCAGCAAGTCCCAACCCATCAGACGGTGGGCTTCCTGCAGGGTTTGAAGGTTTTTGATCTTCGCCTGGGGGCTTGCCCATGAGGTATAGTCACCATAATCATGGTTTCCTAAAGTGGAGAACATCCCTAAAGGAGCTTTGATTTTATTGAAAACGTTGAAATAATCTTCGAATTCTTTGGCTTCATTGTTTACAAGGTCGCCGGTAAAAAAGAAAACATCGGGTTTCTGGCTCATGAGCATTTCAACGCCACCCTGAACCGCCGTTTTATTAAAGAAGCTTCCTGAATGTATGTCGGAAAGCTGGGCTATTTTTAATCCTTCGAATTGTCTGGGCAGATTCGGAAGTTTAAGCACCACATTTCTGATCCTGTAGTCATGGGCTCCTGAGATGATGCCGTAGGCCATTGCACCGAAATGTGCTCCTCCCACAGCCAATGCTGTTTTGGCAATAAACTCAGATCTTGGAATGGTATGGCTGTTGGTATCGGCAGAAGGTGAACTGCCCGCATACGACAATGCCCATCTGAAAAATCTGACGATATCTCCGAGTACCAGAACAACTGCAGCCAGAAGTTTTGATAAATAAAGGATGAACACTGTAGCGAAAAGCAGGTTCCGGAATTTGAAATTCAGGTAAGCCGGGAACAAAACCAGACCCGAGACAATGATCACCATGGCTACTACGGGAATAGACCAGTAAACGATTTTTATTATCCTTTGTGTGTTGGGATTGTAGTTTCTGATGATGGTCTTAACAGCCTGAAATAAGTAATAGTCTACTAACAAAAAGAATAGTATCAGGATCCCAAGAGTAAATAATCTGTTCATTAAAAAAATGCTGTTAATTTTTATAAGAACTTTATTTTTAGGTAAAAGGTTCTGGTCTTCAGGATTTGAAATTTTGTATTGGAAAAGTTGATGATGCCCGGTCTTATATAATCATGATGACTGCCATTTTGAACATGGATTTATGGCCTTATTTAAAACAAAAAGAGGCTGTCCGCAGACAGCCTCTTTCATTATAGAAACGGGCAGGGGTTATTTATCCCACCATACTTTTCCGTTAAGATCATCTACACCACCCAGCTTAGAAGAAAGGGCAGCTTTGTAGTTGTCTCCGTTCAAATCACGCTCTGAAGTCGGGTAAGCCTGACGGCGAGGGATTTTGCCGCCCGGGTTAGAGTTAACCGGCGGAGGAGATAAGGCAGGGATACCTGTTCTTCTCCACTCAGCCCATGCTTCATAACCGTTGGTAAATAGAGCAATCCATCTTTGGGTCGCAATTTGAGTAATTGCTTTAGAAGCGTCAAATTTAACCGCAGCACCGGCCAGGTAAGCAGGAGCCCCTGTAGCACCCCACTGTTCGATAGAGGCAGTAATGCCTGTTTCGTAGTGAGCTTTGGCGTCTTCAGCAACCCATCCTAAAGTAGCTGCCTCAGCGATAGCCAGATGCACCTGAGCGGCAGTAATAATAAAGCTTGGGCTGGTTTGCTTACGCATAGCGGCACCAAGGAAAGATACCTGACCGTTAGGAATTCCACCTGCATCAGCCTGAGCCAAACCATATGGCATACCTACGTAATCCTGAACAAGCAATGCTTTGTCAGCAAAGATAGGAAGACGCGGGTCTGCGAATTCTTTCAGTTTATCTACCATCGGCTTGCTTACAGTCCAGTCCAGACGGGTTTCGAAACGATCTTCCCAAGGGCTGTCGTTAGCTTCTTCGGCTAAGAACTTGTAAACCACGTTGTCTGCATTGGTAAGAATCACTCCGTCTGCAAGAGCAGAAGCAAATTCAGCTTTTCCTTTAGCAGGATCAACTTTAGAAAGACGCAATGCCAGTATAGCTCTTAAAGAGTTGGCAAACTTCTTCCATTTGGCCATGTTACCACCTAAAAGGAAGTCACCCTGAACCGCGGCACCTCCGTCGATCTGAGAAGCAGCAGCTTTCAGTTCTGTGAAAAGGCCTGCGTAGATAGCATCCTGAGAATCAAACTTGGGTGTAAAGTCCGTATTACCTTGCAGAGCTTCTGAGTAAGGAACATCACCCCATCTGTCTGTGATATGAGAATAAAAATACGCTTTGAGAATTCTTGCTACTGCAATCTGGTTGTTATTAGAACCGTATTGAGCAACAGGACCTTTTGTGGCAGCATCAGTGTTCAGTTTGATGATTTCATTAAGGTTTACCAGCGGGCCTGCGTAGAAACCGTTAAAGCTGAAGTTAATGGTTTCATATCTGTCAGCACCGGTGTATTGCTTATTGGCAATCTGCTGAGTGTAAAGAGAGCCTTCCACATCAGTAATAGGGCCAACCAAACCTCTTTCAGCACCAGTCAAAAGGAATGAAGCGATAGCAGTAGAAGCGTTGTTCGGGTCTTTATTTATGTCTCCGAAATCTGAAGGATCGCAGCTCGTCATCATCGATAAAGCAACTGCAGAAACTAAATATTTTATATTTTTCATTCTTAAATACATTTTAATTCTTTACAATTATAAACCGAATTTGATGTTGAATCCATACGAACGGGCAGCAGGAAGCTGACCACCTTCAGACCATACACCTTCCAATTCAGACGGATCCAAACCTACTACCGGTTGTTTGATTAACCAAAGGTTTCTACCAACGGCTCCGATGTAAATATTTCTGAATGGCAATTTACCTTCATAAAGGCTTTTCGGAAGTTCATAACCTAAACTTACTTCACGAAGTTTGATGTAAGTAGCATCATAAATCCAACGCTCGTGGATAGGCTGCATGGTAGTCCAGTAAGTAGCAGACTCAATGTACTTGGTGTTTACAGTACCATCGGCCAATACACCTTCGGCTACAAGTCCGCCACCATCAGCTACAGGGTCTCTTTGCGGCTTACCTTTGGCATTGTTACCAACAGTTTCAGCACCTAAGCCTGAGTACGCATTGAACATTCTTGAAGTAGACCATACCTTACCACCTTTCTGGAAGTCAATGTTGAATGAAAGATTGATGCTCTTATATCTCAACGTGTTTACAAGACCACCTGTGAAGTCAGGAAGGATTGAACCCAGGTTTTTATTAGAATCATAAGCATAAGTACCGTTGGCGTTCACAATGAATTTGCCGTTGCTAGGGTTGTCAACAGGGTTGCCCTGAGCATCTACTGCCTGGAATCTTCTGAAGGCACGGCCAACAAGCAAACCGAATTTCTCACCTACTCTGGCGTTTACTGTCGGTCCGAAAGAGTTTACACCACCACTTACGTTGGTACCAACACTGTAGGCCGCAAAGGTAGGAAGTACATAGTTGGTAATACCAGGGGCAAGTTCTTTAACGATAGTATTGGCTTTCGCTGCATTGAAGTTGATTTCCCAGTCAAAATCATTGGTTTTGATCGGTTTCAATGTAATGGCAAGTTCATAACCTTCGTTTGTGATATTACCCGCATTAACCAAAGCAGTATTGTAACCACTGGTTGACGGTACCGTCAAAGGAAGAATCTGGTTGGTATTCTGACGGGTATAATAGTTGAAATCAAATCCGATTTTATCCTTAAGGAATCTCATTTCAAGACCTAAGTCATAAGATTTGGATAATGTAGGCTTCAAAGTAGTATTCGGTAACTGAGTCGGCAGGTTTTGCACTGTATAGCTGCCTTGTGCTCCTGAAGGGAAAATAGGATTGGTTCTGTAAGGATCAGTATCACTACCAACAGAAGCCCATGAAGCTTTCAATTTACCAAAAGAAAGGATGTTCTGGTTTTTCAGGAATTCGCTGAATACAAAGCTACCGGCTACTGAAGGATACATATAGCTGTTGTTTTCAATCGGCAGGGCAGAAGACCAGTCATTTCTAAGTGTGGCGTCCAGGTAAAGGAATCCTTTGAAACCCAGGGAAGCCAAACCGTAAATGCTTCGTACTTTCTTTGCAGAATATCCGTAAGCAACGATAGGGCGGTCTTTGGAAGCACTGATGTTGTATAAACCAGGAATGGTCAGACCACCTGATGTACTTTGGGCAGTAGTATATCTTTTGTTATCTCTAACGTTACCACCGACACTCAGATCAATCGTAAACAATTCTCCGATTTTGTCTTTATAATCAGCCAGAAATTCGTAGTTCATCTCAATTGCCTTGTCTGTAGAGTTGAAGAACGCAGACTGATTAAGAGTTCCTGACGATATTCTGAAATTGCTGTTGAAATAGTTTGAACTGTTTCTTATCCAGCCCTGAACATTGAATTTGTCAGAAATCTTGTATTTCAGACTCAGGTCACCATATACTCTGTCCTGACCATGTTTGTAAAGGTTTTCGTTAACATCAGTATACGGATTATCCCAGTACAACGGCTTAAGGTCCTCAGGGCCTTTTATGTTCCATGAATTGAATGTTCCGTCCGGGTTTTTGTATTCTTTAAGGATATTGATATCCACCTGACGTTGGAACCACTGGTTAAAGCTACCTGAAAGACCTTGTCCGTAACCTTCCAGCGGTCTACCATTCTGACCTTCGATCAGATAGTTGATATTGGCAGAGGCCGTTATTTTTTTAGTCAGGTCGTAAGTAGTATTCAGTGTAATGTAGTTTCTTGAAAGTTTCGTATTCGGAACAGGTAATGAACGGTCGATGTTTGTATACGACAATCTGTAAGTACCGTTTTCGCTACCACCACCGATGGTGATGTTATTGTTCAAATCAACACCTGTTTCGAAAAAGTCCTTTACGTTATTAGGCTGAGCTGTCAGAGGAACTTCTTTTCCGTAGCCCGGGTGAGTTCTGATCCATGAGTAATAAGGACGATACATTGTACCATCGATTTTTGGCCCCCAGCTCTCATCAGCATAGTATTCGATCATTTTTTGGCCATCAAATGCAGCCCAGTCAGCAGGGTGAATAGCAGGATTGTACTCAAACGTACTCCAGTCCTGAGAATAACCACCCGCATACTCATTCTGGTAAGGAGGAAGGTTGTACACTTTAGAGAAAGTAGTAGCCGAGTTTACGTCTATCTGGATCTTACCTCTTTTGGCCTTTTTACTGGTCAATACAACCACACCTTCAGATCCACGCTGTCCATATATGGCAGTCGCTGCAGCACCTTTCAAAACCGAGATAGCTTCGATATTGTCCATGTTAACGGCACTTAAACTTACCGGAGTTCCGTCCAGTACATAAAGCGGGTTGGCATAAACAGACAGACCTGTGGCACCACGGATCAATAAGTTCGGCTCGCGGAATGAAGTAGATGGAGCACCCTGTAATTTAACCCCGGCAATCTTACCACTTAATGCACTTGCTACGTTTGTTTCTTTAGCAAATGTAAGTTTGTCGCTTTTTACCGTTTGCATGGCAGTTCCTACGGCCTTTTCTTCTTTTTGGCGGCCAAGACCCGTTACGACGACTTCCTGAAGTAACCTTTCGTCAGAAGATAAAGCTACATTCAGCACTGACTCGCTGCCTACTGTAACACTTTTTTTGATGAACCCGATGAAACTGAATTCAAGCACACTGCCCTTAGGGGCAACGATTGAATAATTTCCATCAGCATCAGATTGGGCTCCTGTAGATGATCCTTTGAGCAGGACACTAACACCAGGGAGAGCAGAACCATCATCGGCACTGGTTATTTTTCCAGTAACCTTGGCACTTTGGGCAATGGAAATTAATCCCATACCAAAGAACAGAAAGGTAAATAAAACTTTCCTCATTCTTAATTAATCGTTTAGGTTTTTAATTATAGTTTTTAAAATTCTAATGTAGGAGTATTTAGGAATACAAATAATTTTTTTGTTAAAAAATCTTAAATAAAATGAGAAAAGTTTAATAAAATATTAGAAAAGGTAAATAAGTTTGAGGGTATTAAAGCGGAGAATATTTTTTTGATTTGAAATTCCGGTGTTTGCAGAGTAGGGAAAGGGTATGTTGCCCAAATATTATTGTGTGATATTTGGGTTTTTCAACATAAACAGGGTTTTGGCTGACTTGGATTCTTTATATTTTTTTAATTATTAATATAATAATTTTTTGCTTATTTTGGGGCCTGATTTACGAGGATTCTGTTAAGTAATCCCGGAAGAAAACGCTTCAGATAGATTCCCATAATTTCTTTTCCTCCAATATAGATTTCCGCTTTATTGTTTTCAATTGCCCTGATGATTTTTGCGGCACAAACTTCCACCGGCATACCCTGGGCCTGGTTCTGATCCATTTTTCCATGCTTGTTTCCGTCGGGGGCGAGGGCGTTTTTTGAAATGTCCGTTTGAATATAACCGGGGCATACCATGGTCACAAAAATATTATTACGGCTTACTTCAGACCTTAAAGCATCAAAAAAGCCATGTAATGCGTGTTTTGAGGCACAATACCCTGATCGCATCGGAGAGCCCAGTTTACCTGAAACACTGCTTGTGGCAGCTATATGACCCGAGCCCTGGCTGATCATGTACGGAAGTACGGTTTTGGTGAGGGCCGCTACCCCGAAAAAGTTGATTTCCATCAGTTTACGGTAAACCTCAAAATCCGTTTCAAGGGTACTTCCCCTTTGAGAAATTCCTGCATTGTTAAAGAGAATATCGATCCTTCCGAATTTCTCAATAATTTGTTCTGCCAATCTTGGAAAAGTATCAATTTTCTCTACGTCAATGGGTAGGACCATAATATTTTCTTCTGTCAGGCCTGTGTTGGATTTAACCCTTTCAAGCTCTTCTGTTCTTCTCGCTGAAATGACCAGTTTTGCTCCTTTTTGAGCAGCCAGATAGGCTGTAGCTTCACCAATACCAGCAGATGCACCCGTAATCCAAACTACTTTACCCTTTAAATCGCTCATTTTTGACGCTTATTGTTTTTTGAAAAATTAATTCACATTTAAACCTGAATACATACCTCAGTTATCAGGCTATTTTAATGTAAATAAAATTAAAATAAGCAAAATTCCGGTGCGTTGTGTTTAAAATTATTACCGACCCCAAATTTTACGTGTACAAGTTGGGGAAAACAATTTTTTTACTTTACTTAGCTAAACAATTTAAACCAAGCTTAAACTATGAAAAGAATATTCACAATTCTTGTACTGCTTTTAAATACCACTTTTTTATTTGGTCAGAACACCAATCTTTCTACAGCCACTACCGTCGGACGGATCAACTCAAAGTCAATAAGGGTTTATGACGAGGAGAAAGCATACCTGCTGAAAGACTGGAACACCGGGAAAGTGGTTTTTCAGAACGGCAAAACGGAGTATCTGCCGATTAACTATAACGGATATGATAACAGGCTGGAAAGGTGGAGTAACGGACAGCCTTATACCATAGATCAGACGGTAAGGGAGTTTGTATTGGGAGACACCTCGGCAGCTAAAGGGTTTCTTTTTAAATGTGGATTTGAGCCGATTGACGGCCAGGGGGTGCTGTCATTTTACCAGGTAATGTTCGAAGGAAAAACAACCAAACTACTGAAACATGTGAAGTTTAAAACACGTGAAAAGAGGAATTTTAATGATGCGAATGTAACGGTAAACTTTGATTTGTATGAGACTTATTATTTTGCAACAAAGGATGGTAAAATGACCAGGATAAAAAATAATAAAAAGTCTGTAAGCGAATATTTCAAAAATAAAGACCTCGATGCTTTTATAGAAAGCAAAAATCTGAAATTTAAAGACTGGGACGATGTCGTCACCGTCCTGAATTTCACAGAAGGGATTTGATTCTTTTCATCATTTTTTCAATGCCGGCAAATGAAAACTGCCGGCTTTTTTTTTGCTTTTCTGTCTGATACTGTTCCGGGTAAATGTTTTCTTGGTATTTTTTATTGTCTTGTATGTGATTTATAATCAGTTGATTGTAATGTATTTTATGCCTTTTATTCATGAGGTGAAATCTTTTTTTTCATTTTCTTTTGATCCAAAAAAGGATGGTCGCCGTAGATAATCCCGAAACGCAGAATAAGATCTATTAAGTCAATGTAAAACTAATTCTCATGAAAAAAATGAATGTCGGATCCTCCGAAATTGAACACACAGTCGATCCTGTAAAATCTGTAAACAGAAGGAATTTTCTTCGCAACGCCGGATTGGCAACCATGGCAGGAACTGTAGTATTAGCTGCATGTAGTGATGACGATGCCCCGGATTCAACGGGCAGTACTGTTGATCTGGGCTCAGGTGATGTTGGAATCCTGAATTATGCCTACGCACTCGAACAATTGGAAGCTGCTTTCTATATCCAGGTAGTAGCCACACCTTTTTCAGGAATGACAGACGCTGAAAAGACTCTGTTTACCGAAATCAGGGACCACGAAATCATACACCGTGACTTTTTCAAGGCAGCTTTGAGTACCAATGCCATCCCGGCTTTGGAAGTAAATTTCTCAGCGATTGATTTTTCAAGCCGTGCGAGCGTGCTGGGAACAGCGAAAGTTTTTGAAGACACCGGAGTCCTGGCGTATAATGGAGCAGGTAAACTGATCAAAGAGCCCGCTTATCTTTTGATTGCCGGTAAAATTGTTTCTGTGGAAGCCAGACATGCCGCGGCAATCCGTGACATGCTGATGCCTAATTCTGCTTTCTTTGCAGGGGATGATATCATTGATAACAATGGTTTGGACGGGGCTAAAAAGCCTGCTGACATTCTTGCCGCTGTGGCACCATTTATTAAAACTAAAGTATCAGGAGCAAATCTTCCAACTGCTTAAACCAAATAATCATCATGAATATCTTCAATATCATATCAGAACTTGAGAAAGTGGACGCAGACGTTCACGAAAGACTTGGATACTACTCACGTCGTAGTTTGTTCAATACATTAGGTAAGAAAGTTTCTGCTTTTGCTGTTCCTGCTCTTGTAGCATCAAGCATCAGCAAGGCTTATGCTGCCACACCCGCGGCCATCGATGTCCTGAACTACGCTCTGACACTGGAGTACCTTGAAAATGAGTTTTATATCAAAGGGAACGGCACTGCCAATCTTATTCCGGCGACAGATAAACCTGTTTTTGCACAGATCGGAAAACATGAAACCCAGCACGTTGCTTTTTTACTGGCAGCTTTGGGAGCTAAAGCCGTAGCTAAACCGAACTTCGACTTCACAGGAAAAGGTGCATTTGCAGATGTGTTTACCAATTTTAAAACCTTTGCTGTGGTTTCACATGCCCTGGAAGATACCGGTGTAAGAGCTTACAAAGGCCAGGCGGGTAACCTGATGGCTACCGAGGACAAACCATTGCTTGAATATGCACTTCAGATCCACTCTGTTGAAGCCCGTCACGCTTCAGTGGTAAGAAGATTGCTGAATACCAAAGGGTTTGTTCCGGGAGTAAAAGGATGGATTACTTTAAATGAAGGAAGCCCTGCAGCGGTTTATGCAGGTGACGACAATACAATACAGGGTGGGGTAAATATAGATGGGATATCCGGTAAATCGAAGGCGGCTGTTACGGAAGCTTTTGACGAACCGCTAACCAAGGAACAGGTTTTAGCTATTGCCACACTGTTTTTAGCCTGATATAATTTTATAGCCATATAATTTTGACCCAAAGAGAGCTTGTGCCGCATAATAGTGGTGCGGGCTTTCTTTTTTTGCCGGGTTTCCGGCTTTAACGGGGTTTTGTGATTTGAAGAATAAGAGATGGCGGGCATTCACTGAAAATGAGGCTTTCCGGTGAAGAAATTATTAATTATTTTGCATTCTCTTAGATTGACTTCATTCAAAAACTTACCGTTAAATTATGAAAAGAAATGTATTCCTGATGTTGTTTTTCGCTTTTGCGATCCTTGAAATATCAGCCCAGGCACCTGCCAGACTGACCGTTGACCATATCATGAGAGATCCGAAATGGATCGGAACCTCTCCGTCCAACATCTTCTGGGCTGACGACAATAAAACCATCTATTTCTCATGGAACCCCGACAAAAACAAAGGAGACTCTTTATATAAAGTAAGTGTAGCAGATCAGAAAATCACTAAAGTGCTCAAGGCTGAACGTCAGAAGTTGCCCGCTGACGGTAGTTTTTCAGGTAGTTTATCTATGAAAACCTATGAAAAAAACGGCGATTTATATATCCAGTACCTCAACAGTCTTAAAATAAAACAACTGACCAAAACCATTGAACGGGAATCGAATCCCCGCTTCAGCCTGGATGAGCAGAGTATAATTTTTTCAAAAGGTGGGAATTTGTTCAGTTTATCTGTAGGAGATGGTGTGACGACCCAGCTTACGGATTTTGAAGCCGGAAGCAAAAAGCCGGAAAGGAAGAAGACGGGTCAGGAGGGCTGGCTTGAGAAAGATCAGCTGTCCATGTTTGAAGTATTGAAAGAGCGGAAAGATAAAACAGAAGAAGCCAAAAAAATAGCCGACGGCAACAAGCCGGAGCAGCCGAAAAAAATATACCTGGATGACAAAAGACAGGTGGCTACGCAACTGAGTCCTGACGGAAGATTTGTGACCTATACATTAATAGAAGCTGCGAAGTCGGCTAAAAATACGATTGTACCTAATTACGTAACAGAATCGGGTTATACTGAGGATATTCCCGCCAGGACGAAAGTGGGTTCTCCGGCGGCTTCCTATCAGAGTTTTATTTATCATATTAAAAAGGATACAGTATATCAGATATCTGTAAAAGATCTTCCGGGAATCAATGATGAACCGGAGTTTCTGAAAGATTATGCTAAAAAAGACACTGCTAAAACCAAGCCTAAAGCCAGACAGGTGATGATTCAGGATGTCAACTGGTCACTCACCGGATCAAATGCGGTAGCGATCGTGAGGGCTGCTGACAACAAAGACCGCTGGATCATGCGTCTGAACCCTGAAAACGGCAAACTGACCTTACTGGACCGTCAGCATGACGAAGCCTGGATCGGCGGACCTGGCATCGGCGGAGGCGGATCTACAGGCTGGTTAGACGATCAGACATTCTATTTTCAGTCAGAAGCCAGCGGATACTCGCATCTTTATACCGTAAATGTTCTGACCGGAGAGAAAAAGCAACTGACACAAGGCAATTTTGAAATTCAGAAAGCGGAACTTTCAAAAGACAGAAAATATTTTTACCTGATCTCCAACGAGGTGCATCCAGGGGAACAGCATTTCTATAAAATGGCTGTGGAAGGAGGCGAAAGAATCAAAATAACCTCAATGACCGGAGCCAATGAAGTAACGCTTTCTCCCGATGAAAAAACACTGGCCATCAGATATTCATACATCAACAAGCCATGGGAGCTGTATATCCAGGCCAATGAAGCCGGGGCGGCAGCTACAAAAGTAACTTCATCGACAACCGAAGAATTTAACGCCTATACTTGGAAGGAAGCTAAAATCATTACTTTCAAAGCCGCTGACGGCAAGGATGTTTACGCCAGGGTTTATGAACCGGCTGCTAAACTGAAAAACAAGAAAGCGGTAATCTTTGTACACGGAGCCGGGTATCTTCAGAATGCCCACAAATGGTGGAGCAGTTATTTCAGAGAATACATGTTTCATAACCTGCTGATAGAAAAGGGATATACTGTACTGGATATTGACTATCGTGCCTCAGCCGGGTACGGTAGGGACTGGCGGACCGGGATTTACCGCCACATGGGAGGAAAAGACCTGACAGACAATGTAGACGGAGCTAATTACCTGGTGAAAAACTACGGAATTGACGCTAAGAAAATCGGTGTTTACGGAGGTTCTTACGGTGGATTCATTACTTTGATGGGACTTTTCACTACGCCTGATGTTTTTAAAGCCGGTGCGGCATTAAGACCGGTAACAGACTGGGCAGCTTATAACCACGGCTACACCGCAAACATATTAAATGAGCCTCATACAGACAGCCTGGCCTATCGCAGAAGTTCACCGATCTATTTTGCAGACGGGCTCAAAAATAACCTGTTGATTTGTCACGGCATGGTGGACGTCAACGTTCATTATCAGGACGTGGTGAGACTGACGCAGCGGCTGATCGAATTAAAGAAAGAAAACTGGGAAGTGGCCAGTTATCCTATGGAAGACCACGGTTTTGTGGAACCTTCTTCCTGGGCTGATGAATACAAGAGAATCCTGAAGCTTTTTGAAGAAAAACTTAAATAAAAAATACACATAAATACATTAAATATATGTCAACTTTTGTTCTGTCGCTCGATTGGGAAGGCTTTGAAAAAGATAAATACGTCCATACTGTTTTAGAAGATAACCTTTTGCCTGACTTTATGAATTCCTGCCGCTGGTTTGCCGGCAAGGCCAGGAACGGGTGGAGACCCAAGGTTACTTCCGCAGTGCGGATGGAACACGGTGATTTGCAGTTTTTCTTTACGATCATTGAAGTGAAATATCCCCAGGGAGATAAAGAGAGCTATCTTCTGCCTCTTTCTTTTGTGGAGAAAGGGACGCAGGAAGTTTGTGAAAAAGCGATCATTGCAGATGCCAACCTGGATGACAAGGAAGGAGTGCTGGTCGACGCTATCTATGATGCCAATTTCAGAGAAGCCGTCCTTTATCATATAGCACAGAACGCCTCAACGTTACAGAAAAACCAGGATACCCTTTCTTTTGTCAGGGGCAAAGGTCTGACAGACGAACCTATTGAAGCCAGTTTTATTCCCAATATAGATTCCAGTAACTCGGCCTTTATCTACGATGAGCGGTATTTCTTTAAGCTTTACAGGAAACTGTTTACAGCCACCAATCCTGAGGTGGAGATGGTCGAATACATCACCCAGAACTCTGACTTCAGGAATATACCGAGGTTTTGCGGCAGCGTGACCTGGCAGAGAAAGGAGAAGGAACATATCACTTTCGGGATGATGGTGGAGGTGATCGATAATGAAAAAGACGACTGGTCGAAGACGGGAGATTACCTCAATGAATTTATGTTTGCGTTTGTGGAAGGTAATTTCCAGATCAAGGAAAATGTATTTGAAAAAGTAGCTCTGCTGGGTACAAGGACTGCCGAAATGCACTATGCCCTGTTTGCCATAAGAGGAGAGGAAGCGTTCAGGGCAGATATGTTTGACAGGCCCTACAGAAGGTATATTCATCAGAAAATGGAAAACCTGCTGGAGCAAAGGTATAATCTGTTAACTGATAATTACCTGAAGCTGGATGAGCAGGCCCAGTTGCTGGCCTGGGACTTTATGGAGTCCAAAGATATTATCATCGACTTTATTGACCAGATTCTGACACGGCCAATTGAGTCCTACAGGACAAGGATACACGGTGATTACCATTTGGGGCAGGTATTGGTTTGTAACGAAGATTTGATCATTATAGATTTTGAGGGTGAGCCCGAAAGCCCGATTGATGAAAGGAAGATCAAGCACTCACCCCTCAAAGATGTGGCAGGGATGATCAGGTCCTATCATTATGCGGTATCGGCGAAACTGTTTAACTCGCCGGAAACCAATAACCTGGAGGATGTGGTATTGCAAAGGGCTTCCGACAGGTGGTATAAACTGATCAGGGATACTTACCTGGAAGAATACCTGGATTATTTCGGACCTTTGCACCCTTTACTGAAAAATAATAATGAGATCAACTACCTGCTGCAGTTCCATTTGCTCGAAAAAGCCGTGTATGAACTGGGGTACGAGATCAATTACAGACCCGGATGGGTTAAAATACCCCTGAAAGGTATTGTAGACGTCATCAGAGAAATTGAAAAACTACAAAGATAAAATGACCTTTTATAAACTCTATCTTTTGATGGTGGCCATCAAAACAGTCACCTGTTCCTGCAATCCGGACAGCCGCAGAGGTTTTGACAACATCAAGGGTGAAACCGACATCTGGAAAATCGGGGAAATGCCTGCTGAAGTGGATGAAAACTCCGGCCTGGCCAAAGCAAAGGAAGAAGGATATTACTGGACGCATAACGACAGCGGAGGAAAACCGGAATTATATAAAATCAACTCAAAAGGTAAGCTCGATAGTGTTTTGGTGATAGAAGGAGCTAAAAATGTGGACTGGGAAGACCTGGCAGAAGATGATAAAGGGAACCTCTACATCGGGGATTTCGGCAACAACGGTCAAAACCGGAGAGATTTGACGATCTATAAAAGAACCCCCGAAGGAAAACTGGATAAAATCAGGTTCAGTTATGCTGACCAGGAAGATTTTCCTTCTTCAAAGCCTGAATTTGACTGTGAAGCTTTCTTTTGGTATGATCACAATCTTTATCTCTTCACCAAAAGCTGGGCAAAGAAAAAGCAATCAACAAGGATGTATAAGGTGTCTGACCAGCCGGGTGTTTATGAATTGAGTCCGGTCGAAACCTTCAAACTGGACACGAAAGTGACAGCGGCTGACATCAGCCCTGACAAAACCAAGTTTGCATTGTTAACGTACGGTAAACTTTACCTGTTTTCAATTGAACACGGTGTAATCAGTTTTGACAAACCGCTGGCTTGTTTAAAAACCGGCCGCAAGCAGACAGAAGGCATGATTTTTGATGATAATCAGACAATTATATTCACGAATGAACAGGGAAAGATCTATTCTTTCCGGTTTTGACCCCGGTCAAAATTTAACAATGGCTTAACATGGAAGCGGAATGCTTAGCGTAATTTTGTGCTTTAATTTTATCATTTAGTTTAGAATCGATAACATGGCCAATAAAATACTAGTCATAGATGATGATGAAGATATTTTGGAATTACTCATTTACAATCTGCAGAAAGAAGGTTATGAAGTAAAAGCTGCACACAATGGCCTGGAGGGGGTGGAATTGTCAAAGTCGTTCTTACCCGATCTGATTCTCATGGACATCATGATGCCTTTGATGGACGGAATTGAAGCGGGGAGAGTCATCAAGACAACAGAAAGTCTCAAACACATCCATGTGGTTTATCTTACAGCAAGAGCAGAAGAGTTTTCAGAAGTAGCGGCCTTTGATGCCGGAGCGGACGATTATCTCACCAAACCCATCAAACCAAGGGCTCTCATGAGCCGTATCAATGCCTTTTTCAGAAAGGAGACCCAGAAAAATTCGTCGGAAAATATCATTGAAATCGCCGGACTTACGATTAACCGTGAAAATTATTCGGTGATCAAAGGAGACGGAAATGTGGTGATTTTGCCGAAAAAAGAATTTGAACTGCTGTTTCACCTGGCCCAGATGCCAAACAAAGTACAGTCGAGAGACGATCTTTTGCATAAAATCTGGGGTGCGGATATTTTCGTGGTGGAACGTACCATTGATGTTCACATCCGTAAAGTCAGGGAGAAAATAGGGGAGAAGTTTATCAAAACGCTCAAAGGCGTAGGGTATATGTTTTCTGACGAAGCATAAAAACTTTTGATAATCAGCTTTTTTTGCTCAAATTTGAATCCTGTAAAGAATCCAGTTTTAAATGTTCCTTTCACCCAGATGGATTGCCCTGCTTCTTGCCACATTAATTACTTCCATCACCTTAGCTTTTTTGAGTTTTGTGCCGGAGGTAAGCATGGGTATGCTGTTTGTGGCAGGTATCAGTTGTTTCGGATGCTCCTTCTTTTTTACTTTTTATACCATAGATATCCTGGTATTCAGGGAAGTAAACCTGATTTATAAGTCGATTCAGAAACTGAAGATACAGGATTTCCACATTCCGCGGAAAAGCCTTCTGAAGAGTGTCAATCCACTTAAAAAACTGAACAGGGAAATCTCCAATTATGTCAGCAGAAAACAGGAAGAGATTGAAGAACTGAAAAGAATGGAACTTTTCAGGAGAGAATTCCTGGCCGATGTTTCGCATGAACTCAAAACGCCGATTTTTGCGGCCCAGGGTTTTGTGCATACGCTCCTTGACGGAGCCAAGGACGATCCTGTTGTGGCTACAAGATTTCTTAAAAAGGCGGCTAAAAGCCTTGACGGTCTCGATGCCCTTGTCCGCGACCTTGTGGTACTTACCCAGGTAGAATCCGGCGATCTGAAGATGCAGTTTGAAGAAGTTGATTTGCTGCAGATCACGGAAGAGATTATTGAGCAGTTGGAAGAAAAGGCTAAAAAAAGAGAAACAAAGATCGTTATCAAGCCGAAAAACCTGGAAGAGTGCCGGGTGATTGCCGATTATCAGCGGATTACGCAGGTGATGACTAATTTTATTGATAACGCAATCAAATACGGGAAAGATAAAGGTAAAGTAGAGATTGAATTTGAAGAAGACAAAAAATCTTTCACCATCTCCATAGAAGATAACGGCCCCGGGATTCCCCAGGAGCATCTTTATCGTATTTTCGAGCGTTTTTACCGTGTAGATAAAAGCCGTTCGAGAGAAACCGGAGGCACCGGATTAGGCCTCGCCATCGTCAAACATATCCTGAATGCCCACGAAACCGGCATCAATGTTACCTCTAAAGTGGACAAAGGAACAAGATTTACCTTCAAACTACCTAAAGCAGAAAAAGAAATCCATTAACTTTGTGTTTTTAAATAGGAAAGAATGGATTTAACAGGATACAAAAAACCACCCAAAAAGCTGGAGCTTAAGGAAAACATAGTTTTTGAAAACGATAACTATGTGGTGATCAATAAACCCCCGTTTGTGGCCAGCCTGGATGAACGTACGCCGGATAAATCCGTCAGTATTTTACGCCTGGCCAGGGAAATGTTTGACGACATACAGCTTTGTCACCGCCTGGACAAAGAAACTTCAGGAGCCCTGGTGATGGCTAAAAACCCGGAGGCATACCGTAACCTGGCCATGCAGTTTGAACACAGGGAAGTGGAAAAAGAATACCATGCCGTGGTAAACGGGGTACATGATTTCGACAGTATTTCCGTTTTTCTTCCGATAGCACCGATCAAAGACGGCACCGCCGTGCGAATAGATAAGCAGAAAGGTAAAATAGCTGAAACGGTATTCTTTACCTTAAAATCATACCCGAGACATACTTTGGTGAAATGCATCCCGATCACAGGGCGTATGCACCAGATCAGGGTACACCTTCAGTGTCTTAAGGCCCCGATTGTCTGTGATCCGACTTACGGAGGAGAGGATATTTATCTGTCGCAGCTCAAGAAGAAATTCAATCTGAAAAACAATACGGAAGAACTGCCGCTGATCAAAAGAGTGGCCCTGCATGCTCATTCCATCCGGTTCCTGGATGTGGACGGACAACTGATTGATGTCACCGCTCCTTATGCCCGTGATTTTGATGTGTTGGTAAAACAACTGAATAAACTCGCCAAATAAGGCCGGAAACATAGAATTCCTGTGCTGGTTTGCGGATTTATCCAATTTTATTTGCAATCATTCTGCACGAATACTAAACAATTACGTAATTTTGCACCCTGATTTCTGTTTGGAGTAGGAAGTCAGATCTAAAATATTGAAAATTAATATATTATGTTGAGATCGCATACTTGTGGCGAATTGAGAATTTCGAATGTGAATCAGGAAGTTACCCTTTGCGGATGGGTGCAGCGTGTCCGTGATAAAGGGGGTATGATCTGGATTGATCTTCGTGACCGCTATGGCATTACTCAGTTGATTTTCGAAGAGGGGAAGGTAGACCAGGCCGTCATTGAAAAAGTGAGGACCCTGGGCAGAGAATTCGTGGTGAAAGCCATTGGATCTGTGGTGGAAAGACTTTCTAAAAATGACAAAATACCTACAGGTGAGATTGAACTGAAAGTAAGTTCACTTGAAATACTGAACCCGGCTAAATTACCTCCGTTCCTGATCGAAGACGAAACTGACGGTGGTGATGAGCTGAGAATGAAATACAGATACCTCGATTTACGTCGTAACGTGGTTCGCCAGAACCTGCTTTTGAGACATAAAGTAGCTCAGCAAACCCGTATTTATATGGATTCCCAGGACTTTGTGGAGGTTGAAACCCCTGTCCTGATCAAATCAACGCCTGAAGGAGCCAGGGATTTTGTGGTGCCAAGCCGCATGAACCCGGGCGAGTTCTACGCTTTGCCACAGTCACCGCAAACCTTCAAGCAGTTGCTGATGGTGTCTGGATTTGACCGTTATTACCAGATTGTGAAATGTTTCAGGGATGAAGACTTACGTGCTGACCGTCAACCTGAATTTACGCAGATAGACTGTGAAATGTCGTTTGTGGAGCAGGAAGACGTATTGAATATGTTTGAAGGGCTGGTGAGGCATCTTTTCAAAACTGTTAAATCAATCGATTTGCAGGAAGTGCCGAGAATGACTTATGCTGATGCCATGAAGTGGTATGGTTCTGACAAACCGGATATTCGTTTTGATATGAAATTCGTAGAGCTTAACGACCTGGTGAAAGGTAAAGATTTTCCGGTATTTGACGCTGCCGAGCTGATTGTCGGTGTTAAAGCTGACGGCTGTGCGGAATATACCCGCAAGCAACTGGATGAGCTGACCGAGTGGGTAAAACGTCCTCAGATCGGAGCCAAAGGATTGGTGTATATCAGGTACAATGCTGACGGAACGATCAAATCTTCAGTAGATAAGTTTTATTCTGAAGAAGACCTTAAAAAGATCACCGGGCGTTTTGATGCCAAACCGGGTGACCTGATCCTGATTTTGTCCGGAGATGGTGATAAAGCCAGAAAGCAGCTGAATGAACTGAGACTGGAAATGGGAACCCGTCTGGGTCTCAGAAATCCTGATGATTATAAAGTGTTATGGGTACTTGATTTTCCGTTGCTGGAGTATGGCGAGGAAGAAAACAGGTGGTTTGCGATGCACCATCCGTTTACGAGCCCTAAACCGGAAGATATTGCCCTCCTGGAAACCAACCCGGGTGCTGTCAGAGCCAATGCTTATGACATGGTCATCAACGGGACTGAAGTGGGTGGAGGATCTGTGAGGATATTCCAGAGGCCATTGCAGCAGAAAATGTTCGAAATATTAGGTTTCACGGAAGAAGAAGCTAAGAAACAGTTCGGATTCCTGATGGAAGCCTTTGAATACGGAGCACCGCCGCACGCAGGGCTGGCGTTTGGATTTGACCGTTTGTGTTCACTGTTCGGCGGAGCAGATACCATCCGTGACTTTATTGCCTTCCCTAAAAACAACAGCGGAAGGGACGTTATGATAGATTCTCCATCTACCATCGCTGATAATCAGTTAAAGGAACTGAACATCAGAACGACGGTTTGATTTTACCAATAAATAATAAAGAAGTCCTGCCATTAAAAGCAGGACTTCTTGGTAAATAGCCCCTTGCCATTCTTTTGAGTGGTAAATTTAAAATTCAGGTTATTCTATTGACAGATATCCCATATCTTTGGGAGTCAAACTTATTCGAATGAAAGACAAAGACTGGGAGTCGCTCCTGTATCAATACCGGTATATATTTTGCTTAGGTGCATTAGGCATTGTTTATTTTCTCAATATGTTTCCGGATGTCATGGAAGCCGATGCTTCACAGTATGCAGCCATTTCGTGGGAGATGCTTGAAAACGGCAGCTACCTGCAGGTTTTTCAAAGGGGCCTTGACTACCTTGACAAACCGCCTTTGTTATTCTGGCTGTCTTCTTTCTCATTTAAGCTTTTCGGTGTCAGTAATTTTACCTACAAGCTGCCAGCTGTTCTTGTGATCCTGTTGGGTATTTACGCCACTTATCGTTTTACCTTGCATTGGTACGACAAACAAAGGGCTTACGTCGCAGTTCTGGTGCTTGCCTCTACCCAGGCCTTGTTACTGATCACCAATGACGTTCGTACTGACGGTATTCTGATGGGCTTTGTGATGCTTTCTGTCTGGCAGCTCAGTTTGTTTTTAGACAAGGGAAAACTCCTGCCTTTGGTTATCGGATCGGTAGGGGCAGCGTTGGCTCTGATGGCCAAGGGGCCTTTGGGGCTGGCCATCGTTTGTTTTGCCATCGGAAGTCATCTGTTGTTGAAAAAACAGTTCAAAGCGATATTCAAGCCCCAATGGCTGCTGATGATCCTCATTATCGCGGTCTTGCTGATCCCGATGTGTTACGGACTCTATCAGCAGTTTGATCTTCATCCTGAGAAAGAAGTGTATGGGCTGAAAGGCCCTTCAGGTTTGCGGTTTTTCTTCTGGACGCAGAGTTTCGGCAGGATCACCGGCGAGATTTACTGGAAAAACAATACCGGCTACTTATATTTTATCAATACCATCCTCTGGGATTTTCAGCCGTGGATTCTGTTTCTTTTCCCGGCTCTGATCAGAAACGTCAGGAATCTATTCATGGCTTTGTTTATGAAGGGCACAAGGCCTTCTCCCGAGTATTTTACTTTGGGTGGATTCCTGTTGAGTTTTGCGGCTTTGTCGGCTTCTTCCTATAAGCTGCCACATTACATTTTTCCTTTGTTTCCGTTTATTGCCATCATTACCGCAGATTTTATCGTCTGGTTATGTAAAGAAGGACAGGAAAGGATAGTGATCCGTTCTTACAGGATTCTGAGTAAAGTGCATTTCGGGTTGATGAATTTGTTCTTTCTCATTCCTTTGCTGAGTTTTATTTTCTTTTTTCCAGTATTGTCGTTATTTCTTCCGGTAGCTTTGGTGATTTTGTTTTTATTGTTCTGGTATTCTTTCGTCTCCATTCAGAACAAAGTCGATAAAATCATTATTCCGACCATACTGACCATCATGGCTTTTGGGTTGGTGCTGAGTACTTATTTTTATCCATCCCTGTTGAAATACCAGTCTGAAAGTGTGGTAGGTAAAGAGATACACGAGCAGAAAGTGCCCCTGGATAAATTTTACTTCTACAAAGCCCCCGGCAGCAGCATGGATTTTTATGCCAGGCGTATCGTGCCTGAATTCAAGCCTGAGCAGATAGACCGGTATGAAAAAGGAACGCTGGTCTTTACCACTGAAGAAGGCCGGAAGGAAATCATGGATGACAAAAAGACAGAATTCAAAGTACTGAAAAGCTATGACGACTTCCATGTTTCAAGTCTTAAGATTACTTTTCTCCGGGAGGATACAAGATATAAAGCGGTCACTAAAAATTATTTGCTGGAGAAACAATAACCGTTTTTCTGATCCATTTTTCTGCAGGAAAAGTAGCCTGCTTCTTAGGATAAATATACTCTTGCTCAGGCCATAAGCCCCGCTCCGGATACACCGGGGAGGGGCTTTTTTTCATCTTAAAAAAATATTTTGAAACAAGTAATGATTAAAGCGTAGCAAAATGTTAATGTCCAAACATTTTGTTGATTATTTCTGTTGTGCTGTAGCCAGGTATGCAATATTCGGTTTTTTTACCGGTTCTATATATGACAAAATGTGATTTCTGTCATTATCGGTAGCTAAGTGGATGGTTGTCAGGCTGGTTGCCGATTTATTATTGAAGTGAAAAACGACCATACTTAAGAAAATTATGAAAATTATGATTACCGGAGGCACCGGCCTGGTAGGTCGTGCTTTGACCGCCAAGCTGTTACATGCCGGTCACCAGATCGTTATTTTGAGCCGCACCAAACAAAAAATCCATGGAGTAAAAGTTTCTCAATGGAACCTCGCCAAAAACTGGATCGAAGAAGGGGCTTTCGAAGGTGTTGAAGCCATTGTTCATCTGGCAGGAGAGGGGATTGCGGACAAGCCCTGGACCAGGAAACGCAAAGAGGAAATCATAGAAAGCCGCGTTGGTCCTGTAGAAGTTTTAAGTAAGTATGTCAGCGAAAACAAAATCAGGATAGGGGTTTTTGTCACCGCGTCTGCCATAGGATATTATGGGGGAGATACTTTCGAAGAGATCATGACGGAGCGGTCAAAGCCCGGAAGTGATTTTCTGGCCCGGTGCACCGTTAAATGGGAAGAAGCCGCTGATGCCTTTGGAAAAGTGAACAAATGCCGTGTTGTTAAAATCAGGACGGGTATTGTGCTCAGCAAAGAAGGGGGCGTTTTGTCCAAACTGATGAAACCTATAAAATTAGGGTTGGGCTCTCCGCTGGGATCGGGCAAGCAATGGATTTCGTGGATACATATCGAGGACCTGACAGAGTTTTATTACTATGCCCTCGAAAACAGCGAGATGAAAGAAGCCTACAATGCCGTATCCTCTAATCCGGTTACCAATAAGAAATTTACTGTTGAAATTGCATCAAAGCTGGGGAAGAAAATCTGGCTTCCTGCGGTTCCTGCTTTTCTTCTTAAAATCGTATTGGGTGAAATGTCGGTGGTGGTATTGGGAAGCAGTTTTGTGAAAAACCGCCGCAATGAAAAAGAAAAGATTTTCGAGTTGAAGTTCGAAAATATTGAAGAGGCCCTTACGGATCTTATCTGATATAAAAAAAACCTGCCGGATATTTCCGGCAGGTTTTTGGCTTTAATCTGTATCTATTATTCTCTACTAATTTTACTACCTCCGCTGGTGTCTGAGTCAAGGTCGTCGACTTTACCCAGGTTGGCCTTGCTCGCACCGCTTGCCGATACTTTGGCTTTTTTCACCTCAAGTCTCTTACCTTCAAATTTACTGGCTCCGTTGGCTTCCACATGCAGGTAGTCTGCTTTGCCCCTGGCTTCCAGTTTGGATGCTCCTGACAGGTTGATCACCAATTCCCTCGTTTCGATGTCTACGGCAGCTTTAGAGGCCCCTGAAAGTGAAATGTCTACTTTGTTTTCATTGTCAAAACCGATCACTTTGGCTTTAGACGCTCCTGAGAAATACAGGTCTTCGATTTCAGGCAGGGTCACGATCATGTTGATGTGGTCCCTGTTGTTGATAAACGAGTCATCGTATTCGGCACTCAGCGTATTGCCTTTTGTTTTAACTACCAGATCTTTAAGGTCTTCTTCACGTTGTGCATAAACTTCCACACTGTAATTGGCTCCTTTTTTAACCATGATCCTGATGGCACTTCCCACTTCTATGTTTTTGAAGTCTTTCAACTCATAGGTCTTATGGTGTTGTCCCAGTTCGCTGAAATCATTGTTATCGATCACTTCTGCATCATTGAAGTCGTTGTTTCTCAACGCCTCTCTTTCTTCTTCTGTCAGCTTAGGGCAATCCAGACATTCGATTTTATCGTCATCACCCATGATAAAGGTGAAATCTTCAATTTCTGAGTTGTTGATGCCATTGGCTCCCGCAAGGTCCCAGTGGTTTCTCAGCATGCTGTTCACAAATTCTTCCGACATTTTAAACTTCTTGTTTCTCGGAATCGCCAGGTCGATGCTCACCCTCTGGTCTCTGATGACCTTTTTGCCCGTCAGGGTTAAAGATCTCGGGAAATAAAGAACTGAATCTTTCTGTGTAATCTTGTAACTGATGTTTTTGGCGTTTTCCATCGCATTTTTCTTGGTGCTGCCTTTCGCCGAAATGTACTTTTCCAATACCAGGTCCTGGCCGTCAGCTGTTTCAAGGTCTACATCCACGTCAAATCTGAAGTTGAAATCATCATCAAAATCATCTTCGTTGTTGATTACATCCAGGAAAAGAATCTGTCCCGGAGTATTGTATTTCTCGATTACCTGCTCTTTGTAATTTCTGGAGAAATTCATAGCATATTTAGAACCTACCACACCTATACCTACGATACCTGCAAACCAGAGGGCCAAGCCCGAAAGCCAGAAGTTACGTGTTCCCTGACGCTGATTGGTAAGTAGCGAAATACCTACGATCGTGATGGCTGCTGCAGGAATGGCCGTCACAAGGAAGCCGAAGAACCCGCCTATTTGTGGAAGATCGTTGCTGATCGCTCCAAAGAAGTGATTATTATCCAGCCAGGTAGAACTCGAAGCTACTCCGAAGAAAACCGCCGTAGCTAAAAGAGAGGCAAACAATAAGCTGGCTCCCAGCACAAGCACGATCAAGCCCGCAATGATTCTGACCAATGGTCCGAGGCTTTGCAATACTTGTCCAAGGCCTTTAAGGATCATACCTATTAATCTGAAAGGGAACAACAGGATTTTGGTCAGGCTGCTTTCAGGTTTGCTTGGGTCGGTATTAAGACTGCTTTTGATATTGGTTTCGATGTTTTCGAGGGTTACAGGCTGTCCCTTCATCTCCATTTTCTGGGTCAGGGTCACCGCTGTAGGAGCAGCAATCCAGAGAATAATGTAGATCAGGATACCTACTCCGAAAAACGCGGATACTACGAATATAAGTCTGATGACAGAAAGATCTACACCGAAATAAGACGCCAGGCCGGTTGAAACACCACCGATAACTTTGTTTTCAGGGTTTCGGTAAAATTTCTTGATTTTTTCATTCTCTTCGAGGTCATCTCTTTGCGGAAATGCAATCCAGCAGATGATGTAGGCAATGAAGAAGAACCCGCCGGCTCCCTCAGCCCCTATAAGACCGAAAGCCAGAATGATGAATATAACCCTCAGCCAGACCACGTCTACTGAGAAATTATGAGCAAACCCGGACAGTACACCGCCAAGGGCTTTGCGTTTTGAATCCCTGTAGAATTGGGTTTTGACTGATTCAGGATTTTTCGGAGCCCCGAATTCTGTTTTGGCAGACTGATCCGCTTTACTTTTTGATAAATCCTCCTCTTCTTCTATCGCTTCAAAGTCTGAAACGTTACCCATTGATTTGATGATCTGATTTACATCTTCCATCTCAATGATCTGGGTGCCTTCCGGCTTTGTTTTGGCGAAGAATTTCTCCGCGATACGGGTTTCTATATCCTTAATGATCTCCTCACTGCTTTCGTAAGTCGAAAAATATTGCTGGATAGATTTTAAATACTGATTTAGTTTAGAATATGCGTCCTCTTCAATATTGAATGTGATTCCCGCAAGATTGATTTGTAATGTCTTTTTCATGATAATTTTTTTTATCTTAAAACAGCGTTTTAATTACTGGTTTTGTTAATAATGGTTTCCACGGAGCCAGATAATTCTGTCCAGGTACTTGCCAGTTCATCTAGAAATAACTTGCCTTTTTCAGTAAGGACGTAGTACTTTCTCGGAGGCCCTGAAGTTGATTCAACCCAATTGTAGTCCAGTAATTCTGCATTCTTTAATCTGGTGAGCAGAGGGTAAAGGGTGCCTTCCACCACCATGATCTTAGCCGAGATCAGTTCTTCTAAAATTTCTGAGGCATAGATCTCACTCCTCGAAATAATTTGTAATATGCAGTACTCTAAAATTCCCTTCCGCATCTGCACTTGGGCATTCTCTACATTCATAATTTTTACTTGTTTTGTATGATGAGCGGCGTAAACCGTTGATTTTATGACGCTCTTTATTTTTGCCTTCTCATAATTCTGATGCAAATATAAACAAAGGTACTTTGTAATGCAAGATACTATATGAAAATTTTTCTTGAATATGTATGAATGGTTGATTAGGTTTGCTAAGTGGAATAAAATTCCTTATAAATTATATGATGTTCTCAAAATACGTGGCCGTGATCACCGCAACAATGATCAAGTTTTTAGGTGGTCCTTTGACCGGACTGGCTCTTCAACTCTCCTGGTATGAAACCGCGATCTGCTCTGCTATAGGAATGATGCTGACTGTTTTTATTATTGTGTTTGCCGGGCAGCAGGTGGGGAGGCTCTCCGATAAATTCAGAAAACCGAAAGCTTCTAAGAAATTTACCAAGACCACAAGGTTTGCCGTCAAAATAAAAGGAAGCCTCGGTTTATGGGGAATTGCCATCATGACGCCTTTGTTGTTTACCCCGATCGGCGGAAGTGTGCTGGCGGTCGCTTTTAAATACCAGCCCTGGGACATTATTTTCAAGATGACGGTGAGTGCTGTTGCGTCGGGGATTGTCCAGAGCCTCTTTTTCTTTTACGTGAAAGACCTGATTTTCTGATATCGGGGTTTATAATCTTTATATAACAGGATGATTGTATCAATTTTAGTGGCGGTAGCCAAAAACGGGGTGATTGGTAAAGACAATCAACTCATCTGGAGGCTTTCTGAGGACCTGAAGAATTTTAAAAAACTGACCCTGGGGCATTCGATCATCATGGGGAGGAAAACCTTTGATTCGATCGGGAAGCCGCTGCCGGGCAGAACCAGTATAGTCATCAGCAGGAACAAAGACCTGGTAATTCCGGGCTGTGAGGTGGCCGGGTCACTGACTAAAGCCATTGAAAAAGCTGCTGAAAACGAGGGTAATGATGAAGTGTTTGTCATCGGTGGGGGAGAAATATTTAAACAGGCCCATGAGGTGGCTGATAAGATTTACCTCACTGTGATAGATGCTGAACCTGAAGGCGATGCCTTTTTTGACAGCTCTCCTTATAATAACTGGGAAGAAATTTCAAGAAAGGTTTTTAAAGCGGATGACAAAAATCAGTACGATTTTGAAATTATAGAACTGCAAAAGAATTAATCAGCCTACCTGTTTGTCATGAACTAAAATTTGAGTAACTTTAAGGTCTTTTGATTATCAGATTAAGGTTATTTATATTTTTTGCTTCATAAATGATAGTTTCGAATACAGAGCCGTTTGAGGTAATTTACAGTTTGTATGAGCATGAATTTTTAGGTTTTTTATTTGAAGCTTATGCCGTTCAACTCAATCACAAAAATCAACTCACTTTTCAGTCACAAAGTGTTTCCACTAAGAATGTTAGCGAATTTTCTTCTAAACTTGACAAAGTTGACTTTGAACTTGTCAAGCTCCTTGACAATATCCAGCAGGATGTAATCCTCAAGAAATTCAACAAAAAGAAATCAGGACCTGTAGAATTCTTCTATAAAGTATTTGACAACGAAAAAGGTGATAAAGCACTGAAGGAAGTCATTAATGGTTACCTCGAAAAATACAGGAGCGAAATTCTGAGCAGACTGAAAGGCAAAAGGCTCTTTATCATGGGTAAGGATGGTGAACCTACCTGGAAAGAAGTGGATATCGTGCGTGAGGAAGCCAAAGCCTATTTTCATTTTGAAAGAGAAGAAGACCATACCGTTTATTACCCGATCATTAAATGTGCGGGAGAAAAAGTAAAATTCCAGTTCAAAAACGCCAAGATCCTGTGCGATTTTCCGGCCTGCCTGCTGGTGGAGGATAAACTCTATTTCTTCGATAAATATGTGGATGGTAAAAAGATTAAACCTTTCCTGGCCAAGCCCAATATCATTATCCCACGGAAAATAGAAGAGACTTATTATGAGAAATTCATTGTTCCGCTGGTAGCCAACTTCAATGTTTTTGCCAAAGGCTTTGAGATCAAGAAAGAAGAGTTCAAATCTTCACCTACCTTATTATTGTCTGAACTGACCGGCAGGACCAATACTGTATTGAGCCTGTTTGATGAACAGGAAGAAGAGCCGCCGGAGTCTGATGAAGAAAGCACTGTGGCTTTGGACCTTTCCTTTAATTATAACACCTACAATTTCAGGTTTGACAGTTTTGCTGCACCCGCTTACGTTTATCTTGAAAAAAGCGAGGATAGCTGGGTTTTCCATAAAATAAAAAGAGACCTGGAAGAAGAGCGGAGGATTCTGGTCTATTTAAAAGAACTCGGACTTGATCTTAAAAGCGGCAGGGTGGCCCGCAGCCGCAATGAGATATTTTCGTGGCTTCAGAGAAATGCCATACAGTTGGAGCAGGAAGGGATCAATGTAAAGCAAAGTGAATCCAATCCTACGCAATACTTTTTGGGGTATTCTTATATTGATATCAAAATTGAAGAAAAAAACGACTGGTTTGATATCAATGCCCTTGTGAGGTTCGGTGAATTTGAGATACCTTTTATCAGGCTTCGCAACCTTATTATAGAGAACAAGAAAGAGTTTTTATTGCCCAACGGGCAGATAGCCGTTATTCCTGAAGAATGGTTTACGCGTTATTCTGAGCTTTTTGACTTTGCAGAGCTCGAAGAAGACGAAAACGTCATTCTAAAAAAACACCACCTGGCTTTGGTGCAGAACCTTGACAGCGAAGGCCACGCCAAAACGGTGATCAGCCGCAAGCTGGAAAGGCTCAGGCATTTTGAGGAAATTGAAAACCGTAAGCTGCCGGCCGGATTTGTTGGGACACTCCGCCCTTATCAGAAAGCAGGCTATGACTGGATGCACTTCCTGAAAGACTTTAAACTGGGAGGCTGTCTGGCTGATGACATGGGCCTTGGGAAAACGGTGATGACCCTGGCTTTCCTTCAGTCTATTAAAGAAGAAAAACCGGAACATCCGAGTTTACTCGTCATGCCGACGTCGTTGGTCTACAACTGGCAGCTGGAAGCCAGGAGATTTGCTCCCAAACTCAAGATACTGATCCATTTCGGAACCCTCAGGGCCAAAAACACGGATAATTTTTCTAAATATGACCTTGTTATTGTGTCCTATGGTGTGCTGAGACTGGATATTGATTTCATCAGGAATTTCAGGTTTAATTATGCCATCCTCGATGAATCCCAGGCGATAAAGAACTCTACTTCCAATATTTTTAAGGCAGTAATGGACCTGAACACCTCCAACAGGCTGATCCTGACAGGTACGCCGCTGGAGAACAGTACGCTTGACCTTTGGAGTCAGATGACATTTATTAATCCGGGTTTGCTCGGGACTTTGCAGTTTTTTAAGTCTTTTTATCAGAATCCGATCGAAAAGCAGAAAAACGAGGAGGTTCTGAAGAGGCTTTTCAGTAAAATAAAGCCTTTTATGCTCAGAAGGCACAAGTCGCAGGTGGCAACGGAACTGCCGGAGAAAATCGAGTCTGTTCACTATTGTAACATGACTGAGACCCAGGAAAAATTGTATGAAGAGACCAAGTCTTACTTCAGAAACCTGATCATGGAAGGTATAGAAAAGAAAGGCGTTAACCAGTCGCACATCCTCGTGCTGCAGGGGCTTAATAAGCTCAGGCAACTGGCCAATAACCCGCTGATGGTGGATGAAGCCTATGAAGGAGATTCCGGCAAAGACCATGACGTGATGCACAAACTGCGTGATGTAGTGGAAGAAGGATACAAAACACTCATATTCAGCCAGTACGTCAAACACCTGACTTTGATCAGGAAACAGCTGGATGAAGAAGGTATCAGTTATTGTTACCTGGACGGCAGCACACAAAACCGGCAGGATGTGGTCAATAAGTTTCAGAATGACCCTTCTGTTAAAGTCTTTCTGATTTCATTAAAGGCCGGGGGGGTCGGTCTGAACCTGACAGCCGCTGAGTATGTTTTCCTGCTCGATCCATGGTGGAACCCGGCGATTGAAGCCCAGGCAGTAGACAGGGCCCACCGGATAGGTCAGAAGAATACGGTATTTACCTATAAGTTTATTACCCGCAATTCTGTAGAAGAGAAAATCCTTGCCCTGCAGAATTCAAAAAGACAACTTTTTGACGACCTCATCACAACAGAGGAAAGCTTCATGAAGTCATTGTCCCAGAATGATATACTGTCGCTGCTGGAATAGGATAAAACCATTCAGGTAGGTGATAAAAGCGGGTTTTAATGCTCCCGTACCGGCAATTAAGCCGGGTAAGTGAATAATAATTTTAGATTCATTTGCTTTTGAGTTTTCTTTTTCGAATTTTGGTGAAGAAATAAAAAACCCGTAATAAAACCTCAGATATGTTCACAGACAAAGACCTTAGTCAGATAGAAAAAAGAGGAAGTGATGTTGAAACCGTAAAACAACAGATCGAAGACTTCAAGTCAGGCTTTCCGTTTATGCAGGTTCTTAAAGCTGCAACTGTAGGAGATGGCCTGATCAGGCTGGATGAAGCTGCCAAAGAGCAGTATATCGCTCTTTTTGACGCACAGGCTCCGAAATTAAAACTATTGAAGTTTGTACCTGCCTCAGGAGCTGCCAGCAGGATGTTTAAATCTCTTTTTTCTGCCAAAGATGAAGGCAAAACAGATAAGTCCGTTGATCAGTTTTTTGATCAACTGAGCCAGTTTGCCTTTTATAAAAGCCTTAAAAATGTCGTTGAAGGAGATGACCGCCAGTCCGTACTGGACGGTTTGCTTACTACCAAAGGCCTTGATTACGGTAACCTTCCGAAAGGCTTGCTCGAATTTCATACTTACGCTGATAAAGTCAGGACAGGGGTGGAGGAACACCTGGTAGAAGGAGCTTTGTATGCTAATAACAAAGGAAAGGTAAGGCTTCATTTCACCGTTTCGCCTGAGCACCGGAAGAAATTCAAGGCTTTGATCAAAAGTGTTTTATCTGAATATGAAACGGCTTATAATGTAAAGTTTGATATAGGTTTTTCAGAACAGAAGCCCTCTACAGACACCATTGCTGTGGATATGAACAACGAACCGTTCAGAAGTGGCGACGGAAGTATTCTGTTCAGGCCGGCAGGGCACGGAGCTCTGCTTGAAAACCTGAATGACCAGGAAGCCGACGTGACTTTCATTAAGAATATTGATAATGTCGTGCCTGATCACCTGAAAGCTGAAACTATTGCTTACAAAAAAGCCCTTGCCGGGGTATTGCTGGCTTACAGAAAACAAATATTCACTTTCGCTAAAAGGCTTGAAAAAGATGATGTGAGTGCTTATATGGTCAATAAAGCCCTGAGATTCCTGCGTCAGGAACTTTCGGTAGAGCCGCCTAAAGGATTCAGAAACTGGAGCCCTGAAGATAAACTGGCCTATGCCCGTCATAAATTCAACAGGCCTTTGAGGGTTTGCGGAATGGTTAAAAACGTTGGTGAGCCTGGTGGAGGGCCGTTTTGGGCTAAAAACCCGGATGGATCGTTTTCATTACAGGTGGTGGAATCTGCCCAGATCAACATGAAAAATGCCAAACAAAAGCAATTGTTTGAAGAAGCAACTCACTTTAACCCCGTTGACCTGATCTGTTCTACCAAAAACCATAAAAAAGAAAAGTTCGACCTCCTGAAATTCAGAGACCCGAAAACCGGGTTTATCACGGAGAAATCGCAAAGCGGTAAAACATTAAAAGCCCAGGAATTGCCGGGTCTCTGGAACGGGGCCATGTCAGACTGGAACACCCTCTTTGTGGAAGTGCCGCTGATTACCTTCAATCCGGTCAAAACCGTTAATGATTTATTGAGAAAAGAACACCAGCCAAAATAAATGAAAACCGGGGTCATCCCGGTTTTTTTATTTGAAAAAGAGATTCTGGAATCACCCTGCAGTAATAGTCCCCGCCCATTCTGGCCACGAGGTCTAAAGAAGTATTTGACAGTTTATACTGATGGTCCAGGTGTTTTTTCCGGATGTGCATATAAACCACCCTGGCGATGACCAGGTTGCCGGCTCCGCCCTCGTTGCCCAGCGGAATGACCTGCTCCACCACACATTCAAAAGAAACGGGAGATTCGGCCACATGGGGCGGTTTGATTTTTACAGACGTGGAGGCGGCAAATCCTGCAGCTTCAAATTCATTGATCGCTTTCGGAAACTCACTGCTGGCATAAGACATTCTTTCTGCCATGTCATAAGTTACCATACTGATCGACACTTCAGGTACCTCCAGGATGTTTTCAAGGGTGTGTTTGGTGGTATTGTCTCTTACCCGTCTGGATGGTGAAAATACAAGGATGGGAGGGTTGGTACTGAAAACATTGAAAAAACTGAACGGACTCAGGTTGATGTTCCCCTCAAGATCAATGGTGCTGGCAAACGCGATGGGGCGTGGAGCAACGGCCGCCTGCAAATAGGTTTGTAATTCCTGGGCCGGAATTTTGTCCGGGTCAATCTGTAAAACATCTTCCATCTTATCCCTTTGCACTTAAGACGGTATTGCTCAATTCTCCGAATCCTACACGGACACCCTCTTTTTCTGCATATCCGGTCATGCAGACTGTATCATCGTCCAAAAGAAAGCTCCTTTCCGACTGATCATTCAGTGTAAGTGGTTGCGTGCCGTTCCAGGTCAGCTCCAGCATGGAGCCGAAAGAATCTTTTTCCGGTCCGCTGATGGTACCTGAGCCCATCAGGTCACCAGTAGCCACATTACAGCCGTTAACAGTATGGTGTGCCAGTTGCTGGGCCATATTCCAGTACATATATTTAAAATTGGAACGGCAGATTTCCGTTTTTATGCCGCCCTGATCCCGGATAGAAACCTGAAGACGGATGTCGAAATTTTTATTTCCTTCATACATCAGATAAGGTAAAACCTCCGGATCCTGTACGGGCCCCCGGACACGGAAAGGCTCGAGAGCTTCCATCGTGACCACCCAGGAAGAAACAGAAGTGGCAAAATTTTTCCCCGCGAAAGGCCCCAGCGGCACATATTCCCACTGCTGGATATCCCGGGCCGACCAATCGTTCAGTAATACCATACCAAAAATATAGTCCTCCGCTTCCGCAGTAGAAACCGGACTTCCCTGTTCGCTGTCTTTCCCGATGATAAAGGCTGTTTCAAGCTCAAAATCCAGTCTCTCTGTGGCTTTGAAAACCGGTTGCTGAGCACCTTTAGGAAGCACTTGTCCTTTTGGCCTGTAAATGCCGACCTCTGTTCCCACCAATGACGAGGCCCTTCCATGATAAGCCACTGGAAGGTGTTTCCAGTTAGGTAGCAAGGCATTGGCCGGGTCTCTGAACATTCTGCCTACGTTGGTAGCATGCTCCTGGCTGCTGTAAAAGTCGGTGTAATCGCGGCTATAGACGGGAAGATGAAGCTTTACATCTTTCAGGTGATACCACAAATGAGGGTATTCTTTAAGCCGGTCTGACTGGAACAGTGACTGTATCAATGTTCTCACGCTGTTGGTTTTGGTTTTGCCGAGACCTATAAAGTTGTTCAGGTAATCGTTTCCGAAAACAGAAAGCGGGATGTCCAGGGCATTGAAAAATCCAAGCTCTGCCAATCCCTTCAGGTCAAGCACTTTGTCTCCGATGGCCGTGCCAAGCCTTTTTTGGGAATTTTCTGTGGAGAAAATCCCAAAAGGAACATTATGGATACTGAAATCAGAGTTTTTATCTATTTCAAACAACATCATAGCCAGGATTTATAGTATTTTCCGTCATCAATTTTCAGGGCATCTGTTGTCAGCATCAACGGGCTGAACGTGTCAATCATCACCGCCAGTTCATGCGTTTCTTTCTGTCCGATACTTCTTTCATAGGCTCCCGGGGCAGGACCGTGCGGTACTCCCCCCGGATGCAGGGTAATGTGCCCCTTCTCGATATTATTCCGGCTCATAAAGTCCCCGTCCACATAATAGATCATCTCGTCCGAGTCAATGTTGGAATGATTATAGGGAGCAGGAATAGATTTCGGGTGATAATCATACAGCCTCGGGCAAAACGAGCAAACCACAAACGCCGAAGTTTCGAAGGTCTGATGTACCGGTGGCGGCTGATGAATCCGGCCGGTGATGGGCTCAAAATTATGAATTGAGAAACCATAAGGAAAATTGTACCCGTCCCACCCGACTACATCAAATGGATGCGTTGGGTAAAGCACCTCATACATAACCCCCTGTTTCTTTATTTTCATCACAAAATCTCCCTTTTCATCATAAGTTTCGAGTTCTTCAGGGAGTTTGTAATCTCTTTCACAATAAGGCGATTGTTCCAGTAGCTGACCAAAATGGTTTCTGTATCTCTTTGGGGTATAAATAGGCCTGAATGACTCCGCATAAAGCAGACTGTTGGCAGCCTGGTCAAAACTGATCTGGTAAATGATGCCCCTCGGAATGACCAGGTAGTCTCCTGGTTCGAATTTTATGTTTCCAAGCTGCGTCCGTAAAGTCCCGGTGCCTTCATGAATAAAGAGCAGTTCATCCGCATCAGCATTTTTATAAAAATATTGATGAAGTGTTCCTTGCGGAGCGGCCAGGCCGATATGGATGTCCTTATTGACGAGTAAAGGAATCCTGCTCTTTATATAATCCTGCTCTGGTTGTATTTCAAAACCTTTCAGCAGCCGGGCCTTCAGGTGTCTGTGTTCGGCTATTTCAGGCTCAGCATTCTGTTGCGATAATATTTCCTTGACCATGGTGGGCCTGTGGACCTGGTATAAAAGGCTTGACATGCCATCAAATCCGATCGTGCCGAATAACTGCTCATAGTAAAGCCCGCCTGCAGGGTTCTCAAAAACCGTGTGCCGCTTGGCTGGTATTTTTCCGAGTTTATGGTAAATAGGCATGGCAGAATTTTCAATGATTGAATAAGTATTTGCAATTGCTGAATTAGTGATTCACCCTCTTTGAATCCCTGGACAATGAACATGTCTTGTTTAAGTTCTTAAGTTCTTTAACCTTTCTCCGGCCGGAAAACATTGTCGGTCATTCATAGAAATTTATCCGGATACATCACAAATTTCCCCTCAAAGCCTGCTCTCTTTCAATTGATTCGAAAAGGGCTTTGAAATTACCTTTTCCGAAAGAATGAGCCCCTTTTCTCTGGATGATTTCAAAGAATAAGGTAGGGCGATCACTGACCGGCTTGGTGAAAATCTGGAGCAGATAGCCTTCCTCGTCCCGGTCTACCAGGATGTTGAGGTTTTTGAGGCTTTCCATTTCTTCATCAATATCCCCGATCCTGGCTTTCAGGCCTTCATAGTAAGTGTCAGGAACTTCCAGAAACTCCACCCCACGCTTGCGAAGCTCGCTTACCGTGTGGATAATATCATGCGTAGCTACGGCTATATGCTGCACACCGGGGCCATTGTAATAATCCAGGTATTCTTCCACCTGCGATTTTTTCTTGCCTTTCGCCGGCTCATTGATCGGGAATTTGATATAACCATTGCCGTTCGAAACCACTTTTGACATCAGGGCGGAGTATTCCGTTGAGATGTCTTTGTCGTCAAAAGTCAGGAGTAATTTAAAGCCCATGACATTTTCATAGAACGATACCCATTCGTCCATATGTCCTAATTCTACATTGCCGACGCAGTGGTCAACGTACTGCAAACCCACATGGCCGGAAAAAGAAACACTTTCAAACGCCCTGAAATGAGGCATAAAAGCACCATGATAGTGGCTTCTTTCCACGAAAGTGTGAATGGTATCGCCGTAGGTTTTGATGGAAGAGGTTATGATATATCCGTGTTCATCTTCAGTTTTTTCAGGAGGATGAATACCCAGAGCTCCTCTGGCCACGGTTTCGTGATATGATTTTGTGGCATCATCTACCCACAAAGCCAGTGTTTTTACCCCATCGCCGTGTTTCAGGACCTGCCGGGCAATATCGGAATCAGGAAAAAGAGCTGAGGTGAGTAAAAACCTGATTTTTCCCTGTTCAATGAGGTACGAAGCTTTTTCTCTGACCCCGGTTTCCGGACCTGCATAAGCCACGATCTTAAAGCCGAACACTTTCTCGTAATAATGAGCGGATTGTTTGGCATTACCTACATACAATTCTATATAATCTGTCCCTTTCAAAGGGAGAATGTCCTTTGTGATGTTGTCATCTGTAAGAATGGCTTCCTGTATCATTTGCTTTTGAAGTTCAGTTTGTAATTGCAAAAAAGCAGGAAAAAATACCATTTGTCCAATATTAATTGCTAATATTGTAATAAGAATTTCTTATCAGAACAGATTATGGAACTCCGCCAGTTGAAGTATTTTTCAGAAGTTGCCACCACCCTTCATTTTGGTAAAGCGGCCGAAAAACTGTTTGTGTCGCAGCCCGCTCTGAGCCAGCAGATCCAGTTGCTGGAAGATGAACTGGGTCTTGAATTATTTGACCGTTATAAAAGAAAAAAGATCAGGAAAGTGGAACTGACGGAGGCCGGGAAGTTCTTTGCGGCAGAGGTGCGTAAGATACTGGATGCCACCGCCCGGGCAGCTGAACTGACCAAAAAAATAGGCCATGGAGAGCAGAGTATACGATTCGGCGTTTATAAAACTTCCCTGCGTGAAAGCATCGTGACATTGCTGAAAGTTTTCGCTGATAATTTCCCGGATGTGGAGGTGAAAATTGTTGAATTTCAGACGTTTGCGGAAGTCCAGAAAGCGATGGCCGAGGGGCTGCTCGACTTTGGGATTTCACTGCTTCCCCTTCACGACGAAAGCCTTTCGAGCAAGATACTCAAAGTAGGGCATCTGGAGATATTGCTGCCTGAGTTTCATCCGCTGGCAAACGAGCCTTACCTGACCGTCAATATGCTGAAAGATGAAAAATGGGTGGAAATATCAGATACCCTGAATCCTTACATCAGTCAGATCAATCTTCTTTTCGAACGGAACGGTCTTAAACGGCATATTGTGCAGGAATTGCCTTCCCTCGAGCTCTTGTGCAGTGTGGTGGGTATGGGTGTCGGAATTGCCTTCGTACCAACACTTTTGGACCTGTCTCATTTTGGTCAGGTGGTCTGCAGGAAGCTGGTAAATGAAGATCTCAGCCTGTTCACCGATGTCGAAATTGAGCAGGCATTAATCTATAAAGATGACCGCAACAGTCCCCTGATTAAAGCCATGATCAGTTTTGTAAACTAAAAAGAAAATATGACTGAAAAGCGAATATTTTTTTGTAATTTTACAGATTATTTAAATCGAAAAAATATTAGTTTTATCAGTCTAATAAGTAGACATTTATACAACAAAGATAGATAGCATATGTCAGAAAATCAGAGTAACTCAAAAGCAGATTATTCAGCAAATAACATTCAGGTTTTAGAAGGTTTGGAAGCCGTCAGGAAGAGACCAGCCATGTATATTGGCGATATTGGCGTAAAAGGGCTTCATCATTTGATTTGGGAGGTAGTTGATAACTCGATTGACGAAGCCATGGCAGGGTATTGCGATACCATTCACACAACCATCAATGAAGACAATTCAGTAACAGTAAGAGATAACGGCCGTGGTATTCCCACAGGCTGGCATGATAAAGAACAAAAATCGGCTCTGGAAGTGGTTATGACCGTACTTCACGCCGGTGGTAAGTTCGATAAAGATACCTACAAGGTTTCCGGCGGTTTGCACGGTGTGGGGGTTTCATGCGTTAACGCCCTTTCTACCCACCTGAGAGTGGAGGTACACAGAGACGAAAAGATTTTTGAGCAGGAATACAGCATCGGTAAGCCGCTTTATCCGACCCGTGAAATCGGTACGACAACCGACCGCGGAACCAGCGTACATTTCAAGCCGGATGACAGTATTTTCACGACTACGGAATATAAATATGAAACGGTAGCCACCCGTCTGCGAGAGCTTTCTTTCCTGAATAAGGGAATTAAGCTGACACTTACAGACCTGAGAGATCTTGATGCAGACGGCAAGCCTAAATATGATGAATTCCTTTCTATCGGTGGTTTGATCGAATTCGTTGAATATATGGATCAGAGCCGTGAGCAGCTGATCACCAAGCCGATGTATATGGAAGGTGAAAGAGACGGTGTGCCTGTAGAGGTTTCACTGACTTATAATACTTCTTATTCTGAGAACGTATCTTCGTTTGTCAATAATATCAACACGCATGAAGGTGGTACGCACGTTTCAGGGTTCAGAATGGCCCTTACCCGTACGCTTAAAACCTATGCCGAAAAATCAGGGATACTGGCGAAAGAGAAAATTGAGATCGCGGGTGACGACTTCAGGGAAGGACTTACCGCTGTTATCTCTGTTAAAGTAGCCGAGCCGCAGTTTGAAGGCCAGACCAAGTCGAAATTAGGTAACTCTGAAGTAACTTCTGCCGTGAGCGGATGTGTTCAGGAAATGCTTGAAAATTACCTGGAAGAAAATCCTAAGGATGCCCGTACGATTGTTGAGAAGGTTATATTGGCAGCTAAGGCCAGGATCGCGGCGAAAAAAGCCCGTGAAATGGTGCAGCGTAAAAATGTCCTGGTAGGTTCAGGTTTGCCGGGTAAACTGGCTGACTGTGCTGAATCCGATCCGGCTATCTGTGAGGTATACCTGGTAGAGGGTGACTCGGCAGGTGGATCTGCCAAGCAGGGAAGAGACAGGGCTTTCCAGGCTATTCTGCCGTTGAGAGGTAAAATCCTTAACGTGGAAAAAGCCCAGGAGTATAAAATTTATGAGAATGATGAGATCAAAAACATCTTTACCGCCCTGGGTGTGCAAATGGGTAAGGACGGAGATGACAGAGCTTTGAATATAGACAAACTTCGTTATCACAAAATCATCATCATGACCGATGCGGACATTGACGGCAGTCACATCCGTACCCTGATCCTGACTTTCTTCTACCGTTTCATGAAAGTGCTGGTAGAGTCGGGATATGTGTACATTGCTCAGCCACCATTGTACCTGGTTAAGAAAGGTAAAGAAGAGCAATATTGCTGGACAGAAGACCAGAGAAGAGATGCCGTGAAGAAACTTGCGGCCGGAGGTAAGGAAGACAATGTTCATGTACAGCGTTACAAAGGTCTTGGAGAGATGAACCCGGAGCAATTGTGGGATACCACCATGAAACCTCAGAACAGGATGCTGAAGCAGGTTTCTATTGATTCGGCTGCCGAGGCCGATCACCTGTTTTCTATGCTGATGGGCGATGAAGTAGCTCCGAGGAGAGAGTTCATTGAAAAGAATGCCAAATATGCTAATGTGGATGTATAATCACTGAAGATAGTCATAATAAAAAGAGCAGGCCGGAGGGTCTGCTCTTTTTTATTTTTGGCCACGTGAGATATGAAATTCCCGGCCGAAGTGCTTCCTGTGCATTAATTTATGATGATCATCATGGGAAGACCAGATAAATACTGCGAAATTTCAGGATAAAATGTTAACTTTTGAAAAAAAGAGGAATAGCGTAAAATTTTGACGTTTTTCTGCAATTTAAGCCGTTTCAAATTGTTATATTTCAATATTTCGTCTTATTTTTACGTGTAATAATACAATAAACTAAAAACTCGATGCCTGTTACAATAGAAAATCATCCCTGGTTCAAACATTATCCGGAAGGGATTCCGCATGAGATCAATGCAGACGCTTACCCGTCGCTGGTTGAAATGATTGAAGACGGATTTACCAAATTCAGTGATAATGCGGCTTACTCTAATCTTGGAAAGGAAATGACATTTGGAGAACTCGACAGGCTTTCCGTTTCTTTTGCTGCTTACCTGCAACACCTGGGCCTTGGAAAAGGCGACAAGCTGGCCATTCAGATGCCCAACTGTCTGCAATACCCTGTAGTGATGTTCGGAGCCCTCAGAGCGGGCCTTACGGTGGTTAATACCAATCCTTTGTACACTCCGAGAGAAATGAAACACCAGTTTAAGGATTCAGGAGCAAAGGCCATCGTTATTGTAGCTAATTTTGCCTATAACCTGGAGAAAGTCCTGGCTGAAACAGATATCAAACATGTGTTTATCACTTCTCTGGGTGATATGCTGAGCTTCCCGAAAAAGCAGATCGTCAATTTCGTGGTGAAGACTGTTAAAAAGATGGTACCTCCTTTTAATATTCCGGGTACTATTGACCTGAACTCTGCCCTTGCCCAAGGTAAATCATATGCCTATAAGAAACCTGAACTCAAAGGTTCGGACCTGGCATTCATACAATATACCGGAGGCACGACCGGCGTTTCCAAAGGAGCTATGCTTTCCCACCGCAATATCGTGGCTAACGTGGAAGGAAATGATGCCTGGCAGGGGATTCTTACCGATACGGTGAGTGATGAAAAAATAATCGCAGTAGCGGCTCTTCCGCTGTATCATATTTATGCCTTGACGGTCAATGCTTTATCTGCCCTGAAAACCGGGGTGATGAACCTGCTAATCACCAACCCGAGAGATATGGAGGCCTTTATCAAGGATCTGAAAAAGAACCCGCCGCATATTTTTACGGGCTTAAATACCCTTTATAACGGTTTGCTTAACCATCCTAAAATCGGAGAGGTGGATTTCAGCAAACTGGTCATTACCACCGCCGGAGGCATGGCCCTTCAGTCGGTTGTGGCTAAGAGGTGGCAGGAGCGTACAGGTGTTATGCCTACCGAAGGATATGGTCTCTCTGAGACATCTCCGGTGCTGACTTCCAATCCGCTGGTGGGTGTTAATAAGATCGGCACCATCGGGTTGCCATGGCCAAGTACAGACATCAAAATCATGAAAGATGATCAGAGCTGGGGAGGTGTAGGTGAAGTGGGTGAGATCTGTGCCCATGGCCCGCAGGTCATGTCCGGCTATTACAACAGACCTGATGAAACTGCCCTGGTGATGTATACCGATCCGGCTGACGGAAGAATTTGGTTCAAAACCGGTGACATCGGCATGATGGACGAAGATGGTTATTTCAAAATAGTAGACCGTAAAAAGGACATGATCCTTGTTTCAGGCTTCAATGTTTATCCTAATGAGATAGAAGAAGTGGTGGCACAATGTCCGGGCGTTCTTGAAGTGGCCTGTCTGGGTGTACCGGATGAAAAATCGAATGAAGTGGTGAAAGTCTTTATCGTTAAAAAAGATCCGTCACTTACTGAAGAAGCGGTAAGAGCTTATTGTAAAGATAACCTGACGGGCTATAAATGCCCCAAACATATAGAATTCAGGACCGAATTACCTAAAACGAATGTGGGTAAGATTTTGAGAAGGGCCTTGAGAGATGAATAAAACCTATGGTTAGAACCGAAGGACGGATACTGCAAGGTACCCGTCTTTTTTTTGCAGAAGGTTTCAGGTATTAAAAAGCGAATTCTTTTTCGTTCAGGTGCAGGGCGTCCATTTCTTTGAGAATCTTCAGCTCATTTCTGGAAAACCATTTGTTGAAAGTGTTTTTCTCAGGTGAAAGCCCGTCGAGGTAAGAAATAAATGTTCCGATTTCCAGTTCTTTTCTCCAGATTCCGGCTCCGGCACGTCTGGCGTCTGAGGCGTTGCAAAGCTGCTCATAGTGTTTGCGGACAGGAATCATCATCACCGGTTTTGACAACGTCATGGCTTCACACACGGATTCGAACCCGGCTGTGGTGACCAGTCCACGGCATTTGGTCATCATTTCAAGAAACTTGCGGCTGTTGATCCGGTGGAAATACAGATTGTCATTGATCTGAACAACCTCTTTCTCCTGCTTTTTGTCTGTAAAGCAATGAACCTCAGTTTCAGGGTGCCCCTCGCACCAGGTGATGACTTCGTCAGACATGCTCTGCTGGGTGAGGTAAATCAGGATAAATCCGCGGTCTTCTGTTTTTCTTTTCAGGTTTTTCAGTTCCGGTCTCAGGAGTGGGGTAACCGTCACAATATTCTGTTCTTCATCATCAGGAAAGGCAGAGAATGACAAAGCCAGTTTTTTATAGGCACCGAGGCAGGTTAAACGGGTATTGGTGTTGACCAGGAACCTGTCAACAAAAAGCGAGTCCGGATGAATGAAATGCTTGTTGAGTAAAAGGTATTGATGCCCTACGCCATAGAAGCGGGCATTGGGACGATAGAGCCAGTTGTAAATCCCCCCCAGCACATCATAGAAATTGATGATGGCATCCGGTTTTACTTCTTCGATTTTTCTGTTAATGGTCCTGAGACTTTGTAAATAAGAGAAGAAATTAGGTACGGTATTCAGGATGGTTTTTGAAACACTCAGGGCTTTTGACTTTTTTGAATAGATCAGTGCCGGGCTTTTGAACATGGCTACGGGAGCATGAAAATTTTCGGCGATCATTGAGGGCACCGAACGCCCGTCTTTTGATCCGATCAGGGCCAGGCAAACCTCATGGCCATAGCGTTTGAGTAAATCGAGCATGGCCATGGCCTGGGTCTGGTGTCCTCTGCCTTCGCCTTGAATAATGAATACAAATTTCATATGATTTACTTAGAATGAAGCTACAAAGCGTTTTGGAACAGGCTCTTCTTTTACCACCTCAAGGTCAGATACCTGGCTTACTTCCGGTTTTTCGACATGATAATAAACCAGGTTCCAGTTGCCGCGATAATCTTCTACCAGGGCTGACATGGTTTCAACCCAGTCGCCTGAGTTCATGTAAGTAATCCCGTCAATGTCTCTGATGGAAGCATGGTGGATATGCCCGCAGATGATCCCCTGGCAGTTCCTGTTTTTGGCGAGTTCGGCCAGTTTTTCTTCGAAATCCGAGACGTAATTGACCGCCAGTTTGACTTTATGTTTGATTGACTGCGACAGGGAGTAATAAGGCATCCCTCTCCAGGTTCTGTACTGATTGTATTTTTTATTAAGCCAGAGCAGGAAGGTGTAGCCCACATCACCCAGGTGTGCCAGCCATTTCATGCCGGAGGTAATGGAGTCGAAAACATCTCCGTGAGTCACAAAAAATTTCTTGTCACCCGATCTCAATATATAATCTCTTCTGATCTGGAAATTTCTGCCGATCACAAACGGCATTACCTGATCCAGGAAATCGTCATGATTGCCCCTGATATAGATCACTTTGGTATCGTTTTTTTCCATCATTTTGAGGACTACTCTGAAAAACGCCGTGTGTTTCTTTTGCCACGAGCCGTATTTCTTAAGCTGCCAGCCATCTATGATGTCGCCATTTAAAATCAGCTTTTCGCAACGGTTTTGTTTTAAAAATGCCGTAGCCTCATGGGCCTTTGAACCCCCGGATCCCAGATGGACATCCGAAATGATGATGGTGCGATACTTGTAATCTTTTTTCAATTGCTTATTTAAATAATACAAAAGTACTTTTATAAGATCAACAGAATATTTCCGGAATATTAAGAAAGCGTTGTGTTTCAGCCTTTTGAGAGCATTTGGGGCGAAAACGTGAATAAGAGTATAGTGTGGAGCGGTTGACCGGGAGTAATTTCAGAGGTAAAAGTCTGAAAACTTAACAAAACCTTAATATTGGTTTATTTTGTCGACTCATTTGTTTGTTTCATCGACGCATAAGGATATTTTAACCTTCGTTTGCCGTCTATACAAATAGATCGAACCCAATACCAATATGAATAAAACCCTTTTGATTCTTTTCACTTGTATTACTTTTTTGTGGCAGGTTTCCTGTAAAGATAAGGACAGTGATGTCGCTCCTGCCGAAAGTCTGGATGACTGGACAGCCACAAGTCATGGAAATGATGCGGAGCCTGATTATTCAGTAGCTTTTCCACAGGATAAGGTCCTTTCTTTTGAAATAACGATGACAGCTGCAGCCTGGCAAACGATCCGGGATGATATGAAGACCCGCACCGGGAATGACTTCGGAAGTGGCGGCACAGGCGGAGGTGGTGGTATAGGTGGCGGAGGTGGAGCAGGAGGTGGCCTCGACATCGTTTCCGGTGATCCGGTCTATGTACCTGTATCATTGAAATACGCGGGAAAAGAGTGGTATAAAGTGGGTTTCAGACTGAAAGGTAATTCGAGCCTTTCATCAGCCTGGAGACAGGGAAATTATAAGTTGCCTTTTAAAATCCAGTTTGACGAATTTGAGGATACCTATCCTGAGATAAAGAACCAACGGTTTTACGGTTTTAAGGAGTTTTCGATGTCACCGGCATTCAATGACAACTCTTTGATGAAAGATAAAATGGTGTCAGATATTTTCAGAATGGCGGGAGTGCCTGCAGCCAGAACGGCGTTTTGTAAAATCTATATTGATTATGGGGCCAGTTTGAAATATTGCGGTGTTTACACCATTGTAGAGGTGATTGACGATACCATGGTGAAAGATCAGTTCGGAGAAGATGAGGGGAATATCTATAAACCCGAGTCTACCTTCCAGAGTTTTTCACAGGCAAATTTTGAGAAGAAAAATAATGAGGATGTAGCTGATTATAGTGATGTGAAAACTACCATTGCGACGTTGAACAGCAGTACCAGGACTTCCAATCCGGCACAATGGCGGGCTGAGCTGGAAAAAACCTTTAATGTAGACCATTTTCTGAAATATCTTGCGGTTAACAATACGATTGTCAACTGGGATGCTTACGGGGCGATGGCTCATAATCATTACCTTTATAATCACTCGTCGAAGAAACTGATGTGGATACCCTGGGACTTTAACGAGGCCATGTCAGGCACTACCACTACCGGAGGTGTCGGAGGCGGCGGCCGCTCAGCGGTGGCACTGGACATGAAGAGTGTAGCTAATTCGTGGCCTTTGATCCGTTATCTGGCTGATGATGCAACGTATTATGCCAAATACAAGTCTTATGTAAAGGATTTTACAGATAATTATTTTACGAGTGCGAAAATCGACCCGATGATCGACAAAAACTATAACCTGATATCTCCTTATGTGATCGGAAGTGAGCCTGAACAGACCAAGTACTCTTATCTGACCAATGCGGCGGCTTTTACCACGGCGATGAATCAGCTGAAGCAAAAGGTCATCACGAGGAATCAGGCCGCTAAAGATTTTCTTAAATAATGCTGAATGAACCGTTTATTAATCTGTCTTATTATGATGTTTACGCCGGAGCTCCTGGCTCAAAGCAAAAAGGAATTAAATAGTAACCGTATTAAGTGCCTTAACGAAATCCTGATCAATTACGAAGATGGGAAAGAAGAGGTGTATTATGAATCAATTCAGAAATTCAATAAAAACGGGGATGTGGTTGAAGAGTCCCTGTTTTACAAAACCGGGGAGGTTTACCGGAACATAAAGTCGGTTTATAATAAAAATAATGAGAAAACAGAAGAGGAGACCTGCGACGGAAAGGGTTTGTTGCTCGAACGCCGGACTTATGTTTACGATACCCGGGGGCGTAAAAACGGGGAGGTGCAGTTTGACCGCCAGAACCAGCCGGTCCGGAAGTCGGTGTATACTTATAATAAACAGGGCCTCAAGTCTGAGATGAAGGTTTATGATGGTGGTGGGCAGCTTATCCAAATGAAGAAATACATATATGAACACTGAACATTATCTGGACCTGATCGGAGAGAAGATCAGTCGCTTTGAGCCTGTGTCGCTGCAAGAGATGGAAAGTGTCAGACTGATGGACAGGACGGATATAAAATACCTGGTTCCGCTTAAGTTGCTACCGGCGATCCTTGATGAAGCCCTGGCTGATTACCGGCTGATGGAGATTGATGACAAGCGGTTGTCTGCCTATGAGACCTTATACTATGATACACCTGACCTGATGCTGTATCATATGCATCACCAGGGAAAAAAGAACAGGTACAAGGTGCGGTCAAGGAATTATGTGGAATCCGGGCTCAAGTTTTTCGAGATCAAATTTAAAAGCAATAAAGGAAGGACACTGAAAAGCAGGATTGTGAGTGGTGAAATTGAACATACGATGGATGCTCATGCCTCTCAATTCCTGAGTGCTACTACCACATTAGACCCTCTCGCGTTTTCAGGGATCATGTGGGTGGATTACAAAAGAATGACCCTGGTACACAAGTGTATTCCGGAGAGGATCACGATTGACCTCCAGCTGACGTTCAGGAATGAATTCAAGCAAAAAAAATACCCGGAACTGGCCATTGTAGAAATCAAGCAGGATAAAATGAAAGGGTCACCTTTTACAGATATCATGAAGAAATTTCAGCTTAAAAAGGGATCGATCAGCAAATATTGCTTTGGGATCATCAGCCTTTTTGACGGCGTAAAACAAAACAGTTTTAAACCCCAGATTCAAAAACTAAACAAAATCATTAAAACCCATGAGCATGTACATCCAGGGACTCATCCTGTCAGATCAGTTGGAGTGGTTTGACAAAATGTCTTCCAGACTTTTTATACGCCTGGTCATTGATCTTTCGTCTTTATTTATCCTGATCCGGTTTATTTATTTTAGAAATTATAAGCGGACAGACCTCTTCCTGACCTTTTTTGTCTTCAATGTGGTCATTTTTCTGATCACTTATTTACTGAACAAAGTGGAGATGTCGATGGGGGCGGCGTTTGGCTTATTTGCTGTTTTCTCAATGCTGAGGTATCGTACGGAGGGCATTTCGGCAAAAGACATGACTTATCTTTTCCTGTCTATTGCGATAGGGCTCATTGCGGCCATCAGCAAAGGAGGGTGGGATGACCTGTCTTTGTTTGCCATCATTATCCTGGTGGTGACTTATTTATTGGAAAGCGGCCTGCTGATAAAAAAGGAGCATTACAAGTCAATTACCTACGAAAATATAAAGCTGATTACACCGGACAAGTCTGAAGAGCTGATTCTGGACCTGAAAACAAGAACCGGACTGAATATCCACCGGGTGGAGATCAAAGAGATTGATTTTCTGAAAGATGCCACGCTGATGACCATTTATTATTACCCTGATGAAAACTGATATGAAAAAATACCTGAGCATTTTACTGATCATGACACCGGGTTTTATCCTGGCCCAGGAGAGGACCACCAACCTGTGGGCGGGAGTGGGTGTTACCAAAGGCCTGGGGGCTGGGTTTTCCGCGAATCTGAATGCCCAGTGGAGATTTACGGAAGACTTTACCACCCTAGGATCATATATAGCAGAAGCCGGTGTGGGGTACAAAATTAACAAGCATTGGAGGGCTGAGCTGAATTACAGGTACATTGGCAGGAGGAAATACGATAAAAGTGAAGCCTCTTACTATTACCGGCCTTATCACCGTTTCTATGGAGACATATCTTACGACCGCAAGATATTCAGCCTTTTAAAGCTTGATTACAGGATCAGGTACCAGAACCAGTTTAAAGATGACGAGGGAAGTATAGAGAACGATAAGAGTTATGTCAGGAATAAACTGGAGGTTTCGTATCCCAACAAATCAAGGTTTACGCCGTTTGTTTCAGCTGATTTATTTTACCAGATCAAAGGTGAGTTTGATGAGATCAGGTACAGGGCCGGGGTGGATGTTAAACTGACAAAGAAACACAGCATTACCGCGGGGGCATTCACCTCACAGGAACTGGGGACTGTGACGCCGGTCAAAGATCTGACTTTACTGGTGGGATACAAATTCAAATTTTAAGCATAAAAAAGCCACTTCATGGAACTGAAGTGGCTTTTTTATGAAGAACGATAAATTATAAAGTAGCGATCAACTTTTCGTTGAGGGCTACATAATCATCATTTTTAGCTTGTTTGGCCAATGCGATTGATTTTTGAGCGGTAGCTTTTGCACCGGCTTTGTCTCCTGATTTAGCCTGGATTTTTGCTTTAAGATGGGCAATCCAGAAAGCATCAGGCTGAGCCTCTATCGCTTTGTTAACCCATTCCAATGCTTTTTTCAAATCTTTACCATTGTCAAAATAGTAGCTTGCAGCTTGAAAATACGGGCGGCTGTCGGTATTGATGGCATTGTCGATTTGCGTCATGATCTTGCTGTCGATATCAGCTTCCACAGGGATACTTACCAGGACATTATCCCAAAGCAGGTCAATAGAAGCGGTATTGGCTTTAACATCTGCGATGTCGATCGTAAATGATTCTATTGAAAACGGAAGCTCTTCTGCCTTTGCTTTAAAGCGGGCTATATCTTCTTCGGTTTTGTAGCCGCTCAGGCCGCCGTTGTTGACACCTTTGTTGAGGATGATCTCCCACTCGCCTTTATTAGGAATGGAATAAAGGGCATATGAACCGGCTTTAACAGCTACACCACCCACTTTAACGTCTTCACCAAAGGTGATTTTTGTAGCTCCGTTAGCTCCGGTTCTCCACATTTTGCCGTATGGTACAAGGTCTCCGAAAATTTTACGGCCTTTAACCAGTGGGCGTGAATAGTTGATTTCGATAGAAGACAGGGCAAATTCCTGCTTAAGGGTCTGGGACGGGCTTGGAGAAGGAGTTTTAATTCCCTGGGCACCGGCTCCCAGGCTGATCACAAGAGCAAATACAAATAAAAGGTTTTTCATTTTGAACATGAGTTTAAAATTTTGTTGTTGCTGCAAAGATATACCTTATGGCCGGGATAAAAAAGCAGACGGTACGAAGCTGCAGATACGGATCAGGAATACTCATAATTCAGGGGGTGGGCAGGGCAGTGTTGTTTAAAATTATAGCCTGAGAAATGGACTTCCGGTTTAAATTTCGGGCTAAAACCGAATAATTCAGGTCATTTTCATGAATTTCAGCCCTAATTTTCATTCCTTTGTATTTTGTTTTATAAAACCGGAGACATTCGTCAAAATTCATTACATGAAGAAAAGCCTCTTAACTTTATTTTTATCCTTCATCATACTTCAATCATTTGGTCAGGGCGGAAATGATATCAAACTTTCATCATTACCGTATTATAATTATGGCAAAGGCCTGGGGCTGACTTCCCCTGACAGTCTTTTCCAATTCAATATCAGGTTCAGGATTCAGAACAGAATGGGTTATAACCGGGATGAAAACGGAAACCCTTCGTTTGATGCCCAGGTAAGAAGACTAAGGTTGAGGTTTGACGGTTTTGTCGGGGATCCGAGGTTTGTTTACGTCATGCAGCTTTCATTTGCTCCCGGCGATGTGGGAGAGGTGGTGGAAGGCCAGAACCTTAACATCATCAGGGATGCCATTGTATTTTACAGACCGAACAAACACTGGAATTTCGGATTCGGGCAAACCAAGTTACCGGGTAACCGGCAGAGGGTAAATTCGAGCGGGGCTTTGCAGCTGACCGACCGTTCCATCAACAATGCCAAATTCAATATTGACCGCGATTTTGGTGTACAGGTCAATTATCTTCACGAAGAAAAGAGTAAATTCTCCTATAATGTTAAAACGGCCATCAGTTCGGGAGAAGGCAGAAACTGGACGAAAGATCCGGATGACGGCTTGGCTTACACCGGTAAAATAGAGCTTTTGCCTCTGGGTTCTTTTACCAAAGACGGTATCTATTTTGAGGGCGACCAGGCACGGGAAAAAAAGCCTAAGGTGATGTTGTCGGGAGCGTATCATTTTAACAAAAACGCCAGGAGAGAGCAAGGTGTATTAGGCAAAGACCTTTATGAAAAGAGAGATTTAAAAGCCGTGTTTATTGATGCGATGTTCAAATACAGCGGTTTTGCTTTCCAGGCGGCTTATATGAGCAGGGATACGGATGATCCTGAAACAGTCAGTGAGGAAGACGGAAGTAAACGGACCGTTTATGTAGGGCACGGCTATGATCTGGAATCGAGCTATCTATTTAAAAATAATTTTGAACTGATCGGCAGGTATTCGAAGTTGCTGTCGGCCGAGAAAATTTCTCTTAAATATCCTGATCAGACAGAATTTACGTTGGGTTTAACCAAATACATGTGGGAGCACGCGTTTAAAATACAATCCGAACTTACTTTTGATCAGTTTGAATACTACGACGGAACAGAAAAAGGCAGCTGGTACCTGAGGTTCCAGGTGGAGATGGGGATATAATTTATGAGGGAAGGAAAAAGGAGAATGGAGAAAGGAAGAAAGGAAAAAGTCTGCCTGGCCGGAAGGCCGTGTCGGACGGGCTTTTTCCTTTCTTCCTCGTCCCGTAAATGCTACTTAATCATCTTAAGTTCTTTCCCTGCGATATCTTCCCATCTGTAAAGCTGGAAGGTCTTGTTGTCTGACATGGCTACGAAGAGGCCTTTCCGGAAAGTTTTGTTTAACGGAATGCTGCAGATTTCCGATCCGTCACTTTCATTCGTTGAAACTTTCACCACTTTGATTACCTCGTGCTGATGAGGCTTACCGCTGGCTCCTTCACGCGGGAAAACATGAAACTGATTGGCTTGCTGGTCAGAAAGCAGGATGTAACCGGTGGAATCTGTCAGGCTGTAAATGGAAATGCCTTCATGGTCTTCTTTGATGCCCTTGGTGGCGAATAAAGCTAACTCATCATTGACTTTTTCAGGATCGGCATAGTATTTTCTGACTCCAACATTTTCGTCTGAATAGTAGACATAGCCCAGGGCATCATCTACTGCGATGGCTTCAATTTCCTTTTTCTGACTGTATTTTCCGAATTTTCTGGCCAGAGTAGCCTTTACTTTTCCTTTGCCGTCATCTCCCAGTTCATATTGCCACAGATAGTTTTCTGCCGGGCCGTTTTTACGGCCGACAATGGCAAAGATCTTTTTATCAGAAGGACGTTTGTACAAGGCAATGCCCATCAGGTCTCTGAAATCTTCGCCTTTTTCTCCCTGGTACACTTCTATTCCGCCATTGTCAACGGGTTTCATATCGGGCAGGCTGAAGATCCTGATTTTATGGGTAAATCTTTCGGCTACAACGGCGATGTCGGTTGGTTTACCGTTGAGCATCAGACCGTATTCCACATCCACATTATTAGGGCGTTTCAATCCTCTGATGACTTTGTCATGGATGATTTTGCCCTGAAGATCAAAAACATACAAAGCTCCGTCTTCATCTTTGTCTGTTCCGAGAATCAGGCTTTCTGCCGGGTTTTCCGGGTTGATCCAGATGGCAGGATCATCGGTGTCATGCAATGTGGTGTCTGTTATGAAAACCGGTTTTACTACTTCTCCGCTTGAAGAATCGGGTTGATTAGCCGCCGTTTTAGTTGTTTCTCCGGAATGGCATGAGATCAACCCTGCCAGCAGGCAGCCACTCAGTATGAGATTTGTTTTTTTCATCAATTATAATTTTTAGATTTTAAGTTATAACAGTGTTTAATCGAGCTTAAGTGTGAGCGTTTTTTCGACACCGTCAACGCTGAGTGTGATGGTCAGGATCTCTCCGCTGATTTTAAAAGAGCCTTCATATTCCACTTCTTCCACGTACCCGGCTTCATCTTCCACTTCAACAATGAACTTAATGTCGCCCTCTTTCTTGTCGTCAGTCAGGTCATCGTATTCTGCTTCGATTTCGATGGTTTTGTTTTCCATTTCTCCACAATCATTCTCTTCTTCTTCCTCCAGCTCAACTTCAATTTCGAGCTGGTTTAAACCAAACTGGAACTTGATGCCCTTGATCTCATTTTCTTTGAGCCCTGCGATATCTTCGTGCAATGATCCGAACAGATTCTGGAAACTTTTGAGATCTTTTTTGGTATCCAGCTCCCATTCTGCAAAAATGACGTCATCATCCAGTACTTTATGTTCAAACTCGAGGTCTTTGTTGGCTACCACGACTCCGTTACCACCTGTTATGCCCGTGATCTGTACTTTGAACGACCTGTCGTCTTTGTTGACAATCATATCATCAAACAGCTTGTCGTTCAGTTCGAAGTTAATTTCCACTTCTTCTGCTCCGGCCGGGAAAACGACGGTGCCCTCACCTGTGGAGGTATTGAAAGTAGCAGCAACATCTTCGTCATTGCATTCGTCCTTTTCATAAGAACCTTCTGCACTGAGGATATAATCTGAGATTTTACTGAAGCCTTCGATGTCTGTTACCTTGAAATTCACTGTGACATTGGCCGTCAGCGGAATTATTTTTCCGCCGAGTTCCTTACCTTCAGGATCAATCTTGTCTAATAATGTTAATTTGAAACTTGTTTCATCACTATCTTCTTCCTCACCGGCTTCTTCGTCATCAAAGAGAATGACCTGGGGGATTTTTTCGGGATCGATCGGGCTTATCACTCCGTCGTTTTTCTGATCGCATGACCACAGGAAGGCCAGAAAGACCAGTCCTGCGGTTTTGTAACTGAATATACTTTTCATCTTGACTTTGTTTTTAATGTTTATCTGACGCATTTAGTGAGCAGTAGATCATAAGTCGAATTTGAGACCGACCCTCGACCACCAGGAGTAGAATTCTCTCTGGACCACAACATTCTCTTTGCCCATGTAGGCCTGGAACGGCTGATTGGTCAGGTTCAGGAATTCGGCAAAGACACGGAATTTCTTCTGAATGGCATAGGAAGTACTGAAGTCCATCTGCATGCGGCTTTTGGTGTAAAGGTCTTCTTCCTGGTTGCCACCTACTTCCTGCAGGTATTTTCCGTTGAAGTTGAATGACAAACGGGCATTGAATTTCTTGTAATCATAGGAAAGGGAAACATTGCCCACGTGTTCGGCCTGACCTGGCAACTTGATGGTTTCTGTACCCGAATCTGCGGAGCGGCTCTGGATTTTTGCATTTGATCTGGTGTAGGTATAATTAAGATACACACCAAGTCCTGACAAAGCCCCAGGCAGGAAAGTAAGGTTTTGCTGGTAAGCCGCTTCAAAGCCCAGCAGGTCGGCTGCTTCACCGTTCTGAACCTGGATGATGTCGATATCAGTGATGGTAGGAGTGCCGTTCAAAGGATAATTTGAGCCGAAGAATACCCTTGGGAAGATAAAGTCATTCAGTCTTTTATAGAAAATTCCTCCTGAAATGACTCCGACGTTTTTAAAATACTTCTCTCCTAAAAGGTCCAGGTTTAAGGCACTGACAGGTTTCAGGAGCGGGTTCCCGACGGTGGCTTCGTTGTCTTCGCGATTGACTTCCTGTGCAGGGATGATCTCTCCGAAATTAGGTCTTGCGTAAGAAAGGGTGGAAGCGAACCTGATGTTAGTGAGGTCGTTAACCGCATATTTCAGGTTTAACTGGGGCAGCACAAAATCATAATCAGTTCCGCCGTTTACCGGTTTTATTTCCTGCAGATCGCCGTTAGGAGCAATGATCACGTCCTTTGATTTGTAGTTAACCACGGTTCTTTCATAACGCACACCGGCTACGGCGGTCAGCTTTTTGATCTGGAATTGTCCCATCACATAGCCTGCATATACATTTTCTTCTGCCTGAAAAGCTTCCAGAGCTTCGGCGATGGCCTTGTCTTCTATCTGCAGTTCGAATTTCTCAGGATTGGCGTTCAGATACCCGACCAGTTTCTGAACATCGGTGTTCCTGGACAACTGGTATTTACCTTTCAGGAAGTTTTTGTCAAGTGTGCCGCCTTCAAATTCGTTCAGATTCGGAACACCACCCAGGTTGCCGTACACGTTTTCTGTGATGTCGTAAGACTTGGTTTTGAAACGGGCTTTTCCTCCGAATTTGAACAGACCGCTTACTTCATTGATCTTAAACGGTAAACCAATGTTGATTTTACCGGTAATGTTCTTGTCTTTGGCAAAGGTGTTTCCGGTAGCCAGCTCGTCAAACTCATAAGATTTGTTGTCAAGATAGCCGTCAGCTTTGAGTGAGGGGAAATTTGCCCCGTTGCCGAAGTCTACAGTACTCGGAATGCCTGCAATAAAAGTAGATTCATAATCATAAGGAGTGTCCTGTTCACCGTAGGCATAAGCCAGTTCGTAATCAATGTTGATTTTTGGCAAAGTATGTTTCCCTCCGAGGTTGAAACTCATGATCGACTGCGATTCATACCGGTCTTTGGTTGATCTTTCTATTTCTTCGTCTTCCGGTTTGAAAAGATAGGTTCTTCTCCATTCGCGGTCAGAGAACCTGGAATATAAACTACGCAGGTAAATCTCATTGTTCCTGTTGAATTTATAATCCATCGTGCTGCTTAAGCCCAGGCGGGTACGGACCAGCTGGTAGTCACGCAGTTCAAACTCGTTGTCAAAAGGCTCTCTTTCCCAGTTGTCTGATCCGAAATTATTCTGATAGTAAGAGCTGTTGAGCATCAGTCCGAATTTCCGGTTTTTACCTAAGCGTTGTCCGTATTGTAATGAACCCTGGGCGTTAGGTTGTTTCATAAGGGCGTTGTATCCGCCGACAATTGAGGCTTTGATCTGAGGCGTAGCACTGGTAGCGGTGCGGGTAATCAGGTTGACTGATCCGCCGATGGCGTCACCGTCCATGTCAGGTGTCAGGGCTTTTGAAATTTCCATGAAAGACAGCTGGTCTGCCGGAATGGCGTCAAGGGCCACATAACGTACATCGGCTTCAGGTGACGGAATCTGTTCGCCATTGACATTGATATTGGTAAACTTTGGTGAGAGTCCGCGTACGAGCACATAGCGGCCTTCGCCCTGGTCTCTTTCGATGTTCACGCCAGGTACACGCTGCAAAGCTTCAGCCACGTTCGGGTCCGGGAAACGGCCGATCTGGTCTGCCGATACCACGTTTTTAATATTCAGGGCACTGAGTTGCTGGTTGAGGGCTTTGACCTGCCCTTCGAGCTGGCCAACCACCCTGACGCCTCCGATCTCGAAAGCAGCACTTGTCAATTGAATGTCTACACTGTTTGTTTTTCCGCGGGTAATTTCCACCGGAACCTCTTTGGTGGCATACCCGATAAAACTGACCACTAAAGTTTGTTTACCTTCTGTGGCAGATAAGGAGAATTCTCCGACCAAAGTTGAAACGGCTCCGCTGGTTGTTCCTTTGACAAGGATGGTGGCTCCGGGCAATGGTTCGCCTGTTTGTTCGTCTGTGATTTTTCCGCTGAGTCTGGCGTTCTGACCTGCGGCAAATCCACAGATAGTCAGCATGAGAAGTACGGTAATGAATAATTTTTCCATAAATACTGGTTTGTTAAAATTGCCAGGTGAGCGATTGAACCGTTCACCGATGGAGGCAAAATTATACGGAGGAACTGCGAATAAGCCGAAAACGGGCGTTACAAAAAGGCAGCAATAACAGTTAGATAATATTGAATGGCGGGGCTTAATATTCAGTTAATATAAAGGGTATTTAAATGCTCATGATAAAATGTGTGAGGCTGTCACCCTGGCTGAGGCTGAGTTTTTTTCTCAGGCGGTGGCGGTTTACGCGGAGGCTGTCCTGCGAAATTCCGAGGGTGGTGATGAGGTCTTTGGTATCCATATTCAACCGGAGTAATGCACACAGCCGTAGTTCTCCTGACGTTAGATCCGGGTATTTTTCCTGCAGTTTGGCAAAGAACTCACCATGCACCTGTTCAAAAGCCAGCTTAAATTCGTTCCAGTCTTTTTCCAGCTGGGTGCTGTGTTCTATGAGCCGGATGAGTTTTTTCAGTTCGGCATCTTTTTCTTCGTCTTTTTTGCGTAGAGTTAACTGGATTTTGTCAAGAAGTTCTACCAGTATTTCATTTTTCTGGATGATGAGCAAGGTCCGTCCTGTCAGTTCACGGCTCCTCATTTCAAGTTCACCCTGCAGTTTCTGTTCTTTCAATTGTGTGTTCTCCAGTTCAGCTGCATAAATCCGCTGATTCTGTTCCAGGATCTTTTTATTTTTGAGGATGAGGAGCCTTTGCCGGTTAAAAATCACCAGGCTGAAACAACAGATGATGATGATTACCCCGATAAAAATATAAATGAGCAGCCTGTTAAATCTCTTATTGGTTTCAAGCAGGGCTATTTCCTTGTCCTTTTCCTGGGTTTCATAAATGATCTGCATCTGGGCAATCTGCTGTGCGGTCTCCACATTATAAACTTCACCGTAGATGGTGTATGAAGAATCAAGATAAGCATAGGCTTTCTGATAATCCTTGAGGAAAAAGTAGGTTTGAGAGACGTCCCGGTAGGCACTCCTCAGCTGGTATTTCTGATGAAGTTTCCTGGAGAGTTCCAGGCTTCTGAAGGTGTAGCTAAGGCCTTCGGCATACTTCCCCTGTTTCTGGTAAATATCCCCGATGTTGTTAAGGTCGATGATGGCGGCTATCTGGTTGTCTATTCTCAGATTGATTTCCAGGGCTTTTGAAAAATACTGAAAGGCTTTGCCGTAGTCCTGCCAGTCTTCGTAAATGCTGCCGATGTCATCCATAACTTTGGCGATTCCGGCATTGTTATTAAGTTTTTCGTAGGTTTTTAAGGCCTTTTGCTGGTATTCGAGGGCCTTTTGGTATTGAAGGTTTTTCTCAAAAATGTGTCCTATATAACTTAAAGTCCCGGCAACACCGGTTTCATCATTAAGATTTTGAAAGAGTGAAAGTGATTTCCGGTAATGAGTCAGGGCTACGTCCGGTTTTTTAGAATAGTGATACGCAAGCCCGAGGTCCTGGTGAATTTCAGCCAGGCCCTTTTTGTTGTTGGTGATCTGATAATGCTGAAGTGCCTTGATGAAGTCTTCAATGGCCCTGCTGAAAATCCCCTGGTTGTAAAAGACATTCCCTGAAATCATAAAACTCCGGGCCAGCTCATCTTTCTGTTCCAGCTTTAAAGCGATTTTCTGGGCTTGTCTGGCATATTTGAAAGCAGAATCCGGGGCATTGTTCAGCAATTCTGCAGCGAGATCATTCAAAACCCTGCTTTTCTGTTTTTCGTCTTTTAACCGGAGTAGTTCAGCCTGGTATGCTTCTTTTTTTGAAGCGGTCTTTTGCTGTGAAACCGCCGGGAAAAAGAGCAGGTATAGCAGGAAATGTAACCATAAATCAGGTTTTCTGATTATTCCCATACGGATTTCAATGATACTGAATATTGACTATGACCGCGAAAATTACGAAGAAAAATCAAGCCGCTATGTTAAGTTTGTGTAAAGTGGCCTGGAGCCGGTCTCGAGTGGTCCCGAGCCGGTACGAAGTGGCTTTGAGCTGGTACGGAGGGGCTCCAACCCGGTAATTGAATGGGTAGAACGCAAAATATCCGGACAGGTACACAGGGCTGTATTATGCTGTCCGGATATTTATCAGCCAAAAAATTAAGGAGCTGTATTACCAGCCCACAAATCCTTCGGGAGTGATGCCGTTTAACCGCAGGTAACAAAGGGCCTGGCCGCGGTGGTGGATGATGTGGTTTTCCATCGCATAAAATAATCGCCACATCGGGATCGGTCCGCCGGAAAAACCATGTTCTTTCATCAGAGTTTTATCATCAGCGTTTTTGACCAGGGTGCCTACAAACTGATAGAATCCTTTCAGTTCCTCAGCCAGTTGTTCTTTGCTCAGGGCTGACCAGTGAGAGTTGTTTTTATCTTTATAAGGATTCGGAACGTTCAGTCTGCCGCAAAGCTGAAGGGAATTGAAAACGATGCAGTGTACAAACTGCGTCCTGAAAGAAAATGATTCCGGTGTGTATTTATAGTCAAGCAACTCCGGCTTAACCTGGTTGAAAAGCTTAAGGGTATATTCTTCTGATCGTGCCCAGGCCTGCAGAAACTCTGTCCTGAATTCTTCCAGGTCTTTGCTCTTCGGTTTTTTACCGAAAGAAGGAATGGCTAAAAGACTTCCGAATATGGAGCTGAGGGCGGTTTTACGGGTTATTTTCATTGGTATTGTTGTTGATACTGAGGTTTTAAACACACAAATTTAAAACATCCGGCGGATCATGCATCTATTTATAATAAGTAATTTATTGAAGGGCAGGGAATTGTTGTTTGCCGGAGATACCTTGCCATATAAAAACAGTCCTCTCAGAAATTTCTGAGAGGACTGAAAGAGGGAATTTCCGGGTAAGTTACTTTATCGTACTGAAAGGGACTTCGATTTTGAGTTTTTCCCAGCTCATGCTGATGATCCCGGTGCTGTCACTTGTAGCACTTACGGCATAGGCCAGCCTTTGTGTCATAGGGGAAATAAGTGGACTTACTTTTACCCGAAGCACATCTTCAGCAGCTTTATAATCATCTGCAAGGTGCTGTTTGTAATTTTTATTCAGGATAAATACCCACTCCTGCTTACCGGGAATGGTGAAAATGGCGTAGGTCCCGGATTCTATTTTCCGGCCGTCTATCATGACCGGGTTGATGATCTGCAAACTGGTGGCATCATGTGCCCCGGTGACCCACACCTGGTCATAAGGAACCAGCCCACCCCAGATTACCCGGCCTTTGACGCCCGGCGAATGATAGGTGATATGGAGGTGTGCGTTGCCCACCGTATTCATCACCACCCTTGAAGGACTGCCTTTCAGGGTATCTTCTTTGATCAGCCCGGTATTCAGGCTGTCGATGTACCCTCCAGCGGAAGATCCTTTCTGATGATGCATTTCATGACCTGTATCCGCTTCTTTCTTTTCCGAAGACTTACCGCAGGACATCAGGAAGCTACCTGTTATTAGTATGAGAATGATTTTTTTCATTTGGTTTTGGTGTATTTAAGAATAACTCCGGCTCGGAGAATCTCTTATCAGTGATAAATTCCCGGTCTGACAAGGTCATCAGAAAAGCAATGATTTTCTTCTTTTCCGGGTCCGTTATGGCCAGACCGGGCTGATTGTTTTGTTTTAAAAGAGGGTCAAGTGTTGCACTTTGTTCTACTCCCGAAGTATAATGATCCAGTACTTTTTCAAGGCTTGAGATGCTGCCGTCATGCATATAAGGGGCTGTAAATTCAATATTCCGGAGACTGGGTACTTTATATTTACCCCTGTCAGACGCATTCAGTGTAATCTCCTCACGACCTTTGTCAAAACGGTAATTGTTGGGTACGCCGTTGTTCCGGAATGAACCGTCGGTAAATAAACCGGTGGCATGGCATGAACTGCATTTTTGTTCGAAAAGCTCCAGCCCTTCTTTTTCTTCAGCTGTCAGTAGACCGCCTTCGTTTCTGATAAACTTATCATAACGGCTATTGGCCGATACCAGGGTAGCCATGAACTGGGTCAGGCTTTGTAAAAACACTTTGGAAGTAATTTCACTTACGCCGAAAGCCTTTTTGAATTTGTCCCTGTATTCTTCTGAGTCATTGAGTTTTTTGAGGACATTATCAAGTTGTTCATTGAGCTCCACTTCGTTCTCGAGGGCATTTAAGGGAGAGAAGTCCAGGCTGTGCACGCCTCCGTCCCAGAAAAAAGTCTTGCTGAACAGAAGATTAAACAGGGGCAGGGCATTTCTGCGGCCAAACTGGTTGTCAACCCCATGGCTCATCGGATGGTCCTGGTGGGCAAAAGCCGCAAACTGCTGATGACATGAGCCGCATGAAGTAGAGCCGTCGCTTGAAAGGATGGGGTCATAAAACAAAGTCCTGCCCAGTTCGATGCCTTCTTCTGTCAGGGGATTGGCTTTGAGTTCATACACCGGTGGCGGGAAATTGGAAGGAATCTCCGGCTTAAAAAAAGTACGTTGTATATTGCTTATCTGAAAGGCACTGATTGCCAGATAAGCAGATATACACAATGAAATCAATACTTTTTTATGCTTGAACATCGCTGTTTACTTTGATGAGACATTGCCGAGGTTAAATATGGAAACATAGTTTTCTGAAATCTTTGTCGAAAACTCTCCCCACATTACAGACGACTTCTCGGCTATTTTAATGGGGTTGACCTGGTCAAAGAAATGATCTATCTCCACATTGATATCAATAACTGGCCCTTTTCTGTTGGAGACCACCACGGGTTTAAACGCCAGCGTTCTTGTTTTGATATTATTCATGGTCTTTGACCTGTACCCGCCGAAGCCGCCGATATGGTAATTAAACACGTTCTTCTGCTTCTCGGGTGCAGCAGGTGAAGTCCCCTCCAGCTTGAAGAAAATGTACCCCGAATTCCAGACCCAGTACATCCCTTTGGCCGTGGCTCCTACATCCAGAGCCCCGGTTCTGCTGCCGATGCCCATGGTATTGCGGAGGCTGTCCACTCCGATGGTGAAAGTAAGGGCTGAATATTTTCCGGAAGGAATATGATTCAGTGTAATCTCTTTAGAGGCCGGATCAGATTGTTTAACCAGAAAATAGGAGCTGTCCTGGGGAACTGCATACGTAGAACCGTCCTCTTTTGTCAGTTTGATATTGCTGATAAAATAGTTGAGTAAAGTAAATTTTACCTTTTCTCCGTGAGCATTGGTATATGCCTTTTCAAAATCGAGGGCTTCTTTATTGAACAGGTTATTAAATTTCAATATCACCGTACCTTCTGTATTCTTCGGTTTTTCATACCTTGAAAAACCACAAAAAAGAAAGACTGAACAACACAACAGCACCTGAAATTTCATTGATTTACTCATCTTATTACTTATTAAACGCATGTTTCAGCATTCCGATTGGTTAATCTAACTAAAAAAGTCTGGTAATGTGCACTGAAAAGCTGTTTTTTAGCTTCAGATCTCCATCCGAAAGGTTCTGATAGACAGGCAGCTGGTACACAAATCCCGCGGAAAACTTTTTATAATAAGTCTCCATCCCGATGTTCCCGGTAGCCATCGTGCCCCCGGTAAAAGTATTATCTGTCCCGTTTTTCTGATCGTAGCCGGCATGTTCGGCATAGAATCCTGCATTTGGCATTAGCGTTAATGAACCGAAATACCTGGTGTAGAAAAACGACAAAGAGCCGTTGAGGCGGTTGGCAAACCTGTAATCATTCCGGTTGGTCGTATTGATTTTATAGGTAACGTCCATGTTGATTCCGTAACTGCTTTTTCTGAGCGTATAAATGGAGTTAATCATAAAATCGGTACTGCCTGAGCCCAGCTGAAAATTGGCGTTGGCTACTTCTGAACCGTTTTCATCAAATTTGTATTTCCCGGTGGGCAGTTTAATGCCACCGCCAAGCAACCAGATCTGATCCAGCTGATGGGCTGTGGTGTCATAAAAAGTATTCAGAATGCTGTAATGCATCAATGCCGACATGTCTCCCAGTCCATGTATCCTGATGGTTTCGCTGGTTCGCATGATGGTCTGGGCATTGACACTGTAAGGTACAAAAACCATCAACTGGGTCCGTTTCAGCGGATAAAAGCGTGTCCAGAGCTCTGCTGTCTGAAAGTTTTCCTTTGTCCTCAGAAACTCGCTGTTAAGATGAGAGTCAAAGTTTTTGGTCCGGTACCTGACTCCTCCGAACCTCAGGTGGGATTGAGGCAGGATACCAAAAAAAGAGCCGCCGTTTCCGCATCCGCAGATGTCACAAGCCGAAACTTCCGGGCTTGTCAGGCCCAGAAGCATCAGCAGAAATAGTATTTTTTTCATTTTGATGTTTGTTTATATGATCAGAATTTGGAAAACCTTTTGTTATTCAGAAATTCTGTATCGGTCAGTGTTTTCAGAAAAGCAATGATTTGTCCCTGCTGTTCTTTTGTCAACGCTATACCTGGTTTTGGATTCTTTTTCAGGGCCGGATCCAGATTGTCAACCTCCTGAACACCATCCGCATAGTGTTCCAGTACCCCCTCCAGATTTCTGAAACGACCGTCGTGCATATAAGGATAAGTGACCTCTATATTTCTCAGCGTCGGCACTTTGAACTTGTTTTTATCCGATTCATTTTCTGTGATCCGGAATCTGCCGAGGTCCCCGGTGTATTCAGCAGCCAGGCCGTTGCTTCTGAAACTATGATCGGTAAAGAGGATTCCGCTGTGGCAGGTGTTGCAGCCTTTTTCCTTGAACAGGGCCAGCCCTTTCATCTCAGTTTCTGTCAGTCGGGCTTTTCCGGCCAGGTACTGATCATATCTCGAATTGGCGGAGACCAGGCTGAGCATATACTGGGAAAGGGCTTTCAGGAACCTTTCAGAAGTCACTTCTTCTGTTCCGAAAGCTTTTTTAAACAGCTTCGGGTAGTCTTCCGACTTCTTCAGTTTTTCGATGACATTCGGAAACTTCTCATCCATTTCCACCGGGTTTTCAATGGGGGCAATGGCAAAAAGGTCGAGGTTAAAGACCCCGCCATCCCAGAAGAAACTGTTCTGCCAGGCTACATTGACAATAGGCTGAGCGTTTCTGAAACCTTCTTTGCCGTCAATCCCATGACTGAAACCATGGCCATGATGGGTAAAAGAATGGGCCTGGTTGTGGCACTCACCACAGGAGATCGTGCCGTCTCTTGAAAGTCGCCCGTCAAAAAACAGTTTTTTCCCCAGCTGAAAACCGTCTTCTGTCACAGGGTTGACCGCCAGGTTATAAACCGGCTCAGGAAAACCTTCAGGAACAGAAAACAATCCGGAAGGGCCGGTCTCCTTTCCCGCAAGGGTACAAGAGACCAGCCATATGCCAAAACTAATCGTGAGGCAGACTCCCAGCCTTTTTGGGTTATTCTTTATGGTCATGTTTGTCATTATGAACATGATCAACTTTGAACATATTAACGTAGCCGTCGGCCACTGGTTTGGCCGCTGCCGGGCTGTGAATCATACTGGTCGTTGAAATTCTCAGACCCGCCGAAAATACCTGGCCCGCATCTGTAATGATATGCACGGTAGGAGAGATGTCTTTTCTGACTGTTGCTGTATTTCCTCCGAAATCCGCAGTAATGGTCCTCAGGTTATTGGGTGTTTTGCCGGTATACCCCCCATAACCTCCCACATGGTACATGAAGACTTTGGCAGGATCTGAAGACAGGGGTGAAGAGCCTTCTATCTTAAAGAAAATGTACCCGGAGTTCCATGACCAGTACATGTTGTCATTCCCGTAACTTGCCGGATCCAGAACCCCTTTCCGCTGCGACAGGTCAGATACACTTTTGAGACTGTCTACTCCGATGGTGTATCGCACAGAAGTATAATCAGCTGCCGGAACATCCTTCAGGGTGAGCTTAAGGCTTGCTGCATCTGCCTGGCGAACCAGGAAATACTGATCCGGAAAAGTAACTTCTGTTCCGTCTGATTTTTTCAGTGCGATGTTACTCACAAAGAAATTGAGGGTGCTGATCGTGAAATCTTCCCCGGCCGTGTTTTTGTAGGTTTTTGAATTGAGTACCAGTTTTTCATTTCCGACATACTGGTCAAACTCAATGATCATGTTATTTTTATCGCCGGGGCTGATCGTTTCTGCTGCAGAATCGCATGAAAACAGGAGGGTCATCCACAGAAGACCCAGGAGAGCTATTTTGAAAGAATTCATTTTCTGAATATTTTTAAGAATTTTGATACCAATTTTTTAATGACCGATTTTTGCGGAGGCACACTTCTTTGGCGGTCTCCCTCAAACCGGATTTTCCTCGTTTCTTTCAACAAGGTTTTTTGGGCCATCTTTGGAAGACCCTTTTTATACTTTTTTGACATGGAAATCTTGAAAATGGATACACTGAGCTTGTTCCCTTAAAGGAAAGCTGCTAAAATTGATTTCAAGAAGAAGAGTGACTCAGGACTGAGGAGGGTGGAAGATCGTGCAAAAAGACTGCTGGAAAGCCGGAGACTGGTAGTTAAAGTTATTGACCGGCTCAATCGATATGGTGACAACCGAAAACTCTACCGAATAATCAGCAGAGTGGGTGTTACTTTCCTGTGAAAACAACTGGTGGACAAACTGATCCGTGGCTTGTTTTTCATCTTTCTCCTCGGCACTTTTGATGCGTTTGGCCAGGTAACACTTACCGTCGCAATGCATTTCAGGACGGTTTTTGTTAACACAATAGTTTTTGATGATAAAATCCTTACGCAGTTCGTAGTCTAAAAACAACACAGGCACAATCATGGTCTTGGTAAGCATCAGACCAATAAGAGAAAGTGTCAATATGCGAGACAGTGTTTTCAGAACTGCAAAGCTACATCCCAATTTCCAAACCCCAATATTTTAATGATTGAAGTTTTAAAGATTGATAGGGAAGATAGACCTCGATTTCTGCTGGGAAAGCAGGTTCTTCGGAGAATCGATGGACTTTTTCAGGGTGTACTCGCCGATCACCGGGAAGTGATCGGAAAAAGTGATGTCAGACATGGTTTTGTAGGATTGGATGTACCAGTCGGAACTGAAGAACTGCTGGTCGATCCTGACAAAATACGGATGCCTGTTTAAGGTAAAACCCAGACCCTGTCCGGCTTCTTCAAAGGCGTTTCTGAAGTTCAGTTTAAGTTTTCCGTAGGAATATCCGAAAGGTATTTCATTAAAATCCCCGCAGATGATGACAGGATACCTGCTGCCGGCCACAAAGGACTCTACCTCCTCAATTTGTTCCTTACGTTTCTCAAATCCCTTTTTCAGACGGTTGAAAGTGTCAAAAATCTCATACGTAAAGGTCTTAAGGTCCGCATTGACAAAGGCCTGGAACGCATTCTCGGTTCTGACACCCATGGACCAAAGGTGTACATTGACCACACGGACGGTATCACAGCCGTAGGCAATATCAGCACAAAGGTAGCCATTGATATTAGGTTGTCCCTGGCGGTCCCATATTTTGCTGTACTCCTTGACTATGGGATACTGAGAAAACAGGGCCAGTCCGATGGCCCTGTCGTGATCGAAATCGGTTAAATTTACTGTTTTGGATTGGTATTGTTTTTCTATCTCTTCGTTGTGCGAATACTCCTGGAAACAGGCTATGTCGGATCTTAACGAAGCGAAGTCAATTTTTTTATTATGGTCAGGTTCCTGGAAACACTCCCCGTTAAAACTCAGTACCCTGAGAGAGGGGGCATCAGGAGCGTCAATTTTGCCGCTTCCCACAAGTCTTTGAACAACAGGCAGGGTAAACAATACCCAGATGATCCCTGCGGTAGCAAATACTTTCTGTTTTTTGAAGAACAGATAACAACTGGCAATAAATCCCGATAATATCGCAAGTGGCAGACTCATCATGATGAATCCCGTAAGCCAGTGGTCAAAAACCGGGTAATAACAGAACGCCATGGATAAAAACAAGTAAATAAGGGCAGCATAAGACCGCGGGAATTTGCTGAATTCATTCAGGACGATTTTACCATAGAACGAGATAAAATCTATAAATAAATGCAATACCTCAAGGGCTATTTTCTGTATTATATTCAATGTTTTCATGACGCTTCCAGCTGTTTAATTCCTTCCGGAATCAGTTGACAACAAACTGGCCATTACCAATCTTGAAGCCTTCTGTATATAATTCAACGCTATATTTGCCTGGCTGGTATGCATTACCCTTACCATAAATAATATCAACCTTCTGATCGTTGTTCTCAAACGGGACAATCTGATGAGTGCTGTAGCCCAATTCTCTACCTTCAAACCAGAAGGTGCCGGGCCTTGCAGCTTCATTCACTACCCCGCCATTTGAGTCAATGATCCTGACGTAGATATCTTTGTTATTTCGAGCTGCCAGAGGATTGGAAGGGAGCATAAAGCTGACTTTGAGGCGATAAATTCTGGAAGCCCTGTAGGCTCCCCCGTCCCGTTCCCTGCCTTTAGATGATAAGGCGGTAACCTGGACATTTATGGCTTTCATGGCAGCTGCTAAATTTACCTTTCTTCTCAGATCTTCGTTTTGAGCAGAGTACTCAGCTACTGCACTTCTCAAAGTTTCTTTTTCAAATCTGAGTCCTGTATTTTCATCCACTATTTCCTGTTTCTCGGCCTTCAAAGCTTCATTCAAAACCAGCAAACGGTCGTATTCTTCTTTGAGTTTCGAAATGTCCTTGTCTTTCAGTGTCAGAAATTTTTCGTATTCCCTGATCTTGATACTGTATTTCTTCACTGAAAAACTAAGGTCTGACTTCAGTTTCGCTTTATCGCTTTCCACACTTTTTTTGATGGTTTGCAATTCGGCGATATTTCCGCCAAGCTGAATAATTTCAGCCATTTTATTATCAAGTGTGTGGATTATAGAGTCGAGTTTTATTTGTGTGGATGATAGCTCTTCGACCTTTGTAGTTAATGATTTCTGAAGCTCGAACGTCTCATTTCGTGCTCCCATGAACAAGTACCCCAGCAAGGTCACCACTCCGATCATGATCCCGGAAGTGATCTTGAAAAGTCCTTGTTTATTATTTTTATTCTCCATGACTGCCAGCTATTAAGTACAAACTAATGAAAACGATATTAAACAGACATTAATCTGACTTTAAATTTACCTTAAAATTCAGAAAATGCATTTTATTGATTGATAATGAGTTAGTTATATTTTTATTGTGGGTGCTTCTACCGCTACTGGCGGCTTGCGGACCGGAAACTTCAGGGTAAAAGTCGTCCCTTTGGCTGTTGAGTCCACAATGATTTCTCCCTGATGTACTTTGGTAATGTGCAGCACGATCGCCAGACCGACTCCGTGGCCTTTGTTGGCATCAGCTGTTGCACGGCTCCTGTAAAAAGGCTGAAAAATGTGTTTAAGGTCTTCGACAGGTATTTCAGGGCCTTCATTAAACACAGATATAACAATCTGATCCGTTTTTACAGAAAATTCAACAATGGCCGTATTGTTACTGGAGAATTTACAGGCATTTTCAATCAGATTCATCAGGACTACTTTAAGAGAAGCTTCATTGCCATGAAGAAGTAAAGTATTTTCGTCTTCCGGAAAATCATTGAAAATCAACTGGATTTTATAACCTTCATGCCATTTCTGGACCTGAGACCTGGCCTCCCAAAGCAGCTCGTCAATCCTGACCGGGGCAAACTTCAGGGTATCTGAATTAATGACTGTCTGAGCCAGGTCGAGTAAAGTATTTGTAAGCTGGATAAGCGTTTTGGTATCGTCTTTCAACGAAGCCAGGTTGCCTTCATATTCTTCCGGACTGCGTCTTTTCAGAAGCGTCAGGTCGATCTGGGCATAGATTTTAGTCAACGGGTTTTTGAGCTCATGAGAAACATTGGCAATAAACATTTTCTGGGTCACCAGGGCCTGTTCCACCCTTTCCAGCATTTCATTGAAGGTCCGTACCAAAGCACCGATCTCATCTTGCTGATTCGGATATTTCAGTCGTTTTTTGGTGTTATTCGGAAAGATGGAATTGACCTGTGTAATAATATCCGCAATAGGAGAGATGGCCCTGTCGGCAAACAACCAACCCAGAATGGCCAGGAGCAAAGCCCCGGCGATGACCATGACGATCAGGATTTTCCTCAGATCTTCGAGGGCTTCTATGCCGTTGATGTCGATTGCACTGACGATCACCCAATTGCTTTGTTTACCCCTTTTCAGGCGTATGCCAAGGATCTGGTACTCACCAATGGTTCTGAATACTGATTCCTGGTCAGGTTTAAAGCCCTGGATAAACCGCTGATGAAAATCGGAGCCGGGGTTATTCGTAGAAAAGATGATCTGTTTGGAGTTTTCATTGTAGATTGAAATGGCTTCGTCAATCAGCAGTTCTTTACTGGGCACATCTACCAGTTTCAAAACCGTGGTATCGGGAGCCTTAAGGTCAAACAGCAATGTCGTAGTAGTAATCGCACGGTCCTGAAGTCGCTTATAGAACCTCTTTTCGAGGTAAAGCTTACTGAAAAAGTAGACCCCTGCCGAGAAAAATAACAGAATAGCTGTCACCAGCAGAATAAACTGGTAAGTAAGTCGCGTTCTTATACTACTTATCATGATGGAATTTTTAAGACATACCCCAGGCCGATCTGGGTATGAAGTAATTTTTGATCAAAATCTCTGTCAATTTTTTTCCTGAGAAAATTAACGTACACTTCTATGACATTAGTGCCCGTGTCAAAAGTGACGTCCCAGATTTTTTCAGCCAGCTCAGCTTTTGAGATAACCCGGGTCTGGTTTCTCATAAAATATTCAAGCAAACCGAATTCCTTCGCTGTCAGGGTAATTTCCTTGTCGCCCCTGCTTACCGACTTGGTGTCAAGATTAAGCTCGAGGTCAGCTATTTTAAGGGTGTTTTCCGTTTGCAAAGAGCCTGTATTCCGGCGTGTTAAAGCCCTGACGCGTGCCATTAATTCCCTGAATTCAAATGGTTTGGCCAGGTAATCATCTGCTCCGGCGTCAAGTCCCGTAATTTTATCATCTGTAGTCCCCAATGCAGTCAAAAGCAGTATAGGCGTGATTACACCTGTTTCTCTGAGCTGTTTACAGAGATCCAGGCCGCTGATGCCGGGTAAGATAATGTCTGAAATAATAAGAATGTAAGCATTCCTTGTAGCCAGCTGATAACCCATATTACCGTCATAGGCTACATCAACATCCCAGCCTTGTTCTTCTAATCCTTGCCTGATTAACTGAACAGTTCTCGCTTCATCTTCTATTACCAATATTTTCATGGAGTTCTCTTCTGTGACTTCAAAATTAGAAAAATATATTTAAACATAGACCTTTATTAACGTTTATGGTACATAAATCCGGAATAATGACGGTACAATCTTAAAATTTGCCGATTAATCACATTATACTTTTAAATTTGCAGCTATGCCGGACGATGATATTTATTTTACCATAAACGGGAAATACGAAGGTTTGTTTAAAGACAAGGGAAGTAAATTTATGGCCTGTGTTTTCCCGTTTGAAGACGAAACCAAACTAAAGGACCTCATTGAAGAGACTAAATCGCTGTATCCCAAGGCGAGGCATTATTGTTATGCCTATCAGATCGGGGTTTCAGGAGACCATTATCGGGCTAATGATGACGGAGAACCGTCGGGCTCAGCAGGGAAGCCGATTCTGAACGTAATATTATCTAAAAAGCTTACGAATGTGCTGATTGTCGTGGCCCGTTATTTCGGGGGAACATTGCTCGGCGTACCGGGATTGATCAATGCTTATAAATCAGCCAGCCTGATCGCTCTGGAAGACGCGGACATTATTACCAGATATGTCAGAGAGGTATATCTTTTCAGGTTTACTTTCGAAAAGATGAACGAAATCATGAGGGTCGTTAAGGAAAACGAACTGAAGGTACTCAGCCAGACTTATGATGATTTATGCGGCCTTGAGGTGGAAATAAGGCAAAGCATGGTTTCTAAAGTGCTGGCCAGAATAGAGGATATCCGGGAAATAGAAGCCGGATATCTCCGGACCATTTAAAGCATCACAATGTCATCGGCATGAGCCACCACGAGGTTTTGTGTTTTCGGATTGTCTTTGAGGGCTTCTGACGACTCTCTGACCCTGGCTACGGCAATGACCTGGAGCTTGTCGTCTAAAAGTTCGACTACTTCTCCTTTACCAAAATCACCTTCCAGGCTTTTAATGCCCACAGCCAGGAGGCTCTTCCGGGATAATATGGCCTTTGAAGCCCCGCTGTCGAGCATGAGTTTACCTACAGACAGGCCACCACTGGCCAGCCATTTGTTCCTCGCCGAAAGTTTGACGGTTTCAGGGAGGAACGTGCTTCCTGAATTCTGACTTAAGGCCTCCGGGATGCCCTGAGGTTTAGCCATACCGAATATGATCACCTTGATGCCCATTTTAGTGGCCAGTTTGGTGAATGTCAGCTTGGACGCCATCCCACCCAGTCCGAGTGATGATTTGGAAGAATCTACCAATCCGATGATGTCTTCGCTAATGCTTTTGATTTCAGGCACTACCTTCTTTTCTTTGTCCAGTAAACCACCGGCTACTGTGCAGATCATCAGGACAGAGGCCCCGAATCCCCCGGCAATTAAGGTAGCGAGCTCGTCGTTGTCCGAAAACCGGAGTTCCCTGTTACTGACCACGTCATTTTCGTTGGCTATAGGGATGATGTTGTTTTTCCACAATTCCTGGTAAGTTTCTTTCAGTTGGAGGAATTGCCCCCTGTTGGCAAAGTGTTGCCTCTCACACAGACTTTGAGCCACCTGGGTGCCGAATTTGGCAAAATGCTGTGAATACATGCTCAGCAACAAGGGGTTGCCGATAGCCGCTGCCGCTTTACGCTGACTTATCTCGCCCTCGTAGTTTTTGATAAAATGCTTTCCTGCTCCCACAGCTCCCGAAGAAACGATGACAATTCGGTTCTTTTTAGCCAGTTCGGCCACCTGCTCTGCGATATCCGCAATGATATTCTGGTCCGGTTCACCGTTTGGTTTGGTGATAGACGCCGTTCCGAACTTTATGACAATAAGGTCTTTTTTCATTTCAAAAATGTTTCGGTATATTGAATTGTCTGGCATACAACCCGGTAATGCCCTGATACAGATATTCAGAGAGTTCTTCCAGGTCGTTATTGAATTCAATCCTGTAATCTTCGTGTAACTTTTCGATATTTGACAACACAGTTACCATCTTTTTGACCAGGTACAGGGCCATTTTTTCATTGTATCTGGAGAACTGATTCTGAATCAGTAGTTTGGGTTGTTTCCTGAAAAACGAAACCAGCATGAAGATGGTCAATTCCACTTCCCCGTATTTATCAGAAGTTACCTTTTTGTGATAAGCGATTTCCGTATTAAGGGATTTGATGGCATTGAATATTTCCTGGTTGTGAAAAAACGGTGTTTCTGAGATCATCTCTACTTTAGCCGCCACCGCATTTCTTCTTTCTTTCAGGTCAAAAGCCTCATCTTCGAGCAGCTTATAAGTGAGCTGATCTACCAGCAATTGTTTTTTACTGATAAGCCTGAGCAGGAGTTTGTCTTTTTCCTTGACGGCAAGGCCCAGGATTTCTTTTTCCAGTTCTTTTGAGATGTTTTTAGGCATAGTTCAATGGATTAAAGAACCATCAGGATTCTCCATATTGCAGAAATCACTACTAAAACCAGTGCGATCGGTGTCAGCACTTTCCAGCAAAGGTACATCAGCTGGTCGATACGTAGGCGGGGTAATGTCCATCTGACCCACATCTGGATCAAAACACCCAGGTAAGCTTTGGAGAATATCCAGAAAGCTCCCCACAAATGAGCCGGCCAGGTGCCGGGATCGCCGGAAGTCCAGTAGGCCAGTTTTATGGGGCCGATGTTAGGCAGCGGGGAGTTCCAGCTGCCCAGGAAAAGCACCGCCCCTAAAAATGAAACGAGGAGCATCATGCCATATTCTGCCAGGAAGAGAATGGCCCATCTGAAACCCGAATACTCGGTATGAAAACCGGCAATAAGCTCAGATTCGGCTTCCGGAAGGTCAAAAGGAGCCCTGTTGGCTTCAGCCAGCGTGGCTATAAAAAAGATGACATAGGCAATCAGCAGAAACGGGCTTCTGAAAATATTCCAGGTCAGAAATCCCCCTACTTCCGTTGTTTCTATGTCCAGGGCTTTAATTCCGAAAAGATAATTGGCATCAGCCGAGAAAATACCCTGCTGAAAACTGATTTCCTGAAGGTCAAGTGACTGGGATATCAGCACCACGCAAAGAATACACAGACCAAGCGGTACTTCGTAAGAGATGATCTGGGCCACAGAACGCATGGCACCGATGAGTGAGTATTTGTTGTTGGATGACCAGCCGGCCATCAGAATCCCGATAATATCCAGGGAAATGACAGACATCAGTAAAAATGCCCCGGTTTCGAGATGTGCCCCCTGCATGTCTGAACTGATAGGAATCAGGGCATATCCTGCAAAGATGGCTGCAAAAATCAGGTAAGGTGCAAATTTGAATAATTTACGGTCAACTGCCGAAGGAATGATGTCTTCTTTCTGGAGTAATTTGATAAGATCGGCGAACAACTGCAGCAAACCCCATTTTCCTACTTCCATCGGGCCAAGCCTGTCTTGTATAAAAGCAGATACCTTCCGTTCTAGGTAAACGCTTACAATGACATTGGCACTGACTACTGCAAGAAATATGAGTAAGGGAAGAAACATTCAGCCGTTTATATTGATGGTTCATTAAAAGTTCTCCTGTTTCGGGAGAACTTTTAATGAGATATAGCATTTTAAATCAGAATTCCGCGTTTTTCGGAGTTCTCGGGAAAGGTATCACATCCCTGATGTTACCCATTCCGGTCACAAACAAGACCAGCCTTTCAAATCCAAGTCCGAAACCTGCGTGCGGGGCTGAACCGAATTTACGGGTGTCAAGGTACCACCAGATGTTTTCAGGATCAATACCTACTTCTTTGACACGGGTCACGAGTTTTTCATAATCATCTTCCCTTTGCGAGCCGCCGATAATTTCTCCGATGCCAGGGAACAACACGTCCATGGCTCTGACCGTTTTTCCGTCTTCGTCCTGCTTCATATAGAAAGCCTTGATTTCCTTTGGATAGTTGGTCAGGATAACCGGTTTTTTAAAGTGTTTCTCCACCAGGTATCTTTCATGTTCCGATTGCAGGTCAATGCCCCATTTTACCGGAAACTGGAATTGTTTCTTCTGATTAGCCTTTGATTTGAGTAAAATATCAATGGCTTCGGTATAAGTCAGTCTTTCGAAACTGTTTTCAACCACAAAACGCAGTTTTTCGAGCAGCGATAACTCTGAACGCTCGTTCTGAGGCTTGCTTTTTTCTTCTTCCAGAAGTCTTTTTTCAAGGAAGTTCAGGTCATCTACGCAATTCTCAAGGGCATAGTTAATAACATATTTGACGAAATCTTCCGCCAGGTTCATGTTGTCTTCCAGTTCATAGAAAGCCACCTCCGGCTCGATCATCCAGAATTCGGCCAGGTGACGGGTCGTATTCGAGTTTTCAGCCCTGAAAGTTGGTCCGAACGTATAGATTTTTGACAAAGCCATAGCTCCGAGTTCTCCTTCCAGTTGTCCTGAAACAGTCAGGGAAGTTTCTCTGCCAAAGAAGTCCTGGCTGAAATCCACCTCACCCGCTTCGTTTTTCGGAGCTTTGTTGGGTTCGAAGGTACTCACTCTGAACATTTCACCTGCTCCCTCAGCATCAGAAGCCGTGATGATCGGAGTATGCAGATAGAAGAATCCGTTATCATTGTAATATTTATGTACAGCAAATGCCAGGGCGTGTCTGATCCTGAAAATCGCACCGAATGTATTGGTACGGAATCTCAGGTGGGCTTTTTCACGAAGGAACTCCATGCTGTGCTTTTTCGGCTGCATAGGGAAAGTCTCGTCGGCTGTACCGTATATCTCAATGGAATCGGCAATCACCTCAACGGCCTGACCTGATCCTGCGGAAGCTACAAGGGCACCTTTTATGGCCACACATGCTCCTGTAGTTACTTTTTTAAGTATTTCCTGGTCAATTTTACCTTCTTCTGCTACAGCCTGAATATTATTTATCGTAGAGCCATCATTGATATTAATGAAGGCAATGGTTGCCTGTCCTCTTTTTGTTCTTACCCATCCTTTGATGGTAACTTGTTGTCCCTCAGGTTTTTGTTCCAGTAATTCTTTGATCTGCATAAAATAATACTCGCTTTAATTTCAATATTTTTCCCTTCCTGATTTTTCAAAAAAGAGAATTCTGCAAAATTATAGATTTTCAGGGGTTTATGCTATTATAATTTGGGTATGTGTTCTTTTTTTTAACGCCGGTATCTTGATAGTTCATCTAAAACTTGTTGAAGAATAAAAAGTTTGAAATTTTTTAGAAAAATTATAATTTGCAGCGATTTAAATCCAAAACTATTGATAGACAAAATGAATCCGAAATCTGCATATCTTGAAACCCTTTCTTTGTTTACTAGTTTCAATGAAGTTGAATTAGACCTTATAAAAAGGTGCCTGGAAGTAAAGAAATATTCTAAGGGTGAATTTTTACTTAAAGAAGGAGAATATTCAGAACATATTATTTTTATTACAACCGGGCTCTTAAGAGAATATTATCATCTTTCTCAAAATGACTCTGATACTTCATTTCACCTTGCAGACGGCAATAACACTTATGAAGATAATGCCTGCACTTCATGGATCATGGGCGAGGGTAACTTTGTTTATAATGTCAGAAGTTTTCTGGAAGATAGGCCTTCGAAGTGTTATATCTTAGCAGAAGAAGACTCAACGGTTGTAATCATTTCAAAAGCAGACCTAACATATTTACTGGAGACTATTCCTAAAATGGAAAGAATAGTTAGAATGCTGCAGGAGAGAGGTCTTATGGAATATGAACGCCGACTTGAACTTTTAAGAGAGAAAGATACATTGCTGAGATATCAGAAGTTTATAGAAGCATATCCAAATCTTCAGAACCGCATTTCGCTTAAGAAAATCGCCACCTACCTGAATATCAGCCCAAGGCATTTGAGTAGAATCAGGAGCCAGCCTGTGAGAAAGTAATAGTTGAAAGAGTTGAGATCTATTACTTTAAATAATAAGGAATTCTTGTAGTTACATATATGGACAATTGTCTATATATGGGGTCATTCAAATGGACAATCGTCTATTTATAATATCACAAAGTATTTTGACTTTTGCAAAGTATAAAGCCTCCGTCAAATCTTGGCGGACCGTCGGAGGCTTTAATGTTCAATTTATAACAATTAAACGGTGTAAATTTATGAAAAATGTCAGAATTAGTCTATTAATGTTCTCATGTTTGATTTTTTTTATTTTGGGTTGTTCTGGAGAGAGAAAAGAATTGAAACCTTCTGAAGTTCAACAGTCGAAGAAAATAACAATCTTGGAAACCAGTAATGTTTCAGAGAACGACGAGGTATTTGTCAATTTTAAAAATTCAGAGTCATTTCAAATTTTAAAATCAAATATTCCCAATTTGGAATTTAATAAAATACAAAAAATTGCATTTAGTGATACCTCTGTAAGATTTCTAATAATAGCTTTACCAGAAAGTGGCCCATATAAAAGAGAATTGGTGGTTGCTTATAAATCCAGCACGCCTGACTTAGTTACATCATTTATTAGAGAAAGTTCAGTTACTGGTTCTGAAATTGATGGGAAACTTTCCTTTAATGGTGATATTAACTTTTACAATGCAGATTATTCCAGGCTAAATGAAGTAACTCTTACCAATAATAAAATTACAAAATTTAAGAAGTTTACATCTGATTTAAGGTTTTCTTTAAGCAATGCTCGCCCGGCGTCGTCTCAGGCGTGTACCTGGCAATGCGTAGGAAATGACTTTAACTGTGAGTATCAATTAGCTAAAGCCACATGTGAGTCAGATTGGCAATGCGACATTGCCGGCAATTGGTCTTTGTATCTTGTGGCGGCTATAATTGCCTGTACAGTTTGTGTATAGAATACTTACTACCTTAGATTAATTAGTAGTTGTAAATTTGTACATTTAACTGTTATTATAGAGAATGAAATAGGGTTTGATTTATTAGCAAATAAGTATTCATTTTAAATATCAAAATAATGAAAAAATACACTATTCTTTTCCTAATTGGTTTCGTAATTGCAAGCGTCGGCGTTCTGCTTTTTATCAAGCATGCTTATATAGATTTTGCACGCTACATGATGATATTTGGAGTAGTTTTTGAAATTGCTTCCGTGGGTTTATTCCTTTTTAATAGGAAACACTTTTCTTCTTAGAAATTCCGGTTTTTTTAATTCCGGGAAACAAAACTCAAAGTCTTAATCGGAGCATTTAAACCGGTTGAGACTTTTGGTGTTTGTAAGTAAAATTTTAATGTGTCAATTTCCAATGAGACTTACTCCAGTATTTTAAACACAGAATTTCCGTAATTTCCTTATGAACAAACTCTCTTTACTCGTCTTATTGTTTTCATTAAGGGCTGCACAGGTCTCAGCCCAGGAAAAAAAGAACATCATCGGCCTGTCTGCCGGGAAAACATTCTTCGGGTCAGGAGACATCTGGGGAGCCAATGCCACAGCAACGTATGAGCGGAAACTCTGGAAAAAGCTCTGGTTTCAGACCAGGTTGAGCCTGGCCCAAGGGAATAATTTTATCGAAAGCAATGTTCCGGATAATCCATACCCTATATTTTACAATGCCAATCATTCTCAGAAGTTCAATCTTGGGGTGTTGGTAAATCTGTTCGAAATCAGAAAACACAGTCTGGGACTAAGTGTGAATGGGGTCAGTCTGAAAACGGCCAAGTTCAGATCAGGCAGTTACTTCAGAAACCCTGATCCTAATGCCCCGAAAGAATTCCAATACTTCTTTACGCGGCCCACTTACAGGAAAGATCTTACCATGGGAGGCAGTATTGGAATCGATTATAAATACAAGATAAAAAACAATCTCCTGGCAGGTTTCCACGTCGATTATCAGCTGTTTATCAGGGGAGACGTGGAAGAAAATATAAACCTGGGGCTTTATTATGCTTTTTAGGAATGCAGATTTTATCTGTGACATGCAGATTTTTGGAATTCTATCCGGGATAAAATGTTTTACAGTTTAAAGACCATAAAAGATCAACAGCTCATGACAACAAAAGTAGCATTCATTACCGGAGGTTCTAAAGGAATCGGACTGGGTATCGCAGAAGTATTGATCAGGGAAGGCATCAACGTGGCCATTACCAGCCGCTCTTCTGTGGCCGCCGAACTGGCCGCAGCCCAATTAAACCAGATCAAAGAAGGCTTTGCCTTGGGACTGGCTTCAGATGTGAAAGACTTTGCTTCACAGCAGCATGCTGTAGATACTGTGATAAAGCACTGGGGCAGGATAGACTATTTCATTGCCAACGCCGGTGTAGGCCATCTGGTGCCGTTTCAGGACCTTACCCTGGAACAGTGGAATGAAACCATTGACATCAATCTTACAGGCGTGTTTTATTCAGCAAAGGCTTCTTTGGAAGCTTTGAAAGCCACCAAAGGGTATTTCATTACCATTGCCAGTCTGGCCGGCACTAACTTTTTTAACAAAGGGACGGCCTATAATGCCAGCAAATTCGGTCTGGTTGGTTTCTCTCAGGCCCTGATGATGGACGTAAGAAATGAAGGCATTAAAGTGACGACCATTATGCCGGGCTCAGTAGCCACATATTTTAACGGACATACACCCTCAGATGCTGATGCCTGGAAAATACAGCCGGAAGATATCGGCCAGATCGTTTCTGATCTGATCAAAATGCCGGCAAGAACGCTCCCAAGTAAAATTGAAGTCAGGCCTTCGATGCCTAAATAATGACAGGTAGGAATTCTCACCATCAATCGGTGAGAATTCTTACGTTTGTTTCAGATATCTTTTTGTCCATTCCATGGCTCCGAAAGCCGCGATGAAACAGAAGATCAGGTACAAGAGGGAGTATAACTTCACTTCCTTGATATAATACATATAGGTACTGATCACGTCCACCAGTAACCATACCCACCAGGCTTCCACTTTTTTCCGGATCAGCAAAAATGTCGCGAGAATACTCATGATGGTCGTAAATGAATCCATATAAGGAAACGCACTCGGCAGGCTGAACAATTTAGGCATAATAGCATGAAGATTTTTAGAGAATGCTCCCATCAGTATCGTAAAAAGTATCCCTATGACGCCGAGTGTAACGATGTTTTTGGGTGTTAACTTGCTTATCTTTAATTCGTTTTTATGGTTGGCATCAATTTCTTTCGGAAATTTCCAGGCCCAGAAACCGATAAGATTGGTAATCAGAAAAAACACCTGCAGGAACATGTCCGGGTACAGTTGAATCTGGTAAAACATAATGAAAGCCAGGATAACATTCAGGATACCGATGATCCACGACCAGACGTTTTCTCTGGCCGAAAGCCAAACCGCCACAGCCCCTGTTACCGTGGCCCAGAATTCCAGATGACTCATGGAATACCCCATCAAAGTAATGAAGACCTTATTAATATCAAAAAAATCAATCATCGGAAGTGTTTTATTTAAGGAATTGCGGGGCTTTTCTTTTCAGGCTTTTTTGCTCATAGGCGTAGGCGATTTCGATCAGAACGGGTTCTGTCCAGGCTTTGCCAAAAAATGAGATTCCTACAGGTAAGTTGCCGACAAATCCCATCGGTACGGAGATATTTGGATACCCTGCAATGGCTGCGGGAGAGGAGCTGCCGATGGAGAACTTATCGCCGTTTTTCCAGTCGGTTTCCCAGGCCGGGCCGCCGGTAGGAGCAATGATGGCATCCAGGTTATGGGCATTCATCACACTGTCTATACCACCCGATTGTGTGCCTTTTAACATGTTTTCTAAGGCTGACAAGTATTTTGGAGAACTGAGGTCTTCTTTTGCCTCTGCCAGTTCAAGCAGTTGCTGGTCGAAAATTTTGGTTTCCACAGAATCGGTCTTGTTGAATGCAATCAACTCTTTCAGACTTTTTACAGGGGCCTTATCACCCAGTGAGGCAAAGTATTTATTAAGGCCGTCCTTAAACTCATAAAGCAGGACCTGGAAAGAAGAACCATTCGTGTTTTTTACCTGCGTCATTTTATCAATCTCAACGAAGATAGCCCCTTGTTTTTTCATTTGTTCTATCGCCTGGAAAAACAGCGTGTCCACTTCCGCCAGTTTGCCGAGAGGGCCCTTATAAATGCCGATTCTCTTGTTTTTTAATCCGTCCGATTTGAGGTATGGTGTATAATCCTTCAAGCCGTTTTTATCGCTTAAAGCGGTCTTTGAATCTTCCTTATCTGTTCCGGTCAGTGAACCCAGCATAACAGCCGCGTCCTTTACGGTCCGGGTCATCGGCCCGGGTGTATCCTGGGAAAATGAGATAGGGATGATGCCTGAGCGGCTGATTAAACCCACCGTAGGTTTTATACCGACTACACCGTTGGCATTGGCCGGGCAAACGATAGAGCCGTTGGTTTCGGTGCCAATGGCAAGCACACATAAATTGGCTGACACGGCCGCTCCGGATCCTGAACTTGAGCCGCAGGGATTGGTGCTGAGGTCATACGGGTTTTTAGTTTGTCCTAAAACGCCGCTCCATCCGCTGGACGATTTGTCACTTCTGAAATTAGCCCATTCACTCAGGTTGGCTTTGGCAATGATCACTGCTCCGGCCTCTCTCAGTTTTTCCACTACTTTGCTGTCTTTCGGAGCAATGGAGCTCATCAGGGCCCTGGATCCGGCAGTAGTGGGCATTTTGTCATGGGTATCAATATTGTCTTTGATAATGACCGGCACACCATGAAGGGGCCCCCTGGATTTGCCGGCTTTAAGCTCTTTATCCAGCTGATCCGCTATTCTGAGAGCGTCAGGATTAACAACAATGACAGAGTTAAGCTTTGGGCCCTTCTTGTCTATCGCATCTATTCTTTTCAGATAAATGTTGACGACCTGCCTTACAGTATACTTTTTTGATTTATACAGGTTTTGCAGCTGATCTACCGTGATTTCTTCCAGTTCAAAAGACTGAGCCTGACTGATGGAAGAAGACAGGCAAAAACAAACGGCAAAAATAATGCAGTAAAATGTTTTCATATTCTTTGGCTTAAAGCAGTTTAATATTGCAAAATAAGCAAAGAAATTGAATTTAGGAGATAATCGTACCTGATTGTCGCTGGTGAAATCAGAACTTATAATTCAGGCCGTAAGTCAAACCAAACATCTTGGGCTTGAAAGAAAGATGATTCCCTGATTTTAAGCCGGAGTTCAGTGAGTGCTGATAGAATGATCCGAAAACAGCTTCCCAGTTTTTACCTACGGCATAGTTCAGTCTTGCTCCACCAAGTCCGCTTACATTCAGTGACTTGTAAGTTGAATTAGAGGCTGTCAAGGTATTTTTGCCGGAGTTAGCTCCACTTAAAACACTTCTGAGGAAAAGGTCTCCGGATAAACCACCGAGTAATTGCAGGTCCAGTTTTTTCAAAATAGGAATCTGATAGCTCATTTGCATCGGGATGCTCATGTAATCATAGGCCTGATTGCCGTTTTCAGACAAAGAAATGATGGTATTATCGGTATTGACTCTCTGATTCAGATAATTGGCCTGAAAATAAGCCTGGATCTCTCCCGTGTTTTCATTGATGGCATACACATTGGTTTGCAGGCTCGAGTTGGCTCTTAAATACCGGAAACCCGATTCAAGCCCAAGTCTTTTGCTTAGTTTTTTGCCCATGGTTATGCCGATGTTCACTGCTCTCCCGTTCTGAATCTGATTGGTTGGTTGTGAAGAGGGTCTGTTGTTGGGAAGAACAGAAGACGAAGATGCATAATTAAAGGACTCGGACGATACTTTATTGGCAGAACTTACGGCGTCACTACCAAAATTCGAATCTGAATAATTAGGATTAAACGGTGAAACACCGGAATTTAATCCCATCCAGAATCCTTTCCTGCTTTTATTGTCAGAAGCTACAACATCTGTATTTTCAGGGAATTCGTAAGACAGCTTTTCTCTTTTATTGTTAAATCGGTTGCCGTAAGGCTCAAAATCAGCGGCAGCCAGAGTGGTTACATTACCGAATGTAGTTTTTTCAATCTGATCTGAAGCGGCCAGGGTTTTTGATTCATCAATCCATGCCGGCGGTTGAATTGCCGCAACGGTTACAGTCTCTTTTGTGCTGACAACACTGGTGGCTGCAACAGAAATTTTGCTGATAGATACCTCAGGCTTCCGCGAATAGGTGGCCTCAGCCAGGTCGTTTTTCTGCTCCGGTGTTTTTACTTTTTCAGTAACAATAGCTGTATTTTTATCAATAACCTGTGATTCTTTATCTGTATCATTCATTTTTTCTGAAGCTTTGATTTCAGGCTTCAGAGCAACACTTTCAGATCTAACTGTATTCAAACGGCCGTTTTTCTGAAACAGTACGTAGCCTAAGGTAAGCAGAAGCATGGCAGCTATGCCCGAGGCCAGGCCTTTGTTTCTCCAGATCAGGAGAAAAGGCTTTCTTTCTTCTTTTTTGTCCAACTCCTTTTCAATGTTATCCCAACACTGATCAGGCGGAACCATCGAAGCGTCTTTAAACGCCTCTGCCCAATGGTCCTCGAATGTTTTTTTAGGTTTAGACTCCATTTTATAATAAAATATCCTTCCTGTTTTCTTCTAAATTTAAATCTTCCATCGACCTGTCTTCCTTCCTCTTTTCTTTTAATAATTTTTCCATCAGCAATTGTCTCGCCCTGGAATATTGTGATTTGGATGTTCCCTCTGTGATACCCAGCATGTCAGATATCTCATTGTGTTTATAGCCTTCAATCGCAAAAAGGTTGAAAATCATACGGCAACCTTCCGGCAGCTCACCGATCATGGCCAGTAAAGCATCATATTTCAGGTTTTCGAATCCGAAATTCGAATGGGTGATCGTCGTTTCTATCTGCAGATTATCGTCCATTCCAATTTGCCAGTCCGGTTGCTTTTGTAAAGCTTTTAAGGCAGTATTGATCACTATTCTTTTTAACCAGGCTTCAAGCGGACAATCGAACCTGAAATTTTGCAGATTCTTATAAATTTTGACAAAAGAATCCTGTAAAACGTCCTGGGCATTATCTCTGTTTTTCATGTACCTCATCGCTACAGCAAATAGTTTCCCTGAGAACAGTTCATAAAACTGCTTCTGAGCTGCCCGATCCTGACGGATGCAAGCCTCAACTATCTCGGTATGACTCGTCATGTTTTGAAAAGAGTATAATACCGTCAAACGAAAAATGTCTGATGTACTATGTATAAGGGTTACAGGTTATGATTCAAATTTTGATCCAAAGGTTGGAACTCAGGTTAAAAAAACGCTTAATTCATCTTCTTCAAACAGCCCGGTTTTTATCAGTTTTATTCCGGGAGGTACATGTGGTGCGGGAATCCCGCTTTTGATGGCTGATTTATTCTTTAAAATTCTTATTTCATCAAATAATCCGCTGCGGATAAAGCTGTTGAGCAGTGTGGCTCCTCCCTCTACAAAAACGGACCTTATTTTCAGCTCATGAAGTTTATCCAGGATCTCGCTGAGGTTTTCGGAGTTTTTGCTGATTCTGATATAGAGATTTTCTCCTTCTGTTCGGTCTTCAACAGTATTGAAAATGATGGTTTTTTGTGACTGATCAAATACCCTCAGGTTTCTATCGAGTTTTAAGGTGCTGTCAATCAATATCCTCACCGGATTTTTTCCTTCCCAGTGTCTTACATTTAAAGATGGATTATCAATCGCTGCTGTATTGGTGCCTACCATAATGGCGTCTTCCTCAGAACGCCATTTGTGTACCAGCATATCTGAAAATGCACCGGTTATTTTAAGCGGCTTTTGATCTGCCCCTGCCAGAAAACCATCCGCTGTTTCTGCCCATTTCAGGATGATGTACGGACGATCCGATTCAACCGATTTGAAAAACCTCCGGTTCAGGTGCCGGCCTTCTTTTTCAAGCAAACCTGTTTCTACCTCTATTCCGGCATCTTTTAGCTTTTGAATGCCCTTCCCGGCCACCAAAGGGAACGGGTCGATGTTGCATATCACTACTTTTTTAACCTGCTGCCTGATCAGCAGATCAGCACACGGCGGCGTTTTGCCGAAATGGGAGCAGGGTTCAAGGGTAACATAAACTGTAGACTCCTTTAATTTTTCAGGATCAGAAACATTATTGACGGCATTGACCTCAGCATGTGGTCCGCCATATTGCTGATGCCAGCCTTCTCCGATGATGATGTCCTGGAAAACAATCACGCAGCCCACTAAAGGATTCGGGCTCACAGAGCCTGTTCCCAGGGCTGCAAGCTCCAAAGCTCTCTGCATGTATTTTATCTCAGACATCGGCTACTCTGAAGGGAATTACCTCATAAGAATCCCACACTTTACCATTGATATAAGGCTCTTCAGCCAGCCATTCATTTAAATCGTCGGTCGTTTCAAACTGAACGATCATCGCCGAACCGATCATTTTATCGTTGTCGTCGAGCATGGCTCCGCCCACAATAAAATTATTCTTGGATTTTAGTTTTCTGGCCCCTTCAAAATGCTGTGGCCGCTGACCCATTCTTCTTTCAAGGGCCTGTTCATCTTTTCCGTCTCTTCCTAAAACCAGGTATTGTTTCATTCTCTTTTAATTATGTCCAAAACTAAAAAAAAACCTCAAAGAATGCTTAATTCTCTGAGGTTTTTGTATCAATATCCGGTCAGTATTATGCAAATACAGAGTTGGTCTCTGAAACCCTCTCCATACGCTTACGTTCGTTTTCGTCAAGATAAATCTTTCTCATACGAAGTGTCTTAGGTGTAATTTCCAGGTATTCATCTTTCTGGATATATTCCATACACTCTTCAAGAGAGAAATTGATTTTCGGAGCAATTTTCACGTTGTCATCAGAACCTGAAGCACGCATGTTGGTCAGTTTTTTCGAAGTCTGAACATTCACCACGATATCATTCTGACGGTTGTGCTCTCCGATAACCATACCCATGTAAACTTCTTCACCTGGATCTACGAAGAATGTACCTCTGTCCTGAAGTTTATCAATGGAGTAGGCGATGGCCGGACCATTACCCATAGAGATCATTGAACCGTTAATTCTACCTGGAATCGGGCCTTTGTACGGCTCGTAAGATTTAAATCTGTGGTTCATGATGGCTTCACCTTGCGTAGCTGTCAAAACATTTGATCTCAAACCGATCAAACCTCTCGAAGGAATGTTGAACTCAAGGTGTTGCAAATCTCCTTTCGGTTCCATGATCAGAAGCTCACCTTTTCTTTGCGTAGCCAGTTCGATTACTTTACCTGCGGTTTCTTCCGGAACGTCAACTACCAAAGTTTCGATAGGCTCCAGTTTTTCACCGTTTTCATTTTCTTTGTACAATACCTGAGGCTGTCCTACCTGAAGTTCATAACCTTCACGACGCATCGTTTCGATCAAAACAGACAAGTGAAGAATACCACGGCCAAATACGATGAATTTATCTTCTGTATCACCACTCTGAACTCTCAATGCAAGATTCTTTTCAGTCTCTTTCATCAAACGGTCACGGATGTGTCTTGAAGTTACAAATTTACCTTCTTTACCAAAGAACGGAGAGTTATTGATGGTAAACAACATGTTCATTGTCGGCTCATCAATAGAAATTCTTGGCAATGCTTCAGGGAATTCCGCATCAGCGATAGTATCACCGATTTCGAAATCTTCGATACCTGTCACGGCACAGATTTCTCCAGAACCTACTTCTGCTACTTTCACTTTGCCAAGACCTTCAAAAACATGAAGTTCTTTGATTTTCATTTTTTTCTGAGAACCGTCAGATTTGATTAATACAACCTGCATCCCTTCTTTCAGAGTACCGCGGGCTACACGGCCTACAGCGATACGGCCTACGAAAGAAGAATAGTCAAGAGATGTAATCTGCATTTGTGCAGTTCCTTCATTAACAGGAGACGCCGGAATGTTTTTGATGATCGAATCCAATAAAGGAATGATATCGGTTGTTGGCGTTTTCCAGTCAGTGCTCATCCAGCCTTGTTTTGATGAACCGTAAAGGCAAGGGAAGTCTAACTGATCTTCAGTTGCGTTAAGGTTAAACATCAGGTCGAAAACATTTTCATGTACTTCGTCAGGTCTGCAGTTTTCTTTATCAACTTTATTTACTACCACGATTGGCTTCAAACCTAAGTCAAGAGCTTTTCCTAACACGAAACGTGTCTGAGGCATAGGGCCTTCAAAAGCATCTACGAGCAAAATAACACCGTCAGCCAGTTTAAGCACACGCTCAACCTCGCCACCGAAGTCGGCGTGACCCGGAGTATCGATAATATTGATCTTTACACCATTGTACCTTACCGAAACGTTTTTGGAAACGATGGTAATACCTCTTTCACGTTCAAGATCATTGTTGTCCAGAATCAAGTCTCCAAACTCCTGATTCTCTCTGAAGATTTTTGACGCATGAATGATTTTATCAACCAACGTAGTTTTACCGTGGTCAACGTGAGCAATGATCGCAATATTTCTTATTTCTTGCATTGAATTTCCTCTTTTCGAGGGATAATTTTGATGAACTTTAAATCTTTGAAAACAGGCTGTTTTAAGGCAGTCTTTATCAAAAAGTCTGCAAAGGTAGGAATTAAAAACCGAATAAATAAATATCTTAAAATTAAATTTAAGTAAACTCTTGATTGTCAAAGTTTTAATTGGAAGAGTCCAAATTTATCCGGAAGGTCTGAATTGTGAAAAAAAGTTTAATCCGGGGTTTTTGAGTTAAATTACTGCCGGCGAAGAGAATCACCCTCTTTTCAGGCATAAATAAAAACAAAAGCACCGCCTTTTAAAACGGTGCTTTTCTCATGTTATTTCTGTTAATACAGGAATCAGATTGAGAACAGAAAATAAACTTAGCCTTTTTCTTTCTCTTTTGTCTTGACAATTACCTGGTTATCCAGCTGAACTCATATTCCAGCTGAGGCACCTTGGTTCTCTCAGCAATTCTTTTCAGACGGTTCGGCAGGGCTATCACATAGTCTCTCGCACGCTCAGCCGCGTCATTGAACCCTCCCATATTTTCTATCTTCCATTCAGCGATCAGGTCTTCCAGTATCTGGATATAATCATAAGTAGTATAAACACCCAGACGCTGTGCGGCATCAGAGAAGTGAGAAAAAGTCTGGCTCATTTTCACTCCGCTTTCTCTCAGGAAGTGGGCAGGCATAACAATTTTCTTTTTCATCATATCTTCAAAAGCCAGCATCATTTCCGAAGGGTCCACTTCGAAGATTCGCTCTACAAAAGTTTTGTAAGCCTTGGCATGACGCATTTCATCTGCAGCAATCATCCCGCAGATTTTCGAAAGCTGATTGTTGCCGTATTGCTTTGAAAGCGTAGCTGTTCTCCTGTGGGAAATGTTCGTAGCCAACTCCTGGAAAGAAGTATATACAAAGTTTCGGTAAGGGTCCACGCCCGTTCCGATGTCAAAACCATCAGCAATAAGATACTGCGTTGAGGTTTCCATCTCTCTCATATTGACACGTCCGGACAGGTACAGATATTTATTCAGTAAATCTCCGTGACGGTTTTCTTCAGCGGTCCACCACCTTACCCATTTCGACCATCCGGCCGGCTCATTCACCTGGTCTATGCCCTCAACGGTCATCAGCCAGGATTCATAAGTGGGTAAAGCTTCTTCTGTAATGGTATCTCCGATCAATACAGCCATATAGTCATAAGGTAACTCTTTGCAGGATTCCTGCAGAAGTTTTACCTCTTCCATAAATTTTTCCGAACTCGAATCGGGGAGGAAATCAGCAGGTTGCCAGTTTTTATCAATCGGTTTAAGGAATTCATTAACCAATTCATCTATTTTTTGACCCAAAAATTTCATTACCTCAATCCTTGACATGGGTAAATTCATATGATTCTTTTTTAATTTAACAATACAACAAAAGTAATGATAAAAAATCATACCAGATAAAATTGCAAAATAAATAAGTTCTGCCTCCGGGAGGTATATATGCAGGGTAGTTCTTTGAGGTTATGGTGTCTAAACGACCGTCTTTATTAAGGCATTCATCTCGTGTTATATTTTTATGAGAAATGATTTTTAACTCACCGGCCTGTCAATCGGCAGGAAAATTTGAGTATTTTTGCACCCGGAATTTTAAACTTTAAATGAATGAAGGTAGTTTTAGATTATGTTCTGAGTGCGGTTTATCTGTTGTATTTCGGATTAATTTTAGTTATTTTTCATGGGATTCAATACATCTGCTACGAGTTTTTCGGGCAGAAAGTCCACCAGAAATCTGTGGAATGGCTGAATTTCTTCATCACCCACGGCTGGTACCTTACCGGATCAACCATTCATTTTCATCAGCAAACAGAACTTCCTGAGGGCCGCACCAAGATATTTATTTCCAATCACCAAAGCATGTTTGATATTCCGGGAATCATCTGGTTCCTGAAAAAACATACGCCTTTGTTTGTTTCCAAAATCGAATTATCAAAAGGTATTCCCAGTATTTCTTATAATCTCAGGGTAGGTAAAGCAGCACTTATCGACAGAAAAGACACTAAACAGGCCATCCTTGAGATTGCCCGTTTTGGCAAATACATTTACGAGCATCAGTATTCAGGCGTTATTTTTCCGGAGGGCACAAGGTCCAGAACCGGGAAGTTAAAGCCGTTTTCAGTAGGTGGGGTATCTACGCTTCTGAAACGTTGCCCTGATGCTCTCGTGGTACCTATCGCCATTCAAAACACCGGGAAGTTTAATCCTACCGGGGTTTTTCCGCTGAGGTCCTTTACCAGGATGGCTTGGAACACCCTTGAGCCCATTGAATCGAAAGGTAAAACTTCTGAAGAAATTGTGACTCTGGCCGAGGCTCAGATCAGGGACTTCCTGAAAGACCGTCAGTAGAAATCCGGAAAATTTCTAAGAGTTCCGGTAGTCTGTTAGCTTACTTTTGAAGTTATTAGTCTATTAAATTACTATATTATAAGAGGTTAGAAGAGAAGGATTTCAAGATTCAGGTCGTTTAATATCATTGATACGACAAAAATGTTTTGATTCTTCACATTAATAGTAGTATTTTGTGTATTATTTTAAAAATCAGCAAATAAAAACGAATAGTTTTTTATGACTTACGACGTAAAAACCCACGGTGAATTCCGTTATATAGATGAAGGAGAGGGTCAGCCATTGATGGTTTTACATGGTCTTTTTGGGGCCTTAAGTAATTTTGACGGGGTAATAGAAGGATTCAGACATAACTGCAGGATCATCATTCCGGTGATGCCGATATACGATATGCCGATGAGAGAAGCCAGTCTTGACGGACTTCGTTCTTTTATTGAGCGTTTTGTGGAATTCAAACAATTGAAAGATATCATTTTACTGGGTAATTCACTTGGCGGTCACGTGGGATTGCTATATACTCTTGCTCATCTTGACAACGTGAAATCGCTTATCCTTACCGGTTCATCAGGGTTGTTTGAAAATACCATGGGCGGATCTTTCCCTAAAAGAGGGAATTATGAATATATCAAGGAAAGAGTAGCCTACACTTTCTACGAGCCCGAAACAGCTACAAAAGAGCTTCTTGACGAAGTTTTTGAAATAACTTCGAGCATTCCCAAGTGTATGAATATTGTTCAGATTGCGAAATCTGCACAACGTCACAATATGGCCAAGGATATTACGGCCATCAACGTGCCTACCTGCCTGATCTGGGGACTCAATGACACCATCACCCCGCCGCACGTAGGACACGAATTTAACCGCCTGATTCCTAACTCAGAATTGCACTTTATTGATAAGTGCTGCCATGCTCCGATGATGGAAAGACCTGAGCGGTTTAATGAAATAATGGGTAAGTTTTTGAACACGATACTCAAAACCAGTGTTATACCGGAAGAAGTATAAATAAATTTAAGCAATATGCTGGCTGCAGATCTTATAAATAATGAATTACCGGTTTTGAAACCTGGAGACTCTGTTGAAAGAGCCTTACAGCTGATGACCGATTTTCGTTACGACCAGCTGGTTTATGCAGACGGGCAGACTTATTTAGGTATTTTCACAGAAGACATCCTGCTTAATTTTGATTACGAAGAGAAGCTTGACGCTATTCTGCCCTTATATCAGGACAAGTTTGTTTACGGACACCAGCATATTTACGAGATCATCGGAAGTCTGGTAGAAGAAAACGTTTCTTTTATGGCGGTTCTGGACAACGAAAGCCATTTTCTGGGTGTCATCAATACCTCTGAGGTCACCAGGTCATTTATAACCGAACTTGGTTTCGGAGAGCAGGGTTCTGTGATTGAGATCAATCTTAAGAACAGAGATTACTCTCTTACGGAGATTTCAAGGCTGGTTGAGTCTGAAAAAATCAAAATTATCGGATCTTATCTGACCGGCTCGACTTACGACCTTGATAATAATCTTAAGCTTACCCTGAAACTTAACAGGAAAGACATTTCTTCTCTGCTCAGCACCCTCAACCGCTTTGGTTTTGAGGTAGAATCCTATCATACCAGCGAGCCTGTCGATAGTCTTGAAAAAGACAGGTATGATATGTTGATGAAATATTTGAGTATTTAATTCCCCTTAATGCATTTTAAGCTATTTTTGTTAAAAAAATAGTTGTCTTATGAAGTTTGCCATTCATGGTCGTGAATTCAAACCTGAATCAAAAGCACATGTTCAGGAAATCTTTGACGAGTTGGATAAAAATGATTTACCTGTTCAGATTTCCAATTCCTTTGCCAGAATACTCTCTTCATCAGGGATCAATTTCAAAACACAACAATTCTACGATTCCAGGAGTGAAATCTTTGACGCGGACATTGTACTGAGTTTGGGCGGTGATGGTACTTTCCTCGAAACCCTCAGTCATGTTGGCGACAGGGAGCTTCCAATTTTGGGTATTAATTTCGGGCGACTGGGTTTTTTGACCGCCGTTCAGCCACAGCACATCAAGGAAACGATCCAGAAAATCATTAATAAGCAATATTCGGTAGACGAGCGGACGATGGTCCACGCGGATTCAGATATCGAATTATTTGAAAAAGGCACGAATTTTGCCTTGAATGAAATAGCGATATCGAAGACCGATACCTCTTCCATGATTATCATTCATGCTTATATCAACGGAGAGTTTCTGAATTCCTATTGGGCTGACGGATTGATGGTGGCAACGTCCACCGGATCAACGGGTTATAATCTGAGTTGCGGAGGGCCGCTGGTCATGCCGCATTCCGATAACTTTATTATAACACCCATCTGTCCTCATAATTTGTTCGTGAGGCCGATTGTGGTTTCCAGTGACAGCCTGATCTCGTTGAAAGTAGAAAGCCGGAGTAATAATTACCTGGTTTCGATGGATGCCAGGGCTAAAATTATCGGGGATGTGGAGGCAGATATCAACATCAGGAAAGAAGACTTTAAGGCTAAGCTCGTAACGATAGAAGGAGAGGGTTTCCTGACCACATTGCGGGAAAAACTTAGCTGGGGAAAGGATGTCAGAAACAGGGTGTGAGAGAATGATTTTTCGCTAAACCAAAAAGTAGACAATAAAAAAAACATTCTGAGCGTTCTGAATACGCTTTTCAAAATTTTATGAGAATAACTATGCTCTATAGATCAGGAAGAAAAACAGGTCTTGCTTTCATTTTGATACTGGCTTTTTGTAATCTTACTTTTGCACAAAAAAACGGAATTTTCAGTAAACAAAAACTACTGAGTCAATATGCTACGATAGGAGTCGGGGCGGGCACATCGCACTATTTCGGAGATCTGGCACCTTACACTTATTTTTACTACGGTCTTTACACCAATGTCAGATGGAACGGAAGCATCAATTACACCCGTTTCCTTACCACCAATGCTGCGGCCAGGGTGTCTTTTACCTATGCCAGGATTGCCGGAGATGATCATACTTACTCCAATCGTAATTTTGAGAAATTATTCAATAATTACCTTAGAAACCTGCACTTCAGAAACGATATCAAAGAATTTACTATTTCAGGTCTTTTTAACCTGGTACCACAGGAGGGCAAAGGAGCCAAGGGCAGAAGTTCAGTAGTTCCTTATTTTGCTATCGGTATCGGCTTTTACGGGCACAACCCCCAGGCTAAATTGAGGCCCACCCTTGATGCGAGCGGTAATCTTGTTGAGTCAGATTGGGCATCTCTTAAGCCTTACAGTACTGCGGGTCAGGGTATTCCGGGATATAAGAAGCCCTATTCGCTCATTCAGCCGGTAATGCCGATAGGTTTCGGAGTAAGAGTAAAAATCAATGAAAAGTTCGATTTTACTGCTGAGGCTTCCTTAAGAATAACACCATTTGATTATCTGGATGATGTCGGCTCTGATGCTTATGTCGATCCTGCGGTGTTATTAAGTAATCTTGGTCCTGATGCTGCCGGTCTGGCTTACAGAGCTGATGAAAACAGGACAGCTAATGGTTTAAAAGACAGGCTGCCTTCTTTTTTGCAAATTGTCCAGAAACTGTCTCCGGGGACAAGTACTACAGGAATGTCTCCTGTAAACAACGCAGCGGATTATTATGGATTTGGGGTAGGAAGTAAAAGAGGAGGACAAAGTCCTTTAGATGTATATATTGTTACCCAGTTTACTATCAGCTATATACTCAGTAACTCCATTAAATGCCCACCGATTAAATGATATAATACTACTATTTTTATAATTGGAATAAAAAACGGAACTTTGTGTTTCCTGAATACCCAAAAGTATTATTGTGATAAAAAAAACCTTATTCCTTTTCATTGTTTGTATACCCTCTTTAAGAGCCCAGAAAATGGAAGTGGGTGTAGGAGCGGGCGTTACACATTATAAGGGAGACCTTAACCCTTCATTCCGGCCTTTTAATATCCATGCTGCCGGGAATTTACTGGCCAGGTATAACTTCAATAACTCACTTTCCTTTAAAGTAGGGGCTATGGGAGGATGGGTGAGTGGGGATGATAAAAAGTCAGGATATGCTTTAAATGAAGCCAGGGGTTTTCGTTTCAGGAACCTTATTGTGGAATATTCAGGACAGGTAGAGTATAATTTCCTGAATTTCAGATCAACTTCCAGGTCTAACTCGAACTGGACTCCTTATCTTTTTGGTGGTTTCGGAGCTCATCAGAATCCCAGACAGAACATTTATTCCGGTGGCATTGTACGTGTTATAAAACATGGAAACACACCTAACTATAATATACCGATTGGTGTAGGAATAAAAAAGGTGTGGAAGTACCAATGGAATTTCGGTATTGAGTTTGGTTCAAGATTTCTGTTAAATAAGAAGCAGTCGGATCTGTTTGACGGACTTAGCTACAGTCCTCAGAGGAATTTCTATAAAGGACGAAGTACCCCAATCGATCTCTATGACATGGCCAATACTCCACAGGCAGACAAGTATTTTTACACCAATTTTTATATCAGCTACGTCTTTTATAAGGTTTATTGTCCTCCCGGTAGATAACTGATTTTCAATTTATTTTTATTAGCCTTGTTTTTTCTTAACTTTGCATTCCTTTTTTGATTTTGATGAAGAAAAAGCTGTAATTTGACCCGATTTTTAATGCAATAGTAAGTGGAAGAAAAAATTGATTTAAGCAATTTACCCAAGCACATCGCCGTTATTATGGACGGAAACGGCAGGTGGGCTAAAAAACAGGGTGCCATGAGGATTTTCGGGCACCATCACGGCATCAGATCTGTGCGTGATACTGTTGAGGCATGTTCTGAAATTGGAATAAAGTACCTTACATTATATACCTTTTCAACTGAAAACTGGAACCGGCCTAAGCTGGAGGTGGACGGAATCATGCAACTTCTCGTAAAAACCATACGGGATGAGGTGCCTGAACTACACAAGAATAATGTAAAACTTAAATCCATCGGAGATAAGGATCAGTTGCCTTCCAGGGCAAGAAGAGAACTGGATGAGGCGATTGAGATGACTAAAGACAACACCGGACTGACGCTTATCCTGGCCCTGAGTTACAGTGGGAAATGGGATATAATTCAGGCCGTTAAAAGCATTGCAGGAGAAGTCAAAGCCGGTAAAATGGCGGTTGAAGATATAAATGAAACAAATTTTTGTGAGTACCTGGCAACGGAAGAGGCCCCGGATGTCGACTTACTAATAAGGACGGGTGGAGATCACAGGATCAGTAATTATTTGTTATGGCAATCTGCCTATGCTGAATTACTTTTTATGGATGATATCTACTGGCCTGAATTCAGAAAAGAACATTTATTTAATGCTGTTTTGACCTATCAGCAACGAGAAAGGAGATTTGGAAAAACAGGAGATCAAGTTAAAAGTACCTAACATACATGATGAAAGCTATAAGGCTTAGACCGGCACTGGTCATTTGTTTTTGTTTTTTTTACAGTTTTATGGCCAAAGCCCAGTTCAGGATTGGTATCGGAGCAAAACAAAATGAAACCCCCAAAGTTCAGAACATAGTCGATTTTGAGAATCCTCAGGAGTATGTCATTGCAGGTATCACCGTTTCCGGTGTGAAATTCCTTGATCCCAATACACTGATTTCAGTTTCAGGCCTTAATGTCAATGACCAGTTGTTCATTCCTGGTGAAAGGATCTCGACAGCCATGAAGAGATTAATGGACCAAGGGATTATTGAAGAAGTAGCCATTAACATCACCAAAGTAGAGGGTAAGAAAGTCTGGCTTGATATTAATCTTAAAGAAAGGCCGAGGCTGAACAAGATTGTTCTCAAAGGTATCAGAAAAGGTGAGCAGGAAAGTGTGGAGGAAAAGATCAAAACCAATAAGGGCAAGGTAATCACCGATGCCATGGTGAAAAACCTTCAGCTGACCATTAAGAAGCATTTTATCGAAAAAGGTTTTTTGAATACAACGGTGCAGGTTCAGCAGATAGGAGATACACTCAGAGCCAATAATGCAGCTTTGGTATTTAATATCGATAAGAAGCATAAGGTCAAAATATCCGGTATACAACTGAACGGTATAGAAGAAGTGCCGGAATGGAAAGCCCTTTCTAAAATGAAAGGCACCAGAGTGAAAGCCCCCCTCAGAATTTTTTCTCCTTCAAAGTACGTACCAAAGAAATTTGCCGAAGACAAGGAAACATTGGTTAAATGGTTCCAGAAGCGGGGATACAGAAATGCCCAGCTGGTATCTGACTCTCTCATTAAAGTGGATGACAGAAACGTAAATATCGTTCTTAATCTGAATGAAGGCAGGAAGTTCTATTATCGTAATATCACCTGGAGTGGTAACTACCTCAGATCAAGTGATACCCTTTCTATGATTCTGGGTGTTAAAAAAGGAGATTTGTATAATCCGGAAGAACTGGAGAAAAAGATTAACGGTATTCCTCAGAATGACGTGAGTTCCTATTATATGGATGATGGTTATCTTTATTTTAGCTGTCAGCCTATTGAAGTAGCCATTGAAGGTGATTCGATAGACATAGAGATGAGGATTTTTGAAGGTAAGCAGGCTACCATCAACAGGATTGTCCTGAATGGTAACACCAAAACCAGCGACCATGTGGTGATGCGTGAGATTCTGACCAAACCGGGGCAGAAATTCAGTAAAACCGACTTGATCGAAACTACCCAGATGCTTTCAAAGCTCGGTTATTTTGATCCGCAGAAAATTGAACCTAAGCCTGTTCCGCAGGCAGACGGTACAGTAGACGTGGAATATAATGTAGAAGAAAAGTCAAATGATAATATAGAACTCTCCGGTGGATGGGGAGGTTTGCAAGGGTTTGTCGGTACGTTCGGTATCGTATTTAACAACTTTGCGATTAAAGACATGCTTAAGTTCAGACAAGGTGTTTACAAACCTTTGCCTAAAGGAGACGGTCAGCGTCTGGCTATTCGTATGCAGGCCAGTGGACGTTTTTATCAGACTTATTCGATCTCATTTACAGAACCGTGGATGGGCGGTAAAAAACCGAATTCATTCTCTGTGAGTTTGTTCCATACTTCGTCTGATAACAGGAGTTATTCTGCGAGACTTGCCAAATTATATGGTTCAAGCAGCTCGGCATTGCTGGGTTCAAGTATTTACGGTAATGGTTATTTCAAAAACACCGGTGCCTCTGTAACATATGGTAAAAGATTGAACTGGCCTGACAGGAACTTCAACCTGAGTGGTACGCTCTCTTATCAGCGTTATAATGTATTTGACAGTTATTTTATTCCCGGCTTTACAAGAGGGGTGGCCAACGACCTTTCATTGGGTATCAACCTTTCAAGATACAGTCTGGATAACCCTACCTTCTCAAGATCGGGGTCTTCATTTAACCTGTCAGCTACATTTAACCCGCCGTACTCACTACTGAGAGACAAAGAAAAAGTAATTGCAAGTCCTTATAACTGGCTTGAAGGTCATAAATGGATGTTTGATGCCGACTGGTATACTCCTGTGGTAGGCAAGCTGGTATTCCACGCCAAAGCCAATATGGGCTTCCTGGGTAAATATTCTTCTACTACCGGATTCAGTCCGTTCGGAAGGTTTATTCTCGGTGGTGCAGGTATGGGTATGCAGAATGCCATGAACGTGGGTGCTGACCTGATAGGATTAAGAGGTTATGAAGAAGCCGTTGTAAAAGAAAGGTCACTGCAGGAACAAACTGACTTACTTACCGGAAACTCCAGTATCAGTACCAGACAAGGTGGTATCGTCTATAGCAAATACGCTCTTGAACTCAGATATCCTGTGTCACTTAATCCGCAGGCAACCATCTTTGTGCTTGGTTTTGCAGAGGCCGGAAACAGCTGGGGAAGTTATCAGGATTACAACCCATTCAAACTCAGACGTACAGCCGGTGTGGGTGCCAGGATTTTCATGGCTGCCTTTGGTTTGCTGGGTCTTGATTATGGTTATGGTTTTGACCCGATTCCGGGATTACAGAATAAAGGCTTGAAAAACTTTACGTTCAGTATCGGGCAGCAAATCCGTTAATGTGTTAAAACTCTGTTAATAATATATCAGAAATTAACCATTGGTACGTTTAGTAAGTCAAATGAATAAATCAGCAACATTAAAAGGTTTTGATTGAGCAAAAATGAAAAAGATATTATTTGTTCTATTGTTATTGGTTGGTAGTACGCAGGTTTTTGCTCAGAAATTCGGGTATATTGATATTGAATATATCATGAATAAGATGCCAGAATATAAAGCAGCGAATGAGTCGATGAATCAATATGCTGATAAATGGGTAAAGGATATCAAGACCAAATATAATGACCTGGATAAGTTAAAAGAGAAGTTTCAACAAGAAGAAATCCTTTTAACTGCCGATATGAAACGTGAAAGACTGAATGAGATACAGCAGAAGGAAGAAGAAGTTAAGGAGCTGAATAATAACGTTTTCGGAATGAATGGACTTATTTTTCAGAAGAAAAAGGAGATAATCAAGCCGATCATGGATGAAATATACAAATCCTGTGAAAAAATTGCGAGACAGAAAAAACTTATGTTTATCTTTGACAAAGCTTCCGATATGAGTATGATCTATGCTGATCCAAGGCATGATTACACAGATTACATCATCGAAGATCTTGGAATTGGCGTGAGTAAAAAATAATTTATTATATAAATAAACAACCAAATTAAATATTTAATACTACAGAAATGAAAATCAAATTTTTTTTAACAGTTTTAGCTTTCGTTTTTTTTGCTGGATTTAACGTTAATGCACAGGGCATCAAAATAGGATATACCAATGTAGATTATATTTTGCAGAACCTACCTGCAGCAAAAGATATTCAGACTAAGCTGGCTACAGAAAAAGCTCAATATGACAAAATTTACGGTGAGAAAGTAGCTGAATTTCAAAAGTCGTATGAAGATTATCAGAAGAACAGTGCTTCTATGTCAGCTGTGATTCGTGCCGATAAAGAAAAATCTCTTCAAAACAAGCAAGGTGAAATCCAGGAATTTCAACAGAATTCTGAAGTAGCTTTAGGACGTAAGCAACAAGAGCTTTTGGCTCCTGTAATGGATAAAATCCAGAAAGCTATTGATGATGTGGCTAAAGAAGCGGGTTACACTTACGTACTTAATTCTGATGCCGGATACCAGTCAGCAGTGGTTGTTTTGGTTGCTCCTGAGTCAGATAACATCACTAACCTTGTATTTAAGAAACTGGGTGTTACACCTCCTGCAGATGCAGCTAAGAGCACAAGTACAACAACTCCGGCTACGCCTGCAAAGAACTAAGAAAGCAATAGCGATCGATATCGAAAAAGCCTCAGAAGAATTTCCTCTGAGGCTTTTTCATTTTTATCACAGGTAATGTTATTTTCTTTTGTACAGCGGTACGGTGCTGCAGGGCTCCCCGAACATTAAGCTCTTGACAAAGGGCTTAAGTCTCCTCGATATTTCGACATAAACAGAAACAGGTACTTCTACTTTGCTGCAGCCTTTTACGACCACTCTGAGATCGGTATAATCTTCAAAATTGATTCCTTTTAAAGCCTCTTCATACAATTTATTTTCAAGGTCTTTCAGGTCGCCGAAAACAAAAATATGGGCATGGGCTTCAAGATGGACCGCCATGAGCATATAAGCCCAGGTAGGGATAATGGCGTCTTCCGAGCAAATAATGGCGACGTTTTTACCATCATACTGACTCCAGTCATGCTGCTTAAGGAACTCCCTGAAGTCTTTTTCTTTTAATATCATCCCCATAAACAGGTTGTCTTTGAGATCATATACAACTCTTTCGCCCGGATGATAAAAATCTTCGAGATCAAGGGTAATCAAGCCGCTGGCGGCTACTTTATTAACTATTAGTTCTTCCATTGTATCAGATTAACATCAAATGGCGGCCGAAAGTTTACTCAGGGCTTTCTTCAGGTAACTCAATTTTTTGAGGAACTGTTACGGGTTCGGCCTTGAGGAATTCCGCGGCTGCAGCTAACGACCAGGTTTTGAAGAATATCCGGGCAACTATGAAACATTGCTGAAGAATAACCATAATCACTATGGTAACCGTAGAACTCATACCTATCATGGCATCAGAAAAAAGATATATCACTCCTGTAAGCAACAAGCCACCAAGTATTATCCAGAAAAGTAAGATGGTTTTTAAATGACGGAATACATAACTGAAGGCCGAATGAAGGGCAGAAAGCGGACTTAAGTATTGATGTTGGGAGATCAGGTTTTTGGCATACTCGTTGCCCGTCATTATAAAACTGGCCGCAACAGATATGAAGGCTAGTGGTATGATACTCAGATAGACGTAAGTGAGTTCATTGCCATCGGTACTGAAACTAAGAAAAATAAAAAGTAAGAGTACAAACACGAGCGTTGAAAGAAGCAGGTAAGTTAACTGGAGGAAAAATAATCCGGCATATTTTGGAAATAGGGCCAGCGAATTTCCTGAAAATACCTTTAGATTGAATACCTTATCCGCTTTTTGAAGATCTGAGACCAAACCTCCCGAAAAAAATACCTGGACCATCATAAAAGCTAAGCTCAGGATCACAGAGAAAAAGAAAAAAGGCCTGAAGGCCTTGCCGCTTTGTCTCATAAAATCTGAAAAAACAGAGAACTCAAAGTCTGGTACCAACTTGTCGGGTGCCATGGAATGCCCTGCCTGGCTGAGTATCGTGAAATAGAAAGGAACGGCAATCAACAGGGCCAGTATCAATAGCACTGAATAGATAAACAAAACTGCTTTGAGGTTAACAAGTCTGAACGAACTGGTGAGTATCCGGGTCATATGGTTTCAGGCTAACTTGGCGTTGTTTTTATGCCGGTCAAAATCTCTTTCAGTCTTCTTTTGCAGGTTTTTTCTGAAAGCTTCCGTGAGATCAATTCCTGTCTGATTGGCCAGGCAAATCAGCACAAAGAGAACATCAGCCATCTCGTCTCCCAGGTCTTTATTTTTATCAGATTCCTTTTCAGATTGGTCTCCGTATCTTCTGGACATGATCCTGGCTACTTCACCCACTTCTTCTGTCAGGATGGCCATGTTGGTGAGTTCACTGAAATATCTGACCCCAATGGTATTCACCCAGCCGTCCACTGTTTTTTGTGCTTCTTCGATCGTCATTACTTATGATATTAGATTCTTACAAAAATAGAAGAAATTATGAGGTTTTAAATGATGATCTGTTGAAATAAAATGATCTTATCCGCTATTTTTGTTAAAACAGAATTGCAAATGATAAAACTTGAGAATGATATAATTGAGGCGAAAATCAAGCCTTTGGGAGCTGAGCTGGTTTCTTTATTTAAAAAAGAGAACCAGACCGAAATGATGTGGAGTGCCGACCCTGCTTTCTGGGCTAAAACCTCCCCGGTGCTTTTTCCGATAGTCGGAGGGTTAAAGGGAAATGCTTATCATTATGAAGGTAAGTCTTATTCGCTTGGAAGACATGGTTTTGCCCGTGAGAAGGTGTTTGAGGTAGAAGAGCAAACCGGCGAGAGGGTTGTTTTTTTACTGAAAAGTGATGAGACCAGTCTCGAAGTTTATCCTTTCGAATTTGAACTGAGGCTTATTTATGAATTGAATAGTCATAAACTGACGGTTACTTACCAGGTCAGCAATCCTTCGGGTTCTGCCCTGTGGTTTTCTGTCGGAGGCCACCCGGCTTTTAAGGTACCGGTTGCTGCAGGAACCACTTATGAAGATTATTACCTGGCATTTGAAAAGCCGGAGGAGTTTTTAAAGTGGCCGTTGAACGCAGAAGGGTTGACATTGGAAAGTGCTGTCAGTTTTCACGAATCATCCGATAAGCTACCTCTTACAAAATCATTGTTTTATGAAGATGCTCTTGTTTTTAAGGGATTGAAATCAGAATCTATCAGTATTCAATCAGATAAGACGGATGCAAGGCTGAAGTTCAGCTTTAAAGGGTTTCCTTATTTTGGGATCTGGGCGGCAAAAGATGCTGATTTTGTATGTCTGGAGCCCTGGTGCGGCATTGCAGATGCGGCAAATCATAACCAGGAACTGACACAAAAGGAGGGAATAAACCATTTAGCGGCCGGACAAACCTTCCGGCAGTCGTGGGAAGTGGAAATCTGAGCAGTTAGCTGCTTTATTATTAAGACTTTGTGATAGTCTGGTTTTTTACAGAAGACCAGACTATTTTTTGTTTTCTTACGTATTGATAAAATCCTGAATTCTATAAAGAGTCTGGAAAAATATTCTAAAAATTTCAGGAATAAGATTTAGTTAATAATTTTTTTAATTATTTAAAGAATAGCTATCTTTGTGGAGTTGATAGTATGCAAGCATAATAAATGGAGACTTACGCACGGATCTTGTTGGTTGCAATGCCGGTCTTTTTAGGATTGGTGTTGGCTGAGAAATTGTATGGTTACTGGTTCAGGCGTGATCCGTTCAGATCTATGGACACGATCTCAAGTCTGAGTTCCGGTGTCACAAATTCTCTTAAGGATGTTCTTGGACTGAGTTTTACCATTCTTACCTACGGCTGGCTTGTGGATCACATTGCTGTTTTTCATATTAAATCCAATGTTTGGGTAGTTATCATTGCTTTCTTTGCCCTTGATTTTGCGGGATACTGGATTCACAGACTCAGCCATCAAATCAATTTTTTCTGGAATAAACATGCCATCCATCACAGCAGTGAAGAGTTTAACCTGGCTTGTGCCCTCAGACAAAGCATTTCTACTTTCGTTAATATTTTTACTTTCTTCCTGATTCCTGCGGCCTTATTCGGAGTGCCTGCCCAGACCATTGCAATCATTGCACCGCTTCATCTTTTCGCTCAGTTTTGGTATCACACTGTTTACATCGGGAAGATGGGCTTTCTGGAACATATTATTGTTACGCCTTCGCATCACAGGGTGCATCACTCCATTAACCCGGAGTACCTGGATAAGAACCACGGACAGATATTCATTTTCTGGGATAAATGGTTTGGTACTTTTCAGGAAGAACTGGATGACGTTAAGCCCGTTTATGGCATTACCCGCCCCTCAGACACATGGAATCCGATCAAAATTAATTTTCAGCACCTTTTTTTGCTGATTAAGGATGCTTTCCGGACTGAAAGTATCCGTGATAAATTCAGGATATGGTTTATGCCTACCGGATGGAGACCGGCAGATGTCGAAAGTCAGTATCCTGTGAAGAAAATAACAGATTTGTACAACTATCAGAAATATAACCCCGAGTTGTCAAACGGTGCAAAAGCCTGGGCCTGGGTTCAGTTCTTTTTTGTATTGGGACTTGTTGTGCTGTTGTATCTGAATATCGGCATGCTTAAAACTCCCGGCAACTTACCTGCTGTGCTCAGTTTCGGGGCATTTGTATACCTGAGTGTTTACAGTTATACCGAATTTATGGATAAAAACCCCAATGCCTGGAGGTATGAATTCTTCAGAAACGGCCTTGGGATTTACTTGTTTTCATTCTCCGGCATCTGGCAGGAAATGGTGGCCGGCTCTCCTTTGATAAAACCTTCATTGATCATATACTTCATTTTGGCAACTGCTCTGACTTTCTATCTCAGTGAGTTAAACAAACAGCCAAAGCTCAATATTAATTAACCTAAACTAAAAACCCAGAAGGGCCGGAGACGTTTGTTTTCGAGCCCTTTTTTTATTTTTTGGGAGGGAGAAAGGAAGAAGGAGACAATATAACCAAGCAAGCCATTTTTGAAATAGATAAGCAGAGAAAAAGAAACCCCGTCCGTGAAAATCTGGGCTGGTGCCCGGATGACATAGGACGGGGTACAATTTGTATCTACGTTAAAGATTTATTCTTCCAGGTAATCCAGGTCTTTGTTATGGGTTTCCGGTATGGTGAGCGTACTGTAGAAACCGATAAGGTAAGATACAGCGGCCACTATAGCACCGGCATAAATAACGCCCATACCGGGCTTCAGGTAAGTAAACAAAGTCGTCATACCCACCAATGCCCCTCTTACCATATTGGGTACTGTGGTGGCTGCTGTAGCCCTCAGGTTGGTGCCAAACTGTTCCGCTCCCACAGTGACAAACATAGCCCAGTATCCGGTGCCTAAACCAAAGCAGCAAGCCAGGGCATATAGGCCATTGGCTGTTTTGATTCCTCCGAACAGGTAAATAACCACAATGACCAGAGAGAAAGCCATCATATAGAAAATAGCTTTTTTACGGGATTGCAGGGTATGGCTGATGATACCACTTAAAAAGTCTCCCGCAGATATACCAATGTATGCCCACATGATGGTGAGTCCGGGCTCTATTTTTTCAGGAATGCCCAGGGCCTCTCCAAACTGGTTACTCATATAAGCCAGGATTCCGATACAATACCAGGTAGGCAGACCTATGCCTATGCATTTGATGTATTTAATGAAACGCTCTTTGTTGGTAAAGAAGGCGAAGAAATTACCCCTTGATATCTCATGATTTTGGGTAATGCTTTTATACATGCCGGATTCAATAACCCCTACACGCAATAACAACAAGGCAAAGCCCATTCCACCACCGATATAGTAAGCGATGGTCCAGTCACCTGACAACTTTACTGTAAATGTGCCCACCACAGCCCCCAGAAGCCCGATACCGGCCACCAATGAAGTACCTATGGCCCTGAGTCTTTTGGGGAGGACTTCCGAAACCAGTGTGATTCCAGCACCCAATTCACCGGCTAATCCGACACCGGCGATAAATCTCAACCACTTGTAGGCTACTATTTTGTCCATAAACTCAATGTGCGGGATCATTCCGCAGGCGACATTGGCAAGCGAGTAGGTAATGATAGATCCGAATAAAACGGAAAGTCTTCCTTTTTTATCTCCCAGTACCCCCCAGAGCAGTCCGCCGAGCAGGAGACCGATCATCTGGTAATTGAGGATAGCAGTTCCTATGGAATCTACTTGTTCTTTGTTCAGGCCCAGACTTTCGAGGCTGGGGATTCTTACAATACCGAAGAGTTGTAAGTCATAAATATCTACAAAGTATCCCAGGGCTGCTACAATAACAGGCAGGCTGAAGAGGTGTTGCAGATCCGATTTTTCGGTCGTCACATTCATTATAATAGGGTTTATTTTTTAATTTTTAGGGCCAAAAGCAAGATCACCGGCGTCACCAAGACCCGGTACAATATATGATTTTGAATTAAGTTCATCGTCGATGTCTCCTACCCATATCCTGCATTCAGGCATCCTGGCATTGATAAACCTGATACCTCTCTGACTGGCTACGACAGAAACAATGTGTGTTCTGGAAGGAATACCATATCTCAGCATGGCATGATAAGCTTTTTCGATAGATTTGCCGGTGGCCAGCATCGGATCGCAGATGATCAGGGTTTTGCCTTGTATACTCGGGCTGCTGATATAATCCATTTCGATTTCAAAGTGGTCTTTGGTATCATGTAAACCCCTGTAGGCTCCGATGAACCCGTTCTCAGATTTATCGAAAAAATTCAAAAGCCCCTGATGGAGCGGCAAACCCGCCCTCATGATGGTAACCAGAACGGGGTAATCGCCCAATAAAGAAACATCTTTTTTGCCCAGAGGACTCTCTACCGAATTATTTCTGTAGGTGAGGGTCTTTGAAATTTCGTAGGCAAATAATTCACCGAGTCTTTCGAGGTTTTTTCTGAACCTGAAAGCATCCTTCTGAATGTCTTTGTCTCTTAGTTCGGCAAGAAAATGATTGGCAATTGAGTTCGATTCCGATAATACAAACATAGTTTGGGTTTTTTCTCAAAATTAGAAACTAAAAACTTATATAGGTAAAAATAACCAAATTTAATTTGATGGAAATATGATTTAAAGTGCTTGTCCGGAAGTATGCAAAACAACCCCTTAAGCCGCAGGCATAATGAACTCAACTTTTGAACCTGTAAAAATATGTTATGCGATTCTTTCCAGTTTGACAGGGTAGGTCTTTTTAGAAGCCCACTGAGCCACATAAAGATTCTGATCTGAGTCCACACAAACGTCATGCGGATGCATGAATATTTTAGCAGGATCAAGCTTTCTTTGTTCCAGAAGTTTACCATCTGTAAAAGTCGGTTCTGAGGCTCCCGGGCTGGAAACCACTTTGTCGTTTTTATCCAGGATCTGAAGGTATCCTGAGTTTGGATAATCCCCCTGGGTTGATCTGTAGGCTGCACCGTAAAGATAATCCCCTTTAATAACCGGGCGGCAAATGAAAGTGCCGGGTAAAGGGATGGTCGAAAGGTATTTACCGTCAAGGGTGAACCTCTTCCAGCAGTTATCTATTCTTGAGGTAACGATCAAAGTCGGTTTTTGCGGATTCCTGAGGTCCACTACTACACCATGGTTGCACTTGAACTGGCCGTTTTCGTCGCCGTAGCCTCCCCAGTGCCTGATATATTTTCCTTTTGAATCGTATTGTACCACATAGTTGAGTCCATATCCGTCTACGACATAAATATCTCCGTTTAACGGATTAACAGCGGTCTCAGTCGGTTTAAACTGGGTAGGGTAGTCATACTTCCCGGTTTCTTTCGGATACTCTATCTTGAATATTTCTTTTCCTTTTAAATCGGTTTTGATGACCTGGTGCCTGTCTGTATCGCAAATCAACAGAAATTGCTCAGCCCCTTCGTTGAAAAGGGTGAGGCCATGCCCTCCGGGATATGAATTGCCCCATGATTCCAGCAGTTTGCCCGATTTGTCGTAAATCAGGACATTGTTTTTGATTTCATTGGTGAGTAGTATCAAACGTCCTTTGGCATCTTCAACCATCTCATGGCAGTCGTTCACAGGGTTTTTACCGGCGTCAAGTATGCCCCATCCCGGAACAACCCTGTATTTATGAGTGTTGTGACCCATGATAACTTCATCATTTTGCCCGAAGCTCAGATCGGGAAGAAGGCTCAGAGAAGTGGTAATTCCTGTGATTTTGAGGAAATTCCTGCGGTTAAGATAATTCATTTTTTATGAGGGTTGAATATTGGTTGTAAACCGTCAGAACAAGAGCCGGTTATTTACCTGCAAAGTATTATTTTTTTTGAATTTATACAAATCAGAGGGCAGGATGCAGGAACGGCATGATGACCATTATCCTGTCAGGATAAATTGATAAGGATGTTTTCTTTTTGTCCGCGAATAAGTTAATATTGTATTTGCCCGTAATGGTTTTAATCTGTCAATTATGTTTATGAAATGGCTTAAATTTTTGTTGTTTATTTCTTTTGCTTCTGCCGCCCAGGCACAAATGATCAAGTCTGGCCCACAGGTGCTGAGTTTTCATTCTGACGTGGATGATACGGAGCAACCTTACACGTGTTATGTTCCTAAAAACTATAACCCCAAAAAGTCTTATCCTTTTGTGGTGATGCTCCACGGAGCAGGCTCCAATCACAGGCTGGCCATGAGAAGGGTATTTGGGAAGAGTAATTTCGAGGGTGAAAATGATGTGGAAGCGAGTTTGTATTTCCCTGAATGGAAAGACGTGGAATATATTGTGGCCACACCGCTGGCCAGAGGCACCATGGGCTACCAGGGCGTGGCAGAAAAAGATGTCTGGGACATGATTGCCGATGTGAAATCCAGATTTAGCATTGACCCCGATCGCACTTATCTGACAGGCTTGTCAATGGGAGGCGGCGGCACTTTGTGGCTGGGTCTGACAAGGCCTGATTTCTGGGCGGCTATCGCCCCGGTATGTCCTGCCGCACCTGCAGGGGTTGAAAAATATATCGGCAATGCTTTCAATTACCCGGTTCACTTTTTCCAGGGCGGAGCAGACCCGGTGGTTAAGCCGGAAGGAACACGGAAACTGGTGGAGGACTTTAAAAGTGCCGGCTCGCAGGTGGAGTATGTGGAATATCCCGGCGTGTTGCATGACAGCTGGGTAAATGCTTACGACAACGGGAATGTTTTTACCTGGTTCTCGAAATTTAAAAGGAATCCGTATCCTGAGAAAGTGAAGCTTTCGACGGCCATGCACAAGTATAATACGGCTTTCTGGCTTAAAATAGAAGATTTCAAGAAAGGTAATACCGCTAAAATAGAAGCAGGTTTTGAAGGTAAAAATAACCTGGTGATCAAAACAGAAAATGTGGATGCTTTTTCTCTGGACCTTACCAATCACCCTTCTTTCAGTCCGAAGCAAAAAGTAACCATCAATGTTGACGGACAGGTGCTTTCGTTTGCCGAATTGAAGGCCGGTCATGTGATCAGCCGTTCGGGAAGCTCGTGGCAGGTAATTGAAATCGAGACACCCGGCCTGAGGAAAACAAGTGGCTCAGAAGGACCCATGTTTGAAGTAGTTTCTGACCGCCATATTTATGTCTATGGCACTGGTGGAAATCCCGGCAAGGATGAACTGGCCAGGCGGCAGGCTGTGGCTCAGAAAGCCGCTGAATGGTCGTACTCACGTGGTGATTTTTTAGGCAGGGTGATGGTGTTTCCAAGGGTTTTGAGTGATCGCGAAGTAAGACCCAATGACATTGAAAGATCTCACCTGGTTTTGTTTGGTACGGCTAAAACGAATACATTAATTGCGAAGTTTGGTGATCAGCTCCCTATGGAACTCAAGGAAGATAAGCTGGAAACCAATGGGCTGGCTTATGTTTTTCCGATAGGTAAAAAGTATGTACTGGTCAATTCTGGCCTGCCCTGGTGGGAACACAAAGTTCAGAATAATCATCCTTTTGCGGCTTTGAGCAGTCCGCTTCCGGCAGGAAACCTCGCAGCTTTTGGCGACTGGGTCCTTTTTGAGAAAGATAAACCGGAGGCTCTTTCGGCTTCCAGTTTTAACAAAAACTGGAAAATCAGTCCTGAAGATGCGAAAAAGCTTAAAAGTACAGAGGCGGTCATTCTTAAATGATATTCCTGTTACCTTAAAATGATCATTACCCATGAAAAACAGTTCTGTTAAAATCATTGCCCTGTTGCTTTTGTATGCCACGGGTCTCTCTGCCCAGCAGGTTATTGCTTTGTATCCGGGCAAAGCCCCCGGTTCCGAGTCATGGACCTGGGATGAAAAAGAAAACAATAAGAACCTGTTCAATACCAGGGTAGTCTATAATGTATCCAGACCTACGATCACGGCCTATTTGCCGGATCCGGCCAAAGCTACGGGCACAGCCGTCATCATAGCCCCGGGAGGTGGTTTTCATAATCTTTCCATTGACAGTGAAGGCATTGATGTCGCCAAATGGCTGAATGAAAGAGGCATTGCGGCATTTGTTTTAAAATATCGCCTGGTCCATTGTCTTACGAATGATCCAGTGCAGGAGTTTCTTGCCAAAATGAATAGCGGAAGTCTTGACAAGGAAAGTGCCCCGGTTGTTGCACTGGCCATTAATGATGGTCTGCAAGCCATGAAGTATGTCAGGTCACATGCCGGGGAATTTCGACTCAATCCTAAAAAAATCGGATTTATGGGCTTTTCGGCGGGAGGAACGATCACCATGGGTGTTACTTTCGGTTATACTGCAGACAGCCGTCCGGATTTTTCAGCACCGGTTTATGCTTACATGGGTATTCTCACTGAGAAAACGATTCAGAAAGACGCCCCTCCCATATTCATCTGTGCGGCTTCAGATGACCAGTTGGGTTTGGCTACCCATAGTTCCAATCTTTATAATGACTGGATTGCGGCGAAAAAGCCTGCGGAACTTCACATTTATGCGAAAGGCGGACACGGTTTTGGGATGCGAAAACAAAATCTGCCGACCGATCAGTGGATCGAAAGATTCGGCGAGTGGCTGAAGGTACAGGGTTTTTAATGGTCGGTTAAACATTATTTTAACAAAACGGGTAGCATAATCCGGAATGAATCGCCAATTTTGCGGTTTATCAATAATTTTATGGAGAGCATTTTTCCTCTTTTGGAACAAACTTACAAGGCAGCAGCAGAAATCAGGCGATTGAGTGCAGAAGAAAAGACGGTTTTGCTGAGCAATCTTGCTGCAAAAATTGAAGCAAATGTTGAGCTGATCATCAGCGAGAATAAAAAAGACCTGGACCTGATGGATCCGCAAGACTCCAAATACGACCGCTTGCTTTTGGATAAAAAACGTATCCTGGAACTGGCAGATTCTTTAAGGCAGGTGGCTGAACTGGAAGACCCGGCAGGGAAAATCCTGATGGAAAAGAAGCTTCAGAATGGTCTTGCCCTTCAAAAGATCGCGGTGCCTTTAGGGGTAGTGGGTGTTATCTATGAGTCCCGGCCGAATGTAACGGTTGATGTGGCCTCGCTTTGTCTCAGGTCAGGAAACGCCTGTGTGCTTAAAGGTGGAAAAGAAGCTTTGTTTTCCAACGAATGTCTCGTGGGACTGATCCATGAAGTGCTGACAGATTTCGGGATTGCTAAAGAGGTGGTTTTACTTTTGCCTGCAGACAGGAAGTATCTCAACGAAATGCTGACGGCCACCCGTTTTGTAGACATTATTATTCCGCGGGGTTCTGATTCGCTCATCCAGTTTGTCAGGAAAAATTCTCTGATCCCTACCATTGAAACCGGTGCCGGGGTTTGCCATACTTATGTGGAACAATCTGCAGATTTAAAACAAGCTGCGGATATCATTGTTAATGCCAGGGTCTCCAGACCGTCGGTTTGTAATTCACTTGACTGTGCCATTGTGGATGAGGCCGCTTTGACAGGTCTGGTGCCTCTGCTGATTCCTGATTTTGAAAAATGGGGCGTTGAGGTTTACGCAGACGAAGCTTCTTTTGCGGTTTTTGAACAAAACAGTTACCCGAAATTATATAAAGCCGAACCGGAAGATTTCGGCAAAGAATGGCTCGACCAGAAAATTACCTTTAAAACAGTATCCGGACCACAGGATGCCCTTAATCATATCCAGGAGTACTCTTCACGGCACTCAGAAGCTATTATTACAGCAGATCATGATTTAGCTGAATTGTTCCTTTCAGAAGTGGATGCTGCTGCTGTTTATCATAACGTTTCTACGAGGTTTACGGATGGCGGGCAATTTGGCCTGGGTGCTGAAATCGGTATTTCTACACAGAAACTCCATGCCCGCGGACCATTTGCCCTTGAAAAACTTGTCACCGAGAAATGGGTAGTCAGAGGCGAAGGCCAGACGAGGTGGTGATTACAGGACATAATGAAACGTAAGATCAAGTCTGAAAATGGGCATCTGGATTTCGTTTTCATCAGGCACTCTGTATATTTTAGATTTCAGATTCAGGTTCATTTTCTTTTTAAAAACCAGGCCCGTTCCGAGAATAATGCCCTGGGCACCCTCTGATGCTCCGAACAAAAGACGTTGTTGTACTTTTTTTGTGTTCCTGAAGGTTTTGCCGAAATAGAAATTAAAGTGGTTAAGGAATCCCCCGATTTCTTTTTTTGTAAAATTATTCGGAATTAAATTAAAATCCGTTTCAAAAAAAAGGGTTTTGAAAGTGCCCGGGAAGTTTATCCTCAGGCCGACTTCTGCGAGTGGAAAGGGATTGACAGGAATGGATTTATATTCCGACCCAAAGGAAGAAAAAGGAGTCTGATGGACATTCCGGTCAGTAAGGCCTAGTCCGATTACAAAGTTTACCGTAGCCTTTTCGCTTTTCTTTACTTCGATCACCTCACCTGTAAAACACTGGTTATACTTTAAAACATAATTTTTTAATTCGTTTTCGGAATAAGCCGGTACTTTGTCTGACATTTGCGGAGCGTCACTACAAATGCTGCTTAAATGAACTTTGTATTGTTCAGATTTGATCATGTAAAGCCGGCTATCATTCCTTTTTTGCATCAGGTAGGAGTAAGATTCCAGTTCAGTAACAACTCCGTCTTTCTCTAAAAAGAATCTCTCTTTTTCATATTTATCAACCATCTGAAAAAGCGATGCCTGCTTTCCTAAAATTAAAACTTTAGCAAAGAAACCTGTTTCTTCTATCTCTGAAAACGGGCTTTCTCCATACCATATAAAACCCTTTGTACCAGTAATGTGCCTGAGCTTATAATTCAGACTTCGGTAGTCTACCTTTATATTTTCTGTGTTGATACCAAAACCTGCTATTATGTCGGTGCTGAGGTCTTTTACTTCTCCTGATTTCGGATCTTTTACCCTGACCTGATTTGGAGAGATAATCCAGTAGTTAAAAAAGATATCGGCCTTGACTGTGTCTTTGTTTAAGGTCAGATAATAGCCCGGGGTGTACTCATAGGCCTTCTGACCATAAGAATTATCGGAAGTAATGAGTGCACATAGGAATATAAAAGCCGTTAGGACTTTTAGGAGAGGTTTATTTTCAGGCATAGGGACGTATATGTGTTCAAAAATATGTTTTCTTACTTACATATGCAATTTTTGAATAAGTTTTATTCGTTAATCGACCTTTAAAAATGAGTTTGATCACTTACCGATCGCATATTTGAGCACCCCGCTCAAAGTGCCTTTGATAGGGTACACACCATATTTAATGTCCAGGATGATTTTCTTTTTGTAGGCGAGTCCACTGCCTATGAATATGTTTTTCCCTTCCGTGATTCCTGTGGCATAGCCCAGCTGTATGTTGTTTTTACTTTTTAAAAATCCACCATAAGTCAGATTGATGCCCCTCACGGCAGACTTCTCTTTGATGACTAAAACCATCACATTATAATCAATTTCAACGTAGTTGTTTCTGAAATTATAAGGGAAGTTGATCCTGACTCCGAATTCTATCCTTGGCAGGTAGTTCGTGTGGCCAAACTTAAGTATGCCGGAGCCTGTATTTGAAAGGTATTCAAATGTCTTTTCGTAACCAAGACCTGCAATGAAGTTCAAAGTAGACTTTTCTGTTTTCTGGACTTCCACGACATTTCCTAAAAAGCAGCGGTTGTATTCCAGTATATAGTCTTTCAGTGATTGCTCATTATACTTGGCCGTTTTGTTTTTCATTTTGGGAGCGTCGCTGCAGAGCGATTCTAACTGTGACTTGTAGTTGTCGTACACAAACTGAAACGTCTGACCGCCAGAGCCTTTCTTTTGGGTTAGGTAAGTGAAATACTCAAGCTCAGTGTTGAATCCGTTTTTGCCGAATATAAATCTTTCCTTTTCAAATTTATCTACCATGCGGAAAAGAGACCCATGTTCACCGATGATCAGGTTTTTGGCAAAAAAAGAAGTTTCTCCGATTTCACTATAAGGAGATTTGCCGAAGTCAACCACTTCATCGGGATACTGAATGTATTTGATCCCCATTCTGACAGGGGTGAAGTCGACTTTCAGTGTTTTTGTTTTGATTCCAAACCCCAGCACATCATCCGTGGTCAGGGTTTTCTGCTCGCCGGGCGTCTTTACTTTGATCTGCGAGGGCGAAATGACCCAATCTTCAAAATAGATATCAGCTTTGATCGTATCTTTGCTGAGGGTAATGTAATAACCGCTGACAAACTCTGCTTTGATCTGGGCCTGACACAGCTGCGGGACAATAGAAAATAGAAGGATGAGTAATCCGTAACCGGATAACTGCTTTTGTATTTTTTCACTCATTATTAATAAATTTAGCCAGTATACGTGCAAAAACTTTGCCAAACCCTTAAATCCTAATGGAATTATTTTTTAAAGAAAAACTGAAGGAATTCATCTTCGAACACCTTGATAACAGGATACTTGCCTCTGAAAAAGCGGTAAAGGCCGCACAGGATTCGGCCAATGGGGAATCGAAAAGTTCGGCAGGCGACAAGTACGAAACCGGAAGGGCCATGGCTCAGAACGACCGGGATATGTATGCCATGCAACTGCATCAGGCCAAAGGAGAACGAAATATGCTTGAGAAAATCAGATTTGAAGAAGAAACAAAAATCATCAGACCCGGAGCCCTGACGGAGACCTCCATGGGTTGGTTTATGATTGCCATCAGCATCGGCGTTGCTACCATTGATCAGCAAAAGATCATGATCATCTCTCCGCAGTCGCCTATCGGGGAGGTATTGATGGGCAAAAGTGAAGGAGACAGCTTCAGTTTCAGGGACAAAACCTTTAAAATAATTTCTGTCAGCTAGTGTTGTGTTAATCCTGTTTTCAGTTTTGATAATTTCCTTTTAGATTTACAAAAACTTAATCATCAATAAATTTAAATTATGAAAACTATTCTCAGGAGGAATCTTAGCCGGCTCGCTGCCGTTGTTCTTTTTTTAAGCATTTCATTCAATATAATGGCCCAGTACAAATATCCTCAAACCAGGAAAATTGACCATACAGACGATTACAACGGTACAAAAATCTCAGACCCTTATCGCTGGCTTGAAGACGACCGTTCTGCGGAAACTGCTGAATGGGTCAAAGAACAAAATAAAGTCACCTTTGATTACCTTTCCCAGATTCCTTACCGCAAGCAGTTCCAGGAAAGGCTCGAAAAAATCTTCAATTATCCCAAATACTCTGCTCCTTTCAGAAAAGGAGAGTGGTTTTACTTCTCGAAAAATGACGGTTTGCAGAACCAGTCGGTGTTGTATCGTCAGAAAGGCCTGAAAGCCGCACCGGAGCTGGTGATTGATCCTAATAAATTATCTGCCGACGGCACTACGCGTCTGATGAACTTTTCTATTTCCAAAGACGGGAAATACGCAGCCTATGCCTTATCCAAGGGTGGCTCCGACTGGATGGATGTTTTTATTATGAATATTGATACCAAAGAAACCCTTGCGGACAAACTGGAATGGGTAAAAATATCAGGCCTGGCCTGGCAGAAGGGAGGATTTTATTACAGCCGTTATCCGAAACCTGAAGGCTCGGCCCTGGCTGCCAAAAATGAAAACCACCAGGTATTTTATCACCAGGTCGGTACTTCACAGGACAAAGATGAACTGATCTATGAGGACAAAGCCAATCCGCAGCGTTTTCATACAGTAAGTACTACAGAAGATGAGAAATTTGCCTTGCTATACATCAGCGACCGTGGTAAGGGTAAAGACGGAAACGCCCTGTTTTACCGTAAGGAAGGTTCGAAGACGTTCGTTCCGGTGGTAGAAGAAATCACAGACTTCTCTTACGGAGTGGTGGAGAATACAGACCAAACCTTTATTATCCAGACCAGCAAGGGTGCTCCCAATGAAAAAGTGGAGACATATGATCTGACGGCCAAAACCTGGAAAAACCTGATTCCTGAGAAAAAAGAACCGCTTCAGGGTGTCAGCAGTGCGGGTGGAAAACTGATTCTGACCTATCTGAAAGACGTCACAACCAGGGCCTATGTTTATTCATTGGCAGGTAAGCTGGAAAATGAAATCCAGTTACCGGGCCTGGGAACAGCCGGAGGTTTCGGGGGCGAAAAAGAAGATACTTTTGTATTTTACACGTTTACCTCGTTCACTTATCCGCCGACGATCTTCACCTATGAATTTAAGACTAAGAAAAGTGATGTATTCAGAAATCCGGAGGTAGATTTCAAGGCTTCAGATTTTGAGACCAAGCAGGTGTTTTATACCAGTAAAGACGGCACCAAAGTGCCGATGTTTATCGTCTATAAAAAAGGATTGAAGCTGGACGGACAAAATCCGACCATTCTGTATGGCTACGGTGGATTCAACATCAGCCTTAACCCGTCATTCAGCCCGTTGCTGATCCCGTTCCTGGAGCAGGGTGGCGTATATGCCTCGGCCAACCTCAGGGGAGGAAGCGAATATGGCGAAAGCTGGCACGAACAAGGCATGAAACTTAAAAAGCAGAATGTTTTTGATGACTTCATTGCTGCCGGAGAATACCTGGTGGCCAATAAATATTGTGATAATCAGCATCTGGCCCTTCGCGGGGGTTCTAATGGTGGCCTTTTAGTAGGTGCGGTAGTCAACCAGAGACCAGACCTGGCCAAGGTAGCCATTCCACAGGTAGGAGTGATGGACATGCTTCGTTTTCATAAGTTCACCATCGGCTGGAACTGGATCGCAGATTACGGCTCGGCTGATAATGCGGAAGAGTTCAAAGTCTTAAGGGCTTATTCACCCCTTCACAATATCAAAACAGGTGTTAATTATCCGGCTACACTGATCACTACGGCTGACCATGACGACCGTGTGGTGCCTGCCCACTCGTTTAAATATGCAGCTGAGCTGCAGGAAAAAGCAGCGGCATCCTCTAAGAACCCTTTGCTGATCAGGGTCGATGTCAATTCAGGGCACGGAGCCTCCAACACCAAAAAGAACATCGAAATGACCTCAGATATTTATTCCTTTATTTTCTGGAATATGGGCGTGAAACCTAAGTTTTGAGGATTCTGATAAGATTTTTAAGAAGCCGGTGCAATGTGATTGTGCCGGCTTCGTTGTGAAGTGCCATAGGGATATGGCTGTTTTGGATTTATTGACATAATAACTGCTTTGAGTTTAAAAACCTTTCAGATCATTGGGGCAGAACCCGATTGTTTACTGAAATCACGATGGCTCTCTTAAACCATTTCGTCAGAATGGTGTCCAATGTTAAATATAAATGCCATGGATAACTTGATAGCTGTAAAACACCTCTTCAGTCGTGCCGGTTTCGGGATTCCTTACGATCAGCTGATCAAACTACGTAAGAAGAAAGTATCCGGGACCGTTGATTTCTTATTCGAAGAAGCCCGGAAGGTTGAAGAAATAACCTTGTTTTCATATCAGCAGATAAAAAAGCAGTATGAAGACAGTGCATTACTAAATGGTAAAAGAGAACTGACAGAAGAGGAAAAAGAACTGAAGAAATCTTTTGTGAAAGTAAGAAACCATCAAAGCACATTTTTAAATACATTTTACATGCAAAAGATGATGAATGCATCATCCTCTCTGCGTGACAAAATGACCCTTTTATGGCAAGGCCATTTTGCCTGCCGGTCTGACAACCCCTATTTTGCACAACAATTATATAACCTGATGCATCGGAACGCATTGGGTGATTTCCGGACTCTTCTGATAGAGGTATCCAAATCTCCGGCGATGCTGCAGTATCTCAATAATCAGCAAAATCGAAAAGGAAAACCCAACGAGAACTTTGCCCGTGAACTGATGGAGCTTTTTACCTTAGGGCAAGGCAAATACACTGAAAAAGATATCAAAGAATCGGCTCGTGCCTTTACCGGCTGGACTTATAACAAAGACTGGGCATTTGAATTTAACCCCAAATTCCATGACGAAGGAGAAAAGACCTTTTTCGGGAAAACGGGTAACTTTGATGGAGAGGCCATCATTGATATCCTCCTGGAGAAAAAGGAAACGGCCCTTTTTATTGCTTCCAAAGTCTTTCTGTTTTTTGTCAGTGATACTCCTCATGATGGCCATATCAAAGAACTTGCGGAGGTGCTTTATAAAAACAAGTACAACATCTCGGCCATGATGAAAGCCCTGTTTAAGTCAGACTGGTTTTATGATCCCGCTTATGTGGGCTCCAAAATCAAATCGCCGGTTGAATTACTTGTGGGCCTCAGCAGGGGATTCTTTGTGAAGTATGAAGATCCACTGGTCCTTATTCAATTCCAGAGCAGCATGGGACAATATCTGTTCAATCCTCCCAACGTAGCCGGCTGGCCGGGCGGGAAAAACTGGATCGACAGCTCTTCTCTGATGTACAGATTAAAACTTCCGGCAACTATCCTGAATAACGGGGTCATTGATTTCAGTGGAAAGGCCGATCCTGAAGACGAGGCCGCCATTGCGATGAGTAAATCAGGCACAGATATGGCTAACCAAATGGTGAAACCCAAGTCAAAGGTCAAAACGGTTGTAAACTGGGCTAAGTTTTCCGGTACTTTTCCTCAAAATTTCAAGCCTATGGATATGGCGGCCTTCCTGCTTCAGCCTCAACTAACCCCTAAAATCACCCAAATGATTTCAGATAATAAGGGCCTGAGGAGTACCGCCATTGAAATTGCCAGTATGCCTGAATATCAGCTTTGTTAATACACTTAACCAAAGATTAAAATGAAACGGAGAGACTTTTTAAAAAACTCGGCCTTTGCAGCAGCAGGAACTTTCCTTATTCCGGCGTTTATCAAACCCGTTGAAGCCATGGGGATGGAGGATATCGCTTCATTTAAAAACCTGGTGATCATCCAGCTTTCCGGGGGTAATGACGGGCTCAATACCATCGTACCTTATGGCAATGATATCTACTATCAGAAACGTAAAAATATAGCCTTAAAAGCTGAAGAGGTGATCAAGCTGAATGACATGCAGGGCCTGAATCCCAACATGTCGGCTTTGAGAGAAATTTATGACCAGGGCTGGATGGGTATCATCAATGATGTGGGTTATCCCAATCCCGACCGGTCCCACTTCCGCTCGATGGACATCTGGCAAAGCGGGAGTGACAGCAACCAGTTTTTGTCTACCGGATGGATCGGCCGCTACCTCGACAGCAACTGCCAGACCTGCAGTGACCCTTATCATGCCATCGAGGTGGATGACAAACTGTCACTCGCGTTGAAAGGAGTGAATAAAAAAGGTCTGGCAGTTAAAGACCCTGCCCGGCTTTACAACAATACCAGGGATCCCTTTTTTAAGAATATCCTGAACCAGGAGAAAGATTTGATGGGAGAAGATAACCTGGGCTATCTGTATAAGACGATGATCGAAACTTCTTCTTCTGCTGACTACATTCAGAACACGTCCAAAATTTACACTTCGCAGACGGAGTACCCCAAGTCAGGTTTCGCCAATCAATTGAAAACGGTTGCTAAATTTATCTGTTCAGGACTCAGGACCCGGGTTTATTACGTTTCCCTGAGTGGTTTTGATACCCACGCCAACCAGGTGGCACAACAGGGAAACCTGTTGAAACAATACAGTGAGGGCATGAGTACTTTTCTCAAAGATCTCAAACTTAATGACAAGCTTGACGATACACTGGTCTTTACTTTTTCTGAATTCGGCCGACGGGTAGAACAAAACGCCAGCAAAGGCACTGATCACGGCACCGCTAATAATGTACATATCTTTGGAGGAAAGTTGAAAAAGAGCGGTATTTATAATCATGCTCCAGACCTCGCCAATCTTGATTCAGGAGATCTGAAATACCAGGTCGACTTTCGCCAGGTTTACAGCACCCTTCTGGAGAAATGGCTCAAGGTTAAAGACCAGCACATTCTGAATAAAAGTTTTGAGGCCCTTGATTTTATTTAAAAATTGGGGAAAATATAAATCGAGTCCTTAGCGTTTATCCCGAATTTTGCGGTTACACGCAATTACCTTCATTTTCCTGGATTATAAACTGAGATCTGAAGAGAGCGATCTTGGCATCCTTCCGGTCATTATTTTGTTGTGCCGGCTTTTTTAATATTCTACCCCGGGTTTCAACCCGGGGCTGTGCACATTTTCTCCATGCCATAATAATGCTTCCTTACATTTTTACTATTTTTGCACCTTGTTTCATCTGATAAAAAGAACTTATTGCCAAAAGCCGCAAGCCAACACTTAATAATGGAAATTTCAAAGACATACTCTCCCAAAGAAATTGAAGACAAATGGTATCAATACTGGACGGAAAACAAGTTTTTCAGTTCTAAACCGAATCCGGATAAAGAGCCATATACCATCGTCATTCCACCGCCGAATGTCACAGGGGTGCTTCATATGGGACATATGCTTAACAATACCATACAGGATGTGTTGATCCGCAAGGCCAGGATGGAAGGAAAGGAAGCCTGCTGGGTTCCGGGTACCGACCATGCGTCTATTGCCACGGAAGCCAAAGTAGTGGCTATGCTCAAGGAAAAAGGCATTAATAAAGCAGACCTGAGCCGCGAGGAATTTTTGAAGTACTGCTGGGAATGGACAGAGAAATACGGCGGGATCATCCTTTCACAGCTGCGTAAACTCGGAGCTTCCTGCGACTGGGACCGTACCCGCTTCACCATGGAAGAAAGTCTTTATGATGCGGTGATCGAGGTTTTTGTTGACCTGCATAACAAAGGTGAAATATACAGAGGTTACAGGATGGTCAACTGGGACCCGCAGGCCAAAACCACCGTTTCTGACGAAGAAGTAATTGCCAAAGAAATCCAGCAAAAGCTGGTATATATCCGTTATGATGGAGACGAAGGTTCCGTCACGATCGCTACGGTGCGTCCAGAGACCATCATGGCTGATGCGGCCATTTGTGTGAATCCGGCTGACCCGAGATACCAGCACCTGATCGGTAAAAAAGTGAGAATTCCGCTGATTGACAGGGAAATTCCGATCATTGCCGATGAATATGTAGAGATAGAATTTGGTACAGGCGGTTTGAAAGTAACTCCCGCCCATGACCAGAACGACTTTGCCCTGGGTGAAAAACACGGCCTGGAAGTCATTGACATCCTGAATGAAGATGGTACCCTGAACGAGAAAGCCAGGATACTGGTAGGGGAGGACCGTTTCATTGCCCGTAAGAAAATTATCAAACTCCTGGACGAAGCCGGCCACCTGGTGAAATCAGAAGATTATAAATCGAACGTAGGTACTTCTGAGCGTACCGGTGCCGTCATAGAGCCTCGGATCTCGTTGCAATGGTTCATGAAAATGAAACGCATGGCCGAGCCTGCCCATCAGAACGTGATGGATGACACCATCAGATTGATTCCACCGAAGTTTAAAAATACTTATAATCACTGGATGGAGAACGTCCGTGACTGGTGTATCAGCCGCCAGTTGTGGTGGGGACACCGCATTCCGGCTTATTATATGGAAGACGGCCGTTGTATCGTGGCCAAGTCTAAAAAAGAAGCCCTCAAGATCGCCAGGGAGAAATACCAGCTTTTTGCCTTAAGTGAGCAGGATTTGCACCAGGATGAGGACGTTCTGGACACCTGGTTCAGCTCATGGCTGTGGCCTATTTCGGTTTTTGACGGCTTCAAAGACCCTGAAAACGAAGACATCAAATATTATTATCCGACCAATGATCTTGTAACCGCCCCCGAAATCCTGTTTTTCTGGGTAGCCAGGATGATCATCGCCGGGTATGAGTACAAAGGCACTTATCCGTTTAAAAATATCTACCTGACCGGGATCGTCAGAGACAAGCAGGGAAGGAAAATGTCCAAATCCCTGGGTAATTCCCCTGACCCGCTCGATCTGATCGAAAAATACGGGGCAGACGGCGTAAGAACCGGCATGTTGTTCAGCTCTCCGGCCGGGAACGACCTGCCGTTTGACGAAAAACTCGTAGAACAAGGCCGTAATTTCAGCAACAAGATATGGAATGCCTTCAGGCTGGTAAAAGGCTGGGAGATTTCTTCAGAAGAAACCCAGTCAGGGGGCAATGCTTCGGCTATCCGGTGGTTCAGGGCCAGGTTAAACACTACGGTAGCGGAGGTGCTCGATCACTACGACAAATACCGTATGTCTGATGCTTTGCTGAGTACCTATAACCTGATCTGGAACGATTTCTGTTCCCAGTACCTGGAAATGGTGAAGCCCGCTTATGTGGATGGTAAAAGCCTGCCGATTGATCAGCAGACGTACGATACCACACTTGCTTTCTTTGACGAGCTGATGCGTCTGGTACATCCGTGGATGCCATTTATCACTGAAGAAATCTGGCACAGCATTCAGCCGAGAGGCGAGAAGGCCAGTATTTGTGTGGAAGCATTTCCAATGGGCGGCGATATTGATAAAGAGATACTGGCAGATTTTGATATTTTATCTGAACTGATCTCCTGGATCAGAAATACCCGTAACAGCAAACAGATTTCTCCCAAAGAAGCCCTGCCGCTGAGCATCAAGGCAGAAACACCTTCCAGGTATGATCACCTGGTGGCTTTGATCAAAAAACTGGGGAATATCACTGAAATTACTTTTGTGACGGAGGCCGTAAAAGGTCAGAGTCTGGTCATCAAGGCGGACGAATTCGGTCTTGACCTGGGAGGTAACCTGGACGTGGAATCAGAAAAAGAAAGCCTTCAGAAAGAACTCGAATACATCATAGGTTTCAAAAAGTCTGTGGAGGCTAAACTCTCCAACGAACGTTTCGTAGCCAATGCCAAAGGTGACATCGTCCAACGTGAAAAAGACAAGCTGGCCGATGCAGATTCCAAGATAAAGGTTCTGGAAGAAGCGATCAGGAAACTGGGTTGATTTTTATAAGAGATTAAAGTATGGATAGGGTTTAATATTTATCCTATTCCATGCTTTTAAAATGTGCATTTTTTTCGAAATTGAAGGTGTAAGTAATAGCACCAAACAACTTTTAATATAAGGATGAGAAAATATCTGATAACCACCTTTCTATTTCTGTTTTCTTCTTTTTGTTTTTCGCAATCTTTGGTTAAAGACACTATTAACCTGTTAAGGGATAACAAAAAAATCATCGCAGTTACTTTTCTTGATTTCAAAAGTAATAAGGTACTATTTAAGAATCCTGAATCCGGGAAAAGAGACTTTGTTAAATTTGAAGATATTGAAAGTTTAAAATCAGGGTATGGCGGAAGGTATGTTCCCCGGATTTTTAAAGATAGGTATGAATTGTTGTTCCAGATGATAGAAGGGAATCATAGTTTATATTATCAACCCAGGACTCATCGATACTATATTCAATCTCCGGACACCCTACTTTTTCTCTCCAAACGGTATTTTAAGGACGCATTAAAATTGATTTATGGAGAGAAGGCTTTAGATGAATATGCTGTGAAGAGTAATTTACTGCCTAATTATTCTTCAAATTATCTCGTTGGTTTTATTGATTACGTAAATAACTACCAAAGTAAACCTCATAAAAGGTCAGCTATAAAAACCAGTATTGAAATAGGGACTTTATTCCTTGCCGGTCCAAATGAATTGAACATTGTTAAAGGTAATTCTATGGGTCGCACACTTAATGGGGGCGGAGGGATTTCTTTAGGCTTAAAATTGAATAATACATTCAGATTCGGCTTTGATGCCTATTATTTAAGTGAATATAAGGATTTAAAAGTTGCTGATACGCATATTGGTTGGGCAAAGATAATTACACCTGATTATGTAGTTTTTAAAGGATTTTATGAAAGTCCTGTACTAGACAAAATCAAGATGAGCTTTGTTGTCTTGGAACCCAATATTAAGTACTACGTATTTAATAAGTTGCCTCGTCGGTTTAACCCATATCTTTTTGGTGGCCCCAGTTTTGTAAAAGCTTCAGGTGAAATGAAGCTGCATCTGAATTATTTCAATGGGGTCGGAGAAAAGGAATATAAGTTTTACCGGGAAACAAGAGGAATGGAGTCAATTGGGTTCAGAGGTGGGGTTCATGGGGGAATTGGTGGAGCTTTGAATGTTTCTGATAAGATAAAGCTTGACTTGTCTGTTAGGTATTTAAGGGTTCGTTTTGATAAAACTAATTTTTCGCGGGTTAAAAGTATTGAAAACACTACTCCTTTGGCAAGCGATAAAATACTTTTTCAGGATTTGGATTATATCCATATTTTATCAAATGCTATGTTTATCAATTTTTCTCTGAAATATTCGGTAGATATCCCCAAGAGATGAGATATCCTGATAAGTTGTAATCATTCAAGCCAAAACCTCCTTCAAAACAGGCAAAGACCTTAACTCTCCGAAGTCTTCGATATGGATGCGATAAAAGAGGAGGAGGATGTCCAGCAGCTCCGAGCGGGTTTTTCTTGACAGGCGGTTTTCGAGGCCGCTTTCTCTCACGATCATGTCATTCAGTATTTCTGCCGTTTGGGCATTGAACACATACGGGACGGACAAGGCATCCAGTTGCTCAAATATTTCTTCGGCCGAATGCGGTGTAAAACCCAGATAAAGACTGTACTGGATCAGGAAATGCAGGTGGAAGTTCTCAAACCCCTCTTTCTGCTGGTCCAGCTGAATCACCGCATCATGGATAAATTCAAACAAAGACACATTCTCAGTATGCTCCTTCAGGGTTTTATGCAATACCTCTGCCATGAATATCCCTACACAGGATTTGCTCACCTCATAAGGTAAAGATGCAAAAGGATGTAAACACCTGATCTCTGAAATCCTGTGCAGGTCTTTTTTATCGTCATGATACACCACCAGGTCCAGCAGGGTGAGTGGTTGAAAAAGGGCAATCTTGTTTTTGCCCTTACTGCTCCGAACCCCGTTTTCTATGTAAGACTGCACCCCGAACTGGTCGGTGAAAATCCGGACGATGATGGAAGTTTCACGATACTTCACAAAACTGAGTACTATTCCGCGGGTTTTACGAAGCATGATATAAGAGGAACAAAAAGATGATCAGCCAGAGGGCATCCAGGAAATGCCAGTAAATACTGAAGAGTTTCAGCCGCAGCTGGTTGGGGGCATTGACACTGTAAATGAACGAGTCCACGTAACTCAGGTTACTGAAAGCATCCCGGATCACCACCGTCAGACCGATGATGCCTACCAGGGTATGGACGATGTGCAGGCCGGACAATATATAAATAAATGACCCGCTCGTACTGTTGGCCATTGTGATGCCTGAAGAAGTCAACTGCTGCCAGCCGAAAAACTGGAATGAAAGAAAAAGCAGACTCAGGGCAAAACACAAAGAAATACTGACTCTATAGGTGAAGAATTTTTCCCTTTTAAAAGCATGCTTTGCAAATTCAATGGATAGACTGCTCAGCAGGATGGATAGAGTACTCCACCAGAACACCACCGGTAAATGCAGTGGGATTTGCTGATTCAGGATTTCTTTCCGGACAAATACCAGGAAGATGAATAAAAACAAAATGCAGCTGCCGGCCATACCGAGGTACAGCATAAAAGTAAAAGGCTCGCGGCGTCTTGTTAATATATTGGGCATGTTGTTTTGGCTGTTTAGTTATTAGCTTTTGGGTTTGGTGAGTGGCGAAACTTGTTCTTTAAAAATAATCATATTTAATAGCCACAAGATGGCAAACTTATTCGTCGCAAAAAAAGCAACGAAGACACGATTCTTTTACTACGAGTAAACTCATTCGAAAACGATCATTTTTTCGTGAAATCTGCATCGTGTCTTTGTGGCAAAAAAACTGAGCAAAAACACGAAATCCAATTACTGCTAAGGGCAATCGCTAACAGCCGTTTACAGCACTCCTTCCCAGCTCATGTATCCCTCCGGCACCTTAACTTCTGTTTCTTGCTCAAATATCCCGTACACCGTTGAGCCGCTACCGGTCATGGACGCGTACAGTGCCCCTTCTTTATACAAGAGCTCTTTCAGCTTATCGATGGCCGGATACTTTATTAACAATTTATTCTCGAAATCGTTTTTTAAAATTCCTTTCCATTCTGTTACCGGGCGTGAAATAGTTTCTTTGATTCCTATTTCCGGCTTTTCAGGACTCACGCCTCCGTAGGCTTCTGCCGTTGAGATATGGATGCCCGGGTTCACCGCCAGCAAATACTTACCCTTCAGATCAAGGTCAATCGCTTCAAACTCATTGCCCCTCCCGGAACAAAGCATCGGTTTGTTCTCTATAAAAAACGGACAGTCACTCCCTAATTGTATGGCATAAGCTTCCAAAGCTTCTGTACTTAAGTTCAACTCAAACAGATCATTGAGCATTTTCAGGGCAAAAGCTCCGTCGGCAGAGCCGCCACCCATGCCCGCTCCCATCGCTATCACCTTGTGGAGGTGTATTTTGACGGGTGAGCTGACCAGGTTTTCCTGTTTTAATAAATCATACGCTTTCACAATCAGGTTGTTTTCCGGGTCGCCGGGGATCTCAAGGCCTGAAGAAGAGAAAGCAAAAGCATCTGATCGGATGATTTCCAGGACGTCGCTCCATCCGATAGGATAAAAAACCGACTCGATGTTGTGAAAACCGTCGGGTCTTTTTTCAATGATATTCAGGCCGAGATTGATCTTTGCGTTCGGAAACGAGAGCATAAAAGTCAGGTTTTATTAATTCTGGTGTAAACTTAGTACAAAAATATTACGCTACGGTTTTAAACCATTAAGAAGTTAAGGTAATTAAGAGAGAACATTAAGACTTCAATGATATTTAACATTGCCTGAAACTGACTTGCACTTATGTCACCTCGAGCTGCCTGTCCCGACACCTCGGGAGAGTCGAGAGGCTGAAGCACGATGTTGTTTTTTCAGTAGTATTGTCTGCACTAAATTTGTACATGTGTTGTAACTGTTCTCGACAGCTACGCTGGCAAACTTCGAACTCGCGTTCTCGTTTCCCGAAGGGTCGGGACAGGTTATCCCGAGGTGTCGGGACAGGTTGCTCGAACTGACAACTGAGGGACGAACTGACATGAAAACTGTCACCTCGAGCGTAGTCGAGAGGCTGATGCACAGATGTTACTTTTTCGGCAGAATTATTTGCACAAACATTGTGCATGTTTTGTAGCGGTTCTCGACTACGCTCGAACTGACAAGATAAACTGCTCGAACTGACAAGTATTGAAATATGGCAAATTAAAAATTTCTTCTTATCTTTGCGGCCCCGTGAGGAGTGAATGGTTCTTTCTCAGGGGATCACATTTAAACATTTGAACCAATATGTCACAAAAGATCAGAATTAAATTGAAGTCGTTCGACCATAATTTGGTTGACAACTCAGCTGAGAAGATTGTTAAAGCTGTAAAATCTACCGGTGCTACCGTAAGCGGTCCAATTCCACTTCCGACCCGTACTGAGAAATTTACAGTACTTCGTTCTCCTCACGTCTCTAAAAAATCAAGAGAGCAATTCCAGTTATGTACTTACAAGCGTCTGATCGACATTTTCTCGGCCAGCCCGAAAACTGTTGATGCCTTGATGAAACTAGAATTGCCTTCAGGGGTTGACGTTGAGATCAAAGTATAGTACTTAATGCTGTCAGACATTTTAAGAAAGCTTCATCCCCGGATGAGGCTTTTTTGTTTTGGATCCACCCCGCCCGACCCAATGCCTCTGGCCTGGCGGTCACAAAGTAGATTCGAGGGAAATGAATTGGTGTCTGAGTTTTGAATCTTCTTCTTTACCTATTTATGTGTGAGGTAAATTCGCATTAAACGCATCGTGTCTCAGAGCCTTCGTGGCTTAAAACAGTGAGTCTTGATGAATCCCTAAAAGAACATTCATGCACAATAAAGCTTACAGCTTACTGCTTAAAGCCAAAAACAGCGGATCCGGTTAAGCCGGATAATATACCTCATGCACCCGGCAGCTAATGGCTTATAGCTTATAGCTTACTGCTTAAAGCTAAAAAACCACCAATCTTGTTTTATTACAATTTTCTTCATCTTTAAATCTTTTGCGAAACCCTATTCGAAAGGGGTATATAAATGTGACATTTCCAAGATTCAAAACATCGGACTCTTCAAAGTATCAATAGTACTTTTCCTTTAAAATTTACCCATAAATGATAGATTATATGGAAAATTCCGGTTTTATCTAAATAATAATTGGGAAAATTACATTTATACGTTTTTGTATTATTATTCTGATACCATTTAATAAATTTTCCGTTTTTATTTTTTTTTGAGAATTATTTTTATCATTATTGTGTAACCAAATGAAATTCTAATAACATGAAAACTGCATTAATTACAGGTGTAACCGGTCAGGACGGTGCATATCTTGCCGAACTTTTGTTGGAAAAAGGATATGATGTACATGGTGTAAAACGTAGAGCCTCTCTTTTTAATACCGAAAGAATAGATCACTTATATAAAGATCCCCATGAAAATAATGTCAACTTTCATCTTCATTACGGAGACCTGAGTGACTCTACCAACATCATCCGGATCATCCAGGAAGTACAGCCTGACGAGATTTATAACCTGGGTGCGATGTCGCATGTTAAGGTAAGTTTTGACCAGCCTGAATATGTAGCCAATGTGGATGGAATCGGAACCCTTCGTTTGCTCGAAGCCATCCGTATTTTGGGATTGACCAAAAAAACAAGAATATACCAGGCTTCTACTTCTGAGTTGTACGGCCTTGTGCAGGAAGTACCTCAGAAAGAAACCACCCCGTTCTATCCGAGATCGCCGTATGCTGCTGCCAAGATGTATGCGTACTGGATCACAGTCAACTACCGTGAAGCTTACGGAATGTTTGCCTGTAACGGGATATTATTTAACCACGAATCTCCGTTAAGGGGAGAGACTTTCGTTACCCGTAAGATCACCAGGGGCGTAGCCCAGATCCTGACAGGGTTTGAAAACTGTCTTTACCTGGGTAACCTCGATGCCAGGAGAGACTGGGGACATGCCAAAGACTACGTGGAAGCTATGTGGCGTATCCTGCAGCAGGAGGTGGCTGAAGATTTCGTGATTGCCACAGGAGTGACCACCACCATCAGGGATTTCGTGAAAATGGCCTTCGGGGTATTGGGTATTGAACTGACTTTTGAAGGAAAAGGCGTTGACGAGAAAGGGATCGTGGCCGCATGTAACAATCCTGAATACCTGTTGCCTGTCGGTAAAGTAGTCGTTTCTGTTGATCCTAAATATTTCAGACCTACAGAAGTGGAATTGCTGATCGGTGATCCTACCAAATCAAAAACCAAACTGGGTTGGGAGCCTAAATATGATTTGCAGGCCCTGGCTGAAGAAATGGTCTGGTCTGATCTGAACATTTTTAAGAATACGAATAAAACCTACAGTGGTTTCGCTGACTAATCAGCTGAATTATTGATTTGATAATACAGTACGCGTGTTTTATAGACAAGGGAACTTATAATTTTAGCCATGAAAACTAAGTCCCGCCCAAAAAGACCCGGCCTTAAAACCGGAAACATATAAAGAATAAATTTTACCACAAAAAATGGAGTGTACCGGCATACCAATGCCCAGGGAGGACTTCTATGGAAAAAAGTGTGCGGTTTAGCCGTTGTACCTCTAACGGAAAACAAGTCAAACTGACGAGTATTTCGGTATAGATACGTAAAAAGGGAGAGTTTGGATGCGTAGGCTGTAAGGTTTTAAGTGGTAGGCTGTAAGGTTTAAGCTATAAGCGATGATAGGCTATAAGCTGTAGGGTTTCAGGTTTTTTGGAGCAGCTGGTTGCTCATTTTTAAATAGATTCTTGTTTTCATAGGTTCAATAAATGGGACTGAAAGGGCGAAGCCGTGGGGTGTTGGAGAAAGCCCGCCCGGCCTGGCCGCCAGAGCTTGCCCAGGTAACGGGGGCGGACTGGGTAGAATGGAAAAAGGCAGAAAGGAGCGTAATTACAAAAATGAATTCTTGATACCCTAAATGCCTGAAAAACAATTCGACGATAGATGACTGCTTAAGGCTTACAGCTTAAAGCCAAAAAATCATTAATTTTGGCTTATGGAAACACAGAACAATATCGAAACTCAATTGAAGTGGTTTGTTTTATATACCAAGTCGAGGAATGAAAAGATTGTCGCAGAGCGGCTCAGTCAGATAGGCATAGAAGTTTTTTGCCCTGTCGTCAAAACCACCAAACAGTGGTCGGACCGGAAAAAGACGATAGAAGAACCTCTTTTCAAGTCCTATGTGTTTGTGAGGCTGGAAGAAAAACACAGGGCAAAGGTTTTTGAAGTACAAGGGGTAGTAAGATACCTTTTCTGGCTCAGACAAGCCGCCGTTGTCAAAGACCAGGAGATACAGGCGATCAAAGATTTACTGGATCACTACGATCATAAAACCATCTCGGTCACCCAACTCGAAACCAGCGACAGGATCAAGATAAAATCCGGTTCCCTGGCTGAAACAGACGGAGAAATAGTCGGCAAACAAGGCAAAAAGATCTATGTACACATCGAGTCATTACAAATGACAGTCACAGTAGATTTAACCCAAACAGAAGTGAGTAGGTTGTGAGGAGCGGTAAGCTTTAGGCAGTAAGCTTTAAGCGTTATTTAACATGAATTTTAGATTTTGTGGACATCGAGCCTAAAGCCTACAGCTTATGGCTTATCACCTGCAGCCAATCTATGTAAAATCCAAATTTTATAATTTACCCCGTTTAAATAGCTTTTTATTGATTAATAAAAGCCACTTATTGCAAATTTTAGATAATATCTCTACTTTTATACACAATCTTACAAAAGAAAACATTTAGCATGAACCTAAAAACCGACCGCCTGGCCAAGATACGGCTGTTTGCCATCATCGTTTTGTCCTCTTTTACCCTGTTTTCCTGTGTCGATACCAAAAAGGTAGTTTACTTCCAGAGTAACAATCCGCAGTATCCGAATTACATTGAGACACATTTGCCAAAGGTTACTAAGATTTCTACAGATGACATCCTTGCGATTACGGTAAGTAGTCTGAGTAAAGAGTCTAATGAAATTCTGAACTTTCAGAATATTAATTCTTTGACCATGTCTTCTTTTCCAGGGATAACAAATGGAGGAGGGCCAAGAGAACAGCCATTAGGCTATCGTGTTGATTCATCTGGTAACGTAGTAGTTCCATTCATTGGAAAACAATTTTTAAGGGGGTTAACACTTGAAGAGGCAGGGGAAAAGATTAAAGTTGAAATAGAAAAATATTTGAAAGACCCAGCTGTAAATATTACTTTTTTGAATCATAAATTCTCTGTCTTAGGAGAAGTAAACCGGGTAGGAACTTTTAACTTGTTAGATGATCGTACAACTATGCCTGAAGCTCTTGCAATGGCTGGAGATTTGACTATTTATGGTAAGAGGGACAGCATAACCATTATTAGACATTCACTAGGGCTGAGAGAAGTTGGGAAAGTCAGTCTCTTAAACAGAGATTTATTCACATCGCCTTATTATTACATTCAGAATGGAGATGTCATCTATGTGGAGCCAATAAAGGGAAGGGTAACAAATACAGAGCAAAGGGTTCAATTGGTCCCTATTTTTACCGGTATAGCTACTACACTTGTTGTTCTATTAAACTTTATTATTAAGTAAATAGTAAAGATAAAATTGTATAAGATTCTAATATAATTGAAGTAAATTTTAAAAAAATGGCTTTAGGTGAAAGTATTTTCTCAGAAGAGAATCAACAGAGTTTTGATTTAAAATCTGCATTATTTAAGTATGTAAGATATTGGTATTGGTTTGTAATTTCAGTATTAGTTTGTTTTGGAAGTGCTTTTTTATATTTAAAATTTAGCACTCCAATTTATAAAGTAAATGCTACATTATTAGTCAAAGATGAGAAGAAAGGGGCTTCAGTAGGTAACGAGATGCTCGCTGAATTAGATATAATTGGTGGAAGTAAATTAGTAGAAAATGAAATTGAAGTTTTAAAATCTAGAACTTTACTTCAGTCAGTTGTTGATCAATTAAATTTAACAGTTTCTTATTGGAAAGAGGGAAGTATTAGAGATGTAGAGCTTTATGGAGAAGAAAGCCCTATAAAAATATTTATGATTAGTTCTACAAATTATGCCTTTTCTCATTCTCTTTATATAAAAGTTCTGAAAGGTAATAAATATGAATTGTTAAGTGAAAATAAGAACTCATTAGGGAAATTTGATTTTAGTGAGTCTATTACTTCAGATTATGGGAAGTTTAGAGTTTTTAAAAATCCTAACTCGACTTACAAAAATGAAGATCCAATAAAAGTAGTAATTTTAGATAAAGACAAATTGATTAATAGTATAATCGCTGGGCTTGATGTTGCACTATTAAATCAGAAAAGTACTGTAATTACTTTAGGTTTTGAAACGCCTTTGAAAAACAAGGGGAAAGATATAATGAGCAAGATTCTAGAAGAATACTCTTTTGCATCATTGGAAGATAAAAACAGAGAGGCGACTAACACACTTAGATTTATAGAAGGCCGGCTGAAACTGATCACATCTGAATTGGGAGATGTAGAGAAAGATGTTGAACAGTATAGAACATCTAGAGGTATTACGGATTTAAGTACAGAGGCTAATTTGTTTTTGGAAAAAGTGAAAGATAATGACTCTAAATTGAATGAAGTCGACATTCAATTAAAGGTATTGGAAGGTGTAGACCGCTATTTGCAATCTGACCAGGTGGGGAATGTTGCCCCAGCTACTTTAATGGTCAGTGATCCTGTATTGACATCTTATATTAGTCAATTATCTCAACTTGAGTTGGAAAGAGAGAAGTTGTCAAGATCCGCTCAAGCTAATAATCCTTTTTTACAGACTATTAACACTCAGATGAAGAATGTTAAGCAGGCTATAAAGGAAAATTTGGGTAATCAAAAGTCTGGGTTACAGGTTACTCGGAATAGTCTTCAAGCTTTAAATAATAGATTAGAAGGAGCAATAAGTACAATACCTCGTAAGGAAAGAGAATATGTAGAAATTAAAAGGCAGGCTGGTATCAAAGAGAATTTATATCTCCTTCTCCTCAAAAAAAGAGAAGAAACTGCTCTTTCATACGCTTCAACTGTTACAGATAGTCGTATCGTGGATGTCCCTTTTGATTCAGGAGATCCGGTAAAACCTAAAAAAAATCTTGTGCTTTTAGTTGGAATGCTGCTTAGCTTGGTCATTCCGATTGCTAGCATTAATATAAAAGATATGCTTAATGATACGGTTAATTCCAGAAAAGAAATTGAAGATAAAACAGGAATTCCGGTTTTTGGAGAAATTGGACAAAAGCCATCAGAAGAGAAAGGGGAAATACTAGATGTGAATAGTAGAAGTTTTGTATCTGAACAGGTTAGAATGATCAGATCTAATTTGAGTTTTCTATTTTCTGATTTGAAAGAAGAAGAGGGGAAGGTTATACTTTTTACTTCTTCAACGAGCGGAGAAGGTAAAAGCTTTGTGACAGCTAACATTGCCGCATCTTTAGGGTTACTAGATAAAAAAGTAGTTATCATAGGCTTAGATTTAAGAAAACCTAAATTACATGAGTATATTGGAGTAGGAAATAGCAAAGGAGTATCGAACTATTTAATTGGAAAGGCCACTGAAGAGGCTATAATTCAAAAAACTAATATTGTAAACGTGTATGCAATTCCAAGCGGGCCAATTCCTCCAAATCCATCTGAATTGATAATGAATGGTAGAATAAAAGAATTAGTAGACGTCCTTAGACAATCTTTCGATTATATTCTTATTGACACTCCTCCAACAGGATTAGTTACTGATGCAATTTTATTAGCCCCACTTGCAGATGCTTGCTTTTATCTTGTACGCCATGAGAGAACACCTAAACAATTCCTTCGTAATTTGTCTGAATTAAACAAGAAGAATATATTCAAGTCCTTATCCGTAATTTTTAATGCCGTTAATTATAAGAATTTAAAAGATTATGGCTATGGCTATGGTTATGGCTACGGCTATGGTTACGGTTATGGTCAAGCATATGGAAAGGAAGAAGTAAAGAAAGGGTTTAAAAATTGGTTTGGTTTCAAAAAAAAATGACTTAGGTTCTTTTTATAAAAATATATCGATGAAAAATAAAAACATACTGTCTTCAAGAATGAGGCACAGTATGTTCATTTGTTTGTTACGATAGTTTGTCGTCAATTTTGAATTGCATGCTTCATTATTATTTAATATAATCAGGATTTAAATTATTGAGTTAGTTTAAAGATATGTGAGTAAATATTTATCACAAAAGGGTTTCGAATTTGTGATAAATTTAGATTAGTTGTTTTACAAAATAGAATATAATATTCTTTAATTAGTAGTAGTGTCCAATTCAAAAAGCATAATAAAGAATACTTTATTCTTATATATACGGATGTTTCTGACAATGGCAGTAACTCTGTATACCTATCGGATAGTTTTAAATACACTTGGTGTTGTAGATTACGGGATTTACAATGTGGTTGGGGGGATTGTTACTTTTTTTTCATTTTTTAGCGGAACAATGGCTTCTGCAACTCAGCGTTTTTTTTCTTTTGCTCTAGGGCAAGATAATTTTGAAAAGTTAAAAAAGACATTTACTGTTAACTTGATTATTTATGTCGCAATTGCCATTATTTCTTTAATACTCCTCGAAACTATCGGATTATGGTTTGTAAACGAAAAATTACATGTCCCTTCGGAAAGATTTGAATCCGCACGCCTAATATTCCATTTCTCAGTATTGACGTTTATTTCTACAATTTTTACGACTCCTTTTATGGCAATTATTATTGCACACGAGGATATGAAGATTTATGCATATGTATCTATAGTTGAAACTATTCTGAAATTGGGTTTAGTTTTTTTGTTAGTGTATTTGCCATGGGATAAACTGGAATTGTATGGAATATTGGTTTATATAGTGTCGGTTATTATTGCTTTAACCTATATTTTTATTTGTGTTAGAAAGTATAGAGAATGCCAGTTCCGACAATTTTATTGGGACAAGGGCTTATTGCTTGAAATCGTTGGATTCACAGGGTGGACATTATTTGGTCAAATTACTACAGTCGGTCGTAATCAGGCGGTTACTATTCTGTTGAACCAGGTTTTTAATCCAGTCGTAGTGGCAGCAAGAGCGATAGCGATGAATGTTACGAGTCAAATTAATTTGTTTTCTAATAATTTTAATTTAGGACTTTATCCACCAATAATAAAGTCTTATGCGGCAGACGAAAAAAAGGAAATGTTTTCCCTCATATTAAATGGGTCTAAAATCACTTTTTTCCTGATGTGGGTCTTTGCATTGCCATTGTTTCTTGAAATGGATACAATATTGAAGTTGTGGCTAAAAAACCCACCTCTGGAATCTGTACTATTTACCCGATTAGCTTTAGTCGAAGTGTTAATAAACTCAATAAGCCTACCTATTGTTACCGCTGCTAGAGCACCAGGGAGAATGAAAATTTATGAGATAGTGCTTGGGTCTATCCAGATTGGAATTCTTATTTTATCTTGGATTGTCTTGAAAATAGGAGCTCCAGCATATTCGGTTTTCTTAGTCGCTATAGTGGCAAACCTAATAATGTTTATTGCTCGCTTATTCATTGTCAGAAAACTGATTGAATTTCCTTTAAAGCCATTCTTCATGGGAGTAGTATTCCCTGTTTCTTTGGTAATTTTGTTATCTACAATACCTTCATTCGTAATTCACTGGTATATGGCGAAGGGATTGTTTTTCGTCTTCATGTCTGTAATATCCAGTATGATTTTTGCAAGTACAAGTATGTATTTTATTGGCATGAATAAAGGAGAACAGGAAAAAGTAAGAAGTATTATTATGAAACGATTTTATAAAATGTTTTGAGACATTAGATACTATTGATATGAAAGTCTTAGTTTTAGGAGGTACAGGGGCTATGGGCGTACATCTGATTCAACTCTTGTCCAGCAATGATGTTGACACAGTTGTTACTTCTCGTAGGGATCGTGAATCTGTTGGGAAAACACGTTATGTTAAGGGAGACGCGAATAATATTGATTTTCTTCGGACAATTTTAGAAGAAAATTGGGACGCGATTGTTGACTTTATGGTTTATTCAACACCGGGTTTTAAAGAACGGGTTAATTTGTTGCTAGATGCTACATCTCAATATGTTTTTCTAAGTTCAGCTAGAGTGTATGCGGAATCCCAGCAACCAATAATTGAGACGTCGTCTCGATTACTTGATGTTTCTGAAGATAGAGAATTCCTTTCAACTGATGAGTATTCATTAACAAAAGCTCGACAGGAAGATATTTTAAGAGACTCCGGACGAAAAAATTGGACGATAGTTCGTCCGTATATTACATATAGTGAGAGTCGTCTGCAGCTAGGTGTTTTGGAGAAAGAGGAGTGGCTGTACAGAGCTTTGAACGGTAGGACAATTGTGTTTTCAAAGGACATTAATTCTAAAGAAACAACCTTAACTTATGGGCTTGATGTATCGACTGGAATTAATTCTTTAATTGGTATTTCAAAATCCCTGGGAGAAACATTCCATATAACAACCAAAGATTCACATACTTGGAATTATATTTTAAATATTTATCTGGAAGTATTAGAAGATCATTTGGGATATAAACCAAAAGTACTGTTTCAGGATTTAGATAGGTTTTTAGAATTTAGACCCGCAAAGTATCAGGTAATTTACGACAGGTTTTTTAACAGGAAATTTGATAGTTCTAAAATTGATCATTATGTTAACACAAATAGTTTTACTAGAATAGATGAAGGGTTAAAAAAATGTTTAGAAGAGTTTTTGAAAAACCCGAAGTTTAATGACATAAATTGGAAATCTGAAGCCTTAAAGGATAGGCAAATGGGAGAAAATACTCCATTAAGTGAAATAAAAGGAATCTTACAAAAAATGAAATATTTGACTTTCAGATATTCTTTTTTTTTTAAATAGTCTATAATCTAAAACAAAAGATTTTTATGGAAAAATATTATACGGAGGAAAGGAATGCACAAGTAATTGTTTCACTATTAAAGGAACATGGCATTCGTAAAGTTATAGCCTCTCCCGGAACTACAAATATGGCATTGGTTGTAAGTATGCAAAATGATCCATATTTTGAAATGTATTCATCTGTAGATGAGCGTTCGGCTGCCTATATGGCTTGTGGTTTAGCCGCGGAATCTGGCGAACCTGTAGTGTTGAGTTGTACTGGAGCAACTGCTTCAAGAAACTATTCTCCAGGATTAACAGAAGCTTATTATCGTAAACTTCCAATATTAGCGATTACTTCTACACAAGCTGTTTCAAAAGTGGGGCACCACATCGCTCAAATTATTGATAGAAGCTCGATACCTAACGACGTAGCAAAATTAAGTTTATCCCTTCCAATTATCAAGGATGAAGAAGATCTTTGGGATTGTGAGATAAAAGTGAATCGTGCTATTTTAGAACTTCGGAGGCATGGGGGAGGGCCAGTACATCTTAATCTTCCAACTACTTATAATAAAACATATTCTGTAAAGGAACTTCCCAAGTATAGGGTGATAAATCGTATTACTTTTGGAAATGAGTTCCCTGAATTACCTGAAGGGAAAGTGGGCGTGTTTGTTGGAGCACATTCGACTTGGAGTACAGAACAAACAGATTTACTTGACAGGTTTTGTGCTTCAAATAATGCAGTCGTATTTTGTGATCATTCAAGCGGCTATAAAGGGAAATATAGGGTGGTATACTCTCTTGCAGCTTGTCAGCAAATGTATGATCATTCAAATAACCCTGACATATTGATACATATAGGAGAACTCACGGGTGATTATTATAGTTTGGCAATTACTGGAAAACAAGTATGGAGGGTCAGTGAGGACGGAGAAATACGCGATACTACTAGAAAGTTACGTTACGTATTTGAAATGTCTGAAAAGAATTTTTTTGCACATTATACTAATAATGATAGAAATGATTCAGACAGTTATTTGAAGATTTGCAAAAATCACTTGAATGAGCTTTATAATAAAATTCCTGAACTGCCATTCTCAAACATTTGGATTGCTTCTAAGATTTCTCACAGAATCCCACAAGACTCAACAATACATTTTGGGATTCTTAATAGTTTACGCTCTTGGAATTTCTTCGAAATACCCGGGTCTGTTTTATCGGCATCAAATGTAGGAGGATTTGGAATTGATGGAATTATTTCGTCTTTGATAGGGGCTTCTTTTTCCAATAAAAATAAATTATATTTTGGAGTGCTCGGTGATTTAGCATTTTTCTATGATATGAATGTTCTTGGTAATCGACATGTAGGGAATAATCTCCGTATTTTATTGGTAAATAATGGAACAGGAACGGAATTTAGACAATATCAGCATCTTGGTGCACAATTCGGTGAAGATGCCGATCAATATATAGCTGCCGGAGGGCATTTTGGCAAGAAATCACCTGTGCTTGTGAAGCACTATGCCCAAGATCTTGGGTTTGAATATTTGAGTGCTTCTAATAAAGGCGATTTTGATCAAGTGTTTGAGAGATTTTTAATTTCTGAAGTTACTGAGAAGCCAATTATTTTAGAAGTTTTTACTAATAGTTTAGATGAGAGTGAAGCACTTGAAAAAATAATGAATATTGAGGAAAATATAAAAGGGAAGGTAAAGCAGGTGGCTAAGCAGGTTCTTGGAGAAAACAGTCTCAATATATTGAAAAGGGTTATGGGAAAGTAGTTATTAATTTTGATGCTTTCATATCTTAAAATGCAGTTTCTTTTACGAACGTATTTATATTGTAGAAGTATATCGTAAGAATTTGCCTGTAATAGTTAAAATAATACATACGAATGAAAATAGGAATATTGACATTACCTCTGCATACAAATTATGGGGGAAATATTCAAGCTTACGCTTTGATGACTGTCCTTAAACGGGCTGGTCATGAAGTTTGCCTAATTGACCGACAACTAAATAGGCCACCTAAATGGAAGATGCCGGTATTCTTTTTGAAACGGTTTGTATTAAAGTATCTGTTTGGGAAAAAAGAAACAGAAATATTTCTTGAGGCTAGGAGAAATAGAGAAGATAAAGTCATAAGGGAGAAAACACAACCCTTTATTGAAAAGTATATTTCTCCACAAACCACTCCATTTTATTCATCTTCTAGTTTAAAAAATAAAATTGGTAGTTATAATTTTGATGCAATTATAGTTGGAAGCGATCAGGTTTGGAGGCCAGCATATACACCAAATATTAGTGATTATTTTTTAAGTTTTTGGAATGCTGATAATGTAAGACGAATTTCTTACGCGGCATCATTTGGAACAGATAATTGGGAGTTTTCAGAATTAGAAACTGAAACTTGTCAACAATACCTTAAGAAATTTAATGCAGTTTCGGTTAGAGAGGATATTGGTGTGGATATGTGTAAAAAGTATTTTAGTATTACACCATCACACGTATTAGATCCAACTATGCTCCTAGGGCCTGAAGATTATATAACAGTGATTGACCCGGATAAAACTCATATAAAAAAAGGAATATTAGTTTACGTATTAGATCAATCTTTAGATAAAACCAAGGCTATTGATTTTCTTTCGAACACGTTGAAATTAGATGTTTTTCATACAAACTCTAAGGTTGAAAGCCTTAACGTTGAATTGAAAGATAGAATTGCACCACCTATGGATGGTTGGCTTGCAGGTTTTAGGGACGCAGATTTTGTTATTACAGATTCATTCCATGCTTGTGTCTTCTCGATATTATTTAATAAGCCTTTTTTCGTTTATGGTAATGAGGGGAGAGGAATGGTAAGGTTTCATTCACTACTTAAAATGTTTGGTTTGGAGAATAGATTGATTTCATCTTCAAATCCTCTCGATTATGAGAGAGTCATGGAAAATATTAATTGGAAGAATGTAGAAGTTATATTAAAAGAAAAGCGAATGTTATCAAACAAATTTTTAAATGATAGTTTAACCTAATGGACTCTCCACTTATTTCAATAATTGTACCGGTTTATAAAGTTGAGAACTACATATCAAAATGTATCGATAGTATCCTTTTGCAGACTTATGGGAATTTTGAACTTTTGCTTGTGAATGACGGTAGTCCCGATAGCTCTAGAGAGAAATGTGAAGCATATGCAAAGAGGGACAATAGAATACGTGTAATTAATAAAGTTAATGGGGGAGTAAGCTCTGCAAGGAATTTAGGAATTATTAGTTCAAAAGGCGAATATATATGTTTTGTTGACTCTGATGATTCCATATTGCCGAATTATCTTAAAGAGTTATATCAGGATAATTTGATAGCTGCTCAGCCTTGCCTAGTTATGCATAAATACGTAGTTGAAAATTTGACTTTGGATTTTAATAATAGAGTTCTTATTAACTCTAAAGTGAGTGGTGATGATTTCTTTAAGTTAATCATTAAGGAAAAACTAACCAGATTTTCAGCTCCTTATTCCAAACTATTCAATGCTAAAATTATTAGGGATAATAAAATAGAATTTCCATTAGGTGTACATATGGGAGAGGATGCTATTTTTCTAATGAGGTATTTAGATTTTGTTAATAATTTAATTACTGCTGATAAATGTAATTACTTGATTTTTAGAAGAGAGGATTCTCTAATGCAAACTTTCAATGATTTTGATTCTGAGTTTTTAGGCTTTAATCTATGGAAAGAAAGTTTTTGTAGATTGCAAAAAAAATATGAACATATATCTGACAGCTTAAGTAAGAAAATACTGTGGGAAAATGTAGAGGATCCATTTATCAGATGCGTGCAAAGTGTGTATAAAAGTAAATCAAATCTAACAATAGCAAAGCAAGTAAGTCAGCTTAGTCAAATCTCAAAGGATGATTATGATTTGCTTGCAAAATACTATAAACCATTAGAATTGAAAGGCAAGGTGAGTAAAATCTTACTAAAGTATAGAGCATTTTATTTATATTGTTTGTTGGGAAATATTATCGTAAGATTTCAAAAATGAAATTGTTAACTAGTATTTAATTTATGAAAGCGATTAATATATTTTGGCGAGAAACCCTTATTACCTAATGAAACTGATTTCTGAGATAAAACTGGATATGAAAGCAAATAGAGGAAATCCTAAAGGAAAAATCATTTCTTCTATGTATAGAATTGCTAACTATTACACGACTAATAAAAGAAATAATTTGTTCTTGAGAATAATAGGATATCCATATATTAAACTTTATAGAAGTCTTTTTTATTGGTGGTGGGGGATAGAAATACCTGATAGAGTAAAAATAGGTACAGGCCTTCAGATTTGGCATGGATTTGGGATTGTTATCAATTCAGATGTTCAAGCCGGGGATAATTTGTTACTAAGACACTGTACTACAATAGGGAATAAATTTGATGGATCAAGATGCCCGATTATTGGTAATAATGTTGATATTGGGGCACATACGATAATTATTGGAGATATCATTATTGGAGATAATGTAACTATTGGAGCTGGAAGTGTTGTTACGAAATCTATCCCGCCTGATCATATTGCTTATGGCAACCCAATAAAAATAATACCCAAGAGACTAGATATCTAACTCAACTCATGTTTTGATATGCCTAAAATAAGCGTAGTACTGCCAGTATATAACAGCGAAGAATTTATTCAGGAGGCTGTTACGAGTATTCTTGATCAAACTTATAAAGATTTTATTTTATTCGCCATAAACGATGGGTCCACAGATAAATCTCACGAGATATTGTCGAAAATAAAGGACAAAAGATTAAATGTAATCTCAAACGAAAAGAATATGGGGTTAATTTACTCTTTAAATCTTGGACTTAACTTGTCGAAAGATTTTGAGTATATTGCAAGAATGGATGCTGATGACATCTCCCTATCTGATCGCTTCCGTATTCAGGTCGAATGTTTGGATAATAATAAGAATGTTGGAATTGTGGGGACTTCAATAAACTATTTTGGCGGCGGGTATAAACCAATGGATGTTTTCTTGCCGGAAACTACTGGCAAAATAACTCCGGCTTTTTTATGTAAGAATCCAATTGTTCATCCAACTGTAATGTTAAGGAATAGTTTAATCCAGGATTTGGGACTTAAATACGATTACGATTATCCTAAGTATGAGGATTATAAACTTTGGCTGGACTTAGTCAATGAATGTGATTTTTACAATATTCAAAATATACTTTTATCTTACAGAAGGCATAATGCCAATGTTTCAAATCAGGAAAATTATCAGTTAGAATCTGATTTAATAATGATAGAAAAAATCATTATTTCATATGCTGAGAAAATGAATATTGAATTTTCAAAAGAAGAATTAGAGGTCTTGTCAATAATTACAAGTGTTTATAGGTGGCAGATTAATAAATTTATTCCTCTGGAAATTTTGTACGAAAGTATAAACTCTGTTGTAGATAAACACCCAAAAAATAATGTAGATATAGATTATTTAAGGCATTTATTATGGGAGAGGGGTTTGGTATATTTATTTAAATGTGGGAGAAAAATGGATATTTTGAAACTCATTTCCACAAAGAATTTAGATGTAAGCTATATTAGAATTTTTAATATACATAATAATTGGTTTTAACATGGCTTTTTTAAGTGTAATTCTTCCGGTATATAACGGGGAAAAGTATATTAAGGAATCTGTAATTAGTATTTTAAATCAAACATTTACAGATTTTGAATTATTTGTTATTAATGACGGATCGCAGGATAGTACACTGAACGAATTGTCAGACATATATGATGAAAGATTACAAGTTGTTTCAAATGAAAAAAATATGGGCTTAATATACTCGCTTAATCGAGGTATTACGCTTTCTAAAGGAGCTGATTATATCGCAAGGATGGATGCTGACGATATCTCAATGCCAGATAGGTTTCAGGAACAAATCGATTTTTTGAAAAAGAATCCTTCAGTTGGTGTTGTAGGTTCTGCAATGAAATATTTTTCAGATGATGACAAAAAAGAGAGAATTGTTTTCAGACCTTCTCAAAATAAGCAGATTCTTTCGACATTTATGTTTTACAATCCACTGTTTCATCCTACTGTAATTATTAAGTCGAGTATCTTAGGGGAGAAAGATATTTACCCGTTAAACTTTCCTAAGAATGAGGATCATGCATTTTGGATAGAGTTGACAAGGAAGACGACATTTGCAAATATTAATAAAGTTCTTTTAAAATATAGAAGGCATGACTCCAATGTTACGAACACATATAAAGATAATATTGCTAAGGATTTTCAGGTAAACCAGGAATTATTAAATAGATTTTGTGAAAAATGGGATATTAGACTTCAAGAGAAACAACTAAATACCCTGGGGATAATTTCCTATAAAGAAAGGTTTAAGCTAAAGGATTCGTTTACCGCATCTGAATTATTAGCTGATTTAGAACTAATACTAAAGAAAATTCCAAAAGAATTTGATCTGGAATACTTTAAAAATATATATTGTGACAGATGTATTCAATATTTTTTTCAATTAAGAAAGATAAAGGAATTAATGAATTTTCTTTTAAAGTATAAATACGATAAATTTTTTTTACTAAAATATGCTATTCTAGGAAAACGATAATATGATAGATTTCTTTAAAAAAAACCATGTACTTTTCTTATTTACTATCATTCCTTTAGGATATCTGGTCAGTTATATTCTTGGGAAATTAGGTGCTTCAAGTATAAGCTCTTATTTCTTCCTAGTATCAATTTTATATATTTTGTATACTAATACTTCAAAATGGTCTCTCTATTTATTTTTTTTCCTTTTTGCTTATTTAGCGTTTAATCTAGTTTTCTTTAATGAAAAACTAACTTCGAGTGCACGGGAAATTACCCCCTTTATCTTGTATTTAGCTACTTTGTATTGTTCTAAAGATTTAATTAGAAATCTTTCTAAAGTTTCTCAGAATGACCTGTTTATTTTTTTTAAATACTTTACTGTTCTTTTTGTAGGTTGTTTTATAGTAACTGCTGCTATTGAAGGTAAGGCTGTTTATTCAAGTTTTGAAGGAACTGATAGATTCTATTATAATGGATTTGTGATATCTCATCAATTCAGTTATTTTACCATTTTATTAGCTTTCATTTTTCTGAAATTCAAAAAATATTTATGGGTGATTCTTTTAATTACCATGTCACTTATTGTCGGGAATCGAATTTCATACTTAGCATTAGCGGCATCATTTATCATTTACTTGGAGGGAAATAATAACATAGTAATAAGAGCTTCTATTAAAAGAGCATCTCTTTTTGTTTTTTTCTTGCTTCTTTCTATGATTTTCTATTATACTTTTTTGGAACCCATTTTTAATTGGAACAATGTTTCCAATGTTTTAATGGATCAAGATTATAGAAACTTTACATCAGGAAGGAGCTTGTTCTGGTATAATGGATTGAGTGAGATTAATAAAAATCCGGTACTTAGTTTTAAGTTTATTTTAGGACAAGGGCCAGACTCTGTAGAAATATTGGCAAATAAATTGTATGGACAATACTACTGGATGCATAATGATTTTATGCAGGTTTACTTTTGCTACGGGTTGGTAGGGATGGCCTTATATTTACACGCCTTGTATTTCTTTTCTAAAGTTTCCAAATCAAGAAGTATCTTTTGGTTCATTTTGATTACTGCTATGCTAAATGGGTTTTACACATATGGAGCATTGCAATTAATTATTATGTTAATCATTATTTATAAGTTAAATGTGAAATATATACCTATTAAGAATAAAATTTAAGTTTATAATGATTTTTCAAGATTGGGAAAGAAACCGGAGTAATATCAAGGGACGTCTAGTCTTATTTTCTTTTCGTTTAGCAACAATTGCAACAAAAAATAGATTTATTTTTATCCTTTTTATCCCATATCTGGTTTTGTATAGAATTTTGGTTGAGTGGGTATTGGGAGTTGAACTACCTTATAAAACTAAAGTCGGTAAGGGGCTCATAATTCATCATGGTCACGCTTTAGTAGTAAATGACTCAACAAGAATCGGAGATAATTGCACCTTACGACATAGTACTACCATAGGTAATAAGCAGCTGGATGACGATAAGTTTACAAAAAGCCCTGAAATTGGTAACAATGTAGATGTTGGCTCTAATGTATGCATTATTGGGCCAATAAAGGTAGGAAATAATGTCAAAATAGGAGCTGGATCTGTTGTCACTAAAGATATTCCGCCAAATTCTGTTGTGGTTGGAAATCCTGCAAGAGTTATAAAAACTATTTCATAGAAAAATACATCAAATGCGTTTATTGATAATAGGTCAGACTCCTCCACCTTATGGAGGACAAATTATTCATATAGGAAAAATAGTTTCTTTATTGAATGAGGAAAAGCTGGATTTCAAACTGGTAAGAATGAATTTCAGCGAAGAAATGGATGAAACTGGGAAATTTAGTTTAAAGAAAGTATGGAAGCTAATAGTTCTACAATTCGTAATACTTAAGAATGTTATTTTCTATAGACCAGACTTTGTCTACTACCCCCCATCAGGATGTGAGAAAGTTCCGGTTTATCGTGATATCTTAATGTTGTTTTTTATCAGACTTTTCAAAATAAAAACTATTTTTCATTTTCATGCAGGGGGCATTTCAGAGTTGTATGATTCTTTAAATCCGGTTATAAAAAAGGCATTCAAATATGCCTTCTTCAATCCGGAACACTCAATATGTATGAGTCAGACTGGGTTGAAAGATCCAATTTTCCTAGAAAGTAAACAGAATACAATAATACCCTATGGTGTAGAAGATATTAGCAAGCAAGCAAAAAAGACAAGAAGTAAGATTTTTCAAGTTCTTTTTGTTGGTGTATGCCGAGAATCAAAGGGTATTTTAGATTTTATCGAAATAATTAAAGTTGCAAATTCTGTTGATAAAAGAGTTATTGGTAGAATTGTTGGGAAGGCTTTTTCTATGAAAGAAGAGACCGCGATTAAAGAAGCTGTTAATTTGGGAATTGTTATTTATGATGGCGTAAAGATCGGTGATGAGAAACGGAAAATATTTTGTGAATCAGATGTGTTTTTATTTCCTACATTCTTCGAACACGAGAACTTCCCGACAGTTAATTTAGAAGCATTTTCGGCTGGTTTGCCTGTTGTTTCTACAAATTGGCGAGGGGTTTTGAATCAAATATCAAACGGAAGAAATGGATATCGATATGATGTTCATGATATTCAAGGAATGAGTGATGCAATACTGAAACTCTTAAATGATGAAGAGTTGTATGCTGAGCTATCTAGAAATGCAAGGCAGGATTATGAGGCATACTATTCTGATGAAACTTTTAAAAAAAATATCTTAAACTTTTTTAACTCTTTGAAATGAAATCATTTTTGATAACCGGAGGTTCAGGTTTTATAGGTACTAACTTAATAGATTTATTGATTACTAGCGGATACAAAGAGATAATCAATTTTGATAAGGCTTCCCCAGTCAAACCAGATCATGCTAAATTTTGGTACGAAGGTAATATAATGGAAATAAGTGGTCTTAAGAGTGCTTTTCGGGAATATAATCCAGATGTGGTTATTCATTTAGCTGCTAGAACAGATACCTTAAGTGATAAACTGGAAGATTATGTAGAAAATCATATTGGTACGAAAAATCTATTAGAAGTAATAAAAGAAACTAAATCTGTAAAACAGGCAATTATTACTTCAACTCAGTATGTTTACAAATCAGACGAAAATGTTTTCCCTTCCAACGAAGTTGATTTTTCACCGCACACTATTTACGGACAAAGTAAGGTATTAACAGAAACATATACCAGAGAAGCTAATCTGGAGTGTGACTTTACTATTGTAAGACCAACCAATATTTGGGGGCCTTGGCATATGAGATATCCAATTGAACTATGGAAAGTCATTGATAAAGGTATTTATTTCCATCCTGTTAAGCATGAAGTAATTAGGACATATGGTTATGTTGGAAATACGGTTTACCAAATTTTAAAAATTCTAGAATCTCCTTCGGAATTAACTAATAAAAAAGTATTTTATCTAGGAGACGCCCCGATAGATTCTTATTTGTGGTTGAACGAGTTGTCCTTGGGGTTAACTGATAAAAAGATTAAAAGGTTACCTAAGTTTATTTTTAAGACTGCAGCTCTTTGTGGTGATTTTTTGAGATTACTTAAAATACCTTTTCCTTTATATTCAAAGAGATTTAATAACATGATTGAAGACTACCCTGCTCCTACAGATGTTACCATAGGGTTGTTTGGTCAGGCCGACTCTAATTTGAGGAATAATGTTAAAGAGACTATTTTGTGGCTGAAAGGAGAGGGGAAAGGCTATTTCGAATATTGGAAGAATAAGTGAGGCATCTCAAAATATATATACTGTCTTTGTTTTTTTTTGATTTGTACGGTCAGAATAATGCGGTGTTTTATGTATCTGTTAATTCACCTGATGGGGGAAATGGAACATTTAAGAAGCCATTTAATAATTTGGTAGATGCTCAAAAAGCCGTTAACAGTCGGAAAAGTAAAGATTATAATATAAAGGTTGTTTTAAGAAGAGGTATATATGAGCTGACAAAACCATTGATTTTTGCTCCTAATGATGGTGGAGATTCTTTGTATGGGGTTGAGTACATAGCATATAGAAATGAAAGAGTAACCATTAGTGGAGGAAAAAAATTATCAGGAGTATGGGAAAGAACAGAAAAAGAAAATGTTTGGAAACTGAAAATCCATAAATTCTCTAAGGAAAAGGATATTTTTAGATCCTTATTCCTGGATCATAAACGTTTGCAGAGAGCAACATCTGACACTTTGTTTAGTGAGGGGCCAATACCTGAATATGCAGGACTTTATAAAGTGTGGGATTTTAAGGCAATAAAGAAATTGGCAAAAGATTCAATAGATGTTTTTTGCGGATTTGCTTATGAGAGGGGAACATTAGACAAGCTAAAGAATATAAGTTCTGCGGAGGTTATCGTGTATAATAGCTGGGAAGCATCTTGGCACAAGCTTTGGAATATTGACAGAGATAAACATATTTTGTATTTTAAAAACCCATTAACTTATCCCGTTGGTTTCTTCCATCCTAGAGTTAGATATAGAATTGAAAATTCTTTAGATTATTTGGATAAGCCTGATGAATGGGTGTTGGATTATAATACTGGGGAACTTTTGTACTATGCCCCTTCTAAACTAAATCCAAATAATTTGACTTTTACGATCCCTGTTTTAGAATCATTGATTACGCTTAATGGGAATTCAGAAAAAAAACAATTTGTAACTAATATTAAGTTTACAAACATAAACTTTAGTTATTCATCATCAGCATGGGGAATTAATAAAGTTGAACTTGATCATGGAAGTGAAATTTTTCGAAAGTTTCCACACTTAGATTTGAAGCAAGGTTTTTCGTCTGTTCAGGCATCTTTAGATTGTGGACCAGCAATATTACTTCGTTGGGCAAAGAATTGTTCTTTTGTAAATTGTTCATTTGAACATTTAGGAAACTACGCAATCTGGATAGCATCTTTCTCATCTGACAACGCTATCGTTAATTGCAGATTTAATGATATTGGAGGAGGTGGCATTATAATTGGATTTGATATACCAGGAGGAAAACGAACAGACTTTCCAGAAGAAAAATCCCCATCTTATAACAAAATCATCAATTGTCAAATTTCTAATTGCGGTGTGATTTTCCCTTCCGGTGTTGGGATTGGTATTATGCAGGCTAATCATTGTTTGATCAAAGAAAATAAAATTTTCAATCTTCCATATACTGGAATTAGTGTAGGTTGGACTTATAATTTTGAAGAAAACTATACAAATTATAATTTAATTGAAGATAATCACATTTATAGCGTAATGAGGACACTAGCTGATGGTGGAGGAATTTACACGTTGGGTAAGCAAACAGGTAGCATCTATAGGGGTAATTATATTGAAAATATATATAAGTCGAAGAATGCCATAGGCTCAAATAATAATGGGTTCTTTTTTGACGAAGGTTCTTCTGGGTTCTTAGTAGATAAGAATGTTGTTTTAAATATTCAGAATCAGGATATAAGATACAATAACACAGATTCTACTAAAATTAAATTTGGCCTCAATTATTTTCAAAAAAAAGGAGATAATAAGGACTTTTTAAAAGTCAAGAATAGAAAATAAGAGTAATAGTTTTATTGTATGTATAATTGTTTTAGGTTAGTTGTATGAGAAAGAATTTTCTTAATTTACAGATATCTTTAGGTTCTTATGATGATATTTTAAATGAGATCATAAGTTTAGCTAAATTTAAAACATCCTCTTATGTCTGTGTGGCCAATGTTCATATGCTTGTCGAAACTCATCTTAATAGTGAGTTTTTAGACGTTGTTAATAACTCTGAGATTTGTACAACAGATGGTATGCCATTAGTAAAAGGCTTGAAATTTCTTTACAATTTGAATCAAGAAAGAGTTGCAGGAATGGATTTGTTACCTGATTTATTGGCAAAATCAGAATCAAAAAATATACCTGTTTATTTTTACGGTGGTACTCAGGAAATGTTAGATAAGACCAAAATCTATTGTGAATCTTCTTATCCTGATTTGATCATTTCCGGACTTTGGAGTCCGCCGTTTAGGGCACTGACAATAGATGAAGAACAAGAAATTATTGATAAAATAAATGATAGTAAAGCTAAGTTTGTCTTTGTTGCATTAGGGTGCCCGAAACAAGAAAAATGGATGGCGTCAATGCAGGGCCGAATTAATGCTTGTATGATTGGTATAGGCGGAGCTTTACCAGTTATGATTGGTATGCAAAAAAGAGCTCCTTTATGGATGCAGAAGGCGAGTTTGGAGTGGCTATACCGTCTGATGCAGGAACCGAAAAGATTATTTAAAAGGTATGCTGTTACCAACTCTATTTTTATTTATCTTTTATTTAAACAATGGGCAAGGCAGGGATTCAGACCAGCTAGAGATTGAATTATAATTTCTTGGGGAAAATATGTGACTAAAACGTGTTGGTGTCGTCTTAATATTGAATTTATTTTTAATACTAAACCAAATCAACATGAGTAAAACGTTAGTCAACGCTTCCCTATCCGAAGCTGACAAAAATGAAATCCTCACCAAACTGGGTGAAATCACCGCTAAACTTCCTTTCCTTGTTGAGCTGACCCGCTCTGAAAGACAAAAAGTGAGAAAAATCGGGCATAAAGAAGGTTATGTGGGAGATTGCCTGAGAATCGCCAAATCGTTTCCCAATATCTTACCTCCGACCGTGGAAGTGGCAAAGCTGGAAAGGGATTTTCAGTTAATGAACACAATTAACGATATTATGGTGATCGTCAAAGGGCTGGCAGACAGGCTTGAGGATACCCGGATGATGGCCGGATCTAACGCAATGGTAGAATCCGACTCGATTTATGGGTATCTGAAGCAGGGAGTCAGGAAGGATGCGGGTCTTAAAGTGCAGATGGAACAAATGGCTCTGCATCATAAGAAGGAGCGGAAGAAGGTCTCGGAATAATCAACACAAGCAGAAAATTTTAATACTCCACTTATCTCAATGAGTGGAGTATTTTTATTCTAATTCTCCAATGTACCATTAAGGTTTTCAGGACATTAAGAAATAAACGGATCATTTCTGACCATTGCAATTTATCATATGAAGCTATATGTATAAGTTTGAAAACCTGTAAATATAGGTTCTAGAGGGTATAATTATAGGTTCGGAAGGTCTTCTTATAGGTTCCAGAGGGTATAATTATAGGTTCGGAAGGTCTTCTTATAGGTTCTAGAGGGTATAATTATAGGTTCGGAAGGTCTTCTTATAGGTTCTAGGGGGTATAATTACAGGTTCGAAAGGTCTTCTTATAGGTTCTAGAGGGTATAATTATAGGTTCGGAAGGTCTTCTTATAGGTTCTAGGGGGTATAAATATAGGTTCGGAAGGTCTTCTTATAGGTTCTATGGGGTATAATTATAGGTTCGGAAGGTCTTCTTATAGGTTCTATGGGGTATAATTATAGGTTCGGAAGGTCTTCTTATAGGTTCTAGAGGGTATAATTATAGGTTCAGGAAGTTTTGCATGTTGAGTAACAGGTTCTCGTCTCCCGAAGGATCGGGACAGGTTATCCCGAGGTGCTGGACAGGCTGCTCGAACTGACAATGGACTCGACCTGACACAGGTGAATTAAATAAAATGTATTATCTTGGGCTTTTGGTAGGAAAGTTGTGGTAAAAGTAACATGAAATTAAAGTACCTCTTATAAGTATTAAAAATATGTCTGTAAAATCAATCTGTTGTATAGGGGCCGGTTATGTGGGTGGCCCGACCATGTCTGTGATCGCTTTAAAAAACCCGGGAATCAAGGTGACGGTAGTGGACCTGAACCAGGCCCGTATCAATGCCTGGAATGATCCGGATACGGATAAAATACCTGTCTATGAGCCCGGACTGGGTGAAGTAGTGGGCGAGGCCCGTGGACGTAACCTGTTTTTTTCTACAGAAGTAGATCAGGCCATTGCGGATGCTGATATGATCTTTATTTCGGTGAATACGCCGACCAAAACCTATGGGGAAGGCAAAGGGCAGGCAGCAGACCTGAAGTGGATTGAGTTGTGTGCCAGGCAGATCGCCAGGGTTTCTCAAACAGATAAGATCATTGTAGAAAAATCGACGCTGCCGGTGCGTACGGCCAGTACCTTGAAAGATATTTTATCGAATACCGGTAACGGGGTTAATTTCCAGATTTTATCGAACCCGGAGTTCCTGGCAGAGGGCACGGCGGTGGAAGACCTGATGGCTCCTGACCGTGTGCTGATCGGGGGTGATGATACGCCGGAAGGTAAAAAGGCGATAGAGGCTCTGGTGAATGTTTACGGGGCCTGGGTGCCGCGTGAACGCATCCTGACCACCAATATCTGGTCTTCTGAATTATCAAAACTGACGGCTAATGCTTTCCTTGCACAAAGGGTATCTTCTATCAATGCCTTGTCGGAGTTATGTGAGCATACAGAGGCGGACATTGACGAGGTGTCAAGGGCCATCGGGGCAGACAGCCGTATCGGGCCTAAGTTCTTAAAGGCTTCGGTAGGTTTTGGGGGCTCATGTTTTCAAAAAGACATCCTGAACCTCGTGTACATTGCCCGCACTTACGGACTGGAGGATGTGGCGGATTACTGGGAGCAGGTCATCATCATGAATGACCACCAGAAAAGGCGTTTTGCCAAGAAAATCATCAAGGCTTTATACAATACCGTAAACGATAAAAAGATTGCTTTCCTGGGTTGGGCGTTTAAAAAAGACACCAACGATACCCGTGAATCGGCAGCGATATATGTGGCTGATCATCTCTTGTTTGAGCAGGCGGCTGTGGCGGTTTATGATCCTAAAGTAGGGGCACAGCAGGTGTATGCAGACCTGGATTACCTGAACACGCGTAGCAGTGAGGAGAATGAGAAATTACTGACCGTGGGCACTGATCCTTATGAAGTAACCAAGGGGGCTCATGCGATAGCTGTGTTAACGGAATGGGATGAATTTAAGACCTATGACTGGCAGCGGATCTATGATCAGATGCTTAAACCGGCTCACGTCTTTGATGGCAGGAATTTATTGAATGCAGCGGCCTTAACAGAGATAGGATTCAGGGTACATCAGATTGGAAAATAGTTCTATATATAATACCATTAAGGGATTAAGAGCATTAAGGACGGACCATTAAGACTTAATGATCTCTTAATGTCCTCAATGCCTTAATGCCTGCCCGACGTGACCGACAGGTCGGGCGGGGTTAGAAAAAAAAGCAAAATATGAAGATATTGGTATTGGGAGCCTCGGGGCAGTTGGGGCATTGTCTGAAGAAAGTCGCTGAAGAAAGGAATTTTGAAGGGATGATTTACCCGGACGAGAAAGAAGCCAATATCCTGGATAAGGAGCTGCTGGAGAAATTGTTTGCCAGGGAGCAACCTGATTTTGTGATCAATTGTGCTGCTTATACGGCCGTGGATAAGGCAGAAGATGAGGTGGATCTTTGCCGCAGGGTCAATGCCGAAGGGGCTGAGAACGTGGCTAAGGCCTGTGCAGCCCACGGAGCGGCTTTGGTGCATGTGTCTACAGATTTTATTTTTAAGGGAGATGTGACAGGCGTGTTGTCGGAGGATGATCCGGCAGAGCCGGTCAATATATATGGACTGACCAAGCTGGAAGGCGAGGCGGCCGTGATAGGGGCTTTAGACAAGCATTTTATTCTGCGTACGAGCTGGTTGTATTCTGAATACGGTAACAACTTCGTGAAGACGATGCTGCGACTGGGCAAGGAAAGGGATGAGCTGGGGGTGATTGTGGACCAGGTGGGTACGCCTACCTACGCCATCGACCTGGCCGGTGCTATCCTGGATATTATACAGTCGGGGGAGGCTCACTATGGCGTGTATCACTACAGCAATGAGGGGGTGGCCTCGTGGTTTGACTTTGCGAGGGCGGTATTTGATATCAGCAGCACAGAAGTGAAACTTAAACCGGTGAAGACGTCTGAGTATGTGACCAAAGCGGTACGTCCGGCGTATTCAGTGATGGATAAATCAAAGATTAAATCAACTTTCGGGATTCATGTGCCGTATTGGAGGGAGAGCCTGGAGGTTTGTATCGGAAGGCTCAACTAATTTTGTCACTTCGAGCCCGCCCGATGAATCAGGCCGGACAGGCGTAGTCGGGAGGCTGAAGTTTTGTCACTTCGAGCGTAGTCGAGAAGTTAAAGCATAGATGTTACTTTTTTAGCAGAATTATTTGCACAAATATTGTGCATGTTTTGTAGCGGTTCTCGTCTACGCTCGAACTGACAGTTGCGGGCTCGAACTGACATGTAATCTGTCACCTCGAGCGTAGTCGAGAGGCTGATGCTCAATGTTACTCTTTCAGCAGAATTATTTGCACAAACATTGTGCATGTATTGTAACGGTTCTCGTCAGCTACGCTGGCAAACTTCGAACTTGCGTTCTCATTTGTGCTCGAACTGTTCTCGTCTACGCTCGAATTGACAAGGTAAGCTGCTCGAACTGACAGGGTTCATGTGTCTTTGTAGTAATTTTTGTAGTGGGTATCATTTTTACATTCTGATAATTGTTTTAACTTATTCCAGGCACTATCGATGAGAGCTTTTTTCTTTTTAGCGGACCATTTCTTTAGTTTTCTCTCAAAAGCAATGGCATCATAAACCATCGTAAATTCTGCACAAAATTGCAGCTCTACAGGCCTCCTTTTGAAGGTATATGAATTGGGGAAGTGACCTTCCTGATGCTGAATAAGCCTTTGCTCAAGGAAACTCGACAGACCAACATAGTAAGTATTATCGCTGCAAAGCAGAATATAGACGGAATAGGATTTAGTAAACATAAGCTGAGTGTTTTGATGTGAGATTTTCGGTTAAAGTTAATTGATTTTTTTTGAACATTTATGTCACTTCGAGCTGCCTGTCCCGACACTTCGGGAGAGTCGAGAGGCTGAAGTTTTGTCACTTCGAGCCCGCCCGATGAATCAGGTCGGACAGGCGTATTCGAGAAGTTGAAGCACGGATGTTGCTTTTTTAGCATATCTTTTTACCCAATGTTTTACATGTAAATTAACGGTTCTCGTCTACGCTCGAACTGACAGGACAGAGCAATTCGAACTGACATGAGGATTGTCACTTCGAGCGTAGTCGAGAAGTTAATAATTTTTCGATGTTAAGAATCTTCCTGATATTCCTTGCTTTTTTATTGGTCTTGAGTGTGTTTTACTTCAGCTGGATTGCTTATCCGGACTTGCGGGAGGCGTGGTTTTTGCCGGGGTGGGTGATGGACTGGGCGAATGAGTCCCGGAACGGAGACCTGCGGACGGCAGTGCCGTTTTTCCTATTGGGGATTGTGTTTGAGCTGTTGATGAAGAAAAGCAATAACTGGATGAGGCGGCTGGGGTTCTGGTTTTTGCTGTTTGTCCTGGTCGTCGTCGTCGAAGTCGGGCAGCTGCGGTTGCCGCACCGGCATTTTTCCTACACGGATATTTTCTGGGGCGTAGCCGGCACCACTGCGGGGATGTTGATTGGTGGTTTTCTTAATTTCTTATTCACGCCTGAAGGGGAATGATTTTGCACCGCTTTTCACCCCGCCCGGCCCTTCTGGCGGTCACGTCGGGCAGGCATTAAGGAGTTAAGAGCATTAAGAAGAACATTAAGACATACTACTACCTTAATGCCTGCTCGACGTTAGAGGAGTAGTCACTTTTTTCAAGAACAGTTAAGAAAAAGTGCGGGCGAATAAATAACGTCCTAAGTAATAAAATATCCAAGCCAAAAATTCTCTGTTTGAGTAAAGCTGAAAATCAACGAATTCTTCTTTCAAATCAAGAGATTTTCAGATTTACGAGTTAGAATTTTTAATGTTTTTTGTTACTTTTTTCAAAAAAAGTAAAAGCGAAGAAAAAGTAAGGCTAAGAAATGGAATATCGTCAATAAACTCACTCGAAGAATATTATTTAACCCAATTATATTGATCAACTTCAAAAAATCAGTAAAAATAAAAAATAGATGTATCAACTGGCTTGAACCTCTATCGTATTGAACCATCTCGATGAATCAGGTCTGACAGGCGACAGGATGATACACTGATGTTACTTTTTCAGCAGAATTATTTGCACAAACATTAGTGCATGTTTTGTAGCGGTTCCCGACGGGCCTGCCCGACCTGGTGTAACAAGCCGGGCGGGCTCGAACTGACAAGCACATAAGAAAAATACAAAAAAATCTAGCTTTTCATCTGGATGTCAGGAGGATGGCATTGGATTTGCGGAAGATGGTGAGGGTAGTGGCAGAAAGTATAGGGAGCGGGGTGGTTTCAGGACAAAAAGATGGATAAACCCTTGATTGTATTTCATTTATATTTTTTTGTTATTTTAGAAGAATCTTAAATTTTCTTGCTACCGATTAATAAATTTTTGAAATTAAATTTGGTTATCTTCACATTAAGCGATAGTTTAGAGCAAAATTAAGGTCAGAATAGATATTCGAAAAGTTTCAATTTTTTAATATCACAGTCTTAATTCCTTAGCATGAAAACACTATTTTTGTTGACGGATTTATAGCCATAAAATTCTTATTTTAATACCTTTTAAAATATACTCACTTAATACATTTCTTACAAGAACTTAAATTTAAAAAAAACGATGAAAACAAGTAATTCTTTTATGAAGGCTTTGAGCCTGGGTTTGGCTATGTGCCTGGTCGTAGGTCTGTACAATTGTAAACCCAAAGAAACTGAACCGGAGATTCCTGATTTTGAAGAAGGATACAAAGACGTTAAACCTCTTCCTGCCATCACTCCTTCAACCCCTGCCGCAGTAACGACTACTCCTGCTTCTGTTACAGCTTCTGCTGCTGCCTCTGCTGCCAGTTCTGGTTTAGCATCTGGTAGCTTAACTGCTGCGGTGACTTCAACTGCCGCAGATGTGGCTAAAGTTGTTTCAGCAGAAAAGGCTGAAACTATTGCCAGTGCATTTACCCCAAATGTGGTTTCTACTCTTCAAAGTGGTGGTGCATTACCAGCTTCATTGAAAGCTGAGATTGATGCTTTAAAAGGTAATGCTGCTTTGGCCGCTTACTTACCAAGTGTCACCTTGCCAACTGTTAATGGAGCACCGGTCTCTCTTTTGATCGAAAAAGAATCTAAGGAAAACTCGGAGTCCCTTCCGTTATCATACCCGTCATTCTCAGTAGCAGGAACTGCTTCTGAATGTACAGATCAGGCATCTGCGGCTTATGAGTCCGCTAAGAAAATTTTGGATGATTCAAAAACAGCCTTGGAAAAAACTGTAAATGATACTTATAATTCCGCTTCAGCTGCAATTAGTAGTGCAACTTGTAAGACCTCTGTGACTGCTAACTTTACGGCGGGAGCCACTGCCGCTAAAGCTGCTTTAGATGCTTCTTTATCTGGTATCCAAAAATTGGTCACTGATAAGACCATTACTGCAACTCAAGGTAGTCTTTTGACTTTGTTTGCTTATTTTGATTATTCTGTAAAAATTGGAGCTCTGGTAACTACAGCCACTGCTTCAACTAAAGCTTGTGATACTGAGGCTGCTGCCAGAATTGCTGCTTTGAAGGCGGTTCAAACAACTGATTTGGGTAAAATTAAAACCTCCTATGATGCTGCTTTGGCCCCACTTAAGGTAATACTTGAAGCTAACTTTAAGTTGTGTCATGACCAAGGTCAAGGAGGAAACTAATCTTAGCTTCAATGTTGAAAAGATTATATTCTATATTTATTGAGAAAAGAAAGGGTGCCAGATGGTTACCCTTTCTTTTTATTCTATTAAGCCATATAAGTTTTGGGCAAATGAATTTGTCAGGAAAGTCCGGTTTAATGTATATCCCTGACGCTCTTGAGGTGTCTGATGGAATGTTTAGCTTAGGTTACAATTACAACCCTGTTAATTACGGTTTAAGGTCTAAAGGAAGCAATCCTGAAAGAACATTGTTTGCCAACTTAACTGTAGTTCCTAGGTTAGACATAAGCTTCAGTCTATTGCAAATAATTTCTACCAACGAAAATAAGGTAAAAGAAGCTCTCGGGGATAGACAATTAGATATCAGATACTTATTGATGAAAGAAAAAGAAAAATGGCCTTCTATCGCTATTGCTTTGTCTACGCCTTTTACCATTGATGCGGCGATGCTTACTCAGGTGATTGTAGCTACCAAGCAATTCAAACTTAGTGAAAATGTAGGTTTGGAGGCTACTGCAGGTTATGGAAGTCCGTATTTTTTATACAGGTCAGAAGATAATCTTACCAATTCTAATATCTTTTCCAACATGAAATGGCAGAAAAAAAGTGAGTACAAGTTTAATAATGGGTATTTGACCGGGCCATTTGGTGGTGTGAAACTGGACTATCAAAAGAAAGCAGGTCTCATGGCTGAGTGGGATTCTCAGAAACTGAATCTGGGTGCTTATGGGATCATCGGGAAGCGATGGACCGTGCAGGCGGGTTTACTGAACTTTGACCAGGTGATGTTCGGGTCTTCTTTTGCTGTGGATTTGTTTAAGCCGACTAGGAAAATTGAAAAACTTTATGAGTAGAAGGAGAAAGCCTGCCCGGCCTGATCAAAGATCGGAAGGGGAGAAAGGAAGACGCAGTAGCGTCCGGAAAAAGGATGTTTATTCTTACTTATTGAAAAGTGGTTTTTGGGGACTGGCTTTGACGATGATGACTTTAGGAGCTATAGCTCAGAAGGGTAGGGAGAAAGTATTGCTGGGGTTTGAGAATGTGCATCAGGACACCTCGGCGAAGGTCGTGTCGTATGAGCAGAGGTTGTTCCGGAATCCTTATGATGGGTTTATGGGGCTGCGGTATGCTTTGGGGGATACGGCCGGACGGCAGGCTTATGTGCCGATGATACAGGGGGTGCCGTTTGCGATGTATCTGCAAAAGAACAGAACCGTGACTTTGACCTCTCTGGAGGAAGCCTACCAAAGGAAAATGGGGGTGAAGCAATGGTTTCCGTTTAAAGACTACAAGTTTGATTTCTGGCTGCAGCCGCAGTTTATTGCTAACTTTGGTAATTTCAATAACCCGGTGGAGAGCAAGACCAATATCCTGCTCAATACGCAACTGAACCTGAGCCGTGGTCTGGTGCTGAATACCGGGGTGGTTTTTCCGCTCATCAATGACATTGATTCCCAGCCATTGAAAGTCAGACTGGCTCCTACGTATCTGAATAAGTTTGCGGTGCTGAGCACCCATAACTTCATCAGTGCATCGGCGGGGTTCTTTTATTCGGACCAGTATGGGGTGAATGTGCAGTACCGGCACAGCAACCTCAACAAACCCTGGTCGTATGGTTTTGAGTGGGCTTACTCAGGCTATTACCGGTTTGTGCCGGGCTACCTGGAATATGCGAAGCCTTCACACCTGGTTTTGCTGGCCGACATTGCCTATCGGATGAATAAACATGATATTTCTTTTAAGTTGTCCGGCGGGCAATATATGCACAATGACCGTGGGGCGAGGATCGACATGATCCGCCAGTTTACGAGGGTGGAGATTGCTTTCTTCGGGCTGATGACGACCAACGGTACGACCATAGGTTTCAACTTTGCGATTCCGATCCCTCCCGGAAATATCATACAGGGCAAAAGGGCGAGGCTGAGAACAACGGATGAATTCAGATGGGAATATATTTATACCCGGGGAAATAAAATCGGAGAGAAATTCAGACTGAATTATCAGCTGGATGAGAAACTGCGTCAGTATCATCAGAGTTACTGGCAGAACCAGGCTAAGCGGTTTTAAATGAAGTTGCTTTTTTAAATTGATAATATTGATATAACCCGGTTAACAGCCGGGTTTTTTATTTGCCCGCTGTCACCTCGAGCCCGCCCGATAAAATCAGGTCGGACAGTCGATAGCCTGAAGTTTTGTCACTTCGAGCCCGCCCGATGAATCAGGTCGGACAGGCATAGTCGAGAAGTTGAAGCACAGATGTTACTTTTTTAGCGAAATTATCTACACGAACGTTATGCATGTAAATTAACGGTTCTCGGCAGCTACGCTGGCAAACTTCGAACTTGCGTTCTTATTTCCCGAAGGGTCGGGACAGGTTATGCTCGAACTGACAATGTGGGCTCGAGCGGTTCCCGACAGCTAAGCTGGCAAACTTCGAACGTGCGTTCTCATTTCCCGAAGGTCGGGACAGGTTATCCCCGAGGTGTCGGGACAGGTTGCTCGAACTGACAATGCGGGCTCGGACTGACAGAGGGTCATTTGTCTTTGTTGTAGTTTTTGTAGTTGGTCTCATTTTTGCAAGCGGCCAATTGTCTTAATTTGTTCCAATCACTTTCGATCAGAGCTTTTTTCTTGGAGCGGGACCACTTTTTTATCTTCTTCTCAAAAGCAATAGCATCGTGAACCATTGTAAATTCTGCATAAAACTGGAGTTCTACAGGCCTTCTTTTGAAGGTATAGGAATCGGGGAATAAGCCTTCCCGATGTTGGATAAGTCTTTGTTCCAGAAAACTGGATAGGCCAACATAGTAAGTATCGTCACTACAGTGGAGGATATAAACACAATAGGATTTAATGTACATGGTCTGAATTTATAGTGTAAGACTTAGGACTCAAATGTATAGTTTTTTTCTAAAATGAAAATCTTTTTTCAGCTTAAGAAACCTGTCGTCATGGGCGTAGTCGGGAGGCTGAGGTTTTGTCACTTCGAGCGTAGTCGAGAAGTTGAAGCACAGATGTTAATTTTTCACCAGGATTATTTGCACGAACGTTGTGCATGTAAATTAACGGTTCTCGACTACGCTCGAACTGACAATGTGGGCTCGAGCGGTTCCCGACAGCTATGCTGGCAAACTTCGAACTCGCGTTCTCATTTCCCGAAGGGTCGGGACAGGTTATCCCGAGGTGTCGGGACAGGTTGCTCGAACTGACAACAACACTGTCACCTCGAGCCCGCCCGATAAAATCAGGTCGGACAGGCGATAGTCGAGAGGCTGAAGCACGATCTTACTTTTTCATCGAAATTATTTGCACGAACGTTGTGCATGTAAATTAACGGTTCTCGGCAGCTACGCTGGCAAACTTCGAACTTGCGTTCTTATTTCCCGAAGGGTCGGGACAGGTTATGCTCGAACTGACAATAAAAAAAGCAGACCCTTGCGGATCTGCTTAAAGTCTTTTCATTTGATAAATAAAGTTTCCTGGCCAACTAGTTGAGATTTACCTCAAAGATAAGTTAAATAAGCGATGACGATAAGTACTGCCAATACGATTATCCTTTTCCAAATGGTCACATTGTATCTTGATTCGTTTTCCATTTTTTTAAGTGTTTTAGAGGTGCAATTGTAAATGTTAAATTGTTTTCTTTGGCGTTATTTAAGCTAAATTTAATCCTTCTTTTTTCTAAAAAAAAGATAAATTTAAAGTATTTATCCAACGGTATCAAAACGGCCCATTCTGTTGTATTTTTTCTAGGTTATTTTTAATTATTATCATTCTATACGTTGGGTGCAAAATCCACGCCAGAATGTATTCTGAGCTGCATTCCGTAGAAAATTTTATAATTTCGTAAAATGGCATATGATTATGGCGTTTTTTGGGTAATTATTTTTTTTTCAGGATAAGCGTCAGGGGTACATCCGGCAAGTATAAATACGGGAGGGAAAATACCGACTTTCATTATTCTAAGATAATATGCTTTAAAAATCGATGACCAATGTTAGTATTATTGTCTAAATTCTGTTACATTTAGGCCTCGTTAAACAGCGACGAAAACTATCTCCGCCTACCGGAAGTTCTATTCAGTTGACATTGAATTCCTTCCGAATGAAAATCTGGAACTGACCACCCCTGAAACAGATGAAATTTTAAATTTTTGCGGATTGTATACATGGAAGATAAGATCAATAAGATAAGTTACATGAGGCTGTTTGCGGACATCCTCATCATACTGTTTTCTTTTTACGTGGGTTCTTACTTAAGTCAGCGGGGCATAGAAAAAGTAGACCGTATCATCATCATTACCCTGGTGGTAGCCTGGTATTTCTCTGCCAAGATGTCTAATCTTTATGACGACTTCAGGACAGAAAAATATGTAGGGGAGTTACTGCTGTTGTTTCAGAATATCATCGTGCAGGCCATCGTGGCAGGGCAGTTGTATTTCCTGTTGAACCAGCACATGTATTCCAGGACTTTTGTGGCTTATTACATTGTGTTGCTGCTCGTTTTCCTGACCCTGAAAAGTTACCTGGTTAAGAAAATACTGGTTTATTACCGCAGCAAAGGCGGAAATACCCGCAATGTGGTTTTTGTGGGATTCAACGAAATTACCGAAAGCCTGATCAGGCAGATCATACAAAGTCCCCATTATGGTTTCAAAGTACTGGGGGTTATTGCCAAAGAAGAAGTGGAGGTACAAGGGTACAGTTACCTGGGTGACCTGGATAAGTTTTTCAAAAATAATAACGGGATAAAGGTAGATGAGCTGATCATTACGACGGACCGCCTGGACAGGGATATGCTGAAGCGGATCTTCCTGTATTCAGAGAGCAAGGCCATCAGGACGAAGATCGTGCCCAATTATGTAGATTATTACCAAAGCAGGCTGCAGTTCCAGATGTTTGGCAACTACCCGATGATCACGCTCCGGAGTGAGCCCCTGCAGGAATATCACTGGAAGGTAGTGAAACGTGTTTTTGATATTATTTTCTCCATACTCGTATTTATCTTTTTGTTTTCGTGGCTGTTCCCGATCATTGCCCTGATCATCAAACTGGAATCTAAAGGCCCGGTGTTCTTTAAGCAGGACCGCTGGGGTCGTAACGGGCAGAAGTTTAAGTGTTTCAAGTTCAGGTCGATGCGGCCGGAGAGCAAGGATGTCAATGATAAAGACGAGTTTCAGCAGGCCAAGAAAAATGACCCCCGGATTACGAGGGTGGGGGCGTTTTTACGGAAATCAAGTATTGATGAACTCCCGCAGTTTATCAATGTACTGTTGGGCGAAATGTCTGTGGTAGGGCCGCGTCCTCATGCTCATGAGCATAACCTCAGAACCCAGGACAAAGTGGAGAGCTACCTGGTAAGACACTGGGTTAAACCGGGCATCACAGGCTGGGCCCAGGTGAATGGCTTCAGAGGTGAAACCAAGACGATCGATGAAATGCAGAAAAGGGTGGAGTTTGATATCTGGTATATTGAAAACTACACGTTCTGGCTGGATATCAGGATCATCTTCATGACGATATATAATGCTTTGAAGGGGGAGGAGAATGCGTACTAGCTGTTAGCTTTTCAAGACTTGTTTACTTTTGACTACTTACAAAGTCGCGAAGCATATTTGCAGTAAAGGCATTTTGTCTTCGGTCTTACTTTTATTCGAACATCGTTTTCTTCGCTTCTCTTATTCTTTGACTTACTTTTTTTTTCGAAAAAAAGTGACCGGGCGGCGATCCGCAAAAAAACTACGGTGCGGCGATCCGCAAATTCTAACTCGTAAATCTGAGAATTAAATGCCGAAATAGTAACATCGGGAATTCCCAGCTTTACTCAAACAGAGAATTTTTTCAGCAGATATTTAATTGTTTTTTTATTCTTTTATAATCGATTGGATTAATTTTTTGATAATAGGTCGGGCGGGTCTTCGTGGTTTTTTTCTCGGGACTCGCTGTTTTTTGGCCACAATGGCACGAAGTCACGGTTCTTTCTCTTCGCAATGTTATTCAAAAAAAATAGTAATCATTAAAGCCCCCATCGGGGCGACAGATAGGTGGCGGATAGGGAAGATGTCAGAAAAGAAAAAGCCCTGTAGGGGCGACATATTTTCTTTCCGGATTATTTGTTATTTAGCCACAAATACTGGTCAAACTCCCCGCTAAAGGGTCGGGTGTTCGTTGCTCTCTTTCTCTAAACTCGTTTTTCCTGGACTTGATTTTTTACTATTAAGGATACGTAAGACCTTAATGCTCTTTTCTTAATGCCTTAATAGTTAATGATTCAGAATTAAATACTACAAACCAGGGTTCAGCCAGTTATGATTCTGCAGGAGTTTCATGATTTTTTTATTCTTCATGAGGGTTTTCAGGGCATCCAGGTGGCGGTAGTGGTGCAGGTCGGTGCCTAAAAGGGATGCGAATTTTTCTTCTACGAAGAACCTCGCCACTTCTTCAGATTTACGGCCGTAATAGCCCATAAAAGAGTTGATATTAGGTTGCAGGATACAACCTACCCTGATCAGGTTTTCGAAGAACTTAATATTATCAGCCAGGTACAGATACCTCTCCGGGTGGGCCAGGATGGGTTTATACCCTCTTGAGGTCAGTTCAAAGATGATGGCGTCGAGGTTTTTGGGATAAGCCACAAAAGAGATCTCGATCAACACATATTTATCTCCGAAAGACATGATTTCATCGTCCTGAATCAGTTTTTCGAAGTGTTCGTCTACAAAATATTCAGAGGCTACTTCAAAGTCGAGGTGAATGCCTTTGTCTTTCAGCTGGGGCTTCAGGGTGTTGTAGACACCTTCCAGTCCGGCTTTGGTGTTTTTGTGAAATGGCTGATAGATATGCGGGGTGGTGATGATCTTTTTAAAACCGATGTCCTGCAGGTTTTTGAGCAGGTCAACGGAAGTTTCGACATCCGGGCTACCGTCGTCAACGCCGGGCAGCAGATGTGAGTGCATGTCTGTATGCAAAAAGGCAAAAGCGTCCGAAAAGTCTTGTTTAGAAAAAAATGAGAGCACTTATTCTGATTTGGTATTTATTGATCTTTTGTAATGGATATAAAGCTAAGGAGAGATTGTTGATTTTGCAAGTATTCCGGAGGAAGCCCGCCCGACCTGGCCGCCAGGTCGGACAGGGAGACCGGAGAAAGCAGAAAGAATTTACCCGAGATATTGAGAGAATTTGAGACGGTAAGCATAACCTTCAGGCCGGAGCATCGAAGAAATAGCCTGGCAATCGATAGTTGATTTTCGTGGTTTTATCATCTGGTTTTTCCGGACTCGCTGTTTTTTGGCCACAAGGGCACGAAGTCACGGTTCTTTCGCTTTGAATGTTTTGATTTATTCAAATAAAATAGTAATCATTAAAGCCCCATCGGGGCGACAGATAGTTGGCGGATAGGGAAGATGTCAGAAAAGAACAAAGCCCTGTAGGGGCGACATACTTTCTTTCCGGATTATTTGTAATTATGCCACAACGGCACGCAGTCACGAAGCGTATTCGTCGCAAAAGAATTGTGCCCGCCGACCCCATTACCGGGCAAGTTCTGACGGTCACGGCTTGTCCCGGCAATCGGGGCCGGGCAGGAATTAAGAGCATTAAGGATGCGTTGGACCTTAATGCTCTTTTCTTAATGAACTTAATGGTTAAGTGGTAACTTGCTAAAACCAGAAATATTATTCCGCCAAAACAAACCCATGTTTATCCTTCATCCCGGGTTTTTTCGCGGTCAGTATGATTCTTTTGACGGGTCTGTTGTCCCATTTGGTTTTGAAACTGTTGTATTCCATGCCTTCTGTGGAAGGTAAATCAGAGCTTACGTCCCATCGTCTGGCATCATAGGTGAGGTTAACGGACTGGTTTTTGGGTGTCTTTAACGTGATTTTCCCCGGTACCGACAAATCAGTATCACAGACCGTCATAAAGACCTGCTGAAGCGATTTAGGAGCCTGTTTAAGCTCATAATTATCGGCAATCTCCACCTGGTTTTTGACTTTGTTAAGCTTTACCTGTCTTTTCCATGACCGGACGCCCGCTTCGGCATGATAAGAAGGGGCGATGTCCATCAGTAAAATATCTTCCTTGTCGTTTGTGACGGCAGAAACGCCGGAGGCTTCATATTTTCTCCCGGCCACCTGACCGTAGCCATTGATGATGGGCAGGTTGTGGTACTCTGACTGGGTAAACCATAACTCGTAACGCTGGGCAGAGAAGGTTCTGGCGGTATAATTCCCCCTTCCGGCATCAATGATGACCGGCTCCCCGTTGTAATAAAGAATAAAATCACCCACATCGTTGTGGTTGTGACTTTCGGCATTGTGTCCGGCGTGCGTAGCGAGGTAAAAACCGTTGGACGCACTCGCCGTCAGTACCTGGATGTCTTTTAACCAGGCTTCCTTCACAGGTTTGAATTCGTATTTTTCTTTGTTAATGCGTTTAAGGCTCAACAGGTTGTTTACTTTACGCATCCGGTGGAAGCCGTTGTTGGAGATGGCGTTGGGGTATTTGCCGAAGGCCCATTGCCCGAAAGCCATGAGTTGGGTGTCTTTGATGGCTTCTCCGAAATTGAAAAGCATCAGCCCGTCAGGTTTTAGTTTCGGGTCAGCATCCGCGAAATTGACGAAATAGTCATTGGCGATATGGGTTTTGTAGATGTAAGCCGCCATGTTTCTGATCAATGGGTCGTCATAGATGTCGATCTGCCCGCCGCTGGCACTGTGCAGGAGTTGCAGGGCATCATACACGCAGGCCCCTGCCGCAAACCAGTAGCTGGGGCCTTCATCGCAGCCTCCGTCATCCCCGAGGCTGTTCAGGTAACTGTCCATAAAAGCCGCGTAAGTGTAAGCATTTTGTGCCCGCTTTGTTTCATCTTTTTCCAGGAGGAGGTCAGCCAGTACGATGTTCGACACAATCCAGGGGTTCCAGTTGTTGACGAGGTTGGTTTTACTGAGATAATTATACCGCTGGGCCTGTTTCAGGGGTTCAAAGATCTTTTGATTGGTTTCGTGGTAAATCCTCTTGCGGATGAGCGGCGATATTTTATCCAGTTTTTCACCCGTGAAATAATCAGTGAGGGCGAGCACTCCGGCTGTTTCGGCAGCAAATAAATCGACCGTTGGGTCTTCAGCATCAGGAAGACCGTTTTTAGCTTTCTGAACGCCCAGGTGAGCCGGAACACCCCAGTAGGTTTCTTCACAAATGGCCCAGGTATAGTTCATGATGGCTTCCGTAAATCTTCCTTTGTTTTCGATGGATTCTGCCAGGACCATATCAGTGAGGTTGTTTCTACGGTCATAGGATACTTTCTGATACCGCTCACGGTCTCCTGACCTGACGTATTCCAGGAGCAGGCTGGCAGAGGTCTGTGTCATTTCTTTCTGCAGGGCTTTTTCGCCGGCCTTCACCAAGAGGGTCAGGATAGTATCGGGTACTGCCTTAGCCCATTCATCCGGAGTTTTGGGATACGGTTTCCAGTCTTTGGCCGGGAGGAGTTTTTCTTTAAAAGCCGCTGCCGGGTATTTGGTGCTGAGGATATTCCGCTGTATCTGCTGGGCACTGACAGTGGCTGAGATCAACACGGATAAAAAGATTAAGATCGGTTTCATAAAGGTTGAATTGTTTGATATGCTGTTTTGTATTGATAAAAATATGAATTTTTAAGGACTGTTGAAAGGGATGTTTTTTAACCGGATGCTGATCTTTGAATAGTTACAATACCGAAATACAATTTCTCAGCCTCGCTTTTTCTTCGCTCTTACTTTTTTTTGGCTGAAAAAAAAGTAACAAAAAAGCGAACGGGCGGCGACCCGCAAAATTCTAACTCGTAAATCTGAGAATTAGCTGCTGAAAGTTTGACTTTGGGAATTCTCAGCTTTACTCAGACAGAGAATTTTTGGTTCGGATGTTTCATTTATTTGTCTGTTCGAGCCCGCATTGTCAGTTCGAGCCCGCCCGGCGTGTTACACCAGGTCGGGCAGGCCCGTCGAGAACCGTTAATTTACATGCACAACGTTCGTGCAAATAATTCTGCTGAAAAAGTAACACCGGTTGCCTCTCGACTACGCTACTTTACAATTATTATCCCGGAGGCCCGCCCGACCCCGTTACGGGGGCAAGCTCTGGCGATCACGTCGGGCGGGGATTTAATATGTCTGAGGAAAAGCTTGCACAAATATTCCATCCCTCCGGGATGTTAAATCATAGTTGAGATTACTTTTACAGATATTTTGTCCCGCTGGGACATCTAAAATGACCAAGGTTGATTACTGAACGTCATTACATATTATTTTTTGCATTGTAAAATTATCCCTCCAGATGACATCATCTACTCCAAAATTTTCTTATACCTCAATAAAGCCTCCAGGAAATAATAGTCGGCGTAGACCAGGGGCACATCTATTTCGGCTTTGTGCGGGATGCTGCCGACGCTGTGTTTGAGAATAAAATTGGCGTTGTCACCTTGCTCAGCCCTGAAAAGAGGGCCGGATAAGGTATGCAGCATTTGAGTGGCTGCCTGATGATACCTGGCTTTGGTTTTAGGGTCATAGTTGGCCAGTTCCAAAAGGGCAGAGGCCGTGATAGCCGCAGCAGAGGCATCCCTGTGAACAGGAGCCACGTGACGGGTATAGGCGTTCGGACCCGGTACAAATCCCGGTTTATTGACATCAAAGTCCCAGTAAGGTACTTTGTCGGCCGGAAGGTTTTCGTGATTCAGGAAGAAATCGGCCATTTTCTGAGCGGTCAGCAGGTATTTCCGGTCCCTGGTTTCACGGTACATGACCGTAAAGCCGTAAATCCCCCAGGCTTGTCCGCGTGACCAGGTGGAATTGTCGGCATAGCCCTGGGCAGTCTGGCGTGATACTACTTTGCCGGTTTTAGCGTCATAATTGACGACATGGTAATGGCTGTAATCTTTCCTAACCTGGTTTTTCAGGACATTACCGGCATGGGTCAGGGCGATTTTACGGAAGGTATCATCACCGCTGACTTTGGAGGCAAAGAAAAGCAGCTCAAGGTTCATCATGTTGTCGATGATGACCGGGTAGTCGAAGGTCTTTTTGTCGTTCCAGGACACAAAACGGTTCCATGACTTGATGCTGCCTGTTTGCGTACTGAAGCGGGTAGAAAGTGATCGTGCAGCCTGGATAAGGATGGCTTTATAAGCCTCATTGCCCGTGAGCCGGTAGGCATTGCCATAGCTGCAGTACATCATAAAGCCGAGGTCGTGGTGTTCTCTGAAGTCTTTGAGGGGCTCCAGTTTTTCTGTCCAGGCGATGGCGGCTGACTTCAGCTCCGGATCGCCGGAATATTCATAGGCATACCAGAGGTTGCCGGGGAAAAAACCGGAAGTCCAGTCGTACATGTTCGTGGATTTGAGGGCACCTTGCTGGTCAAGGGTCCGCGGGAAAGATTGAGGATCAGCTGCTTTGAGCATTCTCTTCAGCTGACCGGTGGCATGAGAAAAGTTCTCATCAATAAACTGCGTTTCCTTTGGGTCGGAAACGACTGCGATAAATGAAAGGGCTGATATAAAAAGGTAAATGATTGATCGGTTCATGTTTTATTATATTGAGGAGATGTATTTAACAGGCTCATTTTACTATGAAATTGTTGTTGAGACGGTTTTTTCACCACGAGGGCACGAAGCTAACTCGTCGCAAAAGAGACCCGGTTTTACCGTCGCATCAGACAGTCGTTGTGTCTTGGTGTCTTTGTGGTTGGTTTATTGGCTAGGTGATTTCTGTAGCGCAGATTACCTTTTTCTTTGCCCTACTTTTTTTCAAAAAAAGTAACCGGGCGGCGATCCGCAAAAAAACACTCAAAATTCTAACTCACAAATCTAAAAATTAGGGTCTGAAAATTTTAACAACGGAAATTTTTAGCTTTGCTCAGACAGAGAATTTTAGTTCGGGCGGCGTTCCGCTGGATGGTTCATTTCTTAGGACATTATTTCTTTTGTCGTCGATTATTTTCGTGCCTTTTTGATTAAAATTACCAGCCAACAGATTTGATTATATCTTCTATTTCAAGAAATCTAACAGTCTAGAAATAAATAGCTTATAGCTGTCAATAAAGAATCAGACAGCACATGATGGCTGTCTGATTCGGACTAGGGTCCTATGAAAAAAAACTACATTACCAGCCCGGGTTTTGAGTGAGTTTCGGGTTCATCTCAATCTCCACCTGGGGAATCGGCCAGGTAGTAATATTATCTTTCCAGGTATAAGGCACAGTAACGCCGCCCCAGATCTGGTTAACACCGTTGCCGGTGGCAAATACTTTTTCTTTCAGTGTTCCCCATCTCAGTTCATCAAAGTAGTTGATGCCCTCATTGATGAATTCCACACGGCGTTCGTTGCGGATCCTTGTTCTCAGATCTGCCTGGTCTTTGACCATCGTCGAGGCGGAAGTGTTAAGCAAGCCAATTCCGGCTCTTCCCCTTACTTCATTGACCAGGGCAACGGCCTCCTGTGTTTTATTCTGTTCGTTCAGGGCTTCAGCCCACATTAATAACACGTCTGCGTAACGGATCAGAGGGAAATCTATAGGACCAAACTGACGGTTGAGCAATTCGGCAGAACCTTCATAAACGAATTTGCGGTGAAGGTAAAACAGCTGGTTTCTCGAATCTGTGAATAAATCAAGCACCGGGGGAGCTTCGTTCCTGGACGGCCAGCGATTGACATACACCTGATCGGCTCCGTTCTGAGGACGTCCGAGGTAGGTAGCATAGGGAGCGATTACACTGGCTCCCAGACGCGGGTCACGGTTGGCAAATGCCTTGGCGATCCTTTCTTCGTTGCCGTTCGGAAGGTACTGGCTCATGTCGAGGCCTTTTGAAGTACCTGTGCTGATTTCAGCGGCGGTTAAGCCGTTTCTGAAGAAGTATACCTCACGTTTGTTGACCGGCATGCTGTTGTATCCGGGGATGACATCGTCCCAGTTGAAAGGGCTTCCGTCTGCGTTTTCAAACAAATCAACCACACCCGGAGACACATAGTAGTTGTTCCAGCATGATCCGAAAGAAGAGCGGGTGCCGCAATACCACTGGGTGGTTGACCCGTAGGTATCCACTCCGGTATGCTGCAATGAGAATATCATTTCATCCGACTGTTCGTTGGCTTCTTTAAACAAGGTCTTGTAGTTCGGGAAAAGCTTGTAACCGGCGTCTTTTACCTTGGCGAAGTCGGCGGCAGCTTCCGCATATTTCTTCATGTACAGGTAAGCCTTCCCTCTCAGTGCATAAGCGGCTCCCTGGGTAACGCGGCCATAATTAGCTGTTTTGGCAGCGTATTTGGCCGGCAGGTTAGGTTCACTGATGGCATCGGTGAGGTCTTTAACGATCACTTCCCACACTTTGGCTTCGGTTTCACGGGCCCTGTTCATTTCGGTCACCTGAAGGGGTTCAAGATAAACGGGGACACCCTTATAAAGCTGGTTCAGTCTCAGGTAAAAATAAGCTCTCAGGAATTTACATTCCGCAATCAGCCTTGCCTTCTTTTCCGGTGCCGAAGGTGATTTTGTGGTGATGTTGGCAATGGCGTCATTGGCCCTGTGTATCCCTTCGTACAGTTCTTTCCAGGTGTTGCTGAAGCGGCCGCTTGAAGTGGTCGAGGTGCCGTTGGTCATGTCGTTGCCTCCCCTGGCCAGGGAAGTGAATCCAAGGCCATCCATCTGGTAAAGTTCCCTGTCTGAGGCACCACCGTTCTGAATGCCCAGTCTCATGGCGTTGTAAACACCTGCTACTCCAAGGTCTGTAAGGTTGTCGGTATTCCACATGTTGGCCGAACTGATAGAGCCGTAAGGAGCCGTGTCGAGCAAATCCTGCTTACAGGCCGGGTTGCACAGGACCACTGCGACGAGGATCCCTGCTTTGACGGCCAGTTTTTTATATAATGATTGATTGAATTCCATTGTTAAGTACTTTTAATTAAAATGACACATTTAAACCTATTGCATATTGCTTCATGGTCGGGTAAGAGATATTGGCCCCCACCTCAGGATCAAGTCCCGGATATTTGGTCAGCATGAAAAGGTTTTCTCCGGTTACAAATACTTTTGCACGACTCATTCCCAGTTTTGAAGACACACTTTCAGGCAGGGTGTAGCCCAGCTGTACGTTTTTCACTTTCAGATAAGAAGCATCATAAAGCCAGTATTTGCTCGGAATGTTGGTCTGAGCGTCAGAAGAAGCCCATTTCAGTCTCGGGAATTTCCCGGTCAGGTTATTGGTCGGATCTTCAGGATTGGCATCATTGAAATAGTAGTGATCATCTGCAATGGCCGTACCGATGGCGTTACCCAGGTTGGTCCTCGTGCTGTTGATACCTGATTGGTTATACAGGTATTTCATGCCAGAAGCTCCGGCCACGAGTACCGATAGATCAAAGTTTTTCCAGGCAGCGTTCAGCGATAAACCGAAGATGTATTTGGGGGTGCTGGTGGCTCCGGTAAACTGCTTGTCAAAGCTGTTACCGTAAATGCCGTCCCCGTTAATATCTGCGTAAATAAGGTCACCGTAGTAAAGCTGGCCTTTGCCGACCGTGCCCACAGGCTGGAATTTGTACCCGGCAGCGATCATGGCTTTCACCCAGTTCATGTCTTCCACCGTTCTGATCATACCGTCCTGTGGTCCGCCGTTGATGTTCAGGGTACCGTCGGTGTTGTTATGAGAGCCATTGCCACGGTACACATCCATCAGGTGGTATTCGTTGATCGGGTGACCGGCCAGGATGCGGTTGTCTCCACCACTGGACACCAGGCCGATATTGGAGTTGTACACTTTGTTTCCTGCTGCGTCGGTTGTCCATCCTTCTACAAGATCTCCTTTAAAGTTGGTCACTTTGTTGAAGTTACGGGCGATGTTACCTGAGATAGAGAAATCTACTGCACCGATTTTGTCTCTCCAGCCTAAGGAGATCTCAATCCCTTTGTTCAGCACCGCGGCAGTGTTTTGCGTAGGAGCACTTTTAGTACCTGAAGTCAGGTAAATCGGCGGGGTGGTTAAGATACCGTCCGTCAGTTTATGATACAGGTCGATTTCGGCGTTCAGGCGGCCACGGAAGGAAGTGGCTTCCAGGCCAAGGTCTATGACTGTGGCAGATTCCCATTGCAGCAGGGGGTTGGCGTATTTGCCCTGTACCAGACCTGTGAAGGTGATGTTGTTGTAAGAATACGGTACTTTGCTGTAGGTAGCCTGGTAATCATAGTCACCGGAAGCGTTGTTGCCGAGTTTACCCCAGGAAGCCCTCAGCTTCAGGTTCTGAACATAGTTTTTCAGATTCTGAGCAAAGTTCTCTTCTGTGATTCTCCATCCGGCCGAGAACGAAGGGAATACCCCCCAGCGGCTTTCAGAAGCAAACCTGGATGAGCCGTCGTATCTTAAGTTGGCTTCAAAAAGGTATTTAGACTGGTATGCATAACTTACCCTGCCGAAATATGACCGCATGGCACGGTCATATTCCTGTCCTCCGGCGGTGTTGGACACCTCTCCGGCTGACCCCAGGGTGGTAGTTGAATAATCGATCAGGCCTTTTTTAGAGGCATTGAAGTCATAGTATTTGAAATAGAACTGGTTGTAGCCCGCCAAAGCCCCGAAATCGTGGTCTCTGCCGAAACTCTTGTTGTATCTCAATACGTTGTCGAAAGTAACCAGGTAGTCCCTGTTAAATGAATAACTGGTAGACAACTGATCAGGCGTAGTCAGCTGGGTTTTCAGCGTGTTGGTCGCGAAATCCCATCTTTCGATCGGTAAACTGAATGAATTGCCTTCATTAAAACGAGTCTGGAAATTGACTTTCGGTTCAAGGGTAAGGCCTTTGAATAAAGTCACCACGCCGTATAAAGTAGTGTTGAAGCGGGAAGTTCTGTCCATCCCGCCCGTGCCGTTCAGGTAGGTCAGGATGTTGTTGTTGGTCACCGGTTCTTCGGGTGCCGGGGCAAATCCGTAACGGTTGTCATAAAAAGGATAAATGCCCGGCGTGGTTTGCCAGATATAGTTGAAGGCATTGTCGGTATTGGCTTTTCCGGCCGATTGCGTCGAGGCGAAAGTCTGGGTTCCTACCGTCAGGAACTTGGTGATTTTCGATTCGATGTTGGCACGCAGCTGGTATCTTTTCAGGCCTGTGTTGGGCATGATGCCTTTGTTGTCCAGGAATCCGAACGAAACATTATAAAGAGCCTTTTCGCTTCCGCCGTTCACAGCCACGTTGTGGTTCTGCACGATTTCGTCACCGAAAACAAAGTCGGCCCAGTTGGTGTTCGGGTAAGCCACATAATTAGGCACACCGCTGGCACTGGTGCCGTTCGGGTTTTTGTTGGCCTCATCCCACAGTTTGATGGTGTTGGCGGCATAAACTTCAGAAACACCCATGTTGCGGTTACTTTCGTTGGTCAGCCTCATAAAACGGGCATAGTCTGAAATAAAATCGGGAAGATTGCTCGGTCTGGCTGAAGAAACGATGCCTGAATAAGTAACCGTTGTTTTCTTGGACGATCCTTTTTTGGTGGTGATCAGGATGACCCCGTTGGCGGCCAGCGATCCGTAGATCGACGCGGACGCGGCATCTTTAAGAATAGAGATGCTTTCGATGTCGTTCGGGTTAACGGCATCCATTGATCCCTGTACCCCGTCGATGATCACCAGGGCGTCGCTGTTGTTAAGCGTACCTGTTCCACGCACCCTGATGGTGGCTCCGTCTGAGCCCGGCTTGCCGGAACCCTGCCTGACAAACACACCTGGAGCAAGACCTGCCAGTGATGAAGAAACGTTCGTTACCGGGCGATTCTCGATTTCTTTGGCTGAGACCGAGGCTACTGATCCGGTCATGTTCACTTTCTTCTGGGTACCATAACCCACTACCACCACTTCGCTCAGGATTTTGGCGTTTTCGGCCAGCGAAACATTGATGAGACTTCTTCCGCCTACCGGGATTTCCTGGGTGTCGTATCCGATAAAGGAGAAGATCAGGACACCGTCCTGCGGCACTGTAATTTTATAGCTGCCGTTTGCGTCGGAGCTCGTTCCTTTTGATGTACCTTTAAGAGAAATACTGACGCCGGGAAGCATAAGTCCCTGGGCATCGGAGACCGATCCCGACACCTGGATGTCTGCGGCTCTGGCAGAGGCCGTCCAGGTCACCATCAGCAGACCAAAAAATAATACCAGCCATTGGTTTGGGGGATTACTCAGTAATAAAGTTTTTTTCATACTTTAATTGTTTTAAGTTAAGAGTTTAAAAGACAGAATACAGACATTCTGAAGGTTGGAAAAAGGAAAAGATTCCGTGGACAAAGATGAGTGGGGGCTGAAAAAAACAGGGGTGATTTTTTTAAATAAATAGGATGAATTTTATAAATTTCTTTATTTTGCTTTGATTTTAGCCATAGAAATGCCCAAAAAGATCAAATATTGTCTATACCTGCTGGCCTGGAGTTTCTCCTTGTGCCGGGCACAAAACCTTACCTTTGATCACCTGAATGTAGAGCACGGACTGTCGCATAATTCTGCGATGTGTATCACCCAGGATGACCGGGGCTTTATCTGGGCCGGGACCCGCAACGGGCTGAACCGGTATGACGGCACCCACTTCAGGGTGTACCGGGGCAATCCCCGGAGTTCGTCGGCACTGACGAGTAATTATATCAATGCCTTGCTGTTTGATTCCCGTAAGACGCTTTGGGTAGGGACATCTTACGGATTAAATCAGTATGTGGACTCGACTGATAATTTTGAGCGGATGTATGCTGATCCCAAAGTGCCTGGAACGCTGAGCTCTAATCTCATCAAATGCATTTATGAAGACCGCAAAGGCCGGATATGGGTGGGTACGGTGGACGGCCTCAACCTGCTGACCGACAGAAAGAAAAAGACGTTTAAAAGAATCACCCTGGCAGAAAAATCCGGGAAGAAGATCCGGAGGGAAGAGATTCAGGCCATCTGGCAAGACCACGCCGGGGTGATCTGGGTGGGTACTTCCACAGGATTGGTGAGCATGTCGTCTTCACTGAAAGACATCAGGATTTACAACCATGACAAAAATATTGCGGGTAGCCTGAATGACGATTACGTGACGGCTTTGTATGAGGACCCTGCTCACAGGCTGTGGATCGGTACGCTTCGCGGAGGTTTGAATCTTTATGACAGGGCAAAGTCTTCATTCTCCTATTTTACAAGGAGTATTCCTTCCGGGATTATCCATAACAATATCCGGGAGATTGTGCCTGACAAAAATGGTAAACTGTGGATCGGAACACTGGAAGGCCTCAGTATTTTTGATCCGGAAAAAGGAACGGCGGTATCTTACCAGCATGAAGACCATAAGAAAAAGAGCCTGAGTCAGAATTCCATTTACAGTATTTTCCAGGATTCGAAAGGGTCGTTCTGGATCGGGACTTATTATGGCGGAATGAACGTGAGTCATCCGCAGAGCATCCCGTTTACGGTTTATCAGAACAGCAGCTATTACTCAAGCATCAGTGATAACGTGATCAGCAGTTTCCAGGAAGACGACCAGCATAACCTCTGGATCGGAACGGAGGGTGGCGGGCTTAATTATTTTAAACGCAACCCGGCCAACCCGTCGACGGGGCAGTTTACGGCTTTCAAAAACAAACAGGGCAATCCCAATACCCTGGGTTCCAACCTGATTAAGACACTCTTTAAAGACAGGGACGGTAACATCTGGGCCGGTACACACGCCGGAGGGCTTAATTTATACGATCCCAAAAAGCAGAAATTTACCCGGTTTATTTACCAGGAAGAAGATTCGGAGACTTTCCGGTCCGAGATCTCCAATGTGCTGGAAGACAGCCAGGGAAGGTTCTGGGTTTGTACCCAAAGGGGACTTAAGCTTTTCAGACGAAACGGCACCAGTCTTGATTCAATACCTAATACATATTTCGGAGACAAGAGCATTAATCCACGCGTATTGTTTGAGTCGTCGGACCAGAAACTGTGGATGGGTGGGGGCGGAGGTCTGTTTTATCTTGAAAAAGGAGCGAAGACCATCAAAGAAGCAGACTTGTCTCATCTCAAATCCAGGAATGTTTTCTGTATCCTGGAGGACCATCACAGACAAATCTGGGTGGGGACGGATTTTGGTTTCGGTCGCCTGAATTCAAAAACCGGGGAGGTATTTACGGAGAAAGAGGGCCTGGTCCATAATAATGTCATCGGTATGCTGGAGGACCGCAACGGTTTTTTCTGGATGAGTACGGGTAATGGCTTGTCCAAGTTTGATCCTGTTAAGAAGACTTTCAGAAACTACAATACCAGCGATGGCCTGAGTGGCAATGAGTTTAATAATAATGCCTATTTCAAAAGCAGCTCAGGAGAGTTTTTCTTTGGAAGTATCAACGGTTTTGTAAGTTTCAGACCTGACCGGGTAGAGACCAATGAAGCGGCTTCGCCCGTGCTCTTTACCGGGTTAAAACTGTTTAATAATCTTGTCGAAATCAACGGGAAAGATGGGGTGCTCGAAAAAGACATGAGCATGACCAGGGAGATTACCCTCCGGCACAACCAGGACGTGATTACGATTGAGTTTGCTTTACTGAATTACATCAAGTCGAATAAAAACAAGTATGCCTATTTCCTGGAAGGCTTTGATAAAGACTGGAACTATGTCAATACGCCGGATGCAACCTACACCAATTTACCGGCCGGAACTTATACTTTCTTAGTCAAAGGGGCCAATAATGACGGCATCTGGAGCGAACCGGCCCAAATGAAGATCACGGTGTTACCACCGTTCTGGAGAACCTGGTGGGCTTATTGTCTCTATTTTATACTGGCTGCTGCCCTCATCTTTTTTGTTTCCCGCTTTTTCTTCCTCAGGGAATTATTCAAAAAAGAGAATGAGCTGCACCTGTTCAAACTCAATTTTTTTACCAATATTTCGCATGAGATCCGGACCCATTTATCGCTCATCATCGGGCCGCTGGATAAGCTGATCCTTTCGTCAGGGGAGGACAACAAGTCGTTGAAAATCATTAAAAAGAACTCAGATAACCTGCTGGAGCTGGTGAATGAGCTGATGGATTTCAGGAAGGCGGAAACCGGACACCTGGTGCTGCACGTGAATAAAAACAACCTGGTGGGTTTTGTGGAGGAAATTTTTGTGTCGTTTAAAAATATCGCTGAAGCTAAAAATATTTCTATAGAGCTCGTAACTCCGGAAACAGGCATTGACCTGTATTTTGACCGGGAGCAGCTAAAGAAGGTATTTTATAACCTGCTCTCCAATGCCTGTAAGTTTACGCCTGAAGGGGGCAGAATCGTGGTGGAAATATTGGAAAACGAGCAGAAGGCAGAAGTAAAAGTGACTGACAATGGCAAGGGCATTTCGCCGGAAAATATCAGCAAGCTGTTTGTCAATTATTTCCAGGAAGAAGACCATGGCACACAGAATACGGGTTATGGCATCGGGCTCGCCCTTTCCAAAAGTATTGTGGAGCTGCACAGTGGTCAGCTGAACGTGGTGAGTGAAGTACCTAAAAATGCAGAAGAGCGACAGACTACTTTCACCGTGACACTGCCCAAAGGCAAGGGGCATTTCAAACCGGAACAACTGACAAGTCAGGCAGAACATTCAGCTGGCCCGGTGAAAGAAATGATGAACAAGTCTGATATCGCGGAGCCGAAAGTTGAGCGGGAACTGATCCCGGTTTCGGAAAACAGCCCGGTGGTCTTGCTGGTGGAAGACAATGCGGAAGTAAGGGCCTTCCTCTCGGAATCGCTGAATCAGCAGTACAAAATCATTGAAAGTGATAACGGGATCAGCGGATGGGAAACAGCCACAGAGCAAATCCCGGACCTGATCATTTCGGATGTGATGATGCCGGGCATGAATGGATTTGCTTTGTGTGAAAAACTGAAGTCTGATCCGAGGACAAGTCATATTCCGGTTATCCTGCTCACCGCCCAGACTTCCCATGAAAACCAGGTCAGTGGACTGGAGCTGGGAGCAGACCTTTACCTGACAAAACCTTTCAGCATCAGGATTCTTGAACTGCATATCCGGAACCTGCTCGAATCCAGGGAAAAGTTGAGAAGAATGTTCAGCCAGGAGGTGGCAGCCGGAAATGCCGTACTGTCTACAACAGGTAAGATCGACGATATTTTCCTTACCGGGCTGATTAAGATCATTGAAGACAACCTGGAAAATCCTGACTTTAATGTAGCCAATCTTTCCAGGGAAGTGGGCATGAGCCAACCGATACTCTATAAAAAGATCAAGGCCGTAACCAATATGACAGTAAATGATTTTGTCAAATCGATCCGCCTTAAAAATGCTGTCAGGCTCCTGCAGCAAAAGGACATGACGGTTTACGAAGTAGCCAATGCTGTCGGTTTTGATGACTGGAAATACTTCAGCCGCGAGTTTAAGAAACAATATGGTACTTCACCAGGAAAATTCTGACCCCATCGCTCAGGCCTGAAGCCCCGGTTATTTCAGATAAATCAAAATGGGCAAAATCTTGTAATTGAATAGCCTTTCTCCCCGCCCGACCTGGCGGCCAGGCCGGGCGGGCTTTCTCCAGCCAACATCAATTATCCAGCCACACCTTAAACTCAGGGCTTTTTTCGCGGCTTACGTAGATGTCCTGTTCAAAGGGCGGTTCAATGAATACCTGCAGGCGGCTGTTGACCAGGGTCTTTACTTTCTGGACCGCTTCTATCCTGATGATGAGCTTGCGGTTGACCCTGAAGAAAAAGTGGGGGTCAAGGAGTTCTTCCAGGTGTTCGAGGTTATAATCGACCAGGAATTTTCTCCCTTCATTGGTAACCAGGTAAATGACTTTGTCGTCGGCATAAAAGTAGGCTACTTCGTCGATGTTCTTATATTGAATCGTATCCCCGAATTTAACGAGGAACCTGTTTTTATATTTTTTACTGAGGGTTTCCATGGATTCCCTGATCTGTTTAATGTCAAGTGGTGAAATATCCCGGCGGTCCTGGTTCAGCATCTGGTATTTGCCCAGGGCTTTGCCGAGCTCAGTGCTGTCAAGGGGTTTCAGAAGATAGTCGATGCTGTTGATTTTGAAAGCCTGGAGGGCATACTGGTCATAGGCCGTGGTGAAAATGACCGGGCTGCTGACAGACACCTTGTCAAACAAATTGAAGCATAGTCCGTCCGAAAGCTGTATGTCCAGTAAAATAAGGTCCGGTTCTGCGTGTTGGTGAAACCACTGGGTGGCTTCTTCGATAGATTCCAGGATGTCGATTACTTCAATATCCGGGTCAAGTTCTGTGAGCAGTTGTGACGCTCTTTTGGCCGAAAGGGCTTCGTCTTCTAAAATGAGTACTTTCATATAGTTCAGAGGTTTAGGCCGTCATGGCCATGTCTGTGGGTTTAAATCCTATCAAAGGTATGGTTACGCTGAAATGTTCTTCTGTCTGATGTACTTTGATGCTGTGATAGCCCAGGAATTCATAACGCCTGGCAATGCTTCTGAGTCCTGTTTTGGTCGATTCCTCTTCTTCTACCATCTTAGGCTGATAGTTGTTCCTGACCGTGACACTCTTGCCGTCGGAGCTGGTGATTTCAATTTTCAGCGGTTTGTTCCTGGAAACGATGTTGTGTTTGACCGTATTCTCCACCAGCATCTGGATGGAAATAGGGACGATATAACTGGACAGGCAGGAGGGTGGTACATTGACCTTAATACTGATGCCGGATTCAAAACGGGTTTTGAGGAGGTATAAGTAGGCTTCAATAAAACCCAGTTCCTCGCTGAGTTCAATCAGCTCCATTTCATGACTTTTAAGTACGTAGCGGTAAACCCTGGAAAACTGCCTGACAAACTCGACAGAAGCATTGGCGTCGGTGGGGATCAGGGCACTGAGCACACTCAGGTTGTTGAAAAGGAAATGGGGGTTAACCTGGTTTTTTAAAGACTGCAACTGGGCCTGGCTGCTGATCCTTTTGTAGATTTCCAGTTCTTCACGGCTCTTTTTGAGTTTCTGATGATACACAAAAATGAGGTGGATGGTGTTGAGAAACAGGTTGGTTCTCAGACTGAACATCAGCAGCAGTTTCAAAGGCAATATCCAGTGCTGCCAGGGGCCGGACAAGGTAAGGAAAGCGGTAAAACTCCCTAAAACCAGCGAGAGAACGAAGGTAATAAACAAACTTCCGCCAAACTGGAAAATCACACTTTTCCAGAATTGGCGGAAGTTCCGTTGAGCAATATATAAATCTAAAATCCTGTTTCCTTCCCAGATACAAATGGTCAGGACAATGAAGAGCAGAAAAATAATCAGCTTATGGGTAGTGATGGGATAATATTCGAAAGATTCCAGCAGCAGGGCATTCAGAAAGGAATACCCTGCCAGAAGAATCATACATGTGAATCTGTATTGGATACCAAACATAGAGCATAGCGGTTTCAGATGCGGACCAGCATGTGGCCGGTTTTGGGTTCCTTTTAAGGAATCAAAACTTTGTCGATCTTATGGATAACGCCGTTGGTACCCAGAATATTGGTTGTAGTGACATTAGATGCACCACTGGTTTTGCCTACAATTTTAGTTCCTCCTGACAAATCGAAGGTGACTTTAGCCGCAGGATTGGCTGTTGCTACTTCTCCTGTTACATTGGGCAGGTCGGTCGTAAACACCCTTCCCGGCAGCACATGATAGAGCAGGATATTGGTCAGCATGGCCTTGTTGCCGGGAGCTAACAGCGAATCTTTAGGTGTGGTAGTATACAGGGCTGTAAATGCGGCATTGGAAGGAGCAAATACGGTCATGCCATTCTGAGCAGCGGCTGCCAGGGCATTGGCCACCGAAGTGTCGGCTTTGGCTGCCAGGGCCACCAGCTCCGAATAGTCGCTGTCACCACCGATCAGCTGTACCAGCGAACTGGTCGGAGGAGTGATCACATTGTCAATGGTATGAATAACCCCGTTAGAAGCATCCAGGTCTGAAGAAATCACTTTGATAGTTCCGTTGATATAAAGACCTGTAGAGTTTTTCGAGAAATAGATGTGATTGCCGCCTGCAGTCTCTTTGGCCCCGCTCTGGATATCCGACGATTTTATTTCACCGTTCACCACATGAGAATTCAGGATCGGTTTCAGCTGGGCAGAGCTTAGAGAGTCCAGGTTGTTAAGCCCGGCTTTGGTAAAGGCATCGTTGTTCGGAGCAAACACCGTAAAAGGTCCGTTGCTGTCCAGCGTATCCGCCAGCTCAGCCTTGGCGAGGGCTGTGACCAGTTTTGACAGCTGGGGTGTTTCAGTGACTACTTCTTTGATGGTGCCGGTTTCCGGATCCGGAGGAGTACTGTTGTCGTCACAGGAGGTCATGGCTACGGCGTAAGAAGCCACCATAAAATAGGTCAGAAGACGTGCTGGTTTAAAGAAGGTATTCATGTTTGCGTGTTTAAAATGTGAAAATATTCGTTTCAATTAAAACTTTGAATCTTCTTCATTCTGTATAAAACCTGGGGCCTTTCAGGACGAACGGGCAGATAAGCGGAGTGAACAGGGGAGATTGGCGGAGTGAAAAGTCGGGCAGAAATATGTAGTAAAACAATAATAAAATATAGGTTTTGCGAAATATAGTGGCGAGCGGTAAAAAATAAAAGCTTTGGATGGTATCCACTGAAGGACTCATCCAAAGCTCTGTTATCTTGCTCCGGGTACCTTGTTTATTTCCAGGTTTCCAGTTCTATGATCTTGCCTGTATCTTTTTCCTTAAGGATCACTTTCTTATCGCCGTTGGGCAATATTTCATCTTTGATAAACCAGTGTCCCGCGTCATATTCCTGATAAACAGAAGGCTTGGTCAGGCCGGTTTGCCCTCTCCATTCAGGCAGCTGCACCGGTTCCCAGAGTTTGGTCTTTGCAGATTTATAAGCCGCATCGATGATCGCATTGACCACATAACCGTCATAAAAAGTTTCCTTTGGCTGGATACCTTTTTCGTAGGCATCAAACATGTCGATAAACATGTGGGTGTAGCCGAGCTCGTGGGTTTCATCACCCACCGGAAACTGCCATCCACTGCTGGACTCTGCTTTTTCGGCTACATAGCCTCCGTCGCCTGCACCGCTGGTAAACATCTCGAAGCCTGTTCTGAGGAAAGAGTTGATCCATATCGTACCTTCTGATCCCATGACTTCGTCTCTCAGATCCATGCCGCCTCTGAAAGTCCATGAAACTTCAAACTGGCCGATGGCCCCGTTTTCATATTTAACCAGTCCTATGGCATGATCTTCTGCATCGATCGGTTTTACCTGGGTGTCTGCCCAGCACATTACCTCGACAGGTTTGACATCCTTGCCTATAAAATTCCGCGAGATTTCGATACAGTGACATCCCAAATCCAGGATGGCACCGCCTCCGGCCATGTTGATGTCCCAGAACCAGTCGGAGTGCGGGCCAGGGTGTGTTTCTCGTGACTTGGCCCAGAGTACCCTTCCGATGGCCCCGGCTTTGACACTGGTCAGTGATTTCAGGAATTTGGGTGTGTAACAAAGGTCTTCCAGGTATCCGGCAAAAATACCGGCTTCCTCACAGGCTTTGGTCATGCGAAGAGCTTCTTCGGCAGTTCTGCCAAGTGGCTTGGTACAAAGCACGGCCTTTTTATGTTTGACACACAGGTTGACGGCTTCTTCGTGAATGTGATTGGGAAGGGAAATGACGATCACCTCAGATTCCGGGTGAGCGATGGCTTCTTCCATGTCAGTAAAATAATGGGTAAGTGAAAAGTCTTTTGCAAAGCGGGCTGCAGTCTCTTCTCTTCTAGCATACATGGTGGTCACCACGTCTTTTCCTCTCCGGCCATACAAGGCATCGGCATAAAACCGACCGATAAAACCGCCACCGAGGATACATATTTTTGCCATAATATTTAAGGTTTGTTTAATGTATAGGTTTGTGTAAAACTGAAAATTCTTGAAGGATTATAAACAAAAAGGTACTCGAAATACTGCCCCAGGTCTCTTTTATAAAGTTCTGCCGTAAAATCTGTCAGAAGGTAGTCCAGTCCGGGCTTTCCTCCGTAAGATTTCCAGTACGTATTTTTAGCTGCATCCATGCCTACTACGATCTGATCCGGAAACTGCGGCAGTAATTTTTCAAGACAGGTAAATGTACGATTTTCTTCGCCGGTTTTCCAACGGAAAGCACTGTCATATTCCACACTTACACCGGTTTGCATCAGGTCAAGATGATAAGCCAGGTCTTCGTTTCTGTCTAAGTGTGAAATGACCACATGATTGAGGTCAGCCCCCAGCTTACTGAACATTTCTGCCTGGGCCAGGGCGTGTTTGCCGTAATTGCTGTGGGTCAGTATCGGAGCCCCTGTCTGAAGATGTGCATTGACAACGGCCCTGAATATTTTCTCCTGGTGCGGGGTAATGCGTTCATCGCCGGTAGCGAGTTTGATCAGCCCTGATTTATACGGACCACGTTCAACGCCTTCCCTTGTGTAATCATGCGTGTCAATACCTGTCTCAATATCTTCAATAAACAGCCTCGTGAGCTGGTCTTCAGAATAGTGATACCTCCAGTGATCGTCCGGGTAATACTTTTCAAGATGAATGCCCGTTGGCACCACCATGTTGATGCCCGTTTCGCGGGATATTTCAGCAGACTTCAATATGTTCCTCCCGGCGTTGGCCGGCATGGTGTCGACGACCGTGCTGCACCCCAAAACTTTCAGGCTTCTCAGTTCTTCGGTGATTTTGGCCACATCATTGAGGAGGAATTCCGGATGCTGACGCGTGACGAAACCCTCTTCAATCACGATATGCTCGTGTGAATAGGTAATGCCTATGCCTTCTGAGGAAATATCCCCCAATATCGTTCTGATAAATGACATATTACATAAAATTATGTTTCCATTCTTCCGCCCCTGTTTTTGCCGGGTTACCGGGCATCTCGAGGACAGCGGAGGCTTTATATAATGAGTTTCTGAGTACTTTGATATCTATGACTGAAGCCGCCTCTTCCCTGCTGAGAGACTGAACGGCAGCCAGGCCCGCGGCCTGTCCCATGGCCATGGTCTGTGCCATTGAGCGGCAGGAGGCATGGGCATCATGGGTAGCAGAAAAGCACCTGCCCACCATCCAGACCGTCTGACTCTTTTCGGGGACGATCGTTCCGTAAGGCACACCATAGACCCCGCTGCCCGGAATGTATTCCCAGTGGGTCTCGCTCTCCCCGTTTTTGCCTTCCCGGTGGTCTTCGATCGGGGCACCACACAAGAATATGGAACTGTCCGGGATAGAAGCGGCCATGCATTCAGATTTGGTGAGGCGGTGTTCACCATAAACCCTGCGGGTTTCACGCACACCGATCTGGTTGGACAAGCCAATGATTTTGGCGTCGGCATACCCCGGCACCTCCTTTTGAAAGAACTTTTCAAAGACAAAGGCCTGTTTGCGGCCCTCCGTTTCGGCTTTGGTGAGGTCTTCCACATTCAGGGCATTCAATCCGGCCACTTTGACGGCCACCGTCGAAATACAGCTTTTGACATTCATGGCATGGGCTGAGCCTTCTTTTCTGGGCAGGGGTTCGGCAGTAGCCTGCATGAGTTCTTTTAATATCTTTTTACCCCCTGCTTTTTCGTAAGCTTCCAGGTCGACGTTGGCCATCCTGAAAGTGGTGGTCATGCTCTGGGCAGGTTCTTTTTCTCCGGCGGTTTCATAGGCAAAACCGGCCAGGTGACAAAAGTCCGCATCACCTGAGGCGTCGATGACCCTTGAGGCGGTTACCTGGCTTAATCCTGATTTGTTCCAGAAGATGCATTCATATCTGCCATCTGTCAGAGGATTCACGTCAATTAAGGTAGTATGTAAAAGATAACGGATACCTGACCTGAGGATGAGGCTATCCCATACGTTCTTTAGTCTTTCCGGGTTATAATTGACCCCTGCTCCCGCACCGTAGGTATTGGGTCTGAGGAATATCTCTCCCAGGCCATCCAGTTCGTTGACGACAAGGTCGGGTAAGCCACCGACAATTTTCCTGGGGGAGTCGCCGGGAGTGAAGAAGCCATAAAAGGTGTCGAGCATCTGTGTGGACGAACCTCCCGGAAATCCATAGCGTTCGACCAGCATGACTAAATAACCGGAGGATTCAGCAGCAGAAAGGGCGGCCATACAGCCGGAAGACCCGGCCCCAATGACGAGGATGTCAACGGATGGCAGGGTGGCTATATTTCTGTAGGTATTTTGCATATCCGGAGTTGTTCAGCAGAATGGCTTTCTGTCACGATCTGCAAATAAAGTATTTGTGTATATTCGAAAATTGAAATTAAAAATAAATTATATGCAAAATTGGATCAGAAGAAGTTGATAATCCACCGATGAGGAGAAGAATTACGATACTATTTTGATATGATGATAGGGTGTGGGGGTTCGTGTGGCGTTGAAATCATGAAGAAGGCTGACGAAGAATTGAATTTTGAAGCCTGATCATAAAAAAAGCCCCGTTGGGGCAAAATATCGGTGGAGTCAAAGAGGTATCAACAAAGGCAAGCCCTGTAGGGGCGACATATTCTGTATCTCTATATTTTTTAGTTACGATGGGAATCCGTGTCTTTGTACCCTCGTGGCAATCCCTTGAAGGTTTTTTATAAGGATAAAAAGAGAATGTTAAGCGTTATCACTCATCCCTCGCCGCCCGGAAGCCGACATGAACCAGGCTGGTTTCCGGTGAAGAGGAAGCAATGCCACCGACTTTAAATCCATGACAAACGGACGGGTCGCAGAGGTAGGAGCCGCCCCGTTGCACTTTTTCTCCTTGCCTTTCGTCGGAGTCGTCCTGACACCATTGCCAGACATTGCCGCCCAGGTCAGATATGCCAAGTTCGTTTTTGCCGAAATGGCCTACCGGAGAGGTGGTCAGGTAGCCGTCATCTACTGTATTTTTGCCGGGGAAACTACCCTGCCAGAAGTTGGCTTTATAAACGCCGTTTTCTTTAAAATCCTGTCCCCAGGTATAGGTTTTGTCATAATCAGGGTGCCCGTTTTTTTCTGCCAGAATAAATTCCTCACTCGTAGGCAGGCGTTTACCGGCCCATTTGCAATAGGCTACGGCATCGTTCCATGACACCATAGTGACCGGATGGTCAGGTTTGGCTGCTCCGGAGTCTTGTCCGAAAGGATATTGCCAGGTAACTCCTTTCTGAAGTTTCCATACGCCGAGGTTAAAATCAAACACACCCCCGTCGCCAAATTTCTCTGCCTCAGTCTGGTATCCTGTGGCTTTGACAAATTTGTCAAACTGAGCCACCGTGACCGGCGAAACATCCAGCCAGTAGCTTTTAATGTCGTCATGCCCGTTTATCAGCACCATGCCGTCTTTCTCTACGGGTTTGTTTTGACAGGCCGCCAGCAGAAAAACAGAGAAAATGACAGATAAAAATCCGGATAAATGCTTCATGTTAATAGTTACCCCAGAACACATGATCGTTTCGTTTCTGATTGATTTTCTTTAATGGAATCTGTAATCCGCCTGTTTTTTCGAGCCAGTCCATGAGTTCGCCTCTGAGGCCTTTGGCAATTTCCTGGTGCTCCTTACTTCTGATCAGGTTATTGACCTCGTCAGGATCGCTGTCAAGATCATACAGTTCGTTGGCATCCCATATCCCGTGGTTAAAAATGTATTTGTATCTATCGGTTCTGACCGCAAACATGGTCGGGGTTTGCGGGAAATCAAACTCCCAGAAATATTCATAGAACATCCGGTTGGTCCATGGAATCTTCTGGCCTTTGATCAGCGGCAGGAAAGATTTCCCCTGCATCTGAGCAGGTTTGGCCACCCCGGCGTATTCCAATAAAGTAGGAGCGATATCAATGTTCTGGATCACTTCTTCAATCACTAAGCCTTTCGGAGCAATACCGGGAGCATGCACCAGCATAGGTACCCGCATGGATTCTTCGTAAGCATGTCTTTTGTCGATCAATCCGCGTTCTCCCATTGAGAAACCGTTATCTCCCATGTAAATCACGATGGTATTTTCTTCCAGGTTGTTCTTTTTGAGCCAGTCCATTACGTTACCGATGCTGTCGTCGACACCTGCGAGTGTTTCAAGATAATTCCTGTAAAAAGAGTTGAAATCAGTATAGCCATGATATAGGAAGTCAACGCCATGCCATGAATAACGCTGATTTTTGACCCATTGAGGCATGTCTTTCATGTTGTATTTGTAGTCAGCAGGCAGTTCCGGTATTTTACCCCAGATTTTACTGGTGTCGGATTTGGTCAGGTACATAGATCTCGGGTAAGGAATTTCCTTGTCTTTGTACATGCCTTTGTGACGTTTCGCAGGCTGGAATTCGGCATGAACGCCTTTATGCGAAAGGTACAGACAGAAAGGTTTCGATTTGTCGAGACTTCCCATCCAGTCTAAAGCATAGTTGGTCAGCAGGTCAGAAATATAACTGCTGTCCTTATGAGCTACCTGCTTGCCGTTGATGTTGAACGTAGGGTTGGTGTAAATGCCCTGTCCCTTGAAACTCAGCCAGTAGTCAAAACCCGGCTGCGGAGCATCATCGGTGTCACCCATGTGCCATTTACCCATAAAAGCTGTTTTGTAGCCGGCTTTCTGCAGGTATTCAGGAAAAAACTTCAGCCCTTTTGGCAGCGGGGCAAAGTTGTCGACGATGGTATGGGTGTGCGGGTACTGTCCTGTCAGGATGGAAGCCCGGCTGGGTGAACAAAGGGCAGTTGAGACAAACGCGTTTTTGACATGTACCCCCTGTCTGGCCATTTTATCCATGTTGGGGGTTTTCAGCCACGGCACTTTGTTCATGAAGCCCATGGCGTCATATCGGTGGTCATCGGCCAGGATAAAAATAATATTTTTAGGCTTTTTAGGAGCGGTTTGTGCCAGGGCGTTGATGGAGAGAAATGCCAGAAAGAAGCATAGTTTTTTTAGCATGAGTCTGATAATTTAAGGTTGAGAACCGGATGAACACCTCCGGTTCCTGTTTTTAATTCCGATCTGAATTATGCTAACAAAATTATAAATCTCTGCCGGAAATTTCCGGTCGTTCCAAAAATTAATTTACTTTCAGTTTTACCGTTTCACTTGGAGCATAACCGATCCTGTGGGCTACCACATACAATGAGTCTCCTTTGGTGAGGGTAACCGGCTGGCTGTAAACACTCCAGGACTTGTCATTTTCATGCTTTTTGTACCCGATAGAAGCCCCTTTGGTGGTACTGACAAGTTCGGTTTTGCCGGATTTTGTAATGATCTGCGGTTTTTGAGTGGCCGCGGCCTCTTTCTGCCCGTTCCACCACCGGCTAAGCATTTCTCTTTCAGGAATGGCCCCTTTGTCACCATATTGCTTTACCCATTCCTCGTGTTTCGCTCTTAATTCTTTGAGTTTAGCCTGGTATTGAGGGTTCCCGGCCAGATTTTTCAATTCATACGGATCATTTTCGGTGTCAAAAAGCTCTTCCGAAGGTTTTGAAGTTCTGAACCACAGCATCTGGGTTTCATTCAGTTGCCCGGCGTCTTTCAGTCTCAGGATTTCTTTCATGCCTTTTTGCCCGAGTCTGAATTCTATGTCCTGGTAATATGGCTTTTCAGGCATATAGTTTTTGAGGTATTTGAAACGCCCGTCGCTCACCGCCCTGACCCTGTCCAGCTCAGTATCCATCCTGTCCCTGGCCGCATAGATGTATTTTCTCGGGGTTTTGGCCCTCTGATCGCCGAGGAAGGCCTGACCCTGCAGATGAGCAGGTACAGGGATATGGCTTAACGACAAAACGGTAGGGGCGAGGTCCACAAAGCTGATCAGTTGCTTGTCGACGGTCCCGCCTTTGACAGCATGCGGATAACGGACAATCATCGGGACTTTCAGTCCGCGGTCATAAAGTTCTCTTTTTGACATCGGCAGGCCGTCACCGTGATCGCTGTAAAAGAAAATGATGGTGTTGTCATAAAGACCGTCGTCTTTGAGTTTCTGAATGATTTCTCCGACCGGTCTGTCCATGGTCTGCACATTGGTCAGGAACCTGGCGATATCTTTCCGGATGATGTCATTGTCCGGCAGGTAAGGAGGAACGACGACCTCTTTCGGATCGACTTCCAGCGGCACATTGTCCCGCATGAATACCTGCGACTCGTGTGTGACCATGAGGTTAATCACAGAGAAAAACGGCTGGTTTTTGTCTTTTCTCCCACGCCAGTCGGCTTTGCTGCTGTTTTCGTCCCAGGCGGTAACGGGAGCAATGAACTGGTAATCCTGTTTTTCATTGTTGGTACAATAATAACCCGCTTTCCTCAGATATTCCGGGAAGCATTTTACCTGCTCAGGAACCACAGCCGAGTAAGATTGTACCGGGGAATATTTCTGTGTGGCCGGAGTCTGCAGGGTCCTCATGTGCTGTGCCCCGATAGAGGTCTGGTACATGCCGGTAATGAGGGCGGCACGGCTGGGCGAGCAAACACCGGCGGTCGAATACACATTGCAATACCTGACGCCTTCTTTGGCCAGTTGATCGAGGTTGGGTGTTTTGGCGATTTTCTCACCGTAGCTGCCCAGGTGCGGCGACATGTCCTCGCAGGTAATCCAGAGAATGTTGGGTTGCTTCGGAAGGGTATCGCTTTTGGTGATGAAGGCAGAGGAGGCAATAGAAATGGCCAATACGAGTATAATTTTCATAAGGTTGATATTTATTTCATCTGAATTGTCATTCAATTTCTGTATTTTTTGTAAAAATACAGAGCAAAAGCCCTGGATTGTTTTTTCACAGATGAGCTTTACATCGTGGGTCAGGCCTTAATCAAGATAGGAAATGGCCAAAGATATAAGTCTTTTCTGGTCATTTCCTCAAATCGATCAGAACAGAACCGTTAATCCTGAATGAGCTGCCTGAAGGCAGGTAGTCAACTTCTCTGAAGCTATACCAGTATCCTGGTGAAAGTTGGAAAGCGAACTTTCCCGGCTTGTATTGTAAGCCGGCTGAAAAATTCAGATTGTGCCAATAGTTTCTTCCGACAGGATTATTAAACCGGGTATAAGTTTCCTCATCTTCCTGGTAGGTCTCGAACCTGACACTCTGGAAAGTCCTTAAATCAATATGGCTTCCAAATGAAAATTTTAGGTCAAGTTTTCGCGTTAAAGGCAGGTAGTAATTCAGATTTATTGGTAATTCTACAATAGTAGTTTTTAGTTGTATTTCAGCCAGCCGGTCATATTTTTCAGGCAAATGAGGCTTATAAATCTGCTCGAAGTTCTTTCCGGTACTGGCATTAAAATGTCTGGCAGAGCCATATTCATTTTCCGGATAATTGTTAATGAGAATTCCGGAAGACACACTCAGGTCTTTTCTGAAAAATAATTCAAATACGGCACCCAGGTTGTTACTTCGGTCGAAACCTGCACCACCGGCTATGCCTACCCGGGAGTTAAGCTTTGGCCATGGAAACTTCTTTTCAGGAGGTGTTTCAGATAATGTTTTTTTCGGGATGATCAGATGAGTGCTGTCCTTTAAGCTCTCTTCTTTCAAAGCTACAACTGCATTTTCCTGATCACCGGCTTTTTTGTCTCTGTTTTTCGTTTCATCAGTAGATTCTTCCCGGGTGGTGGTTTCACCGGTTGTTATTTTTGGTGTAGAACTGAAATATTCCTGCACTTCATTTTTGCCTGTTTCCGAATGAGCTTCAGTTGCCAGGTCAGGAACAGATGACTGTTTATTTATTACGAAGACGGTTTTTTCAATGTAGATGGTGTCTTTATGAATTATGGTCTGTTCTGTTGACTGTGGCTCTATCGTACGGAATTCAGAGATTTTATCATTCAATAGTTTAAATTGTTGCTCAATATCGTTATACTTTTTTATGCCCCAAAGTAGTGCCAGCGTAGTAATGAAGGAATATAAAGGAAACCCAAACCTTCTCCCGAAATCGAAATACCATGGAAGAGGCCTTTGTTTTTGTATTTTTTGCCACAGTCCGGAACTTACCTGCCTTCTGGCTGATTCAAGTTCCTCTTTTATTTTTTTATCAAATAGATCGTTGGACATAGATTATATTTTTGATTGTTTTGATATATATTCAGTGATCCAGTTCTGTAAGTTTGCCCGTGCTTTTGCCAGATTTGCCCTGACAGCACTCTCGGTGGTACCCAGTAACTGAGAGATTTCCTGATGGGAATATCCCTCTACTACAGAGAGCGAAAAGACCATTCTGTAAACGGGAGAAAGTCTTTGTACAAAATCCATGATCTCTTCCGTGGATAACAATTTAAGATGCTCTTCGCTGTTTTCGATGTCTCTTGCATTTTCAAGATGGGTAAATTCTATCCTGGAATGGTTTTTACGGAAGTAATCTATGGCTGAATGCACCATTATTGTCCTGAACCATGCTTCAAAAGGTTGAGAAAGGTCGTATTTCTGGATATTCGTAAAGATTTTCAAAAATCCGTCACATAGCATCTCCTCTGCTTCGCTGTCGCTTGAAGCATATCTCATGCAAATATTCTTGCCAAAGTTGGCATAGCGGTCAAAAAGCTCTCTCTCTGCCAGAGGCTTTTTTCGTACACAACCTTCAATGATTCCTGACAGGTCAGAATCCTTGTTTCGTCTTTTAAAAATCAATTCTTAATTACTGGATACAGTGGGTTTCTTAAAACACTTACGCAACCAGTGCCGGGTTTGCTTCCTTTATTTAGTTTGAATATGAATTAAATAAAAAAAATGTCCGGCTGGAAGCAAAGGGGAATCCGGGGCGTATGTAAATGTAAATATTTAAAATACTTTAATGATATGAATTTAGAAGAAAAGATTAACCGCAATGATTTTTTGAAGCAATTAGGATTCACCGGGGCTTCTTTACTGGCTTTGTATACCCTTGACAGCTGCCAGAATGAAAGTAATATTACACCATCCGGAACCTTCTCCCTCGATCTTTCAGCTGCTTCAAACGCCAATCTGGCCAAAGATGGCGGCTATGTAATCAACAACAATGTGGTAATTGCAAGGGTGGGTGTAAATTATATTGCAGCTACGCTGATATGCAGTCATGAAGGGAGGGAACAGATTACTTTTAAAAACGGAGAATGGTATTGTACAGCTCACGGAGCAAGATTTGATACTACAGGCAAAGGACTAAATTCTGAAGGGAAAAAAGGCTTGTTCGTTTATAATACGTCGTTATCTGGAAATACTCTTACCATAACAGCTTAATTGTTTTGATATGAAAAATGTTATCGGTACCATTGTATTGGTACTCATTCATCTGCTTGCTTCAGGACAGGACTTACTGGACGAGCTGGATAAAGTAGCCAAACCAAAAAAAGCTTTCGCTGCCGCTACGTTTAAATCCACCCGTATTATTAACGGGCATTCTGTGGAGACCATAGCCAGAAATCACCTTGATTTCAGAATTGCTCACCGTTTTGGAATGTTGAATGATGGAGCGTATAATTTTTTCGGCTTAGATCAGGCCACAATGCGGATGAGTTTCGAATATGGAGTGACAGATAAACTTATGTTGGGGTTTGGTAGGAGTACAAGTCAGAAAGCTTTTGATTATTTCGCAAAATATAAGATAGTCAGACAATCTTCCGCAAATGGAGGTATTCCTGTAAGCATTACTGCATTTGGAGCTATTGATGCCATCTCACTTAATACGAGTCCCCAGTTTAAGTTTTACAACAACATGGAGAGGCTTACTTACGTGGGGCAGTTGCTCATCGCCAGAAAATTCGGAGAGAGACTTTCAATGCAACTGAGTCCTACCTTCATTCACAGAAACAAAGTAGAAACTTCGGCCGACCCCAATGATATTTTTGCTTTAGGGCTTGGGGGAAGGATAAAAATAAGCAAAAGGACCTCCTTCAATGCTGAGTATTTTTACAGGCTTCCGTTTAGTCTCGAAAAAGGATTGCAACCCAATCCCGCTTATCATAATTCACTATCACTTGGTTTTGATATTGAAACAGGGGGGCATGTGTTTCAGTTGCATTTTACCAATTCTCCGGGAATGATTGAACGGCAGTTTATTACCCAGACTGAAGGTCAGTGGGGAAAAGGAGATGTTCATTATGGGTTCAATATTTCACGGACATTTAGTTTTGATAAAAAGAAAAAATATGAAAAATAAACTTTGGTTTTTGATTTTCTGCCTTTGTTCAGGAGCAGCCTTTTCTCAACAGAATCAATGGATTTGTAAAAAAGGAGAAACGGGTTTTTTCTCTGAGACTGTCATTGAAAATATCTCTGCACAGAATAAGAATGTGGTTTCTATTATTGACATCGCAAAAAGAGAGATCGCCGTGAGAATGAATCTGACAGATTTTAAATTTCAGAATCATCTGATGGAAGAACATTTTAATGAAAACTATGTTGAGTCAGAAAAATATCCCGTAAGTATTTTCAAAGGTAAAATACAGGAAGAAATTGACTGGGGCAGGAACGGGACATATGATATTTCTGCCAGAGGGGCTCTCAGTTTACATGGCGTAACGAAGGACATGCTTCTGAAAGGTAAAGTGTCGATCAGCAACGGGCAGATCGTCCTTCTTAGTAACATGGATATTGTGCTTAAAGAATTCAATATTGAAGTGCCTTCACTGCTTATAACCAAAGTTTCTGAAGTGATAACTGTAAAAAATAAGATGATTTATGTACAAAAATAAATCTTTACTGAAACAGATTGCAGGGTTTGTTTTGTCTACTGTGATCATGTATTCGTGTTTATACGAGAAAAATGATGAGCCGAATCCGGCTGGCCCATCTCCTGATATTGCGGAGGTAGCTCTTAAATGCACTGATGATTCATTGGGGGTAGTTAATTTACCAGCTGGAAGCATTTGCTTTGACACACAGATATTGCCTTTTTTTCAGACCAATTGTGCTATGAGCAGTTGTCATGATACCAAGTCCAGAGAAGAGGGGTACGATCTGAGTACCTATGAAAGCATTATCAGAAAAGGCATCAGTTTATCCAATCCGGCGGGTAGTAAGTTGTATAAAGTATTACTTGAGACAGGAAGATACAGAATGCCGCCTGCCCCAATGGCTGCCGTATCAACTTTTCAGGCGGAGATGGTACTGAATTGGATAAAGCAGGGGGCAAAGTATACGGCATGTGGTATATCTGTGAACAGTATCAATCCTACTTTTGCTAAAGTGATTAAACCTATGATAGATGTAAATTGTCTTGGCTGTCATCAGCCGGGGAGTGTTTCCGGAGGGATATTGCTGAATACCTATGCCATGGTTAAAGTACAGGTTGATAACGGTAAACTCTGGGGGGCAGTTAATCATGTTGCCGGTTATAGCCCGATGCCGGAAGCCGGAAAACTCAGCGATTGTGAACTTACAGCCATCAAAAACTGGATAGGAAAAGGGGCACTTAACGATTAAGATTTATAATTGCCAGGTCTGGAGGATAAATAAAGTCTTTCATTCTCAAATCCGAAGGTTTTTTCGTCAAAACCTGAGTGGAACTCCGGGTGAATTATCAAAACCTGTATTTTGTTCGTTGACCAGAAGGTAGTGCGGGTTAATGTTTCAGAAACTCATGTAATTTCGCTTATTTTGTTCTTCAACCTTAACAGCCTGAAAAATGAAATTTTGCCTCTCAATTCTGTTGTCGCTTATTCTTTTTGCATTTATACCTTCCAGGGAAGGGAAGCCATGGATGAATAAAATCCAGGAGATACCGGGCAGGCTGCAATGTGAATTATATGATCTCGGTGGGGAGGGTATCGCCTTTCATGATGCTGACAGCGTCAATAGCGGAAGCGGGAAGCTTAATCCGGCTGATGGTACTTTTCTGAATGAGTTCAGGATGAAAGAGGCTGTGGATATTTCCTATACCAAGGCTAAGGACATAGATATTTCTCCTTACAATAAAGTAAGCCCTGAAATGGACCAGCTCTATGTCGGCTGGACTGAGCCGGGCGAGTGGATCAATTACACGGTAAAAGTGAACCAGACAGGAACATATAACCTTGCATTGATGTACACAGGCAATGGCGACGGGTTGATCGCTCTGGATGTTGATGGTAAAAGAGCGACATCTGACCTTAAAGTAGTCTCCACTAATCATCCTGACGAACCCATCGCCTGGAGGCAATGGCACCATTGGAATAAGGCACAGTCTTTAGCCGCAGTAAAACTCAAAAAAGGAGTGCATGTATTGACCCTTCACACAGTTGCCCATGGACAGATGAATTATGATTACCTGGAGTTTACCCTGACTAAGTAAAGTTACTTATTCCTGCTCTTCTTTCGCCAGCTTCTCCAGCCTAGGCAGGTCTTTTTTGTATTGATTGACGTCCCAGGTCAGGCCAAACCTGAGGAGGTACTTGGACAGGGGTTCCAATCCGGCCTGTTTTCTTCTCTGGTCTGCGTGGTCAGGGTCGATCATCGGGGCCAGGTATTGTTCGTTTTTGTCATCAGTGTAGAGCTGGCTGCCGTATATTTGCTTTTTGCCTTCACCCAGAGCCGTCCGGTCTTCCAGCATGGCCAGTTGTGCGGGTTTGGCATAACCTTTTTTGACGGCTTCCCTCATCCTGGGCAGGTATTTCATCTGGGTGGCATGGTCTGCATGCTGAATGACCAGGAAGATAGTCGTATTGGCCATTTCACCTACCTGCTCCGGACCCAGCCATCCGTATTTGTCCAGAATGCCGGCCAGTTTTTTCATGTTCTTTTCATCGATGCTTACCATGAGCGTACCGAGGGAATCAATTTTGTAAGCTTGTCCGGTGCCCTGATATTTGTCGACGGCTTCAACAAATTCACGCCTGGTAAGCTGGTCATCTTCATAAATCTGAAGCAATTCTTTCTGCACAGGTTTGTTGTAACCAGCTTCTACCACTTCCAGTTTCCGGGTCATTTTTTCCAGGTAGGCCTTCCATTTTTCGGTATTGTGTAGACCGTTGAGGTCTTTGTCGATTTTAAGATGGGTAATGTTATGCCAGCCGTTTTCAAGGGCAAGGTCCAGGTATTTAAAAGCTTCGGCTTTATTGCCGGCTAAAGCTGCCGAACAAGCTGCCCCGTACAGGTCTGATTTGGCGGTGTCGGTAATGGCAAATGCTTCTTTGTAGAACTGAAAGGAGGGAGCGAAATTTTTAGACTGATAGTTGGAAACCGCTAAGGTCGTCAGTGAGTCATATTGCTGCTGTTCTTTTTCACTGAGTATTTTGTTCTTCCTGTTTTCGCAGGAAAGAAAGGTAAAAACGGTCAGAAATACAAGAATAGTGTGGACGTGTTTCATCATTAAATTTGCAGTTGAGTTTGAATATGGCTGCAAATATAGACTTCATTTTCTTCTCCGGCAAAGGTTGATAAAACACGTCCGTTTTTTACGCAAAAATATAAAGCCAGGTCAGCCTGGAGAAGCGGTAATTGAACGGAAACGACAGGACAATTACTCCCATGATGGCCCATAAAATTGTAAAATCAAAAGAAGGAACACCCAGTAGACGGCAAACAAAATAAGTAAGGAAACATTCAATCACCGCCAGGCCATAACTGACATACATAGCTCCCCAGTAAAAACCCGATTCTCTTTCAAAGTTAAAACCGCATTCAGGACATTTGTGATGCATTTTGGTGGTTTGGAAAGTGAGCAGGCTGGAACGTTGAAATACCTTTCCTGATTTACAATGAGGGCATTTGTTGTTGATTATATTTGAAACTACCATAATTTGATCTGTTTAATGATACAAATTTAAAGTCATAGGATAAATAATTCTAAGTACATTTGTGTCAAAAAACAGGACAATCAGGACATGAGTAAAATACCTTTGTTTGATCTTAAGTCTTTTCAGCCGGATCATCATCAGCATTCGGCTGTTTATGTCAACAGTCTGAAGATACACCTGGCCAGCCATAAGTTCATTAACGTGCCGCACAGTCACGAAACTTACATCACTGTTTTGTTTACTCAAGGGCATGGCATACACCAGATCGATTTTAAATCTTATCCTGTTTCACCTGGAGATGTTTTTTTGTTGAGTCCGGGCCAGGTCCATTCCTGGTCGCTTTCACCGGATACAGACGGCTTTATTTTTTTTCATACGGAAGCCTATTACAATTCCTTTTTTCAGGATCAGAAAATTGACCATTTTCCTTTTTTCTTTCTCTCTCATAATTATCCTTTGGTTCAACTGGGGGAGGAATTGCGTGAAACTGAGAACTGGTTTACTCAGCTTTATAAAGAATACCGGCAGGAATATCCCCGGAAAGATTTCAGAATGATCAGCCTGATCAATCTGGTATACATCGGTTTATCGAGAAAGTACAGACATGAGGTGGTCAGGGAAGAAAATGAAAACCAGGTACGGATCAGGAAATTATACCAACTCATTGACGGGCATTACAAGGATAAAAAATTACCGAATGATTATGCAGAAATGCTTAGCATGACCACCCGGCACCTGAGCAGGATCTGCCATGAAGTCACCGGGAGAACCACTTCAGACCTGATTCATGACCGGATATTGCTGGAGGCTAAAAGGCTGTTGATACACGGCCCTGATTCTATTTCGCTGATCGCCTACGAACTGGGTTATGACGATGTTTCTTATTTTATCCGGTTTTTCAGAAAGAAAACGGGAATAAGCCCGAAGCAATTCCGGCTCAACAGGCAAAACACCACACCTGAATGATCAGCCGTTCAGAGCCTTGTTCAGTAGCTCCGTTCCCTTTTCGCTGTAGGTAAGGGTGAAGGCTGCTTTCTGGCCGGGCTCACTCATTTTACCCCAGGTTTTTCTCAGGATATCAATGATTTTTTCTTCAGAATGTTTGCTGATCAGGTCGTCATACTGAAACTCAAGAAATACCAGGCACAGGGCATTTTCAATGGTCTGCACTTCGTGGTCATGTTTGAGTTTCTTCTTCTGAATAATCTCACTGACTCTATCAGTCATTTCCTGGTCATACCCCACAGAAGCCATGATTTCGGAAGCTTTGGCGGCATGAAATTTTGAGAGGTCGCTCCGCCATTTCAGATAGCCTACGCGGCCATCCGGATAGCTGTTCCGGGCAATTTCCCAGCGGCCTATGTGCTGAGCCCTGGAGGCCAGGAGCAGGGCTTCGCTGGCTTCAGGTTCCAGTTTTCTGACCCACTCATGCAGCCTGAAGGCATAAAAATATTCCGAAGGGTATTCGGTTCCCTGGTAGCTGATCTTTTCCGGAGACTGCCGGTTATACTGGTCAAAAAGTTCGAAAGCCTGTTCTGTTTTCATGTCCGTTCAATTTTGCGGCAAGGTAGTAAAAATGGTTGCGGTTTTCAAAGGGTTTGGGGATTAATGAAAAAGAGATTGAGGTCAGTTTTGTTCAGAAAAAAGAGTTTATATTTGTATCATAAGTTACTAACTACCCAATTGCTTATGTATAAAAAAGAATATCCGCCCCTCTTATCCGAAGGATTCAAAGAAATTAAAATCTGGCAACTTGACAGTGTATTTCTTGAACCTTTTGGTGAAAATCAACACAGGAAATACCTCATAGATCGTTTTAAAGCTTTCATAAGCGAGTTCGAAGTCTTAAATTTATCTGCTGAAATCTGGATCGATGGCTCTTTTTGTACCCGGAAACCTGAACCTAAAGATATTGACGTAGTCTTTTTGATTGATCGCAATGAAATTGATAGTTTGGACGAAAGGGGAAAAATTATTTTTGAATCTTTACTCATGCAGAGGGATGAGGTAATCGTAAGATACGGAATAGATGTTTATTTTATTGACAGGAATAACGAGACTGAAAAAGAAAAATGGATAGAGACTTACGGTTTTGATGCCAGCCATCTGAATACAAAAGGTATTTATCAGATTAATATTCTTAAGAATGTATAAAATAGCGAGAATAGAATCCCTGCTAGCTGGTGCCCAGGAAACTTTGACCAATTATGAGGCTTTACTGAAAAGTGACCCTGATAGTTTGTTTAACAGGGGTATGGTTAAAAATACCGTTGAACATATCTCAGAACTTCGTTCTAATCTTGTGTTTGAGAAAAATAAGCGGGAGAAAGAAATTATTGATTTAAGGCTTAAAGGTCATTTGGCAAGATTGGGCACTTTACCTCTGGACTTGCTGGGTCAGTTTACCAAATCTTTATCTGACTGTATCGTTGAGGCATCCAGGAAAATAGCGTACGGTAACAGAGCAACCCCAAAAGTTCTGGATCATATAAAAAATACGATTGATTTGCGTTTTGACAGGTTGATTCCTGGCTCAACGCACATTTTGATTACCGGCCAGACGGCCCCGGATTTGTTTGGTAACAGTATGATCGAAGACGCACTGAAAAATACTTTCAATATTTTAAATGCAGAAAATGGAGATGAATTATTTCTGCAATCTGAAAGATATGGAGGTAAGGGGGTAAAAAAAATAGATCACTTACTTAATTTGAGTATTAAAAACAAACTGGAGTTTGATTTGGAGTGGACATCTCCGGGTAATGCTAATTTTAAGTGGGAAGGTACATCTTCAAAAATAAATCAACTGCACAGTTCCCTGGCCCAGATCAGTATTAATGATCCTGAAGAAATAGAATTCAATGGTATCTTACATATGCTGAGTTTAAAGGGACAGCTTGAGGTCAGGGAGGAGGGTAATAAGTCAATGATGATGCTTTTCCCACTTGCAATGTTAGATAACGTCAGGCAGATTCAGATTGGAGATGCATGCTACGGTGTGGCGGTAAAAACCATATTGAATAATAAAGTGACCGGACAAGAAAAGATTTCTTATGAACTGAAGGATATCCGTCTGAACGATACATATCCCGTTGATATTTTGATTTAGATTGTTGAGAAAAAATCAAAACAAAAAAAGCAGAGAATCACTCCTCTGCTTTTTTGTTATCCCTTAAAATCACTTGGGTCTTTTGAAGACCGCTTCGTCGATGGTAGGGTTGATTTTGATTTTGTTCGTGATGATCGCCAGAGCTCCCATCGGGCTTGACATTTCCAGGGTATGCGGAAACTTCAATCCTTCCACCTCTTTGAAATCAGAGTAACTGACCTCTACGTTCTGGCCATTGGCCGCTACCGTTGATTTTACCACCATGTAAGTGGCTGCGTCAATATACTGATCAATCGTAGTGCCGTCTTTGGTGGTGATTTTCAGGTGGAAAGCATCTTTTTTGTCCACTTTCTCCTTACCGATCAGCTCAACCTTGTTTTCTTTTTGTTTGTAGTTATACAAAGGGCCAAACGGGTCCAGTTGTCCCTGAAGTTGCTTGATCTGATCTGCAGGCATATCTTCAGGATCGCCAGTGCCACCCATCATCGCCGGCCTGATCATCCATGAAGTCGTGCCGTCAAGCACCTGTACCATGGCATTGCCCATGATGGTAGATTCGGAACGAACCGATTTGCCTACAATCAGTTGGGTTTTAATAGGCACTTCATTGCCCTGGATCGACAGGGAAAGGTCAGTGACGATGGTTTTGACCGACTGAATCTTATCAGGAGATCCGAGAGCTGCTACGTGTTTTTCCACGATTTCCTCTGCTGTCTGGGCAAAACTGCCCAGTGAAATAAATAAGGCCGCCGCTGTTGCGAATAATCTGTTGTTTTTCATTTTAAATCAATTTATTAAGTTTAAGTATTGAAATTATCTTGGTGTACCTGTTCCCGAACCCTGAGTACCTTGTCCGCCACCTGTACCGTCGCTTTTCACGTCGTCATTGTTGACACCCTTGGCTTTTTTCTTGGGAGCGTCCATGGTCATCTTACCGATTTTGTAAGTAAACGTCAGACGAACGCCTCTGTTATACAAGTATACGTCATTTACCTGGTTAAATTGCTTGGATTTTAATTCGGTGTGAATATTAAATCTTTTATTCAGGAAGTTTTCACCTGCCAAACCGATACTTCCTTTCTTGTTTTTAAACTCTTTCTTGATACCGATGGTATAAAATCCGAATCCTCCCTGTTGTCCCTGCAACTGCACCTGTGAGCCCTGAAGGAAACCGAAGGCCTGGGCTCCCCAGCCGTTTTTGAAGGTTGCCTGAGAAAACATACCCCCGCTCACGTTAAAGCCTGAGTTGGTGATGTTTTCAGTCACATTGTTTTCACCCAGCACCTGTCCTTCAAGTGTGGTATAGAAGGCGTTGAAGAATAGTCCTACGTTGATTTTCGAAGTTGCGGCCAGGTTGGCAAAAATGTTGGTACCGTAAGCATGCTGACGACCGATGTTTTTGTAAGTCGTAATGATGGCTCCTTCCAGCGTATCTGAAGGAATACGTACCTGCGAAATCGCGTTGTTGGTTACCCTTCCGAAGAACGATGAGTTGACAAACAGCTTCTTGATGTTTCTGCTCAGGGCCAGTTCAAAGTTATTGGTCAGTTCAGGCTTCAGCGAAGGGTCACCCACAGTAATGTTCTGAGGGTTGGCCGAGTTAAAGTTCGGGTTCAGCTGCTGAAGACCCGGACGCTGGATACGTCTGTTGTAGGCCAGTTTAACGGTTGTTCCTTTGATGGTTTTCGAAGCATTGATGCTGGGCACCACCACCGGGTAGTTGCCGATACCGATCGGGCCGCCTTCTGCTGTGCTGGCATCGATGAATGTATGCTCATAACGCAGACCACCTTTGATGGTATATCTTTTCTTGGTAGTATAAGTATAAGAAGTATAGGCTGCTGCGATATTCTGATGGTATGTCAGGGCACCTGAAGGCTGTCCTACTTCTGTGGAATATCCACCGGTGGGGCCTGCCAGTAAGAAACGGTAATCACTGGTTACTTCACGGAAAATACCTTTGGCACCGAATTCGATCAGCTGATTTTTCTTGATAGGTGTCTGATAGTCAGTCTGAAAAGTGAATTCCTGGTTCAGGTTGGTGTTAAGGTTACGCTGACGGTTGATCAACTCGCCGCTGCCGTTCAGCAGGTTGGCATCGAAATTGTTGTCCAGGTCGTTGCGGCTGTAAAGCGTCGAGATGCTCCATTCCTGCTGAGGTTTGAAAGTATGCAGGTAATCCACGTTGATATCTACTGTTCCTGAAAGGTTTTTCGAATCCACTTCCCTGTTTGACGAACTGCTTAAGTTACCGTCATTGAAGATTTTTGTGCCGAAATCCTGCTGGAAGCTGAAGTTACGTACGCCATAACGCACACCGGCGGTCAAACTCTGGTTTTTGGCAAGGTCGTAGTCAAAACCTAAATTATATTGTCCGAAAATGCCCTGGCTGTAACCGTCTCCGGATTGAAGCGTGCGACTCAGGACATTGTTTATCATGCTGCTTTGTTCAAGCGTTGTTTTCGTGATCGTATTGTAGTTGGCACGGCCGAAACCTCCCAGGGTTACGCCACCTTTCCCTTTACGGTAGCCACCGTTCAGTGAAAGACTTGATCCCCTGTTGCCCACACCACCGTCTACGTTCAGGTTAATACCCTGCAGGCTGTTTTTCTTGGTGATGATGTTGATGATACCTCCTGATCCTTCCGCATCGTATTTGGCTGAAGGGCTGGTGATTACTTCCACTGTTTTGATCTGATCGGCAGGAATCTGCTTCAAGGCATCTGAAATGCTGTTGGCAATGATGGTACTCGGTTTATTATTGATCAGGACCTTGATGTTCTGACTGCCTCTCAAAGACACGTTTCCGTCCAGGTCAACAGTAAGCAAAGGTACTTTACGCAATACGTCGGTAGCGTCACCACCTTTGGCAGCGATATCCTTGTCTGCGTTGTAAACCAGACGGTCTACTTTTTCTTCGATCAACGCCGCCTGTCCTGTTACGACGATCTCGTTCAGCATTTTGGCATTGTTGCTGATTTTGACGACGCCCAGGTCAAGTTCCTGTGATTTGGATAAAGTCACCTCAATGGTTTTGGCATTGTAGCCGATAAATGTAACCTGCACTTTGAATGAGCCGGCTATTACTTTGTTAAGGGTAAATTTACCGTTTTCGTCAGCCATCGTTCCGTCAAGGACCTTGTTGGTAGCTTTGTCAAGTAAGGCGATGCTGGCAAATTCAACAGCTTTATTGGTAGTTGAATCAGTAACAGAGCCTGAGATCTTCGAATTTCCTTTGGGGGTAGTGTCACCGGCTGTGCCCGGCAACGCTTTTTGAGCGGGTGTGCCACCTCCTACGGGAAACTGAGCCATCGCAGGAGTAATGAAAGAAGCGGACAAAATAAACGTAAAAAGTAAAAGCTTTTTCATGAGAAAATTTGCTGAAAATTAATAGATGTTTTTTAGATACACTTTAATGAGAACTGGTGGGCCACTTAAAACGCTGACTGACAGCACAGATCTAATTATAGTTTGATTATGATTCAAAATTATATGCTGTTCCGGTTCAGAACTACGATTTTATGATGAGAGAACTTTTTTGTAGTTAAAAGGGAAAAAGCGGAGGTTTTTAACATTCCGGCTGACTTTTGGAAAGACAAAAGCCGGATAGTTTTGTTTTGACTTCAACAGGCATGAGGCAGTTTTTTGTTTAAATTGATTTGAAGAATCAAATATAGATAATTATTTATTATTTATCAATAAATAAAGCATCTTTTTCGATAAATTTTCAAAAAGCTTGAGTTTTTTAATGAATTCCGGGCAACGAGCTTATCCCTGATTTATCTCGTTTTGATAATTCAGCAATATAATAGATAAATGAACCGGCTTTTAACTCTTTAATGCCCGCATAGGTTTTCCTGTCGTTTCCGGCTTCCCTGGCAATGTCATATTTGAGGTTCTGATAAAAAATCCTGGCTATTTCATGATTCCTTAAATAATCTCTGAATAAAATATGTCTCTGTAATTCCTCACAATCATAGCTGCACACATACAAGTGGTGAGCGGTTTTGTTCAGGATTTCATCTTCTTTTTGTCCGGTTCTTTTAAAAACTTCCCGGCCTTTTATTCCCTGGTTGCCTTTGTGGGCATATCCAAGAGTCAGAAGGCCATCTTTAATTCGTTTAAAATCAGTAGCTTCATGGTAAACAATGTCAATGTCTATGATGGGTTTCGCGGCAAGCCCCGGTACGGCTGTGCTGCCCACATGTTCAATATGGACAGGCAGCCCGCTCATTCCCTCTGATAGCTTTTCTTTGATTTTCTCAAATTGACTGACCCACTCAGCACGGTATTCAACGATAAGCATGATCCGGTTTTTTAATTCTTTTGTGTATTGCTCAGGAGTATTTTAATGCCCGCAATAATTATCCAGCTGATAATTCCTGAAACAATTATTCTGAATCCATGTAAGCCTGTGATATTGTGTTGGTTAAAAACTGCCAGTAAGCCGGCAAGAACAAGCAATAATCCATAATAACCTATCCATTCAGGAAATTGTTCACTCCGGATGATAAGTGCCGACCAGATGCTGATGGAGAGGCCAAATGCTGAAAGCAGGATGTAGTCCATGGGCTTGTTGATGTAGTAGCCATAGGTAACAACAAGGTTAACCGCATCATGCTGAGAAGCTGCCCTGGTCAGGAACAAAGGCAGGGTAAGCCCGTTGATGGTGGCGGCGATCATAGCGGCAATAAGCCCGAAACATGATATGATAAAGGCAAGGACCGAGATTCTGCTTTTGGTTAAAAGAGAGCCTGAAAGCCCCCAGAAACCAAAACCGATAAAAGGTAAACTAAAAATAGCTAATGAATGAGAGACAATAAGGATGGTCTTTATTTTAAGGATGTGTTCGATGTTTCCACCGCTCGGATGAAGGACCATAGTGGCTACCATTAGTAGTGATCCGAAGATAAGGCTTATGCCGGAGAGTTTTTTAAATGCTGTTTCCATCTTTTTTGATTTGTTAAGTATGAGCTGCAAAACTCAGACTTTTATTCCGGATGGTATCTTGATTGAAATCAAGAAACAGTCAGTAAACGGCTCTTACCCTGCTCAAAGTTTCGGGGGTGATTTTCAGGTAAGAGGCGATGTACTTTAATGGAAACTTTTGAAGTAACTGTGGCCTGTGTTCTAAAACATGGTTGTATTTTTCAGTGGGTGTCATGGCTTCGTCAAAAAACTGTGACCGTAAAGCGGGTGCCTGCATGAGTTTAGCCAACTGAAAAAAAACGGGAGAAAGCCCGATTAAATGATGAAGGGAATCGACGGTCAACTCCAGGATTTCACTGTCGCTGTAGGCTCTGAGTGTATCAACGGACGGTTTTTGGGAAATGAAACTTGTGTAATTTAAAAACCACTCGTTTTCAATATGCAAGTCAATGATGTTTTCATCGATATCATGCATCCTGTATTGATAGAATGCTCCTGATACGGTGAAGTAAACCGAACGGCAGACCTGCCCCGCCTCCAGTAGTATTTCATTCTTTTTTATTGTCCTTGGGATACAATGTTTATGTATCAAATTTAATTCTTCCTCAGAAAATCTCCCTATTTTCTCTAAAACCTGGTTAATCATTTTTGTGTATTCATATAGCCGATCGTCATTGACTGTCAACTTTAAATATAGGTAATTGATCAAGTTTAACCAAATGATGGGTGTTCGTGGCAAAAAAAAAGACGGTGCCTTGGGTCATAACAGTAAATTTTGATTACTATTATTTCACCCGGCAGTCTTCAGTATCTGCGGGTTATCTTTTCTTGCTTACAAATCTGGAATGAGGCTGGCTGCTCTTGCCATACAGCCTGGAGTCGCGACATTCTACAATTCTTTTGATCTCATCTTTCGTGAATTTTCGGACCCTGGTTGATTTGCGACCTGGTAAAAAATGTAGAACCTTCAAAATCAGGACAACGATCTTTTCGTATAAGGAGTATTTTCTGGTACCTTGTGGATAGCCCGGGTTAAGTGTGTTGTAGTATGTCATGGCTTTTAAGATTTAAAAGAATAGAGAAATTGTATTTATGGCTACATTAATCTAATAAAATCTTGTTCCTAAGGTATTTGTGTGTATTTTCTGAGGAAAACCGGGTAATGCATGTTGCCATCACACAGGACTGATGTTAAAAATACACAGTGGGGTGTCCGGAGAAAGGCTTGGTGCATTACAGGTGTTGTTGTTAACTCCGTCAAATTTTCTCTAAATTGCAGCCTGGCTTTTAAAGGGTAAGACGAACGGAATGGATAAGATAACAACTATTTTCAACAAGCTTAAACAAAGCATTTCCGGAAGGATACTGATTCATGTTTTGTTTTGGGTTATCATTGGCGGCTGGTTTTTTTTCGATTATTTTACGGTCAATCTTTTCGCTTTTGACGCTACCAGCTTGCCTTTACTGGGTAATTTCGCCTTTATCATTGTTTGTTTTTATGCACTCTCTATCAGTCTTAAGAAAAGTTTTCCGAACCGGTTCTATATTTTCTTTATTGCGTTTATCATCACTTTTATAGCCAGTGAGTATTTTATCCATTATTATTTCCTGTTTATCAGGTACTACAGGACTCCGGACAAAAATGCCACTGATTTTATATCGCTTCTGCAGACGGACGACAACGTATGGTGGAAAGTTTTTTTTGACAGAAAAGTGATCTACAGAACGATGTCGTTTCATTTCTTCTATCTGATCATCCCTTTTTCGATTTACAGTATTTATACATTATTAGGCTATGTAAGAAATAACGCCAGGCTGGAAAAAGAGAATTTACAGCTGGAACTGAATTTTCTCAGGTCTCAGGTTAACCCACATTTTCTTTTTAATACCCTCAATAACATTACTTCAATGGCTGTGGATACTGATGAGCGTGTAGCCAATGCCATCGTCAAGTTGTCGGACCTGATGAGGTACACACTGTATGAGTCGAACCAGGAAAAGATTGCTTTGAGCAGGGAGATCACTTTCTTAAATGATTATATAGAGCTGGAGCGGATCAGGTTGACGAAAAGGGCTTCTGTTGAATTTGAGAAAAATACCGAAGGGCATGGTTTGCGGATTCCGCCTCTTATTTTGCTGACTTTTGTTGAAAATGCCTTCAAACACAGCATTCACTCTACTACAGAGGCGGCCTGGGTTAAGATAAACCTTTCGGTGGAAAAAGATACGCTTTCATTTGTGGTCGAAAACAGTTTGCCGAAAAATGCAGTGATTACCAGCCTGAACAAAGCTGGCGGCATAGGGCTGGAAAATGCAAAAAAAAGACTGGAACTTTACTATCATAAAAAATATACGCTCGATATCCTCGTGACAGAGGCTGTTTATCTTGTACAACTCAAAATAACCTTAAACCGTGACCAGTCAGCTTAAAGTACTTATTGTTGAAGACGAACCTTTGGCCCAGGACCTTATCCGGAAATACATCAGCAGGATACCTGACGTGGTGCTGAGCGGGGTGTGTGAAAACGCCATTGATAGTTTTACTTTTATTAAAAACGAAAAGCCGGATATTGTTTTTCTGGATATAAATATGCCCGAAATGACTGGAATGGAGTTGCTGAGTGCTTTGGGAATTCACAAACCTGCTATCATAATTACTACCGGCTATCCGGATTTTGCAGTAGACAGCTATTCTTTCGATGTGGTTGATTACCTTTTAAAACCTATTCCGTTTGACCGTTTGCTGAGATCTGTAGAGAAAGTAAGAGAACGCCGGGCACTGCAAACAACTCAGGCTGCTAGGGAAGAAACCGGGTTTACCTATCTGAAGATCGGCAAGGCGAATGTGAAAGTCAGGTTTGATGAGATTATCCTGGTAGAAGGCATGAAAGATTATCTCAAAGTGCATACCGCAGACGAGGTTTATGTGGTGCACCAGACGATGAAAAGTATGGAAAGTCTGCTTCCGGTGAGTAGTTTTATCAGGATCAATAGGTCATTTATTATACATATTGATTCTGTCAGGGTAGTTGAAGGTAATCAGATAGATCTGGTAAACAAGCGGAAAGTGGACATAGGGGTTACCTACCGTGATGCTGTATTCAGCAGGCTTCAGATTGTCAATTAGTCGAACCGGAAGCGGGCATTGGTCGAAATAATTTCTGCAAAAAAGCGGGCGGTTTTATCATTGATGAAAAATTACAACAATGATAAAAACGGACAATGTTCAACTTTTTAAAATCTATAAATGGGTCGTACTTTTTGCACTGATTTTTATCAGTTTCCGGGTTTTCAGCCAGACAGTGACCCCGGCAGGAAATGGCAGGTTCCTGGTAAAAGGTAAAGTGATCGAAAATGCAGGTGTTGAAGCCTCTTATGCCACTATTTCGTTGTTATCAGCCAAAGATTCAAGTATTGTCAAAGGAGCTGTTACAGACGATAAAGGGTTTTTTCTCCTGGAAAATATCAGCGGGGGAGAGTATCTTCTCAATATCCAGTATGTCGGGTTTCAGAAAAAATGGCTGCCGGTTTTTGTATTGAATGAAACTTCACCGCAAAAGGACTTTGGGACTATCGCACTGAATGAAAAGATAGAAAACCTGTCGGAGGTAGTGGTCAAAGCCAACAGGAGCCTGGTTGAAAACAAGGGAGATCGTATGGTGCTGAACGTCGAAAATAGTGTGATAGCCAAAGGAAATAAGGTAGAAGATCTGCTGAAATATGCCCCGATGGTTTCTTCTACACCCATGGGCATAAAAGTGGGAAATAAGAGCAACGTCCTGATCCTTGTGGATGGCCGCCAGACGAGCCAGGGATCCCTGACCAACTTTCTGCAGACTTTTTCTGCAGAGGATATCCTGAAAATAGAAGTCATTACGAATCCATCTGCCAGGTATGATGCCAGTTTCGGGGCGGTCATTAATATTATTACAAAAAAGAGTCTCGAAAGAGGAGTAAACGGCAGAACCAGCATCATTTATTCACAGGGGAAATACGGTAAGTTTTATCCGGACGCCACCCTTAATTTCAGGTCTGAAAAATGGAATCTCTTCACGTCTTTGAGCGGAACCCTTGAGAACGTAGGGTCTGATGGGGTTCACCTTCGTAAATATGCAGAAGGTTTTATGGATAGCCGGTCTTTCACCAATTTTAAAACAGATGGTTTTTCTTCTTTTAACGGCGTTGATTTTTCGCCAAATAAGAACAACACGCTGGGTGTCAGGGTCAATACGGGTTTAAAGAAAAGCAACTACACAACAGCTATGACGACGGCATTTAAAAGATATCCGGCGATACTGGATTCTTTGCTCTACACAGACAGGGTGGCCAAAGATAAAACCCAAAACTATGACGTCAATTTTAATTATACGGGGAAGCTTGACAGTGCCGGAAAAGAACTGTCTTTTAACATTACCCAAAGTTTTTTTGACAAGGCCAACACCCAATTTCTGCAATACAGGTATCAGAATGTAGCAGGAGAATGGGATGGGGATCCGACCAGAGCGAGAATCCGCAACCCTAAGAATGAAGGAGGCCTGGTTGCACAGACAGACCTGACACTCCCTGTTAAAAACGGCCGCTGGGAGTCGGGGCTGAGGTTTGCGACCGTCAGCAATAACAATACGCTTGATCAGGAAAATGAAACTACGGACGGGAATTATGTGATTGATTCTTCGTTCAGCAATTCGGGACTGTATAAGGAGTTTTCATATGCCGCCTATGTGGCATATTCCACGAAATTCTCAAAAGGATGGTCGTTAAATACCGGACTGCGTTATGAAAGGACCCGTCAGGAGCTGGCAAGCTCAGACCTGGAAAGAACTTATTCGGGATTGTTTCCGAGTCTCGGGCTGAACAAAGAACTGAAAAACGGAAATAATTTCAGTATTTCTTACTCCCGTAAAATATCAAGGCCTTCTCTGATGTCCCTGGTGCCCTACAGGTTTCAGTCCGATCCCTATTTAATTTCGGTGGGTAACCCGCTTTTGAAGCCGTCTTTTGCCCATACCCTGGATGCTTATTTTACCGTAAAAGGCCTGACGGTATTCGCCAATTATACCAGCACCCGTGATGATATTTTTAATACGGTTCTTTTTGACGAAACTACCAAGGTATACACAGATTTTGCAGATAACCTGGAAAATTCATACGCCGCCTATGCAGGTCTTTCGTGGGGAAAACAGTTGTTTAAATGGTGGTACACCAGTTGTTACCTGGCCCTCAATGCCTCTCAGATAAAGTCACCCGTAGGAACTGTTTCAGAAATCAGACGCAACGGTTATGGGGCTAATTCATATAGCAACAGCATTTTCTCATTGCCTAAGGGGTATAAATTTGAATTGCTCCTGGTCTATAACTCCCCTTCCAGCTATGCTATTCAAAAGAGCAGGCAGGTGTTTTTTGCCTGGATTGGGGTAAACAAGACGGTATTCAAAGAGGGGAATATCAAGTTGTCTCTTCAAGATGTTTTCAGAAGCCAGGTTTACCGATACATCACTTCGTATGGCTCTGTATACTCAAGCTACCAGAGTTATTCTGATAACCAGCGTATCCGACTGGCATTTTCTTACAATTTTGGTAAGAAAACCGTGAAGCAGGCAAAAAACAGGAGCCTTGGCAACGAAGCAGAAAAAAACCGGATGGGAGGAGAAGTAAGGTAACTCCGGAGGCTGACAAAAAAAATCTCTCTGCCTGGTGACAAGCAGAGAGATGGATCAGGTTAATCACAGGTTATTTGGGAACTACAGTAACAATCAGTCGTTTATATCTTGTCAGAGCGGGGGTGCCTTTATCTGTTACTTTCAATATAAAATGGACGGTTTTCGGGGAGTCAACTTCAGGAGCGGTAAAGGGTACCCGGTACATATTGGCCGCATAAGGCCTGAAACTGATGTTGCCGTTATACGTGCCTGCCTCGCGGTATTGAAACCACACGTAACTCAAGGCATCACCATCAGGGTCGGTAGTGCCGTTGGCGTTTAGGAAAAACTGCTCTCCTGATTTGATGGTGATTTTGTCGGTATGATTAAAGCGGGGCACCGGCGGGTGATTGGCTTCGCTGAAGTTTTTAAAAGTCCAGTCCATTCTGGCCGCAAAATCATTCTGAAATTCTTCTCTCCAGCGATACAGGGTCTCGAAATTCCCGGTATAGGATTTTTTGGTGGCGGCTATGTAAATGGAATCGCTGGTGTTAGTCCAGATCGGCCTGGTTTCGGGATATTCCTTATGGGTTATTTTCAGAATTCTTTCTGCATGGGTATCTTCAAATTCCGGGATTTTGAGCTCGTATCTTCCGCCCCAGCCTCCGTAATCAGGCCGCTCAGGCTCATTGAGTCCGTTGGGGATAAGCCCCAGGAAAGTAGGGGTGTCGCCCTCTACACCATAAGCCACGTCCGGATACATGGTGCCCAGTACGCTGTGCTTCTGCTGGATATTCTGGGTCAGCCAGTCGTTTGAAATGACTACGTTGTTGGCTCCTTCAGTGACCATGTTGATGCCTCTCCAGGTGGCTTTCGGGTACAGGTAGCCTGGTGTGACGATATAGAAAATGCCGGGGAAGTTTTTCCTGATCCACGGGCCTGAGTCATCCTGGTCGGAGATGGTGTACACCCTCAGTTTTTTATATAATTTCGCTGCGTGGTCGGCCGGTTTGGTTTTCTGGATTTTAAACAGAGCCTGGGCCAGGCAGTTGGCTCCGCCCCATACGCAAACCCACAAGGGGCGGGCATCCGGTTTTTCGAGCACCCTGATGATCCAGTCAGAACCTTCCGAGTCTTTTCCTTCTCCCACACCATCCATTCCATATTTCGGGAGTCCTTTTTTGACCTTGCTTCTCAGTTCTTCTGCTGTAGGGTAGCCTTTTTCATGTTTCAGAAGATTAGGCTGTACTTTGGCATAGGCGTCGAGCATCGGGTAGATGCTTTCAACGGCTACCCAGTTTCTCTGGTGAACAGAAGTCGTTGCAATCAGTCCTTCAGTATCCCATTGGTTGGCATAAGTCAGGAACCGCACCAGTGACTGAGAGTCATCCGGATCGGCTTCTATGTCTGTAAGGACCAGCACCCTGGATTTGGCAGCTTGCTGCGAAAAGCCGTTGACGTATGATAACAACAGAAGTAAAAAGAAAGAAAAGATCGTTTTCATGATAAGATTAAGGTTTACTGTTTAGCTGAATCATCATTATTTAATTTCTAAAATTACCCTTTGGTACCGGATCAGTTCCGGAGTACCGTTGTCTTTCCCTTCAACGATGATATGAAAGGTATCACCGGCTTTGGCATTCGCAGGCAGGGTAACCGAGGCTGTTGGATTCTGAACGGGCTCTATTTTTACTTTTTCAGAAGAATTTCCTGCTTCTGCATACTGCCAGAAAGTAAAAGCCACTTTATTGCCGTCGGGGTCTTTAGCGGAGGCTTTGATCTGAATGGTTTCGCTGGGCTTTGCTTTCCTGATGTTCCCTCCTTCTACCATGATTTTGGGAGCATGGTTGGCTTCTTTATAAGGTTTTATGCACCAGTCGGCACGTGCTGCAAAATCGAGCTGCAGGGCGTCTATCCAGCGGGTCTGAGGGAAGGAGGCGTCCTGTTTTTTGGTGAAATGGTTAAAATCAGTCAATGTCCTGGCATCTTCCCAGCGGTATGGATTGGTGGGAGACTGAACCATTCTTCCGCCCCAGCCACCGTATTCCGGGTTGTCGCGGTTCATCAGACCTACGTCAAGCAGCTGGAAATATGCCGGGGAGTCGCCTTCGGAAATAAAATCATAAGGTGTCATTTTAGCCTTCTCCATTTCTTCCCTGGTGCCGTGATTATGCTCGGGATCCCCGTTGATTTTCTGTCCGTCGCCCCAGGAGTAATACATGGCCAGTAAAGGGCCGTGGTTTTGAATGATGTTTTTAGCCATAAACTCTCCCCTTAAATAGGGCTGAAGTTCCGCCGGAACCACCCGCGTCCAGGGGTAGGCGAGGCACCAGAACTGGTTGGAGTTATAAAATACCCTTACTTTGGGCCAGTTAGGGGCTATGTATTTTTTGTAAGTGGCATCCTGGTCCAGAACGGTGTAGATAATGGCTTTTTTAGATACTTTTTCGTAAATCTTATCCCAGTTGCTTTTTCCTTTGTATTCTTCTTCAATGGATTTCAGGGCCCTGGCCACCGTGTTTGTGCCGCCCCAGATCTGCAGGTACACCGGCTGAGGGTTTTCATCGAGTAATACTTTTTTGATCCACTCTGATCCGTCGGTTACTTTTTCCATTTCGCCTTCAAAATCTATATTGCCGACCTTGACCAGCTTTTTTAACTCTGCGGCAGTGGGATATCCTTCTGCATGCAGGGCAAGATTCGGCTGTACTTTTTTATACTCATCCAGGATTTCCTCCATCCAGTTGGTGCCTGACCACCTCAGTTCGGTCCTTTCTCCGTATCGTTTGGCAGTTGACTCCAGTTCAGAAGTGAATTTAGTGCCTTTGAGGTTTCCTTTGTAGTGCCATTGCGAACTGCTGTAGATAAGTCCTTCCAGTTTGAATTCATTGGTATACAACAGCATCCTGATAAAGGAGTCCACATCGTCAATCTCTCCGTCGGTAGTGACGATCGTTCTGGCTTTAACGGGAGCGGGCTGGGCCAATGTCTCCCAGCCATTCAGAAGCAGGAAGGATACTGAGAACAGGATAACTTTCGCTTTTATTTTCATTTTGTATTCTTTTTATCTGATTCCAAGAAGAAGTTTAATTTAATTAGGTTTGCGAAAGTAAAAAGAATAAAATTGCTTTCAAAAATTTTCTTTTATTTATTTTTATTTTCTATTTCTTTCTTTTACTTTTGTTTTGTTGCTTTTTGAAAGGATTTGCAAAAAGAAAGAAAGCGACAGATAATCAACCTTAAAAGAAATAAGCAGACATGAAGAAGTTTAAAAGCGGGAAACTGATTTTAGTGTTGATGGTGCTTTTGCCGGGTTTTTATGATTCATATGCCCAGAGGGGCAGAACCACTGTTCTTTCTCCTGAAGTTTTACCGGACAATTCCGTCATTTTTCGCCTGAAAGCCCCCGGGGCCAAAACCGTGGAGGTGTATGGTTCATGGCCGTCAGAATTTAAGAGCAAAATTCCGATGACAGAGAAAGACTCGAGTTTGTTCGAGGTAAAAATCGGGCCGCTTCCCGGTAATATGTATGAATATGAATTTTTGCTGAACGGAGTGAATATCCTTGATCCTCAGAATAAGGTGGTTACCCGCGACGGACCTTACATTATGAATCGTCTGATGGTGCCTGGTGGTCAGGCCGATGTATATGAAGTAAATCCTGTTCCGCATGGTCGACTGACAGCTGTCTGGTATCCTTCGCCGACGATCGGGACTGAACGCCGGATGATGGTGTATACGCCTCCCGGATATGAAAAAAATACGCAGAAATACCCTGTTATGTATCTTCTTCATGGTGCAGGCGGGGATGAGGATGTGTGGGTAAGCCGCGGGCGGGCGAATTACATCCTGGATAACCTGATTGCTTCCGGCAAGGCCGTGCCGATGATTGTCGTGATTACCAATGGTGTGCCGGATAATGCCGGAGCTCCGCTTGACCGTCACAATGTGGTAAGGAAAACAGTAGATACCGGGGGCTTTGAAAGCATGCTGAAAGGTAAATTTGAAGAAAGCCTGATCAAAGATATCATACCTTATGTAGAGCAGAATTACAGGGTGATTGCCGATCCGGCTCATCGGGCCATTACCGGGTTTTCAATGGGTGGGTTTCATACCCAGATGATTACCAACGCCAATCCGGGTAAATTCGATTACATCGGGGTCATGAGTATGGGACTTTTTAACGGCCCCAATCTGCCCGATTATAACAAGGAATCTCACATCAGGCAATTGAACGCACTGAAAGCGAGCAAGCCGAAAGTTTATTGGGTCGCTATCGGTACGGAAGATTTTTTATATGGCACTGCTGTAAAACTCAGGGCTTTGTATGATGAAATAGGCTTCCCGTATACTTACCGGGAAACGGGCGGACGCCATGACTGGAACGACTGGAGGCTCTACCTTTCTGAATTTACACCGATGCTTTTCAGGTAAGCAGGCTGATTGCCCCGGTAGCTGGTTAATTTGTCATGAGGAAAATTAACGCAAACAAATTCTTTTTAATACCTTCGTTTTGTTTGTGTTTGTTTTCAATTACTTTTTTATTAAAAGCATCATGTTACCCAATCAGAGAAGAGATAAAATATTAGAGTTGTTAAAAGAAGACGGTTCGGCTAAGGTGGTGGACCTGGCGAGGCTTTTTAAAGTCACAGAAGTCACCATCCGGCAGGACCTGGAAAAGTTGGAAACAGAAGGCTTTATCATCAAAGAACACGGAGGAGCTTTTCTGAAAAACGTGGAAGACCAAGTCAGGAGTTTCTCGCTGGTGCACCAGGAAAACCTGGATAAAAAAGCGGTAATAGCCCAGAAGTGTCTTGAGTTCATTGAAAGTGGTGACACGATCATCCTGGATTCAGGATCGACGACCACGGAGATCGCCAAAAAGCTAAAAGGCCTAAAAGACCTGACGGTGATCACCAATGCCCTGAACATTGCCTTGCTGCTGGGTACGGAACCCGGTATCGAAGTGATCATGACCGGTGGGGAGTTTAAGCCGCCTACACTTTCGCTGACCGGACAAAAGGCCGCAGATTTTTTCAAGGGGCTCAATGTTCAGAAACTGTTCCTGGCTACTGCCGGCATCTCGCTGAAATCAGGCCTGACTTACCCGTCCATCAGCGATCTGGTCGTGAAAAAAGCGATGATTGATTCTGCTGATGTGACTTACCTGGTGGCCGACAGTACCAAAATAGGCAAAAGTGCACTGGCCAGTTTGGGGGCTTTGTCCCTGATTGACTACATCATCACAGATGCGGGCATCGAAGAAAAGCATAAAGAGGTTTTCAAGGACAATGAAATCGAGGTGATCGTAGCCCTATGAAAAACCAGGACCTGACTGAGAAGATGGCTTTCATCGCTGAAATCGAAAAGCTGAAGATTGTCTACCGTCAAAACGGGGTTTTCGATAAAAGCAGGTCTGAAAACAGTGCGGAGCATTCCTGGCACGTCACCCTGATGGCTGTTTTGCTTCTGGATCATGCCTCATTGCCTGACCTTGATATATTGAGGGTTATTAAAATGTTGCTTATTCACGACATCGTGGAAATAGACGCCGGGGATACTTTTCTGTATGATGAAGAAGGAAAAAACCTCGCTGCTGAAAAAGAAAAGTTATCGGCAGTCAGGATATTCGGTCTTCTGCCGAAAAAGTATAATGAAGAATTTATCGGGCTCTGGAGAGAGTTTGAAGAAAGGCAAAGTCCGGAAGCCCGGTATGCAGCGAGTATTGATGCGATACAACCTTTATTGAATCACCTCATTACGGCTGAGAAAGACTCCAACCCGTATCAGATGACCAGGGCTAAGGTATTGGACAAAAAGGCATTTATTCAGGAAGTTTCAGAGGAGTTGTGGGAACTGACCAGGGACCTCATCGAAAAAAGTGTTGAAAACGGCTTGTACAGCAGAGACTAAAAAATGGGTATAAATATGAAGAATCTTACTTTGGGTGTAATTATCGGAAACCGCGATTTTTTCCCTGACAGCCTGGTAGAAAGGGCCCGCGTTGAAATTATTGAGGTATTTGCAAAACTGAATCTCACCCCTGTGCTTTTAGACAGTGTGGATACCAAACTGGGAGGTGTGGAAACCTATAAGGAAGCACAGAAGTGTGCCGAATTATTCAAAAAACACAGAGAGGAGATCGTGGGCATCCTGGTGCTACTGCCCAATTTCGGAGACGAGAAAGGAGTGGCTGATACCCTTAAACTTGCCGCACTTAATGTGCCGGTTCTTATCCAGGCTTATCCGGACGAACTGAATAAGCTGAATGTAGCCAACAGGCGTGATTCCTGGTGTGGCAAGATATCTGTTTGCAATAACCTCTATCAGTACGGAATCAAATATTCGCTGACAAGCCAGCATGTCATGAATCCTTCAGATCCGGTTTTTCACCGTGACCTGCTTGATTTTACGGCCATTTGCAGGGTGGTGAAAGGGCTGAGAAATGTCCGGATAGGAGCCGTCGGGGCACGTCCCGGAGCATTCAACACCGTGAGGTACAGTGAAAAAATACTTCAAAGAAACGGGATCACCGTTACCACGGTCGATCTGTCGGAAATCCTGGGCAAAGCCAACAAACTCACCAAAGAAGACGCTTCTGTAAAACAACACCTGGACAGCATCCTGGCTTACGCCCCGCAGGGACGAACGCCGAATGAAGCCATGATACAGATTGCCAAACTGGATGTGGTGCTGAAAGAATTCATGGAAGAATATGCCCTGGATGCTACCGCTATTCAATGCTGGACCTCGCTGCAGCAAAACTACGGCTGTAATGTGTGCACCAGCATGAGCATCATGAGCGAAAACATGCTGCCGAGTGCCTGTGAGGTCGATGTGACAGGTACTTTAACAATGTACGCCATGCAGCTGGCTTCTTATTCGCCCTCGGCTTTGGTAGACTGGAACAATAACTATGCGGACGATCCGGATAAATGTGTGTTGTTTCATTGCGGCAACTGGGCCAAGTCGTTTTTGCCCGACATCCAGATCAGCAATGCCCCGATTCTCGGAACCACCGTCGGCGTTGAAAATACCTACGGGGCTCTTGACGGCCGGACTCCGGCTATGCCGCTGACCTACGGCCGCATCAGTACAGATGATCCCAAGGGGATTATCAAAGCTTATATCGGTGAAGGAGAACTGACCAATGATGCCCTGAATACTTTTGGCAACCGGGCCGTGGCCCAGATACCGCAGCTGCAAAACCTGATGAAGCACATTTGCCGCAATGGCTTTGAACACCACGTGGTCATGAATGCTTCAAAAACGGCAGCTATCCTGGAGGAGGCTCTCGAAAATTACATGGGATGGGAAGTGTATGTGCATGAGAAATAACAGTAAAAGTATGACCATTCAGGAACTGGAACTCAAATCGGTAGAATACAGGGAGAAAATCCTCAGGTATATCTACAACGCTAAGGCCGGGCATACAGGAGGGAGTTTGTCTGTCGTTGACATTCTCAATGTCCTGTATAACCGGATCATGAATGTGTCTCCGGAAAACTTTCATCTGAACGAGCGTGACCGGTATGTCCAGAGCAAGGGGCATTGTGTGGAGGCTCTGTATGTAGTACTGGCCGACCAGGGTTTCTTTCCTGAAGAAGACCTGCTGACGCTTTGCCGTTATCAGTCCCCTTATATCGGCCACCCGACAAAAAAAATCAAAGGAGTAGAACAAAATACAGGAGGTTTGGGCCATGGTCTGGCTATTTGTGCCGGCAATGCCATTGCGGCTAAAAAAGACGGGCTGCCGCTGAAGGTTTTTACGATTATGGGTGATGGTGAGCTGGCGGAAGGCTCCAACTGGGAGGCATTTATGCTCGCTTCACATTATAAATTAGATAATCTCTGTGCCATCCTGGACTATAATAAATTACAGATTTCAGGGACCAATACCGAGGTAATGGGACTGGAGCCCATTGATAAAAAACTGGAAGCATTCGGCTGGGCCGTCAGACATGTGGACGGACACAATTTCGAAGAACTGACTTCGACGCTGGAAAGCCTGCCTTTTGAGACTGGAAAGCCCTCATTTATCATAGCCCATACCACAAAAGGCAAGGGAGTGAGTTATATGGAGAATACCCTGAAATGGCATCATGGGGTTCCGGACAAAGAACAATATGCCGCGGCCATGGAGGAGCTGGAAGGTATCAGAACTAAAATTTTGGAATGATGGCAACGGAAGTAATAAAAACAGCTGAAACAGCAAACCTTGAGGTTTTCTCAGCCACCCTGCAGGAGCTGGCGGCACATGACCGCGACATCCTGGTGGTTACGAGTGATTCACGCGGGTCCGGTAAACTCGGCCCTTTCGGCGTGAAGTTCCCTGACCAGATCATTGAAGTGGGCATTGCAGAACAAAACCTGGTGGGCGTTGCTGCCGGACTGGCAAGCATGGGTAAAAAGGCCTTCGCCGTTTCGCCGGCCTGTTTTCTGACCGCCCGCTCTTTAGAACAGATCAAAAACGATGTGGCTTATTCCGACAACCCCGTTAAACTGATCGGGATCAGTGCCGGGGTAAGTTATGGTGCCCTGGGCACTACCCATCACAGCTTGCATGATTATGCCGTATTAAGAGCCATTAACAACATAACCATTATTGCCCCGGCAGATAATTTCGAGACTGCAGAAGCCATCAGGCAAGCTGCTGAGACGGAAAGCCCTGTCTACATCCGTTTTGGGAAAAAGGGCATGCCGGATAATCTGAGCCGTCAGATTTCTGAATTCCGGATAGGTAAGGGCCGGGTAGTCAGAGAAGGGGGAGACCTGACTTTTGTGGCTACCGGTGAGGCCGTATTGCCTTGTGTGAAAGCTGCAGATTTACTCGAGCAAACTTACAATGTCAGATGCAAAGTCATCAGTATGCATACCATTAAGCCCCTGGACGAAGCCCTGTTGTTTGAAACAGCAGGCAATAATCAGCCCATCATTACTGTCGAAGAACATTCTGTCAACGGTGGCCTGGGAGAAGCGGTGGCGTCCTTCCTTTTTCAGAAAGGGTTTCGTAATTCGTTTAAAATTGTGGCCTTGCCTGATGAACATACCGTGTCTGGGTCTCAGACTGAGATTTTCGAACATTACGGTATATCGGAAAAAGGACTTGTACAAACAGCACTCAGCCTTATACAGCCATAAAAGATGAAAAAATACCTTATCCTTAACTTGTTTTTAGTGTTGTTCTGCCGGATTTCCCTGGCACAGAAACCTCGTGTGTTTGTGTTGACCGATATTGAAAACGAGCCCGATGATGCCATGTCGTACGTCCGTTTTCTGACCTATGCCAACCAGTTTGACACCGAGGGTATTGTAGCCACTACTTCCTGCTGGCAGCGGACGAAAACAGCTGAATGGCGTTTGCACGATATCACAGAGGCCTACGGCAAAGTGCGGGATAATCTTGAAATACACGAAGGAGGGTATCCGACAGAGAAATTCATTCATTCTATTATAAAAAAAGGATTGCCGGTGTTCGGAAAAGAGGGCTTGGGCGAAGGGAAAGACTCGGAAGGGTCTGAATGGCTGATCCAAAGCATGCTTAAAAACGATACCCGGCCTTTGTATATCCAGGCCTGGGGAGGGACGAATGTATTGGCACAAGCCCTTTGGAAACTGAGGCGAACCATAAAAGAAAGTGAGCTTGCCCGGGTAATTACGAGGTTGCGGGTTTACACCATTTCCGATCAGGATGACACAGGCCCCTGGATCCGTAAAAATTTCCCTGGTTTGTTTTATGTGGTGAGCCCGGGTTTTGAAGAAAACGGAGGTGGGCAGTATCATTATGCCACCTGGTCGGGTATTTCGGGTGATATTTACCACGGACGCTTTTCAGGAGCCGATACCAGTATTGTGAGAAATAAATCCCTGGATCAGCATGTCCGGCAGAATCACGGGGCGTTGGGTGATAAGTACCCTAAAATAGATTTTCTGATGGAAGGTGACAGCCCTGCGTTCTTGGGGCTTATCAACAATGGTTTAAACGACCCTGAACACCCGGATTATGGCAGCTGGGGCGGACGTTATGAACTATATATTCCACCCTTCAGGAAATACATGTATGAACCGGAAACCCGCCCGATCTGGACAGATACACAGGACGAGGTCTATAGCGATATCACCAAAAGCTATCATACCAGTAACCACGCTACGATATGGCGTTGGAGAAAAGCGTTTCAGCATGATTTTTTTGCCCGGATGGATTGGTGTGTGGCCAAAAAGTATTCGGAAGCTAATCACCCGCCAAAAGTCAGCCTAAACCACCCTAACGAGATAACCGCAAAATCGGGTGAGGAAGTAGTACTTTCCGGTCTTGGCACGGATCCCGACAATAACACACTTCAGTATAGCTGGATGCATTATAAAGAACCGGGAAGTTTGGCTGCCAGCAGGTTTGTCCTCAAAAATTCGGTTGACAAAGAGGTGAAATTTACGGCACCGCCGGTAACTGAAGCTAGAACGATGCATTTTATTTTAGAAGTAAGCGATAATGGTACCCCCAGCCTTACCCGGTACCAGCGGGTCATTGTAAATGTAATCCCAAAGTGATGATGTGTATGAAAAAAATAGCCAGTCTTTTATGCCTGATTGTGTCATTTTGTTTTTCATGTCAGAACAAAACCGGCACAGAAAAACCTAAAGTGGCGGTGGTGATTTCGACCCTGAACAACCCCTGGTTTGTGGTGCTGGCAGAGTCGGCCGTCAAAGATGCCGAAGCTTTGGGTTATGAAGCCAAGATCTTTGATTCCCAGAACAACCCGGCCACAGAATCGGACAACTTTGAAAACCTCATATCCTCAGGTTTTGATGCCATCCTCTTTAATCCTACCGATGCGGATGGCTCTGTAGTAAATATTTTAAAAGCCAAGGAGGCAGGAATTCCGGTTTTTTGTATGGACAGGGAAGTCAATGCGGATGATGCAGCCACAAGCCAGATACTTTCTGATAATTATGCCGGGTGTGTCTCCATAGGAATATCCTTTGTCAGGGCATTGAAAGAAAAAGGAAATTATGTGGAAATCATTGGGCTGGTGGGTGATAATAATACCTGGGCCAGGTCAGGAGGGTTCCACTCGGTGGTGGATAAGTTTCCCGGTTTGAAAATGGTGGCCCAGCAAAGCGGCGACTTCGACAGGAACAAAGCCATGGAAGTGCTGGAAACCCTGATGCAGGCCCATCCCGACATCGACGCTGTTTTTTGTGGCAATGATGCGATGGCCATGGGAGCATACCAGGCCCTGCAGGCGGCAGGCAAAGCGGATAAAGTGAAAGTGTTCGGATTTGACGGAGCATCTGATGTCATCGAAAAAATCAGGGAAAAGAAGATCGTGGCCACCGGAATGCAATACCCGAAAGTGATGGCCAAAACGGCCGCTCAATATGCCCATGAGTATTTCGGGGGAAGAAGGATTTTTCCTCAAAGGGTTCCTGTGGAGGTTGAACTGGTAAACGCAGCAAATGTGAAAGACTATGAATAAAATCTACAGATATATCATTGCCGCTGTTCTGGTCTTGTTCCTGGGCTATAAGTCTATCTATTTCAAGAAACTGAGTGAGGTAAAACAGCTGGACAAATCAGGATTTGACTATGATGCTTATGCCGACACGCTGTATAACAAGGGCATTCTCAGTGAAGACATGGGTGTGGGGCTGGATGAGCTTATGTTCATGATTCAGACCAAACCCGATTCAGCATTCAGTATCTACGGAAACAGGCTGGGAATAGGGAATTCGGCCTATTTTATGGTCAAAGGCAACGGCAGGATTTCTGCTGTTCAGGACGGTAGCCTGAAGATACTCACTGAAAAAGGAGAGTCGGTTACCCTGGATAGCAAGTACATCTTCGGGAATGACCTCCGGGACGCTTCCCGGCTGGTGAAACTGACCGACTTTAAAACCAATGCGGAGTTTAACAAGGTCTCCGAGGCTTTGAATACGCTGGTCCGTGAAAAAGTGATTGCCCCGACGGTGCAGAGGCTGAGGGAAGGAGACAAAATCAGTTTTATGGGAGCCCTGAAGTTGAATAGAAAGCATCTGTCTGATATTGAATTTATGATTATACCAGCTCAAATAACCTTGCAATAGCCTTGTTAGAAGCCGTCAATATATCGAAAGAGTTTCCGGGGGTAAAAGCCCTCAGACAGGTCAACCTGAAATTTTACCCTGGCAAAGTCAACGCTGTTTTAGGCGAAAACGGGGCCGGAAAATCTACTTTGCTGAAGATATTGACAGGGGTATATACACAATATGACGGAGAAATCATCTTAAAAAATGAAGGGGTCCGGTTCAGAAATGTGAAAGAGGCCCAGAATGCCGGAATCGCCATTATACACCAGGAACTCAACCTTATTCCTGAACTGAGCATTACCGAAAACCTGTTTCTGGGAAGGGAGCTGCTCACTTCTGTGGGTTTTCTGGATGAAAAGAAAATGGATGAAAAAGCCCGGGAGTTGCTGGAGAAACTGCAGCTGGATGCTGCCCCACGATCCCTGGTTAAGCAACTCAAAGTGGGAGAGCAGCAACTGGTGGAGATAGCAAAAGCCCTGCTGGTGAATGCAGAGATCATCATGATGGATGAGCCTACTTCGGCCATCACTGATAAAGAAATAGATAATCTGCACCGGATTGTGCGTGGGCTCAAGGAAGAGGGGAAAACCATCGTGTATATTTCCCACAAAATGAATGAGCTCTTTCGTATTGCCGACTATTATACGGTCATGAGGGATGGCTGCAGTGTGGCTGAAGGAGAAATGAGCCAGACGACTGAACAGGAATTAATAGAACAGATGGTGGGGAGGCAGGTCCTGATTTCAAAAAAGGAAGCAGGCAGCACGTCGGAAGAAACCGTCTTGAAAATAAAAAATCTTAACCTCAGACACCCTTCCGTAAAACACAGGAAGTTATTGACGGATATATCCCTGGAATTGAAAAAGGGAGAAATTCTGGGAATTTTCGGACTGATGGGAGCCGGACGGACAGAGCTGCTGGAAACGATCTTTGGTATGAATCCTTCCTCAAGTGAGGGCTCAGTGGAGATAAACGGCAAAGAAAAGCACTTGAAAACACCAAAGGAAGCCATCCGGAGCGGCCTGGCTTTTCTGACGGAAGACCGGAAAAATGAAGGCTTGGTCCTGGGAATGGACATCACCTCCAATATCAGCCTGAATGCTTCACCGGGCAATGATTTTATCAACCCTTCGAAAGAAAAATCACTTGCCAGGGCTTATATTCAGCAACTGGGCATCAAAACCCCTTCTGAAAATCAATATTGTAAAAACCTGAGCGGAGGAAACCAGCAGAAAGTGATTTTGTCGAAATGGCTGGCCATTCATCCAGAGATACTGATGCTGGACGAACCAACCAGGGGAATCGACATCAATGCCAAGAATGAGATATATGAGTTGGTTAAAAAACTGGCAGCAGACCAGATGAGTATCTTGCTGGTCTCTTCTGAAATTCCCGAGATACTGACCCTCTCCGACAGGATCCTGGTCATGGCGGAAGGTCAGATCAAAGCCTCTTTTTCAGCCTCTGAAGCCACAGAAGATAAATTGTTAAAAGCAGCCTTACCCCATTAAAACAATGACAGTTTCATTCAATAAAGAATTCCTGAAAAAATCGCAGTCGCTGATTGCCTTGTTTCTGCTGTGCCTGGTGCTGAGCCTCTTGTCAGATAAATTCCTGACCGGCACCAATCTCTGGAATGTACTCAGGCAGATTTCGGTCAATGTCTGTATTTCTGTAGGGATGACCCTGGTCGTTCTGATGGCCGGTATCGACCTTTCCGTAGGCTCAGTGTTAGGCCTGACTGCGGCATTGAGTGCAGGCCTGCTTAAAAATGGCCTGGGTTTTGAGTCCCTTGATCTGTTTGTCGGCTTTACGGTACTGGGTGGTGTTCTGGTGGCTATGCTGGTGGGCCTTTTTCTGGGCTTTCTGAATGGATGGTTCATTACTAAGTTTTCCATACCCCCTTTTGTCGCCACCCTGGCGATGCTGACCATTGCCCGGGGTTTGACCATGCTGTACACCCAGGGCATGCCCATTTCCAATTTGGGCAGCAGTTTTGAGTTCATCGGTTCGGGATGGTTTCTTGGGATACCCGTTCCGGTCTGGATTTCTGCATTCTTTGTTTTGATCGTTTTATTTTTGAGTAAGAAGACAACCTTCGGCCGATACATTTATGCCATCGGAGGCAATGAGAAAGCAGCATTTCTATCCGGTATTAATATCAACCGGGTCAAATTAATCGTATACGGCATTGCCGGGATGATGGCGTCTGTGGCCGGAATACTGGTGACTTCCAGGTTAAATTCTGCCCAGCCCAATGCGGGTGCCAGCTATGAACTTGACTCCATTGCCGCAGTAGTGATTGGCGGCACTTCGCTGTCAGGGGGAGTTGGTTCTGTCACCGGAACCGTGATCGGGGCTGCGATTATCGGTGTGCTCAATAACGGCCTGGTCTTGCTGAATGTTTCTCCATTCTGGCAACAGGTGGTCAAGGGCCTGGTAATCCTCGTGGCAGTGATCATCGATAAAATAAACCAGAAAAAAGATTGATTAAACAGATGGTTACGCGGGAAGAAAGGTTAACTCCGTTTCCCTTTTTCCTTCTTTCCTTTCTCCATATCTCCATAAAATGTTTAAATTTGAAGATAAAGTTTAACTTATATCATAATCAGTCATGAGAAAAATATTCCTTCTTCTTTTTTTAAGCTTTCAGCTCACCGCACAGAAAAACAGTTCACTTCCGCGGAGTACGCCCGAAGCCGAAGGCGTTTCTTCTGAAGCGATCGTCAGTTTTCTGGATGCCGCTTCCAAAAGCAAACATGAGTTCCATAGTTTTATGATGCTCAGGCATGGAAAAGTGGTGGCTGAAGCCTGGTGGAATCCATACCGGAATGACTTAAAGCATACGATGTATTCCGTCAGCAAAAGTTTTACGGCAACAGCCGTAGGTTTTGCTGTGGCAGAAAAGAAGTTGAGTGTAGAGGATAAAGTAATCTCATTTTTTCCGGACGATCTGCCCGATCAGGTTAGTCCGAACCTGGCGGCACTACGGGTCAGGGATTTACTGAGTATGAGCGTAGGGCATCAGACAGACCCTACTTTTACGGTGGCAAGTCAGACCGATAACTGGATAAAAGCATTTCTGAAAACACCTGTGCCGCATCAGCCCGGTACTAAGTTTGTCTACAATTCTGTGGCTACATTTATGCTGTCTGCCATTGTTCAGAAAGTGACGGGCCAGAAGATAATGGATTATCTGACTCCGCGGTTATTCAAACCGCTGGGTATCGAAGGCATTGATTGGGAGACCAACCCGCAGGACATCAACACCGGAGGCTGGGGATTAAGACTGAAAACAGAAGATATGGCCAAATTCGGTCAGTTGTTTCTTCAGAAAGGTGTGTGGCAGGGTAAACAGATTTTGCCGGCTGCCTGGGTGGAAGAGGCCAGTACCATGAAAATCATGCAGGATCCGAACGCATCACAAGCCAAAAAGGATTCGAGCGACTGGCTTCAGGGATACGGATACCAGATGTGGCGTAGCCGCAACAACGCCTATCGCGGAGATGGGGCCAATGGCCAGTTTATCATTGTCCTGCCTGATCAGGATGCCGTCATCATCGTCACCGCTGAAGCACCTGATATGCAGGGAGAATTTAACCTGATCTGGAAATATTTATTACCGGCCTTCAAACCAAAGAAATTACCGGCTAATCCTAAAGTGCTGGCCCAGCTGAAAGAGAAAGCCGCTTCACTGGCATTGCCTGTACCCTCAAAAAACGTATCTTCTGAGCTGGAAGCAAAGATATCCGGTAAAACCTACGGAGTGGTTTCCAAAAGCAGAAGTCTTGAAAGCATCGGATTTGAATTTAAGAACGGGACATTGCAGCTGAATCTGAAAACAGACTCTGTTGAGCACCGTTTGTCATTTGGGGCGGGTAAGTGGGAATCCGGCGAAACCACGAAATATGGCCCCTACCTGGTGGCCGGAGCCAGAGGGAACCGTGTCGGATTGCCGGCATTTAAGGTTAAGGGAAGTTACACCTGGAAAGACGACAAAACGCGCGAGTTGACCCTGCGATACATAGAAAGTCCGCATACTGAAACCATCACCTGCAGTTTTGAAGGAGACAAGATATCTGTTGATTTTGAGAACATTTTCAATAAAACTGCCAAAAGAGAACTCACCAAAGGGGTTCTGGTAAAATCCCTGGCCAATCCTCCGAGATTGATTATCAGGGGAGATGACATGGGTTTTTCACATTCAGCCAATGAGGCTCTGGTGAAATCTTACAGGGAAGGCATCGAAACTTCCATAGAGGTGATTGTGCCTTCGCCGTGGTTTCCTGAAGCCGTTAAATTACTGCAGCAAAACCCGGGTGTGGATGTGGGACTGCATTTTGCCATCACCAGTGAGTGGGACAATGTGAAATGGAGACCCCTGACCAACAGCCCGAGCCTGAGAAATGCCGACGGCTATTTCTATCCGATGTTGTATCCCAACAAAAACTATCCGAAACAGGCCGTAACAGATAATGCCTGGAAGATAGAAGAGGTGGAAAAAGAGTTCAGGGCCCAGATTGAAATGGCTTTGAAATACATTCCGAGGCTAAGCCATGTTTCCGGCCACATGAACAGTATCGGGTTTTCGCCGGAAATCAAAGAGCTGGCACACCGACTCGGGAAAGAATACAAACTGCCGATGGTGGATGTGGATGCCATGAAAGACATACAGGTGTCGTATGTCGGGTTTGATGCAAAGAACAAAACTACGGAAGAAAAAATACAGGCATTTATTGCCATGCTGGATAAGCTTGAAGAAGGCAAAACCTATGTGTACGTGGAGCATCCCGGTCTTGACAATGATGAACTGAGGGCCATCTCGCACATTGGGTATGAAGACGTGGCCCAGGGCAGACAGGACGTCACCACCATTTTTACAAGTGAAAAAGTAAAAGAAGCAATCAATCAGAAAGGAATAAAACTGGTGAGCTACGGAGAGGTTCTGAAAGGCCTCAAAAAATAGGATTATCACCGGACAATTACATAAAATGAATTACATTCTTGCCATAGATCAGGGGACGAGCAGTACCAAAACCATTGTTTTTGATGAAAATGGTCAGGCTGTAGCCAAAGGCTCGGTTGACTTAAAAACCAATTATTCCGGGAACGGTTTCGTAGAGCAGGTACCTGAGGATATTTTTCAGAATGTACTGGAGTCGGTCAGGGAGTGCATTGATAACTTCTCAACCGGGGGCTTTGATCTGTCGGATATTGTTTCCTGCGGCATCAGTAACCAGCGGGAAACCTTCGTGCTGTGGGATGAGAAGGGCGAACCATTAAGCCCGGCGGTGGTCTGGGCCTGCAAACGTTCCATCAGGATTTGTGAAGAATTAAGGTCAATAGGCCAGGAAGAGCTCATCAGGCAGTCTACCGGTTTGATCATAGACCCCTACTTTTCGGGTACGAAACTTTTGTGGCTGATTCAGCATGACCCAGCACTCAGGGAAAAACTGGAAAAAGGAGAAGTGTTTTTCGGCACCGTGGATACCTGGTTATTGTTCAGGCTAACCGGCGGTAAACAATTCCGGACCGACTATACCAACGCTTCCCGCACCCTGCTTTTTAATATTCATACCTTAAGCTGGGATAAAGAAATACTGGAACTGTGGGGGATTGAAAAGCTGCATCTGCCGGAAGTCTGTCCTTCTTCCTTTGATTTTGGGAAGAGCGATTTCCAAGGTATCTTCTCTCATGAAATGCCTGTGACCGCCATGATCGGTGATTCGCATGCTGCTACTTTTGGCGAAGGTTGCTTTGAAAAAGGGAATGCCAAAGTAACCCTGGGTACCGGAAGTTCCATCATGATGAACACAGGCGAAAAACCGGTTGCTTCAGCCAACGGCATGCTCACCACCATTTGCTGGAGTACCGGAAGCCAGGTCAACTACGCCCTCGAAGGGGCGATTGTTTCCTGTGGTTCCACCATAGAATGGCTTAAAAATGAACTGAATCTGTTTACCGATCCCAAGGAAACAGAACAGATGGCCGGAGCTGTGGAAGACAACGGAGGGGTTTATCTTGTTCCGGCATTCAGTGGTCTAGGAGCTCCGCACTGGCAAATGAGCAGGAAGGCCTCCATAGAAGGGCTGACGTTCGGAGCCACTAAAAACCACATCGTCCGGGCAGCCCTTGAAAGCATTCCTTATCAGATCAGGGACGTCACAGAGGCGATGAAACAGGACATCGGTTCACCGCTCAGGGCCATTTCAGTCAACGGGGGAATGACCCAGAACCGGTTCGTTATCAGGTTCCTGGCAGATTTGTTGGGGCTTGAACTCAGAAAACTGCAAACCCCGGATGTATCTGCTTTGGGGGCTGCTTATTTGTCAGGATTGCAAAGTGGCGTGTTTAAGAGTCTCAGCCAGCTCTCCGAAATTAACGGGTCTCATACAGAAACGATCTTGCCTGATTCTGACAATAAAGCCATATTGACTTTTTATGAGGGATGGAAAGAGAAAATTCGCGGTTGAATTGGCGTTATTCAAAGGAATTGAAAAAAAGATTTTGTATCCTTGCTGCTCAAACCTTAAAATGAAAAATGACACAGGAACAAGTACAGTCTGTAGTAAACAAAATGTTTGCTCATATTTCAGGTAAAATCGATGATTACAGAACCAGCGAACCCGATTGGAGTATCTCCCAGGGCAATGTGGCTGTTTGTATTATTGACGATGCAGGGAATATTTACGGTAAAATCTGGGGTACCAACAAAGTCCGTGGCCGCAGTTTTTATGATGTGGCTTACCGCAAAGCTTCCCAGGTCTGGATCACAGGCTATAAGACAGGCGAATATGAAAGACTGGTTTTTTCAGATGTGCTGAACTACAAAGATTTCGGGATCGAATTACCCGACCTTATGGGTTGGGAGGGAGGCCAGCCACTTCACCTGGACGCAGAAACCCGCATATCCTGCGGATTCAGTGGTTTTAAAGGTGTAAACGACCTGGCCATTGTCAAAAATGCTTTGGAGTTTGTTCTAGCGAACTGAGCAGTAGAAACACCTGAAAACCCGTCTGAATCCCGGACAGGTTCAGCGATATTCATCAGGTCAGGATGATCAGGTCCAGGGCTAAAAATTCCTTCAGCACCTTATGTATAGTGCTGACTGTTTTCTGATCAGGCTGGATCTGATGGCTGTCACACCACAGCTGCAGGAATGTTCCGACGGTCATTTCTTTGTCCAGTAAATCAAGAACACGGCATTCCGTTTCAGTCAGAAGAAATTCCTGGAAACACAGCCCGTCTGAACTTAAGGTCATCTTATACCAGTAACATTCTGAGTTGTAAACCAGGTCGTTAAACCAGTTGAAGGTGCTCTTCAGGCACATACCCGGATTAATGCTGATGCTGGAAGACCATATTTCTTCAACAGGCTGGACACAGAAAACCCGGTGCTTTTCAAGCCGGCTGAACAGGCTTTCCTGACTTGTTTTTTGCAGCAGATAACTCAGAACTTCCTGCCGGGAAGTTTCAAACTGATAGCAGTCCGAAGCCTTTTCAGGCCAGTTACAGGCATTAATCAGCTCTGAAATAAAGTCTTTATTCTGATTATTGACGCTCGTCTTCAATAACTCACTTAACCTGATGTATGGGTGACTCCGTACGTCTTCAGGTTTTGTGAATATCCTTTCGGCGACAGGTAATTTCTTCTCATTGGCCGGATCCAGCAGTATATGAAAATTTTTTCGAAGTTCAGGGTTGTCAGAGCAGAGTTGATCAATCTTTTCCAGTTGCTCAGGCCATGTTTTATACAGCCAGAATTCCATCAGGTTGCAATATTCGACCCTGTATTTGAAAGTAGCCAGCAGGTGTATAAAATCCGGTGTTCCGGTTTGCGGATTAAGGGTATTGAAATCGGTGACTTCTTCAAAATTGGTCCGGAAAACCGGTTTTTTCAAAAATGCCGGTTTCTGATTTTTTGCATTCAGGTAAGCTAAAAGCAGGGCCTGTTCCAGGTAAATGCTGATAAATCTGAAATCTTCCTTTTGCTTGGCAAACAGGTCAGAGTTCGTTTCTGTAAATGCGAGGGCGTTGTTGTAGAATGTTTTAAAAGTCTGATAGTCAGTTCCTCCGGTAATGCCCGTATTCGCCGCCATGGCAAGGCGTGAGTAGGGGGTGTGCATATAAGCCGGCAGATCCTGGGCATACTTATGGCTGTTCAGCCAGATATTTTTGTAGGCCACCTCATCCATTTCTATATTTTGTGCTATCACCTCCGATCTGAAAAAATCTTCACCCGGAATATTGAACCAGAAAACATCCCCGTCGGCATGCACAAAAGGCTCATCCTGGTTAGCATAAGTGTACATTTTTCCAAGGCCCCAGACTTTTTTGATGACCCCGGTTATTTCCTCCAGGTCTGTTTTTACTTCATCATATGAAAGCCCCAGGACCTCTGTGAGCATTTTTGCTCCTTCCCGGTTGGCATTAAGTGCCACCTGGCCGAAGTTCTTTTTCAATAAAATAAAACTGAGAGACCAGCTGATGAACTCGTATCTTTTGCTGATCCAGCTTCCCGCACTCTTATCACCTGGCAAAATCCAGAAACTTTGTATAGCTTTCATTCACTTTAATTTGTGCAAAAATAAAATATCTTTGCACAAATAAGCGAAAAATGTATTCTAAAGTCCCCGCTATCAAATACTTTATTGCATGCTTTATCCTGGTATTGATCATCTGGAAAAGAAACGCAATTGTCAAATACTATGAAGTCTACCGGTACAAGGCATCATGGAAATTTTATAAGGCACTGGGTGAAAAAACAGGGAGTAGTGATTTTCACTATTCCGGGAAACAGGTTTTTGAAAATCTCACCTTTGATCAGCCCATGATGATCCGGCAAATCCCTTTTTTCCCCGGTACTTTTTTTGTGGCTGAAAAATCCGGTAAAATCATGAAAACAGACCAGGCAGGCGGTCATGCAGAGGTTTTTTTTGATGGCACAAAAAAGATGTCTGATGATTATTATCACGGGATGTACAACTTTGCTATTCACCCTGAAGACTCAGTTTTGGTGGTTTGTTATACGATCTTCAGGAAAAGTAGAAAAGGGAAAAACACCGGTGTAATAGAATTGTATTCTTTCGGTAAAAACGGAGTGGACTACGCCCGTTCAAAGTCCCTTTACCGGTTTCCTCTGGTAGATCATTTCGGTGGAGGCCTGGAGTTTGACCAGGATGGTTTTTTGTTTATTGCCACCGGCGATTTTGAAGGTGGTGATCCACATAACCAGGCCCAGAACCTTAAAAGTTTATCCGGTAAAATTCTCCGGCTTAAAATAAATGGACTTTCAGGCGAAATTCCGTTGGATAATCCTTTTTCAGACACTAAATTTGTAAAAAAGGAGATCTGGGCATCTGGCCTCAGAAACCCTTTCAGAATGTCTTTCCTTGAAAATGGGAAAACCCTCGTAGTTGCCGATGTAGGCCATGATGACACAGAAGAGATAGATATAGTACAGGCAGGTAAAAACTACGGATGGAGCATTAAGGAAGGAAGCCGCACCTTTAAAAACACAAAAAACAATACGATCCTCACTGACCCGGTTTATCATTATGAACATGGTGTCGACGGCTTTTCCATAACGGGTGGATTGGTGTACAATGGTGAAAAATTTCCGGAACTGAAGAACAAATATATCTTCGGTGACTTTATAACAGGCCGAATCTGGAGTCTGGATTTATCAGAACGTAAATCCCATGCTAAATTATTAATGAAAAATGCCGGGGGAATTACATCATTTTGTCAGACCTCTGCCGGCGAAATACTATGGACGGATCTTTCAACGAATAAAATATATAAACTAGTTAAAAGCCGATGAAAATTATACAACTGGACAGTAGTAATATTGCAAAGGAAGTATTTGATAATGAGGTAGTCATGATTAATATTCCGTTAGGGAAATATTACAGCGTGAGAGGAAGTGCCGGAGTGAGGGTGCTTGAAATCCTTGAACAACCCGCAACACATGAGGAAATTACCAAAACCATTGCAGCAGAGTATGAAGTAAGTCATGAACAAGCCGCAGCTGATGTGGACGCATTTCTTCAGCATATTGAAAACGAATCATTGGTATTGGAATCCCGGGAACCGGCAGTTGAACCAGCACCGTTAAATGTCGCGGTAAAACAGGCTTATGCCATACCTGCACTGGAAGTATTTGATGACATGCAGGAACTGATCCTTCTTGATCCCGTACATGATGTTGAATCTTTTAAAGGATGGCCTCAGAAGAAGGATGGAAGCACCGATTAATGAGGGCGAATTGGCTCAGCACCTTTCTTCATCCGGGTTCTATTCAATAGGAAATAAGGTATTTAAAATTGAAGCGTACGGTAGTTTTGATGCAGAAGCTTATGTAAGAAGTCTGCAGCATCTGAAAATAAATGCAGATCATGCCGACGTAACCCTTAAACTGATCGAGTCAGAAAGTACGGGTTCCACCCCTCCTGAAGCTTGGTGGAAGTGGGAAGATATTGATACTTACAATGGAGAACTGCTGGGTTTCGGTGAAGGCTACTGTGCCGTTTTTAACTCTACCGACCTCTCGTTTGTTTTTATAGATTACAGCTCCGGTGTGATCATTTACTGGGCCAATGATTTTAATAAGCTTCCGGTTAACGAGACTACCGCCCCGCTGAGAAACATTCTTTCTTACTGGTTCAGGCATTCCACTTTTTTCCTGTGTCATGCTGCAGGCGTGGGTTTAAGCAATGGCGGGGTGTTGCTGACCGGCAAAGGTGGTTCCGGAAAATCCACGAGTACCCTGTCATGTCTGAAAAGCGACCTGAAGCTGGCAGGAGATGATTTTTTATTGGTGGATGCTGAAAGCGGCAGAGCCTACAGCCTTTATGGCGTAGCTAAACTGAATGCTGACCAGTTTAAGCGATTCAGGTATCTCGAAGAGTTTATTGCCAATCCTCACCAGGTTCCTGAAGAAAAAGGACATGTGTACGTCAATGAAGAGTTCCCGGAAAAGATTCTTAATGAGTTTACGATTACCTCTATCCTGTTGCCGACGGTTACCGGCAAACCGGATACTTATATAGAAAAATGCTCCAAGATTGATGCCGTAAAAGCCCTGGTGCCTTCCTCTGTCTGGATATTGAAATCTGATGTACAGTCAGTTGAAAAGATGAAAAAACTGATTGCCAGAATACCTGCTTACAGACTTTTTGCCGGAACTGATTTGGAGCAGATACCTCAACAAATAATAGCCCATCTCCATGAAAGTTAGTGTCATATTGCCTGTTTATAATGTTGAAAATTATCTGGCCGAAAGCATAGAGTCTGTGCTGGTCCAGACTTGCCAGGACTTCGAAATCATTGCAGTAAATGACGGATCAACGGATGGCTCTCCGGCTATCCTTGAAAAATACCGAGACAGGCTCAAAATCTTTAACCAGGCTAACTCAGGAATAGCAGAAACATTGAACAGGGGGATAAGCGAGGCTTCCGGAGAATTCATCGCCTTTATTGACGGAGATGATCTGTGGTCAGCCGACAAACTTGAAGTGCAGCTTGGGATCATGCATGACAATCCTGATCTTGATGCTACTTTTGCAGAGATGGAGCAGTTTTTAAGCCCCGAATTAAACCATACTCCTGAAAGATTCAGATTTGACAAAGGACCTTTGAAAGGGTTTGCGAAAATCACAGCCTTAATCAGGAAAGAGGTTTTTTCCGCCTACGGAAAATTCATCGACGTACGGCATGGCGAATTTGTCGAGTGGTTTGACGGTGCCAGGAATAAAGGTATCCGATACAATCAGTCCACACATATTGTGGCCCAAAGGCGAATCAGGGAAAATTCTATGTCGCAGAACCCCGACTATTATCCGAGCCTGCTGAAATTCTTAAAGAGCAGGATGGACGAAAAAAGAAATGAAGCATAGGTTGAAACATATCGGAGGGCACTTCCCTGATCACCAGCAGACGCTTTTGCTGAAGGCCGCTTTGCTTGATAAGTCCGAAGCCGCAGCCTGTTTTGAAGCATGGCTGCAATCGCACAGTCTGGCTTATCTGAGGCCCGGATCTGCCACTTTCTTGTCAGATTTTATGGATACGCTTGATCTCGGAAGCCAGCGGATGTTGCCTTTGGTGATTCATAACCTGGGCGAAGATGCTCATCCTTATTTTAAATTCCTGTCAGGGATCCGTAAAAATTACTGGGTCAAAACAAAACAGATCTTACATAACGCTCAGAAAGTAAGAAACACCCTGGAGCAAAACGGGATTCCATGTATCCTGATCAAAGGCCTGGACCTGGCAACGCGTTATTACCACAATGATACCCTGAGGCCCATGAGTGACGGGGACATCCTGGTGCCGTTTGCTTTTCGCAGTCAGGCATTGGAGATAGCACGGAAAGGACTTAAAATCAGTGCTTATGATCATTCCATGAAAGATTTTCTGCACGGAATCCACCTCAGGTTTGACCGGCAGGAGGCTGACGCAGACCTGCACTGGAATATTTTCAAAGAATATCCTGACAGTTCAACGGCTTCTGATTTTATATGGGATAAACTTACAGAGGTAAAAACGAGTATAGGTATCGATAAAAGAATGCAGGATACACATGCATTTTTTGTAAGTTTGGTACATGGCCGGAATTTCGGAGTGGTTTCGCCTTTCAGGTGGGTGGCTGACACCATGATGGTCTATAGAAATGCCGGACACCTGGATTGGGACGAGATGCTGGATTTATGCCAAAGGTTTCATTTTAAGCCTTTTATAAAAAGAGCTTTCCCGTACCTGGTAAAAGAATTTGGCATGAAAGTACCTGAAGGATTTATGACCAGCCTGGAGGAAATGCCGGCCGGACAGCTGGAAGAGTCTTATTACCGGGCTTTTTCCCAGAGTTTTAACCAGGGAAACCTCGTTTCCCGGATCTGGGGTAATTTCAGGAACAGGCTTATTTTTTACCGGCTTTTTGTCAAAGAAAATCATGGTTCGGTGTTTTCTTATTTTGTCGCCTGGTATACCGGTGTAATGAAAGCAAAACTATCCCCTGAAATCAGATGAAAATATATTTGGTACTTCTGCTGACTTTCTCACTGCATCTGATCAATATGGTAGCCTTGTCGGCGAGAATGGTAGGGATTCGTACCGGTAAAATGGCGGCTTCATTTGCTGTCTATAATATCCTTTTTCTTTCTGCCAGATTTGCCTACACCCTGCAGGCCCCGATGCTCGCCAAAACGGTGGAAGAGTCGATTCTGACCGGGAATGGTCCTGACAACGCCCTTTTTATGAAGGTCTGCCTGGTGGCTTTTGCCGGTAGTCTGGCCGGGGCTTTTTTTATCCCGACGGTTCAGCGGCTCATGTACAAAGCCGTTGAAAAAGCCTATCAGAAAAACTCTGTCGTTCATATCTTATGGGCAGCTTTCAGTATCAAAACCATCAGACATTTTAAAGACTCATTGAAAATTCCCTCCAGGTCAAACCTTCTCCGGCTCAGTGACATAAAAGACATCCCGCTCGGAATCATTGCCATCAATGTCGTCGTTTCAGCTTTGCTTACCGTCAGCGTACTATCGTGTTTGTATGCCGGTTATTTAAATCCTGATTTACGCTCCACTTCCCTTTCTTTAAATGGCTTTATTGTGGGTCTGTCTACCGTGCTGTTCATGATTGTTGTGGAGCCACATATAGGCATCATCGCTGACAAAGTCATACAGGGCGAATATTCAGATGCGTACTTCAGAAGATACCTGGTTTTTGTGGTCATCGCCAGAAGCCTTGGTACAGCTTTGGGTATTTTTCTGCTTGTCCCTTTGGCCCATGTGGTCGTTTTTCTGGCAAAGTCCGTTTTTATTTAGCCCTATTGCTTCCAGGATTAAATCACCAGGTCAATGCCGGCTTTGTATTTTCATGTATATATGTAATTTTCTTATTTTTTCTTGGAAAGATGAAATTCTTCTGTTTAATTCGTCAACTAAAAGAATAATATCATCACTTTAACGGGTGATATTGCTTGATTTGTCAGGAAGAAACCTAACCTCGTCAGTTTCATAATTGGCCGGGGTGATGCATATGTACTTAACGGTTATTTCTTCTCTAAGAGCTGATCTGATATCAGGCACCTGTATCTCACATGATTTTTGATACACAGGCGTAACCCGAAAAGCCTTCCAAGAGTAGGGAGAAATTACTTTATTTTTTTTCAGATGCCGTCAAAAGGAGTAGATTTTTATGGTTTTGTAGCCAAAGGATTTGAATTGGAAATCCGTAAGGCTGATGCCGGAAATAAGGACAAGCCGGATGTGGTACAACACATTAGCAGTAATTCAGTATTGCGGTTTTTCTCAGATCATTATGAGATTAATACGAATGTCTTTGGTTTAAAATACGAGGGGAGATTTCAGTTTATAGCCAGGAAAGACGGCCGGGAGCTGTATGAAAGGTCGTTGAGGATCAATGCAAACACCGGTAATATCGACAACGAGGATATCGGTAATATCAGGATCCCCGCACGTGTGGAAAACGACTATTGTCTTTCGTTCGGACTGTACGATGCCGATTCTTCCAATCCCAATGCCCATCAGATTTATGCCACCTTAACGCCCAACAGAAAGACCTGGCAGTCGGACTTCTTCAGGGCAGTGAGCAACAGTCAGAAAAAAACGCTCAGCGATGTTTTTTTGAAGGATATCTTCCTGCCGGGTTCTCATGATGCCGGCATGTATACAGATATGTTGACGGAGGCCGCAAACATGGCGAATACACAGCATGACAATATCAGTAAACAGCTGGAACTTGGGGCCAGGTATTTTGATTTCAGACCAGGTAAACTCCGTAAAGAAGTGGTTCCGCTTCTTCATGAGGTAAAGAAACATAAGAGTAAGATTTTGGGTCCTCTGGCTTTCATTACAGCAGGCCTTGGTTTTATTCTTGACTGGTTTCTGGATGGTAAGATCAATGACCTCGTGCCTCTTTTTCAATCTAAAGTGGGTAAGACGAGTCATATTCATGCGGTGATTCCGGGAGAATCTTATTATGACTTTATCAGGGAAACGGTTTCTTTCCTCGAGAAAAACAAGGAAGAAATTGTCGTGATCAATATTGCGGATTCGGGTATCCTGAGAGATTTTGAGGTGCCCGACCTCCCTGTCGATGTGATTATTGAAGGACAAAAGGTAAATGGCAAGAAAGTCAAAATCGTGGATGTTCCTTCCAAAGCCGAGCTCGAAGCGGAGATACAACCCTTACTTGGTTCGGGTATAAAAATTGGCAGCAAGGCCTCATTTAATAAAAGTATCAGGACATTGCTGGATACTCATGAACGCCTGATTATTCTGTACAGGGAAGAAGGCCCGGATACGGCCGATACCTATGGTGATGACTATGTTTCTTATGATAAAAATGTGGTCACGAAGGCTGTCAAAAAGCTGCTTTCAGAAAACAACGATAGTAAAGAAATGGTAAAACTGCAGTTGCAGCTTACACCTACGGGAGTTCCTGACGGCATTGCCAGGGCTGTAAAAGGCACAAACAAGTGTACCACCCCGCTTTATGCCACCAAGCCGCGGACAGACCTGGAATCTTACCGCCTGTTACTGGAAAAAGCAGACGATATTAAAAGCCTGAAGCCTTTGACGGTAGCTCAGAATGATTTTTATGACAATGCCCTCACCGAAATAGCTGTTGCTCTTAATGAGTACAAGGCAGGGTTGGTCAGCGGTATCAGACCGGAGTAAAACAAACCTTGATTTAAACAGCCCTTTTATGCTTCTGAAGAGGGCTGTTTAATCACAATCGGTGTTATGCCCGAACCTGATCTTGTGGCCATCGGGATCTTCTACCAGCATCTCTCGCATATTCCATTCGTAGGTTTCCGGGGCAGAGAGGATCTTAGCTCCTTTTGACTTGATACTTTCGTAATACTCATCTACATTATCCACCATGATGCTGAGCCAGGTGCCGGGGTTACCTTGTCCTCTTAGACAGAAGAATATCTCTACCTCATCTTTTGAAATACCTGCAAAATCAGGCGAATCACCCCAGGTCCATTGGTCTTTGAATCCCAGTACATTCATATAATAATCAAGCGATCTGCTGATATCTTCCGAGTAAAGGACGGTGACTGATTTCAGGAATTTCATGAGGGTAAAAGGTTTATTTGATGAGCTAGGTAAAGTTATCAAATTTGCTTTTAGTTTGTAAAAATTTAATGACAATTCATAATTGCACTTAACCTTAGCAATAAACATAAGATTCTTCTCATGATATTTGAAATGACCCCTAACTTTGTACATTGACTAAAATGTGCCTGGGCGGCCTTATAAAACCCTTTTACATGAAAACTTTTTTTAAACTGCTTGGCTTTTGTTTTTTATTGATCGTGATAGAAAGTTGCAGCTATTCGAAATCTAATCAACAGGTTCTGGTTTCTTCTGACTGCGGCGTGAGCTGGACACAGATCAATGCAGGGGAGTCCGTGCCCAAAGGCGGACTGAACTACTGCTACATGAAAGTGGTCATCCCTAACTTCCCGATGCAGGGTGACATGGATTTTGTGGCCAATCTGGCTGAAAAAGTGAGGGTAAAGACCTTGATAGACTATGATTATTCAATTACCGGGGCTATCCAGTTCATAAAGCAAGCCAAATTTTTAGGTAAAGCCAATAAAGACGCTGACGACAATGCAGCCCTTGACCCGTCGGCTTTTGAGGGAGCTGAGAACATTGTGATTGACAAAAGAATCAAGGACGTCGCCAAGGCTTTATTTATCAATGAAGACATCATTGAGATGGACCAGCAGGACCTGGAGAATAAACTGCTGCAGGAATCAAACAAAGTGCTGGAGCCACTGGGTGTCCATTTAAATTTCATTACACTTACTTTCGATCCGGATGAACAGACCAGGCAGGCTATCGACGTCAGCACAGCCATGAAAATATACAAAAGCAAAGGCCTGGAAGACCTGGGTAAGCAGGTAATATCTGCCAGGGCAGGGGCGACCAAAGTTTCGGTAGAGAATAAGGTTTTGCCTGCTTCGCCTCCGGCAGAATGATTTTACGGATAAAGTAAATGGTGGCCGAAGCGAATACTTAAAATGTCCGATTCTTACCACCAGACAGAAAGTAATTAGTCAAAAATTTGCATAATACAATTAAAACCGATTTGTTATGCAACGCAGAAAATTTTTGATTCAGACCACGGCCACCGTTTCGTTACTGGCATTAAAGGCCGAAGCTCTTACAACAACTCCGAAGCCTTTCACAGTAAAAGCCGGGGAGGCCCGCTTTGGTATTCATACACCTTTCAGAGGGATTAACGTTAACGATATGAAAATATCGGGCAAGGATACCAATGGCCAATTGGCTGTTTTTGAGTATATTGGCAAAGAAAAAACAGGTCCGGTGCTGCACGTTCATCATGATCAGGACGAAATATTTTCCATTATCGAAGGGGAATATCTTTTCCAGGTGGGGGACAATAAGTTTACTGTAAAGGCAGGAGATACGGTTTTTGCTCCGATGGGTGTGCCGCATACCTGGATCCAGTTGTCTGAAGAGGGCAAACAGGTATATATGGTACAACCCGCAGGAAAACTGGAGGAGTTTTTTCTCAAACTGAATGAACTGAAGGGGCCGCCAACCGAAGAACTGATTCAGAAGATGCACAAATCTCACGGCATGACCGTTGTCGGCCCGCCGCTGACCTTGAAACAGGATAAATGAAATACGCCGATGGACGCTGTTTATGACTATCGACTTCCCAGCCCCGCTCTCCGCGAATACGTGCGGACCTTGCAGATCGTGGGCTGTTCTTTTCCTTCGTCGATGGCCGTATTACCGGTTAAATCTTACTGGCCCAGGGCAGAGAACTCCCTGGCATTTTATCCGAAAGACCCTGAAAAACATGAATACGGCTTTAGCGGCAACTTACTTGACAAACCCCGCTCTACTTTGAACGGCCAGTATTCCATTGTGACCAACCGCCACGTCGGCCGCGATTTTATGGTGTTCCAGGTCCAGTTTCAACCCGGAGCTTTATTCCGCCTGACAGGCATCCCGGTTTCTGAACTGACGAATTCCTTTATAGATGCAGAAACGGTATTCTCTGCTGAAATCAATCGTGTAAATGAGCGATTGAGCTATGCTAGGCATTACATGGAGATGATCCCGGTCGTAGAAAACTTCCTGTTTTACCTGGTCAGCAGGGCAAAGCGAAAGCCACAACGCCCGGTGGACAAAATAAGTCATTTGTTGCTACAACACCCTTCGGTAGTTTCACTGGACCGGCTGGCGGATCAGGCCTGTTTGTCACAGCGTCAGTTTTATCGCCAGTTTGTGGAGCGGGAAGGCGTCAGTCCCAAATTGTATACCCGCATTGCCCGTTTCGAAAATGCGATGAAACTCAAAAACTCCCGGCCTGCTCTGGACTGGCTGAGTGTAGCCATTGAGTTGGGCTATTACGACTATCAGCACCTCGTTCGTGATTTTAAGGAATTCACTCAATTGACTCCCAATGCCTTCTTTGAAGCCGATACCAGGTCACCGGAGCGGGTATTTGGGGTGACTGAGACGTAAGACCAGGCTGAATAAAAGATATTATTACCACAGCATTCACATCCATCCGTCAAGGATTTACCACCACCGGTCAAGATAGTTTTTACAGCCTTTCAGGCGGAGATAGCTTTACGTTGTAATCAACGAAAGTAAATATGTGTCTCAGAAAATTGGCGTATAGTTTTATAATTATCTGTATTTTTTCAATTTCAGTTTTTGCCCAGGTGAACGTGTCCGGCAGGGTGACAGATGGTAAAATGCCTCTTGAGGGCGTGTCGGTAGTGGTGCTGAAAAGCATGGATTCCACTTATGTTTCCGGAGTCCTGACAGATTCTTCCGGTGTGTTTTCCGTCCGGGGACTGAATGCGGGTACTTACCAGTTTTTGTTTTCCATGATAGGGTACAGTAAAAAATCCCTGACTCAGGAAGTTAACGGAAACTCCGATGTTCTGCTTACCGATCTGGTACTGGAAGAGGAGCTTCTGATGATGAATGCTGTAACGGTTAAGGGCCGGCGTCCGCCCTTTGAACTGGAAGCAGGCAAAACCACGGTCAATGTGTCTTCGGCTGCCCTGGGGTCGGATGGCTCCTTGCTGAATGTATTAAGTAAGATTCCCGGTGTGCTGATTCTGAATGACGGGACTGTGCTGCTGAACGGGCAGGCAGGGGCCAATGTCATGATAGACGATAAACTGACCTATCTTACAGGTGAAAACCTGGTGAACCTGCTGCGGTCTATTCCAACAAGTGCCGTGGATAAAATAGAGCTGGTTTCGCAGCCGTCAGCCCGCTATGATGCCAACGGAACGTCCGGTTTTATCAATATCCAGCGAAAGAAAAAAGCAGACCACGGCCTGAATTTAACGGTTTCCTCCAACATGGAAACCGGCAGACGTCTGCGTCAGAATCAAAGTGCTTCGCTCAGTTTTCATCATAAAAAAATGAGCCTTTATGCTGATTATTCGTTTTACCAGGGCAAAGACTTCATGCTGCTTAATTCTTCCCGCCAATATTTTGACAGAGGGCTGGCAGATTCAAGTGGCCTTAGGCTGGATATGCGTGCCGACCGGCAGTTTAACAGCCGTTCTCATTACTTTAAGTCGGGTGTTGACTATGAATTTTCAGAGAAACTGAGTGCCGGGGGGCACTTGTATTCCAACTGGTTCAGGAGGGAAAAAGCGGAACTGGCTATCTCCGATTTCTTTTATCGTCCTGAGGCAAGCGATTCTACACTCAGCACCGGCAATATCCAGACGACCAGGCATCAGAACCTGTCGGGAGGAGTCAATCTCCTGTATAAACCTGCAAAGAAATTTAAATGGGAAACGGTCTTTAATTTCCTCATTTTTGACCAGCATGATGATCTTGATCAAAGCAGCCGGTTACACAAACCGGACGGATTTACCAGACCTGATACTTTATTGGGATTAATGGTCGGGCAGATTAACATCTATAATGTACAGTCCAACTGGAAATATGAGGCTTCTGAAAACCTTACGCTGAGTGCCGGGCTGAAATCATCATGGGTATGGATCAATAACAATGCCTTGTATCAGGCTCTGCAGTCAGAGGGGTGGCAGGTGGTTGATCAGTTGAGCAATGGTTTTGTTTACCGGGAAAACATCCGGGCAGCGTACGCCCAGGTAGACAGGAAGTGGTCTTCAAAATTATCAACGGAGGCTGGTTTGCGTTTTGAGCACACCGGCACCAGGTCTGATTTTACTTCAGGCAGCCGGGATTCTGTACTTCACCGGTCTTATCCCAATTTATTCCCGACATTCAGCACAAGGTATGCCCTCAATAACAACCATGTTATCTCCTTCCGGTATGGCAGACGGATAATCCGACCCAACTACAGGGACCTGAATCCTTTTACTGAAGTGAATGACCGTTTTTTGCAGATAAAGGGGAACACGAGGCTGAATCCTGAATTGACAGACCACTTTGAAGGAAGCTGGTTACTGCATTCTCAGTATGCTTTCAGCGTATTTTATGCCAACCGCAAAAGTCCTATAGCCCAGAGCTACCTGGTGGGTCCCGGGACGAAAACTACTATTGTGATGCCGTTGAACTTATCCGTCAACCATTCGGCCGGCTTCAGAGCCAGCTTAAACAGCCTCGAACCCGCTACCTGGTGGACGACCCATATCAACCTGACCCTGACTTATAAGGAATTTCACTGGCTGGAATCTGATAAAAAGGAAACCAACCGGCTCTTTGCCCCGACAATGCAGGTCAGCAACCAGATTTCATTGCCACATAAGTGGGCACTTGAGGTGACAGGGTATTACAACGGACGCATGGCCGAAGGTCAGGCCAGAATCGACCCTTTCGGAGCAGTGTCCATGGGAGTCAGAAAAAATTTATGGGAAAATAAACTGAGTTTGTACATTTACGCCAACGATATTTTTCTGACCAACCGTCCCCGCATTGACTTACGCAACGGCTTTATAGCAGGCTCTTATAATGAACGCAGGGACAGCAGGATGGCCGGTGTAACGTTAATGTATCGTTTCAGTTCAGGAAAGATGTTCAGAGAATTCCGGAAACAGGAAAGTACAGAGGAAAGTAAACGTGTAAATTTGTAAAAAAGTAAATACTATGGCAGCCTTTAAAAACACATCATTGGCCTGGATTTATCCCGCTCTCTGGGGTATGGTGATGTTCAATGTACTGCGGGCTGTTACCGACCTGAAACGCAACGGGATGTTCTGGGATGGAGAGTTGAAACTGCACATCATTGCCTTGTCACTGACAATACTGATATGTTATGTTTTCAGCTTCATCTGGCGGAAACGCCTGCGATTGTCTGACGGGAGCAGTTCGTCTGCCATGGAATACCTGTACATACTCGCTGAATTACTGATATCCCTGAATATCATTATGGTGGTGGGTCAGCATACCGGAATACTGCTAATGGGATCCGGATGGGTGGATTATATGCTGATAAATGTCACTTACGTACCTCTTTTGCTTATATTTTATACTTTGATACGAAACAACATCACCGGCAAAAATATTCTGGAGAAGACCTTGATTGTGGAAAAACTGAAAGCGGAAAAAAATGAGGCCGAGCTGAGTTTTCTGAGGTCTCAGTATCATCCTCATTTTCTTTTCAATGCCCTGAACACCATTTATTTCCAGGTGGAAGAAAGCAATGCGGAGGCCAGACAGAGTATTGAAAAACTGTCTGACCTGCTCAGGTATCAACTCTATGACGTCAGTAAAGAAGTGACATTCAGCCAGGAAATCCGGTACCTTCGGTCTTACATTGCGTTTCAACAGCTGCGGAAAAGTGAAAGGCTGATAGTTAACCTGGATATTGATCCTTTACTCAGCGACCATCAAATACACCCCTTGTTGTTTCAGCCGCTGATAGAAAATGCGTTTAAGTACCTGGGAGGGCATTACGAAATCAGTTTATCATTGAAACTCGTCGGAAATACAGTCCGGTGTGTAGTAAGAAACACCATATCAGAAACAGGAATTTCAGACAGGCTGAAAGAAAGTGGCATAGGCCTGGAGAATCTGAAACGCAGGCTGGAATTGCTGTATCCTGACAGGCATAGTTTAACTGTTAATGAAGAGAATGGTATTTTTGAAGCAGAATTAAGCCTGCATCTGATATGAATATAAAGTGCATCATCACCGACGACGAACCCGTAGCACGGAAAGGGCTGAAGAGCTATGTCGAAAAAACCGGGTTCCTTTCATTGGCGGGAGAATGCGAGAGTGCTGTAGAACTCAATGCCCTCCTTAAAGATACTCCTGCCGACCTTATTTTCCTCGACATAGAAATGCCCGATCTGACGGGAATTGAGTTTCTTTCCATAGTCGTAAATCCTCCGAAAGTGATCATCGTATCTGCTTACGAACAGTATGCCCTGAAAGGTTATGAACTCGACGTGTTTGATTATTTACTGAAGCCTGTCTCCTACGAGCGTTTCCTTAAGTCAGTGAATAAACTTCATGACCAGCTTGTGAAAGACCGGAGTATTGCTGCAGATTATATTTTTATCAAAAGTGACAAAAAGACCAGAAAACTGTTTCTGAAAGACATCCTGTTTGTGGAGAGTATGGAAAACTATGTGCTGATACATACACTCACTTCAAGGGAGGTGGTATACAGCACCCTGAAAATGGTGGAAGAGAGTCTGCCTTCAGATAGGTTTGTGCAGACGCATCGTTCCTACATCGTTAACACAGAGCATATCCAGGCCATAGAGGGCAATACCCTTGAGATAGGCCAGCATAAAGTGCCCGTTGCCCGGAATCTGAGAGATAAGATTTTTAATGATTTTATTGCGGGAAAGCTGATCTCCAGGAAGAATGAGAACAAATAAGGATATAGTCAGCCAGTGTTGAAAGATTAAATAAACAAGGACTCCCGCTTTATCAAAGACAGGAGTTCTCTTAAGATTTTCCAGAAACCTGAAGGGCATTTGCTTATCCTGAAACCTTCATCAATACAATTCCGCTGATGATCAGCAAGGCGGCAACCGCCCGGCTTACAGTAAGTGCTTCTCCGAAAACCAGGATTCCGATCACGAAAGCACCTACGGCTCCGATACCCGTCCAGATGGTGTAGGCCGTACCGATAGGCAATGTTTTTAAAGCCAGTGAAAGCAGGCCGAAGCTGGCTATCATGGCCACGATCGTCACAAGAGATGGAATGGGTTTGGAGAAACCTTCAGACAATTTCATGGAATAGGCCCACAAGATTTCAAGAAGACCGGCGAAGAACAAAAATAACCAAGGCATAAATTTTGATATTTAGCCGGGTCGTCCCGTTGAATTTCCCGAAAGGGGGGAGGTCGTCCTCCAGTTTTTATTTAAACGCAGGACATACGGTAAAGATTCCTCCAGATTGATTTTTTCCTGGTTCTGGCCGGTAGTTTAACAACAAACGGTTTTAAAGCCACTTCTTTCTTTTAAACCAGATCAGCGGCAGTGAAAAACTCAGGATGATCAGAATGAGGGCGAAAAAGTAACCCCATTTCCATTCCAGTTCGGGGATGTACTTAAAGTTCATTCCGTAGATTCCGGCCACCAGGGTCGGCAGTGCAATGCACATGGTTACGATGGTGAGGATTTTGAAAATCCTGTTTTGTTCAAGCTCTATCTTACTTGAGATATTCTCTTTGAGGTCGTCAATTCTTTCGAAATTGTTCTGGATGTATTCATTTATAACCACCAGGTCATTCAGTTCGGAATACAATGCCTCCTTAGTGTCGCTGCTGAGTTTGCTGCTTTTCCTCAAAAGGTGCAACACCCTTCTGTATTCATTTACAGATTCTTTTACAATGAGATTGTTGAAGCTGAAAATCGTTATTTTGTCTAATCCTTCTTCCGAGAGTTTGTTGCCCTTCAGTACCTCAGAATATTGCACTTTTATCTTTTTTGAGACCACTTCAGTCAGGTCTGCAAAGTAATCTGAGAAAAAACCGACCACAATCAGAAGGTACGAATCCGTCGGAAACCTGAAGTTATTGAATTTCTCCATATAAGACTGACGCTGTTTTTCAGGAATGAAGGCTTCAAAATCAACGGCGATGAACGAAAACACTGCGTTATCCTTAAGTATGTTGTAAACCAGTTCTTCCGTAATCCGGCCGTCGGCGTTAAAGTAGGGTACGGAGAAGTTGATCGCAATCTGCTTTTCGTTTTCGAGGTAATGAGAACTGATCTCTATGTCATCGCCGCTGTGAAGGATAGAAGTATTAAGGTCAAACCTCTTTTCGATCTCCCGGATATCACTTTGCGTATAATTGATAAACTGAATATGGACAATGTCGTCAGGTGTAAAAGTCAATTCATCAAGACTTTTAGCCCGTACCACCGTTTTATCCCTGTAGATTAATTCAATATCCATTGTTGTTTGCCTTGCTATGGGGTGCAATTTAATTAATTTATTCGCTTCCGGCGAGACCGCAGCCCTGGAAAACTGAAACCGGGGCATTTTATATTCAGTAGGGTTTCATGAGCATGTAAAAGCAAAGAATCCCGTCCTGTAGGAATGGGATTCTTTAAACTTGGAAGCTGAACGATAAGTCAGTGTCAGAAGGTGCTTATTTACAATTTATTGAAAAATTTAGTGACAAATATTTTTTCTACTCAGGCAGGGTGAATTTCCGGATCTGTAAATAATCTTCACCGTTTTTGTCTTTCATATATTGATTAAAGACCAGCAGCGGATCTCGGGGTGAAAAAGAAGGAGCCCCTACGATTTTCCCTTTCTCTTCGTTCCCGATTTTCGAAGAAATGCCTTTTGTCAGATCAAGAACGTAAACCGAATTCTGAGCTACATAGGCTATTTTATTGCCTTCCTTGTTCAGGTTAAATGAGTAATCGATTGAAAAATCATTGTGGGTAAGCAAGGTGATCGTTCCTGTAGCGATCTCAATCTGAATAATCTGATTGTGTCCTTCCTGGTCTTTTGCCAGAGCGTAAATGAATTTTCCGTCAGGACTTGAACGCAACCAGTGCCGCGTATCTGAAAGCCCTTTTTCAGAAAAAGTAATCCTTTTTTGTTGTATACCTTTTGGCACATGCGGCCTTTCGCCTGCTTTCCCGACGGCTTCCGGATCCGTCAGAATCTTTTCCGGATCAATATCCACCACGAAAACTTCAGTAATCTGTTTGCCCTCTTTGTTTAAGACATTGCCCTGAAAAGCTATCGAATAGGGGACATGTTCCCCTGATTTCAGCATGTACCCGTTTTTTCCTACCCAGCATTCGTCAAATGCCTTATTGATTTCGTCAGAACCGGGTGCGGGATTTTTCACTACGTCGGTGACAATGGCTGAAAACATGGAGCCCTCATTGTTACCCGCGGCAGGCTCTACCGTGATTTTCGGGGAGGGAATCATTACACCGACTACCCTCAGGTCGGCTTCTGTCAATTCATCGTTATAGGTAAAACTGATGAGTTGACCGTCCGGACTCCAGCCATGGGAATGTGTACCTCCACGGAGCGATCCGGGGGTATAAGGAAAACGGATATCCCGGGCATCATAAAAGAAAGGACTTTGTGGATGGCTCAGGTCAATGCCCACACCTGTTCTCCGGGACATGGCATAGGGTTTCTCTTTATTGGCATCCGGCAGCCCGTGGATAAAAATGACTTTATCCTCTGCCGGACTGAAGGACACAGCCCCCACACCCGGGCCATAAACGGTCTGGTTTTTGGTTTTGTAAATGATCTTTTCTTCACCGGTTTCAACGTTGACAATGCCGATCGTGGAGGTTTCTCCGATTTTGGTGTCATCATTTCTTCCGTCAAAAACCAACCATTGTCCGTCTTTCGAAAATACACCGCTATGGTGCAATGTGTGGCCTGCGGGCGAAACCGTCAGGCTATTTTTGTTTGATATCATACAACTGTTTAACAAAATAAGACCGATGCCGTAAAACCATTTCATACACGCACTTTTTTTCTTTTTCATCATTAACCATCTCAGGCCCTGGTATTCGAACTTCCGGTAGTTCAGTGTCCGGTTCTACAACTTCGAAGGGGCTATCACTACATGTTTGATCGTTTGTCTGCCGTAAGTGTAGGTAATATGTACCAGCCCGTCTGAAGTCTGAATGATTGCCGGGTAAGAATATCCCGCCCAGGTAGGTTTATTTTCTAAAGTGGTGACCACCCTCCACTTTTTACCGTCCTCAGAGATGGCGAGGTTGAGGATATTCCTGTCTTTGGGTTCCGGGCCCTGTTTTGTGGAATGATTATACACCAGCAGATGTCTTCCGTCTTTGAGCGTAACGGCATCCGTACCGGAATTAGGGTTTGGTAACCCGGATGGCTGCAGCGGCGACCATGTTTCACCCTTGTCTTTAGACCAGCTCGTCACCAGTACATCCTGTAAAGTTCTGGCCAGAATCTGCAGGTCTCCGTTTTTATGGGTAAGGATACTCGGCTGGATGGCATCATATTCAACGCCGTCATTTATCGGTGGTACGACCCTCCAGCTTTTGCCGTTGTCTTTGCTGATCTCAAAATAAATCCGCCAGTCACGTCCGTTCGGGGTGCCTCTTCTTTCAAAACTTGTGGGTGAGATAATGGTTCCGTCGGCCAGCTGAACGGCCTTGTTTTTGACCGGACCCAACAAGTCACCCACCAGTGCATGTTTGCCCATGACGACAGGTTTCGACCAGCTTTTTCCTTCGTCGGAAGAGGTCATATAAGTCCCCCACCAGGTATCTACATTAGGACCCACTTTATAAAACAGGTAAACCGGGCCGCCCTTCGGCCGGAATAAAACCGGATTCCATGCCGGATATTTAACAGAATCAGAAACGAAGCCATTGGCTACTTCTACCGGCCAGCTCCACGCCCCGTTTTTGTAATGAGCCACCCGGATACCCACATCCTGGTGTTTTTCTTTGGTTCCGGCAAAAAAGGCACACATCAAACCATCTTTTGTTTCAATGATCGTGGAAGCATGGCATTGGGCGGTAGGTTTCTGCTCCAGGCTGTACACGAGTTCTGAACTCACCACCCCTTGTTTTCCGGTAGTGGCAAGTTCCGGAATGATAAATTGCTGAGCCGAAATAATTCCGCTTTCCAGGGCCAGGAAAATGAGCAAAAGCCATTTTCCGGCATAATTAAAATTAAACATATATCTCATCATTTGCTGTTTAAGGTTCAGGCTATTGTCGATACGGCCATCTGAATGCCGGTTATTTCCTCAGGGGTAACCGGGCATCTGCTTTGTTTAAACAGGCCAGTAATTCTTTTTTCAATGTTTCTGCAAGCTTAGGGTCAGTTTTACTCAGATCTGTCTTTTCACCGGTGTCTTTGGCTAAGTTATACAATTCTACGCTTTCATCTTCAAAGAAATATATCAGTTTATGGTTGTTTTTGCGTATGGCCGCCTGAGGTTTTGTGAAGCTGATGTATTGATCCTCCATGCCTATCGGCAGGTTTTTTACTTTTTCAATGTTTCCTTCAGGATGATAATATGGAAAATGCCAGTACAATGTACGGTTTTTAAAATCTCTGACATTACCTGAGTTCAGCACCGGAAGCATGGATTTACCATCCATGCCTTGCTGAGTAAACTTCTTGCCCGAGGCCAACTCATAAAACGTCGGAAAGAAATCTGTCTGTATTACCGGAGTATCATTCCGAGAGTTTTCCTTTATCACGCCGGGATACCTGATCAGCAAAGGCACCCTGAGTCCACCTTCATACAAATTCCATTTACTGCCTCTGAACGGTCTGTTAAAGGCCACTTCCGGCATACCGCCATTGTCGGAAGTAAATAGAATCATGGTATTTTCCCTTAGTCCGGCCTGATCTACAGCTTCAAGTACCTCACCTACATAATGATCCAGGGTCTCTACGAACGCGGCATACCTGATCCGCTTTTCACTATATCCCAGACCTGATTTGTCAGATTTGGCTTTGTATTTTTCAACCAGCCAGTTCACAGCCGTATTGAGCGGCGTATGTACATAATAATGACTCAGATATAAGAAAAAAGGACTACTGTGTTTTGATTTTATATATGAAATGGCTTTGTCGGTAAGGTCATCCGAAATGAATTTTCCTGGTTTTTCATTCCCGGGAACTTCTTTCCAGGAGCCAAAGGTTTCTTCAGCCCAGTCAAAACCCTGTTGTTTCGGGCCATAGGTTTCATCCCATCCGTTATAAACCTTGTTGTGGGCTGACACATGCCATTTTCCGGCCATACCCGTTTCGTATCCGAATGATTTCAGCATTTCGGCTATGGTGGTTTCTTCGAGCGGGAGGTTTAATGTGTAAGGTGGTGGAAGTAACGGAAACTCTTTGAATTTTTCCTGCCAGGCACTTTCATCCCAGCGAAAACTATCTGTGGGGTATTTTGTTACAAACTCAAACTTCAACCTGGCCGGAGATTTGCCCGTAAGCAAGGCGGCTCTTGACGGAGAACACAAAGGGGCAGCAGCATAAGCCTCAGTAAAAAGCATGGATTCCTTTGCCAGCTTGTCAATGTTCGGTGTTTCGATAAAATCCGCACCATATTTGTTTCCGTAACAGCCTATATCAGAGTATCCCAGGTCATCGACATAAATAAATATAATGTTAGGCCTGGTTTTGGATTTGGTCTGAGCCGTGGCATATAAACCCGTCAAGCCGCTTGCAAAAATGAAAAACAGGCTTCTCCAAAACCCGGATCTGAAAAAAACAGAATGATTCATTACAGTTGTCAGTGTTGAATTAAGCTTAAGCCATATTAATCCTTGCCAATGGTCAGCCTGATTGCTGCTTGTTTGCAGCAATCAGGTCTGTTCCAATGATATCAGGGTAAATTTTCAGAAAATCTACTTCCTGTTTTTTATATTTCTGAAGTGCTCGATTCTGTGAAACGTGAGATAGTTTGCATCATGGTTATTTTTGGCATTTGATTTACCGTCAAAATAGGCGGTTCTTGAAAGTACCACGATGTCATTGCCTTCAAATTGCCAGTCTACATATTGAAACCCATGATTAAGCACATCATCATGCTCCAGAATTACCTTCACGTCATCCCATTTCTTCAGGTCATCAGAGCTTCTCAGCATCAGCACATTCCGGAAACCGGAAGTATTTCGTTCAGGAAACTGTTTTCTGTACTTTTCAGGAATCACATTGGCCAGTGTCCAGTATTTTTTGCTCAGGGTATCGTATTTAATGACAAACTTCTTGCTGCCGCCATCGAAAGGTATAAACCCGGTTGCCGGATCAAATTCGAGTGTTTTGCCATCAGGAGCTATAGATACCATGGCTGCTTTCTCGTCCGGTGATTTTTTGTTTGCCACCCTGAGCATGTTCCACATTTTCTGGTTTTTATCTACGACGAAGTTACCTTCCAGCCATCCGGCAAAATCACCGTTGTTAAACGTGCTGTCATATAAAATCGGAGTACTGGCCTGCCATGATTTGGAGTTCATAAGATCTGAGTCTGTTGGTGCTGACATCACCATGGCTCCGTAGCGTTTGCCCCATTGTAGTATGGGGCCATGAGCTGTTTCCATAGGTCTCCAAAGGCGGCCGTTGTATTCTATGACCGGCATAGGGGCACCGTGAAATTCCCCGGTAAGCAATACCCCGTTTTCTTTGTTGGTCGGTTCTGTCCAGGTTTTTCCTCCGTCAACAGATTTTCTGATCAGCACGGTGCCGTGATGCCTGTCCGGCCCGAGAAGATAGAGATCTCCCCTGTGGACAAACAATGAGCTCCAGAACGCCCCGTGTATTTCGGCAAGATATCGCCATGTCACCCCTTTGTTGTTGGAGGTATAAATGCGGGTGGTAGCTTGCTGCCATTCGGAGCTTTTAGGTCCGAAAAAATCATGGGAAGCCACATAGTCGCCGTTGGGCAGTGTTACCAGACTTGGTGAACCGATGTATCGCTGGGATGAACTTGGTTCGTAGCAAACGATATCACCGGGAACTTTCTGTGCCAGCAGGACAGACCAGCTGGTTAAAAGACATAATATGAGCGTTACTTTAATCCTTACGTTTTTCATAACTTAATAATTTGGGTTTTGTTTAATGGCCGGATCGGAATCAATTACCACCTGCGGAATAGGAAACAATACATGAAAAGGCTGAGCATTTTTACCTCTTGCCTGGGCATCTGAAACGAACTTGCCGGTGCGTATAAGATCCATCCTTCGGTGTCCTTCATTAAAAAACTCGTGACCTCTTTCTAAAAGTATCAGGTCTCTGAAAGCCTCTTTGCTGGTGATGTTTTCCAGTTTTAAAGCCCCAATTCCGGCTCTGGACCTCACCTGGTTGACCAGTTGAACGGCCTCGGCATTAGGTCCGTTAAGCTCGTTAAGAGCCTCGGCACGTGAGAGCAGGATGTCGGCGAGTCTTATTTCGGGAATGTCATTTCCATGAGCAGCCCCGACGTGGTTCTGATCAGGCCAGTACTTGAATGAACGGATATTGTCGGAGCCGCGAAGTTCAACTCTCTGATCTGAGCTATTGATAAAATAAGTAATCATCAAATCCTTTCTTTTGTCTGCAGGATCAAAAGTATTATAAAATTTGTCATAAATCCTGAATTCATTCGGCCAGTTGAGCCAGGTAGATTTAAAAACCAATCCCACTTCAGGTGCCGATTTGAAATTATCCGGAAACGAGACATTGCTCCAGCTATTGGCCGTCAGACGGTCAGAGGATGCTATGGCAGGTCTCACCCAGATGTATTCGCTGTTGTTTTCATTTTCAACTTTAAACATATCCTTGTAGGTCGCAAATAAGGTGTAATTTTTAAAGGAATTCAGAAACTGTGACGACGCATTGCCGGCTTCTGTCCAGTTCTTTGTATTCAGATAAAACTTTACCAGGTACGCCGAAGCAGCTGCTTTGTGAGCTCTGTACTTTTGGGTTTCAGATCCCGGATTAGGCAGATTGTCAAAAGCATATTTTAACTCTGAAGCTATAAATTGCTTGATTTCATCGTCAGAAGCCCTTGCCAGGCTTAACTCCTGCGTAGTGCTTTTTCTTAAAGGGACCGGCCCGAAAAAGAAATACAGTTTGTAGTAACTCACCGCTCTTAGAAACCTGGCTTCTGCTTCATACAAGGTTTTCTCAGATGCAGACAGGTTGGAGGCGGGAATATTCTCAATGATGATATTGGCATCCCTGATACATTGATAGTAGGAGTCCCAGTTTTGGATAAGAAAGTCCATGTTGGGTTCCCAGTTATACTCTCTGAAATTCCGGATGGTAGCCTCCACATTGTCGCCGCTCTGATACAAAATGTCTGTCATAAACTCCTGAGGCCCCAGCACATAAATAGAGTTATTGCTGTTCATGTTTGCGGCCTTGGCATAGGTCTCATAGAGCACTGAAGTCAGTCCTTCCTTTGTTTTCAGATAGTTTTCAGGAGCCAGCTGTGAAAATACCTCCTCTTTTAAAAAGTCCTTGCAACCTGTCAGAAACACTGTAGTTGCTGTCAATACCCCTAGTAATATATATTTTAGCTTCTTTTCCATGATTTTAAAGATTTAAATTTACGCCAAACATTATAGTTCTTGCCGTTGGAAATGCATTCCAGTCGATCCTGACGCCGCCGCCGTTAGGATTTATAGAAGGGTCATAGCCTTTGTACTTGGTCCACATGGCTAAGTTTTGTCCTGTCACAAAAACACCCAGGCCTTTGACCACCGAGTTTCTGATCGTAAAATCATATCCTAATTTTACCGTATTCAGTCTCAGGAAGTTGGCATTTTCAACAGTGTATGTATTGACCTCTTTCTTGCCTTGTCCCAGAGGGTTAACAAACGACGGGTAAACATTTGAAGGGTTGGAAGGAGTCCAGCGGTTCAGCAAGGGCTCAGCCAGGCGGTTCCTCATCAGGTTGGCAGGAAAATAAGTGTCTACCAGGTTGTTGTTCAGCATTTTGGAACCCCAAACGCCGTCAAAGAAAATGTTAAGATTAAAACCCTTGTAAGTGAAATTATTAGTTAATGAGGCCATAAAGTTGGGAAATGGGTTTCCGATTACCTGACGGTCGTCGGCATTGACTATCTTGTCTCCGTTCAGATCCCTGTACTTGAAATCTCCCGGTTTTACGATGTCTTTGGTAGAGGTGAAATCATCTCCCTCCTGCCATACTCCGTCTATTACATATCCGTAAAATGAGTACATAGGCAAACCTTCCTTGATGATGGCGATGTTCCCTGTTCCACCGGCACTTCCGGTAAAAATGTTATCAACCCCACCCAGATTAAGCACTTTGTTGTTAAGCCAGGTCATGTTAAGGGTAGTTTCCCATTTCAGTGGCCCTGTAACGTTGATACTGTTGACCAATACTTCAAACCCTCCGTTTCTGACAGACCCGATGTTGGTCATCATGGTTGTAAACCCGGTGGTACGGGGGATAGGCAAATTCAGTAGCATGTCTCTCGTGGTTTTTGTAAACCAGTCTAAGCTACCCGTAATTCTGTTACCTTTTAAACCAAAGTCCAGTCCGAAGTTCAGCTGTTCTGAAGTTTCCCATTTCAGGTTGGGATTCGGCACCCTGTTTGGCGTGGTGGTACTTACCTGCTGATTACCGATGACGGCTTTCTGACCGGCAGTATAGGTCGTCATGGACTGGTAGTTGCCGATCGCCTGGTTTCCTGTTTGTCCCCAGCTTGATCTCAACTTTAATGAAGTAATGTACTCCACATCTTTCATGAACTCTTCATTTTCAAGTCTCCAGGCAAAAGCGAATGAAGGGAATACACCATACTTGTTATTTTCACCAAAACGGGATGATCCGTCAATTCTTAATGAAGCGGTCAACAGGTACTTCTCAGCGATGTTGTAGTTTACTCTTCCCAGGTAAGACAACAGACTGTTTCTTGATCTTCCGCTGGTTACGATATAACGCGTAGGGTCTCCCAGGCTCATGTTGTCTGATTTTGTGGCATCTGATGGGAAACCACTGCCTTGCGACGATTCGTCATTAAAGTTAAACTGTTGAGCCGTGGTACCAAAAAGAACATTCAGGTCCTGGTTGTTAAACTGTTTCCTATAGTTCAGCGTAAACTCCGACAGGAAACTGTTGTTTGTTCCTGACAAAATGCTGGCAATTCCTCCGTTGGCTCTTCCTTCAATGGTTTGTCTGTCCACATAAGTATCACGGCGTTGGGAGGTTAAATCAGCACCGAGGTTTAACCGGGCTGTAAAATCCTTCAAAAATTTATATTCCCCGTAAATGGTCCCGAGGGTCCGGTAAAGCTCTGAGCCGGAAGTTTTTCCGTTGGCCAAAGCAAGGGGATTGTCAATGTTCATGTTTTTTGAGAGAACATAGTTATTGTCCTTATCAAAAACCGAAAGGGTGGGTTCATAGGCTACGGCAGCATAAATGACACCTGCTCTTTCGTTGAGGTCCATCCCGTTGACCACATAAGCATCAGAAACATAAGAAGAGGTAATGTTTGAGCCAAACTTGAAATCTTTGTTGGTATGTTCAAGATTGATCCTGGCACTGTATCTCTTGTTACTGGAGTTGATCAACACACCATCCTGATCGAAGTAGTTCAAAGAAGTATGGTATTTGGTTGACTGATTTCCGCCTGAAAAAGAAATATTGTGATTTTTGATGGGTGCATTTTTCTGATACATCAGGTTTAACCAGTTTGTTCCTCCGGAAAATTCCCCGATCTTTAAACCGGCGTTTCCTGCTCCCGCGTCAATCAGACTGTTCATGACGGTCTTGTAGTCGTTCGCATTCAGAAGGTCAAGGTCATTCATAACATTCTGCACGCCGTAATATTGATCATAATTTACTTTTAAGCCGCCTTCTTTGCCGCTTTTTGTAGTGATCAGAACTACTCCATTAGCCCCTCTTGAACCATAGATGGCTGTTGCGGAGGCATCTTTCAGCACCTCTATAGAAGCAATGTCACCGGGGTTAATAGAGTTTAAAGGGTTTCTTGCTGTACGCATTCCTGTAAAATTGGCACCCGTACCACTTACAGCAGAAGAGTTATCGATCGGGAAACCGTCTACCACGTAAAGCGGGGAGTTTCCGGCGTTAAGAGATCCCATCCCCCTGATGTTCACGTTAATACCGCCGCCGGGTTCACCGCTGCTCTGCACAATCTGGACCCCGGAAACCTTCCCCGCGATTAGTTGTTCGGCAGAGACATTGACTCCTTTGTTAAAATCCTTTTCGGTTATACTCGAAACCGATCCGGTGATATCGCTCTTTTTGACAGCTCCGTATCCGATCACTACCACATCGTCCAGCAGCGATACCTCTGATTCAAGCTCAATCTCTATTCTTTTTCGATTGAGTATATCGGTCACTTTGGTTAAAAAACCCACAAAACTAACATTAATTTTACCGTTCAGATTAGGTACATTAAGGCTAAACTCACCCTCAGGATTGGTGATAGTCGCAAACGTAGTTCCTTCAAACTTAACTGTGGCTCCGGGCAGGGCCTCCCTGGTTTTGGCATCAATTACCTTTCCGGTAATTACGTCTTGTGCCATCGTTGTTATCGAAAACAACAGCATAAGTACTGCCAGCCGGAATTTGACTAGATTTCGATTCATTGTTTTAAATTATTTAAGGTTTGGTTGTTTTGTAAAATGGTTATTGTTTACTATCTGGAATAAATTGTATTGGTTCACAGGCTGTTCTGGTTCAGGTTGATCTCTTCTGCCAGCTCTTCGAATTTACTTAGCAGCTCATCCAGATTGTCGTAATCTGCTTTGCTTTTAAGTTTACTTCCGTTGCGGCAGACCTGGGTAAATCCTAAACCTCTTTTTTCGAGAATGTACTTGGCACTGGCGGGATAGGTGTCATGCATGACACTCATATTTTCAGTAAAAAACTGCCCGACTTTTTCTACTTCTTCCGAGTCCTCGTCGTAATGGTTGCATAACCAGACCACTAATTCCGGGAAATAATTTCCCTGGATACAGGAAAGGCCCGCTGAGCCTGCCTTCAGGGAATCTACCGCGTGTACCATATACGCGTCGTATATGGCAAAATCTTCCGCGTCTTTACTCGCCTCGATCTTGTCCCGCACACTGTCAATATCCAGGCAAGTGTCTTTGTGATATCTGATGCGTCCCGTTTCGACCAGTTCTCCCAGGAAAGCGGCACTCAGAATCCGTTTGTAGGGCACTGGACATTCATAAAAACCGAGTGGAACATCTCCCGTTAAGGCAAGCAATTGTTTCACATTGGCTTCAAATACTTCTTCAGAATCCTCTTCTCCGGCCAGTAAACTCGTAATAACAATCACACTGTCGATTCCCGTGCTATATATTTCTTTTACAAATGCGGCCTGGTTTTCGATGCTGTCAGGAAAAGTACCTGTTGCCACTATCGGAACCCGCCCGTTAACTTTTTCCACTATAAAAGATACCGAAGCCAGCATTTCTTCTTTGGTGAGCTGATACATTTCGCTTGACAGGCAGTTGGCAAAAAGGCCTCCGGCTCCTGCTTCAAGGTAGAACTCGATAAGGTCTTCCAGGATTTTATAGTCAATAGAATTCCCCTCCTGGAATGGGGTGAGCATTACAGGCACAAATTTTTTCGCGATCATATTTTTTTATTTTTTTCTTAGTTTTAGTGAGAGGTTACCGGCCAGAAAAATCGATAAGGTACCTACCACAATAATCATATTGGCATGTAAAGGATTTTTTAAGTAACTGTACTGATCGGGTATGAGGTAAGAGAAGGTCATCCACAGAATTACCAGTATCCCGGTTAAAGTACCCGTAAGAGCGTCTTTATTAGTAACATTTTTACTGATTAAACCGAGTAAAAATAGCCCTAACATACCTCCCGCAAATATTCCCGAGAGCGTCCACCAGACATCCAGAAGACTCTTGATGCCTATCATCGCTATTCCGCAAAGCATGCCGGTCAACCCGACAATGACCGTTGCGATATACAGAATTCTTAAGCTGTTCTTTTCTGTTGACCCAGGATTAAAATACCGCTTGTAAATGTCTTCCGTAAAAACGGTGGCCGAAGCGTTCATACCTGAACTTATCGTACTCATGGCCGCAGACAGAATAGCAGAGACAATCAAACCCAAAAGGCCGGTCGGAATCATGTGCACCATAAAGTGCGGCATCACTTTATCCGCATAATCTGATGGCTTCATGCCTGCTGCGAACCGGATCACTTCAGAATCGTTCAGGGCCAGACCGAGTTGCTCGGAAGCCGCCTGGAGTTTAATGGTCTGCAGCAACTCAGGGTTTTGCATGTAATAGGTGTATAAACACGTTCCTATCACAAAGAACATCAGAGATACCGGAACGTAAATCCAGACACACAGCCATACCGACTTGTTGGCTTCGCCGGGACTGGTGGCGGTATGGTACCGCTGGACGTAGTTCTGGTCCATTCCGAAATTATTCAGGTTGATAAAAAAGCCGTACAGGAGCACAACCCAGAAAGAGGAACTTACAAAATCAAATTCCACGGTCCCGAGACTGAACTTGTGGTCTTCCGATCCCAGTTTGAGAATGTCGCTGAATCCCCCCGGCACTTCTTTGATTACCAGGTAGATAATAATTACAGCCCCCAGGGTCTTCAGAATACCTTGTACTACCTCTGTCCAGATGACGGCTTCAATGCCGCCCATTACTGTGTAAATGACGATGCAGATACCTACTACGACCATGATAGTCACCATGTTGTAGCCTGTAAGGGCCTGTAAGGTCAGTGAAATCCCGAAAAATATAGATCCGATCCGGGCCAGCTGTGTTAATAAGAAACATATGACAGCGTAGGTTCTGGCCCAGGTCCCGAATCGTTTTTCGAGATTGGTATAGGCAGATACTTCCCCGGTGCTCCGGTAAAACGGCACAAAGTATTTAGTGGCAAACCAGGCCGCGAAAGGCATGGAAAGACTGAACGCAAAGGCATTCCAGTTGCCCCCGAAGGCTTTACCGGGCACGCCCAGGAAAGTATTTGAGCTCAGAAATGTCGCATAAATGGATATTCCTATCGCCCAGCCGGGAATTTTGCCGGCTGCTGTTGTAAACTGATCTGCCGATGTATTTTTCCTGGAAAAGTAGATACCCACTAATACCATGGCTATCAGATAGACAATAATAATGGCTATGTCCAATAAGGGTAGATTAGTCATGGGTTAATTGTTTATATCGTTTATATAAAATCTCATACGTTTTTTGTTTTTCAGGATCGGGGACATAGGTTTTTACGGTCTTGGCCGCTATGACCTTTTTAGCTTTCTGAACATCGGGGTAAATACCGCAGGCAGTGGCCGCAAAAATAGTAGAACCCAGAGCACAGGTCTGGTCGCTGTCGGTTACCTGGATTTCAACACCCATAACATCTGCCAGAACCTGAACTACGTACGGCGATTTGTTAGGTATGCCTCCGGTTGCAATCACGTGCTCTATCGGGATATTGAATGTCCTGAAACGCTCCATGATGGCTTTTGAACCAAATGCCGTTGCCTCGACCAGGGCCTTGAAGATGTGTCCGGCCTGTGTAGCCAGGCCAAAACCGTAAGCCGATGCCTGAAGACTGAAATCAGCATCCGGGGTTCTTCTTCCGTTATGATAATCGGTAAATACCAGGTCCGACTCCGTAAGCTCTATTTGAGCGGCTTCAGCAGTGACGTAGTTAAAGAAATCATTGTCAAGCTTATTCTTCAGTTCGGCACTCAGCTGATCGCCGATCATATCCTGCGTAGGTTTTAACATCATTTTCCTGAACCAGTTATAAATATCCCCAAAAGCAGACTGCCCGGCCTCAAAACCAATCATCCCCGGATCAATCGATCCATCTACCTGCCCGCAAATGCCTTCAACCAATGGCGGGTGGTCTGATGCAGGCACTACCAGCATATCGCAGGTGGAGGTGCCAATTACTTTTACCAGGGTATAGGGAGAAATTCCGGCCCCTACTGCCCCATGGTGGGCGTCAATAGCCCCAACAGTAATGATTGTTTCCGGATTAAAACCGAACTTATCGACGAAATATGAAGAAATGGTGTCGAAAACCTCGTCGGATGTATAAGTGTCGGTATAAAACCTGCCGTTCAGTTTTTCAAACGAACCATCCAAAGCCTTTAGAAACTCTGCTGACGGCAAACCTCCTGACTCCCGGTTCCACATGGCTTTATGCCCGGCAGCACAGCGGTTTCTTTTAATGGCTTCGGGTGACTCTGTTCCGGACAGGTATGCCGGAATCCAATCTGATTGTTCCACCCAGCTGTATGCTTTTCTGAACACGTTTTCGTCTGTTCTGTTGATGTACAGAATCTTTGACCAGAACCATTCGGATGAATAGATCCCCCCGCTGTACCGGGTATAATCCACAGCCCATTTTTTTGAAAGAGTATTTATTTCCTCAGCCTCTTTAATGGCGGTATGGTCTTTCCATAGCACAAACATGGCATTGGGGTTTTCTTCAAACTCTTCTGACAAGGCCAGTGGTTGGCACCGCTCATCTACCGCTACAGGTGTGGAGCCTGTGGTATTGGTAGCAATAGCCAGCACATTGGCAGCACTTTCTGTTTCAAAGAGTTTTGTGAATACCTCTTCAATGGACTCCATGTAATCCAGAGGATGCTGACGGTACTGGTCTTTTTCAGGATTGCAGTAGAGTCCGGCCTTCCATCTTTTAAAGTAAGAGATTCCGGAAGCCACTGTTTCCCCCGTTACCGGGTTCAAAAGCAATCCCCGGACTGAATCGGTACCAAAGTCCATTCCTATAACTAACTTTTTTTCCATCGGCTCAGATACCACAAAAGTTTACTTTAATTCCCAGGTTCACTAAAGTTGCGGCCTTGATTTCTGCTGCTTCACGGACGTCAAAGTCTCCGTCGACATAGACCACCTGAATGTGGTTGGCCTTATGCTGGGCCATCATCTGGTCGCGGCTTACCCCGTCCAGAACGCCGTGCATGACAGGCCATTGAGGATCCGTAAGTTTCCAGAGGCGGTCAACTTCAGCATCTGGTAACTCCACGCACCTGCCTGTGCCGATATCGCACCAAAGCTCGTTGTTTTCAATGTAAACTCTGCTCCACACAATTTTTCCGGGCCTGCTTACTCCCCGGAGTGTGCCTCCGCCTTTTCCGAAAAACATAGGCGGCTGACGCATGCTGTCTGCCCCGGCATACCCACCTTTAAAATGCGAGGCAGGGGCTGCTCCCGAAATCAAAAACACCCATACAAACTCGTCTTTCCCGTCTATCGAAAAGGTTTCTCCGTAGCGTAAGTCATGCAGGGTATTGTCTCCGTTGAGTCCAAGGGCTCTCCAGAGATGATAAGTTACGTAGCCGTCTATGCCGGCACATTCATCTACTTCATTAAAATGGGGCAATGCCACTTCCGGATACAGTTCTTTTCCTTTTGTGTCAAATACCGGCGGTCGGTCGGTATTGTTCAGGAGCCCTTCTACCAGGTCACTCGCAGCTGTGAGTTCCTTTAAACCTTGCTGATACTGGATCCCGATCGTGTCGCAGCCAAATTCGTCAGCCAATCTGACGGCCGCAACATACATTTTACACTGTTCCAGCGTCTGTTCCTTAGTCAGTTCATTTACCGGGTCAGTTCCCCAGGCAAAACTCATCCCTTTCTGAAGCATCCAGTCCAGTACCGCATTGGCTTCCTGGTCCGAAACAGTGAGCATCTTTGCATATAAAGTAGACTGGCTTAAACGCTCCTTATAAATACCAAGGGCATGAATGAGGTCATCAGGTACGATGGCATTGAACATGCCCATACAACCCTCATCAAACACACCCATAATTACTTTATCCTCTTTAATTCGCGTAGCTAATTTTTCAGCCACTTCCAGGCCGTTCCCCTGCACTTTACTGATATCAAAGCGATTTACATGAGAATAATCATGTGTGACCTTGCCGGTCTCCAGCCATTCCTTTAGCCCAGCGTTAAAGAAATTGTCGTTAAAATCTTTGCTCCACAGGAAGCTGTACTGCACCCCTGCTTTGGTTAATGAGCCCGTAAGGTTAAGAGCCCCTACCAGGCCGGGATAGGTACCGTCCCAGTTGGCCACCACCAGAATCGGTGCCTGGTGCGAAATAAGTCCTGCCAGAACATGATGACTGTATTGCCATACGCTTTCCGCTACAATTAAAGGCTTTGTTTTATCGATCTCCCTGAAAATCTTGACGCCTACATGTTGATAATCTATAAAACCATGACCTTTTTCCTCGTTGTAAGTATGTGCTCTTTTGATTTCCCATGAGTGTTTAAGCAGGGCTTCTGCCAGGCTTTCTTCCATTTTTTGCTGCATGGGCCAACACTTAAGATTGGCCGACGGTCTGAGGTCGCCGCTGCAGACCAGTAACGCATAATTATCTTCCATTTTTCCTTCTTTACTTTTGTATTACAAAGATGGAGTGCTTTTAGTTGGAATAAATTCCTTAAATTTTCCAATTTATCCAATATATTATCATATTTAATAAAAATGTGACAGGATTTCTTTAATTTCGTACACAACCGTAACCTTAAATTAAAATGATACCTAAATTTCATATTGTTCCCAGGGCCCTGGACAATGCTTTCAGCATTCGTCATGATGTAGTTCCGCAGTTTGGAACCATCTGGCATTATCATCCCGAAATAGAGCTTCACTATCTTATAAAAGGAGAGGGGATCCGGTTTGTGGGCGACAGCATCGGCAATTTTCAACAGGATGACATGATCCTTATGGGCTCAAATCTTCCTCATACCTGGAAAGGCAACAGCTCAAACTCATCGGATAATCATGTGGAAGCCCTGGTGCTTCACTTTCATCCGGAATGCCTGGGAAAGGAATTTCTTAATGTGTATGAAACCCAGGGAATCACGAAACTCTTTGAACAAGCCAAAACCGGGTTGGTCATCAAAGGGAATTCAAAAGAGAAAATCAAGCGGCTCATGTGGAGAATGAACCGGGAGACAGGCCTGAATAAAGTTGTTTATCTGCTCAGAATTTACGCTATTCTACTCGAAAGCAGGGAGTACGAGGCTTTATCTACCAGTGTTGAATACGCAAAGTTCAGTCAGCTGGACGGAAACAGGATGGAAAAAGTGCTTTCATTTACCCTGCAGAATTTCAGGGATAAAATCCTCATTGAAGATGTGGCAAAGCTTACCAACCTGAGTGTAACCTCTTTTTGCCGTTACTTTAAAATGACTTCCAATAAATCCTACTTTGATTTCCTTACAGAAGTCAGGCTCAGCCATGCCTGCAGATTGATCCTCAAGACAGACTTTACGATTCAGCACATTGCCCTGGAGAGTGGTTTTGAAAATACCTCTAATTTTTACAGGCATTTTAAGAACGTCAAAGGAATCACACCCAAAGAATACAAAGCCCGGTTTTTTTCAGAATGATGCACAGTCAGCCGGACTATGCATCATTACTGATTGAGTCTTCACCAGGTTTGGAATGGCCTAGTCCTTCTTGATCATCACCGCTCCCGAGCTGTTATTGTCAATGTCTCCTCTTACCATTGCTTTTATTTCATATTTGGCACCGGTCTCAAACTGAGGAACCTTGAACTGGTACACATTGCCGGTGTGTTCACCGCCCGCTGCTCCGTCGTGAACGTCTTCTGCTACTTTCTGGCCGTTTTTGTAAAGCTCAACTGATTTGATTTCCAGTTTTGTGCCGCCGGTGGTGTATAAGAAGGTGATCTTGTAGCTGCCTGAGGCATCTATTTTTCCGGTAAGGTCAAGGGTCAGCGGGTTAAAGTTTTTACCGGTGACCGTTTCAGGCGTCCATTTCCCAGCCAGAGTACCATATTTTTTAAATTTCTCATTTTCGTCAGGGACAAACAGCGGCAAAGAATACTGGCTTCTGTTTAAGACGATAATCGCCTTAAAATCATTCAAGCTTTTGACACTGAAAGGGCCGGTATAGATCTGTGAATAGGGATTCGGATATGTGCCGTCAACGGTATAGCGGATTTCGGCATTATCAACTACATTCTTTAAAGTGACCTGATAGCCGTCATTTGTCTTTACGGAATTGGCTAATACCGGCTGTGGCAGCCTGAAGCCATAACCTGCATGCTGGTACCTGGCGTAATGCCCCGACATCCTTTTCTGAAAGTCAGCCCAGTCCTGTTTACTCTTTGCGGTCCAAACCACCTCTGCCAGTGCCGAAAGCCTGGGCAGCGTCATGTAATCAGAATATTTTTCAGAGCGGTTCTCGTTCAGCGGGACAAACTCCCTGAGCAGGGTTCCGTGGTTAAACTGATCCGACCAGATGGTGGCTGATGCTCCCAACACCTGGTTTTTATGCTTTGCCTCAATTCCCGCAGGCATCAGATTGAGTTGGTATGTTTTTTCCATCGGAACAAGACCCACCCAGTTGGCCATCTGGACCTCACCGGGTATGGCATTCTCAGCCATATCAAAATATAAAAACTTCGTGAGAGAGAACACCACATCATGACCCATCTCTACGGCTTTTAATGCTTTATCAGGATTATGCCAGACCATGCCGACAGCCTTTTCTTTCAGCCCGTCTTCAATGATTTCATCCCATCCTACAATCGTCCGGTTGTATTTTTTTGTAAAAGCCTGAATCCTGCGATTCATGTACACCTGCAATTCCGATTCGTTTTTCAGGTTCAGCTCTTTCTTTAAATTCTGACAGTCCGGACAGGATTTCCATCGTTCGTAATTGGCCTCATCACCACCTATGTGTATGTAATGCGAAGGGAAAAGCCCGAAAACTTCCGTGAGTACGTCTTGTAGAAAGTCAAAAGTAGAGTGTTTACCGGCACAAAAGATTTCCTTGCTGATGTATTGATTATCCGGTACTTCAAACTGTTGTCCCGTACATCCCAGGTGAGGATAGGCGGCAATGGCAGCCATCGCGTGGGCGGGCATTTCGATTTCCGGAATAACTTCCACATTACGGGCAGCTGCATAAGCCACAATGTCCCTGATGTCATCCTGGGTATAGTAGCCGCCGTTTCGTTTCTCATTTTTTCCACGCCAGGCACCTACTTCGGTGAGTTTCGGATATTTTTTTATCTCAATACGCCAGCCGTTGTCATCCGTGAGGTGGAAATGCAGGGTATTCATTTTATACATGGCCATCATGTCGATGAACCTCTTTACATATTCTGTAGAGAAAAAATAACGGCCTACGTCCAGCATCATGCCCCTCCAGGGGTATTCCGGACTATCCGAAATTTTCACTCCGGGTATCTGCCAGGCTACATTTTTTTGCCTTTCGCGGGAGTAAACAGCGGGAGGGAGTAACTGTAACAGGCTTTGTATTCCGTAAAATAAGCCTGAACCTGTGTTACCTTTTATAGAGACCAGCGATTTGTTTACCTCCAGTTCGTAGGCTTCCCTGTTTTGTTCACCGAGCCTGGCTTTCTGTAAAAAAATGCCGGAAGGTGCAGCACTTGCTTCTTTTATAGTGAAATCATAACCTGTGGCAGGAGATAAAGCCGCTGCCAGCAATTCTGCCTCCTGATGTAAGCCGCTCTGATAATAGATTTTAGTATCCGGCTTTAGTTTGAAACTTTCTGTTGTTGTTTTGACAGATTTCGGCAGAGGAACGATCGTAACCTGTGCCCGTATGACTTGTATGCTGAGTAAAAAAGAGACGGTGAGGAGTGTCTTAAAATACTGCATGAGGTATTTTGTGTTTTTCATGAATTAATAGGTTGAATAAATATGCTCTGCTTACTTCAGGGCTCATTGTCGGTCATGTTTTGCCTTCTGTCAGCAGGGACAGGCAAAAATAAGGAAAAGATGCACAGTGTGCAAAAGATAGTATGCAGGTCAGCGGGCTGGTCGTAATAGACAAAGAGCAAATAGACTAAAAAACCGATGCGATGTTTTTGTCAAAATTCAACGATTTTTTACCACTAGAATGCATCTTTTACCTCTCATTTTTGTAGTATCAATTTTAACCAAAAATTCGAAAAAAATGAAAAAATTACTTGCAGTACTCTTCTTCGCCTCCTCAGGCTTGTATGCCCAAACCACAGATGAATCCATTAAAGCTGTGGTTCTTGCAGAAGCTAAGGCCCTTAAAGCCCATCATCTGGACGAAGTTCGAAAACACTGGTCGTTTGACCCCAGAGATGCAAAGCATACCATCGTGAGTGTGAATCTGCCTGATGGCACTTATACCTCCAGGGTGGGTGCTGATTTTACGAACGACAGCACTTTTCCTCCTGCCATGCCGCTGAGCGTCAGCAATTCCGATTTCCGGATAGCTTCAGCAGGAAACTTCGCAAGTGCTGATTACCAGACCACTTACACAGCCCCCGACGGTAAAACAGTTAAAGCCCATCGCGTGGTACTGCTGCAGAAAGTCGGAAAAGACTGGAAGATAACCGGTATTTCTGAACATTACTATTTGCCAAAATAGGTTGAAAATCAAAATTTTAACTATATTTCGACAAATGTTATAAGTGGTGCAGTTCATTTAACAGTTATTCTGAAAATAGCAGCTATGATTTGCCAACGTTGTCTACCCACCCCGATGCTCAGCCCGTTTATCAAGGAATATCTGGTGCTGCACATGAGATTTGAAAAGAACGCACCTCCTCCCGTAAAGGCGTATCCCGTTAATCCTGAAGAGGGAATGACCTTTGTTATCAGGGGTACCAAAACAGCAGAAACGGTTGAGACAGGACTGTTTGAAGTGCGTCCCAAAACATATCTTTTCGGTTTACCTGACACCCGGCAAAATCTGCACCTTCCCTCTGAATACATGATGGTGCATGTCAGGTTTCAGCCGGGTGCGATTCACAAGTTACTTAGGATACCGATGTATGAACTCTTACATCAGTACATAGAAGCACAATTGATCCTGGGGAGAGAAATAGATGACGTGGAAGATCAACTGGCTCATGCCACGTCGTATGATCAGCTGCCTTATATTCTTGATCGTTATTTTATCAGGAAGGTAAACGGGACCAAATTCAGATTTGAACCTGTCGATAAAATCGGAAGTATCATTTTAGGCAATCCCCAGGGCTTCAATCTTTCACGAACAGCTAGTGATGCCTGTTTGAGTTTCCGTCAGTTTGAAAAACGTTTTGAACGGCAGATAGGAGTAACGCCCAAGTATTTTGCCCGCATATGCCGGTTTTATCAGGCCTATTCAATGAAAGATGCCAACCAGGAATCAGACTGGCTGACTATAGCGGTTAATGCCGGCTACATTGATTATCAGCATATGGTTAAAGACTTCAAGCGTTTTGCAGGCGTAACTCCCAACATGTTAATTCACGAAAGCAACCTGAATCCTGAACGGCAGTTGAAGCTTAATGCCGGATTTGTGGGGTTGTAATCTGTACTTTTAATTAAGTAGGTGGCTCTCGGTTCTGCTATCGTAATTGCTATTTTTTTAATTGCAGCAGAAAGGTTTTGCTTCCGTTGGAAGAGAGCCTGGGGCTTTTTCACTATAGACAACTCCTCACAGGGATTTGTTTTAAAACTCATAATCATGAAATTATTCTACAAAAACCGCAATATCAGTTTATTGTTTGTACTCTTTTTCGGCTTGGCCGTTTATGGTTTTTTCAGGAGCTATTTTAGTTTGTTTCCTGCTTTTAGCGAGCGTATTACCCTACTTACCCACATTCATGGGATTTCGATTACCTTCTGGATGCTTATACTCATCATTCAGCCATTGTTAATCCGGTTCGGGAAACACAGCTTACACCGGCTGATCGGCCGGTACTCATATGCTTATGTGGCTGTCATTTCGTTAATTATGATTTTAACCATCCGTCAGGGATATCTGAAAGGAGTGGGCAGAATGTCCCAGGCTGATCTTCTGGCTTTTCAGTTCGTCCCGGTCAGTGCATTTTTGTGCTTTATTTTGTCGTATGTCTTGGCCATTGTCATCCGTTCGCGGCGGGATGTCCACAAAAGTTACATGATAGTTCATGCCCTTGGTTTGCTTTGGGCAGCTTTCGGCCGACTGGATTATCATTGGCTGGGGGTTCAGACTTTTGAGCAGAGTATTGCAGTTTCCTATTTGCCATCCGCTTTCCTGCTGATACTGATTTTTATGTATGAATGGGTGGTACAAAAAAAGATGAACCGGGTGTATCTGATTGCTTCAGGGGCATTCTTAGCCACACCTTTCCTTTATTACTTTGCTGCGGAGGGCTTTCTGTGGCAGAGAATTGCAAAGATTATTTTTCATACCTGAGTAATTAGCCACAAATTCTTCTGCTCATTTCAGCAGGAATTTTTTAAAGTGCTTCAAAGGGTGGTGACAGGCGTATTTTTTTTGCTATTTCCAATCACTATATTTGTCTGCACTGAAAAAAACATTCTCCCTGAAACTATGCATGAGTTATTGCCTTTTATGCTGGCACTTGTAGTGTTGATCGTATTGATAGAAATGCTGGCCGATAAATTACGGATCGCCTATCCTGTATTGCTGGTGGTGGCGGGTTTGCTGATCAGTTTTGTTCCGGGTTTGCCTCCCCTGCAGATAGATCCCGATATGATCTTCTTTATTTTTTTACCGCCTCTTCTGTTTGAGGCTTCCTGGAGTATCTCTTTTAAGGAAATGAAGAAATGGTGGCGGATCATCAGCAGTTTTGCCTTCCTGGTGGTGTTTTTTTCAGCTTTGGCGGTTGCCCTGTTCACCAATTATCTAATTCCGGGCATTACGCTTGCCATCGGGTTTTTATTGGGTGGCATTGTATCACCACCGGATGCTGTGAGTACAGGAGCCATCATGAAGTTTGTGAAGATCCCCAAATCAATATCGGCCATACTGGAGGGTGAAAGTCTGCTGAATGATGCATCGTCCCTCATTATCTTCAGATTTGCCCTGGCAGCTGTGGGCACGGGTCAGTTTATTTTTCAGACAGCCATCCTTGATTTTTCATGGATGCTGGTTGGGGGTATTGGCATCGGTCTTTTGGGTGGGTGGTTATTTATGTATGCCCACAAAAAATTACCTACAGACGCCCCTTCCGATATTGTGTTTACACTGGTTGAACCATATATCCTTTATTGGGTAGCTGAACAGGTGCACAGCTCAGGTGTACTGGCCGTAGTAACCGGGGGCTTGTTTTTATCTACCAACAGGCTGTCTTTTTTAACCAGTGCCAGCAGGATCATGGGCTTCAGTTTCTGGGAAGCATTGATTTTTATTCTGAACGGCATCGTCTTTATGATCATCGGTCTGGCACTTCCCGGAATTGTAAACGGATTGCAGGCTGACGGCATACCTTTGGGCAGGGCCATTTTCTATGGAGGTCTGGTTACACTTATTCTGATTGCCACGAGGATGATCTCTTCCTATGCAGCCCTGATAGCCACGTTGATATTCAGGCCTAGCGTTGCACCTGGCAGAGGCCAGAGCAGGAGAAGAAGGTGGGGCATGCCGATGTTACTGGGCTGGACAGGGATGAGGGGCGTCGTTTCACTGGCGGCGGCTTTGTCTATTCCACTTACCTTGCCGGGCGGAGAGCCTTTTCCGCACCGGAACCTCATTTTGTTTATTACTTTCATGGTAATCCTGCTTACGCTTTTAATCCAGGGGCTTACGCTTCCGTTTATCATTAAGCGGTCAAATCTTTTTGATTTTTCGGGAGAAATACCTGAGGAGGAAGCAAGACAGAAAGTAAAAAAACACCTGGTGACAGAAACGATACGCATCTTAAAAGAGAAAGATGAAAAGGAACTGGACAAAGACCCGCACTGGCAAAAGATGATACACCAGTGGGAAGATAAAATAAGACATCCGGAGAAAATGAGAATGACAGAAAACTCAAAACAAAACTATCTCGACTTGCTGGAAAAACAGCGTCAGTTTTTATCCGAACTCAACAAAGACCCCGGATTGCCTGAAGAATACATCCGCTGGCAGGTTTACCAGATTGACCTGGAGGAAGAGCGGGTGAGGTTGTTGTGATGGGGTGTAAGGGATAGGCTGTAGGGTTTGTGCTGGTTTGAATTGACTATAAACAAAAAAACTCACTTCGAAAAGAAGTGAGTTTTTTTTAGTGCTCCTGAAGCCGGGCTCGAACCAGCGACCCTTTGATTAACAATCGTAGTTATTATATCTGAGTGACGATATAATTTTGCAGAACTGGTAGTATTCATGTTTCCTAACTAAATAAAAATCAGAGAGTCAATGTTGAGTTCCCTGATTTATAAAATTTACAAAGATTCTTTATTTAAAAACGATACTTTAAAGTCATATTATCAAAGCATTAAATCTTTAAGTACTAATGGGTATAAGACATTCGGCAACGTAATTTTGTGAAAAAAACAGAAAGATGAAAGTAAAATTAATGATTGCAATTTTCGCCGGAATTTCAGTAATGTATAGTTGCAATAAGGAGAAAGTTGCGATATCGGAGACGGTTGTTTACCCGGCCATAGCAGCGGATAAGCACCCTAAAGTACTTACGACAACACCCAATGGCATCACACTAAATAATGGAGGTTATGGATCATCGATGGTGCAGGACCCTACTGATAAGGCTGTGTTTTACCTGCTTACTGATAGGGGCCCGAATGTAGCAGAGGCAGCAACCAACAGTATTATGATTGCAACCCCAGGTTTTGTTCCGCAAATTGGGAAATTTCGTTTAAAAGGAGATTCTCTTACATTGGAGTCAGTTATACTTTTAAAAAATAGTAGTGGTCAAAATCTTAATGGTCTTCCAAATCCGGTAGGTGCCGGATCTACTGGCGAAAGCCCTTTCGATATAAATAATAACCCGCTTTCTCCAAGTGTTGATGGCTTGGACTCAGAAGGAATGGCCATGGCCGCAGATGGTAGTTTCTGGATTAGTGATGAATACGGCCCACATCTGATACATTTTGATAAAACAGGAAAAACAATAGAGAAAATAAATCCATTTTCATCTGGGAGAAAGTTGCCTTTGGTATTGGCAAAACGTCGTCCTAACAGAGGTATGGAAGGGCTTACCATTACACCTGATGGAAAAACGCTTGTAGGTATTATGCAATTTCCTCTTTACAACCCTTCTTCTGCGGCTGTTGCCAATTCATTAGTGATACGTATTGTTACTTTTGACATTACATCGGGTGAAACAAAGCAATTTGTATACATGATGGACAACACAACTTTACAAGCAGTAAGTGAAATAACAGCGATTGACAAAAACAATTTTCTTGTACTGGAAAGAGATGGGTTATTTGCAACTGAAGCCAATAAGGCCACAGTTTTCAAAAAAATATTTAAAATCAGCCTGACAGGTGCAACAGATATTTCAGATGCTGCAAACGGTGTAAATGGAAAGTTATTTGGCGGAAAAACAGTGGAAGAATTGAAAGACGCTGCTACCCTTACAACCAACGGTATTGTACCGGTTACTAAAACATTGATAGCCGACCTTATGAAAGACATACCAACGTTATACCCGCACGACAAAGCAGAAGGCATGGTTATTATTAATCCAACCACAATTGCGGTGTCAAACGATGATGATTTTGGTATTACGGGAGCCAATAAAGTATACCAGAAAAAAACACTTGCAGGCAATGGCCAGGTGGACAGAAACGGTATTTATTTTATAAAACTTACCACTCCTTTATTTTAAAAATTATTTAAATTGTCACGTCCTAAAAAACTGTATCTGTTTTTTAGGACGTGACATCTGATTTTGACACATTGTTAAACCACTTTGTCCGGGTTGATCCCTTTTTAAAGATTCAGAATTTCTTGTGCAAATCCTGTGCAAATAAAAAGCAGTTACAACTTATCGTCGTAACTGCTTTTCTTTGTGCTCCCGAAGCTGGGCTCGAACCAGCGACCCTCTGATTAACAGTCAGATGCTCTAACCGACTGAGCTATTCGGGATTCTTTCGCCTCCTTTCAGAAACGTTTTTCTGAAATCGTGGTGCAAAACTAGGCTCTTTTTTCTAATAAGTCAATGAAAAACCGAAAAAATATTACACTTTTTTTTAATATTAAAGTAATGTCTTGATAAACAGGTTTTTAAATCAGCTGTACCGGATTGCCTATTTCGTCAAATAAAAGATTGGGGATTTTGCCTACATTCACACGCCTGTTTTTGTTCAGGTCAAACGGCTGCAGAATGGCTTCCACTTCCTCTTTTCTGACTTTACGGTAGATCGGCTTCATCGTTCCGCCGAACTCACCCGGAACAGCCGCAGCATCCCACTGGAACTCCGGATCCACCAGCGTGCCTCTCGGGGCCATCAGCGGCGGGTGTCCCGTGCCCCTGTAGTCGAGGTTCTCAGGATGGGGAAGGCCCAGGGCGTGTCCGAACTCATGGGCAGCCGTAGTAGACTCACCCAGGTTGTCTGTAGATAGCCAGTGGCCAACATTGTGGCCCAGTCCGAATCCCATCATAGACCTTTCGGAAGTATTTTTCTCACCAATCCTGACGAAATTGTTGCGGTAGTCCCGGTTGTTGATACACAGCTGTACGATGTGGTTATCTTCAACCACCACAAACCTCACATCAAATACAACGGGCAAAGTTTTGCCTTTTACTTCATAAGTGGCTTGCGGGGCATTCCACATGACCATGATTTCATCTACGATTTTTTGCCCCAGATCCGGGTTGGCCTGTGCTCCGTAAAAAAACAGCCTTGCCGAGATCTCTATATTGTCTGAATTTACACTGATGACTGCCGACATAATTTATGAATAGGAACGCTCTAAAATAAGTTCTTTGATTCTTCGGGCATCGCTTTTCAGGAAATTCCGGATGACGATTTCTTCATCACGGGCCCTGGCTTTGATACTTATCGTCGAGAAAATCAAGCCGTTGGCGATTTCAACACCGGCGATGTCATTGTAAAAAACAAAATTCTCAGTCGAAGAAATAGCCTTTCTGATTTTAAAAGAAACGCCTTTTTCGGAGAAAGTCACCGTGTCGGGAAATAAAGGATTGGCCATGCTGCTGGCAGAAAATTTCTCATTCATAAGAATCAATGGTTTAAAATGGTACGTACACTACTTTTTTGGTTTCGAAAAATTCTTCCTCAAAAACGTCGCTCAGGTCGTAAATCTTATATTTTCTTTTAACCTCACCCAGCTCTTCTGACAAATCGCCGCCTTTCAGGTATAAGATACCATTATCCAGCGGATTAAAATGGTTTTTATTGAATTTATGCTCAATCCATCCGATAAATGGGGCCATCCTGGTCACCGCCCGGCTGATCACAAAGTCATATTTGCCTTCTATTTTCTCAGCCCTCTGGTGTTCAGCCTTCACATTGGTAAGGCCCAGTGCAGCTGCTACTTCGGACACCACCTTGATTTTCTTACCGATCGAATCGACCAGGTGGAATTTGACTTCCGGAAACAAAATGGCCAGGGGAATGCCCGGAAAGCCTCCGCCGGTACCCACATCCAGTATGTCGCTGTCATCTACAAAAGAACATACCCTGGCAATGCCCAGGGAATGCAAAACATGCTTTTCATAAAGATTTTCAAGGTCTTTACGGGATATTACATTGATCTGGTTGTTCCAGAGCTCGTATAAGTCCTGCAACCGCCCGAACTGATCCTGCTGTTTCGCACTCAGGTCAGGGAAATATTTTAATATAACAGAAATGTCGGACACTATTAATGGTGATTTTTGAATGAGTGAATCAGAGCTGTCAGCGATTAGCTGTTGGCTTTTAGCTGCATTCTGCTTTGTTGTTAAAATTCAGTTAGTCGTTGCTCCCTGCGATCCGGAAAATCAACATAACCAAATGTTACAAGCCGCGGAAAAGCAAAGGTTAAAAGCTAACAGCTTGAAAAGTACTTTCTCCCTTTTCCTTTCTCCTTATTTCGATCAATGATGTACCCCGCCATCGCCATGCACATGGCCATGAGAGATTTCGTCAGCGGTTGCTTCCCTTACCGAAATGATCTTTCCTTCGAACTTAAGGGTTTTGCCTGCCAGAGGGTGATTGAAATCAACAAGCACCACTTCGCCTTCAACCGCGTGAATCCTGCCCATCAACTGGCTGCCGTCTTCATTGGTGAAAGGCACGAAACTGCCCGGTTCAAGCAGGCCTTCCGGAATCTGCCCGTCTTCGATCTGGAACATAGAGATCGGGAATTCAGCGATATCTTCTTCAGAGAAATCACCGAAACCTTCCTGAGGCTCCAGCACGAAATTGAAAGTGTCATCCGCTTTCAGTCCGTTCAGCTGGGTTTCAAAATCCTGCGGTAAACCGCTGTTGCCATATAAGAATACCAGCGGATCATCTTCACCGGCTACTTCAACGATTTCGAAATCATCTGATTCCTCGTGGATATAAAGCTCGTAAGTTAATTTTACTACCTTGTTTTCTGAAATTTGCATAATAGGATGAATTTTTTAACAGTTGTCCCAGGTATTTATAGGATTATATCTGTTAAATATATGAAATAAAATCTACCTTTGCGGTAGTTTAACGGTACAAAATTACGCCATTTTTCAACCCTATTAATGAAAAGTCCTATCTATTTTTTTGTTTTGCTGCTAAGTTTCACCACGGCTATTGCCCAAAAAAAGAATGACCAGTATAATTATTACATCCGGAGGGCAGAATCTTCTCTGAAAATAGATGGCAAGGCAGATGAGAAAGCCTGGGAGAATATCCAGGTCGCTACCGATTTTTTCCAGGTGTTACCGATGGATACCAGCCGGGCATTTGTGAAAACAGATGTGAAATTCACTTATGATGACAAAAACCTTTATGTGCTGTTTATCAACTATAACAAGATAAAAGGTGCCAACATGGTTGAGTCTATGAGAAGGGATTTCAGTTTCGGAAAGAATGACAACGACCTTTTGTTTATAGATACATTCAATGACCTCACCACGGGGTTTTCATTCGGATCGAACGCCCGCGGCGGGCAGTGGGACGGCCTTATGTATGCAGGCTCCAGCATCAACCTGAGCTGGGATAATAAGTGGTCTTCCGAAGTGAGTTTTGACGACGACAAGTGGGTGTGGGAAGCTGCTATTCCTTTCAAAACCCTCAGATACAGAAGCAATACCAAGGTTTGGGGGCTTAATTTCAGCCGCCTGGACCTTAAAACCACAGAAAAATCTTCCTGGACACCCATCCCGAGGCAATTCCCAACGGCATCGCTGGCCTTTACCGGTAACCTGGTGTGGGATACGCCGCCACCCTCACCCGGAGCCAACATTTCGGTTATTCCTTTTGTGTATGGGGGTGTGACTAAAAATTATGCCGGCAACGGCAAAATCCAGTATGATAAAGGGGTGGGTTTTGACGCTAAAATAGCCCTGAGTTCTGCCATGAACCTTGACCTTACCGTTAACCCGGATTTTTCACAGGTGGAGGTGGATGTGCAGCAGACCAACCTTGACAGGTTTGAATTGTTTTATCCTGAACGTCGCCAGTTTTTCCTTGAAAACGGTGATATGTTCAATAATTTTGGATTCGCCAACATCCGTCCTTTTTTCTCCCGCAGGATAGGGTTAAATGCCCCGATCCAGTTTGGGGCGAGGGTCAGTGGTAAGCTGAACCAGAAATGGAGGCTGGGAGCGATGAACATGCAAACCGGTAAAAGTGCGACCAATGATCCGGGCTCGAATTACTCTGTACTGACAGTTCAGCGTCAGGTATTCAAACGCTCTTTTATTTCGGCGATGGTGGTGAACAGGGAAACGGTAAAATCTAAAAATGACAAAGACCTGAACCCGATTCCGGGATACAACCGGACGGTAGGACTGGAGTATAACCTGGCTTCAGCTGACAATGCCTGGGTAGGAAAAGCATTTTTACTGAAAACGTTTTCACCACTGAGTAACCAGAACAATTTTGTGTGGGCCGGAGAATTGAACCGTCTGACCAAAAAGGTGAACTACAGGTTCCTGGTTGAGAATGTAGACGGCGAAGTGCAGGGCAACGAAGTGGGTTATGTCAGACGCAGGAATTATATCTATCTGAATCCTGAGGTTTCTTACCTGTTTTTCCCGAAAGGCAGCAAAGTGCTTTCTCATGGTCCTGTGCTGGGGCTCAATTACGTCTTTTCAAAATCTAAAAAAGAATACATAGAAAGTACGAATGTGCTGAGTTATAAGGTCAATTTCAGGACCCAGAGTGTGTTTACGATCTGGGCAGCCACTGATTTTGTGAAACTCAACAGTGCTTTTGACCCGACCAACTTTGTGGGAGACACCCTGGCCACAGGCAGTAAACACGATTGGAGATCATGGGGAACTTCCTATGTTTCCAAACCCCAGGCTTTGCTGACCTATTCATTTGCCACCCGTTATGGCGGATATTATGCAGACGGAAAGCGTCTAAGGCTTGAAGGGGAGCTGGGCTATCGTTTCCAGCCTTTTGTGGCCATCGCCATGAGAGCTAATTACAACTATCTTAAATTCTATGAAAGTGAGTTGCTGCCGAAATCACTCGTGAACACCGGGCATGCTTTGTGGCTGGTTGGGCCGAGGATTGACGTTACTTTATCAAACAAGATCTTCTTTACGAATTTTATACAATTCAATAACCAGACAAATAACGTCAATATCAACACGCGTTTTCAGTGGAGATACAGTCCGGCTTCAGATCTGTTCCTGGTTTATACCGACAATTATTATTCAGATACCTTCAAGGTCAGAAACCGTGCTTTGGTGTTGAAGTTTACTTATTGGTGGAACGTATAGAATCTGCCCTGGAATTATTAAAAGAAACTTCCTTTGGCAATGGTTTCTGGGTTCCGACACCCAGCGGGAATGTCTTGGGTTTTGGAGAAGATAATATCGAATTGAAGTTTCTTGAGAAAATCAGACTCACCCCAGATACTACCACATTACCGCTTGTCGAGTTGAACAGGAAGTAATTGGAGTTGGGTACGCTTCGCGAATAACCTCTTAATCTGAATGTTCCGTCTTCTGAGAGCAGATATTCCAGCTCCCCGCCCACAGAGAGTTGCTGTTGGTTGGTCGTGGTGCTGATGCCGCTCTCAAGCGGACTCATGAATGTACTTTTACCGCTGAATTTAAAGCGGTTATTCAGGAATTTATACGAGAAGTTAAGCTGCATATTTTTCAGGAGGTTTTCTCTGAAGTCCCCGAATTGTACGCCGAGCTCAAGGTTCGGGTCCAGTTTATTGGCCAGGTTTCCGATCTGGTTGGATAGGATATTGTTCAGGTTGTCAATAAAAAACTGCTGCCTGAGTGATTCCAGGATGTTGTTTTCCGGGAATATCTGGTTAAATGCCAGGATACTGGACACGTTACGGCTCAGTAACTGTTCGTCGTCTTTCAGTTTCTGTTCGAAGGCCAGTAAATAGGTCTGGTAACTCAGCGGAATCTGCCGGGTATCGAAAGAAAGACTGTAGGTGATTTTAGGAATCAGCAGGCGGTCTGTCAGGTTTACCATGACATTGACAGGGTAGCGGGTTGACAGGTCACTCTGGTTATTCGTGGCTGCCTGTATGCCCGGAATATCGGTAAGGGTAACATTGGCTGTATAAGAAGCTTTCATGTCGAGCATGGCCTCCAGCGGGTCACCGGACCAGGTAATGCGGCTTCCGTCCACGATCTCAAACTTCCGGAGCGAGGCCAGGTTCTGAAAACTGAAGTCATATTTCCCGCTTTTGACGATGTAGGGGCCGTTGATGGAGAATCCGCCCCTTGTATCATACTCTATGGATATGCGGCCGTTTCCAAAGGCCGTCAGTTTGTCATTGTTATTCCTGTCAAAAATAATCTCACATTCGGCATCCGGCGTCAGGGTCAGGTTAAAGGCCATTTTCAGACCACTGTTTTTAACGACTTTCTTCGGATTCTTTTTGAGGTTGACGGCCGAATCGGCTTTGGCCAGCACCGGGTTTTTCCGGATAAACGGAATAGCCTCCACGTTGGTGTTGATGGTGGTTTCACCATCCAGTGGTATGGTTATTTTGGTGCCTCTTTTACTGGTCAGATTGGAAGAAATCACCACATTGTTGAAATCTCCGGTCATGTGCAGTTCTCCGGTGGCTAAAGCTGTTCCATAAAAACTCTCATTGTCTGAACTCTTAGTGTTCATGATTCTGAACCCGTCGCGGCCTTTGAGGTAGGCATGAAGGCCCAGCATGAAATTCCGGTTTCCGCCATTGAAAATCCCGCCTTCGATGGTAGCCGTATTGCCGTTTTGAGGAGCATCCCTGACGGTGATTCCACCCGGAGGGGCTACGAAACCTTCTTCGTTGAAGAGAATGGTGTCGTCAAAATACAGGTAGGAGTTGATCGCATTGATCCTTAATGAACCTCTGTCCAGGGCCACGCTTCCCCTGATGATCGGGTTGAGCGGCGTTCCTTTGACGGTCAGGTTACCATTCGCAAAACCACCGATGTTAGAGAAAAGTCCGTCTACAAAGGCCTGTGATATTTCCAGGTTGGCATTCCTGATGTTGGCATTCAGGTTCAGGGAGTTTTCGGCACTTCTCGGGTCATAAGTACCCGAAAGCCGGAAGATCTCACTGTTGATCCGGTAAATATTGCCATTGATATTCAGCTTGTTGTTGATGTTATCCCAGACCGCTTCTGCAGCGATGGTCCCGATCAGGCTTTTCCTGTAGATCAGCTCATCGATGTGCAGATCGCTGGTGATGATGGGGTTTTTGTAATAATTACTCAGATTGACCTCGCCATTGGCAACGCCTTTGAGATCTACATTGGTAAACGGTTTGATGGTGTTCAGGTCAAAGTCCCTCACCCGCAAAATAGCCTGCAATGTGGAGTCTCTCGAAATATTACCGTAAAGTGTAATGCTCTGGTTTTGATTGGACAGCCCGATATTTTTAAAGAAGATATCATCTCCTTTGATGTTGATGAGGTTATTGGGTGAGAGCACCCATTTGTTATTCAGGATGCTCAAAACACTGTTTTTGGCATTGAACCGGATGTCATAACTGTCTGGCAAGAAATCTACTGTTCCGAAGATTTTGGCCTTGTTCGGCGTATCTTTCTGTTCTATGGAGCCGTCAAAACTGATCTGGTTGGTCTTTCCCCATGACCCGCTGATAGCCAGGTCTTTGGTGTTCAGTTCGTTGGCCAGGAGTTGTTCTTTTGAATCAATCACCAGCGAAGTCAGCACCTCGGGCGAAAACGAGGTTTTGGACGAATTGAAATCTATGGTGTTGGCGTAAAAAGAGTTATTGCCGTATTTGAGGGTATCAAGCACCCCGCCCATGGAAAATTCTGAAGTTGACCTGATAGAGACTTTCCCCGTCAGGTAGGATCCGTTTGAGATATAAACTTCAGGATTAAAGAAAGCAAAAAGCGGTTCGGAGTCCTTAAACCGGATCTGGTAACCCGCGTCATACGGCTTAAGTACGGTTTTGGCTTTTTTGTTCTCATAGTAAGTCTTCCGGTCTGCTTCATTCCCGGAAAAATAGAGCCTGTATTCTTTCACCATCTGACTCAGGTCACGGATCAGCTGGCTGGGAACATAAGACCCGGTGATGCTGCCATTAAGGAATTCCGAAATGACAGATATTTTCCTGGAGTCCCCGCTAATCACAGAGGTCAGAAAAAGGGAATCAATCACCAGGTTGTTTTTCTTTTCGGTCAGATACGTATTCAGGAATTGCCCGCGGCCGATCCAGTTGTCCAGTTCATTGCCTTCAAAATCAAGGTCCAGTTCAGTGTGAAGCTGATAATCTGTTTCGGTAAAGCCCAGTTTTCCGAGATTGACTTTTTCAAGATTTCCTTTGATTTTGAAACTGTTCAGGGCTTCGTTGAAATCCACTTTTCCTTCTACATCGGCCAGTAAATTGGGATCGACTACTTTGATAGAGCCATTGAAAATGGATTGTCCGAGCTCGCCATCCACAATAATATTTTTATAATCATAGCCGTTAAACCAGATTTGCTCTACTTTTCCTTTCAGGCCCAGGGTAGCATCCGAAATCTTCAGGCCCCGGCCCTCAATTTTGCCGGCGAAGGATATCTTTTGTAAAACATCCGGGATATTGGTCAGCTTGCCTATCTCAAGTCCTGTCGTGACCACGTCTCCGAAATAGGTGGATTTGGCGGACTGCTCGTCAATTTTCATAGAAATTACTCCCTTAGCCTTGCCTAATCCCGTGGATTCAACCAGGGCATCTGAAGTAAAATCGTTATAAAAACCTTTGAAAATGCCTGAAAAAGTGGTCTTTTCAAACTTGACTACATAGTTATCGTAATTTTTCTGACTCGTGTATTGTTTGATGTCAGGAGCATTAAACACGGAAGGTTTCAGGTTGACATCGAGCTTCGTTTTCCTCAGATCAGGCAATCCTTTGAAGTTGACATAACCAGCCAGGTAACTGTCTTTGCCGAACTTCAGGTCCAGGTCATTGACGGTCAGGTCGTGCACGGTACCCGTTACTTTGCCGTTGAGCAGGTACTTTTCCTGGTAGGCGTACAAAGTGGAGGAGAAACGGCCTAAATCCTGGGCATCCAGTGAACAGTCTTTAAGGTTGGCCTGCATTTTCACTTTTGCGTTGAAGTCATTGAAAGCAGACGGGCGGTCATAATAAAAATTGATGCCGTCCCCGATGTAGGAGTTGTTGATGCGGGCCTCCAGGTTTTTCAGTTTCATGGCAGACCGGCAATAGAAGAAATCCGTTTTGATATCCTTGATGACCAGGTCACTCCGTCTTTCGACGCCCTTCAGTGACTTTGCATTGAAAGTAATGGTGTCGCCCAGCACGAGGAAATTTTCAAGGCTTGCATTAATGCCGTCAATTCTGAAGTTGAAATAATCAAACTGATTTTCAGGTAAGCGGGCTTTTCTCGGGTCGGTCAGACTGACAAAGCCATCCTGTACATACGCATCGTCTATGGTAAAAGGCTTGTTATGATTTGGTTTGCTTTTCGAAGGGTCGGGTTGGATCAGGTGGTTGATGCTGTTGATCCAGTCGTCAAAATTCAGCTGGCCTGATTTCTCTTTGACGAGTTTCACTTCCGGGTTTTTAAGCATCACATAGTCCAGGTTATCATCAAAAATGATGATTTTCCGTGGATTAAACCTGACATCGAAATGAAACGGGCTGAGTTTAAAGTCCACATCCACAAGCTCAGCCATGTTGAACACGAAGTTGGTTTTGCAGTTGACATAAATCTCCCTGACGAAGATCATATCCCTTCCTTTGAGGTCCTTGATGCTCACATCTTCAAAGGTAACTTCGTCCAGCCATGATATTTTGACACTGCTGATGTTCACTGATCCCCCCAGTTTTTTCGAAAGCCATTCTGTGGCTGAAGTGGTCAGAGAGGTTTGAATATCAGGTAGTTGCAGTCCATAGTAAATCATTATTACCAGACATATGACGGTAACAACCAGGAACCTGGCGGCTCTCAACAATATTTTTAGAAAGCGGATCAACTTAAATATTAAGAATCAATTGACTAATTTTGTTCCCCGGATCAAAAACGTCTTTTAACTTTTTGGTATATTAATAAAAGGCAAAAATCTCAATAAATAACTAAAAAAGCTAAAATAATGCCCACAAATAGCAAAGATATCGTTTTACTGGCTATAGAATCATCCTGTGACGAGACCTCGGCATCGGTAATTTTAAACGGTAAAATCAAATCAAACATTGTGGCTTCGCAGGTGATTCATGAACAATTCGGGGGCGTTGTGCCTGAATTGGCTTCCAGGGCTCACCAGCAACTGATCGTTCCGGTCGTATCCAAAGCCATGGAAGAAGCCGGAATTCAGAAAAGTGACCTTTCCGGTATCGGATTTACCCGTGGACCCGGCCTGCTCGGGGCCTTATTGGTCGGTACATCATTTGCGAAATCTACAGCCCTGGCCCTGGATATTCCGCTGGTTGAGGTCAATCACATGCAGGCCCATGTGCTGGCTCATTTTATTGAAGAACCGGCTCCGGAATTTCCTTTTTTGTGCCTTACCGTCAGCGGGGGGCACACCCAGATTGTCAGGGTAAATGCCCCTCTCGAAATGGAAGTGATCGGCGAAACCCGTGATGATGCAGTAGGAGAGGCTTTTGACAAGGCCGCCAAAATGCTGGGATTGGGTTACCCCGGCGGTCCGATGATTGATAAACTGGCTGCACAGGGGAATCCCGAAGCTTTCGAGTTTCCGGTATCTGATATGCAGGGACTTAGCTTTTCATTCAGTGGCATAAAAACATCGTTATTATATTTCATCCAGCAGAAAGGAGCTGAGTTTGTACAGGAAAACCTGGCCGATATCTGTGCGAGTTATCAGCACACCCTGATCAAGATGCTTCTGCAAAAACTCAGAAGGGCTTCAAAAGAGTTGAAAATTAAGCAGATAGCGATAGCCGGTGGGGTTTCTGCCAATTCCGGACTCAGAAAGGCCCTCCATGAAATGGGGGAAAAAGAGCGTTGGGAAGTCTATATTCCAAAGTTTGAATACTGCACAGACAACGCAGCCATGATTGCCATGGCAGCTCACTTCAAGTTTCAGAATCAGGAGTTTACTGACCAGAAAGTCAGCCCGTTGCCGAGATTTGAAATGAATTAAATTTTCTTAAAATAAATAATTTCAAATTTTGAAGCTATAGATTCGTTGGATACTCTAAAATGAATTATTTTTGAAAATTAAATACCTCTCCATAAATTTTGAAAATGAACTTACCTTTTATCGAAAATCTTGCACCCGGGAAATATCGAAGTTTGATTAGTTTCTTTTATAAGACATTCTTTTACGGCTTGGTCCTCTTTGTTGTTTATATAATCGGACTTTATTTCAACATTTTCTGGTTGTTTGGTAAAATGCCCGGGATCGACGATCTTGATAATCCCAAGAGCGAGATCGCCTCGGAGATTATTTCTTCGGACGGTAAAGTGATAGGTAAGTTTTTTTATGAAAGAGGAAACAGGAGCCCGGTGGCCTTCAGCGAGATTCCAAGCTCTTTGATTGATGCCCTGATTGCGACAGAAGACGTAAGATATACCAAGCACGGCGGGGTGGATGCCCGTAGTTTACTGAGAGCCATCGGTGGTTTACTGACCTTCGACCCTAAAGGAGGTGGTAGTACCATTTCACAGCAATTGGCCAAAAACCTTTTCAAGATGAGGGAGGATGAAGGGTATGAAGGCCTGCTGTATCATATTCCGGGTGTAAAAACCCTGATTATCAAGTCAAAAGAATGGATTGTAGCCATTAAGCTGGAACGCCGTTATACCAAACAGGAAATCATGAAAATGTACCTGGACACGATCGAGTTCAGCAGTGGTGCCTATGGTTTGAAGTCGGCCGCCAAAACATATTTCAAAAAATCTCCCCAGAACCTGAATACCCAGGAAGCGGCTACCCTGGTCGGAATGATCCAGAATCCCTCAAGATTTAACCCTAAGTTTTTTCCTGAGAATTCCCTGAAAAGAAGGAACGTTGTAATATCTCAAATGGTGAAATACAACAAGATCACTTCGGAAGAGGGCGAGGTTTTGAAAAGCAAACCGATTGTGTTAAACTATTCTCCGGAAAGTCATAACAGCGGTATGGCTCCTTATTTCAGGGCATTTCTGAAAGACTGGGCCAAGGCTGAGATTGTGAAACTGGGCTTTGACGAGGCGGATCTGTATACCAAAGGATTTAAAATACACACTACCATCGACTCCAGGATGCAGGCTTATGCCGAGCAGGCGGTAGACGAACACATGCGTGACCAGCAGACAAAATTTAATCAGAACTGGAGAGGCAGAAACCCGTGGGTGCAGCGACGCAGCGAAGAGTCGAATCGCTATGTGGAGATTCCTAATTTTATTGAAAATGCTGCCAAAAGAACCGGTTACTACCAGGTTTTAAAAAGAGAATACGGTGATGACACCAGGAAAATAGGGATTGAAATGAACAGGAAGATGCCGATGAGGGTCTTTACCTGGTCAGGAGAAAGAGACACCCTGATGTCTCATATGGACTCGATCCGTCATTATAAACGATTCCTGAATATCGGTATGATGGCCATGGATCCCCGTAACGGCAATATCAAGGCATGGGTGGGAGGTATTAACTTCAAATATTTCAAATATGACCACGTGGCCCAGAGTAAAAGGCAACCGGGTTCTACCTTCAAGCCATTTGTTTATGTCACTGCGATAGACAACGGCTTCTCTACCTGTGAAAGGGTGGTGGACGAGCCGATCTCTTTCGGGCCCGAAGATGGTGTTTATGGTAAAATCTATACCCCGAAAAACTCGGACGGAAAGTATTCTTATGCTTCCCTTACCCTGAGGCAGGCTCTGGGGCAATCGATCAATACGGTCAGTGCAAGACTGATCAAGGAATTTAAGCCTTCAAAAGTGATAGAATATGCCCATCTTCTGGGTATCAAGAGCAAGCTGGACGACAGCCCTTCATTGTGTCTGGGGGTGAGTGATGTAAGCTTGTATGAAATGCTGTCAGGATATGCTGTTTTTGCCAACGGAGGCAAGTACACAGAGCCCATGTTTGTTACCCGTATTGAAGATAAAAACGGAGAAGTACTCAAAGAATACCTGCCTGACCAGAAGGAAGTACTGAGCAAGGAAACGGCCTATAAGATGATTCACCTGATGAAAGGGGCTACGATGGGCGGAGGTACCTCAGTGGGGCTGGGAAGATACGGTGTGCTTGACGGCAACGAAGTAGCTGCCAAAACCGGTACCACCTCCAACTATTCCGATGGATGGTTTATGGGTATGACCCAGGACCTGATAGCCGGTATATGGGTAGGCGGTGACGACAGAGCCATTCACTTTGAAAGTATTGCCATGGGACAGGGTGCCAGGGTGGCGATGCCCGCCTGGGGTCTGTTCATGAAAAAAGTGTATGCCGACAGCGAACTGGAATTCAAGAAAGGAAGGTTTGTGGTCCCTCAGGGCGTCAGAATCATGGGTGATTGTATCCTGAGCCCCAATGAAGGCTTCTCTGTGGATTCGTTGAAACAATATACACAACCGGCTCTTAAACCGGCTGACGACGACGAATTACTGTAATTTTATACTCAGGGCAGGAGTTTGTTCCTGCCCTGAATACTTTTTACTTCTTTTCAGCTTTCAGGGTAGCCTCAATCCCTTCTACCACCGTTTCATAGCTCAATGACTTTCCAATAATGTTCCCGATCTTGGTTGTCCCTTCATACATCTGGATGGAGCCGTCGGCATTTTTGGCCAGGGTAATGTTACTCACCACTTCTTTGTCTTCCGTAGTCTTACCGTTAGCGGTTTCATAGAGCAGAATGGTCATATCGACAGTCTTCTCGGTTACTTTTGCGATCACCAGCTTCACTTCAATTTTCGAGTTCCCGCTTTGAAAAGGCAGGGAGAGCGGAGTGCCTGAAACAACCATGGCATTGGCCTCATAATTTCCGGCAGCCTGGTCGGCTAGTGACAATTCGGGTTCGTTTTTTGAACAGGCAGTGATCAGGCCGATCAACATCAGGAGTACAACTAAGTTCTTCATTTTCTGGGATATCTGAATGGTTTTTTTAAATATGGTCAGTCATTCTGGCACTATTTTGGCAATGACATTTGTGACTTTCTCATCATTACGGGCAAAAAACATACCGTTTATCGTGAAAAGTCATTTTTTTTCGAAAAAACTTTCAGAATATTTTGAAAATTCAAAAAGACTATTTTAATTTGAAGAATATTCTTACGTGCATTATAATATACTTTCTTATAATTTATGGAATTACAAGTCGCAAAGGACAAGTTTATTCACACTTGGGGGACATTGGCTACCCAATGGGGAATCAACCGGACCATGTCCCAGATCCACGCCCTGCTTTTACTCTCTCCCAAGTCGCTCAATGCTGATGAAATCATGGAAGATCTCAGGATTTCGAGAGGCAATGTGAACATGAACCTGAGAGACCTGATGAGTTGGGGCCTGATCTATAAACAGCTGCTGCCTGGTGAGCGGAAAGAATATTTCATGGCAGAAAAAGACATCTGGAAAGTAGCCCGTCAGATTGCCAAAGAAAGAAGAAGAAGAGAAATTGAGCCTATCATTGAAACCATTGAAGACATCAAAAAGAGCGTTGTTCCGGATACGGTTGAAAAAACAGAGTTTCTTAAGATTGTAGGTGATATCGGGGTAGTGGCAGGCTTTGCAGATAATACGATTGAATCCGTTCTTAAATCGGAGGAGAGTTGGTTGATAACCAACTTTTTAAAGCTTTTTAGTAGATAAATTTTGGGGTTTTATAGTAACACTGTATCTTTCCTTTGGCAGGATACAGTTTTTTTTAATTCTGAATCGACGTCGGACTATTGTATCACGCCGTCATTCAAAATTACATCATCGCTATCATTCAAAGCTGAATATCAATCCTTCGGCAGAGCTCTTTCCAGCTGTTTTTTCTTATTCCACGGAGCGGTGGTCTGGCGTGACATGTCATAAAGGAAAAACAAAACCAGGGCCAGAAATAGCACAAAGATGATTTTGAACACAAGTCTGTTTTTGTTTTTCATGATTATTTTATGCTTTCCAGGGTAAATCTCTCCTTAAAATGTCCGGATTTTCCCGAGATTTCCTCCCATTTCAGATCCTCAAATTTAAGTACGATCACCGTAGCTTTTTCCATTTCACCGCCACAATCCGTGCTGCTCAGGTAGTCGGCAAAAAATGAGATATCAGGGTTATGACCTAAAATAGCCACGGTCGAAAGATCTTCTGTCAGGGCGTTGATCAGGGTCAGATAAGCACCTGCTCCTCCACCATAAAGTGTTTCTTCTATCCGGACAGCCTCACTGTCCATTTTAAGCTGTTCAGAAATGATCTTGGCCGTTTCTTTGGCCCTTACGGCCGGACTTGAGAGGAATGCGTCAAACTTGAAATTCTTGCTGTGAAGAAAGTTGCCCATCCTCGCCGATTCCATGATGCCGCGGGAGGTAAGGTCTCTGTCAAAATCTCTGAGCATGGATGAATTTCCTGGTTCTTCGGCAGAGGCGTGTCTGATTAAAAATATTTCTTTGGTCATAATGAGTATTCAATAGGGAGCCCGAAATTACGTTGAAATTCTAAAATATATATGCAAATAATAAAAAAATGCTTAAAAACTTCTTTTACTGCAAGTGAAAATTTCAAATAAAGCTATTCATTCAGTGATCCGGATAGCCGGGGCATAAAAATAAACACACAGTGGAAATGTGTGTTTAAATAGGGAATTCAGAATAAAAAATGATTTTAAATCAACCGGAAATATAACTTTCCAGAAAATTGATATGCGTTTTCTGTTCGATGATAAGAGCCGTTACGATATCACCCACGCTCAGAATTCCGATGACCGTGTCATGGTCGACAACCGGTAAGTGTCTGAATTTGCGTGAGCTCATGATTTCCATACATTCAACAATGTTCATGCCCGGGTTAACGGTGTAAACATTGGGGGTCATGACTTCAGAGATGGAGGTGGTATTGGCTTTACGACCTTTGATGATCCCTTTTCTGGCATAATCCCTTTCTGAAAAAATACCCACCAGCTTTTGGTCTTCCATGACCAGCAAGGCTCCGATATTATTTTCAGACATGATAATCAGTGCGTCATAAACCGTGGTAGAGGGCGTCACCGAAAGGAGGCTCTTAATTTTTTTGTTAGCCAAAAGTGTTTTAACTGAAGTCGCCATTGCTGTTAAAATTATATGTTCATAATGATTTTGTCTCGTGAGTCAAGACAAATGAATTTTGAGGTTATCCTAAGCAAGATAAATAAAATATAAATAAAGTGAAACAATTTTTTGAAATTATTCTATTGTTCTTTAATGTCTGTCCCGGCGATTTCTCAGGGTGTTTTAATACGGTATTTCGCATGGTAATAAAAGATATCCGCTGATCCGTTTTCCCTTTTCCTTTCTCCGGTCACTCATTTGGCAGGGTTTTTGAAGAATTTTAAATGGTATACATACCTATGTGCTCAATGAAAAATTGTTTTCCTCCATTTAGAAAGGTTTTTTACCACTCGCTGGCCGTTTTCCTGCTGGGATTATGCATTTTGTCCTGCAAGAAAAATATCGGTGATGTGGACCCTGAACCCGGACAGTCGGCCTCTGCACCTGCATCAGATTATGATGCTGTGGTGGCTACGGCCTGGATTGACCTGCAAATGCACCTGATCAGCAGTACGCCCGGGTTTGAATCTCCGGTTGCGGCACGCTCATTGGCCTATTCTACGCTGGCTTTGTATGAAAGTATACATTTTGGAATGCCGGGCTTCAAAAGCCTCGAAAATCAGCTCAACGGCCTGGGTAATATGCCTCAGCCTGATACTACCGATAGTTACCATTGGGGATTGGTGGCCAGCACCGCTCAGTACACCCTGATCAGAGACATGTACAGCACTACCAGTGACGTCAATAAAAAAGCCATAGATTCTGTCAGAAGTCATTTTGAAACGGAATTAAAAAAAGGGATTTCCGATCCTGTCGTAGACCGATCCATCCGCTTTGGTGCCGAGATCGCCACAGCCATCTGGAATTATTCAAAAACTGATGGGGGGCAGTCAGGAAGTCTTGAAAATTACCCGGCCAACTATTCGATACCCACAGGAATCGGATATTGGAAACCCACAGGCGGACAGGTGACGCCGTTACTACCCTACTGGGGAAAAAACAGGCCTTTTGTGACTTCCAATAAAACTACTAATGCCGAAAAACCTGTTACTTTTTCATTTGATAAAAACTCCGACTTTTTTAAAGAGGCGAAATACGTGCAGGATTCCGCCAAAATACTGACTTCGGGTCAGAAGGAATTTGTCGATTTCTGGAGAGACGGCCAGGGCACAATCGCTACCGCCGGACACCTGTTTAATATCGCTTCCCAGATCCTGAAAAAAGAAAAGGTAAAACTGGATAAAGCGGCTGAAGTCTATGTAAAGCTGGGCCTTGCCCTTAACGATGCCCACATATCGGCCTGGAAGGCGAAATATACTTATTACCTGATGAGGCCGAGCACTTATATAAAACAAACGCTGAACCCCTCATGGACGCCTTACATGGCCAGTCCTCCGTATCCTGAGTATGCTTCGATTAATGCCACGGCAGCGGGGGCTTCAGCAGGCATCCTGGATTCGGTTTTTGGAGAAACCTATGCCTTCGAAGATGATTCTCACAAAGGATTACAGCCAAAAAGAAACTTTGCCAATTTTGCCCAGCTGGCAAGGGAGGCCTCACTGGCAGGATTTTATTCAGGTACCCAATATTACTTCTCCGGTCAGAAAGGCCGTGAAAACGGTTATAAGATAGCCGCAAATGTATTAAAGCTTAAGTTTAAGAAGTAAGACGTTTAAGCCAGGGAAGCTTCAAGTTCCTTCAGCATCGGTACCAGCACATGATCTTCAATAATCGCATGTTTTCTGAGTTCCAGTTCAAACAATTCCACCTGGTTTAAAAACACCCGGTAGGGAAGAGGTGTCGTTTTATCGTCTGAAAACTGGCTGATGATATGATAAACTTCTTTCAGATCATCTTCTATAGGACCATGATGATCGTCAAAGTCCTCAATAGGCGAACCAGTTAAAACATCTTCTTTATTTAGTTCTCCCTTGGAAGCGGAAATGACTTTTTTGACATAAGGGAAGAATTCCTTTTCTTCCATTTTGATGTGGGCCACCAATTTGTTTTTGTAGTCATTAAAGAAAACGGCAAGACTGGCAAGAAGCTGATGCGACTGACCGTATTTACTGAAAATATGGAGCATAGATTGCTCAATTTCAGGAAGTTTCTTGGTCAGATAAAGCCGGTGGCTGGCCTGCAGGTAGTTTAAAACCTGTTCAATCGAAAACTTCCTCATGTTCTGGTACGGAAATTCATCGTCACTGCTGTAAAGATCCAGAATAAGCTCCATGAGTTCGGCGTCCATCTCAAACTTCTCAAAATTGTCTGAATTGTTGGTACTTTTCAGATCCAGTCTCTCAGTAACCAGCTGGTACATTTTACTACTGGTAATCAGGTCATTGTAGGTTTTTGTGTTCATTTTTGAGTGCCGGTGTTTATTGTTTTCAGTCAAGCTTCACAAAAGTCTTATTTCGAAGTTACTAAAAAAATGATAAAGATCATACCTTTTTATTTGTATTTATTCTAAATAACTGTTTATATTTGTGTGGAATTTATCAAAAAGATGAACAAAGCAACTGACAGTCAACTGATAGAATTATACAGCAGTGCCCACGGGACCGTATTTCAATGCGACCGCACTCACAAAATCATCGTAAATTTTGGAGGAATTAGTACCAGTTTCAGGATTCAGAATTTTCTGAACTTTAAGAAGATGGTTGATTCGGTGGATATCCATTCTATGATCTTCAACTTGTCTGACGACTTTGATTACGGTCTGATTGACGCTCCTAACGCAGATACCCGCTACCGGTTAACACTCTGCGAAATTCTTCATCTCCGCGAACTGCTAGAAGGAGCGAGGTTTGCTTTATATGTTGAACAAACGATATCTGAGATTTTTGAGGAATTGGTTTAAGATTTAGATTAACTCTAAATATATCCGAATATACTGTGCGGAAGAACAATAAGAGTAAAGAATACGTTACTTTTATATTGCAAACAAGACACAAATCAAAAATTTTGGATAACATGAAAAATCTGGTAAGAATGAGAACTTCTCTTAAAGAAGAAGTAGAAGCGATATTAAACGATCAAATCAAAATGGAGTTCGAAGCCTCGAACAAGTACCTGGCTATCGCTTCATGGTGTGATCGCAACGGATATAAAAACAGTGCCCATTATTTCTTTACTCAGGCGACTGAAGAACATACGCACATGATGAAGATATTCAGGTTTATCCTGAATCTCGGAGGAACTTCGGTAACTCCGGATGTGGAAAAACAAAAGCAGGAATACTCTTCTATCCGTGAATGTTTTGAAACGGCACTGGAGAGTGAGATCAAAGTGACTACGGCCATCAGCAAAATTGTAGCTGCTGCACGCCAGGTCAATGATTACGCTACAGAGCAGCTGGCTTTGTGGTTTATCAACGAGCAGATCGAAGAAGAATATAACGCCCGCAGGGCCCTTGAGATCATTGATCTGATGGAAGGCGAGTCTCTGTTTGCTATTGACCAGGAACTGGGCAGTATCAGAGAATCTGCCGCTCAGTCAATGACTAATGGTACTGCTGAATAAGATAGAAGTATTTAATTGAAAAGAGGCTGTCTTCGGGCAGCCTCTTTTGTTTTAACAGGGGGTATTCATATTATTTTACTCCGGCCAGCTTCTTCAAAACACTTTCAGCATCTTCATTTACAGGCCCGGGTGCCATGGCGTCGACCAGTGTGCCATTCTGATCATAGATCATATACCGGGGGATAGAGCTTATTCTGTGTTTTTTTATAAACTCAGATTCCAGCGGATTATATACAAGGTAGTTTTCAGAATAGCCATCAAGCCCATCTTTTATACTTGCCTGTTTCCAGGGATTGGTCATTTCATCAATCGACAGATACACAAATACAACAGGGATGTCTTTCAGCGTTTCTTTGAGTTGTTTCGAATGAGGAAGTGCAAGCCGGCATGGTTTGCACCAGCTGGCCCAGAAGTCTATGTAAATGACTTTCCCTTTGTGCTTTTTCAGGAGGTCTTCCAGGGTAATTTTATTTTGTTGTTTATCCAGTAACACCATTGAGCTGTTATCGGGAGTTTCTTTGTTGAAATTAAAATAGCTGTCGGGTTGCTTTTTGAAGGGGTTACCTGATAAGAGGAAGCAGAAGAATATCAGACTTATTTTCATTTTTAAGGTTTTAACATATGTAAATATATAAAAGTATTTTTAATTAACTAATCTTTTAGTTTGTTTTGATTCTTTTCCTGTTTTGAGCTGATAATTTGTTCATCCTGAGTGATTTTGAAGTTCAGTTGTCAGTTTGAAAAACGATGGCAAGCAGAGTTGTGGTAAGCCTTTAAAAATGAAAGCGTTCGGTCATAAATTATGTTCTTCCTGATCATTACTTTTCTCAGATATCTTCGTTAATTTGGAGCATAATATCTGAAACCCAATGAAACACATTCTTACTTTTCTTTTTTTTGTTTGCCTGATACCAAGTTGTAACACCCTTCCTGAAGTAGGTATAAAACGCCTCGGCTTCGGCGATGAGGTAGACCTCCTTCAGAACCTTCTTTTTGAGTTTGATGAAGACCTGGTTTCGGAAGGGGACCTTAATGAATGGGAGAGTGTTCCTTACATAGATTTTGAACCTAAAATCCAGGGGAAATTTAAATGGATCGGGAAAAATGAACTCATTTTTTCGCCCACCAGTCCTCTGCAATTTGCGACCTCGTATAAGGCAAGTCTTTCCGGACAGTTGCTGAAAAGGAAAAAAGGCTCGCTGGTCGTTGATAAAGAAGAACTTATTGAATTCAGAACCCCCAGCCTGAAGGTAACAGACCAGCAGGCTTATGCTACTGTTGATAAAAATCACAAAAAGAGCACAAGAGTAATGCTGGATCTCAACTCCCGTTACGATACACATACGATCAAGGACGAAGTAGTGGTTTTTGCTGACAATAAATTGGTTGACTATGAAGTAGTCTCCACCGGCAATCTCAATGACCTGGTGCTGAATATCACGGATAACCTGTCGGAAACAGATCATGTAAGGGTGGAAATCGCCGGGAAGAAGGGTAACCCTGCGAAATTCCAGGAAAAAGAAACCCTGGAAATTCCCGTGCCGGAAGCCGAAAAGCTGGAGATCCTGAAATTTCAGACTTCCTTTAAGAAACTGAAAGGTTATATCCTGGTGAAAACCTCACAGACGGTAGATGCGTACGGTATCGAGAAGTACATCGAAATCACCCCGGCAGTTAAATTCGAGGTTGAGCAGGCTGAAAACGGGTTCCTGATCAAAGGTGATTTTAACCAGGATGATATCTATAAAATCAGGATAAGCCCCCTGATGAGCGGGATATTAGGCGGTAAAATGGACAGTGAATTTGTAGGAGATGCGTACTTCGGTAAGATCGATCCTTATCTGGAGTTTACCAACAGAAGAGCTCAGTACATCTCTTCAAAAGGGTATAAAAACATTGGGGTCAATATTGTCAATATCCCTAAAGTACGCATAAAAATATCTAAAGTATATGAAAATAACCTGCTTCCGTTTATCAGGTCGTCTTACCAGAATTATGACGAAGAGGGCGAAGGGTACAGGTATTTCAGAGACGTGGGTTTGTATTCTGATGAATTATCAGATAAGAAAATTGAAAGCACCGACCTGCCCTCCAAGCAGGGAGTCGCCCTGTTGAATCTTCCTTTACCTGAGCAAAGAGACAGGAGAGGAGTATATTTTATTTCTGTGGGCTCAGAAGACGAATATTATCACTCGATACAGAAACTGGTGTCCGTTTCGGATATCGGCCTGATTTCAAAATTATCCAGAGACCAGGAAACCCTGACTGTTTTTGCCAATTCCATACTCACAACGGAGTCTCTGCAGGGAATAGAAATAAAGCTGGTCAGCACCAATAACCAGGAAATAACCAAAGGGGTGACCGATAAAACCGGGATGCTGGTGTTTAAAAACCTGAAAAAAGAACACCCCGGATTTACTGTGGCCATGATCACTGCCAGCACTAATGATGACTTCAATTATATTCTTTTTGAGGATACTGAAATAGAAACATCCAAATTTGATGTGGGTGGACGCCTGCCCTCAGAGTCCGGCTATGAAGCCTTTATTTACGGAGACAGGGAAATTTACCGTCCTGGTGAGACTGTCTATTTCAATACGGTGATCAGAAACCGTTTCTGGGAAGCCAGGAAAGATATTCCAATAAAAATAAAGGTGAGGCAACCCCGCGGCAAAGAAATCAGTTCGGTAATGACCCAGACCAATGCGGCAGGGGCAGTGGAGCATTCTGTTAAGTTGGACAGGGCGGCGTTAACCGGGTTTTATACCATAGAAATACTTACAGGCAACGATGTGCTGATTGGCAGCAAGAGAATATCCGTGGAAGATTTTATGCCCGACAGGATTAAAGTCCAGGTGGACGGCCCGGAGTCGGTTTCTGTTGGGCAGAAGGCCAATATAAAAATTACGGCCACCAATCTTTTCGGACCACCAGCCAGCAACAAGACCTATGAAATGGAATATGCTGTGTCCAACAAGGCGTTCACGTCGAAAGGTTATGAAGATTTTCATTTTGGGATTGTTGACCAGACCAAGTTCGAAAAAGAACTCCGTAACGGAACGACTGATGCCAAAGGCATGGCTTCGGAAGTATTTGAAATACCAAAAGAGTTGTCTGGCCGGGGAATGCTGGAAGGAAAGGTTTTGGTGTCGGTTTTTGACGAAAGCAACAGACCCGTGCACCGGATGAAGACATTTAACATTTACACGCAGCAGGAATTCCTGGGCATACATATTCCCTCATATTTTACTTCAACCAATGTTCCGTATCCTATGGAGGTGGCGGCTTTGGATGCAGGCGGAAAGCCGGTTACCATAGCAGCCATGATGGAAGTTTATTTGCTGGATTACCAGACCGTCATGGAAAAGACGGAAAATGGCCTGAGGTATGTTTCAAAGAAAAAGGAAAAACTGATGAAGTCTGTAGACCTGACCATCAAAGGCAGAACCAGGGTAACTGATTTTATGCCCAAGATTTCCGGAGAATACGAAGTGCGGCTTAAACTGCCGGATGCCCCGTCTTATGTGGCGTCTACTTTTTATGCTTATGGCTATGGCAACCGATCTTCATTTGAAGTGGACACAGACGGAGAAGTCCAGATCACCACAGATAAGGAGTCCTACGCCGTTGGAGAAGAGGTGAACGCTATTTTCAAGACACCTTTCGATGGAAAATTGCTTATAACGGTTGAAAATGAAGGCTTACTGGAACACCAGTATATTCAGACCGAACAGAAGTCCGCTTCCCTTAAATTTAAGTTAAAAGAAGGTCATTTGCCCAATGTGTATGTATCTGCAACCTTGATCCGGCCGATGAATCAGCCGGAATTGCCGCTGATGTCGGCCCACGGTCTGAAAAGCGTAAAAGTGGATGATGAAAACAGGAAGCTGAAGATTGAGATCAGGGCCCAGGCTAAAATACGTTCAAAAACACACCAGGTAGTGGAAATCCTGTCCACACCAAATACCGAGCTTACCGTAGCGGTGGTTGATGAGGGCATTCTTCAGTTAAAAAACACGGAGACGCCTGACATATACAAACATTTTTATCAGAAAAGGGCCCTGGAAACCCGCAGCTTTGATCTGTATCCTTTATTGCTTCCTGAAATACAGTTAAACAATGCTTCAAAAACCGGAGGGGACGGCGGAATGAGCAAAAGGGTGAATCCGCTGGCCAACGGCAGGGCAGAGCTGGTGGCCAAATGGAGTGGGATTCTCAAAACGGATGCCTCTGGTAAGGCGAAATTCGAATATGATGTGCCTGAATTTTTGGGCAGTCTGAGAGTTATGGCTGTGGCATATGATGATAAAAAATTCGGTTCGGCCCAGTTTCAGACCGTGGTTTCAGATCCGGTCAGCATCAGCGTGGGTTTACCTCTCTTTTTAAGTCCCGAAGATAAGGTGAAAGTACCCGTGACATTTTTCAATACCACATCTGAAGTTCAGACCCTTAAAATTTCGGCTTCTACGGAGGGAAAGATCAGTGCCGGAAAACTATCGGTTTCTGACCTCACCGTAGGTCCCGGAAAGGAAGGATTTGTTGAACTCGACATCAGCAGTGCGGAAGGCATAGGGTTAGGAAAGTTAAAGGTTATGGCCCGTAACGGGAAAGAACTTTTCAGTAAATCAACAGAGATCAGTGTAAGGCCTGCTGCTTCTTTACAAAAGTCGGGAACCGCCGGAATGATCGATATAAACAAAGAACTGACTTTTGCTAAACCGGAGGAATACATGAAAGGCACCCTGACTTCCAGGGTCTACATCAGCCCGACACCCATTCTTCAGTTTGGTCACCGTCTTGAAAACCTTCTCAGTTACCCTTACGGTTGCACTGAGCAAACCATATCGAAAGCTTTTGCTCAGTTGTACTTTGAAGATATTGCAGGAGAGGTATTTGCAGATTCCTCTGTGACAGAGAGCGGAAAATCGGAAAGAAACCCCCGCTATAATGTGCAGTCGGCCCTGGAGAAGATCCAGGAAATGCAGATATATGATGGTTCGTTGCCTTACTGGCCGGGGAATGAAACCGGGCAGTGGTGGGTAACAGCCTATGCTTTGCATTTTGTGGTGGAGGCCCAGAAGGCGGGATATGATGTCTCTAAAGACTTTACATGGAAGCTCATGGACTATCTGAACAACATGGTGAACAGGGAAGAACAGATCAAAGAAATTTACTATACTGTGGAAAACAAGGTATTGGTAAAAAAAGAACGCATTCCGACAGAACTCGCTTATTCCCTCTATGTATTGTCTCTTACCGACGAGCCCTACCTGGCCGGGATGAACGAATTAAAAACAAAGTATGATAAGCTTTCGCAGGATCAGAAGTTTCTCCTGGCCTGTGCTTATATGCAGATTGGTGATTCGAGAAGTTACGCGGCCCTGTTGCCTAAAACCTATACCCGGGAATCCTATAGCCCGATGCTGAGCGGAAGCTTTTCATCTCCGTTACGGAATATGGCTTTGGTCCTGAATACTTTGGTGGAGTCGGATCCGAAAAACGCCCAGATTGTTCCGCTGACCCAGTCGCTGAACACTACCCTGATGAATAAGAATGTTTATCTCAACACCCAGGAACTGGCTTTTTCGCTGAACGCATTTGGTAAGCTGCTTAACAGTAAAAAAAGCAACTCGAAAGCGGAGGTCATTGTTGACGGAAAAGTACAGCAAACCATAAGTAAGAAAGGGGTCTGGATTGACCTGGTGAATTATCCTAAGGGAATAAAAATAAAGGCATCCGGTGATAAAATGTATTACTACCAGGTAAACGAGGGTATTCCTGCAGTCAGGAGTACCAAAATTGAAGACAAGGGACTGATGGCCAGGAGGGCTTATTTTACCCGCGATGGAAAACAGATCACTACTTCAGCCATCAAGCAAAACCAGCTGGTAGTGGTAAGGCTTACTTTAAACAGTACCCCGGATATTCCGTATGCTTTAGAGAATGTGGTGCTGACCGATATCATTCCTGCAGGGCTTGAAATAGAAAACCCGCGTCTCACCGGTGGCAGGGATATGGACTGGATCAAGAATGCTGCCGAACCGCAATATTTTGATATCAGGGACGACCGCATCCATTTCTTTGTCAATGTCACCTCAAAACCACAGTATTATTATTACCTGGTAAGGGCAATAACCCAGGGAAGTTTCATCCAGGGGCCTGTGTCGGCAGACGCCATGTATAATCCGTATCTGAGAAGTTATTGGGGAGGCGGGCGAATTACAGTAAACTGAGAATGGGACTTAATACAGTGATTAATAAGTTGAAAACGCTGTGGAAACACCGTGTGAAGAAGAAGTATGTTTATGCATTTTCGGTTTTTTTGCTGTTTTTGATTATCGCAGACCTTGCTTTTCCGCCGTTAACTCCGGCCTCTTATTCAACCGTTGTGCTTGACAAAGACGGACAGATTTTATCGGCGTATCTTAATAAGGATGATATATGGCGTATCAAAACCACACGGGATGAGGTTTCTCCCTATTTTCTGAAGGCCATTGTCAATAAGGAAGATAAATATTTTTATTATCATCCCGGTGTAAACCTGGTATCAGTCGTCAAGGCCGTTTTTAACAATGTAATATCTGAAAAAAAGCCTGTCGGAGCTTCTACCATTACGATGCAGGTGGTAAGGATGCTTCAGCCTAAGAAAAGGACTTATGCGGCAAAAGCGGCCGAAGTACTCAGGGCAATACAACTGGAACTGCATTTCTCGAAGCGGGAGATTTTAGAGATGTATCTGAACCTGATTCCTTACGGATCAAACATTGAAGGGATCAAGACGGCTTCTTTGTTGTATCTTCAGAAACACCCCTCGAGGCTATCACCGGCGGAAGCCACTTTGCTGAGTGTTGTTCCTAACCACCCTCAGCTTTTAAAATCTGCCAGGAATACACCCGAACTGGCAAAATATAACCTGCGATGGTTGAATTTTTACGCAAGGAAAGGCATTTTCACGGAAAAGGAAACGAAAATTGCCAGGAGTGAGCAGGTCATCATAAAAAGGACAGCCCTTCCGAGGCTTGCTCCCCATTTTTGTAACCGTCTGAAGTCAGACGATGCATCGCCGTATATCCAAACTCCCATTAACCTTGGGCTGCAGCAGTTTGTTCAGGAGTCTGTTACTTCCTACTTAAATAAACTGAAGTCCCTGGGGCTTCAGAATGCCATGGCAATGGTGGTAGATAACCGGACGATGGAAGTAGTGGCTTATTGCGGCTCAGCCGGATATGCTGACAATCCTGACGGCGGGCAGGTGGACGGGATTCAGGCGGTTCGCTCACCCGGAAGTACACTTAAGCCTTTTCTTTATGGCCTTGCGGTCCAGAAAGGGCTGCTGAGTTCTAAAACCATTTTATATGATGTTCCGTCTGACTTTGACGGCTACACCCCTAAAAATTTCACGGACACTTACCAGGGACAAATAAGTATGAGAGATGCCCTGCAGTTGTCTCTTAATATCCCTGCAGTCAGTCTTCTGCAGGAATATGGCGTGAAAAAATACATTGATGATTTGAAAAGAGCAGGGTTTTCCAGTGTAAAAGCTAATGAAGACAAGCTCGGACTTTCGATGATACTGGGCGGATGCGGGGTGAAGATGGAGGAACTGGTGAAGTTGTATGCTGCGTTAGCCAATTATGGAAATCTTCGTGAGCCGGTTTTTTACCGTAATCAATCTTCAAAAAAGTCCCAGGCTTTGATGGACTCTTCAGCGGCTTACATTATTTCGAACATATTAAGTGGTATTCAACGACCTGACTTCCCGAATAACTTTGAATTTACTTATAAACTTCCGAAAATAGCCTGGAAGACCGGAACCTCATTCGGCAAAAGGGATGCGTGGGCAATCGGCTATAATCCGAATTATACGGTTGGGGTATGGCTGGGTAATTTCAAGGGCACCGGAGTGCCGCAACTGAGCGGGGCGGAGGTGGCCACACCTTTATTATTCTCTTTGTTTAACCAGATTGATCAGAAGCCTGCCGCATGGTATAAGATGCCCAGAAGCCTGATGATCAAAGAAGTATGTTCACTGACGGGTCTGCCCCGAAACAGTTTTTGTGAAACCATCCAGTATGATGAATTCATAGACAAAGTACATTACAAAAAGAAATGCAACCATCTGCAATCCGTATGGGTGAATCCTGCAGGTACATTCTCGTATTGCAATGCCTGTCTTGACCGTTCAGCAGCGATTCTTGAAAAGTATCCATATTATCCTCCGAAATACCTGGAGTTTCTGCAGAATAACGGCCTGCCTTATGTACGCATACCGCCTCACAATCCGGCCTGTCAGCTGATGAGTCGGTCGGGTGAACTGGCGATTACCTCACCCAGAAATGGCGGGAGTTATTTTGTTCAAGGTAATGAAGAACTGGAATTGAAGGCAGCTGCAGGTAATACAGACGAAGAAATTATCTGGTATCACAATAACCGATATCTTGGAAAACGTACAATGTCCCAAAGTCTGTTCATTAAACCTGACATCGGCAAAAACACCGTAACCTGCACCGATAAGCGTGGAAAGAGCGTGTCGGTGAGTTTTGAGGTGAAGACGTTTTGATAATTTATATCCCGGACCTGATAAATTTTTCTTATTTATACAACAAAACAATCTCACCCTTCCTATCCGTCTCAAAAGAAAAATCCGCTTTCCAGTCTGGGGATATCGGGGTGCCATTAATATTCGTGATTACCGAGGTTTGTTGTTTCTGCGGGTCTTCGGTTTTGGGAGAAAGGAATGTGCCTGAATGGCCGCAGGAAAACAGGAAAAATGTAAGTGCTGTGAGAAATAAGTATTTCATATGGGTTATATTTTGATTTTATTCAGAACGTATAACCATGAAATTTTATTGGATAGCAAAGGAATTATTTAGTTTTCAAAGGTATCTGATCTCACGAAATCTTCGGCAAAGACCATTTCTTTACCACCACCAGTATCCGCATAAAAATGACGAGGCCCATGGTGAGGTAGGTGTTGATGATGTCGTGGTCAAAAAACTTGTTCAGGATCAGGAAAACGATGCCGCCGATGATGCAGAGGATGGCGTATATCTCTTTACGGAAGATGAGCGGTACACGGTTAGTGAGAATATCTCTGAGTACGCCGCCGAAAACGGCCGAGACTGTCCCCATAATAACTGCTACCATGGGCGACATGCCGAACAGAAGGGCTTTTTTAAGCCCGATGATGCTGTAAAGCCCCAGTCCGATGGTATCAAACAGAAAGATGGTTTTGGAGAGCATAGAGAACTCTCTCTTGAACAATAAAGCCAGGAAAATGCCCAGGATAATCACATAAATGTAGGCCGGATCTTTCATCCAGCCTACAGGTGTGCTGCCTATCAGTACATCCCTGAGGGTTCCACCTCCCACTGCGGTGGCAAAAGCAATGACAGAGGCACCGAAAATGTCCAGCTGACGCTCGATACCAATCATTGTTCCGCTGATCGCAAAGACCAGAACGCCCAGAATGTCCATCCAATAGATCAGTTCCATAATTTTATTTTACTGAGATTTCATCCACAAAAAGCCAGGCAGGATTACCGTGTCCCGGGTGACTGTCGGCCAGTTTACCATAATTTTTTGCAAAAACCTTGATATACCTGGCGTTCTGAGTGCCAAGTGCAATGTTCAGTTGCTGTACAATGTACTCCGGCTTATCAGATGTATCCATTTCGATTCTCTTGACACTTTTGAAAGTCTTGCCATCATCAGAAACAAATATCTCCACATATCTTGGCAGCATGATCCACGAAGCACTGGCTCTCTGGAAAGCTACACCGATTCTGTTGATCAGTGTTCTTTGTCCGAGATCGATCACTGCATCCAGGTCTTTTCCGTTAAAACCAACCCATGAAGAAGAGTTGCTCAGATCTCCGACAATGGCATTTGTAAGGGCATATTTTTCACCTCCGGTGTAACCTTGTGGTTCACTGGCAAGGGTGTAGGTTTTGCCGGTAGAAAGCGATACCACAAACTGTTTCGTCAGAACTTTGCCCAGCTGATCTCCGGTTTTGGAAAACGCTGCCGAACTGATCAGCATGTCTGCATTGATCGGGATGTTTTTTGCCGGGTCAAAAGCCAGTGATTGTGCATTAGGTTCTGTACCGTCCAGTGTGTACCTGATGATGACATCTTTGTCAATGTTTTCCAGTTTGACGACCGGAAATCCTTTGGCATCTTTCAAGGTAGATGCTGTGATGTCATAATAACTTCTGGCATAATTAACCCCCAGGTGCTTTAACCTCTCAAAATGGGTTTTAAGACGCAAAGCAAAGTTTTTATAATCCTTAAGTTCTGCTTTGGTCCAGGCTACTTCAGCCAATGCGGAGGCCCTTGGGAAGGCCATGTACTCAGCGTGCTCGGGAGTAGCAATGTATTCCGTCCAGAGATTGGCCTGAGTACCCAGGATGTGTTTTGCCTGCTCTTTGGTAAGGGCAGCCGGAACCGGCTCGTAGCCGTACACTTTTTCGATAGTCAGATATCCCCCGATTGCTATCGGTTCTGTCAATGGGTTGGACTGGTAGTAATCCAGGTAAAGATTGCTGGTAGGGGTCATGATGGCATCGTGGCCTTGCTTAGCCGCATCGATTCCACCTTCAATACCTCTCCATGACATGATGGTGGCATTGGGAGAAATTCCTCCTTCCAGGATTTCGTCCCAGCCTATGATCTTGCGTCCTTTTGAAGTGACAAATTTGTCGATTCTCCTGATGAAATAACTTTGCAGTTCATGCTCGTCTTTCAAACCTTCTTTTTTCATAAGCTGCTGACAAAATTCAGAGTTTTTCCAGGCGGTTTTCGGACATTCATCACCACCGATATGGATGTATTTGGAAGGGAACAATTCCATAACCTCCGTCAATACGTTCTGAAGGAATTCAAAAGTCTGTTCATTCGGACAGAAAACCTGGTCGCTTACCCCCCAGAGGGTGCTCACTTCGTATTTTTTGTTTTCGCATCCTAATTCAGGATAGGCTGCCAGGGCCGCCTGGGCATGTCCCGGAAGTTCTATTTCGGGAATAGCCGTAACAAATTTAGATTCGGCATATTTAACAATGTCCCTGATTTCGTCCTGGGTATAAAACCCCTCATGAGGAATACCGTCCCATTTCTGGTCACGGTAGTGCCCGGCCATAGATTCTTTTCTTTTTGAACCTATTTCAGTCAGCTTCGGGTATTTTTTGATCTCAATTCTCCAACCCTGGTCGTCCGTAAGGTGCATATGAAAGGTATTCAGTTTATGCATCGCAATCAGATCGATATATTTTTTGATAAAGCTCACCGGGAAATAATGTCTTCCCAGATCCAGCATCATGCCTCTGTAGCCGAATCTCGGCTCGTCTTTGATAACACATTCAGGCACCGCCAGTTTAACCGCCGGCTGCAGGCTTGAGCTGTAAACAGAAGGTGGCAGCAACTGAAGCAAAGTCTGGAATCCGTAAAAATGGCCTTTAGCCGTGGAGGCTTTGATAATTACTGAAGCAGGAGAGGCCACGAATTCATAAGCTTCCGGACCAAGTGCCGGGGCGTCTTCAAAACTAATGCTGTTCGGCGTTTTCTGTGAAGTGATTTCCGGTAAATTTCCGGTCACGATCTGGATCCTCTGGGCCAGTTGCTCAGCCACTTTCATGGTTTCAGGAGCATTGGTACTGACCACAATCTTTGTTTTAGGCGTTATGCTGAATTTTCCTTTTCCTTCTACCAGGCTGTTTGGCTTAGGAATGACCGGATAGGTATTCTGTGCGTTGGCGTAAAAGGAGAGAAGAAAAAAGGCAAGAATGAGTTTTTTCATTATCAGAAATTTTGTTGTTTTCAATGTCAGGTCCGGTTAATTTTCAAGACTATTCTTTATTTCTTTGAGTTGCTCCACGAGGTTGCCTCCCACAGGGATCATGTCTGAAACTTTGGAAATGATGTTCGGAGCGAAATCTTTAATAAAAGGGTAGAAGTCTGCATCAGTAAACCATTTTTCGGGTAGGGGAATGCCGGTTTTGGAGATGATCCAAAGCAGGAGACTTACCCCGAAAAGCCACATGAGGCTTCCGAGGATGGCCCCGAGAAATCCGTCCAGAGTTCCGAAAAGCGTGTACTTCAACGATTTACGCATCATCCAGCCCATTTTATTGATCAGGAATATGGTAGGAAAAAATATCAGGATAAAACTAAGGTAAGGCGATAAGCTTCCTGTCAGCTCTGTTCCCAATAATTTTTCCAGTACATCTATTCCGAATCCAAGAAATTTGAAGCCGAGCACTATAGCAATGATAAAAGCCAGAATACCGATGATCTCTATCAGAAGTCCTTTCTGATAGCCTTTAAAAGCCCCGAAAACGATCGGCAATAGCAGCAAAATATCAATGGTGGCCATAGTTTCAGGCCAGCAGTTGTTTCACCATGGCCGAGATCGCTTTTCCGTCTGTTTTTCCGGCGAGTTCTTTGGTAGCTACGCCCATCACCTTACCCATATCAGAAGGGGCACTGGCACCAACTTTGGCAATGATTTCCTGTAAAGCGGCCTTCAGTTCGTATTCAGACATGGCCTTTGGCAGATAAGCTTCAATAACGGCGATTTCGGCTTCTTCCTTTACCAGGAGATCTTCACGGTTTTGGGTTTTATAAATTTCAGCAGAATCTTTACGCTGTTTTACCGCTTTTTGAAGGATTTTCATTTCATCCGCTTCTGTCAGTTCACCTGTCCCTCCGCTTTTTGTTTCTTCCAGTAATATACCTTTTTTAATATCTCTCAGAGCCAGTAATCTGACTGAATCTTTTGCCAGCATAGCAGCCTTGATGTCTGCATCTATTTGTGTTTTTAACGACATGATGATTGTGATTTGTTAAAGATGGAAAAATTAGCTCCTGAAAAGCAAGCAAACAATGGGGTTTGCTTTGTATTTTTGGATCTAAATCAAAATGCAAAAATGACAAAATTATCGGTCAATATCAATAAAATTGCGACTTTACGTAATTCACGTGGAGGCAATATGCCGGATTTGGTTAAAACCGCCATAGATTGCGAACGTTTCGGAGCACAGGGCATTACTATTCACCCGAGACCCGACGAGAGGCACATCAGATACCAGGACGTTTTCGACCTGAAGAAAATAGTAACTACAGAATTTAATATAGAAGGAAATCCTACAGAAGGCAGGTTTATCGAGGTGGTTTTGGCTACCAGGCCTGAGCAGGTAACACTCGTTCCGGATGCTTTAGGGGCCATCACTTCCAACGCCGGATGGGATACCATCCGCAATAAAACCCAGCTTCAGGAACTCGTTTCGGTGTTTAAAAAAGAAGGGATCAGGGTTTCCATTTTTGTAGATCCTGTCGAAGAAATGGTAGAAGCGGCGGCTGAAACCGGTACTGATCGCATAGAATTGTACACAGAAGCCTATGCCAAAGATTACCCGGAAAATCCTGAAGCGGCTATTGAAAACTTTATTAAAGCTGCTGAGATGGCCAATAAAGTTGGCCTGGGAATCAACGCCGGACATGATCTCAGTCTTGAAAACCTGAAATACTTCAAAAAGAATATTCCGGGACTGCTGGAAGTATCCATCGGCCATGCCCTGATTTCTGACGCCCTTTACTTTGGCCTGGAAAATACCATCCAGATGTATCTCAGACAACTGGAAGACTAAGCTTTACTCCAGGATTCTTAGCTTGGCAAAACTCAGAAGCAATGTCTTTTCACCTTCGTTATCAAAGATAATCGTTGCTTTGGTAGTGTTTCCGTTCGGGTCAATTTTGGTGACCGTCCCGAAACCGAACTTAGGATGTTCTACTTTATTTCCTTCCGCCAGGTTTGCCGTGTCGCTCGGTTTGAAGTCATCACTTGGCACATGGGCCTGTACTGGTTTGGCTGCACTTACCGGTTTGAGGTTGGAAAGTACCTGGCTTTTGGATGTCGGAATACCCACAGGTGGCTTTCTCTCGGTAAATGAAGGTTCTGCCCTTTCTGCTGTTGGCCTTACCTTTGGTGATGAAACAGAAAGATATTTTGCTTCAATTTCTTCCAGGAAACGGCTCGGTTCACAATAGCTGAGTTTTCCCCAATTGTATCGTGACTCGGCATAGCTCAGTGATAGTTTTTTCTCTGCTCTGGTGATGGCCACATAAAAAAGCCTGCGTTCTTCTTCCAGGTCAGCCCTGTTTTTAAGCATCATCTGCGATGGGAACAGGTTTTCTTCCATACCTACTACATATACATGCTTGAATTCCAGTCCTTTAGCTCCGTGAATGGTCATCATCGTAACTTTTTCAGGGTCACCGTCTTCATCCTGGTCAGCGTTGGTCAGCAGCGAAACTGTCTGCAGAAAAGAGGAGAGGGTTTTATCTTCATTTTCATCGTTATCAACAAACTGCTTGATAGAGTTGAGTAGTTCCTGCACGTTTTCGTGACGGGCCATACCCTCGATCGTTTTATCGATATAAAGTTCGTGAAGTATCCCTGAAGTTTTGGCGATGTGCATGGCGGCTTCATAGGCATCTTTCCCTTCGTCCAGTAAGATACCATAGCTTTTGATCATGATCGCAAAGGTTTCTATCGCAGTAGAAGCCCGCCCGTCAAAATAGAACTTGATATTACTGACAATATCCCAGATGCTGGTGTTTTGCTCTGAGGCCGTCACAATGATTTTCGCTACTGTCTGGTCACCGATGCCTCTTTTAGGCAGGTTGATGATGCGTTTGAACGCTTCTTCGTCCTGCTGGTTCACTGTAAAACGTAAGTAGGCGAGGAGGTCTTTGATTTCTTTTCTCTGATAGAAAGACAAGCCGCCGATGATACGGTATTTGATATTGAGCTTTCTCAGGGCTTCTTCAAACGCCCTGGATTGAGCGTTGGTCCTGTACAGAATGGCATAATCGGAGTTGTTGAACCCATCTCTTATTTTGCCTTCAAATATATTATTGGCAATGATTCTGCCTTCTTCATTATCAGAAATAGCCCTGATGACTTCAATTTTATCACCTTCTTCATTTTCTGAAAATACATTTTTTTCGAGTTGATTTTTGTTTTTCTGGATCAGCGAGTTGGCCGCATTCACGATATTCTGGGTCGACCGGTAATTCTGCTCCAGTTTAACAACTTTCAGATCGGGATAATCTTTTCTGAAATTAAGGATGTTCTGGATGTTGGCTCCGCGGAAAGCATAAATACTCTGGGCATCGTCACCTACGACACAGATGTTCTGGCTTACAGCAGACAGCTTGCGGGTGATCAGGTACTGTGAAAGGTTGGTATCCTGGAACTCATCCACCATCACGTGTTTGAATTTGTGCTGGTATTTGTTCAGTACGTCCAGGTGATCACGGAACAACACGTTGGTATTGAACAGCAAATCATCAAAATCCATGGCATTGGCCTGAAAGCAACGCATGGCATAGGTACGGTATATCCTGGAGATTTCGGGCATTTGTGCCGCTCTGTCTTCTTCCAGGAAAATGTCATTTTCTGCATAAGCCTGATGCGAAATCAGGGCGTTTTTGGCACTCGAAATACGGTTAAGGACGTAGTTCGGGCGGTATGTTTTATCGTCGAGAGCGAATTCCTTGATGATGGATTTCAGCAGGGACTTGCTGTCGTCGGTGTCGTAAATCGAGAAATTGGCACTGTATCCCAACCTGGTGCCTTCAATCCTCAGTATTTTGGCAAATACCGAGTGAAAAGTCCCCATCCACAGATTGCGGGCTTCGCTACCGATTACTTTTTCGATACGGTGTCTCATTTCTTCTGCTGCCTTATTGGTAAAAGTCAGGGAAAGAATATTAAACGGATCAACACCCTGGCTGATCAGCCAGGCTATTCTGTAGGTTAGTACACGGGTTTTCCCCGAACCGGCACCTGCGATGATCATCAAAGGACCCTCTTTATGAGTGACTGCTTCTAATTGTGGTGGGTTAAGTTCTGATAAGTATTGATTCACACGAAAACTGTTTTAAAATTTATACAAAGATAAAAAACCTTCCCTAAAGTACCGTGGCAAATTGAGTATTACTATAGACAGGAGAGCTCCGCAAAATAAAAAAATATCTGAGAGACAGATACTTGGATAGGATATGCTTTATTTATTTTTTAGATTTGTGTCTTTTATTATTTAACCATAAAGTGTTCTTTCTTGTCTGCACTATCAACCTATTGTCAGAAAGGCCGTTTTTATTTGTATGAAGATTAATTTTAAGGTAGATAAGAGTCTGATATCTTATTTTTTTGTTGCTCTGATAGGGGTTGGTACACAGCTTGTTGTGAGTTCTGCTTCACAGAAAATGTTTAACCTGACATATATAAGTTCTATCGGACTGGGTTATTTCATTGCGTTCCTCACTACTTTCTTCCTGATTAACAGATATTCTTTTACGTCTGATAATAACGGGAAAATCAGGAACAGGATTTTAAAATACATTATTGTTTCCCTGTTTTCAGGCCTTATAACTGTTTATGGATCAGGGATTTGCCTGCTTAGTTTACAGAAGATTACCGGAATGGACACCATTCCTTTTTATGTTTCCGATAAAGAGATAGATACTTTTAAGCTTTTTTCCCACTTTTTCGGGATGGGGGCCAGTTTTGTGTTTAATTACGTTTCACACAAAACCTTCACGTTTAAGAAGACGGATTTATTTAACAGGTTTTTAACGAGATTTTTCAGCAGGGCAGATCAGGATAAAGAGGCATAAAAAAACCGGAGCTTAACGCTCCGGTTTTTTTTATAGATCACTGAAATCAAAAGTATCGAGAAACGCAGTAGTAAACTTGCCGGATCTGAATTGCTCATCCTCCATCAGTTTAAGGTGGAATGGAATCGTGGTTTTAACTCCCTGGATGAAAAACTCCTGCAGGGCTCTTTTCATCCTGACGATGACTTCCTCTCTGCTTCTTGCCGTAACGATCAGTTTGGCAATCATTGAATCATAATTAGGAGGAATGGTATATCCTGCATAAACATGGCTATCCACACGAACACCGTGTCCACCCGGAAGGTGCATCTGGGTGATGGTTCCCGGTGATGGTCTGAAACCGTTTTTAGGATCTTCTGCATTAATACGACATTCCATGGAGAACATTTTCGGAGTATAGTTCTGACCGGAAATCGGAATACCGGCAGCTACTTTGATTTGTTCTTTGATCAGGTCAAAGTCGGTTACTTCTTCAGTAATCGGGTGCTCTACCTGGATACGGGTATTCATTTCCATGAAATAAAAATCCCCGTTTTTATCTACCAGGAACTCGACGGTTCCGGCTCCTTCGTATTTAATGGCTGCAGCACCGGCAATAGCCGCCTGCCCCATTCTTTCTCTCAATTCAGGGCTCACTACCGGTGAAGGCGTTTCTTCCACCAGCTTCTGGTGACGTCTCTGGATAGAGCAGTCTCTCTCAGAGAGGTGACATACCTTACCGAACTGATCACCTACGATCTGAATTTCGATGTGACGTGGTTCTTCTACAAATTTTTCGAGGTAAAGGCCATCGTTTCCGAAGGCAGCACCTGATTCCATTTTGGCATCGTCCCACATTTTCTGAAACTCAGCATCTTCCCTGATGATCCTCATCCCTCTGCCACCACCACCGGCGGTTGCTTTGATGATGACAGGGTAACCTATCTGATTGGCTATTTTGATACCTTCTTCCACAGAAGATAAAAGGCCTTTGGAACCTGGAATAACAGGCACACCGGCTTTGATCATTGTAGCTTTGGCAGTGGCTTTATCGCCCATCTGGTTGATCTGCTCGGCAGAAGCCCCGATGAATTTGATACCGTAATCTTCACAGATTCTCGAAAACTCGGCATTTTCAGATAAAAAACCATAGCCAGGGTGTATCGCATCAGCATTCGTGATTTCGGCTGCCGAAATAATGCTTGGAATATTCAGATAAGATTGTTTGCTTGAGGGAGGACCGATACAAACGGCTTCATCTGCAAAACGGACGTGCAAACTTTCTTTATCAGCTGTAGAATAAACGGCCACAGTTTTAATGCCCATTTCTCTGCAGGTCCTGATGATTCTCAGGGCAATCTCACCACGGTTTGCAATTAGTATTTTTTTAAACATAACATTCTTCCTTTATGTGTTTATTATAAGAATAAAAATCCTGCTTTATCAAGAAGGATCTACAAGGAATAATGGTTGGTCGAATTCAACCGGAGTGGCATCTTCAACTAATATTTTAACAATTTTACCTGAAATTTCAGATTCGATCTCATTGAACAGCTTCATAGCTTCAATGATACAGATGACCTTACCTGATTTCACCTCATCACCTACTTCAGTGAAATTCGGCTTACCCGGTCCGGCAGATCTGTAGAATGTACCGATCATCGGAGATTTGATTTCGATAAGGTTTGAAGCCGTTTCTTTTTGAACAGGCTGGGCAGGAGCTTCAGCCGGAGCAGATGAAGCAGCAGGAGCTTCAGCAGGTCTTTGATGATATACCGGAGCTTCAAGAGGAATACTGGTGTACTGAACTGAAGCCGTGTGATTTCTTTTGATCTGAAGTTTTAACTCCGCAGTTTCAATATTAACCTCGTTAAGGTCTGATTTGGAGATAAAATCGATTAATTTCTGAATTTCTCTAGTATCCATTTGCTTAAGTACTTTAGGTTTAAAGGCATCACAAATGTATATATTTACATTCATGCAACCAATTATTTATTTTTTTGCTTCGGGGTATGATTATTTCTCTTTTACCCGCGAATCATATTCATAAGTTGTAGTATTCACCCTGATCAGCTCATCGTTTTCGATAAACAAAGGCACCTTGATGTTCGCTCCGGTTTCTACTTTTGCTGCTTTCATCGAGTTGTTGGCAGAGTCACCTTTAATACCTGGCTCTGTGTAGCTGATTCTCAGATCAACGTAAGCCGGCATTTCAACTGAAAGTGGCGTTTCTGTCTCGGAGTGAACCAGGATGTCTATCGTTGATCCTTCTTTCATCAGGTCGTACTGAGGAACCATAGATTCCGGAAGACTGATCTGTTCAAAAGTCTCATTGTTCATGAAATTGTATCCCATATCGTCGCTATATAGATACTGGAACGGTCTTTTCTCAATTCTGGCTGTAGTTACTTTTTCACCGGCGGTGAAAGTATTGTCTAAAACTCTGCCGGTTTTGATGTTTTTCAGTTTCGTTCTTACAAATGCCCCGCCTTTACCAGGTTTTACGTGCTGGAATTCAACGATGATATACAAATCATTGTTCCACTCTAAAGCCAGGCCATTTCTGAAATCTGCTGTTGTTGCCATAAAAATATGTTATTTTTCAATATTAAATCTTAATCCGATAAATGGTTTTATTTCATCAAAACCAAATTTTTCAAACTTCTTACTTTGGCTTTTAACCGTAGTAAAGGATTGGTACAGGACATCCTGTTTGCAAATACCAAATCTGAATGTGAAAGAGTCGTTGTAGGTATAGGCCAGGTAAATAGTAGCGTCAAGAGCCTTATTGGAGGATTTGGAGAAAATAAAGTTAAACCTGTTGGGAGAGGTCTCCAGTCCCTTGAGGTCTGCTGAGCCGGCTTCTTCTATCGTATAATTTAAAGAGTCCAGACCTTTGCCGAAGTTAATACCGATAATATCAACAGACACCCCTAAAGATAGTTTACGATACCCGTATTCCACCCCGATCGGGATGCTTAAAGAAGGGCTGAAATTGGCTTTTGTCAGCATGATATAACTGTCCTTCTTTGAATCTATATTAGGAATGTTCCCTTTTTTAACGATATCACCGGTGAATTTGATGGCTGTTGAAAACCTTACCGGAAACCGGTTGCCGATTTGGAGAGCCTGTCCGATCTGTACATCCGGAGAAAGGTGTTTCTGAGAGAAAGTGTAATCAAGCGATAATTGGTTAAACACCCTGAATTTTTGAGCTGAAGCTGAAATTCCAAAAGCGATCAGCAAACTAACCAGAATAATTTTTTTCATATTACCCATGAATTTTATTTTTAGTATGCCCACTTCAGGAATGCTGAACCCCATGTAAATCCACCTCCGAAAGCCGCTAATATAAGATTATCTCCTTTTTTCAGCTGCGATTCATAATCGAATAAACACAATGGGATGGTTCCGGCAGTGGTATTTCCGTAATTCTGAATGTTCATCATTACTTTCTCAGGTCCGATTTCCATGCGGTTGGCCGTTGCGTCGATGATACGCTTATTGGCCTGATGAGGAACCAGCCAGGTGACGTCGTCGCCTGTCAGGTGGTTACGGTTCATGATCTCTGCAGCGGCGTCTGCCATTTTGGTCACTGCAAATTTGAATACCTGCGGACCTTCCTGGCTGATGTAATGCCAGCGATTGTCGATGGTCTGATGGCTGGCCGGGTTTTTACTTCCGCCGCCTTTCATGATCAGATGGTTTTCGCCAGTTCCGTCAGAATGAAGAAGGAAGTCCATCAGCCCGTTTTCTTCAGTAGTCGGTTCGAGCATTACCGCACCGGCACCGTCACCGAAAAGAACACAGGTGGTTCTGTCTGTATAATCTATAATGGACGACATTTTGTCTCCACCAATTACAATTACTTTTTTGTATGTGCCGGCCTCAATGAACTGAGCACCAACAGAAAGGGCATAAATAAATCCTGAACAAGCTGCCAGGATATCAAAACTACCAACACTTGGAATACCTACCTGTGTGCAAACCAGGTTGGCCGTCGAAGGGAAAAGATAATCAGGAGTAACAGTTGCACAGATCACCAGATCAACCTCCTTAGGATCAATGGATGTCTTCTTTAACAAGCCTCTTACAGCTTCAGCAGCCATAAATGAAGTTCCTAAACCTTCGCCTTTTAAAATATGTCTTTGTTTAATTCCGGTTCGACTGGTAATCCATTCATCATTGGTATCAACAATTTTTTCTAAATCTGCATTGGTAAGGACATCCTCCGGAACATAGCCGTGAACTCCTGTTATAGCTGCTCTTAATCTCATATCGTTTTGTTGTCGCTGATTTCAGCGTGATTTTCAATCCTCGAAAGCTTCGGATATTTTTTGGGTTACTTCTGACTCGATCTGTTTTTTGGCTAAAAGGATCATGTTCTGGATAGCCAGCGGAGAAGAAATCCCGTGGGCTACAATCACATTGCCTTTCACGCCAATAATGGGGCTTCCTCCGGTTACCTCATAGTTCATCCTGTCTATCAGAGGGTCTTTAATGTCCTGGGTGGCGGCATAATCATAGAGAGATTCTCCCATTTTGAAGATGATATTGCCTGTAAAGCCGTCAGTCACCATGACATCCGCTTTGCCGTCAAACATATCCCGTCCTTCAATATTACCGACGAAGTTAATTTTTTTGTTGGTTTTAAGTAGCTGATGGGTTGCCTGAGCCACAGAAGAACCTTTCTGTTCTTCTTCACCGATATTCAACAGTCCGACTTTCGGTTTATCTATTCCGAAAGCGAATTTTGCATAAAGGGATCCTAACTCAGCAAATTGCATCAACACTTCAGGCTTACAGTCGGCATTGGCACCAATATCAAGCATAAGGCTGTATTTTCCGTTTTTCAAAGGAAAATAGCCTGCGATTGGGGGCCTCTGGATGTTACCAAAAGTTCTTAAAGTAAACAGCGAACCCACCATCATAGCCCCGGTATTACCGGCACTGCAGAAAGCCTGAACCTGATTTTCCTTTAAAAGTTTAAACCCAACTCCGATACTGGAATTGGGTTTTTGAGAAAAAGCTCTTGTAGGATGCTCGTGCATTTCAATAACGTCCGGAGCATAAACCATTTCGATTAATCCCGCAGGATAATCAAGGTTATGCAGGACATCAAGCATAGCATCTTGTCTCCCTATTAATACAATTTTGTACTCTTTTGGCAGCAATTTAGCCGCCATAATAGCACCTTCAATAACAGCTTTGGGAGCAAAGTCTCCCCCCATTGCATCAACAGCAATCTTCAACATAGGTTCTGTTTGATTATATGAGGTTTATTTCTTGTAAAATTACGCTTTTTGGTAATTTTCAACTACCAGTTTACCTTTATAAAAAAGGTTACCCTCGTGAACGTGAGCATGGTGACGCAAGTGAACTTCACCTGTAGTAGCATCTACCGACAGATGTTTTGTGGTCAAAGCATCATGCGTTCTGCGTTTATCTCTCCTGGTCTTTGATATTTTCCGTTTAGGATGTGCCATATCTGAAAAAAATTTACTCTATTTATATACTTAAATTATTCTTTGTTCTTGAGCTTCAGTAAAGCCGCCCATCTTGGATCTGACGCCTCAGCATCACTTTCTTTTTCTTTTGCCTTCTCAGATGCTTCGTCGCTGTAAATCAAAAGTTCAGCATCCGGATCCTCATCTTCACTTCTGAACCTCGGATGAAGTTTTTTCATCGGAACAGAAAGGCTTATAAAATCAAATATATGTTGTGAAACGTTAATTTTGGGTGTTCCGAAAGGAATTATTTCAATTTCATCGGAAATAACCTCATTGCGGTCTCCATATTTGTAAATATACTTTTCCGAAATCGAAAAAGGTTCTTCAAAATCTTCCAGGCTACGATCACAAACCAGGTTCAAAATACCCTTGATATCAAAAACCAGCCTCATCATCGTGGTAGATTTATCTAAAGTGACTTTTGCACTGAACTGACCGGACTCAATAATATCCTGTTCAAAAGCACCAAAGAAATCTTTGGATCCTTCAAATTCAAACTCATGGACTTTCTCTTCAAGCCCGTGAATATTGATGTCATATTTAGTTAAAATCTTCCCCATTCTTTTTACAGAAAGGCTGCAAATTTACAGCCTTTTTTCGAGAACTAAAAGTTTTGAGTCAATAATTAATTTACTTGACATCTCTGGAGCAAAAATAAAGCCTTTTTCCCTTTTTATTTATATTTTCGTGTTTTATGAATAAACCATGATTGTATTTGACATTGGCAATACGGACACTGTTGTCGGAATTTACAGAGAAGGTCAGCTGACCAAAACATTGAGGATCAGGTCACTGACCAATGAAAATGCAGTCTATTTCGAATACAGGCTTCTGAATTTCTTTCTTGAGAATAATCTTGATGCAAGTGGTTTTTCCAAGGCCGTGATCAGCAGTGTGGTGCCAACGCTGACTCCAGTCTTTACCGGCTTCTGTGATAGGTTTTTGGGAGTGTCCCCTGTTATTGTGTCTCCTGTCAAATCCGGCTTGATGAAAATAAGTATAGAAAACGGAGATGAACTGGGGGCAGATCTATTTGCCAACGCCCTTTCGGCCTATACCAGGTTTAAAGATAACTGCATTATTGTGGACTTCGGAACGGCCCTCACTTTTACGATGGTCAGTAAAGACTCTGAGATTCTGGGAGTTTGCATAGCACCGGGACTGAGAACTGCCGTAAAGTCTTTGTTTTCAAATACTTCTTTGCTTCCCGATGTAAAACTGGAAATGCCGGAGACTGTTATCGGACGGAATTCACTTCATTCTATCAGGTCCGGTATTTTATTCGGATACGACGGGCTGGTCAGGGGCCTGCTGAAAAGGATTAAGGCGGAGATGGGAGGGGAGGCGGTAGTTGTCGCCACAGGAGGTCTTTCTGCGGTCATCAGCACGCTTCATGACGAGTTCGATGAGGTTGACAAGAACCTCACCCTCGACGGACTGTACATTTACGGGAATCATTACTGATAAAGCTTTTTCCAGCGGATATATTCTTCGACTTCTTCAGTGACCATGTACTTGATGCTTTTGCCTTCTTTCAGACTGTTGCGGATAAAGGTCGCCGAAATGTCCAGCAAAGGAGCATCAATGAATTTTACTTTCGGGTGGTTTTTGAAGTTGTGTTCAGCGGTTTCGGGCCTTGGATAGACATATAATTGATAATACTCCAGAATCTTCTCATAGTTTTTCCAGTTTTCAAACTGCACCAGGTTGTCTTCCCCCATGATCAGGATAAATTCATGTCCGGGGTTTTTCTCAGAGATAACGGCCAGCGTGTCTATGGTATAAGATGGCTTGGGCAAATGGAATTCTACGTCATTCACTTTAAGCTTAAAGTTGTCAGCAATGGCTTTTTCAACCAAGGTGTACCTGTCAAATTCATGTAAAAGGCTCTTGTTTTTCTTGAAAGGGTTCTGCGGCGAAACGATAAACCAAACCTGGTCAAGGTCTGAATTACAGGCCATGGTATTGGCTATAATCAGGTGCCCGATATGAATAGGGTTAAATGAACCAAAAAATAATCCGATCTTCATTTATTAATGATTGAATATAGAATGATTGAGTGATAGAATGTTCACTGACGGGAAATATGAGGAAGGCACAACCGCCTGCATTTCCCGTTTTCCTTCCTCCTTCTTCCGTTCTCCCTTTCTTAAAGATTCAAAGGCTTTTTGTCAATCTGAAGTGTGCCCTCACAAAATGACTGGTAGACATCTTCTGTTTTCTTGAAAGAACTCTCAAGGTCATCATTGAGTAAAACCACGTCAAATCTGTTTTGAAAAGCCATTTCAAATTTTACTTTATACAGTCTTTTAGAAAGGCTTTCTTCTGTTTCCGTACCTCTGTTGATCAGGCGTTTTTCCAGTTCTTCCATTGACGGCACCTTGACGAAGATTGCCAGGGCCTGATCTCCGAAATATTCTTTGAGTCTCAGTCCGCCTTTGACATCCACATCAAAAATGACGTTTTTGCCTTGTGACCATAGTCTTTCGATCTCTGTTTTCAAGGTGCCGTAGTAACCTCCGGGATACACTTCTTCCCATTCCACAAAGGCATTTTCATCAATTTTTTTATTGAATTCTTCTATACTCAGAAAGTAGTAATCTTTTCCATGTACTTCGTTTCTTCCTCTTTTGTCTCTTGTACAGGCAGAAATAGAGAAGCCAAGGTTATTGTTTACCTCTAAAAGATGCTTTACGAGGGTTGTTTTTCCGGATCCGGAAGGGGCACAAAATATGATAGCTTTACCTTGCTCCATTTGATTATTGACGATTAAAAAAAAACCACTGAGTTTTTCATGCTCAGTGGTTAATACATATTTCTTTATTGCTTACGATTGGAATATCAGCTGGATAATCTTTATTTCAACGACCACAAAGCCCAGAATAAATAAGGAAACACCAATTTTCACTTTCAAAAGATCAACAGTTTTTTGCGGGCAACACTTTCTTTCGATTTTATTCTTCAGTCCTTCTTTGATGCTTTTCTCAAGTTCATAACCTTCAATACACGGAAGGCATTCATCGATGTGAGACTTGAAGTGTTCAATTTCGTCAGGTGAAGCGGATCCGTCTAAAACAGCCTGAATCATTTCCATACATTTTTGATGATTCTCGCAATGCTGCTTTTTCACTTCAACTTTCTGAGGGTTAGACATCTTGGGTATCGTTTTATCTTGAAATTAAATAAAAATTACGTTTTACAGGTTATCTTAGTTCCTTATAACCCATGGTTTTTGCATAAGAACGTAATTTGTCTTTTAATAAGTTCCTTGCACGGTGTAATCTTGATCTTACAGTTCCGATCGGGATGTCTAATATCTTAGCCATTTCTTCATAAGTGAAGCCTTCGATGTCACATAATATGATGACAGTCCTGAAGTCAACCGGCAATCCGTTAAGAGCCATTGCTACTTCATCCCCGATCATGTCCTGCACACTCTCGGTGCGTAAGTCTACAGTACTTTCGTACTCTGCATCTTCTGAAGAGTTATATACGGTTTCTACTTCCTGATAATCTACTTTGGATGGCTCTTTGCTTTTCTTGCGATAGTCATTAATGAAACTATTTTTAAGAATTCTGAAGAGCCAGGCTTTAGCGTTTGTACCTTCCTGAAAAGAATTTATAAACCTGAAAGCTTTTAGGTAAGTGTCTTGTAGTAAGTCGTTTGAGTCGTCTTCGTCGTTGGTTAAACGGAAGGCAAAGTTATACATGGAGTCTATGTGGGGCATAAATTCCTTGTCAAAAATACGGTACTGTTCTTCTTTAGAATACCGTGGTTGTATGTCCAATACTTCTTCGTCTTCTTCCATACTATCCTTCCTTTTCTGCAAAAATATCGTAAAAATTTGAATTTATAACAAGTAAGGCACGGATATGTTTATTTTTATATAAATTTTTATGAGTGGAAATATTCAACGATCAAGTGGAAAATTGACAATAATAAATAATATTTTTGTGATCAAATCATTGCTGTTATGTTAAAATCAGAAATCAGAATCTTGCCAGATTTTTTTGACCGGTACATCAATCTTGTCGAAGACATTGATGTGGTGGAGGGGTTAAAAAAGTTTTCACCGGAAGTCATATTTAGTGACCAGCTGGTTTTAAAAGCCTTGGGAGATAAAGTTTATGCCCCGGGAAAATGGACGATAACAGAAATTCTTCAGCACTGTATCGACACCGAAAGGATTATGGGTTACAGGGCATTGAGGTTTGCACGGAACGATAAAACACAGCTTCCCGGCTTTGATGAGGAATTGTTTGCCGCCAATGCAGAGGCGGCAGACCGTACTTTTGATGACCTGCTTGCTGAGTATACCCGCCTGAGGCAAAGTACCATTGATCTGTTTACCAGCTTTACAGATGAAATGCTGCAGCGTAGAGGGGCTACTTATGTGAGCGAGATCGATGTGCTTTCCCTGGGTTTCGTAATCATCGGGCATGCCATCCATCACAATAAAATTATTATAGACAGATATTACAGTTTACTGGATTAATATGAGAGGTTTGTTTTCTATTATCTTATTGATTGCTTCCAATGCTTTCATGACCCTGGCCTGGTATGGACACCTGAAGTTCGCGGAATGGAAGTGGTTTAATAAACTGGGACTGGTCGGAATCATCATGATCAGCTGGGGCATTGCATTATTTGAGTATATTTTGCAGGTTCCGGCCAACAGGCTGGGTTATAAGGAGAACGGCGGTCCTTTCAGCCTGATTCAGCTTAAAGTGATCCAGGAGGTCATTACCCTGCTTATTTTTACCCTCTTTTCCCTGATATTTTTTAAGAACGAAACCTTTAAGTGGAATCACGTGCTGGCTTTTGTTTTCCTGGTTCTGGCAGTTTATTTTATCTTTAAAAAGTAAGATCGGATGTGATAAAAAAAAGCCCTGTAAATGTTGATTTACAGGGCTTTACTTATTGTATATGATAATATCAGAATAACATTCTGAATTTAATCGTCTCGTCAATCGCTTTGATTTCCTGAACAAACTCTCTTGAATAAGATTTTTCGATGTCAACAATAACATAACCCAATGTTTCATTGGTTTTCAGGTACTGACCTGTGATGTTGATGTTATGTTTGGCGAAGATATTGTTCAGTTTGGCCAGAATACCCGGTACGTTTTTGTGAATATGCAATAATCTGTGGGAATCCTGGAGCAATGGCAGCTGAAGTTCAGGGAAATTGACACTGCCTGTGGTACTGCCGTTGTTGATGTATTCCAGCAGTCTTTCAGGCACATAGTTACCAATACCTTCCTGGGCTTCTTCAGTGCTTCCGCCGATATGCGGAGAAAGGATCACGTTATCCAGTCCGATTAATTCTGAAACAAAAGGGTCATTGTTCGTTTTAGGCTCTTCAGGAAACACATCCACGCCTGCACCGGCTACTTTTCCTGATTTTATAGCATTCACCAGGGCCGGAATGTCGACCACGCTGCCTCTGGCCAGGTTCATGAAAATAACACCATCTTTCATCAGGGCAAATTCCTTTTCACCGATCAGGTTGGTGTTGGATTTTCTGCCGTCAATGTGCATCGAGATGACGTCGCAGGTTTGTAACACTTCTTCCATCGACTTGCACTTTTTCGCATTGCCGATGGGCATTTTATCTACAATATCATAAAAATAGATTTCCATCCCTAAAGCTTCCCCGATAACAGAAAGCTGGGTGCCGATATGGCCATAACCAATCATACCCAGTTTTTTACCTCTTACTTCGAAGCTGTTGTTGGCTGATTTATCCCACACAGATTGATGCATGTTGTTGCTTTTCGGGAAGATCTTCCTGATCAGCATGATCATTTCACCGATGGCCAGCTCAACTACCGACCTGGTATTACTGTAAGGGGCGTTGAAAACAGCGATCCCTCTTTCAGCAGCCGTTTTAAGATCAATCTGGTTGGTACCGATACAAAAAGCACCGATGGCCAGCAGTTTGTCTGCATTCTGAAGTACTTTTTTGGTCAGGTTGGTTTTAGACCTGATACCGATGATAGAGACATCCTTTATTTTTTCAACCAGTTCGTCTTCATCCATGGCACCTTTGTAAGTCTCCACGTCAAAACCCTGGCTTCTGAATGATTCGATAGCCACCGGATGGACGTTTTCAAGAAGGAGTACTTTGATCAGGCTTTTCGGGTAAGACTGGCCTCTTGGCAACTGGTTATAAAACAGAAACTCATCCAGCGATTTGATGACAAAATCTGCATTCTCAGTGACCTTTTTTCTTTCTATATTTTCAGTGAAGGCATAGAATCTGTCTGCTATACCTACTTTACGTAATTCATAATCAGTATATCCGTCTCCGATGACAGAAATATGGCCGTCAAGGTTGAGAGACTGAAGCAATTTTACCTTGCCACCATCCTGGGCCAGTACGTTGGTTTCGTCCACGCCGGTGATCTTACCGCTTTCGTCAAAGACGAAAGTATTGGCATACACATTTTCAGGATCAAGTCCGAGGCTTTCTATGATGGGGATAATGAATTCTTTGAAACCACTTGAAACCACGATGATCTGACTTGCATATTCTTTCAGAAAGCTCTTATTGCTTGAAAAAGAATCGGAAATTTTAGTTTCAAGAAAAGAAACCAGGGCCTTTAAGTGCTCTCTGTTAGCTTCTAACAGTGATAATCTTTGGCTTAAAGCCTCCGAAAAAGAGATTTCTCCGTTCATGCCCATGTCAGTCAGATGACGTATCTGGGAAACGATTTTTTCACGCTGGGGATTGCTGGCCAGAGAGATCACTGCCAGTTCGTCCAAGCCTTCCACTTTCGTAATTGTACTGTCAAAATCGATGATAAAAATTTTCTTCTCTGCGGTCTGTATCACTGGAGTAAAGGTGATTTTAAGTTTTCGTTAAAAAAACAAAGTTAAGTACTTATCAGAAAGCTAATTTGCAAAGCCTACTAATTTTATATTCTTTTCTAAGTAAAGTAACTGATAATATTTGAATAGTACAAAAATGGTGCTGGGGAGAAGATATTTCAAAAAAGAAAATTTTGAATAGAAGAGGAAATGCAGAATTTTAATCTGAGCAGAAAAACAAAACCGGGCAGGAGATCAATCCTGCCCGGTCGTAAAATGTTTTCGTTGAATGTTTTAAGAGAATAAGCTCTCTTTGCCGAACTTCTTGGCAAGTAAAGCGTAAACTACTGCACGGTATTTGTTCCTGTTGCTGCTTCCCAGCTTTTCTATGACTTCATCAATAGCTGAATCTAGTTGGGGACCATCAGACAAACCTAGTTTTTTGATCAGGAAATTGTTTTTAACACGGGCTAATTCTTCAGGATCAGTACCCGAAACTTTAGAAGAGTCTGCATTATAAATTGATGGGCCAAGACCTTTGGCAACACCTGTTAATAAGGTCTCGCTCAAGCCAAGTCCTAATTCGTCATTTTGTTTTTTGTAAGTTTCAATGCATTCTGCAAACTTGCTCATAGTCAAACTAAATTAAAGGGTTTTGTAATTTATTTTCTTACAATTATAAGAATTTAAGATGAATAAAAACAACAAAATATTGAATTAAATGATGGGTGAAGTGTAAAAAAGTAAACCAGATAGGTCTCAGAGCCTGCTTTCGTACCTGATGACCGCCGGATAGTTTAATTTGAGATTGAGGCCGAATTGCAGCATGACATTATTGGTTTTTTGTATTGCTGACATTTTGGTTGAAGGGTCGTAAACGAGTTCAAAATCAGATCGTAACACAGATTTCGGGTAAATCATGGCCTTGACAAAAAGGCTTATTTCTACTTTCTCTACAATTTTGCCGCTGATTTCTGTCATCACTTCAAAGTTGACCGGAACATTCATCTGCTGGCTGTTATAATTAAAAACCACGGTGTCAACCACCACACCGTTGCTGATTCTGAGTAAGTTGGTCGAGCTCGAACGGAGGGTTTTTCCGGTCATGCCCGGGGAAATAACCACCGCGGCCCCTACATTCCAGAAAGCCATTTTTGTGATTTTATCCAGTACCATTACTCTTTTTTTGACCCTGAGGGGGATGGATAGATAATTCTTCCCGTTTTTAAGGCCTATAGGGCCGCTTCTGGACAGACGCTGACCGAAAAGCACTGAAGTAAACACCGGATTTTGCATAACGCCGGTTTCAAAATATAAATCGTAGTTTCGGTTCTGGCCGAAATTAATATCCCAGAAGGTATTAATGAGTTTTCTTTTTTCAAGCAATTGCTCAAGGTCGTTTTCGAGATAGGAATCGTTGGGTTTTAAGCCCCCGGAGGCAGAAATATACCATTTGATTACTTTTGCATCAAGATTGGGCATGGCCATTGCATCAATCCGCTTGTTTCTGTTTTTCGGAAGTTCGTAATAAGGATCTTCTTGTCCGAAAGAACAGAATGGGAGAAAAAGAAGCATAAACAGTAAAGTAAAAATTGCTCTCATTTACATGCTTAATTTTAACGGTTGATTCTTTTAGATTTGGAGGGGCTAAATTACTAAATTATCCTTGTTTCAGACCCCTGTCTTTTATTAAATACGTTAAGTGAGGGCATTATGTTGAGAAAAGTTTTCTCCTTTTTTGAATTTCTTCGTATTATTGCAAATAATTTTAAAGACAAAGAAAATGGCTAAAGCATTTGGAGAAGTATCAACCGGTTTATTGATTGTTATATATTTCATCATCATCGCCGCTTTAGGTATTTTTGGTGATTTATTTACCTTTATTGTGGGCTCATTGATTATCACATTGATTTTTGCCAATGGATATGATTCTGAGCATTTGGGAGATCATTAATCTGACCAGCATTGTGAAAGAAACGGCATCCGCCGTTTTTTTTGTTTCAACTCTTTTCGTTATAGCTGCTTCTTTTATGTTTTTGATCAGCCTGCTCAGAAAAAACCTTTATTCTGAGTATTTTGTATTTTTGTAATTCAATTCCGGAATTGTTTTTGCTCTTGTATTTATATTACTTTATATAGCCGTATCTGCCAACGCAACCAAAAACATTTATTTTCCGTATCCAGCAGTAGAAATGAAAGATGGTCATATTTCTGATATATCTCCGGATATATTGAGGGGATGTCAGGCAAGAGACAGAAGAAGCCAGGAATTGCTCTACAGGGAGTTCTTTGGCTTTGCCATGGCCATATGTATGCGGTATTGCAAAACCAACGATGAGGCAAAGGAAGTGTTGAATGATGGTTTTTTGAAAGTATTTAATAAAATAGAAAGTTTTGACTCTTCCCTTTCCTTCAAAGCCTGGTTTAAACGCATTCTGATAAACACTTCCATTGACCATTACAGAGCCCAGAGCAAGCATTATAATCATTACGATCTGGACACTGCCATTGGTGCCTACAAAGAGGAGGAGACTCCGCTGGACAAAATCAGTTATGAGGAACTTTTTAAGAAGATTCAATTACTACCCCCTGCCTACAAAATGGCTTTTAACCTCTATGTGATTGATGGATTTACCCATGAGCAGATTTCCAAACAGCTGGGAATCTCGATAGGTACGTCTAAATCCAATGTAACCAGAGCCAGAGAATTTATGAGGAAGATATTAAGTACAACAAACCAGATTTATTTTGAGAAATAGTGAATGAATGGAACAACATATCGGATGATGAGCTCGATGCGATTTTAAAGAAATCGGCAGAGAACTTCACGCCGGGATTCGATGAATCTGCCTGGAAGGATATGTCGGAAAAACTTGATCGTGGAGTTGAACCGGCAAATCCGGGGAAACCGTACGCTAAGTGGGTGAAATGGACGCTCATGGGTCTGGTGGCTTTATTATTTGTGTCCGGGATCTACTGGGTTGGCAGAAAGGGCAGTACTCCGGCTCAGTCAACCGAAAGTACAAAACTTAAGAACGAGGAAATTACACCGGAAAGGAACAGTGATTTGCCATCAGCAACCAACAATGAATCAGAAGTTAAAATAAAAACGGAAGTAAAAACCGGAGCTGAGAAAATAAACGGGCCTGAAAATGTAGCTGCCGGAGATAAATCTGATGTTTCAGAACAGATCAGAAATAAAATAAACACATCTGAAATTAAATCTGTGTCAGAAAGAAGTACCAGGGGTGGTCAGACTGCTGAAAATAGTCCGGTAATCAAAACGAAGGTGAAAGAAACCGGAAAGGAGCGTAAAAGTGACAAAACTGTTTTGTTGTCCGGGCAAAGTAAATCCGGAAGAGAACAGGTATCCGGAAACAAGAAAACAGGTTTTTTGAGCGGTAGTTCTGATAACATCGGGGATAGAAGTATTCAGAAGGGGGCAGGTACTGTTAAATCCGGTAAAAGTCAGGCAGTTGTTTCTGAATCCGTGACTATGTCAAATGCTACTGCGGCCCCGTCCTCAGAAAAAGTCGAAGCAGTATTAGAAAAAACTGAACAGCTGACGAAGAAATGGGGGAGTGTTGCTCCTTTAAAAACCTTGCGGTTTAAGCATAGTGCTGTTGCTTCTGTATTGCCTGAGATCAGGGATCAAAGCAACAATATGAGAGTTGTTGACCCAGTAAATATCGTCAGGAATGAACGGGGATTTGGTTTCAGGGTTATTTATTCTCCGGATTTTTCTACCATAGGCAGTAATAAGATATTTAAAATCGGCAATAATATCGGCTTGGTGGGTGAATACCGTTTCAACAGCCGTTGGAGCGTCCAGGCTGGTGCCATCAAGTCACTCAAATATTATGAAGCTACTCCTGATCAGTATAAATGGCCTTATTTCCTTGTTAAGCCAGGGAATCCTCTGAAAGTTATATCTGCGACCTGTAACATGCTTGATATCCCTGTAAATGTCAGGTATGACTTTTTCAGCCGTCCGCAGCAGAAGTGGTTTGCTTCGGCAGGCTTTACGAACTATCTCATGTTGAAAGAGAAGTATAAATATACTTATGAGAATGACGATGATCCGGCCATCAAATCAAGGGCATGGGAAGGTAAAACCGGGTTTTATCCTTTCGGAGTATTGAATTTGTCCGGGGGCTATGAGAGACGGATTACCCGTAAACTTTCCATTCAGGGAGAGCCTTTCTTTAAAATTCCTTTGGGGGAGGTAGGCTATGGTAAGGTGAAGTTAATTACCATCGGAGTCTTCATTTCCGGTAAAATTGAAATTTAAACTGTTTAGGAAAGCAACCAATAACATTTATCGCCCGTATCTGAGTTTAAAAGAAATACCCATTTAAACTTAAATCAAAGATGAACAGAGGCGAATTTTTGAAAAACTTAGGATTGAGCAGCAAAGCCCTGATGGCTGTGTATTGTTTAGGAGCGGTGACCGCCTGCGGGGGCTCAGAAGATGACCCGGATCCTGTAAACCCTGATCCGGGCACCAACAACCCGGGTACCGGTACCGCTGGTTTAACTGGCACTACTTCCGGCACTTCTATCGATTTTACAGTGGACCTTACCCATGCGAATTATGCTAAATTAAAAACCCAGGGTGAGTTTCTTTATGTTGCCAACATTATTATTGCCAATGCTAAAGGCACAATGGTAGCCTTATCAAAAGTGTGTACGCATGAAGGTTCGACTGTCCAGTACAGGTCAGCGGAGAATGATTTTCTGTGTCCCAACCATTTGTCGGAATTTGCATTGGACGGGTCTGTCGAAAAATCTCCGGCCCCTTCGGCATTAAAGGCGTTTAAAACCGAACTGACCAACAGCGGTAATTCACTTAAAGTAACTGCCTGATCGCAATCAGCAAGCAATAAAAAACAGCCCCGGCTGTTTTTTATTGTAGTTTTACACATTATCCATTTTACCAGACCCATACATGAGGTATCTATTTTGTGTTTTATTGATGATGGCATTCAGCCATACCAGTTTCTGTCAGGATGTACCGGCAGACAGTTTGTTGCTTGAACTGGACAAAACAACTCCTGAAGAGCCTGAAAGCCTTCTTCCGGAGAAAATGCTTCTTACTCAGCGAATGCTCTGGGGAGAGCATGGTCTTTACAGGAAAGTGGGGATCGCCCCAAAGGTACTTACGCCGGAAACACGCCAGAAAGAGCTCAAGATCAGGAGAACCATGTTCAGAATTCATCAGGCGATAGGTTTGGCCACTGCTGCAGGAATGATAGCACAGGGCTACCTGGGGAGTAGAATTTACAACCCTGAAACGTACACAACGAAGCTGAAAAGCTGGCATGAAGGCATGGCTACAGGGATTAATATCGGATATGCCACTACCGCCCTGATGTCGTTTACAGCTCCTCCCAAAGCAGTATACAGAAAGAAGTTCGATAATATCAAGCTTCACCGGATATTGTCTTATGTGCATCTTTCCGGGATGATTACGACGAATGTTCTGGCTCACAGGATTGATAATAATTTCCAGGTCAACAAGAAACTTCACCGTAATGTAGCTCTGACCACCTTCGGGGCTTATGCACTGGCCATTGCCACCATTAAATTTGAGTTCTGATCCATAAATTTTATTGCGATGAAAATTATTCTAAGTGTTCTGATAGCATGTTCTTTTTTTACCGCTTTTAAGCCTGCCAAAAGAAAGATTACAGCCGATCCCGCTAATTCATATATCAAATACAGTATGCAGCACCCTTTGCATGACTGGGATGCTAAGTCGCCTTCTTCTAGGTGCATTATTGTCTTTGATGATGAGTCCTCAAAAATTGAAGCAGTGGCAGTGGTCGTTCCGGTAAAGAGTTTTGACAGCGGCAATGCCAACAGGGACTCGCACGCTATTGAAGTGCTGGAGGCTTTGAAATATCCTAATATTACTTTCAGCTCCACCGGCATTACTGAAGAGTCAGGTAAGCTGAGTATTAAAGGGAATCTGAACTTTCACGGGACAAGCCGCCCTGTCGTGATTAATGCCGTACGGAAAACAGATAAGGATGCTGTTGTTGTCTCCGGTGGATTTGTCATCAATATGAAAGATTATAACATTGACCCACCGGGCTTAATGGGTTTAAATACCAAAGAGGAAATCAAACTGGATTTTGTGATGAGTTTTAAGATCTGATAAATACTGAAAAGAAAAAGCCGGTCCTGAATTTTCAGGACCGGCTTTTTTATGTCTTTATGAATCAATATTCCCAAAGGTTGTTTTCGAATTCCATCAACTCATATTCCAGTTGCTGAGATTTCAACATCCCTTCTTTAGGTGATTTGTAAATCTGATCCAGGTATTTGTTGCCAGGGTTGGCTTTTCTTACGATTTTACCATGGAAAAGACGCAGCTCGAAAGCATCTGCGAGGTTTTTATGCTGAGCCACATTGGCTGCATTGTACCATATACAGTTCGGATTTCCTCTGAAATAAGTCTCAAGCTCTTTGTATTTGAAAGAAGCAAGGGGCTTTTCAAGGCCTTCAGCAGAGGCTTCAGCAGGGATCATGATGGTGATAGACTGAATATCTGCGTATTGTCTTGACCTTTGTTTATCAAAAATCCAGTCTTCCTTGATCTCAAGAATGTACAATTCGCTTGGAAACATTTCGTAACCACCTTCTGAAGCAGCTGTAGTTTTAGGAGTACCGCTGGTCTGAGAATCGCTTTCTGTGCCTGCAGTAGTTCCAGCGGCCGGAGTTTTAGCGGCTTCGCCTCCCCATCCGTCATCTTCTGATTCAGCACCAAAACCGGCTTCAATCTCTTCTTTTGAAAGTCCGCCACCAGCGAATTTCTTATAAAGACGCTGATTAAATTCTTCCAGGGTGAGTTTTTTAGCCAGAGAGTCATTATCAAAAGCTTCCAAAACCCCGGCTTTCACGCCATCAATAAGATGTTTAGTGATTTCAGCACCTTTGGCAAAAAGCGGTTGATTAATTTTCTCATTCAAATCCACTCTACGCCAAAGCGTGGTCTTAAACATGACATTTGACTCATGTATCGGACGAAGCGAAAGAGGATTCAGACCCTTATCTGACTTTTCCTGAGCGAATGCCGACTGTCCTGCCAGCAAGGCAGTCACAATGGCTAAAGTTTTGATTTTTTTCATCGACTAAAAATTTAATATTTTTTACCTAAGTGGAATTTCAACAGTAAATTCTCCGATATTCACTTCTTCGATTTCCCCCTTAAAGTTTTTGCGTTCAACTTTGTTGACAACGATCAGATAACGATCACCAGCCTCTGCTTGTTGTGCAAGCTGACCAACATTTACCGAACCGCTTACACCTTTCATACTTCCTTTTGGCCTGATACCACTGGCAAGGAAAATGTCAAAACTGGAAACCCTGAAAATGGCATCTTCCGGATTGTTATTTTTGAAATCTTCATCAGCTATAGCCGAAACATTGATTACTCTCACGGAAGAAGCTGCAAGGCCTCTTTTCTTAACATTTTCATCAACTCTAGCGTTGTTAACCGAAGCAACAATGTTTGGTTTCGGAACCCTTCTTACATTGAAAGGGAACGACTCAAGAAGAATACCTTCGTTTCTTACTTCCAGTGATACTTTGCTGGCATTTGGCACGACAGTTACTTTACCACCTGCACCAGGGATAAAATCAGCTCCCGATCCGGAATAACTAGGATTAAATAAGCTTCCCAATCCCGGAGAAGTAGTCTGCAGCCTGTTGGCACATCTGAAATACAAAGCAGGAAGTGAAGAAGAGGCCAGCTGAACAGAAGGCTTAAGAACGGTATAAGTTTCTTCCTGTGTTACTGTTTCTCTGGTACCATCAGGTTTCGGATATGAAACAGTTGCGGTATAAGATCTTTTCAACTGACCGTTTTTGTCATACTCACCACCCTGGGTTCTTACTTCATAAGATCCCTTTCCGTCTTTCACAGCGAGGGCAGAACCATTGATGCTTATAGATGGCGTGATGGCACTTGAATAAGCTCCGATAGCGATATCAGCTTTGTAAGTCTGACCGGCTACCACAGTTCTCGCATCAGGAATAACGACAGCGAATATTTTATCGAATTTGATTTCTTTGGCACCTACCTGTTGGGCAAGGTACTCAAGGATCTCGCTTTCAAGTCTTCTGATTTCTGATTGTTTCTGACTTAAAGAAGCCAAAGCAGCCGGAACCGGTGTCTGGGCAAACATTAATTCAGCAAAATCTTTACTTTTGGTGATAGCATCCGTGTTATTCATCGCCGGATCTTCTTTAGCATCCAGAGCAAGTGACGGAAGTTTCAGAGTAGAAGGAGCATATTTTTGTAATTCTTTTACATATTCATCCAGTTTGGCTTTCAGTTCATAACCCTTGCCTCTTTTGGCAGGGCCTACAAAAATATTCGCCACTTTTTCTTCTTCTGAAATATTTTTTATCTGCTGGGTTTCAGGATCAATCCCGCCACCAGCTTCATTAATTACAACGCCTTTCAGACTTTCGAGGTAACTTACCAATTCTGAAGTTCTTTTGCGGACATCTCCTGCTTTATTGTATAACTGAACATATTCAGGCTTATTACCTGCTTTTTCAACTGCATCTTTCATCGAAGCCAACGTCCTGTTGTTAGAATCGTCAGCAGCTTTATTAGCCTGTTCCAAACTATTGTTTAATAATACAAATTTCTGAAGAATCGCATTACTGACTTGAAGAGCCAGCATCGCCGTCAGAACAAGATACATCATGTTGATCATCTTCTGACGAGGACTTTCTTTACCAGCAGCCATATTGCTTTTTTTTGAGTTTAATTGATAATTTTAGGTAAACTTTCTCTTGCTTGTTTATTAATTGCCTTTCATTGCAGAAAGCATACTACCATAAACATTGTTAAGAGACGACAGGTTACTGGTTAATTTGCCTAATTCCGATTTGAACTGCTGGGTATCTTTTGAAGCATCGGCCATATCCTGCATTGCAGAAGAAAGGTTGCTGTAGAAAGCGTTCATGGCTTTCAGATGCTTGTTGGTATCTTGAAGTTCCAATTCATAAACTGCGTTTAAAGCACCCATGTTCTGGGTTATTTTCTGGAATTGGTTACGGTATTCCTGAGAGTCTTTGGTGGCATCGGCCATGCTGCTCATCGCATTGATAGCTACACCATAAGAACTGTTCATTTCAGCTACTTTTACAGAAGCTTCTTTGACACTTTTAGAATATTCGTTAGTGGCTACAGTGGCATTAGAGATTTCTCCAAGGCTCGAAACCGTTTTGGTCAGACTCTGGAAACTGGTTTTAAGACCGTCAAAAATATCCGGAGAGATTTTAGCATTGGCCAGCATATCATCCATTTTAGAGGTAAGACCCAATCCCTGCGGAGCTGCTGAGCTGCGGGTTGGTAGTTCACCTTTAAAATCTTCAGCCAGTTCAGGATAAACCCTTTCCCATTGGTACTCAACACCCGGTCTCAGGAATGATTGAAATGCATAGATTAAGAATATAAGGGCCTCGGTACCAAGTCCGATCGGAAGTAATGTACTAGCCCAATCGTAGTGCATGATTTTACCCATTGCACCCAGGATAACTACTGACGCACCTAAGCCATAAAAGAAAGGAATGAATTTATCCCAAAAAAAACTCGGACCGTTATTTGCTGCCATGAGAAATAAATTTTTACTTGTTTATAGGTTTTTATTAGTTAAAAAAATATGATATGAATTGTCAATATTATTCTCTTCCCGGAACGCTTCCCAGCCTGTCCATGACACATCTGAAACCGATGTAAGAACGGGTGGCATTGCGATATTCAAATGTTGATGTACCTGTTTCAAGGAAATATGCTACGTCTTTCCATGAACCGCCTTTGATCACTTTGCGATCTTCGTTGTCGTCGTTATAGACGGGGTTCAAATCCCATGTAACCGGCATGTAAGATTCAGAGTAGGCATCCTGAGTCCATTCAGAAACGTTACCGGCCATATTATAAAGACCGAAATCATTAGGGTTGAATGCATTGGCAGGAGCGGTGTACTGGTATCCGTCTTTCTGATAAGATCCTCTGAAAGGTTTGAAGTTTGCCAGGTAGCAACCTTTTCCGTTGGCTACGTAAGGGTTACCCCAAGGATATTTAGCCCCTTCTTTTCCGCCTCTGGCAGCCCATTCCCATTCTGCTTCAGAAGGCAGACGGAATCTTGGTGACTTGTACTGGTTGTTCTCTGCTTTGAAATTATTGTAAAGACCTGATCTCCATTTGCTGAAATACTGAGCTGCATCCCATGAAACACCTACCACAGGGTACATGTCAAAAGCAGGGTTACCATAATAGTTTTCGGTCAGCTGGTCACCGTTATGATAGGTAAAGTCTTTTTTCCATACGGTAGTGTCAGGATATAATTTGGTCATGATAAATTCTTCTCCCAATACAGAAACTGAATCTGCAAGCATTGAATTGACAAACATCCTGTATTCATGATTGGTGATCTCGGTATCATCCATATAGAAAGGAGAGATCGTAATTCTTTTGTTCATCGTTACTCTTGCAGACATGATATCTTCATCAGCCTGACCCATAGTAAATGAACCCGAAGGAACGAGAACCATACCGGTCGGAGCGGTTTGTTTGTATCCTTTACGAGCTGTTGCTACAAGTTCACCATTCCTGATGCCATCAAGCGGATCGGCAGATCCTGCTGCTCCGCCCTTTCCTCCTCCGCCTCCTTTGCCACCAAGGCCGACTTTTTCCATGGTTTTATTGAAGAAGCTGCAACTCTGCATAAACACCATAGGTGCAATAATGACCAGAGATTTGAATAATAATTTTGTAATTCGCTTGCTCATAGCAAAACAAGATGTTTAAAAACGTAATAAAATTTATAATGACAGACTCAAAACGTCAACTCATATTAAATTATTGTATGAGTACTTTTGGTCCCTGGCTTTCAAAAAAATACGGATTCTCCACGCTTTCAGATCAAAATGATTAACCTGATATTTTACACAAATCATGCCAAGGTACCCTTAGGATCTTAAAAATGCTACCGTTTAATCAGAATCTGTATCTTGGTGTCCTTATAATTGACTTCTTGCCCGATCTCGGGGGAGCCAAAGTATAAGTCAGTAAAATTTCGTGTGACATCGGTGCTTTTGCACTTGTTCCAAAAACAACCAGGTCTATCGCATATCCTGCACGTAAAGAATTATTAAGAAAATTACCTCCTATGATAAAAGAAGCCGCATCCTCCCATCTGTAATTGACACCTGCCCAGTATTTCGAATCGTAAGTGGTCAAAACACCCAATTCAGGTGAAATTGTTTTCAGGTCACTTTTTAAGACAAACATGGGACTCACATCCAGGGTATAAGTTACCCCGATGAGTGTGCTTCCGGTCAAATAAAGACTCCTGTTTAACGCATAATCGCCCTCTCCGGTATTGCTAAATCCGAATTTGGGCTGATTGATATGTTTAAGCGACAACCCAAGCTGAAAGCCCGGGTTAAATAAATATACGCCTGTACTGATGTCTAATGCTGATTGTCTGATTTTGTCTGAAGGAATAAAAGGATCATCCGGATCTCTCGGAATATACGCGTCACCATTGAGGGTTTTGGAGTGGATTCCCCCTGAAACGCCTACTCCCAGGATACTTCCTCCCAGTTTATAATGATAGGCATAAGACAGCTGGATTTCCTGGTTGGTCAGTACTTTCGAAACTTTGTTGTTGGCATAATAGATACCTGCACCACCCTTGAGTATTCCTAAGGGCATATTGGCTGAGAAAACTTGATTCAGTATCGATCCTCCCGGATCAGCCGTAGCGGTGTATCCGGTATATTGAGATCTGAAAATGGTTTGAATCCTCGTTTTATTCTCTATCCCGGCAGCACCCGGATTCAGGTAAAACTGATTAAAGACATATTGAGTAAACTGGGGGTCTTGCTGCCCTACAACCTTTAGTGTGATAAAGGTTGATATCAATATGTAAATGCACTTTTTGGCCATCAATACTATCTGCAACAAATTTAATTCTCAAACCTACATTATAATTACTCAATATAACACAATAGCGACAAAAATATTATTGAAAAGCGAAAAAGTTTACAAATGATTGGCTTTTTTAATGTACAATTCAAGAGCTCCGGTCATCGACGGGGCATTAGGTAGGGGTGCCTGAATGTCCAGGATCAGATCCAGTTCGGTAATGGCTTTGGATGTTGTAGGGCCAAATGCCGCCAGTCTTGTATTGTTTTGCTTCCAGTCCGGGAAGTTATGCATCAGTGAATGCACTCCTGAAGGGCTGAAGAAACAGATGATATCATAGAAAACTTCTGTCAGGTCCGAAAGGTCGGCCGGGACAGTTTCATAGATAACGGCTTCCGTGAATTTGAGACCGTGTTTGTTCATAATCCCGGGAATTGCATCATTTCTGATGTTTGAACATGGGAAAAGGAATTTTTCGCCTTTGTGTTTCAGGATGTACGGCTCAAGATCGGCTGCGGTTCTGTGACCAGAGAAAATTTTTCTCTTCCTGATGGTAATGTACTTCTGAAGGTAGTTGGCTGTTTGTTCTGAAATACAAAAATATTTCATTTCAATAGGGATTTCGACCCTCAGCTCCTCACACATTTTGAAAAAATGATCAACCGCGTTACGGCTGGTGAAGATAATGGCTGTGTGTGCTAAAATGTCAATTTTTTGTTTCCGGAACTCCCGGTGATCAAGCTTTTTTACATCAATAAAATTCCTGAAATCTACCCGGACATTGTACTTTTCAACTAATTCAGAATAGGGTGACGATTTTTCTCCCGGATCATCCAAAGTGACCAATACACTTTCTACTTTCTTTAGTCGATCTTGAATAACTTTGTCTGTCATCTCACTCATACAGAAATCAATATTTTTAAAAAAGCTGAATTCAAAATAATTTAGTTTGCGAACCTGAGCCCAATTATAATTGGCAGGATTTCGACGATGCAAAGATAAGAAATTAAGTAGAGACTTTGCACATTTATGGTTCTATTTATAGTAAAATAGATGATTATTGTCCGAAAAGTGTAAAAAACAGACAAAACAAGTAAAAAATATTTTTCAAGGAATGTCTCTGAAAATAAATAAGTATTGAACAAAACCAAAAGAATGATGAGCATCAAAGTAAAGAAATAAAGGGTGGACTGGATCAGTTTGAAAAAATGAATTTCCACAACTTTATCGAGATTGAATAATCTTCCTATGGTATTGATCAAAAAGAATTTAAAGACGAACATCACAAAAAAGAAAACGCACAGCTTAAGGAAATTGGATAAAAGAAGCCCGAAAGTTTGTGCGTCCTGGAAAAAGAAACGGCTGTCGATCAGGTTAATGCCCTTGCTTTGAATGATAATATACAGAAAACCTGAAATCAGACTCAGCAAAATGACAAACAACATGTTCGTCCGGTTGAGAGGCTTATTGATTAAGAAGGACTGTTCCCTGACCAGGAAGGACATCAGGTCCTTAAGGTTATAGTATCTCTGGAATGCTCTCGGGTAAGAATTGGAAAGAAAACTGGCTAATACAAGTGTAACAATAAACACCACAACAAAAGTACTTCTATATGGCACATTAGCCCTGGGTTTGATATTAAACGGCTGATTTACAGAGCCTTTTTCGCTCAACTGGTTTTTTCTGGACGGATAGCCGACCTGTATAAATTTATGGTCCGCATTCACATCACCGTAAACAGTGAGGTAAATGTCCCGTACCTTATATTTGGATTTAAGATCGTTAACCTGGATAGTAACCCATTTTCCGGGCACCAGTTTCTGGATCAGAGAGCCATTGATAAACAGGAAATCTGCGGGATTATCAGATTTAACAAGCAACGTGGAATAAGGATAATCCTCGGTATTAAGAATAGCCGTATGAGCTGTAAAATCAAAATTCTGTTCCTTAACAAAAGGCAGGTACAACTTTTCTCCGGCGTCATAAATCTGCCATTCGTCCTTAAAATCATGGACTAGGTTATATTGTCCTCCGGGACCTGTGACCGACCCGAAGCCTAAAGCTGGTATGAAAAATAAAATGATGAACCTGATAAAAGTCAATTCGGTGTTTTTTTTGCAAAATTAAATAATCAATTTTATAATATCATTTGACTCAGAGTTTTCTTTTGAGATAAGTGTTATAATCGGGTAAAATCACCTCATATTCCTGGTGCATCAGGGGTGAAGTAAGGATAAAGTCAGCCGTGGAGCGGTCGCAGGCTATTGGAATATTCCAAACCACACCAAGCCTCAGCAAAGCTTTGATATCCGGGTCATGGGGTTGGGCAGACATGGGATCCCAGAAGAAAATCAGTACGTCGATTTTTCCTTCAGCGATGAGGGCTCCGATCTGCTGATCACCTCCGAGCGGCCCGCTGAGCAGTTTTCTGACGGAGACATCCAGGGCATCTTCAAGTAATGTACCGGTGGTGCCGGTGGCATAAAGTTCATGTTTTGAAAGGGTTACGCGGTTGTATTTTGCCCATTCAATAAGCTCTGTTTTCTTGTTGTCGTGAGCCACCAGGGCTATCCGTTTCCTGTTTTCAAGTATTTTTACAGCCATCGTTTAAGGTTTTTGATCAAAGATAGGTTTTTTAAACCATTTGATAAGGAAAATCGTTTTGATTTGACAGGCGTAAATTTTTCATACCGGCCATTTTAAAACAATAAAATAACATCTATGTCATTTGATACAAATCTTCTGAAAATAAACACTTTAGGTCAATTAATCGCACAGGGCTACCAGTCTAAATCCATCAAACAAGAGCTCAGAGATAATCTGATAGAAAAACTTAAGGCCGGACAAAATGTATTTGAAGGAATATGGGGATATGAAGATACCGTTATTCCGGATGTTGAAAAAGCTATTTTATCTATGCACCACATCAACCTCCTGGGGCTGAGAGGGCAGGCCAAGACAAGGATTGCGAGGCTGATGGTGAATTTGCTCGACGAATATATTCCGGTGGTTAAGGGAAGTGAATTGAATGACGACCCGATGAATCCGCTTTCGAGATATTCCAAAGACCTGATTGCTGAATTAAAGGACGAAACGCCGGTGGAATGGCTCCCGAGGGCTGAGCGGTATAATGAAAAACTGGCAACCCCGGATGTTTCAGTAGCCGACCTGATCGGTGATGTGGATCCGATCAAAGCCGCAACGATGAAGTTGCCGTATTCAGACGAAAGGGTAATTCACTTCGGATTGATTCCAAGATCACACCGTGGTATATTTGTTATCAATGAGCTACCTGATCTTCAGGCCAGGATACAGGTTTCGTTGTTCAATATTTTGCAGGAAGGAGATATCCAGATCAGAGGCTTTAAATTGCGTTTACCTCTTGATATCCAGTTTGTTTTTACCGCCAATCCGGAAGATTATACCAACAGAGGAAGTATCGTGACGCCTTTGAAAGACAGGATAGATTCTCAGATAGTGACCCACTATCCCAAGACACTTGAAACCGGGAAGCGTATTACCCAGCAGGAAGCCGTGGTGAAACCGCAGCAGCAAAAAATAGAAGTCAACGATATCTTAAAAGACCTGATCGAACAAATAGCGATAGAAGCACGCCAGAGTGAATTTGTGGATGCAAAATCGGGTGTTTCTGCAAGGATGACTATTTCTGCTTATGAAAATCTGCTCAGTTCTGCGGAGAGACGTGCCCTGCTTAACGGCGAAGAAGAAGTAACGGCCAGGATTTCTGATATTTACGGAGCCATTCCGGCTATTAACGGTAAAATAGAACTGGTGTATGAAGGTGAAGTGGAAGGGCCGGTTTATGTAGCTCAGAACCTTATCGGAAAAGCGATCAGGGCTGAGTTTCTGAATTATTTCCCCGATCCGGAAAAAGCCAAAAAGAAAAAGGACGGCAAAAATCCTTTTACCCAGATTACTGCCTGGTTTGCGGCCGGAAATGAACTGGATTTGCTCAACAACATTACCCAGAAAGAATATCTCTCAAGACTGAAAACCATTGACGGCCTGCAGGAGCTGGTAGAAGAATATCAGAAAGGTGTGGAAGGAAATCTGAAGTTCTTCCTGATGGAATTTGCCTTGCACGGACTGGCTGAATATTCAATGATCTCGAAACAGGCATTGGATAAGGGTTTATATTTCAAAGACCTGCTTGACAGTATGTTTGATACGGGTAAAATGAATTTTGACGACGAAGATGATTATGATAAGTTTTGATTTATCTGTCTGAATAAAGGTTTTAACTGATTATTATCCATAATTTTGACTTCAAGTCTTAATTGTGGATAATTTTTTTGTAGTTGTTCTGATGAAACCTCTTTTTTTTAAACTTCCGAAAACCGAAAATACGCCCCTGAGGGTTCAGGTGGATGCTCTGCCTTATTTTTACGATAAACTTCATTTCCATCCTGAAATACAGATTACTTTGGTGCTGAAAGGCAAAGGGACTTATTTTATTGGGGATAAAATTGAGCGTTTTGAAGAGGGTCAGCTCTTTGTTTTAGGCGGTAACCTGCCGCATGTATTCAAAAGTGACAGGGAATATTTTGAAGATGAGGATTTGTCTGTGGAAGCAATATCCTTATTTTTTATGTCTGATATTTTTGGAAAGGATTTCTGGGAATTTGAAGAGACCCATCAGCTGGAAGACGTTTTTGCTGATTCCGGCAAAGGGCTTGTGCTGGAAGGAAAGGCTTTTTATGATTATTTTGAAAGAATCGCCAAGGTTGAGGGGTTTGAGAAATTCGTATTGTTCTTTCAGATCCTGCAGCAAATACTGATGCACGGAGAACGTAAAGTGATTTCTTCGATGGCTTTTACGTCACCACAGAGAGACATAGAAAACGAGAGGATCAACTCAGTTTTTGACTTTGTGATCAATAACTATAAAGAAGATATTACCTTAAAAGTCATAGCTGAAGTGGCTAACCTGACCCCGAATGCTTTTTGTAAGTTTTTTAAGGTCAGGACACGCAAAACTTTCTTTGAGTTCTTGAATGAAGTCAGGATCGGAAATGCCTGTAAATTGTTGCAAACCGACCATCTGAGCATTTCAGAAATTGCTTATGAGTCGGGATTTAACAACCTTTCCAATTTTAACCGGCAATTTCAGAAAAGGATGAACATGACCCCAAAGAAATACCAGGGTTACATCAGCCGCTAGTTACCGGAGCAGAAGTATGCTTCCTTTAAAAGTGAAATCTTTTCCGGCGTCACTAATTCCTACTATTTTATATGCATAAGTTCCAATAGGAGCAGGCGTATTGCCGTCGGAGAGCGTTCCGTTCCATTCATCACCGAGGTTGTCGGAACTGAAGATGGCCGAACCCCAGTTGTCATAAATGGTGATTTTGCCGCTGGTGACAAACTTAGTGAAAACCTTGAATTTTTCCGAAGAAGAGGGTCCGGCTCCGTCCGGCGTAAAGGCTGTAGGGGCGTATATTCTCGGTGGAATGATAAACGTAAAAACGTTGGAATAGGAAGTTACGGGGAAGTTGGATGTGCCATCTATATCTATGACCTGAATCGATGAAATTCTGAATTTTACGTCAATCTGCGTAGAGTTATTCAATTCCGCCTGGACAGATTGTATAAGTTTATCTGTTGGAGCTATAGGAATAAATCCACCTCCGGTACCAAACGTTGGATCAAAATACTCGACGGTGTAGGTGGTATTATGCAGTACATTATAAGCCGAGGGCGGTAATGTGAAAGCTGTCCAATTGAGTGTTCCGGGCTGGTTAGACTTCAGAAGAACGGTGCAAAACGAGGGAGAGGGTGCACTTGGGTTTCCACAAGCGTCTTCCAACTGGTATTTATAGCAATATTGGACGTCTTTATTAATGATGCTCACATCATCAAAATTGGTGTTGACACTGGAGCCCACAGGAATGAAGTTGGCAGAATTGCCCTCTGCCCGTAAAAACTGGTATTTTGATGCCGGGTTGGTTGTATTTATACTTAGTTGAATAATGTCTTCATTATTAGGGTCGTAGCTTACCCTCATGAGTTCTTTAGGTACTGGGGGAGCGGGCAGACTTTGCGGATCTACCGTCATTTGAGCTGATCTGATGATGATATTTTTGGTAACAGTATTAAAAACAACCGGATATTTGGTTTCTACCTGGTACAGATATTTCTGACTACAAATGAGTGTTTTATCGTTGTAAGAAGTAAGATTGGTTAAAACAGGTTTGGTTTGACAGTTGGCACAACCGACCACATCCCTGAATAATGCCAGGTTATTCGGAGCGGGAATGCCGGAAGGAACAGAAGGTAAATTCCAGGCCAGATTGACTTCCGTAGACGACACGAGGTTAGGGGTAAGTCTGATGGAACAAAGAATGTTATCGGAATCCACCAAATTTCCGCAGCCATCGGTATAGGAAGCTTTGAAACAATATCTGTTTGCTGCACTCAATCCCGTGACGGTAGCATTGCCGTTTTGCCCTACCGCCTGTTTGATAAATGTTCCTGGTCCAGTACCATTATCTACTGAGCCCCAGATGTCATAATTTTTACCTACTTCATAATTGTCAAATTTTATGGTAGCTTCAGTTCCCTGTTTTTCTCCGTTTAATTCGATGAGGATAGGTTTGGTACTAGTTGGGGGGGGTAAATTGGTGGTTTGGGTAGGACAAACATTGGGGTCAGTTCCCCGGATGTAGTTGGCTTTAATGGTGATGGTGGGGATTGTCCCGGTATAGGTTTGATTAATCGTCACCGGTAATGGCTGAGTAGCAGGGTCTATTTGCTGAATAAATGAATTACCCCAGTCTACAGTATATTTATCATATTTGTTTACAGCATCAGTCGGGATCGTCAGCGTCACTGAGTTTGTGCCGCATGAAGTTAAACTCACCGCAGGAGTAGTGGTTGGGAGAACTTCAAATGCCTGGCAGGTATATTTTTTTTTGCTGTTTAAATCAACTCCTTCCATCACTACCCAATACCAACCCGCAGTTAATGTTTTATTGAGGCCAGGTATTCCTGCAGTAAGGGTAGCTGGAACTGCAGGTGTGTTTGGTGTTATAAAATTAAAATCTTCGTCAGCACCGAAATAAAATTTAGTGGAAGTCAGATAGGCACTTGTAGACGCATCCGGTTTCCCCTGTAAATAAACATTCATTGAGGTTGCGGATGCAGGAATACATTTATTAGATGGAGCATGAAAAAAATCACCACTTAGTGTATAACCTGCAGGGGGAGGTGTAGTGTTATCACAAATTTTCGGTATAGGTTTGGGATTTATCTTTTGGGCAAATAAACTCCACGAGGTTAAAAAGAGAATGACCCCCAACCAAACCGATTTATTTATGGAAAAATGTGACATATTCAATCCTTATTCAAACAATAGCACTTATGTATGCCGGGAATAATCCAAAAATCATGCCCAAAAAACTGCTTCACTGAGATTTGTTGATGTATAGATAAGTTCGTTTTTGGTATCCTGCAGGAGAGGAAGAGAATTTAATTCTTATGGATCATTATTCGCAAAGTTTGTGTTGTGTAAATACCTGTCAGCAAAGGTTTAAGTTTATGTCAATATAAATTCCCTTATCTTTGCGACTTTAATCAGATTTTGAAAATATGCAAGCAATTAAATTAGATACCATAGAGTCAGCCATAGAGGAAATAAAAAATGGTAAAATTATCATCGTAGTAGATGACGAGGACCGTGAAAATGAAGGTGATTTTATCTGTGCGGCGGAAATGACCACTCCTGAAATGGTCAATTTCATGGTCAAAGAGGGTAGGGGATTGATGTGTGCACCGCTTACAGGAGAAAGGTGTGAAGAGCTTGATCTTCATATGATGGTAGGCAACAATACAGCCGAGCATCAGACTGCTTTTACAGTTTCGGTCGACCTTTTGGGTTACGGTTGCACCACGGGTATCTCGGCTTCAGACAGAGCCAAAACAATTCAGGCCCTGGTCAATAAAAATATTAAGCCGGAAGAATTAGGCCGCCCCGGACATATTTTCCCGCTGAGAGCTGCGGATGGTGGTGTTTTAAGAAGAACCGGACATACAGAAGCTGCTATTGACCTGGCCAGACTGGCGGGTTTACAACCAGCCGGCGTACTGATCGAAATTCTGAATGAAGACGGCAGTATGGCCCGTCTTCCGGAATTGAGAAAAATTGCCGATAAGTTTGATCTGAAACTGGTATCCATCAAAGACCTCATTGAATACAGACTTGAAAAAGAGAGCCTGATCAAACGTGAGATCGGTGTGAATATGCCGACAGCGTGGGGGGACTTTGAAATGATTGCTTTCAGACAACTGAACAATCAGCAACTTCACCTGGCACTTATCAAAGGAACCTGGGAAAAAGACGAGGAAGTGATGGTAAGGGTACATTCTTCATGTGTAACCGGAGATATTTTCGGTTCATGCCGTTGTGATTGCGGACCACAGCTTCATGCATCCATGGAAATGGTGGAGAAAGAAGGAAAAGGAGTGGTTGTGTACATGAATCAGGAAGGCCGGGGGATTGGTTTGCTCAATAAACTAAGAGCCTATAAACTTCAGGAACAGGGGAAAGATACGGTAGAAGCTAATCTCGAACTTGGTTTCGGAGCCGACGACAGGGATTACGGAGTAGGAGCTCAGATTCTGAGGAACCTTGGCGTGTCGAAAATCAGACTCATTTCCAACAATCCTAAGAAAAGGGCCGGTTTAATGGGATACGGACTTGAGATCGTTGATACCGTTCCGATCGAAATAGTGCCCAACCCTCATAATGAAAACTATCTGATCACCAAAAGGGACAAAATGGGTCATTCCATTCTGAAAGGATAAATATCAGCGGATGTGGCTACCGGCATTGATGTCAATCGTCGTGCCGGTTGCATGATCCATCAGGCCGGAACACAACATGACTACCAGCGGAGCGATGTCTTTCGGTTCTGTGAGGGTATTGAGCGACAATTCATTCAGTATTTTTTCTTCACCGTACGTCTTAATAAAGTCTTCAGCCATTCTCGTCCTGGTAAATCCGGGAGCAATGGTGAATGATTTGATGTTTTGTTTGCCGAAAGACCTGGCTACCGATCTGGCCAGAGAAACCATCCCTCCCTTTGAGGCGGCATAAGCCAGGTATTCTTCTGTTTCTCCTCTGAAAACAGCCCTTGAAGCAATAAAAATAAAACTGCCGCCACCATTCTGCTGAAAGTGATTAATACCCAGTTTGGTCAGCAGACCTACCGCATTCAGGTTAATATCCATGGTTTTTTTCCAGGTCTTGTACCAGTTTTCAATGTCCTGATCTATGGCATGAGAAAGAAATACACCGGCATTATGGATAATGATGTTAACCGTTCCAAAATGTTCTGTGACTTCATTAAAGAGTCTTTCCACTTCTTCTTTTAACGATAAATCAGCCTGAAAAGCCCTGGAATTGAATTCAGGACGTAGTTTTTCAAGTAGCTCTGCAGATTCTTTATTGGTATTGTAATGTATGGCAACTGTTGCTTTTGAGTTGATCAGATACTCAGTGAATGTTTTTCCGATACCCTCGGCGGCTCCCGTCACAATTATTTTTTTACCGGATAAATCAATTTCCATACTTTTGTAATAATCTATTTGAATTACAATAATGGCAAAATTAAATACAGTACGAAAACCAAAGCCAAAAAATAAAAAGAAACAGTCGGGATTTTCCGGGATAATCGGGTTCCTGAAAAAAGTGATCCTTTATTTTGTCATACTTTCAGTAGGGTCGGTGGTATTATTCAAGTTTGTACCGATACCCATTACCATTACGATGATAGATCAGAAAATCGGGGCTTTGATAGATGGAAAAAGTTCTGAGATTTACTATGACTGGGAATCTTACAGTGATATTTCAAAAGAAGTGCCCCTTGCGGCCGTGGCAGCGGAAGATCAGTTGTTTCCCGAGCACCTCGGCTTCGATTTCAAATCGATGAGGAATGCCTTTAAGAATAACTCAAAAGGAAAAAAAGTGAGGGGAGCAAGTACCATTTCACAGCAGGTGGCCAAAAACGTATTCCTGTGGCAGGAGAGAAGCTATGTCAGAAAAGCCTTTGAAGTATATTTCACTTTCCTGATTGAGGTCATCTGGGGTAAAAAACGCATTCTGGAAGTGTATATCAATGTAGCAGAGATGGGTCCGATGACTTTCGGAGCAGAAGCTGCGGCACAAAAGTACTTCAGGAAATCTGCCGCCAGTCTGACCAGAAACGAAGCGGCCAGGCTCGCGGCCGTGCTGCCCAGTCCGAGAAAATGGTCGGCATCAAGACCCGGACCATATGTCAACAGAAGAACCAGCCAGATTGCCCGGCAGATGAGGGCTTTGGGAGGGACGTCTTATATCAAAAACCTAAGATCATTCTAAATAAAACAAAACCATGCTTATCGTTGACGCTCACCTCGATTTATCGATGAATGCTCTGGAATGGAACAGAGACTACACACAACCCATTGAAGAAATCAGGGCCAGGGAGGCTCACCTTACTGATAAGCCCGATCGCGGATTAGGAGTTATCTCTTTTGACGAAATGCGGAAAGGTAACATCGGGTTGTGTGTGGCTACACAGATTGCCAGGTATGTAAAGAAAGGAAGTGAGCTGCCGGGCTGGCATTCGCCGGAACAAGCCTGGGCTCAGACCCAGGGTCAGCTGGCATGGTATAAGATGATGGAAAAAAGAGGAGAGATGACTCAGATCACCGATCTGGATTCTCTGCATACTCATCTGAAATCATGGCACAATGGCCTGGAAGATAAACACCCGATCGGTTACATACTCAGTCTCGAGGGAGCCGATTCTATCGTTGACTTATCACATCTTGAAATAGCCCATGCTTATGGGTTAAGAGCTCTGGGGCCTGCACATTACGGGCCTGGTTCTTACGCATTCGGTACAGATTCAGAAGGTCCTTTGCCTAAAAAAGGTATTGAGTTATTAAAGAAACTGGAAGAGCTGAACATCATCCTTGATGCCACCCATCTTTCAGATATCTGTTTCTGGACCGCACTTGAAAACTATTCAGGGCCGGTCTGGGCGAGTCATCACCTGACAAGGGCACTGACACCTCATAACAGGCAATTGAGTGACGACATGATCAAGGCTTTGATTGAAAGAGGGGCGGTTATAGGGATGGCTTTTGACGCCTGGATGATTGTGCCGGCGTGGGTCAGGGGTAAAACAGAGCCTGTAACAGCCGGGGCTAACATGGAAAAAATTATTGACCACCTGGACCATATCTGCCAGATAGCAGGGAATGCGAACCATGTAGGTATCGGCTCTGACCTTGATGGCGGATTTGGCAGGGAGCAGTCTCCATATGATCTTGAGACCATAGCGGATTTACAAAAAGTAACGGATATTCTGCAGAAAAGAGGTTACTCTGCCAAAGATATAGAGGGTATTATGCACCAGAACTGGATCAGTTTCCTGGAAAGGGCCTGGAGTTAAAAAAAGGGAGATTTTCGTCTCCCTTTTTCTGTATTTAATTCATCTGAACTTCGCTCATAGGCTTGAAATTGCCGTGGCTCAGCTTGTCTTCAATGACAGGTTCTTCGTAAGGAATAACATCCAGGATTTTGGTTACATTGATATCCGAAATGATGTAATCCTGAACAGTTCCCAGCTTGTCAGCCAGTAAATCGTAAGCTTCTTTTACAGTAGTGGCACTGATCAGCATGTTGTAAGGTACTTTTTTCTCCTGCTGTGATTTTTCATCAAAAACGATGTACTGGACCCTGCACTTGAACCAAAGAAGCTCTGCATTGCTTTCAATAAAAAATACTTCGGTCAAACGCATTTTGTTAAGACCTACCAACTGGAAATCCGGAATTTCCTGTGCGAAATAGTTATAAACACGCGACTCAGCATCAGTATATGAAACCGCATCGAAAAGGAAAGCCTGGTTAATGGTTTTATTGTTTCCTTTTTCATCCTCACGTTGAAATCTGATTTTTGCTTGATACCAGGTCGTCATTTTGTTTGATTATATGTTTGATTTGATAATAAGATTATTTCCATTTGATGCCGCATCCCATGCTCGGGAATTGAATTTCGGATACAAACTGTCCGGCAAGCACAGCATTCAGGGCACCCCTGAGGTCGCTGCCGGTCAGCGGTTTCGGATTTTCTTCCCTGGGTCTGGATTCGTCAAGCCGCCCTCTGTAAACCAGCTTCAGTTCTCCGTCAAAAACATAAAAGTCCGGCGTACAGACCGCATCATAAGCCCTGGCTACTTCCTGGGTCTCGTCATATAAATAAGGAAATGTATAACCATTGCTGATGGCAAACTCCTTCATTTTGTCGGGGCCGTCCTGCGGATACCTGGCCACATCGTTTGAACTGATGGCAATAAAACCCACTCCTTTTGACTGGTATTCATGAGCCATCCTGACCAACTCGGGATTAACGTGAATGACGTAAGGGCAATGGTTACAGATAAACATAACCACTGTTGCTGTATCAGATGCGAGGTCTTTGAGACTGCGAAACTGATCTGAAACAGTATCTTTTAATAAGAAATCAGGAGCTTTAGTCCCTAACGGAAGCATTGCAGATTCAGTGAGTGCCATGGGGGATTGTTTAATTTCTTTGCAAATATAGCAGTTTACAGCGGTTATTGTGGTAAATTTGTACCCTTACAAAGTAATTTAAGTGCAGTTTTTTTAAGAGGAGTAAAGGTAATCGGATGAATATGTTTTCGGATTTTAAGATGGCAATATTGGAACATAGATTTTTTGAATTGGGGCTGACCCTGTTTTTTTTGATTTTCTTTCTGACCGTCAGAGCGATAGTCAGGAAAATAATTGCCTTGCATACCAAAAAATTTGATCTGGATCTCAGCAGGAAAAAATACGCCAATAAATTTTTCAATTTTGTCTGGTCACTCCTTTTTTTGGTGGTGCTCGGCATCATCTGGGATGTGTCTGTCAGAGGCTTGTCCATTTATTTTGCTTCTTTCTTTACCGTGGCGGGCGTGGCTCTTTTTGCCACCTGGTCTATGCTCAGTAATATCACCGCCTCAGTGATATTGTTTTTTAATTTCCCGTTCAAAATCGGTTCAAAAATTACGATCATGGACAAGGATGATTCTGTTACAGGAACGGTGCAGGACATTACTTTTTTCTCAATACAGGTATTAACAGCAGAAGGGCATCTGGTCTCTTATCCCAATAATATGGCTATACAGAAAGCCATAAAACAAATCAATGAATCAAATGAAATTACCTGAAGCTTTCGAAACGCAGTTGACCGGAATTCTCGGGGAAGAATTTGAGTCTTTTAAGAATGCCCTTTCCACCGATGCCCCGGTAAGCATCCGGCTGAACCCTAGGAAAAAAAGTGAAAGCCTTTCTGAAGACCAGGTAGCCTGGAATGCATCAGGCAGGTATCTTAAAGAACGGCCTGTTTTTACCCTTGATCCGCTTTTTCATGCCGGGGCCTACTATGTCCAGGAAGCGTCTTCGATGTTTATTGAGGAAGCTTTGAAGCAGAGTATCGACCTGTCACGTCCGCTGAGGGTGCTGGATTTATGTGCAGCTCCGGGAGGGAAAACTACTTTACTGGCCTCTCTTCTGAAGGAAACCGATCTCCTGGTGGCCAACGAAGTCATCAAAAGCCGGATAGGGGTTTTAAAAGAAAATTTACAAAAATGGGGCTTCCCATCTTATATAGTCAGTAATCAGGACGCTGAAACATTCGCTGATCTGGAAGGCTTCTTTGATATAGTGCTTGTTGACGCCCCTTGTTCGGGCGAAGGGCTGTTCAGGAAAGATCCGGGAGCGATGAATGAGTGGTCTGAAGACAGCGTCCATATGTGTTCAGCCCGTCAGAAAAGGATACTTAGAGCCGCTTCGATGCTTGTGGCCCCGCGGGGTGTGCTGGTATATTCTACCTGTACCTATAATAATGAAGAAAACGATGAAAATGCTGCATGGCTGAGCCAGACATTTGATTTTACGCCGCTAAAATTTACACTTCCGGCCGAATGGGGTATAGTGGAAAAAGGATTGGGATACCAGTTTTTTCCTCATAAAGTGAGAGGAGAAGGGTTTTTCATTTCAGTTTTTAAGCAGCAGAGCTTCGATCAGAATTATACCAAAGCCAAAATAAAACTCAACAGGGTCACCAGGTGGCAGAGAGAAAAGATCAGGTCGTGGATCAAACCGGACCTTTTTGAATCTTATGAGTTTTTTGCCAAAAATGACGGTATTGTAGTGGCCATTCACCAGGATCTTCTGGATACCTACGGGAGTGTTTTGCGGGCTCTGGACAAACGCTCATCCGGTCTTGAGATCGGAATGTTCAAGGGAGATGATTTCATCCCTTTGCATGGTCTGGCTTTAAGTAATATTGTTTCGGATGGGATACAGGCTGTTGACACGGATAAAGAGCAGGCTTTGAGGTTTCTGAAGAAAGAGAATTTTGATATTCAGACGGAACTTCAGGGTTGGACGCTGGTAAGATACCAGGGGCTGAACCTGGGATGGATCAAGGTTTTCGGAGACAGGATTAACAATTATCTCCCTAAAGAATGGCGGATAAGAATGGAAATTGAGTGACCTCGCCATGACCGTTAAATAGGATCTGGTTTTAAAGTAATAAAAAACATCTTACCTTTGCCAGCCAGATATTAACACATTTGACATTAACTTATGCCCAGAAAGTTTGCATTTACAATCTGTTCAATAAATTATCTTGCTCAGGCAAGGGTATTGGGAGAATCATTAAAGAAACACAATCCAGATTACGATTTTGTCATTGGCTTATGTGACAAATTAGAGAAGAGTAACGTAGATGTTACAAAACTGCCTGATTTTCAAATTGTTGAGGTTGATAAAATCGGGATTGACGGCTTCGGCGACATGTGTGACCGTTATGATATCACGGAGCTGAATACGGCCGTGAAACCGTTCTATTTTGATTACTTCTTCAAAAGCGATCCGGAAAGAGAGACGGTGATTTACCTGGATCCGGATATTGAAATTTTTGATAAACTGACCAGCCTGGAAGACAGTCTCAGTGAAAACAATATAGTACTGACGCCTCATTTTTATACTCCGATATTTGATAATCACACCAGGAGAGAGCAGGAAATGTTTGTCAACGGAATTTATAACCTTGGTTTTTTGGCGGTTAAAAGATCAAAGCCGGTAGAAGACTTCCTGTTCTGGTGGAAAACCAAGCTCAGGACAGAGTGCTACATGGATATTCAGAGAGGGATGTTTGTGGATCAGTTGTGGTGTAACATGGTTCCGCTTTATTTTGAAGGCGTGAAAATTGATAAAAATCCTGGTTACAATATTTCGTACTGGAACCTCCATGAACGACAGCTGACTTATAAAGACGGTAAGTATTTTTCAAACGGACAACCCCTGATTTTTTATCATTATAGTGGCATTAACATCGGAGATCCTTTGAACATATCCAGGTGGCAGGACAGATTTGATCTCACGAACCGCAAAGACCTGGTTTCTATCTTTGATAATTACCGTGCTACGCTGAAAACCTTTGAAAACAGTTATTTCAAATCGATTAAATGCTACTATCAAAAAGAAACACCTCAACCCCCTAAGAAGAGCTTTGTTAAAAAGGTGCTGACTTCGGTGTCGTTCAGGATTTACCATTTTTTTGATACACTGCCTATTTAATCCATTATCGTTGAAGCCATGAAGATTTTATTAGTATCTGTAGTTTTTCCCTATCCGATTGATGCCGGAGGTAGTGCAGGTACCTTTAAATTGATTGATTATTCAAGAAAGTTTAATGATATAACCCTGGTTTGCCCGCATCCTTCCAGGGAAGAATACTACAGTGAACTGAAAGCTCTCTGGCCGGAGGTGAAGCTGGCTACTTTTGAAACCAATTTTGACGATTCGAGACCGACCTTATTAAGGAAGGTATATAATTTTATAAAAAACAACGGAGAGCCGGCGTTTGAAGAAACAAGCAGGAAGAACATGGTTCTTTTTAACACTGATCTTGTCAATTGTCATTTTCCCGGTTTGATCAGTTCGGTTAAAAAGCTGACATCATCACAGAAATTTGATCTTATCCAGGTCGAGTTTATCGAATTTGCTCCCATAGTCTATTTCCTGCCCGAAAATATCCCGAAAGTATTTGTGCATCATGAAATCAGACACCGGAGGATGAAGCACGAATTTGATACGCTTGCTGATAAAACCGACATATTGCGGTGGAGGCTCGAGTCTACCAAGAAGCTGGAAATAAGTATTCTGAATGCCTATGACAGTGTGCTCACCCTGTCTGATCAGGACAAGGAATACCTGGTTGAAGACGGAGTTGAGGAGTCTAAAATAAGTGTTTCTCCTCTGCCGGTAGAATTCAAAAAATCGCTCATTAATCAGCCCTTTGTTTTCAGGAACAGGATCATTTACTTGGGACCTGAGCAGCATTACCCTAATCTCGACGCCGTTGACTGGTTTCTGCAATATTGCTGGGATGAGATCAGCAGGAGAAACCCCAAAATTGAGTTTTGGGTGGTCGGAAAGTGGTCTGAAGCATTCAAAGCAAGGCATAGCCATCAGAAAAATGTCATTTTCAAAGGTTTTGTTCAGCACCTTGAGGAGGTAATGGAGGGGGCTGTGATGATTGTTCCACTCAGGATTGTGAGTGGTATGCGGATGAAAATTCTTGAGGCAGCTTCATGGAACGTACCCGTAGTAACCACCACTTTAGGAGCGGAAGGGTTGCCGATGGTACATAAAGAGAATTGCCTCATAGGCGACTCTGCCGAACAGTTTATGAAGGAAGTGGAAAGGATCATTTCTGAGCCGGACCTTCAGCAAAAACTCATTAAAAACTCGGAAGAACTGATTTCTGAAAAGTTCTCAAAAGAATATTGCGGGCAAATCCGTGAAGAACTCTATCTGGACATTTTGCAGAAGTGCTGAAAAGGTTAAAAATCAGGCAGAAATTATCCGATAATCATAAATTCATTATCTTTACAACTCAGAATCCAAAAAGAAAAATACGTGAAACGATATTTTGATATAAAACAAGTCATACGAAAAGCAGACGGATATTTTAAAAATTTCAATACTGCCCATCATTTTACTGCTCTGTATTTTGATAAATTAATGAATCACGGGCTTTTGGATCGTGCCGGGAATGATGTTCCGGTGTCTGAAAAAAGCGGTACTCGCCTGAGCACCTTGTTGACGGTAAAATGCCATGTATTACCCCTATATAATCTTTAATTTATAATTATTCACAGAGTTTGATGAGTCAGCCTAAAGTTTTAGCTATCCACCTTCCACAATTCCACCCTTTCGAGCAAAATGATGAATGGTGGGGGAAAGGATTTACGGAATGGACGAATGTCGTAGCCGCAAAGAGGTTATTTAAAGGACATTATCAGCCTCATATTCCGGCAGACCTCGGATTCTATGACCTGAGACTTCCTCAGACCAGGGAACAACAGGCTCAATTGGCTCAGGATTACAACATTGACGGTTTTTGTTACTATCACTACTGGTTTTCAGGAACCCGTCTAATGAAAGAGCCTATAGATGCCATTCTCGAATCTAAAAAGCCTGATTTTCCTTTCTGCTTTTTCTGGGCCAACGAATCGTGGTCAAGAAGATGGGTCGGGGAAGAGAAAGAAGTGCTGATCAAACAGGAATATAGCTTTGAAGATGACAGAAAGCATGCGGAATGGCTGGTTACTGCCTTCAAAGATGAACGTTATATCAAAGTGAATAACAGGCCGTTATTCATTATCTATAAGCCTTTTGACCTGCCTGATCCCAAAAGAACCATCGAGATTTTCGGGGAGGTTTGTAAAGAACACGGAATTGAAAGACCGTTTTTCGTAGCATCGAATTCGCATAACATGGACAGTAATCCCTACGAATTAGGGTTTGATCACGCTGTCCATTTTCAAACCCGGCATCATTTGTTGTCTGAGTTTTTGAAAGACGGCCCGACAGTCAAGAAATTTATCAGGAATCTGCTTCAGGGTATCGTCAGTCCAAGCCTGAAAATTTACGATTATAAAGAATACAAAGACAGGATCCGGAGGCTGAAATTCTCCTATAAGGGTTTCCCTTGCGTGATGGTCGGATTCGATAACACCGCCAGAAGGGGCGATCAGGCCATTGTCATCACCAATCAGAACGTGGGTGATTTTAAACAATCCCTGGTTGAAGCCAAAGAAGAAGTGAAGGATTTTCCGGATGAAGAGAAAATCATCTTTATCAATGCCTGGAACGAATGGGCCGAGGGCAATCACCTTGAGCCGTGCAAGCGTGACGGGCTTTCTTACCTGGAAGCTGTGAAAGAAGTTTTTGACAGGAAATCCTGAATTTCACTTAGTTTTGTTTTATTTCAATTATTTAAAACGGTTTTATGACCAAAGTCCGGCCCATTGCTATACATCTTCCCCAGTTTCATCCTTTCGCCGAAAACGACGAATGGTGGGGGAAAGGGTTCACAGAATGGACGAATGTCAGCCAGGCTCAACCCCGGTTTACAGGGCATTATCAACCTCATATTCCTTCAGATCTTGGATTTTATGATCTCCGGCTGGAAAAGACCAGGCTGGAGCAGGCTGAATTGGCCAAAGCCTACGGCATTTACGGATTCTGTTACTATCATTACTGGTTTAACGGCAAACGCCTGATGCATGAACCGCTAGACGCCATTTTGAATGATAAAAAACCGGATTTCCCGTTTATGTTTTGCTGGGCCAACGAAAACTGGAGCAGAAGATGGGACGGAGAAGAACAACAGGTGCTGATCAGGCAGGATTATTCCGAAAAGGATGATCTTGAACACATGCAGTGGTTGTGTAAAACCGTTTTTTCTGACCCGAGATACATCAGGATAGAGGATAACCCGGTTTTTGTAGTATATAAGCACCATTTGATCCCCAATATTCAAAAAACACTTCAGATCTGGAGAGCGGAGGCCGTTAAAGCAGGTTTCAAGGGCCTGTATTTATGTGGAATCCAGGCGATCGGTGATAACTACCTGAATCCTGAAGAGTTGGGTTTCGATGCGGCTATTGAATTTCAACCCAACTGGAATGCCGTGAACGCACCGCCACCTTTCTGGAAAAGACTGCTTAACAAAATCGGAATTGAAGTTTCTCACGACAATATCCGTGATTATGAGGAACTGGTAAACACCGAAACCAGCCGCCCTTTACCTTCTTACAAGCAGTTCCCAGGCGTAACGCCCTCCTGGGATAACTCTGCCAGGAGAAAAAAAAATGCGGTGATTCTGAAAGGGTCAACCCCTGAGCTTTATGGCCGGTGGCTGAAATCAATACTCAGCAGGTTCAAGCCGTTTTCCAAAGAGGAAAACTTTATTTTTATCAATGCCTGGAATGAGTGGGCCGAGGGCAACCACCTTGAACCCGATAAAAAATGGGGGAGGGCTTATCTTGAAACCACACAAAAAATAGTAGATCAGCAATAGTGCCGAAAATATCCGTCATATTACCTAATTTTAATCACAGCCGGTTTCTCAGAGACAGGATCGAAAGTGTGCTTAACCAGACTTTTCAGGATTTTGAACTGATTATGCTGGATGACGCCTCTGTTGATCACAGTGCGGACATAATCCGTTCTTATCAAGGCCATCCAAAGGTTTCGCACATCGTTATCAATAAAGAAAACAGCGGTTCTACGTTCATTCAATGGGAAAAAGGACTGAAGCTGGCGAAAGGTGAATACATCTGGTTTGCAGAAAGTGACGATCTGTCTGATCCGGATTTTCTCCGGTGTTTTATGGATGCTTTTGATCAGCACCCTGAGGTAGGCGTTGTTTACACCCCTTCGATATGGATTGACGAGGACGGGAAAGAAATTCACAGACCCGACCACGAGGCTGAAGGATTCACGCAACCCGGTATAGAAGTCATTAAGTCGGAGTTTACGAGAGGATGTCTGATTTATAATGCAAGCACAGTCGTATTTAAGAAAGCACTGACCTTAAGTGTAAGTTTTAAAGAACTGACAAAGTTCAGGTACACCGGAGACTGGTTTTTCTGGACTAAGCTTTTGGAACAGACCAGTCTTACCCGTCTTGATCAAAGGCTGAACTATTACAGAAGACATAACAATAATGTCTCGTTTAAATCGGAGCGGGAAGGTCTTCAGTTTGCTGAAGGACTGAAGGTGGTGAACTATATATTGGAGCATTATCCTCCGGGGTTCTTTGCCCGTCAGAAAATCATTCTTTACTGGGCCCTGAAAATTTCTCAAAGTGATTTGCCGGATAAAAACAACTTCTATAAGTACCTTCCGGGAGAAGGCCGCTTCTGGTCTCTTTTTACACCTTTGTTAAAATTGTATTTTAAATAGCTGGGTCCGTGTACCTGCTTTTGTTTGGTTTACACACACTAATCTGAACAAAAAAACTTACTTTTGGGAAGAATAAATCATTAATTCTTGTTTTAGATGCCATCGAATATTTCAGTTATCATTTGTTGTTATAACAGTTCCAGGGTTATTGAGAATACGCTGGAACATCTTAAAAAACAGCGATTTGAAGGAATAGAATGGGAGATAGTCCTCGTAGATAATAATTCTGATGATGAAACAGCTTCCATCGCTGCGGCCTGCTGGAATCGTGAAGCCATTAGCATACCCCTCAGGGTCGTCAGGGAGCCGAAGCCCGGTTTGGCCAATGCCAGGATAAAAGGCGTCGAAACCACTGCATATGATGTGATTTCTTTTATAGATGACGACAACCTGGTACCTGATAACTGGATCAGTTTTCAGGCCGGTATTTTCGATAACAAGGAAATTGGCATTTTAGGTTGTAATTCTGTCGGGGTGTTTGACAGCCCGCCGCCGGAGTGGTATGAGAGTAATAAATATGCTTTTGCTACCGGGAAGCTTTATGAAGAAGATTTTCTGGACATCACCCACGATGGTGCCGTTTTTGGTGCCGGAATGACACTCCGGAAGTCGATTTTTCAGGATTTGTTTTCATCGGGCTGGCAACCTGCGTTGAGCGGCAGAATCGGCAATAAACAAGCCGGGGGTGAAGATTCTGAACTCTGCCAGGCAGCAAGACTTATGGGGTATAAGATTTTCTATACCAACCTCATCAGCCTGGGGCATTACATCATGAACGAAAGGCTCACCTGGGACAGGCTTGTAAAAATGACCCACGGGTTTGGGTCTGCAGATGCTCTCATCCTCCCGTTTTCTATCACTTACGACAAATACTATAAAGGTAAAAGCCTCAGTTTTTTCCTCAGGAAACACTGGTGGTTTAACTATCTCGGTAAAAAAATCATGATGTTTGTCAGGGATCCGTTTTCTGAAAACCGGCCATATTCTCAGAAAATAGTCATCAGGGCACGTATAAGCTCTTTCTGTGAGGCGATAAGCAGAGACAGGAAATTGTTCAGGGAATGCTTTAAAATCGCTGATAAATTAATGCAGGTGCGGCATAATAATCAGAACCTTTAGTAGTTTACCCTATAGCCATGTTTTAAACCATACCCCTGTTTTTGATAAACCATCAATGTGACAAGGTACATTTATACATTTTTCTTTTTGGTAATTCTCTGCTTTGATGTGACAGCACAACTAAAAGCCATTGAAGGAATTGTCATTTCCCAAAAAGACGCCCAGCCGGTGCCTTCTGCTACTATTTTTGTTAAAAATTCGCTTAAAGGTACTTTCAGTGATTCACTGGGCAGGTTTACGCTCAAGCCTGACCAGGAGTGGGAGAGTATCATGGTCACATGCGTCGGTTATGAATCTGCGGTATTGATTGTCGAAGCCGGGGGCTTTGCAGTAGTCAGGTTGGCCCCCCTGGAGAATAGCCTGACCGAAATCATTGTCAAACCTGCCGAGAATCCGGCCTGGGATATTATCCGCAAAGTGCTGGCCAACAGGTCAAAAAATGACCCGCAGAAATACAGCAAATTTCAGAGTTCAAGTTATTCCAAAGTGACTATAGATTATGAAGGGCTTAATTATAAATTACTGAAAGACTCATCACGGCATCTGCGAGACCGTACCTTGTTTATCATGGAAAACGCCGGGGATTTGTATCAGAAATATCCCAATCAGAAGGAAGTCGTCAAACATACAGTCTCCAATTTCCCCAGGTTTTATCCGGCCAATCTCCTGGTTACGCAAGGCATAAACCCTTTTGGCTTTTATGCTCCCTTTTTTCAGCTCAGGGTTTTTGGTGAATCGCAGGGCATCAATCCAAATCAGCTGAAAAATGAAAGGTTTTATCTCAATCCTATAAACCCCGATACCTTCAGGCAATATGATTTTTCTCTGGAGGAGACGGTCAGAAGTAAAACGGATACCACTTTCAGGATCAGCTTTAAGCCCTATATTCCCAAGACTTTTGATGGCTTGAAAGGCTATATGAAAATTAATTCTGATGGTTTCGCCATACAGGAACTGGAAGCTGCCAATGTCGATTCTTTCCAGGTTTTTGATTTTAAGATATACCAGAGATATGAGAAAGTAAACCACAGGTGGTTTCCTGTCGAGCGGAAAAGCCACCTGTCATACCGCCTCACCAATAAGAGATACGACGGGAATGTCAACTATATTTTAGAGAACGTACTTTCTGATATTCAGCCTGATTATGTAAATCCTTCAGTGATTTTTGATGGGGCCACCCGGGTGATTTTGCCCAAATCAGATACGATAAGTTACCTGGCTTTTCAAAAATTCAGACCGGTTGACATCAGTGAAAAGTATCTGAACATTTATAATAATGCAGAAATGAAGAGTAAGCCCAAACTCAAAAAGGTCTTTGACGCCCTGGTGGTGCCTGTCAAGATTTTTATGTCGGGAGCTTATGAAACAGATAATTTTCAATGGCTTTTTAAGGAAAATACTTTTAACTATCACGAATGGCTCAGGCTGGCCGTCGGCGTGCAGAATAATCTGAGTAAAAATCCCCGCTGGAGATGGTATGGTAACGTGGGATATGGTGTTAAAGACAAGACCTTTAAGTATGCAGGAAGTATAGCTTACCACATTACCAAAGACAGGCTTAACAGGTTTGAAGTATTTTATAAAGACGATATTGAACGACCCGGCAAAACAACCTTCTTAAAGCCTAACTTTATGATTCCGGGAGAAAACCCGCTCCTTATCGGGAAAGAAGAGTATCTGCTGGATCACTACAAAAAAATGGGTGTTTCAGTTTATTTCAGACCTTTCAGCTGGTCGCAGGTTCAGGTTTTTGCCCAAAAGGAATACCGCTCCCCGGTTCAGTACCAGTTAAACGACCTGCCCGACTACCAGGTGAACAGCAATCAGATAGGTATCAACTTCAGGTATGCCAGGAAAGAAACGATGACAAGGTATGAACTCATGGAGAATGTTCAGAACAGGTTTTATCCTATTCTTCGATTTCAGATCGTCAAGGGTTTGCCGGTAAAGGGATCCTTTGAAACAAACAACTTCTGGAAGAGCAGTGTAGACGTCATCCAGCAAATCAGGACAAAAAAGATAGGGAGTACTTACCTTGTGCTATCCGGAGGGATGGCTGACGGCAACATTCCGTTCTCCTACCTATTTAATAACCTCTCTGTTCCCTCAAGGATTTTCGGGAAAAATACCATTGGAGATTTTCAATCCATGGACCTCACTTCTTATGCCTACAATCATTATGTTTCAGTAGCCCTTAATCATAATTTTGGAAAGACACTTTTGAGGTCCAATAAAAAATGGTTTCAGCCCGAATTCTCCATCGGCAACAAGGTGGCCTGGAGCCGCCTGACTCAAAAACCATATGTCATCAACCACGAAATCGTAAGTGATTTCGGAGATGGATTCTACGAGGCCAATCTTACGGTCAAAAACCTTTTCAGGATAAAATTACTGGGTACCTACATTGGTATAGGAGGCACAGCCATTTACAGTTACAGCAGAGGCAAAATAGAATCCTCACAATTCAGGTTTGCCCCTGTTATTTCTCCTGCTATCTTATAAGCTTCACGCCGGATGTAATAATTTTTTATTTAAACGGATGGTTTTAAGGTGGTTATAAACAGCTATTCCTGAATAACGTGGCGTTTTTATGAGGCTGATCAATAACATTCCCCCGAGTAATACCCCGCTGCACAAAACCAGGAAGGAAAAGAAAGCTTTCCAGTTTTCCTGATACTCCGCAATGACCACCTTGTTGTTGTCGATTTTCCAGCCTTTTCTCAGTGACAGTGTTATGATTTCCTGCTGAAGGTCGGCTGAAATGATTTTTGGTGAACCGTTCTCAGGAATCAGAAATTGAACATGCTTTTGGTCTGCATCCGAAAAGACCGGGTAAAACCGACCGGCAGAAGAGGCGATGAATTCTTTCCTGGCTTTGAAATGAGATTCGAACCCGCTCAATCCTTTCAGAACGAGGAAGATGGCTAACATGGCTAAAGCATTTTTAAATAATCTCCTTTCCATAAATCATGTGTTGCTGATAAAGTTTATAAAACGTTTTGTTATTTAAGACGTACAAAAGGTTCATAAGTCACTGATAACTAAATATTTTTTTTTTTCAGCAGCAAATGGCAGTTTTAAATATGCCGGAACAGTTTTACGGCAAGCGTTTTAAAGAGGGGAAGAAAGAAAATAAAGGACTCCGCTCCGGGGATTAAGGTTAAGGCAGAGTCCTTTAAGCAGGTTTTATTTGTTTTTTGCCAGGAAAGTCTCCAGATTTTTTAATCTTTTGGTCCAGCAGTTTTCAAAATACCCCAGCCACTGTTCCAATTCATAAAATCCCTGCTGGTTAAGGATACAATAACGCTCTCTGCCCAATTCTTCTATGGTAATAAAGCCGGTCTGGGTCAATACTTTGATATGTTTAGAAACAGCCGGCCGGCTGATGTCAAAGTTTTTTGCGATGGAATTGATCGACTTCTTATCTTCAGAAAGCAGCCTGAGTATTTCCCTTCTGCTTGGATCTGACAAGGCATAGAAGGCGTCAATGTTATTTATTAATGCTGACATGGGCAGATAAGGCTTTTTTGAACCGTTTGGTGACATTATTTCTCCAGCCCAGCTCCATGATAAAACTTGAAATATAGTTTTTCGGTCCATTAAACCCGGTCTGGCTTAAATGAAGTTCAGTGCCGCCATCTTTAGGAATCAGGGTCCAGGTAACCACAGTGTCGAGGTTTATTTCTGTGGCTGACTTTCCTCCTTTAAAAGAGTAAGCCAGCTTTTTCAAAGGGATAACTTCCAGGATTTCAAAATAAATTTTCCCGTCCCAATCCATTTTAGGCCTGGGTTTTTGTATTTCCATCCATTTAAAACCCACTTCTGCCTTGAAGTCTCCGGAACTCAGGTTCCATTGCTTCAGTATTTCAGGATTGGTAAGACACTCCCAGATTATCTCGGGGGCATAGGCATAAAACCACTTAAGTTGGATATCTCGTTTCATATTTGCGTAACTTTTGAGTTACGCAAATATAATAAGTAACTTTAGAGTTACATGATTTTGTTTTTATTTTTTTGAAATAACTAAAAGCCGTTGCTTTATCTCTTTTGTTGTTCCTGCCATTTATTCTTTCACAAATCTTTTGCTGACTCTTTTGCCGTTCAGCATTTCTATCTGCAGTATGTAAACTCCCTTTTGGAGGTCGCGGAGGTCAATATTGCTCTTGACAGGTACATTTCCATCGATCACGCGACCGAAGTTATCGATAATCCTGATCATCCGGATTTTACTGAGATCGCCACCTAAGTTCAACATATCTGAGGCAGGATTGGCTCCGTAAGTAACAGGGGTATTTTGTTCATCTGTTTTGACTGCTCTTTTCGGGCTGAAACTAAATCCACCGTCAATATCCAGTTGTTTTAACCTGTAATAATTGATTCCGGCTAATGGAGCCTCGTCTGTGTAATGATAAGTAATCAGGTTTGTGCTGTTCGTTGTTTCACTGGCTGTGAATCCTATAATATCCCAGTTGGCTGCATCTGAGCTTCTCTGTATTTCGAATCCTTTGTTGTTGGTTTCAGAGGCGGTTGACCATTTCAGCTGGTTGACATGATTATTCTTAACAGCTGTAAATGATACCAGCGAAACGGGCAGGATCGTACATTCACAGCTTTTTTCTATATCATTCACATGGATGGCCCCTGCACCTGATACTGCTGAGAAAGTAAGTGTAATGGAGCTGGCAGAAGCTGAAAGGACAAAGCCGTTCGGGTCAGAAGGGCCCGTGTCCCCGACAAAATCACCGGGAGAACCGGAAATCTGGGAGCCTGAAATACTAAAGTTCTGACCTGAGCTGGTGTTGATGTTGAGCGTAAGCCCGGAGGGGTCGTTTAATGTACTCGCCATCTTAAACCGGATATTACAACCCGCAGGAATGGGGCTGCTAAAGCTAAAGGTTATCGTGGCCGTTCTTAAACCTGAATTGGGATTGGAGAAAGAGGCCACTGCAGGCGTTGAGGAATTGTTATCAATGGCTTTTGATTCATTTGACCAGTTGGGCGAATGAGTACCGGTGCTGCTTACATTGACAGAGACTCCAAAAGGGCTTGTCTCATCGATAAGGCAGAAAGAGGGCGTTTGTGCAAAAGCAATAGGTAATACCAATTGCAGAGCAAGGGTTTTTGCTAGTAGTTTCATCTTTTTTACTTTTTGAGTTTTTTTTAATTTTCCGGATTAAATGCTCAGGACTTACACTGCTCGATACCCTCTTCTTTTTAATGACATTAAAGGTACTTTAACAAGGCAGCCCGTCTTTTTTACAAGTGTGAATAGAAATGCTGGTTTGTTTACCTACGGATAAACACAGGTAAGACAAATAGGAGTGTAACTATTTGATAATGATAATTTTAAGTATATGTCAAGTATGTTGCACTATCATTTAGACGTGCAAAACGCAGAAAGTCACATATTTTGAACAGTAGCCGAAGAAAACAGGACTTTGTTGAGTCTCTTAAAAGAAGAAATCAGTTAAGACCGGAAATCTTTATACTTATCTTTTGAATATGGTCGAGAATTTCTTTTTGTACAGAGACCATTTGCTCCGGGGTAAGATCGGGAGCCGTTTTGTGTTCATGATGGTGGTGTTCATGTTCTCCGGCAGTGTGTTGGTGTTCATACCCCGGAACCTCAAAAAAGGTCTCCTGCCAGGTCCTGAATTCGGATTTTAAAGCAGCTACTTTCAGGTGGAGAGAGTCTGTGGATGGTACTTTCCGGGCAATGATGACCTGGTCCAGAGAATCAAGTTTCGTTTCCACTGCGACATGAATCCTGTCGCTTTCTGAATAATAACCGAAAGCTTCTTTAAGCAACTGTTCTTTCTGATTATTCTGACAGGCAGAGAGTCCGGTAATAAGTATGCAAATGAAGATTGACTTTTTCATAGAAACAAAAGGTTAAGGCTATCGGCAAAATAAGGATTGATCTATAATATTCTACTTTTAGTATTCGAAATTAATCTGTTTGGTCATTCAAGTAGCGACTTAAATGCATCATTGTTGCAAATGTAAATAAAATAGATTTGTTTTTCTATACTTAATTGCGATTTTTGCAGCGAATCATCTATTCTTCAACAAACCCTTGATTTATATGCGAACAAAACTACTGATTTTGGGCTTTTCTATGTTTTTTTCATGCCTTTACGCCCAGAATACCTACAATTCCCATGCTGCGATCACTTCACGGCTAAAAAATCTGGCCACTAAAAACAATGCTTCGGGTTCCGTACAATCCATCGGTAAAAGCAGCGGAGGCAAAGACATCTGGCTGTTTACCCTTTCTAAAGGGGAGGCTGCAAAGAAACCCGGAGTGTTGGTGGTAGCCGGAGCCGACGGAAAACATCCTGCCGGTACGGAGATTAATCTGCTCCTGCTGGAAAAGCTTCTCAGTCTTCCGGCTGATTCACTTTCTTCTGTACTGAGTTCAAAGACCCTTTATTTTGTGCCTGCTTTAAACCCTGATGCCCTGGAACAGGTGGTGAACAAGATCAAATATGCCAGAAGTGGAAACGCCACTTCGACGGATGACGATAGGGACGGACAATTAAATGAGGACCCTTTTGAGGATTTAAACGGCGACGGCCTGATCACGCAGGTGAGGATTGAAGACCCGACCGGTAATTACATCCTGAATAAAAAAGAGTCTCGTTTGTTGGTAAAAGCAGATCCTTCAAAAGGAGAGAAAGGTAAATACCTTTTGATTTCAGAGGGTGTGGACAATGACAACGACGGAGAGTTTAACGAAGATGGAGAAGGTGGTGTGAACATTGATCAGAACTTTACTTTTGATTATCCCATTTTCGAAAAGGGGGCAGGAGAGTACCAGGCTTCAGAACCTGAAACCAGAGCAATCCTTGATTTTCTCTATAAAAGCATAAACATCCATACTGTTTTAACTTTCGGACTTTCAAACAATTTATCTGAAGCTCCAAAATTTGACAGGATGAAGACCAATAAGAGGATCGTTACCGGAATATTGGAAAAAGATGCCTTGATCGGGGATTTTGTCTCAAAAATGTACAATTCAAAAACAGGGCTTAAGGATGCTCCGGCGATGCCGCAAACCAAAGGAAATTTAACCCAGACTGCCTATTATCATGCCGGAAGGTTCAGTTTTACGACACCGGGCTGGTGGGTGCCGAAAGTAGAGGAAGTTAAAGATTCAACAAAAAAAGAAGCTCCCAAGCCGGTGGTGGCTAAAAAAGAAGACTCAAGTCCCGAGGCTGATTTCCTGAAATGGGCCGACAAAGAGAAGATTGACGCTTTTGTTAACTGGACAAGCATAAAACACCCGGGTTTTGAAGGTAAAAAAGCTGAGGTAGGAGGCATTGCTCCTTACCTGATGCAGAATCCCCCGGTAAAATACCTTGACTCAGCAGCTGTAAAACATCAGCGATTCCTGGCAGAACTGTTAAAAGCCATGCCTGAAGTTCAGATTGTTAATCCTAAAGTTGAGAGTTTACAGAATGGTGTAAGCCGTGTAACGGTGCAGGTGCTTAACCGCGGACTTTTGCCTACCTATGCTGAGATGGGCGACAGGGTGAGATTTGTCTATAAAGTAAAAACCGAAGTGAAACTGGCGAACGGGCAATCATTGATTTCCGGTAAAAAAACCAATTACAGAGGGGCACTTGACGCGGGTGAGGTCATTGAATACAGCTGGCTGGTCAATGGAAAAGGTAAACTGACTGTTGAAGCCGGTTGCCCGACTGCCGGAATACAAACTATTGAACTGAATATAAAGTAATATCACATGAAAAAATATATTTTACTATTGATGGGGCTGGTGAGTTTAACGGCCATTGCCCAGAAAGACCCGGTTATTTCTCCTGAAGACCTGAACGGTATCAGGGCAATCGGATCACCGGCTAATCCTAAGGTAAAGGTTTACTGGAATAAATACAGCGATCAGGCTGAGATCACAAGAATTTGCCAGGACCTGGCCAAGGCTTACCCTGAGCTGGTTAAACTGGAATCTATCGGAAAGTCTGTTGAGGGCCGCGACCTTTGGGTAATGAGTATTTCTGATTTCAAGTCTGGTAATGCTGACAGGAAACCCGGCTTTTATATTGATGGAAACATCCATGCCAATGAACTTCAGGGAACCGAAGTAGCTCTGTATACAGCATGGTACCTGGCTGAGAGTTTTCAGACGGTTGATTTTATCAAACAATTATTGAAGGATAAAGTTTTCTATGTTATTCCTACCATTAACCCAGATTCGAGGGAGTATTTCATTAAAAGTGCCAATAATCCACATTCTTCAAGAACAGGCAGAAGGGCTTTTGATGAGGATGGAGACGGTTTGACAGACGAAGATAAACTGGATGACCTTGACGGCGACGGCAACATCGTGATGATGCGTAGGAAGTCTGCCACAGGGCGTTGGAAAATAGACTGTGACAATCCGCAGAGAATGATTCCGGCAAAACAGGACGAGCCGGGAGAATACGAAATGCTGGGTTATGAAGGAATTGATAATGATGGCGATGGGCTGGTTAATGAAGACGCAACAGGAACTTATGACCCTAACCGTGACTGGGCCTGGAACTGGCAGCCTGATTATGTGCAGAGGGGAGCCTTGTTTTATCCTGGCACACTTCCTGAGACCCAGGCCATTAAAGCATTTATCAAAAAACATCCGAACATTGCCGGGGCACAAAGTTATCACAACAACGGGGGGATGTTCTTGAGAGGTCCCGGGGCTGCTGAAGATGACCCGTTTTATGACAGGGCCGATGTTGACGTTTATAATTTCATTGGTAAACTCGGCGAACGCATGGTGCCCGGATATAAATACTTTGTCATTCACAAAGACCTTTATACCGTCTATGGAGGGGAAATTGACTGGCTGGCCCTGAACAGGGGCGTGTTTACCTTCAGTAATGAGCTGATGACTTCCTATAAGTTGTTTAATGACAAAGCTGCGGCAGAGAGAGGTTCTAACCAGGAATTTGAGGAATTTGATAAATACCTGCTGTTCGGAGATGGTTACGTTCAGTGGAAACCTTTCAAGCACCCGCAATACGGAGACATTGAAATCGGAGGGCCTAAGAAAAACTATCTTCGTAACCACCCGGGTTTTTTGCTGATGGAAGATGCTCACAGGAATATGGCCTTTACGATTCTTCATGCCCAGCAAATGCCTAAGCTTGAGGTGATAGAGGTAAATAATAAGGACCTTGGCGGCGGTTTAACGGAAGTGACGGCCACAGTTATCAACCGGAGGATCATGCCCACCCATTCTTCGCATGATGTGAAGTACAAAATCGAAAGACCTGATTACATTACGATTAAAAATGCGGAGGTGATTGCCGGCATGATTGTGGAAAATGAAGATTTCAACCTGACTAAAGAACAGAAAAACAGGCCTGAGAAACTCGAGATCAGGAATATCCCGGGTATGGGGGCAGTAAAAGTAAGGTGGGTCATTAAAGGCAAATCTGACAAGGCTGCGATAGAAGTCGACAGTATGAAAGGCGGCGTAGTATCTAAAACGATTTAATAAGAAAAGGGTCCCGCCGGGACCCTTTTCTTATTATTTGCAATTGTTCAGATCACTGAATTCGAAAAACCAGGTCTTTTTATTAACCAGGAAGTTGTTTTGCTTGTAAGGCCAGGAGGCTCCGCCATCAATGCTCGCTTTCAAATCGTAGGTTTTTCCAACCTGAAGCTTATAAGACTTTGCACTTCTTTGTTTCCGGGTGACAATCACCAGGTCCCGCCATTGATTTTTACCTGATTCTGAAAACTGGGTCCTGGTTTCAGCCGGCAGGGTGGATTCATCCAATATTTTGCCTTGCTCACAAACCACTTTGTAAGTAACCGTCACAAAAGGAGGCACGGGAAGAGAGGATACATTGACCTCGCTGTTTTTGTTTTCACACACATCCATAGGTGGAGATTCATAAACGGCAGTTTTCTGATCACCTCCGTAAATGTTGTTGAAATTGAATACCTTGATTTTGATCTTTTCTGTATCCTTCGGAAAATTGTTGATACTGAAACTGCTTTGGTTATTAAAGCTGATATAAGTCGTTCTGAGGACATTCCCTGAGGTTACGCCGATGATCTGGCAAAAATAGCTTAGGTCAACGTCCGTAAAATTACTTTTTAAGGTAAATTTCGGACCTTGCCTGCAAAGTGATCTCGGCCAGCCGATGATCCAGTAACCCGCTTTGCCGGCAGATGCTTTTGCTATTAATGTATTACCACTTTTTTCGACTTTTACAGTACCCTCAATTTTCCATTGATTTTTGTAATCATCAAAACTCATCAGCGGAATAACGTCGCCTTCTTTGATCTTTGCTTTAGTCTGATAATTGATGGTTTCTGTATTGAGCTCAAAAGTTAGTGTAATGGGACTGGAAAATGTCATGGCAAGCTCATGCTTATCGGAACTTGCCTGGATGTTTGCAAACCCGGCAAACTGTGGTAAGTCGAACGGGTCAGGTAAGGGTTTGTCGTTTTGGTCAATGGCATTACTTGCTACCCCTCCCGTTGGCAAAAAAACTCTCGCCTGTCGGTTGTCAAAATGATGAACTACCAGGTCCATTTTGCCGCTTATTACATTATTTTTATTATCGAGATATTGAAGATTAGCAGGAATATCAATAGTTACTTCTTCCTGTTTCTTTGGCCCGGAGGTCTTAAACTGGTAGGAGTTGCCACCGGAACTGGTCTCGAATTGTGAAGCTGAAACCCCGGCAGGAGGAGCGGACTGATTGAATAAGCTGAGACTATAGTATTGGCTATTGCTGTTTGTAAACTTAAAGGATCTGATGGCTTTTGTAAAACCCGTGGGTTGAGTTGCAAGAGTGAATTCAACAGGCTCTGCAACGGATGGTTTGACAGTGGTGTCAACAGCTACAAAAAGGTTTCCTTCTTTATTAAGCTTGAATTTTTTTGTGTTTAACACTGTCACAATTTTACCGGCACCAGGTCCGGCAAAAAATATTTCCACAAGTTCAGGCAATGCTCCGGAAGGACTGTAGGCCCTTATTTCGAGTCTTGACTTTTGAATCGGATCTTTAAACCCCAGCGTAAAATCTTCCATGGGATTTTTACAGCCTGAAAAAAGGAGTATTGAAAGGCTGATCAGAACAGATATTTTAATAAGATTTTTCATGGTTTCTTTGGCCTTGTATCTTTAAAAATAGAATAATTGAAGTGAAAAGACAGGTAAGGATAGAAACTGTAGTTTTTCATATTGTGCTGGATTTTTTTTATATCAGTATCAAGAGTCGTGGATTCAAGGAATCCTTCATATTCAGATCTTAAAACCGGGCTTCCCATGTATAGGCAACCTACATCAAATCCGAACAGGAACCGGCTTTTTCTCATAGGTTTCAGGTAAGTGATACCGAGATAAGGCATAAGTTTGTTCCATTTAATGCCTACATCAACCACTCCAAAATCTTCTCCGGAAATTTCGACACCCCCAAGTTCAACGCCTGTGGTGGAGGTAATGACGGCCTCATATTTTTGCCCGAAATTATAGCCGATTCCGGCTTTCCCTCCAAACCTTGATTTTTTCCATGGGTAATAACTTGCATAAGCTGAAACCATGCTGTGCTTTACATCAGGTAAAATATCGATACTCGATTTTTCGCTGAAATTAAGTGTCCTGTTTTTGTCAACCCTTAGAAAGGTATAGTCAAGGCCAAAAGCAAATTTAGATTTTTGAGAAAGAGAAGAATGCAGGTTTATCCCGTAGCCAAATGTCGAGAACCGGATACCGGCTGATGATCTGTTATACAGCTTCAGCATGGTACTGTCTTTGACTGTTCCGAAAACCGGACAAGACAAAAGCAGCAGAATTGTGATCTGCGTTATTAAGTTTTTCACCATGGCTTTTCTGGTTATATCATGAATGGACTATGCATAATGAATTAATCCATAAGCATTTAGTAATCCGAAGCTAGGGATTTATGAAGAGATTTGAAAGTTAAATTTATCCGGCTTTAGGAATTCAGCTAAAAAGCCAAAATATCATAAAAATAGTCTAATCTTTCAGGCGGCTGGTAACGATTACTTCTTCCGTTCTATCATCCAGATGTAGTAGTCTTCCACTTTTTTTCTGGCCCATGGCGTCTTGCGGAGAAAATTCAGGCTGGATTTTATGGTCGGATTATTTTTAAAGCAATTAAGATTCACCTGGTAACCCATTTCATCCCAGCCGAACTCGGCCACAAGTTCTTCTAAAATAGTATCGAGCCGCACTCCGTGAAGCGGATTATTGGGTTGGGTTTTATTCGGTTCTTTATCGGTCATTTTAAATCAATATGGCTTTTAATTCTACTCCATCCTGCCTCCAGAAGGCTCCGGGGCTGATAAATACACCTTTCTCTCTGGGGAGTTTTAAGCCGGCATATTTATAAGCTTCATAAATATACTCGGCACAAGTGAATTTATCATCTTCAAATAGTTTTTTTCTTCCGGTAAGGGATCGCCACAGGATTCTGAAATACTCGTCTCGGTCATATTGTTTGGTAAGGTTATCCAGGCAGAACTCCTTGATTCCTTTTTGTCTGACCAGGTCATTGGCCATGATAAAATGCCTTGCCCAGGCTACGCGGCCTTTATAAGGTTCATAATCGCCGCCATAGTTTTTCATTACAAACGAAAGGGGTACCATTCTTACTCCCGTTTCAAGGATACTTTCAAGTAAAAAGACCCTGTCGATTTCTTCAATCCTGATGACCAGCCCCACGTGACTCCAGGCAGACTTCGATCTCCACCTGATCAGGCGTGACAGCCAGTGTTCTCCTGAAAAAAATAACAGGTCTCCGGTTTTAAACTGCTCCCTCATGGCTTCATAAAAACGCAGATTATTGCCCTTCGGATTTCTGGGATATTGTAAGTCCAGCGTTCGTTTTGTCTTTAATGCTTCTGCCATGAAACTTTTGGACAGGAATGGTCGTTTATTAAGATGTAAATTTATTAAAGCTATATAAATTAACAAACAGCATTAACATCAATTATGGTAACGGTAACAGAACAGGCGAAAGATAAAATTATTGAGCTTAAACTCAAGGAAGGTAAAACAGAAAACCATGGCATCAGGGTAGCTGTAGAAGGTGGAGGCTGTTCGGGACTGATGTATGACCTTCAGTTTGACGGAGAAGAACGCTCAACAGACCATATCTTTGAAGATAAGGGAATTAAGATCTTTGTTGATAAAAAGAGTCTGTTATATCTTCTGGGAACCGAGCTTGATTTTTCTGACGGATTAAACGGAAAAGGATTTCAATTCAGAAACCCGAATGCTTCGCGTACCTGCGGTTGCGGAGAGAGTTTTGCCGTTTAATAACTTTACATAAAGATTTTTTTAAGAGCGTACCTGACCGGCACGTTTTTTTTGTATCTTGTCTTAAAAAAACGCATGGAAAAGAAACTGACAAGAGTGGTCGGCTCTGATAAAATGTTTTTCGGTGTCTGCGGAGGTTTGGCTAAATACTTTTCTCTGGACCCCACACTGATCCGGATTCTGGTGGTTATTGCTACAATTTTAGGTGTAGGTTCTCCTATTCTTGTTTATATCCTGATGGTTTTTGTGATGCCCAAAGAGGAGGTTTAATGCTTCAGATATCAGTTTTATGCAATCTTGAAAGCTGTTCTGTCCATTCGTGTAGTTTGTTTGCCAATACCCTCTTGTCAATGAGCTGGGTTTGATAATCAGCTATTAAAGTAGGAGAGTTGTTTCTTGCCATGGCATATTCCACTACCTCATTATCTTTTCCTTTACACAGTAAAATTCCTATACTGGGATTTTCATGTTTTCTTTTGACATTCCGGTCAAGAGCCTCCAGGTAGAAATTTAGCTTACCTAAAAACTCGGGCTCAAACTCCCGGACTTTTAATTCAAACAATACGAGGCATTGTAAATCCCGGTGGTAGAAGAGTAAGTCGGAATAGTAATCTTTATTACCCACTTGTAATCTATATTGACTGCCCATGTAACTGAACCCTTTTCCTATTTCGAGAATAAACATTTGAAGATTTAATACAAGAGCCTTCTCAAGGTCTGTTTCAGAGTGATGCTGAGGTAAATTAAGGAATTCAAAAATGTAAGGATCTTTTAAAAAGTTATGATGAATTTGTGTCGGCAGTGCCGACACAAATTCTTTGGCGAGAAATGTTCTTTCAAAATAGCTGCTTGAAAGTTGTCGTCTTAGTTCTCTCATTGACCATTTTTCTTTTATACATTGTACGAGATAAAAGAATTTTTCTTCAGAAGAGCTAGTGGAAGATAAAATTTCAAGATGATTTGTCCAGGTAATTTGAGTCAAAATCCCAAGTATGAATTTTTGATGGAGTTCTGTTGTATACATTAATTGTGTCGGCACTGCCGACACAATTGTAAGGTTCTTATTTTCATTGAAATAACTCTGTATCAGAGGGGTTAAAGGTAACATAAAGCCTTGTAGCGAGTAAGTCTCAAAGAACTGCTTCATTCTGTATAATCCTCTTCGGTTGAAGCCGTTTTGCCTGGGTAATTTTTTGCCTATGAATTCCACTAAGCTATTGACAGTCTGATCGCCCCAGTTGCCTTCAGCTACTTTGTTTGAAACTATTTCACCAACCTGATAATAGAGCAAAATGAGTTCTTCATTGATTTTGTTAAATGTGCGGTTTCTGGATTGTTCTATCAGCAAAACAATTTGATGAAAAACATCCTGTTCCGGTGTCGTAGAATTTGTCATGTGTATCGATCAGTTAAGTTTGTGGAAGAAAGTCAAAAGTGTATGATTTCCTGAGTCTAAATATAGGATGATATTTAGAAAAATACAATAATGAAGGATTGGTCAATATGTTTTAAGGTGTCTGGGAAAACCAGACACCTTAAAATTTAATTCTTCCCCGTCTGCGTCGAAAACGTGCTTTCGAATATCTTATCTGCGTTACCGGTTTCAAAACCATCCCGCCTGTGTTCTCTTTTTATCTCACCAGTGGGTAAATCATGAAACTGAGGCAGCACTTTCCTTTCTGCAAATTCTACATAACTGCCTGATATCTCATGTGTTGATCCGTCGGAAAATTCAGCTTCTATCATTTCGGCTACCGTAGAGCTCTGCAGTAATCCACCATCCGGACTTACTTTTACTTTTCCTCCCGAGTCGTTCAGTTTTATTCCGATAGACTCCAGAAACGCGTTAAACCTGTAAATGTCCCCGTGCCCTGCAGGCAGGTTATGCACACTGATCGTGTAATGGTTCAGGTAATAACGGTTGTAAATCACCCAGGCAGCATATTCACTTTCCTGCTGAAGTGCTTCATAGTCATCCCAGGTGGGTGTACGCCAGAGCGGATGATGGAGAAAAACATCTACAGATAAGGCATCGTCCAGATCCAGGGCATCGGCAGGGTCAGATTTGACTTCATCCGTGTAACTCCTGATAATTTTCTGTGCCTTTTCAGAGAGATCGTCTACTCTTAATTCACTCACAAATATCCTCGGGAAATGTGGCTGTGGAGGAGCATACCAGTAAGCATTCAGCTTCTTCCCTTCAAAATGAAAGTAATCCCGCTTTTCATAGCCGTAATAGGAGAATATTTTTTCAAAAGATTGGATTCCCAGATGTTCTACGCCCATGGTTCTGAAAGCCACATGGTCATTTTCTATGTCTTCAGGGGAATTGATAAATCCGGCTTCTACCATCGCAGAAGTTATTTTTTTGACGTCAGGCACACGTTCGGTGTACCGACGCATCAATCCGTCCATGACAATTTTTAAGGCTTCTGTTTTCATATTTTAATTGGTTTGATCTTCAACAAAAAACTGGCCGTTGGAGGTTTCAAGGAAAGCGTCAAAAGATATCTCTTCCTGCTTCAGGAAACCTTTTTGAGGAAGCGTACCGTCCGCCACCATCTCAATCACGGCTGCAAGGGAAGTCGCTGTCGTCCAGGAGATGGCCCTCCATTTGATACCATCGATCTCGACCGGCTTGAATGCCCTGTAATATTCTTCCCTGTTAATCCTTTCGTCTTTCCAGCCTTCTACCACGGCGTACACATACACCACATCTTCTTGAACCGGAGGCTTGGCTTCTGTCAGTATTTCTTCCAGTTGCTCTCTGCGGTTTTTCATGATCAGTTCATAGATCAGGAACCGCATAAGTTTGGCGTGACCGGGATATCTCATGGTCTTGTAGTTCAGGGTGTCTACCTTGCCTTCAAAGGTCTCACACATGGTTCCCAGACCTCCCGAGGTACTGAAAGCTTCGAATTCTTCACCACCGATGTATATTTTTTCAACACCGTCAAGAGCAGGCACCATTTTCTTGACACCATTGTGAATGACCTCACAGTCGTTGATGTACTCATTGATCACCCCGGCAGGTGACCAGGTAAAGGAATAACCCAAAAGTCCGTTGGGAAACTGCGGCAATGCCCCGACCCTCAATTCAATATCCCTGATTTTGTCGAATCTTTTGCAAAGGTCTGCCCCCACAATTCCAATAAGCCCGGGAGCGAGCCCACACTGAGGGGCCATCACTGATTCTGCCGTTTCTGCCAATTCGCGGATGGCTTGTGTCGTAGGCACATCTTCTGTCAGGTCAAAATAATGAATACCTTTTTTGTGGGCGATCTGTGCTATCGGAAGATTAAGGTAATAAGGCATGCAGGAAACCACAGCGGCAAAATCGCCCAGCAGGTTTTCCATAAAACTCAGATCTGAAACATCCCCCTGTACGATTTCGAAAGGCAAGGGGAAAGTATAGTGCGGTTTGTTTTTATCCAGTCCCGTCACTTTAAATCTCTTGCTCAGCAACACACCGACCAATGAGCCTACCTTGCCCATTCCTATGACTAAAACCTGATCTCCTTCTTTAAATTTATGCTTGTCCATGTTTAATTAATGTTATTGACAGCCCCTGTGAGCTGCGATTTTGAAATATAATCCGTTGTGCTGCAAACTCAGGCACACACAAAAAATCCCGCTCTGTTCAAAAGAACGATGATAGAAATTTAATAAAACAGATTCTTAATCAGCTTTAAGCTGAGTCAGATGAATTCAGAGCAGGGTATCAGGAACAAACGAACAGGCACTACGAAGGTAGGCGAGTCGTGCAAGGAAGAAATTTAGATCTTTAAACAATGTATGATGCATTTAGATATTGCGAATATAATGAAAGCATCCCTGAATCACCAGAGAATTGAAGAATATTTGGCGAGCTTTAAACAAAATCAAAGCAACTGATGTAAACGGGGAGGGATTTTATAAGCTCCTTTTCCTGGTCACCGGTCTCATTAAAATGGACCATTAAAGAAGAACCTGTGCCTTCCACAAATTTATTAATAAGGCCCAGTGCTTCATTTTTTAAATTGTAGGGACAAGCCACATCCTGCCAGAAAAGACCGGCATTGACCTGGAATTCGGCCAGGATATGTTCGAAAAGCCGCATCAGGTCTTTTTCTCTGCCTGCTTTAAAATAAATGCCTTCAAAACCCACAAAATTGAAATCGGAAGGGTTGAACAGGCGGTTGATAAAAGGAATATGAGGAGCAGCTTTCATGATCAGTTGTCCGGACCAGCCCTCCATTTGCTGAACAATCCATCTTGATTTAACGGCCTGGACACCGGCGACGATCTCCCCGTGTTCCCTGATCACAAAGTAATTATCGTTGTTATGAATACTGCTGAAATTGACCATGCTGTGGTGCCTGTAAAAGTCTCTCAGCAAATCAATAACAGATTCTTTTTCCCCGGCTTGCAAAACTTTCTGTACTCTCGTGTCTTTTTTAGGGAAAAAGCGGCTGAATCCATATGTAGAGGTATTTCTTATTACTTCAAATCCCAGGCTGGCTACCAGTTTGGAGGATTGGAAGTTTTTCTTTTCCAGGTAGGCATAAAACAGTGTTTTCCCTGAAGAATTCTTCTTCATCCAGTCAATGACCAAAGTACTGGTTCTGGCTACAAACACATTACCCCTGTACTGAGGGGATGAAGCAAAATACCGGAAATAAAAAGCCTCAGCCTTGAGCTCATCACATGTGACCGGATAAAGATTGGCAAGTACTGTTGCGAGAATTTCCCGGTCCTGTTTCAGCACAAACACATGAGGCTGATATAACAGACCAGCGGTATTTTCACTGACAGGCCGGATGTAGACGGTTCCTTTGCTGCCCCAATGGATCGTATTCAGAAAGTTTCTGACCTCAGGGCTGAGGAATTTCTCGAGGATAAGTTTCCGGTGATTACGGCTTTGAATTTCTATAGCTCTGGTATTTTGAATTCAAAGCTAAGGGATTGCTTCAAAAAATAAAAGCCCTTCGCCATAATGACGAAAGGCTTTGAATATTTCAGAATGTAATGTCTTACGAAGGAATGATCACTGTTTCAGAAGCTGAACGTGAAGGCATTACCGCCCACAGGATCAGGTAAATGAGAACAATCGGCATCGGGGTGAAAAACGCACCTACCAGTAAAACCCTTACCAGTGTAACGTCAATTCCGAAGTAGTCGGCCAAACCGGCTGCAACACCACCCAACATTGATTCTGTACCTTTGATTCTAAATAGCTTTTTCATTTTATTATTTGTTTATTTTTTTTAATCTAAGCAATCTGTCTGTCAGATTGATGATTCAAAACTACAAAGAATAGAAGGTACTATGCAATGCAAAGTACATGAGTGGTGAGAATTATTGAAGAATGGTTGTTTTTATGGAGCACAAAAAAAGAAAGTGACTTTCAGGTCGTTAAAGTCACTTCATTTCCACTATAGTAACACCCGGACCACCTCTGTCGGCATGTTCGTCGGTCATTTTGCCTACCTGTTTGTAGGTTTTGAGGTGTGTTCTGATCAGATTTCTGAGAATACCGTCACCTTTTCCATGGACAATCCGCACTTCCGGGTATCCCAGGAGGATGGCATCGTCCATCAGGTCATCGACCAGACCCAGGGCTTCTTCACCTCTTCTGCCACGGATATCCAGGTTAAAGCTGAAGTTCGACATCTTCTCATTCATGTCGAGGCCGGCCAGGTTGGCTTTGGGAGATTCTTTGACGGCATCTTTATATTCTTTCTTGCTTACTTTTTCAAGACGGTTAAGTTTGATGGTCGTTTTTAGTTCACCTATCGCCACTTCTACATCCTTACCTTTCATAGCCAGCACATGGCCAATGGTAGCCTGACCTTTTATTTTGACAAAGCTGCCTTTATCGATTTCCCCTTCTGACTTCTTCCACTCTTCCTCTTTCTTTACTTTTTCAGGTTTCGGCTTTTCCGCTTTCAGTTCAGTTTTCTCAAAACTGACCAGTTCTTCGCGGATCAGTTTGGTCAGTTCTTTTTCGGCTTTATTTTCTTTGATCTCCCTGATCGTATTCTCAATCTTCTTGTTGGTCTCTTTGAGGATATTCTTGGCCTGATCCTTGGCGTCATTAATGATCCTTTTCTTCTCTGTATCCAGGAAATCTTTCAGACCGTTGTATTGTTCGATCTTCTGTTTCAGCTTCTGGTTTTCAACGGCATATTCAAGATTCCTTTCTGAGAAGACCTTTTTCTCTATTTCCAGTTCTTTCAGCAGTTTCTCGAAATCCACCTGCTGACTACCCAGTTTTTTCTTGGCATTTTTGATCACAAAATCAGGAAGGCCTATTTTCTGGGCTACTTCGAGGGCAAATGAACTACCGGGCTTGCCCATCTCCAGTTCATACAAAGCCTCCAGGTTTTCGCCGTCAAACTTCATGGCTCCGTTGATCAGTCCCGGATTTTTATCAGCAAACACCTTCAGATTGGTGTAGTGTGTGTTGATCACGCCCAGGGCTTTTGATTTCTGAAGTTGCTCAAGAATCGATTCTGCAATGGCTCCTCCGAGAGTGGGCTCAGTACCTGTTCCGAACTCATCAATCAGGAACAAAGTCTGCCTGTTCGAAAAGTTAAGAAACTGCTTCATATTGGTGAGGTGAGAACTGTAGGTACTCAGATCATTTTCTATGCTCTGCTCATCCCCGATATCTATGAAAAGATTTCTGAAAATCCCGATTTTAGAATCCGGTGATACGGGCACCAGCAGTCCGCATTGCGTCATATACTGAATCAGCCCTATGGTTTTCAGCATTACTGATTTTCCCCCGGCATTGGGCCCGGATACAATCAGGATCCTGTTTTCATGATCAAGCCTGACATTTAACGGGGTAATGCCCTTGTTCAGTTTTTTGTGAGCAAGGTATAATAAAGGATGTCTGGCTCTTGTCCAGTCAATGAGTTGTTCATCTACCAGCAGGGGAGAGGTGGCCTCTATTTTTTCTCCAAACTTGGCTTTGGCCCTGATAAAGTCCATCAGACCAAGAAAGAAATAAGCTTTCTGTAATTCGGGCACATGAGGTTGTATAAAAGCCGTAAGTTTTTCAAGTATCTTGATGACTTCTCTCCGTTCCCTGATTTCCAGGTCTCTGATCTCGTTATTGGCTTCCAGCACTTCTGCAGGTTCTACAAAGGCCATTTGCCCGGTAGAAGATTCGTCATGAACAAATCCGCCCAGTTTGCGTTTATGTTCTGCCAGTACAGGAATAACCAGTCTGCCGTTACGGACTGTTAAAGACATTTCATCACCGATCCACCCGCTGTTTCTGGCGGTTCTGAATATCCTTTCGAGGCTTCTTCTGACAGATTGCTGTTCAGCGGCCAGTTTTCTCCTTATCTCATATAACTCAGGAGAAGCATTGTCTCTGACTTTGCCTCTTTCGTCAATGATCCTGTCGATTTCAGAAATGAGCCAGCCCCAGCCCTCCGGATTGCTTTCAGGGATCGAGTTTTTACTCAATGCCTTGAGGTTGGGGTAAATCTCATCCTCTTTGTTCTTAAAGAAATGAATGATCTTCTGAATAGTGGTCAGTGAGAGCTTGATATCATAGAATTGCTCCTCATCCAGGAATGTCCCCGGAATAGCCGCTCTTTTTAACGAATCACTGACGTCAAGATAATTTTGAGTCGGGAAAGAATTCTCCAGCTGAATGATAAGCCTGAATTCTGCCGTCTGATCTATAAGTTTTTTAACCTGTTCGAAATTGTCGGAAAACCTGACTTTGTCAACGAAAGATCTGCCCAGCAGGCTGACGCATTCATTGGCAATGTGTTCCCTGATTTTATCAAAACCGAGTTTTTGTTCAATATTTTTTGGATAAAGCATCTGACTTTATAAAGGTAAATACATAGCAAAATTAAGCTTTTGTTTCGGGATTTAGTTAAACTAAGTTCCTCAAAGCCAAAAGATTTAATGCTCAATACTGGTTGGTCGAAAGCAAAACGAGTGTACAGGCCTCGGTAGCCTCAATTCCTTTTTCGATGAGTTCTTTCTCAAATTCAGGATTTTCTGTTCCCGGATTAAAAATCACCCTTCTCGGTTTGAGGTCAAAAATGAAGTTTTTATAGGGCTCCTGGTTGGCGGGGTTAAGGTAAAGGGTGACGGTATCGATTTTGTTAATCCCCAATGTATTCTGTTTGATTTTTACCCCGTTGATTTCACCGCAGTCTCTGCCTACCAGCTCCGTTTCATGACCATGCCTGTGGAGACTGTTGGCGGCAAGAAGGGCATACCGGCCCGGTTTAATGGAAGCACCTAAGATTAATGTTTTAAGATTGTGTTTTTCGTTCGTACCGTTCATAAAATAATGGCTGCTATAAATTAAAAAAAGAAACTGTTGATAATTTACAAACAGTTTCTTTTTATGAATAGTTTAAATACCTGTGAACGATAAAAGGGGATTTTTATCAGAAAGTCACCTCTTTGGTCAGAATTTCATCCTTTCTTTTGATTTTTGCTTTTACAGTCTGTCCTTTTTCATGTTTTGAAAGAGCGTCCATATATCCGTAAACATCTTTTATCTTAAAATCGCCCAGCTCAAGAAGAACATCTCCGGATTCAAATCCCGCTTTTGAAGCCGGTCTTCCTTCTGTTACACCGTCTATTTTTAATCCGTCTCCGCTGAATGAATAATCAGGCATCACGCCCAATGTTACTTTAAACGAGGTTTGAGTAGAACCCGAATGCGGAGTCGCTACCTTCTTGAAATCAATTTTCGGGGAAGCATCCAGTTTCGCGATCACTTCTGTCAGGAAATTCAGCATCAAAACCTCACCTTCATAATTAATAAGGTCCGAATCATCAGTCGGTTTGTGATATTCCTGGTGACCGCCTGTGAAGAGGAACAATACCGGGATATCCTTCAGATAAAATGATGAATGGTCTGACGGCCCTATACCCGAAGAATCAACCGTATGATGAATGTTGAGGTTTTTGGTGATTTCAGGAACAATCGTGCCCCAGAAACTGGTAGTACCATAGCCACCCACTGAAACCCCTTTGTCTGTTCTGTAGCGGCCGATCATATCAAGATTGATCATTGCATTTACTTTTTTGAGATCAATGGTCGGATTGTCGACAAAGAACTTGGAACCTACAAGTCCCAACTCTTCACCTGAGAACCCTATGAAAAGAAAATTGTTCTTTTCTTTTATTTCATTTTTTACATAATACCTGGCAAGCTCCAGCATCCCGGCCACGCCTGAGGCGTTGTCATCTGCACCATTGTGGATTTCCCCGCCCGAGTTAGCCTTTAATGAACTTCCCTGGTCGCCTGTGCCGAGGTGGTCGTAGTGAGCACCGATGATGATGGTATTATCTGCTCCGTTGTCAAGATAAGCTATGACATTGGCCGCCTGAACGTATGATTGCTTTGGAGGAAGGCCTTTTTTTGCCGGGAATTCCTGTAAAAAGCCGTTTTTATCTCCCGCCGGTTTAAGTCCGAGACTTTTGAATTGTTTGATGATATATTCTGCCGCAAGTTTTTCTCCTTTCGAACCCGTACCTCGCCCTTCCAGTTTGTCTGAGGCCAGGTAAACGATATGATTTTTAACCTGAGAAGCATCAAATTTTTGAGAATACGCCCCTTGGATAACAAAAACAAGGAGAGCCAGAGTCCATATTTTTTTCATATTGCCGTTTGCTTATTTATAATGATTCTACACAAAGGTAAGGTATTTTAATTCTATCATAAAAATTCTTTTTACGGATTCTTAGCTTTATTTTTGTGGATTAAATAATAAATGACTTTTGTTATGGGAATGTTTGATATGATGGGCATGATGGGTAAGGTGAAGGAGATGCAAGCCAAAATGCAGGAAGCCCAGGATAAACTTGAAGATATTATTGCGGAAGGAGAGGCCGGTGCCGGTATGGTAAAAGCTACGGTGAATGGTAAGAAGAAGGTCCTGAAACTTGAAATCGAACCTGACATTGTAAATGCTTCAGAAGTAGCCATTTTACAGGACCTGATCGTTGCGGCGGTTAATAAGGCATTGGAAGAAGTAGAGCAAAAATCAAAAGCCGAAATGCAAAAAATGACCGAGGGGATGTTACCTTCTATTCCCGGTATGGATTTAGGAAATCTCTTTAATAAATAATGACCGATTGAAAACAGCAGTCGTTATTCTCAATTTTAACGGAAAAGCTTTTTTAGAGCTTTTTTTACCTTCTGTTATTACCCATTCTAAAAACGCGGATGTCTTTGTGGCTGATAATGCTTCCACAGACGACTCAATTGACTTCCTGAAAAATAGCTTTCCTGAGGTAAATGTTATAAAGCTGGCAAAGAATTATGGATTTGCAGGGGGCTATAACGAAGCTTTAAAACAAATTGACGCTACTTATTTTGTCCTGCTGAATTCAGATGTGGAGGTCACCGAAAACTGGCTTGAATCGGTTATCACTAAACTGGACAACGACCCGGCAATAGCTGCGGCCCAGCCTAAAATCCTCGATTACAAAAACAAAAATCATTTTGAATATGCCGGAGCTTCCGGTGGTTTTCTTGATTTTCTGCTATATCCGTTTTGCAGAGGCAGGATTTTTTACAGCTGTGAGGAAGACACCGGGCAGTATGACCGGGAGATGGAGATTTTCTGGGCAACAGGGGCCTGCTTGTTTATCAGGGCTGACGTCTACAAATCTTTTGGTGGTTTTGATGCCCGTTTCTTTGCCCATATGGAAGAGGTGGACCTATGCTGGAGAATAAAGAACGAAGGTCATAAAGTATATTGTTTTCCTCAATCTGTGGTTTATCATGTAGGCGGGGGCACTCTGCAGAAGAGTAATCCGTACAAAACCTTCTTAAATTACAGGAATAACCTGGCCATGATCTTTAAAAATGTGCCTGCCGGCGTTTTATTTCCGATTATTTTCTTCAGGCTGATACTGGATGGCGTTTCAAGTTTAAGGTATCTGAAAGAAGGAACTGTTAAAGACATCTGGGCAGTGATTAAAGCACATTTTGCTTTCTATGCCATGATTCCCTATCTGATGAAAAACAGGAGTAAAAGATTTCTCGCCTATGAGGAATTGTTTCCGAAATCGATCATCTGGCTTTATTTTTATAAAAAAATCAGGAAATTTTCAGAACTAATCCCCTAATGAAATGCTGAAAGTGGGTATTACCGGAGGAATAGGAAGTGGCAAGAGCATAGCCTGTAAGATTTTTTCGTCCTTTGGTGTGCCGGTCTATGATGCCGACTCCCGGGCCAGGTTTTTGATTGAAAACGATCCGGACATTGTCCGGCAGATCACCTTGGTTTTCGGTGAAGAAGCTTATCAGGATGGTAAATACAACCGGAAATTCATTTCCTCACAGGTTTTTAAAGACAAATCATTGCTTTCGCAGCTCAATCAGATCGTTCATCCGGCTGTCGGAAAAGATTTCGAAAACTGGGTGGAAAAATCCGCTCCGTCTCCGTATGTAATTAAAGAAGCCGCTCTCATGAATGCTGCCAGCGAGCAGAATGGCCTGGATAAGGTGATTGTGGTAACTGCTCCGGATGCTCTCAGGATTCAGAGAATACAACAAAGAGACCCCCAGCGGTCGCTGAGTGAGATTGAGGCCATCATTAAAAATCAAAAATCCGAAAAAGAATTTAATGCCATCGCTGATTATATCGTCTATAATGACGAGGTGACGTTAATGATACCCCAGATACTGGACATTCATCGCCAAATCCTTAATCAAATCTGAAATGTCAGGGAAAAGCATCATTTTTTGTGTCGGAATTTCCCTCTTTATTCAGTTGCTGATGACGCAGGCCGGGTTCTCACAGGTTAAAGGCGGGATTCATTTCCACGCGTTTGCCGATAACCGGGAATACCAATATCAATACCAGTATCCGCAAACCATATTCGGTTTCAGGTTTACTCCTTATTTATCAAAAACCATCGATTCCGTTCATTATTTCCGGGCAGGGATCAATACCTTGTATGAATTTGGAGGGACAATTACCTCAAAAAACTTTACTCCTGAAATCTATTACAATTACAGAGGGAAAACCATCGACTTTAAGTTCGGATCTTTTTCAAGAAGAGACGACATGGCCGATTATTCTTTGCTGTTGCTTACAGATACGCTTTTGTATTTCCGCCCGACGGTGCAGGGCCTTATGGCTAAGTACAAAAAAAGCAGGGTGAGTCTGAAGTTCTGGCTGGATTGGGTGAGCCGGCAGACAGAAAAAAACAAGGAGCAGTTTCTGTTCGGCCTGGCAGCACGATACCAGCTTGGGCCGGTCTTTGCTGAAAATCAGTTCAGTATGCTGCATGATGCCTTTGCCTCTGTAAGAACTCCTAATGATGTTTTACATGACAACGGGGCCAATATCCTGAAAATCGGATTTGAAAAGGAAAAGTTTTTAAAACTCGATAAACTGATGGTGGGTTTTGGATGGGCATCGGGCTATCAGCGGGCCAGGGCACTGAATCAACTGGAAACCCCGGACGGCTTTATCAATGAGCTGCTGGTTGAAAAGAAATGGTTTATTTTTAAGAATACTTTCTATGCGGGTGACGGTTTCAACCAGATTTACGGCGATAAATTTTATCGTTCCAGGAAATACAACCGTTCGGATTTTAAGATCAGGTTCTTCAGAAAAAGCAAAGTCAATTGCCTTTTCACTTACAGTCTGCACAGGATAGAAAAAAAATGGGATAACCAGCAGGCACTGCAGTTGTTTTTCGAAATGTGATTATTTCTTGAACTTCATTTTGAGTTCTTTAACAGACTTGGCAATTTCCCTGTCGGTATCGATCAGGTCATTGATGGTTTGAATGGCGTGAATAACCGTGCTGTGATCTCTGCCTCCAAAGTGGTAGCCAATTGCTTTTAATGACAAATTGGTCATTTCCTTGGCCAGGTACATGGCGATTTGCCTGGGAAGAACCACATCCCTCAGCCTGGTCTTGCCTTTGAGGTCTGCTACCTTAACATTATATTGATCCGTGATGGCATCAATGATGGTATCCATTGAGACGACTTTCTCAGTTTCTTCCACAATATTCTTAACTGTATTTTTGGCGAGGTCCAGGTCTATTTTAGAACGGGTCAGTGAAGCATTGGCGATCAGGGAGATCACCACGCCTTCCAGTTCACGTACATTGGTATCAATATAATGAGCCAGGTATTCAATAACTTCATCATCTATATGAGCATTCTCTTCTTCTACGATGTTCTGAATAATGGCAATGCGGGTTTCGAGGTCAGGTGTCTGTAAATCAGCAGTTAAGCCCCACTTAAACCTGGAAAGAAGACGGTCTTCCATGCCGGCAAGTTCTCTTGGCGGCCGGTCTGAGGTCATCACGATCTGTTTGCCCGACTGGTGAAGGTGATTGAATATATGGAAGAATGTTTCCTGTGTTTTTTCTTTTCCGGATAAGAACTGAACGTCATCAAGGATCAGTACATCCACCTGCATGTAAAAGGACATGAAATCCTGCAGGCTGTTTTCCCTGATGGAGTTGATGAACTGGCTGGTGAATTTTTCTGATGAAACATAAAGCACGAATCTTTGTTCGACAGAGTTCCTTGAGATGTAATTTCCGATGGCCTGAACGAGGTGCGTTTTACCTAATCCTACCCCTCCGTAGATCATCAGGGGGTTAAATGAGGTAGTGCTGGGCTTTTGTGCCACCGCAAAACTCGCCGCCCTGGCCAGTCTGTTGCAATCTCCTTCTACAAAATTATCAAAAGTATAATTTCCGTTCAGGAAAGAATCCTGCTGGGTAGAATTAAGGCCCTTGAGGTCAAACGGGTTCTTGATAGTAGCGGAGGCTACCTGGTTGTTATGATCCGGTCTTCTCTGGTTATTTTTCTGAACATCAATAGAAAGTGCCGGCTGGTTATTTTTAACATTCCCGCGGTCTATGATGATTGAGTATTCCAGCTGTCCGTCCTGCCCGATGGCAAAGTCGAGGGCTTTTCTGAGGATTTTAACATAGTTATCTTCCAACCATTCGTAAAAGAACTGACTCGGCACCTGGATGATCAGTTTTTTGTCGACCAGCTTGTACGGAATAATAGGCTCAAACCAAGTTTTGTAACCTTGGTCAGTGATATTTTCGCGAATTACCTTCAGGCAATTTTGCCAAACTATTTCTGCCTCTTTAGAAATCACCGGATGATATTTTAGTCAAATTCTTCAGTAAAAAAACAATGCCTTTTTTTAAGGGGCTACAAAACTAAGAAAAAAAAAGTCCCCTGCAATGTAAAAATTTTCTGATTTTGCGGAGCAAAAATTAATCATTTCCGGTGACCTAGATTTAATCCAACTAAATGAGCTAATTTTGCTCTTAAATTAAAAGACGACACACCGAAAAGTTCTATGCAGGTATTTTGAGGAGTTCCGAAATATTTATTTAACGGTCTCATTTGCCGTAAAAATGCCAAAGGAGATGGAAGATAATCAGAAAAACAATGGATTAAAATATACCCAGATAGGATTCCAGATGCTTTTTACCATCGGTTTGGGAATCTGGCTGGGAATCTGGATTGACAAAAAAACCGGGTGGGATTTTCCGTTGTTCACAATTTTATTTTCCCTGTTGTTTATTTTTGCAAGTATTTATAATGTGATCAGGCAATTGCCGAAACAATAATGATAAAAAAGATAATTTTACCGCTAATACTTATAATTGTATTTTTCTTAGCTGAAGTTGCTGGGTTTTCTAAAATTTTGCATCCTCAGAAATGGATAATTCTGGCCTTTTTTGTGGCCATAGATTATTTGTTTAATTTGTTGACAGAGCAGGGAATGAAGAATAATCGGGAAAAATTTATTGAATTTTATCTTTCTACCGTCATAATCCGGTTTGTGCTCACCATCGTTTTTATCGCCCTGGAACTTTATTTTAAGGTTGAAAAGCCGTTTCTTTTCGTAGGTAATTTTTTTGCACTTTATTTATGTTTTACAATCTTTGAAATTTCAAATTTATATCGTAAATTGCGGCGTTTTTAAAGAAGAGGACAATTTATACGCATTACAATTTTAAAGAACATGTTCAAACATATTTTACTTATCCTTTCATTATCAGTACTTTCTATTTTCACGGCTTATTCTCAGCACGATGAATCTCATGAAAATCATGGTGCCAAGACAGAAGAGCACGTTGAGGAGAAATTTAACATGGGTGAGATGATCATGCACCACATCACCGATGAACATGGATGGGAATTTACACATAGCCTTAAACTACCTCTTCCGGTAATTTTGATTTCTGAAGGTAAACTGGCTGTTTTCTCTTCTGCAAGATTTGACGAAAATAAAGGTGTTTACAATGGCTTCAAGCTTGATCATCATCATATTTATAAAGTAAATGAAGCCGGTGAAGTGGATCACCATACCAAAGTGTGGGATTTGTCGATCACTAAAAACGTAGCTTCGTTATTACTGAGCACCGTTATTCTTCTTTCGATTTTCTTTGCTGTGGCGAAAGGCTACACTACGAACAAAGGAAAAGCACCGAAAGGTATCCAGTCTTTCTTTGAGCCGGTTATTGTATTTATCAAAGATGAGGTAGTTAAGCCGAACGTCGGTCCCAAGTACCAGAGATACCTTCCTTACTTACTTACATTGTTCTTTTTTATCCTGGTCAATAACCTGATGGGTCTGTTACCGGGTGCTGCCAACCTTACGGGTAACATTACCGTTACTCTCGTGCTGGCATTCCTGACATTCATCATTGTACACTTCAGTGCCAACAAACATTACTGGTTACACCTTGTGGCTCCGACAGGAGTACCACCGGTGATGTATCCTTTATTCTGGATCATTGAATTTATCGGTGTCCTGATGAAGCCTGCTTCATTGTGTATCCGGTTATTCGCCAACATCACGGGTGGTCACATCATTATCCTGAGTTTATTGGGACTGATCTTTGTTTTCAAGAGCTTCGTTATCGGTGCCGGTGTGGGTGTTTTTACTTTGTTTATGAGTGGAATCGAAATCATGGTTGCCTTTATCCAGGCGTTTATATTTACTTTGCTGACTTCAATGTACATCGGTAGTGCCATTGAAGAACACCACGAAGCAGATCACGGACATTAATACAAACCTCCCTCCCCCAGGGGCGGACGATATAAATTACACCTTTATGTGGGGATAAGGGTACAAATTTAATAGATATGTCTATTTTAAACATTATTCTTCAAGCTGTAGCGGAAGGTAAAGGTTGGGCCGTAATGGGCGGTGGTATTGGTGCAGGTTTAGCAGCAATTGGTGCTGGTATCGGTATCGGTAAAATTGGTGGTAGTGCCATGGAAGGTGTTGCCCGTCAACCAGAAGCAGCAGGAAAAATCCAGACAATGATGTTGATTATTGCAGCCCTTATCGAGGCCGTTGCACTTTTCGGTGTTGTTGTAGGTTTATTGATCTTGTTGTTGTACTAAGATCTTACAGAAAAAAAACGCTCCGTTCACATTAGGTGTCGGAGCGGTTTTTCAGTTTTTAAAATTGATCAAATTCATAATATACATCTAAAATAATGGAATTACTGTTACCAAGTCCTGGTTTATTACTTTGGCAAATCGTAGTCTTTTTAAGTTTGTTTCTTATTCTTAAAAAATATGCCTGGAAAGGAATCATCGGGGCTTTACAAGAGCGTGAAGGAGAGATTGACTCTGCTTTAAGAATGGCCGAAGAAACACGTGCCGAAATGGCTAAACTGAAAGCTGACAATGAGAAATTGATCGCTGAAGCCAGAATAGAACGTGATAAGATCATCAAAGAAGCCAAAGAAGCTGCTGACAGAATGCTCGTAGAAGCTAAAGATAAAGCATCTTCAGAAAGTGCTAAAATCCTTAACGATTCGCGTGAGGCATTGAAGCAGGAGCGTGCGGCGATGATTGCACAGGTTAAAAGTGATGTGGCTGTATTGTCTATCGAAATCGCAGAGAAAGTTTTGCGTAAAGAGCTTTCAGATAAAAAATCTCAACAGTCTCTGGTTTCTGAATTAATGTCAGACGCTAAACTTAACTAATTTAAAATTACTTATAAGCCGGACAACCCAGGTTATCCGGCATGATGAATATAATTATGTCAGATTCAATTGTTGCGTACCGATATGCCAAGGCCTTGATTGACCTGGCAAACGAAAGGGGAGTAGTTAACGAGGTTAATGAAGACATGGCTTTTTTTGTAAAAGTGTGTGAGGAAAACCGTGCTTTTTTGACGGTTATGGGTAATCCTATTGTAAGACATGATAAAAAATTAGGAATATTGAAAAATATTTTCGAAAATCGTGTAAATAATGTGACTTATTCAATTTTTCACGTCTTAACTAAAAAGAACAGAGAAAAACTGATCTATTCGATTGCCAAGGAGTTTCATAATATTTATAATGAACAGAAGGGTATTCAGAAAGTTTCTGTGACTACTGTCAGTGAATTGACAAAAGAACAGAAAGATGCATTTGTAAAATTGGTTTCAGATGCGATTGATAAAAAAGTTGAATTAGAAGAAAAAATTGACGAGAACTTAATCGGAGGGTATCTTTTGAAAGTTGGTGACAAGCAAATTGATACATCAGTGAGAAAAAGAATAAATGAATTAAAACTTTCGTTAAATTAAAAAATATTAGTTTTCATGGCTATAAAGTTGAGAAATGCCTCCGTAGTTTCGGAGGTTTTTTCTTTTTTAGCCCATCCTGTTTTTTTGTAATTTTGAATGAGTGGGTTTTGAATGGCTGAATGAATTTGCGTGGATTATATTCTTCTTCTTTTGTATATCCGTAAAAGCATTTCAATAGCCCCGTAAGCCTTCCGTGTAGTAAGAGTTAGCCGCACGATTCTTTCTCTCCGTCCGACGCCGTTACCTGGGCCTGGCTCTGAAGGTCACGCCGGGCTGGCTTCTTCCTCTTTCCCTTCTCCGATTGTGCCAGAAATCATTTATTCTGTTTAATTTGCCGACTCATTATTCACCTTAAACTCCGGATTTTATCATGATGAAACCTTTCATTTTTATTTCATCCCTTTGTTTTTTACTGTTTTTAAATGCCTGTAAGACAACAAAGACCAGTGCACCGGCGGCTATCTTGCCTGTTCCAACCGAAAAACAAATCGCCTGGCATGAAATGGAGCAATATGCTTTTATTCATTTTACCACCAATACTTTTACCGGCAAAGAATGGGGTTATGGAGATGAGAACCCTTCGATATTTAATCCTACGGCTCTGGACGCCGATCAATGGGTGAAAGTGATTAAAGACGCGGGTTTAAAGGCTGTGATTCTGACCTGTAAGCACCACGATGGTTTTACATTGTGGCCAAGTAAATTTACAGAACACAGCATTAAGGCAAGTCCCTATAAAAACGGGAACGGGGACCTGGTCAAAGAAGTGTCGCAGGCCTGTAAAAAATATGGATTGAAATTCGGGATATATTTATCTCCATGGGACCGTAACCATCCTGACTATGGTAAACCGGCTTATGTGGAATATTACAGAAACCAGTTAAAAGAACTCTTTACGGCTTACGGCCCTGTTTTTGAAATGTGGTTTGACGGTGCTAATGGAGGAGACGGATACTATGGAGGAAAGCGTGAGAAAAGAAGTATCAGGGGAGCTACCTACTATGACTGGCCCAGGACCCTCGAAATTGTAAGGGATATTGAACCTAAAATCATCTTTTTCAGCGATGCCGGTCCGGATATCAGGTGGGTAGGTAATGAAAGGGGTGTAGCCGGAAGAACCAACTGGAATAATATTACAAGCGATACACTGTACGCCGGAAAAGCAGGAATAGAAAATCTGCTGAACACCGGGCATGAGAACGGTAAAAACTGGATACCGGCTGAAGTCGATGTTTCGATCCGCCCGGGATGGTTTTATCATGCGGAAGAAGACGCCAAAGTAAAATCTCCTGAGAAACTTTTTGAAATCTACCTGTCATCGGTAGGTCGCGGATCGAATTTGTTACTGAATATTCCGCCGGACAGGAGAGGCTTGATTCATGAAAATGATGTGGCTTCATTACAGGGCTGGAAGAAGCTCATGGACGAGGCATTTAAAGTCAACCTGGCAAAGGGTTCAAAAGTGTACGCCAATGCTGTAAGAGGCAAGAATAAAGCCTTTAAGGCCGGTAATCTGACCGATGGTAAGACAGGAACTTACTGGGCGGCACCGGATGATGTAAAAAGAGCTGAACTGGTGATTACTTTACCATCTGTCCGTAAGATCAGTTATGTTACATTGCAGGAATACATCAGACTTGGTCAGCGTATTAAATCTTTTTCTGTTGAAGTGCAACAAGGCGGGTCCTGGAAGGAGGTCGCCAGGGAAACAACGATCGGGTACAAAAGGATTGTGAAAATAGATTCTGTTGAAACGGAATCCGTGAGAATCAAAATACTTGATTCGAAAGCCTGTCCGGTCTTGTCTGAGATTGCTTTGTTTTAGATGAGGAGAAAAGGATGAAAGGAAAAAGGGGTATTTTTGAAGGTAAAATAGCTATAAATAATTCAATAAAGGGAGGTCTGGTTTTCAGAGCCTCCCTTTATTATAGATCAGATTTTAACCAGTGAATTGGTTCTGGCCGATTTATAGATGGCTTCCACTACTTTGATGTCTCTTAATCCTTCTTCACCAGGCACCAGCATGGGCTTGTTGTTGAGGATAGACAGGGCATCTTCATCCATTTGCTTCGGCTGCTGGCTTGCCAGCGGATAATTGATGATCGTGCCGTTTGATATACTTCCTTTATTGTTGCCATAGCCGGATTGAGGTTCCATTTTTAACCATCCTTTTTCATAGTTGACCTGGAGATGGTTCATGTTGATACCGAAACTGGACTGGCAGGCAGCCAATGCCCCACCCGGAAATTCGAGCTCAAACATCATGGTTTCTTCTACTTCATGATAAATGTCCGGTCTTGTGGTAGAAGCCCTTGCCAGCACACTGATAGGTTCTTCGCCGGCGGCCAGTCTTGCTCCCTGCAGGGCATAAACGCCCATATCACCCATCACACCGCCACCCAAGGCTTTGTTTTGTTTCCAGTGGTTGGTTCGGGCATCAAAATACCCGGCGGCCGAGTTAATCAGTTTTACCTTCCCGAAAGGTCTTTCTTTCGCTACTTTCATTACTTCCTGGATGTTCGGGTCGTGCTGGCAACGATATCCGATGGCCAGCTTTACCTTGTTTTTCTCGCAGGCTTCGATCATCGCCTGGCAATCTTTCACAGAAGGGGCCATTGGTTTTTCACACCAGATATGTTTGCCGGTATTGGCTCCTCTTACGGTATACTCCCTGTGCATGGAAGGCGGAAGGATGACATAAATGACATCGATTTCGGGGTTATCAGCTATTTTATCGTAATTCTGATAATTATAGATATTGGAATCCTTTAGGCCGTATTTCTTTTGCCAGGTTTCAATTTTTGAAGGGGTGCCGGTTACGATACCTTTGAGCTCGCAATGCTCCGTTTTGAGCAGTGACGGGGCGATCAGGTCGGTACTGTAATAGCCAAGCCCAACGAGGGCCACACCCAGTTTGGTTTTCGGGGCTTTGGTGGCATGTAAAAGGGTGTTGGGAGAAAAAACGGCTGAAGTGGCCAGTAATCCCGCTGTCTTAAGAAAATTTCTTCTTTCAGTATTCATAGTTTTCAGTTGAATAAATAATTCCTGAAATTACGAATAAATATCCTGAAGTCAAAAGGAGTGGTTTCTGAATAATATTATCTTTTGAAATCTTTAAAAAAGCTCCAGATTTTCATGATAATAACACCGAAAATGGCTTCCCTGAATATCTTGGAAGACATTTTGGAGACTCCTTTGGTACGGTCTGTGAAAATAATAGGTACCTCTATGATCCTGAATTTATATAGAAAAGCATTGAATTTCATTTCGATCTGAAAGGCATAGCCTACAAAAGCGATCTTGGAAAGCGGGATGGTCTGAAGCACATGTTTCGAATAACAGATGAAACCTCCTGTAGGATCCATGATGGGCATACGCGTAATGAATCTGACATATACACCGGCAAAATAAGACATCAGCACCCGGCCCATAGGCCAGTTGACGACATTGACCCCTTTGATATATCTTGAACCGATGGCTACCTCGTAACCGTCATGTTTACAGGCATGGTATAAGCGAACGAGATCCTCAGGGTTGTGGGAAAAATCGGCATCCATTTCGTAGATGTAATTGTAATTACGCTCCAGGGCCCAGTTGAATCCATGAATATAGGCGGTACCCAGGCCCAGTTTGCCTTCCCGTTCTTCTATGAACAGTTGTCCTTTAAATTCTTCCTGAAGTTCTTTTACTTTTGATCCTGTACCGTCGGGTGAGCCGTCGTCTACGATCAGGACATGAAAAGGCTCCTGAAGGCTCAAAACTTTGCGGATAATGGCTTCTATGTTTTCTATTTCATTGTAGGTAGGTATGATAACCAGATTGTCCATTGATCGTTATTTTTTGGTTTTGACGGTATCCCTTTTGCTTTCTAGTATTTTAACTACATCGTCATAAACCTCTATAAACAGGGCAGGCTTTTCAGAATAATACCGGTAGTTATTGCCGTAGGTGACAGAATCAATCTTGTACTTTTTGAAAATCTTTTCCTGATAATGATTGAAGGCGACTTTGGCTGAATCAACGCCCTGGAAATTTAACCTGCTGACCTTCGCCTCGACGATCTGAAGTTCCGCGATGATATTAGCCATGGTTTTTTTGTCAATCTGTTTGGAAGAGTTCTGAGGACTTTTACCACAACTGACCAGAAACAAAGAAATAATTAGTAATTTTAAGCCTCGAATTTTCAATTTGTGTTTTTTCTTAAAGGACTAAGATTATTGCACAAATGTACGCGAAAAATGAATAGTTTTTCTATTATTGTTATTAAAAAACCTTAATTCGGTCAAACGAAAAACACAGTTGTGAGGGATATTATATCGAAATTAAATAAGTACGAAATCAAGATCCGGAAGGCGGTTAATTCCCAGATGAGAGGGAATTTCAGCTCTGTTTTTAAGGGGACAGGACTGGAGTTCAGCGATCTTCGTACCTATCAGTATGGAGATGATGTGAGGGCGATCGACTGGATCACAACGGCCAAAGGACACGGGGCTTATGTGAAGATTTTTAAGGAAGAGAAAGAGCAGACGGTGTTTTTTATGCTGGATGTGAGCGGTTCTCAGGACATCGGGAAAGCCGGGAAGCTGAAAATCGATACAGCCAAAGAAATCTGCGGAGTGCTGGCTTTATCAGCCATCAAAGAGTCGAGTCACGTTGGCTTATATTGTTTTTCAGATCAGAAGGAATTGTATATCAAGCCCGAAAACGGGATGAAGCATGCCTACGAGTTTATTATGAAACTCTTCAGGTTGACGCCCGTTTCAGTTAAAACAAGTCTTTCCAACGCGATTTACTTTACCCTGAACATGCTTAAAAGAAAAAGCGTGATCATTTTGATTTCTGATTTCCTGGATACGGATTATGAGCACAACCTGAAAGCCCTGGCCAGAAAACATGACCTGGTGGTGTTGCATATCTTTGACAAACGGGAAATCAAGTTGCCTAACCTGGGGATCATCCCGGTGTATGACAAAGAATCCAAGCAAACGGTCTGGCTCAATACTTCTTCCAGGTTTTTCAAAAGAGAAATGAAGGAAGTCTTTGATAACAATCAAAGTCGCCTGGAGAAGCTTTGCAAACAACATAATGCCAATTATCTTGCCATCGAATCGGGCGAAGATTATGTAGCCAGTTTAATCCAGTTGTTCAGGGTCAGAAAATAATATGAAAAAACGGGAATTGACATGCCGGATATTGACAGCCTTGTTTTTCATAACAGGGCTGACGGCCTATGCTCAAAAACCGAAAGGTGTTTTTCTGCAGGACAGCCTGAGTGTGGGTAAGCCCATCAATTTTTCTCTGAGCTACCTGCACCATCCTTCCCAGGACGTTTTTTTCCCGGACTCAACGTATGATTTTTCGCCGTTCAGGTTTGTCAGCGAAACCTTCATTACGACCAAAACCCAGGGAGGGAAAAGTCTCGATAGTGTGGTGTATTCCCTGGTATCCTATGAGATTGACAGTATTCAGCGGCTCCGGCTGCCGGTTTATATCCTGGGTGACGGTGACAGCCTGAAACTTTTCGGCGAAGCTGATTCTGTGTTTTTTAAGGAAATGGTAAAAGACAAAGACCTTGAAAATGAAAACCTGAGGGCCAATCTCCGCTACTCAGAAGTCAATGAAGATATTGATTATCCGAAGATTTTATATTACCTCCTGATTGTGCTGCTGATCGCCGGAGGGTTTCTCTTTCTTTTCGGTAATTTTATTTCAATTCAGTACCGTCTCTGGCTTTTTAACCGTAAGCACAGAGAGTTTGTCGTGAGTTTTAAAAAATCTACCAGGAATCCGGCAGATGTGGCAGGAATCAGCCAGGCCGTCATATCCTGGAAAAAACATATTGAGTGGCTGGAACAAAAGCCGTTTACCTCCCTGACCACACAGGAGATATTAAAACAAATGCCCAACGAAAGACTTGAAGATGCTTTGAAAGAAGTTGATTCGGCGATTTACGGCGGGGTGATTTCCACACAGATTCCGTTTGCATTCCACATCATGTTTGATGTGGCCTCGGATATATTCAAAAAGCAAAGAAGTATTTTTAAAGAAAAATTAAACAAATAGTAATGGAAAATCCGGTCGTAATTTTTGGAGCAGGTACATTAGGGAAGATAGCTCTGGATATTTTTAATAGTAATAATGTGCTGGTGTATGGTTTCCTGGATGAAAATAAAGAGCTTCATAACACAGAAATCAGTGATGTGATGGTGTTGGGAAGTCCTGATGATGATGGTTTTCTGAAGATCATAGGCAATAAGACTGAGGCTTTTGTGGCGATAGATCATAAGCGTAAAAAACAGAAGCTGGTAGAAATGCTGAATGAGCGGAGAAAGACCATGCCGGTTAATGCTGTGCACCCGAAAGCCTCGGTGGCTGAAGACTCGGAAATCGGTCACGGCAACCTTATTGCTGCCAGAACTTTTATCGGACCGGGAGCTAAAATCAAAAGCCACACGGTAGTCCATGCGGGGGCCATTGTCGATGCCTTTGCCGAAATCGGGGATTTCTCGGAGATCGGAGCGGGTGCAATTATCAATACAGAAGTGAAAATCGGGGAAGGGGTTTTTGTAGGATCGGGAGCGGTGATCGTTTCAGGCATAAAAGTAGGGAAAAATGTCAGAATCGGGGCTGGTTCTGTGGTCATAGAAAATGTAGGTGACGGAGAAACGGTTTTCGGGAATCCTGCTGTGGCCATCAAGGCGAAGAAAGATTGATTTAATGGGGTATCATTGCTAAATAAGTTTTTTTTATTAATTGGGTAATAATTTTGATTTTCCGAACTAAAATTTAATTATTCTAAGAAATACAAAATATTATTTTACAATTTGATAAAACTACTTTTATATTCTTTATAACTTGGAGGGTTTTTCGTGAGGCCCTTTTCAGGCGTTTTCTTAACCTTTTTCCCAAAATTCATTCATTAATTTTAAGTAAATGAAGGAGTACATCAAACCAATAAAAAGACTATTAGTAGCCAATCGGGGTGAAATCGCCATCCGTATCATGCGGGCAGCCACAGAACTGGGTATTACCACTGTCGCTGTGTATACTTACGAAGACCGTTATTCACTGCACCGCTACAAGGCAGATGAAGCTTACCAGATAGGAAAAGACGAAGATCCGCTTAAGCCTTATCTGGATGTTGAGGGTATTATCCTTTTGGCTAAAATCAAAAAGGTTGATGCCATACATCCTGGTTATGGTTTCCTTTCTGAGAACGTAACCCTGGCCCGTCGCTGCCGTGAAGAAGGCATCATTTTCGTTGGACCTACCCCTGAGGCCATGGATGCACTGGGAGATAAAGTAGCCGCAAAAAACCTCGCTTTAAAAGCGGGTGTTCCGATGATTCCTGATTTCAGAGGCGAACTGACCAGTTATGAATTTGCCCTGGAGAAGGCAAAGGAAATCGGATTCCCGATCATGATCAAGGCTGTGGCCGGCGGTGGAGGAAGAGGTATGAGAGTGGTCAGAACTGAAGATGATTTCCAGAAGGCGTTTTCAGAAGCGAAGAACGAGGCTAAAAATGCATTTGGTAATGATACCATATTCCTTGAGAAATTTGTGGAAGAGCCCAAGCACCTTGAAGTGCAGCTTTTGGGTGATACCCACGGAAACCTGGTTCACTTGTATGAGCGTGATTGCTCCGTACAACGCCGTTTCCAGAAAGTGGTTGAGGTAGCTCCTTCTTTCGGGCTGCAGCAATCTACCAGGCAGAAATTGTATGAGTATGCCCTCAGAATAGGTAATGAAGTGAGCTACTCCAATGCCGGAACCGTTGAGTTCCTGGTAGATCGTCAGGAGAATGTGTTCTTCATTGAGGTTAACCCGAGGATCCAGGTTGAGCATACCATCACAGAAGAAGTAACAGGTATTGACATTGTAAGAACCCAGCTTTTGATAGCGATGGGTTATAAATTGTCTGATAACGGTATTTATATCAATAACCAGGATGAAGTGCCTTTGAGAGGGTACGCCATCCAGTGCCGTATCACGACGGAAGATCCTTCAAATGGGTTCAAACCTGATTTCGGAACGATGATTGCTTATCGTAACGCCGCAGGTTTCGGGATCCGTCTGGATGAAGGTTCTGCGTATCCGGGTATGAAAATCTCACCCTACTTTGACTCGATGATCGTTAAAGTAACCTCAAGAGGCCGGACTTTGAAAGGAGCTTGTGAGCGTTTGTCACGGGCTTTGATTGAGTTCAGGATCAGGGGGGTGAAAAGTAATATTTCGTTTCTGGTCAATGTGATCAATCACCCTGAATTTGCACAGGGAAAAGCCAGGGTTTCTTTTATTGAGAGCCACCCTGAACTTTTGAGATTGAAAGTAGCCAAAGACAGGTCAACCCGTGCCATGAAATACCTTGGTGACGTGATTGTGAACGGTAATCCGGATGTCGGAGGTAATAAAGAGAAAAACTTCAGAACACCGAAAGTGCCCGCTTTTGATGTTTTCCAGGAATACCCTAAAGGCAGAAAACAGCTGCTTACTGAACTGGGGCCTGATAAGTTTGCCCAGTGGGTTAAAAACGAAAAGCAGATCCTTTATACCGATACTACCTTCAGAGACGGACACCAGTCATTACTGGCTACCCGTGTCAGAACCAAGGACATGATGGCTGTGGCGGAAGGTTTTGCCAAAGACTTCCCGCAGTTGTTTTCTATGGAAGTATGGGGTGGGGCTACTTTTGATGTGGCGATGCGTTTTCTTACTGAAAGTCCGTGGAAAAGACTGCAGAGTTTCAGAGAAGCGATGCCGAATATGCTGCTTCAGATGCTGTTCAGGGGTTCCAATGCCGTGGGTTATTCAGCCTATCCGGATAACCTGATTGAGAAATTTGTAGAAAAATCGTGGGAAAACGGTATTGATGTTTTCAGGATTTTCGACTCACTCAACTGGGTGGATGCCATGAAAGTGAGTATCAAGGCCGTCAAAGAAAGAACAAACGCTATTGCTGAGGCAGCCATTTGCTATACAGGCGAAATGCTTGATCCTAAGCAGCAGAAATATACCCTTCAGTATTACATTGACATGGCACGTCAGCTGGAAGATGCGGGAGCTCACATGATTGCGATCAAAGACATGGCCGGTTTGCTTAAGCCGTATTCGGCTGAACAACTGGTCAGAGAACTGAAGAAAGCCGTTGATCTTCCGATCCACCTGCATACCCATGATACTTCTTCGATACAATCTTCTACTTATCTGAAGGCGATCGAAGCCGGAGTGGATGTGGTAGACTGTGCGTTGGGTGGCCTGTCAGGTCTTACTTCACAGCCTAACTTCAACTCTGTGGTGGCTATGATGCAGGGACATGAAAGGGCAGGGGAAATGAATCTTGAAAAACTGAACGCCTACTCGAACTATTGGGAGGATGTCAGGGAAATATATTATCCTTTTGAATCAGGATTGAAAGCCGGAACAGCTGAGGTGTATGATCATGAGATTCCGGGCGGACAATATTCCAACCTGAAGCCTCAGGCGATTTCTCTTGGATTGAGCGATAAATTTGAAGAACTGAAGCATAATTACCGTGTAGTGAATGATATGTTCGGAGACATCGTCAAAGTAACGCCTTCGTCGAAAGTAGTGGGTGACATGGCTTTGTTTATGACTTCGAATAACCTCGATGCAGAAGATGTATTCAAAAGAGGAGAGGCCTTGTCGTTTCCTGAGTCTGTTAAAGGATTTTTCAGAGGAGACCTGGGTCAGCCTTATGGTGGGCTGCCGAAAGAGCTTCAGCAGATCATTCTGAAAGGAGAGAAGGCTTATACCGAAAGACCGAACGCTCATCTGGAACCAATTGATTTTGATGCTGATTTTACCGCTTTTGACAAGCAGTTCCCGAATAACGAGGGCTTCCTGGATTACCTGAGCTATAAAATGTATCCGAAAGTATATGAGGATTTCTATAACGCCAGGGAAGAATACGGCGATGTAAGCATCATCCCGACCAAAGCTTTCTGGTACGGATTGAACTCAAACGAAGAAATCCTGATCCATATTGATGAAGGAAAGACGATCCTGGTTCGTTATTTGTTCCAGACCGATCCTGATGAGGAAGGTAACAGGATTGTGAGTTTTGAGCTGAATGGTCAGACCAGGAAGATCAAGGTGAGGGATAAATCACAGCAGGTGACCCGTCCGAGAAATCAGAAAGTAAGCAAAGACTCAGAGATCGGTGCACCGCTTCAGGGAAGGATTTCGAGAATCCTGGTTAAGAAGGGAGACATTATCACTAAAAATACGCCTCTTTTTGTGATAGAAGCCATGAAAATGGAATCGATTGTGGCTGCACCTTTTGAAGGAACCGTGGTGGCAATAGTGCTTCAGGAAGGAGTAGTTGTAGAACAGGATGACTTTGTCATCGAAGTGGAGAAGAAATAATTTTTACCTCTATAAAACAGTAAAGCCCTTTCGGAAATTTCGGAAGGGCTTTATCTTTTAATATCAATTCAGTGGCTGATCTCAGCCTTCCAATATCTTTTTCAGAGCAGCCTGTACAGACCAGACGCGGTTGCCTGCCTGCTGAATCACGACAGAAGCCGGGCTGTCCAGCACAGCATCGTCGACTTTCAGGCCTCTTCTGACCGGAAGGCAGTGCATAAACTTACCATTGTCGGTCAACGCCATTTTTTCAGTGGTAATTTTCCATGCAGGGTCCTGGGTAAGCACCTGGCCGTATTGTTCATAAGAAGACCAGTTTTTGGCATAAATAAAATCAGCCCCGGCGAAGGCCTCTTCCTGGTTATGTACTATAGTGGCATTTTTGACGAAATCTTTTGACAGGTCATAGCCTTCGGGATTCGCGATCACAAATTCATAGTCTGTGAGATTGACCCATTCGGCAAATGAATTGGCTACGGCCTGGGGAAGCGGTTTAAAATGAGGTGCCCAGGTCAGAACGACTTTTGGTCTGGCTTTGGTCTTGAGTTCTTCTATAGTGATAAGGTCAGCAAGCGACTGGCAAGGGTGCCTGGTAGCTGATTCAAGATTTACGATGGGCACTCCAGCATATTGTCTGAATTTCTCCATCACCACCTCACGGTAGTCGTATTCCCGGTCTTTCAGTTCGGCAAAAGCCCTTACGCCGATAATATCGCAATATTGTCCGATGACGGCGGCAGCTTCTTTGATGTGCTCGGCTTTTCCCGCGTCCATGATCACCCCGTCTTCCATTTCAAGTTGCCACGAATCGGAACCTACATTCATGACCATGACGTTCATTCCGAGGTTTGAGGCGGCTTTTTGTGTGCTCAGTCTTGTTCTGAGGCTGGAATTAAAAAACAGAAGTCCTATGGTTTTCTGATGGCCGAGTTGCTGATCTTTGAATGGATTTTCTTTTTGAGCTAACCCCTCCCTGATTAATTCCTGCACATCCGAAATGTCATCCGGTGAAATAAAGTGTTTCATTACAAATTGAAATAGACGAATAAAAAGAGTACCTAAAAACCGAACAAATGTAGGGGTAAATCATATTTATTCAAACAAATATTTGGAATTGCCCCTCAAACAATAAAGATTATTTAACATAAAGCAGTTTTTTGTCCACAGCATCTTTAACCGGCCCAAGGGTGCATAATTTGATGGCGGCCATATTGGCTCCGGCCACAGCACAGGTTTCCAGGTTTTGATGATCAATATAAGCCATCAGGAAACCCGACCAATAGGAATCGCCCGCACCGGTGGCGTCGACTACCTGAAGCGGCTTAGCCGGTGTTCTGACAGGTGTTTCGCCTCCGGAAGCAGAAACCAGGCTGCCTTTTGAGCCCAGCGTGAGGCAAACCAATGTGGCTCCCCAATCGTGAAAATCTTCAAAAATCCGGTCAGTGCTCACCTTTTCTCCATAAAACCTTTCTGCATCATCTTCACTCAGTTTGATGATAGCCCCGTAGGATAAATATTGTTTGATCACCTTATGGGCCTCGGCTCTGTCAGGCCACACTTTTTCTGCATAATTTAAGTCGGCACTCAGAAGGCATCCGGCTTTTTTAGCCCTTGCTGCCGCATCCAGAACGGTATTTTGTGATGGTTGCATACTCAGCGGCCAGCAGGTCGTATGAAAAATGGCTGACTGGCTTAACAATTCGTCAGGAATATGGTGCGGATAAAGCATCCTGTCTGCCATCCGGTAAGGTATAAAGTCCGGGGTGCCTGTAGTCCGCGAAACCAATACCAGGCTGCTGGGTACTTCGTCTGAAAAAATGATATGGCGGGTTTCAAGGCCTGATTTGGAAACTTCACTGACGAGGAATTTTCCCAGGTTGTCATTCCCGACACAACTTACAACCGCAGTTTTTGCTCCCAGCCTGGACATATTGTAGGCCAGGTTGGCGGGACTTCCGCCCTGGAAACGTTCAAATATATTTGTTGTTCCTATGTTTTCGGTGATTTCCGTGCCGATAAAATCTGCGAGGAGCTCTCCTACGGCGAGGAGGGCATATTTGCGGTCGTTCATGCTTTTAAGGTTAAAGTATCCGGTAATTTATAAGGCAGGATTCAGAGACATCAAATTTATAACTATTTTTGAATCCTGTTTTCAAATTACTTCAAAATTATCAACATGTCAGAAACTTTGTGGGTGCCTCAGACGAGTGAAAGAAAGGAAATTTATGAAGCCATATTGCCTCAGGTCCGGTCTCTTCTGGATGGAGAGAAGGATAGGATAGCCAACATGGCCAACGTGGCTGCAGCTTTAAAAGAAGCTTTTGGTTTCTTTTGGGTAGGGTTTTATGTTGTTAAGGAGGATCAGTTAGTGCTCGGGCCGTTTCAGGGGCCCATTGCCTGTACGAGGATTAATTTTAACAGGGGTGTGTGCGGACATTGCTATACCACAGGAGCAACGGTCATCGTACCCGACGTGGAGGCTTTCCCGGGCCACATTGCCTGCTCATCGGCTTCAAAATCTGAAATTGTTGTTCCGGTTTTCGATACAGATCAGAATATCATTGCTGTGCTGGATGTGGACAGCGACACCCTGAACGATTTCTCTGAAGTGGATGCAGAGTGGCTGGAGAAGGTGGTTGGGTTGTTGTCTAAGTAATGTACAATTATAGCAAAAAGAGAGACCCGTCAAGGTCTCTCTTTTTTTGTTCTGCAAAAGTGCTTTTTTTCTTTACTTCGAAAATGAATAAGGATAATCCGCTTCTTTAACGCCCCTGGTCTTAACAGGTACAAGTGACATGTTAAAGTCAATCACTGCTCCTTTCATCAGGTTCTGGTGGCTCAGCCAGTTTTTGGTAGACACCGCACCATTGATTTTCAGGTCCCTGATATACTTATTTTTGTCGCTCGTGTTCGAGGCATTGATGGTGACTTTCTTGCCGTTTTCGAGGCTTAGGGTCACTTTCTTAAACAGGGGAGATCCCAGAACATATTGATCTGTACCTGGTGTTACCGGATAAAAACCCATCGCAGAGAAAACATACCAGGCGGAGGTCTGTCCGTTGTCTTCATCGCCGCAATAGCCGTCCGGAGTCGGGCTGTACATCCTGTTCATTACTTCTCTTAACCAGTATTGGGCTTTCCATGGCTCGCCTGCATAGTTGTACAGGTAAATCATGTGTTGGATCGGCTGATTTCCGTGGGCATAGTTACCCATGTTCATGATCTGCATTTCTTTGATTTCGTGGATCACAAAACCGTAATAAGAATCATCAAAAACCGGCGGAACGACAAATACAGAGTCCAGCATACTGACAAATCCTTTTGGACCACCCATTAAACCTGACAAGCCTTTGATGTCATGAAAAACACTCCAGGTATAGTGCCAGCTGTTTCCTTCTGTAAAGGCATCGCCCCATTTGAATGGATTAAACGGAGACTGGAAAGTGCCGTCCTGGTTTTTGCCTCTCATCAGTTTGGTAGAAGGGTCAAACAGGTTCCTGTAGTTCTGGGAGCGTCTGGCAAAACGGTCAATCTCTGCCTGCGGACGCTTTAAAGCAGTAGCTAGTTGGTATAAACAGAAATCATTGTAGGCATATTCCAGGGTTCTGGCGGCGTTTTCGTTGATTTTAACATCATAAGGCACATAACCCAGCTCATTGTAATATTTCACTCCCTTTCTGCCGACTGAGCTCAGCGGGCCTTCATTCTCACTGTTTTTAAGCAGTGCTTCATAAAGGGTGGTAATGTCAAAATCTTTGGTTCTTTTCAGGTAGGCATCGGCAATCAGTGAAGCGGAATTGGATCCGATCATACAGTCCCTGTGTCCCGGGCTGGCCCACTCCGGCAAAAAGCCGCTTTCTTTATAGGCATTGGCCAGGCCTTCCATGATTTCGGCATTCAGCGAAGGATACATCAGGTTGAAGAAAGGGAAAACCGCTCTGAAAGTATCCCAGAAACCGTTGTCGGTAAACATATAACCCGGTAAGACTTCGCCGTTGTAAGGACTGTAGTGAACCACTTTGCCCTCTTTGTTGATTTCATAGAACTTCCTTGGAAACAACATGGTCCTGTATAAACAGGAATAAAAAGTACGGGTTTGGTCAATACTGCCACCTTCGGCTTTTACCCTGTTAAGGTTCTCGTTCCAGATTTTTTCAGCTTTGTTTTTGACTGTGTCGAAATTGTCGTTGCCGAGTTCTTTAAGATTCAGTTCAGCCTGTTCAAAGCTGATGAATGAAGAAGCCACCCTGATGTTTACTTTTTCTCCTTTTTTGGTGCTGAATCCTACCAGGGCACCCACGTGGTTGTCTGATAATTCAGATATTTTGCCGGTCAGGCCTTTTCCGTCCCAGATCTGGGTAGTCTTGAATTTTTTATCAAACTGGATAACAAAATAGTTTTTGAAATTGGCCGGAACACCGCCGCTGTTTTTGGTGGTGTAGCCTATGATTTTGTTTTCACCCGGGATCACTTTGATGTAGGACCCTTTGTCGAGGGCATCAATCACCACATAAGAATCATCTGTTTGCGGGAAAGTGATCCGCATGGCTGCGGCTCTTTCTGTTGGAGTGATTTCCGTGGTCACGTCATGGTCTGCCAGGTAAACACTGTAATAATGAGGCTTGGCAGTTTCAGATTTATGCGAAAACCAGCTTGATCTTTCGTCTTCTTTAAAACGGGCCTTGCCGGTTATCGGCATGATCACAAACTGACCGTAATCATTGATCCACGGGCTGGGTTGATGGGTTTGTTTGAAGCCCCTGATTTTGTCTGCATCATAAGTGTAAGCCCAGCCGTCACCCATTTTGCCGGTTTGAGGCATCCAGAAGTTCATTCCCCAGGGCAGGGCTATCGCCGGATAGGTATTGCCTGTAGATAAACTGTGCTTGGAAGCCGTACCCATGAGGGTGTTGACGTAATCGACAGGATGGGTGCTTTGAGACGAGGCATAGAGAGGAAGTACTATTGCTGCCAGTAAAAAATATTTTTTGAACATTTGAAGAGTGTTTTTGTACAGTTCGTAAGATTGAAACGCACAAAAATATCAAATAACTTTGAAACGCCAGTTCTTTGAGTCCTGATTAATTGAGGGCCCCGACGCCTGTTCTTTCGGATAAGATGGACTCAAAGTCTCCGAGCGACTGAAACAATTGCTCAAAAGAATCAATGACAAAATATTGTTTCTGGTATTCATCTATTTTGACAGGGGTGTCGAGGATCTTAAACAGGTTAAAATCAATTCTTTCCGGCAAATGGCTGTGGATAGCATAGTCACATTCACCGATAGAAGAAATCAATCCGCCACCGTAGGCTTTGATCTGATGGTCTTCTTTGATCAGGCCGAATTCTACCGTGAACCAGTACAACCTTTTGACAAGTTCTATGGCTTCAGGACTTTCAATATATATTAATGCTATATCACTTAATTTTAAGAGAAAGCTGCAGAAATCGGCATTGGTCAGCAAAGGTAAATGCCCGAAAGTATCATGAAACATGTCAGGTTCTTCCAGGTAATCAAGCTGGTCCATGCGGCGAAGCCAGCGGGATGAAGGAAAGAGTTTCCGGGACATGAGCTGGAAAAATTCTGCTTCAGATACCAGGCCTTTGACCACCACCACCTGCCAGCCCGTACTTGCTTTGAGAACCGGGGAAGTTTCTTTTTCAAAATCCGGAATAGTTTCAGACTTAAACCCGATTCTCTTTAAACCCTCCAGGTAACTTTTGCAGGCAAGGGTTTTCAACTGATCAACCTGACGGTCGAAAAGCGTCTTCCATACCGCATGGTCATGGCTGGTGTAAGTATCATAGGATTGTGTCATCGCCTTAGAATTTAATCAATGATATAATTGTTATAATAAATATTGTTATGACAATTATATGGCAAAATTAAATAAATGTTTCATTTTTCAAAGAAAAAATGTGATAAAAATATTCTGATTTAAGGTTGATTTTTGATCCGGTATTTTTCGTGGTTGATATTGTACGGCAGGGGCTATTAATTTATACGGGATTTAAATAATTACTAAAAATTGACTAGTTTTGCACCAGATTTTTTCAAGTAAAACTTATTTTGATATGGCACAATATGATGTTGTTATTCTCGGAAGTGGTCCTGGTGGCTACGTAACCGCAATCAGGGCTTCACAACTTGGATTAAAAGTAGCGGTAATTGAGAAAGAAAATTTGGGAGGTATTTGTTTGAACTGGGGTTGTATCCCGACGAAAGCATTATTGAAGTCTGCCCAGGTTTTTCAATATATTCAACACGCCAAAGATTACGGAATTAACGTTCAGGGTGCCGAAGCTGATTTCGGAGCTGTTATCCAGCGTTCACGCGGAGTAGCCGACGGAATGAGCAAAGGAGTAACGTTTTTGATGAAGAAAAACAAAATCGATGTCATCGAAGGGTACGGAAAAGTGAAACCCGGCAAAAAAGTAGAAGTAACTGCTGCCGATGGTAAAACTTCGGTGGTGGAAGGTAAATACATTATCATTGCTACCGGAGCCAGAGCCCGCCAGTTGCCGAATGTGCCGATCGACGGAGAAAAGGTAATAGAATACCGTAAAGCCATGAGCCTTGAAAAACAGCCTAAGTCATTGGTTGTCATTGGTTCAGGAGCGATTGGAGTGGAATTTGCCTATGTTTATGCAAGCATGGGTACCAAGGTAACCATCGTTGAGTTTTTGCCGAACATCGTCCCTGTGGAAGATGAAGATGTTTCAAAAGAACTGGCTAAACAGTACAAGAAATTCGGAATCGAAATTTATACCAACTCGAGTGTAGAGAAAGTAGATATCAGCGGTAAAGGTTGTGTGTCGACCGTTAAAACGCCGACAGGCGAAATTACCATCGAATCTGATATCGTATTATCTGCTGCCGGAGTGGCTGCCAATATCGAGAACATCGGTCTGGAAGATGTGGGTATTGCGACTGACAGGGGTAAAATCCTGGTAAATGAGTGGTACGAAACCAACATGCCGGGTTATTATGCCATCGGTGACGTGGTTCCGGGACAAGCTTTGGCTCACGTAGCTTCTGCTGAGGGTATCATCTGCGTGGAGAAAATCGCAGGACACCATCCGCGTCCTTTGAACTATCAGAACATTCCTGGCTGTACTTACTGCTCACCTGAAATTGCTTCAGTAGGATATACTGAAAAAGCAGCCAAAGAAGCCGGATATGAAATCAAGGTAGGTAAATTCCCGTTCTCAGCATCCGGAAAAGCCAAAGCTGGCGGAGTTCCTGAAGGTTTCGTGAAAGTTATCTTTGATGCAAAATACGGAGAGTGGTTAGGTTGTCACATGATCGGATCAAACGTAACGGAGATGATCGCTGAAGTTGTGGTGGCCAGAAACCTGGAAACAACCGGAATGGAAATCGTAAAATCTGTGCATCCCCACCCGACCATGTCTGAAGCCATTATGGAAGCAGCAGCGGCGGCTTATGGTGAGGTGATTCACTTATAACAGGCTGACATTTAATACTTTGTTCTTAAGAAAATAATCTTAACCCTGATGAAATTATTTTTTGTCAGGGTTTATTTATTTTAATTTGCTTTTATAAATTAAAAACTTGTCCCAATGAGACCCCAAAATCAACAAAATCTCTTTTTAGCTTTTTTTTCGATTTTGTTCTTTTCTACTACCATGCCTTATCTGTACGGAGAACCCGGAATTGACCCTTCATGGTGGGTTTCGCTGGTGATGGCTGTAAACGAAGGCTATGTTTTTGGGAAGGATTTTATTTTTAATTATGGTCCACTGGGTTACCTCAATACCCTGGCTTTGCCTGAAAGTGTATCTCCGTGGTTTTCATTTTTGTTTCAGCTTTTCGTTCTTTTTAATTTCCTGTTCATCATCAGGCTGGCCATGCAGCAAGCAGGGGATAAATGGAAATGGGTGGCTTTGTTTGCTGTGGTAGTCTTGCTGCCGTGGGGTTTTATTGCAGATATTTCCTTTACCTTATTTTATTTCCTGTTGTTCTGGCTGATGTATGCCAGAATAACCAGGGTGACAGCGGCCCTTTTGCTTTGCATGATATTCGTTGTGCTGATCTTCTTCATCAAAGTTAACCTCAGCATGATCGCTTTAGGATTATTGCTGGTTTCACTGGCTTATTTCAGGATCGTTTCTGTTTTCTCAACACTCACGGTGGTCGTAGTGATCGTGGCTCTGACCGGATTGATTTTCGGATTAAGCATATTGCTTCATGTGGACCTGTATCACTATTTACAAGCCAGTTTAAAGATCATAGATGCGTACCAGGATGCCATGGCGGCCATGTTGCTGAAGCCGGCTGAACTATATATACTCCTGGCATTTGAGAGTTTGATTGTCATTTTTGTCTTTGTTTTTGTGATCAGAAATTCCGGATCTTTCAAGGATAACCTTTATCTGTATCTGCTGATCAGTCTGAGCTGGTTCCTGATGTTTAAGCAAGCCCATACCGCTGTAGGACATTATAACATTTTCGGATTCTTCCTTTTTATGCCGCCATTGGCTTTGCTGATTTATCTTTTTGCCCTTAAAACCGATCAGCGTCAGAGGGCCGTATTGTTTGTGACGGTGTTGGCGGTGCAGTTGCTTGCTACCCAGTTTGTGAGGTTTTCGATGGCAGGTTATAACGTGAAAGAATACTACAGATTCATGCTGCCTGCTGCTCTATCGGCAGAAGCTACCCGCCCTTCGGCAGTTTTTAAAGCCATTAAATATAAAAATCCTGTAAATTATTTCAGTGCTCTCTTTAATTATGACTATGAGAATAATTTTAAAAATGAGCACTTCAATGAGCAACGAAAACTCCCTCAGGAAGTACTGAATAGGATTGGCAGCAAGTCTGTGGATATCATGCCATGGGAAGTGTCCTATATCTTCTTTAACCGCCTCAAATACAACTCCAGGCCGGTTATTCAGTCTTACCAGGCCAACAGCGACTGGCTGGCCTTTAAAAACGAAGAGAAATATTTCTCGGCCGGTGCCCCCGAAATTGTGCTCGCTTCTGTCAGTGATTTCAGGGAACAGAATCCGATCTGGGTGGATAAAGGTGCTTACCTGGCCCTGTTTAAAAAATATGCCATCAAAGATACTGTAACTATTCAGTCGGATACTTTGTTCGTATTTGAAAGACTTGACAGGCAATCGGATAGCCTGGCCGTAAAAGAACTTTCAAAGAAAACCAAAACAGGAAATCTCAATGAAGAATTATACATTCCGACCAGGGCAAAACTGATTTACCTGAAGGCGGATGTTCAATACAGTATATTGGGTAAACTGGCCCGGTTGTTTTTTCAGCCCCCTTATTTAAAATGTGAGGTTAATTACGCTGACGGACAACATAAAACTTACCGTATTCCCCCTTCAATCCTGAGAGGCGGCGTATTGGCCAACCGTAAAGTCACCACCAACAAAGAATTCGCGGAATTCAATATTTATAAAGGTACTATCAATACGGAGATTGTTAGTATGAGATTTTTTTCCAATCAGTCTTGGGGATTTGAGCGGGAGTTTAAAGTATCATTAGAAGAAATAAAATAGATGGAAAATAAATTTTCAGTTTTTGATTTAAACAAACAACTTTTAACGGCTGTTGAAGAGCTGGGTTATACCGAGCCTACTCCGATCCAGGAAAAGGCGATTCCGCTTATTATGCAAGGGCATGATGTGCTGGGAATTGCACAAACCGGCACGGGAAAAACAGCGGCTTATCTTTTACCCTTGCTGATGAAAATCAAATATGCCCAGGGCAATGATCCCCGCTGTCTGATTCTGGCACCCACACGTGAGCTGGCTATGCAGATTGATGCGGCTATTTCTGATCTCGGTAAATACACAGACATCCGCCATGTGGCTATTTATGGTGGCCTGGGCCCTAAAACACAGATAGAAATCCTGCAAAAGGGAGTCGATATCATCGTGGCTACGCCCGGGAGGTTTATGGACCTCTATCTTAAAAGCGAAATCATCACCAAGCAATTGCAATACATGGTGCTGGATGAGGCTGATAAAATGATGGATATGGGCTTTATGCCGCAGATCAGGAGGATTCTCGAGATCATTCCGAGAAAAAGGAAAAACCTTTTGTTTTCAGCCACTTTTCAACCGAGGGTAGAAAAGCTGTCGGAGGAGTTTCTGGAAGCCCCATTAAGAATAGAAATCACACCGCAGGCTACCACGGCCACCACAGTGAGCCAGCGATTGTTTAAAGTGCCTAATTTCAGGACAAAAATCAATTTGCTGGAGCATCTGATTGATAATGAATATATTCCGAGAGCCATTATCTTCTGCAGAACCAAGGCTGTTGCTGATAACATACATAAGTTTCTGGAGAGGAAGGTCCTGAGCCAGGATCAGGTCAGGGTCATTCATGCCAATAAAGGTCAGAATACAAGGATCAATGCCATAGATGATTTCAGAGAGGGCAAGATCAAAATCCTGGTTTCTACCGACGTGGCTTCCAGGGGGATTGATATCAACGAGGTGAGTCACGTCATCAATTTTGACGTGCCGGTCATTTATGAAGATTATGTACACAGGGTGGGAAGGACCGGAAGAGCCAATCACGAAGGTGAGGCCATTACTTTTATGACACCTGCCGAGGAATATCACCTGGCCAAGATCGAAAAAATCATCAGAACCACCATTCCGTTGGAAGAGATCCCGGGTTTGGTGGAGGTCGTTGAAACCCCTGTAGAGGAAAAACAAATGATGCTCAGGGAGATTGACGCCCAGAGAAAGAAGGATGATCCGGACTTTAGAGGGGCGTTTCATGAAAAGAAATACAAAATAGGAGCGAAACCGAAACAGAAGACTTCAAAAAGTCATAGAAAAAGAAAGTAAAGTTTTAAAAACAGGTTGACTTTTTTGATAAAATTCAATTTTTTTAAATATTTTTGCAGGTACTGCGTTTTAAAGTTGCATAACCAACAGCAAGATCACAGTGAGAAGAGTTTTGTATGTGTGCATCATAGCACAAATCCCTGTATTGTGTTTTTCACAAGCCGTTTTGAAGTCCAGTGTGGTTTCGAATAAGGCTGTTCTTGTGCCGTCTTCAAACGCACTTTCTTCTGCTTCACAGGCAACGGTTCCGTCTGCTCCCAAGTCTAAACAGAGCAACACAGGAACCTCAACTTCCGAATCGTATGATGTGGTGGTGGTTAACAAACTTGCTCCTGCGGGTGTGGACATTAACTATCTGCCCTTGTTCGGAGAGTATCTGAAAACTGAAAACCAACAGCTGGAAGACCAGATGTTTATTTCGGATTGTGACAAGAACTTCAAAAACAGGATAGAAGCTAGCGATTTCTTTGCTAAAATGGGTTGGGAATACCTGGCTGAGGGGAACAAAAACCTGGCTATTCACCGGTTTAACCTGGCCTGGTTACTTGACAATGAAAACCCTGATGCCTTCTGGGGGCTCGGCGTGGTAGAATACCAAAGCGGCAGTGCTCAGAAAGCTGCCAAATGGATGAAAAGAGGCATTGAAATCAATGATCAGCCTAATGTGAGCCTGATGGTTGACCTGGCCACCGTATACATCTCCTGCTCTGTTGAAAAATCTTCTCCTGAAGATCTCATTAAAGCCTACGAACTGCTTTATAAAGCCGTAGCCATTCAGCCCGAATATACCAATGCTTATATGCAGCTGACGGTTGCGAATATTGTCGAAAACAAGCTGGATGAAGCCTGGGAGAATTTCCATAAGGGCTATAACCATGCTCCCGAAGAAGTCAGTCTCGATATCCTGACAGAGCTGCTGAGCAGAAAAGCCGACCCTAAAGGCATTTTCAGAAAGCCCGAGTAATCCTTCTCTTCCTTAATATTCTCTTTTTCCGACCGGAGGTCCCGATCAGAGAATCCATATTATCATATCATTAAGAACCATTTCTGTCCCCGGTTTATCTGTAATATCGTGGTAATTTTGACTCATTATTGTTCTCCGGATGTGATTAAGCCGATGAAGTAAAAAATATTATCCTTCTTCTGTGTTTCTTCCTCGGAACAAATCTGATTCAATACCCGATTTAACGATATCATGAGAAGAAGAGATTTTTTTAGAAAAGGGGCTTTGGCTGCCACAGGTGCTGCTTTTGTCAACCCTTTGAACGTCAGTGCTTTTGATAAGCCTTCCAAAAAGAATAAAGCAAAAAATGTGATTTTCCTGGTCAGTGACGGGATGAGTACCGGAACACTTAATATGGCCGATTTATTACTGCAACAGCAATTCGGCAAAACGAGTACCTGGATTCAGTTATACAAGGACAACAGGGTGAAAAGGGCTTTGATGGATACGGCGTCAGCTAATTCATTGGTGACGGATTCTGCTGCAGCGAGTTCTTCCTGGGGAGGAGGTAAAAGGGTTAACAACGGTTCGCTCAATATTGGCCCCAACGGAGAGGAGTATAAACCCATTCTTCAGAAATTTAAGTCCGCGGGGAAATCTGTGGGTTGTGTTACGACTGTTCAGATCACCCACGCCACCCCCGCGGGTTTTTGTGTCAACAGCCAGAGTCGCGGCAGTATGGATGAAATTGCTGATCAATACATGAAACTGCGTTTTGATGTTATGATGGGTGGAGGAACAGAGGTTTTTAGTGCCGACAAACGCAAGGATAAAAGAGATATGTTCTCTGAATATACTTCTGCGGGATTCCAGGTAGCCAGATCAAAGGCAGAGATGAATAAAATAAAGCAGGGTGCTCCGGTAATGGCTGTTTTCAGTGAAAGCGGCTTACCTTTTACACTTGATCATCAGCAGGATGCCCGATTGAAGGAAAATATCCCCACACTGGCAGAGATGACACTGGCTGCCATCAACCAGATGAAGGGTAATCCTAAAGGCTTTGCTCTACAGGTAGAGGGGGGCAAAGTAGACTGGGCTGCCCATTCAAATGACACAGGAGGCTTGCTTTATGACCAGATAGCCTTTGATGAAGCCATAAAAGTAGCGATTGATTTTGCAGAAGCGGATAAAGAAACGCTGGTAATCATTACTACAGATCATGGCAATGCCAATCCGGGGCTTTTCAGTGGGAAAAACTTCGATAAAATCCAGAAATTTAAACATACCAACGACTGGATACTGAACGGAATTAATGTGAATACTTCTGTTTCGCAGGTCATTGAAAGAATAGAATATGCCCAGGGGATAGTGATCAAACCTCAGAATGCCTGGTCTTTACTTGAAAGTTATGCCGGCGTGGAAGAAAACGGTATATATAATCCGAAGAAACTGCCCTTTGAAAAACTGGCTAAAATCCAGTCTTCGCATACTTCCATAGGTTGGGCTTCAATGGACCACTCCGGTGATTTTGTAGAACTGGCTGCCTTCGGTCCTGGAAGTGAATTGCTGAATTCTTTTGTTAAAAATACTGATTTACACGAACTGATGTTGACCGCAACAGAAGTTAAAAGCTGAAAAATTAAATTAGATTTTCGTAAAATAGGTTTAAGTCCTTTAAAGCAACGATGATTTTCATTGTTGCTTTTTGTATTTTTGCACCATGAAAAACGACATTGAAATTCCGGAAGTAAAAAATGTTTGTGTGGCTGTGGCCAGGGAGCAAAATTTTGACGGTACTTATTTATGGAAGGTATTCCTGCTGAATAAAAATGATTTTGATCTGAAGAATGTGCTCGTTACCTCCTCAGGTTTTGGAGATACAAAAGAAGGGGAACAAAAGACCAGTGTTCTGAGACATTTTTTTGAGGAAGTGCCTGCCCTGGGGTTTCAGGAAATTGAAATCATTGACCAGGGGGTGTTTCATCTCAATAATGAATACTGGGTGAGTTATCAGGCCGATAATAAGCTTTTTGATAAGCGTTATCTCTTTGTGCCTGACAGTATCAGTGATAAAAACATTATCCATATCCGGATGCTGGAGAAAGACGGTATTCTCCATGAATAAAAAAAGCCGGAAAATATCCGGCTTTCAATTATCCTATCATCAATGATTCTCTTCTTCTCATTTTTCCGGCAGGTATACCGAACATCATCTTGAACCTGCGGCAGAAATACGCTGTGTCTTTATATCCGACATCCGAACCAATGGCCCTGATACTTTTCTTCGTTGTTCTCAGCAAAGTAACAGCCGCTTCCATACGTTGGTATTCGATGTAGTCCTGAGGATTGATACCGGTAAGCATTTTGAAATACTGACCTACATAATCTTCAGAAACGTTGGCTACATTCGCAAGTTGTTTGTTTGACAAATCACCATCAATGTTATTTTTGATATAAGTAAATATGTCGATCAAACGCGGGTCTTTGAAATAGGTACTGTTGGTGGCCAGTTGCTCCACAAACATCCTGTTTCTCAGGATAAATCTGACGATTTCAATAACAACTTCTTCTGTTTTGTTGGAAATTACCCTTCCGCGTCCGGCTTCATCCGTAAAGTCCTCAATCAGGATTTCTTTGATCAGGTTAGCCAGTTTGGTATTTTTATGGATAAAAAACGGCGGGATATCCAGAGAAGTAAAGAAGTTGACAGAGTCAAAAACTTTGGCTTCAAAAGCGATCAGTCCGCAGGAGTTTTTTACTTTTCCTATTTCAGATGGATCGGTCATGGGCTCAAAATAGTGCTCACGACGGGTCATGAATTCTTCGTAAGAGATAGGTTTCGGCTCACCCACACCATAAGTGATTGTGGCGGCTTTACCACCCGGAATAAACAGCATGTCTCCCGGTTCAATTTTCTCGTCAACACCTTCAAGTTTTACATCTCCGTTATAAAGTACCAGGAGGGTATTTTCAACGTCATAAAAACTTTTGATAGTGATAGGCTGGAGAATGTTAATATGTCTGGCTTTGCCAAACTTAACGCCTAGTGATTCTAATATTTTATTATAATCCTCCATATATAAAGAGTTTAAATATTAATGGCTTATTTGTAAAGTAGTTTATCGATATTATGTATTAACAGTAATAACAACGAAAAAACAAATTAGTTTGTACAAATCTAATAAATTTTTTTTAAGATGCAAGTGTAATATTAATGGAGGATGTTTAATAAATCATATATTTAGTATCAAAAATGCGGTTTTTTCTATAAAAAGTCTTATAAATACCTTGAAAAATTTATTTAACGGGTACAAAAAAATTAGTAAAAAACATAGAAATAATCATTTTAAACAAAAAAAAGGGGATTTCTCCCCCATCAAAATAGTACAATACTTTATGTTTTTACTTTAATATTTCCCGGGCTATGACCATTTTTTGAATTTCAGAAGTCCCTTCGTAAATCTGGGTGATTTTGGCATCCCTCATCATTCTTTCCACATGGTATTCGCGGACATATCCGTATCCTCCGTGAATCTGTACGGCTTCAGTGGTCACCCACATCGCCACTTCTGAGGCGTAGAGTTTGGCCATCGCGGCGGCTTCTACATAATCATGCCCCATGTCTTTTACTCTCGCTGCCTTATAAACCAGTAATCGTGCGGCTTCGATTCTCGTCCGCATATCTGCCAGTTTAAATTGAATGGCCTGGTGCTCGGAAATAGATTTTCCGAAGGCTTTTCTTTCTTTTGAATATTTGACGGACAGTTCATAAGCTCCCGCCGCTATCCCGAGGGCCTGGGCTGCTATGCCGATTCTTCCGCCGTTGAGCGTACCCATCGCGAATTTGAAACCGAAACCATCTTCACCGATCCTGTTTTCCTTAGGTACTTTTACGTCAGAAAACATCAGGGAGTGGGTATCGGAAGCCCGGATGCCCATTTTGTCTTCTTTTTTTCCAACAGAAAAGCCTTCCCAGCCTTTTTCTACAATCAGGCAGTTGATTCCTTTATGTTTGAGTTCAGGGTGCGTCTGAGCCATCACCAGGTAAATGGACGAACTGTTGCCGTTGGTGATCCAGTTTTTTGTCCCGTTTAATAAATAGGTGTCACCCTGGTCTTCAGCGGTTGTTTTCTGCGATGTCGCATCCGAGCCCGCTTCGGGTTCTGACAGACAGAATGCTCCGATGACCTCGCCTGAAGCCAGAGGCGTCAGATATTTTGTTTTCTGGGCTTCTGTGCCGTATTTCTCAAGTCCCCAGCACACCAATGAGTTGTTAACAGACATAACCACGGCGGCTGACGCATCAACCTTGGCTATTTCTTCCATGGCCAGCACATAGCTGAGCGTATCCATACCGCCACCACCGTATTCCGGTGAAACCATCATTCCCATAAAGCCGAGCTCACCCATTTTCTTTACCTGGGCTGCCGGAAATCTGGTTTCAATATCTCTTTCAATAACACCTGGAAAAAGGTCGTTCTGAGCGAAGTCTCTCGCCGCCTGCTGTACAGAAATGTGTTCTTCTGATAATGTGAAATCCATAAATTAGTTAATTCAATGTTTTGATTTTAAGCGTTGACTTTCCAAATATACATTTCAAAATAATAGTATGCAAGCATAACAATATAAGAAATAGGGGCAGGTTTTGACTTTTCCCGGTTTATTTTTTTGTAATTTGTTCAATTGATTGAAAGGAAGATTACTAAAATTGATCTAAACCAAGTAGATTTGCAGTTAATATTATAAAATCTAATACATGATTTCGATAGTTATACCCATATTTAACGAAGAAGAAAACCTCCAGCACCTTTATTCAAGATTGAAAAACGCAGCTCCTTCATGGGGAGAGTCTTACGAAATTGTATTGGTAGATGATGGATCCAGAGACAACTCCCTTGATATAATGAAGTCGTTTGCAGCTGCTGATGACTGTGTGAGGGTAATTAAGCTTTCCAGGAATTTTGGCCACCAGCCCGCTATCTCCGCGGGAATTCAGTCAGCTAAGGGTGATTGTGTAGTTATTATGGATGGTGACTTGCAGGATCCGCCGGAAGAATTGCACCGGTTCCTGGATAAGTGGAGAGAAGGATATGATGTGGTATATGCTGTCAGAACTAAAAGAAAGGAAGGCTTTTTTAAGAAAATTGCCTATGCCGCTTTTTACAGGATACTGGCCTGGATTTCAGATATTGAGATCCCGCTGGATTCAGGCGATTTCTGTGTGATGGACAGGAAAGTTGTTAATACCATTGTGAAAGAGATGCCGGAGCAGGTACGGTTTGTCCGTGGATTACGGGCTTATGCAGGGTTTAAGCAGATAGGTGTGAAGTATGAAAGAGCAGAAAGGGCGGCCGGAGAAGTGAAATACACCTTCAAAAAGCTGATGGAACTTGCCCTGGACGGGCTGTTCGGATTTTCAAATTTCCCGCTGAGAATGGCCACTTATTTAGGCTTTATCATCGCTATTCCTTCATTTCTGGTAGGTTTTTTCTTTATCGTTCACCGGATTATAGGATTTAAGATTTTCGGGCATTCTCCGGGAGAAACCCCCGGCACAGCTACCTTAGCTGTGGGGATGTATTTCCTGGGTGGAGTGATCCTGATTATTTTAGGGATTCTGGGTGAGTATATCGGAAGGATCTATATTGAAGTTAAAAGAAGACCGTTTTTTGTCATCGAAGAGGTGATTGAGAAAAAATAGGTCTGCAGCCGGTTCTCTGAATTTTCTAACATGGAAGAAAGTATGCTGAGGGTCCCGTCAGAAATAAAAGCCGAGCAGTTTGAGTCTTTAAAGATTCAGGATTCTACTTTTGTGGCCTACAGAAGTGATGTTTATCCCTCTAAAAATGATGTCTTTTTTGAAGAAAACGCAGTGATTTATGTCATTGAGGGGGACAAGATATTCAGCAGCCCCGACCAGGAAGTAAGGGTTAAGAAAGGGGACGTGCTTTTTATCCGCCGTGGATATTACCTGATGTCGGAGTCAATCAATGAGTCTTATAAAAGCCTGGTATTTTTCTTTGATGAGAAATTGCTGAAGGAATTTGTGACCCAGCACCTCGAACTTTTTGAAGATATTTCTTCCACCCCTAAAGATATGAGCAGGCTGCTTACCTTAAGTTCAAATGAGACTTTCGGGAAATATGTCGAGTCATTGCTGCCTTATTTTAAGTCGAAAACCATTTACCTGAATCAGTTTCTCAAACTCAAACTCCAGGAGCTTTTATTGCATTTACTGGAGTTTGACCAGAAAAATCAACTGAAGATATTGTTGTTTTCCATCTATGCCGGACAGAAAACGGATCTTCAATATCTGATCAATAACTATTATCTGAAGCCTTTTAATCTGAATGAGCTGGCGAGGATGTCAGGACGGAGTCTTTCTGCTTTTAAAAGGGATTTTCAAAAAGAATTCGGAGTGTCACCGGGCATCTGGATCAAAAATAAAAGACTGGAACATGCCGCATTTCTTCTGAAAACCAGGGATGCCAACGTAATGGAAGTCTCTGAGGCCACCGGCTATAGCAGCGTGTCGCATTTCATCAAAGCATTTAAAAGTCATTTTGGGGTGACACCCAATAAACTCTGAAATCAGAACAATTCCAGAACACCGTTCTTCACACTGTTTTCCAGGTCCAGCAATGCTCTTTTACGGCTCAGTCCCCCGGCGTAACCCACCAGGTCTCCTGAGTTTCCAATGACCCTGTGGCAGGGAATGACGATGCCGATCGGGTTTTTACCATTGGCAGACGCTGCAGCCCTGATCACTTTTTCATCTCCGAGTCTTTTGGCGAGTTCTTTGTAGCTGATGGTTTTTCCAAAGGGTATTTTGAGGAGTTCATCCCATACTTTTTTCTGGAAATCGGTACCTTCAGGAGCTATTTTAAAGTCAAATTCCTCCCTTTGTCCGTCAAAATATTCAGAAAGTTGTTGAAGTGCTGATTTAAGAATTTCAGGTTGTTCCCGGTTGTGTTCAGTTTCTGCAAAATCGAGGTCACGAAAAGATATGGCAAGCACGGCATCGGAGTTGGTGAGCACTTCAATCTTAAAATGTTTCTGAAGTAAACAGGCTGAAAATTTTTCTTCCACTTATTTGATGAATTTTAATACGAATCTAAGCAAAAACCCTGAACTTTGGTTTTGAAAAGAGAATAATAAGAAATGAGCATATCAGAATTATACGCTAAGTTTAAAAATTCATCAGGGATCTCAACCGACACAAGGAAAATAGAACCCGGTTCTATATTTTTTGCCTTGAAAGGTGATAAATTCAATGCCAACGAATTCGCCGCACAGGCATTGGAGGCAGGTGCAGGTCTTGCGGTCATTGATCAGGCAGAATTTGCAGCTGATGAAAGATTTATTGTCGTTGAAGATGTTTTGAAAACCCTTCAGGATCTGGCAAATTTTCACCGGAAGACTTTTGCATTTCCTGTCATCGGTCTTACCGGATCTAACGGGAAAACGACGAATAAGGAGCTTTTGTCGGGTGTTTTGTCAAAAAAATATGTGGTTTACGCTACAAAGGGTAATTTAAATAACCATATCGGAGTGCCCCTGACCTTACTTTCTATCAAGGACGACTGTGAAATGGCGGTGGTAGAAATGGGGGCCAATCATCAGAAGGAAATTGAGATGCTTTGTAATATCTGTGAGCCCACCCATGGTTTTATCACCAATGTAGGCAAAGCACATCTGGAGGGCTTCGGAGGTGTTGAAGGCGTCAAAAAAGGGAAGGGGGAGTTGTTCGATTTTCTTTCGCATCATCACGGGACGGTGTTTATCAATGATAAAAACCCGGTTTTGCTGGATATGGCATCTACCCGGAGTTTTGACAAGATCGTTTATTACGGATCTGATGATCATACTTTGAAACTGGAGCATGAAAGTCCGAGGATCAGCTTTACCAAAGGAGATAAGACCTATTTCTCGCACCTGTCTGGGTATTACAATTTTGAAAATATGCAGACAGCGTTTGCGGTAGGATTGCACTTTGAAGTGCCTGAAGAAGACGCCTGTGAAGCCATAGCCGGCTACAATCCGGATAATAACCGGTCACAGATTATAGAACAAGGGTCAAACTCTTTGTTTATGGATGCTTACAATGCCAATCCGTCTTCGATGGCGGCCTCGCTGAAAAACTTTATTAACCTGGAGACCTCAAAACAGAAGGTCGTGATTTTGGGGGATATGTTTGAGCTGGGAGAATATTCAGACCATGAACATGCCGAGTTGGGCAGGCTGGTGGCAGAAGGCAATTTCGGTTTGGTTGTTTTATATGGAGAGAATATGAAACATGCCCTGGTCCATTTGCCCCAGGCGTACTATTTTACAGATAAATTTTCGTTACATAACTGGCTGGAGGATAAAAAAATTGAAAACGCCTGCATTCTGATCAAGGGTTCCAGGGGAGTGGGTCTTGAAAGTGTGGTGAGGTTTCTTTAATATCGAATTAAAATAAGTTTTATGCGTGAATTGGTGGTTGTTTCAGGAGGTACCAAAGGAATAGGAAAAGCTTTGGCCGAAAAATTTGCACAGCAGGGTTACGATGTGGCGGTTTGTGCCAGGTCACAACAAGACCTCGAAGATTTAAAATCTGATATTGAAAGTAAGTATCAGGTCAATTGTTTCATCAAAAAGACTGATGTAGCTGATAAAGCGGAGGTGCTTGAGTTTGGTGAGTTTGTGAAGAAAATACAGTCGCCCATTGCTGTGTTGGTAAATAACGCCGGTGTTTTTGTCCAGGGAAACATCATTTCGGAAGAGGAGGGTACGCTTGAAAAACAGATCAGTACGAACCTTTACAGTGCTTATCATCTGACGCGTTCATTGGCCGGGAAGTTCCTGGAGCAAAAGAAAGGTTATATCTTCAATATGTGTTCCATCGCCAGTCTTAAAGCTTACGACAATGGCGGATCTTATACCATCTCCAAGTTTGCCTTACTGGGATTCAGTAAAAGCCTGAGAGAAGAATTCAAGCCTTTCGGGGTAAAGGTGAGTTCCGTAATGCCGGGGGCCACCCTGACAAATTCATGGGCGGGAGTTGATTTACCGTCTGAAAGATTTATTCAGCCTGAGGATGTTGCAGCTACCATCTGGTCGGCTTTTTCGTTGTCTGACAGTGTTGTTATTGAGGAAATTATCATGCGGCCTCAACTGGGCGATATCTGATCTTAGATAATTATATTTCAAAAGCAGCTAATTTTTTGCTTACTTTGCGTCGTTTTTAGAAAAATCAATAAATAAATATGGAATTATTACAGGAGATAGCTAATATTTCAGGCAAGCCGGGATTGTACAGGATTGTAAAGCCGGGAAGAACCGGTGTCATCGTTGAGTCATTGGATGACGTAAAGAAACGTGAGATGGTGAATGCCAATGCCAAAGTCTCGGTTTTGAAAGAAATATCCATCTACAGTGAAGATTATAATAAATCTACACCATTGTCCGATATTTTCTTTAAAATCAGGGAATTGCATGGGGAGAAGGTAGAAATAGATGTTAAAACGGTTTCAAATAAAGATGTCTTCTCGTTCTTTGAGAAGATCATGCCTGATTATGACCGCGAGAAAGTATATCACACAGATGTGAAGAAGATCATTCAGTGGTACAATCTTTTGTCAAAGAATTTGCCTGAAATTTTTGAAGTGAAGGCTGCTTCTGAAGAAGCTGAAGCGGAGAAATAAGAAATGAATAAGTAAAAAAGGGTTATTGTCACATTGGCAATAACCCTTTTTTGTTTACAAAGGCATACGTTTTTTATTCAGAAAGCAGACGAAGCAGAACCCCGTTGGTCCAGCCGAACCCATCCTGCAGCGGATATTCTCCGCCACCACCTTTGAGGGCAACATTTTCCACGTTGTATTTTTCCACCAGTTTTCCGGTGTTTTTATAAACCCTTTGATTGTTTTGTACCCAGCGATATTTGATTTCATTGGCCAGCTCACGGTATTGATATTTACGGAGGCCCTGAATCGCTATCCATTGTAAAGGTGCCCAGCCATTCGGAGCGTCCCACTGTTGTCCGCTTTTTGTCAGGGTGGTGGTTAGTCCACCCGGCATCAGGAATTTCTTTTCCAGGACTCGTGACACTTTCTCTGCCTGCTGCGGAGAGGCAATCCCCATAAACAAAGGATAAACAGCGGCGAGTGAATAAACGTCTTTTTGTTTTCCTGCCTCAAAATCGTAGTCAAAATAAAAGCCTTTTTGTTCATTCCAGAAATAGGTGTCGAAAACAGCCTTTCTCTTGGCCGCCAGGGTTTCCATGCTCTTGGCATAAGTTTCCTGTTTGCCTACCCGATAAGCCTTCGCGAGGACAATCTCCAGGTGATAAAGCAGGGCATTTAGATCAACAGGGATAATTTCTGTGGTATGTATAGAGGTGATATTTTGCTCATCTTTAAACCATCTTGTAGAATAATCCCAGCCAGATTCGGCACCGGACCTCAGGTGGCGGTAAACATCTTTTTTGTCTCTTCCTGATTTCAGTGCTGTTTTTACATCCTCTTTATAGGCCTCCGGTCTCGGGGTATCCGATTCGTCGTAATACCTGTTAAGTAACTGATCGTCTTTCAGGAAAACGGCTTTACGATAAGCTTTATGGTTGGTGGCTTTGGCTTCTGCCTGTTTTATGGCTTCTTCTTTAGATTCTGCCGCCATCCAGTACTGGTACTCTTTAAGAAGCTGGGCGGTATTTCTTACATAAATCTGATCATCATTTTTCATCTCAGCCAGCAGCTCCACCATAAGAGAAAAGAAAGGGGGCTGGGAGCGACTGAGATAATAAGAGCGGTTACCATTAGGGACGTGTCCGAAATCCTGGATCAGCTGTGCGAAGTTAAGCACCATGTTTTCCACCAGCGTGTCTTTGCGGGCGGCCTGAAGTCCTAACATCGTAAAGTAAGAATCCCAGTAGTAAATTTCTCCGAATCTTCCGCCGGGCACTACATACTCTTTTCTCAGCGGAATAAGGCTTCCTCCGTCGTCTTTAGGTTTACGGGTCAGTAAAGGCCAGAGGGCATTGATATGGTTAGCGACAGAGCTGTCAGTAGTAATACTGACTGAATTGGTGTCCGGCTTGGAGAACCTGAAGTTTTTTAAAACGAAGGCTTTCAGGTCAAACCCGCTTTGTTTTTTTTCGGTTTCGTACGCCTTCAGAATATCTTCAGGTTTGTAGAGCGGAATGCCATCGGCAAAAGTTTTTGAATCGGGGAATACTGCTTTTAATTGTACGTCTTCAAAGAGTTTTCCGTAAGTTTCGTCCGGAGATTTGTATTCTTTCTTCTTTACAGATTCACCGCATGAAATAAACAGAATTAAAAAAAAGCAGAGTGAAATGTTTTTTAACACAGTAATATCTTTAGTTGGTTATAAAAAGCCGGGAGTATTCAAGGAGAGTTAATTACGCTGGAATTAGTTGATTTAGCGAGATCACAGAGACCTCGCTAAACAATAAAAGCCATTAAAACCTTTCTAATTCTGAAAAGAAGAACGAACTTTCTATAGCTGCATTTTCATCAGAATCTGAGCCGTGTATCGCATTTTCAGCTTTTGATTTAGCATATACTTTCCTGATGGTGCCTTCAGCTGCTTCTGCAGGATCCGTTGATCCGATCAGTGTTCTGAAATCTGCTACCGCATTATCTTTTTCAAGGATCATCGGGAAAATAGGTCCTTCAGACATCATCTCACAAAGTTCACCGTAAAAAGGCCTTTCCTTATGAACTTCATAGAATTTTCCTGCCTGTCCCGGGGTTAACTGAAGTTTTTTGATTGCCACTATTCTGAAACCACCCTCTTCGATTAGTTTAATTATTCCACCTACGTTATTATCAGCAACGGCATGTGGTTTTATCATAGTGAAAGTTCTGTTATTCGCCATCTTTCTTTTGGTTTTGATTAATAAAAAAGTATGCAAAAATAGTTAAAATCAATGTAACAATCAGCGTTTTCTAAAATTAGGTGCATTAAAAATTCGTTTACAAAATAACCTTCGTAACTTTGTCTCCGAAAATTTTGTATATGAAAAGATTTTTTACGGAGAGTGAAGAGAGGTTAAATGCGTTCTATAAATTACTGAATAATCCTGGTAAATTTGTAATTACGAGCCATCAAAATCCTGATGGAGATGCCTTTGGCTCTTCCCTGGGTTTGTATTTTTTTCTCAAATCATTCGATATTCACAAGATCACGGTAATAAGCCCTACAGACCATACAGATTTTCTGGGATGGATGCCGGGGGTTAAAGACGTTTTGAATTTTGAGTCTTCTGCCAAAGAGCAAGCCAGACAGTTGATCAGTGAGGCCGATGCCATTTTTTGTCTTGATTTTTCTTCATTGGGGAGGCTTAAAGACATGGAAGAGCTTGTCCGTAATTCATCTGCCGTTAAGGTCCTGATTGACCATCACCAGGAGCCGGATCAGTTTGCTGATTTTGTTTTCTGGAATGAGCTGGCCTCTTCTACCTGCGAGCTGGTTTATCAGCTTATCGAAGCCCTTGACCTTACCGGTAGAATCAGTCTTGATGCTGCCAATTGTCTCTATACGGGGATATTGACCGATACAGGGTCATTTAAATTTGACAGTACAGGCCCTGAAGTGCACAGGATAGCCGGAGAGTTACTGCGAAAAGGAGTAAGACCCAACAAAATCAACCGCGACCTGTTTGATACCAATTCATTTGACAGGCTCAGGCTTCTGGGATATGTGTTGAGCAAAAAGATGGTATATCTGCCTGAATACCGGGTAGCTTATATGAAGATTTCTGAAAGTGAACTCAAACAGTACAATTCAAAAAACGGGGAGACAGAAGGTATTGTCAATTACGGTTTATCTATCAAGGATGCGGTGATGTCCGTCATATTCATAGAAAAAGACCAGATGATCAAAATCTCTTTCAGGTCTGTGGATGAGTTTTCTGTAAGTCAGCTGGCCCGTGATCATTTCAGCGGGGGAGGACATCATAATGCTGCCGGAGGAAAGTCGGATCTTAATTTAGAAGAAACTGAGCAAAAGTTCTTAAATTTGTTACCATTTTATAAAAATCAATTATTGTCCCAACCAAAATCATAGTTTTAGAATCATTAAAATAAATAATCAATGAAATTAGTAAATTCAGTATTAGGTGTGTTTGCGGCCGTAGCCTTGCTTTCTTGTGATCAGTTCAAAGTAACCAAAACGGAGAACGGGGATCGTCTTCAGATACATGAGGAAGGTGATTCTAAAAAAGTCGGAAAAGAAGGTGATATTTTAACCTTTGATCTAGTGATTAAATCTTCGATTGACTCAGTTTTTAAAGATACATATAAAGAAGGACAGCCTTTCAAAGTGCCTCTTCAGAAAGGTCAGTTCAAAGGCTCGTTTGAAAACGCCCTTTTCCATATTGCTGAAGGCGACAGTACCACTGTCCTGGTAAGTGCCGACTCATTATTTACTAAAATTCAGCAGCCGCTTCCTCCGGGCGTAACGAAAGGCAGTGATTTGAAATTCACGGTTAAGATGAGAAAAATCCAGACCATGAAAGAGTTCGAAAAAGAAATGAACGATAAAAAAGTCAACGAAGGCAAATTTGTTGATGAATATGCAGCTAAAAATCTGAAAAATCCGATCAAAACTGCTGATGGAATTCAGTATTCTGAAAATAAAATAGGCACCGGGGCAACGCCTGTAGCCGGTGACAGCGTTATAGTTAATTATATAGGTAAGTTTATGGAAGGTGGAAAACCTTTCGATCAGTCTGCTCCAAACGAGCCGTTTACATTTGTTGTTGGATCAGGAGCGGTTATTCCGGGTTGGGACAAAGCACTTCTTACCATGAAAAAAGGTGGTAAAAGTACATTCGTGATCCCTTCTAAACTGGCTTACGGCGAGCAAGGTGCAGGTGGAGTTATTCCTCCAAATACATCTTTGGTATTTGAAATTGAATTAATTGATATTAGAAAATGATGAAAAACAAAAAATCCTGGGTTATTCTTCTTGCTTTACCCTTTATTCTTGGTTCTTGTTTAGGTAAGTTTATTGAAGGTGACGTTGAGAAATCTATCAAAGACAATGAAAAAGAGATAGATGCTTATGTTGCTAAAAGCGGTGAACCTTATATAAAAACGGATCTTAAAATATACTATCAGATTACGCAAGAAAATCCCGGTGGAAGAGCTACGGGTGTCGCGTATGATCTTGATATCAATTATAAACTGTCCACCTTGGACGGGAAAGTAATTGAACAGAAGGTTCAGAGTGATTCTACAAGATTTAGCTTTTTTCTAAGTAAGGGTTTCGAAGGTTTTCTCAGGGCTCTTTTTACCTTGAAGGAAGGTGAAAAAGGAGTGTTTCTAATTCCGGGATATCTTGCCTATCAGGACAGTCCACCGGCAGGGGTACCCAATTGGGCAGTGATCAGGGCCGATATCGAAGTTGTAAAATTGGTGTCTGAAGATGACAGGATAGATGAGTATGTTTTTAAGAAGAAATTGACTGTAAATGAAAAGACAGCTTCGGGATTGAGAATAATACGTTTAAATGCTGAAAATCCGACGGGAACTGCTATTACAGATAAAAGTGTTGTGAATCTTAAGTATGATGGAAAATTTTTAACGGAGAAATCATTTAATGCAGGAACTTTTGATCTGAACATGGGAGTTGGCCAGGTCGTAGCCGGTTTTGAAGAAGGTGTTAAAAAATTGAAAACAGGAGAGAAAGCCCGGTTTGTGTTCCCATCAAGTCTTGGATATGGTACGACAGGTACTCAGGATGGGAAAATACCACCTTATACGCCACTTATGTTTGATATTGAAATTGTCAGTGTAAAATAACAGGACAGATACTAACAGAAAATGCCGGAAATAATTCCGGCATTTTTTTTAAGATTGAAATATTCTCTCTTCAGGAATAAGGCCCTCTCCGTTGAGTTTCAGAAAAAGCTGAGCCAATACCACTACATCCGCCCTGCAGTATTTTTGTATTTTTTCCAGATCTTTTTCTTCATAATACACCCTGTTTACGTCAGAACCGTCTATTTCGGACTTGCTGGAAGGTATGTCAAAGATGGCAGAAAGCAGATCAAGGGAAGTGAAGTGCTTATAGTCACCGAATTTCCATAGCTCCATCGTATCAACATGGTTAATTTCCCACGGCTTTTTTCCTGATATTTTCAGAATATGCGGCAGGGTTATACCATTGACCAGCATTCTCCTGCATAAATAAGGAAAATCGAATTCCTTTCCGTTGTGGGCACAAAGGATGAGGTCTTTTTTTGATTTATGGTCTTCAATGATGTTCTTAAAATCGATTAAGAGGGCTTTCTCATCGTCGCCACCCAGTGATTTGACCTTAAAGCAAAGTTCACCCTCCTTATTTTCATAAAAGGCCCCCATGCCTATACAAATGACTTTTCCGAATTCGGCAAAAATGGCTGCCTTTTCCTGGAAAAAATCCTGAGGAGTTTTATCTGTATCGCTTTTAAATGTAGAAGATTTTTTCTCCCATAGCTTTTGCTTCCGGTCATCCATTTCAGTAAATGAAGCATGGCTGGACACCGTTTCAATGTCAATAAACAAGGTGTTTTTAAGTTGCTGGTTTAGGTTTTGCATAATGAGCGGGTTTAAGTTTGCAGTCGGTAAATAAGCAAACAATTATGAATTTATCAAGAAAACTTTTATTTCAATTAATTCAACAAAAAAGCGGCCCGTAGCCGCTTTTTTAAATATTATTTTTCAAAAAGGATTACAATCCGAATTGAGCAGAAATCTCCAGCATTCTTTCGATAGGCTTTTGAGCCGCCTCAATAATTGATTGCGGCAGAATAATTTCCGGAGTTTCGTCTTTCAGGCAATAATAGAGTTTTGCCATGGTGTTTAACTTCATATGCGGGCAGTCTGAGCAGGCTTTGCAGGCATGTCCGTTTCTTGAAGTAGGGGCCACATGGAATTTCTTGCCAGGAGAGGCTTTTCTCATCTGATGAAGAATGCCTGATTCTGTAGCGACAATAAACTCATTATTAGGATTACTTATGGTATACTTCAGCAATCCGGTGGTAGAGCCGATATAATCAGCATGATCAAGGACAGATTGCTCACTTTCAGGGTGGGCAATGACCAGGGCCGCCGGATGCTTGACCTTAAGGTCTTGAATCATTTTACCTGAGAAAGTTTCGTGTACCATACAGGCCCCATCCCACAGGATCATGTTTCTTCCCGTTACACGATTGATGTAGGCCCCCAGGTTTTTATCAGGAGCAAAGATGATCTGCTGGTCTTTCGGTAAGCTTTCAACGATTTTTACGGCATTGGTACTTGTGCATACAATGTCCGTGAGGGTTTTCAGCTCAGCAGAACAGTTGACGTATGAAATGACAAGGGCATCAGGATACTGATCTTTAAATGCTTTGAATTTATCAGCCGGGGCTGATTCTTCCAGTGAGCAGCCCGCATTGATATCAGGTAAGACCACCTTCTTTGTTGGAGACAATATTTTGGCTGTTTCTGCCATGAATCTTACTCCGGCAAAAACGATGATGTCGGCTTCGGTTTTAGCTGCCTGTTGTGATAAACCCAGACTGTCGCCAATGTAGTCGGCTACATCCTGTATGTCGGCTGTCTGGTAGTAATGAGCAAGAATGACGGCATTTTTCTCTTTCTTCAGCCGTGCAATCTCTGCTACGTAATCTATTTTTTCTGTTATTAAGGTATCGGACATAGAAGCTCTGTTATTTAATGAACAAAAATAACCCCAAAAATTGATTCAAAACAGTCCTTCCGCTACTTTAGAATCAGTACAATTAAGCCTTGCCAATTGTGTTGAACAGAAAAGACCCTCCGGATAAATCCAGAAGGTCTTTTAAAGGATTTATAGAAAATTAATCCACCAAAACGGCGTTGCCACTCAGGACGTCTTCTTCAACATATTTGAATTTGACATCTTTTTTAACGGAACCGTCTCTGTACTGGACATTCACTTTGTCATTTCTATTGGCTACTTTCTGAGATTTTGCCGGGGCAAGCATCACTGCTCCTGAAGACTCCCCATCTTCATCCGCACGGTTGGTTGACAATTTCGGCTTATCGACTTTCACCGGTGACGACTGATGGAATCTCAGTTCGGCAATTCCCGCTTTGACCAGGAAGCTTACCGTATCGCTGTTGACTTTGTTCAGGAAGTTTCTGAATAACTCGACGGCTTCAAATTTATAGATCAGTAAAGGGTCTTTCTGTTCGTAAGAGGCATTTTGTACCGATTGCTTCAGGTCGTCCATGTCTCTCAGGTGCTCCTTCCATTCCTGGTCGATCAGTCCTAAAGTGATGCTTTTTTCCATTTCGAGGATCAGCTCACGACCTTCGGTTTCAAGCGTTTTTTTGATGTCGCAGAATACCGCAATACTTTGATTGCCGTCGCTTACAACTGCCATAAACGGCTCGTCTGACTGTATCTGTCTGTCGTTTTTGACATTGTTAAGCACATTGACGATATTGGCCCTGATGGCATCGTTCTTGATTTTATAGTGCTTCTCAGCCAGGTTGTAAAGTGTCTCTGTTACTTTGTCGCCCAGTTTGTTGAATTCTTCCCTGCTGATTTCAGGCTGGAAGCCTAATTTCTGCATGCTTCTTACTTCAAACTCATCGTAATTGCGATTGGCGATAGAAACGATGTCGGCACAGGTATCATAGATAATATTGGCGATATCGAGTGAAAGCCGGTCTCCGAAAAGGGCATTTTTCCTTCTTTTGTAGATGGTATCACGCTGAATGTTCATGACATCATCATATTCGATCAGACGCTTACGGATACCAAAGTTATTTTCTTCTACTTTTCTTTGTGCTCTTTCGATCGAGTTGGTGATCATGGAGTGTTGAATCACTTCACCTTCTTCCATACCCATTCTGTCCATCACTTTCGCAATCCTGTCTGACCCGAACATACGCATCAGGCCGTCTTCAAGACTGACGAAGAACTGTGAAGAACCCGGGTCTCCCTGGCGTCCCGCACGACCTCTCAGCTGTCTGTCGACCCTTCTTGATTCGTGTCTTTCTGTACCGATAATGGCCAGACCACCTGAATTGCGGCTGTCGACGGTCAGCTTGATATCGGTACCTCTACCGGCCATATTGGTGGCGATGGTTACAGTTCCCGGCTTACCGGCTTCGGCCACGATGTCTGCTTCACGGGCGTGTTGCTTGGCGTTCAATACCTGGTGCGGGATTTTCTTCATTGTCAGCATACGGCTGATCAGCTCAGAGTTTTCAACCGAAGTAGTACCTACCAGTACCGGGCGACCAATAGAAACCATTTCCACGATTTCGTCAGCTACGGCGTTGTATTTCTCTCTTACGGTTTTATAAACTTTATCCTGGTGGTCATTCCTGATGATGTTACGGTTGGTTGGTATCGTAACTACATCTAGTTTGTATATTTTCCAGAATTCACCTGCCTCAGTTTCAGCTGTACCGGTCATACCGGCCAGTTTGTGATACATCCTGAAGTAGTTCTGTAAGGTAATCGTAGCGTAAGTCTGGGTAGAATCTTCCACTTTTACGTTCTCCTTGGCTTCAACAGCCTGGTGGAGCCCGTCTGACCAGCGACGGCCATCCATGATACGACCTGTCTGCTCATCCACAATCTTCACTTTACCATCCATCAGGACATACTCCACGTCTTTTTCAAACAGGGTGTAGGCTTTAAGGAGCTGGTTGACTGCGTGAATACGCTCAGCTTTGGTAGAGTAGTCTCTGATCAGTTCGTCCTTTTTAAGGATTTTTTCCTGTTCAACCAGGTCAGAATTTTCGATTTCCGCCATTGTGATACTCAAATCCGGCATCACGAAGAAATTTGGGTCATTATCGTGTCCTGTCAGGTAGTCAATACCTTTATCGGTCAATTCAACTGAATTGTTTTTTTCTTCAATAGTGAAATAGAGGGGAGCATCTGCTTCCGGCATCAGTTTCTGGTTTTCTGCCAGGTAGATGGCCTCAGTTTCAAGAAGCAGTTTTTTGTTACCTACTTCAGAAAGGAATTTGATCAAAGGCTTGTTTTTAGGTAAACCCCTGAAGGCTCTGAACAAGGCCAGCCCTCCTTCTTTTTTATTTCCTGCAGCTATTTGCTTTTTAGCTTCAATCAGATAATTGTTAACCAGGTTTTTCTGCATTTCAACAATCTGAGAAACCCTTGGTTTAAGTGTATTGAAAAGCTCATCATCGTTTTTCTTGGTCATAGGGCCACTGATAATCAGCGGAGTACGGGCATCATCAATCAAAACGGAGTCAACCTCATCGACCATCGCGTAGTGGTGTTCTCTTTGCACCATTTCCTGAGGGTCATTCACCATGTTGTCACGAAGGTAGTCAAAGCCGAATTCATTGTTGGTTCCGTAAACGATTCCTGCATTGTAGGCAGACCTTCTGGCTTGCGAGTTGGCAGGGTGTTTATCTATACAATCACAGGTAATACCGTTAAATTCAAAGATAGGCCCCATCCACTCAGAGTCACGTCGTGCCAGGTAATCATTGACGGTTACAATGTGAACGCCTTTGCCTGCAAGGGCATTAAGGAATGCCGGGAAAGTTGCCACGAGTGTTTTACCTTCACCTGTAGCCATTTCTGAGATATTGCCTTTATGAAGAGCCGCACCACCGATGATCTGAACGTCATAGTGAAGCATGTCCCATTTCACAAGAGTACCTGCAGCCAGCCATTCGTTTTTCCAGATGGCTTTATCTCCCTGGATTTCTATATGAGACTTTTTCATGGCCAGCTCCCTGTCAAGATGAGTAGCTGTTACCGTGATGGTTTCATTTTCTTTGAATCTTCTGGCGGTTTCTTTCACAATCGCAAAGCCTCTCGGAAGTATATCCAATAAGACTTTTTCAAGCTCTTCATTGCGTTTGATTTTAAGTTCGTCAATCTTCTTGAAGACAAACTCTTTCTGATCCACCGTTTGTTCAGGATTGTTATCCAATCCTTCCTTCAGCGATTTTACTTCATTATCGATTACCGAAAGTCTTTCCTGGATGTAATCCTGAAGCTCTTTGGTTTTGGCTCTGAACTCATCATTCGATAAGTTCTGCAGTTTTGCAAACTCAAGATTGGTAGCGTCTACATAAGGATTAAGCTCCTTAACGTCTCTGTCTGATTTCGTACCAAATACTTTGGTAATGCTTTTAGTTAAAAAATTAAACATCGTAATATCTTTATATATAGTATTATATTTCTGTTTAGTAAATATTTTACTTTCAGGGAAAATGCAAATTTACTTATTTCAAACGGTTTGTCTGCAAGAATAGTGCAGCAAATCTTTTTTTAGGTAAGAATGGTCAATTTGGCAGACAACCGGGTCAAGCCGGGTACACGGAATATCGTATTTAAAATGTTGGTTATTAGTGGGTTATTCTGATTTTGAATTACATGGACTTTTGGCCCTGGAATACTGACAAATAGTCTTGAATATGCCCTTAACCTCATTTAGTATGGCCTTTTCCTATCAGAAAAAGCCCCGTAGTTTCCAATTCAGCTTGCCGGTGACTTATGAAAACCGCCGGGCGTTCCTGTTACTTTAATTTCTTTTTCAGATAATTGATAGCCAGGGCATAGGCTTCACCGGCAGCTTCGGCATCAAACTTGGCATTGCTCGGGTTGGCAAAAGCATGGGCAGCGTTAAAAATCTTGTAGTCCAGTTTTTCACCGGCGGCTTTCATATTGGCTGCAAATTCTTCGATGACTTCTTTTGAAATCCATTGCTCGGTGGCGAACAACCCCAGCACATCGGTATTCAATGTTTTTAGTTTAGCGATATCTTTTACGGGCATGCCATAATACATCACGCAGCCGACAGCCTGCTTTCCTTCAAGAATAGCTGATTTAAGCGAAAGGCTTCCTCCGAAACACCAGCCCACACTCGCAATTTTTGCCTTTTTCCCGGCAAAATCTATCCCGCCTTTCATGATGGCTTCCAGGCGGTCCTCTTTCGCAGACTGCATGTACTGTCCCGCATCTCCGGGGTTGGTGGCGATTTTTCCATCATACATGTCCAGGGCCAGTACATTAACAGATTGTCCCAGGTCCTTGTAAAACACTTCTGCCTGTTTTTTGATGTGATCGTTCAAACCCCACCATTCCTGGTAGACAAACAGCCATTTATCTGATTTTACCCTGGATTTTATAAGATAAGCATTGGCTTTTTCTCCCGAAGTATTTATCTGGATCATTTCACCGCCGAACTCACTGATATGTACATAAGGAAGCGGGCTCGGGTGCATATTTCTGAAATTAGCATCAGCCACAAAAGCAGACATGTTGCCGTCGTTGGATGCAAAAACCATTTCACAACAGGATTGAGAAAACGAAGAAAATCCTGCGGTCAGAACTGAAAGTGTCAGAAGAACTTTTTTAAACATAATAATAACCGGTTTTAATTGATTGATGATTTTATTTTAGTCGCTCCAGTGTTGACCGGAGCTTATATTTCAATACCACTTTTTTACCTGAAGCATTTTCAAGAAGCGGCTTTAAAACCATTTCAGCGTTCTTTTTGGTCTGTTCCAGGATGTCAGAAGCCAGGGCGGTTTCAAAAATCTGCTGCTCCGCTTTTTTATACGCCTCTTCCATCAGCAGTTTTTCATTCATAAAAGCATATTCTGTATGGTATATCTTTGATTTTGAATGGTCTATTTTATGATTGCAGATTTCCGGATCAGGCATATTGATAATAATGGTATCGCCCTCAGAAACGATGTCGTCAGCCTTGATTTTCGAAAGATCAATACAACCGATGGCTTCCCCCTGAATAATGAGCATGGCCTTTGGGTCAGGAAGGTAATCACGGATGATTTTTTGCTCCACCACATCGCGGTAAGAATATTTAGCCAGCTCGAGTTTTCCCATCGCGGTGATTTCTTTCAAAACCATATTATGCGTAGTTTCAGTCCGGGTATTTCCAAACAAGCTGATGCCTTTGATTTTTTCCCAGATAAAAATAGCCACGACAATCAAGACAGCGAGAGTCAGAATTCTACCATAAAATCTAATCATCAGAGGGTCAAAATTTAGAAATGGTTGTAATAAAACGGAATGCGATCCTTACATAACTGTAACAACGAAACTAGGCAAAGTATTTAAATTATGTAAAAACTTTATGTGACTTTTATGTTTATTTATCAGAAAACGTTTGGATTCAGATAAATAAGGAGGAGAAAATCTCATTTTTGAATTTAAGTTTTTTAGATTTGATTACATTTTCGTATTCAACCTTTATAAAACCTCTTATTGTTTATGATCAACAGAAGGACTTTTCTAAGTGCCGTTCCTTTGGTTTTTTCAATCAATGCTGATTTCAGCTGGTTAAAATCAAAGCACGAGCTTTCTTTTTCCACCCTCGGATGCCCGGATTGGAATCTGGATGAAATTATTTCAAATGCCGTTAAATGGGGCTATTCCGGAATTGAGTTCAGGGGACTCGGCAAGGAAATAGACTTGTTGAAATGCCCTGAATTTACTGGAAAAGGAATAACGGAAACCGTGAAGAAGTTTAAGGATGCAGGCCTTTCTATTGTTAACCTGGGCTCTTCTGCCAATCTGCATTTTCATGAGGAAACCCGCCGGAAAACGGAACTGGACCAGGCCAAAGGCTATATTGAACTGGCTGAGAAACTGGGCTGCCCTTTTGTGAGGGTATTTCCTAACAACCTGCCAAAAGAATACAGTAAAGAAGCCACACTGGAAAAGATAGCCTCAGGGATGAATGAACTGGGTACTTTTGCCGGGAAAACCGGGGTGACGGTCTTACTGGAAACCCATGGAGAAGTGGTTTATTCCAAAGACCTGTTGTGGATTATGCAAAATGTATCTTCCAAAAACACAGGTTTGATCTGGGACTTCTTTAATATGTATATTGTCACAAGAGAATCTCCGCAACTGATGTATGATACCCTGAAGCCGTATATCAGGCACACCCATTTAAAAGACGGGATCATAGAACAGGACGGAAAGTTCAAATACCTGGCAGCAGGTGACGGAAACGGGCCTATAGCAGAGGCTGTCAAAATACTGAAGGATAATAAGTACAAAGGATACTACAGTTTCGAGTGGGAAAAACGCTGGCATCCCACAATTGAAAATCCGGAGGTGGTTTTTCCGGAATACATAAAATATATGTCATCCCGTTTATAAGCGGACATCAGGCCGGAGATTTAATTCCTCCGGCTTTTTTTATCGTTATCTGGCTGATAACGAGATTGGTATTTTTATTTCATTTCTCTGCCTGCAGACTTCTTCCGTATTTTCTGATACCATTTTTTTATTTTCTATAAAGTCTTTGGAAAAATTTCAGGGGAAATGTGACTTTTTGATATTTCTCCGTCTAAAATGTTGATGGTAATAAATATCAAATTAATTTATAACATATGACCAATTTACACCCAGACAGTAAAAACATGGCAGCGGATACTGTCAATACCAGTGCAAATGAAAACAGACACGTTGAAAAAATGGAATATCAGACACCGATGCTGATGAAGTACGGCGAAATTACCAGGCTTACCATGAAAGCAGGATCCGCAAGTGATGCTCCATTGGAAGGCGGGTTTTCAGCCTAAGCAAAACTTCTTAAAGGATGTCTTTAAAAGTCAGATTCTGCGGTTTTGAGAATCGATTTGTCACAAAAGGAGAAGTTACCGTCTGGTGTTCTTCCATTTCATTTGGAGAAACACTGATTGACGGGTACCTCAGTTTGGGAGAGTCTTTTCTCAATACCGCATTTGAAGATCATTCCTTTGTCATTCATGACCGCAAGAATAACTATGTTGCGGCATTCCGTGACTTCTTTGGTCTGTTTCCTCTCTTTTATGCTTACCCTTCCCCTGAAGGAAGTCCGTCTGCAGATGTTGCTGCTGACGATGTTCCTCTTTTTTTTAGTTTTTCGATAAAGGCTATCCTGGATGGCTGGAATCAGAAAGCTGAGATCAACCCAGAGAGAATTGTCCGGTATTTTGACCGTGAAAACCGCGGGGGACTGGTCAATGACCAGACTTTTTTCAGGCATATTCACCGGATCTTACCTTCTCAGGCCCTGATTATAAAAAACGGTGTCATAGAATGGAAAATGACCGGTTTTCTGGACCTGAAGAAAAATAATGCCCTGACCTACCGGCAACTTTCGGATCAATTCAAACATACTTTCGAGCACTCGGTTTTTCGTAAAGCCAATGGTTTCAATTCCATAGGAGCCAACCTGAGCGGAGGGCTGGATTCTTCTGCTATTTCGTCCGTTATCCAATCAAAATCAGAGCTTCAGACCTTTTATGTTGATATTGACTCAGAAGATGCAGAAGAAAAGGAATTTGTGAATGCCGTATTATCTAAATGGCAGCGTGAAGGTTCCGATTCCCGGCATTACTCTGTCAAGCCCGGAAAAGAATTCAGCCGGATCATTACAGAACTTACCGCAGATATTGCCCAACCTGAGATGATGGCGATTCCGATCAGTATTTTCGAACCCCTGGCTGAAACCGCCCACCTGAAAGGGTCTGACATTATTCTTTCCGGAAACGGGGGAGACCAGGTGATTGGGTATGGGTTTGACTACATGGAGGAATTGTTTGAATCTGAAAACTGGAAGAAACTTTCTGTAGCCATGCGTCAGTATCTGAGGCATTATGAAAGTCAATATGCATTCCTTTCTCCGAAATGGGGACAATCTACCAAAAGAGCAAAGGTGAGGATGTTTGCCCTGTATTTTTTTGTCAGTAAATGGAAGAAGAAAAAGAGTCTGAAAAATATCTTCAGCAGTGTTTTTGTATTGAATAAGTACTTCGGGATCAGGGCTCATGAGATTTTCAGGTTATTAAAGACTAAAACCACACGGAAGGACAAAGTGCCTGAAACCATGATGTTTGTCAAGCCGGCTTTCAATGATGATCTCATCACGGAATCCGTGAAAACATTTGATACTGATGAGTTGGTGGGGCATTATACCCTTTCTGATTACCAGAAACAACAACTTAAATACTGCTTTTCTGATCCGGGAATAATACATAATGAAGAAATGTTTGCTCTGTTTTCAAAACAGAACCTGCAGGTGGACTATCCGTTTTTCGATAAGGAATTGCTGGAGCTGACCATCAATGTTACGCTGTCGGATTCATTCAGAGAAGGGAAGGGGCGTGGGATTCTGAGAGATGCTATGCAGGATTATCTTCCGCAAAAGGTTGCTGAACGCACCTCCAAGGGTGAGTTTTCCGAGTATGGTTACAGGGCCTTTAAGTCTTTATGGCAGGATTTTAAGAGGAGACCTGACGCATGGACTCATCCGGTTTGGGATATTATTTCCAGAGAAGCTTTTGACTTCAGTCTTGAAGTGATCTATAATGGAAAACTTAAGGCCAGCAAAAAAAACAGACATATCTGGCAGGCCAGCAGGGTGCTTTATCTCGCTATCTGGCTTGATTTTGTAGAGCAATATAATCATCGATACAAAGTACAGGACGGGCCTGTCTTGTAAAAAAAACCATAAAAATGAAAAGTCTTAAGGTGTTCGTGAATATTAGGTGGGCAGTGATGCTGTCAGGAGTATTATTTTCTGCTTGTCAAACCGACGATGTCGTCAGGGTTGCAGATACTGCTTATTATCCTGTTGAAAAAGGAAGATTCTGGGTTTACGAAGTGTCGGAGGAATTATTTTCACTGACCAACAAGCCAGAGACCCGGCATTACTGGATTAAGGAGAGCATCGGTAATATGATAGAAGATGATCACGACAACCGGTTTTATCAGCTGGTAAGGTACAAAAAGAATACACTTTCGGAAGACTGGAAGGCAGATTCTGTGTGGTTGATCAGACCATTGCCGGATAAACTTATCAGGATTGAAAATAATGTGTCGCTTACCAAACTGATTTTTCCTGCAGAAGAAGGCTCTGAATGGAACACCAATGCGTTAAATACTGCTGAGCCCCAGGAACTGAAATACGTGAAAGTAGGAGGCAGTTATCAGCTGAATGAAACAACATTATATCCCAGGACACTTAAAGTGAGTACGGTTAACGATTCCACTGCTCTCACAATGGATCGTAAAACGGATGTTTATGCCCTGGAAAAAGGTCTGATCTACAAAGAAGTAATATCACTCACCTATTGTCAGAAATCAGAATGTATCGGTGCCGGTATCATTGATTTTGGCAAAAAGACCTTCTGGACTTTAAAAGAAACCGGCCTTGAATAAGCCGGTTTAATTTTTTAATATCTTTCCTTTGATGATCTCCTGTTTGCCATTTACGGCGATTTTCAGGAGCAAGTGATAAATCCCCGCAGGCAGTTCTGATATTTTTTCCCAGTAAAAAGTGTTTTCTCCCACCGTTGGCTGGATACTCAAGGTATCTACTATCGCTCCCTGGTTATTGTAAAAATAGGCTGTGGCACTTTCAGGGGCTGCCTGGCCGATGACTTTAAAGTTGATCTTTACAAAATATTGACCCGGATTAGGGAATACCGACCACTGGAAGGGCTCGGAGGCTTCGGCTACCCTGAAACTGATCAGGTAGGGATTCCGGGTCACATTGCCGGCTAGATCGCTTCCCCTGGCCAGTAATTCGTAAGTACCCGGAACAAGATCATCCAACTGATAGCTGATGATCAGTTTGCCGGGTAAATTCTGAACCCCGGTTTCATGGTTTAATTTTTCAAAACTGCAGCTTTCACATTTCCTGATGAAGGTTTCAAGGTTGTCTTTGTTTTCAACGGGAATGTCGTTGTCATCAGCAAGAGTGACTTCTATTGCAGGATTTTTACTGACAAAATCATTGTTTGCAATGGCTTTGCCATCAATAGTGACCATTAAAAGCGGGCTGAGTTTATCCGGTAGGATATTGTTCGGATAGCTGTTGTTTTTACTGATTTCATCCCAGTTGCTCAGGTCAAGTGCAGCTGAATTGTTGTTTTCATTCAATTCTTCTGTTTCTGAACGATGATCCAGAAATACTTCAATGCTCTTTATTCCCGGTTCTCTTTTGACAGAGAAAGAAACAGTATCAGTGAAAGCCATAACGTTCATCCGGAAACTGTAAGGGCGGCTTTGTCCGTTGGCCATTTTTACGGTTATGCCTACAGGTATTTGTTTTCCGCTCTCATATTTTCCGTAGTTGGAAGCAATGATACCTACATTCAACGAATCACCGGAGTTCATGGGCGAGCCTGGTTTGGCGGAAGAAATGAATATTTTACCCGCTGAGAAATCCGGTTTTGACAACTTGAATATTTTGATGGCAGGGTCACCCTGGAGTATCACCTGCTGAAGGTCCATTCTTAACAGCTGGTCGGTTTGAGCCTGTTTGGCCAGGCTTTTGTGCATTTCCTGCTGTATTTTCCCGATAGATGCGTTTAATCCTGAGGGATCTTCAAATGATTTTTTGTACAGGGTCTGCAGGTAGGTCTGTGTTGAACTTACGTAACTCCAGAAGGAATTGGCCAGGATGACTATACTGCCTTTGTCAGGAGTGACAAGCCAGTCGGTGCTCAGGGTCTGATAACGGTAAAAGATATTACCTACACCGCAGCCGTTGAAAAACATGAGAGGGTATTTGCCTTTGTTTTTGAAATTGTATTTAGGATCAGATACATATCCGAAGTTAAGGTCAATGACCGTCGGTGATCCATGCCCTGCAAAAGTGATCATAGAAACGCCTTCATTGACCTGTGCTGAAATGTCTATAGGTTCAACATCCTCTTCTGTTTGTTTATTTTTAGAAGTTACCTGACCTCCCAGGTATTGGTTTTCTGCGATAGATTTGATCTCCTCAAGAAAGCCTTTAAGGCTGTTGATTTCAGATTTTGTCTTACCGCCGCTCAGGTGAAGGACTCTTTTGTTCCAACCCGCGGGCTGGGCGGCTTCAAACTCTTTGACTTTGCCGAGATAATTGCGGACCTGTTCATTGGTCGTAATGTTCAGCCGGCCTGTGGGAATGGCCTGGACAAATTCCGGGTATCCTGCAATGCCTTCAGTCAGTAGAACATCGGAACCGGGGTAACCAACGGTAGGTACCAAGTCTGAAGCTTCAGATTTTTTAAGAGAATCCGGGAAACTTATGGCTCTGCCGAGCAGCATCATGTATTTATCCTGGCCTTTAGCCAGCATATATCCCGAGAATTTTTTAATGGCTGCCGGATTTCTTTCTCCATAGTTAAACTGATCATAGATTTCGCGGGTTTCAACAATCAGCGGTTTGAAACCACCTCCCTGTGCAGAGGAGCGGTAAGAGGCATATTCATACGCAGATTCAAGCAGAGACTTATGCGTAATGATCAGATAATTGGCTTCCTGGTCCAGCCGACGAAAACTAACGGCCTCTACAGACTGTGTTTTTTTGATTTCATTACTTACAAAAAGCTTCCTTTTGACGGTTGTATTCTCCACTCTGAATTTCCCGTTGTTCAGGGTAGCTGTGCGTTGGTTATAGCGGTCGGTAATATCGTAAATGATGTTATCCTGGCTGATGTCCTGAATTTGTATCACTGAGTTACCCGCTTTGTTTTCTGCTAGGTTAAAGTATTTGCTCTTTGCTCCGCTCATTGCAAAGGCCTGTGGGTAGGATAGTTTGATGTAATTCATAGAGTACCAGTCTGAGATGCTCGAACCCATCAGCCTTGTTTTCAGGACAATCTTTTCATCAACGATCTGACTGGTATTTAAATCCAGAGAGATTTTGAACGGAGAATACGGGGCAATGATAACGGTGTCAATGGATTTCTCTTCGTTGAGAGCGTACCAGACTTTGTGGCTGTTACGGGAACGGCCGTTGAGCTGAAACTCCAGTTTTGGTTTCTGATTGCTTATGTTGACCCGGCTGGTCATTTTAAGAGGAAAACGGGCAGTGGAATCGACGGTCATGTATTTTCCCGACCAGCCTTCGCCTTCTTCATAATAGCTTTGCTGCACCAGCGGCACAAGGCTGGTGAAGTTGTTGAACGAGAACTGGGCATTGGTGGCAACGATCTGTTCTTCTATATGATAAGTATCCGTAACAGGGTCGTTGCCGGAGGCGTAGGCCTGTGTCCTTTTCCCATCATTTTGCCCTGCTGTGATAAAATAAGATGTCTGTTCCGAATAAAGTGTCTGATAAGGATGCGGTCTTTTTGCATATTTATAAACCAGGCTGTCAAGTTCCCCGTTGTTTTTTTCTGCATAGAATTCTATGTAATCATTGGTATTGAATTCATTATCAGACTCGCCTTCTATCCTCACGGCCATTTCGCGTCCGTGATGAAACACTTGGATTTTCTTTGGATTGACTGTACTTATATCCATCCCGGCATTTTTCAGCTCCTGGTAAGTAATTCTGTAAATTCCGTTGGAGGAGATCCCGGCTTTGTAATATTTTTGACCGGAAACAATCCATTCATTACCGAAAACCTGAGATTGAGCACTGGAAGAAGGGATAAATGAAATAAAACAAGTAATAGTAAATAACACTCTGAAAGTTAGAAAGTAAATAATCCGGGATACTTTGATCATGACAATTAATTAATAGTTACTTTTTAGACGGTCAAATGTGCATAAAGACACATTTTTAGTCATTTTTTTGTCAATAAATCCTGAGATTTGGGTAAAAGACAGGTATACCCGGTTTTTACAGCCGGAATGAAAAGAAATTTTCTCAAACGGGAGGGGGAATAATTACGGGAAGCGATCAGGTCAGGATTTCGCAATATTAAAAAATTTTATTATGTTTGATATTCTTAACAATTCAACCATTTTTATTTCAAACTCTTTATGAAAAAAATAATTTTCTTCGTCATTGCCGTAGCGTTTGTTTCAGCCTGTAAAATGCCACCGTCTAAATCAGGTAGTATCTCATTGTTTAATGGAAAGGACCTCACAGGCTGGGTGGTCTACGGAACTGAAAAATGGTTTGTAAAAGATGGTTTATTGGTTTGTGAGAGTGGCCCTGACAAAGGATACGGTTATCTGGGAACTGAGCAATCATTTAAGAATTTCGAGCTGGACCTTGAATTTAAGCAGGATGCCAACGGAAACAGCGGTGTGTTCTTCCATTCTTCTATTACAGGTACCAGGGTAGCCGGATGGCAGGTAGAGGTGGCTCCTCCGGGTCACAGCACAGGTGGGATCTACGAATCGTATAAAAGAGGCTGGATCATTAAACCGACAGCAGAAAAAGATGCGGCCCTTAAGATGGGGGAGTGGAACAAAATGAAAATCAGGGTAGAAGGCAATGTGGTGACTACCTGGCTTAACGGCACAGAGATGGTTAAACTGGATGATGCGGCGATCGGATCTGTTGACGGTAAGATAGCATTACAGATTCATGACGGTGGTGGAATCAAAGTGAGCTGGAGAAATATCAATGTGAAACCTTTGTAAGGTTGTATAACCATAAAAAGAGGCTGCCTTTTCAGGGCAGCCTCTTTTGTTTTACATGATTTTGATACGGATGCCGGGGTAAATCCTTTTGAAGGCATCATTAAAGAATATTTCAGGTTCTACATATAAATGCTTCATGACGGGAAATGTACCGCTGACTCTCCAGGTATTTTTCGGGAAAAACCCGCTGTTGTCCCTGATCATATATCCAACAGAAAAGCTGCCCATAAACTCAGAAGTTACTTTGCTGAAAGTCATGCCGCTGTTATCATCCTTAACAAACTTCCGTGGTGAAAAGCTGAGGTTGATAAATGTGCTTGACCGCACTTTAAAGTTTTCGGACTGGGGATTCTGAAAGTGAAAGAACTGATTCACCCCGACGCCGATACCGAATTTACCTTTTAGTATGAGTTCTGCATTCAGCCCGATTTCCGGCACAAACTTTTCCCTGATCCAGCCGCCGCTGGCCCTTCCTGTCAGAGCCAGGAAATCCTGTGTTTTATAATCCCATTCGAGGTGCTGATCTGCACGGCTTTCTATTTTCATTTCAGGATTTCCGTAAAGGCCGGCGTCGTTGACTTTTGAGCTTATTTTGTCGATTTTGTTTTTGATCTGATTGACCAGGAAATCAGAATCGACTTCCGCAAGATTATCCGTAGTGTTTAAAACAAAACAATAGCTGAGAGTAAGCCATTCGTCAGGCAATTTGCTTTTATATTTTTGAATGAAAAATATCTCTTTAGGTAGTTCATTGTATCTGAAAGAGAATATGACCGAATCCTGACCGGTTCTGACGGCACTCAGATCGTCTTCCTGGTCAAGTAAATAAGTATTGCCTTTTGATTTGTGCTGTATGACCGAGATGAGTGGCTTTTTACTTTTCAGGTCATAATTAAGTAGATAGGTGGCTGAATTCAGCGGTGATATTTTTTCAGGTAGAAGTTTCTTCATTGTTTCAAACTGTGTTTTTAAAGAGTCGAAACTGATGTGACTTGCATGCATGATCAGCGGTGTAACATTGGATGTAACGATCAGTTTCTGCTGTTTTTCCAGTTCTATTTCCAGCTTCTGATTGTATTTACCCATCTGGAATTCCTGGGCGATGATTTTATGGCATAGCAATGCCAGGGTTATGAATAATAGCTTTTTCATTCAGGTTTGATTTATTTGATAATATAGGATATGGTTTTAGACTGACTTTCAGGATTGACTTCTACGCTCTCCGTCCCGATTCTGACATAAAATACTTTTGGTTTTGCCGGATTGGTGTGGAGGAAGGTCCGTGGGATGTCATTCAGATGAACTACCCTAACTGCTGAACGATTACCCGCTTCCGGGATGGAATCGGTCTGTTTAAATTCCGGTTTGATGGTTTTTATGCTCAGGTTTAGCTTTGGTATTTCACTTTGAATGGCTTTGACGTCGAAGTTTATTTTTTGTTCCGCTTTTAAGGTTTTAACAGGGACATGAGTCCTGGCTTTAGATGCCGGTTTCTTTATGGCCAGAACTTTTTCAGGTTGTTTAACCGTCTGTTTTGTTCTGACTGCAGGCAAAGGTTTCTGCTCACTTATTTCTATTTTACGGAAATAGGCCAGTTTTGAAACCAGGAGCCATATTGCCCCAACCAAAACCAGGAGAGCGGCTACTCTCTGCATATGGGTTAACCAGTTGCCCGCCGGTTTTTTCCGACGCTGATCCAGCTTTTTCCAGCCTTTTTCGGTGTTAAAACTGAGATCGAGATCATTGAGGTCTGCTATTTTCCGGCGTATTAATTGTTCTTCTGTCATGTCAGATGATGTTTCGGTTTCTTCTTTCGATTTTTTCTTTCAGAAATGCCTTGGCTTTGAAAAGCTGTGATCTTGAGGTGTTTTCAGTAATATTTAACATCCCGGCTATTTCATTGTGGGAGTAGCCTTCAACCACGAAGAGGTTGAAAACGGTCCTGTATCCCGGGGGCAAGGTACAAATCAGGTCAAGGATCTCGTTAGCCGTCATATAGTCTTCGATGCCCACAGCTGAGTGGTCTTCCATTTCGACCTGGTCAAAATCCGTGAATAAAAAAGAATTGGCTTTTCTGAGTTTTTTCAAGGCCTGGTTAATGACAATTCTTTTCATCCAGGCTTCTGTTTGTGCCTCAGAATGATAAATGAAAGCTGACATATGGTCAAAAATCTGCATAAAAGATTCCAGCACCACGTCTTCTGCGTCTTCTTTGTGTTTTACATACCTGAATGCCAGCCTGAAAAATACGTTTGCATAGCTTTTATAAAGAGCCTGCTGGGCCCCTCTTTTGTTTTTTATGCAATCCTGTATTAATTTCTGATTATCCATTTCTATACACAAGAATCCGGTTTACGTGTATTATGTTGTCTGGCGTAAATATTTTTTTGAAGATATTGGTGTGAAAATGGAAATAAAAAAGGCGGGCTTTGAGGCCCGCCTTGATATAACAATTAGGAAGAATTATCTTATTTTGGAGAATGGTAGTCCTTTAAGGTATACCGATTCTACTTTTTCTACTATTTTACCTCCGGCTTCTGAAGCATCTCTGGCCTTCACCCATTCAGGATCTGAACCGAAAGTTTTAAAAGATGCCTTGGCATCATCCACAGACTTATGAGCCAACAGATAAACCAGTTTGCCCTGAGAACCGTCTTTTTCTACGGTAGTCCAATAAGGGAAGTTGGTCATACCGTGTTTCTCAAATAATTTAAGGGTATGGTCTTTAAAACGAGTGATCAGGTTCGGTAATTTACCCGGGAAACAATAGTAAGTTCTCAGTTCGAAAATACGGTCTGTATTGGAAACAGAAGCCTGTACTTTCGGAGAGATATCGTCTGCAATATCCAGAATAATAGATTCTATACCTGTTAATATTTTCCCGTTTTCTTCAGATTTTTTTGCAGCGGCCTGCCATTCCGGGTCTGCCAGGAAATCCTTCCAGGTTTTGGCGTGAGCTTCTTTACTCGGAGAAGCTATGATATAATAAAGGGCATTCTTGTCATTCTGGACAGGCAGCCAATAGCCGATGTTCTCAAAACCATGTTTTTCAAACAAAGCCAGGGTGTGATTCTGAAACCTCTGGATCAAAGCATCTAACTTGCCTTCATTGCAGTAGTAGATGCGAAGTTCATAGTATTTAGAATCGGTGTTCTGGGCCTGTACAAGTGTTGTTGTCAGGCCGAAAAGCAGGATAAAAGCAAGGATGTGATTTTTCATAGATTTGTAAATGGTTGAATATTAATGTTCGAATTTAAATAAATAAACTGATATCAGCCTTTTGATGCAATAGAAAAACGTCTGATCGCTGAAAGGGTGACCCCAATAACCAGCAGGCCAATTCCTAACCACAGTAAATTAATGTGTGGTTTTTCTACCGCTTTCAATACGATATAATCTCTTTGTCCCCTGCTGATAGAGAAGGTAAAATTACCATTTACCGGGTCAATCTGAGTCAGCTGGGCACGAAGGCCAAGTTCATTGCTGACTACAGGCTTGCTCCATACTTCGCGGTCTTTGATGGCAAACACCGGCTTAAGGATTTTTTCGCCGTCGCGTTCCAGGATTCTTAAAGTAGCCTGAGCAGCTGCGTCACCCTCTTTCAGTTCGATGCCATCCACTTCACGGACACCTGTCACATCATCCAGGATAGCGACATAGTCATTCAGGAAGAAGGTGTCTTTCAGGGCTACGCTGTAACTTTCCGGAGCCGACCATTCACGGTCTTCGTCGTTGGTTACATAGTTGACGTTGGTATAAATATCTTTGTTCCAGTAGTGTTTAATGTCGGGAGAGGAGACATTACCCATTTTCTGGTTGATCTGGTATCTCGGATAAAGGTTATACGACTTTTCGCCTTTTTTCTCATAATTCACCTGGTAGTAGGTGTTTTCAGCTTCATATTCCACGGTATCCCCGCGTTTGTAATAAAGCTTGTCACCATCCATAATATCGGCTTTGGCAATGCCTTTGTAATCGCTGGCCGGAACCGGCTGTATGTATTTTTTCTCGATGAATCCGGGCACTTTCCTTACATCCACAAACTCTCCGCGGTAATTAAGCGAAAAGTCCATGATCTCATTTGGCCTGTTAAGGTATAATACAACGTTCTCTTTGTTATCTTTTTCGGATTTGAAGATGGCCTCGTTTGTCAGATTCAGTGAAACCACTTTTTCATAAGCTGAAGAGTACATGATCCCTATCAGCATAAAAGCAACACCAATATGGGTTACAGCCCCTCCGGCTACTTTGAAATTGCCTTTGATGATGTCGAGCAGGATACTTCCGTTGGCAATGATGGAGAATATACCTGCTGTCAGCAAAATGATGTATTGCCAGTGCTTAACTCCGGAGAAGGTGATCACCAGCGAGGTGACAAGCAGAGTGATGATCAGCGGATTGGTTAGTTTGTTCAGGGCGTTTTTGCCAACCCTTTTCCACCAGAAATACTGGGCCACACCGCTTAAAAACATTACAGGGATAAACAGCCACATTTGGAAACTGGTGTAGTGTTTGATCTGGTCGGTCGGCAGGGCCATGTTGAGTTTTACATTGAAGAACTCGGCGATTTTGTTATAAACAGGGATGGAAGTCGTCAGTATCACCTGGAAACCTGAAAGACACAGGATGATGACCCCGATAAAGATCCAGAACTCGGCAGAGTAAGTCGAGGTTTCTTTTTCGTCTTTCGGAAGGTGCTTCCATCTGAAAACCAACAGGATGATGGCCAGGATAGTAAAGAAAAGCAGGTAAACCAGTAATTGTCCCGATAAGCCCAGGTCTGTAAAAGAGTGGACAGAGGCATTGCCCAGAATACCGCTTCTGGTCAGGAAAGTAGAATATAAAATCAGGATAAACTGGGCAATGACCAGGATATAGGTAGATTTCAGAGCAGAACTGTTTTTACGGGCGATCAGCATCGTATGCAAACAGGCTACCAAAATGAGCCATGGAACATACACTGCGTTTTCGACAGGGTCCCAGTTCCAGTATCCACCGAAGTTAAGGGTTTCGTAAGCCCAGATACCACCCATCATGATGCCGGTTCCGAGAATTACAACGGCTACCAGCGTCCAAGGCAAAGCGATTTTTATCCAGTTGACATAATCTTTTTTCCAGAGGGCTGCCACCGCAAATGAGAACGGAACAAGTGTGGCTGCAAAGCCAAAAAACAGGGTAGGAGGGTGGATAACCATCCAGTAGTTCTGAAGCAAAGGATTCAAGCCGTTACCATCTTTCGGAATAAAGTCCGGGTTGGTTTTCCATACCGGGATGTTAGGCATGGATTCGCGGAGCAAAAGAAACGGCGAACTGCCCAATTTGAATTCTCCGAACAAAACAACCCCAAGGATCATGGAAGTAAGGAAAGCCTGAACCGCTGAAAAAACTGTCATCATAGGCGGCTCGTAAGAATCCACCGACTTATTCTGTCTTTTAAACCAGATCAGAAGGCAAAGCCCTACAAAGACATTCCAGAACATCCAGAGCAGGAAACTGCCTTCCTGATCCTGCCAGAAACACGAAATGGCATAGCCAAGCGGAAGACTCAGGGAAGAGTTATCCCAGGCATAGTGATATTCAAAATAGTGATTAAAAATAATCGTGAAAAGAACCGAAACTACGATCAGAATGAACACAGAATGGGCGATAAAAGTATATCTGGCTATCTTTTTCCAGTTCATATTTTCATCGGCATTGGCCCTGGATGCATTCCAGTATGCGTAGGTGGAAATGATTGCGGTAATGAAAGATAAAATAACACTCAAATGTCCAATTTCCCCTAAATACTGTCTCAGCATGATAAAGTGATAATGTTTTTAAACTACAAATCTACGCCCTTTTTAGTTTAGAAAGGTTTTAAATGTGAAAAAAATATGACAATTTCCAGAAGGAGTGTTCACGAATATGGCGTAACGAATATGATAAATAAACGTTTGATAATGAGTAATATTGATGAAAAACAGAACAATAAATCCAATTGTTGACATAATCGGACGATTTGCACTTATTTTTGTCAAAATATCAAAAAGCTTATGGGATTGACATTGAGTTTTGTTTTCGTTTTCCTGGTCATTTTGTCATGCAGCAAACCTCCTGAAAAGAAAGTACTGGATTTTCAGAGGATACAGCAAATTCCGTTTGAAACAGTACTGGAGCAGGCGAAGAAGCAAAATAAGCTGATATTTGTAGATGTTTACACTGTCTGGTGCGGGCCGTGTAAATACATGGACGAGAAAGTTTTTACCGCCCCTTCTGTGATTGAGAAATTCAACAGAGACCTTATTCCTTTTAAAGTAAATGCCGAAGATGCCGACGGTGTTGCCTTTGCTTCCAAATATAAAGTGAACGCTTATCCAACCTTCCTTTTCCTGAAACCCAACGGGGAAGTTCTGCTGAGACTGGACGGTGTCTTTACTCCCGAAATGCTGATTTCGGAGGCGGAGTTTGCGATGAAAGAATTTGTGGGTAAGTGATTGGATTACATGAAAATTACTTCTCCGAAATACATTGATTTCAAAGAAGTAAAATCATTTCGGACCATTATAAATCTGATACCTCGTAAGGCTCATTTTTGAAAGAAATAGTAACAGCCATGCCATTTAAGGAATTAAGAGTGCTAATAAAGATACCTATTTTCTTATCGACTTCCCATAAAGTTATATTTCCCATCTTTTTACCAGAGAGATTTTCCTTTAGAGGTTTTCCATAATGTTTTGAAATAAGATCTTTTAGTTGAGCAATCAGCTGATCGTAGGGTAATCTTTCGCCCGGATTTTTTGGACGTCCTGGAAATAAGTCTGTAGGTATCCCAAAGGTAATTTCATTAAATACGTCTTTCTTGAACTTTACATTGGTAATCAGAGATTCCATATTATCTGTAAACAGAACATTATCGTAAATGATTGATTTTTGATCTTCAGAACCTTTTGGTTTGCCTCCGTATGTTTTTAACTTTCCAATGACTTCTTTTCTCTCAGACCCTAGTTTTATGTTCTTTGAAACAAATTGGTCAAGGAAATTTTTTCCAGTCGACGAGACTTCCGACTGTGAATATACATTCGAAAGTGAGATAAAAAGAACGGCAAATGAAATAAGAAAAGTCTTTTTTGATGGAATTATCATTCTTCTGTTTGCTAATAAGTTGATTCTTAAAACATATTTAAGCCATTCCATGAATTGAGATCCTGATCAGTGTATATTTTGATAAGCACTTTAATTTTTTCACTATTTCCTGGGGATTTTTTTAACATATACTCTCCGATTTCTTTGGAAACTTTAATAGCTTCTTCAGAACAAGGCGATTTAGGTGGTATCTTATAAAGCATATCAACGGCTTTTACCATCTGGTACTCAATACCTGAATTAGCAAGAATTTTTATTTTTTGCATGTCGTTTTCGCATACTCTCTCTCCATATTTTGCTAAAACATGGGTTCTTAGTTCTGATAATTTTGCCTGACATGGAGATTCCCTGTAGAAATTTAATATTTGTAAGGCTCCAGAAAAGTTTTCTTTTCCTAATTCACTCGTTACCTTTTGAATCCCAGTGTCACAGCTTTTACCAAACCTGCTGTTAAAAAAAGATGAAATGGCCTTGTTTAAGGTGATAAGATTGGTTTTGTCGTCGATGTAGTTATTAACCAATAATTCAACTAGTTCATTTTTAGATGAAGTTTTGATATTTTTAGTGTAAAAAAAAGTTGAATCGCTATTGTCCAGCTTATTTACAAGTCTGAATGCAATTCTCGATCCACCCGACAATTGGGTATTGATTCCTTCCAGCATTACTACTTTAGATAAGTCAACTTTCCAGGATATACCAATCAGAGAATTTGCACTCAGCTTAAATTCCTTTGAAAGCTCGCTTTGGATATAGTTATCCAGCTTTATTTCTGCATAGTACTGATGATTGCTACTTCTGTTTGCATCAATGATAACTTGCTGGGCATAAGCAACTTTAAGGCAAGAAAGTAAACTAACAAATATAAACGTAAGATTCCGGTTCATGTATTTTTAATTTAGAGTAAATACTAAACTGTTACCTACTAACACCTGTGAACATTGAATTTCCTTGGTTCTCAGGAATCTTCTGAAATCGGAAGCAAATCTTGAAAGCCTGAAAGGATTATCAGAGGCATCTTTTAACGGTACCTTCACCAGATCAAACGTTATTTTTGTATCTGAAACACCTTGAAGATGGTATTTGTTTTTAAAACTGTTATCTCTCACATAGTCTTCAATAATATCACCCAGATAGTTCCCTTCCTTATCTACTTCCGAGTCCATTTTTAACTTTGATTTTTCATCAATCCCAACGCGGATGGTTATAGTCCGGCCATTAACCTGGATGTCATCGAATTTTTCCTGGATGGTACTTAACAAGTTAGGAACTTCCGTTGCCACTGATTTTTCTACTAATTTTTCGTAATTGGTAGTATAGAATTTTGCGGAGTTGGATACTTTGTTAGCATAGGACTCTCCTGAGAAAGCGTCATAGGCACTCATGATAATAGTTACGCTGTTTCCTGTTGAAGAGTAATTAGGATTAGCTTCTACTTCAATATAGACATCTGCCCCGGATATGGCAATGACATCATCTTTTATAGAGGTTTTTTGGTCGCTTTGAAGAGCTTCTGCATTACTTAACTGTTTTAGTTTAGCTCTGAAATCTATGGTATTGACTCCTCTCTGATCAAAAGCCTCTTTTACTTTTGTAATGGCAACTCTTAATAATTCATTACTTTCGAAATTTGCCCTGAGGTCCTGACCTGCAGGAGTAAAAGGAATAACCATAATTGTTGGTTGGGCATTTTGGGTAGCGGCTGGTTTCTTTTCCTGAGCACTGCCGGAGAAAGAAGATAATAATATGGTAATCAGGAAAAACCCCTTTGCGAATTGTTTGATCTGCATGTTATATTTTGTCATTTTCTTAGAGTCCGAATCGTTTAACAATATTATTTTTTTCAAGGAATTTTCTAATTCCATTTAAATCGAATGTTACTTTTTGTTTCACGAAAGTCAGTGTTCCCTGCCTTTCTCTGCTGATAGTCTCCGATTTGGTTACATACTCTTTACACCCGGTTTCAAAAATAAAGGTGTTAAGAATTTGCTTATGATTTTTTACAGCTTCAATCTCATCTGAAATCAAGGGAGCTTCTGAAGGAGATCCTGGAATACCTCTGAAAAGAATATTTTCCAGTGCATTTATTTCTGCATATGAAATAGCCTTTCCCACGTTCTCGGCAGCATGTTCGCTGGTAACGGTTAATTCACTTTTAGTGTAGGTAAGATAATTAACCATTCCGGTTCTTTGATAAGAAGTGTTTTGTGAGACAGGTTTTGCACATGATATAAAAAGCAAAAATCCTGCAAAGAAGGTATATATATAGTTTATTCTCATTTTACTATTTCAGATTGTATTTGATTATTATTTTTTTTCCTTGTGTTTTAGCTTCGAATACTTCCTTTTCTCCATCTTTTACATTGAGTTTGCCCACCAGATCAGATATATCATCACTGATATTACCATCTCCTATCTGAACTAAGCGGTTTATTTTTTTGCCGTTAACTTCTTCTGTTTCTTCGATGAAAATTTTAAACGACTCTTTATCACTGATGCCATAAGGACTGCCAATGATCATTTCTTTGATCTTTCCTTTTGATTCTTTTGAAAAAGAAAGAACTTCGATCTGCTTATTAAAAGTTTCTAACAACAATGCTCTTATAGTACTTGCAGATCTAGAATCATCACGGGAAGCTCCAAGAAATTTAGCCTCACTTTCTACCGATCCTATAATTCTTCCTGTCTCAATGTCTGTACTTTTCAGAATGGAATTATCTGAGTAGAAAAGATAATTTACCCCCAGCTGCTTGTACTGGCTTTCTCCTTCATCAAGATCTATGAATTTTTCAGATTTAGCCAGATTTCTGAAATACCTTAATTCACCTTCCGCTCTTTCAATTAGCTTAATAGAGGGCACTTTCAGAAGATTTGTTTCCAAACGGCTTTCACAGAAAAAACAGCTTTTTCTTACAGCAACAGTTTTGAAGTCTTCCAGTTTGTTGAGTTTACGATTATAATCCCTTTCAAAATAATAAGGACTGTTGGTAAGGACCATTTCATTGCCTGATTTCATTATCTCGGCCAGCTTCTTCCTGTTTCCCATCATCGACATATCTAATTCACTTCCATTTTCATCAATTTTTTTGATGGTAAAATGGTGAACGAGCTTCGTGGAAGTGTAATTTCCATAGGGAATGACTTCGTATAAAGTCAGGCCATGGCCAACTCTGAAGCCGTCTTTGGATGTAGCCGTGGAGTTTATGGTTCTGATTTTATTTTCATCTTCTGATAGATTTTCTTTGACAACAGAATAGAATTTATATATGCCAATCCTCTCCCAATCGTATAATTTGTAGGCCATTGATGATCCCCAGTCTTTATAGAGTTCCAAAATTCTTTCAGAAATGAGCGGCTTATATTTGGCTTTTATCCGATCCTCAATTTTCTGATATTCTTTTGCATCTTTTTTCTTCATTAAAGCAGGATCCCCTCCAAACTCTTTTACAAAATCATAAATCACTACATCATATTTTTTTTCTCTTTCTTTCTCCGAAAGCGAGGGGCTGGATTTAGGAGAATAGTCGATTACCTGAGAGGTAGCAAGATCAACGGTTTTGGTTGCAACTTCTAAAAGAGCAAATACAGGAAAATGGACAGACTTGGTTTTTCCTGAAGTATCGGTTGTTATTACTATTTTCGGATCATCGTCTGCTCTGGTTCTGAAATCTACGAAATGAACACGGCTAACGACATTTTCTTCTGAGTGTTTTCCTGGTAAAAAACGAAGTGTTTTCTTTTCATCCCACTCATAAAAATAATAATCAGGTTCTTTTCTGTTATCAGCAACTTCCTGGAAAGCCTCTTTTAAAACTCTAACGTATTTGTTGTCATCGGGCTTCTTAAGTAAAAGCACAGCCGAGTTCTTATTTTCCTGTGCTTTGGAAATAAACGATAACAGAATGAGTACAAGCCAAAGGTTTTTTTTCATCTCAATTTTTAATTAGTCTACAGAATAGTTTCTTTTTTTCCTGAACAGAGGTCATAATTACATCGCCGCCCTTGTTGATTTCAATAGTGGAAAAATTGTCATCTTCAACTTTCTTTACTTCTCCTTCTCCTAAAACAGCCTGCCTTTTAACCTTTTTACCATTTACGTCTTCCTCTGTTATTTCAAAAATTTCGAAAACATATCCGGATTTTATTTTTTGATCCCGTCCAACTGAAATAAGGGCTTCCCTGGCTTTTGGGCCTTTACTGGCAGTAATTCTTACGAAACTGATAGGAGCATCAAAGCATTTAGAATTAAGATCATTAAGCATGATAGCCATTTGCTGTTTAAGATCTTTGATCCCTATCCAGTTTTTGTCAAGTATCCTTTCGACACTGCCAAGAACTTTCTTATCTTCTACGTTAATGATCCCAATGGTTAAATTTCTGGTATCAATATCATATAGACTACTTAACATTAAATCAAGACCTTCAGATTTTCCCTGAGCAACGGTATATCCATCCATAAAATCCTCTGATTTCTGAAGTTCTCTTTCATTATTGATGTATGAAAGATTTTGTCTGTCGATGGTAATAAAGTCTTTATTATTAGAATAAAAATCTACGATTTCAGAGACCATCGGTATGAAATTTCTCTTTTGCTCTGCAGAGAGGGTTACATATTTATTCATGGCAGAGGAAGTTCCTTGTATACTCCAGATACCAATTCTTTTCTGACCGAAGGCGTGATTGCTGAAAAAAAGAAAAAGCATAAACAGTGAACATATAAACTTGTTCATAAATTACTCTTTGGGTTTAGTTGTTAGTAAGACAATAAAATGGTGGTAGAGAAGACAGATATCGTAACGATAATATCCGCTCTACTTTGGAAAATAGTTAACTTAATATTTAACAGAAGTTATAATAATTAGAGATAAAACATTTAATGGCTTTTAAGCAGTATATATCCGTTATTATATATACATACCTAAACGTAAGCGGCAGCAAATTTGCAAATAAAAGTTTTAAAAGCCAATAAAAATGAACTGTTTAGCCCAAGTAAATTTTCATAGAAGCGTATCGCGGGTAAAATATCGAAGCAAATGGTATTGGTAATGGCGGCCTCAAAACCTCCCCGGCTCATACAGACTGATATCCACCGAGGGCTTTTTCCCTTCGATGATTTCCTGCATCAGTTTTCCGGTGCCGGGAGCGAGGCTCAGACCCATCATCGCGTGGCCTGAGGCGATGTATAAATTTTCTGCCGCTTTTCCGATGTATGGCAATCCATCCGGGGAGCATGGTCTTAATCCGTACCATATCTGTTCTTTTGGCGGTGTCTGGATAGGGTAGGAGGGGAAATATTCGGGAACGGCTTTGATGATGCCGTTTACCCTGTTCATGTTGATGTTGTCGTTAATCCCCCCGATTTCCATAGTGCCTCCGAAACGGATGAGGTCATCCGCCATCGGGGTAATGGCCACGCGGGCTTCAACCAGGATAGAAGGGGTCTTCAGGTTTTTACCTTCCGCTTGTTTTTTTGTGATGCTATAGCCTTTTCCTGCCTGAATGGGCAGGTTGATGTTCAGGAGTTTACCCAGGTTCTGTGACCATGAACCGGTAGCAATTACAAGCTTTGAACAGGCAATGGTTTTTTCTTCAGGTGTGCTGATCTTCACTGCTTCTACCGATTGGCCGTTCTTTTTGAATCCGGTGATTTCAGCATTGTAGATGAACTTAACCCCTTGCTCAGCCAAATGTTTCTTCAGGTTTTTGATCAGTTCATTGGGATACAGATGGGCGTCTCCGGGAAACAAGATGCCACCTTCCACGTCTGGTTTTAATTCCGGTTCAAGCTTAGATACTTCTTCTTTCGAAAGGATGTCCGCTTTGATGCCTATTTTATTGGCAAGATGAGCGACTTCAGATTCTTCTTCCAGCGTATGCCCGGTTTTGCAGAGCATCAACAGGCCTTTCTCTTCAAAAAAGAAGTTGAACCCGGCTTCTTTGGAAAAGTCCTGGTATAGTTTTTTGCTGAGCAGACCAAGGTCTCTGAGGGCCGGCACAGCTTTGTCTACTTTTGCTTTGTTGGCTGCCTGGTAAAAATTCACCCCCCATCTGAGCAGGTCCAGTGAAAAACGGGGTTTTACATAAAACGGGCTTTCAGAATCAAACATCCATTTCAAACCTTTTTCGATCATCCCCGGTGCCGCCAGCGGAATAAAATGGCTTGGAACCACCATACCGGCATTGCCGAAAGAACATCCGTCTTCACCCGGGTCCTTATCAATGATCAATACTTCATGCCCCGACTTATTCAGAAAATAAGCAGAAAATAATCCGATAATACCTGCTCCGGCTATGACGATGGGTTTGTCCTGATGCATAAACAATGATGAATGTTCAATGATAGAATGATAGAATATGAAAAAGAGAGAATTTTCAATAATAGAATTCCTTATCTCAGTATGCAATTATTCAATATTCTGAATTAGTACTAATGCATGTTCTATGAAAGAATGATAGAATTTCTCATTCAATCATTCTCTCATTCAAAATTCTAAATTAAATTACCTGAAACCCAAACGCGTAAGGATCGTCGTCGGGGTCGATGGTTATTTTGTTTTCTCCGTATATTTTGGCCCAGCCTTCCACACTCGGGATGATGGCGTCAAAGTCTCCGACTTTGGTTCTGCCTTCAATTCTTCCTGTAAATTTACTGCCTATAATGCTTTCATGAATAAAGTCTTCTCCTTCTTTCAGCAGGCCTTTGGCCGCCCATTGAGCCAGTCTGGCGGAAGTGCCGGTGCCGCATGGCGAACGGTCAATCGCCTTATCTCCATAAAAAACGGCGTTTCTGGCAGTGGAGGTTTTGTCAATCACCGCCCCGGTCCATTCAATATGGCTCATGCCGTTGATGGTCGGGTTCTCGGGGTGAACAAAAGTATATTTTTCATTGACTCTTATCCTCAGTTCCCTGGCCCAGGCAATCAGCTGTTCGGCTTTGAAATGTTCCAGGCCCGGGAAATTTTCCTGTGGGTCTACAATACCATAATAGTTGCCACCGTAAGCTACATCAAGGTAAAGAAGCCCTAATTCAGGACATTCCACCTCGATTTTTTCAGCAGCCAGAAAAGAAGGCACGTTCGTTAATTTTACAGAACTTACCTTGTTTCCGGTGGTCTTGTACGCAATGTTGACCAACCCTGCCGGGGCTTCCATCCGGACTATTCCGGGTGTTTTGGGCTTTATGAGCCCTTTTTCTATGGCTATAGTAATGGTTCCTATCGTTCCGTGGCCACACATCGGAAGACAGCCGCTTGTTTCGATGAAGAGTACTGCCACATCGTTCTCAGGATCATGCGGAGGATAAAGAATACTGCCCGACATCATGTCATGACCACGGGGCTCAAACATAAGGCCTTTCCTGATCCAGTCGAATTCCCGGAGGAAATGTTGTCTTTTTTCAGACATATTTTTCCCTTCAAGCTGAGGGCCGCCTTTGGCCACCAGCCTGACAGGATTGCCGCAAGTGTGGGCATCTATACATTCAAAAACATGACTCATGGTCAGATGGCCGGTAAAACAGGCCTGTTTTTTAAAGATGAATTAATAACATTTAAAACCCTTTCTCTTTCTTCGGCTGTCAACGGAAGTCTTGGTTCACGTACCCACTCGGTTCCGAGTCCGGTAGCTACTTCTGCCAGTTTAATATTCTGAACGAACTTGGTGGAAACATCCAGGTGCAGAAGCGGGAAGAACCAACGGTAAATGTCTCTCGCCTCTTCTATTCTGCCTTGTTTAACCAGTTCATAAATGACCACGGTTTCTCTCGGGAAGGCATCTACCAGACCTGCCACCCAGCCGTCAGCACCCATCACCAGGCTTTCAAATGCCAGGTCATCCACGCCACTCAGGATTTTGTACCTGCCGCCCAGTTCATTGATGATGTCGGTCATATAACGGATATCACCTGTAGACTCTTTCATAGATTCAAAGTGCTGGTTATGAGCCAGATCTTTAAACATATCAATAGAGATGAAATTTTTGTAAGCCAGCGGGTTATTATAAAGCATGGTCGGAAGGTCGGTGGCATCAGCGACCCTGTTCAGGTAGTGAACGATTTCACGTTCGTCTGCAGGGTAACGCATCGGAGGCAAAAGCATGAAGCCGTCAGCCCCGGTTTGTTCTGAAGCTTTGGCAAAGGCCACGGCTTCGCGGGTGATGCATTCCGCAATACAGATAATCAGAGGAACCCTGTCAGCGATAACAGATTTTGCGGTGCTTAACAATTCAAGTTTCTCGTCGGTAGACAATGTTCCGTTTTCTCCTAATGAACCACAAACAATAATACCGTGTACTCCGGCTTTGATTTGTTCTTCAATATTGAAAGCAAACGTTTTCAGGTCCAGGCTTTCATCTTCGTGAAAATTGGTTGTAACTGCAGGATAAACTCCGATCCATGATGGTTTCATAATATATCAGTATTTTTTTTAACAAAGATAGCCGGTCGGATCAAATCAAAAAGAGTAGAAATTAACTACATATGGTACAATATTATCCAGATATGGGGATAAATGTAGAAATTGGAGTAGAATAGTAAGAAAAATGCCGGACATGAGGGATGTCCGGCATTGATATTTTATGACGATGCGACCTTAAACAGGTTTCTCCGGAGTATCCGTGTTAGTGGCAGCAGTGTCTTTATTCAGGGTCCCGAAAAGCTCCTGAAGCATTTTCTCTGCATCCGGGAATCTCTCCTTCAGAGAAGCAATGGCTTCATTTATTTTTACTGAGGCTCCGTTTTTAAGGTCTTCGAAATATTCCGGAGCTTTTTCCATAGCTGATTCAGCTTCTGATTTCAACTCGTTGCCCTTGGCTTTCAGGTCTTCCATCAGTTGCTCTCCTTCTTCTGTTTTCATATACTTATGTAATGCTACGCCCGCTGCTGCTCCCAGAATGAATGTGGCCAGGTGTTTTGATGTTACGCCCATGATTGTAATAATTTAAAGTTTTGTTATGAATGAAAATTAAAGTTAATTAAAAACCAGTTGAATTTCATCCTTTAATTGATGAATGGCTTCTTTGATTTTTTTAGGGTCTTTATTGATGTCAATTTCAAAAATTTTCTTCGAAAGTTCGATGGAAGGCAGGGCAGGGTCCAGGCCGATAGCCGCCAGGTTGACCGTCGATATCGTATCATTCAGGGCAGCAACTACCGTTTCCCAGGCTTCTGCAGAGATATAGACCTGCTGTGCCAGGTTGTGATTAAATTCCGACCGTATTTCAGATAAAAGTATTTGCTGAAAATCGCCGACGTGTGTGCCGTTGCTGCTGAGCCTGAGCAACAGGTTGTTCGGACTGATGCGTTCCAGCAGGAGTATGATCCTTTCATAGGCCTGAAGCCTGATAGGCAGGATGATCTCCGTATTCTTCATTTTAAGGTCAAGTATTTTTTGCTCGTACTGTTTCTGGAGGAAACTCTGGGCAAGGCTGAACATCCCGAACAGAAGTAAGCCCGAAGGTATCAAAACCAAAAGTATGTCTTTTAATAGATCCATGTATCCGGATGTTGTTATGATAAACTGTTATCTTTGCATCAAAGCTATAAAAATGATATCGTTTACAAAAAAAGCGGAGGAAGAAATTTTGAAAAGCCTCAGTTCACCTGAGATTCCGGAAGGCTACGGATTGAGGCTGGGGCTTAAGGGCGGAGCATGTTCCGCCTCCTATCTGCTGGGGCTTGACAAGGGCGGTTCGGGCGACGAAGCCCTCGACATCAACGGTATCAGGGTGTTCGTGGATAAAAGACATCTCATGTATCTTATTGGTGTTCAGGTCGATTATTCGGACGCAGAAACCGGTAAAGGCTTTACGATCGTTAAACTTTAAGTTGGCATGATTTTTTCATGACCCTTGTCAGTGTTTACCGCTGAAAAAAATAACGAATGCCATCATCTGCCTTAAAAAAGTACATATTTCTTATCCTGTCGATTCTCATTCTTGTGATCGCCGGGGTGAATTATTTTTTGCTCGAACGCAACGAACCGAAAGCCACAGATAAATTTTACGGTCAGAATCTGCAGGAAAAGATCATTGAAGAGCTGGCAGTTTCTAATCTTGAACTCGCCGAAGCGGGCGTCAGGTATCAGAACAGCAAAGGTAAATTATTCTCAGATCTTAAAAGTACCACCACTTATCCTTATTATATATTCAAAAACAAGCAGCTGATTTATTGGTCTGATTTCAGGTTTGTTCCTGAATACCAGTCATTTGATAAGAACAAGAAAGTTCAGGTCATCAAAACCAAAGAGCTGGTAGGATTAGTGTCTTATCTTAATTTCAGATCAAGAAACGATACCCTCGAGTTGTTTTCGCTGATTCCGGTTTGTGTGAAATATCCGAATGAAAATGATTATCTGAAGTCCGGTTTTAATGAGGCCATTTTTAACATCAGTCCTCAGCAGATTTTTATCAGGCAGAATCCCGAAGCCGCTAACGAGATCAGAGATCAGAATGGAAATTTCCTTTTTTCTTTTATTTCACCCAAAACTTCAAAGACCAGTAACTCTTCTATTCCTCAGAATACGCTGTTATTGCTGACGGTTTCTTTAGTTTGTTTCACGGTTTTTATATTTATGCAACTGGTGAGATGGATTAAACTGCACCAGTTTGAAAAAGCTTTCGTGGTATTACTCTTATTCGGCTTTTTTATCAGGATCGTGATGGTCAGAACGGGTATTCCGTTTGTCTTATTTGCTCCTGATTTTCTTAACCCGGGCTATTACTCAGGAAGTTTGCTGGGGCCTACCTTCGGGGATATCCTGGTCAATGCCCTGTTTATTATCATTTTCCTGATCTTTGTCAGTTCTTTTTACTACCGTTCAGCCATTTTCTTCGACCTCGTAAAGAATGACGTGGTGAGTAAAAGCATTGTTTCAGTGTTGTCAGTGGTCGTCAGTATTCTTTTTGCGTTTCTTGCTCATAAGTTGCTTTCAGCGGTGTATGAAAAATCAGGATATACCCTGAGTTTTTCGCTGAGCCTGAGTTTTTCCAATCTCAAAATTGCCACTCTGGCCTATTATGTTTTATGCCTCGGTATTTTCTTCTTCGGTGTTCATATCTGTGTCAATGTCTTTCTGAGACTGAACAGGGATCACCGCTCCGGTTTCTTTCACTGGCTTTACGGGTTTATCCTTGGCCTGATCATCCTCTTATTCAAGGATGAGTTCCGTTGGATTTATCTGATCACGGGTTTTTATTTCTGGATTGTCTATTATTTCAGGCTGTCGAGGTTCTTTTATACACTCAGGTTGCAGACCTCGGTTTATTATGTTATCGGCAGTTTTGTATTTGCCCTGATCGCTATTGATGTGATTACCAAACAGGAACTTCGTAAAAGCTTCCTGGATAAACAGGCTTTCGGGAAACGATACCTGGCCGAAAACGACCTGTTAGGCGAAGCTTTGCTGGACAAATACACCAGGTCGATTAAAAACGATTCGGCGATTGCCCAGGCACTTTCCAGGCCCAACCTGGCCATAGAGTCGGTGCGGCAGCAGATCCAGGAAAAGCACATGGACCTGTATTTTGACAAATATGATGTGGAAATACTGGCTTTCGATACCCGTGGCGAAAACCTGGATACTTCAGACAGTTCCAAGAACCTGGATTATTATGTTACGAACTTTAAAAAAGAAGGTTTTAAAACCTCGAATCCGAATATTTTCTTTAAAAATGAGTCGGGCTATAATTTCATCAAACAATATCTCGCCTTTTCTGATATTGAATCAGATAAAGTGCCGAAAGGAACGATATTGCTGAGTCTTGTCCTGAAAGACCCCAATGCTGAGAATGTCTATCCGGAACTTTTGCTGGATAAGAAGTTTGTCCAGAATCCGGAGTCGAAGAACTACAGCTATGGTTTGTTTGACAATACGGGGCGTTTGTTGTTCAGTTCGGGTAGCTTCAACTACCTGATGAAGTTTAATGTGAACGACCTGAAATCCGGAGAGCTGTATGTTAAAGGAATTGTAAATAACGGGTACAAACACCTGGGTGTGAGAGGTTCAAAAAACAGGATCATGGTGGTGTCATCACCAGACCGTTTCCTGAAAACTGTCTTTTCTAATTTCTCTTTCCTGTTTCTGCTTTCGGTGCTGTGCATTTCAGTCGTGATGCTTTTTTATGCTTTCAGATACGGCACCAGGAATTTGTCGATGAATTTCTCAACCAAGATCCAGTTGTATCTTAATGCCTCTTTCCTTTTACCGCTGATCATCGTTATCGTCATTACGCTGAGCATCGTGAAAGCTACTTTTGTTTCGATCCAGGAGAAATCATTCATTGACAACACCAAAAATATTGCCTCCACTGTACAGCTTCAGCTCGAAAACCTCCTGGCGAAAAAGATGAGCAGGCCCTATTTTGAACAGGAAATAAACGACCTGGCCAGAGACACCAAGGTAGATATCAACTATTACAGTAATGAAGGGAAACTATTATACAGCACCAGACCGCTTGTTTATCAATACAAATTATTGTCAGGATACATCAATCCCGATGCCTATAAACAGATCATTGAAGACCGTGAAAATGAGGCCCTCTTTAATGAGTCGCTGGGCCTGCTGAACTATAAAACGGTATACATTAATGTAAAAGGAAAAAGCAATGAAAACCTCGGCATCGTGGGGATACCGTTTTTTGACGCCCGGGAAGCCCTGGACCGCCAGGTGACGGAGGTTGTGACGACGATACTAAGTGTCTTTCTGATCATGTTCCTGATCTTACTTGTATTGTCTTACTTTGCTTCAAACCAGCTGACTAACCCGCTGAGGTTTATCGCCCAACGCTTAAAGAAAACCAACCTCGACAGATTAAATGAGCCTTTACAATGGAAATCGGATGATGAGATCGGCGTGCTGACAAAATCTTATAACAACATGCTGAAGCAGCTGGAAGAAAGTAAGATCGCCTTGTCGCAGAGTGAAAAACAGACAGCCTGGAGAGAGATGGCCAAACAGGTGGCCCATGAAATCAAAAATCCGCTGACGCCGATGAAATTGTCTATTCAGCAGCTGCAGAGGACTTTACCTATGGATGACCCTAAGTCGAGAGACAGGATAGAGAGGGCGTTGAATTCACTTACCGAGCAGATTGACAACATCAGCGAAATTGCGAATTCCTTTTCAGAATTTGCGAAGATGCCGATCCCGAGAAATGAGAAATTTGATATCATCCCGGTAATAAGAAAGACTGCGGATCTTTATTCACAGAATAATAACATTATCATTGATGTGAAAACGGCCGAAGAGCATACTTTTGTAAACGGTGACCGGCAATTGCTTGGAAGAGTTGTCGCTAACCTGATACTCAATGGTATACAATCCGTGCCTCCGACCCGCAGGCCTCAGATTAATATCAACCTTTATCGCAACGATGAAGAGAGTTTCGCCATTATGGAAGTCAAAGATAACGGAGCCGGCATTCCGGAATCTATAAGAAAAAAAGTCTTCATCCCCAACTTCAGTACAAAAGTCGGCGGCTCAGGTCTTGGACTGGCCATGGCCAAAAGAGGAATCGAACATGCCGGCGGTAACATTTGGTTCGAGACCGAAGAAGATGAAGGAACTACTTTTTTTGTTGACTTACCAATCGCTGATTAATCATCAATCGTTACATAACCCCAGTTTTCACCTGATCTGATTCTGTTCAGCTGAGTGTGTGTGATACCAAATTGTTTGGCGATCATCTTTAACCTTGTTGAATCAGACTTAAGCATTTTTTTGATAAGTCTCACCTTAGTTTCAGTAAGCTTGTATTGCTTAGAGTTTTTCGGCATTACTTTGTTAATCACATTCGGGTTTTTCCTGTTGTGCTCTACCATCATCGTTTTGGTAGCCCACTGAAGGTTCTCGAAATGATTGTTCGTTTTTTCATAATCCAGGTGGATGACAAACTTGTGATCCTCAGAAGGTCTGTTCACAAATGCCTCCGCCACTATCTTATGAATGTACTTATTAAAGGATTTACCTTTGGGAAGTCTGATGTTCAAAGATTTGTATCCCTGAATCACTGAACCTTTAATAATAGTGCCAGACTCTGAACCTTGAAAACTCTTGATTCTTCCGAAGTTAGAAATTGCGTATCTAGGTGGTTTTTCAACGCCTTCGACATCAATTTTTAGCTGGACCCAATTTTCGCTTGTTAATGCCATAATTTTTCTCCTTATAAATTTTAATCTGGTTAGATGAACTCAATACAAAAACTAAATAGTTACGTGAAAAGTTTGAATAAATAAAACGAAAGAATTTTACTTTAGTATATTAATGATCAATAAAAAGCCGCAAAAATAAATATGTGAGGGATATCTACATTGAGGGCTTATATTTGTAAAAAAAAGAATTAATCGCTTTCGCTTTTGATTCACGTGTTAAATTAATATGATTTTTTTTACAAAGTTGCTAAATTTTTATGATTAATATATTTTTTTTCTCATTTTCTCCATTTTCAGAGAATACATACGTACTTTTTGACGAAACAGATGAGGCGGTAATTATTGACCCAGGTTGCCTCTCTCAGGCAGAAAAAGAAAGGCTGTCCCGTTTTATTGAGGATAAAAAACTTACTGTGAAGGCGTTGCTGCAAACACACACGCACCTCGACCATGTTTTTGGCTCTGCTTACGTAAAGCGGAAGTTTAAGGTAAAAATGTACATGCACCGCCTTGATTTGCCCGTTTTGAGTGACGTAGAGCTCCGTTGCAAAACCTGGGGGATAGGAGGTTATGAACCGGTAGAGGCAGACGAATTCCTGGAAGAAGGGGATGTGTTTGAATTCGGTAACTCAAAACTGGACATCGTACATGTACCAGGCCATGCTCCCGGGCACATCGCTTTTATCTCTCATGCAGATAAATTTATTATCGGTGGCGACTGTTTGTTTAAAGGAAGTATAGGCCGGACGGATTTCCCGCTATGCAGCCACGAAGACCTGATGAACAGTATCCGGAACAAGTTCTTTACCCTTCCGGACGACTACAGGGTTTACGCGGGGCACATGGACCCGACCACGATTGGTGCCGAGAAAAAATACAATCCATTTTTTAATTAATATCAAAGCCGGATTTCAATGAGATTATTTACTATTCCTAATTTACTGACCCTGGGCAACCTGCTTTGTGGTTGTTTCGGTATTTTCTTTGTCTTTGAAGGAGACCTTAAAATGGCTTCTTACCTGACCGGCCTCGCCTTGCTTCTTGATTTTGGCGACGGTTTCCTGGCGAGGCTGCTCAACAGTGCTTCGCCGATCGGTAAAGAACTGGATTCACTGGCAGACATGGTGACTTTCGGGGCTTTGCCCGCTTTTGTTGTTTTTTCACTGGCGAGAAACGCCACCGGAGAATTTCCTGAATACCTGCCTTACCTGGCTTTTGTCATTGCTGTTTTTTCTGCTCTGAGGCTGGCGAAGTTCAATATAGACACAAGACAATCGGAATCTTTTATCGGGCTTCCTACGCCTGCCAACGGTATGATCGTGGCCGCGTTTCCTTTTATACTGGACAACAGCAACCTTTCTTTTTTAGCTAACCCCTGGGTGCTGATTGCCTACGCTTTTGTCATTTCTTTCTTACTGATTGCAGAAATTCCGCTGTTTGCCCTGAAGTTTAAAAACTTTACCTGGCAGGATAACAGGATCAAATACATTTTCCTGATCCTCTCCCTGATCATCCTCGTACTGTTGATGATACCGGCTATTCCGCTGATCATTATTTTATATTTCCTGCTGTCCCTGCTGATCCATCTTAAGGTCATCAGCTAAACAGGCTTCATACCTTTCTGTAAGAAGGTTTCTTTTTCTTATAATTGATCGTCATCGTCGTAAAACGTGACTTAAGAAGACGCGTTGAAGGCTTTTTGAGGCTGTTCGCCGTCCATTTTATCCTGGGGCCGTATTGCGGAGAACTGGATAATTCGACGGTTTTCGCCTGCTTTAGCCAGGCGAAATGGTTGACAGGGCAGGGAAGGAGGTCTTCTTCCAAAGCCAGGAACATCAGATGAAGGTGTGTGTCTGAACGCTTGTTGATGGCATTAAAACCTGTTCTTCCGACTTCGCCCAGTTTATCGCCGGGGGCAACGATCTGGCCGGGTTCTACCACCACTTTCCGGTGATGGGCATAGTACCAGAGGCCGCCGCGTTCGAAATCATATACCCAGACATAATTGCCGCCCCTGTAAGAGGAGGTGTCCTGCCAGTTTTTTTCTGTAGCCAGCACTATGCCGTTACCTACAGAAACGATATCAATGTATTTGTTTTTACGGTCGTCAACACAATCATAATTGCGGTCAAGGATAAAAATATCATGGGCCGGGTGGCTTCCGCTCACGGTATGATCAAACAGGTCGAAACCCACGTCACGATAGCCGGTACCGCCGCCGCCTACGGCTGTGTAGTTGCTGCCCGCCAGCGGAAATACAATGCCTTCACTCCCTTTCAGTTCTGCAGGGGCCGGGTAGGCTTGTCTTACCTCACGCATAATGGATTTGAATTCTTCCCTGGCCGCTTCGGGCTCCAAAGTCTGTTCTCTGATAGAAACGAGAAGATTTTTAAACCTGAAAAAGACATCCGGGTCTCCATGGGTGGATAGGGGGAGCGACTGGTCCGAATTTAAACCTAAAACTGTAAAAAGCGTGAATACAAAATTTAAACTGATCATTAATATCTTCATCAAATTTGATTGTGCAAATAATCCTGCCAAAAACGCTGCAAAATATCAAAACTTTCTGAGAATCGGGGTAAAATAGTGTGTTTTTTATTATATGGGGTATCGGGGAGAAAGGATAATGGAGTAAAGAGTATGGAGGAGTTGTCAGGCAGGTCTTCCTCCTGGTTTAATTGACAGGATTTCAGGATTTACAGGATGCTTTTTTAATAAGTGGCCCTCTTGTCAGTGTAGAATAAGCGTTTCTCATTTTCCCTGGTTTAGGCCAACAGGATTTGCAGGGCCCTTTAAATATCTGCCCGGCCTGCGTGATAGCAGGCCGGGCAGAAAACAATGGCTGTATGAAATTAAACGGATGAATAAGGTTGATTGGAATACATAACAGATGAATATCAGGCAGCTCTTAATCTCTTCTCCTTTCTCCGTTTTCCCTTCTCCCTTCCGTCAGTTATTACTTATAATACTCCCTGATCTGAAACAGGAAAAAGCCTCCGATCAGGAACCCTATAATGGCACTGATAAAGTGAAGGCCGATCAGGCTTGATAATGCCGACAGCAAAAAGCTGTAGTATGACCAGACCCATCCGCCCCTGGCTCTGTCGAATAAGCCTTTGATAGACAATAAACTACATACAAGAGCAAGGATAGAGACTGTGATAGAAACAGCCGCCAGGAGGTCAAGCGTAAATAAAGTAAGGAGTGTGGCCAGGGTTCCGAGCCCTATCGCCAGAAGTGATAAAGGCACAAAGATCAGCATGATCCAGGGACTGATTTTGACTATCAGCTCTTTCCATGCCACCGGCAATTGAAAAGGTGCTTTATCCGTGAAAACAGGAAGCAATTCTGCCTCTAAAGGTTTAAGATTATTATCCATAGTTAATTAAAAGGGTTTTGATAAAATATGTTATTTTCATGGCTATAATACGTTGTTGAAAAAAGATCAGGGCTTACCGCCACCCATCATGGGTTTGTAATCCGAGGTCTTAAAGGTCGATGGATCATTGGCTTTTATTTCTTCCAGTTCCATGTTGGTTTCGTCACCATTGGCATTCACAGCGGTATATCCCATGGTCATACGGCCTTCCTCGGCTATTTTGACCAGCTCCGGATGGGCATAATAAGCTCCGTAACTTTTAGATTTCTGTCCGCCGTAGGGAGAGCTGCTTCCCTGGCTCATCTTTTGTGCCAGCCTGGCTATTTCCGGAACCCTGTCGCGGCTGATCCACATGGTCATTTTCTCGCCGTTATTGTCCATCAGGTATCCGTCACACACGTACCCGGCAATGGTCTTGGTTTGTGAGGTTTTCGTAATGGTCATTTTGGAATTTTCCTTTTCTGCATATTTTTCGATGGCGTCTCCTTTGAACCCGATGGCCATTACCGTTTTAGACCCTTTATTGTTCATGAAGGTGAACATTTTCTTCTGCGTAAAATCGAAAACCATGGCATCCATACTTTCAGAGGCTTTGGCCATGTCAGGGTTATCATTTGAAATGAACCTGGTGGCCATGGCACTGCCGTCCTGGCTGAACATGTATTTGGATTTCATCGTATTGTTCTTCTTTTCCTTTGAGCTGACAACGGTCAGTTTCATGACCATCGAAGAGCTGAAGTCATAGCTGGCTTTCGGGGTGCCGCCCATGTCGAGGTTTTTGAAAAAAATGTTGACCGCTGCTTCCGGATCTTCGCTGTTGCCGGTTGATCCTTCTTTTTTAGGCGGAGGCGTCATGGCCTTGTCTACCGCTTTATCAACGCCCTCTTCTATTTTCTGATTAACTTTCTGTTCGGCTTTTCTCCTGAAAACGGAGGCGGGATTGATGATCTGGGCGATGCCCGAAACGCTTATGGCCATGGCCATCAAAAGAACTGTGGTGAATAACGCTGACTTTTTCATTTGGCAATTCGTTTTGTTAGTAAATCCATAGATTTAAACTCACTACTAAGTTACAGATTAATTTGATTAATTATTTGGTATCCATGGTTTTATGTTTGTGTTTTGGCGGTTGCTCCGGCTGCGGTCAAGTGGCAGGGCGTCGGTGATCCAGATGTTTTTCCGCAGGTATTTTTTTGATAAGACCAGGTAAGAAAAGCAGGTGAATGCCAATAGCATGGTTGTTTCCATAAATGGGGTATTTTTATAAACAAATATAAATGGAAAGGCACACGAATCCGAGCCAATTTAACAGATGACCTGTTTGTTTGTATAATCAGCATTTTTGCAGGTATAAATGGTAATTCCGTGTATTACGTTTCAATACTGCTGCAGGGAGGATTTTAAGGCCGGAACTTCCAAAAAGAACACGGATTTCATACGATTTCAGATTTTTTAAAGTTGATTAAGAAAGTAAGTCAGGTGAAGCTTGTTTTGATAAATCATGTGCATGGAAATTAACATACATCAAATCAATCTTTTATTTTATTAAATTGCATGATATTGGGCCGGAAACAGGAAGGCTTAATGTCAGTCGGGAAATTTTGAGTGAAAATATAACATCTCCAGGTATGCGGATTTTGTCAGGAATTGTCATCTTTTATTTTGTCTTTTTTCAGGCTTTTTCTCAGGGCGGATACACGATCGTAACCGGGAAAATCCAGGATAAAGTAACGCAAAAGGCCTTATCTGAGGCTTATATCGTGATCCCTTCCACGGGCTTCGGCACCGGCACCAACCATGACGGCGACTTTGTTTTCCAGTTTCCTAAAATCAACCTGGATTCACAGGTGGTGGTCTCCCTGATGGGTTATAAGTCGGTTTCTTTCATTGCCAACACCCTGAAGCCTGACAGTAACGTCATAGAAATGGAGGCACTGCCGCTGATCAATGCCTCGCTCGGTATTTCCGATGCCAAGGTCTTTGTTAAATCGGCACTGGACAGCATCAAGAATAATTACCCGGACAAGGCCAGTTACCAGACCGGTTTTTTCCAGGAATTGTTTAGAATCCAGAAGCTGGGTTTTGTCAAAATCAACGAGGGTATTGTGAAAGTGGAGCGGTTCCCTGATCCCAAAAAAGAGATTCCGGACAAGGTAAAACTGCTGAGAGGCAGAAGACTCGAGTGGAAAGGCCAGACCTCCAAACTGGAAGGCTGGGGTTTTCAGAATGGTACTGACATCGTCTGTAAGTCGCTTGAATCATCCATTCCTGATTACTTTCATAAAAAGAACATCGATGATTATGAATTCAGGATCGACTCACTCATGACCACCTTTGATGAAATCCCCCTGTTTGTCATCAGGTTTAAGCCCATACATAAAAGGATAAAGGCCGCCAGGGAAGGGGTGATTTACATTGACCCGGAAACCAAGGCCATCGCCAGGATCGAGTACAAACTGACCCCCGAAGGCGTCCGCGACCTGGTCAATGTCAACTCAGGTCCGATCAAAATCACAGGAAAGACCGTCGAAGCTTATGTACAATACCGCAAATTCCAGGGCAAATGGCGGCTTCAGGATTCCCAGGTGAGTTTTGTCGTTGATTTTGAAGACAAGCTGGACAAGAAATTCCTCGTTACCTCAGACATTGTCATGCGGTACACCGCGTTTGAAAGCCGGCCATTGCTGAGGTCGGGTATTTATCCCAACGAGCTGCTTTTGTCAACCAACAATTTCAATGAATCGCGGGATCTGGGCTCGCCTTTCTGGATGCCATACCTTTCGCTGAGGCCTACCGCTGAAATGCTGGCCTTCGCGAGGTTACTGTTGAAAAAATAAAATTCCGGCAAGCTGCATACAACATGATCGCCCGGTTTTACGGTTTTATAAAAAAAAATCTGAAAGGAAATAGAACAGAATCTCTAAAATTTATAAAAATTCCTGTTTTTTAGCTTTCGTTTTTATTAAATTTTTATAATTGCTTGGTGGTTAAATTATCTTCTCTATACTTTTACACCTGAATGAAAGGGCTTTTTAAGAAATACTTCTTTCTACCACTACTTTTTTTATTAAGTGGAGGGCCTCACATGGCAGCCGGCCAGGTGAGCAGGGAGACATTCGTAGACTCTGCCGTCAGAATTCACCACCCTGTTTCCAGGGATACCCGCGAGATTGAGCGGGCAACTTCCACCACCCATGGCACTGCCGCAGTATCTCATACTTATACCGGCATTTTTAACCTCGCTTGTATTGAAATCGTTGAAGAAAGTCTCAACAATACCCTGAAATTCAGCAGTGCTGCTGTTGTTTTGGGTTATTCAAGGCAATGTTTCAGGATTTCCGACTTTTTTCTTTCTGCAAGAAAGCTATTTTCAGATAGTTATCTCCTTCCTGTAAAAACACTTTATATCTTTTTCAGGGTCTTCAGGCTGTGATACCCTAAGGTCTTTCCCCGTTTTGGTTTGTAAGAGTACTTCAGGTAATCTGCTGATTGCATCTGCTCTTATCCACCCTTTCTACCATTATTAATCTTAATTTTTTTATTTTATGTTAAAGAAAGTGCTCTTTCTGGCAGGGATTTCTGTAGCGTATATAGCTACAAGTTGTCACTCCGAAAAGGAAGAAAAAGAAAAAGAAACAGAGTTTCTGGTCACCACCCCTTATGTGACTGACACCATGGTCACAAAGAATTACGTTTGCCAGATTCACTCTATCAGCCACATCGAATTGAGGGCTCAGGAAAAAGGTTACTTACAAAACATTTATGTAGATGAAGGACAGAAGGTCAGAAAAGGCCAGACACTCTTCAAGATCATGCCTAATTTATATGAAGCCGAGGTGAAAAAAGCGGAAGCCGAAGCCAATTTTGCGGATATCGAATATCAGAACACCAAGGCCCTGACAGATAACAACGTGGTTTCGCCCAACGAACTCGCCATGGCCAAAGCCAAATACAACAAAGCCAAAGCCGAACTTGACCTGATGAATACCCACCTGGGCCTTACCATCATCAAGGCCCCTTTCGACGGTATCCTCAACAGTTTCCATGTGAGGCTGGGCAGTCTCATTGAAGAAGGCGAACTGCTCACCGAGCTGTCTGACAACAGCAAAATGTGGGTGTATTTCAACGTACCTGAGGCGGAATACCTGGCTTATATGAACAAGGAAAACGAAGGTAACCTCAAACACGTAGGTCTGAAAATGGCCAACGGCGAGATGTTCGATCAGAATGGCGTCGTAGAAACCATCGAGGCTGACTTTGACCATGAAACCGGTAACATCCCGTTCAGAGCCACGTTCTCAAATCCGAAAGGGCTGCTCCGTTACGGACAAACCGGTAACATCGTCATCACTACCAGGAAAAAGAATGCCCTGCTCATTCCGCAGAAGGCCACGTTTGAGGTATTGGACAAAAGATACGTGTTCGTGATTGATAAAGACAACAAGGTAAAATCAAGAGAGGTAGTCATAGACGCCGAGCTGCCGCATATTTACGTCATCAAGAGCGGTCTGGCGAAAGACGAAAGGATCCTGCTTGAAGGCATCAGGATGGTGAAAGAAAACGATAAAATCAAGGTCAAGGAACTGGCACCCGGCAAAGTATTGTCCGGTCTGAATCTTTATGCCGAATAATTCATCCTCAAAGAATAAAACATGTTTAGTAAAATCATACACCGGCCGGTCTTTGCGATTGTAATTTCCGTCCTTATCCTGTTTGTGGGTTCACTGGCTATCAATCAGCTGCCCATTTCACAGTTTCCGCAGATTGCCCCCACCACGGTGAGTGTGGCCATTGAATACCCCGGTGCCAGTGCCGACGTACTGGTCAAATCGTCCCTTATTACCCTCGAAAACGCCATCAACGGTGTGCAGGGGATGCGTTATATGTCTACCGACGCCACCAGTGCCGGAGAGGCTACCATCAACGTCGTCTTTGACCCCGGCACAGACCCCAACGCCGCCATGGTGATTGTTAAAAACAGGGTTGACCAGGTCATGACCATGTTGCCGGACCTTGTCCGTAACGAGGGGGTTATCGTGACGCCCATCCAGCCCAGTATGTTGATGTATGTCAACCTTTACAGTACCAATAAGAGCATGGACGAGAAGTTCCTGTACAATTACGCTACTGTAAACATGATCCCTGAAATCACCCGTGTGCCGGGTATTGCCAAAGCCCAGATCCTGGGTAGCAGGCGTTATGCCATGAGGGTGTGGCTAAATCCCGACCGTATGCGTGCCTACAACATTTCTGTCAACGAAGTGATGGAAGCTCTCTCAGAGCAGAGCATCATCGGTCGTCCCGGCCGTCTGGGGCAGAGTTCGGGTATAGCGGCCCAGTCGCTTGAGTATGTCCTTACCTACAAAGGCCAGCTCAACAAGCCCGAAGAATATGAAAACGTGATCGTCAGGGCCAATGCCGAAGGGCAGAACGTGCACCTCAAAGACATCGCGAAGGTTGAACTGGGAAGTGAGTTTTTCGATATTTATTCCAACCTCGACGGGCACCCTTCTGCCTCTATCATGCTGAAACAGAACTACGGCAGTAACGCCAACGACGTGATTGCCAGCGTGAAAGACCAGCTTGAAGTGATGAAGAAAAGTTTCCCGCCGGGTGTCGACTATAAAATCAGCTATGACGTGTCCAAGTTCCTGGACGCCTCCATTGAGCAGGTGATCCACACCCTCAGGGACGCGTTTATCCTGGTGGCCCTCGTGGTGTTTGTTTTCCTCGGCGACTGGCGGTCTACCCTGATCCCCATCCTGGCTGTGCCGGTTTCGCTCATCGGGGCCTTTTTTGTGATCCAGATGTTTGGTTTATCCATTAACCTGGTGACACTCTTCGCCCTCGTGCTGGCCATCGGTATTGTGGTCGATGATGCCATCGTCGTCGTCGAGGCCGTCCATGCCAAAATGGAAGACAGTGACCTCACGCCTTACAAGGCCGTGCAGGAGGTCATGAAAGAAATCTCCGGGGCCATCATCGCCATCACCCTCGTCATGGTGTCGGTGTTTATGCCGATCTCCTTCATGAGCGGTCCGGTTGGTACTTTCTACCGCCAGTTTTCTATTACTATGGCCAGCTCTATCGTTATCTCGGCCCTCATTGCCCTTACGCTTACGCCCGTCTTGTGTGCCATTTTGCTAAAAAATCACCACGGGCATCATAAAAAGAAGAACTTCTTCGACAAGATCATGGACGGCTTTAACAACGGTTTCAATAAAATTACCGGGAAGTACGTCGGTCTCCTCAAAAAGATCGTCAACCGAAAAGCCGTCACCTGGGGTATACTGATCGTTTTCTGTGCCGGTATTTACGTGCAGAGCAAGTACCTCGCCGGGGGCTTTATCCCGAGTGAAGACCAGGGTACCATTTACGCCATCATCCAGACCCCTCCGGGTTCTACCCTTGAGCGGACCAACAAGGTCTCCAGAGAGCTGCAGAAAATCTGTGAGGAAATTGACGGCGTCGAGTCTGTCGCTTCCCTGGCCGGGTATGAAATCATGACCGAAGGCCGCGGGTCCAACGCCGGTACCTGTCTGATCAACCTCAAAGACTGGTCGGAAAGAAAGCACACCGTCGTCGAAATCATGGAAGAGCTTGAACACAAATCAAAGGGCCTTGGAGCCACCATCGAGTTTTTCGAACCACCTGCCATTCCGGGTTTCGGTTCATCAGGTGGTTTCTCGATGCGTTTGCTGGACCAGAGTTCTACAGTAGATTACAATGCGTTTGATAAGGTCAATAAGCAATTCATGGAAGACCTCGGCAAGCGTAAGGAACTCACCGGGCTCTTTACTTTCTTTGCGACCAACTACCCTCAGTACGAGTTGGTGATTGATAACGAAGTAGCCATGCAGAAGGGCATCTCCATCGGTAAAGCCATGGAAAACCTCAACATCCTTATCGGTAGTAACTACGAGCAGGGCTTTATCCGTTTCGGGCAGTTCTTTAAGGTTTATGTTCAGTCTTCGCCTGAGTTCAGAAGGCTTCCTTCCGACGTGCTCAATCTTTTCGTGAAGAACGACCACGGCGAAATGGTCCCTTACTCGGCCTTCATGACCCTCAAAAAAACACAGGGACCCAACGAGATCACCCGTTATAATATGTACAATTCGTCGGCCATCAGGGGTTTGCCGGCTGCGGGTTACACCACCGCTGATGCCATCAAAGCCATCAACGAAACCGCCCTCAAAACCCTGCCCCACGGCTACAAGATCGCCTGGGAAGGTCTGTCTTATGACGAGGCCAACCGCGGCAATGAGTCCATTTACGTCTTTGCCGTCGTGCTGATCTTTGTTTATATGGTATTGGCTGCCCAGTACGAGAGCTTCATCATCCCGCTGGCGGTGGTATTATCACTGCCTGTCGGTATCTTCGGCTCTTTCTTTATGCTCAAAGCCATGGGTCTTGCCAACGATATCTACGCACAGGTTGGATTGATCATGCTCGTCGGGCTCCTGGGTAAAAACGCCGTACTGATCATCGAAATCGCCATCCAGAAGCGGAGGGCCGGGGCCACCATCATGGAGTCGGCGATCGAGGGGGCCAAGGCCCGTTTCAGGCCTATCCTCATGACTTCCTTTGCTTTTATTGCCGGTATGGTGCCCCTCATAGTGGCCACCGGGGCCGGGGCTATCGGTAACCGCACCATCGGTTCGTCGGCCCTTGGAGGGATGTTGTTCGGTACTGTTTTCGGCGTCATCGTCATTCCGGGGCTCTATTACATCTTTGCCCGCCTTGCTGATGGCCGTAAAATTATACAGGATGAATACGAAGAACCATTAACAGAAATCATTTGAAAATGCATAAGAGAATCATTTACAGGTACGCAGGCATTGTCTGCGTACTGTTCACCATACTGGCGTGTAAAACCCCCGTTCTTGTACAAAAGAACGAGTCGGCCCGCGTTCCGGGCTCTTACACTGCCTTGGCGGCAGATTCCGTCAATTCAGGAAAAATAAACTGGAGGACCTACTTTAAAGACCCGTACCTGAGGGCCCTGATTGACACCGCCCTGGCCAACAACCAGGAACTGAAAATCACCCTGCAGGAAATCGAGATCGCCAAAAATGAGGTCCGTGCCCGCAAAGGGGAATACATGCCTTTCGTGAATCTGAAAGCAGGCCTGGGCCTTGATAAAGGAGCCCGCTATACCAGCAAAGGAGCTGTGGAACATGGCGTAGAGATCAAACCCGGCAAAGAGCTGCCCGATCCCATCGGGGACTACAACGTGGGGGCCTTTGCCACCTGGGAGCTCGACGTCTGGCATAAACTCCGCAATGCCCGTAAATCTGCTGCGACGCGTTACCTGGCTACCATAGAGGGTAAAAACTTCATGGTCACCAACCTGGTGGCTGAAATCGCCAATTCGTATTACGAGTTGCTGGCTTTGGACAACGAGCTGGAGATCATCAACCAGAACATCGAGATACAGACCAACGCCCTCACCACCGTGAAGCTGCTCAAAAACTCTACACGATCGAATGAACTCGCCGTGATGCGTTTCCAGGCCCAGGTGCTCAAAACCCAGGCCATGCAGTATGACATACAGCAGAAAATCGTCGAAACCGAAAACGTCATCAATTTTCTGACCGGGCGGTTCCCGCAGCATGTGGAGCGGAGCTCTGAAGGCATTGAAAAGCTTTTCCCAGAGGTCACCCGCCTGGGTTTACCCGCCGACATCCTCGCCAACAGGCCTGATATCAAAAAGGCGGAGCTTGAGCTTGCCGCCAACAAACTGGATGTGCAGGTGGCCAAAGCCAGGTTTTATCCCTCATTCGGACTCTCAGCGGGCATAGGTCTGCAGGCATTTAATCCTGTTTACCTGGTAAAACCCCAGTCGGCCCTCTTTAACCTGGCCGGTGATATGGTGGCCCCGCTCATCAATAAAAACGCCATCACGGCCGACTATCTCAATGCCAACGCCAGGCAGATACAGTCGGTTTATGAATATGAACGAAGCATTTTGTCGGGCTACATAGAGGTAGTCAACCAGCTTTCTAAAATCAAAAACCTGGAGAGCAAATACGAGCTGAAAGAGCAGGAAGTGGATGCGTTGACGAAGTCGATCACCGTTTCCAACAACCTCTTCAAATCAGCCCGGGCCGACTACATGGAGGTGCTCCTGACGCAGCGTGAAGCCCTGGAATCGAAGTTTGAACTCATCGAAACCAAGATGCTCCGCATGAACGCCATGGTCAACATGTACAAAGCCCTCGGCGGAGGCTGGGAAAAGTAATTAATTTTTTAGTTTAGGGTTCGCAGACAAGCCGCTTGTTTATAACAGGCGGCTTTCTTTTTTTCGTTTGCTTGCGAAGACGGAATAAGGAACACGGAGAACGGAACAAGGAAGACGCGATAGCCTCGGGAAAACTTGCATACGTCCTGAGCGTTTTGGTACGACATGATATCTGTATTTTACATTACTTTGGTGACCGCTCTTTATAGATAAGTTTTTTCCTCTAAAATCATTATCGATAGCATCTTGTTCTATAAAACGATTACCAGTAGTTGTTTTTCCTCTAAAATCATTATCGATAGCATCTTGTCCTATAAAACGATTACCAGCGGTTGTTTTTCCTTTAAAATCATTATCAATAGCATCTTGTTCTATAAAACGATTACCAGTAGTTGTTTTTTTCTTTAAAACCATTATCAATAGCATCTTGTCCTATAAAACGATTACCAATAGTTGTTTTTCCTTTAAAATAATTATCAATAGTAACTCATCTATAAAACGATTAAGAACTAAAAATTCAAAAAAATTGCCTTAAAACTATCTTCCATTTTTGCTATTTCATCATCTGTCAATTTTTCAAAGGATTTTCTTTTTCCTTTTGAGAGGTTACCTTTGTTTTGATAGAGAAAAAGAATCATTAAATTAATATCCTTGTCCGGCATGTCCACAATATCCTGAATTTCTTTTTTGAGTTCATCATAATGTTGAATAAAGTAGAGCTCCATTGGTAACTCTTCAAGAACAGTAGAACGGATAGTTTGGGTTAAATAGAGGGTCTGTTTTGTCAAATCAGGGTAGCGATAATAAGCTTCAATCTCATCTGCATTTTTAATGGTCATTTCTCCTTTGGAATCAAGTAAGTAATCTGCCATTTTTACCAATGGTACAGAATAAGCTTCCAATGCCGCGTCGTATTCACTCATATGATTAAGAATGTGAGCTGAAACAGGTAATATGATGTCGCCAGGAACGACCAGGTCTCTTAAAAGTACATCGTGTATAAGAAACCGATGTAATCTGCCATTACCATCTTCAAACGGATGGATGAACACAAAGCCGAAAGCTATCATGGAAGCTCTTACCAGTGACGACAAGCCCGTTGTTTCGCCTGCCAGATCGCTTAATCCCTTCATTAACGACCCGACTAATTGAGGCGGAGGGCAGATATAATGGATTTTTTCGATAAAATTTGGCATACTTTCTCCGACATAGTTCTGAAAGTCTCTGAAGCCTGTGGCCGCAAATCTGGAATCTACTATGCTATTTTGCCAGCTGGTCAACGATTGCTCTTCCAGAAAAATAGAAGAGGGGACCTGACCGGCTTGTTGCAGAAGAGATACGAATCGATCTACACGCTGTGGAGAAGGTCGCTCGTGTTCAATTTCATAAGAAGATTTGGTCTCTTTTCTATACAAATAGTTTACAGCTCTCATAAAAGTTTCGGCGGAATATTTCTCTCTTAAACTTTCGATTTCTCTAAGCAGATTCCAGGATAGCAAGTTATCCAGAGTTTCTGAACGTCTTATAATAGGGCAGAATGCAGCGTTTCCTAAAAGATTGTTGTTAACTCTCCATTTATTATTTTTTTGAATGTTACCAGTAACATAGCGATTGCTGTCAATCAGATCAACATAATTACCCGTTGACGTCGTAATACCTAAATCTTTACCCAAAAGAAATTCGTATAGAAAACCTGTCTTCCGGGTGTACTTACTCGTCGGGGCATTGTGGATGTATGTTTTTATATACGCTTCGTCTATTCTCGATAAAACAGCTTTGTAAAATGGAAGATCAACATGGTCATATTTAAGAGCAAATTCCCAATGAGACAAAGGAGTGTTCAGAGAAGGGGCATATCCAGGGCCAAACGTCTGCTGGATGTGGCCATTTGGTAGAATTTCAGTCTTAGGCCCGCTTCCGATGTAAGAGTGATGTGTCAATGGATAGGATGACAAGCCGAAATATTGTCTTAACCAAATACTACCCACCAGACTATTTTTTGCTACCATTATTTTTTAATTTCTGTAAAATGAATTAAAAATAATGACTTTTTTAATAAAACTATTAAAAATGGATGTTTTTCAAGTAAAATGATTACAAAGGGAAGTTCCCCTTAATTGTAACCGACTGCTAAATGCCGCCCAGCGGATCGCCGCCCGAACCAAATTCTTTATCTGAGCAAAACTAAGAATTAAATCAACTTAAGAAATGAACCATCCGGCGGATCGCCGCCCCGGTGAAAAATCTCTGTCTGAGTAAAGCTGAGAATTTCCCCATGTCAAATGTTCAGCAATTAATTCTCAGATTTACGAGTTAGAATTTTTAATGTTTTTTGCGTGGGCCGCCCCGTTATTTTTTTCAAAAAAAGTAAGAGCGAAGAAAAAACCATTGATTAGATAATCACTTCACCCGGCCGTTGGTGGTAAAAAACAAGCAGATACTCTCTGATATAAAAAAAGGAGCCTGATGAAGACTCCCTTTTGCGGTTTTATACTTATTTAGAAGTAAAAACACTTCTCTTAAACACGAATACCAAAACAGTGAGGATCTCGGTTATCGCACCTGTTGTCAGAAATACCCTTCCGATGTTCCCGCCTTTCTGCATGACGAATAAAAAAGAACCCGTGATGACCAAAAACATTCCTGCGAATAAAAATAAATAGAACCTTTTCATAGCCTTGAAATATGACAATGTGAAGCAAACCTAATTTGCCTCACTGAATTTAAATTGCAGTTGACTGAAAATTTCAAACCACATTCCAGGCGGCTGCAATAAGCCAATCGTCGACAAGCATAAACCTTGTCCTGATTTCGATCAATGCTTTACGCACCGCGTAGAGAATTCTGAATTAGCTACGCATCGGGTAGCCAATTTGAGCTGGACAAACATGCGTCTTATCATGAGGCTGGATGACCAGAAGGAAAGAGATTATAGATCAAAAAGGCATCTTCACAAAGATATGGGGTCAATCATAATCTTCGAAGTAAGAGAACCGTGTCTTCTTGTCCTCGTGGCCATTCTTCGCCAAATTTTAGCCACAACGGCACAAAGTCACGGTTCTTTCGCTCAGAAATGACCATTAAGCCATGAAGATCATGAAGAAAGCATTAAGTTATTCGACGATAAAAGAATAACGTCCTAAGCAATGAACATCCAGCGGAACGCCGCCCGACGGATCGCCGCCCGAACCAAAATTCCCTGTCTGAGCAAAGCCAGAAATTAAACCAACATGAAGAAGTTAAGAGCATTAAGAACACATTAAGCCAATCGACGACAAAAGAAACAAACTCGACTAATGAACATCCAGCGGAACGCCGCCCGGTTACTTTTTTCTCCGCCAAAAAAAGTAAAGACATAGAAAAGAATAAAATACAAATGAACATCCAAACCAAAAATTCTCTGTCTGAGTAAAGCTGAAAATCAACGTAATATTATTATCCAAATCGAAAGATTTTCAGATTTACGAGTTAGAATTTTTAGTGTTTTTTGTTACTTTTTTCAAAAAAAGTAAGAGCGAAGAAAAGGTAAAGAACCATGTTATAAGCACATGAACTAATTTTATTAAACCCAATTGCTAAATTGCATTCAATTTCATACCTTGTTCAAAAAAAACAACATAAAAACATGCAATCTAAAACAAAACCCTCCCGCATTCATGAAGGCCGAAACATCAAACGTTTCCGTGAGATGCTCGGGATAAAACAGGAGGCCCTGGCCTTTGAATTGGGTGACGACTGGAACCAAAAGAAGGTCTCTATCCTCGAACAACGCGAAACCGTCGACGACCGCATTATGAAACAGGTCTCCGACGTACTCAAAATACCGGTAGACGCCATTAAGAACTTTGACGAAGAACAAGTGATTAATATTATTTCAAATACAGTTAATAACAGCGACAACGCAACGGGCAATTCTTTATTCAGCTATCATCCAACGATTAACCCCATTGAAAAGTGGATAGAAGCCCTCGAAGAAAATAAACGCCTCACTGCTGAACTTTTGAAAGCGAAGGATGAGAAGATTGAGTTGTTGGAGAGGTTGTTGGGGGAGAAGTAAGATTTGAATATTTAAGATATATGGAAAGGAAGTCTGGTGAGGGCTTCCTTTTTGTTTTCATGAAGACAAAATTAATAATTGGAACGGTTATTGAGATACGGAAGTGTTTAAGTTTTTAAACATATTCTTAGTTTCAATTTTTATGGCAAAGGAGTCTGCTTTATATATTAAAGAGGCAATTGAAAGTTTGGGCGGGGTTGCTACCCTTAACCAAATTTATGAGAAATGTCCTCGATATCAGAAGTCTAGTATAAGGAGGACAATTCAGGAACACTCTAGTGATACCACTACTACTCCTAAGTATGAGGATATATTTTTTACAGTCAATGGTTTGGGAAGTGGAGTCTGGGGAGTTAGAAATTATTTGCTGCCTATCCAGCCAGAAGTTATAAAAGTTGAGACGTTTTTATCTCCTTCAAAAGAGGCAACACCTGCACAGAGAATCCTTACAAACTTTTACAGGGTATCCAGGGATACTGCCCTGGTGAATGAAATTAAGAAAATAGTAGATTATCAATGCCAATTGTGCGAATTGAAGTTGCCACTCTCTGAGAGTAAATGGTACATTGAAGGTCACCATATTAAACCATTAGGGAAACCTTACAATGGGCCGGATATAAAAGAAAATATACTGATTGTCTGCCCTAACTGCCATGTGAAATGTGATTACAAACTAATTGAGCTTAGCATGGATATGATTAAAAACAATAAACAAAATATTCAACAGGAATACCTTGAGTTTCATAATGAAGAGTATAGAATCAAAGTTGAGACTAAGTAGTTTTAGATTCTCTATTTAAAATAAAACGAGCTAAAACCCAAATATCATCATGCCAGAAGAAACTGAAAATCAAGATGAAGAAACCGTCCATGCTAATCTGAATTTTACAATCTTGAAGTAGCTTTATGAAACTTTCGGAGGTAAATTGGCCCCCTTGGTCAGTGTTGAAAATATCAGGTTTACCCCATTTATAAAAAGCCTCAAGGGTAATGGAGGTACACCATTCGGTAGTCATGGTATTTGATAGCCCCCAGGCTGTAACAAATCTGCTACAAACGTCTATGATGGTATATAAAAACATATAGCCGGCTCTCATAGCGATATATGTAATATCAGAAGCCCAAACCTGATTATTCTTTTCAACCTTAAGACCTTTCAGCAAGTATGGAAACTTGTAGGTGGCCTTAGGGTCTGGCTTTGAAGTGTGAGAACCTGGCAGTAAAGATGTTAAACCTATTTTTTTGTACGGGCGATACACTCTCTTTGGGTTTATCATACACATTGGACAAGCTCTTCGGACGTCTTCAAGCATCCTGGGAAAACCGTAAAATGGAGTTCTCAGATATTGTTCATCCATCAGCCTCATAATTTATAAATTCACATTTTGCTTTCCGGCTTTGGTTTGTAATACAAGTTCGCTCGGGGTATACATAGTAAATCAAATTGCCGACGAAGACTTAGATTTAAGGTTTTATCAATCATAACAAACCGCTCTTTTGGAGGAATCATGACAGCATTTTTTTTAGAAAATCTAACTCTACCTGTAGCTGCCCGATTTTAGCAAAAAGGGCACCGGTATCTTGTTCATCCTTTGACGGTTTTTACTTCTTGCTCTCTAAGGTTTGCCTGGCCTTATTCAAAATCCTGCTTCCAATGAGAAATTTGATTGGAATGAAGATCGTACTTTTGACTCAATGCTGACAACGTTTCTTTTTCTGTCAAGGCATCTAAAATCACCTTCAATTTAAAATCCACACTAAATTTACGTTTCGTCTTTTTCATATTACCAAAGTTAGTTTTTTCAACTTAACTAGTGGTATTAAAATGAGGGGTAACTATAAAAGTGGCGGTTCAGTGTTCCGCAGACAGTTTTGTGGTTAATCAAACATTGGTTCTCCGCATTAACATTTGTGCTGAAAATCGCCACCTTCGCCAAGCCCGAAACCGTTACGTGCCATTTTGTTCATAACATTCCTAGAAATTAACATTCACAAACCGTACTTTTGTTAAAAATTAATAATAATGAAATTAGTCGTTTCAGAGCCGGATTACAAAAATTCCGTCATTAACAAACTAAACAAATCAGATCGTGAATTTCACGATTGGTATAGATTTGTGCTTTCCTATCCGCCTCATTTAGTTAATAAGTATATTGAAGAGTTTCAGTTGACTTCGAATGATATTCTTTTGGATCCATTTTGCGGGGCTGGTACTACCGTTCTCCAATCTAAGTTAAATGGTATTCCTTCGATTGGTATAGAAGCGAATAGTTTTGCACATTTTGCAAGTTCTGTAAAGGTCAATTGGAAAGTAAATGCAATTGAATTGCGAAGGATTTCACTTAACATTAAAAAATTGGCGTTGGTAGATAATTCACCAGAATTAAAAACACTTTCCACTGAACATACAAAACTTATACTAAAGGACTCAATAAGTCCAATACCTTTACACAAGTCATTAGTTTTGTTGGGATTAATAGATCAATATAAAAATACCAATTATTACAAATATTTAGCACTTGCATTTGGGAATGCAGTCGTTTATAAAATAAGCAATTTGCGTTTTGGCCCTGAAGTTGGCGTTGGAAAAATCAAAGTTGATGTAGATGCGATTGGAGCATGGTATGAAGAAATCACTAAAATATGTGACGATCTCGAATTGGTAAAAGACAAGAAGTATCCTTATTCTGAGGTGATTTTTTCAGACTCCAGAAATGTCAAAAGTATACTCAAAGAAAAAAAAGTATCTGCGGTTATAACTTCTCCACCTTATCCAAACGAGAAGGATTATACGCGTACAACGAGGCTTGAATCGGTTCTTCTTGGCTTTATTAATAGCCGTGAAGATTTGAGAAAACTAAAAAAAACGCTATTAAGGTCGAATACTAAAGGTGTTTATAAAGGTGATAATGACGATGAATTTGTTATTAACTTCCCAGAAATTCAACGGATAGCGAAAGAAATTGAAGATCGAAGAATCGAATTGAATAAGACTTCAGGTTTTGAAAAACTATACTCGAAAGTTACAAAGCTTTATTTCGGCGGCATGGCAAAACATTTAGAAGAATTAAAAAGTGTCCTTAAGCCTGGAGCCCATCTGGCTTACGTTGTTGGCGATCAAGCGTCATTTTTAAGAGTAATGATTCCAACTGGAAAACTATTAGGTGAAATTGCGGTATCATTGGGTTATGAGTTGGTACGAATTGATTTATTCAGAACGAGATTTTCAACTGCGACTAAATCAGATTTAAACGAAGAAGTTGTAATTTTGAAATGGAATGGTAAAAACTAAATATGGCAAAGATCAATAGATATTCACAAATCATCGAAGCAATCTTTTTAAAGTCTTATAGAAAAGGAGTAACAGAAATCGTCTTTAGCCGCGAAGAAATTGAAATAACTGCTACCGAGTTACAGATAAAATTACCAAAAAACATTGGTGACATTCTTTATTCTTTTCGTTATCGAACAGAACTTCCCGTCTCGATTCTTGAAACTGCTGGGAAGGAGTTCGAGTGGATTATTCGTCCGGCTGGAAGAGCACTATACAAGCTCGTACTTACAAAACAAACATTTTTCAAGCCTACAGAACATTTTGCAATTACAAAAATTCCCGATGCAACACCGGGAATAATAGCAAAATATGCGATGACTGACGAACAAGCACTTCTGGCAAAAGTCCGTTATAATCGCCTGCTGGACATCTTCACTGGCTTAACGTGCTATTCCCTTCAAAATCATCTAAGAACGACAGTGCCAGAAATGGGACAAGTAGAAACTGACGAAATTTATGTCGGTATAGACAAACGAGGTGTGCATTATGTCATTCCAGTCCAAGCGAAAGGTAAATCGGACAAACTTGGTGTTGTTCAGATTGAACAGGATTTCGCTATTGGCACTAACAAATTTCCCAATTTGATTTGCAAACCTATTGCTGCACAATTCATGACAAATGGTGACATAGCACTTTTTGAATTTGAAATGGGTGACAATGAAATTGCTATATCTGCCGAAAAACATTACCGATTGGTTAGTCATGACGAATTGACTTTTGAGGAATTAGAAAAGTACAAATCTAGGGTAAATTAGTAAAACGGCACATAACAGCGGTTTTGCACTATTGATGCTGTTTAAGTCGCCGGGCGATTTTTCCCAAAAAATCTTTTTACTTTAGCCGAGCGAACTCAGTTCCAATTTTCGCAACAGACGCAAAGCCACAAATAGCTTTTATCCATTATCGCCCCTGCCAGTGAGCAAAAGCCAAGCCATATGGAACTTTACGGGCTATTCCCCGCTATGGTGGGCAGGCTGAAGGAGCGAGGGGTGGCCAAACAAATGCTCTGAGAGGAATATAAAGAGCAATACCCTCATGGGATGCAGCTCTCGCAGTTTCATGAGCATTTTGGCCGCTATACCAGGAGTGGGAATGTCAGCTATGTGTTTGAGTATAAGGCTGCGGACAAGCTCATGATCGATTTTGCCGGTCAGAAGCTATATCTGACTGATGAGCTTGATAGTAAATTAGTTAAATGTTTAGAATGCCAAATTTATAGTTCCTAATTTAATGTCTAGTTAATCCTCTATTTCAAGGAGACTTTGTTAAAAAAAACAATCCCCACAATTTCCCTCCCCCTCCCCCCGTTTATACCCACAAGGCCCATATCCCGCACTTAACAGCGTAGGGGTTGGCCGGCACACTTGATTAGAATTCTTAATTTTTTAACTCAACTCAATATAAACAAATGGCAAACCAACTCAACTCGGGTCACGTGAAAAACATCACAGCTTTCAGCGACCTCCTTACTTTTTGTGCTGATAACGGAGCAGACTACCAACCCACCAGAGAAGCATTTAAGCTGGACCACCTCAGGACCGTCCTTCAGGCCGCAGAAGCAGCAGTCGGCGACTGTAAAACAAAAGAGATCCTCTACGACAACGCCATTGATGCCCGCATTATCGCCTTCAAAGACATGAAGCCGCTGGCTACCAAGGTCGTCAGTGCTCTCAAGGCTTCCGGGGTGTCGGCCAAAATCGTGGATGCCGCCCGGACCATCAACAACAAACTGCAGGGCAAGCGGGCCACACCCGCCCGGACACCGGCTGAGGAAGCCTCCGAAAGCCGCACGGTGTCGAGTTCAAAGCAAGGTTTTGACGAGCGTATGGCCGAGTTTTTCGGGCTTATAGAACTCGTCAGGTCTCAGCCCGAATACAAGCCCAACGAGCCGGGTCTTAAGCCCGAAGAGCTGCTGACTTACCTGGAAGGCCTTAAAGTAGCCAACGACGCCCCCAGGGTGCCGTATTCCGTCTGGAACACCAGCCGCACGCTCAGAGATAAGCTCCTGTATGCCCCCGACACCGGACTCGTAGACCTTGCCCTGGGTGTTAAAGATTATCTGAAGTCGGTTTACGGAGCCAGCAGCAACGAGTTCTTACGCGTTAAAAAACTTCAGTTTAAGCGATTGAGTTAACCTTCCGGCGATTCAGGGCATTCAGAGGCATGCCCTGAATCCCTTTCATATCTTATCCGTTTCTTTCTGCACATTTTCTCATTCCCGCTTTCTGCTATCTCCTCTTTCTTTTTTTCAAGCTCTTTCTGAAGGACAGATTTGTCTCACTGCAAGTATGATTTGCCTCGCTGCAAGTATGATTTGTCTCGTTGCAAGTATGATTTGCCTCGTTGCAAGTATGATTTGTCTGGCTGCAAGTATGATTTGTCTCGTTGCAAGTATGATTTGTCTCGTTGCAAGTATGATTTGTCTCGTTGCAAGTATGATTTGCCTCGTTGCAAGTATGATTTGTCTCGTTGCAAGTATGATTTGCCTCGTTGCAAGTATGATTTGTCTCGTTGCAAGTATGATTTGTCTCATTGCAAGTAGAGACTATAAATCAAACCGGGGAGTAAACGGGAGTGTAAAGAGAACTGTGTCAGGATAGGTTTTTTTTGCAGTATTGTCACCTTGATCTGCCTGTCCCGACAACTCGGGAGAGTCGAGAGGCGGGTTTACAGTTAAAAGTTCATTACAAAATCGAGATCGTTTGATAACGGTTCTCGACTACGCTCGAACTGACAAAAGATAGAGAGCGAACTGACAAATAAATGAAACATCCAAACTAAAAATTCTCTGTTTGAGTAAAGCTGAGAATTCCCAATGTTCAAAATTTAGGTACTTAATTTTAGGATTTGTGAGTTAGAATTTTTGCTGCTTTTTTTGTTACTTTTTTTTCAGCCAAAAAAAAGTAAAACCCTTTAATAATTCATTTGCGAGGTAGATGACAAGCCTTCTGGTATCTTATTGATAAACAGAAGTTTAAATAAATACATTAATGGTAGCTGCCTGTCCCGACCCCCGGAAAAATCCTGTAAATCCTGAAATCCTGTCAGAAAAAGTGGCAGAACCGCAAACAAAAAGCCCGCCCCGTGGTATCCCCATCAAGGCAGGCTTTTTTAAATGATATCTATCTCACGAAACCTCCGGAGCCAGTAAAGATTAGAAAATCCTTTCTTCTTTCTCCAGTTAAACATTAAACCTGAAGTGCATCACGTCGCCGTCGGCCACTACATATTCTTTTCCTTCAATTCTCAATCTTCCGGCTTCTTTACACGCCGCTTCCGAACCGTATTTTACATAGTCACTATAAGCAATCACCTCAGCTTTGATAAAGCCTTTTTCGAAGTCCGTGTGGATCACGCTCGCTGCCTGAGGGGCTTTCCATCCTTTTTCGATTGTCCAGGCCCTTACTTCCTGCACACCCGCCGTAAAATACGTCGCCAGGTTAAGCAATTCATAAGCCGCTTTGATCAGCGTATTCAGACCCGGCTGGGTCATGCTGTATTCTTCAAAAAACAAGGCCTTATCATTCGGATCTTCCATTTCAGCGATCTGTGCCTCGATAGAATTGTTCAATACGATTAGTTTCGCTCCTTCCTGATCAGCCGCAGCCTTCAGGGTTTCAGAGTATTTGTTGCCGGTGTGCATAGAGGCCTCGTCTACGTTAGCGACATACAACACAGGTTTCTGGGTCAGTAAAAACAGGTCGGCAATGGCCGGAAGTTCCTCTTTGGTCAGACCTAAGCCCCTGATGCTTTTGCCCTGCTCCAGCCATGATTTGCAACGCTCCAGCACTTCCAGTTCTGCTTTCGCTTTGGCGTCACCACCTACGCGGGCCATTTTCTGTATCTTCTGCAGTTTCTTGTCCACACTTTCCAGGTCTTTCAGCTGAAGTTCCGTGTCAATGATCTCTTTGTCACTGATCGGGCTGATGGCCCCTTCCTCTCTCAGTACGTTTTCATCTTCAAAACACCTTACGACGTGAATGATGGCATCCACTTCCCTGATGTTGCCCAGGAATTTATTTCCGAGACCCTCACCACGGCTGGCACCTTTCACCAATCCGGCGATGTCCACGATCTCGATCTGGGTAGGCACCACACGGTTAGGCTTAACGAGTTCAGCCAGTTTGTCCATTCTTTCGTCAGGCACATCCACAAGGCCCACGTTGGGGTCGATGGTACAAAAGCGATAGTTGCTCGCCTGGGCTTTGGCACTGTTTGAAACAGCGTTAAAAAGGGTAGATTTTCCTACATTAGGCAATCCTACAATACCGGCTCTTAAAGACATTTTTTATCTGATATTAGAATATAAATCGATTTCGAACCGCAAAGGTACGGAAAAATGTAAATGAGGCAAAGGCCGGAGTGAAAAGCCTGATTAATTAACGGTTATACCGGCTGATGCGGGGTTGAAAGATGTTTCTGTGAATGCATTTGTTCATGGTGTCATACCCAGGCAGAAACGCACGGCCGTGCGTTTCTGCAGGAAACACCGGGATGTATTTATTTCACCCGTTTCAGAGTGAAATTAAGCCACAGAAATCCCGCGATACCCGCCACCAGCGATGCCAGCAGGATCATGAACTTGGAATTACTGATCACATCATGGTTGTCAAACGCCAGCAAGGTTATAAAGATGGACATCGTAAAACCTATCCCACCCAGGAAACCGGCCCCCAGCAGATGTTTCCATTGAAGGCCCGACGGTAACTGACAGATGCCCGCTGCCACGGCAATAAAACTGACCAGGGTGATGCCGATCGGCTTACCCAATACCAGGCCTGAGGCAATACCCAGGCTGTAGTTCTGCGACAGGTTTTCTACCCAGTTGGGACTGATCACAATCGCCGTATTGGCCAGGGCAAACAAAGGCAATATGATAAACGGCACGGGTTTGTGCAAGGCATGTTGCAGAATGGTGGAAGCTGATTTGCTGTCGCCTTTACCAAAAGGCAGGGCAAAGGCAAACAATACCCCCGTGATAGTGGCGTGTACGCCGGAGTTCAGCATAAAATACCACATCGCCACACCCCCGATCAGGTAAGGGATCAGGTTATGCACTTTGAGTCTGTTGAGGAGGAATAGTCCCCCCCAGATGCTGAGTGAAATGATGAGATTGCTCCAGACGAGGGTTTTGGTATAGAATATCGCAATGACGAGGATGGCCCCGAGGTCGTCCATCACCGCCAGGGCTGTTAAAAAGACCTTCAGAGAAAGCGGCACCCTTTTGCCCAGCAGTGAGAGGATGCCCAACGCAAACGCAATATCTGTAGCCATCGGGATGCCCGCTCCTGACTGCGTGTCAGTACCATAATTAAAAAACAAATAAAGCCCCGCAGGCACCAGCATACCCCCGATGGCCCCGGCCAGGGGCAGAAGTGCTTTTTTGATGCTCGATAGTTCCCCGGCATACAGTTCCCGCTCCAGCTCCAGCCCGATCAGCACAAAGAAAATCGTCATCAGTCCGTCGTTGATCCAATGCTCAAAACTGTGTCCCGCTACCTGGAAATGCCAGATGCTGAAGTATGCGTCATGCAAAGAAGAATTGGAAAGGATGAGGGAAAAAACAGTGCAAAAGATGAGGACCAGGCCCCCGGCTTTTTCGCTTTCGAAGAATTCTCTGAACAGTCTGGTTGATCTCATTCGGGAAGGGATTTGTTGGCTAATGATTGCAAATTTAGTAAAATTATGCCTTAAAATAACCCTCTGCCTGCCGAATGGGCATAAAAAAAACACCCGGACAGCCTGCCCGGGTGTTTTTTTATAAGCGATCAGGATCAGTTGACCATGAACACGGCATTGGCAAAAAGTAACTTACCATTATACCAGAATCCTCTGAACAGCGGGCTTTCCATCATATAGATGATCTTGCCTTTGCCTGATTCCTGTACGGCAAACACCGGAACGTTCTTCATTTTTTCACGGGCGTTTTTCCCGGTGAAACCTGTTACGGGTCCTGAGGCATCAAGATAGCCCACATTCCAGCCGTTTTTCAGAAGATCGTTATCATATACATCCTTGATCAGCGAGTAATATTCTTTATCGTAACCATACGCCAGCGGGTGGGTGTTGTCCATGTTTACTTTATAGATAGCCCCCACGATCTGGTCACTGATGGCCGCTCTTTCCCTTTCGCCAAAGGCTTTCAGGTTTTTAGTATCATCTTTTTCTTTCTCTTTCTTTCCTTTCAGCTCAAACCCGTCTTTTCCGGCGAAAAAGTTCGTCGCCCCTTCCATAATGATAAGTTTGCCGCCGTCTGAAACCCATCTCAGGATTTCTTTGGTATCCCTGATGGTTTCTGCATAACGTCCGTCCGGAAGAATCAGCACATTGAATTTCCAAAGGTCTATTCTGGAGAAATAGCTTTGGTCGATCACAGTGACAGGGTAGTTCAGTTGTTGTTCAAAATAATGCCATACATCACCCGCCGCAGTGGCCGAAACGCCGGTTCCGAGTACAAAGCCCACAGCCGGAGCGTCCAGGTGGCTCACACTCGATGAACCCATATCAAGGCCCGTGTCTGTCATACCTGAGTAAGCTGTGATCAGGCTGATTCCGGCCTTTTTAGCTTCTTCAGTAACGATTTTGTTAAAGTCTGCCCCCAGGGCCTCGTTGCCTTTCCGGGTAATCAGCAAGGTGCCCGGAGCATAAGATTCTCCGTTCAGTTTAAAGCCCGCTTCATGCACCCTTACCTTGACCTTGTTTTTCAGCAACTGGGCAAGAAACCCGGCGTCACCGAATGATTTCCAGGTAGCGATGTAGGCATACACAGGCTTTTGTACATCGAGGGTGGTTTTAGGTGCTGCAATGGTCTTTTTACCACCGTCCACACGCGAACCTACCGCATAGGCTTTCAGTCCGTAGGCATACGGAAGGGCCCAGGCTGTGATATCATAAGTGTTGGAGTCTTCAAGGGCAGTAGCCGGTTCAAACAATACTTTTACAAAAGTACCCTTCGGCTGGAAAGTGTTGACGATCAGGTCATTGTTTTCAACGCTGAAAGATTCATCCTTATGATTGCTGAAGTTAACCCCTGTCAGCGTCTGCTTTTTATCGGCATAGCTGTATTTGATCTGCAGTTTGTCAAGCAACTCGGTCAGAGCTTTCTCCTGGCCCGCTTTGCCCGCGGTCTTTAAAACAAAGCTTTTGTATTTTCCATAACCTTTTTTCTGAGGGTCATCAAAGAACTTCACAAACTCTTCTGTCACTTTATCTGCTTTTTCAGAAATGGCTTCGAGTGTTCCGATGCTTGCAAAATAATGGTGGTCGATTCTTGACTTAAGGGTCAGGGTGTCGCCGTCATTTCTCGGGTAGGCCAGTCCTGCTGCCCCGCCACCTCCTTGCTCATAGGTAGCTCCGATGGCCCCGTTATAAGAAGGGTAGGTGTCGCCATAGCTCGGGTAGAACAGGTCATAGCTTTCTTTGGTAAAATATAACCAGCCGTTTTCGTCAAAATATTTTTTATTGTAGTCGCCCAGGTGTCCCTGGAATTCCCTCTGCCATTTGCTCAGGTCTTCATGATAAGGCCTCGCCGAAGGGGCAAAATAATAAGTAGAGTTAGGTCCCATTTCGTGGAAATCGCCGTGAAGATGCGGCATCCATGAATTGTAAGCCGTCATCCTGAGACGGGTCTCGTGTTGGGTCTGCCAGGCCCAGTCCCTGTTCATATCAAAAAGATAATGGTTAAATCTTCCGCCCGGCCATGGTTCGTGGTGTTCCACAGAAGCCAGGTTCAGATCGGGCGTTTTACCGACATAGCGGTTATACCATTGTGCATAACGGTCTCTGCCGTCAGGGTTAATACACGGGTCAAGGATCACCACCGTATTTTTAAGGATACGCTGCGTAGTGGCATTGGAAGGATTGACAAGTTCATACAATACCCTCATGACCGCTTCAGAACTAACAGCTTCGTTGCCATGCACGTTGTAGCTCAGCCAGGCGATTGGCGGTACCTTAGCGGTAGGTTTTCCGTCCATCAGACCGATGCTTTTAAGGTTATTGGTACGGATCTCTTCCAGTTTTCCCAGGTTTTCAGTGTTGGCTACAGCCACATAAACCAGCGGGCGGCCTTCTGAGGTAGTGCCGTAAGGAATGACCTTAACGAGGCCCGGCTTCTGGGATTCTACATATTTTACATAGTCGAGGATCCGGTAGTGAAAGCTGAATTTGTCGCCCAGGTTATAGCCCAGAAATTCGGCCGGAGTCTTGATGTTTTGTGAAAAGGAGAGAAAAGGAATCAGTAAAAGGAAAAGTAACAGTTTGTTGAATTGTCTCATATAATCAAGGGTAAATTTTTTCAAAAATACAATTTTATGTTTAGCAGCCTCCTTTTTGGAGAGGAAATATTTGGCCGGTTTGTATTTGAGAAGATCAAATTATTAAAAGAGTAGATCAGGAAGATTTTCAGGCCAATGAGATCGTTTTTTCCGATGATAATCCTCTACTCGTGAGTTATTCAGATGGATGTGCCTGGTTTTTGCTCATACTAAATGGTTTTGAGAGCTTAGGCCTGAGTTTTTCACGAACATTTTTCACAGTAAATATTTGACCCCTCCGGGGTCAGGAAGTGCTTGGGGGGGGTACTTACCGATATTTGACCCCTCTGGGGTCGGGAATAGAAATGAATTTATGGTGAATGAATCCGGGGGATTGATATTTTTAACATGACACATTTATCGCAGCGAACATTCGACCCTGTTTGGGTCGGATACCGCTGTAAATATGACTTTTTCTATAAACATACGACCCACTTCGGGGTCGGGGGGGGGGCAAAAATAAATTTGCAAGGAATGCCCTCACCGTGGTCGGACACGGAAAAGAGCTTACGGCGAATGAATCCGAAGGATTCACATGTTTATAGAAGATATCTATCAACGGAATTTCCGACCCAAAAAGGGTCGCATGTTGTTGTAGAACACGCTTTATTCGGATAATATCGGGGTTATCTTTTGTCAGTGAATGACCCCGGCGGGGTCAAATATCTGTAAAAAATGCTCCCCCCTTGAAATCTACGACCCCGGAGGGGTCGCACATGGCTGCAAAATACGCTTTCCGTTAATATTTGATTCATAAAAGGATCTGACCCAGAGTCTTTTCAATCCTTCTTCCTGTCGTCCAAAACCCCTACATAATATTTAATCCATTCCTCGGGTTTTACTTTGGATACCAGTTCGCCGATCAGCTGAAGCGGCACGTCTTCCGGCTTTTTAAACCGGATACAGGCTTTGCCCATGTCCGGTTTCTTTTTTGAGACTTTCGCCCATTCTTCTTTAAACCAGTCCAGCAACCGGCCTTCATACATGCCCATGTGATATAAGGCGATGTAGTTTTTCTGGGACGCCAGGTTAATAAAAGGCAGCGGAAGTTTAGGGTCACAATGATAGCCCGCCGGGAAAATGGAGTGGGGGACCACATACCCGACCATGCCGTAACTCATGACTTCGGCAAAACCCTCGGGTATGTTCTCCAGGATGATCCTTCTCATTTCGGAGATGATGCCTTTCCGGTCTTCGGGTAGCCCGGCGAGGTATTCTTCTACAGTCACTGCTTTTGATTGCATAGTTTTTTAAGGTTTGGATTCAAAACGGGACAAATATAAGCTTTATTGGTATTCTTTTCTTTCCTCAGCCATGTCGCTTTTCAGGATGTCGTTGATAGAGGTTTTGGCACCTTTGAGCAGGTATATCCTGGCGTCATATTCCCTGGCAAAAGGGTTTTCGACGCGGCCTTCGTAGGTGACCGACTGAAATATCGGCCTTTCGTCCGTTCTCTCCTTATCTGTGTCGGAAGGGTCTTGTACGAGAATGAGGTTCTTTATTTCAAAAGCGTCCAGGTCCATCCAGTTGATGTAATCGGCGTTCATGGATACCGCCTTGATTTCCGGGTGCCTGGAGTAATAATTGATGGCCCCGGCCTGGCCGTAGTTGTCACAATAAATCAAGGTATGTTCCTTATCTTCCACTTTCTCGTAAAGAGAATCCACTTTGGCGGCCAGTTCGCTCCAGCCCAGCATATCGGCAAAGTCCTGCGGAAGAGGATGGTTTTTGCCGTCTTCCCACCTGAGGAGGTTCAGGTCTTTGAAGGCTTGTCCGTTTTTCTGAATTTCGGCGGGACTGTCGACCGGGAACACCACCCTGATCAGGGGCAGCAATGCGATAATGGGTAAGGCCAGGGCGGCGATCCTGAGGTAATATAACCAGCCTTTTTTTAACAGACTTTCTAAATAAACCGATCCGAAAGACAGGTAAACAGGGTAAAGCCCGATGGCATAATAGGCCTTCGCCTTGAAGAAAGTGAAGATGCCCAGGGTAAAGAAAAATGTCCAGAAAAATGCCCGGTAAGGACGAAGCGGCTCATATCTGAAAAAACCAACCAGGCCGGTGATGATCAGAAAGGCCGAGCCATAAAAGAAAACCAGCTGCTCTTTTAAAAAGTCCATGCGGTTGACATTCACCAGCTGCGTTTTGTTCAATGCCCGGAGGTGGGTAAACACGGGGAAGTCATTCACGTACTGCCAGATCAGGTTCGGGGCAATAAGCAGCAGCCCGGCAAGCAGAGCCACATAAAAGGTGGGTTTGATGAATATCTTGCGGGAATCTGTCAGCAATATGGCCGGAAGGATGCCCAGCAGCTGGAAGAAAATATTGTATTTATTCAGAAAACCCAGTCCGAAAGCCAGGGCTGCATACATCAGCCAGCGAGGGTTGTCGGTTTTCAGGTATTTGATAAAAGCAAAGTAAAACAATGTCCAGAAAAGCACGTCGGCCGAATTGGGCTGATAGAGGATGTTGAGCCTCAGCACTACCGAAAAGATGATCGCAACGGCACTCATGCATAATGCGAAAACTCCGCCGCCGAGGGTCTCAACGGTTTTCCAGACCAGTACCAGGGTGAGCACGCCAAACAGGATCGGGAAGAACTTGACCCAGAAAACAGAGTTGCCCAGCACCATGATCAGCCAGGATATCCAGGAGGTAAACGGGGGAACGGAGGTATAGCCCCAGGCCAGGTGTTCGGCCTGATCGAGGTGCAGGTATTCGTCGCGGTGTAAATCGTATTCGCCGTTGTGCAGAAAATAATGCAGGGCAAATTTAAGCAGGATAAAAAAACAAAGGAGATAGTTTTTAGGCATGATGTCGGGTTTTCACACCTAAATATATCTCCAAAGTTTTGAATTGCCAATCCGGGTCAGGTTTTAATTGGCCCGTGTAATGTTTTAAGGATTCCTCAGACCTACTTTCGGCATAGTGGGAAGACTTTCGTTGCCGTCCTCACTCACGGCCTGAACCGCGAAGAAGTAATTGTCTTTGGAATATGGTAAAGTAATTTTCAGGTCGGTGGTGAAAAACTTCTTTTGCCAGTAAGGCATGGCCGTTTCACGCATCATCACATAATAACCCTTCACTTTACCTGATTTCGGTGCTTTCCAACGCATGCTGGTGGAATTGCCCAACCCGCTCACATCCATAGTAAGGTCCTGAGGCATGGCCGGTGCTTTGGCCAGGTTAGCCAGCGAAGCCAGGTTCACACAGGTGTTTTTTCTCAGGTATTCAAAATCCATGAATTTTGGAAGGTCACCGTATTCAATGCCGTTTTCAATCCTCACGTCCTGGTGCTGGTGCAGGAAGTTCTCGTTCATTTCAGAAAGCCTCACGGCTCCGAACCCCTGGTTGATAAAGGGTGTATGGTCGCCACCTCTGAGGAAACGGTCGTTGCGGTAAATCATCACCACTTCGAGGTTGTCTACATATCTTTCGCCTGTTTCTTTTACATACCTGGCGATCTGTCTTGACTTGCCGTCGTTTTCAAAACCAAACTGGCGGATGGCCCCGATTTTCTTGTCTGTTTCAAAAGCCGGTACGCCTTCACTGAAAATACGCAGGCGGGTGTTATCAATGATGTTGGTTTCGTTGGAGTTGTTGGATCCCATGATGTCGTTGTTGAGTACGGCTTCCAGGTTCCATTTTTCGTTGACCGCCCTTTCGGCCAGGTGGGCTGCTCCGAGCAGACCCTGTTCTTCACCACTGACGGTTACGAAAATGATGGTGGCCGGAAAAGAGGATTTGGACATGACCCTGGCCAGTTCCATGACCGCCACAGTGCCGCTGCCGTCGTCATTCGCTCCCGGAGCTTCCGATTCACGGTTCATGACATTGGTGACACGGCTGTCGAGGTGACCGGTAACAATAAACACACGGTCGTCGTTAGGGTCGGTGCCCTTGAGGGTAGCCATCACGTTGGCCATTTCTATGGTTTTATCTATTCTTTTTCCATCGGGCTGAAGTGTCCAGGTGTCAATGACAGGCGTTAGTCTGCCGTTTGACTGCTTTGCAAATTCCTGGAACTTACTGAAGATCCATGCCCTCGCCGCCCCGATCCCTTTTTTAGGGTCAGTGGTCGTTGAAATGGTACTCCTGGTGCCGAAAGTGACCAGTTTATCAATATAAGCTTTAAGACTGTCGGAAGAAATCTGACCGGTCATCTGTTCGATCTGCGGGTCGCGGTTGATGATTTTCTGAGCATGGGCATGGTGTAAACACGATACCAGGGCAAGGCAGCATAAAATTCTCTTCATTAGTTTAATTGATGTTTTTCAACAAAAATAGACATAAAAAATCACTTTGCCTGCTGCAGGCAAAGTGATGAGCCTCAATCTGTTTCAAGACTAGATCAATGTGATTTATTTATAGACAAACATACTCGTATTTGTTGACCTGTGAAGTCACCTTGGCTTTGCTGTCTGTATGTTTCTCTGTCAGAGATTTGACGAATCCGGCGGCGTTGACGTCATAGGTGTACTCGTAAAGCTCCGTGGTTTTGTCGGCATTGGTGGTTTTGTGTGTTTTGAGCAGGTTTGTGCTGAATTTGCCGTACATATCCGGCGTGTTGCCATTACCGATCAGGTCAGCTTTGTTGATTTTGTCCTCATAATAAGTGTAGTCTTCGGTGTAAAAGACCGCACCGTTCTGATAGGTGACCTTTTTGGTGAGGTTGCCGTTGCTGTAAGTATAAACCGAATTGCTGTTCGAAGAGGCTTCTTTCGGGTAAACAGCTTTGCTGGTAAGCGGATACCCCTGGGCATCGTAAGTGTATTCGATAGTGTAGGGTGCTACGTCAGATATCTGGACAAATTTGGTAACGTACCCCATGCTGTTTAAGGTCGCATTGAATAGATTGCCTACACCGCCATCAGAGAAAATCCTTTTGATTTCGACTTCTGTGGCTGATTTGTAGTTGTAGTTTTCAGTCAGGCCCTTGCCGTCGGCCCTGTAAACTTTCGAGATTTTTCCATTGCTGTACTCAATGATCATCCCCAGGTCACCGAAGCTTTGTTTGGTAATTTTGGCTGCTTTATCGCAGGAAAAGTCAGGTTGTGCTTCGGATTCGTTTTTGCAGGAAAGACTTACAACCAGGCTGATAATGAGGATCAATAATTTACTCTTTTTCATAGTGATGCTTAATGTTGGTTTCGGTACAAAGCTCGGGCTTTTAAAAGCGGCTGTCAATCACGGGAAACCGTGATTTTTAGGCTCATGCCCTTGTTTTTAGGATTATAGTATTAATTTTAAAACAAATTAGTTTAGTACCTGGCCTGTATGTACTCCTTCTCAAACATCTGTCTGAAGAAATACCTGAAGAACGGTCTTTTCGGCCTGCTTCTCCTGGTGTCGTCCGGCCTTTATGCCCAGGTGATCAGAATTCCGGTTTTTAACGCCTACAGGAGAAGCGACAAAGCTTATGAGGACAGCCTCAAAAGGGTGGGGGGGCGGCTGGAGGCCGAGCTTGCCGGCAGACCCGGTAATGCCTATAACGATTCCTTGAGGATCAGGCTGTTCAATATGCTGGGCGAGGTTTATATCGACTCAGACCGCAACAACCTCGATACGGTATTTATGTATTCTGAGAAACTGTACTCTTTGTCAAAAAAATACAATGACAAGCAGATGATGCTGAGGGCATTGTTTCGTAAAGAGTTAAAATACAGGAGATTACATCAGTATTCAGAATCCTTGAAATTGTGTTTTGAGGCCATGGAGCTCTGTGAGCAGCTCGGTGAGAACTGTAAGCGGATCGGGGAGATCGAACAGATACTGGGCAACACTTTCCTGTTTGCGAAAGATTATGAAAATGCGGAAAAATACCTGTTGAGAGCCCTCGTCAGTTTTGATCTTTATCCTTACCGGACCAAGGAAAGGCTTTTGGTCGACAAGGGTTATCTGACCGGAACGCTGGCCAGGGTCTATACCAGGTGGAATAAGATGGAAAAGGCAGAAAAGGAATTCCTGGTTCAGCTGAGCCTGATGAAAGCTTCCGGTCTGGAGGTGGCCATTGCCAACGCCGACGAGGAAATCGGCGACTTCTATAACCATACCGGTAATCCGGAGAAAGCTTTTCCCTATTATGACGAAGCCCTGGCGATTTACACCCGGAAAAAGAACCAGGAAGGTATAGCTTCTATCTATAATAGTAAAGCGGAGGCTTATCTGAATATGAAGAACTACGAAAAGTCGCTGGAGTTTGCCAACCTGGCGATGGACATCGCCAGGAAAGAAAAGCTGACTTTGCTTATGCCGTTTACCTACGATGTGATTTATAAGGCCAATATGGCGATCGGTAAAGAACTGGAAGCCCTCCGGGCCAGTCAGCGGGCCTATATGCTGAAAGACAGCAATGACCTCAAAAAGCGATTGCTGGAAATGAATGATGTGCGGAAACTCTATGAATTCGAACAGGCCAAAATCAGGAATGAAAGGTTGCGGATAACAGAGGAATTCAGGCTCAGTACGCTTCAGAAACAGTTTGAAGTCTCAAAACTGAAAGCGGAAAAACTGGCCCAGGACTTCAGACTGACGGAGATCAGCCGGAAGCTGGAAAACGAAAAGGCCCTGTCTAAAGAGAATTACCTGAAACTGGTGGCCGAAAAACACCAGTCGGAAGAAGAAAGACTTAATAAACAGCTTAAACTGGAAGAACTGAACAACAAGCTGACTTTTGATGCCCTTCAGCGGAAGGCCCTCTTGGGTGTGCTTGCCCTCATTTCCCTGCTCGGCGGTGTGGCGATTGTCTACAGTGTGATACTGAAAAGAAAGAACCTGCAACTGAAAGCCAAGAATGCGGAGGTGCAGGAGGCCCTTCTCAAAGGGCAGACCATAGAACGGAAAAGAGTGGCTACTGAACTGCACGATAATCTCGGCTCATTGTTGTCGGCCGTTCGGGTGAGTTTGCTGACCCTTGACAGCGATAAACTGCCTAACCATGATCAGAATGTTTATCTGCAGATCAAACAGATGGTAGATGACGCCTGCAAGGAAGTCAGGCTGATTTCGCACAATATGCTGCCGGAAGAACTGGAGAGATTCGGGCTGGATGAAGCCATTCAGAAAATGGTGGACCGCCTTAACTTTTCTACACCGATCGAATTTACCCTCAACAACAAAGGACTCAAAGACATCCACCTTGAAAAGAAAGTGGCTTTTCATATTTATTCCATTTGCCTGGAGCTGATCAATAACATCCTCAAACATTCGGAGGCAACAGATGCTACCATCACGTTCAGGTCTGACGGACAGTCGCTCGATTTGTTTGTGAGAGATAACGGGAAGGGCATTTCAGAGGCAGATACCGGGCGTGGGCTGGAGGGAATCAGCGACAGGGTGGCTTTTATGGAAGGCCAGCTGACGGTTCAGTCAAACGAAGAAGAAGGCACAAAAGTGCACGTGAATGTGCCGCTTAATTTACCAGTTTATTCCGCATCGCAAACTTGATCAGGCCCACGACGTTCTTTACTTCTATCTTTTTCATGAGGTTTTTGCGGTGACTTTCGACGGTATTGATGCTGACGAAAAGCTTGTCGGCGATTTCGTTGGAGGAATATTCTTCGGCGATGAGTTTCAGTACTTCAATCTCCCTCGCAGAAAGAATGGCCAGCTGGGTAGAATACGCAAATAACTCAGGGTCTTTTGAAGCGATGATTTTCAGGACTTTTTCGCTGTAATATGGTAAACCACCAGTCAGTTTGCTGATGGCTTCGATCAACTCATTCTGGTCCGTATCTTTTAACAGATACCCCGAAGCTCCGGCAGAAATGGCTTCCCTGATCTTAACGGGGTCGTCATCAATAGTGAGTATGAGGACTTTGATATCAGGGTATTTCTCATGGATTTTTTTCGTAAGCTCTATGCCGTTGATTTCAGGCATCTGGAGGTCGGAAATGATGATGTCAACCGCATGGGTCTCTAAATAACCGAGCATTTCGTTTCCGTTTTTGAAAACCGAAATATCCTCCGTTTGTAACATTTCCCCCAAAAGCAAACTCAGTGATTGCCCAAAAAGATGATGGTCATCTACTAAAATGATCTTCATGTTTAAATTTACCCTGGGTTACTGATTCCTGATAAGTGATCTTAAATTAAGGTAAATATAAGTAAGATTCGGGTTTATCCTAAAAAATAGCGGGTGAATTTGATAATGTGGTTCACTGACCGTAAAATAAAATTGCTTTGGATTGAAGTTTTAAAATCTCTAAATTACAAAAAGACTAAATTTCATTTCACAATGTTATTGATTCCGTCTATTGCTCCTCATCCTGCCCTGCGATCTTATGTGCACCATTATTTTATGTTGCACCTGAATTTCAGGGGCGTTGCTCCCCCGCCAAAGCCGATGCCTGCGGAGCCTTATCAGAGTTTGTATTTTTATCCCAGGGACGTGGTCAGCAAGACCATTTTTGAGACGGGAGAAGAGATAGCTAATCCCAAAAGTATTATTGTGGGACAGCAGATTGCCAGGGTTAACATCGGGTTGAGAGAGGATCACCTGGTGCTTAAAGTGGCTTTCAAACCTGGCGGTTTTTTCAGATTGTTTGGTATCCCTATGTCTGAATTCTATGATATTTCTGTAGATTCAGAAGATGTTTACGGCCGGGAAATGAACGAAATCAATGAACAGCTGGCCGGGATCCGGGATTATCAGCAGATGATTGATCTGATTGAGAATTTCCTGCTGATGAAGCTTAAAAAAGTAAAACACGAAGTCAGGCCGATAGACCATGCCATGCAGGTGATGCTCGGAAATCCCGGCCGGAGCCTGGATGAGCTTGCTTCTTTGGCCTGCCTGAGTGTCAGACAGTTTGAGCGGAATTTCTTTGAGCGAATCGGTATTGGTCCGAAAATGTATGCCAGGGTAGTCAGGTTCAATATGACGCTGGATTATAAAAGGGCCAGGCCGGAAGCCCCCTGGCTGGAGGCAGCTTTTGCCTGCGGCTATTTTGATTATGCCCATCTGGTCAGGGATTTTAAATTGTTTACGGGAGAAACCCCCGCCGTGGTCTTTGAATCAGACCAGAAGTCTGTGAAAAGCATGTCTGAGAATGTCGTTTTTTTACATCCGTCCACTTCCTTTTTGTAGATAGTTTTGATGCATTATTGAATTTAATGTATCAGAATCATGAAAAATAAGCTTCTCATTTCCATTCTTTCTTTCTTCATTGTCTTACGTCTGGCAGGTCAGACTCCCGATCTTATTATATATGGAGGAAAAATATTTACAGCCGATCCCGGAGAGTTATATACAGAAGCCCTGGCGATCAAAGACGGCAGGATACTGGCATCCGGCCCATCTGCAGAGATTCTAAAGCTGGCTGGGCAATCTACCAGACGCATTGATCTTAGCGGCAGGGTGGTAGTTCCCGGATTTAACGATGCCCACAACCACCTGTTGCTGAACGACCTGAAAGCCTACGAGATCCGATTCAAAACCATGAATCCGGATTGGAGGATGTTGCAGGACTCTCTGGCTAAGGTCGCGGCCCAACTTCCTCCCGGACGTTGGATTGTGGCAGAAATCGGACCGTCGATAGCCAACTCTCCGGAAGTCAGCAGAGCGGCCCTGGACCGGATTACATCGAAGCACCCGGTCAGGCTGCTTTCATGGTGGGGGCATGTCGGCATATTTAACTCTCCGGGATTAAAGGAAATGCAGATCCAGGATTCTCCTCATGATCCCAAAGGGGGATTTTATGACCGTTTGCCTGATGGTAAGACACTGGCCGGAAAGGCTTTTGAAAAGAATGCTTATAATCCTAATACAAGTTATGAAAAGGTATCTGCCATGCGGGGGGAAGAAGAACTTGTCGGGAAATTCAGAGGAATGACCGGTGAAATGCTTAAGTTGGGAATTACCAGTTACCAGAACATGTGTACATTGGCAAGGGCAGAAGACCTGGCAAGATTATGGAAAAAAGCAGGCCTCCCTTTCAGGCTGAGGTTGATTAAATGGGCCGACATGAATCCTGACGGTACCATCATGGTGCCTGGCAGAGAGATGTCGAAACATCCTGAAGGTATGCCTTTGCTTACAGTAAGTGGTACCAAATGGCTCATTGACGGTACACCGATAGAGCAGGGGGCATTTAACTATAAGCCTTATCCCGGACGGAAAGATTGGTATGGAAGGATGAACTACAGCAAGGAAGAAATAGAAAAAGCCTGCAGGGAAGCCTTAGCCCGCAAGGATCAGCTGATGTTTCATGTTTCGGGAGAGCAGTCTTATGGGAACCTGCTGGACATTCTTGAGAAAATGGAGGTAGACTGGAAAGCACTCAGGCCGAGAATAGAACATGGGGATATGGCTGGCTATTCACAGGATTTCCTGGACAGGACAAAAAAGCTGGGCATTATCATTGTGCAAAATCCAACCCATTTTACTTCACTGGACGGTACTGTTTCAGCTCCTCAGTATGCGAATGCCATGAAAACTTTGCTAAAAAACGGTATTCCGTTAGCCATCGGCTCTGACGGCCCTTTTAATCCGTTTCTCAATATTATGCAGGCGGCTACACACCCGATGAGGCCTTCAGAGGCTTTAAGTGTGGAAGAAGCGGTGATTGCTTATACAAACACTGCTGCATTTGCCGAATTTGAGGAAAAAGACAAGGGTACTCTCACCAAAGGCAAGGTAGCTGACCTGGCGGTCTTGTCACAGGATATTTTCAAGGTGCCCTTACCTGCCCTGATGGCCACACAAAGTGTACTGACCCTGGTAGGCGGTAAGGTGGTTTATGACGCAGGTGTGCTGAAATAGAATAAGTGATTGCATCCAGCCAAACTCAGTTTTTCTTACAGGTTTCAGAAGAGGGGAGTACTTTCATCATCTTGGTATGATGAGGTAGCTCCCTTTCCTTTGTTAATATACTTACGAACTCTTAAAAAAACCTTTCTTCCGTACCTCCGGCCACCAGTCTTTGCTTAATGTTCTATTTATAATATCATCAATATTGGGGATTTCCTGAAGAATTCAGGGACTTTACTTTTGTACAGATCAAAACAAGGTAAAGATGGCCTGGCTCCGGCTGAATTCAGCCGGAGGGCCAACGAAAAAAAACTCTGAAAAACAATGAAAGCAACCATTCAAATCATTTCAAAACTGGCATTCGTCCTCACACTGACTTTTATGTCCTGCCAAAAAGAAGCAACAAATCCTGAGCCGGAAGAAACAGGCGGCGGCACTGTTTACTTAGGGAATACTGACGGTATTTTTTACGCCATTGATGCCACTACCGGGACAAAGAAATGGGAGTTTAAAGCCGGGGACGCTATTTATTCCACTGCCACGGTGGTCAATGGGGTGGTTTATTTTGCCAGCTGGGATAAGAAAATCTATGCCCTTGATGCCGGAACGGGTACTAAGAAATGGGAGTCGAGCACAGCCGAAGTAGTTTTAAAGCAACCCTTTGCGGCACCTTTGGTGGTCAATAACCTGCTTTATTATCCCGGAGATAATTACTTCTATGCCTTGGATGCTGCCACAGGAGCTAAAAAATGGCAGTTCAGAGACGATGAAGTGTATGGCTGGCAGGCATCTCCTGCTTTCCTGAACGGCGTTGTGTATGCCAGTATCCGTGGAACAGGCAACAAAGTCGGGATCTATGGTCTGGACGCCCTTACCGGTGCCAGGAAATGGAAAGCAGAAAAAAGCCATGTAACAGAGTCTTCCCCGGCCATAGCAGAGGGGCTTCTGTATGCGGGTTCAGAATACGAAGGACTCAATGCCTTTGATCTGCAAACCGGGGCTACCCGATGGAGTTTTCAATCCGGTGCCATCGCCAAATCTTCACCGACCATTGCCAATGGGGTGGTGTATGTAGGTGCCGGTTCAATCAACAGCAGCACTGATAACGATAAGCTTTACGCAGTGGATGCGAAGACTGGTGTAAAGAAATGGGAGTTCAAGGTAGCTGACGGAGCCCCGTGGGATTCTTCCCCGGTAGTAGCCGATAACATAGTTTATGTAGGTGGGGGAGCCGCTTTGTATGCCCTGGATGCTGCCACAGGTACAAAGAAATGGGAGGCTAAAGCTGCTGTCAGCAATACCCAGGGGTCTGGTGCGGTGGTGGCCATGGGTATGGTATACATCGGCATAGATAAAAAAATATATGCTTTTGACGCGGCTACCGGTGTGAAAAAATGGGAGTTTGAAACCAGCCGTGCCGCTGACGAAGCCTCGCCCTGTGTGGTGGCGAAAGATGGTACGGTATACCATGCCGGGATCAGTGGGGTGGTGCAGTGAGTTCCGGCCGGGGTAATTGAATAACGTATTTGCGGGAAATGAATTAATTCACCTTTTAATATTTATCCTTTATGTTGACACAAATAACACTTGCCAATCAACACGTAATGTGTTTCGGGACTCTGCCGATGAACCTTCGGACAGACCATGTGAGAGAACTGCAGTTTTCTTTGCCAAAATTCAAATCGATCCCTACCGTATCTGCCACTATTCATAGTGATGACAGTACCGGTAATGTGATGGTTATCTGGAATATTGAGAAAAAGATTATCGGAAACGCCTATGTCATTACCATTTCAGCCATAAGCCCTGATGGTGCTCCGAATGACTTCATATACAAGTGTGACCTGGTGGTAGTCGGAGAATTAGAGTAAGTTAATTATTTCATCAATTTTTAAATCAAGAAAATATGTACAAATACAAAGTATTTATCGAAAACGTGACTTGCAATGATACGGAATCTATTCATTCTCCTGACAAACTTGTTTTATCTGGTTTAATTGCTTCCGGTACCAAACAAAAAGGATACGCTTTACCATTGATAAGAATAAATACCCATCAAACGAAATCTTATCCGGAAGATGTATCACTTCTTTTTGATGGCTACAGCAAAGAGGCGGTCATAGGTATCGTGGTTAATGCTGTAGACATTGACCAAAACAGTGGCTGGTATGAGAACAAGGAAAATATATCGGCTTTTGCCAAAAAAATTGGTGAGGCTGCTGTGACAGCTTACAGTGGTAATCCAATAGCCGGTAGTGAATCCGGAAAATATATAGATTCAGGGTTCCAGATTATTGACACTGTGGTTAATTTCTTTATTAATAATGATAAAGATGATGTACTGGGTAGTGCAAAGGGATTAATTGATTTTAATGAAATGGAAATTGGACAAAGAAGTACCAAGCGTTTCGAACAAGTATTTAGAGAAAATGATGATATAATCGTTGATTATAATGATTACAGTTATAAAATACGTTTTAGAGTAGAGTGTGAATTTATAATGAATCCACTCGGAGAAATATGTGCTAAATGGGAGAGTGTAGGAGCTGAAAACAGTTTTTTAGGTTTACCAATTACGGTGGAGACACAGTGTCCTGTAAAACCAGGCCGTTTTGTACATTTTCAAGGAGGGTCAATTTACTGGTCAGAAGACACCAAAGCTCATATAGTGAAAGGAGATATAAGATACAAATGGGAAGAAATGGATTGGGAAAACGGGGCAGCTGGATTTCCATGTGAAGAAGAAAAGCTAGATTTGAATAATTATTTAAGTCAGAAATTCGAAGAAGGTAAAATAATCAAAACGAGAGATGAGGTTAAGTTTGTACCTAACCACGAGATTCTTAGGCAGGGTCCGACAACAAGTGTTCACAGAACTGGTTAATTGATTAATATGATTTTGTTGATTCATTAGCTTTTGGATGATAAATAAATTTATAAAGCGTATTAAAAGCCAACCTGGCTTTTAATACGCTTATTTCTTTTACCCGTACTCACTGGGAAATAGGGTAAATTACTAAAAGTGTGGAAAAAGTTCCCCGACATTGATTGCCCATGTAGGCAGTTTTATTATTAAAGGGGTGTTTTTCCCCAGGGAATAACATTTTTAACACATCTATAAACTATCTGACGGCTTAAGGGTAGGCCGTTTATTTTAAAACTTAAAAGACCAATAAAATGAGAACCAGAAATTTGCTTTTAATCCTGATGTGTGCAGCTTCAATGACCGCTTTTGCACAAGAAAACATCTCTATCGGACCGGTAATCGGTGGAAATTTGTCTACACTGAGAGGAGACATAGATAATGTTAAATCAAGACCGGGCATAAATGTAGGGGGCTTTTTTAATTACAGTTCACAATCAAGACTAGGCCTGAGGGTTGAATTGCTTTATACCACTATGGGTACTCACTTCAACAACTCCGACCAGGAAAGAAATCTTCAGTATATCCAGTTGCCTGTTTTAGGTACTTTATACCTGAATGACAAAGGCCACGCTTTCAGACCTAAGGTATTTGCCGGACCCTATTTCGGTTATCTGCTAAAATCGACTGATGACCGTGGAAATGTTTACAATGACTCCAATGGTGATTTCGAGAAATTTGATGCCGGAGTAAAACTTGGTGTAGGTTTCAACTACAGATTGAATAATAAAGTGTGGTTAAACACGGATCTCTATTTCGGACAGGGCCTTGTGGACCTTTCTCCTGCTAAAAACGTCGACTTTAAAAACCAGGGTGTTGGACTTAACGTAGGTCTGAGCTTCCCGTTAGGCACTTATACCAAAAGCAACATGTAATCCGATTTTAAGAATTTATAAAACGGGCGGTCAGTATCTACTGGCTGCCCGTTTTTTTGTGGGGGCGGCCCGGTCTTTCTTGCATTTTAGCGGGGTAATGTCTAGATTAGCAGGCCACATCCTCCGATGATGATTCATCCCAGGATTTTCCGGATATATCATGTACAAAATTATTCTGATGATAGACTTTGCTGAAGAGTTCAGCAAAGAGTTACTGAAAGGAATTGCCCGGTATTCGAAAGAACACGGGCCGTGGATTTTCTGCAGAATGCCTTTGTTTCAGCGGGAAACCATCGGGGTGGAAGGGATCCTGCAATGGGCCAAAGAGTGGGGAGCAGACGGCATCATCGGGCAGTTTTATAACGACCCGAAAGTAGCCAGGTTTGTGGAGGAAGGCATCCCGGTCATTGCCCAGGACTTTAAGGAAAGATTTAAGGAAATACCCAACATCACGGCTGTACACAAGGAAGCCGGGACGATGGGGGCTGATTATTTCCTGAAAAAAGGGTTTAAGAATTTTGCCTATTACGGTTTTAAAGATATTGTCTGGTCCCGCGAGCGTGCCGAAGGATATGAAGAACGCATCAACAGGGCCGGGTATAAAGTGCATTATTTTGAAAATGCCATGGCAGGCTCTACCGAATTATGGTATTACAAACCCAGTTCACTGAGCCAGTGGCTGAAGTCCCTGCCGAAGCCCATCGCCCTCATGGCCTGTGATGACAACCAGGGTCAGCACATTACTGAAGCCTGCCGTCATTCCAAAATCAGGATACCTGAAGAAGTGGCGGTTTTAGGTGTAGACAATGATGAGATGATCTGTGATTTTTCCGATCCTCCTTTGTCGAGCATTGCCCAGGATGCAGAAAAAGGCGGGTATGATGCCGCTAAATTGCTGGAGCATATGATCAAAAACGGCTGCTCCTCTTTTTATGATGTGATTGTACGGCCTACGCAGGTGGTCACGAGGCATTCCACGGATATTTATGCCACCAATGACGACCATATTGCCTGCACACTTAAATATATTCACCAGAACATCGACAAGAACATCCAGGTGGACGATGTGGTAAAACAGGTGCCGCTGTCGAGACGCACCCTGGAAAAACGCTTTCAGTATATCACCGGATACCCGATATACAAGTACATTTTTAACCTGAGGATTGAGAAACTGAGCAGGAGGCTGCTGGAAACAGACCTGAGTGTCTTTGAAATTGCCCTGGATATGGGGCTGACGGACAGTAAGAACATTGCCCGTCAGTTTAAACAGCTCAAGGGTTGTACACCCATAGAATATCGTAAACAGTATTCCGTAAAACCAGGTATCTGATCAGTTTTCAGGCCAGTAATCTTTGATTTTCCTTCTGACAAACCGGACGCTCCGCTCTAGCTGGTCCATACCGTCAACACCGTCTTCGATGCTGATCCAGCCATCGAATCCGACTCTTTTTAACTCTCTGAAAATAGCATCATAGTCATTCAGGCCCTTGCCGATTTCACCGTGACTGAGTCTTTTGGCATATCCTATTGAACCGCCTTCTTCTTTTTTCAGGTCTTCGATGGTGCCGCTGAGTAAATAGCGGTCGCTGGCATGCATGGTCACTACCCGGTTGGAGACGCGATAAAGGAGTTCAAGCGGATCTTCTCCGGCCAGATAGGTGTTGCTCGGATCATAATTCACTCCGAAATTAGGATGTTGGATACGGTCTACGAGCATGCAGAAAACGTCTGCTTTCTGGGCAAATTCAGGATATTCCCAGAAGTCGTCCTTGTAATGATTTTCTATGATGAGCGTGATGCCCTTTTCCTGGGCATGCGGCAGGCAGGCTTCGATGCATTCGGCGGCCAGACTGACGCCTTCTTCGATGGAAAGTTCCGGTCTGCGTTGCCCGGAAAGCACCCGGCAGTATTTCCCGCCAAGAATACTGGTCATGTCTATCCAGTGTTTTTGTTTGGCGATTTCCTTTGCCCTGAAATCAGGATCAGGATGGGTAAAGTCCGGAGAACAGCACATCATCGGTATGGTGTGACCGTGCGATTCGACCTGTTCGCGGAATAAAGGCCAGTTGGACTCATCGGCCATTTCTAAGAAACCGGCATACCATTCGATACCGTCTATATCAAGTTTTGAAGCTAATTCTATCCATTCGGCTACTTTCATGGTGCCGTCTTTGCAGAGAGCGTGCATAAAAGCTTTGGGGAAAACGGCTAATTTGGGCATATCGGGATTTTCGGAAATTAAAGGTTAAATGGTTGAAGTGTCTTTCGGAGGATTACGTCCGATGAAAGGATGTTGTTCAAGTTCGACTACCTGTCCGCTCACCGGGCCGCACTCATCACCCAGCCAGTAAACGGCCGCTGAGGCTATTTCTGAGGGTTTGAGCAGTCGACCTGCAGGGGCAAAGACCGCCGGAACGCCTTTGTACCAGTCCTCGGAAAGACCATGTTCACGTTTGCGTTCGGCTTCTCTTTCTGTCAGCACCCACCCCGGATTGATCTGGTTGACCCTGACGCCGTTTTCCCTGTGGAGGGTATCTCCCAGGTTGCGGGTGAGGGTCATCAGGGCTCCTTTGGTAACACTGTAAGCCATGAGATTGGGCTCTCCGCTGTAGGCGTTGACCGAACCGATATTCAGCACATTACCGCTCGTTTTGGTCAGGTGTGGCAACGCTTCCTTAATGAGGGCAAAAGGAGCGAGGGTGTTGACTTCAAATATATGTCTGAAGAAGTTCAGGTCCGTGTCGTGAATATTGGAGGAAGCTACAATGGCGGCATTGTTGACAATCGCATCGATTTTTCCGAAGGCTGTCAGGGCTGTTTCTACCAGTTTTTTTACCGTATTTTCTTCAGCCAGGTCTCCGATGTACAGCACTGATTTTTCATTGCCCAATTGTCTGACCACTTCCTCTCCCAGGTCCTGTTCCAACCCGTGAATCACCACAGAAGCTCCTTCGGCTACGCACCTTTCGGCTATAGCCTTCCCGATGCCGGTACATGAGCCGGTGACGATGATGACTTTGTTATCGAGTCTCATATTCAGATCGGTTTTAAGACACTTTTGACCACCTCACCGCTGTGCATTTTTTCGAAGGCTTCGTGCCAGTCTGAGATGGCCCAGACACCCCCGATGATCGGTTTGACATCCAGCTGGCCACTTGACATCAGGGCGAGTACCCGCTCCCAGATGGGCCAGTTGTGGCTGAAACTGCCTTGTAAAGTCACATTTTTCTGTACCAGAGGATCTAAAGAGAACCCCAGAGGCTGAGGACCCCAGCCTACTTTGGTGATGTGTCCGTTGGGTCTTACCAGCTGCAGGGCAATTTTCAGTGTGGCACTTGCCCCGGCCGCATCAATGATGCAGTCTGCTCCCAGTCCGTCGGCTCTTTTGGCCCATTCTGTGGCGTCTCCGATGATGGCCTCACAGCCGTATTGCTTTGCTATCTCCAACCGGTGGCGGTCTGCTTCAAGACCTACAATAGCCACCTGGGCTCCGCACAACCTGGCCATGGCCGCACACAGGATGCCGATGGTGCCCGGGCCCAGAACGATCACCCGGTCGCCGGGTTTGATACGGGCGTTTTCCACCACGGCATTAAAGGCCACACAGCAAGGTTCTGTCAGACAGGCTTCTTCAAAAGGTACGAGGTCAGGAACGGCGTGCAGACAACGGGCCGGAACCCTCACATATTTGGTCATGGCACCATTGACCCCGTAACCAAACCCTTTGCGGGTAGGATCAAGGTTATATAAACCCTGTCGGCTCATCGGGTTGTTGATGTCGATCACCGCGGCGGTTTCGCTGACCACCCGGTCGCCTTCTTTCCAGCCTATTACCCGGCTGCCGACTTCGGCAATGTATCCGCCGAATTCATGGCCTAATACCACGGGGTAGTTGACCGGCCAGCTGTGGTCGGAAGTCCATTGGTGCAGGTCACTGCCACAGACACCGACATTGGCTACCTGTAACAATACGTCTTCGTCGCCGATGACGGGTTTTTCTATTTCACGGATTTCCACCGAGCCTTTTTCAGGGGCATAATTAACTACAGCAGCAGATTTCATAAGGTTGATATTTTTATCTTTTATTGAGGTGATCAGCGTTTTCCCACTTTGACATCACCGTAAGCATGTATTTTTTCACAGATAAGTCTCAGTGAACTTTCAAGGTCACCGTCAGCGGTTTTGAAAGCGTCGGCATCAATGGTCAGGGGAGCTCCCAATACGACCAGCGGTGCCCCGAATTCAGGACAACGGATGGCTTGTTCGAGACTGAGGCCACCGACGGCCTGAACCGGGATATTGACCGCCTGGACTACTTCCTTTAACTGGTCCAGAGGGCTGGGCATTCTGAAGCCGTTGGCAGCAATGCCCCGGCGTTCGTCGTAGCCGATGTGGTGGATGACATAATCGCAACCCAGGTCTTCGAGCCATTTTGCCCCTTCCACCATGTCTTCACAGACCATGTTGTCGCCCATGACTTTGACACCAAAGTCGCGTCCTGCCTGCACCACACATTTGATGGTTTCTGCATGAGCCCGGGCCATCACTACCACGTGGGTTGCCCCGGCTTTGGCCATCATTTCAGCCTCGAGGTAACCTCCGTCCATGGTTTTGAGGTCGGCCACAATGGGTACTCCGGGGAAAGCTTCGCGTAATTTTCTGACGCCGTGCAGACCTTCGGCAAGGATAAGGGGAGTTCCGACTTCAAGCCAGTCGACACCGGCTCTCATGGCCAGAGCGGCGGTTTCCAGAGCCTCATCAATGTTGGTGAGGTCCAGGGAAATTTGAACAATGGGTTTCATTTATTATTAAGGTTGAATATTGATTTCAGGTATGGTTAACCGGAAATTTCTGATCTCTAAAACTAAAAAAGTATTGGCACTAAATCAGGTTTTTATATTAAAATATTTTACAAATAACGGTCTCCTTTTTCAGACCTGATATTATTACCCTGATTACCTGCTGTGAGGCTATTAAAACCGGATAATTATTTCCGTTAAAGCTGAAGACTTTCAGTTACATTATATCCTTTGATTCTGACCACAGGTTCTTTTTGTCCGGCATTGCTTTTCCTGCACTTTACGGTCAGTACCTTTTCTTCTCCTGGCAATAAGGAGATATAATTGTCGGACCAGAAAACCGGGAGAATGGCTTTGTTATTTTCAGGATTGTTGAGTTGTAATTCGGTAAAAAAGGCCAGTTTATCAGACGGGTTTTTGAGTTTTACCGTGATTTCATATTCATCGTCACTGAGTTTGACAGATTTCGTTGCTTCCAGTTTCGCGGCGGGTAGATCATTGAGTGCTTTGAAGTCAGCATATTTTTTCTGAGGCGTATAAAACCAGAAATATTGGGACCAGTCCAGCTGGTCTTTTTCGGTGGCCAGCCAGTAAAAATTATCTGCAAGTACTTTGCCCCGGTCGTCCCTGATCTTAAGGTCCAGAAAATACACCTGGTGACTGCCTTTAAGTTCGGGGATTTTGAGCCATGATCGGCTCACATTGCTCCCCAGGGAAATCACTTCTGATTTTTCGAAGATCACCTTTGAATTCTGGTCCAGCAATCTTAGTCCGGCCTTGATATTCTTTACTCCGGCAGGTGCGTCATTGCTGAGATGTATGGTCTGGTCAAAGCAATTATAAATGGCCGTCAAAGGTTGTCCTGCTTTTTTGGTGCCGTAATAAGCCCCGGTCGGCATCAGGTAATAATCATACAACTGCCAGTAGAATTCCGGCCAGGGTGAATTCAGCATCCATTGTACTACCCCGGTCGCTTTCGGACGGTTGATCACAAAAGCTTCAAACATGGGCCTGATGGCCTCATAGTTCATCAGCTGGGCCTTGGCAGCCAGATCTTCGAGGTCTTTGGGCTGGCCGTATTTGTTTTCGAGGGCAGTCAGATAGACTTTCATCGTGTTAAAGTCTTTTCTGCCGGAATGGAAATTCCACATGGCGTTATCGGCAGGCCACAGGTGGGTTTGGGACATCATTTTTTTGATGCCTTCCAACGGGGGAATCTGCGGGCCGGGGCCGGTTTCGGAATTGAAGCCGAAGGCACCACCCAGTTTCTGGTCCTCAAACCAATAGACCGGGGGCACATATTCATAAGGCCCGTTCATTTTCATGCCGGATGAGCCGGTGAGCGTGCTTTCAAATGCTCCTGAAGACACGAGGAAAGGCCGCGTCGGGTCGTATTTCCTTAGCGTTTCGAGGTACCTTTTTTCGAGAGACGGCTTGGGCATGGCGTCGCTGCCACCAGCCCAGGTGAATATCGAGGGGTGGTTTCTCAGCCATTTGACCTGGTCTCTGAAATAATCCGAAAACAGGGTTTCTTCCTGTGGGGTTAATCTCACCGCATACAAATCGACACCTTCATTGATCGGCAGATTTTCGTCGCCGGGTTTCATTTTGAGCTCTTCGCCGATGTAGTCGGGCCATTCCCACTGGCAGCTCCAGCCGACCATGAGCAAAATGCCGTTTTCATCACAAAGGTCGTAAATGTGATGATTGTTGCCCCAGATGCCTTCAAACCGCAGCGAATTGAGGTTCATTTCTTTGACGTACCGGATCTGGGCGGCATCTTTTTCAGGCATGTATCTCAGCAGCAGGTCGTCTACCCAGCCCGCACTTTTGATGAGTACATCGCGACCGTTGACCTTATAACCACGTACACCTTTTGCATTGAGATACGTTTCGATTTTCCTGATACCAAACCGTGTACTTTTGGAATCCAGCAACTGGTCCTTTTCTTTAACTTCCAGGTTGACGGTATATAATTCAGGCTTTCCCAGCCCGTTCGGCCACCAGAGTCTCGGATTTTTGAGGTGAAGATTTTTAAACTCTTCAGGTGTAAACCTGATCTCTTGGTGTTCCCGGGCTTTAAGCGTGACTTTCTTTCTGAACTCAATGGCTTCAATTTTTCCGCTTATTTCTATTTCTTTTGGCTCGTTGCTGTGATTTCTCAGTTCTGCACTTACCGTCACCGACGCCTGACTCAGGTCTTTTGTGTTGACATCAGGAGCAACAAACAGGTGGCTTACAGAGACCTTTCCTGATCTTTTCAGTCTTAATTCCCTGAAAATCCCCATGTTGTTGTCGGGTGGTTTGGGAGCCCAGTCTACAAAACCCATGTAAAAATTACGCACCTGCGGAGGAAAAACTTCTACAAGAAGTACATTGTTTACGGATTTTATGGCAGAAGATACATTGATTTCAAATTGACGGAAAGCCCCGGCAAGGGTATCCTGGCTGGCAATCTGAACGCCGTTGAGCCAGATATTGGCCCTGTAGTTAATGCCGTCCACCATCAGGCTCAGGTTTTCTTTTTCCTGGTCAAAGCCGTCAAAATCAAACTGGTTTCTGAACCACCAGGAGTGCTTGAATCTTTCGGCCGGAATTTTCTCCAGGTTTTTATCAAAAAAGATGTCCTTATATTCTCCAGACTCGGTCAAAGCCCCCAAAACCGTGGTCGGGACACTTGTTTTGGTCCATTTTCCGGATTGCCTGATGCCTGCCGTGATGGTTTTGGCGTCACCTTCCACCTCGTGGGTCGAGGCGATCATCCACCCGTCCCTTAAAGAGAGTTCTCCGGGTTTAAGAGGGGCATCACAGCCGGTTAATGACAGCAGGAGTAAAAAGGAAAACAAAAGTGGAATTTTATGTTTCAGAAGCATATCACCTTGCCCGGTTTTTAGATTTGATATTTAGATATTACTGAAGGGAATGCATTTCGGGCTATCGCTATAAAAAATATATTTTGACAGGATAGTCTCTTTACGGTCAATCAGGGTATAGTACAATAAAAGTCACATCCTTCAAAAATACCCACTATTGAAATGAAAAGCAAACAGGTTTATTTAAGCATGTTGGTAGCCGGAATGGCCATGGGTACAGCCTGGGCCATCAGGGGACAGTTTGGTCATGAGCAGGGAGCCGCCTGGGCCGGAGGCATCGGTGCCCTGGGCGTTTTGCTGGTTTCCAAACGGATAGACTGGTACAATAAAGTTTTAAGTGTGGTACTGGCCGGAGCCTTAGGCTGGGGGATAGGAGGGGTGATGAGCTATGGTGTGGTGGTGGGCTATGGCCGGGGCACAGATTTCGGAAATGTGTATTACGGTTTGTGTATGCTTTTTGTCATTGGCGGTTTATACGGTTTTTTAGGAGGAGGCTTGTTCGGACTGGCGATTTCCAGCTCTGCCAAAAGGATGGTCAAATGGTCGAACATCATCGTAGAGATGGTAGTGGGAGGGCTGCTGGTTTATTTCTTCTTTATTGAGCAGTTCGGCTGGCTGATGACCCCGCCGCGATCTGAAATGTGGGCAGCCTGCCTGGGTATGGCCCTGGCATTGACCTGGTACCTGGTTCGCAATAAGCAACACGCAGCCATGAGGGTGGCTATTTTTGCCGGATTGGGCGGAGGTTTCGGTTTTGCTTTCGGCAATTTCCTCCAGGTTCTGGGCGGTGTACTCGAAATAAAATTTAACTTATGGAATGTCATGGAATACTCGCTGGGCTTTTTTGGCGGAGTCGGGATGACTTACGGCACGCTGACGTCTCATTGGGAGGTGTCGGAAGACAAACATAAGAAAACTTCACAATGGTTTCCGGTCATGATGCTTGTGCTGGTGATTCCGCTGATTGTCTGGCAACAGTCTTTTGAAGTGAAGCGGATTGCAGAAACCTACCTGAATCTGAGTCCGGCCGACTGGACCCTGCCCGTTATCTGGACTGCTTTTGCTTTGGTGTTGCTGTTCAGTGCTTTGTGGTTTAATAAGTATTATTTCAGGCAATCAGGTATTGTTAATTATGGGTATAAGGACCTCTTTACTTTTTTTGCCGGTCACCTGGGGCTCTATATTGTATTCAGTTTTCTGATCACCGGGGCATTCATCAGTATGTACAGGATTGAGCAGTATTTGTACGTAATCAACCTGGTGGTCATCCTGTTCTTAACCGGGAAAACCCATCCTGAATTCACCGGGAAAGAAATTGATGGTTCCAGATGGGCGAAGGGAATGCTGGCATTGCTGGTTTTTATAGCTATCCTGAGCTTTATTCTGGTCAATACTCACGGAGAGCTGGCGGGTTCTCATAACCGTTTTGAATAATATGAAAACGAATGAATCGAGTATACGGGGAGAGTTGCTTACTGGAGGAATACTGACGGTAATTTTCAGTTTACTGTTTCTTTATTTTAACAAAGAAAAATCAGGAGCTGAATTGGGATTGCAAATGCCCTTTTTCATGATCCCGTACTTTTTGCTTTTTACCATTGGCCAGCCCGGTGTTTCAAAAAAGATTTAAGGGAGTTTGTTGTTGTCCAAAGAGCGTGTTTTGCTGTTCCCCCTATTGCTGATCGTTATTTTATATGTTTATATTACACTGAACGGTCAGTCTCCTTTCGGCGGTGCTTCTTCTTTGTTTGGGTTCTATTTTCTTTTTCCGGTTTTGGGTTTCCTGGCTTTTCAGAAGACGGGCCCGCCTGTGGTGTGTTCTGATTTTGTTTTCCTGCTACTTTTCCTGATTCCGGCCACCATGCTTTCTTTTGAAGGTGGCACAGGCCTGCCGTATGGTGGTTCAGGTTTCGGTTCGGTACTGAGAATCGTCATCATGCTGGGGGCAGTGTATACCTATCGGTATGTCAGAAATATCAGTGACATCGGCTTTTTCCCGGTGTTTAAAACGAAGTATTTTGCTTACGCCGCGGTGTCGTGGCTTCTGTTTGTGGGGCTGGTGATGTTGTTGGGTTTTGTGGGTAAATTCATGAAGCTGACCGGACCGGAAGCACTGTCCGGCGAATTTATTTCCAAACTAATCGCCGAACTTATACGGATATTCATCGGTACGGCTCTTTTTGAAGAACTGTTTTTCAGGGGGCTGATGCAGAATATGCTGACCAAAAAAATCGGTTTTCATAAAAACTGGCCCGTATTCTGGAAATGGGGTTTTGCTGTTTTTGTCGTGCTTTCTGTCCTCGTTGGTTATGGACTAAACCCCAAAATATTCTGGTTTCCGGTATTGATCCATGTGATCCTGTTCGGAACAGCCTGGTTTCTTGAGAAGAAGCAAAACCATCCGCAGGGCACTTTCACTTCCATGGCTATTGTCAGTATGTTTTTCGGACTGGTGCATTATCACGCCGGTTCGCTGCCTTACGTGGGTCTGGCCTGTGTGGCGGGCTGGGCTTATGGTTATACTTATCTCAAAACCAAAAATGTCTTTTATGCCGCCCTGGTTCATACCCTGGTGAATGCTTCTGACATGATTTTCGGGCTGGAAATTGTAAAATAGCGTTTTGGGTCATCTCCCCAAAACGCCATAAACTTTTTGAACAAAATCAGTCTGAATCACGTCCACGCCGATGTCTGAGGCTTTTTTGTAGTTTGCCGGGAGATCTGTGAAACCCAGTAAATCAGTGAATGCCTTGATTTTATGACTATGAATGGTTTTGACAAGATTCTCGTCCATAATCTGCCATTTGACGTCAAAAGCATAAGGTTTCAGCTTTTCTATTTTGGCGGTGATATCTTCCGGTTTATTGAGAGCGGGCATCAGTTTCGCTTCGGGATAAACGGTTTTTAACCTGAGCAGAAAATCATCTGATCCGTAAAATACAGCATCTTTGAGCAACTTATACCTGGCCAGTTCTTTGACCAGCGGTTCCGGCTGCACATCTTTACAATCCACATACAATTGGGTACCCTGATGGTGTTCCGCATTCCATTTAGATACGAGACTGCAGGTTTCTTCCAGTGTCGGAATTTTTTCTGAAGCAAATGCATTGTCGAAGCCCTTTCCGGCAGAGAGTTTCCTCAAGGTTTCTTCGTCAAAATCTTTCATAGGCCCTTCTCCGTTGGTGGTGCGGTTCAGGGTGCCGTCATGAAGGATCAGTAAGCGTCCGTCTTTGCTCGTTCTGACGTCTATTTCGATGTAGTCGATTTTCATTTTCAACACTTCCCTGAAAGTCGCCAGGGTATTTTCGGGAGCCAGCCTTGAATTGCCCCGGTGGGCAGAGACCTTCAGAGAGTCAGGACTGTAAACATCAGAACTCCGGCAGGCCGAAGCCTCCGGAGTTCTGATAAAAGAAGTAAATAAGAAGTAAGCCGCCGTTAGGCAGAAATAAGATTTATTTTTCATCAGATAGCTGATCATTGTCTGAAAGATGTATACCATTTTTTCCGTTTACCAGGTTGTTGAAGTGCCGTTCGAGGATAACGGAATACTTAGGGTCCATTTCTTCTTGTCCCAGATCGGCCAGCAGCTCCTGCAGCTCTTCCATAGAGAGCTGATCCTTGAGGAGCTTTTCAATTAAAATTTCCGGTCGCATTAGTTTTCTGGTTTGATTAATAAACCCTGAAAATCACCTTATAGATATGTATTACAATACTTTTTCTGAGTCGGTAACAAACACCCTGGTGCTGACCGTATAAGTACCTCCGCTAGGGTCTTTGTATTTCAGGTCGACATAAAACGCCTGGTAGCCTTTGGCCGGAGACGGTACGGTCACTTTAATGCCCGGTTCGTCTTTCAGTTTCAGCTTTTTGCTAAGCCAGAGGTTATTTCTGAAGTCGCGGTCAGAAGAAGTCGTCCACCAGATGGTAGCGTCCACCAGCTCGGTTTTTGGGGCATCAATGTTTAATTCTGTTCCACCGGCTACAGGTTTGGTACTCCAGGTAGACACCGGGTATTCCTTGTTCATAATAGTAGTGGCAAAAAAGGCACTCAGAGCTTCGAAAGCCTGTTTTCCGCCGCCAAGGTCGTGTCCTGCATTCGGTACATAATGGATCATGTTTTTGCCCGGAATCTGGTCATAATAGTGTTTGATGGCGTCCACCGTCCAGTATTCATCGTTGGTACCGATAAAAATAATCTTAGGGACCGTCAGCTTGCTTCTGTATGAATACGGATCAATCATCGTGGTGATGGCCTTTCCTTCTTCGGTATCAGTACTTTGAGGAATACCCAGTTTGGTATAATCTTCGATCTGGATGCTGTATTCTCCGTAGGTTTTAAACTGGTAATCCAGTGTTACCGGCATATTCAGCATGTCAATCACCATCGGTCCGATAGCTTTTACTCTTTTGTCGTCAATAGCGGCCGACAACCAGGTGGTCCATCCGCGTTTTGAAGCTCCTGAAATCACAAAGCCGTCTACTTCCTGTTTCAGGTTTTGTCTGGCAAATTCCTGCACCGCATCCATGGATCTTACGGCTGTTTTCACCATCGGGAAAAGCAGCGGCCAGGAATAATCCTTATCCTGTTTGAAATTATGAAGGGTATAAGAAATCAGGGCATCTTCGGTCAGGTCGCCATATAAAGGCTGGTTGGGAGCTTGTTTGATCAAAGCCACAATCGCCTTGTTTTTCTCAGCTACACCTGCCAGTGACGGCCACAGTTTATCGTCTTTACTCCAGTTCGGTTGTTCTGCTTTGTTTGAACCTCCGGTGATGAACAAAAGGGCTCCGTTGTATTGCTTGTTTTTAGGGACAAAAATGGTCAGCTGATGTCTCCAGGTGTGTTCTCTCCATTTCTGAGAAGTCAGCAGTAAATTATAGCCGGTTACTTCGCCAAGCGTAAATGAATCTTTCACTTCCCATTTGAAAGTGGCGTCTCCGTTGTTGATATAACTTTTCAGTGCGGTTTCCGGTGTGATCAGGGCCTTTTTGGCTGAGGTCTGGGCATGGGCATAGAAAGTAAGCCCCAGCAACAGGATTGAAAACAGACCGGCTTTTAAAAATTTGTTCTTCATAACTCAGATACGTTATTGGTTTTAATTGATTCTTTAATGCTTTTATTCAGGTTTCGGACTTTCTTTAACGAGTTTCAGGGCCTGGTCTATGTATATTTCCGCGGTCATTTCACCCAGACTGGTACGGCTCACATAATCATAACGTTTGAAACTGTTATAATCTACTTTGGTGAGCATATATCCGAAGGCATCGTTGGTCAGACCGAAAAGAAACGGCAGTTTGGTCGGCATATTTCTTTTCAGGTAAAAACCGATGTTGGGCAAAGCCTCCCCCGGAATCGTCAGTATCTGGGCAGGACCGAGGTTAATCAGGTTGACCTGTGCAGAAACATGATCCGGTTTCGAAAATTTGTACTGAAGCGGTGAGTTTTTCATGATATATTTCATCACATCAGACTCTATCGGAAACTCAAATTTACGGGAGGTGCAAAAGATTTTAGGGTTTTGGACCACCGGAGCGTTACTGATGATCCGCATGGTTTCTTCGCCCAGCAGCTCCCCGATCCGGATGCATTCTTCCCACGAGTTGTTTTCATTGCCGGGCTCTCTTCTTGTGTCGGCAGTCACCATGCCTCCCTGGGCACCATTGATAAATATGGCCACACCACCGCCTTTCGCTTCGATTTTGTCATACATCGGGCCGCAGAGGTCAGGACTCAGAATGCCTCTTTTTGATCCCAGCACTTCAGGGTGAATGGCGTAATTGACCAGCGTGGCAATGTTACTTCCTTTATTTTTACCGGTCGTTGCCACCGCCTGGATCACGCCGCATCGGGGATCATAAAGATCGGGAGCGTAATAATTATAGGCAATTTTACCTTTGGCATCTGCCACCGCTATTTTCAGGTCAGCCGGTTCTGCTTTGCTTAAAGCTTCATTGACTGCGTCAGCGATTTGCTTTACACACCAGTCGAGGTACTTCATGTCTGCAAAGTTCTTCCCTGTCTGGTCAGGGAATCCGTAGGCATCAGGGGCACTGTGCGTATGGCTGGCCGAAATCAGTATGTTTTCAGGGGGGATACCTTTGATCAGGGCCCTTGACTTATCTCCCAGGACGGAAGGCCATCCGAGGTTATCGATGCCTACCATGGCGATCTTGGTTTGTCCGTTGTCAAATACAATGACCCGGACAAAAAGGTCGCCTTTTTTCTCGGTGACGGGCTTCGGTGTGCCGATACCTCCTGAAATGGGCAACAACGGATCGGGGGTAATGACCTTTGATACGGCCCCGACCTTCAGCGTTTGAGAAAATGCTGATCCTGACAAACAAATCAGCAGCAAGACAATCAGACCGTTCTTTTTCATATTGGATAGGAGGGGTGGACAGTACCACCCCTCTGAAATTTATTGATTACCAAGGTTTACCTGTGCCCTGCAAAACCCACGGTTTTGACCACGGACTGTTTTTGCCGTCAGCTTCTGAGTAGGCGGTAGTCTCCAGTTTACCCATCGCTGATTCGGTGTTCGTTTTGTTCAGGTTTCTTTCGTCAAGCATATAGTAAAAACGGACAGGAAGCACTTTTCTGATGGCAGAAGGTCCGGCTTTCAATTCAGGGAAACCGGTTCTTCTGTAGTCAAACCATGATTCCTGGGCGGCTGTCCAGCTGGATATCCATTTTTGTTCGATGATCTGCTTTTGTGTACCGTTATAAGCTACCCCGGCACCGGCTATGTAGGCATTGTATCCGGCACCTACACCCCACGAATCCATAGACGCTTTTACACCCGCTTCGTAGTGGGTTTTGGCATCTCCTGCGGCCCAGCCTTTGAGAGCGGCCTCAGCCAGGATGAAACGTACCTCGGCAGTGGTCATCAGGCGTGATTTGAGCAAGGTACCCTTGGCCTGTTTGTAAATATCATTCAGCCACGATACATGCGGATTGTTAGCTGCCTGCTCTGCAGTAGGGCTCAGGTTATAAGTAGCTCCGCCGATGATGCCGGGAGGAAGTCCCACATACTCGGGATGCGTGTTGACTTCTTTGCCGGCCACTTTGTCCGGAGACAGATAACGTTTTCCGTTTTCGATCTTATCGGTTCCTTTCGGAAGCGACTCGTCAACAACCAAAGGAATCTGAACTTTGTTCGCCCATACGCCGATCCTCGGATCTTTCAGTTCAAGGAGTTTCGTGACCAATGTTGCACACATTTTCAATCTTCTGTAGTTGCTGGCACTGGCATCATATACGGCATTGGCAGGCCATGAGTCGTCGTTGCTGTTTCCGGCAAAAGGCATTCCGGCGTCATCGGCCACGGCTGTAATCAAAGGATACAGCGTAGGATTGGCTACTATTTTTTCAATGCCGGCTTTGGCTACATCAGGTTTTTTGGAAGATATCCTCATGTAATATCTCAGTAATAAAGAGTTGGCCAGTTTTCTCCACTTAACCGGGTTACCCTGGTAGTAGATATCAGCACTGCCCACAGAGCCGGTATATTCAGCGGCTGTTTTTGAAAGTAAGGTATTGGCTTTTTCCAGATCTGCCAGGATACCGGTATAAATGGCCTCCTGGCTGTCATACACAGGAAAAGTATTGGCGGACCCTCCTTCAGCACCTTTGAGTGCTGCTGAGTAAGGAGCATCTCCCCATAAATCTGTAATAAGACCAAACATCATGGATTTCATGACCAGTGCGATGCCCTGGTGCAATTCATAATTCAAGGTTACAGAGCGGTCATAAACATATTGGTTGTTTCGCAGGATGTTGTAATAGTCGGTCCAGCTCTGGCTTCCGCCCCATTCATAGGTGTTATGCCCACCTGTCCAGCCGTCTTTCTGGGTATGTTGCATCACCCCGGCGATGTCCTGGTAGCCCAGGTTTACAAAAGCCTTTCCGGCTTCTGTCAGTACAGTAGGCAGCACCAGGTTGGGATTGGCACTGGTAGGGTCCACTCCGTTCGGATTGACATTCAGTTCGGTAAGATCTTTGCAGGAAAATACCGAAAATGAAAGCACCACAACCAAACCCAGCATTCTGATGATATGATTTTTCATTATATTTTTCATTTTAATTCAATTAAAAGGTTAGACCTAACTTAACACCGATCGGAAGTACCCATGGGTTCACATTGTATCTTTCAATACCCTGTTTGAACTGAGAACCGCCTCCCTGAACATTAGACTCCAGCTGGAAAGCTGTTTCAGGATCGATGTTGATCTTGGCGGCGGTCCAGAGGATAATGTTACGGCTGTATACCGAGAAGTTGGCACTTTGTACACCCAGTTTTTTAAGCACATTCTGAGGAATGTCATATCCCACCGATATTTCTCTAAGTTTCAGATAAGAGGCATCATAAAGGAAGGCTCTTGTAAATGACCAGGCGGTACTTCCTGCAAATGGCAGCATGGTGGTTTCAGGACCACCCAGGTTTTCCTTGAAGCCCGTCGGATTGCCGTTGGCATCAAAACCTGTGGCAATAACCCCCGGAACAAACACCCCTCCGTGAGGCAGGGTATAAGGGCCATATTTGAACGGATATCCGCCATAATCAGGAGTCGGTCCACCTACCAGCGGGAAATAATTACCGTTGATCCTGATCAGCTCATCCTGGTTGGCTACAAGATAATCTCTCAGAGCCTGCCCCGTCAATCCGTTCGGATTGATCAGCTTGTCAAGGAACAACTGCGAACGGCCGTTTTCTTCTCCGTATCTGTAGGTCTGAGAAACAAAATCTCCGCCGTTTCTCCAGTCAAACGACATGTTCAGGCTGAATCCTTTGTATGAAACAGAGGTTTGCATACCCATGATAAATTTCGGGTTAAAGTTCCCGATTTTGTTACGGGTATTGATGGCATCAATTGACTGCCATTTTCCGGTCTGGTCCAGGATAGGGTATCCGTAGTATTTCGAAGACTTGTCTTTGACAGTAACCACTTCCGCATCATAGATGTCACCGATTTGTTCTCCCACATACGTCCATGCTCCGCCTTTGGCGTCGGTCCACAGGGTATAGTAAGGAAGGTCATCAGAAAGTTCTTTGATGGTCGTACGGTTACGGGTCAGGTTGGCGTTGATGTCCCATCTCCAGTTTTGGGTGCTGACCGGCGTTCCGCCCATCTGGAATTCGAAACCTTTGCTGACGATCAGCCCTGCGTTTACGTTTTTGGTTGAATATCCTGACGACGGAGGCAGTTTGGTACTCAGGATCTGGTTGCGGTTTTCAACCATGTAATAAGTCCCGGAGAATCTCAGGCGGTTTTTGAATAGATTGATATCGATACCTGCTTCATATGAAGTAACAATTTCCGGCTTAAGATCAGGGATGAGCAATGTCCCCGGCGTGCTAAGTCTCGGCACGCCATCCCAGGCTCCCATGTTGGTGAGCGTACCCAGTAAATTGTAAGGGTTGGCATCATTACCGACCTGGGCAAAACCACCTCTCAGTTTTACCATATTGATCTGATTGCTCATCGGGATCATTTCGTTAACCAGCAAACTCAATGAAGCTGAGGGGTAGAAATAAGAACGGTTGGCTGCAGGAAGCGTACTTGACCAGTCGTTTCTGGCCGTTACGTCCAGGAATATCATGTCTTTGAACCCGAAATTGGCTAAGCCGTAAACACTGTAAATAGCCCTCTGGAACATAGTACTGTTGTAATCAAGGTTGGCAGGGGCAATGTTCTGAATGGTATAAATACCCGGAACGATCAGCCCGGTTCCTCCTTTGGTACCGTTGCTTACGTTAGATCCTTTCTGATACCTGTTGTTTCCGCCCACAGAAAGTGAGAGGCTGAAATCAGAAATGTCTTTTTTATAAGTCGCTAAAAAATCAATGTTGCTTTCAAAATTGGCCAGGTTGATCAGCCCGTAAGCTCCTCTCGGATCGTTGGTATAACTGTTGGCTACTTTCAGGTCGCGGCGTTCATTGTAGTTGTCTAGTGAATACCTTCCCATCAGGCTCAGTTCAGGCGTGATCTGATAATCAGCTTTGATGTTTCCGTAAATCCTGTCTCTTACAAAGCTGTTGTTCACTTCATAAGCCAGGAAATAAGGGTTGTTATAAACGCCTTTGAACTGCGATCTTTGCTGAAGACCTTCCTGACCCGGCAGCCAGTAATCTCTCAGGTCGCGGATGTCGGTGTGAGGCGATACGTTGTAAGCCCATTCCAAAGGATTGGAGCCCCTGTTGCCCGCCGGACGGTTATTGGAGTTTGATCTGCTGAAATCAAGGTTGGTGCTCACCCTGATCTTGTTGCTGACCTTAACCGAAGAATTGAGATTCAAAGTATTTCTGAACAAATCAGAGTTAGGGATAATGCCTTTATGCTGCATATTGGAGTAGGACAGGCGATAGGAATACATGTCGGTACTGTTGGCCAGCGAAACGCCGTTGGTACTGGTTACGCCGGTTTGTACAAAATTTCTGACGTTGTCTTTGTGCGATACGAGCGGCATTTTGATCGGTTTGCCGTCTGCACCCAGCGGACTGTTCCATTGTACTTCCTCGTAACCTTTGTCAAGGGCTGCTCCGTAAGTAGCCCCCACGTTTTCCTCAATCAGTTTACCGAAAGGGTTGGTCAGCGGGTTGCCGCTGACAGCCGGAGGGATGGCTGAAAATTGTCCCGGACCGAATTCGGTCTGCCATTTCAGAAATTTATAAGGCTGGTCAAAAACCGTACTGGTGGTAACTGAAACGGTCATTTTCTTTGCTTTCGATCCGTTTTTAGTGGTAATAAGTACCACACCGTTACCTGCTCTTGAGCCATACAGTGCCGCTGCACTTGGCCCTTTCAGGATAGATATATTCTCAATGTCATCCGGGTTCAGGTTGGAAATTGAGTTACCGAAGTCCGCCCGGTTGTCATTTCCGCCCTGGCTTACGTTGTTCAGCGTATTGGCGATAGGCACCCCGTCAATGACAAAAAGCGGCTGATTGTCGTTGCTTAATGAATTGGCTCCTCTGATGACCATGCTCACAGACGAACCTGTTCCACCCGTTGAACTCACGGTTACCCCGGCCACTTTACCGGCCATACCATTCAGTACGTTTTCCTGAACTACGCGGTTAAGTTCTTTGCCGTCAATTTTTCCGACCGAATAACCCAGGGATTTTTCTTCCCTTTTAATGCCTAAGGCGGTCACAACCACCTCTTTCAGGTTGGCGGCATCAAGGGCCAGTGCCACATCCACGATGCTTCTTGACCCCACAGCTACTTCCTGTGCTTCATAACCTACAAAAGAAAATATCAGAACAGCATTGTTTCCATTGACTTCAATCGAAAACCTGCCGTTTGCATTCGTACTGGTACCCTTCTGGGTTCCTTTTAACACGACGTTTACGCCTGGTATATCCATCCCGTCTCCCAGGGAGGTGACTTTACCGGTTACCGTCCGGCTCTGGGCCCGGGCATCCGGCAGGCAGAGTCCTACAGCCATTATGGTGAGAAGTAAGCACTGTAGCATTCGTTTTAGAATAGAGCTTGATTCCATGGTTTTTTAGTTTAGAATTAATTATACTGCTAATACTCATATGCTTAAGTAATGGACTACTCCCTGAAAATTAATTTTTTATTACCACGGGCGGGCGGAGATACGGATAAACAGGAGGGCCTTGCACGGCGGAAGTGGGGATCATGCACAAAATCTCAGCCTCTGAAAAAATCAGAGGAGAGATCAGGCAAGGTTGAATACAATGATTTTATTTTTTCTCGGGAGTGGCCGGAATCAATTCCGTCAGACGGTTGATGCCGTTTTTCTGTTTGCCGAGTTTGAAGGAGTCATACAATTCACCGGTGGCGGTGAAGGCTTTGTATAAAAGTTCGTTGTCCTGAATGGTGATCAGCTGGAATAACTGGGTGTTGGCAGCCTTACGTTTCATCCAGGGGTCTTCGGAGGCTTCATACATTTTCGGGCCCGAAACAGAAACCACAAAAACGGTGTTGCCGACTTTGCCTTTGTGGTTATTTCCCGAAAGAGCGTTAGCTACTGTTCCGCGACCGTAAGCATGGTCGTGTCCCTGCAAAACGATGTCTACATTGTGTTTATCCAGGATTGGTTTAAAGTGTTTTCTGAGTGCTTCATTATCACGGTTTGGTTTAGTAGAGTAGAACGGATAATGAAGGGTAATAACCGTCCATTTTTTAGGGTTACTGACCAGTATAGAATCCAGCCATCTGGCCTGCAGGTTTCTGTAGGTTTCAGATTCATCTATCTGTTCGGCATCCAGTGAAATCACTTTCAGGTCGGCATAATTAACCTCGTAGCAGGTTTCTTCCAGGCCTTTCGGACCGTTTTTCGGGAGATTGAACTGCGGTTTCCAGTGCGGGGAAAGAACAACGCCTTTCCCATATTCGTGGTTGCCGGGTGTCATCACGCTTGGCACGGTGGCATGGATAAATGAACCTGCATAAAACCACTCGCCCCATTCCACATCGTGGTTATAGCGGTTGATCAGGTCACCGGCATGAAGCATGAATGAAACGGTGGGCATCGTTTTGTAAGCCTCACGGATCACCCTCGACCAGTGTGATTTAACGTCATTCTGGGCATCTCCAAAATACAGGAATGAGATGGGTTGCTTCAATTCCGGCATTCTGAACTGAAACCATTCGCTCCAGTTCTGGTCATGCCCTACGCGATATACGTATAGTTTACCAGGGCTGAGCTGATCCATCACCGCCGAGTGGTAATTTGCATGAATTTCAGGTTCGTCCGGATAAGCCACTTTCAGAAATTCGGTTTGGGCCCTGATGGTTTTTATTTCTTTTTGAAACTGCGTAGCATCGGTAGAGAGGGCAAACTGAACCTCGCCCTGTTTTTTAGTGGTGTCCGTACGCCAGTTGACCGCCACAGAAGTTTCCGGGGTGGCGGTAAGGTTAAGAATGATCCTGTCCGGGTTAACAGAGGGAAACAGGATTTTGACATCCAGGTTGAGTTCAATGGCACGGGCCTGCCAGTGAGCAGGATAATTTTTTTGTGCAGATGCGGCAATGGAAAATAGAACGGAAAAGTAAAAAAGTATTTTTTTCAAGGAAACTGGTTTTTAAATTTTCAAATGATGGTGAAGATAAGTCTAATTGACGGAGACTCCAAAGTCGGCTCTTCTTCTCAGAAACTGCTTGGCTTTTACCAGCTGGTTTTTGACGGTGTTTTTCGATATTCTCATAATTTCGGCAATTTCCTGGTATGACTTGCCTTCTTCAATATTGAGTTTGACGATCATCTTTCTTTTTTCAGGCAAATGATCCATCGCGGTTTTTAACAATATAATGCGGGTATCTTCAGCTTCAGAATCAGTGTTGTTGTTGTCTTCCATCATCTGCATAAACTGCTGCTTCATCTGATGGCTTTTTTCTACTTTTTTCAGGTGATCAAAGGCCATGTTGCGAAGACAGGTAAACAGGTAGGAATTGAAATTAAGCTCGGGGTTGATCTGTTCGCGTCTCAGCCAGATTTTGATAAAAACATCCTGAACCATATTTTCAGCCTCTTCCTTATCTTTAATAATAGAGGTTAGAAACAATAAACCCTGCCTGTAATAGAGGTTGTAAAGCTCTTTAAAAGCGTCAAAGTTTCCGTCAATTAACTTATGAATGAAATGGTTGTCAAGTTTTTCCATCAGCTGACTTTAATATTTGGTTCGGTTTTAGATTAAGGTTGTACCTGTCCGGTTAAGCTCACTCAATTATATAAAAGTTGCAGATCACAATGATGATTTATAGGAATGTGGGAAGGTCAACGGATGGTGTTATCTGTTCTCTGAGAGCCAGGGCTACCTCATTTGATTAAGTAAATCTATACATTAGTCTACAGAAATTGTTCGCATACTGCGTAAAATAATCCTCAAATCACGCAAATGATGAAAATATTAACATTTATATAAAATTTAGGCTTTTTTCTTTATCATTTCTTAATGATTTTGTGAACGAATGGTAACAATATTTATGCAGGTGTAACATTAACGGAAGCGGAGGTAGTCCTAACCGGGTGGTTTCGAGTAGTATATAGAATAACTCTTTAAACCTTTATAACATGAATTCAAATATACTTACTCAGGTGTTTCTGCCGCTGGCATTGGCTTTTATCATGCTGGGCATGGGATTGACACTCGTGGCTGCAGATTTTAAGCGGGTTTTGCTTTTCCCGAAAGCTATGACGCTCGGTTTGTTCAACCACGTTTTTTTATTACCCGCCATCGCCTGGACCGTCATATTTTTACTGGACCTGAAATTGGAACTGGCTGTGGGATTAATGATCCTGGCTTCCTGTCCTGCCGGGCCCACTTCCAACCTGATTACCCATCTTTCCAAGGGAGATACGGCTCTGGCCATAACCCTGACCATATTCTCGAGCCTCATTACAGTATTTACCATTCCTTTTGTGGTCAATTTTGCCATCACCTATTTTATGCCTGATGGTAAAGAGCAGATACTGCCGATTTTTGATACTATATTATCGGTGCTTTTCATCACGGCTTTGCCGGTAGCTTTGGGCATGCTGATCAAAAGCAGGTTTCCTTCATTCGCAGAAAAGTCCGGTAAAACCTTTAAAATACTTTCGGCGGCTTTCCTGATTATCATTATTGCCTCTACGCTTGTGAAAGAGCGGGAGCATCTGAAAGATTTTTTTGTGGTTTCGGGACCTGCAGCTCTGTTACTTAATATACTGACTCTGGGAATAGCCTATATTTTATCCAGACTGATCCGTCTAAGTACTAAACAAAGTCTGACCATTTCCATAGAGTCGGGGATTCAGAACGGAACACTGGGCATAGCCATTGCCACAACATTGCTCAAGAATCCAACGATGTCGATTCCGTCCGCGATTTACAGTATCATCATGTTTATTACCAGCATATTTATTATTATGATCGGGAACAGGATATTGAAGTAGGTGGGGAGGGAAAATGGAAAAAAGGAGGAAGGAAAAAGGAGAAACCGTGACATGTTCTGAAACAGCACTCATTGAGGCATTTAAAACTGATACATTCAATAATATTAGTAAACCTCTTCCAGCCATTTTGAAATCTTCAGAAAGACGTCGAACATTCTTGATTTACTGATTTCGTGTTTTTCGTTCGGGTAGGTGATCAGTTGGGTCTTAATACCTTCATCGTTTAGTTTTTTATGTAGTCTGATGGACTGGTCGATATGAACCAGTTCATCATTTTCACCATGAATGATTAAGGTAGGCACCCCAGTATTTTTGTTCAGGAAGAAAATCGGGCTGGCATCTCTTGCGATCCGGGCTTTCGGGTCGGAGTCTCCGAGGAAACGGTTGATCGTAACATTGGCCACTACATTGTTTTGCCGTACCAGTGAATCTGTCAGGTCTGTCGGGCCGAAAAGATCCATTACGGTGCTGATTTGTTTTCGGGTATCGTGGCCATAAGTGTACAGCAAAGCCAGGTGAGCTCCGGCACTGGCTCCAAGCAAGGCAAAATGGTTTCCGTCATATCCAAGACTGTCTCCTTTCTGACTCAGAAAAGCAAAGGCTTTTTTCATGTCTTCTATCTGGATGGGAAACTTATTGGCGTCGTCTTTCACCAGATGGTAGTTAAACGAAGCCATGGCATAGCCTTTTTGCCCGACCAGGACGTCTATGAGCACCTTGGGAAGCTGACTTTTACTGCCTTTACTCCAGAATCCGCCGTGCACAAACACTATCATCCTGGTGGAGGCGGAATGCTGAAAAGGAAGAAAAATGTCGATCAGGTTGGCCGGGTCATTGCCAGAACTGTAGTTGAGATTCCGGAATTCAAGATAAGTAGAATCAGAAAAAGGCATCCCCGTTTTCGTTTCATTTCCATATACCAGGCCGGCAACAGAAACCAGACAAAAAATGAGGAGTGCCTTCAATGTCATCATGGCTGTAAAGTGTAATTAAATAAGTAATACGGAGGAATTTGGGAATAGTACTACTTGCTGCTTAAAAAAAAGAACAGTTTTTAAACGGATTCTTTGTTTCTGACAGATTTACAGGCATTTTATGATGGAAAATATTTTAATTACCCGGACTGATAGCCTTTTGGACAGGATTTTTAGTATTAACTTTAATCGTATCTGAAAGTTTGAATGAATCAGCTGACCTTTATAAATGAATAAAATGAAAAAATCAGGATTAATGCTCCTATGCCTTCTTGCGGCAGGCATAAATTATGGAATGGCCCAGCAAACCTACGCCGAAAAACTGGGTTTCCCGAAAGGTAAAAAAGTAGTTATTTTTCACGTAGATGATTGTGGAATGTCCTATTCCTCTAACCAGGGAGCGATCAAATCGATAGAGCAGGGGGTGGCTACTTCCTGCAGCATCATGATGCCGTGTCCGTGGGCTTCGAGTTTTATCAATTACATCCAGAAAAAACTCCCGGATCTGGACGCGGGTCTTCACCTGACGCTGACTTCTGAATGGAAAGATTACCGCTGGACCCCGCTCTCAGGATTTATGAATGTGCCTGGACTCTGTGACAAAGAAGGCTGTATGTGGCACACTGTAGAGCAGGTAGTGAGCAATGCCAGTGCTGATGAGGTAGAGAAAGAAATCAGAGCCCAGTTACAAAGAGCACTGAAAATGGGTTTGCAACCCACGCACATGGATTCTCACATGGGGACACTTTTTGCTAACCAGGCATTTCTTGAAAGGTACATTAAGGTAGGTATTGAGCACAAAATTCCGGTGATGTTTCCGGGAGGCAACAACAAATTGCTGATCGAAAGCATGAATAACCCGATTATCAAACAAATGAAAGCCCAGGGCAAATGGAAAGAGGGTACCGTACTTCCTGAACCCGACGTGGTCAAACAATCCAAATCTGTCGGTGAAATGATCTGGAAGGCGGGATTGCCGGTATTGGATGACCTGCACACCATCAGCGGTGACTGGAAACCTGAAGGGGCCACCACTCCGGAAGCCTGGGGTAAATACAAAGCCCGGAAATTCAAAGAGACCCTTAATAATATGCAGCCCGGTGTGGCGATGATGATCGTTCACAGCAGTGATATTACAGATGCATTTAAATACATCAGTGGTTCAGGAGGCTCAAGATACGCTGACATGTTATCAATGATGGACCCTGACCTCAAAGCCTATATCAAATCTGAAGGGATCATTCTGACTACTTTCAAAGAGTTGATGGAAAGACGTAAAAAACTGAATTAAATGAAAAAAAGCCTGCTTGTTGTTTTACTGTTGGTGTGGCCTGCTTTATTTCTTGCTGCACAGCAGTCGTTTATCAAATCCTCAACACTCATTTTCCCGGTCCAGGAAAAGCACGTGCATGCCAGCAGTATTGTCAGTCTGCCTAACGGCGACCTGCTGGCCGTCTGGTTTTATGGCAGCGGCGAGCGTACTTCGGATGATGTTAAGCTGATGGGGTCAAGACTCAGGAAAGGAGAGAAAACCTGGGCTGAGCCTTTTCTGATGGCCGATACACCGGGTATTCCGGATTGTAATCCGGTATTGTTTCTGAATGCGGAGGGTAAATTATTCCTGGTCTGGATAGCCGTACAGGCCAACAAATGGGAGCAATCCATTTTAAGATTCAGAACGTCCGTTAACTATTCCGGGTCCGGAGCACCGCAATGGAACTGGCAGGATAATATCCTGCTGAAACCTGACAGCAATTTTGAGGCTGAAGTGAAAAAGAAAATGAAAGAACTGCCCGAGAGTACCATGGGCTGGGCCGGGTATGCTCCGAAATATGACGACCTGATCATTACTGCCAGTGCCGATGCCACCAAACGCAGCATCGGTTGGATGACGAGGATTAAACCATTGCTGCTGGAAAACGGCCGCATCGTGTTGCCACTTTATTCTGATGGCTTTAATATGAGTCTGATGGCTATTTCTGATGACCATGGCAACTCCTGGCATCCAAGCCTTCCGGTGGTCGGACGGGGGCCTATACAGCCGGCTGTGGTCCGTAAAAAGAACGGCAACCTGGCGGCCCTGATGCGGGACAGCGGGGATGAGCCTACCCGGGTGCATTTCAGTGAGTCTTCTGATAACGGAGAGTCCTGGACGGCCACGGTCAAGACCGATATTCCCAACACCGCCAGCGTCGAGTTGCTGGTGTTAAAAGACGGCAAATGGGCTTTCGTGGGCAATGACGTCTCCGACGGTCGTTATCAACTGAGCCTCTACCTGTCTGACGATGAAGGCAAAAGCTGGAAATGGAAAACCAAACTGGAAAATGACAAGCCCGATACCGCCGGTTACTCGTATCCGGGTCTGATCCAGACCGCAGACGGGCTTTTGCACATTACTTATTCAGCCCATTTTCAGAAAGACAAAAAATCAATAAAATATGTGGTCGTTGATCCTGAAAAAATCATCAGACCATAACTCAGTCATCATTTTTAAATAGCCAAAAATTTACCGGAATGAGATTTACATTATTCTGCCTTTTCCTTTTCAGTATTGCAGTCAAAGCACAGCAGCCGGTTTATAAAGACGTTCCTTTTGAACAGGATTACAGCATCAAATACTATCTGCCCGAAAAAAGTAAAGCCAGGTTGCTGCAGGCTTTTACCGATCGAAACGGCAACACGAAGATATTTACCACTGAAGGTCTGATGGTGCTTCATAACGGGGAGTTTCTTTATCCGGGCACATTGCTACAGGATAAAACCTACAGAACGATCGGGAATAAGAAGTTAAAAGGACTGACTGCTTATCAGGATCAGTTTGTGTTGCTGGACAACAAGACGGTATTCAGTAATGCCTGGGCAGGTAACCTGTTTCTGAAACACCAGCTGGAAGATGCAGATATCATAGCTGCCGGAGATGATTTTTCATTCCTGGTATCTGACGGGAAAAAAATGAGCCTGCTGAAAGGTTCCGGAAGTACCTGGGACGGAAACCTGCCGGGTGATGAGGTCATTCAGATCAGGTATCAGAAGGATGCCAAATTGTTCTGGATTTTGGGAAAGAAAACGCTGAGTGCCTTTTCTGAAAAGAATAAAAATGTGGTAAAAGTACTGGACGGGTCAGACTTCACAAGCTTTGATCTTAACCCGGAAGGCAAGAAAGCTGTCATCGGCACACCACACGGATTTATTACTTTTGACCTGGGGACAAAAGAGCAGGTCAGCTATCATAAACTGCCATGGACGGAAATCACGGCGGTGAAAACGATAAAAAGCAAAGTCTGGTTCGGCACTACCAAAGGGGCCTTTGCATGGCGTAAAGACGGAAAATTTGACTATTATAATGGAGAGAGATGGTTGCCGGGCGATGTCGTCACCAATATATCCGAAGGTTCAGACGGCTCTGCATTGATCCTGACGGATGCCGGATTGGCACAGATAGCCGTTAAAAAAATGACCCTGGAAGATAAAGCCGGGTTTTACGACCAGCAGGTCAGAAGCAGGCACATCCGCAACGGCTTCAATGCCTCCCTGGATGATATGGAAAAAGGAAATCTTTCCACAGGCTATCTGGCAGATTCTGACAACGACGGACTTTGGACGACTATGTACCTTGGGGGAGAGATATTCAGGTATGCAGTTACCAAAAACAAAGAAGCTCTTCAGAACTGCCGTGAAGCCCTTGATGCCATGGAGCGTCTTTATACGGTCAATCCTGTTCCGGGATTTCCGGCCAGGTCGTTTGAAAGAAGAGGATTTATTAATCAGCTGGCGGATCCGGAACGCTGGCAGCCATCTCCTGATCCGGAATGGGACTGGAAGTCAACCACAAGCAGCGATGAGGTAATCGGTCATATTTTTGCTTTCGGGGCCATGGCTGAACTGATAGACGATGTTCAGATGAAAAAGCGTGCCGTTACGCTGATAGATACGCTCATGAGCCATGTATTGAAAAATAATATGTACCTCATCGATTTCGATGGCAAGCCCACCATGTGGGGCAAATGGAATCCGGAGTATGTTAACAGTTTTCCGACTAATGTAGGGGACAGAAAACTCAATTCTTCCAATATTGTGGCGATGCTGCAAACCGCTTATCATTTTACTAAAAAGGAAAAGTACAAACAGAAAGCTTTTGAGCTGATGACCAAACACGGCTATTTCGAAAACCTGATGCGGCCTATGAGCCACATCGGAGAAGCCCCGGACGAAGCCGACGCCCACGCCAAAAAGATGTCTGACAGCTGGAATCATTCGGATGATGAAATGTATTTTGTGGGTTATTGGGGGCTTTACAGGTATGCATTCAATGATACTTTAAAAGCAGCCTTTAAAAAATCAATCATTGACCACTGGCAGGCCGAACGCCCTGAAAAAGAAGGAGCATGGAATATATTTACGGCCCTCACCGGGACAAAAAACTTTGACCTTGACGAAGCCGCCTGGTACCTGAGGGAACATCCGCTGGACATGATCGACTGGGCTATTGCCAACAGTCATAGGAAGGACATAGAGCTTCTGGAACCTAATTTCAGAAAACAGACCACGAAAGAAGTGCTGCCGCCGGACGAAAGACCTGTTCAGCGGCACAATGCCAACATGTTTAATCTGGACAGAAAAGGCAGTAACGGTACCTCAGAACACAGTGCAGGAGACATCTGGTTATTACCCTACTGGATGGGGAGATACCTTCGGGTCATCAGTCCGCCGGTTAAATAATAGCCGGTTATAAAACGCTCAGGTTTGGGTCTCAATCCAATGGTGACCCAAACTTTTTTTTGCAATTCAATTTTGATAATAGTCCTTTTTGTCTCTTCCGGGGTATTATTTATCGTATATCCGGTGGATGTATTTTTCTGATTACTTTATACTAAAATTTCAAGATGAACAAATTACCTGAGGGTTTATGGCCGGTTATGATCACACCATTTACAAGTTCCAATCACCTGGACCTTGGAGGACTGGAACAACTTACCCGAATGTATATAGAGGCCGGTTCTGCCGGAATGTTTGCCAATTGTTTATCCAGTGAAATGTACCAGCTGACCTCAGAAGAAAGGTTATTGCTGACTTCTTCGGTAGTTAAGTTTTGTGGTGATCAGGTGCCGGTGGTAGCCACAGGTACTTTCAGCCGGGATGTGAATGCGAATGCAGAGTTTATTAAAAAAATATACGATCAGGGTGTCAAGGCCGCGATCCTGATCACCAGTTTATTGGCTGAACCTGACGAAAGTGAGGATGTTCTGAAACAAAGACTGGAAAGTATCATGACTCAGACAGGTGACATCCCTCTGGGTGTTTACGAATGTCCTGTGCCGTACAAACGTCTGCTGAGCCCTGGCATCATGCAGTGGATGGCGTCTACAGGCCGTTTTGTCTATCATAAAGACACCAGCTGTAATTCAGTGTCTATACAGAAAAAAGCAGAAGGTATTAAGGAAACCACTTTCGGGTTTTACAATGCAGACACACCTACTGCCCTCGATTCCCTGGATTATGGCGGAAGGGGTATTTCCCCGATCTCCGCTAATTTCTATCCGGAACCCTACACCTGGCTTTTGAATGAATACTATACCAATGGCCGCACTGAGCAGGTTAACAGGCTTCACGCTTTCCTGACGATGATGGACAGGGTTACGCATACTTTTTATCCTTACTCGGCCAAGTTATTTCTGCAAAAAAGAGGGCTGAAAATAGAGACCCATTCAAGAATACCACAGGAAACCCTCACCAACGCCGACAGTATCCGGATGACCGCCCTGATGGATTCATTCAAAACCCTGGCTGAAATGTACGGGATGAATTTAGTGATCTAAAATGAATAGTAAAGCCCATTCTAAAATAAGGGATTTTAGGTATAATTCCTGAAAAAGCATAATATTTTCGGATTTGATTCCGAAATAATCATGATATTTTCGGATTTGAATAGATTTTTATAAAAAAACAGGAGAATTATAACACAAACAAAAAAGACGTGCACCAACTCCTGATACACGTCTTTTCCTTTTATACTTTCAGAAGCCAAAGGGAATTTTTTCCCGTTCTCCTTTCTTTCCTTCTCCTTTCCTCCGTTTTCCTTTCCTCCGTTTTCCAGTTATTCAATAACCACCGCCGTCCCCGAAGCCGTCACCATCAGCATACCGCCGTTCTTACCTACCGTTTCGTAGTCGAGGTCAATACCCACAATGGCATTGGCACCGAATTGCTTGGCTCTGGCGATCATTTCCTGCATGGCTGTGTCTTTGGCTTCTCTCAAAACCCTTTCATAAGAGCCTGAGCGACCACCTACGATGTCCCTGATCCCGGCCAGAAAGTCCTTGAAAATATTGGCACCAATAATGGTTTCTCCGGTTACGATGGCACGGTATTCTTTTATAGATTTACCTTCAAAACTATGGGTAGTCGTTAATAGCATTTTTTTATTTGTTTAGTTATTGGGTTCAAAACTCTCTAAATGAACTGATAACCACAATAAAAACTAGATGAGGCTCAATATTCAGATTACAGGAGGCGAAAAATCTATTTCATTTTTGATCTTTTCTTCAGAAACGAGTCCAGGATAGGATTGAAACCTTTACTGATGTCGGCCTCTATGAATTCGATTTTGTATGTTCCGCACTTCAGTTTGAGTTCATGATAGAAAGACTCAATGGTCTTTTTATAATGTTCTTTCACTTGCGAGGGCTGTACCCTTACTTTTTCACCTGACTCCAGGTCTATAAATTCGTAAGGTCGCTCTTCAAATTCAAAATCCCTTTCTGTATGCTGGTCGGTCACATGAAACAGGAGTACTTCGTGCATGTTGTGACGAAGGTGTTGAAGGGCTGAGAATATCTTTTCCGTATTTTCAATATCGTCAAACATGTCACTGAAAATGATCACGAGCGAACGCTTGTGAATTTTGTCCGCAATGGCATGGAGGGTTTCCACCACTGAAGTCCGGCGGTTGGGTTTCGATTGTTTGAGCAGACCTTCAAGGTCAAGAAATATCTTATGTATGTGCGTTGGCGTTGACTTACATTGTGTCTGAATCTCAATGCCGTCAGAAAAAGTGGTCAGACTTACAGCGTCTCTCTGCTTCTGAAGCATGTTGGCTATCGCTGCTGAAGCCATCACCGAAAAAGTCAGTTTACCGAAGTCTTTCTGTGGATAAAACATAGAAGAAGAGGTGTCAATCAGCAAATGACATCTCAGGTTGGTTTCTTCCTCATATCTTTTGACGAACAACTTATCTGTTTTGCCGTAAACCTTCCAGTCGATGTGCCTTGTACTTTCGCCGCTGTTGTAAAGCCTGTGCTCGGCAAATTCCACAGAAAACCCGTGAAAGGGAGATTTGTGCAAGCCCGTTATAAAACCCTCCACCAGTTGTTTGGCCAGAAAATCAAGGTGACCGTATTCTCTTATTTTAGCTAAGTCTAATTGCATTGGTTCTTACTAATTTACTCTTCTTTCTTTTCTCCTGATGATCAGGTCTCTCTTGGTGATCTTAATCGTTTCTATCTTCTTGGGCATCAGGGGTATTACTACCATCGTGCTGTCTCTTGTAAATATCTGCTCGGTTTCCGTCAGTTTCGGTTCTGGTCTCGAGATATATATTTTACCTTCTTCTCCCACAATCATGGCATGAATGGTCATTACCCCCCTGTTCAGCATACCTATTTTCTGAGCTGCGGCAAACGAAACGTCAATGATCCTGTTTTTTGAATAAGGCCCGCGGTCATTTACTTTTACAGTTACCCATTTACCGTTGTATGGGTTGGTTACCTCAATCATTGTACCAAAGGGAAGTGATCTGTGGGCACAGGTAAATTCCTGGTTGTCCATCGTATCCCCGTTAGCCGTTCTCCGGCCATGAAATTTATCGTGATAATAAGAGGCTTTACCTTTAAATGTTTTTCCGATCTGGACAGTTTGGGAGAATGATTGTAAGCAAAACAGGCATAAAACGGTTGATAATATTAAAGTATTTTTAAAGGAATAGAAATAACTTCTCATAGAGACAAAATAATAAAATATTATAACGTTCAGGGTAAAAATAAGGTATGTTTTTGCAGGATTATATGCAAAATGCAAAAAACACGAGGAAAAATCTAAATATATTTGTTTTATTTTAATTAATATTTGGCTTATTTGTTTTTTTTAAAGCATAAAAAAAGTATTTTTGAATCTGTATTTAACCTCAAAAACCTTTAAGACTGTGCATAGAGAAGAGCGAGAAAAGATTTATTCCAAGCGGGTAAGGGCCGGCAAACGTACTTATTTTTTTGATGTCAGATCTACCAGGTCAAACGATTACTATCTCACCATTACCGAAAGTCGCCGTTATCAGAAAGACGGAGAGTTTGTCTTCGAAAAAAGTAAAATGTTTGTTTACAAAGAAGATTTCGATAAGGTGGTGGAAGCTCTGCAGGAGACGGTTGATTACATTAAAACCGAGTTGATGCCGGGTGTGGACTTTTCTCAGTTTAAAACGATGTCAGAGGACTACGAAGAAAAACGCACACCTGCCCTGACAGATGAAACAGAGGACGATGCCTTCGGAGGTTCAGACCTGAAGTGGGAATAATCAGTACATTTCATCAGATTCTATTATTTTAACCCCTTTAAATGAGTCCCGGCCAGCCTTGATCATGGCTTCTGCTACTCTTGCAGCTTGTATCGCCTTGTATTTTTTAGGAATTAAGAAGTCCAGCCACAACATCACTTTTTGTCCGAAGGATTCTCCAGCCCTGTTTTCTTTTCTGTCTCCCAGTAACATCGAAGGTCTGAAAATACCCAGTTTTTCAAAACCCAGCCCTTTTAATGCGGTTTCAATATCTCCTTTTACACGGTTGTAAAAAATAGAAGACCCGGCATTGGCACCCATGGCTGTCACAATGGCAAAATACTCAGTGCCGTTATTTTTGGCCATTTCAGCCAGTTCAAAAGGATAAGTAAAATCAACTTTATAAAATGCTTCCCTGCTTCCGGCTTTTTTGATCGTAGTGCCCAGGCAGCAATAAACGTGGTCGGCTTTTACCATTGAAGCCTTGGGCCGGTCAAAGTCAAAAACGATTTCCGTCAGCAGCGGATGTTCTTTGCCTGATTTTTTACGGACGAGAACTATGACTCTCTCGTAGTCATTACCGGCCAGCAATTGATCAGTAAGTAGGCTTCCGGTTAAACCGCTTGATCCGGCTACCAGGGCAGTGGGTCTGGTCATGGTCTGATTGTTTTTTAATTAAGCAAGATAATCAATCATACCGGCAATGACAGCGATATTACTGAAAATCTGATACAAAAAAAGGTGCTTCCGTTGGTCAGAAGCACCTTTTCTATAGGGATGGTTATTACCAGAAGTAATAGTATAAACCAGCAATGATAACAATGACCAGCCCGGCTCCGATAGCGAAACTTTGGTTAGGTTTAAACATGGAGGCATCGATTTCAAGACCTTTTTTCTCATCAGGCATCATCACTCCCAAAGCCAGCATCACCGATACACAGATCACAAACACAAGGCCCATTCTGTCAAGGAAAGGGATCTCGTCAAGCATGAAATGCATGGTAAGGGCGATCAGGAAACCTCCGACGATAGCAAATAAAGCTCCGGCAGAGTTGGTTTTTTTCCAGAAGAAACCCATGATAAAGGCTGCGAACACACCAGGAGAAACCAAGCCGGTCATTTCCTGGATAAACTGGAAGCCGCCTTTTTTGTCAATACCCATGTAAGGAGAAACAACGATGGCCAATACCATCGAAACAAGAATCACGATCTGGCCGATTTTAACCAGTTCTTTTTCAGTTTTATTCTTTCCGAAATACTCTTTAAATATATCCAGGGTAAAGATGGTCGAAATACTGTTGGCTTTTCCGGCCAGTGAGGCTACCACGGCAGCGGTAAGGGCTGCAAATGACAGGCCCTTTAATCCTACCGGAAGTAAGCCCAACAGCACAGGGTAAGCCTTGTCAGGGGCTATAGAGCCGTCAGCTCCGAGCATTTCCTGCTGGAACAATCCTTTGCTGTGCAATGTATAAGCTGCAATGCCCGGCAATACCACGATAACCGGCATCAGTAATTTCAGGAAGGCGGCGAAGAGGATACCGTTTCTGGCAGTTTTAAGATCGGCACCCAGGGCTCTCTGTGTAATGTACTGATTACATCCCCAGTAGTTAAGGTTCACGATCCACATACCACCGATCAGTACGGTAAGTCCCGGAAGCTGAGAATAAAATGTGGTGCCTTTTTTGAAGATCATGTGGAAGTGATCGTCATGATTCTCAGTCATCAGCTTAAAGCCGTTGACAAGGCCTTTCATGCCGAATTCGTCAGAAACAAGGTTCAGAGCCAGGTAAGTGGTAGCCAGACCTCCGATGATCAGGAAAAACACCTGAATAACATCGGTAAAGCCGATTACTTTCATACCTCCGATGGTGATGATGATGGCAAAAATGGCCAGACCCCACATACAAACCCAGAAATCAATACCTGAAATACCGGAAACCGCAAGAGCCCCAAGGTAAAGGATAGAGGTAAGGTTAACCAGGATATAAAGACCTAACCAGAAAATGGCCATGATCAGACTCACGGATTTGTTATACCTCTGGTTGAGGAATTGCGGCATAGTAAAAATTCTGTTCTTCAAATAGATAGGCATAAAAAACACCGCTACGATGATCAGTGTGGCGGCGGCCATCCATTCGTAAGTTGAAATAGCGAGTCCCATCGAAAAACCGTTTCCTGACATTCCTATGAATTGTTCTGCGGAGATATTTGAGGCGATCAGTGAGGCACCAATGGCCCACCAGGTCAATGAACCCTCAGCTAAAAAGAAGTCTTTTGTGGAAGCTTCTTTGGCTTTTTTCTTATTATAAATCCAATATCCATATCCGGCGACAACAAAAAAGTAGAATAAGAAGACAAAATAATCCAAAGTCTGGAGTTGCTGCATAATTATATAGGGTTAAATATTGATAGTTTTAAAACCCACAAATAAAGCGGAGATTGTTGATTATTTCAAGGTTTTTTTTAGGCCGGAGAAAAATAAGCTTATATTTGTCTTTATTTCAGAGTTTTGAAATGAAATTTTAGCCAGATTCACTCTAAAATACTTTGTTTTGAGCAGAAATACCATTCGACTAATAATTGTGCTTGGCGTTTTGTCAATTAGCGGGATCATAGCTGTACAGGCCTATTGGGTAAAGCGTGCCTTCGATCTTCAAAATCAGCAATTCCGACAGACCGTCATGGTAGCCCTTCGTAACGTAGCCAACCACATCTCTAAAGCCTACAAACTTTCCAGTATTGATAATCCGGTAAGCGAGTACTCCTCTGATTATTATGTGGTCAACCTTCGAACTCCTCTAGACGAACAGGTCCTGGAGCATTATCTTAAAGAAGAATTCAAAAGAAATAACCTGAAAACGGATTTTGAATATGGTATTTATGACTGTGATACCGACAAGATCGTTTACGGGGCCTTCATCAATGCCAATTATGAAGCCGATGCCAAAAATCCGGTTATTCTGCCGAAAACAGACAAGTTTCTCAACTATTTCGGGGTTAAATTTCCCGAAAGAAAGAGCTATCTGACCAGTAAACTGGACTTCTGGATCATATCCTCTTTTATTACGCTGGTCGTTACGGCTTTCTTTGGTTATTCTATGTTTGTGATCCTGAAGCAGAAAAGGCTGAGTGAAGTGCAGCGTGACTTCATCAATAACATGACGCATGAGTTTCAGACCCCTATTTCAACCATAAGGGTGGCTACGGATGTACTGGCCCAGCAAAAAATACTGGACCAGCCTGAGCGTCTCAAAAAATACGTAAACATTATCAGGCAGGAGAATAACCGTCTGAAAAACCAGGTGGAGGCCGTTTTGGCGACTGCAAGAATAGGAAAAGGGAATATTGAGCTGGATATACAATTGCAGGAAATCCATTCGCTGATCGTCGAAGTAACAGAAGGGGTGAGGGCTGAGCTGGAAGACGGCCTGAGCCTGGACCTTAAAGCAGAACGTACCAGTATTTACGCAGACAGGATGCACCTGATGAATGTGGTAAGGAATTTGATAGACAACGCTGTAAAGTATTCGCCCAAACCGCCGGATATTTCGATCACCACCAAAAACGAAGGCAACAACCTGGTTCTTGAAATCGTTGATAAAGGCATCGGGATTCCCAGAGAATACGTATCTAAGATTTTCGACAAGTTTTACAGGGTTCCGACCGGTAATTTACATAACGTAAAAGGTTTCGGACTGGGGCTCAGTTATGTCAAAGAGATCGTGAAATCTCACAAGTGGACCATTGAAGTGGACAGTGAATACAATATGGGAACAACGTTCAGGATTGTGATTTCTCAGTCCACCTGATTCCGGTAAAAATGAACAGGCAATAACAAAAAACAACCTTAATTTAATAGAGCATAATGGCCAAGATTTTGTATGTTGAAGATGATCCTAACCTCGGGTTTGTGACCAAGGACAGCCTGGAAGAAGAAGGTTTCGAAATTCTTCATTTTTCAGATGGTAAAGAAGCCTGGAAAAGTTTCAAAAAAGAGAAATTCGATTTATGTCTGTTAGACGTGATGCTTCCGGAGCTTGACGGGTTTTCACTGGCTGAAAAAATCAGGGTACAGAACCAGCAGGTGCCTATCATTTTTCTTACGGCCAAGTCATTGCATGAAGATAAGATAGCCGGGCTTAAAATCGGGGGGGATGACTACATCACAAAGCCCTTCAGTATAGACGAGCTCGTTCTGAGGATCAAGGTTTTTCTGAAAAGAAACGCCATTTCGGATTCTACCAATACTTCTGATAATTTTTCCTGCGGGAAATACGATTTCTGTTTCTCACAGTTATCCCTGACACATAAATCTGATGTACAGAAACTCACTCACAGGGAAGCGGAAGTGCTGAAATTCTTATGTGAAAGAAAAAACCAGGTCATCAAACGCGAAGACATCCTGACAGCCATCTGGGGCAGAGACGATTATTTCCTGGGCAGAAGCCTGGATGTTTTTGTGACGCGTATCCGGAAAATGCTTTCGGGAGATCCTAATATCAAGATTGAGAACGTACACGGTGTAGGTTTTAAATTTATCTGCTGATATGGAGCAAATTCCTCTTTATATCATGGCGGTTTTTTATATAGCTGCGGGAGTTTATCACTTTGTCAATCCCGGGTTTTACCTGAAAATTATGCCGCCCTATTTTCCTTTTCATAAAACGGCGGTCTGGGTAAGCGGGCTGGCAGAAGTACTGCTGGGTGTGGGTTTGTTGTTTGAGCCTTCCAGGAGCTTTTCGGCTTATGGTATTATATTTTTGCTGGTGGCTGTTTTCCCGGCGAATGTTTACATGGCTACTTCAGAAAGATTTCATAAAGTCCCTGCCTGGATCAAATGGGGGCGTCTTCCGCTTCAGTTTGTACTGGTCTGGTGGGCTTATCTTTATATCTGATTTTTTGTTGTATTTTGTGTGGGTTCGTGCCTCGAGGCACGAACCCACACAAAAATTATAGTGTCCCTACAGTTCTTTCGATAAACCTGGTCAGGTCATTTCCGCTCAGCATGCCTTGTGACAATAAGGCCAGATCATGCAATTGTTTGGAAAGACTCTTTCTGACCTCTTCATTTTCTTCGTTGGCAATTTTGCCGATCAGCGGGTGGTTGCCGTTCACTACAAGATTGTAAGTAACCGGCATAGAACCAAACATTCCGGCTTGTCCGTTCACTTTGGACATATCCTGCCAGCGACGCATAAACTCAGGCATGACAATGCTCACAGGAAGTTCGTCAGTCGGTAAAGCTTCAATTTGTACGATGTTGGTCCCCACCAGTTCTTTGAAAGTTTCTTCTACTTTTTTCTTCTCATCTTCGCTCAGAACACTTTCCGACTTAAGGCCTTTGTCGATCAGTTTTTCGAAGGTGTCTGCATCCACACGTTTAAAGCTGAATTTCTCAATTTTAGATTCAATCGTATTGATAAAGTGAGAATCAAGCACGTCGTCAAAGATAATGACATCAAATTCGCGTTTTTTGGCTCCGCTGATGTAAGCGTCCTGTTTGGCTTTGTCACTCGCATACAAACCTACCAGGTTGCCGTCTTTGTCTTTCTGATTGGCTTCCAGTTTGGTTTTATATTCTTCTATCGTGAAATATTGATCATCAACATTTTTCAGTAAGATAAAGTCCTTGGCCCTGTCATAGAATTTCTCATCCGAAATAACACCGTATTTAACAAACAGACCGATACTTTCCCATTTGTCTTCAAATGCTTTTCTGTCATTATTGAAAAGTTCATGAAGTTTATCAGCCACTTTTTTAGTGATGTGCGAGTTGATTCTTTTTACATTGCCATCAGCCTGAAGATAACTCCTCGACACGTTCAAAGGAATGTCCGGTGAATCGATCACCCCATGAAGCAACTGAAGGAATTCAGGGACAACATCTTTTACGTCATCTGTAATAAATACCTGGCGGCTGTACAACTGGATTTTCTCACGGTTAAGCTGGAAATCCTTTTTGATTTTAGGGAAGTACAGTACTCCTGTCAGATTGAAAGGGTAGTCTACGTTCAGGTGAATCCAGAACAAAGGATCTTCACCGTAAGGGTAAAGTTCTTTGTAGAAAGCCAGGTAGTCTTCGTCAGTCAGTTCAGAAGGAGGCTTAACCCAGACAGGGTTCGGATTATTAATAACTTTTTCGTTGAATTCAATCTCTACAGGAAGGAATTTGCCGTATTTTTCAAGAATTTGCTCCAGTTTTGATTCTTCGAGGAACTCTTCAGAATCTTCAGCGATATGAAGAATGATATCGGTTCCTCTTTCGGTTCTGTCTGATTCAGAAATTTCGAACGCCGTACTACCGTCACAAATCCAGCGGGCTGCGGGAGCATCCTGGTACGATTTGGTGATGATTTCGACCTCTTTGGCTACCATGTAGGCTGAATAGAAGCCCAGACCAAACTGTCCGATGATCTGCGTTTTGTCACTTTCGTCTTTGTATTTTTCCAAAAACTCCTTGGCTCCAGAAAAAGCAATCTGGTTGATGTATTTTTTGATCTCGTCAGCCGTCATACCGAGGCCTTTGTCGGAGATAGTGATGGTTTTGTTTTCTTTATCTACAGAAACCTTGATCTTAAGGTCGCCCAGTTCTCCGTCAAATTGTCCTAATGAAGACAATTTTTTAAGTTTTTGAGTGGCGTCAACTGCGTTTGAGACTAATTCGCGAAGAAAAATCTCATTGTCTGAATAAAGGAATTTTTTAATTATAGGAAAAATGTTCTCCGTGTTAATCGAAATCGTACCTTTTTCTGTAACCATTTTATATATTTTTTTAAAACTGTGAAACTTCAACAGACGGATACTATCAAACGGCATTCCAAACGGCAGATTGCTGACAGATTGTCATAATCCGGAAGAATTCAAGCCTCTTGAAATGACAATAGTTTTTTCCGGCAGGGTATAATTATTTTTCTGATATTTTCAGTGAATTCTGTGTCGTATATTCCGGCCATTTTGTGATTACTTCGCTATATTTGTCAGTTAAACATTTATTCATCCTTAAAACATACTTATTCTGACCGGGCACAGATGAATCCTGAGGTTTTCTTTTGGATTTTATTTTGAGTACAAAAGTCAGGAGTTTGTTTTGAAAATAATTAATTACATGCGAAAAGTACTAGGTCCGGTTCTGCTTTTTCTATGTTTTTCATCTGTTTTTGCTCAGTCTCCGCAAGAAAGAATTTTGATAAACCAGGTAGGTTTTTATCCTGATAAACCTAAAATGGCCGTGATCGTAAATTCGGACGCCATGAATTTTGCGGTGAAATCAAAAAAAGACAACAAGACGGTTTTCAGAGGTAAGCTGAGCGAAAAGAGAAAGTCGCCGTTTTCAGATAAGTACACCAAAATTGCTGATTTCTCCGCTGTCAAAAAGGCGGGTACCTACTATGTCGAAGTGCCTGCCCTGGGTAAATCCTATAGTTTTGAGATCAGGACTGAAGTCCATAAAGAAGTAGCTAAAGCTTCCATAAAAGGCTTTTATTTCCAAAGACTGGGCATACCCCTGGAAGCCAAATATGCCGGACAGTGGGCCAGACCCGCCGGGAATCCTGATACCAAAGTCTATATTCACGGCTCTGCTGCTACAGAAAAACGGCCTGAGGGGACGAAAATCTCCAGTCCGGGAGGCTGGCTGGATGCCGGTGATTACAACAAATACATTGTCAATTCGGGTATTACGATGGGGACATTGCTCTCCTTGTACGAAGATTTTCCTGCTTTTTCGAAAACCCTGGATTTGAATATCCCTGAGAGCGGCAATAAAATTCCTGATTTGCTGGACGAGGTTTTATGGAATTTACGCTGGATGCTTACCATGCAGGACCCGGAAGACGGGGGAGTGTACAACAAACTGACAAATCCGGGTTTTGACGGGATGATCATGCCCCACGAAACCCTGAATAAAAGATATGTGGTGCAGAAAGGAACGGCCGCAGCTCTTGATTTTGCGGCGGTTACAGCACAGGCCTCAAGGGTTTTTAAGGCTTATGAAACTGCTTTGCCCGGCCTTTCTGATTCCTGTCTGAAAGCCTCTCAGCTGGCCTGGAAATGGGCAAAACAGAACCCTGCCCTGGAATATAACCAGGATGAAATGAATAAGACCTTTGCCCCGAAAATTGTGACGGGGGGATATGGTGATAAGAATTTCCTGGATGAATGGAGCTGGGCTGCGGCGGAGTTATTGATTACTACCGGAGACAAGACTTATTATGAAGATATTAAAGTTTCGCCCAACGTATTTCTGAATGTGCCCTCCTGGCCGAATGTGCAGACTTTGGCTTACTATTCCATGTCCAGGTTTAAAGACCAGCTGAGTAAAGGGCCGGCAAAAAATGATATACCGGTGGTGATCAAAAAAGTGACCGAACTGGCCGACAGGCTGACCAAGGATACCGAAAAACATTATCTTAATACACCCATGGGTAAAATAGCCAGGGATTTCAGCTGGGGGAGCAGCTCTGTAGCCGCCAACCAGGGAGTCGCCCTGATTCAGGCTTATCAGCTGACAAAAAATGAGCTGTACCTCAATCAGGCCATTGATAACCTGGATTACCTGATGGGCCGGAACGGTACCGCGTATAATTTCCTGACCGGATTTGGTTCTAAAAAAGTCATGCATCCCCATCACAGACCTTCTATTGCTGACGGGGTGAATGATCCCGTTCCGGGTTTGCTTTCCGGCGGGCCTAATCCCGGTAAACAGGACAAGTGTACCACTTATACTTCTGATGTACCGGACGAGTGTTTTACGGACGATGACTGTTCCTATGCCTCAAATGAAATTGCGATCAACTGGAATGCTCCTATGGCCTATTTAGCCGCTGCGATAGAGGCACTTAATAAAAAATAATATGAACTACAGATTTTTAGGAAAAACTGGACTTAAAATATCAGAAATCAGCCTTGGTACCTGGCAGGTAGGAGGAAAGTGGGGAGAGCCATTCGACCACCACCTGGCTGAAAGGATATTAAACGAAGCCGTAGACGGCGGAGTTAATTTTATAGACACGGCGGATGTTTACGGAGATGGTGAAAGTGAAAAAGCGGTCGGTAAATTTGTAAAATCAAGATCGGAGGAGATTTTTGTGGCTACCAAGTGCGGCCGGCAACTGAGCCCGCATATCAGTGAGGCCTATCAGCCGGATGTATTGAGAAAGTTTGTGGAAGGTAGCCTGAAGAATATGGGCCTGGAAACGATTGACCTGATTCAGCTCCACTGTCCGCCGACACAGGTGTATTACCGCCCTGAGATATTTGAGTTGTTTGACAGGCTTAAAGAAGAAGGGAAGATAAAGAACCTGGGAATCAGTGTTGAAAAAGTGGAAGAGGGATTAAAAGGCATTGAATTTGATAATGTGACCTCTGTCCAGATCATTTTTAACATGTTCAGGCAGCGGCCGTCCGGCTTGTTTTTTGAGCAGGCCCGCAAAAAGAATGTCGGGGTGATTGCCCGGGTGCCTTTGGCCAGCGGCTTGCTTACCGGTAAATTTTCGACCGGTTCTGTTTTTACTGCAGGAGATCACCGCCAGTTCAACCGTAATGGGGAGAAATTTGATAAAGGAGAGACTTTTTCAGGTATTGATTATGAAACAGGACTACAAGCGGTAGGAGAACTAAAAGAGCTTTTTGGAGAGAATGCCCCGCTGGCGGCCCTCGCTCTTAAATGGATCCTGATGTTTACCGATGTTTCCTGCGTAATTCCGGGAGCGTCAGGAGAAGTCCAGGTAAAAACCAATTTTGATGCCCTGGAGCTGGCACCTTTGTCAGAAGCAGAAATGGATGGGGTGAAGAAGATATACGACAAGTATTTCAAGGCAACGATACATCACTGGTGGTAATTCAACATTTAAATTAAACTGATAAACAATGACTTATTTAGCAAATCCGGAAAGGTATTCTTCCATGACTTACCGTCGCTGCGGAAAAAGCGGAATACAATTACCGGCTATTTCTTTAGGCCTTTGGCATAATTTCGGCGGAGTAGACGTCTATGAAAATTACCGCGATATATTAAAAGTAGCCTTTGATGCGGGCATTACGCATTTTGACCTGGCCAATAATTATGGCCCCCCTCCGGGCTCGGCAGAAGAGAACTTCGGCTCCATTCTGAAAAAAGACTTTTTGCCTTACCGTGACGAGCTGATTATCTCAAGCAAGGCAGGGTATCATATGTGGCCCGGGCCTTACGGCGAATGGGGTTCTAAAAAATACCTGATTGCCAGTCTTGACCAGAGCCTCAAGCGTACGGGACTTGATTATTTCGATATTTTCTATTCGCACCGTCCTGATCCTGACACTCCTCTTGAAGAAACGATGGGTGCCCTGGACCTGATGGTAAGACAAGGTAAGGCTCTTTATGTAGGCGTATCCAATTACAGTGCGGAAGATACAGCCAAAGCCATCAGTATTTTGAAAGGCCTGGGAACTCCCTGTCTGATTCACCAGCCTAAATATTCTATGTTTGAGAGATGGGTTGAGGGTGGTTTGATGGATGTTCTGGGTGAAAATGGTGTGGGATGTATTCCGTTCTCTCCGTTGGCACAAGGTTTATTGACCGACAAATACCTGAAAGGCATTCCGGCCGATTCAAGAGCTGCCAAAGACCATGGATTCCTTCAAAAAGACCAGGTAAGTGATGAGGTAGTTGCCAAAATCAGGAAGTTGAATGACCTTGCGGTTGGAAGAGGACAGACGCTTGCTCAGATGGCCTTAGCGTGGTTATTGAAAGACAGCAGGGTGACTTCTGTTTTGATTGGTGCCAGCAGGGTAACGCAGCTGCAGGATTCGCTTAAGAGTCTGAATAATCTGGCTTTTGATGACTCGGAATTGAAAAATATCGAAGATATTTTAGCATAATTTTTTTTGTAGGCCCGAGCTTCGAGGCACGGGCCTACAAAAAATCAAACCTTAACTACCTGTCCGGTTCTCACCGATTCATCACAGGCAAAAGCAATTTTAAGACTGTTGACCGCATCCGCCAGGTGGTCTGTCAGGTCGATGTCTTCGGTAATGGCTTTCAGGAAATATTTTTGTTCTCTGTTACACAACTCCTGGTGATCCGGTTCATCGGTCAGATTGATCCATTCGTCTTGTTTGATAAACTCATTTTTCTCGTTGATATCCGCATGGTGGAACCTCAGCGATTCGGTCTTGGTGTGGGAATCCACATTATCTGATTTTCCGGAAGCTCCGGCTTCTTTAGCCACAATGGATACACAACCTTTCGGTCCGATCACATCCTTCACAAAGAAAGCGGTCTCGCTCATCATCGGGCCCCATCCGGCTTCATACCAGCCCACTGAGCCGTCTTCAAAACGGATTTGCAGCTGACCATAGTTGTAATTGTCTTCAGGGATATCGTCGGTCATCCTGGCACCGATCGCAGTCACCTGCAGCGGCTTGGAGCGGGTCATCATACACATAATATCTATGTAGTGAACACCACAATCGACGATAGGGCTGAGGCTTTTCATGAGGTTACGGTGCACATCCCACATCACGCCGTGACTTTGCTGGTTGAGGTTCATTCTCATCACCAAAGGTTTGCCAAGCTGGTGCGACAGTTCAACGAACTTCTCCCATGAAGGATGGTGTCTGAGTATATATCCGACCACTACTTTTTTATTGGCTTTTTTGGCTGCTTCCACTACTCTTATCGATCCCTCAACGGTATCGGCAAGGGGTTTTTCTATAAATACGTGAGCTCCTGCTTCCAGGGCTTTGATGGCAAATTCCTCGTGGGTGTCCGGGTAGGTAGAAATACAAACGGCATCCGGCTTTGTAGCAGCCAGGGCTTCTGTATAATCAGAGAAAAGCGGGTATCCGCCACCCAGTTTTTCGTTGAGCACTTCTTTGCTTTTTCCGGTAGAGACAATTCCGCAGATGGTAAAACCCTCTGATGTATGATAAGCCGTAGCATGGGACGCTCCCATATTGCCACAACCAACTACTAAAACACGTACTGGAGAATGAGTATTTGACATATAATTTCAGGCTGAAAAATTATGATTATTTCTCAAAGATACGATTTTTGTCAAGAATTCTGAAGAAGGTTTTTAAATTATTTTAATAATACCCGGACGAGAAGAGCAGGTAGACCGTCACAACTTGTGCGAATCTCAAAACTTATGAACCATTGAAAAAATAAAATCAGCCCGAAAGACGGATTCTCACTTTGTTTCTTTATTTTTCATCACTTATGTCAACCTGATTAAACAAACATCGAAATACTATGAGATATTTAGTGTTCTTAGCTCTCGCCATAATGGCTTGCTCCTGTTCTTCATCACTTTCTGTACTGACTTATAATATTTATCATGGGGAAAGTCCATATAAAAAGGGACAGAGCAACCAGGAGGAAGTCTCAACCCTGATAAAAAATCTTGATCCTGACGTGGTTTTTCTCCAGGAAGTGGACAGCATGACCAACCGGACGGCCACTTTTAGTAACGGAAAGAAAGTGGATATTGCCAGGGCACTGGGTGGGGTAACCAACCGGAACGGTTACTTTGCCAAGGCCATCGACTTCAGTGACGGAGGTTATGGAGAAGGCATTTTGACTAAGAATCCGTCTGAGATCATCCGCTTATCATTGCCTGTTCCGAGCGGGGGAGAGGGGAGAGCACTTATCGGAGTAAAGGATGAATCGGGTAAAAAGAAACTGATTCTGGCCGGAACGCACCTTTGTCATCAGCATGTAGCTAACCGCCTGGCACAGCTCGGGGCCATTGTGGCCTACTATGAGAAAGAGAAATTACCCATGGTGCTGGCGGGAGACTTTAATTTCCGCCCTGATTCGGAAGAATATCAGTTTATTACAAAACATTTTTATGATATGGCGGTGATAGCCGGACATCCGGAAAATACTTATCCGTCAGAAGCTCCGAAAAACAGGATCGATTATATCTTTTTGTCCAAAAATCATCGCTGGAAAGTAAAGGAAATCAAAACCCTGCAGTCGCTGGCGTCTGACCACGTACCTGTTTACGGGGTAATGAAATATTAAAGTCGGTATCCGCCACCCAGTTTTTCGTTGAGCACATCTTTGCTTTTTCCGGTAGAAACGATTCGGCAGATGGTAAAACCTTCTGAGTATGATTAAGCTGTTGGATGGGAAGCTCCCGTATGGAAATACAGGAGTGCAAAAAGATCGGTTACAATAAAACTACTTTCATGATTAAAATTCGAAACCTGCACCAACCCCGAATAGAAAAAGCGGAGAATCAATCGGTTGAATAAGTGGAGTATCTGAATCATTACCTCTCAAATACAAAGTAAGGGGCTGGAATGTAGCCTTAATAAATAAATTTTGCCTTTTATTCAATCTTTTATAGGAAAAGAGAGGAATGCCGATAGTAGTCAGCCTTTTGTAACCAGGGCCCATCTCTTTGTAAAATTTTCCAAAGGAGTATTGATTAACAAGTATAATTTCGGTCTGAAAGCGATTCTGACGTTTCCCAAATTCAGCAGAATAACCCAAAATAAGGGCATCATGCAAGGATATCCCGAATCTGGCCGAGCTTTTAAAATTCTTGTTGCTCAATGTCCTGTAGTAATTGATTGAAAATAAGGGAGGAGCTATCAGATCTACTGAAAGAACATTTTTCTTTACAGTCAGTGAATCACTGGCTATTGAATCAAAATGGAATAAGATAAACAGGAGTAAGAATAATTTTTTCATAGTAAAAGGGTGTATTTTACTACAATTTAAGCAATACTGCCGGAAGAATTTAATGTTTGCAAAATTTTAAGTAATTAAAAAAACAAAAAAGCGTGCAACCTCCAGGTTACACGCTTTCCATATCATACTATCTTCAGTATTATTTCGCTACTTCGATGCTGGCTTCTCTGGCGTTGATTGTTTTACCTCTCATGCCCTGGATCACTTTATCTACATCTTTTTGTGGTACTTCAACAAAGCTGAATTTGTCATACATATCAATTTGTCCGATCACACGGCCAGGGATTCTGGCTTCTGAAGCGATGGCTCCAACGATGTGATTTGGAGATACGTTGTCTTTACGACCCAAGCTGATGAACAATCTCACCATACCCGGCTCGCCTGAACCAGCTCCCGGAGCACCACCGGCGTTGCGTCTCGGAGCAAAACCTGCTCTGTCGCCGCCACGGTCAAAACCACGTTCGCCGCCACGACCTTCAGGACGGAACTCACCACGGCTTTCGAAACCTCTGCTTCTTCCGCCGCTGTTTCTGCCATCTCTTGAATCTCTTCCGGCTGGTCTTCTGTCACCTCTTCTTTCGTCTGAAAGATCTTCATCTCTCATTGCAGGCTCGGTTTGGTTACCGATCTGCATTCTCAAAAGAGCTGAAAGAATGTGGTGAGTGTAATATCCTTCACCTTTCAGTTTGTCAACGATATCTTCGAAAACTTCATTTCCTTCTTCAGAAATGTTCGCTTTGATTTTTTCCATAAACCTGGTCTGACGTACTTCCATCATATCTTTGAAAGTAGGGATCTTACCCTGAGTGATGGCAACTTTAGTGTAGTTTTCCAGTTCTCTCAGTCTTGATCTGTCTCTTCCTGATACAAATAAGAAGGCTTTACCCAATTTACCTGCACGACCTGTACGACCGATACGGTGTACATAATATTCAAGGTCCATCGGAAGGTCAAAGTTGAATACGGCATCAATACCGCTCACGTCAATACCTCTGGCGGCAACGTCAGTGGCTACAAGGATAGTGGTGTTTCCGCTACGGAATTTGCTCATGACCTGGTTTCTGGCAGTCTGACGCAAGTCACCGTGCAATCCTTCTGCTGCGTAACCTTTCACCTGAAGCTCTTCAACGACCTCGTCCACTTTTGACTTGGTATTACAGAATACAATGATCTGCTTAAGATCATGTACATCTATCAGACGGGTCATCACTTCAAACTTAGCTTCTCTTCTTACAGAGAAATAAGCCTGCTCAATATTATCGTTGGTGATCTCCTTGCGGGTCACTTTGATGATTTCAGGGTTTTTCTGGAATTTCTTGGTAATGTTCAGGATTTCTTTTGACATCGTTGCCGAAAACAACACTGTTTGTCTTTCGTCCGGAGCATAAGAAAGGATTTTTTCAATATCTTCTCTGAAGCCCATGTTCAGCATTTCATCTGCCTCATCCAATACTACCATTGAAATGTCTTCCAGTTTCAGGGTCTTACGGTCGATGTGGTCCATGATACGGCCGGGAGTACCTACAACAATCTGCGAACCTCTTTTAAGGGCAAGGAATTGTTTTTCGTAAGACTCTCCACCATAAATAGCTGTTACAAGAAGTCCTTTTTTGAATTTGGCTAATTTCTGGATCTGCTCTTTTACCTGAAGTGCAAGTTCACGGGTAGGACACATGATCAATACCTGGGTGCTGCGATTTTCAACTTCTACGTGCTCAATAGCGGGAATACCAAAAGCGGCAGTTTTACCGGTACCGGTCTGAGCTTGTCCGATGACGTCTCTTCCGGTTAAAATCAAAGGAATAGCGGCGGCTTGAATCGGCGTGGTTTCATCAAAACCCATTTCTTCTACTGCGTTAAGAATAAATTCAGACACAGGAAGTTCATTAAACTTTAAAGTTTGCATAAAAAATCTTGGATTGGACGCTTCGCTTTCGTCCAAAATTGCTTAAATAATAAATAAATTGAGGCGATTGCGATACGCCCTTACGTGAACATCACGGATTCATCCGCTGCCTGCTCTGAAGGGAAAATGGGGATAAAAGGGCCTTATCTTTTAAGACGATTTACCATTTGCAGAGTCTCGAACGGATGCGTTCGATTAAAAACTTTGCAAAGATACCTCTTTATTTTCTAATACAAAATAATATTCTGAAAATAGTGGTGTGAAATATCCCAAATCTTTAAAATTAATTGTTATTTTACATTTTTCATAAAAAAAATCCAAATGATGTTTTGCTAGGGTTCTTTTTCTGGGCAGATTTCGGCCGTCAGATTCCGGGTGTTTGATGAAAATGAAGAATAACGAGACGGTAAAGGACTGATTTTTTGAATGAATGTGGGCGTAAAGCAGTGATTTACAGGGGCGAACCCACTGGAAAATCGATAAGAAACAGTGCCGGTTTACCGGTTAAATCTCACCTTCCCGTTTTTCAGACTTACTGCCGGAAACTCCCGCATTTTCGTTTTCCCTTTTTTCGTTTTCCCCTGTTTACTAAAACTTATTCGGATTTAATTTCCCGAAATCGCTTTTAAAATTTTAGTTTTGCAAAAAAATAATTAGGGAAATATAAACCAAAGCATGCAAAAAGTCTTATTCATTGATCGTGACGGCACCATTATCGTTGAGCCCCCTCTGGATTTCCAGGTAGATTCTCTTGAAAAACTGGAATTCCTTCCAAAAGTACTTTCCAATCTTCGCAAAATTGCAGAAGAGACTGATTATCAGTTGGTCATGGTGACTAATCAGGATGGTCTCGGAACAGATTCTTTTCCGGAAGATACCTTCTGGCCGGCTCAGCAGAAAATGATGAAAACCCTTGAAGGTGAAAATATCCGTTTCAGCCAGGTGTTTATCGACAGGACTTTTGAACATGAAAATGCTCCGACGCGTAAGCCGCGGACAGGGCTTCTGACGGAGTTTTTTAACGGAGAATATGACCTTGCCAATTCTTATGTTATCGGAGACCGTCTGACAGACATTCAGTTAGCCCTTAACCTGGGAGCAAAAGGTATATTTATCGGCGAAAGTGAATCTGAAAACGCTACCGATGAGCAGAAGGCAGCTACAGCTCTGATCTCCAATGACTGGGACGCTATTTATGAGTTTTTGAAACTTCCGGCCAGGGTGGCTTCTGTTAACCGGGTAACGAAAGAGACCAATATTTTTGTAGAAGTAAACCTTGATGGTAAGGGACACGCCGATATCAGTACAGGCCTGGGCTTTTTTGATCACATGCTGGATCAGCTGGCCAAGCACTCAGGTGCCGATCTGACTATTAAAGTGGAAGGCGACCTTCACATTGATGAACACCATACAATTGAAGACACCGCACTGGCTCTAGGCGAGGCTTATCTGAAAGCCCTGGGAGACAAAAAAGGCATCAGCAGGTACGGATTTTTGTTGCCGATGGATGAAGCCCTGGCACAGGTAGCTATTGACTTCTCAGGTCGCCCGTGGCTGGTTTGGGACGCCTCATTTAAAAGAGAAAAAATAGGAGAGATGCCTACTGAAATGTTCATGCATTTCTTCAAATCATTCAGTGATACTTCGAAGAGTAACCTGAATATCGAGTGTGAAGGAGATAATGAACATCACAAAATCGAGTCGATTTTCAAGGCCTGGGCGAAAGCGATAAAGATGGCTGTAAAAAGGGATATCCGTGACCTGAATTCTTTGCCGAGTACCAAGGGAGTGCTCTGAAAAAAAAGACTTTAAATGCATATCACTTTAAAAAATCCTTAATTTGCATAATAATTAGAAGTTAATAAAAGTTAATTACCATAAAAACAACAATACCCTTTTCTGTATGTTAAATAATATATTGCTTCAGGTACCCGCTGCGACCGATTCGACGCTTATAGCCAGCCCACAAAGTATTAATTATTTCGAATTGTTGCTCAAAGGCGGGGTGGTCATTTATCCCATTCTCATTTTGCTTTTTGCCACATTCTTCCTGATGACTGAGCGTTACCTGTTTATTAAAAATGCTTCAACCATTGATTTCGGTTTCCTGAGATCATTGAAAGATAATATCCTCAGAGGTGATATCCGTACGGCGAGCTCTCTTTGCAAGGGTACCAACCGTCCGATTTCAAGGATCCTTGAAAAAGGAATTACCAGGATCGGCAGACCCGTAAAAGACATCGAAAGTGCCATGGAAATCCAGTCCAACCTCGAGATATCGAAAATGGAAAAGAACATGGGTTACCTGGGTCTTATTGCCGGTGTAGCTCCTACTTTAGGATTCGTAGGTACGATTTCGGGTATCATCAGGATTTTTTATGAGATATCGGTTACCGGTAATTTCTCCATCGAATCCATTTCAAACGGTCTTTACGAAAAAATGATCTCAAGTTTTTCCGGACTGGTAGTAGGTTTGATTGCTTACTCTGCTTATCATGCCATCAACATGATGGTCGATAAATTCAGCATTAACCTTCAGGCTACTGTGATGGATTTTCTTGATACATTGAACGAACCGGTACGTTAAACTGAACACAGATGAAATTCAAAAGACAACGCCGGTTTGAAGCCGAGGTACAGACAGCATCGTTAAATGACATCATGTTCTTCCTGTTGTTGTTTTTCCTTATTGTATCTACCTTAGGCAGTCCGAATGTAATTAAACTCCTTTTACCCAAGTCTGATAACTCGGCTCATGACGTAAGCAAGCAGCCGGTTACTTTATCCGTGACCAAAGACAAGGAGTACTTCATAGATAAAACGCCTATTCCTTTTCCTGAGCTGGAGGCCCGTCTGGCAGAAGCTACCGCGAAGATGGAAGAGCCTACTGTCATTCTGAGAGCTGAACAAACGCTGACGATCCAGGACCTTGTGGACGTAATGGCCATGGGGGCAAGACTGAAGATCAGGATGGTTTTAGCGACTGAATTGAGCAAATAGCCGAATTCTTTACTGTTTGTTGAAAATTGTTATTTTCTTTGTTCCAGATTCTGGTAAATTAAGACTAAATAACTTTAAGAATGAAAAGGACTGCTTTTTTTCCCGGCTCTTTTGACCCTTTTACGAAAGGACATGCAGATATCGTTGAGCGAGGCCTCAGGGTTTTTGACGAGATCATCATCGGCATAGGTACCAATACAACCAAAAAGAGATACTTTGATATAGAAGTCATTGATGCGGTGATCAAGGGGGCGTTTAAAGATGAACCCAGGGTCAAAGTCGTCCATTATGATGATCTGACGGCCAAAGTGGCAGATGATTTCGGAGCGAATTTCATTCTACGGGGGCTAAGAAATACCACGGATTTTGAATATGAAAATACGATTTCCCAGGTAAACAGGCAGCTTTCTCCTGAATTGGAAACCGTATTTTTAATTACGTCACCTGAGCTTGCCCCGATCAGTTCTACCATCGTAAGAGAACTGCACAAATACGGGGCTGATATTTCCGGTTATATTCCTTACAATATGGAAAAACTCATCCAGAAACAGGATTGATTATTCTGTTGCCTGATGAGAAGACTTAACGACATGGATAATAGAAGCGTAAGAAATTTTTAAGGCTTCTTCCATTTCTTCCGGGGTCATCCATCTCAGTTCTTCAATCCCTTCCTCGGCCTGAGGCTTCATTTTGCGGTCATCCAGGAGGGTCATTGCATACCACTTGGTGCGTTTGATGACGGGTTTACCTTTAAGCAGGTAGGTATGCCAGGTAGTGCATAGTTTTTTATCAATCTTTACTTTTACGCCGCATTCTTCTTCCACTTCCCTGATCGCCGTAAGTCTTGAATTTTCATCGCTCTCGGCTTTTCCTTTTGGCAAGTCCCAGAAACCGAGCCTTTTCATCATCAGGACCTTACCTTCGGCGTTAAAAACCATCCCTCCGGCGGCTTTGACAACACTAAAAAGTTGTTTGATCTCAGATTTGGCCGTTGCTTTGTCTTTCACCAGGAAGGTAACAGAGGAAAGGTGATCAAGGCTGTTCTTTTTAGCGAATTTGAAGAACGAGGTGATATTCTCAGTCATCGTATTTTGAACCAAAACCTCTCCAGACCATACAGAAGGCTTAAAAACCGAATTTTTGCCGTCTATAATTACGTCATATTGATTTATATTCAGTACCTTTATTTTATCACTTTGAACGAGGTGGATGGGCTTGTTGTTGACGAATATTACCATGAAAATAAATTTTGAGGCGTAAAATTAAATCAATAAGTATGATATATTTTAGAAAGTAATAATTTTTTTATATCAAACGACTAAACTTTTTTTTTAATTTCGTTTCTTTGCACCGTAAACTCATTAGGAAACTGAAGTCAGTTTCCGACAAACTTAATGGAAATAATAATTATTCTTTTTCTAATTATTTTGAATGGGATGTTTTCAATGGCTGAAATAGCCCTGATATCCTCTCGAAAGACCAAATTAGAAATAGCTTCCAAAAATGGAAATAAAAGAGCCCAGGCTGCTCTGGATTTAGCAAATTCTCCCGCAAGATTCTTATCAACTGTCCAAATCGGAATAACTCTCATCAGCATTCTTACCGGTATTTACTCAGGCGATCAGCTGAAGGAATATGTCATGCCGTTTTTTGAAAGAATCCCGGTACTGCAACCTTATGCCAGCTCATTGTCTGTCGGTGTGATTACCATTTGTGTTACCTACTTCACATTGATTTTCGGAGAACTTGTTCCGAAAAGGATAGGTATGGCGAAGTCTGAAGAGATTGCCATGTTTGTGGTGAAGCCTATGAATGTGCTTTCCAAGATCACCGCACCATTTATCTGGTTACTGAGTAAATCGTCCGATATCCTCTTTAAAATAAGCGGATTGGTCGAAAACGACACTTCTGTGACGGAAGAAGAGATCAAAACACTGATGCAGGAAGGAGCCACAGGCGGTACAATTGAGGAGATCGAGCATGAAATAGTTCAGAACGTCTTTCATCTGGGAGACAGGAGAATTACCTCACTGATGACCAATATCAACGAAGTGACTTACCTGGACATTGATGATGATCCGTCTGAAAACATGGAGAAGATCATCCAGAAGAAGCATTCGGTTTACCCTGTTTGTAAAGACGGTATCAACGACATGGTAGGACTGCTTTATATCAAGGATTTGCTGGGTAAATCATTTGAGGAAGAGATCAAAAACCTTGATAAGTTGCTGAGAGAACCTCTTTATGTTCCTGAGAATAATCATGCGTACCAATTGCTTGAGAAATTCCAGAAAGAGAGAATTCACTTCGGAATTATCGTTGACGAATATGGGAACGTTCAGGGTATCGTGACGATGAATGACATCCTTGATGCATTGGTTGGGGATATATCTGAAACAAATGAATTTGAATTTGAAATTACAGAACGTGAAGACGGAAGCTTCCTGATCGATGCAGCCTTGCCTTTTGATGACTTCCTGAATGAGTTTGAAATAGACCTGCCAAACCGAAAAGAGTACAGTGGTTTTGACACCATGGGTGGCTTTTCACTGGAAATACTTAAAGAAATTCCTGACACCGGTGATACCTTTGAATGGGGAGAGTATCTTTTCGAGATTGTGGATATGGACAAAAACCGGATTGATAAAATCCTGGTCACCAAAAAGACTGAGGGAGAAGATTGACCAACGGTCCGGGACGGACTACTTTTATATTAAATTTGTATGACTACTGCACGTAAGATCGCTTCGTTTCTTTTGAAAACGAAAGCTGTAAAATTAAGCCCGGACAAGCCTTTCAAATGGAGCTCCGGCTGGAATTCGCCGATTTATTGTGACAACAGGATCACCTTATCTGATACTGAGGCCAGAACATTCATTAAGAAAGCTTTGGCTAAGGCCATTAAAAAGCAGTTTCCTGAAGCAGATCTGATTGCCGGGGTAGCTACTGCCGGCATCGCCCAGGGTGCTCTGGTGGCTGATGTTCTTAATCTTCCTTTTGCCTATGTCCGCCCGAAACCGAAAGAGCATGGTATGGGGAACCAGATAGAAGGAAAGATTGAAAAAGGTCAGAAAGTAGTGGTATTGGAAGACCTGATCTCTACAGGGGGGAGCTCTTTAAAGGCGGTTGATGCTTTGAGAGAGCAGGGTATTGAAGTGGTAGGTATGATCGCCATTTTTACCTATGGTTTTAAAGTCGCCGACGTTAATTTTGAAGAAAAAGGGGTTAAGCTTGTAACCCTGAGTCATTATAATTACCTGATAGATGAAGCATTGCAGCAGGAATACATCTCTGCCAATGATGTGGAATCTTTAAAGAAATGGAGAAGGAATCCTGCCAAATGGGGGATCTGATCATCGTAGGCTCATGCCTTGGGGCATGAGCCTTTTAGCCGAAGAGGTCGCTGCTGAGGTAGCGGTCGCCTCTGTCGCAGCAAATAAAGACTATCGTGCCGCTCTCAAGCTCCCTGGCCAGCCTGATGGCCGCTGTGGCTGCTCCTCCTGAACTCATCCCGCAGAATATCGCTTCAACTCTGGCGAGTTGTCTCGACATTTCAACAGACTCTGCCTGGGAGATGTCCATCACCCTGTCTACTCTTGAAGGATCAAAAATCTTGGGCAGGTATTCTTCCGGCCATCTTCTGATGCCGGGAATAGACGAACCTTCTGTCGGCTGACAACCGATGATCTGTATCTCCGGATTAACTTCTTTCAGATATTTCGATGTGCCCATGATGGTGCCGGTGGTGCCCATGGAAGATACAAAGTGCGTGATCTGCTGATTTGTATCTCTCCAGATTTCAGGCCCGGTGGTCTTGTAATGGGCCATGTAATTGTCAGGATTGGCAAACTGATCCAGCATCAGGAATTCATCCGATTGTGATTTTTCTTCTGCGTAATCGCGGCAGACCTCGATGTTGTCCAGTAAAGTAACCTTCGCTCCGTAAGCTTCCATCGTAAGCGTTCTTTCCTTAGTGGAGTTGGATGGCATGACCAATTCTATTTCCAGGTCATATAGCCTGGCAATCATCGCCAGGGCTATGCCCGTATTGCCGCTGGTGGCTTCTATGAGCTTCATGCCGGGTTTGATGTCTCCTCTTTCAACGGCACTGCGGATCATATTCAGGGCAGGGCGGTCTTTGACGCTCCCGCCGGGATTGTTTCCTTCGAGTTTGCCGAAAATTTTAACTTTGGGGTTGGGATTCAGTTTACGGATTTCTACAAGGGGGGTATTTCCCACCAGATCTAAAATGGTTGCCATGCTATGTTTTTTGCTTATGAGGAGGTGTTGGCCTGAAGTTTACACCAGACTTTCTTTTTCTACTACTTTTATTTCAGGCTTATGGTATACCACTGATCCCGGAGGCACACTTTTGGTTAGCCAGACGTTACCGCCTATAACACTGTTGGCCCCGATGATGGTATCACCACCCAGAATAGTGGCTCCTGAATAGATCACCACGTTGTCTTCCACAGTAGGGTGTCGTTTGGTATTGGCCAGCGACTTTTTAACACTCAGGGCTCCGAGCGTAACTCCCTGGTAGAGCTTGACGTGTTTTCCGATGACCGAGGTCTCACCAATCACGAGGCCTGTGCCGTGATCAATGAAGAAATATTCGTCGATTTCTGCACTGGGATGTATGTCGATGCCTGTTCTGGAGTGGGCATATTCCGTAAGAATCCTTGGGATGATTGATATTTCAAGGTCATTCAGGAGGTGTGCCAGCCTGTAAAAACTGATGGCATAGAATCCCGGATAAGCCCTGATGACTTCATATTCATTTTTAGCGGCGGGGTCGCCGGATAAAATGGCCTGAACATCGGTGTTGAGCACACGGTACAATTCAGGGATAGCCGCCTGGAACTTCTTTATTTTCTGTTCATTGTCACAATCTTTACAACCGTCTGTCGAATTGAGAATAAATTTCAATTCATTTCCCAGATTCCAGAATTCCCCTTCGATTTCATCGATGCTGGGGAAGAAATCTTTGGATTGCTGAGGATATAAAAGGCGAATGACCTTCAATGCCCAACCCGCAATTTCCTTGGTCGGCGGCACTGCCTCCGTATCCTGGTGTTTCACGAAGATATGTTGTAAAAATGCTCTGTCCATAGTGTATATTCCCTAAATTATTAAGTCCTTAACAATCATAAACCGGGCCACGTTCCCTTTGTTTTGCAAATTATGTTTCAAATCCGCAGCCGGTCTAAAGATAATAACCTGCAATATCCGGTTTTATTTCTTTAACTGAATCAGAATATTACTTAAGGATAATAAAATCAGACCTTTGACTTTCATTCTGAAGGCGGTCAAGGGCCGTAATGGCATAGTAATATCTCTTTTTTCTGACGATCGTTTTGTCGTTATATTTCAGAGCTCCGTTGTTTTTCACAATGGCCAGAATCCTGGCCGGATTACTGAGGTTCGCGGTTTCATCGTGGTCAAACCTGTAGATGATAAACCTCCGGATATCTTCCTTGTCCCGGGCCGGTTTTTCAGGCAGGCTCCAACTGATTTCAGATTCCGAATCTGATATTTTCTTTAACCTGAGCTTTTCCGGGGCATTCGGAGGCGTGTTGTCTTTCCATGGCATGACCGGGAGTAATGCCGGAAGTCTGAAATAACTGGCGAGGGAGTCTCTCACACCCAGGTTGTTTTTGAGGAGAGACGAAGTATTGTAAAAAATACTTCCGCTGATTTCCGGGTTCTTCCGGTTATATTGTATCTGTCGGGGAATCTGGTTGGGGTTGGCCCAGTTTCTGTCCGGACTCTGAATATCTGCACGGTAGGTGCTGTGTCCGATATAAAGATGATGAGGTCCGTGATTGCGACTCCACCATTCTGCCGCGGGCTGATAAGGGACTTTATCGTGTTCAAAAGAAAAGTAGTTCTGAGGAGCGATATAGTCAATCCAGCCCGCCCTGGCCCATTTCCGGGTATCGGCATATAAATTATCATAAGAAGGCTGCCCGCCATCGGTGTCTGACCCGGCGGAATCAGCAGATTTGTTTCGCCATACAGCAAACGGGCTGACACCGAATTTTACCCATCTTTTTTCTTTTTCGATGGCTTTCCCGATGTCATGAATGAGCAGGTCGAGGTTGTTCCTACGCCAGTCTTCAATGGAGTTGAAGCCTTTGCCATATCTCCGATAAGCTTCACCGTCTTTGAGGGTTTGACCGGTGACGGTATAGGGATAAAAGTAATCATCAAAATGGATCCCGTCTACGTCATAATTTCTGACGATGTTCATCACGATATCCAGGATGTATTCCCGTACTTCGGGCAGCCCGAAATTAAAGAGTTGCTGGCCGTCATAGGTCAGAAACCATTCCGGTTTTGTTTTGGTAATATGATTTTTGGCGATTACCCCGTCTGAAGCCTTGTGTGTGCCCCGGTTAAGATTGAGCCAGGCATGAAACTCCATGTCGCGGCTGTGGGTCTCTTCAATCATGAATTCCATGGGGTCGTAAAACGGGACCGGGGGCTGGCCCTGTTTCCCGGTCAGCCATTCCGACCAGGGTTCGTTGCTTTTGGCATAAAGGGCGTCTGAGGCGGCCCTTACCTGGACCAGGACGGCATTGATGCCTGTTCTGTTCAATGTATTGATGATCTGTGTAAATTCCCTTTTCTGAATGTCTGAACTCAAACCTTTTTTGGAGGGCCAGTCGATGTTGGCCACGGTGGCTATCCAGGCAGCCCTGAACTCGCGTTTCGGAGAGGTTATTTCAGCATGTTGAATGCGTTTGTTTTTGGATGATTTGGGAGAACATTGCCCGAAAAGAACGGCCAGCAAAAGAAGGTAAATGGTATTTTTTGAGAACATAAACAGGATTTAAAAGCCGATTGATATTTAAAGTTAAGCATAATTCCGTGAGATTATACTGTTGATATTGATAATTATAAACGGGCCGGAGCGTTAAGAAGGTGTTTAAGCAGGGATTTATTTTTATTCACATCCCGGTTTTTACTACCCAGCTGAAAGCAGCGGATAACAAAGCCGTTCTTAATTGCTAAAAAAGAATATAAAAATTTATGTGAATCGTATTTTTTATTACTTTTGTTATCCGAATTGAAAATCCTTGGTCCATTCAATTGTGGCAGATTTTAGCTTCGCAATCTTTAATTGATTTAGATAATTATTCTTCGCCCGGAAAAATTTCCCTGTTAACGGAAAGTACTTTATGAAAGAATACGGAAGTAACGTTCAAAAACTTGTCGAGCACATTATCAGTATACCTGATATTGAGACCCGTACAAAGCACGCTCATATTTTAATAGAACTTATGCGTCAGATCCATCCGCAGATGAGGGATGGTATGGATTATAATAAAAAACTGTGGGACGACCTTTACATCATGGCCAATTTTGACCTGATCGTAGACAGCCCCTTTCCTCCGCCTCCGAAAGAGATTTTGGGTAGAAAACCTATGCAGATTCCTTACAACCAGCAAAAACTGAAACACAGGTTTTATGGACGTAATGTGGAATTGCTGGTTTTGAAAGCCATGCTGGCCGACACCTTCGATGAGCGTAAGGCTTTTGTTTCCTACCTGGTAAGGCTGATGAAGAGCTTTTTCCTGAACTGGAACAAAGACACCATCGAAACAAATTCATGTCTTCAGCAGATCCTGGAGCTTTCGGGATACAAACTGCAGGCTGAAATTGATGATCTGAGAGTCAACGGATTGGTGGAAGATGCCAGCCCGAGAGACGGCAGCGGTAACCGCGGAAGACAGCAGTTTCAGAATTTTGCCCGTCCTGAGCGGAACAATGAACGCCGTCCGGCTGAGAGAGGTAATGAAAGAAACAGCAGACCTCCGATGGAAAGGAACGGTAACGGGAATAACCGCAATGGAAGCAACAACAACAATAAAAACCGTTTCAGAGATAATAACCGCAGGAGGCCTTAAGCAAAATACATCAGAACAGTATGTCGTCATTTAAAATAACAGGAGGAAAGAAATTACAGGGGGAGATCATTCCACAAGGGGCTAAAAACGAAGCCTTGCAAATATTATGTGCGGTATTGCTTACTAAGGAATCTGTCACCATTAACAACATTCCGAACATCAGGGATGTGAACAAGTTAATGGAACTGCTGGAGGACATGGGTGTGAGAAGAACCAAAGTAGGAGAGGGTTCTTACCGTTTTGAAGCAGACCAGGTCAATTTTGACTATTTTGAAACAGACGGATATAAAAGACAAGCGGCAGAGCTGAGAGGCTCCATCATGCTGCTTGGGCCGATGCTGGGTCGTTTCGGCAAAGGAAAAGCCCCGCGTCCGGGAGGAGATAAGATCGGAAGAAGACCGCTGGATACTCACTTTGTGGGTTTTCAGAAGCTTGGGGCCGAATTTCTGTATGATCCCGAAGATGCTTTCTATACCATCGAAGGTAAAAACATGAAAGGCACTTATGTCTGGATGGATGAGATTTCAGTGACGGGAACCGCCAACGTTTTAATGGCCGCTGTTCTTACTGAAGGAACAACTACTATTTATAACGCGGCCTGTGAGCCATATCTTCAGCAGTTGTGCAAAATGCTTAACAGCATGGGGGCTAAAATCTCCGGTGTAGGTTCAAACCTGCTGGTGATCAAAGGCGTGAAGGAATTACACGGATGTGAGCACACCATGCTTCCTGATATGATTGAGATCGGCAGTTTTATCGGCCTGGCAGCAATGACCAAATCGGAAATCACGATCAAAAATTGTCAGATCAGAGAATTGGGTATCATACCGGATACATTCAGGAAATTAGGCATTGAAATGGAGTTCAGGGGCGATGATATTTTCATCCCTGCCCAGGAGAATTATAAGATCAGTACACTGATTGACGGTTCTATCCTGACTATCTACGATGCTCCTTGGCCCGGCTTCACACCTGACTTGATCTCGATCATTCTCGTGACGGCCATACAAGCCAAAGGAACCGTTCTGATCCATCAGAAAATGTTTGAATCGAGATTGTTCTTTACTGATAAACTGATTGACATGGGAGCCCAGATCATTCTTTGTGATCCGCACAGGGCTACCGTGATTGGTTTGAACCGTGAGTATAACCTGAGAGGTATCCGCATGACTTCGCCGGATATCCGTGCGGGGGTAGCGTTGCTGATCGCCGCTTTATCAGCTGACGGTACCAGTATTATTGACAACATTGAACAGATTGATCGTGGTTACCAGAACATCGACGGCAGGCTTAATGCCATAGGTGCGGAGATTGTTAGGGTTTAACTGCTCCATAGATTTTAAATGAAACGGGTGAAGCTGAAACTTCACCCGTTTTTTTGTTTGTGGCGTTCAGGATATTTTCTATATTTAGCTATTCAATCTTTTTGACTGCATGGATGTATATGCTTATTACAAGCAGATTTTTGAAAAAGAAAGCAAGCCGCTGGCATTTCTTGACCGCGATATGCTGGATCAGAATATTAAGGATATTTTACTAAGATCATCCTCAAAAAAGATCAGGGTGGCTTCCAAGTCTGTGCGGAGTATTGCCGTGCTGAAATATCTCCTTCAGGATAAGGATCATTTTATAGGGCTGATGTCTTTTACGGGCGACGAAACCATTCATTTGCTGGAGCATGGTTTTGATAATATTATGCTGGGTTACCCGGTGGTAGATACCCGTCAGCTGGACGATCTGTGCAGGTATGTGGCTGCAGGGAAGAAAATTTACTTTATGGCTGATCTGGTTGACCATGTAAGGTTGATACAGGAAGCAGCATCAAAACGTCATGTAACAGCCGAAATCTGCCTCGATATCGATATGAGCAGCAGGTTCCCTTTTCTGTATTTCGGGGTATACCGCAGTTCCGTGAAAAACCTCGAAAGTCTGAAACGGATAGCAGAATATATTCAGTCCTGTCCAGATGTCCGGTTGAGTGCCATCATGGGTTATGAGTCACAAATTGCCGGTTTGGGAGACAAAGTGCAGGGAGAAGTGTTGAAGAACAGCGTCATTAGGTTTTTGAAAAAAATATCTGTAGGGCAGGTCCGGCAACGCCGTCAGGAGTGTTTAGAGTACCTGACTCAGCAGGGTTTTACTATTGAAGTGGTCAATGGTGGTGGAACAGGTTCGCTGGAGTCAACCCGTGAAGAGCCCTGGGTGACGGAAGTGACAGTAGGCTCCGGATTTTACAGTTCCCATCTTTTTGATTCCTATCGTCAGTTTAAGCACCGCCCTGCCGTGGCTTTTATGCTGGATATTACCAGGAATCCTCAGCCCGGTATTTTTACCTGTGCAGGTGGGGGGTATGTAGCCTCGGGAGCTGTTGGCGTTAATAAACTGCCTTTGCCTTATCTGCCTGAAGGGGTAAATCTCATTCCTAATGAAGGGGCGGGGGAAGTTCAGACTCCGTTTGTATATTCAGGTCAGCAGAAATTAAGTGTGGGAGATCCTGTGATCATGCGACACAGCAAGGCGGGTGAAATATGCGAGCGGTTTAATGAGTTATATGTCGTTTCTGAAGGGAAGGTCATTGATCGTTTTAAAACCTATCGCGGAGAAGGTAAAAGTTTTATGTAAACAATAATCAGATGCATACGATGAGCAACTGGAGTGGCTCAGTCAGGTACACTCCCTCTCAGATTTTTAGTCCTTCTTCGGAAGATGAACTGGTGAAAATTGTCCGGAATTGTATTGACCTTAAAAAGAAAATAAGGATCATCGGCAGCGGGCATTCTTTTACGAGATTATGTGAGACAGACCAGGTGCTGATCAGCCTGGATCATTATAAGGGCATTGTCTCAGTCAATAAAGAAGCCAGAGAAATAACCGTGAAAGCCGGTACTAAAATTTATGAATTCGGAGATCTTTCTCATCAGCTTGGACTTGCCCAGGAAAACCTCGGGGATATCGACCGGCAGTCGATGGCCGGGAGTATCAGTACAGGCACACACGGCACAGGAATCGGCTTCGGGAATATATCCACCCAGGTCACAGCCATACGGTTTGTTAATGGAAAAGGAGAGGTTGTCAATTGCAGCGAAACGGATAATCATGATATTTTCAAGGCAACCCAGATTTCTCTGGGGAGCTTCGGGATTATTCTGGAACTTACTTTTCGTTTGACTGAGTCTTATAAACTCGAATTTACGAGCGGAAAAGAAAATTTATTTGACGTACTGGGACGGTACGATGAGATCAATAAAACAACCCGGAATTTTGAGTTCTACTGGTTTCCGCATACTGAAACCGTACAGACCAAGTACAGCAATGTTTCAGAAAAGGAGGCAAAAGACAATAAGCTGGGTTTGTGGTTTGATAATGTGATGGAAAATCATTTATTCAATGCCGTGTCGTTTCCTACCCGGTATATTCCTTCCCTGAGTTCTTCGGTGGCTAAGCTTTCCGCGGCCTTGTCAGGAACGAGTAGCAAGGTCAACTGGAGCCATAAGGTGTATGCTTTGCCCCGTACGGTGTTATTTAATGAGATGGAGTACAATGTACCCTACGAAGCTTTTGCCGACGTGAAAAAGGAAGTAGTCAGGGTATTTAAAGACAGGAAATTCGATGTCCATTTTCCGACCGAGAACAGGTTTGTGAAAGGAGATGATATCTGGCTGAGTCCGGCATATCAGCGGCAATCGGCCTATATAGCCTTCCATGTTTACAAAGGAAATCCGCATCAGCATTACTTTAAAGTGATGGAAGACATTTGCAGAAGTTATGATGGTAGACCACATTGGGGTAAAATGCATACCCTTCAAGCTGCTGATTTTCAGAAAATTTATCCGAAATGGGAGGATTTTCAGGCAGTCAGAAAAACCCAGGATCCTGAAGGGATTTTCTTGAGTGACTATCTCCGGGAAGTGCTGGTCTCGTGAAATCCTTTCGGAACGAATTATTCGGGAGTCTGGATCTCCTGGCATAATTCAATCAGGACCCCGTTGGCAGATTTGGGATGAACAAAGCAAATAAGCTTATTATCTGCTCCCTTTTTGGGTTCGTCGCTGAGTAGAACAAAACCTTCGGATTTCAGCCGGGCCATTTCAGCCCAGATGTCAGCCACTTCAAAAGCTATATGGTGTATGCCCTCGCCTCTTTTTTCGATAAAACTGGCCACGGGGCTGTCGGAGCGGGTTGATTCCAGCAGCTCGATCTTCGTCTGACCGGTTTTGAAGAATAAGGTTTTGACTCCCTCCGATTCCACATATTCCTCTTTATAAGGGAACGAATCCAGCAGTTTGGAAAACAGCGTATTAGACGCCATCAGATCTTTTACAGCAATACCAATGTGTTCAATATTTAACATAGCTCTGAGAATTTAGAGATAATATTTTATTTTAAGGTTTTCAAGGTACTTATATATAAAAAAATGTTCCCGCTGTTTATAAACTTAATATTTGATATAATATTCTATTCAGCGGATAAGAAAACAAAATAAGGTAAAATTCTTTGTTGTGAAATTACAGGGCCACAAAATGTGCTTAAACATGCTGTAAGTTGCTTACTCTTATGTAAAACTTAAAATAACATAGAAAACTTCCATGTAAAAAATGATGCCGCGATTATAATGAGTGCCGGGAATAAGAGCCTATACGGAGGTTTTAACCGATTATTTGTGTAAAATACAAATTCCTGAACAATCAGTTTGAATAATTCGAGTAATACAATGGCCCAGGCAAGGGTCAGGATGTCTTTGTCACGACAATACCATACGACCAGAGGATAGAGTAGCAGACCCCAGGCAAGACCTTTTAATTCAAACCGGGTTAATTTCAGCATTTGGAGAAAACTATTATTTATAGATCCGATGCTGTAGACCAGATTAAATAAAAGAACTATAAAGTACAAATGCTTTGTCGTGGTATTATTTGGGTCTAATTTGAAAAGGCTCAGGACAGGGCCGTAAAAAACAAGGCAGGTAATGTATAACACAAGGCATCCGGCTAAATAAACATTACCGTAATCTTTCCACAATTTTGAGATGGCAGGGAAGTTCTGTTCGTTGTTTAATTTACCTATGACTGGTTTTATGGCCATGCCCCAGCTCACGGCATACAGCTGGAATCCGGCGTTGGTAACCATGCAGATGTTTAAAAGGCCTGCTGCTTCTTTGCCAAAGTGCGTGTAGCTAAATAAACGTACGAAAATTAACGGAAAAGCGTAAGTAAAGAAAGTGAGCATTAATTGAACGCCATTTTTGATCAGGAACAGAATATTCTCTTTTAGCTGAAAATAGGTTTTATCTGATCTTGTAACGAGATCTGACAAAACAAACATAACAGTCAGGATATTTACCGCACTCATTATGAACAGAATGTTGTTCAGGTCGAGTGAAAATATGATTTTGATTAAAAGAATGATAATGAACTTCAAAAGCTCTCTGCCGAGCAATATATAGTGATCATTTTTTACGTTCAGCATGCTGCGGTAATAAGCCACAGCGACGGCTATAACGGTATTACTTAAAACAGTAGTCAGTACAAAAAAAGCAGCTGTGTTTTGCCTTAACGGATCCGGTATCCATCGCAGGGGGATAGTAAAGAAAATTGCGAGCATGACAAGGCAAAAGCCAATGCCCAATACAGAGGCTGAAACCGCCAGGTTGCTGTTTTTGCTTTTTCCGCTTTGTGTCTGGATGGAAACGGGGCTGCCTAAAGTAGTCAAAACCTCAAGAAAAGAGGCTATGCCAATCAGATAGGAATAATTACCGATATCGGACAGTGCTAATGACCGGATAATCAGCAGACTGAACAAAAAGGAAATTCCCCGGATCATTACCAGGGAAAATCCGTACTGATATACTCTTTGCCTGATCAATAAACAGAGAGATTAGATGCTCCTTTTTTCAAAGGTATATGGTATTTGAGGGTCATTGAAAGGGATACGTAAATGATCCGGATTTTCATATTTATATGCTTTGTCAACCATGTTTATGATAGCACTGCCCTGATAATGAATGTTTTGTACGCCATGCCAAACTCCCGGAGGAATAAAGATTGTTCCTGGTCTGTTTTCACTTAATTTGAACTCATTTATCATCCCGGCGGTAGGAGAATCTGGGCGGGCATCATACAGAACCACTTTGACAACTCCCAGGATAATAGAAAGGCGGTCTGTTGTCTCTTCATGAACATGCCAGGCGGATATAGCACCCGGTTGTAAGCTGACCCTGAATACCTGGCCGATAGCAGTGTTTTCAAACCATTCAGGTCTGAACATCTCTGTCAGATAGCCGTTGTCCTTAATTACATTTCTCACTTCTCTGTGTACTACACCATTGATGGGTGAAAAATTATAGGGTTCCCAATCCGCAGTAATGCTCTGAGGGTCTCTCTTAAAATCTTTTATCATATGACTATATTCTGAGTTAGTTATTTCTGTTTAAATGCGGCAACCCACGTACTGAACGGTAATGATTAACAGCCCCTCCTTTTTTCTTAAAAATAAATACTGAAAACCATGCGTTCGGATTCAGTTGATATTTGATGATCAGAAAATTAAGGGGTATTTTGAAAATGTTTTTAATATACTGTTTCAGGGAAATTCTGTTAAAACGGTAAGCCATATGAGTACATAATTCTGTTAAAATACTCTCTCTGAACTCTGCAGTATACATCTGATTAAAAACCTCTTCATGTTCACTCTCTTCTCTGTTTAAATATGAGTCTTTACGGCATCCTGAGTGTATCGCTATCGTGGTTAACCTATTAACAATAGTTATTTTTTTACCTGCTTTGTATACCCTGCCGAGCCAGTTCTGAGAGGGGACATTATAAATTTCCCACGCACTTTTCCATAGCCCGATTTCAGTAACCAATTTACTTTTCAGAAGCCAGGTTGAAGCCGGTATCGTCAGAAACGGGTAATGTTTATTTTCCTCATTGAACACCGGGAGATTGTAAAACCGGTTAAATTGCTGAAAATTGTACGGTAAATACCATGAATATACCAGGTCGGAATCAGTCCTGGATATCTCATCCACAAGTACCTGGAGGTGTTCAGGATACCATAGATCATCGTGATTTAGCCAGGCCAGCAATTCTCCTTTACTTCTTTGAAATCCGATATTGTTCGGATAAGACTGTTCACCGAAATTTTCTTCAAGATTATAAAAACTTATCCTGTCATCTGCAAAAGAATTAACCACTTCTTCCGTGTCGTCAGTGCAGTGATCACCTATTACGATGATCTCGAAATGCTGATAAGTTTGTTTTAGAACGGTTGCAATGGTGTATTTTAGAATATTACTTCGATTAAATGTTGAAATAACGATAGAGACAAGCGGAGTAAGAGTCATTAATCAAAAGTTTTTATATAAAATACGTCACGAAAATAACAAAAAAAAGGCACCTGATCAAGTCCGCAGCATTGATTTGGCATAATTAAGCTTTTCTTCAGGATTTATGAACCTGGTTGGAGAATACGGTTTTCTGAACCTGTGATTTTGATTTTTCCTGATGATCCGGAATTTAAAGGAAGATTTAAAATGATGACCTGCTGATTCTTTAGCATTGCCGGATTAAAACGGATGAAAATGAAACAATATTCAAATTGAGTAAGGCAAAATAGGACAAATTTCTCTATTTTTGAAAATTAATTAATCTATACTCATACAGAATTATCTGCAACAGGCATGGCAAAACCCGGAACTCCGAAAGAAACTCCTTTAAGCAAGCAATATAATCAGATCAAAATAAAATATCCGGGGGCAATGTTGTTGTTCAGGGTCGGTGACTTTTACGAAACCTTTGGAGAAGATGCCATCAAAGCCTCCAAAATCCTCGGAATTGTACTGACCAAACGAAATAATGGCGGAGCCAATGAAGAGTTAGCGGGATTTCCGCATCACTCGCTGGATAACTACCTGCCTAAACTGGTGCGTGCCGGACAAAGGGTAGCCATTTGTGACCAGCTAGAAGATCCTTCTCAAGCCAAAGGCATTGTAAAAAGAGGTGTAACGGAACTTGTAACACCGGGCGTTTCCTATAACGATAACGTGCTGGATGTCAAGCATAATAATTACCTGGCTTCCGTTCATTTTGCTTCGGACGACCTGATCGGGGTCTCTTTTCTGGATATTTCTACCGGAGAATTTCTGACTACTGAAGGTAATATAGCCTACATCGATAAACTGATACAGGGATTTGGCCCTGCCGAGATACTTTTCTGTAAAAGACACAGACAAAAATTCGAACAGCTTTTCGGAGACAAATACAATACGTTCACTTTCGAAGACTGGGCATTTACCTACGACTTTGCCTACCCGATGCTGATCAATCACTTCAAAACCAACTCTTTGAAGGGTTTTGGGGTTGAAAACCTGCGTGAAGGCATAATAGCTGCCGGGGTGATCCTTCAATATTTGTCGGATACCGAACACAAAGAGATCGGACACATATCAAGCATTACCAGACTGGACGAAGAAAAATATGTCTGGCTCGACCGTTTTACCATCAGGAACCTCGAACTGGTCTTTGCACAGCACGAAGGTGGGGTGCCGCTGATCGACATTCTTGATTTTACCAGCACGCCAATGGGGGCGAGGCTGCTTCGTAAATGGATGGTGCTTCCGTTGAAAGAAAAAGCCCCGATACAGGAGCGGTTGGATACCGTGGAGGTTTTTCTGAGTGATGAGGACCTGATTCCGAATCTGACGCAGTTGTTAAAGCCGATCGGTGACCTGGAAAGGCTTATTTCAAAAGTGGCAGTAAGGAGGATCAGTCCACGGGAGCTGGTGCAACTGAAACGTGCCCTGGTCCAGATAGAACCGATCAAAGCCCAGCTGGCTGAGATGGGACTGAATGCCAGGGTTTTTGAGAAATACATCAATCAACTGAATGATTGTAAGTTCCTGACAGAGAAAATCGTAGCAGAGCTTCGTGAAGATGCTCCGGCCCTGAGTAACCAGGGAGGAATGATCTGCACAGGGGTAGATACTGACCTGGATGAATTGCATAAAATTGCTTTTTCCGGGAAAGATTATCTCATAGACCTGCAGCAGCGGGAGGCGGACCGTACAGGAATCCCTTCTTTGAAAATTGCCTATAATAAAGTCTTCGGATACTACCTGGAGGTATCTAATGCCCATAAGAACAAAGTGCCGGTAGAGTGGATCAGGAAGCAGACGCTTGTCAATGCAGAAAGATACATTACGGAAGAACTGAAGATATATGAAGAGAAAATCCTTACTGCCGAAAGCAAGATTTTTGAAATAGAATACCGGATTTTCAATGACCTGGTGATCACCGCCGGAGAATTTGTGCCCCAGATACAGCAGAACGCCCGAGTGATTTCCACGCTGGATGCCCTGTTATCATTTGCGAGGGTGGCCAAAAAACACAAGTACTGCAAGCCGGTTGTTTCTGAAACCAAAGTCATCAACATCAGCGAAGGCAGACACCCGGTGATTGAGCAGCAATTGCCGCTGGGTGAAACGTATGTACCTAACGACCTCTTCCTCGACGACGGGCAGCAACAGATCATCATCATTACCGGGCCCAACATGGCCGGTAAGTCGGCTTTGCTACGCCAGACAGCCCTGATTGTACTCATGGCCCAGATAGGCTGCTATGTGCCGGCTACGGCGGCGGAAATCGGCCTGGTCGATAAAATATTTACCAGGGTCGGAGCCAGCGATAACCTGTCGAGAGGAGAAAGTACATTTATGGTGGAAATGACCGAAACAGCTTCAATCCTGAATAACCTCAGCGACAGAAGTCTGGTCATTATGGACGAAATCGGCCGGGGAACCAGTACTTATGACGGAGTCAGCATTGCCTGGAGTATCGCCGAGTATCTGCATAACCACCCTAAGTTTAAGCCATGGACACTTTTTGCTACCCACTATCATGAACTGAACCAGCTGACAGAAGACTTTAAGCGGATCAGGAATTTCAATGTTTCGGTGAAAGAGCTGAATGGTAAGGTGGTTTTCCTGAGAAAACTAAAAGAAGGGGGCAGTGAGCACAGTTTTGGTATTCATGTGGCCCAGATTGCCGGTATGCCGCAAACTGTGGTCCTGAGGGCTAACGAGATCCTTCATCATCTTGAAAAAGACCATATTAAGGAAACCAATAAGGAAAAAATAAGGGAAGCTCCGAAAAACAATATCCAGCTGAGCTTTTTTGACCCTGTTGACCCTAAAGCTGAAGAAGTGAAAAACAAACTGAAAGCTTTGGATGTTAACACCATGTCGCCTATTGAGGCCTTGCTGAAGTTAAATGAACTGAAACGACTGATTGAATAAATTACTGTGCTGAAAATTGCTTTTGATCCGGTGTATGTTCATCCGCTTCCTGAAGGACACAGGTTCCCGATGTTAAAATACGAGCTTATTCCGGAGCAACTGATTTATGAAGGCACCTGCACGAAAGACAATTTCTTTTCTCCCGGTTTAGTGGATCATCAGTGGATTTTGGGAGTTCATACGGCCGAATACCTGGATGATCTTCTTCATCTGAGACTGAGCCCCAAAGCACAACGGAAAATCGGTTTCGCCCTGAACGAAACACTGGTAAAAAGAGAGCTGACCATTACCCAGGGTACCATAACATGTTGCCATTACGCTTTTGAACATGGCGTGGCTTTCAATGTGGCCGGTGGCACGCATCATGCTTATGCTGACAGCGGAGAGGGTTTTTGTCTGCTCAATGATGTGGCGGTGGCCTCACATTATCTTCTTGAAAACAAACTGGCCGCTAAAATCCTGGTGATAGACCTGGATGTTCATCAGGGCAACGGAACGGCCAGGATCTTTGAAAACGACTCCCGTGTTTTTACCTTTTCCATGCATGGTAAAGACAATTACCCGCTGCACAAAGAAAAGTCTGATCTGGACATTGAACTACCGACGCATTGTGAAGATGAAGCTTATCTGTCGCTCTTATATGATCATCTGCCACGGATTCTCACCGGGCAACAACCTGATTTCCTGTTTTTCGTTTCCGGAGTGGACATCCTGAAAACAGATAAGCTCGGAAAACTGAGTGTGTCGCCGGAAGGCTGCCGGAAAAGGGATGAGTTTGTGTTTAAGATGGCTAAGGACTTCAGATTACCCATTGTTACAGTGATGGGAGGAGGTTATTCTCCGAAAATCGCCGATATTGTCGAAGCCCATTGTAATACCTACCGGGTGGCGAATGATTTGTATTTCTGATCGGGAAAATGAGCGGAATGAAGGTAAGTGGTGTGGTAGTTATATATAAATAAGGAAATATTTTCGATTAAACAGAGGAGGTACTCCTCTTCACTTTTGAATGATCACTTCTCATTAATAGAGGTAAAATCATCGTCCTCTTCGACCTCTGTAAAGTCAAGGTCATAAGGGCTTAAAACATGCTCCCAATCAGAATTTTCGATTTCTGATTCTTCTAGTAAGCCAAATTTGGGGCCGTAGTTGCTCCAGTGGCTGCGGTAGATTCTATTTTGTGTTTTCATATCACAAAGTTAAAAACTCCTGATTTTAAAACAGGTTAAAGCTTATTATCAAATTGTTAAATGGAAGTCTGAAGGGTAAATACGCTTTTAACTCATAAAAAGCCTGGAAAAACTGCATTGATGAACTTGCATTTCGGCAATTTTATTCACTATTTGACAACAGAATGAAACCGTAACCATGAAGGAAAACAGAAGAGCATTTTTAAGCAAAACCCTTCCGATGGGCTTATTGCCTGTATTTGTTAAATTAGACGATGAATCTGCTCCGGAAGGGAGCTACACCATCCTGTTTCAGGGAGATTCTATCACAGACGGCAACAGAACCCGCAATAACGACTGGAACCATGTGATGGGGCATGGTTTTGCTTTTTCTATTTCAAGCCGTTTATGGGCGGATCATCCTGACAGGGGATTTCATTTTTTCAACAGGGGCATCAGCGGAAACAAAGTGGTGGACCTGGCCGGGAGGTGGCAGAAGGAAGCCCTTGACCTGAAACCTGACCTGGTCAGTATTCTGGTGGGGATTAATGATATATCGGCGTATCTGAAAGGTAATGAAGCCATGAGTGCAGAAAACTATGAAAAAGATTACCGTGAGTTGTTGAAAAGGACAGTTGATGCCCTGCCGGGTGTTCAGCTGGTTTTATGTGAACCCTTTATCCTGAAAGTGGGCGGGGTAGCAGAAAAATGGGAAGCCTATCTCTCTGAAACCCAAAAAAGACAAGCTGTGGTCAGAAAACTGGCGGCTGAGTTTAATGCCGTTTTCTTGGGTTTTCAGCAAGTCTTTGACCAGGCTCTTAAAAAAGCTCCGGCAGAGTATTGGATCTGGGACGGCATTCATCCCATGCCTGCGGGACATGAACTGATGGCCAGGGAATGGATCAGGGCGGTGGGTAGAAAGCTAAAATTTATAAGATAAACCGGAATGCTCCTGACGTACGTTAAATAAACCCCGAGCTGCTCATTTTTGAGAATAATTGCATTTCATCAATGCAAAACCTCCTGATGTCAATCACATTTTCATTTCAGAGAACCTGGATGTTGTTTTGCTGGCATATAAGCAAAACAAATGAAAAACATTATTTATAAAACAGCAGCTCTGTTGCTCTTCATTCACCTGAATAGTTACGGACAAATTACAGGCAAGGTAACCGACAGGTCGGGTGTGTCTATGCCTTTTGTTAATGTTACCGTGTTAAAGGCCGGGGACTCTACTTTTGTCACCGGCAACAGCACAGATACCAGTGGGGTATTTTCCATATCCATTGCTACAGAAGGGGAATATCTGCTGAGCATAAGCAGTATTGGCTACAAAACCTTGTATTCAAAACCTGTATCATTAAGTGCGGTGATAAGAAGCGTCGATTCTGGCACTTTTATTTTGGAGGAGAGTGCGAATGACCTGGATGCAGTCACGATAACCGCTAAAAAGGGCTGGATACAAAACACCGAAACCGGGCAGGTAATTAATGTACAGAGCAGCCTGATGACCAAAGGCAGTAATGCCTTGCAGGTGCTGGAAAAACTCCCGGGAGTCATTACAGACCGGAGGAACAATCAATTCAGCCTCAGGGGACAGTCAGGAGTAACCATATTATTCAACGGTAGAAAAGTAGCTATGCCGGTGGAGGAGGTGATGGCTTTGCTTGAAAATACGGTGGCGGATAATATCGAAAAAATAGAACTCATCACTTCCCCTTCTGCCCGGTATGATGCTGACGGAGGAGGAGGGATCATTAATATCATATTCAAAAAGAATGAAGATGAAGGTACGAGGGTTAATTTTTCAGCCACTGCAGGTTACGGTTTCCGGGAAAAGGGAGTTACCTCGCTCAGTCTTTCGAGGGGTTTCAAAAGGTCCTTTTTAAATGCTTCCTATTCATTTTTACATGACGGGAGCAGGTCGGGCTACGAAGGCCGTGGTACAGGAACAAACCCAAATATCGGTGGAGAAGGTTATAATGAGTTTTCAGGGTACACAGAAAGGGTTCAGAATGTTCATAATGCCGCTTTGGCAGGAGAGATCAGGCTGGGTTCCAGAACTGTTTTGGGGAGTGAGCTTGCCCTGTCGTTTGTCAATAACGATAACCTGGTGAGAATTGGAGGCTCCTGGGATATCAGAAACGCTGAGTTTGTCGGGATGAAATCTATCTCTGACGGAACAAATACCAGGAGGAATATGATATCGTCTGTTTATTTCAAAAATAATATTTCTCCCCGTTCCCAGTTCAACGTGGATGTCAGCTACATCAATTATTTTAACGACAGTCCGACTTTAATCAATTCGCGTTATTTTGACCGGGAAGGCAATGAGATCATTCCGCTGAACCCCGTTTTTACCTTTGGGAACAGGGGTGAAAGTGTTTCGAAAATTCAGGTGGGTGTTTTAAAAGCTGATTATACCACTCAGATCAATGAGAAGATCAACGCTGAATTCGGAGCCAAAGGAAGCTACGCTTATAATACGAATAACAGCAGAATTGAGAGAAAAGTAGATGATGCCTGGGAAACAGATCCTCGCTCACAAAGCCTGATCAACAGCGGGGAAAAGATCATGGCAGCTTATGCCCAGTTTAAATTCTTGCTTAACCGGAAATCGAACCTGGAGGCAGGTTTGAGGTATGAGTACTGGGAAAGAAGCATCAATATTTACAAAGAGCCTTTTACCATCGCTAAATTATTCCCTTCGGTTCTCTACACGCACAGTTTTAATGACAATAACAGTATAAGTTTCAATTACAACCGGCGGATCAGCCGGCCTGCTTACGCCGATCTGATTTCGAATTTGTTTTACAATGACCCTACGGCTGTTTTTGGCGGAAATCCCCTGCTGAAACCCGGCATTACAGACGCTTTGAAAGCTGAGTTTACCCGGAAGGGTTTCAATGCAGGGCTTACATTTCAATATGAGACCAACTCCATCATCCGCTATCAGCTTACTTCCAATGCCGCCAATGACATACTGATCATATCCCCGCAAAATATGGATTATCAGAAAAGCATCAATCTGAATCTGAATTTCCCGGTCGAACTCACGGATTGGTGGAAAATATCACTGGGGAATACGACTTCACTCAGGAACTATAAAATATCCTATAGTCTGTCGCCCGCTTCAAAGACCTACCTGTTCCAGAATGTCAATTTTACACAGAGTATCAGGTTGCCGGAAAATTTTGAGGTGGAATTGTCAGGCTGGAGAAATTTTGCTTTCTATGACGGAAGTAATAAGATCAAAGGATTTGGTATCCTGAACCTGGGGATTGCCAAAAAACTGAAGGACAATAAAGGGACGATTCAACTGGCATTGCCGGATCTGCTTCAGTCTTTCAGCATTCATACGCACATCAGCGGTATGACGCCCATTGTTTTTAACATCAATACAGTGTCAAATTACAGGGATGAAACGGCTTTTTACAGGGTCGTTAAACTGACTTATTCCAGGAGTTTCGGCAACGCCAACGTAAAGAAAGCAAAACAACAGGATACAGATGAAGAAAAAGAAAGGGTGAAATAAAACCGGAGATGTTTCCTTTTTTACGCTAAAAACATCAGTTTTTGATCTTTTTAAGCATTTCTTTTGCTTCCAGGTATTGACTGTCGGTAGAGCTGATGAAGTCCTTGTCGCGGATCAGCCTTTCCAGGTATGTTTTGGACAGAGCCGGGTTGGAGGCATAATAAAACCGGGCCAGCTTCATGACCGCAAAGAATTTGTCAGAGTTTTCCCTGTAAAAATCAGAATCGGCTAAGGTTTTATAACAAGCCAGGGCCTCAGGTTTTTTATCCAGTTTTTCGAATATTTTGCCGGAAGAAACAGCAACGGAAGGGTGAAAATAACCGGCTTTCTGGTATTTTTTTGTCAGTTTTTCCCCGAGACGCCAGGTCCTCTCTTTTGTACATTTTTCAATTAATTCAAATACCGCCGGATTTTTAAGGTCAAAATAAGTGGAGGGATTGTTCAGGTATAAGACCAGTAACTTTTCTGCAGCCGCTTTGTCTTTTTCAAGAGATTCCGGCAGATATATCCTCAGCGAAGCTTTGGCGTAGAGCTCTTCCCTGAAAATTTCTGAGTGATATTTTTTCTCCAGATCTTTGATTTTTGATAGAATTTCAGCCTCAGATTTCTGATAATCAACGGTCTCTCCGGAAGGAATATGCAGGACATAGTTCTTCAGAAAAGAAACGACAAGCGGCGAATTCAGAGGATTCCCATAGCCCAGCCGCATGGAAGCTGAAGAAACACTGGTTGCACAAAGAAATATGAATGTCAGGTCTTTCTCCGGTATGGTTAACAGGATGGCCGAATCATTGTTGCCGTACCCATACACCCAGTTTATTTTCAGGCCTTCAAATGTAGTGGTAAACCACCCCAGGCCATAAGGACTCCAGGGATAAAACGGCTTTGAAATCTCCCGGAAACTTTCTTCGAACTGTCTGTTCAGAGCAGATGAATACCTGATTAAATCACTTGCAGAACTCATCATCCCAAAACCAGGCCCGCATTGGATGCCTTGCATATTGATCTTTTCAGTGGTGTACTCTCCTGACGAGTCTGTAAAATTCCGGGGATTTACCACCAGGTTTTCCAGGTTCCGGGATTGGACAGAGTCGTATCTTACAATCGTGTGATCCATTTTTAGCGGCCGGAGAATTCTGTTTTCAAGTTCCGTCGTAAATCTCCGGGTAATTTCATTGGTGTTATCAGCATTGTTTAATATCTCAAAAGCATTAAAAGCGATATTGTATTTACTGCCATTGTACACAAAGTTGCTGCCGAGGGGGGCACTTTCAGAGGTATGACTGACGATATGGGCCAGCGTGGTTTCACGGGTCCACCGGCCCGGAGTGAAAAACCTGTTCGGGAATTTGCCAATGGTGTCGTTCCAGGAAAGCTTCCCCTCCTTTACCGCCTCCTCCAAAGTCAGGGCGGTAAAGGTTTTGGTAAGTGAAGCTATGCTGAAAATATGATCCGCTGTAATTTTTTCTCTGGTCTGTTCATTTCCATAGCCGATTCCTTTAAAATAAATGAGGTTGTCTCCTTTGGCTACAGCGATGGCAGCGGCAGGTAATTTTAATTTTCTGACGAAATATTCGATATCCGAGTCAAACGACTGGGCACAAGCCGAAAAAGAAGTCAGGAAGAAAAACCAGTATTTTAACATATGGTATTGTTTTAAAATTACCTGCTGATCTGCCCCGGCTACTTTTTGGTTAAAAGCCACCGGAAAACATCATGCATAAATTCACTGCATTGATAATCATTGACGCCCTGCCAGGAGGTCATGTAAAGTGAAACCATCCCTTCGCCCATGGCGATGATCCTGCCTCCGCCTTTCAGTTCCTTGTAAACTCCGAAAGGGTATTTCTCTGATTGAACACCAAAACAAAAGGGTGTGCCACCTTCCACAATCCGGCCTTCATGGTAAGATATTTTTAAAGGTTTGGGCGTGATGACACCGGCTTTGGTATATCCTCCGATCAGCGAATCAGGAATGGTTCCTTTGTATTGAATGCCAAATGGTTCGAGTAAGTCGTTGACATTGGTCTGTTGCAATGTGGCCCAGTAATCCACTTCCGTAACGATAAATAAAGACCCGCCTTTTTCCAGGTAATTCCGAATAGCTTTAACTTCCCCCGGTGCATATTGAAGCGTGGGGATATGGATAAACAGCACATCGGCATTTTTTAGCTGTGCATCATCAATCGGCCCCTGGGTATAAGCTAATTTCGCGTTGACCGACTTCCCGGTTTTTGACAACTCTTCTGTCATGGCTTTCACTCTGGGCAACTGATCATTTGACGCTTCCATTTTTGAAGGGTCATTCCAGAAACGTTGACCGTGGGAAATGTCCATTAAAATGGTAGCTGGTTTGTCTTGGTTTTTTTTCGGACTCATCATGCCCGGTGACTGGGCCTGGGTCATGAAGGTCAATAATCCAAGGCACAGAAGAATGACAATGTTAGTTTTTTTCATAATTGTTTTTTTTCTGTAAATCTCACCAAATCCTGATTTGTCTGCCAATACAGGGGTTTTACAAGTTGATACAAAATGAAATATGATCACAGAAAGAGTTCTTTTGCCGGCGATGAAGGAATAGCTACCTTCTACCCGGCCATTTTCTTAATTGATGCAGTTTCGGTAAAAGGAGGCAGTCCGGGCTGATATTTTTTTAGTATTGCTGAAAAACAAGAAGTGGGGCATGGATGAAATAAAAGAAACCCACAGGTGAGCTATGTTACACCTGTGGGTTTGATATGTTTTTATTGGATTAACTTACATCCTCTCAGGCACCTCGATGCCCAGCAAGCCCATCCCTTTTTTCAGGGTATCGGCCACGAGTCTGATCAGTGACAATCTCAGTTCTTTTTTGGCAGTATCTTCTTCGTTCATCACACTTAATTCAGCGTAGAATGAATTGAATGTTTTGGCAAGGTCATAACAGTAATTGGCCACAACCGACGGAGCATAATCATTGCCTGCTTTTTCAAGAATGTTATGATACTCATTCACAAGATAGATCAGGTCGATTTCCACCTGGGCCAGTTCGTGAAGGGCGAATTCACTCTTCAGTTGAGCTCCCTGTGACTCCGCTTTTCTCAGGATAGACTTGATCCTGGCGTGAGTATATTGAATGAAAGGTCCTGTATTTCCCTGGAAATCAATGGATTCTGCCGGGTTGAAGAGCATCCTCTTTTTAGGTTCTACTTTAAGCAGGAAATACTTCAAAGCTCCTAAAGCCAGCATTTTGAAGAGTTTCTGGGCCTCTTCTTCTTCAAAATCATCTATTTTGCCACGTTCACGGGTGGTTTGCTCAGCCGTAGCGATCATCTCGGCTACCAGTTCGTCTGCATCCACTACCGTTCCTTCCCTGGACTTCATTTTACCGGACGGCAAGTCGACCATTCCGTAGGAAAGGTGATAACAGCCGTCAGCATAAGACCTGCCCAGGCGTTTCATGATGGCAAACAACACTTGGAAGTGATAATCCTGCTCATTACCCACCACCCAGATGGAGCGGTTGTTGGAGAAGTCCTTGAATTTGAGATCGGTAGTGCCCAGGTCTTGTGTAATGTACACCGAAGTACCGTCGCCTCTCAGCACCAGTTTCTGGTCAAGGCCCTCATGGGTCAGGTCAATCCAGACGCTTTTATCATCTTTCTGATAAAAGACACCGCTGGACAGTCCTTCTTCCACTATATCTTTTCCTAACAGGTAAGTGTTTGATTCATAATAAGTTTTGTCGAAACTTACGCCTATTGTTTTGTAGGTTTCGTTGAATCCCGCAAAAACCCAGGCATTCATTTTCTTCCACAGGGCGATGACTTCGTCGTCGCCGCTTTCCCATTTCAGAAGCATTTCCTGGGCTTCTTTCATGATAGGAGCGGTTTTCTTGGCTTCATCTTCAGGGATTCCCTGTTGTACAAGTACGTCCACTTCAGTTTTGTAGGCCCTGTCGAAAGCCACATAATATTTTCCGGCCAGGTGGTCACCTTTGAGTCCTGACGATTCCGGGGTTTCACCGTTTCCGAATTTCTGATAAGCCAGCATGGACTTGCAGATGTGGATACCGCGGTCGTTTATCAGGCATGATTTGATCACTTCATAGCCACTAGCTTCAAGAATATTGGCTACCGAATAGCCCAGAAAGTTATTTCTTAAGTGACCGAGGTGTAAAGGTTTGTTGGTATTCGGCGAAGAATATTCCACCATCACTGATTCGTTTTTGGCGGTCAGCTTTCCATGATCAGGGTTTTGTAACAAGGCATTGAAAATCCCGAACCACACCGAATCATCCGGAACCAGGTTGAGAAAACCCTGAACAATATTGTATTTTTTGATGTCCGGACTGTTGCTGATCAGGTAATCGCCGATGGCTGTTCCGATGTCTGCCGGACTTTTTTTAAGTTGTTTTACCAAAGGGAAAATTACGAAGGTATAAGTGCCTTCAAAGTCTTTCCGGGTGGGTTGCAGCTGTATTTCTTCTTCAAGTCCGTATAATTCCTGAATAGCCTTTTTAATCGTCGATTTTATATTCAATTCTAAATCCATCAAATACCTTTGCTTTTTTATAGTAATTTCCTGCAAAATTACACAATTTTAGTTGAGAAGGCTTAATCATTCGAATCATTTACTTAGTTTTACGAAAAAACAAATTTAAAAACAGAATTATGCTTCAATCAATGACCGGTTTTGGTTCAGCAGTTTTGGATACGACTAAGTTATCGATCTCTGTAGAAGTAAAAACACTAAATTCCAAGTTTTCAGATATTTATTGCAGGATGCCACGCAGCTTTTCTAACCGGGAAATTGATATTCGTAATCTGCTGACTAAAGAATTGGAAAGAGGTAAAATGGAGCTCAACCTTAATGTGGTTCCGAAAGACGAGGAAAGTGCGGGAACGACGGTCAACAGACCATTGGTTAAGGCTTATTTTAGAGATCTGATGGCTACTGCCGGAGAACTGGGCATTGTTGCCACCCCGACAGAAGTATTGAGAATGGCCACAATGATGCCTAATTCTTATAATACCAACGCCCTGAGCCAGGATGAATCGGAAGAAGAATGGAAACTGATTCTTTCGGTGATCAATCAGGCTATTCTGAAATGCAAGGAGTTCAGAAGACAGGAAGGTGATGTGACCAAGAAAAAATTTGAAGAATATACGAACATCATAGAAAACCTGCTGGAACAGGTGATTGAGCTTGATCCGAAGAGAATCCCGGCCATTCGTGAGAAGCTGGAAAAGTCAATGGGCGACTGGATGCAAAGCGACAATTTTGATAAAAACCGCTTTGAACAGGAGCTGATTTTTTACGTGGAGAAGTTTGACATCTCTGAAGAAAAGGTGAGACTTAAAAACCACCTGGATTACTTCAGAAAAGAGCTTGAGATTGCTTCAAACGGAAAAAAACTGAACTTCATAGCCCAGGAAATCGGCCGTGAGATCAATACTATCGGTTCAAAAGCCAATGATTCGGGTATTCAGCGTCTGGTGGTACAGATGAAAGATGAACTCGAAAAGATCAAGGAGCAAACCATGAATATTTTGTAATATCTAAGTGATATTCCGATGGAAAACCTTTCAGAGTGGATTCCGGGCCTGTTTTTAGGGATTGCACTGAGTGCCGGCAGCGGCTTCAGGGTGTTTATTCCTGCTTTGGTCTCCAATCTGGCAGGTAAGTTTGGCGTCGTGGAAGTCGCCGGAAACTTTTCCTGGATGACCAGCGACACACTCACATGGATTCTCGGCCTGGCCTGTTTGCTGGAAATCGGGGCTTATTATGTCCCTTTTATTGACAACCTGCTTGATACGGTAGCTCTGCCGGTTTCTTTTGCGGCCGGAGCTTTAATTACGACTTCATTTATTAAAATTGACGACCCCGTTTTACAATGGGGACTCGGCATCGTAGCCGGAGGTGGCGTGGCCGGAACCATCCAGGCCGGAACAGGCCTGCTTCGCCTGGCTTCTACCAAATTTACCGCCGGTTTCGGCAATGGTATTTTCAGCACGATCGAAAATATCATTTCGTTTTTTATTTCGTTTATGGCTATATGGCTTCCTGTTTTCATGGGCGTTTTGGTGCTTTATCTTGTTTACAGGGTAATAAGGGCACTTACCGGCAAAAAACAGAAACAGCCTGCAGATCATTAAATATTTTTGATGTTTTAAAGGCAATGTTTACATTTGCTGTAAATCCAATTCAAACTTATTATGCGAAAAAAGCTATTTATAATTCTCCCTTTCCTGGCCGTTCTGTTTTCTTTTGCTGCTTTTGATGATGTACTTGAGACGCTTCTGCAGAAGATCGATAAATATAATTTTGATAACCCCCAGGAAAAGGCGTATCTCCATACCGACCGGGCTTATTATACCGCAGGAGAAACATTATGGTTCAAAGCCTGCCTGGTCGAAGGCATGACCAACCATCCTGACACGGTAAGTATTCCATTATATGTTGATCTCATTGATGCAGCCAAAGGCAGGGTAGTGGATTCAAAGACTATTCAACTCACAAAAGGTTTTGGAAACGGGGAATTTAAGTTGGCAGACACCTTGGCCGGAGGAGCTTACAGGATCCGGGCTTATACCAGCTGGATGAAGAATTTTCCTGAAAGCGAATTCTTCCATAAAGATTTCTATCTCTTTGAATTTGAAGAAAAAGAAGTCCGGAAAACAGAGAAAATGCCGGAGCACGATTTTAACTTTTTCCCGGAGGGCGGGCAGCTCGTCAGCGGACTCCAGTCCAGGATTGCTTTTAAAGCCTCCGATAAACTGGGAAAGGGCGTAAATGTAACCGGGGCTGTTTTTAACAGTGCGGGAGATACCGTTATTAAATTTGAAAGCCAGCACCTGGGCATGGGAATCTTCAATTTTACTCCCGAAAAAGGACAGAAATACAGGGCCAGGGTGAGTTTTAATGCTATTGAAGAAAAAGACATCGCTTTTCCGGACATTGCAGAAAAAGGATATATCCTCATGACGGATAATTTTTCAAATCCTAAAAATCTGAAAACCTTTGTTTTCAGAAACACAGTTACGGAGCCTGAAGACATGATCCTGGTAGCACAATGCCGTGGAAAGGTGGTTTACTCTGCCCGCGTTCAGCTCACAAAACCTGCTTCTGCGATCCTTATCCCTAAAGAAGAACTGCCTGCAGGCCTGATAAAAATCACGTTACTCAACATACAGTCGCGGCCGGTTTGTGAGAGACTTATTTATAACAACCTGGGCCGGTCGCCGGAAGTGACTTTTAATCTTACTCAGAGTACTTACGCGAAAAGAAGTAAAACGACGGTCGAAATCCAGGTTTCGGGTTCCAAAGGGGAGCCCCTGGCCGGGGAGTTTTCTGTAGCCGTGCTGGATAAAAACCAGATCAAAGACCACGATGATGAGCGGCATATCCGGTCCTACCTGATGCTTGAGTCTGAGGTAAAAGGCTATGTGGAGAATCCTGCGGCCTATTTTGTCGCCGGCGATCCCAAAGCGTCTGTGCTTCTTGACCTGCTGCTCATGACCCAGGGATGGAGAAGATACGGTTGGGAACAGGTGCTTAATTACCAGGAAAAACCCTATCTGTACCCTTTGGAAAGAGGGCTGACCATTTCCGGGGAAATTACCAAACCCAACGGTAAAAACTTTGAAAAAGCGGTCAACCTGACCATGATGATAACCAAACCGGACAGCTCAACCCAGTTGTACTTCACCGAAGCTGAATTAGACGGGCGTTTCGAATTCTACGGACTGGATGTGCAAGACTCTGTGAGGGTGCTGCTTCAGGCCATTGCCGGTAAAAACAACCGGAACACTGCCATCATCATCGGTAATAATGACTTCAGGCAGATTGATTTGATCAGAATCCCTTACCGGCCGGTTACTTTTGCTGCCCATGACCTGGCTGCTTATCTCAAACTCAGTAAGGAGATACTGGAGCTGGAAAGAAAATTAAGACTGAACAAGGTTATTTTCCTGGACGAATTTGTCGTAAAGGCAAAAAAAGTGGACCAGCGGCTGAAAGACAGGCGGGTACTTTACGGTCAGCCTGATGCCAGCATCAAAGTCACGGATAACATGACCGGATACAGCAATGTGCTGGAGATACTGAGAGGCCGGGTAGCCGGGGTGCAGGTTTCGGGGGATATGTTTAACCCGAGCGTGGTGATCCGGGGCATCGGTACTTTATCGGGTAGTTCGGAACCGACTTATATCCTGGACGGCACCATTGTGGACAAGAGTCTTATTCTTTCGATACCGGCAACGGATGTCGAGTATATTGATGTATTGAAAGGCCCGTCTGCGGCCATTTACGGATCAAGAGGGGGCAACGGTGTGATTTCCGTTTTAACGAAAAGAGGCAATCCGGACTACGACTGGAAAAATGACAATACTCCGGGGATAAAAAGATTTGGCTGGAAGGGGTATTCGGTGCCTGCCGAGTTCTATTTGCCGCCCTATGACCAGGAGATTCCGGGAAATGAACGCCCGGATTTCAGGTCTACGGTTTACTGGAATCCTGTGGTCAGGACCGATGCCACAGGCAAAGGAAAGTTTGAGTATTTTAATACCGACAATGAGGCTACTTTTGAAATATACCTGGAAGGTCTCGTTTTTCCGGGAACACCCGTGACAGGTAGAAAGACCTACCAGGTAAAGTGAAAAGGTGATCAGACAACCGGGAAAGGGTCTTTAAAACGCTTTCCCGATTCCATTTCACTGATCTCTTTTTCAGTACACAGGCATTGCCGGAGTTCTTCCGTAACCAGTCTATAGTTAAGGTCCTGGCCGATGATCACCAGTTCATTTTGCCTGTCACCGAAACGCTTATCCCAGCGTGATTCGATGGCTGCCTGATTTTCAACAAACGAAGCATACCTGATTCTTTCGTTGAAAGGCTTACTTACCCACCATTTTCCGGCACTTTCAGCCCTGAGCGAGCCGCCTGACTGTGACCAGTTGAGGGCTTCATAAGGCCGGGAAGCTAGCCAGAAAAGCCCCTTGGAGCGGATAATGCCCGCATGCCAGTCTTCCGAAATGTAATCCCAGAATCTTTCAGGGTGAAAAGGCCGTTTATCCCTGAACACAAAGGATGAAATACCATATTCCTCTGTTTCCGGTTGGTGTGTTTTCCCATTTTCGTGATTCTGTATTTCTTGGATCCAGCCTGCGGAGGCCTGGGCCGTTTCAAAATCAAAAAGCCCGGTGCCTAAGATCGCAGACGGCTCAACCCTGCCGAAAGTGGAAAGGATAATTTTAGCGTGTGGATTCAGTTTACTTATTAATGTCCTGAGTTCATGAAGCTGCTCATGACTCACAAGATCCGCTTTGTTGATCAGGATGATGTCTGCAAATTCAATCTGGTCGGTCAGAAGATTAACGATCGGTCTTTGATCGCTGTCATCCTCATTCAATGCCCTTGAGTGGATCGTGTCGGAAGAGCCGAAGTCCTTACTGAAATTAAAAGCATCCACCACCGTTACCATGCTGTCTATGTAGGACCATTTTGATAAATCTATGCCATTGGCTTCGTCCGTAAAACTGAAGGTCTGTGCCACCGGCACCGGTTCGGAAATACCCGTGGATTCAATCAGCAGATAATCAAAACGATTTTCACGGGCCAGCTTCTCCACTTCAATCATGAGGTCTTCCCTGAGTGTGCAGCAGATACATCCGTTTGACATCTCCACCAGTCTTTCTTCTGTTCTTGATAGTGTGTTCTCTTTTTCCACCAGCCGGGCATCAATGTTGACCTCGCTCATGTCGTTGACAATGACGGCTACTTTCAGACCCGCTTTATTGTGCAGGAGATGGTTGAGCAAAGTTGTTTTTCCGGCTCCTAAAAATCCGGACAATACGGTTACAGGCAATTTTTTCATCAGCAATGTTTACAATAACGGATATTAAGAATATGACCTGCCACCAGGCCGAAGCTGGCCAGGTAGCTGAGTTCATGCAGCCACGTGAAAGTGTCTTCAAAAAGAATGCTTACGGCCAGGATAAGAAAACTGAGCCATATCAGCACCACGATTTTATTGACCGTACAATTTTGAGTGGCCTTGAAAGCCGCATAAAAACTGATGGCTAAAAACAGGTAAGATACCTGGTGCCACCATTCTTTATTAGACAGAAGAAGAATAAGAACCGGAGTGAGCAGGCAGTGCACCACACAAAGTGATGCACTTAAAATGCCTGCCCAGTCAAATTTGGATGTGTTGGTTTCCATAATCATTCATTAATGGTCTTCACTGGATTCTATACCCAGGATTGATAGCCGGTAAGGCGTGGCTGAAACTTTGATTTTTTTAGAGGAACTGAGGTCTGAAACCGGGATCTGCAGTATTTCCCCGCTTTTGGGCTGGGTCACATACAGGTATTTGGCTGTAGCTTCCAGCTGAGGTTTCTGGGTTTCTGTTTTCAGCGTAGCCGGTAAAATCACGGCACTTTTCTTTAGTTTATTCGTCGCTAAATCGTAAATGCTGACCTCACCGCTGTGTAAAAGCACGACGAGGTTGTTTCCTGCGTAGTCAATTTTGCACTGCATAATGTCGGTATTAGCCAGTATTGGGGTTACCGTATTGGCCAGTGCATCAATGAGGTAAGCACCGGCAGCAGCGGTATAACCTATGAATTTACCCGCTCCCCTTGCTTCAAGAATAGAAGAAAACCAGGCGGTGCCGAAGTCGTTCGGATGAGGGATCAGTTTCTGGTTGCCTCCTTGTTCGATGACCAGAATACCGCTTGAAGAACCGAAAACGGCCACTTTTCCATTCGTCGCATTGCCATGAATGCCTTTGGTCTGAAGTGTGGAGGCAAACACTGTTTTTCCGTTGGCGTCAATTATTTTGACACGTTCAGGTAAGGTCCCGGCCACTGAACCGTCTTTTTCGGTAATGGCATAAGTGCCGTTGTCAAACTTGGCCATGGCACCATGGTGGGCCGCGATGCCCGCATTGATCCTGCTAAGCTTTTTGCCTGTCACATGAAAATCTGATTCATTGCCGATGTCCAGCGTGCCGTCTCCGTCATTGAAAAGAATGATTTCATTGCCTTTGCTTTTAAAATGGGTAGGCTTGTTCCCATCCCCGATAATGGCCGCCCACTTGGGTGTGCCTTTAACATCCACATGGTCGCCGTGTCCTTCAAAGCCTGAGTCAAACAGCTGGACATAGTTATTGGCAGTATTGACCAATACACCGAACCTTCCGGAAGCCGTCTGGTAAGTAGCCGATTTCGGAAAACGGGCCTCGAAAGACTGTGTTTCCCCTGTCCGGGTATTGATGACCGATACGGCGTTGGTGATTTCATCACTGACCATCACGCGGATGTATTTGTATTCCAAAGGATCATCGGGTGCTACTTCTTCATGCTTTTCGTTGTCACAAGAGGTAACTAATAAGGTAAAGGTGCTGATAAAAAGAAGGATTGTTTTTTTCATTTCTGGAATTTAATTAATGCAACAATGTTGCAAATATAATAAGAAATGAATTTAATGCAACAATGTTGCAAATAAAAAATTTAGTCTGGAGAAAGGAGTGTGGAAAAAGGAGGACGGAGTTTGAAGGAGACCCTCTCCTTCATTATTTTTAGATTCTATTGAGTTTAACTCGAAGTCAAAAGGCACCCTTATATTTGCGTTTTCCTTTTTCCAACCTCCTTTTTCCTTACAAATACCCCAAATACATCACACGAATTTCATTGCAGAATAAAACCAATTGTGTAAGTTTGAATCCGTTAATTTTTAAAATAAAGAGATGGTCATTTACAACCCCAAAGACTGGAAAAAACTCATATTTGCCTTCCACAAAAGTGACACATTCCGGATGATGCTTCCGGGAATTTTAGGAGTAGCGGCGTTTACCGGTATTGTAGCCTACCTGGAAAACGATTATTTCAACGCCTCTTTCAAAAACACCACCGCCATTCATTCCCTCGTAGGTTTTGTCTTATCACTTTTGCTGGTTTTCAGGACCAATACGGCATATGACCGCTGGTGGGAGGGCCGCAAACAATGGGGAGCCATGGTTAATAATTCCAGGAACCTTGCCTTAAAACTCAGCGTGATCATCAAAAGCGAAGAAGTAAAGAAAAGATTCAGGATTCACCTGATCAACTACGTGTTTGCGATTAAAGAACATTTGAGGGCAGGGGTGATCTGGGAAGAGATAACGGCCACCGAAAGCTATTCACACAAGGAACTCAAAGAAGTCATCCATGTGCCGAACAGGATCATGAAGGCCATTTACGGGGAAGTGCAGCAGCTCATCGAAAAGAAGGAAATCAGCCATGAACAGATGCTCTTTATCAACGAAGAACTCAGGTCATTTACCGATATTGTAGGGGCTTGTGAAAGGATAAAAAAAACACCGATTCCTTATTCTTACGGGCTTTTTATCAACAAGGTTATTTTCATATATGTATTTACGATGCCCATCGGTTTCGTCAGGGAATTCGGTTACTGGGCGATGCCGATCGTGTCGCTTATCTTTTATGTATTCGGCAGTATAGAGCTGATTGCGGAGGAAATTGAGGATCCGTTTGGCCGTGATGCCAACGATTTACCGATTGATACCATCGCCCAAACGATAAAAGATAATTTAAATGAAATACTTTGATTCCTCTGATAACTTTATTTAATTTGTTCAGTTCAAATCTAAACCTCTATCAACCAATGTTGAAAAATCTAAATCTTGAAAAAACTGTAGAAAAAAATATTAAAACCTGGCTTAACGGTCGCTACGACGAAGAAACAAAAGACGCTGTCAGAAAATTAATAGACGAGGGAAACAGTACGCAACTTACAGATTCATTTTACCGGAATCTTGAATTCGGAACAGGGGGTATGCGGGGCGAAATAGGTGTCGGCTCGAACCGTATGAACAAATACACCGTAGGAGCAGCCACCCAGGGACTGGCCAATTATCTTAACAAAGTGGTCACAGACGAGCCGATCAAAGTAGCAATAGCCTATGACTCCAGGAACTTCTCCCCTGAGTTTGCCCAGACTGCAGCAGACATTCTTTCGGCCAATGGCATTGCCGTTTATCTATATAAGGAACTCAGACCTACACCTCAGTTGTCGTTCACAGTCAGAGAGCTGGGTTGTCACTCAGGTATCGTAATCACTGCTTCTCACAATCCGAGAGAATACAATGGTTATAAAGTATACTGGAATGATGGATCGCAGGTGGTAGCTCCGCACGATAAAAACATCGTGGAGGAAGTCAACGCGATTACCAACGTCAAAAACATCAAGTTCAAAGGCGTTAAGAAAAGGATCAAAATGATCGGTGAGGTACTCGACAAGAAATACCTGAAAGCCGTCAAAAGTATTGCTGTAAGCCCGAGAATGCTGAAAAAACAGTCTGATCTTAAAATCGTATTCTCACCTATTCACGGTACGGGTATTACGATGGTGCCTCCGGCTTTGGCCCAGTTAGGGTTTACGAATGTGACCATTGTAAAGGAACAGGCTAACCCTGACGGAAACTTCTCGACGGTGGTATATCCAAATCCTGAAGAAAAAGAAGCCATGACGCTGGCGATGAACAAAGCCAAGGAAATAGATGCTGATCTTGTTATTGCCACCGACCCTGACGCTGACCGTGTGGGTATGGCGGTAAAGAACCCAAAAGGAGAATGGCAGTTGCTGAACGGTAACCAGGCCGCCAGTCTGATCATCTATTACCTGCTGAAATCATGGAAAAAAGCCAAGAAACTGACGGGAAAAGAATTTGTTTGCAAGACTATCGTAACGACTGACCTTATCGATGCTATGGCAGAGAAATCAGGCGTGAAATGTTATAATACACTGACAGGGTTTAAGTACATTGCCCAGGTGATCCGTGAGCTGGAAGGCCAGGAGACCTTTATCGGTGGCGGAGAGGAAAGCTACGGCTACCTGATCGGTGATAAAGTGAGAGACAAAGATGCCATTGCCAGCTGTGCGATGATTGCCGAGCTGACTGCCTACGCCAAACAGAACGGTATCAGCCTGTTTGATTTTCTGGCTGACATGTACAAGCAATACGGCTTCTACTACGAAGGCCTGGTGTCGGTAACAAGAAAAGGAAAAACCGGGGCTGAGGAAATTCAGCAGATGATGGCCGATTTCAGGGCTAATCCACCGGCAACACTGGCCGGTTCCAAAGTAATCAGAATGGATGACTATGGCCAACTGACCAGGACAGACTTTAAAACAAAAGAGACCGTTTCGATACCTTCAGGGAAACTGGGAATTGAATCTTCCAATGTTTTACAGTTTTTTACTGCCGACGGAACGAAATTTACCTGCAGACCTTCAGGAACAGAGCCTAAAATCAAGTTTTATATCGGCGTAAAATCAAAATTGAAAAACAAGGAAGATTTTGATGCTACCCTTGAGCAGTTAAAAGATAAAGTTGCAGATATTGCAAAAGAATTAAAACTAAATTGAAAATTTTTGGGACTCAGTTTATTTGTCTTTTGATTGCGGTACTCGCCGTATGTGAAGAAGGTGTGTGTGCAGAACCACCTTCCTCACTTCCCAAAATTTATCTCAAAAAAATAGAATCTTCCGGTAAAGACCGTGCACCCGAGCCATCTTATGAGGTGCAGTATTATGAAAACATCCTGGCCATTGAATGTGCGGTTACCTCTCCTTACGATTCTATAAAATCATACAAATTCAGGGCTATTTCCGAATCAATTAACGGGCTGATCTACGACCCGTGGCTGGAAGAAAAGACCCCTTATAAAAAGTATACCGATCTCAAACCCGGCAAGTATGTATTTGAAATTAAGTACGTTACTACTTCCGGAAGGGATTCAAACACCATAAGATTTAATTACAGGATAGAAAGACCATGGTGGCGGACCTGGTGGTTCTGGGGAGCCTGTTTCATTTCATTGTTCGGTCTTTTCTATGGCAGGGAGCGGTTTCTTAAGTTCTGGGCGGATGAAGAGCAGCGTCATCACCGCCAGATTGTAGAATTAGAACTCAGGACCCTGCAGTTGCAGATGAACCCTCACTTTGTGTTCAACGCTCTCAACTCCATACAGAGCTATGTGATGACACACGATGCCCTGACAGCCAATAACTACCTGTCTAAATTTGCCCACCTGATCCGGCTGTTTCTGGATTCGTCACGGAGTAAATTCATCTCCCTTTCTGAAGAAGCCAGGATGCTGACACTTTACAGTGAAATGGAGAAGCTGCGGTTTGACAATAAATTCGATTTTGAACTGATCATAGACCCTGAAGTAAATAAATACATTGAGATTCCGACCATGATCCTTCAACCCTTCGTTGAAAATTCCATTAACCACGGACTTCGTTACAAAAGAGAAAAAGGCTTTCTTCATATCAGGTTTTATTATGAAGGGCAGTACCTCATCTGTAAAATTGAAGACAACGGCGTAGGCAGAAGAAATGCCGACCAGATACAATCCAAATCCCGCAAAGGGTACAATTCTCAGGGCTTGAAAATAACCGCTGAGCGTCTGATTACCTACAACAAAATCAATGAAACCAATATCGTTTTCTCGATATCGGATAAAAATGCAGAACCCCATGACACCAACGAAGAAGTTGGCACGGTAGTAGAGGTTAAATTTCCTAAGAATTAGTTATTGGGGAATTTTGATTATAAATTTATCATTTAATTGTCAGGATCTTTAATAACGTTTTGAACCCTAAAATGGAAATGCCTGAAATCTAAAATGAAACTTACAGTTCAGTCCGGGGTAGTTTTTGTATTGTTGTTAATGACCTTAATAGCGATCTTTATACTTATCAGGAGATATTATGCGAATAATCGTGCGGCTCATATCAGTTACGACAAAGAGCAGGGACAAAATAACGAAAAATACAAATTGTTTTTTTGGGTTTTAGGTGTTTTTATGCCTGTGAGTGAGCTGGTTCTGGAGCTTTTTAAAGTGAGGGAAAAAAGTGAATTGGTGTCCAATTTAATTGGAGGGTCAATAGCCTTATTGATAGCTTTTTCTTCTGAGTACTTTAAGCTGGTTAAATCCAATCTGCATCGCCTGTTCATTGTCTTTTATTCAGCTTTCAATATCCTTGTTTTCTACAATATCAGTCATAATTCCACAGAACTCGTTACTTTCTGTGAATTCCTCATTCCCCTGATTTTTGCGTATTACATTTTTTATAATGTGAAGCACTTTTTTGGCTACCTGATCTTTGTACTTGCCACCCTGATTTATCTCCAGGTTTTCGATTATCTCGAGATCAGGGTCTTTGCCATCTATTTTATGGTTTGGCTTATTGCTTTTGTAATCAATTATGCCAAGTATTTTATTGACATTAACCACAGGGAAAGCTTCTTTATGGCTTATAATGTGGTCAACAGAGGCAAACTGATTGTCTTAGGCATCGAAAATGACAAGGTGGTGTTTGTCAGTGATAACCTGGATGAGATTCTGGGCTATAACAAAGACGAGTTTGTGGGTAAGAAATGGGCGAATATCATATCTGACATTTCGGTCGAGGAACACAAGACGGATAAGGTCGGTCTTTCTGTAAATGACGCGGCGATTCATAGGGTCAGAACAAAAAACGGTAATCAGATACTGATAGAATGGCAGGAAGATCCGTATGATGAGAATTTCCTGATTAAAATAGGCAGGGATGTAACCCAAAGCAGGAAAACGGAAGCGGAGCTTCATAAGAGCAACTACAGGCTGGAGGCCCTGCTGACCAAATCAGGTGACCTGGTTCTGGTGCTGAACAAAGACCTGGTTTTTACAGAATATTACAACGACAGCTCTGAAGACCTTTACGTAAAACCTTCTTTTTTTATCGGCAGGAAAATCGATGAGGTCGGTTTCCCGGAAGACACACTGGCTGCCATGATGGATGCCATCGAAAAGAGTAAGGATACCTCGAAAAACATCTCATTTGAGTATTCGCTGTCTATCAAAGGTCACAAGCAATGGTATAATATGGTCATTTCGGTTTTCCTCGACGACGATGGAGAACCAAAGGACTTTATTTGTGTGGCCAGGAATATTACCGAAAGGAAACTCTCAGAAATAGAATTAAAGAAAACGAAGGAACTCCTGGAAGAAACCAGTCATGTAGCCAGAATCGGAGGCTGGGAGTACATCATTGAAAGTCAGAAGATATTCTGGTCGGACATTACCAAAGAAATCCACGAAGTGCCTGAAGATTTCGAGCCCGATTTTATTTCGGCAGTGAGTTTTTACAAGGACCAGGAGTCGAGAGAAAAGATAGAACGCCAGATGCAGGATTGCATCAGCAACGGCCGGAAAGAAGAAGTAATGGCACAAATACTTACAGCCAGGGGCAATCTTAAATGGGTGAGAAGCATAGGGCAGGCGGAGTTTGAAAACGGGGTGTGCAAAAGGGTTTTCGGGACAATCCAGGACATTGACCACGAAGTAACCCTCAATCAGAAAATATGGGACAGTGAGTTCCAGTTCAGAACACTGATTTCCAATATTTCCAGCGTGGCTTTCCGTTGCAAGAATGATGAAAATTGGTCGATGATTTTCATCAGTGATGCGATTGAAAGGATGACCGGTTATAATTCCGGAGACTTTATTTATAATTCGAAAAGAAGTTTTGCCAGCATTATACACCCTGAAGATCAGCAGGTGTTAAACCAGACCATCAATCATCACCTTGAAAGGGACGAAGAATATGAACATGAGTACAGGCTGATCAGCGTCGACGAGCATATTGTCTGGGTAAATGAGCGGGGCAGGGGTTATTTCAGTGAAGACGGGGAGTTATTGTTTCTTGACGGCATCATAACAGATATAACCGACAGGAAACTGGCAGAGCAAAAGCTGATCAACGTTCAGAATCAGCTGGTTTATAAAAGTGAGGTGCTTTCAGCTATTGGGAAAACAACCGAGCAGTTACTTATCAGCAGCGACGTCATCTCTACTTTGAAAGAGACCATGTGCCTTACAGGCATTGCCACAAAGTCCGACAGGGCGTATTATTTTGAAAATGACCGTAAAACACAGCTGGTGAGTCAGAAAGTAGAGTGGGTTTCAGAAGGTACGGAGCCTCAGATAGATGACCCGGCTTTGCAGAATATGTCGCTTGACATCCTGACCTTTCTGAAAGACCCGTTTGATCTTAACCAGCCCTTCATCTGTGTAACGCGGTTATTGAAGGAGTCGGGCCTTAAAACCCTGCTTGAAGGGCAAGACGTTTTATCGATGCTCCTGCTCCCTGTATTTATCAAAGATATTTTTTTCGGATTCATTGGTTTTGATGACTGTCATGAAGAGAGAAACTGGTCTGATGACGAAGTCAACCTCCTGCAGTCGCTGGCCTCTAACATAGCCAATGCCATTGAAAGGATCAACAATGAGCGGATCATCAAGGAAAGTGAAAGTAATTTCCGGCAGATCAATGATGCACTTGAGGATGTGTTCTGGCTGTTTGATGTCAACAAAAGGCAATCTATTTTTATCAGCCCTTCGTGTAAGAAAGTTCTGGGAATTGAAGAAGAATATTTCTATTCGAGGAACTCCTATATTTATGACTATATCATTGAAGAGGACCGGGATCTGGCAAAGAGGTCGTTCAAAGGCCTGCTGAAGAACAATTCCTACGACATAGAATACCGGATTCTCGATACAGAAGAAAATATAAGGTGGATCAATGAAAAAGCGTATGCGATCAGGAATGAAGCAGGAGAGCTGGTGAGAATATCCGGGATATGTTCTGATATTACGGAGAAGAAACTGATCGAAAACGAAATCAAACAGCTTTCTGTAGTAGCCCGCCAGACCCGAAATGGTGTTCTGGTCACAGACAGAAACGGGTTTGCTCTCTATGCCAATGACGGTTACCTGAATCTTTTTGAAGTGACCCTGGAGCAGCTGAATAAGTTCAGGCCGAGAGATTTATTCAATTTTAATCCGGCAGAATCAGGAGCTTCTCTTGATGACATGTATGACCGGGATTTCACCAGCGAAATTGAGGTGTTTACCTATATGGGAGCCAAAAAGTGGGTGGAGGTTTCCAATACCGTTATCCTGGATGAGCACGGAGAAGTGGAACAGCATATCAAGGTATTGACGGACATCACCCAGAGGAAATATGCCGAAGAGAAGCTGGCTGAAGAGAGAAGGCTGCTCAGGGCTATCATAGATAATATTCCGATGAATATTTACGTGAAAGACATAGCCACCAGGAAAGTGCTGGCCAATAAGTCCGAAGTAGAGTTCTGCGGTGTTAAAAGCGAAGAAGATCTGATTGGTAAGAGTGATTTCGATATTTATCCCGGCGATGCCGCAAGGATGTATTATGACCAGGATATGTACGTCATCAATACCAACAATGAGATCAACGGAGTGGAATATAAACACCAGAACCCCGACGGGAGTGAGTCCTGGTACCTGGTTTCCAAATTGCCGCTGAAAGATGAGGAAGGCAAAGTGATCGGGCTGGTGGGACTCAGCCTGGACATCACCGACCGGAAGCAATCCGAACAGCTCCTTCGTGAGAGCGAAGAAAAATTCAGATTCATTGCTGAAAACACATCGGACGGGATCATTGTTATTGAAAATGAGGAGGTGACATATACCTCTCCTTCCTTTAACAAGCTGCTGGCTTATAATTTCAAAGAAGAGAATTCGGGGGACCAGCAGATATTTTTTGATTACATCCATCCGGATGATATTGAACACCTGGAAAAGATACATTCCATTGCCATCAAAAGCAGGCAGACCAGTACCAATTTCCAGTTCAGGGCCATGAACAAGGACGGTTCCTATCACTGGCGGGAAGATACAGTCACTTATTTTTATGATGAAAAAGGCAGTGTCAAAAAAGTGATCATCGTAACCCGCGATATTACCACCAGGAAAAAGTCTGAAGAGGAACTGAAAGAAAGCCAGCGAAATCTTACGCTGATCCTTAACGCCATGGACGAGGTGGTTTGGGCTGTCAGTTTTCCTGACCGCAAACCTTTATTCATCAGTCCTTCTTATTACAATCTTTCGGGCATCAGAACCGAGGACTGGATCAGTGATTTTACGATCTGGAACTCAAAAGTTCATCCTGAAGACAAGGAAATCATGGATGCCATGGGAAGAGACTTCAGTGAGCTGGGATATTCCGACAGGATACTGAGGATTTATGATGCAAACAATGAGATCAGGTGGGTTCAGTGTAAATCTAAAATTGTCAAAAATGAGAACGATATGCCATTTATGCTCATGGGTATCATCGTGGATATTACACAAAAGAAAAATGCTGAGCGGGAACTGCTGATTGCCCGTGAACAGGCAGATGCCGCTAACCGTTCAAAAGTAGAGCTCGAGCTGAGGACGCTCCAGTTGCAGATGAATCCTCACTTTATTTTCAATGCCCTCAATTCCATACAGAGCTACGTTGTCCATAATGAGATCATTACGGCCAACAGCTACCTGACGAAATTTGCCCACCTCATCCGTCTATTCCTGGATTCGTCAAGAAGCAAATTCATTTCTCTGAATGAAGAAATCAGGCTGCTGACATTTTATATGGAGCTCGAAAAACTGAGGTTTGAGAATAAATTCGACTTTGAGATTTCTGTTTCTCCGGATGTGAACCGCTACCAGGAAATTCCGACGATGATCCTGCAGCCGTTTGTGGAAAATGCTATTAATCACGGACTTAGATATAAATCATCAAAAGGGAAGCTAAATATTAATTTTTATTTCAGTTCGGATTTCCTAATTTGCATGATAGAAGACAATGGAGTAGGTCGGAAAAATGCGAATAAAATCCAGTCCAGATCTAAAAACGGCTATCAGTCACAAGGTCTGAAAATCACCGCGGAAAGGCTGACAACTTACAGTAAGATCAATGGTACAAACATCATTTTCTCCATTGATGACAGAATTAAAGGCTCGGATAATCCGGATGAAGAGGTAGGTACGGTAATAGAAATAAAATTCCCTCAAACATAAAAGTATGTATAGCTGCGTAATTGTTGATGATGAAAGCCGGAGTGTAGACACTCTGACCACCATTATTAAAAAATATTGTGACAATGACCTGATCATAAAAGGATTTGCCAATTCTATTGACGAGGCTTTCCCGATGATCAACCTGCAGAAACCCGATATCGTTTTTCTGGATATTGAAATGCCGTACGGTTCGGGCTTTGACCTGCTCGAAAGGTTTGAGGAAATCAACTTTGAGGTGATCTTCACGACGGGATTTGATCAGTATGCCATTACAGCCATCAAGTTTTCTGCTCTCGATTATTTATTAAAGCCGATTAACATCGTCGAACTCAAAGAGGCCATTGTCAAAGCTACCAAGAGGATTGAGAACAAGTCGTCCAAAAATGATTTCAAGCTTTTGCTGGAAAATCTGAGGAAGCCTAAAAACAGGTCGAGCAAAATACCTTTGCCGGTGCTGAACGGACTTGAGCTGGTGCAGATCGACACCATTGTATATTGCGAAGCGGATGAAGATTATACCCATGTGTTTCTGAAGAACGGCTCTAAAATAACCGTAACCAAGAGCATCAAGGATTTTGAGGAATTGCTTGAGTCATATGATTTTTTCAGGATACACCATTCGTTCCTGGTCAACAAGCTTTGCATCAAGAAATACACCAAAGGAGAAGGCGGACTGGTCCTGACAGAGCTTAACAATGAGATCCCGGTTTCGAGAAGAAGAAAGTCGGAGTTCCTGGAATGGCTGAATGATATTTAGAATGACGGCAGGTCATTGAGTTGCACGGTGGTGCCGTTTTCCCAATCCACTCCGAAGCAAAATGTCTTCCAGCCATTGGTAACGCACAAATAAGGTGACCTGATCTTGAGATTATACCGCGATGCCTGGGCTAATACGGATTTGTCTATTTTGACGTCTTCAGATTTGCATTCTACCAGCAGAAAAGGGCTGCCGTCGTTTTTGTAAACCAGGATGTCCGATCTCTTGGCCAGCTGATGGTAAGTCAGTCCCGCTTCCATTTTAATGAGTGATCTGGAATAGCCGTAATGGTTGATCAGTAAATTAACAAAGTGCTGCCGGACCCACTCTTCGGGTGTCAGCACAAGATATTTTTTTCTGATAACATCAAAAATATATTTCTTATCCTCGATTTCTTTAATTTTGGGACTATATGAATCAAGATTAAAAATCATATTTTCAGGAATCTTTTTCGTTTTATTACAGTTCTAACCTTCAAATTTTAAACAATCAATTAACAAATGCAAACCAAAGAAGAAATAGTTAAGAACTGGCTACCCAGGTACACAGGGGCGGCCCTTGATGAGTTCAACCCATACATACTGCTGACCAACTTCTCAAATTACGTTCAAATGTTTGCCGATCAGTTCGGTGTGGAGGTAAAAGGACTCAATAAACCGATGCAGATGGCTTCTGCAGGTAACATCACCATCATCAATTTCGGGATGGGGAGCCCGATGGCGGCTACTGTGATGGATCTGTTGTCGGCCATCCAGCCAAAAGCCGTTTTATTTTTAGGAAAATGCGGCGGATTGAAAAAGATTACCGAGCTGGGTGATTTTATCCTGCCTATAGCCGCGATAAGGGGCGAAGGAACGAGTGATGACTATGCCCGCCCCGAAAT
>NZ_JAAAKV010000019.1 GCF_009905725.1 Emticicia sp. CRIBPO | reverse complement strand
CCCCGAAATACCCGCCCTGCCGTCGTTCAGGCTTCAGAGGGCCGTTTCTGAGATGATCATCAAACATAAAATGGATTACTGGACCGGCACCGTCTATACCACCAACAGAAGGGTGTGGGAACATGACGAAACATTCAAGAACTATCTGAAAGAAATCAGGGCCCTGGGGGTAGACATGGAAACAGCCACCATATTTATCGTTGGGTTTATCAATTCAATACCACACGGAGCCCTGCTGCTTGTTTCTGACAACCCGATGCAGCCTGAAGGGGTTAAGACCGAGGAGAGTGACAGGAAGATCACGACAAATTTTGTCGAAAAACACCTTCAGATCGGTATAGAGTCATTAAACGAGCTGGCCAACTCAGGAGAATCGGTGAAACACCTTCGTTTTGAAGACCACAAACCTACCGCCTGATAATACAGCAGTGCCGGAGTAAGTCTCCGGGCAGAAATTGTAAGCCATTCATGCCTTTTGTCTACAGGCTATGAATAGCTTTACAATGTCCTGAGGCTTGTTTTTATGGAGTGAAAATCCCCTTTAGACGCAAAAAAATCAAAAAGTCACACAAAAAATACCTTTATTTTTTCTGGTAAAAATCTCCTGATTTATGCTGTTTCAGCTGAAATGTTTTTATCTATATTTGCGGAAAAATAAGGTAATTAACCATTCCGGCTGAAGCAAAATTGCTCATTTAATGGGTGTTAGGCCTATGCCGGATTAAGAAAACTAACGCATGTCACAGTACCGGCTTTCTCAAAACCATGTCTCTTCCAACCTCGAAGGGGAGAGTGTTATCCTCGACCACCAGGCAGGAACCTATTTCGGATTAAACAGCACGGGCACCGTCATCTGGGAATTGCTACAGAAGGCCCCTGCAGATTTTGAAACCCTGAAAAATGAAATCCTTTCAAAATATGCTATAGATGAACAAACCTGTTCAGCAGACCTGAAAAATATACTGACTGAGCTGATCAATGAAAAGCTTATTGAAGAGGTTTAAGAAATTCATAAAGCTGTCGCCCGCAGGGCAATGGCAAGTTCTCCGGGCATTTATGGTGACCGGTTTAATCAGTCTTGCACTCAGGCTCATGTCGTTTCAAAAGTTCAGGAACCTCTATGCCCGGGTGATCCATGTGGAAAAAGAGAAGGAATTTACCGGAGACAAGACTTTTCGGCTGGTTAAAAGCATCAGGCAGGTAAGTCCTGTCTTTTCTGCTTTATGTCTTCCGCAGGCTTTGACATTGAAATATTTTATGCGTCATGACAAATCAGCCGAACTGATCATCGGGGTGAAGACAGACGGCGGTTTTGAAGCCCATGCCTGGGTAGAAAAAGCCGGAAATATCCTGATCGGAGATCTGCCGGAGAAAGATTTCAAAGCCATATGGAAATGGAATTAAACAAAAAAAGCCATCCGGAGATGGCTTTTTGTATATCGTGCTGTTTTCAGTTACAGTATTCGCGAATGACGGTGTAGGCATTTGAATAGCCCAGTTCACCGGATTTGCTCAGGTCAAAACACCCGCCATTACCATCACCAAGTGCAATTTTGATCAACCCGCGAACATAATAAGCTTCTGCATACTTGTTATTGATCTTGATGGCGTTGCTCAGGTCAATGATCGCATCTCTTTGCAGTCCTTCAGAAGATCTTACAATACCTCTTGCAAAATGAGCCTCAGCATAGGTAGGGTTGAGGTCGATACACTTGTTAAGGTCAGCAATGGCATCCCTGGCACTGCCTGATTTGAAATTGGCCATGGCCCTGGCATAGTAAGCTTCAGAGCGTTCTTCTGAAAACTCGCTCACCTTGATTTTTTCCTGTACAGCTCCGCGAAGAGCATCCAGGGTATTCTTCGGCATAGACCCCAGGTAGGCTATTTTGCCACCATCAGCATTCAGATTATTCTGAGTGATGGCTTTGGTAAGGTCGTTTATGGCTGCTTTCTGGTTGTTTATTTTGCTGGTGACGAATCCGCGGCCATAATAAGCCTTGGCACTGGCCGGGTCCAGCTGAAGGGCTTTGTCGAAGTCTATTTTAGCTCCGTTAAACTCTTCCAGCTTAGCCTTGGCAAAGCCCCTGTAATAATATGATTCAGAATCCTGTGAATCCAGTTTAAGGGCTTCATCATAGTCAAGGATGGCATTGGTGAAATCTTCCACTTTAATTCTGCTCAAGCCCCTCCCTGCAAAGGTCTGGGCTCTTTTAGGGTTCAGTTCGATAGATTTGGTGTAATCCGTGATACTGCCTCTGTAGTCTTCAATTTTTGCTTTACAAAGCCCTCTCGAGAAAAACGCCTGGTATTTTTCAGAATCAGCCGGGTTGAGTTCGATCACCCTCGTAAAATCCTGGATGGCCCTGTTATAGTCGTTCAGCTTAGCCCTGGTAATCCCTCTCTGAAGAAACACATACGCATCGTCAGGGTTGATTTCGATGGCCCTGTTATAATCCTGCAAAGCTGCCTTGTAGTCTTCCTGCAAGCTCTTGGAAATACCCCTGTAAAGGAAAGACGATCCGTCTCTCGGACTCAGGTCAATGGTCTTGTCAAAATCAAGTATAGCACCGCGATGGTCTTTAAGAGCCTGTTTGGCCAGCCCTCTGTTAAAATAACTCTGAGGGTTATCAGGGTTCATGGTGATGGCCTGACTGAAGGAAGTTAAAGCTCCGATATAATCACCGGATTTGCTACGGGTAACGCCCAGGTCAAAATAATCAGCGGCGGTTTGTTGGGCATATATCTGTGGGGCTATGAAAACTAGGAACGAGAGAAGCGTAAAGGTTTTTTTCATAAAAATGGGTCTTTGAACTTTTTTTGATCATTCAAAAATAAACTATATGTTTCATTTTGAATAGATTTTTTTATTTTTTTAAAAGAATTCTATCTAATGGTATACCGATCTGACATGAAATCAGGAAATGATTGATTTTTAAGCAGGATTTTAGTTTTTAAGACCATTTATAAGATCCCTGACAAGCCGAAAAGGACAGCGAAAAGTAAAGTGGAAAGAGCCAGCTGCTTCAGCATAGGGTCAGGGTTTTCAAGCCTGGTAACCTTGACGCCGTTGAATACAAATAAAGGGAAAGTCAGCACATACCAGTAAGCATGGTCACCCGACACAACGTTATATGCCACTGCCGAAAACATGCCGCCAATGAGCAAAAGCCAGTGATAGGCGATCGCATTTTTCTTCCCGATTCTGCTCGGTACAGTTTTTTTGCCGGCTTTCGTATCCGACTCAATGTCCCTGATGTTGTTGACATTCAAAACGCCCGTTGCAAATAGTCCGCAGCTGAGTGCCGGCAGGATATTGACAGGATTGAAGGTCTTTGTAAAAAGGTAGTTGCTCCCTAAAACACCTACAAGTCCAAAAAAGATCAGTACGGAAACATCTCCCAAACCGGCATAGCCGTAAGGTTTCTTACCCGCAGTATAGGTGTAGGCTGCTACGATACAAAGAAGCCCGAGACCCAGGAAACCAAAGAACTCCTGTGAAGAAGCATTCCGGAAAGAAAAATAAAGCAATGAAATACCTGAAATGAGGGCTAGGGCACCGAACAGGAGAATGGCATTGAACATTTGCCCGGGAGTGATCAATCCGGCCTGAACGGCCCTGTCGGGGCCTTTCCTGTCGGCAGAGTCTGCCCCGTTCTGAGTGTCGCCATAGTCATTGGCAAAATTTGAAAGTACCTGCAAGAGAATGGTGGTGAGGCAGCAGAGACCAAATATCAGCCAGTCGGCTTTCCCGGCTTTCCATGACAGAAAACTACCTAAAAAAATACTGGACAAAGCCAGGGGCAGGGTACGGGGACGGGCGGCAGATAACCAGGGAGACATTCGGTATTGTTTTGATTCTGGGGCAAAAATAAAGAGTGAAATCTGATTTAGACTCCACTCTTCATAAAAATGTCTGATGTTTATTTTCAGATGCCTACAGCTGCTTTGAAATCTGCATCTTCAGGCTTGATTTTCGAAGCAAAGAAATGAGTCAGTTCACCTTTTTCATTTATCACATATTTGCAGAAATTCCAGGTAGGAGCTTTGTCGTTCCATCCGTTAAGGTCTTTGGTGCTCAGCCATTTGTATAAAGGGGCCTGGGCATCACCGGTTACGTCCACTTTATCGAACATCTGGAATGTAACGCCATAGTTTTTCTGACAGAAAGTAGCAATTTCTTCGTTAGTACCCGGTTCCTGGCTTCCGAAGTTGTTGGCCGGAAATCCTAAAACCACAATTTTATCACCGTATTTCTCATGGAATTTTTGCCAGTCGGCATACTGAGGGGTGTAACCACATTTGGAAGCCACGTTAAGGATAATTACTTTTTTGCCTTTGTATTTAGACAAATCAATCAGTTTACCATCCAGTGAATTCATTTTGAAATCATATAATGAACCCTTTGCTGCTACAGAAGCCGGCTTGATGTTAACTTCACTTTTGTCTGAAAATAATCCTTTGAGAATCTGGAAGTTCATAAATAATACGACGATTAAGAGGACTGACGCGATTGAAATGATTTTCTTTAACATAACTCTGAATATTTAATGTTTGTTTTAAGGCTAGTTTGAATATTAAACATAACAAAGAAAAATATTTTTTTGTTTAATAAATCCGAAAATTAATAAGATTCATTTCTGCCCAGGTTTTTCAGCATTCTGACATGCGAGACCAGGGCGTTGTTGAAGTTTCCTTTCGAGTTGTATTCCAGTCCGAATTCCCTGGCTGTTTCAGCTACAATCGGCGACAAATCTTTATAATAAACATGAGAAATGGTCGGAAACAGGTGATGTTCAATCTGGTAGTCAAGACCACCTACCATCCATGAGAACCAGCTGCCTGATCCTGAAAAATTGGAAGTGGTTTGTAACTGGTGAACAGCCCATGCGTTTTCGATAGTTCCCTGATCATCAGGAAGCGGCTGATGAGCCCCTTCAACCACGTGAGCCAGCTGGAAAATAGTACTCAGGATCAGACCGGCAGTACAGTGCATCAGCATAAAGCCTAAAAACCATTGTCCGAATGTAATATCCATTACAAAATACGGGATCACAAAGATAAATACGATATAAATAGTTTTCGTGATCAGCAATTTGAAGATTTCCTTTTTCGGGAACGGCTTCACGACGCCTGTTTTAGACATTTCGTTAAAGAGCCTGATTTCCTTAAAATCCTTCCACAGGAAAGAAAGGGTCATGAGACTATAAAGGAAAAAGGCATAAATGTGCTGAAAACGGTGAATCGCTTTTTTCTTGTCCTGGAAAGAAAGTCTCAGAAGGAATTTTCCGGTGATGTCTTCATCAACTTCATGAATGTTGGTATAAGTATGGTGCAGCTTATTGTGTTGTATCTCCCAGTTGTATACATTGCCCCCAAGAGCGTATAAGCTGCCTCCGAATATTTTATTGAAAAGATTGTTGTCAGAAAACGACCCGTGGATAGCGTCATGCATGACGGACATTCCCACACCGGCGACACCGAAACCCATCACAATGACGAGGATCAGGTTGACAGCAGGAGACAGACCTGCGGTGAGAATCGTTACATAGGGAATAAAATACAATGAAAGCATGAAAATGGCTTTGATCATGATTTTGTTTCCCCCGCATTTGGAAAGATTGTTTTCTTCGAAATAGTCTTCAACTTTAGATCTTAATGTAGAGAAAAATGCGGCCTGCTGTTTGTTTTGAAATTTTACCTTTTGCATAAATAAGAGAACTGATTATTTTATTTGGGTTTAGGGTTATATTGTTTTGAATTAAACGAGTTTATGTCCTTTTTTGTACAAAAATCCCCATTTATTTCTTGAAATCCTATTTTATGAATATTTTATGGAAATAGTCCAAATATTCTTCAAGGAATAATCCAAAATGCAAAATAAAATCCCGAAAACCACATAAATTGTGATACGGCAAAGATCATCAGGAAGGGAGGCTTTCCATGGAAAAATCATATTATCTTTCTATTAATTTACTGTGTCTTCTGCTTTAACCGGCATTTAGAATCTGAAAATATGGGGTTGATCTACTGAAACTCTGAAATTTCAATTTCATGGTGTAAATTGCAGGCAACTAAACTTTATTAAAATGCTAAAAACCTTTTACTTATTTCTCTTTGTTTCTTTGAGTGGTCTGGTGGCAACAGCTCAGCCCGGCAGAGGATCGAAGTGGACTGCCGACGGCAAAGGAATGTATTCCGTCGAGAGCAATTCCATAGTCAGAACCGACATTAAGTCTCAAACCAAGGAAACCTTCATTTCCGGTGAATCATTAAAGCCTTCCGGTGCTGATAAAGCATTGGTTATTAAAGATTTTTCCCTTTCTGCGGATGGAAATGCAGTCCTGATATTTACCAACACCAGGCAGGTGTGGAGATATGAAACCCGCGGCGATTACTGGATTCTTGACCTGAAAACCAAAGCCCTGAAACAGTTGGGTAAAAACCTTCCGGCATCGTCGTTGATGTTCGCCAAAATTTCACCGAACGGACTCAAAGCAGCTTATGTCAGTAAGAACAATGTCTATGTGGAAGACCTTAAGACAGGTGCCGTAAAAGTGCTGACCAGCACCAACGGGACCAAAAAACTGATCAACGGAACGTTTGACTGGGCTTATGAAGAAGAATTTGGCTGCAGAGACGGTTTCAGATGGAGTCCGGACAGCAAGAGCATTGCTTACTGGCAGATTGATGCCAATACGATCCGTGACTTTTACATGATCAATAATACAGACTCTATTTATTCATTTACAATTCCTGTGGAATATCCTAAAGTAGGCGAGTCGCCGTCTTCCTGCAAAGTGGGTGTGGTGGATATTGCTACTGCTAAAACCGTGTGGATGAAAGTGCCGGGGGATAACAGGCAACATTATATCCCGAGAATGGAATGGGCTGAAAATGCGAATGAACTGATATTGCAGCAACTGAACAGAAAACAAAACAGCAGTAAATTATTCTACGCCAACGCCAAAACTGGTGCCGCTACTGTTTTCTACGAAGAAACCGATAAAGCCTGGGTTGATATACGTTCAAGCTGGAACGGCGACAATCCGGCAGGTTGGGAGTGGCTTGAAGGCGGGAAATCCTTTTTGTGGATCAGTGAAAAAGATGGCTGGAGACATATCTATAAAGTATCAAGGGATGGAAAAAGCGAGGTATTGCTGACCAAAGGAGACTATGACGTCATCAGCCCGGACGGTGTCGATGAAGAGAGCGGGTATGTCTATTTTTCTGCTTCTCCGGCCAACGCTACCCAGAGGTACCTTTTCAGGGTGAAACTGGATGGTAAAGGAGAGCTTGAAAGAATGACCCCGGCTGCCCAGGAAGGCTCTCATAATTATACGCTCTCGCCTGATGCGAAATTTGCCAATCACACCTTCTCAAATTATTACACCAGCCCGATGAGAGAGTGGATCACACTTCCTGATCACAAGGCTATTAAAGAGCCGGAAAGTATTGCGAAGAAATTTGATCCTTCGAAGAAAGCCCAGTCGAATGTCGAGTTCTTCCAGGTAGTAACTGAAGACGGTGTAACCATGGACGGCTGGATGGCCAAACCTGCTAATTTTGATCCGAATAAGAAGTACCCGGTTTTATTTTCTGTCTATGCAGAGCCGGCGGGTCAGCAGGTGACTGACCGCTGGGGCATAGGTAAGAACGCTTTGTATGATGGTGATATGGCTAATGACGGGTACATTTACATGGCCATAGAAGGCCGTGGAGCACCCGCCCCGAAGGGAAGGGAATGGAGAAAGTCGATTTACAGGAAGATCGGGATCATCAACATCAGGGACCAGGCGATGGGATGTAAAAAAGTACTGGAGAAATACCCTTTTATTGATGCGTCACGCGTGGCTGTGCACGGATGGAGTGGTGGCGGTTCTACCACGCTCAATTTATTGTTTCAATATCCGGAGGTATATCAGACAGGTATATCGGTAGCAGCTGTGGCCAATCAGCTGAGTTATGACAACATCTACCAGGAAAGATACATGGGTATTCCGCAGGAAAACCTTGAGGATTTTGTGCAGGGTTCACCGATTACCCATGCTAAAAACCTGAAAGGGAATTTACTTTATATTCACGGTACCGGCGATGATAACGTGCATTATCAGAATGCCGAAATGCTCGTGAATGAATTGATCAAACACAATAAGCAGTTCCAGTTTATGGCTTATCCTAACCGCTCGCACGGTATCCGTGAGGGAGAAGGTACCCGAAAGCACCTGAACGGGTTGTTTACCAAATTCCTGAGGGATAATTGTCCTCCGGGTGGAAAATAAGACTTCGCTATTCTGATGATAAAAACAGCGTTCGGGCATTGACCGGTACGCTGTTTTTATTTAGAGGTGTGTTAAATCTGCCGTTTAATAAATACGTGCATACGTGTATTTGCTTTTTAAAATTCCTTTATTATTTTTGAGCAAAATTCACGTATACAACATTGAAACATCTGACACACTTTTGCCTGATTCTGCTTTGCAGTACCCGCCTTCTGGCTTCCGGAGAACCTTTCCCGATCGGGGCCCGGTCATGGGCAATGGCCAACACCCTGGTGGCGGTTTCGCATCCTCAGTCTTTTTTTAATAATCCTGCCGGTTTAGGGTTTATGAAAGGGAGTTATCTCAGCACGAGTTATTTTTCGAGATTTGAGATCAGCGGGCTCGGATATTACGGAGCCGCAGGGAGTTTTGAGTTCAGCGAATTCAACTTCGGGGTAGGGGCAGAAAAGTTTGGCGATAAGCTTTACCATGAAAGTAAGCTGGGGCTGGCTATCGCCAAGAACACCGGTAGGGTATCTTTGGGCTTAAAGTTTAATTATCTCAACTCGGGCGTGGCCCAGATTTCTTCCAGGAGCAGTTTTCTGGCCGAATTCGGCGTCATGGCTAAAGTACATCCCAAGGTCAGCATGGGTTTTCATGCTTACAATATTACTTCGGCTAAATTGTATGAATCACAGAAGATTCCTGTGTTATTAAGCCTAGGATTTGCTTTCCTGGTTTCTGAAAAAGTGTTTGTAGCCACACAGTCAGACTATTATGTGGGCTTAAAGCCCACATTCAGAGCAGGGCTTCAATATGAATTTTACAGGAATTTCTTTGCTGCTGCAGGTGTCAATCCTCAGATGAAAGCCTTTCATTTTGGTTTGGGCTGGCAATACCGGAAATTCAGCTTTGATTATGCCGCTTCCACCGACACGTATTTTGGTATGTCTAACCAGTTCACACTTTCTATGACCCTTAAATCCCCGCAAAAAGAGAATGAAAAGAATCTTTACACACAATAGACATGGCCTGATTTTTCTTTTTCTTGTTCTTCTCGCTATTGTTTCAAAGGCCCAGCAGGTCAGGAGACCGGAAATAAACCCTGACGAGTTTATTCAGCGACTGGTGCCTGCACAGCAGGAAGACGTGAACTATGAAGAGTTTTATGAGGCCCTTTTCCAGTTTTACCAGGAGCCCCTCGATCTGAACAATGCCACAGCAGATGAATTGAGGAGCCTGTTTCTGCTTTCCGAATTGCAGATCAACAACCTCATCAGGCACCGGGAGTCCACGGGCGATTTTCTGACTTTATATGAGCTACAGACAGTTGCAGGCTTTGACCTGGGCGTGATCAGGAGCATTTTGCCGTTTGTTGAGGTCAGAGATCATATCCGGAAAGAAGATTTTAAAGGTATCTGGAGAAATGCTGTGGAGAATTACCTGCTGATCAGGGCTGACCGGACCCTTGAATCTGCCAAAGGTTTTACGGATGAGAAATATGCAGGTTCCAGGACCCGGATTTATACCAGGTACCGCTTAAGCAAACCGAAGGATTACAGTCTTGGGTTTATTTCAGAAAAAGACCAGGGAGAGAAGAGTTTGCTGGATTATTACAGTTTTCATTTACAGGTCCAGAATAAAGGAATTCTGAAAAATCTGGTGCTGGGGGATTACCTGGTCCAGTTTGGGCAGGGCCTGGTCTTTTCAGCAGGATTTGCTGCCGGAAAAGGCGGTGAGCCGGTTTATACCACCCGGCGGAGCAACCTGGGCATCCGGCCTTATAATTCGCTGGTCGAAAACGGCAGCTTCAGAGGAGCCGCTGCTACTCTCAAAAGTGGAAAGACAGAATGGACGCTGATGTTTTCAAACCGGAAGAAAGATGCGAGTATAACCGAATTTGAAGATGACGGAGCCGCCGCCGTTTTCAGTTCTATGCTGATGTCGGGTTTACACAGAACTGAGACCGAAATTGCAAACAAGAACATTATTCATGAGCAGAATTACGGAGCAAATATGGTGTACAGGAGTCAGCGGACCCAGATAGGGCTCAGTCTTATTTACACCCACCTGGGCTCTGAATATGTCAAAAGGGATTTGCCCTATAACCGGTTTGAGTTTGCCGGAACGGCCAACCTGGTGGCCGGGTCAAACATTTCTTATTCCTGGCAGAATTTTAACTTTTTCGGTGAAATAGCCCGGTCCTCATCCGGCGGGATCGGTGCCACAGGCGGTTTTGTGGCTTCATTGCACCCGAAACTGGAATGGGCATTCAACCTGAGGTCTTATGATAAGGACTTTCATTCTTTTTACGGAGCGGCTTTCGGAGAGAACAGCCGTAACATTAATGAGAAGGGAATTTATAACGGCTTAAAATACACCCCGAAGAAGGGACTGGTACTGAGTGCTTTTTATGATAATTTCAGATTTCCATGGCTAAAATACCTGGTAGATGCTCCTTCGTCAGGGCATGATTATTTATTCAGAATCGGCTATCAGCCCAATAAAAAAGTGAATACTTATGCCCAGTATCATTTTGAGCAGAAACAGAAAAATCTGCCGGATAACCAGACCCATTCGGATGTTCCGGTCAATATTTACAGAGAAACCTGGATGTGCACCTATGAAAATGTCGTGAAGCGGACGCTGAAATTTCAGAGCAGGATACAATACAATACTTCCAGGTATGAAAATACTACGAAGTCTGGCGGTCTGGCTTTTATCCAGGATATAGAGAGTACTTTCCGGAGGATACAGCTTCGTTCCAGAATTGCATTTTTTAAGACGGATAGTTATGATTCAAGGGTATATGCCTATGAAAATGATGTGTTATACTCCGTTTCTTTTCCGGCTTACTACGGCAAAGGTATAAGGCTGTATCTGATCGGGAAGGTGGCCGTCAGCCGCCGGATTGATTTCTGGCTGAGGGTATCCCAAACCCGTGTTTCCGACCGTGAAAGCATCGGTTCAGGAACTGACGCCCTGAATAAACCTCAGAAGACTGATGTCAAAGTTCAGTTGAGGTATAAATTATAAAGAACATTAGAAATTATTTATCATTTAAATTAAACAGATTATGGCATTATTTGATACTGCCCATCCCGGAGAACTTATCCGGGAGACTATTGAGGGAATAAGAGAAGAAACCGGAGAGAAACTGACCATCGCAGAAGTGGCAGAAGGTTTGGGAACAACCCGGAAAATTTTGTCGGCAATCATCAATGGGAAACAAAGTCATACCCCTGAAATGGCCGTCAGACTTGAAAAAGCGTTTGCCAATACCACGGCAGAATTCTGGTTGAAAGTACAGGAAAACTATGATTTAGCTAAGGCTCGTAAGAAAGTAAATACCGACAAAATCCGTTCTTTCTGGGTTCCGTTGAGTCAGGGTCCCCAACCTGGTTTGCAGTAATTCCTATTGATATAAACTTGTTGCTAAAATGTTCATTGGCTTTGCCGATGGAGAGCTTTTTTGCAATAAATGCCCGCCTGCTTGTATTTTATCCCGATCATTTTACTAATTTCAAAGCTTCATTAAAAATCTTAAGATGAAAAAATCTGTATATCTTTTTTGTTTGTTCCTATTATGGGCTTCCGGCCAGGTATTTGCCCAGACCAAGCCCGAGTTTTTAACTAAAAATAACCGCAACTGGGTTGAGAATACCTTGAATTCGATGACCCTCGAGGAAAAAATCGGCCAGTTGCTGATGCCACGGGGAAATACCTCCGGTAAGGGATATGATCCCGAGAAATTATTAAAATGGGTAGAAGAATATAAAGTAGGAGGGATTGTGTTTTTTGCAGGACAACCTACCATACAATCTAAAATCATTAATAAACTGCAGGCAAAATCAAAGGTGCCGCTCCTGATCGGGATGGACCTGGAGTGGGGGCTGGCCATGAGACTGGACAGTACAGTCAGGTTTCCATACCAGATGAGCCTCGGGGCTATGCAGGGCAATGATGACCTGATCCGCCAGATGGGTGAAGAGATCGGTAAACAATGTAAGCGGATGGGTGTGCATGTGAATTATGCCCCGGTGGTAGACGTGAACAACAATCCCAATAACCCGGTAATCAACTTCAGGTCTTTCGGAGAAGATAAAACGCAGGTGGCTGCCAAAGCCCTGGCTTATATGAAAGGTATGCAAAGCCAGCGGATTCTGACTTCTGCCAAGCATTTTCCAGGTCACGGAGATACCGGAGTAGATTCACACTATGATCTGCCGGTCATCAGTCACAATAAAGAACATTTGAAAGGAACAGAGCTTTTTCCGTTTCAGGCACTGATTGATAACGGGATTTCGGGTATTATGACAGCTCATTTGAGCATTCCTGAGCTGGATTCCACTAAAAATCTGGCTTCTACACTTTCGCCCAAAATCGTTACGGATCTGCTGAGAAAAGAAATGAATTTTGAAGGACTGGTTTTTACGGATGCTATGGATATGCAGGGTGCGGTGAAGTATTTTCCGAACGGACAGGCCCTGGTAAAAGCCATCCTGGCCGGAAACGATATCCTGGAGACTTTCGAAGATGTGCCGCAGGCGGTGGCAGCGATCAAAGAAGCTGTCAATACCGGGCAACTGACCGTTGAGATATTGAATGAAAGAGTAAGGAAAATATTGATGGCTAAATCGTGGGTGGGTCTGGATAACTATTTCCCGGTCAAAATAGAAGGGCTGGTGGAAGATCTGAATACCATTCAGTCGGATTATCTCAACCGTGTTTTTGCTGAAAAAACATTGACTGTAATTAAGAATTCCGGGGAGGCTGTTCCTGTAAAAGACCTGACGCAAACCATTGCCGTGGTATCTGTTGATGCGGCAGCAACTACCCCTTTTCAGAACATGTCAGCCAATTATACGAAAGTCGATTTGCTGAGCATCCCTGTCAATGCCAACGACTCATTGCGGAACAAAGTCGTTGAAGCTGCCGGTAAGTCGGATCTTATCATCGTCGGATTACACCTGGCTAATATCCGTCCCGGAGCTAAATACGGCATTACGGACGCCAACCAAAAAGCACTGAAGGCTTTGACCGAAACAGGGAAAGCCATTGTCGTTATTTTCGGTAATCCTTATACTCTATCCAAACTCGAAGGGCTGGACAATGCCAAAGCGGTGATCCTGGCCAATCAACTTACCAATTATTCTGAAGAGGCTGCAGCCCAGGGTGTTTTCGGTGCCATCCCGATGGAAGGGCGTTTGCCGGTGACTGTCTCTGAAAAGTATCCGATCAACCTCGGGAGCGACACCAAATCAATCGGAAGGCTGGCTTACGGGATACCGGAAATGGTGGGTCTGGACAGTAAGGTGCTGAACGCCAGGATTGACTCGGTGATTAACCTCGGTATCAGGGAAAAAGCTTATCCTGGAGCGGTGATGGAAGTGGCCAAAGACGGCAGGGTGATTTACAGCAAAACATTCGGATTCCATACCTATGAGCAGGCTGATGCTGCAGGGGCTGTGGTTTCAGGTGATAAGAAATTTGAAACCGGTACCAAAGCCGATGTGATGGATGGCGGAAAGCAGGTTAGGACCAATTATGATGAAGGATTCAATAAAATCGTAAATACCGGTGCTTTTGCGACGGGTAAAGTGAAAGCAACCGATTTGTATGATTTTGCTTCGGTGACAAAGGTCAGCACCTCGCTTCTGGCGGTGATGCAGCTGATGAGTGAAAACAAATTCAGCCTGGATCAGACCTACGGCAATTATTATCCGCCGTTCAGAAACACCAATAAAGAAAAGCTGACCTTCAGGAATATGCTGACGCACCGTTCAGGTCTCAAAGCCTGGATACCTTTCTGGATGGATTGTATTGATACAGTGGCTACGCTTAAAAAAGCGATTCTCCTGAAACCTGAGCTGGAAAATGCTTTCATAAAGACGTATCGTAAAAAGACGGTTATTCACAAGATCTTTAATATGACCCCGAAATACAAGCTGGATTACCTGGCCTCTATTAAGAAGGATGATAAACTCTGGCTGAAGTGCCTCTCAACCCAGACCATCACCTGGAAACCCGGTATTTTTGCTTCTGCTCCTTCTGATAAGTACACCGTTCAGGTGGCGGATACCCTGTGGCTTGACAAGAACTATAAAGAGGTGATTTTCGGGCAGATAGCCAGTTCGGCCGTCAAACCTGAACAGGGGTATGTGTACAGCGATTTACATTATTATGCTTACCCGGATTTTGTGCCGCTGATTACCGGAACAGACTGGGAAACATATCTGAAAAAGACTTACCAGGCCATCGGGGCTCATACGCTCACTTATAACCCGAGAAGGTTCTATGGCCTGTCGGAAATAGTACCGACAGAGAAAGATACCTTGTTCAGGAAGACGCTCATTCACGGCAGGGTGCATGATGAAGGAGCCGGTTTGTTGAACGGCATTTCAGGCCACGCCGGATTGTTCGGAACAGCCAATGATCTGACCAAGCTGATGCAGATGTACCTGCAGAAAGGAAGTTTCGGAGGGCAGCAGTTTATCAAACCATCTGTGGTGGATGAATGCACTTCTTATCAGTTTGCCAAAGAAGGGAATCGCAGGGCGATTGCTTTTGATAAACTGGACTTTAATAAAAAGATCAGCAATGGTCCTCAGATGGCATCTCCTGAAAGCTACGGGCACTCGGGCTATACCGGAACATTTACCTGGATTGATCCTGCATATAACCTGGTGTACGTGTTTCTTTCCAACCGCGTTTACCCGACGCGTGATAATGTGAAGATCAGTACGCTCAATATTCGTACAGAAGTTGGAAATGAGATTTATAAGACGATAAAAGGGGAATAAGTTGGAGTAAGGAGAACGGAAAAAGGAGAATAATGTAGTTTGGTAATTTTATTATTTATCCCTAAATAAACAAATCATGATAAAAGAAATTCTTAAGTCTTTAGTTGCAGATGAGGGGTTGGGTCGTTATCGCTTCTCACATTTGATAAGAGGATTTGATTTAAGATATAAAATAGAGTCAAGACCATGGTACAAAACATTACCTTTCGAGACAATAGATGCTGCATATAAAGCTTATTTAAAGGGGGATATTATTGACAGAAAATGGTATAATAAATTTTGTAAGAAAGAATCTGATTCTCGACCATGTAATTTAGGTGTTCTTAAAGCTTTACTTGGGAGGCTTGATAAAAAAAATAATTAAAGATTATTTGCACATGGAAGACCTGGACGAACTGGACAAGAAAATTCTCGATGCCCTGCAGAAGAATGCGAGGGTAACCACCAAAGAGCTTTCTTTTGATCTGAAGCTGTCTCAGACGCCTATTTATGAAAGGATCAAGCGGCTGGAGCGTGACGGGTACATAGACAAATATGTCGCCCTGCTAAGCAAAAACAAGCTGGGCAAAAGCATGGTGTCGTTCTGCAGTGTTCAATTGAAAGAACATGCCAAGCCTTTTCTGCAGAAGTTTGAGAAAGAGGTGATGTCACTGTCTGAAGTGATTGAGTGTTATTATATAGCCGGCAATTTTGATTATTTGCTGAAGGTGGTGATTAAGGACATGGGAGAGTACCAGAATTTCCTGGTCAACAAGCTGGCTTCGCTCGATAATATTGTGAACGCACAGTCCATGTTTGTGATGACAGAGATCAAATGGTCGACAGAATTGCCTGTGGAATAAGCAGATGAAGAAAAAAAATAAAGAACCTGAAGAAATAAAAGAAGAACTTTTTTACTTCAACGAAGAGGGTTTGATGGTGTTTACGAGGGATTTTCACCTCAAAAGAGGGTATTGTTGTAAAAATGGTTGTTTACATTGCCCGTATGGTTATCAAAAAACTAAATAGAGTTTTGATAATTAATATTTATTTCGGATATTTGCAGCCCGATATAGGTGAATCGTTTCGTGAAAACGAATTTTGAAAAATATTAACAGTAAGCAATCATGTCAAAGGTTTGTCAAATAACAGGTAAAAGAACGAGAACAGGTAACAATGTTTCTCACGCTAACAATAAGACCAAGCGTAAATTTTATCCAAACATCAAGACCAAGAAATTCTTCCTTGAGTCTGAAGGTGTATGGGTTGAGCTTAAGGTTGCAACCAGTGCTATCAGAACGATCAATAAAAAAGGCCTTGAAGCTACTCTTGTTCAGGCAGCTCGTAAAGGTACTTTAGCTCTATAATAAGACTTTTTTTATTTTTAAGGATTGAATTAATGGTTATCTTTAACCGGAAAATTCAATCCTTTCTTTGTTTATGCTTCATCAGATAGAATCAGCTGTTTCTTTTCTTCAATCACGCATCGGAGACTTCAAACCACGTTTCGGGATCATTCTCGGCACAGGCCTGGGCAAGCTCGTCAGCGAAATCGAGGTTTTATATGAAATATCGTATGAAGACATTCCTCACTTTGTCAGATCGACCATAGAATCTCATTCCGGTAAGCTTATTTTCGGTTACCTTTCAGGCAAACCCGTCATGTGTATGCAGGGCAGGTTTCACTATTACGAGGGTTACAGCATGACCGAAGTCACTTTCCCGGTCAGGGTGATGAAAAGCCTGGGAGTAGAAAGGCTTTTTATTTCCAATGCTTCCGGCGGGATGAATCCTGCGTTCAGGGAAAGCGACCTGATGATTATCAATGACCATATTTCCTTGTTCCTGCCTGCCAATCCGCTGACAGGTGAAAACATCATGGGAGACCGTTTTCCGGATATGAGTGAGCCTTATGATCAGACAATGGTAAAAAGAGCCCTGGAAATAGCCTTGGAAAATAACCTGGGCGGAGTGCACCAAGGTGTGTATGTCAGTGTCAGCGGGCCGAACCTTGAAACAAAGGCAGAATACCGTTTGTTAAGAATGGTGGGAGCCGACGCGGTAGGCATGAGCACTGTTCCGGAAGTAATAGTGGCCCGTCAGATGGGTATGCCGGTTTTTGGTATATCTGTCATTACCGACATGTGTATTCCTGAAACTCTGCAGGTAGCAGAAATAAGCAGGATACTGGCCGCAGCCTATAAAGCTGAGCCTGGTATGACGCTCATCATCAAAGAATTGATCAGGGGGCTTTAAAATAAGCCCAGTTGGCCATCTTCATCCGGCCCTTTAGGTTTTTTTACCTTAGGTTTCGGAGTATTTTCTTCCTGGGGTTCCTCAGGTTTCGTCTCAATTTCACCTAAGTCAATCAACAGTTGCTCTTCCTGAGTTTCTTCTTCTGTCACTTCAGGCTCGTCATCGTCGGCAACCTCAATCTCTTCTGTTACTTCTTCCATAAATTCGGCTGCGTTGTCAACAACCTCTTCTCCTTCTCCTCCTTCTACGGCATCTGTGATCACAGTATCGTCGTCTTCATCCTCTTCTTCCGCTTCCTCAGGTTTTTCTGACGGCAGGACTTTGATTTCCACAATTTTTTCAAAAGTAAGCTTATTGCCCAGGGCCTTCCAGCCTTTTACTTCGATCATCTCATCTACTTTAAAGAGCTGCGAATCCACAGGCGATTTGCGGTCTTTTTTGAAATGTATCTGGATTCTCGGGTGGGCATCATATGAAACCATGAGTAACTCGGTCCTGTTGTGGTCGGTCAGGAACAGGAATTTCTTGTCCATGGTCGAGGTCTCAATCTTGAATCTTTTGATATGGTAGTTTCGCTGATCTCCATCATAATAGATGGCTGAGATCACCCCTTTTTCATTAAACTTGGCAATGATCTGAACCTGGCGGGGTTCGTAATGGTTGGTAAGCTCAAAATTGGTAAGCTCATATTCTCCGGTTTTATAGATCACCAGGATCTTGTCATCTGCTCCGAAATTGCCGAGGTAATCTCCGTGTTCGTCTTTGTTCAGGCGGCCCAGTACGGAAGTGTACCAGATGTTTACGCCGCCTAGGGTAGATTTTCCTGCCGTTTTGAAAGAGATTTTACGGACAGCATATTTGGTGACCAGGTTTCCCATCGCAGACCTGTTTTTGATCAGAAGGTCTGAGAAATCAAAGTCGAATTGTTTTTTCTTGGCTGTAGAGCTGGCTGTGAGGTTAATGGTCACCGTTTCAGCTTCTCCGTTTTCATTGGCTGTAAAGTACAATATTTTAGACCTCGGGGTGCCTTTGGTGATGTCGTATTCCTTGTCTCTCGTAACACCTGTTACCGCAAATCTTTTGGCGAAAGTCCTCCCGGTTTTGCCGTCGAGGTAAATGACGTTGTAGATTCTTCTTTCGTCGTTTTTCCGGAAAACAGAGCAATGGATGATGTTTTTACCTACGAAACCTTTTTCCTGGATTTTGCTGACGGTCACTTTACCGTCGGCCCTGAATACTATGATATCGTCAATGTCGGAGCACTCCATCACGAACTCGTCCTTCTTTAATCCATATCCCACAAATCCGCCTTCGCGGTCAACGTAAAGTTTCTGGTTGTTGGCAGCAACCACAGAGGCCTGCACTTCGCCGAACTGGACGATTTCGGTGCGTCTTTCTCTTCCTTTACCGTATTTCTTCAACAGGTCCTGGAAAAACTCAATGGTATAGCGTATAATATTGGCCAGGTTGTCTTCTACCTGTACGAGTTCTTCCTCCAGTTTTTTCATCAGTTCATCCGCTTTAAAAGCATCGAACTTTGAAATTCTTTTGATCCTGATTTCGGTCAGTCTCAGGATATCTTCACGGGTGATTTCCCTGTAAAAATCTGCTTTGTAAGGGTCAAGGCCCTTGTCAATGGTGTCAATAACCGCCTCGAAGGTTTCGCATTCTTCTATATCGCGGTAAATCCTGTTTTCAATAAAGATTTTTTCCAGTGAGCTGTAGAGCAATTTCTCCATCAGCTCCGACTTTCTGATTTCCAGCTCTCTTTTGAGCATGTGAACGGTCTGGTCGGCAGAAGTCTTCAGGATGTCGCTGACTCCGATAAAATGCGGTTTGTTATCAATGATGATAACGGCATTCGGTGAAACGGACAATTCGCAGCTCGTGAAAGCATAGAGGGCATCAATGGTAATGTCGGTTGAAGTGTTGGGAGCCAGGTGGATAAGGATTTCCACATCCTTGGCTGTATTGTCTTCTACCTTTTTAACTTTGATCTTCCCGCTGTCATTGGCTTTGATAATCGATTCGATCAGGGCCCCGGTGGTGGTGGAGAAAGGTATTTCAGAAATTTTCAGGGTCTTTTTGTCAACCTCGCTGATTTTCGCCCTGACTTTTACTTTTCCTCCGCGGTTTCCGTCGTTATAGTTGGTTACATCAATAGAGCCGCCGGTAAGAAAATCGGGATATAATATAAACTCTTCCTTTCTCAGGTATTTGATGGAAGCGTTACAGATTTCAATAAAATTATGGGGGAGGATCTTGGTGGATAAACCTACGGCAATACCTTCCACACCCATTTCCAGTACGAGCGGAAACTTGGCCGGTAAGGTAACCGGCTCTCTTTTACGGCCGTCATAGGACATCTGCCATTCGGTGATGTCTTCATTAAAAAGGACATCATTGGCAAACTTGGACAGCCTCGTCTCGATATACCTCGGAGCGGCAGCACTGTCTCCTGTCCTGATATCTCCCCAGTTTCCCTGGATGTCTAGCAGGAGTTCCTTCTGCCCTATGGTGACGATTGCATCGCCGATAGAGGCATCCCCGTGCGGGTGGTACTGCATGGTGGCCCCAATGACATTGGCGACTTTGTTAAACCTGCCGTCATCCATTTCTTTCAGGGCGTGAAGAAGTCTTCTCTGTACGGGTTTCAGTCCATCTTCAGAGGCAGGTACGGCTCTTTCAAGAATTACATAAGAAGCATATTCAAGAAAGTACTTCTCAAACATGTCATCAATAATATCATTTTGTTGGGTAGGGTCGTAATTACTGTTCTCTTCGCTCATTCGGAGTGCTGTTTTTTCAGGTCTTTGCAAAGATAATAAAAATGGGCAAAAAGGGAAAGCTAAAAAAATGAGCAAAAAAAGCGTTGAAGAGGGCTGTAAAACAAAAATACACCCGTGAAAGGGTGTATTTGAAAGGTAAATTTTTAACTCTGTTTAGTAATTTATTTCACTTGCTACTAGAGCGTTCAATTTCTTTGATGTGAGAGTGTTAGCAACGTAAATCCGGGGAATTAATAATCAAAATTTGTGCCAGAACGGGTCTTTCGGATTTTTATAAATTAAGAGATTAATTTTTTGTTAAAAAGGGGTTCAGAAAGGGGGCGTTTTAGAGGGTAAATCTTTGGTTTGTCAAAAAATATGTATTGATTTCAGCCTTATTTGCAAAATGATCTTTAAAAAGTGCTGCAAACAATGAAATTTAGTTTGCCAAAAGTGATAAAACTCCTTACTTTTGCCAAGTCAAAAATTTGACAAAAAATGATTTTATTGAAAGGATGAAAAAAATAGCAATTTTTACATCAGGGGGTGATGCCCCTGGTATGAATGCATGTATCAGAGCGGTGGTCAGAGGAGCAATTTACTATGGCATTGAGGTGTATGGTATAAGAAGAGGATATAACGGAATGATTTCGGGAGATATTATCCCTATGAATTCTCAGTCAGTAAGCAATATTGTACAAAGAGGCGGAACCATTCTGAAGTCGGCCCGCAGCAAGGAATTCATGACCCCGGAAGGTCGTAAGAAAGCTTACGAAAACCTGATGCAGCATGGTATCGAAGGTTTGGTAGCTATCGGAGGTAACGGAACATTTACAGGAGCTGAAGTATTTTGTAATGAGTACCAGATCCCGACGATCGGTTGTCCGGGTACCATCGATAATGATTTATACGGAACGGATTATACCATTGGTTTTGATACGGCGGTGAATACCTCACTAGAGGCGATTGACAAAATCAGGGATACGGCTGACTCTCATGACCGGGTATTCTTTATTGAAGTAATGGGAAGAGACTCAGGATATATCGCTATTCAGTCGGGTATCGGCGGAGGAGCGGAGATCGTCATGGTTCCTGAAACCCACACGCCCTTGAAAAAGGTGATTTCTACCCTGAAAGACGGTTGGAGCAGGTCTAAATCTTCTTCGATCGTAGTGGTAGCTGAAGGTGATGAAGAAGGTCATGCAGCCGAGATCGCTGAAAAGATCAAAGATCAGGTAGGAGATAAGCTGGATATCAGGGTAACTACCCTGGGTCACATCCAGAGGGGTGGCGGACCAACTGCCTATGACAGGATACTGGCCAGCAGACTGGGTCTCGGTGCGGTTGAAGGTCTGATGAAAGGATATAAAAATATGATGGCGGGTATTGTCAACAACGAGCTGGTGTATACTCCGTTTATCGATACAATCAAAAAACAAAAGCCTATTCATGATGACTTGCTGAGAATGGTTCACATTCTGAGTATCTGATCAGGTTCTTTTTTATCATGACATCTGTCTCCTGTCTGCAGGGGGCAGATGTTTTTTTATTTCGGGCCGGATTGCCTGGGCGTACTATAAATTTCCGACATGATCTGCCGGGCTACCACCGGCCTGAAGTGGGAATCTTCATAATAATTGCGATAGTCTTCTGTAAACTTATTGATGCCTGAGTAATCGGATACGTTCTCCTCTCCGAAAGTTCTTTTTATAAAATCCAGGTCTTTACGGCTGATTTTTACCTGGTTGTACAGTGGATTAATGATGATTTTGTATTGGGTCTTGTGCTTTTTTAAAATTGCCGCCATTTCAGTTAAAAATCTGGTCTGACTGGCTTTGATGGCTGGTGGGGAATAAGCCGGAATTTTAGCTCTTTTATAAAAAACAGACATTCTTTCAGGGGTATAGTATTTATTTTCCTTAATCAGTCTTTCGTTTTCGAAGAAATAGAACTCATTGGTAATCAAATCGTGGGTTCTGTATAATGTATACCTGTCTGAGAATTTTGATTCAATAAACGTCGCTATAAATTTGAGAGAAAACACCGCTTTCATGAAAGTAGCCTGGAAGTCAAGCCAGTTGCTGTAATCTACCAGTTGAGGCGAAATGATGAATAATGAACCCGGCTTGGATCTGTCATAGGAAAGAAGGCTGTTGTCCAGGACAATAATGGCATTTTTCATGATTACCCCTTTTTTATCAACGTACTGGAATTTTTTGTACATCCCGAACAAGGTTTCACCCGCAGCTACAAAATGGTAACAGCTGCTTTGCCTGGGGATGTGTTGTTTCCAGTCTGAAATTTCGAAAAATTCTGAACGGGAATTGCCGAATATAAAGGAATCGTATTTTTCAGTTTTATACCTGTTGTCAAAAATCGTAGTGCTGATGTAATCCCTGTTGAGCGGGTTTGGAAGCCTTGAGTGTGTCGGGTAGAATGCTTCGTAATGATACATAACCTTAAAAGGGTCCAGGATTAAATATAGCACTGCCATCAGGATAAATGGTATCAGAAAAAGCAGGACTGAACGTATAAATGTCTTCATAGCCTAAAACTGGAAATAAATAAATTGCTGATTCTTTGTGCTGAAATTGATAATCGCAAGAATGATCAGGTAATATAAAGCATAGCGGTAATACCATTTCCATTGTTTTGCCGCGAGAGCAAACGGATAAGGTTGTTTTCTGCCGGCCCATTCTGTCAGAATGAGCACGGAAACAGCTATAAAAATCACAGACAATTCAGACCAGTAGGCCCCGCGGGGAAGGGTGAGCGGGAAATAAGGCCTTGAAAACAATGAGCGGGAAAATATTTCCCCGAATATATCGAATGCCTGCTGAATGTCCGTTGACCTGAAAAATATCCAGGCGAAAGTCACCAGCATAAAAGTGGAGAAGATTTTCAAAAACTCTCTTAAAGTGGGTATTTTTCTGTCTTTCCCGGCTATTTCAAGGTGATTCCGGTTGGTCCCTGATAAAAGCAGGGGTAGAAAGTAAACAGCGTGTAACGTTCCCCAGGCAAGAAATGTCCAGTTGGCCCCATGCCAGAAGCCACTTATCCAGAAGACTATGAAGGTATTCCGGATTTTTTGCCAGGTCCTGCCCCGGCTGCCTCCCAGCGGGATATAGAGGTAATCTCTGAACCACGAGGTAAGCGAAATATGCCAGCGACGCCAGAACTCGGCAATGTCTCTTGAAAAATAGGGCAGGGAGAAGTTTTTCAGCAATTCTATACCAAAAAGCTTCGCAGTGCCGATGGCCATGTCGGAATAACCCGAAAAATCACCGTAAATCTGGAAAGCAAAGAGGAACGCACCGAACAGGAGTGTACTTCCTGAATACTGGTCTGAATAATTGAAAATAAGGTTGGCGTATTCTGCACATTGATCAGCAACGACAATTTTTTTGAATAGCCCCCAGAGTATTTGTTTTAACCCGTCTATTCCTGTAGCATAGTCAAAAGCCCTTTTTTTCTGAATTTGCGGCAGTAAATGGGTGGCCCTTTCAATGGGCCCCGCCACCAACAGTGGAAAAAAACTTACGAAAAGGGCGTAGGTACTGAAGTCTTTTTCCGGTCTTATTTTATTGTGATAAATGTCAATGACATAGGAAAGCCCATGGAAAGTATAGAACGATATCCCGACCGGGAGGATCACTTTAAGGCTGAAGGCGTTGGCCTGGAGCCCGAAAGAAGAGATAAGAGAGGCGAAGGATTCAGAGAAAAAGTTAAAGTATTTAAATAGCCCCAGGAATCCGAGATTAATGACAATGCTTGTCCAAAACCATCTTTTCTTTACATTCTGACGGGTTGCTTCTGATATTTTAATCCCTGTGAAATAATCGAGGAGAGTAGAAAATAAAAGAAGAAAAGTAAAACGCCAGTCCCAGGAGGCGTAAAAAAAGTAACTGGCCATCAGCAGCAACCTGTTTTGGTTCCGGAGGTTTTTACCGGCTGCAAACCAGTAAAGAAGAAAAACGACCGGAAGAAAAAGGGCAAAAGGAACAGAATCGAAAAACATAAGCTTAATCTATTTTATGTTTTTCTGACGGATAACCAGCCGGGCTCGTTTGGTTAACTGAATACATACGGATCGGTGCTTTCATGGGTTCCGGGATTTAAAGCAGAACAGGGCTTAAATCAACCACAATTTAGCGACCATATTTTGAAATATAGTTTGTTCAGGTGTTTTTTTTAAGAAATACAGGGTTTAAAGCTCAGGGGATGTTATGAATTTCACTTATGTTGTAGAAGATGGTCTTCCCTTTTGCTTTTCCTTCCCTGACCATTTCATCCGCCCCTGACGAGGGGCCGCCGATTCTCATCACCGCATCACAGTGATTTATCAGCCGGACTGCTATAGGATGGAAGATTTCGTTGAAAACAGCGTCCCCGATTTCTTTGGAACCCGCCGCTTCAATCATAGGGAGGGCAAACCACTCGCCGAGCACCGGCATATGACCCATGCGATAGACCTCGAGGGCGGTGTCTGTCATGGCTTTGACATTGAGGGCAATCAGGGCAGGGTCATCTTTCGTGCCTGACCTGTAAGGCCCCGCAATAAGTATCATCAGGGATTTCATAGTATGTTATTGATTTGAAGGTGCTGAAGGAGCATGATGGTTTTTCCGTCTTTTATTTCTCCCGTTCTGATCATTTCGAGTGCTTTTGTGAAGGGTATTTCCAGTACTTCAATGTTTTCCTGTTCGTCTTCATGGCCACCGCCTTCACTGACTTTCATGTCTTTTGAGTATTCTGCGGTGAAAAAGTAGAGAATTTCTGTAACCGAACCCGGCGACATATAAGCTTCAAACACTTTTTTTACCTCCCTGATTTTGTAACCCGTTTCTTCCTCGGTTTCGCGTCTGATACAATCTTCGGCGTTGTCTTTGTCCAGAAGTCCAGCACAGGCTTCGATAAGCATGCCTGTGGCGTTTCCGTTGACGTAGGTAGGTATTCTGAATTGTCTTGTCAGGATCACGGTCTTTAAATCCGTATTATAAAGCAATATGACGGCCCCGTTTCCCCTGTCGTAAGCTTCCCTCGACTGCCTTTGCCACTCACCTGATCTGGTTTTGAGATCGAAGGTGATTTTTTTTAGTACGTACCAATTGTCAGAAAGTACTTTTTCTTCAATTATTTTTACTTCAGGAATGAAAGAATTGATCATATTTGATTTATTTTGATTATTTTTGAGCAAAAGTAGAAAATAAAGCATGAGTTTTCAAAGCAGGAAGCAGAAAATATTAAAAATTGTTGATGAATCAGGAGAAGTGGATGTCAAAGAACTGGCATTGAGGGTGGAAACATCCGAGATAACCATCCGCCGGGATCTGACCCTGATGGCCGCTGACGGGCTGATTTTCAGGACCCACGGCGGAGCGATGAAAGTGGGCCTGGCCAATTCCCCGGTGTCTTTTGCCAACAAATCTGCCGTCAATGCAGAGAAGAAAGACTATATATGCCGCCTGGCGGCCGGTGAGATTTTTGACGGGGAAGTGATCTTCATGGACTGTGGCAGTACGACATTCAGGTTATGTCAGTTCATCAAAAACAAGAGGATAAAGGTCATTACCAATTCACTGCCGGTGGTTTATGAATTGCTCAATTCTGAAGTTTCAGTGAACCTGGCCGGCGGGGAAATTGACCAGGCCCGTCTGGCTGCCCACGGGAGCATGGCGGTGGAGCATATCAAGAGATACAAAGCTGATAAGGCTTTTTTAGGGGTAGATGGTATTTCTGCTGAAAACGGTTTAAGTGCCTTGAGTGAAAAAGAGGCAGAGATCACCCTGGCTATGGCCGGGCAGGCTGCCAGAACGTATCTGCTTTGCGACTCAGGGAAAGTAGGAAACGACAAATACCTTCATTTTGCTGATCTTGATCTTGTGGATGTGATCATTACGGAAAGCGATACCCCCCAGGTAAAACTGCTGGGGGATAAAGGTGTTCAGATCATTTGCTGATTTTTTACTGATGTTCCGATACGTCGTTGTACTGCCAGAGTACGTTGATGATTTTCCATTCGCCGTTCACTTTGACGATGTGCATGTAATCGATCCAGGTGTCCGCTATGAGTTTAACTGAGGCGGTTTTTGCGGAAATGTCCAGCAGTTTCACTTCTTTTCTCGGGTTTTTCGGGAATTTATCACCTTTAACATTATAGCTTTCTGCGAGTATCACCATATTTTCTGTGAAGAATTCAGATACGTAATCCTTTTTGGTGGCCTTGTTCTTAAACACAGACCTTTTTACCATTCGCGGGTGGAGGGCACCTTCCATAAGTTTGGGGTCGGGATTATGCTGGGCCTCGATATAGGCCAGGGCCACGCGTTTGATGTCAAGCGTATCCTGTGCGGTCTGAGCCTGCAGTTTAAAAACAGAAATAAAGAGGAAAGTAATGATAAGGGAATACTTTTTCATAAAATGTTAAGAATGGGATGAAATGTAAAACTGTATTTTTCAGTAAACGTAGGTAGTCTGTGAAAATGTATCCGCGGAAATATTTTTATGTTGACGGACCGGTCTGCTTTTCAAATGCTTTGATGAAATTCCGGATTTTCTGAAATGTTTCCGGGTCGGTAATTTCTCCTTCCGCATCTATTTTTCCTTTAATGCCCCTGATGAGGAGGGTGGTTTCCTGATCAAATGTTGCTTCCAGGGTAGACATGATCAACTGTAAGGATTCATGCCCTTTTTCGCCGGATGCAGAAGCTGTGATCAGCCCAACGGATTTATTTGAAAAGACTGTAGTAGACACACACCATTCGATAGCGTTTTTCAGACTGCCCGGTAAACTGAAAACATACTCAGGAGTACAGATAATAACGCCGTCTGCTGCTTCAATCTGGTTTCGGAGTTCGATGATCTCTGCAGGAGCCTCAAGGTCCGGGTTGAAATGAGGCAATTGATCAAGTTTCTCAAAAATAGTTACTTCAAAGATCTCTGTGCTCAGGGCGGCTATCTTTTTTAGAAGCCTGAAATTGGAAGAATTTTTACGTGTGCTTCCTGAAATAGCCAGTATTTTTTTCATGCGGGTCGGATTCATTGGGTTACAGATACAATGAATGCTAATTACCGGGAAAAAGTTTCTTTGAAGACTTTTGTTTCAGTTAATTTCAGTATGCGGACTTAAAATTCAGGTTTTTCAGGCCGGTTTTCACTTCCGGAACAGCCATGAAATGTTTCCAGAGCAATTGACTGCGGTGGTTTTCTATCATGACAATAACAGGACCCTGATCAATAGCCAGGAATGATTCCGCAAACCAGATGCTGGTCAGGTTAAAGGCATCTTTGAATCCGTATCTGCCCCATAATTTATCGCCCATTTTATAATAGAAAAACCGGAGGGCCCTCATGGATTCTTCAGGGGTATAGGGCATGGAAGAGAGGGCGGCAGTCGGCGAAATAACCCCCAGGTCATTGTTGGGTTCATGGGCAGCATAGCCGTTGTTCGAATCGCTCGCTGTCAGACCCCAGCAGTCTTTGCTGTACCCGTTATAGCTTTTTGGGTTGGTGACGCAGTATTGATAATTGATCTTTGAATGATTAACGACCTGCTCTCCAAAATCGGCGTAAGCATCGCTCAGCCCCCTCGGATCAAGCCCCAGGAAAGAGTAATGTTCAAAAAACAAGGGTCCTCCGTAAGCTCCTCCCAGCGGCAGTTTGTAATTGTAATAACTGTTGCCGTTTTTCATGGAGCCGTTACGGGCAAATCCCTGGTTGTAGACCTCATAAGATATCGGATGAGTAGGAGAGGAGGCGGCCAGTACATAGGTGATCAGGCATTCATTCCAGCCGCGGATGGCGTGGTTCATATCCCAGCCGTAATTGGGCGACCAGTGCCAGTAAAGTACGTTTTCCTTGTTTTTGGTAAACCAGTCCCATTCTACCGCTTCCCATAAGGCTGTGATGCCGGTTTTCAGAGAGGCGTCTTCCGGTTGGTTGAAATATTGCCTTGCCGTGAGTAAACCTTCCATCAAAAAGGAGGTTTCGACAAGGTCGGCCCCATCGTCTTTCTGACTGAAAGGGATGGTCTTTCCGGTGCCTCCATTGAGCCAGTGGGGGAAAGCCCCGTGGTATTTGTCGGCTTTATTTCTTAAAAACTCAGTGATTTTCTCGATCCTGGCTTTTCCCTGTTCACGGGTAATAAAGCCTCTTTCTATGGCCACGAGAATAGACATGATGCCGAAACCGGTACCGCCTGAGGTTACGATGTCTCCCGAAGTGTTTCTTTCACGGGCCATGCCGGATTCGGGATGGGCAAAATCCCAGAAGTAGGCAAAGGTTTGTTTTTGTACAAGTGTCAGTAACTCTTCATCAGGAATCCGGGCGAATTTATCTGTTGAGTCAATGGCTGTAAACAGGCTGACCAGCACTGTGGTATTCAGCGGGGTGCCTTTGGCAGATTTTAAAGCGGGTAAAATGCTGAAAGTGTATTTACTCAGATAAGGCAGCGGAGCTGCAGGAGATATCACCAGGCTGCTGTCGTGGTTGGCCAGGGTGATCGTCAGCGGAATGTTCTCATTTGGTGAACTCAGGCTGATAAAATTCGAAATTTGTTGTGCTTGCAGCGGGGCCGAGAAACTGACTTTGATCTGTGGTTTCTGATTGATGTTGGTGTAAGTCAGCTGGTTATTTTCACCATTGACGGAAATCTGTTTGTAATAAAAGCTTTCTACAGGTTCAGGAAGGGGTTCGGCCTGCTCCGTTTTTTTACACGAAACAAGCCAGACCATTCCTAAGAAAAGCAGATTCAGCAGGTTTATTTTCTTTTTAAGCATCAGTTTGTTGAAGGGCTTTGAAAGCCAAGTTTCTTTAATCCGTCTTTTATTTCAGGGCAACCCATAAAGAGTTTCCAGAACAATCCGCTTCTGTAATTTTCGATCATGACCGCTGCAGGACCCTGGTCAATGGCCAGGTAATGAGGCGGATACCAGTTGGCACTTTCAGAGAAGGCGTCATAGAATCCGTATTCTCCCCACAGTTTGTCTTTCTTTTGAGTGTACCAGTATCTCATAGCTGCCAGTGACTCACGCGGAGTATAAGGCAAAGATGATATGGCTGCCGTAGGCGAAATAACCCCCAGGTCGTTTCTCAGGTCAGGAGCATGACCGGCGTAACCGGCTACGGAATAGCTTGAGGTAAGTCCCCAGCTGTTCGGGCCGTATCCCTTGTATTTCAACGGATTCTGCACACACCAGTTGTAATTGATTCTTGACTGGTTAACATTTTCTTTCCAGTAATCAATGTATTTGTCTTTCAGCCCACGCGGATCAAGGCCCAGGTATGAATAATGAGCCCAGAACAAAGGACCACCGTTAAAGGCATTTCCCTGGTGGCTGGCTTGCAACTCAATGCCCGAAACTTTATGAGGGGCTTTTATTTTACCGTTTTCATTCCATCCTTCTTCATACACTTGAGCAGGAATACCGTAAGTTGGAGAAGAGGCTGCCAGTACATACATGATGAGGCATTCGTTGTAGCCATGTACCGGAAAATTCATTTGCCACGCATACTCAGGGCTCCAGTGCCAGTACAAGGAATTGGTACCGTTGCGATACCAGCTGAACTCGACTTCTTTCCAGAGTTTGTCTACACGCCCGGCCAGGGCTTTTTCTTCCGCAGAGCCGTCTTTGAAATATTCTCTGACACAAAGCAAGCCTTGTATCATGAAGGAAGATTCCACCAGGTCGCCGCCGTTGTCTTTTGTACCGAAAGGTTTTACTTTACCCGTTTCTCCGTACAGCCAGTGTGGCCAGGCACCGTGAAAACGATCAGCTTTTTCAAGAAAACCTACAATTTTGGTAAGTCCTTTTACCCCTTCCTGCCGGGTGATATAACCCCTGTGGATACCGGCAATGATGGCCATGACACCGAATCCTCCGCCACCGACGGTGACCACATTGGCGTCATTCTGAGGGTAATTGCCGTCTGTATGAAGGCGTTCACGGGCCATTCCGCTGACAGGTTCGGCTCCTTTCCAGAAATATTGAAAGGTTTGTTTTTCTACGATATCCAGTAATTCTTCATCAGAAATGCCTGTAGAAGCAGAAGTTTTGCTGGTTTGCTTGTGTGGGGTGTAAGTTTTTTTAGTCTGGGTCTTCTGAGCAAAATCCGGTATAAGAATAAAACAGAAAAGACCCGCCAGAATCAGTTTTTTAAACATAAGTTTTTTATTTAACCGGGAAAGGCTTTGCGGGCCTCTCCCGGTTTTTGATCGAAATTATTTTCCTCTTCCTTCCAGTTTTACCAATGAATTGATATCACTTTCACTCAGGGCTTTGTTATAAATCCTTACCTCATCAAGCTGCCCGGTCAGATAACTGGCCCAGCTTTGTTTTTCACCGCCGTTCAGGCTGGGTGTGGTCTGGAATTGTACGGTACCAAAAGCGATTTTGCCCACATCTGTAAACTTCAGTTCACCAAATTTATCGATGGTTTGGGTAGCAATTTTAGATCCGTTGACAAAGACTTTGAAAGTAGAAGTCGGGGCATCGTAACTTACTGCGATGTTGGCCCAGGTATTCCAGATGTTTTTGACGGTATAATTACCCAGCCAGGCGTCTTTGCCGTCGTTATTGACGTGAATCTTAAGAATAGCATCAGTGGCTGTAGCCCCGTTTTCAAAGAAAACAGTCAGGTTACCCCAGAATGCTTTGGTGTTCGAAAGATCAAGTACTCCCACGATACCATTGGCATTCATCGGGCTGTTTACCCAACTCGTAACCGTAAAACTTTTCAGGTTTTTGATGGCATCGCTGGCGTTGCTGGTGACATACTTGTTGATGCCGCCCTGCATAGCCTGTCCTTTGATACCTCCGGTAAAAGCCGTCCCCGTGTTTTCGCCTTCAGCTTTGGAGATGCTTTCGGTCAGGTTGTTGTCAAATGACCAGTAACCTACGAGGTTGGAAGGAGATATCTCAGCTGTGCTGGTAAAACCTCCGATAGAAAGATTGGGAGCGTAACTTTCGGGATCAAATTTTTCATAACATGAAGAAACAAGAACCGAGCCCGACAGGATACCTGCCACGAATAGATATTTAGTATTTTTCATTTTTCTTATCAATTTAAAATAATGCCTTTCCGGCTGGCTTTTAGTAACCCTGATTCTGAGTCAGAACTCCTCCGCTCAGGTCGATTTCGTTCTGAGGAATCGGCCATACTTCATTTTTACCGGCCTTAAATCCTTTGGAACCAAATACCTCAGCTCCTCTGCCTTGTCTTATCACATCAAAATAACGGTCAAATTCCATGGCCAGCTCCACTCTTCTTTCGTGGTAGATGGCTTTGCGTAGGGTGGCCTGGTCGGTAGTGGTCACGTTAGGTAAGATGTTTATTTTAGCACCCCTTGCCCTGGCTCTGACGGCGTTAAGTGAAGTAAGAGCGGCGGCAGCATTGTTAAGCTCCATGTTGGCTTCAGCATTCATCAGCAGGACTTCAGCATAGCGTATCACCCTGATATTCTGATCGGCCCCTTCATTGTACCCTGAAATGTAGGTAGTGAAAGGCACATAAGATTTCTGGTTGTACATCGGGTTGTCGCCGGCGGCAGGAATGATGTCACCGTCAGGAGTGGTTTCACCTCTGAAAATGATCGTAGCGTCTTTACGCGGATCATCCGTTTCAAATTCTGCCACAAGGCTGGCCGTAGGGATATTGAATCCCCAACCTCCGCCAACTGATCCGCGAACACCCTGAACCTGGGAGTATTGCGAGTTGGAGGCTGCGGCATTACCCAGGATTCTCTGACACTGTATTTCAAATATCGATTCAGAATTATTCTCATTTTTTACTCTGAAGCCTTGCTCGTAGTCAGGGAAAAGCTTGTAGCCCATACCCATCACCTGGTCAGTAAGCGATTTTACGTCTGCCCATTTTTTCTGATACATGGCTACTTTGGCATGAAGCGAAAGGGCCGCTCCTTTGGTCACACGACCCAGGTCTCCTGAACCGTAATTCTGAGGCAAAACACCGGCGGCTTCCGATAAATCTTTTTCGATAGCGGCCCAGACTTCTGCCTTAGGTGATCTGGCAATGTTGTATTCCGAAGCATCTTTAGCCAGGCTTAGACGCAAAGGCACGTCTCCGAAAGCCCTTACCAGTCTGAAGTAGGCATAGGCCCTGATGAACTTGGCCTCAGCCAGGTAGCGGCTTTTAAGTGCCTCATCCATCGTAATCGCCGGAATGTTGGCCAGCACCTGGTTGGCCAGGTTAATGGTCTGGTACTGACCCGACCAGAAACCTCCCAGTTGCCCGTCTGTTGAAGTCACCGTGAAATTGTCGTAAGTATTGAAGAAAGTAGCATCGCTGGGGCTGCTGCCTTTCTCTGCATCATCAGAAGCCATGCTTTCAAGGGCGATAGGAGCAAACGCCGCGTTGTTCCACTCTCTCAGGTTGGCATACATCGCATTGACGGCCTTACCGGCATCATCTGCACTGATCCAAAACTGCTGGCTGGGTTGTTGTCCTTGTGGCGGGACATCCAGAAAGCTGTTCTGACAACCTGCCAAGATTAAAAGTGCAGCGAAGCTACCTACTTTTTTTGCTAATGTTTTCATTGTCTTATATTTCAAGTAATTGTCTCTTGTTTAATTTTAATTTTATCAGAAAGTCACGTTAAGACCAACATTATACGTGGCCGAAAGCGGGTAAATACTGTTGTCAATTCCCGAGTTGATCGGTGAACTTGCCGGAATTTCAGGAGAGAACCCGCTGTATTTAAACAATGTCAGAGGGTTTTGAGCATTGGCAAATACCCTGAGTTTCTGCATTTTCCATTTGCTCATTACGTCGCCCGGAACAGTATAGCCCAGCTGTACATTTCTGATTCTGAAATAACTGCCGCTTTCTACAAAGAATGAGTTAGGCAGGTAGTTCTGGCTGCCACCGATATTGGCTGAAGGATAGGTATTTGAAGTACCCGCTCCGTGCCAGCGGTTGTCATAGAAAGCTTTGGTGAAGTTCTCGTTACCGTAACGTTTTCCTATGTTACCGTTAAAAATGTCGACACCCGCCACTCCCTGGAAGTCAAGAGCCAGGTCAAAACTTTTGTAATTGAAGCTGGTGTTGATACCGTAAGTGTATTTCGGATTTGGATTGCCTAAGGCCACCCTGTCCAATCCGCTGATGACACCGTCACCGTTGGTATCTCTGTATTTGAAATCACCCGGCTTGGCGGTCTTCTGGACCGACGCAGCCACTTCATCGGCCGTCTGGAAAACACCTGTTACCTCATAACCATAGAACTCTCCGATCGGATGTCCCACCATGGTACGTGTAGCCAGTGCACCGCCTGTAGAACCGCCACCACCACCGTAGATCGGGTTGTTTCCGGTAATTACAGAAAGCACTTTGTTGTTGTTGATGCCGATGTTCCCGCTGATGGAGTAAGAGAAACCATCATTTAAGTTATCTCTCCAGGTAGCTGCGAATTCGAATCCTTTGTTTTCAAAATCAGCCTGGTTACCCAGGATACTTCCCGAGCTTGTACCTACTGAAGAAAGGATAGGGATATCAAAAATGGCCTGTTCTGTTCTTTTGATGTAATAATCAGCTTCGACTGTCAGGTGGTTGCCTAAAAGAGCGGCTTCAAGACCTACGTTGGCTCCTACACCACGCTCCCAGACGGTTGCCGGAGGTACCACCGAGTTAATGCTGGCTCCGGTATTGGCTACACCGCCGAATATGGCTGTAAAACCTGCTTTCTGATCCACTCTCAACACAGAAATGTTGTTGGGCACGGAAGCATTACCGATTTTACCCCAGCTGGCACGAAGTTTCAAGAGGTCGAAGATGTTGGCGTCTTTCAGGAATGATTCTTCACTGATCACCCAGCCCAGACCTACTGAAGGGAAATACCCCCAGGCATTGTTGCCCGTAAAGAATTTCGACGAACCGTCGGCACGTAATGAGGCTGTCAGCAAATATTTGCTTTTGTAATCATAGTTAACACGGCCGAAATAAGATGCTACCGTCGACAAGTCACCTTCATCGCTGATGTTGGCACTGGTAACATCTCCTAATTTAATGTACAGGTCGCCGTCTGTTGAGTTAGGCACATTCTGGGCAGAACCTGTCAGTTTGTAATATTTGTATCTCTGGGCACCTTGTCCTACCAAAACCTTGATATTATGATCGTTGTTGATGGTTTTGTCGTAGGTCAGGGTGTTTTCCACAATCCAGTTGCGGTTTTCTACTCTTTCCAGGCTCAGTTTGCTGAGTGTATTCCTTTGTTTCAGGGTTGCGGCATACACAGGATTGTACTCCTGTTGCTCGTTCTGACCGTAGTCTCCACCAAAACTGGTACGGAAAGTGAAGTTTTTGGCAAATTTATATTCACCGTAAACGCTTCCGTTAATCCTGTTACGTTTGATGTCCTTGTTATAATAATCCAGGGTCACCTGCGGGTTATAGTTGGCTCCGTCACCCAGGTTGTAATCACTCGGATCACCATAAGAACCGTCTCCGTAATAAACCGGTACCACAGGTGAGGCTCCGTAAATCTGGGTGAAAATACCACCCGGAATATCATTGGTTCTGGCTGCAGAACCGATCAGGGAGAAGCCTACTTTCAGATTTTTGAAGATCTGATAGTCATTCTGGATACGGGCGGTATATCTTTTGTAATTGTTGTTCTCAACGATACCGTTCTGATCCAGGTAACCCAGTGAGAATGCATAGGTTGATTTCTCCGTTCCGCCGCTCAGGGTCAGCTGGTGGTTATGGATCAGGGCACTGCGTAATACCTGGCGTGCCCAGTCGGTACCTTCTGAAAACTTGGATGGGTCAAGCAACTGGTTGGTATTGCCGTTTGCCGCCGCCAATTCGTTGACCAAAGTAGCAAATTCGTTGGCATTGGCCATTTTTACCTGGTTGGTCACCACCTGGGAGCCCACAAAGCCATTGTAGCTTACCTGCGATTTTTCAGGACGGCCTTTCTTGGTCGTCACCAAAACCACCCCGTTGGCTGCCCTGATACCATAGATGGATTGTGCCGAGGCGTCTTTCAGGATACTTACGTTTTCGATATCCTGCGGGTTAAGGAAGTTGATGTCGTCAAACCATACGCCGTCCACGATATACAGCGGATTCGGATTCCCATAAACAGTACCCGTACCCCTGATCCTGATTTGCGGAGATTCGCCGGGTTTACCGGTGTTGGTGATATTTACCCCGGCCACTTTTCCCTGTAATGCACTGATGGCATTCGGGGAAGACTGCTTAGAGATTTCTTCGCCTTTCACATTGACGATGGCCCCGGTAACTTCAGCTTTTTTCTGTGAACCGTAACCCACTACCACTACCTGCTGAAGCTCTGTAACACTACCATCCATTTGTACATTAATAACACTTTGTCCGTTGATGGCTACCTCCTTGCTGGTGTAGCCGATGAATGAGAAAACAAGTGTGCCGTTTTCGGGAGCCGTGATGGTGTAATTTCCACTGGCGTCTGTCAGTGCCCCGATGTCCAGACCTTTTACTTTGATAGTTACCCCGGGCAAATCCCCGCTACTATCAGTTACCTTTCCTGATATTTTTATATCAGCGGCAAAGGTCACGTGCCACGCGAGAAACAAAAAGAGAGAGGTAAGTCCTCGCTGCAAAGAATACAACCTGTAAAGATTTTTTTTCATGTGATAATTTTTTTAAACCTTTTGAACATCTGAAACGCGGATTGAATCCGAAGCACAAAGTTGACTTATTTTATCACCAATCTCCTAATTTAGGACTACATCATAACCACATCATTATGTTGTTTTTTCAAGAAAAATATGTACATTTGCCTCAAAAAAGGCTGCCTATTTACAAAAAAGCAGTATCCTTGCATCTTTTTTAATACATCATCGCTTGAAAATCAGAATTCTAAAATTATCCTTATTTGTATGGTTTTTCGGACCATATTTTTGCAGCTCCGGACAAAGTAATATCATATTGGGGCAAGTCAATATCCAGCATTTCAGTAACGAAAATTACAACGCGAGCCGCCAGAACTGGGGAATAGCCCAGTCACCGGTGACCGGCATCATGTACTTTGCCAATTCCAAGGGATTGCTGGAATATGACGGGAGTGTCTGGAAACTTTATGAGAGTCCGTCGGCCATCCGGTCTATCTTTATTGATGACCAGGGGAAGATTTTTACGGGAGCTTTGGGCGAGTTCGGTTACTGGCAGCAGGATTCTTTCGGCAGGTTGATTTATCATTCTTTGAAAACACTGGTGCCCGGAAAAGATTTTGCACAGGAGGCTGTCTGGAACATTATCAGTACTGAGGAAGGGGTGCTTTTTCAATCTTTTGCGTATGTATATCTTTACAGGAACAACCAGGTAAAGAAACTCACGACTCCGGGTAACGTGCTTTTTGTACACCAGGTAGACAACAGGCTGTATGTCGAAGGGTTGAACAAAGGGATTTTTGAGTTGAAAAATGAAAAATTCACCCTGGTGGAAGGAAGCGAGTTTTTGGGCAAAACCTCCGTCCATGCTTTTCTGCCCGGAAGCAAACCGGGGGAAATACTGGTGTGTACTGACAAGGGCGTATTTGTCTATAATGAGAAAGGCTTCAGTCCGTTTGGCGGGGTGATTAATTCATTTTTTCAGCATAACCAGTTGAACAGGGCCATCGTACTGGATAAGGACAGGTATGCTTTCGGGACTATCCTGGACGGCGTAGTGATCACGAACGGTAAAGGGGAAATTCTGAATCATTATAATAAAAAGAACGGACTGCAGAATAATACGGTGCTGTCTCTGAAAAAAGACCGTTCCGGCGATCTGTGGATCGGGCTGGACAATGGTATTGACCTGATCAACCTGAATCTGCCTGTCAAATACTATTCCGACGCTGAAGGAAGCATCGGGACAGTTTTTGATGCGGCCCTGCATGAGGGTAAATTATACATTGGCACCAATCATGGTGTTTTTGTGGCTACACCGGGCAGTGCCAAACCTGATTTTAAGCTGATTCCCCAGACACAGGGGCAGGTGTGGGACCTGGAGGTGATTGACGGGCAATTGTTGTGCGGGCATAATAACGGCACTTTCAGGATCAGTAATCTGAAAGCTGAGCTTGTTTCGACCATTACAGGGGGCTGGGTAATCAAGAAACTGAAAAAACATCCGGATTTTTTAATTCAGGGGACTTACACCAAACTGTGTCTTTATCAGAAAGATGCCGGAGGCAAATGGAGGTTTTTAAAAGATCTGGCCGGTTTGTCAGCTCCTGTCAATCAGCTGGAAGAAGACAGTGAAGGGAATATCTGGGTTAATTTTGCGAATAAGGGCATAGCCAGTTATAAATTGAACCTGGCTACCGGAAAAGTGGAAAGGCTGCAGGTTTTTGAAGAAGAGGCTTTCAGGACCAGCACGACGAACCTGGGCCAGATCGGAAACAAAATCATAGTGACAACACCTATCGGGATTTACAGTTACGATTCCGGTAAGAAAACCCTGACGCAGGATAAACAACTCAATCAGCAGAGGAATCTACGACAGATAGTGAAACTTTTTGTTGTTTCGCCTAAAGTTTTGCTGGCTATTGATAAGAACAAGGCCCTGGGTCTGATCGAAAACGACAGTCCTTTTAAAGAGATACCCATCAGGAAAAACAAATGGGTGGACGGTTCAGAGAATATTGTTATTCTGGATGCTCAGCACCTGTTGTTTTGTGCGGAAGACGGCTTTGCGGTCATGCCTGAATCTATCCTGTCGGGACTGCTCAATGAGAAAATCGAAGAGCCGATGATCAGGGCGGCTCTTTTTCCTGACAATCCGTCTCTGAACAGGTATTTCTATCATCAGAAAAATGAGAAATACTATTATGACTATGATCAGAACAGCCTGATGATTTGCTTTTCTTCGCCGGTGTATGATAAAGCCATCCAGTACAGTTTCTGGCTGGAAGGCTATTCCAATATCTGGTCTGATTATGCGGGGATAAATAAAAAAGAGTACAGCAACCTGCCGCCGGGGACTTATACTTTTCATGTCAGGTCGAACCTGAGTGACCTGGAAAGTACTTTTTCTTTTGAGATTTCTTCGCCCTGGTACTGGAATATGTGGAGTAAAACCATCTATTTGTTTTTACTGGCGGGCTTGTTTTTCTGGCTTTACCAGCTTCACCTCAAAAGGCTCAAAACCCAGAAAGATCATCTGAGAGAAAGTCTAGAGCAAAAGCACAAAGAGCAGGAAGAGAAAAATCAGCAGGAAATCATCAGGCTCAGAAACGAGCAGCTGGAGTCTGATATCATCCGGAAGTCGGAAGAACTGGCTAATTCTATGATGACGCTGATCAAGAAGAATGAGCTGCTGGGAAAAATAAAAGAGGAAGTGGAACATACGACGAAATCGCCCAAACAAATCCTGAGCCTGATCGAAAAAAACATCAGCACGGAGCATGACTGGAAGGTTTTCGAAAGTAATTTCAATAAAGTCCACGAGGCTTTTCTGAAACGGCTGGTAGAGGAATATCCTGACCTGACCCATGGCGACCTCAAGCTGGCGGCATACCTGAGAATGAATTTATCGACCAAAGAAATAGCCCAGTTGCTCAACATCACCATGCGGAGTGTGGAACTGAAACGTTACAGGCTGCGGCAGAAGCTCAATCTGAATACCGAGGAAAACCTTGCTGATTTTATTCTGAAGTTTTAAGTAAAAGAATAATCCGGTACGTCAGTTGAATAGATGTGTCAGAAGGGTTGTTTTGGTATGATTTTTATGTGATCATATCCATAAGAGGGTTACCTGTTGTGGGCTTGTTTATCAGCCGGGAAATTTAATGATTTGTAAAAAATAATATTTGTATCCGAATTGAGTTAAATTTGTAAAAAAAACTAAAATTGAAAATGAAAAAAAGCACTCTTTTTTTTACGCTTTTGTTTTTTAATTGCTTCCATTTTGCCTTTTCACAAGGAAGCAATTACAGCATCAAAGTAAAAATTAACGGGCCTAAGGATAAATACGTGCACCTGGCACATTTTTTCGGTTACAACCAGTATATCAAGGTAGATTCAGCTAAACTTACGGATGGATATTATCATTTTAAGGGCTCGGAGCCGCTTAAAGGAGGGATTTACCTGATCGTACTGAAAGCCAACCAATATTATGATTTTGTGGTGAGCGGAACGGAAAAGGACATCGAAATAGAAGCAGATACGGTTGATTTTGTCAAATCCGTAAAATTCAAAGGCTCGAAAGAAAACGATATTTTGTTTGGATACCGTAAATACCTGGCTGAAAAAAGTGCTGAGGCAGGCCAGCTGTCGAGGACCATGCAGACGGCCACTGACCCGACCGCGATGGAAGCCGCAAGGAATAAAATGAACGGGCTTCAGAAAGAAGTGACGGACTATATGCAGGCTACTGTCAAAAACAATCCCGGAACATTTGCCGCCAAAGTTATCAAGGCCAATATGGAACCTGAAATGCCCAAGGAAGTGCCTAAAAAAGCCGACGGGAAAACGGATTCTACGGCACTGTTCAATAATTACAAAGCCCATTATTTTGATAACCTTGACTTTACAGATGAAAGAATGCTGAGAACACCTTTTCTGCAGTCAAAAATTGAAAAATATTTTAAAGAACTGGTCTACCAGGTGAAAGATTCTGTAATTCACGATGCAGACAGGGTAATCATGCGATCGAAAAAGAACCAGGAAGTTTACCGGTATGTGCTTTGGATGATCACCAATAAATATGAAAATACAGAGATCGTAGGGCTGGATGGGGTATTTGTTCACCTGGCCGAAAATTATTATATGAAAGATGCCACCTGGCTTGATTCTACCCAGAGAGCCAAATTTGTGGAGCGTGTGACCATCCTGAAGCCTTTGCAAACGGGTGTGGTGTTTCCGAGTCTTGTGTTGTCTGATACACTGGGCAAAGAATTCAATGTCCTGAACTCAACGGCCAAATACACGGTGGTCTATTTCTACAGCCCCGATTGCGGACATTGTAAAGACAATGCTCCGAAACTGGTGAAGACCTACGATGAACTGAAGTTAAAAGGCGTAGAGATATATAACATCAGTATCGATTATGAGCCGGAGAAAATGCTGAAGTTTATCAATACCTACAAAACCGGGAAAATGAAAAACCTCTGGGACGCTAAACAGAAATATTATTTCAGGAATAATTTTGATGTTTATTCTACTCCGACCAGTTATATCCTTGACAGCAAAAAGAGGATCATTGCCAAAAGGATCCCGATAGAAGAGATTGACGGCTTCCTGCAATTCTACGAAAAGCAGCAGGCAGCACAGAATAAGATGTAACAGGTAAAAATAATGATTTTAAACAGGGAAAGCACTTTGCGGTGCTTTCCCTGTTTTTGTTGTGGGTGCTATAAGCCCCGAAAAACAGATACTCTGTGAGTATATTTTCCAGGTTTTAAGTCAATCCACCTTACAAAACGAAACAAAATCCTGGTGAGCCGGGAGGTTTGACTCTCCGTCTGTGATTTTGGCGGTGGCAGAAATGTGGACAGTGTACGCACATGGAAGCATGTCCTGTACCGTCTGAGTTGGTGGGTTAAAGACCAGCTGCGTGGTCCCGAAAGTTTCAGGAGCAGGCATCAAAGCTATCGGAGGAAAGTCGAAACTCTGACCTGGTTTTCTCGGGCCGGTGATAGACAGGCTGACAGAGTCCAGGTTTTCGTTTCGGGCTTCGTATTTTACATGCAAAGCATTAGTTATTTTGCTGCATCCTACAGCTCCTGCTACGATCTCCTGTATGTCGACAGAGACGGCAATGCCTTGCCCACCTTCTGAAGTAGGTGCCCAGGAGCCGTGTTTGTTGACGTTATCATAAGAAACGTTGAAAATGGCAATCGGTTTCGAGGTGCCGGCAATGGCTATGGTGGCATTGTTTCCAGCTTCTCTGACCTTCATTCTTAAAGCAAAATATTTGTTTTTAGTATGAGGTCTTCCGGCATTTACGGTAGCTGATCCTATCTGTGAGGTCGGCATTGCCATGTTCAGCTGAGTGAGTTCGCCACCGTTGATTTTTGTCGTATTAAGTCGAAGTATGGCATTGTCATTTCCCGCCGCAAAATTGACATCCTGAGGGACCTTAATCCAGTTTCCGTTAAAAGCTGCTATGGTATCCGGGGCGATGCCGTTGACATACACATATTCTTTATCTATCGGATTATTGATATCCATGGAAGGAGTATAAAGATAACCTATTCGTGTCCTTTCTATCATATTGGGCACAACGGGCAACCAGGAACCTGGTAACGGGCTTGCTGAAGGATTTGTTACCTGCTGATATTCAAACATGTATTCCATGGGTTGGTTATTCAGTTTTTGACTGATGGCCCCGACCAGGTTCAGGCTGCCCTGATGAGCAAATCCATCCAGTGTTTTGCCTGTGGCTGAGTTGATGCCGGACTGGATAGGGGTAAAGCGTGCAATGCCGATGTGCGTAAATGAAGGAGGCACTGAATTGTCGGAAGGGATTAACTCCTTGACGCAAAGTTTTACACACAAACAATACCCGACATTATTTCTGCGGTCGGCTTTGGTTTCCAGGTCAAATTGCTGACCGTCATATTCCAGTTTAAAGTAAACGTCCGGCCCGCTGGCGAACGGCCCGCTGATGTCTGTTTCGATGTTGATCAGCGGAGACAGGAAGGTCTTTTTGAAGTCTTTGGAAGAATAATAGATGGTAAACTTCCCGTTCAAATCCGTAATGTCATCTCCGAGGCGGTCGTCTGTGATGAAGTCGGCGTCCATTGCGATCACTTTTACACCACGCAAAGGTTTTCCTGTTTCACAGTTGGTGAGTCTTCCGCAGATGGTCCAGACATCAAAAAAGTAGCCTTTGATAAAGCACCAGAATGAATAAGGCAGTTTAATCCTCAGTTCATGATAGGCGTTCTTTTCCTCTCTGAGATCCCATTTGGGTTGAAAAGAAAACAGGTGAAACTGAAGAAGTTCACCGTTTTTTGGAGGAAACGGTTTACGCGGAACGGAGCCACATTCAAAATCCACCTCGATATAAGACTGGCTGTATTTTTCATCCACTTTAATTTCAAAGTTTCCGGCTTCATCAGAAAGGGCTTCGCCTACGAGCCTTTTAGCCTTTTTTTCGATTTCTTCTTCAGACAGAGGCCTTATTTTTCCTCTTTCTGTAATTTCTGTGACGGACTGCCTCTCAGCGGCGTAGAGCTTTACTTTGGTGGCGGACAGGATTTCAAAACATTCCTCGCAGTTGAATCCCAGAATGTTTCCCTTGATGATCGTTGACATGTTTTTAATGATTTAAATTGTTTAATATTTCCCCTGGTCCGAAAGCAGCATTTTCAATATGAAGTATTATTGAAAGTGAACCACTTCAGAACCTCTAATGATGGTAACACGATACAAAGATGGGAATCTGAATGCAGTAAAAACAGGTTTGAAAAACCCGAATAAGCGAGGTAATAGGCTGATTTTCAGTATCGTTTAAAAGCGAAGGGGAGAGGTTTTAGACCGGGTTTTTAAGGGTGTTTACACCTTTTTGAAAAAAAAGGCCGTTGCAATACTGCAACAGCCTCTGGTCATTAAACGTGGTTTTCAGGGGTATTAAATACCTTTTAAGAAATCAAAAATACGGTCAAAACTCTCGTCCATACTTTCAATATTGTGTGTGTCTTTTTCAAACTTTACAAATGATACCTTGTTCTTTTCTTTGTTCAGCTGATCGGCCAGCAGTTCTCCGTGAAACCACGGGACGATCTCGTCATTTGCGGCATAAAACAGCATAGTGGGTGTTACATTCCGTTTTACATAATAATAAGGGCTTGCTTTTGCAAAGGATGCGGGGTCTTCCTGGTAAGTGCGTCCGACCACAAGCTCCGTCAGATTTTCATTGTAGACACTGTAAAGCCTGTTTCTGATGGATTCATCCCGCAGGTCTGTTGGCCCGGCTACAGAAACCACGGCCTTGATCTGCCTGTTTTTTGAATTCATATAGCTGTAGGTCAGGGCGAGGTGGCCGCCGGAACTGTATCCCCACAAAATATAATCTCCGGACAAATTATACACCTTTTTGTTTCTTTCGAGGAAGCTGATAAACTGCCCGATGTCCTCCAGCTGATTCTGATAGGTAATGCCCTTCATCTGGGTCAGGCGGAGGTTAATATTAAAAACAGTAATGTTCTTTTTCTTGTTTTTCAACAGCCGGATAGAACCATCGTTGAAGCCTTTGTCAAGGAAATACCAGTTTCCCCCATGGATCATGATCATGGCTACGGAAGGTTCAGGATTACCTTCAAATGTGGGTTTGTGCATGTCGAATCTGTGAAACCTCTCATCTGTACCGTAACTGAGATCCCTGGTTTCGGTATATCCCGTCACCACGCCGCTTGAAATTTTGTCGGCCATGCTGTTCCTGTTGAATTGTAAAAAAACCGGCAGGACGCCATCCCCCTGGCAGGAGCTAAGACAGACCGTAAGAAAAAACAGAAGGGTAAAAGTCCTCATGGCTATTTCAGTTAAATTTTGAAAAGCTATGAAATCTCAGTTCCATCAGGACGGAGGAATAATAGTTTTTGTTAATTTGTTGAAATACAGTTAATTATTGTCGCTTCTCCGGAGTACTTTTTATTCCAGGTAGAAAATCAGTGGATTTATTTCTACGTTTTGTATAAAAAATACCTCATTTTTCCTCGCTATTTATGAGAAATTGCGAAAAGACCGGCAGGGCTATGTTAATTTTTCGTTTCTTCTTCTTTCAGGAAACTGTTATAGTAAGGGAAGTGGAAATTGTCAACGATGGCGTTCATCCTGCGGATGCCTTTGAACCGGGTGGTGTAGTATTTTTCAGAAAGATCACTGATCAGGACCCCGTTTCTGGTTGATGAATGAATAAATTTTAACTGTTCGTTTTCTGATTTGATCACAATACCGACATGGGAGATGGTGCTGCCGGATTTCGAACTTCTGCTGAAAAAGATGAGGTCACCGGGAAGACATTTGTGAATATCTACGGTCAATCCCTTGGTAAACATATCTCTTGATGATCTTTCCAGGCTGATATCGAATTTTTTGTATACATAAGACACGAACCCCGAGCAATCAAAACCTGAAGGTTTGCTGCCGCCTGAACGGTACCTGATACCTCTGAATTTCTTAGCATATTTGATTAATTCATCGATATAGTACTTGCACGGTTCGTCTGAAGGGAGTTCTGAATGGGGTGTTGCAAAACTCTGAAATTGAACAAAAGAGATCAGTAAAAACGCAAGAAAAAATTTTGTCATAGCCATAAATTTGTACAAAGGTAACCTAAAACGGGCTTAAATGCCAGTTTAGAGTAGTCTTTGTCATTTTTGAAAGCGATATCGGATCAATAAGCAGCTGGTTTTCAGAACGAAAACAGGGGTAAAAAAGATCAGGTTAATTTAATCCGCAAACCATTTTACGGCCAGTTCGTAGCCTTTCAGACCCAGTCCGCAAATCATTCCTTTGCATCTGCTGGTCAGATAAGAATGGTGTCTGAACGATTCCCTGGCGTGTATATTGGATATATGTACTTCTACGGCAGGTGTTTTAACAGCGGAAAGGGCATCGGCCAAAGCCACCGAAGTATGGGTCAGGCCCCCGGCGTTGATGATAATGCCGTCAAATTCAAATCCGATCTCATGTATTTTGTCGATAATCGCACCTTCGTGATTCGACTGGAAATAGTGGAGTTCAACCGAAGTAAATTTCTCTTTCAGCATTTCGAAATATTGTTCAAAAGTCTGATTTCCATAAATTTCGGGTTCCCTTTTTCCCAAAAGATTCAGGTTCGGGCCATTAATGATAATGATTTTCATGATGTAATGATAAAATGAATTTAACGCGTATATCTCTTAACTCTCATATTAAACACTGACAAATATCATAAATATAGGTTGAAAGGGCACATAATTTTGTAAAAAATACTACTCAGGATGACAAAAGGGCTTTACGAAATCAAAAACAGGCAGCAGGCTGACAGGGAAATTATAAAAAAATATACCACGCAAGGACCAAGATATACCAGTTATCCGCCGGTCCCTTTCTGGAATACTGAGGCTTTTGATACCGCTATCTGGCAGGATGAGATTCGTAAATCGGCTGGAAAAATAGCCGGAGGCATCAGCGTCTACATTCATTTACCCTACTGCGAAAGTCTGTGTACTTTTTGTGCCTGCCACAAACGGATCACAAAAAATCATGAGGTAGAAAATTCCTATATTGACGCCGTATTAAAAGAATGGCAGCTGTATCTCCATATGATGCCCGTCATGCCGGTCATCCGGGAGTTGCACCTGGGAGGGGGCACACCCAGTTTCTTTGCTCCCGCCAATCTTGAGAGGCTGTTGCAAGGGATTATAAATACTTCTGAAATTGCTCCGGATCATGAGTTCAGTTTTGAAGGACATCCCAATAATACTTCTGCAGATCATCTCCAGACTTTATACGATCTGGGTTTCAGGAGAGTGAGTTTCGGGGTGCAGGATTATGATGCCAGGGTGCAGGAAGCCATTCACAGGATTCAGCCGTTTGAAAATGTGAAGTATGTGACGGAAAAAGCCCGTGAGATAGGTTACACTTCAATCAGCCATGATCTGGTTTTCGGTCTGCCTTTTCAGAGTTTAAACGCTATAGATCAAACTATCAGTAGGACATTGAAGTTGAATCCGGACAGGATTGCTTTTTACTCTTATGCTCATGTGCCATGGCTGAAAGGCAATGGACAGCGGGGATTTGACGAAAATGACCTGCCTTCAGGAGCAAATAAGAGGGTTTTATATGAATATGGCTTGACCAGTCTCGAAGAAGGCGGATATGTTGAAGTGGGTATGGACCATTTTGCGTTGCCGCACGACGAACTTTTCAGAGCCATGAATGAGGGGACACTCAACAGGAATTTTATGGGTTACACCACTTCGGATTCAAAAATACTGATCGGACTGGGTGTTTCTTCGATTTCGGATTCCGGAGGAGCTTTTGCTCAGAATATCAAGGACATTGATACGTATAAAAAATGTGTGGAAGAAGGGGTTTTACCTTTAGGAAAAGGGCACCTTTTAACTACTGAGGACCTTTTTGTGAGAGAACAGATTACGAATATCATGTGCCGGTTTGAGACCTCCTGGCCTGACGAAACCTGGACGGCAGAAGAAAGAACACAAATCTTTGATAAACTGGAAGGCCTGGCTGAAGACGGATTAATTGTCTATCATGCAGAAGGTCTGAGAGTTACAGAAAAAGGCAGGCCTTTTATCAGGAATATCAGCATGGTTTTCGATCAATACCTTAACAGGGCGGATTTACGGAAGAAGATGTTTTCCGAGACGGTTTAATGAATGAAGAACAGACAGTTTTGAATGATTCAATAGATGATTGACGGAGGCTCTGGGTCAGCTCACCGTATATATTTCACAAAACTCCATAACTTTCTGTTTTTCAGGTAATCCAGGTTGGTTTCGTTGCGATAGGCTTCTTTTTCGAAGCTGATCTGATGATAGGCCGCCCACCAGTTTCTCAGCCTGACGAAGTGCCAGAGCCATTCTGTAACGTACCAGAAGTAGAATAAAATAATGCCCGTTTCGGCTTGTTGACGAAGGTGGATACGTTCATGATTGATGAGGATCTGACCTGGGTTTTTGGTTTGTACCAACACAAATGGCCAGAGGGCTATGCCTCTGATTTTGGTGAATTTTATGCCGGTCAGTAATATCATATCATCTGAAAAGTATACGGCAAAGTTAATCATTTTGAAATGCCATACCAGTTAAACCATTTATTTGCCATCTGAATAAATCAGGGTTTTGATTTTGTCAAAAAACACTTAATTCGCTTCAAAATCTAAACCGGGTATGCTTAAAATCAGGAATTTCTCCAAAAGCTTTAATAACCATAAAATAATCGGGGTCGAAAAACTGGATATTCCTGAAGGGATTCACTGGATAAAAGGTGTCAACAGCTCGGGAAAATCTACTTTTTTCAGATCTCTGGCCGGGATAATTCCTTTTGACGGAGAAGTTGAACTTGCCGGAACCGACATCAGGAAAGACCCGGTGGCCTACAGGTTTCTGATTAATATGAGTGAGGCTGAACCGCTTTATCCTGACTATCTGAAAGCATTTGACCTCATTACGTTCATTGCAGAAGCCAAAAAAGCTGAGGCCGGACAGCTGGATCAGTTGGCCGAAGCCCTCGGTGTGAGTTTATACTGGAAGAAGCCCATGGGTACTTACTCAAGCGGGATGCTGAAGAAAGTGTCTTTGCTTACGGCTTTTTTAGGCAAACCCCATCTTATTTTACTGGATGAACCCCTCATTACCATTGACGAGCAGTCTGCCGGAGTAGTGTATGAACTGATCAAAGACTATCACGAAAATAAGGCTGTGAATTTTCTGCTGTCGTCGCATCAGGATTTCCGGCTGGAGCGGCTGAGTCTGGGACACACTTACCTGGTACAAAATCAGACCATCGCTGTTATATGAAGAGCCTCCTGAATATATTTAACAAGAGCATTGTGGCGGAATATTATCGACAGAATATGGTCTTTATTTTTGTGCTGATGTTGTTCTGTTTCGGCTTCCTGAGAGCTATTGAGCACATTACCATCATCAAACTTATTCTCAGATTACCGGCACTGATGCTGCTCACTTTTATCGTTTGGGCAGTGTATGCTTTAAAAGTAAGTTTGTTTAATCTCAGACTTCTGGAGTCCAGGCAATATGAGTTTTTATACCAGGCCAGGTTATTTCCGTTGGCTAAAAGACTGGCCGTTTTTTGCCTGGTGATGTTCAATCTTCTTCAGCTTACTTTTTTGTATTCGCTGGCGATGATCAAAATCGGCATAGATGAAAAAAGATATGGCCCTGCCGGTCTCATCGTGCTGATTAACCTGGTTCTGATCATTTCCGGGGCTCTGGTGATGGAATACCGGATCCGTATGCCCAATCCCGAAAAATTACTTCCGAGGACTTTTCAAAGCGTTTTTTCAAAGTTCAGGACACCTTCTTACCTGTTTTTTGTCAGGTATTTGTCTGCCAGACAACCGGTTTTATTACTGATTACCAAGCTTTTCAGTATGGCCGTTCTGTTGGGTTTTTGTTATTTGTATCCTACGGATGATTACGACGAGCGTTTCCTCGCCATCGCAGGACTTCTGGTTGGGGCTTCCCATATTGTTTTCAATCAGAAATATTTTCAGTTTGAACACCTGCACCTGGGTTTGCTGAGAAACCTGCCTTTGGGTTTTGGAAAGCGGTATTCAGGTTATCTGATCACTTATGCTGTGCTGCTGATTCCGGAGTTGCTGGTGCTGATAAAAAATCTGCCCGGTGAAGTCAGTTATGTGTTTATGATACAGCTTTTGATATTTATTATGAGCATTATCCTTTTAATGCATCATCTGCATTATGTCAACGGCATTTCCAAAGATGCTTTTATGCAGAGGCTTTTCTTTGGCGGAATAGGCTTGTTTTTGCTGATTATGTTTAAAATTCCGTTGCTGGTTTTATCAGGGGTTTTACTTCTGGCAGGAGGCATGGTATTCAGAAAGCATTTCTACTTATCTGAATACCATGAAGAATAGTCTTACAATATTTTAAAACCAACGGTAAACTGCCAGCCGTTTAGTTTCTGACTGAACTTTTCATTATTTGAGAATTTAATGGCGGATACATCCGACAGGCTCCCTTCTTTTCTGAGGTCAAGCTCAAGGCCGAGTAATTTGATGCCGACACCCAGTTGATAACCATAACTCATTTTTTCAAACGCCTGGTCGGTATCGTTGGAATAGGTTTTAATGGCTTCAAGCAATTTTTCGTCTTCCCTGAGTTTGATCGAAGCCACAGGGCCGGCCATCAGGCGGATAAATTTGACAGGTTTGAACCCGACCAGCAGCGGGACATCAAGATAAGTGGTTTTGACATCGACAATGGTAGGGGAGGCTCCGCTGCCCGAAGGTGTGAATTCAACCTTCCCGCCTTTGGTAGAAGCCAGTAATTCGGGTTGCAGGTAAAATCTGTTGCCCAGGCGACCCCAGACCCCGAAAACCCAACCGGTTTTGGTATCCAGGCTTTGGTTGATGTTGTTTTTGAAAGAACCGGCGTCGGTGTACACATTGGACAGGTTGACCCCGCCTTTGATGCCGATGCCCGACTGAGCATAAGTAAAATGAGCCGTTAACAAGGCCGCGAATGCTAAAAACACTTTTTTCATATTTGTCAAGTTTACAGGTTCTGATGGAAAAACTATTTTCCGGAATTGTCAATTAAACGTATCTTGCGGGCTGATCGTACATCATTAACGAGGGCTTAACAAATGGCTAAATTAAAATCCGCTTATTTCTGTCAAAAATGTGGTTATAACTCCCCCAAATGGTTGGGCCGGTGTCCCTCATGTGGGGAATGGAACACCCTCGTGGAAGAATTAATAGCCAAAGACGAGCCGGAAAAAGGAAACTGGAGGTTCGGGTCAAACGCTACCCGTCCTGTATCAAAGCCCAAGCTGATTGATGAAATTACGGCGGCAGAGAAATACAGGATCATCACTGAAGATGAAGAACTCAACAGGGTGTTGGGAGGAGGGTTGGTGCCGGGCTCACTGGTACTGATCGGAGGAGAACCGGGTATTGGAAAATCAACCCTGATGCTGCAGATTGCCCTTAGTCTGACGGATTATACAATTTTATATGTTTCAGGAGAAGAGAGTGAGCAGCAAATCAAAATGCGGGCCGAGCGTCTGGCTTTTTCAAATCCCCGTTGTTATGTACTCACAGAAACGGCTACCGACCAGATTTTTAAGCAGATAGAACTGGTAGAACCTGATGTCGTAATCATCGATTCCATTCAGACCCTCGTGTCTCCACTGATTGAAAGCGGGGCAGGCAGTGTTTCGCAGGTCAAAGAATGTGCTGCCGAAATCATGAAATTTGCCAAAGAATCAGACATTCCGGTAATCATGATCGGGCATATCACCAAAGACGGCTCCATTGCCGGGCCCAAAATACTGGAACACATGGTCGATACGGTTCTGCAGTTTGAAGGAGACCAGTATATGACCTACAGGATATTGCGAACTACCAAAAACCGTTTCGGAAGTTCTTCAGAATTAGGTATTTATGAGATGTTGGGCACTGGCTTAAGGCAAGTGAGCAATCCTTCGGAAATCTTAATTTCGGAAAGGCCCGTGCAGCTGAGTGGTATTACAATAGCGGCCATGATTGAAGGCAACCGGCCTTTGCAGATCGAGATACAGTCACTGGTCAGTACAGCTAATTATGGTACGCCACAACGCAGCAGTAATGGTTTTGATCCCCGAAGACTTCAGATGCTGCTGGCCGTGCTCGAAAAACGCGGAGGTTTCAGACTGGGCACCCAGGATGTGTTCCTGAACATTGCCGGAGGATTGAAAGTGGAAGACCCTGCCATTGACCTGGCTGTCTGCGTTTCCATAGCATCTTCTTATGAGGACATCGCTGTGCCGCAGGGCATTTGTTTTGCTGCAGAATGTGGTTTAGGTGGAGAAGTAAGAGCAGTCAACAGGATAGAAAGCAGGATAGCCGAAGCTGCCAAGCTGGGTTTCTCTAAAATCTTCATCGCCAGGAACAACCTCAAAGGTTTAAACATCAATGATTTTCAGATCAAAATCAGTGCGGTCGATAAGCTGGAGGATGTGTTTTCGGAATTGTTTGGGTGATTCAAGTAGTGATGTAAAAGGTGAATTAATAAATTAACCAGAGATACTAAAACATAAAGGTCTCGTTTATTTGGATAAACGAGACCTTTAATAATTTAATAACACTACCTTGCCACTTATTCAATGACAATTTTCTTAGACTCAATCTTTCCTTTCGATTTGACCCTCAGGAGATACACTCCGGCCGGAAGATTGGAAGCTTTGAAGTCAAACGAGTTGTTCCCTTTTATCCCCTGATA
>NZ_JAAAKV010000018.1 GCF_009905725.1 Emticicia sp. CRIBPO | reverse complement strand
CCTCCGCCCCCACCGCCTGCTGTGGATCGTGACAGGAAAGGAGTTCCGCCGCCACCGCCGCCGCCTGTGGAGAGATCATTAAAAAAGGCGGTTCCACCGCCACCTCCTCCACCGCCACCAAAAGAAGGAGAGGGTGAGTATAAGAACTGAGCCCGTTTAATATGGAGTATTGAAATTAAATCAACCTGAAAAATGACAACTTACCTGATCAAATCGGTTTTATGCTCCGGTATATTCCTGCTGGCATACTTCGTCTTGCTCGAAAAAGAAAAAATGCATCAGTTCAACAGATTCTATCTGTTAGGCAGTCTTATACTATCATTGGTAATCCCGTTGATCTCTTTTGAAACGTCCTCCCCGGTAACGGAATCATTGAGAACGATAATGCAGGATCCGAAGCGTCTTTATCTTGCAGAAAATACTCTCACCAGGCAGCCTGTTGCTGAAAACTTTGATTTCACGAAGCTCTGGTGGGCCGTTTACGGACTTGTAGCATTGATCTTTTCATTCCGGTTTGTCAGAAATCTAAGGAGCATTTTCACTAAAATACCCGGTAATGCCGTCATCCCTTACCAGGAGTCAAAGATCGTACTCATAAATGAACAGCTGACTCCACACAGCTTTCTGGATTACATTTTTGTCCATCGCCAGGCTTACCAGGAAGGCAGTATTGAAGAGGAAATTTTGTTGCATGAACTTACCCATGTGAAACAAAAGCACTCACTTGACATCCTCTTCATCGAAGTCATCAGGGTGATTTTCTGGTTCAATCCGCTATTTATGCTTTACAAAAAAGCTATGCAATTGAATCATGAGTTCCTGGCAGACGAAGCCGTCGTCCGGACATTTAATGACACGCCGGCTTATCAATACCTGCTGATTGACAAAGCAAGTCAGTCATGCAGTCCTGTATTAACCAGCCAATTCAATTTTTTAATGACTAAAAAACGATTAATGATGATGACCAGAACAACCCACCCCGTAAAAGCTTTTTTCAAACAATTAGCTATTGTTACTGTCACAGGACTATCTGTTTTCCTGTTTAGCTCAAGGATTACAGCCCAAAGTCCTCCTAAAGCAGCGAAACCACAATCAGTGACTAAAGAAGTACCATCCAATCCTCAAGGAGTATCGGAGGAGGTAGTAAGAGAGTACAATGAGATTGTGAAACGTAGTACCGTAAAAAAAGGGAACACGATTAGGTATCAAATACCTAAAAATGAACAGGCAAAACTTGAAAAGATATTTCTTTCAATGAGTAAGAAGCAGCAGGATAGTCAAATGGTCTATTTTCAAAAATTCAATGACCCGTTTAAAAATGAAGTCCCTACGCAATTACAAATTGACACCTGGAAGGATAGTAAAAAATATGGCATCTGGATAGACGGCAAAAGAGTCAGCAATAATGTATTGAATAATTTCAAAAACACTGATTTTGCTGACGCCTCTTCAAGCAGACTGGAAAAAAATGCCATTAATTATGGCAAACACTATTTCCAGGTCGACCTCATGACCAAGCCGTATTATGAGAATTACGTAAAAGAAACCCTGGTAGATAACAGAAACTACATGATGATCAGGTTTGGAAAAGACATCTGATTATGTCAGAATATTTTGAAGCAAAAAGACAGGAGGTTTCCTGTCTTTTTGCTTTTCAGATAGGTCACTCTGAAAAAAGGAAATATTTCATTTGAAAAAGTTGTCTGAACAGTTAACTTTGTACTGTGAATGCACACAGACAAATAATCGCTTATAAGAATTATTTTCTGGACTTTTACGAGAATCAACCGGACAACGTTCAAGCTAAAATCGAATGGACTTTGAAACTCATCCAGGTAACTCGTCAGGTCCCGGAAAAGTATTTCAAACACCTGGAAAATACAAAAGGACTTTACGAAATAAGAGTTGAAGTCGGGAATAATATTTATAGAATATTTTCTTTTTTTGACAAAGGCAACCTGGTTGTTCTTGGAAACGGATTCCAAAAAAAATCACAGAAAACACCGAAGCAAGAAATTGAAAGAGCATTAAAAATAATGGAAGAATATAAAAATGAAAACTAGTAACATAACAACACTTGACGACATACTTGATAAAAAGTACGGAAAAAAGGGGCAGCCAAAACGTGAGGAATGGGAACAGGAATTTGAAGCTTTCCGCCTCGGGGCTCTTCTTGAAGAAGCCAGAACAAAACTTGGTATGACACAGGAACAACTCGCCGAAAAATGTGGCACCAACAAATCTTATATTTCAAGAATTGAAAATAATTCATCAGATATTCGTCTTTCTACACTGATGAAAATTATCCAGAAAGGACTTGGTGGACATTTAACATTAAAGCTCGAGCTCTGACTCTGCTTAGTGATTAAATTATTTCGAATCGGCTTTTGTGTGCGTTACTTGCCCGCAGACTCTCATCCAATCTAATGTTTTAAAAGTTAAAAATATTGAAACAAATAAACACCAGGCTCCCGTGTACCATGAGCCTGGTGCATTCATTATTTTCTCAGAGCCTCCTCAATCACCTTCCCGATGTTTCCGTTGGGCTCGAGGATACTGAGTAATGCAGCCACAGTTGGTGCTGTATCAGCCACAGACGTCCTGCCGAAAGTCTGGCCGGGTCTGACTCCCCAGCCATAAAACAAAAGCGGGATGTGCGTATCATTATTATAAGGGGAGCCATGATTGGCGGCAATAGGGCCTGCCATCCAACCAGGCTCTACCACGATCTGTAAATCTCCGCTTCGTTTCGTATGGTAGCCATTTTTGTACAACTCTGTCAGGTAGGAATTGAGGTTAGACTTGTACAATTCCGGCAGATTCAGCACGTCAGCAACGCCATCAAAACTCATCAGCACTTTTCTGACTATTTTGAAGACTTCCTCCTCTTTTATTTGTTTCGCTTCCAGCAAATCATGATTCAGGTAGAACTGGAAATTTTCGAATGCCCTGATAAAATCTCCCTCACCGAATTTTTCCTTCAAAGCAGCTTTCACATCCGCATTCATTTTCAGATAATTGATCCTTCCTGCAGGCAATTTATGTTCTTTCCAGAGGTCCACTACGTCCATGACCCCGTGGTCGGCTGTAATGAACAAAAGGTAATTATCTTTCCCCACCGCTTTGTCCAGGTTAGTCAGCAAATCGGCGATATCCCGGTCAAGTTTCAGATAAATATCTTCTGCTTCCACAGCATTCGGACCGAAACCATGCCCGACATAGTCAGGTGACGAAAAGCTGATCGTCAGAAAATCAGTGGCTTTGCCTTTGCCCAGATTCTCGTTTTTCAGGGCTTCCAGGGCCAGTTCTTTCGTGAGGGTATTGCCATGTGGCGTCGAAGACAAAATACCGAAGGCGTCCCCGGCCGTTCCGGCCAGTTCATAAGGGAAGACCGGCTTTTTCGCTCCGGCCAGTTTAGCTTCGTAAGGTTTATCATCTGCGGTGCTTTCGAGGTATTGCTCAACCGGCAAAAGCGTTTTCCAGCCTTCCTGCATCAGCTGAGCAGGGCGTTTCTTTTCATTGTATGATTTCACCCACGAAGGCAGTTCATCCATATAAAAGCTGCTGCTGATCCAGTTACCGGTTTTGCTGTCAAACCAGTAAGCGGCATTGGCGGTATGCCCGGCAGGAAGTATGGCCCCGCGGTCTTTCAATGCGATACCTATAACCCTGGATTGATAATTGGTACCGATCCTCAGCTGATCTGTAATGGCACTCACCTGCATGTTTTTGGGAGACATTTTCCCGGCGGTCACATTGCTGCTGCCCACCGTTTGCACCGAACTGTCGCCTACACAGTACACCCTTTTATTTAATGAAGGATCAAACCAGTCATTACCCACAATCCCATGTACAGACGGAGCAGATCCGGTGTAAACAGAAGCGTGTCCGGCAGCTGTTACTGTCAATGCGTAATGATAATGATGATTCCGGCAGTTAAATCCCTGGTTCAGCAATCGTTTAAATCCTCCTTCCGAATATTTATCATAATAGCGGTACCAGTAATCGTACCTCATCTGGTCTACCACGATACCCACTACCAATTTTGGGCGTTCGGGAACAGGCCCGGCCAATGCTGTCAGGGAACATAGCACAGCTATGAACAATTTGAAACATCTCATAATTCTTTAAATTTAAATAGGCCCCGGCCTTCAGGCCGGGGCAATGATGAATGGTTTTGGGTCTGAAGGCCCGAGGATTGCACAAGTGCAATCCCATTTGAATGAGTTTTTAGAAAGCGAATGTCAATGAGGTCCAGAAGCTTCTCGGAAGGATGACACGGCCGATCTGAAGAGAACCTTTTTCGAAGTTTCCGTTCAGCAGGAACTGATCTCCACGGATGTTTCCTTCGGTCAGTCCGCGGCTGTTGGTCAGGTTATCTGCCCATACCCTCAGTCCGATGGCTTTGGTGATTTTAACATCTAAACCGGCCGAAACTTCATTGTATCCGTCAAGACGGTAAACATTACTCGGAGAAGTCCATCTTTTACCGATGCGTCTGAAACTGGCAAAAGCATCGAATATTTTGTAGGTATAACTGGCCGACAGTTCGGTGATATAATTAGGTACACGCTCAGCCTGGTTGCCAGACCAGATGTAGGGTTTTCCGGCAAGGTCCGGACGGGCATTGGCCGGGGCGGTCACTTCATATTTGGTGTACTTACTATCCTGCAAGGTGGTCGTAAGTCTGAAATTCAGGTTTTTATTCGGCGTATAAATGGCCTCCACTTCTGCACTGATGTTACGGCTTGAAGCAAAAGTAGCGATACTGATAAATCCGTCTGTCGTATTCGGAATCAGCATACTGGAGGCAATGTTGTTCAGCCTGGCATAGATCAATGAGCTGAACAAGGCAAATTTGGAGGTATTAACCTTATATCCGGCCTCAGACATAAACACTTTCCTGTCTTTGATATTATCAGGATTAAAGTTAAAAGCAGAATAATTGGAAATGTTAAGGGCACTGTAGGTGCTGGTTGCTCTTTCGAACAAGGCATGCTGTTCGTTGATTTTATAATTAAGTCCCAACGAAGCCGTCATATAAGAGTTGGATTCGTCAAAGGCGGTTTTATTGGTAAACGGCGTACTGTTCTGAAGCCTGTCGCCTTTTACATGGAACCTGTCAGCCCTGATACCGATATCCGTAGTCAGTTTGCCGAAATCAATCTCATCCGAAACCGTCGCCGAAGAAATCGTAGTCATACCATCCATAAAAGTACCGATGTTAACTCCCGAAAAACCATTTCCGGTGTTGTTGGCAATTCTCAGGATCCTCGGCTGATTTTTGATTTCAGTATTGAAGGTAGCTCCCAATGAATACATATACACATCGTAAGTGTGAATGCCAAGTCCGAAAGAAAGGGAATTTTTACCTATCTGTTTGTTGATATCCAGGAAATCAGAGAACTGCTTATCTTCAGAAGTGGTACCTATAAGCGACTGCCCCGTATAAAACCCGGTAGGATTGCTTAGCTCCTGTCCGTCAAGATAATAATACTTCACATTGGCTTTATAAGCTGTCGCTGCTGTGACGATCGATCCGGTAAAGCTGCTCTTTGTACTCTGGAATCTCAGGTTATTTTTAAAACTCCATTCGTTTTTGGTCACATGTTTCAGCTCAATTCCTCCGGCCAGCGACTTCAGGTGCACGCCGTCTGAAAAATCAAAGTTCATGTTTTTGCCGTCAGGACTGGTGAGTGAAAACTTCGTGTCTCTGGTAGCCAGTATTTCTTTCAGCAGGTCAAAATCAGGCAAGGCTTTCCCCTGCCCTGTTCCGTCGTAGCTATAGTAAGAAGGTACCAGCCAGGCCGTTTTATCGTTCAGGTATTTCCCGTAAAACCTGATGTAGGAATTCGGTTTAAACTGGTAGGTAAGATTGGCTTTGATTTGTCCTCCTTCGTTCGCACGGTACGATGGCGGACGGATACCGTCGTCAGCCCTGTAAAATCCTCCTACATTGAACTTCACTTTTTCACTCAAAGGCCCTCCCAAATTAAGGTCAAACCTGTTGGCATTTTGGGACAAACCACGGGTATATTTCACTTTTCCTCCGAATTTGGCTCCTCCTGTGTTAGACAACACGTTGATCAATGCTCCCGGTGTGTTGGCCAGGATCACCGCCGCATGACCTCCACGGATAGCTTCCACGGTCTTTACGGTCAGATCTACTTTATAATACTGATCAGCAGAGGGGCTGGTGCTGTAGCCGGTAGGTAAAACAGGCAGACCGTCTTCCATCACGCCCATAAACACATAACCTCCGCCAGGTAAACCCCTTACACGCACACTACCCGGGCCATCACCGCCACTGCTTTCTACTGAAAGACCTGGAATTGCTTTTAACATGTCTGTACTATTCAACGGTGGTCTCTGACTCAGTTGTTTGGCAGAGATGGTCGAAATAGCCACACTTGACTCAATTTTCTTCTTCGCCGAACCGCTTGAAGTCACCACCACCTGCTCCAGTTGAAGGTTATCCTCCTGCATCAACAGGTCTATCTGCACCTCAGGGCCTTTCACGGTAATTTCTTTCTTCAGGCTTTTATATCCTACACTTGTCAAAGTCAGGGTGTAGGTTCCTTCAGGGATATTATTAAAAGTAAATGCTCCGTCTTTATCCACGATCTGGTTCCTGCTCTGGTAATTAAGAATCACCGTAGCACCGATCACAGGTTCTCCTTTTGAGTCCGTCACCTTTCCTTTGATGTTAACGTCCTGGATCACAAATTTGGGAAAACTCATGGCCGGAGCGTTCAGCATTGTCAGGTTACTCCTTCTCAGCACAATGTACTTGCCCGACACCTCATAAGTGATTCTCAAAGGTTTGAATACACCATTCAGGATTTCTCCTAGGGTTTCGTCTTCCGCCGAAATAGAAATCCGCTCTTTGGAATCTACCAGCTGGGGCACAAAACTAAACTTCACATCTGCATTTTTCTCTATCTTAGACAGCACTTCCCTGAACTCCCCACGCCTAACCTCTATAGATAAACGTTTATTCAGTAATTCCTGCCCATAACTGTCTTTGGCCACACTCAGCCCGAAAGTCAGCATCATCAGAAATAAAGGGAGGAAGGTAATTTTCATAATCGTCAACAATGTTTTGACTAATTGTCGATCTTTTTTCATAGTTTTGAATTGTTTTGTTAGTTAATAATCTCAATTGGCAAATCAAACCCGGAAATCCTTGCGAGGGATTGCTGACCGGGAAAGTCGGTAATGTTGCGAGCATTGCCGACTTTTTTTTGGTCCTGTTTTACTTCATATCAGAAACTTTGGGGTTAAATACTCAGAATTTACAACCCTTACCTGAAATCAGCACCTTGGTATCGATCACCTGGTAAGAGGCATTGATGGTTTTACAAATGATTTTCAGTTTTTCAAAAAGTTCTTCGTCTTCCAGGCCAACGGTAAGCGAGCAACTTCTGAAAATGTCTTCGTCGTAAATGATCTCAACGCCGTAAGCTTTCGACAGGATATCGAATACCTCGTTCACAGGTTTGTTTTCAAAGTTAAAATCATACGATTTTGCAGTTGATGTGGTAATCAGTGACGGTTGCTCCACCAGCGTTTTCTTCAACTGTTCTTCATTTTTAAGATACACCGCTTTCTGGTTGGGTGTCAGTATGAGTCCGGACAAAGTCTGGTTTTGCTGATCACGCGACTGATCGAATTCATTTTTGGACAAAACAGACACCCGGCCTGTTTTAACTGCCACCGTAATATCCTTGTCCTGTTCAAATGCTTTGATGTTGAAACTTGTTCCAAGTACCTTCGTCACCACTTCATTGGCAAAAACTACAAAAGGCTTCTCAGGATTTTTGGCGATGTCAAAAAAGGCCTCTCCTTCCAGGTAAACCGTCCTGGTCTCTTCGTTAAAATCTTTGGGGTATCTTAATGTACTGTTGGGTTGAAGGCTGATCACACTGCCATCCGCCAGGTGGATTTGTTTTACTTTTTCGCTGGTATTTTTCTCTACGGTCTGTGTAGCTTCACTCTGAGAAACAATTTTGCCGGAGATTCCGTCTGTTCTCAAAATCCGGTACCCAAACCAGCACCCCAGGATCACCGCTATCGAAGCCGCAATCCTGAATACTTTAGGCATGAAAGGCACAACTCGGGCCGGAGCCTGGATGTCTTTTCTGATGTTGTTCCAGATAAGCCGGGCTGTTTCAGCATCTTCAGGCGTTTGTTCTGCCTTTTTCAGATCCAGGATCAGTTTTGCCGCGTCTGAAATGACCTGGTGCTGATGCGGATGCCCAGCGACAATTTTTTCCCAATGTCCGTTACCGGCTTTGGTAAGCACCCAGCTTTTGAAAGACTCGTCTTCCAGGAAATCCTCTACATCATATGTCGAATAGTCCTTTGCCATTTCAGTAATATGTTTCTTTATTACCAAATGACAAAAGCAGATCTTTTTAATCCATTATTTTCAGAAAATATTTATAAAAATTTACAACTCCCTGAAATACAGCAGGATAATTATCAATAATTTAATATTTTCTTTGAGGAATTTAAGCCCGGAGTAGATCAGTTTACAGGCAGACTGGTAATTAAGGCCCATCATCGAAGCGACCTCATCATTGCTGAAATCATGAAAATAGCGTAGGTTGATGGCTTCCTGCTGTCTTTTGGATAACCTGGACACAGCAGCTCTCAGGCGGTCGATACGGTCGGATTCCATTTCATTTTCCATCATCAGGAATTCTGCGGAGGGCTCAGTCAGCTGGAGCATGTCCTCTTCTGATGACATTTCAGGTCGACCGGCCCTGAAAATCTTGTTTCTTAAGGCCCTGAAAAGATAGAATTTAACAGAAGTAGTATCGTTTAACCGCTGGCGGCTATTCCAAAGCTCAATAAACAGATCATGGATGGTATCCTGTATCAGTTGACGGTCCGGAGAAATTTTGTTACCGTAATTAAGCAGCCCCTGAATATGTAGCCGGTAGATCTCCGCAAAAGCCACCTCATCACCTGCTTTGAAGGCTTTCCAAAGCGATAATTCGTCAAGGTTAAGATTTTGGTCAGAGGCAGGTTCCATGGTAATACTTCAATAGAGTCCCTGCAAAGTAATTGAATTAAAAAGGAGTAAACAAAGAAAATTTTACTATTTAAAGATTTTGTGTGATTTTACAAATATGCATCAGGTAAGAAATTCAGGATCAGATTTAAAACATATAAATCTGATCCATTCAATCAGTGAATCATTCAAAATTGACTCATTAATTGCCTCCAAACCTCTCGTAAAAACTCTTTTCCAAAGCCCCACGATGCTCAGGATGGGCAATACTGATCAGGGCTTTGGCTCTTTGTCTCATGTTCAGGCCGAATAAATTAACTGTTCCAAACTCTGTGATGATCCAGTGGACATGCCCGCGAGTAGTAACCACTCCGGCACCTTCCTTCAGAAAAGGAGTGATTCGTGAAATGCCTTTAGCCGTAACAGACGGCAAAGCAATGATGGGTTTCCCTCCGGCAGAAAGCGACGCCCCGCGGATAAAATCCATCTGCCCGCCGATGCCTGAATACTGGTAAGTACCGATAGAATCGGCACAAACCTGGCCTGTCAGGTCGATTTCTATGGCACTGTTAATCGCTATCATGTTCGGGTTTTGCCTGATGATGCTGGTATCGTTAACATAATTGATCTTCAGAACCTCAACAGAAGGATTATCATCTACAAAATCATACAATTTTCGTGTTCCGGCCATAAATGCCGTGACCGACTTGCCCCGGTTGAGTTTCTTCAGCTTATTATTGATCACACCACTTTCCAGCAAAGGGATCACCCCGTCAGAGAGCATCTCTGTATGCAAACCAAGGTCTTTATGCCCCGTGAGGTTTTTCAATACCTGATCAGGGATGGTGCCGATGCCAAGCTGGAGGGTAGCTCCGTCGTCAATCAGCTCTGCAATATTCCTTCCTATCTGTTTGATAGCATCGGTAGCTCCGGCAGAATAATCCAGCTCCGGCAATTCAGCTTCGTGCCACACCATGCTGTTGATCTGGCTGACATGCACAAAACTGTCGCCATGCGTACGCGGCATCTTCGGATTCACCTGGGCAATAACATGCCCGGCCACTTCAATGGCTACTTTGGCAATATCAACGGATGTCCCCAGAGAGCAATAACCGTGACTGTCAGGAGGTGAAACGTGAATAATTGCCACATCAATCGGGAAATTCGTGGTTCTGAACAACTGAGGAATCTGGCTCAGGAAAATCGGGATATAGTCGCCATGACCGCTGTTAACGGCCTTACGGGTGTTGGCTGACACAAATAAGGAGTTGATATAAAAGCTGTTATCATATTTAGAGTCACTGAAATTGACATCTCCGAGACTCGTGATGCTGACCAGTTCTACGTTGCGGAGTTCTTCGTGTCTGTTCTGAAGGGCCTTGATAATATGAATGGGTGTGGCAGCACTGCCATGTAAAAAGACTCTGTTGCCGGATTTAATGACATTAACAGCATCTTCTGCGGTGGTATAGTTGAGATTTTCCAATGTTTCTTATTTTTGAGCAAAATTAACAGGCGAATATGCTCATTTTTATGATTTTATTCATGTTTTCAGCTGATTAAACTCAACCCATATTACTGTACTATGAATTTAGAAGAACTGCAAACGATGTGCAAATCCCTCCATGGTGTCACGGAAGATATCAAATGGGAACATGACCTATGCTTTTGTATCGGTGGCAAAATGTTCCTGGTCGCTTCGCTTGACGGCACTCCCTGCAGTGCCTCTTTCAAGGTAAATGATGAAGATTTTGAGTCATGGTGTGCCAGAGAGGGCTTTATCCCCGCCCCCTACCTGGCCCGGCACAAATGGGTGTATACAGATGACATCAAAAGATTGACTGCGAATGAGTGGGAAAAAGCAATAAATGACTCTTACAGGTTGATATCTTCGAAATTGCCCGCCAAAATAAAAAAGGAGCTGGGCTTATGACTTTTTAGCTTCCGAAAACGGGGGATAGTCTACACATTTTTAAAAAATCATAAGATTGGAACACCAACTTAACTGTTTTTTTCTAATTTTAGCGGCACATTACCGCGAGGTAAAATTTGTGTAAAACTATTATTTATTTTTTAACTTCAATCAACGACCTCAAACATGAAAAGAAGGGATTTTATCCAATTGTCGGGTATGGGCCTGGGGGCTATGATGGGTGCATCAATTCCCGTCCTCGGTAACAGCGTTTCAGTCGAAAGATTGCTTGAGCCTGCCGCCGACGCCGCTCAAAAGAAAAAAATGGCTGACGTTGCTCTCAACGCCGCCAGATCAAAAGGGGCTACTTATACTGATGTCAGAATTGGCCGGTATCTTCAGCAATTCTTATTTACCCGTGAAAAAAACGTCCAGAACATCGTCAACGCCGAATCTTATGGTGTGGGTATCAGGGTGATCGTCAACGGAACCTGGGGATTTGCTGCCACCAGTGATGTAAGCACCGCCGGAATCGCCAAATGTGCTGAAACCGCAGTAGCGATCGCCAAAGCCAATTCCAAAATCCAGACCGAACCTGTGGTGTTAGCTCCGCAGAAAGGTGTGGGAGAAGTAGTATGGAACACCCCGATCAAAAAAAATGCGTTCGAAATCCCTGTACAGGATAAGATCGACCTGCTTTTGAAAGTCAACAGCGAAGCTCTTAAAAACGGAGCAGGTTTTGTGACTTCCAATATGTTTTTTGTTAACGAACAGAAATATTTCGCCTCAACAGACGGCTCTTATATAGACCAGGACGTACACCGCATCTGGCCGACTTTCACTGTAACGGCTATAGATAAAGCCGCCGGTAAATTCAAAACCCGTGACGCCATCAGTTCACCGATGGGTATGGGCTATGAATACCTTGACGGCCTGGCCAGCGAAAAAATTGCCGGACCCAACGGGCTGGTAGGCTACCGCAACTCTTATGATATGGTGGAAGACGTGATTTTCGCGGCGAAACAAGCCAAAGAAAAACTGACCGCCAAATCGGTACAAGCCGGTAAATATGACCTGGTACTTGATCCTAACCACCTGGGTCTGACCATCCACGAGTCGGTAGGACACCCTACTGAGCTGGACAGGGTACTGGGTTATGAAGCCAACTATGCAGGAACCAGCTTTGCTACCCTGGATAAGTGGAAAACCAAGGCCTTTAATTATGGTAGTAAGGAAGTCAATATCGTGGCAGACAAAACCCAGCCTCATACGCTCGGTGCCGTTGGTTATGATGACGAAGGTGTGCCTTGTAAGCAGTGGGACATCATCAAAGACGGTATCCTTGTGAATTATCAGGCTACCCGTGACCAGGTGAATATCCTTGGCGAAACGGCTTCTCACGGCTGTTGCTATGCTGACAACTGGAACTCTGTTCAATTCCAGAGAATGCCGAACATCTCGTTGTTGCCGGGTAAAGAAAAACTGAGCGTTCAGGACATGATCAAAGGTGTTGAAAAAGGTATCTACATTGTCGGAAGAGGTTCTTACTCTATTGACCAGCAGCGTTATAACTTCCAGTTCGGAGGCCAGTTGTTCTACGAAATCAAAAACGGTCAGATATCCGAAATGATTGATGACGTCGCTTATCAGTCTAATACCCAGGAGTTCTGGAATTCCTGTGCACAGATTTGTGACAAAGATGACTACCGTACCTTCGGTTCATTCTTTGACGGCAAAGGACAACCTTCACAGGTGAGTGCCGTTTCACATGGCAGTTCAACGACCCGTTTCAACGGCGTCAATGTCATCAACACTGGTAGAAAAATCGGATAATTAAAAAAGTAATCAACAATGGCTATATTAACGAAAGAAGAGGCTAAAAAAATCATAGATAAGGTTCTGGCATTTTCTAAAGCAGATGAAATGAGTGTGGGCCTTAACGGCGACCGCACCGGCAATATCCGCTATGCGAGAAATTCAGTTTCTACCAGCGGTGAGTCAACCAACCTCGCCCTGTCCGTCACTGCGGTTTTCGGCAAGCGTTCAGGCACCGCCACTATCAACGAGTTTGATGATGCTTCCCTTGAAAAAACCGTAAGAAGAGCAGAAGAAATCGCGAAGCTGGCTCCGGAAAACCCTGAGTATGTCCCGATACTCGGGCCTCAGACTTACACCGAAACCAACTCCTATATCGAAAAAACCGCAGCCATTAACCCTGATTTCAGAGCTAAAGCGGCTTTCGACAGCATCGACCCATGTGTTAAGAAGAACCTGACTGCGGCCGGATACCTGGAAGACACCACGGGATTCTTCGCCATCGGAAACAGCAAAGGGCTTTTTGCCTATAATAAATCTACTTCGGTTGACTTCTCCATCACGGTGAGAACAGCCGACGGACAGGGTTCAGGCTATGCAATCCAGGATTATAATGATGTGACGAAACTAAGCACCAAGAAGTCTACAGAAGTGGCGATGCAGAAAGCCATGGCTTCGAGTGCAGCCAAGGCCCTTGAGCCCGGCAAATATACCGTTATTCTTGAACCTGCGGCCTCTATCGAACTGCTTCAGAACATGATGAGAAGCATGGACGCCAGGAATGCAGACGAAGGAAGAAGCTTCCTGAGCAAAAAAGGCGGCGGAATACGCTTGGGAGAAAAACTTTTTGACGAGCGTGTCAATATCTATTCAGACCCGACCAACATTGAAATTCCTAAAGCCGGGTTCTCTGGCGACGGACGTCCTCAGGAAAAAGTATCATGGATTGAAAACGGTGTGGTAAAAAACCTGACCTATTCAAGATTCTGGGCTGAGAAAAAAGGCGTTAAAGCCGTACCTCCGCCACAGGGCTTCATCATGCTGGGAGGAACACAGTCACTCGCTGACCTCATCAAAGGGACAGAGAAAGGTATCCTGGTTACCCGTTTCTGGTACATCAGGGCGGTCGATCCTCAGACCTTATTGTACACAGGTCTTACCCGTGACGGAACTTTCTACATCGAAAAAGGACAAATCAAATATCCGATCAAGAACTTCAGATTTAATGAAAGCCCTGTGATCATGCTCAACAACCTGGAGGCCATGGGTGCTCCTGTGAGGGTAAACGGCAGTCTCATTCCGCCGTTAAAGATCAGGGACTTTACGTTCTCAAGTCTTTCAGATGCAGTATAATCAGATTTAAAGGTGAAAGAACATACTCTTTCACCTTTATTTTTGTAAAAATCCCCCTGCATGGGTTATATTTTTATGGATACAAATCCGTATTTTTATTCTTTAGTAATTCCTAAAACTATTATTTCACTATAAAACAGAAAAAGCTTTGAAAAGAAGAGATTTTGTTCATTTATCCGGCTTAGGTTTGGGAGCCATGATGTTGCCCAATTTCCCTGTTTCCGGCAGGCCGGTTTCGGCCGAAGCCCTTTTGGAATCAGGCGTTGATGTGGCTGTCAAAAAGCGTCTGGCAGATGCCGCTTTAAATGCCGCCAAAGCCAAAGGAGCTACCTATACCGATGTGCGTATCGGCCGCTACCTGAACCAGTTTGTCGTTACCCGTGAAGACAAGGTGCAGAACATTGTCAATACCGAATCTTATGGGGTCGGTGTGAGGGTAATCGCCAACGGATGCTGGGGTTTTGCTGCCATCGTTGATGCGAAAAGCGAAGCCGACACTGCCAGGGCTGCCGAAGAAGCGGTGGCCATTGCCAAAGCCAACGCCAAACTCATGAAAGAGCCGGTGATCCTGGCCCCTCAGAAAGGTTACGGAGAAGTGTCATGGAAAGCCCCGATCCAGAAAAACGCCTTTGAGGTGCCTATCAAAGAAAAGGTGGATTTATTACTGGGTGTGAATGACGCTGCCCTGAAAAACGGTGCCAACTATGTCAACTCAGTGTTATTTATGGTCAACGAACAGAAGTATTTTGCTTCTTCCGACGGATCATACATTGACCAGGACATTCACCGCATCTGGCCGATTTTTGCCGTGACGGCCATCGACCCGAAATCAGGTAAGTTTGAAACCCGCCAGACCCTCAGTGCTCCGGTAGGTATGGGTTATGAATACCTTCAGACCAATCCGAAAGATAAGATCACTGGTATCACGACAAGATACAATAAAGGATATGATATGCTTGAAGATGTGATTGCCGCTTCTAAACAAGCCAAAGAAAAACTAACTGCCAAATCGGTGGAAGCCGGAAAATACGATCTTGTTTTGGATCCATCTCACTTGTGGCTGACCATCCACGAATCGGTAGGTCACCCGCTTGAGCTTGACCGCGTGCTGGGCTATGAAGCCAATTTTGCCGGAACGTCATTCGCGACACTGGACAAATGGCAGTCCAAGAACTTCAATTACGGCAGTAAAGAAGTGACCCTGTTTGCAGATAAAACGCAGGTAGGCTCACTGGGAGCTGTAGGCTGGGATGACGAAGGGGTCAAAACCAAACGCTGGGACCTGGTGAAAGACGGTACACTGGTGAATTACCAGGCGATCCGCGACCAGGCTCACATCATTGGTGAAAAAGAATCTCATGGCTGCTGCTATGCAGACAGCTGGAGTTCGGTACAATTCCAGCGTATGGCCAACGTGTCGCTTGCGGCAGGTAAAACGCCGTTGTCAGTGGCCGAAATGATCAAAGATGTGAAGAAAGGCATCTATATCATCGGTGACGGTTCATTCTCTATTGACCAGCAGCGTTACAACTTCCAGTTTGGCGGACAATTGTATTATGAGATTAAAGACGGTGAAATAGTCGGTATGCTGAAAGATGTGGCTTACCAGTCGAATACCCAGGAATTCTGGAATTCATGTGTCAAAATCTGTGATGAGCGTGATTACCGTTTGGGCGGTTCGTTCTTTGATGGTAAAGGCCAGCCGATGCAGTCAAGTGCCGTGTCACACGGAAGCTCGACAGCACGTTTCAATGGTGTCAATGTCATCAATACAGCCCGTAAAGTGTAAATCACACTTTGCCAAGACAGGTCTTATTATCCAAAATTAATGATCAAAAACAATGTCCGTAATATTAACCGAAGCTGAAGCCAAAGCCTTGTTGCAAAAGGTTTTAAAATATTCCAAAGCAGATGAATGTGAAGTCAATCTGCTGGGCGAACTGCGTGGAAATTTGCGTTATGCCCGAAACGAAGTGTCGACGAGCGGTTTGCTCATCAACCAGAACTTATCTGTTCAGTCCTCATTCGGCAAAAAAGTAGGGGTAGCCACCATCGATGAATTTGATGATGCCTCCATCGAAAAAGTTGTCAGAAGGTCCGAAGAGCTGGCCAAGCTGGCTCCTGAAAACCCCGAATACATGGGTGTACTGGAACCTCAGACTTACCTCAAAGGAAGCGGTTATTTCGAATCAACCGCCAAAATGACGCCTGAGAGCAGGGCTGATGCAGTCGCCAAAAGCCTTGGGCTGTCCAAAGGTCAGAACCTGCAGGCAGCGGGATTCCTTGAAAACCGCAATGGCTACACTGCCATGATCAATTCAAAGGGATTGTTTGCCTACTATGCCAATACCAATGTCAATTTTTCGCTGACTGTCCGTACAGATGACGGAACAGGCTCGGGATATGTCATCAAAGGCTACAATGATTTCAACAAATTAGATACGGCTAAAGCTTCCAGCATCGCAGTCCAGAAGTCACTGGGCTCAAAAGGTGCCAAAGCATTGGAGCCGGGTAAATACACCGTTATCCTCGAACCGACCGCGGCGGTGGTTTTACTTGAAAATATTTATTTCGATATGGATGCCCGCGGAGCGGATGAAGGACGTACGTTTTTCAGCAAGCCCGGAGGCAAAACCAAACTGGGTGAGAAAATCGTGGACGAAAGAGTGACCTTCTACTCCGATCCTCAGCATCCGGACCTTCCGGCCTCGCCATGGTCAGGCGACGGACAAGCCCAGGGCAAAACCAAATGGATCGAAAAAGGGGTGGTTAAAAACCTTTCCTATTCGCGTTACTGGGCGGCACAAAAAGGCGTTAAACCTTTGCCTGGCCCGAACAACATGATCATGGAAGGCGGTACCGCCACACTCGAAGAAATGATCAAAAGCACAAAGAGAGGGATCCTGGTGACCAAATTATGGTACATCAGACCTGTGGATCCCCAGACTTTGTTGCTGACGGGGCTTACCCGCGACGGAACGTTCTACATTGAAGATGGAAAGATCAAACACCCGATCAAAAATTTCCGCTTCAACGAAAGTCCGATCATCATGCTCAACAACCTGGAGACGCTCGGCGTTTCGGAAAGGGTGGTGAGTACTGAGTCGGATCAGAGTTACATGGTTCCTCCCATGAAAATCCGTGAGTTTACTTTCAGCTCACTTTCAGATGCGGTTTAAGAATATCAGAAGTGCCGGCTCACAACCGGCACTATATTTCTTCTTACTTCGTTTCTAAATACTTGATAACTAATTAATTTTTCGTTTGAAACCTTTCGTTTTTACCCGGATTCAATACAACTCAGGAGATTGGGATACTGATCAGCGGATGCCTTCCAATATCCTCAATTCTTTAGTGGAGTATACCACAATCCCGATTGATGAAAAGGAAAAAGTCGTCTTGCTGAGCAGCAATGATATCTTTAAAAGTCCCTTTTGTTATTTAAGCGGACACAAACTGGTGGAGTTCTCGGGTCAGGAGCGTGACCATTTTTACAAATATGTCCAGAATGGCGGATTTGTGTTTGTAGATGATTGCAATCATGACATCGACGGTTTATTTGCCCGGTCCTTTGAACAGGAAATGGCCCGGACTTTCGGACCGAAAGCCCTTCAGAAAATACCTAACAGCCATCCTTTATACAATTGTTTTTTTCATTTCGACGGCCCTCCGACCACGAGTTTCGAACTCAACGGCTGGGGAGACGACCTCGTTCATGACTACCTGAAAGCTGTGCTGGTCAACGGAAGAATCGGTGTGCTATACAGCAACAAGGATTATGGCTGCGAATGGGACTACGATTTCAGAAACAAACGCTGGCTGGCGGAAGACAACACCAAATTTGGTGTCAATATTATCAATTATGCATTAACCGTTTAAGTATTGGAAACTTCATTAGAACACTATAAATCACTGGTAACTAAGCTACCGGACCTGAAAAAAGAAATCGGCAAAGTCATCATCGGACAACATGAGGCCATCAACGAAATCCTGATCGCTTTACTCGCCGGAGGCCACTGCCTCCTCGAAGGTGTACCGGGACTGGCCAAAACCCTGATGGTCAAAACCGCCGCTGACGCCCTGGACATGAAATTCAAGAGGGTGCAGTTTACTCCCGATCTGATGCCGGGAGACATCGTCGGAACGGAAATCCTGGAAGAAGACCACGAAACAGGCAAGAAGTTTTTCAAGTTTAACCAGGGACCGATCTTTGCTAACATCGTCCTGGCCGATGAGATCAACCGTACACCGCCCAAGACACAGGCGGCATTGCTGGAAGCCATGCAGGAATATAAGGTGACTTACGCCGGGACAAACTACGCCCTGCCCCTGCCCTTCCTGATCATCGCTACCCAAAACCCGATTGAGCAGGCCGGAACGTACCCGTTGCCTGAAGCCCAGCTCGACAGGTTTTTATTATACATTAAGTTAGGTTATCCTTCAGAGTCGGAAGAGCTTCAGGTGTTAAAAAGCACCACGGGATCATCCAAACCTGATATTAAAACCGTGCTTTCTGACAAAGACATTATAGACCTACAAAAATTGACCCGTCAGGTACACATCAGTGATGAACTGATCGAAAAAGTAAATCAGCTGGTAAGATCAACCCGTCCGGCACAAACCACTTCGGAATATGTAAAACAGTGGTGCGACTGGGGTGCAGGTCCGAGAGCCGGTCAGGCCCTGGTGTTGTGTTCCAAAGCGAGGGCAGTGTTAAATGAAAGGTTCTCGGTGATTCCGGAAGACATTGAAAACCTGGCCTACCCTATCCTGAGACACCGCATCGCCCTGAATTTCAGAGCTGAAGCAGAGAACATCACGACGGATGATGTGATCAGGGAGTTGTTGAAGAAATAAAATAGCAAATCCGAACGGGTTTTATTGAAAAGCATCAACACGGAAAGGTGCGACCCCGTCAGGGTCGGATGACATGAATGAAACAATCTTTCTATAAACATTTGACCCCGTTGGGGTCAGGAAAGGAGAAAAGAATCCGGTTAATGAATCCAAAGGATTCAAATGTTTATAGATGGAACAGGCAACATAAAGATTTTACGACCCTGAAGGCCCGCACAAGCTGGCGATCACATCGGGCGGGGGTCGAATGTTGTGAATGAATGATGGTTTTTATATAAATCTGGCTCCTCTAGGGTCATTAATCTAAACAATTTCCCCTCTGGGAATATCAACAAACAAAAATGGCTCCGCTAACGACCGAATTGGTAAAACTCAACAACCTGCAGCTGGCCGGGAAACTGGTCAGTGAACAGCTTATGCTGGGTATTCACAGCAGTAAACGCTCCGGAGTCGGCACCGAATTCGAACAGTACCGCCACTATGAACCGGGCGATGATCCAAAGCGTATCGACTGGAAACTGTATGCCCGGGCCGGGAAACACCTGGTGAAGGAATCAGCCACCGAAAGTAACCTGCAGGTGAGGATGGTGCTGGACTTGTCAGGCTCTATGAATTATGCGGAAAAAGGCATCAGCAGACTGCATTATTGCAAAATATTACTGGCTTCGCTGGCCTACCTGGCTTACAGGCAAAGTGACCAGATGAGTTTATACAGCCTCAAAAACGGGGCATTACAAACCCTGGTGCCCAACGGCAAAAGTGCTTTTCAAAGGATATTGTACAGCCTGGAGAAAGCCGAAGCAGCGGGCAACTGGCAAAACGAAAACCCTAAGTTTCCGGAGTTTCAGACCAAACAGAAAGAGCTCGTTATCATCGCTTCTGATTTTCTGCAGGTGGGAGAAGAATGGTTGCAACTGATCAAAAACACCGCCAGCCCGAGACGGGAAGTGGTGATTTTCCAGGTGCTGGGTGAAGAAGAACTTGATTTCAAACTGGAAGGTTTTTACAGGTTTAAGGACCTCGAAACCGGGAAAGAATATGAACTGGAGGCTTCTGCGATCAAAGAAGAGTTCAGAACTGCTTCTGCAAGTTACCTGGCTCAGCTGGAAGAGGCCCTGCGGATTCCTAATGTGCACCTGGTGCGGGCTTCTTTGCATGACCCGATCTCAGGCGTGATTTCAGAATCATTAAAGAAAATGAAGCTATGACGATGGAACTACTGAATCCTTTGATGTGGTGGGGAGCATTGGCCGTGGCCATTCCGCTGATCCTGCATTTCTGGCATCAGAAGAAAGGCAAGTTGCTGAGCTGGGCCGCTACACAATGGCTCAGCGAGAAAAACATGCAGCAGTCGCGGGGACTTAAACTGGACAACCTGCTGCTCTTAGCCTTAAGGATATTGATGATACTGATCCTGGTATTTTATTTAAGCAAGCCGCTGATCCATGGCTGGGGAGGTAAATCTTCTCCGGAAAAAGTGCATTTTATACAGCCGGACAAAAGGGTGGTGGAAAACTTCCGGTTTGAAATAGAGGAGGCTCAGAAAAAAGGAGAAAAGCTATTCTGGCTCAACAGCCACGGCGAGGCTGTCAAAAGCCTGACGGATATTCCCGCACAAAACGATACCCGGCCGCTCGACTGGCAGTCCGGCATTAACCAGGTGTATCAGGCCAATCATCTCAAAGGGCATGAGCAGCCGGAGATTTACTTTCTTAATCAGAAGACTCTCATGAACGGTACTCATGTGTATGTCCCGGATACATTTAATCTGCATCCGCTTACAGATACAAGCGGTGCCGGTAATCAGCCTTATATCCTCTCATCTGATCAGAAGAAACTGATGGTGAGTGAAGCGGGCATTTTAAGCAATCAGACTGCTCAGCCATCTTCAGCTGAAGGTAAACCTGTACACTCGGGAGCCATCCAGGTGTTGATCAGCCATCAGGATAAAACAGAAAAACAGACCATAACGGCAGCCCTGAAAGCTTTGAAAGAAGTTTACCAGGTTGACCTGCTCATTGACGAAGCGGCGGTAGCTCAAAAGAAATACGACTGGACATTTACCGATACCATGCCGGACAAATTCCCGTCCTCCGGCCTGTTGATTGTTTCGGGAACAGACAAGCTGCCCGCTGCCAAAACAGTCATTCAGCCCAATGTGGTTAATATCCCGTTTCATCTCAATCCGCAGACCTCTGATATGGTTTTTAACGGAGAATTGCCTGAATGGATCGGGGAAGTACTGGTGAAGCATTATCAGCTTAACCCGGATCATCAGCCCTTAAGCAGAAAACAACTGAATACGATATTCAAAACCAAAAAATATACACCCAAAGCAGAGAACTCATGGTTTCCGGCCTCTCTGTTATTGGTTTTCATCCTTGTCCTCGGAACCGAACGGTGGATAGCTATCAGGAAGAATGCATGAAATGAGCTTAAAATTTATTCAATTCAAATTACACCGTAAAGAATGAATAAATTTCAGGTGAATTCCTGAATGTCTTAAAATTTTTAAGATATTCATTTCCTGGCTTAAAAATTTTAAACAGATGAAAGAGATCAATAAAATCATATCAGGGGTTAATTTCCAGTTGCATGGGGCAGCTTTGCTGAAGAGTTTGTTCTGCGGAGCGGCAGCTTTCCTGCTGATCTCTGCCTTTACCCCTGCGGTAGTGTGGAGTGCTGTAGCCGGACTGGCTGTTTTTGCCGCAGCAGCTTACCTGACGGGTTTGTTCAAAGATAAAAAACAGGAAGCCGTGAGATTGATCCACCGCACCATCGGTGATACAGAATACAGCCTGCCGCTGCTGGAAGTAGAACAGCCCAACCTGGCCGAACAGCTTCAGCTCGAGCGGTTGCTCACCAAGATTCAGGGACATCAGATCCCCAATGTTTTATCCTCCCGGCTGGGTATTTACCTGCTGGCCTTTACTGCAGCACTGGCGGTGCATTTCGGATATCCTTTGCTCAGCAAAAAACAATCGGCGACAGGGAGTATTTTCAGTGAGCTGCAACCTGACAAAAAAGTGAATGAGGCTTTACCGCCGAAATTTGCCTCTGCCAGACTGGGCATTTATCCCCCGGCTTATACCGGCATCGCTGCCAAAGAAACGGATGAGCTAAATGCCTCCGCCATCACGGGTTCGGTATTGCGTTGGCGGGTTAAGTTTGATCACAGCAAGCAACTGGTGATGAAACTGAGCAATAACCGCGGCGAAGAATTACCTTTCAAATTACACGACGGCACTTTTGAATATTCCGATCACCTCCTCAACTCAGGCCTTTATGCCTTAAAAGCTTACTGGAAAGATTCGCTGGTATATCAGTCGGATTACTACCGCCTCGAGGCCATTCCTGACCTTGCCCCGAAGATTGAGCCGGCGTCAAAAGAATTATACCGCTATCATTTCCTGAAAGATCCGAAAACGATACAGATCTCGGCCAAAATCTCTGATGATTTCCTGGTGAGTCAGGCCTTTATTGTGGCTACCCTGGCGAGGGGGTCGGGAGAGAATGTGAAGTTCAGGGAAGTGCGGTTCCCTGTGGGGCAGGCCAACTTCAAAACGGCGTCTGTGTCTAAAACCATCGACCTGAAAGCACTTAATTTTGCACCGGGAGATGAGCTTTACTATTACTGGGGGGCGGTTGACAACAAAAGACCTGAGCCTAATTTCACCAAATCTGATACTTATTTCATTGTTTATAAGGATACTTCGGCCACAGAAGAGGGTGACCTGGCAACCATGGCGATGAACATCATGCCGGAATACTTCAGAAGCCAGCGACAGATCATTATCGATACGGAGAAGCTGATTGCGAAGCGGAAGAAGATGGATAAAAAGGAATTCAACAGCACTTCCAATGAGATCGGCTTTGACCAGAAAGCCCTGCGTCTGCGTTACGGGCAATACCTCGGCGAAGAGTTTGAGAATTCCATCGGTGGCGGGGCGGCTTTGCCTCCCGGTGGCGGCGGAAGTAACAGTACAGCCGATTTACTCAAAGGTTTTGTGCATGCCCATGATGAAGGGGAGCACGACACTGAACCGGGTGGCGGACATGAACACGAGCATGAGCACGGCGGAAGCAAAACCATGAATGAGGACAAGGATCCTGTGGCGGCACTGCTGGAAGATTACGTGCACTCCCATGACGACGGCGAGGCCAATACTTTTTACGAAGAATCGACCCGGAGTCTGCTGAAAATGGCCCTGGAACAGATGTGGCAGTCTGAGCTTCACCTGCGTTTGTATGAACCTGAGAAAGCCCTGCCTTTTGAAAAGAAGGCCCTGGAGTTTCTGAAATCGGCACAACACAAAGCCCGGACTTTTGTCAAGAAAACGAGCTTTGATCCGCCGCCGATCAAAGAAAAGGAGAAAAGGCTGACAGGAGAGTTGACCAAGTTCAACGACAAATACAGCGTGGAGAAGGTACTGACGAAAGTGCAGCTGGAAAAACTGGTGGCGGAAGTCCTGGGGATCCTCGACACACAGCAGGCAAATCAGAAACTGGGGGCCGTTCAGAAACAAAAAGTGCTCACGCTGGGGACTTATCTGAGCCATAAGGCAGTCAACAGCAGCCTGTCGAGCTGGTCGGTGCTGACGTTGTTGCAAAAAATCATCAATGATAAAAGCTTATCGGAAGACGAGCAATCGGAATTAAAAACCAAAATGTATGCTTTGACCGGGACGGGATTGCCAGGCAATCTTCCCGGCAAATCATATTCAAGTGAAAAAAGACTGGAAAAAGCTTTCTGGAAAAACCTTCAATAGATGTACTTAAACACTGTTATACTTTCATTTCTTTCGGGCTACAACTGGCTTGTTTTCATCGCGTTGCTGTTGTTACTGGCGGTGCAGCTCCGGGCCATACTGACCCGCAAAAACCTGAGTAAAGCCCAGGTGAGGGTGAAGCTGTTCCTGAATGTTCTGCTGTGGGTGATCCTCCTGCTGTTTGCCATCCAGCCTACCTGGACGAGCTCTGCGGGGTCTGATAAGCTGCTGGTGGTGAGCGATGAGGTACCGTCGGCGGTCGTGAGTAAGATGAAAGACAGCCTGGCTATTCCGGCGAGCATGTCTTATGCTGAGTTTAAAAGAAAAAGCAATAAGGGGGCTGTTCATGCGGGAAGTTTCTATTTCCTGGGGCAGGAATCCGACCCCGAAATCATCAGCCGCCTGAGCAGTCAGCAGGTGACGTGGCTGCCTTATTATGAACCGGACCAGCTGCAGGATGTGCGGTGGAAAACAGTGCTGAGGCGGGGTGACGTGCAGGAAGTTTCGGGTAAAATGGACCTCAGCGAAGCAGGCACCCTGAAAATAAAGTATGCCGGAAAGGTGCTCGATAGTGTGATGCTAAAAAAAGGGTTTAATGCTTTCAGACTGAGTTTCCCGGCTTTTTCGGTGGGCAGAACTACCGCCGAACTTGAACTGCATGAGAAGGAACTTCAGCAGGTACGTTTTTATACCGTCAACCGGCCTCCGCTGTCTGTTCTTTTCCTGCTCGACAACCCCGATTTTGAAAGTAAAACGCTTGCCGAATGGCTCGGACACCAGGGGTATCGTGTCGAAATGAGCACCCAGGTGGCTAAAAATACCTTAAACAGAACTTCGATTAATAAATCGGCCGGGGCTTTTGTACCGGATCTCATCATCACTGACGCGGGCAATGCTACCAATAGCCAGGTAAAAAAGGCGGTGTCGGAGGGCAAAAGTGTGTTCTTTTCAGGACTGACCGAACCGGGACGTGACCTGAATGCGATTAACCTGGCCCTGGGCACCAGATGGAAAGCGAAAAAGATATCGAATGAGGAGTCTGTGGCGGTAGGCAAAGAGCTCACCACACTCCCCTACCAGATAGAGCCGCACCTCAACCAGAAAAATGTGGCCGGATACCCGGTAGCCGTGCAGAAAACTGCCGGAAAAGTGGGTGTAAGCCTCCTTAACGAGACTTTTTCGCTAAAACTGAGCGGCGACAGTGTAACTTATAACAAAATATGGGCGGGTATTCTGCAAAATCTCACTCCTGCCTTTGACAACAACGTGGTGCTGGATGGCCCCGTGCTGAAAGATGTGCGGACAAGTTTCCGTGTCAATCAGCCGGCTGCTTCTGCTGAAAAACTCCATCTCGAAAACGACACGGTTTCATTGAAAAAGTCGGCCGTAAATGCCTTAAACTATGGTACAGATTACCGTTTCAGTCAAACAGGCTGGCAACCTTTCCAGGATTCTCTTGAAGTGTATGTGGAAGATGGCCCTGCAGCCCGTGCGAAACAGATAGAAGAAACCGTGCTGGCCCATGCAGAACTTGAAACGGGCAGTTCAGGTAATGCCACCGGGACCATTACCTCAGAGGTGCCGGATTGGGTGTGGTTGGTGGTGATTATGGTGGTGCTGACGGCATTGTGGGTGGAGCCGAAGCTTGGGTACTGAACAGCTGTTAGCTTTCTGTTCTGCACGGATGGAATATTTGTTGTCACATGTCAAAACATGGAGGAGTCATCAGCCCTAGGCAGTCTGTTTTCGGTCTTTTGTATTATTTCGTTGGGACATTTGTTCTTTGCTCTTCAGGATATTAAAACCCCGGTGGCTGATATGTGTTTGTCAGAGGTACTATTGTCAGATATTCAGGTTGTTTTATGTTTTACGTTGTCAGAAATGAAGCAGCGGCGGGTTGTTTTTTGCGGGTAGCCTGCATTATTATGTTTTACTTTCGGGGTATTGAGAAAGATGTCCGTTAGTCTGACTCTCGGGTCGGTAGTTCCCTCACTCCGGTTGGTATGTTCTTCATTCGTGTCGATAGTTCCCTCTATCAGGTTAGTATATTCTTCACTCTTGTCGGTAGTTTCCTCACTCCGGTTAATATGTTCTTCACTCATGTCAGTAGTTCCCTCTCTAAGGTTAGTATGTTCTTCACTCGTGTCGGTAGTTCCCTCTCTCAGGTTAGTATGTTCTTTACTCATGTCGGTAGTTCCCTCACTCTGGTTATTATGTTCTTCACTCGTGTCGGTAGTTTTCTCACTCCGGTTAGCAGGTTCTTCACTCGTGTTACTATATTCTTCACTCATGTTACTATGTTCTTCACTCGGGTCGGTAGTTTCTTCACTCGGGTTAGCAGATTCCTCACTCATGTCGGTAGTTTCCTCACTCGGGTTAACATGTTCTGCTCTCGTGGCGGGTGTTTCCTGGTATCGGCAGGGACATCTGAGCTTAATGCATCAGGGTCCGGAACTGGAGGTGGTTGATCTCAGCGAAGGCAGGGTCGGCGGCTCCGAAGACTGACCTGAGGTAGTCTTTCACCATAGTGGCCAGGCGAACGAGGCCGTCTTCCGGGCTGTACAGTATCTTATCACGGGCTACGCGGGCAGAGAACCAGGGGTTCTCGGAGGCTCCGACAGCGTCGTAGAGGGCTTTCAGTTCTTTAGAAAACTGTCTCAGGCCGTCGGGTTTCATGAATGGCTCGTTGGGCTGGTATTCCGGATGTGAGCTGACAAACTGGATTAAACTGTCGAGGTTGCTGATGCGGGTGTCGTAGCTGAGTTGTGAGCCGGAGATGGTTTTCAGGCCTTGTTCTTCGGCGAGTTTGCGGGTCTTGAGGCGTTTTCCCTGAATGCGGCGGTTGATGCTGCGGGCTCCTTCCATGGTCTGGGAGCTGACGCCGGAGACCGACAAGCCACTGATGATCCTGGTGGCGAGGGGCTTCAGTTCTTTGAAGGCCTCAATGCGGGCACCGACGGCGTTCTGGTAGGCTGTGCGTTTTATGTTGCATTCTACGAGGATTTCGCGGGCCTGTTTTGCTTTGTCCCTGAGGGCGTTGAGGGAGATGAGGGCATTGCCGGGTTGGTACACATCTTTATTGCTTACACAGAAAGCGATGAGGGTTTCGAAATTGGCGACATTGATGACATGTCCGGTGGAGGTGGAGTTTCTGATCATGTTTTTTATCTGGTTGTGATTCAATATTTTAAAACCGGATAAATGTAGGAGAGATTGGGGGATTTGTCAAGGGGGTGAGGGGATATTTTTAGAAAGCCATGCTAATTCATGACATATTTACATACACTTCCGATATCAGGCATAAACACGATGCTTTTTCCCATTTTGACAGGCTCTAACATGATTATCCTTCAAATTCACAATAATTAACCTGCCATAATGACAGCAAAAGCAAATGGCACAATTATAGACGAAACGAACATGCATAGGTGTCAGGCCGATGGTAGAATGTTAAAGTTACCGAAACGAACTGATATTTCCAACACAGCAGCAATGCTGGTAAGAATATCGGGAGTGCAAGTGCTCGTAGCAGCTGCTACCGTAAAGAGTAACAGCTGAACAAGATTGCATAATGTAGGTACTGCTTTCATCCTTCTAATGTTAAGAATCCCCTCCAAAGAAATTTGGAATGCCCGAGGGGCTGAAAAGTCTTAAGGTTTCAAGGAAAACGAAACTAGGATCCAATCATCCTAGCGGTAATCTTGAAAAGGTTGTTATTACAATCTGAAGTGCCACATCCCAACATACATTGTTGGTTTGATTGGCCATGGGTGGATAGGTGCTGTAGAGGTTAAATCCTCAAAGTTTAGGGGTAGACTTTCAGCCCAGGCAATTTAAAAAGTGCACACCGTCTGGTTTAGTTATGATTTGGTATTGCTTTCCAGACGGTGTCCCATTAAAAACTTATATTCTATGCTACTAAATGAAAATGATGAATTTGAGAAAAACTGGCAAGAGTGGTCGGAATTAGAGGAAGCTAACTATACTGTTATAAAAGATAAAGCCGGCAGAGAAATTAAAAAAAAGTATAAGAAGAAGGGCTACACCCATTTTGACTTAAGGATTTGGTTTCCAAAAAGAAAAGAAGAGTTAAAAGCTCTTTTGAAAAATCAACTAAAAACGCATCATAAGGAACATAAGAAAGAAACGTGGTGGAGTTTTCGCCCCTTTTTAAAAATTCTCATAAAAACTCCTCGATATAAATATCAAGAATCTGATAACTCTTACAACTTAGAAACAAAAATCCGCCCCATATGCTTCGCTTCACACACTGACAGTCTTATTTTTAGTTTTTATGCCCATGTACTTAATAAGAAATATCAAGAATACATTTCCAGCAAGAATTTTGATGAGTGTGTATTAGCCTATCGTTCGGATCTTGGGGGAAAATGTAATATACAATTCTCGAAAGAAGTATTTGACGATGTTAAAAAGAGGGGTAATTGCACGGCAATTGCGTTGGATATAAAAGGATATTTTGACAATATTGATCATTTAATCCTTAAAGAAAAATGGAACAAAGTAATGGGAGGTACTCAAATTCCAGAGGATCATTATAAGTTATATAAAGCCCTAACTAAATATTCTTATGTAAATAAATCGAGTCTTCTCAGGAAATATAATAATCCCAAGGAGAACAAATCTGTAAAGACGCTTCTAGACTTGATCCCCGGTAAGGCAGACTTCGAGAAATACAGCCGACTAAGAGATGACAAATTAATAACTGTTAACAAAGGAGAAAATAAAAACAGGCCAATCGGCATCCCTCAAGGTTCCGGTATGAGTGCGGTACTTTCAAACATCTACTTACTTGACTTTGATAGAGAGTTCCACAGAAAATCTCAGAGTGAAGGATTTCTCTATAGAAGATATTGTGACGATATTTTATTAGTTTGTGAAAGTTCAAAGGCTGAGGAACTAGAAACGTTTATTATTGAAAAGATAAAGAATGATTGTCTCTTAACTATTCAAGATAAGAAAGTTGAAATAATTGAATTTAAAGCAAACTCCAAAGGTGTGATCAGAGGATTTAATAAAAAGAAAAAAAGAGAAAAAAACATCAAAACGATAGACTATACTAATGAAAAACACTTTTATAAACCCCTTCAATATCTTGGCTTTGAGTTTAATGGCCAGGACGTGTTAATTCGGTCTAGTAGCCTTTCAAGGTACTATAGAAAAATGAAATCTCGCATAATAAAAACTGTCTCCATGGCCTACAACAATAAGGAATCTGAAAAAATATGGAAAGCACAATTATTTGAAAAATACACTCATCTTGGGAAACGGAATTTTTTAGCTTATGCATTCAAAGCGTCAAAGGAAGTCTACAAAAATTCTAAAAATGAATCTAAACCAGGACTAAATTCTCCTGCAATTCGCAAACAACTAAAGAGGCATTTTGATATCCTATTAAGTTCATTACAAACTAAAAACAGGCAAAGATTTAAATTTAAGTCAATAACTAAAAAAACAATAGCTCTCAAAAAGGTATAGATGCCATTATTCTACTTATTTGCCAACACCCACACAAAATGTAATTCATAACTCTTACACATCAAAAAAACAATAAATCAGACTTGTTTTTGTGCAATTTTTCTTTATCTTTACCAACATGGTGAACTGCACCCGGAAGGGAAATGCGGCGGATCCATAAAAACTAACAAGACGTTAATTAAAAAATCACTTTTTGAATCCATGGATAATTGTACAAAATCGCCTCGTTTGAACATGCCGGCAAAGAGCTGACCTGCGTGCTTCAAATATTGATTCTTATTCCGTTTTACCCGTTGGTAACCACCTTTTGACATCCTCCCGGAGGTTGTCGGACTGTGTATTTTTTCGCGGAACTATTCTTAACAACAACCCAAAGACTTTAAATTCCAGATGAAAGATCAGCAACTCACTTTTACCCGTTTTATCGCTTGTTTTATCGTGGTGGTCAGCCACTTCGGATTTGACGGCGAAACCATCATCTTCCCACTCAACTATATTCCTCACCACGAAGTCTTCCACTACGGGGGCCTGGCGGTGCTGTACTTTTTTATGTTGTCCGGCTATGTGCTTTATGTCTCTAACAAAAAGAAATTCACGAGTTATACCTTCCCCAAAATATCGACTTTCTGGCTGTTGAGGTTCGCCCGGATCTATCCTGTTTACCTGTTGTCGTTCATTGTGATGGCGGTTTTGGGTACGCGGAGATACGGCGACATCAACCTGTCAACGATAGAATGGCTGTCTAATTTTACGCTGACGAACAGCTGGTACGACGGAAAAATCATTACCGAACCGAAGATGATCAACGGCACGAGCTGGTCGCTGTCGGTTGAGCTGATCTTTTATCTTCTCTGCCCGTTTTTGTTTTACCTTATTGACCACAGGGTTTTCAGGGTTTTCTTTTTGCTTTCCCCCTTCTTTTTCTATTTCGTAGAGCGGCCGCTGACGCGTGAATACAACTGGTACCTGCTGCTGATGTATCATGTCTTCTTCATATTCGGGCTGCTGGTGGCTCATTACAAACCTGCATTTGAGGCGTTTCTCAGCCGGATAAAATATAAAAAGCTCTTTCAGTACGCCTTCACGATCGTTGTCTATTCCGCCCTGCTGATCCTGACGATGAAGTTTAAGGTGAGTTCGTGGTACAGGACAATCTACATCGTACCTGTTTTTGCCCTGATGATTTTAGGGGTGGCTTCTTTCCGGTCTTTGTTACTTGACCTGTACAACACCTGGATCTGCAGAAAGCTGGGCGAGATCAGCTATACGATATTCCTTTTCCAGTTGCCGGTGTATCTTTATCTGTATGCGAGGTATTTTCATGAGGATTCTTTAAACGTGAAATTCTGGAAGACCTTTGTGATCCTGCTGGTGCTGAGTTATTTTATCAATCTGTTGTTCGAAGAGCCGGTGAGGAATTGGGTGAAGAACAGGTTGGTTGGGCCGGAGAAAGGAGGAAGGAAAAAGGAGGAGGCGTTAAGCAGTAAGCTGTAGGGAGTAAGCAATAGGCTGTAGGCTGTAGGGAGTTTTGAGGTTGCGGGCAACCTCGTGGTTTCGGTAGATACGCACAGCCTTCTGAAACCATGAAGGGGAAAGGTAATCGGGATATGAAGTATTGCTGGTTACAGTTCGCGGTAAACAGACGTTGCGTGCAACGTCTCTACAAAAAAGCTAAAGGCTAACAGCCAAAATCTAAACAGCCAAAGACGTTGCCTGCAACGTCTGTACAGAAAGGCGGAGCCTCAATCCGGGCAATCATTCAATCATTCATTCATCACCCATGTATCCGTTCTTCTTTCCCGTAGTTTTCGATGATGGAGGCTTCGTAGGCGAGCCATTCTTTCCATCTTTTGTCGACGTCGACACCTTCGCCATACTGGCGTGCATAACCGATAAAGGTGGTGTAGTGTCCGGCTTCGCTGACCATGAGGTCATAGTAAAACTTAGAGAGTTCTTTGTCACTGATGTTTTCTGAGAGGACTTTAAACCGCTCACAACTGCGGGCTTCGATCATGGCTGAGAATAATAGTCTGTCCACCAGCACTGCCCGGCGGCTTCCGCCCTTTTCCATGAACTTATATAGCTCGTTGACATAATTGTCCTTGCGTTCACGGCCGAGCACCAGTCCGCGGCTTTTGATGAGGTTATGTACCTGCTCAAAGTGGTCGAGTTCTTCTTTGGCGAGGGCCAGTAAGTCGGTGACCAGGTCCGTCAGTTCAGGATTGTTGGTGATCAGGGTGATGGCATTGGTGGCGGCCTTTTGCTCGCACCAGGCGTGGTCTGTCAGAATCTCTTCAATGTTAGATTCAACGATATTTACCCAGCGGGGGTCGGTAGGAAGTTTTAGTCCAAGCATAGTTTTGTAATTGGGATGTAAAGGTAAGGAATTTCCGGGGAATTAGTTTTGAGTGAGTGAATGATAGAATGAGTGAATGCCTCAATGAATGAGTTAGTGAATGATTGAATGCCTGCCCGGCCTGGAGCTCTGCTCCGGATGGGCCTGCCCGGCCTGAGGCTCGGCCTCGGAAGGGAGTGAATGTTTCAATGAATGAATACTTCAGTAAATGAACAATACAATCCTGATCGAATTTCATGGCAGGGAACAGACCCGACAAGACATCGACGAAAGGAGACGTTGCATGCAACGTCTTTACAGAATAACCGAACAATAAACAATCCCGCCGGGGCGGAGCCTCAGGCCAGGCAAACATTCACTAAACCATTCTATCATTCTACACTCAATCAATCATTCTATCACTAAAAATCCCCCTATTAGTCAACAGATTGGGGAATATGCACCCCGGAATAGTTCCCAAATCTCTGAAAACCAGCGGGGAATATGATTTTTATCTTGTCTGTTATAAATTATTTCAAATTAAAACTCCTACAATTATGACTAACAGAAGCAAATTATTCATCGGACTTGGGATATTGTCAGCTGCCACTGCAGGCGTAACCATCGGATTGGCTTTTGCTCCGGATAAAGGAACAAAAACGAGGTACAAATTGAAAAGAGGTATAAATGATATCGCCAACACACTGCTTGACTACATTAATTCTTCAAGATCAAACGTGATGAACAAAGGTGAAGAAGTGATCGACAGAGCTAAAGCCAAAGGAAATGAACTGAAAGGATACGCCAAAGCGAAAGTTGAGGAGTTGGAAGAAGAAGTAAAATGAATATGATGATCCGGTATCGGGATTAAATAGTACAACAATGGAAGCGAATCAGCCAAAGCCTACGAGCCTGGTGGTTATGTCTTTGAGCATAGCCCTTGTAGGGGCCGTCATGTTTGATCTGTATAAGAACAGGTTGGATTTTGACAAGTCTCTCGAAAATGCCTCGGTAACAGCTGCAGTGGATTCGCTTTCATTTGTTAAAGAAAATCTGAAGAAGGACGTAGAAACAGCGGCCCGTAATCTTCAGAGAAAAGCCGATAAAATGAATATGATTGTTGAAAAATACAACGACATCAATTCAAGTATTGAGCAGAAAACGGTCTTACTCCGGAAATTCAAGTCCCAGAATGCAGAATTGAGAGACTGGGGACGGGACGGAAACCGCCAGGTGGCCTTACTGAACAAACAGATCGAGGACCTGAATGTGGTCAAAAATAAACTTGAAAATGAAGCCAGGGAGATTCCTGCTTTAAAGGAAGACCTGGTTAAACACAAAACCTCAAACGACTCTCTGACAGTCCTTTATGTTGAAAAAGAAAAGGCCTATGAGAAAGTCAGCAAAGACCTGAACGAAGTGAGTAATTATCTTACGGCGGACCATTTCAGGGTGGAGGTTTTGAATTACAGGAAGAATATTACGTCTTTGGCCCGCAAGGGTAAAAGCCTTAAAATATCACTCACGATACCTGAGTATCTGAAGAAACTGCTGACAGATCATGAGAAAATATATGTCACGGTTTACGACAGTAAAAATCAGCCGGTAGCAGGGTTACTGACTGAAAACATAAGCACTCAGGGAGAAAATATGCCGATTAAATTCCACGCATCTCAATCCATAGAATTAACGCGGAATCCACTTGAATTACAAATGAACGTACCACTTTCAAAACGCTTGAATCCCGGAATTTACGCTGCTAAATTTCACACCACTCAAAAATACCTTGGTTCGGTCGGATTTACGCTGAAGAACGGGATTTTCTGATCATTACACATCTTTACACGTACAATTGACGTATTTATGTCATGTAACTTATTTATGAATTTTTAAATACTATCATCATGGAAAACTACGAAAACAATCAAAATATAATTGAAAATGTAACCGAATACGTTAACCTGAAAAAGGAGCTTGCTCTGCTTTCTCTTTCAGAAAAAGTTTCGGAGGTAATTTCAAAAATGGCCGTTTCGGTATTTACACTGGTTTTTGCGGGTACTATTCTTTTATTCCTGAGTTTCGGTCTGGCTAATTCTATCAATGCTTTTCTGCAAAGCACTTCCATGGGATATTACATCGTTGCTTTTATATATCTTCTGACCGGCGGGTTGATCTATGTTTACGGCCAGGCGTTTCTGAGACAGTTCTGGATTGATAATATTTTATCTACCTTAAACGACGCAGATCATGAAAAAGACTAATTTAGAAAGCATACAGGCAAGAAAAGAGGAGATCAGGTTCAGGCTGAATGAAATCGAGAATGACGTAGCCTACGATGTGGCCTCTTTTGCCGATAAACTGAACCCTTTGAAAGCGGTTTCCTCCTTCGTTTCCAATGCGGTAATCAAGCCCAAAAGCAAAGACCTGGCCACCTGGGGTATCAATATGGGTGTCGACCTGGTGGTTTCGAGGGTACTGTTTCGCAGGGCGGGGCTGATCGGCAAATTTGTGGTGCCGTTTATCCTGAGGAATACGCTGAAGAATGTCATTAATAACAACCGTGAGAATATAGTAGAGGGTTTTCTGAAATGGGTGGTCCGCAAAACGGAGACGCACGACGAGCCTCAGCTGAAAGACAAGGAGATCAGGGTGATGCACGTCAGCGAATCATCGAACGGTGTGGTGAATGTGGAAAAAGAGAGAATCAGTACGCTCTATCTGCCACCAAATACGAGTTTAAGTTAACGCATATAAGTTGGGTTGTATTCATATTAAAAAAACGCCGGGGTTTTGCTCTGGTGTTTTTTTTGTTGTGACCGGAGGAAGGAAAAAGGTATTAGCTGATAGCTTTAAGCGATAGGCAGCATGCGATGTAAAAAGAGAAACTCCGTTTCTCTTTTTACGGGGCTTCAGGCCGGGGAGATAAGATTCAGGTCTGATTTCATTTTTGTGAGTTCGCCGAGTAGTTTTGTCCGGGTAACTTCATGCTCTTTTCCTAATTTACGGGCAATGTCCACTACAGCAAAATTGAGTGTTTCAATCTCGGTCTTCCGTTTGTTGTTGATGTCCTGTAAGGTAGAAATCAGCTGGCCGTCAGACATTTTACTGATCATCAGCACGCTTTCCGTCACTTCCTGCTCAGTGATGTCAACTCCTGATAAATTGGCAATTTTAACACATTCACTGATTACTTTTCCGGCTAATTCCATCACCGCTTTATCCCTTACAAATATGCCGTTGTCAATATCTAAAAGCGGACAAATAGAATTGAACACACAATTGGCAATGGCCTTTTTCCAGATGACCGGCTGAATATTTTGTTCTCCGCGAAACTGAAATACAAGATTATCAAGGCGGTTGACAACATGCTGCAGGTTTTCCTGTGTGCCCTTTACTATCCCGATTTGCGATGCAGCTACGGGTTTAAATCTTATCATATTTTCAGCAACAACCTGGCATGTCGTAAATAAAACACACCTGTATAGATCAGTAAATTCCTTTTCAATAAAAGGCGATTCTACTCCCAGGCCGTTTTGCAACAGGACTACCGGTGTATTCCTAGCCCTGGATTTTAAGGTCTCGGCCAGCTTTTCATTCCCGAAAGACTTGCTGGTCACTACCAATATGCCGTCAAAAGAAGGATAGTCAGAAAGTGAACTCACTTCAATATCGGCGGTCAGAATGGCATCTTTCGCCAGGACAGAAACGGTCTCTACCTGGGACGGTATATTGTCTACGCTTCCCCTGATGATGCCCACCTCTTTACCACTCAATTTCAAAAAAACGGCTAATGCTTTGCCAACAGCCCCTGCCCCGATGATGTATATTTTATTTCCCATTTTTGTTATTTGTTAAAACCTGTACTGAAATTTTACTGTCGCTGTAAATCTTGTGGGTGGCTTTTATGAAATCCGCTTGCGTGGCTTGATAGATGTCAGGTACATATTTTTGCGGGTTTATATCGAAAAGCGGAAATGCTGAAGATTGCACCTGGACCATTATTTTATGCCCTTTTTTGAAAGTATGCAGTACATCCTGCAGCTTAAAATTCAAATCTGTTTTTTTGTCTGACTTCAAAGGCTCAGGTTTTGTAAAAGAGTTACGATACCTGGCTCTCATGATTTCACTGCGGACCATTTGCTGATAGCCGCCCAACGTAACACCTGTCGGAGTGAAAGGTCCATCAGGTTCATTCTGAGGATATACATCAATCAGTTTTACAAAAAAGTCTGCATCCGTTGCTGTGGTGGAAAAACTGATGTGGGCCATAATTTCTCCCGTCAGGGTTATTTCTTCCGTCAACGCTCCGGTTTCAAAAGTGAGCACATCACCCCGGCCGGCGACAAACCGCTGGTCAGCGATCATGTAATCAGGTAAAAAATCTGCAGTTTCTTTTACTTCTTCAGCATAAGGTACCGGGTTTTCGGGATCAGAAATGTAATCACGGAAACCCTCCCGGGGTAGAGTGTCTGATAATTTTCCGTCTGCGGCCAGGTAGAAATCGACTTTCCTTGTGTTTTTTATGGGGTATTCACCGAACATTTTCCACACTTTAGTTCCTGTATCAAATAAACAGGCCTTGGGTAACGGAGCCTCTGTAAGCCCCGGGGTTTTCAGGTAATGTCTGAAAAATACCAGCTCTATGTTCTTCTGAAAAAAGGTGGACAGGCTGTCTCCGAAATAGACATTGCCCTGCAGGTGATGACCCTGTTCTTTGGTCCAGTTGCCATGACCAAAAGGCCCCATGATCAGAGTATTGGGAGAACGGGAGTCAATATGCTTATACACATCCAAAACGCCGGTCATGTCTTCGGCATCAAACCACCCTCCGACGTTTAAGACGGGAGGCAGGTTTTTTCTATTCTTCAAATGCGGAATCAGGCTGCGTTTTTGCCAGAAATCATCATAATCGGGATGCTGCACTATTTCGTTCCAGAAAAAATTATTAGGATATAACTTTCCCAGGTTACTCAATGGGGTCATTGACTTATACCAGTCGAATCCGTTGTTGGTTTTGATCTCCGGGAAAAAATCCAGGTACCAATGATTTGCCGTCGGCTTTTGCGGCTGAATCCCAAAAACGGGCAGGGCGTTGGCCACAGCCAATACAAAGGCACCGTTATGGTGAAAATCTTCAAAGAAAAAATCGGACACCGGGGCTTGCGGGGAAACGGCTCTGATGGCAGGATGACCACTTAAAGCACCGGATAAGGCATAGAATCCGGCATAAGAAATACCATATAAGCCCACCTTCCCATTGTTATGAGGGACATTTTTGAGTAGCCACTCAATGGTATCAAAAGCATCTGTTGATTCATCCACTTCATTAGCGGCAGTTTTTCCGGCGATAAAAGGAGTCATATTGGTAAATGTACCTTCCGACATGTACCTGCCCCTGACGTCCTGCCTGACAAAAATGAATTTTTCACGCATCATGTGTCTTGAGTAGTATAACAACGAGGCGTAGTTACCAACCCCGTAAGGAGCAACGCCAAAGCAGGTGCGTTGTATTAAAAACGGATAGGGATTCTTTTCAGAAATATCCCGTGGTACATAAATGGAGGTAAATAGCTTAACGCCATCTCTCATCGCAATGAATACCTCGTGTTTCACAAAATTTTCTCTGACGAAAACCGAATCCTGCCGGGCTTCTGTAAGCTGCTGAGCAGCCGCAAAAAGAGGTAAAATAACTACCAGTATGGCCAAAAAGATGTATTTCATTCAGAGTATCCCGTTTTCCAGTTGTTCCAGGTAAATAAATTCCGGGGCTTTCACACCCGCCTCTTTCCTGATCTGTACCAACCTTGGCGACTCAAAGAACCCCCTGGCTCTCTCAATGGAAACCCACCGGGAAAAATGCACGATCCTGTTGGCATCTGCCTCATACCTGAGGAGCTGAAAGGAAATTTCCCCGGCGTCTTTCCTGATCCCGGCTGCGTCATCAAAAACCTTTTTCCAGATGGGATAATCTTCTACTTCGTGAATGATCAATACGTATTTCATGCTAAAAGGGTATTTATTTTCCTGATAAAAATCCAGTGGACAAGCACCAAAACGAACCCAAGAAGACCGGCCACCTGGCCGATATCATTGGGAATGAAGGATAAAACCTGGGCGATGCTCCAGCCAATTCCCGAAACCATCCCGAAGTCTTTTAAGGCCGCCAGTTTCGGATTTACCCTGGCCTCCGCCTCGATGGAATTTGACAAGTTGATGACAATAAAAAAATCCTCTATGAAGTTAAAAGGCAACAAAAACATACGCCAGGCAGCTTTCGGGCTCATTTTCCTGTTTTCCGGACTTATCAGTTCCAAACAAATCTGAATATCCCTGCAATACAGGGCTACCATGCCCAGGAAAGCCGAACAGATCAGACCGAGGTTTACTTTACCTATGGATCTCAGCAGTTCCGCCTGGGGGTTGACGGCTTCCTTATCATTATAGGGCAAAAATGCCCAGAGCATCAACAGGACCGTGAGTGAAATTCTGGTAAAAATGTTCATTTGATAAACCCGATAATTTCTGAAAGCAATGCCTCATTTTTTAACTCATGCCCGAGTCCGTGGGTAATCTTCAGGGTGGAACCGCCCCAGGCACGGCTGAGCTTTTCTGAATCTGTGTATTTTGTAGATTTATCAGTTTTGTCGTGTATGATCAGTACCTTGGTCCTGATGTCACGGGCAAAATTGACGGCAGAAAAATAAGATGGTTTTTGTTTCAGTACCGCTTCAAAATGATCGGTGATCAATTGTATGGTCTTTTTTCTGAGCCCTAGAAACTGCACGAAGAATTCAAAAAACTCCTCCACTTTTCCGGGGGCAGCTAAAATAACAGCCTTCTGAACGGAGGTCTCCGGATTAAGGCTCAGGTAATAGGTAGTCGTAAAACCCCCTATCGAATGGGCGATGATGGTATCTACGTCATTATGCCTGCTCAGAAACACCGACAAAACCTTCTCATAAATAACCAGGTTCATGATTTTCCCGGTGGAGTTTCCATGTGCCGGAGCATCCAGGGCCAGTACCGTAAAATCATTTTCAATCAAGGTGTTTACATAGGTTTTCCATCTGAAACTGTGGCTCTCCCAGCCGTGTACCAGCAACACCTTCCGGGAGCCCTTACCCCACCGGTAAGTCTGTATCCTGTTTGCGTCTATTTCCAGCACCTCAGCAAGACCGGAATTTAAAAATGCCTGGTGGTGGGGCTTCAGACTTTTTGAGAACGGGGTGCAAAACAGGTTGAAGCCGTCTCTCTTTAACTTTTCAGGATTAATGTAGGCTAATGAATTAAGGTAAAATCCCATTAAACCTGCTGATATTTTTTTTATGGTTACCATTATAAGATTTCAGATGTGGTTATTATACCATTTGAAACATGATGCATTTCTGCCGTTGAGAGCGTAAAGAACAGACTTTGTTTTTCCATTATTTTAGTTAAATGCATATATTATAAATAAACCGTTCGGTCTTTTTTCGGGCAAAAAAAATCAGTTAAGATATTGCGAAGTAATCGTGATTTTCAGGTGATCCAGTAAGCCGTTCAATATTTTCGGATTGTCTGAAAGCTTACTCATCATCAGGCCGCCCTGTATGATACTGAAGATCAAGGTTGCTTCTTTCTGAGGGTCTATTTCTGCTTTAAATTCTTTGGTCTGGACGCCCTTCTGAATGATGATCTCCAAACCGCTCAATAAATCGTCCAATGCTTTCTGGGCTTTTATTTTCAGGAAGGGTAAATTATCATCCGCTTCAATGGCCGTATTAAGCAACGGACAGCCGCCTTCTGTGAGGGGATTCAGGCTGTAATTCTTGTAAAACCCCAGAATGGCGAACAGTTTATCTTTTGCAGTGCTCTCTTTTTTTATCTTGAAACGCAAGGCCTCGAGCAGTTTCCCGATGGAATGTTCAAATGCTTCAATGGCGATCTGGTCTTTGCTTTCAAAATTTCCGTACACGCCGCCCTTGGTCAGACCGGTGGCTTCCAGGATATCACTCATAGTGGTAGCACTATATCCCTTGATATTAAAAATCGGTGCCGATTTCTCAATGATGGTCTGCCTGGTGATATCTGATTTTGAAAACATGGAACAAATATAAACCGATCGGTTTGTAATTTCAAAATAAAAACCGTGTTTTTTTCCATCCTTTATTTTCAGGCCTGTGCAGGAAAGACTTCACTCCTCCTTAAAGATCAAGCCCGCCAGGGTCCGTTACCGGGGCCTGGCGGGCTTGTTGCTTCAGAAGGAATGTCTTCTGTTATTTAAGAAACTACTTTATGAGAGTTTCGTTTCAATGTGACTTCGGTGACCGGTGAATAAACCAGCGGGGTGTATTCCACCACCACGTCGCTTTTATCAAGACCAAAGGCCTCTTCGTCGCTCTGACCGAGGTTTTTCAGGTAGAAATAGCCGTTGAGCAGTACGCCTTCTTTCAGGGCGAATTCGTTTTCTACAGAAAGGAAACGCTCAATGACCACAAACTTGAAATCCGGTTCACGATTGTATTTGGTTGAGCCATCAGGGCGGATATGCAGGCTGAGCTCCTGGTTTTGTACCAGGTCCTGTACGATCTTTTTGAAGAACAATTCTGATTTGGGCTGAATTCTGAACCCGATGTTCAGATTTATTTTGATGACTTTATCATCCACCAATTCTACCACATCATATTCGAGGGTGTAAGGTTCATTTGTCCTGTTGATGTGCAAAAACCAGTAGACATCTGCCCGCTTGGGCTTTTTGGCTAAGATGGATTCTATGATCCGTTCTTCTATCTGGTGAACACGGTCAGACTTCGAAAGGTAAATCAAATGCGTGGCGAACTTGGGAATCCCGTCGTCCTCGCTGAGTTCGGTAAGCAGCTGGCTGTACTTGCTCAGGTCCACAAACCTCATAAAACGGTTATTGATTTTGCGGGAGCTGTACCAGATATACATGACTGCGAAAATGCCGAAAGCCACAAACATAATCGCGAAAGACTCTTTCAGCTTGATGATGTTGGCAACGAAAAACGAAGCCTCGATGACTACAAAAAGGGCTATTATGCCGAATACGGCCAGTTTCTTCCATTTTTTCACATAACGCAGGTAAATAGACAGGAGCAGGGTGGTCATGAGCATGGTCAGGGTAATGAAAAAGCCGTAGGCACCTTCCATGTGTTCTGACGACTTAAAATAAAGCACGACGGCCACACAGCCTATCCAAAGCATCAGGTTGATGCTTGGAATGTAAATCTGGCCTTTGCTCTCAGAAGGTTGTCTTACCGCCACACGTGGCCAGAAGTTCAGGTTTATGGCCTCACTGATAAGCGTGTATGACCCTGAAATAAGGGCCTGTGAGGCAATAATGGTAGCCAGAGTCGCAATAACGATGCTCGGCAGCAAAAACCATCCGGGCATCATTTCAAAGAAAGGATTTCTTCCTTCCAGGAATCTATCGCCCTGGTTCATCAGCCATGAGGCCTGTCCCAGGTAACAGATAATAAGACTGGTCTTTACGTAAATCCAGCTCAACCTGATGTTCTTGATACCGCAATGCCCTAAGTCTGAATACAGGGCTTCGGCCCCGGTTGTACATAAAAACACCCCTCCTAAAAGCCAGAAACCCTGGGGGTAATGGGTAAGCATGTTGTAAGCATAGTATGGATTGAGGGCCTTGATGATTTCAGGATGCTCAAAAGCACGGAACAAGCCGACGATCAGAAGCATGGAGAACCAGACCGCCATGATGGGTCCGAATGACTTGCCGATGATCTGTGTTCCGAACCGCTGCACGAAAAACAGGGCCGACAGGATGACAATAATAGTACCGATAGTGATAGGGCTGCCGGCAACGAAAATATCCTTGAGGCTTGCGACATTGGCCAGTCCTTCCACAGCCGAAGCAACTGAAATGGGCGGCGTAATAATACCATCGGCCAGCAAGGTGGTGGCACCGATCATCGCGGGTATGCTCAGTTGTTTACCGTAGCGTTTCACCAGGGCATAAAGCGAAAATATCCCTCCTTCCCCCTGGTTGTCTGCCTGCAGGGTTATCCAGACGTATTTGATAGTGGTCTGAAACACGAGCGTCCAGAAGATGGCCGAGACCCCCCCGTACACCAGGGTTTCGTTTATTTCTCTCGAACCGATGACGGCACGTAAAGCATAAAGAGGGCTGGTTCCGATGTCGCCGTAAATAATACCCATAGCCACCAGAATGGTACCGGCGGTAACTTTACTGTGATTGGTATGATTGCTCATAAATAAGTCAAAAGGTGGTTTTACTTTAAAATGTCCGGCAAATGTACATTTTTTCTGATAACCTCCACTCAGAGCATGATAAATTTACTGTTTAAAAAAAGAAGGATAATATCCGGGGAGGATAAGGAATAAAATACAAAGCGATATCAGAGGGAAAAAAATCCTGTAATCCTGTCAATTAAAGAGCTAACAGCTATAAAAAACAAACCCCGGAAACAGAAGCTTTGAACTTCCACTCCGGGGCCTGTCTGATATAACTCCTTACCTAATTTTTCTTATTATTCGAGCTGAAGCCTCTTGAAAACAGGCTGATGACAAATAAAATAACAAATATAAAGAACAGGATTTTAGCGATTGATGCTGCTCCGGCGGCAATTCCTCCGAAACCTAAGATCCCGGCGATTAACGCGATGATTAAAAAACTTATGGTCCATCGTAACATAGCTGTACAGTTTAAAGGTGAGACATATTATTTATACCTGAAATAATAAAAAGAGCGTTCCCCGCACCCCGGGCTTCACAAAAAACATGAATATTAAAATCTATACGAATCTGCAGCAAACAGAGGTAAATTCTGAGCAACTATTTCCCCGTATTTTCCACATTAACAAAAAGATTACCAATCACTTAACCACAAAACAACCGGATCATATGCTGAATGGGCCCGTCCGCCTCAGTCATAGGTAATCAGATTGATGATCCGCCCGTTTCTAACCTCCGATTATGCCCGGAAGACACCGTCAAGCCCGGAAAAACGTCGTTTTCATCTTCAAAAAAATGCCTCTGCCGGCAGGTATTCCCCGGACCTGACGGAATGGTTTTTTAATCAATATGTCATAACCAATTCACTAAAGCTATGGAAACTACAGTAAGGATTTTCGGAGATCTGTTAAGGATCAATAATGACAGGAACAACGCCTATAAGAAGGCCGTGGAAGCAATCAGTGACATTCACCTTAAATCAATGTTTCAGAGTTTCCTGGACGAGACAGAGGCCCACATCCGCGAGATTTCGAAAGTGATCGTCAAACACGGAGGCGAACCTACCAATAACGGTACAGCTGCCGGGGCGTTTCATCAGGCATGGATCAATTTAAAACATGCTATTGGTAAAGGAAACAAAAAGAACATCATCGACTCATGTAAGGCCAGTGACAAAAGTACCTTGTCAGAGTACAATCATGCAATTGAACTATTTGAAAACAAAGGACTTAAAGCCCCGGCACTGATCTGTAAAGCCCATTACTGCAGAATTGAAGATGATATAAAAATGCTGGATACCCTGACCATATCCAGTGACAATCCCAATACTGCCGAAAACGAAACTCTTGACCTACAAAAGATCATTGAATGCCACGATAAAAATATCAATGTGGATGAAATCATCGCAAAGATGTAAAGGCTGACATAAAAAACCAGGCGTTGAAAAATCAACGCCTGGTTTTTACTTTAAAGGAAAGTCATGCGGAAAGCTGCGTAGAAACCTGAAAGATTTCAATGCGTTCAATATGGTCCATGATTTTTTTCAACTGAAGCTCCAGCTTGGTTTTTATGGCCGGAAAAAGACTGATATTCTGATAATTAAGCAGATCCTGGTAAGCTTTGAGCGAATAGCTATCTCCCAAAAGGCAAGATAAAAAGACGGTTCTGGAGTTACTTTGTGATTTGGCCACGGCATAATAAAACTGCGACTGATGCAGTCTCTGTTCTTCCTCTTTATAATTAAGGGTACATTCTTTCTCGATTTCGACCAGGAGATTTTCAAGGTCGTCATTAAACTCTTCCGATTCCCTGATGATGTCGACGATAAAATGCTTGAGGTCTGTTCCTGTCGCTTTTCGTTCCGCCTGCTCGTAGGCCTTCACCCTGTACTTGTGTATGTAAGAAAGTTTTTTCAAACCTTCAAAGGCGATAGTTAAATAATTGGTAATCATGGCTTAAAAGTTTAAAGTAAGTAGTAAGTACCTTTAAGCATTAAAAAATTGTTCCGCTGTTTTCAGCCTGTGTTTTTTACTCAGTTTTCCACAAAAAAAGCAAGCCCGGAAACCAGGCCTGCTTTACTAAAGAAACTTCATTATAACCTAATTGAAATTCGTTCTGATTTATACTAAGAGTTGCAGGAAAGCTGCATAAGACGGAACCCCTAGTTCTTAGTAATAGTAATCGGTATACATATGGCCGGCAAACAGCTCGAACAACTGGCTGGGGCCGCGACGACCGCATCGGCTAAGGTACACCCGTTGGCATCCGTGATCGTTATGGTCCGGTTACCTCCTGCTATCGTGAACGGCGTCGGCGTTCCTGCAATATCAGCTGTTCTGACTCCGTAACTCTGGTTCGTCAGCGTCGTAAAGCCGGCACCTGAAACTGAATAAGTGGTACCGCTACCTCCTGAAGGACTCAATGTGAATGTATAAATATCATCTGCCGAATCATTCACTGTTCCATTGTTGTTACACATGGCTATTGCACCTGTCAGAGTCGGCTTCTGATTAACCGTGATCGATATGGTATCTGTGTTAGAACATCCTGCCAGGTTGGTCTTGGTTACATTATAGATAGCCGAGACGAGCGGACTGACGGATATGGAGGCTGTGGTAGCTCCTGTGGTCCACAGATAAGTATCGCCCGCCGTACTGGTACTGCTCGAAATCGTGGTCGGAGTACCGGAACAAACGGTGATCGGCACTAAGCTTGCCAGAGGTCTGGCCAGCATTTCAACGATGACAGGACAACAGTTTCCGGTAGGACAAGTCGATGTAGTCACATTGACGGTATAATTTCCTGCGGTCGTGACAGTATACAAAGAATCCGTTGCTCCTACAATCAAGGTGTCGTTTCTGAACCATTGATATGATCCTAAGCCCACCGGTGCATGCAATACCAGGGTACTCGCTTCGCAAAGTTGTTCCGGGATAGTCACACAAGATGACGCTGAAGTAGCCGAATTGAGGTTGGTCTCAACCATCGCTTGTATCGTTGCCACGTTCAGTAAAACCCCCCGGGCAGTAGCTGTAGCCACAATCTGGAGACTGAGATCATCATTGGCCTGACCTGAAGCCTGTAAAGCACTGCCCACGTTCCAGATTCCTGTTACAGGATTGTACTGGGTTCCTGTCGGAGCAGTGTGACTTGAGTAAGTTAAACCGGCTGGAAGTAAATCCATGATTTTGATACCTACCGGATTGGTAGTGGAAGTATTGGTCAAAGTAATCGTAAAAGTAACGTTATCATTCAAAGCCAAAGGACCTGAAGCACTGTTTGTTTTAGACACACCTACGTTAGCCTGGTTAAGGTCACAAGCATCAGGTTGGCCATCTCCGTCGGTGTCCTGCAGGTCATTACCACCGGCACATTTGTCAAGGCAATCAGGCATACCGTCACCGTCTGTGTCTGTTTCAGTATAAGCATAGAAAACGTTGGTGTTAAATAAGAGCGTAACAGTACCCCCTACAGTTATTCTTATTCTTGAGAAACTTTTGGTCGTTTTTATTCCCAATCTGTAGCTTCCGGCTGTTCCGCTTAGTAACGTTAAGCCTAAGACAGGTCCTCCCTGAGAGTCATCCTGCAAAATACCTGCTGCATTATACGTCTGTATTCTCATCTGTGCAAGCAATGAGGCAGATATTAATCCACTCCCATCTGAAATCACAAACCCGGCTTCTGTTCCTGCAGGTATCACCACGCTGTTATTAGCTACTTCGATGTACTTCGTACAAGCGATACCTACGGCGATAGAAAGATTGGAAGAGTTAGCCAGGTTGGCATCTGTAGCATTACCGTCATTCGTCGGAGGACTTAGAAGACATACTCCTGCAGCCCCTGTGGTCATCGAATACCCACCTGAGGTAAGCAAAGGCACCGCACAATCCACCGCACAGGTTCCCGGCCCTTCGTAAGCGTAGTAAACCCTTACCGTAGTCAGAGCCGTCAATACAGAAGCGGCATAAAGCTGTACTTCGTCAAAAGGCAGTGTAGTGGTAAAACTCACCATCTGTTTTCCAGAACTGGCCCCTCCCAACACAGCAGCTTTCAAAACTGAGCCTGAGGTGGTGGCCGTTTCTACCAGTGTTCCGTTACGGTATGTCCTGATCTGAAGGTTTCCCAATGCAGCAGCTGTTAAAAGTCCGCCCTGAGCTGAAACCACAAAACCCACTACATTGCCACCAGGGTAATATTGCAGGGAATCCTTAACAGAGATTGCCGAACCTCCACCTAATAAAGAAATACCGGTTGTGAGGACTGAATAGTTGGATAAGTTTCCGTCAACGGTATTAGCACCGTCTGTGGCTGTACAGCCTACACATAATCCAGTATTTGTGCCATTAATGTAAGTACCATATCCGACGATCGGGTCCATACAGATCCCGTTGTTTTCGCTGGTTTGGTTTTGAGCGAAAAGTGTAAAACTACAACACAACAGCAGTAGCAGTAACTTGAGTGAAATTGATTTCATGTGCATAATTAATTTAGTTAGACATTTGATTTTTTATTAGAAAAAAGCCCGGCCATTGGTTTCAAAAACACGATACTGAAGCGGTCAATCAGTCTGGCTTTCTGGCACGACAATCAATGAAAAACAAATAATATACCACAAAAAACGAAGGTTTTGGCCATAAAACGACCAAAAACTAGGACAAAACGAAGAAATAATCAGGAGCTAAAATTGCACAAAACCGGCAGTCATTTCAGAGGTTACACAAATTATTAATATACGATAAGGTTAGTCGTATATTAACTTTCAATAAGTTACGATAAATATTGCGTATATTAATATTAGTCAAATATATGAAAACTTTTTGTGTTATACGCATATACGCAGAAAAAATAAATTGGAGTATTCAAATATTCAGAAAAGCAGATGCCAAACCAAAAAAACGGTAGCAAAATTCAAAAACTTATTAAACGGGTACATTCTAAAAATATTTTTCTGGACCAGTATACTCTGGTTCAAAATTGGACTATGGAAAACGCCGGAAAAAAATGCAAAATCCGAGGCCAAAACCTTCGGAAATCTCAAAAAGCAGAAATAAAATTTCAGAAATTCCGGATCACGTGGCATGCCAGATTGTGAGTATGTCTGAAAATTTCAAAAAAAAGAAACAATAAGGATAGTCTGTAACACAAAACCGCAGAAATAAGGATTAAAAAAGAAGGAGAAATAAGGGGTTTTGGAGTCTGAAAAGTAAAGGAAATCGCCCATGCCACTTTGCGGGTAAAATCACACCAGGTCAACCGGGAATCTGATCAAAACCCTGGTACCTACGTCTTCTGCACCATTTACAATATCCGTTTTATCGTCTATAGAAAACTCGATATTCATATGGCTGATTTCGCTGTAGGTAATGAGCCGTTCAGTGGTGATTTTCAAACCTTGTGACTGATAGCCTTTCTTGTTGAGCGACTGTATCTTTTTAGCGTTATCGCGTCCTACCCCGTCGTCTTCAATACTACAGAGAAGGCTGGATGAATCACAGTAAAAATGAATCAGCAGTTTCCCTTTGCTTTTTTTGTACCTGAGCCCGTGGTTGATGGCATTTTCAACAAAAGGTTGCAGAATCATTGTCGGGATTTCCCAGAACTTGTCTACATCAGCATCTGTTTTGATCTCATAATCAAACTTCTGGTCAAACCTCAGCTTCTCCATATCAATATAGAGCGATAACAACCGGATTTCTTCGCGGATAGAAATGTATTTATTCCTGGAAGAGTCGAGGAAAAGCCGGATCAGCTGGGCAAACTTGGTGAGGTAGGTATTGGCCTGGTACAAATCCTTGGACATCACATAGCTCTGGATGGAATTGAGGGCATTGAAAATAAAATGAGGGTTCATCTGCAGCTGCAGGGTCCTCAGTTCAAGTTCAGCCACTGAGCGGATGGCCACGCCTGCTTCTTCCCTGGCTTTCATGGCTTCCTGCTCTGCCAGCACTTTTTCCGTCACATTAATAAAACTACCGATGATCATCGAAGGCTTATTTCCGTACCCTTTGATGATTTTTGACGTATTTTCAATCCATTTAATATTGCCGGCACTGTCAATGATCCTGTAGACGCCCTGCGATTTCCCGTAATTGATAAGATCTTCATCTATTTTGAGGCTTTTGGCCTTGTCATCGGGGTGAATGAGCGTCTTCCAGATGTCGATGTTCCTGTTGAGTTCATTGGCCTGGATCCCAAAGACCTTATTGAGGGAATTGCTGACGAAAAGCAGTTTGCGGTCTTCAATATTAGCCGCCCAGACCACCTCTTCCAGGGCCTGAAGTATCTGATGAAGGTTCTCCTGGCTTTCCTGCATCTGCATTTCAGCCCTTTTCCGCTCGCTGACGTCCCGGGAGTTGCCTACAATGCCTTTAATGGAAGGATCCTCTATCCTGTTGGTAAGTGTGGTTTCCACCCATATCCACTCGCTTCCCTGCTCTTTAAACCGGTAGGGAAAAATGTTGACCGTAAGCCCGGAAAAAATTTTGCTGAACTGGTTGCTGACCTTGTCTTTGTCTTCAGGGTGGACATAGTCAAACAGATTATCGGAGGCCTTCTGAGTATTACTTAATAATGAAGGGGAATTGGCAGGATATTTAAAAAGGTAATTGGCGTCCTGGTCAAAAATAGCAATCCTGTCCACCCCGTTCTCCACCAGCAGCCTGAACTTCCTCTCACTTTCTTTCAAGGCTTCCTGTGCCTCCACTTTCTCTGTGATGTCATTAGCCAGCACAAGCCGTGCCCGCTTTCCTTCAAATTCAATATAAATGCTGTTGATTTCAACAATAATGAGGTCTCCGTTCTTTTTCAGATGCCGGAAGAAACGGTCTACCTTATCACCGGGCCGTGAAGAATGAATGATCTCCAGTTTCCTTTTGATCAGGTCTATGTCTTCCGCAGGGCGGATGTCCATAATGCTCATGGACAAAAACTCTTCTTCTGTATAACCATAATGGTCACGGGCGGCCTGATTGACCCTCAGAAAACGATAACTGAGGGGGTCAAACACCCACATGGGTACGGGACTGAGCTCAAAAAGATTCCTGTACTTCTGCTCCGATTCTTCCAGTCTGGAATAAATGCGGTTTCGTTCGATGCTGTAAGCGATGCTTTTCTCTAACTGTGCTGCGGTCAGTTCGTCCTTCAACAGATAATCGGATACACCCCAGGCGAGCGTTCTGATGCCAAAATCCTGGTCGGTATGCCCTGTGAACACAATAACAGGTGAGCCATTGCCCAAACGGATGATTTCTTTTACCAGGTTTTCCCCGCAGGAATCGGATAGGGAGAGGTCAAGCAGGATGACGTCCAAAGGGCTGGAAGTATCGGTGAGTTCTGCAGCTCCGGCTAAGGTTTGTGCATGGAAAATCAATGGATTTTTTAATTTCTCCATCAGGAAATCACAAATCAGGGTGTAATCTCCGGGATTGTCTTCCACAATCAATATCCGCAAGCCTTCTTTTTTATCTGCCATTTCTCACTCGTCTTTATTATCAGACATTAACAGAGCCAGTTCTCAAATAAAATCACGGAGTTTTTCATGTTTCATCAGCCTCAGCATTAATTCAGATTTAATAGGCTTTTCAAGATAATCTATCACCTGTGCGTATTGCTGTGACCTCTCCAGGTCTTCTATATCGAGTGAAGAACTGATGATCACAACCAATATCCTGTTTTTCGACTTTTGTTTATTCAGTTCTTCCATAAAATCCCAGCCACTCATCACCGGCATATTGATGTCCAGGAGAATGAGGTAGATGTTACCCTCGCCACCGTCTTCAAGCAGGTAGTCAAGGACTTCCTTACCGTTCCTGAACGAGCGGATCGGTGCCGAAATGTTGCATTTTTTTACTATTCTTTCGTGTAAGAACAGCATCATCTCGTCATCGTCCACCAAAAGCAATTCCTTATTCATATATTTTGTGACGTTTTTATCCGGTCTGCCTTCTTTAAAATATCCCTGATGATTCCGTCGAGTTCATGACATGAACTTTTCAGATTGAGTATAATATCTTTCTGATCATCTTCGATTTTATATTCTTCTTCCATCATTTCGATCAATCCCATCATCCTGACCAAAGGGGCCCTCAGAATATGAGATTGTATCCAGGCGATATCCGACAGCTTTCTGTTTTGTTGTTCTATTTTATTGATATAATTCATGCGGTCTGTAATATCGCTCGCAATAATAAGCACAGCTTCCTCCTCATCAAAAAAGACGGAATTGCTCTGTACTTCCACAAAGATAGTTTCTCCGCCCTTAGTTTTATGCCCTGACACCCCTTTGTATTCCGAATCAACGATTTCAGAAGAAAAATCATCTGTTTCAAGGTCTTTTAATCTCATCGACAGAAACTCGCCAAGACTGAATCCATATTTCCTGAGAGCGGCTTCGTTGACACTCAACAGTTTTTCAGAGCCCTTCTCGCACAAAAACATGGGCTGGGGGCTTAACCTGAAAATATCCTTGTAGCGTTGTTCCGAGTGTTCAAGCTTATTGCTGATGGCTTTACGCTCAATGCTGTAAAGAACACTTTTGAATAAGGAAGAAGAAGTGAGTTCGTCTTTAAGGAGATAATCTGAAACTCCCATAGATAGTGATTTCACACTGAATTCCTTGTCGGCAAACCCTGTTAAAACAATCAGCGGCACAGTCCCTGCAAGTTTGAGTACATCATTGACCAGCGTCTCACCTGAGCTGTCGGGAAGGGACAGGTCAAGCAGAATAATATCCAGTCCGCTGATCTGATGAAACAAGGCCCTGGCTGATTTAAAGCATTCAGCACGACTGATGTGCACCTCTCCAAACTCTTCCTCAAGAAAATCCTGAATAAGCAGAAAATCCCCGGGATTATCTTCTATCACCAGCACATGGTATTTCCTGTTTTCCACATTAAAATTCCGTTTTATTAGGTAGCCTCGCCACTTGCATCCAAAAATGTTCTATACTTTCTATTACTCCCTGAAAATCTTCAATATCCGTCGGTTTCGTAATATAACAATTGGCAAAATTATCATAGGAATCAAATACGTCTTTGTCTGCACTTGAAGTCGAAAACATGATAACGGGAATGTGTCTGAGCCATTTGTTTGCTTTGATAAACTTCAGTACCTCATGACCGTTTTTTTTCGGAAGATTGACATCAAGCAGGATCAGATCAGGAAAACCGGCTTTTCTGGAAACCGCCCTGGAACCAAGGTACCTGATGGCTTCCTCCCCGTCTTTGATGACCACAATGTCTTTAATGAAACCCGCTTCATCAAGAGCCTCGGTGGTCAGAAGGATATCTCCCTCATTATCTTCGATCAAAAGAATATCTAATGACTGCATTTTTTTATTATGTTGATTTGGGATTCCACAAACTATCTTATTACTGCTGAAAGCCACCTTACATTCTGGCATCCCGAAATCATTTTGTCGCACGCAATGACTAAATCAGCGACAATTCCTATGCCAACAAATCAAATAAAGCCTCTCCGAACAGCCAAAAAATCATTTATTTATTAAAGCGTGCCAAATCGCAATTCTTTTATGGAACGTAACAGCTATAATGAAGAATCTTATATACGAAAACGGCGGTTTTCTGATTTATTTTAGTGGAAATGTCAATCTCTGAATCAGGATATTCAGAGATTTTATATTGTTAAATTATGCAGAATGATAATTAAATCTCACACGATCACCACAAATTACTATTATTAATTTAAATAACACTAAAAATTCCAGGTATTTAAACAGACAAATCGTACATTATAATAAGTTTATATATAAATAACGGTAAAGAAATACAGAAATCTGTTATTCTCCCAGGTTGCCTTTCAGCCCTTTCCTGATGGTGAAATAAAAAGTACTGCCCTCAGACTCCTTTGATTCTACCCATATCCTGCCTTTGTGATTTTCCACAATCTTCTTACAAATGGCTAAGCCCATGCCCGTTCCGGAGTACTCTTCCCTGTTATGCAGCCTTTGGAAAATGACAAAAATCTTTTCAAAATACTCAGGGGCAATCCCTATGCCATTGTCAGCTATGGAAAATTGCCAGTGGGTTTCATCTTCTGATGCTTTGATCTCAATCTCCGGTTTCACTTTGGCCTTCTGGTATTTCAGACCATTAAGAATCAGGTTTTGAAAAACCTGCCGGATGGTGGTCCTTGATCCGTGAATCACCGGCAGGCCCGTCCACCTGATTTTAGCCTGCTTTTCAGTAATGATCTTCTGGTTAAGCAACAGTATCTCTTCCACAAGCTCCACCGTGTCGATGTCTTCGGTTTCCTGGTGTCCCCGTCCGATCCGGGAAAACTCAAGGAGGTCAAGAATGATCTGCCTCATCCTTTTGGCTCCGTCAACTGCAAAAAAAATGTATTTTTTCCCCTTTTCGTCAAGTACACCCTCGTATTTTTTCTCTAACTGTGTCAGAAACCCTGAGACCATCCTGAGGGGCTCCTGAAGGTCATGAGAAGCTACATAAGCAAACTGTTCAAGCTCGGCGTTGGAAATGGCCAGTGCTTTTACATTTTTCTTTAACTCTCCATGCAGTTCGTTTAGTTTCTGCTCGGCATCTTTTCTTTCCGAAATATTCTTAAAGTAAATAGTAAGACCATTTTCAGATGGATAGATACTGATTTCGGACCATCCACCCCAGGCATCGAAATATTCTTCAAAACTTATCGCCTCGCTACTTTCCAGGGCCCTTTGGTAAACAGGATAGATCTTTTCCTTCTCCTTTTCAGGTAAGATGTCCCAGAGGTTTTTCCCGACGATATTTTCCCGTGCTATTCCCGACAATCGCTCCAGTTCTTTATTCCAGTAGGTGACGATCCACTGGTTGTCAACGGAATAAAAACCGTCCTGGATACTTTCGAGAATGTTCTCGATTTTTTTATTGGCTTCCGCGATTTCGTTTTCCTGTTTTTTTCTTTCTGTAACGTCCCTTTCTATCGCAATCCAGTGGGTAAACCACCCGGTTTCATCCGCTACAGGGGTCACAGAAAAACTGATCCAGAACTCTTCTCCGTTCTTTTTATAATTGATGGTTTCTATTTCACAGGGTTGCCATTTCCTGAGGGCCCTGCCGAGTCTTTGCAATTCACCCCGATCAGACTTCGGCCCCTGCAATATCCTCGGGGTTTTGCCGATGACTTCTTCTGCGGTGTAGCCTGTCATTCTCGTAAAAGCCTCATTCACATAGATTATCCTTGGTCCGGGTTCATCAAAAGGCTCGGCTTCTGTGATCAGCACCGCATCATCAGCGTTAGTAATCACCGACTCCAGCAGATTCAGGTGTTCCTCTCTTTCCTTCTGTATGGTGACGTCCTGCATGGCCCCGATCATCCTGATGCCCTTGCCTTTTGAGTCACGTATTACTACTCCCCTGTCAATCACGTAAGCATAGTCACCGTTGGCTTTTTTGAACCTGTATTTATCGTCCCAATTGTTTTTTGTACCGTTAATGTGTTCAAAGATTTTCTCTTTCACCCGCTTATAGTCATCGGGATGGATGTGATCTGTCCAGGATTCGCTGCTTTGTTTCAGCGTTTGAAGAGGATGTCCGAATATTTTTTCAAAGTTTTCACCCCAGAAAATGTGGTCTTTTTTCAAATCCCAATCCCAGATCGCATCAAATGTGGCTTTTGACACATATTCATAACGGATGTTACTTTCGATGAGAGCGATTTTGGTCTGAATGGTCTCTGTAACATCCTGTGCGGTACCATAAAGACGGGTTACTTCTCCATTTTCATCTTTATTTACATAACCCACTACCTGGATGTTCTTTCCGTTTCCTTTCGGGGTAGTAATCCGGTACTCCATTCTGAAATCCTCACCATTTAAAAATGCCTTTTCTATTATTTCACTCACCCTCTGCCTGTCCCCTTCTTCTATAAGACTCAAGACGGAGTCATAATCCAGTTTAAAAATTTCTTTATCCACCTCAAAAATATTGTCGAGTTCTCCCGACCAGATGATTTTCCCTGTAAGGCGGTCCATATTCCAGCTTCCGAGTTTAGCCAGCCTCTGGGCTTCGGCGAGTTCTGCTTCACTGATCCGGATTTTCTCTTCGGCCAGTTTCCTTTCAGTCATGTTCCTTTCATAGCAGACGATTCCAATAGTTTCTCCCTCTCCGTAAATGGGATTAAACCTTATTTCAGACCAGACGTCTTCTTCCATTAATTCGGATTTCGGAAAAAACATTTCATACTTGAAATTTTCTCCGGCCAGTGCCCGGTTGTAAAGCGATTCCCAGAAGACTACGAAATCTTTCCCAAAAACCTCTTCCGACCCCAAATAATCGCCAATAGAAAATTTCAATCCTGAATACCGTTCCAAGCTCCTCAGAAAAGCATTATTGGCTGCCAAAATCCTTAAATCCTTACTTACGCTCCAGACGAGATCTTCGGTGCTGTTAATAAGGGCTTCATTTTCACGCCTTTCAGACTCTATCAGAGCCTGTATTTTTTTCCTTTCGGTCACATCCTTTCCTACACAAAACAGCAAACCTTCCGCTTCATCCCAGCGGATGGACCATTCCATGTGCACGTGAGTCCCGTCTTTTGCGACATACCTGTTTTCAAAATTGACTTTTTCTATTTCACCGATGACCTGGACGCCTACATTGGTAGTGGCTATGTGATCTTCTTCAAACACAAAATTAACAAACGATCTCCCTATCATTTCCTCAGGAGTATAGCCCCAAAGCCTGAGGGAGGCCGCACTCACCTGCTTATAGCGTCCGAATGAATCCAAAGTACAGATGACATCCAGTGAGCGGTCAAGTATTTTCTGAAGCATGGCCTGGCTTTTCCTGACGTTTTCGTGGGCCAGTGTCTGTTCAGTAATGTCCTGCACAGTACCGTAGGAGTATTCAGGATGGCCTTTTTTGTCGTGATAGGTTTTGCATTCCTCTATCACGTACTTGATCTTCCCTGAGCCGGTCAAGATCCTGTAACTGATATTGTAGTCGGTCTTTTCGACGATCGAGTTGGAATAAGCTTCAATGACCCTCTTCTGGTCGTCGGGGTGGACAAAATTCAAAAAGGTCTCATAATCAAGTGATTCTTCCCCAGGTTCCTGATCAAAGATATGATAAACCTCTTCCGACCATTCCAGTTTCTGATTCGCCAGCGTTAGTTTCCAGTTGCCGATTCTGGCTATCCTCTGTGCTTCTTTCAGTACTTTTTCGCTGTTGATCAGTTTCAGTTCGGCTTCTCTTTTCTCGGTTATATCCCTGAAATTAACGATGATCCCCCGGATGGTCGGCTCATGAATGAGGTTGGTAAAGACAGATTCGACCCATCGCCAGCCCCCGTGTTTATGGATCATCCTGAAAATAATACCCGGCTGCGAAACACCATGCTGATCAATGGCCCTGGTCAGTATTTCATTTACCAGTTCAATATCATCATTATGAATAAAAGAGATGATGTTTTTGGTCAGGAGCTCTTCCTCGAAGAATCCCAGCATCTTTGTCGTGGATGGGGAAATATATACCGGCTTCCCGGCCGCACTGAGTATAGCTACCGCATCTTCTCCGTTTTCGACCAGGGCCCTGAACCTCTTTTCATTGGCCTCCAGTTTATTCTGTGATTCCTTTTGTTCCGTTACATCGATAATGGAGACGAAAGCTCCGAAAAGCTCGCCTTCAGAGGTCTGTGCAGGTTTATAATTAAGCCTGAAGTGTTTGGGCGGCAGCCCTTCAGGAGATATTTCAATATCATAATTTACAGACTCTCCGGCCAATATTTTCTGATACAGATCTGCCATAAACTGGGCCCGCCCCTCTTTGGCATAGTTCAGGATACTTTTTCCGACTTCAATCTCTCCGCCGAAATACTGCTGGTAAGTGATTGAAAACTGCTTGTTAAAGGAAACGATCGTGAGGTCTTTGTCGGTGAGGATAAACGACTCTTCCGTGTTGTTGATCAGGATGTCGGAATGTGTTTCTGAAATGATCTTGTCGGTAACATCCGATGAAGAGTATATTATGTAGGCCACTTCCCCCTGATCATTAAGAACTGGTGATGACTCCGCTCTCCAGTACCGGGCCAGGTAAGCGGTTTGCGTCTCATTTTTGATATCGTACCGCTGAATGGGGAGCTTCTGAGCGTTTTTTGTCCTGACCAGCTCATCGAAAGAAGACCTGATCATTTCTCTGAACAAAATGTTGGATTCAAGAGGAGCCACAGGAAATGTATCAAAGAGCGGTTTACCTAAAATATCTTCTCTTCTTGCCCTGGAAACCGAAAGGAAATTATCATTCACCTCCACAATCTTAAAATCAGGTGAATCAGGCAACAAAATAACAGACGCTGCCGGCGTGGCCCTGAATATCGATCTCAAATCATTTAAAGTCAGCATTTCCAATTTCTGTTTGATACCCGTACTTTTTTCCCCGCAAAAATCATTCTAATTCTTACAAAGGAATGAAAGTTAAATTTTAAACTTATATAAATATACTACAATCCAAAAGGCTGCATTATAAAACCGGGTGCAAAGAATGCCTATTTATTTTCATTTCATATAAAAAACTTCCTCCTGAAATCAGAATGTTATTAAACGGAGTCATAATTGAAATATTTTCCAGACAAAGTAGCCCCGCTGTTTCAAAAAAGCCGTAATCCTGCCACGGCTAAAAAAAATGAGCCCTGATTATATATTCGATTTTGTATAGTCGTTCCCACTCCTTATTTTTGCGTAACCAGGAGATTATTTACAACCCTTACTAAAAAGCCGTTCCACGTTTGAATAGAAAACTACAAATAGCAGTTTTGCTTTTAATTACGTTTTTTTGCTTTAGTACCGATGGACAGACTGTGTCTATTGAGGTATTGCAGCAGGGGAATTCTTTTAAAGATTCTTCCTACTATGACATCATGCAGGTAGGTGAAAAATACTGGATTGGCGGCAAGTACGGCATCCTGCAAACCATTGATAACAAGGGCAACCTCTCTGCTATCGACTACCCTTCCGAAAAAGTGGACATCTACAAGTTTGACAGGTTTGATGAGCAGAATATCATTGCCTGCGGCGACAAAGGGGTGATTTACAAACACAACCTTACCGATAAGTCCTGGAAAACGATTAAGGTGAAAGGTTACGAAAATTCATGTTTTTATAACATGGTGGTCGTCAACAGTTCCAAAGTTTACATTTGCGGCGGAAAATCAAAAATAGCCCATTCAGGAAAAACAGTGCCCAACGGCTTCATACTCGAGTCAAACGACGGCGGAATTTCATGGAAACGTATTTATTTCAATCCGTTCCAGATGGTCTGGTGTGTAAAGTACAATCCTTTCAACGAACGCGTCTATGCCCTGATGTACACACCCAACAAGACCAAGTTGTTTGTACTGAATGACGAAAAATGGAAAAAGAAAAACAAGATCGGTAAGAACATATTCCACGAGGTTCAGTTTCTCGACAAAGACAATTATGTAGCCACAGGAGGCTGGATCGGCAAGAAAGGCGAGATTTACCACAACCGTAACAGGGTGATCATTCCGGGCTCAGGCTTGCTTTGGGGGCGTGTTGCCGGTCAGAAATATGACATTTATTCTGCCTGCGACGGCCAGATAGTACTGGATGACAAATCCGGAAACTTCCAGGTATTCGGAGCAAAACTCAATAAAGCCTTCAGTATTTACGAGACCATTTTCACGTCCGACCATACGGCCATTGCCATCGGAAGTGCCCGGACGATCCTGATGATTAAAATTGAAGATCCTGCTTCAGAGGTTGGAGGAATCTGATTTGATAAGCCTTTCATATTTCTGAAATGCCAGTGCCACCAAAGCCGTGGTGTAAGCATCCGAAGTGAAATAAAGCAGGTTTCTGACCACTGTCCCCCCGGAAAAGAAAACACCGCCCTCCCAGTAAGTCTGCCCTCCCTGTTGTTTCCTGTGACTGTGAATGAACGCCATCGATTTATGGATCATGTCCACAGGCACCTGCTGCCCCGATTCTTTCAGATAAAGCAAGGCCAGGGTGGCATAAACAGAAGATTGCAGCCTGTCGTGCCTATTGACCTTCCTGCGGCTTGTAAAACTCCCGTCAGGGTGTTGTGTTTTCGTCAGATGCCTGATCAGGTATTGAGACGATGAAACCAACGCGGTGTCGCCTGAGGCCAAAGCCCTCGAAACCGCATAATGAAAATGATAGCGGTTGGGATAGTATATGCCCATCCGATTCCAGCGGCCCCTTCTGGCATGTTTCCGGATCAGCTCACCTGCCCGGGCACTGCCTGCACTTTCACCCACTTGCCCGCTTTTAGATAAATAGGTCAGTACGTTGGCGTTCACTACCACATCCACGTCATTTGCTCCCCAGGGAATGTACGGCTCATAGGCATGAGGGTAACAGATACTGAAAGGCATAAAAAAGACCATGTTGTGCAACACCACTTTATGAAAGCTCCATTCCGTCAGTTCTTTCTCCTGACCAAACCAGGTCATGTAGGCTCCTGAATTCCTGAATCCGTGAAAAAGATAATTGTACCAGTGGCGGTTATACCTGTCCTTGTCGACATAGCTGTCAAACAGACGGTGGTCAGCCCGTTGAAGTGTGTCATGCCCGCCGAAAATCTTTTGATGATACCACACCGCAAGGTTGCCCATCGAGGTATCGTCAGCGTCATTTTCCACATTGGCGGCATTATTCATGAAGCGTTCCTCAAGCAGGAAAGTCGTCGGCCTCCGCACTTTGGGCACGGGATCGGGCTCTTTGCTAAACATCTGAAGGTCTCTTCTCGGGGGGAGGTTTTTCCAGAAATTAAAGCGGTTTCCGGTAGAATAGCTCAGGATTTCGGGATATACTTTATCCAGCATCGGCAGAATCTGCTTCTTCGAAGTATCTGCCAGGTACAGCTCAGCCAGGCTGTTGTAGATCCCGGCCATGGTAAAACAATTGGAATCGCGGTATTTATTACGGGGGCCCAGCAAAAAAAAGAAGCCTTTCATTCTCATATAAGCCTCCCATTCTCCTTTATATTGCTTACCCTCTATGGTTTCAAGTGTTTGATTTTCAGCAAGATAAGTCAGACTCCTGTCCAGGTCCATGCGGATAGAATCGGGATGAACCACCTGCCCGGATGACACGAAGGGAATTAACAGGAGAAATAAAAGAGTAGACTTATAACTCATAAGCTGTCAGGCAAACTTAGGTTTTCAGAGCCGCACTTAAGCCTTGATAGACTCCAGTTTTCTCAGAATGGTCTCCAGCTGCTCATCATTGGAGAATTTAATAGAAACGTGTCCTTTCTCAATATCCGAGATATTGATCTTGATGGGCACCAGTGTTTTACCTTTTAAAGTAATTTCTTCGATCCTCATGTCTTCCCGGTATCTATCCAGGGCCGAGGCCTCTCTTTCAAAAGTATTTTCTTCCTTGACCAGTTGTTCCACTTTTCTGGCACTCAGGTCCTGCTCAATAATCCTCTTATATAATTCAATCTGAAAAAGTTTGTCTTCAAGGGTAATCAGAGGCCTCGCCTGCCCCACACTCAGCAGTCCCAATATCAAACCCGTCTGAATTTCAGCAGGCAATTGAAGCAATCTAAGGTAATTGTTTACCGTAGTCCTGTTTTTACCGACTCTTCCTCCCAGTTCTTCCTGCAGCAGGTTACATTCATTGATCATCCTCTGGTAAGACAATGCAATTTCAATCGGGTTGAGGTTTTCACGCTGAATGTTTTCGATAAGGGCCATTTCAAGCGACCGCTGATCATCCACATCCCTGATATAGGCAGGCACTTTGGTCAATCCGGCTTTCAGGGCCGCCCTGTAACGCCTCTCCCCTGAAATGATCTCAAACTTATCTTTTTCCAGCTCTCTGACGGTGATGGGCTGAATGATGCCGTGCACTTTGATTGACTCCGCCAGTTCACGAATGGCCGTTTCATCAAAATCCGTTCTCGGCTGAAATGCTCCTGCCTGAATTTTATCGAGTTCAAGTTCTTTTACACCTTTAAAAGCTGCCACTTTCTGGCTAACAACCAGTTCGCTGTCAGACAGTAAGGAGCCTAAACCTCTTCCTCTATTTGGTAACATTCTCCTGATTGTTTTTTATCTCTTCCAAATTATTTCTTTTCAACATCTCTTTGGCCAGGTCGATATAACTCAGAGCTCCTTTGTTTTCCAGGAACCTGATATCGAATTCGCCTTCTTTTTCTCCTGAGAACATCAGCAGGGCAGGCACACCGTAACTCGGGGCTTCGGCCAGTTTGATGTTACGCGGCACGATGGTCTCAAAACACAACTTACCGAAGTATTTCCTTACGTCTTCCACCACCATTTTAGAAAGATTGGTCCTTCCGTCATACATGGTCAGAACATACCCTTCCATGATCAGGTTCGGGTTCAGCCTCTTCTTGATGATCTCGATCGTATTCTGAAGCTTGGCGATACCTTCAAGGGCGAAATACTCACACTGAACAGGGATCAAAACCGAATCAGAAGCCACGATGGAGTTGATGACCATCAGACCCAGGGACGGAGAACAGTCAATGAAAATAAAATCATACTGATCTCTCAGGCCATCTATCAATTCCTTTAAAATATATTCCCTGGCCACCTGGTTGACAATTTCAAGCTCAAAACCTGCCAGATCAATGTGTGATGAGATCAGGTCGAGATTAGGAATATTGGTTTTGATGATACAATCTTTCAGTTCCGACTGTCCGATCAGGGCGGTGTATATATTATTCTCAATGTCCTTACTGTCAATACCAATACCTGAACCGGCGTTGGCCTGTGGATCAGTGTCAATGATCAGCACTTTATAATCCAGAATAGCCAGTGAGGCAGACAGGTTGATAGCCGTAGTTGTTTTACCTACTCCACCTTTTTGATTTACGATTGAGACAATTTTTCCCATGGTTCCTTGGTTTGTTTAGGGCAGGCACATCCATGCGGACACTCCTGCGGAACGCAAAGATAATACATTTTAAAAACATATTTACCGCGGTAACAGGATTGTAGAGAAGTTTTAAAAATGTGGATAAGTCTTTTTCAGGGACTTACAGATTATACGGGTATTGATGTAAAAGTCTCCTGAATGTAAAAGAAAGGGCAACTTCCAAAATTGCCCTTTCAATACCGACATCGTAATTAGTGCTAATTCTGTTTCACAAATTGCTTCACAAAGGTCTTTTCATCAACCACGGATTTGATGAGGTATTTGCCGTCGTTCAGCGTTTCCACATCAATTTTGATTTCCTGTTTACCCAAACCTGATATCTTTGAAACACTTTTAACCATCCTGCCTGACATATCATAGATAAGAAAATCCGCTTTCGCTTCCTTCTTGGCATAAAACACAAGGGTTAGCGTAGTCGTAACCGGATTAGGGTAGATCGTAAACAAACCTTCATTTGATTCAGACAATGAAACGGCCTCTTCTGCACTTAACCTGGCCCCGCCACTGAGGTAACAGACCCTGAAAAGCTGGTTGGCAGCGGGAGGATTATCAACGCCATATTGCCTGATCAGACCATACTCTCCTGAACCTGTATAAGTTTCCATTTGCAAACCCCATGACCATGTTGAGGTGTGCTTGGGAACAATCTTGAAGAACCCTGCATTATTGTAAACGAACGCAAACTTCTGATATTCCTGACTGTTGTAAGTCCCCTGGATCATATTCGCTCCGTTGGCCAGAGGGTCGCTGCCTCCCATCACCTGAACACCGGTATTTTCATTATTATTAGTGATTTTATAGTATTTTATGTCATCTACGGTTTCTGCAAGTTCTATTTTGAAAGTAGCTGCAGATACCCCTTGTTTATATTTCCCGCTGCTCTCTTTTCCGATAAACCCTGACTGGTCTTTTACATTGATATGGTACAAACCACCGGAGGTTATTGACGTCGAAGCGGAACAGGTCCCAGAAGGAGAATTTATGATAACCTGAACCGATACTCTGGAGCTTTCACAAGTGCCATTATTACAGGCAGCATAATAAGTTGTGCTACTTGAAACCACCGGCGTAGTCCAGGAACTTAAAGAACTCAGGGAAGTACCACCCGAAGCCACGTTATACCATCTGATGGTACTACCCGATGCACAGGTTCCGCTGAATGACCCGCTTCCGCTGGCAGCATTTATGGTGACACTCGAAGGCGAAACAGAAGGAGAATTGACGCTACAGGGAGGGTCAGTGCTGGTAGGACAAACTTTAAAAAGAGCATAGTCACCTACCGGACTGCCATATCCATATTGCCTGATCAACCCGTATTCTCCTGATCCTGTATATGTTTCCATATTAAGACCCCAGTTCCAGCCATCCACACTCATTGGGATGATCCTGAAACTGTTACCGTCCAGCTGGAATCTGAATCTTTTGTAACTTTCATTATTATAAGACCCCGACGAAACAATATAAGCCCCCTGGCTTTGAGAACCATTCTGAACTTCCATCACCTGGTTAGTGGCAATGTTCGTTACTTTATAAATACCGGAATTGAGGATCACCTCATCAAGACGATAAATATTGTTATTATCGGTCGTACTTTGCTCAAGTTTATTACTGCTGTTAAACCGGACTGCCTGATTGGTGGCATTGAGACGGATTTTATAATTGCTACCGGATGTTATGGCGGTTCCGCAGCTTCCTTGTGTATCTATATTTACAGTGACCTGAACCCTGCTGCTCTCACAAGTACCATTATTACAAGCTGCATAATAGGTGGTTGGAGCAGTAAGAGAAGGGGTAGACCACGGACTGACGGAACTCAACGAACTTCCTCCTGAGCTCACGTTATACCATCTGACGCCACCCGAAGTACAGGAAGCACTAAGAGAAGAACCTGTTCCTGATGGAACAGAAGGCGGAGTGGCCTGAACGTTTGTTGGTGCACCAACACTACACCCGCCTGTCCCCAAATAAAAATTTGCCGTTGAAACATCGGAATAGGCATTTCCTGCCCTGATTCTCTGAAATTGTATATAGAATTCGCCTGATTGTCCGGAAATGTTAAAAGAAGCCTGTCCCCCGGAATAGGAAGGAGATATATAGGTGTTCGCGAAAGTGTTTCCTGACTTTTTGAAAAGCTTGTGGCTTATGTCATTGTATCCATTTACATTTCCTACAGGAACTGTTACCGTATTGGTAGTAAGAAGTGGGGATATTGGATTTTCACTTAAAACAAGGCTACTCTGACTGGCATTCATAAAACTTAAATCCATTTTCTGAAACCATCTGTCTGCAACAACATTTAACATGTTCGTGGTTCGAAAGTGTACATCACCTCCTCTGTCCAAAAGAGTTATGTCATCAGTAGATGGTCCTGAAAAAACACTGGAATTATTTACAACAGCCGTCTGTGCATCTATAATTGCCTGGGAAGTGTTGTTGGGGGCTACTCCTTTTCTGCAATTGCCAAGACTATAATCATGACGGGAAGCTTTTGAAACCATCCATGTCAGGCTATTACCAAAATTACCCCTGATATTTGAAATCAGGGCTTCCATTCGATACTGATAAAAGCTCTTCATAGTAGAGTAATCCGGAGTAGCATGTTGTGGATTTCTATCTCCCATTACAGCGTCAGCTTCCCCCTGATGCCATAACACAGCTCTGAAGCCCAGTGGCTTTAAGTAATATGTTACTGCAGGGTATATATCTGCGGTGGAAGGATAAATGATACCGGTAGAATCACAATCAAAGGTTCTTTTCCCAGCACTGTGCCAATTGTCAATATTTGAGTCTTCTACGGCAGCATTAAAAAAAAGTACCGGAACATCTTTTCTATAATAACCTGAATTGACGTCCCTGGTCAGTTTATCTCCCAGAATATGCCAGTAGTATTTACCTTTACCATTAGGTGCAAAGGACTGATTATTAGAATTGTTTATGTTTGCCCCGATAGAGTTCAAGGTCACAATCGAAAAATTCTGATGTTGTTTTTTATGCAAAACCTGATCTGACGAGAAGCCCAACGGGTTCATACAAAATACCATATCGTTTCTTTTCGGAACATCGTCGTAATTACCATATCCTCCGGCATTGGATTGACCGGCAATGACAAAAACATCCCCTACCCCCAAATTCGTTGTAATTATCCTGTTATTGTCTGAATTAATACGGAACTTAACCTCAAAATAACCTGCAATAAGGTTCAGACTGATGTTATAATTATTCATTCCGTTTCCTGTGGGACTGACGCCACTCCAACCGCTTGGAGAACCATCGTCTGTAAGCGAACCATCTGACAAAAGCTTCTTCTTCTGATAATTATATTCAATAAGGGTAGCTCCTGTATTTAGCCTGAAGAAAACCTTAAAAGAAGCCTGTTGAGAAGAATTTCTCTGAAAAATTGTGTTGTTCTTCGGCCAGACTATCACATCCTGTGCCTTGGCCTGAATAAAAAAAGAAAGGAAAAAGAGAAGTGTAAGTGTTTTTTTCATAAAAAAAATTGTTTAAAAGTGTTTGAATGTCAAAATCCGTTCACAATTGACTAAAAACTGATTCATTTTGATTTTGTCATCGGTCTTTTAAGCACAAGATTCCGGATACGTAAAAATAACCGTTACTTATAAACTTTTCATTAATTTTATGAGAAATGTTTGTGATATTTATTGAAAGGTAACAAAAAGATTATCACTCAATTAAATAAAAGAATCCCGGCACAGGTCAAATATCTGTGCCGGGATTCTTCATTTCAACTATCATATCTGCACCACAAACGTCCCGACAATGCTGCGGCCATCTGAACTCCAGACGCCTACACCAGGATATCCGGTAGGTCTTTTGGTGAAATACTGCGTGTTCGTCAGGTTATTGATACCCAGTTTGAAAGTATAATTTTTAGCAATACCGATAGAAGTGTTCAGGTCCCACAGGCTGTAAGAAGGCACCACGCCTTTGGCTCCGTCCACGCCCGGTGTCACGGTATTCAGGGCATCTGAGAAGCTTTCAGCCACATAGCTGTATTGCAGTGAGGCACTGAACTTGCGGAACTGCACATTCAAACCACTTCTGCTGATCCACTCCGGAACAGTCTCCAGTTTATTACCTACAATACTTTTGTTTTCTCCTGTCAGTACCACGGAGCCTTTGGTATATTCCGCATCAAAATAAGAGGTTGAGGTAAATAAAGAAATCTGCCCCTTATTGGTCTGATATGCCTTAAACTCTGCAAAGACTTCCAGCCCTCTCGTCACAGTAGTTCCGGTATTGGTCTTATACACATAATTCGTTCCTGTAGAAGCATCCGGAAGTATCAGGCTGCCGATCCTGTTTTTATAATCAATCTGGAAGTAAGTCACATCAAAATTCAGCTTTTCAGCCAGATGTCCTCTCAAACCGATTTCGGTGTTGGAGCCTGAGGCGTCTTTCAGATCAGGATTGGTCCTGTCCAAAGCTGTAGGAGGAATGATATCAGAGAAAATAACCGGCCTGTAAGCCTGGGCCCATCCTGCATATAACTCCAGGTCCTTTTTGAGCTGGTACTGGGCCGTCACACCAAACAATGGAAAAGTGTGTTTGATTGACGTCGGCAGTTTTTCAGGAGCGTAATAAGAGATGGCCCCAGTCATATCGGTATTGCCGCTTTCTACCCTGAACGAAGGGGATACTTTCAGCTTAGATGTCAGATAGAAGAGGTTTTCAGCGAAGAAGGCCACATTCTTTGTTTTGTATTGAAGATCGCGACCCCAGTTACCGGTAATGCTAAGGTCATATTCCGTGCCGGTGGTTCCTTTTCCCACCTGACGTCTGTGAAGGCGGTTATTGATCACCCTTACCCCACCGATCAGGATGCTTTTCTGGTTGCCTATCTTATATTCTCTTGTCAGCTTCAACTCACTCGCGTAGCTGTTAAAACCATCAATATCCACTTGCCTGTTTTTGGTGGGATCATCCGCGACATTGGCCAGAGCGATATATTGTACGCTGCTTCTTGTGCCTAAAACCGCCGAGTTGACCCACGACAGCCTGGTTCTGGCATTGATATCCCAGTCAAAACTCAGCGACGGCACATAAATATCCGGGCTGAAATAGTTTCCGCTTCTGGTCGACTGACGCGGGTCGGCATTGAACAATGCATCGGTCAGTGGCCCCGGAATTCTGAAACGATAAGTACTCCTGCCTGTCTCAGCTTTGATCCTGAAGTTCCTGGCCGCCTGGTAAGTCAGGCTGACGAACTGAGATTCAGCATCTGATCTGGCATTTTTACGGTATCCGTCTGAAACCCTTTTGTGATAATACGCATAATACTGCCACTTGCCCACTTTACCGCCGACGGCATTGTAAGAGCTGAACAAACCATACGAACCCGCAGAATTGATGCTCTCAAAACTGATGGGTTTGGTAGTATCGGCCGTTTTGGTGACATAGTTGATCATACCGCCAAACTGTGCTCCGTACTGTAATGAAGACGTGCCTCTGATGAGCTCGATTTTACGGATGGACTCCATCGGCGGGCTGTAATGACTCGCCGGATATCCATATATGTCAGAATTCGTCATGATACCGTTTTGTCTTACATTGTACTCCCAGCTTCTGTGGGGGTCAAGCCCTCTGGTCGAAAGGTTCATCTGGTTGCCCGAGCCGTCCATGTCATAAACAAATGCCCCGGGCACCTTGGCAAAAATCTGTCTTCCCGTCTTTTCCGCCAGGTTGGCGTTCAGGTTCTGAACCAGGATCACTTCGTTCTTTTTACCGGCTACGATAAAGTTCTGATGCAGGTCTCCGAGGCGTTCAAGGTCGTTTTTGTGATACGATCTGATGATAACCTCGTTCAGTTTTTTGACGGCAAGGGAGTCCTGAGCTTCCTGCGATAAGGCAGGAAAAACCACCCCGATATGGTATAAAAACAGGATAATGATAAATGTATTTTTTCTGATGTTCATTTCAGTTCTGTTAAAAATTTACGAAAATATTCATACAGGAGCCCATGCAGAACCTCGTCTGGAGACAGCGTCCGGCACCAAAAACCTGTTATTGGAAATTTCAGCTCATATACCGTAACCGGCATAACCGCCATTGGCCGGCAAAACATGGCCGGCGAAACGTTTTTGAGCTTGTATCTTAAAAATCAGAACCTGGGAGGAGGAGAAACCGGGCTGGTCTTAAATGAAATAAAAAGATTCACGGGGTTAAAATGTCCGAAACTGAGATAGTCCGTCCAGTAAAAAGTATAATAAGAAACGATGTTCTTCACATAACTTTTCGAAAAATTCTTGAGCAGGTCTATCAGGTTCTGGACAGGGTCTAGCGGCTGGGTATCGTAGTTTTTGGTAATTTCGCCGATCAGCTGGAAAAAATTCTGGCGGGTAAAGTTCTCTTTTTTCAGGTAAGTATAGAGCGTGTCATTGGCGAAAGTCTTTTTGAACGCACTGAAAAACTCTCCTTTGAAAATAACCACTTCATCAATGTTCCTCAGGGTCGTCACCGTACTTTGATAAGGCAGCTGAAAGGGTTTCTTAATGAGCAGACTGTCTCCGTTTTCCACAAAAAACACCGACTCCTCATATTTTTCTTCCTGGATTTCTTCCTGGTAAAACTCCAGCACAGGCTTACCGATCATGTTGATGATCAGCAAAAGACAGAGCAATATGGCAAATGTTCTTTTCAAACCTGCTAAATAAGTACTGACAAATTTAAGTAAAATTAAACATTAATCGCATAAATTTACGGTATGATTCCTCAGGATACTATACAGCAGATCATTCAGGCCGCCGATGTTGTCGAAGTCATCGGCGATTTCGTTTCTTTAAAGAAGCGTGGGGCCAGTATGATCGCCTGCTGTCCGTTTCACAACGAGAAAACGCCTTCTTTTTACGTCTCTCCCGCCAAGCAGATCTATAAGTGTTTCGGGTGTGGCAAAGGTGGCGATTCTGTGCGTTTTGTGATGGACCTGGAAAGCCTCTCCTATCCTGATGCTCTCAAGTGGCTGGCCAAAAAGTACAATATTGAGATCAAGGAAAAGGAATTTACCGACCAGGACCTCATCCAGCAGAATGAGAAGGACAGTTTATACATTGTCACGGAGTTTGCCAAGAATTTCTATGCCAGCTACCTCAACGAAAACGAGGAAGGACAGAGCGTAGGCCAGTCCTACTTTAAGGAAAGGGGATTTTCAAAAGCCACCATACAGAAATTCGAGCTGGGTTTCAGTCCCGACTCTTGGGATACCTTTACCAAACATGCCTTAAAGAACGGTTTCAGCCTGGATATTCTCGAAAAAGCCGGGCTAACGATCCAGAAAGAAGGCAAAGACCCTATAGACCGTTTCAGGGGCCGGGTTATTTTCCCGGTGCATAATGTTCCCGGAAAAACGATTGCTTTCGGAGCCAGGATCTTAAAACCGGACCCCAAGGCCCCGAAATACCTCAACTCGCCGGAAACAGAGATTTATCATAAAAGCAAGGTTGTTTACGGTATTTACCAGGCTAAAAATGCGATCCGACAGCAGGACAATTGCTTCCTGGTAGAAGGTTACACTGACGTGATATCCCTGCACCAGGCGGGTATTGAGAACGTGGTAGCCTCCTCAGGCACCTCACTTACCAAAGAGCAGATTCAGCTGATCAGGCGTTTCACACCGAATATTACCGTTTTATACGACGGTGACACTGCAGGCATCAAGGCCTCCCTCAGGGGAATCGACATCATCCTTGAAGAAGACATGAATGTCAAATCGGTCGTGTTTCCTGATGGTGACGACCCCGACAGTTACATCCGGAAAGTTGGTGGTGAAAGTTTCATCAGCTATGTGAATCAGACCGGTAAAGATTTCATCCGGTTCAAAACCGAGATTTCCCTCGCTGATGCAGGCAATGACCCCATCAAAAAAGCCGGACTGATCACCGACCTGGTGGATACAATCACCAAAATACCGAATCCGATCAAAAGATCGGTGTTTTATAAGGAAGTAAGCACCTTGCTTCAGATTGATGAGAATATCCTGATCAATGAGGGCAACAAGCTGATCCGCAATAAATCAAACCATCAGAGGAAAGATAACAGAAACCAGCCGCAGGGCGTCCCTGACGAACTTCCACCGGATTTCTTCATGCCTGTGGACCCGTCGGAGTATCTTCAGCAGGAGGTCAAGGAAACCACCTCAACCAAAAACCACCAGGAAGAAGCCCTGGTGAGGGACTTGATTGCCTATGGACATGTCATCATAGAAAAAGACGAAGAAAACGGACAGGAGTTTACCCTTGCCGATTACCTTTTCCATGAAACGGCAGATATTACTTTTGAAACCCCTGTGTATGTGAAGATTATAGAAACCTACAAGAGTTTTTATGATCAGGGGCAACTGCCACCCACCACCACATTCAGCTCACACCCTGACGAAGAAATACAGAAGACCGTCATCAACTGGCTGGCCTCTGAGCATGAACTCAGTGAAAACTGGCATAAATTTGAGATTTTCATTCCCAAATACGAAGATTTGCTGCACTTGCTTTCCTTCAAGATGATTCTCAGAACCAGGATCAAAATTCTTGAAAATAAATATAAGGAAATGATGGCTGAACTGGCCGAAAGCAGTGAAGATGATCAGGATGTCATCATTTCGGAACTGGATAAAATCAAGAAAAAGATCATCCCGCTTTCTAAGGAGCTCGGTTCTGTTTTTTAACTTTCCTGTAACTTCTCCTACGTCTTCTCAAAAGGCCATTTTGTCTGAAAACTATCTTTTCAGGTCACATTTGTAATTATTTTTACTTCGCAATTGCGTTTATAATATTTTTTCGCAAAATTGGCCTTCTTTTACTTATAAAGTTTCAATCAATTAAAAAACAAATTAGAAAATGAAATTACTTCGACAGACGCTTCTTTTGTGTCTGATGCTTGTTGCTGCCCTAGGTGTACAGGCTCAGAAAAAAAAGAAAAAAGACCAGACCCCAGAAACACCTGCTGCCCCGGTAGCTGCCAAGCCGGCTGCCCCTGCTAAAAAACCTGACGCTCCCAAAAAAGGCCCTAAGCCTTACAAAGAAGTGGTAGACAGTACTGCTGTTACTAAAAAAGGCTTGTTTACCGTTCACAAAGTAGACGACAAATGGCTTTTCGAAATCCCAGATTCATTGTTCGGAAGAGAGATCATGACGATCACCCGTTTCTCCAAAACAGCTGCCGGTGGCGGACTTTTTGGTGGGGAAGAAGTGAACAGACAAGTGGTTAAATGGGAAAAAGGCCCTTCTGATAATATCTTTTTAAGATCAATCACCTATGTATTGATGTCTCCGGACAGCACCAAGCCGATGGCCCAGGCCGTTAAAAATTCAAGTGCTGACCCGATCATCGGTAACTTTGAGATCAAAGCCATTAAAAAAGACTCTGCTTCGAAAAAAGCAGTTGCCTACGTGATCGACGTTACTTCAACTTTTGACGGCGATTATCAGACATTTTCACTGGACCCGATTTCAAAACAAATATACAACATCGCTGCGTTCATGAAGGACAGATCATTCATCCAGAAGATCAGTGCCTATCCAAACAACGTAGAGGTAAGAACTACCAAAACTTTCAGCGTCGTTCCTCCGAGAATTTCACTGACCCCGATTCCTCAGATCGGTACGTACCTGCCTGCCAGTCTTGAGTCAGGTGTGGTGACAATGGAGTTTAACACTTCACTCATCCTGCTGCCTAAAGTTCCGATGAGAAAAAGGTTCTTTGATGCCCGTGTGGGTTACTTCGCTAACCAGTATTCCGTATTTAAAGAAGAATCACAATCTTCTGCACAGGATGTATTTGCTGTGAGATGGAGACTGGAGCCTAAGTCAAAAGAAGATGCAGAAAAACAAAAAAGAGGTGAGCTGATTGAGCCTAAGAAACCAATCGTTTATTATATCGATCCTGCCACGCCTGAAAAATGGAGAAAATACCTGAAACAAGGGGTAGATGACTGGACCATCGCGTTCGAAAAAGCAGGTTGGAAAAACGCCATCAGAGGTGAATACTGGCCTGAAAGCGATACTACCATGAGTCTTGAAGATGCAAGATTCTCTGTCATCAGATACTTTGCTGCTGATATCCAGAATGCTTACGGTCCGAACGTCCATGACCCGAGAAGTGGTGAGATCATTGAAAGTCACATCGGCTGGTATCACAACGTCATGAGATTATTGAGAAACTGGTACATGATCCAGGCTGCTGCCGTAGACCCTGCTGCCCGTAACAAAAACTTCAAGGACGAACTGATGGGTCAGTTGATCCGTTTTGTGTCTTCTCACGAAGTAGGTCACACTTTGGGTCTTCGTCACAACATGGGAGCCAGCTCGGCCACCCCGGTTGAAAAACTGAGAGACAAAGATTACACTGCAGCCAACGGACATACTTCTTCTATCATGGATTATGCCCGTTTCAACTACGTGGCTCAGCCTGAAGATGGCGTGAAAGACCTGTTCCCACGTATCGGTGACTATGATAAATGGGCTATCGAATGGGGTTACAAGTATTTTGCAGATGCGAAAAGCGACACTGAGGAAAAGGCAATCCTGAACGGCATGACCAAAGAAGCTTACAAAAACAACAGACTTTGGTTCGGTACCGAAATCAGCCCTTATGATCCGAGATACCAGACTGAAGATTTGAGCGACAACGCTATGAAAGCTTCAGAATACGGCATCAAAAACCTTCAGAGAATCCTTCCTAACCTGATCAACTGGAGCAAGGAAGACGGCGAAAGCTACAAAGACCTGAATGAACTATATGCCAACGTAACCGGTCAGTACAGACGTTATATCGGTCACGTGACTAAAAACGTCGGAGGTATTTATGACAATCCTAAGACCTACGACATGACGGGCAACCAGTTTGAAAATGTACCGAAAGCTACGCAGAAAGAAGCGGTGGCGTTCTTAAATGCACAATTGTTCAAAACTCCCGTATGGATGCTTGATCAGACTGTGTTGAGCAAAATCAAGCCTGAAGCCGGAACTGAATTTGTAAAAACTATCCAGGATCAGACTTTGAGCAACCTTCTTGCCGGTGACAGAATCGTGAGATTACTGGAAGGATCGAGCCAGAGTGCAGCTAACTATTCAGTGGATGAATTCCTGACCGATCTTAAATCAGGTATTTTCTCTGAACTGAAATCAAGCTCAGCCATCGACCAATACCGTCGTAACCTTCAGAAAGTTTATGTCGACAAACTTGTTGTGTTACTGACACCGGGCAAAACCCTGGTAAGGTCAATTCCTGTAGGGGTTACTTACGGTTTTGATACCAAGCAGGTAGACCTGAACCAAACCGACTTACCTTCTATCGCCAGAGCTCAGCTGGAAGCGTTGAGAGCTGAATTGAAAGGTTCTTCAGTAAGAATCACTGATAAAATCAGCAAATACCACGTTCAGGACCTGGTTAACAGAATTACGAAGGGACTTGATCCTAAATAAGGAGTATGGAGAACGGAGTAAGGGAAAAAGCCCGCCCAGCGTGACCGCCAGGAGCAAGGAGAAGGGAAAGGTAGATTTCTCGTTTAGCTTTTGCTTTCAGATCTGATCCGGCTCCGTATATTTCAAAAAGCCTGCTGAAAATATTTTCGGCGGGCTTTTTGTTTTTTGGGTTATCTTATCAAACGTTTTTATTTGCTATCTTTAAGCCCGGTTTTTAAAAACCGTTAAAGCCAGCTGAATGAAACAGAGAAAAAGAACACCTGCCAATGCCAAGCGTAACCCTGACCAGGTTTACGAATTTCAGCAATCCTCTCATATCATTGAGCTGGAAGCAAGTGTTTTAGGAGGGGTCATCAAAGAAAAAGATGCCCTTACGGCCGTCATCGATATTCTCAAGCCTGACAGCTTTATTGCTGAAAAGCACGAAGCCATCTACCAGGCTATTCTTTTGCTTTTCGGAAAATCAGAACCGGTGGATTTGCTGACTGTCACCAATCAGTTGAGGCAGTCAGGCGAACTGGAGTTTGTGGGAGGGGCCGCTTACCTGGCCAGGATGACGGGTAAAACCACGGTTTCGCACATTGAGCAGGACGCCAGGATCATTGTCCAGTATGCCATCAGGAGGAAGATCATCCAGGTGATGTCCGATGTCAAAGACAAAGCTTACGAAGACACCACGGACGTATTCAACCTCATGGATTTCACAGAACAGAGCCTCAGGGATATCCAGGAAGGCAACCTGAACAAGAACATCCCTGACCTGAGCCTCGTGGTTCAGAAAACCCTGCAGGAACTGAGAAACAAAGCTGAACAGGACGCAGGAGATTCCAGCTGTCCATCAGGTTTTCCGTCACTCGACAGGGTAACAGGTGGCTGGCACAACACCGAATTGATCATCATCGCGGCCAGGCCGGGTATGGGTAAAACCGCGTTTGTGGTTTCGGCATTGAGAAATGCCGCCATCGACTTTAAATTGCCCGTTGCTTTATTCTCTCTTGAAATGTCCTCCCAGCAGGTCATGCTGCGTCTGATTTCTGCCGAAGCAGAGATTGACTCTCAGAAACTAAGAAAAGGGGACCTGGAAGAACCGGAGTGGCATGCCTTGCACTCGCGGCTCAACAACCTGGCGACTGCCCCTATTTATATTGACGATACCCCGGCTTTGTCGGTACTTGAACTTCGAACCAAGGCACGAAGACTGAAAGCCTTCCATAATATCAAACTGCTGATCGTGGATTATCTCCAGCTGATGACCGCCGGAAACGGCAAGGCCGGAATGAACCGTGAACAGGAGATTGCGGCCATCTCAAGGTCGTTGAAAACCATTGCCAAAGAATTGAACATCCCGGTGATCGCCCTTTCCCAGTTGAGCCGTTCGGTTGAGACCAGGGGTGGTGATAAGCGTCCCCAGCTATCGGATTTGAGGGAATCGGGTTCCATCGAGCAGGATGCCGACGTGGTAATGTTCCTTTACCGTCCTGAATACTACCAGATTACCGAAACAGAAACTGGAGAAAGTACCCAGGGTATGGCCGAGGTCATCATTGCCAAAAACCGGAGTGGCTCTGTGGACAATGTCAACCTGAGATTTGTCGGAAAATATACCCGCTTCGCCGAATTCGATGGCTTCTCTGTCTCGAAAGAAGAATACGAACAACTCAGCGGCAACAGGATCATGGGCAGCAAGGCAAATGACTTGTAAAACCTGGTTTTATATCATCGGCAACCTGCTCAGTTGACGCCCGGTTAAAAATTACATCAGGTGTCCCCCCGGAGTATGCCTGTCTTCACCTTTGATTTTATTAAATTTCAATCCGTTCTCAACCTTTCCTGATGCATCCAAAGGTCCTGGAAAATTGCATTGCCGGCCCGCAGCTCTTCAAAAGTACCCTCTGCAACAACTCTTCCTTTGCCAAGTATATAAACATAATCGAAATGTCTGAGCAGGTGCAGCCTGTGGAGAGAAGAAATGACGGCCTTATCGGAAAACGCTTCGAAAAGCCTCTCGTAGATCAAGGCCTCCGTTTTGGAATCAACGCTGCTGGTGGGTTCATCCAAGAGCACTACCTGACTGCTTTCTGCTGCCAGAATTCCACGGGCCAGAGCCAGGCGTTGCTTTTGTCCTCCCGACAAATTCACCCCTTTTTCCTGAATGTTTGACTTCAGACCATTGGGCAGTTGCTCTGCAGTTTCAGTGAAGAGGGCTTTTTTGCACATTTCCCAAACTTCAGTTTCGGTAAACGGCAGCCCGAGAGTGATGTTATATTCAATCGTATTTTCAAAGATCTCCGGTTCCTGAGGAAACAGCGTCACCGTTTCGTTGAGCGAAGCGATGTTCATTTTTTTCCCGTCTACTGAAAACCCAAAACCAGGTTCGGCTTCATACAATCCCCTCAGCAATGCCAGAAGCGTACTTTTCCCGCTGCCGCTTTCACCAATAAAGGCTATGCGTTGCCCCCTTTTTATGTTGAGATGAATATTATGAAGACTTTGGGGAGCGTGGCCGTCGTCATAAGCTCCCTGATATGAAAAATTCAGACCCTCTATCTTGATGGTGCTCCAGTCCTGCGGAAGAACTGTTTGTGCTTCCGGCCTGTGCTGCTTTTCATAAGACTCTCCGATAGACCGGGCAGTTTGCACATCTGTATTAAGCATCACAATTTCGGTATATTGCCAGGCAACGTCATGAAAAACACTGGTAAACTGATTGACATAACCCAGCAAAGCCACCAACCCGCCTACATAAAATACCTGACCGGGGTGCCAGTTTTGGTAAACATAACCAAAGGCAATGACCGCATAAGTTAAAGCGACCAGAAGATCGGCAAAAAACCATTTCTTTTCATTGATGATCACATTTCTGCGAAAAGGTGATAAAACCGCCTGCACCTTTTCCATCAATCCGTTTTCCATGCTTTTCTCCAGGCGTAAGGTAATAACTGTCATGATGTTGGAAAGGCTGTCAAACAGCGTTGACGAAATAACATGCTCCTTTTCATTGACCTCGTCAAGTGTTTTGATAAACGGCTTGTCGAATTTAAAGATCACCCAAACTGTAAAAATGCCTATTAAAACACCAATCCCGCCGAAAAGGGGAGAATAATAGATAATGGCAACAAAGGAAAACAGGAACTTTGACAAAGCGTAAAAATACATAAAGCCGTTCTGGAAAAAGGTTTTAAGAGCTTCGTAAGCTTTCCTGATCCTGTTAATGGTGGCTCCGCTGTGGTGATCCTGATGCCACTTTACCGGCAGATGCAAAGCCTGGTGATACTTCTCCCTCAGAAAATTCCTGCCCAGATTAAACGCCAGCAGCCTTTCCCAAACCCTGGCTGGCCCGTGAAATGCCCATTCAAAAAGCTTCAGAATCATGTAGGCAATCCCATACCAGCCCGCATATTCGACCACACGGGAATTATCACGCTGAATGGCGTCGATAAACCAACCAAACATAAGTGGCAAAACACCGTAGGTGATGCTCGAAACAGCAAACATCAGGTATATCAGGATGTATCTTCTACGTTCATGCTGAGCATATTTCCAGGCAGTACGCAGCAACGATATGTAAGGATTCTGGGTCATAACGATGTCGAACCTGGCAGATTCCCACCATGTTTTACAGAAAAGGATGTCTACTCAGGACGAAGGAACCTCAATTCAACTTCCTCGAACCGTTCTTTTTAATTTTATTCAGGTTATATTTCTCCAGGAATTCCAGGATCAGACGATCATAGGCCTTGGCTCCTACAGAAGGAACTTTCGACAAAATAACAGGAACCTGGCTGGCAGTAGAATCAATAAATGCCGGGTCACGCGGAATGTAGGTATCAAAGACTTCATCTTCGAAATTAGTCCTCATCAGATCCAGAATCTGGTTTGACAGATCATTGTCTTCATCATGCATGGTCAGCAAAACGCCTTCCACATACAATTCCGGCTTTAACCTTTTCTGGATAATCCTGATGGTACCCAGGATCAGTTCAAGCCCCTCGATCCCGAAATACTCACACTGTAACGGGATGATGATCGAATCGGAAGCCATGAGGCTGTTGACCGGTACAATCCCCAATGAAGGCGGGCAATCGATGAAAATGAAATCGTAAAGCGGCTTGACGACCTCCAGCTTTTCGGTCAGGATATATTCTCTTTCGGTGACATTCACCAGTTCAATTTCAGCTCCTACCAAATGCGGGGTTGAGGGAATAATGTCAAGGTTTTTATATCCGGAAGCAAGTATACAATCCTGAATCGGGGCAAGGCCCACCAATGCGGCATAAATACTTTTGTTGTCGAAATCCTGTTTGAGGCCCAGGGCCACGGAGCAGCTGGCCTGGTGATCGGTGTCTATTAACAACACTTTATAGCCCCTTGCAGCAAAACCTGCGGACAGGTTCACAGCAGTGGTGGTTTTACCGACTCCACCCTTCTGATTGGAAATAGCTATTATCTTAGGAAGCATCTGTTGTTAAAATTCTGAAGGCAATTTACACAAATATTTTATTCGTATCATCTTTTAAAAGATTTCAAAGAGATTAAATTGTATAAAGTATCAGATTAATTTACTTGTTGAGTTCCCACAAATCTAAAGAATAAGTCGATAAAAACCTATTATTCTCCGTGCCAGTCTCTTATGCTGTCGGTCATCGTCTGGTACACTTTCCTCAGGTCGTCGTCATCCGCCAGGTATTCGAGATGTTTTTTAACCGTGGCCTGGTCGCCTCTTACTGCCGGACCCGTCTGAACATCCGCCGGGTGAGTGGCTAAGATGGCTTTGTTGAAAGTCTCTGAAATAAGCGGTTTGAGGATGTCAAACTCCATATCTTCCGATTCGACAATTTCTTTGGCAAGGCCCCATAAGTGATTGGTAAAGTTACAGGCAAACACGGCGGCCACATGCAGGGCCCTGCGTTCTTCCGAGCTGATCAGGTAAATCGCATCTGACATGGCACTGCCTACCTTGACAAGAAAAGCTTCTGTTTTTTCGTCGGCGGCTTCAATACAAAGCGGAATATGGGCAAACTCTATTCTCCTGTTTTTGGTAAAGGTCATCAGCGGATAAAACACGCCGCAATTAACAGGCAGGTCATGGTGGATCTGAAAAGCCTGCTGCATTTCACTGAGGTATTTTGCTCCGGAAGTATGGACCACAATGGCATTTTCAGGCAGTAACATCTTAGCACAAACTCCCAGAACGGCGTCGTCTGAGACTGCGATGATAAACAACTGGGAATTACTTTCAGAAAAATCAAGGTCGTTTTTAACTTCGGCACTGTACAGCAAGCCCGCCAGATGTATGGCTTTGGCTACATCTCTTCCATAAATTTCGGCAATTCTGTATCCTGCCTGTTCAAGTGCCTGGGAAAGGTGCCATGCAAGATTGCCTGTCCCTATGATTGAAATATTCATCGTTAATTTTTTACAAATTTGTCAGGTTGTAATGGTAAAGATAGTAAAAAATCAAAGAGCCTGACGTATGTATTGCATGATTTTGGCGGTTGCCCCTACATGGTCTTTGATGTATGAAGATGACGATTTACAAGCTTCTGAGTAGATTTTGGGGTCTTTTTGAAAACCGGTCATCAGGTTTTCAAGCTCCCGGATGTCTCCAACAGCAAAGGCCGAGCCACCTTCTATGAGATCAAGTGCTTCTCTGAATTTAGTGTAATTTTTATTCCCGAAAAACAAAGGCACTCCGAAAACCGCGGCTTCGAGGGTATTGTGCAGGCCTTTACCAAAAGACCCGCCGATATAGGCAAAGTCGGCATACTGATAGAGGGACGACAACATACCCACATTGTCGATAAATAAGACCTGTGCCTGACTGATATCTGTATCAGGCTGAATTTCAGAGTATTTAACAGTAGCTGATTTGATTTCAGACTGCCAGGCGATGATCTCCTGCCCGCTGATTTCATGGGGAGCCACGATAAAGCTCAGTTCCGGATGATTGTTCATCAACGGGATCAGCACCTTCATGTCCTCTGCCCAGGCACTGCCGATCACCATCGTCTGCCGGCCAGCTTTGAAACGCTGAGCCACTGAAATCTCCCTGACGGAACCCGCAATCTCCGCCACCCTGTCAAAACGGGTATCTCCGGCCAGGGTATAACGGTCGTAGGCTATGGATTGAAGTAAATCTCCTGACTCTTTGTTCTGCACAAAAATATGATCGAAACGAAACAAAATACTTCTGAAAAATCCGCCGTAAGGCTTAAAAAACATCTGTCCGGGTCTGAGTATGACCGAAAACCCCACGGTCTTAGCTCCGGCGGCTTTCAGTTCTTTCAGGAAATTGGACCAGAACTCATACTTGACAAAAAATGCAATCCTGGGCTGAATGATTCCCACAAACTTCCTGGCGTTTTCCGGTGTATCGGTCGGCAGGTAGACGATATAATCAGCCTGGGCATAGTTTTTACGGACTTCATAACCCGACGGAGAAAAGAAACTCAGCACGATTTTAACTTCCGGATAATCCTTCTTAAACGCCTCAATGACGGGCCTTCCCTGCTCAAATTCACCCAGAGAAGCACAATGAAACCAGGCAAAATCTATCTGCGGATGGATGGATCTGAAAACCGAGATTTCATCCAGCACCTCTTCGGTAATCTCCCGGCCGTCAAGCCATTTTTTTGCTTTCGGATTGAAGACAGAGGCTAATTGATAAACCCAGGAAAGACAATGAATGGACAGATTATATAAAAGGCTGTTTATCATTTGCTGATAAGGATAAAGATGAAGACTGCAAATCTACCGCATTATTTTCAAAAAACAGATCAAACACTAATTTTCTGTTCTTTCATGGCCTTAAAATTGTTATCTTTGCGGCTTGTTTTGAACCAGGGTTTGCGACCAATCCCATTTTAGCATTAACGATATGAATTATCCAGAGTACAAATCGGTCAGTTACGCAGAAATAGCAGACGAAATATTGAAATTTTGGCAGGACAACGACATTTTCAACCAGTCCGTCGAAATCAGGGAAGGAAAAGAAACTTTCACGTTTTTTGAGGGGCCGCCATCGGCCAACGGAACTCCCGGCATTCACCACGTCATGGCCAGAACGATTAAGGATATTTTCTGTCGTTACAAGACTTTACAGGGCTTCCAGGTCAAAAGGAAAGGAGGCTGGGACACCCACGGTCTGCCCGTAGAACTCCAGGTAGAGAAAGAACTCGGCATCACCAAAGATGATATCGGCAAGAAAATCTCGGTGGCAGAATACAACAAAAAATGCCGCGAAACGGTCATGCGATTTACCAGCCAATGGGATGAACTGACCGAGAAAATGGGATATTGGGTAGACCTTGAGAATCCGTATATCACTTATGAAAACAAATACATTGAAAGCGTATGGTACTTACTGAAAGAGCTTTACAAAAAAGGATTGCTTTACAAAGGGTACACCATACAGCCCTATTCTCCGGCTGCCGGAACAGGACTTTCATCGCATGAGCTTAACCAGCCGGGTACTTACCATGAAGTAAAAGACACTTCCATGACTGCCCAGTTTAAGGTCATTAACAACGAAAAATCAGCCTTCCTTTTTGAGAAAGCAGACAGTGAAGAGGTATTCATCCTGGCCTGGACCACCACGCCCTGGACTTTGCCTTCCAACGCGGCTTTGACAGTAGGAAAAAACATAGAATATGCTCTTGTAAAGACCTTCAATCCATATACTTACGAAGCGGCTTATGTGGTATTGGCCAAAGACCTGATCGGGAAGTATTTCTCTGAAAAAGGGAAAGACGGTGACTTCGAAGGCTTTGCAGCTTCTGATAAAAAAGTAAATCCATGGAGCATCCTGACGACCTTCAAAGGATCGGACCTGGAAGGCATAGATTATGAACAACTGATGCCTTATGTGCAGCCGGAATCTCCTGCTTTCAGGGTCATCACCGGTGACTTTGTGACGACCGAAGACGGAACAGGTGTGGTGCACACTGCCCCTACTTTCGGTGCGGATGACTTCAGGGTAGCCCAGCAAAACGGTATCCCTGCCATCATGGTCAAAGATGAAACAGGTAAAGATGTGCCTTTGGTAGACAAGCGGGGCAGGTTTGTTAAAGAAGTGACCGACTATGCTTCAGAATATGTAAAAGAAGCCTATCTGACCGACGAAGAAAAAGAAGCGGAGCGTCAGAAACAGGGCAGAGACAAATATTTATCGGTGGATGAGCGTATTGCCATCAAGCTAAAAACCGAGAACAGGGCGTTCAATGTACAGAAATTTGATCACCCGTACCCGCATTGCTGGAGAACCGACAAGCCGGTGTTGTATTACCCACTCGACAGCTGGTTTATCAAAACAACGGCCATGAAAGACCGCCTGGCAGAGCTGAACACGACGATCAACTGGAAACCGGAATCTACCGGAACAGGACGTTTTGGCAACTGGCTTGAGAATCTTGTTGACTGGAACCTTTCGCGTTCGCGTTTCTGGGGCACACCACTGCCGATCTGGAGAAACGACGACGGAGAAGAAATATGCATCGGATCCATCGCCGAACTGGAAGAAGGCGTAAGAAATGCACTGGATAAAGGCCATCTGACTTATGATGAATTAACCAGCAACCATGCTTTTCTGGATGCCGTGAAAAGCGAGACCATGGACCTCCACAGACCTTTTGTGGATGAAGTCTACCTGGTTTCTGCTACCGGGAAAACCCTTTACCGTGAACCCGACCTGATCGATGTATGGTTTGACTCAGGGGCAATGCCTTATGCCCAATGGCACTATCCGTTTGAGAACCAGGATATATTCGACAAATCATATCCGGCCGATTTCATCTCTGAAGGTGTGGATCAGACCCGTGGTTGGTTCTTTACCCTGCATGCCATTGCAGGTATGCTGTTTGATTCAGTGGCCTTCAAAAACGTGGTCTCTACAGGCCTGGTGCTGGATAAAAACGGCAATAAAATGTCGAAAAGACTGGGCAATGCGGTCGATCCTTTTGAAACGCTTAAAAACTATGGTGCCGACCCGACCCGCTGGTACATGATCACCAATGCACAGCCATGGGATAACCTTAAATTTGACCTGGCGGGCATCACGGAGGTCAGAAACAAGTTTTTCGGAACGCTGACCAACACGTACAATTTCTTTGCTTTATACTCGAACCTCGACGGTTACACCGCCACAGGAAATATAGATTTCAGCAAAACCACCGAACTGGACAGGTGGATTTTGTCCAGGCTTCAGACCCTGGTGAAGGAAGTGGGCGAATCATACGAAACCTACGAACCTACCAAAGCCGCCAGAGCCATACAGGATTATGTATGTGATCAGTTGTCCAACTGGTACGTGCGTCTGGGCAGAAGAAGATTCTGGAACCCTTCAGCGGGTGAGGCTGAGAAAAGCGATAAACAGGCTGCTTACGAAACCCTGGCTTATTGTTTGAAAACCGTTGCCCAGCTGATGTCGCCGGTGGCACCGTTTTACGCCGACTGGTTGTATAAAAACCTGAGCGAGAAATCAGATAAGGTTTCTGTTCACCTGAGCGACTTCCCTGTTGTGCAGGAATCATGGATCAATGAAGAGCTGGAAACCTCTATGGAACTGGCCCAGAGAATCAGTTCAATGGTACACTCCATCCGCAAGAGCCACAGGATCAAGGTGCGTCAGCCCCTCTCAAAAATCCTGGTGCCGGTATTGAGCGAAAAGACCAGGGAGCAGATCCGCCACGTAGATGAACTGATCAAAACGGAGGTTAACATCAAGGCTGTAGAGTATCTTGATGATGCCTCGGGCGTATTGTCGAAGAAAGTGAAGCCGAATTTCAAGACCCTCGGGCCGAAGTTTGGTAAAGATATGAAAGCAGTAGCTGCTGCCATCAGTGAATTGAATGGTGATCAGCTGAAAACCATCGAAGCCCAGGGCTTTATCGATTTGCCGGTAGGAAAGATTGCGATCGAGGATGTGGAAATCCTGACAGAGGATTTACCAGGCTATCTGACTGCACAGGATGGCGGTCTGACCGTTGCCCTGGACGTGAGCATCAGCGAAGAACTTAAAAACGAAGGTATCGCCCGTGATTTCGTCAACCGTGTTCAGAATTACCGTAAGGACAACGGTTTTGAAGTAGTTGATAAAATCAGCATCCGGCTGGAAAATAATAATGAAGAGCTGATAGCCGCTATCTCGGCCAACCAGGCCTATATCAGCCAGGAAGTTCAGGCCGTAAGCCTTGACATCGTGGATACACTGGCAGAAAAAGCAGAAATCGAAATGGATGAGTTTGTGCTGCTGGTGGAGATTAAAGTGGTTTAATGGCTGGAGAAAGCAGTAAGGAGAATGGAAAAAGGAGGACTTGGTCTTCCTTTTTCCGTTTATGCCGCTGTCCCGCGTCTTCAGACGCACCGGACGGCGTAATTCGGTCTCTGACCGAAGTCAAGAGTATTTATCTGAGCTGCTGTTGGAGATTAAAGTGGTTTAATGGCTGGAGAAAGCAGTAAGGAGAATGAAAAAAGGAGGACTTGGTCTTCCTTTTTCCGTTTATGCCGCTGTCCAGCGTCTTCTAGACGCACCGGACGGCGTAATTCGGTCTCTGACCGAAGTCAAGAGGGCCTGTCTGAGGCAAAAAGGCTTATAAAAATGTTTGCATTGGCCAGATCAGCCACTTCGGGGCCCTCCATTGAGCTACCATGAGGGTCATGAGGAAGAGGAGAAAGCTTCGAAGATAAGCCAAGGGGCTCTTATTACACGTAAAGCATCAATGATGAAGTTTCGAAAGTATCCGTCCGAGCTTTTAGCCAGCTGTCCCGCGTCTCCAGACGCACCGGACGGCGTAATTC
>NZ_JAAAKV010000017.1 GCF_009905725.1 Emticicia sp. CRIBPO | reverse complement strand
TTTGATGTTGCAAAGTTGGCTGTTTTTGTTGTCCGGTTTCAATACTAACTAGTTTGTATTTTCATTTTTCTGTTTTCAAAGCCTTCTGTTTTGATGTTGCAAAGATGGCGGATCAGACGGCCCCGGTTCAATACCAACTAGTTTGTATTTTTGTTTTTATATCTCTATTTTTGAGGAATACTCGGCCAAACCCATGAAAATTAAGCTTTTGATGCTGTTCCTACTGGCAGCTTGTCACCTGACGAGCGGGCAGGATATTCTTCACACAGACAGCCGGGACGAGCAGCCGCTGAGAAAATACATTTATCAGTATGAAGACACGAAAGGAACGCTGGATATCATTCAGGCCATTAAACTGCTGAAAAACGGGAGTTTCAAAAAATCAAAGAGTGCGACTGTCCGCCAGGATTTCGGGTATAATGAGTCTTCGCAGTACTGGTTGTTTTTTGAGCTTCAGTCGGCAGAAAAACGAGAGCTCATGCTTGAGATCGAATATGCCAATATTGACCACCTCGAGCTTTTTGAAGTAAGGGATGAGCATATCCGTTCGATGGGTTTTACAGGCGATATATATCATTACAGCCAGCGACCGCATTATAACAACAATTACACGTTCCTGATCCGGCTCACGCCAGGGCAGAAGACCGGGTACTTTCTGCATGTCAATCAGCCCAACGCCATCCTTTCCTTTGCGATGAGGTTGTGGGACTATAACTATTTCAAGGCCTCGGACAGGAACGAATATGTATTGTGGGGCATTTTTATCGGCATTATCGTCATCCTGATGGTGGTTAACCTGGTGATGCTGATTTCTATCAGGGACTGGATTTATTTCTGGTACATGATTTACCTGCATTGCATTACCATGCACCTTTTTTCGGATGCGGGTTTAGGTTACCAGTATCTGTGGCCCGATCATCCCGAAATCAACGTTTTTGACCCGGTCTATCTTTATGTGTGGGGCGGGATGATTGCCCAGCTGACTTTTATGCAGTATTTTATTCATCAGAACCGGCGTAACAGCAGGGTATTTAAGTGGATCATCGGTTTCAAAATCCTGATCGGGCTGGCCCTGGGAGCTGCGATAGGCATTCATGCCTGGGCTCCGGCGGGTAAAGAGCTTTATATGTACAAATATGTTTCCACGGCCACTTCGCTGTTCGTGCTGGTGATGGTGCTGCTCACCATTGTCAGTTTATATGAAAAGAGGCACGAAAAAGAGAAGCTGGTGAGGTATTATTCCTATGCCCTCACTTTCCAGTTCCTGGCTTATGTAGTGGTTACTTTGCTGAATGTCAGTCAGTCCAGGGGATGGCAGCTGCCGTTTGATGTAGAAACTTACGTGATCCTGGCCTTTGCGGTAGTATTTGATATTATTTTCTTCTCTTACGGGCTCGTTTACCGTTTTGAAAACTACCGGAAAAACAACATCAGCCTGGAGCTGAGCATCCTGAATACCCGTCAGGAAAGCCAGAAGAGGATCATAGACAGCCTCGAAGAAGAACGTAGACGCATCGCCCAGGATTTACATGATGACATCGGGGCTACACTCTCTACGGCCAAAGGCTATCTTTCGGTGCTGGGACGGGATAAGAAGTCGGTCCATTTGCAGAAATCCCAGGGTTTTCTGGACAAGGCCGCTGAAGAACTCAGGGCGATCTCCCATACACTGATGCCTAAAAACTTCAATAAAATAGGCCTTTCAAAGACCATCAGGGAGAGTATCAGGAAAATGGACAATGAGAAAATGAGGATTGACTTTATCAGCCTGGGCAATGAAAGAAAACTTGATGATGAGAGTGAAATGCTGATTTTCAGGATGTTTACGGAACTGATCAGGAATATCGAAAAGCATTCGGGAGCAACAGAAGTGACCATTCAACTGATTTATCATGAAGAATTTCTGAACCTGATAGCTGAAGACAACGGCCGTGGATTTGATCATAACAGCCCGGAAGGAAGAGGTCTGACGAATCTTTATGCCAGGGCCGATTACCTGAAAGGAGAAATCCTGATTGACTCAAGCGAACACGGAACGTCCGTGATCCTGACTGTGCCTACCCAAGACCTCATGAGCGTATGACCCGGAACCTGGTATTTTTGTTGCTTGTGGTGGTGCTCGCTATTTCCGGATTGGCCTGGTATCATTTTGATTCGGTTAAAACGATAAAGTCCCTGCCGTTGAACCTTGAGCATCTCGAAGCCGGGGATTTGCCACCGGAAGTAATTCTGAAAAGCAGCGGTTTTAAAGCAGTGGTCAAACAGCAACTCAATTACGGATACACCGAAAATATCCACTGGTTTAGGTTTGAACTGGAAGCCGGGCTGGTGCCCAGGGAACTGTCTCTTGAAATCACCAATCATGTGATCAACAACCTGGAGCTTTTCGAAATGAAAAGGGATACGATGAGTTCTTTAGGGAAAACCGGCGACTGGTACCCGTTTCGTCACAGGCCTTCGCCGACCAAGAATTTTGTGTATCCCATCTACCTCGATTCTTATGAAAAGGCCGTGTATCTGCTTAAAATTGACAAAAGATATGAAAACCTGACCACGGGAATCAACCTGTGGAACACCAACGATTTTGAAAACAGCGACCAGCGGGCTTATTTGCTCTGGGGTATTTTTATCGGGGTCGTCTTCCTGATTACTGTACTCAATGTGATCTTCGGCTGGATCACCAGTGACAGAATTTACATCTGGTTTACGTTTTACATCATTACGCTTTCGCTGAGGCAGCTGGCTGATTCCGGACTGGCGTTTCAGTACATCTGGCCTGAATGGCCGGCCATGAACCGGCCAAACCAGCTGCTTGAAATGGTGTGGCTGTTCCTGGTGGCCATGCTCAAGTTTCAGCAGTATTTTTTTGATCTGAAAAACAAACATAAAGTCCTTTACTACCTGGCTCAGGGGTTTAAGTATTTCTTCATTACCGGTTTGCTGGCGTTGCTGGTTTTACAGATCAGCGGATTTACTTCCCGCGTTAATATTGAAAGTTATCTGATCAGGATTCATACGGTCGCCTCTACTTTGTGTACTGTTCTTTTCTTCTTTATTGCCGCGGTGGGGCTGAGGTCTGCGGATATATTGCAACGTTTCTTTGCAGTGGCTTTTTTCATTCAGCTGATTGGTTTTGTGTTTGTGATTGTTCAGAATCTGCTGAATTATCAGTCAAAAGGACTGTTTTTTATAGAAGCCCATATTGTTTACCTGCTGATTTTCCTGATTGATATGATCTTTTTTGTCTATATCCTTTCTGTCAGGTACAGGAATTCCCATCAACGCAACCAGCAGCTGCAGATCGGCCTGATCCAGGCCCAGCAGGATGTCAACCAGAGGGTGATAGAATCACTGGGTTCGGAAAGAGGACAGATCAACGAAATGCTGGCGAAAGGGGTGGGGGACCTGCTTCTGGAAGCACAGAATGAACTGAAGGATGTGAGTAAATCAGCGATGCTTACGGATGCCGTCAGGCTGATAGACAAAGCCGGGCAGGACCTGAAACAGATATCACTGAACCTGATTCCCATAGAATTTGCCGAAAAAGGACTGGTAAAGGCTTTGAATGATATGATCACCGGACTGAATAAGACACAAAAGATAAATTTTGCATTTACAGTACTAGGTCAGGAAATCAAACTGACGACAGCCAAGGAAGTACAGGTATTCAGAATAGCCAGTGAAATGATCAACAATATTCTGAAGCATTCTGAAGCCACAAAGGCTGAAATAAAGCTGGATTACAAAGATAAACTACTCGTTTTGTCTGCCTCAGACAACGGGAAAGGGTTTGATTTACAGGAGCTTGAGCATACATCGGGTGGCATAGGCCTGAAGAATTTTTATTCGAGGGCCAGTTATCTCAAAGCCGAAATCAATTTGTCATCCGGTTCAGACGGAACACTGGTAGTACTATCCATACCGGTGTAGAAAAATACAAACTAGTTTGTATTTTTTAAAAATGAGTATGGACATATCTTGCAGAAATTAAGATCAGGATTAATGTTGAGAAAGCTGTTTTTATTCCTCCTGGTGAGTTTTGTTATCGGAGGAATGGCCGGGGCCCGGGCACAGGAGAAAGAATTGATCATCAAGGATAAACAGGATTTAGACCTTTCGGGATACCTGTATCATTTTGAGGATAAGACAGTTAGTGAAAGCATTTCATCGGTGAGGTTCAAAAAGTTCACACCTGTCAAAGATGAAATCCTGAATGCAGGGTATTCTGCTTCTAATCACTGGGTACATTTTTCCGTCAGAAATGAAGAGGGAAAAGACGGCTATTTTTTTGTGGAGGTCACCAATCCCCGCCTCAATTTTGTGAGTTTTTATGAATTCAGAAGAGATTCGCTGATCAACCAGGTCAAGACCGGTGACCACCTGCCTTTCGAAAGCCGTATTTTTCCCAATAAGAATTTTCTTTATCCTTTCCACCTGAAAGTAGGCGAAGAGGCTGATTTTTATATCATGGCTGAGAAGAAATACGAGGTCATGGTTTTTAAAACATACCTCTGGCGGGCACAGGATTTTGAAAAAGAAGACCGGAGCAGTTATACTTTATGGGGTATTCTGGCCGGGATAACCCTCTTTATTTTCCTGGTGACCATGATCCTGGGTTATGCCTCGCGTGACAGTATTTATTTCTGGTACATCCTTTTTCTTGCTACCGTCTTTGTGCATATTGCCACCCAGTCGGGCCTCGCATTCCAGTTTTTTTATCCTGATTTTCCTTATTTGAACCACTTTGACCTGCAGGTGACTTTCACCTGGATGCTGATGGTGACCAACCTGCATTTTATGCAGAAGTTTATCCGGCAAACCAGGTCAAACAGCCGGATTTATGTCTATTTACAAGCATATAAGCTTTTTGTACTCCTGGCTTTTGTTCTGAATATTACTTTTAAGATACTCAATTTCAAGACACTGGAACCGCTTTTCTTTAAGCTTACGTTTAACATGACCCTGCTCTTTACCCTCATAAGTGTGGTTTTTGCTTTTGCAAGCTTGTTTGAAAGGATCCGGAAAAGAGAGAAGGAAGTTTTGTTTTTTACCTTCACTTTTTCGGTACAACTGCTGGGGTATATTACAGTCTTTGCCGTCAACCTTGCCTATACCAAAGCCGGCGACCCGCTGGTGAAAATAGACAGCTACTACATCATGGTGGGCACTTTCCTGATCGACCTGATCTTGTTGAGTCTCGGGCTGGCTTATTTCAGGTATGACGATTACCGGAAACAAAATGAGAGCCTGCTGATTGCATTACATAAAAACATCGAAGAGCAATCTAAAAAGACGATCGAAGCCCTGGAAATTGAAAGAAACAGGATTGCCGAAGATTTGTATGATGATGTGGGAGCGATGCTGTCCACGGCCATTAATTACATAGCCAGTGTCGTCAGGATCGGTGAAATCAGGGAGAAATACCCGGTATTGATGGAAGCCAGGTCATTGCTCAACACCGCCATTGAAAACCTCAGGAAGGTATCCCATAACCTGATGCCGAAGAATTTTGCCCAGCTGGGTCTGGCCAAATCGCTGGAAGAAACGGTGAATAAACTCTCCGGATCAGGCATTCAGTTCAGCTTTATCCAGGCCGGAAAAGAGAAACGGCTGGACGCTTCAACCGAAATCCAGATTTTCAGGATAGCTACAGAGTTGATCAACGATGTGCTGAAACATTCTGAAGCGACAGAGGCCAGTCTTCAGATCAGTTTTTTGCCGGATTCGCTCAATATGATGCTGGAAGACAACGGCTTGGGACAAAACCGGCATGAAATGAATAATCTGACCTCGAAAGTCGCATTTGTCAACGGAAATATCGAAATTGATAAAAATATACACGGTAGTACAGTAATCGTAGAAATTCCTTATGAGCCAGCTTAAAGAAAATGTGAAAGTGCTGATCGCAGATGATCACCAGATGTTTAACGACGGTATGAAAATGATGCTGTCTCCCGAGCCTTCCATCGAAGTGGTGGGACAGGTATTCAGCGGAAAAGACGTCATGGACGCGATTCACAGGTTAAATCCGAAAGTGATCCTGCTGGATATCAATATGCCGCACATGAATGGCCTGGATGCAGCTGCACAGATCGTTAAGGACTACAAGGAAGTGAAGGTGATCATGCTGACAATGTATAACGACAAGAAGTTCATTGAAGATTGTCAGAAAATGGGGGTACATGGCTATGTGCTCAAAAACTCCGGCATTGATGAGGTGATGGAAGCCATTGTGCAGGTAGTGGAAGGTAAAAAATATTATGATCCGAAGCTGACGAAACCGACCCTTGAAAACCGCCATGGCGATGATTTCTTTATGAAGCAATTTCAACTCACCAAACGCGAAATTGAGATCATCGGATTAGTGGGTAAAAGCATGACGAACGAAGAAATCGCAGAAAAGCTGTTTCTGAGCATCGCCACGGTAAAGACCCACAGGAACAACATCAACCTGAAACTCAGCATCAATAAACCCGCAGACCTGGTCAAATTTGCGATCGAGCATGGGCTGTAGCCTTGATTTTGATATTATAAATTTCCGGACAATGCTGATCTGCTTCGAAATGAACTGATAAAAAGCTATATTTAAGGTCAGATACCCAACCTTAAAAAATATCCGGTCATGAAACGTATGTGTAAGTTAGCCAAAGGAGCTTTTCCGATGGTTTTTATCTGTTTTTTGTTTGCTTTTTCACAGGCTGTTGCCCAGAAAAAGAAACCTTCCTTCAAAGTAATTGCTTTTTATACCGCTAAAAATGACAAAGCCCACATCAGTTTTGTAGGAGAGGCTCATAAATGGTTTCCCAAAGCAGCGGCTGAAAACGGTTTTACTTACGATTCAACCAATAACTGGTCAAATCTTAACTCCGGATTTCTCTCACATTATCAGGTGGTCGTTTTCCTGGATACCCGTCCGGAAACCCCGGAACAGCGGGAGTCCTTTGAAAAATACATGAAAAACGGGGGAGCCTGGATGGGATTTCATTTTGCGGGGTTTGCCCTGACACCCTCGCAGTTTCCGCAAAACTGGGACTGGTATCACAATGAATTCCTTGGCTCGGGACAATACAAAAGCAACACCTGGAGACCTACCTCAGCGATTCTGAAAGTGGAGGACAGGAAGCATCCGATCTTTAAAAACATACCTGAAACATTTAAAACCTCACCCAGCGAATGGTACAGATGGGAAAAGGACCTCAGGGTCAATCCTGATATTAAAGTGCTGTTGTCTGTTGACCCATCGAGTTTCCCGCTGGGCACTGGCCCCAAGCTCCATGAAATATGGCACAGCGGCGATTATCCGATTGGCTGGACCAACAAAAAGTACAAAATGGTCTATTTTAATTTCGGCCACAATGATATTGATTATGAGAACAAGACCAACAAAGAGCTCTCCTTTACCTTTGCCAATGAGACTCAGAACGGGTTGATATTGAATAGCTTATTGTGGTTAGGGAAGGGCGGGAAATAACATTTGTCACCGACATTATTCTGCTTCCGGCCGGAGATACATGAGACAGTTCCCGGACGATGTCTTCAGCCACTTCTCTATTTGAAAAGTGCTGTTTGTCGACATAAATAACGAGGATGTCTCTGCTATCCCTCAATTGAAAAACCAAATTTGGAATGTGGTTTTTGGTTATATATCTTTATGGAATATTCATATTTTAATACTTAACCGTGATAATAAAAATTTGTAGACTATGTTTAATTTTACTTGTCTGTCATAATGCCTATGCCCAATCTTCAGCCGGAAATTTTAAGAGTTTTGAAAAAAACGGTTCAACTTTAACCCTTAAAGGAACCGGTGGCGACCTCATCGTGGAGGCCTATGCCCGCAATATTTTCAGGATTCAGCTTTTGCGATCAGGTAGTTTGGTCTGGAATGATTCTTACGCTACCGTTTTAAAGCCTTCGGGTACTATCGGAACAGTAAAAGAAACGGCCTCAGAACTGAGCATCTCGTTTGAGGATTGTGACCTGGTGATCAGTAAAAACCCGCTGAAGGTGACCCTGAGGGCAGGAGGCAAAGTGAAGATCAGTGAATCTGAAGGAATGCGGCAAACCGCAGATTCTGTTCATTTCTCATTTGATATCCGGCCTGACAATGTCTTCCACGGGGCAGGCGGCCGACCTTTTGGTCTCAATCTCAACAGGAAAGTTTTTGATTTTTATAACAGTTATGAAGGTGGTTACTATGAAGAAGCCACCAGGCTGTCACAGTCGGCCAGTTTACCCTTCCTGGTTTGTTCAAATCAATACGGTTTGCTGCTCGACAGCGACATGCCCGGCAACTTAAGGTTTGATGTCGGTGGTTTTGATTCCACAAAATTAAATGCCGATGGTTTAAGCACCGGGAAATGGGCCTATTTTCTGATCAACGGAAAGTCTAACGACGAAATACTGCAGAATTACGGACTATTGACCGGGTATCAGCCCTTACCCCCGAGATGGGCTTTCGGCTATATCCAGTCCAAGGCAGGCTTTAAATCTGAACAGGAAGTTCAGACGCTGGTTAACGAACTCAGAACAAAAGGCTTCCCGCTTGATGCCATCGGCTACGACCATGCCTGGTATAAACTGCAGGGTAGTTTTGACTGGGATAAGTCAAAGTTCCCGAATCCCGAGCAGATGGTTAAAGATTTTGCTGCCAAAGGGATAAAAACCATCCTGGGAATTGATCCCTACGCTTCTACGGCGTCCCCGCTTTATTCCGACCTTCTGACCGGAGGTCTGCTTACGGCTTCTTCGTCAGGGCAGCCCGGTTTACAGATCAACACCCCGGCCGGTCCGGTGGGTTTACTGGACATATTCAATACCAAAACACAGATTTTCCTGGGAAATAAACTCAGAAATTTAAATGAAAGTGGCTTAAAAGGCTGGTATTCAGACAGAAATGAGCCGGAGCTGCATCCTAAAGAAATGGTGCATGTCAATGGTAAGGCCGAAATGGTTAATAATCTGTATTCCCACGTCTGGCTGAAAGCCGTTTATGAAAACTTCAGGAAGGACTTTCCGCAGAAACGTCTTTTTCATTTAACAAGATCCGCTTATGTGGGTTCTCAGCGATATGGGGCACTGACCTGGAGTGCCCACCCTGTGAGGTTCTGGGCAGGGCTGAAACTGCAGATTCCGATCATGATCCATGCAGGAATGAGCGGCCTGGCTTATATGCATTCGAGTGTCGGAGGGTATATAACAGGTGATGGTAAAAAAGAAAAAGATGAAGAGCTGGACCTTCGCTGGCTTCAGTTTTCGTGTTTTACACCCATTGTCAGAACCGACGGCGAAAGAGACATCACCGACCCCTCCGGTCTGACAGAGCCGTTCTTCAGCAACTCGAAAAGTGCCCTTAACCTGAGGTACAAAATGCTGCCCTATATTTATTCGCTAGCGTATCTGAATACCACCTCGGCAAGGCCCATTTGTTTGCCTATGGATTATTTTGAGAGCAATACAGATTTATCCACCCTTGCAGACCAGTATTTTTTTGGTGAAAACCTGCTGGTAGCCCCGGTTTTACTTCACGGGATGCTCACCCGCAAGGTGGTGCTGCCGTCCGGAAAATGGTTTAACTTCTGGACCGGTGCCGAGGCCGGAACCAATACTGCTGTTTTTGAAAAACTGACTTTAGACAATATCCCGGTGTATGCCAAAGCCGGAGCCATCATTCCTCTGGCTAATTCTAATTTCAGATCTACAGATAACTACCTGTCAGACAGTCTGACCATCAGATATTTCCATGATATTTCTGCTCCGGCTTCGTCATTCGCTTTTTATCATGACGACGGAAGCGATCCGGAGGCGTTGACCAGGAAGAATTATGAGTTGCTTGAAATGAAAGGCAATGTGTGGCAGGACAGTGTGCAGTTTAACATCACCCGGGTGCAGACTTTCGCCGGAGCCCCGAAAAGCAGGCAGATAGAGTTGGAAGTCGAAAACCTTCAGTCGATTCCCAAATCTGTAAAACTGGGAAGCAGAAACCTCATCCTGGTTTTTTCGAAAGCTGAATTCAAGACCGAAAGTCAGGCTTTTTACAACACAGATACCCGGCAGCTGACCGTCAGATTTAAATGGGAACCCGGAGTCAATTCCAGGCTGGTGATTTACAGGGAAGGCTTGTCGGTATTGACACCTAATGAACCCCTGGTGGAAAGCGGGCGGATGTCGGTTTATCCTAATCCGATTGCCTCACATCAGGTCATCACCATTGAATCTGATGCTGTGTCCGGCGATTATGAACTGGATATCTTCAATACTGCCGGTACCCGTATTTATCATCATCAGCTGGGCAAATACTCAGGCGGCCAGCGGATAAAACACCAGTGGAATTCAGGAGCCAACAAAGGGGCTTTCATGGTCAGGATATGGAATAAAGAAGGCGATATGGTCACCAAAAAACTGGTTATCGAATGAAAAAGCAAACGAAAATCACCCGGATCATTTCCTTCTTTCTGCTGAGCAGCTTTATGTTTTTTGCCTGTGTGGATACATTCCAGGTGGATATATCCACTTCAAAAGGATACCTGATCGTTGACGGCACCATCACAGACCTGAATGAACCCCAGCTGGTTTACATCGGCCGCATCAAACCGGACGTTGATTTTAAAAGCTCTGATTATACCTCTGTCATCAGAACCAACAGTGAGATTTCCCTGCCGGAGTCGAGGGTGGAGGCCAATGTCATTGTCAACGGCACCAAATCTTACAGACTTACGGAAACCGAACCGGGCTATTACCGTCTCCCACCTGATTTTAAAGCTAAAGCCGGTGATGACTACCAGTTGAAGTTTAAAACCTATGACGGGATCAGCTATGAGTCTACCGCTGAAAAAATGATGCCTGTGCCGGCGATCAAAAACCTGCGGGAGGAGTTTAATCCTGTGGGCATTAAGAAAGTCTCCGCCTATGGAAACAACTTTCCTACCAACGATTTTTATCTTGACTTTGAGGACCCGTCAGGAGATAAGAACTTTTACCGCTGGAAATGGACCAGCTGGGAAGTCCAGAAAATATGTGCCTCATGTCCGAGAGGAAAATACTACCTCTATGAAGGGGAGGAGGGTGTTACAGGCGACTGTTTCAGAGATCTGACGATCAACAGCAACATTACCTATGATTACAACTGCGGCAGCGATTGCTGGGATATTTTCACCGGTTCTGACATCAACATCATGTCCGATATTTATTCAAACGGGCAGGAGCAAAAGAACAAACTGGCCGCCCAGGTGCCTTTATACCAGTATAATCCGGCTTTGGTGAGTGTGCAGCAGACTTCGCTGACGGCTAACGCCTACCGGTATTTTAAGCTGATCCAGGACCAGGCCGTCAATACCGGAACACTCGCAGACACCCCTCCGGCTCCGATTAAAAGTAATGTGACGAATATAGCGAGAGAAAGCGAGCTGGTGCTGGGCTTTTTTTCCGCCTCTTCCGTGTCTGAAGTCAGGGTTATGCTGAGCCGGACCAATACAAAAGGATCGGAATTAAACAGCTTGTTCAGGATTGTGACCAACCGGGACGCCAACATAGAGCAGGTGTCGCAGGAACGCCCTTATATTCCGCTGGCGGTTTGTAAAAACAGTCGCCTTAGAACCCCTTTTGTGCCTGCGGGCTGGAGATATGGACGAGATTAATAACAGTACAAAGAAAACGGATCACCGGAAAATGAAAATAGTCAGATATGTCTTTCTTCTTATATTTTTGGCAAACCTTCTGCCCGCCGGGGCACAGGTGGTCAAGGTATACGGGGTAGTGAAAGATTCATTGACCGGAACCCCGCTGGAAGGAGCCTCGGTGGTCCTTGATTTCAGAAAGACCAATGTCGGGGCCAAATCTGATAAAAACGGCCATTTCGTTGTCGGGGTTTATGGCAAAGACCACATCCTGAACATCAGGTACCTGGGTTATGTGCCTTATTCTTACGTGGTGCCGATGGGCAAGGACAGCCTTTTCCTGGAAGTACTGTTGCCTAAGGTTTCCAATCTGCTGGAACAGGTGGTGGTGACCAGCAAAGGATTTGACAAGACCGTCAGGAAACCAATTCTGGGGGCCAACCAGATCAATATCAAGACATTGCAGAAAATACCCGCCGTATTCGGAGAGGTGGATCTGCTCCGGGGCATTCAGATGCTGCCGGGCGTGTCAAGTGTGGGAGAAGCCTCTAACGGGGTCAACATCAGGGGAGGTACCACAGACCAAAACCTTATTTTATTGGATGATACCCCGATATTTAACCCGACTCACATGTTTGGCTTGTTTTCGGTAGTGCCGCCCGATGCGGTGAGTAACCTGGACCTGTACAAAGGCAATGTGCCCGGAAGATTCGGTGGCCGGGCTGCATCGGTAATGGACATCTCACTTAAAAATCCCAACCTGGAAAAATTCAGGATGAACGGCGGTATAAGCCTGGTTTCTAACCGCCTGATGATGGATGTACCGCTGGTAAAAGAAAAACTGGGCATTTATGTGGCCGGGAGAGGAGCTTTTAACGATTTTTTACTTCCAATTGCTTCTGAACGGCTGGACGGGATCAAAACCAAGTTTGCCGAATTTGTATCCAAAGGTTTCTGGAGAATCAATCAGAAGAATACTTTTACGGCCATGGGCTATCACAGTTATGATTATTTCAGAACAGGGCTTCTGACCAATCTGCCCAATGTAGTAGGTACGTCGACTTTCTTTAAACACCAGACCACCAACCTGATGGGACGCTGGCTGCATGTCATTAACTCAAAAATGGATATCCAGACGACGGTGATGACGGCTCATTACAATCCTACGATCGCCACCGTGGAAGCCGAAACCAACAACAATGTGGAGCTGAAGTCGAACCTGGTACAAAACCAGGTTAAATCCAATCTGAATTATCAGCTGAAAGACCATAAACTCGAATCAGGAATCATCCTGACCCAATATCTGATCAGACCCGGTACGCTCGAGCCTAACAGCAGTCCCAGCGTCAATTATATCACCACGCCCTCCGAAAGAGCCAATGAACTGGCCTGGTATGCTGACGATGAAATCAATATCTCCAAAACCGTGGCTTTGTCGCTTGGGCTGAGATATTCCTATTTTATGTCCCTGGGACCTTCTGATGTCAGGGTGTATGAACCCGGACAGCCGAGGGACGATTTCTCGGTAATGGATACGCTTCACTATAAAAAAGGGGCCGTGACGGGCACTTACGGAGGTCTGGAGCCCAGGATAGGCTTCAGGTATGCCTTTACCCCCGATATTTCGGTCAAATTTGGCTATAACCTGATGCGACAGTACATCCAGGTGGTTTCCAATACCACCACACCCATACCGACATCAAGATGGAAAACAAGCGACAGGCACATAAAACCCCAGATCAGTAACCTCGTGACAGCGGGTTATTATCAGAGCATCAAAGACAATATTTACGAGTTCTCACTTGAAGGTTACTACAGGTTTACCCAAAACATGATGGATTATAAGCCGGGGGCAGATTTCCTGCTGCAGCAATATCCCGAAACCCAGCTGATCCAGGGCATTAGCAAAGCCTACGGCGTGGAGTTTATGGCTTCCAAAAAGAAAGGGACCCTGACCGGCTGGGCCAATTATACTTATTCAAGAACCCTCAACAGGGTGAACGGCGATTTGCCGGCAATAGAACTGGTAAACGGAGGTGATTGGTATTCAGCTAATTATGACAAGCCTCACACGGTTAACGCCTCAATAGACATCAGCGTCGACAAGCATAATTCTTTCGGGTTTAATTTTGTGTACAGCACCGGGCGGCCTTATACCCAGCCTGTGGGTTTTGTCAATTATCAGAACAACGTGTATCCGTTTTATGACAAAAGAAACAATGCTAGAATCCCTGATTATCACAGGCTTGATTTCTCATGGAATATCTTTAATCCCAGAATGAAAGACAAGAGATGGAAAGGCAACTGGGCTTTTACCGTCTATAACGCTTATGCCAGAAAGAACGTGTATTCTGTTTTCTTCAAATCCGAACAGGAATCGACCAAGGCTTACAACCTTAAAATATTTGCCTCTGCCATTGTTACAATAGCCTATAATTTTACCTTTGAGTAAAACGAAAAAGACCGGGTGACCGGTCTTTTCGTGATTCTCATATCCAAATTCAAAAAAAAATTACTTATCTCCCGAAAACTGGTATTTACCTGAACCTACTTTAAACACAGTATATCCTTTTTCTTTACCGGAGGCTTTGACTTCTCCGGTACTTTCTATGACACTTTCCTGCTTTTCTGAGGGGAAGTATATTGTCGCGGTAGTATTGGCCGGAATCTCGACATCCAGTTTAATGGCCTTGCCTTCTGTTTTCCAATGGGCTGAAACAGTTCCGTAATAAGTTTCAAATGAGCCTTTGGCATACGTCAGGCCATCGCCCGGGTGGGGTTTGATGATGATTTCCTTGTATCCGACCGCGTTTTCGTCTGTGTCTATGCCCACCACGTCACGGTAAAGCCAGTCACCCACCGCTCCGTAGGCATAATGGTTAAAGGACGTCATGCTCGGGCTGGCAAAAGAGCTGTCGGGTTTCATCGAATCCCATCTTTCCCAGATCGTTGTCGCCCCCATTTTGACCGGATATAACCATGAAGGATAAGTTTCCTGCAGCAGGAGACGGTAGGCTACATCGTTTTTGCCGAACCTGGTCAGGACAGAGGTCAGAAACGGCGTACCTAAAAATCCCGTGGTCAGGTGATAATTGTAGCTTTTGATGTTGTTTTCCAGTCTTTCAACGGCATACGGACGAACACTCTCCGGCATCATGTCAAAGGAAAGGGCCAGAAGGTAGGCCGTTTGTGTTTCTGAGATCAGCCTTCCGTTGCTGCTCATGTATTCTTTCTGGAATGCCGTCCTGACACGCCCCAGCAAGGCTTCAAAGTCCTTCACATCATCTGTTTTACCCAAAGCCCTGGCGGTCTTGATCATCAGGTCCACGTTATAGGCATAAAAACACTGGGCTACCAGATAGTTATCCGTTACCGCCGATTTCTGACCTATCATCCCCTGTGAATCATCCACACGGTAAGACAACCAGTCGCCAAACTGGAATCCGGTGTTCCAGAGGTCGTTTTTAGCGGCTTTCCTGACATGCTCCAGGTAGGCTTTCATGCTCGGGTACTGGGTTTCTATCAGTCTTTTATCTCCATACACCACATACAGGTTCCAGGGGATAATGATACCGGCATCAGACCATCCGGCTGCACCGCTCGGCATATTGAAAAAGGTTCCTTTCAGCGTATTAGGCACCACAAAGGGAATTGATCCGTTGGCATTTTGTTCGAAAGCCACGTCTTTCAGCCATTTGGCGAAGAAACTGTTGACATTAAAATTATATGCCGCTGTTCTCGAAAATACTTCAGCGTCGCCTGTCCAGCCCAACCGCTCATCTCTTTGCGGGCAATCGGTCGGCACATCCAGGAAGTTGCCTTTTTGTCCCCACTGGATGTTCTTCTGTAATTGATTCACCAGGGCACTGGAGCTTTCGAAACTGCCCAAGGGTTTCATGTCTGAATAAAGGGCTACAGCTTCAAAATCATCGGGATTTAATGCCCCTGATAATCCTTCAACCCTGATATACCTGAAGCCATGAAAGGTGAAATGCGGTTCAAAAGTCTCACCACCGCCGCCTTTCAGGATATAGTGGTCCTGGGCTTTGGCAAGCCTGAGGTTTTCAAAATACAGTTCGCCTTTTTTGTCCATCACTTCCACATGTGAGACCGTTATCTTGTCGCCTGATTTGCCGGATACTTTCAGTTTGACCCAGCCCACCAGATTTTGGCCGAAGTCTAAAACTTTGTCTCCTTTCGGTGTCGTGATGACTTTGACGGGTTTGAAAACCTCGTGTTTTTTAATAGGTTCATTATAATTGGCTGACAGATTACTTTTTGAATGCTCTCTGACGATTACCTTTTGCCAGGCCGCATCATTGTAATCAGGGCTGCTCCAACCGTTTTTAGCGAGACGGGCGTCTATGGTTTCGCCGTTGTATAAGTCTGCATAGGTGATTTCGGCAGTAGAGGCTTTCCATGAGCCGTCAGACACCACAAGCTCAGTGCTTCCGTCCGAATACACGATGTTCATCTGGAACAACAGGGCAATGTCTTTCCCGTAAGTGTTTTTCTTCATTTCCCAGCCCAGATGGCCCCTGTACCAGCCGCTGGCCAACGTTACACCGACAGCATTTTTCCCTTTTCTGACCAAAGCCGTCACATCATAAGTCTGGTATTGCAGGTGTTTGTCATAGACTGTCCAGCCCGGCGATAAATAGGCATCGCCCACCCTTTGTCCGTTTATCTGTGCTTCATATAAGCCATGAGCGGTGATGTAAGCTGTAGCTGAAACGATTTTTTTGGCAGCTGAAAACTGTTTTCTCAGCACAGGGCTCGCGGTGATGTTGGTATCCAATCCGAACTCAGGCTCAATCCACGAAGCTTTCCATTCGCTGATGTCCATCAGGGCTGTCTGAAAAACTGCCGGGGCACTCCACTCACTGGTTTGTCCCTGGTTGTCCCAGACTTTCACCTGCCATTGGTACTTTTGTCCCGATTTCAATGCTTTTCCTGCATAAATTAGGTGAGCAGATTGCTCGGAACTGGTTTTGCCGGTATTCCAGACCACTTCTTTTCCGGCGGTTACCTTAAGCTCATACGCCGTTTGTTTCACATTCCGTTTACCGGATTGCAGAGCCCAGCTGAACCGGGGTTGTCTGATGTCAAGCCCTACGGGATTGACCTGGTTTTCCAGCAGCAGGTTTTTAACCGCCAGCTGGGCCCTGGCTGCCCCAAACGACAGCAACAGGGTGATGAACAGGACTGATTTTTTCATTGATCAAGGTTTTTATGGTTAATTCGGTTTGCCGGAATGTATTTTTCTTTGAAAATATTAAACAATTCTGACAATTTTCCGAAAATAAGCACCTTTGAATCCTTAAACTCTCCTGTACCATCCTATTGTACCAAAAAGAGACAATAAATTTTTATGCAACCGATTTAAGAATGACAGGCAGCCGGGCTTTTCAGGAAAGGCCCGGTTTATCATTCAATGACACCTTTTTTCAGGGTTTAAAATACCGTTAAATTTAAAAATTTGTTAAAGAGGGAAGTTTTTATGATATATTTTATGAGAAACAGTATATTTGGTGAAATATTTCTGACGTTATTCATAGCGTTACGGAAGAGTACATCTTAAAATTTTTATTCTAATTTATCAACACTTAATTAGCATTATGAAAACAAATCAAATGAGAAAGGGTTTAATGTTACTTGTTGCAGGTTTATTTATTTCTGTGGCGGGATTTGCACAACAAAGCCCTAAAGCCGAAGCCAAAGGCAAAATTGGTGGTGCCAATGTGACCATCAAATACAGCAGCCCTTTTGTAAAAGGTCGTAAGATCTGGGGTGAACTGGTGCCTTACGGTAAAGTATGGAGAGCTGGTGCCGACAATGCCACGACTTTTGAAACAGACAAAGCCATTACTGTAGAAGGTAAAACACTGGCTGCCGGAAAATACGGTTTCTTCGTGATCCCGGCTGAAGGTGAGTGGACTGTGATCTTTAACAGTGTACCTGATCAGTGGGGTGCTTTTAAATACGACCAGTCTAAAGACGTTCTGAGGGTTAATGTAAAACCTAAGAAAGCAGCTTCCTCAGCTGAAAGCCTTGCATACCATGTGAGTGATAAAGGATTTGACCTGGCCTGGGAAAATGTAGTTGTTCCTGTATCGGTCAAATAAACTTTGAAAGATATGAAGGCCCGGTTCCTGTTTAAGGAGCCGGGCTTTTTTTATTAATACAAATGACGTACTTCGGCTTACTTCGGTTTGGCTCTTTCGTATTGTGAAGGCCATTGAATGTCTTCTCCGAGTTCACGGGCAGCGTGCATCGGGAAATAAGGGTCCCTGAGCATTTGCCTGGCCATCAGGATAAGGTCGGCTTCTCCGTTGCTCAGAATGTCTTCTGCCTGCTGAGCTGTATTGATCAGACCCACAGCTCCGGTCATGATGCCCGCTTCCTGTTTTATCCTGGCCGCAAAAGGCACCTGGTAGCCGGGCGTCAGGGAGATTTTAACCCCGGTAATATTGCCTCCTGTGGAGGTATCGATGAGGTCAACGCCGTTTTCTCTCAGGTGGGCGGCGAGTTTTACAGATTCCTCAATGTTCCATCCGCCTTCTTTCCAGTCGGTGGCAGAAATCCTGACAAACAAAGGAAGGTCCGGAGGCCACACCTCTTTTACCCCGTCGAGAATCTCTGTTAAAAACCTGATCCGGTTTTCAAAGCTTCCTCCGTATTCATCCGTCCTCTGATTGCTGAAAGGCGACAGAAACTGGTGTACCAGGTATCCGTGGGCCGCATGGATCTCGACTACCTTATACCCGGCTTTTAAAGCACGCAATACCGCAGATTTAAAATCTGAAACCACTCCCTTTATCTCTTCTGTGCTCAGTTCATGGGGCACCGTTTCTCCATCCGTAAAAACGACAGCAGAAGCAGAAACCGTCGGCCAGCTTTGAGGCCCTTCCATGATCTGTGCTCCGCCTTTCCACGGAATCTCATGGCTCGCCTTACGCCCGGCATGGGCCAGCTGAATGCCTGCCACAGACCCGTTCTGATGGATGAAAGCAGTGATTTGCTTTAGTTTTTCGATGTGCTCATCTTTCCAGATGCCCAGATCACCGTAACTGATCCTGCCTTCAGGCGACACAGCCGTAGCTTCCTGGATCACCAGGGCTGCCCCGCCCACCGCACGGCTTCCGAGGTGTACAAGATGCCAGTCGTTGGCAAACCCGTCCTCAGCTGAATACTGACACATAGGAGAGACCACCAGGCGGTTTTTCAGGCTTATAATTTTGATGGTCAGCGGCGAGAATAATCTGCTCATATTAATTCAGCTTCTTTAGGACTTTCAGACATAATTCTTTTGCGATGGTTTTCTCCCCATTTCATCATTTCGTCAATAATGTCCTGCAGGGTTTTGCCGTATTCGGTCAGCTGGTATTCTACCGTGACGGGTTTGGTGTCCAGCACGGTCCTTTTTACCAGGTCATTTATTTCAAGTTCTCTGAGTTCTTTCGACAACATTTTGGCCCCGATGCCTTCCACTTCCCGCTGCAATTCCATGAACCTCCTGGTTCCGAAACCAAGAGAACCGATGATGGCAATTTTCCATTTCCCGCTGAGAATATCCAGTGTGTCATGGATGGCCCTTATTTTTCCTTTACATTCTGTATGTACTTTTTCCATTTTGTTTACCCTGGTTTTAATGGTATCCTAAAGGAAACCACTTTCGATGAGAAAAGTAGTTTCTAAAAGAAACTATTGTTTTCCTGAATTTGTATTCATTAAATAAAATAAACTAAACATGTCTGAAAAAACAAAAAAAGTATTGGCTCTTATTTTCACTATTTTACCTTCTTTGATGGTAGTTATGAGTGGTGTGATGAAACTTTCCGGTAGCGAACAGGTGGTTACAGGACTTTCAAAAATCGGTTTTGGTTCCCTTATCTCTGTTTTAGGGGCCGTTGAGCTGATTTCTGTAGCTTTGTTCCTGTATCCCAAAACCTACAAAATCGGGTTTTACCTGCTTTTATCCTATCTGGGTGGAGCAGCGGCTATTGAAATTTCTACAGGTCAGAATCCGGTTGCTTTGGCCCTGATCGCCTTAGCCTGGATCGGTGTTTTTCTGAAAGGACAGGATAATTTTCTTCCTGCTACTTCTAAATAACACGCCTGACAACGATAAGTTCCGGTTGGAACTTAAACTATACCGGGGCTTATCGTCAACTTTTTAATTCTTTAAATGGATTTTTTCTTCATTTCCGGTGTTTTAACGATATGGAAAATAAATATGTTGTTCCTGCAGAAACCCGCATCGGGCATGTGCATCTGAAAGTTTCCAACCTGGACAGGTCACTTGTTTTTTACCATGACCTGCTGGGTTTTGAAATCATGAGCAGGTATGGTGATTCTGCCGTTTTTATATCGGCCGGAGGTTACCATCACCACATTGCCCTGAACACCTGGCACAGCAAAGATGCACCGCCTGCACCGAGAAACGGGGTAGGCTTGTATCATACGGCCATTGTTTACCCTACCCGTAAAGACCTGGCCGTTATTTATGACCGTCTGATCAAAGCGGGCTTTTACGGTATCAAGGCCATTGACCATGGGGTGTCTGAAGCACTGTACCTCAATGATCCGGATAATAACGGCATTGAGCTCTATTGGGACAAACCGAAAGACTTATGGGAATTTGATGAGGACGGATCGCTGATGATGGTCAGCAGGGCCCTGGACCTGCAGCATTTCCTGGATGAATTGGAAAAATAAACAGTAATCTTAATGGTTGAAAAACCAGAATTTATATATCAATGAACACAAATCAAAGTATGAAAGTAGAAATATGGTCGGACGTTATGTGTCCGTTCTGCTATATCGGGAAAAGAAAGTTTGAAAGTGCCATGAAAGAGTTTTCTGACGCCGGGAACATCGAACTGGAATGGCACAGTTTCCAGCTGGACCCGGAAATCGTTGCGGATCCAGACAAAAATATTTACGAATACCTGTCTGAAAGAAAAGGCATGTCTTATGAACAATCTGTTCAGATGCATGACCACGTGGTCAAAATGGCCGCTGAGTCAGGACTGACCTATAATTTTGATAAGGCAGTGGTAGCCAATTCTTTTGATGCACACCGTCTTATTCAGTTGGCCAAGACCAAAGGCCTGGGTGATGAGATCGAAGAACAATTGTTTAAGGCTTACTTCACAGAAGGTAAAGATTTCGGGAACCATCAGGTATTGGCCCAGCTGGGTAAAGAAATCGGGCTGGATGAAAACGAAGTAAGTGAAGTGCTCGGCAATCGTGATAAATTCGCTGCAGAAGTCAAAAAAGATACCCAGGAAGCTGCCAGAATCGGCGTGAGAGGGGTTCCTTTCTTTGTTTTTGACAGGAAATTTGCCGTTTCAGGAGCACAGCCCTCAGAAGTATTCCTGAATACCCTTCAGAAATCTTTCGGTGAGTGGCGTGAAGCCAACCCGGTATTTAAACTGGAAGTGGCTGATGGCACCGCCTGTACGCCCGACGGAGAATGCAATTAAAAAGAAAAGCCCTTTACTGATCACAGCAAAGGGCTTTTTTTTAATCTTTCCAGATCAGTCCAGACCACCTTTTCTTGTCGGTGATTTTGGAGTCGGCCAGGTACCCGGCTCTCCCTTGGCGTTCAATGGCAACACCACTTTATCCCTTGAGGTTTTATTCGGGTCTTCGCTCGCTTCATACGCAAGAACTGCCGCAATAATCGCGTTGTTTCTCACATCATCAAAAACGATTTTATCATAAGTATCACGGTTGGTATGCCAGGTATAAGTGCCATATGACCAGTTCAGTGAGCTTAATGAAAAAGCAGGAGCTCCTGCTGCCACAAAGGAAGCAAAGTCTGATCCGCCGGTTCCGGGAGTGCCCGGAAATCTTGTTTCTACATGCTGACTTACTTCTTTAGGGACTTTGCTAAGCCATCTGCCCAGGTAGTCATAAGAATTAAGGAAACCCTGTCCGGCAAGGTTGATCACCCTTCCCGTACCGTTATCCTGGTTGAATACCACCTGGATGCCTTTCACGATTTCAGGATGATCTTCCACAAAGGCCCTTGAGCCGTTTAGTCCCTGCTCTTCGCTGCCCCAGTGTCCTACCAGGATGGTTCTTTTCGGATTAGGATACAGTTTTTTAAGGATACGCATGGCTTCCATCATCACGATAGTCCCTGTACCGTTGTCTGTAGCCCCTGTTCCGCCGTCCCATGAGTCGAAGTGGGCAGAAAGGATCACATACTCGTCCGGTTTTTCAGTGCCTTTGATTTCAGCGATGGTATTGAATGCCGGTACCACGCCGTTTTCTTTGGCATCTGTCATGATGCTCAGCTTAGGTTTGATACCCGCTTCGGTCAGTCTGTACAGCGTTCCGTAGTCTTCTACAGAGATGTCAATGGTAGGGATGGTTTTGGCCACCGCTCCGAATATCTTGTTGGCTCCGAATCCTTTTGACCAGTAACACATCACGATACCCGCCGCCCCTGCTTTTTCAAGAGCCACCGGAAGTGTTTTTGTGCCATACCCTGTTTTAGAGATTCTTTTGGTCCAGGCATCGGTTTGAACCGTCCTGTCAGCCTTCATTTTTTCAAATGATTCTTTGGTCGCGAATTCCTGCCAGTTGTAATCCGGTCTTCCGGTCGGCTGGTTCATCGAAATCATCACCAGTTTGCCTTTGACAGAGGGTAGCCAGGCCTGGAAAGCGATAGAGTCCTGCAGATCAGGAATAATGACGGTTTCTGCAATGATGGTTTTGCCTTTTGTGCCCGGGCTCCAGGCCAGCTGCATGCCTTCAAGTGATTTTACCCTCGGATAAACCATGTCGATGTGGGAAACGCCTCTTTCCCATCCTCTCCATTCGCCCCATTTCTCTGTTCTGGCTGCAATTCCCCAGTCTTTGTACTTGTTCACTGCCCAGTCGCCCGCCTGTTTCATTTGCGGCGAGCCCACCAGTCTCGGCCCGATGACATCCATCAGTTCGAAAGCCAGTTTTTCAAGCTGAGAGTTCTCGGTGGCCTCTTTGGTGATTTTTTCGGACATGGTCTGACCGAAAACCATGGTGCCGGAAAGCATCAGGGCAGCAAAAAATGTTGTTGTTGTTTTCTTCATTAAATCATTAAGGTTTGATGATGTTTTAATCGGGGTACAAATTAATAAATTGTAATTAAAATAAAGCTTTTTAGAGCTTAAGTTGATGAGAAACAAGCAGATTAGTCTGGTTTTCAGACCTTCTGATGAGCAAAGATTTTGCTATTGGTACATTACCAAGAATTATTGGTACACAGGCAATGATTTCGTTTTATACCGCATCTTTTATTTTGGTCGTTTGTTATATTAGCATAGGCAGCGAAAAGTATATCCGGTACGTAATTTACTTATTGGCAGCTTGTTTTTTAGAGGGGGCGGAGGTGAAGAAATTTCAGACCGGGGCCCATTTGAAAAGACGCTTAACTTTATCAACTTAGAATGAAAAAGAATTACTTATTTGTTTTTTTACTCTTACTAAATTCTTTTTTAGGCTACCGGTCATATGCTCAGAATACCACGATAGTTAAGGGAAATATCCAGGATAAACTCACCAAAGAACCCGTTCCTTTTGCCTCTGTCATGTTTGTGGGCAGCACCATCGGCACCAACAGCGGATTTGAGGGTGATTATCAGATCAGCTCTGATAATGTTTCATTAAAGCAGCTTAAAATTTCATTTGTAGGATACAAAACCCTCGTGCTGGATATTACCCCGGGCACCACCCAGACCCTTGACGTTCAGCTGGAACAGGAAGCCAAGCAATTGCAGGAAGTGAGTGTCAAAGCGGACCGCCTCAGGTACAGGAACAAGAACAATCCTGCGGTAGACCTGATCAACCTGGTCATTGATAACAAGCCCAAAAATAAATCCGACAACTATGATTTCTACGAACACGAGAAATATGAGAAGATACAGTTTGCCCTGAGTAATGTCAGCGAAAAATTCAAGAACAGGGCGGTGTTTAAAAACTTCAAATTCATATTTGAAGGCATGGATTCGACCAAGCTGGCCGGAGGAAAGCCTGTTTTGCCGATGTATATCAAGGAAACCATCTCGGATGTCTATTTCAGAAAGAACCCGAAAAAAGAGAAGCAGATCATTAAAGGTGATAAAATGATCAGTTTTGAAGGGTATGTGGATGACAACGGCATCGACAATTACCTGAAAAACATGTACCAGCACATCGATATTTATGAAAATGATATCACGATGCTGACCAACCAGTTTCTCAGTCCCATAGCTAAAAGCTCCCCGCTTTTCTATAAGTTTTTTATCCTGGACACCGTGGTGGTAGATCAGCAGAAGCTTATCAACCTGGCTTTTATGCCCAGGAATCCGAATGATTTCCTGTTTCAGGGCAATCTTTACATTACGCTCGACAGTGCGTATGCCGTCAGGAAACTCGACATGTCGGTCAACAGCCGTATTAACCTCAACTGGGTCAAAGAGCTGAAAATAAAGCAGGAATTCGAAAAAGACGATGCCGGATATTACAGCTTGACCAAGGATGATTTTATGGCTGATTTCGGACTGGGGAAAGGCTCTATGGGTATTTTCGGACAAAAGACTGTTTCGTATAAAAACATCAAAATTAACCAGCCCCGTTATCTGACCGACTATGAAGGGGCAGAGGTGGAAGTCAGGGAGAAAGCGACAGAACAGGACGATTCTTTCTGGCAGGAAAACCGGCACGGGGCTTTGTCCGCTTCAGAAGAGGGCATTTATACCAAAATAGACAGTGTCAAGAAAGTGCCGGCCTTTACTCGGAGTATGGACCTGGCAACTTTGCTGCTGATCAGTTTTAAAAGCTTCGGTCCGGTGGAAATGGGCCCTGTCAACACTTTTTACAGCTTTAATCCGGTGGAAGGCTTCAGGCTCAGGTTCGGGGGAAGAACCACCCCTCAGTTTAGCAAAAAGATCGTTCTGGATGCCTACACTGCCTATGGTTTTAAAGACCAGCAATGGAAATATTATGTAGGTGCCACCTATTCATTTACTGATAAGACCATCTATGATTTCCCGGTCAGGTCCCTGAAAATCAGTTATCAGAAAGATACCAAGATTCCGGGTCAGAGCCTCCAGTTTGTACAGGAAGATAATTTCCTCCTGTCGTTTAAAAGAGGGGTGAACGATAAATGGTCTTACAACGATATCGTGCAGGCCGAGTATCTTCATGAGTATAAAAACCATTTTTCTTTCCTGCTGGGCTATAAATACTGGATACAATATCCTGGCGGAAGCCTGAATTTCAATTTTACAGACTATAACGACAATACCAGTGAACCAGGCCACCTGACGACCTCTGAATTCAGCCTTAACCTGCGATGGGCTCCGAAGGAGAAATTCTACCAGAGTAAGCTGTACAGAAGCCCGATTTATAATAAGTATCCCATCTTTAGTCTGAGGTACGCCATTGGTTTGAGAGACGTATTTAACGGCGAATTCAATTACCAGAGTGTTACTTTCAGTGCTTTTAAAAGGGTCTACCTGTCACAGGTGGGCTATACCAATATTTTGCTGGAAGGCGGGCAGCTGATTGGGAAAGTGCCGTTTCCTTTGCTGAATATCCACAGGGCCAACCAGTCCTATGATTTCCAGTTCAGGTCTTACAACCTCATGAATTTCCTGGAGTTTGTCAGCGACAGGTATGCAGGGCTTAATATCGACCATTATTTTAACGGCTTCTTTTTCAACAAAGTACCACTGATGAAAAGGTTGAAATGGAGAGAAGTGGCGACATTTAAACTGCTTTACGGTGACCTGAGAAAGGAAAATAATCCTGCTTACACAGACGATATCCTGAGGTTTCCTGAAGCGGAAGACGGAACACCGATTACCCATACTTTCGCCAATAAACCTTATATGGAAGGCAGTATTGGTGTGGCCAATATTTTTAAGTTCCTGAGAGTAGACCTGGTCAAACGCTTTAATTATCTCAGCAATCCGCATGTATCCGGATTGGGGGTGAGGGCCAGTTTTAAATTTGATTTTTAATTTTTGTACGTCCGTGCCTCGAGGCACGGACCGACGATTACCCGATATACATTTCCATCTGCAACCTGGTCTCCTCCAGGTCCAGTTCCCTTTCTATTTTCCTGAGGATTTCCTCGCTGGCTTTGCCTTTTTTATGAAGTTCTTCGAGCATGGTCCGCTCCACATTGATGAGGTCAATCTGAAGCTGGGAAAACTCGTTAAATACATTGCCCGCCAGGGTTTCTCCGTTGCCGAAGTAGTTGGCCGGAAGATCGGTTTTCTGAAGCCTGTTAAATTTGACTTCGTATTTGCTTTTGATATTGTTAAGCAATTCATCCTGCACCAGGCCGAAATTTTCTTCTATGTGCGTAATCGTATGACTGACCACATGCGACCTGATCTCAAATTCTTCCGAAGCAATGGAATGAGGAGGTAACTTCAGCATCTTAATGACCCACGGCAGGGTAAGCCCGAGTAAAACGAGTGTCGACAAAATGACGCAAAAGGTAATATAGATGATCAGGTTTCTGTGCGGGAAAATGGTTCCGTCAGCCAGGGTCAGCGGAATAGCCAGGGCTGCTGCCATGGATACGACTCCCCGCATACCGGCCCAGCCGAAGACCACCAGGTTTCGCGGATCAAAAGACTCGGTGGTCCTGATTTTACGGCTCAGCATTCTCGGCAGCATGGTAGCTGGAACCACCCAGACAAACCTGACGATGATCACCACCACACTGATCACAACGCCGTACAGAGCCAGCTCACTCATAGAATAGTCCCCGATACCCTGGATAACGCTTCTCAGTTGCAGACCGATCAGGATAAATATGAGGCTGTTCAGGATATATATGACCACATCCCAGACCGCGTAAGTCATGATCCGGCTTTGATGGCTAAATATCTCTCCTGATCGGAAAGACAGGTATAATCCCGTGGAAACCACGGCCAGGACACCCGAAACATGGAAATGTTCTGCCAGCAGATAAGAGGCAAAAGGAGTTAAAAAAGTAAGTGTAACTTCAATGATGGGGTCGCAGATGAATTTCTTGTGAATCAGGTACATGATGTATCCGATGGCCAGCCCGATGGCTATTCCGGCTGCGGAAATCAGGAGGAAGTTGAGGCCCGCCTGCCAGAAGATAAAGTTACCGGCTGCTGCTGCGGCCAGGGCATATTTGTAAGCCACCAGGCCACTGGCGTCGTTTACCAGGCTTTCCCCTTCCAGGATAGTAATAAGCCGCGGCTGGAGTTTCAGTCCCTTGGTCACGGAGGTAGCTGCCACCGCATCAGGCGGGGAAACAATAGCCCCGATCAGAAAAGCAAGCGGCCAGCTCAGATCAGGTATCAGTAAATGAGCCACCACAGCCACCAGCAATGTCGTAAAGAGTACCAGCCCGACCGCCGCGTACGTGATGGGCCTGATGGCTGCCTTGAAATCATGCCAGCTGGTGTTCCATGCCGCACTGTAAAGCAGCGGAGGCAGGAAAATGATGAAAACAATTTCGGGATTAAGTGAAACGATCGGTAGTCCGGGAGCGAGGCTGATGACAACACCGCAAAGTACGAGTGCGATCGGAAAAGGAAATTTATATTTATTGCTCAGCACACCCAGGAAAGTGATACCAAACAACAGCATGATAATGACGGTGATGTTTTCCACAAAAGAATGATTTAAGGGGCTTTTGGTTTACAGGTTAACAGCAAAAATAGGGTTCTGAATTCCCGTATTGATTTTAAAAACAAATAAAATACTTTTTAAGACCAAATCCCAGTACGCATTTGTTGAAAACAAAGAAGACGGCCTGAGAGCCGCCTTCCGTTTTTTTAATCAGCAATGTTCTCCACCACTTTTCCCTTTATGTCGAAAGTTACCTTTCGGTCGTCTTTTTTCTTTTCCAGGTCAACCTGGTATGTGACTACCCCTTTTTGCTCAATTCTGACGGCGTCGCTTGAGGCATAGCCCGGAAATTGCTGTCTGATGCTTTTCCTGACCAGTGCAGGAAGGTCGCTTTTGGCGATGTCCTGTGCATGCATGATCACCTTGCCGGCCTTGTCGATGTGCATTTTATGGTCTTTTGAAGGGATTCCTGTTTCGAATTCCACTTCAAAAATTTCTCCTTTTTTCTCCCATTCCACGTCTGCCGCCTTTGAATATTTCTGCTGAAATGCATTGACCACCACGGCCGGAACCTGGCTTTGAGGAATGTCCTGGGCAAAAGAGAAGGAAGTAACGGCTGATAATAACACTACTAGATTTTTCATCGTATTTATTGATTTTGTTAAGCGAAATAAAGAACAGATTCAGGAAACATTTGGGAAAGGAGTTACTTCTTACGGCCCGGCTCATAAATGAGACGGGTCAGGAAACTCAGGCTCTGGGTTTTCACATTCACCGGAATTCCTGTAGCAAATCCTATAGCAAGGCCTGAGGCTATTTTAACTTTGATTTGCGGATGAATGACCGTTATTTTCTGTTTTCCGGAGGTTTCATGGTTGAGCTCAACCCCTATAAAATTGGAAGAGGGCAGAACATAATGCATGCTCAGGTTGACCTGGTAATTGAATTCGCGTACCTCAGAGTTAAACTGTTGATAATAAGATGGACCTGTATAAAGAAGTGTATTGACAGCTCCCCATTTTTTAGCGACAATCAGGAAAGGATTGAAGGTATTCCCTTTTACCAGCGAGCGGGTTTTTCGAAAAGTGGCATAAGAATGCAGGTTGATTTCATAAATAGAGCCCAAAGCAGCCGAAAGCTGATTTTTCGGGGATACCAGGAAAGTATATTGTGCCGCCATTTTTACACCTTCCACCTTGTCCTTCGGAATGACCTCGTCTGTATGATCCGGTCTTATGGTATGCGAAAACCGGAACGGTACTTCAACTTCAAGACCCAGACGGTTGACGGGGGAAAACTCAAATTCTGCAAACCCGCTCTGAGTAATAAATGTATTCTGGTCTTCCATGATCCAGCCCACGTTGATTTCTTTTTCTCCTTTCCGGGCCCCGAGGTCACGGATCAGGTCGATGTATAAAGGCTCGGCATGACTGATTTTGACAGGTTTGTTGTCGCTTTGTGCGAAAGCACCGGAAGATGCCAGAAAAAGCAGGAAGTAAGTAAGGTATTGTTTCATTGCTGTCGTTTTTTGATACAATGTTAGACAGGCAATTAGGAAACAATTGGGATGATCAGGCCCTCCTGGAAATTATTTACTTCCTGATGATAAAATGATGCAATCCGTCGAACTCGTACTGCACTTTCAGATGGAACAATTCAGAAATGGCCTTCACGATGGCAAGCCCGAGTCCGGTGGACGACTTTTGTTCGTGGGTTTTATAAAACCGCCCGAAAATCTTATCCTTATCCAGACTCCGCTCACTGCCGGTATTTGAAAAACTGATCTGATTTTCAGTGATTTGAATATCAATCCGACCGCCCTTATGATTATGGATAATGGCGTTTTTGAGCAGGTTGGTGACCAGCATATCTGCCAGGTCGCGGTTAAAGTTTTGTGTAAAAATGCCGTTTGAAGTTACGTCCAGTTCGATCGCTTTGTAGTCGAGAAGTTCGGCAAAGTTTTCTTTTTGTTTACTGATGAGTTCATTGAAATTGACCGGATCCTCCTCTGTAAACTGTTTGTTTTCAATTTTAGTCAGCAGCAAAAGTGATTTATTTAACCGCGTCAGCCTTTCCAGGTTTTCGATGACTCCGGCAACTGTACCTGCCTGGTCTTCCTGCAAAGGTTGCTCCAGCATCAGTTCGAGTTTGTTGATGCTGATGGCCAGCGGGGTCTGCAGTTCGTGGGCTGCATTTTCGATAAACTGTTTCTGGCTGTTGTAGGCTTCCAGGTTATTCTGCAGCAAGGCCAGTATCGTTTCGTTGAGGTCTTTGAATTCCGCGACCTTGGTTTCCGGAGCTGTAAAAACCTTTTCGTTTCTTAGTCTGAAGTTCCTGAGCTGGTCGATCAGCAGATAAAAAGGCTGCCAGATTTTCTTAAGGATCACATTGTTAATGAGGATCACCGAGACAATAATGGCAATATACAGCCATACCAAAGCATAAAAAAGGTCTTCGATCAGGTCGTCTTCTTCCACCATCGACGAAATGATTTTAAGTTCGTAGCATCCTTTCCCCTCTAAACAAAATGCGGTGGTTAATAACCTGACAGGTTCGTAATCCTCTTCATTCTGCATGTACATAAGGGTATCCACATAAGTTTCTTTGATATGAGCAGCTTCCTGAGATGGAATAGGCCTGATGGCATAATTGCTTTCGTCAAAAATGTTTTTGTGCAGGATGGTGCTGTCTGTATGGGCTTTCTGGATCACCAGTATTTTATAATTTTCCAGACCGTCATCAATGCTGTCATGCACCTCGTCAAGCATATTGACATAGAATATCCCCGCCCAGATGGTAATGATGACCAGCAGTGAGCCTGAAAGATATAATAAAGTATGATTGAGGAGTTTCATTGTATTAATGGTGAATGAGTGATTTTTGAATGATTGAATGCATGTCCGGCCTGGGCTTTGCCTGGCGGGAGTGCGTAAGAGAAGTAATAGAATGGAAGATTTACAGGATTCATTCCGGTAGAGAAGTTGCTTATAGCGTCTGCTTAGCTGATTGCTAAAGGCTAACCGCTAAAAGCTGATAACCAACAGCTACTGCCGCATCAATCCCCCGTTAACAGTTTATATCCTATCCCGTACACCGCCTGAATCTCAATTTCTGCATTGCTCTCCTTCAGTTTTTTTCTCAGGTTTTTGATTTGTGAATAAATAAAATCCAGGTTGTCGGCCTCGTCGGTCTGGTCGCCCCACACGTGTTCGGCCAGGGCGGTTTTGGTGATCAGCCTGTTTTTGTTGCTGATAAAATAGATCAGCGTGTCATATTCTTTGCGGTTGAGGATTAAAGGAACACCGTCAATTTCAACCGTCCTGTTGTCATAATTGATGTCCAGGTTCTTTAATGAAACCGTGTTTTGTCCGTCAAAAGTCTTTCTCCTGAGCACTGCGTTGATTCTCGCATTCAGTTCAGCCAGGTGAAAAGGCTTCGTAAGGTAATCATCTGCCCCGAAAGTCAGGCCGGTGAGTTTATCGTCCAGCGAGTCTTTGGCCGATATAATGATCACACCATCGGTTTTTTTTAGTTTTTTGATTTCCTGCAGCACGTCCATGCCGCTGCCGCCGGGCAGGTTGATGTCCAGCAAAATGCAGCTGTAATCGTACATCGATATTTTATCCATCGCAGAAAGGAAAGTATCGGCGGTTTCGACCAGGAATTTTTCTTTTTGGAGAGACTGCACCATATTGTCGAGCAAATCCGGTTCGTCTTCGATAATCAGAATTTTCATAGGCTAAATTTACAGCCCAATTTGGGAAAGTTTTAGGAATTTGAAGAATAATACATCCCGGAAGTCACGTATTTGTTGAATTAACGGGCCTGTAAAAGCACTTTAAATAGAAAGAATTGGATCGAAATCAGGGTAAAAAACAGGTCGTAATAATATTCCTGAAATTGTGTTTTCCGGGGAACAAGCGGCCCACGGATAAGTGTTCTAAATATAAGAATTAGACGGTTTTAATGCAGATGCCTTAAATGTCTTCTTCTGATTTTACAGATACTTCCATGAATAATAACCGTTTTGATTTTCATCTGTCTGCTGCTACTTTTCTATATGTTTTAAGATGTCTGACCGGGGTAGTGGTATGTTATGTTCTTTATCGTCAGTTTCCTCAGTATCCGTTTCACTGGAGCCTCGTTTCGGTGGTGGTCGCCACCTCACCCGAAAGCAGCAATCACCTGGCTTATGACCGTATGAAAGCCAATCTATTGGGCGGAGCGGTTGGTTTGGTTCTTTATTTTATGGATTTTCCTACTTTATTGTTACTTTGTGCGGGGATTGTAGCCACGATTCTGATCGGTACTTTGATTCGGTTGAATAACGCCACCCGGGCGGCCATGGCTGCCCTGATCATCGTTTTGCTGCAGGAAGAACAGGTGAAAGACTGGAGCCTGGTGTTGCAGCGTGTGGCTTGTGTTTTTGTGGGCTGTATTGTCGCCTTACTGATCACACTGATGTTTAATATGCTTTTAAAACACTTTAATATCAATAAATTATGGAATATAGACAACTTGGGGCATCAGGACTAAGGGTTCCCGTTTTAAGTTTCGGTACGGCTACTTTTGGTGGTGGCAACGACTTTTTCAAAGCCTGGGGTTCAACACAGGTAGACGAAGCCACCCGCCTGGTCAACCTTTGCCTTGACGCGGGCGTCAACCTTTTTGATACCGCCAATGTGTATTCAAAAGGCATTTCAGAAGAAATACTCGGTAAGGCCATTGTCGGATTGAGAAACAAAGTATTGATTTCGACCAAAGCCACTTTCCCGATGAGCGATGAGACCAACGACTTCGGTTCTTCCAGAATTAACCTGGTGAAATCAGCAGAAGAAAGTCTTAAGAGAATGAATGTAGACCACATCGACATTTACCACATGCATGGTTTTGATGCCAATACCCCTGTAGAAGAGACCTTAAAAGCTCTGGATAACCTGGTCCAAAGTGGTAAAGTAAGGTACATTGCCTGTTCCAATTTTTCCGGATGGCACCTGATGAAATCGCTGTCTGTTTCGGAAAGATACGGTTGGTCTAGATACATCGCCCACCAGGCTTATTATTCACTTCTGAACCGTGATTTTGAATGGGAACTTATGCCGCTGGGTATTGACCAGAATGTCGGTACGATAGTGTGGAGTCCTTTGTCTGCAGGTCGCCTTGGCGGAAAATACAAAAGAAACCAGCCGCTGCCGGCCAATGCGAGGGTAACCCAGGGAGGCAGCCCTGTGCCGGGAGAAGTGTTTTCGGACGAAGTGTTCTATAATGTACTGGATGTGCTGGACGAGATCGCTGCCGAGACAGGTAAAAGTGTGGCACAGGTGTCGCTCAACTGGCTGCTGCAACGCCCGACCATCTCTAATATCATTATCGGAGCCAGAAACGAGGAGCAACTGAAACAAAACCTCGGAGCGGTAGGCTGGAACCTGACTTTAAAGCAGGTCAAGAGGCTCGACGCCGTCAGTGAAGTGCCGCCGATCTATCCTTACTGGCACCAAAGACAGTTCCCGATGCTCAATGCAGCACCGAAATTATATTAAAATGAATGCCGGGTTTCCGGCATTTGTTGTTTTTATCAGAAACCATTCCATAAAAAATATAAGGCCGGGGCTGGTTTTTCGTTGTTTTTAAAGTCATGAAATAGTATTTTTAAAGAAATCTGATTAACCACCATGAAAGTTTTCATTACCAGGGCCATTTTTGAGAGTGGTCTCCAAAAACTGCGTGAAGCGGGCATTGAGTATACCCAATGGACCGAAAAACGCGATCTCACCCAGCAGGAACTCATAGAACATGCCAAAGCCCACGATGCTTTACTTTTTCTCGGAGCCAACAAACTTGATAAAGATTTTCTGAACGCCTGCAGTCACCTGAAAGTCATTTCTTTACACTCAGTAGGGTATGATAAAGTGGACATAGGAGAAGCTGCCAGGCTGAATATTCCGGTGGGAAATACCCCCGGCGTACTGAGCAAAGCCACGGCGGATACTGCTTTTCTGCTGATGCTTGCCACATCAAGGAAGGCCTTCTACATGCACAAGACCATCGAAAAGGGCGAGTGGGGTTTTTCTGATCCTACGGCTAACCTGGGCAAAGAACTGTATGGCAAAACACTCGGCGTGTTCGGTCTGGGTAAAATCGGTTTCGAGATGGCCCGTCTATGCAAGAGTGCTTATGGCATGGACATTATTTATTATAACCGGAGCAATAACCCCGAAGCTGAACAAGATCTGAACGCCCGTAAAGTGAGCTTTGACGAATTGCTGGCCAACAGCGATGTCCTGACGGTTCACACCGCCCTTACGGATGAAACCAGGGGGATGTTTAACAAGGAAGTCTTCAGCAAAATGAAACCAGACGCTATTTTTATCAATACCGCCAGGGGAGCGATTCACAATGAAGAAGACCTGGCTGAGGCCCTTGAAAAAGGAATCATCTGGGGAGCAGGTCTGGACGTAACCAACCCGGAACCGATGAAAGCCGGGAATCCTTTGCTCGATATGCCGAATGTCTGTATATTGCCGCATATTGGTTCGGCTACGCTCGAAACCCGGCTGGAAATGACAAGACTCGCGGTAGAAAACGTCATCGCCGGCTTAAAGGGGGAGGCTCTTCCGAACCGTGTACTACCGTAACGTCGTACCGTAATATCGTGCCTCGAGGCACGATTCTACTATGATACTAAAAAGCTTACATCACATCGCCATCATCTGCTCGGACTACGAACGGTCCAAGGCGTTTTATACGCAGATACTCGGATTTGAAGTCCAGCAGGAAGTTTACCGTGAAGCCCGGCAATCCTATAAACTGGACTTGTCGCTGAACGGGGACTATCTCATAGAACTGTTTTCATTCCCGGATCCACCTGCCAGGGTTTCCAGGCCCGAAGCTCTTGGTTTGCGTCACGTCGCTTTCAAAGTAGAAGATGTGGAAGCCGCCAAAAAATACCTGGAAGAAAAAGGAGTCGCTTGTGAGCCTGTCCGTGTGGATGAGTTTACGGGTAAAAAATTCACCTTTTTTGAAGATCCCGATCATCTGCCGATGGAGTTCTACGAAATTTGAGCTGATACTTCCGAAAAATCTTTTCCACTTATCCTTCCCCTGAGGCGGGTTAAATAATTCTGTAATTGCTTTTCAGGAGATGAGAAGTAAATTATATTTATAGGATTGTTCAACCGAAAAACTCAGAATATGCCTCCTGAAACTCAGAACCTGCCGCAGGGCTCCATTTTTTTGGAACCTGGTGAAGGAAGAAAATACGACATGGGCAGTATGAAAGCTGTCTTTAAAGCCGACGAAGAAGAAACCCAAAGCCGCTACAGCATTTCAGAATGGTGGCTCGAACCCCACTCCACAGGTCCCGGAGCTCATTTTCATGAAGCCAATGACGAAGTTTTTTATGTGCTGGAAGGCAGACCTTCTCTTCTGATAGGAGAGCAATGGATTGAAGCCGGGAGAGGAGCTTTTTTCATGATCCCTGCCGGCACCATGCACGATTTTGAGAACCGATCTGATGAAAAGGCCGGGCTGCTTAATTTCTTTATCCCCGGCGGTTTTGAAAGAAATATGCCCGCCATTGTTCAGTGGTTTGAAGAAAACCCTCAAACGAAAGACGAATAATTCAACCACGGGTACAACAATGAAAAACAACAGAAGAGATTTTATAAAAACATCCGGAATGCTTACTGCCGGGCTGATGGCTTTGAAATACCCGGATTTCGGACAGGTTTTTTTGTCTGAAGAAGGCAAGGGACTCAAAGAGCGGGGCACAGTGACCACCTATCTGAAAAGTAAAAATGAACTTCAATACATAGGTATGCCCGTCGGCGGGATTGCCTGCGGCTGTGTTTATCTCGGTGGCGACGGGCGGCTCTGGCTTTGGGACATATTCAATAAAAATCAGACCGGGGTAATTTATAAGGATATCCCGTGGCATGAAAAAATCCAGGGGAATATGGCCGTTTTAAGGCCTTTTGACGGGGCCAATTATGTAGAACCTGTCAAGGATGTCCGTCCGTTGGATCAGGGTTTTGCCATTAAAGCTGAATGGGAAGGGAAAACGGTCATCAAACGTCTTCTGGCGGAAGATTGGGATGAAATAGCTTTTGACGCCACCTATCCTATGCCCACGATCCGGTATACCTCTTCAGAATTTCCGGTGGAGGTGTCCCTGAAAGTCTATTCCCCTTTTATCCCGCTGGATGAAGTAAACTCCGGGCTTCCGGCCACGGTCTACACCTTTCATCTGAAAAACAAAACCAAAGCCGGTGTAAATGTTTCATTAACAGGCTGGCTTGAAAATAAGGCGGCGATTTATACCGCTGCTGATGACCAGTACACCCGTGTCAATCAGCCTCTTAAAAATGGGGTGACGATGAGTGTCAGAAACAAAAACTGGGCTGACGACGCCTATTATCATAAATCTGATTATGGTAACCTCAGCATTTTCTCGCTTAATCAGGATACTATGGTCAACACAGGTGCAGACCTTAAGAATGAAACCCTGTTTAATAAGGAGAATAAAGCTCAGAGCACCGGCAATTTTAATGAGAAACTGACCGGTTCTGTAAACAATACCTTTATGCTTGCGGCGGGGGAATCTAAAGACCTGCACTATGCTTTTACCTGGTATTTTCCGAACCTGTCATTTTATTCCATTAAAAACGAGGATAAAAGATTTTATGCAAAGCAATTCAAATCTTCGGCTGAAGTAGGAGAATATGTCATGAAGAATTTTGCCATGCTGTCTTCTCAGACGCAGGCCTGGTGTGATACCTGGTATCAGCAAAGTACCTTGCCCTGGTGGTTTCTGGAGCGTACCTTTCTGAATACTTCAACGCTGGCCACCACTACCGCACACCGTTTTTCTTCCGGCCGGTTTTATGCCTGGGAAGGGGTGGGCTCGTGTGCCGGAACCTGTACCCACGTCTGGCAATATGCCCAGGCCATGGCCCGGATTTTTCCGGCCCTGGAAAGAGACACCCGCGAGCGGGTGGACCTCGGCGTTGGTTTTCACGAAGACGGACACATCGGCTTCAGGGCAGAATACGATCAGCAACCCGCCATTGACGGGCAGGCGGGACGGGTTTTAGGAATTTACCGCGAGCACCAGATGAGTAAGGATGACGCCTTTTTAAGAAGAAACTGGCTCAAAACCAGGCTGGCGATTGAATTTATACTGAAACAGGACCGGAACGGCGACGGGATGGTAGACTCACAGCTTGAAAATACCCTCGACGCCAAGTGGCCCGGAGCAATAGCCTGGCTGGTAGGTTTGTGTGTAGCCGCCGCTAAAGCAGGAGAACTGATGGCTGAAGAGATGGGAGATCATGAGTTTGCCCGGACCTGTAAGGCATTTGCTGAAAAAGGGAAATCAGCTATGGAAAAGGAATTGTTTAACGGAGAATATTTCATTCATCAGCCCGATCCGAAAATCGGTAAAACGGTGTTGGGCTCCTATGATACCTGCCACATCGACCAGGTATACGGCCAGGCCTGGGCCTACCAGGTGGGCATAAAAGAAAGGATCATTGATAAAGAAAAAACAATGTCGGCTTTGAAAGCCTTGTGGAAATATAATTTTCTCACCGACGTAGGGCCTTATCTCCAAACGCACCATGGCGGGCGGCCTTATGCTTTGCCCGGAGAAGGCGGCCTGCTGATGAATACCAATCCCAAAAATGACCCGGAACCTTTCGGCGTAAAAGATGCCTGGCAGGTGACCTATTTTCATGAATGCATGAGCGGGTTTGAACACCAGGTGGCTGCACACATGATCGCCGAGGGCATGACTGACGAAGGCTTGCTGCTGATCAAAACCATCCACGACCGATATCATGCGAAGAAAAGAAACCCTTTCAATGAGGTGGAATGCAGCGATCATTACGCCAGGGCGATGGCCAGTTACGGAGCCTTCATCACTGCTTCAGGTTTTGAGTATCACGGCCCGAAAGGCTATCTTAAACTTGCTCCGAAAATAAAGCCTGAGCACTTCAGGTCGGCATTTACGGCAGCAGAAGGGTGGGGTACTTACGGTCAGAAAAAGACAGAAAGCAAGCAGAATCACAGTCTGGAGGTTAAATACGGGACCCTGAAACTAAAGAATTTGTGCCTGGAGAAAATCGGAGCGGGCAAATTAAAAAACGTGATGGTGCTTCTTGATAACAAACATGTGAAAACGGCCGTGAAGATGAACGGACGGGAGTTCTCACTGGAATTTGAGGAAGAAATAACAATCCCGGCAAACTCGACACTCATGGTGGAGATATACTGATGAATATTGATTTTATGTATATTTGGAGCCAGTAATCTAAAGTAAAGATGGAGCAGATCACCGATACCTGGGATATTAACAACAGGATAAACTTATATCTTCTTGAAGCCATCGAAGAGGCTCATTTTCCGGATATTTCTGCTTCCAGGGGCAGGACAGTGGGAGAGCAGCTGGCTCATATCCATAATGTAAGGCTGATGTGGTTAAAAGCATCGGCCCCTGATCTGCTGGACGGACTTATCAAAATTGAGAAAGATAACATTACCAAAGACATCCTGCGGAAAGAACTGATTAAAAGCGGGGAAGCCATTTCAAAGATGATTGACAGAGGCCTGGAAGAAGGCAGGATCAAAGGCTTCAAACCGCACCCGGTAGGTTTCCTGGGTTATATTATTTCACACGAATCGCATCACCGCGGGCAAATTGTACTTTCTTTGAAACAATCCGGACATCCTCTGGATAAAAAAGTATTGTTTGGTTTGTGGGAATGGGGCACAAGATAAATCAGGGTTTATGGCTTTTTATGATTTGAGCAAGGAAGAGCGGGTGGAGCTGGTGGCTCAGATGACCGGGCAGATAGAGAAGGACGTAACATCAGGAAATCTGACCGGAACACTGGCCTATTTTTCAGATGAGGATACTTACATCCGTAAAACGGCCTATCTGGCGGTTGGCAGGTTGTACCTGCTTCGTCCGGAACTGCAACCGGCATTTTTGGCTCTGTTACGACAATTTTTCAAAGAACCTGACTTCAAAGTAAGGCAGACCGTAGTCAATGCCGCCGGAGAAATCGGGAAAAAGGATTTTGAGATTGTCCGGAAATTCTTTGATGAGGGGCTTTTTGATGAACACCACTCGGTCAGAAATGCCGTGATCGGTTCCATGAAAAAGATGGGAGAGGTAAACCCTGAACCGCTGTTAAGCTGGGCAAGGCTGTATCTCCATCATCAGGACAAGGAGATCAGAAGAGAGATTTGTCACGGGATAGAACTAAGGGGCAGAACACATCCCCAGGATATTTTACCCTTGCTGAAAGAGCTGCAATGGGACAAACCGGCCAGGGTTTATAAAACACTGGTGCATGTCATCGGGCAGATTGCCTATAAAAAGGGATGTCTTGAAACCGTAGTGGCCGACCTCAAAAACTGGGAAAACCAGAAGCTGGCAACAGAAGCCCTCGAAGAAATCATCGATGTGCATCATCGTTACCGTAATTTTTCTTTTTATACACAGGAAGAGGCGAGGGCTTATATAGCAGAACATTTTTAAACACAGACCGTCAATCATTATATTGAAAATATCATGGAAAAGAACATCAGAATAAGTTTCCGTCACTGGGTTTTTGTTGATGATGTCAAGTTTTTCGGTCCCGGCAGGCTCGAATTGCTGGAAGGCATACAGGAAACAGGCTCTATCGTAAAAGCGGCGAAGCAAATGGGTATGTCGTACAAAAAAGCCTGGGCTATGGTGATGGCTATGAATACTATAGGGAAAAATCCCTTTGTCACCACCCAGAAAGGCGGTCAGAATGGGGGAGGTGCCGAAATCACCGAAACCGGAAAGCAGGTCATTGCAGCCTATAAGAGCCTGGAAAACAAGCTTAAAGCCGTAGCAGAAGCCGAAAAAGACCTGCTCAACCTTATCTGACACTTTTAACAAACAATCAGGACGATTCCATAACTTCCGGCCTGCTTCCTCCGTTTTCCATTTCTCCTTTTTTCCCCCGAGTTTCTTCTCTATATTTGCGATATATCTTTAAATACATATCGATAAATGATGAAAAAACGACTACTGATTTTCGGTCTTGTCTCTACTCAGGCCTTTGCACAGAGTCAGCCTTCGGAAACCCCCGACAGGAGTGAAGTCAAAATTACCGGAGACTCGGTGAAAGACAGCCACCAGAGCCTCTCTTCCCAATGCATCGAAAAATTTAACCGTACTGATTTATCCAATACCTGGCCGGGAAGCGGTTTCGTGTTGGAAATCTACCGTGAAGCCCCAGGTAAATTCTTTAATAGTTTGTTACATAATCATTTTTAACATGAAAAGGAGTGCTCAAATCAGGACCGGGCCGGTTCACCGAGGTCATAAATTTTTGAATGTGCGTTGGCTGATTTTGAGCATTTTTGTTGTGTGTTTTCTTATCAGCGGCCTCCGTTTTGCTGATAATAAAGCAGAACCCTATCCGCTTGTATACCCCGCCAATTTTGGTGGCAGGATAAATGTGCCCTCAAACAATCCTACTACCAGGGAGGGGGTTGCCCTGGGAAGAAAGTTGTTTTATGAAAAGAAGTTATCTGCTGATAATTCGATGTCCTGCGGTACCTGTCATCGGCAGAAACTGGCTTTTACAGATGGCCTCGCTTTCAGTGTGGGGGTGGATAAGTCGCTCACCAGCAGAAATTCCATGTCACTGGTCAACCTGCTTTGGGTACGTAATTTCTTCTGGGACGGCCGTTCGGCCAGCCTGGAGGACCAGGCGGTTTTCCCGATGACCAACGAACATGAGATGGGGCAGTCGCTTGAAACTTCTGTCAGAAAACTTCAGCAAACGCCCGGTTACAGGGAAATGTTCAGGAAAGCTTTCGGAGAAGGCGATATCGACGCAGATAAAATCAGGAAGGCCTTGGCTCAGTTTGAACGGACACTCATTTCTGCCGATTCTCCTTACGACCGTTACCTGGCCGGAACCTACCAGCCGACACCACAGGAGTTGAGGGGAATGAACCTCTTTATGGACGCCCCTGCTCCCGAAAGACAGGTCAGGGGAGCCAATTGCGGACATTGCCACGGCGGGCCGAAAACATTCAAAGAGCTTTTTCATAACAACGGACTGGATGCTGAACCTGCGGATTCCGGCCGGGAAGTTGTCAGCCGTCAGGCTGAAGACAAAGGACGCTTCAGGGTGCCGACTTTAAGAAATATCGCCCTGACAGCCCCTTATATGCATGACGGCAGGTTCGGAACTTTGGACGAGGTACTTGATCATTACAACGAACACATCCGGGACAGTCCGACACTCAGCAGTTTTCTGAAAGGCGTTTCCAATGAAAAAGGAGGCAGGACATTGATGCTGACTTCCGGAGAAAAGGCGGATATCCTGGCTTTTTTAAACATGCTCACCGATACGACATTTATTAATAACCCGGCATTCTCAGATCCGGATTAATCTTTAAAACAATGATAAAATTCAAAAACATTTCCTTACTTATTTTACTATGCTGCAGCCCTTTGTTTGTTCTGGCCCAGAACGCAGCGGTGGTTACCGTCAGCGGTGAAGTGCTGACCCCGCTTGAACTTAAAAGGGAAGACCTGACTGCTTTTAAACCGTTGAGTCACAAAGTAAAAGACAGAGAGGGTAAGGAACACGAATTTAAAGGAGTAGCCCTTATTGAAGTACTTGAAAAGGCAGGGGTAACCACCGGGGCCAAACTGAGAGGAGAAAACCTGGCCAAGCTGGTGCTGATCCAGGCGGCAGATGGCTACGAAGTGGTTTATTCTTTGCCTGAAATTGATCCTGAATTTACTTCCAATGTTGTTCTGCTGGTGACTGAAAAAGACGGAGCCCCGCTTCCGGCAGGCGAAGGTCCGTTTCGGATCATTGCCCCGCAGGACAAGAAACAAGCCCGATGGATCAGGGAAGTTCGTTCAATAAAAGTGTTATTTGCGAAAGATTAAATAAGAGAGGTTAAGGAGTAATCTTCAGCCTCTTTGCTTTTTCGATGGCTTGTGTCCTGCTTTTAACTTCCATTTTGAGGAACACATTCGAGGCGTGGGTCTTGATGGTGCTTAATGAAACGAATAGTCTTTCCGCAATTTCGGCATTGCTCAGACCCTGGGTAATCAGTTGAAGAACATCCCATTCCCTGGGACTTAACCCCAACCGGGAAAGTTCTTCTTCATTCAGGACAAAACTTATCGGATGCTGAACATACACTTCTTTTTCGATGATGGTGACTTTGGGCCTGGTCATCTGCTGAGCCACCCAGATGCCGAGGAGGGTAAAGAAGACGGCGATCAGCCCCACATAAATATCAACGGAGTTTTCAATGATCATGAATTTCCATTGCAGCCATTTGAGAGCGAAAAGTAACAAAGACAAACTGAGGCCATAGAGAAGTAACTGGCTGTGTTTGATAAAAAAACGCTTCAGATAAATCATTTTAAAGGATTAATGATCATCAAAAATACTAAAAAAGGTCGATAAGAAGATGTGAAAAGGAAAAGGAGAGTTCATCAGAATTCTCCTTTTTTAAATCTTACAATCCCGCCTCTACGTGCTTCTTGAAGTTATTCAGAATGGCCTGCCAGCCGTATTGCTGTAATTCCACAGAATTCTGACTCTCTGCTTCAAAAGACTCGGTCACGTGGGTAATGTCGCCTTCTGTTTCAAAAACGATCTTCACTTTTCTGCCGTCGCCAAGGGTATACTCGATGAGTTCATTCGTGATTACCTGGTCATAAACCGCCCCGAAATCGAAGCCCATACTTCCGTCTTTGGCTTCCATTCTGGACAACAGAGTGCCGCCCGGTCTCAGGTCGTTTTCGGCTTTTGTGGTGTGCCAGTCGTCAGAAGCAGCATTCCATTGGATAATATCTGCCGGGGTATTCCATTTTTCCCAGACTTTGGCCACAGGGGCTTCGATGCTGGTCTGAATTGTAATTACTGTTGGTTGTTCCATAGGTTATTATTGATTTTGAGCAAAATTAAACATCCAGTTGATTCCGTATTTGTCTGTGCAACTGCCATAATAGGCACCCCAGAACATATCCTGCAGCTCCATGGTCACGACTCCGCCTTCCGAAAGAGCGTCAAACAGCTGCTTCGTTTCTTCTCTTGAGTCCGGCTCAAGGTTAATGTAAACATTGTTGCCTTTGATCACCTGGAAACCCATAGTTTCCGGGGCATCGGTGGCCATCAGTTTGTGGCCGCCGAGAATGGTCAGCTCAACGTGCATCACGAGGTTTTTGTCTTCTTCAGCCATTGGGGGCATGTCATCTGAAGGCGGGATGTCTCCGAAACGGGAGATGCCGTCTCCGCCGAACTCTCCTCCGAAAACCGATTTGTAAAAATTGAATACCTCCTCCGTATTGCGGGGGAAATTAAGGTAGGTACTTACACTTGCCATTTTGTTGTCGATTGGTTTTAAATTGATAATTGTTATTTTAAATAGCTTTTTCACATGCCTCAACGGCCTGAAATCCAAAAGTAAATAAAATATTTTTATTTAAAATCAAATGATAAAATGCTTAGCAAAATATAATATTGCTTGCATTTATTGGCAGTTTAGTTAGACGTCTGCCCGCAGATATGCAAGGGCGTGTGCATCTGTAGGCAGACTATAAAAGAAGATTTTCGGTCGGTTTTCAGATGGCAGTAATACAATCCAGTTCGGTTTTCAGTACACTGAATCCTTCCTCAATATCATAATCATCCTGAAGACTTAGCCAGAATTTTGCGGTGGTTCCGAAGTATTTGGATAATCTAAGTGCGGTATCAGCAGTTATCCTTCTGTTTCCCCTCAGAATTTCACTTATCCTGGTTTGGGGGATGAAAATATCTTTGGCTAATCTCGAAGCTTTAATATTTAAAGGACTCAGGAATTCATTTTTCAGTACTTCTCCCGGGTGTATATTATTTAATCTTTTCATTGTGTTTTGAATTAAGATGTGGTGAAAATATTTTTTATAACACTCCGGGTTTAATTATAATTCCAAAGTATAAACCCAGTACCTTTTACCAAATCTTGGCTGAAGTTCTTTCAAGACCTTGAAACCGAGATGCTCATAAATGTGTCTGGCAGCATCCATGAAATCGGAGGTGTGCAGAGCAATGGTCTTTTCATTCGTTTTGCGGGCTTGTTCAATGCACAGCTCAGTCAGTTTTTTGCCTATGCCTTTGCCTGCATGTGCCGGGTGAACCCCTACCAGTCTGAGATAGCACCAGTCTTCCTGGAAAATGGGAGTGGGATTACCTTGCGGGATAAAATAAGCCATGCCGGTGATCTCCCCGTTTTCTTCACAGACAAAACAGGTGCCTTTAGCCAGAAAAGTCGAATAGGTATCGGCGTTTGATACATTGTCAGAGATGATCTGCCAATGTTCTTCGCTGAGGAGGTGTTTCAGCTGACCATAAGCACTCAGGCCGAGGGTCCTGAGTTGTTCAATGTCTTCGGCTGTTCCGGTCCGGAAGGTAGGGGGCATGGTTATTTTAAAAAATGATCCCCGTAAATACGATATTTACAGGGATCAGAATAAAGAGGTCAGTTACTTATAAATCACATATTTCTTCCGCATCGTCTTATATTGGGAAAGGCCCGGTTCCCATGAAGCCTGAATTTCAGCAACGGATTTGCCGGCTTCAATCTGTTTTTTGAAGTCGTAAACCCCCGCAAGAAAATCAATGTTCCCGATCTGTGTGCTGTACGACCTGTCGAAAAACTTATCTTTCTGAGGATAAGCCTCATACATGTCTTTCATCCACTGGATATTGATCCTTTTCGATTTTCTCAGTTTACTGATGTCGTAATTTCTGAAATCAATGCCGTAACAAGCCTGGTTCATGTGAAGCGGGGTTTCGCTCATTCCTTTCAGACTCACAGGGGTAAATGTAAACTCATATTTACCTTTCAATGCCGGGGCTCCCAACACCGTGAAAGGGAAATAGGTACCGCGTCCCTGGCTGAGGATCGTGCCTTCAAACAAACACATGGCAGGGTAGAGCATAATACTCTGCTGGGTATTGAGATTGGGTGACGGAGCCACAGGAAGGGTGTACTCCATGTCATGGGTATAATTTTTAACCGGGATGATCTTTAGTTTACAGGTTACTTTACCCGGCATCCAGCCTTCACCGTTGATCATCTGTGCAAATTCCGCGATGGTCATACCGTGTGCGATCGGAATAGGGTATTTACCTATGCCTGAAACCAGTTTCATGTCTAAAATCGGGCCGTCAACCAGGTAGCCGTTAGGGTTTGGTCTGTCGAGTATCAGCAGCTCCTTATTGAATTCAGCACAGGACTCCATCACGTCTCTCAGTACATTGATATAGGTGTAAAACCTGCAGCCTACATCCTGGATGTCAAATATCATAATGTCCACATCGGCCAGGTCTTCTTTGGAAGGCTTGCGTTTTTTTCCGTACAATGAAATGATCTGGATACCTGTGGCAGGGTCTTTTTCGTCATTGACCACCGCACCGTTGCTGGCATTGCCTCTGAAACCATGTTCCGGGCCGAATACCTTGACAATATTGATGCCGGCTGCTACGAGGCTGTCTACCAGGTGTTTTTTGCCGATGATGGTCGTTCTGTTGGCCAGGATACCCACCCTCTTGCCTTTCAGATAAGGAAGGTATTTTTCAGTTTGTTCTGCCCCGGTGATGATGGCTTTGGCAGGCAGGTTCGTGTCTTCCTGCTGAATGTTCTGATTTTTCAGCACAAATGAAGCACTTACAAAGGCCACACAAATAAGGATAAAAAAGGATTTCATCATTTAAATTTTGTTGTTAATAACGTGATTTGGATTAGTAAGCAATATAGCGTTTAATATTTATTTGCACAAAATCCGTGATTGTTCCATCTCATTAATTAGTCCGTTGGAAATTCTGCGTAGTAATAACCCGAATCAATAATTTAATAATCAGCCCCTTAAAAAAATAATCCCTTTTTGAAAACCTGTTGCACTTGTTTTTCATTTACATTTGCCGCTGTGAAATTATTATCTGTCATATTGTCCATGTACGTGCTTTTGCTCACATGTCTGCCCTGCGGAGATGCGAAGGATTGTACAGAGACGGTCAAAACGGACGTCGCACAGACTGACCATGACGATCATGAGGATACCGAATCCTGTTCACCTTTTTGTGTATGTGCCTGTTGCGGTACCAACATGAGTTTTGATTTTAATTATGGCGTGGCCGTTTCTGATCTCCTGCAGCCTGTCCTGACCCAGAAGGTGAAAAACAACCTGTACAACAACAACTTCGTTTCCGGCTTCTACGGAAACATCTGGCAACCGCCCAGGGCCTGATTATTGATTTTTTGCTGTTCATCATTTCGCCGGTATTTTAAAATGCCGGGAGAAAAACCGTATAGGCAGCACACTTAATTATTTCAGGCATAAATCCTTTACAAATGCTAGACAGAATCATTCAGTTTTCAATACAGAATAAGTTCATCATAGGCTTATTCACCGCGGCACTGATCCTCACCGGGATATACTCTCTGACCAGGCTGCCGGTAGATGCCCTGCCCGATATCACCAATAACCAGGTGCAGGTCATCACAACAGCTCCTACGCTGGCCACCCAGGAAGTGGAGCAATTTATTACCTATCCGATCGAGCAGGCAGTAAAAACCATCCCGAAGATCGTCGAGATGCGTTCTTTCAGCCGCTTTGGTCTGAGCGTCATCACCCTCGTTTTTGAAGAAAATGTAGACATTTACTGGGCCCGGCAGCAGATCGGTGAAAAGCTGAAAGATGCTGAGCGGCAGATTCCCAAAGGTGTGGGGGTGCCCGAACTGGCCCCCATCAGCACAGGTCTGGGCGAGATTTACCAGTACGTCATTTTTGCCAAAAAAGGTTATGAAAACCAGTACGATGCTTCAAAACTGAGGAGTATCCAGGACTGGGTCGTTAAACCGCAACTGCTCGGCACCAGCGGCATTGCTGAAGTGACCACTTTAGGCGGTAATCTGAAACAATATGAGATAGCGGTGGAGCCCTCGAGGCTGAAAAGCATGAACACCACCATCACCGAGATATTTGAAGCCCTCGAAAAAAACAATGAAAACACCGGGGGAGCATACATCGACAAACAGCCTTACGTTTATTTTATCCGGGCATTGGGTATGGTTAAGTCTATCCCCGACATCGAAAAAATAGTCGTTAAAAATAACAACGGCATCCCCATCCTGATCCGGGACGTGGCTACTGTGCGTGAAGGGTCCGCCCTGCGATACGGAGCAGTAACCAAAGACGGTAAGGGCGAAGTGGTAGGGGGAATGGTGCTGATGCTCAAAGGTGAAAACTCTTCGGCCGTTGTCAAAAGGACCAAAGAGAAAGTCGAACAAATCAAGAAATCATTGCCGGAAGGTGTGGAGATAGAACCCTTCATTGATCGCACAAAACTCGTCGACAGGGCCATTGGTACAGTGGAAACCAACCTCATTGAAGGGGCTCTGATCGTCATTTTTGTGTTGGTTTTGCTGCTGGGCAACTGGCGTGCAGGTTTGGTGGTGGCTTCTGTTATTCCTTTATCCCTGCTTTTTGCGGTCATTATGATGAACCTGTTCGGTGTCAGCGGCAACCTCATGAGTCTCGGGGCCATTGACTTTGGTCTGATCGTTGATGGGGCGGTCATCATCGTGGAAGCGGTCATTCACCGGCTTCATCAGAACAAAGAAGGCAGGCTGACCGCTCGGCAGATGGATGAGGAGGTCATGCAGGCATCCGTCAAAATCCGGAGCAGTGCTGCTTTTGGGGAGATCATCATCCTGATCGTTTATTTGCCGATCCTCGCTTTAGTGGGCACAGAAGGCAAGATGTTCAAGCCCATGGCCCAGACGGTTTCTTTTGCTATCCTGGGAGCATTTATTTTGTCATTGACTTACATCCCGATGGCTTCGGCTTTGTTCCTCAGCAAAAACATCAGTCATAAAAAGAACATTTCCGATAAGATCATTGACGCAGTTTACCGCATTTACAATCCGCTCCTGGTTAAGGCTTTACGTATAAAATCCATGGTGGTAGGCATTGCCGTTGTGATGTTCCTGGCCGCTTTGCTCGTATTCAGCCGTCTGGGCGGAGAATTTATCCCTACCCTGGAAGAAGGCGACTACGCCATCAACTTCAGAAATGCCGGGGGAAGTTCCCTTAACATGAGTATTGAAACCTCGACCAAACTGGAAAAAATACTCAAAAACAAGTTTCCGGAAGTGGTTGAAGTGGTATCTAAAATTGGTTCGGCGGAAATACCCACAGACCCGATGCCTATTGAGACCGGTGATCTGATTGTGATTCTGAAAGACAAAAAAGAATGGAAAACCAGCAAAGATTTCTACAAACTGGCCGACCTGATGAAAGAAGAAATGGAACAGATTCCCGGTGTCAGCTTTGAAATATCCCAGCCTATCCAGATGCGGTTTAACGAACTCATGACCGGGGTAAGGAGCGATGTAGCCATCAAGATTTTTGGGGAAGATCTTGAAAAACTGGCTGCTACGGCCACTACCACCATCGGTCTGATCGGGAATATTGAAGGCGTGGCCGATGTGAAAGCCGAGCAGATCACCGGGATGCCCCAGATTACCGTCCGGTATAATCCCGACAAACTGGCCCTTTACGGCTTAAACGTGGGTGACCTGAACAAGGTCGTCAGGACCGGTTTTGCTGGGGAAGCCACCGGTATTGTATATGAAGGAGAGAAACGATACGACCTCGTCGTACGTTTGGATAAGGATTTCAGACAGGACATTTCCGACGTTAAAAATATTTTCGTCAGTCTGCCGGAAGGTAACCAGATTCCGCTGGAACAAATCGCCGACATCAGTTTTGAGCAGGGCCCTGCTCAGATCAGCCGTGAAGAAGGCAGAAGAAGGATCGTAATCGGGCTGAATGTCCGCGGGCGTGATGTCAAGAGTGTGGTGAACGACATTCAGAAAAGGCTGGACACAAAACTTAAACTTCCGGAAGGCTATTATGTCACCTATGGCGGTCAGTTTGAAAACCTGGTTGAAGCCAATAAAAGATTGTCTGTGGCCGTGCCGATCGCCCTGGCCCTTATTTTCGTACTCCTTTATTTTACCTTTCATTCCGTCAGCCAGTCTTTGCTGATTTTTTCGGCCATTCCGCTTTCGGCCATTGGCGGCGTGTTTGCCCTTTGGCTGCGGGGCATGCCTTTCAGTATTTCGGCAGGCATCGGGTTCATTGCCTTGTTTGGTGTGGCGGTTTTAAACGGGATTGTCCTCATCGGGTATTTCAACCAGCTGAAGTCTGAAGGCTGGGATAATATTACAGAAAGGATCAGAGAAGGCACGAAAGTCCGCCTGCGGCCCGTGATTATGACGGCGGCGGTGGCCTCACTGGGCTTCCTGCCCATGGCCCTCAGCAACGGAGCCGGTGCCGAGGTGCAGAAACCCCTCGCCACTGTGGTCATCGGCGGGTTGATCTCCGCCACTTTGCTGACCCTGTTCCTTTTACCCATCCTGTACTTATTGATTGAAAAAGGCATTAAAATAAATAAAAAGGGAAGTGTGGCAACTGTTATGCTTATCGTTGCTTTGTTTTCAGGTGGCTCAGCCCATGCACAAACCACGACCTTGAATCTTCAGCAGGCCATTGACCTCGGCATCAGGAACAACAGCCTTGTAAAAGCAGAAGAATTGGCGGTTAAAATGCAGAACCAACTGAAACCGACGGCTTTTGAGTTGCCTAAAACCAATATCGAAGTCATGCTCGGGCAATACAACACCCGGAGTTTCGATCAGAATTACGGCATCTCCCAGAGTTTCAGTCCCTTCACTTTTCAGGCTAAAAAGGAGCTGATCAGGGAGAATATCAAAAACAGCGAGCTGAAACTGATGGCTACCCGGCATGACATTGACCTGCAGATCAGGCAGTCCTGGAATACATTGCTCTATCTGACTGCGGTCAACCACTTACTCCGGGAGCAGGATGACCTTCTGACGGAGTTTGTAAGGGCTGCCGGTTTAAAATTCAAAACAGGAGAAACCAACCTGCTGGAAAAAACCACCGCAGAAACCAAACAGCAAACACTTATCCAGGTGAGGAAGCAGAATGAAGGTTTTATCTTAAATGAAAAGACCAAACTGAAGACAATACTCAACCTGGCCGGGGATTTTGCTATTGCAGAGAATGAGTTTACTGCACTGAAATCCGTCATGGCCGACACCGCGTTTATCACAGAGAACCCAATGCTGCAACTATCCCTGCAGCATGTCAATGTAGCTGCTGCCTTTAAAAAGGCAGAGCAGGCACAAAGAAAGCCTGATTTTTCACTGGGTTATTTTGTGCAATCGCTCAGGGGAGTGCAGGAAGTAGGCGACCGTTCGATTTACTATAACGGAGCACCCAGGTTTCAGGGCATTACCGGGGGCATCAGCATCCCTGTTTTTGGAGGGGCCGGAAAAGCGAAGGTCAACGCAGCCGCTACGGACATCCTGGTACAACAGGAAAGGGCTGAATATCTCAGGAATCAGCTCAAAAGCGAACTGACCCGGCAGGTGCAGGACCAGCTGACCCACCAGTCGATGATAGATTATTATCTTAAAACGGCCCTGCCCAATGCGGAGGTCATTTCCAGAACAGCTACCGAAGCCTATCATAAAGGAGAGGCAGGCTATGTGGAGTACATGCAGGGGCTGGAAACGGTTCTGGATATCAGGAAGAACTATCTTCTGTCCATTTATAATTTTAATCAGAATGTCAACAATATCCGGTATTTGTTGAACACTAAATAACAGAACAATGAAAATCAAATTGATAGCAATAAAATTCAGGCTGGTAAAATATGTGGTGCTTCTGTTGACAGCGGGAGCCCTGCTGGCTTCGTGCAATAAAAAAAGTGAAGAAACCAAAGAAGAAGAACACCATGATCCTGAGGGTGTGGTAGAACTGACTGCCACCCAGGTGGAGGCTACTCAGATCATGTTCGGAAACTTTGAAAGAAAAAACCTGAGTGAGGTCATCACCGCCAACGGCTACACCAAGTCTCCCCCTCAGAACCAGGCCGATGTTTCGGTTTTTATGAGTGGAATCGTCAGGACGATCAGCGTCATTGAAGGGCAGTATGTCAAAAAGGGCCAGAGCATTGCCACTTTTCAGAGCCTGGAATTCAATAATATAAGACTGGAGAAAGCCAAACTGACGGAAGAACTTCTCTCAGAAAAAGCGAACCAGGATTTTCTTGAACTTGAATTTGCCCGTCAGAAAGAACTCAGTGAGCAGAATGTAACAGCCAGAAAAGGGTTTCAGAAAGTAAGTTCAGAACTTCAGGCGGTCACCGATAAGATCAAAATCACAAAGGAACAAATTGATATCCTGGACCAGAACCTCAGGATGGGAGGGAACGCCAACACCTCCGTCCTGGCCATTACAGCCCCTATTTCAGGCTATATCACCGATGTGAAAGTGAAGATAGGCAGCAGTATTTCTGCCAATTCGGTCCTGTTTTCCATTGTAGACAATTCCAAAATACACGTCGATCTGCTGGTGTATGAAAAAGACCTTTTCAAAATAAAGGAAGGGCAGAATGTGAGGTTTATCCTGACCAACCAGAGCAACCAGGAAATTCTCGGCAAGATTTTCAGTGTGGGGAAAGCTTTCCAGAATGAAACCAAGTCCGTTGCCGTACACGCCGACATCAATAACAAAAACTCAGGTCTGATTCCGGGTATGTATGTAAACGCCCTGATTGACATCGGGAAAAACGACGTAAACACCCTTCCTGTCGAAGCAGTCGTAAAATCCGGCGGAAAAGAATTTATTTTTGTCAGTTTTGAAGATGAACATGAGAAAGAAAAGGGTAACTTTCACTTCAAAAGGATAGAAGTCAAAACCGGCACTACCCAGCTTGGTTTTGTGCAGGTCACCCCACTTGAAGAATTGCCTGAAGGAACGAAAATCGTTATCAAAGGAACATTCTATCTGCAGTCGACGATGGACAGTGCAGCAGGAGGAGAAGAGCATTCACATTGATCAACGGGAAAACAGAAAAAGATAAAACAAATTACAAAATGTCAGATAGTTGTTGTTCTACAGAAGAGGCAGGGCATAAGGAGCATGATCACGACCACGACCATGATCACGATCATGGGGCTGAAGCAAAAGAAGGTCCTTTTAAGATATTTGTACCCGCCGTTATTAGTTTTGTCTTATTGTTGTCGGGTATCTTGCTCGATTATTATATTCAGCCTCAGTGGTTTACCGGATATGTCAGGCTGCTTTGGTTTGCTGTGGCTTATCTTCCGGTCGGTCTGCCTGTTTTAAAGGAGGCGGCGGAGGCCATCGGTAAAGGAGATGTTTTTACCGAGTTTTTCCTGATGGGCATTGCCACCATCGGGGCTTTTGCCATTGGTGAATACCCGGAAGGTGTGGCAGTGATGCTGTTCTATGCCGTCGGGGAGATTTTCCAGTCGCTGGCGGTAAGAAAAGCCAAGGGCAACATCAAAGCCCTGCTGGACCAGCGGCCCGATACCGTCACCATCATGGAAGGCAATGAGACCAAAACCATCAAAGCAGAAGCCACCAAAATCGGCAGTGTTGTGCAGTTGAAACCGGGTGAAAAACTCGCCCTTGACGGAGAACTGATTTCAGATACCGCCTCCTTCAACACCGCCGCCCTGACAGGGGAAAGTGTTCCCGATACCAAAAAAGCCGGCGACAAAGTGCTGGCCGGGATGATCAATCTCAATACTGTGAGCCTGGTAAAAGTCTCGACGGCCTACGCCGACAGCAAGCTGAGTAAGATACTGGAAATGGTGCAGAATGCTACCGCTCAAAAAGCCCCTACGGAACTGTTTATCCGGAAATTTGCCCGGATTTATACCCCCATTGTGGCTTTGCTGGCGGTTTTGATTTGTTTTCTGCCTTATTTCTTTGCGGAAGGCTATGTGTTCCGCGACTGGCTTTACCGCTCACTGATATTCCTGGTGATCTCCTGTCCCTGTGCACTCGTCATCAGCATTCCGCTGGGTTATTTCGGCGGGATAGGGGCCGCCAGCAAGCACGGTATCCTGTTTAAAGGCAGCAATTTTCTAGACATCATGGCGAACATTAAGAATGTGGTCATGGACAAAACCGGCACATTGACAGAGGGTGTCTTTAAAGTGCAGGAAGTGTTCATTAAACCCGGATTCGATAAAGACCAGGTCCTTCAATGGGTCAATGCCCTCGAAAGCAACAGCACCCACCCCGTGGCCTCGGCCATCAGGGAACACGTCGGGGAAGTGGACAGGGACATTGCCCTCGAGAAAATAGAAGAAATTGCCGGACACGGATTAAAAGCCGAAATAGAAGGCAAGTCCCTGCTGGTCGGCAATTTCAAACTCCTCGATAGATTTAAGGTGGATTACGATACGGATCACAATGCCATTGTTTACACGGTCATTGCCATTGCCCACGACGGTAAATTTGCCGGCTACCTGACCATTGCCGACAGCATCAAAACAGACGCCAAAGAAGCCATCCGCAGGCTGCACGCCATGGGTGTGAAAACCACCATGCTGAGCGGAGATAAAACCAACGTAGTCAGGTTTGTGGCAGAGCAGTTAGGCATTGATAAGGCCTTTGGAGATCTTTTACCTGAGGATAAAGTCAGTAAGGTCAAAGAAATCAAGAACAGTAACGAGTCAGTTGCTTTTGTAGGAGACGGTGTCAATGATGCCCCGGTGGTGGCTCTGAGTAATGCGGGCATCGCGATGGGCGGGCTCGGCAGCGATGCTACTATTGAAACCGCCGATGTCGTGATCCAGGACGATAAGCCGTCTAAAATCCCGGTAGCCATCGAAATCGGTAAAGAAACCAAAAAGATTGTCTGGCAGAACATCACCCTGGCCTTCACCGTGAAAGCCGCCGTGCTGATTCTCGGAGCCGGAGGCCTAGCCAACATGTGGGAAGCCGTCTTTGCTGATGTAGGCGTAGCCCTGCTTGCTATCCTGAATGCTGTCAGGATACAAAGAATGAAGTTTTCATAACTTGAAATTCAGCTCACCAATTGTTGTCTGCTAGTTTACGTTGAAGTAATGTAATTCTGCATTGGGCTAACGTAAAGATACGTTGGAGTGGTGTAAGTTTACGTTGGAGCGGTGTAAGTTTACTTTGGAGCGGTGTAAGTTTACGTTGGAGCGGTGTAAGTTTACGTTGGAGCGGTGTAAGTTTACGTTGGAACGATGTAGTTTTACATTGGAGCGGTGTAAGTTTACGTTGGAGCAATGTAAGTTTACGTTGGAGCGATGTAAGTTTACGTTGGAGCGATGTAAGTTTACGTTGGGGCGATGTAAGTTTACGTTGGAGCGGTGTAAGTTTACGTTGGGGCGATGTAAGTTTACGTTGGAGCGATGTAAGTTTACGTTGGAGCGGTGTAGTTTTACGTTGGAGCGGTGTAGTTTTACGTTGGAGCGGTGTAGTTTTACGTTGGAGCGGTGTAGTTTTACGTTGGAGCGGTGTAAGTTTACGTTGGAGCGATGTAAGTTTACGTTGAAGCGGTGTAGTTTTACGTTGGAGCAATGTAACTGGCAGTAATTGATCGTTTATGGCTGATGGTAATAAGGCTTTAGTAAATATCACATATCGTTTTTTAATGTTGTTCAGCCCGTGTCTGAAAGCCTGACCGCAGTCGAACAAAAGGCAAAATCCTGCATTTATTTGATTTTTTGATAAAATAGCTTCTTTTGGAATATAATAAAATAATCCGACCCTTTCCGGGGCTGTTTGCCGCTTTATTGGTTTGATAGCCAATAATTTAACGGATACCGTTTAATAAAAATGGAGATTTAAATTTGGAATAGTATAGATATAGGTCTAGTTTCAACTCCTGTTAATCAGAACCGGATCAATGAGGGGGCTGATTGTGTAATTTCTTTTCTCTGCTTTCAAATAGCCATTTATATTTTTTACAGAAACAATCTTTGTTTTTTAGAATTCGCTGAATTCCGGTTTCCTTAACTTTAAACTGAGTATGATCATGAAAACAAAACATCTTGCAATCTGCCTCTCGTTGTGTCTATGTGTTTTTATAGGGCAAATGTGTACATTCAACAAAAAACCAGTCTATGAAAGCGACCCTATAGTGGCATCCGGACACGGGGCACTGATAGGGCCGGATGGAAAAGAAGTAGTTTTGGAAGAATCTCAGATCGAAGCTGCACAGGAATATTTTATTGACAAACTGCTTAAGTCGGAATGGAAAAAAGACAGGAGAACAGAAGATTTGATCAAAAACAGCAAGAGGGATATTTACGACCTGGTGGATGATAAAATATTGGCCAATGCATTGTTTCTGGATGAATTGATTGATAAAATAAAGCCTGCAAGTGCGAATTTGTTATTGTCCATAAGTAATGGACTCAAAAGAAGATATGTCAATGATATCAGAAAAGAGAACAATGTCCTTAATAATACAACCCGGTGGTATGGAGGGATTAAGCCGGAAATTATCAAAAAACTGAACGACAGGGGAATAACGGTAAAGATGATCACTGTCAAAAGCGGTGAAGAGTATTGCAGGGAGTGTATTGCCGCAGGGGTACCGATCCCGAAAAATATGTATGGCCCCGAATGGCGTAATTTAGGAGAGATATCCGAAGAGTTTATTTCAGAATCATCAAGGGCAGAGTTGTTAATATATGAAAGTACAAATCCCAAAGGTGTTTGCCTGGCTTTGCCACGGTACGCGGCAGGGACTGATAATGCGACACTTTTTGGCGTGATCTGCCTTGGGACTGAAACCGGGAAAGTTTGCTTTTTTGATAACAATAATTTGAAAAAAGATGAAGTGGTTGATTTCAAACGGTGGCGGGGAGGGGCTAGTCTGGTTGGAGGCGATGTCTGCACCGACTGTCATGCCGGAGAGAATCCTTACGTTGTTCATCCTGAAAAAAGTGCATTTGCAGGAATTCTGGGAAGAATAAAATCTCCGGTATGGTATGACCCGATTGTGGCCGCAAGCTGGCCGCAGAATCCCGGTCCATCCAATATCCTGGATGGAGTCCCGTCGCCAGGGCGATGCAATACCTGTCATGTGGCAGGCAGTGCGGGTCGCTTTCCTGATGTTTCGGTGCAGCTGAGCGGATATTGCAGTGCAGTCCTTAAAAATGCTATCGGAGAACCGAATGCCTACAAAAGGACCATGCCGATGGGTGGGGGAAGTCTCAGTGCGTACCTAGCCCATATCGACGCTCTTAAAAATGCCTGCGGTGGTCCGCCTACCGGAGGCGGGGTGATTGTCGATAATACAACCCAAAAAGATCCTTCATTTATTTCTCCGCCCATTGTTATTGATCCTCTTTATCAATGTGCCACAGCTGTTTCTGTCAGGGGAGTGATTTTGGGGGCCACGGTAAAACTGTTTGTAAATAATGTTCCGGTAGGGATAGTTACTAACGCAAGAAATCCTGTTAAAACAGATTTTACAGGTCTTAACCCTCTGAGTGTAGGTGATGCTGTGACAGCCACCCAGGAGGTGGGAGGGGTGGTTTCAAGCCCTTCTGCAATGGTGAAAGTCCGTGATTATAAAGTGGATTTTCCTGCCGGATTGCCTCCCCCTGTTATAGATCCGGCTCTTGTATATGAATGTGCAGAGGTAATTTCCGTCAGGCATGTGCCGGGAGCAACCGTTACAGTGTTTACGAACGGAGGTTTTCCGGTCTCATTTGTCGGTAGTACTGATTGGACACTCATCCGGCCTGGTAAGGCACCATTCAATGTTGGGGATAAATTTACAGCACAGATTTCTTTGTGTACTGATAAAAGCCCTGTTTCAGGAGCCGCTGTGGCAGTTTCGGCACCGGCAACTTTACCCACACCTGTTTTTAACCCTGTTTTTACTTATAAAGATCAGGAGTTGGTTTCCTTAAGTTCCCTGGCCAACGGAGCTTTGACGACTGTAACGGTATCCGGAACGGCCAATGTTAAATTTACGACTTCCGTTTCGTGGTATTCAAATTTGGACATAGCCACTAAAATAGGCAGGAAACTGCAGGCAGGAGATGCCCTGACCGCGGTGCAGAAGTTATGTAATATCAAAAGCGGACCGGGAGGTACCCGTCCTACCCAGGATTGTGCTTCATTACCGGCTCCGGTGATTCAGCATCCATTGGTCGGGAATGATTTCGTGGTGGTAAGCAGTGCTGTACCGGGTGCAAGAATAATGGTTTATGATGCCAGTGGCAAAGAGATCGGAGACGGAAGCGGAACAATTGTTAAGTTAAGCAGGAAAATTACAGGAAACGATGTCATTACTGTCGTTCAGCAGGTCGGGGAATGCACGAGCAGCAAGGGATACAGAGTAAGTGTAAGAAATAATGGGGTCAATACATTAGCAAAGAAATGATAACTGTTCCTGGATCATTTTAAATCAGGAACAAGAAAAAAACCATGAAGCCGGACATTTCTGTCCGGCTTTTCACAGCTTTCAGCTTTGCGGATAAAGCATTTCTGTTAACAAATCAACCCTTTGATCGTATCTTTAATTATGGATGCCTGTCATGCCGGACAGGCTTTGTCCCGTCCGATCTGACCATCATGCCGGACGGTCCTTCTCCCCGTCCGACCTGACGGTCACGCCGGGCGGGCTTTTTCCTTATCATGGCTTAAAAAACACCCCTCCGTCTTTTCTGATCTGCCATGCTGTAATGGGATTCATGTGATAGCCGCCCATTTCACTGCCACGGGCTTCCACCAGCTGCTTTAAGGTAGGCTGGGTATAACCCGTTTCGTCACTCACCCTGCTCAGGATTTCCGTTTCTTCACCTTTCCATTGCCACAGATGCCTGAACCGCACATGGGCTTTGTCTAGCACCGGGTCCTGGAGTTCGGCCAGGTGCCAGTTTTTACCGGCGTCTGTGCTCACTTCTACTTTTACTACCTTGCCTCTTCCTGACCACGCCAGTCCTTTGATCTCTATCCATCCTTTTTCAACCCTCTGAGGATAAGAAGGATAAGTGATGATTGACCGGGCATCCATGTCATAGCTGAACATCCTTATTTTGCCGTCTTTAATGCCTTCAGTATACTTGGAGGTCTCTTCGCGGGTCATGTAGGGTTCGTCTGAAAGTTCTATTCTTCTCAGCCACTTCACGCTCGTGTTACCTTCCCAGCCGGGCAGAAACAACCTGACTGGATATCCCTGTTCCGGGCGAAGCGGTTCACCGTTCTGGGCATAAGCCAGTATGGCATCATCCCATCCTTTTTTGACGGGAATGCTGCGGGTCATCACAGCTGCATCGCTGCCTTCTGCCAGAAACCAGGTGGCATTGGGTTTGACACCCACTTCCCTGAAAATAGTGGACAGTTTAACCCCTGTCCATTCACTCTGGCTCGTCAGACCGCAGATTTCCTGCGGAGTCAGTGTATCTTTTCCCGACCTGAAATTGCCGGAGCATTCGAGGAAAGCAATCCTGGAAACCGACGGGAAACGCTTTAGGTCGGACAACTTAAATATCAGGGGTTTGTCTACCAGGCCATGGATCAGCAGTTCATGTTTTTCAGGGTCAATGGCCGGAACACCCGCATGATGCCTCTCAAAATGAAGGTCTGAGGGGGTGATCATCCCGTAAAAATCCTGCAGCGGTGATCTGGAAGAGATGTCCGAAAACTTCTTGACCGATTTCACAAAAGGCGACCTGGTCCCGACCTCTCCGGCGGCTGTCCCGAAACTTTTGGTGGGATCTTCCACAGCTTTCTGTATGATCTGTCCTTTGGCCGTTTGGGCAATAACAACAGCTGCGGCTCCGCTCAGCAAGCCGCGTCTTGAGATCTTCTGAGGTATTTTCTGAATGACTTCGAGTATTTTGTCCATGCTTATTTTATTTCTGGTCCTCCTTTTCTGTCATCGGGAACAAATAAATGATGAGCAGGCATCACCACCTTTGGCAATGTCCTGGCATTGATCACCGTTTTTTCTTCAATAATCTGATTGGCGGCCAGCAGGTAGGCCGTCAGGTGATATACTTCCTCATTGCTGAGTGAGCCCGGTGCATTAAAAGGCATCGCCCGGCGGATGTAATCAAACACCGTGGTGGCATAAGGCCAGTAGTTACCGATCGTTTTTTCTTTCCTTTTTCCTTCCTGGGCTTTGGTTGTCACCAGCGAGCCGTTTGGTCCGCCGATTCCTCCCTGTCCATGGCAGGCCGCACATTTGTTTTCAAAGATGAGTTTCCCTCTGGCTGCTAATCCGTTGCCTGCCGGCAATCCTTTCCCGTCCGGTCTGACGTCGATGTCCACACTGTCTATTTCAGCCTGTGTGGCTATCCTGCCCAGTCCGAAGCTTTTGGGAATAGTATCATAGTTTTCAGCCATAACTGTATCAGAAATGACCACTGCGTCTGATTGGGCAAAAGCCGAGATCAGCAACCAGGACAAGCCGGCCAAAGGGAGAATCAGTTTATTCTTCATTTTTAAAATTGATCAGTGATCCCCATGGTATTTTTCGCCCGATCTGATCGCTACTGCCAGCTTGTTTTCCTTAGTCGGAAGCGGGCAGGTGGCAAACGGTGTGAACGCACACGGAGGGTTATAAGCTTTATTAAAATCAAGATAGGTGAAGCCTTCTGCATCAGGACCTTTGGCGTCCAGGAACCTTCCGCCGCCATAAGTGTCATGCTTATTGGTCAGGTCACCGAAAACAAAATGCAGGCGTTCTTTGGAACCTACCGCTTCAAGGCTGTATTCTTTGCCATCGATTTTGAACTCCAGTTTACCCGGCGACTCCTGTTCGTAAGTACGGCCGGTGATGTCCGTGATGTTCAGTTTTTTGCCTGGGGTAGGGACAAACTTCGCCTTCACTTTCCAGTTCTGATCCAGCGGAAAGCTTTCAATACCTTTGAATTCTTTGAGATAAGGCCCTTCAAGATCTCTCAGGCGGATAGCGTATTTGTCGCCCCGCTGGATAATGAACCATCTCAGCGTTTTGTGTTTCAGGACCACCGGTTTACCGGTATAAGGAAACACCTCTGCCTGGCTTACCTTTTCATCGCCTTTCAGCACTTCAGAGCTTTTGGAAGATTCAAAACTAACCTTGCCGTTTTTCAGGATGACTTTGCCCAGAAACGCGTCACTGTGGTCCGCAGGAAAAACGATGCTGTTTTTCTTGTCGCCACCAATGGTGTTTTCGCCCTCTTCAAGCCAGAACAACCCGGCCAGGTTAAGCCAGCCTTCTTCGCTTTTCAGGCTTTCAATTCTCTGATTTTTCCAGTTTTTGATTTCCTCTTCATACGTATCAACCGTAAAAGCAGTAAAAAACAAAGAAATCACTAATAAAGACATGATGGTTTTCATGATGTAAAATGTTTAAATGAATAATATTTTATAGTGGGTACAGCGACTTGTCACCGTATTGGGTTATGGTATTCAGCTGATCTTTGAGGGCATGTGCTTTGTGCCCGTCGCCTTTGGCTTTGTAAACTTTGTACAGCCCCCAGACCGCATTGGCGGAGTTGGGATGCCTTTTCAGCAGTTCTTCATAAGCTTTAATCGCCTCCTCAAATTTGCCGGCTTTAAGATGTGTTTCACCCAGGCTGATCAGTACAGGTCTGGCATAGGACGGAGGCTCGCTATAACCCAGGTCATCTTCTTTCTGTTTTGCTTTTTTGAGCAGCTTAATGGCTTCATCATACTTGTTTTCAACACTTTTGATGAGTCCCTGCAATTCAAGAGAGGCCACATTGAGGTCGTTCAGCCTTTTGGTGGTAATCACGTCTTTGGCATTTTCCTGGTTGCTGTTTCTCCAGAGCAGAGCGTCCAGGGTGTAGGCATATTGCCGGGCTTCACTGATCTTGTTGTTTTTTACGGCTTCCATGCCCAGTGCGAAATAGTACAGACCTTCTTTGTAGGCGATGGCCTTGGCAGAAAACAGGCTGTCATTGTCAAGTTTGATCGCAGCCAGGCGGTCGGCCGCTTTCTGATAAAATCCGAAACACAATTCCATTTTAGCCGGGGCAATCACCCCCTGGTAAAAGAAACGGCCCTCATATTTCCTTTTACGTTCTTTCGAAGCTTCCATGTCCTGAAGCTTTTCAGCGTAATACAATGCTGTGGCATATCTTCCGTCCTCTGCACAATTAGACAGCAGATAATTGATGTTATGAATGTAGTTCCAGGTATCCACTTCCGGAATACGCTGTTGTTTCATATATAAAGAATCAGACTTCAAAGCAGCTGAAAACGCATCATAAGCCTTTTTGTATTCACCCAGCTTATAATACACATGACCGGGCATGTGCAGCAGATGGCCTGAACCTGTCGCAATTTTAGGCAGGAATTCGGCACTCTCCAGGGCTTCTTCCGGGCAGCAGTTTTCTTTCAGGTGTATCCAGTAGTGATGCACCCCGGCGTTTTGTGGGTGGGTGCGGAGGAGGTCTTTCAAAAGGTATTCTGCGTAGATCTGTCCGTCTCTCGGGTTCATTTTAGCATCATAGCCACCCATTTTGCTTAAGGCCAGGAACAATTTGGCGTCTACATCCTGTGGGTATTTGTGGACAATCAGTTCCAGTTTTTTCTGATAGGCTGCTTTTCCGCCTTCTTCGTCGGAGTCCCTGGCCAGGATAGCATCGGCGTAGAGTTTTTCTCTTTCTGTGGCGTCTTTCCAGAGTTGTTTCAGCTTGCGTACGGCCAGTTTCTGATCGCTTTTAAACTCATCTCCTTCAATCGCCCCGATGGCACTGTACAGTCCGTAATAAGGCATAATCGCTGCAGAATCATTCCTGATGGCTTCTTTAAAAGCCCTGTAGGCTTCAAAGTCCCAGAAACCATGCAGCAAGGCTATGCCCTGGTTAAAAAAGGTCTGGGTCTTTACCGACCGGGTGGTGATCTTAAAGTCGGCTTCACCGATACCTTTCAATATCTGCGGAGCAGGCAGGTTCGGGACATAAGGGGTTTCCTTGCGGTAATCCAGGATATGATTCAGGTGGTTGTGGGAGTCGTGACTGAAACCGTCATGGGCCTCCTGGTTTTGCTCTGTACTGTGCTGGTGTTCGCCTTGTCTTACCCTCTGGGCATACAGCCCGAAAGAAATCAGTAAAATGAAAAGGGTTTTGATTTTCATCAGATTTAAATTTTTTAAGCCACGGGAGGTCTCCTCCTGTGGCGGGACTTGATTATTCCAGCAATGATTTATTACTTGTGATTTCCGTGTTCGGTAAAGGGAAAATGTAATTCGGATCAGCAGGATTCACCGCAGGAGCCGACAAAGCGTTGCTTGATTTGGCCGGTAAAGGCAGAAGGTTACGCAGCAGGTCGTTGGACCTGAATCCTTCTCCAAGCAATTCGATTCTCCTTTCTTTCAGGATTGTATTGACCAAAGCCGTTTGCGTCGACACATCTTTATCCGGGAATACATAAGATGCATCCGAACGGTTTCTGACGGCTTTCAGCAGGTCTGCAGATTTGCTCAGGTCTCCCGTGCGGGCAGCAGCTTCAGCATAATTCAGCAACACTTCTGAGTACCTGATGATCGGCATATAGTCAAGGAACGGCGACGGCTTGTTGTATTTGGTCAGGAACTGTACACCAGAGGCTGTTCTTGAGAAAGTTCTCCTCAGGTCGGTACTCTTCCATTCCGTATCTCCCCAGATGCCCGCCGGGTTCAGGTTGTATTCCGCATTGGCGTTGAACACATAAGGGAAAGAAGTTTGTCCCGTTACATTGTCCAGCTCCGTCATCGGGGCCGACAGGATCGATTCTGTGCTGGTGTAATTGGTCGTGAATATTTCAATGATATTCTGCAGTTTATGATTTACCCCTGTCGATGCTGCATACGGAGCCTGGGTTGAAACAATCTTCTTCGCTTCTTCGATCACCTTGGCGTAGTTGCCTGAGTTCAGGTAAACCCTGGTTTTCAGGGCAATCGCAGAATTGCGGTGAGCCCTGGTCGTATTGAGCAAAGCAGTCGCATGGTTCAGCGGAAGGTCGGCTTCAGCCTCATCCAGGTCTTTGATGATCTGGGCATAAATTTCGGCTACAGAACTGCGTTTCAGGGCGTTGTTGGCAGTGCCGGTTTCAGCCAGCAGTCTCAAAGGTAATCCGGGAGAAGTACCTTTATTTTCGTTATAAGGGCGTGCATACAAGGTCACCAGGCTGAAATAACTCAGAGCACGGGCAAACTTGGCTTCGGCTATGTACTGTTTGGTCAGTGCCGGACTTACCACATTCGGGTTGTCCGTCAGTCCTTTGATCAGGATGTTGGCATTGTTGATGGTCGCATAGCCTGCGGCCCAGAAACCTGCGACAAAGTTCGATCCGGAATTTAACGTCTGGCTCCACGCTTCAAAAGCCGTGAAAGTATTGCTGGTCCGGTTGATGAATTCCTCTCCGCGGGCTTCGGTGTAGGTGTAGTAATTGCCACCATAAAAGTTGCCGTTTTTCAATGACCTGTATATCCCGTTCACAAGCCCCAGGATTCTTTCCGGACTGGCCGTTACATTGGCTCCGCTGATGGAAGTTTCCGGGGTAGGGTTCAGGTATTTGGCTTCGTTGCAGGCGGTAGTTCCAATAAGAAAAAGACCCAGAAATCCGCTGAGCTTTAAAATCGATTTATGTTTGATTGTTCGTTTCATTTCCTTTGATGTTTTATTTTTTGAAGCTTTGGACGGATGGTTTAGAAACCGAGGTTGAGACCCAGCGTGAATGTTCTTGCCTGTCCCACCGAGTTTTTCTCCACACCCGGCGTGGTATTGGAATTACCATTCACAGACGATTCAGGATCAGTACCTGTGTATTTGGTCAGCAACAGTAAGTTGGAACCCTGCAGATAGACCCTCGCAGAAGCAATGCCGATCCTGGTAAACAGCGACTTGGGCAACTGATATCCGAATGAGGCATTCTGAAGTCTCAGGAAATCACCTTTTTCGGCATTGGTAGATACCGGAAACGATGAACCGCTTGAAAGCTGGTCATTATAAACCAGGCGTGGAATATCCGTGATATCACCCGGCTTTTGCCAGCGGTTCAGGATTTCGGTCGAATTATTGTAAGCCCTCTGATCCAGTAAGGTGGCCCTTGTCCCGTTCATGACCACATTACCGCCTGAGAACGTGAAGTTGACACCCAGGTCAAAATCCCGGTACTTGAAATTGTTCGCAAATCCGCCATACCAGGTTGGCAGGGCATTTCCTATCAGGTAATAATCCGATCCTGTAATGGCCGGGGCTTTGGTGCCGTCGAGGTAAGTCCACTGGCTTTCTCCGGGAGCTACCACCTGGCTGAACTGCACTTTCTTACCTTGTCCGTTGATGAATATCCTGCGGCCGTTGTCCGGGTTCACACCGTCTGTCTTAGCACCGTAGATACTTCCTACAGAATAGCCGACACGGGTGATGTTCGTGGTTTCGTAAGCCACGTGGGTGGTGCCGATAATGTCCGTGTTACCCTCAGCCAGGGCAGTGACTTTGTTATTAAGCCTGGTGATGTTGAAAGAGGTTTTCCAGGAGAAATCACCTTTGCGGAGCACGGTCGCATTGATACCTAATTCAATACCCCTGTTGTACATGGAACCGACGTTTCCTAAAATGGCATTACCCGGGATACCTTTTGAAACTGCCTGCGGGGCACTCAGGATCAGACCGTCCACGTTGTTGTCAAAATACGTAAACTCCAGCTGTATCCTGTCGTTGAGCAGTCCCAGGTCAGCCCCGATGTTGGTCTGATTACTGGTTTCCCAGCCCAGGTTCGGGTTTCCTGCCTGCGAAATAGACCAGGTGGGCACACTGCCATACAATGAACCGCTGTAAAGTTCCAGAGAACTGAAGGCATCGCTCAGGTTACCATTGCCTACACGACCCCAGCTGGCACGCAGCTTCACGTTATTCAACACTGGATACAGAGCCGATGTCTTATAGAATTCTTCCTCAGACAGAGACCATCCGCCGGATATCCCTCCAAAATTCCCGAATTTTTTACCCGCACCCAGGGCCGAGTTACCGTCTCTTCTGAAGTTGAGCGTCAGGAAGTATTTCTTGTCCCAGTCATAGCTCAGACGCGAGAAGAAAGACAGGAACGACCTTTCCCCGATTTCGTTGCCGGTCGCTGAAATAGCCCCCCAGTTACCCTGGTAGTTTTCGAAGAAAGCGTCAGCTCCCTGGGTTCTTGAAGCTCCCCATGAAGAAAAGTCAAACTTCTGAAAGTCATAGCCCACCAAAGCAGAAACGGAGCTTTTGTCTTTAATGATCGTATTGTAAGATAAAGTATTGGTCCAGTTCCAGTTGTCTCTCAGAGCGGCAATGTTCGTGGCATTACCCCGGCTTGAGAAGCCGTTGCCCTGGATGGCACTGTCAAAACTGTAAGTGTCGGTATCCAGGCGGTCTACAGCATAAGTAGACGTGAAATCAAGGTTTTTATACAGGTTGATAACCGCTGCAAAACTACCGATGATACGGCTGTTTTGTGAAGTATAGCGGTTTTCTCTCAGTAAGGCCACCGGGTTACCCCAGTTGCTGATCACCTGGTTGTTGCCTATACCGATCGTATTTAAACTGGCCGGATTGATATTGTAAGATCCATCGGCATTGAAGGCCGGGACATTGGGCGACAGGGCAGTAGCCAGACGGGCCGCACCTACCAGGAAGAAATTGGAGTTCGGTAAAGAACCGGCATAAGGCGACTGGTTAAAGCTCGAGTTGTAAGAAACGCTTCCTTTCAGTTTCAGCCATTTGTTCACTTCCTGGTCAATGTTAAACCTGACCGATTTACGGTTAAATTCATTGGAAACCAGGAAACCGTTTTGTTTGGTGAAGTTGGCCGAGAAATAATAATTGGTAGCGGCTGTTCCGCCAGATACACTCAGGTTATGGTTCTGGGAAGTTCCGGTCTGGTAAATGTAATCATACCAGCGGGTATCGATCGGCTTATTCCGGGCATCGAAATTAGGGAAAAACAAAGCAGAGGCTACTTTGTCGTTGTTGACATTGCCTCCGAGGATTTTGGCGTTCAGCACCGCTTCATTTTTAATGGCGATGTACTGTTCGGCGTTCAGCAATTCCGGTAAACGCACCACTTCAGAAACGCCCGTCCAGGCCTCATAGTTGATTCTCGGCTTACCCGATTGTCCCCTTTTGGTCGTGATGAGCAAAACCCCCGCTGCGGCCCTCGAGCCGTAAATAGAGGTCGAAGCCGCGTCTTTCAGTACATCAATAGATTCAATGTCGGCCGGATTGATGTCCCCAAGCGGGTTGTTCGGCACAGCTGTGCTGGTTGATACGTTTCCGGTGTTGATCGGAATCCCGTCTACCACCACCAGCGGATAAGAACTCAGTGAAATGGAGTTGACCCCCCTGATCCTGATCACCGGCGGGTTGTTCAGTACGCCGTTGGGCTGGGCGATATTCACCCCGGCAGCACGACCTGACAAAGCCTGGTCGAAACTCTGGATAGGCCGTTCTTTGATGATATCTCCGGATACCCGCACCGCAGAACCCGTAAATTCAGCTTTGGTCTGAGTGCCATAACCCACCACCCTGACTTCGGAAAGTTGTTTCGCGTCTGATATTAACTCTATAGATAATATAGATTTATTGCTTATTTTTTTTTCAACCGGTAAATACCCGACAAAAGAGAAGATTAAAGTGGCATTTTCAGCAGAATTGAGTTTAAAATTGCCCTGTGAATCGGTGGTCGTTCCGATATTGGTCCCTTTCACGATAACGGAAACGCCGGGCAGGGCTTCACCGGATTCCTTGTCTTTGACACTGCCGGAGACAGCATTGGACTGCGAAAATCCCGGCAGGGGGAGATTCAGCAAAAGGAGAATCAGCAACAGTAAATTTCTTTTTTTCATAATGGTCTTTGTTTTCTTTGGTTTAATTGTATCCATGTAAAGTTTACCCTTCAGGCATTTACAGAAGGGTAAACAGTTTCTTTATTCGTACTTACCCGCTTCCAGTGTGCTTCTGGAAAGGGCATATTTTTTGGTATATCTGTCGAGGACGACATTAATGGAATCCTTGTTTTCATTAATGCCTGACAGAAGGACCCTGTTACCGCCATCAATGACGGTATATTTCAGGATCATCCTGTTGCGTTTTGAAGGACGGCTTTCAGACTCAATGCCTTTGGTACGGCGTCCTGAGCGGGCAATCGGATCAATTTTCGGGTCTTCAGGTCCAATGATCGCCAGGGCTTCTTTCGGAATCCAGTTATCCTGCTTTTCGTCCTTTTTCTGGCCTTCCGGACGGTTTCTTTCACCACGGCCGCCACCGTTGGCTGCCTGGTTACGGTTACCCTGGAACTCCCGGTTTTCCTGGTTCCTGGCTCCGCGATTTTTATCCTGGAGATAAAGCACCTGGTTAACCGTATCGGCTTCATAATAAAACACCCTTTGTCCGCCCGCTACCCCGGTGAGTTCAAACGTCCGCCCGATATCACGCATAGGAGCCCCGCCACCGTTGGAAAGGTCCAGTTCCACCGGCTTGTTGGTTTTAAAAGTCAGCGTAGTCCATTTTTCAAACGTAGCCTGCTGCCATCTGACGGTGTCCAGCGGCGAATAAGGGATGACCTGGTTATTGATCCTGAATTCGCTCACTTCATAATTACCCCGCAGGGCTTTTATGCCTTTCTGGGCCGGTTGTTTATAAGGGTCATACAGAAAGTTGATGATCGCCAGGTAAAGAAAAACCGGAAGGAAAAGCACAATGGTCACTGTTTTTAAAGTGATTCTTGTGATTCTTTGCCATGCTTTGTCAAAAACCGGGTAATAAGTAAAAGGAATCGTGAAGCGTTCTTTGATCAGCAGACTGTAAATTTTAGGTACGTAATCAATCAGTAAGAAAGCCGAGAACAGGACAAAATAAGAGCTGTAAACATGCACTCCGCCGTCATAGGCAAAGTTGACATAAACGATATCTGCCAGTGCTCCGAACAACAACACCGAGCCCCAGAAAGTGGTGGCTCTGAAAAACAGTAAAGCACCTGCGGCTACCTCAACCACCCCCGTAAATACTTCATACCACGGCACGATCCCGATAGAAAGCCAGTAGATTTTCTGTAAGGTCAGGTCTCCGAAATCAGTGTTCAGGATCCCCCACGACGGGTATGGCAGCTGGGTAGGGGTGAGTTTCGTAAAACCAAAACCGATGATCCCGATCCCGGCCCTGTAACGGACGATCACTTTGAGCCAGTAATACAGAAGGTTATATTCCCTGCGTTCTTTTTTGATAAAATAGGCAACGGCCGTCCAGATCAGCCCTACTGCAATGGCAAACACGAACGTGATCACCCATATGGCATAACCATTCAGCGGACTGCCGAAGAAGCGGTTGCCGAAGAAATCAAGTCCCGAACCAAAGCGGGCGATATCGTACAAGTCCCTGTAATGCAGATGCAGCCAGTCGAATGCGAAAATATCGGTGTACCAGTCCGGATTATTGGGCAGCGTCATGGCGATAAAAAAGACGAAGGCAATCCTGAAGAGAATCTTCTGCCACTCCGGCCACGGACCGGCTCCGACTACCTTCGGGTCGTTTTCTGAGGAGGTTTCAGGTAATTCCGCACCTAAATCCTCACGTTCTGCTTTTAAGTTTAAATCTGACATAATGATTGAATTTTTGATTAAGAATTACAAGGTTAAACCCCCTCTGCGGCCCGATTTCTTGGCTTCGTAGATCAGGTATTTTTTGTTGATTTTATTCAATACGGCGTAAACCGAGTCTTTTCCGGCTGTCACACCCTGAAGCACAATGGTAGAGTCATTCAGCCTGTTGAACGAAAGCGTCAGCTGGTCACCCGCATGGTTTTTGTTCCTGTTCTGAAGCAAAAGACCTGAATTAAGGCTGTCGACCCGGTATGAATAATAATGACGCCCCTGAGAACCGGCCAGTTCATAAATCCGGGATGAGTCATCCTTGAACAGTTCCTCGGTCGGCAGATTTTCGGGAACGACCGGCTTGTTAGACTGGATACTCAATGTGTTCCACTTTTCGAAAACCACGTTCTGCCATCTGACAGAATCGGTTTTTGAGTACGGAATGGACTGATTGTTCCATTTGAACTCACTGACATTGTACAAACCCTCTGTCCCGGCCAGCCCTTTTTCTGCCGGAAACTGGTATCCTCCCTTTTTATACCCTGCGTAGGTTTTGAAACCATAAAAAATGACAAAGAATAAAATGAATACCGATTTCAAAGCCAGGCGGTATTTGGCCCATTCTCCTGCAAAAACAGGCTTGAAGCGATTCGGGGCTGTCGGGATTTCCAGGGAAACCAGTTTGAAAAGACGGATGCCGTCAAAAGCAAAAAGATAAAGAGCCAGCGAGATCAGGTAAAAAGCATACACATATTCACCACCTTCATACGCAATGTTTGAAAAAGCCACATTACCGGTAAACGGAAGAATGATGAGTGTACCTATGGTGGTCGTTTTACGGTTCAGTAAAAGCAAGCCCCCGGCAATTTCGACCAATCCTAAAAACGACTGATAGCCAGGCACCACGCCTAAACCCAGCGAAAACAGTTTCCATGAGGTAAAGTCTCCGTAATCCGTGTTGAGATTGCTCAGAGAAGGTACCGGGGCCTGGATAGGGAAGAACTTCAGAAAACCGTAGGCGATCACCCCGATCGCCAGACGGTACCTCACCAGCACCCTGACCCAGTAATTAAGCTGGTCGTAATTGACCTCTTTTTTGTAGATTTTATCCCACAACAAAGTTCCTGCCGCAGCCAGAACGGCGATGATCAGCCAGTTAATGAAACTGTCATCCCCGGTAAATGACGGAGAATAGCGGGCCAGGTAAAAAATACCCTGGTAGTCGAACCAGTTGAAACTGAAAAGGTGCTTGAAGAACCTCAGGTCCAGGGGTAACACCTGCAGGAGGAAGTAAATACCGAAGAACCTGAAAAGGTTTTTTTCGGTATTACTCCACACTGCTTCAGGATCGCGTTGAATAGTTTGAGCCATAGTTATAAATGGTTAAGGTTTAATATCCGGGGTTTTGAACCAATGCCTTGTCGATCAGTAATTCACCTGAAGGAATAGGGAGCACCAGCCTGTTCGGGTCAGTTACGTTGAACACCTGTGCCGCACGGCCTGTCCTGACGATGTCGTACCAACGGTGTGGTTCCAGGGCAAATTCAAGCCTTCTTTCATTTTCAATATCCAGGAGGACCGCATCTTTTGAGGCAGCAGTACTCGGGCTGATGCCGGCACGGCTGCGGATCACATTCAGGTCTGTAAGGGCGTCGGCCAGTTTATCCTGCTGTGCACGTACCTCAGCCCTGATCAGGTAAAGCTCAGCGATACGGATCACATAAGTAGGGTCAGTAGCCGGAGTACGGTAATACAGGTTGCCATACCAGCGGTTCTGGTTGTCTTTGGCTACCAGGGTGCTGCGGTTGCCGCCTTTGGTGGCATCATTCAGCAAGGCCACCAGGGCGTCATTCGGTGCCCACTGACGGGTGCCTCCGTTGGTTTGTGGCTGCCATTGTCCTCTGTGGGTGTTGGTTTCATTGGCTGAGTAGAAGATCTCAAATACAGATTCCTGGGTGCCGCGGGCATCATTGGCGAAGAACGCACTGTAAGGTTTTACGGCCTGGAAAGTATTGTCAGACAATAGTTTGGCTGCATACTCTTCCGCTTTGGCCCATTCCTTCTGGTAAAGGTGATAACGGGAACGTAAGGCCCACACCGTCTTGCGGGTAGCTCTGAAACGGTCGGTCGTGGAAGGCAGCAGAGGTTCGGCCGTCTCCAGGTCTTTCAACACCTGGGCGTAGGTCTGGGCGGTGGTACTTCTGGCTATTCCCCTGTTCTGGGTAGGATTAGAAGTCGGTGTAACGATAAGCGGCACACCGCCCCAGGTACGGGCCAGGTCAAAGTAAGCCAGGGCACGGACAAAATATGCTTCCCCTACAATCTGGTTTTTCAGGGCTTCGGTCAGTAACGGATCTGTTACGCCCGGTACTTTGGCGATCACGTTGTTCGCCCGGTTGATGGTCCTGTAAATGGCGGTCCAGGCTCCGGAAATGGTGGCGTTTTCAGCATTCACCTTTTTATTGATGAATTCCTGTACCTGCGATTGTGAACCTGTCCATTGAATATTGTCGCCTGACAGATAGCCGATAGACTGGAAAGTAGTTCCGTAATAGTTGCTGTTGCTCAACGCTGAGTAAACCCCTCTGATGGCTGTTTCGGCAGAAGATTTATCAAAGATTGTCTGCGTATCTGAAATAGACTCAAGCGGTTGAACGTCCAGGTATTTGTCACAGCCGGTGGCTGAGGTGAGCAATACGATGTATAAAAGGTATTTAAATTTTTTCATTTTTCGATTATTTAAGATCTGAGATTAAAGCGTCACACTGATACCCACCTGGTAGCTGCGGGGCTGCGGAGGCGTTCCTAAGTCTATCCCCTGTGCATTTTGCTCACTGCTGGCACTTGACTCCGGATCAAGACCGGTGTATTTGGTCAGAAGAAAAAGGTTGGTTCCGTTGACATACACTTTCAGGCCGTCTGCCCTGAGTTTTCTGGCGATTTCTTTCGGAAGGTTATAAGACAGGTTCAGGGAGCGAAGTCTCAGGAATGAACCGTCTTCCAGCCAGCGGCTGCCGCCGTCACGGTAATTGTTCACGTTCACACCGTCAGGTCTTGGCACATCGGTGATGTCGCCCGGCTTTTGCCATCTGGCATTGTTACTCGCAAAGATGATCCTCGCCGCGTCTCTCGCACCACCACCTTCGCCGAAGAACTTGTTGTGGTTATAGATCTTGTTGCCATACTGGAATGACAGGAAAGCAGACAACTCAAAGTTTTTGTAAGATACATTGTTGGTAAGCCCGCCAAAGAATTTCGGCCAGATACTGCCCACAATCTGACGGTCAGCAACCGTGATCTGTCCGTCTTTGTTCACATCTTCATAGACGACGTTGCCGGTTTGCGGATCAACAGAAAGTTGTTTATAAACCCAGAACGAGTATAACGGTGTTCCCTGTTGCTGCAGGATAAGCTCGCGGCTTCCGTAACGGAGGGGGTTTTCCAGTTTTTCAATGTTGTTGACGTTACGGGCAATGTTGAAGCTCGTTGTCCAGGTCAGTCCGCCACGATCGTAGTTGACAGAGTTGATGTTCAGCTCAAATCCTTTGTTGCTGATTTCCGCGGCATTGCTCCAGTAGTTGGCAAAACCGGTGGTGCTCGGCAAAGCGAGCTGCAAAAGGCCGTCGCGGGTGTATTTATTGTAGTAATTAAGTTCGAAAGAAAGTTTTCCTTCCAGCACGGCCGCATCGATACCGATGTTGAACTGGTTGGTTTTTTCCCATCTTAAGTCCGGGTTGGCCAGTTGCTGCGGAGCAATACCCGGGTTACCCTGATACGGTGCACCGCCGGTCCACAGACCCTGAGCTGCAAAGTTCCCGATGCCATTCTGGTTACCCACGATACCATAGCTTGCCCTCAGTTTCAGGTCGGAAATGAATTTAACATCCTTAAGGAAGTCTTCCTGCTTGATTCTCCAGGCACCACCTACGGCAGGGAAATAACCCCATTTCCTGTCAGCTCCGAATCTCGACGATCCGTCGGCCCTCAGGCTGAAATCAACCAGGTATTTGCTGTTGAAAACATAGTCTGCTTTGGCAAAAAAGGACGCCAGGTTGCTTTTGCTCCAGCTTTGTGTACTGGTGGTGGTAGCGGCAGAAGAAATGATTTTGAAGGAGTTGTTGGCAAAACCACGGCCTTCCGCATAGGTCCTCGTCAGCACATCGCTCTGTAGGGTATTACCCACGATCAGACCAAATGAATGTTTGGTGCCGAATTTCTTGCGGTATGTCAAAGTTTGTTCATTCAGAAGAGAAGAGAACTGGCTGATGGACGAAGTCGCCAGACCACCCTGGGCTCCGAGTAAAAGGAAAGTATTCCAGTATTCCGACTCGTTGTAATTGTTGTAATCTACCCCCCAGCTTGTGCGGAGTTTCAGATTAGACAATAGTTCGGCTTCGGCATAAAGGTTTCCGATGTATCTTAAACTGGTAGAATTAACGTCATAGTTTTCAAGCAATAAAGTGAGGTTGTCAAAACCCGCTCTTCCGACCAGTACCCCTTGTTCATTGTAAGGCGACAGGTAAGTAGGGGTGTGCAGAGCTGCCTGAAGCAGACCTCCCTGCGGACCATCCCCGGCCCTGGCCTGGTTACGGTAGGTTCTGGTAAAGGTGTTGCTGACACCCACCTGAACCCTCTCATTGATTTTCTGGTCAAGGTTGACCTTGAAACTGGCCCTGTTGAAGGTAATCGGTTTGAGGATCGCCTCCTGGTCGTTGTATCCGCCACCGATGTAGTATTTCGTGGTTTTGGTACCTCCGGTAACCGAAAGGTCGTAGTTCTGCAAAGTAGCGGTTCTGAAAGCTTCGCCCAGACGGTCGTAAGTCTGCTGTTCTTCCGGCAATCCTCTTCCGCCTTCCGAAACCGGTCTGAAGGGACGGTTGGCTTCGGTTCTGTTCAGAGACGGGGTATCTTTACCCGTATTGATCCACCATTCGTTCACCAGCTGGGCGTGTTCCGGGCCGGTGGTAAGCTCCCATAGTTTGACGGCTTTGGCCTGACCGTAACTGGCGTTGAAATTGACTTTCGGGGCCTGGTCAAAATTACCTCTTTTGGTGGTGATCAGGATCACGCCGTTAGCTCCCCTTGAACCGTACAAGGCTGTGGCTTCAGCATCTTTCAGTACTTCAATACTCTGGATGTCAGAAGGATTGATGTCGGTGATCGGTGAGGAGGACTTTCCTCCTGTGCTGATGGTCTGTAAGCTGTTGCTGTTGACAAAAACGCCGTCAACCACATACAAAGGGTCATTGTCGGCGTTGATTGAAGTCGCTCCACGTACCCTCACATTGACAGTTTCGCCCGGCACACCGGTAGGAGAGGAGATCTGCACTCCTGAGACTTTCCCCTGTAGCTGTGCATCAAAACTCCCGACGGGAATGGCACTTACTTCAGAAGGATCGACTTTGGAAACTGACCCGATCAGGTTTTTTCTTTCCTGGGTTCCGTAGCCCACCACCACAATTTCGCTCAATTGTTTGGCATTGGCCAGAAGCCTTATTTCTATGGTATTGGTGTTTACCAAAACCTCTCTGGTGTCATATCCTATATAATTAACTATCAGGGTAAAAGGCAGTTTCTGGCCTGTCTTAAGGTAGAATTTTCCATCTGCATTGGTGATGGCCCCGTTGGTTGTGCCTTTGATCTGGATAGATGCCCCGATCAGGGGTTCTCTTGTTTTTTCATCCGAAACGATGCCTGAAAGCGTAGCATTAATGGTGGCTTCAGGGCTTTGTGCTGCTATTCCTAACGGAATCAATAAAATGCTGACCCATAATTGTAGTAAGAATTTTTTTTTCATTTACTTTGTATTGGTTAAATTAAAAATAAAGGGTGGGAGTATTGCCTTGCAATACCCCTTGAATCATTCCCCAATGAACCTTTTTTTAAGACCGGCCACTCTTGTTACAGCAGGAGTGGCGTTTTTTTTACGTACTATGTATATTCTTTCCTTTGGTTTTAGTCATACCTTTTTTTAAATTATTTACTGTGATTTTATGATAGATGCAGGCTATTCGTTGAGATGCTGATTACAGTCAGAAACCCGGAATTCTTTAGTCTATTAAAATGGTAGATTATGTAGACAAAAGTAGTTTTGTATTTTTTCAATTGCAAACAATTTTTGCTAAAATCTTTTTATCAGCAGAAAAACCGGATTAAATGTTACATTATAAGGATTTTATGGGATAAAACTTTGAGATGTGCACGCGGAGGTCGTTGTTCGTTTAAAAATATAAGTTACACATTACCAAGATGGCGATGGCTGAAATAAAACTTTATCAAGATAGAAATCCCGGATTTCTTATGCTGTTTATAGAACCGGGTTTCTTTCGCAGGTCATTTATCTTGTTATTCATTCTTTAAAACCAAGCCCTTTTTCTTCCAGAGCTTCTCTCAGTTTGGGGATAGAACCCGGACCCATGCCGTGCAGTTTCAGGATATCAGCCACACTCACTTCAGAAAGTTTTGACAAGGAAATAAGCCCTGCACCCTCCAGAGCCCGGCGGGCTGGTGCTGAGATGCGTTTAAGAAAAAGACTTTCAGGCTCCCGTTCCTTTTCACAGACCGGACAAACCGGGCAGGAACTGGTTTTATAGTACTGATGCCCATTCGGGCAGGTTCTCAGGTTTTTTTTGGACTTATCCATGGTACACAGTGGTTGAGATTGCTTTCAAATGTAGTGAATTTTTTGATGATGTGATATGACGTCTCTTTCATCTCAATACCCTGTCCCGCAGCCTCATAAAAGGTTTCTCCACCACCAGGTGTAAAATCCAGGCTCCAAGCACACAAAATACAGTACACAATAACAGCATCAGGTTACCAGTCTTCTCAACTCCCAGATCCAGGAAAATAACCTGGGTCATGTGAATAATGCCTTTGTGGGTCAGGTAAATGGCATAGGAGAGGGTCGCTATGAAAGTAGTGATCCCTGATTTCCATTGAAACAAAAAACTGGAAGGACTTACAGACCCGGCCACTAAAATCCCGTAACCAATGGCTACAAAAGTAAAACCTACGATTACGGTTGTTCGGGACTGGCTGTCATAAGTGATATGATAAGCTGCCGTCAGTGTCAGCAATCCTGCAAGCATCAGGAGATTGCCGTATTTTGATACCTTAGTCCACAAGTCCGGCAGAAACCGGTAAATAGCTGCCATCGAAACGCCTGCCAGAAGTCCGTCGAGACGGTTATAAGTAGGATAGTAAAGATAACGATACCAGTAAAGCCAGCTGTCTTCTTCCTCCATATGCGGGGCATAGAGATACTCCCAACTGTAGATTCTCACCGCAAAACCTCCCAGGAAGAGAAGGATCAGCAGCCAATAGGATTTTTTGAAACGACCGGAAGTTTGCAATACCATCAGGATCAAAGGCAGAAACAGGTAAAAATGCTCTTCCACACAAAGCGACCAGGCGTGGGAAAAGGTACCGGAGTCGCGTATGTTCATACTCAGGTTCTGGGTAAAAGTCAGGAACTTCCAGAGTGGAGGCAGAGCTTCTCTTTCCCTGAAAAACGGAAAGCAAAAGTAGAGAAGCAAAGTCACCCAAAAAGCCGGAAGTATCCTGAAAACGCGTTTCAGAAAGAAAATTCTGAACGAAATGGCTTGCCTTTCCCTGATCTGTGCAAACAACTGGGAAGAAATCAGGAAGCCGCTTAAGACAAAAAAGAGGTCCACACCCGTCCATCCGAACTGAACGAAGAAACCCATCCATTCCGGTCGTCCCGGTGTCATAATGGCATAGTGAAAAAGAAAGACCAGGAATATGGCCAATGCACGCAGATGATCAAGCCCGTGCAGCTTGTTTTGATGGCCCGGGGCCGGATTTAAGGATGTCATTTTTTATTTTGAGGTAAGCACGTTGGTTGCCGGAAAATTCCTGTTAGCTCCTTTTTTGAGGGAGAAAAACAGACGCTTTTCAGCTCTGCGAAAGTAGTATTTTTTTGTGAAAAACAGGGTGCGTTTAAGAAGGTTTTTTTCTAAGAAAAAAGACCTCAGAAAGTTATAATCAGTAGGAGGGAAATCCAGGCAATTAAAGTGGGGATAAATTTTCCGCTGTTTGTTTTTTTGGGAATAATTATAATTACTTTTTTAATGCAATGCTTGGAAAAGTCTCTTGTTTTCGGACAAAGTAACCAAGTTTAAGATTTAAGACCTGTCAGTAGTGACAGGTCTTATTTTTTGCCCTGTTCATCATTCCTCTATCCCCTCCGACACCCTGATATAATACCCGTTAATATCAAAGAAAGCAAATTCCCGCATGCCATAGTCGTAGCTTTCCAGGGGACTTATGATTTTAATACCTCTTTTCTGGTATTCGGTATAGATAGCTTCAATATCTTCTACAAACCAGATCAGGTTCAGACAGTTTTTGTCATTATTAAAAGTATCAACATATGCCGCGTCTTCTCCAAACAATAACCGCATCTCATCTCTTCTCAGGCCGCCGTCGACGGGTCCGAAAGTCCATTCCTCATAAAAGCCCAGCTGATCACGGTAATAATCCAGCGTTTCTCTCAGGTTACGGACAGGAAGGTGAACACCGGCTTTATGGAATTTTTTGGTTTTCATGATTTTAGTATTCCGGTAACAAGATCACCATTCGACAGGGATAAATCTGTTGTCTATTTTTTGAAAGCACTTTCAATGGTCTCGAGTTTTACACCCAGAACGGCTTCAGCTACTTTATTTAAAGCCTCTTTGTTTCCTTCAAAATGAAAGGTCCTGTGATGATGCACCATGCTTTCGCCTTTCTTTAATGTCCGGGTAGGAGAGTTGGATTCCAGCTCATAAAAGGGGCCCATTTGTGTGCCGTCTGCCACCGGGCCGTCATTATAGGCATTCATGGCATCACCTTTGAATGGCTCTTTGTGTATCTCCCAGGTTGATTTCAGGTAATCTGCCTTAGGGTCAAGGTCAAATTGTATAATTGTCAGAATACCTTTTTTTGCTTCGTAGCTACCTGCAACCGGGTGAGCAGAAGACGGTGAAATGCCTATTTTACTTCTGAATTTCCCGTCAGCCCTGAAAAAAATAAGACTGTCGCTCACCTTAAGCCGGTCAGCTGGGATGTTACCGAAGTAATTGCTTGTCAATCCTTCTTTGGCATGCTGTGCCGGAATCACCATTGTCGTTTCGTCGGACGGATTAAACATGCCCAGTATCCAGATGCCCAAGGTCCCGTCGGCTTTGTTCCAGTCGCTGCCTGTATTTTTGACAATGTTCTCTGTTTCAAAAGCTACGACAGAAAGACCTTTGAAGACTTCTGTCCGGAGTAATTTACTGATGTCTGCCTGACTCAGCACGGATATTTTACGGGTAATATCCAGGTCAAACGAATGTCCTGAGTAATTCTGGATTTTCGCTGCTTTGTGATAGGTGGCTGAAGAAACAGCCGAACTGACCAGGTCGAATTTATCTGTGTCTATCAGGGCAGGTGTTTGCCAGTGCTCAAAGTCGAAGGGATCCCCTTTCCTAAAATAAACCGAAAACTGTCCGCCTTCAGGTGAAAGCCAGAATCGTTCTTCTCCGCCGAAAGCATTGATGTGCGGATTGGTTTTACCACTTTCTATCAGGGCATAATTGATCCACCCGTAACTGTTTCCTGTGCTTCCTCCGGCGGTGCTGGTCATTACCCTTCCCTGGTAATCGCCGATGACGGCTATCCTGGCCGAATCATTGTCCGGGGCCTTGAGTACTAATACTTCTTTATATTTTTGGAGAAAGTCAAGGTCATGGCCAAAAGTGCCTCTGGCCGGGTTTTGTTCATTTTTACTGGTCTGGCAGGAACATAGGACAACAGCAAGGCAAAGGAATTTAAGCCGTTTCATAGGGTATAACTTTAAGGTAAAGCAATTTAACCAGATTATTTTAACAATTTATCTTAATAAAAGTAATTCTGTAAAAATGCTTTTATTAAGCCTCACGGCCCTCTTTTTTATTTGGTTTATTAGTATTATGTTTGGCCCATAATATCGCACAACATCTTAATATGGATCAATTAATACAACTCTTCAGAAAGCTTAATCTTTCAGAACCTCTGATAACAGACATACAGTCCAGGATAAAAATGTTAAGCGTAGCGAAAAAGACAAGGTTGCTATCTCCCGGCCAGTTGCAGGAAAACTTCTACTTTGTTTCTGAGGGCATAGTAAGGTCTTGGGTGACTTCAGGAGAAAGAGAGTGGACCAAAGCATTTTATTCGCCAGGTAGTTTCCTGGTTTCGTATGCGTCTGTTTTACTTCTTAACAAAATTTGATTTACAATATAAATCCGGTGAATTAAAATGAAAAAAATAATAAAATATCTGCTTTTCGGAATTATAAGCATTCTTCTAAAATCTTGTTTTTTGCATATTGATCCCGATGTTAGCACTGTTTACATGAAAGGAGGAGATTCTAAATCTCAAAGAAGCGACGCTATTTCAAGGCTGTATGAACATTACATTAAGAGTAAAAAGAACAGGGCGTATTATGAAATAGTGGCAAAAAAGGAAGACAGATTTATCTTAAACTATTATCCTGAAAAAAAATTGCTGACCTTGTGTACCGATCCCGGCAGCGGTTGGTCAGGTCAGTTTAAGAATGTGGACGAGGCTAAGTTAAAAGAACTGGTAGATTTAAAACTCACTTTTGACCAGATTAACAACGAAGAAGGGCCATTAGAAAAAAATGGCAAATGGGTTATCGTAAAAACGAACGGTACCCCTTCCTGAATAATAAAATACCAGTTTTCAAAGCGGAATTCATCATTGAATTCCGCTTTTTTTGTGCATAAAATCATCCTCGTCAGCATGCTTTCTAAGGATGAAGCCCTCAATGTGAAAAATAAATTTGCATATCTACTAGTAGGTAGGTAACTTTGTGAAAAAATAGTTTCTATGAACACAAAAGAGACCATTATAGAACTGGCAGACGAGCTGGTCAGGAAAAAAGGGTTCAACGCCTTCAGTTTTCATGATATCTCAAAAACGGTGGGTATCAAAACAGCCTCTGTACACTATCATTTTCCTACAAAAACCGACCTGGGCGTGGCGGTGATCCGAGATCATACAGCGAAACTGGAGACATTAAAGTCAAAACTTGAAAACCGGGATCCTTTGACGAAACTGAAAGGATTTCTTTCAATTTACGACCGGGCCAGTCATGAAAACAAGGTTTGTTTGGTAGGTTCCCTTGCGACTGATTTCAATACTGTGGATGAACGGATCAGGGAAGAACTCGTCCTTTTTTCGCTGTCTGTACTGGGCTGGGTCACCTCTATTCTGGAAGAGGGACAAGCTTCCGGAGCATTTCATTTCACGATACCCGCCCGTACCAAAGCCCTGATGATTATTTCAAACATGCTGGCCATTGTACAGTTGTCAAGACTGACAGGCCACGAAGATTTTATTACCGTCCGCGATACCATAATTGATGAATTGACAAAATGAACAAAGTATTAGCATTTTTAAAAGAACAGGTGGGCAAGGATGCCTACGCTTCGCCGTCTCCTTTGATGAGGTGGCTCAATCCGGTGATGCTTTCGGCAGAAGAAGGCTCCCTTTCATTTGAATATACCGTCAGGCCCGAAATGATGAATCCTGCCGGAACTTTACATGGAGGCATTACAGCAGCCATTGTAGACGATGCCATCGGTGCGACGATGTTCTCATTCGGAGAGCCGGTTTTTTATACTACCATCAATAATGTGATTGATTATTTCGCTCCCGCCCGTGAAAATGATAAAGTGATTGCTGTAACCTCGATACTAAAGAAAGGGAAACAGATTGTGAACGCCCAGTGCGAAGTGTGGAATGCGGACAAAAGCCGCATGCTGGCCAAAGGATATACCAATCTTATGAAAACTGAAATCAGAAAATGATGAAAAGAGTCGTAATTACCGGTCTGGGAGCCCTTACTCCCATCGGAAATAATGTAGAGGAGTACTGGAACTCGCTGATGGCCGGCGTGAGCGGAGCAGGTCCGATCACAAAGTTTGACGCGGAAAAATTCAAGACCAGGTTTGCCTGTGAAGTGAAAAATTTTGATCCTCTTATCGTATTGGAGAGATCAGATGTAAGAAAATATGACCTTTTTACCCAATATGCCCTTACCGTTGTTCAGGAAGCGGTGCAGCAGGCCGGCATTGATTTCGAAAAGCTCAACCGCGACAGGATAGGCGTCATCTGGGGAGCGGGTGACGGGGGTGTTTCTACTTTTGAAGAACAGCTCAGGGAGTACCATCTGGGAGAAGGTACCCCGAGGTTTAATCCCTTCTTTATTCCTAAAAGGATCATCAACATCGCTTCCGGTGTGATTTCCATCAAATATGGTCTCAGAGGGGTCAATTTTACTACGGCAGCAGCTTGTTCTGCCAGTAATACCTCCATTATTGAGGCCTTCAATTACATCAGATGGGGCAAAGCCGACATGATGATTACCGGAGGTTCTGAAGCTTCCATCACACCAAGTTCTATTGGCGGATTTAATGCTTCCAGGGCTTTGTCAACACTCAATGAAAATCCTGCTGCTGCCTCAAGACCTTTCGATACGCAGCGTGACGGATTTGTGCTGGGTGAAGGGGCCGGAGCCGTTATCCTGGAAAGCTATGAACATGCCATTGCCAGAAATGCCACAATACTGGCGGAAGTGGTGGGAGGCGGGCTTGCTGCCGATGCTTATCATTTAACAGGTACTCATCCGGAAGGTGATGGAGCTGTTCTGGGGATGACGCTCGCCCTGCAGGAAGCAGGCATTGAAGCTTCGGCCGTTGATTACATCAACGCTCATGCCACCTCAACGCCCACCGGGGATATCAGTGAACTGAAGGCAATGGCGAGGATTTTCGGACCTTCTGCTTCTGTTAGTGCTACCAAGTCCATGACAGGGCATTTGCTGGGAGGGGCCGGGGCCATTGAAGCGGTAGCAACGATCAAGGCAATTCTGGAAAACAGGGTTCCTCCGACCATCAATACTTCCGAGCCTGAGCCAGAATTTGTCGGAAAACTTGATCTGGTATTACAGAAACCAAAAGACAAAACTGTAAATTATGCCATGAGCAACACTTTTGGTTTCGGAGGGCATATAGCGACTTCTGTTTTTAAGAAATTTGAGGTGTAACGTTAACTTCTTCCGGATTTTTCCGCCTGAATCTTGTCAGACCAGCTTCTGAACGGATTCAGGCGGAAAATACACAAAAGAATCTCCGTAAATACTTCAGACGTAAAGAAATCCTTAACAAAAAGAACCGGCTGGTGCTTGTTTTGCGTTACCGGCCCGGGTAAAAAATAAAAAACTTTTTAAGCAGGGTCAAACGGCCTTTAGATGCACTCCTCCCATAAAAAAAGTCCGGATATCTACTGGTCAGCTATAGTAAATAGCTTCTGATTCTCTTGTTTTCTATAGTTAAGTGGCTCATTATTTGGATATTCTGCAAAAATAGATTAAGTTTGGTTACAATTGTATTTGTCAATATGACAATTATATAAAAGCCAAAACCCTTAACTATTTATAATGGTAAATTGTGATAACTGCCCGGATCTCTTCTGCCGGGAAATACCTTGGTGATTACAGCCGGGAAAATGACACAGGCAAGGATCTGGAAGCCCCATTCTGTTATAGGACAGGCATTCTGTGTTCCTGTTCATTTTGAAAAATCATTCCTGCGGATAGCCAGTTTATTGATCTCAAGCCGGGCCGTTTGCCTGCTGATTATTGTGAAGGTATCCGGTAATCATTTCCACAGAGTTTAATATTTTCAGGATTACGGCGTTATACATGCTGTTGCAGATTTTATTGACGTCTTTTTACAGGAAGACCGGAATAAGTAAGATGATCATCGTTTTTTATTGGTTTCTTAATCTTACTTGTTTATTTGTTAATAATTCCTGCAGAACGCTTTTAAACAGGGGCGGGTACTGACCCTGATGAAGGCTTTGCTGTGTTCTTTTCAGTGTTTCGGTTTTTGACCTGAAGAGTCGGCCTTTTTGAGATTTCGTTCTTTTTTGTTTAACTTTTCGAATTGACGTATAGCTAAATTGTTTAACAAAGAGGGCTGTAAAGCTCATTTTTTTTCGAATGAATTCTTCGCTTTTTTCTAAGAAAATGGTTAAGAAAAATGGAAAAGCAATTGTATTTTTTTTATTTGTATACGTTTTTCCCTGAAGTAGCATACGAGGGCAGTTTGGAAGTTTTTGTGATAAAATTGAAGGTATGGTGCTTAAAGTTGAAGGGCTAAATTTGATTTTTTCAAAAAAAAGCGATATTTTTGAATACTTTTGTACAACTAAGAGCCTGAAAATTGATTTTGTCTTAATAAAAATAACCCGATTACCCTACTGTCAGGGGATAACCTAATTTAAACTATACCGTGATTTGGTCTTACACTAAATTTTTTGAAATTTTTGAATCTATCGATGACTCTCTGAAAAAAGGAAGGGTCATTCCGGCATTGATGCTCACCTATTCCAGCATGAGCAGTTTTAGCCTTCTTACGGAGTCTGAGGACTTGCCCAGGAAAGATACATTTGAGAACTGGGTAAAAAAATGGATGCTTGAAAAGTATCCGCTTCCATGCACAGCCTCTGAAATCTATGTTTCCATGTGCCGATTATTGCATCAGCCTGAAACGGAATCTTCTCAGTCCAAAAAGGAACCCATAAGAGAGATTCTGTACAGTTGGGATGATAAGAGATCAAACGCAGGAGATGTCGATTTGAGCAGTCATGACAAGAATACCATCTTTGTCAAAGCCGAAGATATTGTCAATGCCTACCGGAATGGTATGATTGATTGTATTGAGGAATTGGAAAATGATGAAAAACTGGCTAAAAATTTTAGAAAGAAATCCATGAAACTTTTTAGCTCCATTAACTATTCTGCCTGATTGACTTGTCTCACAGCGGTTCTCTTGCTGTATTGTTTCTGATTTTCAGAACTCCGTTTTTTGTTGCTTAATTATTTGTTGCAGATATGTGACCGAATACTGCTTTATTAGTCTAAATGAATATAAGGAGTGATTTGGTTAAATTCTAATTGAAATCTGCAATGCACATAAACTTTCCCAACTACATTGATCTGGAATTTGAGGCAAGATCTTTTCCGTTTAGTAAATCTAACAGGATTGATTTTGAGTTTTCAGATTCGATATTCCCGGTTTTTAAACCCCTGCCGTATTTAGGTACAGCTTTGATTGATGCTGTTTTTCTGCATCAACGGATCAGCGAGGATCTCTATTGTTTTTATGCCATTAAGCACAGTACCGGCTATGAAATTGTTCACCACGGACATCTTGAAACCTGGGGAGTGAGAAAGAACGACTTGTTCAGGATCGCCATGGATAATATGCGGAAACAGATCGTCGGTAATCTTGAGATCCATGGAGACGCCGAGGGGATGATGTTTACCATGAACGGCGAGTTTGAAGCAGGCCTGCTGATGATTGATGAGATCTGGGAGCAACTTGAAGAGCAGACTGGTGACCAGCTGGTGATTTCTGTACCCAGCCGCGGCGTACTGGTGGCTTGCGGAAAATCAAATTTTAAAGCTTCCAACCCCTTGCAGATGGTTGTAAAAAGCATTTTCAGAGAAAGTGACGCCCCCTTATCAGATAAATGGTTTATCAGGTCTGAGGGCCAGTGGAGTGTTTTTAAGGCATGATTACACTTTTCTGATAATTTTTGAGGGCGGTGCTGCGAATCCGGTAAATAAGTGCGTTATTTTTATTAAAAGTAAGTTATATCAATATGATAACAGAAACCAACGTTTTTGAGATTCAGGCCTCTGATCATGTGCCCGTTTCGGTTACCCGCTTTGGCCCGGAAAAAGACAATGGACGCATATTGCTTATTTGTTCAGCTACCGGAGTAAAACAGTCATTTTATGCCGCTTTTGCTACCTATGCAGCAGAATCAGGGTATACGGTTTATACCTTCGACTACCGGGGCATCGGTCTTTCTGCCCCTGCAGATCTCAACGGCTTTGAGGCCACTATGAGGGACTGGGCACAAAAAGACTGGAAAACGGTCACCCGCTACCTGACGGTCAAACATCCAGGCAGTAAAAAATTTCTGATCGGACATAGCATAGGAGGGAGTTTTATCGGCCTTTCAGATGCACACGAGGCTTTTGATGCTTTTGTTACAGTGGGCTCCCAATTGGGCTACTGGCGGTATTTTGATGCCTCTTCCAAACCTAAGGTACTCTGGTTTTTTCATGTGGCTATTCCGTTACTCAGTGTGATCAAAGGGTATTTTCCTTCTGCCGTGAAGAAATTGGGTGAACCTCTTCCCTATGGTGTGGCTTTTGACTGGAAAACCCTGATTATCCATCCGAAGTCTATTCTGGCCCTGGCCGGGAAATCTGAAAATCATTATGAAAAAATCAGGCAGCCGATGCTCATGCTCAGCATAGAAGACGACTGGATGGCCACCAGGCTGGCGGTGGATAAACTGGCCGGTGAGGTGTTTGTGAATGCCCGCGTTGAAAGAAGGCACATCGAAGTGGCTGAAGGCGGGAGTTCTTCCATCGGGCATATGAACCTGTTCCGGTCCGGATTCAAATATACCCTTTGGCATATTCCCCTCGGATGGCTGGCTAAACAATAATTTCAGGTTTGTTTTCGTATATATTTCCATCATAATACTACAATTGAGGTATTGTACTTCAGCTTAATTTCCGGGTACTTTGTTACCGGATGATTAACCTGATTTAAGATGGATTCCCGGGCGGTTTTATGGCAGAAATTAAAGCTTTTACTTCAGGATTACAATTTTGTAGTGGAGGCTGACCTTCCTGCTCCGGCGGGCATGGAGGAGTTCCTGGTTTGTCTCGAAATGCTGATTCTGCTGGGGAAAGTACATGTAAAACGAAAATTAAGCAGCAGGATTTACCTGGCAATGCTCCATCATAGAAATAAGAAAGCGGTTCCGCTGATTCAACCTGAAAGCTGGAAACTCAGGTTTTTGATTTTGTCAGGCAGGTTGCTGGGATTCAGGGTCTGAAGACCGGGTTTTGAGCCATTGCTCAGAGGTCATGGCGTAAACATAGTGATCGACAAACCCGCTGCTGTGTTCTGCTGCCTGGAATTTTATACCTTCCTGTACAAAATTCAGGCGGGCCGGGATGGCCTGGCTTTTAAAATTACCTGTTGCACATTCAATTTCTATTTTTTGAAGCCCGAGTACATTAAAACTGTAATCGAGGATGGCTTTACAGGCCAGTGTCATCAAACCCTTTCCCTGGGTGTCTTCAGATTGCCAGTAACCTATGGCTGTTTTTTGGTTGGGGTAGTCAATTTTATGCAGACCTATCAACCCGGTGATTTTTCCCTGGTTTTTAATGGCAAAGTTGAAACTCTCCTTTTTTTCTGCTTGCTCCATCGAAAACCTGATAAAGGCAAGGGTGTCTTCAATATCCCGGGTGTCTTCTACCCAAGGCAGCCATTCACTTAAATAATCATAATTGTCTTCTATCAGTTCGAAAATTTCCCGGGCGAAATCTTCTTTTACCAGTTCAAGTTCAAGGTGGTCATTGATGTGTAGCAGCATTTTCTTTTCGGGATTTTACATCAAACCGCCAGATGATTTTTTCATCTTCTTTGTTGATTTCCTTGAAGTTGTTTTTAGCCAGTACCCTGATAGAAGCAATATTCTGAGGTTTTGTTTCTGCCACAATACTTCTGATTTCTTTTTGTTCCCTGGCCCATTTGATGGCCCCCGAGAGGGTTTCGGTCATATAACCTTTGTTCTCAAAACCTGCTTCGCTGCCATATCCGATTTCTACCTGGCCGAATTTGTTAGGTTCTCCCTTAAAAAGAAAACTGGATACGATAGACTTCTGGTCTCTTTCTACAGCGATCCACAAGGCATGATAAGGAAGCTTTTTTGTGGTACTTCCGAGCTTGGGCAAGATACCGTCTGCCACTGCTTCATACAGATCCTCAGCTACTTGCCTCTTATGACATTGCAAACCCAGTTCGTTTTCCAGCGTACTGTTGTTATTGATGTATTTGATGGTCTGTTCGTAGGTTAAAGGGAAAATATTAAGTCTCTCGGTTTGAATCAGCATTTCTAAAAATAGTTTTGGCTTTCAGTTGCTGCAAATTAAGTGTTTTCCTGTTTAATTTCATATTGAATTTGTGGTTTTTAGCTTTAGGATTTAGGTATTGGCTTTTAGCAATTGGCTTTTCGCTTTTTTTGCAGAAACGTTGCATGCAACGTCTGTTCCGCAGCGAGTCCGGTAGATACACACGACCCTATGTATCTACCGGACTCGCTGGTGTTATGCCCCGATTTATCGGGGGCATAACACCAGCGGCTACTTCACGCCAGAGGCAATTTGAAGAAAAACGTGCTTCCCATCCCAATTTCACTTTCAACCCCGATTTTTCCGCCCTGGGCCAGGATAAAATCTTTGCTGATAGCCAGGCCTAATCCGGTTCCCGTCTTATTACTCCCCGGAATCTGGAAATAGCGGTCAAAAACCTTGTCTTTGTACCGTGGTTCAATGCCTTTGCCCTGGTCGTTGACCGAAAAGACAAGAAATTCATCTTCCTGCCTGATTTCGAGTTTCACTTTACTCTGTTCCGGCGAGTACCTGATCGCATTGGTCAGAAAATTGGTCAGTACCCAGGCCGTTTTTTCTACATCAGCCTTGAGATCCGGAAGATTCGCAGACTGATCAACACTTAATTCTATCTGCTTTTGATCAGCCTGATTTTTAACGGCATTTATGGCAAATTCAAGAATGTGCTCCGGACGGCTTTGTTGTATATTGAGCTGAATATTACCGGTTTCCACCTGCGACATGTTGAGCAATTCTCCTGTAATCTTCAACAAACGGTTGCTGTCGTCTTTCAGGCTCTCTACGAGTTGGGTCTGTTCTTCATTCAATGTTCCGACCTGTTTGTTTTCAAGAAGCTGCAAACTCATTTTCATAGATGAGATCGGTGTTTTCAACTCATGTGAAACAATGGCGATGAAGTTGGTTTTGGCAAAGTCAAGCTCTTTGAATGGCGTGATGTTTTTCAGAATAAGCACATGGCCGATCAATTGCTCTTCAGACTCGCCCGTAGGAGTGATGTTGATTTTGACCAGTTCTTTTTCGAAATAGCTTTCCTTCTGATCTGCGTAGATTTTGATGGGCTGAGTTTCGGCGTCAACATTTCCCATGTCCTGGATCAGCGATCGCATGAGGTCATTGGAAACAGAAACTTCAGCTGCCGGGTAGCCGATGAGATTTTCTCCCTGCATGTTGAGCAGCCTCAGGGCCTCGTCATTGACAAACAGGATTTTTTTGTTTTCATCGAGCCCGATAACTGCATCGTGCATATTGTCAATCAGGGTTTCAATCCGTTTTTTTTCAAAGAGCAGTTTGGAAAGGCTGCTGTTGTTATATTCTTCCAGTTTTTTAGCCATCGTATTGAACGATTTCGCCAGTTCCCCGAACTCATCATGGGATTCAAAATGTACCCTCTGGTTATATTTCTTATTGGCTATCTGCCTGATACTCTCTGTAAGTTCTTTGATCGGGTTAGCGATGCTGTTGGGAAGGTTGATCAGCAGGGTAAAGGCAATCAGGAAACAGATGGTTCCTGTGAAAGTAACCCAGATCGTTGCTGATTCGGCGGTTTCTTTGGCGATATTACTTTTTCGCTGAATGGCCTCCATGTTCAGCCGCATGATCTCTGAAATGTCTTCCCTGATCATGAAGTGGACGGCGGTATCGGACGGACTGGCTTTGAGCCGTTTGATGTGCTCATCCAGCTTTTCTGTGGATTCTTTCTCACCGATTTCAGTCACATTTTTTCTTTGCTTCCTGAGGTTGTGTTCAATTTTAGCAAAAGCCTCTTTTTGATGAAAGGTTTCGTCAAGGGCTATAAGGATGTTCCTGGAGTATTCCAGTGTGTTGTAATTGGCCTTCAGGATGTTTTCAGTATCGTTTTTGAGGGCGTTGATATACCTTGCCCCGACGAAGGTCAGGAGGGTGATCAGGATAAAAAGCAACCCGACACCAAGGGTGAGTTTGGTTCTTATTTTCATTATGAGAGGATGACTATATCAATTTTAACGGAAGATAGCTTTTTAAGGAGTTCGTTGAATACGTTGGTCGATAGAATTACATTAAAAAGATTAATATGAGGCTTGCCGATGCATATGGTCGTAATCTGTCTTTGCTCGGCAATGTCAATAATGGCTTTTGAAATGCTGCTGTGTTCTGTCCTGATGATTTCTGCTCCTGACTGGGTAGCCAGCTTGAAATTATTGATCAGGTGCCTTTGCTTGTCGAGGGCAATTTTGTCCGGGCTTTCCTTGGGTGTCTGCACATAAAGTACCATCCATTTACTGTTATAATAACTGGCCAGCCGGGCAGTTTTACGGATCACATTCCGGGCAGTCTTTTCATTGCTGCTGATACAGGCCATGAATTTCTCATGCCTAGGTATTTCTTTTTTGGGTACTTCAGAATCCACTTTTCTTTCTACCTGGCTGGCTACTTCCTTCAGGGCCAGTTCACGCAGCTGAAGGATGTGCTCGGCTTTGAAAAAGTTGTTCAGGGCCATCTGTATTTTCTCAGGCTTATAAATTTTGCCTTCTTTAAGCCGGATGATCAGTTCGTCGGCAGTGAGGTCAATGTTAACCACTTCATCGGCCATCTTGAGTACAATATCAGGGATTCTTTCTTTGACTTCGACTCCGGTAATTTCCTTGATTTCTTCATTGAGGCTTTCAATATGCTGGATGTTGACGGCACTGATGACATTGATGCCTGCTTCCAGGATTTCGGCCACATCCTGCCAGCGTTTCTCGTTTTTGCTGCCTTCAATATTGGTGTGGGCCAGTTCGTCGATGATGACGACCTCGGGACGAAGGTTAATAACAGCCTGAAGGTCCAGTTCTTCGAGTTCTTTGCCCTTATAAAAGAGCTTTCTTCTCGGCACTAACGGCAGACCTTCCAGCAGTTCCTCGGTTTCTTTGCGTTGGTGGGTCTCAATATAGCCTATTTTGACATCTATGCCGTTTCTGAGCAGGGAATGGGCTTCCTGCAGCATGCGGTAGCTTTTGCCCACGCCGGCACTCATGCCGATGTAAATTTTGAATTTACCCAGCCGCGATTTTTTGATCAGATCGAGGAAGTGCTGTACATTTTCTTCTTTTTCAGACATAGATATTTTAGGTTTGGGCAATACCCCGATAAAATACCTGATAAATTTCGAGAAAGTCAGGGAATATATTCCGGAAATCAGGCAGGCATTTTATACATGGGTGTTGAGATTTTAAAAACTAATGGCCAGCGAAGTCGTCAGACTCAGGTTATGATTTGATGCCTTGTCATTCATCGTAAAAATGGCGTCTCTGTTGTTAAAACCCCTGATTTCGGATCTCCATAAAACATTAGGCACAAAGGCGTAATCAAAATTCAAAGAGTAACCGAAAGTTTTGAATCCGTTGGCAGTGCCGGTTGAGATAATCACGCCTCTCGGGTCTGCATAGTATTCGGTACGCAGGGCAATGGCTGATTTTTCAGAGGTTTTCACTTTGACGATCAGCACCGGGCTGTACCAGGAATGGTATTTTTTACTTTTATAAGACTGCTGTTCGGCACCGTAATCAAAACCCAATGTCGTACCGACTTTCGGACTGAGCTGGGCAATCATATAAAAATTATGGAAATACCGCATTTGTCTGACACTGTCAGGTTTGTCATTGCCGATGAACGAACTGCTGTTCAAGGTGATGCTTCCATTCGGTTTGTAGGTCAGTTGGTGACCAAAAGCGGGAGTATTGTTGCCATCCGGTCTTTTGATCCTTTGCCATCCGTTCAGCATCATTCCTGATACATACCATTTTTCATTGGCCGAGGTGTACCCGATTTTTACCCCAGTTTCATAATAGGGCGAGTTTTCGGCCAGCAGGCTTCGGCTCAGGTTCCAGCAGTCTTTGCCTACGGCACTTTCAAAACCAATGTGAGAGGGCATGAGACCTGCATCGATCCACAGGTTGTGGTTTTTCGCCACTTTGATACCGGCATTGGCTTCAAAAACATGTTTCATAAGCCCCTGCTCCGCAGATAAATTGTACTGGGCATAAGTACCCGCCATCAGAGCCAGGTTGCCTCTGACTTTGTCTGTCGCATAGTTGGCTTTGATGAAACCCAGGTTGAGGTTTACCTCGTTATGTCTGTTGAAATTATACAGAAAGGCCGGTTTTTCATGCGAGCCAGGGTTTTGAAAATCATAACTGTAATAAGTTTCAAGATACCCTGAGAAAGTTAAGGGAGACTCGTCAACCTGGGCTTTCAATCCTGAGAAGACCAGGAGCAATACGACGGTAAATAATGTTTTCATTTTCTTTGGTTTGTTGTACATGTTTGAAATGGACATTGAAGGTTTTATCCTTCAATGTCATAAAAATTATTGAATCTGATCAAGGGCTGCATTAAGTTCCAGGACATTAATGACCGATGGTCCGAAAAGCCCCAGTAAGGGTTTCTGAATGCTCTTTTCTACCAAAGCCGCGACCTGCGTTTCTGAGATATTCCGGGCTGTGGCCACTCTTTTGATCTGTACCATAGCAGCTTCAGGCGAAATGTCCGGATCAAGTCCGCTGCCTGAGGCGGTCACCATTTCAGAAGGGATTTCTTTTTTGGTGAGATAAGGATGATGCACCTGGAAACTGTCGATCCTGGTTTCCACTTCTTTGAGATAAGCCGGGTTAGACGGTCCTTTGTTGCTGCCCGCACTACCCGCTGCATTGTAGGATACTGCTGAGGGCCTGCCCCAGAAATACTTTTCTGCCGTGAACGATTGTCCGAGTTTTTTATAACCCAGCACTTTCTGGTTGACACTTACGGTTTCGCCTTTGCCGGCTCCGGGAGCAAGTCCGGCGATACCTGTAATAGCGAGTGGGTAAAGCACCCCGAACAACACCAAAGTGAACAGGGTAAGGATGATGACTGAAAATAAGCTTTTCATGATCTTAATGTTTTTAGATGAATAATGAGACGCCGAGGTCAATGATTTTGATACCGATGAATGGGATAATAATACCTCCGAGACCATAGATGAGCAGGTTCCTTCTCAGGATGGCACTTGCTCCGATGGGTTTGTAGGATACCCCTTTCAAAGCCAGTGGAATGAGCAACGGAATAATGATGGCATTGAAAATGACCGCCGACAAAATCGCACTTTCCGGACTGTGGAGGTTCATGATGTTCAGCCCCTGCAAGGCAGGAATCGAAGCAATGAAAAGGGCCGGAACGATCGCGAAATATTTGGCTACGTCATTGGCAATAGAGAAAGTCGTCAGTGTGCCCCTTGTCATGAGCAATTGTTTGCCGATTTCCACGATCTCAATCAGTTTGGTCGGGTCATTGTCCAGGTCCACCATGTTTCCGGCTTCTTTCGCAGCCTGGGTGCCGTTGTTCATCGCTACTCCCACATCTGCCTGGGCCAGGGCCGGGGCATCGTTGGTTCCGTCTCCCATCATCGCCACCAGTTTACCCTGTGCCTGCTCCGCTTTGATGTAGTTCATTTTGTCTTCAGGTTTCGCTTCGGCAATGAAATCATCCACGCCCACTTTGTCGGCTATGAATTTGGCGGTCAGAGGGTTGTCACCTGTGATCATCACGGTTTTTACACCCATTTTTCTCAGCCTTTCAAACCGCTCCTGGATACCGGTTTTGATGATGTCCTGCAGTTCTATAACCCCGATCACTTTTTCGTTTTCACAAACCACGAGCGGTGTACCTCCGTTGGTCGATATGGCGGTTACTTTATCCGCCACATCTTTCGGGAATGGATTTCCGGCTTTCTCGGTCAGGTTTCTGATCGAGTCAAAGGCTCCTTTCCTGATGCGGGTTTGTTCAAAATCAATGCCTGAACTCTTCGTTTCTGCGGTAAACCTGATAAAAACCGGTGCTTTGACATTATAGCTTAGAGGATTAACCCCGGCCAGTTCCACGATCGATTTTCCCTCGGGTGTTTCATCTGCCATGGAGCTGAGTGTGGCACATTGGATAAAATGCTTCTGATCAACCCCTACGGCAGGATAAAAATGGGTGGCTTTCCGGTTACCGATGGTGATAGTTCCGGTTTTGTCCAGCAGCAAGACATCAATGTCCCCGGCAGTTTCCACGGCTTTACCACTTTTAGTGATCACATTGGCCCTCAGGGCCCTGTCCATACCTGCAATCCCGATGGCGGAAAGCAAACCTCCGATGGTGGTAGGGATCAGACAAACAAAAAGAGCGATAAATGCCGCAATGGTAATTGGTGTATGGGCGTAATCTGCAAAAGGCTTCAAAGTTACACACACGATGATAAAGATCAGTGTAAATGCCGCCAGGAGTATGGTCAGTGCAATTTCGTTAGGCGTTTTCTGCCTGCTGGCCCCTTCTACCAGGGCAATCATTTTGTCCAGGAAGCTTTCGCCTGGCTGGGTGGTCACCCTCACCTTGATTTTGTCAGATAATACCTTGGTACCTCCGGTTACGCTGCTTTTATCACCACCTGCTTCACGGATCACCGGGGCAGATTCTCCTGTGATAGCACTTTCGTCGATGGTGGCAATACCTTCTATGATTTCACCGTCCATCGGAATGGTATCTCCTTCTTCGCAGATAAAAAGGTCGCCTTTATTGAGGGTGGATGAAGGCACCACTTTGACCTCATTCAGGTACATATCACCGATGACGAAGATCTTTTTGGCAGGCGTTTCCTCCCTGGTTTTGCGGAGGCTATTGGCCTGGGCCTTTCCCCTGGCTTCGGCCAGGGCCTCTGCAAAATTGGCAAATAATAAAGTAAGTAACAGGATAAGAAAAACGGTGAGGTTGTAGCCGAAGCTTCCCTCATGGGTCTCGCCGAATAATATAGTGATACAAACCACAAGCATGATCAATGTGCCGATTTCAACCGTAAACATAACGGGGTTACGGAACATTAGTTTCGGGTTCAGTTTAACGAAAGACTGCACAAAAGCCTCTTTCATCAGCTGACCATCGAATAAGGAAGTTTGATTATTTCTGTTCATTTTAATAAATGATTAAAACATGGTGAAATATTCTGCGAATGGTCCGAGGGCCAGGGCAGGGAAAAATGAAAGGGCGGTAATGATGAAGATCACAGCAAACACCATAATGGAGAAGGTGGAAGAGTCGGTTTTCAGCGTACCTGCACTTTCGGGAATGTATTTTTTATCAGCCAGCAAACCTGCGATGGCCAGAGGCCCGATGATCGGTAAATACCTGCTCAGCAGAAGGACAATCCCCGTAGTGATGTTCCAGAAAGGATTATTGTCGCCCAATCCCTCAAAACCGCTGCCGTTGTTAGCTGAAGAAGAGGTGTATTCATATAACATTTCTGAGAATCCGTGATAGCCGGGGTTGTTAAGCCACCCGGTAGCGTTGCCGTTAAACCACCAGCCCATGGGGGTGTCACCGGCAGCAAAATAAGAGGCCAGGGCAGTTCCTGCCAGAATCAGCAGTGGGTGAAGAATGGCAATCACCGCGGCGATTTTCACTTCCCGTGCTTCTACTTTTTTGCCCAGGAATTCCGGTGTCCGGCCGACCATCAGTCCTGAAATAAACACTGCCAGGATGATAAAGACATAATAATTGAGAATACCGACGCCACAACCACCGTAAAAGGCATTGATCATCATGGCGAGCAGTTGCATGGCCCCTGATATCGGCATACTGCTATCGTGCATGCTGTTGACAGAACCTGTGGAGATTACCGTCGTTGCAATGCTCCAGTAGCCCGAAGCTGCGGCCCCGAACCTGGTTTCCTTACCTTCCATGCTGCCGGCGTGCTGAGCGATGCCCATTTTTTCGATGGCCGGGTTGCCGTTCATTTCAAAAATAACCGTCGGGACAGCCAGTAATAAGAATCCTGCGGTCATAACTCCGAAGATGGCCCATGCCATTTTCTTTCTTCTCAGGAAATAACCCAGGGCAAAGATCATCGCAAAAGGAATGATCATCTGGGCGATCATCTCAGCCATATTGGTGGAATAATCCGGGTTTTCAAGTGGGTGGGCAGAGTTGGCTCCGAAAAAGCCGCCACCGTTGGTGCCCAGGTGCTTGATGGCTACAAATGCCGCTGCAGGCCCTCTTGATACCTTCACGGTGTCACCTTGCAGGGTAGTGATGGTATCTTTTCCTTCGAAAGTCATCGGAACACCTTTAAAAGCGAGGAAGGTAGCCAGTACGATGGAAAGCGGCAGGAGAATCCTGGTGCAGCTTTTCAGGAAATAATTATAGAAGTTTCCGAGCTGGCTGGTCTGACGCTCCCGCATCGCATTGAACAGGACCGCACAGGCAGCCATACCCGTAGCTGCAGACACAAAATGCAGGTACATCAGCCCGATCAGCTGACCCAGGTAAGACACGCCCGTTTCGCCGGAATAGTGTTGTAAATTACAGTTGACGATAAATGAGATGGCTGTGTTGAAAGCCAGGTCAGGCGACATGGAAGGGTTTCCGTCGGGATTGAGTGGTAACCAGCCCTGATTGGTCAGGATAAAGAACGACAGGAAAAACCACACAAAATTGATAGAAAGAAGAGCATAAAGATGCTGTTTCCAGTTCATTTCTCTGGTCACATCTATGCGGCTGGCTTTAAAGAAGAATTTTTCAACCGGGTTAAACACCGGGTCAAGGAAGGTTTTTTCGCCACCGAAAACCCTGGCGATGTATTTTCCCAAAGGAATGGCCAGGAGGAGGGTGATGACAAACATGGCTATTATGCCTGCAATTTCAGTGTTCATGTTTTTGATGATTTAGAATTTTTCCGGTTTCAGCAGTACATACACGAGGTAGGCGAAAACCAGGATCGATAAAATGAGTAATGCTGTCATGATGTTAAATTTTTTCGAAGAATTGAACCGATTTGTAAAGCAGACCGTAAAGGGCCGTGAAAACGAGGAGAAGAATAATGGTAATCATTTTGATAAATATTTAATTATGATCACCCTGTGCCAAATATTGGTCCGGTCTGGATTTTAAAGTTGTAAGTGATTGTGGATTAGTTTATTAAAAATATTTCCGGATTTCAGGCCATAAAAAAAGCCTATCAAAATGATAGGCTCCTTATCAAAACGAAACGGTTAATGCTTTAAATGCCGAACTCCTCCAGCTTGCGGTAAAGGGTCGCGATGCCGATTTCCAGGAGACGGGCTGTCTCTGCTTTATTGCCCCGGGTATAATTCATTACCTTCTGGATGTGCAGTTTTTCTACGCTGGCCATCGAAAATGCCGAAAGGGTGCTGCCGGGTTCCTGGGCAGGTTGCTGTATATCAAAGGGCAATAGCCCCACGGTAAGTATTTCTTCGTCTGCCAGGATCACTGCCCGCTCAATGATATTTTTCAGTTCACGGATATTGCCTGTCCAGTGGTATTTCTCCAGTTTTTCGAGAAATTCAGGGCTCACTCCTTTGACTTTCTTGTTGGTTTTATCAGCAAACTGCCTGACAAAATATTCGGTCAGCGGCTCAATGTCTTTTATCCGCTCTCTGAGCGGAGGAAGGTGTATTTCGAAGACATTCAGCCTGAAATAAAGGTCCGAGCGAAAATGGTTTTCTTCGTATTCTTTTTTCAGGTCCCGGTTGGTGGCGGCTATCAGCCTGAAATTCACTTTTGTAGGTTTGGTATCCCCCAGTTTGATGAACTCGCTGGTTTCCAGTACCCTGAGCAGCTTGGCCTGTAATTCCAGGGGCATTTCACCAATTTCGTCAAGCAGCAAAGTGCCGCCGTTGGCCTCTTCGAGCAAACCTTTTTTATCTTTGTGTGCCCCGGTAAAAGCCCCCTGTTTGTAACCGAAAAGTTCGCTTTCGAGCATGTCTTTTGTGAAAGAACTGCAGTTGAGGCTCACAAATGACTTACCTGAACGGTTGCTGCCCTGGTGGATCCCCTGGGCAAAAACCTCTTTTCCCGTGCCGGTTTCTCCGGTCAGTAACACATTGGTGTCTATCGGGGCTACTTTCTTAGCCAGGTCTTTGGCCTGCTGAATGGCTTTGGATTTGCCTATGATGGCTTCAAAAGAAAATTTTTCATTGACTCTTTTTTCCAGGTCGCTGACTTTCTTTTTGAGCTGCACCTTTTCCAGGGCCCTGTAGAGCAGCGGAATTATTTTTTCGTTGTCATCTCCTTTTACGATGTAATCAAACGCCCCGTTTTTCATGGCCTGAACGCCGTCGGCGATGTTCCCGTAGGCCGTCAGCAAAATGATTTCGAGGTCAGGATGAAGGGTTTTGATTTTTCCTGCCAGCTCAACGCCGTTGCCATCAGGCAGTTTGACGTCAGAAAGCACCACTTGAACTTCGTGGTTTTCCAATACTTTTAACCCTGATTTACAATTTCCGGCCTGCAGCACATCAAATCCTTCGGATTCCAGTATCCTGCCCAGAAGCGTCCTGAGCTTCTCTTCGTCATCGATGATCAGTATTGTTTTCAAAAGAAGTCTTGATTATTTGGCCGTAAATGTAAGTTATTTGTGATTTAGTGAGAGAGTGAATGATGATTAATTTTCCATCCCCGGCTCAGACTTACCTGCAAAAATTAAGCCTAGCCCTTTTTCCCGCAATCAGGCCATCACCGCCAGCATGTCCAATATCCTGCTTCCTCTCGGATCACCTTCTATACCGGTTTGCTTTTCGGCTTCGGCCCGTGAAATGCCTTTGGTGAATATTCGCCAGGCGATTTCTCCTTTGATATTGACTTTGCTGATGATGTTTTCAGAATTTCCGGTCAATGCCCATGCCTGCCCGTTATGACTTAAAAACCAATCGCCGCCACCTTCTGTGCTGATGCTGAATTGAATGGTTTCTCCTGCTTTGCCTTCCACATTCCGGTAGTGATGAGGCAAGGCCCTCATCGATGTTTCCAGGTGAGGATGATATAATTCCCTGGTATACAATTCATGATCCAGGTCCACAGCCAGTCGGATCTGTTGCTGATGGTGCCATTTTTCGGTGTATTCTCTGGCGATGTGAAACCAGTTTTGAGAAACATCTTCCCCGGCCCAGGCTACCGAAAAAGCGGCATCTGCAAAGGGATTGAGCGTTGTAAGAAACTGATGGTATTCTTTTCCTGTGGCCTCCAGCATGTCTGTCAGGATAGCCGGACTTACCCTCTTCATGGCTTTTACCCATTCTGCATTGAGCCTGTTCAGGTAGCTGAGCAGATCCTGGTAAGACGAAATTTCTCCGGGACTATCGCCGAAATAACCGTCTTTGAGCATCGACAAGGTCCTGATATTTCCGTCCAGCAGATGGGCGGCAACATCCTTCACTTTCCATAAAGGGGCAATGGTTTGTCGTTCCCAATCTTCCTTTGAAAGAGACCGTAGCACTTCTATGAGCTTTTCATCCAGCTTTGGAAAGAGGTCATTGAGGAAAATGGGAGAGGACATAAGATAATTTTCAATGATTGAATGATAGAGTGATGAATGATAGAATGCCTGAATGATAGAATGAGGGTAATGATTTATCGGAAATTGTATAGCGGTTGAAATGCACAGCCGTGCATTTCAACCGCTAACCGCTAACCGCTAACCGCTAACCGCTAACCGCTAACCGCTAACCGCTAACCGCTAACCGCTAACCGCTAACCGCT
>NZ_JAAAKV010000016.1 GCF_009905725.1 Emticicia sp. CRIBPO | reverse complement strand
GAGTATGACCCTGCCACAAGTCCAGTTAAAGTGAACGCCCCTGAAGCTACCGTAACAGAAGCCGTTTTAGCTGCCCCGTCATTGTAATTCAAAGTATAAGTTCCATCTGCCAAAGTGGTGGTGAAGGCAATGCTTCCGTTTGTTCCGCCACAAGTGGTTGGATTAACAGAAGAACCTAAAGTCAATGTCGCCGTAGTCGGATCAGTCAATGTTCTTGATCCTGAGGCTGAGCTTGTACAACTGCTCACGGTTATCGAGAATGAAGTATAAGTTCCAGCCGGAAGTCCTGACAACGTAAACGCACCTGAAGCTACAGTAACAGACGCTGTTTTCGCCGCTCCGTCATTATAATTAAGAGTGTAAGTGCCATCCGCTAAAGTAGTGGTGAAAGCAATGCTTCCGTTTGTGCCGCCGCAAGTGGTTGGGTTTACAGCTGAGCCTAAAGTTAACGTCGCCGTAGTCGGATCAGTTAACGTTCTTGATCCAGAGGCGTTGCTTATGCATCCGGTGACAGTTATTGAGAATGAATTATAAGCTCCTTCCGGAAGTCCTGATAGGGTAAATGCCCCTGAAGCTACTGTAACAGACGCTGTTTTAGCTGTTCCGTCATTATAATTCAAAGTATAAGTCCCATCCGCCAAAGTGGTGGTGAAGGCAATACTTCCGTTGCTGCCACTGCAGGTAGTCGGGTTAACTGAAGAGCCTAAAGTCAATGTGGCCGTAGTCGGATCAGTGAGCGTTCTTGATCCTGATGCCGAACTTGTGCAACTGCTCACGGTTATTGAGAATGATGAGTATGGTCCCGCCGGCAGTCCTGATAGGGTAAATGCACCGGAAGCTACTGTAATCGAAGCGGTTTTAGCTGCTCCATCTGAGTAATTCAACGTGTATGTGCCATCCGCTAAAGTAGTGGTGAAGGCAATGCTTCCGTTTGTTCCACCACAGGTGGTAGGGTTTACAGATGAGCTCAAAGTCAACGTTGCAGTACTTGGATCAGTGAGGTTTCTTGATCCTGACGCGGTACTTATACATCCGGTGACAGTTATTGAGAATGAAGAATATGATCCAGCCGGAAGTCCTGACAGTGTAAATGCCCCAGAAGCTACCGTAACAGACGCTGTTTTGGCTGCTCCGTCATTGTAATTCAAAGTATAAGTTCCGTCCGCCAAAGTGGTGGTGAAAGCGATGCTTCCGTTTGTGCCGCCGCAGGTGGTTGGGTTTACAGCTGAGCCTAAAGTTAACGTCGCCGTAGTCGGATCAGTGAGCGTCCTTGATCCTGACGCGGTGCTTATACATCCGGTGACAGTGATAGCGAATGAAGAATATGATCCCGCTGAAAGTCCTGATAAAGTGAACGCACCTGAAGCTATCGTAACTGAGGCGGTTTTCGCCGCTCCATCGGAGTAATTCAGAGTATAAGTTCCATCCGCTAAAGTAGTGGTGAAGGCAATGCTTCCGTTTGTGCCGCCGCATGTGGTTGGGTTAACAGAAGAGCCTAAAGTCAATGTCGCGGTGGTAGGATCAGTTAACGTCCTTGATCCTGAAGCCGAACTTGTACATCCTGTTACGGTTATCGAGAAACTTGAATATATTGCTGCCGGAAGTCCTGATAGCGTAAATGCCCCTGAAGCTACTGTAACAGAAGCGGTTTTAGCTGCCCCATCATTATAATTCAAAGTATAAGTTCCATCCGCTAATGTAGTGGTGAAGGCAATGCTTCCGTTGGTGCCACTGCAAGTAGTCGGGTTAACCGAAGAACCCAAAGTCAATGTGGCCGTAGCCGGATCAGTGAGAGTTTTTGATCCGGAAGCTGAACTTGTACAACTGCTTACAGTTATTGAGAATGAAGAATATGATCCCGCTGGAAGTCCTGACAGTGTAAATGCCCCTGAAGCTACTGTAACAGAAGCGGTTTTGGCTGCTCCGTCAGAGTAATTCAAAGTATAAGTGCCATCCGCTAAAGTGGTAGTGAAAGCAATGCTTCCGTTTGTGCCGCCGCAAGTAGTTGGGTTAACAGCTGAGCCTAAAGTCAATGTCGCTGTAGTCGGATCAGCCAATGTTCTTGATCCCGAAGCTGAGCTTGTACAACTGCTCACGGTTATTGAGAATGATGAGTATGATCCTGCGACAAGCCCTGATAAAGTAAATGCACCTGAAGCTACGGTAATTGAGGCTGTCTTGGTCGTCCCGTCATTATAATTCAAAGTATAAGTTCCGTCAGCCAAAGTGGTCGTGAAGGCAATGCTTCCGTTTGTTCCGCCACAGGTGGTTGGGTTAACAGCTGAGCCTAAAGTCAAGGTGGCCGCAGTCGGATCAGTCAATGATCTTGATCCTGACGCGGTACTTATACATCCGGTGACAGTTATGGAGAATGATGAGTATGATCCAGCCACAAGTCCTGATAGGGTAAATGCCCCTGAAGCTACTGTAACAGAAGCAGTTTTAGCTGCACCGTCATTATAGTTCAAAGTATAAGTTCCATCCGCTAAAGTAGTGGTGAAAGCAATGCTTCCGTTTGTGCCACCGCAGGTGGTTGGATTAACAGAAGAACCTAAAGTCAATGTCGCCGTAGTCGGATCAGCCAATGTTCTTGATCCTGAAGCTGAACTTGTACAGCCGCTTACAGTTATTGAGAATGAAGAATATGATCCTGCCGGAAGTCCTGATAGCGTAAATGCCCCTGAAGCTACTGTAACAGAAGCGGTTTTGGCTGCTCCGTCATTATAGTTTAATGTATAAGTGCCATCTGCTAATGTAGTGGTGAAGGCGATGCTTCCGTTTGTGCCGCCACAAGTGGTTGGATTAACAGCTGAGCCCAAGGTCAATGTTGCCGTAGCCGGATCAGTCAATGTTCTTGATCCCGAAGCTGAACTTATACAGGCACCTGAACCGATTGAAAAACCTGAGTAAGACCCTGCCGGAAGCCCCGCCAGCGTGAATGCTCCGGAGGCTACCGTGATGCTTGCCGTTTTGGCTGCTCCGTCGTCATAGTTTAATGTATAAGTACCATCAGGAAGTGTGGTTGTAAAATCGATACTTCCGTTTGTGCCGCCACAGGTGGTGGGGTTAACCGACGAACCGAGTGTCAATGTCTCCGCTGCCGCGTCGTACAATTCAATGGCCCCTCCGGGGATACTTGAGCAGCCGCCCACAGTGATTGAAAAGTCCGAGTAGTCGCCGGCAGTAAGTCCGGAAAGGACAAATTCACCTGATACTACCGTGACGCTGGCGGTCTGGGGTGACCCGTTTGAGTAATTTAAAGTATAAGTGCCGTCTGCAGCACTGGTGAAAAATGTTAAGCTGCCATCTGTTCCGCCACAGGTACTCGGATCTTCAAAATCAGTCCCCAGCAACACCACTCCACTCGGATCATACAAAGGCATGTATCCTGAGGCTGAAATGGTGCAACCACCAAAAGTGATGGAGAAAGAATCATAGTCGCCTGCAGGAAGACCTGTCAGATTAAAAGCTCCCGATGCTACTACCACGGTGGCAGATTGCGGGGTTCCGTTGGAATAATTCAGGGTGTAAGAGCCGTCGTCAAGGCCGGTGGTAAAAGATATAACACCGTCTGTGCCTCCGCAGGTGCTTGGATCGACATAAGTATCCAGATCCAGGGCCGGCCCGGCAGGGTTAGTCAGTGTTGATGTTCCGGAAATCGCAGTGGTACAGCCTCCGGTAGTGATTGAAAATGAAGTGTAAGTTCCCTCAGGAAGATCTATTAAGTTAAAACCTCCTGATTCCACTACAATAACGGCAGTCTGGGCAGTTCCGCTAGAATAATTCAGGGTGTAAGAGTCGTCAGCAAGACTGGTGGTAAAGGAGATAACCCCATCTGTGCCGCCACAGGTGCTTGGATCAGTAGAAGAACCCAACGCCAGTGTTGCAGAACCCGGATCAGTCAGGGCAACAAATCCTGATGCCGTCCCTGCACAGCCGGAAACCGTAACAGAGAATCCTGAGTAAACCCCTGCGGCAAGACCTGTCAGGGTGAATTCGCCTGAAGTGACAGAAATGGACGCTGTTTTGGCGGAGCCATTGGAGTAATTTAAAGTATAAGGGCCGTCAGCAAGACTGGTGGTGAAAGTGATGATGCCATTTGTGCCACCGCAGGTCGTCGGATTGACAGAGGCACCCAGGGTCAGCGTCGGAGCAAACGGATCAGTCAATGTAGATGAACCGGGGTCATAACTTGTGCATCCGCCGACGGTGATGGCGAAATCTGAATAATCGCCCGCCGAAAGTCCTGTTAAGGTAAAAGCCCCTGAAGCTACTGTAACGGAAGCGGTTTTAGGCGTTGATCCTTCATAATATTCCAGGGTATAAGATCCGTTACCTAAACTGGTGGTGAATGCAATGCTACCTTCCGAACCGTTGCAGGTAACCGGATTGGTGGAAGCTCCCATCGTGAGTGTAGGTCCCGTAGGTTCCGTTAAAGTAACGGTGGTGGAGAGCGTCGCAAAACATGTTTCTGTTACGAGGTAGAAATCAGAGTAGTCGCCTGACGAAAGACCACTCAATGTAAATGCCCCTGATACGACATTGACACAGGTGAGCTCCAAATCGAGATCTTTAGCATAAGCCAGCGGGTAGCAGCCGTCACTCACGTTGGTTGAAAACGAAATTTCTCCGTCTGTACCACCGCAGGAAGTAGGGTTCTGCTGACTTTCCACTGCCAGTGTGGTGACCGGGGGTGGAGCCGCCAGGGTGACCGTAGAGGCGTCTGTGGCGATATGGCCGTTATAGTTAATCGAAAAACCTGTATAGGTACCGCTGCCTGTTTCCAATGCAAATTCGCCGCACCCGACACTTACCAATGCAGATCCCGGAGAACCATTTTTGAGGTAGTCAAGGGTATAATCGCCATCCGGCAAATTGGTTTCAAAGGCGATAATTCCGTCATCATCAAGGCCGAAACAACTCGGGTCGAATTTTTCGATGAAAGAGATGGTCACAGCCGGGTCATATAAGTCTATCGGGCCCGCTAAGGAGGTGGTGCAAGTACCGAAATTAAGCACAAAATCAGTGTAGGTTGCAGCACCCAGATCGTATAAGGTAAAAGAATTACCTGAGACTGTTACAACGACCGAAGTCGCCGATGAGTTTTCTTTATAGTCTAAAAAGTAACTTCCGTCAGGTACATTGACAGTCTGAAAGTCAATAGAACCATCAGTAGCCCCGCAGCCGGACGGCGACGTGGTGCTGCTCATTGAAAGAGTGGGCGGCCCGGGTTCCGTGACGGTGTAACTCCTGGTGATCTGACAGTTGTTTTCATCCGTGATGGTAACTGAATAGGTACCTGCATACAAGTCGGTAGCTTCGTAGGAAGAACTGACATTCGGACTCCAGGTATAAGTATAGTCACCGGTACCGCCATAGGCACTTGTTTGTATAGACCCGTCATTGCCGCCATAGCAGGTGACATCGCGGGGGATGATGTAAGTATCAAGTGCCGGAGGGTCGGAAATAATGATTTCTATGTTGCTTGAACAGCCTGCATTGTCAGCGACGGTAACCGTATAAGTTCCGGCTGCCAGGCCGGTGGCTGTAGCGGCTGATCCGCCTGAGGGTGCCCAGGTGTAGGTATAGATTCCGGAACCTCCTGTTGCAGTCACTGATGCACTTCCGTCTGTTCCGCCGTTACATTTGGGACTCACGTTGGTTGTTTCTGTGATGTCGATGGCAGCTGAAGGTGCTGTAATGGTAAAGTTTTTCACCACTTCGCATCCAAAGCTATCGGTCATGGTACCGGTGTAAGTTCCTGCGGTCAATCCGGTAACAGTAGAGGTGGTAGCTGAAGTATGCTGCCAGCTGTAGAAGAAAGGAAAAACGCCTCCCGTTCCGGTGATAGTAGCCGTTCCGTTGGCAGCTCCGATACAGGTTTCGTTAGTAGAACTACTGCTGGCAGTGATGCCTGAAACCCTTAGCGTAGCTGGTTCCGATATCGTCTGAGTACCTCCTGCTCCTGTGACAACACATCTATATCTGTAGCCGTTAAAAACGGTGTTTGTCGGTGTTACGGTCAGTGTATTTGTACTTACATTGATATATAAAGGAGCAGCATTATTAAGGTTGTTAAACGCCCCCCCGGAACTTCCCTGCCACTGGTAACTTACCGCTCCGGTGGCTGCGACACTAAAAGTGGTGCTGCTTCCTGCACATACATTTGAGTCGTCGGGTTCGTCAGTGATCTCCGGCGGATCTGCAGTCACTAATTCGATGTTGTTGATGGAATGGTTGGTAGCAGATTGGTCTCCTTTGTATCCACCTGCAGAAATATAAATCCTTACTTCGTCAACATCATCGAAGCTGCTGTTTAAGTTCACTGTTATCGGAGCTGATGCCCCACTGGTCAGCCCTGTGAAGTTAAAAGTAGTGGAAGCCACCTCACTGCCGTCTTTATATCCTTTTACTGTATTGGTGATCGTACTGGTTTCACCCCAGTTGTGGTATTTAAACTGGTTAATCTCAAACTCACTGCCATCAGCTGATTTGACGGACATTCCTTTTGAGCCATCGTTGTTGTCGTAGGTCAGGGCAGAATAAGTGCCATCTGTCGAGGATAAAAAGGAATTGTTTTTCCATGACATGCTGCTGATGGCAGTGCCGCTGGTGCTGGAGATGTTTCTCACCTGGATCGTAATTCCGGGAATGTCTGTTGAGCCGCCCTCTCCATCTTCTGCAATGCCGTCTGTCCAGCTGCCATCACTGGTAAAGGTCAGGGTGTTAAGGGCCAGGGGAGCTGAAGGTTTTCTCACAGCCCGGGCATTGATTCTGAATTTTGGGTTCTTTTTCAATACAAGTGCGTCAACTGCCGGGGTAGGTGATTCAAAGTAGACAGCGGACTTGTTGCGACCGGGCTCGTCGCCCGTAATTTTTACAGCAGGAGACGCATTTCCAAAGTGAAAGAGCAGTAAAAAAAATAGTAAGAGTCTTAGGGTATGGGTAAAATGTTTTTTCATATATGAGTCAATTGCTTTCTGAATGGTTAAATCGGGAGAAGGATGGTAAACTCCAAAACGGAGGCAGTAGAGCAGCGGTTATACTTTATAAATAATTGTAAAATCCGTGAAGTCTTCTTTGGGTAAAGGCCGCATTTTTATGAGAAATTTCCCATGAAAAACAAAATGCTTTTTCTGTACCAGGAGGAAGGCAGGATTTAAAACATGAATGCGATTTTCAGGTCTTGTGGAAGAATTTAACGACGTTTGATAATAAGCGGAGCGTGTCGGGGTCAGATAAGGACGGATGTAGAGGCTTGTTGTACATAGCTGTTTTTTTAGTTGTTTCAAGGCTGTTTTTTTACGAATACCTGTGGTATTGTAAGGGACAAAAAAAGACATTCTGAATCTTCAAATACAGGGGAATGTATTTTTTTGGCAATTTAAAATGAGAATTATCATATTCCTATAAATATATATGAAATATTTAAAATGTATGTTGCTGAAAAAGAGCGACTTTCTTGTGAAAAGGCAAAAGAAAGTCGCTGGAAATAAGGGATAATCACCGGGTGTTTTTTCCTTATTTTGTTTATTCTGCTACCAGGAGTTCTTCATTATATTACAGGGTTGGTCTGTGACTTGGACTGTCCATATTAGTAAGAACAATGCAAATTTGGAAAAAGAAACGATAAAGGCTTTAATCCGAAAACGATGATCTTTGTCTCATTTCCGGAACAGGGTGGGGGAAAGAAATTTCCGGAAGAAGACATCAGAAATTTCTTAGCTCAAAAACGACATTCTTTGCCTCAAAAAAAGTTTTTTTGCTGTGAGCTGTTTAACAATTGGTTATTAGCTTGCATAGCTCCCACCGGGAGAAGCTTCAGGCGTGTCAGGTATTCAATCATTCAAAATTCATCATTCAGAATTCCGAAGGAGCTGTTCCGAACTCTTCCTGGAAAACTTTGGAGAAATAGGAGAGGCTTTCAAAACCTACACTGTGTGCTATTTCAGAGACGGTGCCGGCTTTTTGTCTGAGCATTTCAGCTGCTTTCTGCAGCCGGTATTTGCGGATGAATTCTATGGGTTTCAGCCCGGTGACGGCCTTGAGTTTTCTTCTGAGCTGTTCGGCAGTCATATTCAGTTCTTCGCTCAGACGGGTAAGGTCAAAATGATTGTCTCCCAGGTTATTTTCGATGATATTTTTAACCTTTTCGATAAAGATCCCATCCGCCGGCTTGAGTTTTACCTCAGTAGGTTTCAGGTCAACGACTTTGAGATCAAATTTTTCTCTCCACAATTCCCGTTGTCTGATCAGGTTATTGACCCGGGCTTTGATTTCATCGGTGTTGAATGGTTTGGTCAGGTATTCGTCGGCTCCCAGCTCAAAACCCTCTATGCGGCTTTCAACGGTCGCTTTGGCTGTCAGCATGATCACGGGGATGTGACTGGTTGCTTCATTGGTTTTCAATAATTTGCAAAATCCGAACCCGTCCAGAACCGGCATCATCAGGTCGCAAATCACCAAGTCCGGTACATGAACAATGGCCTTGTTGAGCCCCTCCTGGCCGTCGGCCGCCTCCAGGACCTGGAATTCGTTCTGAAACACACTCCTGATGTATTTACGGATGTCGCGGTTATCATCGACGATCAGTAAAAGTGGTCCTTCCGGAGAAATCACCTCTTCGGTTTCATCGTCTTGTTCCTCAATAAGAGGGCTGAATTTGGCATAAACTTCTTCCTGCGGACGGGGAATGTGATCCGTCCAGGTGATTTCATCCACCGGAAACTTCAGGCTAAACGTAGTGCCTTCGTTTTCTTTACTCTCCACCCTGATCTTGCCTTTAATCACCCCGGTAAGTTCCTTCACCAGGGCGAGTCCTATGCCCGAACCTTCATAATTACGAAGCAAGGAGCCGTCTATCTGGTAAAAACGGTCGAATATCTTATCCAGGTTTTCCGGAGAAATGCCTATGCCTGTATCACTCACTTTGATGATGCAGGATTTAAGGTCCGCGGTATAATCAAAACTGATACGGACCTTACCTCCTTTGGGCGTAAACTTAAAGGCATTGGAAAGGAGATTGTTCAGGATAATTTCCAGTTTTTCGGGATCAAAGCAGGTTTTGATCTCTTTGTCAGAACCTTTAACGTCGAAGCTTATCCCCCGGCTTTCAGCCAGGGACGCGAACGCTGCGGCGTGCAGACGAATGAACTGCGGAAGGTCTGCCTGTTTGATTTCCGCTTTCATTTGTCCGGCTTCCAGCCGGGTCATGTTCAGCAGTTGGTTGATCAGCGTCAGAAGCCTCTGACCGTTCCGCTGGATGACGGGCAACAGGCTCTCTGCCGGGTATTTTTTGATAAGTTCCTCTGCCGGTGCCAGCAGCAGGGTCAGCGGAGTCCTGAATTCATGCGATATGTTGGCAAAAAACTGGGTCTTGTGTTTGTCCAGTTCAAAGAGTTTTTCAGCCTCCAGTTTCTCAGTAAGGAGGGCTTTTTCGGTGGTAATCCGCTCTCTTTCAGCCTGCTGTATGATTTTGCCTAGTACCAGTGACAGGGCCAGGATTTCCAGGATATTCGTGATATAAATCATCGGGTAAATCCAGCCGTAATTGATATAGCCCAATGCCCTGAGGTTCAGGAAAATGAACGGAACAAGGGTCAGGAAGCAGGGAATCATCAGGTACACATTGACATCGTATCTCCTGACGAGGGCATATAAACTGACCGAAATCAGGAATGCTTCGGTAAAGAGGAACAGGTAATTGTTGCTCTGCAACACATACATGGCCGGTACCAGGAAATACATGATCACCTGCCCGGTACTGAAAGCAATGATGCCGATGAAAACGAATTTTAGTTTCGGAAAATAGACCGGGACATTCAGTAAAGAATAAATGAAGAGGGTATAAGTAGCCGGCATCAGCAAATAAAACAGGGAATTAAGAAAAGCCGCCAGGGCCGGAGAATCGTCTATCAGGTAGGCCGTGACTCCGAAAGACCCCAGCACAGAAAAGGTAACGACCAGGGTGTGCAGGCTGTACCACCTGAACGAGGTATTTCTGACGTAACGGGCCAGCACCAGGTTATAAAACATCCGGAGCAACTGAAACCCGATGACAAACCACACCAAAGCCAGGGCGTTGGGCAACTGGTGTATGTACTGGTCCTGGTTCATGAGCATCAACTGCCCGATCAGCGGTTCATTGGCTTTTAACCTGACGTAATAAGTCTGAACCGAATCTTTGGGAAGCACCCCCAGACTGAAAAGCGGGGAAAGTCCCGAGTAAGCTTTTTCATTGGCCCGGGCCTTCAGACCTCCTTTCAGTAACTTATATTTTCCGCCGGGTTGCGGAAGATAAAGGTCGACGTGGTCGTTGAGGCCCGAGTCCCAGGTGACATACCAGTGGTTTTGATTGACCGTACTTTTGTTACGGAGCTTAAACCGGAACCAATAGGCACTTTGGGTAAATCCAAACTGGTAAACAGGGCCGGGATTGGGAGTAAATCGCTTGTTTCTGACATCATCCAGTGTCAACTTGCCCGACGCATCTTCAAAATAAGCCGATTGCCCGGAAATGTTGGCAGGGGCGTTGTCCTGGTGAATAACGAGTGGTTTCTGTCTGTCCTGGTCCATATCCTGAGTGGCACCAAAAGAAGAAAAACCCGTGAACCACAGGAAAGCTAAGCGGATAAAGGTCAATAGTTTTAAGGTCTGTTTTTTTACGGAATGGGTCATAGCTACGGCTTATTAAGAATCAGTGGATTAACCTTTGTGATTCCTGATAACAAAGTTGCGGTTTTTATGGAGGATTTTCAAGTATGCAGTCAAAATTGTACTGTAACACATGTTGATCAGATCGACCGGAAACCTCAGAACGCAGTCTCCAGAAAGATCAGTTCAGGGACAAATTCCTGGGTCAGATACACTAAATTCAACAGGAAGCTGTTGATTTTGGTTGGTAAAAAACCGAAGTACTTTTTAAAAGCCGCCGTAAAATGGGTGGCGTGTTTGTATCCTACAGATTCCGATATTTCGGAAATAAGCGTCTTGCCGGAAACCAGCATTTTTTTCGACCGCTCCATTTTGTAATCGTGCAGATACCCGAAAACTGTATTGCCGAACACTTTTTTGAAGTTGTTTTTCAGGCTGTTTTCATTGGTGCCTACTTCATGGGCCAGCTCTTTCAGTGAGAATGTCCTCGTCAGATCAGATAAAAGCAACTCCCTGACCTGGTACATTTTCGTCATTTCTTCTCTTTTCAGACCCTGGGCATAAGAAGCGGTTTCAGGTTCTTCAGATTGTCCGAGTTGCAGGGCAAGCAGCTCCACAATTTTGGCCTCCATATAGATTTTTTTGAAATAGCCTTTCAGTTTACAGTTCAGTATTTCGTATAAAATGGCAGTAATTTTCGGTGTGATCGGAAGGGAGGGTTCAGTCAGGTAACTCACTTTTCCTTCGGCCAGGTTTTGTTTCAGGTTTTGGTAAAACGGATGCGTTTTAGGCAGGTATTGGAGAAAAACGGAGGGTGGAAGGCTGATAACAAACGTTTCCTGGTTGGTATTCGGGCCCCATTCCAGGTTCAGTCGGGCATCAGGCATGCCAATGATGTTATGCTGGAAGTTGTCGAGGGAAACAAAAGGTTCAGACTTCTTGTCCATTTTATACTCACTGCTCGACTTGATCGAAAAACACATCTGAACCACCGGTTCGTTATAATCAATGAGGACGGTCTTACTTTTGGCTACCACAATAAGACCATACCAGATGTGGATACCACCTACGACAAACTCCTGGATTTTACCTTTTAAAGCTCTTTCATTCCACTGGTCTTTTTTCTCCCAGATTGCGTCTTTGTGTGAATTTATGCTTTCCAGACTGTATTTCCACACATTTGAGGGCTGAAGTTTTCCTGGTTTATTTTCTCCTTTGAGGGTCATTCTTTCTCCTTTATCCGTCATTCCTGAAATTGTTTGTTTGATACCTTTGCACAAATTTAGTCTTATTTAGACTAAGTATAAACAAAAAATCAGTTTTTTACCATCTTCTAATTAAAATGAAAAAAAATCTATTCACGTTTATCATACTGCTTTTGATCAGTGTCAGGGTAATGGCCCAGGACATTCATGGCAGGGTGATTGAACAGCAAACCAAAGAGATACTTCCCGGAGCAAGTATCATGATCAAGGAAACCAGGCAGGGAACTTCTACCAATGAACAGGGGAAGTTCAGGATACAGGCCGCGGCCGGACAAACACTCATCATCTCTTTTATTGGCTATAAAACACAGGAAATAACAGTGCCGAACGGCAACCAGGAGGTACTGGTCGCTCTGTCTGAAGACTTCAACAGTCTGCAGGAAGTCGTGGTGACCGGGGCTCTGGGTATCAAAAGAGCCGCCAGGGAATTCGGTGGCGGGGCACAGGTGATCAACAATGAAAACCTGAACCAGGGCAAGACCATCAATCCGCTGACTGGGCTTACGAGTAAAGTGTCGGGATTGAGAATCAACATGTATGATAGTAAGGTAGATCCGCAGCTGCAGGTGGTGATGCGGGGCAGCCGCTCGCTGAACAGGAGCAAAAATGCTCCCATTTATGTAGTGGACGGTATTCCCGTGCCGGACATCAGCAGGCTGAATCCGAATGATATTGAGTCGGTTACCGTACTGAAAGGGGCCAATGCGGCTGCTTTGTATGGTTCTGAGGGGGTTAACGGAGCCCTGATGATCACCACCAAAGGCGGATCAAAAGACAGGGGAGCGATCAGGTTCAGCAATACGACCACTTTCTCGGATGTTTTCCTGTTGCCTCCGGCCCAGACGCAGTTCGGTCAGGGTGTTAACGGCGTTTATAACCCTACACAATATGAATCATGGGGGCCTGCCTTTGACGGCACAATGAAGGATTTCGGAGGTAAACTTCCGGATGGTACCATTCCTCAGGCCTTGTATTCAGCTCCCGGCAGAGACAACCGCCTGGATTTGTTCAATACAGGCGTGAATGTACAGAATGACCTTTCTTTTTCGGGAGGGGACGATAACACCACTTATTTCTTCTCGCTGCAGGATGTGTCTATCAAAGGCATTGTCCCGGGTGATGAAAGCCGCAGGACAGGCGGGCGTTTTAACGGTTCAAGGAAATTCGGTAAACTGAAAACTTCCTACAATGTCAATTATGTGTATTTCAATAAGAACACAACACCTGACGGACCGTGGATCACTGCGTATCAGTTGCCCGCTAATTTTGACTATAACGCCATGAAAAACTGGCAGGACCCGGCTTCTGTCGCCAACCCGAATAATTTCTTTACGGATTTACAGAAAAACCCTTATCACCAGATTGACAACATCCGTGACCGGACCACAGAGCAGGTGCTTAACGGGAAGTTCGACCTGGAATATGCCTTCACGCCATGGCTGAATGTATTGTACAGGGCCGGGATTTACAGCAGTGCTACTGAAACCCGCAGCACAACGGGGAAATTTGAAGCCGCCGGAAGACGGAATGTCAACGGAAGCGTAAGCGATGGAAACAACAACTTCAGAAGATTGAACAGCGACCTGATCCTGAACTTTAACAAGAAAATAGGCAATTTCAGTACCAGGTTATTATTAGGACAAAACCTGAGGGCAGATAACCGCAAAGCCACGGCCGTAAGTGCCGGAAACCTTACATTACCAGGTTTGTTTAACCCCGGAAGCCGCATCGGTGAGCTGGGAGGAAGTTCGACGCTGACCCAGTATAGGTCTGTGGCCGGTTACGGTGAATTTACCGGAGGGTATAAAAACTATGCATTTTTGACTGTCAGTGGCCGTAACGAGTGGGTTTCGGTGTTGAGTAAAGCCAACAGGTCGTATTTTTACCCGGGTGTGAGTGCTTCATTCGTATTCAACGAAGCCATCCCGGCCCTGAGAGACAATTCTGCCGTTTCTTTTGGTAAGTTGTTTGCTTCATGGAATAAAACGGGTAACGTAACCCTTGATCCTTATTCACTGAATAATCCTTATAGCCAGATAGACGGTTTTCCTTTCGGAAACATCGTCGGTTTTACACCGGGCAGCAGGTACCCGAATCCTGACATCCAGCCGGAGTTCGTGACTTCATTTGAAACAGGGGTGCAGATCGCCTTGTTTAACCACAGGCTGAATTTTGAAGGCTCTTATATCTTCTCTGATTCCAAAGGACAGATTTTTAACGCCACTACCTCAAGAGCCACAGGCTACAGCAGTGCGGTCGTAAACGCCGGCCGTCTGACCAACGACATCATCGAACTGGGCATCAGCGGCGACATCATCAGGCACAGGGACCTGAAATGGAATGCAGGTTTCAATTTTACGTACATCAACAACCAGGTGAAAGAATTGTATGAAGGACTGACTTCCTTCAATATCTTCCGTCAGTCTTATGCCAACATCGGTCAGGCTTATCCGAGTCTGCAGGTGAGTGATTACAAAAGAGACCCGCAGGGTCGTGTGATCATCAACCAGGCTACCGGAGAACCACTTATTGCGACTGATCCCGTTCACCTCGGAACCATGGTGCCTCCCTATCAGATGGGTCTTAATACTTCAGTGAAATTCAAAGGTTTTAACCTGGGAGCACAGTTCGACTGGCGTATGGGGGGCTGGTTGTATTCGGAGATCGTGCCGAGGATGTATACCGCCGGAACAGACCCTAGGACCGCCGAATTTGGTCGTCAGCCATTTATTTTCCCTAATTCCGTGATCCAGAAAGCGGACGGTACTTTTGAGGAAAACACCAGTGTACTCTCAAAAGGCGACAAGGCATTCTGGACCAAACAGGGAGAGGTACAGATCAATACCGCCGCCAAATCAGACTACTTCAAGCTGAGAGAACTGAACCTGTCGTATTCACTGCCGTCGGCGTGGTTATCAGGTCAGAAGGTGTTCAAGGAAGCCAGCATCGGGTTTATTGCTACCAACCTGTTCATCATCCGTCATAAAGACAATAAGTACGGAGATCCTGAATATCTGTACAATACCACTGATGGTTACATCAGTTTTCGCCAGGTGCCACCATTCCGCACCTATGGTTTCAATATTAATGTAGGTTTATAATTCAAGTTTTAATCAGATAGATATGAAGAAGATAATGAACGTGTTACTGGCAGCGGTTGTGGCTGCAGGGCTCAGTGCCTGTAACGACTTTCTGGACGTAAATGATAACCCCAACTCACCGGTTTCTGAAAACCTGAGGCTGAGTGCCAAACTGCCGGCGGCACTGGTAAGTTCTGTTAACCAGGAATCAGGCCAGCTGAACCAGATCGGAGCTTTGTGGGGAGGCTACTGGGGCACCACCAGCGAGGGTATCAACCTGTTTCCTGACCTTAAAAACTACAACGGCCCGGCCATCCGCCACCAGCGTGACGGTATCCCGGTGTGGGAAAACGCCTACACCACGCTGCTTTATTACCAGCTGATCCGTCAGCAGGCTGAGCAGGAAGGATCGAAGTTTTACCTGGGCATTGCCAAGGTGATGCAGGGGCTGCATTTTATGAGACTGGTGGATGTTTACAACAACCTCCCGTTTGATGACGCACTTCAGGGCACGGTTCATCCGACCCCGAAATACGAAGACGGGAAAACCGTTTATGTCAAGTCTATTCAGCTGATTTCCGACGGTATCGCAGACATCAAAAGTGCTGCACCGGGCACAGAACCGGGTACGGACGACGTGATGTTCAGGGGGAACAAAACACTTTGGATCAAGTTTGCGAATACTGTTAAACTGAGGGGGCTGATCAGACAATCACAGACCGATAATCAGGCTTTTATCAATACCGAAATCCAGAAAATAAAAAGCGAAGGTACCGGGTTTCTGGGAACAGGAGAAAGTGCCCTGGTACAGCCGGGCTATCTGAATACCGCCGGAAAGCTGAATCCTTTCTGGGAAAATTATTACCGCAATGTACAGGGCGTAAGCACCGGAAACCATGTAGATATCCGCCCGACGGTATTTTTGGTTGACCAGTACAAAGCAAGAAAAGACCCGAGGCTGAACACCCTGTATGTGGAGGTAGCCGGAGATTTCAAAGGGGTGCTGTTCGGCAATCCGAATGCGGAAGCCGGTTATAACCGTTCTGTAACTTCGGCCTTCAAAGGCCCGCAGGAAAACGGCAACAGACCGTCAGCTTTGTTCAAAAGCTCTACACAGGCTTCCGTATTGCTGGGCTCTTTCGAAAGTTTGTTTTTACAGGCGGAAGCCATACAGAGAGGCTGGCTGGAAGGTTCTGCCAAATCGGCTTACGAAGCCGGTATACAGGAGTCATTCAAATATATGGAAGTGAATGCCGCTGAGTTTGCTGCCTACAATGCCCAGTCTGCTGTGGCATTTAACAATACGATTGACAGGATTATCGAGCAAAAATGGCTGGCCCTGAACAGCATCAGCAGCATCGAGGCCTGGAACGATTACAGGAGACTGGGCATTCCCGCGATCCCGAATTCACTGGACGCTCCGTCGCCGACAGCGAGACCCTTGCGTTTTATGTACCCTGAATCCGAGCGTCAGACGAATAATACTGAGGCCACAAAACAAGGCAGCGACGACATGATCACCGATAAGGTCTGGTGGGATAACTGATATTCAACCCTGATTTTTCAAGCAGCCTGCCGGGAAACCGGCGGGCTGTTTTTGTTTTTGGGATGTTGGGGATTTTTGGTAGTTTTAAGGTGGTTTAGGTGTATTTCATTTTTGGAACACTGTTCCAAGTCTCAGACATACCGGAAGGAGACACCCAGTCAGTGATTGGCGGTCTCTGACCGCTTCTTTGAAAAATGTCAGTAAAATCAATACCACTGGAATAATAGATTTTCGGTCAGAGACCGGATCTGTAAGTACTATTAAATGATAAATGGAAGAAAAATCAGATAAACTTTTAATTCTGGACCTGGATGAAACCCTGATTCATGCTACCGAAAACAAATTGGATATTTCGGAAGACTTCCTTTTTGACAAATATTTTGTTTATAAACGTCCCTTTCTGGATAAATTCCTTTCAGATATTTCAAGGCACTTTACAATTGGAATATGGAGTTCTGCTGATGATAATTATGTAACAGAGATTGTGAAAAGTATTAAGCCGGACAATGTAGAACTTGAAGTCATTTGGGGACGAAGCAGGTGTTCTGTGAGAAGAGATTATGATTTGGATAATTATTATTTTGAAAAGCGACTTCATAAATTAAAAAACAGAGGATTCCGACTCGAACAAATTATTATAGTAGACGATACTCCTGCGAAATCTAAAAGCAATTACGGAAACGCTATTTATATCAGAGAGTTTTCGGGAGAAGCGACTGACGAAGAGCTCAAACATTTACATGATTATTTACTAACTTTAAAAACCGTGGTTAATGTCCGGGAAATTGAAAAGCGTGGTTGGAGATCGGATAAAGAAGCATCATGAATTAAATATATTAATAAAAGAACACTACAATGCCCACATTATCAACCCTCCGGCAAAAACTGAATCTGACCCAGGAAGAGTTAAGCGATAAATCCGGGGTTTCGGTGCGGACCATCCAGCGGATAGAGGCAGGGACTGCTCCGCAAGGTTATACGCTGAAAGCATTGGCTGAGGCTTTGGGGGTTAATGAGATTGAGTTGCTGGAAACGGGTCAGTCGCAAACAATGAATAACAGCAAATGGCTGAAAATTATCAATCTTTCTGCACTGCCTTTTGCGGTGATTCCGCCATTGAATATCGCCGTACCTCTGTTGCTTATGATCTGGAAAAAACAATCGTCGCCTGTTAGCCGGAAGATTATTTCTATCCAGGTTTTATGGACCCTGATAGCCATCGTGTTGATGGTCCTGGTGATGATGCTCAACGACTGGTTTGGTGTAAAAAGCCAGTTGACCCTGTTGATACCTTTGGCCTGGATACTTATAAATGTTATCATTATTCTTCTGAATGCTGCAGGAATTGAAAAGGATGGAAGTTTGCGTATCAGTATGAATTTCAGCATTTTATAATTTCTTTATCATCATTGGCGGCAGCCTGGCGGGTCATTGGCGGCCTGATCATCATTGGCGGTTTAAACTTTTGTGTTCTTTTGCGGACAAAAAACAAACCAATGAACAGTACTGAAATGACTTTGAAAATCAGGAATCTCCTTCTTTTTATTTTGCTTTGCAACGGCCCTCTTGCATTTGCACAAACAAAACTTCCGGTCATAAAAGCGGGGAAAGAGACCGCTGTGATTTTGGACGGTGAAAATCTCAGAATCAACTGGAAACTTGATCCCGGCCTGAAACCTGATGTCTATTATGTTAATGTCCCCCGGAAACACGGCAAGGTAACGCTGAGGACCGATCAGGATAAAATAAGTTTTAAGACAAAATATGGGGAGACTTATGATTTTGTAGTCTTACTGAATCAGAAAGACAGCTGCTTCGTCCGGTTGGTGGCTAAGGAGGTACCTACACCGGTTTCCCTGGAAATGAGTCAACCTTATCCTGCCACTATCCCGTTTACCTTAACTGGCTCCCGGATTTATTTTAAAGGCCGTCTTAACGGGCAGAAAGAAGTAAACATACAGTTTGACCTGGGTGCGGGCGGGGCTTGCGTTAACCGGTTGTCCTCAGAAAAACTACCATTGATGTTTGATCAGAAAGCGATGATTAGCAACACCCACGGGCTGAATGAAGCCAGGGTAAGTTCAGGCAACGAGCTGATCATGGGTGATTTTACCTGGAAAGGGGTGCCGTTTGTGGAAGTCGGTAATATGCAGGCCCATGAAAACCTGATCGTTGGAAATGGCATTTTCCGTAATAAAATCATCGAAATTGATTATGACAAAATGGTACTGATGGTTCATGAACGACTGCCGGAGTATGCAAAAAACTATCAGAAACAAGACGTGTTTTACGAACAGGACCGCCCGAAATTTAAGGCAGACATAATCCAAAACGGAAAGAAATATTCATTCTGGTGCCTGTTTGATACGGGACGGGAGGGAACCATGCTCATTGGGGAGGATTTTACCAGCCAGGATAACAATTGGAACAACCTTAAAGAACTGGAGATGATCAACGGCCGGAAAATTGTCCGTTTAGATGCCGTCATCGGGGGAACAGTATTCAGAGACATCGTCACCAATGCGGCAGACCCTGTCAAACCACAAGGCCGCCCGACTTTGTTCGGCAACCAGGTCCTGAATCATTTTAATGTCATTCTGGACAATCAGAAAGGCGTTATCTATTTAAAACCCAACAACCGGAAAAATGAGCCCTATTCAGATTATGGGAGTTATCTGCGGCAGAGAAAGCAGAATTAAATAAACTTTAAGTAAGTATATACGTATTTTGTCCCGCATTTTTGTTAAATTTGGGACATGAATTCTTGATTTTTATGATTTAAACTACTGAAATACAGTTGATTGGTTGAGAAGTGACAGTTAGTGGGAAATTGTTTTTTGTCTGGGTTTTTGTTTCGCAGAAAACTGGGATAAAAATATTGATGTAGTTTAAACGGGATTGAGAAATGACTTTCAACGTTGATTTTCCGGGGGCGTTGATGGGTAAAAAATGAATACAATTAAAACATTAAAATATTGAACAAAATTAGATTAACTCTTATTCTTCTTACTTTAACTTTTAACTGCACTTTTGCTCAAAAAACCACTTTGCCCATTACCTGGAAAGTCGGCGACATCTGGAAATACAAACTGGATCAGCAGAGTTTAGGTGGTATGTTTGAAATTGAAAAAAACAGCAACAAAAAATTCCAGTTAAAAGTATTGAAAGTTAATTCAAAGGCTCAGCCGGGGTATTTATTGGAATGGACCTATCTTGATTACAGAACTTTAGAAACAGACACATTAGAAGATGAATGTGCAGTTGTGTTTAAAAACTTCCTGTTAAAATCAAGCCTTATGATCGAGTTAGATAAAGACGGCAAAAACCCTCAGTGGAAAAATCTGAAATCTTTGAAGGATAAGATGTTACTGTTTTACTCAAAGTCAGGCAATGAACTGTGCATGAGTAATTTGAAAAGTTCAATTAATTCAACTGAGGATTTAGGTGATTTTTTAGATATTCTGCTTCCTGAGGTTAAAGTATTTATGAAAGCGTACGAAATCTTTCCGACCGAATCGGTAGTCAGAAAAGATACGGTGGAAGAATTTAATGACTATATTTTTGATGAGTCTAAACTAATTCAACTGCATAAGACCATAAATTTAACTTCTTTGTCAGGCAAAGATGAAATAGATGTCAATTTTTCTTCGAAGGTTTCAGAATCAGAATTTAAGAAATATTTTGCAGAAAATACAAGACTGGCGTGGGATAAAATGGGGATATCAGCAAATGATAGCACCAGAATTAAAATGGAAAAAACACTGGATGATTTTCAACCCAAATTAAGTGAGTCTTTACATATTAAAGTCAATAAAACTAATGCCTCAGTTCTGATGTTTTATTTCATCAGGGAAGAATGGGCTATGCTTAAGGGCGGAGAAACTATTTCTTACTCCTTTAAAAAAATCTGATAGCTTTACTCAGAATGAACATTTAGATAGTTAAGGCAGGACGAAGACGCTAAATTTGGCCTCAGCAATTTTCAATGACAATCATCTAGTTGCTGAAAAGCCGTTAGTACTAATGAGACAATACTTCATAGTAACGGATACGACAGCTCTGCTATTACCCACTTCTATTTAATTCTATAATGACTTTCGTTACCAATTGATAGCGACTGGAAGAAGAGCTGATTGTCTTTTTAAGGAAATCAGCAAATTAATGTATTCAGTATAATTGATCGTTTTCTTAGAAGCATATAAGGTTGTTTATACCTAAAAGCTGATCCCGAATACTGTGGCTGATAAAACAAATTACAAGTAATTCTGTTTATATTTAGCATACAGATCAAACCTAAGCCATTATGCTCAAAGCCTCAACCCTCCAGCTTCTCCGCTTTCCGTTTTCTTATTTCCTGATGCCGGTCTATTTTTTTGCTTTGAGTTTTGTGGACGGTATCGACCGGCTCAGGGCCGTGCTCATATTTTTATTGATTCATTTACTGCTTTATCCGTCCAGCAACGGCTACAACAGCTATATGGACCGTGATACGGGCAGTATAGGGGGCATTAAAGACCCCATGCAACCGACAAAAGAGCTGTTTTATGTGACCGTCATCATGGATGTCCTGGCGGGGGCTTTGTCTTTCTTTATTTCTGCCTGGTTTGGGCTGGCCTTTGTTTTTTACATCATTTGTTCGAGGCTCTACAGTTACAGGGGCGTCCGTCTGAAACAATATCCTGTCATCGGTTACCTGACAGTGATCATCAACCAGGGAGCCGTTATTTTTTTTATGGTGGCCCACGGAGCATCCATTGACCTCACTACCAACGTATCTTACACAGGTATGCTGGCTTCCGGTTTTCTGATCGGGGGCTTTTATCCCATCACACAGATTTACCAGCATCAGCAGGACAAGGAAGACGGGGTGAAAACCATTTCGATGCTGCTGGGGAAACGCGGAACGTTTTTTTTCTGTGCTGTGATGTACACGATGGCTTTCGGTTTACTATTTATGGATTATATGAATAACAATGCTTTGAACGACTTCCTGGTTTTACAGGCTTTTTTCATCCCGGTGATCATCTTTTTCCTGAGATGGTTTATCCTGGTATGGAAAGATGAGAGTAAGGCAGACTTTAAACATACTATGCAAATGAACTGGCTGGCCGGAACGTGTACCAATCTGGCCTTTATCACCATCATAATTATACATCAACTTGGCTGAAATAGTATCCATATCGCGGGCATTACCACCCTTTTGCCATGCACAGGAAACCATTCTGGGTTTTATGCAGGAGAGTTTCGGGCTGGATGAAACCGAAAAACGTAAACTCAGATTTTTATACCGTCAGAGTGGTATCAACCAGCGGCATTCTGTAATCCGTGACTATGGTGTTGAAGCCGGAGGATGGGAATTTATTCCCCGTGATAAAAAAACAGCTTTCCCAAGTATAGAGGAAAGAATGGCGATTTTTGACCGGGAGGCTTTACCACTCTCCGTTAAAGCCATCGAACAATGCATTGACGGATTTATCACCAAAGATAAAATCACGCACCTGATCACGGTCAGTTGCACAGGTATGAGTGCTCCGGGCCTTGATCTGGCTATCATGGAAGCCATGGGATTATCTCCGGATATTTTCAGGACTTCCGTCAATTTTATGGGTTGCTATGCAGCCATTCACGGGCTAAAACTGGCCAAAATGATTTGTGACAGTAATCCTGAGGCAAATGTCGTTATGGTAGCTACCGAACTTTGCACCCTGCATTTTCAGAAGGAGTTCAACGCTGATAACGCCTCCAGCAGCCTGTTATTTGCGGATGGCAGTTCGGCTGTACTGGTCAGCAATACATTGAAAAGTGACAGGTCTTTATCGCTTGATCATTTTTATTCGGAAGTGGCTTTCAGAGGTAAAAATGACATGAGCTGGAGCCTCAACAGTCAGGGGTTTCTGATGACACTCAGTAGCTATGTGCCACACCTGATTGAGGAGGATATTGCGGGACTGGTCGAAAATGCCCTTAAAAACAAACTTACCAAAGAAAAAGTCACCCACTGGTGTCTGCACCCGGGCGGAAGGAAGATCATTGATACCATTCAGAACCGTTTGGGCCTGACCGATGAAGATGTTGCTTATTCGAGAAAAGTGCTGGCTGAATACGGGAATATGTCTTCGCCGACCATCCTTTTTGTCCTGAGAGAAATCATGGACGATATATCAGACCAGGCCGCTAATGTGCTGGGGATTGCCTTTGGGCCGGGACTTACCATGGAAACTTTTATTGCTACCAGGAAATGAATCTTACACACAGATCATATCAGAAAGAACTGCTGGATGAGGATCACATCCCTTTTCCGGACATCCTCAGAAACATGCAGGAGCTTGATTTTATCAATACCTGGCTGGGGGGACACGGCATCACCATCAGTGGTTTTAAGGAATTGCTGCGTGATAAAAAGAAAATACATGTTTGTGAAATCGGCTGCGGGGGAGGGGACAACCTGGTGACCATCACCCGCTGGTGCCTGAAAAGGGACATTGAGGTGCATTGTACCGGCATAGACATCAAAAAGGAATGCATTGAAGTGGCTTCCAGGCAGCCTGCCCTGTCAGGACGCATTACCCTGATCACCAGCGATTATGCCGAAGCGGTTTTCAGAACCCAGCCGGATATTATCTTCTCCAGTCTGTTTTGTCATCATTTCACAGAAGAGGAGCTTGACGGGCAGGTAAAATGGATGAAAGACAATGCAAAAACAGGATTTTTTATTAATGACCTACAGCGTAACAAGCTGGCCTACTATCTCATCAAATGGCTCACAGCCCTGTTTTCATCTTCTTACCTGGTGAAAAACGACGCCCCGCTGAGTGTGGCCCGGGGATTTCATAAAAAAGAATGGCTGAAGATTTTCAAAGATGCCGGATTCCATAAAATCAACATCAGGTGGAAATGGGCTTTCAGATATTTAATTGTGTACCGGCATGGATAAAGTTTACCAGATCGGGATTGTCGGAGGAGGCCTGGCGGGGCTGACCATGGCCATTCAGGCAGCTGAGAAGGGCTATGCTGTCCTGTTGATTGAGAAAGAAACTTATCCTTTTCATAAAGTCTGCGGTGAGTACATCAGTATGGAAAGTTATGATTTCCTGGTCCGTCTCGGTCTTCCGCTGGGCGAATGGAACTTGCCGGTGATCAGTCAGCTGCAGCTTTCCGATGTGCGGGGTAATGCTTACCGCTTTGATCTGCCTCTGGGTGGGTTCGGCATTTCAAGGTTTAAGCTTGATGAGGCATTATATCAGCTGGCCCTGAAAAAAGGCGTGACTGTGCTGACTTCCACCACAGTCCGGGATGTCGTTTTTGAATCAGACGGATTTAATATTCATACAGATAATCAGGTGTTTAAGGCTGAGGTCGTGACCGGAAGTTTTGGTAAAAGAAGTAACCTGGACGTGAAATGGAATAGGCCGTTTACAAAACACAAACCCGACAGGCTCAGTCATTATATCGCTGTGAAATACCACATCAGGTACCCGAATCCTGAACACCTGATTTCACTGCACAACTTTACGGACGGCTATTGTGGGATTTCCAGGGTTGAAGATGATATCTGTTGTCTTTGTTACCTGACCACGGCCGAAAACCTCCGGAAATCGGGCAATTCCATCGATAAAATGCAAAAGGATATTTTGTCAAGAAATCCCCATCTTTCAGAAATATTCAGAGAGGCTGTTTTTATATATCCGCAAGCTCTGACCATTTCCCAGGTCAGTTTTCACACTAAAGCTTCTGTCGAAAATCACATGCTCATGACCGGTGATTCAGCAGGAATGATTACCCCCCTTTGTGGCAATGGCATGAGCATGGCCATGCACGGGGCTAAACTGGCTTTTGAATCTGTTGATCTGTATCTTAAAGGAGAGATCAACCGCACAGAAATGGAAAGCCGATACAGCCAACAGTGGAAAAAGGAGTTCAGTCTGCGGTTACAGGCCGGGCGGGTCGTACAGAGGTTTTTCGGAGCAGATGTCACTACCTCATTCTTTCTGAAACTCATGAGTTTCTTCCCGCTGTTAGCCAGGTGGGTCATCCGCTCTACCCATGGAAAACCCTTTTAATCGTTAATGTAGCCAGGTTTCCGGGGCTACATCATTAAGTAACTCACCAAAATTGGGGATTTCCTCCCTCTTACTATTGTCAGAACTTTGCAAAGTAAACATTCCTGAAATTTAAACTTTGTAAAAATGAAAACTCCCAGAGTCCTTCTCTTCATTATTATCGTACTGAGCATTATCACCATCGTTTTCCCTCCGAAACCACCCGAATGCTGGGTTTGTGGCAACGGTCTCAGATTTGGAATACAGCTGATCATTCCTGCATTGGCGGTCATTGCTTTGAGCCGGCTTGGAAAAGAAAGCAGACTTAAATAATAAATTTTTTAACCCTTTAATAAATGTCACTCATGTATAAGATATTTACATCCCTGTCTTTATTTTCAGTTCTCCTGGTTTGTTCATGTGCTAAAGAGGAGCCCCCTGCCGAGCCAACTGCTTCCTTTGGTTTTTCAGCCCTGAACAGCGACCTTCGGGCCCCTTCAGAAATTACTTTCACCCCCTATGATGAAATGGAGGGAGCTACTTTTATCTGGGATTTCGGCGACGGCTCCACAACAACCGAGAAGACACCTAAAAAAGTATTTACCACAGGCGGACTAAAATCTATTAAACTGACGGTACTTTTCAACGGAAAATCTGTCTCTGATAGCAAAACTTTAACGGTTGATCCTCCTTATACCAAATTAGCCATTACCAAATCCACCATTTTAACAGCCGCTACGGCTTTCAGCGACGGCACCGGCTGGGACTTAGGAACCAACGCAACCAACTGGTGGACCTCAGGCGGGCCGGATGTTTACCTGATCGGCAGATATGAAAACGTAAACAGCGACGCTTATTATACTGCTATAAAGCAAAATGTGGCGGCTTCTGCCCTTGTCAATGGAAGCACTTTCTGGGATCACAGCTCCGGGTTTACTATCAACACCAATGTGCAGGCGGCAGGCAAACTTTTCATACAGCTTCGCGATGCCGATGAAAACGCCAATCTTTACTCCAGTAGCTATGAGTCTATGGGGACAGTGGTGCTTAATCCGACAGATTATATCAACATCAATAACAAGTATCCATCCAGCATTGAGTTGAAAGGCAACGGCACCAACTACAGTAATGCCGCCCTCAAAATGAAATTCGATCTTAAATGGAGCAACTGATTTGGGGTCAGAGCTCAATTTGTCCGGAATGTCCGCTTTGGCGGGCATTTTTTTTGTGATAGAGTAAATGAATGATTGAATGATTGAATGATTGAATGATTGAATGAATGAATGAATGAATGATTGGATGCTTGCCCGACCTGGGTTTTGCCTGGCGGTATTGAATGAGATTGTTTTTATTTTTCCCCGGTAGAAAAAGACCAGGCGAAAATCTTACCTTGCAAAAAAGCTAAAAGCCAACCGCTGATAGCTGCCCGGAATTTCTTAATTTGAAACACTTTTTTACTATTCAACCTCAATTATAAAAATGAAAAAACTTGTATTCAGCTTTTTATTTATTCTTGCCTGCTTGCATCTCCAGGCCCAGAAACAAAAAGTGATCCTTGATTGTGATCTGGGCGACGATGTAGACGACGCCTATGCCGTGGCCCTGATGCTGGCCAGTACCGATAAGTTTGAAGTGCTCGGCATCACTACCTGTTATGGCCGGACAGACGACCGGGGCACCATGGCCTGCAAGTTTTTATATGAAACAGGCCTGGAGAAAATCCCTGTGGCCATAGGCCGGAACACTTCAGCCACGAACGAAAGGGCTAACTGGTTTGCAGATCAGTTTCACTGGTCAAAAGGATTCAATAAAATCAAGCCCATTGCCCAGCCTGCCGCTGATTTCATCATTGAACAACTGAAAAAATACCCGGGCGAAGTCATTGTTTTTTCTGTTGGGCCTGTCACCAATATGCGTGATGTGATCGAGAAAGACCCGCAGGCTCTGAAGCTGGCCAAGAGGGTAATAGCTATGTTCGGTTCTTTCCACATCGGTTATAACGGTAGTCCGACCATCAATCCGGAATGGAATGTGGTGGTGGATGTGGAATCGTCTAAAAAGTTTGTGAACGCCGGGGTTAACATTCTCTATGCGGGGCTGGATGTCACCACTTTTGTTAAAATTGACAAGGTCAACCGTGAAAAACTGCTGTATCGCCAGAGCCCTGTGACGAGCATACTTTGCGGTCTGACCACCCTGTGGGGCTACGAACGGAACCCGACGATTTTTGATGCTGTAGCCATCGGGATGGCCCTTTATCCCGACTTGTTCAAAACCGAAAAAGTCTTTGTGGAAGTTGACGACAAGGGCTACACCAGGATCGACAAAACCAAAGCCCCCAATGCCGAAATCGCTGTCTGGATCAACACCGAAGAATTCATCAAACGCATCATGGAGGTATATATGAAGCAGAATCTGGGGAGGTGAGTATTCAATGTCTCAATACATGATAGAATGTTATCCGCATTTCAGATATCTGGTAGGGACGTTGGACGCAACGTCCCTATATCCGCAAAAAGGAACGAAATCATTGTCTCATTGCTGAACAGCAAAAAGTAAAAAAATAATTTGCAGTTTTAAATATTAATCGTAATATTGCGATATGATTTTAGTGAACACATGGGATTAACCAAATCAGAAGAGTTTTCGGCCGTTGATAACCGGGTAGCCAGGTATGCCAAGGCCTTGTCGCATCCGGCCAGGATAGCCATTCTGAATATCCTGATCAAAAGGCAGGCCTGTATCTGCGGTGATATTGTGGATGAGCTTCCTCTTTCTCAAAGTACCGTCTCCCAGCACCTGAAAGAACTGAAAGAATCAGGGCTTATCAAAGGGGATATTGACGGGGCAAAAGTCTGTTATTGTATTGATGAGGACGAATGGAAAATAGCTCAGAGCTATCTTTCTGCTTTGTTCTCGAGCTATGTGGCGGCATCCAGGTGTTGCTAAAATTTTTTGACTTAGTTAATCGCAATATTACGATATATTTTAAATAAAAACCAATATGCAGACAGAAGAACAAATCAAAGAAATGGTAAAGCAGAAATACAGTGAGATTGCTTTACAGGACAAAGAACAGAATATGAGCTCGTGCTGTGGTTCAGGTGGCTGTTCGACAGAAGTGTACAACATCATGTCAGATAGTTATGAGCAGCTGGAGGGCTATCATCCGGAGGCTGATTTGGGTCTGGGGTGCGGCTTGCCGACACAATTTGCCCATATTAGGAAAGGAGATACGGTCATTGATCTGGGCTCGGGGGCGGGCAACGACTGTTTTGTCGCCAGGGCCGAAACCGGACCGGAAGGCAAAGTGATCGGCGTGGATTTTACAGAAAAAATGATAGAAAGAGCCCGGCTAAATGCTGAAGTTCGGGGTTTTAACAACGTGGAGTTCCGCCAGGGGGACATTGAGAACATGCCCGTTTCGGATAATGTGGCCGATGTGATCGTCAGCAATTGTGTGCTTAACCTAGTGCCCAATAAGAAGGCCGTTTTTGCAGAAATATTCAGGACAATGAAGCCCGGAGGGCATTTCAGTATTTCGGATGTGGTGCTGGTGGGTGATTTGCCGGAAAAACTACAGTCTGCAGCTGAAATGTATGCGGGCTGTGTGTCCGGAGCCATTCAGAAGGACGAGTACCTGGAATTGATTATAGCATCCGGTTTTGAAAATATGACCATTCAAAAACAAAAGCCGATTATCCTGCCTGATGATATCTTGTCAACCCTTCTTTCACTGGAAGAAATCACCAGCTTCAAAGAAAGCGGAACCGGTATTTTCAGCGTAACGGTGTATGCAGAGAAACCCGGTACAAAAGAGGTGAAAATCAAGGCAGAAGAAAAAGCCTGCTGCGGAACAGATTGTTGCAGCTGAATACCGGAAATATTTGTATTTTAAGTTAAATTGCTTATAATAAATAATTTATAATGAAGAAGATATTGGTTTTGTGTACCGGTAACTCGTGCAGATCGCAACTGGCAGAGGGATACCTCAGGCATTTCGGGGGAGAAAATGTGTCGGTATTCAGTGCAGGCGTGGAAACCCACGGCGTGAATCCGAGGGCTGTAGCCACCATGAAAGAAGACGGTATTGATATTTCAGGACATACCTCTAACCATGTGGACGAATACGCGGCCATTGACTTTGATTTTGTGATTACGGTCTGTGACAATGCCAGGGAGCGTTGTCCTTATTTCCCGACAAACGCCGTAAAATTTCATCATAACTTCCCTGATCCGGCTAAGTTTCAGGGTACAGAAGACGAAGTTCTTGCCGAATTCAGAAGGGTGAGGGAAATGATCAAAACGTATTGCCGAGATTTTATAAGTGAGCATATTTGATCCGGAACATCTGATTCCGCATTATAGGTTTTCATACTTTTCCGGGTTATATCCGTATATTTGATCAGAACCTGAGGTTAAAAATCAGACTTAAAATCAAATGCATCTGATATGATCAGCATTGTTATTCCGACCTATAATGAAGTCCGTAACATCACAAAGCTGGTGGAGCATCTTCTGAAGAACGCCGCAGGCCTGGTGTCACAAATCATCGTGTCGGATGGTGGTAGTACTGATGACACGGTTGAAATGGCAGCCGCTGCGGGAGCAACGGTGCTGAAGAGTTCACGGAAAGGACGGGCCGGTCAGATGAATGAGGGGGCTATGCTGAGCTCCGGCAAGATACTTTACTTTGTGCATGCAGATACACTGCCTCCCGTAACTTACGCCACAGATATAATAAAAGCCATGGAAGAAGGATTTGGTTTTGGACGATTTATCACCAAATTCGATAGTGATATGCTCTTGTTGAAAATCAATGCTTTTGTTACCCGCTTTGATTTCTTCATTTGCTACGGAGGTGACCAGACTTTGTTTATGACGAGGGATTTGTTTGACAGTATCGCCGGATTTGATGTATCCCGTCTTATTATGGAAGATTATGATATTGTTTTAAGAGCCAGGCCATTTGCCGGATATAAGATCATAAAGGAAGAGGTGCTGGTTTCGGCCAGGAAATACCAGGAGGCCGGGTGGCTGAAAGTCCAGCTGGCCAACCGCAAGGCTGTCAGTATGTTCAAAGCCGGAGATGATCAGCAGGATATTGTGGATACTTATAAGGCGATGTTGGCAAAATAAGGTTTACCCTTAAACTTCAGCAGGTCCTCAATCGTGTCGATATCTGAAAGGATGGGCAGGATAAAAGCCTTCTTTCCTGTCTTTTCCAGGTCAGCCATGGTGTCACCGAACACTGTGGCGGTGCTCCAGTTTTTGTCCTTGAACAATTCTGGAATCAACCCGTTTAAACCCAGCAGATAATATCCTCCATCGTCTGCTGGGCCGATGCAGGCCGGATAATGGTCAAGGCTGTCAAAAGCCTCGTTCATAATCGCCGGGTTAAGTTCCGGACAGTCGCTGCCGATGATCACGACTTTTTCATACCCCTGCCCCAGGAGCAGTTCGAAAGCATGAGACATCCTTTCGCCGAGGTCACCGTTTTTCTGGATCATTTTTTTAAAAAGAGAAGTCTCCCACAAGTCTTGTTCTTCCACTTTATCAGTGTAAAAAACAAAACGGTCTGCATCGATTCTGGCGGTCAGGTCATGGGTGATGGTCAGTAAGGTCCTGTAGACTTCCAGGGCTTTGTCATCGCCAATACCCCGGGCAAGTCTGGTTTTTACCTTTCCTTTTTCAGGGTTTCTTACAAAAATGATGATGGCATTTTTCATACTTTAGCTCAGGCTACTGCCCCGCCGCAACTCGAACCTGCTCCGGCGGTGCATCCATAACAATGTTGATTGACCAATATCGACCTGTTTTTAAGGGCGTCGCTGTTAAATTCTGAAACGTGCTGACTGTCACAAGCCACCTTCATATCCAGCATCTGGTTGAAATCACAGTCATAAATATAGCCATCCCACCCGATAGAAAGGGTATTGCGGCACATCACATTTTGAGCGGCGACAGGATTGAAGGCCGAAATCAGCTTATCCATGTATTTTTCAAAATTTCCACTTTTTATCAGATAGTCGAGATAGCGGCTGATCGGAATGTTGGTGATCGTAAACAGGCTGTTAAACACAATATTAAAATCCCTTTTCAATACCTCTTTGTATTCTTTTTCAAGGCTGTTCTGAGCAGCTGGCATAAAAGCTCCCGAGGGGTTGTACACCAGGTTGAGGATCAGTCCGCTTCCTTCCATACCATAGCCTGTTTCGTTGAGCTTTTTCAGGGCTTTGATGCTGTCCTCGAATACACCTGTGCCTCTCTGTTTGTCAGTGCGGTCTTTGGCGTAAAACGGCAGGGAAGACACCACCTCTATTTCGTGAGATTTGAAGAATTCCGGAAGGTCGTGGTACTTTTTATTGGCCAGAATAATGGTGAGGTTACACCTGACAATGATCTTTTTTTCAAGTTTTCTGATTTCGCCTACAAACCATCTGAAATCCGGATTCATTTCCGGAGCCCCGCCTGTCAGATCAACGGTCTTAAAGGAAGGGTTGTTTTTTAAAGCCTCCAGGCACTGCTGCATGGTATCCCTGGTCATGATTTCCTTCCGGTCAGGCCCGGCATCCACGTGGCAATGCTGGCACACCTGGTTGCACATTTTGCCCATATTGATCTGGAAAATCTCCAGTTCGGTGGGTTTGAGAGGCAACAATCCGATATTTCTTAAATTTTCGGCAAACGGGAAGGTGCTTACAGGGTGCTCATGATCAATGCCGTGTTCAAGAATGTCTATTTGTTCCCTGGCTGTGGCCAGTTTACTGCCAAGGGCTTTCAGTGATTTCATAGGTTGCCGTTTACATGGAAATTTCTTTTACTTTGTTCATCATCTGGGTGCCGTGTACCAGGGCTGCCCCACCTTTGATGGCCGCTGCTACATGAATGGCCTCCATCATCTGGGCTTCACTGAAACCTTTTTCAAACGCATCAGTGCTGTAGGCGTCGATGCAGTATGGGCATTGTACCGCATGAGCCACCGCGAGGGCAATCAGCGATTTCTCTTTGGCTGTCAGATGCCCTTCTCCGAATACTTCACCGTACCAGGCAAAAAATTTATCAGCCATGGGTTTCTGGAACTCTCCTATGCTGCCGAATTTACCCAAATCCTCAGCATTGTAATAATGATTTGCCATTTTTTTAAAGTTTAATTGGTATAGTTATTTAAATAGATTGACCAGTCGTATGTTTTAAAAACTATGCCGGGTTTGACTCCTTCCGGAACAATACCCTCTTTTTGTAATAAGCGGATAATGCCTTTTTTGCCACCAAAATCCGCTCTGAACCAACTCAGTATAGCGGGCACCTGCACTGTTTTTCCATCATATATGGCTTCACCTCCCAGGTAGGATTGAGTGGCCAGGTCCAGCTGCTGATCAAGACTTTCCGTCTTATAAAAAGCGATGGGCGGACAGCTCTTTGCTCCGCAGTTCAATGCAAAGTGAATACGATAGTCTGTTGCCGAAACCCTGAGTGTTTTTTCGTCCTTCCCCGGAAACAGCTTATTGACGTAGCCCAGACTCCATTTTGTTTTTGATCTTCTTAATATACCATGTTCAATATCGTCGAGGCTCATCATTTTTCCGGCTATTTCAATGGCCCTTGTTTTGAAGAAATTGCCTTTGTCCTGGTATTTTTCAGGATTTTTTTTCAGCAAAACCTGTGTAAACCCATTGTAAAGGTTTATCCAGAAAGCTTTTTTCTCTCTGTCTGAATCCAGTTGAGAGGTGAGTTCATCAAAAGGAATCAGCTTAAACTTTTCAATAAAAACTTCGGTATTTTCACCCGTCCTGGAGGCGTAAACAAACTCCTGGGAAAGTTGAACCAGCGGCCTGGAAGGAGTGAGCCCGGGAAGAGATTTGCTAATCGGGGACATAGTCTGGTCGTTTGTCTTTCCGTCTGGTTGTTTTGTATCAACAATGCCTGGCAAAACCATGTGATTATGCTGCTCACCGGACCGGACAGGCTGGCCACCTGTCGGAGAAAGAGTGAAAATATGCATGAGCGAGAGCAGAAAAAAGTGCTGCATTGTGAACCTGGTTTTGTCAAATATACGCATTTTGAAGAGAAATGGATTGAATGGGAAGCCTATCTGATATTTTTATATTGCCGGAAGTGGGTCAGACGGCAGTTTATAATTACCTTACGATACCTTAACTTTTTGTTAATGTCTATCTGGCTTAAAATCAGGTACTTTGTGTCTGATTAACCGGTCACTATACAAAGATGCAGAGAAGACAGCTATTAAAAGGGTTGGGGGCTTTGGCAGGAGCCATGCATCTTCCGGTGCTGACAAAAGCTGCAGAACCAACAGTAAATCAGAGAGTACTGAGGATAGCCCACCTGACCGATGTACACGTTCAACCGCTCATCGGGGCAGCCAGGGGGCTCGAAAAATGCCTGCACCATCTTCAGAACCTGGATATTAAGCCTGACTTTATTTTCAATGGAGGAGACTCCATCATGGGAGCCCACAAATCGCCCAAAGATAAGTTTACCAAGCAATGGAGCTTGTTTCAGGATGTGATTTCCAGCGAAAACGGTCTGGAAATTTTCCCTTGCATCGGCAATCATGACATCTGGTGTGAGACAGAAAATGCCCGCTCATTTAACGACGGCAAAAAATGGGCCCTGGATGAATATCAGCTCGCCAAACCTTATTACAGTTTCAGCCGCAACGGCTGGCATTTTATCGTGCTCGACTCTGTTCAGGCCAAAGCAGATGGTTCATGGTATACCGGGGCTATTGACGAAGCCCAGATGGACTGGCTGAAAAAAGAACTGAAAAGTGTGCCTGCCGCTACTCCTGTTTTCATCATGTCACATATTCCTATCCTGTCAGCCTCTGTGTTCCTGGATGGGAAGAACTACAGAAACGGCCAGTGGAATGTGCCCGGCAGCTGGATGCATGAAGATGCCGCCGAATTGACCGACCTGTTTTATCAATTCAAAAACATTAAAATCGCCGTCAGCGGCCACCTGCACCTGCTGGATAAAGTGGAATACAACGGCATCACCTATTGCTGCAACGGGGCCGTCAGCGGAGCCTGGTGGTTTGGGTCCTATCACCAGACCGGACCTGGTTATGCTTTGATAGATTTATTTGCCGACGGTAGCTTTAAGACGGAGTATGTGAGTTATCGTTGATATTATTAAGTGGTTCTGCATTAGTATTTTATAGTGCAGAGTCATTTTTGCTGAATCCCATGCATTCAAATATTTGTAGAATAGTCACACACAGTAAAACAATCCGGATCCCGACAGTATCGCCTGTTTTTTGAGATGTGTAATCAACCTTACCTTCCATGACAATTTTTATACTTCTTGCCACTTCCACACGCACATAAATCATTCCGATTCGGCGTTTTGACCGCTGTTTTGGGTGGGGTTATGCCGGAGTGATACAGCCACCGTCCGTCTTCCTTCAGAAAGGTTGATCTTTCATGGTGGATCTGCATAATGCCTTCCGAATCAATATAGTAAGCTTTAAATTCCACTTCTCCTTTTTCATCTTCAGACTGACCCGATTTGGTGGAAATGATCTCCAGTTTCTGCCATTTATTTTCCAGGGCCCAGCTTTTGATGTCCTCTTCATTTTGCTGTTTACGGAGAACCGGGTGGGCCGAACTCATCAGGTAAGACGAATCAGCCACGGCAAAGGCCGAGTACCGCGACCGCATCAGTTTTTCCGCGATAGGAGGGAAGGCTTTTTCAAGGATAAATGGCTCGCAACATTCCCCGAAAGGAAGTTGCGAGCCACAGAAACATGAGGTCATATTATTCGACGCCGGCATAATTCATTTTAAGGGTATACACAGATTCCGATGCGGTGATCAGCAGGGTTTTGCGGTCTCTTCCACCAAAACAAAGGTTACCTACCCAGCGTGAAGGCACAGGGATATTACCTATTTTACCGCCGGAGCGGTCATACACCGTAACTCCGCGGCCACTCAGGTAAAGATTGCCTTCGCTGTCGAGCGTGATGCCGTCTGAGCCCTGTTCCACAAATAACCTTCTGTTGCTTAGCGAGCCGTCTTTGGCAATGTCGTATTTGTACGTTTTGTTGTCGCGGATATCAGCTACAAAAAGATGTTTGCCGTCAGGAGTGCCTACAATACCGTTAGGCTGCACCAGTTTATCATCCGCTACCACAGGGGTTTTGCTGTCTTTCGGAAGATAATACACTTTCATACCGTCCATTTCCGTGCTTTTTCTTTCCCAGTAGTCACGCTGATAGTATGGATCCGTAAAATAAATGCCACCTTTCGGGTCGATCCACAGGTCGTTCGGTCCGTTAAAACCCTTGCCGTTCAGTGAACCGGGCATGAGTACACTGGTGGTTTTGTCGGGAGCGATAGACCACAGTTCGTTTTTAAGATCCGCACAGGCAATGATGTTGCCTTTTTTGTCGAAATAAAGACCATTGGAGCGACCGGTCTGGTCCATGAACAGGCTCAGCTCTCCTTTGAGATCATATTTCCAGATTTTGTCGTTGGGCTGATCAGTAAAGAAAATGTTGCCTTTTTTGTCGACTGCAGGACCTTCCGTAAACTTAAACTGGTCGGAAACTTTTTTCAACACGGCTTTCGGAGCGACGACCTTGATGCTGTCTAATCCCTGTGCGGAAACCTGCGTGGAAAATGTAAGGGCAATGAGGGCTGTCAAAAGCCCGGGTGTTTTGTTGTACTTTTTCATAAACATATTTAAGAGGTTGAATGAGGTCACAAATTAATGGATTTTGACGAAGTTTGGAGGGATTATTTTTAAAGCTCCGTTTATTTAACAAATTCAGATTCAAACTCAGTTTTGTCGACTAAGGTCTTGAGCTTATTCAGCTGCGATTTTTGCATGCCGCTCTGAAGAGCAAATTCCTTTTGTTTTATTTTTCTTGCTTCCAGTTCGTCGAGTAATATTTCACCAGGGTGAATGGCTATGGCAGGAGTAAGTTCAGAGATGTTGATGGGTTTAATTTTGTTTAATGGATTGATTTGTTTGCGAATTTGTAAATAAAAAAGATCAATTAATGTCTTCATAAGAATTTATGAACTTTAAATAAACGATTTTTTACAATCACACCCTTTTCGGCCGGTTTACCTTTGCAGAAAGATTAAATCATTCAAAAGACATGTTTACGATAGAACAAATACTGGCAGCCCATGCCAAGGTAAAAAGCGGGGCCGATTTTCCGGCGTATGTAAAGGAAATCAAAGCCCTGGGGCTTGATCATTACGATTTTTATGTGGCCGACGGCCATGCGGTTTATTACGGGGCAGGCGATTATGAAGTGCAGGGGATACCTAAATATCCGGCTAAAAGTATTACAGAAAACAGCTCTCCGGGAAACCTTAAAAGTGCTCTCAAAATTCATCAGCAAGGGCAGACCGATTTCCTCACTTTCTGTCAGCAGGCCGCTGAGGCCGGAGTGGAAAAATGGGTTACTGACGCCGCAGCAATGGAAGTTTATTATGTAGACAAAAAAGGGAATGTTCTCGTAACGGAGACAATCCCGGAGCCATAACTTAAAAAAAGCCGGGCCTTTTGATCAGCAAAAGGCCCGGCTTTACCGCGATTTTAATGATAAATTCATTTACTCGGTTTTAGCACACCTGAATCCCACATGCACTAAACTCGTCTCCGGTGAAGAGGCGGCCTTGCCACCTACTTTAAAACCGTGGCAAACCATGGGGTCACAAAGGTAAGAACCGCCACGCTGCACTTTTTGCCCTGGTTCCTGCTCTGATTCGTCCTGGCACCATTGCCAGACATTGCCGCCCATGTCGGTTAACCCCAGCTTGTTTTTACCAAAATGGCCGACAGGTGATGTGGTCAGAAACCCATCTTCTACCGTATTTTTACCAGGAAAAGTACCTTGCCAGAAATTGGCTTTGAACATCCCGTTTTCTTTAAAATGCTCGCCCCAGGTATAAGTCTTATCGAAGTCTGCCTCTCCGTTTTTTTCTGCAAATACAAATTCCTGACTCGTCGGCAGCCGTTTTCCTGCCCACCGGGCATAAGCCACAGCATCGTTCCACGACACCATCGTGACAGGATGGTCGGGTTTGGCGGTGTCGTTTCCGAAAGGGTGTTGCCATGATACTCCTTTCTGTAGCTTCCACACACCCAGCTCAAAATCAAATACACCGCCATCTCCGAATTTTTCCGCTTCGGTTTTGTAGTTTGTGGCTTTGACAAACCGGCCGAATTGTTCCACCGTCACCGGTGAAACATCCAGCCAGAAATCTTTTATATCGCGGTCTCCGCTAATCAGCACCATGCCGTCCTTCTCAACGGCACGGGGCTGGCAAGCCTGAATAATAAGGGCAAAACAGAACACGCATATGGGTTTTATCCTCATGAAGTAAAATCAGTTTTTAGTTTGAACTATGTAGTTAAACTAAGCAGGTCAGACTACATTTTTCATTCTTCTTTTTCCGTTTGTCAGTTTAATGAACCTTGGCCGGAGGCCTCCTGTTGGCACCTTCCCTGCCTGTCAGGTCGTCACCCAGGTCGGCCCTGGCTTCTTCCACATATTTCATGATCTCGTTCACAACCTCGGGATATACCTTTTGAAGGTCATACCGCTCACCGGGATCATGGGCGAGATTGTATAGAGCCATAGGAACGTCCATGGGCTTGGTCTGGCCCGGGAACCTGTCGCGTCCTATTGTTCCCAGCTCATAGCTCAGTGATTTATGAGGTAAAACCAGCTTCCATTGTTTGTAGCGTATGCCTTTGAGGCTGTTTTGATTATAGTAATAATAGAACATGTCGCGTGGTCCGTCCACAGTCTGCCCGGTCATCAGCGGCATAAAATTCTGTCCGTCAATGCGTTTTTTAGGAAGGGCTGATCCTGTCATGGCAGATATGGTCGGCAATATGTCCATGTTGGTCATCAGTTCACCCGACACATTACCGGCTTTGATTTTTTTCGGCCAGCGAACCAGGCAAGGGACCCTGGTGCCCCCTTCAAAAGTAGTCCCTTTGCCTTCCCTGAAGCCCCCGCTTGAACCTGCTGAATTGCCGAAGTGTATCCACGGGCCATTGTCGCTCATGATCATCACAATGGTATTTTCTGCCAGTTTTTCCTTGTCCAGGGTATTCAGGATTTCACCGATCGACCAGTCCAGTTCCATCATCACATCTCCGAAAAGGCCCAGTTTGCTTTTGCCTTTGAATTTATCAGAAACCACCAGCGGCACGTGCGGCAGCGGATGTGCCAGGTAAAGGAAAAACGGGCCTTTCTTATTGGTTTTGATAAATGAAACCGCCTTTTCAGTCAGGGTGGTAGTCCATTCAGCCTGCTCTTCCAGGGTCGTGATGGTCCTTACGATGTCGTTGCCATCAATAACCGGCAGCGGAGGCCAGCTTTTCCTGATGTCATTTTCGGCGGTGATGGGCTTACCGTCATAGCCAATGGGCCAGTAGTCATGAGAGTAAGGAAGGCCGTAGAAACTGTCGAAACCGTAACTTTTCGGGAAGTACGGTGCTTCGCTGCCTAAGTGCCATTTACCGAGCATTCCAGTCACATAACCGTTTCCTTTCAGCAGGGATGCCACCGTTTCTTCCTCTCTGCTGAGGGCGATCGGTGCCTTGGGACCCAGGGCTCCGGCCAGTCCGATCCTGTTGGTGTACGCTCCGGTCAGCAAAGCTGCCCTTGAAGCCGAACAAACCGCCTGAATGGTGTTATAATTGGTAAACCGCATCCCTTCAGCGGCCATCCGGTTAAAATTGGGGGTGTGTACACCGGTCATCCCGTAAGGCTCGGTGTCTCCATAACCCATGTCGTCAAAATAGATGACGATGACATTCGGTTTCTCCGATTTTTTACTGAAACTCACCAGGGCAAGGCTGAGTACAAAAAAGGCGATGATAAATCTTGAATATTTCATTGATTTCTATTTAAGGTTAAGGTACCCCGGAGGTCGGGGGTACCTGTATGTTGAATTTCCTTTATTACCAGCCGGTATTTTGAGTAAGGTTCGGATTCAGAACTCTCTCGTTGGTCGGGATCGGCCATAAATAATCGCGGCCGGCCTTGAATTCTTTAATGAATGAAGGCACCACCAGTGTTTTTAAAGTGCCGTTTTCTACGTAATCAATGCCTTCCACATTGCCGGGAATTACTTTTTCGGCAATTTTCCAGCGTCTGATGTCAAATAACCTGAAACCCTCAAAAGCCAGTTCAATAGTCCTTTCCCTGCGGATGATTTCCCTGAGTTCTGACTGGCCAATGCCTAAGGCAAGGGCCGGTAAGTTCACGTCACTTCTTTTCCTGATGGCATTGACGGCGTCAATAACACTCTGGTCGATCTGGTTCAGCTCTGTTTTCGCTTCGGCGTAAGTCAGCAATACTTCGGCGTACCTCGTCTGAATGATGTTGATGCCGTTGTTGGCAGGGGTGGCGGCGTCCTGGCTGTTAATATACTTCCTGGAAGTAAAACCGGTCGCTGAGGCAAAGTAAGTTCCTCCTGCGGCGTCAGTGGTGCCGCTGTTGGGCAATGAGTTAAACGGTTTTCCGTTGGGCATCAGGTCACCCGGCAAAAAGAAAGAAGCATATAACCTCGAATCGCGGTTTTTGTAAGGATTGATCGCTTCAAATCCGCTGCCCGGATCAGTGATGTCTTTTCCGTTGTTCATGGTATACATCCTGGCCAGTGCCCTGGTCGGTACATAGGTGTTGGGATTCGAGGAGGCCGTTTGTCCGTAAGGAGCCATGGTGTTAAAAATGGCATTTGACAACAGGTCTTTGATGTATTCCCTGTCCAGGATTACTTCCGTGTTTCTTTCTGCCGCATAAGAAAACAGTTCGCTGTATTTCGGATAAATGGCATATACCCCTAGATCCATTACGCTTTTGGCAGCAGCTGCGGCCTGCTGGTATCTTCCTGCATACAAATCAGCACGGGCTTTGAGGGCCAGGGCAGCACCTTTGGTTACGCGGCCTCTGTCTGCCCCGGTATAAGAGACGGGCAACAGGGCGGCGGCGTCCGTCAGTTCGGTATCTATAAAATCCCAGACCTGGTTTACCGGTGTACGGGTCAGGCCACGACCCTCCTGGATGGAAATTACTTTTGTCACCAGCGGAACATCGCCAAACATGGCAGCCAGTTTGATGTACTGAAAAGCCCTGAGCACTTTGGCCTCGCCTTTCACCCTGTTGATGATGGTTTTGGAAGTAACAGGAATCTGATCCACGTTATCCAGTACAAAATTGGTTTTGGTCACCCCGATCCAGATATTGGCCCATTGGGTGGCAATGGTTGAGTTCGACGCATCAAAAGAGTTTTTCTGAACCAGGGCGTCCTGGTTGAAAAAAGAGTTGACATGCCCGATGTCTGTCAGGGCATCTCTCTGGAATAAAGTCATGCCGTCGTCCAGAACAGCCGGATAGGCGGCATTGACCGCCAGGATGGCATCATTTTCTGATTTCCAGAACAGCTCACTGGCCAGCCGGTCATTAGGGGCCTGGTTCAATAAATCATTCTCACAGCTGCCCAGGGCAAACATAGTCAGGGTGAGTAATCCGATATTTAATATATTTTTCGCTTCCATTTGATTCAGATAATTAAATTAAAATTGAATATTCGCTCCGATGGTCCAGACTGAAACCTGCGGGTAATACGTGGCACGGCCACTGCTTACTTCCGGGTCAAGTCCCCATTCCTTCAGCTTTGAAAAAGTAAGCAGGTTGGATGCCGATACATAAATATTGGCATTGACCATCCTGGCTTTGCTCACCAGCTCTTTAGGCAGCGTATAAAGCAGCTGTACGTTTTTAAGACGGAGATAATCACCGTTAACGATCAGTCTGTCAGAAGTGTACATGTTAAACAGGTCTCTTTTCAGAGGTCTCGGAAAACGGGCATCTGTATTTTCCGGGGTCCAGTAATCCTTGCTGATCATGGCCGGTACAAAACCTTCGTTATTGCCGTTTTCGGCCAGTGCTCCCGAAAGGCGGGTATCTACCCCGGCAGCTCCCTGGAACAACATCGTCAGCTCAAAACTCTTGTAACCCAGGTTGGCGTTGAATCCGTAAGTGAAATCCGGGAAAGATTTCCCGATCACGGTCCTGTCATTGGCATCAATCTTACCGTCATTGTTGAGATCTACATATTTCACATCCCCGGGAGCACGTCCTGCCGTAATGTTAGGGTATGATTTCACTTCTTCTTCGGTCTGGAACAGGCCGTCTGTCAGGTATCCCCAATGTGAGTTGATCGGATAGCCTTCCTTGATGATGTACAGCGGGTCAATGTCCGTTCCGGTAATGTAGGGGCCTGTTCCGGCAAGGCTCACCACTTTGTTACGGTTAGCGGCAATGTTGAAACTCAGGTTATACCTGATGGCCTTGGTCGGGGCATTGCGGTAGCTCAGCATCAGCTCTATACCTTTGTTTTCAACCACCCCGGCATTCTGGGGAGGAGCCGTCAGACCGATCGTGGCCGGAATCGGGAGGTTAAGTAAGATCCCTTCCGTACGTTTTTTATAGTAATCAAAAGTTACATTAAATCCTCTGAAAAGTGTAGCATCAAAGCCAAGGTCAACCTGCGAGGTGGTTTCCCAGGTGATGTCTTTGTTGGCCAGCTGGGCAGGGCTGTAGCCTACAACGGTCACCCCGTTGAATCCGTAGGAAGTCGGGGCAAGCGACTGGTAAAAGCTGTAAAGGCCCACCGACTGATTACCGGTTTTTCCCCAGGAAGCCCTCAGTTTTAACTCATCAAACGGGCTGTTCTGCATAAATTTCTCTTCTGAAATCCGCCATCCTGCTGAAAAGGACGGGAAGAAACTGTAAACGTTGTTACCGGTAAACCGGGATGAGCCGTCGTAGCGTCCGTTGGCTTCAAACAGGTATTTGTCGGCATAAGAATAGTTGACACGGGCAAAATAGGAGCGGAGACCAAACTGGGCATCATAACCGCTGTTGTTTTTGGTGCCGTCGTTAGCTCCCTGTCCGATCGACTGGATGTCATTGTTATAGAAATTCTGCCTGTAGGCTGACAGGCCGCGGTAATCATTGTTGATGGTTGAATAGCCGATGAGCCCCTTGACATAATGACTCCCGAAAGTATTGTCATAATTCAGGAAGTTGTTCCAGGTATATTCTGTCGCGGTGTTTCTTATCTCTGTCAGGGTGTTGTTGACCACATTCCTGGTGATGTTTTTAACAAGGTCTACGTTTTTATAGGCATTGGAGAAGTTCTTTTCTCTCAGGTTGTCTATCCTGATGGCCAGCTGCGAAGAAAAACTCAGATGATCCGTGATTTTAAGATCGCCTTTCAGATTGCTGAAGATATTCTCGTCCCATCTTTTTGAAGTACCGTCCATTTCAGCTACAATCCTCGGGCTGATGCCCTGCGGACTCAGACCGTAAGTGCCTGTTATGCCCGGATACTGGCTTTCGAGTGCGTCAGAATACCTGGGTGTGGCGAAAAGCGTGCCGTGGAAAAAACGGTTGAATACCTCTCCTTCGTTCACAGGTGTCAGCGAGTAATTGTTACGGTAATTAATATCGGCCACCACATTCAGCCTTTTGGAAAGCTTGAAGTCGGTGTTAAGGCGGATGTCCCTGAGGTCGCTGCCGTAATCCTGAGGCACGTCAAGGATGGAAGCCTGTTTCTGATGACGGACGCTCAACCTGGCCAGCATGGTTTCATTACCTCCACTGATCGACAGGGTATTGTTGTATTGTGGAGCCTTATAAAGCATGTCCTGAAACCAGCTGTTGACGTCAGGATAAAGTTCTTTGTTGGTCTTGTTTCCCTGCAGATAGTTTTGAATGCCTTGTTCTGTGAAATTGGCAGGAATAGCAATTTTGGCATTGGTGTAGGCCACCTGTTGCAGTTTCATATAGCTGGGCATGTCCATTTCAGGATTATTTACAGAGCTCTGCAAGGCATAAAAACCGCTGTAACTCACACTTATTTTACCTTCTTTGGCCCGCTTGGTGGTGATCATGATGACCCCGTTGGCAGCCCTTGATCCGTAAATGGCTGTGGAGGCCGCATCTTTTAAAACAGAAATGGATTCGATATCATTAGGATTGATATTGGTCATCTGCTGTTCAATACCATCCACGATAATCAGGGCTTCATTGCTGTTGCTTAGGGTGGTTACCCCTCTTACCCTCATGGTGGTGGTGGTCCGCCCCGGGCTGCCACCCTGGTCGATGATCGTCAGGCCTGGAGCCTGGCCTTGCAAAGCCTGCTGTAAATTGGAAACGGGTCTTTTAACGAGTTCAGCACTTTTAATGGTAGCTACAGCATTGGTCATACTGACCTTGGTCTGTTGGCCATAACCTACCACCACTACTTCTTCGAGGGTCTTGGTATCGGCTTTGAGTACCACTGAAATGACACTTTGATTGCCCACTTTTACCTCAGCTGAAATGTAGCCGATGTAGCTGAATGTCAGAAGGGCGTTTTCGTCCGGGACAGAGATGCTGTATTTTCCTTCAACATCGGTGATAGATCCCCTGGTCGTTCCTTTAACGGCTACGGTAGCCCCGATGATGGGTTCATTTTTATCATCTGTGACCAGGCCGGTAATGGTTTTTTCAGCAGCCTGTTCGATAACCTTTGACGGCTGTGGAAGGGCCTGTATCAATCCGAGGCCGTGTTTGAAAAGCACTACTTTTTTGCCTGTTACTTCAAAGTCGATCCTCAGAGGGTTGAAGATCTTTTTCAGTACTTCTTTCAGTTGTTCGTTTTTTGCATCCAGAGTTATTTTTTGTGAAACCCTGATTTCTTTCGGGTTATACACAAATTTCACGCTTGAAGATCGTTCGATTTTTTCCAATGTCGTTTTTAAATCTTCATTGGTGACAGAAACTGAGATTTTTTGATCAAGTATTTCCTGACCCGCCGCTTTGTGGGCATAGGATACTCCCATAAACAAGACAATTAACATGAATTGTGTTAATGTGATCTTCATAATGGAGAGTAGTAAAGGGTTAAGCTTGTAACGTTTTGCCATTTTGAGAAAAGATTTTTGGTAATTTCTCTCAGATGGCGGCGATGATTTAAAAATACTCGTTTTGGTAGAACTTTTTTTTTAAATAATATAAAATTTTTAACAACCCCGGCTGTGAATGATGATCTGCGCGTCAACAATTTCATAATAAGAGTGAGTCACTTTGCAGATGATATCCAGTTTTTCATACAGATTTTCTTCTTCAAGGGTGGCTGTCAGGTAGCAATCGATCATATTCTGGGCATCAAAAATAATGGAAATGCCATAGGCCTTTTCCAGCATTAAGAATACATTGGACACAGATGTTTCTTCAAATCTGAACTGCTCTTTGGGTATTTCAACGATCTGCTCCGGCTGCTCCACAATGGATTTGATGAGCCTGGCTTCCGTTTTCGAGAACGTCACCTGTTGGTTGGGCGTAAGGACCATCCCCGCCAGCATGCCTTTCCGGTCGTCTTTATTGGCATCCAGGTCTTTGCGGGTATATACAGAAACCCTCCCTGTTTTCACTTCCACTTTGACATCTTTGGTGTTTTCAAAGGCACTGACCGTAAAACTGGTGCCCAGCACCTGGGTCGAAATATGCTCTGTATACACCCAAAAAGGGCTGTTCGGGTTTTTATGTATGTCAAAAAAAGCTTTTCCGGTCAGGTAAATACTCCGTTTTTTCATTGAAAACGACTTCGGATAGCGGAGTTTACTTTTGGGATACAGGCTGACCTTACTGCCGTCAATCAGGCTCACTACCTTGATCTGGTCTCCGGTATTGCTTTCTTCCTGGTAGCCTTCGGCCCCTCCATCGAGAATGCCCGATAATACATCCTCCCTGCTGTTCTCGGTTATAAAAGAATAACCCAGGTAGCCGAGTCCTGAAAACAGCAACAAAGCGGCTGCTATCCTGAAAGCCTTGGTTTTCCAGAAACTCACAGGATAAGCCTGGTTTTCTTCTACAATCTGGTCGGTGATGTTTTCCAGTTCTTCCTGGTCCAGGTGGGTGTCCTTTTCTTCCAGGGCCATCAGGAAGGCCCTGGCCAGGTGTGCGGTTTTCTGCATATCCGGGTTTTCTGCCAGCCATTGCTCCCAGAAAATCCTGCTCTCAGGGTTGCGGTCTATCACCCAGCTCCTGAAATGCGGATCTTTGGCTAAGTCTTCGAAGTGGTATTTTCTATATTCTTTTTCCATCGTTGATGCTTTTTACTGAGATGGCAGATTGCCCTGAAAAATACTCTGTTTTTAATAAAAATTTATGACCTGAAAATGTACAGCCAGCTGATGAGGATGACGATGCCCTCCCAGTTCTGGCGAAATGATTTAAACGCTGTCTGTATAAGATTGGAAACCGATTGGGTATTGATGTCCATGATCTCTGCGATTTCTTCCCGGCTCAGTCCCTGGTAATATTGGAGATACAATACCTCCTGTTGCCGTTTGGGCAGTTTTCCGAGAGAATCCTTTACTTTCTCTGTGATTTCATGAAGGCTTTCTTCTTCGATAATGGCCCATTCTGCCGAAAAATCGGACTGGCTGAGGTCATTCTGAATCACTTTTTCGTCGTCTCCTTTTAAAATCTGCTGGCGGTAACCTTCCCGCAATACTCTCTTTCTGACAGAACTCAGCAGGTAAGCCTTCACACTGTCCGGAACGCTGAGCCGCTCCCTTCGCTGCCATATTTCTATGAAAATCTCCTGCACACAGTCTTTGACAAAATCCTCATCTTTGATAAACTTGTAGCCATAGTTCTGCAAAGGATTGAAAAATTTCTTAACCAGCTTACCCAGAGCCAGTTCACTTCCATGCTTCAATTGTATCCACAATTGAATATCTGACTGGGCACTTTGATTTTCTGTAATTTTCACTTCTTTCGTTTAAACAAGACCAGGATAAACGTATCTCCCTGACCATTCTATAGAAGGAACAGGCCTCTCAAAAATACTCATTTTATCAATATTTTTTTATTTTTCTGAATTTATCCTTGTGTAGTATAGGGGTTTTCGACAGGAGTCTGCACGTTTGCATCGAGGGCACTTTCTCAGGGAATATTTAAAAGACCAATGATAGAAGCAATAATCTGAGCGTGTTATTCTCTTAAAAAATAAGTTAAAGCAATACTATTAAATTCAGGAGTGAGGCACCAATTTAAACCAGAATCCCCCGGATTTCTCCGGGGGATCTGACCTTCAGTTATAGAATCTAGGGTTATTGTATCATCTCTTACTTTGGAGCCATCAGCTCCAGCAATTCTTTGTCATGGTGATACCTGATCTCGCTCTTGTTGTCGAAGAACAGGGTGGTTCCTTTTTCTACTGTATAAGGTTCCCATTTCGGCAGACCTGCGTGGTTGGGATTGCCGGTTCTGGCAAAATTGATCCAGGCCTGGCTTGTTTTGTCTGCCAGCACATAGGCTTCTTTCGTTCCGCCTGACATCTCTTCACAACGGGCGATGTTGTTAAACACAAAAGGCAATTCCGAACAGTGAATGGCCTTGTATTTTCCATCCATCACAGGCGACTGATAAGCGAAATAGTACATGTATACCGGAGCCCCGCCTTTAACGGCCGCTTTGGTATTGGCCTGCAACACAGCTCCCGGACGGAACATCAGGTCGACATCGATGAGGTCGGAAGGTTTGGTATCTTTCGGGAATGCCTTTTTCACAGCAGCTACATAAGCATCGGCTTTGTCTGCATATCTCTTTTTGATAAAATCCATCACCTGTTCCTGTGTGCCATTACTTAATCCTGCTCCGAGAGAGGGCATGAATTCATTTTTTACAGTACCGATCATCAATGGAATGTTTTTAGATAACTCAAAGGCTTCCGGAGAGAAGAGCTGGTAAGGAAGCACATCGCCGTCACGGCTTGGTCCCCAGCTCAGCCCGAATCCTACGACCGGTTTGCCTTCGGCTTTCATTTTGTCAGCGACTACTTTCAGAGCTTTTTTACCGGCAGCACTCAGTTTTTCAAAAGGTACTTTCTGCAGGCTGTCTACCTGGTTGGGTTGCAGGTTCAGGGCCTTTAGAACCTCAGCTGCTATGAGCTGGGTTTCTGTTTTCTCCAGCATGGCTGCTCTGAAGGCACCGCTTTGATTCACTGCTTTATGGAAAAGCCCTTTGGCCGAAGGCATGGCCATCAGGTTGTTGACTTTCGCCCCTCCGCCTGATTGCCCGAAAATGGTGACGTTGTCGGGATCTCCGCCGAAGCTCGCTGCGTTGGCTTTTACCCATTCCAATGCTGCTTTCATATCCAGGATACTCAGGTTGGCAGAATGTTTGTATTTTTCTCCGTAAGCCGACAAGTCAAGATAGCCGAGGATATTCAAACGGTGGTTGATAGAAATGACCACCACGTCCCCTTTCTTAGCCAGGTTTTCGCCGTCATAGGAAGGAAGCTCCTGCGAAGAACCTGCGGTGTAGCCACCCCCATGGATCCAGAACATGACGGGTCTTTTTTTGCCGTCGCTGATGCCCGGTGTCCATACATTGAGACGCATGCAGTCTTCGCTGGCATAGCCCCAGTCGTGGTGGAAAATAAACTCACTTTCGTCGGCGACATTGGTGGTAGGGTCCATCAAGGGAGCCACCGGGCCATAGCTGAGCGAGCTTCTGACTCCCTGCCACGCTTTTGGTTTGGCGGGAGCTTCAAAACGGTTGGCCGTGGCGTAAGGTATCCCTTTGTAGGTAAACACGCCATTGTGTATATATCCGCGTACTTTACCGGCATCTGTATTGGTTACTGCTACATTTTCACCGGTTTGCAATTGGGCAAAAGCTCCTGAAATGCTGCTCAGGGCCATGAGAATTGCGATCGAATATTTTTTCATGTTTATGAATGTTAGAATTTTTAATATGTTTTAGTTCAGACCATGTTTCTTAAAGCTTACGGCTTAAAGCTTATAGTCTACTTATTGCCATAGGCCTTATCCAGGAACTCATACCTGCCGTCGTCTTTAGTGGCGATGGCTTTAGACTCCGTGTTAATGATCATCACAGGAGGAGTTTTGTCTCCTGCTTTGGCACTTGGCCATTCAGGTAATCCTGTTCCGTTCGGGTTTCCGGTTTTGATAAAATTGGCAAAGAAATTAAACATGGTTTCCGACACTTTGTAATCGTCCGGTGTCCAGGCAAACTCCTTGATCAGATGAAGGTTTCCCATGGCATATTCGATTTCACAGGCATGCGGGGCACCTACTGCCTCAGGAGCTTTGGGAGCGTTCGGGTCTTTTTTGACGGTGCCACCAGCCAGTCCTGCTGCCAGGTTGTTGTCTGCCAAAGGTGGACGCAGCTTGCTGTATAAATACCTGTAAACCGGCTGGCTGCTGTTGTTTCTGTGCAGATCAAACCATTTCCAGGTGCTGTAAGAAATGAAACGGTCTGAAGCCAGGGCCGTGGCCGAGAGTTCTACTTCTTTCTCAGAACCATGAGGATATAATTTCAGTACCTCTTCGAAATCATTAGGGTATTCCTTTTTTACCCTGTTAATAAAGTTTTCTTCTTTATTCGGCTGACCAAACATAAAGGCTCCTCCCGGAATCTCTGCAGAGTTCCAGCCTAGCAAAAGCGGCACCTGGGCCTGTTGCTTCGCATTGAAAATCTGAGGAATGGTTTTAGGATAGAAATAACCGTCAATGACTGTAGGAAAGCCGAATCTTTTCGATTCATTATAAATTTCATAAACTTCTCTGGAGCTTAGGGCTCTCAATTGGGCCAATGAAGGGAATCCGGCATTTTTGGCAAATTCAAGTCCGGTTTTTTCGGCTTCTGCCAATGGAACCGGGGCAAGCGTAGGGTTGATGCCGGCACCGCTTTCACCAATGGCTCCTGCAATAAGTCCTTTAGAAAGCGGAGAAGACATTTGGGCACTCACAGAGATAGAACCGGCTGATTCTCCCGCAATGGTCACTTTGGAAGGGTCTCCCCCGAAAGCCGCGATATTTTTCTTCACCCATTCCAGGGTCGCATGCTGATCCAGCAAGCCATAGTTACCTGAGGCTTTGTAAGCAGCTTCAGCACTCAGTTCGGGGTGTGCAAAGAAACCGAAAATGTTAAGCCTGTGATTGGCAGTCACGACCACAATGCCTTTTTTGGCCATGGCTTCACCGTCATAGCGGGGCTCCGAAGCATCTCCTGCCACAAAACCGCCACCATAAAAGTAAACCAGTACAGGCAGGCCTTTGGTGTTGCGTTTGGCAGGGGTCCACACATTTAAATAAAGACAGTCTTCGCTGACGCCATCTGAACGGGAGTTCATATCACCGAAAACCACTGATTGCATGGGTCTTGCCGAGAATTTCTTGGTTTGCTTTACGCCTTTCCAGTTTTCAGCCGGCTGAGGGGCTTTCCATCTCAGGTTTCCTACCGGTGGTTTGGCAAAAGGTACACCGAAATAAGTCTGAATACCGGTTTTAGTATCGTAATTACCCTCAATAATACCGTTCTGAACGGTAGTCTGCACAGCGAAGGCATTGTTGCCCTGGGCCATGGACGAAAATGTAATAAAACAGCTCAAAGCTGCCAGATAAAATATTTTTTTCATAAATTTTGATTATTGTCGCATATTGCGACAATAGTAATTCGTTTTTTTAAATTATCCTACTTATTTTTGAAAAAATTATATTCAGGAAGCGTCGGAGGTGTAAGAAGAAGGAGCTTTTCATCCCGTTTTTCTTTTTCTCTTTTCAGAAAATCACTAACATTACAAAGTGGAACCAAAAAACTATTTAAGACATATCGCGTTCGATTCGGTTATCCTCGGATTCTCAGGAGATAAGCTGAAAATTCTCATCATGAAGTATCATAATACAGGACTTTATGCCCTTCCTGGGGGATTTGTGAAAATGGAAGAAAACCTGAACGACGCAGTCAGGAGGGGTCTCAAAGAAAGAACGGGGCTGGATAATATTTACCTTGAGCAGTTTTATACTTTCGGGGATGTGCAGCGGTATCAGCCCGAATCCATGCAGACGATACTCCTGGCCAACGGCAATTCAACAGAACAGTACGCCTGGATGCTCGAGCGTTTTATTTCTGTGGCCTATTATGCCCTGATAGATTACGAGAAAGTTGTTCCGCAGCCCGACGCCCTGTCCGATTCATGTGGCTGGTATGACATAGATAACCTGCCCGCCCTGATGCAGGACCATAATGAGATCGTCAACAAAGCATTGCAGACACTTCGCGATAATATTGACCGTAAACTGGTAGGTTTTAACCTTATGCCCCTGGTTTTTACCATGAAAGAGCTGCAGAAAGTTTATGAAGCGATCCTGGGAGAATCCATCCACCGGGGAACATTTCAGCGGAAAATGCTGGGCCTCGGCATCCTCAAACGCCATGATAAACAATACTCAGGCAAAGCCCACAAAGCTCCTTTTTTGTATAGTTTTGAAAAATGACAAACCCCGGACCTGATGTAGGTGGAGGAATGTCAGCCTTTCTATTAATTTCCTGCCTTGATCTTTTGCAGTGAGGGCCTCTGCTATTGAATGATTGCCCATGAAATAAAAATATTCGTAAATACTTGTGCAACTGAATTGTTGCATTTATATTTGTAACCAAACGATTGCATATTAATGATAAGAAGAGACGTATTTCAGGCTATTGCCGATCCTACCCGCCGGGAAATCATCCGGGTGGTAGCCTATCAGTCCATGAATTTAAACACCGTGGCCGAAACTTTTGACATCAGCCGTCAGGCGGTTTCAAAACACATCAAGATACTTAAAGAGTGCGGCCTGATTGTGATTAAGCAGCAGGGGAGGGAAAGGTTTTGCGAGGCAAAGCTCGACAAACTCAGTGAGGTATCAGGCTGGGTGGAACAATATCGCCAGTTCTGGGTGGATCGTTTTCAATCGCTTGACAATTACCTGGTGGAATTAAAAAGTAAAGAAAATGGAAATAATGAATCAGCCGGAAAATAAAAGCACGGATAGAGAAATATTGATTTCTTATGTATTTGATGTCAGAAGGGATATTCTTTTCAAAGCCTGGACAGATCCTGAGCATCTCAGAAAATGGTATGCTCCTCATGGCTGCACCATCGAATTTCCCGAAATTGACCTCAGGGAAGGAGGGAGGTTCAGGTCATGCATCAAAAACCCGGCATTCAAGGATTGCTGGTGTAAAGGCGAATACCTTGAAATCAAAGCCCCTGAGCGGTTGGTTTACACACTTACAGCGACGGATGAACACGGCAATGAAGCGGAGCCCAAAGCCCTGGGCATGCACCCGGAATGGCCCAAAATCACCATTGTTACGGTTACTTTTGAAGAAAACGCTGACAAAACCCTGCTGACTTTACATCAGACCGCTTCTGAAAGTCTGGCCAAAGAAACAGGAGCACACCCAAGCTGGATACAGATGTTTGAACGCCTTTCGGCTGAACTTATTTAACCTTTATATCATTATGTCAAATTCGAAAATCTGGCTGGAAAATATACAAGCAGAAATTACCGACAGCCCTGCAGAAAATTTCATACTGACCCAAAGGATTCTACACTATCCTACGGGACTGGTATTTGAGGCCTGGACTACCCCGGACCATCACAAAAAATGGTGGGGACCGAATGGTTTTACCAATACGTTTAATATTTACGATTTACGTCCGGGCGGACAATGGAGTTTTGTGATGCACGGACCCAATGGGGCCAACTACCCGAATGAATCTGTTTTCATTGCCATTGAGCCGTTTAAAAAACTTGTATTCAATCATATATCAGCACCACAGTTTCAGGGGGTTGCCACTTTTGAGTCAAATGGAGAGGATACATTTCTTTCCTATAAAATGATTTTTCAGAACAAAGAAATGTGTGATGCCCTGAAATCATTGGTCACCGGGGCTAACGAAGAGAATTTTGACCGTCTGGAGGTGGTGCTTTCGGAGATGAACGGCTGATTACTTATTTACGGCCTCGTCCGGCTTGCTTCCTTCATTTTGTTCAGGGTTGAAGTCATGGCTTTTACCCGGTCGGGATACTGGTCAGCGAGGTTTTTCTTTTCCTCCTTGTCCTTTGATAAGTTATACAGCTGGGGTGATTCACTGTTGCCGGATTCGATCCCCGTCAGTTCGTAATAGGCGGGGCCTTTGTTGGGTTCGATGTATTTCCATTGGCCTTCGGTGAGCGATAAGGCTCCTCCTTGTTTTATCAGTGTTTCTCTTCCCTTTAATGATTTGCCGAGAAAAGCATCGCGTATCTCAAAACTGTCCGGCCCGTCTTCTTTGTTCAATGGCTGGTTCAGCAGTCTGGCAAAGGAAGCCAGCATATCTATCTGGCAGACCAGTGCATTGGATTCTATGCCTTTTTTGATGCCTTTGGGCCATCTGATCAACATTGGTATGCGGGTGCCACCTTCAAAAGCACTGTATTTTCCTCCCCGGAACCCTCCGGCCTGCTGATGGCCCGCGGCCAGTTCCACAGCTTTGTCAGCATAACCGTCGTCCAGCACGGGGCCGTTGTCGCTCGAGAAAATAACAATCGTATTTTCCGAAATTTTAAGCTCTTCCAGTTTTTTCAGGATCTGACCCACGGTCCAGTCCATCTGAAGTATAACATCACCGCGAAGTCCCATACCACTTTTGCCTTTAAACTGGGTGCTGGGCATGCGGGGCACGTGGATGTCGTTCAGTGAAAAGTATAAAAAGAACGGACTTTTGGCCTGTTTTTCTATAAAAGACTCAGCTTTGTCCAGGAAAACATGGGCAATTTCTTCGTCCGTCCAGCGGGCCTGTTTTCCGCCGGACATCCACCCGATACGTCCGATACCGTTGACAATCGTATTGTTGTGGCCGTGGTTAAGAGCCGCGGGTAGTTTCAGCAATTCAGGATTTTCTTTCCCGGTAGGTTCGTTTCCGATCTTGTTTTTATAATCCACTTCAATGGGATCATCAGCACTGAGACCTACCACAGCCTGGTTTTCCATGAAAACAGTCGGTACACGGTCGGAAGTGGCCGGGAAAATATAGGAATAATCAAAGCCCACTTCTTTGGGGCCTTTGGCAACAGGCTTGTTCCAGTTGATTTTTTCACCTTTTTCGCCCAGCCCCAGGTGCCATTTACCTACTACAGCCGTTTTGTATCCGGATTTCTGAAACAGCGAGGGAAGCGTGGTGCGGTCAGTCGGAAGAATCAGGGAGGCGTCGCCGGGTAGCACACCCGTTCCCTGCTGACGCCAGGGATATCTGCCCGTCATCAGGGCATAACGCGACGGGGTACAGGTAGCCGAAGTGGCGTGGGCATTCGTAAACCGGACGCCCTCTTTACCGATCCGGTCTATGTTTGGCGTACTGATTTTACGGGCACCGTAGGAGCTTAAATCACCGTAACCGACGTCGTCGGCGTAAATAAAAATGACATTGGGTTGCTGTGGTTTTTTCTGGGCTAGGGTAGTATGACTGATAACAAGTGCGATAGCCAGGAGGTATATTTCAGATATTCTTTTCAAAGGAACGGTTGTTTTCATTCGATAAAAATAGTGAAAAACAGGATTGGCGAAGCGGTTTCCGGCTAAAATAAAATACCCGTCTGCGTTCTGCAAACGGGTCGGTGGCCGCCCTGGAAATACCTGTTTATTCCAGCTCTTCTACCTTGCCTATGCTCCGGTAGGGAATCTGGTTGTTGATAAATAATTTTTGCTCTTTTATTAGCTCTTCCTGTGCCACAGGAATTTCTGTCGGACTAAACTGATCTTCTGTGTTTTGCAATGAAGATGAAGAGGAAGATGTGACGGTTTCTTTGTGCGGCCTGACAAAAACGGTGTCACCCGAGATACGGCTGACGAGGAACCAGGTGTAATGTTTCTTTGCTGTTTCGTCAAAGTCATAAGTCCACATTTTTGTGCCGGCCTTGATATGGGCAAAAGCCGGATCCGGACCTGTATCGCTCTTTTTGATTACCTTGAAATAAGTGAAGATTCCCGCAAGGAAAATGACCAGGCCGTAAAAAAACAGGGAGGGTCTGATCCTGAAATGGGCGACAATGTTTTCTCTTTCTGCTTTGATCAGGCTCTTGATCTCCGGGGAAATGTCCTTGGGTCTGATGATTTGATGGCAGGCAGAACAACTTAGCTGGGCGTCTTTTCTTTTTAACAGAACCGAACCGCCAAAGTTGGAAACTTCCGGCTGAAACCAGTCCAGTTGAAGATGGCTGTGTTGCTTACATTTGGGGCATTCGTGGGTAGCGTCTAAAGGAGTGGTTTTGAGATGGATTTGTGAAATTGTCGTAATGATAGCCATAAGAATAAATGATCGGAACACACCCGGTGTGTTTGTTAAAGGGTTAAAAGAGCGTTTTAAATTTAGACGCAGATATACCCGGATAGTCACTCAGACCGCTTCCGGAACCAGGGAAAAAAAAGGGAAACGGATCGTTGCTCGGAATTCTGTTCTCATTTTAAGATATTTGCAGGACATAAATGAACCCGATGGAAACAGGTATAAAAGAAAAAATACATGCTCTTTTAAAAGAAATAAATAAGGACCTGACGCTGTTGAACGACCCCTTTTATGTGATCGGGGCTTCTGCTTTGATTTTGTCGGGAGTGGAGGTTGAGAATACCTTTGATATCGATTTACTGACTTCTGCCCGTGATGCCGATCTCTTAAAAACCATCTGGAAAGACCGGCAACTGAATACATACATCCCGGCCGACGGGCATCAATTCAGGTCCAACTTCGGACGCTTCGGTTTTGGCGATATGGACGTTGAGGTGATGGGTAACCTGGAAGTCTGCCGGAACGACAAATGGGTGCCTTTGAGAGTGGAGGAGCCTGTTAAGATAAGCGGCGATGGTTTTGAGGTTCACGTCCCTTCTTTAGCTGATCAAAAAAGGATTCTGCACTTTTTCGGCCGCCCAAAGGATCATCAGAAGATCCGCCTGATAGAGAAGTATTTAGAAATGTAATAACTACTTTATTTCATCTCAACCTTCTTCCCCGAAACCCTGGCCTTGACGCCAAACAGCATATCCAGGAATACCTTGTCTCTCGCAAAAAACTCTCTGATTTCAATTGCGAGGGCCTTGACGTCCCCGGCGTTGTAGCCATAGGCCCTGATGCCGTTTTGCCGGGCGATGAACACAGCCCTTTCATTGTGAAACGGTTGTGAGATCACCAGGAATGTATCCTGCCCGAACACGTCCCTGGCCCTTAAAACCGAATCCAGTGTACGGTATCCGGCGTAGTCGATGAATATAACTTCAGACGGAATACCGCGGCTGATCAACTCCTCCCGCATGTCCTGTGCTTCGCGGTTAGGCGGCCGGCTGTTGCCACTGACAATGATGTATTTTATCTTTTTTGCCCGGTAAAGCCCCACCGCGGCATCAATGCGGAGTAAAAAGAACAGATTGAGTCTTTTGCCTTTAAAATATTTGTTGGTCCCCAGTAAAAGGCCGGCCTTCTGAGGACTCACCTTGTCAAGGTCTGATGTAAGGTAAGGGGCTGAGGAAGAGCTGATTCTGCTGTAAATAATGCCGGAAACCACCAGCAGTATGACTGCCAGGGCAAAAGGAATCCGGAGGTATGAAAGGAGTTTTTTCATAGTAAGGTAAATCACCATAAAAATACTGAGTAACATTCACACCTCGGGGTTTTCAGGCAAATGTTTTTAAAAAACAGGCATCAGAAAAATATATAAAAAGATCCCCGGAAAGACCGGGGATCTGAAGTGCTGATTGATTGAAGATTATTTTTTCAGCGGCCACATCGGCGATTCCGTCCGGTTCAGGGCAATGGCTTTTTCGGCCTTCGCGACAATATCGGGGTATTGAGCCGCCACATCTTTTTCTTCGCCGAGGTCATTTTTGAGATGGTAAAGTTCCATTTTTCCTCCCTTTGTCCTTTGTCTGACGGCTTTCCAGTCGCCCATTCTGACGGCTTGGTCAAAGCCTCTTTCATAAAACTCCCAGTAAAGAGCATCGTGCTTTTTAGCCATAGGCTTGCCTTTGAGGCTGTTGGAGAACGAAAGTCCGTCCAGCCCTTTGGTTTTGCTGCCACCTACCAGTTCTTCGAAAGTCGGAAATACATCATAGTTGGCCAGTATTTCCTGGTTGGTCAGCCCCTTTTTGACTTTCCCTCCCCAGGCGATAAACGGCACACGGATTCCTCCTTCATACAAATCACGTTTGATGCCTCTGAGCGGCCCGTTGCTGTCAAAAAACACCGGGTCAGCCCCGCCTTCCTGATGAGGGCCGTTGTCGGAAGTAAAAAAGACATAGGTATTTTCATCCAGCCCGAGTTCTTTCAGCAATTGCATCAGGTTGCCCATGTCCCGGTCAAAATGAGTGACCATTCCCGCAAAATTAGCCCTCGGTTTTTCCTGGGAGCGGTAACTTCCCCCTTTCTGCAGGTAGGGTGTTTCCTGGAACCGGCTGCTGTTGTCGGCATTCAGAAACGGCGAAACTGAACCGGGGGTAGGGGCAAACACCTCGGCATGCGGCATGGTCATGGCCAGGTATAAAAAGAAAGGTTTCGATTTATTGATTTTTACAAAGTCGACCGCGGCATCCATCACATACAAGTGCGAATGGCGAAGCGAATCTGTCGGGTATTTGACGGTTTTGCCGTCCCTGATTGTCCACAGGTTATTGGTAAAATAATGATGGGCGTGCACATGATGGGTATAGCCCAGGAACTCATCCCAGCCTTGTTTTTCAGGCGATCCGGCGTTGTCTGCCAGTCCGAGGCCCCATTTTCCGAACATCCCGGTTCGGTAACCGTTCTGTTTGAAATACTCTGCCATTGTAAAATCTTCATCACGCAAAGGTATCTCTCCGTTGCCACGGATATAGGCATTTCCCATGCTTTTACCCGTCATCAGGGCACAGCGTGAAGGGGCACAAACGGTGCTTCCTGAGTGGAAATCCGTGAAGCGGATGCCTTCTTTCGCCATTTTGTCCAGGTTCGGGGTCTGGTATCTTTTCTGTCCGTAGCAACTCAAATCACCGTAACCCAGGTCATCGGCCATTACATAGATAATGTTGGGCTGACGGGTTGGAGTGGCTTTTTTGAATGAAAAGATAAGAAAGACACAAAAAGAGGCAATGAGAAATTTGATTTTCATGACGGCGGTATAAATGAAATTTAAGGTTGAGGCTATAAAGTTATGATTTCTTCTTAAAATTTCAGCATTAATTCCGGCAGGGTTTGCTTTCCTTTCTGACCGGAGTTATCAGCGGATTTACTAAAAAACGCAACTTCCGGGTTTTGGAGTCGTCAGCGTTGTTTTAGTTTTGACGAAAAGAAGCTGAACTGCCTGTCTGTCAGTTAAATAGTTTTTAAGTAGACGTTTGACAAACATAATTTATAAGTAAATTGAACCCCATAAAACCCAATCTTACGGATATGTATCAAAAGACGCTTCAATCGGCACTTCACCATGCCCTGGCTTATCTCGACAACCTGGATCAAGCTCCGGTTAATGCTACGGCAAGCCTGCAGCAACTCCGGGATAAACTGCAATATCCTCTGTCTGACGAAGGGCTTGATCCTGAAAAAGTGATTGATGACCTTGTCAGGGATGTGGAAGGTGGGATCGTCGGCTCTGCGGGAGGACGTTTTTTTGCCTGGGTCATCGGGGGAGCAGTCCCTGCAGCCCTGGCGGCAGACTGGCTGACTTCCACCTGGGACCAGAACGCCGCTCTTTATGCAGCAGGGCCGGCAGAATCGGTGATTGAAGAGATTTGCGGAGAATGGCTCAAAGATTTATTCGGATTGCCGCAAAGTTCGAGTTTTGCGTTTGTGACGGGGTGCCAGATGGCTCATGTCACCTGCCTGGCGGCTGCCAGAAATGCACAGCTGGCTGCTGCCGGATGGAACGTCGAAAACGACGGATTATCCGGGGCTCCCGAAATTAAAATCATCTGCAGCAACCAGAGGCACGGATCCGTCGAGCGGGCCGTAAGGTTTTTGGGTCTGGGCAGAAAATCCATGCTGAATCTTCCTGTTACGGAGCAGGGAACATTGAGTCCGGAGGTGCTCAAACAGGCTTTGGAAGAGCATCAGCATCAGCCACTGATTGTTGTTTTACAGGCAGGTGATCTCAACATCGGTGCCTTTGACCCTTTTGACGAACTCATTGACGTAGCCCGTCAGTATAAGGCCTGGGTGCATGTTGACGGGGCATTCGGCTTATGGGCCAACGCTTCTCCGGCTTACAAACACCTGCTCAAAGGTGTGGAAAAAGCAGATTCCTGGACTTCGGACGGACATAAATGGCTCAATGTGCCTTATGACTGCGGTTATGCTTTTGTAAAAAATACTGAGGCCCACATTGCGGCCATGTCGCACCGGGAAAGTTACCTGGTCCATTCCCAGACAGCCAGGGACCAGATAGACTGGACACCGGAGTTTTCAAGAAGAGGCCGCTCGGTGGCCTCCTATGCGGCCATTCGCCAGCTGGGCAGAAAGGGCATCTCCGACCTGATAGAAAGAAACTGCCGGTTTTCACACGAGATAGTCACCCGAATCGGCGAATTGGAAGGAGCAGAGGCCGTTTTTGTGCCGCAACTCAACCAGGGTCTGGTCCGTTTTATCCATCCCGGCTCAAAAGACCATGATGCTTTCACAGACCAGGTCATCGCAGCCATTCTGAATAAGGGAGAAGCCTTTTTCGGAGGAACCACCTGGAACGGCATCCGCTGTATGAGGGTATCTGTCTCTAACTGGCAGACCACAGAAAAGGATGTGGAAAGAACGGTTACTTCTGTCAGGGAAGTCCTGGCAGAACTGAGAAGTTTGTGATCTGATCCTGGAGGGCGTCGCCTGTTTTGAGGATATTGTAATTTTTAATGCAGTCCCGGCCTGAAGGCACGGGGCAATATTGAGGTTTTTGGGCCTGAAGGCCCTGGTTTGGTTTTAAATAGCCTATTGATTAAAGCTTACAGCTGATCCTCTGAAAAACTTTCTCCCGTCCGACGTCGCCAGGTTAGCTTTCTCCCCTTCCGGCGTCACCGCCAGGCCGGGCAGGCATTCTCCCTTTTCCTTCCATCCTTTTTCCATTCTCCAGAATTAACCTTATTTAACCTTGTTGCAAGGATCATTAACTTGATGTGGAAGAATGTCCGTATACTTTTGTCCCATCAACAGTTAATGAAAATTATGAAAAAGCTATTTACAATTACTCTCTTACTTCTTTACTACTTCTTTTCACCTGCCATGGCCCAGTCCGGCAACAAGTTCAGTGTCAAAGGCTCTGTGACCGACCTGGCAGGCAAGCCGATGGAAGGCGGTACGGTACTCGCCCTGGATAAAAAAGATTCATCGCTCGTTACTTTTGGCAGGGTGTTGTCCAGCGGGGCTTTTGAGCTGCGGAACCTGGACAAGCAGGCCTTCATCCTTAAAATTACTTATGTGGGGATGCAGAGTTTTACAAAGCTGATAGAACCCGCTTCTGAAGTGGTGGATCTGGGAGCCATCAAACTTGAACCAGAACTGAAAGAACTCAACGGCGTTTCGGTAAAAGGGGAGCGGTCGCCCGTAACCATCAAACAGGACACCATAGAATACAATGCCGGGTCGTTTAAAGTGCAGCCCAACGCGGCAGTAGAAGAGCTTCTGAAACGTCTGCCTGGTGTGGAGGTAGACAAAGACGGCACCGTGAGGGCCCAGGGGCAGACCGTTCAGCGGGTAACGGTGGAAGGCAAGGAGTTTTTCGGGCGTGACCCTAAAATTGCCACTAAAAACCTGCCTGCCGATGCCGTAGATAAGGTGCAGGTATTTGACCGCAAATCCGACCAGGCCCAGTTCAGCGGGGTGGATGACGGCCAGCGGGAAAAAACCATCAACCTCTCATTAAAAGAAGAAAAGAAAAACCTCGCTTTCGGAAACATTTCTGCAGGAGGCGGCCCCGACGAAAGACTGGCATTGAAAGGAAACCTCAACAGGTTTTCCAAGACCCGCCAGTTTTCGGTTTTAGGAATGGGGAATAACGTCAACCAGCAAGGTTTTTCAATCAACGACTACATGAGCTTCACAGGTATGGGACAGCAGATGATGGCTGGTGGAGGCGGTGTCAGGATACAGTTCAATGCCAGCGACGACAGTGAGATACCCCTGAATTTTGGGGGCAGAACCAACGGTTTTCTGAACAACTGGGCCGGAGGGGTCAATTTTAACAACCAGTTTGCCAACAAAACGGAAATTAACGGAAGCTACTTTTACAACAAAGTCAACCAGGACATCGAGAGAGAAACGAGCCAGAGAACTTCGCTGCAGAACTCTTCCTTCCTTACCGATCAGTCTGCCAATCAGCACACCGGCAACGAGTCGCACAGGCTCAACCTGACAGCCGATAAAAAGTTTAATGAGGCCAATGTCCTGAAATGGACCAACCGCTTTGATTACCGCAGAAACGACTCGGAAATCAGCAGTCTGAGCAGTTCATACAGAGAAGACGGCATCAATGGGGCCCGCGAACTCCAGAATGAAGGACAACGTAAAAGCTATTCTGCCGGAGACGGCATCAGGCTGAATTCAGAACTGCTTTTCCGTCATAAATTCAGCAAAAAAGGCCGTTCTATGGCCACCACTCTGACTTACGGACTGGACCAGAGTGATAAAGCCGGCGGATTGCAGGCCATCAACAAGTTTTATAAAGGACTGTCTGCCCCTGATAGAGTAGACACCCTTCGCCAGGTCAATACCCAGGACAATGATAAATATACCCTCGGAGCAAAAGTGTCTTACACCGAGCCTGTCGGTAAAGGCAAATACCTTGAATTCAACTATGCCTGGCAGAAAGTCAGCAATGACATGGACAGGAAAGTATTTGACCTTGGCAAAGGCAATGAAGGACAGGTCTTTAATCCTTTGCTCAGCAACCAGTTTGAAAACGACTTTATTTACCAGAGAGGTGGAGCCAATTTCAGGGCCACAGAGAAGAAATGGAACGGAACCATCGGTTTAGGATTTCAGCACTCCGCTCTTAACGGCCACCTGATTCTTCAGAATACGGATATTGACCGCACTTTCCTGAATGCTTTGCCAAGTGCCAGGTTCCAGTACAATGTCAGCAATTCCCGTTCTTTCGAGCTCTCGTACGAAACAGACGTCAGGGAACCGGACATGCAGCAGCTGTCGCCTGTGGTAGACAATTCGGATCCTTTGAATATTTACAAGGGAAACCCTTCGCTGAGACCGGAGTTTAACAATCGCGTGACTTTACAGTTCAGAGACTTCAATCAACTGAATTTCAGCAGTCTTTTCGGTTTTGTAAACCTGACTTATACCACCAATAAGATTGCCCAGAGCCAGACCATTGATGAGCAACTGGTGAGAACCTATCAGCCGATTAATGTAAGCAACGACCTGAACATCAACGGTAGTATATCCAAAGGATTCAGGATCAAAGCCATTGCCACAAGATTTACGTTGAGCACTTTCCTGTTGTATAACCGCGGACTTACACCGGTCAACGGCCTGGAAAATGTTACTAAAAGAGTCGAAAGCCGCAATACTTTAAGAGCGGAATACAGGCTCGGCACTACGTTCGACGTGTCGGCCAGTGCCAGACTGACCCTGAACCGTACCGCTTATTCTGTCAATTCGGCCTTGAATCAGAAATACATCAACCAGAATTATACCGCAGAAGCCAACTGGCAGCTGGCAAAGGTATTCAATCTGAACTCATCGCTGGATTATGCGGTATACAATTTCCCAGGTTCGGATTTCAGTCAGAAAATACCTTTGTGGAATGCTTCCGTCAGCCGCTCATTCCTGAAAAACAACCGTGGGGAACTGAAGCTCTCAGCCGTGGATTTGCTGAACCGCAACGTGGTGATCAACAGGGTAGCCCAGGCCAACTTTGTACAGGATGAGAGAATCAGGTCGCTGGGAAGGTATTTCCTGCTCACCTTTACCTATTCTATCAGGGGTATGCAGGGTCCTGCGGCAGGTGGAGTGAGGATTATCCAGGGAGGATGAGGAGCCCCCTCCTAAGCACCGGGCCGTCAGGCCCAAAACCTTGCTTATTTTGCCCCCGGCCTTCAGGCCGGAGGACATGGAAAAAGAATATTGAAAATCAAACAATTAAATAAAATGAAAAACAGAATTTTAGCCCTGATGTTGCTCTTGTCCCCGGCGGCGAACATGTTTGCCCAGTCGGCGGAAGGCGTCATTATCTATGAACAAAAAATAAATATGCACCGCCGCATCCAGGACGAAGCCATGAAAGCCATGGTGCCGGAGTTCAGAACGGTGAAGATGCAACTGAGCATTAAAGGACCCGAGTCTTTGTACAAAAGTTTCGAGGAAGCAGATGATGAGTCCACTTCCGAAAATGACGGCCGTACCGTAAGAATGGTATTCAGAGCCCCTCAGAGTGAAGTTTACCGTCATTTTGACAACAAAACCCTGGTGGAATTACGTGAACTGGCCGGTAAGAAATTCCTGATCCAGGACAGTTTGAAAAGAATGGCCTGGAAGTTGAATCCTGCCGTCACCCGTAAGATCAACGGCTATGAGTGCGTTCAGGCCACCACCACCCAGAAAGAAACGGGCGGAGCGGTCATCAGGATCAACAACGGCGGTCCTGCCGGTAATGGCCCGGCGACGCCTCCTGAACCTAAAGATGTAAAGGTAGTGGCATGGTTTACCCAGGACATTCCGAGTCCGGCAGGGCCGGGCAGCTACGGCGGTCTTCCAGGATTGGTGATGGAAGTAGACATCAATGAAGGCGAAACGGTCATTTCGGCTGCGAAAGTGGAATTGAAGAAAGTAACCGACCTGAAACTGCCTTCCGGCGGCAAGAAAGTGACTGAAGCTGAATTCAAAAAGATCAGGGATGATTACATGAAGGAAGTAAGCAGCCAGGGCGGAGGCATGAGAGTCATCAGAAATTAAGCTTCGGGATTTTAGGATAAACCGGTATATTTACACCTGATGAAAGGAAATAAAACAGCATTGATCCTCATGGTCGTCAGCATGGTATTGCTGACGGCCTTTCAGGGTTTCTGGCTCAGGAAAGAGTACCTGGAGCAGAAATCGAACCTGTATAAGGAGTCGGACCTGCTGTTTAAACAAACCGTAAGGACCCTGGAAGATTCGGCTGTGAAACAAAAACTGGATCAGGCCATAGTAATGAGTGACAGGGCTGAACTCAAAAAGGGAAGGGCCTCTAAACCCTCAAAAAAGAATACTTTGATCCTCACTAACAGGATGGACCATAAAGTGGTACTCAGGGATTCTCTGCCGCCCAGAACCATGGTCATGATCAGGAATGACTCTGTGTCTATTCCGCCTGGAATGAAACTGAAAGGTTTTGCGAGGGGCAGCAACACTGCCCTCAATATCCCGCCTGATTCCATCAAAAGCATTATTGTCCGTAAAAGGCCCGACTCTTCGAAAAACTTCAGTTTTGTGATCAGCATGACGATGTCTTCTCCCGGCTACAGGCCCGATACCCTGGCTAATCTGGCGAGGATCGTCAAACCTTTTCAGAATGCCGTGTGGGCTAAAAAACTCGGCACACTGGAGGAAGGCCGGAGACAGACGAAAGAAGACCGGATGATTTATCTTAACCTGGCCTTTGACAGCCTGAAAACCGATACCGTTTACAGGGCCTTCAGAAAACAGCTGTCTAAATCCGGCAAAACCCTGAAATTTACCCTCAGCCGCGACAGCATCGTCAGACCTGACAGTTTGCTCGCCAAAAGTATGCTGCTCAGCAGTGCCCAGCCCGGAGGTTCTAATTTTGTGGCGGAGTTTCCGGAATACAGGAAGTACATATTCTCAAAAATCACCACCCAGATCTTGTTTTCTGTCTTTTTGCTGGCCCTTACAGGTCTGGCGTTCGGGTTTATTTACCGCAGCCTGCAACAGCAAAACAGGCTCAATGCCATCAAAAACGACCTCATCAGCAATGTCACCCACGAGCTGAAAACGCCTTTGGCTACGGTCAGCGTGGCCCTTGAAGCCCTGCAGAATTTCGGAGGGTCGGCCAATCCCGAATTGTCGAAAGAGTACCTGGAGATTTCCCGGAATGAATTGGACAGGCTTTCGCTGATGGTCGATAACATCCTGAAATCATCGGTGCTTGAACAACAATCTGTCGAGCTGGCCCTGGAGCAACTGGATTTTGCAGCCCTCACCGACCAGGTGTACCAGGTCTGGAAACCCCGTTTTGAGAATGAGAAAGCGGAAATATCATTAAAGACAACCGGCCAAAACTTTACGGTAGCCGCCGACCGTACTCACATGACCAACGTCCTGAACAACCTCATCGATAACGCCCTCAAATATGGCGGGGAATCGCCGGTGGTCAGGCTGCAGCTCAGCGAAAATGAAGAGCAGGTAAGCATCAGCATCAGTGATAACGGCATCGGCATTCCGAAAGAATACAGAAACCAGGTGTTCGAGAAGTTTTTCAGGGTGCCGACAGGTGACCGGCACAATGTAAAAGGCTATGGCCTGGGACTTAATTATGTGAAAAATATCGTCAGACTGCACGGCGGGCAGGTGCACCTCGAAAGCACAGTCGATGCAGGAAGCCGGTTTACGGTGACGTTAAAGAAGTAAGTTATGAGCAGGATCAGGTTATTATATGTGGAAGACGAGGTGTTTCTGGGCAAGATCGTCAAAGAGAGCCTGGAAAGCCGTGATTTTGAGATTTGTATGGTGTCTGACGGCCGCGAGGTAATGCCCGCGTTCCGTAAGTTTCAGCCCGATGTCTGTGTGCTGGATGTGATGCTGCCTTACAAAGACGGCTTCGAACTTGCCCGCGAGATCCGGGCCATCGACCAGCAGATGCCCATCCTTTTCCTGACGGCCAAAACCCAGACCGAAGATGTATTGAAAGGATTTGAGTCCGGCGGTAACGATTACCTGAGGAAACCCTTCAGCATGGAAGAACTGATCGTCAGGATCCACAACCTCCGTCAGCTCGTAGGCGGCAAGGCCGGTCAGGCTCCGCTCATGTCTGAGGCTTATGATTTGGGTCAGTACCGTTTTTTACCACAGCAACAGGAGCTGCATTTCGGAGAAACCATCCGTAAGCTGTCCTACAGAGAGGCCGAACTGCTCAAAATACTCTCCGAAAACCTCAATTTCAAAGTCTTACGCAAAGACATCCTCCTGAAAGTCTGGGGCGACGACTCCTTCTTCAACTCCCGTAACCTCGACGTCTACATCACCCGCCTCAGGGAATACTTCAGACAAGACCCCGGCGTGGAAATCATGACGCTGAAAGGGGTGGGGTATTTGTTTAAAGTCGTAAAATAATGCTGATTTGTGATGGTTTATTTTAATTTTCCTGTTCTTTGTTTGCCATCCGCGAACAGAGTATTTCACAAATGCTGGTCCTACACTGTTCTCTTATAAAGCTAATAGCTAACCGCTAAAAGCCAAAAAAAACCGGCACAGTCTCACCCATGCCGGTTTCAGAATTTATTTCCCAGGGGTAGAAGTCAATGACTCCGGGCAGCCTTGGTTCGTTTTTCAGTTCTCCGTTCTCCTTCTCAAAATCAGAAGGTTATCGTGTTAACTGTCGTCGCGTTTGAAGTCGTAGGACTTGCTTTCAACGTTGCACCCGAATTGGAATAAGTACCGCCTGTGTATAACCCCCATCCTGATGAACCTCCCACAAAGCTTCCCCCTGTGTAAGTACCACCGAAGTAGATCTTATAGCCTGTATTTCTGGCTAAGCCCGGATTAGAGAAATGGAAAAAATAGGCCCCGTTTTTAGGTTTAAATGTGACGATTTCGGTGCCGGAGGCATTTTCAATCCGCAGTACCGAACTGCTTGCCAGCTGGGCACTTGACTTGATGTACATCGACACCTGCGTGGAGGCTGTTCCCATGGCCTTGGTCATACTGGAGTTGGAGCCTGCAGAAATCAGGATACCGCCGTTTACCAGGAAGTTACCGTTCACGTCGATGCCTTCTTCCGGTGCATTGGTCGGACCGCAGATGATGGTCGTTCCACCGCTGATGGTGAAGTTCCCGTTGCTGTCTATCGCATCACTTCCCGACACAATCAATACCCCTCCGGTTACATACAGATGGCTGCCGTCATTGGATTCCGTGCCTCCGTTGGTCGTACCTTTGGTGGCATTGATGCCGTCGTTTGATGCCGTTACGTTGGTCACTCCTCCCGCAAAAGTAATCAGCGGTGCTTCTATACCTTCTATCGATTTCGTGATATTGATGTTCCCGTTGCTTACGGTTACCGAGGTCTCGGATTTGATGCCGTCATCGGTGGCCGCAATGTTCAGGTCGCCGTTGGTCATACTGAAGGCCCCGTCGCTTTTGAAACCTTTGGCTTCGCTGGTAATGGCACTGGTGTAGGTATATTTGGCACCTGAAGCCGTGATGTTGGTCGTGGCTCCGCTGATGGTCGCCGTGCCGTCTACTGTGATGCCTTTTCCACCTGCCCCGGTGTTGGTGATGGTCAGGTTGCCTCCTTTAATCGCCAGGTTTTTATCGCAGTTGATCCCGGCAGAAGCCGCAATATCCGCATCGGCTGTCACATAATAGGCCGCACCCGTCACCGTGATTTTAACGGTACCCGCAGTAAGGGTAAAGTCACCGGATGTTTTGATGCCTTTGGCTCCTTTTCCGCTGACCGCCAGGGTAACTGCCTCAGAAGTGCCTATCATGGTATAACTCTCACTCTTGATGGCATTGCCTTTATCACCTGTAGTGGTTATTTTAAGGGTACCTCCTTTCACGGTAACATATGGGGTGATGGCAGCGTCAGTGCCTTCATAAGTAGCCGTAAGCCCGTCGTCTACACTGTTGATCGTCACCGAGCCGCCGTTGATGGTGATGTAGCCTTCTTCCGCTTCTACGCCGTCACCAGACGAGGTAATGTTAAGTGTTCCGTTGTCCATCGCAAAATAATCGTTGGCATGGATCCCGTCTTTCGCAGCCGCTTTAACGACAATATTGGACTCACTTACATAAATATAATCGTCAGAAACAATCCCGTGTTTGTTGTTTCCGGTCACATTCAGGGTACCAGAGCCCAAAAAGCTGAGTTGTCCTTCACTGAAGAACGTACCTTTCTGATCCTCGCTGCTGGTGGCGTAAGTGACACCGTCTGTCAGGTTGTTGGTTGTACCGGCCAGTACATTGATGGTCGCTTTTTTACCCGACTGTATGTTGATCGCAGGGCCGGAGCTGTTTGTCAGGGTCAGGCCTTTCATCGTAATATTGAATTTGTACTCACTGTAAATTTTGAAACTGCCTTTCGTGGCTGAGCCTGACAACAGGTACACAATTTCTTTGGTGGTGTTTTTAGAGGTCACCGTCACATCTGCCCCGCTGACAGCAACGATAACTCCATCGCCCGCAAAAGCATTGTTTACCGAAGCACTCGTGCCTGAATAAGCGATCACCACGGTATCTTTGGCTGTGCCTGCTCCCGATGTGCCCACCGCTACAGCGATCGCAATTGTATAACTTTGTCCCCCGAAATTCAGGTTAAAAGTAGCTGTCCCCGAGGAAGTGGGCGTGCCTGAAATGGTATAGGTCAGGTTACCAGCCCCGTTGCTCAGAGTCCCGGCCGCTAAAGTGGCCGTCAGACCTTCCACACCTGTTGAAGAAGCCGTTGAAACATCATATTTTCCACCGTTGCCGCCGGTGTAGGCTAAGGTAACCGTACCGGAATATGCCGAGCCGCTGGTGCCTCCGGCCGGAGTGGCTGTACTGGTCAGTGACGAAATACTGGCAGTGGAGGCCACTACGGTCAGATCCAGGGTGCAGGATTGTCCGCCCAGCTCAATGGGAAAACTCGCTGTTCCGGCAGAGGCTGGCGTACCTGCGATAGTAAAAGCCGCTGTACCGCCGTTTCCGCTGGTCAGTGTTCCGGCAGCTAGGGTGGCGGTCAGACCTGTCACACCTATTGAAGCGACGGTTGTTCCGGCTTCGTAAGTGACGCCGTTGCCACCTGTATAAGGCACATTGGCAGTGGCGGTATAAGAAGTCCCGCTGGTGGCGGTGGCTGAAAATGTAACACCCGAACAGTTAATAGCCGTAACAACAGGAGTTTTTGAATCGACGTCGTTCGTCTTACAGGATTGGAAAATTAAAATGAGCGTCAGGACAAGGCCGGCTGCTGATAAACTTCTTCTATTCATATTGGTATCATTAATTACATAGTGCTTGTTAAATAATACAAACGGACAAACCACCGGAAATGCAGTACGCCCATAAAAAATTGAGGTGAAAAAGGCAAATGTAAGGGAGAATGATGGAATAAATGAATGAATGATTGAATGATTGAGTGAGTGATTGGATTGGGATTGAATTAGTAGGGAAGTGGCAGGCAACGCCTGTCTGCGACGATATTGCGGCAGAAATATCGAATTCCCAATAATGTATTTACATCATCAATATGCCGGCTTTTAACAAAAAAACACTCACCCCGGAGGCCGGGGGAGTGTTCATTTCCTTATCATCTTTTCCCGGTCAGGGGAAAGCGATAATACTTTTATCCTGATACAAAAGTATTTTAATTATTCGACTTGATAAAATTAATTTATTTATCAGAAAAGTTATAAATCCTTGAGCGTTCCCGCGAAATTGCCTGCCTTCTTTCAAAAGTGCGTTTTACACTTACCTGCAAACATTTGCACAAATTGTATCAATACTTATAAAATAGTATAAGATATGGATAAAATAAGAGAATCACGACCCGGCTGCTTCCGGTACAAAATATACTGATATCTGACCACCTGACAGCACCGGAACGTACGTTTTATCACAGCCCAAACGCCACATACCTGTCCCCCGACTTGGTCTTTAATTTCCCGCCGCCGCAGGCAATCACCACATATTGTTTGCCATGGACCGAATAAACACTCGGTGAGGCATAACCTGCTGCCGGGAGGGCCGTTTGCCAGAGTATCCGGCCCGTCTGACGGTCTATCGCCCTGAACATCTGGTCTTTGGTGGCAGCGATGAAGATCAGCCCGCCTGTCGTCACGGCCGGGCCGCCGTAGTTGTCTGTACCGGTCGGCGGTATGCCTTTGGCCGTCAGTTCAGGGTATTCACCCAGGGGAATCTGCCAGAGGCGTTTGCCGGTGTTGATGTTGGTGGCCGTCAGTGTCCCCCAGGGTGGCGTGCTGATGGGGTAGCCCTTGCTGTCATACCAGCGGTTATAACCGGTATGCAGATACGGAGATTGTGAAAGGGTCTTCCCGGTGGTTGTCTGAACACTCGTATTCCTGCCTGAAATAAACGCAACAATGGCCTTGCTCTCTGCGGCTTTAAGCTGCGTAAATGCCGGCATCATCCCCCGGCCTTTGGTCAGCAGCTGCAGCATGGCCGCTTCATCATATTTGTCTTTGACCTTTTGAAGTGACGGATAAGTCCCGTCTTCGTTGCCCTCCCGGTTCGCTCCGTGGCAGGCACCGCAATACCGCAGATACAACTGTTTGCCCGACGAAACCGTACTTTCTTCCTTTTTAGGAGCTTCTATCAGTGAACTGTACACCGGGTTTTCTTTGGCCGGAACATACATGATCCCTTTCTCATCCACAGCTGCTCCGCCCCATTGTGCCCCGCCGTCTGTGCCCGGAAAAAACACCGTACGTTGATGCCCCAGCGGGGTAAAAGGCGTGCCTGTGACCGACTTCTTTACTTCAGCCACCAGGGCGTCCCGGTTTTCGGCAAAGCTGTTCACATCCTCTGCCGTAAAACCCTGGCGTGTAAACGGTTCCGGTAACATCGGGATGGGTTGGGTAGGAGAGGCCTTTTCACCCGGGATGGTGGAGGCCGGAAAAGGCCTTTCTACAATAGGAAACACAGGTTTGCCGCTCACCCGGTCAAACACAAAAGTAAAACCCTGCTTGCTCAGCACCGACACCACATCTGTTTTCCTGCCATCTTTCACGATCGTGAACAGGTTCGGCGGTGCAGGGATGTCCCGGTCCCAGATGTCGTGATGCACTGTCTGGAAATGCCACAGTCGCTTGCCTGTCCGGGCATCCAGGGCCAGCAGGCAGTTCGCAAACAGGTTGTCCCCCTTCCGGTTGCCGCCATAAAAATCAAAGGCCGCCGAACCTGTCGGAGCATACACAATGCCTCTTTTCTGGTCAATCGCCATCCCCATCCAGTTGTTGGCTCCGCCCAGGTTCCGGTAATTTTGTTTCTCCCAGGTGTTATAGCCATATTCTCCCGGCCGGGGAATCGTATGAAAAGTCCACATTTTCTTTCCTGTCCGCACATCATAAGCCCGGATATCGCCCAGCAGGGCCGTGGCACTTTCCGAAACCCGCGTGCCGACGATCAGCAGGTTTCTATAGATCACACCGGGTGTGTTTGAAATCACGTACTCATCCGCCCCCGGTCGTTGAAGGCCGTCTATCAGGTGTATTTTACCCTGTGAACCGAATGTCGTCACCGGCTCACCGGTCCGGGCATCCAGGGCATAAAGAAACGCTCCGTAGGCAAAGAAAATCCTTGATACTTTACCATCCGTCCAGTAGGTGACGCCGCGGCTGGTCATGCTGAAGGTCTGGTCTTTGAAGTCTGTTTTCCAGATTTCCTTACCTGTAGCGGCATCCACCGCAAACGCCTGCGACCCCGCCGAAACGCCGTACATCACCCCATCAATAATGACCGGATTACACTGCATCTGCGTCGTGTTTTTCACCGTATCCGCACCTCCGGAAGCATACTCCCAGGCTACCTTGAGCTGACTTACATTGCCGGTATTGATCTGGCTCAGATCCGAAAAATGATTGGCATCATCCCCGCCGTTATAACCCGGCCAGTTGGTGTCTGAGGGTGCTTCTGAGCCTGCAAACAGGCAGAAACATCCCAGAAGAACAAAAGAAAGTCTTATTAAACCCGGGTTTCCGGTCAATCTGGTATTCGGTTGAGGCATAACGGTCAGGCTGAGTAATGTAATTAAGACAAAGCCGGAACACCTCCCGGCCTTTAAAAGCGAATTTAAACAAATACCCGTACTGGACAATAAAAATGCCTTACAGTTTTTTAAAAGACATCCTGACTTAATCCGGTATAACACTTTGAGGCTAAGCTTCTTTGACGCTTACCTGACTATGGCCCGTAAACTCATGATCATCGCAAACGATTTCGGACTGATGGGCTACATTGATGATGCCGTCATCGGCCTCACCCGTAAGGCCAGGCTGCCTGGCACAGGTATAATCTCAATGGATATACCGCTGACCCGAAAAAATCTCTGCGAATGAATCTAAGGAATTCACATCTTTACATGAAACATTTATCGCAGCGAACATTCGACCCTGTTTGGGTCGCAGATTGTTGTAATACATACTTTTCTATAAACATACGACCCGCTTCGGGGTCGGTCGGACGTGAAAATGAATTTACTGCGAATGAATCCAAGGGAATTCACATCTTTACATGAAGCATTTATCGCGGCGAACATTCGACCCTGTTTGGGTCGCAGCTCGTTGTAACCCATACTTTTCTATAAACATACGACCCGCTTCTGGGTCGGTCGGACGTGAAAATGAATTTACTGCGAATGAATCCAAGGGAATTCACATCTTTACATGAAGCATTTATCGCGGCGAACATTCGACCCTGTTTGGGTCGCAGCTCGTTGTAACCCATACTTTTCTATAAACATTCGACCCGCTTCGGGGTCGGTCGGATGTGAAGATGAATTTACTGCTAATGAATCCAAAGGATTCACATGTTTATAGAAAATGTTCATCATGGTGAATTTCCGACCCTGAATGGGTCGCACGTGCTTGTAGAATACGCTTTATGCGGATAACACCCGGGTTGAATTTTTATTAGTTTCAGTAGCTATGAAAATTTCAAACCTCTTGTGATCAGCTCGTTTTCTCTTCCTCCCCATAAGCCGGGCGGGCTTTTTCCCCGTCCGACATAACTGCCAGGCCGGGCAGGCTTTTTCTTTTTTCCTTTCTCGTGCATATCTTTATAGAAGAAAAGAACGCCTGATGAAAAACACCGACATCAAAGACCCCGTATTTCTTGCCGCCGTGGAAGCCATCGACTCGGGAAATCTTCCTTTATTGAAAGAACTGGTGGAGCTTCATCCCCGGCTCGTTACCGACAGGCTTGATGCTCCCGAACCCGGATATTTCCAGCACCCGTATCTGCTCTGGTTTGTGGCAGATAACCCCATCAGGATAGAAGCAACCCCTGCCAATGTCACCGAAGTAACCGCTTTTCTTATTGAGCAGGTAAAAAAGCAGGCCCCCGATACCTGCCAGTTTCAGCTGAATTATACCCTCGGGCTTGCGTCCACGGGGCGTATATTGAAAGAATGCGGCACCCAGATTGCGATGATTGATATCCTCATCGACGCCGGGGCTGTGCCGGGCGGAGGTGCCGGTGCACTGGCCCATGGCAACCCCGAAGCCGCCGCCCACCTGATCAGGAGAGGAGGGGAGCTGACCCTCAGTACCGCCGTAGGACTCGGCTGGAAAGACGACGTCATCCGGATGACACCGCTGGCAGACAAAGGAGAACAGGCCGCGGCCCTTGCCACCGCAGGTTTTTATAGCAACACTGACATGGTATCCCTGTTGCTCAGCATGGGTGTCGACCCCAATGAATACCCCTCACCACAAAGCGGATTCCATCACCACGCCACGCCCCTGCACCAGGCCGTGTTCTCGGGCTCAATCGAAGCCGTAAGGCTGCTGGTGGAAGCGGGAGCCCGGCTCGACCTGAAAGACAAAATCTACCACAGCACACCCCCCGGCTGGGCCGGATATATGCTCACCGACGAAAACCTCGATGAAATCACCAGGAACAAATTCACCCTCATCGCCGAATACCTGCGGAGTAGGGCAGAAGGCTGATCTTTTAACAGAATGAGACAGATTTACAATTTACAAATTGTAAATCGTTTTGGTAGTTAGCTCTTTTTCTCATGTCGGTTCGCCTTTTTCTTCTTGTTGGTTTGTCCTTTCTGTTCTTGTTGGTTCTTCCTTTTTCAATTTGTCAGCTCGAGCCCAAATGAGAACGGGAGTTCGAAGTTTGCCAGCGTAGCTGTCGAGAACAGCTACTTCACGTTTAGTATGTTGGAGTGCAGCTTACTGCTAAAAATTATGACATCATCCCGCTTCTCGAATCCGCTACCATTGACGTATTTGCTTAAATTTCTGTTTATCAGCAAGATACCAGAAGGTTGATCATCTACCTTGCAAATGAATTACTAAAGGGTTTTACTTTTTTTTGGCTGAAAAAAAAGTAACAAAAAAAACAGCAAAAATTCTAACTCACAAATCTGAAAACTTTTCCTTTTGAAGATAACATTACGCAGTTTTCAGCTTTGCTCAAACAGAGAATTTTTATATTGGATATTATTTCTTTTTAATTTATAAACTTGACAAGTAAGATCAAAAGAAGCTTAGTTAAATTTGCCTCACATCAATGTGTATCATTTTTTACGAAATTGGAAAATATAAATTGACATTTAATTATCAATTTTGGCTGCTTTAAATGTCCCGGAGGGACAAAATATCTGTAAAATAGCCTGATTCAAGATTCAATCATCCCGGCGGGATGAAATATCAATGCAAATAGTTTTTAAGACATATTGACCCTCCGTTCGACCTGTCCGAAATTTGTCAGTTCGAGCGACAATCCGAAATCCTGCACATCCGTAATCCTGTCCCCAACAACAAAAAAAGGATATCCGCCATTCAGCAAATACCCTCTTCCGTGTAAAACAATTTAACCCCTTATTTCACAAGTCCTTATAGTGCTCAATCTCAAAATGATCCACCTTGCCGTTCTTGAAAAACGTCTTCACCACATCCATACCCGTGGCCGTTTTATAGCCGAAATACCATTGCGGCGACAGCCCCATGCCCGGGTCGTAAGCCTTGTCTACGTTTTTGGTCATTAAGAAAATGCGTTGAAATTTATTCGAATATTTGGCCGTTCTGCTGATAGTCAGCAACTTGGCCTGAAGGTCCTCTGCTTTATCACCCACCCTTACAGACGATTTGCTGTTGGCTCCTGTCGGCCACTGGTTCAGTTTCTTGCCGCTGTTCAGATAGATCACCTTCACTTTACCGCTTTCCAGCGTTATCTGCACCCCCGTATCTGTGCCCCTGGATTCATCCAGTAAAAGGTAGCTGTACAAAGGAATCCTGCCGCGGAGGCTCGTCACATCCAGAACAAAATTGCTCACCACATTGATATAATCCACCCCTTTGTTTGGGCGGAGCGACTGGATGATGTCATACGTTTTTGCGGCGTCTTCTCCGATGCTGATGCCCAGGTAGGCTCCCGTAAACACACTGTCTCTCCCGGCATAGTTGTTGACAGGCGAGGTCCGCTGAGGATCCGTTTCCGGGTCCACCACGGCGTCGGTCTTACAACCCGAAACCGCTAAGGCTAAAACAAAAAAGGTAAAATAAAAGCTAGTTTTCATAAGGTAAATTTGGTTGATTTTTTCTTTATAGAGCATTTCAGGGCCGTTTTGGTTGGAACATCCCCTCAAAAAACACCATCTTTCTTCTGCCGCCGGCCTGGTCTGTTTGTATTATTTCCGGAGTTTACAAAACCCCGCCCTGAATTTTGCCCCTTATCTGCAAATCCCCGCTTTATAACGTTTGGAACTGCCGCTATTTTGTAGTATTATTATTGTGTTAAAATCATTTCTTCATCCTGTTAAAAAAAACGATAACATTACATGAACAAACCTTTACCATTGCTGGCGGCTGTGATGATGGCATTTACTGCCTCTGCCCAGCAGGCTAAGACTTTAACGGCCAAAGACTACGACCGGGCCTCGGAGTTTGTCTACAACACCGACCAGTTCATTGACCGCGGCAGCATCCGGCCCAACTGGCTCGCTGACGACCGGTTCTGGTACACCGTTTCTGACGCCAAAGGCACCGAGTTTATCCTCGTTGACCCCGCAAAGAAAACCCGGACCCCGGCCTTTGATCACCAGAAACTCGCCGCGGCACTCTCCAAAGCCAGCGGCAAAACCTACACGGCCGACAAACTCCCGTTTCAGAGCATCAGCTTCACGGCAGACGGTAAAGCAGTCACCTTTCCTGTTTCCGGCAAAAAGTGGAAGTATGATTTAAAGTCCGGCCAGGTGACAGAAGACAACACTCCTGAAACCCCTGCCCGAGAAACCGATAATGCCGCCCCCGCCAGAGGCCGCAGAAGTGCGGAGATATTATCGCCCGACGGTAAAAAACTGGCCTTCCTCAAAGACCATAACCTTTGGGTGAAGGATGTGGCCTCCGGCAAACAGACCCAGCTCACCACCGATGGCGTCAAAGACTTCGGCTATGCCACCGACAACGCCGGCTGGAAATCAGGCGACGGCCCCATCATGCGTTGGTCGCCGGATTCAAAGAAGATCGCTACCTTTAAACAAGACCAGCGAAACGCCAGCGACATGTACCTCGTGACTACTAACGTTGGTAAGCCTACGCTCAAAGCCTGGAAATACCCGCTGCCCGGAGACAAGGAAATCATCATGATTCACCGGGTCGTCATCGACGTCGAAAATCCTAAAGTCGTCACCCTGCAGATCGCCCCCGACCCTCACAGGGCCACTTTGAGCGACGACATCGCCAGCAGCGGCACTTTTGACGATATCGACTGGAAAGCCGACGGCTCTGAGGTGGCCTTCCTTTCTACCTCCAGAGACCACAAGCAGGAGAAATTCCGCATTGCCAACACCACCACAGGGGCCGTCAGAGAGGTTTTTGAAGAAACCGTCAAGACCCAGTTCGAATCAGGCCGCGGAGCCATCAACTGGCGTTACCTGGCCGCTTCCAACGAAATCCTCTGGTATTCTGAGCGTGACGACTGGGGCCATATGTACCTCTATGACGCCACCACAGGTAAACTGAAAAACCAGATCACCACCGGCAACTGGCTCGTGGCCCGGCTGCTGAAAGTCGACGAAAAGAACAGGACCCTCTATTTCATGGGCCACGGCCGTGAGCCCGGTCAGCCTTATTACGGATATTTCTATAAGATCGGCTTTGACGGCAAAGGCCTCACCCTGTTGTCGCCCGCCGAAGGCAACCATACCATCACCCTGGCCCCTTCAGGCAACTATTTCCTCGATACCTATTCACAGCCCGATGTACCCCCTGTGATGGAATACCGCGACATGAACGGTAACCTCATCACTCCGCTTGAGAAAACCGACATCAGCAGGTTGCTGGCCAAAGGCTGGAAAGCCCCGGCCCCGGTGAAGCTCAAAGCCCACGACGGCAAAACCGACATCTACGGCCTCGTGCTTACCCCTTCTAAAATGGAACCCGGCAAAAAATACCCTGTCGTCAATTACATCTATCCCGGTCCACAGGGCGGCAGTGTCCGCAACTGGTCCTTTGCCGCCGCCAGAAGCGACCACCAGGGCCTCGCAGAGCTGGGCTTTATCGTCGTGCTGATCGAAGGCACCAGCAATCCCTACCGCTCCAAGAGCTACCATGACATGAACTACGGCAACATGGCCGAAAATACCCTCCCTGACCAGATCACCGGCATCAGGCAGCTGGCTAAGACCTTCCCGATAGACACCAACAAAGTCGGCGTCTGGGGCCATTCAGGCGGAGGTTTTGCCGCCGCAGCAGCCATGTTCCGTTATCCTGATTTCTATAAAGTCGGCATATCAGAATCCGGCAACCACGACAACCGCAACTATGAGGACGACTGGGGAGAACGCTACAACGGCCTTGCCGAAAACGCCGACTACGAGGCACAGGCCAACCAGAACTACGCCAAAAACCTGAAGGGCAAGCTCATGCTCGCCCACGGGATGATGGACAACAACGTGCCGCCTTACAACACCCTGCTGGTGGTAGACGCCCTCATCAAGGCCAATAAAGATTTTGACCTCATCATGTTTCCGGGCAGTGCCCACAGTTTCGGGCAGTTTTCGCCCTACATGATGCGTCGCCGCTGGGATTATTTCGTCCGTTACCTCGCAGGCTCAGAGCCCCCTGCCGAATACCAGGTAAACGCCCCCGTGATGCGGATGCCATAAAAGATACCGTTGAGCAGGAATGTGAAGCGGTAAACCATATAAGCCCGGGTTTCGGCCCGGGCTTATTTGCTTCTGCGATGCACACAGCAGCACTATCGTTACGTTAGGTGAGTAGATGAATCATTGAGGCGTTGCCGCGGGAGTCACCACGATCCTCCCTTCCTCGAAAGCGACATCGACCGTGCCCCCTTTCAAAAAGCCGATTTCCTGGAGCCACTGCCCCTGCAGGATAATCTGCGGCACCAGCACATACCTCCGGTGATACAAAGTCGCATGAAGAAAAGCTTTGCTGTAGACTTTCAGTTGACGTGTTTGTTTTGACATAATCATTGTGTTTTATTTCCACAAATCTCGCCCCCACGCCCCTGCTGCACCATCCCCCCGGAGGATAATATACTGAACGATTTTGAGTAAATTACCTCTTCTCTATAGCTCAAAACCATTAAAGAATTAAGCTCATTAAGAAGACATTAAGCCAATCGGCGATAAAAAAAGAATAGCCAGAAAGACACAAAGAAAGCATAAAATCAATCGACGAAAAAGAATAAAAGACAAATGAACCATCCAAACCAAAAATTCTCTGTCTGAGCAAAGCCGAAAATTCCCAATGTTAAGATTTTCAGTACTTAATTTTAGGATTTGTGAATTAGAATTTTGAATGTTTTTTTGCGGAACGCCGCCCGGTTACTTTTTTTTCGAAAAAAAGTAAGACAGAGAAAAAGGATAGAAACGAATGAACCATCCAAACTAAAAATTCTCTGTCTGAGTAAAGCTGAGAATTCCCAACGTCAAACTTTTCAGTAGCTAATTCTCAGATTTACGAGTTAGAATTTTTGCGGCTTTTTTTGTTACTTTTTTTTCCGCCAAAAAAAAGTAAGACAGAGAAGAAGAGATATCGAAGTCCAAGCCCCCGCTGCACCTTTTCAGTAAAAATACATCTTAAATACCCTTTAATCCCCTCCTCTTCTCATAAAACAAAACCAAATTCATTAGAAATACCCCAATAACCGGAATCAAAAGCAAAGCTAATAAGATCAATTTCCTGATGATATCCCCCTTAAAGTAAAATATCTGAATTAAGCCCACAATAAAGGCGACCGTACAAAATGACAGAAAGGCCGTTGCTTGTGTTTCTGTAACAGAAATGAATAAGATGTTCATAATTAGTTGTTTTATGGTCTGACGCACGCCCCAAGGAAGCTACCAACACACTTCCCATAAACTTAGCACATCCTGCTGAAATGAAATTACAGCGTCTCGAAAATTGTCCAAAACAGCCATGAAACAATTGAGCCTATCAACGATAAAAGAAAATAGCCACGAGGACTCTAAGGCACAATTCTTTCACTCAGAATTAAAACCATGAAGAAATTCAGACCATTAAGAAGCCATGAAGCCAATCGACGCAAAAAGAATAACAGAAAAGAACCATCCTGCGGATCGCCGCCCGACGGAGTGCCGCTCAGTAACTTTTTTTCAAAAAAAGTAAGGCAGAGAAAAAGTATTTGCGTTGAAAGAAACTATTAGCAGCCAGAAAGCTAATCGACGATAAAAGAAATAATGTCTTAAGTATGAACCATCCAAACCAAAAATTCTCTGTTTGAGCAAAGCTGTAAATTCCCTATTTTAAAAATTTAGTATATAATTTACAGATTTGTGAGTTAGAATTTTTAATGTTTTTTTTGTTACTTTTTTTTCGAAAAAAAAGTAAGGCGAGAAGAAAGAAAGCGAAGTAAAAGAAAAGCAAAATGCTAAAATACCTAGCTACATTTCAATTCGATAATTGCTAAATTGCATTCAATTTCATACCTTGTTCAAAAAAAAACAACATAAAAACATGCAATCTAAAACAAAACCCTCCCGCATTCATGAAGGCCGTAACATCAAACGTTTCCGTGAGATGCTCGGCATTAAACAGGAAGCCCTGGCTTTCGAACTGGGCGACGAGTGGAACCAAAAGAAAGTATCCATCCTTGAGCAACGCGAAACCGTAGACGACCGCGTCATGAAGCAAGTCGCCGACGTACTCAAAATACCGGTAGAGGCCTTCAGGAACTTTGATGAGGAGCAGGCGATTAACTTTATTTCTAATACCGCATCTTTCGAAAACTGTCAGCAACCTGCCTTTTTCAATAACCAACCTACCTTTAATCCTCTTGACAAACTAATAGAAGCCTTCGAAGAAATCAAACGTCTTAACGCCGAAGTGATTAAAGTGAAAGATGAGCAGATTGCTTTGTTGGAGAGGATGTTGGGGGGGAGGTGATTTTTTTCTAATTTATCGATACTCGATAGTTATTGTTAAATGAAAATATCTTGTATTAATTTCTTAATTGTTAAGTTTTCCAATTTGGATGCTACTGGAGAAACATTGTCATGATTTTCTTTCCAATGCATTCCTTCATTGTAAATAATTCCGAGTAAATAATGTGATTCTGGAGAAATAAATCCCATATCTTCTACCTTTTCCAATTTGTTTCTAGTTTTCTTGGTTTCAAGAAATGTAGTCTTTGATTCGGCACTTTGTAATTTATTAAAGGCTATTTCTTCAATTTTGACTCTTAGTGCTCCGCAAACAGAAAAAGGGCAGTATACTCTACCATCTAAATAATTTCTTACCTCTGTTTGTAAAAAAATATTAAAATTTTCTCCCTCTCCCCATAATTCTGGAATTCCCAAGGTCCTGAATTCGGCTCTTTTATTTATGTTTTCATTGTTATAGTGTAACAAATATTTTGCAACATCGTCCTTAATTGTTGGATCTTCACGTTTTCGTAATAATCTTACGATGTTATTATTTACTTGAATGATAGATTTATCAAGGTAATATACTTTTTGGTTGCTAAATGCGAAATTCTTAAAGTAGTTAGGGTTTAAATGGGTTAGAATTAGGGGATAAATTTTTCTTCCTGAAGAATCGAATTCCTTAATGAAAGTTGTAATATAGTATTGTGCTGCTATTAAATTTGCATCATCTAAATAATCAAAAACCTCATCTATTATAAGAATGTTTGTAGGTTTTCGTAATTTCCTTTTTGCCTTAAAAAGCATTGATATAAAAGTTAAAATGTCTCTCTGTCCATTGGAAATTTGAATTGCTTTTGGGAATCTGACTATAAGTTTTCCTCCCGTTTCACTTGATCGGATATTTTTCCAAGTAGAGTTAAATGTAGTGAGTGTGGAATCAAACCTCTCCTTATCTAGAAGGTAGTTTCGGTAAATGCACGCATTCTTGAAATTCCCAGCGTCTTGATTGTAAAGCCAAATGAGCTGAATAGCAGCTAAATAACTTTTTGTTTCTGAATTATACCCAATGTCAAGTTGACTAATAAAATTGCCAATTTCCTTTAAGTGGTCAATTTGTTTTAAATCTGATAATCGATTTGCTGTTATCCAATCAATTAATGCTGTTTCTGTTCCATTTTGATTGTTAATGTCTTCAATAATTGTATTAATTTTTTCCTGAATTCTAACTCTATTTGCTTTTTCTAACGAAGAGTATAGTTGACTTAACCCTTCGATTAACTTTAAGTTTGTTAATTGAGCCTTTAAGTTTGGGAGTACTTTTGAATTTTGACCGAATTGAGTTTGAATATTTCTAAAAGAATAACTAAATGAAGTATTTGCAGGAATGCGGTCAATCAATACAACATCTTCAATTACTAATGTAGCCTTAGCATTCGCAAAACCACCAAAAGTTGAAGCGTTTCCTTTTGGTTTTGTCTGATTATTGATTACAAAGTAATCAATTTCACTACTTATTGTGTTACTCGAATTTGTTGCTTCAAGTTGAGAACTTGTACCATCAGCCCTTAAATATTCTATGCTGATCTTTGGTTCATTTAACGGATCTTCTTTATAGTAATCGTCTTCATTTAACATAATTCTGTTATTATTCATCGAATTAAAAGCTGTTGCTAATGAACTTTTACCAAAACCGTTAGGGGCTACCAAAATACTTGGTTTGTTGGGATGGATATCTAGCTCAAATCTTTTTAGATCAATTCCTTTAATATTTCTAATTTCGATTACTTTTAGCATGACTTTGTTGTTTGAAGTTTACCATTCTCCATTACTCTTTGAAATTTCTGCTCTTTTGAACATACCATTTTTTGCTGCTTCTATATCTTCAAAAGGGCATTTTTAGTAATTTATCTCTTATCTTTATTTGTTTCCTTATCTCTATAAATTAGTAAAAGACAACCTTTTTTAGTTAAAAAAGTGTTGTCATTTTGGCTTGTTTTCTATTGCTTTTTACTCCGATTGGATAATTTTCTTGCTCGATTTTTTAACTCTTGCTCACGCCTTCCAGGTTTGCATAATCTTCGGTCATTTTTCTGCTATAGTTAAATCCAACCCTAAACACTTCACCAACTTCTTCATTTTCTACGATATGAACGTACCGGATTTTTTCGTTTCCGCACATCATGCAGGTTTCATATTCGGTCTCCGATTCTTTTTGACCTTCTTCGCGAATATCAATTACATCTATCAAAGTCCACCCTTTGTGGGGGATGCTATTTCTGTTCCAATAATTTGCCATAAATAATTGTTAATTACTTTACATTTTAGAAATAGATAGTGAATTAAATATGTACAATATATTTTGATGCGTTTATTGATGATCATAATTCTTAGTTCAGTATAATAGGAAATGGATTAATACAATTACTTGAAAAGTACTTTAGGTGTATGAACATCTAAGCTCTCGTCTTTTAAGAATTTATGATTTAAGAAAAGAACCAAGTTGTTAATTGTAAGTGGAAATCTTTGAGCTTGATATGCTATTTTATTTAGAAAATCTTCTCTTTCGAGCTTGAAAATATTTTTAAAAAGTTGTGGACTCTGACTGATTACTTGACGTATTTCAGGTCTCAGATCTTCATCTCCCGAAAATCTCAGTCTAAATTTTGTCCTTATCATTGCATCAATACTTTGACTTTTATAGTGATCATATGACAATTGATTAAATAGTGAAATTATCGACCAATCCTTTGTTTCTAAAGCAGCTAATATCCCGTTGAAAGTACGTGACATATTGATTTGATTATCCCAGTGTCCGGGGAATTTATATCTCAGATCATGGTCTATCTCATGCCATCCTTCAGAGAATACTGTTCTTAACTGAACTTCAAAAGTTGAATCAATCAATTTGTTTGGGATTAGTTCTCTAAATTCTGAAATAAACTCGTCCGGTATTCTAAACACTAAGTTTGTTCTCTGAGGTTTAAATTCTGTCGTAGTTTTTTCATCTACCATTTCATCAAGATAGTATCTCTCATGCTTATTTTTAAGAAAGGAATAAAAAAAATCTAAATCATCAGAAAAATAGAAGACGATTCTGATTCCAATTATATCCTGCAGCAATTTTCCCGTGCTTTCATATTTTTTAAAATTTATTTTCTTTCGAACAGAGGAATTCGTTTTACACCTTTGGAAGATCCGATGAAAAATCCCAATTTTTAATAGATCGTCTTCTATAATTTCACAAACGTTTTTTGCTAGACGATCAAGCCCCATATTACTACTGTCTCTCATAATCATTTACAAGATTTCTAATTTCATTAATTTTATTCATATTAAACTCAATGTGATTGCCTCTAACAGATATCAAGTTCTTTAAAACTAACTCATTTATCGAATTGGTGATAGCTTTGACAGATTTTCCATCTATCATTCTTATCAAACCACTTATTAAATGTTTCTTTAATTGAGCAAAGTTCCACATATATTGTAAGATGATAAGTTGTGTTTCTATGTTATCATCTTGCACAAAGTCATCTTGATATACAGTTTCAATTAAGATATTACTATTAATTTCTCGGCAACCAATGACATTAGCATTGACATAAAATCGGTCTAGAAAGTCTTCCGACGTATTGCACGCATTAAATTCGCAGTTTATGAAAGTCACATTTTTAAAAATTTCATTGTTGAAAAGACACTTTTTAAAAATACAGTTAATGAAAACCGTGTCCTCGATCCTAAAGCCCTCGAATCGCACGTTGTAGAATGTTGTTTCTTTTACATCGAGACTATTATAATCTCTTTTAAGAGAATTTTGAAGAATCAAATCAAAATTAAAAAGAGAATATAACGTAAACTTGCCTTCAACTTCTTGAATTCTACTCCACAGTTCATTTTTCATAAGTGGGCTGTGAACCTTGAATGCTGTCACGGCTAACTCAATCATGTAGACTGATGGACATAGAGAGTCATTAATTAACCCCTGTTCTATAATTATTTCTCCTATGAAAATACCGAAAACAAAATCATTTATAAATCCAATTTCATTTCCTTCTCTTCCTTTTCTATCAAGTAGAGCGTGAGTTGCCAGCGTATCAACTAAACTTTCCAATGTCGGTTTTTCAAGATATAAGAGTCTGATTTGTTCAAGTAGTTTTGAATTTTGTTCCTTAATCATTTCCTTGAAGAATTCCTTACTTTCGAGTTTTGTATCGAGCTCAATTAGGAGCTTAACTACATTTTTGAAAACTTCGAATTGATTTTGAGGAGTCATTAATAAATTTTGACGTTCCCTTTCCCTTTCTAGCATTTTTTCGAAGTAATTGTTTACTAAATTCTCACTGCTAGATATTTCATTTTCGAAATCTTTTAGACTGATATTTTTTAAGAAGGAAAGTATTACAGGATTAGAAATAGCGTCTAAATGTATGTTATGTTTTTCTAAAAGTTCACATCTCTCTTCGCCTAGCCAGTCGATTATTCTGGGTTCTTTAATTGAGATTCTTAAGACCTCGAAGGAATTTTTCCATCGACTTTTCCATTTGTCAAATTCAGGTCCATTAAAGATTGCCGTTTTTCTGGTTGTTAGAATTATTTTGGCGTTCTTTTGAAGAAGATTGCCAATAGTGTTTAGCATTGGTTCTACTTCTTCAAGGTTAGAGATATCGGAATCTAGACTAATTTTGGAAAGAAGTTCATCGAATCCGTCAATTATTACAGGTATCCTCCCTTCATTAATTTCCTTGATAACAAGATTTGAATTTAAGGTTTGAAATTCGTTATCAATTTCATCTAGAAGAATATATCTAAATATTTTAGCATCGCGATTTCTTGATAATTCTGTGATGATTGGAATTTTATTCATAGAATTATCTTTAACCATCTCTCTCAATAATTCAAAAGCAGTACTTGTTTTTCCGTACCCCGCTGCAGCTTCAATTATCGTTAAATGAGGACCTTGAAAATTTAGGATATTGTAAAGGATATTGGATATAAAACTATTTCCGCTGGGCTCATTTTCATAAATTTCATATGGACATGTGATGTACTTATACTGATTACCGAATAGGTTATGTGTTTGTTTTTTTTCAAATTCCTTGTGTTTTTTTCTCAACCTTTCAAGGGTAGCGTCGTAAGAAAAGAAGCTTTTGAATAACTCATTTTCTGCTTCTTCAAGGCATGTTAAGTTTTTTATTGTAGTTGCAAACCCAGCCTCTGAATAGATATTTTTTATGTTTTCAGCATTGGAAATAGTTTCAGGGTCATTTTTTAACGGAATAATATCTGCTCCAAAATATCTTCCTTTTTTATACAAAAATACCGGGACGTTAATGTTTGAGTTGTCTACCTCAAAACCATAGGTCTTATAGATTTTTTCTAGTTCAATTTTTTCCATTGATGTATGAAAGCTATATAAGCATACTTTTGAGTTGATTTACCTTATAGAAATTTACTCTTCACTCTTGGATATCTTTCGAAATAATACTTGTGGAAGGTATTTAATATTAAAAGGTAGCATCTATTGTTTAAATACATAGAAAGTCTTTTGCAATAATACAATTTTTATAATTAATTGCATATATGATATTAATATTTTATTAAATTCTCCATCCCTCATACCCCCTAACCCCAATCAAATATTTAGAAGTATTAACTAACTGTTCAAAAGAATCAATCTGCCAATTGTCTTTTGGTAAGTTGCCTAACAAGGAAATCTGAACCTGATCTAAGAAAGTATCTTGCTGTTTTAGACAGATTAATTCCCAATAATGGATAATAAGGTCTTTAGCTCTATTCAAAGCTTCTGGAGAAGGAATTTTGTCCCTTTTTCTATTATTAATAGCTGGTTTAGCCGGTAATAGATTCCATAGATCGTTGTTTTTGAATATCGAAAAGGGTATGATGTGGTCTATATCGTATTTGGATATAGTTTCCCCTGTCCATACACAATGCACCTGTCCATTACTTTTGATAAGGTCTTTATAATGGCTTTTTGAGTTTGATATTTCTCTTTCGGTGATAGGACCTTTTAGCATTTCATGAAGGGCCTTTTCTGTTGAAAGTTTTTGTTTACGGGCACTAATTTTACTAGCACCGACAGAGAACTCCGCCCATTTAAATAAGATATTGTCTCTTCCGGCGAGAAAGCCTCCCAATATTTTGAACGCTTCATAGTATTCTTTGGGAATAGTGAAGTATCCGAAGCTTTTTATCATCCAGTGCAAATTTTGTTGTGTCGTATTTCTGACGGGCTTACCTGCACGATACTTAAAAATAGGATATTCACCTTCTGAAATACTCCCACCGATATATCTCATCGGCATTTGAGTGATCGTGTCTTTGATCTTTCTGGTAAGAATGAAAAAATGCTGATTAATTTCAAAACTGATGTTCTTAGTCCTGATTTCATTGTAAAAAACTGAAATACCGCCACGAAGTTTATAAAATTCGATAATTTGCTTAAGCTGTTCATGAAATGCATTTCGGGAGTTTTTACCATTGATTTGCGGGATATAAAGCTCACTTTCAAAAAGTGGGTAATAGTAAATCAACCATTTTTCAATGAGCAATCCCAAAGGAATTTCAACTTCATTTTCTTTTACTACTATGTAAGGAGAGTTGTCTTGTATAATGTCTATTACTCCCCTCAGCAAAGCAAATTTGTAAGTAGTAAATTTACTATCTCGCTCAATGATCTTACTGATATTTGAAAAAGTTTCTGTAGTCATTTAAGGAAGGTCATTTATTCTTACTTTTCTACCAATAATAGCCTTTAGTTCAATTTGGATTTCCTCCCTCCTTTGACCGAAATGTGCCTCTCGATGACAATTTGGGCAAATAGCAGCAACATTCTCAGGGAGATCAACGCCGTCGTCAGCTAAACGCAAGATATGATGCACTTCTAAAAAAGGAACGGCTTCTTTAGATTTAAACGGAGCCTCTTTTTTACATAATTCACAAAATCCTTTGGCCCTAGCAAGTGCATAATCCTTCACATACTTAATTCTCGTCCTATATTCGACTACGCTTAATCTTTTCCCTTGTTTTTGTTCATTAACGGCGGTTAAAATCTTTTGTTGAAGACTCTCTAGAGAGGTTACCCTATCAGCTACTACTAACGGTATGATTCCATCTTCATAAACATTTTTCGCAGGGGTGAGATGAAACCTCAACAACCTATCATTTTTTCTTATTCCATCTTTTGGAACGTAAAATTCATAAAAACTAAGGCTGAATATACCTTCAAATCGGTATAGTTTTCCTCTTCCGCCTCTTTCTTTGATCTCTTTACTTTTTGGTGTTCGGGCTTCAAATATTAAAATATCTTTCTGTCCGTTGATTATTATGGCATTAGCTGCCTTATCAGTTTTTTGATCTCCTTTAGAACCTTGACCTGTATAATCCCATGATCCGTCATCATTTTTCGTGTCGACGTATCCTGAGTTTATTCCATGTTCTCCCCCGGATGTAATGATAACACAATTGGGCTCTCGATTTCCCCAAATAATACCAGATTGTATTTGTTTACTTCCGACAAAATTCAGTAACTCCTTTCGATCATATTCACGGCCAATTTCAAACATATTTATAAATCTTTCACCTGTATTGATAATGTTATTTTCAGTGTGGAAGAACTATAAAATTGGAGCTATAACCAATTTGGATATATTATGGCTACGCAATTTTGGAGCCAGAAATATTTTCCTCAATTTCGGCTTTGTTTTCTAAGTTCATTTCAGGATAATAATGTGAGACAATAATTTCATCTTTGAAGATTACATCATTGGGAATATTTTCAAGGAAATCATATAAAGTAATTAGTCTTTTGCTTGGTTCAGTTTCTTTTGAAGGCTCTTTAGGCATCTCTAGTTCCCACTTTCTACCGTAAAACGAGACGCTGTAATAGAAAATTAACTTTTGCTCAAATGTTGAAAGTTGAGCTTTGAGAAGGTTAATGTTTTCTTGCTTTTCTTCATGGCTTAGGTCACTGTTATCGTTTATATAGTTTAAAGTCTGAAAAATATTCCTGAAATAATGACCAAGTCTAAATTGATGACCTCCATAATATTTGTCGAATTTAATTGTTGATTGGTAAATTGAATCGAATAGTTTACGATAGATTTTTGCTGTAAAGGCTTCGAAATCTTCTTCTGAATAAATATTTACTTCATCTATACTTTCTTTAGTTAGGTGATCAAGGAACTCTTTCGATTTGCTTTTCCAATCTCTCCAAAAAAATGACTCCTTTTTAGGCTTTAATGCTGCCAGGGCAATAGCAGTTTCATAGAGATTAGGTTTATATCTGCCATCAAAAACTTTACTAAGTGTATCTCTATCTTGACTACTTAAACCAGTAAGTAAAATGCTAAATACTATATCTATTTTTGCATAATTTTTGAAGTTAATTTTTCTTTCTTTTAGTTGACTGTTTTCCTTCAAGTCTTTCAAATAGCTGACAACATATATTTCTTCTTCTTCGTATTTTTTAAATAGTGGAGATAGTTCTTTAAAAAGCTCAATAAAATCGAAGTCAATTACTTTAAATACTTTCTTACCTTCATTTCGAATTATAAGTTCTTCCTTTCCTTTTTGATTCCGGTCTTTTGTAGTAAAGACAAGATCCGATACGTTTTCTTTATGAAATTTTATCATTTCAAAATATCGAGTTTCGAAACGTTCCTTTTTAAAAGATGCTCTCTGTTCTATTAAATTAATAAAAAGAAAGATTAAAGCCGCTAATGAAATTAATGTTCCGATGACACCACCGAAATAGTCACCGAATTGTCCAGTTGCTTCAAAATTTATGGGTTGCTTAAATGCAATTTCCCAATCTCTTGATGAAAACAATAACAAAGAAATTAGTATGATTACACAGATAGATAAAGATACTATAATTATTATGTAAGCGGTTCTAGGTTTCATGGTAAGGTAAATATAATCGTGTAAATATATATACGACATTGATAGATTTTTAGTTTTTCTGAAATTATTCTCCTTTCACCCCACAATTTCAAATCCCCTCCCCCCGTTTATCCACACTAGATTCACTTCCCTCACTTAATGGAGTAGGGGTGAGCCTGCACACTTGAATAGAATTCTTATATTTTTTACTCAACTAAATACAAACAAACAAATGGCAAACGAACCCAATTCCGGTCATGTCAAAAACGTTTCATCGTTTGAATCCCTCGTAACTTTCTGTGCAGACTACGGCTCTGCCTACCAACCCTCAAAGAAAAGCCTTAGCTTTGACAACCTCCGCAGCGTACTTGAATCCGCCACAAGCTGTATGAACGACTGCAAAGCAAAGGAAATCGCTTATGACAACGCCGTGGATGGCCGCATCGAGGCCTTTAAGAGTCTCAAAGGCCTCAGCACGAAGGTCGTCAATGCCTTGAAAGTATCGGAGGGAATTTCAAACCAGATCAACGAAGCCGCCCGGACCATCAACCACCGCGTGCAAGGCACCCGCCCGACTTCTGAAACTAAAGTAGTATCAAGCTCTAAACAGGGTTTTGACGAACGTATCGCCGAGTTTGCGGGCCTTGTGGAGCTCGTCAAAAGCCAGCCGACCTACCAACCCAATGAACCTCATCTCAAAACGGAGGGTTTGGAAGCCCACCTCGCCATGCTGAAAGCCTCCCATGGGGCCATCAACCAGGCTTACACCGAATGGGAAAGCTGCCGGGCCCGCAGAGACGGGATCCTTTACGCACCCGGCACCGGGATGGTGCCCGTGGCACTGGATGTAAAAGATTATCTGAAGACCGCTTTCGGAACAGACACCTCGCAGTATCTCCGGGTTAAAAAACTAAAATTCAGAAACGCAGATTAATCAACAGAGGTTTCAGGCCCCCGGCCTGAAACCTCCCTTTCACTTTTCAGGGTCAGGTGTCCTATGCCCCGAAGGCCCGCTAAAGCCGGATTTGACACAGTTCTTTATACACTCCCCCTTACTTCCCTTTTGAGCCTCCATTCACCCCCGGTCTGTTGACCGCACGGACAGATACAGCAACCGCACGCACAGTTATAGCAACCGCACGGACAGATATAGTAACCGCACGCATAGATATAGCGACCACACGGACTGATATAGTAACCGCACGCACAGATATAGCAACCGCACGGACAGATATAGTAACCGCACGCATAGATATAGCGACCGCACGCATAGATATAGCGACCGCACGCATAGATATAGTAACCGCACGCATAGATATAGCAACCGCACGCATAGATATAGCGACCGCACGGACAGATATAGCAACCGCACGGACAGATATGGTAACCGCACGCACAGTTATAGCGACCGCACGGACAGATATGGTAACCGCACGCATAGATATAGCGACCGCACGCATAGATATAGTAACCGCACGCATAGATATAGTAACCGCACGCACAGATATAGCAACCGCACGGACAGATGTAGTAATCGCACGGACAAATATGGCGACCGCACGCATAAATATGGAAAACCCGCCGCCCGCTTGCCAGCATCTCCGGACGTAAGGAGGAGACGCCCGGTCGACGCCCCCCGGTCTCTGACCGGAGAGGGGAAAAATTAAGGAGCAGAAAAAGCCCGGCCGGTTCTCTATCCTTCATGGCTTCCTTAATGCTCTTAATGCCTTCATGGTGATCCACGAGTCCCAAAAGCGTACAAAGAATCCTTACCCCTCCGCCAGCCGCTTCAAAACAGGAGCCGCCCCGTTCCAGTAAAACTGTACATGCTCTGTGGAGGCCGCCGACACCAGGTTACTGTGCGTGATGGTAAGCGAGGTATGACCTTCCTGCTCACTGAGCTCAAAAGTAATCACCGCATAATGCTCCGGGCTGTCCGGCAGCCGCATGATCTCGCTCCATGAACTGTACTGAAACACCCGCTCAGGCACCCATTGAAGGATAAACCCCTTATACTCATGCTCCCCGTTGACCGCACTCCTGACGCTGATCGGGCCCCCAACCTGCCAGTCAGAATCAACACTGATGTCCGCATCAGACATCCACCGCACCATCAGCTCCGGCTCCGTAAGCACCCTCCAGACCCGCGACGCCGTGGCATTAATGATGATTGTTTTGGTGAAGGTCATGATATTTTAATTATTAGAATTGGTGAATTTAAAGGAAAAGGGACAAAGGAAAAAGTAAAAAGAGAGAAAGGAGAAAGCCCGCCCGGCCTGATGGCCACGTCGGACGGGGAAAATGCCTGCCCGGCCTGGCGGTGACGCCGGACGGGGAGAAAGCCTGTCATGTCCTGATGGCCACGTCGGACAGGGAAAATGCCTGCCCGGCCTGGCGGTGACGTCGGAAGGGGAGAAAGGACATCACAGAAAAGGGAAGAAAGAGAAAAACTGCCTCCTTCGACTATAGCCGGACAAAAACAAAGCCCCTTTCTCCGTTCTACCTTTCTCCATTCTCCTTCGAAATAAAAAAGCCCCCGGATTACTCCGGGGACCCGTCAGGCCTGATTCAGGCCTTTCATGATTGGATTTAAAAGCATTATGCTGACTTCTTTGACCGGTGGATAGTGTTTTATGAGTAGGGATGGGTCTTTTTGATTCTTTTTCATTGCCCAGTTGAGGTTGCAGGTAAATAAAGCTGACGACACCTCGTTTATAACCCCAATAGGCCAAAGGGGATGTGGTGTGGCCGGGTCTGCATCAGGTATTATTTAAACCTGCAACGCTAAAACTGGAAATCTGAAATTCTCAGTCCGGATGATCCGGGGTAATGATGTTAATGGGGTCTTTTGGTTTGATAATATTCAGACAGGGGTGCCCGGGCAGGAGTCGTTTTATTCCCAGGGCTCTACCGGTCCGATGGTTAAATTCACTTTTATCGTTTTTAGTTAAAGTACTGTCTTGTACGTCAGGCGTTTGTTATCTCCTTTCGATATGCAAAGTTGGTAAGGCTGTGCCACATAAAAAACAGCAATGAAGCCACACGGTTGTAGCAAAATCGCCACCTGTCTTAAGTCGCTGATTATCTTTTGTTTAAGTGAGGTTTTGAGGGCTTTCAGGAGGCGGTTTGCCAGGTCCTGCAGAAGTGGTGTAAATAACCTGAAAATAAGGGGATAGAAAACAGGATCATCTTTAGTTTCAAATTCAAAGGTAAATATTACCTTTAAGAAAAAAAAGGGGTTAGGTTTCACATCAAAGTAGGGAGGGGGCTACAGGGTGTGTATTAATTATAGAGAAGGTTGGCAGACATGATGAAACGGATTTTTTGGTTCTTAACCATCATATTCAATTTTATTCATCCGGATTTCCTGTATGCTCAGACAGGGAAGCCGCAATATTCCGTGGCCCATTATACCACCGACAACGGCCTGCCGCAGAGCAGTGTAAAAGACATCGGATTTGACAAAGCGGGCTATTGCTGGCTTATGACAGAAATGGGCCTGGTGCGTTTTGACGGCAGGCAGTTTAAAGTCTACGGCACAGGGCAAATCAAAGGACTCAGTTCAGACAGGATGAAAGTGGTCGCCAAAGGGATACAAGGAAGCGTGTATGCCAGGGCGGAGGGAGGTCAGGTTATTACTGTATCCGAACAAGGCCAGGGCTCTTTTTTAGCCCCCCACGTGTCCGATGACTATGGCGTCAGGCTCGGGCATGACGGTTATGCGGTGATGGGAGGAACAAAAATAAAGGCATTCGACAAGTTTTTGAGTAGTTTTCCGATCACCAAAACGCTGTTGTACGGTGTGACCAGAAGCGGGGGAATATACACATATAGTGACGAGGAACTCTACTATTTTAACCGTGACCTGCTTAAGGCTGTTCCTTTGGCGGGTTATGAGAGAAGACCTGACAGTCATACAAGCCTGCTGGGTGATGAATATTTTATGGTGCTCAGGCCCGGCAATCAGACCAAAGTCTGGAAAGGGACGGTGTTTCAGGATAGCCTCACGAAGATTACCGGGGATATTGAAAAGAATGCGGATTATCTGAAGGGTAAGATGAAAACCCTGTGGTGCGAAAACGGCACTTTTATTTATGCAGGTAATAACCTCTACAGGATTTTTGTCACAAAAGGCAGGCTGAGCAGCGTGCTGGTGCTGACGGACCTGAAAATAGACGCCCCGATCTCCATTTACTATGTACCGCAGCAGGACAAATATTTCTTCGGGTCCTATACAGAAGGGCTGTATGTGGTTCAACGCTCCATCTTCACTTACCCTTCCATTCCGCAGGAAGTAAAAGGACAGAACTTTTACGCCCAGGCCAGGGTGGGGGAGAGCCAGGTATTTATCAAAGACGCCCTCTTGTCTGCTACCGGGCCTGCCAGGCACATTCCCCTGGAAACGACCGACGGCGTGACTTTTTACGCCACACCCGGGCAGGAGATGTATTATGAGCGACATTATCAGTTAAAAAAATATGATTTTAAAACCGGACGTTCGTCTGTTATTTTGAACCTGACCAACCGTCTCAGGTCGGTTTTTTCGGGCGGGGCTGATTCTTCGGTCGTTTTTTGTTCGAGGAGGGTCTTGGGGATCCTGAGAAAAGATACGGTCAGTGTTTTGAAGACCCTCCCGCCCAATGTCTTCCTGGCAAGCGGCAGGAAGATCGGGGAAGATGACTTTTTACTGTCCACAGAAGCGGGGCTGAAGTGGTATAACCTCAGCACCAACAAGATATACCGCTCTGTGCTCGACTCCTGTTTTGTCAGGACCACCATGACCGACAAAGACAACAGGATCTGGATAGCCAGCTATGGCAAGGGGTTTTATATGTACGAAAAGGATAAGGTATATCCTATGCCGTTCGGTCCTAAGCACGCCCTGAAAACCGTACATGCTTTTATTGACGATGGCCTGGGGTACTTCTGGCTGCCATCCAACAGCGGCCTCTTTAAAGTCAGGAAACAGGACCTCGTTGATTATGCCCACGGTAAAATCAGTGACGTTTATTTTTACCGGATGAGTAAGGAAAACGGCCTGAGGACCAATGAATTTAACGGGGGCTGTGATCCGTCGTTTGTCTGGCTCAAAGACAGCCTGCTGTCGTTGCCGTCGATGAACGGCCTCGTATGGTTTTACCCGCGTAGGACAGTCATCAGGTATCCGGACAGGAATATCTACCTGGACATGGTCACTATGAATGGCCGTGAACTCCGTAAATCGGAGAAGTTCATCGTGCCGCCTGATTTCAGGTCCCTTTCTTTTATGGTGTCGAGTCCTTACTTCGGGAATGCCGAAAACCTGAGCCTCGAATACCACTTTGAAGGGCTCACCCCGGGTTGGATTCTCGTACCTGAAAACGGCGTGATCACCTTCAATGGTTTGCCATCGGGCCAATACGAACTGCAGGTGAGAAAAGGTCAGGGGCTTTATAACCGGGACTCGCAGATACTGAGGGTTCCCGTCAGTATACAACCCTGGTTTTATAACACGTGGTGGTTTTACGGCCTCACGCTTTTGTTATTGGGCCTGGCGGGATACCTGATCATATTGTACAGGGAAAAGTCTTTAAAGGAAAGGTCAAAGATACTTGAAAAGAGGGTGGAGCGACGCACCAGTGAACTCAACAAGGCCGTGGAGAACCTCGAACAATCAGAAATGGCCCTGCTGAAAAGTAACCAGTCAAAAGACAAGATCATCACGATGGTGTTGCATGACCTGCGGTCGCCCATCCGTTTTATCAATTCGATCAGCAATTCCATCGCCAAAAAGGCAGACACGATCACAAGAGAAGAACTCGTTTCGGGCCTCTCAGACCTCAGGCTGGGCAGCAAGGCCCTGGAGATATTCACGAAAGACTTCTTTACCTGGGCACTGAGCCAGAGTGATAGTTTTGTGGTGAAAAAGACCCGGTTTACGGTAAAAGAACTCTTTTCGGAATTGGAAGAGCTGTATGGGGAAATACTCCACAGTCGCGAAAACCACATGATGACGGAAGATGCCGGACTGAACTGTTATTCCGACTACCAGATTCTCGGGTTTATCCTGCGAAACCTGATTGACAATGCCAATAAAAATACCCGGAACGGGCTCATTCACCTGAAGGCCCGCTCAGAAGGCGAAAGCCTGATCTTTTCTGTTACCGATACCGGAAAAGGCATGTCGGAAGAAAACATCAGGAATTTTCTGGACGAGACCCGTAACATCGGTACGGAAGGGACCGGTAGCTTGCTTGTGCTTCAGATGCTGAAAGAAATACAGGCAGAGCTTGACATTCAGTCTGTTCCGGACCAGGGCAGCGTATTTACGGTCAGGCTCATCAGCCCTCAATGATATAGAATTGCTTAGCCAGGCGGTCCAGCTCCAGCACATTCTTAATGCCCAGTTTTTCAAACACCCTGAACTTGTAAGAACTCGCCGTGGAATGGTTGATAGAAAGTGTATTGGCGATTTCCAGGGCTCCGTAGCCTTTCAGCAGCAATGTGGTGACTTCAAATTCGCGTTTTGAGAGGGCGTCAAACGGGTTGTCGGGACTGCCGTTGAGGAATATTTCAGCGAAATGCCTGGAGAGCTCATCCGTAATGTATCTTTTACCTGAGCCTACCGATCGGATGGCTTCAGAGGTTTCTTCGTCGCTGGCGGTTTTGCAGATGTACCCGTGGGCACCGGCCTTAAGAAACCGCGGGCCGAATATATTTTCAGGGTTAACACTAACGATGAGGATTCTGAGCTTGGGAACAAGGGCAATGGCTTGCGTGACCATTTCGAGGCTGTTGGTGTCCGGCATGTTGATGTCTGTGATGAGCATATCCACAGTCCCGGTTTTTAGTTTCGAGAGAACTTCCTCGCCGTTGTCGGCGAAGTCGATCTTGCAGTTAGAGAAAAAAACATCCTTAACCAGCATGGCCAGTCCTTTGCGGACCAATACGTGGTCGTCGGCAATCAATATAGACTTCATTATTTCGAATAGTAGTTTGTGAGAATATTTTGCATATCTAATCTGATATTTTGACTATCACAAGCCATAAAAGTCACAAATTAAATCAATTATCTCACTATTTTTACCCGAAAGCCCTGTAAATAAATAGAATAGGGATTTAAATGTACAAACTTGTGTGCCAGGGTCAGCCCCTTTCCCGTTCTGAACGGCACCTCTGCACCGGCCGGATTGGTTTTTGTCTGTTGGTTCAGGCCGTTTTAATCTGTCCGTTCGGACTCTGATGACCTATTGCATCTCAGCCCCCTCGGGGCGGCATATTTTTTTTTCGATTATTGTGTCATTTATTTCTTGCCACAAAGACCCGAAGGCACGGTTAAAAGAGCCTGTTGAAAATCAAATCGGGAGATTTATTTCGGGTCAGGCGGAATCCCGTCCCTAGCCCCATCGGGGCGACACATCGTTAACTGGGAATGTATCAAGACCCAGACAAAGCCCCATCGGGGCGACATATTTGTGTCTCGATGTAATCGGAACTCCGAAGCAAAGCATCCCCCGTCCGGCTTCGTGCCCTCATGACAAAAAACAACGAAGAATATGAAAAAATAAAGGCCCCGGAGGCCGGGACCTTATCCAAAATGAAAACTATTTACAACACAATCTGTACGCCCAGGTTATACCCTACATGAAACCCGTGGAAGTCGTCGCTGTTTTTATTTTTCCAGATAAACTTCTTCACGAATGCGTGGTGATCGTCGCGGTCGTAGTAAGCGTAGTTAAGGGAGGGCCCGGCAAATACTTCTACGCGGTTGCCTATTCTCAAAGTGGGTAATATCCTCAAAGTGTTTTTAGAGTATGGATCTTCCCTGAAATCGGTCAGTACCTGTGTGGCCAGTTCGGCATTCAGACGGAAAATCTTTCCGGAGTAGAGACGTGCCCCGATCCCCGCTTCCAGAGCGTAGTAATTGGTGTGCGTTTCTTTCAGATTGTAACCCACTCCCAGTACGCTGTAGAGTACCCGTCCACCCGAACGGAACGTGGCCAGGGCCGTACCGGATTCGTCGTAACTGACGCCGATGGATTTTTCTCCGTTTTTGATGATGTTGATGATGCCGATCGGGTAATCGCTGCTGTCGGCGATGTTGATGAAACCGGCGATCTGCACGCCTTTTACTTTTTTGGCGATGTTGATAAAGCCAGCCACCTGGGCGTTGACATCTCCTGATTTGTTCATGAAGCCGGCGATTTGTCCCCCTTTTACGTCGGTAGCCACATTCAGAAAACCTCCGATCTGTGAGTTGACGGGCCCGGTCATGTTCATAAACCCGGCGATCTGGGCACCTTCCACGCGGGTTTTGGCGTAATTGCCGAAGCCTGCTATCTGTGCTCCGTGTACGGAAATCCCGGCGTGGTTATATACCCCCGAGATCTGCACCCCGCGGACATGCTCTTTGACGATACTAGCCACCCCGGCAATGGCCACAGATTGCTCGTTTTTAGATACCCCCGATATGGCATGCAGTGAGAAGGCGTTGGAAATCTCCGGTGCACTGACGCCGTTGGTGCTCAAAGGATAAACCAGACCCACATGGGCCGAACGGACCGCCTGGGCAAATATAGAAACAGAAGAAATGGAAATCAGGAAACAGATGCCTGTGATGATTAATAATGGATACTTTTTCATAAAATCTGATGCAATTGATATAATTAAATAAATCTCTCGAGCTCAAATCCGGTAGGCCTCCCGGCAGATGCTGCTTATACTTTAAAGACAACCGGTAAGGCTGATACCCTAGATTTTTTCTGAGTTTTTTTTAAGATTTTGGAGATGATAGCCACCAAGGCACGGCTGGCATTTCTGAAGTTATTGGGAATCTGTTGCATGGGTCGGTATGTCGTGTCAAACGAACCGTGCCTTAGTGCCCTCGTGGCAAAACAGATTCGCAGATGATAGCCACACGGCTGAAACCTCTGAAGTTATTGAAAATCCGTTGCATGAGTTAGTATGTCGTGTCAAACGAACCGTGTCTTTGTGTCCTTGTGGCAAAAAAGATTGGCAGATGATAGCCACACGGCTGAAACTTCTGAAGTTATTGAGAATCTGTTGCATGAGTTGGTATGTCGTGTCAATCGAACCGTGCCTTTGTGTCCTGGTGGCAAAAAAGATTAGCAAATGATAGCCACACGGCTGAAACCTCTGAAGTTATTGAAAATCTGTTGCATGAGTTGGTATATCGTGTCAAACGAACCGTGCCTTTGTGTCCTCGTGGCAAAAAAGATTGGCAAATGATAGCTACTAAGGCAGGGTTAGTATTTCTGAAGTTATTGGAGGATCGAAGGCATTTGGATATTGCGTCAAATGGAATTGTCCCGGCGGGACAAAATATCTGTAAAAAGTCATCTTAACCTTTGTTCAACATCCCGGCGGGATGGCATATTTATCGCGGCTGCTAGGTAACATATCATCCCTACAGGACTTTCTTGAACTCTTGTTTCTTCAGTTGTTACCAGTATTTCATCCCTACGGGAGTTAATAATCTTTTGAAAATTAGTTTAGTACTGGCAGAGTCAAGAACTTGTTAAATCACTATCAAAATATTCCTGACAGGAAAAGCCTTCCGGAAGAATTCCAGATGATAGCAAAAAGAATCACCTTTGATAATTCCAGCTGATGCCTCCCTGCCAGCCGGTCCACATCGACCAGTCTTTAGAGAGTTTCCGGGCCTTGTAACTGTCGAGATTGAGGGCCTGGTAGCCGTCTTTAACGTCGCTTTCCTGCTGAAAATAAGCCGACCATGCCGGGCCTCCATGGATTGAGAAATGCGGACTCAGTCTGAACCTGAGAGCAGGCTGCAGCCTGATAAGCATCGGGTTGTTTTCCCAGTAACCCAGGAAAAGATTGTTCTGGGTCAGTTCTGTGATCAGTCCCAGACGTTTGTAGATATTAAACTCTGTCCCGAAACCTATGCCCAGACTGTACCGTTTCTGATCCGGCGACAGCATTGATCCGGCTGTCAGGATGGTGTAAAACTTTTTCGTCCCGGTTTTCCAGGCCAGGTTAAGTGGCGTGACTTCGTTGGTAAAGACCGATAGATTTCCCTGTCCTTTTTTGATAAAATTGAAGATTCCGAGGCTCACCCCCGAAGAACTGTCGGCGATGTTGATGATCCCGATCTGCATGCCTTTGAGATAACCGGCACGGTTGATGAGACCTGATACCTGTACGCCCCTGTGGGTACCTTTGGTGCTGTTCAGGATTCCCGCTGCCTGAAAACCGCTCATGTCGCGTCGGGCTTTGTTGTAAGCTCCGGCCAGCTGAGCTCCCGTGACATCTGCCAGGGCGGTGTTAAACAAACCCGCTGCCTGTACGCCATATAACGTCTTTTCGGCAAGGTTACCCATGCCAGCGGCCTGCATGCCACTCACAGAATCCTGCACACTGTTATAAACCCCTGCCGCCTGAAAGCCCGTGAGTTCACCGGAAACGAAGTTAAACATTCCCGCCGCCTGGAAATAACCGACGTCTTTGCGGGCAATGTTAAAGACTCCGGCCACTTCGACGCCGTTGGTACCTCCGGTGTATCCTCCTACAAGGTTCAGCGAAGCCTTATTGACCACCTGTGAGCCCATCCGTCCGTGTGTACCGATGCCGGGTAGCAAAGAAGCCTGGTAAGGAAAGGAAACAAAGAAACGGGTGATGTTGCGGCTGTGCGTCCTGAGTCTGGATGAGACCAGCAAACGGCTTAAAAAGTTACGGTCTGCATCGCCATTGGTGACCACCACTTCGTTGAGGTTATAAATCCGGGCTTTGACCCCGATCTTAAAGTCATCGGGCAGGGGAGCGGATACTGTAACTGAGGTATCCGAATAGCCGAGTTTACTGATGGTGAGGTCAAGCGGGAGGATCTTTTCGCGTACCCTTAACCTGAAAGTGCCCTGCTCATCACTGAGGGCAGAGATGAGCAGGGTTTTGGAATAGACAGAGGCGAAATCGACCGCCTCCCCGGTTTCCTTGTCGACCAGCCGGGCCTGGATGTAAGTATATTTTTCGGCCGGAGGTTTCTGTATGATGATGTGATCGCCTATCTCTTTGTATTGATAATGGCCCTGCAGCAAGGCATCCAGTGCTTCTTTGGTAGTTTTTTTGCTGAGGCTGAGGGTTACCAGGCTGTCGGCCGGAATGAGGTTGCTGCCATACGAAAAATAAAATCGGCCCTGTTTTTCTATGCTGGTCAGAACAGAGGACAAGGGTTGTCTGACCACGTTCACCGACACGATTTTCTGCAGTGGCTTTTGGGCATATCCATGGGTCAGAGAAACAAACACAAAGGCGATGGACAGGCCGGTTATTTTATATAATGGTAATAGTCGATTCATTCCGAAAGATAAGCACTATTTCAAAATAATGCGTTGGTTTTGCTGCACTACAGAGATATTCAGGGTTTCGCTGATGATGTTAAGCACCTGGTTTAGAGGCATGTTGTCAAACACCGTATTGATTTCCTTGTTACGGATGGACGGGTTTTCGATCACAATATCAGCCTGGTAAACTTCATTCAGCACATCGACAAGCTCATGCAGAGGTGTCTGACGGCATACCAGCTGATGGGTGCGGTAATAGTTATAGAATTCGTCCGTAACTTTCTCTTTTACGAGGTCGTTCTGCCCTTTGGTTACCGTCACGATTTCCTGCGGACGGGCCTTTATGGTCTTAGCCGTATTTTCCACCTGCACCAGGCCTGTTTCTACCACCACTTCTGTCTTTTTATCCGTGCTTTTGATGTTGAAGGAAGTCCCTAAAACGGTCACCGTCACCTCATTCACATGGATTTTGAAAGGCTTTGACTTATCCGGAGCCACTTCGAAAAAAGCTTCCCCGTTCAGGGTTACTTCGCGGGTCTCAGCGTTGGTAAATGCTTCATTATAAGCTATCGATGAGTTTTTGTTCAGGGTAACGACCGAGCCGTCAGGCAGGGTGTCTTTCCTGGTTTCTCCGGTCGTTCTGATACTGATCTGTTCTGCTCCTGAGAGCTTATTGGGCTTATAAAACAACCAGGCGGCACCCGCGACAATCAGGATGGCTGCTGCAACAGACCACCATTTGAACATCCCCTGGGAAGTATTCAGCGGGATAACCCGCCCCTGTGCTTCGGTTCTCTTTTTAAACCTTTGCCAGGCTGCTTCCTCATCCACCGTGCTGTGGTCAGCCAGTGTCCGGCTGGTTTGCCAGATGGTCTGGAAATGCTCGAAATACCTGCGGTTTTCCGGCTTTCCGGCCAGCCAGTGCTTAACCACCAGTTGTTCGTCTTCTGATGCTTCTCCCAACATCATTTTAACGAGAAGTTCATCGGGTATATGGGTGAGTTCGTTCATGATGGCATTAAGAAAAACAGTAAAAAAGAAGCAGGTAAAAAGTCTACGAGTTTTAATCTCAGGAGTTTGAGGGCCTTGCCCATCTGGTTTTCGACGGTTTTGACCGGAAGGTCAAGTCTTTCGGCGATTTCCTTGTATTTCAACTCCTCGAAGCGGCACATCTGGAAGATCGTCCGGCACTTTTCAGGCAGCTCGCTCAGGGCCACCGACAGGCGTTCTTCCAGTTCTTTCAACTCTAAATTCTGTTGGGTGTTATTCCCTGATTGCTCCTGGTTCATTGCATATTGATGGTAAGCTTCCCGCACTTTAAGATGTTTCAGGTAGTTCAGGCTTTCATGGTATACAGAGCGGTAGAGGTAGCCGCTGACTGACTCCCGGATAGATAATTGCTCGTTTTTCTCCCACAGCCGGTAGAAAATATTCTGCACGATTTCCTCTGCCATGATGCTGTCCCTGATGAGGGTGCAGGCATAGGCATAAAGGCCTTTGAAATGTGTTTTGAAAACATATTCAAATGTTTCTTCCGAGTCTTTGTTCAAACTTTCCGTTTGAGTGTCATTCATTAGTTCCTCTGTTATCACGCTTTGCAAAGATAATGGCCGGAGCCCTGATTTGTAGTAAAGACAACCCGCAAAGGTTTTACCCTAAATTTTTTCAGGTTTTTTTTCAGAGGCATTTCATTGTAAAGGCCTGGTGATCCTGGTAGATGTAGTCGAAGGTTTCCAGCCCGCCATGCGGAATTACCTCGATTATGTGAGAAATCATGAAAATGGCTACCTTTCTACCACCATCCGGCCTAAAAAAGGGATGGAGTTTACGGGGAAATTATAACAGGTCCTCAAAGCCTGAAACCATATTTTCAGACCATAAAATCAGATTTTATCAGGTCAGTTTCCGGGTTAACCGTGCTTCTGTGCATATTGCCCCATTCAGAAATGGACTGAAGCATGGGCCGCATGGTTTCACCCAGTTCCGTCAGCTCGTACTCCACTTTGGGCGGTACTACCGCATACACCGTCCGCTTGATGATCAGGTCAAGCTCCAGTTCCCTGAGCTGTGCTACCAGCATCCGTTCCGATATCCCTTCGATAGAGTTTTTCAGATCGCTGTAACGCATCTTCTGGTGCGACAGCCTGCACAGGATGGCAGGCTTCCATCTTCCCCCGATGATTTTCAGTGAATAGGCCATGCCGCAGCTTTCATTGAGCATCTTTTCATTCAGGGTGTTCGTAGAAGTGTCTTTTCTCATTACTTACTTTTTTGTTAGTACCTCACAATTAATTGTATACCTGCAAATTTAACAATAAGCACTTTACTTTTGACAAAAATTAAACAAAAAAGTATGAAACGTTTCGAAAACAAAATAGCCTTTGTTACCGGCGGATCCCGCGGAATGGGGGCTGCCATCGTAAAAAGACTGGCTTCAGAAGGAGCCCATGTGGTATTTACCTACAGCAAATCGGGAGAGAAAGCAGAGCTGTTGGCTAAGGAAGTAACAGAGGCCGGGGGATTGGCAAAAGCCGTCAAAGCAGACAGCGACGATGCCCATGATCTCACAAAGGCCGTTAATGAACTGGTTGCCGAACACGGGCACATCGATATCCTGGTGAATAATGCGGGCATATACAACGGCAAGCCCTTTGAATCGCACACGCTGGAGGAATATGAGGAGATCATGAACGTGAACGTCCGGGCCGTGTACCTGGCTTCGCATGCTGCAGCCCCGCATTTCCCGGCAGGCGGCAGGGTGATTACGATAGGCAGTAACATGGCTGACAACGCCGTTGGTCCGCAGACCACTCTGTACACCATGAGCAAGTCGGCTTTGCAGGGTTTCACAAGAGGTTTGTCCAGGGACCTGGGAGCAAAAGGAATCACCGTAAACCTGATCCAGCCCGGCCCCGTCAACACCGATATGAACCCTTCAGACTCTGAACTGGCTGATTTTATGAGAGGACGTATGGCCCTCGGTGAATACGGCACCACCGAAGACATCGCGGGGCTGGTAAGCTACCTGGCCAGCGAAGAGGGTAAGTTCATTACAGGAACCGCCATTACGATTGATGGTGGCTTGAATGCGTGATCTGTCTGTATTTATCTGATGAAAAGAAGGGCTGCCCGGAAGAATATCTGAGCAGCCTTTCATTATTGTATCCTCCCCCCAACCGGCAAACCGCTCGGTACAGATTTGGGCATCTTTTTGTCGTATTTGCCGTCATTCAGTGTGTTCAGAAATTCAATGATGCTGCTGATGTTTTTGAACTCCACTTTTAAGGCTTTGGCATGAGGGTCCAGGCGGTCTTTGCTGACGTGGCTATTGGGAAGCTCCTTTCCCTGCAGGTCTTCATAAAAGAACATGACGCTTTCCAGGTTAGCTATTTTGCCGCTGTGCATGTAAGGCCGGGTAAAGCGGAGGTTACGAAGTGAGGGCGTCCTGAAAGCATAGGTTTTCTCATATCCTGAGTCTGATTCGGAGCGTTTTTCATTATCCGCTACCCCCAGCACATGCGTTTTAAAGTCGGACAGCATCGGGCCGTTATGACACCTGGCACAGCCGGTTTCAATGAATATCTCCATACCCCTTACTTCCCCGTCTGTCAGGGCTGATTTGTCTCCCCGCATGTATTGATCGAAACGCAAGTTATTGGCTATCAGCGAGCGTTGAAAAGCCGCCAGCGACTTGCTGATGTTGGCTTCGGTGATGGCGTCAGCATCTTTGAATGCATTTTTAAACAGTTTTCTGTATTCAGGAATTCTGTTGAGTCTGCTGACAATTTCAGCTGAGATATGTTCTTCCGGATACACCACCCCTCTCATTTCTTCCATGGTTTTGACGGGCATCATGGCCTGGTGCTCCAGGTTGTCAGCCCGTAAATCCCAGAACATCGGGGCTTTTTCAGGCGAATAGTTGCCATTCATGTCTATACCATTGAAAGCCGTATTGAGCAGGGATTGTGAATTGCGTTTTACAAACGGGACCTCATTCGGTTCGTTAAAGGCCCTTTTTTCTCCCAGTCCCTGTCCATTCACACCAATGGACAGGTCGATGCTCTCAGCGTAGCCAAATTCCGGGTGGTGGCAGGTGGCACAGGCCACGTCTTTTGGCCCGGATAAAACAGGATCGTAAAAAAGCAACCTGCCCAGCTCAATTTTTTCAGGAGTGGCAGGGTTGTCCTCCGGTGATTGGTAATGAAGAGGTAAGGCATCAATTCTCCCCAGATCTGCCACTTCTTCAGACCCGGACGAAGTGCTTTCCTGGTCCTTTGCCGAATGACAGGCATTGATCAGGAAAATAATGACTACAGCCCAATGTTTAATGGTAAATTTCATCGTCGGAAAAGCTGCCCGGCCGTTTCTTGACACATTATAAGTTTCTGCCTGAAAACACAGTGTTCAAATCTAATTAAAATATTCAGATGTAACAGAACTTTGATTTCAATTTGAATGCGAAAAATCAGCGGACCGGGTATTGATCAGTTTCTGAATAAACACCTTGCTTTTCTTCAGTTTGATAAACTTTTCCCTGTCCAGTGCCTCTTTCTTGCTTGGGTATTCTTCCTGGTAAACAATCGTCCAGGGTTTCTTTTTGGAGGTGTATCCTGTGCTGGCTTTGTTATGCTGGTTTAATCTTTCCTGTGGGTCGGCAGAGAAGCCGATGTAATATGACTGGTCTTTCTGACTCTGCAGAATGTAAATAAAATACATGGGATTGCTGTGAAAAGGGGATTAATGGGTAGTTAAAATCTGAGACAGGGTTTTGAGGCCGCAAATGGCAAAAAAGTCACATTTTTTTGAAGATTTTAAGCGGGAGATTCTGCGGGTCCGGCCATTTATTTTCCGGGATGATCCCTGAATTTTGAAGAGGGGGTAATGGTTTTATTCCCGGTTTTCTGATGACCAGTTTTGTTTAAACGGATGATTCCGGTGGGGTTGTAATAAGCCTGTGAAAGATAGTATCTTTCATATAAACCTGTGATTTATTTACAAAAATACCTTTATGCCTGACCCTTTAACGCCGAACTTGTGCTAACTTCGATGCTTAAAAAATCGGTTTGACCGTAAAAATACTTTAAATGAAGAAAATCGCATTGGCCGTCCTGTTTTTCTCCGCACTCACTGCCCGGGCACAGGTGCTGGGTACAAGAACCGTAAGACTGATGGGCAGCCGTTTTGACATTACCATTGTGGCCAAAGATTCCCTTTCTGCCGAAAAATATATTGACACCGTCATTGCTGAAGTGGCAAGAATAGAAAACTTAATATCAGACTGGAAATCAGATTCACAGGTAACGGAAGTCAATAACAACGCCGGGGTCCGCCCGGTTAAAGTGGCTTCGGAAGTATTCGAACTGACAAAGCGTGGCCTTCACCTCTCTGAAATGACCAACGGAGCTTTCGATATCAGTTTCGCGGCCATGGACAGGATCTGGAAGTTTGACGGCAGCATGAAAGAAATGCCTTCGCCCGAAGCGATTAAAAATTCAGTGCGGAATGTGGGCTATAAAAATGTTGTGCTGGATAAGGAAAACACCACCATTTTTCTGAAACACAAAGGCATGAAAATAGGGTTTGGCTCTATAGGCAAGGGTTATGCGGCAGATTATTGCCGTGACCTGATGATGTCCAAAGGTGTTCCGGCGGGGATCGTCAATGCTTCCGGCGACATCAGCACCTGGGGAAAACAACCCGACGGCAGCGATTGGATGGTTGGAATCACCAACCCGATGAAAGATGACACCGTTTTTGCTGTGATACCGTTGTCACAAAGTGCGGTGGTCACCTCAGGCAGTTACGAAAAATATGTGATGTTTAACGGCGTCAGGTATGCCCACATCATTAACCCGGTTACGGGCTATCCTGCTACAGGGGTATGCAGTGTGACCGTATTTGGCCCCGATGCAGAGCTTGCTAACGGTTTCAGCACCTCCATTATGGTGATGGGCAAAGACAAAGGCCTGGAGTTGATAAAACATTATCCTGCTTATCAATGCGTGATCATCGCTGATGACGGCACTGTTTTCTTAAGCCCGAACCTGGACCCGGATAAATTCAAATTGTAGTCTTATTTGAGAAAAAGGAAAACGCTCTGATACAGCTCTTTGATTTGAATAAAGCTATCTCAGGACAAGACATCCCTTTTCCATCCTCCATTTTCCTTATATCAATAACAATCCGTCAGAATCTGGTCATGCGACTGATAATGGCTGACACCCTTACCTGATTTCTCCCGGCAGATCGTGTCGATCAGGTTAAGCACGTCTTTTTGCATGGCAAGAGAGCCGCAAATCATCAATATTCCCTGATTCTCAAGTACACGCGATACCAGGTCGGCATCCCTCGTGATCAGGTCACTGACATATTGCTTTTCATCTTCCCGCGAAAACGCCACATGGAGCTGTCCTAATTGACCTTCATTCTGATTTGAAACAAGGAATTCCTTGTACATTTCAAAAGATATGGTGTTTCGGAAACCGCAATAGAGATGGCAGGTTATTTTGGTTTTATTCTGATCGATCATCCCCAGGAAAGGGGCTATGCCGGTACCGTTCGAAATCATGATCACTTCCTTTTTTTTCTCAGGGAAATAGAAGTGGGGATTGCGAACCACCCTTGCACGGATTTTTTCACCCGGTTTTAGCCGGTGCAGATAGCCTGAGCCCAGGCCGTCGGTGTGGATTCTCACACTTAACTGGATATGCTCCCGGATTTTTCCTATGGAATATAATCTTTCGCGATGATCGCCGGCCGGATAAATGGCCAGAAGATCTCCTGAAGTTACTTTTTTGCGTTTATTTAACTTTAAACGGATCAGGAAAGTACCACCCGAATCATTGACTTCCACATTGTCTGTTACCGTAAAGGTTTCAAGCCGGCTGGGGTCTTTGGCGAGTGATCCGGGCTGAATGGTCACCACGGGCATGTTGATTTTCTGAGACCAGGCCTCTGCCCAGAGATTGAATTCTCCGGGTGACTTGTCGTCGACGGTATGTACCCCCAGCAATGGAACAGCCCATTCATGACCGGAAAGTAAATGGTCAACGTCAAAGGCGAACTTGCAAAAATCTTTATAGGCCCGTGAGCCGAATCCCAGCACGGAATAATGAACAGGGCGGGGTTGAGGGTGCTTCTCCAGTAAGCTGACAAAACGAGAGGCGTTGGTCGGGGCTTCTCCCAGGCCATAGGTGGAAGCAAATATCAGCAGGTATTCTGCCTCAGGATAGACCATGTAACTGTTTAATTCGCCGATAAAACTTTTTTCGCCCTGCTTAATCAGCTGATGGTGGATGGCATTGGCAAAAAGAAAAGAAGAACCGTTTTCTGAGCCCACCAGGATGATGAACCTTGAATCTTTGGCCGCGAATTTATTTTTAATGAGATTGGCCCGCCGTCTGAAAGTCATCAGGAAACCTGAGTAAATAAAGAAGAGGATATTGCAGGAGGCAATAGCCAGTACAATGGCCCAGAAAGCGTTGGTTTTCCCGGTGTGGAGGTCAAGGCTCAGTTTCGACAGGATCACGGTTACCGGGTACTGTTTCTCACTGAGGATATCTCCTGTTACCTGGTTTACGGTTACCACCCTGTCATTAAGCTTGAGGGTATAATAGTCTTCAGGGTCTTCAGAGAAAGGGAATTCAATGGTCTTGACCTCAGATAATAAGGTATTGGTAAAGATTTCAAAGGTTTTCGGGTCTTTTACCGGGCCGGATTTTATGTTGTCGAAATCCACTTCCGGAGGAGTTACCGTGGCCGGCACGATTTCGAAGCTGTTCAGCGAAATGTACGTGCCCGTAAGAGCAATAATAAGGATAGGGACAAGCATGAGCCTGCCCAGCACTACGTGATAGTATTGAGCAAAATTTTCCTTTACAATACGCGTAAAAAAGCGGCGGACCCCTCTCTGACGCTGAATGACCAGGATAATCCCGGATAAAGCAATCAGGATCAGTAAAAAGGCCGTAAGCCCGATAAAGAACCTTCCGGTAAGGTGCAGAAAAAGTGAGCGGTGCAGGGCCGTCACCCATTGGAAGAACTCATTCGGCTTTTCAACCTTCCCCAATATTTTTCCGGTATGCGGATCTATGTATGCCGAAAGCTCATTGCCTTCATTGTCGCTGCCTTTTACGGACACAAAGCTGTTGGCATCCACCGTAAGTTCGCTGATACCAGGGTACGTCTCCCTGATCACCGGAAGGCTTTCAGACAGCTTTATTTCGTTAAAATTATCGACCCTGTACGGCTGCGATTTTTCAATGACGGGCTGGAACGCCAGGATGACCCCTGTAACGGATGCTAAGGTGAGAAAAAGAAAAGAAGATACAGCCAAAGCCAGGTGGCTGTATCTCCATATAGATACTGTCATAAAAATCTGTTCTAGTTGGGCATAAAGCGAACGTAGCGGATATAGCCGGTACCTTCACTGCGGGCCTTGAGGCCTTCACTCGTCAATGGAATTTCAAGGTCTTTTACGTAGTATTCTTTATCTTCCACTGCGGTTTCAAACCTTAATTTATAGCCTGCATCGATCTTCGAATTCTCGATCTCCACCAATGCGACACTGCGGTCCCCGCCGGAAACTGAAGCCCCGGTTATCGCACTGATGTTGGTAGGCTTCTTCTTGTAAGACTTATGCCATTCTTTCATATCAGGATGCCATTTCTTCTCATCGCCCATCACATACAGGGTCTTGTCATATTCACCTTTGCTGTTGATGATAGAAATGACGACATAAGCCCCCTCACCCGTGTAATTGGTCATCTGGACCATGCATTTGTACTTTGTCGTACCTGTTTTTTGAGAAAATGCTTCACTTCCTGATGCAAGGAATAACAGTAAAAAAAACAGCTTATTTATAGTAGATTTCATTCTTATTTAAGAAAATCAATGGATACTTTATTTTTTGAGAAAGACTCATTTTCGCTGGCCAGATCATAGGCACTTTCATCAAAACCGGTCTTGACATCTTTCCTGGCTCCGGCAGACAAAAGGTACTTGATCAGTACATCGTCTTTGGAGATCATCACCGCTTTGTGCAAAGGCGTAAAGCCCTCCTTGTTTTTGCTGTTGATGTCAATGTTCAGGCTTTCGATAAGTTTAAGCAGGTCAATACTGTTTTTAGCAACAGCCAGGTGGTAAAGTGTGCTGCCGTCTTTCTGCGGTGCAACCAGATCCAACCCGTTGTCACGGAGAATCTGAAGTTTGGTGGCGAATTCACCCTGTTGTGGTCCTCGTCTGTAAGACTGGATCAGGTAATAAGCCAGGTTGTTGCCGTCGGCATCGCTGATTTTTACATCAGCCCCGTTTTTGATAAGATAAGAAACTACTTCCGGAGAATTGCTCTGAATAGCGAATGCCAGGGCAGAAACTCCTTTTTTATTGGCCTGGTTAATGTTTTTTACTTTAGGCAAAAGCAGGCCGAGTGTTTCAATGCTCCTGTTGCTGGCGGCGGCATTCATAAATGGCGTATTTCCATCCGCATCAGCCTTGTTTACGTCCACACCTTTAGACAGGAAGTATCTGATGATTTCATCCTGGTTAGGTCTGCGTACAATGTTATGGAGTGCATTTTGTCCGTTAGCTGCCACAGCTGCCGGTTTGATGCCCAGGCTTTCCAGGTATTGGTACAATTCAAGGGTGTTGGCACCGCCACGGCCGCCCTGGCTTGCCATGATCATCGCGTTGTCGTTAAACTTCACCCCTTTGGCCAGTAAAGCTTTCATAACGTCGATTTTGCCACTTCTGGCTGCGTAGTTAAACGCTGTGTTGCCCTGGGCATCGGTAGAGTTCAGGCTTAGTCCTTTAGAAACGAAATAATTGGTCACCGCAAAATCCTTATCATTGGCAACCGCCATCAGAAGGGCATTTGCTCCGTCGTGGTTCAGGTCTTTTTTCAGATCAGCACCGTTGGCAAGACACAGGTCATAGACTTTGGTGTTCTGCTGACTGCCGTTGGCCGCAAAATTTAGCGGGGTATACCCGTGATTATCTACCGGAGTGGCTTTTGACCCTTTGCTAAGGAGGTATTCCATCAGGTCTGTATTGCCTCTCATAGCCGCCCAGTGGATGTAAATCCTGCCGTCATGGGTAAGTTTCGCCACGTCATTGCCAGGCTGGGACATTAAATATTTGATGGTTTCGATAGGTACGTCATTATTGATGGCCATCACCACAGGGTCGTGGTTGGATGGGGTAAACTGCGAAGGGTTGTTGCCTTTGGCTATTTCGGCTTTAACTATCTCTACAGATGGCTTTGTCTGCCAGAACTTCGAATCGAGAAGGGTGTTGTCCTGTGCTTGTGCTGAACAGGCGATTATGGTAAAAACAGCGATAATTAGTCTTTTCATTTTACTCAGATTAGTTGTTTTACTTACACTTAGTCCTTATTTATTTAAATTCCGGTACTGTCAGGGCATTTTCTCAGATAGTTTGGGTCTTGTATAAAACATGTCCTCTGAGCTGGTTTCCTGTTGCTTTAAAATCGATTTTATAAGCCAGGGACAGTTTTAAAGCGGAATTTTGAGCGTTTGCGTAATACTACCGGTTTGACAAAGGTAATTCATATTTAGATTGATTCCAAACAAAGGGCAAGGTAAAATGTCCCCGGAAGGAGCTGCAGGCTATAAGCTGTGAGTTTTCAGGGTGGCCAGGGAGCCGTTGATTCATTTTTCAAATTCAGCTCTAAAAACTTTTGTGAAATCGTCTGCGGAACTGGAAATTTGAACTATCTTAATGTCTGAAATCATAGCAGATTTAGTTAAATGCTTAAATATAAGTGCTTTGTATTATGGTGCTCTCTGCTGTTTTTTATAATATTTCCCCCGGAATCCTTGTATTTAATCCACATTTAGTAGTATAACAAGCAATAGAAATCATTAAAAAAAGAATATTCTTATGAGTACAAAAGTAATCTCTGTGTTTACAGTATTGGCGTTGACGCTGACCCTGTCCGGTTTTGTGACCTCCTATTCATCTGATGAAAGAAAACAGGGGAATAAGATAGAGGGGAAGGTAGTTTACAACAAGAAGAAACACAGCATGACCTTATCATGGCCGGCATTTGGCTCTTCAGGGCCTTATGTCATCACAAGAGGCGGCAGCCGTCTGGCATCGGATTTTGTACCGGCGGGCTCGACTTCCAAGCTGACATTTACGGATAAAAAGCCCAATGCAGATAAGTACGAGAACTATTACAAAATTAGCCGTAACTCAATCACCATAACACTTTCACTGGAGAACCAGATTTTTGGTAACAATATGTATTTCTACGACAGGAAACATGAAAAAGCAGAAACTGCACGTAATGAAATTAATTCGCATTTTTCCACTACCGGTCTCAGCGGGGCTAATGGTGAGTGGACTGTAAAACGTCAGGCCTATTATTTCAAGGCCAATGTTGATGGTCAGTCTTACGACCCGGGCGGGTCGGGTTCCGCCTCATCGGCAGAGGCCAACGCCATCGAATTAGGATTTTACTCGCACATAGGAGGCTTAGGCAAGACGCCGGGAGATGTTAAATTGGGTTCTGTATTCACCAGACCCCACCTTTCCGGGGGAGCCAATGCCACGTGTACGTTCTGGCGTTCCATGGAAAATGTGTCGGTGATGCGGGATTTTGCCTGGACGGTTTCTCAATCCACCAGTGCCCGGAGAATGCTGATTGAAAGCACTTCAAAATATATCTCAGATGTCGGAAATACCAACTTCTGGGGTAGCGGCGGTTTTATTGCCGACTCGCGTTACACTTCGTCCAGACCAAACTGGGGAGGGCAACAACAATGGTATACCAGGAATACTGTTTTCCCTTCAGGCTCCGGAGCTATGGGCGGTTCTTATAATATGGTCTGGCAGGGTTGTGTCAATCCCCCGCAGGCGAATGATGTCAATTCTCCTGTTGCTACCACCCCTGTTATCAGGGAAAAACCTTTCCTTTTTATAGATAAGGATGGCGAGTACAAAGTCTTTGTTCCTGCATGGCAAAAGGAAAGGGTAGGGGTTTCCTGGTCGTCAACCGAAATGGGCGAAGGCCAGGTTCAGGATTTGCTCACCGGCTGGTATGTGGCCAGGGAAGGCGACACCGATGTGGAAGTCAACAATGCCCTGAAAGCCGGCAAAAATGTATTTTTCACGCCGGGGCACTACGCATTGAATGCCCCTATACAAGTGAACAGAAAAGATGCCATACTTCTGGGTGCAGGTATCGCCTCAGTAACCCTGGAACCTACTGAAAAAAACACCTGGGGATGTATCTATGTTGACGACAAGGAAGGGATTATCATAGCCGGACTTCTTATGGATTCATTTAACAGTACCACTTATCAGGTGAGAGTTGGCAACGAAGGAGCGGAGGCAGACCATGCTGCCAATCCTGTCCTGCTCACAGACATCACCTGCAGGGTAGGCGGGGTTAAGTCCAAAAACATTCAGATACATGCTTCTATGCAGATAAACAGCAACCATGTGGTGGGCGACCACTTCTGGTTGTGGCGTGCCGACCATGGTTCGCAACGTGGCGGAAGCTTACGCTGGGTAAGAGACAGGTGTAAAAACGGACTTATCGTTACCGGTGATGATGTGACGCTCTATGGCTTGTTTGCCGAGCACTACCAGGAATATGAAGTGCTGTGGCTGGGAGAACGCGGCAGAACCTATTTCCTGCAAAACGAACCGCCCTACGACGCCCCGGATCAGGCAAGCTGGAGCAGTCAGGGAGGCCGGGTTGAAGGTTATGCAGCATCCAAGGTAGCTAATACCGTAAAAGAGCACCATAGTATAGGAATGGGCTCTTACGCCGTTTTGACAGGAACAGACGGAAAGGTGAATAAAAGTAACGGCTTTGAAATACCTAACAGTCCGAATGTGAAACTCGAAAAAATGTGCACCACCCGTTTTGCCGGTCCGGGACAAATCCAAAACGTGATCAATGGTATCGGGGGCAGCACAGCAACCGGGGTGAAGCGTGTGGCGTCATACAACAATGGTGGAGGCACACAACCCTACGACGAAGAATTTGATTTACCTAATAAGGAGTCATATCCTGCATACATTGTTATGGATAAGTAAGGGGCATTCTTGCCAGAAAATATTTCAATAAATAAAACGCTGAGGAACGGTTCGTCTTCAGCGTTTTATCATTTCACGAAAGCATACCCGCTGTCCAACGTCTTAGGCGTACCGGACGGCGACAAGCGGTCTCCGACCGTTGGCTTGAAAAATGTTATTAATTATTTTATCAGGCTGAGAAGTTTTCCTGAGGTCAGAGCCCTCATTCCGCCCTCCTTTACATCCTTAAGACGTTGGAGATCTCAAATCCCCGGATTTCTCTGAGGATTTTCGCGGTCCGGACGGGAACGCCTAGTTGGGGACGCCTGGTTGGGAACGCCTGGTTGGGAACGCCTGGTTGGGACTCGAAACGAAACGTCGCACCGCCGCGACCCTCCCGAGAATCGGGACAGGTATTCTATCCATCTGAACCGTTTATCAGCTTTTCGATGAAGATTTTGCTTTTTTGTTTTTTGATAAAATTTTCTCTGACTAAAGCTTCTGTTTTAGTCGGATA
>NZ_JAAAKV010000015.1 GCF_009905725.1 Emticicia sp. CRIBPO | reverse complement strand
AGTCCCGCCCGCCCAGCAACTTTGTCCATGGAGTACTTTGGTGATTGACCATATCTGCCAGCTCCAGCAGATATTTATCCCCGGTATGGTTATACAGCCAGTAGATGGTTAAAATATTATCCTGTCCCCTGGCCTGGCTCCATTCTGTCCATTTGCCGAGGGGGCAGGCTTTGAGATTATTATATTGATATTGAAAGTATTTGCTCATGAAACTGATCACTTTCTGGTCATTGGTGGCAGAATAATATTGCTGCATTACCTTGAGCATGACCATTTTCGGCCACCAGTCTTCTCCCTGCTGGCAATTTTCAAATGGTTTTCCTTCCCTTTCGGATTTGGTTACCGGACCGAAATATCCGTTGGGCCTTTGATTTTGAATGGTCCAGTTGATGTATTTTAGCACTTTATCTTTGAGTTCTTTATCGTCCAGCAGATAGGCCAGGGGCACAGCACCGTCAAGCCAGTAAGGGGTTTCTTCCCAGCCGTCACCTTTACCTCCCAGCCAGCCGTTCTCATTTTTTACTTTTGGGTAGTATTCATCCAGGTGACCGGTTGAGCCTTTTTTCATCTGCTCCAGCTGGGTTTTCAGCCAGCCTTCGGGCTTTATTTTTCCCAACGGAACGGCTACATATTTTTGTGGAACCAGTGGGGCTTTGTTATAGGAATAATAAGGGTTCTGTGCATTTAAAAAAAAGTAACTGAGGAATAAAAAAATGGCCAGAAGAAGTTTACCGGAAGAGCGTTTCATAAGGTTGATATATTTGATATTCATAGAGTAATATTAAATAAAAGCAGGTATAAGTGCAAGGAATCAGAGGTACAACAAAAAAGCACTGCCGCCGGAATGGGGACAGTGCTTTTTTGAAAGAAAGAAATACAGTTATTTTGAAAGTTCTTTAGCTCTTTTTTCAGCCGCCAGTATTCCGCCGATAAGTCCTTCAGAGAGTTTACTTTCTTCAAATACCTTCAGGGCAGCTTCGGTGGTCCCACCTTTGGAGGCCACGGCTTTTATGAGGTCGTCCAGGTCTTTTTCGGCATTGTTGATCAGGTGATAAGCACCCAGCATGGTTTGTTTGACTAACAACTGTGCCATACCTTCGTCAAAGCCCATTTTCTTGCCGGCATCCACCATATGTTTGACGATATAGTAAAAATATGCGGGGCCGCTGCCACTCAGGGCAGTTACGGCGTCAATCATGCTTTCTTCTTCAATAAAAACCGAGCGGCCGGTGGCATTGATCAGGTTTTCTATTTTAAGCAGCTTGGAGAAGCTGATTCCTTCGGCAGCGGTAAAACCTGTGATGCCCATTCCCAGCATGGCAGGAGTATTCGGCATGGCTCTTACCACCAGCTGATGATTAAGCTCATTCTGGATGCGTTCGATGGTAATACCGGCCATGATAGATAATACTACCTGGTCATGTTTGAGTACTTTTTTTAATTCAACAGAGATAGAACTAAAATCCTGGGGCTTTACGGATAAAATTACCAGGTCGTAGTCGCCGATCTGTGAGTTGATGGTGCTGACGACCACCCCTTCGCGGGCACTTTGCAGAGCCTCTGAACGCTCCTCGTTTTTTTCAATCAGAAGAAGGTTATCTTTTTTTACCAGGTCATATTGAATAAAAGAACGGGCAAAAGCCATCCCCATATTACCACAGCCTATTATCGCAATTTTCATTCGTTATATTGTAGTTTTTGACCGGCAAATATACATGAAACCTATAGGAATGTCATAAAATCAGGCACATAAAAAAGCCCTTGTCTTTTAAATGCAGACAAGGGCTTTGAAATATCTTTCTTTGAAATTATTCTCCTTCTTCCACCCATTTAACCATCTCATCATAGACAGCCTGAGAGCTACCGAGGTAGCCGGCACTCTTATTTTTGAATTTCCCGTCTTTATCAATACAGAATTTGGCAGGAATACCCTCTACTCCGTAGCTGATCGCCGTCTGATTGTTGAAATCCAGTATCGGGTTGAGATAAGCATATCCTCTTTGTGTTACGAACTTGTTGACATGATCTTTCCAGTTGTCCTGGGGCACTCGCTCAAAAGTGTTAACAAACAGGAACACTACTTTCGGATTGTCTTTGTATTTATCGATAGCCATTTTCATACCCGGAAACGATGAAATACAAGGTCCGCACCAGGTAGCCCAGAAATCAATGATAACGGTTTTCCCTTTTTGATCCGATAGCTTCACTTTTTTGCCGTTAAGGTCTACCAGTTCGAAATCAGGAGCCGGAGTTCCGATCGTTCCGATACTTTTACGGTTCACTTCCTGGATGAAAATGTTGGCATAGAAGTGGTTTTTACCTTCATCTTTCAGTTTTTGCACCAGCTCCATCATGTATGCCCCGTCAGTTTCAGGATTCAGGAAATTGTTGGCGGCGATAATGCCGGCCATTGAAGTACCCAGTTCTTTTATTTTCGGCAAAACAGCCTGTCCTCTGGACAATTCAGCCGCCTGGTATTCTTTTCTGATGGCTTCACGGTCTTTTTCAGTCTTTGCTGCCTGAAACTTACCTTCCAATACAGACCTGGCCTGACCGAATTGCTGCATCTGGGCCATGATTTCATTGAATTTGTCCATAGTTTTGGAACCTTCTACTTTGAAAGTCGCCGCTTTTTCAGGAGTAGCTACTCCGTCTGCCGTAACGGTCAGGTTTTCGCCACCGTCCAGTATTAACCCGATGATCTGCTGATCAGCGACATTGAGCTGATAGATTCCCGGCTCAGGAATAGTGGTTTTGAAGCTGAAAGCATTGGATGAAGTGGCAGAACTATCTATTTTAGTAGCAATGTTTCTTTCATTCATTTTTTCCAGGTATACTTTGCCTGCGACGGCATTGTTCAGTTTACCTGTAATATTCAAAGATAATCCGGACGCTTTGGTGTCGTTTTTCTGGCTTTGCGAATTACACGCCAGGCAAAGACTTACAAAGAATACCAGTAAGAGATTTTTTTTCATGTTTTTAATTTTAAGATGGTGTTCTTAAGGATTAACTAAGTGCTTTTATCAAAATTTCATTTACTATTTTCGGATCTGCCGAGCCTTTGGACTTTTTCATGACCTCACCTACAAACAGACCTAATAAACCTTTTTTGCCTTTTTTATATTGTTCTACCTTTTCAGAGTTTGCAGCCAGCACTTCGTCGATCAGATGCTGAATGGCTCCCGAATCCTGCTGCTGAATCAGGTTGTTTGATTCCGCAATACTCAGGACACTTGCTCCGGGGTTTTCAATGATCATCGGAATCATCGACTGGGCTGCCGAGTGGCTGATCTTACCGTCATCTACCAAACTGATGATCTCAGCTAATTTGGCCGGTGAAAGACCGAGTTCATTCAGATCAGTTCCTTTGTCATTCGCATAACCTCTGAGTGTTGAAACAATCCAGTTTGAGGCTGCTTTATGATTGCCGGTGTGTTCACAAACTTCCGAAAAATAGTCTGCATAAGTCTTGTCTTCTGTCAGGATAATGGCGTGTTCTTCCAGTATTCCTGATTTCTGTGTAAACTTCTGAAACAACTCACGCGGTAAAACAGGCATTTGCGATCTGATCTCTTCCAGCTTTTCTTCAGTAATCACAATAGGGGCAAGATCAGGCTCCGGGAAATAACGATAATCGTTCATGGTTTCTTTTACCCTCATGCCAAAAGTTTTACCTGAATCCGGATCAAACATCCTGGTTTCCTGGATAATAACCTGTCCTTCGTCCAGCATGGCCTTCTGCCTTTCAATTTCATATTCTGCAGCCCTCTGAAGATTTCGGATAGAGTTCATGTTTTTGATCTCAACTTTTGTGCCGAGTTTTTCAGCTCCTTTCAGCTTCAGCGAAACGTTAAGATCGGCTCTGAGTGAACCTTCCTCCATGTTGCCGTCACTGATGCCTAAAAAACGCACGATCTTACGGATTTCAGTCAGGTAAGCCCCCGCTTCTTCCGCACTTTGCATACAGGGTTCAGAGACAATCTCAACCAAGGGCGTTCCAGCCCTGTTGTAATCCAGCAGGGTATAATGATCAGAACCATCATGCACAGACTTCCCGGCATCTTCTTCCATATGAATATGGTGAAGGGCCAGCGTCTTTTCTTTGAAGCCCTTGCCGTCTTTCAATCTTACGGTCACGCCTCCTCCCACACAGATAGGGTATTTATCCTGAGAGACCTGATAACCCTTTGGAAGATCAGGGTAAAAGTAATTTTTTCGGTCAAAGTAGTTGAAGCGGTTGATCTCACATCCACAAGCCAGCCCTATTTTAACCGCACTTTCGACCGCCTTTTTATTTAACTTTGGCAACACACCAGGGTGAGCCAATGTAATTACACTGATATTGGTGTTAGGTTCGCTTCCAAAATGATTGGCATCAGAGGCAAATATTTTGCTTTCTGTTGATAACTGGCAATGAACCTCTAATCCTATGACAACGTCGTATTCCATTCAAAAAATTTTTGCAAAAATAACCTTTTATATCAGTTTTTGCCACGATAAACAGGTAATTTAATTAGACTTACGCTGCAGAGACTTTTAAGGATGAGTTTTCCGGGAGAAAGAAACGGAGAAGCAGGTGGTTTTATGAAAGAGAATTCATCCGGCCGGAATCCGGAAATTCCGGCCGGATGAACCTTTGTTTTACATGATACCCATTTTGCCTTGCTGATAGTCACGCATGGCTTGCAGGATCTCGGTGGTGGTGTTCATGACGAAAGGTCCCTGGGCTACCAGAGGTTCGTTATAAGGTACCCCGGTACAAAGGATAAAGCGACTGTTGGTCTGAGCCATGATCGTGATGTCCGTGCCTTCATGACTGAAATGGACCATCTGGTGGCCGGTTACCAGTTTTTCGTTGACAACGAGTTCTCCGTTGAGTACATACAGCAGAATATTTCTCTCAGTTTCTACCTGGAATGTTTCCTGTCCTCCTTTTTCAGCTTTAACATTAAAGATCTGAAGATCAGTGATCGATTTAGCTTTTCCTGCCTGACCTTTGAATTCCCCTGAAATGACCTGTGTCGCCACTTTCCCGTCTTCAGATTTTACTACCGGGATATCCTCTTGCTGAAGACCCTGGTACTGGGGAGGTGTCATTTTTAGTTTGGCCGGAAGATTCATCCATAATTGGATGATTTCCATTTTTCCACCCTCTTCTCTCATTTCTTTTGAAACATTTTCAGAGTGTACAATGCCCCTTCCGGCGGTCATCCACTGAACGCCGCCCGGATTGATCACACTTTTGAAACCCTGGCTGTCCGCATGTTCAATGCTGCCTTCGTAGATAAAGGTGAGCGTTTCAAAACCTCTGTGAGGATGCGGCCCGAAAGGTAAACCCTGGTTATAAGGTTCAAACTCATGAGGGCCGTGGTGATGAACCAGTAAAAACGGATCAATCTGGTCAAATGAAGGATTTGGCAAAGGCTGATACATCATATGTTCGCCCGCCCGGTGTGATGAAGCACCTAAAAGTTTATTTATTTTACGTAACATGATCGTTTTAATTTAAGGTTTAGAAATGCATCGGAACGTCTATCAGCAAAACTTCTGCATCTTTGACCGATTTCAGGATAAAGTTGCCGGTTTCTGAAACGCCCATTCCGTCTCTTTCTTTGAGTATTTCTCCGTTGATTTCCACTGAACCACTGATGACAAACACATAAACACCATGATTTTCAGCCTTTAAAGTATAAGCCCTTTCTGTGGTTTCGGACAGTTTGATTAAAGAAAACCAGGCATCCTGGTTGATTTTTACTCCACCACCTTCAGTTTCCAATGGTGATACCACGGTCTGAAAAGTATTTTCACGGCCTTTTTCATCAAAAGCCTGCTGGTCATAACGTGGCTCTATGTTTTTCTTGTCCGGGAATACCCAGATCTGAAGAAATTTGACAGCTTCTTTTGGGTTTTTATTTTTCTCAGAGTGGTATATCCCCGTTCCGGCAGACATGATTTGTACCTCTCCTTTTTTGATTACTGCTGAATTCCCCATGCTGTCCTGGTGCTCAAGGTCACCTTCCAGGGGAATGGAAATGATTTCCATGTTGTCATGAGGGTGCTTGCCAAAACCCATACCGCCTGAAACGGTGTCATCATTAAGAACCCTCAAAGCCCCGAAGTGTATCCTGGCCGGATCATGATAACCCGAAAAACTGAAGGTTTGAAAACTGTTTAGCCATCCGTGATTGGCATGGCCCCTGGTCTCTGATTTATGAACTACTGTCTTTATCATTTTAATATGTAATTGTAATTAATGTATATACATATTTAATGATAAATAAGTTCATACTCAGGTTAACCCTCAGGAGGACCTAGAAGTGATAAGAAAGACTCACCCCTGAATTGAAAGTTCTGTCAGGAGCGATATTGTAGAAGCGGTTGCCAAAGGCGTTGGTGTCATTGCCGAGGCTGTAAGTCTGGTCAAGCAAATTGTCAAATCCAGCAAATATCTTACCTTCCACATGTTTGATCTTTTTATGAAAACCTATTCTGCCGTTGATAAGCTGATAAGGGTCTGCATAGAAAGTATTGGCATCATTCAGGGCGATTTTACCTGATAAATTACTCATCAGGTGAAGGAAAAACCCGTGTTTTTGGATAACATCCAGTACAAATGCCGCAGAATGCTTCGCTATGCCGGGTAATAATTTCCCGGATAAGTCGGTGGCCGTTTGTGTATAATTTTTGTAGGTATAATCATTCAGGGTATAAGCGGCCCTGAGGTTGATTTCTTTGATAAAAAGATTGGATTGAGGCTTAATGATGGCAAATTCACTGCTGAATTCCAGTCCGTTCTGAGCCGTATTGCCTGCATTGACGAAATATTCCAGCCCACCGTCATTTAGCCTTCTGACAATGGTATTGGACAATTGCAATGCGTAGGCACTGATTTCAGCTTTGATTCTCTTGTCGGCAAGTTCTGTTTTTATCCCGAATTCTAGATTCCTTCCTTTTTCAGCAGCCAGTACTTTTAAGCCCGGAGAGTATTGGTAAGTCGCTGAAAACTCTTGTACGGTAGGAGAGGAGAAGCCCAGGCTATAACTTCCGAATAAAGTAAACTGATTGTTGAAATTTTTCAAAACCGCTATTCTCGGCGAAAAAGGAACTGCAGGATTATCATTGATTTTAACAAGATCAGGGGCCTTGGTCAGGTTCAGATAGTTGATAGATTGAGAGTTAAAACTGCCCCCAAGGGTAAAAATAATATCATGAGGTAAAACCAGCTCCAGCTGCGAAAAAAGCGAAGCCTGTACAGAGTTGATTTCTTCTTCGGTCTGTCTTTTTCCGGGTACTCCCTGGTTGTTGTCATAATTGTCAAACTTCGATGTGGTTCTGATAGCTTCCGCCCCGATTTTCAGGTTGCCGGATAATGATGTTCCTGCAAAAGAATAGGAAGTGATATTCCGACCTCCCAAAGATTGTTCATTACGCACTTCGTAGTTGGTAATGAACGGGTTTTTCAGGATGGAAAAGCTGGAGAATAAAGACGTCGTATTCGACCAGTTTTTGTTCCATTGGTATTGTTGAGAAAGCCCGAGGTTAAATAATTTCTGGAATATCCTGGCTTTCTGATCAATGGCACTGGGAGTTGCCGGTGTTTTGGGTCTTGAGCCCCTCGGGTTGGCTTCCATTTGTTCTTTGGTCAGGCCTCCCGGGGTCTGGTAATTATGGTCTGAATAAAAAGCATTAACGTTCAGCGTGTTTTTATCTGAAATAAAGAAAGACGATCTGTAGTTGAAAACATCCCGCACCATGGCAGAATTATCACGGTACCCGTCTGTCTGTGAGTGAGCATAACTGATCACAGCATTCACTTTTTCAGTAGCCGTAGAGTAGCTCAGGCTCCTGTTTTGTGTGCCATAGCTGCCCAACAGCCAATTGGTGCTGACGGCCCGGCGGCTGTTATCGGTTTCTGCGGTCCTGGCATTTTTAGACTGGAGTAAGATCACGCCACCAATCCCGGCCCCGTAGATACTGGCGGAAGGACCTTTGATGACTTCAATAGAACCCAGGGTATTCATGTCCATTAAATTGAAATAGGTAATCCCGTTAGCATCCGTCAGCGGGATGTCATTCCAGTAAACCTTGACATTCCGGACTCCGAAAGGCGAGCGGATAGAGCTACCTCTGATGGCGATCCGGTAACTTCCCGGTGAGCGTTCCTCCATTCTTACTCCGGGATTAATATTAAAAGCAGAAACCAGCGAAGTGTTGTCAAACCGCTCAATATCTCTTGATTTGATCTGGCTGACCGCTACTGAGGTATTCAGGTTGGTTCTGAAAGATTCAAGGCCTTTTACGATCGCTTCATTTAGTAGAAGCGTAGTGTCTTGACGGGCTTCCTGGGCAAAGTTTTGAAAACTGAGGAGGAAAAGGAATAAATATAAAAAGTGTTTCATTTAAGGCTTTTAAAATACTAAATTAGTGGATCAGAACAGGAATCAGGCCCATCTGTTAAAATATTTATTTAATCTGTAGACATAAACTGCTAATTTGAGTTTTGAACTACCCTAAATGTAGAAAACCAAAGAAACCCCTAAGCTGTAATGAAGAAAAAATGGTACGATTTTATTCCACACCCGGCCGTCATGCTTTTTATGATCCTGGTTTTTGCCACCTTACTGACCTATCTCATTCCTTCGGGAGAATATCAGAGAGAACTGGTGGAAGGAAGGGAGAGGGTGGTGCCCGGGTCATATCATTTAACAGAACAAACCCCCGTCAGTTTTTTCCAGATGTTCATAGCCCTTCCCCTGGGATTTCAGACGGCTGTTAAAATAGTTTTCATTGTACTGGCCAGCGGTATCATGTTCGGCTTTCTCCAGGAGTCGGGTGCGATCGAAAATGCGGTGGGAACCATGGTCAGGAAAATGGGAGAAAGCAGTAAATACCTCATCATTGTATTAATGACTTTTGTCTATTCTTTGCTCGGAGTCTTTGTAGGCTATGAAAATAACATTGCGATGGTGCCGATTGCCGCTTTAATCAGCCTTGCGATAGGGGGTGACCTGGTGCTGGCTGCCGGCATTTCTGTTGGGGCCATTACGATTGGCTTCGGACTTTCTCCCTTTAACCCTTACACCTTAGGCACGGGTCAGAAGATCGCCCAGCTTCCTATGTTTTCAGGGGTTTGGCTCAGGGCTTTTCTTTGTCTTGCGGGTGTAGCCTTATTAGCGGCTTACAATGCCATGTACTTCAGTAAAATAGTGAAAGATCCTTCAAAAAGCCTGGCACTTGGCCTGGATACCGAAGGATTTAAGCTTTCCAGGTCGCTTGAAAAGTATAAACTGGGAGCGAAGGATCAACTGATTCTGGGTGTATTTGTGCTGGGCCTGATGGTCATGTTATACGGCGTGTTTATCCATCACTGGGAAATCAATGAGTTGTCTGCTATTTTCTGTATCCTTTCGGTGATTTTCGGATTGATCAGCCGTAAATCAAGTGATGAATTTGGAGAAATAACCCTTAAGTCTGTCTCTGTTGTAGCCCCGGGAGCTTTTATGGTTGGTTTTGCGTCAGCCATTAAAGTAGTGCTTGAAACCGGTCATATCAATGATACCATTGCCTATAATCTGTCAGGCCTGCTGACCGGGCTTCCTGCTTATTTGTCCGGCATCGGGATGATGTTTGTCCAGTCGGTCATGAACTTCCTTATTCCGTCAGGAAGCGGTCAGGCTCTGGCAACGCTTCCGGTACTGATTCCGGTAGGTGAAGTGCTGGGGTTAACCAGGCAGACGACCGTGCTTGCTTTTCAGGTAGGCGACGGCCTGACGAATCTGATCAATCCTGCTGCGGGCGGGCTCATAGCGATGATTGCGATGTGCCGGGTACCTTTTGATAAATGGCTGAGATTTATTTTTCCCCTGGTGCTCGTACTGTTGCTGGTTACTTCACTGACGATGGTCTTCGCAGTTCTTACCCATTACGGACCGTTCTGATCAGACGTCACAGATCAGGACGCCCTGTTTCAGAGAGGCCAGCTTGTCCGCTTTTTTGGGAATAAATTCCTGTCCCACAAAACCTTTGTAGCCGGTAGCTGCAATGGTTTTCATAATGGCCGGATAAAACAGTTCCTGGGTATCGTCAATTTCCGCCCTGTCCGGTACACCACCCGTGTGATAATGAGCAAAATAATTATGGTTGTCTTTGATGGTCCTGATGATGTCTCCTTCCATGATCTGCATATGGTAGATGTCGAAAAGAAGCTTGAGGTTTTCTGAATCCAGCATACGGCACAGTTCCGTACCCCAGTCAGTCATATCGCACATATAATTGTGATGATCTATTTTGCTGTTGAGCAATTCCATCACAAGGGTAACTTTTTTCTTTTCTGCATAGGGAATGATCTGACTCAGGCCTTCAGCACAGTTTTCGAGCCCCTCTTCGTCACTGAGGTCCTCCTCACGATTACCTGAGAAACAGATCAGGTTTTTCAGGCCTGCTTTGGAGGTTTCATCAATCAGGTATTTATACCACTCTATGTGACCTTTATGATGTTCTTTTTTATTCCAGCCTTTTTCTATGCCCCAGTCTTTGTTAATAGACGATACCATGGCACAGGTAAGGCCATGTTTTTTGACGATATCAAACTCGTTGACATTCAGTAATTCCACGGATTGTATTCCCATTTCCTTGGCGGCTTTGGCCAGGTCTTCAAGGGGAATAGTGTCGTAACACCATCTGCAGACAGAGTGATTAATATTTCCTTTCAGGGCCAGCGGGGCTTCATCAAAGGCGTGAGCAGAAAGCCCGTCGGTAAGGGTGATGGCAGCGGCTGTGCCTATCAGCTTTTTCATAATCTCTCTTCTGTTTGATTTGTTTTGCATCCTTGTTATTCTTAATTTGCCATTAAAAACGGATTCAAATTTAAAAATATTTAAAATTTCCGTAACAAAAAAATATGAGAAATTTAAGCCTGGCTTACCCCCTGCTTCTTGCCGGATTTTTATTCTGCTCATGCTCAAAGGATGATTCTGTGAAGAAGGATGAGGCTGAAGAAACAGATGAAACCGGTACCACAAAAAAAGTCTATAGCCTCGATATGAGCAAAACGGTATGGGCCGATGAATTCGATTATGAAGGCAGTCCTGACCCGGCTAAATGGAGCTACGATACCGGTGGAAACGGTTGGGGAAACAATGAGCTTCAGAATTATACCAACACCGTAAAGAACGCCTCTGTTAAAAATGGTTTGCTGACGATTACAGCCATCAAGGAAATCCTGGGTTCAAATCAATACACTTCTGCAAGGCTGGTTTCAAAAAGCAAGGGAGATATATTATACGGAAGAATAGAGGTGAAAGCAAAGCTGCCCTCCGGCACGGGAACATGGCCGGCCATCTGGATGCTGCCGACTTTTGCCAGTTATGGCAACCTGTCCTGGCCTGATAACGGAGAAATCGACATCATGGAACACGTGGGGTTCGATCAGGGGGTAGTGCATGCCAACATTCATACCAAGGCTTTTAATCACTCAATCGGCACCAATAAAGGGGACCACATAAATGTTGCGAACGCTTCACAGGACTTCAATGTTTATGCCTGCAACTGGTATCCCGACAGCATTTCTTTTGAAGTTAACGGTAAGAGGTATTTCAAATTTGAAAATAACACTTCATATAACTGGACACAGTGGCCTTTTGACAGGAAGTTTCATATCCTGCTCAATATTGCTGTGGGGGGCAACTGGGGAGGGCAAAAAGGCGTGGACCCTGCCGTTTTTCCCCAGAAAATGGAAGTAGACTATGTCAGGTTTTATGGAATAAAAGAAGAAAACAAATAGGCGTGTAAGATGAGAAAATTGTCGATGGACGAGCTCAACAGGATCAGTGTTGAAGATTTTAAGAAAGAGGATAAAACGCCCTTATGTTTCGTGCTGGATGATATCAGGAGCATGAATAATGTAGGATCTGTTTTCAGGACCTCAGATGCTTTCCTGATTGAGAAAATATATTTATGCGGGATCACAGGAAGACCACCACACCGTGACATTGAAAAAACGGCACTAGGGGCTACAGAATCTGTAGACTGGCTTTATCACGAATCGGGTCAGGAACTTGTGAAGCAACTGAAAGAGGAAGGCTGGGTTATCCTCGCTTTGGAACAGGCCGAAAACAGTGTCTTTCTTTCTGATTTCAAGCCTGAAAAGAACCTAAAATATGCCTGTATACTGGGAAATGAGGTATTCGGGGTAAATGACGAAATCATCAGCCAGGCTGACTATGTCATTGAAATTCCTCAGTTCGGCACCAAACACTCGCTTAATGTGGCGGTTTCAGCCGGTATTCTCGCCTGGGACTTTTATTCGAAAATCAAATTATAGGTCTTTTTAGTATTGCCGTATCCCACTGAGAGGATAAATTTCCCGCCCGTTCTGTGTTCATTCAGATGAATGGGTACCGGGGCAAGGAGTGTTCCTACAGAAGAAGTAAGCACCAGCTGACCATCGGAAGTATACAGTTGTATGTTGACATTCTTGATCTCTGTATCTGAAGTAAGCTTGAACGTGCCGTCAACGACCGGGTTCGGATAAACCGATAAGCCTGAAATAGCACTGTTTTTAGTATAAGAAACAATAGAAGAGAATTTAGACTTACAGGTCAGCGTTCCTCCGGTAGGTGTGGTGAAATTCTTAACGGAATTGACTTTGTAATAACCGTTTTGGGTCACCATCAGGTCTTTTTGTTCCACTTTCAGAAACTTGTTCTCAAGATACCATTCAAACTGGTTAGGATCATCATTTGAAATGGCTTCCATTGAATACGGACCGGACTGAACCAGCGTAGGTGTCGCCGGAAGTATCTGTATCAACGGCTTAACGGTGTTTGAAACCGGTGACGGACAATCAAAATTACTGTATAAGGTTACGAATGAGCCTGCCGGAGGGGTAGAAGTGTAGGCAACCGTATTGGTGGTTTCTCCTGTATTCCACTGCACACCAAAATTGAATGGATTGTTTACCCTGACCTCTACTTTTCCGCCTTCACAATCTGCATTTTTATTATTGACAAACTCCAGGTTGGGTTTAGACGGAGGGTTGACAAACTGCGGTGTGAGCTGGTTTGAGTTAGGGGACAAACAATCAAATGTATTTTTGAAATTGGCATAAAATGCTTTGCTTTCTCCTGAATTGATGGAGGTACTGGTTTCGCCTGTATTCCATACCAATGAAAGATCAGCTACTGTATTGGCTTTCAGCTCGACGGTTTTTCCTATGCACGCCGTGATGGAAATCGCCGGGGTGATGGTCGGTGCAAACCTCGGATAGGCATCTCTCACCTTCATGACATTGGAGAAAATATAATTACCGGCGGCATCCCTTGCAACGGCAGAATAGTCGCCCTGATTCACTTGTATCGTACTTGCACTGGTGCTGCCGTTATTTCCGTCCCATCTGATGGAAGCGAAGCTTTTGTCGAGCCTCAGCACGGCAAGATTGTTGACATCACACTTAAACTTTATTTCGTTTAACTCCGTCCCTTTGAAAGGTGTGGAATTGGTAAAGAAAAAAGTATTTAAAGACTGATCCCACGAGTCAGCAAGTATGGAGAGTCCGTTTACTGAGCCGCTGTTGCTGAAGTGGACACCATCAGGTCTTGGAAACTGTATGCCGTCAGTGGCTGGTCCGTCAAAAACCAGCTGCGTGGTATTGATCACGGCATTCTGTGCTTTAATGATATGAGCGAAAACCTGGTTGGCATTCAGCGAGGCCTTGGCTACGACCCAGTTGATGTTCTTTCCTGTGTTTTTCCGGGTTTCGGCGATGAGTGTCTTCAAACCGTCAAAATACGAGCTTTCGCTTGTGAAAGAATCGGCTTCTCCCTGGTGCCACAGCACGGCTCTTACACCATAAAGTGACGAAAGATTCTGCAGAACGATTCTGAGGTTGGAATAAGGTGTTCCTCCCTGAAACTGTTGCCCTGTATAAGGATGGACGGTAGGCCTGCCGGCAGCACTCGAAACCCAGTTTTCCAGACTGGAGCCTTCTGTGGCCGCGTTATAGAACATGACCGGGACATTCAGACGCTTCACGAGTTTGTCGCCCAATTCCCCCCAGCACCAGGCCGTTAAACCTCTGGGTCCGATGAAATCATTGGCCTGTATTTTAGTGAATTTGTCCATCGGAACAGACTCATTCAAAAACTGATTGTTATAGTAATTATAACCGTTCACACGGTCGTCGCTGGCTCCTACAGCATTGATGTTGTTACCGAACCCCTGTGCGTTGGACTGGCCGGCTATGACAAATACTTCGCCGATACCCACTTTTTGCACTGTGCCGATATCAACGACCTGGATGCCTTTGAAACTACGGATTTCTAAAGTGTACCAGCCACCGGTGCTTTCAATTTTTCCTGTAAAAGAGAATCCTTCAATCTGGGAGTCGATGGTGATCCAGTCGGTGCCCGTTCCCTGGCCAAAGACCACCGGAATAAGCCTGGCTTCAACTTTGTCGGCGTTGTTGACAAGGTTGCCTGAAATAGAAATAATGCCTCTGTTGGAGTTGTCCCTTTGAAATACTGATCTTTCAGCGGGATAAACGACGCTTAATTGTGCGGTTAGTTTTAAGAAACTGCTCAATCCCAGGAAAAGGATCAGGCAAGAAATAATTTTAGTATTTTTAAATTTGCACATTTCAAAATATAAATATCTGTTTCTCAATATTGTCTGGCTATTTTGAGGAATAGCATAGCGGGTGTAAATCATATTATACGAAAGTTGTCTGGTGCCTATTTTAACTCAGGCCCCTTTAAATTGTCTCAGGAACCTGACATCGTTTTCAAAAAACAGACGCAGGTCATTGATCCCATATTTAAGCATGGTTATCCTTTCAATACCCATGCCAAAAGCAAATCCCGTGTATTCTTCAGGATCTATGTTACAGTTTTTCAGCACATCAGGATCAACCATGCCTGATCCGGCAATTTCAACCCATCCTGAATGCTTACAGATATTACAGCCTTTGCCATGACAGATAAAACAGGTCACGTCAATTTCCGCACTAGGTTCTGTAAAAGGGAAATAACTCGGTCTCAGTCTTATTTTGGTATCTTTTCCGAACATTTCTTTTGCGAAATGCAGCAAAGTATCCTTCAGGTCTTTAAAACTTACATTTTTGTCAACATACAAACCCTCTACCTGGTGAAACTGGCAGTGGGCCCTGGCAGAAATGGCTTCGTTTCTGTACACCCTTCCGGCCATGATCGATCTCAGAGGAGGCTTTTTATACTCCATTAACCTGATCTGAACGTTGGAAGTATGGGTCCTCAACAAAATATCGTCCTTCTGAACAGCGGCTTTTTCGATGAAAAAGGTATCCTGCATCTCTCTGGCCGGGTGGTTTTCTGCAAAATTCAACGCAGAAAAATTGTACCAGTCAGATTCTATCTCAGGACCGTCTTCCGAATTAAAGCCCATTCTTGAGAAAATCTCAACAATCCTCTTTCTTACGATAGAAAGCGGGTGAAGGCTGCCTAAAGAATTCGGGGTGGACGGAAGGCTGAGGTCCAGGTCCAGCCGGGTATTATTACCGGCCCCTTCATTCACCTTTTCGGATAATTCCTTAAATTTCTCTTCTATCAGGTTCTTCAATGCATTTAATTCCTGCCCAACGACCCTTTTCTGATCATTGGCTACCAATTTAAATTCATCAAAGAGCAGGTTAAGCTCTCCTTTCCTGCTGAGAAACTTCAGCCTGAAATTTTCAACTTCTTCTGACGACTCAGCCTGAAATGAATTGATATGCGTAATAATGTCCCTGATTTTTTCTAACACAGCTCACTTTTTAAAATTAGGTTGCAAATATAGTCATTATCATAAATAAAATCCAATTTTGAGCCTATGGGTTGAAAATGAAGGTTTAACCCTCTTAAGGCATTAGGTATTTCTACGTAATCGAGCGGGTATAAACACCCTTTTTTAAGACCTTGTGTTTCGTAAGTTATTGATTGTTAGTGAATTAATTTTTCAGTGGTTTTTACCTGTCTTGAAATTATACCTGCGTCTTTTTACTTTTGACATAAGTATTATAAAATTGACCCTAAAGAATTACATGGAAGTTGCTGAAAACAATCAACTCTCAGAAAGCAATGTCTTCAGATTTGCTTTTTCTGGATCTAATGTTTCGCTTCTCAAGAAGGAAATCGTTAGGTTGGAAGGATATCAAAATTATACTTATATCTACAGCAGAGGTAAAAAATACCTCAGTTCAATGACGCTCAAGCATTTCGAATCCATACTGGATAGCAGCCAGTTTATCAGAACACACAAGAAACACATTGTTAATAAGGCCTTTGTAAAAGATTTTATCGAGGGCGTTAAATCATCCGAAATTAGAATGGTTTGCGGCAGTCAGATTGAAATTTCCAGGAGGAGGTTGAAATCCGTGCGGGACAATTTTTGAACTTTGTAATACTTTAGTGGTTAGGTGATTTTAAAACAACTATTCATTTGAGCAGTTGTTTTTTTTATTTTATAATGGTGTAGATTTTTTTGGCTGTTTCGCGTGAATGATAGTTAAAATGCCACCATTCGCTCGTAATAGGCATAAAATTATACTTTTCCATTACACTTCTCAGTAGTTTTCTGTGGATGATGTGGTCTTTCGTTAATTTACCCTCTCCGACCATCTGATCTTCCATTCTCGGATAGGCCAGTTCCCCGAAATAATCATATTTTGTGCCCATGTCCAGAACGGAATCTCTGGCCACATCAAAAATGGTGAGGTCTACCGCACAGCCATAATTATGAATCGAGCCCATTTCGGGATTGGCCACATAATTTGACCGCAGCGGAGGGGGAATCGTATCGAGTTTATCCCACAGTATCTTTTGTACACTCAGGGGTCTGACGCCGTCATAAACAAGCAGTCTGAGATTAGGATCGATGTTCATCAGCTCTTCATTAGCGGCAGCCAGGGCCTGTGCAGGTTTTAATTGCAGGTACGCTTTTGTCAGGTCTTCGTAAACATCCTCGCCAAAAAAGTTATCTTCGGTACTGTATTTAAGCTCTACTTTAATATTGGGATCGACATCCTGTATATTCACCAGGCCCTGATCAATGAGCGATTGTTCGAAATTTCCTACGGTACTGGCCGGGGCAGTTGGTTCCACAAAAACTTCTTTAGTCACCTCTGCCTTCTGCTCCGGGGCTGAAGTACATGAAAATGTAAAGGACAGGATATTAAGAAGCAGGCAATGCTTTAAGGTCTTAGTATAAAAAGGGATGTTGCGATCCGGTAAATACATAACTCAGCAAAAAGTTTCTTAAAATTGAGATAAAAAGTTAATTTGCCTCACAATTTAGTAAACAAATAAACCCGGCGTAGCATATATGGCATTAAATTATATTTGGGTAGCATTTTTCCTGGTGGCTTTTGTAGTCGCCTTACTTAAATTCTTCATCAGCGGAGATACTGAAATTTTTAAAATCATTGTGGAAGGCATGTTCAATTCTTCCAGGGTGGCAGTCATGGACATTGCTTTGCCGTTGATTGGTGTCATGACCTTCTTCCTGGGGATATTAAAGGTAGGTGAAGAGGCCGGGGCAATCAGAAAGCTGGCTAAGGTGATTGCACCGTTTTTCAGTAAATTATTCCCTGAAGTGCCTAAAGATCACCCGGCGAACGGTCAGATGATCATGAACTTTTCGGCCAATATGCTGGGGCTGGACAACGCGGCCACGCCGTTCGGCTTAAAAGCCATGCAGAGTTTACAGGAGCTTAATCCGAGCAAAGATACGGCTTCCAATGCCCAGATCATGTTTATGGTGCTGCACAGTGCGGGTCCTGTACTGATTCCCGTCAGCATTATTGCACAGCGGGCGATCTACAACGCGGCTGATCCCTCGGATATTTTTATCCCGGCCCTTATTTCGGTTTATGTGGCCACGCTCACGGGATTGCTTTTCGTGGGTATTCGTCAGAAGCTAAACTTTTTTGACAAAACCCTGATGAGCTGGCTTGTCGGGCTGACGGCCTTTATCGGGTTTGTTATCTGGTATTTTGGAAATTTGCCTAAAGAAGAAATCGAAACCACTTCAAAAGTAGTCAGCAACCTGGTACTGCTCATTTTTATTGTCGGATTTATCGGCGGGGGAGTATATAAAAAAGTGGATGTTTTCGCCGCATTTATTGACGGGGCCAAAAGTGGTTTTGAGACTTCGATTAAAGTCATACCATACCTGGTAGGTTTGTTGGTGGCTATCGGTGCTTTAAGAAATTGCGGGGCACTTGATTATGTCGTTGATGCTTTGAAATTCCTGTTTTCGCTAACCGGGCTGAACACCGATTTTACAGAAGCTTTACCCACGGCACTGATGCACCCTTTAAGTGCCAGTGGCTCAAGGGCCATGATGATTGACGCGATGAAAACACATGGTGCTGACTCTTTTATAGGAAGATTGTCCTGTGTGTTCCAGGCTTCGTCTGATACCATCTTATATATCCTTGCTCTTTATTTCGGCTCGGTAAACATCAAGAATACCAGGTATACCCTGGCGGCCGGCTTATTGGCTGATCTCGCGGGGGTGGTAACGGCCATTATTGTCTCTTACATCTTCTTTCATTAAAAATGCTAAAGATTTGTTAACCACTTTAATGAATAATGAAAATAAAAACCTTTCTGTTTAATTTCTGAAAAAAAGGAAATAATATAACTAAAGCACGCCATGAAACCCTTTAAATTAACCTTGATCCTGGCTGTTCTGGTCGCAGGACAAGCCTGCCGGAAGTCCGGAACGAAAGCCCTTGAGAAAGGCGACTATTACAATGCTGTGGTCCAGTCTGTCGAAAAATTAAGAAAAGACACGGATAATGATAAAGCCGCTGCCGTACTTCCGACGGCCTATAAGTATGCCAGTGAAGACCTCCTGAATAACATCTCCAGGGCCAAGTCAGCCAATCAGCAGTTTCGCTATGAAAGAGTGGTGGAAAGTTATCAGAGGCTTAATGCTCTGCACGATATGATAGAACAGTGTGTGCCTTGCCGGAGACTGGTAACGCCACAATCTTATTTTGCCGAAGCTCAACAGTCAAAAGACATTGCGGCCGGGGAAAGGTATGATGCTGCGGAGGAATTGCTTAGGAAAGGAACTATACCTGCAGCCAGAGAAGCCTATAATAATTATGAATTTCTGCAATCTTATGCCCCAAACTATAAAGATGTAAATATCAGGATAGAGGAAGCTCTCAATGCGGGGTCGTTTCATGTGGTGGTAGAGCAACCTAAACTCAACTCCCGGCTGTTTAATTACAGTCATGAATACTTCCAGAGCAGGATTGACGAGTTTTTAAGGACGAATAAGAGGCTTAATAAATTTATCAGGTTCTATGACCCTGCTGAAGCCAAACAAGTGAAGCTGAAGCCGGATCACGTGGTCAGGCTGGAGTTTCTGGACTTTGTAGTCGGCGAAACCAACGTGCAGACTGACAGGTATGAAGTGACCAGCAAGGATAGCGTGAAAGTAGGAACAACAAAAGTGAACGGTAAAAACCAGGATGTTTATGGTAAAGTGAAAGCCAGGATCACCAAAAGCCGCAAGGTCGTGAGGTCAAGAGGGGTGATGTTGCTTGAAATTTATGATTTCAGAAGCAACAAGACATTATTAAAAGAAGAACTTCCCGGAGAATTTACCTGGGTCAATGAGTGGGCTTCTTACAATGGCGACGAAAGAGCCCTGAATAAGGAAGAGCTTATGCTGACGCAAAGACGGGAGGAATTGCCCCCGGCTCCTCAGCAACTGTTCATAGAGTTTTGTAAGCCCATCTATGATCAGTTTACCAGCAGGGTAAAAAGATTTTATGATAAATATTAAAATAAAGGGAGCTCCGGCTCCCTTTATTTTTCAGAGTGAAGCTGCAAGACCTCCGTCTACAGGGACATTGATGCCATTGATGCTGGCTGCTGCCGGACTGCACAGAAAAGCCACTGCTGCGGCTACTTCCTCAGCTGTAGCAAATCTTTTTGTAGGAATGGTATCTGTTAATGCTTTCTCTACTTCCGCTTTTGATACGCCGTCGTTACTGGCCCGCATGTCGTTGACCTGGTCGAGCCGGGCGGTTAAAGTGTAACCTGGCAAGACATTGTTGACTGTAATGCCATGTTTCGCAATTTCTTTTGAAAGGGTTTTTGACCACGAAGCCACCGCCCACCGGACGGTATTCGAGACTCCCAGGCCTAAAATGGGCTGTTTGACAGATACTGAAATGATGTTGACAATTCTGCCGAACCCGGAACTGATCATAGAAGGGACACAGGCCTGGACCAGTATCTGGTTACACACCAGGTGTTGTTCGAAAATCCTGACGAATTTTTCAGGTAATTCATCTATAATGGCCCCGCCTGCAGGCCCGCCTGAGTTGTTGACCAGGATATGAACTTCGGGATACTCAGTCAGATATGATTTTATCGTAGCAGAAACACTGTCGGGATGGCTGAAATCAGCCACGATATATCGATGCGTTTGCGTTTCATTTTTTGGAAGTTCGGCCAGCTTCTTTTGAAGGGATGCTTCATTTCTGGCCATGAGGGTCACGTTTGCTCCCATCAGGGCCAGTTCAAAGGCGGAGGCCCAGCCGATGCCTTGGGTGCTGCCGCATACCAGGGCTGTTTTGTCAGAAAGATTTAGATTCATGAATGATTATTTTTCCTAAAATTGAGGCTAAATTCTCAAAAACACAAACCCTCTTCCAAATCATTTTGAAGATTTCCGTACTTCCGGAACAGGCCGGAAATACGGAAAGAAGATTATTTGAAAATAGACCTGGTGGCTGGCTTGGTAGGGTTGCCGGCCATGTCGTAACCGATTACACAGATCTTGACCGGTAAGTCTTTTTTGCTGATGGTTAATGGAATTCTCCGGTAAGTAACATAGCCTTTCATGTCATTGGGATCAGCGTTAAGGTCACCGATTTTATAAAGATAATTGCCGAGCTCAGGCGGAGAAAAGTTAAGTGAAACCCTGTAAGCGTCATCAAAGTCATTGACTGAGATAGAAGGCTCTTTGGTAGGAGCTTTTTTATCAACTTCAATTCTGGCCAGTGTGGCAAACGCCGGCTGCTGCCAGGTCTGATCGAAAACAGGGCTTGGACCACCAATGACAGCCAGGTAATAATGACCTTCTTCAACCGGCAAAAGATCTTCTATTTTAGGTTTCACCGAGGTTTGGATGGCCTGTCCGTAACCGTTGATGTCTCTTGGGTTTGAGGTACCCATTTTTCCGATTTTATAACGATAATACGGTTGGTCCAGGATGGTGTAATTCCAGTTTTTTTGAGCAGGGGTATTACTTCCTGCCAGGTTTATTGTCGGGTTAATTGCTCCGATAGGACTTCCTTCTATATTGGCTTGTTTTCCTTTATCCAGCTTACACCCCGGAGCGTCAGGATTAAATACCCCTTCTGTATTAAAACATCCTTTAAGCTCGGTTACAGACAGGAAATAGCTGGTATTTTGAGAGAATCTGATGCCTGAGGCAACACTTTCGCAGGGAGCTCCAAGGTAACAGGGGCTTTCGGCGTCAATAGTCGTGGTATTGATCAGGCCGATCACACCGTCTCTCAGGTCGGCAAAAACCGGCGAGCCCGAGCTTCCGCCCTTGATATCCGGCATCATGGTGGCATACATATCCCACCAGCTCCACGAAAACTCGATCAGGTCGGTTTTACCCATTACCACAGAAGATGACTGACGAAGAAACTGGCTTTCCTGGGGTATGCCGGTAACCGGAATACCATAGGATTTAATAGCGGTTCCAGACTTCGGGATGCCTCCGGCTATGTTAAAAGGCTTAATGCCTTTCTGGGCCAGTTCGCCTACTGTGGCATTTAATTCCACAATGCCCAGATCGGTGCCTTTCATGGTAGAATAAGCGATCTTTTTGGCCTGTATTTTTACTTTATTGGCTGAGGTGCTGTCCTTAAACATATTGAAAGTGACATAATGATCTGTAGCAGGAACATTAAAATTAACTTCGTTTTGTGACCAGCCCTGAACGCAGTGACCGTTGGTCAGGACATAAGCCGGACTCTGAAGGTTTTCAGAGAATCTGACAAATACCGCAGTACAGGTAGATGCCCCTGAATACTGGCCTACGGCTTTCAGTTCGGTCAGTGTTTTATCGATGACAAGGCCATCATTGGGATAGATGAATTTTTCAGGATCGGAACAGCTTAAAGAGAGGTACAAAATGCAGACAGCGAAACTTAACTTTTTTAACATAATAAAGAATTGGATTAATAAGAATAAAAAATGAGGACTCTTATTACCCTTTTCTGGTTGGAAAGCCTGACTGATAAAAACAAAAAAGCCGGCTCGTTTGAGCCGGCTTTTTATATAGAATGAGGTATTCTTAGTTAAAGATATAACGTAAGCCCAACTGAGCCTGCCATACATCACTGGTACCTGCTGAATTGATGTAAGTATCCTCGATAGGGATAGTCTTGCCACCTTTAGTCTGGGTAGCCATACGGTAAGTAGGAAGACCTGCAGCACTAACAGAAGCCAACGTAAGCGGACGGCTGTTTACCTGGGTAAATCCTACGCCCCAGTTGTTGTTAAGCAAGTTTCCAACGTTCAGGATATCAGCACGGATCTGAAGGACGTTACGAACGTTACCTGATTTCACCATGAATTCCTGTACGATACTTAAGTCAGCACGTTTTACCCAAGGGAACACACCAGAGTTACGGTGAACGTACTCTCCTCTGTGCTGGCTCATGTATTTATCCTGCTCGATAAATTTATCAAACAAAGCAATCTGCTGATCAGCTGAGTAAGTAACCGCAGTAGCACCTGAACCGATAGTCAGAGGAGCCCAGCTAAGTTCGCTTGCAGACTTAGGGATATAAATAACGTCGTTGGTCAAACCGTCACCGTTCATATCATTAGAGTAGATGAACGAGTAACGACCCTGGTTGCGAGCTTCGTAGAAAAGGGAGATCTGGGTAGATCCTCCGATGCTTTTACCATAGTTGATTTTGTAAGACAAGGCCGCGATAGCACGGTGACGCTGATCGTTATCAGAATAAGTAAGATCAACATAGTTACTACCTCTGTCGGAAATCAGGTTAGAGTAAGAAGTGGCAGCCGTTGATCCCGGGCTGGCGAAGTCTTTTGTTTCACCGAAGTTGTAAGCAGCCATACCGTAGAAACCTTTAGTGAATGGTTTCTCAAGTTTCGCAGTAAGTGAGTAAGCATATCCCTGGTTTGTATTTTTCAAAACAAGGGTGTTTACTACGTTAGCATTGATACGGTTGTTGTTGGCTGATCCACCTGAACCCGCATAACGAGGACGGCTGTCAGGACCGGTGAAAGTACCTGTAGGTGCTTTTTTATTGGCATCGATGTAGTAAGTGGCATTAACCGCTTTGCTGTAGATACCTTCCAAAGTAAAGATGGTTCCGAACGGAAGTTTCTGATCCAAAGCAAGGTTGGTTTTCCATACCTGAGGGAATCTGTAAGACGGGTCGGTTACGTTGATATCGTAAGTAACTGTTCCTGACTGAGAGGTTGGCTTATAAATACCAGGGTTCATGGTAAACGGATAAGCCTTAGAGTTGTTTGAGTTACCTGTATCAATAAAGCCTGAAAGAACACCATTGTTACCGATCTGGTTAGAGATCCATACAAACGGAGGACGACCTGTGAAGATACCTGTACCACCACGAAGCTGAGTTTTTCCGTCGCTCTTAACATCCCAGTTAAATCCTAGACGTGGAGACCACAAAGGACGGGCATCAGGAAGTTTAGAAGTGCTGTATTTAACGTTTTTACCTGTTTCGTCAACAAATGTCATAGCGGCAATGGCAGCGTTTTCAAATCCTGTGTTCTGGAAGAAAGGAATATCAGCACGCAGACCGTAAGTTAGTTTGAAGTTAGGTAAAACCTGGAACTCATCCTGGATATAAATACCAGGGTAAGTAACTTTCAACTGCTGAAGCGGAAGCTCATCTCCCTGCAATGAATATCTGTATTGGAATCTCAAAGGAACCAGTGACTGTGTTGTACCCGGAGTGATCGTTGCACTCGGATCGTATGCATTCATCGCTGTTTTGAAATCATCCAGTGAGTTGAACACGTAAGCTCCCATTGCTGCAGAGTAGAACGAGTTATTTGAGTGGAAACGCTCAAGACTGATACCAGCAGTAAGCGTATGCTTTCCGGCATAGTAAGAGAAGTTATCGCTCAACTGGAATGTACCGTAGTTAAGTAAGTTATATGGCGTGAATGGATCCGTTCCTACAGAGATATAGTTACTTGATCCGTTCAGGATATCAATAGATGGGAACAACGGGGCCATATAAGACCTGTCCTCATTATTGTAAGTATAACCTACGATAAGGTTGTTAGACGCTTTACCCGAAAGAAGGCTTGAGTTCAATTCAGCTACTGCTGAAGTGACGTCTTCATTAAGGATATAACCTGAGTTCTTGTAAGACATCGCAGTCTGAAGCGTACGTCTGTTACCATAACCGATAGAGTTACTGTTAGAAATAAGGTTCTCAGCATCACCATTCAGGTAAGATACACGAATGTTGAATTTGTGATTATTGTTAATGTTCCAGTCTAAACGACCCAAAAACTTATTACCGATAGTATTAAGGTTGAATGATTCGTAAGCACCGGTTTCATATCCGAATTTGCTTTGCATAAGGGCTGAAACAGCCTGAAGGTCAGCTTCTTCAACACGGGTAACATTCGAACCTGTACGGCTTGAGTTTTTAGCCAGCCAGGTAGTACCCGGATCCACGCGTTTTTCAAGCTCTGCGTTGATAAAGAAAAAAAGCTTGTTTTTAATGATCGGACCGCCTAAACGGAAACCATAAATGCTTTTATTGAATTTGCTGATAGAAATTTCCTGATCTTTTGCTTTTCTGCCAAGGTAAGTAGAACCTTCGTTTCTCCACAAAGTGAAAACTGATCCCTGGAATTCGTTGGTACCACTTTTAGTTACCGCGTTTAAGCCGGCACCTGTAAAGCCAGTCTGACGAACGTCAAAAGGAGCAACGTTTACCTGAACCTCTTCGATAGCATCCAGTGAAATCGGAGCCACACTCGTACGGGCACCCGGGTTGCTACCCAAACCGAAGCTACTGTTAAATACCGCACCGTCAATAGTGATGTTGTTAAGACGGTTATCCTGACCACCAAAAGAAGAACCACTCGCCTGAGGAGTTAATCTGGTAAAGTCATTGATGGTACGACCGATGGTAGGAAGAGCAGACATAGCCTCTTTTCCGATAGTGGTCGCAGCTCCTGTACGGTCAGAACTGAAGATATCACTTTTAGTTGAACGGACAACTACCTCCTCAAGCGTTTTACCTGCTTCAGAAAGTTTGAAGTTGACGTTAGCAGCAGTACCAAGGTTGGCAATTACCCCATCCACAGACTGATCTTCAAAACCAACGAAAGAAACTGAAACTTTGTAAGGTCCGCCGACTCTGACAGAAGGGATGATGTATCTTCCGCTCACGTCAGTAACAGTACCATACTTTGAACCTGACGGTACGTGCAGAGCTACTACTGTTGCACCCGGAAGGCCCTCACCTTTGTCGTCTTTAACAATCCCGGAAATGGCAGAGGTAGTTACCTGAGCAAATCCTGAAAATGCAAGAAGAAGCATTGAAAGCAACATTCCTGCCTTTCGCAAAAAGGTAAATTTTTGATTCATAAAAATTGAAATTTGGGGTTAATTTGTCCAGAAGAAAAATTTTATTGTCTTAGTAAAGTATTTTAATACAGACAAAAGTAAGTGTTTTTTTAAAATCAAAAAAGTACAATTATCAAACCAACTTCCTTTCTTGAAATTCTACATTAAAATATCAACAAAATGAAATTAATTAATTGTTAAGTACTTCATTATTAGAAAATTGGAACGATAATTTTGACCCCGGAAATGTGCCGTAAGTGGCCACAGGAACGAATCTGGCGAATAACTCTTCACTGTACCATTGACCGGCTCTTGTTCTCTTTATGACCTGCCTGTGGGCATGCTTTTTATAGGCAAATGCGTCAATTGATTCCTGATTTTCCCAGATTGAAAATGTGGCCTGTTTTAAAAACGGGACTTCTCCGATGCCCACTGACGATATGAAGCCTTCGGCCCTTTTCATCTCTTCTGCCACCGCCCCCACGTTTGACCAGAAAGCTCTGAGTTTAGACACCCTTATGGTAGCCCTCGTCAACACTGCCACAGGGCCCTCACAGCTTACCTGTTCAGATGTTGAATGAAACGGTTTTTTGCCGTCCCACTGTCCGTGGGATTGCAGCGGCTGACAAAGAATAGTCCAGTTTTCACTTGAGAATAACTTCCAGTACTTACCAATAAACGATGTCCGTAAAAAGTCGTCAAAATCTTCTTTATTTTTCCAGGTAGCCAGCAGTCCCCAACTGAAGAAATCAGGCTTCATGTCAAAAGTGCCGTTTTTGCCGGTGCCTAAAAGTTTATAGAACAGAACGCGTGAATCGGGATATAAAAACAACCTGAACAGAGCCATCGAAAGAAATCCCATCGGACTTCTGATGCCTGAGTATTTAGCAATGGTCAATGATACATACATGGGTGTTCAGCAGATGTTTAATTTCTCTTTTAAACTTGATTTGGTACGCACTTGTTTAGAATTATCAGGCACTTGTTATGACAAAACGGCTTTATTAATACCTGTTTTGCAAAGAATAATTAGTACAGAAGCACTAATTTAGGCTATATTTACAGACATTTACCGGTAACGTGTTGTTACGGATTTAATTTTTTTTGTTTTGATGGAAAATATTCTTTTTTGGTTTAGAAACGACCTCAGACTACACGATAATGAAGCTTTTCTGCTGGCTTCGCAAAAAGGCCGGGTGGTGCCTGTTTATGTTATTGACGAGCGTCAGCTGGAGAAAAACTCACTTGGATTTGTTCGTACGGGATATTTTCGCACCCAGTTTCTGCTCGAATCGCTCAGAGACCTTAAGCAAAGTCTCCAGGCCAAAGGGTCAGACCTGATCGTTTTAACAGGAAAGCCCGAAGAAATCATTTCCAGGATTGCGGATGATCTGAAGGTCAGCCATGTGTTTGCTTCAAAAGAAGTAACCCAGGAAGAAACCAGCGTGGAGTCGGCCCTGTCACAAAAACTGAAGCCCTTAAATATTGATATAGACCTGATCTGGGGTTCGACACTCTATCATGCCCGCGACCTGCCTTTTCAGATTCATTATATTCCTGATGTTTTTACGGATTTCAGAAAAAAAATAGCTAATACCGCTAAGGTTAGGCCGTGTTTTGAAACGGTCGGGCAACTGGAGACCATCATTGATATTGAAATTCCTGAAATTCCCTCGATGGAAGACCTGGGTTTTAAAGTTAAACCGCATGATGAGCGGGCTGCCCATCCTTTTAAAGGTGGTGAAACGGAAGGCTTAAAACGGCTTAATTATTACTTGTGGGACAAAAACCTTATTCAGAACTATAAGGGTACCCGCAATGAAATGGTAGGGTCGGATTACTCAACCAAATTTTCTGCCTGGCTGAGTATGGGATGTTTATCGCCAAGACAAATCTATTGGGAAGTAAACCGGTATGAACAGGAAGTGGCCGCCAATGAATCGACTTACTGGCTGATTTTTGAATTGCTCTGGAGGGATTATTTCCACTTTATCGCTTTAAAATTCGGTATAAGGCTTTTCAAAAGAAGCGGGATTAAGCATGACCTCGTTAAGAGATGGAAGAAAAATAAAGACTTTTTCAATAAGTGGGTCAATGGCATGACCGGTGTGCCGATTGTGGATGCCTGTATGCGGGAATTAAAATATACCGGCTATATGTCTAACCGGGGCCGGCAGATTGTTTCGAGCTTTTTCACCAAAGATCTGGGAGTGGAATGGTGGTGGGGAGCCCTCTATTTTGAAAGCCAGCTCATAGATTATGATGTGTGCAGCAACTGGGGTAACTGGAACTATATTGCGGGTATCGGGACAGACCCGCGTGAGGACCGGTATTTTAATCCGGTGATACAGTCCAAGAAATATGATACGGAGTGTCAGTTTATCAAACTCTGGTTGCCCGAACTCAAAGAAGTGTCTTCTGATCATCTTCATCATTTTATGAATGTTGAAACGGGTCACCAGATTTCTGCCAGTGCCGGTGATTATCCCAAAGTTCCGATCATCAAATCTAAAAGATGGATGTCCTGAATATCAAAAACGACACTTAAAAATGGTTTTTATCCTTCTGTAAAAATAAATATTACGGATATAAGAGCTTTTTATATATTTGAACAAATTTTCTAAAACCAAAATAATACTTGCAATGAAAAAAGGTTATTTAATTATCGCAGCCATCGTCCTTATATTCGGTGTAATAGGTTGCAATTCATACAATGGTCTGGTACAAAAAGATACCAAAGTTCAAAATCTGTGGGCAGATGTTCAAACGCAGTATCAGCGTCGTGCGGATTTGATCGGAAATCTTGTTAAAACCGTGCAGGGAGCTGCAGATTTCGAAAAATCTACATTGACAGAAGTAATTCAGGCAAGGGCTGCGGCTACGCAGATCAAACTGGATGCCAACGACCTTACCCCTGAAAACATGCAGAAATACCAGGCGGCACAAGATCAGTTGAGTGGTTCTTTGAGCAGATTGCTTGTTTCTGTTGAGCAGTATCCTACATTGAAAGCAAATGAGAACTTCCTGAACCTTCAGGCTCAGCTGGAAGGTACTGAAAACAGGATTGCCGTGTCAAGAAAAGACTTTAACGCAGGTGTGGGTGAATATAATCTTTCTGTTCGTTCATTCCCGAACAATATTATGGCCGGAATTTTCGGATTCTCAGCCAAAGCTTTCTTCGAAGCCACAGCCGGTGCACAAAATGCCCCTGATGTTAACTTTGATTTCAAGAAATAAATAAACTAATCCCCGCTTCGGCGGGGTTACCTTTTATGTTACTCAGCGAATCCGACCAGAAAAGTATTACACAAGCCATTATGGAAGCCGAAAGGATGACTTCCGGTGAGATCAAGGTGCATATTGAAAAAGAGTGCCCGGGTAATAATCCGATGGCCCGTGCCAGGGAGATATTCGAGTTCCTGTCTCTTCATAAGACAGCCCTGCGAAACGGTGTGCTTTTTTATCTCGCCTATGACGATCACAAATTTGCTGTTTTGGGCGATAAAGGGATCAATGATAAGGTAGGGCAGGATTTCTGGGACTCAACCAGCAAGCTCCTTGCTTTTCATTTTAAAAACGGAGAGTTTGTAGAAGGTTTTTCCAATGGAATTTATGAAGCCGGATTGCAGCTTAAAAAATACTTTCCTTATCAATCCGGAGATGTTAACGAATTATCAGACGAAATTAGTTTTGGGTGATTAAGATCCCGGAAAACAAGATAAATATGTCAACGAAGCTGCTGTTACTTTTTTCAATCCTTACATTTGGTGTTTTTGCTCAGGATATTCCCCCGAAACCAAACCCTCCGCGGCTGGTCAATGATTTTGTGGGTGGGCTTTTGAGTACAGACCAGGTAAACGCCCTGGAGAAGAAACTGGTCGCCTATAATGATTCTACAGGTACCCAGATCGTGGTGGTAATTGTGAGAACTACAGAGCCCTATGAGACTTCGGAATATGCTTTCAAGCTGGGCCGTGAGTGGGGTGTTGGACAGAAAGATTTTAATAACGGTATTGTGCTCCTTTGGGCTCCCGGCACCAGGAAAGTGTTTATCGCTACCGGATACGGCATGGAAGGTGTTTTGCCGGATATTTATGCCAAGAAGATCATCACTAATTTTATAGCTCCCAACTTTAAGGAATTACGGTATTATGAGGGACTTGACAAAGCCACAGACGAAATTATTAAATACGCTTCAGGTGAATACAAAGCTGAACCCAAAGACGATGATGGCGGGATCGGCGGATTTATATTCATTATTATTGTTCTGATCATCATCTTCATCATTATCCGCAAAAACCGTGGAGGTGGCGGTGGTGGTGGAAGAGGACTCTTCGATGCGGGTTTTCCATACACTACCTATACAGGTTGGGGTAGGCAATCCGGAAGCTGGGGCGGCGGCGGCTGGTCCGGTGGAGGAGGAGGCGGTGGTGGCTTCGGTGGATTTGGCGGCGGAAGCTTCGGTGGCGGCGGTGCAGGCGGAGACTACTGATCTTAACTGTGATTCCCTTCCGTTAAATATTTGAAAGATTTTCCGGATACGTTCTGACTAATGAATACCTGATTTGACCCGGCAGACACGCACGGCTGTGAGTATCTACCGGTTAAAAACGAACTTCTTTTTTGGCTGCCGAACAGGTAAACTGGCTTGAAGCGTCTATCAAATATATAATCTGTGTGTTTTTGAATGAATACCATGAAGCATCTCATTATCCTTTTACTATTTCCGGTTTTTTCCTGCTTTTCTCAATCCGGCCAGCATACAATGTTCTGGAAGGAAGGGACTATCTCACCTGCGGCTGATTTGCAGGTGATAGACTGGCTTACCGGACATTGGCGGGGAGAGGCGATGGGAGGTGTAACCGAAGAAATCTGGTCGCCCACGATGGCCGGATCGAAAATGTTTTCCTTTAAAATGGCCATCAAAGAAGAAGTGATTTTCTATGAATTCGGAGCCATGAGCCAGGAAAACGGCACGCTGGTGCTCAGATTAAAACATTTCAATGCAGACCTGAAAGGATGGGAAGAAAAAGATGAGCGGGAAGAATTCAGGTTAATCAAAGTAACTCCCGGCAAGGTTTTTTTTGACGGATTTACTTTTGAGAAAATCTCTGAAAATGAAATCAATATGTATGTCCTGATGGAGCATAAGGATAAGCCTTCAGAAGAATTGAAGTTTAATTATAAGCGTTACATTTCTAAATAGTGGTTTTATCTCCCAAACCATTTCTCTCTTAAAATAGCTTTAGGTTTATATTTCAGGCCAAATTGGGTAATAGTGTTACTGGCAATGAATTCTGCCGCTTCGTCCACTGAATCGGTGACTAGAAAGAGTTTGTTATCCTCTGCTGAAATGGTCTTCTCATTGATCAGCATTTCTATGTGCCTGATCAGGTGCTGATGAAAGTCCTTGCCCAGAATCACAATGGGGAATCTTTTGATCTTGTTGGTCTGGACAAGGGTAAGGGCTTCAAAAAACTCATCCATCGTGCCGAAGCCACCGGGACAAATAACAAAAGCGTAAGAATACTTGATCAGCAAAGTCTTCCTGACAAAGAAATACTTGATATTGACCCATTTGTCCAGATATGGGTTTTGGTGCTGCTCATGAGGCAATACGATGTTACAACCCACTGATTTACCGCCAACATCTTTAGCACCTCTGTTGGCTGCTTCCATAATGCCGGGACCTCCGCCTGTCATGATTGTAAAGCCGGCACTTGCTATTTTAGCTGACAGTTCCCGGGCCTGAATGTAGTGAGGATTGAATTCGTCAAACCGGGCAGAACCGAAGATCGTTACACACGGGCCTACAAAGTGCAGTGACCTGAAGCCTTTGATGAATTCTTTAAGGACGTCAAAAGCAAAGAAAAATTCTTCAAACCTGGATCTCGGACCTTCTAAAAACTGGATTTCTTTTTTGTTTGTCATACTATTTTAATAATGCTGCAGCCAGTCCATAGGAGAGTGTCGTTTGAAGGACATCTTTCTTATTATAACTGCTCTGAATACGTAGAATGACCAAAAGTAAGCGAATATGATTTAAAAGCCTATGATAACGGGCATAAAAAAAGAGAGGAAAACCTCTCTTGTATTTTTTATTTCGCCGTTTCTATTTTGAAAGAATCTTTCAGGCCGACTGTCTTGTTAAAGATCAGTTTCCCATCTCTCGAATCCGGGTCTAAAACATAATATCCGTTTCTGATAAACTGATATTTAGCGTCTGTCGTAGCATTGGCAAGATAAGGTTCTACATAAAGCTCCTTGATCTCAAGAGAGTTTTCGTTGATGTAATCTTTAAAATCTCCTTCTTCACTGCCGGGATCTTCTACCTTAAACAGGCGGTCATAAATCCTGGCTTCGGCCTTGATGGCGTGGGGGATCGAAACCCAGTGAATGGTCCCTTTGACCTTCAGGCCTGATTCATCCTGCCCGCTTTTGCTGTTTTTGACCAGTGAACATCTCAGTTCTATCAGTTCACCCGATTCATTCTTGATGACTTCGTCACACTGGATGATGTAGGCCCCTTTGAGTCTGACCATTTGGCCGGGAGCAAGACGGAAATATTTTTTCGGAGGATTTTCCATGAAATCTTCCTTTTCTATATAAATTTCCCTGGTAAACGGCACTTCACGAACGCCCGATTCAGGATCTTCAGGGTTGTTTTCAAGCTCACAGGTTTCTGTCAGACCTTCTTCAAAGTTAGTGATGACCACCTTAACCGGATCAGAAACAGCCATAACCCTGGTAGCCAGTTTGTTCAGGTCTTCCCTTACAAAGAAATCAAGCAGACTGACATCGATCAGGTTGTCGCGTTTGGCTACTCCGATTCTGTCACAGAAATCACGGATTGCTTTTGGTGTGTACCCTCTCCGACGGAACGCTGAAATCGTCGGCATTCTTGGGTCATCCCAGCCGGAAACATATTTTTCATTGACCAGTTGAAGTAGTTTTCTTTTACTGGTAATGGTATAACTCAGATTAAGTCTGGCAAATTCATATTGTTTGGACGGGAAAATCTCCAGTTTTTCGATAAACCAGTCGTACAATTCCCTGTGAGAAACAAATTCAAGGGTACAGATCGAGTGGGTGATACCTTCTATGGAATCCGATTGCCCGTGAGCAAAATCATACATCGGGTAAATGCACCACTTGTCGCCGGTACGGTGATGATGGGCAAATTTGATCCTGTAAATGATAGGGTCTCTCATCAGCATATTGCTGGAAGACATGTCGGCTTTGGCACGGAGTACTCTCGTTCCCTCTTCAAAATCGCCATTAGCCATGCCTTCAAACAAGGCCATGTTTTCTTCTATCGACCTGCTTCTGTATGGACTGTCTGTGCCGGGCATAGAAGGAACTCCTTTCAATGTGGCCATTTCTTCAGAAGAACTGTCGTCTACATAAGCAAAGCCTTTTCTGATAAGTACTTTGGCAAACTCAAAAAGCTGGTCGAAATAATCGGAAGCATACAATTCATTCTCCCATTCAAAACCTAGCCACTTTACATCATTTTTGATGGAATCTACATATTCAGTGTCTTCAGTAACCGGGTTGGTGTCGTCAAATCTGAGGTTGGTACCTCCTCCATATTTTATGGCCAGACCAAAGTTCAGGCATATAGATTTTGCGTGGCCAATGTGCAGATATCCGTTAGGCTCCGGAGGGAAACGCGTAAGTAACCGCCCGTCATTTTTGCCCGCTTCAAGATCCGCTTCAACGATTTCTTCAATAAAATTCAAGTTCCTTATTTTACCCTCTTCTGACATCTTTTATATTAAGATTGTTGTACTAAATAGCGAAAATAACACATTAATAGGTTTTTGTTAAAACAACCTGTGCAGTTTTGTCAATAAACCCATGTAAAGTACAATTTTTAAGTGATAATGTACTGTTTGAAAAGGCTGACCGGCAAGGCTTCCTTTTGTTTTAGCTAAGCTCTTATTATGAATAACTTACGAAGGGTGTAATAAATTGGTTTTGACAACAAAAAACTTGTTGTATGAGGGCTTGTGATATTGATAAATTACCAGCCGGTAAATCACTTGGATGGCGGTGAAACGGAAGAGTCCAACAGGATATAATTGAGCTCATTGATGTCGTCCGGATTGAGTTTCAGTTTCCCCTGAATAGTAGCCACCTGGTCTGTTTTGAAGGCGGTTTTTCTGGACATTTTCACCTGGATGATGGACTCCGGCCCCGCAGCTCCGCAAAAAAAGCAGGAGGCCATGGGTTTTGAGGAAATCACCAGGAGGTTTTCTTCCAGGCTGACGGGGATCATATAGCCCTTAATCTCAATGGTTTTGCCCTCGAGACTCCTGACTTTGGGCCCGAATGTCGGGAAAAGGAAAAACTCTTCCAGCTCCTTGTGATATTTGCGATTAAACTTAACGTCTGTCAGGTCACCCCAGCTTATTTTGACAGGAGAATTTGCCTGAGAGAAGCTGTTGGCTGTATTAAAAAGAATGAGTAGGCAAGTAATATAACTGAATATACGCATGATATATAAGGTTTAGAGCATAAATATAAACTAAAACAGCACAACATGCAACAATGTTGCATGTTGTGCTGTATATTGTCAGAAAATATATTTGCTCGAATGATTTTTTAAACCTTAGTTTGCAGTCATATTCAAAAAACACAATTAAAAGTGTACAGTTAAATGAACTGGATTGTTAACTTCTTAAAAAAGCCATATTTAGCTATTTTACTTACCCTGTTTGTAGCTACAATCTGCTTTATACCCTCGGATACTGTTCCGGAAACTGATTTGCCTTTTTTTGATAAGACAGTACATTTTTTAGCCTTTGCCGCTCTTGGATTTTCCTGGCTTGGTTTTATCCCTTCATACTGGTTTGTTTTTATCTGCCTTTCTCTTTTTGCTTACCTGGTAGAGATTGTCCAGAAGCTTCTCCCGGCAGGATTTAACAGGTCATTTGATTATTATGATATCCTGGCTGACGTCATCGGTATTGTTATCGGTTTTGGTTGTTACAAAATCTACCTTTTGATTGTTGACTATTTCGGCTGGGATTGATGTTCAGCTGAATTCTTCTATTAGCCTGTCAATCATGGCAAGGCCTTTTTCCAGCTGACTGATTTCGATGAACTCGTTGGCCCTGTGTGCTTGTGCAATGTCTCCCGGTCCGCAAATAACAGCTTCAAATCCTCCCTGGGCAAACTGACCCGCTTCTGCGGCATAGGCTACCGTATCCAGTTCTTCAGTCCGGCTGATTTTCCGGATCAGATTGACAATCGGTAAATGTTCCGGAGTATCCAGTGGCGGAACAGGGGGGTGGTGTTCTATGGTTTCGATTCTGGCTCTTGCAAATCTCTTCTGAAGTTCCTGTTCCAGGGATTTGGAATAAGCCGCAAAATCTTCGATGATTTTGTGCAGGTTGTCACCCGGAATATTCCTGATGTCCCAATGAAAACTGCAGCGGTCTGAAATCACGTTCGGGGCAATCCCGCCGTGGATAATGCCTGCATGCAATGAGGTGTGATTGGGATGAAACCTTTCGTCGGTATTGTTCCGGCTGATGTCTTCCATTTTATCTTCCAGCCATGTAATTAACCTGGCCGCCACATGAATGGCACTTACCTCCTGTTTTATCCGGCTGCTGTGCCCTGCAGAGCCGTGAACGATGGTTTCCAGCACACAGATGCCTTTCTGACCTACGATAGGTTTCAATACAGAAGGCTCTCCGATAAGGGCAAATTGTGGTTTTTCTTCATAAAACCGGTTGATGGCTTCTACCAGTTCAGGGGCTGCCAGGCAACCTATTTCTTCATCATAGGAAAAAGCAAGATAAATAGGTTTTTTGAGACTGGCAGCCTGCATCGCAGGAATGCTGGAAAGGCAAGAAGCCAGAAAACCTTTCATGTCGGCAGAACCGCGGGCATATAATTTTCCGTCTTTTTCGGTGAGTACAAACGGATCTGTATCCCAGGCTTGTCCGGCTACAGGCACCACATCCGTATGACCGGATAAAATCAAACCCCCGTCTACTGCAGGCCCTATCCTGCAATGCATAGAGGCCTTCGTACCTTCGGGATTTTTAACCAGCTGGTATTCAACATTATTTTCTTCCAGATATTTTCCGATGTAATCAACGATGGTGAGGTTGCTTTCGCCTCCCAGAACCGGGAATGCAACAAGGTCAGACAGCAACTGAATAGTTTTTTCTAAACGCATAAGTTTGTTAAAAAGGAGAAAGTTTTACGGCTCGAAAGATACATAATTAATGCCTATAAAACCAAAAAGGGCGTCTGCAGACGCCCTTTTCAGGTATAAAATCAGAAATCAATGAGGGGATCAGAACCAGTTGAAAGGATCCAGGATGCCACCGACTCCTACGACAAGGGTTGAAATGATACATCCTATCAAAGCATTTTTTACCTCAAGTTTGTCATTGTCGGTAATGAAATAAACCAGGGCTAAGCCGATAATTCCCAGACAGCATCCCCACCAGAATCCGCCAAGCAGAGGCATTTCTTTGGTGATGTTTAAAGTAGCTCCGGTATCTTCAATCAAGGTCACGTCTGCTAATACGTCGGCGTGGTTGTTTTTTAACTCATTCAGTGAAATACCCTGATTTTTATCGATAAATGATTCGATCTGGTCTAATTGTTCAAATTCGTAAGATGGCTGTGAAAATACTTCAACATCAGGATTGGCAAAAGTGAATGTTGAAAATAACAGAATGGCGGATAATGAAAGCAAATACTTCATGGAATGATAATTTAGATTGGAAATAGATTTACAAACTTAAAGATGACAGCAATTGATGCAAGGTTGCATAATAATCTGACATTAATTGAATTTAATCAACCGGGAACTACTTCCTGAGACATTTATAATGCTTGAAATCAATGCAGTATTTCGAAGGCGTCTGCATCCTTATAGAAGGGGAATTGGTTCCTGTAATCCAGCAGGGGCTCTTTACTGATTTCAAAAGTCTTCACAATTTCCCGGTCTCCCAGCTGCTCAATTACCTGACCTTTGTAATCTATGATGGCTGATTGGCCGTTGTATTTCAGCCCGTTCCCGTCTGAGCCGAGGCGGTTTACCCCAATGACATAACACTGGTTTTCAATGGCCCTTGCCTTGAGTAAAGTACTCCAGGCTTCAATTCTGGGCTCAGGCCATGACGCCACATAGATCAAAACATCAAAGCCGTTGCTGATGTTTCTGCTCCATACCGGAAACCTCAGGTCATAACAGATCAGGGTGCTGATGTTAAAATCTTTGGCGGGTTTTATGAGCTTGGATTGTCCCGGAGAAAATTTTTCGTGCTCACCACCATATTTAAAAAGGTGCTTTTTATCGTAATAATCCGTTGCCCCGGATGGGTGAACCCACAGCAGGCGGTTGTAATTTCCTGATTTTTCTTTGACTCCCATGCTGCCTGTTACAATGGCTCCCGTCTGAGTAGCCATTTGTTTCATCCACTTGTGGGTGGTCAGGTTCATGGGTTCTGAGTAGTTGGTAGAAAAACCGGTGTTGAACATCTCAGGGAGAACGATCAGGTCGGTCTGGTCCACCAGTCCGGATATTTTTTCCTCAAACATGGCCAGGTTGGCTGTGGGGTTTTCCCAATACAAATCAGACTGAACCAGGGTGACTCTGAGGCTTTCCATAAAACGGGCTTATTTGTAGAATTTCATTTTATATTCGGCGTCAACAATCCCTTTCTGGATATTGTTGAGTTTTTTCTTGAGCATTTGTTTTTTGAGAGGGGTCAGGTGGTCGGTAAACAAAATACCATCAATATGATCGTATTCGTGCTGAATGATCCTGGCTGCAATGCCGCTGTATTCTTCGGTATGTTCTACCCAATCCGTATCGAGATATTTTATTTTAACGGTTTCAGGACGATAAACGTCGGCCCTGATGCCCGGAATACTCAGACAACCTTCTTCATACGCCCATTCTTCACCGCTTTCTTCCAGGATTTCGGCGTTGATAAACACTTTTTTGAAACCTGTAAGTGAATGATCAATTTCTTCACCCTCTTCCGCATTCTGGTTGATGGGCGTTCCGTCTACTACAAACATGCGAATATTCAGCCCGATCTGTGGAGCCGCCAACCCTACACCGGAAGCTGAGTACATGGTCTCAAACATGTCTTCAGACAACTTTTTCACATCAATTTCTCCCTGTTTTATGTCTTTTGCTTCTTTTCTCAACACAGGGTCCCCGTAGGCGACAATCGGATAAATCATTTTTTCAGAGTATTTTTTTTAGTATTATTCTATGGTTTTCTTCCTGTTCCTTTTTCAGGATGTCAATAATATGAAAGCCATTTTTTAATGCAAAGATAAGCATGCTTTTCAGATAATTTCTGGTTTTGAAGATGATTGAGCTATATCCTTGTTTTTTTGCCCATAATTCCTGCTCTTCTGCCAGTTGCCGGGCAATTTTCAGTTGTCTGAATTCCGGAACTATTCCTCCCATCCAGCTGTAAAAACTTCCGTCGGCATCCCTTTCGTAACCGGCCTTAAATCCCACGGGAATACCACCCCGGAAAGCGACCAGTATCAAATGCGGTTTGTTATCCAGACGCTCATGGTAAACGGCCTCATTGTACTGATGGTCAGAAAACTCCGGGATACGGGAGCTTACTTCCAGGCAATCTTTTATACTGCCCTGCCGGATAATGATCCTGTCTCGAGAATTGTCCATTACTGATCAGCTTTTGGTATCTTATTATGAATCAAAAAATCCGCCCCAGGATAATTGAAGCGGATTTTTATGGTAAATCAGAATATTTTAGACAGGTCTTCCTGCTTTATTGACTTTAGGCTGGTTTTTGAACAAGTAGAGGTCAGCCTGAACCATTTCCTGCACAAGTGCCGGAAGGTCATATTTAGGCTCCCATCCTAATTTGGTTTTGGATTTGGTCGGATCTCCGATCAATAACTCAACCTCTGTCGGGCGATAATATTTTGGATCAACAGCCACGACTCTCGTTCCGGCAGGGATCTGGTACTCGGGATTTGAGCAACTTACCACAAAACCTTCTTCTTTTTCGTCCTGTCCTTTGAATTCTACTTCAACGCCGATTTCAGCGAAGGCCATTTTAACGAAATCTCTTACCGTAGTAGTGATTCCGGTAGCAATGACAAAATCTTCAGCGGTATCCTGCTGAAGGATCAGCCACATGGCCTCAATATAGTCCTTGGCATGTCCCCAGTCTCTTTTGGCATCAAGATTACCAAGATAAAGACAAGAATCAAGGCCCAGGGCAATCTGAGCAACGCTTCTCGTGATCTTACGGGTTACGAAAGTCTCACCACGTAAAGGGGACTCGTGGTTGAAAAGTATACCGTTACAGGCATACATATTATAAGCTTCTCTGTAGTTGACCGTGATCCAGTAACCATAAAGTTTAGCGACGGCATAAGGAGATCTCGGGTAGAAAGGCGTCGTTTCAGACTGGGGAACTTCCTGTACAAGACCATAAAGCTCAGAAGTGGATGCCTGGTAAATCCTGGTTTTTTCGATCAATCCAAGCAGACGAACCGCCTCAAGGATTCTCAATGTTCCGATACCATCAACATTGGCGGTATATTCCGGTTCGTCGAAACTTACTTTAACATGAGACATGGCCCCGAGGTTATAAATTTCGTCAGGCTGCACTTCCTGGATAATGCGTATGATGTTGGTGGAATCACTTAAATCACCGTAATGCAAAACGAATTTTACATCATCATGATGAAGATCTTCATATAAATGGTCAATTCTGTCTGTATTAAACAACGAAGCTCTTCTTTTGATACCATGAACTTCATATCCTTTATTGAGCAGGAATTCTGCCAGGTAGGCACCATCCTGCCCGGTAACTCCTGTAATTAGTGCTTTCTTCATCTGATAATGATCTGTCTTTGTAAATTATTTTAAATCTAAACTTTTTTTCAGGTCAATTTTGTCGGCAATGATCCTGGCAGAGCTGAATCTGGATTTTATGGACGAAAAATATTTTTCAGTACTCATTTTACTTAAAAAGTCACCTACTTTAATACGGTAAGTAGGCTGGCTGTAGGAAGCATAAATTTCCAGTTCAGGAAAAAACTGCAGGATGTATCCCTTGGCCCCTTCAAACTCGGCCTTACTGTTGCCTGCCCAAAGTTGTATACGGTACCCCTGGGCTTCTGAAGCGTTTTTATTCCTTTCGGCAACACGATCCAGGATGGCATTCACTTCCGTGTTTACACTTTTCGGATCTTTACCAGGATCTGAGACTTCGGTGGCTTGCTCTTGTTTTTGTTCTGCGACTTCCTCCTGCTTATCAAATTTCGGACGGAAAACAGACAAATCTTCGTTGTATGAGCTTATTTTACCATCAACAATCTTAGTCTTTTTTTTGTTAAATGTATTCGCACACCCGCTGGCGACGATCCAAACAAGAAAAATAACAAATAAATTTTTCATGAGATAACGTTGATCATGCTGCAAATTTATGCCAAAAAAACGTGATTATAAAATCGGACCTTATATGATGGCAGATTATAAAGCCAAAAGACCTGATATTTTGTCAGATTATTTCATTTATGAGGGATAATTCTTTATCAAGTTTCGCGATTCTGTTGTAGTTTTACCGTTACTATTTTGAAGATCAAAACGCATGTTTCAGATTTTCAGAGGGCTACATTTAATAATTAACGATATATCATGAATAAGTTATTTCTGCTATCCGGTGCGGTGCTGGGTTTTCTGGGGGTTGGCCTGGGGGCGTTTGGTGCCCATGCCCTTAAATCGATGCTGGAGGCTTCAAACCGGCTGGAGACTTACGAAACTGCGGTTAAATACCAGTTTTACCACGCCTTGTTCCTGATTCTGATCGGATTGCTCAGTAAGGACTTTACGGCTTCGACCTTAAAATATAGCGGGTACACTACCTTGGCTGGTGTGATTATTTTCTCCGGCAGTTTATACATTATATGCTTTACCGGGATCAAGGCTTTCGGTGCGGTGGCCCCGATAGGCGGTACGCTGCTTCTGGCAGGCTGGGCATTGCTGTTTATCACGATTTTCAAATCCTGATAAAATGGAACAGAGCAGCATCAAAACCGAAGTATTGGCAGGAATAAGTACTTTTTTGGCTACAATGTATATCATTGTCGTCAATCCCGCGATACTGAGCCAGGCAGGGATGTCTTATAATGCTGTACTGACGTCCACAGTTTTGCTTTCATTTTTCAGCAGTCTGATGATGGGTATTTATGCTAAAAACCCCATTGTGGTTGCACCCGGAATGGGCATGAATGCCTTTTTTACTTTCACCGCCGTTAAAGGGATGGGCATGACCTATCAGACAGCCTTGGGGGCGGTTTTCTGGGCGGGAGTGTTTTTCCTGGTCTTGTCTGTTTTTAATATCAGGTCCCAGATTTCAAAAGCCATCCCACAGTCTTTGAGATATGCCATCTCTGCAGGGATCGGTCTTTTTATTGCTTTTATAGGGTTTCAGAATGCCCATGTCATCATAGACAATCCGGCTACACTGGTGGGGATGAGTTCTTTCCGCGATCCCATCGGAATAACCTTCTGGATTGGATTGGTGATCATGACCACCCTGGTGGTCAAACAATGGAAAGGTGGGATCATCATCGGTATTTTACTGATCAGCCTCATGGCTTTTCCTATCGGGAGGCTTTGGGGTGATGCCTCTGCTGTTAATTTCGGGAGCAAAACCCTCATCAATTTTACGGGATTCTTTTCACAGCCAGATTTCAGCCTGATCGGCAGCCTTGATATCCTGGGTTCACTGAAGTTCTCTTTTATTCCTGTCATTTTTGCTTTTGCCTTTACAGACATGTTTGACAGTCTCTCCACTTTTCTCGGACTGGCCGAAGCGGCCGGTTTATACGACGAAAGCGGTGAACCCCGGAATGTGAAGAAGTCACTCGTTACAGACGCATTTTCGACTCTTTTTTCAGGCATTATAGGCACAAGCCCCGGAACAGCCTATATCGAATCGGCGGTGGGTATTGAACAGGGTGGAAGAACAGGACTTACGGCTATTGTCGCAGGGTTGTTATTTTTACCATTCATGTTTCTGGGTCCGCTTATTTCGCTGATCCCTTCCATTGCTACCGCTCCGGCACTGATCATCGTGGGTGTATTTATGATTAAACCCATTGCTAAAATCGACTGGGGTAATCTCGAAGAAGCCGTACCGTGTTTCCTGGCTTTTGTTTTAATCCCTTTTTCTTATTCCATCACACAGGGAATTATCCTCGGGTTCATTTTCTGGGTTCTGATGAAGGTCATTTTTGCCAAACATAGAGAAATATCCACGGCTCTTTGGATTATATGCCTCTTTTCTTTGATTTTTTTGATCTATGGCCATTAACCGCAATGCCTTCCGGTTATTTTGAATTTATTTTGCTGAAAAACCGACCATATGAGAAGCCTGATTTTACTATTGTTTTGTTTTCAGATTTTTACAATCCCTGCCTTTTCTCAAAAAAAGAAAATCGGTATTATAGGGGCCATGCCTGAGGAAATCAAGCTGGTGCTGGATTCATTGAAGGAACGTAAGGATACGCTGATCAAAGGACAGGTTTTTTATTCCGGTAAACTGAAAAATAAAGAAGTAGTGGTGGTCGAATCAGGTGTGGGCAAAGCCAATGCTGCTTTTTCTACTACTTTGCTGCTGAGTTTCTTTGACATTTCTCAGGTCATATTTACCGGCGTGGCGGGCGGACTCAATCCAAAGCATTTTCCCGGAGACATCGTGATCGGCACGTCTGTTTTTCATCATGATTACGGACAAATTTTGCCGGAAGGACTGGTGCTCAGGAAAACGAGAAACGTACTGAATAAAGTCCAGAATCCCCTGGATTTTAAATGTGATTCGGTTTTGATCGCCAAAGCTACCCGGGCGGGTATTGGTTTGGTGCTTCAAAAAGTTGAAAAAAGAACTCCGGGCATTTATACCGGTAAAATAGCCACCGGTGATGTTTTCGTCAGTGATAAAAAGAAAGCGGAGTGGTTGTTTAATGGAACAGGTTCTTCTGCCGCCGAAATGGAAGGGGCTGTGGTCGGGCAATTGTGTTATCAGCTGGATATTCCTTTCCTGGTCATCAGAAGCCTGAGCGACAACGCTAACAATGAAGCCACCGTTGATTTCAATACCTTCAAAGTGATTGCTTCGCAGAACTCTGCATTATTGCTGCTCCGAATCCTGGAATAAATCAGTGCATATTGACCAGGTTTAAACTGAGTTCCACTACATCACCCATGTTTTTGCATTTTAAGAAATCCTTGTTTTTGTAATGCAGGGATAATTCTTCCTTGAGTTGAACCAGGTTCTGAGGGAGAAATATCCGGTCGTTTTTCATCGACTCAATCAGCTCCTGCAGCCTGGTTTTTTCTGCCAGCATGCGGTTGGATATCAAAGACCTCTCTTCTATCTGATATTGTTTGACTGATTCCGGGGTCATGTACTTCATGCCTACTTCAATGATCGCATTGTTCTGCTTAAAATACTGGGGCATATAAACCGATTTGGAGGCTTCGTACGATTGCTGGTCAAAATCTATGGCCCTGATCCGGTAATGAAAATCCTCAAAGTCGGGGGTGACGATGATCACAAAATTAGAAGAGTGCATATCTCCCAATAAGCGGACAAAACACCGCTCATTAAATTTGATAAACTCTTTTGATAGCCTGATGGGATTAAGGTTGACATCCGTAAGGTGATTCTGAATAAACAGGTCCCCGGTTATTCCTGCGATGTGTTCTTCGACCAGGGTTTCTTTGTTGGTTACATAAGAAATGACGTTGGGAGAAAGAATATGCTCCAGCTCCAGGCCGTAAACACGGGAAGCGTCGGCATTCTTAATATAGAAGTAATCGTAATTGTCATTGACCTTGTTACTGATCCTGATCCGGAAAGGGGAGGTGTTGGCATAAGTACAGATATCAACCCGGTCTACGATCAGGTGTTTGATGACCGATTCGTCACCGTCGGTCTTCAGATCAGCATAAATCCTTTTGAGGTTTTCATAAATCTCGAGCAGGTCCGACTGCTGATAGAAGACGGTTTCCCACAGTGTGTCATTCCCTTTTTTATCATACAAGGTGATCCTGTTGTCAAACCGGTGCAGGTCTGAGTATTTGATGGGGAGTTCTTTCTCCCTGCCGTATTTGACAAGGTAGTCCCGGAGTTGTGGGGAGATTTTATAAGGGACCTTCTTTTTTGAAATAAGTGCCATGGTGTTTATTCGGTAAAATCCAGATCGCGTGAAAAAGTATCTTTAATAAAAAATGTTCCGGCAAAAGCCAGTATAAAACAGAGAATGCCTACCATCAGGGCAGATTTCAGAATATCGTTATCATTCAAACTCATTAAACCCTGGTAAATAAAAGTAATCGGTACTACCGCCCCTCTGGCAAAATTGGGAATGGTAGTGGCTACGGTTGCCCTGATGTTGGTGCCGAACTGTTCAGCCGCAAGGGTAATGAGCGAAATCCAGTATCCAGCACTGAAACCTAATACAATATAAGAGATAAAGAGTAAATTCAATGAAATGGAGAAACTGTTGAGGTGCAGCAGGCAACAAACCATACTGAAAATGAGAAACAGAATGATGGCTTTCTTCCGGTTCCGGAGCCATTGGCTTAGCAGTCCGGAAGTAAGATCGCCGATGGTGAGGCCGATGTACACAAACATCACGGCTTTCCCGGCGGTTACTTCGCCTTCAATGTTGAGCTTGGCAGCGATCTCAGGAGCCAGCTGCATCAATATAGTGATGACAAAAAATATCGGAAGGCTGATCAGCATGCAGGACAGGTAGCGTTTCAGTTTGTCTTTATGTGTAAACAGCTGAAGGAAATTCCCTCTGCTTACATTCTCTTTCTCAGACTTAAGGAACAGGCCGGATTCAAAAGTGCCTACCCTGAGGAAAAGCAAAAGAAGTCCCATGCCGCCTCCTATTATAAAGGAGTACCGCCACGGGGTAAGATCCCCGACGATTCCCGCAGTGAAAGCACCGGCAGCTCCTATGGCTGCTACCAGGGCTGTGGCATATCCCCGTTTTTCTTTGGGCATGATTTCAGAAACGAGCGTTACGCCGGCACCCAGCTCACCGGCAAGCCCGAATCCGGCGATAAATCTTAAAATGGAATATTGCCAGATGTTTTCAACAAAACCATTGGCCAGGTTGGCCAGGGAATAAACCATGATGGATCCGAAAAGGACATAAAGGCGGCCTTTTTTATCCCCGAGAATGCCGAAGAAAATACCCCCTAGCAAGGTGCCGATCATTTGAATATTGAATAGGTTGAGACCTGTCGAAGAAAGGGATTCCAGGGGAACGTTTAAGTCCAGAAGACTTGATTTACGGATCACGACAAATAAGATCAGGTCATATGCATCTACAAAATAGCCCAGTGCGGCTACCAAAACAATTAAATATTTTTTGTTAATTGCGGTGTTATCTGCCATTATTTCAAAAATCTTTTTTAGAAGGGTTAAGGGTTTCTTTTTTGATATTTTTTTTAGACCTTACAAATAATTACAATTTTTTACCGTTTTATGTCTAACTAAAATAATCGCTAATATAAATATAACTATGGAACAATCTGAGAAAAACAACAGCACAGTCGTGAAAGCCGGCTTGATTTTGGCTATTGCCATTGCCGCAATATTCGGGTATTTGTACTTCAACGCAAAACAGGAAGTAAGTCAGAGAAATGTTGACGTATCTGAAAAAACCCAGGAACTCCTCAGAACAAATTCCAAACTTGATTCCATTTCTGCTCAATTAGACGACAAAATCGCCGAAATTACTGCTTTAGGTGGACAGGTTGGGGAATTGGAGGCATTGAAAGCCCAGTTGGAACTGGACAAGAAAAAACTTCTAACATCCAAAAATGTCAGTATCAAAGAATTCCAGAACAAAATCAAGAGTTATGAAACTACTTTGACTGAAAAAGATGCTGAAATTGCACAGTTGAAAGAGCAAAATGCTCAGCTTAACCTGCAAAACGAGGTACTTAATACCGAAAACACCGGTCTTAAGACTACCAACACCGAGCTGAAAACAGCTAAGGATGCGTTATCGGATACCGTGTACAACTACAGTGTAAAAAACAAGGAGCTGACTGAGAAGGTAACCCTTGCTGCTGCTTTGAGACCATTGAACTACACCGTTTCGGCTATCAACTCGAGAGGCCGTGAAAGAGACGGCGAAGAGTTTAAAGCCCGTAGAGTAGACAAAGTTAAAGTAAGTTTTAAACTGGCTGAAAACCCGCTTACTCAAAAAGAAACCAAAACCATCTATATGAGAATGCTGGATCCTAAGGGCTCTGTTATTTCTGATATGGCTACAGGATCTGGTGCATTTAGTTTTGGCGGTAAAGAAACCGTTTACACTGCCAAACAAAATGTAAACTATACCAACACCGGTCAGACAGTTGACTTCATTTATGACCGTGGTGCTGCTTATGAAAAGGGAGTTTACAAAATCGAATTGTATGCTGACGGTTTCAGAGTAGGACAAACCAACTTCACTGTAAAATAATCAATATTGCAGAATAGTCTTATAACAAAAAGAGCGGCCCCGGCCGCTCTTTTTGTTACTTAATTTTATACTCTTATAATTTCCTTAAGTTAATAGCTGCAAAGTGTGCTTTGTCACGCATTCTATTCTTCCTTCCTCCTTTTCCCTCAAAAAAAAGCCCCCTGAAGTTATCAGGAGGCCTTAAAATATATCTTGAAATCAATTAAGCATCAAGCTTATTGATACAGTTCAGATCTTCGAAAGCTTCTTTCAATCTGGCAACCATTGATTCTTCACCTTTACGCAACCAGACACGTGGATCGTAATATTTTTTGTTAGGAGAATCCGGTCCTTCAGGATTACCCAGCTGAGACTGAAGATAACCTTCTTTTGATTTGTAGTATTTAAGGATACCTTCCCAGGTAGACCATTGCATATCTGTGTCAATGTTCATCTTGATCGCACCGTAATCGATGGCCTCACGGATTTCCTGACGTGATGAACCTGATCCGCCGTGGAATACGAAGTTAACAGGCAAGTCACCGGTTTTGAATTTCTCTTTGATATAATCCTGAGAGTTTTTCAGAATGATCGGCTGAAGAGAAACGTTACCTGGTTTGTAAACCCCGTGAACATTACCGAAAGCCGCAGCAATTGTAAAGTTCGGAGATATTTTCAATAGTTCTTCGTAAGCAAAAGCTACTTCTGAAGGCTGAGTGTAAAGTTTTGAGCTGTCAACGTCAGAGTTGTCAACGCCGTCTTCTTCACCACCTGTCACACCTAGTTCAATTTCGATGGTCATGCCCATTTTGGCCATTCTTTCGAAATATTTAGAACAGATTTCGATGTTTTCCTCGATTGGCTCTTCAGACAAATCAAGCATGTGAGAGCTGAACAATGGCTTACCGTGCTGAGCGAAGAATTTCTCACCTGCATCAAGCAAACCGTCGATCCATGGAAGAAGTTTTTTAGCACAGTGGTCAGTATGTAAAACTACAGGCACACCGTAAGCCTCGGCCATCTGGTGAACGTGCATGGCTCCTGAAATCGATCCGGCAATAGCTGCTTTCTGATCTTCATTAGACAGGCTTTTCCCTGCATAAAATATACCTCCGCCATTCGAAAACTGAATGATAACCGGAGAATTTACGGCTTTAGCCGTTTCTAATACCGCATTAATAGAATTGGTTCCTACAACATTTACTGCAGGAAGGGCATAGTTATTTTCGTTAGCGTGACGAAATAATTGATTCAAAGCTTCGCCTGTTACTACACCTGGTTTGATCAGAGATTGGCTCATAAACTATTTTTTAGAATTAAAAAAAGAAAAACTTTTATTATAGCCTGAAAAATGAAGGTAATTTTAATATTCTGACAAAGCTATCAAAAATTAAGGCAATCTGAAATAAAGATTCTTTAAAAATGAATAAATCAAACTTCCCTGCAGCAGCCTCTATGCTTTTTAAAAGAGAGATTTCAGGCATTTTGAAACCGAATCATTTATTTTTTGTTTTTATCTGGAACGGTTTTAATTAAAACATAAAATGACAGCGACTCCCATAGGCATTATAGTAGGTACCAACAGACATAATTCTTTCACCAAAGTAATAGCTCAGTACTATCAGAAGATACTTTTGAAATTTGACCAGCCTTCTATAATCATCGACCTTTCGTTGCTTCCTGAAGACTTCGCGTTTTCTGCCCTTTACCATAATCATGGGAAAAACGATCAGTTCAATATCTTCCAGGACCAGATGGACCAGTGCAATAAGTTTGTTTTTGTAGTGCCGGAATACAATAGCTCATTTCCGGGGGTGTTAAAGACTTTTCTGGACGGATTGAGACATCCAGACAGCCTGGTGGGCAAGAAGATCGCTTTAGTCGGACTTTCGGCCGGTGTTTTAGGAAACGCCGTGGGATTGTCACATCTGACAGACGTGCTTAATTACTTTAATGCTAATGTATTAGGGTTAAGGGTCAAGTTAGGGATAGTGAAACAACATTTTGCAGATGGTGAATTTACGAGCGATATCTACAGAAACTTCATGGAAAGGCAGGCAAAACTGCTGATCGAGTTTTGATTATTTTTTCCTGAATATCATAATTTCCGAAGCCGGCTCAGAATCGAAGAGTTTAAGAGTGGAGCCTTCCAGTTTAAATTTCTTTATCTTACGAAAATTTCCGTAATACTCCTGCTCTGCCAGGTTTCGTGAATTGTCTACAGCGGCGATCAGTGTTGTGGTTAATTCTTTAAAAACGATAGAGCCTGCCGCCTGATCAAACCTGTAAGTTCCCCCATACTCATTGACATAGCTCTGTCCGCTGAAATTCCATTCTTCGTCCGAATTCTTCTTGATAGTTAACGTCATTTTCGAAGACCCGGGGGTTTTACTGACGGCATATCCTTCAAAAATATACTCTCCCGCCAGGTTGTTGATCTGGGCCAGCGTCATTTTGTTCTGATCAGGTGAAACCTCTGCTTTATTACAAGAGAGAACCGTTGTTAAGATGATCAAAGAAAGAAACAGGTTTTTCATAACAATAAACAGGTAACAGGTTTTCTATAAGACTCTTAATCAGCTGAAAAGGTTGGGAAGGATTTCTTTGTATCAGGGTCAGTATAAACAATCAGTTGTTAAAACAAAAACTGCTTCCGGAAACCGGCGGAGAAATTTAACCGGGTGGAAATACGACGGAAATCTTATATAAAATAAGTGGCCTGAATTCTTTATTCGTAAATTGCAGCCTTAATCTAAAAGCAGTTTTTAAAGAATAAACAGATTGATTTAAATGCCAGTTATCCGGGAAAACATCTCATTACAACCTTACAATACTTTTGGTCTCGAGGCCAACGCTGATTTCTTCACGGAGGTACAATCTGTAGAAGAGCTCAAAGAGATATTATCTGATCCGGCTTATGCAGCTGTTCCGAAGCTCTTTTTGGGTGGGGGAAGCAACATTCTCCTTACCGGAGACTTCAGGGGGCTGGTGGTTAAAATCAATCTGAAAGGCATCAGTGTCGTCAGTGAGGATGAAGATCAGGTCATCATAAAGTCGGGAGCTGGTGAGGTGTGGCATGACCTGGTGATGTATTGTGTTGATAATCAACTCGGAGGCATCGAAAACCTGTCCTTGATTCCGGGAACAGTGGGTGCGGCTCCTATGCAGAACATCGGGGCCTATGGCGTAGAGATCAAAGACGTGTTTGTTTCACTGGAAGCTTTGAATCTCCAAACATTTGAAACAGAAACCTTTGATCTTGATCAATGTAAATTTGGTTACAGGGAAAGCGTTTTCAAGCATGAAGCGAAAGGTAAATATGTCATTCTGAATGTAACTTTCCGGCTTTCAAAACACCCTGTTTTTCATACGACTTACGGTGCAATTAAGGAAACCCTTGAACAAATGGGTGTGACAGAAATGAGCATAAAGGCAGTGAGCGATGCCGTTATTCACATTCGTCAGAGTAAATTACCGGACCCGAAAAAGATCGGAAACTCCGGAAGCTTTTTCAAAAACCCTGAGATATCAAAAAACCATTTTGAAAAGCTCAAAAGTCTTTATCCTGCCATACCTTCTTATCCGATAGATGAGCAGACCGTCAAGGTACCTGCAGGCTGGCTGATAGAACAAGCCGGCTGGAAAGGAAAACGCTTCGGACAGATCGGGGTACATGAAAAACAAGCCCTGGTGTTGGTCAATTACGGAGGAGGCGACGGCAACGATATTAAAAAGCTGGCTTATGATATTCAGCATTCGGTAGAAGAGAAATATGACATTCACCTTCATCCTGAAGTCAATTTTATCTGAGTAACAGACGGATACCGGGCTTTGTCATGATATTGGCGAAGAGGTAATACATGAGATTTAGGTGTGATTTTTATGCCGTCATAAAAGCCTGTAGCTTAAAGCTTACTCACTGTAGCATATATAAGATGACTCATTAGGAGATTTCAGATTAAATTTTGATTTTTGTAAATAACCTTTTAATTCAATCTTATAATTATGAAAGACTCCTCCTCATCAAGAAGAAACTGGATCAAACAAACCGCTTTGGCAGGTGTAGCCACGCTTGCAGGCACGCAGGCTTCAACTGCTGCTTCGTCTGCTCCGGCAGCAGCTTCAAAAATTCCGATCAGCGTTTCGACTTATTCTTACTGGCATTTCAGAAAACCAAAGTACCCGATTGAGCAGGTCATAGAAAATGCTGCAAAACTGGGATTTGACGGAGTCGAGATATTGCACCGTCAGATGGACAATGAGACTGTGCCTTATCTTAATAAACTAAAGAAACTGGCGTTTGTCAATGGTTTGAGCCTCCCGATGTTATCTATTCACCAGGATTTTGTTTCTCAGATCAAAGAAGACCGTGATAAAGACATAGCCCATACTAAAAAATGCATTAATCTGGCCGCCCAGATGGGTATCCCGGCCATCAGGCTGAACTCCGGGAGATGGGGGACCATCCCTTCTTTTGATGACCTGATGAAAGTAAAAGGACAGGAACCGCCTATCGAAGGCTATACAGAAGACGATGCCATCAAATGGTGTATTGATTCAATTGGCGAATGTCTGGTTGAAGCAGAGCGTGCGGGTGTGGTTTTAGCACTTGAAAATCACTGGGGCCTTACGACCAAAGTTGAAGGCTTGCTGAAAATTTACAAAGCATTGGCCTCTAATCCATGGATGGGTTTAAATATGGACACAGGCAATTTTGTGGGGGATCCGTATTCCCAGATAGAACAACTGGCTCCTTATGCCACGATCGTTCAGGCCAAAACCTACTACGGTGGCGGCGAATGGTATACCCTGGACCTGGATTATCCAAGAATAGCAGGAATATTAAAGAAACATGGTTTCAAAGGTTTTGTATCGCTGGAAATGGAAGGAAAAGAAGATCCGGAAACAGCTGTTCCGAAAAGCCTGGAAGTTTTAAGAAAAGCGTTTGGGTAAGATATAAGAAGGGTGAATTTCAAATACTGAAGTTCACCCTTTTGTTTTTCAGAAAGGAAGTTTTTTCAGATCGACATTACCTCCCGAGAATATAATACCTGTTTTTTGTCCTTTAAATTTGTCTTTTTGCTTCAATAAGGCAGCAAACGGTACAGCCGCTGAAGGTTCTATCACAATTTTGAGACGCTCATAAATCAGCTGCATGGCCTCCACAATCTCCTCGTCACTGACAGTGATAATCTCTTTTACATATTTCCTGATGATTTCCAGCGTACGTGTGCTTAAGTTGGTCAGTAAGCCGTCAGCAATGGTTTTTACAAACGGAGCTTTTTCAACATTCCCTGATTGAAAAGAAAGTACCGCATCTGCCGCACCTTCCGGCTCACCGGCAATGACTGCTGTTTCGGGAGAGAAATAATGAGCAGTAAGGGCAGTTCCGCTCAGCAGCCCGCCGCCACCCACCGGGGCAAAAAGGTAATTGAGGCCGGGAACTTCTTCCAGTAGCTCTTTTGAGGCCGTAGCCTGCCCGGCTATGACGTCATAATTATCAAAGGGATGTATGAAAGTAGCACCATATTGCTCAATCACCTCCTGTACCCCTTTTTCACGGGCTTCCAGAGTCGGTTCGCACTCGATGACCGTTCCGCCCAAAGCCAGCACACCTTTCTTTTTTATTTCAGGAGCATTGTCCGGCATCACGATATAGGCTTTCGTGTTCAGCATTTTAGCCGCCAGTGCAATGGCCTGGGCATGATTTCCGGACGAATGAGTGCAAAGTCCTTTTTCAAGGCTCTTTTCGTCAAGAGAAAGGGCAGCATTGAGACCACCTCTGGCCTTAAAAGCCCCGATCTTCTGAAAATTCTCGCATTTAAAATACACTTCACACCCCGCCAGCTCATTGATGCTCTGCGATTTAAAAACAGGTGTTTTGTGAATCAGTGGTCTGATTCTCTCGTGAACTTCTTCTATGTCTGCTTTAACAGGAATTTGCTGTATTTTCATTCAATTGATAATTATGGGCTAAAAATAATAAATAGAACCAGATTTCGGGCTCAATGATACCCAAAGAAATTAAAAGATGCCTCTTTTAATTTTTAGAAATTTATATCTCAGCTACCATTCGCCGGATTCCGGTTTTAGTACAATATTGTTTTATAGAAATTGTCAGGGTAAAAATGAAGATAAAAGTAGTTAAAGGCCGTCTTTATTTCGTAAATGAAGCACTTGATTCCCCTTTCTTTTGTTTGGTGAAAGATTGGCCGGATATTGGAAATTTACATAATTTATAATTTTATTTTTTCTTTATTTTTCCTTCATGAGTTCTTTATTATCTTAGTCGTAATTCGCGTAACTAATTGATTTTATATTATTTGTGTTACGTTTTGATAATGATAAAAAAAATAAATCCGCTGCAAATCGGGGTAGATCTGGGAACTGCCAATACCATCATAGTGAACCATGAGAGGGTTCTCCTGAATGAGCCCTCTATCATTGCGATTGACAAGAGGTCATCGTCGATTGTTGCGGTCGGAAGGAAAGCACTGGACATGCACGAGAAGACGCATTACAATCTTAAGACCATAAAACCGCTGAAAGACGGGGTAATAGCCGATTACTCTGCAGCAGAAAAAATGCTTCGTGAGTTTGTGTCGATTTCAGGAAATAATAAATACAGCCTGGGAGCAAAGAAATTCCTGATCTGTATTCCGTATTATACCACTGAGGTGGAGAAGAGGGCGGTCAGGGATTCAGCCCAGGCAGCCGGAGCTTCGGAAGTTTTTATGATCCACGAACCCATAGCCGCCGGAATCGGGGCAGGAGTGGATATTTTTGAACCCAAAGGGCACATGCTGGTTGACATTGGCGGAGGTACTATCGAGGTGGCTGTTTTGTCTTTGTCTTCCGTAGTTTGTAACCAATCTTTAAGAATCGGGGGAAATACTTTTGATAAGGACATCGTGGATCATGTAAGAAGGAATTATAACCTGATGATCAGCGAAAAAACGGCTGAAAGGACCAAACTGGCCCTTGGAGCTGCCATTTATGACCTGGAAGACGCCCCGCCACCGATGCAGGTGGTAGGCAGGGATCTGGCCAGCGGCCTTCCCCGTTCCATCGTCCTGACCCACAGCGATATTTTCCTGATGATGGACAAAACCATTTCCCAGATCGAAGAAGGTGTGCTGAAAACCCTGGAAAAATGTCCCCCGGAGCTTTCAGGTGATATTTATTCTAATGGCATCATGCTGACGGGTGGTGGTGCCTTTATCCGGGGATTGGCTAAAAGACTCTCCCTGAAAACCAGGCTTCCGGTAAAGCTCGTGCAGAACCCGCTGCTGTCCGTAATGCAGGGAATAACCAAATGCCTGAATAATTTTGATTCGTTTCAGCACGTTTTTATTTCTTAAGGCTTATAATCCTCACAACAGAAGGACAAGTGAAGAATAGTTAGTAAATTGTTAAATACTTTTACCCCATCCTAAATGATAGAATGGACAAGTTTAAAAATCTGATGAGAATATTATTAATAGAAGATGAACCTAAAACCGTACAGTCTTTAAAATTGAGTCTTGAAGAAAATGGTTTTGAAGTAGATATAGCGTATGATGGTGATTTAGGATCCACACTGGCCAGGAAAAATGTTTATGATGTTATCATTTCCGACATTATTTTGCCTCACAAAAACGGTTATGAAATTGTAAAAGAGCTCAGAAACCTGGGGAGTGTCACCCCGATTATTTTATTGACTGCCCTCAGTTCGCTTGACGAAAAATTGAGGGGCTTTGATGCCGGGGCCGATGATTACCTCGTGAAACCCTTTGAGCTGAAGGAGCTGATGGCCAGAATCAAAGTCGTGACCAGGAGAACCAACGGAGTGCAGATTTCTTACAAAAAAATGCAGTTTGAAGATCTTGAGCTTAATCTTGATTCTAAAACCGTCATCCGGGGAGGAAAGCAGATCATTCTAACCGCAAGAGAGTTTGGTTTGCTGGAATGCCTGATGAAAAATCAGGGAAGGGTAATGTCAAAAGAAGAACTGCTGGACAAAGTCTGGAACATGGACTCGGACGTGACTACCAACGTGGTGGAGGTTTTTATGAATTTGCTGAGAAGAAAAATTGATAAGGATTATCCTCAAAAACTCATTTATACCATTTACGGGATGGGTTATGTCATGAAAATCAATTAAATACCCGGTTTTCAGATGAAATTAAAAGACAGAATCAATTTTTCTTTTACGGGCATACTGGCCGGAGGTCTGCTGATCATCCTGATTGTTCTTGCTATATTGTTTCAACAACATCTCAATTCGGACCTGCTGTTCTGGGGCATTACCGGGTATATATTAACGGTTGCCCTCATCTTTATTTCCGGAAATCTGCTGATGACTTATTTTCTGAGTCCCATCGGCCGCATCACAGAAGACGTGGAGTCTATCTATCCTAAAAACCTGGAGAAAAGGCTTACTTTTACCAGGGAAGACGAACTGGGAGAACTGGCTGAGTCATTCAACAAACTCCTTGACAGGATAGAAGGGGCCTTTCAGCTTCAGCAAACCTTTATTTCCAATTTTTCGCATGAGTTGAAAAACCCGCTCATGAAAATGGTTTCCCAGCTTGAGCTGGTCATTATCAAGGAGAGAAAACCGGCTGAATACGAAGAAATAATCAAATCGGTGCTTGAGGACCTCATAGAACTCGGGCATTTATCTGATACTTTACTTGAACTGGCCAAAGTAGGAGACCAGTCAAAAGATCTGATCCCTGCAACCGTCAGAGTGGATGAGCTGCTTTTTGACGCCCGTGAATTTCTGATTGAAAGCCAGAAAGGATGCAAAATCATCATTGATTACCAGGGCGATATGTTTACAGAAGAGCAGCTGACCATCATCGGTAACGCTCATTTGCTCAGGACAGCCTTTGTAAACATCATCGAAAACGGATGTAAGTTTTCTTATGACGGCCAGGTGATGGTCATGTGCGGTGTAGAAAACAAGTATGTTTGTATCTCTATCAAAAACAGGGGATTTGGTATCAAAGAAAAGGATATCCCGCACCTTTTTGATCCTTTTTTCAGAGCCGAAAACACAGCAGCATTTAAAGGGTACGGTATCGGACTCCCTCTGGTCCACAGGATCGTCAAGCACCACAAGGGCCTTATTGAAGTGGTTTCGGTAGAAAACGAAGAGACCAATTTTATCATCAAAATCCCTATTGCTACTTATTAAAATTCCTCTAACGGTTAGTTTTTATTTTAACCCGAAATCCGATCTCTCCATTTTTTTCGTTTGATTACTGGCACCGGAAACATATCCGGAGGCGTAAAAATCTGCTCTGATGGAGCTCTTTTCGTTTATTGAAACATTACCCCGTGTATTTTTCGTCACTTTCTTCTTTCTTGCCGATTTTTTCCATAATTTCGAATCGAAAACCGGACACATCTTTGAAACATATCCATACATACCTACTGAATCTGATAGTTTAAAAGATAGGCTCCTGATTTTCTGAATCTACTTTTATAATGTCTAAATTCGCTTAAAGTTATGCTGACTGAATTTATCGGAGCTTTAGAAAGAATCTTACCGCTTAAACCCGAAGTGGAGGGTTACATCAGGGAAATCACAAGTGTACAGAAATTGCATAAAGGCTCAATCCTGCTTTCGGAAGGGCAGATTTCGGACAGGATTTTTTATATACAGGAAGGTCTGGTGAGGTGTTTTTATTTTGAGAAAAATGAAGAAATCACATCCTGGATAGTCGCGGAGGAAAATTTTATTTGTTCTACTTACAGTTTTATCCAACAGAAACCTTCTTTTGAAACCATCCAGTTACTGGAAGATTCGACGGTTTTCAGCCTTTCTCATGCCCAATTGGAAGAATGTTATCGGAAATTCCCGGAAATGGCCTATATCTCACTAAAAATATCGGAAAATTATCTTCTGCTTCACGATGAGCGTGTTCGTTCACTCAGGCTATCCGCTGCCGAGCGGTACAATCGTTTCCAAAAACGATTCCCGGGTATTGCTTCCAGGACAAAGACACAGCACCTGGCCTCATACCTCGGTCTGTCCAGGTCGTGTCTTAATCTGATCAGGGCTAAGAAGAAGTCTTGAAAATTGTCCAATTTTGGACATTTTTTTGTACAAAATTGGCCAGTCATATAGCCTGATATGTAATAATTTTACACTCAGAAAAAAAATAAGATCAGGGTCGTTTAATGCAACCCGATAATTCTTTACAGCTTATGGATTTACTTTTCTTAACAGGCCCTGGGCAAGCTGTTTCAAAGCCCGTTTTACCGGGTACAGGAAGGCTTTTGTGCTCCGATAAGACATTATACTTTTTGTCCTGAAGCGTCAGGGAATCGCTTTTTGATTTTTAAAAGGTAACTTAGAAATGGGTTTTGGGATATGGTACAACCTTAAAATTTCATATATAAACTAAATCGGAGCTGTTTTTTCAGGAAACAGATCCCCACATTAAATTTTACCATTATGCCCAACGCACCTCCGCTACATGACAGCAGCAAACATCCATTTTTTTAGTGAATCAAAATTCAAACCATATTCTTATGAAAACATCTACAAGCAGACGCTTTAAAATCAATTTACATGTAAAACTTTTACTATTTATGCCCTTATTCCTGACCCTGGCAGGAGGGAAGACTTTTTGTCAGGCTATAGAGTGGCCAAAAAATGATATGATCTTCCAGAGAAGTAACAGCAACACCACCACAATTAAATTTGTACTGAAGCATTCGTCGAATATTACTTCAGTAGCTCTTAAATTCCAGAAATTTAATATCTCTACAAGTCAATGGGGAGACTATGTTAACCCGGAAACCGGCAATACCGATAACTCCTGGAAAAGTTATACGATAACTTCAGGATCAGGTACCTGCCAGGTGTTGTTTAATGCAACCGTTAAAGGAAACTATTATAGAGTCAAAGCCCAGTTTAATGGTGCAACTGAAAGCCCAGAAATCAATTTTGGAGTTGGTGAGGTACTTGCTATAGCAGGACAGTCGAATGCAGCAGGGTATGCTAAAAATGGGAATCAGGCATTGTCATATAACTCCACATTTGTTAAATTTAAAAATGAAAAAAGCACAAATTTAATTTCCGGTACAAGTCAGTTGGAAGGATTTGATAACGGCAACGATCCGGGAACTTCTGGTTCAGGGACAAGTGACTTTGCGTTTGCTTATTATTGGGGAAAATTAGGTGAAGATTTAGCCATAAACCAGCAAGTACCTGTGGCATTTTACCAAACCGCTTTTAGTGGAACAAGTGTAGAGGCGTGGTGGAGCAGTAGAGATAGTCAGACATTTGGAGGTTATCCAAATGGATTTCCATACAATAATTTAAAAAATGTTCTTACTAAAGTCAGAAAACAAGTGGGGCTAAGAGGAGTTCTCTGGCATCAAGGAGAAAAGGATGCCCAGGGAGGTATGAATGCTAATACATATGCCGCGTACCTGAGATGGCTTACAATAAAAAGCCGGATAGATGCAAGTGATAAATCTGGTAGCGGACAAAGCTCTTGCACTGATTGTCATGAACTTGCCTGGGTTATATCAAAAGCAAGCAGATATGGCTCAGGATCCGCAAGTACTATTATCTTAGATGCTCAGCAAAGAGTCATAGGAGATGGGAAAACGGCATTTGGAGATTGGAGTGCTACAGTTGGAGACGGGACGAAATATATGTACCCCGGACCATCTACAGACGATGTTGTTGGTAGTGACCGCGTTGCAGTAGATGGAGTGCACTTAACTCCTTCCGGTCAATCGCAGTTTAAATCGAAATGGCTTACAGCTTTAACTACACCATATGGTGGGCAAACTTTTTTCCAAAGTTCAAACCCCATCCAAAATAATCAGACAGTTGATGTGTCTTTAGGATGTAATGCTGCCGGATGTAATCCTTCTGCTCCGGCATGTAGTTGTGGGTTTGATTTATTGAGCGTATCCATTACAGGTCAATCAGGTACATTTGGTTTTAGTGCCTGTGATGCTTACGGGATTGACTGGAAGATGAAGAACGCTTCAGGTGCAGTGGTTGCTTCAGGGAATGTATCACCGACCTCTGCCAATGTTCCGTTTTCTATTCCATCAGGGATTCCTACGGGCACCTACACATTTGAAACGTGTGTGACTAAAAATACTCCGGCCGGATCGACCACTTGTAACGGATTTGATTCCATATCCTTTTTTTACACAGGAGTCGGTTGCTCTAGCCCTACGCCAACGATCACTGCAAACGGAACGACAAGCCTTTGTGCAGGCTCTTCGGTTACTTTGACGGCTTCCGGCTGTTCCGGCACCACTCCAATTTGGTCTAACGGGACAACGGCAAATTCGATTGTTGTCAGTACAGCAGGAAACTATTCTGCCAAGTGTTCAAGTCAGGGATGTCAATCGAATTCGATAGGGGTAACAGTCACCACCTGTGAGCCATTATCATCCTGTTACCGCTTCTACATTGCCGGATTCCATTCTTCCAATGATTTCAGACCGATTACTTTGTCGGGCAGCATATTGAATCTGCCGAGCAATGGCGATAACAGCAACAACAGCATCTGGAAAAAAGTACAGGACGGAGCCTATTCAAAACTGGTTTCAGTGACCAATGAGAATACTGCTATCACGATAGAAAGCGGGTCGGCCAGTTTTGAGGCTGTTGTCAATGTGGCTGCTTATACCGGGGCAGGGAGCCAGAAATGGTCGATTGAACAGTCTTCAGGCCAGCCTTATTATTTTATTAAAAGCAGTTTAAATACCGGCTTGTTTATCGGTGGCGGAAACGGGTCATGGGATGGCGGAGACACCGACCCTAACTCTAAAGACCTGAAATTGAAAAGTGATGCGAGTTGGGGAGGTAATAAATGGTATATGCAATCAGTGACATGTCCTACAACCTGTTCAAGTCCGACGTTGACCATTACAGCCAATGGTTCCACAAGTCTGTGCGGGGGAGGCCTGGTTTCGTTATCAACTTCAGGATGCTCAGGAGGTACTATTAACTGGTCTAACGGAGGTACTGGAACCGGAACAACCGTGAGTGCAGCCGGCAGCTATACGGCCACATGTACTCTTTCGGGATGTACACAAAGCAGCCCATCTAACGCGATAACGGTTACTACCTGCAACCCATCCCCTTGCTATCGTTTTTATATTGCCGGATATCATTCGTCCAATGATTTCAGACCAATCACTTTATCCGGAAGCGTATTGAATATTCCCAGCAATGGGGACAATACGAACAACAGCATCTGGAAAAAAATAGAGGACGGAGCTTATTCAAAACTGGTTTCTGTAACGAATGAAAATACAGCCATTACTATAGAAGGTGGCTCTGCGAGTTTTGATGCTATCGTCAATGTCGCTTCTTACACCGGAGCAGGAAGTCAGAAGTGGCAGTTTGAGCAAGCTTCCGGTCAATCTTATCACTTCATCAAAAGCAGCCTCAATGCTGGTTTGTTTATAGGAGGAGGAAATGGTGCATGGGATGGTGGAGACGCTGATCCTAATACCAAAGACCTGAAATTGAAAAGTGACGCAAGCTGGGGTGGGAATAAATGGTATATGCAGTCTGTGACCTGTCCTAACGGAAGGATTTCAGCTGAATATGTGGCGAGTAATGTGGATGAAGGCTCAACCAAAACCGTTGTTTCTCCTAATCCGACTGATGGTATTATAAAAGTAAAGTATCACCTGACCGGACAAGCGACAGTATTTTTCAGTTTTACGGATAATCTTGGGAAAACAATACTTACTAAACAAGTAGAGTCAAAAGCCGGGTCAAACCAGACCGAATTTGACTTGAAGAATAATCCTGCGGGTATTTATTATCTGAATCTTAGGTCTGTTCAAAAAACAGAAACTGTGAAGGTAGTGAAGGTCAATTAATAGGTTATTTTTTCGGAGAGGCTGTCCGGTTCCGGGCAGTCTCTTTTTTTTATTGCACTATTTTAATATTTTTTTATTTTTAATTAAGCTTCTCTTCAGTATTATACTATAGCTTGGTGCTATTAAACAAATAGTATAATGAATAGTATTTTAAAGAAAGATCAGGCCAATGTACTCAGTGTTTTGTCACAACTGATGATGATACTGACAGTTATTCAGATATTAGTTTTGTTTACGGCCAAAGAGCATGAAACCGGCCTGCTGTGGGTGGCAGGATCGGGTTTCGTAGGATTTTTGATGAGTTTGCATGTCTTTCAGAATATAAAGATTGAAGCGGGGTACAACAGGATTACGGGGGTTTTCCTGGGTTTGATTACCATTGTTGCTTACGCTTTTGCTTTTATTAACTATGAAGACTTCAGACTGATGCTTGGTTTTTTAATGGCACTTTTTATTGTTATTTTTCTTGTTAGGGGCTAATTGATTAAGTCAAACTCCGGAGATTCTCCGGAGTATTTCTTCTATAAAACGCGGAGCTATTTTTTCATCATATTGAAAATACAGATCAGGCTCTATTAACTCAAGTTCCATCAGATTGAATTCTCCGTTGATCATCAGACCGTCTACGCGTCCATAAAGCAGCGGCTCTTTGATCTGGCTGATCACTTTCTGACCCGTGGCAATGAGATTTTCATCAGGCTGAAATAGCTGATACTGACCGCCATATTGACTTTGTACTCTGAAATCCCCGTCTTTGGGCTTTTTGAGTATCGCATGTGAAAACCGACCGTTGAAGAAAATCATAGAGATTTCTCCGTTTGTACTGATTTCTTCTAAAAAAGGCTGTATCAACCAGTCATTTCCCGAAACTACCTCTTCTAAAACTTTAGCATTAAGCTTATCCGCTTCAAAAATATTGGTCAGATGTGATCCGGCAGAAACTGCCGGTTTTATGACTATTTTGTTCCATCCCTGTGTCTTAATGTCTTCTATGGATGCCGGAAAATCCTGAACGGAAAATAAAGTGGGGATGATTTTTATCCCGTTTTTCCGGAATTCCTTCAGATAAAATTTATGCTTATTCTGCCTGATAACCGGAATGGGATTAAGGACAGGAATACTCAGTTCTTCCATCAGGCTCAGCCACTCTTCAAATGCCTCTTCTTCAAGGTAATAATCCCATATGTTCCTGACGACCAGGTAGTCGAATGATTGCCAGTTTACATTTTTATCATTCCAGATGACAGGTTCTGCTTTTATTCCTTTTTCCAGCAGAAGGGGTATGAGTATCTGATCAGCGGGGTTAAGTTGCGGGAGTCTGTCACACGTGAGTATTCCAATGAGCATGTTGGTTTTTTTTTGGCAAAAGTAATGCTTTGATTTTAAAGATAAAAAAAGCCCGCAATGACTTACGGGCTTTCAGATAGAAAAGAAACTGTACTTTCCTACTTTACAGAGAACTTGTAAATAGTGGTGGTTTTATATACTTCATTGGGTTTTAGAGTAGTACTTGGGAATTTCGGCTGATTCGGAGAATCAGGGAAATGTTGGGTTTCCAGGCAAAATCCTGATCTTTTGGTATAAGGTTTGCCATTTCTGCCAATCACACTGCCGTTTAAGAAATTGCCGGTATAAAACTGAACCCCAGGCTCTGTAGTAGACACTTCCATCACTCTGCCACTGGTGGCTTCAGTTACCGTAGCGAATGTTTTTAACGGGGTAGATGACTCGTTCAGGACCCAGCAGTGGTCATACCCGCCGCCGGCTTTGATCTGATCATCACTTTCATCATTGATGCGTTCTCCGATTTTGTGAGCAGTCGTAAAGTCAAAAGGAGTTCCTTTCACATCTTTAAGTTCACCTGTAGGGATAAGCGAAGAATTAACAGGCGTAAATTTATCTGCCTTCAAAGTCACTTCATGATCCAGTACATCCCTGCTGTCGTCTCCGGCCAGGTTGAAATAAGTATGGTTGGTTAAATTAACCACCGTTGTTTTATCTGTTGTAGCCGAATAATCTATTTTAAGAGAATTGTCCTTTTGCAGCGTGTAAGTTACCTGTACCTTAAGATTTCCCGGATATCCTTCTTCCATGTCTTTTGAGGTATAGGACAATTTAAGCTGAGGCTCTTCTCCGTCAACCGGAACAGCAGTCCATAATACCTTATCAAAACCTTTTTTGCCACCATGCAGGGCGTTTACCCCGTTGTTTTTTTCAAGGGTATACTTTTTACCTTCCAAAGTGAATTCGCCGTTGGCGATACGGTTGCCGTACCTGCCTACCAGGGCTCCGAAAAACGGAGTACCTTTTAAGTAATCCTCCAGGGTGTTGCATCCAAGAGTTACTTCTCCGTATTTCCCATCCTTATCAGGAGCAGTCAATGAGGTGATAATACCTCCGTAATTAGTGATTTTAACAGTCATCCCCTGAGCGTTTTTAAGGGTGAAAAGCTGGGCTTTTGAACTGTCAGGCAAAACGCCGTAATCTGCGACTTCGATAAATTTTGTACTCATTTCAGTGTTTTCTTCTTTGCTTTCAGTGTTTGTACATGCCATAGATCCTGCAACTATCAAGGCAGTAGTTAAAAATGTTGAATAAAAAGTCATTTCTTTTAAGGTTTACTAATGAGAGAATTTAAATCCGGTCTTCATGGTAATAATGACCAAAGATAAGTAATATTTTTTGTGATTTAAGTGTAATTTGATCTAAAAACACCTCAAGGTGCTTACCATACGTACAAGTAATATACTGTGCTGTCATGTTTTCTGCCGGACAGCGGTGTAAAAAATGAAGCCTTTTTATATTAGCAGAAAGAGGAGACCTGATTTTTTTAATTCATGATTGATAGTATCAATTAACCTAAAAATCATAATTTTGTAGCGAAATATTTATTAATTAAACCAAACTACCTTAAACTGAATGGCTTACGGATTATTAAAAGGTAAAAAAGGAATTATTTCAGGTGCTTTAGATGAAAAATCAATCGCCTGGAAAGTTGCTCTGAAAGCAAAAGAAGAAGGTGCTTCATTTGTACTGACCAATGCCCCGATCGCAATGCGTATGGGCGAAATCAATAAACTGGCGGAAATTTGTGATGCTAAAATCATCGCAGCAGACGCTACTTCTGTAGAAGATCTTCAGAATCTTTATACCCAATCCATGGAACACCTGGGAGGGAAAGTGGATTTTGTCCTTCACTCTATCGGGATGTCTCCAAACATCAGAAAAGGTAAAGAATACGGTGATCTTAACTATGATTGGTTTTTGAAAAGCATTGACGTTTCTGCACTTTCATTCCATAAGTTTATGCAGGTAGCTGAAAAGCTGGATGCCATCAATGAGTGGGGATCTGTAGTGGGTCTTTCTTATATTGCTGCTCAGCGTACTTTCCCGTTTTATACGGATATGGCTGATGCCAAAGCTGTTCTTGAGTCGATCGCCAGAGGTTATGGCTATCGTTACGGAAAGGCTAAGAATGTAAGGGTGAATACCATTTCACAGTCGCCAACCAAAACCACGGCCGGTACAGGTATCGGAGGTTTTGAGTCTTTCTATGACTTTGCTGATATTATTTCTCCTTTGGGTAATGCCTCTGCAGACCAATGTGCTGATTATATCATCACCCTGTTCTCTGATCTGACCAGGATGGTTACGATGCAGAACCTTTTCCACGATGGTGGTTATTCCAATACCGGGATTTCCACAGATTTGCTGGAGAAAATGGGAGAGTTAAAAAAATAAAAAACCGGGAAAGTTAATTTCCCCGGTTATCTGTAATGGTGTCTTTCCCTGTGGGAGAGGCACCATTAATTTTTTGCGGCATAGTCAAGGGCTGCATTCCATACTCTGAAGATATTTCCGGAGCAGATTTTTTCGATGTCAGCAGGGGAATATCCTCTTTTGATCAGTACATACAGCAAATTGGGATAATCTGCCACATCTTTAAGACCTGTGGGAAGGGAGTCGCCCACTCCGTCAAAATCAGAGCCGAAACCAACATGGTTAATGCCGGCCAGTTTGACAATATGGTCCACGTGATCAGCCACCTGCTCCACATCGGCAAAAGCATTCGGATTGGCTTTCATAAATTCATCTATAACAGCTTTGGCTGCGTCGTCTCTGAAAGTAAGGCCTTTTGCTTTAAGTACTTCTCCCAGTTTCTTTTGATTTTCTGTTCTCTTTTTAGCTACTTCCCCGTCTACAAAAGTAGAACCGAAGTTGACCATGATCACGCCATTGTTCTTACCCATAACCTTAATCATGTCATCAGACATGTTTCTTTCAAAGCCGGGAGTGAATTTCCTCGCCGAAGAATGAGAGGCTATCACCGGTACCGGGGAAATTTCAATCACCTGGTAAAACGAATTGTCTGAAATATGGGATACATCTATCAGGATGCCTTCTTTAGCCATTTCTTTCACCACCTCACGGCCGTAAGGGCTCAGTCCTTTCCAGGTTTTGGTAGTGTCATACGAAGAGTCGCAGATTTTATTGTCTTTGGAATGTGTCAGTGTAATGTAGCTGATGCCTTTTTGGCGATAGCCTTTTACATCGGCAAGCGTGGCAATAGGAGAGCCGTTTTCCATACCCATCGGCAGGGCTATTTTGCCCTGACCGGCAATCCTGATGACATCTGCAGGCGTGGTGGCCACTTCATAATAGGTTTTGTTCTGATCGGCAATCCACTTCACCATCGTAATCAGTGAGTCGGCCAGAAGCTGGGCTCCCGCAGGTTCGTAAGATGCCGGAATATAAATGGACATGAATGGAGCTTTCAGTCCGCCTTTTTTGGCCCTTTCGAAATCAAAATCGCCTTCAGCTGATTTTACAGGAATACCCACATATTGTTTTTCGAGTTGAAAATTCTTCACTTTCAGACGGTAGGGCAGATCGACATGGCCATCAGCAATGATGTATTTCTGGGCAAGTCGATTGGCCAGTTCTTTCTGAGCATCGTCAGAAACAGAGCTTTTGATTTTTGAGGAGGCACATGAAGTGAGTAAAAACGCTGCAAAGAGTAATCGGATCATTTTAAAGACAGATTAGGTTTGAATTGATAAAGTACAAAATTATTAAAAGTAGGAATTTCCTTAAAGCCTTGAATAAATGGTCAAACGAATATATAAAAGTTTTTAAAAAGAAGGAAGCCTTCTTGGAATAATATAATTTTTGCATTCGAAAATCTTGATTTATTAATGTTTTTTAATAAGCTCAGTAATTTCTTTATTTTTTTGTTGGAAATAAAAATAATAATTTTTTCATTTGTGAAGTAGTTTTTATCAAAATAGCGAATTTTCGCCAATGAAGAATTTCTGCCAACATTTAGAAACACTCTTTTTATAAGATGTCTGGCACTTAGAGAAGTATTAATTTTATCAATATAATGAGTCAAGAACTTAACAAGTACAGCAGAACCCTGACACAAGAAGTAAGTAACCCGGCCGCTCAGGCCATGCTTTATGCCATCGGTATGAAGGAAGAGGATATGGCAAAGCCACAGATTGGTATCGCCAGCACAGGTTACGAAGGAAACCCATGTAATATCCACCTGAACGGACTTTCTGTTCACGTGAAAAAAGGCATCCAGGCCAATGACATGGTCGGATTGATTTTTCACACCATCGGTGTGTCTGACGGGATGACCAACGGTAACGATGGGATGAGTTATTCTCTTCCTAGCCGTGATATCATCGCCGATTCAATCGAAAACGTGGTTTCTGCACAATGGTATGACGGTGTGATCACTGTGGTAGGATGTGACAAAAACATGCCGGGTGCAGTAATGGCCATGTGCCGTGTTAACAGGCCGGGGATTATGGTGTACGGAGGAACAGTGAAGTCAGGATCGTGGAAAGGTAAAAAACTGGACATCGTTTCGGCTTTTGAGGCTTACGGACAAAAGCTTGCCGGCAACATCAGTGATGAGGATTATAAAGGAGTAATACAAAACTCAATTCCGGGACAAGGGGCTTGCGGTGGCATGTACACGGCCAATACGATGGCTTCTTCTATCGAGGCTTTGGGGCTGAGTCTGGCTAACAGCTCTACCTACCCGGCCACACACGAAGGCAAGCAGGCAGAATGTATAGCCATCGGTGCAGCCATGAAAAATATCCTGGAAAAACAGATTCTTCCGAGAGATGTGGTAACGAAGAAGTCATTGGAAAATGCCCTGACCGTCGTAATGGCTCTGGGCGGATCGACCAACGCGGTGCTTCACTATATAGCTATTGCTCATTCGGCAGGACTTGAACTTACTTATGCAGATATACAGGCTATTTCAGACCGTACACCATTCATTGCCGATCTGAAACCTTCAGGAAAATATTATATGGAAGACATGCTGTCTGTAGGTGGTGTGCCTGCGGTCATGAAATATCTTTATAAAAATGGTCTGATCCATGGTGATTGTATGACGATTACCGGTAAAACCATTGCCGAAAACCTTGAAGAGGTGCCTGATCTTGATTTTGAATCACAAAGCATCGTAAGAAGACTCGAAGACCCGATCAAACCGTCAGGACATATCCAGTTGCTGTATGGTAACCTGGCTACAAGAGGTGGAGTCGCTAAAATTACAGGAAAAGAAGGTCTTAAGTTCGAAGGCGTTGCCAAGGTATGTAATAAAGAAGAAGAAATGCTGGAAGCCCTGGCTAAAGGCGAAATCAAAGCAGGGCAGGTAATCGTCATCAGATATGAAGGTCCTAAAGGCGGACCGGGTATGCCCGAAATGCTTAAACCGACTTCCGCGGTGATGGGTGCCGGCCTTGGAGATAAGGTGGCTTTGATTACCGACGGCCGTTTCTCCGGTGGAACGCACGGATTTGTGGTAGGACACATTGCTCCGGAGGCCTTTGAAGGTGGAAATATTGCCCTGGTTGAAGATGGGGATTTGATTACGATAGATGCTGAAACCCGCGAACTGACTGTCCACGTTACCGACGAGGTGCTGGCAGAAAGAAGAAAAACATGGGTGCCGCTTGTGCCTCCTTTCATCGAAAAAGGTGTCTTGAGGAAATACTTTAAAAACGTGTCCGGTGCGGAAGAGGGATGCGTTACCGACAAATAAGAGAATAATTAAAGAATCAATAAACAACAAAAAACCATGAGCAAAATAGCAGAAATCATGGAAGAACCAGTAATCGCTTCAGTAAGTCCTGCTCCTGAAATAGGAACGGTGCCCAAGATGCTTTCCGGAGGACAAGCTCTGATGGAATGTCTTTTGGCTGAAGGTGTAGACACCATATTCGGATATCCGGGCGGAGCTATTATGCCCATTTACGATGCCTTGTATGATTACACCGACAGGATCAGACACGTACTGGTAAGGCATGAGCAGGGTGCATCACACGCTGCAGAAGGTTATGCCAGGTCAAGCGGACGCGTAGGCGTTTGTATGGCCACTTCGGGTCCCGGAGCCACTAACCTGGTGACAGGTATCGCTGACGCCATCATCGACTGTACACCGATGGTAGCCATCACCGGACAGGTAGCCTCTCACCTTCTCGGAACAGATGCTTTCCAGGAAACGGATGTGATCGGCATTACGACCCCGATCTGTAAGTGGAACTATCAGATCATTGATCCTGATGAGATTCCTGAGATTTTAGCGAAAGCCTTTTTCATTGCTCAGGCGGGTAAGCCGGGTCCGGTTTTGATAGACATTACCAAGGATGCCCAGACCAAACTGATGTCAAAGAAATTTGAATATAAAAAAGTAGAGAAACTGGCAGGGTATCATCCACGCCGTGTTCCGAAAATAGAACAGGTAGAGAAAGCTGCTGAAATGATCAACAATGCCAAAAGGCCTTATATTCTTTTTGGTCATGGTGTATTGATCTCAGAAGCGGTAAAAGAGTTCCAGGCGTTTGTAGAGAAAACAGATATTCCTTGTGCCAGTACTTTGCTGGGCCTTTCAGGTATGCCGATTGACCACCCTAACTACATGGGATGGCTGGGTATGCACGGCATGTACGCTCCGAATGTCATGACCGACGAGTGTGATGTCCTGATTGCCATCGGTATGCGTTTTGACGACCGGGTAACCGGCGATGCGGAGCTTTTTGCCAAACAGGCCAGGATCATCCACATTGAAATTGATCCGGCGGAGATAGAAAAGATCAAAAAAACCGAAGCACCGGTAGTAGGCGACATCAAGGAAGTCCTGAATTTGCTGATGCCTTTGGTTAAAAAAGGAGATTATACGGCCTGGAAGAATGAATTCAGGAAACTTGAGCCGGAAGAGAAACTGAAAGTAACCGACAGAGACCTTGGCGGATCTGACCAGATCAAGATGGCGGAAGTGGTTAAAATGGTTTCAGATAAAACAAAAGGAGAAGCCTGTGTGGTGGTAGACGTGGGACAGCACCAGATGGTGGCCGCCAGATATTACCAGTTCAAAAAACCACATTCCTATATCGCCTCGGGTGGATTGGGGACTATGGGTTTTGCCATTCCGGCAGCTTTGGGAGCTAAAATGGGAGCACCTGACAGAAATGTGATTGCCTTTATCGGTGACGGATGTTTCCAGATGACCATCCAGGAGCTGGGTACGATCGCACAAAGCGGACTGGCTGTTAAACTGATCATTCTTAACAATAACTTTTTGGGAATGGTACGCCAGTGGCAGCAACTCTTTTTTGACAAGCGGTATTCATTTGTGGAGCTTCAGAATCCTGATTTTATTACGATTGCGAGGGGTTTCGGAATAGACGGCCACAAATGTACGGAAAGAGAAAGCCTGGAAGAATCCATTGATAAAATGCTGAACCACCAGGGTTCTTATTTGCTGGAAGTTGTTGTAGAAAAAGAAGAAAACGTATTCCCGATGGTTCCTGCCGGAAGAAGTGTTTCTGAAATCAGGTTGGAGTAATTGATCAAAGGCATTTAAAATCAGATTATGAGTACATATACCATTTGCGTGTTTACTGAAAATAGCATTGGCTTATTGAATAAGATCACGGTTATTTTTACACGCAGAAGAATCAATATTGACAGTTTGACGGTATCTGAAACCGAAAGAAAAGGGATTTCAAGATTTACCATCGTTATCAAACATGAGAAAAGGGAAGAAGTTGAAAAGCTTGTTCGCCAAACCAGGAAAATCGTGGAAGTTCTGGCTGTGTTCGGGTATCTCAATGACGACATCGTTTATAATGAGATTGCCCTGTTCAAAATCGCCACACCGCTGGGCTCGAAACCCCTGGATGTAGACACCATCAACCGTGTGTATAAAGCCTGGGTGGTTTACTGGGGACTTGACTATGTGGCCATTCAGAAAACCGGCACCGAGGTAGAGATTTTCGACTTCTTCAAATACCTGAAACCTTACGGTATAATTGAGTTTGTAAGGTCGGGCAGGGTAGCCGTCGGAAAAACCCCGCAAGGTTTGGTAGAGTATCTCCCGGAAGACATGGAGTGGGAGTATTATTTGTAAAATCAGTATCAAAATTCGTAAAAACCACCGGAGTAAACAGGTTTTTACAACAGTTAATAAGTAAATAAAAACTATTCTTTAAATTAAAAATGGCAAAATTAAATTTTGGAGGCGTTGAGGAGGAAGTTGTAACAAGAGAAGAATTTCCCCTTGAAAAAGCAAGAGAAGTATTGGCTAATGAGACTATCGCTGTAATCGGTTATGGTGTTCAGGGTCCGGGTCAGGCGATGAATATGCGTGATAACGGTTTGAACGTTATCGTGGGTCAGCGTAAAGGTAAAACTTATGACAAGGCAATTGCTGATGGCTGGGTTCCTGGTCAGACGCTTTTCGAAATCGAAGAAGCTTTGGAAAAAGGTACCATCATTTGTTATTTACTTTCAGATGCTGCACAAATCGAATTGTGGCCAACTGTGAAGAAATTCCTTACACCGGGTAAATCTCTGTATTTCTCGCATGGTTTCGGAATTACTTACAAAGAAAAAACAGGTATCGTACCTCCTGCTGATGTTGACGTGTTCCTTGCTGCTCCGAAAGGATCAGGAACTTCACTTCGTCGTCTGTTCGTAGAAGGTAAAGGTCTTAACTCATCATTTGCAATCTATCAGGACGCTACAGGAACTGCCCGTCAGAAATGTATCGCCATGGCTATCGGTGTGGGATCAGGCTATTTGTTTGAAACTGATTTTTACAAAGAAGTTACCTCGGATCTTACAGGAGAGCGTGGTACTTTGATGGGAGCTATACAAGGTATTTTCGCGGCTCAGTACGAAGTATTGCGTGCGAACGGCCACTCACCTTCTGAGGCGTTTAACGAAACTGTGGAAGAATTGACTCAGTCATTGATGCCATTGGTAGCTGAAAACGGTATGGACTGGATGTATGCCAACTGTTCTACCACTGCTCAGCGTGGTGCTTTGGACTGGTGGAAGCCTTTCCGCGATGCTACAAAACCTGTTTTTGAGCAACTGTACAACTCAGTTAAAACTCAGAACGAAGCGAGCATCTCAATTGAAAGAAACTCGCAGTCTGACTACCGTGAGAAACTGGAGGTTGAACTGGCTGAACTTCGTGAATCAGAAATGTGGAGAGCAGGTAAGACTGTCCGCAGCCTGAGACCAGAAAACAGCTGAGAATAAATAGATCTTATTAAAAGCCGCCGGAAGTACTAAATCCGGTGGCTTTTTCATTTAGATTACCTGTGAAAAGTAATTTCATACAGCCGGATAAAAAATGCGGATATTTGCCGGTAAACTTAGTAGTTTTTTGTAGGTTTGTCGGTATTTTTATCTCTCTTCAAATATGTCCTCTTCAAATCAAAAAGACCATCAGGATTCAATAGAACTCGAAAATATTTATGCGGCCTCGGAAAGGCTTCGGGATATAGCTATCAGAACTCCATTGACATTCAACAGCAACCTGTCTGAGAAATACCAGGCCAATATTTTTCTTAAAAGAGAGGATCTCCAGGTCGTAAGGTCATATAAGATTCGCGGAGCCTACAATAAAATGGCGGCTATCCCTCATGATGAATTATTGAGAGGGGTGGTTTGTGCCAGTGCGGGGAATCATGCCCAGGGTGTGGCGTACGCCTGCCGTAAACTGGAAGTAAAAGGGATCATTTTTATGCCTACCACCACTCCGGCCCAAAAAGTGCGGCAGGTAAGCATGTTTGGCAAAGACTGGATCGAGATCAAACTGAGCGGGGATACTTATGATGACTCCTACTATGCCGCCCAGGAATATGTGGAGAAAACCGGAGGGATTTTTGTACACCCTTTTGATGATTTCCAGGTCATGGAAGGACAAGGTACGGTTGGCCTTGAGATTTTCAAGGATGCAGATTTTAAGATTGATTATTTACTTTTTGCGATAGGAGGCGGTGGTCTGGCTGCCGGGGTTTCGACTGTTTTTAAGCAACTGAGCCCTAAAACCAAACTGATTGGCGTAGAACCGCTGGGCTCGCCTTCCATGAAAGTGTCATTTGAACAGGGCGAGGTGGTTACACTGGAGCATATAGATAAGTTTGTGGATGGAGCAGCCGTTAAGAGGGTGGGAGATAAGACCTACCAGATCGTTAAAAACAAGCTGGACGACATCCTGCTGATTCCTGAAGGTAAAGTTTGTTCGACGATTCTCCAGCTGTACAATGAAGAAGCCATCGTGGCCGAACCTGCCGGGGCATTGAGTGTTTCGGCCCTTGACTTTATCCGGGATAAAATCAAAGGTAAGAATGTGGTCTGTATTATCGGCGGAGGGAATAATGACATTACCCGTACGGAAGAGATCAAGGAAAGGTCACTGCTATATGAAGGACTAAAACATTATTTCATCATCAGGTTTTTGCAACGTTCCGGAGCAATGAAAGAATTCCTCGAGCATGTACTCGGGCCAACCATGGATATTGTTTTCTTTGAATATTCTAAAAAAACTGCAAGAGAGAGGGGCCCGGCCCTGGTGGGTATAGAAATTGAGAAAAAGGACGATTTTGAAGGCCTGATCCAGAGAATGGAAAACTCCAACGTTCAGTTTACCTACATTAACGACAAGCCGGAGCTTTTCGAATTCCTGATTTAGTCATAGACCCCAGAAGGTATTTGCGGGTTTAAATCGATTGAAATTCTGCATTATATATCAGCCGCTTATGCTGCTGCCGGGCTGACTTTGGTCGTGTCAGGGCGACATTTAATAAAATATTTTTTTAATCACGATTTGATGGTAAATTTGTAGCAAAACCTGATTAAAACGCTGCTCTGACGAATGCTGCAAAGCTTATTCGGAATGGCCATATTGATTTTTTGTATTTCTCATTTTTCAATCTTAAACGATTTCATGAAAAAAAAACTCGCTTTTTTTCTTCTTCTGTCCTGGTCGGCATTTGCCCAGACACAGCTACCGCTTAATGATTTAAGCAGCTTTAAACCCAATACAACGGGCAACTGGAAGATTGTCGGTAATGCATCGGCAGACATCTCCAAAGAGAATGTTCTCAACACTACACCCGGAACAGGGGTCCTGGCTTGTTTCCACGAAAAAGGTAAATACGGCAGAGAGTATGATTTGTTCTCCAATTTTGAACACGGTGATCTGGATGTAGAACTGGATTACATGCTGACAAAAGGATCGAACTCAGGTATTTATCTGCAAGGACGTTATGAAATTCAGCTTTTTGATAGCTGGGGAAAGAAAACTGCCAAATACAGCGATGCCGGCGGTATCTACGAACGCTGGAACGAAGCCATGCCTGAAGGCCAGAAAGGTTATGAAGGTTATGCTCCGAGAGTCAACGTTTCTAAAGCCCCGGGCTTATGGCAGAAAATCAAAATCTCATTCCAGGCACCTAAATTTGATGCAGCAGGTAAGAAAATTGCCAACGCCAGGATCATCAGCATAAAACTGAACGGCATTACTGTTCATGAAAATGTAGAGCTTTCAGGAGTTACGAGGGGTGCAATGACCGAAAATGAAGTGGCAATGGGTCCTTTGAGAATCCAGGGAGACCACGGTTCATTGGCCATCAAAGACATTAAGATCACGAATTTTGACAAAAAACCGGGAACGCTTTCTGACCTTACTTACAAGGTGTACTACGGAAGCTATCAGCATGATACGGACCTTTCAACCCTTAAAGTGGACGAAAGAGGTAAAATTGAGAGCCTGACGTGGGAAGTTACTAAAAACCCGAATGATTACGCATTTGTGATCAGAGGTAAATATACCGCCCCTACCGACGGAAATTATACTTTCAAACTACAGGAATCAGGCCACAGTTGGTTGAAAATCGACAATAAGGAAGTCCTGGATAACCAGTGGTTTCAGACCAACACCATCCGTGAGGCCTCTGTAGATCTGAAAGCCGGAGACCATATCATTGAGATATTCAACAACAAACGCGACGGATGGATGAAACCTGTGCTGGCATTCTGGTCATCAGGCCCTGGATTCAGAGAAACGCCTCACCATGCCGTAGGTTCACTGATTGCCGGTAAACTATCAGATCCGATCATCGTATCTGCTTCAAACAATACAACATTGAGAAGTTTCATGGATTTCAAAAAACCGGAAGACAAATCAAGATTCAGAATTGTTCATGCGATTTCAGTTGGAACCCCTGACAATCTTCACTATACCTATGACCTTGATAAAGGTGCTTTGGTGCAGGTTTGGAAAGGCGGGTTCCTTGATGCCACACCAATGTGGAACGACAGGGGAGACGGTTCTTCAAGACCTTTGGGCAGTGTAACCTTGCTTAACCATGACCTTTTGCTGGCAGATGCCTCTGCAGCGGCCTGGCCGAAAGATACTACCGGAAGCGGTTACAAACCTTTGGGATACGACCTTGATGATGCTGATCTGCCTACTTTTAAATACAAGATATTCGGAGCAGACGTAAGTGATGCCATCAGAATTGTGGACGGTAAGTATTTCAGCCGCGAAGTAAATATTAAAAACCCGGCAAAAAGTGTTCAGGCACGTCTTGCAGAAGGTAAACAGATAGAGAAAGTGGAAGAAGGGCTTTATGCTGTAGATAACAAGTCATACTTTATTAAGATTGACACCGGATCAGGGGCTACCATCAAAAGCACTGCCAACGGTCAGGAGCTGGTAGCGACGCCTTCCAACGGTAAAATTATCTATTCACTTTTGTTTTAATTAGTAATCTGAATCAAGAAAATGAAAAAAATATTTAAAGCTTTAATACTGACGATGGCCTGTTCTTCTGCCGTTCTGGCCCAGGAATCGCCAAAAGAAGAGGATTTTTATAAAATCGTTACCCTGCCTGTGCCTGAAGGTGTTTTATTGGAAGTCGGTGGTGTAACCATGACTCCGAACGGATCACTTGCCCTGGCTACCAGACGCGGAGACATCTGGGTGGTGGAGAACCCGACCAGCCGTCAGCCCTATTTCAGGAAATTTGCTTCAGGACTTCACGAAGTACTTGGTTTGATTTACAAAGACGGCTCATTCTATTGTGCCCAGAGAGGTGAGTTAACCAAGCTGACTGATAAGAATGGCGACGGTAAAGCCGACAGCTATGAAACTGTCAGTGCATGGCCTGTTTCAGGTCACTATCACGAATATTCATTCGGGCCTAAGCCTGCTCCGGACGGAAGCTTTTTCGTCAGTGGTAATGTGGCTTTCGGTGATGAGGAATGGTGGAGAGGTGAAGCGAGAGTACCTAACAGAGGTTCGATATTCAAAGTACATAAAGATGGTAAAATCGAAGCATGGGCTGCAGGTATGCGTTCTCCGGCCGGTTTGGGTATGATAGACGGCGAATTGTTCTATGCAGACAACCAAGGTGACTGGATGGGATCAGGTGGAGTATGGCACGTTAAAAAAGGAGCTTTCACCGGACACCCGGCCAGTTTAAAATGGGTAGATAAAAACTCTCCGGTAAAACTGACTGAAGAACAGTTTTTTGCAGAAAGAGACAACAGGAAAGTGAAGAATGCAGGTGGAAATTACATTAAGCCTGAGAACGTGGTTAATGAGAAACCTGATTATCTGTATACATTGAAAGAGAAATATCCTGCGGTTCAGTTGCCGGCAGTCTGGCTTCCTCACGGTATTCTCGGAATTTCAAACTCTGAGATCATCAAAGATGAAACGCAGGGTGACTTCGGTCCGTTTGCCGGTCAGTTGTTTGTAGGTGACCAGGGTCAGTCAAAAATCATGAGGGTTTATCTTGAAAAAGTAAACGGCGAATTTCAGGGAGCTGCCTGGGATTTCCGTTCAGGATTCCAGTCGGGTGTCATGCGTATGACCTTCGCTCCGGACGGATCGATGTTTGTCGGAGAAACCAACCGTGGATGGGGATCGGCCGGAGATGCCAACCAGGGTTTGCAAAGACTGATCTGGAATGGAAAAATACCTTTCGAAATGTCAACGGTGAAGGCTATGCCGGACGGTTTTGAAGTAGAATTCACCATGCCGGTTGATCGTAAATCTGCTGAAGATTTGTCTTCAATTTCACTGAGCAGCTTTATCTATAAGCACCACCCGGTTTACGGTTCACCTCCGATCAACCGTGAAGATCTGAAAATCAAAGGAGTTAAGCTTTCGGAAGACGGTAAAAAACTGAGAATTGTAGCTGACGGTCTGAGAAAATATTATGTTCATGAACTTACTTTAGGCGGTATCAGAGCTACGACCGGTTCATGGTCACTGGTACACCCTACGGCTTATTACACCCTGAACGCGATTCCGGAAGGAGCTAAACTGGGTGCTGCTGAACTGAAGACTTTTGATTCAGGTAAAGCTAAAGCGGAGGCTCCATCTAAAACTGCTAAAGAAACGGTTTCCCCTGACGGCAAAGGCAAAGCAACTACCGCGGCACCAGCCAAAGCAGCTCCGATGACTTTTGCACAGATCAAACCACTTCTTCAGAAACACACCTGTCTGGCTTGTCACTCTGAAGACAAGAAAGTAGTAGGCCCAGCATTCAAAGATGTGGCTAAAAGAAAGTACAGTGCTGAGAAGATCGTAGAACTGATCTACAATCCTAAGCCTGAAAACTGGCCTGATTACGCCACTCCAATGGCCCCGATGCCACAGGTTCCGAAAAAAGATGCATTAACCATTGCTGCTTATATCAACTCGTTGAAATAATACGGCATCAGGAAATATAAAAAGCCCCGGCATCAGAAATGATGCCGGGGCTTTTCTTTATAGGATACTTACTTCAGATAATTATCAAAAGGAGCGATGGTTTTCAATTTTTCAAAATCTGAGATGGTTACGGTAAACTTAACGTTTTCGCCACTCAGACAAGAGCAAGCCTCACAGTATATCTTGTTGTCTATTGTGATCTCAAAATTTGTAATCTGGCTGATACCATTGTCCCTGAGGTAATTTTTCAACCTTTCGGGGCGGCTAGGAGCTTCGGAAGTTCTGTATCCGGCACCATCCCAGGGCTCATTACACTGATTAGGCTTGAAAGCTACCAGTTTCAGTCCTCTTTCTTCCCACTTTTCTTCCTGCTCATTTTCACAGGCCACAAAATTCACTGAAAGGAGTAATAGCAATAATATCCTGGGAGTCATAATCAATCCGGCAACTCAGCCGGTTATTTGAGATAAGTCGAAAAAGGAGCTACGGTCTTCAATTTCTCAAAGTCAGACAGACTTACAGTAAACTTGATATTGTCGCTGCTCGGGCATGTACAGGCTGCACAGTAGGCGTTATTATCGGTCGTTACAGCAAAATTTGTAATCTGTCCGATGCCACTATCTTTGAGATAGTTTTTCAACCTGTCTGCACGGCTCAGGCTTTCATTGGAGGTGTACTTGGCGGCATCCCATGGTTCGCTGCATTGGTTTGGCTTGAAAGCCACTAGTTTTACTTCGTTTTCAGCCGGAACTGAACTGCTCTCACACGAAAAAGAGGCAAGTGCAAGAAGGGCGATGGCAAATGTTTTACGTAGCATAATTAATTTGTATTTTTTATGATGATTCTTCATCTGTCCTGAAAGTTGGAATCAGGTTTTTCCGGCTTTAAGACAGATAGGTTGAAAAAGGCTCCATGTTTTTCAGCTTTGTATAATCCTGCAAAGTGACAGTAAATTTAAAAACATGATTATCCGGGCAGGTGCAGGCCTTGCAATAGGACCCGCTGTCTGAAGTGACCGCTTCAAAGTTGGTGATGGTAGTTATACCCTTTTCTTTGAGGTAGTTCTTTAAGCGGTTTTCCCGGCTGATTTCTCCGGGGCTATTGTATTTTTCCAGATCCCATGGTTCACTGCATTGATTGGGTCTGAAAGATACCAGTTTCAGATCACTGATGGTGTCCGATTCTTTTTCGCAGGCAAAAGAAACTAATGCTAAAAGGGTAAATACAACTATTTTACGTATCATGGGTATAATGTCTTTTGCTATTATGACCCCTGACGCGACTTAAAAGTTGTAATTTACCCTTAAAAAATTATCCTAAAAATTGTTTGACGTAGTTTCTGGCCGTTCTGATGGCGGTGGTGACGTCCTCAGGACTGCCTTCGTAAGCTTTGTCTTCCACTTCAATCACCACCGGTCCACGGTATCTGACATCAGTTAAAGCCGCAAAGAAAGCCCTCCAGTTGACATCTCCCAGCCCCGGAAGCTTAGGCGAGTGATATTCCAGCGGATTGGCCATAATGCCCACCCTGTCCAGTTTATCTTTGTATACTTTTACGTCTTTGATGTGCACATGATGCAGGCGGTCTTTGTATTGATAGATCGGTTTGATCTCATCCATCATCTGGAAGATCATGTGAGAGGGGTCATAGTTCAGACCAAAAAGCGGCGTAGGGAAAATCTCAAACATCTGGTCCCAGATCGCCGGACTTGTCGCCAGGTTTTTACCACCGGGCCATTCGTCATTGGTAAAAAACATCGGGCAGTTTTCAATACCGATCTTGATGCCTTCCTGTTCTGCTGTTTCAATGATCGGTTTCCAGAGTTTTTTGAATATTTCCAGGTTATCCTTCACGTTTTTAAATTGGTCGCGGCCGATAAAAGTGTTCATGACCGGCACGCCCAGGGCATTACAGGCCCTGATGATCTTCTTGATATGCTCTACGTAGTATTCTGATTTTTTAGGGTCCGGATCCATCGGGTTGGGATAATAACCGAGCCCTGAAATGCTGATTCCTCTTTCTGCGATATAATGTTTGATATAATCGACGTCCATTTTCTCAACATCGATATGGCTCACACCGGCATATCTCCTGCTGTCGCCGCTATCACCCGGCCAGCACATCATTTCGACGCATTGAAACTCATTTTTCTGAGCAAAATTCACAACGTGCTCAAATCCGAAATCGGCTAATATGGCACTTACAAATCCTAATTTTAACATAAGGCTGAATTGGTTTTATTGATTCACAAATCTAATGAAAAGAAGATAAATGACCACAAGAGTTTGGATATGTTAAAGATTGCTAATAAAAGTTAAGATTTTTGGAGAGGAGTAACAATGCGGATACCTTTGACAAAAGCCCCGCTTATAAAATGAAAAAGCTATTATTACTTCTTTTTTTAATACCTGGTTTTCATATCTCATTTGCCCAGGAACCCATTACTGTTTTCCGTAATCCCAGGGATTCCACCGCTAACTTATATCAGCTTGTTTTGCCCAAAGGGCAGATCAAAGGCATGTTTGTCCTGACCTATCTTCCGTTTTCACACCCGATGGTCAGCATGGCTGCCGAAAAAGGGATTGTACTGATGATGGGGATTCCATCTTCCAATTACCTGGACATTATGGTGGAAGACTATCCTTTACAATTACTGGATGAAATGATTGCTGAGGTTACGGTTAAATACAATATCCCGAAGAATAAGGTGATTGTCGGTGGTCTTTCGGCAGCCGGTTCCCTGGCCATACGGTATGCCCAATATGGAGAACAGGGGAAAAATCACAGCGGCATAAAGGTCGCCGGGGTAATGGCCGTTGATCCGCCGCTGGACTATGAAAGATTCTGGAGAGAATGTAAAAAGAAAGTAGAACTCAATTTCAGCTCGGTGGCAGTGGCGGAGGGGAAGATGGTCCTGAGTCTCCTGGAAAGTAAATATGGGGGCACGCCTTATCAAAAGCTGTCAAACTATCATACCGGGTCACCGTTCTCTTATTCGGCCAGAAAGGGAGGAAATGCCGTCTTTCTTGACAAAACACCCGTCAGGATTTATCATGAACCTGATGTCAATTGGTGGCTCGAAAACCGCAGGCTGGATTATTACGGCATGAATTCCATTGATTGTGCGGCCCTTATCAATCAGCTGATGATAGACGGTAATAAAGATGCGGAGCTGATCAGCACAAATAATAAAGGTTTCAGAGAAGACGGCTCCCGGCATCCGCATTCCTGGAGTATTGTAGATGAAACAGAGCTCATCAACTGGTGTAGCAGCCTGTTTAACCGCTGATACCTGCTCATTTTTGTTTCTGCCCTTTTTAATTATTTAAGAAGGATGGATTTTTTGTGGTTTACATCCTGCAACATTTAAATTATCTGCCTTCCGGAATCTTTACTGCATCTCGTTTCAAAAATCATCATTAAAATTAACCGATTGACATGTCTTTACAAGGCAGCACATAAAAATCCATTGAAAATCGTTAATTTCATCTAAAATTTGGACCGTAATCTTAAAAACAAAACAACATGAGCGATTTTTTAAAGAAAATCAAAAGCGTTTTTATTGTGGATGATGCCAGCGGTTCGGCTACTGAAGAGCCCTCTGAAAAAGCATCTGAAAAACCGGAAACCAAGTCGCAGGCTGCCGCTTCAGCACCAGTTGAAGTCAAGGGGTCAGTCAGTGAGCAGTTCTACGATTTATTGTTCAGTTCGCTGGAAAAGAACAATCAGGAAGGTTTTGATTACCTTGAATTTAAAAAATCCCTGCAAAGCCTGGCCAAGTTGCCTATGGATGAAGCCACCCGTTACCAGTCGGCTTATGCTGCGGCCCAGGCCATGGGTACTTCGCAGCAGCGATTGACAGACACGGCAAACGTTTACCTGAAAACCCTTAAAGAAGAAGAAAGCAAGTTTCAGGAAGCTTTGAGTGTGCAGAGGGCCAAGCAGATCGGTGACAAGGAAAAGAACATCCAGGATATGGAACTCGGGCTAAAACAAAAAGGAGAGAAAATAGCCCAGCTGACCAAAGAGATCCAGGAGGGTCAGGCTGCTATGGAAAAACTGAAAGCTGAAATCTCAGAGTCGGTTTTAAAACTGGATGCGACGAAAAATGATTTTAAAACGACTTACATGGATCTGGCTGGTCAGATTGAAACGGATATCCAGAAAATCAGTCAATATCTCAAATAAATTAATACTCATAAAATAAACTTTCGGATTAAATTTAAAACAAATAAAAACTATGGAACTACAGGAAATCAAACCAAAATCATTTTGGGAGAAACCGGAAGGTACGACCGGTATGCTTTTTTTAGCAACAGGTATCATCGCCGGTGGATATTTTCTTTATAAGTCTTTACCTTTTCTAATTTCGCTGGCTTCAAATACGCTTTATCTTGCCCTGCTCCTGGTGGCCCTGGCTGCTTTGCTTTATATGGTGTTTGACTCTAAAATGCGTCAGATGGTGTTTTATATCTACAGGGGTATCATGCGTTGGATTACCGGTATTTTCGTACAGATCGACCCGATCGGTATCCTTAAAACCTACGTGGAAGAGCTGAGAAGCAACCTGGGTAAAATGAACCAGCAGATTACTCAGTTGAAAGGCCAGATGGTGAATCTTAAGACCATCATCGATAATAATTCGAAGCAGATTCAGAACGACCTGAGCCTGGCCAGCAAAGCCAAGGAAACGGATAAACAAGCCCTGATGGTGCTGAAGGCCAGAAAAGCCGGCCGTCTGAAAGAGTCTAACATGAAACTGGAAGACCTTTATAAGAAGATGGAGATCCTGTACCGTGTCTTGGGTAAAATGTATGAAAACTCAGAGATCATGCTGGAGGACATCAAAGACCAGGTGATGGTGAAAGAGCAGGAGCGTAAAGCCATCCGTGCGAGTCACTCTGCCATGACCTCTGCGATGAACATTCTTTCGGGTAACAAAGATCAGAGACACATGTTTGACATGGCTTTGGAGAATATCGCTGAAGATGTGAGTCAGAAAGTCGGAGAAATGGAGAGATTCATGGATTTGTCTTCTAACTTTATGAATTCAATTGACCTGCAAAATGGTGTATTTGAAGAAGAAGGTCTGGATATGCTCGAAAAATGGGAAAAAGAAGGGGTATCTATGCTTTTAGGAAGTGACAAAAAGCTGTTGGTGGCTGGTAACCAGGTCAGCTCTTCCGAAAGAAGCGGTAACCAGTACGATAAATTATTTGATAATTAATTATAAACTATACTTTTAAACAATGAAAACACGATTAACGCCTTTTTCAAAATTCATGATGATCATCGCCATTGTGGCGGCCCTGTTTTTTGGAGGAAAATGGTTTCTTGAAAATACATCCCTGGGTCAGAAACTGAAAGCCCAGAGCCAGACAGAAGAAACAACCGATGAGGTTGAAAGTCCGAGCATCCCCGGAGCAGAGACCAAAGGTTCTGCTGCCACAGATACTGAAGCTACTGCTGAAAGCAACTCAGGCTTCACTTACGTAGCTCCTGAGCCGATCAACGGCACGTTGAAAGGAGTGGTTGAACTGGGAGCCAGTGGTTTTAACTCATTCATCGTCAGAATTGATAAGGATAAAAACTGGAAACTTGTAAAGCCGGAATTTGGTAACAGCCTCGTTACTGAAAACATGGCCACAGATGACGATGTTAGAATCGGTTTGAAAAAATACATCGGGTCTATGCTGGATTATGGTGTTAACGGCAAGAATATCCACTTTGTGGTAAGTTCCGGAGCGGCAAAAGCCGAGGTAACCCAGAAAATCATCAAGGCGTTGAAATCGCTTAACTACCAGGTCAATACCGTGACCCCGCAGCAGGAAGGAGCCCTGGCTTTGAAATGTGTATTGCCGAAAGATTACGAAGAAGAAGCGTTTGTAACAGATATCGGTTCGGGTAACACCAAAATTTCATGGATCAGCGGAAGCTCTATTTCAGCTTTTGAAACTTACGGAGCCAAGTATTTCCAGAATGGTGATGATGACGGAAAAGTGTATAACGAAGTGAAAAAACTCGCTTCTGACGTTCCAAGCCTGAAACGCAAAACCTGTTTTATCATCGGTGGGGTACCTTTTGAACTGGCTAAAAAAGTGCGTGCAGGAAAAGAAAGATACACAGTGTTGAAAGATCCGAAGGAATATAAACTGGAAGATGCGAAAGCCAAAGCCGGGCTTAACATCTACAAAGGCATCAAAGACGCTACCGGAACAGAACAATTTGTGTTTGACTGGGATGCTAACTTTACCATCGGATTTTTGTTGTCGCTTCCTTAAGCCTGCATCAGATAGCCTGATTAAAAAACGCCTTCTTTGCAATGCAGAGAAGGCGTTTCCTATAAGAGACAGGCTGCAAAAGGGAAATACAGATAAAATTACCTGGAAGTGACAATTAATATTAATCCGGAGAGAAATGAAATCAGCATGATGTTCAGTAAGACATTGGTGCCTTTGGGAGCTGTTTTGAATTCTTTCCAGACATAAATACCCCATATAGAGGCTACGACGATTGCTCCGGATGCCAACCCATATGAAATAGCTGTTCCTGCTTTGTCAGAGGCGATAATACTAAAACACATCCCGATACACCATATAGAACCACCCATAACTCCTAAAAAGTGATTTTTGAAACTTCCTTTGAAATAGCCGGCAAAACTAACCCGGGTGCCGGTAAACAGTTTGAACATGATGAACGTGTTGAAGAAAATATTACTGAGGAAAACACCGCATGCGAAGATGAAAACCGCAGAATGAGGACTGAGTTTTCCTTCGACAGGAATCTTGAAATCGGGAAACATTGAATTAGCGACATATTTAAAGAAAAGCCCCATCAAAATCCCGCTGCTGATGGATATCAACAGTCCTTTTACAGAAAACGATTTTGTTCCTGCAGACATCCTGGCATAAGCGGTTGTATTCAGCAGAATAGCCACAATAATAAGGAAGACACCTGAGAAGAGCAGGGTAACATTTCCGATGGGTGAATCCAGGTAATTAACCACGACCCCAATGACAAGAGATAAGCCGGAACCCACTGAAAAGGCCACAGATATTCCGGCCATTGACACGGCAGAAATAAATAAAATGTTGGCAGCATTGAAAATAATGCCTCCCAGCAAGGCATTGCCGATGTTTTTGGTATTGGCCTGTTGAAGATCTTCAATGAAGCTTCGACCCTCAGCTCCGTAGCTACCTATTGTTAATGCAAAGATCAGTGAAGTTATCAGTATCCCGAAAGCATAGTCCCAGCAAAAAAGTTCAACTCTCCAGTTTGGGCTGACGAGTTTTTGGGTGTTTGAGCTGGAACCCCAGGCAATCATGGTGATGATGCAAAAAAATACGGCGGTAGAGTAACTTTCAATGATGTACATTAAAATTTGATGGTTAAATGACAATATTGGAAAAAGCAATGCCAGGATGTGCATGAATTCTTGATAGAATGATGCACATCAGGTATAAAATATTATTTGTAAGGAAGAAAGATACCTGCTTTTCTATTTAAAAAGCATTACCACGAGTGAAACCTGATCACTCCACCAATCTCCGGAAACTCTCCAAGGCCTTACCACTTTCGAGAGAAACCCTCGCTAAGGCAATACCTTCAGCCAGATCCAATCCCCGTGATACACTCAGTGCTACACCCGCATTGGCCAGCACTGCGGCATTCTGAGCAGGAGTGCCTTCGTTCTCCAGGATGGACACCATGATCTTGGCTGAAGCTTCCAGCGAATCGCCTCCGTGCAGCTGATCCTGAAGCAGGACTTCAAGTCCGATATCTGAGGGAGAGTAATTTTTGTTAAAGTCGTTGGTCGCCAGTTTGAAGTCGCCGGTAAGTGAAATTTCATCGTAGCCGTCAAGACTGTGTAGAATACCGTATTGACTGACAGAGCGGTTAAACAGCTGGTGATACAGGTCGAATATCGAAAGGTCATATATCCCGGTAAGCTGTTTTTCTACTTTGGCCGGATTGAGCAGCGGCCCCAGCATGTTAAAAAAGGTTTTGATACCCAGTTCTTTGCGGATCGGACCGATATGCCGCATAGCCGGATGAAACAGGGGGGCGTGCAGGTAGCATATGCCTGCTGTTTCTATTTTATGTTTCAAAAAATCTTGGTCATTTGAAAACTTCACCCCCAGATATTCGAGGACAGTGCTTGATCCTACGGAAGAAGATACACCGTGGTTACCATGTTTGGCGACTTTCTGCCCGGCTCCTGCCACTATAAAAGAGGCGGTGGTGGAAATATTGAAGGTGTCTTTGCCGTCGCCACCGGTTCCGCATAAATCCATGGCATCAAACTCTGTCAGATCTACGATAACCGCCAGTTCGAGCATGGCTTCCCTGAATCCGATCAGTTCATCCACAGTAACTCCTTTGGCCTGTATGCCCATCAGGAATGCGGCCATCTGGGAGGGATTTACTTCGCCCTGACCGATTTTTAACAAAGCTGCTTTAGCCTCATCCTCTGAAAGGGATGTATGGCTGATCAGCTGGTTTAAATATTGTTTCACGTTATATTAATTATGAATATTGAATGCTTTAATGACAGAATGAGTCTCAATCCCCTGGCGGTCACGCCGGGGGGACTTTCAGCTTCTCAGCCAGTTCTCCACCATTTTTACACCGTGCTGAGTCAGGTAAGCTTCCGGGTGAAACTGAACGCCACGGATATCATACTTCTGATGGGCTTCGCCCAATACAAAACCTTTTTCATCCACAGCAGTGATTTTAAGGTCTGCAGGCATGGTTTCCGGAACAACCGTCCACGAGTGATAGCGGCACACTTCAAATTCGGTTGGAACGCCTTTGAAAAGTACTTCCTCAGTGTCTTTGATGATGCATTTGGTGGTTACGCCGTGCAAAACTTCTCCCATGTTGTGAAGCTTGGAGCCGAAAGCCTCGCCGATGGCCTGGTGACCCAGACACACGCCGAAGATGCTTTTTGTAGCGGCATATTCTTTGAGCAGGTCCAGCATGATTCCGGCTTCTTCAGGAATCCCCGGGCCTGGAGAAAGTAGTATTTTATCATACTTCTTTACGTCTTCCAGGGCTATTTTATCGTTTCTGAATACATCCACATCGCCACCCAGGTCTTTAAGGATATAAACCAGGTTATATACAAATGAATCGTAATTGTCTAATACTAATATTTTCATGATTGTTTTTTTGCTTTTGCTTTTCCTTCTTCTGTGGCAATCCAGCTTGGATCGCGGTTGATCACTTTCACATATTCCACTTTTCTGAATCTCAGAGCTGACCAGTCTTCATCAACGGCCACCATTCGGACACTTTCGAGTCCCAGTTTTCCCATGATTTGCCAGCCGGTGTCACGGTTAAAATCACATTTGTATCTTTTGGAAGTACCTTTAGGGTACACAAACCAGAAAACAGCATCTCCTTTCAGCTTTTCTGCGATTTCCGGAGCCAGGTCATCTACTTCAACTTGTTTAGTGACAAACACCATCACAAATTGAATTTTACCTTCAGGAATGGCATTGATAACAGCACCGTAAAGCCCGAAATCCTTCATTTGCTCAGCAAATTCCTGCGGTGGGTTAAGGATAATTATTTCCTTATGGTCTTTAAAATTCAGCTTTTTTAATAAAGGATTCATAGGTTGATTATTTACAGTTCATTAGCCATTTCAATTGCCATTCTCAGGGCCCCTAATTTGCTGTGTACCTCCTGCATTTCAGATTCAATGTTTGACTTGGCTACCACACCCATCCCGGCCTGATAAAACAAGGTATCATTTTTGCTCAGGAAGGTCCTGATTGCGATAGCGTGGTTAAAATTACCATCAAAATCCATAAATCCGATGGCTCCACCGTAAATACTGCGGTTGGTAGGCTCCAGTCTGTTGATAATGGTCATGGCGTTGTGTTTCGGAGCCCCTGAGAGCGTTCCGGCCGGGAAGGTATCTGCTACCAGTTGCATCGGGTTAGTGCCCTCAGTCATGGAGCCTGTTACTTTTGAAACCAGGTGAATGACATGGGAATAGAACTGAACTTCTTTGAAAACTTCAACCTTCACGCCATCCGAACTTCTTGAAAGGTCGTTTCTGGCCAGATCGACCAGCATCACATGCTCCGCAGATTCTTTAGGGTCTGCGTGGAGGTCTTTAGCCAGCTGGGCATCTTTGATGTCATCACCCGTCCTTCTGAATGTTCCGGCTATCGGGTGAATCTCCGCCTGGCCGTTTTTGATATAGATTTGTTTTTCAGGGGATGATCCGAAAATATGGTAGTCTCCTCCGTCAAAATAGAACAGGTAAGGAGAAGGATTGATGCTTCTTAAAGCCCTGTAAACATTAAAATCGTCGCCTTCGAACTTCCTGGAGAACCTGCGGGAAGGAACAATCTGGAAAACATCACCTCTGAGACAATGTTTCTGACATTGACCGATGATTTCACGCATGTCGTCGTCCTGGATATTGGTGTCTTCGTGTTCAGAAGCTTTAAAATGGCCTGTTGATATTTTTGGTGTTTTTACAAAAATCTCCAGCGTTTCCAGTCCGTTTTCTATCGGCTTAGGCTCCGCTCCTTCAGGAGTGTAGGTGTGTTCAAAAAGATACATCTCATCTTTGAAATGGTTGATGGCAATCACATAACGGTACACCCTGTAAAGAATCTGTGGGATGGCTGTTTCCGGACTTTTCTCCTGTATTTCAATGTCTTCGAAATACTCGACAGAGTCATAAGTGATGTGTCCGAACAGTCCGTTGGAAATAAAAGGATATTTGTTTTCAGGAGCTTTGAATTGTTTGGTAAATTCCATTAATGCCCCTACGGCATCCTTGCGTGAGGCCAGTTTATATTTTTCTTTTTTGCCGTCCGGGAAACTTTCGGTCACTTCATCATTGTCAATCTGGAAGTAAGCCACCGGGTCGCAGGCGATGTAACTGAAGCTGTTTTGCATGGCATGATAATCGGCACTTTCCAGGATCACAGAAAACGGATATTGTTTTCTCAATCTGAGGAAAATACTTACCGGAGTCAGGGTATCTGCCAGTAGTTTTTTATGTCTTGTAGAGACATGATAGGTTGTTTTCATTTCAATATTCGGGCTATTTGCGGTCATTTTAATGATACATTTTAATATTTTGTCAAAAAAAGGTCAAAAAAAACGGCTTGCCGTGTGAACAGCAAGCCGCAAAATTTCTTTGAATTCATTGCATAGCACTAACCGTTCAACTTCGAAGAGTAGAACGCCACCACCAGATGTTTGCTATGCTTTTGAATGATTTCATGTCGCAAATGTATGAATGTTTTTTATAAATCAAAATAATTTATGGAAAAAGGAGGGACGAAAACAGAAAACTGGAAAAGATAGAAAGAGAAATGTAAAAAGAGGAAGGAATCTGGAGATTTTTCTCCGAACTCCTTCCTCCGTTCTTCAGAAATTATTTGGCAGCAGCAAAGCGTTCAGCTACAGCTTCCCAGCTTACTACATTCCAGAAAGTATCTATATAATCAGGTCTTTTGTTCTGGAACTTCAGGTAATAGGCATGTTCCCATACATCAAGACCCAAAAGAGGCGTTCCTTGTACCTCAGCTACGTCCATCAAAGGGTTATCCTGGTTTGGAGTAGAAGAAATAGCCACAGAACCGTCTGCTTTTACCAATAACCAGGCCCATCCTGAACCGAAACGGGTGGTCGCCGCAGCTTTGAAAGCTGTTTTGAACTCGTCAAATGAACCGAAAGCTTTGTTGATAGCTTCAGCCAATTCACCTGACGGAGCACCGCCGCCGTTTGGCGAAAGGATATTCCAGAACAGATCATGGTTGAAGTGACCACCACCGTTGTTACGGACAGCCGGCGGAAGTTTGCTGATTCCGGCAAGAAGTTCTTTCAGGGTTTTACCTTCCAGTTCTGTTCCGGCAATAGCGTTATTAAGATTGGTTACATATGCATTATGATGACGATCATGGTGAATTTCCATTGTCAAAGCATCGAAATGAGGTTCGAGGGCGTCGTTTGCGTAAGGCAGCGGAGCTAGTGTAAAAGCCATAATATTTTGAATTTTGAGTTAAACTTATATTTTTGATAACACAGGTATTCGAAATTATGTTCGTTTGACACTTATTTTCAAACAAAAAAAGAGAGATGGCAAAGCTTACTTTCTGAGATTCTTAAAAAAAGCTTTCAGAAGAAATCCGGCTTCTTCGGCCAGAATTCCCGATAAAATTTCCGTTTTGGGGTGTATAATCCGCTGGTTGATCAATGTGAAGCCTTTCTTTTGGTCGGAAGCGGCAAAGATGATCCGGTCGATCTGCGACCAGGCCAGTGCCCCGGCACACATCACACAGGGTTCGAGTGTGACGTAAAGGGTGCAGTTTTTAAGGTATTTTCCTCCCAGGTATTGTGAAGCGGCCGTTATGGCCAGAATTTCGGCATGGGCTGTTACATCCTGCAGCTGCTCGGTCTGGTTAGAGCCTTTCCCGATGATTCTCTTGCCTTCTGCCACGACGATGGCTCCGACAGGGACTTCACCCTTCTCACCCGCTTCAACAGCGAGTTGCAGGGCTTTACTCATAAAATATTCATGAGAAAACAAGGGGTAAGATTCTTTTTTAATTGGCATCGGCCGGCTTTTTCTGCAATGCTAAGTATTTATCCTGAGATTATGAAAAAAATGAATCTGCTGCTCTGGAATAATCCCTGAAGATATGGCAGACATAAATTAAAATTAAAGGCCATGGTATTATTCCTCTTTTATTTTTCATTTATTTGCATACCATTAAAAAATTCAACCTTAAACGTATGGCAAAGAAAAACCCTTACCTTATTCCGTTTATATTTATTACTGTACTTTTCTTTCTGTGGGGATTTGCTCATAACCTCAACCCGATTCTCATTCCTCACCTCAAAAAAGCCTGTCAGCTAACCGATCTACAGTCTGCTTTTATCGATTCCGCTTTTTTTATTGCCTATTTCGTGATGGCACTTCCGGCGGGTGTTTATATGAAAAAGTACGGCTATAAATCAGGGATCATCCTGGGGCTGATCATTTTTGCGGCAGGGGCTTTCCTGTTTTATCCTGCGGCGGGTTTCCGTACTTTCCCTTTGTTTTTATTTGCTCTTTTTGTGATAGCCAGTGGCCTTACATTTCTGGAAACAGCAGCCAATCCTTATGTAACGGTGTTGGGAGATGCGTCTACTTCTACCCAGCGTCTTAATTTTTCGCAGGCGTTTAATGGTCTGGCGGCTTCGCTGGCCCCTCTTTTAGGAGGTATTTTCATATTATCCGGGAAAAAACTGACAGAGACCGAGCAGTCTGCCATGAGTGCGGAACAACTGGATGAGTATTTATTAAAAGAGGCCTCAACAGTTCAGATTCCTTATGTCATCATCGGTGTGGTGGTGCTTCTTGTTGCTGTGATCATCTGGAGAATCAATTTGCCGGAAATCAAAGAAGAAAACGAAGAACAAACCAATTCAGGTGAGAGTATTCTTAAACAAAAGAACCTTGTATTGGGGGTGATCGCCCAGTTTTTCTATGTGGGTGCCCAGGTTTGTATTTCCAGTTTCTTTATCCGATTTCTGGAAAAAACTGCCGGAATCGGCGAGCAACCGGCGGCCAGATATCTTGCTGTAGCCTTGTTCAGTTTTATGCTGGGCCGCTTTATCGGGACCTTTATCATGCGTTATGTAGCTCCTCATAAATTGCTTTTTATTTATAGTCTGATCAATATTGTTCTGCTTCTGGTGGCGATTTTTGTGGGTGGAAATGTTTCCATCTATGCGTTAATAGGAGTGGAGTTCTTTATGTCGATTATGTTCCCGACTATATTTTCGCTGGGACTTCATGGCTTGGGCTCTCAGGCCAAACTGGGCTCTTCGTTATTGATCATGTCGATCGTTGGTGGTGCCATCTTCCCGGTGATTATGGGAAGGATATCAGACATCAGCAGCATACAGACGGCTTATATCGTTCCTGCGGTTTGTTTCCTGGTTACCCTCTATTTTGCCTTAAAAACCACGGCAAAAGATGCGGTGACTGTGGAGAGCAAGCATTGAAATATCCGGGTTTAGCATTTTGAATGGTATTTTCAGACAGGTTTATCCGGATGGAAATATCATTCAAAATAACTATAACAATGGATCCTTCCAATATGCCACCCCTCCGGGGTTTGAAACACATTGCGTACATTTTTGGCTACCGGGGTGTCGCCCCGATGGGGCTAAGGGCCCTGAGCTGTTTGAAATATATTGTAGAAATTATTGGCTGCCGCAATGCCGCCCGATCGGGCTTGTATTCTCTTGGCTGTCTGGATGTCGCTCCTATGGGTCTTGTGTATGCCTTGTGGGAATTGAAATTATCTGCGGATGAAGATTTTCAATAAATCTCCGTGTCAATAAGCCCCTTAGGGGCGAAACATCGGTGGAAACAACAGATATGCCATCTTAAAACAAACCCCGGAGGGGTGACATATTTGACTTTCTGATTATCTTATCCTGATGCCGGTATCATTTTAAAACGGAAGCACGAGGGCAAAAAAAGACACCAAAGTCAAAGACAATGGTGTCTGAATACACTTTTTACCTCTAAACCAAGCCCATTACATACATTTTTTCTAATGTTGGGGACGGGCTTCCTCCTTCTTTCTCAAGTGTAATGGCAAATGCTATCACCTTACCGGCTGTAGCTTTCATCTTCAAAATTTTACCCTGAAAATCTTTGTCAATCATTCCCATGTCAACAGGCACGCCGTCGACAATCGTCCAGAGCTGGTATTGTTTACCACTCTCAGGTTTTGGAAGATTAAGTACATTCAGTGCTACTTCCTGGCTTTTCTGATTCCAGAATACATCCACAGAACTTTCAGGGGATATCTCTTTTCCGCTCAGTTTGACAATTTTCATGTCGGCGTTCTTATACATGGCCAGGAAATCCTGATTGACAGCATTCTGCTTATCCATCTCCGTCATTCTCGCACTCAATGCATTCATGTCAGCCTTGGTCTGCTGGTTGTCATAATATAATGAACCTGCATAGATCCCCAACAATATTGCCGCTGCTATCGAAATTTTGCTCCACAAAGGCACAACCTTTACCACAGATGCCGTTGACTCCTCTTCCACACTTTCCTTGCTCTCCTCGTGACCTTTGAACTCCATCTGGGCAAAAATCTTGTCTTTTAAAGTCGTCGATGGTTTTCTTTCATATAATCTGGCGTACTGCCCCAGGGCATCCTCCAGCTTCAGTAGTTCCGCTTTTATCTCAGGATATATATGTGACATACACTTCACTTCCTGCGTTTCCTGCTCAGAAGTTACTCCCATCACATATTCTTCCAGAATGCCAGAAGCTATATAATCTTTGATATTCATAACTCAAAATAATTTTTTAATTCCTGTAAGGCCACCCTGATTCTCGATTTAGCTGTCCCTAAGGGAATGCTCAGCTTTTCTGCCGCCTCTTCCTGGGTGTAACCTTGAAAATAGACCAAATCAACCAAATCCTTCCTCTCGGGTTTCAGATTTTCTATCAAATCCTTAATTCCGATATGAGAAATTTCTTTGGACTCAGAGAAAAGGCGATCAACTTTTCCTACCGAATCTTCGATATCCTCTTTGAAAACATTCTTCTCTTTCCTCAGAAGGTCTATAGAAGAATTTCTTGCAATGTTGATCATCCACGTAAACAACCGCCCTCGTGAAGGATCGAACTCATTGATTTTTCTCCATATTTTGAGAAAAACTTCCTGCATCACATCTTCTGCTTTTTCTTCATTATTAAGGATCTTGTAAATGACCCCGTATAATGCCGAAGAATAATTGTCATAGAGATGTTCAAATGCTTTCTTGTCGTTCTCTTTTAAGGATATTACCAACGATTCTTCAGTGTATTTTACTAAATTCGTTGCCAATTTTATTTTATGTTTAGAGGTTTAAATTTACAATAAGATTCTCAGTAAACCCTATTTTCAATCTAATTGTTTGATTAAGATACGGCAGTAGTAATTTTTTGGATTATCTCCTCTCGAAAATTTTCTGAATTTGTATAAAAAAAAGATCTTATCCGTGGCTTTACACCTCCGGATAAGATCTTTTCGGGCTTTTATTCTTTTCAGGATTGCTTCGAAACATGAGGCAGCACCTTGTGGGCCAGCCTTCCGATCGTGAGCCCCTGGACTACAATAGAAAATACTACGACAAAGTAAGTAATGGCAATAATCAGTTGATAATAAGGTCCTTCTCCGGTCGAAAGAGCCAGGGCTATGGAAACTCCACCTCTCAGACCACCCCAGACAAGGATTTTGATCGTACCACTCGAAAACTTCTTTTTGAAAGGTATGAATAAGGTTGGCAACCAGATGGAAAGTAAGCGTGAGAACAGGACTATTACAATACAGATCAATCCGATAGCCCAATAGTTAATGATATGAGGAATAAGCAATAATTCAAAGCCGATGAAAAGGAACAATATAGCGTTCAGGATTTCATCTATCAGCTCCCAGAACTTGTTCAGGTAATCTTTGGTAACAGCGGACATGGCCGCTTTCTTTCCGTAATTACCGATCATCAACCCGGCTGCTACCATCGTCAGCGGACCTGATATGTGCATGGCCCTGGCAATAAGATATCCGCCCATCACCACAGAAAGGGTAATGAGCACCGAGACAATATAGTCATCAATCCTTTTCATGGCATTGGAGGCACTGATGCCGAGCACAATACCCAGAACGAATCCACCGGCCGCTTCTTTGATGAGAAGCCACGAAATATTTAAAAACGAGATGTCAATTTCTTTACCATGGGCAAGCTGAAGGATAACCGCAAACACCACAACCGCGACCCCGTCATTGAAAAGGGATTCTCCGGCTACTTTGGTCTCCAATGATTTAGGCACCTTGGCATCTTTCAGGATACTCAATACCGCAATCGGGTCGGTAGGAGAAATCAGGGCTCCGAAAAGAAGGCAATAAATAAAAGGAACCTGGAGAGTGAAAACCGGGAAAATATAATACATGATAATGCCGACAAAAAAAGTGGAGATGATCACACTCACCGTCGAAAAGACAATGACCGGTAATCTCTGTTCTCTCAGGTCCGCGATATTGATGTGAATGGCCCCTGCAAACAAAAGAAAGTTGAGCATGGCCCCCATCAGCAGTTCTGAAAAATCGAAGCGGTTAATGAGCTCGGAAAAATTGCTGAGGGTCTTGGGGAAAATATTGCCGAAAATAACAAGGAAAGCCGACAGAGCCATGGCAATGAGCATCACACCGATGGTTGACGGAAGTTTCAGGTAGCGTAGATTCAGGTAAGAAAAAAAAGAGGCAAGAACGATGAGAACGGAAAATGAATAATATAACTCCATAATTTGCGAATCAGGGATTTAAAGGGTTGATGAAATAAATAAGGGGTATTGAACAGGAAAATGTGTTCAAATCTGTCAGGAAAATAACCTGTGCAAAACAAAGTGGTTGAAAACCCGATGTTTACAAACATAACAAAATATGATAAAAAAACCTAAGAACTGCCGGCAGTCAAATGCACTTTTTAAGATTTATTAAGAGAATTTTTAACCCATAAAGCCATTTTAAGAAACATTTATACGCTAAATAGCGTATGATTAGGTAAGGGATTGCGTTAATTTCACGATCTTTGTGAGAACTTTAAACTTAAATCATATGGCAGCGGTAAAGTTGGAAGTGATTGAGGCCCTGAGGAAAACAGCGAGGGCTCTTGAAGAAGACGCTCCCTATATGTGGGGACACATGGGAAGCTGCAATTGCGGAAACCTGGCCCAGCAGGTGACACGGCGGACCAAGGCCGAAATACATGCTTTTGCCATGCAGGGAAAAGGAGACTGGAGTGAACAGCTCAATGATTACTGCAGCAATACCAGTATTCCCCTGGACCTTGTGATTTTTGATCTGATCAGTTTTGGATTTACAACAGACGATCTGAAAAACCTGGAAAGGCTCTCGGATCATGATATTTTAAACAGGATACCCTTAGAAAAACGGCACCTCCGTCACAATTGCAAAGACGATGTGGTCGTTTATCTCAACGAGTGGGCAGATATGCTGGAAGAAAAGCTATTAGAGGAAATTACCCTTCCCCGATTCATTAAAGAAACAAATTATGCGTAAGGTACTATTGTTATTATTTTTTGGTGCAGGATTATCATTCAGAGTCGTCGCACAGACTCAACCAACCGTTGAAACCATAAAAGAAGGAGAGGAAGAGGAGAAACAAGAACCTATCGTCAAAGAGAAACCTGTCTTTTTTGAAGAACCCAGGCCTGCCTGGAAAGATAAACTGCATTACGGTGGGAATATCTGGCTGGGATTTTTCGGGTCGTTTTATCTGGATGCTTCGCCTATGGCCGGATATGAAGTGACCAATCGCGGAACCATTGTCGGATTAGGAGCATCGATTATTGCCCAGTCGGGAGAGTTTATGGGTGGTCCAAAGATCTTTGTCAGACAGCCGATCTGGAAGCCTGTATTTGCCCAGGCGGAATATGAACTCATCAATGCCCCCGAATATTATTTCTATAATTTTGTTGACAGGTCAACGCCCGGTGTCAATCCGGAATACAAGCGTAAATGGGGAGGCTCGCCTTTGATAGGGCTGGGTGTTTACACGAACTTCAGAGAACAGCAGGGATCGTTTATTTCAGTGATGTATAACCTCGGGTATCCCAACTACGGTTTTGTCAGTCCGCAGCGGCTGGGAGGCAGCGATTCGCCTTTGGTACTCAGATTCGGATTCTTCTTTTAAGATCAGAGAATGATCGTACGGTTGCCGTAGATAAACACCCTGTCGTTTAATACAAGCTTCAGGGCTTTGGTCAGTACCATCTTTTCTACGTCTTTCCCTTCTCTTGACATATCGGTGGCAGTATACCTGTGGTCTACTTCTTTGATGTCCTGGGCGATGATCGGCCCTTCGTCGAGGTTATTATTAACAAAGTGAGCCGTAGCTCCGATGATCTTCACGCCCCTGTCGTAGGCCTGTCTGTAAGGATTGGCCCCGATGAAGGCGGGTAAGAATGAATGGTGGATGTTGACGATCTTGTCTGAAAAATGACTGACGAATTCAGGTGTCAGTACCCGCATATATTTGGCAAGTACCAGTAATTCCGGTTGATAGGACTTAAGTACCTGTAATAACAGCTCTTCGTGCTCTTCTCGGGTCCTGTTTTCATGTGAGATATAATGGAAAGGAATTCCGAATTTGCTGACAAAAGGAAGCAGAGTGTCATAATTGCTGACCACCGCCAGGATGTTGGCGTCCAGTTCATCAAAATGGTAACGGATCAGCAATTCTGATAAACAGTGATGTTCTTTGGTGGCCAGTATGACAATGTCTTTCTTCCTTTTCGGGTTGATCCTGAATGAAATGGCTTCGTTAGGCACTTTAGCCCTCAGGTCGCTGAGTATTTTGTCGGTGGCAGTTTCGTCATTACCGACAAACTCGGTACGCATAAAAAACTGGCCTGAGGGGCTCACATATTCATCCTGACGAATGATGTTACACCCATTGGCAAATAAGACAGTAGCGACATGAAGAATCAGCCCCTTGGCATCGGGGCCATCCATTAACAGGATATGTTTGGTCATTGATACGATCAAATTTTAAATTCAGCTTTACTTTTTGCGGAAGAAAACTGTGATGGCCACCCCTTCAAACCCGAAATTCTCCCTGATCTGATTCTGTAAGAAACGCTCATAAGCCTCGCGGAGGTATTGTGGTAAATTACAGAAGAACACAAAAGTAGGAGAAGGCGTGGGCAATTGAATAATGTATTTGATTTTGATATGCTTTCCTTTCAATGCAGGCGGAGGTGTTTTTTCAATGATCGGCAACATGACGTCATTGATTTTAGAGGTTGTGATCTGAACTTTACGGTTCTCATACACTTCCATCGCCTTTTCGATCACCTGAAAAATCCTTTGTTTTTCGATCACTGACGCAAAGATCACCGGCATGTAATTCATCGGAGCCAGACGATCCAGGATTTCCTTTTTCATCTTATCGGCAGTCTTTGAATCTTTTTCAAGCAAATCCCATTTGTTGACCATGATCACAATACCCTTTTTGGCATTATGGGCCTGGGCAATGATGTGGACATCCTGAGCTTCCAGACCTTTTTCGGCGTCAATAAGGATCACGCACACGTCAGAATTGTCAAGGGCCTTGATAGAACGGAGTACAGAATAGAATTCTATGTTTTCATTGACCTTGGCTTTTTTACGGATACCGGCGGTGTCAGTCAGGATAAAATCCTTCCCGAACATCTTGTAACGGGTATCTATCGAGTCACGGGTGGTTCCGGCAATGTCCGTAACGATACTTCTGTCTTTACCCAGAAGGGCATTCAAAAACGAAGATTTACCTACATTTGGTCTTCCGAGGATTGAGATTCTCGGGATGCCGTCATTGGGGTATTCAATGCCCTCATCTTCGAAGTGTTTCACTACTTCGTCAAGCAAATCACCTGTACCTGAGCCATCCATGGCTGAAATCGGATAAACATCCGCTATTCCCAAGGCATAAAACTCAGGAGCCACCAGCGTCTGGCGTTCGAATGTTTCGGCTTTGTTAGCCACAATGTAAATCGGTTTTTTAGACCTGCGGAGTACGTTCGCGAAGTCTTTGTCCAGATCAGTAAGTCCTGTCATGGTATCCACCACAAACAAGATCACGTTGGCTTCTTCCAAAGCCATTTCAACCTGGCTTCTGATGGCGTCTTCGAAAGTATCTTCTGATCCTACGACATAACCACCTGTATCAATAACGGTAAAGAATTTCTCAGTCCATGTGGCATTACCGTAGTGTCTGTCGCGGGTCACACCCGGAACATTATCAGTAATGGCTACTCTTTCCTCAATCAATCTATTAAATAATGTAGATTTGCCCACATTGGGTCTTCCTACTATAGCTACTATATTCGACATATCCCTGAATTGTCTAAATTAATAAGACAAATTTTATAAATAATTAATAATCAAACTTTTGAAAAGTCAAAAAGGACGCAAAGATACTTAAATTTGCAGAAACTCTAAAATGATTCTTTAAATCTCCTTAAAAATCATTCCATTCATTCATCTTTTTTTGAGTTTTATGCTCCGATTTTAACGCAGTATGTCAAATCACAAGGATATTATTTCTGAATTAGTTCAAAATAAAAGGTCAATAACTCATAATTTCCTGGTAAGAAATGAGAATAATGGCCAGAAGTGCCAGAAATAAACCAAAACGGTTGAAGCTGCTGATCTTTTCTTTGAAAAACAGAAAAGCAACCAGGCTGGAACCCAGAATAACCCCGATATTATAGATCGGATACACAAAAGCTCCGCTGTTTCCGAACTGACTCAGGGCCAGAATCAGGAAATAGAAGGACAGGAAATTGGGGATACCGAGACTCACACCGCCCACGAGACTTTTCAGTTCTATCTTCTCGGTGCCTTTGAAGAGTCTGAAAATCAGAACGACAAACCCGCTGATCAGAGCCCCGAAAATCATGACAAGCGTAACAGGTACGGTTTGTTCGGGATTTGGAATGTAGTGGATGTTCAGATAGTTGACGACGGTATTGGTGATGCCGTACATGAGAAAAACAGAAAGGGTAACGCCTCCTGAGTACCAGAACGATTTCCATTCAAAAACCTTTTTTTCGCCTGTCGAAGGTTTGTAGGTAGCTGCCGCGACGGCTACGATGGCCAAAACAAGGCCCAGGTAATTCCAGTTGTCAAAAACCTTGTTCTGGCTTTTGAACACAAATAAACTGAAAAGTACCGGAATGACGAGCGAGATGTTATTGGCCAGAGAGGTAATGGTAATGCCTACCTGCTGTGTTGAGATGCCGGATAGCAGAAAGGTAACAATAAACCCAACCCCCAAAGCCAGGCAATACCAGGTCCAGTTCTGGGAAAGATCAAGGCTGAAATGCTGCCCCTCGGGCATGAGGGCCATACCGATCAGGAAACAAACCGGGTAATTGAACACAATGGCTTGAAAGGTGTTCACCGAATACTTCGGGAATATCCGGAAGTTAATCAGTAAAAGGACAGAAAGAGCGATGCTCCCGATCAGGTAAATCATATATGCTGGTTATTTTAGATAGGCAGAGTAGGTTTCGCATTCTTTCAATATCATTTTCTGATACTGGGTTTCACGATAGGTCGTTTTCAATTTTTCAAAGAATGTCCTGAAGCCGGGCAACTCGTTGGCTACCATCTTTTTATAATAGTCATCTATTTCTTTTTCGTCATAGGTATCCGGTCTTCCTTCGTAATATTTGATCAGGTACTGGTTGCGTTCACACAAGGCTCCGGCGTAACAGATTTTTGCCCCGAGTTCAGCATTCGGATTAGCAGCAAGTGCTTTTTCAAAATAGCTCCTGGCTTTTTCCGTGGTATAGTAATCTTCTTTATGAACTTCTCCGTATTCCAGTTCATAACTGCTTTTTTCTCTTTTGATCAGAAGCCAGGCATTGCCGTGATAGCTGAGATTGTATTGGCCTACACCCAATTGGTACCACGCCTCGGCGTTACCTGGATTCTGCTCCGTTTGTTTTTTGTAAAGGGCCATGTTTTTCAGAAAAGACAGAACGTCATCGCCTACAGGTTTTTTGCCGTTGATCTGTGTTGGAGATTCTTTGAAATATTCACCAAACTGGGCATTGAGAAGCGTTTCTTCCGGAACTTTGGTCACTACCTCTGCAGCCTGCTGGTAGGCTCCGTCTGTGGTCAGCCTCCTGACCAGGGCAAGGTTAAGATCGTCGGTCTTCAGGCCGGCCAGTGCCACCAGCTTTTTGTCGTTCTCTGTTTTAGGTACAAAGGCAATCACTTTTCTCAGAAAAGCAGCGGAACAGGTATCAATAAACTTTATTTTCGATTCACTGAACTGGTAACCATACTCACCCGGAGGCAAGGCCCCGATATTCGCGGCCAGGAAAGCCTTGATTTCATTGCCGGGTGCTTTGTCTTGCTTGTCAGAACTGGTACACGACTTCAGCCATCCGCCTTTTTTCTTTACCTTTTCACCTTTTCCGGCATAGAAATCCGAAAGTTTTTTGGAAGCATTGACCAGCACTATATTGTCCCTGAAATTCTGAACGTCCTTAAGCCCTTCGACTTTTTGAATGAGGAAAGCTTCATTTTCAGCATTCATGGTCTTATCAGCCAGTTCTATTTCCAGGAAGTCCATCTGCCTGATCAGGTATGGGTTGCTGATTTTCTCTTTTTTTACCTCTTCAATGTATTTTTTGGCCTGTTCATTCTCGTGGTTCAGATAAGAGAGATAAGCTGCAGAAGCCAGCCAGAACTGGTTTGATTTTGCTTTTTTGTCTTTGATGACCGTGTTAATAAAATCGAAAATCTCTTTAAAATAATCAGACGACTTGTCTTCAGCCGCTTTTACTTTCTTAGGATCAACGTTATAATTGTCATCGTTAAACTCGCCGTAGTTATTAAATGACTCCGCGTTTTTAGATGCGAAAAAACCGTATTCGTTTTTGTTGATCTCCCTGGCGGTCACCAGTTCCAGCATCGGATGCTGAGGATCAATGGCGTATATTTTTTTGACCAGCGACATGCCGTCCTGGAACGGCTGAATAGCCCACAGGGTATAAACGGCCGCTTTCTCCTGGTCATTTTTACAGAAACCGAGAGCTTCTTCAAACTTTGGTTTTTCCAGACGTCTTACACTCAGGTCTGCCTGGTATCTTTTGGAAGGGCAGGTTTCAAACACCTGTGCAAACTCACAAATGGCCTGGGGCACGTCTCCCGCGTTCATCATCACGCCTGCTTTACGGCTGCGGGCCCATCCGCTGATAAATGTTTTGTTCTTTATCGGCACTACCAGCGTTTCATAATCCTTGATAGCCTGCTCAGGTTTGGCCGTTACCGCTGCCAGCCTGACGGTTTGAAAAGCATATCTTTCCTTAACAAAATCACTTTTAACACTTGAAAAACGGGCCTTTGAAGTAGCATAGAGATTTTTAAGGGCAGCTGTATCTGCCGGAAGGGTTTCGTCCCAGTAATTTTCTTTTAAAGGGATACTTCTATCTATTTCAGAACAGAATTTGAGGTATTCAGCCGCTTCTGTGTCTCCGTGAGACTTTACTTTGGCAATGAGGCTTTCCATGGCCTGTTTTTCATAAAGGCCTTTTTTGATTTCCGCAAAACTGATTTTATCATCGAGGTATTTCTTCCAGGCTTCTATATTGACGGAGTCGTCAAAATGCGTGGCCGGTTGGTTTTCGTAAGCATCTTCGTTCAGAAACAGCGGGGTATAAATGTATTTCTGTGTATTCTCAGGGTTTGTAGCATTTTCCGGATAGAAAAAACTGTAAAACTCCCCGAAATCAAGCGGCATCGGTCCACAGGCGAGAATGATAAATACCGCAAGGAGCTTAAGGGCTTTTTTAGTTTTCGGCGAATAATTCTTCCAGTTGGTTGAGGCTGTAGTTTTTAACGGATTTTTCATCAAGATGATAGATTATGATACTTAAGTTCTTATTTCTCAGTTTTGTTGTTACATTTTTTTTGATTTCCAGGATGTCTTCAAAAGAAGCCCTCTCATGTCTGAAAACATCTCCTTTCCTGAACGATACATCTGTGTAAACGGTATCTTTTGTACAAACAAAAATAGCAGGATTTGTAGTTTTTTTTAAGAAATCAAGAGCATTTAAATTTTCGGACGTCTGCTCTTTGATAAAATGTAGAAAAACCGAGTTCCTGTACACGAGCGTTTGCTCAAAAACAGGAAGAGCAATGTCAAGATCCAAAGGGTAGTCAGGAAGATTATCAAGGTACTGACCAATGATATTAAGATCAAAAAGGGAGTTTTTGGTGCGGATATTTCTCCAGTCGCCTGTATTGTAAATCATCAGCGTGCCCCGGTCTGCTGGGGGAACGCCGGTGATGTCCGGGAATTTGACTTGGTGCAGCCGGATGGTGACTGAAAGTTTTTTATCTGCCGGGAGACCTTCTTTGATCCGGCTCAGTAACCTGAAATACTTTTTCCGGGTTGATTTTGACCAGTCACAGTCTATCTGGATTTCATGGTATCTGATGTGGTTTGCGGAGGCTATCGCATTGATTTTCTGAACAATATTTTCGGCCAGCGGCTCTATTTCATTTTGCGGGCTTAGCTCGAGGGTTTTATTGGTAATAAAAACCGTTGGAATTATTTCACGGTCAGGTGTTGTTTTAAGGACAACGGTGGCTTTGGGTGTGGCCCTGTATGTAACAGGTTCAAGGTCGACATCAAAAAAATGAAGATATAGTTTATTGACTTTCAGTTTTTCAAGATATTCTTTTTCAGCAGGTTGAAGGTCAAAAATGGTTTTCCAATGATAAAATGCACGGCTGACAGATAGTTTTTCTTCCGGGGCAGTGCAGGATAACAAGCCGCTTGTAAAAATGAAAACCAGGTTGAATAAAATGCACTTTCGCATAAAATAGAGTTTAAGGTTTTAAATCTAACCTATTTTAATGAAATTTGTGCCGTTTTTCGGCAACACCCGGAGTACAAGATATAAAAATACAAATTAGTTAATTGAGTTTCAGGTCTCTCAGGATGGAGGCCTTTTAACTTTCCAAATTCCAGCATGAAAGTCTACTTTACTATCCTCCGGTATGCCGGAAACCTGAGAAAATTCATTATCCCGTTTGCGATAACCTCCCTGATTGCCGGTGTTTTCGGTGTTCTTAACTTCGTTTTGCTTAAACCACTGATGGACATCCTGTTCGGGCAGGTCGGTCCTGAAAAATTGCAGGAAATGGCCGCTCTGCCGGTTTCTTATAACATCAGCGATTTGTTTTACGGTACTTTCGCCCGGATTTCCATAGAGCATGGCAAGATCGGAGCCCTGCAGTTTGTTTGTGGGACGATCGTCTGCGGTATCCTGATTTCCAATGTATTCCGTTACCTCAGTTTACGCTTACTGGAAGGTTTCAAAGTCAACATGGTGGCTAACCTTCGCCAGGCGGTTTTTGGCAAAGCCATTAATCTGAACCTTGGGTTTTTCAGCAACGAACGTAAAGGAGATCTCATTTCAAGGATCATCACCGATGTGCAGGAGGTTGAAAATTCAATTGCGAACACCTTTTCGGCAGCCATTAAAGAGCTGATCCTGCTGGTCTCTTACCTCATCACCCTTTTTGTGATGTCATGGCATCTTACTTTATTTTCACTGATTATTATACCGATAACAGGTGGTTTTCTGGGAGTGACACTCAAAAGAATGAGACACAACGCCGGAGACAGCCAGGAAAGGCTCGGGAATCTGCTCAGTCTGATGGACGAGGCTTTCGGTGGAATGCGGGTGATCAAAGCGTTTGTGGCCGAAAACTTTATCCAGAATAAATTCAGGTTTGAAAACCAGGCTTATAAAAAGTCATTGTTTGCCTACGCCTCAAAAAGAGAACTGGCCAACCCGTTTTCTGAAGTGATCAGCGTGACGATGGTAGCCGGCTTGCTTTTGTTCGGAGGAAGCATGATCCTGAACAACGACGGTCTTTTGGAGGCATCCGCATTCATTACTTATATTGCTATTTTCTCGCAAGTGGTCAGACCGGCCAAAGAAATAGCCCAGGCTTTTAGTTCGGCACAAAGAGGGTTGGCTTCCGGTCAGAGAATCCTGGACCTGATCAATCAGCGTTCTGAAATTGTAGACGATACGCATGCCGTTGAAGTGAAGTCATTTGAAAAAGCCATAGAATTTAAAAATGTCAGTTTTTCCTATGCTGCTGACAGAGAGATACTGAGCGATATTAATTTTAAACTGGAGAAAGGTAAAACAGTAGCCCTGGTGGGTTCGTCGGGTGGAGGTAAGTCTACAATCGCCGACCTGATTCCAAGGTTTTATGATGTAACGGGCGGAGCCATCACTTTTGACGGTAAAGATATCCGCGAAATCTCACAGAAATCGCTGAGAGGGAGAATGGGTATTGTAACCCAGGAACCCATCCTGTTTAATGATACCATTTTTAATAACATCGCTTTTGGTTTTGAAGTACCTGAGACTTCTATCGTAAGGGCGGCCAAAATTGCCAATGCTCACGAGTTTATTGTCAATCAGCCGGATGGTTATCAAACGGTGATCGGAGACCGGGGAACCAAGCTTTCGGGCGGACAACGCCAGAGGATTTCCATTGCCAGGGCTATTTTACATAATCCGCCGATCCTGATTCTTGACGAAGCCACTTCTGCCCTGGACACGGAATCTGAAAAACTGGTACAGGATGCTCTGGTGCAGCTGATGAAAAACAGGACCACGCTGGTCATTGCCCACCGTCTGAGCACAATTCAGAATGCAGACGAAATCCTGGTCATCCATCAGGGTAAAATCATAGAAAGAGGCCGACACGATGAGCTGGCCGCTATAGAAGACGGTTTCTACAAGAAACTGGTTACCATGCAGGAATTATAAATTCAGGTTATTGACATTTTTAGATACGCACGGCCGTGCGTATCTAAAAATCAATCAAAAAATCAGCCCGGATTCCGGAAGATCTGAGCACACGAACCAAGCCCTCCGGAGAGCTTCAGCCATGACGCTTTACCGACCATCAAGCCTTCATAGCCATCCATCCGTTAATTTTATCATTAGTAGAAAAATAATATCTGTGAAGATGATTTAATGATACATTTGTTTCCGGAAAGTCTAATGCAGAAATAAATGAAAATAATCGAGACCGATCATATTTCGAAAAGGTACATCATGGGTGCTGAAGTCGTTGACGCTTTAAAAAGCGTGACCATCAGTATAAACAAAGGCGAATATGTGGCATTTATGGGACCTTCAGGTTCCGGAAAATCTACGTTAATGAACATTGTAGGATGCCTTGATTCCCCTACAGGCGGCACTTATGTCCTTAATGGCAAGGATGTCAGCAGCATGACGGAGAACGAGCTCGCCGAAGTACGTAACAAGGAAATCGGTTTTGTATTCCAGACATTTAACCTTTTGCCGAGACAATCTTCCCTTGAAAACGTAGCCCTGCCGCTGATCTACGCAGGTTATGGAAAAGCAGCCAGAACAGAAAAAGCCCAGAAGGTACTGGCGAGTGTAGGCCTGGGAGACCGGTCGTTGCACAAGCCCAATGAGCTGTCGGGTGGTCAGAGGCAACGTGTGGCTGTGGCCAGGGCTTTGGTCAATGATCCGAGTATCCTGCTGGCCGATGAGCCTACCGGTAACCTGGACACCAAAACTTCCTATGAGATCATGGAGCTTTTTAATGAGATCCATGCCAAGGGCAATACCATCATCATGGTAACACACGAAGAAGACATTGCGATGTATGCCCACAGGATTGTGAGGCTAAGGGATGGATTGATAGAGTCTGATGTGGTCAATCCGAATCCTACGAACCCGAGAGAGATGGCCGAAAAGATGAAAGAAAAAATAAAGCATTGATTTGTTCGTTCTAAGGGTGCGTATATATTAAACAACAAAATAAACGACATTCTTGAAATGAAAAAAGTCCTATTGTTTTTGAGTGCTATTCTTTTCGTAAGCACCGTGCATGCTCAGTCACCGGCTAGTCCACTCGTTACTTCAGAAAGCCAGAACATCAAAATTTCTTACAGTCAACCTTCTAAAAAAGGCCGTGAAATCTTCGGAACCCTGGTGCCTTTCGACCAGGTCTGGCGTACAGGTGCCAACATGGGTACCGAAATCACCTTTGCTAAAGACGTTAATTTCGGAGGTAAAAGTGTTAAGGCAGGTACTTATACCCTTTTCTCTATTCCGGGAGAAAAAGAATGGACGGTTATCCTGAATCCTGAATTGAAGCAGATGGGATCGTCTAATTATGGCAGTATCAAAGAAAAAAATATTGCTGAAGTAAAAGTAAAACCAGCTAAAACTTCCGCCGTTCAGGAGAAATTACTGATCAACTCAGATAACACCAGCCTGACCATCACATGGGATATGACCACCGTGAGCGTTCCGTTGAAATTCTGAGAAAATAATATTCAAAGAAAAAAAGGTAGCTTATCCGGAACTCCGGAAGCTACCTTTTTTATTGATGTCACTCCAGAATTTAATATTCCTTACATTCTATCATTCACTCATTCAGACATTAAACACTAACTCACCACATTCTTCGGACTTCCAGCCATGAAGGCTTCGATGTTATCAATCACAATCTGCATCAGTTTTTTCCTTGCTTCGAGGGTTGCCCAGGCTATATGCGGACTGATTTTGCAGTTTTTGGCTTTCAGCAAGGGTTGGTCTGCAGACGGAGGTTCAACCGTCAATACGTCCAAAGCCGCACCCGCAATTTTTTCTTCGTTCAAAGCTTCCGCCAGATCAGATTCATGAATCAGCCCACCCCTTGACGTGTTAATCAGAAAGGCCGTTTTCTTCATCTTGCTGATGTTCTCCTTGTTAATGAAGGCCTCGTTTTCAGGTGTTAGCGGACAGTGGAGGCTGAGGTAATCGCTTTGAGATAAGACCTCATCAAGTGATACTTCTGTAACGCCCTTTTCCTGTTCTTTCATCGGTGTTTTTTTATGGACCAGGATTTCCATCTCAAAGGCCTTGGCTATCTGGGCTACTTTTTTGCCGATGTCACCATAACCGATCAGGCCCAGTTTCTTTCCGGCCAATTCTGTCAGCGTAAAATCATAATAACAAAAATCAGGTGTAGCCACCCATTTTTGAGGATCAGCATGTTCGGCCAGGCGATTGGCAAAGGCAAGAATCATCGCAAAAGTCTGCTGGGCTACAGACATGGAGCTGTAGTTTTTGGCATTAGTAACTATAATGTTTCTTTTCCTGGCAGCTTCAATATCAATAATGTTGTATCCCGTAGCCGTTACGCCAATGTATTTAAGACGTGGCAACTGACTCAGAATATCTTCGCCCAACTTCACTTTATTGGTCAGGATAATATCTGCTTCTGCTGCTCTTTCAACGATTTGTTCTTTTGATGTTCTAGGATAGGCAGTGTAATCTCCGAGGGTAAAAAGCCTGGAAGCATCAAGTTCTTCCAGATGGACGGTGTAATCGTCGAGGTAAACTATTTTCATTTTAATTTCTGGTTTGAATACTGCAAATTAAGACTGATAATTTAAAAAGCAGGGGATTTTAATTCATTTCCTGAAAACTATGTCAAAAAAGGCTATTTTTGTGAACAATCATTTATTCAATTTCTATGAAAAAAATTACCCTTACTTTTTTTGGGTTACTGATGTCTTTTGTGTCATTTTCTCAAAAGCAGGCCAACCTGAAACTTTGGTACAACAAACCTGCCGAGTATTTTGAAGAAACGCTGGTGTTAGGAAACGGGAAAGCCGGAGCCACGGTTTTCGGCGGAAATACCACCGATAAAATCTTTCTGAATGACATCACCCTCTGGTCCGGAGAACCCGTCAATCCCAACATGAACCCGGAAGCCTACAAGTTTATGCCGGCCATCAGGGAAGCCCTGAAAAACGAAAAATACAAAGTGGCTGACTCCCTGATGAGAAAACTGCAGGGGAAATACTCAGAGTCTTTTGCTCCTTTGGGAACATTTTATATCGATTTTAAAGATAAAACTGCCGCCAGCAGTTATTATCGTGAACTCAGCCTTAACGAAGCAGTCGTTAAAATCAACTCGGAAAAATCAGGAGCTAAAATAACGCGTGAATACCTGGCCTCTTACCCGGATAATATCATCGCCATTAAAGTGACCTCGACTTTGCCGCTTGATTTTGACATCAGGCAAAACAGCTTGCTTAATCACAAAACTGAGGCCGCCGGCGGGCAACTCAAAATGTCGGGCAGAGCACCCATCAAAGCAGATCCGTCCTATCATAACAAAAACGGCAAAAATGCCGTGGTTTTTGAACCCGGCCGCGGAACAGCGTTTGTCAGCCTGGCCAGGATCATCCCCAAAGATGGAAAACAGGTAGCGTCAGACTCTACCATTGGTATCCGCGGAACGAAAGAAGCGGTCATCCTTATTTCTATCGCCACCAGTTTCAATGGTTTTGATAAGAACCCTGCAACACAGGGTCTTGATGAGCAGGCGATTGCAAAAAAACAACTGGATGCTGCTGCAAAGAAGACTTTTGCGGTCATAAAAGCTGCCCATGTCCTGGATTATAGAAAATACTTTGACCGGGTTAAACTGGACCTGGAACCGGATCTGAGTAAAAATCTGCCTACAGATCAGAGACTGAGGGAATATGCCAAAGGCACCACGGATAAATACCTAGAAACACTTTATTTCCAATACGGAAGATACTTGCTGATTGCTTCTTCGAGGACACCGGGCGTTCCGGCGAACCTCCAGGGATTATGGAATCCGTACATGAGGCCGCCGTGGAGCAGCAATTATACCATGAACATCAATGCGGAGGAAAACTACTGGCTGGCTGAAAACACCAACCTGTCGGAATTACATCAGCCTTTCCTCGACTTTATTTCCAACCTGGAAAAAACCGGGAAAGTCACTGCCAAAACTTTCTACGGAGCCAACGGATGGACCTGTGCACACAATTCCGACATCTGGGCAATGACCAACCCTGTGGGTGATTTCGGATACGGCGACCCTGTATGGGCCAACTGGGCCATGGGCGGCACGTGGGCTTCAACGCACCTGTGGGAACATTACGCGTTTACAAAAGACAAGAAATTTCTGAAGGAATATGCTTATCCGCTGATGAGAGGAGCTGCAGAATTCTGCCTGGACATGCTGGTGGAAGACAAAGACGGCCTATTGGTGACTTCGCCTTCCAGTTCTCCGGAAAATAAGTTTACAGCTCCCGACGGCTACAGGGGAGCTACCTCATATGGTGCAACAGCCGACCTGGCCATGATTAAAGAACTTTTCATCCAGTTAATAGAAGCAACTCATATTATTGACGGAGATGTGGCATTCAGAAACAAACTGGAAAGTGCTTTAAGCAAACTGAAACCTTATCAGATCGGTAAAAAAGGCAGTTTGCAGGAATGGTACCATGATTTTGAGGAACCTGAAATACTGCATCGTCACCAGTCACACTTGTTCGGTTTATTCCCGGGTAATCACCTGAACGTCATTGAAACACCGAAACTGGCTGATGCCGCCAGGAAAACCCTCGAAATAAAAGGAGATGAAACCACCGGATGGTCAAAAGGATGGAGAATCAACCTCTGGGCAAGATTAAGAGATGGAAACCACGCTTACAAAATGTACAGGGAATTGCTGAAATATGTGGAGCCGGATGGTGTAAAGACGGACTACGCGAGAGGGGGAGGTACTTATCCTAACCTTTTTGACGCTCACCCGCCTTTCCAGATTGATGGAAACTTCGGTGGGGCGGCGGCTGTAGCTGAAATGTTGTTGCAGTCCCATGACGAACACATCTATCTTCTTCCTGCTCTTCCTGATGCCTGGTCGTCCGGCTCGGTAAAAGGATTGAGAGCCCGCGGAGGTTTTGAGATTGACATCACCTGGAAAAACGGCAAGCTGGTCTCTGCCCTTATCCATGGTAAACCGGGTGGTAAAGCCACCGTTATTTACGGAGACGTTAAGAAAGATATCGATTTGAAAGCAGGAGCTGTTTTTAAATTTTAGGAAAATATGAACCGGAATAAAAGAGAGCAGCCGGAAGGCTGCTCTCTTTTATTTGTTAATTGCTCCGTAAATCACCTCATGCACCCGTCTGCGGGTCTTGTATTGTATGATTTTATTATTATCAACACTCGGGTAAACCCTGTTGGAAAGCATGATAAAGACCAGTTCTTCGTCAGGGTCTACCCACACGACGGTTCCTGTAAATCCTGTATGCCCGAACGTATTTTTTGAGGCCATGGAGGCTACACTTGAATCATTGATCAATGGCTTGTTCCAGCCGATGCCCCGGTGGCTTTTGGTGGAAGTATTCCTCGCGAAATTCTCAATCGTGCAAGGCACCAGGTAATGAGCCCCGCCGTAAAATCCATCCTGAAGATTCATCTGAAAAAGCTTGGCCAGGTCCCAGGCAGTGCTGAAAAGGCCCGCGTGCCCGGCTACTCCACCCAGAAGGGCGGCGTTGGGGTCATGAACAGTGCCCTGTATAGAAGTATTTCTGAAAGTCTGGTCGTATTCGGTCGGAGCAATCTGTGATTTCGGGAATCTTTTCAGGGGATTGAACAAGGTAGAATTCATGCCCAGAGGCTGATAGATGTTCTGGTCCACATATTCGTCGAGCGGTTGTCCGGTTATTTTTTCTACCACCCTTTGCATCATGATCAGACCTAAATCTGAATAAACATAAGGAGCCGGGGTTATTTTGGAGCTCAAAGGACTTTCAATGATCCATTTGAAAACCGAGTCTTTGATAGATGGCTTAATATAAAGATTTTCAAAAACCTGCAGATTGCTTTCCGGAATATTCATCGCATAATAATCGCCGTCAAAACTCCCGTTCGCTTTTTTGGTCCTGGTCCAGAAAGGTATAAATGCCTTTAATCCTGCCTGATGCAGCAGAATATCTTTGATGATCAGGTTTTCTTTATTGGTACCCACCAGTTCAGGCAGATACTCCGAAGCCTTTTTGTTAACATCCAGCCTGTTCTGGTCTGAAAGTCTCATAACGGCCTGCAGGGTGGCCGCTACTTTTGTAATAGAAGCCAGGTCATATAAAGTATTATTGGTGACCGGTTCTTCGAGACCATATCTCAATTTGCCATACGACTTGTGGAAAACCACCTTGCCTTTTCTGGCGACAAGGATCTGGCAGCCGGGAAAAACATTACTACGGATGCTTTCCTGGGCTATGTTGTCAATTTCTTCCAGTTTTTTACTGTCCATCCCTACAGCTTCAGCGTCGGCATAGCCCAGTCTTCCGAGATTCCCGGAAGGAGAGGCCTCCCAGGTTTCCATATTTTTTGCGGTCGGACTCACAGGTAATTTCCCGAAAGAAGTATTCCCCCCAAAAAGTACACCCGGCATCATCTGGTGGGCTTCATCTACATCTTCATATCCGCAGACCAGTGTTTTAAATTCATCAAATAATTTTAAACTGTATGGATTACCGAAGGCACAAACCACCACTTTGGTTTTCTGGGCTATTTCACGGATAAGATCAATAGAAGAGGCTGTTACCCCAAAATTCTTTGACCCAAGGTTATGCATTTCATGCACGCTGATAACCACCACACTGTATTTGGAAGCTTCATCAGCTACCCATTTCCAGTCGGTAGAGGCAGAAGGTTTAAACGGGATCGTAAAATGTTTGAAGTTGGCATAATTGGAAAGGTTCTCCTGGAATGCGTTTCCTGACTTGGCACCGATCGCTACCGACGCAAACCGGGTAGTGTCAATATCAAAGAAAGGCAGAATCCTGATGTCATCTTTGACAATGGTGGTGGCCTTTCTGAAAATCTCTTTCTTTATTTCGACCGACTGATTGTTATTGATGTCCCTGTTGATGTTGTTGTAATCTACAGGGCGGTACTGATTTAACCCGGCCCAGTATTTTGATCTGAGAATCTTAAGGACTTTAATGTCCAGGTCAGCCACGTTAAGAGTGCTGTCGAGAAACTTCTCTTTCAGCTTATTAAATGCCACTTCAACGTTTCCGGTTTGGAGCAGTACATCATTTCCGGCTTCAAAAGCCATTACTTCTGCCGTTCCGGTCGGGTAATAGCGGGTCAATCCCCGCATGTTCAGGGCATCGGTAAAAGTCAGCCCTTCAAATTTCAAACCCTGCTGCAATGTTTCCTTAATGATCCTTTTGGATACAGAAGCAGGCATATTGATCGCATTGTCCAGATTCGGTACATAAAGGTGCCCGGTCATAATGCCGGCAATGCTGTCTGCGATCAGTTGTCTGAAGGGATACATTTCATGTTCTTCCAGGTGTTTCCGGCTGTGGTCCAGCACCGGCATGGAAAGATGGGAATCCGCATCGGTGTCACCATGCCCCGGGAAGTGTTTGGCACAGGCCATAATGCCTGCTCTCTTCATCCCCTTCGCGTAGGCTTGTGCCAGAATGGATACATTTTCTTTGGATTGCCCGAAAGACCTGAAATTAATGATCGGGTTCTGCGGGTTTGAATTAATATCAACAACCGGAGAAAAATTGATGTGGATACCGAGGCGTTTGCATTGTAATCCGATTTCATAACCCATTCGTTCTACTACTTCAGGGTCTTTGGTAGCCCCTAAAGTGATTTGTTTCGGAAAAGACACCGCATCGTCGAGACGCATACCCAGTCCCCACTCACCGTCGATACCAATCATCAGGGGTATCCTTGAGGCCGCCTGATATCTGTTGGTCAATACCGCCTGCTGAATAGGCGTTCCCTGGAAAAATATAAGTCCGCCTAATTTGAATTTTCTGACCTGCTCTTCGATTTTCCTGTATTCCTGCTCATTACGGTTTGAGAAAGTGGCCACCATAAATAGCTGACCGATCTTTTCCTCCAAGGTCATGGTAGCCAGCAAACTGTCGGCCCATCTGCTTTGTGCAGCATGAAAATCTCTGTGTTTTATGTCTTGCGGAAGTGTCTTATGATTCTTTTCATATGATAGTGTCTTATGATTCTTTTCATATGATTTTGATGTGGAATCTGGGCCTTCTTTAAAAAAACCGAACGATACAATTATTCCTAATCCCAAAGCACCGGTGAGGCCTATTTTCTTACATTTATTCTTTAAACTCATTATTATCTCCCTATTGTTCTTATCTCTTCTGAAATAGTTTATTATACAAAATAGGGGTTTTATTGAAAAAGAAAAAAACGTTTTCCGATTATTTTTAAGATAAGAACGATAAAAGCTTCCGGATAATTTTATAAATAACCCAAAGGGGAAAACTTCCTTCTGCAGGTAATCTTATTTACCTGCAGGAATGAGTTTAAACTTTACTTTGTATTTTTTAGAAATCCTGTTACCGACAATCCCTATAAGTATCCCTGGTACCACCCAGGTGGCCACCTGGTAAGCAGAAGGCAGGTTGTCCGGTAAATATCTCGGGACAATGTTGACAAAAAAAGCAGTCATAGCCGCAGCATAGGCCCCCGTCATTTTACCCGCATGGGCAAAGAACCAGTGCATTTTTGGTGCTTGCTGGAAGCCAAGGTACAGTTTGAGGTCACCATAGGCATTAAAAAGACTGACGATTCCGAAGATCACGAAGAGTATCTGAAAAACATCCTGGATATTTCCATTTAAAAATCCGTAAAAGGCGTAGCCCAGCATAACCAGTCCCGAAATTCCGATTCCAAAAGCAGCAACTTTGTCTGTCAGCGTAGGGCTGAGGCCTTTTTTCATCTGAAGCATGCGTTTTCCGGACCAGTTCGGGTAAAAACTGACGATCCCAATAGTAAGGAAGAACTGGTATTTTATTTTCTCGGGATAAAGAACAAAGAAGAGGACTGTTGTGACGAATATCCCGAACATTGCCCAATAAAAAATCAGGCCTGCCACATTGTGGGTTTTTCCTCCTTTTTTTACCGACATAGCCACCGCTCCTGTTACCAGGGAAAGAAATCCGCAAATCACATGAATGATAAGAGCATATTTAAAAATGAGCGTTTCCATAATTTGTATATATATAATGTATAGAATAGGGATAATTATATTATCAAAGTGAGAAAAGACCGATTTCAATTACCTTGTTTTCATTTACCTCAAAAGCACATTCATCAAAACTCGGAGGCCCCATCAGTGTGCTTAAGTTTGAGAACCCGAAAGGCTCGGCAGGCATTTGGCCGTTCATGTCCAGTTTCTGGTTGCCGTTCATATCCTGGAACAGGAAGATGGCGTAGCGTCCGGCAGGAATTCCTTCCAGGTTTAAGGTAATTTCCCCATCCGCTTTCACGTCCACGCTGGCGGTTTTGAAACCAGTCACTGCCGGGAAATCCTGTGAGTCTCTGGTAATGGCGGCGTACATTTTACCTGACTTTTCCATTAAACCTTTTACTACGACTTTAACGGTATAGGTTTGCTGGGCAAAACCTGAAACAGAGGCAAACAACATAAGGGCGATAAGAACGATTGATTTTTTCATTGTTTTAATTTTGTTTATTTTTTGATTGGGACAAAGGTATAGGAGGCTGTCAGGCCCATGCAAATCAAAGGGGTCTTTGACAAACCTTTGGGAAGAACAACAAAGTAAAATCCGGTTTAACAAGCTTTTGGGATGAAAAACAAAGTCCCAGAAACTTTTACAGCACCTGAAAGCGTTCCTTATATACAGGTCACGAAAACTTTAAGATTGGTTTTGTCTCTGTTTGTAGATCAAAAATCAGTATCTTTGCAGCCGTTTTTATATTCATATTCCTTCGGTTTCTAACATTAGTTTAAATAAATGCTTACAGTATCTAATCTTTCGCTTCAGTTTGGAAAGCGTGTTCTTTTTGAAGAAGTTAACTTAAAATTTGTCCCGGGTAATGTTTACGGTCTGATCGGAGCCAACGGAGCCGGCAAATCAACATTCGTAAAAATCATCTCGGGTGACATCGAACAAACTACCGGTTCTATCTCTATGGATCCGGGTGAGAGGATGTCTGTCCTTAAGCAGGATCAGAATGCCTATGATGACTATTCTGTTTTGGATACCGTCATGAGGGGCAATGAAAGACTGTATGAAATCATGCAGGAAAAAGACGCCATCTACATGAAACCTGATTTCTCTGAGGAAGATGGTAACCGGGCTGCCGACCTGGAAGCTGAGTTTGCCGAAATGAACGGCTGGGAAGCAGAATCCGATGCGGCCTCATTATTATCAGGACTGGGGGTTAAAGAAGATCTGCACTTTACCATGATGGCGGATGTCAATCCTTCTGAAAAAGTGAAGGTATTGCTGGCACAAGCTCTTTTCGGAGCACCCGACGTCCTTCTTTTAGATGAGCCTACCAACAACCTTGACATTGAGTCGATCCTCTGGCTGGAAAACTTCCTGATGAATTTCAAGAATACCGTGATCGTGGTTTCTCACGACAGGCACTTCCTGGATAATGTCTGTACCTATATTGCTGACCTTGACTTTAAGAAGATCACTTTATATGGTGGTAACTATTCATTCTGGTATGAGTCAAGCCAGTTAGCTGCACGTCAGAAAGCGGATCAGAACAAGAAGGCTGAGGATAAGAAAAAAGAGCTCGAAGATTTTATCAGGCGTTTCTCTGCCAACGTCGCTAAGTCGAAGCAGGCTACTGCCCGTCAGAAGATGATTGAGAAGCTGGACGTAACCGCTATTCAACCTTCTTCACGCCGTTATCCTTTTATCGGGTTTAAACCTGAAAGAGAAGTAGGTGATCAGATACTGGTAGTCGAAAACCTGAGCTATAAATCAGAAGAAGGTGTTTACCTGTTTAAAGACCTGAATTTCCAGGTAGCTAAAAAAGACAAGATCGCTTTCCTCAGTAAAGACGGGCTGGCCGTTTCTGCTCTTTTCGATATCCTGATGGAAAAGAAGAAGCCAACTTCAGGAACCTTCAAGTGGGGGGTAACCATTACAAAAGATTACCTGCCTAATGACAATACAGATTACTTCAGCGATGCCAGCCTCAACCTGGTGGACTGGCTCAGGCAATACTCGACTGAGAAGGACGAGACTTTTGTCAGGGGATTTTTAGGAAGGATGCTGTTTTCGGGAGAAGAAGCCCTTAAGAAATGTACGGTACTGTCGGGAGGAGAGAAGCAGCGTTGTATGTTTTCGAAGATGATGCTCTCTAACTCCAATACCTTATTATTTGATGAGCCTACCAATCACCTTGACCTGGAGTCTATCCAGGCACTCAATAAGGGGATGGAAGATTATGACAGCAACATTCTCTTTACCTGCCATGATCACCAGCTGACAAACACGGTGGCTAATCGTGTCATTGAACTGACCCCACGCGGCAGCCTTGACAAGCTGATGAGCTTTGACGACTATCTTACTGATGAACGTGTGAAAGCTCAGAGGGCTGAGATGTATAAGTAATAACTACATTATATATAAGGATGGGCTGCTGATGAAGATCGGCAGCCCGTTTTATTTTAAGGGAATCAAAGTTTTTGAAGTGTTAAGTGGTGGGTTTGATGAGAGAATGGATGATTTTAGAAATATTTTTAAAATTTATGAAGTTCTTTTTCGGAGTCAGAAAGCCCTTTGTAACGAGTTCTGGATAGGTTTTTACCAATCGGTGGTTTTTTTCTTATTTTTTTTCTATTGTTATTTCTTTGGTACAGAGGGCGTTATGGGGATGTGTTAAAATATTCACAAAAAAGTTTGTGGGAGGTTTTTGGAATTGCGGAAAAAGGTTCTACCTTT
>NZ_JAAAKV010000014.1 GCF_009905725.1 Emticicia sp. CRIBPO | reverse complement strand
TTATAATAACTACTGTTGTTAAGCGACACATCCGATCTTTGGAGCATGGCTGCCCCCCTGACCACAAATTCGTCGGGACTGGACGATACTTTCTGAGTCAACCAATATTGACCATGAAAATACCTGGCTACGAGTGGCTGTCCGGTGACGGTCCATGTTCCCATCGTCAGGTTATTGGATATGGCAGAACATGCTCCACCGCCACCTGAGGGATTGACGGTGATACTCACCGGTACGGTACCACTCTGACAGGCTCCGTTCACACAGGAAACCTGGTAAGTGGTGCTGACAGTAGGTGAAACACTTACTGAAGCCCCTGTTTGCCCGGTACTCCAGGTAATGGTACCCACAGAGCAGGAAGCAGACAAGGTAGTACTTTGGCCGGAGGTAATGCTGCTGGCAGAAGCTAATACATTGCTTGGGTTGGTAGGGGTGCTGCACCCTCCGCCACCGGAAGTGGTCAGATACAGATCTACCCAGTCGGCGTGGTCAAAGTTCATATCTTCCAGCTGGTTGACAATCAGCTCCAGGTTATTCTTCCCACTGACGTTAACATTGAAGGCTTCGGCAGAAGTATTGTTGCCATGCACCTGGGAAGTCCAGATAACAGTCCCATCAGCTTTGATGACAAACTGCACTTTGCCAGAGTCATAAGCATTGTCTGCTTCATCATCCCTGCCTACTTTTCCGAAGAAGGTGCTGTACTGGCCGGATAAATTATAGGTTACAGTATTAGGAGCGTGAACTCCCAGGCCCTGAAAGTACTGTACACCTCCGATTTGCATGGTGTTCATGTCATTGGAAACATTGGTATTGAATGAGCCGGAAGAAGGGCTTAAGGTTAACAGGGAAACTGTTCCGGATGCGGATCCGGATTGAGAAATTACCAATGATTTAGACATCGTTTCTCCCAAAGGACCAACACCGTTAAAAGTAATGGTTGCATTTCTAACATTGCTTCCTGAATTAGTGAGAGTTTGTATTTTGACATTCGTTGAACCGAAACTTCCTGATGGATTTTCTATAATAGAAAGCCATCCACTACCTCCTGTTATTGTGCTGGTCCAGGTCATATTCTGAGAGTAAATCTCAGCTACCTTTGTCTGTTGACTTCCAGATAAATTTATTTGATTTGTCGAACCAACAATTTCAATTCTTGGGTTCTTGTCCACTTCATTTGGCCCAATAAAAGGAGCAGTGATTAAATAATAATTTTTACCTGTTGGTCTTACGAAACATGTGTAAAAAACTTTTGCAGAGCTAAATCCGGGCACATCATAAGTATCTGTACTGCCTACATTGTCTTCTATACCATCTTCATTTTTTACCCATTTAAATTCTGCAATAGGATAATCCTGAACAACTTTTAACCTTATGTTACCGTTGCTGAGTTTTTCATAAGTTAATCTGGCAATTGCCCCCATGGCTTCTTTGGGTGTGTTATTCCATAGTCCGGCGTTTTTCCACATTTCGCCTACAGTATTGTGCGTCGCTCCATGAAAATGTATCTTTTGAAAAGGACCTCTTCCTGGAGGTAGTATACCATCCGTATCAATTCCTGTTTTTTTAATAGAAGAAGCAAAAGAAACATTAGACTGGGCATTTCTAATTCCAAAATTAGGGTTAACAGTGCTGTTGTCAAAAACGTCAAAATTGGGAGGATTATATTTTGTATGATAAGAAACCTTCGAAATATTCCAGGTTAATGGCCCCCAGGTAGAGCCACTTGGATCAAAAGCTGACTGAATATTATCTACCATACTTTTCAGATAACTTTGATAAGTAGATTCGCTCATGCTTTGACTCGCATCCGCTTCTCCCTGATGCCAGAGTATTCCCCTGTGGCCTACAATGTTTGCTTGTCTCTTCAATAAATTCAAGAGACGATTATAGTTAGGAGTACCTGCTTGCCAGTTGGTAATAGAAGAGCCATCAATGGCTACATTAAAAAATTGAACGGGTACATTCTGAGCGGCAACGTATTTTTTGCCTAAGGGGGCCCAACACCACGAATCGGTACCTACAGGAAAAATAGGGCGGCTGTATATTGGCTTCTGATTTCCAAATTCGTCTGGGTAAGAAAGATTTACAGTATTTAGTTCTTTTTTTAGAGTTAACTTTTCAAAGCCACGCAAAAAGGAAATTCCTCCTCCTGGCTTCATAGTTTCCTGTTCAGTAAGAGCATCTGAAGACTTTATCATATCTTTTTCTCCAATTCCAATCACTCTCACAGCATCTGGTAATTGAGAATCATTTAATGTATTGTCATACCCAATAAGGCCTTTATCCCATACATAGGGAAATCCGCGGGCGTTCGACTGACCTGCAATAACAAAGGTATCGCCAACACCAATTTTAAAATTTCTCTGTGTATAATTTCCAATTGCCGTGCCATTCTTGTCAGAAATAGCAATATGGGCAGAGTACCAACCGGACGGTATATTAATATACAACCTAAAAACACCATAGTTAACTCCTGTAATCTTGACAAGGTCAATATTCCAATATGCATTATTTATATTATTAGGTTCGCCCGTGTTTAAATCAAGGCCGATTAATACCAATTTATAATTGTAAAGAGATGTACTGTCTAGTCCGTATCCAATTGTGCCGCAAAAGCTCACATTTGCTCTGTTATCACTTTGTCGTTGAATTACACTTCCATTAACTGGATAAGTAATATTGACTGCCTGCCCGAAAGAATTGACCATAAAGATCGTACAAAGCAAGGCCACCCTTGTCAAAAGGTTTGTATATTTTTTCATCGTAATGTTTGTATTTGGGAATTTACTTTTGGTTGAGATAGGCCTTGGTTGGGACTAAAGGGACTTCAAGTTGGTAGTACGCATTTAATGTTTTAATAAACTCATTGGCGATCACCGCCTGACCCAAAGCAGTTGGATAAATGCCGTCGACCGAAAAGAAATTTCCATTAGGGTAAGAAGGGTCTATTCTCACACCATCTTCGGTAATGTATTTACCACCAAGTATCTTAGCATAAAGAGACTTCAAATCTACCACCGGGTACCTCGTAGCTTTGGCAAAAGAAACTATGTTAGAATTATATTGATCAGTATAATAGGTTAAATTTGTCAAACTTGTCAGAGCGTAATTTGGTGCTTTTTTCATACTCATGTGGACCTTTGGACTTGCAATTGAATCCATTCTTGCACTTGGCAATACCCGATATTCTTCTTCATTAATTCTATCTGAAATCCAATCAAGATATAGCCCACCTAATCCTTTTTTTAATTGAGATTTTGTAATAAAGTTAAAATATGGAAACCCTCCCGGATCCGGTATATTGGCAATGCATCCTTTACGTCCTTCTTTTTCATATATTTTCAATAAAGTCAACAAAGGAGGTTCTGTTCCACCCGGTCTTCCATTATCGAATGGTGAGATGCCGGAAACAGATGCGTTGTAAAAAACATTATCACAAAATTCCATAGTGAAGATGTCCATTTTTTGTTTAGTATACTCATCAAGCATAATCATGTCAACTTCAAAGTCCATGCGATCATGATAGGAGCCTATTTCCGTCATAGGAAAATTAAAGCCATGAAGACTAATGTTTGGTGATGCCCAGTTATCAATTTCAAACCGGCTTTTCTTTATTTTTTTTGGGATCAATTTATCTCCTGATACTCCAAGAATTCCCAGGTTATTAGTTGACCTCTTAAATTTTGGAGCAGGTCCACCGCTTGGATTAAACTCAGTCCTTACAATTCTTCCAAAACCGTTGTAATCGGATGGCTCAAAAAGTGGCTGTTCAAATTTTTCGATGCCCATTTGCCGGGCAACCAAGTTAGGAAATGAAGTCATGATCCCTTCATTAAAATATCCCCCATCCCTGTATCCCGCAGATATACTACCACCTATGGCGACGTACCTTAACGATTTCCCGTTCAATTCCGGAATTAAGTCGTTCTTCAATTTACTGAGATCTGGCTTTTTTAAAGGACGGTCATGAAGTTTAATCTCTTTGTACATTACCAACGTATCCCCCAAAACAATAGAATTGCTTTTAAGATATTTGTAGTTTTTTACTTTGTTGAAATCTTTTTCAATCCTGGTTTTAACAGTATCTCCATCTACGATGGAATATTCTGTATTAAGATCTACAACAGGAATAATATCCTTTGTTCCGCAACTCAAAGCCAGTGCGGTAGCTAAAAAGAGTGTAGTCATTTTATATTTATTTTTCATTTTGGTTGCGTATTAAAGTTGGTATGTAAAACTTCGTGTAAAGGTATGCACAAAAACTAATAACGTATAAATATTTATAGGAATTTTAGATTATTTTTATCTTTACTTTATAATTTAAAATCATAATATATTATATATCAACACAATATATTAATGACATTTTATTTTAAACAATTTCGAACTTCATATGTTAACAAGGATGACTCTTTCCTACTTTCATTTTGATTAAATTATTTGCAAGTTATCTGACATCCAAATAAGCTTTGGTTTTAATCAGCGGGATGTTTACTTTATAAAAGTTATTCAGGGTCTTAATGAACTCGTTGGCTATAACTGCCTGACCGAACGCTGTAGGATAAATGCCGTCATTAGAGAAGAAGTTCCCGTTTGGATAAGACGGATCTACCCTAACTCCGTCGACAGTAAAATATTTACCCTGTATGATCCTGTCATATAATAACTTCAAATCAACAACCGGGTATCCATTTTCTTTTGCAAAAGCGGTTATGTTTACATTATTGTCTTCCACACTCATTCGGGTACGGTTTAAATCATTGAAGGGATTGTTTGGTTTGACTTTGATGCCAAAAGGAATCTTCGTGCTGGCCAATGAGTCCATTCCTTTGCTTGGCCTTACCAGGAATCCCCCTTTTGAAATATTTTCAGAAATTCCTTCCATATAATTTTTCCCCAGACCAGATTTTAACTGTTTCATGGTAATGAACTTAAAGTATGGAAAGTCTGACGGATCCGGGATATTCGCAATGCAGCCTTTACGCCCTTCAGCGGCGAACAGTTTTAACAATGTATATAACCCATGTTCTCCGTTAGGTCCTCCTGCGTTGAAAAAGTTTGAAGAGGTATTAGCAGCCCCCATGAAAACATCATCACAGAACTCGATGGTAAACAGGTCCGACTTTTGTGCGTGGTAAGTATACAACATTGGCACAAGCCCTAACTTCATGCGTGCGAAAAAAGGATCTCCCGAGTAATTGACTCCATAATTCAAAGCGTTCATTGTGGCACCTGGCCTGGCCCAGTTGTCAATTTCCTTCATGTTTTTGGTTATTTCTCTCGGAATCAACCTCCCATTGACAATACCTTTAAATCCGGTATTATTGCTCACCCTTTTGAACTTTGGGGCCGGCCCTCCCCCGGGATTTCGTTCTGTCGGAAGATTGCGGCCAAAACCGTTATAATCTGATTTATCAAATAAGGGTTGTTCAAACTTTTCAATCCCCAATTGTCTGGCAATCAGGTTGGGAAACGAAGTCATGATGCCCTCATTAAAATAGCCACCATCCCGGTAACCGGCAGAGATACCACTTCCGATAGCCAGGTACTTTAAAGATTTCTCCGTCAATTCCGGATCTGAATTATTTTTCATTGTACTTAAATCCGGATTTACCAAAGGCCTGTCATGCAATTTAATATCTCCGTACATCTTCACAGTATCGCCTACAGCAATGGAACTACTTTTCAGATACATATAGTCAATCCTTGTAAAAATGGTATCCCCATTAAAAACAGAATACTCTGTATTAATTTCAGCAATCGGAGCCGGGTCTTTTGGCCCACAGCTTACCGCCAAAGCAGCCAGAAACAATGATGGGATGTTTTTTGCGTGTTTCATTTTCAATTTGTTGTTTAAGATTTATCAATTATCGAGGTACTCCCTAGTGCTAATCAAAGGAATCTGCATTTTATAAAAATTGTTCAGCGTCTTGATCACCTCATTGGCAATCACTGCCTGCCCAAACGCTGTGGGATAAATGGCATCCGAAGAAAAGAAATTGCCTTTAGGGTATGAGCCATCTACTTTAACTCCATCATCCGTGATATAAGTACCTTTGATTATCTGCTTGTAAAGGCTATTGATGTCTATTACAGGAAAATTAAAAGACTTTGAAAGACTTTCAGTTTCTTTATTAAAACCTTCAACGCTAACAGTTATTAACTTTTGTTCTTCGTCTGTCAGATAGCTATATTTACTTAATGGTTTATCATATGAAAGCCCTTTTTTCATCGAGATGTGAACCTTGGTTCCTAACAAAGAATCAATTTCTGATGTAGGTAATATTTTGACATTTTCTTTGAAAACCATGTTTTTGTTGACTGTCTCAATGACCTTGTTGACTTCATCTTTACTAATAATATTAAAATAGGGTAAATCCGTAATCAAAGGTAAATTCAAGAAATAGCCATATTTTGCTTTACCACTTGAATGTAAATCTTTCATAAAAGTCATTTTCCCATGATTTCTAATCACATCCCCAAGATTAGAAGCATTGTCATAATTGAGATTATTGATTCCTTCAGGATATATTTGGGTACCAGGTGCAGACGTAATTTTAAATACAAACCACGTAATTATTTCCTGCCAACCAGTTTCAAAAGAGATAAGGTCAAAATTGCCATCAAAAACTTTTCTTGAAATTGATTTTAAATCTCCTCCGTAAATTCTTGATAGAACTTGTCCTGATAACGACCCATCAAAAGCTAAATTCCCGTCACTGAATTGGTAATCAAGAAGAGACCGATTACCTGAATGGAAATTTTTTACTGCAAGATTATCCGGCTTACCGAGGTATTTTTTCAGTGTAACATTATCTTTTTCAATTTGTAATACCCCACTATTATTCTTCACCTCCTTAAACTTAGGGACCGGACCACCTGTATAATTTACAGAAGTTGGCACTTTTCTTCCAAATCCGTTATAGTCTGCTGCATCAAACAAAGGTTGCTCGAATTTCTGTAAACCCATCTGCCTGGCCACAAGGTTTGGATAAGAAGTCTGAATACCTTCATTAAAATACCCTCCATCCCGTACTCCTGCAGTCAGACTTCCGCCTACTGCAATGTACCTGAGTGGCTTTCCTTTCAATTCGGGGTTGTCATTGTTTTTGATATTTGATAAGTCTGGAGTTACCGAAGGGGGAGTATGTGGCTTCGATTGCCGGTAAGTCACTACCGTATCACCGATAATAAGGTATTTGGGACTCAGGATGTCCACATCCTCTACTTTTTTGTTGTATTCGTCCACCCGGGTCTTGACGGTGTTCCCCTCGACAATGGAGAATTCCGGATATTCTGATTTGGGAATAAGATCATTTGATCGACAAGAAAGCAAGAGGCTGCTAACACAACAGAAAGACAAAACTGCGGGAATTCTGATTTTACTCATATTAAGTTTACTTTTAAAAGTTGGCGACACAAAACTAGAAAATATAATCTTCTTTTTCTCCTAAAACTTATTATACGGTAAATCATTTTCTGAACGCAAAATCAATATACGACACTACACCTACCCTTCAAACATTGTCAATACTTCTTAATCAGCATTTATTGTAAATTTTTCTTAACTGCATGGTACTCTTTTACAAATATTTTCATACCTTTGCCCCCTCAAAATAGATTAATAAAAAATTAAACATATAAAGAGATGGCAGTTACTCAGTTAAAAAGAAAAGGTAGAAAAAACAGAGCGGTAGCAATTAATAAAGTTTCTGAAGTTAAAAGATTGACTTTGAAACCGACGATCACTAAAGTGGATGTGGAAGAATTAAAGGCCAGCTTTGCTAAATAAGCAAGATATTTTTTTATAAAAAAACTCCTGAAAATCAATTCAGGAGTTTTTTTGTGTCTTGTTATCTGCTGGTTTTTTATCTGCCGGCTTTTCTGACCTGGCAGCTTTCTTCTTCATGGCATTCTGCTTCCGGAACTGCTTTTGCCGCTCTTTGAACAACTTTTTGCTTTTGATCTCGGCTTTGTAAGCTATCCCCTTTCCGAAAAACACGATGCCGGCGTTGACCACCGCCAGGCCAAGCACCCCCAGGAAGATCCAGGTGGCTGTATGCATACTTTTCATTCGCAAAAAAGCTGCCTCGCTAAACAAAATGAGTCCCAGCGATACCATAAGCAAACCGCCCACCGAACAAAGCAGCCATTTACTTTTTAACGACAAATTGTCAATTAGTTTCTGTCCGGGAGCCTTCTTGTCTTTTATAATCATTTTTTGATTTGTATTTTTGGAGATTCTTTTGAACTCAGTAAAATTAAAGATATTCAATAAAAATAATAAATGAAATACCTGATAAGTTTTTTAATTCGTTTTGTTCCACGCAAATATCTGCAATTGTTCAGTCATTTTCCATTAAAAGTCTACTCTTTTTTCATGAAAGGGGATAATGTGGAATGTACCGTTTGCAGTCAGAAGTTTACCAAATTCCTTCCTTACGGCCGTTTACACCCCAGGGAAAACGCCCTTTGCCCCAACTGCCTGGCTCTTGAAAGACACCGCCTCATGTATCTGTACCTGAAAGAAAAAACGAATTTCTTCAAAGACAACCTCAAGGTACTGCACGTAGCTCCCGAATATTGCTTTATCGACCGGTTTGAAAAGATGTCAAACCTGGAATATATCACCGCCGACATCGAATCTCCCCTGGCCAAAGTCAAAATGGACATTGAAGACATCCGGTTTCCGGACAACAGTTTCGATGTTATTTTCTGTAATCACGTACTCGAACACGTGGAGCATTTTGATGTGGCTACCAAAGAGCTCTTCAGGGTATTAAGACCAGGAGGCTGGGCCATCATGCAATCGCCCCAGGACATGAAAATGGCCGTTACCCTGGAAGACCCCACCATTACAGACCCGCGTGAGCGTGAAAGGGTATTTCTGCAGTCGGATCACCTGAGGCTTTTCGGCAGAAATTACGGCCAGGAATTGTCAAGAGCTGGTTTTCAGGTTACTGAAGATCAGTTTGTGACGGAAATGCCCGTTGAATTAGCCAAACGTTATGCCTTGCCGATGGAAGAAATTGTTTACTTTTGTCAAAAGTAATCAACCTTAAGAAATGAAGCTAAATAATAAAGTCGTACTGGTCACCGGTGCGAACTCCGGCATTGGGTTTGCTGCCAGTCTGCAGTTTGCCAAACAAAAATCAAAGGTCATCGCCCTCGACCTATCAGCAGAAATCAACCCCGAACTGGCAAAAAAACTTTCTTCTTTAAATGCCCAGTACTCCTATTTCTCCTGCGATGTTTCTGATTTTTCGCAGGTAAAAGAAGTGTTTGGTAAAATATTACAACAATTCGGTCACCTTGATATACTGGTGAACAACGCAGGAATTTTAGGACCCAGGCAAAAAACAGAGGACTATCCCGAAGATGATTTCGACAAAATAGTAGATGTCAATATCAAAGGGGTTTATTATTTCATGAAAGTAGCCCTGGCTCATTTTTCGGAAAGAAAACAAGGCGTCATTGTGAATACTGCCTCCGTGGCAGGCAGCCTGGGCATGGCGGGGCACATCGCCTATTCAGCCAGCAAGCATGCTGTGATGGGCATGACCAAAACCGCAGCCATTGAATACGCCAAACTGGGCATCAGGATCAATGCCGTTTGCCCCGGTTTTACTCAGACTTCGATGCTCGACCATGCCGATGCAGATCCTCAATACAAGGAAATGATCAGGTACTCGACTCCGATGAAACGTTTCGGAGAAGCCGGTGAAATCGCTGACGCCATTTTATTCCTGGCTTCAGACCGCTCGACTTTTATCACCGGCCAAGGCATTATTTTAGACGGAGGACTATCAGTACAATAGCATCATTATGAATTACACAGAAGCATTTTCATTAAAAGATAAAGTGGCCATCATCACCGGTGCCAGCAAAGGCATTGGTGAATCGATCGCAAGGTTCTTTGCGGCTTATGGGGCCAAAGTAGTCATCAGCAGCCGTAAACAAGCCGACCTGGAAGTTCTGGCGGAAGATATCCGTAAGCAATCCGGCTCGGAAGTGTTGCCTTTTGCGGCCCATTCAGGAGACATAAACCAGTTAAAAAAACTGCTCGACAAAACCACAGAGGTTTTCGGCGGGGTAGATATCCTGGTCAATAATGCCGCTACCAACCCTGTTTTCGGGCCTGCCCTGGATTGCGACGCAGCGGCCTTTGACAAGATCATGGGGGTCAATGTGAGAGCCCCGTTCGAGTTCTCCAAAATGGTGCATCCCGTCATGAAAAGCAGGGGTGGCGGAAGTATCGTGAACATCAGCAGTATCGCGGGCATTACCCCTGATCCGGGATTAGGCATCTACAGTGTCAGCAAAGCCTCATTGAATATGCTCACCAAAGTACTTGCAAAAGAATGGGGGCCTGACCACATCAGGGTCAATTCCGTTTGTCCCGGCCTGATCAAGACCAAGTTCAGCCAGGCCCTGTGGGAAAACGACAAGATCCTGGAGCATTTCACCAAACGCCTGCCGATTGCGAGAATGGGCTCTGTGGAAGAAGTGGCTGCCTTAGTGCTTTATCTATCTTCTGACGCGTCAAGCTATACCACCGGTGGCATTTTCTCTGTTGACGGCGGAACAGTTATCTAATTTAGTTTTTCATTTAATTCAGTATTCATGCTTTACGACTTCGATAAACCGACCGACAGGAAAAATTCAAACAGCTATAAATGGGACAGGTATGCTCCGGAAGTGATCCCGATGTGGATTGCCGACATGGACTTTGAAGTGGCTCCTCCAATCAAACAAGCTTTGATTGACATTTCAACCCACGCGATAGTAGGATATAACCATACCCCCGATGAACTCACGGAAGTCGTCATAGAGAGACTTAAAACCCGGCATGGCTGGGAGATCCAAAAAGAGTGGATTGTGTGGCTTCCGGGGCTCGTACCAGGCCTGCATACTGCCGCCAGGTGCATCAGCGACGACTATTATGCGGTGATGACCTCCAGCCCGGTATATAAACCGTTCCTGGAAGCTGCCGAAATAGGCAAAAGGAGACTACAGAATATCCCCTTCATCTGGCAGAACGACCGCTGGGAAATGGATTTCGAAGAAATGAAGAGGACCGTCAACCCAAGTACCAGGTTGTATATGCTGTGCAATCCGCACAATCCGACAGGCAGGGTATTTGACAGGTCTGAACTGGAACAACTGGTCGCTTTCTGTCTTGAAAATAACCTGGTACTGTGTTCTGATGAAATACACTGCGACCTGATCCTTGACGACACCAAACAACACCTGAGTATAGCGACGATCAGCAAAGAGATTGAAAACCAGTCCATTACTCTGCTGGCTCCGAGTAAAACCTTTAACATTGCCGGACTGGGTTGTTCCATAGCCATTATTCCCAACAAAGAATTACGTCAGAACTTCGAAAAAACGATTTATGGTATCATGCCGAGGCCTACCGGGTTTTCTTATGAAGCCGCTTTGGCCGCCTACAAAAGTTGTGAAGACTGGAGAGTCGAGCTGGTAGCCTATCTCAAACAAAACCATGATTATCTGCTAAAGGAAATGAACAGCATTCCCGGCCTGAGTATGATCGCCGCAGAAGCCACCTACCTGGCCTGGATCAATTACGAAAAAACAGGTATTGAGAATTTCACGGAAGTGCTGGAGAAAAACGGCGTTGGGGTCATGGACGCTAAGATATTCGGAGGAGAAAAACACTTCAGACTCAACTTCGGTACCCAGAGAGCAGTGCTGGAAGAAGCTGTGAAACGGATTAAAAATAGTTTGAGTTGACCTTTATAACAGCGGTAACAGCGACGTAATGTAAACGTCGCTGTTACTGTTAATTATGCATTATTACTCATCCATTCTTCAATAGTAGACTTCTGAAAATGTAACCTTGCCGCCATCACAATAGCGAGAACAGGCCCTATAGACAAGCCCACAAAAATGAACAACACAAAAACGGCAAATAAAACATAAATACTCCAGCCGATCTTTTTCAGATCTTCTTCATAAATATCATACCCTGTCAGTTTCATGGCACAATAGGACGCATACGCAAGAACGGCCCAGGAAAGTACAGGAAGATACCCCAGTAATTTCCCGCTGAGAAAACCAAGGCCAAGACTCAGAATTGAACCTAGGACACAAATAACAATAGCAACAATAGAAAGGATTTTGAGAGTTTTAGCTTCAAACATACGCGAAAGATTAATACTTTCCGGCATCCGGAAAAGCATGGGTTAAGGGATAATTAATGGTCATCTCCGAATATTTAAACGATTCCGGAATTATCCCTAAATCTATCAAAAGTTTCGAATATAGAAAAGAGTATCTGAATAACTTTTTAGAATTGCTACTAACTTTTTACACCTATGTGAATCCCTCGGGTTCATCTCTTCAATATTAAAATTTCACATCGTGCCCGGGCCTGAAGACACCGGGCAGATAATGGGGGGTTTACGTCTGAGGGCGTTTATTATTTGACAGGTGAAGAATAAAGCTTAAACCCTATAGCTTACAGCTAAAAAGCTTATTTCAGCAACTGATAAACCACCAACGCAGATACATAAGCCAACACACTCATATAAACCAGCTGAATCATCGGCCATTTCCAGCTCTTCGTTTCCCTGTAAACTACGGCGATCGTACTCATACACATCATGGCAAATACGTAGAAAATCAGCAGGGAATAAGAAGTCGCTACCGAAAATACCTGCTCACCCGTCACCGGATTCTTTTCATTCCTCAGGCGGGCCTTAATGGTGTTTTCGTCGGCGTTGTCTCCTCCGATACTGTAGATCGTCGACATGGTACCTACAAAAACCTCACGGGCAGCAAATGACGCAATCAGGGCAATACCGATTTTCCAGTCATAGCCCAGAGGTTTGATGACAGGCTCTATCACCTTGCCGAACATCCCGGCATAAGAAGACTGCAGCCTTGCTCCTGCTATTTTATTATCAAGGTCTGTTTGCTCAGCTTCCGGATTTTCGGCGATCACACGTGCTTCGGCCTTGTCAAGGCTATCACCCGGACCATAAGTAGAAAGCACCCAAAGTACAATGGAAATGGCAATGATCACCTTCCCGGCTTCAAAAACGAAAGTCTTGGCCTTTTCAAAAATAGTAAAACCGACCTGGCTCCAGCGGGGCATTTTATAGGTAGGCAGCTCCATCACAAAATAACTCCTCTCTTTGGACTTCATAAAACGTTTCATCAGCCAGCCTGCGATAAGAGCTGAAAAGAAACCGAGCAGGTACAGTGACATCAGAGCCAGTCCTTGTAAACCAAAAATACCGAAAACCGTATTCTGAGGAATCACAAGGGCAATTAAAATCGTATAAATCGGTAACCTGGCCGAACAACTCATCAGAGGTGTCACCATGATCGTAATCAGACGGTCTTTCCAGTTGCCTATCGTCCGGGCAGACATAATCGCAGGAACAGCACAGGCCATGCTTGAAATCAATGGTACCACACTCTTGCCGCTCAGACCGAATTTCCGGATCAGTTTATCCATCAAAACCACCACACGGGCCATATAACCCGATTCTTCGAGCAGCGAAATAAAGGCAAATAAAAAGGCGATCTGGGGAATGAAAATCACCACACCACCAATGCCGGCAATCAGACCGTCGGTTAATAAATCCGTCAGCTTGCTTTCAGGCAGTATGGCCTTGAGCCAATCCGTTAAGGCTCCCATATTCTCGTCAATCCAGTCCATCGGATAGCTGGCCAGTGTAAATACCGACTGGAATATCACAAACAAAATCGTAAGAAAAATGAAGTAACCCCAGAACTTGTGGAGCAATATCTTATCCAGTCGTGTCGAGAATGTCTCTTTTATTTTTTCTTCCTTCTGAATGCTGATGACCTGATCCAGGTTGTGAGCAATGTCAGCATACCTGTTAATGACTTCGTCAGATTGAAAACGGTCTGCATCAAAACCCGATTTTTCAACCAGTGCCTGCAAATCCTTCTGCTGATCAAAGCTCAGGAAAGATAGCTTGGGAGTTTGTGCCAGGTATTGAGCAGCGAGGTATTCATTCTTTATTCCAAATTTCTCTGTTACCTGACTGACAATGGCCTTGTCTTTTTCATCAATCACAGCGGGATTCAGATGTACTTTCGGTGATTCAAGGTTTCTGGCGATCACCATTTTCAATCCCTGCATTCCGATGCCTTCGCGGGCATTGATCTCTACTACCGAGACCCCAAGCAGTTTCTCAAGTTTAACAGAATCTACCGAAACTCCCACTTCATTGGCGGCATCAAGCATATTCAAGGCCAGTATGGTAGGTATTCCCAGGTCATTAACCTGTTCAAAAAGCAGCATATTACGCTTCAGGTTGGAAGCATCAGCCACCACTACAATCAGGTCAGGATAGTCTTTGTTGGCAGGATTGGCCAGAATTTCAAGCACTACCTGCTCATCGAGGGAATTGGGATATATACTGTATGTACCCGGAAGATCAATGATTTCAATTTCAGTCTGATTGTTTAACCGGCAGAAGCCAATTTTCTTATCAACCGTCACTCCCGGAAAATTTCCGATCTTTTGTCTGAGTCCGGTGAGCTGGTTAAATAGAGATGATTTTCCAGAATTTGGATTGCCAATTAATGCTACTTTCATAAGGACGGGACGGGCAAATTCAGTTTAAGGGAAAAGAGATATTGATCGTGGCAGCTTCTGATTTCCTGAGAGACAACTGGTAGTTTTCACCCACAGAAATACAAAACGGACAGCCCAGAGGTGCGATAAAGTCTAGCTTTACTTCAGTACCCGGCAAACAACCCATTTCCAGCAATTTCAAAGATAATTTACTATCTGAAAACGAATTGATAACCCCAATCTCCCCCAGCTTTAAATCAGCTACCGTCATCTGCATAACATAATTAGATTCATTATAAATAAGAACACAAACATAAGCAATTTTGTTCTTACCTCAACGACTTACTGACAAAAATCATAAATCAGGATGCCTCAGAGATGAAATTTCCGAGTTGTTTTCTGTAATCTTCTATCTGATTCTTTGTAAAAGATTCGTCCCAAAGGAGTTCGCCGGCCATGATCAGAGCTACAGTCTCTACAGAATCAATGGTAGCTTGCCAGTCCGTCAGTTCAAACCTGATTCGCCTGGCGAAAAAATCACGGAGGGTAACAGCCATCTCATATCTGGCTGCATACAAAGCCTCTGCTTTTATATAAGGATAGTCTTTATGGATCAGAGCTGCCAGTCCGGTATTGTCTTCACACAAAGCTAAAACCGCACCTGCCTGATCTCCGTATTTGGATTTCAGATGGATAACAGATTCCTCGCTGATGCCGGATTTTGTGGTCAGTTCTTCCAGTTCAGACTGCCCGTCACCGGCTTTATCAGCCCCGTGAAGCTTATGATCCGGGGTTTTACAGGTTCGCTCTGTTTCCAGAATCCTGCAGGCCTCATCTACCGCGTCCTGGGCCATGAGACGGAAAGTGGTCCATTTCCCGCCCAAAACACTCAGCAGGTTGCTGGCATGGTCATGTTCAATTTCATGGTCACGGAGCAAGCTCTTGGTATCCTTCCGGTTAGCTGCCAGCAAAGGCCTTAGCCCACCGAAACCTGCCTGTACTTCACTTTTGGCAGGAACCTTATTCAGAAACGGACTGATGGTTTCCAGCAAATAATCAACTTCCGCACTTTCCAGCACAGGTTCAGCATCTGTGCGGTTGTCGGGCGTATCGGTGGTACCGACCATTACGATACCCTCAAAAGGAATCACAAACACCACACGACCGTCTTTTGTTTTCGGAATCAGGATAGCCTCGCTGCCGTTAAGATATTCTTTTTTGAGAATAATGTGGACGCCCTTGCTTGGTCTGATACGCGGTACCTCCTGCGGATTAGCCATCAGGCGTATTTTATCGGAAAATACGCCGGTACAATTGATAAATAACCTGCTTTTGATTGAAAAAACATCGCCGGAATTTCTCTCTCTGACCTTAACCGCAGTAAGCTGACCGGAGGCTTCTTTTTCAAATCCGAGAACTTCGGTATAGTTGGCTACTGCAGCACCGGCTTTATCTGCACTTTGAACCAAAGCAAGACAATACCGGGCATCATCCAGCTGGCCGTCATAATATAAAACACCGCTGTGTATGCGGGAAGACATATTTTTTATCCTGTCCAGGGTCTCTTTTTTACTGAGCCACCTGGCTTTCGGAAGGGTGTCATTTTTGGCAAACCAGCCGTACATCACGAGACCTATCGAAAAATAAAGTCCTTCAAACCAGGAAAAAACAGGGGTAATAATGCCGAGAGGGCGTGCCAGGTGCGGAGCATTCGACAGTACGAAGTGCCTTTCAGCCAGACCGTGCCTGACTTGTTTCAATTGCCCGAAATCAAGGTTTTTGAAGGCCTGCTCCAGGTATCTGACCCCGCCGTGAATCAATTTCGTAGATTTGGAAGAGGTCTCAGAGGCAAAGTCTTCTTTTTCGATCAAGGCTACCCTGAAGCCTCTCAAAGCAGCATCAAGAGCCACTCCGGCCCCGGTAGCCCCGGCCCCGATAACACAAATATCAAAAGTTTCTTCCCTGAGTTTTTGCAGATTTTTTCCCCTGTTCATTAGGCTAAGTGAGCTTCTGGTTAATATGCCGACAAGTTAATGAATATCCCTATCAGCCCAAAGCCAACGGATTTATATTTTTATTTCAGAACGAGGTACAGGCATTGAAATTCCGCCATCAATGGGTTAAAACATTGATGGCTCATATCAGGTTTATTCGCCCGGCACAAGAGACACCTCTTCTACGCCGTTGTTCAAAACCACCGTATAACTTTTCAATTCGATGTTAAACGCTGCTTCATAGGCCTTGGTGGCAGAAGCGATAAAGTCTTCAATCCCATCATTTTTGATCAGGTTGATGGTACAGCCTCCAAAACCGCCGCCCATCATTCTTGAGCCTAGTACATCTTGATTCAGCTTGGCTTGCTCTACCAGAAAATCAAGTTCTGGACAGCTCACTTCATAGTCATCTCTCAGACCTTCGTGGGTTTCATACATAAAATCGCCGAATTCCTTAAAACGGCCACCTGTAAGGGCACTGCAGGCCCTGCCTACCCTTTCTATCTCTGCCACAACAAAGTGGCATCTGCGATAAACTACGGGCGGGAAAAGGCTCTCAATGGAGGTCAGCTGAGACAGCGAAATATCCCTGAGTGAAACCACAGCAGGAAATTGCGTCTGAATGATGGCCACACCCTCTTCACATTCTTCACGGCGTTTGTTATAAGCGGTTTCCGACAAATTGTGTTTGACGCCGGTGTTGCACAAAACAATCGAATGATTTTTGGTCGGAAGGTCAAAATACTGGTGTGTCAGGGCCCTGCAGTCGAGTTTGATCACAGCGTCCCTTTTTCCGAACAGGGAAGCATACATATCCATGATGCCGCAATTCAGTCCCGCAAACTTCCGTTCTGCCCTTTGTGCCACCTTGGCCAGCGTGAGCCTGTCAACCGACAATCCGAAGAGCTGGCTCAAACCATAGCCCATGCCTGTTTCGACAGCGGCAGAAGAAGACAGTCCGGCTCCCAATGGGATATCACCGCCAAAAGCCAGTTCAAAACCTGTGGGTATCTGGTGTCCCTCTTCCTGAATTTCATTAATGACTCCGATAAGATAGTTAGCCCATTGTTTCGGAGATTTGGCGTAATCGTCTAAATTTATCTCATGGTAGTCATCCAGATCTACTGAATAAAACCTACATAATCTGTCTTCCCGTTCTCTCAAAGCAAAATAAATAGCTTTATCAATGGCCGCTGGCAATACAAAGCCATCGTTATAATCAGTGTGTTCTCCGATTAAATTGATTCTTCCCGGCGACTTGATGACGGTTGTTGGATTTTGATTGTAAATTGACTCAAACTTCGAGCTAATCAATTCTGCGTTCCACATTTCACATTCCATTTAAATTCAAAATCGGGTATATTTTGAATTAATTACTAATTATATTAAATTATAGAGGTAAAGTTTAATTCGGTGTCTTCATGGCCACCGTGTTCTTACTGTTATCTTTAAACAAGCGGCCGACAATATGGTCTCCCAAAATAAACCCTTGTTTCATCCCGTTATCTATCGCATCTGTAAAATGTATCCCTCCGTAAAGTCTTGATATCGCCGCCTCTTCAGCTGCATGTCTGAATGATGAAAAGCTGCGTGCTTTCAATCCGAAACGAACCTCCACAATATCTGTATATTTAAAATTTTCACCAAAAAAATGAGTCAGAATAACGGAAGCAGTCGATGAAATGGTCGAATGTCCACTCAGGTATTCCGGGAAAGGGGGTGTCTGAAGCATAGGACGCCATTTCGGGTCAATGAATTTTCTGATAGCCGTTTCGGGTCTGACCCTGTCGCTGCGGTATTTTTCATCCCAGCAAATGATAAAAGCATCCATCAGGCTCATAGACAGAGTGGCATAAACCTGCATGGATTGCTCCAGACTGAATTTGGCCTGGTCACAGGCAATGCCCGCAATACCCATCCAGTGGGCACCCGGAGAAATCTTCTTCATACCGACCATCAGGTGGCCGTTGTCCTGCAGGGCAAAAGGATTGCAATCCCAGAAAGCCGCGATTTCGCGGTGTTCCTGTGGCAATTTCTGATGATAAACTTCTTCTACCAGCTTATAAAAAGCTGAGCCCTTCTGATTCGAGAACGGTACAGGCGGAACCGGTTTAAACTGTGATGATGAATCGAGGTTAAACGATCGTACAGTAAAGAAATACGGCTCAACCGCCGCAAAATACCCCGGAGGTGTCGGATACCAGTACCCTTCCTTCATTTTGGGTGTATAACGCGGAAAATTACTGATCTTATTGTATTTATCCCCTTTTCCGTAAGGCAGGATCTGCTTGCTGATCTGAACGGCATACTCCAGAGAATTCCTGATAACTTCTTCTGAAAACCCGGCTTTCTGACACGAATCCAGCCATTTTTTTTCATAACCGTCCAGTAACTTACCTGAAGGCTGCATTTTCTTGGCCGTTTCGATCATGGCCAGTACAGCACTCATCTGGTAAGAATACGGCCCCTCAACTTTAGGTTTCGTGATGTCCGGATAAGCATTTACTTTCCCTTTGAATGAGGAAAATCTGGGATCGTTCTGTACGATCACCTCATAACCTGCCAGACTGGCATAGGAGAAAAAACGGGTAGCCAAAGGAGGATTCGACACATCATGCAGCATAACATCTGTCATCTGGGAAACCACCTTGCTGATTTCGTGGCTACCCAGTTCGGGCATCTTTTCCTGGCTTTTCTGACAACCGAAGCCAGCCACACCCAATAAAATATATAAGAATAATGACCTCATTTCAATTTACCAATTTGATTACTGCAGCTTATAAGCCTGCAACGGTTTCTGATTTATACCCAACAACAATAAATCACCCAGCGGAATAACGCTTCTGACATCTCCTTCTATGCTGAAACCACTCTCCAGTTTCGGAATGGCGGTAAACGTTCCCTTGCCGTCACCTTTCAGCAACAACCCGAAATTGGCGTCGTATTTTCCGAACTTAAGCCTGGCACGGTCGATATTGCCGCAAAGTAAAAGGTCTTTTTTACCGTCCTTGTTATAATCCAGGGAAGTGATTGTAAAAACAGGCGAGAACTGTGCCTCTGCCGGAAGGTTTACTTCTGCAAATTTCCCGTTTGTACCGGAAATAAACAAGGCCGTTTTCATAAAGTTTGCTTCAAGCCTTGTAGAACCGTCCAGCTCTTCTTTCGTAAAAATGTCGTTGATTGTCGCATCTGCATAAGACTTGTAGTCAGGGAAACGGGTCCGCATGATACTCATCTGATCCAGCATTTCATCACGGGTTACGTAAGGATAACTTTTACCCTGGATATAGAAAGTCAGGATAGGGTCAATGGCCCCGTTGTCATCAAAATCCTTAAAAATCATTTCAGCTGGCTCCTTCTCGCTGGCTTTTATCTGGGCATTCAATCCGAGATTACCCAACACAAGATCTGCTTTGCCGTCGCCGTTCAGGTCTTCCAGCAGCAATTTGTTATATAAACCTTTATAACTTTTGTCGAAGTAATCTTTGGTTACATCACTCAGCTTACCGGCATTCAGGGTAAGTACCGTCACCGGCATCCACTCACCGACCAGGATCAATTCAGTCTTTTTATCATTGTTCAGATCATGCCAGGCCGCGTCAGTGATCATACCCGCATTCTTAAGCTGCGGGGCAATTCTGGCTGTTTCGTCCTTAAACTCGCCTTTGCCGTTGTTAATCAGGATATAGCTTTGAGGGCTTTCCGGATACCTTCCCGGAATCACCCTGCCCCCCACAAATAAATCCTGATGACCGTCGCCGTTGATGTCTGTTGCTCTGACGCAACTTTTACTCACCAGCATGGCCGGCAATGCTTTCGGGCTTTTGGTAAAAGTACCTTTTCCGTCGTTCAGATAAAGTCTGTCCTGAAGTCTGGCGTCGTCAGGCGTGAAATTATGATATCCCCCGCTCGCTACATACAAATCAGTAAATCCGTCATGATTGGCGTCAAAAAACAAGGCATCGGTGTCCACACTTTCTTTATCAGCTTCAAACGAAGGCTGGGCTTTCAGGCTGAATGAACCGCTTTTACTTTGCAGGTAAACAGCCCCGGTCTGTCCGAAACCACCACCTACAAAAACATCTTCCAGGCCATCTCCATTCACGTCCCCCTTGACCATACACGGCCCCGAAAACGAAATAGGATTAACCAGCAATGGTTGCCTTTTGAAATCATTCAGTGTATTTTTAGTTTGCTGATAGGCCAGCGGTGAGGCTATTTTGGCATAAAAAGGCTTAACTGCCCCAGGCTTAACTGCCGTTTCTTTAGCATTTTTTTCTTCAAAGGTAAGCTGCTGATTGGCCTTGATGCCTTTGATCGTCTCGGATTTACCACTCAGCCAGACTACCTTCAGAGAGTCTATAGTGATGACTTTACCCAATCCAAAATGTAAAACCGGGGAAACGCTTGATTGGTATCCGCGTGTCGGCATCTGCTCGAGGTATTGTAACTTACCTCCGCTATATAAAGTCACTTTTGCACCGATACCCAGCTTATTCTGTTTTTCGCCACTTAATTTAACCTTCAGATAAGTGTTCTTTGATTGCTTTTCGGTATCATTCTGATAAATGAAAGCCGGAAGATTGATATTGTTAACCACCATGTCAAGATCCCCGTCATTGTCAAGGTCGGCATAGGCCGCACCATTGCTGTTGGCCGGCTGGCTGATCCCCCAGTTAGTGGTTACATTTTTAAAGGTCAGATTACCGTTATTTTTGAATACATAATTAGTCAGGTTGGATGACGGGATTTTCAAAACCAGGTCCAGCACATTCTGACGCTGGATATTGGCCTGGTTATTCGCCATAAAATCGCTCATGTATTTAAGAAAATCCAGGTTGGTGTAATCTCTCAGGTAACCGTTGGTTACAAAAAGATCCTTCCATCCATCGTTGTCATAGTCAGCAAATAAAGCACTCCAGCTCCAGTCTGTATTGGAGATTCCTGCCAGCTGCCCTACTTCCGAAAATCTCAGCTGGGTATTGGAAGCATCGTCTTTATCAACGCCCTGGTTAATCTGGAGCATATTCCTCATATACTGGTGGCCAAAACCTACTTTGAGGTTAAAATCAAATTTTTCATAGTTGTCCGGCGACATCAGCAGTTTCTGACGGCGATTGTCTTCCGGAAGCATGTCCAGGGTAAACACATCAGAAAAACCATCATTATTAATATCGGAAACATCACTCCCCATAGAAAAGTGAGAGGTGTGCCCTACGCTTTTAGTGATCTGGTTAATGAACCCGCCTTTTTTGTCGTTGAGATACAAGAAATCCGGAATGGTGTAATCATTCGAAACATAAAGATCCTGCCAGCCGTCTCCGTTGAGATCAGCTACACCAATGCCCAGTCCGTAAGATAAAGCTGAGCTTTGAAATCCGGCCTGGCGGGTGATGTCTTTAAAAACAGGTTCTCCGTTAGTATTTTTATCATGTCTGTAAAACCTCATGCCATTGGACGGGTCTTCAGTCTTTAACATTTCTGCGGTAGTAGCTTCATCAAGTACAGGCAGTGATTTAGGATTATGATTCAGTAAGAACATATCCAGGTCACCGTCTTTATCATAGTCAAAAAACGAGGCTTGTGTGCTGGTAGCAGGGCTGTCGAGTCCGTAAGCTTCTGCTTTCTCTTCAAAAACGGGTACCCCTGCCTGACCGTTTCCTTTGTTTATAAAAAGTTGATTCTTCCTTTTTTCAGGGCTCAGGTTACCTGAATAACAAACATAAATATCCAGTAAGCCGTCGCCGTTGACATCGGCCATGGTCACACCTGTTTTCCAGGGGCCTTCTCTCCCGCTAACTCCTGCTGCTGCGGTAACATCCTCAAAAGTCATATTGCCCTTATTGAGATACAGGCGGTTTGATTGCATGTTACTTGTAAAATATATATCCTCCAGGCCGTCATTGTTGACGTCCCCTACTGCCACTCCACCCCCATTGTAGAAATACTCATACATCAGAACGTTGGTATTGAGGCCCTCATTGATGATGTTCTGAAAATCAATCTTGGTTTTATCTGCTCCCAAAAGTGTAAACACAGCAGGTTCATCTGAAGCATCTGAACTTTCAGTCCCTTTGTCAGCCGTTTTACAACCTGACATAGTGAGTATTAAGAAAACAAACAATCCTGAAAACAGGTATAAAGGTAATTTCATAAGTAATGGTAATGGGGTCAAAAAAAATTGGGTAGACGAGTGATAACACCTACTCATCTACCCAATATTAAAAACTCAATTCATTAGTAACCAGGATTTTGAACTAAATTCTTGTTACGGTTCATTTCGTCTCTGTGAATCGGCAGGTAATACTGCTTATCCAACCAGGTACGGTTTTCTTTACCCGGATCCATGTCCACTACTTTGTAGTTGTAGTCATAAGAATCCGTATCATATTTGTAAAGTGTTACTGTTTTACCAGGTTTAAGAGTACCCACGATGCTGATGATGTTAGCCTTACGACCCAAAGTCGTTTTAGCGATCATCCATCTGCGGGCATCATGATAACGATGCTCTTCAAAGGCAAGCTCAATTCTTCTTTCGTTTCTGTATCTCTGACGTAAAGCATCGCCTGATTCTGTGATGGCAGGCATACCCGAACGGAAACGGATTTTGTTCAACCATGTACGTGCTTCAGCATCCTGACCTAACTCAATACAAGCTTCAACATAGTTAAGGATCGCTTCAGTGTATCTCAGAGTAGGCCAAGGCACTTGCTGCCATGTATTCTGATCAACGATTCCAGGATTTGGATCGATAAATTTACGCATATAATATCCGGTGTAGCTACCGTTCCAGTCTTCTACAGTACTCTTACGGGTATCCAAACCGAAGTAGTTTACTTTTCCTGAACCGGAAGTCAGTTCATACTGACCTGTCTGGATCTGGTTAGCAGGATCTTTAGCCGCTACGTCAGCAGTACGTGGCTTCCAGGGAGCACCATCGTAGAGAACAGAAGCATAGAAACGAGGGTCTCTGTTGGTATAAGGACTGCTGGCATGAGCCGGCTTACTCCAGTCAAACTTGGTACCATCCATCATTTCATAGTCATCTACAAAGTTCTGGATCGGGGTATTCCCAGCCCAGTTGTGGTATCCGTTCGGTCCGTTAAACAAACCCTGACGACCACCATCTTCCTGTTTTGCATTGATGAAATAACGGGCAAGGATCAAATCCTTTTCACCACCATTTCTTGACATCGCAAGGTTGTTATAGTTGGTAGATCCCTGAGCAGCCGATACCGGAGCAGAAAGACCTAATTCATAACCATAACCAGGCAGATCAAGAACAGCTTTAGCCGCGTCTTTAGCTTTCTGCCATCTTTCAGCCCTGCTTCCGGATACATAAGTTAAAAGTTCAGGCTTAGAGAAAGCAGCCATTTCAGTTGATTTCGCTTTAGCTGTAGTAGCATCGTACATATCACTGGCAGCATAAAGAAGTACTCTGGCCTTAAGAGCCAGGGCAGCAGCTTTAGAACCGCGGCCTGAAGCGAGCGTTTTGCCGTTAAGCAAAGTAGCTGCATCATCACAATCCTTCACGATGAAAGTGATACATTGTTCCATTGTATTTCTCGGAGCAAGATAATCTGCTTCACCAAGATCGTAAGGACGATCAATAATAGGCACACCACCAAAGTAACGCACCAATTGATGATAATAGTAAGCTCTCATCAGCTTAGCCTCACCCATCAGTCTTTCCACAGTACCGTTTGTATTCACAAACTGCGGGGCAGAAAGGTTTTTGATCGCGATGTTAGCGGCTCTGATACGCTGATACATGTTTACCCATGAAAGCGTTCCGTTGATCCAACCCGGAGACGCCGGATTTGATCTTGACTCAGTGATCGTGGTAATATCACGACCAGGGTGAGTGAAGGCAGTTTCATCGGTCAATGACGCCAACATCTGCTCGTTAAATCCTCCCATACCTAAACCGGCATAGATTTCTGTTACAAAAGCTTCAGCGAGGGCTGCATCAGTCCATACCGCAGATTCAGAAACCTGATCCAAAGGTTTGGTATCAACAAAGTCGTCATTACAACCCGTGACAACAAATGAAGCTGCAACGGCCGAAAGTAAAATATTTCTAAATTTATTCATTGTTCTTCAATTTGAATTTTTAAAATGTTGCAGTTAATCCGAAGTTGATTACTCTAGACTGAGGATAATACTGACCAGTTGTGTTATCCGATTCAGGATCATACACTTTCAATTTATCCCATGTTAAAAGGTTAAGACCGTTGGCATATACTCTGAAACCATTCAGACCTACTTTTTTGATGATAGTAGAAGGTACATTGTAGCCAATCTCAACGTTTTTCAAACGGATATAATCAGAACTTCTTAACCAGTAAGTGTTACCATTTGAGAAATACTGGTCACTACGGTTAGCAATTCTCGGATGCTCGCTGCTCGGGTTATCGATTGTCCATCTGTTTTTGTAGATATCAAGAAGGAAGTTACCGATGTTACCTGATTCACCTGCACTTACATAAACTTTAGCACCTGCTGCTCCCTGGAAAAGGACAGAAAGATCAAAGTTTTTGTATGAAGCAGAGATGTTGGCACCACCCTGGAACAAAGGCAATGTAGTATTGTCTGTTCTTACCTGGTCGTCAGGAGTAATTTTACCATCTTTGTTATAATCCACATATTTCATATCACCAGGACGTAGTGTACCTACGATAGCAGAGTAGTTGATAGGGTTGGCATCAATCTCAGCCTGATCTTTAAACACACCGTCATACAGATAAGCCTGGTAAGTGTTCATTGGTTTACCTGTAGTTCTTTGCCACTCAGGAGCACCAGGTGCCTCATCCCAGAAAATGATTCTGTTTTTCGAGTATCCACCGTTTATACCGAAGCTGTATTTGAAATCTCCTGCCTGGTTACGGTATCCGATGTTGAATTCCCAACCTTTGTTACCAACTTTACCGATGTTTTCAGCCGGAAGCGTCAAACCTGTAGATTGCGGAACCGATGCATTTCTGAAGTAAAGGATGTTTGAACGGATGTTAGAGAACACATCAAATTCGAACGATATCTTACCATTCAGCAACTGACCTTCCAAACCTAAGTTAGAGTTATTGGCAATCTCCCAGGTAATATTATTGTTAGGGATACGGGTTTCATACAAAGTTTTGGTCTCTGTATTGTTGATGATATAAGATCTGAAACCGTAAGTAGACAAATACTGATATCTGGCCACAGTACTAGTTCCCGGAAGATATACCTGGTCACTACCCAATTGTCCCCATGATCCACGAAGCTTCAGGTAATTGATTACCGGAATCTCTTTCATGAATTTCTCTTCAGACATTAACCATCCCAACATCACACCAGGGAAGAAACCATATCTCTTAGCCGCAGGGAAGATATCCGAACCGTCATATCTCCAAAGGAATTCAGCAAGATATTTTTCTTTGTAGTTATAAGCCACACGACCAAAGTAGTTGATACGGGCAATTTCATAAGCTCCGCCACCATTGTTTTTCTCAGCGTCACCACCGGCAAACATCTGGTCAATAGCAGGAGATATGAAGTAACGACGATAAGCGTTGAAGTTATCACCTGAAATCGTCTCTTTGTTAGTACCTGCAAGAGCTGTCAAACCGTGAACACCAAACTTCTTCTCATATGAAAGCACACCACCCAAAAGGATGTTCAACTGTGTTTCATTGTAAAGGTTAAGGTTAGGCTCAGCCGGTCCACGCTTACTGGCGGTCAGCTTAGGCGTAGTTCCATCTGCTTCAAATCCAACACCTTTTTCATAAAGAGTCCAAGGAGTCTGCCATAATTTCCTGTTATACATTCTTTTATCAATAGCAGCTGTTCCTGTGAACTTCAAACCTTCCACACCTGGTATTTTGATATCAAGCTGACCGTTGGTCTGAACGAAATCTGTTTTCTGACGGTCATAACCTGTCTGGTTCGTAGTGATTACCACAGGGTTTTCACCGTTTTCGATATCAGGACCAGGCAAACCGTTTGGCCAGAAAGCCGGTTGGTTTGGTTTTCCACGCATTTGCATACGGAAGATCGCACCTGCACCTCTTGTTGGGTAACGACGAGCTTCTTCTCTACCTACCAAACCAATATTTACATTCACATATTTATTGATTTTAGCATCAAGGTTCAATCTAAGGTCATATTGCTGATAACCTGTAGCCGAATTTTTGTAGTAACCATCCTGATCCTGGTATCCCAAAGAAGCAAGATATCTGATAGCATCAGTACCACCGTTGATCTGTACATTGTGACGTACCTGAGGAGACCAGTTTTTCAAAGTAGCATCATACCAGTCAGTATTCGGGTACAACCATGGATCAGATCCATCCTTGTATTTCTGAATTTCTGCAGGAGAATAAGGGGCTTTTCTTTGCTGACCGTTAGGACCTGTGTAAATACCTGTTGCTTTGTAGGCATCATTGGCAGCTTTCCACTGAGCAGTCGGCAACTGATAAATATCAAGGTCGTTCAACATTTCTACATACTGAGCCGCATCAGCCAATTTAGGCACAACAGTCGGCTGAGCATAACCCTGGTTGAAAGAGTAAGAAAGTTCAGGCTTACCTGTTTTACCTTTCTTGGTAGTGATAAGGATTACACCGTTGGCAGCACGTGAACCGTAGATAGCCGCAGAAGCATCTTTCAATACCGAGATACTCTCAATATCAGCAGGGTTCAGACGCTGAAGTCCACCCGCTCTGTCAGGTATACCGTCAATTACGATCAAGGCATCATTATTACCTAAAGAGTTGGCACCCCTGATTCTGATTGATGAACCATCAAAACCCGGCTCACCACTTCTGTTTACCGCTACAACACCCGGAAGTCTACCTGCCAGGGAGTTACTTAAGTTCACAGCCGGTGATTTAACAAGATCTGTACCTTTCACAGATACAACCGAACCTGTAATGGTTTCTTTTTTCTGAACACCATAACCAACCACAACTACCTCGCCCAGAGACTTCACGTCGGTTTTCAAAGCAACATTAATCTGGCTTTTGTTACCTACAGTGATTTCCTGAGCCTCGTAACCAACGATACTGAATACAAGTACCGCATTAGAGTTTTGCACAGTGATGCTGTAATTACCGTCCACATCTGTAGTAGTACCCTGAGAAGTACCCTTGATCAAGATGCTCACACCCGGCAATCCCTCATTTTTGTCACCTTCGGTTACTCTACCAGTAACCTTCTGTTCAGCTATTTTGTTGCCCGCCCAGGCATCTGTACCAGATACAGCCCAAACAGCACAAAGCAAAAACGCAAACAGGATTTTAAATGTAATTCTTTTGCTCATAAATGATTTGTTAAAAAATTAGTTGAATAAATGATAAGGTTTAAATGATTAGTAAATGAAAAAATAGTTTAAATTAATAAAGGATAACAATTATACATTTCTGAAAATTATTATATTTATTCTTACAAAATTAAAGAAAATATACCCTTTATATAGTTCTGTTTTTTATAGAAATAGTGAAATAAAACTGTGCAAACGTTTGTCTATAGAAGAAAACACCGCTAAACCGTTTTTGCAAACATTTGCACAAATCAACAAATTAGATGTATTTTTGTTGGCAAGCAATGCCGTGAATGACAAAATAGTATGATAAAGAATCAAATTACCATTAAAAAGATCGCCTCTGAACTTGGAGTATCTATTTCAACAGTTTCGAGGGCATTGAAAAATAATACAAGAATTGGTCTTAAAACCCGTGAGAAGGTTTGGGAGGTTGCCAAGCGGTTAAACTATATCCCGAACCCTGCTGCATTGTTTTTGCAAAACAACAAAACCTACACTATCGGCATCATTGTTCCTTTCTTACAGGAGGAGTTCTTTTCACAGGTGGTCACCGGGATTGAAGACGTCATCTTCGAAGAAGGCTTCCATCCTATTATCAGCCAGTCCAGAGACAATATGGAGCGGGAAAAGAAAGCCGTGGAATCATTCCTTAAAATGAGGGTAGATGGCGTTCTCGTATCTGTTTCAGCTGAAACCAACACCTACCAACATTTCAAGGAACTTGAGAAATATGGCATCCCTGTGGTGTTTTTTGACAGGGTTCCGCGTAATTTCCAGGCTAATAAAGTAAAATCGAGGATCATTGATGGTGCCCTTGAAGCTATACGTTTTCTTTCTGAAAACAAAAAAACGAGAATAGGCTTACTGAACGGCCCTTCAAACCTTGAAGCCTCCGATGAGCGGTTGAACGGATACCTGGAAGGCATCAAGAAATATGACCTCAAAACCTCGCCTCAATATATAAAGACCACCAATCTTTCAAAGGAAGACACGGCTCTTAAAATGAAGGAATTCCTGGCCCAGGACGATATTCCGGAGGCCATCATTACTTTCAATGACTATGTGGCTTTATACGCCATGAGGGCCTGTAAAGAGCAGGGAGTTATTCCCAATAAGGACATTCAGTTTGTCAGTTTTGCCAACCTGCCCATCACCGGCCTGATGGAAAACCCTCCCCTGGCCTCAGTGGAGCAATTTCCGGTGCTGATTGGCAGTCAGTCAGCCAAGCTTCTCCTTAATTGCATCAACGATACAAGAGAATACACTGAATATCAGGAAGTTATTATCAAAACAGAACTCATTATCCATTAATCTGGAGACTCAGATTAATGGATAATATTTTGACTGGTTTTGATTTCGAAAATTAAAATAACCTATACAAATATACGTATTTATTGATTTGCCACTTCTTCCTTCAAAGTGCCGGACTGTTCAAATACGAACCGGGCAAATAATGACCATGATCATACCTAACAATTACTTTTTTCACTACATTTGTCGCCGGAAATGAAAGAAATAATTCATCTTATAAAAAAAGACTTTATCCTCGAATGGCGGCAGAAATATGCCCTCAACGGGATGATTCTGTACGTTATAAGCACTGTTTTTGTATGCTATATCAGTTTTAAACTGAAAGTCAGTTCTATCGAAAAAATCACCTGGAATACACTTTTCTGGATCATCCTACTGTTTTCTGCGGTTAATTCCATCACCAAAAGTTTTATCCAGGAAAAGGCCGGCCGGCAGATTTATTATTTTACGCTGGCCAACCCTCAGTCGGTCATCATTTCCAAGATCATTTATAATATAGGACTGATGCTCTTCCTGGGATTCCTGGGATTTGTGGTTTACTTTGCCCTGATGGGCAACCAGGCTGAAAACGTCCCCATGTTCCTCCTCTCTATTGTACTGGGGGCTCTCGGATTTTCAAGTTCTCTGACCCTCATTGCAGGAATAGCCTCTAAGGCTGATAACTCCAGCGGGTTGATGGCCGTCCTTAGTTTCCCGGTCATTCTACCCATTCTGACGATGCTGATCAGGCTCTCCAAAAACGCAATGGACGGCCTCGCATTCAGCAGTTCCTACGACGAAATTATCACGTTGATGGGAATTGATTTAATTGTGATTGCGTTAAGTTATGTATTGTTCCCTTATCTTTGGAAAAGTTGATTTTTATGAAAAAAACCTGGTGGAAAATCCTTACTGTTATACTGTTATTTTATGTAGTCATCTGGGGACTTCTGGGCCCGGTGCCCCGTCAGCCCATCCTGAATGAAACCATCAGAAATGTGTACTTCCATGTGCCGATGTGGTTTTCAATGATGACACTCATGGTTACGTCCCTTGTTTACTCTATAAAATACCTGAGAAAAGGCCGCATTAATGACGATACTTACGCCCTCGGCTTTGCCAGCGTGGCTATTGTTCTCGGTATCATCGGTTTTGTAACCGGGTCGGCCTGGGGTAATTTCACCTGGGGAGATCCGCTGCCGAGAGACCCGAAACTGATCGCTGTGGAAGTGGGTATGCTGATTTATTCGGCTTATTTTGTCTTACGTGGATCTTTTGAAGACGAACAAAAGAAAGCCAGACTGGCTGCAGTTTACAATATATTTGCCTTTGCCACTTTCATGCCTCTGGTGTGGATTCTTCCGCGTCTGACAGACTCGCTGCATCCTGGAAACGGCGGCAACCCGGCTTTTGGTAAATACGACATGGACAATGCCATGAAAATTGTATTTTACGCTGCCAATATCGGATGGATACTGATGGGTGTATGGGTCAGTTCCCTGGTCATCCGCATCAGACTTGTTCAAAATCAACTAAACGAAAAAAATTAACATCAAAATGACAATATTCAACTTATTTCTAAACCTTCTTTTCCTTCAGGACGTTGAAATGGCAGATACTTTCAGATCTGACGGTAAGATTTATGTAGTAGTGATCGTTATCTCTATAGTATTGGCAGGCTTGTTTATCTACCTGTGGACGCTGGATCGCAAAATCAGCAAACTGGAAAAGGAAATTAAGAATCAATAACAGTACAACAACAATGAAAAGGACCAGTATAATAGTTTTGGTGGTAATCGCTGTGGCAGTGGCCATGATCATTTCCACGATAGGTGACGCCAGCGTCTATGTTACTTTTAAGGAGGCTAAAGAACTGGCTGAGAGCGGAGAGAGTAAATCGATCCACGTAGTGGGTGAACTGATGAAAGACGGAGAAGGCAAACCTATGGGCATGAAATATGAACCTTCTGTTGATCCCAACCGCTTTGAATTCATGATGAGGGATTCCCTAGACAACGTCTCACTGGTCATTTACAACCAGCCTAAGCCACAGGACATCGATAAGTCAGAGAAAGTAGTGGTGGTAGGAAAAATGGACGTAGCCAACAACCAGTTTACAGCCGATCAGATCCTGTTGAAATGTCCTTCGAAATACAATAACGGAGAGCTTCAGGTGGAAGGAGCTGTGAGTATGAACAAATAAAATGAGTATTGAAGTTTCTGTGAATAAACGCTTGACTGACATTTCCGATATTATTTCAGGATGTATCGAAAAATCTTACCCTTTTGCCCTTTGGCGTAAGCCCAATCAATCAGAAACTTTCTTCCTGTTTTCCAAAACCAGGACACCGGTATACAAACAGATTGACTTCCAGGAGCTTGACTCCGGGTTTGTCATGGCACCGTTTTCAAAATCAGGTGCAGGCCCTTTGTTTATCGAAGGCGACTTTATTTCCAGACTGGACGGCTCAGACATTGTTGAAAACTGGGACACTGTCCCGGATGACCTCAAAGATCACCTGCAGCAGGCCGGTCACTCTTCAGAAACGCATCTTTTGCTTGAACTCAGCCTCGAAACCCTCGAGAACGAGAAGAAAGTTTACCAGGAAAAAGTATCGGCGGCCATCAGTGCCATTCAGAATGCCGGTGTTGAAAAAGTGGTTTTGTCCAGAAAAAAGCATGTGGGCAAAATTTCCGGAAATGGATTTTTCGAAGCTTTCGAAAAATTGGACAAAGCTTATCCCTCCGCTTTTATTTCGATGACCTGGCTGCCCTGGCTCAATCAGCTTTGGCTCGGAGCCACGCCTGAGACCCTTGTGGAGCAAACCCCCGATGGCTTTTTTAAAACCATGGCCCTGGCCGGAACACAATACGCTTTTGATAAAGACGGACAGGAAATCAAGCCGATTGATGCCCTGTGGACTCAAAAAGAGATTGAAGAACAAGCCCTTGTAAGCCGGTATATCATCAATTGCCTGAAGAAAATAAGGGTCCGGGAGTTTAAAGAAGAAGGTCCGCGTACTTTAAAAGCAGGCAATCTTTTACACCTGAGCACACTCTACAGCATCGATACCAAAGAGATCAGTTTTCCGCAACTAAGCTCTGTTATGCTCGAACTTTTACACCCTACTTCTGCCGTGTGCGGCATGCCTAAAGAAGCTTCACTAGACTTTATTGAAAGTCATGAAAATTACGACCGGGAATTTTACAGCGGTTTTCTGGGACCCATCAACATTGAAGGCAGCTCACACCTTTTTGTCAACCTCAGAACCATGAAAATAGAAGCCGGAGAAGTCTATTGCTATGCGGGCGGCGGCATCACCACCCACTCAGACCCTGAGAAGGAATGGAAAGAAACTGAACTCAAACTCCAAACCATTCTGAAGTCATTTGATTGACCCTCCTAAGGCTTTTTCTTCTTTTTCTTTCCCAAAATCAAAATAGGCATGAATTTTGATCCACACAGAACTGTCTGAATATCAATACACTACACAGAACATCTGTTTTTTTTATTAAATATATTTTTGTTTAAATCATTTTTTTTATAGTTTCGGGTTGTTATACCATACTTCATGGTGTAAAATTCGCAAAAAGTAGAATAGCCTAATTATAAATTGTGAAAACTTCATTAGAATGCAGAAGCTTAGTTTAAGTCAATCACAACAACAGCGACTATCGCCACAACAGATACAATTCATTAAACTGTTACAGATTCCTACGGCAGAACTCAGCCAGAGAATCGAAGAAGAGCTGGAAATCAATCCTGCTCTGGAAGAAGGGACGGATCTTGCAGAAAAACAAAAAGATGAGGATTTCGGAGACAGCTATGACAATGAGTACGACGAATTCGGGGATTATGAAGGCTCTGACTCATTTGAGAGCAACGAAAGAATTGACATCAAGGACTACCTGAACCAGGACGACTACTCCGGATATAAAATGTACAGCGACGGCTGGGGCGAAGAAGAAAAGGAAGCCATGCCCGTTGTTTCCACTTCCACGTTATCCGAATCACTTAACCAGCAATTGGGCTACATCAAGCTGAATGAAAGACAAACCCAGATCGGAGAACAACTCATCGGTTCTATTGAAGACGACGGCTACATCAGACGTCCTGTAAGATCTATATGCAACGACCTGGCTTTTGGACAAAACATATATGCTACCGAAGACGAGGTAGTGTCAGTTCTCAAAAAAATACAAAAATTTGAACCTGCAGGAATTGCAGCCCGTGATCTGAGAGAATGCCTGTTGCTCCAACTGGAGAGGAACAGCTACTCCATGGAAAACGACATCGCCACGCTGATCATAGAAGACCACTTTGATGAGTTTATCAAGAAGCATTTTGACAAGATCAAAAAAAGGCTGAACATAGAAGATGACGTCCTGAAGAAATCACTCAGCCTGATCACCAGACTGAACCCCAAACCAGGTAATATGGGCCATGGCGACGGGTCTGCAGCCTACCTGATGGCCGACTTTATCGTGACTACCCAAAACAGCAAGCTGGAGATTATCCTCAATTCCAAAAATGCCCCGGACCTGAAAGTGAGCAAGTCTTTTTCGGAGATGCTCGACACTTATGATAAAGGCGATAAACAAAACAAGCACATCAAAGAAACCGTCACTTTTGTAAAACAGAAACTGGATGCTGCCAAGTGGTTTATTGATGCCATCAAACAAAGACAGCAGACTTTGCTACGCACCATGGAAGCCATTGTTTTATATCAGCAGGAGTTTTTCTGGGAAGGCGATGAGAATAAACTTAAGCCGATGATCCTGAAAGACATAGCTGAAAAAATAGAGATGGATATTTCGACGGTTTCGAGGGTAGCCAACAGCAAATCTGTACAAACCGACTTCGGAATTTATCCCCTGAAATATTTCTTCTCTGAAGGCATTGCCACCGACTCAGGCGAAGATGCCTCGAGCCGTGAAGTCAAGAATATCCTGAAAGAACTGATTGACCATGAGCCTAAAAATTCGCCTCTTTCTGACGATAAGCTTGAAAAACTCCTTAACAAAAGAGGTTATAATATTGCAAGGAGAACCGTGGCAAAATACCGCGAACAACTGAACATCCCGGTGGCCAGGCTGAGAAAACAACTTTAATTTATTTTATGCAGATACACTTACTTTTGTAAATCATTCTCAGACCACGAAACGCTGTATAAAATTCAAAGGATAAGAACTATATTTGTGTTTTATTTAGTGCCGGCTACATTTCAAATACAGATTATTCCTGGTGAATTTAAAATTTGCAAAATTACTTTCCTATTTGCTGCATCCTTTGCTGATGCCAACGCTGTTGATAGGAGCACTTTATGTTTTGTCGCCTGAACCTTTATTGCTGGTTCAGCTGTCTTTCAAGGGCTTTTTATTCATCCTGGGATTTATTTTTATTTATACGGCGGTTTTTCCGTCTTTGCTGGTTTATTATCTTTTCAAGAAGAATTACGTGTATGACATGGAACTTTCCAGGCTTCATGACAGAAAAATACCTTTCCTGTTCAGCGTCATTCTCTATGCCACCCTGTTTTATTTTATGTATTCCCAGGGGGGTATCCTGATTCCCGTTTCTATTCTGCTGCTGGGCATGGCCATTATTATTTCGATGATCGGCCTGATCAGTCTCAAATGGCAGATAAGTGCCCATATGGCCGGAATCGGGGGCGTTTTAGGGACATTTATTGTGTTTTTTATTAAGTACGGAGCATATAATCTTTTCATCCCGATACTCCTGTTGCTGATCACAAGCGGGCTTCTGGGTTCGGCCAGACTCCGGCAAAACGCCCACACCCTTTCACAGGTCAGTGCGGGTTTTTTACTGGGACTGGTGGTGAGTTGTGCGGGTATCTGGAATTTCATTTAAATCTATCAGCTGATGACTGTAAAAATAGGAACGCGGGGAAGTAAACTGGCTTTATGGCAGGCTTATTTCATTGAACAAAAACTAAGATCTGCCGGACTGGGTACCGAGATCGTGATAATCGAAACCAAAGGCGACAAAATACTTGACCGCTCGCTTTCAAAAATCGGGAGCAAGGGCGTATTTACCGAAGAACTGGAGGAGCAGTTGCTCTCCGGTAAAATCGACATTGCCGTGCACAGTGCCAAAGATCTCCAGTCAGACCTGGGCGAAAATTTTAAAATACTCGCTTTTACCGAGCGTGAAAAAGTAAACGATGTGCTGGTCAGTCTGATCAGCAATCTGAAAGTCAATACGAAGGATAAATTTACGGTAGGCACCTCCTCTACCCGCCGTGTGGCAATGCTCAGGGCTTATTATCCCAATGTCAACATTGTGGACATGCGGGGCAACCTTCAGACGAGGATCAAAAAAATGGAAGATGGGGTCTGCGATGCTTTACTGCTGGCTTATGCCGGAATACACAGAATGGAGCAGGAAAGCCTTATTGTACACTATTTCGACGAAAACCAGTTTACTCCGGCTGTTGGCCAGGGTACTGTGGCGGTTGAATCTTCCGTTAATATTGATCCGGAAAAGGCTGAAATTATCAGGAATGCCTGTAATCACCCTTTGACAGAAACCTGCCTGCTGACGGAAAGGGCGTTTCTTAAAAAACTCCAGGGCGGCTGTTCGATCCCTGTTTTCGGAAATGCCAGGACAGAAGAAAACACCATCGTTTTCTCTGCCGGAATCATCAGCCTTGATGGTACTGAAATCATCAGGGAAACCCTCAGCGGTCCGGCGGAAAGCCCGGAAGCACTGGGCATCAGTACTGCCGAGCTGGTACTGTCCAAAGGAGGAGACAAAATCCTGGAGAAAATCAAAAGTCAGTTGTAAATTTTAAAACCTGTTTTTTTCAAAACAAACCAAAGCAAACCTCGTTTCATTTCATCGTAACAAACAAGGCCATTTATGAAAAAAGTAATTCTTCTTACGTTTCTTCTCATTGCAACCCTTCAGGGTTTTGCCCAGAAAAAATCAAAAAAAGACTATGTGGTAACGCTAAAAACCCGTTTTGGAGAAACCCACATGGTCCTGTTTGACGAAACACCTCTTCATAAAAAGAATTTCATCAACCTGGTTCAGAAGAAATTTTATGACAGCCTGATGTTTCACCGCATCATCCAGGGATTCATGATACAAGGCGGCGATCCCAACTCTAAAAAAGCCCCGTCAGGAGAAAGACTGGGCATGGGCGGTGGTGATATGGAAAAAATCCCTTATGAATTCAAATCCAGTCATGTTCACCGGAAAGGAGCCCTGGCTGCGGCAAGAGACAGCAATCCCGAGAAGAAATCAAGTGCCTGCCAGTTCTATATCGTTCAGGGCAAAAAGATGAGCGATGAAGAAATCACAGCTGTGGCAAAAAGGAACTTTATGGAGTACACCCCTGCTCAACGGGCTGATTACATGACCGTTGGCGGCACTCCCCGCCTGGACAACAACTATACGGTTTTCGGAGAGGTAATTGACAACTTCAAACTGATAGACGACATTGCTGCCCAGGCAAAAGACGAAGCCGACCGTCCGTTAAAAGACATCAGGATGGCGATGACCGTTAAAAAAATGAAGAAAAAGAAGATCACGAAGCTTTACGGATATAAATTTAACTGAGACTTGAAAAAGATACTCATCACCGGATCCAATGGTCTTTTGGGCCAGAAACTCGTTGAAATGCTGGCTAACCGGCCTGAATTTGAGATCATTGCTTCTTCAAGAGGGTTTAACCGCCTGCCTTTTTCGATGGGTTACACTTATCACTCACTGGATATTACCTCAGAACAGGAAATCAGGGAAGCCATTGAGACCATAAAACCACATATTATTATTCATACGGCGGCCATGACCAACGTCGACCAGTGTGAAGTGGAAAAAGAAGATTGCTGGGCTCAGAACGTGAAATCAGTGGAATACCTGGCAGAGGCCTGTCAGAAACATGATGTTTTTCTGCTTCATCTATCTACAGATTTTATTTTTGATGGAGCTGATGGCCCTTATGATGAAACTGCAGAGCCCAATCCGGTCAGCTTTTACGGATGGAGCAAATATGCCGCAGAGAAAATATTGTTGCATTCCAAGGTAAGATGGGCCATTGCCCGCACTGTACTGGTTTACGGAATCGCCCATGACATGAGCCGCTCCAACGTTATTCTGTGGGTCAAAAGCTCGCTTGAAAACGGTAAAAATATAAAGGTGGTCACTGATCAGTGGCGAACCCCTACCCTGGCGGAAGACCTGGCCAAAGGCTGCATTCTTATCGCAGAAAAAGAAGCGGAAGGGATATTCAATATTTCGGGCAAAGACTTCCTTACGCCTTTTGAAATGGCACAGAAAGCGGCGGCTTACTTCGGATTAGACCAGTCGCTGATGGAACCTGTCGACGCCTCCACTTTTACACAAACCGCCAAAAGACCTGCCAGAACAGGTTTTATACTTGACAAAGCTGTTTCAGTGCTGGGTTATGACCCGGTGAGTTTTGATGAGGGGATTGCTATTCTGGCCGGACAGATTACGGATTGATCAGGATCTGTTTTTTAGACAATTTACCCTTCCCTTCAAGCAAAAGTATATATTTCCCTCTAAGGCTCCGGGTTCTGATTTGTACTTCATCACGGGCCTGATTGATTTTGTCTGCGTAAACCTCCTTCCCGTTCAGATCAAAAATCTTCAATGATTCAAATCCTTTATCATGAAACCGGATGGTAAAATAATCATCCGAAGGATTGGGAAATACTTCTATTTTATCAGCCGACGACTCTTCCAATGCGGTAACCACTTCAGGTTTTCCTGTCTTACCTGTCAACAAAACCGTAGAAACAGACATAGCAGGCAGACTGAGACTTACTGAATTGTTGTTAATCGTTGCCGTTGTGCTTTTCAGAGCATTGCTCTTGTCTGAAACAAAAGATTCCGAAGCCGGCAAAGCGTTGATCGTAAAAACCCGGACACTTGTTCCGCTCAAAACAAAATCATTGTGCTTTATACTTACGGTCTTCGCCAATGTGGGCGATCTGTTGATCAGAACGACAGAAACGGAGTCTCCGGTTTTATTGATGGTGGGATAAGCGGAGACCAGCGTTTCGTCGGTTGACGTTGCTTTCAGTAACTGATCGTGGTTGTACTTTGTAAAAAGATGCATGACTTCCCACATGCCTTTTTTCCAGCTCCAGGGCGTAAAAATCTCTACTTTATTTCTCATAAATTCGCCCAGGACTGATGCATACCAGACCGCCGCCACATTGGACTCTTCGGTTTCTATGCCGCTTTCTGTCAGGGCCAGGGTAACGCCGTGCCCTTCCCCCAGGTATTTGAGCAGCCATTCATTTACCCTGCCGAAAATGTATTCCTTATTCTGGGTGTTGTCCCAGTTGCCGCTGATATTCTTAACACCGTTGGCTCCTGGATAAACATAATTCTTATCAAAGAAAACCCGGTGCAACTGCACAATATCTTCCGGTGCTTTTTCTCCCGGATAAAAATGCACATCCAAAACATCCAGTAACCTTATTCCGGTGGCCTTTTGCTCTTCAGCAATGCGTTTAATGAAATACTCAAGCCAGGTATACTTTTTTCCTTCTGATTCCACCAGTTTGTTATTCCAGTGGTACCATTGCCATTCATTGGCGGTGACAGGCCCGAGTAATTTGATATCCGGATAGATTTTACGGGCCTTTTTAGCCACCTCAAAGTATTTCTGCATAAAAGCCTCCGCTTCTATCATAACAGGCATCACATCATCGTGGGTCCCTCCCCAGATCTCTGCCTCATTATCCATGCTCCAATACCTGATTTTTGATTTATCCAGACCAAGCCCACCGGACCCGAACCAATGATTAAGAATACCCACGGTCGAATCAGCAGGCCAGTTTTCGAGGTACAAGTCGGGGTTACCTTCTGTTTTGGCTTTCGTTCCTGTGGTATTCAAAACACCGTTTCCGGCAAGATTCTGATTCACACCATCCCACCACTGCGACTGATTGTATCCCCAGTCATTAAAATTATACTGATTCGTTTTGGCCGCTTTCCCGATGAGCTGGAAAGACCACATGCCCTGTGCATTGGGAAAATTGTCCTGAACTGCTTTTGCAGCCTTGTCCCAATCGTTGGTGTACACATTGTTATACCAATCCGGATGACTGGATAACTTCCTTCTCCAGTTATATTTGGTGCTGTTATTCCCTCCGCTTTCCCTGAAAAAAGTAACCCCGGCATCCTTAATCCTGAGGATATCCTGCTGCGAAATCGTCTCTGTGGGATTCGTCGACGAAAGCGAATTGTTTCTTCCGTAGATATAAGGTGAAACTTTGGTCTTCTCAGATAAGACATCAATACTGATCGTTACCTGGGCATTCAAAACGCCGGTAAACAATAAAATTGTGCCAAGTATAATGCTTCTTTTCATCATCAGAACTTAAGTGTTTAAGGCGGGGGCGGTTCACGGATTTTTTTGAACAAGCTTCAAATTAACGCCCTTTTAAATAAATTCCATAAAAACTGTAAGATTTTAGACGATTGTACAACTTATAGATAAAATAATGTAAGTCGGTGCTTAACTTATCTTTCAAATTAACCAAGCCCCTGATTTTCAAAAGAACAAAACCCGTATGGAACAAACAGCCTTTTTGAAAACAATCAGTGATCATCAGAAAATCATCCACAAAGTCTGCCGGATGTACCGCAATACTGACGAAGACCGCAAAGACCTTTTCCAGGAAATCGTCTTTCAGCTCTGGAGGTCTTATCCGGGATTCAAAGGCGAATCAAAAGTCAGTTCGTGGATTTACAGGATAGCCCTGAACACGGCTATTTCCGTTTTCAGAAAACCCGGGCCTTTGATCAACTATACCGAAAGTCTGCCGGATTACTCCGAAAACGAAGTCAGCAAGGACCAGGAAGAAGCCATGTTTGTGGCCCTCAAAAAACTCTCCGAATCAGAAAGGGCCCTGATCGCTCTTTTTCTCGAGGATTATTCTTACCAGGAAATCGCGGCGATCACAGGCATCACGGAAAATTATGTAGGAGTCAAAATCAGCAGGATAAAAGAAAAACTAAAAACCATTTTAATCAAATAAAACCATGGATATCAATCAGTTAAAATCAAATTGGAAAAATTCAGGCGAAGCCGGTTACTCACAAAACGACCTGGCCGTCATGACAAAAATCAATCACCATCCTGTTCTCAGAAAACTGAGGCTGCAGCTCATCATCGAGTCCGTTCTTCTGACTTTTGTCCTGTTTATGTATTATGATGGCTTCGACGGCCACCTCAAACCGGTGTATGTCAACGTCCTGATCGCTTCAAGCATCTTTTTATTTATACTCAATGACGTGATTGCGTTTCTCATCATCCAAAACCCGGTCAGAGAACAAAACCTGAAAGAATCAGTACTCAAGCAACTGGGTCTTTTAAAAGGAATTTCTGTATTTTCAATGCTCTCGATGGTGTTTTATGGCAGTTCGCTGCTCGTTTTCTTCACTTCCACCATTGTTTTTACAGATCAGAAATACATGATCCTGGGGGGTATCATCCTGACTTTTATCATCATGATATTCTTTTCGTACCGTCAGTGGAAGCATAAGATTGATGTGCTGACGAAAATCAGTTCGGAATTCCTGTCATAAAAAAATCCGGCTCTGCCTTAAAAGGTAAAGCCGGATTATTCCATAAAATATTCAGGAGGCTTTCCTCACCAGCTTAATCGAAAACAGGCCTTTAGACTGGGAATAAATGTAACCAACCACCAGAAGCGTCATAGCCCCGCCGAAAACGACGGAATTGACCGTGCCCAATAGTTTGGCAGCCACACCCGATTCAAAAGCCCCGAGTTCGTTGGAGGTACTTACGAAAATACTGTTTACTGAGCTTACCCTTCCACGCATGTTGTCAGGAGGCAAAACCTGCAGGATCGTCTGCCGGATCACGACACTGATGCTGTCAAAAGCCCCGGTAAAAAACAAAGCCACCACAGAAATGATAAAATGAGAAGACAAGGCAAATACCAGGGTAGCTACTCCGAACCCCGCCACAGCCAGCAGCATGTTTCTCCAGGCCTTGTCTGTCGGCGGGAAATAGGCTGCCGCAAACATGGTAAGCACGGCTCCTGCACCGGGAGCGGCCCGCAGCATACCCAGTCCCTCAGGGCCAACATACAGGATATCTTTGGCAAAAACCGGCAGGATGGCAATCACCCCACCAAAAAGTACCGAAAACATATCCAACACAATCGCATAAAGCATGATTTTATTATTCATCACAAAGCCTATCCCTTCTTTTAAACTTTCAGAAAGTTTGGCCTTAAGTTGGTTTTCTACCGGCTTTCTGGCAATCAGGGAAGCAATAATGAGGGTCAGCACCAGCATGATCAGCACCGCATATAAAGTATTGACCAGGCCCAGGTAAGCATAGAAAAAACCGGCCGTTGTCGGCCCGATGATCAGGCCGGCCTGCCAGAACTGGCTGCTCCAGGTGGCTGAATTACTGAAATGTTCCGGTTTTACCAGGAACGGCTTGAGTGAACTCCAGGCCGGATGATAAAAGCCCCTGGCCACTCCAAAAATAAAAACACACAAATAAATAAAAGGCGGCTGCTGACTCGTTTTAAGATGCAGTCCAAAGCCCGGATTGACACTGATGATCAACAGGACGGTCACAAAAATAACCACTACAAAACAAATCTGATAGATCAGTTTGCGGTCATATTTATCCGCCAGATGGCCTCCGAAAAGAGCCAGCGAAATAAAAGGGATGGCTTCAAAAAGTCCGACCAGCCCAAGAGCAAACGGATCGTGGGTGATTTCGTACAGGTAAAAAGAAATAACCACTTCCTGGATCAGAATCGCGATGGTGAACAGAAATTGGGCGGAAATAAAATACCTGAATTCAGGGTATCGTAAGGCGGCGTAAGGATCTTTTGTCATAAAAAGCAGCAATGAAAAATAATCACAAAGATGCAACCTCAACTCCTTAAAATGAATCTCTCAGGTGATTTATATTTTTGACGGGTCTTTGTCCGTTAAGACTGTAAATCAGCACTTTTACCATTTTAAAATAAAAAACACAGATTTTTTTCTGGAAAAATTCAGGGTAAATCCCATCTCAGTTGTCATCTCCACATAAGCGGCAAACAGATCTGAGCTTATCTGTTAATCGGTTTATATGGTTTACGTATTCATTTAACAATTTACATCATGATTATGAAAAAGCACTTTTTAAGTCTACTCCTTCTTTCGGGCCTTATTTTTCTCAACTCCTGCAACGGCTTCCTTTATTCTGAAGATGTGCCGCCGGGTGGCTATGAAACCAAAACTTTTGACCTGAATGCATTCGACAACATTGAAGCAGGCAGCACCTTCGTCATCACCGTCATTCCTTCTACCGAATCAAGTGTAACTGTAAAAGGATACAGAAGAGACATTGACGACCTGCTGGTACAGAACAGGAACGGCGAACTCTCCATTCAATACAAAAAGATCGGGCTGCAGCTCAAAAAAATCAGAAGGTATAAAATGGAAGTGGTCATCAAAACCGACAAGCTGAAAGAACTGGACCTGTCAGGAGCCTCTCACACCAGCATCTCCGAACTCTTTGATTTAAGCCGCCTGGATGTCGACCTGTCAGGGGCCTCACATCTTAAAATCAATGGTAAAGTCGGCAAACTGGATGCTGATATTTCAGGAGCTTCAGAACTGACTTTACTGCAAAGCGTTCCGGAAATTGATGCTGAGATATCCGGAGCCTCCACCCTCCATGCCTTTGACGCCAATACACAGCAAGCCTTTCTTGACCTTTCCGGTGCCAGCAAAGCCAAGGTCTCTGTAGCCAAGTTACTGGACGTGGAAGCCAGCGGAGCCAGCACTGTGACCTATAAAGGCGATCCGTCTATCAAATCAAGGCTGACAGGAGCCAGCAAGATCAAAAAAGATCAGGAGTGATAGAAAATTTCAGGGCGATTTTCGTAATTTGACAACTTAAACACTTAAGTAATCAACAATGAAGAGAATCGCCCTGTTTTTTTGCCTGATTTCAGGTATTTCTTTCGCTCAGGTTCAACCTCCACACCAGCATTTTACCCTTGACGATACCCTCAGAGGCAGTATCACGCCCGAAAGAGCCTGGTGGGACCTTAAATTTTATGAGCTGGATATCAGGGTCAATCCTGCAGAAAAATTCATAGGCGGACAAACTTCAGTGGTCTATAAAGTACTGCAACCGGCACAAACGCTGCAGATCGACCTTCAGCCTCCCCTTAAAATCACGTCCGTTACCCAGGATGGACAGAAACTGGATTTTAAGAAAGTGGGTAACAATGCCTATTTCATCTCACTGACCAAAAAACAAGCGTCAGGGAACACCGAATCTGTAAAAATTACTTACGAAGGGCAGCCCAAAGTGGCCAAAAGAGCCCCCTGGGACGGTGGGCTATCCTGGTCAAAAGACAAAGACGGCAAAGCTTTTGTAGCCACATCCTGCCAGGGACTGGGCTCAAGCGTCTGGTGGCCATGCAAAGACCACATGTATGACGAACCGGACAGCATGAGGATCAAAGTCACCGTACCTGACAGTCTCTGGGATATTTCTAACGGCAGATTAAAGAAAATGACCCTCAATGCCGACGGCAGCCGGACCACGGAATGGTTTGTGAGCAACCCCATCAACAATTACGGTGTGAATATGAATGTGGGCAATTATGTCCATTTTTCTGAAGAATATGAGGGAGAAAAAGGCAAATTAAGCATGGATTATTTTGTGCTGCCTTACAACCTCGAAAAAGCCAAAGTCCAGTTTAAGGACGCCACAAGGATGATGAAGGCTTTTGAACACTGGTTCGGGCCGTATCCGTTTTATGAAGACGGTTTTAAGCTGGTAGAAGTGCCTTACCTGGGCATGGAACACCAGAGCTCGGTCACTTATGGTAACGGCTACAAAAACGGCTACCTGGGCCGTGACTTGTCTAATACCGGCTGGGGCCTGAAATGGGACTTTATCATTGTGCATGAGTCCGGACATGAGTGGTTTGCCAACAACATTACTTACAAAGACCAGGCAGACATGTGGATCCATGAGAGTTTTACCAACTATTCTGAAACCCTGTTTACGGAATACTACTACGGCAAAACCGCCGGCGAAGATTACGTAATCGGCACCAGACCCCTTATTACCAATAAATCCAAAATTATCGGTACTTACAACGTCAATAAAAGCGGCTCGGGCGATATGTATTATAAAGGAGGCAACATGATCCACACCATCCGGCAGGTGATCAACGATGATGAGAAATTCAGACAGATACTGAGAGGGCTTAATAAAGACTTCTACCACCAGACGGTGACGACCGGACAGATCGAAACTTACATTTCTAAAAAATCAGGTATAGATTTCTCCAAAGTTTTTGACCAGTACCTGAGGGATACCCGTATTCCGAAACTGGAAACCGAAGTCAAAGGCAACAAAATTTCCTACCGGTGGACCAACGTGGTCGACGGTTTTGCCATGCCTGTAAAAGTCAGTGTGGATGATAAACCTGCAACGTTTGTTTATCCGACTGAGAAATGGAAGACGGTTTCCGGCAAAACCCTGAAAGCCGACAGGAATTTTTATATCAACTGAAAAGCGTCATAAACAACAGAAAAATGCCTCCCCGGGGGCATTTTTCATATCTCATCCCCCACAAACGACTGAAGCATGACCACATAAAACAACATGCTTTTGCGATCACCTGACTTAATGCCTAATTTTACAGCCGAAATGAGCAAAGACATGCCGGATAATAAACAAAATATAATTACTATATTTTCAGAATATTTTGAAAATACTAAATTTTCTAAACTTACTTTAAGTTCTGTTATTTCTAAAAATAATGAATTTAAAACAGTTTTTATCAAACCCATCCAGCTGAAAGACGGGCTGAGGCTTTCTTTCCTGTACCGCTACCCTACCAAAGACATCACCAAAAATCATACGTTGGAAGAATCCGTCGTTATACTAAATGACCTGATCGGAAAAGTATTTTTACAGGCTGATCTGTTCACCCTGGACGCTTCCTATCATTTCCTGTCCAATAAAAAAGGGCACTCCAAACTCACCAAAAAGGAGATTTCAGAGGAGCGGATCCTTAACCTGGACCATAACAAAGCCAAAACCAGGCTCATCGGCGACACGAACAATGCCTATCTGAAGATCCTGGGAATCATGACCGAAGAAGGTAAAATCAGGAATGATAAACAGGATAAATTCAGGCAGATCAATAAATACATCGAATTTTTCAGCCAGGCCCTCAAAGAATCAGCTGTTACTTCACAAGCCAGCGTGGTTGACATGGGTTCAGGAAAAGGTTACCTGACCTTTGCGATGTATGATTACCTGACCAAAACTTTTGAAGACGAGTCGAAAGTACTCGGGGTAGAATTCCGGGAAGACATGGTCATGCTCTGCAACAAAATGGCTCAATCCGTCGGATTCAACAACCTGACTTTCGAAAAAGGTACCATTGAAACTGCGGTACTTCCTGATTTCAATATCCTGATTGCCCTGCATGCCTGTGACACCGCCACCGACGAAGCTATTTTCAGGGGAATCACCAACCACGCGGAGATCATCCTTGTGTCACCTTGCTGTCACAAACAAATCAGGAAACAGTATAAACCCTCCGCAGAACTGAAAACCCTGGGTAAATTCGGGATCATTGAAGAAAGACAATCGGAGATCATCACCGATACCATCCGGGCCCTGATCCTGGAAGCTTACGGATACAAAACCAAGATTTTTGAGTTTATATCCACAGAACACACGCCCAAAAACCTGATGATCTCAGCCGTCAGAAAAGCGGATCATAAAAAAACCGACGAAGAAAAGCTGAAAGAAGTACAAATCCTGAAAAACAATTTCGGTATCAAAGAGCATCATCTGGAAACCTTATTGAAGATTTAGTATAATTTTTCCGTACTTTCTGAGCAGAATCTGAACCATAATTTCAAAGAAAAATCATTTTTGAAAAATTTGCCCTTATATTGTAAGAGATTTTATATTTAACCCTACATTAATTAAACTAAAATGAAACAAACAGAGAGCGAACCTGAATTGAAACGGGAGCTGGGCCTTCTTGATGGCACCATGCTCGTCGTCGGTTCAATGATAGGTTCTGGTATTTTTATCGTCAGTGCCGATATCACCCGTAATGTCGGCTCTGCAGGCTGGTTAGTCTTCACCTGGGTACTCGGAGGCCTTATCACGCTCGTTGCCGCTGTCAGTTATGGTGAACTCAGTGCGATGTTTCCCAAAGCCGGCGGACAGTACGTTTATCTTAAAGAGGCGTACAACAAACTCATCGCTTTTTTATACGGGTGGAGCTTTTTTGCCGTCATACAGACCGGGACCATCGCCGCGGTCGGTGTGGCCTTTTCCAAATTTGCCGCTTATCTTTATGAACCTCTCAGTGATCAGAACATTTTATACGAAATAGGCTCTTTCAAACTCAACGCAGCCCAGCTTGTCTCTATTGTCACCATTATTTTCCTGACTTTTATCAACAGCAGGGGCGTCAAAAACGGCAAGTACATTCAAACCACCTTTACCATTGCCAAAATCCTTTCCCTGTTCGGTCTGATTGTTTTCGGGCTTATATTCACCGCCAAAGCTGAAATATGGAACGCCAACTGGTCAAACGCCTGGGATGCCCTCAGTTTTGACAAAACAACCAACACCTGGGTGCCTATCAGCGGCACTGTGCTGTTCTCGGCCCTTGCAGCTTCCATGGTAGGTTCCTTGTTTTCAAGCGATTCGTGGAATGGTGTGACGTTCATCGCCGGAGAAATGAAAAACCCTAAAAAGAATGTGGGCCTGAGTTTGTTCTTCGGAACACTGATTGTGACGATCATCTACATCACGGCCAACCTTATGTACATCGCGGTGATGCCTCTGAATGAAATCGCCTTTGCCAAATCTGACCGTGTGGCTGTGGAAGCCTCCAAATACATTTTCGGAGATACAGGTACTATCATCATCGCATTGATGATCATGGTGTCTACTTTCGGCTGTAACAACGGCCTGATCATGGCCGGAGCCAGGGTTTATTACACCATGGCCCAGGACGGCCTGTTCCTTAAAAAAGCCGCTACACTTAACAAGGCCTCTGTGCCGGGTTGGGGATTGTGGTTTCAGTGCATCTGGGCCTCCGCCCTGTGTCTGACCGGAAAATACGGCGACCTCCTTGATTTTGTGATGATCATCGTGATCATTTTCTATATCCTGACGATCTACGGCATCTTTATCCTGCGTAAAAAAATGCCCGATGCTGAGCGTCCTTACAAAGCGTTCGGATACCCGGTCATCCCGGCTCTGTACATCATCGTGGCAACTTCCATTTGCGTAGCCCTGCTGATCGACAGAACCAGTACCTGCGGATGGGGGGTGGTCATTATGCTGGCCGGTATCCCGGTTTATTACCTGACCAAGCCGAAAGAAGCCTGATCAAAAAACATTTTAAGAAGCCCTCCCAACCGGAGGGCTTTTTCATGTCTCCTTGTTTTTTCTCATTTAGGAATGAAACCATTTCAATATCTTTTCATTTTGTTTATCTTTTTTTGAAAGTAATTGACACTTTTCGTTAAATTTACCTGTTTAATTACTGACTTTTATCCTGATTACTAACGTTTAATACGTTTCAATTCAATAACCATAACAATTAATAATAAAAAAATGCAGAATTTAAAAGAAAAGACAACTGATAAAAATTCTCTCCTGCCGGAGAAATTAAAAAAAGTGTTGGATGACAAAAAGGAATTTTCCAGAAAATATAAGTCTGGAGAAATAACTTTTAATGCCGGGGATGTCAAACGATATATCTAAAGAGTACCACGTTTTTGTAACTTCTGATACTGATCGCCAACTTGAACTTCAATTTAAATCTGACTCCGGTGTTGAGTACATCGTTACTTTCACCAAAGATGGAGAGAATACATTTATGGTGTTTTTAGAATCACGACCAGGGCAACCCGCCTTTGATTCCAGAGTGATGAAGACTGTCTGCAGCATTCTTGAAAAATTTATTCAGGAAAACAATTGTGCCGTTTATTATGTGATTGAACATAGAGATATGAGACAACGGCAAAGGTCTAAAGCTTTTAAATTCAGTTATGAAAAAAGTAAAAATAAAGATTCCTTTATTCATCGCGAAAAAACATCTTTTTACAATGGAATTGAATACATTTTAGGCGTATTTTACTTAGCCGGAGATCCTAACGGTAATGAATTTGAAGGTTTGATAGAAATTTGAATACAGATAAATTCCGCTATTATCCGGCTTTCCAAATTGTTAATAAAATGTTACAGCCCGCAATTTCATTTTCTTCGGATGCAACCTTTTCTTTTTTTTCTCATCTAATAAGAAAAAATGACACTAATCATGAAGAAGAATCAAATCAAATTCAGTTCTGCCTTAATCCTGTTTTTTGCAGTATTATTGTTTTCGGGTTATGATGCTGATGCTCAGCGTCACCGCTATCGTCGCAACCGACGCCATGCTTATGTCGTGAGACCACATGTAAGGGTATTTTCGCCGCCTTTGATACTTGGACTTCATTCACCTTTTGTGTACAGACACCGTCCTGTGATCAGGGACCGTTATTATAACTACAGATACAGGGACAACTACAGAAGGGATTATTACAGACATAACCGCGGCCGTCATTACAGAAGATATGATGACAGACGCCATGACAACAGAAGATATAATGACTCTGACCGCGACTACGATCGTGATGACCACAGACGTAATTACTAAAATGACCGGGGAGGCCTTTACAGGCTTCCCTTTTTTGTTTCCTCTATTCTCAAATCCCGTTTATCATGCCCCTCCCCTGAAACCAACGGCATAATCCGGAAGTGTGTTGATAAACATTTATTAACTATATTTGTAAAAACCTTACAATTAATTAATGACTCACTCCGATCAACGGGCGTATTTTTTCAAGATAGACACCACCATAAAACGCATCCGCAGTTTTATGCAAAAAGGCCTCATTGAAGCTGGTCTTGACCTTACAGTAGACCAATGGGTGGTGATTGACCATATCAAACCTAATGCTGGCATCAGTCAGAATGACCTGGCCAATGCCATCGCCAAAGACGCCCCAACTATCACCAGGATTCTGGACCTGTTGGTCACCAAAGGTTTTGTCAAACGCCAGATGGGCGAAAACGACAGAAGGAAATTCAGGTTATTCCTGACCCCGGAAGGTGAAATCCTCCACACCAAAGCCTTCGGAGTCATTGCCGAAATCAGGAAAAAATCCTGGGGCGATTTAAGCGACAAAGACTACGAAGACCTGGTCAGGATCATGGACGCGATTTATGCGAATGTAGAAGGATAGCATACAGATCCTGGCAGATATGAAAAAATCCATTTCTTCATACGAAACTGATTATCAACACTTATACTAAAGACGGAACAAGAATATTTTACCTTAATTCCTTTATTTTCCTCAATGTTTTCTTTGCCCTTGAAGCAATGCCGGGTGAGCTTTCACCATATTTCAGATTCAGCCCTTCAATGGTTGTTTTCAGCTCATTTTTCAGTTCGGGATACCTGGCAGCTACCTTAAAACATACTTCCATCGAAAAAGCCTTGGCGGCTATCGGCGACTGGTCCGTCAGGAAATTCAGGCATAATTCATACACTTCGCCTTCGAGTTCTTCCGGGATGTCCAGCACCTGCCAGGCACCAATGACATTCCTTAAAACACCATCTTCGCTGGGAAACTTATGAATAAGATCAAAAAGGTCTTTAAAATAGGATTGGAAAAGGTACGGCTTTTTATCACAGATGGTCCGCATCACCCATAAAGCGTACTTTACCATAAGAATTTCCCGTCCGTTGATGATGTCCATGAGCTCTTTCACCAGGTCTTCATCATCTCCGATTAACGCCGAAATCCGATTGACAGCTACCTTTGAAAGATCACCTCTGAAATGCTGCAGCAGACTCATTCCTCTTCAGGCAAAACGATATGGTGTTTTTCAACCAGGAAGTTGATAAGGGCCTCGTTGCTTCTCCAGAGAATCTGGAATACTTCCTCAAACACTTCTTCGCCCTCATAATAAGGATCAATGACCTCATGCACGCCCCTTACGGTCGGGTCGAAGTCACGGATAAGAAACAGCTTGTCGGCCGGAGGCGGCACGCCTTTGGTGTCGTAGTAAAATTTGTGGACATCCTCGAAATTCTTCTCGTCCATCACCACGATATGATCGAAATCATCAAGGTCGGCTTTAGCGAGTTTCTTACCGAGGTGCGTAATGGTAATGCCGTGTTTTTCAGCATTTTTGATGGTCCTGGGATCAGGCTTTTTACCTACGTGCCAGCCCATTATGCCGGCAGAATCGGCCTGAAGATATTCCTGAAGCCCTCTTTCTTTGACGATTTCATTAAAAGTAGCTTCTCCTGCCGGAGAACGGCAAATGTTGCCGAGACAAACGAACAATACCTTTACCATACACTGTAGTTTTATTAATGCAGATCAATTATTCTTTTTCTTCGATCAGGTTACCGTCTTTATCCACCAATACAAAGACGGTCTCCCCTTCTTTTTTCATGAGGTATTTTTCCCTGGCAAACTTCTCCAGTGACTTGGCGTTGCCCATGATCTCCTTCTCTTCTATCTTCACCAGCCTCAGCTGCTCTTCGTAATATCCTTTTTGCTCTTCGAGTTTATTGAGATCCATCCACAGGTTAAACTGCGAAATGAGGTTACTTCTGTCAAAAAAAGTCAGCCACACCAAAAAACCAAGGGCCGTATAAAAATAGAATTGATTACGCTTGAAATAAGAAGGGAGCACTTTTTTCATGATTACCAGGAAATTGATGAGTAAAAGTAAAAAAAGGGGTTTGAACAAAAAAGCGTTGGCAAAATTAAATTTACCAACGCTTTCCGTGTATTTCAATTCAGAAAAATCAGAATTTCGGGCCAGGGAAGTAAGCCGAAGCTCCTAATTCCTCTTCAATTCTGATCAATTGATTGTATTTAGCCATCCTGTCAGAACGTGAAGCAGATCCGGTTTTGATCTGACCTGTGTTCAAAGCTACTGCAAGGTCAGCAATAGTTGAATCTTCGGTTTCACCTGAACGGTGAGACATCACACTCTTGTATTTGTTTCTGTGAGCAAGGTTTACGGCATCAATCGTCTCAGTCAAAGAACCGATCTGGTTTACTTTCACCAGGATTGAGTTGGCAATTCCTTTGTCGATACCTTCCTGAAGACGCTTAACGTTGGTTACGAACAAATCGTCACCTACCAGCTGGATTTTAGAACCTGACAATCTTGTCGATTCAGCCCATCCTGCCCAGTCATCTTCAGCCATACCGTCTTCAATAGAGATGATAGGGTATTTATCTACCCAGCTATCCCAGTAAGCAGCAAGCTCGTGAGAAGTCATTTGTTTTCCGCTTGACTTCTTGAAAGTATAAAGACCTGTTTTAGCATCATAGAATTCAGAAGAAGCAGCATCCATAGCGATGAAGATGTCTTCACCTGGTTTGTAACCTGCTTTTTCGATCGCTGTAAGTACGATTTCAATGGCTTCTTCGTTTGAACCGATGTTCGGGGCAAAACCACCTTCGTCACCTACGTTGGTTGAGTATCCTTTAGATTTCAATACTTTTTTAAGGTTATGGAAAACCTCAGTACCCATTCTCAAAGCTTCAGAGAAAGTATCAGCCTTAACAGGCATAACCATGAACTCCTGGAAGTCGATCGAGTTATCTGCGTGAGAACCACCGTTAAGGATGTTCATCATCGGAACAGGAAGGGTATTGGCGTTAACACCGCCCAGGTAACGGAACAACGGAAGACCGGCTTCCTGAGCAGCAGCTTTAGCTACGGCAAGAGAAACACCTAAGATGGCGTTAGCTCCCAATTTACCTTTATTGGATGTACCGTCAAGATCGATCATTACCTGATCAATCAGATTTTGTTCGAAAACATTGGTTCCAAGAAGTTCTTCAGCGATTAACTCGTTTACATTTTTAACGGCTTTCAAAACGCCTTTACCTACGTATACTTTGTCATCATCATCACGCAATTCAACGGCTTCATGAACGCCGGTTGAAGCTCCTGAAGGTACGGCCGCACGACCTAAAAAACCATTTTCGGTTAGAACATCTACTTCTACAGTCGGGTTGCCTCTTGAATCCAGAATCTGACGGGCATGTACTTTAACAATTTGACTCATCACTTAAAAGTTAAATTTGATAATAATTTTTTTATAGGCTTAGTTAAAAAATTTGCCAAAATAAAACAGAATACATAGAATATTCTGCAAATCGCCTGCAAAGTTAAGTAATAATTTTAAACTTACTCTCAGAAACTATTTGTGATTTTATTAAATTTTGATCAATTAAATCACGGCACGGATCACAGAAGGATAATTATCCGAAACGGCGTATCATGCAGGTTGCCTGTTCTATCTTATATATTATCAGTATACTCCGACCGTAATTGGAACATAATTTCAAATTTTATTGGTAATTTTACTGCGGGAAGTAGAAAATCCCTGGTAACCCGAAAAAATATGACTTTTAGAATTCTGCTTTTTTGTTTGCTGACACTGAATTTGTCCGGGGTGAACGCTCAAAATTCTGTTGTTCTGGATCCCAATGCATTTGCAGAGGCCCTGAAATCATCTGCCAATATCCAGTTGATAGACCTCCGCCCTTCTTCAGAATTTGAAGCCGGACATATCAAAAGAGCTGTCAATTATGATTTCCTGGACGATAACTTTGAAAAAACCGCTCTTAAGAATATCAACAAAAATCAGCCCGTATACCTTTATTGTTTCACCGGTATCCGCAGCAAAAACGCCTCGCAGTTTTTGAGAGACCTGGGTTACAGGCAGATTTATGAGTTAGGAGGCGGTTTTGCCAAATGGACCTATTCTTCCAAACCATATGTATCCGGCTCTCCGCAGGTGAAGCCTTTTGCGGTTTTTACGGAGGAGAATTTCAACATGGTGGTCCAGACCAACAACATCGTCCTGATTGATTTTTATACAGAATCCTGTGTGCCGTGTAAAAAGATCACTCCTCTTTATGAAAAGATCAAGGCGGAAAACAAGAATGTAAAACTGCTCAGAATTGACACCGATCATAATGAACTGATGGTGCAGAAATTTGAAATTGAGGAGAATCCCACCCTGATCATCTATAAATATGGAAGACAGGTCTGGAGAACCACGGGGGCAATTTCTGAGAAAGACCTGAAAACAATCATAGAAAAATAAGATTATATCTTTATCAGTTCTAATTTTGAATTAAACACAAACCAAAAAAGTCAGGTATGATTGCTTTTTTAAATGGCAGATTGTCACATAAAGAACCCACACACGTAATAATTGACGTTTCCGGAGTAGGATATTTTGTAAAAATCTCCCTGCAGACCTATGCTTCTCTCAAGAATACAGATGAAGCCTGTAAACTCTTTACGATACTGATCGTCCGGGAAGATTCACATACCTTGTTCGGGTTTTCGACCATGGATGAAAAAGACCTGTTTGAGCACCTCATCAGCGTTTCAGGTATCGGGCCGAGCATCGCTATTGTCATGCTCTCTTCACTCAGTTCGCTGGAAATCAAGCAGGCGATCGTTTCAGAAGACCTCAGGACGATACAGAACATCAAGGGGATCGGGGCCAAAACCGCTCAGCGGGCAATCATTGAGCTGAAAGATAAATTAAAGAAAGAGATCATTCTCGACGGGGTCAATCCTACGGTTTTCGGATCGAAAAATCTGACCCTGAGATCCGAAGCCCTGGCGGCTCTTGTTACGCTGGGAATCCAGAAGGCAACTGCAGAGAAAAGTGTCGATACGATTCTTAAACGCACCGGCGGGGATGTCACCCTCGAAGAATTAATCAAGCTGTCGCTCAGATAATAAAGGACAGATAAAATTATGAAATCATTTAGAATATTGGCGGGATTTTAGACGTTTTATCCAATGCGATCCAATTCCAGAATCCGATTGGTACTTTTTATGCAAAAACTTATTACTCAAAAAACATTTTACATTTCAAAAATTGTCTTCATCTGGGCCGGCTTGCTGGATTCAGAGATGTCAATTGCCCAGACAACTGTTCCGAAGGACTCTATAAGTACAAAAAACACGCATTTACCTAAGCTCAACTGGAAAGACAATTATCTAAGCAGATTTAATGTTACTTATCCTAAAACGCCTTTTTTTAACTTATATCCCGACAGCTTAAAGACCTGGGTCATTTACAATCCGAAAACCGAGAACATCTCTGTTAACGAAAAACTGAATTCTGAATATGATTTCAAGACTCCGCAGTCGCTAAGTTTCAATGATTATTCCAGTATTCAGAATGCGGCTATCCGCCAGAGTATTATCCGTGATTACGAGAGGTTGCAGGACGGAAACAGCAAGGTTTCGGGGCGGGGGCTCAGTCCTCTCCTGGAGAAAAACCCGATCATTGACCGGCTTTTCGGAGGTAAAATCCCTGAATTCAAACCCAACGGATTTGTCAGCATAGACCTGAAAGCAGGGACTATGTTTAACAATAACCCCACCACGGCCCTGGCCCTGCGAAGGCAGCCGGTGTTTGATTTCGACCAGCAGATTGCGATCAATTTCAATAACATGTTTAACGGGGCCGCCAGTGATCAGAATGCTGACGGAAACAGCGTGGAAGACCCCACGCGTGAAAACCGCGGACTGCTGGATAAAGTAAGCCAGCTCAAAGAAAAAATGGGGATTTTGGGTAATTTTGACACCAAATCTGCCTTTAATTTTGAAAATCAGTTTAAGCTCAATTTCAAAAACGAGCCTGAAGATATTCTTCAGAAAGTAGAACTCGGAAACATCAGTATGCCTGTAAGAAGCCAGCTGATCCCTGGTGTTCAGAACCTTTTCGGCTTAAAAACCGGGTTGAGATTCGGTAAACTTGATGTTACGACGGTTTTTGCCCAGCAAAGGTCCAGAACCGAATCCATCGTCATCAACGGGGGCAACCAAAGCCGTCCGTTTGAGATCAGGGTTGATAATTATGATGAAAACAGGCACTTTTTCCTGTCCCATTTCTTCAGGGATAAATATGAAAAAGCCCTGAAAACCCTTCCGATGGTTACCTCTCAGGTGAGGATCACCCGTCTGGAAGTTTATGTAACCAACCGGACCAACAACGTGACCTCAATGAGGAACCTGGCCGGTTTATCAGACCTTGGTGAACCCAAACCCAGGAATACGAGCCTGGGTGGCAAAGCCGATGACCCCGCCTACAATACCGTCAATGCACTATACAAGAAACTGGCCGATAACGTAGGTTTCCGTTCTATTGATAATACCAAAAACGTATTGACTGCCGAAAACATTGAACAGCAGGACTATGAGATCCTGAGAGGAGCTAAAAGGCTGTCTGACAGAGAGTTTGAGTTTCACCAGGAATTAGGATACATTTCCTTATTGACACCTCTCCGTAATGATGAGGTGTTGGCCGTTTCCTATGAATATACCTTCAACGGCCGTTCATATAAAGTCGGTGAGATGACAGAGGACTATGCAGCAAGACCTGAAAATGAGGTCATCATGCTGAAGCTTTTGAAATCATCAACCATCCGCAACCGTCTGACCCACCCGATGTGGGACCTGATGATGAAAAACATCTACTCACTGGCCCAGGGACAGATCAGCAGAGAAGGTTTTCAACTGAGAATTTTGTATAAAGATGATAATACCGGTATTGACAACCCATACCTTCAGGAAGGTGTGAATTTTGTCAACAAGCCGCTGATCGAAGCATTCGGGCTGGACCGTCTGAACTATAATAACGATGCCCAGAAAGACGGCAACTTTGACTATGTTCAGGGGGTAACCATCAACGAGAAGGCCGGAAAGATCATTTTCCCTTACCTGGAGCCATTTGGTTCAACCCTGAAAAGCCTGTTTACCCCTTCTGAAACCGCCCTTGCAAGAAAGTACGTCTTTGATGAATTGTACTCGTCTACCATGACTGATGCACAGCAGGTGAATACCAAAAACAAGTTTTTCCTTTCGGGTAGTGTGTTATCCGGCAGTTCGGAAATCCCCTTGCCTCTGGGAGCATCCGGACAGTCAGTACGGGTTTATGCAGGTGGTGTTCAGCTTCAGCCGGGAACAGACTATATCGTTGACAGCCAGCTGGGAAGGGTAAAAATAACCAATCAGAGTATCCTGAACTCGGGTCGCCAGATCAGGATTGACTATGAAAAACCGGATATGTTCCAGTCACAGATCAGAAGGCTTTTTGGTTTGAGAATGGACTATACCTTCAGCGAACACCTGAGAATCGGGGGTACATTCATGAATCTCCGCGAAAATACCCCGGGCTTCCTTACCCGTGTGGCCATCGGCAATGAACCGGTTCAGAACACCCTCTGGGGACTGGACCTGAATTATAAAAACGAATCACAGACACTGACCAGACTACTGGACAAGTTGCCTCTGATCCAGACCAAAGAGCCTTCCAGCATTATCCTGAATGCGGAATTTGCCCAGCTTTTGCCTGGTGTCAATAACAAAAAGGTCAGTAAGAACGCGATGATCGATGATTTTGAAGGAGCCAGAAACATCAATGATCTTACCCGCCAGCCTACCAGGTGGAGACTGGGTTCTACACCTCCTAAGTTCAATACCCCGGTGGCAGGTAAACCATGGGCTTACAATTATAAAAGAGCCAAGATTTCTGCCTACACGGTTGACCCGACCGTTTACCTGGGCGACGGAGCCCTGGGAGCCAGTGGTATTGTGCCGCCTGAACTGACAGCTAACGCCAATAGCAACCTATATGAACGATCGTTTCAGATCCAGGACATCTTCCCGGGCAGGTCTCTTCAGACCTTCGGGCAGCAGTTGCCGACCTCTATTCTTGATATTTCTTATTTTCCGTCAGAACGCGGGATGTATAACTATAACCCGGACCTGGATGCCAGCGGTAATTTAAAGAAACCGGAAGAGAACTTCGGGGCGGTGATGCGTGGGCTTACTTTTGATGCTGACTTTGACAATTCAAATATAGAATACCTGGAATTCTGGCTGCTCGATCCGTTTGCAGACGTCGTTCGTGACGGCACACCGGATGGAAACAAAAGAAATATAACCGGGGGAAAACTGAGTATTCAGCTGGGCGATGTATCAGAGGACGTGATTCCGGACAACCGCTTTAACTTTGAGAACGGAGTCAAAAAGACCTCTACGCTCAACTCCAAACCGGACAGTACCGCCTGGGGATATGCTCCCAAGATACAGTTTATGACAGATGCCTTTGATGCCAGCCTTGACATCAGAAAGCAACAGGACGTAGGTCTGGACGGACTCTCTAATTTTGAGGAAAAAGGATTTAATCATATCAAGGATTTCCTGACTCAGATCAGGACAAAAGTGAGTGCCGAAGCCTATTCAAGAATCGAGAATGACCCTTCGGACGATGATTTCAATTTCTTCCTTGACCCCAAATTTGATGCCAGTAACAGTCTTACGGTAAGGTTTAAGAACTACCTGGGGATGGAAAACAACTCCCCTCCTATTTCTGAAAATGACCTTGGAAGCCAGGGTTCTACGGCCACGGCGGATAAAGAAGACATCAATCAGGACAATACCATCAATGATATTGAGCAGTTTCACCAGTATGATGTGGACCTTAAAGCCGATCCGTCGGGTACGGGCGGTTTGTTTGAAGTAGGTCGCGGCTATGTGGTAGATAAAGTAACCAACGGCAATGCCACCTGGTACCTCCACCGTATTCCGCTTAAAAACAAAGGAGATACCATCAGCTTTAAATCGGTGAGGTTTGTTCGTCTTGTGATGAGTGAGTGGAAACAGCCCGTCGTGCTGAGATTTGCCACAATGCAACTCGTATCCAATCAATACAGGGTTTATAAAAATGACCTGAGCTCAACCACTCCCGGAGACTCGCTTAAGCCTGAAGCTTATGATGCCAAATTCAAACTGGCTACTGTTAATATTGAAGAAAACGGCTGCGGTGATGACGCTGACTGTAAACTGAAAGCCGGAACTACCGGTTATGTCGTACCTCCCGGATTTATCAGAGACAGGGATTATACACAGCAGGCCATCATTCAATTCAATGAGCAATCACTGAGCCTGGGCGTAGGCGACCTGCGTGGTGGTGATTCAAGGGCTGTGTTTAAAAATACACGTCTCGATATGAACATGTACAAAAGGCTGCAAATGTTTATCCACACTCAAAACGAAAACAACGAAAATGACATTGCCGGAGCATTTATAAGATTAGGAACAGATACCCAGAACAACTACTACCAGATTGAGATTCCCAAGCTGAAAGTGACTCAGAACGGCTCCAGGGATCAGAGTGAAATCTGGCCTGAAGAAAATGAAATAGATATTCCGCTGGATGAACTCAGAAATGTAAAACTGGAAAGAAACCGCAATTCGACACAAATCAGTGTTCCTTATTCAAAAACGGTGGCTGTCAGAGGTTTTGTCAGCGGAACGGATCAGCAAAGAGAGATCACGAGAACTTATAAAATTACAGTAGTCGGTAATCCTGATCTGAGCTCCGTACAAACGATCATGCTCGGTGTCAAAAATGCGGATACAACCAATAAAAACATAGGAAAGTCTTTTACCGTCTGGATGAACGAACTGAGAGCCAATGATTTTGATGACCAGAGTGGTGAAGCGGGTATTTTGTCGGCAGACATCAAACTGGCAGATTTTGCCACGATCATGCTGAACGGAAACTTCAAGACTTATGGTTTCGGTGCGGTACAGGACAGGATTTCACTGAGATCAAGAGACGAATCGTTCGGTTACGGATTTGCCACCAACGTGGAAGTGGATAAGCTTCTTCCTCAGAACTGGGGGCTGAGCATACCTTTCTTCGGTAATTTCGACAAGCAGATTATCAAGCCGCATTTTGACCCGCTGAATCCTGACATCGTGCTGGAAGCGGCTTTAAATAACCTCTCAAGTGACGCAGAAAGAGACAGATACCGCAAAATGGTCGTTGATCAGTCCATCACCAGGGGCTTTAACTTCTCCAATGTAAGAAAAGTCAAAACCAACACGGGCGGTAAAAGTCATTTTTACGACCTGGAAAACCTGTCGTTTACTTATGCCCAGAACCGTATTGAGAGAAGTAATATCCTGATTGACCAATACATCAGCACACAGAACCGGGCGGCTATGAGCTACCTGTTCCAGCCTAAGGGTTTTATGTGGGAGCCGTTTAAGAAAAGTAAATCACTTGACAGGCCCCTTTTCTACTGGCTTAAAGACTTCAATCTTTCCCCGGTTCCGAACATGATACAGTTCAGAACGGATTATAACAGGAGTTTCACCAAAACGCAGTTCAGAAATTCAGACCTCAATACCCAGGGCATCAGTCCGAATATCATCAAATATTACCTGACCAACAGGTATTATGACCTTCAGTGGAACCTGACCAAGTCTGTAATATTCTCTTACAACGCTCAAATGAACTCTATCATTGATGATTTCGGACAAGATCCGGTATCGTTCGGAGAAGGGTTCAAAACACTCGGCAGGGCCAAAAATTACGTTCAGAAAATGCAGGCTACTTACCGTTTGCCTCTGGATAAAATATTTATCCTGGACTGGATGCAGGCTGATGCCAGGTACAATAACAATTACGGATTTACGGCTGGATCTTTCAATCTCCAGGATGAAAACGGGGTCCTGTTCGGTAATCTCCTTGAAAACGGACGCGAACTTGGTGTACAGGGCAGGATTGACCTGGTTAAACTGTACAACAAAGTCAAATACCTGAAATTTGCCAACTCACCGAATGCTCCGAAAGCCAGGTTTACCAGGGCTCCGGGCGACGACGAAGAGGTGGTGGTGAGTCAGAACAATATTGCCAAGTCATTTACCAGGGTGCTGATGACTGTCAGGGGCATTAACTTCAACTGGAGCAGGGTAGAAACCACTTTGCTACCGGGCTTTTTGCTCTCTCCTCAGTATTTCGGTCTGGATTTCAGAAGTACGCAGGTGGCTCCGGGCTTGCCTTTTGTACTCGGAAACCAGAACAGGGACATTCATAAAACAGCAGCGGCCAACGGATGGTTGTCAGAAAGTATAATCCAGAACAATCCTTTTACCCAAACCCGGGGAACGAAATTCGATTACAGCACCTCACTGGAGCCGTTCAAAGGATTCAGGATGCAGATCAGGGGTAACCTGATGAGGGCAGACAGTTACCAGGAATTGTACAGACCTGACAAAACAGGAGGCAGCTTTACTTCTATGAATCCACTGAGGAACGGCAGCTTTAGTATGTCTTTCTGGTCGTTCAAGACTGCATTCAAAAAAATACAGAATGACTCCCTGTCTTCTTATAAGTATGAGATATTTGACAACATGGTGGCTAACCGAGACAAGGTCATTGAAAAACTCAATGCGATTGAAGGCATAGAAAAAGGATATGATAAAAACTCTCAGGATGTGTTGATTCCGGCGTTTTTTGCAGCCTACAGTGGTACTACAGTAGATAAACTGTATGCCAAGGCACAAAAGAAAAACAAGGATTCCAAGACTTTCAACCCGTTCCTGGGCTTCCCGCTTCCAAACTGGAGAATCGATTATGCGGGGCTTGAAAAATATCCCCTCTTTAACAGGTTCTTCAACTCGATTACCTTGAGTCACAGTTATTCATCGAGTTATAGTGTAGGTAACTTTACCTCCTCACTTCTGTATGATGCGGAAACCATTAACCTTTCCAGGAGAGGGTATAGCCTGGGGAATAAGATCGATGAAAGCATGGGCGGCGGCCTGGTGCCGGTGTTTATCATGAGTACGATCTCTATGGAAGAGAAATTTTTGCCCGTCATCGGTGTCCAGTTTACGACCAAGAGGAACTTCACAGGAAGGATAGATTATAACAGGGAAAGAAAAGCGATTCTGAACCTTTCGAACGCACAGGTGGCTGAGCTCATGAGTTATGACATCGTCTTTGGCGTAGGTTTCAGGAAGAACAATGTAAAACTACCGATGCGTGGACGCGACGGCAATTTTATCATTCTGAAAAACGACCTGAATTTCCGTCTTGATTTTACGGTAAAAGACCTGAAAGAAATACAAAGAAAACTGGATGGAGACGCTACCCCGATCCGTGGTAACTACTATTTCCAGCTGAGGCCGCAGGTTCAGTACCAGGTCAACAGGAGGCTGAGCATGAGTTTTTACATAGAATGGTTGAACAACACGCCGTTTACCACCATTTCAAATCAAACGAGCTCGACCATCGGAGGTATCAATGCCAGATTTAATTTATCGGATTAAGGAAAGGAGCCTTTTGAGATTTAAAGGATTTGCATTAAATTGCGTCCGATTTAATTAACAAACTTTAAAATAGCAACACGATGAATTTCCCGGCAGCATTGAGGTACACGCAAGAACATGAGTGGATTAAACTGGAAGAAGGCAATATAGCCACCATTGGTATTACTGATTTTGCACAAGGCGAGCTTGGAGACATCGTATTTGTTGAAATCGAAACCTTGGGACAGGAACTGGCTGAAAACGATATCTTCGGAACTATAGAGGCAGTTAAAACCGTTTCTGACTTGTTTATCCCTGTAACCGGCAAAATCATTGAAGTAAATCCTTTGCTTGCCGACGCTCCTGAAACGGTCAACACCGATCCTTACGGAGACGGATGGCTGGTCAAAATAGAGGTCCAGAACCCCGGAGACATTGAGAAGTTATTAGATGTAGATGCTTATAAATCTGTTATCGGACATTAATTCAATTATAGAAAAGCCCAAAAGAGGGCTTTTTTTTTGAAAAATACATGAAAGTTTTAATACAACAAGCCAGAATAATATCCCCGGAATCATCCTTACATGACACCATTACAGATTTGTTGATTGAGGATGGAAAAATCATAGAAACAGGCCAGATCAAATCAAAAGCCGATAAAGTTATCAGCGGCGACAACCTCCACGTCTCAGCCGGATGGCTTGACATGAGGGTACATTTAAAAGATCCGGGCCACGAACTCATGGAAAACCTGGAGTCGATGAGCCAGGCGGCCATGAAAGGAGGATTTACCGAAATTGTGGGTTTGCCTAACACCCACCCTACTGTTCAGACCAAAGAATCACTGTCATATTTCAGGAATTTTTCGCAATCCGGACTTGTCCGCATTTATAATATCGCGGCAGTGACCAAAAACTGCGAAGGTAAAGATTTTACGGAAATGATCGACCTGTTCCATTCAGGGGCAGCCGCTTTTTCGGACGGGGTTAAACCCATCTGGAATGCCGACATTTTACTTAAATCACTTCAGTATTTATATCCTCTCGGAGCTTTGCTGATCAACAAGCCCGAAGAGCCCACCCTGAGTATTTTCGGGCAGATGCACGAGGGTCTTGCCAGCACGCTGATGGGCACAAAGGGCATTCCTTCAGCAGCTGAAGAGATCATGATCATGAGGGACCTTAAGTTACTTGAATATTCAGGCATACAGTCTGACAAGCCCGTGCTGCACTTCGCGACGATTTCAACGGCCCAGTCGGTCAGACTGATCCGTGAAGCCAAGAAAAAAGGACTACCGGTAAGCTGTGACATCGCAGCCCATCAGCTGGCATTCATTGACGACGACCTGAAAAACTTCGATACTCACCTTAAAGTCAACCCTCCGTTCAGGTCTAAGGAAGACATTGCTGCCTTGAAAAAAGGACTGGCAGACGGCACCATAGATGCGGTGGTTTCTGACCACAATCCTTTGGACGAAGAGGTGAAAAACCTGGAATTTGATCTTGCCGAATTCGGAATCACAGGACTTCAAACGGCCTTTGCCACCCTCAACACTTACGGAGGTCAGGACATTACCGCCACCATCGGAAAAATCACTGCTCAGCCCAGGAAACTGCTAAGATTAAGTAACCCTGTCATTGAAAAAGGCAGTGTTGCCAACCTTACCGTTTTTGATCCCGCTGCAGAGTTTGTTCTGACGGCAGAAAATATCGTATCTTTAAGTAAAAATAGTCCTTTTATTGACAAACCACTGAAAGGCAAAGTGCTGGCTGTGTATAACCAGGGCCGGTTATCCGAATCATGAGAAAACTGATACTGAAAAATTCAATTATTTTTGGAACCCTGGCCGGAGTTTCCTGTTTCCTGTTCTTCCTGGCTATGTATTTTGCGTTTGACAACCCGCTCAGCCTCAGAAGGCCTGACCTGGGTATCAATGTGATCTTCATCTTTTTTGCCATCTGGTATTACAAAAAACAAATGGGGGGATTCCTTCACTTTTATGAAGGCTTTTCCATCGGTTTTCTTACCAACATTATCGGAGCATTTATTTCTGGAATTTTAATATATTTGTTTGTCGAATTCATTGACATCAAGCCTTTTACCACCTGGATCGTCGAAGGCAAAATGCTTCTGATCAGACAAAAAGATACTTTTGGCAAAATTCTGAACGACGAGTCTTTCAGAAGACAATTATTGTCATTCGACAATGCCAAGCCTTATCAGCTCTTTTTAGATGAACTGATGTTCAAACAGCTGGCCATCATTTTCATCAGCTTGCTGAGCATGATCATGAGAAAACAAGGAGACGCTATATCATAAACCCAAACCTGAAAACCAATGGAAAAACCTTCATCAGCCCGTATTGCTTTGAAATTTGGACTTATTTTCGCCATCATTTCTATTGCTTCTACTACCATTTTTTATACCACTGATTTGTGGACCAATTACTGGCTTATCTTTATTTTCAGCATCGTAGTCACTGTTTTAATGCAATACCTGTCCATGTCTGAGTACAAAAAACTCAACGGAGGGTTTATGACCTACGGTGAAGGCCTTGGACTGGGCACACTGGCCGTAGCTACCAGTTCGGTGGTTTCACTGATTTATGATTCTGTTTACAAAAAGTTTATTGATCCGGGTATCATGAAAAGAACCCTGGAAATGACTGAAGAACAATACGAAAAAATAGGCATGCCGGAAGAACAGATCGCAGAAGCCGTTCAAAGAGTGGAGAACTGGAGCAATTCAGGGCTTTCGTTTCTCGTTGGTATCATAATGGCTGTTCTGATTGGTTTTATCATAGCTCTGATCGTTTCTGCCGTATTAAAAAAGGACAAACCGGTATTCTCATAACATGTTAATTATTCTCAAAAAAGAATTTTCCGCTTTTCTCAATTCCCTGATAGCGTATATCGTAATCGGCGTTTTTTTGCTGTTAACCGGTCTCGTAGTATGGATATATCCCGATTCCAACGTCCTGGATTACGGCTATGCCGATATGGCCTCTTTTTTTGAATTGTGCCCTTACATCCTGATCCTGATCTCTCCGGCCATCACCATGAGGATGCTTTCGGAAGAGTTCCGGACCGGTACCATCGAGCTTCTTTTTACAAAACCTTTGTCTACTTCAGACATCGTCACCGGTAAATTCCTGGCTTCGCTGTCCATCCTTTTGCTGGCTCTTATACCTACTTTAATTTATTATTTCTCTATTTATCAGCTGGGCAACCCGGTGGGTAATATCGACTCGGCCTCAGTGGCGGGTTCTTATTTCGGACTGGTCCTGTTAGCTTCAGCTTATTCGGCCATCGGACTATTCACCTCTTCGCTTACTTCCAACCAGGTAGTGGCGTTTATCGTGGCTGCTACCCTGTCTTACTTTTTCTATGATGGATTGCATCAGCTGGCTCAGTTGTTCAGGGGATCTGCTCAATATTATACCGACTATTTCAGCCTGAGTTTTCATTACTCTTCATTAGGTCGCGGGGTGATTGATTCCCGGAATCTAATTTTCCTGCTGAGTTTTGTCGTCCTCTTTATCATGGGCACTATCCTGGTATTAGACAAGAAGAAAAACTAAGGCCATGATCAGATTAGATATTTTCCAGGTAGATGCTTTTACAGACCGTTTGTTCGGAGGTAATCCTGCGGCCGTTATCCCTTTGCAGACCTGGCTTCCTGATGAACTGATGCAGGAAATTGCGGCAGAAAACAATCTTTCTGAAACTGCTTTTTTTGTACCTTCAGAAAACGGATTTCACATCCGCTGGTTTACGCCGGCTGTGGAAGTCGCCCTTTGCGGACATGCCACACTGGCCACTTCGCTGGTGATCTTTGAACGGCTCAATTATACTTCCGATACAATCTTTTTTGAATCAAAAAGCGGGATATTAACCGTGTTCAGAAAAGACGGGATGATTTTCCTGGACTTCCCGAAACAGGAAACGGTACCCGCAACATTACCGGCAGAAATAGCCCGGGCATTTAAATTCAGCCCCGTCGAAACCTGGAAAGCCAACGACGATTACATGCTGATTTTTGAAAAAGAAGAAGAAATCAGGGATCTTGAGCCGGATTTCGGAGAACTTAAAAAAGTACCAGCCAGGGGAATCATCGTTTCTGCACCCGGTTCCCAGCCCGGAACTGATTTTGTTTCGAGGTTTTTTGCTCCCGGTTCCGGCATTGACGAAGACCCAGTTACAGGCTCTGCACATACCAAATTAGTGCCTTACTGGGCTGCCAGGCTTGGTAAACCGCATTTGACGGCTCGTCAGATATCCAAACGCTCAGGGCTACTGACCTGTGAAAACAAAGGCGGCAGGGTACTCATGGGCGGCCACGGGAAGCTGTTTATGGAAGGTTCCATTTATCTTGAAAAAATATAAATCGCAAAAACCTTGACACCCCCCCTCGCGATTTTGTACCTTTGCAACCTAATATCCTGAAAACAGGATACTTGTATTTGCTAAATGGTCCGTTTCCCCTTGTAAACCTACCGTTTATTATTTAAAAGAATGGCAAGGGAATCTCTCTACAATGAAATTATCTGCTTTTAAATTTGATCTTCCTCATAGCCTGATTGCTATGCACCCTATTGAGGAAAGAGATGGTGCCAGAATGATGGTTCTTCACAAAAAAACAGGGAAAATAGAGCACAAAATGTTTAAAGATATTATCGATTATTTCGATGATGGTGACGTTTTGGTATCCAATAACACAAAAGTATTTCCTGCCCGGTTGTATGGTTCTAAAGAAAAAACCGGTGCTAAAATAGAAGTCTTCCTATTGCGTGAACTTAACCGCGAAATGAGGCTTTGGGACGTATTGGTTGACCCGGCAAGGAAAATCCGTGTGGGCAACAAACTGTATTTCGGAGACAGTGACCTCGTAGCAGAAGTCATTGACAATACTACTTCAAGAGGCCGTACCATTCGTTTCCTGTTTGACGGGAATCATGACGAAATGATGCAGGCTATTCACGAATTGGGAGAAACACCAATTCCTAAGGACATTATTCAGCGTGAAGCCACTGAGCTTGACCGTGAGCGTTTCCAGACTATTTTTGCAGAAATCGAAGGAGCGGTTGCAGCTCCGACTGCCGGTATCCACTTTACTAAAAACGTGGTCCGCAGAATGGAAATCAAAGGGGTGGAATTCAGCCCGGTGACTTTGCACATCGGTATCGGAACTTTCAGACAAGTAGACGTGGAAGACCTTACCAAGCATAAAACAGATTCGGAAAATTTCTTCATCAAAGAAGAAACCTGCCTTTCGGTTAATAAAGCCCTGGATGCCAACAAAAAAGTATGTGCCATCGGTACCACCAGCCTCAGGGCCATGGAATCGTCGGTAACAGCAAACAACAGGATCAAGCCGATTGATAACGCATGGACGGATAAGTTTATCTTCCCTCCGTACGATTTCAAAATTGCCAATTCATTGCTTACGAACTTCCATTTACCGGAATCTATTCTTCTGATGACAACCTGTGCTTTTGGTGGTTATGATGCCATTATTGAAGCCTACCAGGTAGCCATTAAAGAAAAATACAAATTCTTTACTTACGGAGACGTGATGTTGATTATCTGACCTCAGATAATTTTCCTATATTTGAAGTGCCGGCCAGTAACCGGCACTTTTTATTTTTCCCATGTCTGACATTCAAAAATACAGTATTCTGGTAGCCGGAGGATCGGGCTCAAGAATGGGCAGTGCTGTTCCCAAACAATTTTTATTACTCAAAGACAAGCCTATCCTGGTTCACACCATTGAACGTTTCCTCGAACTTACTGATAATCAGATCATATTGGTTTTACCTGCTGCAGAAATCGAATACTGGAACCGGGAAATCATCACCCAAAAAGCAGGAGAATCGCTTCTCAAAGACCTCCACAGAATAAAAGTGGTAGAAGGGGGAGCAAGCCGCTTTCAATCTGTCAGAAACGGCCTTGGAGCCATTCCGGCTGAAAAAGGACTGGTGGCCATTCATGATGGTGTGAGGCCTATTATCAGCCTGGAAATCATCAGAAAATCATTTGAAGAAGCCCTGAATCACAAGGCTGTGGTAGTGAGCGTATTACTCAAAGACTCAGCGAGGGTTGTAGATGACAATGGAGGTAACAAAGCCATTGACAGAAGCAGGATCAGGCTGATGCAAACACCTCAGACCTTTGACCTTGAGCTGATCAAAGCCGCATTTGTGACAGAAGAACAAAGCTTTTTTACGGACGACGCCTCGGTGGTCGAACACTACGGATTCCCGGTCAAACTCATTGAAGGAGATTATCAGAACATAAAAATCACCACCCCTGAAGACCTCAAAATAGCCGAGGCCTTCCTGACCTGAAAAAAGTTCAATCCAGCCAGGGCGAAGCCAACGTCGGGTGAGCATTCAATCCCGCCCGGGCGAAGCCCAGGTCGGGCAAGCATTCAAACAATCATTCATTCAAACAATCATTCATTCAATCATTCATCATTAAAAATGAAAATCATAGTCGCCTCCACAAATCCTGTCAAAGTCAATGCAGCCTTGCTGGGTTTTCAGGAAATGTTCCCTGACACAGAGTTTGAAGCAGAAGGAGTCAAAACTGCGTCAGGCGTAAGCGATCAACCCATCGGAGACGAAGAAACTTTCCAGGGAGCCTACAACAGGGTGCTGGCAGCCCGTGAGCATCATCCCGGGGCCGATTTCTGGGTGGGTATTGAAGGCGGAAACATCTGGCATAAAGAAGAAATGGAAGGCATGGCCTGGATCATTGTCCTTTCAAAGGACAAAATGGGCAAAGCCCGTACCGCAGGCTTTTTCCTTCCTCAGAAGACCATAGACCTCATTAACCAGGGCTATGAAATGGGCCATGCGGATGAAATAATATTTGGCATGCACAACACCAAACAAAATATGGGCTCGACCGGTCTGCTGACCGACAACGTGATGAACAGGACCCGGTTTTATGTTCCCGCGGTCATTTTAGCCCTGATTCCTTTTAAAAAGCCTGATCTTTATCCTCAATAAAGTGTAATTTGCGTTGATTAAAAAATGACTATGGCCAGAAGCAGGTTATCTTTCGAAGCATATTTCCAGGGTATCAGATCCGGCAACAAACTGATACTGAGCAAAGCCATTACGCTCATTGAAAGTAAACTGGAACAGGACCGGCCCCTGGCCAATCAACTGATCAATGCACTCCTGCCCTACTCAGGCCAATCGATCAGGATCGGCATAACGGGTGTTCCCGGTGCGGGAAAAAGTACTTTTATCGAAGCCTTCGGAGAGTACATCACTGCCGGAAATAAGAAAATAGCCGTGCTCGCCATTGACCCCAGCAGCAAAATCAGCGGCGGGAGTATCCTGGGTGACAAAACCCGGATGGATGCTTTATCAAGAAACCCTCTGGCTTTTATCAGGCCCAGCCCGGCCGGAAAAGAAGTGGGCGGCGTAGCCAATAAAACCCTAGAAAGCATCATCCTCTGCGAAGCCGCAGGGTTTGAAGTCATCGTCATTGAAACTGTCGGTGTGGGCCAATCAGAAACCATGGTCAAAAACATGGTTGATTTCTTTATGTTGCTGGTCTTGACAGGTGCCGGAGATGAGCTTCAGGGCATCAAACGGGGCATCATGGAAATGGCCGACGGCATAGTCATCAATAAGGCCGACGGGGACAATATTGCCAAAGCCGGGCTGACCAGGAAACAATTTGAAAGCACACTGCACCTCTTCCCGCCACCAGAAAGCGAGTGGGCTGTGCCCGTAATGACCTGCTCTTCTCTTGAAAAAACCGGGATAGCCGAAATCCGGGAGATGCTCAATGCCTACAAAACCTCGACGCAAATCAACGGGTACTGGGATTCAAAAAGGCAAGCCCAGAAACTCAACTGGATGACCAGAAACCTGGAAAATTTACTGCTGCAATCTGTTTTTTCTGATCCGGGATTCAAAAAAGAGCTGAGGGCTACAGAAGAAAAAGTAAGAAAGAACGAGCTGAACCCCAACGAAGCTGCCGATTATTTATTCCGGCTCATCGGGCGATAAACCTTCATTTGTCGATTAAAATGCGTATCTCTTATTAATTATTACTCTAATAACATTCTCTGTTCCGTTTTAAGGTTAAGATTTATTATTTTTGCAATCCGGCTAAAAATGATACTTTTGAATAGCCCTAAACAATAATAAACCGTTTTAATGTCATTCATAAAAAATTCCTCTTTCCTTAATACTTTTTGGCAGCGTATTTCAAATCTGATTCTTGAGCACAGATTAAAATGGCTATGCCTGATCGGAGTGGTCACCATTTTTATGGGGTGGATGGCTTCGAGGCTTGAATTGTCTTACGAACTCGCTAAAATTTTACCGCAAAACGATCCCAATTTTAAGCTTTACGAAGATTTCAAGGCCAGGTATGGCGAAGATGGCAATGTGATGGTGATCGCCATCGAAACCGACAAAATTTACGATTTGCCTGTTTTTAACGGCTGGTATGATCTTTCAAAAAAAATAAAAGGGCTGGATGGTATCAAAAATGTGGCCTCCAATGCCAATCTTTTTGAAATCATGAGAAATGACAGCCTGAAGAAATTCGACTTCAAACCGATTGTCGCTACGCGTCCTACCCAGCAGTGGCAGGTAGATTCTATTCATGCTAAAGTCCTTAATTATCCTTTTTATAAAGGCTTTGTGTTCAGCAATGACGAAAAGGCCCACCTGATGGCTGTTACTTTTGACCAGTCTAAGATGAACTCAAAAGGGCGGATTGCCATCACCAAAGAAATCCAGAAAGAAGCGGAAGCATTCGGGGAAGCCCATAAAATCAAAGTGCACTTTTCGGGAATGCCGTTCATACGTACCAATTTCATGTCAAAAGTGCGTGATGAACTGATCATGTTTACCGTGCTGGCATTTTCCATTACTTCGCTGATTCTCTACCTCTTTTTCAGATCAAAGCTCGTGGTTATTTTCGCGGTGCTCGTCGTGTTGATCTCCGTGATCTGGTCTGTAGGATTTATCTATCTTTTCGGCTTCAAGATCACGATATTGACCGGGATGATCCCGCCGCTGATCATCGTCATCGGAATTCCGAACTCTATCTTCCTGATCAACAAATACCAGGAAGAATACCTGCGGACAAAAAACCAGATGCTTTCACTAGGAACTTCCATTGAAAAAATCGGGAAGACCACTTTTCTGGCCAACCTGACGACTTTCATCGGTTTCTTTGTTTTTTACTTCACAGGCAGCCCGTTCCTGGTTGAATTCGGGCTGGTCGCTTCGCTTGGGGTTCTGGCTACCTGGATCATTTCACTCATCCTGATTCCGATCATTTTCAGCTATGCCGCCACGCCTAAAGATAAGCAGATCAGGCACCTTGAAAACAAGAACACCACCAGGATCCTGGAATACATCAATTTCATTGTTCACAACAGGAGGACCAGGCTTTACTGGTTTACCATCGCCGTAGTTGCGGCTTCTGTCTATGGAATTATGCAGATAAAAGCCGTGGGGTTTGTGGTAGACGATTTACCTGAGGATGACCCGATTTATGAAGACCTGAAAATGATTGAGAAGAATTTTCATGGTGTCATCCCTTTTGAGGTCAGTATTGATACCAAATATCCGAACGGCGTTTTTGATCCCGCTATTCTGACCAAAATAAAGGTTCTTCAAAATGAATTTGCCAAACATCCTGAGTTTACCAAGCCTATTTCTGTGGTGGAAGGACTTAAGTTCATCTACCAGGGCTATCGTGGGGGTGACTCCAAATACTACCAGCTGCCCGGAGCCCTGGAGCTTCAGAAACTGGCAGAATATACCGGCAGCATCAAAGGAAAAGAAAATATGTTTGCTGCCTTTATCGACAGCACCAAACAATATACCCGGGTGAGTTTCCAGAGTGGTGACGTCGGAACGGTGCGTATGAATCGACTCTACGACACGCTGCAGGCTAAAACAGACACTATCTTCAACTTTGACAGGGAAGCGAACCAGTGGAAGCCTAAGGAGGCCCAGATAGACGCTAAGCTGACCGGCAACGGTGTGGTATTCACCAAAGGAAACAATTACCTGCTGGGCAACCTCAAGGAAAGTACTTTACTGGCTATCGTACTGATCTCCATCGTAATGGCCACCCAGTTCCTTAATTACCGTACGATCCTGATCTCAACGATTCCGAGTATCATCCCTTTGATCATTACCGGTGGTGTGATGGGCTATTTCGGGATCCCATTGAAACCGTCAACCACCCTGATCTTCAGTATTGCCTTCGGGATAGCCTCCGATGGTACGATTTACTTCCTGACGAAATATAAAGAAGAGCTGAGTAAGGGCCTCAGTATCGGTGAGGCAGTGACCCAAACCATCAAACTAACCGGCATCAGCATGTTCTATACAGCCATCATTCTCTTCTTTGGCTTCGGGATTTTTGTGGCCTCAGGCTTCAAAGGGACCGTATTTTTAGGTCTCCTTATTTCGATGACCCTCCTGGTGGGGATGATCTCCAACCTGGTGGTGTTACCCTCATTTATCATGACATTGGATAAAAGACAGACAGATAAAAAGCTGAAGAACGGCTGAAAAATATAAGACAAACAAAAAAGGCTGTTTCTATGAGAAGCAGCCTTTTTAACTTGAAACAATTATAACCCTATACCACTTAATATTTAAAAGTTGTGGAAGATTTCATTCTATCACACTACTGAAATGCCTTCTTCTTGTCTTACTTTCCGGGTTTCGGATTTCGGATCTCTGCTTACCGGTTCTTTGGTCCTGTTTACTGCCAGATACCTCAGCAGTCTGATTTTTGAGAAGTCATAAGCAATCACGAGTACCAGGAAAAAGCTTACGACGTAAAACACCTTAAATTTGATCTCAAAATAGCTCAGGCCGGAAAATACAGCCCCTAACACATAAGCCAGTACTATACTCAGCAGTAACTTGGCCTTGCCTACCAGCATTTCATTCTCTCTGAATTTCTTCATGGTAAACATCGAAAACAAAATACCGAGGTCAGTGGTAATACCCGTCAGGTGGGTGGTTTTCACAGCAAAATTAGAAATACTGGCTGTCAAGCCATTCTGCAGCCCCATTGCAAAAAGCATCAGGCAAAGCAAAGCTTCAGTTTCTGTAAGTGTTTCCCGGTAAAAAAACTGCCCGTAAATACCTACACTCACCAGACACATGATTTCGAGTATGATCGGTAAAGCGTGGGCAAAATAGGCATTGCGGCCGTTCAGATAAATGACCATCATATTAGACACGAAACTTCCGAAGAAAAACAGGAAGATCCATGAAAAGACCACCCCTGCCTGATACCAGTTCCCTTTCAGTATTTCCTCTGCAAGAATGGCATAATGGCCCGTCACATTGGAGCTGAAAGAGAAAAAGATCATCAGGGAGGCTATATTGACCATACCCGCCGAAAAGGCCGTCAGAGTCCCTAATTTCAGGTTATCATCAAGTGTTCTGCTGTTGCTGAATTTCCTAAGCATATATTATAAAAGTTTCTCAAAAGTTAATTTTGCAATTCCCCTGACCTGCATATCGGATTCAAAATTCAAAACCATTTTGTCCCCGTCCAGCCGGGTCAGATTATAGTGCTCTTTTGAATTGTTATCATATTTCAATTCTAAAATATGTCCCCGGCCTTTAATCCTCCAGGAGACAATCTTATCGTTTTTCTTACCCGATAGCTTTAGTTTTCCGCCCGGAAGAAAAGTCCAGTTTTCTGCCTGATGAATGATCAGGTGCTGACCGGCCTGCTCCTGTGTTTCATGTGAGGAATAGTCCTTATTTTCCGATTTATTTACCTTTTCATATTCCCACTTCATTTCTTTCCATTCTCCGAGAATTACCGTTTCCGGGCTCGGGGCAGATGAAATCAGGGATACAAAGACCAGGATTCCTGTCAGGAAAACGGTCAGATAAACCAATGTGATTTTCATAATTATTATTCTAAAACGGCGTGATTAAAAAAGACTTCTGCCAGCTTTCCTTTTTCCGGAACAGCCTCTGCACTTCTCCACTTCACCTCTCTGACATTCAGACTGCTTTTTTTAATAAAGGGAATAATGTCAATGCCGTTCTGATTGACCTTGCTGGAAACATACTCTGCCGGGATATAAGCTTCAACAATTTTGTTCGCGACAATAAAATGATCAAAGGCAGCCTGGGTTTTACCCGTAAATATATCTTTCTTGATGATATTGACCTGAGAATCATATTTATTGCGGATGATGTCGCACGCTTCATCAAAAGCCTTGTTTGAAAGTGAGTCGATGAACCTGGATTTGGAGAAAAACAACAGATCAGTAATAGAATCACTCATACTGGTGCCGTGCAGAAGAATGATATTACAGGTAAAGTCATCTTTTTTCTGTCTTAAAAATGACTTAACCAGATTAAGCGATTCAACCGTAAAATCAGTAGGTATTAAAATATTTTTGATCATTGCTATAATGTGTTTAGTTTGATGATACAAAGCTATCATCTCCACATTAGAGCCATTTAAGACCGGAATTAGAATCCAATTAGAATTTCACACTCAGATTAAAATCAGATTAGAAAGCCGTTAAATACCTGTTTTTTCAGGAATTCAATAATTCCCTGCAGGTAAATTGATCTGAACGGTAGTCCCTCCATTCAAAAGAGATGAAACAATAATTTCACCTTCATGCATCCTGATGATATTCCGGGTAAGCGGCAAACCGATACCAAAACCTTCATAATACTTGGTGTTTGAGGCCCGGAAAAAAGGATGGTAGATGTACTTCAGTTCATTTTCCGGAATCCCGATTCCGGAATCTTTTACGGCGACAAAAACGCTTTTGTCAGACGCCCCCATAGATACGTTCACCATCTTATGGTCAGAGTATTTGCAGGCATTAGAGATAATGTTGGTCAGGGCAAGATGCAATAACTGCTCATTTCCTCTCACTTTCATTTTCGATGGATTCTCGGGCATCAGGCTCGTGTCCATCTGAATGATGTTTTTACCATCTATTTTCTCGAGGGTTTCCTTTACGTCCCACAAAAGCTGATCAATGCGGACTTTGTCAAACTTCTGCACCTTACCGTCAAAACCGGTCTGTGCCAGGAACAGCAAAGCCTTGGTTTTTTTGTCCAGTTTTTCTGCTTCATGCAGGATAATGCCTATCGTTTCAATATATTCTTCCGGCTTCCTGACTTTGGAAAGGGCCACATCAGCCTCCCCTATGATGGCCGTAAGCGGAGTTCTCAGCTCATGCGAAGCATTGCTGATAAAATTATTCTGGGTCTCAAAAGATGTCTCGATCCGGTTCAGCATGTCGTTAAAAGTCTGCGACAGCTCACCCAACTCATCGCTCCTGTTTTTAACATCGAGCCTGAGGTGCAGATTTTCAGAACTGATTTGCTTTACCTTTTCAGTAATCCTGACCAGTGGCTTAAAGATATATTTCGAAAAGTAAATGGAGATGATCAGTGAAAACAAAACAGACAAAATAATGGCGATGATCAGCGTCCTACGCAGGTATTCGGAATGGTGAAGTTCGATGTAGTTTTCGGCAGAAGCGATAACGATATAGTCGCCTCCTTTTGCTTTATATCTTATGCCTTTGTAGTACATGTTTTTGTGATTGTACTCCGCTTTCTGATTCACAATGATTTCTCCGAAAAATGATTTGGGGAGGTCAAGACTTTTGGCTTCTTTTTCAAAAGATTTACCCGGCAATATCTCAAAGAAGTAATCACGCTCATTCGGCAGTTTTTCGAAAAACTTGTTCCGCAGGTCTCTGATGTCCTTCACACTGTTTTTTGAATCCTCATTCAGTTCCGCCTTTGCAGCCGTTACCGCCCTTATTTCCAGCAATTTATAAAAATCATCATTAGAATAATTGGAAATGGAAAAATAGACAAATCCGCTAAAAATGAATATGATAGTCAGAAATGACGAAAGCAGGAGAAGCTTGGTTTTAGTTTGTGTTTTCATAAGGATGTCTTTAAAACTGATTTTCAGCTTTCTTTGAGTACATAACCCATGCCGATCACGGTATGGATCAATTTATGGTCTGAAAAACTGTCAATTTTTTTGCGAAGATAATTAACGTAAACGTCCACAACGTTGGTTCCCAGGTCGAAATTCACACCCCAGACCTCATCCAGTATATCCACCCTGGACAATACCCTGTTCTTGTTTTTAAGAAAATAAAGCAGCAAACGGTACTCTGTGGTGGTCAGTGATATCGTTTCATTTTCCCTCGTCACGGTCTTGGTATAATCATTCAGTGTCAGGTCAGAAATCCTGTACATATGCTCCTCCATCGAATCCGGCTCAGCTGACACAGAATATTCGGCCCGGCGTAAAAGCGTCCTGATGCGGGCTACCAGTTCAATGAACTTGAATGGTTTCACCAGGTAATCATCGGCTCCCGTTTCGAGTCCCAGCACTATATTTTCGGGCGTACCCAAAGCCGTCAGAAACAGAATAGGAACCATTTTATTGGTCTCACGTATTTCACTGCAGACTTCCAGTCCGTTTTTTTCCGGCAGCATGATATCGAGAATGATCAGGTCAAAATCATTTTCCCTGATCAGCTGAATTCCCGTTTTGCCATCAAAGGCCACGGTCACTTCAAAGCCCTCTTCAGATAGCCCTTTTTTTATAAATGAAACAACATGAGCTTCGTCTTCTACAAGAATAATTTTTTTCATCATTACCAATATAGCCGGTTTTTTCCAGAAAAAAAACGAAGATATCCTAAATCACTGAGACTCAGGCACAATCATTTTATGACAATCATTGAATTTCGGACCATCGGGAATAGAGTTAACGCTGACCATAAAAGACCTCTCAACCCTACACTGACCGGACTTTGCCTGTAAACGACAAGATTAAAAAAAATAACTAAGTTTTTAGTTGACAATATAAAAAACACCCCGTACCTTAGACTAAGTTAGTTGAATAGACTTCTGATGAGCAGTATTTCTGGATGTATGCTCACCTGACCGATTGGGTTATTTATCAGAAGTAAGAAAGTGTTTTATTTCAACTATCAGCGATTTACCTTTATTTCAACCATACAAACCAATACAACGCCTATGCCTGATCAGAATAGTCCCGGAACTGTTCTCAGCCGTTTAAAAGCAGCATGTATCCTACAAAACACCCTTTAACTGTTTAAGAAAATACATAAACCCTTACAATGATGAAATCCTTTTTACCGTTCCTTTTTATTGCTCTGATCTCCAATTCTGCCAGATCCCAGGATAAATTTGAGATAAAATTAAACGCCCCTTTTCTTATCCATGACAGTTTGGTCCTCTCTCCTCCCCCGGCCAGTGAAGGATTTGAAGAATTCCATAACTTCCGGTTAGAAACCAACAAAGCAATAAGACAAACCATGTCCATCCCGTACGCTACCTATTACATAAATATACAAAACGAAAATTCACTCCAGGGTACACTTGAATATTCTCAACCTGCTATATTCGTTTATCTGGACGTAAAAGCCGAAAACCAGCCACACATCTCAGACCTGTTTTTTATCGAAAAAGGGATTTATACCGTTTCCTTAACAAAGGAATCCGGCAAACTGGAAATCAATATTGATTCGCCGCTTAACAATGAATACAAGGCACTGAAGAAGCAGCTGGCACACCTTTATGTGAAATCAGACGAATATGATGGTGTTGAAAAACTGATCAATTTTGAAGAGGAAAATAAAATCCTTTCGGCCTATATCAGAAAGAACCCAGATTCCCAGGCCGCTTTATGGCAGATCATCAACGAGTACGATCTACACCACGGACATCCTGCTTACGGGGATAATTTAGCCCTCTTTTCTCAGGAAATAAAAAACAGTAAGTTATTTAAAAGTTTCTCAGAGAAGCTAAGCAAAGGCAGGTGATCCTTCGGGCAGGTCTAAAAAAAGTAAATTCAGAAAGATATGCAGGCCACAAACTACTCCCTCTTCCGGCTGTCGCTGATGATGGAGTAGCCGATCAGCCGTTCTTTTTCGTTTCCCGATTTTTTAAATAATTATGGGTACCAGGAAATCATACATAAAAAACGATAAAAAGACATTTGATTATCGTTAACGATGTAGCACATTCTTTCAACAAAATGGACTTATTCAGACGTTATTAAGAACCCGGGCTTTTTCTTTTAAAATCCTCTACCTTCTCTTTCAGGTAGGCTATCTGCTCATATTGAGACTCAACAAGTTTTCTCAACAGGTTAATTTCCGCATTATCAGTATCAATTTGTTTGCTTTCAAAAGGTATATTACAAATTTCATATATCTTTTTCAGGTGAATCCCTGATGGATAGCTCTTCCCACTCAACCAATTATGAAAGGCTGTCTGGCTTACACCAATCTGCTCAGCAGCTTCCTGTTGACTACACCTGTTTACTCTAAGATACTCGGATAGAATTTTTTCAATGCTCATAGTTTTAAAAGTTATACTGTTGGATTAAAACGCTAGGGTCGTGCTCTTTATATCTATTCAAATATAAATAGCCAAGTCAATTATTACAAATATTATACATAACATAAAATATAAAAACAGCTTAAATATATAATTATCAACATATTATAAAACAAATATTTAACGAAAAATAATCAAGTCTCTTTTAAACGCCTCGCATCCTTAAAGAAATTATAACTAAATGTATAGTTATTATAACTTTAGTAATTGGAAGACAATATTAGAATTCGCAAATTTGAAACATCTAAATCACCTGAACCTTGAAAGACAACTTCCAATATACCTTTACTTCTTTTTTAAGATTAATTAAGGCGAGAGTAACTACTACCAGTGCCATTTCTTATCTGGAGTCGCATCCTGACCAAGAATCCATGTGGGCCTACTCCCAAGCTTTGTCTCAATTCAAGATTGAAAATATTGGAATTAAAGCCAGTATCGAAAACATTGAAACATTGCCAACACCTTTTATCACCTATTTTGAAAAAAATGGTGGCACATTTCTAACTGTTAAATCTACTGGAAATGGAACTGTTGAATGGTTAGATACACAAAAAGGCTGGATTAAAAGCCAATACTCAGATTTTATAAGAGATTGGTCCGGTATTGTTCTATTAGCTGAGGTCGATGAAAAGTCTGGCGAAAAAAATTATTTAGAAAAAAAGAGGTTACAGGATTTACAAAACCTGAGAATTCCCGCAGCCCTTTCGATATTGATAATCTCACTATTACTTTTTATTACTCCAGATTTAATTGGTCATCATTATATTGAGATCTCAATATTGATTTTAATAAAGACTGCAGGGATGTTTTTATCATCAATGCTGTTTGTAAAAAGCATTAACGGGAACAGTATTCTCTTAAATAAATTATGTTCTTCGAACTCCAATTTAAACTGCCAAAGCATACTCGACAGTCCCGCAGCTAAAATCACGCATTGGCTTTCATGGTCCGATATGGGTTTTATATATTTTTTTGGCTCATTTTTTAGCCTGTCAATGTTATTAAGTTCCGGAAATGGATTGAACAATTATTTTGTTTTTCAATCAATAATCAGTGTCCTGAGTTTAGTTTTCTGTATTTATTCGATTTATTATCAATCAATAATAGCCAATTCATGGTGTACGTTATGCCTTGGAGTAGCAGCAATTTTTATAATAGAATTCTTAATTCTATTATTCTTTCCATTTCAATTTAAATTAAATTTTGAATTTATTAGAACTCTATGTGTGGGATTTAATATTCCTATCATTTTTTTACTATTATTCAAAAAGCCTTTACTGGATTCTATAGAAAATTCACAAAACAAAAAAGAACTTGCAAAAATCAAATCAAACCCTAATATTTTTAAGGCTTTAATGGTCAATCAAAAAGATTTACCAGCAATACCTGCTGAAATGACTACCATTATGATAGGTAATCCTCAAGCAAAACACACTTTGACAATAGTCAGTAATCCATTATGTACACCATGTGCCAAAATGCATCAGAAAATTGAAAACCTTGTACAAGAAAATAATCATATAAACTGTCAGGTCATATTTTTATCTAACACAGATGATAATAATGAAGGCGGGAAATTTCTAAGAAAACTTTTTAGTTTACCCACCCACTTACAACATAAAGCTGTAGAAGAATGGTTTGCCAGAAAGGATAAAAATTACGAAGCATGGAATGTTAATTATTCTGAACATATTTTAAACAACAACAGCTTCACACTACAAAATACTCATAATCAATGGATTATTAACAATGGAATAAAATCAACGCCCAGTCTTTTTATCGACAAAAAGATACTGCCAAGGGTTATTTCAATAGACGACTTAGGTTCTTATTTAAGTCATCTAAATGAAAACACCCCTGTTACTTAGGATTTGCAAATCATGTATATATTTTTTAACTTTAATTATTATCAAAATGAAAAAGAATCTTTTGGAATTTATCGATTTTAGTCTTTCAAACACCGAACTAAAAAACGTAGTTGGAGGAAAAATGTTTTACTGTCAATGTGACAATATAGTGTCCAACAATTTTTCATCTACAAATCAGACTACAGCAAATGCTGCTTGCGAGCAGGCGGGCATTAATGCTGGATATGGCAGTGGTTGCACAGCTCATGCAGCTTAATTGAATACTCAACAAGTGAGGATAAAGTCCTCACTTGTTAAATTAACTTCATTATACGTTATTTTAAAAAATGGCTTTTCCCATATGAAATTTAACAAAATGACCTTTTTTGTAATAGTATTTAGTACTTTACCATTTTTATTTAAAAGTACAGCACTAGGCCAGGGAAAGTTAAAAGCTTATCTACAAATGGATAAAGCTGGCTGGAAAATAGGAATGAATCCAACGCAAGAAGGCTTTCACAAAGACAGAGAAGATGGAATTTTCAAAGGGTTTGATATGGTATGGAAACAAAAAGAGAATCTTTACGTAGTAAAAATATTAAAAAAAACCTCTGATAAAAAGTATGAGTTATTTTCCTGGCTTACTGACCGCAATGGCATTAAAATCTCTGAAACATATACGGACATAGGAGATTTTCAAGAAGGATTAGCGGAAGTAAGCTATTCTGACAAATGTCAAAGTTGTTTTCCTGACAGATATGATTTTGTTGATATTAATCAAGCTTCACATGGTTTTATTGATGAAACAGGAAGAGAAGTGGTAAAATTGCAATATAGAAGAATCGCAACAAAATTCTATGAAGGGAAAGCCGCTGTAGGGTATTGGCCAAACAGTATTTTCTTCGTAAATAAACAAGGCGATCCCCTTTTCAATAAAAAATTCAAAGACGCCGGACCATTTATTAGCGGTTTAGCAGATGTTATAACACTAGATGGAAATGAAAACTATATAGATGCAAAAGGCAATCTGTTAATTCCAAAGGTTTTATCATTTATTCGCCCTTATGAAAAAGGAGTAATTAGAGCTTATAAAACCCTTCAAAATAAAATTGGCTTCTGGGATGATAAAAATGAGAACCTTATTTCTCCTCAATATGATGATTTTAGTTACGAAATTTGGCCAGGAAAGATATTGGTTAAGCAAAGTAACAAATTTGGCTTTATTGACTGCAAATCTGGAAAATTATTAATTCCGGTTAATTACGATGATGTCAGAACCGCCAGAAGTGATAAATTCATTTGGATGAAGGCCAATAAAGAATGGTATAAAATTGACGTACATCATCAAGTCAATGCAAAGATCACTGCAAAGGATATCAAAACCATTGATGAAAACTTGTTAATCTTTTCAGTAAATGACAAATGGGGACTTGTCAACAATAAAGGAAAAATCTTAAGAAATACCGAATTTGATTATATAGAGCCTCAATTCGTAGAAAGTAGAACAGTAGTGATTAAAAAAAACAAGTATGGATATATTAACTCCTCTGGGAGATTAATTATTCCAGCAATTTATGATAAGATAAGCCATTTCTCAAATGGTCAGGTACAGGGGTTGAAAGGAAATTATGTTTATTATCTTAATGACCATAATAACATATTGTCAAGATCTCTTTCTTCTTCTATGATTATGATGATTTTCTATTGTTCTGGCGGGGCAATAATTTTAATTGGAGCGTTACTATTATTTAAAAATAAAGTTTAGTGTAAAATAATTACTGCCCGAGAATAATGTTTCAATTTTTTAACCAACTCGACGCCATGGACTGCGGCCCCACCTGTTTGAGGATGGTAGCTAAGCACCATGGAAGGACTTTGTCTGCCCAGGAGTTGAGGGAAGCTTCAGAAATAGGCAAAGATGGTGTCAATTTATTAGGGATAGCACAGGCCGCTGAAAAAGTAGGCTTTAAAACTTTAGGCGTGAAAGTCAGTTTTGAAAAACTGAAACAAGATTCTCCTCTTCCCTGCATCGTTCATTGGTCTCAGAACCACTTTATTGTTGTTTATAAAATCAAAAAGGATACGGTTTATGTGGCAGACCCGGCCAGGGGGTTGCTTAAATATAGTACGGCTGAGTTTGAGTCCCAATGGGCAACAACCATCGTCGAAGGGAAAAAAACGGGAGTGGCCCTTTTACTTGAACCTACCGAAAGGTTTTATGAAGAAGACGGGTTCTCCGAAAAAAACAAAGGCAAAACCTTCTGTTCACTTTTTAACTATTTTTTCAGGTTTAAATCCCTGATCGTACAGCTGGGCTTAGGCCTCTTGGTAGCCTCCATGATCCAGTTAGTACTGCCATTCCTGACCCAAAGTGTAGTAGACACCGGCATCCAGACACGTAACCTGAACTTTATCTATCTTGTGCTGGCTGCCCAACTCATGCTTTTTGTCGGCCGCATGTCGGTGGATTTCTTAAGATCCTGGATTTTACTTCATATCAGCACCCGCATCAACCTTTCCATCCTTTCTGATTTTTTAAGTAAATTACTCAAGCTTCCTGTCTCTTATTTTGAAAGCAAACAAACAGGGGATATCCTGCAACGTATCGGGGATCATCGCAGGATTGAATCATTTTTGACAGGTACCTCGCTGAATGTTCTGTTTTCCATGTTTAACCTGGTGATCTTTTCTGTAGTTCTGGTTTATTATAACCTGAGCATATTTGGTGTTTTTGTGGTGGCTTCGGTCTTGTATAGCATCTGGATTGTCCTGTTTCTTAAATACCGTCGTACCCTGGATCACAAACGCTTTGCCCTCAATTCTAAAAATCAGAGCTCGTTAATCCAGATGGTACAATCTGTCCCCGAACTCAAACTGAATAATGCCACACTTCGCAAACGGTGGGACTGGGAAAATCTGCAGGTGCAGGAATTTAAACTGAGTATGAAAGGTCTGGCTTTGCAGCAATACCAACAGGTAGGGGCGTTATTTATCAACGAAGGAAAAAACATTTTTATCACTTTTCTTGCTGCCACTGCCGTCGTCAACGGTCAGATGACCCTGGGGGCCATGATGGCTATGCAGTACATCATCGGACAGCTCAACAGTCCTGTAGAGCAACTCGTGGGTTTCGTCCAGCATCTGCAGGACGCCAAACTCAGTCTGGAAAGGTTAAATGAGGTGCATAGTATGGATGATGAAGAGCCGGCCGGGCAACATTTCATCAAAACACTTCCGGAAGACAAGAGTATCCATATTGAAAACCTTAGCTATACCTACCCCGGGGCAGGCAACGACCCTGTGCTCACAGATGTTTCCCTTTCTATTCCTGAGGGGAAAGTAACGGCCATTGTCGGTAGCAGCGGAAGCGGTAAAACTACTTTACTGAAACTTCTTTTGAAGTTTGTCGTTCCTCAAAAAGGAAATATCAAAATCAGCAATACCCAGCTTAAAAACATCAGCCACGATTATTGGAGAGGTCTGTGCGGTACGGTGATGCAGGATGGTTACATCTTTTCAGATACGATTGCCAATAACATCAGCATCAGTGAAGAGCGGGCAGATATTCATAAACTGCTGTACGCCGTCAAAGTAGCCAACATCCAGGGCTTTATTGAAGAATTGCCTTTGAGCTACAATACCAAAATCGGAACTGAGGGCAATGGGGTTTCTCAAGGCCAAAAACAAAGGCTTCTGATAGCAAGGGCAGTTTATAAAAACCCGGAATACCTATTTTTTGATGAAGCTACCAATGCTTTGGATGCCGAAAATGAAAGGATCATCATGGATAACCTGGAAGAATTCTTCAAAGGAAAAACGGTGGTGGTGGTAGCTCACAGGTTAAGTACCGTCAAAAATGCTGATCAGATCATTGTGCTGGAAAAAGGCCGGGTGGTAGAGACAGGTACTCATCAACAGCTGAGCAAAACCAATGGCAGGTATTATGAACTGGTGAAAAACCAATTAGAACTAGGGGCATAGTTCTTGGCTACGCTCGAACTGACAAGTTATTGGAATTACAAAATCAGGATTACATTTACGACAGGGTTTATATGTCTGAAAAAAATAAAAATATAACGGAAAACAATCTTTCCATAACGGAATTGAAAGGTGGTAAAGGTATTTCTGGTAATGAGATTGTTATTCCGCCCGTCCCACCCCAAAAGACCGGAGGGGGTGACGGAGGCAACTCAGGCGGAAAGCTGCCGGAGCTGATCAACAGTCAGGTGGATGAAGTACTCAACCGCCCTCCCTCCTGGCTCATCCGCTGGGGAACGACGGTCTTTTTCCTGGCTTTCCTGATCCTGATAGGTATCACCTGGTTTGTTCAGTATCCGGATCTTGTGAATGGCCCTGTCAAAGTGGTAGCCAACAACCTGCCTAAAACGGTCAATAGCAAAACAGAGGGTCAGCTTATCCGTCTCTTTGTCAAAGAAGGAAAGCAAGTCAGCCAGGGTGATATCCTGGCCTATCTGGAGAGTACTGCCAGCCACGAAGAGGTAATGGGCCTTGAAAAACACATCAATCTCCTCATCAATTATTCAGCAGCGGGTCAGATCGACGAAATCTATGGTTTTTCTATCCCTCAATTCTTTAAACTGGGTGAACTTCAGAAACCCTATCAGGCTTTCCAGGAAGCCTTTACAAGATCTCAGGCTGCTGTCGCAGGAGGCATCTACTCCCGTAAAAAAGGTACCATAGGCAATGAAATCAGCACGCTGAAGCGGCTTAATCAGAATACACTTGACCAGCTCTCTCTGCAAGAAAAAGACCTGGCCATGGCCCTGGAAGAAGCCCAGAGCCAGCAGCGGTTAAGCGAAAAAGGATTTGTATCCAACCAGGAGGCTAAAAATGCCATGAGCAGGTATCTCAATAAAAAACAGGCTTTTGAGCAAGCCAAAAGTGCGGTGGACAATAACCACATCAGCCAGATCCAGAAACAACAGGAAGTCATTGAACTGGAAAAGAATATCACTGATCAGAAAAGTGGCTTGTTACAGTCTCTGAACACCTTAAAAAGTGACATTGAGGCCTGGAAACAACGTTATGTAGCCACAGCTCCTGCTACGGGGAAGATCAACTTCCTGACCAGTCTGCAGGAGAATCAGATGATCAAATCAGGACAGGAGCTGATGTATATCCTGCCTGAGGGCTCGGGCTACTACGGAGAAATGCATGTAGGGCAGTATAACTTCGGAAAAGTAAGAACAGGGCAGGAAGTGATCGTTAAATTCCAAAGCTATCCTTTCCAGGAGATTGGTACTGTCAAAGGGCAGATTGCTTTTATCTCAGATCTTCCGAAAGATTCTACCTACCTGGTTAAAGTTTCTTTTCCTGAGGGTTTGGTTACTTCTTCTAAAAAGCAGCTCCCATTCAGAAACGGGATGACGGCCTCAGGAGAGATCATTACTGAAAACCTTCGGCTGATGGAAAAGTTCTTTTATGACATCCGTAAATCCATGAAAAGGTAATGAAATGGCCATTATTGATTTTCTGCTGCCTTGTTTTGAGCTCCGTCAAAGCCCAGCAGAGCTATTCTTTGCAGGATTGCATCGAACTGGCCTTCAAAAACAACCTGGAGTTAAAAGGGCAGGAATTAAACATTCAACAAGCTGAAAATACCCTCAGGCAATCAAAAAATGCTGTTTATCCTTCGGCCAGCGGCAGTTTTTCACATGGGCTCAACTTCGGGAGAAGTATTGACCCTTTTACCAACAGCTTTGTTCAGCGGTCTATTTCATCCAATTCGTTCGGACTTAGTTCCAACTGGACCCTCTTTAACGGCTTTTCGACCCGCAATCAGATTGAGCAAAATAAAACCAATCTCCAATCTGAATACTATGCGAGTCAAAAAAACAAAAGGGAACTGAAAATCAAAATCACACTGGCTTATATGCAGGTTCTGATGAACCAAGAGCTTTATAGCATCGCCCTTGAGCAGGAAAATGCATTGGCAAGGCAGTTAGAAGTCATTAAAGAAACTGTAAAAGAGGGTTTGAAGGCCAAAACCAACATCATTGATTTTGAAGCTCAGCTGGCTGCCAGTGCCTTTGATGCCTTGACTGCCAGAAACAACATTACCCTCTCTAAACTTGCCCTGGTACAGATACTTGGCCTTTCCAACTCCTTAAACTTTGAGGTAGAGAATATGACGTTTAATAATACCGGATTTAACGAAAATCTCCGAAATGATATCCTGACGGGTCTTGACCACCAACCCGCTTTAAAAGCAGCCGAACTAAAGGTAAAAAGTGCCGTGGCAGGCATAAAAATAGCTACCGCTGCCAGATACCCTACTGTTTCCATTAACGGAGGCCTGGGTTCTGCCTATTCCAGTGCGGCAGCTTCTGAATTCAATTATTTTAACCAGTTGAATTATAACTTCAATCAATATCTGAGGCTGGGAATCAACTTCCCGGTCTACACCAACGGGCAAACCCGGGGCAGGATCAAAGCAGCTGAAATAACTCACAAAGTCCTGGAAAATCAATATGGTCAACAGCTTCAGCAGCTCAGCACGGAAGTGGAACAAGCTTTTCTTTCCACCAGGATGGCTTATGAAAAACTTTCCGGTGCCGGTCTCAACTTAAAAGCACAGCAGCTGGCTTTTGAATCCGCCAGCGAAAGATTTAATGAAGGGCTCTTAAACAGCACCGAACTCAATACTTTCAGAACCAACCTCGAAAAAGCAAAATCAAATCTCATCCAGGTCCAGTATGAATTCCAGTTTAGAAAAAGGGTGTTGGAAGTGTATAAGGAATGAGCCTACTCCCTCTTCCGGCTGTCGCTAATGATGGAGTAGCCGATCAGCCGCTCCGTGCGGGCTGTGGGTGGTTGGTGATAGATGAAAAACTCGTAGGCATTTTCGGTATCAGAGTGATTGCCTTCGAAAAAGCTTTCATCAGCTACTTCTTTTATTTCATCCAGCAGTACGTACTTGTAGTCATATACGCCTTGCTTCAGAAACAACATGGCCTGGTATTCTCCGGCTTGCTCTGCATAATGCATCAGATAATTATCACTCAGCTGCCAGTTACTCAGCTGGCCATTGATAAAGACTTTCTTGCTTTGCCCCAGGTTCTCATGCTTTAATCTGAACAATACTTTGACATAATCTGAAGAAATATCCGGTGAATTGGCGTCAATGTTGGTGATCATAAAACGGCCGTCCAGGTCCTGGGTTTCCAGGTAAGCCCTCCTGCTGTTATCTGACTGAGGGGACAAGATGATTTCATCTACCTTGCCGTTATTGACTCTTTGTACATAATTACCTCTTGAGTAAGTGCTTCGGATATCAAAAAAACGGAATTCAGAACCACCCGGAAAAGTATTCTCATTAGAAAAGAACCTGTAGTTTAATTCAAAGGCTCCGGCATTCATCGCATTTTTAGCGTCGAGCATCACCACTTTATCGTCCCGGTAGTTTTGCCTCACCACAATCCTGAATTCACTTTTAGGGTCACGAAGCGGATAATCTTTAAAATTGAGCTTCAACCCTACCTGCTGATGGGTTCTCCATAATACAGGGTCCTGGGCAGGGGCTACACTGGGAGAAATGCCCACCCGTGATTCAAACACCCTGAAACGTTTTTGAATCACCATACGGCCATTCAGCCCGCCTTCCATTACCTGGACTATAAAGTTACCCGAAATCCTGGTCCTGGGTAACCTGAATGTATAATGATAATACGGAACTTTCGTACTTTGGGATACTTCGTAATTGTTGATAAAAAACTCGTTGTAATCACTGAGATATTCGAGGTCTCTGAGACCTGACTGTTTCCAGTCCAGACCACAATGAACAATCTTTACCGTAAATGATTGGTAAGAGGCCCTCAGATCGTCAAACTCCAGCACAAGCGGGGTGTTGCCTTCCAGGCTGATGATCGCAGGATTAAGGACTTTTCTCTGATAATCCAGGTTTCCGGAGTAAGGATAAAGCATGACGGTTTTCAACTCATCTTCATTCACCCGGTCGGTGAGTTCGTCCTGGGCCGCGGCGTCAGATAAATAAATGGTAAAGAATACCAGCAGTGCAGACAGGAGGATTATTTTCTTTCTGATGAACGGTTGAATTAAAACTGCTTTAAAAATCATATATCGGATATCATTAAAGGTCATTTTAATTCAACGGATCGCCATCATTATAATTGTTACATTTCTTCGAGACACATCATCTTCTCTTCCCAAACCTGGTTGGCCGTCTGAATTTCTTCCTTGATACGGGCATAGGCAGCATTAGATTTCTTCAGGGCCTCCGGGTTATTAAAAACCTTTTCTTCAGCCAGTTCTGCTTCAATGTCCGCTTTTTTCTTTTCCAGTTCAGAGATATTCTGTTCCAGTTCTTCTATTTCTTTTTCCAGTTTTTTTACGTTCACGCCGGAAGCGGGGCTTTTCTCAACAGGACGTGTTTCAGCAGCCGGTTTCGAGGGCTTATCCTCTTTCTTAGGGGAGGATCCCATATCAAGTGTGCGACCGGTTTCTTCAAGCCAGATCAAAAACTCATCATATCCTCCCGGGAATTGCTTAATCTCCGAGTCTTCAATGTACCACACTTTGTTAGATACCTGGCTGATAAAGTGTCTGTCGTGAGATACAATCACATAAGTACCTTCATATTGATCAAGGGCCTGAACAAGGATATTCACCGACTGCATGTCAAGGTGGTTGGTAGGCTCATCGAGCAACAGGAAGTTGGCTTCTGATATCAGGATTTTGGCCAGAGCTACCCTTGATTTTTCGCCTCCTGAGAGGACTTTTATCTTTTTGAACACATCTTCACCGCCAAACAGGAAACAACCCAGTACAGACCTTAATTCGGTCTCAGATTTGGTTGAATCTGCGTATTTCAACTCCTCCAGGATAGGTTCTTCCATGTGAAGCGACTCCAGCTGGTGCTGAGCATAGAAAGAGAATTTGACATTATGTCCCAATTTCCTCTCCCCCTTCATTTTTTCGTCTCCTGAAATGATCCTGAGCAAAGTCGACTTTCCTTTACCATTGGCACCGATCAGAACGATCTTATCGCCTCTTTCAATAGTGGCCGTGGTATTTTCAAGAATAACCTTTTCACCGTAAGCTTTAGATATATTATCCAGTTCCATGACATTTCTGCCCGGCTGGGTACCGAATTTAAACTTAAAGTGTACTTTGGCCGACTCATCAATGACATCATCAATAAGCTCCAGCTTATTCAAAGCCTTTACCCTTGATTGTACCTGTCTTGATTTCGAGGCTTTGGCCTTAAATCTTTCTATAAAACGTTCGGTTTGTCTGATCTGAGCCTGCTGATTCTCGTAAGCTCCTTTTTGAATCTCACTTCTCATGGCCTTTTCTTCCACATAGAAAGAATAGTTGCCTGAATACTGAGTAAGCTTGTTGTTGGCAACTTCCACAATCGACGAACAAACATTATCCAGGAATTCACGGTCGTGAGAAACTACCACCACAGCATTCTCGTACGAACTGATATATTTTTCAACCCACTGGATTGACGGTAAGTCAAGGTGGTTGGTAGGCTCATCCAGAAGCAAAATGGCAGGTTTTTGTAATAAAAGCTTCGCCAGCATTACACGCATTCTCCAGCCTCCCGAAAACTCCCTGAGTGGTTTCTCCAGTTCCCAGGTTTTAAAACCCAGACCTTCCAGAATCTCCTCTGCCTTCGACTGAATGGTATATCCTCCCAAATGATCAAATTCTTCCTGCAATCTGCCCAGCGTATCTACCAGTTCATCTTTATAATCGGTTTCCATTTCATGCAAAACCTCATCTATCTGTTGCTGAAGCTCCAGTTCTCTTTCAAAAGCCTGCATAGCCACCAGAAGAATAGAGTCGTCAGTCTGGTAAGAAAGCAAGTCCTGGTTAAGAAAACCGATGGTACACCCGCCCGCTTTGGTAATTGAACCTGCGTCCGGCTGATACTCCCCGACGATTAATCTCAAAAGGGTTGATTTCCCCTTCCCGTTTAAGCCGATAAGTCCGATTTTATCCTTTGGTTTAATCTGTAAGCTGGCATCTTCAAAAATAGCCCTTCCACCAAAATAAAAAGATAAATTATTGATTGTTAACATCTATAAAATAATAAGTACGAAGTTCAGGGTCAAAAAAGATTCAGGCAGCTTGGGTCCCGAATTCCTGATAGTAAACCTATGGCTTCAGATTGAAAAATAAAACACTGCAAAATTAGTAAATATTTCACTTATTGAAACAAAAAGGGCTACCATCTTACGATGATAACCCTTTAATATTAATACTTAAGTATTATAAAATCCAATAAATCAGTATCCTGTGTTCTGAACCAATTTCTTATTGGTATCAACTTCACGCTGAGGAATCGGGAATACCAATCTCGGAGAATTGTAAGCCACACCACCGATGGTCGCTTTCAATCTCTTAAGATCATGTACCTGAACACCTTCGAAAGCCAGCTCTAACTTCCTTTCTTTCAATATCTGAGCTAAAGAAACTGTCGCAAGACTTGCCAGACCGGATCTGTTACGGATCCTGTTAACATCAGCCAGAGGAGTTGCTCCCGTGGTGGTTCCAAGTCTGAAATTAGCTTCCGCACGGGTCAGATACATCTCAGCCAATCTTACTACCGGAACGTTTCCGAAGGTATCAAGATGTTTCTGAGTGTAGTTGTTGTTGTTTGCTCTCAGGAAGAACGCTCCCCTGGCATCACCCGGCTCATACGAATCAATGTGCGACTGAAGAATTCTGATGTCACCACGACCTGACGTACCAGGAATTGATCCGACAGTAACTCCATAGTAAGTATTCATGTCGTTTGTACCATCCTGAGGTGTTACCACCATAGAGAAGATGTACTCAGCAGGGCTTGATCCGCCATTGTCAAGATAAGTATAAAACAATGATCCGAAATCCGGAGCCAATGTGTTGGCATTGGAAGTGATCACCGCATTGGCAGCATCTCTGGCAGCTGCGTAGTTACCTTGTTGCAGGTATACTCTCGACAAAATAGCATTGGCTGCTCCTTTTGTAGCATAAATGGTATTCGAAGCAGGCAACAAGCTGGCAGCCGAAGTAAGGTCAGCGATTACCTGGGTATAAACTTCAGCTACACTGTTTCTGGCCTTGTAGTCAGCATCTGTGATACCCCTTGTAGGTGTCAGGATCAAAGGTACACCGGCATTGGTTGCATTATCGCCATCACCCCAGGTTTTAGCATACATACGTACCAGTTCAAAATACAAAGCTCCTCTGATAAACTTGGCTTCACCTTCAAAACGGCTTCTCTTGTTTTCGTCCACCTTATCCAGGGCAGAGAGTACGTTATTGGCTCTGTTAATAGCCACATAGGTATCTCTCCAGGTTGCAGTAGCAGTAGCGTTTCCCGTAGTCAATTGCTTGTCAGCAATTTCAAGTAAATTCTGGAAAGTACCACCAAAACGAACATCATTGTCGTTTCCGTACAAGTCACCTACATACTGAAAAGCTCCGCCGTAAACGTCCACATCCTGTAATCCGTCATAACAACCGATCAGGGTAACTTCAACGTCTCTTGAAGTAGCAAGTGCCGTTTTCTCATCAATAGTTTGAGTTGGAGATACGTCTAGCTTACTGGCACATCCCGTAGCCAGAAAAAGACCTGTTGCTACCAACGCAGAGTATAAATATCTATTTTTTTTCATGATAATCTCTTTTAATTTGAAACAATTGTTATACTTAGAATCCAAGGTTTAAACCAACGATAAATGAACGTGGCTGAGGTGGTGTATAAAAATCATTTCCAATTGCAAAGTTCGACGTAAAGTCATCAGAGTTAACCTCCGGATCCCATAAAGGATAAGAAGTGAATGTAGCCAGGTTCATTCCTGAAACATATATTCTCAATTTCTCAATTTTCATTTTGCTGGTCAAAGCCTTAGGAAGCGTATAACCTAAAGTGGCTGTTCTCAATCTCACGAATGAACCATCCACAATATAACGGCTTGAAGCCTGGTTTCCGTTACCTCTGTAGAACCTTGCTTCAGGTACATTGGTATTAGGATTTTCAGGAGTCCAGGCGTTCATCTGATCTGCAGTCTGGTTATCTTCATAAATACCATTCGCCGATGAATACTGACCAATACCGTAGATATTGATATCATTACCTGCCACACCGTTAAAGAACACACTCAGGTCAATGCCTTTGTAAGAGAAATTGTTGGTAATACCACCGATAAATTTAGGGTTCGGATTACCTACCACCACTCTTTCAGTACTGTTATAACCTGCGTTAGTCACAGTAGATCTGTCGATAGTTCCATCCGGGCTCTTGGTATTTTTGTAGAAAAGAGCATCGCCGTTAGCCGGGTTAACACCAGCATACTCACGGGTATAGAACACACCGATAGCTTCACCTTCCATTACACGGTTCATGCTTCTTACTCCACCTTCGATGATCTGTCCGTCGATATCAGTTACTTTGTTTTTGTTGGTTGAGAAGTTCAGCGTAGTATTCCACTTGAAATCTCCGACAAGGTTTTGAGTATTCAATACAAATTCAAAACCTTTGTTCTCCAGTTTTCCGACGTTTTTAACCTGGGTACTGAATCCCGAAGTAGCCGGAATATTCACGTTCAGCAACAAACCGCTGGTTTTTTTCTCATAATAGTCAATTTCACCATTGATCCTGTTCTTAAAGAATCCAAAGTCAATTCCGATATCCGCCTGGGCTGTAGTTTCCCATTTCAAATCAGGGTTACCGATTTGTGCGGGTCTCTGGCCTGCAGTTCCTGCATATCCGGCATCACCCTGGAACAATCCCAACTGAGGGAAATCACCGATTTCAGCATTTCCAACCAGACCATAGCTACCTCTCAGTTTCAGGAAGCTGAAAGTGCTGTTATCCTTAAGGAACCCTTCTTCAGAAATTACCCAACCCACTGAAGCAGCAGGGAAGAAACCATATCTGGCGTTAGAACCAAAACGTGACGATCCGTCGATACGGCCACTGGCAGAGAACAGGTATTTGTCAGCAAATTTGTAGTTGGCACGCAGGAAGTAAGATAAGAATCTGAAATTGGTTTCAGATGAAGATCCGTCATTCTTGGTAGCTGCACTCGCAATTTTCTGATATGAATCAGAAGGGAACTGGATACCAGACACATAATTTCTTTTGGTCTGAGATTCCTGGTATGACATACCTAAAACGGCACTGATTCCATGCACTCCAAGCGTCTTATCATAAGAGAAGAAGTTGTTAGTGTTATAGTTAGTCACAAAAGTACCGTAGTTAACACCATTACCACTTGTGGCATCAGAGTTATTTCTGACGTTCTGACTTTGCCAGTAACCTTCTTCGTTCTGGTTAAGTAAGTCAATACCTAATTCAGATCTGAAAAGTAAACCCGGCAATAATTTTACCTGAGCATATGCATTACTAAGGTTTCTGTAACCTGTAGAAGTATATTTTGCGTAATTGATAGCAATGATCGGGTTAAAGTACAACGGCAAACTTGCATCTCCCGGAGGAGTACCTGTAGGCAAGCCTGTTTCTTTATCCGTAAAAGGCGTCAATGGCGTCAAAGCCGACATCTGTAGCGGGTTTGAGAAAGCATTATCACCAGGAAGACGACGGTTGAATGATCTTGTCAGGTTCATTGAAAGACCCACATTCAGCCAGTTGGTAGCTTTGTGATCAAGATTCAAACGACCGGACATACGGTTAAGGCTGTTACCGATGATAGTACCTGTCTGATCATAGTATTGTCCTGAAATGAAAAATTTAGTTTTCTCATTTCCACCATTCATCTGGAAATCAGCCTGCTGTAATCCACCTTGCTGAAAAGCCTGGTCCTGCCAGTCATAATCTCCCTGATCAGGAGTACCATAAGTACCCATACTGTAATATTCAAGGAATCCGCCCGGGCCGAACATATACTGAGTATATGAATCAGGATCACTGGTGTCATAACCTGAAATTCTGTCTCTGTTGGCAGTAGCTTGTTTGTAGAAATCAATGAATTGCTGTGCATTCAAAAACGCCACTCTTTTTGTAGCTTCAGAAACACCGGTCTGGTAGTTAAATGAAATATTGGTTTTACCCGATCCACCTCTTTTAGTGGTAATAAGTACCACACCATTGGCAGCTCTTGAGCCGTAAATTGCACCGGCAGAAGCATCTTTCAATATTTCTATTGATTCAATATCATTAGGGTTTAAGTCTACCAAAGGGTTGGTGTTACCACCGTAGTTACCTAAATCACCTGTAGTAACAGGCATACCATCTACCACATACAAAGGCTCACTGCTTGCACTGATCGAAGAGTTACCACGCACACGTACTGTAACAGCCTGTCCCAGTTTACCTGAGCCACTGTTTACATACACACCGGCAGCTTTACCCTGAAGAGCAGCATCCACACTCGGAGTAGGCATATTTTCAATGTCCTTGCCTTTCACCTGAGCGATATTACCGGTTAATTCTCTTTTGATCTGAGAACCGAAACCTGTTACAACAACTTCACTTAAAGTTTTCACATCAGATTCCAATGCAATGTCAATCTGGGTTCTGTTACCTACCACAGTTTCAAAAGTTTTAAATCCGATAAATGTAAACTCCAATGTAGAAGTACCTGAAGCAACAATGGTGTAATTTCCATCCGCATTAGTCTGCGTTCCCGTATTCGTCCCCTTTACCTGAACAGTTACGCCAGGTAGTCCCGATCCATCATCTGCAGATGTTACTTTGCCTTTGATTGTGGTCTGTGCGAAAGACACAATCATCGAAAATACTAACACTGTTGACAGAAGTAATTTTCCTTTCATGCACAAAATATTTAGGTTAATAAAAATTGATAAAGCGTAAATTTAACGTAATTGACAAAAAAACCAATGGAGTTCCAAAAATTAAAGGATAAAATTCATCTTTTGATAAAAATCACAACATTTATCTTTAAAAAGCAAACTCCATTCCTTAAAATTCACAAATCCTGAAAGTCAAAGCCAATTAAAAACTTCACATAAATATAATCACAATAACTATTATTCACCAGAAGCATGCTTATTTAAAATACAAGGTCTGACAAAATAACCCAAACTACAGATTATTGTAATAAGCAAAGATCTTCACCAGCTCTTCTTCATTTTTAGGATTAAGTCCTTCCTTTTTTATGAAGCCTTCCACTTCTGCCGACTTGTCTTTAAGCAATTCGACAATACTCTTCTTGTCTGCTTTCATTTTCTTCGGTGAAGCAACATCGCCGGTATAATAATAGGTATTGGTATTAATTATCTTCTGAGCTTTGGTAGTTCCGTAAGGCCTGTCCTCAATGATTGATTTGGCAGTGCCCTTCCATAGAGGGACTTTCCCATTAGTCAGCAACTCGTAAAAATTCCCATCCACACTTCTGAAGAAATAACGGGAGAATTCACCCAACTTGAAAGAAAAAGATACAACCGGAGCATTAAAAAATTTACTTTCCCCGTCTTTGGTGTCAATAAATACGACTTTTTTTGCAAGTATGTCATATTTAATATCCATATTTTCAAATTTCCTTCCGGATGCCATAATCACGTCTCCTTTACGGAAATCGTCTTCCAGATAAGGAGATCCCTTAACATCTATATAGGCCTGGCCGCTGAGGGGAATACCACCAATACCGTCATTAGAAAGGGCTATCTGTCCGGAGGAAACATGACAGATAAAAAATAACGCCACCAGGGATTTAAAAAATAGGTTCATAGCTTTTTCTTATACATAAAGATAACAATCTGTTAATCAGGAAATCCAAAAATAAAGAAAAAAAATTTACAGACTGATCAGAAATTGCAAATTCTCATTAAAAATTATCTCCGTCGTCCATTATTCATAAACGGCCGGACCGGTAAAAGTAGTTTCAATACAACGTTTCAATGCTTCCTGATCTGCTGTACCCAGGAACACCACTTTATTTTTACCCCCTTTCTGATAACCGACTTCTACTGCTTTCCGGCCCTGTATATTGTATAACATTCCCCTGTACAAAAATCTTATGCCAAACCCCGCATACCACGGCGTCTCTGTTGATTTAACATAATTTACCCTGTCCGGAGATATTTTGATCCTGATCAGTCCAATTCCATAAATAACATAAATCTTCTTTTCATCTACGGCAATCGTGAGCTGATAAAAATTAAGAAAACAGAATCCAAAAAAGGGTATAAAAAACAGGAGTGGGTCTGAAGGGCCTTTGCCTTCCTGCATCAGCAATACATAAGAAGTAATCATCCGGATCAGAATAAATCCAAAAATGGCAATAACAAGCCAGCCGGTTTGGGTTCTGTTGTATTTCATGATAATATAAGTAACAATCCAGCTCTTTCAATTCAATAGAAAGATAATAAAAATGGCTGCCCTAACCAAGTTAAAGCAGCCATTTTTTTAACAGATATTAATTTTCTTATTTATTAATACCCGGATTGGTTTGTTGCTCAGTAATAGGAATACCGTAGATATACCTTGCATCAGAGCTATTGATAGTGGCACCTGCACCAAAAGAAACAATAGATTCGCCTCTTCTCAGGATATCATTAGATCTGAAACCTTCCGCAAAAAGCTCAATACGTCTTTCAGTAAGAATAGCCTTGATCAAAGCCGCTTTGTCCAATGTACCGAAGTCATAAGTAGCATCCGAACGAAGGTGAACCGCTTTCAACAAAGCAAGTGCACGGTCGGCACTACCAGCTTCAGCTTCAGCTTCAGCAAGGTTCAACAACACTTCAGCGTAACGGATCATAGGCACAAAATCGATATAAGGAGAAACACCACTGAACTTAGTTGACGAAGGGTTAGCCGCCACAGAAGTAGTAGCAACAGTCATTTTAGCTTTACGGTCATCGCCAAGTCTCCACTGTGGGTTAGCATAGATACCCGTTGCACCGGTATTGATAGTATACTCTACATTACCTGCGTTGAAATAATAACCTAACTGGTTTTGAGTACCAGGGGCATTGGTTTCAGCCATTGGGAAAGAGAAAATCGACTCATTGGCAGTGTATGGCGATCTGAATACCGAAACCACATCAGTTGACAAAGAATGAGGTGCTCTTGCAGCAGCCACACTTGCAGAAGTGAAAGGAGCAGTTTTAGAAACAATTTTATCAGCTTCAGCGATCACTTTAGCGTAATCCTTCTTAGCCAACAAAACTCTCGTTTTCAAAGCGATAGCTGTATTCTTGTGAGCTCTTGTAGTACGAAGAAGCGGCGTAGAATACGTATCAGGTAAACCAGCTTCAGCTTCATCAAGATCTTTAAGAATCTGAGCATAAACCTCAGCTACAGTGCTTCTTGCCAATTCGTTACCAGCATTCGTCACTTCACCTTTCAATCTCAAAGGTAAACCTTTTGAAGCTCCGTTATCAAGCACGTAAGGCTTTGCAAAGATCTGAACCAATGAGAAGTAAGTAAGGGCTCTTAAAAACTTAGCCTCACCTTTATAGTTAGCAGCAAGCGTTGCATCAATTTTACTCGCATTCGCATCAACTCCTTCGAGGAACAAGTTGATTCTGTTGATAGTCAGGTAACCCTGGTTCCAGAACGCAGCGATGTAAGTATCAGACGGATCCTGGTTACCCTGGTAAGTAGAATACCCTGTAACACTGTTGGTAGTACGGTTAACCCATTCTTCAGCACGGATGTCGTTATAAATCTGATAACGACCGCCGAAAAGGCTACCATTTTTTGCTGATGAGTATAAACCGTTTACCTGAGAAAGTACCCTGGCAGGTGTAGCAAATACAGTTGCATCAGACAAATCAAGCTCAGGAACTGCCTCTAGGAAATCTTTATCACAAGAGGAAATGCTCATCACAAAAGCCAGTGACAACGCACTTATCTTTAGTTTGCTTATTTTATTTAATATTTTCATAAGAATCTTAAACATTTAAAATTATAGTCCTAGGTTTAAACCAAAAGTAAACTGTCTTCCCTGAGGGATTGAGTTACGCTCAATACCAGAAGCAAGGTTAGAATCACCGTTAGTTGAGATCTCAGGATCCGAACCGGTATATTTGGTAAGAAGGAATGCGTTGTTAATTGACGTATAAACCCTGATTGAAGTGATGCCTGATTTACCAAAAACAGAAGCCGGGATACGGTATCCTAATGTAGCGGTCTGCAATCTTAAGAAGTCACCTTTTTCAAGGTTGGCATCAATAAGGAATGAAGAACCGTTTGAAACGTTGTCACCATAGACAGCTCTAGGAATATCTGTGATATCTCCAACTTTTTTCCAAGAATTCAACACGTCTACAGAGTTGTTCCAAACACGCTGATCTCTCAAACCTGCTTTACTACCGTTGTAGATGTAGTTACCACCTGAGTAAGTAAAGTTAAGAGCAAGGTCAAAGCCTTTGTATTTGAAATTGTTGTTAAATCCACCATACCATGTAGGAAGAGTGTTTCCAAGAATCACAGCTTCGCCTGAAGGTGAAGTAGTAGGAGTTCCGTCAAGGAAAGTCCATGCATTAGCACCACCTAAGTGAAGGTACTGTACTTCTTTACCATCTTTTCTTACAAAAATACGTCTACCGTTCTGAGGGTTAACACCGTTTGTTTTCACACCGTAAACCTGAGAAGCAGAGTATCCCACTTTAGTGATACTGGTAGTTTCAAGTCCTGATGTTGTTTGCAAAATAGGTGTGTTGTCATCTACAAGAGATGTTACCATGTTCTTGTTGGTAGAGAAGTTGATGTTCGTTGACCAGGTAAACCCACCTTTGTTGATAGGCACCGCAGTTATCGCAAATTCCCATCCTCTGTTATACATTGAACCAACGTTGGCAAGGATTGTATTACCCGGAATACCTTTAGAAGGAGCCTGAGGAACGTTAAGAACCATGTTATCGATGTCCTTATTGTAGTAATTAGCTTCAAGCGTAATACGATCGTTCAGGAAGCTTACATCCAAACCAATGTTGGTTTGTGAACTAGTTTCCCATTTAAGATCCTTGTTACCAGCCTGGTTAAAAGCCAATGTAGGAGCAGCACCGTAAAGGCTTGATGCAAATGTAGAATAAGAACCGTATGCATTGGATAGGTTACCATTACCTACTTTACCCCAGCTCGCTTTCAAACGAAGAGAAGATATTTTATTACCCAAAGCAAGGTTTTTGAAGAATTCTTCCTCAGAGATGGTCCATCCGGCAGAAACACCACCGAAGTTACCCCAACGGTTGTCAGTAGAAAGAGCAGAGTTTCCGTCTCTTCTGTAGTTACCGCTGATGAAATATTTCCCGCCATAGTTATAACTTACACTACCCAGATAAGCTTCATAAGCCACTTGAGAGATACCGTTACCAGCTGCAAGGTTGGTACCGAAGTTACCCTGGAAATCTGTAAAGAAGAAGTCAGCTAAAGTCTGACGTTCCGCTCCCCAGTTTGTAGTTCTTCTCTTTTGAGCATCTGAACCTACAACCAATGAAACATTGTGTTTTTCAGCAAATGTTTTTGAGTATTGTAAAGTATTGATCCAGTTCCAGTTATCAGAACGGGTTGTTCTGTTATAGGCATCTCCTGAAGTTGACCATCCGTCACCACTGTAAGGGTTCCAGAAACGGATATCTTCAGTGTTTCTTCTGTCCCAAGAATAAGTAGTTTTGAAAGTCAATCCTTCATATAACTTAAGTTCAGCACCTAAATTAGAGATGATACGATTGGTTTCAGAAATGTTTTTATCAAGATCCCTTACAGTTGCAGGGTTAGGGAACTGAGCAGGCAACAAGTTGTTTTTACGGCCTACTGTGTTGTTCTCCAAATTATAACTTCCGTCTTCGTTATAAGCAGGAACGTTAGGAACCTGAGCTACCGCGATACGTCCAAGACCTGAAGTTGAAAATGCACCACCCGGGTTAGAACCACTGTTAGGGGCTTTGTTTGTCGAATTAGTGTAGTTTACGTTGGCAGTAAACTTCAACCATTTTGTAGCTTCATGATCCATGTTAAATCTACCTGATCTACGTTGGAAACTGTTGTTTCTCAGGAAACCATCCTGATCAGAGAAACCGGCAGAGAAATAGTAGCTGGTTTTGTCTGTACCACCTGTTACTGTAAGGTTATGGTTTTGAGAGAACGCAGTCTGATAAACTTCTTTGTACCAGTCAGTATCCACCAATGATCCGTCAGCATTGTAGCTTGGAAGGAACGATTGATTTTTGTCATTACGCTGAGCTGCAGTTACAGCATTTGGATTCAACAATAAAGCATTGGCAATAGCCGCATTTTTGTGATCCATGTATTGTTGTGCATTCAACACGTCCGGCAAACGAACGGCGTTGCTTACACCTGCCCAGCTATCGATAGACACTTTCGCCTTGCCTTGCTTTCCACGCTTGGTGGTAATCAACAAAACACCGGCAGCAGCACGCGAACCGTAGATCGCAGAAGATGCCGCATCTTTCAAAACGTCGATTGATTCGATATCAGATGGGTTAATGTCACCAAGAGGGTTGTTGGTAGACGCGTTACCTGAAATGTTATCAGTTGCAACAGGAATACCATCAATAACTACTAATGGGAATGAACTCAAAGACAATGAACTCAAACCACGCACACGAATAACCGGAGGGTTATTCAACAAACCGTTAGGCTGTGTAATCGCTACACCGGCCGCCTGACCTGTTAAACCCTGCGAGAAACTTTGCACAGGTCTTTCAGCGATAGAAGTCGCTTTGATGGTCGACGCCGCACCTGTAAATTCTGTTCTCTTTTGGGTTGCGTAACCTGTTACTACAACCTCCGACAAAGATTTAAGGTCAGATGTCAGAGAAACATTAATGATAGAACTGTTACCTACTGTAACCTCCTTCGTTTCCATCCCCACAAAACTGAAGACAAGGACCTGGCCTGAAGACGCCTCGATGGAATAATTTCCGTCTGCGTTGGCCTGAGTTCCTTTTGAAGTACCTTTAATTTGTACAGATACACCCGGAATGGCTGTACCGTCGTCTGCTGATGATACCTTACCGCTGATTTTGTTTTGACCGTAGGATAGGATTGTCAAAGAAACCAACAGCATGGTTAGAAATAGACTCTTTCTCATGCAATGATTAAGTTTAAGTTAATATTAAATTCATGCGAAAATAACAAAAAAAAACCTTTGCACAATGTATGAGCTAAAAAAACAAAAATAATATTGAGTGGGCTAATTGATTGAATCTTAAGGTCTAATTAAAATTAAATATATCCATTTCGGATTTTAATAGAATAATGTGCTGATACGGGTACAACTATTTGAATAATCCAAAATAAGATTCCATTTCTCTCTCTGACAATTATTCACAAAAAAAGGCCCGATATATACCGGGCCTCTCTGAATCAGTGCTAAATACTATGATTAATACTTATAAACTTTTTTAGACACTTTAGAATTACCACTTGAAATAATTACATTATAAACTCCTTCAGTGTAGTTCTTGATATCGATATTCAATTCTGCTGAATCAAAGTTAAAATTCTTGTCCAAAACAACTCTGTTGCTCTTGTCAAGGATCAGCACCTTACCTGTTTTACCTACCAGGTCAGAAGGAATTTTGATGTTCACAAAATCAGCCGTAGGATTTGGATACAAGCTCACAGATTCGTTACTTAAAACACTGCTTGTAGACACCGTTGCTCCGGCTTTAAGGTCAGCAATTTTCGAATAAGGAGAAGAACCTTTAGGGTTAACAGCTTTCACACGATATTTGTAAGACGCATTAGCTGCAACGTTTTCATCTGTGAAAGTCAGTATGTTTCTGCCAAGTGTGGCAATAGAAACATAAGTAGTTCCATTATCAGAAGATTTCTCCACCACAATGTTTTCTTCTCTGTATGAGTCATCATACCATGTCAAAACTACTTTACCGCTTACAAGTCTTGCTTTAAGACCGTATGGAGCTGCAGGAGCAATGGTATAATCAGGAATATGAGACAATACAGGAGACGGATCAGAGATTCCAAAATCATTTATCGATCTCACTCTGTAGTAGTATCTTACACCCTCCTCAACCGGAGTATGAATATATTTAACCAACGCAAAGTCAATATTGAACGCTCTTCTTCCGATTTCTTTGAAAGTAACGTTGTCACTGCTTGATTCTACTGCAAACAAATACTCATCTCTTGCATTATCTTCCCACGTAAGGTTAGTCACCGTGTTTTTAAGAGCATCAAGACCAGAAGTTGCCAAAAGTCCAGATGGAGCATACGGAGGTCCAAGCGTTGTATCACGACCACCTGCCTGATTTGAATTCAAACCTCTGTCACTCAGCGAAAACACTCTGAAATCAACAATATCTTTAGGTTTCAAACCCGTAAGTACTACCGAGTTCGCAGTTGGATTAAGAATTCCGAATACTTTATACTCAGTTTCAGTACTTAACTTATACAGTACATAGTTTGATTGTCTTGTATTTGATTTACAACCGGCATCAGTATCAGGATTATTCCATTTAATGGTAAGTGACGTAGTGGTTTTTAAAGCCTTGTCAGATCTCACGTTTTCAGGAACAGGAGGGGCAGTGTAAGGGATAACTTCGATCTTCGCAGGAGCAGAAATTACGCCATTAGGAGAAGACTCATTAAAAGCTATAACCCTGTACCACATTGTTTTACCTGCTTGTACATCATTATCGTGAGTAAGGTTTTCATTAGCTCTCGCAGTGTATACATTCTGGAAACCAGCGTTGTCATACGATCTCTGAACTACAAACGACGTGATATCTTCCTGCCTGTCAACAGTCCAGGCAACACCTACGAAAGCAGGACAGTTGTTGGTAAAGGAAACAACCGGAGCGGCAGCTGGAAGAACTTTGGTAATTTTACTTGCAATATTTGATGAAGGACCATAAAACTCACCGGCACCCGCATCTCTGAAAGGTTTCACCTGAAACTGGTAAAAAGTTTTAGCATTCAGACTAATGATAGTCTTGAAATACTGATTTCCAGCTCCGCTTACAGATTCAGACTTAAGAACCTTTACTTCATAAGGAGTCAGTCCTGCTCCCATTACTGTAATAATATAACCTGACTCATCAACGTTACCATCATGCCATGTCAATCCGACAGCAGAAGATGTAACTTGATTGTCAACAATACTCAAATCTACAGAATTGGTAAGCTGAGCAAGGTAAGTAACATTAGCAGATGCTGTGGAATACACAGAATTGTCTACCGGAGCAGCAGCAATAGCCTTAACTTTAAATGAATAAACTTTACCTACTGTGAGTGGGTGTGTCGGATCTGTGGCTACTAAAGTGTAAGTTCTGACAGCAGGACCTACTACAGAAATAACTGTCGGGCTGGCAACAGCATCCTGGGTTACTTCAATTTCAAACCCTGTTGCTGAGCCTGTAAAGGTCCAGTCAATTTTAATTTCGTTTTGAAGTGCATTAGACACAATAGGCTGTTCAGCTTTTGTTATTACAGGAGCTGTGAGCGGAACAAATAACCCAGAGTTTTTCTTATTGCCAGCAAAACTGACCAGCGTTAAGAGAGCAAGAAAACTCGTAAGTAAAAAATTTCTTTTCATAATAGTATATTTAAGATTTAATATGGGTAACAGTTTATGTAATCGTAAATATAGAGCATTTTCTTTCTCCCAAAAAATTTTTATCAGAAATTTAAGACATAATATTATTTTACGGTCAGTAAACTTACGAATTGCTCAGTTTGACAAACAGGTCTGCGGTTTGCCTGGCTTCTGCCACATCATGAACCCGCAAAATACTTGCCCCTTGTGTCAATGCGAACATATTTAGGGCTGTCGTTGCGTTCAGGGATTCCTCAGGGGCTGAATTAAAAAATCTGTAAATCATTGATTTTCTGGACAAACCAGCCAGGACCGGAAGGTCGAAAATCTCAAATAACCTTAAATGTTTCAATAAACTGTAGTTCTGATCCAGGGTCTTCGAGAAACCAAATCCCGGATCGATAATCAGATCGCTTACCCCCATTTTATAGAGACGGCTGACTTTATACTGCAACTCCCGGCATACCTCTGTTAAGAAATTGTTGTACTGAATGTGGTTCTGCATTTCTGAAGGTTTTCCTCTCATATGCATTAATATATACGGAACTTTATTTTCTGAAATTACATCGAACATCCGCTCATCCAGATCTCCGCCGGAAACATCATTAATAATATCAGCCCCTTCCTTAATACAGGCCTCTGCCACATCGGCCCTGAATGTATCAACGGAAACCAGCAAATCCGGAAACCGGGCTTTTAAAAGACGTACCGCAGGAACAACCCTGGCTTTTTCTTCAGTAGCACTGACCTCCTTAGCTCCCGGACGGGTAGAGTAACCTCCTATGTCCAGAATGCCAGCCCCTGCCCTCACCATCTCAGCAGCTTTTTCAAGAAACAGACTCTCATTATCCATAAACCGGCTCCCCTCAAAGAAAGAATCCGGGGTAATGTTGAGAATGCCCATAACCACAGGATGTGATAAATCGAGAATTCTTCCCTGTATGTTCAAGCTTTTTTTCATAGATTTGCAAAAAAACAAAAAAGTTTCTATTTTTCGACTAATGAATAGTACTGAACAGGAGTATTCTCATATTATTTCACTTTGCTTTGACATTTTCACCAAAAAGAACCAGGATTATGGTACTTCCTGGAAAATTTTGCGTTTACCTTCTATCACTGACCAGATTTTTATCAAAGCCCAGAGAATAAGGACCATTCAGGACAATGGATTTTCAAGAGTGGATGAGGGGCAAATACCGGAATTTATCGGTATCATTAATTACTGCGTAATGGCCCTGATTCAGATCAGTCAGAACGAAGCAAAAAAAGACAACAGTTCGAATGCCGATATTTCGTCGGCTTATCAGCAGCAGATAAAAGAAATAAAAGAACTGCTTTTTAACAAAAATCATGATTACGGTGAAGCCTGGAGAGATATGCGGGTGAGTTCAATGACCGACATCATTCTCATGAAATTATTCAGGATTAAACAGATAGAAGACAACGAGGGTGTCACTATTATATCGGAAGGCGTAAAGTCAGGATATCAGGATATTGTGAATTATGCCGTTTTTTGCCTTATAAAACTTCAGCAGGTTCAAAATCAGCAACAATAAATCTCACCAGATTAAAATAGTTTATGAGCGTTAATAAAATGACTCATTCACAAACCGTTTTACAAAAGACATGAAAATAATAGCAAACATTGCGAGAATATTAGTTGGTATAGAATTTATCTTTTCGGGTTTTGTCAAAGTTGTTGATCCATACGGAACCGGACTGAAACTTCAGGAATACTTTGAGGTCTTTGCAGGTGACGTTCCGGCTCTTTCTCAGCTTTTTGAATTCCTCGCTTCACAGTCACAAACGCTCTCACTGGTTTTTTGTGCTTCTGAACTGATCCTGGGAGTAGCTTTACTGTTTAATTTCAAGGTTTCCAAAGTTATCTGGATTGTACTGGGCCTCATGGTCTTCTTTACTTTCCTTACTTTCTATTCGGCATTCTTTAATAAAGTGACTGATTGCGGATGTTTTGGTGATTTCCTCAAACTGAAACCGTGGGATTCATTTACCAAAGACATCATCAGCCTTTTTGTGATCCTGATCATTTTTGCCTACCGGAAGAACTTCAAAGACTCGAGTTTAGGAACGCCGATGACCCTCATCGCCACCATCCTTGCTTTTGGTATCGGTATTTATGGTCTGACCTATCTCCCTATCCTGGATTTCTTACCTTATGCGGCCGGGAAAAGCATTCCTGACCAGATGAAGCCGACGGGAGTCAAGCCTGAACTGAATTACAAATTCCTGGATAAGTCTAAAAATGAAGAAATTGAAAGTGCCGAGTATCTCATGGATACTTTAAAATATAAGTACCTGAGCTCAGAAATCCTGAATGAAGAACTGCTGCGTTCTAAAATTACGGACTTTGCCATTACAGACACTGCAGGTAATGACCTGACTACAACCGCTTTTGAAGGCAAAAAACTGCTCCTTATATTCAAATATATCGATGGTATCGACGAAAACGAATTATCGAGGATGATCACGACATCAAAAAAAGTGTCGAAAAAAGGTATTGAGCCTATGATTCTTACCTCGGTCGTGTTTCAGGATTTTGAAAAATTCCACAAAAAACATAAACTGTCGTTCCCTTATTTTGCGACAGATGAAAAGGTACTCAAGACTATGGCCCGAACAAATCCATGCCTCATTTTGTTAGAAAATGGCGTAGTGATCAAAAAATGGAGTATTAATAATATTCCAAGCAGCGAAAAAGTTTTAGACTTATTGACCAAAAAATAATTACAAACCAAAACAGCACTTACAGTAAAGGATGACGACTAATATTTTTATGTTGGGAATGCCCTCATCAGGTAAAAGTACACTCGGAAGACAATTGGCAAAAGAGCTCAACTACGAATTCATTGATCTGGATAAAAAAATTGAAGTTTCGGAAGGAAAAAAAATCAGCGAAATTTTCAGCCTCGAAGGAGAGGAATATTTTAGAAAAGTAGAGTCTGAACAGTTAAAAAAGATTGATAAAAATACGAAAGCTGTCATTGCTACAGGTGGTGGAACGCCCTGTTTTCATGACAATATGAAGTATATCAAAGAAAACGGCATAAGCGTATTTCTGGATGTGAGCCCCGAAAAACTTGAAGAGAGGATGAGGGCTTCAAAAAGGAATTACAGACCTCTGCACAACCTTGAGAGCGAAAATCTTCTTGACAAACTGAACAACACCTACAACGAGCGTGAGCGGTTCTTCAAAATGGCAGATATCGTGATCGAAGGTGATACAGATGCAAATACCATATTGTGGATTATTGATGCTCATTTTGCCAAAAACAAAGTCTGATCAATACAGAATTACACTATAAACAAAAAACACGATCTGAATCAGATCGTGTTTTTTGTTTATATCCTTATGTGAAAGATCACATATAATTCAGATCATTGTTAGGCTTGAGCTTGATCAGCTTCACCGCATTCAAAAGCTTGATAATCGAGTAGGTAGGATCAAATTCGTGCCATTTGATACCGAAATTAGCCCTGCCGCCAAATTTATGGTGGTTATTATGATAAGATTCACCCATCATCAATATATCCACAGGCAACAGGTTTCTTGCCGTATCGTCCACCTCAAAATTACGGTATCCGTATTTATGAGCATACCAGTTGATAATAACCCCGTGAACCGGCCCCATCAGGAAATGAATAGGCAGCAACAGGAACATCCACCAGTGCGTTGCAAACTGAATGTAAAACAAAGTATAAAGCACACCCCATCCTATTCTAGAAACCCATGAATCACCCAGACGTTCCATAAACGCCCAGTGAGGCACATTCTTCTTAAACTTAGCGGCGATGTTATCGTGCTTTTTAAGGATATTGGTATAATAATTTTTGGTCTTCCACATCATATCAAGCAAATTCTTCGAAAAACTCGGAGAGTGCGGATCTTCTTCGGTATCAGCGTGAGCATGGTGCAAGCGGTGCATAACTCCATAAGCATAAGGGCTTAGAAATGACGAACCCTGGAATATAAAAGTAAGCCAGTAGAAAAATTTCTCCATAAAAGGGCTCATGGTAAACATTTTGTGGGCAGCATACCTGTGTAGGAAGAATGTTTGTGCAAAAAGCGACAAATACCAGTGCGTAACAAAAAACAGAAGGATGATCATTAAATAGAAATTAAAAATAGTTGAAATTCTTATACAAAACTACTGTCGGAATTTCGGAAGAACTATGACCGATGTCAACAAATGCAGGTTTTATACTAAAATTGAATAATATTAATCTTAATCGTTGAATAAACGAACCTACGAAACATTAATTATAATTTTTCTCTGATGTACTCCCAATAGATTTATTAACAAACCTTAGCCTTAAATTGTTCATTTAACCTGAAAACGTGCCGTTTTAATTTAAGATCCTGCCACTTTAAACTCAGAAGTGGTATGGAACTCTATATCCGGATTATTTTCCTTATTCATTCTCAGAATCCAGTCGGTTTCGGCTAAGAATACAGGATTCTTATCTTTATCATAAGCGATAAAATGTCCTTTGAGACGGATAAACTCGTCCAGCTTAGCCTGGTCTTTACTGGTCAGCCAGCAAGCTTTCGAAAAAGGCCTGCCTTCGAAACGGCAACTCGCCCCGTACTCGTTCAGAAGCCTGTGCTGGATTACCTCAAACTGAAGCTCTCCCACTGTCCCGATGATTTTCCTGTTACCCGGCTGCATGGTAAATAATTGAGCCACGCCCTCCTCAGACAGTTGTTCAACTCCTTTTTCAAGCTGCTTGGTTTTCAACGGATCCGTATTGATGACCTCACGGAACAACTCCGGAGAGAAGCTCGGAATACCTGTGAACTGCATAATCTCCCCTTCTGTCAGCGTATCTCCGATTTTAAAGTTCCCGGTATCATACAAACCAACTACATCTCCGGGAAAACCTTCATCCACCACGTTTTTGGAATCGGCCATAAACATGTATGGGTTTGAAAACCTTACATCTTTGCCTGATCTCACGTGTTTATAGAACTTGCCTCTTTCAAATTTGCCTGAGCAAATCCTCAAAAAGGCGATCCTGTCGCGGTGCCTGGGGTCAATATTGGCGTGAATTTTAAAAACAAAACCACTGAATTTCTTCTCGTCAGGAAACACACGTCTTACATTCGTTTCTCTTGAAATAGGCAGCGGGCTGATTTCACAGAAAGAATCCAGAAGTTCTTTGATCCCAAAGTTATTCACAGCACTCCCGAAGAAAACAGGGGCTACTTCTCCTTTAAGATAATTCTCCTCGTTGAATTCATCGTAAACCCCGTTGATCAGTTCAATATCGTCCCTGAGTTGCTTTGCATCCTTCGCTCCCACACTCTTATCCAACTCCGGCGAATCCAGCGACAACTTTACCACATCATCTTCTATCCTGGTTTTATTCACCTTAAAGAAATTCATCTGGTGTTCAAGCAAGTGGTATACCCCCTTAAAGTCAGAACCCATGTTGACCGGCCAGGTGACCGGCCTTACCCTGATAGACAACTTCTGTTCCAGTTCGTCAAGCAGATCGAAAGGATCCTGTCCTTCCCTGTCCAGTTTATTAATAAAAACAATAACAGGCGTGTCTCTCATTCGGCAAACTTCCATCAGTCTTTCAGTTTGCTCCTCCACCCCTTTCACACAGTCAATCACGAGAATAACACTGTCAACAGCCGTCAGAGTACGGTAAGTATCTTCGGCAAAATCCTTGTGACCCGGTGTATCCAGGATATTTATTTTCTTTCCGGAATACTCAAAAGTCATAACAGAGGTAGCCACAGAAATTCCTCTCTGTTTCTCTATCTCCATGAAATCTGAAGTAGCCGTCTTTTTAATTTTATTGGATTTTACAGCTCCGGCTATCTGGATAGCTCCACCAAAGAGCAATAATTTCTCGGTAAGTGTGGTTTTACCGGCATCCGGGTGAGATATAATCGCAAATGTTCTTCTTTTCTCTAATTCTTTTTGAAATTCCATTAATACTTATGGTCTGTAAAACGATTTTGTCAGATAAACACCGGATTTCAGAAATACGAAAAGCCTGAAATTTAGCTAAACCGGTTTATTCTTTTGATAATAAGCCGCAAAGTTAAGCATATATTTGCATGGAGTAAATAAAAAATATAAAATGGAACCCGATTTAAAGTTTGAAGGGCTGATTGAACAGATTTTAGAAAAAAGTTATGGTATTCTGGATGACTTCCTGGACTCTTCTGAAGTCGACGACTTAAATAAAAGCTTCAATATCAGAACAGAAACCAATGCTTTCAAAAAAGCAGGCATCAGCAAGAATAATGAAATAGCCGCAGAAATAAGAGGGGATGAAATTTTCTGGCTGGATAATACCGAGGCATTTCCTGCAGAGATGAAATACCTCGAAAAAATTGAGTACCTGATCCGTTATCTGAATTTCACCTGTTACCTGGGCCTGTCTTCTTATGAGTTTCATTTCGCAAAATACCCGGTAGGTACATTTTATAAAAGACACCTCGACAGGTTCAGTAATGACTCCCGCAGAAAACTGTCTGTGGTATTCTATTTAAATGAAAACTGGACGGACGATCTCGGTGGCCAGCTCCGCATCTATACCACTGAAGGTCAGACAGATATCACACCGGCCGGAGGCAGGATCGTAGTATTTGAGAGCGACAAACTGGAACATGAAGTGCTTCCGGCCAGCCGTGAAAGAAAAAGCATAACAGGCTGGCTGAAAACCAGTTAAAACAAACCGTCAATTACAAACTAACGTCTTCAATATGTAATGGATCGAGGTATATCAGCAGTAAATTCAGATTCCGGTAACCCATTTTGGCAAACAGGTTTCCATAATTCCGGAGCTGTTTTTTATGTGTTTCTTTTTTATCGCCCGTTTTGTAATCCACAATGAATATGGAATCACCTATAAAAACCACCCTGTCGGGTCTTTGGATTTCATGATCCCGGAGCAATATTTCCCTTTCATTCTCAATTTCCAGGCCCTCTTCAAATAAGAAACTGATTTTCGGATGGCTGATCACTTCTTTAAGGTAAGCCCTGATTTCTTCTTTCTCGGTTTCGATAATCATCCCGTCTATAACCAGCCTCCGGATGGCATCGTCGATATCACTTTTGGACTTAATAAGGGCAAAGCCGGCATGTATTTTATTACCCCGGTCCTTTTGCTTTTCGAAAGTCTCAATATCAAACAACTGCGAAGCATTCGATTTGATCTTCAGCTTTTTAAACTGGGTGGATGTCCTCAGGTTGCTGATCAGAAAACCGCCTGATAACTGAGGGGTCTCCGTTTTTTGAGGGACAAAAGAGCCTTCAGATATGGTATACTGATATTTCCCTTCTTCAAAGACTCCGGTTTTCATAAGATAAGACATCAGAAACTCACCCACTCCTTTAAAATTATTGTGATGGCTAAGATCCGACAAAATGTATAACTTGTCTGTAGGACGCGTCAAACCCACGTAAAGCATGTTGAGACTTTCGATAAAAGTCATCTCAAGCTCGGTTTTGTAAATGCCGCTCACTTCTGTCTCTTTCAGAATATCCTTCAAAATAAACGGAGCGGCCATAAGTCGTTTGCCATCTACAGCAAGTTCTTCATAAGAATTGTCAGACAGATCAACCCAAACCGAGGTTCCCGCCTTAGGTTTGTATTCCCAGGCCGCATAAGGCATAATTACGACAGGATACTCCAGCCCTTTCGATTTATGAATCGTCGTGACGGTAACAGCATCCTCTCCACTTTGGGTCTGGATGGAGGACTTATCCCTGATGTCTTTCCAGTGGTTGATAAAATCCTGCAGCTGACTGCTTTGCTGCTGATAGAAAGTCAGGATCAGGTCCAGAAATGTAAACAAGTAAGGAATATCTTTTTTATTTTCTGAAAGCGACAGAGCCTCGATAAGGCTTTCTGTAAGAGTATAAGGGTTCAAAAAATCAAAGTCGGCACTTTTGAAAACCACACCAAAACGCTCGAATAGTTTCAAAAACTGGTCTGTTTCTTTCTCATGAATGTAGGTTTGCATTTCCTGGTATTGCCCGGTGGTTGGCGTGGTACCGAATTTAAGAAGAAAGAACAGAAAAACAGCCTCATACCGGTGCAGTTCATTTCCCGGCTCATTGATCAGTTCGAGGAAAGCAATTAAAAGGTTAACAGATAAGCAGTTTCTCAGAAGCAATGAATCTTTCGATACGATCTTGTAGCCTTTACCATCCAGAAATTTAGCCACTTCTGCCGACTGCCGGTTTGTCCGTGACAATACGGCAATATCGCCTAATCCGTATCCTTCGCTTACCGCTTTTTCTATGATGGTTAAAATGCGATCAAGGGCACGGTCTTCCGCAGGATCATAAGGCAGAAACTCAATTTCCACATGCCCTCCGGATGGTGCATCAGGTCGGAATTCCTGCTTATAATCTTCAAATACATCTTCAATAAATGGATAATCAGCCTTTTTCTCTTCTTTAATAACCTCAAAAATGGCATTATTGAATGATATGATTTCTTTTCTGCTCCGGTAATTAATCACCAGGGCCTCTTTACTGATAAAAGTATTCAGGTTGTCCAGTTGTAAATGCTGAATCTCTGAAATCATATCATTTTCTTTCAGCTTGTCCGTCTGGCTCTTGATCAGATGAATCATCAGCTCCACCTTTCCTCCTCTCCAACGGTAAATTGATTGCTTGGGATCGCCCACAATCATATTAAAATTGTTTTTAGCAAGAGAGTTTTCGATAAGTGGCAATAAGTTAAAAAACTGAAGATCGGAAGTATCCTGAAATTCGTCAATCAGAATATGGTCGTACTTCTCGCCCAGCCGCTCATAAATAAAGGGCACAGGCTCCGAAACGACTATTTTTAATATCTTCCGGTTGAACTCCGATAAGAAAACCTGGTTTTTCTCAGCCAGCACCAGGTCAAATTCTTCCTTGATAAACCGCAAAAGCGAAAGCTGAAAAAGTACCTTCTCAATTTCGTTCAAAAGCAGGTATTTGGATAAATGCCCAGACTTCAGGTCCAGAACATCCTGAGCGATCTTAGTCAATCCATTTTTAATACTGTCAATCGCCACTTTTGCTCCGGCAGAAGCCGCCTTTGGATACCACTTATCCTCTCCTATGGCATCCAGGTGGTATTTATTGGGAAATTTCGCTTCAAATAAAACCTCAGGGTTTTGATACAGTTTTGTATAAAATCCATAGATACCCTTGTCACCCTGTGTAAAATCTTTTGCAGTGAGGCCATTCACAGAAATCAGGTCTACCCCATCCAGTCCTTTTGCTTTTATCTGATCAAGAATGTCTTTTTTATAATTTCTGATGCTCTTTTTTATCCGGGCATAATCTTTCGGAGTCAGTGCGTCGTTTTTGGTGATCAGATAAAAGCTCTGATCATTAAGCAGTGGATTACTGAATTTTACCAGGTCTTCTACCAGGTTATTCCAGCTTTTTCCGTCATCTACTTTCGAAAGTGCAAATTCCGTGAGTGTGTCCGAAAGATCAGCAAATTCACTGAATCCTACTTTAGACAACAAACGTTCTGCTGCCTCAAATAAGACCATATCTTTATCCAACTGAATTTCATAGTTATATGGCAGTTCAAGGTCCAGTGTAAACGAGCTGACCAACTGATTAATGAAGCTGTCAATTGTTTTTACCCCAAAATCGGCATAATCGTGTAAAATAGCATGGAAAGCAGCCTTTGCTCTGTTTTGCAGTTCTGTTATTTCAATATCCGGCAGCTCTTCGCTTATTTTTTCAAACATTGCCGCGTATTTCCCTGCCCCGGCGTCATCTCCGGATAAACCTTTCAAAGCAGACAAAATCCGGTGCTTCATTTCATTGGCGGCATCGTTGGTAAAAGTGATCGCCAGGATATTCCGGAATGATTTCGGATCATTCTTCTGAAGAATCAGCTTCAGATACTCCTTTGTGAGGGTAAAAGTTTTCCCTGAGCCTGCTGACGAACTGTAAATTTTAAACTGCGACATGCCTTGTCAATTGATGATTCATCAAAACTAATTCATTCAAAATAGAAAACAATAAGTTTTATTCTGTTCTATATTTTTCCTAGTTTGGCACCCATAAATCAATACAACCTGACGTACCACACCGACGACTCCCTATGGAAAGGGCTGCTTGAAAGCATTTTTGATGATTTCCTAGGGTTCTTTTTCAAAAATGCCGACGAAATTTTCGATTTGAAAAAAGGCTTTACTTATCTCGACAAAGAACTGGCCGATCTTTTCCCGGACCATGAGGGGAAGGCTCCAAAGTATGTTGACAAACTTGTGAAGGTTTATACCAAAGCAGGCCAACCCAAATGGATACTCGTTCATATTGAAGTACAGGGCCAGAAAGATCGTCACTCCGGGCTACGCATGTTTACTTACTATTACCGCATTCCTGACAAATACCGGATGCCTGTTACGGCTTTTGCGATCTTTACCGATGCTTCAGAAACTTTCCACCCTGCCGGTTATGAAAACAGTTTCCCGGGGACAAGCATTTTATTTGAGTTTAACACTTACAAAGTATTAAACCAGGATGAGAACAACCTTAAAAACAGCAATAACCCTTTTGCAATGGCCGTTCTTACAGTACTTATTACCTTAAAAAGTAAGAAATCAGGAGATGAGAAACTCTTTGAACTGAAACACTCCCTCTTAAGAAATCTGATCCGGGGTAAAATTCCTCCGAAAAAAATCGACGGCCTGATGACTTTTCTAAGGTTATATTTACGTTTTGAAAATCCGGAATATAATAATAAATTTTGAAGAGGTTATTGAACAAATAAACGAACACAGACAAACGATGGGTATCAATGAATTTGTATTAGAAAGAGCAAAAAAAGAGGGGCTAATAGAAGGATGATTGGAAATTACCAGGTCCTTAATCATGCAAACCGACTTTACTGACGAAAAAATCGCCGGCCTTGTGGATGCTTCTCCTGAATTTGTACACAATGTCCGTAAAAAAATAAAAGCCGGATCTGCTTCATGACCCGGCTCAGAATTCTATTTCAGAAAGTCTTATTTATTCCTCCTCCTGATCAATCAATACCCGTAATCCATTTCAAAATCTTCCATTTTTATGATTTGCTGACGATCCCGTAGTTTAAGCAGGGGCTTGTTCCCGTAAAATGACGCCCACATGGTATAAGTGCTCGGCGGACCTAAAATGTAATCGCATTCAGCAAATGAGTACATATCTTCAACCAGGTGATTCGTACCCCTGAAAAACCTGACATCTTTGAATAAGTCAGTCTCCACTTTTTCATTGGAACATATCAGAAAACCTATTTTTTTATCTTTGTTCAAATCCCGGATCTGAATCATCTTCTCATAAAATACACTGTCTTCAAAATAATATACACCATTCAGAAATTCTTTATAGTCCCCTCTTCTGATATGTATCCCCACCAGGATATCCACTTCTTTACGACAATCAGAGATCAACGCGGCGATGTTGTTGCGATGTTCTTTCAAAGGTCTGAAATAGTGTTTTATGGCAGCCTGATGTTCATAAAAATGAGGATAGTCCGTAAACCATGACCCATTTTTAAACACTATCCTGTTCTTAAAACTTTCGAGATTAATATTAACCGACCCTCCTTCAGAATACAACACTCTAAACCAGTCTCCTAATCTTATCCACCGGTTTTTCGATATAAAAACCGTCAGAAACCTCGCTATTCTGTCCGCCTGTCTATGCCCAAAAGAAACCCTGAGTTTTAACTCTGAATTGTAATTTTCAGAAGGTCCTTCAAAATAATGTTTATATGAATTGAAATGCAGGTTAATAAGCCTGGTATCGGAAGAACGGCAATTAGAAATGAAAGTACCAAATTCGAATAACTGATTTCCTAACTGGCCTGTTTTATCTGTAAATATAAGCATTAAGATAAGCTGGAATTATAGATTTTATAGAGTTACGATGACAGACGGAAGCCTGTATCTCAGACAAAATTACTAATCTATCCCACAATAGATGCATTTATTGTTTCATTTTTCAGATTAACAGGGTAATTTATTAAAATGACATATAATGATTCCGTAATCTTTCCGGCGGCAATCCCCTAGCTGTTTCAGCCGCTCTTCTTTCTTCCCTGTCTTCTTTTTTCTTTTCATAAAGCCGCGTTGCAAAAGCAGTTTGTACAGCTTTTACCCCATACCGGAGTCTTATTTTATCCATCGCCTGGTATAAGCCCGCCATATCTGACGACCGGTCAAAAAGATTAATTTGAGAATAACCAGGCACCAGCTTACTGAACCTCACCCCTACCAGCCGGATCAGCAAACGGCGGTCATAAAGTTTATCAAAAATCTCCAGAGCTTTTTCGCGGAGTGTTTCATCACTGGCAGTGTACGGTATATTGACCTGCCGGGTATGCGTATCAAAATTCGAGTAACGCACTTTCACCGCAATCAGCCCCGCACATTGGGTTTTGGATCTTAAATCAAATGTTATTTCTTCAATCATTTTAGCCAGAATAGACTTCAGCAAATCCACATCGATGGTGTCCTTGTCAAAAGTCATTTCTTTAGAATGAGATTTCCGCTCGTGATAGGGCGTCACCGGAGCATCATCTATTCCGTTGGCCCGCTCCCATAGCATGACCCCGTTCTTCCCCATTACTGCCTCCAGCATCTCCACAGGCATCTGACTCAGCATCCCTATCGTTTTGATTCCCATGTTTCTGAGATGCTGCCCGTTCACTTTACCAATCATGGGCATACTTATAATAGGCAAAGGGCTTAAAAATTTCTTTTCATCGCCTGAATCTATTTTCCTTTTTGCGTCAGGCTTTGACTCATTGGTAGCCACTTTAGATACCGTCTTGCTGGTAGACATTCCGAAAGAAATCGTCAATCCAGTCTCCTTCAACACCCTTTTTTTCAGATCCAAAGCATAGTTAAAGTTGCCGAAAAAGCGATCCATTCCCGTAAAATCCGCATAAAACTCATCAATAGAAGCTTTTTCCAGTACGGGCAACCTGTCCTCCATAATTTCACTTACCAGGGCAGAATATTGCATATAGCTTTCAAAATCACCTTTAATAAAAAGAGCGTCCGGACATAGCCTCCGGGCCAGCTTGGTTGGCATAGCTGAGCTCACACCAAACTTACGGGCTTCATAACTGCAGCCCGCCACTACTCCCCTGTCTGACTGCCCGCCTACGATGACAGGCTTACCTACCAGTTTACTGTTCTTGAGCCTCTCCACCGACACAAAAAAAGAATCCAGGTCAAAATGTGCAATAGTCCTTTCTGCCATGTCTTTTATAAATAATTCACGAAATAAGTAGTCGATTCAAAATTGCACATTTATTTAACACAAACACGCTCATTTTTTTAGCAAAACAATATTGCTAATTTTTGTAGAAAAAACAGAACCTGTCACCAACCGCAAAGTCCTCATTTATGCTCTTCTTTTTTTAATCTAAATATTTTGACAATTCACTAATTTTTAGCATATTTACGCTATAATATTTAGCAATGAAGAAAATAAGCAAAAATATCGCCCATTTACGCAAAATAAAGGGTGTTTCGCAGGAGCACATGGCCAGTGATCTGGACATTACACGCTCAAGATTGAGCTCATGGGAAGAACACAGGGCTGATCCGCCCATTGAAATGCTCATAAAACTATCCGAATATTTTAATGTTTCGGTAGACTCTCTCATCAAAATCGACCTCACCAAAGTCAATGACCTCCGTGACCTTTTGCAAATAGGAGGCAACCGTATCCTGTTTCCTGTGATGGTTGACAAGGATGGTAACGACCTGGTTGAACTCGTCCCGGTAAAAGCCTCTGCAGGGTATCTTCAGGGTTACAGTGATGAAAATTACATCGAAAACCTGCCGAGAATATCCCTGCCCTATACCCTCAACGGAAAATACCGCGGCTTCCCTATTGTCGGAGACTCTATGCCTCCTCTCGAAAGCGGAGCCTATGTCATCGGGCAGTTTGTAGAAAACATCAGGGACATCAAAGACGGTAAGACGTATATCATCCTGACACAGAACGACGGGCTGGTCTATAAAAGACTGTATAACAAACTGGACATTGACAACCACATCCACCTGCATTCCGACAATAAAGCTTATTTACCTTATCAGATCAAACCGGAGGAAATTTTTGAGATCTGGAGTTTTGTATGCAGTATTAATGCTTCAGACAAACAAATCACAGACCTCATTTATGATGCCCTGCTGAACATACAATCTGATGTTGCCGAAATCCGTAACAGGACATTGAGAAAATAATCCAATGCCCTGTTATCCGGTTACCGTTCTGGGATCCGGCTTAAGCTCTACTTTCCTCATTTCAGACACCTCAACAGAAGGAAATCCATATTCCACGATAACTTTTCCCCGCATAAAATAAACGCCTTTACCCTTGAAAGGATATTTTTCAATAGTCTGCGGAAAATGTGTGGTATCAAAGTATTCTCCCTTATGATCTATAAAGTACCCAAAAGCCATGTGTTTATTTGACTTGGTCCTGATCGACTTCGTGATAACCATATAACCGTAAATCTCTACTATTTTGCCATGCAAACCGGCCAGATCAGCCACTGAAGTTTTACTGAGAGGCCGTTCTGCAATCATCCTGAACGCCGAAGAAAGCGGGAAACCCAGGTATTCCATCTGATCGTATTCTTCTTCAAGATCATCCGTCGTAAATGCAGGCAAAGCAAGGGCCTGTCTTTTCCCGCTGTTACTTCCAAAAAGAGAGGGTACTCCTTTGTAAGCTTTAGACTGACGATGATAATGCATATTGGCCCGCCACAACAATTCTTTTTTACATTCATTAATACCCCTGAAAGCCCCTATTCTTACCAGGATGATCAATTGTTCCAGTCCCGGGTCGACACGGTCTGCGAAATCCTCAAAATCATAAAACGGTCGCTCATCCCTGCAATGTTCTATTTTACTGATTACCCTCCTTTCAAGCCCTTCCACGTGTGTCCAGCCCAACCAGATGGTTATTCCCTCGATACGGGTTAAATGACGGCTTTGATTGACTTCAGGAGCCTCAATCACCGCTCCGTAACGCCGGGCTTCATGAATATACATTTCAGCATAATAAAATCCCCCGAAATTATTGATCACAGCTACCATAAATTCCAGCGGATAATGAGCCTTCAAAAACAAACTCTGGTAACTCTCCACAGCATAAGAAGCCGAGTGGGCTTTACTGAATGAAAACCCGGAAAAACTCTCAATCTGACGCCAGACTTCGCTGATGACCGCATCTTCCCGGCCCAGTGCTTTGCTCTTTGTATACCATTTTTCTATCAGTGTACTAAAATTTATCCTCGTCCGGTATTTGCCCGACATCGCACGACGCAGCATATCGGCTTCTTCAAGATCAAAACCTGCGAAATGATGAGCCACTTTAATAACATCTTCCTGGTAAATCATGATTCCGTAAGTTTCATGCAGCAATTCTTTCATGACATCATCTGCATACCTGACGGCCGACTTATCGTGATGGCATTTTATGTATTGCTGCATCATCCCGCTTGCCGAAACACCCGGCCGGATGATAGAACTTGCTGCGACTAACGTAAGGTAATTATCGCAATCGAGCTTCCACATCAACTGACGCATAGCCGGAGACTCCACATAAAAAGCCCCCATGGTTTCATGTTCTTTGAGATGTCGTATCACTTCCTTGTCTTCCATAAACCGGTCTACCGTATGGATATCAATTTCAACACCCCTGTTTTCTCTGATAATGTCCACGGCACTTTTGATGTGACCCAGGCCTCTTTGTGACAAAATATCAAACTTGGCAAAACCTATTTCTTCTGCCATATACATATCAAACTGGCAGATAGGAAAACCCTTAGCCATAGGTTGCAGACCCGTATAATGATAAAGCGGTCGATCTGAGATCAGCACTCCCCCGGCATGAATAGAGAGTTTTTCAGGAAAATCAGTCATCAACTCTGCAAACCTGAAAATATACTTTACATGCTCGTTGCGATGAACCCCTCCGGGATTATTGACCAGCTCATCTATTTCGGATTTGGGCAAACCAAAGACCTTGCCCAGTTCGCGATAAATCGAACGTCCTCTGAAAGCAGAGCAGGTGGCCATCAGGCATACATGATCTGCCCCGTATTTATCAAAAATATAATTGTAAATAACATCCCGCTCGTCCCAGGAAAAATCAATATCAAAATCAGGCGGTGATTTACGGCTAAGATTAATAAACCGCTCAAAATATAAGTCCAGCTTGATGGGATCCACGTCTGTGATACCAATACAATAAGCCACGACCGAATTAGCTCCCGAGCCCCTGCCTACATGATGGAATCCCCTGGATTTGGCAAATTCAATAATATCCCAGGCAATCAGGAAATAAGGCTCAAAGTTGGTTTCCTGTATCACATAAAGTTCCCTTTCAATTCTCTCACGTGCCGCCTCATTATTCTCCCCATAGCGTTTTTTCATTCCTTTAATAGCCAGTTCCTGAAGCATCTTTCTGTCTTCTTCCACTGACGAAGAAAAAACTTTCTTATTCTTCGGAGATTCCGTATCAAATTCGAATGTGCAGGCATCCAGTAACTTAACGGCATTCTTCACAATGTCAGGATACGTCTTAAAGTTTTCATCTATCAAATCCGGCTCCGGAAACTCTTCATAAGCCGTCGCATGAGCCTCAGCAGGCAGCTTGGTGATCAGCACATTATGATCAATAGCCCTCAGTAAACGGTGAAGATGATATCCCGGATTTTTTTGCAAAAAAGTGACAGGCTGCCATGCTACGCATTTATTCAGATCCAGCCGGTTTCTATATTGATAAAATACATTACTTTGCTCCCAGTGCTTGATACCAATGTATTCGTACGCCTTCAACTCAACGGCAGTATCCAGAATTTCAGGCGAATAAATCACAAAAACATCTTCAAATTGCGGCGGTTGTAACGGAAAAGGTTTTTCATCAAGCAGATGCCGGGACAGGAAAGCATTGATCTCTGCAAAACCCGAGGTATTACGGGCCAGGCATATATATTTAAATTCATCACCATTCCGAAACTCTACGCCTATAACGGGTTTGATTTCCGCCTCCTTACATGCCTTTACAAAATCAAAAACCCCGGAAGTGAGATTGATATCTGTCAATGCCAGGCACTCGATACCCCGCTTAACAGCCTGTTTTACCAGGTCGTCCAACGAAAGGGTGCCGTATTTAAGGCTATAAAAAGAATGACAATTGAGATACATAAGCCAGGTGATTTAACTAAAAATTTCTCCTTTTTTCTTTCACACTTCAAATATGGTTAATTTTTTAGCATAAATATGCTTATTATTTTAGCAAATTTCTAAATGCTAAAAATGTTAGATAACCCGCTGTATATCAATCTTAAAAAGCCGGACACACCGGCTTAAACCTGTCAAATATTGGGAACAGAAACAATTCAGAATTGGATATATTCAGATAAAACCGTTGCTTTGCAATGGTCCGTTATTAGAATTACAGGGTACATTAACTCAGCAATTTCCGGGTTTCCCGGCCCACGTTCCGGCTATAATTTTGTATCATCATTTAAACAAAAAGACAATGACACAAGACATGCTTAATTATAACAGGATTGCCGGGGCAATTGACTACCTGAAAACACATTTTAAAGACCAACCTAACCTCGACGAAGTAGCCGAAAAAATCAACCTGAGCCCTTTTCATTTTCAGCGTTTATTTACAGAATGGGCCGGGGTAAGCCCGAAAAAGTTTTTGCAGTATCTGAGCGTTGAACACGCCAAAAACATATTGAAAGACAAGCAAAGCACCTTAATGGACGCAGCTTATGAAACCGGTCTATCCGGCACAGGACGGCTGCATGACCTCTTTATCAAAATAGAAGGTATGACGCCGGGGGAATTTAAAAACGGGGGAGAAAACCTGGGTATCAACTACAGCTTTGCCGAAAGCCCTTTCGGAGACATCCTGGTGGCCTCAACACCCAAGGGAATCTGCTACATGGCTTTTGCAGAGAACCGGGAACAGGCATTCAGCGAATTAAAAGCGGCTTTCCCTAATGCCCGCTACACCCAGGTAGTAGACTTTATCCAGCAGAATGCATTGTATGTTTTTACCCATGACTGGGATAAGCTCAGCCAGGTAAAACTGCATCTGAAAGGAACAGAGTTCCAGTTAAAAGTATGGCAAACGCTTTTAAAAATACCGATGGGACAACTATCTACCTACGGAGAAATTGCCCGGGTTATCAGCAATCCTAAAGCCTCAAGGGCCGTCGGATCAGCCATCGGCGATAATCCGGTGGCCTTTATTATCCCGTGCCACAGGGTCATTCAGTCGACCGGAAATTTCGGGCAATACCATTGGGGAAGTACCCGTAAAACTGCTATGATAGGATGGGAAGCAGCAAAAACGCTCAACGCATAAATCCCATGGATATCAAAGAAAAAATCAACAGCATTGATTGGGATCAGACAACCAGCCAGCTTCATCAAAACGGATTTGCTCTTGTGCCGCGGTTTTTACAGGAGGAATCATGCCAAAGCCTTATTAAAGCTTATCATGACCCCGGAAATTACCGTAAAACCATCACCATGGAGCGGTACCGGTTCGGTCTGGGCGAATATAAATATTTCCGGTATCCGTTACCTGATCTGATTCAGGGCATCAGGGCCTCTATCTACCCGAAACTTGCCCCTGTAGCCAATCAATGGATGAAAGTCCTGGGCATTAATACCGGTTTTCCGGAAACTTTTCCTGAACTTCAGCTTCTATGTCAGAGCAACGGTCAGAATAAACCGACTGTGCTGATCCTGAAATACGGGAAAGGTGGTCATAATACTTTACACCAGGATCTGTATGGTGATGTATTCTTCCCCATCCAGCTGGTTTTGTTCCTGAACGAGCCCGGTGAAGATTATACCGGAGGCGAATTTGTTCTCTTACAGCAAACCCCGAGAGCCCAGTCTAAAGCCATCGTGTTGCATCCTCAAAAGGGAGATATGCTTATGTTCACTACCAGTTTCAGACCGGTAAAAGGCACAAAAGGCTACTACAGGGTCAATATAAAGCATGGTGTGAGCGAAGTCCACGAAGGAGAAAGACATACGTTGGGCATCATTTTCCATGACGCATTAAGCTGATGTGGTATCATGAACACATCAGCGACAGCGAACTGAGACATCGCCTCAGAAACAAAACGATAGTACTGGGCGGCAACAAACAATTAAAGATATATGGCCGTTTAAAATGTAAGTCAGGCAAACGCATGAAAAGAACCAACCGTGTATTTTTCAGTTCTGTCCACGAAGCAGAATCTTTACAATATCGTCCCTGCGGCCACTGTATGCCAAAGGAATACCAATTATGGAAGCAAGATGCAACAAAACCTGTTTGATAACCACAACATACTTTCCCATGACGGGGAGGTCTTGTTTTTCCCGGCTTTCTTTGAAAAGCAGGAAAGTGATTTCTATCTCGATACCCTCACAGAAACGATTCCATGGAAACAGGAACCTATAAAGATATTCGGCAAAGAGGTAATGCAGCCCCGCCTCACTTCATGGCATGGCGACAAACCGTACACTTATTCGGGCATTACCATGCATCCGCATCAATGGACAGACGAACTGAAAAACATAAAGACGAAAATTGAAGGTGTGGCACAAGTTGCATTCAACAGTGTTTTGCTTAACCTGTACCGGAACGGACAAGACAGTATGGGCTGGCATCGTGACAACGAGAAAGAACTAGGAGGCAATCCTGTGATCGGCTCGATCAGTTTGGGGGCAACCCGGATTTTCAAACTGAGAAATTACCGGGACAAAAAAGAAGTCGTTTCTGTAGAACTAACCCACGGCAGTTTTTTACTGATGAAAGGGCCAACCCAACATTTCTGGGAACACCACATCCCTAAAACAAGTAAAGTCTCTGGTCCCAGGATCAACCTTACGTTCAGAATAATCAGATAACTCAGGTGTCTTTGACGGATAAGCTTCTCCATAAATAGAACACCAGGTAACTTTCCCAACCCTGATATTTTTCAAAAAACCGGGCAATAAGCTCCGTTTCATCCCTTCTCTCTATGACCCGGTGGTTCTGAAGGGCCTGTAATAAGCCAACATCTCCGTGCGGAATGCTGGCAGGCTCCCTCAGGGATTTCATCAATACATAATTGGCCGTCCAGATGCCTACTCCTTTCAGGTCTGTCAGCAGCTTTTGTTTTTCCGGCAAAGCCGGTAATTCCATTACTTTTTGTTTACTGACAATGCCTTCTGCAAATGCCCTGGCCACAATGATGATATACTCGGCTTTCCTTTGTGAAAATTGTAATGATTTAAGCTCTTCCGGCTCTATCTGAGCAAGGACCTCTGCTTCCGGAAAAATATAATGTGATTCTCCTTCATACACCATCTTGCTTCCGAAAAGCTCAACCAGCCTTCTTTTTAGTTTATATGCAAAAGTTAAATTGATCTGTTGCCCGATAATGCTCCAGCAGATCGCTTCAAACATATCAGTGATGCTTACCAACCTCAAACCCTGATATTTTTCAGCCATATAGGCCATTGACGGCTCTGCGGCCAGTAAGGTATAAAACGGCTGAATATCTCTTTCCAGGTCAAACCACTCTGAAATATAGCTTGTCAGTACCCCTTTATCGATTGATCCCAGCAGAATATCAACGTTTATTGCTCCTTCTGCCTCACTTACCCTGATCAGCACCCTCTCCCCGTTCAGCTGCAATGCCTTATAAATACAATGATCTCTGATTGTCAGCATGCAATCATCAAAATTACGGTTAAGAAACCACAGACACTCCTCAAAACTGAACTGGGGTGGTGTCGGAATCAGTATGCTCTCTTCATTTCTCATTATCCAAAATTACAGATGTGCTTTGGAATACAGTACCCGCTTATTGCTTTTTATGAATAAAAATATGGAGAAACGCTTTTATAGGTTATTTTTGGACTTATTATTCAAATTCAATCAAAACATTTGCCTTTTAAATGAAAAAAATAACCGGATTTCTGCTCATATTCCTATTAAGTCTTCACCTTTCTGCACAAAAACAAAGCAAAAAACAACTGGCAGGCAATCCTGTTTTTCCAGGGTGGTACGCTGATCCGGAAGGCATAGTTTTCGATAAAAAATACTGGATTTACCCTACTTTTTCAGCCCCTTACGGCAAACAGGTCTTCTTTGATGCTTTTTCTTCTCCGGACCTTGTCAACTGGACAAAACATGAAAAAATTCTGGACACCAGTGCTGTCAAATGGGCCAAACGTGCCATCTGGGCTCCCTCTATCATAAAAAAAGATAAAAAGTACTTCCTGTTTTTCGGAGCTAACGACATCCAGAGTGATAAAGAATACGGAGGAATCGGAGTGGCTGTGGCTGATAACCCTGCCGGCCCGTTTAAAGATCACCTTAAAAAACCGCTCGTCGATAAATTCCACAACGGAGCTCAGCCCATCGACCAGTTTGTTTATAAAGACGGCGACCAGTATTATCTGATCTATGGTGGATGGAAACATTGTAACATTGCCAGGCTGAATAATGATTTCACGGGTTTCATCCCTTATGAAGACGGTACAATATTCAAGGAAATCACCCCCGAAAACTATGTAGAAGGACCATTTATGTTTAAAAGAAACGGTAAATACTATTTTATGTGGTCAGAAGGCGGCTGGACAGGCCCCAATTACAGCGTAGCCTATGCCATCGCCGATACTCCTTTTGGTCCGTTTAAAAGAGAAGGTAAGATTCTTCAGCAAAACCCTAAGATAGCAACCGGTGCCGGACATCACTCTGTGATTCATAACCCTGACGGCGACCTTTGGTACATCGTTTACCACAGAAGACCATTGAACGAAACCGACGGTAATTCAAGAGAAACCTGTATAGACCGTATGTATTTTGATGAAAACGGTTTGATAAAGCCTGTTGTAATCACGACTGAAGGGGTCGAAAAAAAGAAACTCAAATAACATTCAAACAAAAAATGCTATGAAATTACTGAATCTCAGCCCGATGCTTTATACAGTCAATTTGGAAGAATCCGTAGCATTTTATACCTCAAAACTAGGGTTTACAGCCGGTGGACAAAGTGTCGAAGACGGATGGGCTTCTCTTTTTAAAGATGAGGTTGAAATCATGTTTTCTCTGCCCAATGCTCATTTACCTTTTAAAGAACCTGTTTTTACAGGTTCTTTTTATTTTCGTACCGATAATGTGGACGAACTCTGGAACAAGCTCAGGGATGATGTAAAAGTGGTGTATGAACTTGAGAATTTTGATTACGGCATGAGAGAGTTCGCGATCTACGACAACAATGGCTATATCCTGCAATTCGGGGAAAATATAGAAGTGTAAAACACTAAGCCCTGAACCGTGCCGGAGTAACCCCGGATTTCTTCCTGAAAGCCGTCGTAATTTTAACACAGCAACCGGAAATATCAATGACAGAAGAAGATTTTAAAAGCCTGGCCCAACAGCTTAGCTGCCCCGAAGGAGAGAATGGTATCAAAACAGGTGAAAACATGAATCTCACCAATTCAAACATGATTCATTCAACTATAGATGCCATGAACATCGGTGCTGGCCAACAAATACTCGAAATAGGCCCGGGAAACGGCAGCCACCTCGAATCCATTGTCAAACAAACCCCGGATTTACATTACACAGGAATTGACATCTCTGAAACCATGATTCTTGAAGCCAGGCGTATCAATAAAGACTTTATCGATACGGGCTTTGCAGACTTTAAACTCAGCAATGGCAAAATATTAGACTTTGAATCCGGCACCTATGATAAAATTTTCACAGTCAATACTCTCTATTTCTGGGAAGAGCCCCCGGATTATGCCAATGAGATTTTACGTGTCCTGAAACCCGGGGGGAAATTTTATCTGACCTTTGCCGAAAAAGATTTTATGAAGGCCCTCCCATTTACGGTATACGGATTCCGTTTATATGATATTAACGATGCAGAAAGACTGCTTTCAGATGCGGGATTTTTGATCGCAGATGTAAAAACAAAAACTGAAGACATAAAAAGTAATACGGGCGAAGCTGTTAAAAGAAACTTCATTATTCTGACAAGTGCTAAACCTTTGTCATAAAATACTATAAATTTGTAATTGGTACTATACTGATATTTTTTTAGCCTGAAAATCATTAACAATTATAAATGAGGAATCTGTTCGTCTTAGCTTTAGTTTATCTTAGTCTCGCCAGTTGCAATGGAATACCTAAAACAGTAACCACTTTTAAGATCGTCAGAATAGAAGTCAACGGGGTTGATATCACGAGTGATATCAATTCTGCTTTGTCGACGGATTTCGATCATTCGAATAAGTCATTGCTGAGTGAATCCCATATCAAATTTAATGATAATGATACCGTAACGGTGTTATCTCCCAACGGGATATTCTCTTATGGAAAATATCAGTTTAAAACGAAAGATCTTTTAATTCTCAACCTCAACGGGCTTGGAGACCTGTTTCTGGACATCACAAGAAAACAAAATGACCGCGGAGAATTTGAACAATTAACCCTGACAGGATTTCCTGATAAGAAACACGAAATGAAGTTGTTCCTGGTGATAGATGACTATTACAAATCCGGAAAAAGAGACCTTTTAAGCCTGGAAGAAAACAAATGGAGGCTAAGACCAAAGAACAGAGAAAATCAGGAGCAGATCAAAAAAAGGGTTATTGGCCAGCTTGATTATATGATAGGCTATTTTTCGCTCATTGATGAAAAGAAATATTCTTCCTTTACCCTAAGCCATCTTAACTCCCCTTTCAGTTTTTACAACAATGGCATCGGCATTAACCCCTACCCTTCTGATCGGTATGACAGAATCTTTTTTGACACCAATGACGCTGACAAAGCCGTTAAAATGCTATCAGCCGGTGTAAAAAGCATACGTAAATACCCTTCTGATCCCAAAAGCTTTACCAAAGGCTATAAAAACGCACTGGAAGAGATAAAGCGTTATGTAAAGTCTCATTGATTTGGTAAGGCACAAAGGAGAATGGGACAAAGATCTTGTCTTCTGTTTTGGTAAAGCGATAAATCTTAAACGACAAGCTTCAAGCAATTCCATTCATATTCCCCACTTAAGGAGTATTTCTACTGAAGCTTTCAATCTATCAGACTGGCCCTTGGGAGCCATTCTGATCCCTTTTTCCTTTCTCTGGTAGATTTAAACACAAAAAAGCCTCAG
>NZ_JAAAKV010000013.1 GCF_009905725.1 Emticicia sp. CRIBPO | reverse complement strand
GGACTGGGCCATCCAGGCAGCAGTAAACCAGACCAGTGAAAAATGGATGGAACGTCATGCAGTCAATGTAGGAATGGGCATCAAAATGCCTGCAATCTACTATCAGTCGCAAGGTAAAACCGTCTATCTTGATTCTCTTAAAACAGGTTGGAAAGACCTTATGAGCCTGCATGGTTTGCCTCACGGAATGTTTTCAGGCGATGAAGACCTGCACGGCAATGACCCCACACAAGGAGTTGAACTTTGTGCCATTGTGGAAGCGATGTACTCTCTGGAAGAAATTGTAGGCATAACCGGGGACCAGGCTTATATGGAAGCCCTGGAACGCATGACTTTCAATGCCCTGCCGACACAGACTACTGATGATTTTATGAGCAGGCAGTATTTCCAGATAGCCAACCAGGTGCAGGTTTCCAGAGGGGTTTATGACTTCTCACTTCCGTTCGGCAGGGGTATGAATAATGTGTTTGGCCATTATGCAGGATACACTTGCTGTACCGCCAATATGCACCAGGGATGGACCAAATTTGCGGCCAATCTATGGTATTCAACACCCGGGAAAGGATTAGCGGCGTTGGTATATTCTCCCAATACCGTCAAAGCGAAAGTTGCCGACGGCACAGAAGTAACGATAAAAGAAGAAACCGCCTACCCTTTTGACAACAAAATCAATTTCACCATCGGCACTCCCAAAACTCTGAGCTTCCCGATGGAATTCAGAATTCCGGAATGGTGTAAAGAAGCTGCCATATTATTGAACGGAAAACCTCTCAGAACAGAGAAAGGAGGACAAATCATCACGATTGAAAGAGCCTGGGTCAATGGGGATCAGCTTACGCTTGATTTCCCGATGGAGATCAGGACCAGTAACTGGGCCAGAAATTCAAGGGCCGTGGAACGTGGCCCGCTGGTGTATGCCCTGAAAATTGAAGAAACCTGGACACAGAAAGAGATCAAAGAAGAAGGTATTTTTTATGAAATCCAACCGGCCAGCGATTGGAATTATGGATTGTTGAAAAAAATGATCGATAAGCCTTCAGAAAATGCCTCTGCAAGCTCGAAACCCCTCACAGGAGAATATGTATGGAACAGCAAGAATGCCCCGGTTTCAATCACTTTAAAAGGCAAAAAAATTCTCAACTGGAAACTCGTGGAAGGCGTGGCACGTCAGCCTGTCACCACCCGTGAGGAAATTTACCAGGGCGAAGTAAGCCAGGAAGAAGAAACGATTACACTGATTCCTTACGGATGCACCAAATTAAGAATAGTGGCGTTTCCGGTAGTGAAATAACTCAGCGTTTCAGGTTTTCAAGGACAACCATTTCAAGTTTCTGCCGGGAGCTGTTGACCGATCCCCTTTCGTAGGCCCCCAGGACTATGTCCAGGTCTCCGTCTTTGTCCATATCGGCCACATCCATCGTCATCCAGATGCCATTTTTTGCTTGTGGAAATGAAGAAACCTTGAACTGGTATCCTCCTGTGTTTTCCAGGAATAAAAATCCTTCATTAGGAACCTGGTTCTTGTCAGGAAAATAAGAGATCAGAGCTATGTCAAGGTCACCGTCCTGATCAAAATCCGCTGTGTGTGATTCTGCCGCTCCGTAAACCGGGTAGAAGAATGCTTCTTTGAAACTGTTTTTCCCGCTGTTTTCAAAAATCCTTAGCCCGTGATAGCTCTTAAAACTATAAGAAAAGTCAGCGTTATCACCGTTTGAATAAACAATATCCACAAAGCCGTCCTTATTGAAATCCACCAGTTGAATATGACTGGAACCAAACACAGGAGAAAATGACAATACCTGCTTTTCATCAAAGCGTCCGTTACCCTGATTATAAAAAATAAAAACACCTTCCCGGGCTTGCGTCATCAATGCCACAATATCATTTTTGCCGTCATTGTTCATGTCCCTGATGAATACATTCCTGGCCCCCGGCAGGTTTTTAAGCACATTTTCTTTCTTATTTTTACCACTGTACCAGGCCAGTTTACCCAATTCAAAACCAAAGCTGCAGACAAGCATATCCTCTACCCCATCCTCATCCAGATCACCAAAAGCAGCCCTCACCGGACGCCTCAATGTATCCAGCAATATCTTTTGTGTGCCGTCGGCAGTTCTCTGATAAAACTTCCCGAATTTCCCTTCATGGGGATCTATCTGCCCCATGTCCAGAATTCTGAGACCGTCTTTTTCAAAATAAATATCTGCTACAGCACCAAACGCACCCAGAGAATCTGCTTTTTTCAGCTTCAGGTCATATCGGTAGAGTTTTCCGTTTTTCTCTCCTGAATAAACGCTTTTTTCTTCAGGACTAAATTTCACAAAGGTATTTTTGGGTAAGCCTCCTTCAGGAATGTTCCTGGAGATAACCCTGAATCCACTGAGATTTTTAGATATTTTCTCTTTCGTGGCCTGAGGAAGCGGTTTTTCCGGTGCATTTTCAGCATAATAAGCCACAATTTTCTTCCAGTCCTCTTCTGCCAGCATCGGTCTGTCAGGATATATGTTGGCTGCAATTGTCTGATTCATATGTTCCTGACTCATCCCCAGCAATTTACCAAACAGATCGCCAATGCCCAGTCTTAGACCCATTTCAGGTAAAACCCCGGCTTCCCAGGTTTTTTTATCAAGCATTTGAGGAGGAGTGTATTCGTGGCACCGCGAACAATGCAATTCTGCCAGTTCTTTTCCGCCAAGTCCTGACGGAGTCAACACCTCGTCCACGGTTTCTTCTTTCTTCGAACCACATGCCAGAAGCAATGCTGTGCAAGAGCAATAAATAAGTCTTTTTAAATTCATAGGTTGGGTTAATCTTCTTTCTGAAACTCTAAATTAAAGTATTTAGCCTTCTGCAAGTTCCATTTTATGCTTCAAACCAAATTTCAATAGACTAAGTTTTGAATTCCAGCGATAATCCTTGCGTTAATTCGTAAAAAAAGCCGGCCGCTCCTTCTGAAACGGCCGGCTGATCAAAAATACCTGTTATTAATATTCTGAAATAAATTTAGCTCCGGCAGGTAACACTATCTTTCTGCTTGATTGGGAAAGATAAGAAGAACCATAATAAACTTCCGACTTAAGTTTTTTCCCTCTCAGATTGTAGATTACACCGGTTGATTTCGGTTGGAGTTGAATCACTTCGCCCGCTATTTTAGTCCTGAACAACCTCAGCTTGCCGCGGTTTTCTGCGGACGCAATCAGCATATTCCCAGAGCCGTCATAAAAACTGACAAGGGCCTTGGCGTCACCCGGGGCATAGAATCCTGAATAGTTTTTAACCGTAAAATTCCCCTTACCATCACCTTTCAGAAAAATACCGTTTGATGCATCATAACGCCCGATCGAAGTCTCATTTCCGTAATTGTTTCCAGAAATCAGCACGTCGAGGTTTCCATCCTGGTCAAGGTCTTTTACCAGCATACCGTTTACTACTGAAAACTGGGCATAAACCGGAAGCTCGGTGATTTTAAAGGACCCATTACCGAGATTTTCAATGTAAGCAGAAGAAGTATAATTCATTTCAAGCTCCAGTGCCCCCTTACGGGCTTCTTCCGCCAGCAAATTATCATAAGTAGCCCCGGCAAAATCTTTATAGGAAACAAACCTGGCCCTGGTCGGATTCAGCTGCTTATTGACATCGTCCTTGCCGTTAAACGGCACCAGTTGCCTTTTTCCATCGACCCCGTCAAAATAGACAAAAGGGATCAGGTCATAGTTGCCATTATTATCAAAATCTTTTGCCAGCACCTTCACAGGCTCAAGTGCCGTTCCTTTCATAAGGTTGTTTTTTCCAAGATTTCCCACTACATAATCAATATCCCCGTCTCCGTCAAAATCGCCTCCGTTTAAAGAATTCCACAGACCTTTGAAGGCCTCCAACCCTGTTTTCTGATTCTGAACAAGTTTTCCTTTCTCATTTTTAAACATGGTAACAGGCATCCATTCTCCGGCCAGTATCAGGTCAGCCCAGCCGTCATTATCATAATCTGTCCAAAGCACGTCACAAATCAATCCTATGTCATTCAGTCCCGGTGCAAGTGATGCGGTCACGTCCGTGAATTTAACAACTCCGTTTTTAGTATCATTCCGTAAGAGTTTACTTGAAGTAGGTTTAGGATATTCCAAAGGAACGTTTCTTCCCGCTACCAAGAGATCAAGGTCGCCATCATGATCAAAATCACTGGCTCTGACACATGATTTACTCAGGAACGATTCAGGTAAAGCATTAACCGCTACAGTGAACCCGCCTTTTCCGTCATTCAGATAAAGCACATCCTGGAATGAAGGGTTTGCCGGGTGATCTTCCGAGCCTCCCCTGGCAATGTAAAGATCAAGATCGCCATCCAGGTCTGCATCAAACAACAAACTGCCCAGGTCTTCTCCTTTTTTCTGAAGTGAATCAACAGCGGGTAAAAGGAACTTCTGTTGAAATTTGCCGTCGCTCCCCTGTACAAAAAATGAAGCATTAATAAATTTAGGTCCGCTCATAAATATGTCATCCAATCCATCACCATTGATATCACCCGTAGCCATGGCAGGCCCGAGTTGAGACAATTTGGAAGGAAGCAGGTTCTGCTGATTGAAGTCTATAAAGTCATATTCACGGTGCTTAAAATCAATTCCAGCCAACTGCGTAATGTCTGTCATCTGGTTATCTCTGACAAATGAAGGCCTGATACTCTCGAGGTTTGCATTTTTAATGTCTACTACCAAAACCTGGTTGGGTTTTACATTCTTAAACTCCTGCATTTTACCATTCTGCCATCTTATTCTCAGGGTTTTGATCACTTTCTCTCCTAATCCAAAATGCACATAAGGCTCCACACTCGACAAATATCCCCTGTGAGGGTTGTGCTCATGAATCAGGGTTTCTCTATTAGTAAGCTCCGCTTCCGCAACAGCCCCGTAACCGAAAGTATTTTTATCATTCCCTTTAAAACTGATTCTCAGATAGTCAGACTTTTTATCCCCTTTTTCTTCCATGAGGGTATTTTTATAGATTGATGCCGGGTCATTGATATTGTTGATTACATAATCCAGGTCTCCATCATTATCAAGGTCTCCGTAAGCTGCTCCGTTAGAAAAAGAAGGAATATCAAAACCCCAGGACTTGGTAACGTTCTCAAATGTAAGATCTCCTTTATTCCTGAAAGCATAATTGCTGATTTTCACTTCAGGAATCTGAGAAAGCAGGTAATCAATCCCCGCCAGCCTTTCTGCATCAGCCCTGAACGCCATAAAATCCCGGTCGGTCACATCTTTTGGAAAACCATTGGTCACGAACAAGTCACGGAAACCATCGTTGTCAAAGTCAGCCAGTGAGGGTGTCCAGCTCCAGTCGGTTTCGGCTACACCTGACAGCAGGCTTATTTCACTGAATTTCGGTTCGCCTTTTGCATCTATTCCATTATTGAGTTGAAGTGTATTTCTCATGTACTGATAAATATACCCGTACTGATCACTGAAATTATACAACTGGTAGTTATTGGCAGGGGCCAGCACTTTTTTTCTCAGGTTGTTCTTCGGAAGCATGTCCAATGCGATAATATCAAGCAATCCGTCATTATTGATATCAGCAATGTCATTCCCCATAGCCGAATTGCTGGTATGTTTAAAGTAGTCAGCTGCTTTATCAGTAAATGTGCCGTTTTTATTATTGACATAAAACAGGTCATCAGACGCATAATCGTTTGTTACGTAAATATCCTTCCAGCCATCATTGTTGATATCACAAATATTAACCCCCAGGCCAAAACCCTCTATCAGGATTCCGGCTTCTTTAGAAACATTGGTGTAAACAGGATGCTTGAGCGAATCACTCCAGTCACAGCGGTAAAGCCGGTCTGTATTCGGATTCGAACCATCTGTTTTCTTAGGCCTGTAGAAGTTCGGATATTGATCAATAACATTCGTTACCACATACAAATCAAGATCCCCGTCATTATCGTAGTCAAAGAACGTAGCATTTTCAGAATGACCGTCATCATTTACCCCATATTCTTTTCCCATTTCTTTAAAAACAGGAACGCCTCCTTTGACACCCTGGTTAACAAACAGCAGGTTTTCTCTTTTTGAAGCGGGTTGTTTTACTGAAGCGGCCACATAAATATCCATCAGACCGTCTCCATTGACATCAACAGTTACTACCCCGGTATTCCAGCGGTCAAAACCATCAATTCCGGAAGGTTTCGAAACGTCTTCAAACTTAAAATCTCCTTTGTTCAGATATAGTTTATTTTGTACCTGATTACCGCTGAAAAAAAGATCCTGAAGTCCGTCACTGTTAAAATCTGCAATCGCCACCCCGCCACCATTATAAATATATTCAAATTTGATAATATTCATAGTGTCATTTTCGACAATGTTGTTGGTAAAACTGACTCCAGTCTCCTCTGTCGTTAGCTTTTGGAATAATGTTTTTTCTTTGCAGCTAAAAAAAATGAAAACGAAAAAAATAAGAATAGTAAAGTTAAATTTCATAGCAATGATTAAGGTTTTTGGATATAAATATAAACAAAAAGCCAGGACATATCGAATCGGATTATTTTATTTTTTACCAATGCAATGGTTTGCACAAGGCATTCCTGTCACTTAAAGATCTTTCCTTCTAAACCTGGAAAAACATTGTCTCTTACACTTTTAATGCATAATATGCCACAGAAGCTTTTAAATACTAAGCTAATTTTAACCCCTGATTCAACCAGGGACAAATATGAACTTCAGGTGAAATGAGAGACAGGTGTTTAACCGAACAGAAGTGTGTTTTTAAAAATCCCTGAGATTCTCAGCAGGATAAACGATCCGCTTCAATGGCAGAAATCATAAAAAAGGGTAGAAGTGAACCTTCTACCCTTTTCAAATATCCTGATTTTAATTAATAATTCGGATTTTGCTTTAAAATATCACGGCCAACCAAGTCAATTTGCGACTGCGGTAAAGGCAATAGTGCATTTTTAGCCTGATACTTCGCTCCGCCCAAGGCTCCCGGAAGTCTTACCTGGTCATAAGTCAGATACTTATTGATCGCGGCAACATCCTCGCCCCAGCGAACAAGGTCATAAAAACGGTATCCTTCCATTCCCAGCTCAAGTCTTCTCTCAAAACGTACCGCTGTTCTTGCAGCCTCTTTTGAAGCGAATGCAGGATACAAGGCAATTTTATAATTGGCAGCAGGTTTTCCGTCTAAGGTTACAAAATCATTCGGATTGGCAGCTCTTCCTCTCACCATATTGGTATATTCCAGTGCCTTAGCCAAACTTCCGACTTCGATCTCAGCTTCAGCAGCCATCAAAAGCACATCAGCAAACCTGATAATATTGACGTTGTAAGCATTGAAAGTCTGGTGTCCCCAACCACCTGTCTCAGTCATACCTGCAGCTTTTTCAGCTTTTGAAAACAAATATTTCTTAGGTGAGTACGGTCCTCCGTTAGGCTGGTTTCTGATCATGCTGGCTCCTGTGTGTACACCCCAGTCTTTGAAAGGAATACCTCTGCGACCAACTGAGTGATCAAGTCTCGGGTCCAAAGGACCTGCATCAGGCGTGAAAGCTTCGTCAGATTTAAGACCCATGTCATTCTTAACGGCTTTAGCGGGATCATTGTATGAACCATCGAGAATCGGCAATCCTGCAGCATCTGTTCTGAAAGAGTTTACAAATTCAAATGAAGGCTGGAAGAATCCGCAACAAGTACCCGGGTCAACACCCTGAATGTAGTTCAACTGAAGATCGGCATTGGCGTTATTACCGTTACCTGATTTTACTGTCGCCTGTACTGAGAAGATCGACTCCGCATTATTGTCATTAGCGATCACATAAAGATCAGAGTATTTAGGAAGTAATGCATATTTCTTACCTCCGGCAGTTTTACCGTTAGCAATGATCAGATCAAACAAAGCTTTTGCTTCAGTATATTTCTTTTCGAACATGTACACTTTGGCAAGATAAGAAGCAGCAGCCCATTTGTTGGCTCTACCTGCTGCATCTGCTACTTCAGGAAGTTTATCATAAGCAGCTTTGAAATCTGCTTCAATTTTTGGCCATAGATCTACATCATTCTTAACTTTCTCAATTCCGTTTGTAACGTTATTGGTTTCATCTACATAAGGAACCATATCAAAGTTTCTCTTCAGCTGAAAATAGAAGTGTGCTCTCAGAAACTTAGCCTCGGCTTCCATTCTTGCTATATCTTCAGGTTTTACAGAAGCCGCTGCTTCCTTAAGAAGAGCCAATACGGCATTTGCTCTGGCAACACCTTCAAAATGACCTTGATAAACCTCTCCGCTGAAAGGCAAGGTAGGAGAATATTCAAAACGCTGTATCGGGTTAATATCCGAAAAGTCACCCGGGTCAGTACCTTTATTGGCATCTCCACCTCTAATACTTCCCCAAACCCAGTTGGAAGGGCCGGAAGCATAACTTCCCAAACCGCTTAATTGTGCATAGGCGGCGATCAATGCCCCTTCAAGTCCGGCCTTTGTTGTAAGCTGGGCCTTGGCTAATGAGCCCGTCGGAGCTACATCCAGAAAGCTTTCTTTACAAGAATAACCTGCAAAAAGCAATAAGAATAATACTACAATTGTTATTTTTTTCATCGTAATGTTCAATTTATATTAATTAAAACCCAACGTTAATACCAAAATTCACCTGGCGGGTCATTGGGAAGTTACCCAAATCAATACCGAAATTGGTATCTGCCGCACCTGCTACCTGAGGATCCAATCCACCATATTTGGTAATTGTAAATAAATTATTGACAGAAGCGTTCAATCTTAAACTTCCAAGTTTTAATTTATCAACAAACGTCGAAGGAACATTGTAAGCAAGAGACAAGTTCTGGAATCTTAGATAAGATCCGTCCTCTACATAAAAATCACTCGCCTGAGAACCTGTACTAAAGCCATCGTTTGCTTCAAAAATAGGGATTTTTGTATCTCTGTTCTGAGGAGTCCACGAATCCTTAACTCTTTCTGAAATAGCAGAACCGGCAAACAAAGGATAGAAATCTGTAAATCTTTTAGAAAGGTTAAAGATTTTGTTTCCAATTGAAGTATAGAAATAAGACAATAGTTCAAAGTTCTTATACTTCAAAGTAAAGTTAAGACCACCTGTAAAGGTAGGTACCGGACTTCCAAGGTAGGTACGGTCATCAGAATTGATTTTACCGTCATTATTAACATCCTGATATCTGAAGCGACCAGGGGCTGCTCCATCCTGAGCCGGAGAAGAAGTAACTTCTTCCTGTGACTGGAATAGACCAGCTACTTTATACCCGTAGAATGCAGACAGTGAATAACCCAATTGGTTTCTGATAGGATTGACCCCTCTGAATCCAGGATTAACATCCAAAAGGTAAGTCAGGTTGCCACCAATCTTGGTAATTTCGTTGTGAAGGAAACTACCCGTTACATTTACCTCATAAGCTACTTCCTTGGCAATTTTACCGCGGTTAATGACCTGAACATCTATCCCTTTGTTAACCATAGTTCCTACGTTAACAGATGGAGGAGTAGCACCACCAACGGTTTGTGTAATAGGAAGTCTGTATAACAGGTCTTTTGTATCTTTTTGCCACAAGTCTAAAACTACCTCTAATCTGCTTTTGAAGAAAGTACCATCAAAACCGATGTTTTTGGTAATACTGGTTTCCCACTTGGCAGCCGGGTTTCCAATTCTTGATTGTTTAAAACCACTGGTTACACCTGCATTTGAACCTGCGATGTCATACACTGAGTTGGCAAGATCCTGAGCATAAAGACTGAACTGGTTACCTGGGTCAACGTTATTAGAGTTACCCATTGTACCATATCCACCTCTTACTTTCAAATCTGTAATCCATGGAATTTCCTTCATGAATGACTCGTCAGACAAACGCCATGCTGCAGAAACTGCAGGGAAAACACCGTATCTCGACTCAGAACCAAAACGGGAAGATCCGTCACGACGCAACACCCCTGTAATGATATACTTTTCATTAAGGTTATAAATAGCCCTTCCGAAATAAGACAGGAATGTAATTCCATTATTCTTTCCACTTTGAGCAGGGTTGATGATATCCAGTTTGGAAATAGTAATATAGTCAATATCTCCTGCAAACGGATTTCTACCACTTGCACTTAAGTTTTTACCAAACCCTGTATTCAATGCTTCGTGACCAGCCAATAATTCAATACCGTGGATACCGAATTTCTTCTTATAAGTAGCAGTATTGGTAATTGTATACCCCAAAGCAAAACTGCTACTTTCATTATATGACCAGTTAACACCCTTGTTCTCCAGTGTTTCATAAATCGGCTGACCATATCCCCATCCGTAAGAGTTGATATAGTTCATACCTACAGATGATTTAATCGTCAAATCTTTAATCGGATCAATCTCTATGTAAATATTACCTGTAGCCAAACCGTTGAAATTCCTGTTCAATTTACCTCTCTGCTGGTTAGCAACCGGGTTTGAACCCTGTCCGAAACCTAGAGCAGTAGTACCTGCATAACCTCCGAATTCATCATATACCGGTAAGATAGTTGGAGATCTGAATGCCGCCAAAATATCATTTTCGTTTTGAGAACTGGAAAGACCGCCGTTATCTCCGTCTCTTCCGAGAATCTGGAAATAAGTAAGCTGAAGGTTTTCACCTATCCTTACATTTTTAAATACATCAAATTCGGTATTGATTCTGGCTGCATATCTTTTCGCTTTCTGGCTGGCCAGAATACCATGCTGATCCTGAGCAGAAAAACCAATATAAAAACGTGATCCTTCTCCACCACCCGAGAAACCAAGGGTGTGTCTTTGAATCGTTCCTGTCTGAGTCAATGCATCATACCAGTCAGTACCTGCTTTGTTAGCTTTGATTACCTGGTAAAAATCACCGATGGTTGGTCCGGTAATGTTATATTTTTTAGCTTCTGCAGCAAGGTCTACAGTACCGATGACACCACTCTGATTTCCTACTTTCAGATAATCAGGGATAACCGGCGTTGCCCCTGAACCGTACTGAGGGTGAGTCAAAGGAGATCCTGAATTACGAAGGGCATTCCACGTCCATGTAGCCTGATCCTGAGGATTCATCATTTTCTGACCTTTACCCGGATCTGTAAATCCGAAGATACCGTCATACGTTATACTTAATTTTTTAGCTCCTTTCTTACCTTTCTTTGTAGTGTATACAATTACGCCGTTAGCCGCTCTTGCTCCATAAATAGAAGCAGCAGAGGCGTCTTTCAATACAGTAGTTGTTTCAATATCTTCAGGGTTCAGATAATCAGCGTTACCTACAGGATAACCGTCAACAATAACCAAAGGCTGGTTACCACCGAAAGCACCAAAACCCCTGACCCTGATCTGGCTACCAGAACCCGGCTGACTGGTAGTTACTACCGTTAAACCGGCCACTCTACCTTGAAGTTGTTGTTCAACACTCGAAGATGGAACAGTTGTCAGATCTTTTGATTTTACAATAGAAACAGCACCCGTAGATTCTTTTCTTTTGTCAACTGAATAACCTGTAACAACAACTTCTTCCAATGAAGATACATCAGAAGCTAAAGTTACATTAATTGTTGTCTGATTTCCGACAGTGATTTGCTGTGTCGTGTAACCCAAAAAGCTAAACACAAGAACATCGTTCGGTCCTCTGACATCGATAGAATAATTTCCTTCCGCATCAGTAGAACCACCTCTAGTGGTACCTTTGATGGTTACGGATGCTCCGGGGATCCCGGAATTGTCGTCAGAGCCAACGACCTTTCCACTAACTTTTCTTGCCTGAGCAAAGCCGTCCACTGTAAACAGGGAAGTTGCAACAAGAAGCAAGAAAAAATACTTCAGATAAATTTTTAATTTCATAAGAAACCTAGGTTTTAAATTGGTTAAAAAGAGAGCTTGCTTATTCAAATTAATATTTGAATAGTACAAATTAAATAACTATATACTAGAATAGCAACATATTTTTCTTAAATATTACTATTCAAAATAATATTCTGATAATATTCGGCAAAATAAGGGGCCTGAATAATGCGTTAATAGGCCCCGAGAACGGTTTTAACTAAAAAAGTATGCGTAGAAGCAGGTGAAGTAACATCTACCCGGAATACATAATAGCCGACCGGCAACAGACCGCCGGAATTGTCACTACCGTCCCATTCTACACGACCGTCAGTTCCGGCTATGGCATTCTCGATTAAACTTTTCACTACCTGACCGCTTCTGTTCAGAACCTTCACTGAGATCGTATTTCCAGGCTCGGACAACAAAATTCTCAGACTGGCTTTACTTGAATCTCCTTTGGAATAAGGAAAAAAAATCACCGGTTCAACATAACATTTACTAAGAGAAGGATTCTCCGCCTGAGAATTCCGGTATCCTGGCGTCGCGAAATTATCCAATGCCGAAGCAGATTTCCAGTTACGTAAATTTGATGCCGGCACATCAAAACTTACCCTCTCCAGCGACACCCCTTTTTTATCATCCAGCATAGGGTTATGCATGCCTTCTGCATAATCGAAAATTTCAAAAATCTTTTTAGTGGGATCGGCCAGGATAACGGCCCCTGAAGCAATCGAAAAAGAAGGTAGTGTACCTGCTTCGTAAATGTTTTCTTCCGGAGCTTTGGGATACTGAGACCTGAGAGCCGTTTTGTTTTCTGTTATGGCAACATAGGATCTTTCCGGAATAATCAGATCGGTTTTGGAGATAAACGAAAACCCGTCAACTTCATTTTTAGTGTTTTTGTGAGCCAGAAACCAGTTTTTGAGATTTATTTTATGATCTGAATTATTATATAACTCCACAAAATCACTTCCTCCGGCAACCGGGCTAAAAAGAATTTCACTGATCAGCAGTTCTGACGAATCCGGAACCGGGAAATTACCAAGTGTCAAAGCCAGAGGCTCCATTACATTTCCTGAACAATCTTCTATTTTACTTATTTTTAAAGTGAAGAAATCATTCCCGGAGAGAGCCCTGTTTAATATAAGTTGAATTATATCATTTTCATACCGATCCGTCTTAACTTCATTAACCTTGAATGCTTCATTGTCAATCAGGAAATCAGCTGTCGCCTGTATCTGGTTAAGATTTTCATCAAACGTCAGCACCAGTTTCTGATCTTCGAAATAATGACTGAGTAAAACCGGCCCTTCGGTATCGGGTTTCACTGCAGCAGAAGCATTGACAGCCCCGGGCGTCGCCCCGGCCGGAGAGGAAGAGGAAGTCCAGTTTTGCTTTCCCCTGCACGCATAGTTCTTATCTATCATTTCCAGCGAAAAGCCCTGATCCTTTCCTGCGGCATACCATTGAGAAGAATATCTCACAGAAAAAACGTCTTTGCCCTTACTGTCTTTTAAAACCAGCAGCGTTCCTTCATTCAATAAGGAAAAGCTACTGAGCCCTATGACCTTACCAAAAGTCAGAAAATCGGCTTCATTTCCTTTTTTACATACAATAACATATTGGCCCGGTAAGATTTCAAAGGCAGGAAATTCGGTTTTTGAACTGGAATATTGAAGGGAGTAACCTTTTAGTTGTACGGAACTCTGACCCGGATTATATAATTCGATAAATTCCTTTTCCGGTAAACCATGAGATGGCGTCGGGTCGGCAAAAATCTCGGTGATAATAATATCAGAAGCTTTGGTAACAAATGAACAAAGTACAAAAGCTGCAATAAGCAGGTAATGGGATTTCATATTTTTATATAGTGATGTGTGAACGAATAAGGAAGCCTTAAAATAAATCAAGGCTTCCCGGTATCTTTTTATTGAACTTCCACCTCTTTAGGCTTCCAGACTTCAGGCTCTTCTTTTTTCAACTTTTTGTTTGCCTTATGTTCTTTTTTAGTCTCTTTCTTTACTATTTTCTTCTGCTCTTTAGCCTCTTTCTTAATAGCCTTGGCTTCTTCTTTCTCCTCCTTCTTCTTTTGTTTGCTGATCTTTTTAGTCAGATCTTTCGCAATCTCAGAGACAGCCTTTTTGATTTTTTTTGATTTGACTTCTTTTGAAACAATTTCTGTGAGTGCTTCTGTTATGCCTTGTACCAGAATTTTATCTTCGGCTTTCATGTTGGAATTTTTTTGATTTAAAATAATCTACAAATAATTAATATTAATTTCACAAATACAAAAAATGTATGTTAAGTTTTGGTTTAGAAAAATTATAAATTATTAAGCATCCATGATCAATATTGACTTCGCCACAGAAGACATCATCAAGCTACTCCTCTCATGCTTTACTGGGGCTGTTATTGGCTTTGAAAGGGAATATCACAGTAAATCTGCAGGCTTAAGAACCCTTATCCTGATCTGTCTCGGGTCCACTTTATTTACGCTCATTTCTATAAAACTGGGCACCGATCCCAGCAGGATTGCGGCCAATATTGTAACAGGAATCGGGTTTATAGGGGGTGGCATTATATTTCGTGAGAGTGCCACTAGCCAGATCACCGGCATAACCACAGCGGCGGCTGTATGGGTGACTTCCGCATTGGGCATGTGTATTGGTTTCGGAAACGGTCTTTATGGCTCAGGACTGGTAGCCATGATCCTGGTGGTTTTTACGTTATACAGCCTTGCCAAGATACAGGTAAGAATCAAAAAATCGAACATCAGCCGGAATTACCGCATCGTTTGTCAATATAACAAAAGTACGCTTAAGCATTATGAGAAAAAATTTGAGCAGTTTGGTCTTGAAGCCAAAAGAGGACCTCAAAGCAAAATAAATGATTTGATTACGGGCAACTGGATCGTACAAGGCCCGGAAAAAAACCATGAAAAAGCCATCAGAGAATTATTGGAAGATCCGGAGATCCTGGAGATAGATTTCTGAATATCATCCTTCGCCCATCTGATGCAGGACATCCGCTATCTTTCGCTCATTAGCCAGGCGAGGTACTTTGTTCTGCCCGCCTAACTTTCCGATCGACTTCATGTAGTTGATAAAAGCATTCTTAGGCAATGATTTGATCACCAATGGCCTCAGGATACTGCCGGTGATAAGGTCTTTATAATAGACATTCAATTCAACCATTTTGCGGTCCAGATCTTCAGCAAATTTAACCGGATCTGCAGGAGGGTTACCGAATTCTATCAGCCATTCGTGGTAAGGAAGACCTTCATTGGGTGTTACCATTGGTGCCACGGTGAATTCTACAAGTTCCACTTCAGGATGACGCTCGCAGGCATATCGCATGGCTTTTTCGACTTCTTCCCCGATCACATGCTCTCCGAATGCTGAAATAAAATGTTTGATTCTTCCGGTTACCACTATTCTGTACGGCTCAAGGGATACAAATTTCACGGTGTCTCCTATAGAATATCCCCAAAGGCCTGCATTGCTGTTGATGATCACAGCGTAGTTCTTATCCAGCTCCACCTCCCCGATGCTCAATCTTCGCGGATTTTCATTAAAGTACTCATCTGCCGGAATAAACTCAAAGAAAATACCTGTATTAAGCAACAAAAGCAGTCCTTCCTCTGTCTGACTGTCCTGATAAGCCATGAAACCCTCTGAGGCAGGATAAAGCTCAATAGAGTCTACTTTCCTTCCAATGGAATCAAACAGCTTTGCTTTATAAGGTTCAAAATTGACCCCACCGTAAATAAACAAATCAAAGTCAGGAAAAACATCTTTGATCTTTTTCCCCGTCCGGGCCTGGATCCTGTCAAAATACATCTGAACCCATGGTGGAATACCCGAGATAAGTCCCATCCGCTGGTCAAGGGTCTCATCGACAATCTTTTCCAGCTTGGTTTCCCAGTCTTCTATACAATTGGTTTCGTAAGTTGGCACCTGGTTAGACCTCAGGTAAGCAGGAACATGGTGGTTAGAAATGCCCGAAAGCCTTCCGGTGTGTATTCCTGCTTTCTGATCCAGAACAGGGCTTCCTGATAAAAAAATAAGTTTTTTGTCGAGAAACCGGGATTTCCCGGTCTGGTTAATATAATTCAGGATTGCATCTCTGGCGGAGTCAATATGATTATGAATGGACACATCAGTGATCGGGATGTATTTTACACCTGAGGTTGTGCCTGAGGTTTTAGAAAGATAAAGCGGTTTACCCTGCCATAAGACATCTGATTCACCTTCTGTTATCCTTTGTATATAAGGCCTTAATGCTTCGTAGTCGCGAATGGGTACTGCTTGCTTAAAATCTTCATAGCTTTTTATATCAGAAAAATGGTGGTCTTTACCAAACAATGTTGCTGAAGCATCATTTACAATACTTTTACGCCAGTTTTCCTGTACTTCTACTGAATTTTTAATCCATTTCTTCTGCTTTGACACCACAAATGCGGCCAGCGGTTTGCTAAAAATTGAGCGTATCCCCATAATTAATTATTATCCTGCAAAGCTAATAAAAATGTAGATAATAAATAAAACCCTTTAATTATCATTTGATGACCTTTCAATATTAACGGTTTCTTATCATAAAAATTAAAACAAAACAATTATTGGGGTAGTTTATACAGCGTAATTTCTTATTTTTGTATTTATAGGCTAGATATTACATGAAAAATGATTAAAATTCAAGATACTCTTGAAAGAAGCTCCAATTTGCACGTGGCAAATGTAGCAGGAATGACTATCATTTTAGATTCTTCAAAGATTAACATTTTAGGATTCAACGAAACCGGCGACTATATATTCAATTATATTAATGAACCCGTAAAAGTTGAAAAGCTTGTTAATCATCTATCTGATGTTTTTTCCATTGATAACAAGCAATGTTTTACCGATATAAGAACATTTCTTGAGAAAATGGTTGTTGAAAAGGTATTGAAAATTTCGACCGTAGAGGAGTCAAAAGATCCCCGGAGTGCTATCAGTTTTGACACGAGGTATCTTGATTGGGAAGTTCCTGTTCTGACAAAATAATTTATCAAAAACAAAAAAACTCCGGAACCTTAAAAGCTCCGGAGTTTTTTTTAATACTTATATCTCAGATATTAAGCGACTGCTTCAGCAAGAACCAAAATTTTATTTTTAGAAACCTCCAGCACACCGCCGTCTACCAGGATACTTTCTTTTTTACCATTTGCTTCATAAACCAAGTCTCCTTTGGCAAGCGTACTTACCAGCGGGGCGTGATCTTTCAATATCTGGAATTGCCCTTGTTTCCCGGGAAGAATGACAGAGTCAACTTCTCCTTTGAAAACATTTTTATCGGGTGTTATTATTTCTAATTGCATAATTTCAAAAATTTAAGCGTTTCAGGTGAAAACAATTATTTTCCTGCAGCTTCAGCAATCAGCTTCTCTCCTTTTACAACAGCGTCTTCAATAGTACCCACAAGGTTGAAAGCTGCTTCAGGTAAGTGGTCATAATCACCGTCAATGATTTTGTTAAATCCTTTGATGGTATCATTGATGTCTACCAATACCCCTTTCAGACCTGTAAATTGTTCAGCCACAAAGAATGGTTGAGACAAGAAACGTTGTACACGACGGGCTCTTGAAACGATCTGCTTATCTTCTTCTGAAAGTTCTTCAAGACCAAGGATCGCAATGATATCCTGAAGTTCTTTGTAACGTTGTAAAATATTTTTAACTCTCTGAGCACAGTTGTAGTGAGCCTCACCCAAAACTTCTGCAGAAAGAATTTTCGAGAATGAGTCAAGAGGGTCAACCGCCGGGTAGATACCCAACTCAGAAATTTTACGGCTCAATACGGTAGTGGCATCCAAGTGGGCAAATGTTGTTGCCGGAGCCGGGTCAGTCAAGTCATCCGCAGGTACATAAACCGCCTGTACTGAAGTGATTGATCCGCGTTTTGTAGAAGCAATACGCTCCTGCATCACACCCATTTCAGTAGCCAGTGTCGGCTGATAACCTACCGCCGATGGCATACGACCCAAAAGGGCTGAAACTTCAGAACCTGCTTGTGTAAAACGGAAGATGTTATCGATAAAGAAAAGGATATCACGTCCTTTGCCCTCGCCATCACCATCACGGAAGTGCTCAGCAACTGTCAAACCTGACAAAGCCACACGTGCACGGGCTCCCGGAGGCTCGTTCATCTGGCCGAAGATAAAGGTAGCCTGAGAATCTTTCAAAGCTTCTCTGTCTACTTTGCTCAAATCCCATCCGCCTTCTTCCATTGAATGTTTGAAAGCATCACCGTATTTAACGATACCTGATTCGATCATCTCACGAAGCAAGTCATTACCTTCACGTGTACGCTCACCAACACCTGCAAATACAGAAAGACCTGAATATGCTTTGGCAATATTGTTAATCAATTCCTGAATCAATACGGTTTTACCTACACCGGCACCACCGAAAAGACCGATTTTACCCCCTTTTACATATGGAGCAAGAAGGTCAATTACCTTGATACCTGTATATAGAATCTCAGTGGCAGTAGCCAGATCTTCGAACTTAGGTGCGTTACGGTGAATTGACATACCAGGAGTATTTACTGCTCCAAGACCGTCAATCGCTTCACCAACCACATTGAAAAGACGTCCTTTGATCTCTTCGCCAGTCGGCATTGTGATAGGAGACTCAAGGTGTACCGCTTCCATTCCTCTTTGTAAACCGTCAGTACTGTCCATCGCAATGGTACGGATACGGTCTTCGCCAAGGTGTTGCTGACACTCAAGAACTACTCTTTGTCCATTGGATTTAGTTACCGCCAATGCATCTAAAATTGCAGGAAGAGAACCTGATTCTCCTTCGAAACTCACGTCTACAACGGGCCCGATGATCTGTGAGATTTTACCAATATTTGCCATTTATAATGAATTTTAATTAAATCTATTGATTTTTGGAGTGCAAAATTAAAAACTCCACGTGACAATTCAAATTCAAAGGGCTTCTTTTTTGCATTTTTTTTAGAGTTTTGGGATGTTTTTGCCAATTTTATTGTAGGAAACTATGAATATCCCATTCCCCTTCAGATTCACCGAACAAATTTGTACGGTTTTTCTTACAGAAATGCTTTAAAAACCTGGGCTGCATCAGCATATCCCCGGGCTTTCCTGTCCAGAATCACTTCCATGGAAAGATTAAACGAGTCTTCCTGGTCCTCCGCTTCGGGATGAACGTAATAAAAACTGAAGTGCCTGAGCTTTTTCCCCTTGATCAGAAGTTCTTCAGGAGCAGCCTGTTTTGCCAGTTCATTGATCAGCAAAAAGGTCTTCATATCATTTCTGAATATTTCAGACATCAGAAAATCATTCAGGGCCCTCAGAGTGATCGTGGCAATATTCAGCTTTTCGTTTCCATAGTTTTTCATCCGGGTATTGTTGCAATTGATAATAAACAACTCATAATCAGACTCTGTATCTGACCTGATGTATTCAATCACGCTCCCGATCGGTGAGATATTCTGGATGCCGCCATCCATTAAATTTTTAACCTTTTCCTGATTAAAACCTACCTCGGCAACAGGACTGGAAATAACGGGAAGGGAAAGCGAGGCAAGCATAGCCTCAGCTAAATCAGTATCGGTATCAAAACTTTGTGCTTCCACCATGTGATAGCGGGCATCTTCAAGTGATACGAATCCACAAAAAAAACGAGTGTCTTCGGGGAAAAAATCTTTGGAAAAATACTGTTCAATCTTCTGGCGGAGCGGCTCATGAGATGCCAGGGAGCGTATTTCAGTTATTTTGTTCTCGATCTTCTTAATAACTTCATTTAAAAGAGATTTCCTGAACCCTTTCCCCGCCAGCATTCCAAAAACGGACTTCAAAATCGCCTTGATAAAAAACCAGGTGTCCGGAAGGTATCTGGCCAGTCTGTCAGGATCAGGATTGAAGTTCCCTTTATCATCAAGAATATCAGACTCAAATATCTCTTTCCCGCCATTTTTAGCCAACAGATTCCAGAACTCATTGAGCTCTGAGAGCTTATCCATCGCCACCATACCCCCGTTAAAGACGCCGGCTGAGACACCGGCAACAAGATCAAATTTCATCTGGCCGGATTTTCCGGTTATAGCAGTCCAGTTTTCGGCAATAAGATTCAGGGCACCGACTTCATAGGAACACTTAAATCCACCACCACTCAGGATCAGGGCAGTTTTTTTCATAGGTTAATTTCCTGGCTATTTACAAGACTCCAAAGTTAACTTGTTAATAACACTCGAACAAGCGTAAAAACACCTGATCTTGAAAGGAAAAACACCTGAACAAGAAAAGCCGGAAGATCCGGCTTTTCTTGTTTTTGTAATATTTCACTGAAATCAAGAAGATTTCATTTTAGCTTCAATGGTTTGCTGCGTATGAGGTACAGCTTTAAGTCTTTCTTTGGGAATAAGTTTTCCGGTATCTTTACAAATACCATAGGTGCCGTTTTTGATTCTGATCAAGGCGGCTTCCAACTGGGTAGCAAATTTCTGTAACCTTGCCGCTGACTGACTCAAATGTTCTTTTTCTCTTACATCTGCTCCATCTTCAAGAGTTTTAGAGCCTACGGAAGTATTGTCCGTCCCATTATCGTTTCTTCTGCTAAGCGTCTCCTTAATAAAATTTACTTCAAGATTGGTAGCTTCCAATTTCTTCAGAATTATTTCCTCGAATTCGGCAAGTTCACTTTCAGAATACTTGTTTTTCTCTTCTTGCTGAGTCATAATCAAAAGAATTTTTGGTTTGTCGACTGGTTATTTTCATAAAATTGTCGCAAATATATATTATTACTACCTTTTAATCAATATTAATTTCAAATAACAAATCATTTAAAAAAAATTTATTCCAACAAAATGCCGCTTTATCGAAATAAACACCTATTTTTAGATGAAATACCTTAGTTAGATTTTATCAAAAATTAATTTGGCAAAATCATTTTCCAATGGCAAATATTACGATTTTAAGTTTTTTTATATTTTATCTAAGTTTGCATCGTTTTTCAGACTTCATCATATAAAACTAATATTCAAATTTATGACATATATAGAGCCTGCACCTATAAAAGACAAGGAGAATCCGCTGGAATCCATGATGTCGAGGTTTGATGCCGCCGTGAAAATTTTAGGCATCAGCGACGAAATGTACAATATCCTCAAAGTGCCTGCCCGTCAGGTCATTGTAGGTATTCCTGTCACTATGGACAATGGAAAAATCGAGGTTTTTGAAGGCTATCGCGTTATTCACTCTACCATTTTAGGCCCCGGAAAAGGTGGTATCAGGTTTGACCCTGATGTTACACTCGACGAAGTGAGGGCACTGGCTGCCTGGATGACCTGGAAATGTGCAGTGGTTGATATTCCTTATGGCGGTGCAAAAGGCGGAATTGCCTGTAATCCCAGAAATATGTCTGCCGGTGAAATCGAAAGATTAATGAGAGGTTACGCACTGGCCATGCTGGATATATTCGGACCGGATAAAGACATTCCGGCACCGGACATGGGCACAGGTCCGCGTGAAATGGCCTGGCTGATGGATGAATATTCCAAAGCCAAAGGAATGACCGTTCAGGCCGTGGTAACCGGCAAGCCGCTTGTATTGGGTGGTTCATTGGGAAGAACCGAAGCAACCGGGCGTGGTGTCATGGTATCGGCCTTATCCGGCATGGATAAATTAAAACTCAACCCTTACCGCTCCACAGCAGCCGTTCAGGGCTTTGGTAACGTAGGATCACACGCTGCCCAGCTTTTACAGGAAAAAGGAGTGACCATTACTGGCATCAGCGACATCAGTGGGGCATATTATAACGAAAAAGGCATTAACATCGAAAAGGCAATGGCCTTCAGAAATCAGAACGGCGGAACACTCGAAGGTTTCAAAGAAGCCGAACTGATTGCCAGTGAAGAATTATTGTTTTTACCGGTCGACCTCCTGGTCCCTGCGGCTAAGGAAGACGTAATTACTCAACACAACGCCTCCAGGATTCAAGCTAAACTGATCGTGGAAGGAGCCAACGGACCAACTTCTGCCAAAGCCGATGACATCATCAATGACAAAGGTATTATGGTAGTTCCGGATATCCTGGCAAACGCCGGGGGGGTAACCGTCTCTTATTTTGAATGGGTACAAAACCGCATCGGTTACAAATGGACACTGGACAGGATCAACAGAAGATGTGACAGAGCGATGAAAGATGCCTTTAACAATGTCTTCGAAGTTTCTCAGAAATATAATGTCTCTATGAGGCTGGCGGCCTACATCGTGGCTATCGACAAGGTTTCGAGCTCTTACAAATTCAGGGGCGGATACGGTTGATCAGCCCGTCAGGGTATCAATAAAACAGCCCGGTCATGCAGACCGGGCTGTTTTTGTTTATTTCTTAAGCCATTGAAAGACCTTTGAAAGCGGCTTAACGATAAAGGTGTACCAGTTAGGCTCCAAACCATTGATCTGCCAGGCTCTTTTATCTTCCCTGTTGGCCCTCCACCTGTTTTTCAGCGACACATTGCTTACGCCTCCTGCCCTCATTTTCATTTGTACCTGCGGGATGTAAGCTGCTTTCAGATTGTGTTTGTAGAGCATCCTCAGCATCAGCTCATAATCGCCGGCACTTTTGAAGGTTGGATCAAACAACCCGAACTTTTCATAGGCTTCTCTTTTCAGAAAGAAAGTTGGATGCGGTGGCATCCAGCCGTTCAGGAATCTGTTTTTTTCATATTCACCGGAAATCCACAGTCTGATTTGCTTTGAGGTGTCTTCAAAATCAACATATTGCAAGTCTCCGTAAACGGCGTCTGCACCGGTAGAAGACATCTTGTCGACCACCCTGCTGATGACCTGGTTATCCGGATAAAAATCATCAGAGTTGATGATACCAATGATGTCTCCGGTGGCTCTTGCCACTCCCTTACTCATCGCATCATAAATGCCCGAGTCCTTTTCAGACACCCAGCTGATTTTATCTCCGTAAGATTTAAGGATATCGACGGTGCCGTCTTTGGAAAGGCCATCGGCTACAATGTATTCAATATTGTCATAGTCCTGGCTGAGCACACTTTCTATCGTGTCTTTCAGCGTCTTTTCAGAATTATAAGTAATCGTGACGATAGAAACTTTCATAAACCTTTTTAATGTTGAGGAACGCAAAAATACACCCTTTGGAACAATAAGCAAACGTGCCGTTTCACTTACGACCTATTCCGTGAATTATATCCCTGCTCACCGCACTATTTAAATCCTTTACACGTTCAAAAATCATAACCTGACAAAAAATCCGATGCATAAAACCAAAGTCATTGTAAGTGTAATCATCATTCTTTTTACCCACCCGGGTAGCCACGCACAAAAATACCGCAACCTGGTCATGGAGGGCGGGGGCATCAAGGGAATTGCCTACGGAGGTGCATTGCAGGAACTTGAAAACAAGGGAATCCTTCAGGGCATTGTCCGCACAGCAGGCACCTCGGCCGGAGCCATTCAGGCCTGTTTACTGGCCCTGGGCTACTCTCCCTCAGAAATTACAGATATCATCAGCAATACACCCGTAGAGTCTTTTAATGATGACGGGTTTGTACTTACCGGGTCAAAACGGCTGATCAATAAGTTCGGATGGTACAAAGGAGATAGTTTTCTTTTAAAAATGGAAGAGGTGATCCAGCAAAGGACCGGCAATCCCAACCTGACTTCCAGAGAGCTTCATCAGCTGGCCCAATCTTATCCTTTCAGGGATCTGTATGTCACAGGCTGTAATTTAACCAAGCAAAAAATCGAAGTCTTTTCTTATGAAACCCACCCCGACATGAGAGTGGCAGACGCCGTAAGGATTTCAATGTCTATCCCGCTCTATTACCGGGGAGTCTGGGTAAATGAACAGGGGAAAATTTCAGAAAATCCGTTGCCGGGTGAAAACTGCAGTTTGTTTGTGGATGGTGGCTTATTGATGAATTTCCCTGTAGCTTTATTCGATAATAAAAAATATTTCCAGCCAGATAACGAAAAATCAGATTTTAACCCCGAAACATTAGGCCTGAGGCTGGAACGGTGTGAGCAGATAGAACATGAGGTCCAGAAAAAAGAAGGCCTAGCTCCTTTCGAAATCACGGATTTCAGCTCTTACATGTCGGCATTATCAGGCATCATCATGCGAAACGTCAATACCCTGAATCCGAGGGACGCCGAAAGAACCATCTATATCAATGACCTGGGTGTAAGTGCCCGGGTGCGAAAAGTACCGGAAGATGAAAAAAAACGCATGATGCTCTCAGGACGCCAGGGAGTCATTGATTTTTTTGGCAGATATGGCAGTCATTAAAGTCTCTTAAACCGGTATTCGCCGGTATTGAAAGGCTTCAGTATGAGTTCCTTTTTTGTATGTTTTAGAATTGCCACTTTTTTAGGATAAGTGGATGACATACACATAGTCTGTAAATAGACGGCCTCCCCGTCATAGGTAAAAGTGCCGGGTCCGCACCCCATAAATCCGTATTCAACAGGAATGGTGTTGTCATAGGTTTCATTGAATTTTCCGCTCCTGGAAAACTCAATCACCACAGATTTTGATTTGGGCACAGTCACTTCCTGGCAGGAATTCTCTCCATCGGGTTTGCAGTAATCTTCCAGTTTCCATTTCCCGGTAATGCCATCCTCCGAAACTTCTTCTTTCTTACAGCCGGTCAGGGCAAACAGCAGGACGGCTGAAATAATGATGAGTTTTTTCATGGTATTAAATAAATAAAGGGATGAATAATTTACCCTTACCAAATATAGCCTCATGCATACAAAAATCAAATGATATACGGACCCGGATGGGTCAAAAAGTTATTTATCGGTAAAAAAATGTGTCAATGACTTTTTAATTTTTTTATATGAAGATTCCACTTTGTTTTGTAGTTTTGGCATCATTATAAAATTCAACCTGATTTAGATATGAAAAGAAAGAATTTATTGGTTAGCAGTATTCTTATTACAGGACTTGTTGTAAGCCTGTCGACATTTGCTCAGCAACGTCCTTATCCTTCTACCCCGCCGGAAGTTTCTCCGATGCCGATGAAACCTGAAATGACAGAGATCTGGGATCCTGAAGTTACGGTAATTACGCCTGCAAAAAAACTGGGTGACGCTCCTTCAGATGCGATTATCCTTTTTGACGGCAAAAATCTTGATCAATGGGTAAGCCAGAAAGATCCTTCCAAAGCTGCTCCATGGAAAATTGTCAACAACGACCATTTTGAAGTGGTACCTGGAAGCGGGATGATACAAACCAAACTTAAATTTGGAGACTGTCAGCTGCACATTGAGTTCAGTGCACCTGATGAAGTAGCCAATGCAGGACAGGGACGTGGAAACAGCGGCGTTTTCTTCCAGAACCGTTACGAACTTCAGATACTGGATTCTTATCAGAACCGTACTTACAGAAACGGACAGGCAGGAAGTATCTATAAAGATGCTGCTCCATTGGTAAACGCTATGCGTACTCCCCTGGAATGGAACACCTACGACGTTATTTATACTGCTCCGAGATACAAAGCCGACGGCCGTGTGGATGCACCTGCCAGAATCACCGTTCTGCACAACGGTGTTCTTGTTCAGAACAACACGACCATCTTAGGTTTGACCAACTACATCGGACTTCACCTTTATCCTGAAGCTCACGGCGAAGACGTTATTGCTTTGCAGGATCACGGTAACAAAACCCAGTTCCGTAATATTTGGATCAGAAGATTGTAAGACTCAACGCATTTCATTCTATATTTGGGAGGACAAACGTCCTCCCTTTTTTTATGCAAAAAATAAACAGTAAGACCCTTTTTAATGATCTTTACAACCGTATTACGGTCTATGAAGCAGAAGAATCCAAAGAAGTGGCAGCCCTGGTGCTGGAAAAATACCTTGGTCTTAAAAAGACCGACTTACTGATCAATCAGCCTGTAGAAGTTTCTGAAGATCTCAGCAGGGAGCTGGATCAGGTCATTATCCGCATTAACCATTCCGAACCGGTTCAATACATCCTTAATGAACAATGGTTTCGCAACCGCAGGTTTGAAGTCAACCGTCATGTGCTCATTCCGAGACCTGAAACCGAGGAACTGATAGACCATGTCATCAACTATGCAAAAGACCTACCAGGTGCTAAAAAAATACTGGATATAGGCACGGGAAGCGGTTGCATAGCCGTAAGTCTCGCTCTGGAAATTGAAAACGCTGAAGTAACAGCCCTGGATATCTCAGAAACAGCCCTGGAAGTAGCTAAAAAAAACGCCCTGAACAATCAGGCAGAAATCAGATTCTTAAATATTGATGTGCTTGACCCGGCCAGCTTTCCCGAGGAAAAATATGATATCATAGCCAGCAATCCACCCTATGTGAAAGAAAACGAAAAAGGGGAGATGAGGCGTAATGTGCTGGACTTTGAACCAGGCCTTGCCCTGTTCGTAAAAGACGATGATGCCCTGCTTTTTTACAGGAGAATAGCCGACCTGGGACAAAGTCACCTGACAGCACAGGGATTCATTATCGTTGAAATCAACAGCTATCTGGGCAAAGAAACCTCTGAGATGTTCCGTGAAAAAGGTTTTGGCAAAGTCACTCTGATCAAAGATTTTTTTGAGAGAGACCGTTTTATCATAGCCTGGCCTTAATAATGCCCGTTTTTACTTAGACTTTTGGCCGAAATTCATTAATTTCACCCTTCTTTTTTACAAGAAACCAATTCAATGAAAGATACCAATTATTTATATTCCAAGATACAGGAGGTTTTAGCTGAAGTAAGCAAAGTGGTCATCGGGCAGGATTATCTTGTCAACAGGCTTCTGATCGGCTTATTTACCGAAGGCCACATCCTACTCGAAGGTGTGCCGGGGCTGGCTAAAACCAAAACCATTAATACCCTGGCCAGAGTCCTGGACCTGGGTTTCAGGAGAATTCAGTTTACTCCTGACCTTTTACCATCAGACCTGATCGGAACCATGATTTACAATCAGAAATCCGGAGAATTTGAGGTAAAAAAGGGACCTATCTTTGCCAACCTTATATTAGCGGATGAAGTCAACCGGGCTCCTGCAAAAGTACAGTCTGCCCTTTTGGAAGCTATGGCTGAGAAGCAGGTTACCATCGGAGAATCATCTTATTCACTGGACCGCCCGTTCCTGGTCATGGCCACACAAAACCCGGTAGAACAGGAAGGTACCTATCCGCTTCCGGAAGCCCAGGTAGACCGTTTTATGATGAAGGTGTATGTAGACTACCTGGATAAGAAAAGTGAGCTGGAAGTCATCAGGAAGATATCCAACGTTGATTTTAAATATGATGTCAAACCTATTCTGAGCCGGGAAGACATCATGGCCATCAGAAGTGAGATCAACAAAATCACGATTTCAGATATGCTTGAGAGGTACATTGTTGAATTGGTTTTTGCCTCAAGGTTCCCCGAAGAATACGGATTGAAAGACGAAGCCCGTTACGTACAGTTTGGTGTTTCACCAAGAGCCGGTATAGCCCTTTATTCTGCGGCTAAAGCCCTGGCATTCTTTGACAAAAGGGATTATGTACTGCCCGAAGACATCAAGGCTTTGGTTAAGGATGTGTTTAACCACAGAATTATCCTTAATTATGAGGCTGAAGCGGATGGCGTAACCACCCGCCAGATCATTGACAACATTCTCAGAAGAGTGGCTATCGGAGGATAATCCGGGATTATCCCCCTCAAAGCTTAATGATTTTTCAGCGAAGCAAACTCCTTGGCAAAATAGCTGAGGATGATCTTTGCCCCTGCTCTTTTTATTGAAGTCAGTAACTCGACCATGGCCTTTTCACCATCAATCCAGCCATTCTGAGAAGCGGCTTTGATCATGGCGTATTCACCCGAAACATTGTAGGCTGCAATAGGAATCGGAAAATTATCATTCAGTGTCTTAATGACGTCCAGGTAACTGAAAGCAGGCTTGACCATCAACATGTCGGCACCCTCTTCAAAGTCCAGCTCTGCCTCTATAAGAGCCTCCTTAACGTTCGCAAAGTTCATCTGGTAGGTTTTCTTATCCCCGAACTTCGGAGCCGAATCAAGGGCATCTCTGAAAGGCCCGTAAAAGGCACTGGCATATTTAGCGGTATACGCCATAATACTTACTTCCGAAAATCCGGCATCATCCAATCCGTTTCTGATCGCTCCGATTCTCCCGTCCATCATATCCGACGGCCCGATGATGTCAGCACCGGCCTTGGCCTGTGCCACGGCCATTTTAGTCAGTACATCGACCGTTTCGTCGTTGATGATTTTACCGTTCTCCACAATGCCGTCGTGCCCGTCGCTGCTGTAAGGATCGAGGGCCACATCGGTCATGATCACAAGCTCAGGATATTTACTTTTGATTTCAGACAAAGCTCTTAAATAAAGCGTTTCCGGGATCAGGCTTTCCGTACCGTATTTGTCTTTTTTATCTTCCGGATAATTCGGGAACAAACATATTGATTTAATACCCAGATCAGTCACCTCAGCCAGTTCTTCCAGCAACAAATCAAGACTGAACCTGTAAATACCAGGCATAGATTTGATTTCAGATTTGATTTTCTCTCCTTCCAGAACAAACATTGGAAATATGAGATCATTAACCGAAACACTTGTTTCCTGAACAAGGTCTCTTATGGCCTGGGATTTTCTGTTTCTGCGGGGTCTTCTTTGTAAGTATTGCATTGCTGTCTTTTTATAAGGGCCAGGAGTGGCCTCTTTATTATTAACCGTGAATCAAATTCTTTAGTTTTTGATTTTAATAAAAAAAAGACCTACCAAATGAATGGTAAGTCTTTTTTTCTAACAATATTTCAAATCGTCTTACGCACTTTTGAGAGCTTCCGCACCACCAACGATCTCAAGGATCTCTTTGGTAATGGCCGCCTGGCGTGAACGGTTATATTCAATTTTCAGATCACGAAGCAGGTCTCCGGCATTTTCTGTGGCTTTTTCCATGGCCGTCATACGGGCACCATTTTCAGAAGCGTTAGATTCCAGCACTGCTTTGTATAGTTTCATCTTGATTGACTTAGGAATCAGCTCAAGGATGATTTCTTCTTCTGAAGGTTCAAAAATGTAATCAGCGTTCGCAGAAACGGCGGCAGTTTCTTCTTCTTTCTTAACAAGAGGAAGCATCTGCTCGGTACGGATAATCTGCGTAGCTACATTTTTAAACTCATTAAAGACCAATACCACTTCATCATACTTACCTTCAGCAAAATCAGCCATGGCTTCTTCGGCAGCTGCACGGGCAGAAGCAAAACTAAGTCTGGTGAAAATATCGGTATGATGGGTGTTTACTTTAAAACCTCTGCGGGCAAAAGCCTCTCCACCTTTTTTACCTAAAGCAAGTATCTCTACATTACCGGTTGCTACTAAAGAAGGGTACTTTTCATTGATAAAAGCGGTAGTCGCTTTAACAATGTTAGCATTGAAAGCTCCGCAAAGACCTCTGTCGGAAGTGACAACAACTATCAATACGTTTTTAAGTTCACGTACCTGAGTGTAAGGACTTTGAGAACCCACTTCAGTGTTAGCCGAAACGGTTGAGATTAAGTCATTAAGCTTATTGGCATAAGGTCTCATCTGCAGGATGCGATCCTGAGCCCTACGCAATTTTGCAGCCGCCACCATTTTCATGGCTTTGGTGATCTGCATGGTCGAGTTAACCGAACCTATTCTGTTTCTTACTTCTTTTAATGAAGGCATGGTATATCCTTTTGAAAACTATTTAATCCGGACGACTGAATCAGTCATCCGGATTTTCAAATGAATTAAGCGTATTTTAAAGCAAGCTCTTTTCCTGTTTTTACAATATAGTCTGTAATTTCAGAATCAAGTTTACCTGCAGCAAGGCTGCTTACAAATTCCGGTTTGGTTGACTTCAATAAAGTCAGGAATTCGCTTTCGAATTCTTTTACGCGTTCTACAGGAACGTTATCCATGATTCCGTTGATCGAACCATAAATGATAGCGATTTGCTCTCCTACAGAAACCGGCTGATATTGTCCTTGTTTCAAAATTTCCTGGTTACGACGACCACGCTCGATAACGAGTTTGGTAGCAGCATCAAGGTCTGAACCGAATTTAGAGAAGGCTTCCAATTCACGGAACTGAGCCTGATCCAGTTTCAAAGTACCTGCTACTTTCTTCATCGATTTAACCTGGGCATTACCACCTACACGTGATACCGAGATACCTACGTTGATCGCAGGACGGATACCTGAGTTAAACAAGTTAGACTCAAGGAAGATCTGTCCGTCAGTAATTGAGATTACGTTAGTCGGGATGTAAGCCGAAACGTCACCTGCCTGAGTTTCAATGATCGGAAGGGCTGTTAATGAACCACCACCTTTTACTTTCCCTTTCAATGAAGGAGGAAGGTCGTTCATTGCCTGTGCGATTTCGTCAGATTCGTTGACTTTCGCAGCACGTTCCAGCAATCTTGAGTGAAGGTAGAATACGTCACCTGGATAAGCCTCACGTCCCGGAGGACGACGAAGAAGCAATGAAACTTCACGGTAAGCTACCGCTTGTTTTGACAAATCGTCATATATTACTAAAGCCGGACGGCCAGTATCTCTGAAATATTCTCCGATGGCAGCACCTGTAAACGGAGAGAAGAATTGCATTGGAGAAGGATCTGAGGCACCTGCAGCAACGATAACTGTGTAGTCCATAGCTCCGTAACGACGCAAAGTCTGCTCAACAGCTTTGATCGTAGAGGCTTTCTGTCCACAAGCTACATAAATACAGTAAACCGGCTCACCTTTGTCGTAGAATTCTTTCTGGTTGATGATGGTGTCAATACAAACAGCTGTTTTACCTGTCTGACGGTCACCGATAACCAACTCACGCTGACCACGACCGATCGGAATCATCGCATCAATAGCTTTGATACCTGTCTGAAGAGGTTCTGTTACGGGCTGACGATAGATAACACCCGGTGCTTTACGCTCCAAAGGCATTTCAAAAGTTTCTCCCTGAATCGGACCGTTACCATCGATCGGCTCGGCCAATGTGTTCACTACACGTCCAACGATGCCTTCACCTACTTTGATAGAGGCGATTTCACCTGTACGTTTTGCAGTAGCTCCCTCTTTGATCCCTGATGAGTCTCCCAACAATACCGCTCCAACATTATCTTCTTCAAGGTTAAGGGCAAGAGCCTTAAGGCCGTTTTCGAATTCTATCAATTCACCGGCCTGTACTTTTGAAAGTCCGTAAATACGAGCTACACCGTCACCAATCTGGAGTACGGTACCAACTTCTTCGAGTTCCGCTTCGGTTTTTGAGCCTGCCAGTTGCTCACGCAAAATAGCCGAAACTTCGTCTGGTCTAACTGATGCCATGTTTATTTATGATGATTTTTTTGATTAATAACAAAGAGAAGAATGACGGATAAAAATAAAGTTTCATCAATTAGTCTTCTTTTTCGGGTGCGAAATAACTAAAAAAATTTCATAATTCCGATAAAAACTGAAAAAAATGTCTCCAAACCTTGCACTTTTTATAGATGTTGCCCCGTTCAAATGCCGGCTAACCTGCCGGATCTCTTTCAATCACGGAGACAAAAAATAGTAAAGTGTAGATGAGTGCATTCAGCTCCGCGGCTTATTCATCGAAAAAACAGACTTTTGTAAAGTATAAACAGGCATAACCTTCATACTTTTAAAGGCTTGACCAAGCCCTGAAATACCACTTATGTAATAAAAAAATGATTTATTCTTCAAAACCGGGGACTTATCAGATCTCTTTTCTGAAAGCAAAAAAGAAAACAACCCCGAAGGCCATAAAAACAAATCCGAGCCCGAATAATATCCAGAAAACGATGGATTCTCCTTTAATTCTGACATCACGGTCTTCGTCGGGATTTACGAGTATCTGGACTTTCTCACCGATCTCATAAGAAGGCGGGGTAGTATAAACATTGTGGTAATACAACCTGAAAGATCCGTCTTTGGTTTGATACTCAATCACCGGGGCCATTCCCCGTGACCTTCTCCCCGAAGATTCATAGTCAACCACCACTCCGGTCTTTTCGATGGCCTTTTTAGCAAAACTCCGGTTAGAATTGAAAATATACCCTGATATGCCCAAAAGCAATACCCCTACCAGGATGAATGTTAATATGACGTATTTCATGGGATAATAATGGTTTATTTTAGTTTAAATGTGACGCGTTTGGAAGCCAGGCCAATGACCAGGAAAATCAGGCCCATAAAACTTAAGATGGCCATAGCGATATAACTGTAACCCAACATGACATCCTCAGGATTTTGAGGATCATAATAGAGGGTGGTCTTTTCTCCTATGTGATAAGACGGAGGATTGGTACCTTCGGGATGATGATAAGTGTGCTTCAGGTTATCCGGTGTGTAATATTCAAATATGGGTTGGGGCAACCTTTTCCCTTGGGGTATTTCAAAATCAACGACCTCAGCCGTAGTCGTTTCCGCAGTCTTCATAAAGCGGGACTGGGAGTAGAAAATCCAGAGGACCGCCAGGAAGAAAAGTGATCCTGTCATGATAAAAATGAGCTTGAAATGCTTCTGAAAAAATGTTTCAGGAGGTTTTTGCTTAAATGGTATCTTGCTCATTACCAAGGCGATTTTTTATAATAACTCACATAGGTATCTCCATCAATCACTATCATAGGATCTCCGTTTTTAGGATGATTTCTTTTTTGAAAAGAATAGGTTTTATTGCCTTCAGACCTGGACTGCACCTGGATAGCATTGCCTGATACCCGCCAGGTGCCGCTGTCTGAACTCTGGCTGCTTGAACCCCCGTATCCGCCGCCTCCATACCCGCTGATTGAACCTTCTGCATAGTATTCATAGGTGCCGTTTCCGTTAATGACAATACATTTACTGCTGTTGTAGCTACTGGAATAGGTGGACGAAGTATTGACCCAGCACCACTTACCTACAATACTCTGGTCAATTCCACCTCCGGAATTTTGGCTATATGACCCTCCCGAGTTTTGTCCATAGGTTTGGTTATTGCCGGACGGTGCCGAATAGGCCGTCCCACCCTGGAGCATAACGGTAGTTCCGTTTCCACTGAGCGTCAGATAGTTTCCGTTAACTGCGAATTGAAGATCCGAAGACCCGGATGAACTTGAAATGGTCAGAACATCACCGCTGGTGGTGTAATTAAACGCAACACCATTGTACAATCCTTTTCCCCCGGCCTGAAAAACCATGGTTTCGCCATTTCCGCTCCAGGTGCCAGTAAGACCAGCCGCTGTATTTTTTGTATTACCGGGCTTCACCAAGGTTGTCGAATTCGGTGCAGGGCCGGAAACAGACGTGCCGTCCCTGGAAAAACTCAGGGGGGCGTCCAGGTCGCCTCCGGATAGGGTAAGTTTCCCGCCTTGAAGTGAGTAATTGTACCGGGTGGTTTCACCGTCCTGTTTTACGGAAAGGATATTGGAAGTGCTGGTGTAGGTTATTTTCTCTCCGTCAAAGCTTCCGCTTCCATCCTGATTCAATTGCAGGATCATCGCAAATCCGAATTGGTTATTGGTCCATTTGCCACTGAGAGAAGTTTTGCCTGATGGTACTTTGGAGCCGATCTGGGCCATCAGGAAAGTGGGAAATAATAAGCAGATGAATAAAGTTTTTTTCATGGCAGTGTTTTTTTAATCAGCCTGGTCTGTGTCTGGAAGACCACTTGTTTAGCTTTGACAAACCACCAAAAAAATTGCGATTCATTCAATACCTCAAATGTGGTATTTTGACTAAATTGCATTAATGTTACCTAAAAACCTGCTATTAATCATCTTGTTCCTTGCTTTTCCTCTTCAGGGAATTGCTGAATATGTAGTTGACAACCGGCAGCAAAAAGAAATTTTAAAAGACAGTCTGTTCGTTTTTAAGGACCAAAGCCAGTCTCTGACCATTCATGAAATCACTCAGCAGCCCTTTTCACTTTCCAAAACCACCATTCCAAATTTCGGGTGGGGTAAATCTGTCTGTTGGGTCAGGTTTTCTTTCAGTACTTCGGGGACTGTTTCCAATGAATTTCTTCTCCATGTCAATTCTGCCATTTTTGATGAAATCAGCTTTTATCTTTTTGAAGAAAATAAGATCGTGGATAAGTTTGAAGAAATCAGCAGCAAAACTCCCCTGACCGGGAGGTACTATCCGCATCGCGATTTTGTTTTTCCATTGAAAATACAACCCGGCCATCGTTACACGGTTTACCTCAAAGGGCGGAATCTTTTTAATAACAATAAATTCCCTTTGATCATCTGGGAAAAAGATGCTTTTGAGCAAAGCGAACGGATGTCCAATTTGTTCTGGGGTATTTTCCTGGGCATTTTCCTCCTGATCGCCATCCTCAATTTTACGATCGGATTTGTTTCAAAAATGAAAGTTTTCAATTACTACGGCATGTATGTCATCAGCCTCATGCTTATTTTCCTGAACCTTGAGGGCTATTTTTATGAATATGTCCCGAAAGGAATATTTCAGAACAGCGTTTATAACATTTATCCTTATTTTAATTACTCTTCCATTTTCTGGACAGCCCTGTTCATTCTTTCTTTTACCAAACTTTCCCTTACTTCAAAGCCTTACCTGGAGCGTGGACTAAGGATTCTGGCCATTTTTTTCTGGGTGTTACTGATACCATCGATATTCAGTCCGCTTTGGCAGAATGCTGCCGGCGACACCTTCTTATTGATCTGGGGCTGGTTAGGACGGATATTTATCCTTATCATCCTGGTCTGGTCTCTGGTTTCTATTCTTTACAGCACCTCCGGAAATCAAATGGCGGTGATTTACCTTATTGCAAGCATCCCTCCTATCCTGTCCTATATCATCCCCCAGTATTTTAACCCGGTGTTCAATTTCTGGATTGTACAGCCTTATGCATACCTGGTCGGCTTCCTGATCGAAATCATCATTTTGTCGGTGGCCATGATTTTCAGGATAAGGGCTTTTTTATTCCGCACCGAAGAAATACCGGAAACAGGTAAACCGGAACCGAAAGTCATCAGTGAATCCAACGGTATTTTATCAAAGCGGGAAACGGAGATCCTGAAAGCCTTTGCCAACGGATTTTCGTATCAGGAAATTGCCTCAGCCATGTTTATCAGCCCGCACACGGTCAGAACGCATATCAAAAATATATATACAAAACTGCAGATCAACTCCAAAGCAGAAGCTGTCCGGTATATCGTAGAACAGGAAAGAGCCGGTGATCAGTGAACCGGTTTATCCGGTGCGGGAGCAGAGGCATGATAGCCCAGGTCATAAATCATCCTGGCATACTTATCCAGCAGCTCAACTACCCTGGCCCTGCTGTCTGATTTTACAATGAGACCGACATGGTATTCATCATCCATTTTCCAGTAAATTTCCTCGTCATTAAAGGCCGATAAATCAGGATGCTGATGACTGGACAGGGAAATAATGATCCCGGAATACATTTTTTCAACCGGAGGAAGGGTATATGGTTTATTTTCTGCCACAGAAGTCTCTATCTTGGCCCACTCTTTCCACAGGTTTATGCCTGAAGAAGCCTCGACCATCTCGGCCAGATGTGCCCCACCTACCCTGGATGCCGTTTCCAGGAAATAGTAGTTGCCGTCTTCATAACATTTGATGACTTCGGTATGCGAAGCACTGAATTTCATACCAAAAGCCTTCATCACCTGGTAATTAACCAGGGTAAGGGCCTGTTCATCCAGAGAAGCATGTTCAACAGTGACCGACCCGAAAATCCCGCCACCATGGGCTACTTCAAAAGGAGTACTCAGGTACTGACTGCAGCGGCTGAAGACCACTTCACCACCAATGATCAGGGAATCTACATGGTATACATCACCGGGCTTGAATTGCTCTATTAAGAAATTGTGGCGTTCTTCTCCAAGGCTGTGAACGGTGTCCCAGGCTTCCTGAAACGCATAGACTTTCTTGATTCCCGCCGCAGAAGCTTCGGAACGGGGCTTGATCACCCATGGCGGGGTTGTTTTATGTAAATACTCTGTTATTTCAACGTCATTAAAAAGAGGACTGAACACCGGCACAGCGATGCCTTTATCTTCAGCCTGCACACGCATGGCCAGCTTGTCCCTGAAATATCTGGCGGTGGTCTGACCCATTCCCGGAATCCTGAAGTGTTCCCTGACCAATGCTGCTTTTTCCACATCAAAGTCGTCCAGTGCCACCACCAGGTCAATTTTTTTTGATCTCATCAAAAAAGACATCCCGTCTATGATCTTCCTGTAGGTGTCAAAGCTGTTTTCAACATTGTCAAGAAAAAAAAACTCATCGATACTTTCTCTGGGCCAGGGTTTGTATTCAAGGGCTTTGTTGGTCAGAAGCAGAACGGTGTTGCCCTCGGCTTTGGAGGCTCTTAAAAACTCGGCCCCTTTAAAGAATGTGCAAATGCATAGTATGGTCATAAGTTTCTTCGTTTTTTTTGAAATTCAATATAAAAGATTAAAAATTCAAAAAAAATAAAAGGCCATTCATTTTTAGATGAATGGCCTTAAAATTAATACAGGAATATATTATCTGGATCCGCTGCCTTTGGCATTAACAGACCCCTTGATGGTCAGAATTACAGTTCCGTTTTCAGCATTGCTGGTAACAGTAATGGTTTTGGTAAAGTTACCCGGACGACCCGCAGTGTTATAACCTACTTTGATAAGCCCTTTAGCACCTGGCATGATCGGATCTTTAGGCCATTCAGGTGTAGTACATCCGCATGAAGGCTGAGCGTTGTTAATGATCAACGGAGCAGTACCGGTGTTGGTTACTTCAAAGCTGTAAGTCGCGATCGGACCTTCGCTCAATTTTCCGAAATCATGAGCTTCTTTGTTAAATTTAGCACGTGCCTGAGCATTTGATGCCGCTGCAAAAGCCACAATGGCCATCAAGGTAAAAAGGAATTTTTTCATTGTTTTAACAGTTTTTTGTTTTGGTATTCTAATTTAAGTCTTTCTTGTTCTTTAATTTATACGCAAATAAAAGCCCAACTTCTGACAATCTGCAAATTTTTAACAATGCATTAACAAAGAACCAAACCTGCCCCTGCATATTGTAAACTCAAAAAAAAATCGTATTTTTACAAAAAATAGTTGTCATACTAATTATTCAATTGCGCCCTATGGGAGAATTATTGACTGAGTATTACACTTCATCTGATCTTATTATCTCAAGGAAAGAATTATTGGATGATTATCGTCTGGCTTGTGAAAGCAGGGCAGTCAGTTTATTAGGCAGGAAAGATGTTTTTATGGGCCGTGCCAAATTCGGAATTTTCGGAGACGGCAAAGAGATTGCCCAGATTGCCATGTCTAAAGTTTTCCGTAAAGGAGATTTCAGGTCCGGTTATTATCGCGACCAGACCTTTGTTGCGGCTGTAGACGGCCTTACCTGGCAACAATTCTATGCACAACTTTATGCCCATGCCGACGTCAAGCATGACATTTTCTCCGGAGGAAGGGCCATGAATGCCCACTTCGGCAACAGATGGATCGATGACAACGGTGAATGGCTGCCCCAGACAGACATGTATAACAATGTCATGGATGTTTCTTCAACAGCCGGGCAGATTCCCCGCAGTATAGGAATTGCCTATGCCTCCAAACTTTACAGGAACAATCCGGCATTAAAAAATCAGAATAAATTTTCTGTTAATGGTAACGAAGTGTGTTTCGCTACCATCGGCGATGCTTCTACCTCCCAGGGAATGTTTTTCGAATCGGTTAATGCTGCGGGCGTCCTTCAGATTCCTGTCGTGTTTTCTGTGTGGGATGATGGATACGGTATTTCTGTGCCGATTGAGTATCAAACTACCAAAAGCAGCATTTCAGAAGCCATGGCGGGTTTTCAGAAAACCGCCGAGTCAAATGGTATACATATTATCAAGGCCAGGGGCTGGGATTATCCCGAACTCCTCAGGGCTTATCAGCAGGCCGCCAGATTTGCAAGGGACGAGCATATTCCTGTACTGGTTCATATCACTGAAATGACCCAGCCGCAAGGCCATTCGGCATCCGGGTCGCATGAAAGGTATAAATCAAAAGACCGTCTGAACTGGGAGGATAAATTTGACTGTAACAGCAAATTCAGGGAGTGGATACTTAAAGAAGGCTATGCCAAAACCAGCGAACTGGAAAAAATAGAAGCCGAAGCCGGAGAAGTGGCTAAAAACGCCAGAAAAGACTCCTGGACTGCCTACAGGTCGGCTATTGATACAGAAAACAGGCTTGTTTTTGATATTCTCAATGAAGCAGAAAAAACATGCGTCAGAAAAGAAGAAATACGTCAGATCAAGCTCTCGATAGGGAAAAATCCTAACCTGTTAAGAAAAGATGGCATAGCAGCCCTCAAAAAACTGATCAGAATAACCCTCTCGGAAAAAGAGAGTTTTAAAATAAAGCTTCAGGGATTAATCAAAAAACTTGAAGAGAAAAACGAGTACAGGTACAGTTCACATCTTTACAGTGAATATCCTACTTCACCCATGCTGGTGAAGGAAGTAGCTCCTGAATACCTGCCTACCAGTCCGTTAAAAGACGGCCGGGAAATCATCAATCTCTATTTCGACAGTCTTTTTGAAAATAATCCCCTGGTATTTGCCCTGGGTGAGGATGTCGGAAAAATCGGTGATGTAAACCAGGGTTTTGCAGGTTTACAGGAAAAACACGGCGAACTGCGAATCACCGATACGGGTATCCGTGAGACCTCCATTATCGGTCAGGGTATTGGTGCAGCCATGCGTGGACTTAAACCTATCGCTGAGATACAGTACTTCGATTATATCTACTACGCATTACCGACCTTAACCGACGATCTGGCCTGCCTGAGATACAGGTCATTCGGTCAGCAAGCTGCTCCGCTGATCATCAGAACCCGCGGACACCGTCTGGAAGGTATCTGGCATTCAGGCTCACCTATGTCTGTTATGCTTCATGCTTTAAGGGGTATTCATATCATCGTGCCCCGTAATTTTGTTAAAGCAGCAGGCTTTTACAATACCCTTATCAAAGGTGACGACCCAGCCCTGGTTATCGAATGCCTCAACGGTTATCGCCTTAAAGAAAAATGCCCGGAAAACCTGGCAGATATCTGCGAGCCTTTGGGAATTCCCGAAGTGATCAGGGAAGGATCAGACATTACGATCGTTACTTACGGTTCTATGTGCCGCATTGTAATGGATGCTGCCGATCAGCTGCAGGAAGTCGGCATTAATGCGGAGGTCATTGACGTACAGACTTTGCTTCCTTTTGACATCAACAACCGCATCCTGGAATCCATCAAGAAAACCAACAGGGTTATTTTTGCGGATGAAGACATGCCGGGAGGAGGGTCTGCTTACATGATGCAGCAGGTGCTGGACAAACAGGACGCTTATCATTACCTGGACTCAAAACCGATAGCTATCAGTGCCAAAGAACATCGCCCGGCTTACGGTTCCGACGGGGATTATTTCTCAAAACCAAACGCAGAGATCATCTTTGATGAGGCTTATGCTTTAATGAGAGAGGCATTGCCGGCTAAGTTTCCCAAGCTTTATTAATTTTGAGCAGAAAGGTTAACGGAGGAGGAATTTAACTTAATACATATTGAAAAAGCCACGGCATGCCGTGGCTTTTTTTTTAATGCGATTTTATTTGGGTGATGAGCCTCCGTAGCCCGTTTCTTCGACTATTTTTCTGGCTCTTTCGCGGTACATTCCGGGATTGTCCGGGGCAAAGGTACCCAAACCGTCCACATAACGGTTAAACATACAAAACGCAGCCGCTATCAGAACCGTATCATGTATTTCAATGTCTGTAGCCCCAAGTGCCCTGGCGTCTTCCACCTGCTGTTCATATACAAATTTCCCACCTTTCTGAACATTGGCAGCTATAGAAAGCAGAGCTTTCATTTTCTCGGTTACAGGAGCATTTTTATAATCCCTTTTTACCTTATCCACGAGGTCCTCGTCTTCAGGATGATAATACCCTGCGACAGCTCCGTGAATATTCTGGCAGAAAAAACAATCGTTCAATGAAGAAACAAAAGTGGCAATCAGCTCTCTTTCTCCTTTACTCAGGCCTTCATCTGTACGGAGCAGTGCGTCTGCCAGAGCATTCAAAGGTTTGGCCGTTAAAGGCCTGAAATCCATCAGCCCCCTGATACCCGGCAATTGTTCGTCTACTTTTATATGAGCCATTTTTATGGGTGATTTGTGATTAAATCTTTTAGTGATCAAAGACCGACTCTTTCTAGCATCGTAATTTCTCTTTTCTTGGTACCATTCTCTGAAATCAATGCCCGTAGCCTTGTTCAGCCATCATTTTACCTCTTTGTTTCAATGATTCCGGGGTATCTTTCGAAACAATCCCCAGGCCATCTATATAACGGTTATAGAAACAGAAAAGGGCGGCAATCAATACGGTATCGTGAATTTCGAGATCAGTAGCCCCTTCCTCCTTAGCTTTGCTGACCTGTGCTTCGGTAACATATTTTCCACCTTTCTGCACACTTCCTGCAATGTCCAAAAGGGCCTTGAACTTATCAGATATTTCAGCAAATCTGAAATCTGCCTTAATCTGACTAATCAGGTCAGGCTGGCTTTCATAAAAACACTGAGCTACTTCACCATGGACGCTGTGGCAGTTATAACAATCATTAAGTGAAGAGACATAAGTAGCAATAACTTCCCTCTCTCCCATGCTCAGGCCTTCGTTGCTTCGCATAAGCACCTGCATCAGGCTCATTAAAGGCGGAGCAATAACGGGTCTGTAACTCAACAGCCCACGCATGCCAGGCAAGGCTTCATCCAGTGAAATATAGGCCATCAGGCAGGTTTTTGAGGTAATACATAGCCAATAGTCCCCATTCTCTCACCCATCTGTGCATAAGCAGCATCTTCTGTAGGAGTGAGCGTAGCGAGCCCGTCGACATAACGGTTAAACATACAGAAAGTAGCGGCAATCAATACGGTATCGTGAATATCACGGTCATTGGCACCAAAGCTTCTGGCCAGGGCCACGTCCTCATCACTTACAGTGCGGGCATCTTCCTGTACCCTCCCGGCAATGGTAAGCAATGCCTTCAGTTTATCAGAGATCGGTGCTGACTGATAATCATCCAGAACCAGGTCTACAACGCCTGATTCCTGGTCAAATAAATACCTGGCCGCTGCTGCATGGCTTGAGGCACAAAACTTACATGTGTTTTTATGCGAAACATAAGTAGCTATAAGTTCTCTTTCGGCAGGACTCAGAGGAGATTCGTCTCTCAGCAGCACCTGAGCGAGTTCATACAAAGGTTTACCTGTATCCGGTCTGTACATCACCAGGCTTCTGATACCCGGTACGCCTTCTTCTAATGGGATATGCGACATTTTATGTACTGTTTATATTTTTTTTAAATTCTGATTATTCGGCTTTTGTCGAGATCGTGGCAAATAAAATAGCGGCCAGAGCCATCAGGAAAGTCAGCGAAAACGACAACAGGGCATTTCCGAAACTTCCGAAGAAAGCTACCAGGCTGCCTACAAAAAAGACGGCTGTGGCAGTAAAAAACCGGCCGATATTAAAACAAAAACCTGTGGCCGTAGCCCTGATGTTAACCGGAAACAATTCCGGTATGAACCCGGACAAACTCCCCTGGCTGATGCCAAAGAAAAGAGAAAGGAAAGCTGTTTCAAGATAAATGACAGGGGTAAAAGTCTTGTTGGTCAGAAACAGGATAACGCAGGCAATAAAACACCCGGAGAATGTCATGGCCAGGGTTCTCTTTGCTCCCAGTTTTTTGATCAGAAAACCCGAGATCATTCCTCCGAGGATACCTCCGATTCCCAGCAGCATCATGGTGATGCCTCTTTCTTTCTGACCGTCTGACCCTGAAGGCAGAAGACTTTGTACCCAGGTCGGAAGCCACGAGAATATCGCCCACAGGCCGATCAGAACCGAACCGAATATCAACGATCCGATGGCCAGGTTGCCTTGTGACTCTTTTGAAAAAGTAGCCTTTTCCTTATTCTTGCTGTAGGCAAGGTTCTCCCATTTCTCAGACTCATTCAAAGTAAACCAGGCGATCAAGCCCAGGATAAGGGGGATAATTCCCAGCCAGAAGGCAGAACTCCAGTGTTTGAAAATTACATTCAAACCTCCGGTGAGCACAATCCCTATCGGGAATGAAACAGCCAGGATGCCCAAGGCTACCGGGCGGCCGCTTTCTTTCCAGATCTCAGAAATATAGACGGTGCTTACCAATAAAACCCCGCCTACTCCGAAACCAGTCAGGAAACGGTAGACCAGAAGTATCTGCCATGAACCCACAGAGGCTGTCAACAAAGTAAATAATCCATATAATACAGCCGAAAAAGCCAGGGTCCTGACTCTTCCGATTTTATCTCCTACAATACCCAAAATCAGACCTCCGGCCATCCATCCAAAAATAAACGAGGCGTTCAGATAGGCTCCTATAGAACCCAGCTCACTTTCCGTGGGGGTTCTGCCCATCAGATCAGGAATGGCCACGGGTAAATAAACCGACATCAAAGTAGAAGCCGTGCCACCTAAAAGATAGCAGATCATACAAATCGCGAAAGCTATTCCAAGCTTGGTACTTTTACTGTTTTGGGTTTTCATATTATAATTCAGGGTACAGGGGCCTTAAAGAGGCATTTTGCTGTTCATTTTTATTGGCTCGCAAATGGGGATATTGGATCCGGCATACTTAAAGACTGTTTCTTTTATGCCTTCACTTTTCAACTCCTGACTTCCTTGCCTGATTTTTAAAAACTGATTCGGTTTAACGTTCTTAAATACTTGTTTTCTGTTTTTACCACCCGGCCATGAAACCTCGATTTCATCAATCACCGTAGCCTGCCCGATACCGATGTCTCTTCTCAGAGAGCCTGATCCGAAGCTGCCACCTGAGTTAACATTGCGGTGAACGACACGTTTAACGCCATTTTCCCTGAAACTGATTTTAACATTGGTGCCTATGGCCGAACGATTGACCTCAGTACCTTCCAGTCTGAGACTTATCCACCGGTTGTCGTTCTGACCCGGATTCAGATAAAGTGAGTTGTTATAAGCGTCTCCTACATAAGCACCGCCTACTTCTATAAAAATATCCTGGTCACCGTCATTATCCATGTCATTGATCGCCACGGCGTGTCCCTTCTGAAGGTTTCCGACCCTGGCAGATACGGTTACATCCGCAAAACGGCCGTCTCCGGTGTTTTTGAACAGCCTGTTCGGTACAAGTGATTTATATTCAGGATTACCCGTTCCAAGATACATATCGAGGTATCCGTCGTTGTCAATGTCTCCGAAATTAGAGCCCATCGCAAAAACCGATTTTCCTAAACCTGCTTCCTCAGAAACATTGGTAAATGTTCCATCCTTATTATTATGGTATAAATACATCTTGCTTGACTGATTCAGCACACCCAGGGCCTCTGTTCCGGCTGAGTGGGCGATTGACTTACCGAATTGGTAACCACAAACAAAAATATCCTGCCAGCCATCGTTGTCATAGTCCCAGAACCAGGTCGGGAAAGTCTGAATCACGACATCCGCCAGTCCTGCGTATTGGGTAACATTCTCAAACTGAGGGATACCATCTTTATTGCCCATATTTTTCAGCAAAACCCTGCTCCCGCCAATGGTCGAAAGGAAAATATCTTCTCTTCCGTCATTATTATAATCAGCGGCTGTTACACCCTTCACATAATCAATGATCTGGCAATTTGCCTTACCGGCCACTTCTACAAACCCGCCTTTTTTATTATTGATGAACAGCTCATTCTGATACACCAGGCCTCCGTTCGGAAAACTTTCATACCCGATGTACAAATCAAGCCATCCGTCATTGTTAAAGTCTCTCCAGACTCCGGCCTGGGTAGGCTTCTTAGAAAACAAGCCGCTTTCAATCGTCACGTCGGTAAAAGTATCATCTCCGTTATTTCTCAGCAATGAGTTGGGTTGTTCTCCGAATTTTCCCATCCAGGCTCCTCTCAAAACAAATACATCCACATCCCCGTCGTTATCGTAATCAGCCTGTATGATATTCAGCCCTCCCTTAAACCTGCTCAGATCCGACAGTTTTGAAACGTCAATAAACCTGCCGTGGGTGTCATTCTTGAAGTAGTGCATAGACCCTTCCAGACTCCAGTCAGAAGTGATGATATCCAGGTACCCGTCATTATTAAAGTCTTCCACAATCACCCCGCCCGCAGTATTCCGCATGTTCAGGCCTAAACCCGGGGCGGCGTCTACAAACGGCTGAAGGGCATACCCCGACTTATCCTTATTCAGATCCGGGATAAGCCATTTCTTCGGCACACTCTGAGGGTATTCTCCCAAAGTCATATAAGCCACATTCATCAGCCATCTTGATTCATAGTCCAGCGGATCTCTCGTAAGCAACTCCGCATAAGCATCAATGGCCTTCGTTGAACCGTTTTTGTTTTTATGAATCCCCATACCCCTGATAGGAATCACACAGGACTCAGCACTGTGATCTCTCACACAGTTTTCTCTTTCTCCCAGACGCATGCAGGCAATGGCGTAATTTTTAAGCAATTCGTCATACGATGCGTTATTGTGATCCATATCTTTCAAGAGCTTCTCATACTCGGCTATAGCCTCTTTTTCCCGGCCTAATTTCAGGAAAGCACTGCCTTTATAATAATTGGCCTTGGCAATCATGTACGGATTTTCTAAAGTTCTGGAAACGGAATCAAAAAATGCCAGTTCAGCACCAGGGTAAAAGGTGTTTTCCTTGACATTCATCTGCTTGTTTATCGCTGAAAGAATATTGACCATCTCATCATTCGAATTTGAAGCAAATATGCAGGACTTAAGTATGACTGCTAAAAGCAGGTAAAGGAAAATGGCGGATGTTTTTTTAATTTTCATTTCTTTAAAATTTTCATGTGCTAAAAGTTGAGAAAGCCGGCAGGGCACACCCCTGCCGGTTGCCAGATTATCTGAATAATTCGTCAAATACAAGTGAAACATAATACAAAGCTCCAACTCCCGGAGAACCGAATGCCTGGGAAATGTAGGTATTACCGATGTTATTACCCCCGAGCTTAACCGTTGTTTTTATCGAGGGAACCCTGTAAGAAACCTGAGCGTCAATCACACTGTAAGCAGGGATAGTGCCCGGACGGTTTTCGTTGAAAGTACTGTACCAGTCAAAAGAGCTCTGCCAGTGCCAGGCTACGTTAAATCCTAAGTTTTCGGTCAGTTTTGCATTACCCACTGTCAGGTTGGTTTTCCATTTAGGCGTGTTAAATGCCGGGATGTTATTCGGGTTGGCATCCAGGATGCTGAAATCAGACCAGGTGGTATTGAACCCTAAACGGTAATTCTGAGGCAGGAAATAAGTAAGACCTAAAGTAGCCCCCTGAGCCGCTACTTTATCCGCAGCATTGGTATACAACTGATAAGCCTGTGTACTTCCGCCAAGGATCTCCTGTGCTGCAGCGATGTTGATCGCTCCGTTTGCCAGTACCTGGCTGTTTTTAGGCTTGATCACTACCTGGTTGATCAGGAAGTTGTTGTAACTGCTATGATAGTAATTGACATCCACCAGCAATTTATCTCCGAACAATCCTTTATAGCCGAATTCAAAGCCTTTTGTCTGTTCCGGTTTGATATAGGCTACGTTTGATTTAACCAGTTTATCCTTGTTATTGGCCACTGCAGTTGGGAAAGCAACGCCTTTAGCCAGGTCTGCTGAAAAACCACTCGCAAAAGCTCCGACTGAAGCCGCTGTAAATGAATTGTCATAAGCACCTGTTCCGACGCTGTTGGCAGGAGCTCCACCAAGGATAATGATAGGTCCGACGTTCAGCTTAATGTACTGATCAGGCACGGTCGGGTTACGGAAACCGGTCTGATACGATGCTCTGAAATTATGTTTGTCAGAAGGCGAAAATACCGCTGAGGCTCTCGGGGTAAAGCTTCCGTCAAAGTTCTCATTCTTATCATAACGAGCCGACGCCGTAAGTTTCAGCTTGTTGCTTAACAAAGATTTGTTGGCCTGAAGGAAAACACCGTATTCATTTACTCTCACTTTATTTACCAGGTCTTCAAACAGTGTTCCGTTCGTTTCCATGTCGTATTTTCTGAAGCTACCGCCTACTAATACGTTAACCACTTTCGTCAGGTCACTCAGGTCATACTGGGCATCGACATGATAAAGCTTACTGTTACTTAGAACCCCAGCTCCCTGTAGGCCTTTGGTATCAATATATTTCTGCTTCTGGGTTTCGAACTCAGCAGTACCCGGCACCAGGCGACCCTGATCAGCGAAGGCTCTTGCCGCTGCATGGCTGGCTGCACTGACGCCGTTAACGTTTCCTTTGAAGGCGGCTGTGTAACGGTTAAACCAGGTAGCATCTGCCGCGTTCGGAGCAACCGTATTACCCGACAGGTCTTTTACCCAGGTTCTGTTGATCAACTGACCCAATGACCTTGAGTTGTAGGCATCTGTAGATTCTTCGGCCGTTGAGTAAGCCCTGATAAAGAACCTGCTGCCACGAAGTTCAATCCTGTTTTGTGTAAGATTGAAATCTTTCAGACAGAAACGGCTGCTTCCGGTATAGTTACCTACGCCCTGGCTATAATTGATCTGATAAATAGCTTCCAGACCTTCTGTAATTTTATAATGTAGTGCTCCGCTAAGCTTGGTTGAATAAATATCATATTCCACCAGGCTTTTCTCTTCATATCCGGTTCTCGAAACCCTCCCGATACCTTCTATGGTCTGAGCCACCTCATCTCCGTAAATATTCAGGGCGTTTCTGCCCGGGTTATTGTCACCACGCAGGTTGGCCGGAGTATTCGGGTCAATATCTGTATAGTTATTAGCATGCCAGTCTGTTCCTTTCAGGTAAGAAGCGTTTAGTTTGAATGCAAAACGGTTTTTAAAAGCCTTCGCATATCTTACTGCCACGTCTGTAAAAGGTTTTACGCCAACAGCATCATCATTAATATGGTTGATACCGAATTTCGTCTGTACTGAAAGACCCTGATAGTCGAAAGGATTCTTTGTTTTGGTCATGAGCATTCCGTTAAAAGCCACCGGACCATAAAGTGCCGAGGCAGCTCCCGGGATAAGCTCTACGCTTTCCACATCAATATCTGACAAGCCGAAAAGGTTACCTACTGAAAAGCCGAGACCTGGTGACTGGTTGTCAACACCGTCTATCAATTGCAGAAAGCGGCTGTTACCTGTAGAGTTAAACCCGCGGGTGTTGATTTGCTTGTAGGTAAGGCCACTGGTAACCATGTCAAGAGATTTGACATTGAGCAGGGCATCATAAAAGCTGGCAGAAGGCGATTGCTGGATCTGTCTGATGTCCATTTTTTCAACACTCACCGGTGACTTCAGGATGTTCTCTTCCACACGGGATGCAGAAATTACCACTTGTTGTAGTAATTCTGAACCCGTTTTCAGGGCTATATTAATTTTAGCATCATTTTTAACATCGATCTCCTGGCGGTCATAACCTACCATCGATATCACTAAAGTGAAAGGAAAACTCTGAGAAGTTTTAAATGAGAAATTGCCATCTGAATCGGTAATTGTTCCTGACAATTTGCCTTTTACACTTACAGTGGCTCCGAATAGTGGTTTTTTGGTTTCTGCATCAGTGACTGTCCCTGAAATATTCTGGGCAAAGGTGACCGTGCCGATAAAAACTAAAATCAATGTAAATAATGTCTTCATACTTTAAGATTGGGTTTTTAACTGATCATATCCACCGGGCAGGCGGTTATAACCAACGGTTGTAATTCTTTCTCCGAGTTTTTTGTAAAAGGCGGGGTCAGTGGGAGTAAAACTGGCCATCCCGTCAACATATTTATTGTAAAGACAAAAAAGAGCGGCTATCAATACAGTATCATGAATTTCCCTGTCGGTAGCTCCGCAGTTTCTGGCTCTGATGACATCTCCTTCTGTTACATTCTTGCCGTTTTTCTGAACATGGGCAGCGATAGCCAGCAAGGATTTCATTTTTTCTCCAACAGGTGCAGATTCAAAGTCATTGATCACCATCTCACAGGTTTCAGATTCTCCCAGCAGAATATCTGCAGCTGATTTGTGGGCCGTAGTACAAAACCTGCATTGGTTCCTGGATGACACCAACGTGGCAATCAGCTCCCGCTCAGCTTCGGTGAGTGTTGACTCTCCCCGCAACAGCAACTGGGTCAGTTCTCTGATAGGCTTCGCTGAGTCCTGGCGGTATTCAAGCAAACCCGTAATCCCCGGCAAATGGCTCTCCAATGGAATATGTGACATGAATATTTGGTTTAAAAATTAAAGCATTTTTGAAAAATAAGGGCAAAACAATCCCAGCCGGCAGAAAACAGGGAGACACGTATATCGTCTTCCTGTTTCATTGCCGTGGTAGTATCTATCAGTAATTACCCTGATTAAATGTTAGAAATTATAAGCCTGATCCGTCGGCTTTTCCTCTTGCAATCGCATATTGACCGATCTTCTTACCATGCTCAAGACCTGCTGTAGCATCAAAACGGTAATGGATCAGACCATAAACTCTTGAGTTTGAGGCCTCCTGAGCCTGAGCAACCAATTCAGTCGCCCTGGTCGGGAATATAGAGCTCAATACTTCAGCCGCTGCTCCCGAGAAAGTAGAATGCCCTGAAGTATAAGAAGGGAAGTTGGGTAACCCAACTGAAGTTTTGGAGCCGAACTGCTGAGGACGAGGATAATAGTAATAATACTTAACCTCCCAGCATGCAATCCCGGCATCCATTTCTGCAGTACCTAATAAGGCCATGGTACGGGCAGTCCTGATTTCGCTGAATTTATTTTCATAGCATAATCTTGCTCCCGCTCGGTGCCAGTGTCCCGGAGGCGTATAGCTGCCTACACCATCGGCCCAGTAGTTGGCGATGCGTGCCTGTTCACGGGTCTGATTTTTCTCTATGTCTCTTAATTCATTCAGGTCTTTGTTAAAGGCTTCGCTGTGCAATACCGGTGGTGCAGCCGGACGAATCGACACCAAAGTCGCTTTGTCAAAATTCCAGGTGGCCACGTTACCATAAGTCGGCAACATACCAGGTCTGAGCGGGGTCTCCTGGCTCAGCCATGTTTCAGGAATTCCCAGTTTCTTGGCATTCGCGATCATATCAGCTGTAGCAGCCTGATTGTTGGCAGCTCCCATACCGTCAGCTCTCGCCTTTGTCATCACTTTCTGACCTACAGAAGTTCCTAAAGAAGCACCTGCCGTTACATCACTTTCCACGTTCATACCACCCCAAAGTCTTGAATTCTTGTGTTCGGCCAGTTTGGCATCCAGGAAAGGAACCTCACCAGGGAACATCGCCTTAAGGATTTCATATGAAGCAGAAGCCACTACGGCATCTTCTGACGGATAAGACGGCAGATCACTTACAGCCAGTAAAGCTTTTACAGAAGCATCTACTTTTGAAGGAGCCTTGCGGTTGTATTTGTATTTGTAATTCCATGCCGAAACCAGGGCATCATACTGGGCGACACTCAGGTAAGCCAAAGCACGGGCAGCATAAGGAGGGTTAGCAAATGGAAAACGGGGATCTTTAAGTGGGTTGGCAGCATCCGGAAGGGGATATTTACCATCTGGAGTAGAAGCAGGCGGGCTGTTATACCTCGCACACAATTCACGGCCGATTTCATTCCAGCGGAATACGGCTCCCGCACCCCAGTACTCAACCACTGTTTTTTGTTCAGGAGTTATACCGTCTACGGCCGCCTTGAGTTTCTTAATTTCATCAGCATAGGCTGCTGATCCTGTTGCAGTTGGCTCTGCCACTGCTATTTCAGTAGCCGAAGCCAGTACATAAGTTTTCCATGTACCGCCTTTTTCATCCAAAGCAGCCGGAACGTACGAATCATAAGCGGGGTCCTTGACAACGGTGTCACATGAGCTGACAAACAGCGTCAGACCTAAAAAAAGTATAAATAATTGTTTACCGGAATTCTTCATTTTTAATATATCGTTATTGATACTCAACTGCGTCAAAATTTTACTTGTCTTTCTTTTTAATGTCAAATATGTACAATAAACCTACAGAATAACTGGTGCTTTGTCCCATGTTACGGCCATTGGTAACATACGCTACTCTTGCATTAACTCCTAAATGTCTCGGCTGAAACTTGGCATAAGCTCCTACAGATGTCGCTTCCATTTTATTGGTCACAAAAGGCATGTCGTTACGTCGGATATCATCCCCTGTCAGAGCCGCAAAACGCTCAACAAAAACCTCAGCCTGAAAACTCTTGTTTTCAAATCCCAGTCTGGCGGCGGCATCCATCGCATCAGGAACATCCACTTTATCGGTGTTAAAAACCTGCCCGTGTGCCTGGTATCCGTCTTTATCGAGCTTTATATTGCTTCTTACATTATAAGCGGCATGTGTAGTCAGGTAAATGCCTGATTTGTGGGCATAACTGGCGATCAGCCTTCCGGTCGCCGTCTTTGCTTTTAAACCGATAGACATCGGTAAGAAATCAGCCGTGTAATTACTCGCCGGCAGGGAGCCTCCGATAACTCCGTGTAAAACAAATCCGTTTTTCACAAACATCTGGTATTTCAGGACCGCTGAGAAGTCCTGTATCCCTTTCATACCCATCAGGTTTCCGGCACTGTTGGATGTCTTGATGTAAGGTAACCCCACAATCACATTCAGTTTATCCGTAATACCTGCAGCTACCATCACCATGGCATTCTGGGTAGTGTTTTTACCCATGTTAAAGTTTTCACGCTTAAAGGTTCCTTCCCAGTACTCTGTCCAGCTGCTGCTGCCATAACTCAGAGCGGCACAAACAGAATTTTTAGACATGTAAATAGCATCGTGGGGCATTTGAGCTTTCGTCGCTATTGACGCCCCCATCAACAGCAGAAATACTGACTTAAAAATCAACTTCATTTTTTTTTGTAAATTTAAAAACATAGACAAACGGTTTAACTAGGTTAGAAAAATGAGAACTTCTTAGATGTTGTGAGAAAAACAGTATTTCCGGATATCCGGATTATATAGAAATTATAATTTTTATCTTTTTGGTATCCAGGTGCATGAAAAATGACGGGAAAAGTCCGCTAAATTTTTAGGTTATCTTATCATTTAATCATTTATCCTCAGGTATTTCCCCCTTAAAGGATGTTAGTATTTTTATAAACTCTGCACAGCAAAATGCTGTGCAGAGTCTTTAGTTACTAACCTATGATTAAACCATAAAGATGATTCAATATCTTTTTAGTTGTGATGTCAGGCTGAAACATGATTTCCAGCTTCTAAAACAGGTTCTGAACAAATTTCAGTGAACAAACGAGAACAGCATTGATGAAAAATAAACAGGGAAGTATCCTTTTTGGAAAATAGCACAGAGGTCCAATTACGATTGATTAACCGGTAGAAACTCTTTGGGGCATGCTGCAATAACTGACAACCTGCTCAACAATATTCTGATAAAAGGAAATAAAAACAGGTTACTAGCACCTGGGTGGAGGAGCGGTGATAACACCGGCGTGGGAGTGGTATAAACTTATCGGCTCTGTATGGCTGAATTTCAACCAGTCAGTCCAGAAAAAAGTATAATAGCTAACTGAAGTAGTATGGTAATTACTTGAAAAAGTCTTTAAGATATCAATAATATTCTGAATAGGATCAACAGGTTTTTTGTCATAGTTTTTGGTTACCTGGCTCACCATATCAAAGAGATTACTTCTGTCGATCGATTCTTTTTTAAGCTGGGTGTACAAAGTGTCGTTTTCAAACACCCTCTTGACAGTTCTGTAGAAATTACCTTTATAAACTACCACATCCTGTACATCTTCAAAATTGTAGGAAGCACTCTGATAAGGTAACTGAAAAGGCACTTTTACTGTTAATTTGTCCCCGTTTTCTTCGAAAAACACTGTTTCTTCACTCAAAGAAGACTTCACCTCTTCCTGATAATATTCAAGAAGGGGCTTACCGATCATGTTCATGACCAGCAAAAGACTCAGTGATATGCCAAATAGTTTCTTCAACGGTTTCTTAAAAAATACCCGCAAATATAAATATAATTAAATTAAATCCTACAAACTTACAATAAAATTTATCAAGATTTTTATAGCTCCAAAATTCCTGCTTTTAGTACTTTTCTGTAGCAGGATGGAAGGTTTTCCAGCTGTGCCAGAACTCCTGATAGGCTTTTATTTTCTTTAAAGATCCTGATTTTGAATCAGTTGCTTTACCGTTAAAATCATATTTCTGATCCTTCAGCAACAAGGTATCCTGCTTTAAGGTAAAAATAGCCGACTTGTCCGGACGCTCAAAGGCAAAGAAACTTTTATTGTCCTTACCCAAAACCAGCACCACAGGCTTGTCTCCTACTTCTGCGTTGATTACTTTTTCTTTCTGAAGTCTGACCCAGTCAAAGGCTTTGCTGCCTTTTCCGGTTTCAATACCCACCACCCATGATTTATCTTTCCACGACAATGAGTCTGTACGGGTCAGGTCACTTTTGCTTTTACCTTTTTCATATTTGGCGGTGCTGTCGTATTTCTCTTTAAAGGTAGGGTCAGGCTGCATGATTTTGCTTTCAGGATATAACTTCAGCCATTGCTCCACCGTAGTTTGCTGAGAAAGCATCTCAGGGAGCGTCTGACCCTTCAGTTTCCCGGTGATGGCCTCTCCGTTGGCCTGTCTCCACCAGCTTTTCGTGGTTTCATCTTCAAACATCGCGTTGAAATGATCCATCCCCACCAGTCTGAATTTTTCAGGCTTGCCGTTTACCATTGGCTCAAATACCCGCCCGGTCCGGCAAACGGTACAATATGTCACCATTATAGGTTTTCCCCCAAGGGTATCCAATACCTGGTGGTGATAGCCGATCAGTGAAATCGGATACGCTTTGGCTTCGCCGTTGTGCTCCACACCTATCACAAGCCTGTCTTTTTCTACCTTACTTTCTCTGGCGTTTAAAATCCTGAAGTCTTCAGGCTGATAAAACATGGCATCTGCTGCCATTACAAAATTGAATGCGTAGGTAACGCCTGCCACCAGTACCAACGCAATGATGGTTACCCATTTGGATGACTTGAGGGAGGTAAAAAAAGTAGCCAACAGGATAAGACCGAAAAACACCCGGAAAACCCATCTCCAGGTATACAAAAAGTAAGCCAGGTCGATGCTTCTCATCCGCTGACTTCCGGGCATGGGCATAATAAAGTAGACATTGAGCACCTCGAACAGTATCAGTCCGATGGCGGCCAGAAGAAAGAGTTTTTTTGTCATATTAATTGATATTTATCTTCTCAGACGGCCGGAGGCATCGCCGGCAACCAAAGCCTCCACTTCTGCAATCCCCACAAGATTCTGATCTCCTTCAATGGTATGTTTCAGAGCCGAAGCCGCGTTTCCATATTCCAGAGATTTAAAATCATCCTTAAACATCACCTGAGCATAAATAAAACCGGCCAGGAAAGCGTCTCCGCTGCCTATCCGGTCTATGATATGGGTAATGTCCTGATTGCCTGTTTTGAGATACTCTTCCCCGTTCCACATCCTGGCGTTCATCCGGTTATGCGAGGCACTGATCTGTATTCTTTCTGTATCTATGACTTTCTTTACTGAAGGATAAGCTTCCATCAGTTTTCTTCCGGCTTCCTGAAACCTTCCTTTTTCTTCAACACTCTTTATGCCGAAAATTTCTTCAATATTCTTTCTGCTGGCCAGGATGACATTAGAGTAAGAAGCTAATTCCGGAAGAATATCCTGGGGTGTTTTACCGTAATTCCAGAGATTGCTTCTGTAATAAATATCTGAAGAAACAGTTATTCCTAATTTCTGTGCAGCCTTTACTGCCTCAAGACAAGCCTGGGCAGCTTCCTTACTTAAGGCAGGGGTAATGCCGCACCAGTGAAACCAGTCCGCCCCTTTCAGGATTTCCTCCCAGTCAAACCAATCAGGATTGAGATTGGCGAATGCGGAATCAGCCCGGTCATACACAATCTGGCTGGCACGCATCACTGCTCCCTTTTCCTGGAAAAACAAGCCTATTCTTTTGCCGTCGAGAATGACCTTCGAATCATCGATACCCAGCTGACGGACAAATGCTTTGGCCTTCTGCCCTACGAGGTTGTCAGGAAAAACCCCGACATGCTGAGCCTCAAAACCAAATTTAACCAAAGAAGCGGCCACATTCATTTCAGTGCCTCCAAAAGTGGCCTCAAATGACTGGGCTTGTTCTATTTTCTGATAATTCGGAGCTGATAACCTCAGCAGGATTTCACCGAAGGTGACGATTTTAGGCATTAGTCAAGACTTTATTTCACAAATCTAATAAATTTCTATGCATTTAAAAGACTTCTTCTTATACCTAATTCGAGACCTCTCAATTCGGCAAGGCCACGCAGACGGCCGATGGCGGTGTAGCCCGGGTTTGTTTTCTTATCCGGCGAAAGGTCATCCAACATCCTGTGACCGTGATCCGGCCTGAAAGGCATCCTTAAATCCTCACGTCCGGCTTCTTTTCTGCTTTCCTGTTCCAGTACGAGGGCTTTCATGACGGCATACATATCTACATCTCCATCCAGGTGGTCGGCTTCGTAGAAATTGCCTTCTTCATCTCTCCTGGTCGCTCTCAGGTGAATAAAATTGATTTTGTTGCCATACCTGTTTACCATACCGGCCAGGTCATTATCCGGTCTCACACCATAGCTTCCTGTACAGAAACACAAGCCGTTGGCTTTGCTGTCATAAGCATCCAGAAGTCTTTTGGCGTCTTCTTCTGTACTGACCACACGGGGCAGCCCAAGAATAGGATAAGGAGGATCATCCGGGTGAATAGCCAGCAAAAGATCATTCTCTTCTGCCACCGGGGCTACCTCACGGATGAAACTATATAAATTATTGCGTAAGTCTTCGTCAGAAATGCCGTCATACTGCTTTAAAACCTTGCCGAATTCTTCTACCGTAAAGCTTTCTTCACTGCCTGGCAGACCAGCAATGATATTTTTTACGAGTTTGGCTTTTTTTTCTTCAGAGGCTTCTGAAAACCATTTTTCAGATTTCTGATAAACCGCCTCGGTGTATGAAGACCTTGCATCTTCCCTTTTCAGGATAAAGCATTCAAAAGCACAGAATTCCACCACATCAAATCTCAGGGCAGTGGAACCGTCCGGAAGTTCAAAATCAAGGTCTGTTCTCGTCCAGTCAAGCACCGGCATAAAATTATAGCAAACCGTATCTATCCCGCAAGCAGCAAGGTTGGTCAGGCTTTCTTTATAATTCTCGATGTACTGCTGATAATTACCGGACCTCTTTTTGATGTCTTCATGAACCGGCACACTTTCTACGACCGACCATACGAGGCCATTGGCTTCAATGAGGTTTTTCCTGATAAGGATTTCTTCCTTTGACCATACCTGTCCGTTGGGTACATGATGCAGTGCGGTGACGATCCCGGTAGCACCGGCTTGTTTGATATCTGATAAACTGACCGGATCATTTGGCCCGTACCACCTCCAGGTTTGTTCTAATGGCATAATTTTAAAAAATTAGGATGACAGTTTGAATTTTTGATTGTTGTTCCCCTTAATAAGCTATATCGCAAAACAATAAAGTTACTATTTTTGATTTTTCAAACTGCCATCCGGAAAAAATGTAAAATGGTCGAATAAATGATTTACAAATGTATTTATGACATTTATTCTTCACTACGATTATTTTGATGATAAATTGTACTATTCTGCTGATGTTTGAAAAGGGGGCTGCGAAATTTAATTTTCAGAAAAAAAATTAAATTTTTTTCACAGAATATTTGGAAATAAAAAAACGACCCTGCATCTTTGCAGTCCCTTAGGGAAACAAGGAATAAGGGAGTTTAGCTCAGTTGGTTCAGAGCATCTGCCTTACAAGCAGAGGGTCGGGGGTTCGAATCCCTCAACTCCCACAAAAGAGAGTCGTTTACGGCTCTCTTTTTTTGTTTTTCAGCCTGTTGAAAAAGCTCTGGAGATACTTGTGAGCATTATTTCCCAGAGTTTGTCTTCGATGCCTATAAAATCCTCAAATAAAAAAAACTTACAAACAGAAGTTCGGGTACGGAAGGCCGCCCCGTCCGAATCCCCCAACTCCCACAAAAGAGAGTCGTTTACGGCTCTCTTTTTTTTGTTTTTCAGCCTGTTGAAAAAGCTCTGGAGATACTTGTGAGCATTATTTCCCAGAGTTTATCTTCGATGCCTATAAAATCCTCAAATAAAAAAAACTTACAAACAGAAGTTCGGGTACGGAAGGCCGCTGCACGGAAGGCCGCCCCGTCCGAATCCCTCAAGCCCGAAACACTTAGAATCCCAGTATTTACCGGGTTTTATTTTCAGTTAAGTGGGTGTCAGATTATAGATACTGTAGTGTATCGCCATTTCGCTCAGAGTTTAGCCTGTTAAGCAGACGCGTTCTGCAGAACATTAAGATTTGAGCTTGTTACGTTAATTTTTTTGCGGATTGCTCAATATCATTGAGTAGATACCCTAATACAACCGCGTCCTCAAAAGCAGGTGCTGTTTTCGTTTTATTCCTTATATCGGCAGCTACTCTTTTGTAAATCTGCACCACGTTTCTAACTACCGGATTATCCGGCAAACCCTCATACATTTCATTTGGAATCGGCAAGGTTTGCAATTCCCTTTCTTTCCCCTGAGCTCCCCGAATTGTCAACGGTACAAACTGCCCATGTCCAAGTGGTCCTGTTACCTGTATATCACCTTCCGTTCCATTAATCTCCCACAGAAGGTTAGTGCCTCTTGAAACGCCGCCGCGGTAATGAATAGAAATTGCAGCCCCATTTTTCAATCGGCCTATTACCATAATCTGGTCTTCAGAGGTCTTAGGCTTTATTTCACCACTATCTGTAAGTTTTACTGTCGTGAAATTGCTTATCATTTTTGCTTTCAAACTATCAAAACCACCTAAAACTTTAGTAACGCCGGCCAATGTATGCCCTAAGGGAATGGTTAGCATCGTAGCACCGTTAGCTTTATCGTACAGATAATAGTCAGCGGCAGTTGCTTCATCTGACCAAGGACCTCCCGACCCTATAAGTGTAGTAGATAAAACCGTGCCTACATAGCCATTTCTAATAAGATGCTCCAGGTAAATCACTTCCGGTGATGCAACCATTTGTGTTCCCACTGCTGCAACTAGGTTTTCCCGTGCCGCAATAGCTGCCAATTGCTTCGTTTCAGTAAGGCCATTGCCTAAGGGATGTTCACAGTACACATGTTTGCCTGCTTCAAGTGCAGCCTTTACAAAGTCATAATGGTAAGGAACTTTTACAGTAATTACAACCAGATCTATATCGTCTGATGCAATTAAGGCCGCCGGGTTTTCATAGGCGATTGGTATCTGTAACTCATCTGCAGCTTTTACCGAACTTTCATGAGTAGAATTGGCTACTCCGATGATCTCAAAGGTATCAGACAGATGCCTTAATGCCGGAAGGTGCGACTTTGATGCCCACTGGCTGTAAGGATTAAGTCCTATAATGCCTACTTTTATTTTTTCTGTTTTCATTTGTTTATTTTATATTGATTGTAAAATTACAAAGAACACCATAATTTTGTGACGTACACAACCCAGTGTGTGTACATACAATATTGTAAGTAATGACAAACAAAAAAGAAAATACCACAAATAGCATCAATCGGAATTTCCTTTCAGATTGCAATCTCACCTACGCCGTACAACTCATGGGCGGACGGTGGAAACTCCCGATTTTAACGCGTTTAAGTGATGGTAAAAAACGTTTTGGGGAGCTTAAAAGGATCATCCCGAACATTACCGAAAGGATGCTAACGTTACAGCTTCGTGAACTGGAACGTGATGGATTGGTAATACGAACCGTGTATCATGAAGTACCTCCCCGTGTTGAATATGAACTGACCCACTTAAGCAGTGCACTCATTCCGATATGCCTGCAACTGGATGATTGGGGAGCAAAGCACAAAGATGTCCATGCAGGAATTTCTTCAACCTTAATTCCCTGAACAAACAGAGAAGGATAAGGTGTATATAAAACCCACCTTAATTAGCGGAACACGCGGCTAAAAAGTGGAATTTAACTTCGCCCCTTACTTTCGTCAAATCTTCCGCATAATATCCGTGCTCCCGATACTCAGGGAATCATAGAAGCCCGTTACTGAAATACTTTAAACAGAGTTAAAACCGGAACCTGGTGTTCGACCGTGGTTCCCGATACTCCGCAAAAGAAAGGCGTCTGCCGTTCTCTTTTTTTATTTTTCAGCCCGTCAAAGAGAAGGCCCGGAAGTACTTCCGGGCAATGAATCTGTTATACGCTCCTTGTCACTTTCCACCGGATGTGATTCCCCAGTTATATGATTTTCACTCCTGCCCGGTCTCTTTCTTAAAGCCGGATTTCAGTTCATTTTCCAACAGCCCCGGGATATCCTATTCAACTCACCCTTCCCGATTCAGGCGTGAAGCACTTTTTCTCAGATTAATAAAATCGGAAAAGAAATTATCAGCCTTATTAACAATTATTTCAACAAAAAAATCATAATTTTGCAATCGATTGCAAAGACATAAAGAAGGTATAAATCACATGATTAGTATCGAATTATCAGATTCGCTCTCCTTTCTCATGTTATCGGTATACTTTCCCATGTTTTAAACTTTTAATTACCTTAAAATATATTAAACATGAAGAAAACTTCATTCGGACAAGTGCTCCTGTCAGTGCTGATCCTTTCCGCCTGTGCAGGAAACAAAAATTTACCGGGCAACTCTGACATTCCTGAATTAAAACAAGTTTACAAGAAAGATTTTGACATCGGAACAGCCATAAATGCTCCTCAGATTGAAGAAAAAGATGCCCGTGTAGCGGCTTTTATCCCTCAACAATTTAATGCGGTAACACCGGAAAACATTATGAAGGCCGAGATCATTCACCCGGAATGGAACCGTTACGATTTTGACCTCGCAGATAAACTGGTGGCCTATGCTCAGAAATATCACATGAAACTGAACGCACACACGCTGATCTGGCACAGCCAGCTGCCTCCGTTTGTCAGGCAAATCAAAAGTGCAGACTCGGTACGCTTATTTCTCAACAACCACATCAGTACCGTGGCAGGCAGATATGACGGCAAAGTTTACTCGTGGGATGTCGTGAATGAGGCCCTCAATGAAGACGGCACCATGCGGAAATCCATATTCCTGAATATGCTTGGTGATGATTTTGTGACAGAGGCATTCCGTGCAGCACAAAAAGCCGCACCCAACACCAAGCTCTTCTATAATGATTACAACAACGAACAACCCGCCAAAAGGGCAGGTTGTATTGCTCTTATAAAGAAAATACAGGCTGCCGGAGTCCGTATAGATGGCGTCGGCATTCAGGGTCACTGGCATCTGGGGAAAGTCCCGCTGAAAGACATTGAAGAAAGCATCATCCAATATGCGGCACTGGGTATAAAAGTTGACATCACCGAACTTGATATTGAGGTACTTCAACGCAACTTCCAGGGAGCAGAGGTGAGTCAGCGTATGAAAGACGACCCTTCCCTCAATCCTTATAAAGATGGATTGCCTGACGCTGTTCAGCAGCAGCTGGCCAGTGACTATGAAGCCCTTTTCAAGCTGCTTTTAAAACACAGGGATAAAATTTCGAGAGTTACCTTCTGGGGTGTGCATGATGGTCAGAGCTGGTTAAATGGCTGGCCTGTAAGAGGACGGACCAATCATCCCCTGCTTTTTGACAGAAATCTGAAACCAAAACCGGCTTTCTATAAAGTCATTGAAGCAAAAAAAAGCAAATAACCCGGAAATCATTTTAATACCGACCCAATATGAACAATAACTCATCCCATAAATTGTCAGTAACCGAAAAGATCGGCTACAGCCTCGGTGACCTGGCTGCCAATCTTATTTTTCAAACGCTGATGGCCTTCCTCTCCTTCTTTTATACAGATATCTATAAAATCCCGGCTTCAAAAGCCAGTCTCATTATGCTGATGGGTGGGTTTGCAGGAGCGATCTTTAACCTCCTGATGGGAGCTATCGCCGACAGGACCAACACCCGCTGGGGGAAATTCCGCCCGTGGGTTTTATGGACATCCATTCCTTTTGGTGTAATCGCCCTCTTGGCTTTTTCTACTCCTGACTTTAATGAATCCGGTAAGGTCGTGTATGCCTTCATCACTTACATACTACTCGTGGTCATTTACTCAGCCAACAATCTTCCCTATTCTGCCCTGAGTGGGGTAATGACCGGGAGCATGCAGGAAAGGAACAGCCTTTCCTCATACAGATTTGTGGCCGTAATGCTCGCTCAGTTTATTATCCAGGTGCTTCTTCTGCCTTTAGCCATATCACTTGGACATGGCGATAAGGCTGCGGGTTTTGAAAAAGTGATGCTGGTTTTTGCTATCACGGGCGTCATCTGTTTTCTGATAACTTTTCTGACCACCAGGGAAAGGATCTCGCCGCCAAAAGAACAAAAAACCCCGCTTATCCTGGACCTGAAAGATTTAATAAAAAACAAACCCTGGCTGATCATGCTTACCCTGACGGTCATGGTGTTTATTACGCTTTCTATCAAAGGAGGGATGAATATCTACTTCTATAAATACTACCTCTCTGAAGAAAGCCAGGTACTATTCTTAAAAAATGTCGGGTTTGATACGTTTCTTAGTCAACTGAGCGGCATCTTCGGACCCGCCGCATTTGAAGAGTTCAGCCGCCCGGACAGTGCTCCTTATGCTACTGCCAGTATCACAAGTGCAGCGAGCACGATAGCGATGATCATCGGTATTTTCTTTTCCAAGCCCCTGGCCGACAGGTTTGGTAAGCGAAATATATTCGGAATTTTTATTTCGCTCTCTGCATTATGCCTGATCAGCATCGCCTTTTTGTCCGACACGGCGGTATCACCGGTATTTATACTCCAGACTTTACATGGTTTTATCTATGGCATCACCATTCCTTTGCTTTGGGCAATGATAGCGGATGTGGCAGACTACAGCGAATGGAAAAACAAAAGAAGAGCCACTGCCATCATTTTTTCAGCCATGATCTTCGGTCTGAAAGTAGGCCTCAGCCTCGGAGGTGCCATTTCGGCTTTTCTGCTCAGCTTATTTGGTTATGATGCGGAAGCTGTTCACCAGACAGCGAGTGCGGTTAATGGCATTAAACTCATGATCAGCGTCATCCCGGGAGTTATATTTATTATAGGAGCGGGCTTGCTATTCTGGTATGCGATTGACAAACAAACCGAGCTGAAGATTGAGGCCGATTTAAAGGAAAGACGCAATTAATATATCTTTAAACCTATTTTCTTTTTTTTTTATGCCTGAAGATTCTATTGAACATATTGATTTTGACGACCTCAACAAAAGAGCAATATCAAAACCACTGATAAGCAGTTTTTATACAGCCGACCCGTCTGCACATGTATTTGACGGGAAAATATACATCTATCCTTCCCACGATATCGATGCAGGAATACCTTTTGATGACCTTGGAAGTCATTTTGCTATGGAAGACTACCGTGTCATTTCCATGGAAAACCCTGAAGCTGAGGCCATCGACCATGGCGTTGCTCTTCACATCAAGGATGTGCCATGGGCGGAAAAACAAATGTGGGCACCGGATGCTGCTTATAAAAACGGTAAGTATTACCTTTATTTTCCTGCTAAAAGAGCCGATGGAATCTTCCAGATCGGCGTGGCTGTCAGCGACTCTCCCACCGGTCCTTTTACAGCACAGCCTGAGGCCATAAAAAACAGTTATTCTATTGATCCCGCTGTATTTATGGATGACGATAACAAAGCATATATGTATTTCGGGGGGCTATGGGGAGGTCAGCTTCAATCCTATCGCGGGAATGAATATGATGTAAATAACCTGGAACCTGGTTCTGACGAACCGGCTCTTGGCCCCTTGGTGGCAAGACTTACAGACGACATGCTTGAATTTGATGAGGACGTTAAAGAGATTGTGATTACAGACGAAAACGGTCAGCCCTTAAAAGCCGGAGATAACGAAAGACGTTTTTTTGAAGCCAGCTGGTTACACAAATACCAGGGCAAATACTATTTTTCTTACTCCACCGGTGATACCCATTTCATATGCTATGCCACAGGAGACAACCCTTACGGCCCGTTTACCTACCAGGGTAAAATACTGAATCCTGTAGTCGGATGGACCTCACACCACTCTATCTGCGAATATTCGGGCAAATGGTACCTGTTTTACCACGACAGCAGTTTGAGTGAAGGGGTTACACATCTTCGCAGTATAAAAGTCGCTGAAATCACTTATGACGAAAATGGTGTCATCAGGACCCTTGATCCGTATTCTTTATAAATGGAACTGATAAGCACTCCGGCCATTCCCGTTTACTATCCGCATCAATTATAGAAAGATCTGCGACACCTCTGCAATAACGGCTTCTTGAGAAAAGAAGCCGTATCATTTTACAGAAATTCCTGTTGGTACCTATCAAATCATTACAGATATCCTTCCGAAAAAACTGACAAAATAAAAAAGTCTGACGCCCGAGAAGCAAGGGCGTCAGACTGACTTAATTCTAGATTTCCCACTTTATCCTAGTCCATAAAGTATCTTTTTCCGTATTTTTTAAACAGCCGTAGTTCAGGCAAAATCGATAATCTTAATACCCTGGATTCTGCGGAAACTTAGGTCCTTCCACAGTACGGTCTATCTGAGATTGAGGTATCGGCCTCAGCATATGAAAATCTTTTATATTAGGGCCTGCCTCAGGATTCCATGCTTTAACCCTTCTCACAAGTGATTTGGTACGAACCAGATCCTGGTATCTCAACCACTCTCCAAAAAACTCACGGCTTCTTTCATCCAGGATGAAGTCGACTGTAACATCATTTGCCGTGATCTTCATAGCCTCTGCTGCGGCTGCATTCTGAGCAGCCGAGTTAGTTTTACGATAAGCTGCCCTTTGGCGTACTACATTCAGAAGCTCAGCAGCTTTAGCTTTATCCCCTGCCTGAAGATATGCCTCTGCTCCTACCAGATAAACCTCAGAGAAACGGGTAATGACCACCGGGCGGGTAGACGGGTCATTAAAGTTACTGCCACGGCTCGGATCCATCTGTTTTTTAACGGCCGGGTATAAGTCAGATTTCCACAGGCTTGGAGGAGCAACTATCCCTTTAAATGGTCTTGTGCCAACAAACTGAGGAGCTCCCGCTACCTCGAAGTCAGGCAGCCAGACCGCCGTGTCAACTCCCATAACCATGGTGTATCCGATACCTCTTTTGTTATTGGCAGCCGTTGGCGTGTTGGTAACCGTAGTATTGGATATGTATACTGAATAAAAAGTATTGGCATATCTTGAGTCAATGTCTCTTTTTACAAATGCCTGGTCAAGGAAGTAATTTTTGCCTGCCAATTCTCCCGAAGTCTGTTTTACACTATTCGGACGGATACGCTGATAAGGACGGCCATAGTAAGAATCCCTGATCATGGTTGAAGTCCCTGAGTTGGCTAGAATACCACTGGCATTGACAAACGAGTTGATACCACTGTTATTCGGATAGTTCCAGTTGGTAAACCAGGGAGTCAGGTTTTGAGCGGCTCCGGCACTGGCTCCGCCACCCACCGCGTAGTAACCAAATTTAGCGTCATTTGAGTGATCGCTCACAAACATCGTTTCTTTGCCATAGTCATTGGCGGGCACAAATGCATCTCCAAAGTCCTGCCACAGGTCCAGACCGTATTTTTCCTTGTCGGCAATAAGACTGCTGGCTATTTTGGCAGCCTCAGCAAAATCAGCCTGTGAATTAGTGAGCCACCCGCGGGTCAGATAAGCCTTCGAAAGGAAAAAGAGAGCCACAGGTTTGGTGGCCGCTTTTCCCAGGAACGGAGCCGTTGGTTTATCCGGCAAATCGGCAGCGGACTCTGTCAAATCCTTAATGATCAGCTTATAAACCTCAGAAGCAGGGTCTCTTTTAGCACTTTGTGACGGCACGGTGATAAACTCGGTATGTAAAGGCACATCTCCCCATGTCTGAACCAGGTAAAAATACCAGAACGCCCTTAAAAACTTGGCCTGGGCCAGGTATTGCTTTTTTGTTTCTGCCGGCAGATTGATCTCCTGCCCAAACTTCAAAACACCATTGATCGTGTTGATACTGGTAAATGACGCTGCCCATGCGGATCCAAAGTTGGTACCATTGAGTCCGTTAAAGGTATGAACCGGTCCACCACCACTGCTGGCTCCCTGGATGAATTCGTCTGTTCCTGCCTGTAATTCGGAAGAAAAACCTTCTGTCCCCCACTGACCGCGGATCTCATTATAAACGCCTGCAATCCCACCCAATACGCCAGCAGGACTATTGAAGAACGAAGGAACAATCTGCGATTGAGGGTGTTCTTCCAGGACTTTCTCACAGCCCAGACTCAGGAACAAAGAACAGGCGAGAATTGAAATTTTTATTTTTTTCATATTTTTATCTATCATTAAAATTTAAGATTCAGACCTAAGGTAAATTGACGGACAGGCGGATTATTCAGGTTTACACTGATAACACGGTTGAAATTGCCCCCCTGTATGGTATTACCGTATCCGTTTCCTTCCGGATCAACCGCAAGCCCAGCCTTCACTAAAGGTGAATAAATAATAAAAGGATTCGTGGCATTCAGATAAATGCGGGCTGAACTCATGCCTAATTTTGATAAAGACTTACTACTGATGGTATATCCCAGGTTTATACTTCTCATTTTGATAAACGACCCGTCCTGGTATTGGGTAGTAGAGGTAAAGTCTCTCACACCACCGCCCGCATTAGGCTTGGGAAATGCATTCGTAGGATTGTCTGTCGTCCAGTAATCCATCACCAGTTGGTTTGAGCGTCCCTGGTTCAGGAAGCCAAATCCGGAACCACCACCCGAAGTACCTGACAGATAAGGAACCAGAACCTTCATTCCTATCCTGGCGTAGGTTACAGCCGAAAGGTCAAAGCCTTTAAAACTGATCCTGTTGGTTATACCTCCTTCCCACTTAGGCTGAAAATTCCCTATGATTTTACGGTCATTGGCATCAATTTTACCGTTATTATCCACATCTTCTACCCTGATTTCTCCGGGAACCTGAAGAGGCGAAGTTTGCTTGGCCAACGTGCCGTTATCCAAATCCGATTGCTGCCAGATACCTATCTTATTGTAATCATAGATGACCGTAAGCGGATGTCCGACAAACCAGAAGTTACCTTTATTGTCCAGTTCTGTCGGAGTAGTCAGCTGCGTGATTTTCTCACGGTTGTAGAAGTAGGTTACATCGGTGCTCCAGTTGAATCCGTTCCTGTTTCTGATGATGTCAAACGATAATGAAGCTTCAAATCCCTTACCTTCTGTTTTCCCCAGGTTTTTCAAGGTAGAACCCGCCCCGTTACTTTCCGGAAGGTTAACCGAAAGCAGGATATCTTTGGTGTTTTGCTTATAGATATCAAATGAACCGGTAACACGGTTATTGAAAAGCCCTATTTCCATACCGATATCATACTGTGAGGTAGACTGCCATCCTAAATCACTGGCCGGTAAACTGGTCACCATATAGCCAAGAACCTGCCCGGCAGCTGCAGTACCAAAGTTATAATATCTCGAAGAAAGAGCTCCAAGGGTAGAATAAGCTCCTACATTACGGTTTCCTGAAATACCCCAGCCTCCTCTGATTTTCAGATTGGATAAAAAGGTAAGGTCCTGCATAAACGGCTCATCGATGATATTCCAGCTTGCCCCTATGGCTGGGTAATTAAAGTACTTGTTCCCATCAGATAAAGTAGAAGACCCGTCTCTCCGGAAAGTAGCTGTCAGGGTATATTTATCATTGAAAGTATAGTTCAGACGGCCCATGTAAGACAATAAACCGGTTTCAGAAAAGAAGTTGCCGTTATCCGGGTTGGCTGTTACCGTTCCTGAGGCCAATGCAAAGTTAGCGGTTTTCACATAATCAGCAGGTACACCCTTTACATTGAAGTTTGAGCCTAAACTATGGTTTTTAGTAACTTCATACAGAGCCGTAAAACCAATTTTATGCTTTTTGGCAAATGTCTTGTCATAATATAACAAGTGTTGCAGGTTCACGTCCCAATATTCTGTATTTCTGATGTCAGCATTCGACACACTTTGTTCAGTTCCTGAATTTACAAAGGTATTAGGCGGACCATAGCCGTTAAAGTGTGACTGGCTGAAGTTAAGACCTGCGTTGAAACGGTATTTAAGACCATCCAGAATATTAACTTCACCATATAAGCTATTGAAAGTCCTGATTGCACGGTCATTGGAAAGAATATCGGCTCCACGCGAAATGAGCGTCAGCGGACTTACAGCCTGGGCTTCGATGGTACCTTTCTTCGGATTTAAGTTCACCGTTCCGTCCTCATTATAAGGTTTAACTAACGGAGACAAGCGAACAAGCTCAGTAGGTATACCCCCGCCCGCAGGGTCATTTCTTCTTGTCAAGGTATTGATGGTATTCAAACCTACTTTCACTCTTTTGCCGATCTTTTGATCTATCGTTGCACGAATGCTCATACGGTCAAAGTTTTGATTCGGCATAATACCGGTTTCGTTAAAATAACCGATACCCATGCCATACTGTGTGCTCTCCACACCACCTTGCAGACCCAGTTGATGGCTGGTGTTAAAACCCGGCTTGTAGAGCAGATCCTGCCAGTCGGTTGAAACACCAGCTGCAAGATTAGCCTTTTCTTCTTCTGTCAGGGGATAAGCGGTGGTACCCGCCCCTTGTGTATTATACGCAGCAGATAATTCTTTAAATTTGGCGTACTGCTCTCCATTCATGACATTATACTTGCCCATGATGCTCGTAACACCATGATAGCCATCATAAGTCAGCACCGGCTTGCCTACTTTCCCTCTTTTAGTAGTGACCAATATTACCCCACCCGCACCTCTTGAGCCATAAATCGCTGTGGCTGAGGCGTCTTTCAGTATCTCAATGTTGGCAATATCATCAGGGTTGATATCATTTAACCCTCCATAGGGTATGCCGTCAACCACAACCAGCGGCCCGTCAAGGCCATCTCCGTTTCCTGTGGTCAAAGAGCGGTTACCACGGATACGGATGGAAGCCTGGCTACCCGGAGTGGAGCCATTACTTACAATCGAAACACCGGCAGCCCTGCCTTTCAGTGCATTTAGTAAATTGGGAGCCGGAACTTCTTTAATGGTGGCTTCCGAAACCGAGATAACCGAGCCGGTTATGTCCCGCTTCTTCTGGGTACCATAACCCACCACAATTACTTCGTCAAGCTTGATATCATCGCCAACCTTCAGTTCTACGTTAATAACTGTTCTCTCTCCGACAATTAATTCCTGCGTTGCATAACCGATAAAACTAAAAACCAGGGTCTCTTTCGGAGAAGCCTCAATCCTGTAATTCCCTGAAGGGTCAGTGAGTGACCCTCTCGTAGAACCTTTGACCTGAATACTTACACCAGGCAAGGCCTCATTGCTTGATGCGTCTTTCACATTTCCGGTAATAAACTTAGCCTGTGCTAACAGAGACAGGGGACTCAGCAAAAATAGCAGTGCCGTAAAGCCCCATCTCCTGTGAATGTTTTTCACTTTGTAGTTTTTTTTCATTTTTCAATCGATTTCAATGTTTAAATAATACAATTATTTGTAACTTGAATGATAATTCAGGGTTTTAGGTCAAATCGGCATTTTCGTTACATTGATATGAATGTATTGCCCGGACATCGCTTTGTCAAACAAATAGTGTCGAATTGACACCAATTAAAAAACGTCAACTATCGGAAAGCTTTGCGGAAACCTTTCCGATAGCTATAAAAAAAAATACAGAATAATAATTAAATAATTATAAATGAAAAAGAATGTCCCGACGGCTTATTGCCCTGATAAAAAAACAATGAAATTAATCTTAGAAAAATACAAATAGCCTTATGCAAAAGTGTACTAAATGTCATCAGGTGGACGGAGTAATAAAAGCAGGTTTTATCAGGGGAAACCAAAGATTCTTCTGCAAAATATGCAGTCAGCACTTCATCCTGGAAAATGCTTTTAAAAGTGATCTGAAAAAAAACGGCCAGAGTACGATTACGGATGTGGCCAATGCTTTAGGCGTTTCCATTTCTACCGTATCCAGAGCTTTAAACGATAAATCCGATATTAACCCGGATACCAAAAAAGCTATTTTACAAGCCGCCATGGAGCTGGACTACCGGCCTAATTTGTTAGCACAAAGCCTCCATAAAGGCAAAACCAATACCATAGGTGTGATCATCCCGGATGTGGAACACCCGTTTTTTGCCAAAGTACTGGCGGGCATCCAACAGGTAGCCAATAGTTCCTGCTTCAGGATTATTGTTTGCCACTCCAACGAATCAAAATCCGCAGAAATCCTCAATACAGAAACCCTTATTGACTGCAGGGTAGACGGATTAATCATCAGTCATTCAAAAGAAACGACCTCTTTTGAACACATAAAAAAAATCATTGATAAAGGTATTCCGGTTGTTCAGTTCGACAGGATCATTACGGAACTCAATACCCACAATGTAATGCACCAGGACTATAAAGGCAGTTTTGACCTGGTGGAACACCTGATCCTCCAGGGCTGTGAAAGGATAGCCATCATGTCGGGTCCACAAGAAATGTACATCTGTAAACAACGACTCGAAGGATATAAAGCGGCCTTTCAAAAGTACGGAAGGGAAATAAACGAAGAGTACATTGTCCACTCCAATATCGCAAAAAAGGACTGTTTAGACGTCTTTGATTATTTTATGAGCCTGGAATACCCCCCCGATGGTATATTCACGATCCTCAACAGAAACGGGGTTGAAATGATGAAAATCGCGAAGGAAAGAGGCATCAGAATTCCACAGGAAATAGCCTTTGCGGGATTCGGAGATGATATTCTGGCTGAATATTTTGAACCGTCTCTGACCGTTTTCAATCATTTCCCGCCGGCTATCGGCCAGGAAGTGATGAAAGTCCTCATCAGATTGATAGAAAACAAGACTCATTTCCCGGCATATAATCATTTTATAGAAGGGGAACTGGTTGTAAGACAGTCTTCTCAGAAGGGGGGCTACATCAAATAACACACTCTGCGAACAGAAAAGAACATTTTCCTTTCGCAATTAAAAAAAGCAATTTAATTTATGCCCTTAATCAATCCGGATTTTTCCATGAAATACGCAAAATTCATTCTATTTCTCTCCTTGTATCAATTTAGTTTCTTTTCGATCTTCAGTCAGGGAAATGCTCCCAAGGCCTTTGGCCCGGTCCCGACAGAGAATCAATTGAACTGGCAAAAATTAGAGTATTATGCCTTTGTCCATTTATCGGTAAACACTTACACTGACATGGCATGGGGCCTGGGTAATGAGGACCCAAAAATTTTTAATCCGACCGAACTGGATTGTCGCCAATGGGCACGCATAGCTAAAAAGGCAGGCATGAAAGGAATCATTATTACAGCAAAACACCACAGCGGTTTTTGTTTGTGGCCTTCAAAATATACGGATTACTCGGTAGAAAACTCTCCCTGGAAGAATGGAAAAGGGGATATTGTGCGTGAAATGGCTGAAGCCTGTAAAGAGTACGGGCTGAAACTTGGCATTTATTTATCGCCTTGGGACAGGAATCATCCCGACTATGGAAAACCCGAATACATTACCTACTTCCGCAATCAGCTCCGCGAACTTCTGACCAATTATGGAGAAGTCTTTGAAGTGTGGTTTGACGGTGCCAACGGAGGATCAGGCTACTACGGAGGGGCAAATGAAACCCGTAAAATAGACCGTAACACCTACTATGACTGGGAAAACACCTATAAGCTCGTGCGGGAATTGCAACCCAATATCATGATCTGGAACGATGGAGGCAACCGGGCCGACCTCCGCTGGGTAGGCACAGAATCGGGTTATGTTGGCGAAACCAACTGGAGTCTGTTAAATGCCACCGGCGATGTCCCTGACGAAATGCTCAGACATGGCGTAGAAAATGGCGACTCATGGGTGCCGGGAGAGGTTAATACTTCTGTCCGCCCGGAATGGTTCTATCACAAAAAAGAAGACGATAAGGTGAAAACCTTGCCCCACTTGATGGATATCTACTACCATTCCATAGGCAGAAATGGCACCCTGCTGCTTAATTTCCCGATCATGCCCAATGGCCTGATCCATGAAAAAGATGAAAAGGCCGTTTCAGACCTCGCCGCGGCAGTAAAAGAAGCATTTAAGGTAAACCTGGCCACTAAAGCAAAGGCCGGTGCCAGCAATGTGCGTTTAAAACAACCGGAGTTTGATGCAAAAAAGGCTATAGATGCTGATACCGAAACATATTGGACAACCGATGACCTGATCAAAACCGGAGCCTTGACTTTGAGCTTCGATAAGCCAACTTCCTTTAACCGCTTTTTGGTACAGGAATATATCAGGCTGGGTCAGCGGGTAAAATCGTTTACCGTGGAAGTTTTCGAAAACGGCCAATGGAAACAAGTGGCCAAAGAAACCACCATTGGTTACAAACGCATCCTGAGATTCCCGTCTGTTACTGCCACGAAACTTCGTCTCACAATAACCGACTCAAAAAGCAGTCCTTTAATTTCAGAAATAGGCATTTACAAGGCTCCCCAAATACTGACCCCTCCTTCTATCGTCCGCGAAAAATCGGGTGATGTCCGTATTACACCCGCCGACCCCGAGTCAGATATTTATTATACTACGGACGGGAGTATTCCTTCAAAAGATTCGAAAAAATACAATGGCCCGGTCACAACCGACGGGGGAAAAATTCAGATAAAAAGTATCGCCTATAATCCGTTAACTAAAAAAAGCAGTGAGGTTAATGGCGAAAAATTCGATATTGCCAGGAAAAACTGGACAATCACAAGCATAGAAGACTCCAAGGTTAATGCTATTTTAGATGGAGACGTCAATACGAACTGGCATCAGCCTAACCGGGTTAAAATGCCGGCAGACCTGATCATCGATCTTGGTAAAACTGAAAAGCTGAAAGGATTCAAATACCTCCCTGATCAAAACTGGTGGGCCAATGGTATCGTCAGTAAATATCAATTTTATGTTTCGCAGGATAACAAGACCTGGGCATTGGTGAGCGAGGGAGAATTCTCAAATATTAAGAACAACCCGGTTTGGCAAACCATATCTTTTAATCCGGTACATGCACGGTACATCAAATTTACAGCCACAGGAAATACCGAAGACAATCATGCTGCGGGATATGCAGAGGTAGATGTGGTGACGGAGTAGAGAGATTTAAATCGTGAAGGCCATGGTATGGAGATGGTCAAAGGAGGTTTTGTGTAACTTTCAGGACTTGCTTTTGGCCATTTCCCTATTATTAGCAGATTCCCGATTAAGCATTTTTTAGCTGATTAGATGAAGAATCGCTGGATACAGTGCCGACAATTAAACCTCTTCAAAAAATATAAAAAGTAAAGAAAAACGAAAAATCAAGCTCAAAAAACTCAATCAAAAAATGGCAGATCAATTCAAAGACATCATCAGAAAGGCGTATTCAGCTTTTAATGAGAGGAACATTGGCAAGGCATTGTCCACCATGCAAACAGATGTGCAGTGGTCAAAAGCCTGGGAAGGGGGCTATATCAGCGGGTACAATGAAATTAAGGAATATTGGACGAGACAATGGACTGAGATAAATCCGATTGTGGAGCCTGTTGGCTTTATCGAAAGGGAGAATGGAAGCCTGGAGGTTAAAGTTCATCAGCATGTGAAAGACCTGCAGGGTAACCTACTGTTTGACGGCCTGGTAAAACATATTTACACTTTTCAGGACGGACTCATCAAAACCATGGACATCGAACTTTTTGATGAGGAGAAGTCGTTTCAGGACAACAAGGTCTCCGCTAAAAACGATGAGCAGTTTGTCATTCCTGACGAATGTGGAGACACGCTGTGGGATGCCGTTCTGAAACAGGAAGAAGAAAAAGACAGGCAAGCCGCTGAAGAAAAGAAATAAAAATCCGGTTTTTAATGACCGGGGAACCCGCTTTTGTTATCCGGGTATAATATTCTGAATTTCCCGTTTTAAATTTAAAAAATATGGCAAAGAGTTATGCAGACATTGCGTTCAGCCAGGCCAGCAAGGTACTCCAGAAACAAATGGGAAGCCTTGAAGCGTATGAACGAAGATACACGCCCTTTGAGGGATTAGGCGAAAGGGAAATACAGTTCATTTCTTCAATCGAAAGTTTTTACATGGCCACTTCCGGAGAAAACGGCTATCCATACATTCAGCACCGGGGCGGTCCGGCTGGTTTTCTTAAAATTCTGGATGGCAACCGCATAGGTTTTATGGATTTCAGCGGCAACAGACAATATATTTCGGCTGGAAATCTGATGACCAATGAAAAAGTATCCCTTTTCCTGATGGATTATGCAGCAAAAAGAAGGTTGAAAATTTACGGTACTGCCGGGCTGATTGATTTACATGACGACGACGCACTATTTGATTTTCTGGCTTTAAAAGACTACCCTGCACGCCCCGAACGCATGATGATATTCCACGTCGAAGCTTTTGACTGGAATTGCCCCAAGCATATTCCGGTCAGGTATTCAGTGCATGACATGGAAAGGATAACAAAAGAAAAAAATCAATACATATCAAAATTAGAATCAGAAATAGAGGTTTTAAAGCTTGAATTGCTTAGGTTATCTCAAGCAGACAAAATTTAAATCCATGCGGCCGGTAACATAAAAAGTGTGTGGAATTAACTATAACCTTAATTAGCTGAAAATTTATACACGGTTACCGTGTTGTATCTTTCCCCAGGTTTCAATACTGTAGATGGAAACCCGGATTGATTTGGCGAATCAGGATAATGCTGTGTTTCCAGGCACAAGCCGGACCGGTGCTTATAAACTATTCCTCCCTTTCCTTTTATCGTTCCGTCAAGAAAATTACCTGAATAAAACTGTATCGCCGGTTCTGTTGTCAACACTTCCATCAATCTTCCTGATGCAGGTTCGTAAACTTTCGCTACGCTTTTGAGTGTTTTACTGGTGTCTGAAAACACCCAGCAATGATCATATCCTTTTCCGTAGACAATCTGCTGGTCCTTTAAATTGTTAATCCCAGTACCAATTTTGGTTGACTTGTTGAAGTCAAATACTGTTCCGGAAACCGATTTTAACTCACCCGTGGGTATGAGCGTCTCATTCACGGGTAAAAACTTATCTGCTTTGATGCTTACTTCATGATCAAGAATCTCCCGGCTCATGTCTCCGCTAAGGTTAAAATAAGCATGATTGGTAAGGTTCACCACGGTTGCTTTATCTGTAGCGGCAGAATATTCTATTTTAAGTGAATTGTCTTTCAGAAGGGTATAAGTCACTTCGGTCGTCAACGTTCCGGGATAACCCTCCTCGCCGTCTGCGGAAATATATTTCAACATCAACTGAGGCTCTTCTCCGTCTACCGGGGTGGCTTCCCAAAGGACCTTGTCAAATCCTTTTATGCCTCCATGAAGGGCGTTTACCCCATTGTTTTTTGCCAGTAAATATGCTTTGCCTTCCAGCGTAAACTTACCGTTGGCAATGCGGTTGCCATAACGGCCAATCAGTGCACCGAAGTACGGAACACCTTTCAGATAACCTTGCAGCGAATCACAACCCAGTGTAATGTCGGCATATTTTCCCTCTTTGTCGGGAGCCGACCAGTAGGTAATTGTTCCGCCGTAATTACTAATTTTTACGACCATCCCATTGGCATTTTTAAGCGTATACAAATCTGCTGACCTGCCATCGGGCAGGGCACCAAAAACACTTTTGCTTATGTTAACCTCCGTCGCTTCCTGCGACTCTTTATCTTCTGATTTTCCGGAAGAACAGCCCTGCAACAACAGGCAGATTAAAATGAGCTGCTTTAAATAAAGCACAGGATTTATTCCTGGCTGCCTAAAAATATTTTTAAAAACCAATACATTCATAATTAATAGTTTTTTTACCAGAATATGGCGTAAATGACCACGAAAATGACACAAACTGCTACTGCTCCGATTTTGAAAGTGTTATCCACTTTAAACCATTCCCTGCGAACTTCAAATGCATTTTCCTGGTCTTTTCCTTTCGCCTGCAACAAACTGATTCCAATGTGGACCAGTGAACAAATCCAGAACACCACACCCATGCGGTTCATGAAAGGGAAATCAGGGTACACTTTGGCAATAACAGCAGACAACACCACACTTAAAACTGCTGCGGCCAGGGCTCCGTTGGCGGTGGCCTTCTTCCAGAAGAAACCCAGTAAGAAAATACTTAAAATTCCGGGAGATATATAACCGGTATACACCTGTATATATTCAAATGCCTGACCAAAATTGGCAAGCAGGGGACTCACCATCAGAGCGATAATGAAAGCTACAATAATAGCCATACGTCCTGTCCAGATCGTCTGTTTCTCTGTAAGGTTCTTGTTGAAAAACTTCTGATGTATGTCCAATACATAAATCGTTGAAATACTGTTGGCCTTCCCAGCCAATGAGGCTACAATCGCAGCCGTAAGGGCGGCAAATGCAAGACCCTTCAGACCCACAGGCAGCAGGTTTAACAAAACCGGATAGGCATTATCAGGCTTCACTATGCCGTTCTGGGTAATGCCGTTGACAATGGCAGGTTCCGCATTTTCCTGGAAAAGCACATAAGCTGCCAGGCCAGGAAGCACCACAATAAAGGGCATCAGCATCTTCAGAAATGCCGCAAACAAGACACCCCTGCGGGCAGTTTTGATATCAGCCCCCAAAGCCCTCTGTGTCATGTATTGATTACATCCGAAATAATTCAGGTTATTTACCCACTGTCCTCCGATGATAAACATCATGATGCCCGGAAGCTGGTTATAAGCATCCATAAAACCGCCCCTGCCGTCATGAACCTCGTACTCACCTTTCTCAAAAATCATATGAAGATGGCTGTCGGCTTTCTGGGCAATCAGTGAAAATCCTTCGAATAAACCGGAACCTGTACCGACTCTGTCAGAAAGCAACTGAAGGGCCAGATAAGTGGTAGCAAGGCCACCGAAAATCAAACAAACCACCTGGATAACATCCGTATAACCAATCACCTTCATTCCACCCAGTGTAATGATAACTGCAAACACCGTCAGAAAAATGGCACAACTCATAAAACTGAACCCTGTCATTTTTTCAAGACTCAGGCCTCCGAGGTAAATGATGGAGGTAAGATTGACGAAAATATACAGAAACAGCCAGAAAACGGCCATGATCGTCGCCAGCCGGTCATTATACCGTTTGGCCAGAAACTGTGGCATGGTATAAATCTTGTTGTTCAGGTACATCGGCAGAAAATATACTGCGACGATCAGCAATGACACCCCACCGAGTAATTCATACACTGAAATAGCAATACCCAGCTGAAAAGCCTGGCCGCTCATCCCGATAAATTGTTCTGCAGAGATATTAGAGGCTATAATAGATGCTCCTATCGCCCACCAGGTCAGGGAGCCTTCAGCAAGAAAGAAGTCTTTGCTGTCGGCAGATTGCTTTCCCTTGTTTTTATAGACCCAATAGCCATAGGAGGCAACGATAACAAAATAGACAAAAAAAATGCCATAGTCCAGGGATTCCAGTCCTAATTTCATAGTAATTTTAAGGTTAAGGTTTTGTTTATTTAGATGCCAGCACTTCCCTGACTGCAGAGACTATATGATCTTTACTGAGTCCGTATTTATCCATCAACTCAGCCGGGGTACCGCTCTCACCGAAAGTGTCATTGACGGCCACATACCTCATCGGCGTAGGCAGCTTCGTTGAAAGTAGCTGAGCGACCGAGTCTCCCAGGCCTCCGAATCTGTTATGCTCCTCAGCAGTAACGACGCACCTGGTTTTAGAAGCCGACTTCAAAATAGCTTCCTCATCCAGTGGTTTGATGGTGTGGATATTAATCACCTCGCATGAAATCCCTTCAGCCTCCAGGATTTCTGCCGCTTCAATAGCATTCCATACCATATGCCCGGTGGCTATAATACTTACATCAGAGCCTTCATTCACCATCCAGGCTTTACCGATTTCAAACTTCTGATCAGCCGGTGTAAAGACAGGGATAACCGGCCGCCCAAACCTCAGGTAAACCGGCCCATCGTATTCGGCTATGGCAATAGTGGCTGCTTTGGTTTGGTTAAAATCACACGGATTGATCACCACCATACCAGGCAAGGACTTCATCATACCGATATCTTCCAGTATCTGGTGGGTAGCACCATCTTCGCCTAAAGTCAGACCGGCATGTGAAACACATATCTTCACATTCTTTTTAGAATATGCTACCGATTGCCTGATCTGGTCATAAACCCTGCCCGAACCAAAATTGGCAAACGTAGTGGCAAATGGAATATTACCACTCAGCGAGAGCCCGGCAGAGAGACTGATCATGTTGGCCTCGGCAATACCACACTGGATAAACCGCTCCGGATTTTCTTTGATGAAAGTATCCAGTTTTAAAGATGCCACAAGGTCAGCACACAAAGCCACTACATTTTGATTGGTTCTTCCCAAAACGGCCATCCCTTCTCCAAATCCTGATCGTGTGTCCTTTTTTTCTGTAAAGGTATATTTTTTCATAGTTTTAATCTTTTTAATAATCGCCCAGGGTTTCAGGTAATTGAGACAGAGCCGCCGCCAGTTGGTCATCATTAGGAGCTGCACCGTGCCATTTGTGGGTGTGCATCATAAAATCAACGCCCTGCCCCATCTCTGTTTTCATAATGATACATACAGGCAGACCCTGCCCGGACTCTGTTCTGGCCTGGCCAAGCACTTCCCTGATGCTGTCAAAATCATTGCCATCCATATGCAATACTTTCCAGCCGAAAGCGTCATATTTTTTCCCTAAGTCCCTGTTGTTCATTACTTTTTCGGTGGGTCCGTCTATCTGTTGCCCGTTAAAGTCAATGATGGCCACCAGGTTGTCAAGCCGGTGATGAGGAGCAAACGTGGCAGCTTCCCAAACCTGGCCTTCCTGCTGCTCGCCGTCACCCATCAGGCAATACACCAGGTTATTGTCTTTTCTGAGCTTTTTGCCATAGGCAGCTCCGGCCGCTACGGACAGCCCCTGACCCAGAGAACCTGAGGCAATCCTTATGCCCGGAAGATGCTCGGCAGTGGCCGGGTGTCCCTGCAAACGGGAATTTAACTTCCTGAAAGTAGCGAGCTCCCGGACCGGAAAATAGCCCCGACGGGCCAGCACTGAATAAAGAAGCGGAGAAATGTGCCCGTTGGACAAGAAAAACATATCTTCATGCTCTCCGGACATGTCAAAAACGACCTGTTTATCCTCGCCGGTTTTGAGATTCATTTGCTCAAAAAATAAGCTGACAAGCAGATCTGTGCAACCCAATGAACCACCCGGGTGTCCGGAAGAACAGGCATGGACCATCCGGAGGATGTCACGACGTACCTGAGAAGAAATTTGTTCCAGTTTTTCCATTATCCGTTTACTTTTTTATGGTCTGCTAAAAATTTCGCTAATCCGCTGTCTGTCAACGGGTGATTGAGTAAGGATAACATAGCACTTAACGGGCCTGTCATAACATCGGATCCCAGTTCTGCACATTTGATGATGTGCATGGCATGCCGCACAGAAGCTGCAAGAATCTGGGTTTCATAGCCGTAATTATCAAAAATAAGGCGGATCTGTTTAATCAGCTCCAGGCCATCCACCGAGATGTCGTCCAGCCGGCCGATAAAAGGAGAAACATAGGTCGCTCCGGCTTTGGCAGCCAGAAGGGCTTGTCCTGCAGAAAAAATCAAGGTACAGTTCGTTTTGATTCCTTTGGAACTGAAATACCTGATTGCCTTCACCCCGTCTTTAATCATCGGTATCTTCACCACTATATTCTCATGAAGAGCTGCCAGCACCTCTCCTTCCCTGATCATACCTTCAAAATCGGTCGAAATAACTTCAGCTGAAATAGGGCCGTCTACTATCCCGCAAATTGCCTTGTAATGATTCAGAACGTTTTCGGCTCCGGAAATACCTTCCTTAGCCATCAGCGACGGATTGGTGGTTACTCCATCCAAAACACCAAGTGCATTGGCTTCTGTAATTTCCTCTAAATTGGCGGTGTCAATAAAAAACTTCATTTTTTTAGATAAATTTAAATGTACTGATATCGTTAAACCAGCTGCTTAACAACCCTGCCCGTAATAGGCATTTTTGCCGTGCTTCCTTTCATAATGTTTTAATCGCAATGTATCTTTTATCCTGGGAGTATCAGGGTTAACCTGAAGTGTAAGTAAGGCCATACGGGCTATTTCCTCCAAAACGGCCGCATTATAAACCGACTTTGCGGCGTCTTTTCCCCAGGTAAAAGGCCCATGATTCTGCAGTAAGACCATCTCCAGTTCCTGGTGCGACAGACCCCGCTCCCCGAAGCAATCGATGATCTGATTTCCGGTTTCAAACTCATAATTCCCCTTGATCATTTCATCGGTAAGCACTTCAGCACAAGGAATATCCTGGTGCGTATGATCCGCATGTGTAGTGCCGAGTACGGGAATATCCTTGCCGGCTTGTGCCCATGCCACAGCATAGGTACTGTGTGTGTGGGTTATACCTCCGATATCGTCCCATGTCTTGTAAAGCAGAGCATGTGTTTTGGTATCTGACGAGGGCCTGAGTTTTCCTTCGACCACCCTGGCCTCAAAATCCATGATAACAATATCTTCGGGTTTCAATATTTCGTAAGGTACGCCGCTTGGTTTAATAGCAAATACCGATTTTTCCCTGTCAACCGTACTCACGTTCCCAAACGTAAACAATACAAGCCCCAGTTTCGGCAGCATCATATTCGCTTCAAAGCACTCCTCTTTTAATGACTTATACATAACTGATAATTTTATACTTTACTCGTGATCAGCAGCTTCAATGAACATTTCATTCACTGCCGTCCAATCTTCAATCTGCGTGCACAATACTACACTTCAACCTATTCACGCACAGCAAGCCTGCATGGGCAAGCCCATCATAATACCATTTTCAAGAAACAAGCCTCCGTTAATTATCTTAACAGAGGCCATAGGCCCGGCTGATTATCTGAAGGCTACGTCGTTGTATTTCAATTCATTCTTCAGGCTTCTGATCCTGGTGTCTTTATCTATCACCACGAGTTCGACATCGAACATCGCAGCCAGATCATCTATGTAATCAGTGGTAAGATTCTGGCTGTACACGGTATGATGGGCTCCTCCCGCCAGAATCCAGGCCTGCAAGCCTACTTCCATACTTGGATACGGTTTCCACAAGGCACGTGCCGTCGGTAGTTTAGGAAATTCTTCTTTCACTTCCACTGCCTCCACCTCATTGACAATCAAACGGAAACGATTGCCCAGATCAACCAAAGAGACATTCAGAGCAGGACCAGCTGCCGCGTTAAACACCAGGCGGACAGGGTCTTCTTTGCCTCCGATTCCCAGCGGATGTACTTCACATTTTACTTTCTGTCCTGAAATGGAAGGGCATATCTCGAGCATGTGTGATCCTAAAACCATAGGATTGGCAGGGTCAAAGTGGTAGGTGTAATCTTCCATAAATGAATTGCCCCCTTTCATGCCGCTCGCCATAACTTTCATGACATGAACCATGGCAGATGTTTTCCAGTCACCTTCGCCGCCATAGCCATAGCCTGCTGCCATCATTCTCTGTGAACCGATTCCCGGCAACTGCTTCATACCGTGAAGATCTTCGAAAGTATTGGTATAAGCAGAAAAACCGCCGTCTTCGAGGAATGCTTTTAAACCCAGTTCTATCCGGGCTGCTTCAATGAGGGAGCTTCTTCTGTCACCGCTCTTGCTCAAAGAAGGCATCAGATCATAGGTATCCTCATATTCCTGTATCAACGTTCCGATTTCAGCATCTGAAACCTGGCTGATCACCTGGACCAGGTCACCGACAGCAAAAGTATTGACCGAAAACCCGAACTTCATTTCCGCAGCCACCTTATCACCGTCAGTTACCGCCACCTGACGCATATTATCTCCAAAACGGGCCACTTTCATGGTTTGCATTTTGTGCCTGGCCACTGCCACACGGGCCCAGACGTTAATTTTCTCCACAACAGCTCCTGACTCCCAATGTCCTACGACAACCTTGCGGTTTATCCCCATTTTTGTCATGATGTGCCCGAATTCACGGTCGCCGTGAGCTGACTGGTTCAGATTCATAAAATCCATATCAATTTCAGCATAGGGGATGTCGCGATTGAACTGGGTATGCAGATGTAAAATAGGAAGCTTGAGGGCGTTCAAACCACCGATCCACATTTTGGCAGGAGAAAAAGTATGCATCCAGGTAATTATACCGACACAGTTATCGGTATTATTTGCGGCCCGGCAAATGGAAAGAATTTCTTCAGAGGTCTTTACGACAGGCTTAAAGACCACCTTTATTGGAATAAGTGGTGAATTATTAAAAAAACCGGCGATGATCTTAGAGTGCTCATCAACCTTCCGGAGAGTTTCCTCCCCGTATAAATGTTGGCTGCCAGTTACGAACCAAACTTCAAACGATTTTAAATCAAGCATTGTTTTCTATAAATTTTCCTATTTTCTGATACTTTTCATATAGCTTCCGGTAAATCTTCACATACTGAGCCCGGGGTTGATAACTGGCATCAAAACCTGAGCCCATGGCCTCCTGGGCCCTGGAAATATGAGGATGAATACCTGCCGCCACGGAAGCGTTCATTGCTGCTCCCAACGCACAAGCCTGATCTGAACTTGCCACTTTAATAGGCATGTCCAATACGTCACAAAGGGTCTGCATCACGAAAGGTGATTTTTTTGCCACCCCTCCGATCGCAATCACCTGCCTGATAGGTACCCCTTCCTGCTGAAACCTGTCAACTATAGCTCTGGAACCAAAGGCGGTGGCTTCAACAACCATCTTGAAAAACCTGACGGCATCTGTCCCTAAACTTAATCCTGTAAATCCTGCTTTCAGGGCATGGTTGGCATCAGGGGTTCTGCGGCCATTGATCCAGTCGGTGGCTACCGGGTCACTGTCAGACAAGGGTAAAAGTGCCGCCTTCTCAGACAGATGCGGGATAAGCCTTGAGGCTAATTCATCGGCAGCGGCATCTCCCAGAAGCTCGCGGACCGGTTCGGTAATGATCTGCTGAAACCACGCATAATAATCGCCGTACGCCGATTGTCCGGCCTCCATGCCCAACATGCCAGGTACGATAGAACCATCTACCTGCCCGCAAATTCCTTTGATCAGCAAATGCCCGATTTCTTCATTCGGAGCGATGAGCATGTCGCAGGTCGAAGTCCCCATGACACGCACAAAATCATAGGGCTGAATTTCAGCCCCTACCGCACCCATATGACAATCAAAAGCCCCTACACCAATAATAACCTCTTCAGGAATGCCTAATTTCAAGGCCCATTCCTGCGAAATTTTACCCATTGGAGTGTCCGAAGTGTAGGTATCCCTGAAAAGTCTGGCACGCAGGCCACTTAAAAGCGGATCAAGTTTTGAAAGGAATTCTTCCGAGGGCAGTCCTTCGAATTCTTCATGCCACATAGCCTTATGGCCCGCAGCACACCTGGACCGCTTCATGATAAGCGGATCAGTATTCCCTGTAAGAACCGCCGAAACCCAGTCGCAATGCTCTACCCAGGACCATGCCTTTTCGCGAACCTCTTCGTCTGTCCTCAAAATGTGCAGGATTTTAGCCCAATACCATTCTGAAGAATAAATACCGCCTACATATTTTGTATAATCAATATTCCAGTGATGTGCAAGATCGTTGATTTCCTGTGCTTCAAGATTAGACGTGTGATCTTTCCAAAGCACAAACATAGCATTGGGATTTTCTTCAAACCCCTCAAGCAAAGCCAATGGCGTTCCGTTTGCATCAACTGCCACAGGGGTTGAGCCTGTGGTATCCACAGATATCCCCACTATATTTTTTCTGGTCACTTCATCTGATGCGGACAATGCTTCTTTAATGGAAGCCTCCAAGCCCTCAAGATAATCCAAAGGGTGTTGTCTGAACTGAGAAACCGAAGGATCACAGAATAATCCCTGTCCCCAACGCCTGTAATAATGTACCCCGCTGCCTATACATTCACCACTTTGAGTATTGACTATCAATGCCCTGACTGAATCTGTCCCGAAATCAACTCCTATCGTAAATGTACTCTTCATCCATGTCTGTGTTAAAATGACACAATTTAATTCAATTATTTTTTAAAACCGGTCTTTTTTCAAAAAAAATATTTTATCTCATTGAATCTGAGATAAAATAATGGAAAGCATTAAACTGTCTTTGATATTTTTCTTTGTCCAGCTTGTACAGGATTGCCTTTTTTGTCGTTCCGTATTGGTTCTTTTCCCCGGTATCAATTAACAGGTGGGTAGAAAGGATTTTACGACTGAAGTTACGCCTGTCAAGCGGGCTATCATAAATGGCTTCATATAATTTCTGCAGCTGGGGAATGGTAAATTGTTCCGGCAGCAACTCGAAGCCGATTGGGTGCAATGCGGCCTTGTAGCGTAATCTTTCCAGGGCGATATTGACCATCTCATTGTGGTCAAAAATAAGATCCGGCCGGCTCTTTAAATCAATCCAATAGGCATTCTGGGCCCGGGCTGAATCCTGATCGTGGGCATGGATATTAATCAATGCAAAAAAACAGACGGAAAGCGTCCGCTCCACCGGGTCCCTGTCAACCTTTCCAAAACTCTTAATTTCCTCAAAGTAAATATCCTTTAACCCTGTCAGGTCATATAAAATGCGGTTAGTTGCCACCTCGAGGTCTTCATTTGATTCTAAAAAACCACCCATTAATGACCATTTGCCCATTTCAGGTTCAAAATTCCTTTTTATCAGAAGCAACTTCAGCTGTTCTCCATCGAAACCAAAAACTATGCAATCCAAAGCAACAAGTATCCTGGTCGAGTGAGGATATTTTTTCATCAATACGTTATTCATTGCCTAAAAATGCACAAAAAAATTGAATAAATATATATCCAATTTTAAATTCGTGAAAATCAAAGACTTTCACGAATTTCACAATATTAACCTTTCAATTCAGCCGATTCCAATTCATAGAAATCAGCATAAATCGAAAGTATTTCAACCTCTCCGGATAATGACTTATTTCGTTACCTTCAAAGTGATTACAGAATAAGCCGGAATCACCAGTTTCAGTATTCCTTTATCCAGTACAGCTCCTGAAAATGACTTTATTGAAACCTTCTGAGGGTTCTCGAAAGTATTGTGATCTCTTATCTTTGCAGCACTCAGGATTTGCCCTGAAACCCTGGCAAAACTTTCACCTCTCAGGTTGATAACCACCTCATGAGCTTTGCTGTAATCAATGTTGGTCAATGAAATATTTATAGCCCCTGACTCATCTTTGGAAGCTGACGATGACACTGCTTTCAAGGCCTTACCCTGGAATTCATATAAAGGCGACTCTATATTTATCGGTACGAGGGCTGCATCCTGGTGGACATTGTACATTTTCATCACATGATAGGTAGGAGTAAGCAGCATTTTTTCTTCATTGGTAAGAATCACCGATTGCAGCACATTCACCACCTGGGCCAGGTTTGCTCCACGCACACGATCCGCATGGTTATTGAAAATATTCAGTGTTAAACCGGCAATCACAGCATCTCTCATGGTGTTTTGCTGATATAAAAACCCGGGGTTTGTACCTGGCTCAACGTTATACCACCCACCCCATTCATCGACAATCAGGGCTACCTTTTTTTCAGGGTCATATTTATCCATGATTGTGCTGTGGCCTGTGATAAATTCGTCCATTTGCGATGCTTCCTGCATGCTTTTAAAATACTGGGCTTCTGTAAAATCTACCGACGGACCCTTATCTTCCCAGCTTAAAACCGAGTAATGATGCAATGCCACCCCAGCAAGCATTTTATGAGGAATATTTTTCATAAGGGTTTCTGTCCAGCCATAATCACCGTCAGTGGCCCCGGACGCAATTTTGTAAAGTTTAGCGTTGTTATCCCAGTCAGTCATGAACGTAGCATACTGGCGATAGATATTTGCATAGTATTCGGCGGTCATATTTCCCCCGCAACCCCAGGCCTCATTCCCGACACCCCACAACTTAACGTTCCATGGTTTTTCGCGGCCATTTTTCTTCCTGAGTTCAGACATCGGGCTTCCACCGGGATTGTTCACGTATGATACCCAGTCTGACAGATCCTTTACCGTGCCGCTTCCGACATTTCCGGCCAGGTAGGGCTCTGCCCCGATGCGTTCACAGAGATCCAGGAAATCGTGTGTCCCGAAGCTGTTGTCTTCAGTAACACCGCCCCACCAGACATTCACCATTTTAGGCCGGTCTGCTTTAGGCCCGATACCATCTTTCCACTGATAGGTATCGGCAAAACATCCGCCAGGCCATCTTAAATTAGGCACTTTCAGTTCTTTAAGAGCCTGAACCACATCGTTCCGGATTCCCTGTACATTCGGAATTTTGGTATTATTTTCTCCTACATATATGCCCCCATAAATACATTTCCCGAGGTGTTCCGCAAAATGCCCGTAAATGTGTTTATTGATCCGTGGGCCGGTTAAGTCTGTATTAAATGTAATCTTGGTCTGGGCACCGGCGGTCAGACCGGCAAATAGCAGAACAGATAAAAAAAACCTCATTTTCATAATTAATCACTGTTTTAGTTTAGATACGAAATGCTTTTTTGAATTAACCTGCCTGTCCGGCATGTTCATTTGTCATGTAATGGCTTGCTAAAATATTCTTCCTGAAGGCAGGCTATCTTAAACAAGCACATTACTCTTCCTGGCTATAAAGTCATTTTATTTAAACAATACCTGGGCGAATCCGAACAAATCATGTCTCCACACCGGCCAGGTGTGGCCTCCGGCATACTCGCTGTAGGTATACCTGATCTTCATGTCATCAAATTTGCCCATCATGATTTTGCAATTTTCATAGGCGATATCCTGCTTCCCACCCATTGAAATCCATAGGCTTTTCAGATTACTGTTAATTTCAGAAGCGTTATTTTTCATGAATTCATACTGGGGGTCTGATAGCTTGGTATTGTTGGCAAACCACCCCGAACTGAACACCCCGAGGTAAGAAAACATGTTTGTGTTTTTGATACCTGCATATAAGGTCTGCAGCCCTCCCATGGATAAGCCTGCCAATGCCCTGTTTTTAGCATCTGTTTCTACACGGTAATTGCTTTCTACAAATGGTATAGCTCCGACTTTGAGCTCATTTTCAAAAGCCTTTAATACATTCTCATTGAAGCCCGCCAGTCCTCCTGAAAAATTCATATTTCCATCCAGCATGGCTATCACCATAGGTTTAGCCTTATTAGCAGCAATAAGATTGTCAAGAATCAAATCTGTTTTGCCCTGTGTGGCCCATCCTCTCTGGTCTTCTCCTCCACCGTGTAAAAGATACAATACCGGATATTTAGAGGTCGACTGATCGTAGCCAGGCGGTGTATAGATGTACATTTCACGCCATGAATTTGAAGCTTTCGAAAAATACTTTTTAATCCTGATATCACCATGAGGTACATCTTTCAGAGCATAAAAATCGCCTTCTCTGTAAGGAATCTCAATACCGCTGGCCATGCGGCTCATCCCGTAAAAGGATTCGCTGGACGGATCTGCCACTGCGACGCCGTCTATCAACAAGGAATAATAATGAAACCCTCTGCTTACAGAATCTGTGGTTACATTCCAGAATCCGCTCGTATCTTTTACCATATCGTATTTTTTACCCAGGTCTATCTGCACCTTTTGTGCTTCCGGGGCCTTAACCCTGAACACTACGCGGTTGTCCGGAAGAACCTGCGGATACTTGGCGTTTCTTATGTTAGTTGCCGCAGGGGTTCCCAGCACTGAATATTTTGTAAACTCCTCTGGTTTGACCGGTTTAAACAGAAATTGCGAAAACATATAGAGTCCGTTTTTCCAGACTTTGAAATCATGCACCCCTGTTTCGAGGTAATAGATATGAGGCACGTTGTTTTCGTACAGATAGTCATGAGTACGCTTGCTGAAACTCAAAAGCCCGTCGCCATCGCCGCAGCTGATCCAGAGCAGCTTGAGTTTCTCCCTGGCACTGGCCGGATCCGGCACCAGCTCTTTGGGTATTTTTGTATTCGGGGCAGACGAAAACCCACCTACCCAGGCAAATTTGTCAAGGTTTCCCAGACCAAAATTCAAAGACTGTCCGCCGCCCATAGACAAACCTGCGATAGCCCGGTTTTCACGGTTGGTAAGTGCCGGGTACTTTTTCTCAATAAAAGGGACAAGATCATTCAGCAGATCTTTTTCGAAAGTGGCAAAGGCTTCTACTTTGTCTTTGTCGAATATATTACCCACGGCCCGGTCGTCTTTCATGGCACGTCCGTTGGGCATCACGACGATCATCGGTTCTATTTTGCCTTCTGCATAAAGATTGTCCAGGATATTTTGCGGATTGGCCCCTTTAAACCACTCCAAATGATCCCCGCCAATGCCATGTAAGAGGTAAAATACCGGGTATTTCTTCTTTTTATCGAAGTTTGGTGGCGTGTAAACCAGCGTCTTGCGTTTGCTGCCGACGGTTTTTGAATCATATAATACGGTATCTATTTTACCTTTGGATACATTTTCACGGGCCTGATCAAATCCTTTTGGCATTTCTTTCTCCATTTTCTGAGCAAAAATATGAAGAGAAAATACCGTATTGATCCATATTAAAAAGAGTATTCTTTGCATTGTTTGAATAATTTATTTTTAGTTTTTAAAAGCAAATCTCAGAGAGGCCCCGTTTTTATTTAAAAAGTAAGGGAGCCATTTGATACAAACTTCTTCTCCAGGTCTGAAACTCATGTGCCGTACCTTCGGAAACATAGGAAACGGCGTTAAACCCGGCCGCTTTCAATTCTTCAGCGGCTTTACGTACTCCATCAGGGCGTTCTTTACTACCACAGCTCAGAAAGATCATTTTCACTTTACTCTTGTCTGAGATGTCGGCAGGGGCATAAGTTCCCCCGCTGAGCAAACCGTAGTACGAAAACACATCGGGTTTATTGAGTGTAATGGTTTTTGTTTCAAAGCCACCCATCGAAAGCCCGGCCATAGCTCTGCCATCTTTGTTTTTGACGGTACGGAAATTATCATCCACATAAGGAATCAGCTCGTCTATCAAAACCGTCTGAAAAGGTTCAATTTTAAAATTCCGTATTCCCCCCGGCTTCACATCATTGGTCATGCCATAGGTCATCACGATAATAAAGGGCTTTATTTTACCCTCAGCGATCAGATTATCCATGATTAAATTGGCATGTCCCTGGTTGCTCCAGGCCGTTTCGTCTTCTCCCCAGCCGTGCTGAAGGTACAATACCGGGTATTTGTCTTTGCTTTTCTCATAGCCCGGCGGGGTATACACAAATGCCCTCCGTGAGGTACTGGTGCTGGGTGACGGAAACAAAACCTGGTGTACATGGCCGTGCGGAACGTTTTTAAGGGCATAAAAATCGCGGTCATGGGCAGGAATTTCTATGCCACTTTCCCAACGGGTGGAGCCGTAAAAATTGAGTGTGCCCGGATCATTGAATTTCCCGCCGTCTATCCGTACATTATAGTAATGAAACCCTTCATCCATCGGACCGTCGGTGGTAGCCATCCAGCTGCCATCTTCTGTTTTCTGAAGCTTGGTACCACCCTTGCCGCCAAGCCCAAGACTTACCCGTACGCTGTCGGCTGCAGGAGCTACAATTTTAAAACGGGCATAACCCTGCGAGTTTACCATAGGGTATTCCTGCTGTGGCTGGTTGAAAGTTGAAGGCTTAAAATCTTCAATTACAGCGGGTTGACTGGTCTGTGCCATTGCAGCAACTGATGCACAGGCAATGAGTATTGTTAAAACTTGTTTTCTCACTTTTGTTACATTTTTGAGGTTGAAGAATTAATTTAAAAAACTATTTATCCGTTCTGAAAGGAGAGGCAGGCAATCCTTCTTTGTTATAAAAATTCACATCGGGGTTATCAGCCCAGGCATAGCGTACATACACCGGCGAAGGGACCTCAGGACTTGAAACTTCTATTTTATCTCCAGCAATTCTGGCTGTTGCCCAGACAAATTTTTTATCCGCACCTGCTATGGCAAATTCCCGCAGGTCTTCCCCGTCATTGGTCACCAGCCCCCCGCCGGTCTGACTGAACGAAACCACGATCTTATTGCCCTGCACCAAAGCTGATTCAAACAGGGGGCCTGAATAAACAATGTCCTCTTTATAGGCAATTTTACTTGCCGCGATAGCCAGCCTTTCCCCGATTATTTTTTTATTGTCCGGGTGGATATCGTTCCATTCTCCGGCATCAATGCCAACAGCCATAGCAGTATTGGGTACTGACAGACTTTGCAATTGTGCTTCCCGCAGCTCTGCCCACTGGCTCTCACCGGGAAGATAGTTAGCATCCATAAAATTGGGCAATTGAACAAACAAAAACGGCAATTCGCCCAGTTGCCACTTACTCCTCCAATCTGATATTTGTGCAGGTTGAAGTCTGGCATATTCGGCCCCGCGGCTGCTGTTGCTTTCGCCCTGGTACCAAAGCCAGCCTCTAATGGCGTAGTTAAGGGCGGGGGCTACCATGGCATTGAAAAGTGATGCCGGGGAGTTCTGACCGGGAGGCGGTCCGTTACCGGCCATTCCGCTACCAAATGTCCTCGGCACAAATACTTCGCCGACTTTATATTGCCAGGTCCCTTTCAGATCCACCGTGTCTTTACCGCTGAAAATACAATATGGCTTATCCGGCACAAAGCCGCCTTTACCGTTGGTATTGGTCACTTTTACGACGAATAAATTCCTGCCTGCTTTCAACAAACCGGCAGGCACGTTGTACCTCCTTTGCGGATACTGATAGCTTGTGCTGCCAACTTTTACCCCGTTAATGTAGAGCTCATCAGCATCAATGATCCGTCCTAAAAATACCCTGGCGGCATTGGCTGTCATGCTCGCAGGCAAATCAAGTTCTTTGCGGTACCATACCGTACCATTCAGGTCTTTAATGCCCTGATCTTCCCAATAGCCCGGCACATTGATGGTCTTCCAGCCTTTGGGCACATAGCTTTTATCAAACCAGGTTACGGCACCTGTTAATCCCTTATCCTTAATTGCAGGCGGCGTAAAATTGCTTCCCACTCTGCGATTGAAGCTATTGACAAAGGCCGTGTCTTTATTTTTAGCAATGGCTTTCTGCATCGCTTCAAAATCTTTCAGGCCTGATTCACTCGTCCAGGCTTCAATAGGTGTACCTCCCACACTGGCATTGATCAGGCCGATGGCTACTTTGTTTTTTTTGTAAATCTTACTGGCAAAAAAATAGGCTACGGCCGAAAACTGCCGTACGTTTTCAGGATTACATACTTTCCAGGACGCGACTTTAAAATCGTCGGCCGGGCCATCAAACCTGGTAGCTGTCGGGATCCAGAAGTGTCTGATGTTTGTGTTGTTCGCCTCCAGAATGTCCCGGGCGTAAGTGACGCTGTGTAGTTCCATCTGGTGTACCATGTTGCTTTGCCCGCTACAAAACCAGACATCACCGATCATGATATCCCTGATGGTGATCAAATTGCTTCCGGAAATATCCATCGTGTAAGGACCTCCCGCCTTTTGGGCCGGTAAGGTGACGAGCCATTTGCCGTCAGCAGAAGCCTTGGTCTTATAGGTTTTCCCGTTAAAGTTGATGGAAATTTTTTCACCTGTGTCAGCCCAACCCCAAATTTTCAGAGGGGCATCCCGCTGCAAAACCATTCCGTCGGAAATAAGCTTAGGTAGACGTATGCTGGCATCCGCACAAATAGTCAGGAATAAAAACAGGAGCGTCAGGATTCCGTATCCGCCAAGTCTCTTCATAAAATAATCATTTAAAAATATCCTGCAGGGTAATGGCCAGGTACTGTTTGCAATTCATCCAGGTATGACCGCCCGGTCCAATATAGCTTTTTACGTTAATATTTTTCTCTTTAAACATCGCAAGGTTTTGTTTTACACTTTCAAAAAGAAAATCATCAGTTCCGACGTGAACTGCAAAGTATTTCAGTTGTTTGTTGATGGCACCTGCGTCAGGCTGCCAGTTTTCAAAATTCCTCTTGAACTCCTCGGTGGCAGTATAGGGAGCATAAGAAGAAATATAAGCAAATTTATCAGTATTCATAAGGCCGATATTAAGAGTTTGTCCACCACCCACTGAAAATCCTGCCACCGCACGGTTTCTACTGTCAGCAGACGCCGGGTAGTTGGCCTCGACAAAAGGAATGATATCATTCAGCATATCTTTTGTAAAATCAGACATTACATTCGGACGAACATTTCCGTAGGGCATAACAATAATCATGGGTTTGGCCTTACCCTGAGCTATGAGGTTGTCCGCAATCAGGTTAGCACGGCCTACCTTGGTCCATGTTTCTTCTGTGTCTGAACCTCCGTGAATAAGATAAAGAACCGGGTATTCCTTTTTGGGATCAAACCCTGGGGGAGTATAAACAAGCAGCTGACGGGTTGTGCCTAATGTTCCCGATTTATAATACCGGTAATCAATTTTTCCATGCGGAACATTTTGCAAAGCATGGATCAGAGGCTGTTCTCCGGGAATATCCACAATACTCCGCTTGAATCTTTCATTGGCAAAAATGTAAGTGTTGTTCGGATCAGCTGTTTCAACGCTGTCCACCCGGAAACTATAAGGATAAATATCAGGAACAACAGGTGGGACTGTAACGCTCCAGATGCCCGAAGTGTCTTTACTTAAAGAAACCGGACCCTTTAAGAATTCACCTGAAAGGGTTACCCTGGAAGCTTTTTTAGAAAAATACCGGAATGTAATACTCCGGTCGGAATGTACCTCAGGAGAAACAATGGCAGGTGGCCTTTGAGCCGCCACCGGCAATAAGATTGTAATCAAAATCAATAATAGGTATAATTTCTGTTTCATTTTATCTGTCTGATTAATCCGGTCATTTCATATCTGACTTTTTAGAAAATCTGTTTTACTGCTGAAACCCTGAGAAATTCCCGCAGGAAAATTATCCGGCAGAGAATACGCAGCCCCCATTCTGAGAACCATTCCACAGCGAAGACAACAGTGGCTTGATCACCTATGCAACGAAAGCGTCCGGGAATACTTCAAAAAACGAGGCTAAAGCAATGGCCGGCCCTGTTTTTCATCATCTGCACCCTACCGGAACAGCAAAGGCGTGCTCTCAGCCACATAAGCCTTAACATTCATCCAGGTATGCCCACCGGAGGAAATAAGGCTTTTATAATTTATATTTTTGGACTTCATATAATCCATAAACTCAACGGCGGGCTTATAAAGGAAATCCTCATCTCCCACTCCTATCCAAAACAGCTTCAGGTTTTTGTTCGTCACTTCAGGCTTGCTGATGATATTGTTGTAATTGCTCTCCATTTCAGCCGGAGACAAGTAAGAACTGTAGCAGTTTATCCAGGCAAATTTATCCAGGTTCCCAAATGCGGCCCTGAGGGTCTGGCCCCCGCCTCTTGAAAAACCGCCGATAGCACGACTCTCCCTGTCACTAAGGGCTCTGTAATTCTTTTCCACATGAGGAATTACCCTGGTCATCAGGTCCGTTTCAAAGACCTTTGCCCTGCTGATGGCATCTGCTCCTTCACGTGATACCAGGTCGGCAGGTTTGGGCTTCCCCTTCTGTTCAGCAATCCTGGCCAAAGGATTACCGTACGGCATCACAATAATCATTGGTTTGGCTTTCCCATCGGCTATCAGGTTATCAAGAATAAAATTGATACGCCCTACTTTAAAAAAAGTTTCTTCGGTATCGGTAGTCCCGCTGATCAGGTAAAAAACAGGGTATTTTTTTGAAGTTTCTTTTTCATAGCCGGGAGGAGTATAAACCACCAGGGAACCTGTAGATCCTTCCATAGAAGAATAATACTCATAACTGACTGTACCGTGAGGAACGTCCCTCATCGCATGCATAAGTGGCACATCACCCGGTATATCTGCAAGGCTGGCCTTGAAACGCTCATTCGGAAAAAAGCCGACATTGGCCGGATCCATGACGGTCACACCGTCTACCTGAAAACTGTAAGGGTATATATCCGGTTTTACCGGACCTAAGGTGACACTCCATATCCCCTGTGCATCTTTTGTCATCGGCACAGGTGATTTTTCAAACTGGGCACTCAGCTTCACCTCCTTAGCGGCGGGTGCCAGGTACCGGAATGTAATCGTTTTGTCGGGATTTATCTGGGGAGATACGACCAAAGGGCCTCTGGGAGGCTGACTTTTGACGAAAAATGGAAAACTGAACACTCCAAAAAAGATCAGAGACCGCATCAGGATTATAATTTTCATATCGTTACATTTAACTGTCTTCTTTTAAACTAAGGCAAAAAATACTCTTTCGTATCAGGTTTTAAGGTAAAGGAAGGCGACCGGCTAAAGCAGGTCACCTTCCTTGAAAATCAGTCCATCACATTAATATCCCGGATTCTGATCCTTATTTTCAATTTTTGGGTTATTGTCTATTTCTGTTTGCGGAATAGGCAACAATTCATGTTTTCCTTTTACAAAATACGACAAAGGTTCGGCAGTGAGCTTACCATTTTTTCTCCATCTGATAATATCAAAGTTTCTGACCTGCTCAGCCGAAAGTTCTACGAACCTCTCATGCTGAATAGCCTTAAATATTTCAGCTTTGCTGGAAACCGGATAGTTAGCCGTCGGATAGGCAGGCATAGCCACAGTAGGACGGCTTCTTACCTGGTTCAGCAACTGAATGGCTTTTGCCGCAGTCCCTACTTCGTTCTCACATTCAGCTAACATCAACAGAACATCTGCATATCTCATGACCCTCATGTTAATACCACTGGTAGCAAAACCTTCCATAGATTTGTAAAGAACTGAATATTTCCTCCAGCTTACTTTCATAGTTTTGCCATCTACTACAGAAGAGTTACCCTGAACGATGTCATCAGTCATGGTATTGGCTCCGTTGTTAAACTTATCACCGGCTTTCCAGAAAGACATATCATAACGCGGATCCAGCTTGGCATCTCCTTTACTTGGTCTTTCGTATTCATTCAGAATTTTATTGGAAGGGATAAGGTTCCTCCATCCGATGGCTGAGTATTCCTGTGTTCTTACCGTCTCTTCCTGAAGAGAGTTTCCATCACCGTCCGGCCCGCTCCAGTTAAACGATCCCCCTGAAGGCGAAAAAACAATTTCAAATATCGACTCCGAATTAAACTCACCCTCTTCGTTTGACACGTCCAGGTAATTGGCTGCGAGGCTGTAAAGCCCTGAGCTTACAACTTTCTCCAATTCCGCTTTAGCCAGCGTATAATTTCCCTGCTGAAGATAGGTTCTGGCCATTAAGGTCTGAACAGCAGCTTTGGTAGCCCTTCCCAGCTCTTTGGCGGGGTAGGTAGCCGGAAGAAGGGTCTCAGCATCTTTCAGGTCTTTAAGCACCTGGGCATATACATCCGTCTGTGAAGAGCGGGGAAGGCTGTTTTCTACAGATTTTACAAATTCGGTGTAGATTGGCACTCCACCCCACAAGGTACCCAATTCATAGTAAGCCATCGCCCGTAGAAATTTGGCTTCGCCTGTGGCTCTCTTTTTTATTTCATCTGAAAAAGCTACATTCTTAGTTGTAGACTCAAGGACTACATTGGCTCTGTGGATCACGCGAAACCAGCCTGTCCATACAGAGGACGACACGGAGTTTCCCGGATCATTTACACCTATAAGCAACTGATTACGTGGAGTTTCCAGCTGACCACCGCCTGTGGCCATTTCGTCACCTCTAAGGTCATGGGTAAAAAACCATTCTCTGGCCGCCAGACCAAGGCCTTGCGTCCCAGCATAAACCGAGTTTACACCTGCCAGCAATTCGCTGTCGTTTGTGAAATAAGTGTCAAATGTGACACCGTTCGGATTTACCTTATCAAGTATTTTATCGTCGCACGCAGAAATGGAGAACAGCGTCAACATAACTGCTAAATAAATATTTTTCTTCATCGTACAAATTCGTTTTTATAACCGATTTTTTAATTAAATCCTAAGTTTATCCCTACTGACATAGTTCTGACCTGGGGATAACTTCCGTAATCAACGCCATTCGTCAGAATATTACCGCGGTTGGCTACCTCAGGATCGTAACCTGAATACTTGGTAAGTGTCAGTAAATTCTGGCTCGAAACATAGATCCTCGCTTTAGAAAGCACATTGCCGGTAAGCGACTTGATCTTGTCGGATGGTATGGTATATCCTATACTCAGGTTCTTAAGTCTCAGGTATGAACCATCTTCAAGAAACCTGTCAGATGTCCTGGAATTCTGATTAGGATCACCACTAACAGCCCTCGGCACGTCCGTATCTGTATTGGTTGGCGTCCATGCATTTAATACATCGGTAGTTGCATTAAACAGACGAAGCATCCCTTGCCCTATGACTTTTGTACCACTATAAACCTTGTTGCCCTGCACTCCCTGGAAGAATACCGTGAAGTCAAAATTCTGATAAGTACCACTCCAGTTAAGACCGTAAGAGAATTTCGGCATAAAACTTCCAAGGTATGTCCGGTCATCAGAATCAATTTTTCCGTCATTGTTCAGGTCTCTGAATTTAATGTCGCCCGCTGCTGTTCCGGCATTCTGATAAGGCGTAGCGGCATTTCCGTCTTTTCCGTTGGCTGCTGCAACTTCACTTTCATTCTGAAAAATACCTTCTACCTGCCATCCGTAGAATGATTGTATAGGGTGTCCTACTTCAGTTCTTGTAATGTCAAAACCTCCAAAGTCAGAACTGTTACCGGCATTGATTGTAGCATTTGGAGTTGAAAGACTTAACACTTCGTTTCTAACAAGATCAAATGTACCTGTCAGCGTAGACCTCAGCTTCCTTTTACTAATATTGTAACCCAGGCTGAGTTCAAACCCTGTATTTTTCATACTTCCTACGTTAGCCAGCGGACTTTGAGAATACCCCACCGATTCAGGCAAAGGAACGCTCAGCAACAAACCGTCGGTTTTGCGGGTATAAAATTCTGTTGTCACATTGATACTGTTGTTAAACAGGGAAAGATCAATACCAATATTCTTCATGACAGTCTCTTCCCAGCTCAGTCCTGTGTTACCAAGCCTGTTGAAATAAGATCCCAGCTGTGAAGCATTGCCGAAAGGATAAATCGTGTTACTTGCCTGGATAAGCGGCTGCCAGTCATAGTCACCTATAGAGTTGTAACCGGTTACCCCGATACTCCCCCTGATTTTCAACTCAGTGATAGCAGGAATGGATTTCATAAACTCTTCCTCACTGATTCTCCATCCAGCAGACACTGACGGGAATGTCCCCCACTTGTTGCCCGGAGCAAACTTGGAAGAACCGTCCCTCCGGATGGTGGCTCCCAAGAGATATTTTCCGCTATATTCATAATTTAAACGGCCAACATAAGAAATTAAGGCACTTTCAGACAGATCAGTGGTACCGTTTACGTTTGAGGCTCCCTGTATCTGTTTGATATTATTATCCGGCCGCTGCCCGCTCAAAGCAATACCTTTATATCTCGCCTTCTGAGTTTCGGAAACAGCCGTAAGATTAATGACATGCTTGCCTATTGTCTTGTCAAAAGTCAGCTGATTGGTTATAATGGAAGAAAAGTACTGCCCTCTGTTTTCATTCAATGTAGCATTAATACTACTTCTGTTTCCATCATTATATATCGGGCTGAATCCTGTATATATTGAATTGGAATAGTCACCACCCAGGGTAAACTTATATTTCAGCCAATCCGTGATCTTAACATTGGCAAAGAATGTTCCCAGCATTTTGTACCCTCTGTCTATCTGATTACCCTGAATATGATCAGCTATACGCATTGGATTCTCAGGGTCAGTTGCGTCAAGTCCCTGTGCTGTGGTACTGTATCCACCCACCTTTGTAGGGTCAGATACCGGCCAGTAAGGTACCATTCTCATCGTGTTCATGAGTATACTCCTTCCACCGCCGTCTCTCTCTGCCCTGCGTTCGTCAGTAGACACCATCAAGGTCTGCCCTACAGACAGAAATCCTGCCAGCTTATGGTCTGAATTGATCCTGATACTCTGGCGGCTATAGTCTGTGAACGGGATGATACCTTCCTGCTTAAAATGACCTAAGGAAAAGTAAATCTTTGATTTATCTGTTCCACCGGAAATAGAGAGCTGGTTGTCATTCACCGGAGCATTCCTGAACATCACGTCCTGCCAGTCGTTGTCTGTCTGGGCAAAAGTGGTTGTAGCTCCGTCATATACAGGTGTATTCATATTACTAAATCTTCCCGGCACCGGTTGTCCTGAAGCAGTAAGAAGAGCTGTGCCGTATTTGATATATTCCTGGCTGTTTAGCAGATCCAGCTTTTTCCATGCCGACTGAACGCCATAGTAAGAATTAAAATTAATATTCATTTTTCCGGAAGCTCCGCTCTTGGTCGTGATCAGGATCACGCCATTGGCAGCACGCGAACCATATATTGCAGCAGCACTGGCATCCTTTAACACCTCAACAGACTCGATATCCGAAGGGGCAATACTATTAAGACCACCGGCAGGAACGCCGTCAATAACGTACAAAGGGTTAGGATTAAGGCTGATAGACCCTACACCTCTGACCCTTACCACAGGATCACCTCCGGGGCTACTGTTGTTTACGATCGATACACCTGCTACCCTGCCCTGTATAGCCTGGGCGGCGTTGATCACAGGGAGAGCCGTAAGGTCTTTCGACGAAACAGAAGAAACAGCACCGGTCAAAGAAGATTTCTTCTGGGTACCATATCCTACGACAACGATCTCATCTAGTATTTTCTCGTCTTCAGCAAGCGTGACGTCTATCAAGGTCCTTCCATTTATCGCTACTTCCAGAGGGGCGAAACCTATGAAGCTGAATATAAGTGTTCCGCTTCCTCCAACATTCAAACTATAACGGCCATCCTTGTCGGTCGATACTCCCTGCTGAGTTCCTTTAAGCGATACGGAAACACCAGGCAGAGGTTCGTTCTTTTCATTCAAAACCGTCCCCTTTATCTGGGAAAAAGCACTAACGCTCAAAAGCAGCAACAGCGGCATGAGCGAGAACAGTCTGATCGACTTCCGCATTTTGCTGTTGAAACTTTGCGATGTAAATTTGACTCTTAACATAAGAAAAAAATGGTTAAATGTTTAAAATTATTTTAACACGGGTCGAAAAATCAAGCCTCATTGTGTCAGTTTCACACAATTTAAGTGTCGATTCTACACAATTTGATTAATCACAAAATTACTCAAAAAAATTAAACTTCATAGAAATATTACTTTTTTTGCAAAAAATAATATTAATCTGCTTTTTTCGGAGAAAAAGTCGTCGGAATACCTAAAATTAAATGTATAATTCCCGGTTATTTCCTACCTGTAAGCGTATTGAGCTTGTGCCACAACCAGGAACTGTTGTTACGGAAAGAGATCATTAATCCCGATTTTTCCAGAAATATACTGTGCCTGACGTCTCCTGATAAGTACAGTCCTGATCTATAATTAGGGACGGACCGGAAAGTGCCGTTACCACTGCCTTTCAGGAATATACCTCTTGATGCATCCTGCCTGCCCTGGTGTGCCTCATTAGGAAAAAAACCTCCGGTCACAATCGCATCCAGCTTGCCGTCCCGGTCGAAGTCGCCGATAAGGGTGTTGTTTGCCGGAGCAAGCTGTGATTCCATCGGCAAGGGCGTAAATACCAGTGTACCGTTTTTGTTTTCAGCGTACATATGACGCAACTCCCTGGCCTGTAGATGCAAGGCATTGCCCAATTCTTCTTTTGAAAAGAGGTCGTCAAAGAGTGCTTCAGAATAATCTTTATAAGTGATGAATTTTTTCCGGAATTGCACCATCTGCTGGTTAAGGCTTTCGCGGGGTAACGCCGGCACTTTTTTATGTTGCAGATAGTGACCCATTATCGGGTCAGTTTTGCCATTTTTATCAAAATCCAGGGCATACATAAATACGGGTTCGTCTGAACTTGCCCTGTAGAATGAGTTAAGCCCTTCATTACCCAATATAAAGTCCATGTCACCATCCCTGTCAAAGTCGGCAGCAGCGATACTCTGCCACCAGCCGCTCATGTTGTCGTAACTTTTAAGCTGAAAACTTTTACCGTTGTTTATCATAACGCTGACAGGCATCCATTCACCGCCTATCAAAAGGTCCTGATCACGGTCGTTGTCTATGTCTGCCGCCACAGCAGCAGTAACCATTCCAAGGTTTTTCAGAAAGGGTGCTTTTTTTTCTGTAACATCTGCATAAATACCGTTTTTGTTTTCAAGCAAAAAACTTGCTGGCGGAAAAGGATATTGCCCGGGTAACTGCCTTCCGGCAACAAAAAGATCGGTATCGCCGTCAGCATCCATATCAAACGGGACGACCTGCCCTGCACTGACTATGAGCTCAGGGAAATTATCTGCCAGGCTAAAAACGGCTTTCCCGTTATTGAGCCATAACTGGGCCTTATAGGCTTCCTTAACAGAAAAGGGGCGTTCGCAGCTACCAGCCGCCAGAATCATGTCATTATCCCCATCGTTGTCTGCATCAAAAATGGCAATGGCACCCACTTCCATATCTTTGGATTCAGGAGCTGCTTTCTGAGTAAACCCGCCACTTAAATGCTGAATCAACAGGGTCGTTTTGCTTCCATTTAAGGCCCCTCCTACCACTATATCCTCCAATCCGTCGCCGTTAAGGTCTCCTTTTGCAACAGCGGGCCCGCCATGCGAGAGCATTTTATGTATTGCCGGGTGATCATTAAAATCTACATAACCGGATTCCTGATGTATGAAGCCGGATTTTACATCCGTGAGTCTAAAGAGGGTATTTTCAAACCGCCGGTTAAAATCAGGCATTTCTTTTGCGTCGGAATAAGAAAGAGTGAGGGTTTTTGCGGGTTCACTGTTGTAGAGTGTCTGAAAGCGGTTTCCCGGCCAGATCACAGTCATAGAGTCAATTTTTCGTCCCGCAGGTACGCCTATAAATACACCTTTTTCCATCGTAGAGAGATACGACGTAGTAGGAAAGTGTTCAAAATATTGCAGGGAATCTCCGAAAAAAGCCTTTATTTTTACACCAATACCCTGAGTGTTTCCAGCCATACCTTTGAAAAGCACTTTTGTCATTACCCGGCCGCTCTTTTCAACCGTCTGATTCCTGTAAAGTGACGCCTCCTCATCTATATTATTGATCACCAGGTCAAGATCTCCGTCATTGTCAAAATCTGCATAAGCTGCACCACTGGCATAAGAAGCCTCATCAAGACCCCAATCGGCACTAACATCTTCAAAGCTTATACCGTCCTTATTAAGATATGCGTAGTTTTTGAGTTTGATCTCAGGAACCTTTTCCAGAATTTTAAGCCGGTTTTCGGTTTTATAGGTATCAGAGCCGAACATGTTGTTATCCCGGTACGAACTGATGAAGTCAAGATCTGTTACATTTTTACGATAACCATTTGAAATGAACAGGTCCTTAAATCCGTCATTGTTCAGATCGGCAACTATCCCGCTCCAGCTCCAATCCGTTTTAGCTACTCCCGACATTAAACCGATATCTCCGAAAAATTGTATTTTCCCGTTACTGCCCTGATTGAGTTGCAGCGTATTACGCATGTACTGCATTTCGTAGGAGAACGGTTCTCTGAGGCTGGCTTCCTTTTTATCATAATCATGGCGAGTGAGCATTTGCTTCTGGCGGGCATTATCCCCCGGCAGCATGTCTAACTGGAAAATATCCGAAAGTCCGTCATTATTGATATCTGCGGCACTGACACCCATCCCATAATAGCTTGTATGAGGCAATGATTCCTTAACTGTATTTATAAAAGTGCCGTCGCCCTGGTTCATATACAGAATATCATTGCTCATGAAATCATTTGAACAGTAAATATCCGGATATCCGTCATTATTAAAGTCAGATACCGTAACACCCAGTCCGAGCCCTTCATAATTTATTCCCGCAGCAATCGACACATCCACGAAAAAAGGATGGCCGTTTTTCATTCCATCATTCCTGAAAAGCTTGCCCGAAGAAGGATGCGTTCCGTTATTTACGGGTTGCCTGTGAACGGAAGGATTGCTGAGGTCAGGACTCGTATTAAGAAGAAAAACGTCCAGGTCGCCGTCCAGATCAAAATCCAGGAAAGCGGACTGAGTAGAATATCCTTTGAAATCCAGGCCATATTCTGCTGCCCTTTCGTCAAATGAAGGAATGGCGGTTTTTTTATTTATATATAGAAGATTCGCTGTCAGGGGCATGGACGGATGGCTGGCCACACTTATGTAGATATCATCCCACCCGTCATTATTAATATCAATTATACTTACGCCATTGCACCAACGGTCTGTTTTGATACCCGACTGCACGGTGATATTTTTGAATTTAAATTCTCCTTCATTCAGGTATAACTCTGAATTTACCTGGTTTGCCGTAAAAAATACATCCGGCAGGCCATCGTTGTTAAAGTCCCCTATTCCTACTCCGCCGCCATTATAAAAATTGGTAAAATTAAACGCATTCAGATCCTGTCTGGCTTGCAGCTTATTCTGGAAATGGATTCCGGAACTTACGGAGTCAATTTTTTGAAAGAGCCTGTCATTCTTTTCACTGCAGGAAGACAGTGCTGAGAACGCCATACCCGCGAAAAATGCAAGTTTACCGGCGAATATAAAATTATTTTTGACAAGTTTCATGTGTCTGAAAATTTACAAATGTCATTAGAAATGGGTAAAAAACATCAAATAGCAGGAGAAGTACTCTACAACTCCCTTACTTTACCAGGTTGTTTCTTTTCATCCAGTCAAACAACGGCTCCATCCAGCCCTTGTGTTTGAAAATAAAACCATGATCTCCTTTAGGATAAATGTGCATTTCAACATCCACTTTCTGGCGTCTCAGTTTTTCAAAATAACTGATGCTGTTATCGACATCCACCACCTTGTCGTCTGCCGCATGCGTCAGGTAAGCAGGGGGTGAATCCGGGGTAATCTGAAGGTCATTTGAAAACAGAAGAATGTCTTCTTTTGAAGCATTTTTGCCGAGTAAATTATCCCTGGAGCCCTTGTGCATCAGGCTGTCGCCCAGGTTGATCACAGGATAAACCAGTATCTGAAAATCCGGTCTGAGACTGGTATTACTGCTATTTTCGATATAAGATTTTTTAAAATGAGTGGCTGCAGAGGAGGCCAGGTGTCCCCCGGCCGAAAAGCCCATAATCCCTATTTTATGCACATCAATCCCCCACTTATCCGCATTGTCACGGACATATTTTATGGCTTGCTGAGCATCCTGAAGCGGGCCAATCTTTTTGTCAGTCATTATCTGATCATCCGGCAGACGGTATTTCAGAACAAAGGCCGAAATGCCTTTTTGGTTTAATTCTCTGGCTATGTTTATACCTTCTCCCTGGTAAACGATGACCCCATAGCCTCCCCCGGGAACGATGATTACAGCAGTACCATTCGGATTTTCAGCTTTGAAAAACTCAAGCGTCGGCGTGGTAACTCCTCTGAAAACGCCGTTAACGGAGGTCTCTTTCACCCCGGATGATCTGGCTCCTGGAACACCGCCGGGAAACAGGTTGATGATATCTCCTGATTTTGAATTTTCCCCCATTTTTACATTTATACCACTCAATTGCAGCATTTTACCGGCGTACCTTTTGCCAAATTCACGGATGGCTTCAGAAGTAAAATGCAGTTTGTCAGGCGTACCGGTGAGGCCTCGCGAAGGGATTACAAAGGCATTTGGAATGGACTGGGGCAAAGTAGCAATGATGCTGTTCATGCTGGCACATTTCCCGCCCTGGTCGGCGTTCAGTAACTCTCCGGCCAGCAAGGGAATCGAATTGGGGGCCAGATGTAAGTCTGCCAGCAGATCGTTATATATTTTTTTAACCTTGGCAGGCCATAATACGTCTCCCGTGTTGGATTCTCCCTGATGCAGTAAAATGCCTTTTATCACTCCTTTTTTCTGAGCCAAAAGAGCCATTTCAACCAACCTCGCATAAGGATTTCCTCCATATTGGTCTGACATGCTGATCATCCATGGTCTTTCAGCTGCCGACGAATCGAGGTAGGCCTTGTAACCGACTTTATCAAAAATCTCAATTTTACTTCCGGCCACCGCCACATGAACGAGGCCTATTTTGATGTTCGCCGGCAGGTTTTCGAGCATGGTCCTTCCAAAATAATCTGCCGGGGAAAGGCGGGTGTTGCAACGGCAAAGCGGGGGTTTGGCAGGATACCACTCCCCTTTCTTTCGTCCCAGTTCGGGACAATCCACCGCAGAAAGCAATCGAAACCTGGGGTCAATTGAGGTTGTATCGCGGGCCTCAACCGGTGCCGGCCCTTCCATATTGGACTGCCCGATACACAGGTAAATATGAAAATTGGGATCCTGGGCAAAAACATGCTGCCCAAGAAGAACCAGTGAGAGGATGATTAACTTAAAGGTGTTTTTCATAAAAAGTTTTAAAACAGGTTGATTATTCTTCAATTTACACAAACAGATGTATCAATAATTGCGAAACCCTCACAAAAAACTAAAACAGGCCCTGAGAACCTCTTCTGCCTGGATTAAATAAAAGCCTTATCTGCCCTTGCCAGGGGTCGCCAGTTCATGCATTTTCCGTCAATTCACCAAAAGGGCACCTCCGTGGCAAGGAATCGATAATTCAATCTCCTGGTTCTTTCTGAGTTTTATTGTACCGGTTTTCCCGTTCAATTGTTCATCGTCACTGTATTGTCTGAACTCCGTGTCCGAGGTGAACATCGGAAGCTTTAACCTGATTTTAAGTGTTTCCTTTTGGGCATTTATACCGGCAATGTACCATTTGATACCTTTACGACGGGCCAAAATCACATATTTTCCCGGATAACCATCCAGAAACTTTACCTCATCCCATGTTGTGGGCACTTCTTTCATAAAGTTTATGGCCCATTCAGGGGCATCTGTCAGGTTATTCGGAGCCAGGGCAAAATGCTGAACACCGCTTTGGAACAATACTGCTGTAGCCAAAGCAAATACATCTGAGGTAATGCGTTTTGTGCCTCTGCCTGCTGAATTCTTGCTGTTGTAAAACTTATTTAAAGTACTGCCTCCGAAGTCCATACTTCCCACCGTATTCCGGATAAAAGGATGTATGGTGGCATTAAAAGCTTCATAATCGCAGTTTCTCTGCGAAAAAGCCATGTTTTCGCTGGCCAGTACGGCCTCGCTTGAAACATAATTCGGATACATTCTTTCCCATCCCCTGGGCAATGTACAACCGTGAAAAATACACATGATACCGAAATCATTGGCGTCATATAATATGTCTTCATACACCTTCATGGTTTCCTGCTTATCTCCTCCGAAGAAGTCAACCTTGATCCCTTTGACTCCTATGCTTTTCATCCATGCCATCTCTTTGCGACGGGCGATCGTATTGTCCATAATGCCTCTCGGGCTTTGAGGGGCATCATTCCAATAACCGTTGGAATTATACCATAAATATAAACTCACGCCTTTTGATGCCCCGTATCTGGCTAACTCTGCTATTTTCTCCCGGCCTATCTGAGTATCCCAAAGGGCATCAATCAGAACTGTCTGGTAACCCATAGCCGCACTGAAATCAATGTACCTGATCTGCTCGTCATAAACTGTACTTCTGTCCATTCCGATAATCCAGCTCCATGACCCTTTGGTATATTCGTACTTCTGAGACGCCTCATACCTGGGCTCCACCAGGTCAAAAGGGACGGTAGTCTCTATGATTGGGGCAAGTGTCTTGCCAACGGTAATCGTACGCCAGGGAGTGCCCCCCGGTAAAGAGATACCGGGAGAAGAAGTCCCGTTACCATTGTTCTCGTCCGGCATCGGGAAACCTATGGAATACAATCCTTCAGAATGACCAATTAACCTGGAGGCACAATAGCGGCTGTCTACACCGGTTTCAGAAATCAGCACCCATCCATTATTGTTTACTTTAAATAAGCAAGGGAATGTGTACCCGTTATTTCTGCCGTTTTCTCCAAGCGTGTCGTTAAGGGTATAGGGAACTTCATAACTCGGCATAGTTCTGGCAAAACCGACCATCGCCTTGCTTTGTGCAGAAAGAAAAGTAGTGGTTCCGGCGGGAAACAAAAACCCGGAAACCTCTTCATTTACCACACAGGAGAACGTACTCTTTTGCGGGTAAACTTTGTACCGGAATGCCACATCCCTGTTGCTTACCCTGAAAATGATGTCTATGGCAGCTCTTCCGTCTTTGGTGAAAGAAAACACCCCTTCATTGGCCTCATAACGGACTTTGCTTTGCTTGATATGGGGTAATTCATACGCATTATCAATTTTATTACGGACAATATCCTCTCTGACCGTCAAGCCTTCCGTAAAATCTCCTGCGTTGGTTCTGAGGCCAAGCGGTGATTTGTCCAGGAAAAGTTCATCGTTTAAAAATACCTGATACGAAGGCCTGCCGTTTTCAAGGCTTACTGATACCTTTAGTTGACTGTCGGGACTGCTGAGTGTCCACGTGTTGTTTTGTGCATTGGCAAGTAAGATACCTGCCATCATTATCAAAAGAGTAAGTTTTAATACTTTCATTTTTCAGGGCTGTTAAACGTATCAAGGTTGGTTAATTTTCAGAAATTCTGTCTTCTATCCGGAAATAATCAAAGTCGGCATGTCCGCCTGTATTTTGGGTGGCGTAGTTGAATAATCCAAAACGATACCCCATAAAATGAGGAATGGTGTAAGGCATTTTAAGCGGTTCACCGATGAACACCCAGGTTTTGCCGTCCAGGCTGTAAAAGAAACGGCCAGTGTCTTTTCGATCCTTAAAGTTACACTCTGCCTTAAAATACACTGTGTTCTGATTCAGTGGTATCGTAGAAATCTCTACAGGTTTTCCGGTGTTTGCACTGACCATAACAATAGATTTAGTGCCGTTACCTACCTTCACTCCTACCTGTCCGAAGTTTTTCTGCAGCAGGCACAAACCTGCAAAATCGCCTGCTTTCATTTTAGTAACATCAACAAGAGTGCTGGCCGAACTTTCGGGCCCGATGGTCCGCTGTGTCAGTGTATTCCTGGCCATCACAAAAGAGGTATCAGTTCTGCCTGTTTTGAGACGCATAAAACCCGGCCTTTCCCTGACTGACCACAGGCTGTTATCCGGATTGTGATTCCATTGCCAGACTAGCGGCAGTTCCTTTTCCTTCTTCTTCCTGTTAAATTCGTCAGAGGCTACAATACCGGGAATCAATCCTTTCCCGACAGGCAGATCAAGCGATTCAGGCACCTTACCGTTTTCTCCCAACACCGGCCAGCCGTCTTTCCAGACCACGGGTACGAGGTAAGGGATACGACCCACACCACCGTAATCTCTGAAAAGATAGGCAAACCATTTGCCATCCGGCGTGTCGATCAACCCTCCCTGGGCTACTCCCAGGTCCTGAAGAGCCACCCTGCCTTCCCAGGGGCCTGTGATTTTGTCGGCCCGGTGGATCAACACGGTACGCATTCCCCCCCGCGGCCAAGAAATATTAAACAGATAGTATTTCCCATTCACTTTAAACAATTGTGAACCTTCAGCAGGCAGCCCGCCCTGTGTTCCTGATGGCGTACTGGCGTTTTCGATAAGTACAGTTTCACTTGTTCCGGGCTTTATCCCCGAAAGATCTTCATTGAGTTCTATCATTTTAAGTTTCCCCGCACCATAAATCATGTACACGCGGCCATCATCGTCAAAAAACAGGGTATGATCATGATAGGACGGCTTAAATGAGACTTCTTTCCATGGCCCTTTTTCTACGTTATCAGTAGTAAAAACATAGGTTTTGCCCGTAGTCTGAGCAAAAGTCGTCAAATAAAACTTCCCTTTATGATAACGAAAACTGCTGGCCCATGACCCTCGTCCATAGGTGCTTTTACCATTGCTCAGGTTCAGAGCGTCTACATCAGCCAGGGTGTCGTAAGCATAGCTCACCATTTGCCAGTTAACCAGGTCCTGAGATTTCATGACCGGCAGCCCAGGACTCATGTGCATGGTGGTGCTGCTCATATAATAGGTTTTGCCCACACGGATAATAGCGATATCAGGCACATCAGCGAATATGACTGGATTACGGGCTTGCTTTTGCTGCGGAGACACACCATCATTTTTTTGAGCCTTTACACTTGTGGCCGCTAAAAAAATGAAGACCAGGGACCGGAAGAACCCGGAAGTAATGATTAAGATTTTATTTTTCATTTAGCTTTGGAAAAGATTAATTCTTTAAGATTCTGATCTGGTGAAAACGCGGCGAAACAGATCCGTTAAGAGCTGTAATTTTCAGGTCAATTACTTCCATACCTTCAATTTTTATCCTGATCATTTTATCTGCTGATAAAATAATGTCTGCCGGACCGCCATTGATTTCCACCTTAATGGCATCAGGCTTCAGATTGTCCAAGACACTTATTTCCATCCATTTACCTTCCTGATTTTTGTTCCGGAACTGATAGGCTATATAAGAGCGGGTCATCCTCCAGAAAAGGCCTTCGTCACTACCGCTTACACTTTTTTCACCCCTGTAAAGGTGATCCACTTCAGGTTGCTGTTCACCGCAATTCACTTTATCCAGGGTACGGGATTCCAGTGCCAGTGCCGCTGCCTCTTCTTGTTTAAGAGCGGCTTTCCGGGCCTGATATTCCTCCGGGCTGTAGGTCTGGAAATACATCTGGTACCTGGCCTCATGAATCTCAAAAAACGGCTGCAGTGTCAGCGAATCTAACCTGAACTGAAGCGGACCAGACGGATCAAGTCGTGAAACATAGGAAGAAGGTTTCCCTACTAAAGCGTGGGCTTCATTCAGAGGGTACAACCTGCCGCCCGCTTCATGCCCCATCCGGCTGTCGTCTGCAAAAAGCCCGTCCAGGTTTTTAACAGAGGTTTTGGCTGCCAGTACAATCGGACCATGCACAAAAGCCGCCCAGTTTGACTTGTCGGGAAGATATTCCAGGCGGGTGGTGGTCTTAAACCTGATCGATATGGTGTCACCGGTTTTCCATTTTCTATGCAGGGGAATATAGGACGAAGGTTTACTTTCAATGGCCTGAATTTTCCCGTTCACGAAGATTTCAAAGCTTTCTGCCCACTCCGGACGACGGATATTAAATGTAAATGTTTTTGCCTTTTTCAGGCTCAGGACTATTTCTGTCTCATTTTTATAGGGAAAATCCGTCTTCTGGGTCAGCTGAACTCCCTTGTCTTTCCAGTTAAGCACTGAAGGAATGAAAAGATTGACAAAAATATCCTCTGACGAATGGCTGTAGATCAGTTCACCATATTTGGCATGATTCTCAATTCCTGAACCGACACAGCACCACATGCTGGTTTCCGGCTGCGAATAAACCCTGTAATGATTAGGGCGGATAGGCGTGAAATAAACAAAGCCCCCCTTTTCAGGATGCTGACTCGAAAGAATGTGATTGTAAAGCGTGCGTTCATAATAATCGAGATAGCTCACATCATTATTATCAAGAAACAAAGCCCTGGTCAACCGCAGCATGTTGTACGAATTGCAGGTTTCAGGCCCCTGATTCGACTTTATCATCTGTCCGAAATCATTAACCGGGTTAAAGTGCTCACGCACACTATTACCTCCGAAAGCCACACTGCGGGTATGGGAAACATTATACCAGAAGTATCTTGCCGCCTCAGACCAGGCTTTATTCCCGGTTAACAGGGCAGTTTTTTCAAATCCGATTACCTTAGGGATCTGCGTATTGGCATGAAGGCCGGTAAGGCGGTCCTGTTTCAGAAGCAATGGCTCGAGAATGGCTTTGTGACTCAATTTCTGAGCGGCATCAAGAAACTTTTTGTCCCTGGTAAGTACATACAAGTCAGCGAACACTTCGTTCATACCTCCATGCTCAGTACGTAGAACCTGCTGGATCTGGTCTTGCGAAAGCGGTTCAATCAGGTCATTAAACCAGTTGCCGAGTCCGATCAGCACTGTCCTGGCCTGCTGATTCCCTGTGTATTGCCAGGCATCATGTAAACCCGCAAAAAGCTTATGAATATTATACAAAGGCACCCAGGTATTATTGAGCCCGAAACTGCTTCCGTCAATGTCTCCTTTACGGATGCGTTCCCAGAATACTTTTCCCTGCGGGATACCGCCTACGTAACCATTCCCGTTCTTTTCCTGGCAACGGGCCAGTTCACCAACCATATAATCCAGGCGTCTTTTTAACTCCGCATCTCCGGTAGAAGCATACATCATGGACAACGCGGACAAATAATGTCCGCCGATATGCCCGTCAAGACCGATACTTTCCCAGTTGCCGTAGCGGTTGCTTCTTACAGGCAAGCCCGCATCAATGAGATAGGGAGCCAGCAACCGGTCAGGGTTTAGTGCCAGGATATATTTCCTGTCAACCTCACCGGCATTTTTAAAATTTCCTGCTGTAAGCCGTACCTCCTGCAGTCCAAACGTCTGCATCTGTGCTGAGGCCCGTACACCCAGGACAATAAACAATATTATAGGTAACAGTTTCGCTTTCAATGATTTCATATGCTGTAAAAATATCCGGGTAGTTACTTATACATAGGATCATTCCCGCTGTATTTCAAATACCTGAACGAAGCTTCTCCGCCGGCCTTTTCGCCCGAAGAAGTAGCATACATCCCATACAGTGAGCCTGTAAATCCTCCCGCTACTTTTGTACTCAGAAATTTACCATCCTCTTTTTCTTTCAGCACAATCCATTTTTTGGAATCTGTGGTATAATAAAAGCTGTACGCATCTCCTTCTGATTTGATCCGCAGGCCTACCTTGCCTGTTTTCGGGCCTAGTGGAAACTCCGCAAGTACCTCCATTGACTTTTCCTTTGGCTTACTTTTCAGCAGCTGGATTACATCCTTGCCCTCATTATTCTTTGTTCTGGCAATAAAATAGAAATGACGCTCATCCTGGAAAGCTACCAGACCCGCCTTTTCGGCAGGGGAATTGGCGGTGAAATCAAGCTCCGTTTCAGCTACGCTGTACAGATGTTGCTGACGTTTCCCGATGAAGGAAGGATTCCCGAGTTCAGAAATGGTTTCAGGCTTCAGTTTCAAAGTAAGTCCTTTTTTCTTGGAAACCGAGAAAGAACTGCTGTCGACGGTCCTCATAAACAGCATTGAGAGATCGAGGCCTTTATCAAATAACATGGTATATTGAAAATTACCTGAATGAGGCAAAGCTCCCTTTTGTTTGACCTCTTTAATCTGGGTATTATAGGTATACGGAAGTGCTTTCTCGCCGTGTTCTATCATAGGCCAATCGCCTATCCATTCCACAGGAGCAATAAATGTTTCACGGCCTGTGTTGTAAAAATCGCCTTCGTAAGGCCTTACCGCCAGGAAAATAGAATACATTTTACCGTCAGGACCTTCCACAAACTGGGCATGACCGGCTGACGTTATGGGATGTTTTCTGTCGGCAGGCAAATCTCTCTGTGTCAGAATCGGGTTGCCTTCATAAGGCACATAGGGTCCCCAAATTGATTTGCTCCTGAGTATTACCTCTGAGTGGTTTACTGAAGTTCCACCCTCTGCAGCATACAGATAATACCAGTTGTTTCTTTTGAAAATATGCGGTCCTTCAATCCACACCGGCTTTTTGGAAAGATCTACTCCCCCGTTCACCAGTTGTTTTTCTTCACCTTTGACCTTGAGTGTCTTGTAATCAAACTCATACATCCTGATCGTCCTGTGCCCGGAATAGAGGGGCTTATAATCAGGTGCATCACTGTTATAAATGATATACGCTTTGTCTTCTTCCTCGTCAAAATAAATGGATGGGTCAATGCCTCTCACCTGTGGTATTTTAACAGGGTTGCTCCACGGCCCGGCCGGATTGGTGGCCGTTACGACAAAATTCCCGTCGTGGTCTATATCCGTACAGGTCACATAAAAAACACCTTTGTAATAGCTGATAGCCGGAGCAAATAAACCCCTCGTTATCCTTTCACCCATAAAATCCATCTGGGAAGGGCGGTCTATCACGTTTCCAATCTGCTTCCAGTTTTTCAGGTCTTTGCTGTGCATAACAGGCAGCCCGGGAAAATAAGAGAACGTTGAATTAACGAGATAATAATCAGGCCCCACCTTGACTATGCTCGGGTCAGGGTAAAAACCTGTCAGTATGGGATTGGTAATGGTTGTCTGGGAGTAAGCTGCCTGTACTGCGATCATGGTGACCAGACATACCAGCCATGTTTTAACTTTAGAATTTCTCATTTCTGAAATCATTAGGTGTTAAAAAAATCATTTTGAAATAAATGTGTATAATTTCCCTTTAGCAGTTTCCACGTCCACCAGCACTGTTTCTTTTAACTGCAGCGGCTTGATGGTTGATTTGTCTGATATGACCGGGGCGGATGTTTTTTCGGTATAATAAAAAGGGTTGGTGTTAGTTCCTTTGGCCATTTTAATACCCGAACCGTTTGTTTGTTTCAATGCATTCGGCAGGCGTAACCTCAGATTTCCTCCCAGATTGGATTTTACCACGAGTTTTACCAGTTTGGATTGCTTCCACTGCATCTCGACGATCTCAAAACCGCCAATGGCCCGCAGCCCTGTGATACTACCGGAAGGCCAGGCGTCAGGAAGGGCGGGAAGCAGGTGAATCGCTCCGTCAGAACTCTGCATGAGCATTTCAGTGATCCCGGAAGTACAACCAAAATTGCCGTCTATCTGAAAAGGCGGATGGGCATCAAACAGGTTATTGTAAGTACCTCCGCCACCAGGATTCACCCCAAGAGGTGTAAGCTGGTTCTGGATCAGCCGATAGGCGTGGTTTCCGTCCTGCATTTTTGCCCACCAGTTTACTTTCCACCCCATGCTCCAGCCGGTAGACACATCCCCACGCTGAATCAGGGTGTTGCGACTGGCGGCAAATAATTCCGGGGTATTGTATGCCGAAATCTGATTGGATGGATACAAGCCGTAAAGGTGGGATACGTGTCGGTGATGATCCTCGGGGTCATCCACATCATCGAGCCATTCCTGTAGCTGATTATGCTGCCCGATGTGCATTGGAGGCAGACGGCTTCTCCATTGTTTCAATGTATCTGCAAAACCCGCATCTTTCCCGAGTATTCCTGCAGCCCGGATGGCTGTGCTGAAGGCGTCGTATACAATCTGGTTGTCCATGGTAGTTCCGGCATCAAGCGAAGAGCCGCCATGGATTTTCGGGGCGTTTTCAGGTGAACTGCCCGGATTCACTACGAGCCATTTGTATTGCGGATGTTCAACCAGGAAATCCACATAAAAGAGAGCCGCCCCTTTAATGGCGGGATAAACAGACGTTAAATAATTTTTATCCCCGTTATAAAGGTAATGTTCCCATAAATGCTGGCTTAACCAGCCTCCGCCACCTGTCCACATTCCCCAGAAAGCCCCGTCGATTGCTCCGGTGGCACGCCAGATGTCTGTATTATGATGGGCCATCCAGCCTCTTGCTCCGTACATTTCCCTGGCTGTTTCCCGGCCTGTTTCTGACAGTTCCTTGATCAATTGAAGGAAAGGCTCGTGTAGTTCCGGGAGATTGGTTTTCTCGGCCGGCCAGTAATTCATCTGGGCATTGATATTAATGGTGTACTTACTGTCCCACGGAGGATTGATCCGGCTGTTCCAGATTCCCTGCAGGTTGGCAGCCTGTCCGCCGGGCTGCGAAGAGGAAATCAGCAGGTATCTGCCATACTGATAGTAAAGTGAAACCAGTGCCGGGTCATCAGCAGTTCTGAAGTTTTTCAGACGCTGGTCCGTAGGCAAATCAGCGGCCGTCGTATTCCCCAGGTCGATTTTCACCCTGTTAAAGTATTTTTGGTACCCGGCAATATGAGCACTGAGAATAGCAGCATATTTCTTTCCGGAAGATTTATCAAGAAAGTCATTTGCCCTCTTTTTTTCATCCCCGCTGACATCGTGGTAATTATTGAAGTTCGTAGCGATAGAGATAAACAAAAAAGCAGCATCGGCTCCCGAAACATTCAATGAGGTATCTGTAGTACTTACTTTCCCCCCTTCCGTTTTAATCCGTGTCATTCCCTTAAACCTGATCTGGCTTTTTACGCCTTCGTGGTCACTGGTCGTCCCTGAGATGGTAAGGTCTCCGGACGGGCTTACGGCATAAGCTTTGTTTCGCTGAGCGGAGCTATAGTGAGCAGAGAAAGAGACACTCCCGGGTTTACTTGAGGAAATTTTCACGACAATTACCCTGTCGCCAAAAGAAGCAATGGCTTCACGGGTATAAGTGACCCCGTTGACCTTATAAGTTGTTTTACTGATCGCTTTCTCTATGTCCAGTTCACGGTAATAATCAGTAAAATTTTCATGCCCTGTAAAAGTCAGGTTAAGATGGCCTACCGGCTGAAACATTTGTCCATGGGATTTTTTGGTGATGATGGTCTTATTGGCCAGCGTTTCCGCCTCTTTGTGTTTCCCATCAAAAATCAGTTTCCGGATTTCAGGCAAAGAAGCCAATGCAGCAGGGTTATCATTCCGGTTAGGCCCACCACTCCACACAGTATGCTCATTCAGCTGGATCACCTCTTTTTCGACATTACCATAAATCATGGCCCCTTGCCGGCCGTTGCCTATCGGAAGTGCATTTTCCCAGGTCTGACCTGCAGGCTGTGTGTACCAAAGCTTCAGTCTTTTGCTCTCTTGACCAAAACAAGCTGCAGAAGTCAGAAGAAGACAAAAAAAGATAGTTTTTCTCATACAATTAATTTTAAGGTCGGGTTGTTTTTTAATTTTTATTGCAGTCCTGTAGCCCCGGTTAGTTTGGCTAAATCTAAATGCAAGCCTTCGTATCGTTATTTACAATCGATTGAATAATTGAATACAAAAATTATATAGGCGAATTCGGCATCTCAATCATGGCCTTGATCACACCATTTTCAGGGTTAAGCCAGTTTTCAAATTCGTGCTTGACTTCATCAAACTTCACCCTGTGGGTAATGTATTTTGTCGGGTCTATTTTTTTCTTCTTCAGGCAGCTTATGACATGTTCAAAGTCCTGTCGCGTAGCATTCCGGCTACTCATTAAGGTGCCTTCCCTCTTATGAAATTCAGGATGTGCAAATGAGATATCTCCTTTCTGAAGTCCGACCAGAACATACCTTGCCCCATGGGCCATGTATTGAAAAGCATTGTTTATGGCATTGAGGTTGCCCGTTGCATCAATGATAACTGTAGGCATATCACCATTGGTTATTTGCATCAGTTGCTCCGTTACATTTTCGGACCCGGCATTTACGGTATGACGCACATCCAGGTTTTCCCGGCAAAACTGCAGACGATGTTCGTTCACATCCATCGCAATGGTTTTTCCTCCGGCAATCCTCACAAATTCCATGGTGCCCAGGCCTATGGGACCTGCACCTATCACAAGTACAAATTCCCCGTTTTTTATATCTGCCCTTTTCACGCCATGAGCTCCGATAGCCAGAGGCTCCACAAGTGCCAGTTCGTCATAACTCAGCCCTTCACCATGTACTAAAGAAGAAGATGGCACAGCAATATACTCCGTCATCCCACCGTCCACATGCACACCACATACCTGAATCTGAGTACAGCAATTAGGCTTTCCTGCCCTGCAGGCTACACATTCACCACAATTGAAATACGGCAAAAAAGTAACAGCCTCGCCGCCGTTAAACCCCTGAACCCCGTCAAAGTCTACCAGTAAGCCCGAAAGCTCATGACCCAATATCCTGGGATAAGTAAAAAAAGGCTGGGTCCCCTCGTAGGCATGCAAATCTGTTCCGCAGATTCCGATACGCTTTATTTTAATAATAGCTTTTCCCTTATCAAGCTCAGGCCTGGCTTTAATACTATATTCGAACTCACCAGGTTGATTACAAACCAATGCTTTCATCTTTATTTTCTATAAATAGTGAAAGAAACCTCCTCCGTTTCCGGCCAATATTGATGATGATCCGGACGTTTAAGTAACAAATTAATATGTGTCAATTAAACACAAATATAAATACAATAATTAATATATAATACATAAATAATTACAAATTTGAAGGCCTTGTAATTTCTCACCCGGTGCTGAGGCCGCTTTTACTCAAATCAGATTCAAACTGACCGGAAAACAGCTAATTCAGTTACGCTTTAAATACCTTTATGCGGGTATTTATATTAAATATATCGGGTAAATATTCTCAAAACATCTTATATTTGGTGTATTATTCAACAGATAGCATCAGGTCGTTTCCAAAGATAGCCACTTTAGGAATTCCGTTCCAGGACAAACCGCTTACATGAGCCGAAAGAGAATCACCATTTATGATCTGGCCAGGGAGCTGGACATTTCACCCTCATACATTTCAAGGGCTTTGAATGATCACCCTTCTATTAATAAAAAAGTCATAGACAGGGTAAAGAAAAAAGCACAGGAGCTGAATTACAAACACAATTCGCAGGCCGCTAACCTGCGTCAGGGCTCTTCCAATACTATCGGGGTTATTGTCCCGCATATCAACCGGTATTTTTTCTCAGAAGCCATCGCCGGCATTGAAGAAGTGTGCTTTAAAAACAATTACAGCCTGATCATCTGCCAGTCGCATGAGTCTTTCTCCCAGGAGTGTAAAGCCATAGATACCCTTATCCACCAGGGAGTGAATTGCATCATGATCTCCGTATCCGCTGAAACACAGTCCGTATCACATCTGGAAAACATCAGAAAACACAATATTGATCTGATCCAGTTTGACAGGTGCATGGATGAGGTAAACAGCTACAAGGTTCTTAATGACAACAAGGAAGTTTCCTACAGCATTGCCAGGCTCCTGATTGAACAAGGTTACCGCAGAATCGCCTTTCTGGGAGGCCCCAGCCATCTTACCACTTTCAGGAGACGGAAGGAAGGCTATATCCAGGCTATAGAGGAATATGATTTACAGATACCTGAAAATTTTATTATTGACGATGTCCTCTCACAGGAAAAAGCTACGGAAGCTGCCCGGGAATTAATGTCGGTAAGCCACCCGCCGGATGCTTTCTTCACCACCTCAGACCACCAGTCGCTGGGTGTCTGGCATGTTGCGAGAGATTTAGGCATAAAGGTACCTGAAAACCTCGGGATCTTTGGTTTTGCCAACGAAGAATTCACCCCGATCATCGAACCTTCTCTTTCATCCGTGGATCAGAGAAGTAAAGCTCTCGGCAAACAAGCCGCACAGATTTACTTTGACTTTCTTCTGCACAAGGGAAGTAGTGCGACAGACTTAAAAGAAGAGATTATACAAAGTGAAATATTGATCAGGGAAAGCTCTATGAAGCTTATACTCTGAAGTATACTGTCACAAACCTCTCCGCTCCGGAGTTCAATTGTACTTTTCTGTGAAACTCCTCCGTAATATCCCCCTCAGACTTCTTTTATGACTGCTTAACTGAAACGCTGTCATTGACACGCCGGCATTAAAAAAATTCTTAAAATTACCGATATAAAAACTACCGGAAAGGTATCCGGTAGTTTTCATGCTTTAAATTGTGTAAAATTGACACTTTGTTATTTGGGCAATACACGAATAGATAATAGATTCACTTCAGGTCAAATACAGGTATAAGTATTAAGAACCCTTGTTTCATGTTAAAAGGATGAAAAATTGCATTATTTAAATGTGCAATCGATTGTACAATGAAAAAATAAGTGAAAACATCAACAGGGGTATTCACTTTTGTTGCAGAATCATATAAAAAAAGAACCCTTGGACGCGGGTTAGAAAATACTGGATTATCACATTTTGAGAGTCGCTTCTCAATCTGAAATTAATCAGGTGGTTAGATGCCCTGAATTCCGAAAGGGACGGGGTAATAGATTGAATAATGAGAAAATTGCAAAATTGCTCCACTGGTTTGGGGCAATTTTTGTTTAAGACCTCATCATCAGGCAACATCTGCTTAAAGAAAATCGCCTTCAGCCTCTTGTTTTTTTGTGCTTTTACCATCAAAACACTTGATTTTTGCTTTTATTTCCCTAATTTAGTGAGAGTTAAGCCGTTTTGCCAGCCTGATCAAAGTTCTCATTCCTGTTCCCTTGTTTCACCGGGCCGCCGAAACGCCGTGCGAGTTTTTAGTAACATGAATAAACCGGATTATTGCCATGGCCAGGATTTTTACCTCACTTTCCATTTTATTACTCTTTGCCTGTACCCCGAAAAAAGAAGCCAAAGAAAAAGAATCCCAGATTACCGGATGCTATAACACCGTCACTACCGATCAGGACTGGTACACCTCCGGCAAAAAAGCCCCGAAATTCAAAGGTCTGGAAGGCCTTGACTTCAAAATCTCAACAGGTAATGAAGAAGTGCAATACTATTTTAACCAGGGATTAATGCTGGCTTACGGCTTCAACCATGCAGAAGCAGCAAGGTCGTTTTTTGAAGCTACCCGGCTGGATTCCTCCTGTGCCATGGCCTACTGGGGCTATGCTTATGTGCTGGGACCCAACTATAACGGCGGCATGGAAAAAGACAACTTTCAACGGGCCTACGATGCCGTTGTCAAAGCAAAATCCCTTTCAAAGAACTGTACACCAAAAGAAAAGGCACTGATCAATGCGTTGACAGTCCGCTATGCTGCCAACCCACCCGAAGACCGCAGTGCACTGGACGTAGCCTATTCTGAGGCGATGAAAAAAGTGTATGCTCAGTTTCCTTCCGACCCGGATATCGGTGCACTTTATGCTGAAGCCATGATGGACCTCCACCCCTGGGATTTATATGATAAGGAAACAAAAAAGCCCAGGCCCTGGACCCCGGATCTGACGTCGGTATTGGAACACCTGATGAAGACCAATCCCAGACATCCCGGTTCCCACCATTTTTATATACACGCTCTCGAAGCCTCCGCGACTCCTGAAAGAGCCCTGGCGAGTGCAAAATTACTGGACACCCTGGTACCGGGATCAGGACACCTGCTACACATGCCCTCACATATTTATATTAACACGGGTGACTATCACCTTGGCACGCTTTCCAATATCAGGGCTGTAGAAGCAGACAGCCTGTATACCACAGCCTGTCACGCTCAGGGCATTTATCCTTTGAGTTATTATCCTCATAATTATCATTTTTTAACTGCCACGGCTACCCTGGAAGGTAATTCGGCATTGGCGTGGAAAGCGGCCATCGAATTACAAAAACATACGGCAAAAGACATTATGCACCTGCCCGAATGGGGCACGTTGCAGCACTATTATACTATCCCGTATTATGTAGGGGCAAAATTATCGATGTGGGATGCATTGTTTTCGCTGCCACCTCCACCGAAGGACCTCGTGTATCCGCAGGCGGTATGGCACTACGCCAGAGGGATGGCTTACCTGGGCAAAGATGATCTGCCGAATGCCAAACTGGAACTGAACACCCTCAACAGATTAGCGACAGATACCACGCTGCAGCAGCTGACCATCTGGGGCATCAACACCACGGCCGACCTTGTGCAGATTGCCTCGAAAGTACTGGCAGCAGGTGTAGCGGCAAGACAAAACAACCTTGAACAATCTATCACCTTGCTTAAACAGGCGGTTGCGATTGAAGACCTTCTCAATTACAATGAACCGCCGGACTGGTTTTTCTCCGTCAGGCATCATCTGGGAGCAGTATATCTTAAAGCCGGGAAATACAGTGAAGCAGAAAAAGTATACCAGGAAGATCTGCGAACATGGAGGAAAAACGGCTGGGCACTGATCGGGTTATACAATTCGCTGGCTCTTCAGAAAAATGACAAAGGAGCACAATCGGCCAGATCCGATTTTGACAAAGCGTGGAAATACGCCGACATGAAAATCGCCTCATCATCCAGTATTATCAGATGATGATGATAAAAAAGTAACCCGGAAGCAAATGAATCAATTGGAGCTCCGAAGCCCGGATTTGGAGGGTCAGGGCTCCAATTTAGAGCTCGTGAGGTGAGATATTGCTATTCAGGATACCAAAACAGCCATAGGTCAGAGACCTCATTACGCCTTCCGGTGCATCTGAAGACGCTGGAAAACTGCTTCAGCGTATCCTTCTTCTTATCCGGCTCAATGATTCGGGTTTAACACCTATGTAACTGGCTATCTGATACTGCGGTATCCTCTGGAACAGGTCCGGTCTGGTGTTCATCAGTCTCAGGTACCGTTCTTCGGGAGTAGCGGTAAAATAGGAAACGTTTAGCTTCTGCTGCTCACCGAATACCTTTTCCATCACCTTCCGTGAGATCGTCTCAAATCTCGGAAAACGGCAGTACAGGTCGTTTTCTTTCTGTTCATTGCCTATCACCACAGTAGTATCTTCACTGCATACCCAGTAATGATCTGCCGGAACCTTCTGAGATAAGCTGTTGATGGATATCACCCACTGCTCTTCCGTAAAAAAACCATTGGTAACCTCCTCTCCTTCTTTCAGATAATATTGTCTCACGCATCCTTCCAGCACAAAATAAACTTCCGTGGAAACCTGTCCTTCCCTGAGCAGAATATCGCCCTTTTTAAATGTCTTGGTCACGATGCTTTCCAGGATTGCCCCGGCTTCTTCGTCAGTAAGCGGTATAATTTTAGAAAAATAATCGACCAGTTTTTGTTTCATCATCATTACTCCCGGAAAAGGCTTTTCTACAGCATTACATAAATCATCTCAACCGGAGACATTCAAAGATAAAACAAATCATCTGAAAATACTCAGGGCCGGCCGCTGTGTTGCAAGGAAATCGTTATAAGCGAGGCTTTTTCATTTCTTAACTTAAGTCAACGCGGGACAAAAACCGAAGGGGTACCTTTGCGTTTCTTTCAGACTGATTTATCCTAAAACACTTATTTATGAAAAAGCTTTTAAAAAAACTCATATTTCTGATTACCGTCAGCCACATCGGGCTGGCCATCAGGGGCACGGTACCGGACAATGACAGCAGGTTAACAGAGTATTATGACAAAACCAAACCCGGCTCCACGGGCTACGTCAAACAGCTCGGTACCTTCCCGAATTTACTCTACAGGATTTATTTATAATCTGATAATCAAACCAATGCTCAAAATGAAAAAAGCAGTAAAATTTTTAACCGCCCTTTCCGGTGTTGCCCTCCTGAGTTCGTGTTCCGTTCAGCAATTCGCGGTCAACACCCAGGTCAGTCCTTTTCAGAACGGAGGTAAAGTCTGGGGTGAAAAAACAAAAGGCGTTGAATTCAAAAAAGACTGGGACCTCCATCTGCTCGGTATCAATATCCGGAACAGCGATGCCAAAAAGATGGCGGAAGAACTCGGGACAAAGTCTTACACCATTGAATCCAAATCAAACATCCTGGTCAATATCATTACCGGGGGAATCGCCGATTACAAAGTGGTGAAAGTGATCAAAAGAGAAATGTAAGTGGACATTACTATCAACAAGAGGCCGCAAACCTCTGCTAGGCAACCAGCAAGAGGCCGCTCAGTTGAGCGGCCTCTTCTTTTGGCTACTACTTCTTTTCGTTCAAAAGTCCGTTATAATACGCCTCCACATCTTTCCAATGATAATAGGGCAGAACATTACTTTTAATGGTGGGCACTTTGACTTCTTTTTCATGAAGTAAAAATTTAACAAGGATGTCATCAGAACCCGGCTTCCTGAAAAATACCATCTGGATGTTTCCGGCCATAGGAGCCACTTTGAAATCACTCCAGGCTTTATAAAAATCAACGGGTTCGGACACACTGTTATAGGTATTTTCCAGGTGCAGCAGCAATGCCAGCGGAATGATGTTACCGTCATGGGCAAACCTCAGTGTAGCCCCTTTAGCCCCGGCTTGTATCACCTTACCGGCGTTTTCAAGGATGTTTCGCAATACGGGCTTGGAGTTTTCAAACATCAAGCCGCCATTTAAAGCATAATTGGCGTCATTGACATACAATCGATAGTTTTTAAGCTGCCACAAATCAAAAAGCTCTTCTTTTTGGAAAATATCGTAGAATGTCTGCTTCGTGTCTATGTTCTGCATTCCTCCGGCTACGGTAAACAAACCCAGCATCAGGGCATTGGGATTTACTTTTTTCAGCACGTAGGTCTGGTCTGAGAACAAACCCGCCATAAGCCTTCCGGGCTTTATGTGTTTTTCTTCAAATTTCCGGTATTCTTCCCGCCAGGTGTCGGGTGCAGACCGGAAAGCCACCGCTTCTTCTGTGTGATGGTTGAGATACCTCTGGTATTTTAAACTTGATTCACGGGTAATTTTCAGTTCGGGGTTCAGCTCCTTAAGCCGCTCACAAAATGCGTCCATACTCAGAACGCATCGAACGACAGTCGTAGACCTCGCTTCGATCTCCACATTATTCGTAAAAACCTGCGGGTATGATTTATACATCCGCTCTGCGATATCCCGGTGCTGACGGACACCAAAGGGCGACAGATCGCCACCATGCCACTCCACTTCCTTCCATACTTCCCTCAACCTCCCCAGTACATCAGTACCCAAAGGTGTGAGAGCACAATTTTTCCCGGCATCCTCCAACAGATCAAGGATCCATTTATATTCCGAATCATTGATCAGGTATCTTGAGCCATGACGACCGAAGTGAGAGATATAAAAAGGCTCATAACCCTTCGGTGCAGGGGTTTGAGCTACAATATCCCCTTCAGGATAAGCATAATAAACCCCGGCCGATTTTTCAGGGTTATCCCATATTTCCTGTCGGGTGGTTTGTGCAAACAGTGAAGTCATGCTGAATAACAAACCGATAAACACCCAATTGTTTTTATACATATTTAAGTGATTAAATGAATGTGGGTGAGACAGGATCCCACCCACAAAGCTTTACATTATTTAAAATCAGGGTTTTGTTTCAGATAAGGGTTTACCGTAAACTCATCCTGCGGAATCGGGAAAAGCTTGTATTTATCATTGACATCCCTACCCACATAATTGCCGGCATTTCCGTCACTGCCTTTCCAGTCCCAGTTGTAGTTTTTGGTAAATTTATTAAAACGGATCAGGTCGGTGCGGCGAACCGATTCGGTATGCAATTCCCTCGCTCTTTCATCCAGGATAAAATCAAGGGTCAGCTGGGCTTCCGTTATCCTGCCCGATACGCCCGGACCATAAGCTCCTGACAGATAAGCTCGGTCCCTGATTTCATTGACATATTCCAGTGCCGCTGATTTCGGACCGCTGGCTCCCCTGAGTATGGCTTCGGCGGCCATCAGATAAGCGTCTGCCGTTCTGAACATCGGATAGTTGATAGAGGTATAAGTCGTTCCTCCCGGCGTCAGCTCAGTCCTGTTTTTATTCACGTTACGCCACTTCATGGTCGCATACCCATTGTTAAAGTCTCTCTGAAACGCCTTTCCTGCCACCCAGGTTTCTTTGGTGTGGCCAATGCTGAAAAACTGGGCTCTTTTATCCTTTTTGTTGTCACCCCATGTATCTTTCGGATCAAATGCCTGGTCTGTCAGCTCAAATTTATCCACGAGCTGGGTTTTTACCCTGGCATTACCCCAGCTGTTGTTTACTCCTAAAGGATAGTAATTGTTCATTACCCCGTTGACAAGGGCTTTTACGAGGAAGTTGGTGCCGGCATGGCTCGGCGATTTATCAAAATTCTGAACAAGCGGCCAGACAATTTCCCTGCAGGTGTTGTTATCCGCTAAAAATATATGACGGTAATCCGAAGCCAAAGGATAGGCCCTGCTGTCAATCAGCTTTTTGGCATACTGATATGCTTTTTCATATTGATTGCTGTTGGCCCAGGTCTGGGCATTGAGGTAAACCCTCGACAATAAAAACCAGGCCGCGGCCTGATCGACCCTGCCATAAACATTGGAACCTGGAACTTTAAGAGCGGAAGCCACTGCTTCGCCTTCCGACACGACATAATTGTATATTTCTTCCCGTGTTTTCTGCTGAGGTATTGTTCCCACATCCATGGCTTCGTCCACAAACGGCCCGGAACCATACAAATCGCAGATCATGGAATAGCAATAGGCCCTGATGAACCTCGCTTCCGCCCTGTAATAGGCCAGTTCTCCTTTCATTTCTTCGTAAACACCTCTGGCTTTCAGTTTCTCATCTGTCGACTCCCTCAGAAACTCATTGCAATAGTTAATGGACATATACAACCTGTAATAAGGATAGCTCACCACCATGGTAGACGGGTCCCAGCCCATCAGCAAAAGTGAGGTGGTTCCGTGAGAACTCCCGGCGTGCAGCACGATTTCATCCGTGGTAGCTTCCTGGAGATAAAAAAGAGCCCTGGTAAAACCACTGTAACCTTCATCAATGTTGGGTACATCTCCATTGCCCGATGGTCCCTCCTGCCCGGTCAGAATCAGGGATGAATAACATTTTGCCAATACTCCCTTATAACCCTGGGCCGTTTTATAGACATTTTCACCGGTGAGCTGGTTATCACTCAGCGGAACCGTGTCAAGGTCATCAAAACAGGAAGTAAGCAGCGACATGGAGGCAAAAAATGCCAGTATATAAAGAGATTTGAATTTCATGATGCTTAAAAATTAAGATTTAAGGATAAGGTGTAAATTCTCGGACGCTGGTAAACATTTCTGTCGATCCCGCTGTAAACTTCCGGTTCCACCCCTGAATATTTGGTAAGGGTTACAATGTTCTGGGCACTCAGAGCCAGCCTCAGTGAACTCGAAGAATTCCACAGATGGCTGAAAGAATGACCCAGGGTAATGTTGTCCACCTTAAAGAAAGCCCCGTTTTCAAGGAAATAATCGGAATAAATCCGCTGCAGTACAAAAGCGTTGTCAAGCGTAGCCCTGGCGATATTGCTGGATACTTTGTTGGCACTGAACAAGTCGTCCAGCGACTCAGAAGCTTTCTGATAGTTGTACACATAGTTTCCGAAACTTCCGTGTCCGTTGAGACCCAGATCCCAGTTTTTATGTGTAACCCGCGTCGACAAACCATAGTAATAAGGAATCTGGGAGCTTTTTCCTGTTACATATTTGTTGGCATCGGCCTCACTTGAAGTTATACCGCCGTCTTTGGCAATGTACTTTCCGTCCAATGGTTTTCCCTTCTCATCGTAAGCCTGCTGCAGCAGGAAGAAAGTGTAAGGGGTTTCTCCGATCTTATGCACCTGCAGATACCTGCCTGTTCCTCCGGCGTTACCGGTTTTCACAAAGTTATTGTCGGTGTCAATCGTGTTCAGTTTTGTTATCCTGGAAGTTCCGTAAGTGAAATTGCCGCTCAGCGTCCATTCCCATCCCTTGGTTTTTACAGGCACCCCGCTCACCGCCAGTTCTATCCCTTTACTTTCCATGTCACCGATGTTGGTATTTAACACGTTGGTAAAGTTGCTTCCGGCAGGCACGAAGATTTTGTTGAGCAAATCTTTCGTTTTCCGGGTATACAGATCTACGCTACCGTAAATCCGGTTGTTAAGAAAACCATAATCAAGTCCGAAGTTATAAGTACTCGTGGTTTCCCATTTGATATTCGGATCATAGCCGTTCGGACGATAAACCGTCAGCCACTCATCTCCGAAAGCATACATAGCATTGTTGTAAGAAGCAGTATAGGTAGCCATATGTTCATAATAGCTCCCGATATCCTGCTGCCCGGTTTGTCCGTAACTTACACGGAGTTTTAAGTCAGAAAGTGATCTTACGTCCTTCAGAAAACTCTCCTCGCTCAGACGGTATCCGACTGCCACAGAAGGAAAATAGCCCCAGCGGTTTTCAGCCGCAAATCTTGAAGAAGCATCCGACCTCAAAGTGGCTGTCACCAGCAATTTATCGGCATAAGCATAATTTAAGCGGCCGAAGAACGACAGGAGGTACAATTCACCCTCGCCTTGTGTGGGTTGTACGCCCGCCAGTTCTTTGCCCAGGTGATCTGTGGCCTTATCATTGGTGCTGTACCAGAATCGCTGCCATCCGTATCCGGCCATGGCATTGATACTCTGTTTCTTGCCCAGCTCTTTATTATAGGTAGCGTAAAGGTCCATCAGGTAGTTCCTGTTTTTGCTCTCCCTGTTATACAGCCTTCCGGTCCCGTTATTCTGATTTGAAGTATACATGGAAGGGGCAAACTGCGGTATAGATTCGCTGTAACTGTTGTTTCTGACATCATACCCGAAATTGGCGTTCAGATGCAAATCTTCAAACCCGTGGATTTTGTAATCCAATGCCACGTTTCCTATGGATCTGTTGACCTTGTCCAGCATGTTGTTCAACTGCAGGTCAGCTACCGGATTGCTCGGGGCCAGTACGATCGGCTTGCCGGTGTCCATCCAGGTATAATAGCCCAGTCCAACGTTATTGGGATAAGTTTCATGCACAGGCCTTGTCGGATCAAAAGAAATCGCACTGCCGATCACTCCGGTAGACACAGGCCTGTTTCTTTCAATACTCCCTTTCAGGTTAATGTCTACGGTCAGGTGTTTGTCAAAAAATTTAGGAGATAAACCGATACTTCCGTTGGCCCTCTGATAATTGTTTTCCTTGATGATCCCGTCCTGGCTGGTATATCCTGCAGAAACCCTGTAGGGCGTACTTTTCGAAGAACCTGTCAATGAAAGGTTATGGTCATGTCCTACGGCCGTTCTGTAGATTTGCCTTTGCCAGTCGGTAGAAGCATTTCCCAGCTGGAAACTCGCAGGGGCAGAAGTCGCATATTTTTTAAAAGCATCGCGGTATTCGTCAGCGGACAACAACTCATAGTAATTCTGCACATGGCTCAGAGAAAGATTGGTGTTGTAACTGATCCTGGGCTTGCCCCCTCCGGCAAGGTTCCCTTTTTTGGTGGTGATGATCAACACACCATTTGACGCTCTCGAACCATAAATAGCCGTGGCAGATGCATCTTTCAGAACGGTGTAGGTTTCAATGTCATTGGGATTGATGGAATTAAGAGAACTGTTGTCCGCAGGTACGCCGTCAATTACAATCAGCGGGTCATTACTGGCCGATAAGGAGGCTCCCATCCTGATTCTGATGGTGGCTCCGCTGCCGGGAGCTCCGCTGGCCGGAACGATGTTAACACCGGCCATTTTCCCCATCAGGGCTTCCTGGGCGTTTACCTGGAGTCCTCTGTTGAGCTGATCAGGTTTGATGGCCAGCACAGAGCCTGTCGCATCACTTTTTTTGACCTGTCCGTAGCCGATCACCACCACTTCACTCAGCAAACTGGCATTTTTGACCAATTCAACATTAACAACAGAAGCTCCGTTGAGCGGTACTTCCTTAAGGTCAAACCCGATAAATGAGATAACCAGGGTCGCATTGGACGGAACCTCTATTTCGAAGTTACCGTCAACATCCGTCATCGTTCCTTTCAAACCTTCTTTTAGTCTGACGGTGGCACCGATGACCGCCTCTTTTGTATCGCTCTCTATTACCTTGCCTTTTACTTTGACGGGGGTTTGAGCAGACAAGCCTGAAAACAAAAACATTCCAAACACAAACAGCAGGAGTGTCTTGTAATTCCTCTTTTGAATAAGAGATTTTAATTTCATAAAAGAATTGATTTTAAATAAAGGTTAAAGTATAAAGCAGGAATCACCAAAACCGGCTGAAAGCAGTTTTCAGGATGCATTTAAATCTGAGTCAGGGCCGCATGTCGGTGAGGGAATTCCACTGCAAAGCTATTTCAGATAAACGGCTTTTGTATGCCGGGGAGAAGCAGATAGTAGATTTGAAAATCAAAATTAAGAATATAAAGCACTCATAATAAGCACCATACACAAACACCCTTTCAGCGAAATAAGTAGATTTTCAAAGCCCGGAAAGTAGGACAATATCTACAATTATTTGCCAATTTGCTGGATGGCTTCAGAGAATTCTTCCTTAGAAATGGCCAGTTTACTCTTTACTTTAAGGTTGTAATTGTAAACCGTCTGGGGTGAATAATGTAAGAAATTGGCGATCTTACTGCTCTCTGTAATGCCCAGTCTTACGAGGGCAAATACCCTGAGTTCGGGCGAAAGCAGGTCTCCGGCCTTAGGTGTTATTTTTTCTCCTTCCTGCAGAAGCTCGTTGAACTCTTCCACAAAATTGGGATAGATATTTAAAAAAATCGCGTCAAAATTCCGGAAGAACTCCTTCAGCTCATCGAAGACAAGGGAGGTTGAATTAGTTATTTTTGAAGCTTCTTCGATTTGCCCCGACTTCAGCTTTCTGTTGATATTTTTCCGGTAAGCTTCCATTTTGTCGATATAGCTCGAGCAGAGATTGAATATAAATCCGATGTATTCTTCTTTGATGTGATTGGATTCGGATAGTTTTTTATTCAGATCATTGAGATTGGAATTCATCCCTTTCACGTCCTCATACATCTTGTTGAGAGCCTGCCTGGCCGCAGAGAGTTTATTCATCTGGCGGTAAATGAACAGAATACTGACAATCAACACCACAGAAAGCAGGGAAATCAGGATGAGGTATTTAAACAGATTTTCCTTTTCCTGGTTCATTTTTTTGTCATAGGCAGCCACAATGATGGGCAAAGTCTCGGATATCTGAAGTGTCCGGAATCTCGCTTTGCAAAAGGTGGCATCTTCCATCGCACATTTGATGTACTGGTATGCCCGGTCCACATCACCGTCCTGATACAATAAAATGGCCAGTTTTCGCAGGGCCACATAGGTTTTCGCGGCTCTTTTAATGTCTGATATAGATGATATGATCAGGTATTTCTTCTCATTCTCTTCGTCCCCCTTTTTTCTGTACACTTCCGACAGTTCATAGGCAAACATGCCGACCAAAGAGGGGCTGTCTCCGAATTTCACCAGGGATTCGTGGAGAATTTTTAAAGCCTCATCATATCTTTCCTGTTCCGCTAATTTGCCCGCTTCGGCAAAATAAGCTCCCGAAGTACCCGGTTCGTTAAACAGCAGCAATGAATCTTTGTAATGGCTTAAAAGTGTTGCATAATATTCTTTTTCATTCGCAGAAACGGCAATTTCAGAAAGCCGGATATACAAGGAATGATGCAGGTGGAAATAAAAAGTCTTCTGTGCCTTGTCCAGCTTTTGTTTGTCTATTTTGTCCAGGATGTCAATCGACTCCTTGTACATGCCCATGATTCCGAGTATCTCCGAAATGTTCATTTCGGATTCATAGATATTTTGCTGATTGCCGGACTGGCCGGCAATGATCTTCTTCTCTCTCGCCACTTTCATGGCAGAGTCCATATTATAGCTTCTGTATTCTCTGAATATCTGGAAATACAGGCGATATTTCTCAGCACCATCTGTGCTGGAGGCTGATAACCGCTTTAGGCTGTCAATTTTTGTTTCCCTGATCTTATTGTACTGAGGGCGGGCGGCGATGGCCTTATCCAGGATATGGAGTAAAGAATCCGTTTTACCAGCCAAAACAGTGGAGGAAAGCATCAGACAAACTAAAAATGAAGCGATTGTTTTTTTCATAAAATACTTTCTGAGACAGGTTATTGCGAGACGAATTCCTGATTTTAAAACAGTGGATAAAGTTAGCCCATTTTTTAAGCTTAATCCAAAACTTGCGTCAAATACTTAAAGAGGACAGCTAAAACAATCCGCCCTTTAAAAAGAAAACCTGCCCTTTACTGATCTGATTTTGCTACACCATTTAGCCTTAGGGCCGGTCTCTTGTTTTCCATATTTTTTAGATTTACTTTTACCCCATACAGGAGTCGTCGGTTCATCACTGATGCAATAACAAAATTTAACAAAACAAATCAATTACCTTTTATGAAAACACTTAAACGTTTACCCCTGGTATTCATGCTGATGGGCATGATGAACTTTGCCTTTGCACAGGCCGGCACAGATCAGATGATTAAAGACTGGGAAAGGGCCAAAGCCTACACAAAGGAATACCTCGACGCCATGCCGGAATCAGGTTATGCTCTCAAGCCAACACCCGAAATGAGATCGTTTGCCGATCAGATGCTTCACTTTACAGATGCCAGCTACGCATTCGGTTCGGCGGCTTTCGGAGTAGAAAACCCCAACGGGATGAATTCTCTTGAAAAATCGACGGATAAATCTAAAGCTACTGTTACAAAACTGGTATTGGACGGCTACGATTTTGTTATTAACGGAATCAAAAAAATGACCCCGGCCCAATTGGCTGAAACAACAAAACTGTTCGGAAGATTTGAAATGACAAAGCTGCAGGCCATAGACAAATGCTTTGAACACCAGACTCATCACAGAGGGCAGTCTACCGTTTACATCCGTCTGGCAGGAGCAAAACCACCACAGGAGAAATTGTTCTGATCAGTATCATAAATAAAAGCCGGGGTTGTGACGGCACAGCCCCGGCTTTTTTATGTTAATTTGAATATTCTTTTCAACCCTGTTGGCCGAAGCCTGGCTCCGTCAGGTATTCGACCATCTAAAATTATTCAATCACACCAGGTGCTGCTGCACGACTTTCACGATGTTATCCTTCACAAAAGGCTTGGTAATATAATCGTCCATCCCTGCTTCCAGGCATTTTTCTTTTTCTCCTTTGACCGTCCCCGCCGTAAGGGCAATGATCGGCACCCTTGATTTGTTGTTTTCTATGCTCCGGATTTCGAGCGTGGCTTCATAACCATTCATTTCCGGCATCTGCATATCCATAAAAATGATATCAGGAGGGTCTTTTCTGAACATATCCACGGCTATTCTGCCGTTTTCAGCCGAAAGTATCCTTGATTTGGGGAAGATCGACTTCAGGATTGTTTTGGCAAACAGCATGTTGACCTGGTTGTCTTCCACAATCAGCAGGGTATGTTCCCTCGTATCGACATAGTTTTCGGGTTTCGGTGCTTCCACTACCTGTTCATCATCGGCACCCTGGCCCGAAATTTTAAACAAGGCGTGGTAAAGTTGTTGTATTTTGATCGGCTTCACGATGGTCTGCCCGATCTGAAGTTTCTGACTCTCCTGGCTGATATAATCATCCGAAGCCGAACTGTAGAGCATCAGCACAGGCAGTTTTTCCACACTGAACTCCGGATTTTTCCGGATTTCCCTCACGGTTTCCAGACCATCGATATAAGGCATATGATAATCGACGATCATAAGGTCAAACTTCTGTCCGCTCTGCAGAATTTCTATGGCTACCTTGCCGTTTTCAGCTTCCACAGAGTTGATTTCCTGGATCTCCAGCATATTTTTAACCAGTGTCCTGTTGTTCTGGTTGTCATCTACCACCAGCACATTTTTGAAAGTCCCCTGGTTTTCCCATTCGGCCACCTCTCCCTGCTGCGATCTCAGACTCAGGTCAAAGTAAAACTTCGTGCCTTTACCAAGTTCACTCTCCACATGCAACTCACTTTTCATGAGTCCCAGCAGCTTATTGGAAATGGTCAGACCAAGGCCGGTGCCTCCGAATTTTCTTGTAGTGGAGGTGTCTTCCTGCGAGAAAGCGTTAAAAATCCTTTCCTGGTTTTTGGGGTCAATACCAATACCGGTATCTGTCACTGAAAATCTGAATATCCTGTGGTGTGTCTTGGAACCCTCGAGCAACTCTACTTTAAGTTCAATCTCACCTGTTTCTGTAAATTTAACGGCGTTGCTGAGCAGGTTGACCAGGATCTGCCTGAGCCTGACGATATCCACCCAGATAAACCTCGGAATATCAGCAGGGATATTGAGCAACATCTCCAGGTTTTTCTGACTGGCCTGGAAAGCCACCATGTCAGCCACCTGGCTTACCAGTTCAAGTATATCAGACTTCTCCACCGAAAGCTCCAGTTTACCTGCTTCTATTTTTGAAAAATCGAGAATGTCATTAATAATGTCGAGAAGAGAATTGGCCGACTGAAAAACAGTGGACATGTACTGCTTCTGGGTGTTGTCCAGCTTGGTTTTCATCAGCAGGTCCGTGAATCCGATCACGCCATTCAGCGGGGTTCTGATTTCATGACTCATATTGGCCAGGAACTCCGACTTAGCTCGCCCCCCCTGCTCCGCTTCCTGGCGGGCTTTCCGGAACGAGAATACAAACCTGTGAGACAAAATGAGCGTCTGAAAGAGTATGAATCCGAAATATCCGAAGAACAGGTAAAGCGGGGTCGGTTCCAGGAACCCAAAATAACTCAGGATATTCAGCGTCACCGACGTGCCGATAGAAAGCATGCTCAATAAAGAGAAGAGAGACCCTCTGCGTTTTCTGTACACTGCAATAGCAGACCTGTAAATATTATACACCACAAAAAACAGGATCACAAAAAAGAAGAACTGGGACAAATAAGAGATCAGGTATACCGGGCACAAAATAAGAAGACCGATATAAAACAAGCTGATGTATCCGATATATTTCAGGACAAGGTTTTTACCCGAATAGAATGCCCTGAGGAATCTTGTGAAAAGGTAGATACAAAAGAAAATGGTAAAATATTCAAGGAAGAAGGTAATCCTGAAGTCAATATTGGGAAACAACTGATGCACATAATAGATCTTATCGACCCCGATAAGCCGGTAAATGTAAAAGAAGCAGTACATCGCAAAAAACACCACCACCTCATCTCTTTGTCCCAGAAAATACAGACCAAAGAAAATAAGTGTGACCATCGTCAGGATACCTGTCAATATGAGGGTTATGGCCAGCTCAGTTGCCCACATCCGCTCTATATAGTCGGCATTCCCCATGATAATTGCCTGGGAAATCCCCCCGCGGTAATGATCGTAATTGGCAATTTGGAGAACAAGGTGAAGAGTATCAGAAGAAGGTATGTATAACTTTTTGATGGGTAACCAGTGTGCTTTATAGTCCTTTTTGTTATCAGCTACAATCCCGTTTTTAGCAAATTCCTTTCCGTTGATCCAGAGTTTATAACTTGAGTAAGTAGCAGGAAGAAAAAAAGCGAGTTGAGGATTTTTTTTATGGTCAACATAAACATCGAGCGAGTAAGTAGCATAACCGAATGCCTTGAAAGGAAGATTCAGCTGCTCGTGCTTGTCCCAGGTTTTGGTCAGTTTCGAGTAATAATCCGGTTTTACTCCTTCAGAAATCTGATGCGGGTTTAATAATTTCTTCCAGTAAAACGCCCACTCCCCGGTCAGTTCAACAGAAGTATTGATATCTTCAAAATTTGTTTTCCGGAAATCCGCTTCCCCGTTTTTAAAATCGGCCGCATAGACAATCGTCGTTCCCAGAAAAAGGAAAGTTATTAAAGTTAAATACAGGAAAGCTTTTTTTCTTGTTATTATAACATGTTTGTGCAAAGTATTCTTACTATACATTGTTCACCATGAAGGTTTTTATTGAATAAATTGTAAAAAATGTTACTTTTTGGTATTAACGTACTTCCCAAATAACAATCAATAATTGTGCTATTTTTGAAAGGCCTTCCGAATAATTTCCAAATTACGGGATTTTAGGGATTTTAGCAGGTGTCAGAAGGTAAAATGTTTTTTGCAGATAACGCTTCAAACAGCAGCAGACTGTCCGAAACAGTCATTAAACAATTTTTAAATTCTCTGTCAACATCTTCTGAGGCATAGTAATTGCAGATGAAAGCCTAACTGGTTTTTAGCTTTGAAATGAAGACAAATAATCGACTCCTTATCTGGTTTTGTTTTTTATTACTGCTTTCCTCACCGAAGGCATACGCTGACCATGTAATAGGAGAAGATATGGCGATCATACCGATCAACAAGTCCTTTGCCAATTTCCTGATCGTGCTGAATTCGTATATCGACCATCAAACCAGGCACAGCAATTCCAGAGAATCCCACCAGATCGTCCAGATTTACAGGATCAGCGACGGAAAACTGATGACCCAGACGGATCTTGTTGACGGTACACCAAGTGTGTTTCTCTCTTTTAAAAACCAAGCATGTGCCGATTTGTTCGGACTCAAGCATTATGCCGTCCGCTATGAAAGAGAGGTCCTTCTGGATCCAAATATATACGATGATCCCCAGGGCTACCGGCTTGTGCACGATAAATGCTGCAGAGCTAAAGATATTTCAAGCATTGTCAATTCAAAAGATGCGGCAGTTGCGACCGTTCTTGAATTCCCTTCCCTCAAACAAAACCCCGGCTACGCCTCCACAGAATTCCAGTTTCCCAATGGAGAATACCTGTGTGTTAACAAACCGTTCCAGGTCAGTTATATGGTCAGGAATCCGGAAAAGAAAGACCTTGTATTTTCTTTGACAACTCCTTTGGGAGGTTATACTGTAGATGGAAACGCCAATCTCACAAACCCGCCTCTTACTTTCGCGGGCCAGCCACCGGTTAACTGGAACACGGGATTCAGCTCCGCCAACCCGATCCCGGCCAGCAAACCGCTGGCCATTGACCCGAAAACCGGGGTGGTGTCGGTGACACCCACCAAGGAAGGCATTTATGTCTTTGCCGTCAGGGTTGAAGAATTTGAAAACGGCATAAAAACCGGTTCCAACAGCCGGGATTATACACTCATCGTCAAAAACTGCCCCGGAAATCCACCCGCAGCCCCTGTCATTACCTACCGGGGAAGCACTGTAAAAGAACTCGATGTCTGTGCAGGAGCGATTACCGAGCTCGAAGCAGCCGCTAATCCGGCCTGGAATTTCCAGTGGCAAAACAACGGCGTCAATATTCCCGGAGCCACCATGAACCGGGTAAGCGTGAGCGATACCGGGACTTTTGTGGTGGTGGCCAGCTTAAAAAACACCTGCTCAGCAGAAAGCAATTCCGAAAAATTCAAAGTCAGGCTGGTCTCAGGCAGTACACCCATCAGAATTATGACCAATTCCAAGGTGGCTTGTGAAGGACAAACCATCAGATTACATACCGATGATCCTTCCGTTATACCCGACTGGTACCAGGGCACACAGTTCCTGTCTTTCAGTAAAGAAATAGTAGCCGCTCAGAGCGGTGAATATATCGTCAGAAAAGGTGGCGGCCAAACCAATTGCCCTGTGGTAGAAGATAAAGTAACCCTTACATTCTATCCCCCGCCTGTCCTCTCTGCTCCGGATCCTGTATACCCGTTTTGTCCGGATGGTTCTGTTTTTCTTGAAACTGTCAACGACAATGACTACAGATACCAGTGGTTTAAAGACGGTAATGCCCTCACCGGCACCGACGCCAAAAGATTCAGATATGAGGCCAAAGAAAAAGGAAATTACACAGTGAGGGTTGACCGGGCGGGGATTCTTTGTAATGTTTTGTCTGCAGTTTTCAGCGTTAAATATGACCCTCCATGCGACCCAATGAACCCGCAGAATATGCTTCATTTTCCCAACAGCTTCACGCCGAATAACGATGGTGAAAACGATGTGTGGGAAATCATCAATTACCATAAATGCCCGGACTGTGTAATGATTATCTTTGACGGATGGGGCAATAAGATCTTCGAAAGCAAAACCTTCTGGGACGGCCGGTTTAATGGAAAAATGGTCCCCGTCGGCCGTTATAATTTCATTCTCAGATCGGCGAAATTCGGCAGGAAAGGGAGTGTGATGGTGCTTTACTGACAAAAAAAGACCCGGAATACCCCAGGCCTCTTTCATCTTATCTATGAAAAGCTTAGTACGCTACTGTAAATCTTTGCTTGATAAACTGAGGTTTTTCCAGTTCATCCACAATCGCAATCGCCATGTCTTCGGCTGAAATGACGCTCCTGTTGTTTTCATCAAATACTGGATTTTCCAGACCGGTTCTGTAATGTCCTTTTCTCACGCCTGAAGTACCCTGGTGCATCTCGATCGCCGGGCTCAGGAAAGTCCAGTCCAGTTCGGCTTCTTCTCTCAGGATATTCAGATAGTCACGTGCCGCTCCGGCACCCGCTTTGTAATCTGCCGGGAATTCCGGGGTATCGATCAACTGCAAACCGGGAGCAATAAACAAACTGCCGGCCCCGCCAATGGTAAAGAAACGCTTCACTCCTGCTGCTTTCACAGCTGCCTGAATGGCTTTTGAGCCTGCCAGGAAATCATCATACAAATTCGGATTGGTCCATCCCGCATTAAATGAATTCACTACGGCATCATGACCTTTAAGGATTTCTGTTAAGCCTTCTGAATCAGTGACATCGCCGGCTTTGAGCTCCAGATTTTCGTTTTTAACCGAAATTTTTGACAAATCACGGGCAATACCCGTCACCTGGTGTCCTCTGCTTAATAATTCATTCAGTACGGTCGTGCCTACAAATCCCGATGCTCCTATCAATGCTACTTTCATTTTATGATATATTTAATTGTTAAAAATTTGATTCTCAATAATAACTGTCATTTATTTTATTACAGTTTTGTGCAAAAAAAATCATTTGAAATCTTTTGCAAAATCCTCCAGGGTGATCTTGTCAAGGCTGGTGATCATGGCTTTTTCTGCTTCAGTATACAACTTCTCTATCACACCGTTGATCTGACGCCCCACCGGACACTTAGGATTCGGGGTATTCGACCTGCCCAGTAAAGGCGACTGGATCACCGCCTCATAAACCTGCGAAAGCCTGATTTCTCCGGCAGCTTTGTTCAGATATGTGCCCCCACCCTTGCCTTCTCTTGTCCCTACCAGGTTATGCTCTCTGAGGCTGCTGATTTCCTTCCTGATAATGGCCGGGTTGATATTGACACTTCCGGCGATATGGTCAGACGACAACAACTCTTCCCCGCTCAGATGCAGCAGAGTTAGAATATGCAGCGATGTCGCAAACCTTACATTGTTCATTCTGTAATTATTTTTATTACAGTACAAAAGTAGAGGGTTTGTAGCAATAAAAAAAATAGGTTTGAAACTTTTTATCATTTTTCCGTGAAAATCTCAAAATAATCCAACAAAATTCAAAAAAACATAACAAAACCGATACGCATGTCTTGGAAATGAAATAATTTTGCAATGAAAACTAAATACAATTTATCAGGCGTAACGCCTTTATAGTCAGGGGTTCGGCTCGTCCGGAATTCATTTCTTCACTAAACAGGACATCACATGGTTTTTTCCATATCACTCAGGGCACCGAAAGCCTACAGAATCGGCCTCTCGGTATTTTACTTTATTCAGGGTCTTACTTTTGCCAGCTGGGCCAGCCGTATTCCGGACATTAAGAACAGTTTGCAGCTAAGTGAAGCAGCTTTGGGAGGCGTTTTACTGGCCTTGCCCATAGGACAAATCATCGGTATTTTCTTATCCGGATTCCTGGTTAACCGCTTTGGCAGCAAAAATGTACTGACTGTTTCTTCTGTTCTTTACCCGGCTTCTCTTATACTCCTGGGCCTGGCTGAAACCCCTCTTCACCTTGTCGGGGTGCTGGCACTTTTCGGTTTGTTCAGTAATCTTTACAATATTGCCATCAACACACAGGCAGTGGCCGTTGAAGGGCTTTACGGCCGCAGCATCATGGCTGGTTTTCATGGTTTATGGAGCCTTGCCGGGTTTGCCGGAGGTATCATCGGAGCTTTGATGATTGCCAGGGGATTTTCTCCGCTTATTCATTTCTGTATTATCTTCTTTATCAATATGCTCCTGTTGTCCCTGGCTCAACGCTCGCTTTTGCCGAGAGATACCCGTTCAAAAGAGACGACAAAGACTTCCATCTTCAGCAAACCGGACAAATCAATCCTCATCCTGGGCAGCATTGCTTTCGCCTGTATGATCTGTGAAGGTACGATGTTCGACTGGAGCGGGGTTTATTTTGAGAAAGTCATCGCAGCTCCCGGTTCTCTGAGCCGTCTGGGTTTTGTTGCTTTTATGTGTGCGATGGCCATGGGCAGATTTGCCGCCGATTATCTGATCACCAGATTCGGAGTCGAAATCATGCTGAAAGGCAGTGGCATAGCCATTCTTTCAGGCATATTGTTTGCCGTTGCTTTGCCTCAGGTATTCCCGGCCACTATCGGGCTGCTGATTGCCGGATTAGGCGTTTCATCAGTAGTACCTCTGACTTACAGCCTGGCGGGGAAATCAAAAAACATCAGTCCAAGTGTGGCCCTGGCTACGGTTTCCTCTGTCGGATTCCTCGGATTCCTGATCGGACCACCGGTAATCGGTTTTCTGGCTGAAATATATGGTCTGAGAATCGCTTTTGCAGTTGTAGCTATTCTTGGATTGGGCACAACACTACTGGCCAGTAATATCAGGAAGGAAATCTAATTTTATTGGAGAAAGGAGGATGGAAAATGGACAAAGGGGGTGTTTCCTATTCTTCAGCCATTCATTTTCGACGTCAGCTGACCCCGGCGGAGTCGAATATATCTGCGAAAAAAGTACGTGTTCCTACTTCTGACTGTCTATTTTATAGTCGCATTTTATCATACTGATAAGATATTTCTGCAGATAGTGGCATTTTCTGATTTCCCCCAAGCATATCATATTGTTTCAACCGTCCGTCAAGCCTTGAGTTCTCTTTACACTTTATAATCATCTTTCTTTGAGCTAAGAAATAGTACATTTTTACTTTTTTTTATCAAGCGAGTTAAAAACTCCGGCATAAACAAAAGATATAAGTATAGTGTAAGGCTAAACACCCCGCTCTCTAAATTTAACAAAATAGTCCTATTTTGTTTTCGTATATTTCGAAATTTACCTTAACTTTCGTCCTTCTGTTGCACTCTGATAGGTCAAGATATAGCTGCGGCAAAGAAATGAAAACAATTTATACAGAACATTTATGGCGGTAGATTACCTTATTTTAAAAGATTGTAAAGTCAAAGATCAATTACCTCCTGAGCGACTTATTGAAACAATTAAAGATAGGAACCGAGCCTACTCAGTTCGAAACATGTTGATGGATGGTGGGAAAAGCGAAGAAGAAATTGACAACTTTGAATTTACACTCCAAAAAATGACGCCCGACGGAATTCAGAATTCAACACACAAGATCAGCGACCTCATAACCAAAACTTCCATTCTTGATACTTTATCCCCCACATGTACGGACTGCCCGGTTGCAAATTCACAGCCTTTTGGGTGTTTGGGAGTCGTTCATTATCCCATTTCAGCCAAATGCGAAAACTGGCTTGCTCAAGTTGCGTTTGACAGCTACAAAAAAGGAGAAATTTATTCGATGATGATCAAGTTTATTCTTGATAAGAAAATTTCAGGAGAAGAAATTAACATTGACCGTCAACAAAACGGTTTACTTTTTGAACTTAAAAAGCCTGTAGAGATTGTATTAAGTAGAAGCTTTTTTTCAAAAAAAACAATAAATACAAGCCAACTAATTCAAATGATCCTTGGTGTTGGGGTAATGCAATTTACTCACATGAATCACCTTCTGATGCTTTTTGGTGGTTGTTTGGTTAGCGATGAAAAACCAATTGACAGACCAAGTAAATATCATACTGAACAAAACAGATATATGTACTTAGGTTTAGAGTTGCCGCAAAATGCCGATAAATCTATAAATGATTTTTACAACCTCTTTCAGCAAATCTTTCTGACGATGGTAAATAATGAAGAAATAGCGTTTGACAGATAAACATAACAAAAACAAGTATTGCAAAAGACGTTATAAGATACGGTTAGCTATTTTTGCAACATGTTTGACCACAATTAAGTTATGCGGTCTGCTTCTCAATAAATAATTTTTCGAACTAGGAAGAATTCAGCTATCTGGCCTTATTTCAAAAGTTTAGAATCTCAGAAAAACCTTCTATTTTTCCACTTTTCGATGAATTAAACTTATTGACTCTATCAACAGTGTTTTTAATACCTCAACATCCACATCTTCATTCAAATCAACCAGCCATATTTTCATCCGCGACCTTTTTTCTGTCAGAAGCCCAGAATGATCCATTTTATTGCCGTCAACGAAACCGACATAAGGCAATTCATACTTTTTATGCACCCACAAGTAACAGAATCTTTTGGTCTTCCAGGTATAAAAGGGCATGCTATACCGCCACTCCTCACGGATATCAGGACTGTAGTTCAATATAAAGCCTCTCAAAAACTGAAGACAACTTTTGAGAGGCTCATTTTTTTCAGAAAAATACTGATCAATGGGGCTAAGCATTTATTTCAGACCGATATGAATATCCACTTCTGCCTGCTCCGCATTCCTGGCCTTTTCGCCATATATCTCAAAATCAGCGACATAAGCACGATCAAGTCCTGAATTCCAGATTTTGACCCATTCATGGACCACAATACCGGCTTCCAGTCTGCCCCTGGCCGTGAAAACCTGATAATTGGCCTGCGGAATTTCAATCGCTTTCATTCCTTCAGGAATTTCTCCCACATGGTCCACTTTGCACCCGAGAACAGTAGTGTAGGGCTGCGTAAAATCTCCCTCATACTCGGTGTAAACACAATAGATGTTCCGGTCCGATCTGTTAGGAATCTGAGAGGCCATATTTTCTGACATAAATTTTTCCCACAAACCGGGGATGTCTCTGGTCGCCTGTCCTTTTTCGTTGCTTGTTCTGATGGCTATCCCCACCACGTTGAATGATCCCAGTGTAATGTTCTCCATACTTTTTGTTATTTTTCAACAAAACTAAAGCGGTCTTTTGACACCAGTATGTCAGGGGTTGTCAAAATATTTTTTACGATAATAAGCATAATATTCTTCAAAATCGAAATTATGCGACTTAAAAGTTTCCGGCAACACCTCTGATTTTGAAATTCTGTCCAGCCTGAATGACCGTATTTCGTCTCGAAGTCTGCAAAAAGCAATCAGTATCCAGTTTTCATTGGTACTGTACATGGCCAGGGGCTCGATAACCCTGCTTATCGTCTCCGTCTGGTTTTCTGACCGGTATTCAATTTTCACCGGGTTAAAATTAGTGATAGCCAGCTGTATTTCGGAGAGATAGTGGCTGGTAATGTCCTGATTGAGGTTCTGACGGAAAGAAATCAGGCCTGAAAGTTTTTCTATTTTGTCCTTAGTCGCAGGATTTAGCTGTGCCTTGATTTTCGTGATGGCTGACGCATAATTATTGACAAAGGAAATATCCTTGTTTTTGATCACCATGCTTTCAGCCGTGATGAGGGCATTGCACTCGGCTTCAGTCAGCATCACAGGGGCCATACGGTAATCTTCCATAAGCGAATACCCCTTGCCATCTTCAGTAAAAACAGGAACGCCGGAAGATTCCAACGCCCGGATATCACGATAAACTGTCCGGATACTTATCCCAAATCTGTCTGCTATATACCCCGCGGTAATCAGCCTTTTCGACTGCAGCATGGTGAGTATGGCCGTGAGCCTCGCAAGTCTTGGAATTTCCTGGTCAGCCATAATCCGGATGCATTTATAATATCACTAACTCGTTTCCTCTTAAAATAGGCACCACATCATACAGGTCTTTCTGAAGACAATAGTTGATGTCTTTGTGAATTCCCAAACCCTGCAAACGCCTGATATGAGAAGAATTCATCAGGTATCCCAAAAGATTGGCCTGGGCTTGCTGGTAAGCCCTCATCGCCAGGATAGCACTGTCTTCAGAAACAAAAAAATCATCTTTCAACGCCTCGGTAACCGCCCCGGCAAAAAGCGTATCTTCAAGATTCGGCTTGCCTTTCCAGCCTGCACACAAAATGAGCACATCATAAGGCTGGCTCTTCAGGTAATTGACAATCGCCCCGATGTTCAGAAAAGCCCCTACCAATACTTTGATAGCTGTTGGTTTGGCTTTGGTAATCGACAAAGTACCGTTGGTGGTCGTCATCGCGATCTTATTACCCGCCAAACGCTCATCCATAAAACTAAAAGGTGAATTATCCAGGTCAAAGCCTTCTACTTTGCTGGCGTTTCTTTCAGCAGCAGCAATAAAACCACTCTCCTGCAATTTCTTGCATTCTTCCACTGTAGCTACCGGAATAATGCTTTTTACACCATGAGCAAAACCGGTGACCATACATGAAGTGGCCCGGAAAATATCTGTTACTACGACGATGGTATTGTTGAGGTTGTGAAGATGGATCAGTTCGGGAGAAAGACAAACGTCTATATTTTTCATTCCTTTGGTTTCTTAAAAAAATACTATTTTAATTTCATGCAAATATGCAAAAAGTATTTTAAGAACAGCATTGGGTTTTCAGGTTTTTTAGCACGTATAAACCATGTTTCTGCGATTATCCGTTCTGGAAACATTCAGTCCCTTCCTACTTTTCTATCAGTTTATGATGGTCTGAAAGCCCTCTGGCCAGGCCCCGAAAAGCAATTTCCATAACACAACAACACCCCGCTGATTATTCTGTTTGCCGTCATTCCGCGAAATCCTGATGATTTTGAAAATTTTATTATTTTTTTATTATTGATTACCAGTCAGTTGCAAGCGATTGTAGTTGAGATAGTTAGACCAGGCATGTCTTTGAACTGATGACATATATGTTGGAGGCGTGAAGAGGCGACCGGCTTGAGTAACTGTGACCTTGATGTTTTTATTCCGTCTCAATAACAAATTGATACAGATCAATTTTTAACATTTCGTAATCCAAAAAGCAAAGAATGAACCAAGCACATCTACTTTTCTTTGGAAAATCATCCAAAGGGCCTAGCCCTTGTAACGATTCACCGCCCTTCGCTCTACCAGCCGGGAGAAAATCATTCTCCTTTATCAATTTTACTTTAAGCTTTTTATTATTATTTGTGATCGGGGCCAATGCCCAGCAAATACAGTCCGGTACCGGAGCTCCTACGGCTTCATTTGAAGTAGCCAATGGCACACGGCAGTTTACCGTCACCGTCCTTGGAGGCACCACCTCTTCAGGCTCACTGGTCGTTACGCTTCCTTCAGGGTATGTCTATGAATCAGGCTCGGCCACCGGATCAGGAGGTCTTACCGTTTCACAAACAAGTGTATCTGGCAATACAGCCACCTTGAATCTCAGCGGTATTCCGGCCACAGGTACCAATGCTACCTTTACCTATAAGGCCCGTGCAAGTTGCGGGGCCATAGGCGAAGCCGGAAACCAGGCTTCTTATGTGCTGACCCCTTCAGGCGGGTCTGCCCAGCCAGAAAAACTCAGTGATGCCTTTAACCTCGTCAATGCAAAACTGAACATCACGAACCTGGCCAATGCTCCGGCTACAGCGGGTGTGGTTGGCGACAATTACACCCGTAGTTTCAGGATCAGTAATGACGGTTTCGGAAATATTGATACCCTTTATGTGACAGATATAAGCGGCAATGGGGTCACTCACCTGAGCCACTCTGTTTCAGCGACCAACAACGGGGCTACTGTCACCGTTGACCTCATTTCAAGCACGCCTTCGGGCAGCAACACCACCTATTTGTATCGCTTTATTGTCAGCAGCACCGCCCAGGATAACCACCTGGGGCAAAATGAATACTTCACTTTCACTCAAAACCTGCAAATTTCCAATTGTACAGACGTTAACACCAGCTTCAACGCCTGGTTTGGCACAGGGCCTAACCCACAGGCTTGTGCAGGACAGAATGATACCCAGACTACGGCTCTGGCGATTGATAACTCCAAGCAGCCGAACCTGGTTATCAGTAGTGTGACAGCCAATAATTTGACCTGCAAAGGAGAGAATTTTATACAGGAGTTTAAAATAACCAACACGGGCACAGCTACGGCAAAGGATGTATTAGTAAGATTGATACACCTGTGGGGTACTAGTAATGCTCTTTCAGGCCATGAGTTGGGTAAGGCGATACAAGACCAGACCGGATATCTTCAGGGTACATTCAAATACAAAATCGGGGCTTCCGGCACCTATGTAACTGTGCCTGTCAATGCGGGATCGGGAATTACTCTCAACAACCAGAAAAATTATACCCCTGCAAGCTGCCTGCCTGCATTAAGTGCCCCTGCCGAACTTGACCTGGTTATCCCCGATCTGGCAGCGGGAGAAGTTATCTATTTTCAATATGAAGAAACCACCTGCTGTACTACTACTTGTTTTGCAGGTATTGATATTAATCCTTCTCTTGGCTCCCTGGCTCGTTTGCGTTATTTCAATGCCTGTGGTATTCAGATCTTCAATAATCTCAATTCAGGAGAGGGTACTGTTTTAAGAAGCTACACAACAGTATCTTATGACATTCAAGAAGATTTTCCTGCTGATATGATAGCAGGTACCGCCTATACTTTTAAGTGGGAAGGTACCCGTGCCACCTGGACTCCGGGATCTTACCTTGCCGGGAGCACCATCCGGTATCAGATCACTTTGCCTGCCGGTCTTGTTTATTCTGCTCCTAATGCGGTTAATCTGCTACTTCGTGACGGAACCAACATGGCACCAACAAGTGTAGTTCAGACAGGGCAAGTGTTGGATATTACCTTTACTGTGCCGTCAATCGGCTTTTCACCTAACAAATCATTGCTGACTGTTAACAGCATCATGCTAGATTGTGCTGCTGCCGCCGGCGGTGCAAATGTTATTAATACCCGGATTTTCTTGACTTCCGCAGGATGTGCCTGCACCCAGGAGATGTATTGTGCAGATAAATCTGTTCAGCTTCATTGCCCGGTCCCTTGTCCGGATCCTGCCATGGTAAATGAAGGTTTTACCGTAAAACGAATTAATTATGGTCAACCGGATAATAACAATGACGGACAGCCGGATGGAACCACACTAAGCAGCAATGCCCGTACCAACTGGGCTTTGCGTGGAGATACCCTTTCTTTTGAGTTTAAAGGGCATGTGTTTGACAATGCGGCTGCCTCACCGGTTAATTTCCAGTATGGTTATGCAAGATTCTCCTTCCCCACTACCTCAGGGGCACACCTTTCAGCTTTATATGCTGATGTGTTAATCACGGATGCCACAGGAACTGTTACAAAGGTTAACAAAACCGGGCTGCCGGTAGCATACACCAGCTCGGGAGGCACCTCAACCGCAGAAGTCGACTATAGCATTTCAGCACTTGCAACAGCTGGTTACACTACCTTCAGCAATGATGACAAAGTAACTGTGAAAGCTTACCTGAAAGTAACAGATGATCTTGGAGGACGCCTGGTCGTAACACCGGTAGCTACCAAGTTCTATCTCAGTAATGCCGCTAACCCTACAGCGGCAGGTACAGACGTGTGGTACTGTGATAACTACGTGGGAGAATTTACCCTGGTCGGGATTATGTCGTATCGCAGCAATGGTCAGACTTTTTCATTTAACGAATGTAATACAGTTACTTCAGGCCAAACCTTAGGATTTATTGTTGGGGAGCATATCAACAATGGAGGAGCTGGTGTCAATTTCTTTAAAGATGAGTACAGACAGATCGCCGTAGCTGATAAATTAGAATATACAGTACCTGCAGGCTATATACTTGAGGAATTCCGAGTAAACTATCGCAGAGGAGGGGCCGGATACGGTCAGGTAACTTCCCCTGTGATGATACTAACGCCTGACGCCGTCAGCGGAAATGTCAACACCTATAACCTAAGAAATAAATTTGCCGATCAGGGAGGTCCATGGCTTTTGCCCGATGAAGGTTATTTTATAGATGCAAGATCTGTTTTACGTCCTACCTGTGAATCAGCCACCAGTTCTCAGGATCATTTCAGCTTATTCACTGTCCCTGGTACAGATTTCAAAGAGACTTTGCCTCCGGGTTCAGATATCCAAAAACAATTTACGCCTGAAGTAAGCAACACACTTGCTTTAATCAAATCCAACATAGTCGTCAACGCTGCCACCCCTGTCAAAACCGTGACGGGCAATACAGTGACCTGGGAAGTTCAGGTAGCCAACACCCAGCCGGGAACTTCTCCGAAGGTCTGGATGGGTGAAAACTCCTCTCCGGCCAACGGTATCACCATCACTTCTGTGGAACCCATCACAGGATTCGGAGGAACTACTTCTGGTGCCGCTCTGTCAGCCACAGGGGGGATCTATGAACTGGGCGTTTACGGACAGGAAAGCCGCTATTACAAGATCACAGCCAGCTTTACCAACTGTGGTCAGGATGTGCTTCCGCTGGCTGTCGGTTATGTCTGCGGGAATTACCCTGCCTCTATCGATGCCGCTGCCTGTAAGAAAACAGTCGACCTGACGGTCATCCCGACTCCTGCGAACCTGCAGGTGAGTCTGCTCAGCCAGCCTGTCCCCACTTATCCCGACGGGACTGTGGACCTGTGCCAGGAACTCGAATACATCGCCGAAGTCAAAAACCCTGCCCAGGGTACAGCCTTCGACCTTAAGTTTACTGTCCAGAAACCTGCAGGGGTAGCCTACATCGCTAACAGCTATCAGCTTTCGCCAACCATATTGCCTGCCGCCGCCTCACTGGCCAATGTGAACAACGATGCCCTGGTCACTGAAACAGCCACCAGCATCACCTTCACCATCCCGGCCTCTGTGGCTGCCAACCTGCCTTATAACCAGGGATACACTATCCGTTATAAAGTCAGGACCGTAGCCTGTGACTTCGTCAGCGGTACCAAAATGAATCTGCAGGCCCTGGGTAACAATGGCTGCGGGTCGGCCATCAACGGTACCCGCCAGCAAACCCAGACCATCCGCATCAAAGGGGAGAATGCCAACCCGAACGGGTACACCATCAGCTCAGCAGTCCCTGCTGTCGATGCCTGTAAC
>NZ_JAAAKV010000012.1 GCF_009905725.1 Emticicia sp. CRIBPO | reverse complement strand
CCACCCCCTCCACCGCCGCCGCCGGCTCCGGAAGTGGCCCAGATTAAGTTTCTCCCTCCTGAACCTAAAAAGGATGAGGAAGTAGTTATTGAAGAGCCGCCACCAAAGCTTGAAGAAATTGAAAACAAAGTCATCTCTAATAAATCGGTGGAAGGAGTAGACGCATTGTCGGCCTTTACACCGCCCCCGGCCCCTCCGGCAGAGATCACCAAGCCTGTGGAACTGGAAAGGCCTGCAGAGGAAGATATTTTTACGTCAGTAGAACAATATCCTGCTTTTCCGGGTGGGCAGACCGAGATGTACAAGTTCATCAATTCCAGGATCAATTACCCACCGACTGCACAGAGAAATAGTATTGAGGGTAAAGTCTTTGTAAAGTTTGTGGTGGAAAGGGACGGGTCTATTGGTGCCGTTGAAGTCCAGAAAGGGATCGGGTTTGGTTGTGATGAAGAAACCATCAGGGTGATCAAATCTATGCCGAAGTGGAATCCCGGCAGGCAGAATGGTAAAAATGTACGGGTTTATTTTAATATTCCTGTCTTTTTTAAGCTGGACTGAAATTAATTTTCCGGGTTGTGCTGATTTGCCCTGTATCGTGGACCTTTAAATAATTTCAAAGAAAAAAATGAGACATCCCAGATGGCTCATTTTTTTTGAACTAGTCAATTTATTCTTGTGTTAGTTCTATAATTAACCTCCATTTAATTAATGAAAAACTTTGCTTTAACGGCCTTACTTTTATCCTTAATCGTTTATTCGTGCTCTCCGGCCACAGAATCTGCTGAAGATGACGTATCTATCCGCAAAGGTACCATGGTGATCGCTGCTGATGAATCTCTCCAGCCGATTGTAGATGCCCAGATAGAGGCCTACAAAACCCATTACCCAGAAGTGAATTTTATCAAAAAATATGTTCCGGAACAGAGAGCGATCAACCTGATCCTGAATGACTCTGCGGAGGTGGCCGTGGTTACCCGTGAATTGAACCAGAAAGAACAGGAAGCTTTGGAAAGCAGGCAGATCAAATACCAGCCTGCCAGAATGGCTTTGGATGCGGTGACACTGATCGTCAATAAGAATTTTCCGGATTCTACAATTACCATAGAAAAGTTAAAGAGCCTTTTTGATAGTAAAAGTGCGGGGATAACCCTTGTTTTTGATAACAGCAGCTCCAGTAACCTGAATTTTATGATAGACAGGTTGAAAATCGCGGATCTGCAAAAAGGCAATCTTTTTGCGGCCAAGGGTAATCTTTCTGTTTTTGAACACATTGAAAAGAATACGGCCGCTATCGGCATCATCGGAAACAACTGGATCAGCGACCTGGATGACAGCAAAGCGATAGCCTTGAAAAACAGGATCAAAATTCTGAAAGTGTCGCAAAACGGGGGTAAGTTTTATGGCCCTACATTCAAGAACCTTAAAGACAGGAATTATCCGCTCGAAAGGCTGATTTATATGCATACTACCGAAGACAGATGGGGGATAGCCAAAGGCTTTATCCGTTTCAGCTGTTCACAGGTGGGCCAGCTGGTCGTGGAAAAAATGGGTTTGCTTCCGTTCTACATTATTCCAAAAGAAGTGGTGATAGATAAGACGCCGCTGAGCGAGCAATTGAAAAAGAAATAAAAATATTAAAGATTATTTAGTTTAGGGAAATGTTTAAAGGCTCTTGCTATAATTGCGAGGGCTTTTTTTTATTTAATTTCACCTTCACTGAATCTCAGGGCCAGTTGTTCTGTAATGGTTTCCTCTGAATCGTGCTGCATAAAACCTACATGGCCCCCTTCTTTGAGAATGACCAGCTTGAGATTGGAGTTGCTCTCGGCGTCTCCGAGGTTAAGACAAGGAGGCGACAGAAAAGGATCGTTGGCTGACTGTACAATCAGGGCAGGTATCCGGATGTTTTTAAGGATAGGTTTGACGCTGGCTTTGGCATAAAAGTCTTTGGCATCCACATAACCGTGAAGCGGGGCGGTATACCGGGTATCGAATTCGTCAAAGTTCTTGATTTTACTGTAGCCTTCCACATTCAGAATGGGGTGGTTGGGAAACATGGAGGACTTGATCTCGATTTTCTTGCCCAGTTTCTTTAAAAAACGCTCCATATAGAAGCGTTTGCCTGGTTTGTTGAGCTCGACAACCGAAGTGGGTAAATCGAGCGGTACAGAGGCTGTAACGACCTTTTTTACTTCTTTTGGCAGAAGGTCCGGTTTTTCTGCGGCCAGTCTCAGCGTAAGGCTGCCACCCATACTGAAACCTACCAGGACCACTTCTTCGTATTTATTTTTGTCGATGGCATACTGAACAACATAGCGAAGGTCTTCAGCGTCACCGTGGTGATAGAATCTCGGTAAAAGATTAATTTCTCCGCCGCAACTCCTGCAGTTCCAGCCAAGTCCGTCATATCCGTTTTCGGTAAACTTCCTGATCATCCCTGTAACATAATGGCGGCCGGAGTCACCTTCCAGTCCGTGGGTGACAATGACCAGTTTTCTGGAATTATTGCTGATCCAATCGAGTGTCAGGAAATCGCCGTCAGGTAAAGTTATTCTTTCGCGGGTGTAATGCACTTTCACTTTCCTGAATAAACTCGGATAAATGGTTTGCATATGGCCGTTAAATTGCCAGAAAGGAGGTCTGAACATGTCAATTAAAGTTTGTCACACAAAATACTGTCTAAATATCGGGAATAACAAAGTTTGGGGTCATTTAGATTGTAAGACCGGAATTTACCACATCAAAATGCAATTGCTGCCCGGTTTTGTCGTTCAAATGTCAATTTCTGAAAGATTAATTTATATTTTTGTGTTTCATCAAATACCTCTGAAACCATTATGTTTTTAAAAAGTAAAAATTACCGTGTTGTTCTTTCCGTATTGTTGCTGGCTATAACCGTTTATTTCAGCGGATGTAATTTCCAGAGCAGCGACAGCGAGTCTTCCGTGACTTTTGATTCTACGGCCATCAAAGACAGTTTGTTGATTACTGAAGCCCTGAGAAATACTTATCAATGGTATGAGACCCAAAGCAAGCTGTATGATTTTACCCTCAAGTACAAGAATTCTGTATGTGTGGGTGTGGATCAGGAGGCAGAACTGAAAAGGGTGGAAGAGCTGGAGAAATCCAATTTGTTTGATCCTGTATTTATCGAAACCTACAATAAAATCTCCAGTAAAATTGATACACAGATCAAGACTGACACCGTCAAATATTATGAAGGGGACGGGCTTGAGCTGGACTGGATTTCTGCTGACCCCTGGTGCAATTGTCAGGACAGTCCTGATAAGTATTGGGAAAGCCTGAAAATTAAGTCATTGGTTGTGGAAGGAGATATGGCCACCGTTATCTGGACCTGGAATATGCCCGGAGAATTTCAATATGAAGTGAAGCTCAAAAAGACCGGAAGTGTATGGAAAGTCATGTCACTTCAGGGTTTTGAGAAAATACTTCATCCTGACCCGGTCGAGATTTAAACCAAGGTTTTGACCAAAGCCACAAAACGGTCTATTTCTTCAAAGCTGTTATAAATATGGGTCGATATCCTGATGGCATTCAGATTGCTTTCGGGAACGACCCTTATTCTGAACTTATTTTTGGCGGCAATGGTGTTGAACTCCTTAAAGTCGGTACCCTCAATTTTGAATGTGATCATGCTGATCCTGGATTTTGCTTCCAGGGGGGTCAGCATCTGAATCTTGCTTCCAAGACCTGTCAGGCCTTTTTGTAAGTGTGTCGCAAGTGCCTTGATCCTCTCTTCTATTTTAGCCATGCCTATTTCCTCCAGGAATTTTACGGATTCTTCTGCTCCGGCAAATAAGGCGGCACTCTGTGAGCCGTAGTCATAACGGTGGGCGGTGGCTACATAGCCCTGGAAAGAGGGTGAAGGGGTATTGATGTCCCAGCCGTTATCGGAATAGGCCCCTACCCAGTAGGCTTGCAGGGTGTCGAGGTGTTTTTCATTGACATACAAAAAACCGGTACCGCTTGGCCCCAGCATCCATTTATGGCAGCTGGTCGCATAAAAATCGCAACCCAGGTCTTTGAGGTTCAGGTCAAAAGTGCCTGCCCCGTGAGCTCCGTCGATGGCCGTAAATATGCCTTTGCTTTTGGCGATGGCGGCAATCTCTTTTACGGGGAACACCAGGCCGGTGGTACAGGTAATATGAGGAATCGCGATAACTCTTGTTTTCGGACTGATCAGTTTCTGTATGATGCCGATGTTTTCAGCCGCAGTTTGTGCCGGCAGAAAAGTTTTGAGTACGATGCCATGCAGTTTAGCCCTGTTAAGCCACGGAAGGGCGTTTCCCACGTGTTCGTGCATCGTCAGGATAACTTCATCGCCTTTTTGTAACGGAAGCCCCCAGGCGACTATATTGATGCCTTCAGTGGTATTATGGGTAAGGGAAATTTCTTCGGTTTTGACTTTGACGAAAGCAGCCAGTTTTTCCCGGGCGGTATTGGTGGAGCCGTATTCTCCTGAGATGCTGAATTCGTTGGTTTTGGCAATGACTTTGTCCACTACCCTTTGAGAATTGGGACCTGAAGTACCGTTGTTGAAATAGACCCTGTCTTTGGTCAGCGGAAATGAACTTCTCACATTTTCCCAGAAATCATCAGAAGTAAAAGCGGGCCGGGTAAGGGCGGAAAATGCTTCGGCAGGGAGTACGGAACCGGCTAATCCAACGGTTAGTTTTTGGACGAATTTCCTTCTTGAATTCATTTCTGAGACGTTTTTTTGTTTCTTTGGCTTAATCTGATCAAGATAGAAGTTTCCGGTTGAAATAAGAAAAAAATATCAATCTTTTTTGAATTCTGCAATGCCCGGATCGGGCCTGAGGCCTGTCTGAGTGGGGTTGCCGAAGAAATCCTGAGCCGGAAGGCTGATATCAAACATCTTTTTGAGGTCAAGGCCGCTGTCAATTATCCCGGATTGGCTTGAAAGCCGGAAGCTGATAAGGTTTTTCAATTGATAGGTGTCGGTGATACTGACTTTCAGTGGGCCTTTGAATTGCGGATCAATGACTTTTCCTGTGAGCAGGTTTTCTGTTTTTTCCTGGCCGGTCGCATTTGCCCAGGATAGCAAATCTTTATAGCCTCTGAAGCTGATGTCATCCCGGGTGGATTTCCACCAGATATTCCCCTGGAATTTCTCTCCGGAGGAGGGGCCTGATACCATGTCACCCCTGCCAAGAAAAATATTATTGTAAAAGCCGAAATTCTGATGTTCGCTGTCGGTGTCGAAACGGACTGCGGGTGCGGCATCATTGAACACTACATTATGATATGTCTGTGCGTTGCCGAAGCCTTTGCCGCCCTTGTCTCCGTTCCAGACAAAAATGCCACCTGACGCTTGTCCTTTTTGCCCGTCGTTGTAACTGATGCAGTACCTCAGTACATTGTCGCTCCATTTGTCAGCACCGTAGTATTGAAAAAGCCCGTAACCGGCCCCTTCATTTTCATAAGCCAGGCAATACTGTATGACGGAATGAGTGACCCCGCCGTCCAGGTCGAAGCCGCCGCCGTCTTTTGCCCCTTTTGCTGTTTTATTTTTATAAGCAATGCAGTACTGGATGGTAACGCTGTCAGCCTGATAGGCCCATATGCCCACCGGGCCATTGCCGGTGCGAGGCATGTCCCAGCCGTTTTGAGTGGCCACACAGTGTTCGATAAGGATATTTTTTGATTCTCCCACCAGGATGCCGTTGCCGCTATGGTTGGTCAGGTTGGTGGGATCTCCGGGGTTGTTTTCTGCCAGGCAGTCTTTAATAACTCCGTATTGCGATTGATAAAGAAATATACCCGCAAAGCCATTGCTGACCGCATGAATATTCCGGATTTTAATATCTGTGCTTCCGGATACTGATAAGCCGCTTTTCTGAAATTCTTCAACCCTGATCCGGTCAATGATGATATCTTTCGCATTATAAATCTGAATGCCGGCGGAAGTACTGCCGTTTTTTCTGCCGGAGCCTCTGGCATCGATGTTCCTGAGTTCAAAATACTGGCCCTGAAGCGATATGGCTTCTTTCGAAAGACCGTGAATAGTTGCCCGTCCGGTTCCATAACTTGAGATGATGATCCGGCCGGATGCTTCCCCCCGGAGATTTAATTGCAAAGAGCCGTCAAATCTGTCGCCTCCGTTAAAAAGTAACTGATCTCCGGGTCTTAATCTGATTTTATTGGCGGCGTCGATGGTTTTGATGGGATGGGTCAGGCTTCCTGAGTTGCTGTCATTGCCGTTGTTGCTTACATGAAATGTTTTTGCTGATGTGCTGAACGAAGCTAATGAGGCAAGAGCTGTCAGGAGAATACAGCGAGAAAGGCTTCTGTCAGGGTATCTGACGTGTTTTGCAGAAGATTTCAAAGAATAAATTCTCATGGGTTAATGAATAATGTATTAATTTGCAGCATTCAAAAAGGCTTGATGATGAATCAGAATACAGGTAAAATGTTGATTTTCGGAGGACTGATCATTCTTGTGATCGGTGTGGTCATCTATTTTTCCGGGAACAAACTCAATTGGATCGGGCGGCTGCCTGGTGATATCCGCATTGAAAAGCCCGGTATGAAAATCTACTTTCCTGTGGTCACCATGATTTTGCTGAGTCTGGTGCTGAACCTTATTATCTGGTTAATCAAGAAGTTTTTTTGAATCTACGGGATTGTAGCTGAGCTTGCTCAGGTAAAAAACATCTTTGGTGTTCAGTCCGCCTTCCGCCCGGGTTGTTTTCATGCCATAGGCCACAAAAGTGTTGGCGTACCATGAGGATAGCTCAGAGGAAAAGTCATCCGAATTTTTCTTGCTGTTTTGCTTCAGGTCCAGGTTATAGCTTTCTTTATCTTTACGGTTTCTGGCCACCAGTTCGGTCTTGATCAGGTTCTCATCCGGGAAGGCCAGCAGGTATTTGTCGTCTATTTTGGTTAGCTGCACTTTTTCTTCCAGGAAGGCACTTTCCAGGTTGTTCAGGCCAATGCTGTAATCCCATTTGAGGTTTCCGCTGAAATCAAAGTCACAGATGATGGCGTGCGTAAACCTGTAATTGTTATAGGAGGAGTTCAGCGGAGTATTTAAACCCAGTGTTCTGATGCTGTTTAGACTCAGGTTGGGACTTGATTTGTATTCAGGGTAATAGACTTCTGCTGTAAAAGTAATGCCTTGTTTATCTGTCTGTATATCATGCAGCAAAAGCCTGTGTCTTATCTTGTTTTCCTTGCCTCTTTCTTTCCTGGCCAGCATTTTCATCCTTATCTTCTTTTGTTTCTTTTCAGAAAGATAACTGAAGAAATTGTCAAGGTCGGCAAAATCAAAGTACTTGATCTTCTGGTCGTTTAAGAGGGGATACAGGTAAAAACCTGAAGAGTAATTGGTGCAGTTGTCAGCAAAGTTTCCGGCCAGGATAAGCTGGTTGTCAGGTAAGGTCAGCAGTTTTCCGTTGATGATGACCTTGTTTTTTTCGCCCAGGATTTTACTGTTGATGGATCTGCCCTCATAATCATATATGGAAAGGGTGAATTTGCAGTTTCTCTGGTCGCTGAGCATGACATAAATGAGGGCATTGGCTTCATTGACTTCAATCGAGTTAATCCTCAGGTGATTGGTATGCAGCTGGGGCAAAACCTTGGCCGTCTGGTCAAAAAGGCTGATCATTTCTACCACCGGGCGGTCATTGTAAGTTCCCCCGATAATGGCTTTGCTGCCGACTACCGTAAAATACCCTATGTCCATTTTGGTCAGCAGCTTGGTGTCGGTCACCACGCGGTCGCCTGTCGCGTAATCTACCCTTACAATACTGATATTCAGTCTGTCTGTTTCTCTGAAAAGGCTGTAGACATACTTTTCATTCTGGAAATACTTTTCGAATTTATAACCCAGGGCTACTTTATAGGTAGATTTCCAGATGAAATTTAGTGAAGTGTCGAGTTTCATGAAGTTGACCTTCGAGTCGCGGCCGTAATAGCTGGATTGGGGGTTGACAATGAGCAGTCCGTCTTTTTTCAGGGGGGCGAGGTTGTATTCGTCATTGATATCCCCGTTGATGACAAATTCCACAACTTTGTTTTGAGTCAGCTGAGCTTTCGAGATGAAGGAAATGAAAAGTATGATGGAAAGCATCACAGTTTTCTGGACAATTCCTCTGGTTTCATTCCGGTGATTTTTCATCTTTTGCCTAGTTCAATTACTTCAAGGTTGCTTATTTTCTTTGATTCAAGAGTCATACGCATGATGGTCCGGGTGTGGTGGAAGCCATGGTGTCCTGCCGCTCCCGGATTGATGTAAACAAGGTTTTCGTATTTGTGATCTTTTATCACCCTTAAAATATGGGAATGTCCGCAAATAAACAAGTTTGGCTCATGTTTTTTTAGCAAAGCCCTGATTCTGGGGTTGTAAGTGGGCGGAAGGCTTCCGATATGCGTCAGCAGGACCCTGACCCCTTCACATTCAAAGAAAGAATCTTCGGGCAACTCCCAGCGAAGCTCCTGGTTATCAATGTTTCCGAATACGGCTTTTACGGGTTTAAAAGCCTGCAGGTCTTTCAGTATCTGCGGGTCACCGATGTCGCCGATATGCCAGATTTCATCGCATTCTGAAAAATGCTCAAATACTTTGGGGTCCAGGAAAGAATGGGTATCCGATATCAGACCAATCTTCGTCATCAGTACTTGACTTTTATGCCGTGATACTTTTCCTGTTCCTTGTAATCTTTTCTCAGGGGGTGGCCCTCCCAGTCGGCGGGCATCAGTATTCTGCGGAGGTCTGGATGGTTTTCAAAATTGATGCCCAGGAGGTCAAACGCTTCTCTTTCGTGCCAGTCGGCTGTTTTCCAGACTGAGGAAACTGAAGCTACTTTGGGCAGAAGCCCGTGTTCATCATTCCTCGGGAAAGTAATTTTCAATATCACACTTTTCTCAAAAGGAATAGAGGTCAGATGGTAAATGAGTTCCATTTTACCTTCCTCCGGCCCGTTATCAATCGCTGTTATGCAATTGAGGAAATCAAAATAGTATTCAGAAGAAGTATATAAAAACTTACAGATTTTTAATAACTGAGTAGGGGCAATTTCAATAAAAGGCTGTATGGCTTTCTCTTCAAGGAAAATAACAGAGCTTTCACCAAACTTCTGCCTGATGACGGACGCGATTTGTACGGTAGAAGAGAAATCCATAGAATCAATTGTTTTGAGCTAACAGGTAAAGAACGGCCATTCGCACAGCCACTCCGTTTTCGACCTGGTTCAGGATGATGGAATGATGAGAATCTGCCGCATCACTGCTGAGTTCAACGCCCCTGTTGATCGGTCCGGGGTGCATCACGACGATCTCTTTGTTAAGTTCGTCCAGCATTTTCTTGTTGATTCCGAAATATAAGGAATATTCTCTCAGCGACGGGAAATATTTGATCTGCTGTCTTTCCAGCTGTATCCTCAGTACGTTGGCCACGTCACACCATTCAAGGGCTTCCCTGACATTGTGAAATATCTTGACGCCAAGTTCCGGCAGGTGTTTCGGGATCAGGGTGTTAGGGCCGCAAACCCTTACCTCAGCCCCCATTTTCTGCAATAAGAATATATTGGATAAAGCCACCCTTGAGTGAAGGATATCTCCGATGATGGCGATTTTTTTACAGGCCAGATCACCCACTTTTTCTCTCATCGAGTAGGCATCCAGCAACGCCTGGGTAGGGTGCTCGTGGGTGCCGTCGCCTGCGTTGACAATGTTGGCTTTGATCTTTTGAGAAAGAAAATGCGGAGCTCCCGGGCTGCTGTGTCTCATCACGATCATGTCTACTTTCATGGACAGGATGTTATTGACGGTGTCTAAAAGTGTTTCGCCTTTTTTGACGGAGCTGCCGGAGGAAGAAAAGTTAATCACATCGGCCGATAAACGTTTCTCTGCCAGCTCAAAAGAGAGTTTGGTTCTGGTAGAGTTTTCAAAAAAAATATTGGCAATGGTAATATCTCTGAGCGACGGGACTTTTTTAATGGGTCTGTTGATGACCTCTTTAAATTCTTTTGCGGTATCGAGAACCAACTCGATGTCTTTTTTCTGGAGATCCTTTATTCCTAAAAGGTGCCGTGTACTCAATGCTTGCATCTGGAAAGTAGAAAAGTTTTACAAAGTTAATACTTTTCTACTTCCGATCAGACATGAGGCGTAAACTAAATTGATTGTTTCTGCAGCATTTTATGAAATACATAAGATTTGACTCCATATATCTTGGCTTTTTCACCGATCGGGGAAATCAGTATCTCAATATTTTTCTTGAAATCTTTCAGACAGTATTTGTTGATGGCTTGCTGGAGGGTCGATATAATCAGGTCTCCGGCATTGGTCATGATCCCGTCAATGATGATAATCTGCGGATTGAATAAATGAATGGCAATGGAAAGGCCTTTTCCCAATTCCCTTCCGATATCAAAAATCAGGTCGATTGAAAACTCGTCACCCTTAATGGCAGCATCGATGATCTGTTCCAGTGAAATATCCCCGTTCATTTTTGACAAGCTTGATATTTTACCCGCTTTAAGTTCTTTCTTTGCTTTTTTGATCAGAGCAGAGGCAGAAGCGACAGTTTCAAGGCATCCGATTTTGCCACAATTACATAACTCTCCGTTAGGGTTGACCTGGATGTGCCCCAATTCTCCCGCAAACCCGTCGGCCCCCTGTATGATCTCCCCATTGGAAAGGATACCTAGTCCGACTCCCCAGTTGAGATTAATCAGCAATACATTTTTCTTGTCTTTGGCTAGTCCGAAATGGTGTTCGCCTATCATCGAAGCTTTGGTATCATGCAGCATAAAAGTAGGCACTTTGATTTGCTGCTGGATAAAATTGGCCAGGGAAACCCCGTTTTTATTGTGATTGTCGTAGGTATAGTTGACACCGTCTGTACCACCGACAAGTCCCGAAACGGATATTCCGACCGCCCATGGTTTCAGGCTTTTTTCCAGGAAATTGAAAAGTCCTGCCGAAAGCTTTTCAGGAAACTCAGCATCTCCGATCTCCAGGTCTAGGATATCCGTCTTAAGGATTTCATTTCTCAGATTGATCAGTACGATCGTCGTATTGTAGAGGTTGATATCCAGAACAATCGTAGTGTTTTTATTGGGGTTAAGATCAAAAAGACTAGGGCGTCTTCCTGATTTGGTCTTTGAAGACCCTACTTCGAGTATCCAGTTCTCTGACATCAGCTCATTGATCAGCCCGGTAATGGACGGAACGCTGGTATGCAGGGTCTTGGCGAGTTGCGAAATCGTGAGTGGTCCGGAAGAATAAACTTCGGACAAAATATCACCTATATATTGTTTCTTTTTAATGTCAACGACAGAATGGTTGTTTTTTTTAAGGGCTGAAGGAGGCATAATTTTATTAAAATATTTTAAAAACAATCTCTTTTTTGGCTTATCTTGTTTACAGGTGTTGTAAATGTAAGATAAAAAATGATATCGTTGTTCAAAAAATATCCGGAAAATTGCCGGAAAGGCAATTTTCTAGGGTAAATACGGGGCTAAACTGGCCGGATTTGGGAAAGTCAGTAAATAATTTTCAAAAGGGCAGGTGTTATCTGTTGTGTTAAAACAACATCAGGCTCAGTAATCTTCTATGACTTTGATCGCATTGATACCTTTGGAAGTGATTATTTTAGCCTTTTGTTTTTCTAATTTCGGGGTTCTGTCAGGACTGAATTTGTAAAACTCTATTCCGCCAAAAGTATTCCCGAAACTCAGGTACTGGAAGATGCCCAGGGCTATGTTCTGTCCGCTTTTGTCAAAGGCAAGACTGAAAGGGAGGATACCTTCGATGTTAACATTGCCGGTGTTTTGAATGGTACCATTAACAGAAAAGCTCAGGATGGACAATGAAGACTGGGCCGTCAGAGATGATTTTTCCGGATCTTCAAATGATTTCCTGTGGTTGCTGACCACCACCCAGTTGCCCTGGGGATGGATAATGAAATTGGAAGGGTTTTCTTCCACCTCAGCTTTAGACAGCAGGAAGTGTGAAGAGGCATCTTCGAGGTTGAATTTTATGACAAAGATTTCTCCTTTTTCAGAGACCGAGGTATTGTCGGCTTCTTTCTTTTTGTCTAAAACCAGGAAGTATTTGCCATCCGGGGTAAATTTGCCATGTGTCGGAAGTCCCGTGATTTTAAGGGGTGTGCCGTATTGCTCCAGGCGGATAATTTTCTGGGTCGGGCCGTCTCTCAGGACTTTGATCAGTCCGATTTCACGGGTTTCCTGGTTGATATAGGCCAGGAAGTCTCCGCCAGGGTGCCAGCAGATGTCTGTAATTTTCCCGGCAGGCAGCAGGTTGGGTTTGCCTATGATTCTGATGGGCTTGCCAAATTCATTCAGCTCAAAAACCTGTATCTCCTTGTCATATTCCTCGGTGCAGATGGCCAGGTATTCATTCTTTTTATCGAGTTCAATGGCTTTGGGATTGACGCCCACAGGAAACCGGTATTCCGGCTTTAGTTTTTGTAAATTACTGATGTCAATAACACTGATGTAATGCCCGTCGGGTAAATTCTTCCGGGGTTGCTCTGAGCCGGGCTCCAGTGCTCCTTTAGATTCCAGAACATACGCTATCCTGTTGTCGCGGCTGGTGGCTATTGATTTATAATTATTGAGCGATGAGTTTGAAATCACCTCTTCGCTGATGGGAGAGGGGGAGGAGTACTTCAGGGGGAACAAGATACCCCCGAATTTATCAGAAGCCCCTTTTTCGCGGTAGAGTGTTCCGTTGTCAAATGAGAAAGCCGGCAGATCTGCATCGGATAAAAACAGAATTCCTTTTGCATCGAATGAAATATTCTGAGCAGAAACAAAACCAGAAATAAAGAACAGAAATACGGAGAACTTTCTCATTTAAGTGACGGATAATTCAAAAAATAATAATATTAACTTTCAGCATCATAGACTACTACTTTCTCCCAAAGTGCCGAGCAGCTTTCGATGAAAACGATGTGGTCCGGATGTGTCTGGTAGATGTCCTGGTCTTCTTTGGTCTTGAAAATAAATGTAAGACTGAAGTCATAAGTCGAGTCAATCACTGCCCTGTTGGTAGCAGCCGGCTGACCGATATAGGAAGTTTCGATGACGTCGGTAAGAGCAAGTTTCAATAAGCCTTCATGAAGGGCTTTCGCGTGCTCTGCGTTGTCTTTTTCTTTTAACCAGAAGAATACGGTATGTACAAAACCTTTTTTTAAGTTACTCATTTTTTAAGATCCGTTTTATAAGTTTTTATTAGCTGAAAATAAGAAATAGGTGCCCATGAAGAAGTCAAAAACTGAAGAACTGTGTGTTCCTCCGGAAATAGGGATAAGCTTAACACTTGTCGATCCTTTTTTTACCATGGCGTCATAAGCCGTCTGTGAATTCAGAAAAGGAACATAAGTGTCCTTGTCTCCATGATAAAGATTGGTCGGTACCTTAGGAGCCCAGTCGTAAATGTCATTGTCTTTTACCGCGTCAATGAACTTAGTGTCGGTGCCGTTAAGGATGCCGGTCACAAACGAAGGCTGCAGTATTTCATCAAAACTTTTGCTGATCAAGGCCATGTGTCCGTCTTTTTGTATCTGGCTCAGGTATGGTTCGATGAAATAGGTATTGAGGTTCCTGTTGAGGCCGTAAATACGGTCATAAGTTTGAAGAACCCAGATATAAGAACGGTTATTGCTGGCCTCTCCGCTGGTTTTATTTTTCAGGAAAGATTCGATGGTTTTGGTCTTATTATATGCACCGGCTCCGCAGCTTGACGCTTTCAGGTTGAATTCGGAAGCGTATTTTTCTTCAATCAGCTTTTGCATCGCCAGCGTGACATATCCTCCCTGGGAATATCCGCCAATCATCAGGTTGTTGTTCCAGTTAAGCTTTTCTTTGGCAATGAATTCTTTTACCGCCCTGATAAAGTCCACGTTGGATTCAGAAGAACCTTTATTGTGTTCGTAAGGGTGGGGGACGTCTTTTGAATCTCCATATCCTATATAATCCGGCAGACCCACGATAAATCCTGTGGAGGCGAGGACTGACCCGAGGGTTGACTCGGTGGCAGGGTTAAAATAAGAAGGAGCGTCTTTTTCGTTAAACAGCGTACCATGCTGCACACAACTCAGGGCAAGTTTCTCTGTCGAAAGATCTGTCGGAACCATTACAGCACCCGATGCTGTGATGGACTCACCTGTGATGGTCTTGGTTTTATACGAAATCTTGTATTGTTTGATACCAGAGCGGATCAGAAAACTGGCTGCACTGGCTTCAGGGCCAAAACTGGCTACTATCTGGGTTTTCAGATCTGCCTGACTGATGGTGTTGACTAATACGGAATTGGTAAGGTAGGACGGTTGAGGATCGGGGTCGTTTTTAGTGTCTTTACAGGCTACAAAAAACACAGCAAATACGATAAAAAGCCACTTATAACTTTTAAGCATTGACATTACTTGTTTTAATTTATTTCAAATATAGTTATTAATGACTTATGCCGTAGTGATTTTTAAAAGGACCTAATTTGATCAGAAAGATAAATTGAAATAGTTTAATAATATATACAAATAGTTCTATTTATTATTTCTCAGTTTGTCCAGTAAATGACTCAGCTGCTCCGCTTCTTCATCTGTGATGCCTACCATCAGTCGTTCAAGTTTCATCAGGTCCTCTTTGATGATTTTTAAAAGTTCTATGCCTTCATCCGTAATGATGACATCGCAGGCCCTCCGGTTGGTTGACCGCTGATCACGGGTGACCAATCCTTTTAAAAGAAGCTTATCCACCAGCCTCGAAGCATTGGACATTTTGTCCAGCATGCGTTCTATGATCTCATTGATCGTAATCGGGTTAGGATACTGACCATTCAATATTCTCAATACATTGTACTGCTGGCTGGTGATATCGTAATTTTTAAACACCTGGTTATGATTGAGGCCAATCCAGTTGTTAGTAAACATGATATTGACCATCACCTCTTCTTTTTTACTCGAAAAAGGTCTTGTTTGTTTTATTTCGTTTGCTAATCCCATAATTTTACAATCGGAAGCGTAAATGCTTGTAATAACATTAAATACTTATGTATATATTAACTTATAACGTTAATATTAAGTTCAACATTATCAATTAACTATAAAATGATTTTATCCCGTCCGCTTGTTGTGGGTTCCAACTCGCCCAGAAGAAAGGAAATAATGGCAAGTGCCGGTTTTGAATTTACGGTGATGGTCCGCCCGACAGACGAAGTATTTCCTGAGGACCTTCCTGCTCATGAGGTACCTGTTTACCTGGCTTCGTTAAAAGCCGCCTGTTTTGAAGGAGAAATGGATGAGGCCATTATTTTGTGTGCTGATACTGTGGTGATTGTAGACGGGAGGATTCTGAATAAACCGGCTTCAAGAGAAGAAGCCGTCAGTATGCTGAAGTCCCTGAGCAATAAGACACACCAGGTGGTGACAGGCGTTTGCATCAAAACAGGAGAGGAGTATGACACTTTTTCAGATACTGCTTTTGTGAGTTTTAAGGATTTGTCTGACGAGGAAATTGCCTATTACCTGGACACATGTCATCCGTTTGACAAAGCGGGAAGCTACGGAGTACAGGATTTTATCGGGATGATCGGCATTCCGAAAATTGAAGGATCATTTTATACCGTGATGGGTTTGCCCGTTCACCTGGTTTATGAACACCTGAAAAAATACATACAGTGGAACTGAATATTTTCCGGGATCTTTTCCATACTTGACGTAATGAATTTCTTAAATTGCCATTTTTAAACCAATCTGATGAAAAGAGAAGATGTAATCATATATCTGAACGAAGAAGACGAGAAGATTTACGTGAAGGTTCCCAAAGGTATTGAGACTCATTTCCAGCTTCAGAATCTTGCCGGGAAAATCATCCAGGAAGCTATCCATTTTGATGCCCTGCATGATTTTGATTTATCAGGTCTTCCGGAGGGAAATTATTTCGTGATTGTCAACCAGGACGAGCGGATCAGTACCAAAAAAATCATCAAAGGGTATCATCCCTGAAATACATTAAATCCAAAAAATAACCGATATTTGATCAGCCTTAAAAAAACGAACTATGAAACTTGTATTTTTATGCCCTTACTGGGGGCTGGAGCATCTTTCTTATCATGAAGCCGCCAAAAAAGTAAAAGCAGCCGGATATGACGGAATGGAAATAAGACCCTGGGATGAAAAATGGGAGGAAGCGGTTAAAGCCTGCAAAGACCTTGACCTGGCCCTCGTTCTGATGTCGATTACCGGCGGAAATTCCTTTACTGAATACAAAGAAAATCACCAGAAACTTCTTGAGAAATGTGTTTCTTACAAGCCACTTAAAGTCAATTCCCATACCGGTAAAGATCATTTCAGTTTTGCTCAGAATTCTGAGCTGATCAGGATTGCTGAGGGCATAGAAAAGAAGTCGGGCGTTGAGATCCTGCATGAAACGCATCGTTCGCGGGTTTTGTATTCTGCCCCCTCTGCGGTCGATTTCTTTAAATCTTTTCCCCAGCTTAAAATCACTGCTGATTTTTCTCACTGGGTCAATGTCTCTGAATCCCTGCTGCAGGACCAGCCTGAAACGATGGAAGCGGCCATTCGTCATACCCGCCATATTCATACGCGGGTAGGGCACCCTGAAGGCCCGCAGGTCAATGATCCGAGAGCCCCGGAATGGAAAGGGGCTGTGGAGGTGCACATCAGCTGGTGGGACAAAATTGTGAAAAACCACCTGGCAGCCGGAACAAAACAACTGAGCATTACCTGCGAATTCGGACCTGCCGGTTATTTGCCGACATTGCCTTATACCCAGCAGCCCGTAGCCAGCCAATGGGACATTAACCTGCATATGATGAACACCCTGAAAGAAAGGTGGAGTAAAATGCTTTAAATCTATCATTTATAAAACCTTAAAATGGACAAACAACGCATTATCATCGATATGGATGATGTATTGGCAGATGCCAATAAAAAGATCCTCGAGAATTTCAATCTTGCCAACGGGATGGATCTGAAAAAAGAATTTTTTGCTGATAAATCTTACTACGACTTTGTGCATCAGTATAATTATGAACCTGTCAGACAAAAACTTTTTGAGCCGGGTTTTTTCCGGAATCTTGAAGTGATTGAGGATGCAGTGGAGGTAGTGAAAGAACTGCATGAGAAACACGAGGTCTTTATTGTTTCTGCCGCGATGGAATTTCCCAATTCCCTGATAGAAAAGTATGATTGGCTTGGAGAACACTTTCCTTTTATTTCCTGGAAAAATATATGCCTTTGCGGTGATAAAAGCATTATCAAAGGTGACGTCATGATCGATGATCACGAAAAAAACCTGGTGAGTTTTGAAGGAAAACCTTTGCTTTTTGATGCCATGCATAACCAGACCCTGAAGGGTTATCAGCGGGTATTAAGCTGGAAAGAAGTTCATCAGTATTTTTTCTCTTAAACCTAAACGTCTGGAAAAATGGAGCCGGAAAAGATAGTTGAACAGTTGTCGATGTTTCCCCACAGGGCGGTAGCTTCCGGAAATGAAACCAAAACCCTCGATTTTCTGTCGGGCTTGTTCGAAAATCAGCAGGTCGAACGCGAGCGTTTCAGGACTCCGAAAAATTACATTGTCATTGTTCTCTGGCTTATTTCCGGGCTGGTTGCCGGTTTATTGCTCCTGCATGCTGTTCCGGTGGCGGGACTTTTCCTGGTCATTATTTTTGCGACGATGGCCTTGCTTTATTTTAACTGGTATGCGTCTCCAGTCACTAACTTCCCGCCGTTGAAGGACTCATACAACCTGGTGGTAAAGAAAGAAAGCAGGCCTGGGAAGAAAAAACTGTTGCTGATGGCCCATTGGGACACTGCCCCGATTTCGATCCTTTATACCCCTAAAATGGTGGGCAATTTTCGCAGTTCTTTAAAAATAACCCTCATCCTGATGGTGATGGCTGAGTTTACAGCCGTTTTTCACTATTTTATGCCCAATAAGATCACCATGTTTGCCCTTTGGGCCCTGGCTTTGTATTTTGGGATTCAGGCTGTTGTGGCTACGGTTGATTTTTTCAGGTTCGGATATTCCAACGGAGCTTCAGACAATGCCACCGGTGTGGCGGCGGCCATTCAGACCGCCAGGAATCTCTGGGACAAACCGCTTAAAAACCTGAATGTGGAACTGGTCCTGACCGGGGCTGAAGAAGTGGGAATGATCGGTTCAAAAGCCTATCTGAAAAAGCATTACAAAGAATTTGATAAAAACACTTTTCTGATCAATTTCGATACCCTGGGAGCCGGGAATCTCAAGATCATCAACAAAACAGGAAGCTGGGGAGATATTGTTTATACCAATAAACTTGTCGAAATTGCAGAAGAAATCACGGCTGGGAAAACCGGGCTTGAGCATGTTAAAACCGGGGCCTGGCATACGGCTGATTTCGATTCTGTGTGGTTTCACAGGGCCGGTATTCCGTCGGTCACGCTGGCGGCCCTGGATGCCGGCGGCAGGATGCCCAACATTCACCGTCCGACGGATATCCTTGACCACGTTGATTTCAGGCCGATGAACGACGCAATTTTACTTGCTACCCTGATGGGTGAAAAACTGAATAAAAATGAGTAAGGTATTAACAGCCATTTATTTCTTTATCCTGGGTGTGGAAATCATCGCTGATTCTTCAGGAGATACGCAACTGATGTATCTGACGAAGCCTTTGCTGATGCCGGTACTGATGTTTGGCTATCTGCGGTCCGTTCCCCGGGGAGGACTCAAAAAGTTTGATTATTTTATACTTCTGGCATTACTTTTCTCCCTATCAGGCGATGTTTTCCTGATGTTCAGACAGGAGAAGTTCTTTGTTTTCGGCTTGGGGTCTTTTCTGCTCGGGCACGTTTTTTATATCCTCCTGTTTACGAAAAACAACCGGTTTAACTTTCTCAGGGCCTTGCCTTTCCTGATTTATTCGGTTACTTTTTTCCTGATCCTTTTCAATAAATTACCGGAAGGGCTTCTCATTCCTGTAGGGCTTTACAGCCTGGTTATCGCACTGATGGGAATCTGGGCAGCTAATCGTAAGGCAGAAGTCAGAAGCTACTACCTGGTGCTCAGCGGGGCGGTTTCGTTCATTGTTTCAGACTCACTTATCGCCTACGGGAAGTTTATCAGAGAGCTGCCTTACTCGAGTTTCTGGATCATGACTACCTACGGACTGGCCCAGTACCTCATTGTTGAGGGGACCATCGCCGGAAAAGAAGGCAGATATAAGTACAATGCGTCATTATGATCTGGTAAATTCTCTGTTTAAAAAGGGCTTTTACAGAGCGGTAAAAGGCTGTAAAACAGCCTGTATAAGCTGAATTTTGAATATCTCTGTGATATTTAGCTGTTTAACTCCGAAATTTCTCAGGAATCTTTGATAAATGAAAAAAAAGATTTACTTTTGCAATCCAAATTTTTATTAAACAATAAAGTTCATTAACATGTACGCAATCGTAGAGATCGCAGGTCAGCAATTTAAAGTAGAAAAGGGTCGCTATATTTACACCAACCGTTTGGTAGGTGAAGCGAACGCTGAGCTTGCATTCGACAAGGTACTCCTTGTTGATAATGAAGGAGCCATTTCAATAGGAGCTCCAACTGTAGCCGGTGCATCCGTAAAAGCTACAATTTTAGAACACTTAAAAGGCGAGAAAGTAATCGTTTTTAAGAAAAAGCGTCGTAAGAGCTATCAGAAATCAAATGGTCACCGTCAGGCATTGACCAAGCTGGTAATCAATGATATCGTAGCTTAATAAGAAATTCAAATCCTTCGGGACTATTTATTAAAAAATTAAATTTTTAGAAATTATGGCACATAAGAAAGGTGTTGGTAGTTCAAAAAACGGTCGTGAATCAGAAAGTAAACGTCTTGGCGTTAAATTATATGGTGGTCAGAGTGCTATCGCTGGTAACATTATTGTTCGTCAGCGTGGAACAAAACACAACCCGGGTCGTAACGTAGGGTTGGGAAGAGATCATACTCTTTTCGCTCTTGCTAACGGTATCGTAACTTTCAACAAAGGCCGTGACGGAAAATCTTTCGTTCACGTACTTCCAACTGAAGTTGTTGCTGAAGCATAAGTATTATACTTCTTCAAAAGAGAGAGGCTCCCTTGCAGGTGGCCTCTTTTTTTATGCAGGTCATTTTCATGATCTGGTAAACTAATTCAAGTGTATATCTGTTGTAAAAAATAAATAAGAGAACTATGTTGAAGCGTAATACAATGATTTATACCGAATTGAGCCCGAATCCGAATTCAATGAAATTCGTGCTTAATTTTGAGCTGGTGCCCGACGGGCTTTCTTTTGACTATCCCGATATGCCATCTGCCCTGGCTGAAGATAAAGCTTCTCCGCTGGCGGCTGATTGTTTCCAGTTTCCGTTTGTGCAAAGGGTTTTTATCGCCTCCAATTTTGTGACGATCACCAAAGACCAGGAAACGGTGTGGGAAGATGTCCTGTTTGATTTTAAGAAGTTTATCAAGATATATTTTGACGAAAACTACCCTGTTTTTGCCAATAAGACCATCGAGAAAAATACCCTTATCATTGATGCCAATGATTCACAGGTTGTGGCTAAAATCAAAGCAACGCTTGATCAGTATGTACGCCCTGCTGTGGAGTCAGACGGTGGAGCGATCAACTTCTCTTCTTATGATGAGAACACGGGTCTTGTAAAGGTTTATCTGCAGGGTTCATGCAGTGGTTGCCCGTCAGCTACGGTGACACTGAAAGACGGTATCGAGCGTTTGCTGACTACCATGGTGCCGGAAGTGAAAGAAGTCGTGGCAGAAGGTGTTTAAAATACGCTGAAGCTTGTAAGATATGAACAGGCCGGGGCTGAAAAGCTCCGGCTTTTTTATTTGAGGTTATTGATCGCTTTGATCATCTCGTGGCGGTGTCTTCTCTTTTGAAGGATCGTGGGGGCGGCCACTCTTTCCTTGCAGTCAAACAAGCCGCATTTTTCACAGGTCTGATTAACCTGCAGTGAGACAATGGCCGGGTCATTCAGGAATTTTACCGTGTCCCTTAATTTCTGATCAATCTGGAAGCCCAGGGTAACACTCACGTTGGTTTGCTCGAGGATATTCAGCGGCCGGGCGACAGAAATGACAAAATATTTATTTTTAGCGTCGATGTAATCAGAAATCTGGACATCGATCAGGGGCTGGGTATACTTTTTATTCCACTGCACCGCTGATAAATCATCCAGGATTTTCAGGGATATCCACCTTCTGCAATAGTTTTCATTTTTTGATTCCTGCGGATCATGCTGTTTTGATAAATGCATTTCTTTGGTCAGTGAATAGGTTTTAGAACCTACCGGGGCCTCAAAACGCAGAAAGAAAACATTGTCTATTCCAAAAAAGTCAGGAAGTACATTGCTTATCCGGTGTAAAAGGGTTTCAGGAGTGGCCTGAAAGCCCGAGATCATTTCCTGGAAGGCTTTAGCAGAGAATTTCTCGAGTTCGAAGAAACTCCTGAGTCTGGATACCAGCTTTTCCCGGCGGATCAGGATGGCTCCGGCAAAATAAGAAGCTTTGAAATTATTAAAGACTTCTTCAAAAGAATTTACCTCAATCCATGAAGAGGTCATGGGTCTTTCTTTGAGGTTCATGTACAAAAAACCAAGTTCACGGCCTAAGGTAAACGCCCGCTGATCGGATGATATCCGTTTGTTGATCATCAGGGTCTTGGTTTTCGGAATATATACCGACCTGATGTTGGCAATGGTCGGATGGTCTTCTTCGTCAAAATAATTGATAGAAATACCGTAACGGTCAGAAAGCAGATTGCCCAGAAGGAATTCATCTATCTGTTGGTCTTCACTTAGTTTAAACTGCGTCAGGAAATTGGCAGCCTGCTCTTCCAGTTCCGGAAAATTATTATCGTGCATCTCCTGGTACGACCTCAGAACGGCAAAATAAAACTGTTCAACGCTCATGCTGTAGCTTCTCCCGATCTTGATCACGGTATTGATAAAAGCACTGAGTTTGGTTGGAGCATCAGAAAGCATTTCGAGGAGGTTGGCAGGATCTATTCCAAAGAAGTCAAAGGGTATTTCGGTCAGGAAATTAGAGTTGAGCAGTTGTGAGATGGGTTCCAGTTTTTTGCTCAGTTTGAGCGAGACGAGTGTATCATATTCAATCCCCAGGGCTTCGGCCAGTGCCGAAATTTTGTCGGTCTTGGGATATTTCTTGCCTTTCTCAATTTCATTAATGTACGACATAGACAAGCCTGACTTCTGAGAGAGATCGCTGAGCGAGAGATTTCGCTCTTGTCTGATCTGTTTCAGTTTCAATCCAAATATCAGTCGGATGTGATCGGTGTTTAGGCTCATAGTTTGGCGTTAGCAAATGGTTCTTAAATATAGCAAAATAATCTTATAACCACTGTCGCTACATTATTTTTAAATATTAAAGATGAAGTTGATTTAGTGTGAAATGAAATAAAAATCAGAGTTTTTCTGATTTTTATCACTTGTTTTCAATGGATTATATAAAAAAAATAATAAAGTTTAAGAAATGGAAACTTAAACTTTATTATTTATAAAAAATGCAAATGTAATGATCTGAAATGCTGTTACCCTTGATTTTATTTGGTAACTGAAAATTCAAGGTTCAGAGCTTCGCCTACTCCGGTAAGGAAATTTCCTGTAGGAGCCTGAAGTGTCAGCTTGCTGTTGGTGATAGCCAGGATCTTGAATTTGATAGGTGTCTTCAGGCTTTTGATATCCACGTCAACGGCTGTTTCGTTGTCTGCCAAAGCCCAGGTGCCACGGTCAACGATCAGTTTATTGGCTTTTTCATACGCTCTTGCTTCTCCGTTGCTGCGGAATTCAAACGTCATGTTGAAAAGAAGGTCGGCGGCTGAATTAGTTAACACTTTGCCGTCTTTATCGGTCATTTTTTCCAGTGTCCAGCCATTTTGAGTGATTAATTCGACGGTCGTTTTTTGAGCCTCGGGGTCATTGTTTTTACCGCAGGCAAAAACCACAACAGCCGTTAATATAAATAAAAATACTTTTTTCATCTTTAATGAGTTAAATTTGTAATACAACGAATAGTAATACAGTTAATGTCTGCAAAATTAGTTTTTTTTTATAAAAGAATAGTTAAAAATGTCCATTTCGGGGCATTTTTTATTCTGATCTCCGGCTTTTTTAACGGATTTGCACAGGATTGCCCTCAAAACCCGCTGCCGTCTTTTACTCCGGCAACGATCAGCAATCACGTCAACTGGCAGCAGTTTCCGGAATTTTCGTTGCCGTTTAAGGTCATTTACGGCGGTCAGGCTTCGTTTAGTAATCCTGACATTGTGTTGAAAAGGGGCTTTTCTCATCTTGCGACGCCACATGATATCAGCTCTGTGCAGAAGTCACAACGGGCCATGATTTATTCGGGGACTGCCTACCCCAACCGCAGCCAGCCCTGGGAAATTTATAAAGGACCGTGGGGAAATGATATGGGTATTTATACCAATAAATGGGCAGCAGAATTTAACTATTTCAAACAGATTACCGGAAACCAATCGACGGTCGAAACAGATCTTTTTGTGTATGATATCGAACGCCAGCAGCGAAGCAACGATTCGATACTGGTGCTCAAAAATATGGCAACGACGCCGGTAGCCTACAGGAGTTTATCCAACGAAAACTTTATCGAGCAATATAAAAAGAGTCTCCAGGAGTTGTACGCTACTGCCGTAAACTTCGGGAAAAACGGCCCTCTGAATCCTTCCACCCAGGTAAGTTCTTATGCTGATACGCCCATATGGAACACTTTTACCAACATACAGGGATACACCTGGGCACAATGGAAGCAAAATCCTGCCGTGATTAATTACCTGATCTATAATTTCGGTCAGAACCAGGTGGGCGGGTCGTTTTACAATGCCCTTGATTTTCTGACACCTTCAGCTTATTATTATTATGATTATCCGCATCCTTTTGCCTCTGAATATTTGAGTTATCTTTTGTTCCAGATTGAGGCTAACCGGGCCTGGTCAACCAAAGACAACATTGTTTTTGTGTGGATGAAATACAGTTTTAACCAGGAATATAAAGGCAAATTCATCAAACCCTGGATGGCGGAGGCCACCGCGATCTTTCCGTTTTTTGCGGGAGCGAAGGGATTGTGGCTCTGGGATGATTTCACGGGCCAGAATCAGAACTATTCTACCTATGAGTATTTCCTGAAAGGGCTTTACCGCCTTTCCCTTTTCAAAGATATGTTTACGGGTTCGTATGAAAGGGTGGAGGAGACTTCTGCAAGAGATTACAATGAAAACAAGAAGCCGATCTGGCGGGGTGTGGTGAAAGGAAGTAATATCCTCGTAGCAGCCCATAACCCTTATGCCAAAACGGAGGATGAACTGGTGACAGTGCTGGTTACCTATAAAAACTGGTCAAAAGTGATTCAGCTGAAAGGTTATGAGGTGTTTTTGTGTCAATATGACCTGAATGCCGTCACCGGTCTTGAGCCTTCCGGCAATATCGGAAAACTCTCGCTTTATCCGAATCCGGCTGTGGAGGATTTTACTGTGGAGTTCACTCTGAAAAAAACAGAAGAGGTCAAGGTCTTTGTGCATGATCTTCAGGGAAGGTTAATTGATGAGCATGTGGTGGAAGGTCTTGCCGGTATCAATACAAAGAAAATAGAGGTGAAGGGATATCATCAGCTGATTGTGACCGTGATGACCCCTGAAGAACAGCTGACGAAAAGAATAATAGTTAAATGAGCCATAAAAACAGGTTAGCGAAAGAAACGAGTCCGTATTTGTTGCAACACGCAGAAAACCCGGTGGATTGGTATCCCTGGGGCCCTGAGGCCCTGGAGAAAGCCAGGTCTGAGAATAAAGTCATATTGGTGAGTATCGGTTACTCTGCCTGTCACTGGTGCCATGTCATGGAGCATGAATCGTTTGAAAACCAGCAGGTAGCAGAGGTAATGAACCGGCATTTTGTCAACATCAAGGTGGACAGGGAAGAGCGGCCGGACGTGGATGCGATCTACATGGATTCACTGCAGGCCATGGGTGTTCGTGGCGGATGGCCTTTGAATGTCTTTCTGATGCCTGATGCCAAACCCTTTTACGGAGGTACTTATTTTCCTAAAAACAACTGGGTAAATTTGCTTCACAGCATACAGAGTGCTTTTAATGAGCAGCGGGACAAACTGCAGGAATCAGCCGATGGTTTCGCTTCGAATCTTCAGCAGAAAGAATCTGCCAAATACCGTCTTAATCTGAGTCCGGCGACTTCCGAAGCGGGTTTCACGGAGGATGAGCTCAGGATATTGTTAAATACGATTTCAAAAGATTTTGATACAAAGGACGGCGGTATGCGTCGTTCGCCGAAGTTTCCGATGCCGGCCATCTGGGATTTCCTGACCGGTATGGGCGATCTGACGGGGAGTGAGCCTTTGCTGGCTCATCTTAAACTGACCCTGGACAGGATAGCCTTGGGTGGCATTTATGACCATCTGGGCGGTGGTTGGACGAGATACTCGACTGATGAAATATGGAAGGTGCCTCATTTTGAAAAGATGCTGTATGACAATGGTCAGCTGATGACGGTTTATGCAGGTGCTGCCGGATTGTTCAGGGAACTGGGCATTTATCCTGAAAGTGTTTCATTATACCAATGGGCTATCCGCAAGACGATCGCCTGGCTGGAAAGAGAAATGACAAATCCGGAAGGTGGGTTTTACTCTGCACAAGACGCTGATTCTGAAGGCGAGGAAGGTAAATATTATGTTTGGAAAGCCTCAGAGCTTAAAACGGTTTTAGGCGAAGATTACGATACGTTCGCGACCGCTTATGAGATAACCGGAGAGGGCAACTGGGAGCACGGCAATAACATCCTGCATCTTGAAAACCTATTGCCTGCCGGAGATTGGAGTAAGCTGGAAAAAGTGCATGACCTGCTTTTTGAAATCAGGGATAAAAGAATCAAGCCGGGACTGGATAATAAAATTCTGTGCTCATGGAATGGACTGATGCTCAATGGCCTGATTGACGCCTACAGAATGTCGGGTGATGAATTGATAAAAATGCTGATCCTTAAAAATGCGGAATTCATACGGGAAAACCTGCTCATCAGGGTATTTGACGAAGATGGAAAAGAGGGCAGGGGGCTCTGGCATATGCATTCGTTGAAAAATGCTGATGGAAGTGGTATTCACGGTTTTCTCGAAGATTACGGCACCATCATTCTGGCTTTTGTTAACCTTTACCAGGTTACTTTTGACGAAAGCTGGCTGAAAGAAGCAGAGATGCTGGCTGATTATACCCTGGCCAACTTTTTTGATGCAGAGGAAGGTCTGTTTTATTTTACAGACATCCAGGGTGAAGAACTCATCGCCAGAAAGAAAGAATTATTTGATAACGTCATTCCGGGCTCCAACTCCATCATGGCTCATGCATTTTTGAAACTTTCGGTTTTAACAGGCAGAAGTGACTTCAGGGAATTAAGCGAAAGCATGTTTTTTAAACTTAAAAACCTGATTTTGGCTGATCCCCAGTGGCTGTCTAACTGGGCAGCTTTAGGACTGTCTTTTACGATGCCGATGCCGGAAATCGTTTTGTCCGGGCCGGATATTCATCGTTTCCGCAAAGAACTGGACCTGAAGTACTATGATTACAATAAGGTATTTGCAGGGACCCGGACCGGGTCAAAACTCCCGCTGCTGGAAGGAAGGAATTCAAACGGAGATACGACGATGATTTATGTTTGTTATGAAAATACCTGCCAGCTGCCTGTTTCTGAAGTGAACAAAGCCGTTGAAATTTTAAAACAAAGTTGAAGAATTCCTGTAAAATATGGCCCATAAGCGAATCAGCCCTGATCGTGAGTTTTGAACAAACCATCAGCGAAACGGTGCATGACCAGGTTTTGAGTCTCCAGAAAGCTATTCTTGATGATCCTTTTCCAGGTTTTACAGAATGCGTTCCGGCTTATGCTTCGCTGACTGTCTTTTATGATTTTTTTGAACTAAAAAAGAAGGTGAAGTCAGTTCTGCCATATCTCACGGCTGTTTTGAAGGAAAAATCAGATGAACTGGCTGATCACTGGGTCAGTAATGAAAACCGTTTGATTGAAATCCCGGTAAAATATGATGGTGAAGACCTGGAGTACGTAGCGGAATCAAACGGTTTGTCTGTAAAAGAAGTCATTAAAATTCACGCTTCCGGATCATACCGGGTCTACATGCTGGGATTTCTTCCCGGATTCGCTTATCTCGGGGGCATGGATCGGCGGATTGCCACACCGAGGAGGATAAACCCCAGACTGGCTGTTGACGCAGGCAGTGTAGGGATAGCGGGCCCTCAGACAGGTATTTATCCCATGAAAAGTCCCGGAGGCTGGCAGATCATCGGCAAAACTGAAGTACCGTTGTTTGATCCGGAAAACAAGACACCTGTTTTACTAAGAGTAGGAGATATTATAAAATTCACAAAAATATAAAATCATGATCATAGCTAAGCCGGGTTTATTAAGCACATTTCAGGACGACGGTCGCAGGAAATACCTGGCCCAGGGTATTAACCGGGGAGGGGCGATGGACCGCCTTTCACTGGAAGCGGGTAACATTCTTCTCGGGAATTCACCGTTTGAGGCGGCTATGGAAATACATTTTCCCGGGCCTGAAATACTTTTTGAAGAGGCATGTGCCTTCACCATCACCGGGGCAGATTTTGGAGCTGAATTTAACCACAAGGCATTATTGAATTATAAAATATATCATGCCGAAACAGGGGATATCCTGAAATTTACAAGAAAAAATGCAGGAGAAAGGGCATATCTGAGTGTGGCAGGAGGCTTCAGAATACCGGCCTGGCTGGGTTCCAAAAGTGCCGGCTATTCTCCGGGCAATTCCCGCCTGAAAGTAGGCGATAAAGTCCGGGTTAATAAGACGGCTCTTTCAATAGCTGAGTCGGGATTTGGTATTTCCAGGGAATTCCAGATGATAAAGAAACCCGTCCAGAAAATAAGATTTGTAGCCGGAAATGAATGGGATTTACTCGATAAGGATTCTACATACCACTTTCAGAAAGGTATTTATGAAATCACACCTAATTCCGACCGCATGGGTTACCGTTTGTCCGGTAAAAAACTGGAAGTAGTTAATCCTCATCAGTTGTTGTCTTCTGCCGTGTCTTTCGGAACGATACAACTGCCACCTGACGGACAGATGATTGTGTTGATGGCTGATGCCCAGACTACCGGAGGATATCCCAGGATAGGGTTTGTGGCGGAGGTCGATCTCCCTGTTCTGGCACAATGCGGCCCGGGTCAATCCGTCACATTCGAAAAAATTGAATTTGAAGAAGCGGAAAACCTTCTGGAAATCCGTTCACATGAAATAAAAAAACTCAAAGCGTCTGTTAATCTCATAAGAAACAAGGCCGGATGAAAGCATTGAAAATAGATCTGAACTGTGACATGGGGGAGTCGTTCGGAGCCTGGGAAATGGGCAATGATCTCGCTGTGATGGATTATGTTACTTCGGTAAATATTGCCTGCGGATTCCATGCAGGTGATCCGGGTATTATGCGGAAGACGGCGGCGGCGGCCCTTCAGAAAGGTGTAAAAATCGGAGCTCATCCCGGTTTTCAGGATTTACAGGGTTTTGGCCGGAGAAACATGGATGTAACGGCCCAGGAAGTTTACGACCTGTGTCTGTACCAGATCGGGGCTTTGCAGGCCACCGTGAAGGCTCTGAGGGGTAAATTGCATCATGTAAAGCCACACGGTGCCTTGTACAACATGGCTGCTAAGCAACCGGGGCTGGCGGAAGCCATTGCCGCTGCGGTAAAAAGTGCTGATTCTGATCTGTATTTGTACGGTCTTTCTGGAAGTTGCCTCATCGCGGAAGCTGAGAAAGCGGGTCTCAAAACCTTTTCTGAAGTGTTTGCTGACAGGACTTACCGCAATGACGGTTCCCTGACTCCCAGGAATGAACCCAATGCCTTGCTGGAAAACCTGGCTGAAATCGAAAAGCATGTACTAAGGATGGCTGATGAGAAGAAGGTAGTATGTGCAGACGGCAGTGAAATTAAGATCAAAGCCGATACGGTATGTATTCATGGCGACGGCAAAAACGCTTTGCCCATCGCCATGAAATTATTCGAGATCCTTATTTAACCAGCTCTCCGCTGATTCTCAATAAGTTCAATTCAGATATCTTAACATTATACTGGGCTACGACCAGGCGGTTCAGAGCCGTATCAAATCTTGACTGGGCATCACTCAACTCCAGGATAGTGGAGGCCCCAAGCTTAAATTTCTCCAGCGATATTTTGAGGTTTTCTTCAGCCAGCTCCTTGTTTTCCATTTCAAGTGACAAAAGAGATTTGTCGGTCTGGTATTGGTTATAAGAAGAATTCAGATCCGCGGAGATCTGATTGAGAAGGTCGTCTTTTTGCTGCTGAATAATCTCCGTATTGATTTTGGTCAGCTGAATATTCCTTTTGATCCTTTGTCCGTCAAAGATCGTCCAGGCCATCGTAATACCCGTATTCAAACCTACCTGCTGGTTGAGGGTGATCAAACCGGCGTTGTTCGTGTTGAATGAGTAACCGAAAGAGCTGTTTAAAAGAATTCTCGGTAATCTGAATGACTCTGCTTCTTTTTCATTCAGCAGGTTGATTTCAGCTGATTTATTGATCAGTAAAAGCTCCTGGTTCTGGGTTTTGGCCCTCTGAAGCAACTCATCCAGGTTATAATTAGGATTAAGCTCAAGCTCTTCATTGACCGTGAATTCCGTACCTGCGTCCCTGGCCAGTAATGAATTAAGCCTAATTTTAGAAGACTTCAGCTGGCTTTCCGCATTGATGAGGTTGGCTGTCTGGGTCGTCAGATCCGTTTTGGATTGCAGATAATCCAGCTTTGAACCACGACCTATCTGCCATCTTTCATCTGTGATAGAAAGACGCTCGTCGTAATATTTAATGATGGTTTTCAGAAACTGAACCGTCCTCTGCAACCTTTGCACGTCATAAAAAGACTGCATGACATTGCTGAGGGTATTTTGAATGACCACCTTGCTCTGGATCTGACTTTGTTGCCCCTGGGCTTTCAGGCGGTCATAAATGACATACATTCTTCTGCCGTCATAGATGGTCCAGCTGAGTGCCAGGTTGGTGTTCGGGGTATAGGACTGCCCGAAACGGTTGATGACCCTGCCATCCACAAAGTTCTGATTTACCTGGTTAAAAGTAGAGTTAAATCCGGTGTTCCAATCAATAATAGGCACCATACCTGCATTCGATTTGAAAATCCGGTTTTCAGCAGCTTCAATTTGCTTTTTAGATATTTTGATCCCGAAATTTGATTCAAGTGCTTTGTCTATTACTTCATCAATTTTAAGAACTCCCTGAGCATGTCCTGAAAGAGTGATGGTCAGAAATGAAATAAAGAGAAATATATGTTTTTTTGGAAAACCCTGCTTTTTAATTCTTATGAAATTATTCATTGTCAAAAACCTAATCTTTTTAGTTTATTTTTAAAAGGCATAGCTGAATTTACTTTCAGCGACGGCTGTTTTTATACCGGTTCTTCAGCCAGTTTATCAATTTTCTTCATCTGGTCATAATCCTTATTTCTGCTGAAATAGATATAGAAAGCAGGAATGACATACAAGGTAAGCAGAAGAGAAACCAACAAACCACCGATTACTACAATACCCATCGCACGGCGGCTTTCCCCGGCTGCTCCCAATGCCAGGGCAATCGGAAGTGCACCCAGTACCGTCGCCAGGGTAGTCATAAGAATCGGTCTCAGACGAAGCGTCGCGGCCTCAAGGGCAGCATCTGCTTTGTCCATGCCTTTTTCTCTCAGCTGATTGGCAAATTCCACAATCAGGATCCCGTTTTTCGTTACGAGACCAATCAACATGATGATACCGATCTGGCTGAATATATTCAGTGTCTGACCAAATAACCAAAGTGAGAATACCGCTCCGGCAATGGCCAGGGGAACTGTAAACATGATGATCAAAGGATCTATAAAACTTTCAAACTGGGCAGCAAGGATCAGGTAAACCAGAACAAGGGCCAGACCGAATGAGAACAAGGTATTCGATGCACTTTCTGCAAAGTCCCTTGAAGAACCTGTAAGCGTGGTTTTTATCGCCTCATCATTCAGTTTATCCCTGATAGCGTCCATGGCTTTTATACCGTCGGCAATCGTCTTGTCAGGAGCAAGCCCGGCAGAAACCGTGGCACTCATATACCTGTCATAGTGATATAGCTGCGGAGGGCTGCTGTTCTCAACCGCTGAAACGATATTGTCCAGCTGAATAAGGTCGCCCACATTATTTTTTACAAACATACTTTTCAGGTCAAAAGGCTCATTACGGTTTTTACGGTCAAACTGACCTATTACCTGGTATTGCTTGCCTTTCATGGTGAAATAGCTGAATCGCTGTCCTGCAAAGGCCAGTTGCATGGTTTGAGCAACATCAGATACCGAAACGCCTAGACTCTTTGCTTTTTCACGGTCTATTCTGATAGATAACTCCGGCTTACTGAATTTAAGGTTAACATCAGAAATGATGAATGTAGGATCTTTCTGTACTTCTTCCATAAACTTCGGAAGATATTCCCTCAGTTTTTCAAAACCGGGAGCCTGTATCACGTATTGTACCGGGAGCCCGCCTCTTTTATTTACCGCAATCGTTTGCTGCTCATTCACAAAAGCCCTCGCATCAGGGAGCTTTTTCAGCAAGGCAGTCATTTTATCCGCAATTTCGTGTTGAGTACGTTCTCTTGTGTCTTTCTTCTTCAATGAAATCCTCGCAAATCCGGTGTTGGTACTTCCCGTTCCGCCGAAACCTGGTGCAGAAACCGTCATCATACCGTCGATTTCCGGAATGGAATCTGAAAGCAGTTTGGCTGATTTGACAATGAAATTATCCATGTATTCATAAGACGAACCTTCCGGACCGGTCATCTGGACCTGCAGGAACGAACGGTCATCCAGCGGAGCGAGTTCTGATTTCAATTCTTTACCGAAGAAGAAGATCATTGATAAAGTCAGTACCATCACCGGGAATGCCAGCCATTTTTTGGTAAGAAAATTCTTAAGGCTGTTCATGTATCCGCTCTCCATATTGGTGAAGAATGGCTCAGTGGCCTCATAGAACTTATTTTTCTTATGCGTTTTCCTGTTAAGATAGGCATTAAGCATCGGGGTCAGGGTCAGTGAAACGAAGGCCGAAATCAATACGGCGGAGGCGAGAACAATACCGAACTCTCTGAATAACTTACCTACGAAACCTTCCATGAAAATCACGGGCAGGAATACCGCCGCCAATGTAATGGAGGTGGAGATTACCGCAAATATGATTTCATTTGAGCCCTTCACAGCCGCTTCCACGGGATTCATACCCTCTTCAATCTTCTTGAAGATGTTCTCCGTGACCACAATACCGTCATCCACCACAAGACCGGTGGCCAGAACAATGGCCAGGAGGGTCAGGACGTTGATGGAGAACCCGAAAATATACATGATAAAGAAGGTGCCTACCAGCGAAACCGGGATGTCAATCAATGGTCTGACGGCCACAATCCAGTCCCTGAAGAACAGGAAGATGATGATAATTACCAGTACAACCGCTATCAGGATGGTTTCACCCACCTCAGTAACCGATTGTTTTACAAAGACGGTATTGTCAAGGATGGTTTCCATCGTAAAATCCTTGGGAAGGATCTTTTTGATCTCATCTCTTCTTTTATAAACTTCTTTGGCAATATCCAGGTAGTTGGCTCCCGGCTGGGGTTGTATAGCAATCCCTACTGTAGGGTTTCCTTTCCAGCGGGCTATGGTTTCCTGGTTTTCTGCTCCTATTTCTGCGTACCCGATATCTTTCAGACGAACAACATTCTCATTAATGTTACGGATGATGAGGTTGTTGAAATCTTCCTCAGTCTGGAACCTTCCGATGGTTTTAACCACTAGTTCTGTGGAATTTCCCTGAAGTTTACCACTGGGAAGCTCAACATTTTCACGATCCAGGGCCGCTTTTACGTCCTGAGTGGTGATGCCTTGTGATACCATTTTGTCCGGGTCCATCCAGATCCTCATAGAGAACCTCTTGAATCCCCAGATCCTCACCTCACTGACACCTTCTACGGTCTCCATTCTCGGAGAAATAACATTTTCGGCAAAGTCACTGACTTCCAGAAGAGTTCTGGAATTACTTTGAAGACTCAATGACATGATAAACTCAGAGTTGGCGTCGGCTTTTCTTACCGTCGGCAAGCCATCAAGGTCTTTCGGCAACAGGAAAACCGCCTGCGAAACCTTGTCTCTTACATCATTCGCGGCTCTTTCCATATCTACCCCGAGATCAAACTCGATGGTGATGTTGCTTGAACCCTGGTTACTTGATGAACTTACAGAGCGGATACCTTCCACGCTGTTCAGGGCTTTCTCCAGGGGCTCAGTGATCTGAGATTCAATGATATCAGCATTGGCACCGGGATAACTGGCTCCTACCGTTACAATCGGCGGGTCAATAGACGGATATTCACGGACACCCAGGAACTGGAATCCGATGAATCCGAATAACAGGATAAGCAGGTTCATGACAATGGCAAGAACCGGCCTTTTAATAGATAATGTTGATATTGACATAAAATTATTTTTTAGTAAACACAGGAGCACCTGGTTTTAATGTCATTAATGCTGTCGTTATTAAAGAATCACCTATAGAAAGTCCTTTCAATACCTGCACTTTCTTGTCGGTTCTCAGGCCGGTCTCAATCATAACCTCTTCTGCCAGACCATTACGCTTCACAAATACTTTTTTTCCTTCCAGTACCGGGATGATGGTTTCTGAAGGGATCATGATAGATTGCTCACTGCCCAGGTTAAGGTTTACTTTAATAAACATACCCGGTAAAAACAGGCTTCTCGGATTCTGAGTGATGGCTCTTACTTTAAGGGTCCTCAGAACAGCATCAATTTTCGGGTCAATAGCGATGATTTTTGAAGTAAATGTTTCGTTACTTCCGTCAATTTGAAAACTAACGGTTTGTCCGTTTTTCAGAGATGATAAATATTTTTCAGGGATAGCAAAATCAATTTTGATAGGGTTGGTCTGAACCAGGTTGGCAATGACGGTGGCAGGAGTCACATAGGCTCCTTCAGAGATGTTCTTAAACCCTATTCTGCCTGAAAAAGGGGCTCTGATCTCCGTTTTTTCCAACTGAACCTTGATCAGTTCTTTATCTGCATCAAGCGTACTCACCCTGTTCAGTGATATCTCGTATTCTTCTTTGCTGATGGCGTTGATTTCAAGCAATTTCTTTTGTCTTGCTTCGATCTGTGCCGCCAGTTTCTCTTCGACTTCGATTTTCTTTAGCTGGGCTACAAAATCATTATCCCTGATTTTGGCGATCAGCTGTCCTTTCTGAACAAATGAACCTTCGTTGATGGTCAGTTTTGTAATTCTGCCTGATATTTCACTTCTGATCTCTACTTCTTCATTAGGGATGGAAGTACCGGAAGAAAATACAATTTTGTCGGATTGGTCAATACCTACTAAAATGGTGCTTACCGGCAGTGGGGGCTGTTTTCCGCCAGGACCACCTGGTCCGCCACCTTTTCCACCTTGTGGACCACCTTTTTCTTCTGAACTGAAGAAAAATATTTTGCCTAAAATGAGTAAGACGATTACAATTGCAGTGATGATTAAAGGACGCATAAATACGGGATTAGAGACTATGTTTCAGAGATGATATTAAAAATTTACTAAAATAAATTAAAAATTATGGATTGTCGTCAAAACTGTGGATAATTTCATTGATTGAATAGACAAAAGAAAGTAATTAAGAAACGAAGAAAAAATGATGCCAAATTGAATTTTACGAATATTTTATTGGCCTTACGTATGCCTGAATTCAGCTTTTTATCCTTATTTTTTCTTTGTTTTTTGATAAATTTAAGATGTTTTTGCCCTTCAGACCTTATTATCTGACCTGTAATGCCAATGTTAATTTTTTTATAGTAGTTTTATCCGGTTTTTGAACTGTAATTACCCAACCTGCTGAAAATGAATAAAAAGAACTCTGCCCTGATAGGAGCAGCATTTTTGATGGCTACTTCTGCCATTGGTCCCGGTTTTCTGACCCAGACCACCGTTTTTACGGAACAGTTACTGACCAGTTTTGGGTTTGTCATTCTGCTTTCCATTATTTTGGATATTGTGGCCCAGACTTCGATCTGGAGAGTGCTGACGGTTTCTAACCTGAGGGCCCAGGACCTGGCCAATCAGTTTTTCCCTTATCTGGGGCATTTCCTTGCTTTCCTGATCGTTTTCGGAGGGCTGGCCTTTAATATAGGTAATATAGCCGGGGCAGGATTAGGTCTGGAGTCGCTGCTGGACGTTCCTCCTGTTTATGGAGGCCTCATTACGGCTGTTCTGTCTATCATTCTTTTTATAGCCAAAGATTTCGGGCGGACGCTCGATATTTTTGTGAGAGCCATGGGTGTGATTATGATTATCCTGATCATTATGGTTTGTTATCAGTCAGGCCCGCCTTACGGAGCGGCTTTGTCCGGTACGTTTATACCTGAGGTGTTTGATGCCAAAGCTACCATTACACTGGTGGGGGGCACAGTAGGGGGCTATATTACATTTGCAGGAGCCCACAGGCTTATTGATGCAGGAATGACCGGCAAAGAGAATCTCAGGGAAGTTACTAAAAGTGCTTTTTCAGGAATATTGATTACAGCCTTGATCAGGTATTTCCTTTTCCTGGCCAGCCTGGGTGTTATTCTGGCAGGCGGTGTTTTACTGGAGTCCAACCCGACCTCTTCGGTTTTTGAGTTTCCTTTCGGTGAACTGGGCAAGCGGTTTTTCGGGCTGATGATGTGGTCTGCGGCCATTACATCGGTTATCGGATCGGCTTTCACGTCCGTCTCATTTCTGAAATCCCTGCATCCTTTTTTTGATAAGAATGAAAGAATTATCATTGTGGTGTTTATCCTTGTTTCCCTGACTGTTTACCTGGTTTTCGGTAAACCGGTGAAGCTCCTGATTTTTGCAGGATATATCAACGGTTTTATTTTGCCCATAGGCCTGGCCATCGTTTTGCTGGCTACCAGGAAGTTGAAATCTGTGATGAACTATGAGCATCCCATATTGCTGACCATAGGAGGGTGGACGGTGGTTGGGATTATGAGTGTACTGGCCCTGAAAAGTCTGACGGAAATTTTTTAGAAAAAGCTTATCGTCTAATTATTTTTATTGTATTTTTGTGACATATATTAATTCAAAAAAATCTTATATACTATGTTTGGCTATCAATTTCCAACCTGGGTTCCGATATTATTCTTTGTTTCATTGTTAGTGCTGTCGTTTTTAACGGGCAAATGGCTGGTGAAAAAAGAAAGAAAATACTAAGAAAAATGGCGGCTTTAATGGCCGCCATTTTCATTTAAAATATACCTTCTTCCAGGTGGAGGATTTTAACCTCCGGTAATTTCTTCGTTAACAAGCGGGCCACTATACTGCTTCTTGTGCCGTTTGAACAGGCTACAATGATCTGATTGTATTTCTTAAGGGCTTCTACATGGTCGGTTATCTCATGTGGCGGAATATTGATTCCCCCGATATTAAAATCTCTGAATTCCCATGTTTCCCTGACGTCAAGAAGAACCGTATTTTCTTCTTTCAGGTAATTCTCTAATTCACTTTGTGTTATCTCCTGAAATTCATTCATCTGTTTTAGTTTTTACATCATGCCGGCATCGGCCAGGCTAAAATACCCATTATCGGTAAATATAATGTGATCGGTTACATTTATTTCGAGTATTTTACCGGCGGCTACCAGGCCTTTGGTAATGCTCTTATCCTGCTGACTGGCATTTTTATTTCCTGAAGGGTGGTTATGCACCAGGATCAGCGAGGTAGCAAGGTTCTCAAGGGCGTGTTTGAAAATAAGTTTAGAGTCTGTGAAGGTGCCGGATACACCGCCTGAGCTTATCCTTACTTCTTTGATGATGACGTTCCTTTTATTGAGCAGCAGAATCCAGAACTCTTCATGTTTAAGGTCCAGCAGAAACTGTTTGAAGTAATTGTAAACGTCCCGGGAGCCGCTGATCTGTGGTTTGCCTTTGTACTCACTTTCTTTTCGCCTTCGGCCCAGTTCAAGAGCCGATACGATGGAGATGGCTTTGGCTTCTCCGATCCCTTTGAACTTCATGAGATCATTCGTTGATAACTTGGCAAGCTCATGGAGGTCGTTGCCCACACTGGCCAGGATCTGCCTGGACAGTTCAACGGCGGAAACATCAGCATTGCCTGACCCGATCAGGATAGCGATCAGCTCGGCTTCAGTGAGGGCATACTTGCCTTTGTCTCTGAGTTTTTCACGTGGGCGATCTTCTTCTGCCCAGTTTTTGATGGCATTGGAATGCGGATTTTTCATTGTGTCGGATGGTGGTGTAAAACAAAAAAAAGCCAACTGAATAAACAGGTGGCTTACGAATTTCTTTTCGCAGAAATTAGGCTGCTAAACGGTTAACAAGCTTAGTCAATGAAGACTTAAGGTTAGCTGCTTTGTTTTTGTGAATCACGTTTTTACGGGCCAACTTGTCTACCATTGAAGAAACAGTTTTTAACAAGGCTTCTGCCTGCACTTTGTCAGTTGTCTGACGCAATTTTCTGATTGCCGTACGTGTAGTTTTATGTTGAAAACGATTTCTAAGACGTTTAGTCTCGCTCGATCTGATTCTCTTTAATGCTGACTTATGATTTGCCATTGAATAAAATTTTTTCTAAATTCCTCTATTAATTGGGGTGCAAAAATACGAATAAATATTGCTTTTGCAAAGGATAAGCTAAAAAATATATCTTTTTTTCTAACTTAAGTTTCTGATAATAAATAAAAGAGGCCGGCGTGAACCGGCCATATTATCTTATACAGCTATTATGCTCTGCCTAATGCCTTCAACATGGTTTCACCGATTTCAGCAGGTGATTCCACTACAAAAATGCCACATTCTTTCATGATAGCCATCTTGGCAGCAGCAGTATCGTCTGCTCCGCCGATGATAGCTCCGGCGTGACCCATTCTGCGGCCTTTAGGGGCTGTCTGGCCGGCGATAAAGCCTACAACAGGTTTCTTGTTGCCGGTAGCCTGAATATATCTTGCAGCTTCAGCTTCCATGCCTCCGCCGATTTCTCCGATCATAACGATGCCTTCAGTTTCAGGATCGTTCATCAGCAGCTCCACAGCCTGCTTGGTGGTTGTTCCGATGATCGGATCACCTCCGATACCGATAGCGGTTGTCTGACCTAAGCCAGCTTTGGTCAGCTGATCCACAGCTTCATACGTTAATGTACCTGATTTGGATACCACACCGATAGTGCCTTTCTTGAAAATAAAACCTGGCATGATACCTACTTTAGATTCACCGGCAGTGATAACACCCGGACAGTTAGGCCCGATAAGCGTTACGTCTTTTCCCTGAATATAAGATTTGGCAGTGATCATGTCTTTGGTAGGGATTCCTTCAGTAATACAGATGATTACTTTAATACCCGCATCAGCAGCTTCCATGATGGCATCAGCAGCAAATCCCGGTGGAACGAATATAATAGAAACATCTGCACCGGTTTGTTGAACAGCTTCTTCCACGGTATTGAAAACCGGACAATCCAGGTGAGTCTGTCCACCTTTACCCGGAGTAACGCCACCTACAACATTGGTACCATATTCGATCATCTGTCCGGCATGAAATGAACCTTCCGAGCCGGTAAATCCCTGAACAATAATTTTTGAATTTTTATTTACAAGAACACTCATTTTACGAATTTCGGCCGTTTGAAGACCTATTTTAAAGGTGATACTCTGAATTATTGAAAAACTTACCCAAAAATAGGTTTGAAATTAGAAGAATACAAAAAAAGTTTCGGCAGGCAGAATTGAAAATATACGCAAACGGCTATAAACCAGTAGCTTATATTAATCTGACAACTTGAAAAAATATAATTATTTATGCTTAGGGCAATCGCAGGCATTTTTGCCTTTGAAGAGGCGTTTGAAAAAGCCGTTTTTCTTTTTGTACCTCCCGCTCTTTTTTCTCTTGCCACCCTGGTTGATTTCGGTTTTTGCAGCAGGTGTGGCGGCAAAACTTTCTAATCCCGACGCAGAAAACAGGACAGTGAAGAATAGGAATAAGATGTATATCCGGGAGTTTTTCATGATGAATTGGCTTTCTTGTTTTAACGCAGAAAAAGGGGACAACGTATTTCGGTCAGATCAAAAATAACAGATCAATCGCATCCCGGGAAATTATTTGCTGAAAAATGTCATTTTCAGCAGAGCTTACCTCCGGTATGTTTTGATTATCAGGACTATAGAGGAGGAGGAAAGTTGTGCTGCAGGCTGCTCCCGTTTTTAACGAAAATTAACATTTTAAATCCGGCCGCCATGCAACTATATGCAAAACGCAGGGTCATTGGGCTAAACTTAAAACAATTTATCAAAATGAAAAAGTCATTGGTATTACTAAGCGGCGGCTTGTTGCTGGCCGGAGTGGCTTTTGCTCAGGAGAAAACAGAGCAGAAGAAAGAAAAGATCAAGGTTAAGGTGGAAAAGAACATTAATGGCAAAAAAGAGGTGTTCGAAAAGGAAATCGATGCTTCAGGAATGTCTGAAGATCAGAAGAGCGACATGATTGATCATCTGCAGGATTCTCTGGGTATAAAACACGGAAAAGGCGGAAAGGTGAAGATCATGATTGATGAAGATTCTGAAGAGCTTGACAATGATGATTTTACCTTTGAACACAAGCCAAGGGTTCGTGTTTATAAAAGACGTGGTAATTTCGATTCGAATAGTTTTTCAAACGATTTTGAATTTGATATCGACAAATTCTCCGAACGCATGAAGGATGTTTACGCCGATCTGCCGAGGAGAATAGAACAATTACCACAGATACACCGTTGGGATGACCACGTATTTTCGGCAGTTGACGGTGCCCCGATCCGTTCACTCGATGTTTTCCCTAACCGCCCGGATGTGGAAACACTCAACGTGAGATTCTATGCCCTGAAAGAAGGAGATGTGAACATTACGGTGGTGGACCTTAAAGGAAATGTGGTTTCAAAATCTGAAATAAAGGCTTTCAAAGGAGAGTATGTAGGTCAGATCAAGCTTAAAAAGGCAGATCCGGGTGTTTACTTTGTGATCGTAGCACAAGGGGATGACGGGATATCTAAAAGGGTATCTATCTGATAAAAAGCAGGAAAGAGTGGGGGAGATAAGGAGGAATCCCTGAATGAACAGAAAAGACCGGAAAATAAAAATTGAAAAAAAATTAGTACTTTGTATTGCATAATACTAAATAAAACATATATCTTTGCAAAGTAATTTATCAATCAACAATTATGAAAAAGTTCTTCTTATTTTTCCTGATCTCATTGACCGCTCTTAATGCTTCGGCTATCGGCTTTACAGAAAGTCACTCATTAGCCAAAGGGAAAAACCAGCATTCGATCGTGAGTAATGCTGTTGAGAAAGGCAGGATGCTGGAGTTGCCGATGGTGAAAAGCCCGGAAGCTGAAATCGAGACCAAAACCATTTCAACTTCTATCGTCGGATTGGTTACTGATTTCTTTTCGAGAGTCTTCTCTATATTCTTTGGTGATTATATGAGTCTTTCTCTTGACAATACCTGTAAAACAGGGTTGAATGTGGAAAACTGCTGATTTTAAAGTATATATCGCATATAAAAAAAGAATCCCGGGTGACCGGGATTCTTTTTTTATGCTCTGAAGGCAGTATTATTTACCGAATAATCTGGCAAAAAATCCTTTTGTCTTTTTGGTTACTTCCTGAACGGCCTCTTCAGCTTCAGTAGCCAGCTCAGAAGCCTTTACTTTGGCTTTGTTGATGGCTTCTTCAGCATCTTCTTTAAGGTCTTCAAATTTTTCAGAAGCTTCGGCTTTGAATTCATTCAGTTTTTCTTCGTTAACCAATTCCTGAACTTTCGCCTTGGCGGTATTGAATGCTTCACCGGCTTCACCGGCGATCTCTTTAACTTTTGCTTTCGCGTCGTTTAAAGTTTCAGCAGCATCTTCTTTGATTTCTTTGATTTTTTCTTCGTTAACCAGTTCGCTGGCTTTGGCTTTGATATCACTCAAGGCTTCTGCAGCGTCATTTTTAAGGTCTTCGAATTTCGAACTTACCGTTTCTTTTACGCTTTCGGCAGTTTCTTTGGCAGCTTCCACTTTCTCTTCCACTACTTCCGCAGCTTCAGTTTTAACTTCTTCTACTTTAGCAGAAACTTCTTCCTTAGCTTCTTCGGCAGCTGCTTTTACTTCAGCTACTTTTTCTTCAACGGCTTCCGCAGCTTCAGTTTTGATTTCTTCAACTTTAGCGGCAGTTTCTTCTTTAACTTCTTCAACTTTGGCTTCTGCAGCATCTTTCACGCTTTCAGCAGTGGCTTTTGCTTGTTCTACGGTTTCTTTTCCTTTGTCTGCCAGTTCAGCAGCATTATCTTCGATCTCTTTTTTATTCTCTTCCATTGTTTGTAATTGATTTTAAAGGATTTGCATCGCAAATTAAAAAAATTAAATCATATATTTTAGTCTGATAACTTCTTTTTCCGTCAGAAAACGCCATTTTCCTCTTGGCAAATCCTTTTTGGTCAGGCCTGCATAAGTGGTTCTGTCAAGTTTAAGTACTTCATAACCGAGATGCTCGAAAATTCTTCTTACAATCCTGTTTTTACCACTGTGGATTTCGATACCGACTACTTCTCCGTCAGGTGTAATAATGCCCAGGTCATCGGCTTTTACCTGGCCGTCTTCCAGCTCAATACCCGCCAGGATCATATCAAAGTGTTCCTGGGTGATGGGTTTATCCAGTTCAACCTGGTACACTTTTTTAATACCGTTGGAAGGGTGGGAGAGTTTGTCAGCCAGTTCGCCGTCGTTGGTCAGTAAAAGTAAGCCTGTTGTCATTCTGTCAAGACGACCTACCGGGTAGATTCTCTCTTCACATGCCTTGGCTACCAGTTCCATTACTGTTTTACGGTCTTCCGGATCTTCGGTTGTGGTAATGAAATCTTTCGGCTTGTTCAGAAGCACATAAACGATTTTTTCACGGTTAAGTATTTTACGGCCGTATTTGACCACATCACTTGGCTGCACTTTATAGCCCATTTCGTCGATCACTTTCCCGTTGACGGTAATCTGACCGCTTGAAATAAACTCATCGGCTTCTCTCCTGGAGCAAAGACCTGCGTTGGCAATGTACCTGTTGAGCCTGATGGTGCCGTCTTTTTCTTCTTTGATGTTCTTAAGGACTTTGGGAGGCAATTGCTTCTTCATACGATCTTCATCATATTTAGGAGCATAGGTTAAGCCGGTCTGTCTGTTCTCAGAAAGCTTTTCTCTGCGGGCATCCAATGCTTCAGAATTTTCACCTTCTTTTTCTTCACGGGCTTTGCCTTTGAAGAAAGCTGGTTTTCCGGTGCTTTTGTTTTGGAATTCTTTTGATCTGGAATCTGAAGAAGCCCTGTCGTCAGATTTTGAGAATCTGTCGTCTGTTCTCGGGCTGAAAGGTTTTTTGTCAAATGACCTGCTTTCTCTCGGCTGGAATCCGCCTGCTTCTTTATCGCTGTCCCTGTTATCTGATCTGAAAGGTTTTTTGTCGAATGGACGTGAATCTCTTGAATCTGATGACCTGTTAAAGCCACCTTCTCTTTTGTCGCCGCCTCTGCTATCTGTTCCGAAAGATTTTTTGTCGAACGATCTGGATTCTCGTGGCTGGAACCCGCCTTCTCTTCTGTCGCCGCCTCTGTTATCTGATCCGAAAGGTTTTTTGTCGAATGATCTGGCTTCTCTCGGCTGGAAACCGCCTTCTCTTCTGTCGCTGCCTCTGTTATCTGATCCGAAAGGTTTTTTGTCGAATGATCTGGCTTCTCTTGGCTGGAAACCGCCTTCTCTTCTGTCACCACCCCTGTTGTCTGATCCGAAAGGTTTTTTGTCGGATGATCTGGATTCTCGTGGCTGGAATCCGCCTTCTCTTCTGTCACCGCCTCTGTTGTCTGATCCGAAAGGCTTCCTGTCAAATGGTTTTGATTCTCTCGGCTTAAATCCGCCTTCTCTCTTTTCTCCGAATGGTTTTGCTCCCGCCTCTCTTGGTTTGAAACCATCTTTCTTAAACGGGTCATTTTTTCCGAACGGCTTTCCTTTTGCTGTAGCAGCACCGTCTTTAGGTCCCCTGTTTTCCGGTCTTCTTCTGTCTGTACTTCTTCCTTTTTCTCCCCTCGAAGAATCTTTTTCTTGAATTCTTTTTCTCATTGGTCTTGCAGTATCACTACTGTAATTATTTTAATTGTATTATTTGGGTACAAAATTAGTGTTTCTATTTTGAATAACAGTGCTAAAGTCATGAAAATAAGTTTTTTAGTTCAGAAAAGCGATTTAACAGTCTGATAATATTTTAATAATTTTACGTTTACGCAGCATTAATCCGGTTTGTGCCGCCCGTTCCTGTTCTTCCGCTTGTAAATCTTTTGCCTTGATTTAAACGGGAAAAGGGTGTTTTGTCCCAATTTCCGATGGTAATCTGGCCAAAAATGCTATCTTTGTAAAATCCATTAATTTAAATATATATTCTTATGTACCCTACTTTAGCAATTACCCTTTTAGTGGTCGTGGTCATTATGATGGCCGTAAAAGTTGTGCCTCAGCAAAAAGCTTATATCGTGGAGCGTCTCGGTAAATTTACCGGAACCCTTCAGCCCGGTATCAACTTTATCATTCCTTTTTTTGACAGAATAGCCTATAAACACGGCTTGAAAGAACAGGCTTATGACATTCATGAACAGATATGTATTACGCGTGACAACGTGCAGGTGCGTGTTGACGGTGTGATATTCCTCCAGGTGGTAGATCCCCAAAAGGCTTCTTACGGTATCAACGACTACGTATTTGCAGTTACCCAGCTGGCTCAGACGACCATGCGTAGTGAGATCGGTAAGATTGACCTTGACAAAACTTTCGTAGAGCGTATGGTGATCAACCTGGCTGTGGTGGCCGCCATCGATGAAGCCGCTATCGGCTGGGGTGTGAAGGTCCTGCGTTATGAGATCAAAAACATTACGCCACCGACCACGGTATTACAAGCCATGGAGAAACAAATGCAGGCTGAGCGTGAAAAAAGGTCAGTTATCCTGGAATCTGAAGGTAAAAAACAATTTGCCATCAATGTGGCTGAAGGTGAGAAAGAACGTGTGGTGTTGGAATCTGAAGCTCAGAAGCTGCAGCAGATCAACAAAGCCGAAGGTGAAGCCTCTGCGATCAAGGCCGTTGCAGAAGCAACCGCTGAAGGTATCCGTCTCGTGGCTTCTGCCATCAAAGAGAAAGGTGGTATGGAAGCGGTACAATTGAAAGTGGCTGAAAATTATATCGATCAGTTTGGTAAACTGGCTAAATCAACCAATACGATGATTTTGCCGTCCAACCTGGCTGACGTTTCGGCGGTAATTGCTACTGCCATGAGTGTGATCAAACAACAGGAGACCAAATAAGTAAGATTTTAAATTGTAAAACTATGGACTTATCGAACGTTACCATCTGGGTTATTGTGGGCGTGATTATGCTCATCGTGGAGATATTTTCCACTTCGTTCTACTCTATATTTTTCGGCGTAGGGGCTTTTATTACGGCGGTATTCAGTTACCTGGGGCTTTTGGATGAAACCAGTGCCCAGTTGATCGTTTTTTGTTTCAGCTCCGTCATTTCCCTGGTATTGTTCCGGAAAAAATTCAAGGAACTCTTTCTCAAAGAGCAAGGGTCCTACACAGAATTTATTGATGAACATGCGAGGGTTTCTGTGGAGATTCCTGTGGGCGGAGAAGGCAAGGTCTTCTACCGCGGGTCAGAATGGATGGCCTTTTCAGACAGCCTGAACAGCCTTCTGCCCGACGAAAAAGTAATCATTAAAAAGATAGAAGGGATTAAGTTGTTTGTTGTTAAGCAATCATGAGTCTTGAATGAGTGAACGAAGGAATATCTCCTCGTTCACTCATTCAGAATTATTTTTTATTGAGGCATTCAAGACTTTCTCAATCCCTATCAATAAACCGTTTCGTAATCGGCTGATAACTGTCTATGCGGCGGTCACGGAGGAACGGCCAGGTGGTCCGGTAGTATTCTGTCTGATCCAGGTCTATTTTTTCTACATGTACCTCTTCCTGATCATGCGAAGCTAGGTAAAGCAGGCGGCCATGCGGATTGGCTACAAATGAACCTCCCCAGAATTTTTGTCCGGCTTCACTACCCACCCTGTTGACAGATACTACATACAGGCCGTTGGCTACTGCATGAGACCTCTGTATGGTTTGCCAGGCATCGTGTTGTTCCTGGTTGATAACCGGGTTGGTCTCGCTTTCGTCCCAGCCTATGGCGGTCGGATAAAACAATATTTCAGCTCCCATCAGTGAAGTGATCCTGGCGGCTTCCGGATACCACTGGTCCCAGCAGATCAGTACACCTATTTTGGCAAATTTGGTTTCGAATATCTTATATCCGAGGTCACCCGGAGTGAAATAGAACTTTTCATAATAACCCGGATCATCCGGAATATGCATTTTGCGGTATTTGCCAAGGTATTTGCCGTCGGCGTCGATAACGGCGGTGGTGTTGTGGTAAAGTCCCTGGGCTCTTTTTTCAAAAAGAGAGGCAATGATGACCACATTCAGCCTTTTAGCCAGCTCTTCCATGGTGCTTGTGGTAGGGCCGGGGATGGCTTCTGCCAGTTTGAAATTTTCATGATCTTCCACATCACAAAAATAAAGAGAGGTAAACAGCTCCTGAAGACAAACGATGTTGGCACCCTTGGCGGCCGCTTCTTCAATTCCTTTAACTGCTTTTTGGATGTTGGCTTCAACGTCGGCTGAACACGACATCTGAACCAGTCCTATATTGACATTTTTCATATGATAGTCTTAAATATGCTGATCTTAAAACCTGATTTTAAATCTTTGGCCCAGTTCCTCAAGGCTTTCCACTACTTTTTCGTTCAACGGAATGCCGTTTGCGAGTCTTTCGGCCATAAAATTCCTTTCCTGGTCGCCGGGTATCTGTACTTTTTCTCCGTCAATGTGTGTGGCTGATCTGAAACGGTTGATCCACACGTCCATGCTTTTCTTGAAGTCTTCTTTTGATCTGAAACCGTCTATCCTCATGGCTCCCAGAAAATGGCCTGTGCCTTTACCGACCTGTTCTGCTGCCACCCCGTGAAAGCCTGCGGTGGCGAACGGGGGGACCCATGGCCCGAAATTGGCTCCGGATAAAACCCCGGAAAGTATATCTACAATGGCTCCCAGCCCATATCCTTTATGACTTCCGTGCTCACGGTCACCACCCAGGGGAAGCAATCCGCCTCCTTCTTTTACCGCATTGGCATTGGCAGTCGGGAGACCTTTTTCGTCCTGTACCCATCCTAAGGGAGCGTCCAGGCCTTTTCTTTGAAGGATTTCCATTTTTCCGTAAGCTACCGCCGTTGTCGCAAAATCAGCTACGAAAGCGGGTTGCGTTTCGGCAGGAACGGCCAGAGCTATGGGGTTGGTGCCTAATAATTTTTCTGTTGAGAATGTCGGGACAACGAGCGGAGCGGCATTGGTCATCGCCCATCCGATCATGTCCTGGTCAGACGCCAGCATGGCGTGGTAACCGGCAATGCCAAAATGATTTGAGTTTTGCACTGAAATCCACCCAGAACCTGCCCTTTGGGCCTTTTTTATGGCTATTTTCATGGCAAACGGAGCCACTACCAGGCCAAGGCCTTTGTCGCCGTCGATAACCGCTGTACTCGGGGTTTGATGAATGATTTTGATTTCCGGTTTCGGATTTAACCTGCCGTGGTCAAATAACCTGACATAACCGGCCAGCCGGGCTACACCGTGAGAGTCTACCCCCCTGAGGTCTGCATTGACCAGGACATCGGCTGCCAGTCTGGCATCGCGGTTGGAACATCCGATGGCCCTGAATATTTTTTCTGTGAATTTTCTGACTTTTTCAGATGAATACATGCTTTCTTGTTTTAGAGGATGTCCGGAACCCGGTTATCTTAATGAACAGGTTTTTTCGGCTTCCGGTGCGAAATTATTAAATAAAGTGCAATTCATTGCCCTGGTCAAAAAAGATTATCTGTTGTTTGATGTATTTTTTGATTTTTTGCGTTTATTTGAAAATGCGTACTTTTTAAGGAGTAAATACACAAAATATCATGAAACATTTATCAATTCTGGTTTTATTGTTTGGGTTATACGGATCGATTTTCGGTCAGACCAGTAAAAGGATCAGTCCCAAAATTGACCATGTAACCGTTTTTCAGACCAAAGCTCAGATTGATGCCTCAGCCACTGTCAACATCATGGCAGGAAACTCCAAAGTTATTCTGGATGATATCGCTTCCACAATCGATCAGAACAGTATCAAAGTAGGAGGGAAGGGCGATTTTGTCATTTTAAGTGTAAAATACAGGACCAATCTCACGAATAAGAAAGTCAGTGCCATCCAGGATTCCATCGCCATAGTAGGTACTGAAATTGAAAATATCGACATGCTCCTGGGCGTAGTGGCCAATGAAGAGCGTATGGTGATGGCCAATTCAAATGTTAAAAGTGATAAGGACGGGTTGGTGCCTGAAGACTTTAAAGAAATGATCGACTTTTTCAGGACCAAATTAACAGAGCTGGGTACGAGGAAACTACAGCTTACCCGTCAGCTGGCTCCCTTGAAGGAAAAGAAACTGCGTCTGGAAAGACAACTGGCATCGAATCCCGGAAGCAGGCTCCCGACCGGTGAAATTGAGCTGGCTGTTTCTGCCAAAGGCCCCGTGAGTGCCGCTTTGTCACTTTCCTATGTGGTCAATAATGTGGGTTGGTATCCGAGTTATGATGTCAGGATTAAAAATACAACGAGCCCGGTTCTGATGGCTTACCGTGCGAATGTTTATCAGAATACGGGTATTGACTGGAGTAATGTGAAACTCACCCTTTCGACTTCCAATCCGTCTGAAGGTGGTCAGAAACCTGAATTATATCCGCAGTTCCTGTCCATTTTCGAGCCTCAGCCGGTCTATTCTGATAACGTCAGAGCGGCCAGGGTGGAGTCAAAAGTTTTAACTATGGCACCTGCTCCGGCTGCCGGATCCGAGCCTCTGATGGAGGTTCAGAGTACGGCTGATTATACCAGGGTGGTGGAGTCGGCTTTATCTGTCAATTTTGAGATTGACCTGCCTTATTCTATACCAAGTGGCGGAAACCCTGAGCTGGTGGAGATCAGGAATTATTCATTGCCTTCCAAATTCAGTAATTATATCCTTCCCAAGCTGGACACAGACGGATTCCTGACCACGGAGGTGACTGAGTGGGAGAAGTATAATTTACTTCCGGGTGAAGCAAACGTTTACTTTGAAGATACATTTATCGGGAAAAGCAGGGTAGCCGGCGTTGGCACTGAAGAGAAAATGATCTTCAGCCTGGGAAGAGACAAGAAGATTACTTCAAAAAGAGAAGAAATTGAGAATTATAAAGCCCGTAAATCGATGGGCTCTTCTATCCGTGAGTCATTCGGATACAGAACCACCATCAGGAATGCCAAATCTGAACCCGTGACGGTCATCGTACAGGACCAGGTTCCGGTTTCGCAGGACAGTTCCATAGAAGTAAGCCTGGAAGAAGCTGACGGTGCCCAGTATGACAAAGCCACGGGCAAGGTAACCTGGGAAGTTACCCTTCCGCCTGCACAAAGCAGAGAACTAAATCTGAAATATACTGTTAAATACCCTAAAGACAAGAAGGTAAACAACCTTTGATTTAAACCATAAGCTGATGTCTGATAATTTCAGAAAGATATTTAACAGATTACTGTCGTATTTTGTTAGGGGTTTGCTGTTTGTAGCCCCTGTAGGATTCACCATACTCATTCTTTACAGTGCATTCGACTTTGTGGACAGCCTGGTGAGGATCAGGTTTCCGCTGGCTAATTCCAACCAGGAGTTCTTTATTCCGGGGCTTGGCTTCTTTATAGTTATAGGGGGTACTATTGTTATCGGGTTTGTATTTACGGTTTTATTGCCCCAGACGATCCAGAACTGGCTTGAAAACGGGATCAAGAATCTGCCCTTTGTCAGGATATTTTATTCTGCTTTTAAAGACCTGATCTCGGCTTTTGTGGGCGACAAACGGAAATTTAAACAGGCGGTGATTGTCACTCTCAACGGTGAATTCAATATCAAAAAAATCGGGTTTATTACCCAGGAAGACCTCTCAGATATCGGGCTTGATAACATGGTTTCAGTTTATTGTCCGCACAGTTATGCCTTCTCGGGCGACATGTTTATTGTGCCCAAAGCCCAGGTGGAAATGCTGAATATCTCAAGTGCTGAGGTTATGAAAATAATAGTTTCCGGTGGTGTGTCGTTTAAGGATAAGTAACAAACCTTTTTGTAATGAATTTTAAAAAACTCCTGGTTTTGCTTTTTCTTCCTTTGATGACTCTTGCTCAGGATCCCCACAAGAAAGAGGCTGTTCCTGTTGAGAAGCTGCTGGAGAAAAATAATGCCACCCAGTTTAAAACCATTCAGGACAAAAAGAATTTCCTGGTGGTAGATCACCTCAAAACAGGCAGGCGGGTCAGGTTTTATGAAGGGGATGTTTTCCGGTTCAGGACGAAAGAAGGCGTGATTTTTCAAGATGAAATCTGGGAAATATCAGACAGCACCTTTACTATCTTAAAATACGATGAAAGCGTGAGGCACCTGGAGTATTTTACCTTCGGGATGAATGACGTTGAAAGATATTACAAACGACCGGTCAGGAAAGGCATCCGTCATGGTATATCCTGGACCAGCACGGCGGCCTTAATGCCGTTAGCCTATGACTGGGTCTATTTTAACATTGAACCCTGGAAAAACCCCAATTCCATCAAAGGGATTCTGATCATTCAGGCCGCTCTGACGCTCATACAAAACCGCGACAAGTTTTTTAATTCCAGGAAGTTTAATGACAATGTCAGGCTGAAAGTGTTCAAAGCCCTTTAGATATTTCGACGGAGAACTTCAATAATACGGCTTCATTCAAACTTTTCTTGGTTTTTTTCTATATTTGAATATCATTTATTCAAATTACCCTTTTCTATGACCAAAAGTTCCGCTCCCTTTGTCCAAAGGCTGGCCTCTGTTGACGTTTACCGTGGTTTCGTGATGTTCCTGATGATGGCTGAAGTTCTTGAGTTTTCAAAAGTCTCCAGGGCAGTTCCTGACAGCCGTTTCTGGCAATTTCTTTCTTTTCATCAATCTCATGTGCCCTGGGTGGGCTGCTCTCTGCATGACCTCATTCAACCTTCCTTTTCATTCCTGGTAGGAGTGGCTCTCCCTTTTTCGATTGCGGGGCGTGTGGCTAAGGGAGGGAAGTTCTCCGATTTGTTTTTACATACACTGAAGCGTTCGCTGATCCTGATCCTGCTGGGTGTTTTTCTCCGGTCGATGGGCAGGGAAATGACCAATTGGACTTTTGAAGATACACTTTCTCAGATTGGTTTGGGTTACCCCTTTTTATTTCTCCTGGGTTTCAGGTCGCTGAAGGTCCAGGTGGCTGCTTTGGCTGTTATACTGGTAGGTTACTGGCTCGCTTTTGCCTTATATCCGCTTCCCGGTCCGGCGTTTGATTATGCCCTGGCCGGAACCGCCCCTGATTGGGAACATAACCTGCAGGGTTTTGCAGCTCACTGGAACAGGAACACTAATTTTGCCTGGGCTTTTGATCGCTGGTTTATGAATATTTTTCCAAGGACCAAAGAATTTTTTAACAACGGCGGAGGTTATTCAACCCTGAGTTTTATCCCGACTTTGGGAACGATGATACTTGGTCTGATAGCCGGTAAGCTGTTAAAGGAAGAGTCACCGGGGAGTGATAAAATCAGGAAATTTCTAACCCTGGGTTTAGGTCTGGTCGTAGCGGGTGTTCTGCTGAATGTTCTGGGCATATGCCCGAATGTGAAGCGGATCTGGACCCCTACCTGGGTTTTATTCAGCGGCGGACTTTGCTTTTTGTTTTTAGCTCTGTTCTATTTTGTGGTGGATATCAGGGGGAATGTCAAAGCATTTGACTGGCTGAAAATCATCGGGATGAATTCTATTGCCGCTTATGTGCTCGCACATACCGTAAATGATTTTATTGATGAATCGTTTAAGACCAATATCAGTCAGAAATACGATATGATTTTCGGAGAGTCGTATCACACATTGGTCAGCGGATTTGTGATCCTGGCAGTGGAATGGTGGGTGCTGTACTGGATGTATAAAAAGAAATTATTCATCAAAATATAAAGCGGCATCTCTGACATGATCTGTTTTCGGAGTACGACAAAAGGATGGTTTATGGAAAGTAACGATTAAGCCGGAATCCTTCAGGTGAAAATACTGGTCTTTTTTGTCTGTAGTTAAGAAGTGCAACAGGAGAAGAAATCAGTATGTCAATACTTATCCCGTACATTTCAGGATAAGTATTGTCAAAACCGGCAAAGACCATTGGTTGCGAAATGGCTTTACTTTTTCTTTAAGGGTTGATTTGCGAAAATCCCGGGATCCAAAAAAATGAGAGGGATAGGAATAATGTTTTTGTAAAAGTTTTCATGACCATAAACATAACATTTAGTGAAATCTAACCGCCACAAAAATATACTTTCCAGATTGCCGAAAAGGGCTGATATTGTCTGAATTTATAAGTTCGGACACCTTTTTGGGGAGTCCGGAATCGTAATCTGTTCAATATGAATGTCTTGGGCCTTTCTGAACTCCAAAGGCGTGTACTGGGTATATTTCTTAAAAATGGCATAAAAAGTGGATTTGGAATTAAATCCGCACTCGTAACCTATGCCTTCCAGGGTCAGATTGGCGTTTTTCGGACTGACCAGCTTCTCTTTTGCTTCTTCGATACGGTAGTGATTGACAAATTCGTAAAAGCTTTTATTTAATCCCTTATTGAGTATCTCCGAGAGCTGGTAAGCCGGAATCTCCAGATAATCGGCCAGTTCTTTCAAAGTCAGCTCAGGATTGAGGAATGGCTTTTTATCCTCCATCAGTTTGGTAAGTATCACGGCCTGATCTTCATAATCATACTGCAGTACGGTAGTGGTGTCTTTTTCCGGAACCGGGGCAATGATAATTTCTTTTTCGAACATTCCGGGTTTTCTGAGAATGTGCCATGCTACATAAAAGACTATCGGTATGTTGACGATGTACAGGTTCTTGAAATAGCCCATATCAAGGTAATAGACCATAAAAGGGATCAGGAAATGTACAGCTGCCAGGAACACCAGGGTATTAAAGATCCAGTCAAACCTTACTTTCTGCAGATTGGAGTAGTTTTGCCTGATATCGAGACGGTGCTTAACCAGCCTGAGCAGGCACAAAAAGATATAGAAGACATTCTGGATGTACACAGCAAAATTAAAGAGGGTATACTTTTTAAAGAGGTAGTCTTTGTTTGAGGCATATTCTGACAGGTTTTTTAAGCCCACCGTTAAAATCTGGTAGCTGAAAAATAACAGGGCAAAAAGAAAGGGAAGGAAATGTATCAGGATCCGCCAGGGTTTGTGCTCTTTTTTGCCTGATGAACTCTCTACAAAAAGAAAAAGCAGGGGTCCCCAAAGAAATTTCAGGATCAGACCGCTGTGAATCAGATAAGGGAATGAGGCTACATATTCAGAATTATTAAATGAGACAATGCCATTGGAAACGGCATGGAGAAATAATAATAAAGCAAACAGACGTGGCGTAACCGACGTAGTTTTTTTTAGAAACAAATAGGCAGAAAGAGACAAATACAGCAAAATGCTGAAGAAATTGATGTAATTAGTTGACATTAGGCTTTATAATGGGTCAGATTCGATGCAAAATAATTTCAAATTCCCATGGGATGAAATATTATTACCATTTTTATTTCGGGCTGACTATCTTTGCGGCTCTATTTTAATACAATATAACGATGGACAGCCTTTTAATCAGGGAGAATAATAAATCATTTAATCAGAAAATACCTTTAGCATCTTCGAAAAGCGAAAGCAACCGTGCTTTGATCATCAATGCCCTCACAGGATTCAAAGGGGAGCTTTCGAACCTGGCTTCTGCAAGAGACACCCAAACGATGATCCGTTTGCTGGAGTCCAATGATGCCGTGGCTGATGTCCTGGACGCAGGTACAACAATGCGTTTTCTGACTGCTTATTTTTCGATCACCAACCAGCAGAAGAAGATGACCGGAACGCCAAGGATGTGCGAAAGGCCGATTGGTATCCTGGTGGAAGCCCTTAAGTCTTTAGGTGTGAAAATAGAGTATCTTGAGAAAGAAGGCTACCCGCCACATCAGATCCATGGGTTTCCGGAGCAGCTGACTTCCGAACTTTCGATCAGGGGAGATGTGAGCAGTCAGTATATTTCTGCTTTGCTGATGATTGCCCCCTTGTTGCCCCAGGGCCTGAAAATTAATCTTACAGGCGAAATCGGTTCTATTCCTTATATCCAGATGACCATCCGCCAGATGGAAGCTTTTGGTGTAAAAGTGGAAGAAAACTGGGAAGCTAAAACTTTGAGTGTCGCTCCGCAGGTATACAAGCCTGTTGCCTATAAAATTGAATCCGACTGGTCCGGAGCTTCTTACTGGTACAGTATCGTGGCTCTGGCTAAGGATGAGAATTCACGCGTTGAGTTGCTGGGTTTAAAAGAGAACTCTTTACAGGGAGACAGTGCTATCGTGGCAATTATGGACCAGTTAGGGGTTAAAAGTACTTTTACAGCTGAAGGCGTGCTTCTTGAGAAACAGCCACCGGCTGCTTCACTGGAGTGGGACTTTACCAATTGCCCGGATCTTGCCCAGACTGTGGCTGTTACTGTGGCCGCTAAGAGAATTCCAGCTGTTTTTACGGGTATTGAAAGCCTGAAGATCAAAGAAACCGACCGGGTAGTAGCCTTGCAGAATGAGCTGAAAAAAATCAATGCCGACCTGGTAGAGGTTGAATCAAACACCAGGTATGAAGTACGTTCTGATTTTAATAAATCAAACCTTGCAGCTGCACCGCTGATCAAAACTTACGAAGATCACCGCATGGCCATGGCTTTTGCTCCGCTGGCTATGCTCATCGATGTTGAAATCGAAGAGCCGGGTGTGGTGGTTAAATCGTATCCGAGCTTCTGGGATGACCTTGAAAAGGTAACGGAAGTGGTAAAGGGCTAATCTACCTGGTATTTTACCCTTTTTTCGTCCAGAAACCTGAGGATGGCCTCTACGTGCACTCCCCAGCCTACATTCAGGAATTGATTTTCTTCAATTTCCTTATCGTCTTTTTTGATGGTGGGAGAAAAACCCAGTGGAAGATGATGGGTCTGAGACTGTATAGCCCAGATTTTTCCGTCCTTATCAAAAGTTGGTCCGCCGCTCTGGCCTCTGAGTCCCGGAGTCGAGGTCTCCAAGAATTTGTAGTCAAATTTGCCGTCCGGGCTTTTTCCCGTGATGATGTTGCGGGTATAAATACCGTCGATCGGAAATGAAGGTATCGGAAAAACAGACGGATCAAACCTGAACTGGTTGTTCTTTTCATCAAAAGTAGCTTTGACATCATAAAACGGATACCCGAGCTTGCACAGACTGGTGCCCGGCTCCAGTTTTCGCGGATCTTTGAATACAGGATAAGTCTTGACAAAGTCAGGATTATAATTCTCGATCTTTCCTATTGCCAGGTCATTTTCCCCTAAAATGTGGAATTGCCGGATAAAGTGATGATCTGCTCCGAACCAGATGGAATGATTGCTGATCCATTTCGGGTCAATTTTCGCTCCTGTCTTGGCATTGTATTGTTCTATTTCAGCCTGGTGCTTGTGATACGTCAGCAAAGAGTCCAGGATATGGCCTGCTGTGGCAATCCAGCCTTCTTTGTTGATAATGACAAAACTGCCCACGCCGCTGGTGACAGTGCCGTCATAAAACCTGTTGGAGATCAATAAGGGATGTGTGTACTGACTGGATATTTTATAAGCTTTCGAGAACATACTGTTTGATTTTTTATCATTGCGGGACAAGATCAGTAATAAATTCCGGATTTGAATAAAACAGTCCTAGGTTTGTATCACGCCCACTTTATATTCGCCTTCAATGGGGGCATGATTGGCGGCGTCAATCCCAACAGAGATAATCCGCCGGGTTTCTGCCGGGTCAATGACCCCGTCTACCCATAACCTGGCTGCGGCGTAATAAGGACTCAGCTGCTCATTGTACCGGTCGGTTATCTTTTTGAGCAATTCCTCTTCTGTTTGCGGGTCGATTTCTATTCCCTTAGCTTTCATCGCCGATTCCTGTATCTGTAGGAGGGTTTTTGCGGCAGTAGCTCCACTCATGACGGCCATCCTGGCACTTGGCCAGGCATAAATAAGCCTCGGGTCATAGGCTTTACCACACATCGCATAATTACCCGCCCCGTAAGAATTTCCGACAATAAATGTGAATTTAGGGACAATCGAGTTGGCCATAGCATTGACCATCTTGGCCCCGTCTTTGATAATGCCTCCTTGCTCGGAGCGGCTGCCCACCATAAACCCTGTGACATCCTGGAGAAAGACCAGCGGGATACGCTGCTGGTTGCAGTTCATGATAAAACGGGCGGCTTTGTCTGCCGAGTCAGAATAAATAACCCCGCCCATCTGCATTTCGCTGGAACCCATAGGTTTTTTGGCTTTGACTATTTTACGTTGATTGGCCACAATTCCTACGGCCCAGCCGTCAATTCTGCCTAAGCCGCAGATGATGGTTTTGCCGTAATCGGGTTTATATTCTTCAAATTCGTTCCGGTCGGTCAGGCATTCTATGATGTTGAGCATATCATAGGGTTTCAGCGGGTCTTCCGGCATGATGTCATAGATTTCTTCCGGTTTTCTACCCGGCTCGCCGGGAGTGATCCTGTCAAAGCCGGCTGTGGTTTTATGGCCGAATTTGCCCACTACTTTTTTGATGGCATCCAGGCATTCTTCATCCGTTTTGAATTTATTATCGGTCACGCCTGAGATTTCAGAATGCGTAGATGCTCCGCCCAGCGTTTCGCTGTCGACGTCTTCACCGATCGAGGATTTAACCAGGTAAGGTCCGGCCAGGTAAACGGAGCCAGAGCCTTCCACGATATAGGCATAGTCTGATAAAATAGGTAAATAAGCCCCGCCGGCCACACATGGACCCATGATGGCTGCGATCTGTGGAATGCCCATCGCCGACATTTTTGAGTTGTTCCTGAAAATCCTTCCGAAATGCTCTTTATCAGGAAAAACCTCGTCCTGCATCGGCAGGTAAACCCCTGCTGAATCTACGAGGTAAATAACCGGAAGTTTGTTTTCCATGGCTATTTCCTGGGCCCTCAGGTTCTTTTTGGCACTGATCGGAAACCAGGCCCCGGCCTTCACGGTGGCGTCGTTGGACACCAGGACACATAAGCGGCCCGAAACATAGCCTAAACCACAAACGGCCCCTCCATTGGGACAGCCGCCTTCTTCGGCATACATGCCGTCGCCGGCAAAGGTCCCGAATTCTGTAAAGTGCTGAGGGTCATCGAGTAAGTAATTGATGCGTTCCCTTGCTGTCAGCTTTCCCTTCGATTTATGTTTTTCTATCTTTTTTATTCCACCCCCCAGTTTTAGCTTTTCAAACCGTTCCGTTAATTCTTTCAGTAATGTTTGCATTTGTGTATTTAACTTTGTTTATTAGCAAATATGTGATATTTTTTCTTAGAAAAAGGATAAATGTGCACAAAGATATTTATATTTGTTGTCATATTAATATTTAGTATGACAATTTAATCAAAAAAGCTACAACACAATGGAACAAATTGAAATGGAAGAACAATTGTCGATGATCAAGGCAAGTGCAGCGGAATTTGCACAAACACACATTCTTCCCCATGTGATGGAATGGGACGAGCAGCAGGTTTTTCCTGTTGATTTGTTCAGGAAGCTGGGAGAACATGGATTTATGGGGATTCTTGTTCCTGAAATTTACGGAGGAAGCGGGCTGGGTTATCAGGAATATATCACGATCCTGGATGAAATCTCTAAGGTCTGCGGTTCTATCGGTTTGTCTGTTGCAGCTCACAACTCATTATGCACCAATCATATACTCAGTTTTGCTAATGAAGACCAGAAAATGCACTACCTGCCGAAACTGGCTTCAGGGGAGTGGATAGGAGCCTGGGGGCTTACAGAAGCCACGACGGGTTCTGATGCGGGAGGTATGGAAACGACGGCAGTGGAAGATGGTGATTACTTTGTGATCAACGGGTCCAAAAATTTCATTACCCATGCCATCAGTAGCCAGGTGGCGGTGGTCATTGCCAGAACAGGGCCGAAAGGAGACAAACACGGTATGACGGCTTTTATCATTGAAAAAGGTACGCCGGGGTTTTCTTCAGGTAAAAAAGAGAATAAATTAGGTATGCGGGCTTCTGAAACGGCCTGCCTGTTTTTTGACGGCTGCCGGGTGCACAAGGACCAGGTGGTCGGAGAAGTGGGCGATGGCTTTGTTCAGTCGCTTAAGTTGCTCGACGGCGGGAGGATCTCCATTGCGGCACTTTCGCTCGGGATTGCCCGCGGAGCGTATGAATGTGCCCTTAAATATGCTTTGGAAAGAAAACAATTCGGAACGGAGATCTTCAATTTTCAGGGGGTAAGTTTCAAACTGGCCGAAATGGCTACTGATGTCGAAGCTTCTGAACTGCTGATCAGAAAAGCCGGAGAAATAAAGAACAGCGGAGGCAAAGTGACCAAAATATCGGCCATGGCCAAGCTTTTTGCGTCTGAGGCGGCAGTTAAGGTTTCCAACGAAGCTGTTCAGATCCTGGGAGGATACGGCTTTACGAAGGATTTCCCGGCAGAGAAATTTTTTAGGGACGCCAAGTTGTGTACGATCGGTGAAGGAACCAGCAATATCCAGAGAATGGTTATTGCGAGAGAGATCAGTAAATAAGAGATGCTTAAAATTATTGAATGCCCCAGAGATGCGATCCAGGGATTGGAGCGGTTTGTTCCAACCCAGGCAAAGATCAGATATATCAATACACTGTTGCATTCCGGGATTTTTGATACGATCGATTTCGGGAGTTTTGTTTCTGCCAAAGTGATTCCCCAGATGGCTGATACCGCTGAGGTGATCAGGGGGTTGGACCTGGGCGGGACCAGAACAAAACTGCTGGCCATCATTGCCAATGAGCGGGGGGCTGAAGAAGCCGCTGCTTTTGAGGGTATTACTTATCTCGGGTACCCTTTTTCTGTCTCGGAGACTTTTCAGCTGAGAAATACGAAGGCCACTATTGCAGAGTCGCTTGACAGGGTGAAGTTCATGCAGGAATTGTGTGAAAAATCAGCCAAGCAACTCGTCATTTATATATCCATGGGCTTTGGGAATCCTTACGGTGACCCCTGGTCTGCGGAGGTGGTGCTGGAGTGGATTGACCGCCTGAAGCAGCTGGGTATTAAAATCTTTTCTCTTTCGGATACCATCGGTGTGGCAGAGCCGAAAATCATTACCTACCTGCTTCAAAACCTGATTCCCGTTTATCCTGACCTTGAAATCGGGGTGCATCTGCATACCCGGCCAGGTAGCTGGGAGTCTAAAATTACGGCAGCTGATGAAGCGGGTTGCCGGCGTTTTGACGGGGCTATTCTCGGTTACGGAGGATGTCCGATGGCCGACGACAAACTTGTGGGGAATATGCCCACAGAAAATATGCTGCAATTCTTTAATTTAGCATCCCATGATCAGATTGAAGCCCTGAAACTGGCTTTCACAGAAATGATTTATTGAAAACTATGTCAGACAACAGTGCGTCCGTATTTGAAGTGCCTTTTATTTACATCAAAGTAAGACAGGAAGAACATGTTTTTTACCTGACCCTGGCCAGGCCTGGAAAAAGAAATGCATTTACGCCTGTGATGGTATCTGAAATGGCATTTGCTTTCAAAAAAGCCAATGAGTCGCCTGAGGTAAGGGTAGTGGTGATCGAAGCGGAGGGCCCGGTGTTTTGTGCCGGAATGGACCTGAATGTATTCAATAATCCGGAGACGGAGGCTGGAAATCCCCTTGTCCCGGTATCGGATATTCCTTTGGCAGAAGCGGTGTCGCAGCTTGATAAACCTTCCATAGCCCTGGTAAAGGGTCCGGTGATAGCCGGTGGTTTTCTCATCATAGGTGAATGTACTTTCGTGGTGGCAGGTCCTGAAGCAAGTTTCAGCTTGCCGGAGGTAAAAAGAGGCCTTTTTCCGATGCAGGTCATGGCTACCTTGTCCAAATCCATGAGCCAACGGAAACTGCTGGAAATGTGTATCCTTGGTAACACCTATTCGGCCATTGATGCCCTGGAAATGGGACTGATCACCCATCTGACGGAAGATCCTGAAATGCTCACCAGGCAATTGGCTGAACAAATTTCTGACAACGCCCCCTTTGCGATAAAAAAGGGAATAGAAGCATTGAAAACTCTGGGCTCATTGCCGGAGGCAGGGCACCAGAAATACCTTAAAACAAAACTGGAAGAAATCAGGTCATCAGAAGATGCCCGTGCAGGCTATGAAGCTTTTAAGTCAAAAAGTAAACCTGTATGGAAGAATAAATAAGCTATGCCATGATATTTCGTAGAGACGTTGCATGCAACGTCTCTACTTTTTTTATTACGTTATTTGCCATACACCAAACCCTGTGAAGCCAGCAGGGTATTGTGCATCAGAGCAGCTACGGTCATCAATCCTACACCGCCCGGCACGGGAGTAATATAACTCGTTTTCGGAGCCACTTCGTCAAACTTAACGTCGCCTTTCAAAGCAAAGCCACTCTTTTTAGAAGCGTCAACGACCCTGGTAAGACCGACGTCAATCACCACCGCACCTTCCTTGACCATTTCGGCTGTAATGAATTCAGGTTTTCCAAGGGCGGCCACCAGTATGTCGGCCTGACGGCAGATTTCAGGAAGGTTTTGGGTACGGCTGTGAACCAGGGTTACGGTGCAGTTGCCCGGATACGTATTTCTCTGCATCAGGATACTCATCGGTAGACCCACGATCTGGCTGCGGCCCACTACCACGCAGTGTTTACCTGCCGTTTCAATATTATATCTTTTGATCAGCTCCAATACGCCGAAAGGGGTCGCCGAAATATAAGAAGGCAGTCCTTTGGCCATACGGCCGATATTGATGGGATGGAATCCGTCCACATCTTTTTTAGGATCTATAGCCTCGATGATTTTATCAACGTTGATATGGTCAGGGAGCGGAAGCTGCACAATAAAGCCGTCCACGTCTTCATCCTGGTTGAGCTGTCCGATGATCTCAAGCACTTCAGCTTCGCTGGTGGTGGCATCTCTTCTGACCAGGGTCGATTTAAAGCCGATCTGCTCGCAGGATTTTATCTTGCTGGATACGTAGGTTTCGCTGGCTCCGTTGTCACCAATCAGTACTGCGGCCAGGTGGGGGATCTTGCCTCCTTTGAGTTTTATATCTTCTACTTTTTCTCTTAACTCTTCTTTTACCTGAGCGGAGATCAGCTTGCCATCAATAATATTCATACGTTAATCAGATAATTTGTTATAAAAATCGCCGCAAAGATACTTATTAACTTAATACGAAAACCGGAAAAGCCTGATGAAGTGATGAATCCGGAAGATAATCCCGGACCGGCTGTATTTTCTACCGGTTGCATAAAGGCCCTTCCGGCAAAAAATGCGGGAAATCTGGGATATGATAAGGCTTATGTCATTCACAGGAGCTTGAAAATAAGAGACGAATTGTAAACGTATATGTTATATAGTTTATATGTTCTCCGGCGTTTAAAATGTTGTTTTTCTGGGATTGTCCGGAAAGGAGATCCGGAAGTAAGCGGTGTGCTGTTTTGTTGCCGTATTTGAATTTACAAGCGGAGGGCATGAATCTTAAATCCAGAGGCCTGACTTCCGGAGTTCCGGCCTGTGTCCGGATTCTTTTAAGAAATATTATTTTTTTAATAAGCAGTATTAGAAATTCAAAAAGAAATAATTACTTTCGTATCAAAAGTTAAAACTTAATTAAAAGAATGTCCAAATCAGTTGTTTTATTGTTTCTTGTTCTGCTCATTACTTTTTCATTTCAACCACAAGATTTTACGTCGTATACAGAAAAAATCCCCAACACCAACCAGGCTGTAGACATGATAGCGATTCAGGGAGGAGATTTTTTAATCGGAAGTCCTGAGACCGAAGCTTTGAGAAGAGATGATGAAGGCCCGCAGAAAAAAGTGGTTATCAGTCCTTTCTGGATGTCTAAATATGAAGTTACCTGGGACAATTATCTTGTTTTCCAAAACAAAGAACTCGAGACCAAAGTGATCAGTGCCCCGAAAGTGGATGCTGTGGCCCGTCCTACCAAACCTTATGTTGAAATGTCTTTCGGACAAGGTAAGCTGGGTGGTTTCCCGGTTTGTAATGTGACGCAGTTTGCAGCCCGCCAGTTTTGCAAATGGCTGTATGAAAAAACCGGTAATTTCTACAGACTGCCAACTGAAGCAGAGTGGGAATATGCCGCCAGAGCAGGTTCTAAAACGCCTTATTATTTCGGAGAAGCCGGAGACCAGCTGGGCGATTATGCCTGGTTTTTTGAGAATTCCGACGGAGCTTATAAAAAAGTGGGTTTGAAAAAACCGAATGCCTGGGGTTTATATGACATGTATGGTAATGTGGCTGAATGGACTTCAGATCAGTATGTGGCTGATTTTTACGGTAAGCTGACTGACGGTGCCAAAGATCCTGCTAATAAGGCAGTTACATTGTATCCTCATACCATTAAAGGCGGACATTGGGACGATGACGCTGAAATGCTGAGAAGTGCTTCAAGAAGACCTTCGACCATAAGACTCAAGCAAAGGGACCCGCAGATTCCGAAATCTGACTGGTGGCTTACAGATGCTCCGTTCCTTGGTTTCAGGATCGTGAGGCCTCTGAATCCTCCTTCTGCCAAAGAAATTGAGGAATATTTTGCCCGGCCTCCAAAAGATATGTAAAAAAATTGTAAATTTATAAATCTAATAATTTAATTCAACCTTACAAAGATGACTGATAATTTTAAAAGAAGAGATTTTATTAAGACCACAGCTGCCGCAACGGTAGGGGGTCTTTCACTGGCCGGTCTTCCGGGACAGGCTCAGGGTTCTTACTATGTAGATGGTAATGACCAGATTAAAGTGGCTTTGATCGGCTGCGGCGGACGTGGTACCGGTGCAGCATTCCAGGCTTTGTCTGTAAAAGAAAATGTGGTTCTGGTAGCGATGGCCGATGCCTTCAAAGACAGAATAGATGGTTGCTACAGCTCTCTGACTTCGGAAAAAAATGTGAAGATCAAAGACAAAGTAAAAGTTGCTCCTGAAAACAAATTCGTAGGTTTTGACGGTTATAAAAAAGCGATTGCTCTGGCAGACGTTGTGATCCTGACCACTCCTCCGGGTTTCAGACCTATACATTTTGAAGAGGCTGTAAGACAGGGTAAGCACGTGTTCATGGAAAAACCTGTTGCTACTGATGCTCCGGGTATCCGTCGTGTACTGGCTGCTGCTGAAGAGTCTAAAAAGAAAAATCTTAAAGTGGTAGTAGGTCTTCAGAGACACTACCAGACTTCATATCTTGAAACCTACAAAAGGGTGATTGACCAGAAGATGATCGGAGACATCGTGGCTGCGAGATGTTACTGGAACAATGACGGGGTGTGGGTAAAGAAAAGAGAATCACAAATGACCGAAATGGAATACCAGATGAGAAACTGGTATTATTTCGTGTGGTTGTGCGGTGATCATATCTGTGAGCAGCACATTCACAATATCGACGTGGTCAACTGGTTCAAAAACGGTCACCCGACTGAAGCTGTTGGTATGGGTGGACGTGAAGTAAGAAAAGGCAAGGAATACGGTGAGATCTTTGATCACCACTATGTGGAGTTCAAATATGATGATGGCATGATCTTAAGCAGCCAGTGCCGTCACCAGCCGGGTACCGTTTCTGACGTTTCAGAGCATCTGATCGGAACGAAAGGAAGGGCCACAGAAGGAAAAATTTTCGATCTTCAGGGCAAAAGCCTCTGGAGACACAGAGATACGGAAGATAAAAACCCTTATCAGGTAGAGCATGATGTCCTTTTCGATTGTATCGTAAACAACAAGCCGGTTAATGATGCCGAATGGGGTGCTATGAGTACTATGACATCTATCTTTGGCAGGATGGCGACTTATTCTGGTCAGAAACTTAAATGGGATGATGCTATCAATTCTAATATCAGCCTGATGCCTGATGCCTTTACCTGGGATACGCTTCCAAAAACATTACCGGACGCAGACGGGTTCTATCCGATACCTGTTCCGGGTAAAGCTAAAGTGATTTAATACCTTTGGCTCTTAAAAGACACCAGTTCGATGTATATATTTGTCAGGTTTGCATTGGACTGGTGTTTTTTTATATACTTATGTCAGCTTTGAATGAGTAAATAATTTACTTGTAGTGCTTATTATAATGAGAAGACTATTTTTGGTTTTTATTATTTTAGTTGGCGTCTTTGGCATATACAACCTCTGGATCGAGGAGAAATTTTATTTCAAAGTTTTTAGTTTCATTTTCATTCCTTTGCTGTTAACTTTTTACGTGGTTTACAGGACATCGCTATGGAATAAATTTGATTACCTTCTTATCCTTTGTTTGCTTTTTGCTTATTTGACGGATGTCCTTAATGTGATTGAGTTTGAAACCATTCTGAAAATTCAGATTCAGATTGCTTTTGTATTTATATATCAGCTTTTATACATCATCATTTTCAGGAAAGAAGGAGCTTTTCTGGTGCATAATTCATTTTATGACTCCATAAAAATCTTTGGCCCTGCACTGATCGTGTTTATACTCTTCGGGTATTTCCTGGACGAGTCCAGCGACCTGTCTTATTTCCTTTTGTTTATCTGTTCTATTCAGATTGTATTCTTTACGGTACTGGCTCTGTTCAGACCGGCTAAGGTGACGAGTTATGCACTTGTTTCCATCGGAGCATCCTTTATTTTTTCTTCAGATATCCTGTATGTATTTTATTTCTTCGTTTCTCAAAAACTAAGTATATATCTTTTCAGTTATACGTTTTATGTGATAGCTCAGGTATTGCTTGTTTATGGGTTAATGCTGAATTTCAATGACGGGATATCCAGGAAGATTATATCACTTTCTATTTTTGAATCAAAAAATGACAAAATAAGCTGATGAAACGTAAGGAGCTTTACATATTAGGAGCTTTAACATTCATTGAAATTGTTTCATATCATTTTTTGCCGATGGGGGTCAATTTCCTCTTTAAACCGCTTCCTTCGTTATTTATCATCTACACCTACTGGGCCAGGGTCAAAGACAGTATCGGGATCAAGGAGCAGTTGTTTTTTACTTCTTTTTTGTTTTCGATCCTCGGTGAATTTGCTTTTAATTTCAGGGCGGAGGTGCTGGGACTTATGCTCGTGCTGCTGTTCTATCTCATTGAACACCAGTTATATATTATGATTTTCAGGCGTGAGAAGGCCATTGCCTACGGAATAGAACATAGCAATTACTTCCAGAAAGGACTTCCCTATATCATCATCTCTTTTATCTTTTTCGGAGTCTTCCTGATGAACAGCGTACCTGACCGTAACTTCATCATGGTGTTGCTTTACGTGGTTCAGCTCGCTATCCTGGGGACGCTCTCATTGCTGAGGCCGGCAGAGCCTTACAGCAAGACCATCATTATTGTAGCCATAGCCGTAAATACTTTCTCTGACGCCATTTCGTCCATTCATCTGTTCGTAGGCCATTTTGCCCTGGAATATTCTATTATCCGGGTTACTTTTGTGGCCTCAAAATACATGATGGCAATAGGGCTGGCTCAGAAGAGCCCTTCAAATTAATCCTCAGGAAACGGCACGTAGATAAATCCGGCGAAGTTCTGGTCAATCACAAAAAGGCAGCAATATTCTTCGGGATCCTTATAGTTCTCTTTAAACAAGCCTTCCGATTCTTTACCCACAATTTCAAGGGCAAGAAACTCTTCTATGAAAGAAGCCTTGTAGTCATAAAGGGTGCTGAAGTCTGATTTGTTAAAGAGCATGTTCCCGACGTCGACACTCTCAAGAGCCAGCACGAATATGGGAAACTCTGAGAACTTTCTTTTTCTTATCTGGTAAGACGCTTCTTTAAGGTGTTCGCAGACTTTAATAAAGTCGGAAGACACTTTCCCTAAAAGTTTTTTATCAAGATCAGGAGAGTTGGCGTCATCCATGATCATATTTTCATTGCTGTGATTTATCATAATCTGATTAAGTAAATTTAAATTCTGGCTGCCAGCAGAAGACCCAGGTCCCTGTATCTTAAATTGAATTTTTGGGCCAGATGGTAATTGGTGATGCTCCCTTTGTAGGTATACACTCCCTTCATAAACCATTTATTCGTAAAAATCATTTCCTCAATGCCTCCCAATGTGCCTGTTTTGATCAGGAAAGGGGAAAATATATTACTGAGGGTAATGCTTGCTGTATGGGCAAACCTGGAAGCTATATTAGGTACGCAATAATGGATGACATCGTGTTTTTTGAAAACAGGTTCCCTGTGGTTGGTCATTTCAGACGTTTCGAAACAGCCTCCCTGGTCGATCGCCACATCGATGATGATAGAATTGGGTTTCATTTTCGAGACCATTTCTTCAGTCACCACCATAGGCGACTGGCCTTTTTCGCCCCTCATGGCCCCGATCACCACATCGGCATCTTCAAGGGCTTTGGACAAAGTCTCCGAATCAATGATGGAAGTGAAAATCCTGTTTCCTACGGCGTATTGCAGCCGCTGCAGTCTATAAATATGGGTATCGAAAACCTTAATGTCTGCTCCAAGGCCCAAAGCTGTTCTGGTGGCATATTCGGCTACTGTGCCTGCTCCTAAAATAACCACACGGGTAGGAGGTACGCCTGTGATACCTCCCAGGATGATACCTTTGCCGTTCTGGATGCTGTTGAGGTATTCGGCAGCAATCAGTAAAACGGTACTCCCGGCGATCTCGCTCATGGCCCTGATAACGGGAAAATCACCTACTTTGTCTTCGATGTGTTCGAAAGCTATACCGGTTATCTTCTTATCGTTGAGCTGGTCAAAGTATGATTTGGAAAGGTTAGGCAGATTCAGGGTAGAGATGAGTGTGCTTTCCGGTTTGATGATCTCAAATTCTTCTGAAACGAGCGGCTCGATTTTCAGGATGACATCCGAAGCAAAAACCTCTTTATGAGAATAAACCAGCCTGGCACCGGCATTGGAGTATTCTTCGTCGGAAAAATTGGCCCCGTCACCGGCTCCTTTTTCCACATTGATTTCATGGCCGTTTCGGACGAGGATGGAAACGGCATCCGGTGTCAATCCGATGCGGTTTTCCTGGTAAGAGATTTCCTTAGGTAATCCAATGGTCAGGCTTTTGGACTTTTTCCGGGTCGCAAAAGGGGATTCCTTGGGGATAATCGCCGATTGTAATGCTAGATCTTTCAATAACTGCGATGCCATATTTACGGGTTACATTTGACGTTAATGTTTCTTCCTCCTTCTGAGGACTGAGACAATTCGATGCTTATATGATTGTCGGGAAGCAGTTCCTCGATCCTGTCCGGCCATTCAATCAGGCACAGGTGTCCGGAATCAAGGTATTCTTCCATGCCAAAATCAAGGGCTTCTTCATAAGTTTCCAAACGGTAACAATCAAAATGATATATTTTCGAGTGATCGCATAGGTGCTCATTCACTATGGAAAACGTCGGGCTCTGGATATCTTCCGTGACCCCGAGGGCTTTACAAATGTATCCGATCAGGGTCGTTTTGCCGGCACCGAGATTGCCGTTGAACAACCAGATGGTCTCTTTGCCGGCAAAATCAATGAGCTTCAGAGCGACCTCCGGATACTCCTCTTCCGGTACATTTTCAAAGTTTATCTCTTTCAATACTAAAGAAAAGTTTTTACAAAATTACGAATATTTTTTTGAGCTGCCTTCATAATGAAACAGTTTGAGTTTTTTTGAATGCTGAAATCAGGGAAATAGTTTCCGTCTTGCTCGGAATGTTCAAAAAATGTGGTTTTTTTGGCTTTTTACGGTATAAATCAGGCCGCCGCTTGCCATAAAATAAATTTTTTAACGTTTGGAAATAAATTAAGAAACAATCATAAATTAAAGCCGAATTTTTTAGAAATTTGCATGATTTTTAAATCTTCCCCGAATTTATGTTAGAAAACCGCAAGCAAATTATTTTGTTTTTTTTCTATACAATTGGTATTATTTACCTGAGCAGACTATTGTTTCTTCAGGTGATAGACTCTAAGTATCAGTCACTTGGATCCACAAACTCCATTAAGCGTGAAGTGCAGATTCCTTTACGCGGTCAGATTTACGACCGTACAAGAAAGCTGATGGTTGCCAACGTGGAAGTATACGACATGTATGTCGTACCCAAAAATGTAAAAGATCTGGATACCCTCAAATTTTGTAACCTGTTTGGTATCGACAGGCACTATTTTGACAGCACCCTGAATGCAGCCAAGAAATTTTCGATGAAGCGTGCTTCACTGTTTCTTCGACAGCTCTCAAAAGAAGATTTTGCCAGGGTGGCCGATGCCCTTATCCAGTTTCAGGGCTTTACTTTTGAGCAGTCTTTTTTCAGGACTTATCCCGGAAACACGATGTCCAATGCCCTGGGTTATATCGGCGAAATTCCCAAGTCGCAATTTGAAGAACAGGAAGAGGAATATTACCGGAAGGGGGATTATATCGGTCTTACCGGATTGGAAAAACAATATGAGCTGACCCTCCGGGGGCAGCGGGGGGTGCGGTTTAAGCTGATGAATGTGAATGCCGAAGACAAAGGACGGTATGCGGACGGGGAATTTGATACACTTGCCGTGATCGGTAAAAATTTATATTCGACCATAGACCTGGAAGTGCAGCAGCTAGCAGACAGCCTGTTCCAGGGGAAAGTAGGCTCAGTAGTAGCCATTGAGCCATCTACAGGTGAAATACTGGCCCTGGGTTCTTACCCGACTTATGCTCCGAGTCTGCTTTCAGGACGTGAGTTTTCAAAGAATTTCTCTGTTCTGAGCCGTGATCCTGATAAACCTTTGCTTAACAGGGCCACTACGTCGTTTTACAGACCCGGTTCCACCTTTAAGTTGGTGCAGGCAGCCATCGGCCTGGAAATGGGGGTAATCACTCCTTCTACTTCCTTTGTAGGAGCTCCCACGGCGTTCCGTTATCACAGCGGTGCTTACGAAGCAGCTAACCTGAACAATGCCATCCAGTTGTCGAGTAATCCGTATTTCTTTAATGTATTCAGAAAAGTGATCGGTAATAACGCTGAGACGAATCCTTTCAAGTCGGCCAGAACTGGTTTAAAGACCTGGCACGAGATCGTTGAAAGATTTGGTTTCGGAGTTAAGCTCGGAATTGACCTTCCCGGTGAGAAAAAGGGGCTTTTGCCGGATGTGGAGTATTACGACAAGATATATGGCAAGTCGCAGTGGAAATATTCCAACATCTATTCGGTGAGTATCGGTGAGGGTGAGCTGGGGGTTAACGTTTTGAAGCTGGCCAACGTGGCGGCTACCATTGCCAACAGAGGCTACTGGAAAACACCCCACCTGGTCAAAGGAATCGGTTTTAACGGCGAGAAAATTGATGACAGCAAGATAGAAAAGCATGACACGCAGATAGACGCGAAGCATTTTGAGGCTGTCATTAACGGTATGGCACTGGTAGTTAAAGCCGGTACCGGCCGTCAGGCAGGTCTTCCGGACATAGAAGTATGTGGTAAGACAGGTACTTCCCAGAACAAGAAGGGAGAAGATCACGCCATCTTTATAGCATTTGCACCGAGGGTTAATCCTAAAATTGCGATAGCGGTGGTGGTTGAAAATGCCGGGTTCGGTGGATCCGCTTCTGCACCCATATGCGGGCTTTTAATTGAAAAATACCTGAAAAGAAAAATAGAGAGGACGGCTTACAAAGAGCAGGTGATGAGCAAGAGGTATTCGACCGTGGCAGCAGGGCATTCAAAAACCAAAATCGCCCCTGTTAAAAACGCCGCTACCACCAGGGCTACGCCTCCGGCAGGGGAAGTGAAAAAAACAAATCAATAAAAATCTAAATACTAATAACTTTTAAAATGTCTAAAGAAATAGATATCAAACAAGGGATTGACTGGACGACCATCTGGCTGTACATCATTCTGCTTGCCATCGGCTGGTTCAATATTTATGCTGCCGTATATAATCCTGAGGATCGTAGTATTCCGTGGTATTCCATGTCTCACAATGCCGGGAGACAGCTGTTGTTCATCGGTACCTCGCTCTTCCTGATCCTGATTATTTTGTTTGTTGACTATAAGATATATGACACTTTCGCCTATATTTTTTACGGGTTTATTATCCTGTGTCTGATTGCCACACTTTTCCTGGCAACCGACATCAAAGGATCAAGGTCGTGGATTAAAATAGGGACGTTCTCCCTTCAGCCCGCCGAATTTGCCAAAACGATTACGGCCCTGGCCCTGGCTAAGTTTTTAAGCACACAGGGCACGAACATCGCCAAAATGCGTGATACTTTCAGGGCCTGTCTGCTGGTTTTCACTCCGCCGATCATCGTTATTCTGCAGAAAGAAACAGGTTCAGCCCTTGTCTTCGCTGCTTTTGTTATTGTGCTTTACAGAGAAGGCCTTCCGGGTGTTTACCCGGCCTTCGGTATTGCTTTTATTGTACTCTTTGTACTCTCGCTGATATATCCCAAAGGCTTCATCGTGCTGGGGCTGGCTTTGCTGGCCGTTTTATTCTGGTATCTGTTTCTTAAACGATATGAAAGGACACGACAGAACCTCTACCGGATCATAGGGATGTACTGCCTGTTCTCGGTCTTTGTTTTCGGGGTTGACTTCTTTATCAACAATGTTTTGCAGCCTCACCACCAGAAAAGGATCAAGGTGTTGGTTGATCCGGACATTGATCCGCTTGGAGCCGCCTGGAACGTTACACAGTCGCGTATCGCCATCAGTAGCGGGGGATTTGCCGGAAAGGGTTATTTGCAGGGCACACAGACTAAATTTGACTTTGTTCCTGAGCAATCTACCGACTTTATTTTCTGTACGGTAGGTGAGGAGTGGGGTTTTGTCGGTGGTTTTGTCGTTCTGGCGATTTACCTGATACTGCTGACAAGGCTCCTGAACCTGGCTGAAAAACAGAAAAGCAAGTTTGCGAGGATTTACGGCTATTCTGTAGCCAGTATATTTTTCTTTCACCTGCTGGTTAACATCGGGATGACCATCGGGCTCATGCCCGTAATCGGGATTCCTCTGCCGTTTATCAGTTATGGAGGGTCTTCTTTATGGTCGTTTACCATTTTGCTGTTTATTTTCCTTAAACTCGACGCTCACAGAAGCTACAAAGTTTAGGTCAACGGAATCTGAAGGATCACTTTGGTGCCTTTGGGTTCGTTGTTCTGGTCGTAAAGGTCTTCAAAAGTCAGGCTGAACATGTTCCTGTAGTTCTTGGCAAAGTTGGTCAGCCTTTCCCTGGTCAGGTCAATGCCTATGGATTTTTGTTTCAGCACCTTTTTCTGCTTCAGTTCAGCTGATTTAGCCCTTCCCACGCCATTGTCGAGCACTTCAATATTGATGTATGAGCTACCGACGTTTTTGATGTTGATGTGGATGATCTTTTCTCCTTCTTTTGTAGACAGACCGTGCCAGATTGAGTTTTCCAGGAATGGCTGGAGAATGAGCGATGGGATCTTGATGTTGTTCAGATTCAGGTCTCTGTCAACAGTAACCCCATAGTTGATCTTGTTTGAAAACCGGAGGTTTTCAATGTTGATATACAACTCCATCGTTTCCAGTTCATCGGCCAGCGATATTTCTTTTTCCTGAGAGCTGGCCAGGATGGTACGGATCAGTTTGGAGAATTTATTGAGATAGTAAACCGCTTTCTCCTTGTCGTTGTTGATGATGTATAATTTGATGGAATTCAGGGAATTGAACAAAAAGTGAGGGTTCATCTGGGAACGCATCATCTGCTGCTCCACCAGTAAGAGCTTCCTTTCATTTCTTAGCTTGTATTGCCTGTAAATGATAAATAATAAGCCGACAAACAATAACATGGTCAACCCGATAAAGATAAGGATCTTGTTGTTCTGGGTCAGTTTTATCTTGACGATCTCATTCTCTTTTTCCAGCAGTTCTATCTGGTTTTTCTTTTTCTCCGTATCGTATTTGATGATGAGGTCGGAGGTATACTGAAGGTTTTTTTCGTTGAGTATTTTTTCGTCATACTCATGATATTTTTTCAGGTACTGAAGAGCATCATTATAATTCCCTTCCTTTTCCTTGAGATTGGAGAGCTGATTGTATGAATCTGCTATCGAAGCCTGGAGGTTGTGCTGTAAGGCCACTGAGAGGCCTTGTTTGAGGTATTTCTCGGCTTCCTTGTAGTCACCTAAAGTAGCGAGGGCCCACCCCGTGTTGATATTGGCCATGGCGATGTAAAAATTATCTCCGAATTCACCGGCTACTTCGATCGTGGGTTTGATCAGGGCGAGGCCTTGCTTGGGTTTATTTTGTTTCAGGTAGATCTGCCCGATGCTGTTATGGCAGATCATGATGCCTAATTTGGAATCAATTTCCTCATTGTATTTGAGTGATTTTTTGTAATTCTGAAGGGCTATGTCCAATGAATCCTTGCCTTCCATGACGTAGCCCAGGTTCTGGTAATTGATGGCCAGCCCCAATTTGTTGTTCAGTTGCTCTTCTATTTTAAGGGCCTTTCTGAATTGTTCTTCCGCGAGATCAAATTGCTTGAGCGTCAGGTAAATATTGCCAATACTATTGAGCGATACTGCCGTGCTTCTGAGGATACTCTCGTGCTTACTCGGCGTATTTTCTGCAATGCTGAGGGCCAGCTTATGATAATCCAGGGCCGACCTTACGGCATCCATCCGGCGGTAGGTAACCCCCATCATATTTAAGCTCATTACCCTGAGGTCAACGCTCTTGGCTTTTTCAGCCAGCGACAAGGCCATTCTGTGGTAGTTGATGGAGACATCGTAAGAAGACTTGTTCCTGGCCTGTACCCCAAGCATATTGTACGCAAAACTCTGCCCGGTATAGTAATGGTTTTTAGCACTTTCTTCGGCGAGGTACTTCATTTTAAGGGTGTCCCGCTTAAAATTGTTAAAGAGTTCATCCACTTCAGAAAATGAACTTGGTTTCTTTTCTACAACGACGCTGGTGAGCGAGTCAAAATTGACCGTCTGACAGACCGCAGTGTTTAGAAACAGGCATAGGAACAAAACAGCCGGCAAGCTGCCGGATCTGTATGCGTAATGCAGTAATGATGTAAATTTCAATAGGCTGAACATCAATAATAGCTATAGTTTGTCCATAAAAAATGATTTCTTCTGTCTCGATACCGGAATCTGCTTGTTGTTGGTCAGCACCAGGTATCCGTCTGTTTTCTGATATTCCCTTACCTTGTTTAAATTTACGACGTAGGAATTGTGAACCCTGTAAAAGATATCTTCCGGCAGTTTGTCTTCTATACTTTTGAGGATTTGCGTGATAAACAGCTTTTCGCCGTTTTCGAGGAATATCTTACAATAATTGCCGTCGCTTTCACAATACATGATCTCGTTCGGATCAAGGAATACGATTTTTCCGTCATAAGAAATACCGATTTTTTTGGGTGATCCGGAGTGCTTTGAGGTGATCCTCAGTAAGGTTTCTTCCAGCTTATCCTTCAGTGAATTCTGTTTTTTGAAATTCCTGATCCTCTCTACTGCCTGGATCAGGTCATCGGAGTCTATCGGTTTCAGCAGATAGTCGAGGGCCCGTTCTTTCAGGGCATGGATGGCATACTGGTCATATGCAGTGGTGATGATGACGGCAAACGCCCTGTCAGGAAAGAAGTCGAGGAAACGGAACCCATCCATCTGGGGCATCTCAATATCCAGGAAAATACAGTCGATATTGTCGTTTTTAGCCACATAGGTCTGAGCCTCGGTCGGGTTGGTAAAAGAAGCCACAATGGAGATATCCTTGCAGAAACTGCTCAGTTCCCATTCGAGACTTTGAATAGCTTTAGGCTCATCATCAATGATTATGACGTTCAACATACTTAATGGCTTTATTGAATTTAAATGTACAAAAAAGCTGATGAATATTTAAGGCGTATTGTGTAAGTGGTCAGAATTTGTAAATAATCGGTAGAGCCCGGAGGATTAAATGAACCGGACAGCGGAGTGGTGAACAGTATGACATTCCCGATTATTTGGAAAAACATTCAGTCTGTACAATACTACTAACCGTTTATTAAAATGTTTAAATTCTGATTTTTTTAATGATAATATTTGTACCGGCGAAAAACAGAATGATTGACCTATATAAATTTTGCATGAGAACCAGTAAATACATTTTAGCTGTTGCATTCATTTTTCTTTTTAAGGTCATGTTTGCACAAAGTACCGACATGACAGGCACCTGGGAGGCTGTGGGCGAAGAGAATTACGGAGATGCCGAAATTAAACTCATTCAGACCGGAGAAACGATTATCGGGGAATGCTATTACCCCAAAACAGGATTAAAAGGAAAAATAAGTGCGACGATGATCGGCCAGAACCAGGTCATAGGAGTGGAGAAGTTCCAGTCGGGCGTCAATAATGAGTTCAGATGGAACGTGAAGGGGAATTCTTTCCAGGGGGTCATTTCCCATGAAAAGAAACAAAACAAAACAGCGGTGAAAGGAAGTAAAAAGAGTTCTTCCATTCCAGTATTCAGCTATCTGTGATAGCTGAGATCCGGACTGACAGTTTAGGTTATTTGAGAAATAGATGGTTGAAAAGCAAAAATAGCTGCCGATGGCAGCTATTTTTTTTATTTCTTAGGCTTTGGAGCCAAAATTACTATCAGTCTTTTACCTTCAAGTTTAGGTGGTGCCTCAGGTTTTCCAAGGTCCTCAAGGGCCTTGACAAATCTTTCCAGCAACTCAAATCCCTGATTTTTAAATACGATCTGACGACCGATAAACTGAACGTAAGCTTTCACTTTCGAACCTTCTTTCATGAAGTTTTCAGCGTGTTTCAGTTTGAAGTCAAAATCATGATCATCTGTCTGAGGACCGAAGCGGATCTCTTTGATGACGGTTTTAGTTTGCTTGGCTTTGAGCTCTTTTTGTTTTTTCTTGAGCTCGTATTTAAACTTTGAATAATCAACAATTCTACAAACAGGCGGATTCGAATTAGGCACTATCTCAACTAAATCCAGATTCTGTTCCCGGGCTATTTGAAGGGCTTTGGCTGTTTCAAAAACGCCTTGTTCTACGTTATCTCCAACCAGTCTTATTTCAGGAACTCTGATTCTTTCATTAATTCTGTGCTCGTCTTCTTTTCTAACCGGCGGACGATAACTACCTCTTCTAAGATTTTTTGCCATTAAAAATTGCTATAAATTGTTTTTTTGTTTAACATTTTCCAAAATTATTATTTTGTTTTAATTATTTCCAAATTTTGGAATATTTTTATTTATTTCCTGCTGGGCGTAGGCTACGAACTCATCAATTGTGAAACTTCCAAGATCGCCCTCTCCCTTTTTACGAAGTGAGATTTTACCTTCCTCCTGCTCTTTTTCACCGATAATGATCATCAAAGGTATCTTATTTATTTCAGCATCCCTGATTTTTCTGCCTATTTTTTCAGCACGATGGTCAACATACCCCCTGATATCGTTTTCCTGAAGGGCCAGGAAAACATCATTGGCATACTCTTCATACTTCTCAGAAATCGGTAAAACGGCGATTTGCTCAGGTGAAAGCCACAACGGGAAGTTCCCGGCAGTGTTTTCGATCAGTATGGCGATGAATCTTTCCATTGACCCGAAAGGGGCACGGTGGATCATCACCGGTCTGTGTTTCTGATTGTCTGCACCTACATATTCCAGACTGAATCTATTAGGTAACTGATAATCAACCTGAATTGTTCCCAACTGCCATTTACGACCCAGGGCATCCTTCACCATGAAGTCAAGTTTTGGTCCGTAAAACGCGGCTTCGCCATATTCAATAACGGTATTCAGTCCTTTTTCCTTGGCTGCTTTCTGGATGGCAGATTCTGCTTTTTCCCAGTCCTCGTCCGATCCGATATATTTGCTGCGGTCTTCACGGCTTCTCAGTGAGATCTGGGCACTGTAATCCTCAAAACCAAGCGATTTGAATACATAAAGCACCAGGTCGATTACTTTTTTGAACTCATCTTCTACCTGGTCAGAGCTACAGAAAATATGGGCATCGTCTTGTGTAAAGCCCCTTACGCGGGTCAGACCGTGAAGTTCACCACTTTGTTCGTAACGGTAAACGGTCCCGAACTCAGCCAGACGCAAAGGCAGGTCCCTGTAACTTCTTGGTCTTGCCTTGAATATCTCACAGTGGTGAGGGCAGTTCATCGGCTTCAGCATAAATTCTTCGCCTTCTTCTGGAGTTCTGATCGGCTGGAACGAATCCGCTCCGTATTTTTCCCAGTGACCTGAGGTTTCATACAGGGCCTTGCTTCCGATATGAGGGGTTACCACCTGCTGATAACCTGATCTTACCTGGGCTTTTCTCAGGAAGTTTTCCAGTCTTTCTCTCAGCATGGCTCCTTTCGGTAACCATAACGGCAAACCTTTACCTACTTTATCAGAAAAAGTAAACAGGTCAAGCTCCTGGCCCAGTTTACGGTGGTCGCGGCGTTTGGCTTCTTCCAGTACAACCAGGTATTCTTCCAGTTCTTTTTGTTTAGGGAAAGTAATTCCGTAAACCCTGGTCAATACTTTATTGTTCTGATCGCCTTTGAAGTAAGCTCCGGCCACATTCATGATCTTGGCAGCTTTGATGTAGCTGGTGTTCGGAATATGCGGCCCACGGCAAAGGTCAGTGAAATTGCCTTGTTTATAGAAAGTTATCTGTCCGTCTTCCAATCCCTGCAGAAGGTCCAGTTTATATTCGTCCCCTTTTTCTTCGAAATACCTGATGGCATCACCTTTTGGCATCGGAATACGCTCAAAGGCATTCTTCTGTCTGGCCAGTTCCAGCATTTTATCTTCAATTTTCTTGAAGTCTTCGTGCGAGATCACCTGTCCGTTGGTGTCAATGTCATAATAAAAACCGTTCTCAACAGGAGGCCCTACCCAGAATTTAACGCCAGGGTAAATGGCTTCCAGGGCTTCAGCCATCAGGTGGGCAGAAGAGTGCCAAAAGGTAGATTTGCCGTCCGTATCATTCCACGTCAATAATTGAATTGAGGCATCTTCCTCAATCGGGGTGTTCAGGTCTCTGACCTGTCCGTTAATTTTTGCCGCGAGTACATTTCTTGCTAATCCCTCACTTATTGACAGGGCCACATCCATCGGAGTTGCTCCCTTCTCAAATTGCCTGCTGCTTCCATCCGGAAGTAAAATGTTGATCATAACTGGTTTAATTAATGATTGAATGTTTTTAACCTTTAAAAAGGCGTGATAACATTGAAGGTGCTTTGAATTTTTGCGTTGACACGAGCCAGGTCACTTTTGACCATGTAATCATCGGGCTTGTATTTGAGTGATTTCTCATAATATTCTCTGGCTCTGTCCAGATCACCCACACCTTCCTTGCATTTACCGGCCATGTGGTAGGCTGCTGCATTTTCAGGAGAGGCGGCGATCAGTTTCTCAAAGTTACTCAAAGCAGCCGGAAAATTCTTCTTTCTGAAGTAAATTGAGCCGATATTTGCTAAAACTTCTGTTTTTGAGGGGTTAACCTGCAGATATTGTTCATAAACAATCCGGGCACTGTCGAGCAGGCCGGTGTTTTCAAGGATCTGGGCTTTGTTAAAAATCATCTCTTTTTTGAGCGGAAATCTCCTGATCGCCATTTCGTTGATCACCAAAGCCGAATCTATGTACCTTTTCCTGTTGTAAATCTTAATGAGCTGATCATACGGTGTAAAAACCTGGGGTTTCAGGCTGATGGCCGAATAAAACAAACGTGTGGCATTGAGTGTATCTCCTCTTTTAGCAGCTAAAACCCCTTTATGATAATCCAGGTCGCCGTTTTTCGGATAGATGCTCTCGGCTCTTTTGAAGTATTCGTCGGCTTTACCGTAATTGCCGGCCTGGGTAAATAGCTCTCCCAGTAAAACGTACAGTCCGGGCTCCTCAAAATCCAGAGCTTCTGCATTCAGTGCAAACCCCAGGGCTTTTTTGTCTCCCAGGTTTTTCAGTACCTGGCTTTTAACAAAATAATACTGGGCTTTGTTGGGTCTGAGTTTGTCGGCACGGTTGATATCTGTCAGGGCATCTTCAAAAGCCTCTGCTTTCAGATTCAGTATCGCTCTTTTGTAGTAATTGTCTGCTACACTCGGATTGTTTTTAATGACCTCGCTCAGGGCCGAAATCGACGCGGCAAGTTTCACCGAGTCGGGTTGAGCAGGGGGCGAAGGTATGGTTTTCTGGTCCCTCGCATTTTTAACGCAAGCGAGGTGCACAAAACACAACATGAAAAAACAAAAAACAAGCCTCATCCGGATGGATTATTTGTGAAAATGCAAAATTCAGAATTTTTTAACAAAACATGAAGGGTTTTCCTAAAAAGCTTTGTAATAAGTGATAAAACAGGAAAACTTATCAGGAACCTGAGGCTATCTTAGTCAGATAAATGATCTTGCGGACCTGGGAGAAACTGGCGGGCGTTTTCTTCTTTTTTCTTGATTTGGCGGTACTTTCGTCCTGGTTGTCATTGACAGAAATGGCCTCGATCTTGTTCCTGGAGCCGTCGGCTATAAAGTAATTGTCGTACCAGAACCTCACTTCCTGATAAGCAGGGATATAGTTTCTGTTGGCAGCGGTCATTTCATCGTTTGACAACTTGTAAAGTATAGGCCTGTTTCCGATTTTGAAGTTTTTGGCGGCCAGGTTTCCTTTTACACAATAAGCCACCGCACCGTTGATGTTATAAGAAAGCGTCTGACGCAACTGCGGGGACACCTGGTTGATGTCTATCCGGTTATGTTCTTTGAGGCTGCCATCGAAATCAAACATGGCCACAAACCCGCTGAGGTAATTGTATCCCGAAAAAACCTGCCGGGTCTGGGTACGGCTTGAGTTGCGGCCAAACAAACCGTTGTTGCGGCCGTAAGGGTCACTGTAATAAGGATCGTTGTTATTTCGTTCTGAAACCGATTTGAATTCTGTTTTGTAGAAAACACCTCCGAATGTGATCGTACCGTCACTTTTGATAGGGTCGTTGGGTAAGAAGTTATAAGCAGCTGTTATTTTCCTGAGGTCAGAATCACTGTATTCGGGCTGACCAGCCAGAAGCTGTGCGAAGGAATAAAAAACGGGATCGGCTTCTTTACCTTCTCCGATTTTTGCAAAATAAATGCCTTTTTCGCCCGTGTTGGACTGGTAATTACCCATAACTACTTTCTGGCGGTCATTAAGGGTGACCATCTTGCCTGATACCGGGAACTTGCCTGTACGCTGGCTTATTTTTACTTCACGAAGTGTTTTTCCTGAAGTGTCTATTTCTGCATAAGTCACAAAAGAGTCCTTGATAAACTCACCTTTTTTCTTTTTTTCGTTGGAATATCCTACGGTTTTGATGGCCCAGACACTCTCAATCAGTTTTTTTGAAGGATTATATTCAAAGAGCTGGGTATTGGTTTTGCCTTCAAAACCTGACTGTACCAGGCGGCCTTCCTTGGTATCAAAATTATAAATGTAATAGGCTCCGCCTTTTTCGTTGGCTCCGGCCATCATCAGTGAGTTGTCCAGGAAAATATAATCCTGATCCACGAAATATTCCCTGAGCTCAAAACCATGTATTTTTACGTCTCCGGTAGTCAGGTTGACCTTAAAAAGCTGGTAATACATACCCTGAGATTCGCGAAACAGGAAAGTGACATGGGAATCACTGAAGGTGTAGGCGGTAGGTTTACGCTCAACGTCCAGGTAGATTTCGGTTTCCCAGAGTTTGGACAGCTGGTCGTCAAACATGAATAGTTTGGCTTTGGTCATGTCGGTTTTGGCAAACAGAAGCACCCCGTTGGGTCCCATCGGGATGATCATCTGCCATGAAGGCTTACCGACTATTTCAAACTCCACGTTCTTTTGTACCTGGGCTTCAGCCAGCTGACAAAAAAGCAGGAATAACCAAACGAGTTTTCTCATGGTAGCTTAATATGGAATTTTATTGACGAAGAAGACGGTCTTTTTGCGGCCTCCTGCATCCGCCACCTTCTGCACCCCCCAGTTGAGGAAGAAATTTCCAAACCAATATTCTGTATCTTCGTAATCTCCGTTTCGCGGTCTCTGTGTCTTTTCATTGGGCTCTTCTATAATCTGTCCGTCTTTCAGCTGGCCGGTTTCACTGAATTCATTCACCACTATCTTGTTGTCTCTTGAGTATGCCGCCAGTGTTGAACCTTGTTTTGTCGTGACCTTTATGTAGTTTTTGAGGTCATACATCTTGAGGTTTTTGTACGGAATAGAGTTATCCCATTTCAGTTTTCCTGATTTGTCAATGGAAATGATCAGTCCCTGAATGTACTTAAAGCCGTCGAGGATTTGTGAGCCCCTGTTGCCGTATCCCCACAGGTTGGGATAGTAGTTCCAGACATTGTTGTAAAACGGGTAACGTCCGTAGTAACTATAAGGATACATGAACGAGTTGCCGTACATCGGCGACATCATGTTGTTGTTCCTGAACTCGGGCATAAACACCTCTGAAGCGATGATGATTTCATTGTCACCTTCGATCAGGTCATGGATATGGGCCCGGTAAGAGGTCCTGAATTCGCCGCCTTTTTCTTTCTTTTTGGCGACCTGCTTTTCGATTTTATCCTGCTGCTTTTCGCTCATGAACTTAAAGAAGTTCTTGAAATCGGCGAAGCTGTAATAGTTGACCTGCGTAGCGTGGTTGTCCGTGATCCTGGCGACATAAATTCCCTGTGAATTGGTGCCTCCGTCGCGTTCTGTCATTTTATAACCATAATTTCCGATGATCAGGTTGCTTTCGGCAGTTCTGAAGAATTTCGACGAAAGAAAATCAAATTCGGGCTTTGGCGTAATGGTGGTGGTATATAATACCTTTCCGTTGCCACTGTAGGTCCTGAGTATGGCCTCCGATTTCTTCTTGACTTTGTTCAGGAAGCTGACGTGAACCATATCGTCTTCAAAATCAATGGTTTGTAAACCTGATTCTCCTTTGAGGTTGGTAGAAATGATCTTGGGGATCTGGTTTCCCAGCTCGTAAAAGAGCAGGATGGGCTCACCTTTCACACTTCCGCCCACACAGGCCACGTCATCTTTGACTTTGAAATGGGACATGTCAAACTGGGGGACGCTCCTCAGCGGGAAACGCTGGCTGGCCGCAAAGCTGACGGAAATCCTGAGGAGGTCAAACTCTTTGCTGGAGCGGTTTTCCATCAGGAGATAAAGGAATCCTCCGTCGGCATAATGCTCCAGGAAATCACTTTTCTGGCCTATTTCGGCATTGGATTCCCAAGCCAGGGCCAGGTCACTGTCATACTTTTTGATGTTCAGCCAACCTTGCGGGTCTTTTTGAAGGATAATCACACCTTTTTCATTCAGATTGATAAGGCGGAATGAATTGGCACCATTATCTGCCGGAATTTCCATCCGGGTTTGAGCCTGGGCTACAGAAAATAAAAACAGGGAAAATAATAGAACTAATGTGTTACGCATGTGCTAAGGCTAATATCCGGTCAAACTCCTCTTTCTTGACGGGTTGTACGGATAGTCTCGATAATTTTACCAGGGCTATGTCAGCTAACTGAGGATCTGCTTTGATCTCCTTTAGAGTGACTGGCCTGGGTAATTTTTCTACCGGACTGAGGTCCACTACCACCCATCTCGGATCATCTGAGGTCGGGTCAGGATAAGCTTCTCTGACTACTTTCGCGATCCCGACAATTTCCATTCCTTCGTTAGAGTGATAGAAAAATACGAGTTCGCCGAGTTTCATCGCAGCCAGGTTATTCCGGGCCTGATAGTTTCTGACACCATCCCAGTGATCTCTGCCTAAACCAACGAATTTATCCCACGAATATTTAAAAGGTTCTGATTTTACCAGCCAATAATTCATAGTTTATTTATTTTAAGGTGATGATCAAGGGAATTTAGGGAATTTCTTAAAGTCAGGTTTTCTCTTTTCCATGAATGCATTTTTACCTTCTTTGGCTTCATCCGACAGGTAGTAAAGCAAAGTAGCATTACCGGCCAGCTCCTGGATACCCGCTTGTCCGTCAAGCTCTGCATTGAATGAAGATTTCAGCATTCTGACAGCCAGGGGTGATTTTTCCTGTACTTTTTTCGCCCACTGGATGGTTACTTCTTCCAGCTGATCCAATGGTACCACTTTGTTGACCAATCCCATCTGAAGGGCATCGGCAGCGTCATACTGGTCACACAGGAACCAGATTTCACGGGCTTTTTTCTGACCTACAACCCTGGCCAGGTAAGAAGCACCGAAGCCACCATCAAAACTACCTACATTAGGGCCCGTCTGTCCGAATCTTGCGTTTTCAGCCGCGATAGACATGTCACAAACCACATGAAGCACATGGCCGCCGCCAATGGCCCAGCCCGCCACCTGGGCAATCACCACTTTAGGAATAGACCTGATCATTTTCTGAAGGTCAAGTACATTCAGTCTTGGTACATAATCGTCGCCTACGTAACCACCATGTCCTCTTACCGACTGGTCACCGCCCGAGCAGAAAGCTTTTCCGCCTTCGCCGGATAAGATGATCACGTCAATGGAGGCTTCGTCGCGGCAATAGTTCATGGCTTCGATCATTTCCTTGACGGTCAACGGCGTAAAAGCGTTGTGTTTTTCCGGGCGGTTAATGCTGATTTTGGCAATGCCTTCGAAATATAAAAATTTGATTTCTTTGTACTCTTTGATGGTTTCCCACGCAATGTTGCTCTGCATATAATAATTGTTTAATCTAAATCTATAAAATCTTCTCTTTCTTCTTCGTTCAGAAACTCCACTTTCCAGGTATGATCGGCTAGTAAAAATACCTTCGCCAGGAACTGGTTATAAGGGAATTTACGGCCCCATTCGCCCGGACTTACCATTGAAAGCACGTCCGATCCGTCACTTTTTTCGTATAAAAAATAAGTATGGTTAATGATGGGCTCAAAACTCATCTGGGCGTCATAAATTCTTTCAGACACTTCAATCCTGTTGTTGATTTCCCTGGCTTGTTGTCCCAGCAGTTCTATCTGTCTGTAAATTTTATGGAGCTGGTCCTGGGTCTGCTGCCTCATGGCCATCTGGGCCTTTCCTTTGGTCTTTCCGATGTCTTCCGGCTTAATGACGGCACTTCCGGCGGTATGGCCATATTCCAGGAGTCCCGGATTCATGGCTACATTGAGGTTATTTTTAGCGTTACTTTTCATTACTATCTCCTTTTCTGAAAAATCTTTTCTTTTCCCGGCCGCCGGGTTTTATTCTTTTACTATTTACGGTCAAATGAAAGCAATTAAAACATTTCAGGTTGCAAATTTAAGAAAAACTATCCTGAAGAAGTGCTTTCCTTTTACCCGATTAAACCGGAATACCTGTTCTTTTTCATGTCCGGCTTACATTGCCCCGGCATCTGTCAGTATTTTTTCAATGGCTTCGTGTTTCTTTAGTCTTGCCCAGTTTAACGGTGTCGCCCACGGAGCCCCGGCTTTACTGGGATCAGCTCCTTTGGATAGCAGGAATTCAACCATTCTGACGTGTCCCCACCTTGCCGCCAGGCCCAGCGGGGTAGATTGATATTCTTCCTCTACCGGATCGATAAATGCCCCGTGTTTTAAAAGCAAGTCAACTTTGGGGATATTGCCTTTCTGGGCCATATCGTGTAATATAGTAACATGATGCCAGCTCATTGTGTTCGGATTCATGCCTTTTTCTATCATATAAACAGCCCCGTCGTTATGCTCAAAGTAGTAGAACTGGGTCCATTTCAGGATGTCCGGGACTTTAGCCCCGTACTGCATCAGAAGATCAACCAACTCCCGGTTGTTTTCTTTAGCCGCAAAAGTTAAAATTCCTTCACCCCAGAAAAAAGTTTCATCCAGGGCAAATTCCGGATGTTCAGTCAGTATCTGTCTTATTTTTTCCAGGTCTTCCTGCTCAACAGCCTGCTCAAATTCTTCTTCTGATTCAGTTCTCGCATAATGGATTTGCCCGTTATCTCCTTTGTACAGGCAACGTTCAGGATGATCAAGGTATTCTCTCAGCATCGTGGCAATCTCTTCATGACCCCTGTCTTCTGCTATGGTCAGTAAAGTGTCTCTGAAAGGATAGGTGACATAAGAAGGGTCGAGTGCTCCTGAACCAAGCAGGAATTGAACCAGGGCCGTATGGCCTTCGCGAACTGCCAGATGAACAGGTGGCGTATAGTTGTATTGAGCATAAATCAGCTCAGGACACTCGTGCAGTAATTGTTTTACGGATTCCAGATCGCCGCTTCTGCTTGCCGACAGAATTTCCCAAACCTTTGTGGTAGTGGAAAAAACGTCGTTTGCCACTACCATCGGCAAATCCGTTTTTAATTCAATTGGCTGTATCATGATCCCGGTAGCTCAAGTTTGTGCCTGTTTAATGAGGCACAACGTTAAAATTTGCGTAAAAATAACAATTCGTTTTATAATAGCTGAATTTAAATCAGATAATCTGTTTGAATCCTATGACAACAATAGTATCTTGCAAAACGTTTTTCCCAAAAAAGAATTAATCATGGAGATAATTGAACCACAAAATGGCTCTGTTAAGCCTGTCAACACAATAGATAGAAAAGATTTCATGAAGCAGGTTGGTCTGGGTTTCGGGGCCATTATGCTTTTGAACTGTCTCCAGAGCTGTTCAGGTTCTGAGATTCCTGACCCTGATCCTGATCCGGGAACTACGGGGAAAGACTTCACAGTAGATTTCAGTTCGGGAACCAACGCCGCTCTCAAGACCAAAGGTGGGTTTGCCGTAGTTCAGGGGGTCATCATTGCCAGGACCCTCAGTGATACTTTCATTGCTGTGTCTGCTGTGTGTACCCATGAAGGATCTATCATCAATTACAGACCTTCATCAAACGATTTTCTTTGTCCTAATCATTTATCTGAATTTTCTGACACAGGTGCTGTTAAAAAGGGTCCTGCTACTACCGCATTGAAGAAATATAATCATTCTGTTGATCTCAATGCCAATACCATCAGGATATTTGAATAATAATGCTGTTTGTCTCAAATTATAATGAAATAATCAATACTGACAGTTCCAATCCCTATTATGCCAAGGTATTGAAGCTGATCAATGACTGGGAGTCGGGTACAGAAACTTTCTCTTTAATGACCTCGGGTTCTACCGGTGTGCCCAAAGAGTTTGTGATTACCCGTGAGCAAATTAAAGCTTCCATTCAACAGACCCGTAAGAAATTCAAACTGACGGACCAGGACCTGCTGTTCTGCTGTCTCAATGTGGAATATGTGGCCGGGATGCTTATGGTACTGAGGGCTTTGGAAATCGGTTGCGAGCTGCTGGTGTCGGAGCCCGTCTCCAATCCTTTTGCCTTGCTCAAAAACCAGGAATACCTACTCAGAATCAATCGCGGCAAAAACTTCTTTGCTTTTGTACCGATGCAGTTTCAGACGCTGCTCGGAAGTGAAAAAAACATAGAACTGCTCAATACCGCCAAGGCGATCATTGTCGGTGGGGCAGGACTGGATGAACAAAGCATCAAAAAGGCGAAAAATCTCAATGCCCCTGTTTATATGACTTACGGGATGACGGAAACCGTCACCCACGTAGCCCTGCAGAAGATCAACGGCATGAACAAGTCGAAGTACTTCAAGGTACTGGATGGCGTAGAAATAGAGACGGATGCTTATAACCGTCTCCGGATCAGGTCAGAAGTAACTTTGAATCAATGGATTCAGACCAATGATATCGTTAAACTTAAAAGTAAAAACGAGTTTACCCTGATAGGGCGTGCCGATAATATCATCAACAGTGGAGGTGTAAAGATCCAGCTGGAGAAAATAGAGGAAGAGGCCAGGAAATGGATGCCGCAACCGGCCCGTTTTTTTGCTTACGGACTACCTGACGGGGTTCTCGGACAAAAGCTTATCCTGGTCATTGAAAGTATCGACAAGGGGCTGTATGAAAATTTAAAGAAACGAATCCCCGAAATTTTCACTAAATTTGAGCGTCCGAAGGACATTTTTATCCTGTCAAAATTTAAAGATACACCGACAGGGAAAATAGACAAGATAAAAACAGTCAATGAATTCATTCTCCATAAAATACCAAACTTCTGACCTGGTTCCGCCGCCGTTTGCTCATGCCATTGAGATAAACGGCAAGATCGATAAAAACAGCACCCTGCTTTACGAGTTCGAAATCACTTACCTGGGCAGGGAAGACCTGACGGAAGATGAAATCCTGGGAGAGGGTTTTTCCTTGAATGATGATTTCTCCATCAAAGGCTCATTACCTAAAGTCTGGACCGATCATCTGTCCGATCTGCTTAAAGCTACCAACCCGCTTTATCTCAAAGAAATCAACGACACGCAGGATTACTGGCAGATAGAATCAGGCGACAAGCCGTTTTATCCGGCCAAAACCGAACGCTGGAAGACTTTCCTGGAAGAGTTTCAGCAGGCGGCTTATGAAGACAATCAGTGGGAAGCCCCCCTTAAGATCAAGATTCTGAGACTTGGTGATGGTGCTAAAGAAAGATTGACCATCAAAGGGTCGTTTCTTAACCGGAAACTTGAAACCGAAGTAGAAATAAACCAGGAGAAAAATCATAAGACCCTGAAGTTTACAGAACTCGATAATTTGCTGAGGAAAGTCTACGGAGGAGAATACCTGATGGAAAAAGCTGACAAAAAAGCCCCTTCAAAAATGGGTATTTATGTTAACCTCGGGGATGAAATCTGGTTTGAAGTTGGTAAATCGCTGATGATCCAGCCTAAAAAGCTGACCAGCCTTTTTGAAAATTAAGATCTAAGTCTGCTGATCTCTGATTTAAGTTCGTCTACCAGGCTCTCTACATTACTGAGCGAAACAACCGGCTTTGGCATCGAGAAACTCACATAAGCAACGGCTTTCCAGATTTCCAGAACCTCCCGCACGGGAATCTCCGAACTGGCTATTTCGTGTTTGTCGCTGCTGAGCAGTAAGCTGCCTTTTAATTCCGACTGATCATAAGCCCTTCTGTACAAAATGCCGTTTTTCCTGGTCACCAGGATATAGTTGTGCCCATTTTCAAGGGCCTCAACCTGCTTTACGTAAGAGCAGATGATGGTGCTTCCGGGGGTCACAAAATCTTCTGCGGATTCAAAAGCCCTGTATTCTCCTTTCGGAAGATTCGGGAACTGAAAGGAAGGAAGGTTCAGTAAAAAAGAAGCATCATTGTACTGGTTGACATACTGATGGAAAACATCACGGCTGACCAGTTTGAAATGATCTGCCTGCATACTGTCTGATAACTCACGGATCCGGCTTTCCACTTCTTCGTCACGGACTCCCGGCTTTAAGCTTTCCGATGTTACCGGTGGCTCCTTAGCCTGTTCTGCTTCATTTTTGAACAGCGAAGGGAAGGCATTCTCTTTGTAAAACGGCTGATTCAGCAACTGATCCAGGGTAATGTTACAGACTCTGGAGATTTTGAGGAGGTTCTCGGTCGGAGGGGTGGCCCGGCCTTCTTCGTAAGCCCCGATCAACGATCTTTTGACGCCCACGAGTTCAGCGAATTTTTCCTGGGTCAGACCCATTTTTCTTCGTAATATTCTGATATTTTCGTTTACTAGAGGCATTGATGCTGGAAGAGGACAAACTAATTTAAAATCTATCAAATTTATTAAATCATTTTGATAAATTGCTTAACAAACTCAGCAAAACCTTAAAATTATGGAGAATCAGGATTTAGAAAAACTCTTTAACCTTCAAAAGGAAAACCTGCACCAACTGGCTCAGACTACTACAAAGGAAAGAATCAGGAAAATCAAAAAAGTTAAAGAGTGGATACTGAGTCACCAGGAAGAACTGCACCAGAGTCTTTATCTAGATTTCAGAAAATCAATGATGGAAGTGAAGGTGGCAGAGGTTTTACCGGTCGTTGGTGAGGCCAACTATATCATCTCGAACCTCAAAAAATGGATGAGGCCCGAAGTAGTGGACACTCCTTTAAAACTGATCGGGACAAGTAGTAAAATTTACAGGGAGCCTAAAGGCAACTGCCTCATCATCAGTCCCTGGAACTACCCGGTCAATCTGAGCATCAAGCCACTTTTACAAGCCATCGCAGCCGGGAATGCCGTTATTCTGAAGCCTTCGGAAATGACGCCGAATACCTCCCTTTTTATGAAGAAGATGGTCAATGAATTGTTTGATCCTTCAGAAGTGGAAGTGGTTTTGGGTGACGCCAAAGTCGCCATGGAATTACAGAAACTGAAGTTCAACCATATATTTTTTACGGGAAGCCCTGCAGTAGGTAAACTGGTGATGCAGGCTGCTGCTAAAAACCTTTGTTCTGTTACACTGGAACTGGGTGGTAAATCGCCCTCTGTGGTAGATGAAAAGTGTGACATCAGGTCAACTGCTAAAAAACTGGCTTGCGGCAAGTTTCTTAACAATGCCCAGACCTGCATTGCCCCTGATTACCTGTTGGTGCATGAGTCCGTCAAAAATGAGTTTCTTACAGCACTTAAAGAGGCTTTTGAGGAGTTTGGTGGGGGTGATCTGGCGGCCTCTCCGGACTATTGCAGGATTGTCAACAATCAGCATTTTCAAAGGCTTGAAGGGATACTTGAAGATGCCAAAGGCAAAGGTGCCAAAGTGGCATTTGGAGGAAAGGTCAACGGTGAAGATAATTTTATAGAACCTACCGCCCTGGCTGATGTGACGGATGATATGAGAATCCTTCAGGAAGAGCTGTTCGGGCCGCTGATCCCGATCAAGACATTCAGCCATATCGATGAGTGTGTGGATTACATCAATGCCGGGGAAAAGCCCCTGGCTTTGTATTACTTTGGTAACAAGTCTGGCAATCTAGACAGGTTGATTCAGGGCACTTCTTCAGGAGCGGTCGTGGTCAACGATACGGCCATTCACTATTTACATTCAGGATTACCTTTCGGAGGAATCAATAACTCCGGCATCGGTAAAGCCTTCGGCTGGTATGGTTTTATGGAGTTCACGAACCTTAAGCCGGTCATGAAGAATCATTTTTACATGACCAACCTCATTTTTCCGCCTTATGATAAAACGCGGTCGAAAGTGATTGATTTGTTGATTAAGTATCTGGCTTGATACTGGAGAAAGGGAAGACAGAGAAAGCAGAAGGAGAACGCACATTATGCACTGAGATAGGGTTTACGAATTGAAGGTTATTGGGGTTTTATGTGGCTGCAAATGGCCTTTTTCCTTTCTCCATTTTTCCATCCTCCTCAGCCCAAAAAATATTACCTATGATTTTTGATTTCAGATTAAAAGTATTTTATACGGTGGCCGAGAAGCTGAGCTTTACGAAAGCGGCGGCTGAATTGTTTATTACCCAACCGGCTGTCACCAAGCACATTAACGAGCTTGAGTCACAACTGGAAACCCGTTTGTTTGCCAGGAACGGCAGCAGCATAGCTTTGACCCCCTCCGGTGAGATGCTGCTGAAATATGCCCGCAGGATTTTTAAACTGTATGTCGATTTTGAAAATGAACTTTCGCAACTGAAAGATGTTTCAAGCGGGGTGTTGAAAATAGGAGCAAGCACGACTCTGGCCCAATATGTTTTGCCCGGTATTCTGGCTGTTTTTAAGCGGACATATCCTGCCATCCATATCCACCTGATTATCGGGAATACTGCTTTTGTAGAGCAGCAGCTTATTGCCCAGCAAATAGACATGGCCCTGGTAGAAGGGATTTCAAGGCATCAGCAGCTGCACTATGAGCCGTTTGTCAAAGATGAGATCGTTCTGGTGGCCCGTACCGGCAATAAGATATTTCAGAAAAATGAAATCAGAGCGGATCATCTGCTTCAGATTCCCCTGGTGTTCAGAGAGCCGGGCTCGGGTACGCTCGACGTCATCCACAAAGCACTTCAGAAGTCCGGTATAAATCCCCAGGACTTATGGGTGGATATTCACCTCGATAGTACAGAAAGTATAAAGCAATACATCCTTAATGCTGAATGTGCTGCATTTCTTTCCATCCACGCCATTGAGAGAGAACTGCGTCAGAACGAATTAACGGTGATCGACATTAAGGGGGTTGATATCTTCAGGACTTTCCAGTTTATTCAGCTTCACGGGCAAGCCGAGACGCTTCCTGCTCTTTTTAAACGGTTTTGTCAAAATCATTATAACTTTAAGTAATAGGGTATAAGATTTTATGATTGGCGGCCAATGAGAGTTAAGGCTACCTTTGACCTATTAAATATTGGTTTGAGGCTTTCTATTAGCCATTTTATCAAATCTTATAAATTACAATAAGTTATGATCTCTACAGATATATGTATCATCGGAGCAGGCCCGGTCGGACTGTTTGCAGTATTTGAAGCCGGTTTGCTAAAAATGAGATGCCATTTGGTGGATGTTTTACCACAGGTAGGTGGCCAACTCTCTGAAATTTATCCGCAGAAACCCATTTATGATATTCCGGGATACCCGAGTGTCAAAGCCCAGGAGCTCGTCGATAACCTGATGGAGCAGATATCTCCTTTCAAACCTGGTTTTACCTTGGGTGAAAGGGTTGAGCGTATCGAAAGGCAGGTGGATGGCTCGTTGCTGGTCATTACTTCTGATCATACCGCGATTCTCTGCAAAGCCTTGGTGATAGCCGGAGGTCTGGGGTGTTTTGAGCCCAGGAAACCGGAAATTGAAGGTCTGGAGAACTTTGAGGGTAAAGGCGTGAATTATTGGGTCAAGAATCCTGAAAAATTCAGAGACCAGGAAATTGTTATCGCCGGAGGCGGCGATTCTGCCCTTGACTGGACGGTATTTTTGTCGGACGTAGCGGCTAAAACCACGCTTATTCACCGCGGCGATACTTTCAGAGGGGCTCCGGATTCTGCCGAAAAAGTATTCAGGCTTGCTGAGAAAGGGAAAATAGACCTCATTCTGCAATCCAATGTGCTGAGTCTGAGGGGCGTAGATCACCTGGAGGAGCTCGTGGTGCAGGGAAAAGATAAAATCAGTAATACCCTCAATGTCGATTATTTTATCCCGCTTTTCGGTTTGAGTCCGAAACTCGGGCCGATTGCCGACTGGGGGCTTAACATCAGCAGGTCGGCCATTGAAGTGGATACACTGGATTATTCCACCAATGTCGAAAGGATTTATGCCATTGGCGATATCAACACGTATCCCGGCAAGCTGAAACTGATCCTCACAGGATTTCATGAAGCGGCCATGATGTGTCAGAGTGCTTTTAAATATGTATATCCTGACCAGCACCTGAGTTTTAAATATACCACTGTAAACGGCGTCAACGCATTTTAAGATGATTGCAATAACCATAGAAGACCGGAAAGGAGAGAGGCAGGATATTGAAATTCCGGAAGGCATCGGGCTGAGTCTGATGGAAGTCATGAAGGCATCGGAATATCCTATTTTAGCCACTTGTGGCGGTATGGCCCTGTGTGCCACCTGTCATGTGGAGGTACTGGATGGCGGAGAACACCTGCCACACATCAGTGATGCCGAACTGGACATCCTGGACACCTTGCCGGATGCCGGCAGCAACAGCAGGCTCGCCTGCCAGTTAAGAGTAGATGAATCCATGCAACATACCGTATTCAGGATCAGAGGAGAGGAAGGTTGAGGAAAAGTGAATCCAATGAATAAACAAAAAGGGCTGAAAAGCCCTTTTTGCATGATATAATACGGTAAAGTCAGTTATCAGATACCGAAAGCTGCCTGTACTTTTTCTACATAATCCAGTTTCTCCCAGGTAAACAACTCCACTTCCGCGGTGACTTCTTTTCCTGAGTTGTTGAAAGTTTTGGTCACCACCTGAGACTCTCTGCCCATGTGACCATAAGCTGCGGTTTCAGCATAGATCGGCGTTCTGAGTTTCAGACGCTGCTCAATAGCGTAAGGACGCATATCGAATACCTTTTCAACGATCCTGGCGATTTCACCGTCCGTCAGTTTTTTGCCGTTAGCACCTTTTACTTTGGCTGTTCCGTAAGTATCTACAAAAATACCGCAAGGCTCAGCCACACCGATGGCGTAAGATACCTGTACCAGTACTTCATCTGCTACTCCGGCCGCAACCAGGTTTTTAGCGATGTGACGTGTTGCATAGGCTGCAGAACGGTCTACTTTGGATGGGTCTTTTCCTGAGAATGCTCCACCACCGTGTGCTCCTTTGCCACCGTAAGTATCTACGATAATCTTACGGCCTGTAAGGCCTGTGTCACCATGAGGACCGCCGATCACAAATTTGCCCGTAGGATTGATGTGATAAGTGATCTGGTCGTTGAAAAGCTTCTTAAGGCTTGGTTTCAGCTTGGCTTTTACACGCGGGATCACATAAGAGATCAGGTCACTTTTGATTTTGGCCAGCATGGCTTCGTCTTCATCAAAATCATCGTGTTGCGTTGAAATAACGATGGTGTCGATCCTGATCGGTTTGTTGTTATCTGAATATTCTATGGTTACCTGTGACTTGGCGTCAGGTCTCAGGTATTTTATTCTTTTGTTTTCTCTTCTGACATCAGCCAGCTCCTGCAGGATTTTATGCGATAAATCCAGGGCAAGCGGCATGTAGTTGTCTGTTTCTTTTGTAGCGTAACCAAACATCATCCCCTGGTCACCGGCTCCCTGTGCATTCGCTTTTTCTTCGAAATCGTCCGAAGCTTTTCTGTCTACACCCTGGTTGATGTCCTGAGACTGTTCGTGGATAGCTGAGATAATACCGCATGAATTGGCTTCAAACATGTATTCCGCTTTGGTATAACCGATTTTCCTGATGACATCTCTGGCGATGGATTGTACGTCAAGGTAAGTGTTGGTGTTCACTTCACCTGCCAGGACTACAAGACCGGTAGTTACCAGGGTTTCACAAGCCACCTTTGAATTGGGATCAAAAGCCAGGAAATGATCAATCAGGGCATCAGAGATCTGATCCGCTACTTTGTCGGGATGGCCTTCTGAAACGGATTCGGAAGTAAATAAATAAGGCATTTTATTTTAAATTAATCTTTTTGTGAAAAATCTGAAAAAGAGAAATGTCAGATAGGTAGATTGCCGAAACATTTTTGGCCTGGCGACCCACATCCATTTGACCACCGTGGTGTTTCCGCCCGGTTGGTTCCTGTTTTAAGAGGACTCTTGATGCATTACAAAATTGATGATTTTTTATTAAATTTAATAATTAAAGTGAAAATTTCTTTCAAATGTTATTTGGTTAGAGAATTTATCTATTTCCATTGATTTTTGCAGACTCCGGCAAAAAAAATATCTGCTACTTTTTCCGTCGGGACAGCCTCAATCTTAAAACCTCAAAGGCTGCGGCCATGAATTTGAATACGGGTGTGCTGTTCATGATCCTGATTTCCTGCCAGAATCCGGTTTCTCCATCCAGAAAACTAAAGATCATGGAGGCTTTATTTCTGCCGTAAAGTCTGTCGAAAACATCTCCTGCGGCATGCCTTTTTCTTTTGAGTACGTTGAGTATAATCGAAGCATACAAAGAGAACCGCCGGTCAGCCCAGCGGCTTTTCAGATAAGGACTGCCATGGATTTCAAGGGCCCTGACCATCTCTGCCAGTCTTTTCTGGGTGTAGCGGAAGGTGTAGCCGGTAGACGGGTTGGTGTAGCCTCCAGAAGTCCCGATCCGCACAATCCTTTTGCCCGGAAATTCCTCCGTGGGCTCATCTGACATCGGGATGACGCCGGATTCTTCTTCGACAATTCTGAATGACTGAATGCCTGATTTTTGAATGTAATCCAGCAGGGCTTCATCGTATTCTTTTTCATGAAGTAGGTGCTCAGAAAAGACGGTATATTCAATCAGTGCCTTGTGGTCTGAAAAGGGGAGGACATAAATAAAACGGCATTCCGAGTTGATCTGAGGGACACTGAAATTCATCATTTCAGGTTTTTCAGGATCAAAAGCAGGCTCAGCGGTTTCAATCACATAGCCTTTGAAATGCTGCAGCAGGTTGTGATTTTCAGGGCGATTGAGCGAAAGCCTGAAGGTGCTGTCAAAGACATAAGCAGCAGTGAAATCTGATCCTCCGGCGGTTGTGACAAGGGCTTTATCATCTCCGTCCTGAATTTTTTCGACGGCATCCTGCAGCCGGGTAATGTTGGGATTGTTCTTTATCTCATTCAGAACATGATGATAAAAATCGATGCCTCTTAATAATTTGTACCGGTAGGGATAAATGTCCAGCGTTCTTTTTTGCCCTGTTTCGTTAATAAAATCAAGATGATCCCAGGTCCTGGTTAATATTTCTTCAAACGGCCCGGTCTCTTTTTCCCAAAAAGCCCAGGTACGGTCGTTTTTGTTTTTATCATCAGGTTCAATGATAAGTATTTTCCTGTCTCTGAGGGCAGAGTGATTCAGATGCCAGGCCAGTGACAAGCCGGACATCCCGCCGCCGCAAATGACGAAATCGTAGTGCTCAGAAACCGGCATATTTCATGTTAAAAAATAAAGCCTTACAAATTTGATTTCGCAAGGCTTTAATTGATGGGGAAAGCCCGCCCGGCGTGACCGTCAGGTCGGACGGGGAGAATGAAAAAAGGCGTAAGCTGTAATAGGCTATTGTTCTTTTTTATTCTTCAATATCCACTTAATTGATATTAGTAAAATGTTATTTATCAAACATTTACGTGTCTTTCAGAGTGGTAGCTGGACCTTACCAGCGGTCCTGATTCCACATATTTCAAACCTGCCTTCATGCCCTCTTCTTTATACATCGCGAACATGTCCGGATGGATAAATTCGATCACTTCATGGTGCATTTTGGTGGGCTGAAGATACTGGCCTAAAGTAAGGATATCGCAACCGTTCTGAGCCAGGTCATGCATAGCTTTGATGACTTCGTCTTTGGTTTCGCCGAGGCCCAGCATGATGCCGGTTTTGGTGCGTTTTCCGTATTCCTTGGTCCTTCTGATCTGCTCCAGGCTTCTTTCGTATTTAGCCTGAGGTCTTACCGGGCGATAAAGTCTTTCCACCGTTTCCATGTTATGCGAAACCACTTCCTGGCCTGCAGAAATCATCCTGTATAAGGCCTCCCAGTTGTTTTTTGTATCCGGAATCAGGGTTTCAATCGTCGTTCCGGGGGAGAATTGTTTGGTCAGCACCACGGTCTGGTACCATATTTCCGCTCCGCGGTCTTTCAGTTCATCACGGTTCACAGAGGTAATCACCGCGTGTTTTACACCCATCGTACTGATGGCTTCCGCCACACGCAGGGGCTCATCTTTGTCATATTCGTTCGGACGTCCGGTGGCAACAGCACAGAAAGTACAGCTGCGGGTACAAACATTACCCAAAATCATGAAAGTGGCCGTTCCCTCTCCCCAGCATTCGCCCATGTTCGGGCAGTTGCCGGATTGACAGATCGTATGAAGCTTATTTTTATCTACAATTTCTCTGACTTTCTTGAAGTTCTCACCGATGGGCAGTTTTACCCTGAGCCAATCGGGTCTTTTGACACGTTGTTCAGCCGGAGCCACAACAGGCAATTCAATCATCTTATTTCTTCTTTTTTAAAAGTTTCTTGTTTCCGAAATACAAAGTTAAGTAGGCAGAAACAAATACCTGAGGATTTGAGGTAAATTTAGAGGCAAGTATTTCAGGCTTTCGGGCAAAAAACTCTATGGTTGTACCCATTTCGAAACCTGTAACATTGTCTCCGAACGTGCTCATATCCAGATTGGCGGCGGCTTTGACGTGAGCTCCCGGATTGACTTTTATGCCTGTAAACAGCCCTTGGAGAATTCCTGCAGAACCCGCGATATTGTTGATATCCGTATGAATGTCAGGATTATAAGCCACAGCCTGGGGCGTATCGGAATTCTTGCTGGCGTATTTGATATAGTAAGGTTTTTCAAGACCTAGTGAAGGGCCGAAGGCGAGAATTCCGCTTAAACCGATGCTGTTTTCGCCGGTTTTAGGGAAAAAGTACCATTCACGTCCGTACTCCGGTCTTACAGAGAAAAAATAGTTGGTCTTACCATATACAAACCGGGTACCGTAAGCTCCGATGATGCTTTTTTCCTTGGGATGTTTGATGTTAACGGCTTCAATGGCCAGGTAACGGTGTACCGCCTTGTATTTGTTATTGATCTTAATCGGTGTAGAACTTCTGACCACCACACCTCCTAATAAACCACTGTTCGTATTGGTAGTTACTCCATACCCTAGTGTTTTGGTATCCTCAATTTCCTTTGGTTCCTCTTTACTTTTTCGCTGTGAAAATGAAAGATGCCCCATCAATAAAAATGCAATTATTAGCAGCCTCACTTGAATAGTATTTCGTTTATTTTTTAAATATAACAGATTTAATATATCAATGTTACACTTTCCTAACAAATTAATGTCAGAATTGTTCAGATGGATAACGCCTGATTTTTATTAATAATTTATGCCGCAGGCGATTTAATTATATTTTTATTTGGGAATTATCCGATTTTGCCAAAGTTTTCTGTGATCAGATTGCAATTATTTGATTTTTTTTTGATATTTGGACCTGATTAATACCCACAGCAAACGGGAATCGAAAAGCAATTTTTTGGTTAATTGCAACCGTGGTTCTGTTGATGCAATGAATTCGATTAAACAACAGGCTGTTTTTAATTTTTATTTTAGACTCCACTCATCAGACTCTACCAATATTTTCCTTTGTTCGAAACGATCAGTTTAATTCCGCGGAAAGCGATCTGAACATGTGCCCATAGCGTTCCCAATAAGCCGAAATGGTTTTTCAGAACGATGAATCTGTCGGCCAGTGATTTCTTTAAATGTTTGTTCGAAATGCCGCCTTCCAGGTATCTGGCAATGACCCCGTCAAAGAAAAAGGCTTCTCTTGCATTTTTCAGGCACTTGATTTCCCAATCGATATCGGCACTCAGGTTATCAGTCAGAAATGGCGGTGCCACGCTTCTGCGGGCGATAAACGACTGGTGACAAACCAGCATACCCAGCCTCATGTTCTTCCAGTGGAGGTTCTGCGGGAGTTTATGAGGGGTGATGGCCGATCTCAGCCCCCGGATTTTGCCTTGCTCATTGACAAAAAAAGTATCGCCGTAAATGACATCCGTTTCAGGGTTGATGCCCTCCAGTATTCTTTTGATTACATCGGGGCGGGCTATTTCGTCGCCGGCATTCATAAACCATACAAAATCACCGGTGGCAAGAGCCATGCCTTTGTTCATGGCATCATACAGGCCCTCGTCTTTTTCAGAAATAATGCGGTCAATGTGTGTTTTGTATTTTTCGGCAATGGCCAGGGTGCCGTCTTTGGAACCTCCGTCAATCACCAGGTATTCATAATCATCAGAAGTCTGGGATATGATGCTCTGAATGGTCCTTTCCAGGTACTTCTCCGCGTTATAAGTAATGGTAATGATCGATAATGAAGGCATTTCTGACGTATTGTTAAGGTAATGGCTTGCTTTTCCGGTGACAAATTTAAGGGAATTATCCCATATGCCGTCAGCCGGACGGACGTTTGTGTTCAAATGCTGTTTTGAGTGCCCTGAACGCCTGTTTTAACAATTTGTTCGGAGGATATAAATGTAACAAATCTTAATGTATTATCTTTGAAGCCATCATTAAAGGATCGGATTCCAGGACGTGGAGATGCGTCATCAGTCTAAAACAGCAAAGTAATGCATGACCTTGTCTTAAAGTTTACAGATTTTGTACTTGATTTGTTTAATTCGGCCCTGTCGTTTGCGAAGATCCTGGTGCTGTCCAGGCCGACAGGCAATACAAACTCCGGAAATAAAAAGGAAACAGCGGTTATTTTAGGAAACGGGCCTTCGCTGAACACCGACCTGCCGGAATTGATCAGGATAAGAGAACAGGTAGAGTTGGTTTGTGTCAATATGTTCAGTAATTCGCCTTTGTATGAGCAGTTGCAACCTGAAAATTATATCATGCTGGACGATGCTTTTGCCGATGAAAACCATGCCGGGGCCAGTTTATCGGTTAAAAACATCGTAGAAAAGACCCAATGGCCTTTGAAATTGTATGTCCCGGTCAGGTTCAGGAAAAAGGAGCGTTTCAGAAATATCACCAATTCAAATATCAGGATATATTACTTCAATTATACGATTTTTGAAGGATTTGAAGGTTTGAAATTCTGGTTGTTTGATCGTGGCATAGCCATGCCGCAGTGCCAGAACGTTTTGAACGCCACGGTGTTTTTATGTGTCAGGAAAGCCTATGAGAGGATTATATTGCTGGGGGCCGATCATACCTGGCATGAAGACATCAGGCTGAACGAAAACAATGAACTGAGGGTGTATGATACCCATTTTTATGAAACACAGGCCAAAGATATTTCCGGGATGTTTTTGTATACCGCCGGGTCGTATCTGAAAAATGCCTTTCTGAACCTGCACAAGGTGTACAGAAGTTATGAGATCATCGCCCGTTATGCGGCGTACCGTAAAGTGTTGATTATTAATTCCAGCAGCAAAAGTTATATAGACGTATTCAGAAAAGTAAAATTGGAAAATGAATTTAAAGGATAAAAAAGTATTGGTTACCGGTGCTGACGGGTTTATCGGCAGCCACCTGACGGAAAGGTTATTGGCAGAAGGGTGCCTTGTAAAAGCATTTGTGTACTATAACTCGTTTAATTCGTGGGGATGGCTGGATACGCTGGCTCCTGAAGTCAAGGAAAAAATAGAGATATTTTCAGGCGATGTCAGAGACCCTTTTGGTATCAGGAAAGCCATGGAAGGCATCGATGTCGTTTTTCACCTGGGGGCCCTGATCGCGATTCCTTACAGCTATCATTCGCCGGGATCTTATGTTGACACCAACGTGACTGGAACACTGAATGTGCTGCAGGCGGCCAAAGAATTGAAAACCGAAAGGATTTTGGTGACTTCTACCTCAGAAGTCTACGGTACAGCCAGATACGTCCCAATCGACGAAAACCATCCGAAACAAGGCCAGTCGCCTTATTCAGCTACCAAAATAGGGGCAGATGCCCTGGCTGATTCGTTTTTCAGGAGCTTTGATCTCCCGGTTACGATCGTCAGACCGTTTAACACTTATGGACCTAGACAGTCGGCCCGTGCGGTAATCCCGACCATCATTACCCAGCTGCTTAACGGCAAAACGGAGATCAAACTGGGAGCGGTTCACCCGACGAGGGACTTGCTTTTTGTGAAAGATACGGTAAAAGGTTTTCTCGAAATTGCGAAGTCGGAGAAGACGATCGGAGAGGAGGTCAATATTGCGATGATGGAAGAAATCAGCATTGGCGATTTAGCTCAGAACATCATCAACCTGATCAACCCGGCGGCAAAAGTCATTACCGATGAAGAGCGTCTGAGACCCGGCAAGAGTGAAGTGGAACGCCTTTTCGGCAGCAATATCAAAATAAAAGAGCTGACCAGCTGGCAGCCGGATTATTCACTGACTTCAGGATTGGCTGAAACGATAGCCTGGTTTGAAAACAAGGAAAATCTGAAACAATACAAAGCAGACATTTACAATATATAAGCACAATGATACCATTATCAGTACCCAACCTGGACGGAAATGAATGGAAGTACATCAAAGACTGCCTGGATACCAATTGGGTGTCTTCGGTAGGTTCTTATGTGAACAGGTTTGAGGAAATGATTGCAGAGTATTCGGGAGCTAAATACGCGATCGCTATTTCGAATGGTACCTCTGCTCTGCACATTTCGCTGATGCTGGCCGGGGTGGTCAGAAATGACCTGGTGATTGTGCCGAACATTACTTTTATAGCTTCGGTCAACGCCATTACGTATTGCGGAGCAGACCCGGTTCTGATGGATGTCAAAGGCGATACCTGGCAGATGGACCTTGATTTGCTGGAAGAATTTCTATCGGAACAAACGGCGGTCGTTGATGGGCAGTGTATTCATAAAGCTTCAGGAAGGACCATCAGGACCATTATGCCCGTGCATGTTTTGGGCAATATGTGTGACATGGACAGGCTGACGGAGCTGGCTTCAGAATACGGTCTGAACATCGTGGAAGATTCAACCGAGGCTCTGGGTTCTTTCTATAAAGGTAAAAGTGCCGGAACCTTCGGGTTGCTGGGTACTTTCAGTTTTAACGGCAACAAGATCATCAGTACAGGCGGCGGAGGAATGGTCGTGACGAATGACGATGTGCTGGGCAAAAAGGCCAAGCACCTGACTACCCAGGCCAAAGCCGATCCACTTGAATATTATCATGACGAGATCGGTTATAACTACCGCCTTGTCAATATACTGGCAGCTATGGGTGTGGCCCAGATGGAGCAATTGCCCGGGTTTGTCAACAGAAAACATGAGATCAGCAAATTATACAATGACCAGCTCTCCGGATTGGAAGGTGTAGCTGCCCAGAAGATGGGCGAACATGTGGAGGCCAACCACTGGCTTTACACAGCTACTTTTCCTCAGCAAAGGGACCTGCTCAATTACCTGATTGCCGCCGGCGTGCAGGCCAGGCCTTTCTGGGTGCCGATGAACCAGCTGCCGATGTTCAGGGATCAGCTGTATTTTACGAAGGAAAATGTGTCTGATAAAGTATATGGTTCGTGTATCAGTCTGCCGTGTTCAACTTCTATTACTGACGATGAAATCATGACGGTGACAAACCTTATAAAGGACTTTTATCACAAAAAAGGATGAAAAAAATAATACTGATCGGCGGCGGCGGGCATTGCAAATCCTGCATTGAGGTCATCCATTCCCAGGGCCTCTATGAGATTGCCGGGATACTGGACGGAGCCCTGGTGGCGGGCAATGTGCTCGGATACCCCGTGATCGGTGATGATGATATGATTGAGGCTCTGGCAGCTGATGGACATTGTTTCCTGATTACTGTGGGCCAGATAAAAAACAGCGGCATCAGACGCAAACTGTTTGAAAAGGTGAAAGCCTGTTATGGTGAATTTGCTGTGGTAAAAGCCTCAACGGCCTATGTTTCTGAATATGCTTCTGTGGGTGAAGGCACTATACTGATGCACGGTGTTTTTGTGAATGCCGGGGTCAGCATTGGCGTCAACGGGATTATCAACACAAAAGCCCTTGTTGAACATGATGTAGTTATCGGCAATCATTGTCATATCTCGACCGGAAGTATTATCAACGGGGATTGTGTCGTTGAAGATAATTGTTTTATCGGTTCCGGAGCGGTCATCAGGCAGGGGATAGTTATTGCTGAGAAAACAGTGGCCGGAGCTGGGGCAGTGGTGGTCAGAAATACGGAATATGAGGGAGTGTATGCCGGTAATCCGGCAGTTTTAATGAATAAATAATGGAGAAGAAGGTTTTAATCATCGCTGAGGCAGGTGTCAATCACAACGGGAGTATGGACAACGCCCGCAAGCTCATTGATGCGGCAGTGGTGGCAGGTGTGGATTACATTAAGTTTCAGACTTTTAAAGCGGATAAACTGGTTTCAAAAAAAGCTGAGAAAGCGGAATACCAGAAAAAGAATGCTTTCAATGATGAAACCCAGTTTGAAATGCTCAAAAAACTGGAGCTTTCGCATGAGCAGCATCTTGAACTGATAGCCTACGCCAATCAGCAGAAAATCAGGTTCCTTTCGACGCCGTTTGATTTGGAAAGTATAGATTTATTGGTTTCTTTGGGTATCAAAACAGGGAAAGTCCCTTCCGGAGACATTACCAACCGACCCTATCTGAAAAAGATGGCGGAGAGTTTTGAGGACATCATCATCTCTACCGGGATGGCCAGCCTGGAAGAAATCGGGGAAGCCCTGGATGTGTTACTAAGCAGTGGTCAGACGAAGGAAACGATTACGGTTTTGCATTGCAACACAGAGTACCCGACGCCCATGAGGGATGTTAACCTGAAAGCCATGCTGCAGATAGGCTCAGTTTTTGACGTAAAAACAGGGTACTCGGATCATACGCTGGGCATTGAGGTACCGATAGCCGCAGTGGCACTGGGAGCGGAGGTGATTGAGAAGCATTTTACGCTGGATAAAGACATGGAAGGGCCTGACCACAAGGCCTCGCTTGAACCCGGTGAACTGACTGAAATGGTCAGAACTATCCGGAACATTGAGGTGGCTTTGGGCTCAGGAGAAAAAAAAGTAACCGAATCAGAAGCAAAAAATAAGGATATTGCAAGAAAGAGCATTGTCGCTTCCCGCAGAATAGAAAAAGGAGAGGTTTTCAGTGATGAGAATCTGACGACCAAAAGACCGGGAGACGGCATCAACCCGATGAGGTGGCTTGAGGTGACCGGGAAAGTGGCGGAAAGGGATTTTGCAGAAGATGAGAAAATAGAGATATGAAGAAAATTTGTGTTTTTACCGGAACGAGGGCTGAATACGGCATTCTGCTGCCATTGCTGAAGGCATTGCGGGCAGAGCCTGCCGTAAAGTTACAGCTGCTTGTTTCAGGAACACATTTGTTGGTGGAGTTCGGCGAAACCTACCAGGCCATTGAAGCAGATGGTTTTGAGATCAGTGAGAAAGTGGATATGTTGCTGGCGTCAGACTCCGGCGTGGGAATGGCGAAGTCTACAGGACTTGGATTTATATCCTATGCCGACTCATTTGACCGCCTGAAACCAGATTATGTGGTGATCCTGGGTGACCGGTTTGAGGCCTTTGCAGCGGCAGGGGCTGCTTTTATGTCGGGTATTCCGGTCATTCATATTTCAGGAGGCGATAGCACCGAAGGAGCCCTGGATGATGCCTTCAGGCATTCTATCACCAAGATGTCCTATCTCCATTTTGTAACTACGGAAGCCTATAAAAACCGGGTGATACAGCTGGGCGAATCTCCTGAAATGGTGCACAATTTCGGCTCACTGAGCATTGACAACATCAAAAGCATTGCCTTGCAAAGTCTTGAAGAACTGGAAACTTCTGTAGGATTCAAGCTGACGGATAAATTCTTCCTGGTGACTTATCATCCTGAAACACTGGGAGACGGTGATGTTGAAACCCTGCTGGGTGATTTTTTGAAAGCACTGGATGTATTTACGGATTATAAAATATTGATCACCCTCCCTAATGCTGATGCCAACGGAAGGAAAATGATCGGTATTTTTAAAGAATATGAGAGGAACCAGCCGGAAAGGGTAAAAGTAGTAGCCAGTCTTGGGCAACTGAGGTATTTGTCGGCTATCAGACACGCTGCGGCTGTGATCGGTAATTCATCAAGCGGTATTATTGAAGTACCGTCGTTCCAGGTACCGACGGTGAACATCGGTGACCGGCAGAAAGGCAGGCTCGGAGCTGAGAGTATCATTCATACGGGTTCTTCTTTTGAAGCCGTGGTGGAAGGAATCAGGCTGGCGGTTTCGGATGAATTTAAAGAAAAATGCGGAGAGGTTAAGAATATTTACGGAGACGGAAACGCCGCAGAACAGATGATGAAGGTCATCATGGACTTGCCTGAAAAGGTAAGTCTCAGGAAAAAATTTTACGATTTAAAATGAAGCAATTTCTGAAGTTTGTGTTACCCGCTGCCGCGACAGGCAGGGATGCCCTCAAAATGCTGGACAGTAACAGTGCGGGCATTACCGCCCCGGTGTTGTTTGTAGTGGATGAAAACAGTAAAATAGTGGGTTCATTGTCTGACGGGGATATCCGCCGCGGACTATTGAGCGGCAAGAACATAGACGATAACGTACAGGAGTTTATCAGGAAAGAATTCAGATATGTGCCAGAAGGCGAGTTTAACCGGGCCGAACTGAGGAAGTTGAAAGACCTCAATATACGTTTTGTGCCGGTACTTAATGCTGACAGGGAGCTGGTAGATGTTATTGACAATCATTTTCTGAAGTCGGTGGTGCCGTTGTCGGCCCTGCTGATGGCCGGTGGAAAAGGGGAACGTCTGCGACCGCTTACACTGACCACACCGAAGCCTTTGCTTAAAGTAGGGGATAAACCTATTATCCAGTACAATATTGAGTTGCTTTCCAGTTTCGGCATCAAGGAGATTTTTATTTCAGTCAATTACCTCGGAGACCAGATCAGGGAGTTCCTGGGAGATGGCAGCCGGTTTAATGTCAATATACAGTACATCGGGGAGGATTTCCCGATGGGAACGATCGGACCGGCCAGGAAGATTGAAGGTTTGTCAAACAAGCACCTGCTGCTGATGAACTCCGACTTGCTGACCAACATAGATATCGAAAGCTTTTTTGATAGTTTTATAGAGCAGGACGCCGATCTGGCCGTGGCCAGCATTCCTTATCCTGTCAATATTCCTTACGCGGTGCTGGAGCTGGATGAAGACAAGCGGGTGACCAGTTTTAAGGAAAAACCCAAGTATGTGTTTTATTCCAACGGAGGGATTTACATCTTCAAAAAGGAACTGATTGACCAGATTCCTGAAAATGAAAAATACGATGCCACAGAGTTTATGGATAAACTGCTGGAAGGTGGACATAAGATCATTTCAGACGCCATTCGTGGTTATTGGCTGGATATCGGTAAGCCTGAGGACTTTTACAGGGCACAGGAAGATATTAAACACCTGAGATTCTGATGGATACATTATTTGTGATACCGGCCCGCGGAGGCTCCAAGGGCATTCCCGGAAAGAACATCAAACTGCTTAACGGTAAGCCCCTGATTCAGTATTCGATTGATTATGCCCTGCAGTTTGTGCCGGCCAGCCAGATATGTGTCTCTACTGACAGCACGGACATCGTCGAAGTGGCGGAAGCATGTGGTGTTCCGGTCAATTTTATCCGTCCGGGCCAGCTGGCTTCTGACCATTCAGGCACCTATGAGGTGCTGATGCATGCTCTGGAGCATCACCAGCCGGGCAAAGAATGGAAAAAGCTTGTTTTACTTCAACCCACTTCCCCCTTCAGGGAAAGGAGACACCTGGAAGAAGCTATGGCTGAAATGTCGGACGATCTGGACATGGTGGTGTCGGTAAGTTTATCCAAAAATAACCCGTATTTTAACCTTTTTGAGGAAGATAAAGAAGGGTTTCTGCAGGTCTCCAAAAAAACAGAAGGGATCACCAGACGGCAGGATGCTCCTGAGGTCTACGCCTACAACGGCTCCATTTATGTGATACGGGTGGGTGCTTTCTTTGAATACCCCGGATTTGCTTCTTTCCAGAAGATCAGGAAATATGTTATGGAGCCGGAATATTCCGTTGATCTGGACACCCCTCGGGACTGGGCTTTTGCCGAATTTTTATTTACCCAGGAGTTTCTTCACTGATTGCAGTCCTGAATCAAAGGTTTCGTTCAGGTCTTTCGAGATTCTGAAGTAGATAAGAATACCTGAAAATACAGCCAGGATTACGCCTGATTTTATACAGACATCTGCAAGTCTGATCAGCACATGTCCGTGCATCACAGGGATCTGTAAGCCTGCCAGAAGAACAAGGATTCCGATGGCCAGTATTTTGATTTGTTCAGAGCTGAAAGGATGAATGCCGAAAAACTTCCAGACCAGGAAAGTCCTCAGTCCGTTATAATAAACAATCGCTAAAATGGTGGCGAAGGCGGCTCCGTTCATGCCATATTCCGGGATCAGCAGCTTATTAAACAGGTACAGGATCAAAATAAAGCTGATGATGATGGCTGAATCAATTTTGTAGTATTTGGAGTTGCTGAGAATGAGCCCGTTAATGCTGTTGACTAAATCGAAAAGTTTACCGACGCCGATCAGGATCAGGGCGGTTTTGCCCAGGGCATATTCCGGTTTTATAAAAGAATAAATATTGTCGATATTCACCCACACGATGATCAGGATTCCGAAACCGAACGTAAACAGAAAGACACTGCTTTTTTTGTAAATGGATTCAATCCTGAAATATTCCTGTTTGTCAATGGCATCGACCACTATGGCAGAGGAGGCTTTGATCACCGCCATATAGGACATGGCCATCACGCTGCCGAATAACAGACAAAATCCATAAATACCGCTTTGACTCATGCCGAGCAGCTTATATACCATGATCCGGTCGATCTGGGAAATAATGATGGTCGACATGCCTGTGATGGCACTGTAGCCTGCAAATCTGAAAAACTGATTTCTGAAACTGGTCGATTCAAAAAAGAGGGGGTTGTATCGCAAAGAAAAATGACCCAGCTGATAACTTCTGTAAACCATGAAGATACTGGGTATCGAGATGGCTGCTACCCAGTAGTAGATGAATTCATTAAATTCCACCCAGGCAAATATGATCAGCAGGACAGCAATCAGGACGAGGAATCTTTGGAGAAACTGGCTTAGAAAACTTCCCCAGACGGTATCATAAAGATTTTTGGCGTAGTTGTCAAATAGATTGAATACCAGTGTCGCAAACGCAATAGGCAGGATAAAAGAATAGTAATTGCCAAAAAGCTCGGTGTCTGCCTTTTTTCCGGGAAGGTCAACGCCACTGCTGGAGATGATCCAGTCCTTAAAAACGATGAAAATTATAGTAGCAGCCGCGAAACCCGCCAGGTTGATGACCATTCCGTTAAATAGAAAGCCATTGTGCCCGTTGGAAGGATTTTTAAAAAAGGGGAAGTATTTAACCCCCGCAGAATTAAACCCTAAACTGGCAAGCTGACAGAAGATGAACATATAGGCCATTAAAAGCCCCAGAAGCCCGTTTTCTGCCGGTGTGAAATAGCTTGGGATCAGAAAACCCTGAGTAAGTGTGCCGATGGCGACACCCATGTACGAAAAAACAGTATTAAGAATAGATTGTTTTTTGATAATGCTCATCCAGGAGAAAAATTGAATTGGGGTCAAAGATAGTACTTTTCAATGAAAAAGCCGGAGCAGGTTAGCTGCTCCGGCCTGATCAGTCATATTTTATTATTTTCTGTGAGAATCCACCACGGCTATCGCTACCATGTTGACGATTTCACGGACTGAAGCTCCTAATTGCAATACCTGTACCGGTTTTTTAAGACCTAGTACGATTGGTCCGATCTTCTCGATACCTGCTACCTCTTTTACGATGTTATAAGCGATGTTGGCAGAAGAAAGGTTCGGGAAAATAAGGGTATTGGCACCGCCGTCCACCAGTTCGCTGAACGGATGGTTTTCACGCAGCAGGTCTGTATCAAAGGCCAGGTGAGCCTGCATTTCTCCGTCTACGATCATGCCCGGATGTTTTTCTTTCAGGATTTCTACGGCCTTTCTCATTTTGATGGCAGCAGGTCCGTCGGGCACTGATCCGAAGTTGGAATAGGTCAGCAAGGCGATACGCGGCTTGATGTTGAATTTCTCCACTTCTTTGGCAGCCAGTTCGGTGATTTCAACCAGTTCTTCGATGGTCGGGTCAAAATTGATGGTGGTATCTGCCAGGAACAAAGGACCGAAACGGCTCATCAGGATGTACATACCCGAAACTTTTTTGATACCGGGCATGGGTCCGATGATCTGAAGGGCAGGACGGATCGTGTCAGGATAGTTCCTGGTCAAACCACCGATCATGGTGTCGGCATTGCCGGTTTCCACCATCATCGCTCCGTAATAACTCCTTCTTTTCATCAAGGTATGAGCCTCAGGCCGGGTATATCCTTTTCTTTTTCTTTTTTCAAAGAACAGGTCACCGTACTGATTCAGTTTTTCTTTCTCATCCTCATTCTTGGGATTCATCGGATCGATCATTATGACGTCATCCGGTAATTCGATAGAGTTCTGAGACAGCAGTGATTTGATGCTTTCGATGTTACCCAGTAAGATCGGTGTAGCGATTTTATCATCAATAACCTGCTGAGCAGCTTTCAACACCGAAAGATTTTCTGCATCGGCAAACACCACTCTTTTCGGAGATTGTTTCGCTTTGGTGATGATGACTTTCGTCAGGGTGTTGTCGAGTCCTAATCTTTTTGAAAGCTGGGTTTCGTAAGCGTCCCAGTCTGTGATCGGAAATTTAGCCACGCCCGAATCCATCGCCGCTTTAGCAACCGCGGGAGCTACCGAAGTAAGCAAACGCGGATCCACCGGCTTGGGAATGATATAAGTTTTGCTGAAAGTCAGGTTATTTTCGCCGTAGGCCATGTTCACGATGTCCGGAACAGGTTTCTTGGCCAGTTCGGCCAGGGCCCTTACGGCCGCCAGCTTCATTTCTTCGTTGATTACCTTTGATCTGACGTCAAGAGCTCCCCTGAAGATATAAGGGAATCCCAGTACGTTGTTGACCTGGTTAGGATAGTCAGAACGGCCTGTGGCCATGATGATGTCTTCACGGGCTTCTATGGCGTCTTCGTAAGCAATTTCAGGTGTTGGATTGGCCATCGCAAATACGATGCAATCTTTAGCCATCGGCTTGATCATTTCCTTGGTCAGTACATTGCCTTTCGACAAACCGATAAAGACATCTGCATCCACAAGGGCCTCACTCAGGGTGGTTTCTGCCGGAAGGGTATCATTGGCAAATTCAATCTTTTTGCCGTCGAGGTTGGTTCTTGAAGGGTGTATAAGCCCCTTGCTGTCAAACATGTAGATGTTTTTCTTGTCAGCTCCCAGAGAGTTATACAGCCTGGTGCACGAGATAGCCGAGGCTCCGGCACCGTTGATGATGATCTTGATCTTCGAAATATCTTTCTCTACCAGTTCCAGGGCATTCAGCAATGCGGCTGCACTGATGATGGCCGTGCCGTGCTGGTCGTCGTGCATGACCGGGATATTCAGTTCTTTTTTGAGTCTTTCTTCAATTTCGAAACACTCGGGAGCAGAAATATCTTCCAGGTTTACCCCGCCGAAAGTCGGTTCCATGATCTTGACGGTCCTGACAAACTCGTCTACATCCTTGGTATTCAGTTCTATATCGAAAACGTCGATGTCTGCATAAATTTTAAAAAGGAGGCCTTTTCCTTCCATGACAGGCTTGCCTGCTTCCGGACCGATATCTCCCAAACCTAAAACCGCTGTACCATTACTGATCACGGCTACCAGGTTACCTTTGGCCGTATATTTATAAACATCATCAGGATTTTCTGCAATGGCCAGGCATGGTTCTGCGACGCCCGGAGAATAGGCAAGTGATAAATCTCGCTGGTTGGCATATTCTTTCGAAGGTATAACTTCTATTTTACCAGGTCTTCCTTTCGCGTGGTAATAAAGAGCATCTTCTTTAAGATTTTTTTTATTGCTCATAAATGGGTTTAATAATTTGGATACGAAGGTAAACAAGAATATTTTTTTTATACAGCCATTTTTCTAAATATTTTAGTTTTTCTTTATTTTTAAATTAATAAAATATTTGGTTTTATGCCTATGTATTGATAAAATTTAGTGATTTTATCCTGTGTTTTAAGATTATTTCAAATGATTATATTGTTTTTTTGAGATCCTGCCATATTAATTTCAGATATGGCTTTTCAAGTCCTCAACCCTTAAATCCGGCTGAGAAAATCATTTTTCTTAGAAATACTTTTACTTTTAGCTGAGAACCAGCGGTTTTTCAGGGTTGATTTTAAACCATAAAAGAGCCGAAACCAGTAGACAACCCGAAATGATGTAAAGCGGGATATTGAAGTCATTGGTCTGGTGCACGATGGTTCCGAAAAGAATGGTAATGAAAAATCCTCCCAGTTGCCCGGCAAAGTTCATAGAACCCGCCACAATCCCTGAATTGTTTTTACCGATGTCGACACAGGTTGCAAAAGCCACCGGTAAAGCCAGGTCTTTCGATAGTACACAAGCTGCCAGTAAATAACCGGCTATCTGGTTGTCTTTGACAATGGCGGAGAGTAAAAACAAGACGCTGCTGATGCCGAGTCCTGAAATGGCCACTACACGTCTGCCGAAAGTCAGGTTGGTCTTTTTGACCAGGTAATCGCTCAGAAAGCCCCCGATAACGCAGCCGATAGCCCCCAGGAAATAAGAAAGGGATACGAATTTTTTGGTGTCGTCTTCCGTCATTCCCCTGCCTTCTTCAAAATAAGTGGCTGACCAGTTGGTAAAGAAGTAGGCGGCATAAAAGAACAAATGGCACATCAGCATCAGGTAAATGATGTTGGGTTGTTTCATGATTTTATGCCATGGGATATGTACATGGGCCTGGAAATCCTTCCGGCTGTGTTTGATTTCTTCAAGTTCCTGAGCACTTATTCCTTCTTTTTGTGAAGGGTCGTCTCTGAACCAGAAATACCAGGCGGCAGCCCAGACGGCTCCGATGCCTCCGAGTACAAAAAACGCCATCCTCCAGCCTACAGAATGCACCAGCGGAATCACGATCAACGGCGTAAGGGCTCCGCCGATCCTGGCTGCAGCCCAGATCAGGGATTGTGCCCGGCCGGTTTCATAGACCGGAAACCACCTGGATATGACAATGGAAGTGTTCGGGTAGGCCCCGGCTTCACCGATCCCGAATAAAAACCTGGTGATGAGTAACTGAATAAAGTTAAAAGCAGAGCCTGTCAAGGCGGTAAACGCAGACCACCAGAGTACCACCCTCGTCAGTACTTTTCTGGCTCCGAGGCGATCGCCCATAGCCCCGGTGGGCACTTCAAACAAGGCATAAGCCAGTGAAAAAGCCCCCAAAATGTATCCGAACTGCTGATTGTTGATATCCAGGTCTTCTTTGACATATTTGCTCACCACATTCATACAAACCCTGTCCAGGAAGGTGATGATAGAGAGAAGAAAGAGGAATATCAGGACTTTGTTTCTGGTTTTCATGGGCAGGGGTTCAGGGTATTTCAGGGTTTATCTCTCTCGAACTTAAGAATTTTAGATTCAAAAACGCTTCCCACAAGAATGGTTTTTCCCTGTTTCCGGTCATAAACAGCGGCCACGCTTGATCCTGAAAGCGGATCACCATCATTGAGGTACTGAAGGTTCTGGGAAAACTTGCCGCTGTACTGAGGTTGATAAATAACTTCTAATACGGCCGAAGGAGATCTCTCAGACGCCTTTTTGACGTGTTTCAGAAACCTCAGGGTTTTCGGATGACAGGCTATCCATAAATGTCCTTTTGAGTCCACATCGATGTTGTCCGGCGAATATCCCAGGTCATAGCTATAGACCGGTTTCAATTCATAGGTTTCCATAGCAGGCTCGTAGGCCAGAATTTTGTTGGTTGTGGTGGACGTGACAAAAATCGTTGTCTTATCCAGCGAAATATTGATACCGTTGGCATAAGGAATCCCTTCTGAAACCTGCTTGGCCCGTGTTCCGTCATAATAAAGTACATTGCCGCTCGGAAACTGTATAAAGTCACCCAGGGTTCTGAGAAGGTCTTTCTTCCGGGTATGGTCATTGGTGATATAAAACTGGTCCTGCCCGATGGCCAGCAGGTCGTTAGGGCTGATAAACTGTGAGCTGGAGTAGTTTTTGATATGCTTCAGAGAATCGCCTTTGATTTCAAACTGTTCCACCACATTCTTGTTGTCTCCATGACTGATCACAAAAAGCAGTTTTTTGCCCTCCGGAGTTTTCAAAAACGATATACCGTGTGGCCTGAAATCCTTCTTAGGGAAACCGGCTGTCAGGTTTACCATTTTACCTGTAGAATCATTGAGGTTCATCAGGTAAATATCTCCCCTGGAGCCGGGCTTTCTCCGGTCTTCGGAGGAAAGGTAGGCAAACCCCGTTTCGTTGTCAATGGCGATGTCTTCAATACCCGGCGGACTGGCAATGACGGCTTCTTTTCCGGCATTAACAGGCTCAATGCTGGTGAAAACACCCGCCTGGTCCAGTATCCTGATGGTATTATAAGTAATGATGATGATAAAAATCAATCCGATGATCTTGAGTCTTTTCATTTCCGGCCAAAATTGTCTTTTAAAATATCTTCTGTTTCATGAACGGTGCGGAAAGCAATTTTCATTTTATTCCTGTCAAATTCTTTTTCGTTGTTGGCGATCCAGATCGTCGCTACGCCGTTACCGATAAAGTTGGTGATCGCCCTGGCTTCGGACATAAACCTGTCGACCCCCAGTAACAAAGCCAGTCCTTCCACAGGGATCACCTTGATGGCTGAAAGGGTGGAGGCCAGCACCACAAACCCGCTTCCGGTAACCCCTGCGGCTCCTTTGGAAGTGATCATCAGTATGCCGATGACGGTCAGTATTTGCTCCATGGATAGTTGAACTCCATAAACCTGCCCCAGGAATATGGTAGCCATAGATAAATAGATGGTCGTGCCATCCAGATTGAAAGAATATCCTGCCGGAACCACCAACCCTACGACAGGCTTGGAACAGCCCATTCTCTCCAGTTTTTCCATCAGCGACGGCAGCCCCGCTTCTGAAGAGGAGGTGCCGAGTACCACCAGCAGTTCTTCCCTGATGTACTTCAGGAAGCCCCAGATGCTTATTTTGTAATACCTGAGGATGAAGTTCAACACCACGAAGATGAACAAAGCCATCGTGGCATAAACAGAGACCATGAGCTTGCCTAAAGGCAGCAGCGTGTCTATTCCGAACTTGCCCACCGTAAAAGCCATGCCGCCCAAGGCACCGACCGGGGCAAAGAACATCACAAGGTGCAGGGCTTTGAAAACATATTTGGAAACAGGTTGCAAAACATTCAATATGCGTTGTTTGCCACCGTATTTGCTTAGAAATATCCCGAAAAGAATGGAAATGATCAACACCTGTATAGTCAGGTTATCTTTAAGGAATTTCAGCCAGCTGAATTCAGCCGATCCTTTGGTGTAGGCAGAGATATCTCCGCCCTGGATGTTATTAGTCACTACGCCGTCACCAGGTCTGATCAGGTTGGCCACGATGATACCGATGAGTAAGGCCAGGGTAGTGACCACTTCAAAATAGATCAGGGCTTTGCCACCCACTTTACCTACTTTTTTGAGGTCGCCCATACCGCTGATACCCATACTGATGGTCAGGAAAATGATGGGGTTGATGAATAATTTGACAACATCAATAAAGGTGCTGCCCAGTATTTTAAGTTTGACGGCATTGTCAGGGGAGTAATGCCCCAGCAATGCACCGGCTGTAATGGCAGTTAAAACCCAGAAAGTGAGGTTTGTAAATATTTTTTTCATTAAGCAGGTTTAGGGGTAAAAAAAATGCCTTGCATGGCTACAAGGCATTTCAGATGATATCAGGCAAATTTAAATGACTTCATATAATCAGCGTCCGCTTTTGCTGCGGCCAGAGGGGTAGTATTGTCGAAACGCTCCTGTTCAACGATAAAATACTCGGCACCGTTTTCTTTCGCGGTTTTAAGGATTTGCGGGAAATTGATCTTGCCCTGGCCTACGATGGTTGAAGCTCCGATCGGCCAGAACGGATCCGGTGACTTTTCGGTTTTTTCCAGTTCAGCTACTTTCGTATCGCTGTAAAGGTCTTTCACATGGCAAAGTCTGATCCTGCCTGAGTATTTTTTCATCCAGGCTTCAGGGTCTTCCTTCGCTTTTACGGCCCAGTACAGATCCAGTTCAAAATCAACCAGTTCAGGATTGGTGCCATCAAAAAGTATTTGCTCAGGAGAGATGCCGTTCGGGAACTTGACGAACTCAAAATGGTGGTTGTGGTAAGCGGTTCTCAAACCTGCTTTTTTACAGATTTCGCCTTGTCTGTTCAGTCCTTCAGCCGCTTTTTTCCATTCATCTTCTGTTTTCAGGCTGCCCAGGAAGGGGTTGATCAGGTATTTCATGCCCACACTAGCTGCGTCGTCCACCAGTTTTTTATACTCGTCTTCCGTTTCAGGCTTCATGGTATAATCCGGGTTACAGTGGCTGCTGAAAATGTTCATGCCCAGATCGTCCATGTATTTCTTGAAATCGGCCGGAGTCAGACCCCAGAAAATGCCCTTTTCCCCCTGGAAACTTTCAATTTGTTTATAACCATATTCAGACAATGCCTTTAACGTTCCTTTGGTATCTTTAGCCAGGTCTTCTTTAACGGTCCAGAGCTGTATTCCGAATTTATCTAGGGAAGTTCCGGAAAGTTTGTCAGTGACTGTTTTTTCGGTGCTTGTACCTGAGCTGCAGGCTACGAGTTGGTTAAACAATAGGGGAGTAGCAGCGGCAACGCCGGCATTTCTTAAAAACAAACGTCTGTTAAGTCTCATGTTTATAATTGGTATTAAGGTATTTAGATAATTACCCGCTTCAGAGATATGAAATGTCCTGGCAGGCCTTTCACAGGTGATTAAACAAAGATATTAAAAATATTGAATGTGAGACCCAGGTATCTGTCGATTTCGTTTTTAAACAGGTATGTTTTCTGTCCTCTTTTGACTATTCCGATTGCTTTAAGGCGGACTATGAAATTCGGATTTCTCTGAACCTGCCCTTCAACACCTCCGATAAAGGAATTCTGCAGATCTGTGATTCTATCCAGGCGGTGAAGTCGAAAGACTTTAGGAGCTGGTTTTCAAAGATGTCTCCCCTGATTTCTGTCAATTCCGGTTCGGTTTTCTTCCAGGTTTTTTCCCGTTCCCTGGGCAGGCTTATTCTTTTTTCCTTGCCCAGGAAACTCAGCATCATCCTTTCTGAACGATAGGCTTTTTCTACTTTGGATATCTCTCTTCTGATGGACCGGCTTTCAAACTGAATTACGTCATAATTACCTAATTCATAATGGATAATAAGGTTGACAAGCCGGATGGTCCGGTAAAGCGGGAGCATGTAAATCTTATTTCCACGGATGATTTCATTCAGCAGGGTCTTCTGGGCTGCCCTGAAATTTTTGAACCCGATGTGGGTAATGGAAATATTGAGCGAGATTTCAGCCCTGAGTGTCAGGCTGAGGCTGTCCATTTTGGAGAGCAGCGTGTCTTTATGTTGATCAATCAGTTTCCTGGAAGATATAAAGTCCCCGGTATCGATAAAAGGGTACAATTCGTACAGAAAAATAAGGGCCGCCACCTGGTTCTGGAACCCTTCTGTAGATGGCTGTATTTTTCTCAGGCGGTCAATGAAATAGGGCATTTCGTCATAACTCTTTATGCTTCTCAGGTTGTCAAGGATGCCTTCCAATACCGATACATAATAAAACGGCTGCGATGCCCAGTACATCTGGTCGCTTTCAAACAGCGTATTGAGTTCTTTAAACGACTGCAGTGCTGATTTGTAATCACCTACCCCGATCAGGTAATTGGACTGGAAAAGCAGGTGCTGTTTCTTGATCTCAAAACTGTCCCTGTGCGAAGAGGTAATGCTCATTTCACTGATTACCAGGTCATTTAAAGCGTTTTTCTGTTGCTGCGAACGGATGTTTCCTTTATAAATGATCCTGTGCTTCAGCAGTTCATAGAGAGACGAGTGTTCATTTATTTTCCGGATATTCTTCAGGATTTCGTTGACCTGGAAATGTTTGTTAAGCAAGGCAGTCTCTGAAATATCCGGCAGATTCAGGAACAGCAAATATTCCAGTTCGAGACGTGAAGCATAAAGCAGGGCAATGTGATTTTCATGTTTGACCGCTTTCTTTTTGATCAGCTCGAGGTTTTGAAAAGCTTCTTCATACAGCGATTTTTCAAACAATATCCGGGTCTTCAGGATCTGGTTAAACAGCGAATAGTGACTGTCCTGGTTTTCACGCAGGCTCAGAAGTGTGTCAAGCAGCAATTTGTAGAGATATGAAACCGTCACGTTAAAATTGGCGTCGCTGCGTTTTTTTTCAAAGGCGGTTTTCAGGTCCTGTGAAGAAACGGAACCTGATTTTTCAATAAGATCGTACAAGACCCCATAGTCGGTTTCCTTTTCCTTTCTGTTCGATCTGAATTTCTTTTTTTCCGGTTTTGTAAGCGAATTTATCAACAAAACCAGGGCATCTGCTTGTATCATAAGTCTTCCTGAATTCCTTTTGTCAGGCTAAAGTACGATTTATAGTACTTTTTTGTTTATTTTTTGCACTCTGAAATTCATTTTAAATTATTTTATTGTGTATTGTATCTTATTTTAATTTATTGATAATAAGTGTATTAGTTTAATATAATGTCATTTTGTAATTATTATTTTATCTTATTTATTGTCAATTTGCTATTTCTCCCTGCTTTAAGTTTGCTAAAAATTTAATACTAATTATCAATTTAATACAATTGTGAAGAAAATAGTTGTAATAGGAAGTTCTAACACGGATATGGTGATCAAGGCAGACAGGTTGCCGGTTCCAGGAGAAACGATCATCGGCCACCAGTTTATGATGAATCCGGGAGGTAAAGGGGCAAATCAGGCAGTAGCCGTGGCCCGGATGGGGGGAAAGGTTTCTTTTATTACCAAAACAGGCAATGATCTTTTCGGCAGACAATCCATCGAATTATATAAGTCTGAAGACATTGGCACAGAGCATGTTTTTTCTGATTCGGACCATCCCTCGGGAGTGGCCTTGATTTCGGTGGATGCCAATGGTGAAAACTGTATTCTCGTGGCTCCCGGAGCCAATGCTTACCTTACCGTAAAGGACATTGAGAAGTCAAGAGAAGAAATTGAGAAGGCAGATATCCTGCTGATGCAACTGGAAATACCGATGGAAACCGTAGAATATGCCGCTGAAATTGCCGCTTTAAACCAGGTAAAAGTGGTGCTGAATCCGGCACCTGCCCAGACCCTCCCGAATGAACTGCTGAAACGCCTGTATGTCATCACCCCCAATAAAAACGAGGCCGAAATCCTTTCGGGAGTGAGGGTGACAGACTGGGAGTCAGCCAGGAAAGCGGCCGACAGAATCAGCGAAAAGGGCGTGGAGGTAGTGGTGATCACCCTGGGCTCACTGGGAGCTCTCATCAAAGACGGCAATCAATACCATGAAGTGGAAGCCGAGAGCGTAGCGGCGATGGATACCACGGCGGCAGGTGATACTTTCTGCGGTACCCTGTGTGTGGGTCTGTCAGAAGGCCGGGATATTGTTGAGGCGGTTAAACTGGCCTGCAAGGCTTCGGCCATTACCGTGACCAGGATGGGGGCACAGGCCGCCATACCTTATCGACGCGAAATAGTATAAAATCTGATTCAACCTTAATTATTAATACGTATGAAAAATTCTATCATTTTTGTTACACTGCTGTTGTTTTTGGGAGGTAGTCAGGTGTTTGGCCAGAAGGGCAGCACCCGCACCGGACAGGTACCGACCATTATTTTCGAGACTGATATCGGGAATGATGTGGATGACGCCCTGGCCCTGGATATGATCTATAAATACCTGGATGCCGGTAAAATAAAGCTTCTGGCAGTATCATCCAATAAACAAAGCCGGTATTCCACGGAATATGTACACCTGATGAATCACTGGTACGGTTATCCGAAAGTTCCTGTCGCTAAAGTCGTAAACGGGATTGACAGCGAAAACGACGCCCGGAAATATGCGGAGCATGTCAGCCTGATGAAGGACGATAAAGGGAAAGAGTTGTTTAAAAGACCGAAGTTTAATTATGAGGCCGTTCCTGAAGCCGTCGCTTTATACCGCCGGATTTTGTCGAAACAGCCGGACAACTCGGTGACCATCGTTTCTGTGGGTTTTTCTACCAACATTTTCAGACTTTTGCAGTCGCCTCCTGATAAATACTCCAAACTGAGTGGAAAAGAGCTCATCGCTAAAAAAGTAAAGATGCTTTCCATGATGGCCGGGAGTTTCGGCGAGAAGAGGCTGGCCGAATACAACGTCGTCAAGGACATCCCGGCAGCCCAGCTGATTGTCAACGAATGGCCTACGCCCATTGTTTTTACTCCTTTTGAGGCCGGAATAGCCGTGAAATATCCCGCAAAAAGTATAGAGAACGATTTTAAGTGGACGCAGCACCATCCGGTGGTGGAAGCCTACAAATATTACCTCGACATGCCCTACGACCGCCCGACCTGGGACCTGATCGCGTTGCTGTATGTGGTCGAAAACTCTCCGGAATATTTCACGATAAGTCCCTGGGGGCAGATTCGCGTAGACGACAAAGGCTTCACTTCCTTTACTTCCGATGGAAAAGGCAGGCAGGCGTACCTGGAACTCGACAGCAAGCAAGCCGACACCGTGAAAGAGAGGTTCGTCGAACTGATTACGGCAAAGCCCGGGAAACGATAATCCTATTTACTAACCATTAAAATCAGAGTGTTATGTTTACAGTCAACAGTTATTCACTGGCCGTTTTGTTCTGCATTATCACGATGCTTTGCTGGGGTTCATGGGGCAACACCCAGAAGCTGGCCGGGAAGTCGTGGCGATATGAGCTATTCTACTGGGATTATGTGATCGGCATTTTGCTGTTTTCGCTTATCTCCGCTTTTACCTTAGGAAGTTTCGGTGAAACAGGCCGCAGTTTTATCCCTGATCTGCAGCAGGCAGAGTGGGACAACATAAAGAGTGCTTTCCTGGGAGGGGTGATTTTCAATGCCGCCAATATTCTCCTGGCAGCGGCCATTTCTATAGCCGGGCTTTCGGTGGCTTTTCCGGTAGGTATCGGCCTTGCCCTGGTTCTGGGTGTTATCATCAACTACATGGGTTCGGAAAAAGGAAATCCGACGCTCCTGTTTGGGGGTGTTGCCCTCATCACCCTGGCCATTATATTGAACGCCATTGCTTACAGCAAACAGGCAAAACAGGCCAGCAAAGTGTCATCAAAAGGACTTTTACTCTCGTTAGGAGCCGGCTTTCTGATGTCATTTTTCTATCGCTTTGTGGCTGCTTCGATGGACCTGGACAATTTTGTGGATCCGGCAGCAGGTAAAATGACGCCCTATACGGCGATGTTTATTTTTGCAACAGGCATTTTCGTCAGCAACTTCATTTTTAATACCCTGGTGATGAAACGCCCTTTCGAAGGATTACCTGTCAGCTACGGCGAGTATTTCAAAGGAGGTTTCAGCATTCACCTGGTGGGTGTTTTTGGGGGATTGATCTGGGGGCTTGGCAATGCTTTTAACCTTATTGCTGCCGGTAAGGCCGGAGCTGCCGTTTCCTACGGTTTAGGGCAGGGGGCTACACTGGTTTCGGCTTTCTGGGGGGTATTTATCTGGAAGGAATTCAAGGATGCTCCCAAAGATACAGGCCGTTATCTTTTCCTGATGTTCGTACTTTTTATCATCGGCATAGGGCTGATCATCGCCGCTGGATCTAACTGACTTTATGATTATGAATTAACCTTAAATTAAAAATATATGAAAAACGGGTTGTTTTTTTTAGAGAAAACAAGGTGGAGGAACCTTGTGCTTATGTTATGCGTCTTCGGATGTTCGCTTACCGTTCTGGCACAGCGAAAAGTGAGCGGTACTGTAACAGATATGCAGGGTGAACCCATCGTAGGGGCCAGTGTACACGAAAAAGGTACGGCTAATGCAGCAGCCACAGACCTGGAAGGGAAGTTCACCCTGAATGTGGCTTCAGGGGCTGTTTTAGGGGTGTCGTATATAGGATATGTTATGCAGGAAGTGACGGTTGGAAACCAGACCAGTCTGGTGATCAGGCTGGAGCAGGACAACAAGACACTGGATGAAGTAGTGGTGATCGGTTATGGTACGGTGAAGAAAAAAGACCTTACCGGAGCTGTTTCGGTGATTAAATCCGAGACCTTGCGTGATCGTAATTCGCAGGATATCATAGGGGCTATGCAGGGACTTACTTCCGGCGTGAAGGTCACTTCAAGCGGTTTGCCGGGTCAGCAGGCGTCGATCGTTATCCGTGGTTTGGGTAGCCTTACCAATAACTCACCCCTGTTTGTCGTAGACGGGATGATCGGCGGGGAAGCCCACCTTAACCCTGCAGATGTGGAATCCATCCAGATTCTGAAAGACGCGTCGTCAGCTGCGATCTACGGTTCTAGGGCGGCCAATGGTGTGGTCATTATCACGACAAAAAATGGAAAGGAAGGGCCGATGAAGGTGCAACTGGATGCAAATTTCACCACCACCAGGTTGCCGCAATATGACCTTATGGATGCAGAAACCTGGAAAAGATATGATGATATGGCCTACGACGAGGCCATTAAAAGAGGTGTGGCCGGCGTGGTAAGAAGACAAAACCACTATGACGCCAACACAGACTGGCAAAAGGAAATGCTGAGCACCGGAATCCTGCAGAATTATAATTTGTCGTTTTCAGGAGGTTCCAAATCAGGAAAGTATTTTGTGTCGCTGAACCGCCTCGAAGATAAAGGAGCACTTTATAACACCGGCTATGACAGATACGGATTCCGTGTCAATACAAGCGGACAAAAAGGTATTTTTTCGTACGGTGAGAATATTTCTTACACGAAAACCAACCGGAAAAACCTGAACGGGAACCCGTGGGCAGATTTTATTGCCATTTCTCCTACTATTCCTGTAAAAGATCCGGCCAATCCCGGAGGATACGGGTATGGAAACCCGGACAGGGCCAACAATTACGGACGAAACCTGGTGGCCATGCAGGATCTGCTTTCTCAGAAAAATCCTGAAAATATCCTCAAAGCCAATATTTTCGGCCAGGTGTCATTGTTCAATGCCTTGTTTGCAAAGCTTAACTTTGCTTATACCAATTATTCGGGTGTGACCAACACACTCAGGAAGTCAGGTAACTGGACGATGGGGCAGGGCAGTGATGCCGCCAGCATCGGGGTTCAGAATTACAGAAGTGATGATGTGTTGATTGAGCAAACGCTTAATTACAAGAAGACCATCAGTAAACATGACATAGACCTTATAGGTGGTGTCACCTATAATACTTTCAACGGAGAATCGGGTTGGGCTACAAAGCTGAATCCACTGGTGGTGGGAGATAAATACATTACTTCCCTGGATGCTGCCACGGGCAATACCACCGCGGGTGGAGGATACCAGAAAGCCGCTATCCTGTCTTACCTGGGGCGTATCAATTATGCCTATGCCGACAAGTACCTGCTGCAGGTTACTACGCGTAGAGACGGTACTTCCCGCCTGCCTTCAGACACCCGGTGGGGTACCTTTACTTCCTTCTCACTGGGTTGGAGGATCAGCGGCGAAGAATTTTTTGATGTGCCTTTTATCAACGACCTGAAACTGAGGGCCAACCAGGGTACACTCGGTAACAGCAGCATCGGCTACTGGGACTACCAGGCGGTGATCAACACGGCTCCGCGTGCTGTTTTCGGTTCACCGGAACATAAGGTTATCGGTATGACCCAGTCTCAGCTGACCAACACCGACCTGGTCTGGGAAAGAAAAACCACGACCAACATTGGGCTTGATGCGGCCATGCTTAATAACCGTTTGACCTTTACCGCAGAATATTTCCGTTCAAAAAGCAAGGACCTGCTCGTTTATCTGCCCATCCTGATGTCTTCGGGCAATGAAGGCGGCAACCCGGCGGTGAATGCGGGAAGCCTATCCAACACCGGGATTGAAATAGAAACAGGCTGGAAGGACAGGGTCGGGAAGGACTTTTCTTACTCGGCTTCACTGAACCTCTCTAGGATAAGAAACAAGGTGCTGGACCTGGGCTACGGACGTGTGGAATATTATGAATTCCTGTCGAAAGCACAGATCGGCCAGCCGCTGGGAGCATTTTACCTGTACAAAACCCTGGGAGTCTTCCAATCGGAGGAAGAAGTCAAAGCCCATGTCAATTCGAAGGGGAAAGTTATTCAGCCCAATGCTTTGCCTGGGGATCTCAAATATGACGATTACAACGGTGACGGTATCATTTCTTCAGAAGACAGGCAGCTGGTGGGCAGCCCGTGGCCTAAATTCGAAATGGGTGTTTCACTGGGTGCTGCCTACAAAGGTTTTGACCTGAGTATGAACGGCTACGGACGTTTTGGTCAGGATGTCTGGAACGGGGCTGCGGCTGCCGCCGGTGATTTTGCCAACAATCAGAATAATTTCAACGGCATTGTACCCTGGACAGCCGCTAATCCTGTGAATGACCGTCCGAGGGTGGTGTTCGGAGATACCCGCAACAGCCGCGGAGATCAGAGCAGGTGGCTGGAGAAAGGCTCGTTTTTCAGGTTCAGCCAGGTGGCACTGGGTTATACACTGCCGGCGGGTATTTCTCAGAAAGCCGGGATGGAGCGGATCCGTGCAGGCGTTACGCTGCAAAACCTGATCACCATCACGAAATACTCCGGACTGGATCCTGAATTCAGGGACTCGGGCATCTTTACCATGGGGGCTGACAATACCTCTTTTCCCAATCCGCGTTCTGTGATGTTTTCTTTATCATTGGCATTCTAAATTTAATCAGATCATGAAAAAATACATTTATTTTTTGACTTGCGTATTCTCCCTGACCTTTGCTTCGTGTGATGAGTCTGTGCTGGATATCAACAATGAGAATACGATTTCTACCGGGAACTTCTGGAAAACGGAAGCGGATATTGAAAGTGGCGTGGTATCGGTATACAACATGTTTTACAGGCAAGGCACCTGGACCCGTAATATCTATACTCAAATGCATGGGATGGCTGATGACGGCGTCAGCCTGGCAGGATGGACGGAGCTGAATGAGTATTCGAAGTTTATTTATACCAACTATAACTTCGGAGAGGTAAATACCAAAATCTGGAAGGAGCATTATGTGGCCATTTTCAGGGCCAACCAGGTGCTGGATAATGTTGACAAGGTGACATTTACAAGCGAAAGCCGTAAAGCAGACCTGGTAGGGCAGACCAAGTTCCTGAGGTCTTTTTACTACTTCTATCTGACGGCCCTGTGGGATAACCTTCCGTTCGTATTAAAAACATCTTCGGCCTCTGACATGCCCGCACAAAAAACGCCGGACGAGATATTCACGCAGCTGGAAGAAGACCTGAAAGACGCCGTGGCCAAACTCCCGGCCACAAGGACGGCGGCCGACCAGGGACGTGCCACCAAGGGGGCGGCTTATGCCCTGCTGGCCAAAGTGTATATGCAGCATCACAAGTGGGAGGAGGCGATCAAGTGTTTTGAATGGCTGGTGGACGGTGAAGGCAAAAACTATTATGACCTGATGCCTGATTATGGTGATAATTTCAGGAATACGACTGAAAACAACAAAGAGTCGCTTTTCGAAATCCAGTTTTCCCTGATCAACAACGTAGGTTTTGACCAGACGGATAATTACCGTGACCCTAATGCCCAGATGGGCTCGCAGATAGAAATGAACCAGGCCCCGGCAGGGATAGGCTGGAACAACGTGGAGGCCCGCCGCTGGCTGGTGGATTACTACAAACGGGAAAAAACAGTGGAGGGAAAAAACGACATCCGTCTTTTCTACAGTGTCTGGTACAATGACTCGGCTAAGGATTTTCCGGAAAGGGCTGATAGTCTGATTTACGGAAACAAATGGAGAGCAGAGTGGGGCAACAGGGTATTTATTAAGAAATACAGTACCCCCGCCAATCCTCTTTTTTACTGGAACGATAATAACTTCAGGTCTTTGCGGTACTCAGACATGCTGTTGCTTTATGCCGAAGCATTGAATGAAGTAAGCGGCCCTACTGCCAAAGCGATTGGGTATCTGAACCGCGTAAGGCAAAGGGCAAAATTGCCAGCTCTGGAGAGCAGTTCTTATTATAACGGAGCCCAGATTGCCAGCAATAAAAACACATTCAGAGACCACCTGAAAATCGAAAGAGGGTTGGAGCTGAGCCTGGAATGTGTCCGCTGGATTGACCTGAAACGCTGGGGTTTAAATGACCAGGCTTCAATAGATCAGCTGAAAGTCCGCGACAGCGACTTCAATAATTTTATAGTAGGGAAGTCACACAGCATGCCGATCCCGCAGAGTGAGGTGGATAATAATCCTAACCTTAAGCAAAATCCAAATTATTAAGAAAAACTGCCCGTACCGCATGAGGTACGGGCAGTTTAAATATCACGGAACTATGAAAAAAAACGGATTATACGGTATTTTGATCACGGGGGCTTTGTCTTTACTGATGTATTCTTTTACCGGTAAAGGAGAGGATAAAGGTCCCGTTATCCCTGAAGTTAACTATGAGTTCAGTGGAGGGGCTGGTTTTTACAATTATGCTCCGAGTGTGATACAGGATGAGTACGGTATCAGGTACGCCTTTGTTTGTCAGAACCTGGAGCCCTTCAAAATTGTAGATTATATTTACCTCTACAAAGGTATTCCTACAAAAAACGGTTACAAATGGCAGCCGGGAACAAGGATACTGAATCCTTCAGACAGCGGCTGGGACATCAACCATATTTGTGACCCCGACGTGCGGAAATTTAAGACGACTTATAACGGCCAGACTTATGACTACATCATGACCTACCTGGGCACCGACCAGTGGGATAATCACCACAACCAGATAGGGCTGGCCATCTCGAAAAACATAGAAGGGCCGTACATCAAATTTGACAGGAATCCCATCGTCGGTTCAGAAGACAAGAACACCTGGGGAGTAGGGCAGAGTACCTCCATTGTTTTAAATGACTCCACGGTCCGGCTTTTTTATTCCAACTCCAAAGGAGGTTTTACTTACCGGGATGTGGTCCTGAACAATCTGAACAACATCAAATTCGGAGAAGAAAAAAAGATTACCGGTATGGGAAGTAACAATTACCCGGCATTTTCGAAGAAGAATGTGTACATGGTTTCGGAACGAAGAATAAACATGGACAAGCAGATTCCGACCTGGGTGGGCAATGTGTCAGAGCTTACCTGTCTTCCGTTGGGCAGGGACCTGAGTACTCCCGGAGACCAGTGGATAAAAATAGGAACGGTGACGCCTGCAGAGTCCAGGTTTCCGAGAAATCATAATCCGGGCATTTTAACCGATGAAAGAGGTTATGTGTTTAATGACGATGAACTCGTGATGTATTTTACCCCGGCCATGACAGGTTCAAACTGGCTCTGGTCATACGATATGTATTCGGCCACATTTGATCTCAGGAAGTTCTTTAAATCATCAAAATAAGATATGTTCAGGATTCTCATTGTATTGTTGTTATGCTCTATGACAGGCTTTACGCAGGAAAAGAAGAAACCGGTAGTCGTCATTACAGATTGTTATCATCCTTACCAGGATCCCGGAGACAACCTGGACCTGATGCAGGGTTTTGCCCTGCCGGATGTGAACCTGCTGGGGGTAATTCTGGACATCACAGATGCCTTCCGCAAAGATACGGCCGATCATCCTACCTTGTGGAAAGACCCGAGAGGGCCGAGGGAAGCCGGCATTATCCCCGTGGAACAGCTGAATTACATCTTTAACCGGAAGGTGCCTTACGCCGTCGGGCCTATGAGCCTGATGAAAAGCGAAACTGATAAAATGACAGATGCCCCTGAATACGGGCAGGAGGGTATCAGGCTGTTTCTTAGTCTGCTGGAAAAAAGCAAGGAGCCTGTGGAAGTACTGTCATTCGGAAGTGCCAGGGTGCTGGCGGTGGCTTTTAACAGGAACCCTGAGCTGCTGAAAAGGAAAGTAAGCCGCATTTTCCTTAGCGGAGGCACTGCCAGTAAAAATCATGAGCTGGGTGCTGACAAAGGGGCTAATATGATTCCGGGAGGAGAATGGAATGTAGCCCTGGATGTGTATGCATTTACCCGGATTTTACGATCCGGTTTGCCGGTCGCCCTGTATCCCTGTGCCGGTAAAGACGGCGGGTTTGTAAAGGATGTCAACAGCAGCTATTACAAACTTCATGATATGTCGTTTCTCAGGGACATGGACCCGAAACTTCAACGCTACCTGGCTTATGCTTTTGATAAAAAACTGCAGCATGATTTTCTGAAAGCAATGGAGGTTGGAAACACTTATGCAGAGGGTAAAAAGTTATCGTTTGAAGAATTCCACGTATGGGAATCTGCCATCTGGCTGAATGCGACAGGAAGGGAAATAGTAAAGCAACCACAAGGCGGATATATATTGAAAAGAAAGAAACAGCTTACCGCTTCTGACTTGATTGTTGAAAGCAGGTTAAGGCCTTGCAAGTTGACAGAAATAAGGGATGACGGCCGTTTCCAGTTCGAATACAGTCAAAATTCCAATATCAGCATCTATTTCCGCCCGGATGTGGAGGAAAATGAAAGAGCTTTGAACGCCGTTATTCCTGAATTATATAAATCATTTAAGCCATAAGAATCCATTCAGAATGATAAAAAATAAATATAGTGTATTTTGTAAGTGTTTGATTATCATGGTATTGTTATTGTCCTGCGGAAAAGAAAGCGGGGGAGCGAATGAAATCATCACCCCGGATCCTCCCGGACAGACGAGGTATGATTTTGTGAATAAGAAAGAAATTTTCGGCTTTTATAACCAGAGCCGTTATTCCTATTGCCCGAGCGTGGTCAAGGAGACTGACGGCACCGTACACCTGTTTTTTTGCGGAAACCCGGAGCAACTGATCATGGTAGATAACATCTATCATGTGAAAATCAGGCCGGACGGCACACAAACAACGGCTAAGAGCATCGTTCAGCCGGGAGCATCCGGCAGCTGGGACGATCACCACATCTGCGACCCTTCGGTGATAGGCGGAGCGTTTAAAATGAACGGGACGAGCTACCAATATGCCATGTTCTATCTCACCAACCGATACGGGGTTTATTATAATGAGATCGGCGTGGCATTCAGCAACAGCCTGGAAGCCGACAACTGGGTGAAATATCCCAAACAACTGATCGGTAAGCCGTGGAACCACGAAGGAGATGAACTGCTGTCAGGCGGAGGGAAATCCTGGGGTGTGGGACAGCCTTCAGCCGTGTCTTTAAACAGGAAAGGAGAGGTACTGTTAACTTACACCATCGGTGATATCAACGGAACAAGGATTGAATATGCTCAACTGGACCTTAGTAACCTGGACACATACAGTCCCGTAAAATCCGCAAGAATGGCAGAATCAGGCCTTGTCAATATGAGTTACACCGGAAATGATTATACCTGTAATTCGGACTTTGCCATCGATCAGCAAAACAACAGGATTGTGATGGTGAGGCCCGTTCAGCCGCATCCCGTCACTTATCCAGCTTATCTGAATGAGAGCCTTGAAGTGAATAATATGCCCCTGGATGCGTTTCTGAAATCTTCCGGGAAGTGGGAGTCTGTGATCAGGATCGCTCCTTACATGACCGGATATCCGCGAAACCATAATGCCGGAATAGAGCGGAACGTTTACGGAGAAATTGAAAAATGGAATGAACCGGTTATTTATTATACCGTCAGTAAAGCCGCTCCCGATGTCAGTCCAGCCGGGACCTCACACGCAGAATGGACCTATCATATCTGGAAGGGAGAAGTCGTAAAAACAAAATAACGCCGTTGTCAGGAAGAAAAACGTAGGGTTGTCGTAAGAGACAATAAACACAAGATACCGGTGAGTTGCCTCACCGGTATTTATTTTTTTAAAAATCGGATGCTTAAGCAGGAATGCCTTTTCTTTCAACCGGCTGCCCGGCTTTTCCGTAAGCAGGACACTGTTGCTTGCGGCATGAGGCAAACACGAAAGAGGCGAGAAATAATGCAATGATAAGCTTTGCTTTCATATTGAATTACAGGAATTTATTATTCATAAATAAAATCTATCAAAAAACGAACCACTTATTCGTTTATTATCAAATCACCTTTAAAGGTTAATTGGTTTCAACATCCACTTCCTCGTCCGTCGGGGTTTCAACCTGGTATAAAGGCTCTTTTTCCTTTCTTTTTGAGCGATATCCCAATATCCTCAGCATCGACTCACTGTCCTGTTCTTCTGCAAACAACTCTGTGGTCAGATTGCCGTTTTCATCGCGGTCAATGATGACGTGCTTGGGGGCAGGGATCAGACAGTGCTGAATTCCGCCGTAGCCACCCAGCGACTCCTGGTATGCCCCGGTATGGAAAAAGCCGATGTATTGCTCGTCTTTCTGACCTTCTTCCAGCATAGGCATATAAAGGTCTTCGGAATGGGCTTCTGTATTGTAATAATCTGCCGAGTCGCAGGTCAGCCCGCCCAGGTTCACTTTAGTATAGGGAGCATCCCAGTTGTTGACCGGAAGCATGATGTATTTTTGTCCGATACCCCATGAATCTGGTAGCTGGGTAATGAACGAACCGTCTACCATGTACCATAACTCCCTGTCATTCTGTTGTTTCTGATCAATGACCTTGTATAAAGTGGCACCGCTTTCGCCCACGGTATAGCTGCCGAATTCGGTCAGGATATTAGGTACCGGTACATTGTTTTTATTACAGATCCACTGAACGTTCTCGATGATTTCGTCGACCATGGACTGGTAATCATAGTTGAACACGACTGAAGTCTGGATAGGCATGCCACCCCCGATATCGATAGAGTCAAGTTCAGGACAGATTTTTTTCATTTCGCAATACTTAAACATAAAGCGGGTCAGTTCAGACCAGTAGTAAGCTGTGTCTTTGATTCCCGAATTGATGAAAAAGTGAAGCATTTTAAGCTTGAATCTCGGATTCGGCTTGATTTTAGTCAGATAAAGCTCATCTATGTCTTTATATCTGATGCCCAGTCTTGAGGTATAAAACGCAAAATTAGGTTCTTCATCAGTAGCGATTCTGATACCCAGATTTACATTTTCGGCCGTGACATTGTCCAGATAATGATCTATTTCTCCGAGGTTGTCCAGCACCGGCACACAATTCACAAATCCGTCGTTCAGGAATTTGGAGATGTAATCGAGGTACTGGGGACGCTTGTGTCCGTTACAGATAATAAAGGTGTCTTTGGTGACTTTCCCCTCATCATAAAGGGAACGGATGATCGGCATATCAAATGCCGATGAAGTTTCGAGGTGGATGTTGTTTTTTAAAGCTTCTTCAAGTACAAACTTGAAGTGTGATGATTTGGTACAATAACAATAGGTGTATGAACCCTTGTAGTTGTATTTTTTCATGGCGTTTTTAAAAAGCAGCCTCGAGTGTTCAATATGCTCACTTATCTTTGGTAAGTAGGTGATTTTCAACGGAGTGCCGTACTTGTTGATGATGTCCATCAGGGGCACATTGTTAAACAATAGATTGTGGTTGTTGTCTACCCCGAATTCTCTTGTTGGGAACTCAAAAGTCTGCTGAATTAAATCAATGTATCTTTTCATTTATCTAAGTAAAATGCATAAAAATTTAATTAATTATGTAATCGTAAAACGAGAAAAAATTACAAGCTTAAAATATGATGCAAAAGTGCCATAAAATTCAGAACTTTGCAATAATAATATTTCATTAGTTCGAGATTTTATCTGTGGATAATAACGTTCGTTCCCGGTAAAAAATTAATTTATCAGCTTAAAAAATGAGTAAACCTAAGAAGAGAGTACACTTTATCGCAATTGGCGGGGCCGTGATGCACAATCTGGCCATGGCTTTATGTCAGAAGGGATATCAGGTAACCGGATCCGACGACGAAATTTACGAGCCTGCCAAATCACGTCTTGATAAATTCGGAATCCTGCCTGAAGCTTTCGGGTGGTTTCCTGAGAAAATCACCAAAGACATAGATGAGGTTATATTAGGAATGCACGCGAGAAAAGATAACCCTGAATTGCTCAAAGCACAGGAACTGGGACTTAAAGTGTATTCTTTTCCTGAATATATATATCAGCAGTCGGTCCACAAACAAAGGGTGGTGATTGCGGGAAGTCACGGAAAGACCTCTATCACCAGCATGATCCTTCACGTGCTGAATTATTATAAACGTAATTTTGACTACCTTGTGGGAGCACAGATCGAGGGTTTTGACCTGATGGTGAAGCTGACCGACGACGCCCCGACGATCATCATAGAAGGAGACGAATACCTTTCGTCGGCGATAGAAATGAAGTCCAAATTCCTTTTCTATCATCCGCACATTGCCCTGATCAGCGGTGTGGCCTGGGATCACTTCAATGTATTCCCGACTTTTGACGGTTATGTGAATGCCTTTGAAGAACTGGCCGACGGATTGGATAAGGCCGGGGTGATCGTGTTTGATGAGACCGATGATATTGTGAAGGTCATCGGAGAGAAGGACAGGGTAGATGTGGTGAAATGCCCGTATAAAGCTCATCCGTATTTTGTTAAATCCGGTAAAGTTTACCTGAAAACACCTAACGGAGAAGTGCCTCTGCTGATTTTCGGCGAGCATAATATGAAAAACCTTAACGGTGCTAAAATTATCCTCGATCGTCTGGGCATCACCGATGAGCAGTTTTATGAAGCGATACAATCCTTCAAGGGAGCTTCAAAAAGACTGGAAACATTGGGAGAGAATAAGAACACGCTGGTGCTGAGAGACTTTGCCCATGCTCCTTCAAAAGTGGGTGCCACCACCCATGCCACCAAAGAGCTGTATGAAAGCCGCAGGCTGATTGCCTGTTATGAATTGCATACGTTCAGCAGTCTGAACAAGGCGTTTTTGCCTCAGTACGACCAGAAGCTGGATCATGCCGATGTGGCTGTCGTGTTTTACAGCCCGCATACCCTGGAAATGAAGAAAATGCCGCCGATCTCGAATGAAGAAATCAAAGACGCGTTCGGCAGGGATGACCTGAAAATATTTACGGATAACCGTTACCTGCTGGCTTATCTGAAGGAACAGAACTGGTACAAAACCAACCTGTTGCTGATGTCATCGGGTACATTCAACGGCCTTAACCTCAGCGAAGTAGCCCAGGAAATACTGAGTCTGCCTGTGGTAGCCGAAGAGCCTGAAATAAAGAGCAGGAAAGAAAAAAGAAAAGAGAAGTGGGATGGTTTGCTGAAGAACATCAAGAACTCTTTGAAGAAGGATTAATAAGAAGGACAAAGGAGGAAAAAAAAAGGAGAAACGGTCGGTTTTTCCGGGTCTTTCAACAGATATAAAAGTAAAAAGCAAGTCGCGGTTTCCCGGACTTGCTTTTTTTTGGTCGATTTAGACTGGGCTTGCCATGAGGGAGGAGGCAGCACCACCGCGTTTTCTCTGGTGGACAATGCTTTCTTGATCAAAAGGGTGGCATTGATCTAAATTCTAAATGAGTGAACAGTTGTTTTATTATAGTGAGTCTTTCTGGTATGCTGAACACATCAAAAAGTGGCAGCACCGTTGAGTGCTTACCACTTTCCTTATTCTTCTGAAGACAATTATTTCGGCATCAGCACCGTATCAATTACATGGATCACTCCATTGCTTTGATTCACATCCGCTATCGTCACTTTTGCCATGCCGCCTTTTTCGTCGGTCAGAATAATGTTTTTACCTTTCATAGAAGCTTTAAGAGTGCCTCCCTGAACGGTTTTGATCTCAGCCCAGCCATTGCCGTCTTTGATCATTTTCGCCAGATCCGTCGCGTTCCATTTTCCTGAAACCACGTGGTAAGTAAGGACAGTGGTCAGCGTGCCTTTGTTTTCAGGCTTAACCAATGTTTCAACAGTGCCTTTTGGTAATTTATCAAAAGCCTTGTTGGTAGGAGCAAACACGGTAAACGGACCAGGGCTCTGAAGGGTTTCAACCAATCCGGCGGCTTTTACTGCTGCCACAAGTGTGGTATGATCTTTAGAGTTTACGGCGTTTTCTACAATGTTTTTAGTCGGATACATCGGGGCACCACCTACCATCACTGTCTGAGCATTTACAAGGGTGAAGCTGAAAAATCCTAGGATAACTGTGGCGATTTTTAAAAAGTTAGTTTTCATGTTATAAAATGTTTTGATGTTATGCTTCACATACGGGCATCCCTTTGATTTTGGATCAGAGAGGATTGAAAAAAAAGTAAATTTTTTATTTATTTGTATTTAATGTGTTGTAAATGAGTATTTTATGCTCTGTTAAGTTTCTGTGAATACTTACAGGACAAGTCAAAACATAAAGGCAGATCCTGAGAGTATTGAATGGAGAAGACCGCTGAGAGAGTCAGATATTGAGTTCAGAGACGCGATTGAAGAAGGTGCGGGTACTCTTATTTATTAAAGAAGAATTTTTTGTGGAAAGTTTCCAGCCCGTTGTTCAGCCGGTAGTAATAAAGCCCTGTTTTAACAAAGTGGGAGGGATTGATTTCCAGGCGGAGTTTTCCGAGGTTACCTGACAGACCTGCATACCGGTAAACCACTTTCCCGGTTTCATCAAAGACGTCCAGGTGCACCATTTTATCCATGGCAGCGGAGTGGAATACGATGTTGACTTTTTCATTGACGGCAGGGTTGGGAAACACCAGGGAACTCCTGGCGTCCAGGTCAGTGTAGTCGTCCATCCCGACACCGCATAAGCTGCCTCCCGGGTTCGGCCTGATATCCCGGTCGTTGTGAACAACAACATACTTGGTAGGATATGCCGCTCCGAGAATACTTGTTAATGTTCTGATGCTTATTGAATTTACCCGGTCAGAATAAGAACCCATGATCAAATCGGGTGTCACAGACAAACTGAACGTTTCATTATTCAGACGATCCTTTAATCTCATATAAGCGGATTTCGCTCTGTAAGCAATGGCTTCCGGCGAATTATTCTGGTGAACAAATCCGGGAGCAAAAATATTGGAGTCTTCAAACGTCAGATTCCTGGACGGAATACCGGTTCCCACCAGCTCAAACCGGACATATTTCAACGTAACAATTTTGTCATGAAGCTCCTCTGCATTGTCAAACACAAAAACCTTGTATTTTAGTAATTTCTCATCTAAAGCCTCTTTTATCTCCGATGGAAAATCAGTCAGCTCATTGGCTTTTACAACCACTGCTTCCTGCCCGAAAGCATACTGACAAAGGCAGAAACAAAGCAAAACAGATAAAGCTGATTTCATGGTATTGCAGGGTTATAGTTCGTAAAGAGTTGATTAATAGTTATATCTAGAGGTCTTTTTCGTAAGAAAAGATGACCTCGTTCGCAGTGACAACTGTGATTTTATAATTCGATATAATTTCCTCTCCGAGTACAACTCTTTTGATAAGCATCCGGTTGTTTTCCTGCCGCCATTCGCCTTCATATGTGGCAAAAGTGATATGAGGAAACAGGCAGACCATTGATTCCAAACGGGCCGTCAATTGACCATTTTCTTTGAAACTGAAGCCGTAGTTTTCATCTGGAAGCGTAGTAGCTCTTCTTAATACCATCCCTCCGTTGGGAAGACCTTTTGAAGAGCTTTTCTTACCTGCCATCTCCCAGATTCCCGTAAAATCCACATGCTGCGGCTCAACTTCCGCCTTTTTGCAGGAAGTCAGCAGAATCAGGAGAAGAAGGAAATGTATTTTCATAACTGATTGATAGTGAATTCGTATTTCAATGTATGAATATACAAAATCTCAATAAATATAAGAAATCGTCAGCTCCTTATTGTCAAGACGCACAATTTTAAAGGTACGGACTTCGTCACCACCCCAGTATTTTTTGCGGAGTGTCAGAATGTCGTTGTCTACCGACCATGTTCCGGTAAAAGTGCCGTAAGTCATAGGTGTGCCGCACCAGCCGGCACTTTCTATGGATATCAGTTTGCCGTTGGCTTTGAATTCGTAACCGTAATTCCGTTCGGGCAGGCGGTTGGATCTTTTCAGCAAAGCACCACCATTGGGTAATTCCGTGGAGATATTCTGAAAGGCCACATTTTCCCACTTGCCCACCAGGCCGGAGCTCTGAGGATCCGCGGCATTGTCTTTACAGGAAAGCGTAGCAAAGAAGAGGATGGCTAAAATAAAAATATTTTTCATGGTGTTAACAGTTTATAGTTGATAACCATAAGACCCGAAAACAGCAGAAAACGTTGGAATGGTAATCAGATGAGCTGTGTTGTTCTTGCAGCAGCCATCTCCGGTGTAATCCGGTTCAGACAGGCGTAGTCGCCTCTGAAACAAGGTTTGTTGCCGTACACAGAACACGGACGGCAGGTAAGTTCCGAGACGGGAATCTCCAGGACGTGGCCTGCTCCCTGGCCCAGCGGGCCAAATCCCGCGTCGGTGTGGGTGGCTCCCCAGATCGACAGCACTTTGACGCCGTTCAGCGTTGCCAGGTGCATGTTGGAAGAATCGCCGCAAATCATCAGCTGAAGGCTGGAAATCAAGGTAATTTCATCTTCGAGGCTGAACAAACCCACCATGTTGACGATTCTTTTGTCTTTTGCTGCTATTTCATCCAGGATTGATTTCTCTTTGTCTCCACCTCCGAAAAGCAGGAATGTGTACTCAGGATATGGTATAAGCAGCTGATCAAGCAAGGTCTTGTATTTATCAACAGGCCACATTTTAGCCTGGTGCTGGGCAAACGGAGCTATCCCGATCAGCTTTCCCGGATTGATACGTTCCTGTTTTAGCCATTTGTCCACACGATTGGCAGATTCCTCTGAATGAACGAAATATTTAACCGGATGGTCAGGCAGTGTATATGAAGGAATAATGCCCGCTTTTCTGAAAACCTCGAGGTATCGTGCCACAGAATGGGGGAGGGTTTCCCTGATTTTATTATCTTTTCTTGTCAGTGCTTTTTTGGCTGCCCGGCCTTTGTCGAGCGTCCGTACCCCGGTTCCGATAAGAGCGAAAAACGTTTTCAGTACACTGGTCCTGAGATTTTGGTGAAGGTCAATCACGTGGCTGATATTCAGTTTTTTAAGCTCCCTGAAAAGCCTGAATAAACCCGTGAAACCTTTGTGGATGCCTTCAAAATCAGCAGGAAAGACTTCAATCTGCGGATATCCCTGGAAAAAGACGCCGAATTTTTTTCGTGTCACCAGAGTGATCTTAATGTCAGGATGCTGATCCATTACAATTTTGAGGGCAGGCAAAACCAGGGCCACGTCACCCATGGCCGAAAACCTGAAAACCAGTATGTGCTTTGAATTGCTCAAGCCTTGCTTTGATTGTATAAAACAGGATTCAGGTTCGGGTCGTTGTACATTTTCATTTGCTTGTAGAGTTTCATGTACTTGTCGCCACTTTGAAGATCACCCGTCAGTTCGTCGTAACATTGCACCAGGTCCTGTTCCTGTACCAGCAATACCGCCAGTTTGTGACTTACAGAAGCCTTTTGTGTTTCGGAAATTTCCGGCCTGTTGATCTGCTCCCTGAAGTGATAAATTTTCAGCTGCAGGATAGACATTCTGTCGAGCAGCCACGCAGGGGTTTCAGAATTGAGTCTGGCCCCGGCTTTCGGAGTCACCCCGCTGAGGTTGTTATAAAGGAATTCATCAATCTGCTCCACCGTGTCAGTACGGTGCTGATTGGAAGCATCTATTCTGCGTTTGATGGCTACCAGTTCAGAAGGATTGATTTCCGGACTTCTGATGATGTCTTCCAAATGCCACTGAACAGTGTCGATCCAGTTTTTCTGATATAGCAGAAATTCCAGACTCCCTTTTTCGAATTTCAGTGGCATTTGGGCATCCACGTGGTCCTGAATATGATAATCGTTGATACTCTGATTAAAAATACTATTGATGTAAGTAGCGTTCATCCCGTTTTTGTTTTGAAAACGCAAATGTACGCATCAAACAGGATATGTCCACGGACTTCTGTACTGTCTTGTCAATAATTTGTTCGCTTCAGGGTCATTCAGTACCATGTCTTTTTCGTGATCCCAGACAATACTGCGACCTACTCTGCTCGAAACCATGCCCAGCATGCACATGTTGGTCGCCTGGCGGCCATGTTCAATATCCGCATGTGGCAACTTGCCGCTTTTGATTGATTTCAGCAAATCCTCCCACACCAGGTTGATGTTTTGCTGATCCGGTTCGTTCAGGCTCGGGGCCTGGGTGATGATTTCTTTTTTCCTGTCGGCAGGATAAAACGTCCAGCCTTTCTGCCATCCCATATGAAAAGTACCTTCCGTGCCGTGGAAATACACCCCGACGTTTTCGCCTTGCTGTACTTTTCTCTGGTTGAGCAAACTGTGTTCCCAGGTGCAGTTAAAGCCTTCGAACTCAAATACCACGATCTGGCTTTCCGGCGAATCCTGGTTGGTGGTCCTGGTTTTTTCGGTTACCGAAGAATAGATCTTTTTAGGGGCTTTTTCTTCTGTCCACCATAATATCTGGTCAAACCAGTGGGGTCCCCAGTCGCCCAGGTTGCCGTTGCCAAACTGCATAAACTGTCTGAAACCTCTCGGGTGAATGCCCGGATTGTAGGCCGTTTGCGGAGCTGGGCCCACATACATGTCCCAGTCGAGCCCTTTGGGCGGCTCAGCATCGGGGATGATGTTGCCTTTGCCCCAGGCATAATTTACAAAAGCCCTTACTTCTTTAATGGTCCCGACTTTTCCTGATTTAAGGAATTCCATGCCGCTGACATTGTGTGGCGAATACCTCCTGTGAAAATCGACAATACAGATTCTCTGGGTATCGCGGGCAGTTTTCTGGATCGCCGTACCTTCTTTGAGGGTATGGGCTATGGGTTTTTCAAGGAACACGTGAGCACCGTTTTTCATGGCCTCGATCGCAATCAGGGCATGCCAGTGGTCGGGTGTCGCGTTAATCACAATCTCCGGTTTTTCTTTTTTGATGCATTCCCTGAAATCCTTATAATGCTTCGGGCGGTCATCACACAACTTGTTGATTTCTTCCGACGCTTTTTTCAACTGGGCATCATCCACATCACAAATGGCCACCACCTGCACTTCGCCTGACCTGATGGCTTCCCGCAGGATATTCGTGCCCCACCAGCCTGAGCCGATCAGGACGGTCTTGTATTTGGCCTGTTTGCCATAGGTAATAAACGGCCTGGCCAGGATGCCTGCACCGGCCAGGGCAGAGGTTGTTAAGAATTGTTTACGGTTCATAAAAAAAACTTGTCTTTTAAATAATATTTTAATTCAATCTTATTCCCAGGGCCTAAAGGCCCGGGCTAGAAAAGCGGGGCTTGGCCTGAAGGCGTTTGCCCGAAAAAGAAAGCTCCGCTTTCTTTTTCGGGCCGCTTATCGCTTACTCAAACTTCAATGTCTTAAATTTCAGAATCTTACCTGTATGTTTTTCTTTTTTATTGGCTACAAAATAAAGGTCGGCAAATTCGTTAACCGGTGTATCAAGAGGACACTCCACCCACTGCATCTTGCCCCATCCTCCTGTTTTGGTAAATTTAACACTGCCTATGACCGGCCCGGCCACCGAGTTCTTATGGATTTCGATTTCTCCGTCCTGGTCATGCGAGGCATATTCAAAACTGATCTTTTTGATGTTGGTCAGGTCAATGTTTCTGAAAAGCAGATACGCTTTTGCCGCTCCTTCTTTCAATTCGCCCCATTCAAAAATAAAGCCGGGGTGCATATCGGCATCCATCGCACGAAGCTGGTTGTTTCTTAAACGTACCAGTCCGGTCCCGGTTTTAGGGGTAGCTCCTTTGGCTCCGTTGTCTTTATATTCTGCTTTTACCGTATAAAAACCCTTCGGATTATCATTAATATGGTCTTTCAGCGTCAGGTTACCTTTGGCAGGAATCGCTTTGAATTCTTTCTTGGGATCACTCAATGAGAAAATATAGTGTACCATTTCCATCACATCCTGACGGGCCAGTTGCGGGTGTGCACTCATCACATGGGTAGTGCCCCAGGTGCCGCCGCCACCTTCTATGATCTTTTTGGTCAGCAGATTCAATGAGCCTTCTCTGCCGTTGTATTTCTTTGAGATGGCCAGGAATGACGGTCCGACAGCGGGTTTATCAACCGTGTGACAGGCTTTACAGTCACTTCCTTCTATCAGCGTTTTTCCGACAGAGCCGGTTTCTACCGTCGAAACGGCCTTTCCGGCCGTTTCTTCCACAGGTCTGTAGGGTTGGGGAACATAATTGTAGGTGACCTTCAGTTTTTTAAGGTCTGTTACTTTGTCTTCCGTATCTTTTACTTCTGTAGTGTAAGCAAAAGGCTTGTTGTCCCAATAGAATGAGCGGTTTTGGGTTGATTTGATAGCTACCTGGGGAACATCATTCCCTGCAGATACTATCAGGGTGTCGGTGCCCGACATACCGCCCTGATCCAAAGCCCTGAAAACAATTTTATATTTACCCGGTTTGTCAAAAGTATAATCGAGCGAAGGCAGGTTAGAAATAACCTTTCCGGCCTGGTCTACCCACTGGTAGCTTATTTTATCATCAAAATCAGGGTCAATTCCCCTTCCTGTCGCTTTGACAGTCAGTGGTGTCTTGCCGCTTATTTCCTTTGGTTTAGGGAAGACTCTTGATTCAGAAGTGATGAATGATTGTGCCTGCACTTTTGAAACCAGGGCCTGATCTACAAAATAAGCATTTGCTTTTGGTGCCCTGTTGGCCGAATTGTATTCGATCTTTACCAGGCGGGCGTCGGTATTATCAGCACCGTACACTGAGCCGTATTCAAGAACATATAAAACACCATCATGAGAGAATGTCAGATCTATCGGTCTTCTGAAGTCACCCGCAGTAGGCATAAACTTCTCATTTCTGACATAATTTTCGTTTTCGTCCAACCTGACAGCCAGCATCCAGTTTCTCATCCAGTCAAAGACAAACAAGGCTCCGTCATAATATTCAGGCAATTTTGAAGGATTAGCCGAGTTCTTGTTGAAAGTGTAAAACTGCCCTGCCATGGCACTTCGTCCGCCCTGACCCAGTTCCGGGAAGTCGTTTGACAGACTATAAGGATACCAGATCATCGGTGGCGTGGCAGGGGGTAATTCTGTCAGACCGGTATTATTCGGTGAATTGTTGATGGGTTTTTTAGGGTCATAATTCGGGCCGGGCGTAGAGGTTTCAAAATCCCATTCAGAATAAGCATAATTATTACCTACAAAATACGGCCATCCGTAATATCCGGGTTTTTTAGCCTGGTTAAACTCATCATAGCCCCGCGGCCCCCTGGTCTTGTCCTCCCCGGCATCCGGGCCGATTTCACCCCAGTAAAGAGTGGATGTTTTAGGATTGATCGCGATCCTGTAAGGGTTCCTTGTGCCCATCACAAAAATTTCAGGAAGCGTTTTAGAGGTGCCTTTCGGGAACATATTGCCTTCAGGAATGGTGTATGTGCCGTCTTTTTCAGGATGTATCCTCAGTACTTTGCCTTTGAAATCATTGGTGTTGGCCGCCGATCGCTGGGCATCCATAGAATAATACTTTTCCTCTTTTCTTTCATCCAGCGGGGCATAGCCGTCTGAAGGGAAGGGCGTAGTGCCGTCGCCTGTCGACAGGAAAAGGTTTTTGTCTTTGTCAAAAGCCAGGGAGCCGCCGTGGTGCGAACCACTGTTGATCTGTACCGGCACCCTCAGTAATATTTTCTCAGATTCAAGGTCCAGGGTGTTGTTATCCCTTACCTTAAACCTGGACAGGTTAAAGTAGATCGGTTCTCCTTCAATCGGTGGCGAATAATAAAGGTACATCCAGTGGTTCTGGTCAAAATCCGGATCGAGGGTAATACCTATTAATCCTGTCCCGCCTTTCATCACCACCGGGAAACGGTGCACCAGTTTGTGTTCGTTGGTTTTGCTGTTGAAAACCGACAGGTTACCGGATAATTCGGTAAAAAACACCCTGCCGTCTTTGGCCATTGCCAGTTCCATCGGGCTGTTGAGGTCATTGACCAGTACGGTTTTTTCAAAGCGGCTCTCGTCGGGAACGGCTTTGGAGTATGATTTGGAATAGTCGAGTGGCTTTTTATCCCCGATGGCATATTTGATACCCCCCAGCAGATGCCCTAAAAACAGGGGTTCTGAATAACTTTCATCGGTGTGTCCGTTGCCGGTATAAAAAGCCCGGCCGCCATCGTATTCATGATACCAGCTGATGGGGTGGTTGGCCCCGTTAGTCCCGCCGATGTAGGTATTTTCATCCAGATATGCCAGGGGTTTTATGCCGTGGTAAAGGTATTTGAAACTGTACCATTCATCGGTCCTTTCCCATCTGTCAGGCAGGTGCTGGGTCGAAATGTGCTGTTTGTCGGTAACATCCACGCTGGCTTTTCTGACATTCGAATTGTTTGGGTGACTGCCGAAATAAGCTCCGGCCAACTCTCCGTACCATGGCCAGCCGTATTCAGTGTCGGCGGCAGAGTGAATACCCACATACCCACCACCGGCCTGTATGTATCGCTCGAAAGCTGCCTGTTGTTCGTTGTTTAGTACATCGCCAGTGGTATTGTTGAAAATGACGGCATTGTACTTTTTAAGGTTTTCGTCCGTAAAAACATCCGAGTTTTTTGTCGTGTCCACAGCAAAACCATTTTTTGCTCCCAGGTCCTGTATGGCCTTGATGCTGAACGGAATGCAGCTGTGCTTCCATCCTTTCGTTTTGGAAAATACGAGCACCCTGGTGTCGGTCTGGGCAATAAGCGGAACAGAGATGAGCAGGAGTAAAGCAAAATGCAGGAGTCTACCTTTCAGGCAAGTAAAGGCTGAATTCATAAGTTATTGTTATAAAAGGTTGAATAAGTACTGGTTAACCGGGTGTCACCAACTTAAGTTATTGTAAAAATATTAAAAAATATCATTTAACGGTGTTGGTGGTTAAAATTATATTATTCCGGGTTAAAATAGAGCTACTTTTCCAGGTAGTTTATGTCTGCTTCAGATGAGAAAATCAGGGAAAAGAATAGGTGTCTTTCATAATTAATCCGCCGGGGATTCGTTTATGAAATTGTTCTGGTTTTTCATTAAGCACCCTTCCTGCATGAAATTAAAATTTACTTTTATTATTCTGTCTGCTTGTTTTTCCACTGCTTTTGCCCAGAAAAAATATACGATCAGCGGCTATATCCGCGAAAAAGGCACACTTGAAACCCTGCCCGGTGTCAATGTGTATGTAGAAGGTTCCACTTTCGGGACTTCCTCCAATAATTATGGTTTTTATTCCCTCACCGTGCCTGAAAACGGCAACCTCGTTTTCGTGTTTTCATTTTTAGGTTATCAGAGGGTTGAGAAAACGCTGAATATGCAGACCAGTCATGAGCTGGACATTGAACTGAACCCTGCCAATGAACTGAAGGAAGTGGTGGTGTCGGCCCAAAAGCAGAGCGACAGGGTCAGCGAATCCGTCCAGATGAGTACCATCGAACTGCCTGTGGCCCAGATCAAAAAAATACCGGCTTTCCTTGGTGAAAAAGATGTGCTCAAAGTACTCCAGCTGATGCCAGGGGTTCAGAAAGGAACGGAAGGACAGTCAGGTATTTATGTCAGGGGAGGAGGCCCGGACCAGAACCTCCTGATACTCGACGACGCCACAGTGTATAATGCCAGCCATTTGTTTGGATTTTTCTCTGTCTTTAACGGCGATGCTCTTAAAAGCGTTGAACTGACCAAGGGTGGTTTTCCGGCCCGGTTTGGGGGCAGGCTTTCTTCGGTCATTGAAATGCAGATGAAAGAGGGCAACAAAGAAAAACTTCACGGAGAGGGTGGAGTAGGGATTTTGTCGTCCAGGCTTACACTTGACGGCCCTTTGCTCAATAAAAAGGCCTCTTTCCTGGTGTCTGCCCGCAGGACTTATATTGACGTCCTGGCTCAGCCTTTTATCAGGCAGGCAGCAGGGGCATCAGGTGACGACGTGAAAGTGGGCTACTATTTTTATGACCTCAATGCCAAAATGAACTACGAACTGGACCGGAAAAATAAGATATATCTGAGCGGCTATTTCGGACAGGACAGGTTCTATTCTGATGTAGCTACCAAATCGGACCGCGAGATACAGACTGATAAAGGCGGACTGAGCTGGGGCAATACGACTGCAACACTCAGATGGAATCACCAGTTTACCCAGCGTTTGTTCGCCAATACCTCGCTGATATTCAGCAATTTCAAATTCGGCGTGGCTGTGGGGTCTAAAAACGAAAAATTGCCGGACAGAAATGTCAGCAGCGATTTTAACCTGGATTATTATTCCGGTATCCGGGATTTCAGCCTGAAAGCAGACTTTGATTACTTTCCGGATACCAGGCATGCGATCAGGTTCGGGGTCTTTGCCACTGCCCATAAATTTACGCCGTCTGCTATTGTGGTTTCCGGAACATTTGAGAATGAAATCAACAGCAAGCCAGCTCCTTACAATTCGCTGGAAACGGCCGTTTACGCAGAAGATGTCTGGCAGCCGTTTGAAAAGCTGAAAGTAAACGGAGGGATGAGGATCAGTCATTTCCAGTCGGGCAGAAGGAATTATATCAGACCCGAACCCCGCATTTCTACGGCCTGGAAATTATCAAAAGATCTTTCGGCCAAGGCATCTTATGCCATCATGAATCAATATGTCCATTTGCTGAGCAACACGGGCATAGGCTTACCCACCGACCTTTGGGTACCAACCACCTCAAAAGTGGCACCGCAGCAATCGAAACAGGTGGCTGCCGGGCTGGCCCGTGACTTTGAAAAACAAGGACTTTCCTTTACCGTCGAGGGATATTACAAGACCATGAACAACATCATTAACTATAAAGAGGGGGCTTCGTTTCTGCAGCTGGACGGACAGGGTGCCGGCGAATCTTTATGGGAAGACAATGTGACGTCCGGCAGAGGGTGGTCATACGGAGCGGAGTTTTTGTTACAGAAAAAAGCCGGGAGATTTTCGGGATGGGCCGGGTACACGCTCTCATGGACCCAGTGGCAGTTTGAAGAGCTTAATTTCGGTAAGAAGTTCTTTCCCAAGTACGATCGCCGGCATGACATCAGCCTGGTCGGTATCTACGAACTCAGCCCGCGGATGACTTTCTCGGCTACCTGGGTATATGGCACCGGAAATGCCATTACGCTGCCTGTGGCTGATTATAATGCTTTTGAGGACCCTTACGATTACGGACGGGTAGGGTCGAGGCAATTGCAGGAGTATGGCAACCGCAATTCTTTCAGGGCTGAGGCATACCATCGTCTTGATCTGGCCCTTCAGCTCCATAAGAAAAAGAAAAGACATGAAAGGACCTGGGAATTCGGGGTTTACAATGCTTATAACCGCAGGAACCCGTTCTTTTACCAGGTCGGTACCAAAGAAGTGTATGATTCTGAAACCGGAAGGCAGGTTTCAAAACCCATTCTGCAAAGGGTCACTTTATTCCCTGTTGTGCCGTCCATATCCTATAACTTTAAATTCTGAGACCATGAAAAAGAAGATAAAATACCCGGTTTTATTTATTACAGCGGTTTTTGTTGCCCTTTTCGGAGCATTTTCCTGCACCAGCCTGATCACCGAGGTTTCGCCGGAAAACCTGCCTGATGCACAACCCAAGCTGGTGGTTACGTCCTTTATTTCGCCGCAGGACAAAATGGTGAAGGTGCATGTAGGTAGCAGTTCGCCTATTTTTACCGATGTCCCGTTTGACAAAGACATTTACCGGGTCGTCAACGGTGATACGGTTTATTACAATTTCGGAGATTATATCAGTGACGCCAAAGTGGTGATGTCTTCGGATCAGGGTAAAGTAGAGCTTGCCTATGATCATCAGAACAACTGGTATTCATTTATTCCCGGAGAAAATACCCTGAGAATAGAGGCCGGTAAAAAATACTGGCTGGAAGTAAGCCGCAAAGAAAAAAAGGTTACTGCAGAATGTACCGTGCCACTCATCGCCACGCCCGTCGGAAAAGTAGAAGTGGATACGATCACCAGGAATTATATGAACACTGAAGAAATCAGGGTGATAACAGACCTGGACTGGAATCCTGAAAATAACGGCAAAGTATATTATAAACTCAGGGGAGCCAGCCATATCGAAATCAGGGGTTATTCTTCGGTCCATTCGAGGGTCGTTGTTCCTTTCAGATTTGAAAATACCGGTCTTCAGAAAAATGAGAGTGGTGTCCGGCGGTCTTTCAGGGCCAGGGGAGACCTGACTTTCAGCTCTGCCTATGCCCCGGATGTGAAGGTATCATTTACCGTCAAACTCGTTCAGCTTGATCTGATGAGTGTCGACGAGAATTATTACAAGTTTCATGAGTCTGTCTATAAATTTGACAGGAGCAATGATAACCCGTTTGCAGAGCCTACCCAGGTGTACAACAACATTTCCGGTGGACTGGGATGCTTCGGAGCTGCCAATCATTATGTGCTGGATTACCGGATGAACCTTGACGGAACCGCTGCTGCTCTGCCGGTTTTGCCCTGAAAATCATCTTTCAGACATTATTTTTCTGACTTTTTACGCAATCGTTCCCGGCAACGATTGCGGCACTTATTTTAAGTCTTTTTTGCACTATTTTAAGCCTTTATATGACCTTTTTCGTTTAAGGCACCCTGAAAATTCCCGCTTAAATATTTTACTAAATCGATTTATCTATTTATGTTTGTCTTAAGATATTTATTTAGCCAGAAAAAGTAGTGTTATTTTGCTATCAAAAGCATCCCTGACAAAATTCAGATGATTATGCAGAAATTCAGGATAAAAGTTAACCCGGTTTTGATGTTCGGCTGATACAAAGCCCTTATTTTTTGAATTTTTGCTAAATCGATTTACTAAAAAATATCTGACCATGTAAAAGCAGTTTTATTCCAATTATAATTCGCTGTTATTTTCTGCGTAAGCGGGAGACGGCAAAAAAAATATCGGTGTTGAAGCCACCGATATTCTTAAAAAACTCTTGGGTACATTTCGATTTGGCGATCAGTATGTACCGGGAGCATTCTAATCTTATTATTAATAAAAATAACATTCAAAACTATGAGTAAAAATCGACATTTCAAACACTCGTTGTCCCGCTTGCCCGGGGTATTCTTAAAAGCGGTGATGTTGACAGCCTTCATTTCCCTCGCCAATGCAGGGAATATAGCCAGGGGGGCTGTTTCTGTTAGTCAGTCCACAGAGAGTACAGTAAGCGGGAAAGTCAGTGATGCCAAAGGCGAAGCCCTGCCCGGTGTAAGCGTGGTCATCAAAGGAACCACACGTGGGGCAATCACCGATGCTTCAGGGAAATTTTCCATCCAGGTGCCCGACAGCAAAAGCATCCTGATTTTTTCTTACGTAGGCTATGAAACCAAAGAAATCATTGCAGGAAATCAGAAAGAAATCAATATTGTACTGACCGACGACGCCAATACTTTGCAGGAGGTAGTGGTAGTGGGTTACGGAGAAAGAAAAAAAGAATCCCTTACCGGGGCCATCAAGCAGGTAGGTGAGGAGGTATTTAAAGACAGGCCGGTCAGCAATGCGGGTCTTGCCCTGCAGGGCCAGGTGGCTGGTCTGGCCATCACCAGGACCTCTTCCCGTCCTGGAAATGAAGGTCTGGCGATCAGACTTCGCGGAGAATCTTCCATCACAGGTGTTGATCCTTTGATTATAGTAGATGGGGTGCCTGTATTGGGCACCTGGGAGTTAAACCAGATCAATCCTTCTGATATTGAGTCTGTTAGTGTATTGAAAGACGCCTCTGCGGCCATTTACGGAGCCCGTGCCGCGGGTGGGGTAATCCTCGTAAAAACCAAAAGAGGAAAAGGCGATAAAATGCAGGTCAGCTACAACGGTAACTACAGATTGAATACCATCGGGATCACCGTTCCTTATGCCAACATGGCTGAATGGGCTAAAATGTACCAGGAGGGCTCGCTTCAGGATAAAGTGGATGCCAGCGGCAATGTGGTCGAATGGTATCCTCAGTGGGGCAAAGACAATGTGGCTAAAATGGCCCAGGGCCAGCCTTTTGATTTTATCAACCCGAGTGACCAGCGAGTGATCAGGTATGCAGACAATAACTGGGCAGATCAGTTATATGCCCCGGCGTTTTCACAACAGCAAAACCTGAGTCTGAGAGGTTCTTCTGCCAAAAGCTCCTATATGTTTTCGATCGGGTATGCGGATAATAAATCGGTTTTGAAAACGGCTTATGACGGGGAAGAAAAATACAACACGCGTTTTAATTATGACTACGAGCTTTCGAAAAACATAAAACTGGAAACCGGTATTTCCTACGACAGCCGGCTGGTATCTGCTCCGAAAAACGGAGTGGGTGCAGGTTTCTTTGATGCCCCGGTTTTTCCGACGTACAATAATGTAGGTGAGTATTATGACGATTACGGATATAGAAATCCGGTAGCTTCTACAATGAGCGGCGGAAGGGACAATAACAAAGAAGGTATCCTGCGTCTGAACTCCAGGATTTCGGCCAAATTGTTTGATGGTTTTACCCTGAGTGCCAACGCTGCGGTGGTGAACCGCCAGGGCTGGAGAACACGCTACAACCAGACCTATAAACTCTATAACTGGCTGGGTTCACTGACCACTTCTGTTCAGAATCCTAATCCTGAGATCATCGAAAACATTGCGAATACCAACTATGAAACTTACGGCGGATTTGCGGATTATGTGAAAACCATCGCCAGGAATCATTCCATCTCGTTAATGGCCGGCATCACCTCAGAGTTGAGCGAATCCAAGAGTGTGGAGGCCAAAAGGACCAAGCTGGAATATGACGGATTGTATGATCTCAACACCGCGAATTCGGTTACACAAACCAACGCAGGCGGTGCCAGTCACTGGGGATTGATCTCTTATGTAGGGCGTTTTAACTATGCTTTCAAGGAAAAATACCTCTTCCAGGCCTCAGGTAGACGTGACGGTTCTTCCAAGTTTCACCCGGATTTCAGATGGTCTAATTTTGGTGAGACCTCGGTAGGCTGGAGAATTTCAGAAGAGAATTTCATAAAAGACCTGAGAATCTTTGATAACCTGAAACTGAGGGCAGGTTATGGCGAAACAGGCGGACAGGCGAATATCGGTAATTACGACTACGTTTCAGGCATTACCACGACCGGAACCATGCTGTTCGGTCAGGTGGCTTCACTGCAACAGACTTCGTGGTTGTCAGGACTGACCAGCTTAACACGGACCTGGGAAAGGATTGTCAATAAGAACATCGGCCTTGAGTTTACGATCCTGAACAACAGGTTGTCAGGTACGGCAGAAGTATTCGAAAAAAGGAATAAAGGCATGCTGATCGACATCACGTATCCGCAGGTGTTGGGAGGAACAGCCCCAAAATCAAACAGCGGTGAGCTGAAAGTAAGTGGTTGGGAAATTGAACTGAACTGGCGGGATAAAATCGGTAACCTTCGTTATCATGCAGGTGTGCAGCTGAGCGACAACGTCAACAGGCTGGTGTCTATGCAGGGTAAAGACTCGTGGGCAGCGGGCATCGTGGCCCAGAGACAAGGGTATCCGCTCAATTCTATATTTGTTTATAAAACAGACGGTTATTTCAAGTCTGCTGAAGAAGTGAATGCTTATTACGCCCAATATACCGCCACCTCGGCCGGAGAACTGGGAAGAATGACAGGAGAAACCAAGAGGTTGCGTCCCGGTGACCTGAAAAGGGTGGACCTTGACGGAAACGGTTTTCTTGACCCTGTAGGCGGAGGAAAAGCAGGTGACGGAGATGTTTATTACTATGGCGATGCCAATCCTCATTACCTGTTCGGCATCAACCTTGGGGCAGAATGGAAGGGATTCAGTGTGTCGGCTTTTGTGCAGGGGGTGGCTAAGCAAAACCTGCTGAGAAGTGGTAATGCCAGGGCTCCGTTTTTCAGGAATTATCTGAATGTCAATAACTCTTACCTGGGCAAAACCTGGACTCCTGAGAATCAGGAAGCTGAATACCCGAGGATTTCGTTTGACAACGACAGGAACAACTGGAACTGGCAGAACAACGATGTGAATGTGCAGAACCTGAGTTACGCCCGTCTGAAATCGCTGGTGATCGGTTACTCATTGCCGAAATCATGGAGTGCGAAGATCAAATCGGACAACATTCGGTTCTATTTCTCAGGCAATGACCTGTTTGAAGTGACCTCCATCAAAGACGGTTTTGACCCTGAACGGGGAGAGAGTTCTGACAGCACCTACCCGTTCCTGAGGACCTGGTCATTAGGCCTGGATCTGTCATTCTGATCAAATAACCTTAATAATTATTCAAATGAAAAAGATACTCTATAGCCTCGTGGTGGCGGCATTGATGATAACCACAATTTCCTGTGAGGACAAGTTCCTGAACCTGGATCCGCTGGATTCGCCTACCGAGGCGATTTATTTCAAGACGCCCGACCACTTTAAGGCAGCAACCAATGATTTCTATAACAAAATGGTGGGTTTCAAGAGAATTGACGACGCTACGATCTTTGATTTTGTAGATACCGGTTCGGATCTGGCGGGTTCTCTGAGTGATTACGGCAGAGGGGCCATCGGGGTGCCTTCTACGGATATTTACTGGAGAAATTCATACCGGTACATCAGGTCAAACAATTATGTGATCCAGAAAGGTGAGGAATATACCGGGAACAAAGCAGAGATTCAGCAGTATGTAGCTGCGGCCCACTTTTTCAGGGCATGGCATCACTTTTTCCTGGTGAAGCGTTTCGGTGGGGTGCCGGTCGTCACCAAAGTACCTGACCTGACAGATCCGATACTGACAGCCCCGAGAAACACCCGCTATGAGGTGATTGAGCAGGTATTGAAAGACCTGGACGTGGCCATTGAAGGCTTGCCGCTGGAGTCAAACATTGTGGCAGCAGACAAGGGGCACTTGAGCAAACAGGCCGCCAAAAGCTTCAAAGCAAGGGTGTTGCTTTATGAAGGCACATGGGAAAAGTATGTGGGCGAAACCACGGATTTTGCCCAGGGACAAAAGAAAGCCGATAAGGTGACCGCTTACCTGACCGAAGCAGCCAGCCTGGCTAAAGATGTTATGAGCGACGGTACTTTCAAATTGTTCAATGAACTGGATTCTCTGAGTTATTATTACCTGTTTGTGCTGGAAGACAACAAATCAAACCCGAAAGGGCTGACAAAAGCGAATAACAACGAGTTTATCTTCAAAAATATGTATGACAAAAACCTCAACAGGGCAGCACTGAACATCAGTCATTCATGGGGAGGAGCGGGGCCTAACCGCAAGATGATGGACATGTATCTTTGTAAAGACGGCCTGCCTTATACCCATTCGCCGATGGCTAAGGGATACCATAAAATGACGGACGAGTTCCAGAACAGGGATGCCAGGCTGGCCAATTTTGTCAGAAAACCAGGGCAGAAATACTGGGGCTGGGGTGTGGGCACTAACGGGGGAGGAGCAGATTACACCAAAGCCAATTATACGACTTTGTCTAACTGGCCCGCCAATATTGCCACTTATTACCCTAACCTGGCCCAGGTTTCAACAAGCTTCGGTTATGGCAACAGGAAGTGGGTGACGGAAAATCCGGGCACCGAAACCGAATATGAGTCGTACGATTACCCGCAGATCAGGATGGCGGAACTGTACCTGATCTACGCCGAAGCCATGTGTGAGCTGGGCGGTGGTAAAATATCCGATGCTGATCTGAATATATCGATCAACAAAATCAGGGCCAGGGCTTATGTGGCTCCGCTGACCAACGCTCTGATCGCCCCTTACCCGGGACTGACCATGCTGGGCGAGATCAGAAGAGAGCGTGCTTTGGAAATGTACATGGAAAATACCCGTTTTGATGATTTGAAACGCTGGGGCATTGCCGAAGCAGAGCTCAACAAGCCGATTCTGGGTATTGTGGTGAAAAACCCGGACGGCTCGCCGACAGAGGTAGCTACCTTCAAAAACGGAACAACGGCCCTGTACAACCCTGCGGTTTATCCTTATGGTGTAGACGCCGCTACCGGAGCGTTGATCATCGACCAGGGATCCAACAGGAAGTTTACTAAAAAGAACTACCTGTGGCCTTTGCCAACCGATCAGAGACTCCTGAACCCGAACCTGGTGCAGAATCCGGGGTATTGATGGGCGGCCGGATACATGTATAGTGACATTTTTATTCCGGAGAAAGGACAAGGGAGAAAGATGAAAGCGAAGATTACTGGAGGAGCGGCCAAAAAGGGCCTTCAGGGCCTGGGAATAGGAAATGAAGCAGGATTATACTAAATTGGAAATATAGAATCAGATGGCAAGACGCTGTTTTAGCGTCTTCTATTTTCCATCATGAAATCAAATTTATTTATATGAAAATCAGTGTGTTGTTTTTGAGTTTGTTGATCTTATGGGGATGTTCTTCTGAGCCGGAGGCGGATGTGGCCTGGGTGGATACTCAGTTGCAATATTGTGCTGCCCAGGCTGAAAAAACATTGAAACTCGTTCCGGATTCCATTCCTGATATCCCGAGAAATGTTAATTCAGGCGGCAGCCAGTGGCGTTTTGTAGACTACAAAGACTGGACCAGCGGCTTCTGGCCGGGTGTGCTCTGGTATTTGTACGAAGACACCCAAAAGGAAGAATTCAGACAGCAGGCTGACCGGTTTTCGAGAGAACTGACCCCTTTGTCGGAGCAGCCGGCTTATGATCATGATCTTGGTTTTCAGATGTTTAACAGCTTTGGCAACGGCTACCGGCTGACGGGCAATCCTGAATACAAATCGGTGGTGCTGAAGTCGTCGGATGTGTTGGCTACTTTGTTTAATGCCAAGGCGGGAACGATATTGTCGTGGCCGAGGGAGGTACAGAAATTTGGTGGTCACAATACCATCATTGACAACATGATCAACCTGGAGATGCTGATGTGGGCCTCAAAAAACGGTGGGGAAAAGAAACTGGCTGACATTGCCTTATCACATGCTGAAACGACGATGAAGAACCAGTTCAACGAAGCATTTGTCACCGGCCACGTGGTGGTGTATGATACACTGACCGGGAAGAAAATTAAACGGGTAACTCACCAGGGGTTAAACGACAATTCCATGTGGGCGAGGGGACAATCCTGGGCGATTTACGGCTACACGATGATGTACCGGGAAACGCAAAAGCCTGAATTCCTTGTTTTTGCACAGAAAGTGACGGATGTTTATCTGAAAAGATTGCCTGAGGATCTGATCCCTTACTGGGATTTTGACGATACCCATATTCCGGATGCTCCCAGGGATGCTTCGGCAGCGGCTGTGACGGCTTCCGCTTTACTGGAATTGTCGGCTTATGTTAAAGACCAGGCCAAAGCAGCAGAATATAAAACCAAGGCCATCGGTATGCTGAAAGAACTATCTTCGGAGCGGTACCAGAGCAGGGATAAGAACACGGCGTTTCTGCTGCATTCTACCGGGCATCATCCGAATGGCACCGAAATAGACGCTTCGATCATCTATGCGGATTATTATTATATAGAGGCACTTTTGAGGTTAAAGAGACTTTTGGTAAAATAAAAGGTAAATGAACATTAGATTAACATGAATCAGAGTCCGGGGAGCACTGCTCCCCGCCACTTTCCCGGATAGGTGTTTCCGGTAGTGTTTATTAAGCTGAATTTTTCCTAGAACAAAGGGGTTTGAGGGCTTATCTTAATTTAACTTTTTATGGAAAAAAAATATCAAAATATTCACTAAATCGATTTATCTCTTTAAATTTGGTGTAACTATACCTAGGACCCCAAACAAGAAATTTTTTGAAAAAGAGAAAGTCAATTCACGATGTAGCCAAAGAGCTGCAGGTGTCAGCCACGACCTTATCCTTTGTGCTGAACAACAAAGGGAAGGAAAAAAGGATCAGCGATGAAGTGATCAGAAAAATAGAAGACTATGTGATCAAAACCGGGTATAAGCCCAGTTTTATCGGCAAAAGTCTCCGGACAGGTAAAACGAAGACCATCGGGTTGATTGTGGAGGACATTGCCGATCCGTTTTTTTCGGCGGTGGCGAGTGTGATTGAGCAGAAAGCTTTCGATTCGGGTTATAAAATGATCATCGCGAGTTGTAACAATATACCGGGAAAGATACGTGAGGTGGTCAATATCCTGGATGAGCGAAGTGTGGATGGTTTTATTATTGCCCCCACGATTGACATCGAAGACGTGATCCTGAAACTGAAAGAAGAGAAGAAGCCTTTCATTTTGTTTGACAGGTTTTTGCCGGACATTGACACTTTTAATGTGGTGGTAGAAAATGAGAACGGAGCCTATATGGCCACGCAGCATTTGTATGAGAACGGCTATCGTAATATCGCCATCATCACTTTGCTGTCGGAACAGATACAGATGGTAGAGCGTCTGAACGGCTACCTGAAGTTTATCAGGGAAAAAGGATTGAAAGAGGAGGTATTTAAGATAGAATATGATCTGCAATACAAGGAAATCACTAAAAAGATTGCCAGAATCATACAGGACAAACCACACATTGACGCCATACTTTTCGGGACCAACTACCTCACTATTGGTGGGTTGACGGCTCTGAAACAGCTTGGTAATGAAAGAAATAAGATCGGATTGGTGAGTTTTGACGATCATTTTCACTATGATCTTTTCACACCTTCCATCACGGCGATTGACCAGCCAGTGGACCTGCTGGCCACTACGATCATCACCCATTTACTGGAAATGCTGGATGACCAGACCAACGCCACCAAAAAGAACGAGACCATCCGGCTGCCCGTCAGCCTGCTGGCGAGAGAATCATCGAAAAGGTGATTTTTTTTAAAGGATTTGCTAAATCGATTTATTAAAACAGGTATTTTTTGAAATTATTGACCTTAAGCATGAAAAACAATTTAACCGGAAAGAGGAGGATTTTTAAGGTATTGATGATGATGGCTTTAAACCTCGGCGGACAGGCTTTTGCCCAGCAACTGGCCGGGGCCACGCTGGAATCCCCCGATAAAAATCTCGTACTGAATTTTTACCAGAAAAAGAATGAAGCGGGTGTCAACCAGATGTTTTACCAGGTAGCCTACAAAAACAAGCCGGTGATCCTGGAATCCAAACTGGACCTTGATCTCGACAATCACCTGACAGAACTGGCGATGGCCCTGAAAGTCGATAAGCAAAAGAAATGGTTTGATAACCTGGTGTTTAAGTCAAAAACAACGGGAGAAAAAGATACCGTCTGGAAACCTCTGTATGGTGAAAGATCATTGATAAAGGACAAGTACAACGAAACCACGATTACCTTCGAAAAAGCAGACAATAAAGACTACCAGCTGCAGGTGCAGCTGAGGGCCTACGACGAAGGTGTGGCTGTCCGCTACTATTTTCCGGAAAACCCGAAAGGCTCTTATTACCAGATCACAGCCGAAAACACCGAATTCAGCCTTCCTGATGATACCAGGGCTTATTATACCCAGTGGGCACAGGCTCCTTATTACTTGTTGCCGCTCAGCGACTGGCCAGATGAAAGCGAGCGTCCCCTGACGCTTCAGCTGAAAAACGGTCTGTTTGCCTGCCTTGCGGAGGCTCAGATGGTGGATTATGCCCGTGGCAAATTTATCCTGAGTAAAGAAAAAAAGAACACGGTAGTGACTAAGTTATACGGTGGAGTAGACGGTATCTCTTATTTTGCAACACCCTGGAGGGTCGTGATGGTGGCTGAATCGATGGGTAAGCTGCTGGAAAACAACGACATTATCCTGAATCTCAACGAAGCGAGCAAAATCGAAAACCCTTCCTGGATCAAACCCGGAAAGATCATCCGTGAAATGACCCTGACTACTGAAGGGGCGTTCAAAGCCATAGATTTTGCGGCAGCAAGAAACCTTCAATATGTGCTGTTCGACTGGAAATGGTACGGTCCGGCCCTGACCTGGGACTCGGACGCCACGCAGGTCAAAGCGAAAATGGACATGCCGGCTATTGTAGCTTACGGCAAAACTAAAAACGTGGGCATCTGGCTGTATGTCAACCAGCAGGCCCTGCTGAAACAATCGGATGAGATATTCCCGCTGTATAAAAAATGGGGAATCAAAGGTGTGAAATTCGGATTTGTGCAGATCGGCTCGCACCGCTGGACTACCTGGCTGCATGATGCCGTGAAGAAAGCCGCTGATAATGAACTGATGGTGAATATCCATGACGAGTTCCGCCAGACCGGTGAGCAGCGTACTTACCCGAACATGATGACGGCCGAGGGCATCAGGGGCAATGAAGAAATGCCAGATGCAACCCACAATACCATTTTGCCCTTCACCCGTTTCATTTCGGGAGCGGCAGATTACACCCTTTGTTACTTCAGTCCGAGAATCAAAACCACCCATGCCCACCAGCTGGCTTTGGCGGCGGTTTATTACAGCCCTATCCAGACCATGTACTGGTATGACGCCCCTTCAGCGTATAACAATGAGGCTGAACTGGAGTTCTGGGATAAAATTCCGGCTACCTGGGACGAAACCAGGGTCTTGAAAGATGACATCGGAAAAGTGGTTTCCATTGCCAGAAGAAGCGGTAACGACTGGTTTGTCGGTACGATCACCAATAATGACGCGAGGAATATTGAGCTGAAATTTGATTTCCTGCCGAAAGACAAAAAGTATGCGGCTAAAGTATATTCAGATGATCCTCAGGGTATTACTAAAACCAAAGTTAAAGTAGAGGAAATCAAAGCAGACCATACCACTGTTTTAAAAGCAGCTCTGCAGGCGTCCGGCGGCCAGGCCATCTGGATCAGGGCCCTGTAAGATATTTTGAATCCTAAATAGCACAAGAAATATGTACATCGGAGTTGACATAGGAGGCTCACACATCACCGTGGCAGAAGTGGATCTTACCGCCGGAAAACCTGACCTGACACAGATGATCAGAGCTAAAATCCACCCGCATGGTGGGGCAGAGGAAATCCTTTCGGCCTGGGTGAAAGCCATCAAACGGGTTGCAGAAGGAAAACAGACCTACTTTCTGGGGATTGCCATGCCCGGCCCTTTTGACTATGAAAAAGGCATTTGTCTCATGAAAGGTGTCAATAAATACGACCATCTGTATGGCATGAACATCCGGGAAGAACTGGCTCTGCGTTTGGATATTCCGGCTAAAAACATCCTTTTTCTGAATGATTCTGCCGCTTTTCTTGCCGGAGAAATGGTTTTTGGAACAGGTAAATCATATCAGAAAGGCATGGGCATCACCCTGGGGACCGGGCTGGGGACTGCCATTTACGAAAACGGAACTCCTAAAGACATGGGGTTGGGTATCGGGTATCCGCTGCATGACGGCGTGGCAGAAGATTTCATTTCCACCCGCTGGTTTATTGCCCGTTATAGTGAATTGACCGGAGAGTCTGTAGAGGGCGTGAAAGAACTGGCCGATAAATTTTATGATCATCCGGTGGTAAGAAGGGTGTTCAAAGAATTTTCTGACAACATGATCCTTTTCCTGGAAGGTTTCATTGAGCGGTTTCATCCTGAAATCATCGTAATCGGGGGCAACATCAGCCTTTCATCTGAACTGTTTTTTCCGAAGGTCAATGAATTTCTGCAAACCTGTTCGCCGGAAATAAGGCTTGAAAAGTCGCTGCTCAACGAGAACGCAGCCTTGCTGGGCTCCGCAGGTCAGTGGAAAAGTACTTCGCTGGGATTGATCAAAAGTAATACAAGATGAGAACTAACCTGCTCCTGTGGCTTCTCCTGGTTTCCGGTCTTGCTGAGGCTCAGGACAAGCCGCTGTACGATTTCAAACCCGCAGACGACCGCATCAGGGGTTGGGTTGACAAGGCTTATTATGAAGGAGCCGCCGTCAGGATTGTAAAGAATGACAGCGTTTTGTTTGAGAAATATTATGGAAATTATACACCTGAAACCGTGGCTTATATCGCTTCGGCCGGGAAGTGGCTTGCGGCAGCCACCATCGCGGCTGTGGTGGATGAAGGTAAAATTTCGTGGGACGACAAGGCAGAAAAATGGCTGCCTGAATTGAAAGATCAGAAAAGACAGGCTACCCTGGCTCAGTTGTTGTCGCACACGGCAGGTTATCCCGACTACCAGCCCAAAGGGGTACACCCGGATGACTACCAGACCTTGGCCGAATCAGTGAGACATATCGTTGATTTACCTGCATAACATGCACCCGGAGCTGTTTTTAGTTATGGAGGACTGGCCATGCAGGTGGCCGGAAGGATGACTGAACTGGCTGCGGGCAAGAGCTGGGAGAGTGTATTTCAGGAGAAAATCGCCGGACCTTTAAGGATGAAAAACACGCATTTTACACCTGTGGATATCACCCCTGGGCATAATCCGATGTTGGGAGGAGGGGCCAGGACCACTTTACCTGATTACGCCAATTTCCTGTCGATGATAATGAATAATGGCATTTTTGAAGGTAAAAGGGTTTTGTCTGAAGAAGCGATCCGGTACATGGAAGCGGATCATGTGAAAGATGCGGCTGTCAAACCCGGTGAATTTGTGGAAAAAGCCAGGGGGAGAAAGGGCAAAGATATTTATGGCTTGGGCCATTGGCGGGAAGAAACCGATGAATCAGGTAATCCGACGCTGCTGAGCAGTCCGGGCTGGGCCGGGGCTTACCCCTGGGTAGATCGTAAAAACAGGATTTATGGATTTATCCTAGTCAGGGTCAATACCGCAAACGCAGGCAAAGATGGGTTCTCTTCTTTTTATGCCAGTCCGGAGCTGCCCCTGATGGTCAGAGCCATTGTGGCGGAAAAGAAATAAAAAATATTATTCCAATTGCCCGTAAAACAACGGGTTATATCTTAAAATGATGAAGAAAGTACTTAAAACAGGATGGCTTATCCTGGGTTTTGCAGGCAGTGTATGTTTCTTTTCCGAAGCCCAGGTGGCCCTGCCCGTGCAATTCCCCGCCCATCATCCCCGGATGATTGACGACACGCTCGTTACTACCCAGAAGCTTAAAAACGAGGTGGAGGAACTGGTTGACCGGCACCGGACTGATCCTCAGTGGATCGTTTCCCGTTTGCAGATGTACTGGAAAACTAAATCAACCAAGGTGTTTATCAAAGGTGGCGTGTATGACCACGCTGAGGGCGAAGCCCCTGTGCCGACCGTCCGTTTCCCGGGAGCCCGCGACCATACGACGATTTATGGCATTCCAAAACTGGAAGACATCCAGCCGTACATGGATGACCCGAGGGGCATACTGATGGTGAACAGGTCCAAACCTGATCAGCCGTTGGAATGGGCCGACATCTCAAAAACCGGGAGAAGCATCGAATCCATGAACACCAATATTCTCGGCCTGGCGGCCAAAGCCGGGGTTTTGTTCCGCAGAACCGGAGAAGAAAAATACGCAAAATTCGCCATGGATATTTTTGATACCTACATGAGCGGGATGCAATACCGCAGTGAACCGGTTGACCTCACCAACGGCCACCACCAGACCATCGCCGGACTTTCTACGTTTGAGGTGATCCAGGAAGGAGCCATTCTGAAGCACATCACGTCTGTTTACGACAATCTGTATCAATATATTCAGCAGAAAAAAGCAGATAAATACCCGGTCTATGTTCAGGTATTGAAAAAATGGGCCGACCAGCAGATCAAAAACGGGGTGGCTTTTAACAACTGGGACCTCATGCAGGCCAGGCACATCCTGGAAATCGGCTTTGTGCTTGAAGACGACAAAACTTATCCGGACGGCAAAGGAAACCGGTACTACACCAACCAGGTGCTCAATGTTGATTCAGAAAGACAATGGTCGCTGTCAAAAGTCCTGAACGAAGGATTCAGCCCGGAGACCGGATTCTGGAATGAAAGTCCGGGTTATTCGTCCGGTGTGCTGGGCGATTTTGTCGGATATGTCAACTGGTTTGACCAGAACTATAATGATGACCTTCTGCCGCAGTTTCCCGTGCTCGAAAAAGCGACGCTGAACCAGGCCCAGTACCTTTTTCCGAACGGCTACATGACTGCTTTCGGTGATGCCTACTATACAAAACTGAACACTGCTTCAGCGATGAAACTGGTTTACAATGCCCGTAAAAATGGGAAAAAGGCACAGGAGGAGCGATTCAGCCGCTACATCAAAACCATTAATCTGCATAGTGGGTCGGCCGCAGAAAATGACCTGGATAAAAACATCCTGACTGGGAAAATAGAAGATTACACCAGTCCGGTTTTTTCAGCCCCGTCTGTCAGTTATTTTGCCCAACGCAACGGCATGCACCCCAATCACGGACTGATGGTGGCCATGATCGGCTCCAAAGGAAACCACATGCATGCCAACGGCATTTCCATGGAGATATTCGGAAAGGGCATCGTCCTTGGTCCCGACGCAGGCATTGGCACCAGCTATTTTCAGCAAGATTATGCGGAATACTACTCACAGTTTCCGGCCCACAACACTGTGGCGGTCGACGGCATTTCTGCTTACCCGGTCATGAAAAGCAACCATGGTTTTGAGGTACTCAGCACTTATCCGGCCAGCGATCAGAAGTCGGGTTATTTTGCCCCGGTGACGTTCGGCGAGTTATACTTTCCTGAGCCCGAAACACAGTCAGACCAGAACAGGCTGACTTCCATCATCAGAACCTCGGACACCACAGGCTACTATGTCGATATTTTCAGGTCGAAAAAGAACAGGGGAGGGGATAAAATGCACGATTATTTTTACCACAACCTGGGCCAGGAACTCATATTGACCTCTCCTGAAAACCAGCCGCTTGATCTGCAGCCTACGCCAAAATTGTCTTTTGCGGGAGGCCATCTCTTTGCCTATGATTATTTCTGGGACAAGAAATCGACGGTAACGGACAAGGATTTCAAAGGTAAATTCAGGCTGAGTGTACCGGGTAAAGACGACGTATTCATGAATATCTGGATGAAAGGCTCGTCTGACAGGGAAATATTTTCGGTAAAAGCCCCGTCTTCGAAATCCTTCCGCAATAACGTCATGATCCCGGACAGCATCGCCAAACTGCCCATGCCCACCCTCGTGGCCCGTCAGAGCGGTGAGGCCTGGACCAAACCTTTTGTGGCCGTTTTCGAACCTTCCACCAGTAAAGAACCCCAGTCGGTGAAAACCATCCGGTCTTTCAACCCACCCAAAGCCCCGGCTGATTTTGTCGGATTGGTGGTAGAAAGTACTTCCGGTAGCCGGGAACTGATCTTTTCTTCCCCGGTGGCAGCCGTCGTGCAGGCAGAAAACAGTAAAGTCAATGCTTCCTACGCCGTCATCAGTCAGAACGGCACAAAGCTGCATTACCTCTTTTTAGGAAAAGGGAAGCTCATAGAACAGGGCCTTTACAGCATCTCTGCCAGGGAAGAAACTTCTGCCGCTTTGCATCTGAAGCCGGAAGGCCTGTTTTTCTTTTCTGATAAACCTGTGGAATTGACCCTGCCTGATGTTTACGCTCCCGGTAAAAAGGTCTCATTACTGACCGGAGGCAAGCGGGAAACGGTACCCGGAAAAAGGGTAGTGGTTGGCGGCCGGAAGAAAGTCGTTTTTAATCTTCCGGCAGTGGCTTATGGTCAGTTAGAAATACAGAACTGATCAACGGGTATTTTACAATGTGGGTCAGACTTATGCCCTCTACATCTTATTAATTTTTATTCCAATGAAAACATTAAAATGCTTTGTTTTGATGCTTCTCTGTGCCTGGAACACTGTTTCCGCCCAGAAGCACTCTACCGATGAAATGACTTTCGGGAACCCTGTTTCTGAAAAACAACACCAGTTGAAATCACGCTACGATGAGGTCGTTAAAGGCGGACTCGGGCAAACGGCCAGGCGGCTTTTGCCTTCCGAACCTGTCAGCTACCAGGGAGGAAGCCTCGCTTTCGTCATGAAAACGGATCCCGAAAAACAAAACTATTTCACCGTCAAACTCTGGGGAGAAGACCAGGACAAGTCCATGACCCTCCTTTTTTCAGAAGGCGAGCAGGTGGGCTACCGGCACCTCGGCGACATCGATTTTATCACCCTCGGAAACGGCGAAAAACCACTTCCGGGAAGGTTTTATTATGTGACCATCCCCATTCCCCTGAAGCACACAAAGGGAAAGAAATCTGTTAATCTTGAGATCCGGTCATACGGCGAGATCTGGGGATATGGCGAGACTTTTGAACGCTACCAGAAAAACCTGGACAAACCTACGCTCGGGTTTTATAAAGCCTACGTCCATATCAATCCTGCTTTTATTCCTTCAAAAGGGGAAGTTCATGGCAATGCACCCCTTAACACGCCCCTTCGTCAGCAACCCGGAGAAGAAGTCCTGGTGAAACTCAAGGAAAGGGTCAACACAGAATTGAAAGCTGTACTGGCACTGAACCGCCCGCTGAACCAGCTGGAACTGATGTTTGTTTCGGCCGCTTCCAAAGTGACCTGGACGTTCGCTTATAAAAATCCGGAGGTCCCGGTGAAAGTCGTGGAGGCCATTGACGCCCACTACGCCAAATTCCTTCAAAATCCTGATATCGTTTTTACCGACCCGAATATCTACAACTATGAGTGGCTCATCACGGGTCCGATAGCCCGGAGCATCCTGCAGCACCATGACGAACTTCAGGACAGGTGGGAAGAAAAACTGGCAGACGAAAAATCCAGGAAAGATGCCTGGGCGGCCATGCTCAAAGCCAGTCTGAACTACAGCACCACCCACAGACGGCATTATACCAACCAGTCGATGATTATCGATATGTTTATGTACGACGTCAATAAAGCCCTTACCCGGCTGAGGCCTGATCTTGCCCTGCCCGAAAGCCAGACGCTGAATTATCTCTATGAATCGGTGGGGCTGCGGCCCTGGCTGGGAAAGGAAACGCCCGAAGGACCGGAGAAACCCCTCGGAGACAATTACTGGCAACTGACAGCAAAAGGACTTACCAAGGAACTGGGTTTTGTAGGGTATTACGGTGAAGTGCTCGACTGGGTCGTGGATATTTACAAATCAACTTCTGATCCGGACATACCCGGTAGCGGTGACCCTAAAATCAGGGAACAAGTGCTGAAAATGTTCCGTGCCAGGCTGCCTTTCCGTTATCCTGCCCTGGACAACGACGGTAACAAAGCCGTGAGAATAGAGGCTGTGGTGGGCTGGAGAGATGCCGGGCATTATCCGGGTAATGTGCTGTATGGCGACCGTGGAATGGCCTGGGATGCCAGTCCTCTGATGACTCCCGCCGTTACGATGGATCCGCAGGCCATCGGTGTGGCCCAGCAGATGATGGCAGATAACCAGTTGTTTAAAAGCATTGAAGACAAACTGAAATTAGGCGGCATAAGGGTAACGAAAAGCCTGATCCACATTCCCGACGAATATGAATGGATTAAAAAACGACCAGCCACCGGCATCCGCCTGCCCATGGACAAAAGCATGCCTGATTTTGTGTTTTCAGACGAAGAAGATGGGGTTGTCGCAGTGAAGAACGGGGAGGAGATACTCTACGCGTCGCTGTACTGGAGGGCCAGGAACTCTGTCAATAAACTCGCTAAAGTGCATTACATCACCCCTTCGATGGACCGCATTGCCAATATCTATATACAATCGGAATTCGACGATTCAGGCATGAAATATACCCGCCCTAACTGGGTCAACCTGGCTTTTAATGGCTCGAGGGAGTTTTATCCGGGTATAGTCTCTGCCCACGCCGGGGAGCAGGAACCTATCGCCAGTATTCCGGAGGGCGTCAGGTTCAAACCTGGCGACGAGAGTGTTTTTGCAGGAAAGGCCAATTACTATGTCATGGAGTATGGTCAATACTGGGTGGCGATGAACACCACGAAAGACCGGACTTTTGAACTGCAGGTTCCTGCTGCTTTCTCAAAAGTCGTCAATCTCGTTGACAGAAAGGTGCTGGGATCGCGAAGCCTGAAGCTGTTACCCGGAACAACGGTGGTTTTGTACAGATAAAAGTTCAGAAAAAGGTAGTTTCCCGCCAGAAACCGGTTTCTAAAAGGAATAGACTAACTTATATAAACTATTACGGTTCTTATTTTGTAATAATGGCAAGGGAAAGAGAAAACAGCATCTCAGTTGAATTCCGGCGTTTAAACCGGGTGCTGCTGAGGGCTGTTTTTCTTCATAACAAAAAAAGGACAAATCATGGAATTAGGAATAAGTAGTTTCGGTGAGATCATCCCCGACAAAGTCAGCGGGAAAGCCGTCAATGCTCACAAACGCATGCAGGAATTGCTTGCGGAAATAAAACTGGCAGATGAAGTAGGTTTGGATGTGTTTGCTTTGGGTGAACACCACCGCCCCGACTTCATGGTTTCAGCCCCGGAAGTTATACTGGCAGCCGGAGCAGCCATCACAAAAAACATCAAATTATCGAGTTCTGTAACCGTATTAAGTTCGGCAGACCCGGTCAGAACTTATCAGAACTTTGCATCACTCGATCTCATCTCCAACGGACGTGCCGAGATCATGGCCGGCCGCGGATCATTCATTGAGTCGTTCCCCTTATTCGGCTACGACCTGCAGGATTATGATGAATTGTTTACCGAGAAACTGGATCTGCTGATCAATATCAATAAAAACGAGATCGTCAACTGGAAAGGCAAACACCGGGCTGCCATCAGGAACCTCGGCGTTTATCCCCGTCCTATCCAGGAAGAATTACCGATCTGGCTGGCAGTAGGAGGAACCCCCGCCTCAGCCATCCGGGCCGGAAAAATGAACCTGCCGATGACCCTCGCCATCCTGGGCGGAACACCCGACAGGTTTGTACCTTTCACTGATCTGTACCGCAAGTCCTATAAAGATGCCGGACATGATCCTGAACAATTTAAACTGGCTATTAACTCGCACTTCTACCTGGCTGAAGATTCAGAACAGGCTGCTGACGAGTTTTATCCGGCTTATGAATTGCTGATGAACAGGGTAGGGAAAGAAAGAGGCTGGTCACCGATGGAAAGACATTATTTTGAATTCCTCAGAACCCAGGGCCCGCTGATGGTAGGTAGTCCGCAAGAGGTCATAGACAAAATCCTGATGTTCCATGGACTGTTTAAAAACACGAGGTACCTGGCACAGATGATGGGCGGGCACGAGTTGCCGCATTCAAAAATCCTGAAGTCGGTTGAACTCTTCGGCAAGGTTGTCGCCCCTGCAGTTCGGGAGGCCTTGAGGCAATGATTGAATAGAATTAAGCTCTCCAACGTCTCCGGACGTAAGGAGGGTGTAACCCGGTCTCTGACCGGAGAAAAGAAGAATCCTTATCATATCTGTGTTCAACGCGGTAGATACGCACGCGGTTGAGCCTCACTTCGGTAATGGCCGATAGGTTTTATCCAGCCAGACTACCAGCCTCTCCCAGCTTTCCACCGGGAAAACCGCGTGTGTGGTGTTCTTTAAGACCACAAATTCCTTTTGATTACCAGGGATAAGGTCATACAGTTCTTTCACCTTTTCCACCTCAAAGAGCTCGTCACTGTCACCCGTGCCGACGAGTACGGGAATGTTCATGTTCTTCGGTAATCGTAGTGTTTTAACATCCAGCATGGTCATGTATCTTGGCGTATATCTGAAGGTAAATAAGGTATCTTTGGTTACCTTCATCCCTTCTCTGTAGTATTCAAAAGCAGGGTAGGAGGGTCTGAAAACCGAACTGGAAATAAGCCGGGCCATCTTAAGGAACGGGGTCGGTTTGTTAAGTCCTTTTCTGCCTTCATACGCTCCTGAGAGCAATATTAAGCCTGAAAGATCATCCGGGATGGCGTTGGCGGTGCAGATGGCTGAAGCCACGCCAAGGCTATGCCCCAACACGACCACTTTCGGGAAACCGAGGCTTTTTACATATTTGACGGACTCGGCTAAATCCGCAATCCAGCGGTCTTTTCCCGGACTGTCACCGCGGGCACCTCCTGATAAACCATGCCCCCGGCAGTCCATTCCGAAGGTGGTATAGCCGCCCTTTGAAATCGGAACACCCGCCATATCATAGGCTCCCGAATGTGCCGTAATGCCATGGAATATTAAAACGGCGATATCTTTTTTGGCCGTGCTCAAGGTGTCCGGATTCCATCTTCTGAGGAATATCGTTTCACCGTCTGTGGTGGTAAACTGGTGATGCGGACCTTTAAATTCTTTTCTCATTTCAGCCGCCCGTTCGGGCGTAATGCCCTTGTTGGCATTATCGGAATGAACAGGAAGATAAGCGAGGATCAACCCGGCGGCAAGGACAACCACCACCAGGATCAGCAGGCCCTTTAAGATATTTTTTAGTGTTTTGTTCATATCAAGGTTTGGTTTTTTGTTTGATTTTAAGGTATTGATTGATCATGTTTTCTGCGAACTTTCACACCTGGTCCACAAACTTCTGCAGAGCCTCATCAAAAAGCTCTTTGAAATAATCCTGGTCATCTATCGGGATACGGTTGTTCTTTTTAATGGATATGAAACCATGCAGCAGGCAATGCAGGCCATTGTAAACTTTATAGGCTTCCTCATCTGTCGTAATGGCCGGGTTAACTTCCTTCACGATGTTCTGGATGGTGGCGATGTTGGTAAATATCCGCTCTTTATCCAGCTTTTTCTGTCTGACATGAAACATCAGGTCGTAAAGTTCCCCATGCTCCACAGAGAAGTCCCAGTACGCCACACCGATCTGCCTCAGTTTTTCCCTGGGGGCAAAAGAATTGCTCTCTGCCACCGCCGTAAATTTCGAAACCAGGATGGCAGACCCCCTGGAACCCAGCTGAAACAAGATGTCGTCCTTACTCTTAAAATAATGATAAATATTGGGCGGTGTATAACGCATCAGGGAAGCAATCTTATTCACCGAAACCATCCCCCAGTCGTTTTCCTCCCGCATCAGCAGGATCGCAGTGTCCAGCACCGTCTTCTTAAAATGCTCAATATCCTCCTCTCTCCTGATCCTGTTCTGACTCATATTGAATAGCTATAAATTATTTAATACTATTAAATAATAAAACAAAACTAACAGGAATATCGGATTATTTATTCATTTGCTCATATTTTTTTAGATTTAAATCAGAAATCGATTCTTTGATCTGTCATGAATATCGAAGATAATTCACCCGGTCAATTTGTAGAGACGTTGCATGCAACGTCTGATGCCCCAAAGTGCTAATCGCTAAAAGCTAACCGCTAATAGCCGTAGATACAATTATCAAATAAACGATATCCCCGGTAAATACAAATCTCCTGAAATAAAAAAGTAAACCGTCTAAAATGAAAAAGAGACGTTGCATGCAACGTCTCTACTATATTTTTATAACATTCATCAAATCCAAAACTGCTAAAAGCTAACCGCTAATAGCTAGCCCCCTTGCTCGAGCATCTTCGGGCCTACCTCATTAATCCCCGACACAAACAAATTCGCCACAATCCCTTCTTTTTCGAATTGTTTCTTCATCACAGCACCCACTTTCTGAGCGGTCTCCAGTCCTTTGCTGAACGCAAACACTGAGGGTCCGGCACCTGAAATGCTGCAACCCAGGGCTCCGTTGTCCATCGCGGCCATCTTCACTTCAAAAAACTGAGGAATCAATATCGAACGGATCGGCTCAATGATATAATCCACCATCGAGCGGCCGATCAGCTCATAATCAGAAGTGATCAGACCCGTAATCATCCCTGCCACATTACCCATCTGAGAAATCGTCTTTTTCATCGAGACCTCATTCCTCAGGATATGGCGGGCATCTTTCGTGTTTACTTCTATATCAGGATGGACGATCGTCACATAAAGATCATCCGGCGTTTTGATTTTAAAGACATCCAGCGGCGAATACGACCTCACCACCACAAAGCCACCCAGCAGGGCAGGGGCCACATTGTCCGCATGGGCAGATCCGCAGGCTACACGCTCGCCTTCCATCGCAAAGGGGAGGAGGTCACGCACCGGCATCGGTTTGCCCAGCAATTCATTCACCGCAAACACCCCCGCCACAGAACTGGCCGAGCTGCTTCCCAAACCACTGCCCAGCGGCATTTGTTTGTGAAGTTCGATGTCAAAACCATGGTTGCGGTTCAGTTGGTGTAAGTATTTGAAAATCGGCACAGAAACCGCATTTCTTAACGGGTCAAGCGTCAGCTTACCTTCATCGCCGGTAATCTGCGTGATCACAATCTTATCATCCTTACGCTTTCTGACAATCACCTCGTCGCCGGGGTTGTCGACAGCCAGACCGAAAATGTCAAATCCACATGAAACATTGGCTACAGTAGCCGGGGCAAAAACTCTTATAGAATCCACGTTATATTGTTTGAGAGCTATTAGCTGTTAACTTTTTAGCTGTTGGGTTTTTTATTCTTGCTGTAAGCTCCAGGCTATAAGCCATAAGCTGTTAGCTTTTTATGCGTTGGGGGCAACGCTTTTTTGACTTTAATAGCCATTTGTCTGTTCGACTTTTATCCTTTGTCAGCTTGAGTTCTCCCTCTTTTGTCAGTTCGAGCACAAATGAGAACACGAGTTTGAAGTTTGCCAGCGTAGCTGTCGAGAACCTGTTACCAAACATGTACTCATTCCCTCAAATTATACAAATCACAACTCACAAATACTCATTCATTCACTCTATCCCGCCCGGGCAAAGCTCAGGTCTGGCAGGCATTCAATCACTGAAAATTGCTACTCAAACTAATGATATCCGCAAAAACCCCCATCGCCGTCACTTCAGCTCCGGCACCGGGGCCTTTTACCACCAGCGGGTTGTTTTTATATCTTTCTGTCGTGAACGACACGATGTTTTCAGAACCCGAAAGGTTATAAAATGGATGCGATTTGCTCACAGATTTCAGTCCGATGGAGGCCTTGCCGTCTTCCAGCGTAGCTATGAATCTCAGGGCCTGGTCTTTGCCTTCAGCTTCCAGCAGCAATTGTTCAAAACGGCTGTTGTCGGCATCCAATGCCTTGTAAAAATCTTCTACCGACGGAGCTGCCAGGCAGGCTTCGTTCAGCAGTTTGTTGATTTCCACGTCTTTGAACTCCAGCTGATGTCCCGCTTCCCTGGCCAGGATCAGGATCTTGCGGGCCACGTCCGTGCCGCTCAGGTCATCCCTCGGATCCGGTTCGGTGTAACCCTTCGCTTTGGCGTCTTTTACGACATCCACAAACTTCTGACCCACCGAAAAACTGTTAAATATAAAGGCCAGCGTACCCGAAAGCACCGCTTCGATCTTATGAATTTCGTCACCACTGTTGATCAGCCCCTGCAGCGTGTTGATGATCGGCAGACCCGCACCCACGTTTGTTTCATACAAAAACTTCACGTTGCGTTTCTGGGTGATCTGCTGCAAAGCCTGGTATTGGGCATAAGTGCCCGAATTGGCCACCTTGTTAGGCGTCACAATCGAAATATTGCTGTCCAGCAAAGGATAATAATGCTGCACAATGTCTTTATCGGCCGAACAATCCACAAAAATGCTGTACGGAAGGTTCAGTACCTGTATGTCTTCAATAAACTCGCTCAGGTTCACCAGCTCGCCATGCTCATCCAGGTTTTTCTTCCAGTGGGCCATGTCGATGCCGTTCGGGTCCAGCAACATCTTCTTCGTGTTCGCTATCCCCGCTATCTTGAGGTTGAGGTTTTTATTCTTTTTCAGATAAGCCTTCTGATCGTTGATCTGCTGAAGCAAGGTCTTGCCGATCAGCCCCGACGGCCCCAGTACAAAGATGTTCAATGTCAGTCCGTCTATCTGGAAAAAAGCCTCATGAATCGCGTTCAGGGCTTTGCTGATGTCTTTTTTCCTGATCACCACCGAGATGTTCAGCTCTGAAGACCCCTGGGCTGTGGCAATCACGTTGATACCGTTTTTACCTAACACAGAGAACAACTTGCCCGAGGTACCCGAGCTCGCTTTCATGCCTTCACCCACTACCGCCACAATCGACAGGTTGTGTTGGATGCTGATGTTCTCGATGTCGCCGCAGCCGATCTCGATCGAAAACCCTTCCTCCAGGATGCTCTGCACCTTGTTGGCCGACTTCGGATCTACCGCAAAACAGATCGAGTGTTCTGAAGAAGCCTGTGAAATCAGGATCACAGAAATCTGGTTGGCCGCCAGCAGGCTGAAAAGCTTGGCAGAAACCCCCGCCACACCGATCATGCCGTTGCCCTGCAGGTTCACCAGCGATATATCGTCTATAGAAGAAATACCCGTAATCGAATATTCCTTTTTAATGATCTCTTTTGAAACCGTCGTGCCCGGATTCGAGCTGTCGAAGGTGTTGAGTACCTTCACCGGGATGTTCTTCTGAAACGCAGGTGTCAGACTCGGCGGATAAATCACCTTGGCACCGAAGTGCGACAATTCCATCGCCTCAGCATACGAGATGCTCGGTATCGTAAAGGCATTCTTCACCTTTCTCGGGTCAGCCGTCATCATCCCGTTCACATCTGTCCATATTTCGATCACCTCGGCATTCAGGGCCGCACCGAAAATAGAGGCGGTATAGTCAGAGCCGCCACGTCCGAGTGTCGTCGTGATGTTCTCTTCGTTCGAAGACACAAAACCCGTGATGCACTGCACCGCAGTATGGTTTTCGAAGTACGTTTGTATGAGTTCGTTCGTTACTTTGAAGTTGACTTCCGCGTGGCCGAAATGGCTGTTCGTTTTGATCACCTCGCGGGCGTCCAGGTATTCGGCCTGAGTACCCCTGGCGTTGAGGGTTACGGTAATGATGGTTGTGGAAAGACGCTCGCCGAAACTCACCAGGAAATCCAGCGTACGCGGGCTCAGTTCCCTGATCAGCGAAATACCCCTGAGCAGGTCTTCGATTTCGTTAAAAAGCCCTTTGATTTTGGCGATGATGGCACTCTGGCTTTTGATGTCGATCAGCCCGCGGATCACATTAAAGTGGCGTTCTTCCACCGAATGCAGGTGTTCCATGTACTGATTGCTGCCTTCAGAGGCCAGTTTGCCTATTTCAATGAGGCGGTTGGTGACGCCCCCCAGGGCCGAATATACTACTGCGATGTCTTCTCCTTTGTGCAGGTTGGACTGAATGATATCAATAACCAGATTAATGCTTTCAACCGTCCCGACCGACGTTCCTCCGAATTTTAAAACCTTCATTAAGTTGACCTTATATTATTTATCCCTAAAAGTACGAACCGAAAGGCCACCCTCAAAAAAGCAGACCGATCCGTCGCAAATATAACAATTTTAATACTACAGCCGAATTAAAATTGGGTTTTTCTAAGAATTTGGGGGGAGCAGTTAATACTGGTACTTTATAAATTATGATATCGAATGTTCTAGTAAATTTATTCTGTCCAAAAAATATCCGATACTTAACTCTGATAATCGACTATCGTTAAGATAAGTGAATTTTTTCATCAATTCTTTATTTTCCTCGCTGGTGTCAAATTTAGATTTGAAAGTTAATTGACTTTTAGACCCCTTTAGAAAAATAGATTGACTAAAGTCAGATGCTCTTTCATGAATAAATTTTGAATAATACAATACTAATTGAGCCTCTATAAAAATCAGTTGCCTTGTCCTTGGATCATCAGCTTTGTCAATAAAAGTGTTGATATTAAAATTCTTAGGTATAAAATCGAAATAAGAATCACTTAATTCTTGCATCGAGAGTTCCTTATTTTGAATTTTTCTATAAAATTCTGGAGAAATGATTTTAATACAAATTAAAATGAAAATAAAAGAAAAATACTCCTCTGTATCATTGTTGAGGCTTCTTAAAACTATTCTGGTGTGAGCGAATACTTTTTCTTGCTGTCTTAATGAGAAGTTTGATTTCTCAAATAAAGATGAAGCAAGATTAAGAAATGAGTCACTGTATCTGGAGGAACTTGGACTGTTAATAAAGGCAAAATACTTATAGAGATATTTGCAAAAGGATAGAGTATCAGGATTCGGAAGGGAATACTCAATATCAATGAATCTTCGTAAATATTCATCGGCATCAATCAAATCACTGCCGTAGTAACCTCTAATGGCATTGCCAAGTTGTTTCTTATCTATTGCTAGGACAAAAACAATCCCAGGAATGTTAAAAAAGTGCTTTATGTTTTCTAAGAGCTCTACCGCATAATCTGGTCTGCATCTATCAAGTTCGTCAATTATGAAAACCAAAGGTTTTGAACCAGAATTAACATCTTTAATAAATTTAGTAAGTTCTTCTCGGAACTCAATCAAACCTTTTTTTTTCTCTGCGTATTCTGTAATTTCATTTTCAAAGAGCTCAAATCCGGCATCGGCGGTTTTTTCTAAAACATCGTTAAATTCCTTAAGATCAAAATATTTTGCTAATATGGCTTTAATAAGTGCTGGAGCAATTTTTGATTGAAGTAATGCTGCTTTCTTTGCAATAGATTTGAAGGTAGCTTCATTCTTTCCTACGTTGAATAAAGTTTTAAGTTCTGACATTATTGCTACAAGCGGGCTCTTGTCGAAGTCATTTTCCCATGCATTAAAATATAATGTTTTAAATGCTTTATTCTGCATAGATTGCTGCCACATTTTTACAAAGGTAGTTTTTCCAGTGCCCCACTCATTATTTATTGCCAAAACAAAACCATCAGAATATGACTGAATTAAGCCTGTAAGTATGTTGGCATAGTTTTCTCTGCCAAGGACACAATTTTCAAATGGCTTATCATTTGATATTTCAAGTTCGGAATGTTTAATTTTCATTAATTCTTATTTCTTTTAAATAATTCTTTACTTTATTTTCCAAAAATCTTCATCACTTCACCCGGCATAGTAGGAGACGAGTCTTCCTTTAATAATCCAGTATCCGATCGGCTGAATAATGATTGAATGATTAGTTTTCGATCCTCATCCTGAATACTGTCATCTTTTTTCAAAGCGAGATAGAAGTAGGCGAGTGAATGCCGTTCTTCTGCGTCTCGGGCCAGGTGAAAACTGCTAAACATGACTTTCGAAACGGCTTTAATGCAAAAAGCGAGGAAAGAAATAAAAACAACAAATACGATTGACCATCTGATTGCGGCACTTTTGTCATCGCCCAAAAAACTGGCGTAAATAGTTTCAGGAGCGTTTACCAATATTTCCCATAGTAAATAAGAAGTAAATGCTGTTAGTAAAACCAATATCCATATTGAAATCCAACCTTGTTGTTTTAGTGCTTTGCCACGATCAGACCAATACTTTGCGGGCTCTTCCAGTTTTAGTTTTTCATTATAAGTTTCCTCTAATTGTTTTATCTCAGATTTTGAAGAATCCCTGAAATGGTTATGTTCAACTATTCTCTCTTCAAACCATTCTGTGAACATTGATTCCTTTTCACCTTTAAGGCTGTCAATTTTTTCAACATAGTTGTCAAATTCCTGATTTGCTTTGAGTAAGTGATCTACCAATTGATTTTCAGTTTGAGAAAGATATTTTTGAAAATCAGTCCGAATGTTGGAAATGGATTTCTTTTCAGCATCTCTTCTTTCGATAATATGCGAATAATCTTTTAATTGAAATTCATATGCAAGTAAGTACCCAATTGCGGCGTCTTTGCCAGAAAAATTCAAAGAGTCTTTTTTGAAAATAAAATTATAGGCTCCACTGAAACTCTCATTGTAATTTTTAAAAATACTTAAAAGAAATTCTATCTCTGGAATGTCATAACGTAAGACTGCTTGTTGCTTGTTTCGGATTGAGTTAGATATATTATTATTCCAGTAAATTTCAAGATCATGTGTCTGTGATCTTTCAATGACAAAGGATTCTATACTATTTTTTAAGTCAAGAAAGAATTTTTGCGAATTTTTAAATTGATCTGGAATGGGTTCAGTTATTTTTCTCCAGCCTTCCGCTTGCTGTGAAACAAATTCATAGATAGAGCTTACTCCTTTTAGCTCAATCAACTTGTCAGAATTTGGAAATTGAAAGGCTTCTGTCTTTTCGCTAAACCAATTCGGGTTTGTCGATTTCACAATGAGTTGATTAAATTCATTTTTGGTCATTTTACTTTTGGGATATTTTAGGTCTCGTATATGATGAGAATTCAAAGTTATTGAAAAAATAATAACATTGATAAATTTAAGGGATTATTGCTAATTCATTGAAATGTAGACTGTTGACGATAGATGGGTATTATGATTTTTCAAACAAGATCAAAACTTCCTAAAAGTAATAATTATAAAAAAACTGTTGCATATTCTCCACAAATCCCACAAATTTGCTGGAAATAACCTACAAAACGATGAGAACGAAAAAGCATATTCTACTGCCGAGATTCCAGGAAATGATGGAGGTTGTTGGCGAAAACATCCGACTGGCCCGCAAAAGAAGAAGACTCACCACCATGCAGGTAGCTGAAAGAGCCGGTATCGACCGGAGTACCTTATACCAGATCGAGAAGGGTAACCCCAAGGTTTCTTTGGGAGGCTATTTTAATGTACTCAGGGTATTCGGGATGCAGGATGATTTCCTCAAACTTGCAGCTGACGATCCTTTAGGAAGAAAGCTACAGGATTTGGAGTTGATAAGTAAATCATAACAACTGCACTTAAGCAGGAATTTAAGAGGTTTGTGATTTCCCAGAATCAAATTACCGGCACTATTTTACATTTGCTGCCGAAATATAGTTTTTGTAACATCCTCACCCCACCCCCGCAACCCCCTCATAAACCAACAACCTCAAAACATTCGAATCCCGCAAAAACCAGCTGGCCCAGGAGATGGGCGTGTCGCCGTTGGCGTCTTTGGCGGTGATGTCTGCTCCGGCATCGATGAGGGCTTTTACAATTTCGGCACTGGCGTAGGCTGCGGCCCGGTGCAGGGGCGTTTCGGCTTTCAGGCGGGCATCCCGCATAAAACACAGGGTTTCCAGGCCTTTGATCGTCGTTTTGTTGACGTCCGTGCCTGCGGCTATCAGGGCTTTCACGATCTCTGTCCTTTCGGGCATGTGGTTGGTGTTGCTGAGGGTATAGTGCAGGGCGTTTTCGCCGGTAGAGAAAACGTGATTGGGGTTGGCCCCTTTGCTCAGAAGCCATTTGACCGACTCCGCCTTGCCGTTGTAGGCCGCGTTGCACAGTGGGTTGTTGTCGTTCAGGTCCAGGTGGGCTCCCAGGCGATGATACAGCTCCAGGGCTTCTACGTTACCTTCCCAGGCAGCGGTGAAAATCGCACAGTTGTTATAAAAATCGCTGTAGTTGATGTCCGCACCTTCCGACACCAGCCTTTCCACTTCGGCGAGGTCTTCTTCCACCACCGCCCTGATCAGTTGCTCATTCAGGTCCTGCATGTTCTTGAATTTTAAAGGTTACCCACATTGATCAAAATTAGCAAGGATTCCGGAATGAACCCACATTTAATCCCCGAATTTCAGCCCCAGCTTATCCATCACGTTGTTCCAGTATACCTCCACCTCGTCTCTCTGGGTGCGGTCCAGCAGGTTTTCGTGGTGTATGGCTATTGTGGCCTTGCCTTTGTTGTCCAGCACCCTCACCTGCAGTATCGTGCTATTTCGCCACGCAGGCTTTTTCCAGCTCATCCTGAAGTGCGAGTAAGGCTTAAACGTCGTCAGTTTGCCTTCTATGCCTTCTTCCGTGCGGTATGTTTCATTCAGTTTAACCTCTTCGGGATCACCCACGTGACCCAGCCAGATGCTAAGTCCTTCTTTGGTAAAGAGGTAGTCCCACGCCACCCCCGGCGACACCAGGAAGGTCTTCCTCAGTCCGAACTGGTAGCTGCCGTCTTTCGTCAGCCCCACCGTTTTTGTTTCTTCAGTTTCCATGGTTTATTGTTTGTTTTTTTTGACAGGATTTCAGGATTTACAGGATTCTCCGACGTTGTCATTTCGGGCCCGACTTCTGCCCGTAATACTTCCAATCGTAAATAATCGTTCCACTACGACCGATATGCTCCGCCTGATAGTTCATCACTAAATAGTTTTTAACATCATTTTTTTGAATGCCCGGTCAATACGGATCACCAAATTGATTGACTTCTATACTCCCCTCAAACTCATTAGAAAAAATATCGTAAAAGTGTGACCTGAACCGCAATCTCATTTTAGTGTTGAAAGGTCCCCTGAAAACTTTCACGGCAGTCACCGCTATCTCACCGGGAAATAAAAGCCTTCCTTTTGCTCCTATTCCACACATCATACCATAATATATCTGAATAGGTTTCCATTCCTGATTTGGTGTTTTGGCTTCAAGTATCAAAGGGATGTCTGAGTTTGAACCTATAATTACCGGATGAAAAAGCGTATTGATTATATAAACAGGATATCTCTTAATTAGAGTGTCTTTCCGGATGGATTCATAAGGTATTATTGTGGAGGTATCAATTTTCAGAGAAATAGAAAGGGGAGTCGGGAGTGAGTACCATTCTTTTCCATTTTCTACACTATCATAAGAAAAGGAATTCTTTTGATAGGCATATTTATCAGTGTACAGCGTGTCTGCTTTCATGCCAATATACAGCAATTCATAATCACTCAATGATATCCATGGAGAATGAGCAGGTATTATTTTTTTACTCCCCGCCGTTTCGTAATTGTCATGAATAAAAACCGGGAAAATAAATGGCGTAGCCGGGTAATATGGCGGAATTGTAACCAGGGGAAACTTATATTTCTCCATTTCTTCTTCTTCCGTTTCTTCTTCGGCTCTTCTCTCTTCACCGCAGCTTAAACATCCAAACGCCAATGCTACCACAAACCCATAAAACAATAACCTTAACTTCATATCCTTAATAATTTTCCTTAAACTGACTCAGATGAATGCTCCCCTCAAATTCATTGGAGTAAATGTGTCTTGGGGTAAAACCCACATCAGGCAGTTTTATTCTCATTTTTGTTTTGAATGAACCTTTAAACACCGGTACTGTTGTTGCGGCTATTTCACCAGGTAATAAGACGGTATAAAATAGCCCTCCGTCACCTAATAAATGACTCTCAATGGGTTTCCATATGCCTTTTTCGTTCTGAGCCTCCAGAATCAGATAAAAGCTTCCTGGCCTTGTTACGATTTCGACAGCACAAGTGTAGATGTTTATCAGGTATACCGGATGACTTTGGAATAATTTATCACTATGAATAAAAGTTGGTTCATAGCTGATAATCGTCGAGGTATCAACTACTATAGAAAGGTTAAAAGGGATGGGGCCACTCGAATTGTATGACCTCTTGCCGTTCTTGAAAAGAGTATAATTCTCTAAGTCATATTTTTTATTCGGAAAAATAGATTCTTTGTTTTCAGGATCTTGATAGGCAAGAATGCTGTCTTTATACCTTCCTCTGTAAAGAATAGAATAGTCACCGGTTGCCATTCCGTTCACTTCAAGAGGAAGCAGGGCGTTAGTATCTCTTTTACCAAATGTAATAGACGGCATTATAAACGGCGGTGCCGGATTATATGGGAAAATATAAGAGCTGTCAAATTTTGTCGGCTCCTTTTCCAGCTCATCCCTGAATAGCACCCAACCGAGCCCCATAGCCATTACCAAACTGAAGAATATTGTTTTTATTGACATACTCTACTACTTTTTACAAACCAAGTTCATTTTTAAACTGACTGAGTTCAATACTTCCTTCGAATTCATTGGAGTAAATATTCAGTGGTTCAGAATCCATCCGTAATCTCATTTTGGTTTTGAATGGCCCTGAATAAACCGTCACTACCGTGATACCTATTTCCCCGGGGAAAATGAGCATGCCGACATCTCCCGTTCCACACGGGTGAAATTTGAACTCAATCGGTTTCCATTGTCCACTTGGGTCTTTGGCTTCCAATATGAAAAGAAATGAATAAGATATTCCGATAAAGACAGGCTTCAGACCTTTACTGAAAACATAAACGGGATGTGTTTTGTAAACCAAATCTTCAAATGCCGCCGAGGTGTAAGGAACAAAAGCAGACGTATCTACCTGTATGACCATTGTGAGCGGAGAAGCCCTTTCGTAGCTCACTTTAGTTTTTACATCATCCTGGTAGTCTAAGTGTTTATTGTATTGGAAATAATAAAATTCCGGGGTGATGGTATCTTTATTCGGGCCGAGGTACTGCAGTGGATAACTCCTCATCTGCATTTTTTCGGTATGAACCACTTCAGGCTCCTTATCAACAGGCTCTGCTATAAACACCGGAAACTTAAACGCCGGGGCAGGCTGATACGGAAAAACAAACGGCACGTCCGACGGTTCATCCGGCACCGACCAGTGTTTTTTCTTTTCGCCCTTCATCCACATAAAGCCCAGAGCGATCAGCATACCCAAAAAGCCGTTTTTAATAGTCATAGTCAGGAGATATGATTTTCAAATTACATTCTTTTTTTGATACTATTGGTTAGCCCCCGCAGAAATAATTACTCCAAACGGTCACACATATGTTCCACCACTCACTTCTAAATAAAAGAATAGTACCCTTGTGGCGATCCTGCAACGAATTTTAGCCACTAAGAATCAAAGGCAAGAAGAAGATACGATAAACCTCGAATGACCATTTAGGAATTAAGCTCATTAAGAAGTCATTAAGCTATTCGACTTCAAACGAAATAACGTTCTAAGTAAGAACCATCCAAACCAAAAATTCTCTGTCTGAGCAAAGCCTCAAATTCCCATTGCTAAAATTTAAGCACCTAATTTGAGGATTTGTGAGTTAGAATTTTTAATGTTTTTTTTGTTACTTTTTTTTCAAAAAAAAAGTAAGGCAGAGAAAAAGGATTTCTAGTCCCAAAAAAAAGTAAGGCGAGAAGAAAGAAAGCGAAGTAAAAGAAAAGTAAAATGCTAAATTACATAGCCTAATTTATAATCGATAATTGCTAAATTGCATTCAATTTCATACCTTGGACGAAAAAAAACAACTTAAAAACATGCAATCTAAAACAAAACCCTCCCGCATTCATGAAGGCCGTAATATCAAGCGTTTCCGTGAGATGCTCGGGATCAAACAGGAGGCCCTGGCCTTTGAATTGGGCGAGGATTGGAACCAAAAAAAGATCTCTATCCTCGAACAACGCGAAACCGTCGACGACCGCATTATGAAACAGGTCTCCGACGTACTCAAAATACCGGTAGACGCCATTAAGAACTTTGACGAAGAACAGGTGATTAATATTATTTCAAATACTTTTGACAATGGTGCTGTTCTGAGCACAGGCTATAATTCTACTTTCAACATTAACCCCGTTGAAAAATGGCTCGAAGCCCTCGAAGAAAACAAACGACTTACTGACGAACTTTTGAAAGCGAAGGATGAGAAGATTGAGTTGCTGGAGAGGTTGTTGGGGGAGAAGTAGTAAGAAACTAAAATGTGTAATATGATTAAAAAAGAGCTTTTGAGCTCTTTTTTGCTATTCGATAACCTTTGCCCTCAAATAGCATAGAAGAATTAGATCAATGGCTGGATTAAGCTACAATTAAGACCTTTCTTTTTATAATTGCACTAGTAATACAAAAATGGAGAAGATGGGATTTTTAATGGTTATCAATATTCTTTTGATAAACTCTTGATAAACTCTCGTTACAAAATACGCATTCGATTTTGGGAATTTCTTTTTCGTAATTCTTAATAATTTTTCTGTTATACGTAGCCATTAATTAATAAGTTACTATATTTACTACATGATGCTAAAGCGTTAGGTATAAGTTCTTTTGAAGATTTTGTTTTAAGTGTGATCAAAAAGTTATTGGTATTCTTTACGGGTTAATAAATTAGTTTTAATATTACTGATTATGTTTTCGAAAGTTTTCAATACGAAGAAGGTAGCTGTTGTCATCGCGATTCTTTTATTAGCAATATTTTTTCAGGGTATGCTAATTGTTTATTTTTCTAAGAGTAATTTATTGGCGTCTAGTTACACCATTCGTAATTTGGAGTCAGGTTTAATTATGCCATCAGATCCATTAATTCGAACACTTTTTGAAAAAGCTAGCAAGCAAAGTTTCTATAGTGGTAGTAATGTTAATTCCAAAAAAGTTGAAAGTGTACTCATCAAATTTCCAAAAATAGTTTCGGTTTTGCGAGGTCGCCAATTTGAGAGTTTATATGATTTATTGATTTATCTCAGAATAAATGGTAGATATAAGGATGAAGTTGAAGTACTAAAGTATTATTTGAGAGAACTTATGGGTAACAGCGTCGACGAAAGAAAAGCCTATTTATCCTATGTCGAAGATACCTATATCAAGCCATCCGAAGAGGCCATTAAAGATATGCAGTTTGGTCGTGGACAGTGGATGATGAGAGAGGGTTTACTTAGATTGATGCTCTTGGATACTAATCCTTTAAATAGTGAGGATAAGGATATTAATTATAGAATCAATAGAATTTATTTGGCGTCAATAGCTTCAAGCGATATTGTTGACTTATTAGCTGATGGAGAGTCTTTTGAAAACCTCGTGCCATTAGATTTTAACGAAAAATCTAGTAAAAATTTGGCAGAAGCAGAATATTTGACATCAAATGAGAAGCGGTATGATTCATCTTCTAAGGTCTCAATTGATTTTAATCAAAGGGCATTTTCAGATACGACTAGTTTTAAAGCTTTAAAGTATTACTGGAATGGATTACGATATTTTTGGGATCAAGATTATAGCAAAGCTCTTTCCCACTTTATAACGGCTTCTTTTTTTACTAAGGATAAGTTATTTTTTGATCTAATATTGAATATGAAGATTCGATGTCTTTTTTGGAACTGTATTCAAAATAATTTGAAGAATAAAAATGCAGTAATAAGTGAAATTATACTTCAGAAAGAAAAGCTCCATTATCCGAATTTTAAAACTGATTTTCAGTACTATATTAGTTATCTTGAGAATCCAGTAAAAGATGAGGGGAAAGTAATTGAACCGTTGCTGCCAGAAAATAAAATTATCGATTTAGAAATTGAAAGAATTAATAAGCTATTAAATAAATGATTGATAATAGTAGTAAGGGAAATAAGGAAAGGTTATTCTCAAAACTGGAGAAATTAAAAATACCAGTTTTTGTCACAACTTTATGGGCTATTATTCAAACACTAGAACCTTCTAAAATAGATTCATTGAATTTAAGTTTTGTTTTGTGGTTTTTAAAAAATACGTGGTTTGAATTTTTTGTTTTGATTTCTATTGGCTGTTGCTGGATTTATTGGGTTGAATTGAACGAACTTAGAAAAAGATTTTTTCAATGGTTAAAATTGAAAAGGCTACCGACTCAAGCATTCATATATTTATTGCTGTCAGTGAATCTCTTTACTGCATTTTTATTAATAGTAGAAAGAACCGATTATTATTCTAATTTTTATCATTTATATAGTTATTCGATGCACAAGAAATTGGAAGAGAGCATCAATAAAGGAGAGTATTTAAAAGCTATAGATTTGTGTAAAACAATAAATGAAAAATTTCCTTATGAGGATGCAGAGTCAATTAATAAGGTTAAAACCAATATCAGTGATAGATATTATTATGGGAGTAAATATTACAGCATTGCTTTGTTCAACATTAACGATACTTTGGAAGTTTCTCGAATAGCTTACTTTAATCTGCTTTCTGCTTTCTGCTTACATCCTAATGATAATTATCGCAATAGAATTATGATTGTTTCAAAACGATTGAAATCATTAGATCAAGTGCCGAATGTTTTTTACGACGCTGTTAAAGCAAAAAATATGCAAGTGGTAGACGATATCCTTAATAATTATCAGTGGTTTCTGTTTGAAGATGAAGCTATCAATAGAATAAAAAGTAAAAAAGGAACATGGGATTACGGAACTTTGGAAAGTTTGTTTTTTAGAATCAAAAGAGAGCAATATCGTGATTATGTCCTTAAAAGTTGGAGGCAAAATGAAGCGTTGGGGTTGGTAAATTATCATAATAATGCGTCATTAGTAGCAGGGGATAATTAGATTGGTATTACTACTACTTAGATGTTTTTCGCGATTTTATCTTTCCGGAAACAAATACGAGTTATAATTCTATCCACTTAATTTCTCTGAATATTGTATTTACTCTTCAGTAAATTAACGAAGGATAGTAATAGTGTCTACCGTGCATGCTTGTTCGTATATCAGGCACGGAATTTGCTTAACGTTGATGAATAATTGATGTTGAAGAGTATTTACTACAAAATTCGAATTCCATTTAAACCCTACTACTATGGACTTTAAAGACCAGATTAAAATTCTTGGAGAGAGAGTTGTTAAGCTGAAAGATCAGGTTAACACTGAGGAAGCAACAAAGAATGCTTTCATTATGCCCTTTATTAATGCCTTAGGTTATGACATTTTTAACCCTTCAGAAGTTGTTCCAGAGTTTGTGGCAGACGTGGGTATTAAACAGGGAGAGAAAATAGATTATGCTATCATGAAAGATGGTGCTCCCATCATCTTAATAGAATGTAAATGGCATGGACAGCCTTTGAATGTTCATAATGCTTCACAGTTGTTTCGGTATTTTCATACCACAAAAGCAAAGTTTTCTATTTTATCAAATGGGCTGGAATATCGTTTTTATACCGATCTCGTGGAACCCAATAAAATGGATGAAAAACCTTTCTTTGTGTTTAATATCAATGAGATAAAAGACAACCAAGTAGATGAACTGAAGAAATTTCATAAGGCATATTTTGACTTTGAGAATATTGTTAATACTGCCTCCGAGTTGAAGTTTACCAATGAGCTGAAGACTTTGATCTCAAATGAAATGGCCAATCCAAATCCGGAGTTTGTGAAATACTTTGCTAAACAAGTGTATCCCGGAATGGTTACTCAGAAAGTGCTTGACCTTTTTACCAACCTTACCAAAAAATCTTTTGCACAGATTATCAATGATCTCATTACAGAGAGACTAAAATCTGCTTTAAGTAAGGAAACGGAAGTGCAGGCCAGTGATGCATCTGAATCTATATCTGAAGAGTCAAAGATTGTGACGACACAAGAGGAAATGGATTCGTATTACATAATCAGGGCGATTCTGTCTTCGGTAGTGAAACCAGCAAGAGTACATTTCAGAGATGCACAAACTTACTTTGCGGTTTTGTTAGACGACAATAACAGGAAAACAATATGCAGGTTTTATCTAACAGAAAAGAGAAAGCAGATCGGCTTGTTTGACGAAGCAAAGAAGGAAACTAAATACGAGATCAATGATCTTGATGAAATTCATCAGTTTGACAGTCAGTTGAAGAAAGCTATTCAATATCTGGAGTCTGGGAGGAATTGAGGAAATATCAAATCTAATTTTCAAGAGTTTTAAATTTAGAAGTTATTTAGTTAGTTTAGGGTGCAAGAGTTCTCAAAAATTAAATGAATATATAAAGTGAAAAAATCTTTTAAAATTATCCTGACTGCTTTAAATACAATAATACTGATAATAGCTGCTTGGTGGTTTTTTGATGATATGGCCCCAGAACCTTTGATAATTGTTTTAGGACAATTTACAACATTGCTTGTGCTTTTTTTTGAAAAAGAAGTGTCTAATATCTTTACAATAGATGTAACAAACAGTAAAATAAGAATTAGAAGTAAAAGCGGTGATAGTATTTATACCAAAAGAATAAAAGATTCCGATATTGATATAGAATGAAAGCTATGATTGGGAAAATAATAAATATATTCAGTGCTTTCAAGGATACAAAAAAGGATAGATACTATTTTAAGAACATAGTAAATTCGGTCATTACAATAGTAAATAGACCTTCATTTGAAGTTACCGCGAAATGGTTCGACGATTTACTTTTTATCTCATATGATGATGAGATAAAAAGTAAATATATACACGACTTATATCTCAGTAACGTATTTGAGAGACAGTCATTAAAAAGTATTCTCAAATTTAGTGAATGGAGGAGGTCCATTAGCGAAGAAGTAAGTACATGTAAGAGTTCTGTAGTGGGTTTTAAACACGCTTTAAAAGACTTTTATCAAGTGGCTGATATAGAAGATGAAGTGGACCATGTTTTTTCGAATTCTTTTCTTACAAGAATAAAAGAGCTCGAAAACAATATAGATAAGATTGAAAGGGAGCTAGACGACCTAAAGAGTTCGTTTGAGTTAGAAGGCTATGGAGTGTTGTTCTTAAAAAGTCAGATTACACAGATTTCGATTCCCATTAAGGAGATAATAGGTTTACCTGCTCCAAAATGGTCTGAATTTCTTGACAGGCATGCTGAGGTTTTTGACGTTTTTCATCAGGTATCTCAATTTTTTAATGATGTTTATTATGATCTGAGTAAACTAAATAAAGTAATTGAAAATTTTAGAAATGAATGTTCTAATAAAATAATTACGGGAAAGGCTGGTACCGGAAAAACTTATATTGCTGCTCATGTAGTAAATAAGGCTAAAGAAAATGGAGATCATGTTTTGTTTTTTAAACCGAGACAGTTTAATGGGGATAATATTAACTTGAATGAAAGGTTGTTACAGCTCTTACAAGTTCCTCTCGGGTATACAATTAATGAGGTTTTGGAAAAGTTGAACAATTTTGCGTCCTCAAATGATAAAAGATGTTTTTTTATTATAGATGCACTGAATGAAACAACGAAGTCAAATATTGGTTTTAGTTCTATTTGGAGGAATCAGTTGCAAGATTTTATTAACCAAGTTAGTCTTTTTTCTCACCTTTTTATTATCTGTACGCTAAGAAGTTCCTATATTTCTCAAATATGGAATACCCCTCCCAGTTCGTTGGTCGAAACGAGGGGATTTGAAAAGCAAGAAGATTTAATAAACTTATGTAATCTGTATTTTAACCATTATAAGATCAAAGTTCAGAATTTTGCAACTGCTGATTTAGATATTTTTAAGATCCCACTTTTATTAGATTTGTACTGTAGACTCATTAATGAACCCAGAATCAATGAAAAGAAAATTACACTTGATATGAAAACATATCTTCAGATTTTTGAAGATTATGTTGGACGAGTAATTTCTGAAGTGAAGTTTAAATTGAATTTGTTTGCAGATAAATGGATAGTAAAAGGTTTTTTCAATAGTTCTGAAATGTTTTTTTTCAACAATCAAGGCGTTATTTCTATTAGTGATTTTAGCGATGCTTTTGATTTAGAAGAGAATGTGACAAATGACAACTCTATTGCCAGAGCAGTTTTGGAAGGCTATTTGATTTTTATAAAAGATGCAATTGATCAAAGGCTCGAAGTTGTAAAACATACTCAGCAAGAGGTCGGGGGGTATCTATTAGCTAAGTATCTTTCAGAGAAGCATAAATCTATTCATGATTTATTAAATGATAAGATTTTTAGTGAAAAAGTAATTGGTAGTAAATCAAGTGATCATCATCAGCTTCGATTGGATATTCTCAAGTTTATTATCGCATTGAGACCAGAGATTAATCTAAATTTAAGCACTCGTGAAAGTTTAGCGTCTTCATGGTGGTATTTATATAATGGATTTGATTATAAGAAGGATGGGGATTTGCCACAACATTTGTTGAAACACGTTTCCGACTATGATCTTCAGGAAATCTTAAGTCTTACTTCAAGTCACTGGCTTAAGCATGAAATCAAGTACAATTTTCATTTTGTAGCACTAATTTTGGAAGAATTGGATTTATGGAAATTTGATCTTTCGTGGACTTTTTTCATCTATAAAGAATCTGGGTCGTTTTTTGAATTCATAGCAGATAGTATTCAAAAAATTAAGAAAGATAATCGGAATGATTTGGAATATCATAAATTAGTAGCCAAACTCACCACTTATGTTACTGCAACAAATATTAGAGAATTACGAGATAATGCAACGATTTATTTAATTGAATTTGGGAAGAGACATCCCTTGGAGTTGATAGAATTGGCAGAATATTCTGTGTTGTTAGCTGACAAATATATTTACGAGCGTCTTGCTAGTTGTTGTTATGGAGTAGCATTAACGCTCCAAAATGATGAAGATTTTGTTCGGAGAATTCTACCTGAGATGACGAATAGGTTATATAATCTTCAATTTTCTTCGAGTTCAACTTGCCAAGTTTTTAATTATATAGTGATTGATTCTATCAAACATTTGGTTGATTTAGCAATTTACAAGCAAGTATTTTCATTAAGTGAGTTTGAGGTTCAAAAACTAGAAAAATTTGAATTTGAGGTCCCTCACGAATGGGTCGATCCAAATGAACAGCAAATTGAACTAATTGACGAAAGTGATGAAATGTCTTGGCCGGAGCCGATAGGTATGGATTTTGGAATCTATACTATTCCCAGATTAATTGATGAAGATTACAGTAGAAGGAGACACGCAATTTCTAATGTATACAAAAGGATTTTTGAACTTGGATTTAGAACGAGTGACAAGTTAAGTTTTAAAGATGAAAACTTTAGAGATTTTTATTTTGGAAATAATATTTCACGAGTAAAGGGAAAGGTAGATAGATTAGGCAAGAAGTATTCTTGGAAGGGTTTTTTTGACTTTGCAGGTTTTCTGCTAAAGAATGGGAAGTTAGATGTGTACGAGACTTATTCAGGGAAGAAAAACTACACAAGGTTGAGTGATGTAGATATAGACGTGAGCATGCCGTTTAAAGATTATATATTACCTATGAGATTATACTCCGAAGATCTCATCGTTGATAGAATAGGTAATCCTTCATGGTACAATGAAATCAAGATAGATTCTGTTTTTGAGTTATTTGAGCATTCTTTTGAAAATGAAAAGTATTCTATGCTACATGGGATGGTCGAACAACGAGTTAATGAAGAATATAAAATTAGGTCTTATTTAATGATAGAGACTTTTTTTATAAAAAAGAACGAAAATTTGCCCAAAGCTAAGGAAATAAGCTTGAAGACTCTTTTCGATTGGTCTTCAGACAATCACTTTTCGCCAGACCATTTATATAGGAAGTATTTTGGAGAGCTTTATTGGGCAGTTAAAGAGATTGAACGGCTTGAAACGGATAAGGTCTTAATTCCAACTGGAGAATATATTGACTTTAAAAGAATCGTTACTTCTCGAAATTTGTTTGAAAATGGATATAGACACAAAGATATCGGTAAAGAAGTAATAGAGAAACAAGCGATAAAAATGTCCTTTGATTCGGAGCCAACATTGGTTGAATTTTCATGGGAGTCTAAAAGTATTGTTTTAAGCGGTAGCAATGAGTATTACCCATCGATAAAGATGGGCAAGACTCTAGGGTTAAAGGCAGAGCCTGAAAAAGGCCTAATATTGGATAGCGACTTGAATAAATGTTTTTATTGCGTTGGATTTAAAGATGCTTATTTTGAAAACGACTTTCACTATTTTAGAAAAGATTTGCTTTTTAAATATATGAATGATAATAACCTTGCTTTATTATATCAAGTTAAACAGCACTCGTATGATGAAAGTGGTCCACATAATAGAGCGTTGAAATTTATTATCGTTGAATAACGCCGATGCTAGTTATATAAATAATACTTGTTTAACAAAAGACATCATTACTTTCGACAGTTCTTTTCTTAGACGTTTTTCTTTACCAATCAATCTCTCCCTTCTGCCTTTTATTCTCAGCAATTGCACCAAACTGATAACCTAAAGAAAAAACATCAGACAATTCGAATTTTGAAGCTGATATGACGGCAAAAACCACCTCATCATTTATAAATCTCTCCACTTTAAAATCGGTGTGGTAATATTTATTGTAATATTCAACAGAGTTAAGTATCAATTTATCATCAGAACTGATGATGGTAAACTCTGTTCTTTGCTCACTACTATCGTTTGAAGGCATAGATTAAATTAAATAAAGGCAAGTACTATATAAAGATAATGTGAATGTCTTGAATTTCAAACTTTACACTTCCATCACCCCATGTGTTTGTTTAAGTTCTTAATTGCGATAGGGGACGATATTGAACCCTTATCGCAAAGCCAAACTATAATTGAAAAAGAAGAGCATCATCCTCCCATTAAATTTCCCTTAAAAAAACAAAATTCCCCATATCTCCCCACAATTTTAAAACACCTCCCCCCGTTTATTCCTACAAGATTCAAAATCCCAACTTTAATAGTTAGTTGAATCGCACACTTTGACGAGAATTTATATTTTTTTCATAACAACCAACAAATAAATTAACATGAGTTCACCAGAAACCGGGCATGCCAAAAACATTGCCAACTTCGAATCCCTGATTAACTTTTGTGCCGGCTACGGCCCCACCTACAACCCCGGCAGAGCCAGCCTTTCGCTCGACGCCCTCCGGACCAAACTCGAAGCCTCAAAGGCCGCTTTTGCCGACACCATCAACAAAGAGATCCTTTACGACAACGCCGTCAATGCCCGTCTCGACGCCTTCAAAGACTTCAAGGGCCTCTCTACCAAAATCAGCAACGCCCTGGCCGCCTCAGGCGTAGGCCCGAACATCATCGATGCCGCCCGCACCCTCAACCGCAAGATGCAGGGAGGAAGGGCCACCCCCAAACCCGAGGCCACGGTCGACGCCGTCGAAACCCGCACCATCTCCGCCTCACAACAAGGCTTTGACACCCGCCTCGAGCACCTGCAGGGACTTATCCAATTGGTCTCTTCCCAGCCCGAGTACACCCCCAATGAAGAAGAACTGAAGCCCGAGTCGCTGAAAGCCCTCATCGCCAGCCTCTACGCCATCAATAACCGCGTCAGGGAAGCCGAAGTCGTATGGAGCAACGCCCGCCTGGCCCGCACCAAAACCATGTATGCCGAAGGCGACGGCCTCGCCCACATCGCCCTCGATGTTAAAAAATACGTCAAGTCAGTTTTCGGAGCATCGAGCCTGGAATATAGTCAGATTAAAGGCATTACCTTTAGAAAGCAGTCCTGAATCAATACAGCCCTCGTCAGAGGGCTCGTTCTTTCCCTATTTTCGCTACAACTCCCCGTCGCTGCCCTTCCCCCAGCTTGCTTCCTGTTTTTTTACTTCCTGTTTCCTGGTTTCCGTTCAGTCATCCATATGTAGGTCTTTGTAATTCTGCGTTGGGCCGGTGTAATTCTGCGTTGGGCCGGTGTAAGTTTACGTTGGGCCGGTGTAAGTTTACGTTGGAGCGGTGTAAGTTTACGTTGGGCCGGTGTAAGTTTACGTTGGAGCGGTGTAAGTTTACGTTGGGCCGGTGTAAGTTTACGTTGG
>NZ_JAAAKV010000011.1 GCF_009905725.1 Emticicia sp. CRIBPO | reverse complement strand
ACCGCTAACCGCTAACCGCTAACCGCTAACCGCTAACCGCTAACCGCTAACCGCTAACCGCTAACCGCTAACCGCTATTCCAGCATCAATCGGCTGATGTACTTCACAGGGGCACTGCCGTAGCTCAGGAATTTTTCGTGGAAAGCCTTCAGGTTGAATTTATCGCCTTCTTTCTTCTTCACTTTTTCTCTCAGATCAATGATTTCTTTATAGCCTGTGTAATAGCTGGTCAGCTGAACACTGGATACATTTACCCGTCTCCACTTGCCTTCTGCTTCAGCCTGTTGCTGGAACGCCTCTTTGGTAAGCAGCTGCAAAGCTCCTTCTTTAGACAGGTCTTTGACATGTACCTGGTAGTCCAGGATCGTATTACAAACCGTTCTCAGGTTCCATTTATACCACATCAGCCACATTTCAGGCTCGTTGTCGCCATAGCCGTTTTCGAGCATCATCTGTTCGGTATACACCGCCCATCCTTCTACCATGGCACCGTTGCCCAGGATAGATTTGATCAGGCTTGGTGACAGATTGGAATAAACCAGCTGGGCATAATGACCCGGAATGGCCTCATGGATATTCAGGATCTGCAGGATATAGTGATTGTACTCTCTCAGGTAACTTTCCGATCGCTCCGGTGTCCAACCGGCCAGGCTGCCTACATTGTAATAGGTATTCCCCTTTTTATCATACGGACCGGGAGCACTGATAGACGCTCCGGCTACACCACCCATATAGGCAGGTTCTTTCCTGACTACCAGTGGTTTACTCTCGTCAAGATAAACCAGGTTTTTGTCTTTAATAAATTTGACCAGCTCCGGAATCTGCTTTTCAATGGCCGTCTGGAATTCCTCCGGTCTCACATGTTTGACAGACAATGTGTCGATCATTTTGCCGATCAGGATTAAGGTATCGGTAGGGGCGGGCTTGCTGCCGAAGTATTTCGGCCACAGTTTCCGGCTGATCTTAAACATTTCGCCATGCAGGTATTGTTTTCTGACCAGGGCCGAATCATAAATCTGGGCAGCCGTGTAGGCCGATTGGATATCGTATTTGAATTTGGTCTCATACAGCTGTTTGCCTAACCTGAAACTCCTAGGTTGGGCAGATTTGAGGTTTTTAAGCCAGCCGACATAGTCTTTGATGGCCGCCACCGCGTCTTTTGATAAAGCAGTAATCTCCGACTTTTCTTTGTCGGATAGTTTGGATTTTTTAACTGCGTCGGTCAGCTCTGTTTCAAAAACAGATAATCCTCCTGTATTCTGATCAATGGCCAGGGTGCGTAATTCTTCCGCAGGGTTAACAATATTGGCTTTGGCTGCCTTGTAATAATCCGGCACATATCTCAGCCTTTTTCCGAAATCAACCAGGCGGGTTTCGATCGGGGCGTAGTTTTCAGACAGCATGAAAGCGAACAATCCTCCGACATTATAATAGGATGGGTCCCAGGTATATTGTTTCTTCGTTTCAATTTCCCACTTTCTTGATTCCAGAAAATCCGAGATCATGTAATAATCTGTCTGATGTGAGGTGTTCAGCTCTTCGGGCTTATACTGTTTCAGGGAATCCAGGTTTGCATTAACAAAAGTCAGGGAGGCGTTGAACCCGAGGCTGTCGGGGATAGTGAGCAGGCTGTCATACTTGTGATACCCTGCCTGGGTGGCCCATTCCGGATCGTTTTTCCATAAATCTTCAATAAAGCCGTCTGAAAACTTCTGGAAAGTGCTGTCTGCCATGCCGCCGTTTTTCTTGCTTTCAGATTGACAGGAGCTTATGATGCCTGCCGAGATAAGCAGGAAGAGTACTTTTTTCATGGTAAGTTTATTGGTTGATGTTCTGTTGGTTTTATTTGCAATATGACAAAAAATACCTGATTAAGGAAGCAGATGCTTATATTTATCCCTTCTGAGAGGCATTTGCGTCGTTAAATTTCTGTTAAGGTTATGGTCTGAAAATTGTAAATTTCTTGGATTGGTTTTATTGTTTGTTAAAACAGTGCAATTTATGAAAGGGCTTGACTCTTTTTGTCTTTTATTTCTCCTTTTTTGTCTATAAAAAAGAAAACCCGGTGAACATATTTAAAAATTCAATTGTTTGAAATGAATAAGTTTAATACTATGGGAAAATCAGAACCTGTCACCGGATATCACGAAATCATACAGATGCCCGGCGGGCGTTTGCAGTCCGAACGCTTACCACACGAACATTTCAATGTATTTCTGAGGGGTGAAGCCTGTAAGCGGACCGCCTCTTATCTCAGAAGGGACTTCTTCAAGATCGGGCTGGTAATCGGGTCGGGTAAGCTGCATTATGCCGACCGGACCATTGAGATTGAAGACCACGCCCTTGTGTTTTATAACCCCCAGGTTCCCTATTCATGGGAGGCCATTTCAGAAACCCAGGCCGGTTATTTCTGTCTTTTCAAGGAAGAATTTATCAGTACAGCCAAAGAAGGTATCCAGGAATCCCCTTTATTTAAGAAAGACGAGAATCCCGTGTTTTTCCTGGACGATGAGCAGTTTGTCTTCATCGATAAAATATTCAGAAAGATGCTGAAGGAGCTTGAATCGGACTATATTCATAAATATGACCTGATGAGGCATTATACTTATCTGATCCTGCATGAAGCCATGAAAATGAAGCCGGTCAAGTCTTCTTTTAAATATATCAATGCTTCCAACAGGATTGCCCTGCTGTTTACGGAGCTGCTGGAAAGGCAGTTTCCGGTAGATTCGGCAGAGCAGCCGCTCCAGTTGAAAACCCCGCAGGATTTTGCCGGAAGGCTTTCGGTGCACGTCAATCACCTCAACAGGGCCGTTAAAGAAGTGAAGGGAAAGAGCACTTCACAGATCATTGCAGACCGTGTGGCCAGTGAAGCCAAGAGTCTTCTGAAGTTTACGGAAAACAATGTCGCGGAGATTGCTTACGGTTTGGGATTTGAACACGCGTCTAATTTTAATACATTCTTTAAAAAGCACACCGGGACGACTCCAAAGTCGTTCAGGTAACATTGTTTGATTTTAGTAAGTATTTGTTTGAATTGAATAATTTGATCTGACTCTTAATGCTGAACTTTGTATTGTAATTTTCCGTGATGTTTCAATGTTCCGGAAAATCTGTATCTCAATAAAGAAATATGCCGAACTCAAAATCGCTTTTTGTACTTTTTTGCTTTGTTATTTTTCAGGTGACGACGGCCTCAGGCCAGACCCTGACTCTGAAGGAAGCCATTAAGAAATCACTGGAGAATTACGGAAGTATCAAAGCCAAAGGAAATAACCTGAAGGCTTCTCAAACCGGACCGGAACAGGTCAACAAAGATTTCCTTCCGAATGTGGTTTTATCTGCTCAGCAAAATTACGGAACCATCAACGGCCAGAACGGCCCTATGTATGGTCTGGGAGGTTTCGGTGTGGCGTCCTCAGGATTGCCCCTGCCGGAACAAAACTGGTCTTCTGCTTTCGGATCACTATACCTGGCCAACTTCAACTGGGAGGCTTATACTTTCGGGCGGAAGAAAGAAAGACTGAACCTCGCACAGGCCATCATCAACCGCGATTCGAGTGATGTGGTGCAGGAGCAGTTTCAGCACCAGGTTCGTGTGGCTTCAGCCTATCTTAACCTGCTGGCTGCCCAGAGGATCGTTATCGCCCAGCAGAAGAACCTTGACAGGGCTTTGGTATTTAAGTCAACTGCCGTAACGAGAGCCACTAACGGCCTGATAGCTGGGGTAGATTCGTCGCTGGCAGGGGCGGAGGTGTCGAACGCGAGGATATCACTCATCAGGGCCAGGGACCTGGAACAGGAACAAGCCAACCGTTTGTCGGTGCTGATGGGTATTCCGGCCAGGGAGTTTGTCCTTGATTCTGCTTTTATCACAAGAATCCCGAGGTTTATCAAGGAAGGTGGAAGTCCGGGGCAAAGCAAACATCCCCTGCTCAGCTTTTATCAGAACAGGATAGAGGTCAATAACCAGAACATTAAATATACTGAAAGGCTTAAATATCCCACTTTGCTGGTTTTCGGAATCATCCAGACCAGGGGATCCGGATTTAAGTCGAATTATGCGGTGGATCAGACGGCTTACAGTCACAGTTATTTTGACGCAGCCATCCCAAGTCGCGGAAACTATATCCTGGGTGCCGGGATTACCTGGAACATCACTTCACTGACCCGGACCAATACACAGATCAAATCACAATATTTCATCTCTCAGGCCCTTAAAGATGAATATGAACTCGTAGACCAGCAATTGAAGGCCCAGATGCAGTTGTCAGATGCCAAGATTAAAAATGCTCTGAGTACCTACCAGGAAGTGCCTTTGCAGCTTCAGGCTGCTCAGGAAGCCTACCAGCAGAAAACAGCTCTGTATAAAAACGGACTGGCGACGCTGGTGGATGTAACCCAGACGCTGTATGCCCTGAACAGGGCTGAAACCGACCGAGATATTGCCTATAACAATGTATGGCAGGCCTTGTTGCTGAAAGCCGCGGCTTCTGATGACCTGGGAGTATTTTTAAATGAATTGTAAAACCATTTTGAGACGGCATTTTTACAGCCTTTCAAACCGATATAGTTAAAATATGAATTTAATACGTGCAGCTCTCCGTAAGCCGATCTCTGTTTTGGTGCTTGTGGCAGGACTTTTCTTCTTCGGGATCAGTGCCATCAAGGATATCAAAGTGGATATCCTGCCGGCCATGAACCTTCCGGTGATCTATATCGCTCACCCGTTTGGCGGATACACGCCTAACCAGATGGAGGCCTATTTTGCCAAGCCATATGTCAACATTCTTTTGTTTGCCAATGGCGTAAAAAGCATTGAGACCAAGAATATCCAGGGTTTGATGCTGATGAAACTTACTTATTATGAGGGGGTCAATATGGCCCAGGCCGCTGCCGAGCTGGGAGCCCTGTCCAACAGGATCCAGGCGGTGTTTCCTCCGGGTTCCAACCCGCCTTTTGTGATCAGGTTTGACGCCTCGTCACTTCCGGTAGGTCAACTGGTACTGAGTAGTCCGACAAGAGATAACAACGAACTTCAGGACCTTGCGAACGTGTATGTGAGGGCTTCCTTTACTTCTGTACCCGGTTTGCTGGCTCCGGCACCCTTCGGCGGTAGCCCGAGAACGGTCGTGATCAATGTGGACCCGCAACAACTGAGGGCTCATAACCTGACACCCGACCAGGTGGTGGAGGCCATACGTCTGAACAACCAGACAGCCCCCTCAGGAAACGTCAGGATCGGCGATCATAACCTGATCACACCGACCAACAATACGATTAAGAATGTAAAAGACTTCGAAACTATTCCATTGTTTAAAGGCGGGGTGCAGACCTTGTTCCTGAAAGACGTGGCGGAAGTAAAAGACGGAGCAGACGTCACGGCGGGTTATGCCCTCGTCAACGGGAAACGATCCGTTTATATCAGTATCGCCAAGGCGGGAGACGCTTCTACCTGGGAGGTGGTAAAGAATCTGAAAGAAAATTTACCGAAAATACAAAGCACATTGCCTGAAGACGTTACGCTCACTTATGAGTTTGACCAGTCGGTTTATGTCATCAACGCCGTCAAGAGTCTGATCAGTGAGGGGGCCATCGGGGCTATCCTGACGGGTCTGATGGTTTTATTATTCCTGGGTGACCGCCGGGCGGCCCTTATCGTTATCCTGACGATCCCGACATCCATCATCGCCGGGGTTTTGTTCCTGAAGTTATTCGGACAAACTATTAACATCATGTCATTGAGTGGTCTGGCCCTTGCCATCGGTATCCTGGTGGATGAGAGTACGGTGACCATTGAAAATATACACCAGCATTTTGACATGGGCAAACCCAAGGCCGTCGCCATCTGGGATGCCTGTAAGGAAATCGCATTTCCCAAGTTGCTGATCCTGCTTTGTATCCTGGCCGTATTTGCCCCGGCCTTTACGATGAGCGGGATACCGGGAGCTTTGTTCCTGCCGCTGGCACTGGCCATCGGATTCTCTATGATTGTTTCCTTCCTGCTGTCCCAGACTTTTGTGCCGGTAATGGCCAACTGGCTGATGAAAGTGCATCCGTCGAAACATGCCGGAAAAGAAGAAGCGATAGATTTGTCTAAAGATGTCATAGGCCAGAAAGAGGTTTTGGTCCAACGTGAAGATTTTAATAATGATGGTAAAATCAGCGGATTTGAACGTTTCAGAAATCGATTTGTGAGATTTTTGGACCGCCTGTTTCCGCACCGCAAATTGGTGGCAATATTTTATCTTGTCCTGATTTCGGGTATTGCTGTATTTCTTTTGTCTAACATCGGGCAGGATGTGCTACCAAGGGTGAATTCCAGCCAGTTTCAGCTGAGGATGCGTGCCCCGGACGGAACAAGGATTGAAAGAACAGAAGAAAAGGCCCTGACCGTTTTGGATGAACTGGAAAAAATGGTAGGCAAGGAACATATCGGCATTACCTCGGTTTATGTAGGTCAGCACCCTTCATTGTTCTCCATTTCGCCGATCTATCTGTTTACTGCGGGTCCTCACGAAGCTGTTTTCCAGATCAGTCTCAAAGACTACCATGAAGACATGGATGAGTTTAAAGACCAGCTGAGAGACAAGATCAAAAAAGCGGCTCCTGATCTGAAATTGTCTTTTGAGCCTATTGAGCTGACAGATAAGGTCTTAAGCCAGGGTTCTCCGACGCCGATTGAGGTAAGGATTGCCGGTAAAAGTAAGGCTCAGAACCTGGAATATGCCAGAAAAGTCGTAGCCAGGCTGAAAGGTATTGACTATATGCGGGATGTACAGATTGCCCAGTCAACCACTTATCCTTCCCTGAATATTGACATTGACAGAACCAGAGCAGCCCAGTTGGGAGTGGATATGAACGACATTTCAAGATCACTGATTGCCTCGACTTCGTCTTCAAGATACACAGATAAGAACCTTTGGATAGATGAAAAATCAGGACTTTCCTATTCCGTTCAGGTGCAGGTGCCGATCAACCAGATGACCAATGAGGAAATGATCAAAGAGATTCCTTTACTGAGGAACTCTGCCCGGCCTGTTTTGGGCGATGTCGCCACATTGAAAAGAGACACTACGTACGGGGAGAATGATAACCTCGGAGCGATGCCCTATTTCTCGGTTACAGCTAACCTGTATCAGAAGGATTTGGGAACTGCCAGGGAAGATGTGAAAGAGGCATTGTCGACTTTGGGTGAACTACCAAGAGGTGTGTCTGTAGAGCCGATCGGACTTGGAAATGTATTGGAAGAAACCATGTCAAGTCTTCAGTCCGGGTTGATCGTGGCCATCGTGGTGATATTCCTGATGCTGGCAGCCAACTTCCAGTCGTTTAAAGTATCATTCGTGGTTTTGACGACTGTACCTGCGGTGGTGCTGGGAGCCTTGTTATTACTGATCATCACCGGCTCTACACTTAACCTCCAGTCTTATATGGGTATCATTATGTCGGTGGGGGTATCTATCGCCAACGCCGTTTTATTGATCACCAATGCCGAGCAGTTGAGGAAACATAACGGGGATGCCCTCAAATCGGCCAGAGAAGCGGCCGCATTGAGGTTAAGACCTATCATCATGACTTCGGTGGCGATGATTGCCGGTATGCTTCCTATGGCCATTGGTCATGGTGAAGGTGGCGACCAGGTTTCGCCGCTCGGAAGGGCTGTGATCGGCGGACTTTTATTCTCGACCTTTGCCGTATTGATTATATTGCCACTGATATTCAGCTGGGTACAGGGCAAAGAAACCACCCAGTCCGTGTCCCTTGATCCGGGCGATCAGGACAGTAAATTTTATGAACCGTCATTAATTGATTAAAATGAAAAATAGCGTATTAGTTTGGATTGGTTTTGCCGTGTTGCTGAACAGTTGCAGTGAAAAACCAAAAGAGAAAAAAGCTGAAGAAAAGCAGGTGGTGGAAACCTTTGCTTTGTCAAAAGAAAGCCTCAGTTCGGCACTTCACCTGCCAGGTGAACTGATTGCTTATCAGCAGGTGGATCTTTATGCCAAAGTAGCCGGGTTCGTCAAAACGATGAAGGTGGACCTGGGTTCTGAGGTGGCAGCGGGCCAGTTGCTGGCTACGCTGGAGGCTCCTGAATTGCTTTCACAAGTGTCTGCGGCCCAGTCGCGGTTACACTCTCAACAAGCCGTGCTGACCGCCAGCACAGCCACATATAACCGTTTGCTCGAAACCAGCAAAACTCCCGGAACAATTTCTTCCAATGACCTGGACATTGCCCTGGCCAAAAGAAACGCAGACCAGGCCCAGCTGGAAGCAGCAAAAGCCTCTGTCAATGAGATCAACACCATGATGACTTACCTGCAGATCAGGGCACCGTTTTCAGGAGTTATTACCGCCAGGAATGTCAACCTGGGAGCTTTTGTAGGTCCGGCGGGGAAAGGTTCTGAACAGCCGCTGTTTACTATACAGGAGCAAAAAAGACTGAGGCTGGCCGTTTCTGTGCCGGAAAACTACACCAGTCTGATTAAGAATGGTGACGAGGTTAAGTTTACCGTCAGGTCATCGAACGATACTTTGAAAGCCAATGTGAGACGTCTGGCCGGTGCTCTGGACCTGAGACTGAGATCTGAGAAAATCGAGATCGATGTATTTAACCCGAATAAGAAGCTGTTGCCGGGTATGGTAGCTGAAGTAACCATTCCATTGGGAAAAGCTGAAAGTACCTTTACCGTTCCCGGTTCTGCCATATTGAATGGGGGAGAGGGCGTTTATGTTCAGAAACTGACCAATGGTAAAGTGTCCTGGATAAAAGTTAAAAAGGGAAGGGAAGTCAACGGAAGGGCCGAAATATTCGGAAACCTTGCAGAAGGCGACAGCATCGTGACCAAAGCCAGCGAAGAGCTGAGAGAAGGCTCAACCATCAAGTAGAATCCACTGCCAACATCTTCATTTTGTCAGCCGGGATCTTCCGGCTGACACATTCAACAGATTTATCACCCTGAAAGCTACGCATCCCGATTGCCGGGTTGTGTGTGGTTTTCTATATATCAACAAACAAAATGAGTTTATTAGAAGCGTTAAAATGGCGTCATGCCTCAAAACACATGAACGGGCAGGTAGTGCCCGAAGAAAAAGTAGAAGCCATCCTGGAAGCGGCGAGGTTGTCGCCCACCTCCAGCGGACTGCAGCCTTTTGAAATCCTGGTGATCACGAACCGGGAGCTGAAAGAAAAGATATTACCCATAGCCAACGGCCAGCAGGTCGTTGTCGGGGCTTCTCATTTGCTGGTTTTTGCGGCGTGGGACAACTACACCGAGAAACGGCTGAATGATTATTTCGAATTGTCGGTCAGCCAGAGAGGTTCGTCACCTACCACAGAGGCTTATCGCAAAAAGCTGATTGAGATGTATGTTCCGCGTGATGCCGGACAAAACTATGCTCACGCAGCCAGGCAAGCCTACATTGCCTTCGGTTTAGCCATCGGCGAGGCTGCCATGGAGAAAGTGGATACCACCCCGATGGAGGGCTTTAATGCTGATGCTCTTGATGAACTTCTGGGTCTTAAACAGAAAGGTTTACGAAGTGTCACCATCCTGGCCCTTGGCTACAGAACCCCCGATAAAGACTGGAACGCCCCGCTGAAGAAAGTCAGAAGAAGCCGTGAAAGTTTTGTGACGGAGTTGGTTTGATGAAGAGCGTTTTACCATTAAGGAATTAAGAGCATTAAGACTTAATGTCCTTAATTCCTTAATGGTTCTTTACTTAGAAACTGAATTGAGCAAGTTCGTCAGAAACCGCCTGCAGCTGGCTTAACAACCTCCTAAACACCCTCCTTTTTAAATATCGCCGAAAATAAACTGTAGCTCAGCAACCCGGTCAGTACGCTGGCGGAAATGTCCCAGAGATCGATCGGTTTCCCGAACATGGGCTGGGCAATTTCATAAATAATAATCGAAATAACCAGCAGTTTGATCAGGGGCCGGCCGTGCATCGGGCTGTTGGTGAGCAAGGCTACCGGAATAAATATAGCCGCGATCGCACCCAGTGAATTTCCCAGGGTATCGGCAATATGGAAGTCATTGATCGAGTTGGCGTAAACCCATGGCCGGTAATAAGGCCGCCCTGCGAATTCGTAAATCATCAGGGCAGTGATACCAACCAGGAAATTGATCAGTTTGTATTTTGAGAATTTCCAGTTGACTAATTCTTCTTTGAGGTCTGCTAATGTCATGGCTTGGAGGCGTCAGGTTAATCCAAAATTAAACATTTTCACCTGATTTTCAAGTGCTTATTTGTTCAGTACCTGCAAAATAGCCACCATCGCCGAAAGGATTACCAGCCAGTGAAGTATAATATTGATATACAGCTTTTTAGTCAGAAGGAAGAGCACGCCGAAAACCAGGCCCCAGATCAGGAACCACCAGAACTGATTGACGGATTTTAAACCGTGCTGAAAAATGAACGGAACAGCCGCAAGAATGACAGCCAGCCATTTATTAATTCGGTAACTTTCCAGGGCTCTGATGGCAAACCCCCTGTAGGTAAATTCTTCCGAAAGCCCGGCAACCAGTCCCATGGCGATGAAAATGATTCTTTCTGTTGTGGTTTTAGGAGTAAGATTGGATAAGTCCGAAAGGGATTTTAGTTTTTCAGGATCTAAACCGGCGTCTGCAAGAGTCATTTCAATAAAAATCAGGAGACAGACGGCAAATACCAGGTAACCTGAAATGAGGTAGATCACTTGTTTTTTGCTGTGTGAAAATCCGATGTTCTTCCAGCTCCAGCCGAAGGTTTTCAAAACCTTTGCAATGATCCATATCTGTAAAATGTACCAGCCGGTAATGATAAGCCAGAAGGTGCTGAAAAAATCAAGTCCGGCATTGGTGAACAGGGATTTCTTCAAAAGTAATAAAGAGATGAGGGTGGAGATTACGGGCAAGCCGATCAAAACCAGGAGCGTTCTACTGAGGGGTAAATTGGGCTGTTTTTCTGTATTTTCCATATTGAAAAGTTTATTGATACGGCAAACTTAGTTTCGGAAAACAGGAAATCACTTACCATTTGGTAAGTCGCGGATTTTTTCTGCCCTGATCCGGCTCAGGCTTTGCGGCGTAATGCCCAGATAAGACGCCAGATACCGCAGCGGCGTGCGTTCAATGTTCTTTTTGGTCTCGAGTATGCCGAGGTATCTTTGTTTGGCGGTCAGGGTAAGCAGGTCTATCTGTTGCTGCTGTTTGGCAAAGTAAGAAGATTCAAGGATCAGCCGGGTGACTTTCTCGCCATGATTGCCGGCTTTAAAGGTTTCCTGGAAATTGGCATAAGGAATCCTGAAGATTTTAGCGTCTTCAAAAAGCCTGATTTCAATCGGGGTGGGTTTCTGCATTATAAACGACATATAGTCGCAGATGAATTCATTCTCAAAACTGATGTCAATGCAAACGAAATTGTTCTTTTTCCAGACCAGGCTGCCACCGCTGCCCCTGATGAGCAACGTCAGGTATTTTTCGGTCATATTAGCCTCTTTCAGGATGGTTTCTTTCGGGAATTTCCTCACTTCCCCGAGCTTCTCAAAGTTCTCCCACACCTGGATATTCAGGTCGATAAACGGGTCGAAGGTGGCTTTCAGGAATTGTGCGATCATCAGGAAAATTGTTTAATGGTCCACTTTCTCCTGTTTAAATCCGAAGGCTACCACCAGCAGGAGCAGGCTGATGAATACAAAAGCGGTCGGTAGTGAAGACCAGTGAGCAATGAACCCGATCATGGCCGGTCCGGCCAGCTGACCCGCATAGCCGAGTGTTGTCACGGCCGGTAAGCCCGAACCCGCCGGAATGCCCGGAAAGCTGCCCGCCCGGCTGAACAATATCGGCACAATGTTAGCTGCACCTATGCCTACCAATACAAAACCAGTCAGCGTAACCCATCCGTGAGGAACGGCAACCGCCACAAAAAAGCCTGCCGAGGCCACGATACTGCCGTATAGCACCACATTGTTCTGACCGATTTTGTGAATGATTTTATCACCCGTAAGTCTCATGACGGACATGGCGACAGAAAAGGCCGCAAAACCCAGTCCTGTCCGCGAATCGGCAAAACCCCTTTCAAATTTGAGGAAAACCGCACTCCAGTCGAGCATGGCCCCTTCGGCCAGAAAGCTGATGAAACATAACAAGCCGAGAATAATCAAAGGGCCTTTAGGTAAAGCAAATGAAGAAACGTTTGACTCCGGACTGGCCGAATGAGGGAGTAGCAGTCTGAACTGGCTCAAAGTAATCAGCAAAATGGCTATAGAGATGGCTATCGCAGCATTGACTGGATCAAGTCCCATATCCATCAGGAAACCTATTCCGAAAGAGCCCAACAGTCCCCCGACACTGAACAGGCCATGAAATGAAGACATGATATGCTGCCCGTATTTATCCTGGATAATGACCGCCTGGGCGTTCATGGCCACATCGATAGTACCGATGGCTGCCCCGAAAACAAAGAGACAAAACCCTAATGCAATGACCGTTTTGGAAAATAACAACAAGGGTAAGAACAGGGCAATCATGATACCTGCCACAAGAATGACTATTTTGCTGCCATACTTCTGTATCAGAAAGCCCGCCAGCGGCATAGCAATAATGGCTCCGGCACCCAGGAATAGCAGTATAAGGCCCAGATCGGCCTCATTGAGCATCAGCCGGGTTTTGGCAAACGGCACCATCGGCACCCAACTGGAAATGCCGATTCCGCAAACCAGGAATATAAGATTGATAGCCCTTCTGGCCGTTTTGACAGCAGGTGGTATACTCATCAGGCGGTGGTGTTGATTAGCGGCAACTTGTTTTTTTGAGGCTCAAGTTTTCGGAGAATTTTAATGAGCTGATGTCTTTGAATTTACTTTTTCCATCCACTTCCACCGACTCCCCGAAGCCCTCTTCCAGTCCTTCGTCAGTTTTCAGAAAAACCACCTGACGTACCGATTCCACCCCTTCCGATTTGAATGTGTAATCCGCGATCAGGGTATCGCCTTTGAAAACGCCGGAAATACTGCCCCTGTTGGCATCTTTTTCATAAAACTGGTAAGAAAGCATTCCTGTAATCTGGTCGCCGTTCAATACTATATTTAGCGTTACCGTGTCTTTTTCTGTCTGATAAAGATAACATTGGCTGGTTTCAGCCTTTTCTTTTACGTCGGTTTCTTTTTCTTCTTTGCTGGTCTGACAAGCAACGATAAGCGTCGCAAAAAACAGGAGGGCAAGTAAAGCAGTTTTCATAGTTTCAGATTTGATGGTGTTCAAATTTAGGGAATAAATTCCTGATTGCAATTTAAAATGAGGCTAATGTAAAATTCGTTGGGGCGATGTAAGTTCGCGTTGGGGCGATGTAAGTTTACGTTGGAGCGGTGTAAGTTTACGTTGGAGCGGTGTAAGTTTACGTTGGAGCGGTGTAAGTTTACGTTGGAGCGGTGCAAGTTTACGTTGGAGCGGTGTAAGTTTACATTGGAGCGGTGTAAGTTTACGTTGGAGCGGTGTAAGTTTACGTTGGAGCGATGTAAGTTTACGTTGGGGCGGTGTAAGTTTACGTTGGAGCGGTGTAAGTTTACGTTGGAATGATGTAAGTTTACGTTGTAGCGATGTAAGTTTACGTTGGAGCGGTGTAAGTTTACGTTGGAGTGATGTAAAGTTACGTTGGAGTGATGTAAGTCTCCCTCAGGCAAAATCCTGTAAATCCTGGAATCCTGTCAAAAAAATAATCAGAAAAGACTTTCTAACTGCCGGACAGCTCCGAAATAATATTGTCGATAAGGCCTTGTTCTTCAGGGTTTAAGCATCGGGCAGCGTTCAGGTAACCTAGGGCACTGATGAGTGGATTCCGGTCGGTATCATGGTAGCCCAGGTAAGCAGGCAAAACAAAGGACAAAGGCCTCAGGTCTTTTCTTTCACACCACCGGTCTATGAGTTTATCCAGTACTTCAATCCTGTTTTTTTCAATACCCATTCTTTTTAAACCATGGCTTATCCCGCTTCTGATCATTTCAGCATACGGACCGGAGCCGAGATGCCCGCAGCTTTCTTCCGCCAGGGTATAATACTTTACGGCCTCTTCCTTCTGAGCCAGGTTTTCATAAGACTTTCCCAGGTTCAGGTAAAGAGAGGGCAGAAGATTTCCGATCTGTTGACTTTTAAGGTTCAGTGCCCGGTTTAAAGATTCCAGGTTCCATCTGAGGTTGTCTTCGGGGGTTTCCTGGTGCCTGGCCAGGTAATGTGCCGCTATAAAAGCTTCATAATCATCACCCGCCAGGTTCCAGGCTTCCTGAAATTTCTGATGAGCCAGTTTCTTATCGCCGCTCACTTCCAGGTTCATCCCTTCGGCACAAAGTTTTACAACAGTATTTTCAGGATCAATCGTCATGATCAGAATTCATTCAGTCCGAAAGCCTCAGATAACAATTCGAATGAGCGGAAACGGTCGGTGGCGTTATCCGTCATCGTAGAAATGATGATCTCATCCACATCGAAATCATTCGCCAGCTGGGTCAGTTTTTCTTTTACCTGGTCAGGTGTACCTGAAATGATCCTGCCGCTGTTGTATCTCAGACGATCCAGTTCCGGTAAGGTAAACTGGTATTTTTTGATAGATTCCGGATCTCCGAAATCCTGGAAGTTACCCTTCTCAAACTGCACGAAAATATAATCCATGTATTTTCTCATTTCCCTCGCTTTCTCCTCCGTTTCTCCGCAGATCACAAAAATAGAGAGCAGGGCATGCGGCTTTTCAAATGAAGCAGACGGCCTGAAACTCTTGCGGTAAGTATCAACGACAGACGGCGTAACGAATCCGTTAATGAATTTGGCAACTGCCAGTCCTAAACCGAACTTGGCAGCAATCTGGCTGCTTCCGCCGCTGGAACTCAGGATCCATTGCTGTGGCACTGAAACAGCCTGTGGTACCGCCAGAATCGGCCCGTGTTCTGTCTCTGCCGTATCTCTGAAAAAATGCTGAAGATGGTTAAGTTGCTCCAGGTAATTGCCCTCACTGAAATCATTGGAAGGGTTTAACAAAGAAGAAGTTAAACGGTCTGTACCCGGTGCCCTTCCCATCCCCAGGTCGATGCGGCCGGGGAAAAGGGTTTCCAGCATCCGGAAGTTCTCAGCCACCTTTAAGGCACTGTGATTCGGCAACATGATACCTCCTGATCCTATCCTGATATGTTTGGTTTCGTCAGCCAGTTTTACCATCAGCACCTCGGGTGTGGATCCGGCAATACGGGTGGAATTATGATGTTCAGAAACCCAGAAACGATGATAACCTAGTTTTTCTGCCAGTTTGGCGGTGGCGATGGTCTGGTCTATGGCTTGTTTTGCAGTGGCCTGATATGATACTACGGACTGGTCCAGTACACTCAATTTTATTTTGCTCATTATTTATGCTTTGAAGTATAGCATAATAACAGCAGGGAGTACTTTTGCATTCATTCCGGCCCGATAAATCGCACTTATTTTCGGTGACAAACAAGTAACTACTCTTAAACTCTGACTTTCAAAAAAGTAGTTTTTTCTGCTTCTTTAATTCGAAAACTTACGCCATCCGAGGTAAATCAGTCCGAACAGCACCACAAAAATGAGAAGCAGGGAAGTGAACGGCAAATAGGAGAAAACAACAATGTGGACTTTTTCCAGCAACCACATCAGGAACATCGTGGTGAACAACATGAACCAAAGCCCTGATATCCTGCCGAAGCCGGGAATCAGGCTTAGATCGACATTTCTGCGAATAATAAATATAGTAGCCAGCATCACAATGATGGGGAGTATCTGGATAAACACGTCGGACTGGAGAATGTCCCTTCTCTGGAACATGAAAAAGTAAATGTTCAACGCTACAGCAAAAATGCCGGGTACACTCACCAGGTAAATCAAAACGGCATACACATATTTCCAGGGAGAAAGGTGCCCCTGTCCTCTGCCGAAAATTCCTGCCAGAATAGCGAACACCGGAATCATCAGGAACCAGAAAAGCAAAGTGCCTGAGTGCTCGCCGATACGTTCAAAAAGCTGTTGTAAAGTCATCGTCAATTTGATTTTGACAAATGTAAAACGATTTTTTAAGAAAAGAGGGGTGGAGGGGTTTTTAAGATAGTATTTTTCGATTTAGTGGTGAATAGTACTGGCATACATAGATGATGAATATGCCGCCCCTACAGGGCTTTGGGTCATTGGTGTAGGGGTTAAGTTACCAATGTTTCGCCCCGCCGGGGCTGGGAAGGTTCGTAATAAAAGAACCGTGTCTTCGTACCTTCGTGGCTAAAATTTGCCGGAAAATAGGCCACGAAGATGCCAAGGCACGACCCGTTTTCTTCGCTTAAAAACGAAGTAATGTTTTGCCTGAGGTTAAACGGCCGATAATTTATGGCAAAAAGAAGACCTGCTTATTCCGGAATTGTTTAACTTTATCAAAAACCTTAAAACAATATAACTATGTCAAAACGTGTCCTTTTAATTGTCTGCTTATTCTTCGTCAGTTGGCTGACTCAGGCCCAGAAGCCCCTCAGAATTATGATGATCGGAGCCCATCCCGATGACTGTGACCTCAAAGCAGGCGGGATAGGCATTATGTTTTCCAAGATGGGACATTCGGTTAAATTCCTTTCCGTCACCAACGGCGATGCCGGGCATCAGAGCGAAGGCGGTGGGATGCTGGCTAAAAGAAGAGCGGCGGAGGCCAAAGAAGCAGGAAAACGTTTTGGTGTGGAATATGAAGTACTCGACAACCATGACGGTGAACTGATCCCGAATCTCAACGTCAGGTTGCAGATCATCCGTAAGATCAGGGAATGGGATGCTGATGTGGTCATCGCTCCGAGGTCAAATGACTATCACCCCGATCACCGTTATACAGGTATATTGGTACAGGACGCTGCCTACCTGGTGGGCGTGCCCAATGTCGCTCCTGATACCCCGCCACTGAAAAAGAACCCTTATTTTCTTTATTTCCAGGACCATTTTCAGCGACCTAACCCTTTCAGACCGGACGTAGCGGTAGATATTACCTCCGTTTTTGAGCAAAAAATATATGCTTTGGATGCCCATGTATCGCAGGTATACGAGTGGCTGCCGTGGATTGGCGGATATCTGGACCAGGTACCGAAAGGTGACGCCGAAAGAAAAACATGGCTGGCCAAAACCAGAGCTGTGACCATCACACCGGAAGTCAGAACATCACTTGAAAAATGGTACGGCAAGGAAAATGCAGCCAACGTAAAACACGCAGAAGCCTTTGAAATTTGTGAATACGGTTCAAAACCGACGGAAGAAGATATTAAGAGGTTGTTTCCGATGCTTAAATCGCGTTAAGCAACAAAGGAAGGTGTGATTTATATAGAAGAATCCGGCGATTGAATTTCATTTCTGAGATAAATCCCGGATTTTTTTTGATGCTTTATATTCAGAAATAACACGGCTTATTTCCTCCTTCTCATGCTGTTTAAGTGGTTTGTTAACAACAAACAAATCGATTTCATCTTTGTTTTTTTTCATTTTATCGGATAATTATATGCTTGTGAATTTTGAAAAGAAGATACAAATTTTTTACGGAAGAGAAAACACTTTTTGTTTGCATCACACGAAATATTTCCTGATTGCAGGTTCACCAGTTTTGAGTGTAAGATTGATAGCCCACAACGTTAATCGTGGGCTATCAGGAATTCTAAGGATTTTTAAGCTAAAAGCTAACCGCTAAACAGCCAAAAGCTCCTAAATCAAATCCCACTCCTTACGATATGGCCTGAACAGGTAGCTATTCGCTTCTTTATCTCCTTTGAATTTCTCTTTTTTAGGATTCCAGTGCAGCTCCCTGCCCAAACGGTAGGAGATGAGTCCCAGGTGCATAGGCATGGTCATTCTTCTGGCATATTCGAGGTTGGATTCCGGTTCGGTCCTGTTTTTAACGGCATTGACAAAATCCTGCTGATGCCCTGGAGACCTGATGATCGTGACCGGCACTTCCGGCACATCTTTCATCACCACACCGTTAATGGTAATCTCTTTACTGCCATAGTCACAGATCAATGTGCCTTTGTCCCCTTCAAAATAGGCACCGATGCCGCGGCTGGCTGCTCCCGGTACATTAGGCGGGGTAGAAGTCCAGTGAATTTTCAGGTCATCGAATTCGTAGTCCACATCAATCCATTTCGGAGCATCGCCCACGCCTTCAGGCTTTTCTCCTTTAGCTTTGATTTTTCTCAGGTTCTGAGGATTGATCGACATCCAGACGATATCGGCAATATGGCACCAGAAATCCTGGAAAACACCCCCGGAATACTCCAGGAAATACCGGTAGGTAAAATGACATTTCTCCGGAGAATACTGAGAATAAGGGGCGGGCCCGAGCCACATGTCCCAGTTCAGTTCACTTGGCGGGGTCTGGAAATTGGAAGGTCCTAAAACGGGCGGGAAGCCTGTTTTCCAAAGCCTTACGGTATGTACTTTTCCGATAGCCCCGGCCTTGATGATTTCGGCAACCCTGTGATAGTTATCGCCCGCGTGTATCTGCGTACCCAACTGGAAAACGCGGTCGTATTTTTTCTGTGCCTTCAGCATTTTCTGACCTTCTTTTACGCTGAACGACAACGGTTTCTCTCCGTAAACGTCCTTTCCAGCCTGGAATGCCAGGATGGCGATCTGGGCATGCCAGTGATCAGGGGTGGCACAGGTGATGGCGTCAATGTCATTCCTGTCAAGGATATGTCTGAAATCCGAATAACCTTTTACCTGGGTATTGGGTTGTTTCGTTTTTAATTTCTCGATCGTTGCATTCAGATGGTTCGAGTCTACATCGCATAAAGCGGCAATTTCGACTTCCGGAAGATTGGCAAACCAGTTCATGTGGTTATTGCCCATACCCCCCAGTCCTATATGAGCTACCCGCAGCCTGTCGCTGGGAGCAGCTTTCCCTGCCAGAGAAGGCAGGATCGTAAAACCTAAAGCAGCAAGACTGCTTTTTTTAAGAAAATCACGGCGGTTTAATGCATTCATTTTTTAATGTTAATCAGGTTGAATATTTTATTGGAAAACGCAAAAAGTAGAACGGAAAAAGGAACAGGCAATACGATGATTGTTATTTAATTCCTTACAGACGAAGTTATAAAAAAAAGCTGTCAAACGGATACGTCTGACAGCTTAAATTATTAATATTTTTTAAAAACATGATTTTGAAAGAAAAACCGTCCGGTTTAAGGTAAAAAGGAAGACGTTTTCCTTGTCCGAAATTGCCATCTGGCCTTACAGCCTTTCTACTTCCTCCGTTTTCCTTCCTCCGTTTTGCTTTCTCCTTTTCCTGCCTTCTTACAAATCAACCTTCTTCATCTTAGGAACCAGGAAGTGCATCACCAGCCAGGCCAGCAGGTAGGCTGCACCGCAGATAAAGAACATGATATAGTAAGCCGTTTCGATCTGTCCGATGGAACGGTAATACACAAACATCTTTTTCTGTACCAGCATTGAAAGCAGGATACCGCCGAGAGCTCCGAACATACCGCCTATACCGACAACAGAAGCCGTGGCTTTCTTAGGGAACATGTCAGAAACCGTGGTGAAAATGTTGGCACTCCAGGCCTGGTGGGCCGAAGCAGCAACACCGATGATGAACACGGCCAGCCACATGGACTGCTGCCCCAAAAGCTGGGCAAAAACGATCGGTAATACAAAGAACGCGAAGATCAGCATGGAAGTTTTACGGGCTCTGAAAACCGGCCAGCCTTTCTGGATAAAGAACATAGGCAGGTAGCCACCTCCCACACTTCCGATGGTAGAGATGGTATAAACCACAGCCACAGGAACTGCAATGGCAAGAGAATCAAGTCCGTATTGGCTTTGAAGGAAATCCGGCAACCAGAAAAGATAGAACCACCAGATCGGGTCGGTGAGAAGCTTTCCGAGAGCGAATGCCCAGGTTTGTTTGAATGTCAGCAATTTAAACCACGAAACCTGTTCCACTGCAGCTTCTGCATCAGGCTGAACCTCGTCCATGTCTGAATGTATGTAGTCATACTCAGCCTGGGATAATTTAGGGTTTTTATAAGGTTTTTCATAAAAATACAACCAGAATGCCAGCCAGATAAATCCTAGCATACCGGTGATGATGAAGGCCCATTTCCAGCCCCAGTAATCAGCGATGTAAGGAACAGAAAGAGGGGCTACAATGGCTCCGACGTTGGTGCCGGAGTTAAAGATACCTGCCGCCAGGGCTCTTTCTTTTTTTGGAAACCATTCAGCTACTGCTTTAATGGCAGCAGGGAAATTACCGGCCTCAGTAATACCCAGGGCGGCTCTTACGGCACCGAAACCAAAAGTAGTACTTACAAAAGCATGGGCCACGGCGGCAATACTCCATAAGGTAGTAGCCAGGGCATAACCTATTTTAGTGCCGAGTTTATCAATAATCCTTCCGGCTCCGAGCATACCGAAAGCATAGAAAAGTTTAAAGGCAATTTCGATGTTGGCATAATCGCCGTCATCCCATTTGAGTTCGGCAGAGAGGGTCGATTTCAGGAGGGCGATGACCTGCCTGTCCAGATAGTTGATCGTGGTGGCAAAAAACACCAGCCCGCAGATGGTCCATCTGTATTTTCCGATTTTGTTTTCCATTATGTAATGTTTAAGGGTTGAATTCTTATAAAAAAGTGTGCTTAAGACTTAACTATCTTGATGAGTGCCTTTACCTGACTGGTCAATTTACTCAAATCTTCTGTATTTTTAAACAATTGAGAACCAATTCCTACGGCATTCACACCGGCACCAAACCATTCTTTAAGGCTGGCTTCGGTGGGTTCAACCCCTCCGGTTACCATAATTTTAACATGGGGCATCGGTCCTCTGAGGGCTTTGACATAGCCCGAACCTACCACATTACCCGGGAATATCTTCACACATCCGGCTCCCAGTTTGGTGGCATTGTTGATTTCAGTCGGGGTCATCACACCGGGAATCCAGGCAATACCGTTTCTCTGGCAGATTTCTCCCACTTCGGGGCTGGTGCAGGGCTGCACGATAAAATCAACCCCCAGGTCAATGTATTTCTGAGCGGTCTCCACATCATAAATGGTGCCTATTCCCAGGATCAGTCCGGGACAGTTCTCTTTCGCAAAAGGAACCAGCTGCTCAAACACTTCCAGGGCTTTTTCTCCCCGGTTCGTAAATTCGAATACCCTGATGCCGCCATCATAGCAGGCTTTCAGGATGGCTTTGCTGAGTTCGGCATCCGCATTATAATAGACCGGAACGATGGGGTTAACAAGGATTTTATCGACAATGTCCTGATTCATATCTCTGTTCAATACCGGGTTTATCCGATGGTTAATAATTGTTCAACATCTTCAATGGTCTGGCTGGTGGCGTCGCCATATTCGTTTAATTTTCCGAAAGCCGCCGCCGCCGCAAAATTGATAACTTCATCTGATGGATGATTATGGTAAAGTCCGTAAATCAGACCACCCATGAAGCAGTCACCGCTACCCACTTTATCGATCACTTTTTCGGTCGTGAATTCCTCAGAAATCGTCAGCTGACCATCTTTATAAAGAGTAGTGTAATATAAAATACCGGACTCAAAAGCATCAAATCTGAAGGTGTTCGCCACGATTTTACATTTCGGAAACTTCGCAATGATCGCTTCGGAAGTTTCAAGGCTGTGTTGCAGGTACCTTTCCTTATCTGCTTTATTAACGGCTACATTTTCGTCAATATCAATGCCCAGCAGGGTATTTGCCGCCCAGATATTGCCCATCACAAGGTCACAGTACTGAACAAGCTCCGGCATCACTTCCACAGGTTTTTTGCCGTATTTCCATAACTTGGCCCTGAAATTCAGGTCAACAGAAATAAAGACACCCTTGGCAGAGGCGGCTTTCAGGGCTTCCAGGCAAACCAGTGCCGCGTCTTCATTCAAAGCCGGACTGATGGCACTGAAATGAAACCATGAAACACCATCCAGTACTTTGTCCCAGTCGATTTCTCCCGGCTTTAAACCCGAGAAAGAAGAATGGGCCCTGTCGTAAATCACCCCGGAGTTTTTAAGGTCCGCTCCCTGGGGGAGCATATAAATACCGATGCGTTCGCCTGTGTATTGAATAGGAGAGGTATCGATTTTTTTTTCTCTGAGATACTGGTCTATTTCGAGTGTCAGGGCATTTTCAGGCATGGCTGAACAGTAAGCCACCGGAACCTGCCAGTTGGCCAGGGCTGTAGCCACATTCAGTTCTGCTCCGCCGATGAAAGCAGGAATCCCGGCATTCCGGATCCAGCTACCTTTCATTTCGGGTGACAGCCTCAATAATATTTCTCCAAAAGCGAGTACTTTATTCATCAAAACTTGAAAAATTCCTTAGCGTTATTATAACATATATTCTGAACAACCTTTCCGGTCCAGATCAGGTCGTTCGGTAATTCTCCGTTTTCAATGTCATCTCCCAGGATGTTGCAGAGAATCCTTCTGAAGTATTCGTGTCTCGGGAAAGAAAGGAAACTTCTTGAATCAGTCAGCATACCTACAAAACGGGTCAGAAGGCCCATGTTCGACAGGGTGTTGATCTGTTTTTCCATCCCGTCTTTCTGATCCAGGAACCACCAGCCTGAGCCGAACTGTACTTTCCCGGCAATGGAGCCGTCGTTAAAGTTACCGATCATTGTGGCGATGACTTCGTTATCGGCAGGATTGAGGTTATAAATGACAGTTTTGGCCAGCTGGTCATATTCGTCCAGTTTGCCCAGGAATTTAGACAAAGCCTGAGCCTGCGGCCAGTCGCCGATGCTGTCCCAGCCTGTGTCGGGGCCCAGCAGTCTGAGAGCTCTTTTGTTGTTGTTTCTCAGGGCTCCGAGGTGAAACTGCTGCGTCCATCCCAATTCAGAGTACATGATGCCCAGGGCATGGAGAATAGCTGATTTGAATTCCAGGGCCTCTTTGTCAGAGATCGGATGACCGGCTAAAACGTGTTTGAAAGCCTTATCTGCTCCTTCTTCAGTATAATCGGCCGCATAAATGTACTCCAGACCGTGATCGGAAAGTTTGCAACCCAGGGATGCAAATTCATCTGCTCTTGCCCTGAGTGCTTTCAGCAGGTCATAGAAATCCTTAATCTCATGTCCGAAAACAATGCCCAGTTTTTCTACCGAGTGTCTGAAATTCGGGTGGTCGATCAGGATGAACTTATCCGGTCGGAAGGTCGGCAGCATTTTCAGGCCTGTGCCTTCCTCTTTTTTGAATCTTTTGTGGTGTTCCAGGGAGTCGAGCGGGTCATCGGTGGTACAAACCACTTCGACATGCATGTGCGATAATAAACCCCTGGTCGAAAATGTAGAACCCTGAAGCATTTCAGAGGCCTTGTCATATATCTTTTGTGAAGACACCGGGTTCAATACGTCTTTGATACCGAAATAACGCTGAAGCTCCAGGTGGGTCCAGTGATAAAGCGGGTTTCTGAGGGTATAAGGAACGGTTTCAGCCCATTTCGAGAACTTGTCATAGTCAGATGCATTTCCTGTGCAATACTCTTCTTTGATGCCGTTGGTACGCATGGCTCTCCACTTGTAATGGTCGCCGTAAAGCCAGGCATGGCTCAGGTTATTAAACCTGATGTTATCGGCAATCTGATCCGGCGGCAGGTGATTATGATAATCAATAATCGGCATCTGCTTCGCAAACTCGTGATAAAGGGTTTGTGCCGTTTTTGTTTTTAACAGGAAATTATCATCTAAAAAAGTAGTCATGATAAAATGGTTGAATAGGCCTGGCTGACCAGGCGGGTTTGTTTATGTTCTATTTTGTCGTATCTGATTCATAATTAAAGTGAAACCCCTCTTTTCCATGGGATAAAGTCTTCCTGCCCGTTTTTAACAGACCAGGCTTCTTTTTCGCCGCTGGCCACACTGATGAGGAAATCCAGGATACGCTCTCCGGCCTCTTCGATGGTTTCATCTCCTTCTATAATGGATCCGGTATCGATATCAATGATGTCCGGCATTTTCTTCGCTAATTTGGTGTTGCTCGAAAGCTTGATCACCGGGGCAATCGGGTTGCCGGTCGGTGTTCCCAGCCCTGTTGTAAACAAGACGATATTGGCTCCTGATCCTACTTCTGCTGTGGTTGATTCCACGTCATTTCCCGGCGTGCAAAGCAGGGTTAAACCCGGTTTCGTTACTTTTTCAGGATAATCCAGGACGTCTACTACCGGGGAAGTGCCTCCTTTTTTTGCTGCTCCTGCCGACTTGATCGCATCAGTGATCAGTCCGTCCTTGATATTACCCGGCGAGGGGTTCATGTCAAAACCTGATCCTACAGACTTGGCCCTCGCATTATAAGTGGTCATCAGGCTGTTGAATCGCTCAGCAATAGAAACATCCACACAACGATCACCCAGTTCCTGCTCTACGCCGCAAAGCTCCGGAAACTCGGAGAGGATCACAGATCCGCCCAGGGTCACCAGCAAGTCTGAAGTGTAGCCGATGGCAGGGTTGGCAGAAATGCCTGAGAAACCATCAGAACCGCCACACTCCAGTCCTAACACCAGTTTGGAAAGTGGTGCAGGTTGACGGGTGATTTTGTTGGCTTCGATCAGTCCGGCAAAAGTTTGTTTGATCGCCTGGCTGATCAGGGCTTCTTCAGTGCCTACCTGTTGTTGTTCTACAAAAAATATCTGGCGGCCATTGGCCCCGCCACGTTTTTCGATCTCGTCCTGCAGCATACTGTATTGTGCATTCTGACATCCGAGGCTCAATACCGTTGCTCCGGCCACATTCGGGTGGGTGATGTACCCGGCGAGTAACCCGCAAAGGGCCTGGGCATCCTGACGGGTTCCGCCGCAGCCCATGTCATGCGTCAGGAATTTAACTCCGTCGACATTCGGGAACAGCTTTTCAGAAGCTTTTTCGTCGCTGGTGACACTGAGGTCACTGTTGATGATTTCTTCTGTGCTTTTACCGGCTTTGTATAGTTCTATGAGCTGACGGGTCTGCTGATGGTATTTCTGTTTTTTATCATAGCCCAGGTCTTTGTTCAGAGCTTCTCTCATCACGTCCAGGTTCCTGTTTTCACAAAAAACCATCGGCAGCACGATCCAGTAATTACCCGTTCCGACAGATCCGTCGGCCCTGTGGTAGCCATTGAAAGTTTTGCCTTCAAATTTCGAAATGTCAGGCATATTCCACTCCAGCTTTCTTTCACCGATGGCAAAATCATTGGCTGCATGTTTTACATTGAACACATTGATCCAGCTTCCTTTTTCTATGGTTTGCTGTGCTTTTCCGACCAACACACCGTACATGATGATTTCATCTCCGGCATTGAAAGTATACTCAGCAAATTTATGCTTGGCTGCGACATCATCTTTCAGTGTAAATATCTGATTTTCAAATGATATCTCTTCCCCGGCTTTCAGGTCAGTCAGGGCTACGATGACGTTATCATCGGGGTGAACTTTTAAAACTCTTTTTTTCATTCGGTTACTAATAATGGTTTGTCTTTTATACCTGAAATGAGATAATAAACCCCTTTGGATTCAATTAGATCAAGGTAAAGGACAATTTCGTCAGCAAATCTATTCAGTTTATTTAAGTTTTGCCCCCATATAAATTCATTTTCTAATACTTTTTTGACATATTGTTCGGTAGAGTGATCTTTATCTGATAAGTTATAGAAAACCTGTGCGGCCGGATCCTGTATAAGATAACGCTCATTATCAGCATTTCCGTAGTATTGATCTCCTGTTTTTTGTGTCGTTTTCATCAACGCGATGCAGGCAGCAATACCCGTAGCCATGTGCTTCGGTGCTGTTCCGTACCGATCGTAATACCTCAGCAAAAGAGGCACCACCCTGTTTTGCATCTTTTGAGTATAATTGACGGATATACTCAGCCACTGATGGTCTATATAAGGATTTTTAAACCGGTCGATGACCTGCAGACCGAATTTTGCAGCGGCTTTCTGATCAATTCCCGGGGGAAGTGCCACGGCTATTTCAGACAGCATCAGGTCACGTACAAATGTAAAGAAATGAGGGTCTTCCATCGCTTCACGCACAGTCTTGAAGCCTGACAATAAGGCCAGTCCGCAGGTGAGGCTGTGGGTGCCGTTGAGCAATCTGAGTTTCAGCTCTTTGAATTTCTCAATGTCCGGTTCTATCACCACGCCGGGATGGGCATCTGCAAAAGTCAGTTTTGAACGCACATGTTCATCGCCCTCTATTGCCCATAGGGCAAATGGTTCTGAAATTACACACAAGTCGTCGGTGTAAGGCAATTGCCTGATGATTTCTTCTCCTGCAGTGCCTTTCGGCGAACCCGGCACGATCCTGTCGACCAGTGAATTACAGCAGACGTTGGAGTTCTCAAGCCAGTCGATAAACTCGGTTTCGAGGTTATTGAGATGGGCGAGCTCGTGGAGGATGGCTTCCAGTTTTCTGCCGTTGTTTTCAATCAGTTCTGCAGGAACAATGATCATGCCCATCGCGGGATCACCCTTAAAGACCTTATATCTTTCATATAAAAAAGCCAGCACTTTTCCGGGGAAAGACTGCGGCACCCCTGCCGAAATATCATCCTGCAAAAGCTGGATACCTGCTTCTGTTGTATTCGAAATGATGATCTCCATGTCAGGGTTGGACGCACACTTTATAATGTCGTTCCATTGCTCAGATGCCGACAATACCCGGCTGATGGCCGTACAGATAACATTTTCTTCTATGATTTCTCCTTCTTCAATACCTCTCAGGCAAAGGGTATATAAGTGATCCTGCTGATCAAACAAACCGGCGTTTCCCTGATCTGTTGATTTAACGACCACGACACGCCCGTTGAAAATGCCTTTTTTATTGGCCTGATCTATAAAATAATCCGGCAAAGCCCTGAGCAGGACTCCGGTACCGAATTGCAATACTTTTTCGGGAAGGTTTCTTAAAGCATGATAATCAACCCCCTGATGCTGCAGGGTTTTGAAGGAGAGACGGTTCATGGTTTTAAACGAGTTTCACAGCCTGCCTGGCCAATAGTTTCCAGCCTCCTTTTCCTTTTACCCAAACTAAAAGAACTTTCAGTTTAACGGTATTGGCTACCCCGCCGTCTTTGATATCTGCTTCCAGGATATGACGTACAGTGGCTGTTTTACCCACTATTTTGATTTCAACGTCTTTGGTTTTGATGGTGATAAAGTCCGACTTGCCACTCACAAGGGCTTCTATAAATTCTTTCTGATTTTCAATTTTACCGCTTGAGTGCCCGTAGCTCAGTTCAGGAAGGGTAAGAGCCTCCAGGCCGGCTTGTGTCGGGTTTTCCAACTGCCGAAGTAGCGTGTTAACGGCTTCGTCCACTGTTTTTTGCTGAGCATCGGCGTTTATCGTAAAGACAAAAAGCACACTCAGAATCATCACAATCGCTTTCATATGTTATTAAGTTTAAAGGTTGAAATACTATACCGTAATTACTGCTTTTACCAGGGTCTGATCCGTAAGCAAGCCGTCAAATGCAGTGATGACTTCTTCAAACGGGATCTCCCTCGAAATCCATGATTGTACATCTATTTTCTTTTGTTCCAGCTGTTCAATGATGTAGGTGAAATCGGCCGGGAGACTGTTTCTCGAAGCCAGTATGCTCATCTCTTTCCGGTGGAATTCCGGATCAGGGAAAGCATAATCACCCTGGAATAAACCGACAAATACCAGTTTTCCTCCATGTCCGACATATTTAAAGGCATTTTTCATGGAATGGGGATTGCCGGTGGCATCAAAAACAACTTCAAAAGCCGATTCGAGCCCTTCAGGAATGGCATCGGCCTGGATGAATTCGTGGGCTTTATTGTATTTTTTACAGAAAGCCAGCCTGTCCGTATTCAGGTCCATGATGGTCGTCTGAGCTCCTTTGATCATGGCAAATTCCAGTACCGAAAGCCCGATGGGCCCGGCTCCGATCACCAGTACTTTTTGTCCGGTTTTGATCTCAGCCCTGTTGACCGCATGGCAACCGATGCCCAGGGTTTCGACCAGGGCCAGTTCTTCATAATTCAGGATGGCTGAAGTGTGCAGTTTGGAGGCCGGGACCTTGATGAATTCAGACATTCCGCCGTCTACATGCACGCCGAGCACCCTCATTTTTTCACAGCAATTGGACTTGCCGTTTTTGCAGGCCATGCACGATCCACAATTGAGATACGGCTCTACCGAGCACTTGTCGCCCACTTTCAGATGTTTCACATGGGCTCCCAACGCGACCACTTCCACGCCCAGTTCATGTCCGAGAATCCTCGGGTAAGAAAAGAAGGGCTGTTTGCCTCTGTAAGCATGGTAATCTGTGCCGCAAATGCCAATTTTGTGGATTTTTATCAAAGCCTCATCTTCTCCCGGTTCTCCGGGTGCTTCGATGTTCTTTTGTTCAAATTTGCCGGGTTCGGCCAGACTGATACTTTTCATGTGTTAATGGACAACGGAAAATGGAAAACGGTTAAAGGAAAATGGACAAAGGAAAATGGTAAAGGGAAATGCATGTAGTCATACCGGACGAAGAATAAGGAAAAAGGTTTTTTCTTTCTCCTTTCTTCATATTCCATTCTCCTCCTTACTTCAATTTAATAACTTCAGAACCTGCCAGCAGGTAAGCTCCGCTCCCGTATACTTCCCAGCTTTCGGCGTCAAAGTTTCTTCTCGGGTCAGCTCCGATTGGTTGTACCCAACCTACTTTGCCGTTTTCCTGCACCAGGGTATTTAAGCCTTCCCATCCTTTTTTGATGGCAGGCAGGTAGGTTTTCTTGTCCAGGATACCGTTGTTAACTCCCCAGGCCATGGCATAGATGTCAAATCCAGAGCCACTGCCTTCGCCACCCGGGTAGGCTGCCGGATCAAGCAGACTTGAACGCCACAAGCCGTCTTCCTGCTGAAGCTCGAGTAATTTCTTGCACATTTCTTTGTAGTTATTCAGGTAGAACGCCCTGGTAGGGTGATCTTTCGGAAGTTCTTTCAATAGTTTCACCAATCCGCCTACTACCCAGCCGTTGCCTCTTGACCAGAAGATTTTCTTGCCGTTAGATTCCAGTTTGATGTTACCGTTTTTGTCTTTAAGATAAGACGCATCTCGGGCAAAAAGGTGTTCTTCGGTATTATAAAGCAGGTCATAACATTCCTTGAAAAACTTGTCACTGGTGGCCAGCAAAGACTTGTCGCCGGTTTCTTTGGCCAGTTTGGCAAAAGTAGGAGGGGCCATAAAAAGGGCGTCGCACCACCACCAGCTGATGCCGTGACGGGCTATTTCGTTACCTGGAGTCGTCTGTACTTTTTTTAGGGTATCCAGGGTAGGACGGATCATTCTTTCGTCTTTTTTGATCCTGTACAGGTCTATGTAAGTCTGGCTGATGGTAATGTCATCAGCGTGGTCGAATCTTTTGCCCGGTTTCCACTGGGTTCTTTCACCCATGGCCATCAGTGAGTCCAGGATCCATTGTTTTTTGGTGGTTTCATAAGCGGCGAAAACACCGGTATAAAACGCCCCATTGGTCCAGTCGGTCAGCTGATGTTTAGGATTGCCCAGCTGCCATTTGGTGACTTTCTCCATGCGGGCTTTGATAAAATCCGGCTTGAAAACGTCTGTTTTCTGAGCAAACAGTGTGGTGTTGATCAGGGTAAGTAAGAGAATAAAGAGCGACTTTCTTGTTTTCATTTTTTAAGGTATTAGATTGAATTGGTTTTATTTATTTTTTAACGAGGGTAATGACTTGTCCTTTCTGAGTGGACAGGTCATACTCAAATTTATCTTTCAGAGACAACTTCTGAACCATCTCAGGGTTTCTGATGATGGGTGTCGAAACTTCTGCGACGTAAAATAAAGGGTTTGCATTGGTTTTCTCAGCCTTTTTCAGCACCGCATTTTTTGACAGCAGCTGATTTCCGGACCTCAGCCTCAGGTTACCGCCCAGGTTTGACTTAACGACCAGTTTGCTGATCTCCCCTTTTTTCCATTCCAGCTCGACGATATCAAAACCACCGCGGGTGCGGAGGCCTTTGATGTTTCCGTTGGGTAAGGCGTCCGGCAGGGCAGGGAGGATGTCAATCAGTCCGTCGTGACTCTGAACCAGCATCTCGGCTATACCGGCCGTGCATCCAAAGTTTCCATCAATCTGGAAAGGAGGATGGGCATCAAATAAATTAGGGTATGTGCCACCGCCACCACTTTTCGGAACGAGGGGTGACAGCTGGTTGGTAATCAGTTTATAAGCCCTGTTGCCGTCGTGCAGCCTGGCCCACCAGTTGACTTTCCAGCCCATTGACCAGCCTGTAGAAACATCACCGCGATGTTCCAGTGTAGTTCTGGCAGCAGAAAATAACTCTGGATTTCTGTAGGGAGAAATCTGGTTGGCCGGAAAAAGTCCGTACAAATGGGAAATGTGACGGTGATTGTCTTTCGGATTATCCAGGTCTTCCAGCCATTCCTGTAGTTGTCCGTGTTTTCCGACCTGCATAGGGGGCAGTTTTTTGGCCATGGCCTTCAGTTTTTCGCTGAATTCCTTATCAATTCCTAACGCTTCGGCTGCATTGATGGTGCTGTGGAACAATTCAAAAACAATCTGGTTGTCCATGGTCGTGCCCGCGTCAATCGAAACGTTCGGGCGGTTGACAGGTGAGTTTTCAGGGGACATCACCGGCGTAACCACCAGCCAGCCATGACTTGGTTCTTCCACCAGAAAATCTGCAAAGAACTGTGCTGCTCCCCTGATCACCGGGTAGACTTCTTTTAAGTAAGTTTTATTGCCTGAATACAGGTATTTCTGATACAAATGCTGGCTGAGCCAGGCTCCGCCCATTGGCCACATGGCGTAATAGATCGGGTCAACAGGCCCGGTTATTCTCCACAAATCGGTGTTGTGATGAGCTACCCATCCTCCGGCTCCGTACATTAATTTGGCGGTTTCCTGCCCTCTGTCGGGTTGTGCCAGGTCTTTGACCATCGCGATCAGCGGCTCATGCAGTTCACTCAGATTGGTGTTTTCTGCCGGCCAGTAATTCATCTCTGTATTGATGTTGATGGTGTATTTGCTGTCCCAAGGCGGGCTCATTTTGTCATTCCAGATGCCCTGCAGGTTGGCGGGTTGTCCGCCGGGTTGAGAGCTGGAAATGAGCAGGTAACGACCAAACTGGAAATACAGGTTTACCAGGTGAGGATCACCGTTTTTAGCAAAATTGTTGATCCGCTCATCAGTCGGCAGATGGGCTGCAGCTGTTTCTCCCAGCTCCAGTTTTACCCTGTCAAACAATGATTTGTATTTATCGGTATGTCTTTTTAACAAAGCAGGATACGTAAAGACTAGGGCTTTTTGGAGATACGAAGCTGCCAGTGCCTGCTGGTCACCCGAAATGTCTTTATAGTTTTTATAATTGGTCGCTATTGAAATGACGAACTGTACTGAAGTCGCATTTTTAACCAGAATACTCGTGTCGGTTTTTTGAACCGTTCCACCCTGAGGCAAGACGCTCACGAGTGTTTCAAATTTTACCTGACCTTTCACGCCTTCGTGTTCTTCTGTAATGCCTGAAAGTTTCAGTAATTTATCTGAAACCGACCGGGTTGTTTTTTGCAGACTGTTCAGAAAAGCATTCAACGAAACGTTTCCCGGACGGTCGGCACTGATCCTGACGACAATCACCCTGTCTGTCAGCGAGGCGAAACTTTCTCTTTTGTACCTGACGCCGTTTGATGTATAGGTAGTGGTCTGAACGGCTTTTTCGATGTCCAGTTCACGGTTATAATCTGTAGCATCCATATGCCCGAAATCAATATTGAGATCACCCACGGGCTGGAATTTCATCCCGTTGATGCCTGGCGACTGGATGGTTTTGGAGGCCAGCTGCTGGGCTTCCTTGTTTTTGCCTTCAAAAATCAGCTTCCTGATCTCCGGAAGAGAGGCTTTGGCCAAAGGGTTTTCGTTGCGGTTAGGGCCTCCTGACCAGACTGTTCCCTCATTGAGTTTGATGATTTCACGCCGGGTGTTGCCGTAAATCATCCCTCCAAGAAAGCCGTTGCCGATGGGCAGGGCTGCCTCCCAGGTGTTGCCGGCCGGTTGTTTATACCACAACTTCAGCGGCGTTTTCTGTGCAAATGTGCTTAGTGAAATAAATGCGGGCATCATCAACTGTAATGCCTTTCTGATAAATTTCATATGTTTTCTGTATTTCCCTTTGTTTTTTTCTTACTTCTTTCCCCACCCGATCTGAACATAACTGTCAGGCCAGCGTTTCCCTGTCTCCTTTTTCCTTTCTGCTTTGTCCTGCTTATTTCAAAATCCACCTGATAATATCTCTTGCTGCTGCATAATTCTGAAACGACGGGCCGATTCTTCTGCCGTCCAGGTATTCATTATATAACCACGGATCGCCGACCACAAACACCCGTCCTTTGCCATAATTGGCCGTAGCGATGATGATGTCATTGCCTTTTTTAAGTACCGGGACAGCCGGAGCTTTTACTGAAAGCGTAACCAGTTCTTTAATATAGACCGTCTGGGTGGTTTTGAAAAGAGGATTACCCGCCGGAATATTCAGCCTGCCCTGTTCAAATTTCACCCCTTCCACCATATTGATGCTGTTGTTCGTAAACTCAATACCAAATGCTTTAGCCAGCTGGTTGAAATGAGGAATTTCGCAGTTGGCCGTATCATTGGCCATCATCACCAGGGTTCCGCCGTTTTTAACCCATTCAGAAATAACCGCGATGTCTTTCGGTTCAACAAAGTTAGGCTTTTCTGTTTCTTTTTTTGTATCGGGGTCTACGATGATGTAGGCATCCAGTCCGGCCAGGTTGGCTTTGGTCGGAGCTTCCCTGAGAGCCAGGGTTTTGCTGCCGAAATCCCTGAACATTTTGCCCAATAACCAGAACCCTGAGTGCATTTTATCTTCCCAGGTATAGTGGAATTGTTCGGTTTTACCGTTCAGGTCTTTTCTGAATTCACGGTTGAAATAGTAATCAAGACCTATATTTTTAGATTTGACAGCCTTTTTCTCAGCGGCGATTTCCATCTCCACACTCGCAAAAATGAATGGACCAACCCCTTTGAGGTCGTTTTTGCGGATGGGCTCGCTCAGGTAGTATTCATAACTGCCGTCACGGTACGGTGTTCCACCTAATCCGCCTACGCTCACGGTTTTGTTGAGGCTGATGGTGCCGTCTTTTTCGACTTCAACGAATTCTTTCAATATGCCTGCGTAACCTTTCTGTGCAGCGGCCAGGAATTCAGGTTTCAGATAACCCATTCTGACACCTTTAGCCAGTGAATAGACAAACATGCATGAAGCGGAGGCCTCCAGGTAATTGCCTTTGCGGGTACTCAATGCGGTCATCTGGAACCAGGTTCCGGATTTCGGGTCCTGGTATTTGACCAGTACCGGGGCCAGCCTTTGAAGATATTTGATCAGATTGGCCCTTTCCGGGTGATTTTCAGGAAAATAATCAAGCACATCCACCAATGCCATGGCATACCAGCCGATGGCTCTGCTCCAGAAATGAGGAGACCTGCCTGTTTTCTTATCCGCCCATGGCATTTCCTTGCTTTCATCATACGCATGATAGATCAGGCCGGTTTTTTCATCCACAGCATATTTTTCGATGAGGGCAAACTGGTTGGCGATGTCGTCGAAGTGTTCCGGTTTATTGAATATTTTACTGTATTCGGCAGAGAACGGCTCGGCCATAAAAAGACCGTCGAGCCACATCTGGTTAGGATATCTTTTCTTGTGCCAGTAGCCTTTTTCTTTGGTACGGGGCTGGTTTTCCAATTGTTTCCAAAGCTGATCGGCAGCCAGTTTGTATTTTTCCTTGTCCGGTTGGGTTTGCTGATAAAGCATCAACAGGGCTTTGCCGGTAGGGATATTGTCAATATTGAATTCATCATATTTATAAGTCCTGATACTGCCGTCTTTCTGAACATAGCGGTCCATGTCCTTGCGGATGTATTCGAAATATTTCGGTTCTGCAGTTCTGTAAAATACTTTTTCAAGAGCCTGGTGCATCAGTCCCTGCTCGTAGTCCCAGCCTGCGGGTCGGCCGGGCTTAACAGCGATCGAGTCTTTATACCATGACATAAATGAGTCGGCCATCCTGATGGAATAAGGCTGTTGGGCAGAAACATGCTGAATGCTGAAAAGGCAGAGTAAAATAAGGAGAAAGGTTGTTTTTTTCATTGTTATCGTTGAATTGCCGGGTTGAATCAAATAAAATCTTCTCTGAGAGGGCTGAAAACATCTATTAAAATGCCTTCTTCCAGACAAACGGCTCCGTGGACAATATCCGAGGGGACAAAGTAAACGTCACCTTCCGACAATATCTTTTTTTCTTCACCGATTTCTATTTCGAATTTTCCTTTGGCGATGTAGCTGGCCTGGGTGTGAGGGTGGTGGTGCAGGGCACCGATACCGCCGGTTTCAAAAGCTACTTTGACGATCATCATCTTGTCATCATAAGCCATGACTTTTCTTTTTATTCCGCCGCCCAGGTCCTGCCATGGTATGCCGGCGTCATCAATCAAAGTATCTACTTTCATCTAATGGTTTTGTTTATTCCCTGTTAAAATTTCTGCGATTGTATTTATCCAATAAAACCGGCAGCCGTTATCTTGTATTGCTTCCCGAATGAGTCTTTAATTATAATAATTAATTATTGGAATATAAATATTTTCAGATGAATTATTTATGCAAACGTTAACGGGAACGATGCCATTTTAAGTTTTCGGGCAGAAGTTACTTTTTTTACAGCTGAATGTTCAGGAAATTGTACTTTTCAGACTCCGGCTCAAGGCCCTCGTCAGGCTTGTCAAGTTGCATTTTTTTAATTTTTGAGAGATCTGTCAACGGCATTCCGGCTCATCCACAGCAGAGGGTGGCGTATGGGTAAATTGCGGATTACTTCGGATTCAACCGGCTGATGGTCCTGGTTTTTCCAGCTGGCAAACCAGGGATAAAAACCATAGGCTTCAGCTCCGAAAAGGACCGAGGGCTGGGCAACCGGCCACTCATCCCAGTACATAACATCTTTCAGATAAGGCCAGAGGCTTTTGTCGTTCAGATAGGGCATAAGAAATTGTATGCCTTTCTTAAGCGATTTGCCGTCGGGGGTACTGTAACTGAAAAGATCATCTTCCGGAGTGGACAAAATCCGGGCAATCGTGGCCATCGCGTCAAGGTTGAAAATGGAGTACCCAAATGGTTTCGTCCTTTTTAGTTCTAAGGGGAAACTGCCGTCTGCGGCCATCTGGTTTGGTAAAAGGACGTTTTTGAATCTGTCGGAACAAAATCCCTGTAGTTTTTTATCGTCAGTAAACTTTGCAAAAGCGGCCACCTGCATCACCCAGCAGGTGCCGTGATTATTGGCGGCATTCATTTCCTGGATACCGTACGGGTGGGTCGTGAGCCAGCCGAGGTAGTTTTTAAACCAGGTTTTATGAAGTTCAATGTCTTTTCTTTTGATCTGTTTAGAATCTGAAATAACCGCTAAGGCCTGGCTCACTTCCATCAGGTGAATGGTGTCAATGATGCCGATGCCTCGCCCCGTAGCCCGGCCTTTGATGGCCTGGGCGTATAAAAGATTGGGGTTCATCAGGGTGGTTTTGTCTGCAAACCAGGCGTTGGCATGTAACATACAGGCCCTGGCATAGCGGTCATCCCCTGTGATTTTATAGGCAGAAGCCAGTGCTCCCATGATCTGACTGAAGCGGATCATGACCAGCCGGTGAGCCGTAAAATTATCCGGATTGGTTTGTCCGTCTTTTTGAATGTAGGCACTGTCAGGATTTGCCGGGTCAGGCCACCAGTAGTCGCCTTCAGATGAAAAATCATGTAAGCCCCCGGCACTCCTGGGTGAAGGGTAGGCTGTGATGGTCAGCGGTTTTTGTTCAAGGGCCCAGGCTGCCTCTTTCATGATCTGTTCACGCAATGTGCTGATAGCCTCGTCATAGAACCTGGATTGGGCAATACCGGCATTGGCCCAAAGCATCAGCAAACAAAACACTGCTCTTTTCATCGTGTCATCGATTTCCAGGTGATGGCTCCCAGATTATCCGGTTTGCCGGGCTGAGGCGAAGAAACCGACCCTTTTATGCTTCCGTCTTTGCTTTTTTCTATGCGGATTTCCCGCCAGCTGAACTCTCCTTTTTCATAATTGAAGGTTTCGCCGTCGTCATCATAAAGCCGGTATCTGCCCGGTTTCTCACCATAGTGCCGGAACTCAATATCGGTTTTCTCTCCCGCTTTCGGAGCATGCAGTTTTTTAGGCATGAACGGAATGATTCCCCCGTCTTTCACAAATACCGGGATTTTGTCCAGTCCGGGCGTGACGGTAATAATTTCGCCGTTGCCGGCATAAGCCCCGGTATAGAAATCGTACCATTTTCCTTTTGGCAGGATCACCTTGCGGGTTTGCTGCCCGGCAAAGAGCGGGGCCACGAGTAGGTATTCTCCGGCCATGTACTGGTCTTTGACTTCTTTCGCCACGGCTTCCAGGTATGGGTTTTCTTCCAGGTTGGTATTTTCGGTTACTTTGCGGGCTTCGGTTTTAAAACCCTCTTCCAGGTTCATGGCCCTGAACGGCGGCGTACCCTCAAAGTGGTATTTGGCGAATTCCGAGTACCAATAAGGCATCATCTGCATCCGTAATTCTGCCATTTCCTTGACCTGCGGTGTCACTTCCGGGTAACTCCATGGTTTGGTGCCGCTCGACCAGGCATTGATCATGGCCATGGGCGAAAATACGACGGTCTGCATTCTTCTCAGCCATTCTTCACCTGATTTTGAAGCCCTTACTTCCGGTGTCCACAGCACCCCGGCAAAGCTGCTGTTGATCAGGGCGGTGATGAAATCTTCGTGGTTGTAGTAATCGTTATAAATCACAAAAGGATAACTCACCCCGCCTGCATTCGAGGCCCTGATGAGGCCGTAGGTACGCTCGTTTTTCTGACGGTAAATGTCTGTGGTGTACCGCTGCATCTGGAGGCCGTAAGTCTGGCGGGTCTGTTCCGCACTGATGCCCGAGGGGAAAGTAGCCACATCCGGCCACAGCCAGGAATCGTATCCGTCCACTTCATCTATTTTATAGCCGCTGATGCCGATATCAATGGCTTCTTTTTTGAATTTACCAAATAACATGCCTCGTCCCTGCGTAGTGTTGAGGTCAGGCACAGCCCCGACCCAGACCGTATGGGAGCCGGTGTAAGGCAGGATCGAAGAATAGATAGAAGAAGAAGGCGATACATAAGGATTAAGCCAGAGGTTGAGCCGGACTCCCTTGGCCAGCATGTCGCTTACCAGTTGTTTAGGGTTAGGGAAACGCCCCTGATCCCATTCGAAAGTGCAGGGGTATGATTTACTTTGCCAGCCGGGTTCCAGTCCGATATAATCCAGAGGGAAGCCTTTTTCTTCAAATTCGCCGGCTTCTCTTTTGACGTCTTCGGCATTATACAACCTTTCGACCCTTTGCGTAAAGCCTAAACCCCAACGTGGAGGCAGGCATCCGCCTCCGTTGAATAAATTGAATCGCCTGATCGCTTCCAAAGGCGTCGGACCCTCAAAAACGTAGACTTCAACCCCTCCTGCAGGCACCATGATCTCAACAGCGTCCGAGTATGGTCTTGCCGACCAGGTTTTGTCGGTGTTCCTGTCCTGGGCAACGGGTGGGTTTTTACTGTCTTTTCTGACGCCGGTTCCGGCATATACATCCAGGTACCTTGCTGAATTGATAAACACCCCATAGCCTTTGGAGGAAACATAAAAAGGTGTAGGAGCGTGGGTGCGGCCATTATCTTTGCCACCAAAATGATCCACATGTAATTGCATGATCCTGCCACGCTGATGCACCGTCTGGAAATTGAGCCCGAAACCATAAATCTGCTCTTCCCTGTCTAGTGGAAAAGAAAGATAGGTTTTGGCATCTGAGATTTTGCCGGAAACTTCCTCAGATTTAAACGGAAAACCTGACCTGGCCAATTGTTGCAATGCGTTTTGGTTAGGAGACGCTCCCGATGCATTGATCAGGTTAAACGCTTCCGGTTTTCCGATGACGGCTTTCCAGACGCCCGGGTTAACTTCCTTCCATTGCATCTTCTGAGCGAAACATACATCACTCAGGAAGGCGAGTATCCATAATATAAGAAATCTGCAGGGCTTCATAAGTTGATTATTTGGGGTGGTAGGTTTTAACAGCATTTTTCATCACTTCAGCTTTGTCAAGACTCATTTTTTTGGTTTTCTTTTCGAGAAACATATCCATCTGGTCAGCGAAATGCGGATCTCCTGCGTTGGAGGAAGCTCCGAAGTTGATCACCGATTCGATTTCCGGCAACCCGTTTTTCGGGAATCTGACCAGTTCGATGTAAGATTCTCCGGCGACGACTTTGAATTTACCGTCTTTATAAGGCTGATCGTGCATGGCCGTCAAGACGTCCGGTAAACCCCAGGAAGGTTTTTCGGTCGTGCCTCTTACCAGCTTTTGTATTTCTCCCAGGGCCGGGTCCGTTTTTCCGAAGTTTTTAAGAAAGTGTTCTTGGGCCAGCTTCAAAGCTTCTTCCATTTCAGCCTGGGTAGCCTGGTGTCCTTCGCTGATTTCTCCGTTAAACATTTTGGTTTTGAAATAATTGTAAACCATCAGGAATACTGCGGCTCCCTTACTGTCAGCATCGGCCTTCCTGTCCCAGGTTTGTAAGGTACTCAGCATGCCTTTTATCTCGGGCTTGTCTGTTTTTAAATTAAAGATTGGATTAAGGTTTACCTGGAAATAGAGGCTGTCGGGGTACTGATTATCATACTTGATCTTTTTAAAATCTTCGTAGTTGAGTTTATCATAGCCTGAAATCAACTGCTGAAACCTGATGCTCCGGTTGTTGTCATAAGTTTCATAACCCATTGTCGGGTCAAAATCCGAGGCTTTCAGATTATCAGCTTTTCCTGTCGCGTTGAAGGGTGTGTGATTGGTATTGACCAGGTATCCGCTGGCAGGGCTTACGTACTGAGGGAGGGCTTTCAGCGGGTGAAATTCCGTCCAGAGGGTTTTGGAGGTGTTGCCCGGCACGGTGTTTTTCCAGTCATAACCTGCCTCTCTTTTCGGGATTTTGCCGTTGCTGACATAAAATATCGTGTCGTTTTTATCTGCATAAATGGTGTTGAATCCCGGTATGGCAGTCATTTCCATTGCTTTGTAAAACTCTGAGAAATTCCTGGCCTTGTCCATCTTATACCATTGTTCCACACCTCTCAGGTCCTGGTTGGCACCCAGACGGATAGAGAAAGTGCCTTTGTCTGTTCGCATGGTGGCACCGTATTTACTCCATAAGGCCTCTTTCCTGACGGTGATATTGATCATGCCCAGTTTGACTTTCAACGGTATTTTTCTCACTTCCAGTTCTTCCCACCGGTCGTCAAAGCGATACTGGTTTTTGTTCTCAGGATTGATCTGCAACTGATAAACATCTATTTTGTCCTGGTAGTTGACAGTGTGTGCCCATCCCAGGTTTTCGTTGACGCCGTGAAACACCACCGGCCCGCCGGGAAAAAGCCCTCCGAGAATATTCAACCCTTCTTCGCTGCAAAGGTGGGCCTCATACCAGGCCACCGGGCCCTCCAACGGCTGATGCGAATTGATGGCCAGATAGGCTTTTCCATCCGTGGTTTTCTGAGCAGAAATGGCAAAAGCATTGGATCCTCCTGCTTTAAAATTATCAAGCGTTTTGATATTACCTTTCAGGACTTTGCCCAGCACGTCATCGGCTCCTGAAATGACCGATAGCGACAAAACGATCGCAGTCATGTATTCTTTGGTCGTCAGGGGAAATGATTTTTTGAGTAATACTTTTTCCGGATGTCCGGCCGCAAAGGCGTTAATCCCCGCCACATACCCGCTGATGAGAGCCTTGAATTCTTTAGAGAGCTGCTGCTCGTATTGTTGTTCAACGACCTCTTTGCATTTCAGTAAAGCCACGACATAATCTATCGTTGCTCCGTCTTTGCCTTTTAATTGCCCCAGCATCCCTTTGCCTGAGAGCATGGTCAGCTGAATGGTCTGGAAGTCATCTTCTGCATGGGCCCAGGCCAGTCCGTAAGCTACTTCCGGGTCTGTTTTGGCAAAAATATGTGGCACTCCCCACTGATCCCTGACGATGTTGATATTTTCAGGATTGATCTGTGCAACGGCTGCACCGGACATCAAAAGCAAAAGGAGGATTTTGAATTTCATGATTTACAGTTGGTTGATAAGGGTACTGACTTTGTCGTCGCCTTTGAGGGCATTGGCCGGCAAAGGATATTGATCATTAAAAACACTTAGTTCATTTCTGCTCAGGACCTTGTTTCCTGATTCGTCAATTTTGCCGTCAGTGGTAACTTTCGCAAGATCAAGGCCCAGGTGTTTAGCCAGGAAATGATAGGCTGCCAGTCTTTTAGAAGGGCCATAGTCGTGCTTTTCATCAGGTAAATGTACATTTTCGACCATTTTCGGAGCGTTGTAGAAAGAATAGATCCGCTGAATATGAGGATATTCGAATTCAGGCGTATGTTTGGTCCAGTCGTCTCCGTCTGAAACCAGCAGCATCGGTTTCGGAGCAAAAGTGGCTGCAATTTCCACATTGGAAGTCTGATGGGTCGGGCGTTTGTGAATCGCCATGCCGCTTTCGCAGGTACAGCCGCCAAAGAAATGTCCTGAAACCATCACCACCGGAACAGAAACTTTCACCCTGTTGTCAAGAGCTGACAAGAGGAAAGTCTGCGTTCCGCCACCGGACTCGCCCGTCACTGCAATGTTGTTTTTATCCACCCCGAGCATACCACTCAGGAAATCAAGGGCCTTGACGCTGTTGATAATCTGTAGTTTAAGCCCTTTTTCGATTTTGTGTTCGCATTGTTTGGAGTCGCCCATGCCGATCATGTCCCAGGCAAAAACGACGGCCCCCATCCTGGCCAGGGTGGCACAACGCTGCTGGGTGGCCTCGCCAAACCTCGGGTCGTTGCCATGCCCGTGAGGACATAGAATGCCCGGTTGCTTGCTTTTCAGCAGGGTGGGTTTGTACAGGTTTCCGGTCACATAAATACCCGGGGCACTTTCAAAATAGACGTTTTCGACAGTGTAGCCGTCCATTGTTTTTTTACTGTGAATCGTAGCTTTCGGAGCAGGGCCGGGCTTGATATGCTTAATTTCAGCCCCATCCAGTATGCCTTTTTTAATGAGATCTGCCCTCTTTTCCCATTCCGCTTTGTTGGTATATGATTTAGCCCATTCGGCATGCACTTCTCTGGCCTGGGGTTCGGTAAAGAAATTTCTCTGGCAAAGATCAGGTTTTTCAGGGTTAAACTGGGCTACGCCCATCAGGCTTGAAGACAGTAAGGTAAATGTCAAAGCAAAGGTTTTCATGATATATCGTTTAATTTAAATTCATCCTAAGACCCAGTTCAGAGCGAGTACGCCAGCCAGACCGGAAACCGACACGAGCGTTTCCATGACCGACCAGGTTTTGAGTGTATCTGCCATCGAAAGCTGGAAATATTCCCTGAAAAGCCAGAACCCGGCGTCGTTGACATGGGAAAACATCATACTCCCTGCCCCGATAGATAATACCATTAAATGTGGCTCGGTACCCGTTGAGGCCAGCAACGGAGCCATAAAGCCGGCCGTGGTGATGCCCGAAACCGTGGAAGAACCCACTGCCACACGGATAATGGCTGCCATTCCCCAGCCCAGGATCAGCGGATCAAGCGTGGAATGTTGCATCATGTCTGCAATGGACTGGCTCACGCCGCCGTCTGTCAATACCTGCTTTAAAGCCCCCGCACCTCCGAAAATAAGGAATAAGGAGGCCACCTCCTTGATCGAGTCGGAGAGGAGAGAAGCTATTTCGGTCATGTTTTTTTTCTGTTTCAGCCCCAGGGCATAAATCGCGAATAACACCGAAATAAACATACTCACCACCGGGTCTCCGATAAAAAACACAACCTGGTAGGCAACTGAGTCTGTATCAAAATAAGGAAGGAAAACCGTAGATAAGCTGATCAGCAGGATGGGTACCAGAACTGTCAGAAAACTGATAAAGTTCGAGGGCATTTCTTCACTTTTCAGTTCAGGGGCTATGAAGGCTTTATTGGGTAAAGTAAGATATTTTTTTACTGTAGAACCAAACAAAGCCCCGGAAACCAGGATAGCGGGAATCGCTACAATGATGCCGTAAAAAAGCGTTAAGCCCATATCTACCTCAAACTGTTTGACAATCGCCAGCGGAGCAGGGTGCGGTGGTAAATAGCCCTGGGTCACTGAAAGAGAAGCCAGCATGGGAAGTCCGAGGTAAACAGCCGGAAGTTTGGAACGGTAAGCTACCGTAATGACAATCGGAGCCAGGAGCATAAAACCCACCGAGTAAAAAAGTGGAAGGCCGACGATGAAACCAGTCAGCATAAAAGCCCAGCGTAAATAACCGCTTCCGAAAATCTCCATCATGGTCGTTGCTATTCTCTGAGCTGCTCCGCTCTGGGCCACCAGTTTACCCAGCATAGCCCCCAGGGCAATGATAGAAACGATAGAACCGAATGTGCCTCCGATCCCTTTTTCGACGGCTTTGACAATGGGCATAGGCTGCATGCCGAGGGTAAGTCCGATACCGAATGCCACAGTGAGAAAAGCCAGAAAAGCGGGTAGTCTGAAATAGGAAATCAACAGAATAAGCACGATTAATCCTGCGATAGTGATCAGAAGGGGCATAAACTAAGTCTTTAAAAGAATAAGGGTTGAATCGGGATACAACTTACTCATTTTTGCGGTACTTTCCCAAGGAAAATTATCACAATAATATTAAATTACGAAGGCTTGTCCGGATAGGAGCTTTTTCGGGGAACTCATTTGTTTTAAATGCGTTGACTTTTGAAACGACGCCGGTATCTGATGAAACTTTCTAAATATTATATCGCTGCACTTTCGGCTTTTCTGATCTGGGGATTTTTCAGTCTTGCTCTTAAGCCCCTGCACCATTATCCTTCGCTTGATATCCTTTTTTACCGCATATTTTTCTGTGCGGTGATCATGGTCGTGATTAATATTTTCTTCAGATACTCCGTTTTAAAAGAGAATATGACGGTATTTAGGGCCATGGAGCCGAAACAGAGGCGGCGGATTGTTTACCTGACGCTTGGTGGAGGATTACTGCTGACGGCCAACTGGTTTGTATTTATCTATGTTCTCAATCACATCAGCATCAAAGCGGCTTCTTTCGCTTATCTGGTTTGTCCGATACTGACGACTGTGCTGGCTTATCTAATCCTGAAAGAAAAACTGAGCAAATGGCAGTGGGTGGCTGTGGCTCTGAGTGCTTTCAGTTGTATTTTACTTTCATTCAACAGCCTCAGGGACATCGTTTACAGTCTGATCATTGCCGGATCCTATGCCTTATACCTGGTAAGTCAACGTAAAAACACCGGTATTGACAAGTTCCTGATCCTGAGTGTGCAGCTGATTTTTGCTGCCCTGGTCTTACTGCCTTTTTACCCGGCTTTCAGCAGTAATTTACCGACAGAGCCGATGTTTTACTGGCTGATCCTGATCATTGCCATTGCTTTTACGATCATTCCTTTATATCTCAACCTGTACGCTTTGCAGGGTGTTACTTCTTCTATGATGGGGATATTGTTGTATATCAATCCCCTGATCAATTTCGTGCTGGCTATCTTTTATTTCAATGAGCCTGTCAACAGCTTCCAGATGATGGGTTATGCTATTATTTTCCTTTCTATCCTGATCTTCAACGAACAGTATGTTTTCGGATTCCGGAGGAAGGCGGGTTTGCAGTTGTAACAAAGTGTTTCTTATTTGTTTCTTGTCGTTAAAAGATACTTCCGGGGTTTGATTTTCCGTTGAAGATTTATTTATATTTGTAATAGTTAAAAAAGGATAGAAATGGAGGCGATTAAGATCAATGTAAACAAACAGATAGACGGTTATACTTTCAGTATCGCTCCGTCTATCAGGGAGTTGATTAAGAAATGGTTTCCTGATTCTCATCCGGCCAATAATATTTTTGTTTCTTACGACACCAAAAGTGATTTTGAGGCTTATTACAGAAGGTTGGAGACTTATATTTATCCTGCCTTACTAGGGGTGAACAATCAAAAAGAGTTTAATAAAAAAGTAGACGAAATTTTATTTATAGACACACAAACCGGAAGTTTACTCCACAAATACAAAACAACTGATTGAAAAGAAATTACCACCTTTACCTTGGGAAGGCTGGTCATCTTAATATCATGTCTGAATTTCTTATTCGCGGATGGAACGTTGCCATCCCTGAAGTGGATATAGGGGATGATATATTTGTCGTTCAGGATGATAACGGCATATTAAGAAGAGTCCAGGTCAAAACCGCTACTGCAGCTGTGAGGAAAAATAGCTTTAGCGGCCAATTCAAAATTCCCCTGACCCAGCTAAAAAATATCTCCAGTATTTTGGTTCATTATGTTTTTATCATCCGGTGTGGGAATCACTGGACAAAGCCGGTTATTACCAGGCAGGACTATCTGCTTGAGCACTGGCAAAACGACAAAGTCGGATCAGAGCACAAAGACTTTCTGAAGTTGTACTTTTCTTTTGCAGACAACAAAGTAGAGTGTTCTGGTTATGACTTTTCAAAGTATGTCTCTGATTTCTCAGATTTTCCGTTGGCAGAGGTTTAAAGGGAATCCAGGAAAGACTTCTTACTTGCCTTATTACTGAAAACCACCTTAGACTTTACATTCCTGAGGTCGGTTTTGGTCAGGCTGATATTTTCAGATCTTTCGCCGTTGATTTCCAGAAGCACCTCTTTGCCGGCTTGGTATCCGATCTGTTCCAGCGTAATGTTCCTGCTGTTCTGGACTTGCATTACTTTGCTGTTTCGGGTAAGTAAATTCACATTTTTCAGAGATATGTTCTCCCCTTCAATACAAACCAGGCCTTTGTTGGCGGTGATGTTAGAGTTTTCGATGCTGATATTTTTAATGCTCATTTCCGGCAATCCTCTGACAAGTATGGCGGTTTCAGCTCCGTGACAAACCACGTTACTGATATGAAAGTCCCGGAATTGAGGCGTGCCTTCGTTCACCGCTTCTGCTTTCATTTCCGGAAGGTCGTTTTGTTCACCATTCAAAGGCACCGGATCTTTGGCCATATAATACATGTCAAACAAAATGGCTTCACCCGGAATGTTGTTCATGTTGATATCTGAAATGTAGATTTTCTCAACCACGCCGCCTCTTCCCCGGGCTGTTTTGAATCTTAAACCGACGTCCGTGCCCAGGAAATTGCAATTGTTGACAAACATATTCCTGACCCCGCCTGACATCTCAGATCCGATCACGAAACCACCGTGGCCGTGAAAAACGGTACAGTTACGGATGATGAAGTTTTCTGTCGGAACACCTCTTTTTCTGCCTTGTTCATCCCTGCCCGACTTGATGGTGATGGCGTCGTCGCCTGTATCGAAAGTACAGCCTTCCATCAATCCGTTCCGGCAGGATTCCAGGTCAAGGGCATCGTTGTTTTGTCCATACCACGGATTTTTAACGTTAACATTCCGTAGCGTAACATGCTTGCAAAGTAAAGGGTGCAAAGTCCAGGCAGGTGAATTCTGGAAAGTAATTCCTTCGATCAGCACATTTTCACAACCCGTCAGACTGATCATGTTGGGTCTTAAAAAATCCCTGACCGTTTTGTAATCTTCAATGGTTTTGCCTTCTGTCCATTTGACGGCCCAGGAGTTGGCTTCCTGGTTGCCCAGTCTTGATTGTTCCGAAGGATACCAGGTGTCGTTGGTGGCATTGACCACACCGCCACTGCTGACATATTTTTTCCACTGGCTTTCAGTCAGTTTACTTCTTTTGACAGATTTCCAGACGTCACCCGAGCCGTCCATGATGCCTTCGCCGGTAATTCCCACGTTCTCCAGGTTAACACCCCAGACCGGAGCCTGACACCGCAAGGCTTTCTGTCCTTCCCAGGTCGTTTCTACAATCGGGTAGTCGTCACGGTTGTCGCTGAATTGCAGCAAGGCCCCTTTGTCAAGATGGAGATTGACATTGCTTTTTAATAAGACAGGTCCGGTAAGCCAGAGTCCTTTGGGAATCAATACCGTTCCGCCGCCTGCGACGTTGGCCTGCTCAATGGCCTGGTTGATGGCTTTTGAATTTAAAGTTACGCCATCGGGTTTTGCTCCGTACCTGACAATATTAAAAGTATCTTTTCTGAAATAGGGTTGGTAGGTAAGGGGCAATTCAAACTCATATTTACCTGGATAAACCGACTTCTTGAGGAAGTATTTCAATGGATTGCCTTGCTGATTAAGCTCTTCCGCCACCAGGTTGGCCATCAACTTCGCTCCGTAAGGTGAAAAGTGCGTATTGTCTTCAACCCCCTCCGGGAATTTCTTAAATATACCGCCGGGGTAGTGCATGAATATCTTCTTTGAGCCGGATACTCCGTGTTGTTCTATGACTTTCCGGCTTGAGGTGTGGAGGTCTATCAATGCCAGGTTGTATTTCGCGGCTACTTCTTTCACCACCTGCGGATACTCTCCGTGCTGATCCGCAAATTTGCCGCTGTCATTGAATTTACGACGCATGACAGGTGTCAGTAAAACCGGAATAGCTCCTTTGGCCTGAGTTTCTTTGATGTAACGCTCCAGGTTAGCCTTGTAGTCCGTTTGCGGAGCCGCATATCTTGAAGTATCGGTGGTTTTCTGGTCGTTGTGCCCGAACTGGATAAAAACGTAATCACCCGCCTGGAGTTGCTCATGTACTTTTTTCCAATGCCCGAGGGTTCTGAAACTTCTCGTGCTTCTCCCGTTCACCGCATGATTCTGGATTTCGACGGCATCGGTAAACAAATGATGAAAAACCTGCCCCCAACCGGTTTCGGGTTCATCGATGGCATTTTTGTTGGCCATGGTCGAGTCTCCGATCATGAAAATTCTTTGTCTGGCTGGTTGAAAGGCCAGGTTCAGAAAAGCAGTGAAAAGGGTCAGTACCAGGTATTTTTTCATGTTTGTCAAGGTTAAATGAGCCGGATTTTCATAAAAGAGGCCATAAGGAAAATCCTTACAGCCCTTTTGAGATCAGATTAGAATTGGAATAGCGTATATTTTTGAAATGAATTGTTATCTGAGTTCGTTCAGATTGACAAAATCCATGTCGGTAAAGTCTTTGTTTTCACCTCCCATACCCCAGATAAAGGAATAATTGGCCGATCCGGCACCGGAGTGGATAGACCATGGTGGAGAAATGATCGCCTGGTGGTTCTGAATCCACATGTGGCGGGTTTCGTCAGGCTTGCCCATAAAGTGCATGACACCCTGGTTTTCAGGTACATCAAAGTAACAATACACTTCAGATCTCCTGTCGTGTACATGCGGAGGCATGGTGTTCCAGATGCTGCCTGATTTCAGGACGGTAAGGCCCATGACGAGCTGACAGCTGTCGATGCCGTCTTTGTGGATGTATTTATAAATCGTCCTGTGATTTGACGTTTCCGGGGAACCGAGGGTTACCGGAGAAGCATCTTCTTTCGTGAAAACCCTGTTGGGGTATTCTTTGTGTGCCGGGCTTGACAATACAAAAAATAAGGCCGGATTCTCAGCCGAATCGGATGAAAATATTACTTCTTTGGTGCCTTTGCCCAGGTAAACACAACTTAATTTTTCTGCTGCAAAATCCTGTCCGTCAGCTTTTACCGAACCGGGGCCACCGACGTTGATAATACCTATTTCTCTTCTTTCAAGGAAGTACTCACTTTTCAGGTCGTCGTAAGTCTGAAGGGTCACCTGCGTTTTAACGGGCTTGACGCCACCGAGTATCAGCCTTTCGTAGTGGGTGTAAACCAACTCAACCGAATCGTCCCAGAAAAGTTGTTCCACCAGGAAGTTCTCTCTCAACTCTTTGGTATTCATTCTTTCCACCTCGCGTGGACTGCTTTCGTATCTGCTCTGCATTTTTTGTTGTTTTTTCAGGTTAAATATAATCCGGTTTGAATGGAGTAATCAAATTAACGGCCCATCCATCCGCCGTCGACGGTCAGAATAGTGCCGTGGATATAATCAGAAGCTTTTGAAGCCAGAAACACCGCCGGGCCTTTAAAGTCTTCAGGCTGTCCCCAGCGTCCCGCCGGGATCCTGTCCAGTATAGATTTGCTTCTCTCAGGGTCGTTTCTCAGGGCCTCGGTATTGTCCGTGGCGATGTATCCCGGGGCAATGGCGTTGACATTCACGCCTTTGGATCCCCATTCGTTGGCAAATGCCTTCACCAGGCTGCCGACCGCACCTTTGCTGGCGGCATAGCCGGGCACATTGATACCTCCCTGGAAAGTCAGCAATGAAGCCGTAAAGATAACTTTACCTGAGCCTCTTTCAATCATTCGTTTCCCGATTTCACGGGTAATGATGAACTGGGCGTCCAGGTTGATGTTAATGACTTTGTCCCACATGTCGTCGGGGTGTTCGGCTGCAGGGGTTCTGAGTATGGTCCCGGCATTGTTGATCAGTATGTCGACGACCGGGTGATCATTTTTCACTTTTTCAAGAAATGCGTAGATAGAAGCCCTGTCTCCGAAGTCGGCCTGGTAGGCCCAGAATTTCCTTCCTGATGCTTCTACTGCGTTCTGAACCTCTGAACCCTGTACCGGAAGGCTACCTGAAACACCGATGATGTCGGCACCTGCCTCTGCCAGCCCTTCGGCGATGGCTTTTCCTATTCCGCGATTACAACCTGTAACTAATGCAATTTTATTTCCTAAACCGAAATCTGTCATATTATGTTTTAAAAAATTCCCATCCTAAATTTAAGGATGGGATTTGAATTTAACCGAATTAACCTGATTAAAAGTATGATTTTTCCTATGAATTTCTTTAAATAATTCTTAGTGGGTTCAACCATAATCTATTGTAAGATTAAACCTCATTCTATAACAAAACAAACAAATTCTTGTAAAATTTTATGCAATCGTTGTCGGGAACGATGCCATTCGGTTCAAAACGAAGAAATAATAGCAATTTATTGACATATACCCCCGGATAAGCTATATTTACATGAGACTAAACACAATTTGAGTGTTCTGTTAGAATTGTATTTAAACAAGATTTTGCGTGGAACCAATCACCATAAAAGACATAGCGAAGGCCCTGAATATTTCTACATCTACGGTATCAAGAGCCCTTAGAGGTAGTTATGAGATCAATACCGAGACGAAGAAGCTGGTGATGGAATACGCAGAAAAAATGAATTACAGGCCTAATCCCATCGCCCTGAGCCTGAAAGAAAACCGGAGCCGGGCCATTGGCGTGATTGTACCTGAAATTGCCAACAACTTCTTTTCACAAGCCATTAACGGAATAGAGAATATTGCCTATAACCGTGGGTATCATGTCGTGATTTTTCAGAGTCATGAATCTTATGAGCGGGAGATGGTGAATGTTCAGCACCTTTTTGCCCGTAAAGTTGACGGATTACTGATTTCATTGTCGGGATCAACCCGTGACGTTAACCATATTGAGAATTACAGGGAGAACAATTTTCCGGTAGTATATTTTGATAGGGTACCCGAAATTACCGACGCTCACAAGGTGGTGGCAGATAATTTTGACGGTGCGTTCAGGGCTACGGAATATATGATTCAGCAAGGCAAAAGAACAATAGCCCATATTACGAGTCCGCCGGTACTCTCTATCACCCAGGAGCGTCTGGCCGGGTATAAGGCGGCGTTGGAAAAGTATGGCCTGCCCATCAGGGAGGAACTGATTAAGTTTTGTTATTTTTCTCCTGAAGAAGCCTTCAATGCCATCGATTCCCTGATTAAAAACTATCAGCCGGATGCTTTTTTTACCGCCAGCGACCGTCTTGCCCTCAATTGTTATGAAGCACACAAAAAGAAAATCATAGAATTGCCTAAAGATGTGATGTTCTTTGGATTTACCAATCTCAACGTGGCCCATTTGCTTGAGCCGCCTCTGAGCACCATCGTGCAGCCCGCCCTCGAATTAGGCCAGACCGCCGCCGAAATCCTCCTTGATATTATCGAAAACAAGAGAAGGGGCAAAGGCTATGAGACCATCAAATTGAAGACGGATTTGCATATTAGGTAATTTCGTGCCTTGAGGCACGAAATTTACCTCCCATTCCTCCAGTTGTTGATATTGTTTTGGATATAATCTTGTGATATAAAAATAGGATATCTCATCTCTGATGATCCTGTCATGAAACCTGGTATGCCATTCGAAATCCTTGAAGCCGTTCTCATTGCACCATCTTTTTATTTTTCCTTTCAGATGATTAATAAATGACGATACCGATTCTTTTTGCAATGGTCTTATTCCGGGTCTGTGTGAATCGGGGCGGGTTCGTGCCTCGAGGCACGAACCTCCTTGTGTTTTATTGATGCTTATGATCAAATGCAGATGATCCGGCATAATGACATATTCATCTACCTTAATTGCCTCCAGTTTTTCCTGAATGATTAAAAAATTGCGTTCAACAAAATCGCCGATGTGCGACAATAACATTTCTTTGTTGCGTATTTCGCCGAAGAAGGGAATACGGTTTTTGGTGACAATCGTAATGAAGTAAGCTCCGTTTTGGGAGTAGTCGTATCCGGCAAGCCGGAAGCGTTTGCGGGTCTTGTTGTTCATGTGATTTAGCTTTCTGCGTGCCTCGAGGCACGCAGGTACATTTATTTTACGAGGGAGGCATCCATGCCTCCCTCGTAAATATGTGCAATTATATTCGCTTTTTGTAGAATTCCGAAATTTTAGTCCTCAGAAAAAGTAAAATGCTAAAATTCTTGGAAATCATAGTAGTGTTTTCAATGCCTCAAGAAGCCTCAGTTCCTCGGCGATGCTTGCTGCATCAATTTGTTTGATAAGCTGGTTTGTTGAATTAAGTAATAATGAAGCTTTATCCTGCTCTTCGAGCCTGATCGCCATATCCAGTCTTAAAATGAGTATCCTGAGCAAATCAATATTTTCGAAATTTTCTTCTGTTTCCATAGCTTTGTCTAATACCCTGGCGGCGGCTGCGTGGTCGCCTTTACCATCGGCCAGGCGGGTAGCCAGGTCGTGGGCTTTGGCCAGGGCTGATACATTGGCTGCCCTGTTGTCCGGGTTGTTTTCCCTGAAATTCGGGTCGTCTGTTTTTTCGATCGGTTGCCCGATCCGGATGTAGTTTCCGGCGGGGTCAATAACAATGAATTGCCTGACGCCGTAGGAGGGCATGTCTTTCAAAGGATTAATACGCGGAATCCCTTTGACAGGAAGTTTTCCAGTGAGGTTTCTCAGCCCTGAAACAAATGATTCGTAAAGCTCATCAATGTTATGAACCAACACATAACAGGTGCTGTAATTCCTTTCTGGCTGGAGGGCTTTCAATACAAAAAAGTGAAGCTCGATACCCCGCAATTTAACAACGGCATAGGTATTGGGCTTTTTTTGCTGATAAGTTACCGCGAAACCCAAAGCCTGATAAAACTCAAGAATTTTATCAATAGAGTTACAAGGCAGGATAGGGATGGTTACCTCTGTCTTCATGTTGTTTATTACGTTATAAGGTGAATGTTTCTACTCTAGTTCAATCCCGGAAAATCCGGCTTCCGAGAGAATTTGTATAAGCGGTTCGCTGTTGACCGATTCCGAATCAATCCGCAGTATTTTGTCACAATCTTCCAGGTCAAAACTGGCATTGGCGTCCGGAAATACCTCAGCAATAACGCTGAGGATTTCCCTGGCTTGTTTTTTCGTTTTTATACTGGTTTTAAATACCTTAACCATGAATTGATTTTTTGAGATATTTTCCGGTCAGCGACACATCTGACTGAATAATTTCAGTTGGCGTGCCTTCGAAAATCACCTGGCCGCCGTTTTTCCCGCCTTCAGGCCCCATGTCGATGATCCAGTCGGCATTTTTGATGACTTCCAGGTTATGTTCAATGACAATCACGGTATTGCCGTTGTCGACCAGCCGGTTAAGGATATAAAGCAGGTTGTCGATGTCAGACATGTGCAGTCCGGTGGTGGGCTCATCCATCACATACACACTTCCTTTTTTATGTAATTCCATCGCCAGTTTGATTCTCTGGCATTCGCCGCCAGAAAGGGTGCTGAGGGGTTGGCCTAGTGTCAGGTAACCTACACCTACATCACATAAAGAAGTGAGTACTTTCTTTAAGGTTTTAGAGCTGAAAAACTCATTGGCATCTTCAAAAGTAAGTGACAGCACTTCATTGATGGATTTGCCCTGATAGGTGAGTTCGAGTACCTCAGGCTTGAACCGTTTGCCCTCACAAACTTCACAGACAGTGCGAACGCTCTCCATAAACGCAAGGTCTGTGGAGGTAAATCCAAGGCCCTGGCAATTGGTACAAGCTCCCTTGGAGTTAAAGCTGAACAGTGCGGGTTTGACTTTGTTGGCCGTCGCAAAAAGCCCCCTGATTTCATCCATGATACCGGTATAAGTGGCCGGATTAGAACGGATTGTGGTATTTACTGCCGCCTGGTTAATTGAGATGGCGTCAGGATAGGCTGAAAGGAAAGCATGATTGATCAGGGTGCTTTTTCCGGAGCCTGCCACTCCGGTGACCACAGTCATGACTTGCTGCGGAATACTGACCGAAACATTTTTCAGGTTATTGGCGGTTACCGGGGGAATCTGCAAATGTCCACCGGCTTTACGAACCGTTGGTTTTAAGCCCGCCGAATGTTTCAGGTATTTTCCGGTCAGGGTGTCGGCTGATAATAAATCCTGATAGGAGCCTTCGTAAACGATTTTGCCACCTTTTTTTCCGGCGTGCGGACCCACGTCTACAATATGGTCGGCAATCATGATCACATCCGGATCATGTTCCACGACCAAAACAGTATTGCCTTTATCCCTCAGCTTCTGCAGTAACTCATTGAGCCTGTGTACATCCCTCGGGTGTAAGCCAATGCTGGGTTCGTCGAAAATATAAACCAGATCCGTCAGGTTGTTGCCCAGCTGTTTCACCATTTTTACCCTTTGCGATTCTCCGCCTGAGAGGGTGGTGGTTTCGCGGTTGAGGCTGATATATTCGAGCCCCATAGAGATGAGGTGGTCCAGTTGCAATGAAACGGAAGCGGCGACCGGTAAAACCGTCGGATCATCAATTTCGTCAATGATTTTTTTAAGGTTTTGGACTTCCATGGCCGTCATCTCTGCAATGTTAAAGCCGTTGACCTGGCAACTCAGGGCTCTTTCGTTGAGCCTCAGGCCGCGGCAGGTCGGACATGTTCCGGAGGTCGTAAACTTCTCTACTTTATTACGGGTGGCCTCTGAGTGGCCGCTGGTGTCCTTTTTAATGTAAAGTCTTGTGAATTTCTCAACCAGCCCTTCAAAGTCCGAATTGAAATCCATTCCTCTGTAGTTTACGGTTACTTTTGAAGGATTTCCGTTCAGAAGCACTTCCCATTCTTCATCACTGTAGTCACTCAGTTTTTTGTCATTGTCAAAGAAGCCGGAGAGGGTGATGATTTTCCAATACCATGAACCGACATTGAAAAAGGGCAGTAAAATGGCCCCATCGTTCAGGGATTTTGACTTGTCAATGATTTTTTCCAGGTCCACGACCACTTTTTTGCCGATTCCTTCACAATCAGGGCACATGCCTTCTGTGTCGTTAAATGAGAATGCATTGGCAAGGCCGACCTGCGGACTTCCAGATCTTGAAAAAAGAAGACGGAGCAGTGAATAAATGTCGGTGATGGTTCCAAGCGTGGATCTGGAATTACCCCCCATTCTTTTCTGGTCAATGACGATGGCCACGGAGAGGTTTTCTATAGAATCTGCTTCAGGTTTACTGTACCTTGGCATCAGATTCCGGATAAAAGCCGGGTACGTTTCCGTGAGTTGTCTTTGTGCCTCAGTGGCGATGGTGTCAAAAACAATAGAGGATTTGCCTGATCCGGATACCCCGGTAAATACAGTGATCTGATGTTTAGGTATTTGCAGGGATACGCCTTTGAGATTATTTTCCCTTGCTCCCCTGATCGTAATGAAATGTTCAGTCATGGTCAGATAAGTTGATTTGATTGAATTGCAAAATTAGATTCCGGAGTTTTTCCGAAATTGTAAATATCCGACATTCTTCATCAGATGGTCAATTCTGCCACAGACTGATAATAAGCTGTCGGGGTATAACCGGTAAAATGTTTGAAATCGTGATTAAAATGAGCCTGATCGTAGTACCCCGAAGCCAATGCCACATCGGTCAGTGGTTGGGTGTTGTCCAGGAAATTGTTCAGGGCATTTTCAAACCTGACAATGCGGGCATAAGATTTAGGTGAAAATCCGGTGAGCGTTTTAAAGTTTCTCTCAAACTGTCTTTCAGAAAGATGGGCTTCCCTGGCAAGGTTTTCGGTCTTGAGCACTCCGCCCGCCTTATTGATGAAATGAATGGTGGAGATGATATTTTTATCTTTTTCCGCAATTTCTTTCAGCCGGGTTTCAAAGAACTCTGAGATAATGCCGGCCCTTTCTTCAAAATTCCGGGAGTTAAATATCCGTTCTTCCAGTTCATGCCCTTTGTTGCCCAGCAACAGCCTTAACTCAACGGTTTCGTTGATCAGTTCTTCAGAAGGCAGGGAGAATAAATAGGGTATGGCATACGGATAAAACTGAATCCCGAATATGGCCGCATTTTCATTGGTGATGTAATCGCCGTATTGGTTGGTCGGGCCGAAAAAATAGGTGGCGGCACTGAAACCGCTCTTTTGAGGATCAGCGGCTTGTCTGAAACCTCCTTTGTAATAAAACAAGAGCTGCGGACTGATCGAGGCCGTTGCGATGTGTTTAAACGTTTGATTGTCAGATGCTTTTATTTCTCCTTCCCAGATGTTGAGAATGTATTTTTTCAGGCTTGCTGAAGGTAGCATTGCTTTGTATCCCATAGTTTTTAGAAGGCATCTGAGGCTGCAAGATAATGAAAGTCAGCACATTCAGGCAAATAACAGGGATTCTTTTTGCGTAAAAAAGGTTGGACAAGAGATTCATTTCTCTTTAACGGGGAAATCAAAATGTACGGCTTTTTCTGAATGGCCTCCTGCAGAATGATAGAAGTCCAGGGCGTGTGTATCTTCTTCATGGGCGGCTACAAATACCTCTGTGATGCCCTTTTTGCGGGCATATTCCTTTATGGCCTCCAACAGCTCTTTCCCGGCTCCTTTTCTTTGGTATGCGGGCAGGATAGCGATATCATAAATGAAAATTTCAGAAGAAGCGGAATAGTATTCCGGCAGTTCATAGGCGGTAAGCCCTCCGGCGACTTCCTGGTCAACCAGGGCAGCGAAGGCTACGAAACTGTCTTTCTGAAGAAGGTTTTCGAGGTAAGGTTCTTCCGGGATTTCTGATTCATTCAGATCAAACACTTCATGAAAGACCCTGATCAGCTTTTGAAAGAGCGGCAGGTCTTCCGGTCCGAGGTGTTTGATCTGAAGGTTGTCCATTTTATCGATTACAATTTAACTCTGCTTCCGAATTTTTTTATAAGCACGTAAATTAAGAAAAACAATAAGGAGAAGGCCCATAAATTAGCTAAAAACAGGATAACTTTTTTTACCTGGTACCAGCCGTTGCTGACAGAATCTGCCAGTTGGCCGCCAAAGCTCTGTTCGAATGCCTCAGCGTTTTCCAGGTTATAGGTGATCTCTTTTTTAAGGGTTGGTTTTTGATAAATGTCGATATTGACGGTACTGAATTTGACCTGGTCTTTCTGCGTAAGTTCTGATATCCTGGCCTGGTCGGCGTTTTCCTGGTTTTTTATTAAAAGGGCTTCCGCTGAAGTTAATTCGTCGGGTTTGATTTTTTCTACGGCCTTTTCCATTCTTTTGTTGCTTTTTTCAGAACGGGCCATGCTGAGCTGCTCTCCCAGTAGTCTTATGCTTGCATCTTCCGATTTGATCACCCGGAAATTAAAAAAATCTGCATTTTTAGTTATTTCTCTCAGTGCCTCATCAAGCCGGGCATTAGGAACTCTTATGATGATGGAATTGGAAGGGGTGAAGCTGCTGACATGAAGTAATGAATCACTGCTTATTTTAGTGGTTTTGACTTCAGTGACGACACTCGAAAGATTGGTGTAGGCAACATAGCCTCCATTTTTTGCGACAACGTCTTCAATGTGGTGAGTGGTTTGGATCACATCCGGCACTTCGAACTTCAGGTCTGCGGTCCGGATAAAGTTTCCACCCGGTACTTTCGCATACACAGTATCGGATACCGGCGTATCAGTTTGGACGGGCTCGGCTGCCGTTTCATAGGTGGTGCTTTCAGGATCTACTTTACATTTTAAAAAAAGGAAGGCCAGTAGAATAAGCAGGATAACAGTTGATTTTTTCATAGTTTTTGAAATAAAAAGGTTAAGAATGGAAGCTTAGACAAAAGAAAGCCACTGTTGCTTTTTACTCAAACGATGAAATGTATTTTAAGTTATTTTTAAGTTTATTATTTTTCTTATTTTGTTATAACTTATTGATATGTAGTTATTAGCAAAAATCGAACTGTTAATAGACTATATCCTATTTTTAAGTTATTTTTAAGATTTGTGTTTTTTAATTTAAAATAGTCGTTTTAAGTTTGTGAGAACAGCTTTAGGAATAGCCTGTAAACCTGGAATATGATCAACGGAATCAGACTCGATAGCAGGCACAGATACCATTGTTCGGGAGAGAGAATCACCAGTCCTAATACTGACCTGGTCTGGGGAATAACATATACCAGGATCAATAAGCCGGTGCAAATAAGGAGTGCCAGCCAGATGAATTTATTTTTTGTGATTTCATTAATGAGCAGACGGGAATCTTTTGAAGCCATATTAAAAACATGAAAGAGTTGAGCAAAAGCCAGGGTAACAAAAGCAATGTTATTAGCTATGCGGTCATCAGCTCCCATAAACCGTTTGCCGTAAATTACCGCCAAAACAACTGCGGCTGTCATCGCAAGGGCGTAAAGGGTGATGAAAAGCCAGTCTTTTTTATTGATGATGTCATCTTTCGGGTTTCTTGGAGGTCTTTTCATGACGGTTTTATCTCCTGACCCCACGCCTAAGGCCAGGGCGGGGAAAACGTCTGTTATCATGTTCAGAAAAAGAATCTGTAAAGCCAGCAGGGTGGAGGCAGGAGCCAGGAAGCCCAGGGCTGTTACAATTAATATTTCACTTAAGTTGCACGATATCAGGTATACGACGAATTTTTGAATATTTTGGAAAATCTCTCTGCCATAAGAAACCGCTTTTGCGATGGAAGCAAACGAATCGTTTTTCAGAATGATGCTCGCAGTCTCTTTTGCTACCTGTGTACCTCGCTGGCCCATGGCTATTCCCACATCTGCTTTTTTGAGAGCCGGGGCGTCATTTACACCATCTCCGGTCATGGCTACAATATTTCCCGAGTTTTGATAAACTTCTGCGATCTCAAGCTTTTGCTTCGGAGTGGTTCTGGCAAATACGGCGGTCGAAAGTATTTTTTTCTTCCATTCTGCAGAAATCTTACCTTCCGGCAGATCCTGCCCTGTGATTACATTTTTTTCTTCTTCATCTACCAGACCTGTTTTCCTGGCTATATTCAGAGCAGTCAGCGGATGGTCTCCGGTGATCATAACAATCCTGATCCCTGCTTCTCTGCAAGTGGTAATGGCTCCTTTTATGTCTGATCTGGGAGGATCAAGAAAGCCGATCATTCCGATATAAACGAGGTCTTCCATGAAGGTTTCTTTATTGATTTTCTTTTCTTCTTTAAAAGCGAATGCAATCACCCTCAGACCACTGGCTGCCATTTTTTCGGAAATAGCAAGAATATTCTTTCGATCTTCCTTTGATAATGTACTGATTTCTTCATTTCTCTGGATTTGCTTACACATTTTGAGCAGATGTTCTACTGACCCTTTGGCTGCGGTAAACCGACCTTTTGCCGATTCATCCAATGTACCCATGACTTTGGTCTCTGAACTGAAAACCTGTTCAGCAATTCTTTTGTAACCTTTTTTCAGGGCTTCGATGTGGGTTTCTGATGCATTGGCCAGTTGAATAAGTGCTATTTCTATCGGGTCTCCCTTTGTTTTCCCTTTTGCATCTATGGTCGCGTTGTTGCACAATGCCCCGGCCAGTTTCAGTTTTTCGAAATTGCCCTGATTCTTTTCTATCTCTCCATTTACGAATTTCAATACATTTTTCTCAATTCTGACTTCCAGTGTTTCATCAGGGAAAGCAAAAGATTCCACATAAATTTTGTTTTCGGTCAGGGTTCCTGTTTTATCGGTCAGAATTACGTTCGTGCTACCTAGTGTTTCAACGGATGATAGTTTCTTAACGATGGCATTCTTTTTTGCCATCAGGAGCATTCCGTATGCCAGGGCGACAGTAGATACGATAGGTAAGCCCTCAGGGAACGCAGCCACTGCCAGTGCAATGGAAGTCTCCAGGATTTCATGCCATTCTTTGCCTTGAATGAAGCCTGTTGCTGCAAAAATAATGGTCATTACCAGCATAATCCATATGAGATTTTTGCTCAGCTTATTTAATTTTTTGTCCAGGGGTGTTTTAGTCTCTTTCGAACTTTCCACAAGTGAGGTAATAGTTCCCAGCTGGGTATTTTGGGCAATTCCCGTAATGATCGCTTTTCCCGTTCCGTTCATTACAGACGAGCCTTTAAAAACCATGTTGAACTGATCTCCTAAAGGCGTTTTTTCGGCAAGTTCTGCCGGATCTTTTACAGAGGGAAGTGATTCACCGGTAAGTGATGATTCGTCACACTGGAGTTGATTGACCTCCATCAGGCGGCCGTCTCCCGAAATAATATCACCTGCTTCAAGTACCAGAATATCCCCCGGGCACAATTGCTCAGATGAAATTTCAGCGGTTTTACCATCTCTTATAACCCTTGAGAGGCTTTTATCCATCTCTTTTAACGCCTTCATGGAATTGCGGGCCTGCCATTCCATGATAAATCCAATACATGCATTGACAAGAATAACCACGAGGATAGCCAGGGCTTCGATATAACTCTTAAAATAAAGAGAAACCACTGCTCCGGATATCAGCAGATACACCACCGGGCTCTGAAACTGTTCAAGAATCATCTTCCAGGCACTTTTTTGCTTCTGGGTCTGATATACATTAAGTCCGAAATCTCTATTTCTTTTCCTGGCTTCTGATGAGGCTAGTCCGGAAACAACATCAGATTGTAAAGTAGCAAGTGTCTGTTCCCGGGTCAGGCAATGTGGGTTTTTAATGGGGTACGTAATCTTCATGGAGTGTTTTGCTTTTCATGAAGTATAAAAAAACTGTTCCTTCAGGGAGTTTTCAACCAGGAAAAGACTTGTCCGGGGAAATAACGGAATTGTGGTAAACGAAGGTTTTTCCCGGGAAACAGAGTTTATTTATCCGCATAAATAAAACCAAGTGAGCCTACTTTCATGTCTTTTTGAAAAGGCTGACCTTCGTTCCAGTTAATACTCGGTACTTCCAGTTTTACACTGTCGTTTTCCGGATCCCTGGCAATATAAATGGAGTAGCGGTTAAGGGGGATTTCCCTCCTGGGACACTCAATCCTGACCACTTTTCCGGACATGTTGTATTTTTTTTGTTTGCCGCAGGTATGATTGATCCTGATCAGCATGCCTTCAAATGAAACGAAAGTGATCATCGAAACGACAAAAATAAGGACAGCAAACCCGGTGATATTACGCCAGAGCGGCATCATTTTGTCTCTGTACCCGAAAGTAGCCCGGTAGGCAAAAAAGGCAGCAAGAATTAATGTGGGAATGCCGCACCATTTAAAAGTGGTTAATAATGTCTGGCTTCTGATGATGAAGTTGGCAGAAATACTCTTTGAAATTCCGGCCACTATGAAGACAGTAAATAAAATCAGGAGGATCAAGTCATTTGTCCTAATTCTCATGGCTAGTTTGTTGTTTAATTACCGAATAAATAGTTTAGGTATGCCGCTGTTTTCATGTTATGATTCGTAAAATCCGGCACCTTTCTATACAAATATACAATAATGCAGTACCAGGTATGAACCGTAAAGTGACGAGTCCAGCCATTTTCAGGACTTAAACCCTAAAAGTGTAGATTACCGTGTTTTTTTTCAGGAGGGCCCTCCGGGTATTCCCTTACTTAGTTGAGGTGCCGGGCTATATTGCTGACACGGTTCGGTTTTGAAAAGCTATGGCTGCTTGCCTCGCCTGTAGCGGAGCAAGCAGCCATATCAGACCTGCAATCGGTTTACTTGCTGCTTTTCTTTTTCTTTTTTACTGTTTCTTCTTTACCGCTGTCGGTCTTAACCTGTTCTGTTTTGGTTTCCCCGGTTTTGACCTGCTCGGCTTTTGGCTCTTCCGGTCTCTTTCTCTGGGTCGGGATAATCACCCTGTTTTTCAGGTCGTATTTCTGGCCCTGGCTCAGGAAGAAAAACGGTCCGGATGACTGGGTATACACTTCTTTGCCGTCTACCACATGTGTGGCATTTTTGCCGACAATCGTATTGTAATCGTAAATGGCCACATAAGATTTTCCGATAACTTCCAGGGTGTCTTTCTGAACCAGAACAGACGTGGCTTCGTCCAGACCCAGACCGATCAGCTCCGGCGACTGCTTTATGAAGTCCACGAGGTCAAACTGGCGGTTGCGTTTCAGCAAGTGCTGGTCTATCACAGAGTTTTTAAGAAAACCGAGTCCCTGCGTGTGATCGCCCACTAAGATCTGGGGACCTTTGGTGTCTCCTCTCCACAGGAATGAGCCCTGGATGCTGGCCCCTGCCGAAGTTCCGATGATCACACCGCCTCTGTCCAGCACCTCAAAAAAAGCCTGGTGGGTCAGGGTATTCAGAAATGAATCGGCGATTCTCCACTGGCGTCCGCCTTCAAAATAGACCCCGGTTGCTTTTTTGAGAGGGGCGATGAATTTTTCGCTGTTGGCTTCCTGCAGGTCATTGGTATGTAACAGCGTAACATCCGCTATACCGGTGTTCTTTTTGAGAAACTCCACTGAGGAGGTTCTGAAAGCGGCTGAATCACCCGAAGCAGCCGTGATGACCACAATTTTGGCTTTGTCTTTTCCCCCGGCCAGTTCTATAAACTTATTCCAGATTTCAGGCGTGGACCCGCCACCGCCGATGATGATCAGGGAGCCGTTTTCAGGACCGTGTTTTGTGGTGCTTTTCTTCACCTGGATCGGGGTTTGGGCACTGGCCAATCCTATGCTGAAGAGGGCCGCTAAGGCAAGAATAAACGTTTTTTTGTTCATAATAATAGATGTTATATTGTTTATATTGAATTAATAACCCGGATTTTGTTCAAGATCAGGATCCTGGATGATTTCGGTTCTAGGAATGGCAAATATCCAGAAATTCGGGTTCTTAAGGTTCGGATTGATTTTTCCAAATACTTCTGCAGCCCTGCCTGTTCTGACGATATCTGCAAACCTGTGGCCTTCAAAACCCAGTTCGAACCTTCTTTCATCTTCGATGGAAAGCAGGATGTTTTCTTTGGTCAAAGTGTTGCTAAACGTAAGTGTGGGTACATCTGCCCTGGATTTGATGGTATTAAGGTCAGCCACTGCTCCCTGAAGGTCAGGGTTTGATTTTTTAGCCCTGGCTTCTGCCCTGATCAGGTATTGCTCAGCGATACGCAGAATGAAAATAGAGCTGGTACCGTCCTGTTTGCTGTATTGCGTCAGGTCGTAAATCCCTTGCGGGGTTTGAAACAAAAGGCTCTTTCTTGCCCCTCCCAATTTCGGATCCAGGATAAGCCCGACAAATTCCCTGGCCGGAATATAATCATGGCGGCCACCCTGAGCGGGAGAGTTCCAGTTGGTATAAAACGAACTCTTGTCTGAGGTACTGAAAGCGATTTCAAAAATAGACTCAGTCGTATTTCTGCCTGTAAAGAAATTGGCATAAGGTTTTACCAGGCTGAAGTTAGTACTTTGAATCGTTTTAGAGGCATTTTCTTCGGCAAGCTCCCATTTCTCGGTATAAAGATATAACCTGGCTTTAAGGGCATAAACCGTAAACTTATTGGCTCTGTTCCTGTTCAGGGTAGTGGTCAGCAGTTCTTCCGCCTTATTCAGATCTGAGAGCACCTGCTCATAAGTCTGGGCTTTGGTACTTCTTTTCGTGCCCTGGTGAGAGGTAGGAGCGGTGGCCGGTTCCAGGACCAGAGGCACCCCGCCGTAGGTTTTAGCCAGGTCAAAATACGACAGGGCCCTGATAAAATAAGCTTCTCCCAGGATCTGGTTTTTGTCGGCTTTGGTGATGGCCGTTTCGCTGAGGGCCGGTACTTTGCTGATGACAAAATTGGCCCTGTTGATGGTCGTATAAATGCCCGAAAAGCCACCGCCGCCACCATCAGCGGTTTTATTCGCGACCACGTTGTTCTGGCTGTTGAAATTGACCACATTGTCGCCCGCGAGTTCAAGCGAAACAATGCTGCCGCTTACATATCCCTGCAAGGCGTCATAGGTGCCGATCAATGCTGCCAGGGCAGATTTCTGGTCTACAATGACCGCTTCGTCAGAAATGTTGGCCTGGGGTTCTGTTTCCAGTACTTTTTTACATGAACTCAAGGCAAAAAGGCTTAAAACTATAATGAGAATGTTCTTTTTCATGTTGCTGATCATTAAAATGTGATGTTAACTCCGAAATTCACTGACTTGGTTTGCGGTACGCCGTTAAAATCAAGCCCCTGCACCAATCCGCTTCCGCTGTCTGCTGCCGAGTTGGTTTCCGGATCCGGACCTGTGTATTTGGTAAGGGTAAGCAGGTTGGTTCCGGTCACATAAAGTCTCGCTTTGGCTATTTTCAGTCTTGATAAAACTGTCGAAGGAATGCTGTAACCCAGTGTGATGTCTCTGAAGCGGATAAATGAAGCATCTTCCAGTAACCGGCTGGTGTTGCTCTCATAGTTTCTGCTGCCATCGGCATTGGTCAGTGAGGTCAGTCTTGGCAGCACGTTGGTGTCACCCGGTTTTTTCCAGTAGTTCAGAGAGCTTTTCTGGATAGAACGGGTAATTCCCCTGGTAGCTCCCGCTTCAAGGAAGAAGGCCGTATAATTGAAAAGCTTGTTGCCCGAACGGTAAACCAGGTTGACATTCAGGTCAAAGGCTTTGTAAGTGATGGTGTTTTTCAGGGTACCTTCGAAATCAGGCCAGGCATCGCCTACAATTTTACGATCTGTTGCGGTTATTTTACCGTCAGCATCTATGTCTTCAAAAATGGCATTACCGGTCTCCGGATTAACCCCCAGGTAATTATAAACCCAGATAGAATAAAGCGAATAGCCTTGCTCCAGGCGGTACATGCCGTAGCTTCCGGTGATCGGGTTATTCAGTTTTTCAATCAGGTTTTTATTATGGGATATCGTAAAGGTGGTATTCCATCTGAAATCTTTGGTCTCGATATTTCTTGAATTGATCAAAAGCTCAACACCTGTGTTGCTGATTTCACCGACATTTTTATAAACTGATGAAAAACCTGTTTTGGAAGCCACCGGCTCATTGATCAGCAAGTCGGTCGTATACTTTCTGTAATAATCCAGTTCGAAAGAGAATTTATCCTTCAGTAAAGTACCTGCCAGCCCGACATTGAACTGGCTCGTGGTTTCCCATTTCAGGTCCGGGTTGGCCAGCTGACTCGGGGCAATACCAGGTAAATCAGCATAATTTCTTCCGCCGCCCCAAAGTCCGCGGGATGCAAAATCATCGATGTCCTGGTTACCGGTGAGTCCATAACTTGTTTTTAACCGCAGGTTACCTACCACTGATGATTTAGGGAAAAAGTCTTCCTTACTGATGTTCCATCCCAGTCCTACAGAAGGGAAATACCCCCAGCGGTTGGCTGCACCAAACCTGGATGAGGCATCGGCCCTGAAATTGGCATCGATGATGTATTTGTTATTGTAAGTGAAGTTTGACCCGGCAAAAAATGATACCAGGCCATAGTCAGAGCCTGTGGAAGAGGCCGTTTGAACAGCTGCCGAAGTGATCCTTTTGAACTGGTTACTCGGAAATCCGGTTCCGGTAAGTGTTTCGCGTTCGGTGCTGGTAAACTGGACTGTATTGCCTAAAAACAAGGAGAAATCAGTCTTCTTTCCTGTCAGCGAGTAGTTGATCAGCTGTTCGGCAATCAGTGATTGCTTGCTGGTCAGTACGTCATTGGCTTCTCCGGCAGGCTGACCATACACCAGGTTGGTGTTGTAATAAGCCTTTTCATGATAGAGATTGAAATCGTTACTCAGAGAGGTTTTGAACGAAAGGTTCGGAAGAAAAAAATACGTTGCATATAAATTGTTGATGCTTCTGAGGCTATTGGAACGCGTATCCGAGTTTTGCAGGATAGCGATGTGGTTATCAAAAACGGTAGGTTTGGTAAAACTGCCGTCTTCATTGTAAAACGGATAGAAAGTCGGCGTATGCAAGGCTGCCTGGAACAAGCCCGCAGGGCCGTCACCTACTCTCACCAGTCTTCTCGGAACACTCGACAGGTTATTGGATGTCCCGATCTTAAAACGGCGGTTGATCGAATGGTCAAGGTTAATTCTGAAGGCATACCTTCCGAAATCCTGCAGTTTAAGCGTCGACTGCTGGTTCTGGTACTCAGCACCGAGGTAGAAGTTGGTGCTTTCGTTGCCACCGGCCAATGATAAATTGTAACGTTGGGAGTGGGCAATTCTGAATACATCGCTCACACGGTCATAAGTTTTCTGATCTTCCGGATTGCCAAAGGCCGGAAACCCGGCAATGACCTCATTGACTGGTCTGAATGGTCTGGTTTCGTAGGTTTTTCCATCGTTGATGTGCACAAGGTTGACCATGGTGGCATGTTCAGGACCCGTCACAAGTTCCCATAGATTCGTGGCTTTTCCTACACCGTAATCAGCCGAGAAGTTGATTTTGGTTTTGACACTTCTGCTGCCTCTCTTGGTGGTAATTAATATAACCCCATTGGCTCCCCTGGCTCCGTAAATGGCCGTTGCATTGGCATCTTTCAGGACAGATACGGATTCGATGTCCTCCGGGTTGATATCTGAAAGCGGGTTGGGCGTCTGACCACCAAGTCCCCTGGATAAGCCCTGGAGGTTTTCATTGTTGATAAATACCCCGTCAATGATGTACAGAGGGTCGTTACCTGCGGTGATGGAAGTGGCTCCCCTTAAACGGACCAAAACGGAGGTGCCCGGAACCCCTGAGTTACTAGAGATCAATAAACCAGGCACCTGGCCCTGTAACTTCTCGGTGACACTGGTGTAGGAAGCCCTTGAAATATCCTGGGAGTTGATGGTCGTAATGGCACTGGTTTGTGCGTCCCTCCTGGTTTGGGTATATCCCACCACCACAATCTCGTTCAATTCGCTTTGGTTGGGAGCGAGTCTGATCGAAACATTACTCTTTTCAATGACCGTTTCTTTGGTTGTAAATCCTATTGAGCTGATGACCAGCGTAAAAGGGAGTTTTTGGCCGGTGTTAAGAAGGAATTTTCCGTCGGAGTCCGTTGTCCCGCCGTTTGTTGTCCCTTTGATTTTTACGGAGGCCCCGATGACCGGTTCATTGGTTACTTCATCGATGATTTTTCCTTCAACGGTAGCATTGATGACAGGGGCGTTCTGAGAAAAGGAGAAAAATGAAATAAGCAGGCCAAAACTAAGGAATAATAGTTTTTTTTTCATTTACTTTACGTTGGTTAAGTTAAAAAATAAGGTACTGAGAGATCGTTAAAAATCTCTTGATCATTGCCAAATGAGCCTTTTGCTGACCAGTCACTCTTGTTGCCGCAAGAGTGACATTTTAAAAAGCTTCAAAATTTAATCGGGAAAGTTTGACAAAGCCCGCTCTTCAGGAACTGTCTGAGATTAAACGCTTCATTATTTAAAGTGATTTTGTTAATTGGCTTCCGGGAGTATGCCGGCCAGGCATATTCAGAATGGTCACAAATAAAAAAAATGTTTTTGATATTAATCTATAAAATAGATAGATTAAGTATTTTTATAGATCAAAACATTGAATTTGTGCAATTATTTATGATAATTTTCAAATTGTAATGAAAGCGGATGGGGTGAATACTTCTTCTTTTTTATTCTTCATCAAGCAAACCTTCTTCTTCCAGTACTTTTTGCTCGTTACCGGTGATGTAGGCGAAAATTTTGTGTTCGTTATTCATGGTCTGTACAAAGTACTTGACATTGAATTCAACATGACCCTTTGACCGGTCTTTTTTGGTGTATTTGCAATCCCAGAATACCTTAACCATGGAGTGGAAGTCATCAAGAATGATGATGTCTTTGGAAACGATGTCGATGGATTCCGTGCCGATGTTCCGGTAAAACCTGTATCCCTGGGGGATCATCTCCCTGAACTGCTGATCGTTTTTACCACTGACCACACCGACCGGGCTGGCTTCTATGAAGCTCTCGGCAAAGGCATTGGCTGTTCCTTCCACGTCAACCTGGTAGTCACGCAGAGCTTTGTTAAACCGTTCTTCATATAAGTCGAAGAAATGATCCAGTTGTTGTGTCCTGTTTTTCATGGTTTTTCATTTTAAAGTTGTTTAATTATGTTTTGTTAAAACGGTATTTAAAGTATGGTATTGTGCTGTAAATGAGCGTGTTTTAATTTAAATTCAGGCCAAAAGCCAGTCCCAGCCAGGGCTTGCCTTCGTAAATCCAAACCCGGTGGTTTTTATCCAGCAGGTGGTCAAAACCTAAAGAAATACCCAGGGTGAAATTATTAATCGCAATGATACCGGATATGCCTTTGATCCATACAATTCCGTCATATTCTGTACTCAGGGTGTTATTGGTGGTGGTGGGGTTCATGGCGGTATTGCCCAACCCTGTAAATCCTCCCAATGAAAAACCGTAATGATTGATGGCCCGTTCGGCTACATTCAGGGGGCTTTTAAGGTAACGGAGACTGAATTTGTCTGTTCTGTAACCAAGGTACAATGCTCCGTTCAGGTTGGTGTTCAACTGCTGCGGTACACCATTTACCGCAGGCCTGTACTTGAGGGGCATGGTAAGGAAGTCTACGTCGAAACTGTGTTTGTTAAAAGAAACCGGGCTTCCGGTTTCGCCGGTTTCCGGTCTGAAAACCCTGGGGGCTTGGATCGTATCTGCAAACGTCTTGTTGTTTTGAGTGTAGGTGTCATAGACCACCACGTTTTCATCTTCAATGTCCGTATAAACGATTTGTTTCCTGTCTCCGGATTTTTGCTTGTAGAAACCACTGGTTAAGGCTGTTTTGGGCGATTTCCTGATGATTTCACATCCGGCGGAAACCAGGATCAATAGCAGGCTTGCTACAATTCTTTTCATGCTAAAGTAATTTTCCTGTTAAAAATAAGGCCGCAACCGAAAAGTAGATGACCAGGCCCGTCACGTCTACCAGGGTAGCTACAAATGGAGCGGAGGCCGTGGCCGGGTCAAGGCCGACTTTCCGTAAAATAAACGGGATCAGAGAGCCTGATAAAGTGCCCCAGAGCACTATGAAAACCAACGAAACAGAAACGCTCATGCCTACTGAAAACCAGTAAGGGCCGTAGTCATAGATCCCTGTTTTTTGCCAGATGAATATCCTTAAAAAGCCGATAACGGCCAAAATGCTGCCCAGCATAAGGCCCGAAAGTATCTCTTTCCGCATGACGTACCACCAGTCTTTTAACCGTAACTCACCCAGGGCCATAGACCGTATGATCAGGGACGCTGCCTGCGAACCTGAATTTCCGCCACTTGAAATGATCAGAGGAACAAACAGGGCGAGCACAACGGCTTTCTGGATTTCACCGTCAAAATACCCCATGGCAGAGGCTGTCAGCATTTCGCCAAGGAACAGGATGATCAGCCAGCCGGCCCTTTTCCTGACGAGTTGCATCAGTGGTGTTTGGGTGTAGGACAAGTCCAGACCTTCCACACCCCCGAATTTCTGAATATCTTCTGTATCTCTTTCCTTGATTTTGTCGATAATGTCATCAAAGGTCACAATACCCACCAGTATCCCGTTTTCGGTGATAATGGGTAAGGCAGACCGGTCGTATTTCTCAAAGATATCCAGTGATTCTTCTACAGGGGTGATCGTCCTGATGGCTACAAAGTTATGGTCCATCAGCTCCGAAATCAGCGTGTCGGATTCTGCCATCAGCAGCTGCCCGATTTTAAGGTCGTCAATGAGCCTGTTGTGGTCGTCAACCACATAGACAAAATTCAGGGTCTCCGCTTTTTTACCGAATTTCTTGATGTGTTTCAGGATATCCCCGACGGTCCGGTTTTGCCTGGCCTGTATATAATTAGGTGTCATCAGTCTCGCTATGCTGTCTTTTTCATAACCGATCAGGTTAAGGGCAATTTCCCTTTCATCGACATTGAGCAGGTTAATGGAATGTTTGATAAGCTGATCAGGGAAATTATCAAACAAAGTAGTTCTGTCATCCGGATCGATGTTATTCAGAATTTCCGAGAATTCCCTATCGCCCAGGCTTTTGATGATTTCCTGCTGAACTACCGGCTCAAAATAGGGGAATACATCACCTTGCTGCTCTCCCGAGAGCTTCAGAAAAGTAAGGTTTCTTTGTTGAGGATCCAGTGCGGCCAGTTGTTCGGCTACGTCTGCGGGGTGTTTGTCAGTTATATTTTCCATGTTTTTCACTGCCTGTTTAGAAGGTACACCTAATTGAAAGCCAAATTTACGAAGGAAAGCTGCCGGATGAGTAAAAAAACAACTTTAAGAAATAATTATACTTTATTCCAGGTATTATTTTGATGATTATATTACCTGGTTTTACATCTTGGGGTTTCTGATTTTCAGATGCAAAACAGAGGCCCCGCTTCGGTAGCAGGGCCTCTGTTTATGGCAGATATGGTGATTTGTGAAAATGAACCATTAACTGACAGGCTCAGGCAAAATCAGGCCTAAGAGGGTAATCACCCAAAATAAAATACCCAGCAGGATAAGGACAATCTGGCTGGTGCTGAATGAATCTTCCGGAGAAACCCTGATATCATCAGAATGTTGCCTGGCATAATTAAACGCATTAAAAGGCTGGATAAAAAAGAGAAAGGAGAAGAATGACAAGAAAAGATAGGGTGCAGGGAACCTTCCGGAAAGACCCGCCAGAAAATATCCTAAAGCAAGCAGAAAAGGGGAATAATCAGAAGGATAGCCTTTCTCTCTGGCAAAATCCAGGATCTTATCAAATAGCTGTCCCGCGAAAAGCACGGCAAAGAACCCCCTCGCAGCGGGTATAATGTCGCTTTCTTCTTTTTGTTTGAAAAATTTCCAGGCTTTGTATGACCACCAGATCTGATAGAGGCCAAATGAAATGATACATAAAAAGATGAATTTTCCTAAGGGGATAATTTTTTGTTCATCAATGTTTTCGTCCAGGGTGCTTACCTGGTCGTCAAAAGGGTTGTAGTTTTCCATGAAAAGAGTTTAGTTAGTCAGAGTTTGCGTAAAAATAGCATTTTATTCCGTATAATAAATACGGTGATACCCGGAATGGAAGATTTAATACCCGTTTTCAGAATAAATTAAAGTACACCTGAGATGCCTCCCCAGTCTTCAGGAGCGACATCTGAAATGGATTGGGAGAAATTCCAGATATGGCCTCCGATGTCTCTGACTACGTATTGCCTTTCACCATACGGATAATCTATGGGCTGCTGGATGATCTCTGCACCATGTTCTGTGGTCCGTCTCAAATGAGCGTCCATGTCGCTGACCCTCACCGTAAGGCTGCTCACAGGGACTTCTCCGTTGGCTGTGTTTGCTTCGGCAGCGGTGATGGTGCCCCCTTCAAATGATAGCTGGGCCCGGTGTGTTCCTGCCCGCCAGCGTTCTGTAAACCCAAAAACCTTACAAAGCCAGTCGATGGCTTGCGGCACATCATGATAGGCCAGTACCGGAATAATGGTGCAGTCGGGCATGGTTCGGTTTTGCATCGGGTTGATTGTTTTAGGGTGAAAATCTGTTAAATCTACACCAGGAAATACAAAAAACAAATGCTTTTTCATCAATTCGGGTAGTCATTACAGCAGAAAATCCCCGAAATAAAAATGCACCTCCGGACTCGGAGATGCATTTTTATAAAGACTTATATGGCTGATTATAATACCGGTTTACGAAGTTTGTGATAATAAACATAAGAAACCACCAGGATAGCCAGTATCACAAGCGGGAAGAAAGTCTGACCGTTGACTCCGTCAACAGCCCAATGGCCGATAAATGCAGAAATCATCGTAATCCCTAATCCTGCATAAGCCCACTCTTTCACACGGGCCGGGACCTGCGGGATAATGATGGCTAAAGAACCTAAAATCTTAAAAATATTCAGTTCTATTCTGAAGTAGTCAGGAAAGCCGAGGTGGCTTACGCCTTGTTTGGCCAGTTCTGTATGGCCTGTCAATGCGGGCATCACCCCTTCAAAAAGGAAAATAAATACGGTGGCAACCCAAAAAATAATCTTGTCTTTTTTCATAGTCTTAGATGTTTATTTTATCTGTTTATTAATTATATGCAAAGCTACACAGGTTGAATATGATTTTAAGGGTGCCACTCCGACAAATGAAAGTGGCGTTTGCGACTTTTTTGTGAAATGAAAAAAATGAAAACAGGAAAATGGAAAAAGGAAAATGGGGACGGGCCTTCAGGCTCAAATCTCCCCGTTTCCCGGCTCCGGACTGAAGCCCGGAGGGGGCAATTATCCGAATAGCCAACCCGTAATGGCAGGGCCCCAGTAATATTTAGTGAAAAAATAAGTTCCGGTTAAAAGAAACCCGGTGGCCAGAAACAGGACTACGGATGCCGCTATTTTGGCGACGGGCTTAGCATTATAACTCCGTGCTCTTAAAAATATCTCCACCACCAGTAAATTCGGCAGGTAAAAGAAAAATGCCATGACCATATCAAATGCCCCGTTGAACTCGGAGGTGTGTCCACCTCCTTTAAAAAGGAGCCAGAAGCCATAATCCATGCGGTAAAGCCATGAGCCTATCGCCAGGGCAAATAAACGCAGGCCCCAGGCCCGGTGTTTTTCGAGCCTTCCTGCTACTGCATGACGGTAAGTTTCAATAGCCGCAATGAACATCAGGACACCATACAATCCAAAGCCTATATCCATGACGGTTCCGCCGATCGTGCCTTTGACTGCGATAAATATCAGCCCGCCGACAGCTGCCAGCAGGCAGGCGAGAACATAGATGCGGCCCGTCCAGCGATGGAAAGTCAGAAACCTTTCCCTGATGCCATCCATGAGCTGAATGCTTCCCAGGATCAGGATTATGCCTCCTGCAGCAAAGTGAAGGCCGATGCCGGTAGTGGCAGCTTTGGTTTTTTGTTCATATAACCGCGGTAGTATCTCATTCCAGCGGTCCATATGACCCTCGTACAGAGCCGCCGCATAAAACGCCAGGATGTACAAGCCGAACAGCAGGGCACTGACCCAGACAGTGGCGGTCAGCAGGATGGTAGCTATCCGGAAAATCTTCTGACTAACCGGTGTTGAAGACGATAAGGGGATTTCTGTCATAACAATTATTTTTCGACCAGCTCAAGCCAGGCTTTGATAATGGTTTCTAAATGAGGGGCTTTGGTTTTGGCTTCTTCAAGGCTGGTAATTTTGACCATTCTTCTTCCGTCGGTATAACTTCCCTCCAGCACACCGGTGGAGTCGGTTATTTTAGACCCGGTAGGGAAGACCATCAGGATGTGATTGTTGCGGTGGAGGTTCAATACCACCAAGTCCCGCTTATACTCTTTGGGATCAAAAGGCTGCATCTCTCCATTGTAATAAAAACTGGGGGAGTTCCATTTGACCTGTTCGGAAATTTCGAAGCTTATGTCAAGAATGGTCCGGCGGAGAAACTCAACAATTTCTTTCCAGGGCTGGTCCATTTTCTCAATGAGTTCCGAGACCTGTTCCTGGTCTGATTTTTTAGGTGCTTTGGCCATTTAAAAAATTTAATTATCGCTAATTTAAATAATTTATCAGGCAGACCGGATATAATCGTTGTGATTTATGCTATATTTTTTGTTTTAAAGGCGGAGATGTTCGCTTATCATCTTTTCCAGCTCTTTTAAAGGAATATGGTTGAAGTCACCTGCAGGTTCAAAACAGGATTTACACAACATTACAACTTCCCCCGATCACCATAAAATGCCCGTTGAATTCTTTCCATACCCTCAGATACCTGAATCTGCCGTCTATGACCTGATCCAGGTATTTGCCTTTCAGGTTGATCTGAACAGAAACCACCGCTTCTTTGTCGATCAGGTTGATTATCATATCGTCAGCTTCCAGGGAGTTAACACTCATGTTTCCTGAGGCATAATTGGCCATGTCCATAGCCTTGGTGATCGTCTGGCCACCGGGAATGATAAAGAGCAGATCGTCATGAAGCAGCTGATTCAGTACGTCAAGGTCGCTTGATTTTATGGCGTTCAATAGCTTTTCTTCGTGCAGGATGATGGCTTCTTTTGTCATTTTGTTAAGATTTCTTTTGCTTCCTCTGTTGAATTAACGAAGATCGTACGTCCGGCCTTGTTACTTTCATAAATAAAATCGCGGAGGCTTTTACTTTCGAATTTGGTAAAATCTCCGACCACCGCCATTTTCATGCGATAATTCGAGAATTTCTGCAGCACTTCTCCTGCCAATCCTGTTTTCAGCTCAAAAAAATCTGCTGTCAGGTTCTTTTCATGAAGAATGATGCCATCCGCTCCCTGGTACCCGCAATCGGCCATCAGATCGAGGGCATCCTGGACGTTGTGAATAATGATATTATCAGCAGTAATTTCTGCTATTCCGGTTCCGTTGATTTCGGTGATGTTGATTTCCATTTTTACTATCTGCTGATCAGGAATCAAATTTAGGAAGGGAATCATTCGCACTTTTAAAAAGAGTCAGAAATTTTCGTTGCCTGTTGGTCTCAGCCATTGCTTTGGGTGAAATTCCCTCGTTGTTTTTGAGATCCACATCTGCCCCATGCCTGAGCAGGAGCTGAACCGCCTCAGGGTCATATTTCTTTCTGACAGCGAGATGCAGGCAAGTATTGCCTTCTTCGTCCCGGGTGTTTACATCCGCCCCTTTTTGCAGAAACCATTCCGCCACTCTGAATCTTTTCCAGTAAAACGCTGCCGTAAAAGGGGTGTCTTTTCCTGATGGGTCCTGAATCTTAGCCCCATGCTTTTGAAACATTTCGGCCGCTTCTACATCGTCATTCCAGGCAATGGCAAACATACAGTTATCAGGTTTTGCCCCTGATTCCAGGAGCCACCGGTATAGTTTTTTATTTCTTCCTTTGGCATAAGCATACCACAAGGGAGTGGCCGGGAAAAAGTCGCATTCTTCTTCAATTCTGTGGATGGAGTTCATATCCATCCCGTTTTTTAACAGTGTCTGAAGAATCAGAAGGCTCTTTTCAGCCCTGGTTTTATCATCACCGACCTTTACACCTCCGAGATAGTGCAAAGCGTTTTTCCCGGTTTCTTCTTCATAACCGGCCCATTTTGGAATCAAAGACTCAACTTTTTCTACATCAAGTGCTTTGATGGCTTTGATGAATGCATTCATGGTTGATTTTCTTCTGAATGAAGAAAGAATGGCCCCGGCCATTCTTTCTTGTTTTTAAGATTCCAGTTTTACTTTCAGGTTATCCAGACCTGTTTTCAGCTGATCACCCAGCATCTGGTCAAAATCCATAAACAGAAGCATCAGGTTCATCGGGTAAGCCATATGCCCGTCAAAACCCCACCTTACTTTGGTTTGGGCAGGAGAAACCGCTTCGGTAGTCATGTAAGCTTTTTCCGTAGACTCAAAAGGTTTGATGAATCTTAATTCAAAATCGATCCTTTCGCCTTCCGTAATTTTTTTGATTTCCTGCTCGCCTTTACCCACGTCTTTGTTCTGGCTGTCCCAGGCTGATACAAAGCCCACGGTTCCGTCTGTTCCCGTATAGGTTTTCTTCATTTTAGGGTCCGTCATGGCCCACACGCTGAAATTGTCCTGGTTTTTCAGGAGTTTAATGTAATCAAATACCTCCTGTTTGGGTTTGTTGATCACAATTTCACGATGTACCGCATAATCTTTTTTGATAAACAGCCCGGTAATGAGCAGAATGGCGACGATACCTAAGAGGCCGATCAGGATTTTCTTTACTACTTTCATTGTACTTTGAGTTTTAGGAAATGATTATTTATGACGTAATAAATAGGTCAGCCAAATATAAAATAAAGATTCCGGATTGATAAAAAATCATGCCCTGTTATTTCAAAGTATTTATTTACAGGTGTTTACGTGTTATTTTGACGGTTATTGATGACGGGCAGGTAACAAGGTGTTCTCCACGTTCCGTTTCTTTTGGCAAAATGTTTCATCTCTTCAGGTTGTTGATTTTACGGATGGCAAACACCGGGGCAATTCTGGCCAGCCAGTAAAGCAGTTTCACACCCCCGACTTTGATTTCGGGCTTGTCATCTTCCAGGCCTTTCAGCATTTCTCTGACGGCCCGGTCCGGTTGAATAGCAATTTTGGGAGGGTTTCCTTTGTGCCATGGTGTATCCACCACCGGGAACATCACTTCTGTGATTTTCACAGGATGCTCTTGCATCTGTATTCGCAATACCTGCGTAAAAGCATGCAAAGCAGATTTGCTGGCATTGTAAAACAAATAATCAGCCCTCGGGGCATAGATCAGGCCCGTGGTGATGTTGATGATGGCAGGATTTTTCTGAGTTTCCAGTACCGGCAAAAGTAGCCTGGAAAGCCAGATGGGGGCCATCAGGTTGGTGTTTATCTCATTTTGTGATTTTTCTATGATCTCGTCCTCTGATGTGAATTGGGTGTTGTGTACAATGGCGGCGTTGTTAATGAGAATATTGAGGTCAGGATGTTCTTTTTTGATCCATTCCGCCAGTAAAATGCATTGCTCAACCTCAGAGATATCGAACGGGCAGGTGATCAGGCCGGGTAACTGCTTTTTAGCTTCCGATAGTTTTTCTGCAGAGCGTGAACAGGCGATTACCTGATTGCCCATCTGAAGTAATTTCCGGCACATTTCGAGGCCCAGGCCAGAGCTGCCGCCTGTAATCAGGATTTTGTTGTTTTTAAGTTCCATATCTGTTTGTTATTGTTTTGATGAAACAAAATTCACAGAGACAGACCGGCTTTGCATTGATCTATGTTAAGACGGCATTTTTTTCCTGATCCTGCTGAGCGATTCGGGCTTAATTCCAAGGTAGGAAGCGATAATGTGCTGTTTTATCCTGTTTTCCATTCCCGGAAATTCCTCCAGGAAGATATGATAGCGGGTTTCAGCATCCAGCAAAAGCAACTCGAGTTCCCGCTTTTCTTTAACAGCATATCCTTTTTGCAGAAGCCTGATAAGAAATTTATCCCAGAAGTTGTTTCTCTCCTGGAGCCTGAGCCAGAGGTGGTAGTCAATTTCAAGGAAAGTGGAGTCTTCAAGGGCCTGAATATACATGAAAGAGGGCTGACCGGAGAGCATTGCATTGTAAGAACTGAAGATATTGTCTTCCAGTATGATGCCTTTGGTGTATTCGTTGCCATCTTTGTCGATATAGAGGTAGCGGAATAGCCCGCTGAGCAGCAAACCGAATTTTCGGGGGACCTGCCCTTCAGAAATAAAATATTCCAGAGCCTGTATGCTTTTAAGCCTGGAAACAGCCAGCAGATCGTCTGCTTCTTTTTCCGGGAATCCGAACCGGGTGATCAGTCTTTCTTTTTCGGGGGACATACTTTTAACAGCAATTGGTCTGTCTTGAACAGAGCAGGATGTTGTAAAAATAGTAAAAAGCGGCGAATAAATCGAAACGTCAGTGAGATGGTAATTGTTAATGAGAGGCTTAGCCGCGTGAGGGTAACAAAAAAGAGGTGCTCATCCAGTTGAGCACCTCTTTGTATCTGACAGCAATAGTAATTACAAAGGATTTTGCACTACCACACCATTTGTGTTGTTGATCTCAGCCTGAGGGATCAGGAACTGCCATCTCTTGTCACCTGCAGGAACATCCATTACGCCGTTGGTAAATGTGGCACTGTGGTTACCACCATTACGGTTCAGAGGAGAATTGGTCCTTTTCAGGTCATAGAACCTGAATCCTTCACCCCACAATTCCACACGTCTCTGGATCATAATCTCGTCGATCAGGGCAGAGCCGGTGTTGGTTGATTTGGTATATTTCGGATCGCGGTTATTGGCAAGAACAAACAATACATCTGCAGCTTCAGCATCTTTAGCCTGACGGGCCAGAGCTTCAGCTTCGATAAGGTACATTTCAGCCGCTCTCATGTAAGGCACGTCGCCGATACTCAAAGCAGGATCAGCCACTTTGAATTTCTTTGAAAGGTATTTGTAACGCTGGAAAGTAGAAGCCGGCAAAGGGAAATCCGTCGTATTGGTTCCGGTTGGGTCCCAAAGTTTCTTACGGACGTCCGTAGCCGATATCTTATCATACAATACAGAATACATTACTTTCGGGGTAGAACGTATCGCAGTAGAGTTGTAATTGATCGACATGTAAGCGAAGAAGGAATAGAAGTAGTTGGTCTGGTCAGAAACGATCCTTGACGCCCACATCCATTCTTTGTTCGAATAGTTGTTGAAACCTGAAAGATAGTCTTCATTGGTCATCAGGGTGTAAGATGCTCTTGCTTCTTTGGCCATCTGGGCCGCAACAGCATATTCCTGCTGAGTCAGTGCTACCCTGGCTTTGATACCTTTCGCTACGCTCATATCAAAATGCGACTTGTTCTGTCTGGTATAGCCGTTCATCAGTGAGATCGCCTTGTCAAGATCCGTATTGATCTGAGCATACACTTCAGACACCTTACTTCTCGGAGTAGCTGTCGTAGTAGGTGTCAGTACCAAAGGAATACCCAAACCATCGTTGGCTTCTCCTTTTACAAATCTCTTACCATAAAACTGAACAGCCTGGAAATAAGCCCATGCCCTGTAAGTTAAGGCCTCTGCTTTGACAGCATCTTTTTCCGACTGAGGACCTGTGGCATTGTCAATATTCGCGATGATCATGTTGGCATTACCGATAATCACATAATAAAACGTGTAATTGTAGAAAGAGATCGAACTCTGTGGATTGATATGACTTATCCACTGGTACTCACTTCTCAACCATGTATTGGATACATTGGGAAATACAAGGTCCTCTCCCAGGATATCACTGTAAAGCATATTTCCTGACTGTCCTCCCTGGGCTTGTGTCGAGAAAATCTGTGAATACATGATCCTGTGTATCCCGTTCAAAGCTGCTTTGGCATTCGCCGTGGTTTTGAACGCATCCACGGTAGCTATCTGGTCTGTCGGGGCAGTTTCCAGGTATTCTTTATCGCAGGCGGTGATTCCCATCAGGAGAGTCAGGCCTAAAACTCCGGTTTTAAATATATTTTTCATTTTTTATGTCTTTTTATTTACCTGATTAGAATTTTACTTTCGCACCAACAGAAAGTACACGGTTGAAATTGTAGGTGTTATCCACTGTACCGTTGAAAGTACCGGTTACGTTCATTCCTCTTCTGGCTGAGAACAAAGCAAGGTTTTCTCCCGAGAAATAAATGTTGGCATCTTTGGCTCCGATGGCACTTACAATAGAAGCTGGTAGTCTGTAGTTCAGGGTTACGTTATTCAACTGGAAATAAGAAGCGTCGGTCAGGAACCTTGTGCTTCCTCCGGCCTGGTTGACTACGTTTCCGTTGTCAAGACGCGGAACAGAAGACTCATCTCCCGAAGCTTTCCAGCGGTTCAAGGCATCCACGTGCAGGGCTGTGCCGTAAGTACCACCGTGCATTAAGGCCGCGTACTGGCTGTCATATACTTTTCCACCCACCTGGTAGGTAAACTGAACTCCCAGGGTGAAGTTTTTGTACGAAAGATTATGTGACATTGAACCGTAAAAATCAGGAATAGAAGAATTTCCGGTGTAACGGTAATTGGCTTCAGCTACTGCTGTAGTTACAGTATCTGTTCCGATCACCCTGGCGTTTGTAGTCATCGCGTTGGTTCTGTAAAGAGCATTTCCGGTTTCTTTATCTACACCGTAAAATTCGCGAAGGTAGAAATCATAGATAGAGTGACCTACGCTGTAGGCTTTGGTACCGCTTTGGATCAGTTTCTGATTATCAGGCATTTTAGTGATCTGGTTTTTGAAGGTAGTCCAGTTCACGGTAGCAGAATAAGTGAAGTCACCGCTTTTGACGATATCTCCTGTCAGCTGAATTTCAAGTCCTCTGTTGAAAAGGTTGCCGATGTTCTGGTTAACAGAGAAACCATCAGTAGTAGTGCCACCGTTAGAAAGGGCCAGAGGCACTTTGAAGATCAGGCCGCTTGTTTCACGGTTGAAATATTCAATGCTACCTGATAATCTTCCTTTCAAGGTGCTGAAATCAACCCCAAGGTCAAAGTTTTTCGCTGTTTCCCAGGTCAGATTCGGGTTGGCGATTGAAGCCTGGGTAAAGCCAGGTTCTGCGTCATTGTTTCTTCCCAGGGTATATAAAGCCTGGTACGGATAGTAACCAAGGTCACCATCATTACCCACCACACCGTATGAAGCACGAAGTTTAAGCAGGTCAACCCACGATACTTTGAAGAAGTCTTCTCTTTCAATGTTGTAGGCACCACCCAATGACCAGAAGTTGGCCCAACGCACATCTTTGGCAAACTTAGAGTTACCATCTCTTCTCAATGAAGCATTGATGATGTATTTCTTGTCAAAGTCATAGCTCAAACGGCTGAAATAACTCTCAATGGTAGCATTGTCTTCGTATGAAGATACGCCCAGGACAGTAGCAAAGTTGGGAAGTTCAGTTACCCCGTCAACGATGATCCCTGTTCTTGAACCCGACAGGTAGTTGTATTTGTAGAAGTAATTTTCATGACCGGCCAGAGCGTTGACATGGTGTTTGTTGAAACCTTTGTCAAATTCAAGGATCTGGTTCCAGGTTGAACTGGTTGTTCTGTACAGGTAATGATAGGCACGGGCAGCAGGAGCACCGTCACCGATGATCTGGTTATCAAATCTACGCTCGTGTGTATCCTGCAAATCAAAACTTACATTCGTTGTCGCTTTCAGACTTGGAAGAATATTGATGGTCGCATAAGTACGGGCACCTAAAGTGGCACGGACATTGGAACGGTTGTTCAGCTGGTTTTCCCAGATGGCGTGACGACCACTTGAGAAAGGTCTTGCATCACCCTGGTCATAGATTTTGTTGCCGTTGGCATCCAGAATAAACGCTCCTGTAGCAGGATCATGCTTGTAAACCGGGTAGATCGGTCCCATAAATCTGGACATAAAGAAAGCATTGATGAAAGAAGTACCTCCGTCCGGAGCGGCGTCGGTGTTTGCTTTGCTGTAGTTACCGTTCAACGTCAGGCCTGTTTTTAACCATTTGGTAGCCTGTGTATTTACGTTGATACGTCCAGTAAATCTTTCGAAATCAGATTTTACAAGATAACCCTGCTCTTTGGTATAACCCAATGAAACGAAGTGGTCGTTTTTGCCTGTACCTCCATCATAAGTGATGTTGTAATTTTGTCTGCTTTTTCCACCTTGCTGGATAGCGTCAGCCCAGTTAAGGTCATCAGGATACAGAAGTTTGGCAGCCGGGTTAAGGTTACCACTGGCGTCGACGATAGCATTTTTAGCTACATTGTAAGGATTGTAACCCAACAGGTCAGCAATTCCCGTATAAGTTTTTCCGCCATAAGAAGTGGTGATACCCGAAGCGATTTTGTTGGCTTCTTCTATCGGTAACTTAGCCGAACCATACGTCAGGGTATTGCGGTAAGCCTCCCACATCAGAGGGTAATACTGGTCAGCATTAACGGTTTCATATTCCGGAAGACCCCTGTTGATGGCACCGCCTGAAGCACTGATACTGAAATTGCTTTTGCCTTCCTTACCTTTTTTGGTAGTGATCATGATCACACCGTTGGCTCCTCTTGAACCATAGATGGCGGTAGTAGAAGCATCTTTCAGGACCGAAATAGACTCTATATCGTCAGGGTTTAGAGTAGAAGTGGAAGCGTCAAAAGGCACACCGTCTACTACATATAAAGCATTGTTTGAGGCAGAAATAGAGCCGAACCCTCTTACACGGATCGAAGGAGCAGATCCCGGAGCACCACCTGAAGAAGTGGTCTGAACACCCGGAGCGATACCCACAAGAGCATTAAGGGCATTGGAAACCGGTCTCTTTTCAATATCGGCGGATTTGATCTGAGCTGACGAACCTACGTGGGTAGATTTGTTTACTGTTCCATAACCTACCACCAAAACCTCGTTCAGCATTTTTGCATCCTGTTCAAGTGAAATGTTGATGACGGTTTTGTTGTTGACCGGAACTTCCGTCGTGGTGTAGCCGATTGAACTGATGACAAGCACAGATTTGCTGTCGGCAGAGAGGGAATACTTACCCTGACTATCTGTTACCGTACCTGTGGTGGTACCTTTGATGAGCACGCTTACACCCGGAAGCGTCATGCCATCTTCTTTGGAGGTGACTACCCCCTTCACTGTTGTCTGAGCCTGCAGGAACCCGCAACTCAGGAGAAACAGTGCGATAAAACTACGTACAGTTTTTCCCATAATTTTAATTTGTTAGATAAAGTTAATAATAAGTTAACACGCAAAGTTCTTGAAAATTTACAATTATTTGCAAATAAAGGGCGAAAAAAATAGATGCTTATTAACTAAAGTTAATTTTTGACGTGACTTTTGATAAAAATTGCACTATAATTTGATTTTTTATTAAAAGTATGTTTTTTGGATGTCGGGCTTTCGGCGACGAACAGGCCTATCTGTTAAGAATTTAATAAGATTTTCGAACTAAAGGTTTAGTTGAACAGACGAATGACAAAAACAGGAAATTTTGCTGCTTTAGATATTTCCAAGACGGGGTTCTGCGGGTATTTCTTCGCATGAAATTATCCGGGCCGGATTTCTTATTTTAGTTATATTTTGAGGGAGCCGGAAGTGCGTTTTGATGCGGGCTGTGAAATGGGTTTTGTCCAATTCAGCATAAATGTTCAAGTCTCCTTAAAAATAAGAATCCCCGGACTTTCCGGCCCGGAGATTCTTAAGAGGTGATGATCAGACAGCTTATTTTTTCAAGGGGTTCGAAACTATCTGTTTTAAACTTTCTTCCGAGTCGATCAGGATTTCCTGAGGTCCGGTTCCGGCAATGAAAGTGTCGAATTCTGCCAGTTTGGAGAAATCTATCCTGGTCTGCTCACTCAGTTCCCTGATGCTGCACTGATATTGTTTAAATTCAACATTGGCATCAATATCAAGGGCCTCAAAATCAATGTCTCCGACAAGTTCTGACTGAGACAATTTGAATGCGGTGGTTTTCAACCGGCCGGCATCGTCGATCCAGGCTATGATCTTGAAAAATTCCATGGGAATCTGTATGCCTTTGTAAACAGCATCCGTCTCTTTAAAAATGGGCCCGTTAAAAACGGATATTCTGGCTGTTCTACCGTTTTCTTTTGAGGCACCGTGCTCCAGTACAATGGTTTCGAGTTTTCCCCACAATCCTTTTCGGCTGCTTTGGTTCAGGGTGTTTACTTGCGGGCAGGCATTGGTATGCATGCAGGTAAGGTCTGCAAAAAGGCGTGCGTCTTCGGCTGTGTCCCCCCAGTTAGCATCTTCCCTGCGGCTCATGTGTCCGCGGTCGAATCCGCTCTTTTTGTAAAAAGCATCGCTGAGTTGTATATCATAGTCGAGGCGGTTGTCGCGGAGCCACATATCCGTTCCTCTTTTCGAGTCGTCCAGTCTTTTTTCGAGGTCTCCATCGACGTTGATGGCACTCAGTAAGGGCATTTTCCTTACCTGGTGAAGCAAAACACTGTAGTGGTAATATTTTAAAACCCGTGAGTTGCTGTTTTTAAGTTTAGCTACCAGGGCGTTGATTTCCGGTTTGGGTTTTGGAAAGGGCAGGTTAATGCCCAGGAAATTGCTCTGGTACCCGCGGCATTCCGAAAAATCAAGGCTGTCTTCTTTAACACTTTGTATGGAGGCCTCAAGCAGGTCTTCTGAAAGGTTGATGGCCTGGCCAGGAGCAGATGTCTTTACTACCCCGGCCTGGTTGGTGTTGATATAAACCGACACATTTCCGGTGTTTCGCAGCAATGTGGCCGGAAAAGAGATGTTTACGTTTTGGCTGTCTGCAATACTTTCTGATTTTTGAGGGGTGTTGTCTGTTTCTTTTCCGGTTTCAGGCGAAGTGGGTGCCGTACCGTTCACAAAAGGCTTTCTGATATTGTTCAATATGGATTGGCCCGGATTTTTCTCAAACAGGTGTTTCAGGATCACACTGATCCTGATGCCTTCATTGGCTATCCAGACTATTTTGGACTCGTCCCATTTTCCGTCGATTTCAGGAATCATATTGCCGTCTTTGTCGATGTAGTCGCCGTTCACGTTCTTTTTCGGAACCCCCATATGATGTAGGGCGACGATCTGCCACTGGTCGTTGAATACCGGGCTTCCGCTGCTGCCGGGGGCTGTGTCCGATTCGTACCAGAGAGAGGTCGGTAATATTTTGGTAAAGATGTTTTCGCGGATAGACAGCTGTTTGTAGTCGCCGTTGGGATGGTGGATAATGTTCAGAGCTTCCTGACCCTCATCGCCTAATTTGCCCAGTACAGGATCGAGATAGACATAGCCGATTTCGGAAAGGTTATGAGTGCCTGTCAAATCTGTTTTACTGACCGCTACCACGCAGTAGTCCAGGTCTTTAAAAGCGTAAAAGAATCCTTCTGTGTTTAATTTGAAAGTAATCGGGGTTTTGGCGTTGCCGAAGGTGTCATACTCATAATAAAACTGTACAACGCTGTCTTTTACAGCCGCTTCTGACCGGAAAACATGCCAGTTGGTCATCAGGAGCTCATCAGAAATCATAAAGCCTGTAGCATATCCCAGGGTTTTGTTGCCGTCTTTTATGGCAATTCTGCCCACCTTCTTTTTGGCTTCATGCAGCAGGTCTACAAAGTTACTGTATACCGAGTCGTTTTTACCTATAGCTCTCTCAAAAGCAAAATCGGGAGGTTCCTGGTTCAGAGCCTTCAGCATTTCCTTTCTTTTGACCCGGTTCTCTGCTTTGCCGAGGATGTTGCCGCTTGTTACTTCTGCAGGGACATCTATATCGGCCATCAGGGCCTCTTCTGCAAGATCGGCTACATTGTTCCGTGTCGGCTCGGTAGTCAGTAATTCAAACCTGGCCTCCGATTTTTCAATGAGTTCTTTAGCTATTAACATGGCATTATTGTTATTTTGAATACTAAGGTAGAATATACGACCTGGTTTGAAAAGGGTGTTTTAGCGGTATTTGAATATTTAACAATTTATTTTTATTAAACGGTCTTTTATGGTGGTAAATGTTTTATTTGTAGTTAGTTACATAGATAATCAGCCGTCAGGGGATATGAAAAAAAGCAGAACCCTGAAGTTCTGCTTTTCATTATTTAGATGTCGGTTTGAATCAGAGATTCATTCCGCCCGATACCTCGATTCTCTGGGCGTTGATCCAGCCTGCTTCAGGCGTACACAGGAAGGCCACCACACCGCCGATATCGTCCGGTAAACCCACTCTCCCCAGGGCCGTAATGCCTGCAATGTGCTGGTTGATATGTTCATTGTCTCTTACAGTTCCACCACCAAAGTCGGTTTCGATGGCTCCCGGAGCTACAATGTTGACTGCGATGCCTCTGGCTCCCAATTCTTTCGCCTGGTATTTTGTCAGGGTTTCTATTGCTCCTTTCATAGAGGCATAGGCACTGTATCCTGGCATGGAGAAGCGGGCCAGTCCTGTAGAAATATTGATGATCCTGCCGCCGTCATTGATAACGGGCAATGCCTTTTGGGTCAGGAAGAAAACACCCTTTAAATGGATATTGAATAACAGGTCGAAAGTTTCTTCTGTTGTTTCAGCCACAGAACCATACAAACCGATACCGGCATTGTTGACCAGGAAGTCGAAACGGTCGGTGTTGAAGTGGTCTTTCAGGGTTTCTTTCAAAGCCGTAAAGAAAGCATCGAAGCCTTTTATTTCACCTGTGTTCAATTGAAGAGCCGCTGCTTTTTGTCCTGTCTGCTCAATCTCGGCCACCACCGCCAGGGCTTCTTCTTTTTTGCTGTTATAGGTCAGGATGACGTTAATGCCTTTTTTAGCCAGGTGAAGGGCCATGTTTTTACCTAATCCGCGACTGCCACCAGTTACCAGAGCTATTTTTTGATTTGATTCCATCTTTGTTTTTATGTTTAATTTGATGGAACAAAGGTAGGGTGGGGCAGTGGCCCCGTGTTTGCAAACATCAATCCGAAGTTTGCAAAAATCAAATATGGTTGTGGGTCCGGTATAAACCGTGAGGCTTATGACCGGAATGTCAAGGGTGCGAAGGCCGTTTGTTTTCTGAAAAAGTTGGAAAAGTGGGCAACTTCCTCAAAACCCAGGCAGTAGGCAATCTCAGAGATATTCCAGTCTGTTTGCTTAAGCAATATCTTGGCTTCCTGCACCACACGGTTGCTGATGAGGTCGGTGGTGGTTTTTCCGGTGTTTTCTTTCAGTACTTTGTTGAGGTGATTGACATGGACAGAGAGCTGGTCTGCATAGTCTTTGGCGGTTCTGAGATGCAGCTTTTGCTGGGGTGATTCAATGGGAAATTGCCGCTCCAATAACTCAATAAATAAAGAAGAAACCCTTGCAGAAGCCGTATGAGAAGGATAGAGGGCCGTAGCCGGCTGCAATTTCTGGCCGTAATGAATCAGTTCCAGGACATAATTACGCAGTAAATCATACTTGTAGGCATAGCTGGAAGACAGCTCTTTGTGCATTTTCCTGAAAATAGCCGTAATGTCCCCGGCATCTTCATCAGAAATCTGGAATACCGGATAGCCCCCGGCTTTGAATATCGGCAGGTGGTCCAGTACGACACCACTCTTCTCCTTAAGTAAAAAGTCTTCTGTAAAAATGCAGAAATCCCCCGACTGCTTTTCATCCTGGGGTAAATAGTTATAAGGGATCTTAGGCGAAGCGAAAAGCAGGGCATTTTTCTCTATGTTAATTACTTTGTCGGCATATTCAGCCCTGTTGTGGCCCTTGATCATGCTTATCTTATAATAATTGCGGCGGTTGTAGGGCATTTCGCCCGTTTTCTTTACTTTGGCGAGCATGTCTTCTATTTTGAACACATTAAAATGGCCGATCTCCCGGCTGATATCTTCGGGGATAAGCAGGGCAGAACTCTGGTAAAACTCTTCGAGGGTAGTTGGTTTCATGGTAAGTCTGATTTGTAAAATTCAAATATAGGGGATTTTGGAGAAATTCGGAGAGTATGGAGTGAGGAAAAAGGTTTTATTGGAATAGTGCGGGGAGAATGGCGAACGGAAAAAGGTTTTTGTTGTGTCTTAAGGAGAAATTCGGGGAGGGCGGAAAAACGGGAAAAGACTTTGTCGTGTACCCCGACAAATTCGGGGACGATGGAAGAAACCTGCCAGGCCTGAGGGTTGCACCCGAGGGGAAAAATTAGTTTAGAGTTTTATTTAAAAGCCCTGTAGGGGTGACACACTGGTGGCATGCAGATTTTAGAAACAAACAAAGCCCCATCGGGGCGACATATTTTGTTATCGATTAAAAAGCCTCCCGATTCCAAAGTGGAACCGGGAGGCTTTTTTTTATAAGAATCTTATCCGTTATATGCATCCATCAAAGTCCTGATGTCCAGTTTTCTCATGGAATACATGGCAGTCTCCATTCTTTTATAGGCGTCTGACTCATAATCGGCTGAGAGTTCGTTGAATAATACCGGTGTTACCTGCCAGGATACGCCGAATTTATCTTTCAGCCAGCCGCACATGCTTTCTTCTCCGCCGTTTTCGGTGAGTTTTTCCCAGTAATAGTCAATTTCTTCCTGGGTTTCACAATTGATGATCATCGACATGGCCTCATTGAATTTAAATATCGGACCACCGTTGAGGGCCATCAGTTCCTGGCCATCGAGGTAGAAAAGGATGGTCATCACACTTCCGGCGGGCTTGCCATGGAATTCAAATCCCTGTTTTCCGTAACGGACGATTTGTCCGACGGAGGAGTTCTTAAATATAGAAGTATACAATTTTACTGCCTCTTCTGCGTCTGAGTCAAACCAGAGACAATTGGTGATGCGTTGCGTTACAGCTGCCATAATTCATTGATTTTGAGATTGATAATAATATATGACAAAGGTAAAAATGATCGTTCCGCTGAACCAAGTCTCATTGCGACAGTTTCAGGGGGTGGGTGCGACTTTCGGTTACTCAAAAGTATAAATCATTCTTTAGGCACCACCTCTTGGAAATTCTCCGCCAAAAATCTTCCCACCCAGCCACGCTGAAGGCAAAGCCAGCACGATTAATGAAATGGCATACCAGCGTGGGGGCGTGTCCCACATGACTACAGCACCGGCGATGCTGAGTGCCAGTCCGATAAAGCCCCCGATCATGGCGTGACGCATAGGTTTACTCGGGGCTAGTCTGGCGGTAAGGTAAGAGCCGAAGGTAGAGAAGGCATTCCGGTAAAGTATCGCCAATATGATAAACCAGGTCGGGTTAGTATCAAATGGCTGTTTCATGATGTCAGTCATATTAAGAATCAGGTCTGTGGCGATGGATAAAATTACCACGACCAGAAATCCGGCCAGGATGGCTACAATGCTCTTGAAGGTATTTTTGCTCATTTTTTAAGGGGTTTGGGGTTGTTTATTTCAAATATATGGAAAAAAGCCGTAGGCTTTAAGCTGTAAGGTCTTTTCTAACAGACTTTAAGGCCAGTGCTTAAATGCTAGTTATTTCCAAGGCCGTGTTTAATAAATCAGGTATCTGACTTTTAATTTCCCGTCAATTTTTCCTTTTACTCCAAGGTCCACTTTAATCCGGAATGTCACAAGGAACGCTTTGTTTTTTAATTCCGGAAATAACCTTGGTTGTTCAATCTCTTTTACCTCCTCAATTTCAAAGATAGAATCGGGGTCCCGGTTCAGGTTGAAACCCTCGGGTATGCCTGACCATACGGGTTTCTCTTCACGAAACAGGATGGTCCAACCTTTCCTGTCTACGGGGCCGGTGATCAGCTTGTTTTTAAGAAGAGAGTATCTTTCCTCTTGTGTGAGTCTCCACGAATTACCATTGATGATAAAAATACTCCCTACATCCTTTATGACGAAATTATAACACGAGTTGCTGGAGACCATCAACATTCCCCATCCTTCGTCGAAGGTATTCATTCCTTCTCCGTTCAATTTTCCTGTTTTGTCAAAGAACGCCCCTTCGAAAGTGGGCCTCTTGGTGTTTTTGGCATTTGTAACTGTGAGCGAATCTCTTCTGCTATGAGTCACTCCATGCTGGTTAAAAGCAGTTAGATAGAGATAATAAGTGCCATTGTTTTCTATGATAAAATCGGGGCTTTCGGCTTTTGATGTGTAGCCGGCGTATTCTCCTTTTTTAATCAGCTTCCATTCGTAATTCGTACTCAGGGCAGACATGTTGATCGTTTTTAGCATCCCGTCAGTTCCTGTTTCGTAAGTGAAATTGGCGAAGGGCTTTGGCGTTACGCTCGAAATGTATATAAGTTTTTGCTGGCTGTCGACACCTTTTTGGTTAGAAACGGTGAGTTTTACATTATAACTACCGTTCGCTTTATAATTGACCTGCCTCTCCCAGGTTCCATAGTTGACAAGTACCTTGCGGATGGTGTCTTTTATCACCTCGCCATTACCAAAATCAAGTAAAAAAGCATCGCCTTTCTGAAATGAGAAATTGATTGAGGCTGAGCCGTTGGCACCTAAAGTGTAGCTGATGTCCGCTTTAGGGGCCTTTACTTCATATGGTTTTATAGCAGGGTAAGAGGACTCTTGCTTGCATGAAAACATGAAAAGGATAATAAGAGATAGGGCGACAATGTTTTTCATAGTTTGTAAATGTATTTAGCTATGACCAATATAGAATGGTGATTATAGTTTGTAAGTGTTTGTTTATTAGGCAAATATAGGTTTTTTTTGGTTGTATCGCATGGCCTTTTTTTAAACAGATATGTGACGCAGCTGTCTACTCTCCCAAAACTCTCTTACCAATCCTATATTTTATTAGTTGGTTATTGCAAAACGGGTAGAGCTATTTGCAATGCCAACCTTTTTAGCTTATTTATCAGAAATGAAAAATTATCGTTAATTTAACAGCAGCAATTAAAACATTTCGAAAATGAAATTTGGAAAAATAGAAGACGCCGGAGAAGTAAGCTTTGACCTTCCTGCCGACCACGCCGATACCACTCGTATCCTGGCAAAGGCCTCCAAACCTGATAAGCCGCAGGTGTATCTTGGCTGTGCCAAATGGAACAAGACAGATCTCAAGGGCTTTTACCCGAAAGGTACCAAAGACGAACTGGCATATTACTCGACCCAGTTTAACAGCATCGAACTGAACGCGACGTTTTACAATAACTTTCCGGTGACCACCATCGAAGGATGGCATGATAAAACCGGGCCGGATTTTAAGTTTTTCCCGAAGATTCATCAGAATATTTCACACAGGAAAAGATTAAAAGACGCAGCTGAACTTACTTCTGTATACCTCGACGGGATTGCTCATCTGCAGGAGAAACTGGGCATGCTGTTTTTACAGATGCCGGATAACTTCGCTCCAAAGAACTGGGAAATACTGAAAGAATACCTGAGTGTATGGCCGTCCGGGTTTCCGTTGGCGGTGGAGCTCAGAAATGAAGGCTGGTATGACGGTTCATGGGACACCGGTCTTTTATGTGAACTGCTGGAAGAAAAAAACATCGCCCATGTCATCTGTGACGTGGCGGGTCGCCGCGACCTGCTGCATATGCGTCTGACGAGCCCTACGGCGTTTGTACGCTACAACGGGGCCAATGTGGCGTCTGATTACACGCGTCTGGATGATTGGTATGAGAGACTGAAAGAATGGATCAGCCAGGGCATTCAGAATATCTATTTCTTCATTCACCAGAACCTGGAAGAAGAGTCGCCGCTACTGGCTGCCTATCTTATTCAGAAACTGAATGCAGATCCGGGCCTGGGCCTTCATGTTCCTCAGTCTGCGAGCACCGGACAGATTGGTATTTTTAAATAAAACATAGGGCCTGAAGCTTAAACTTCAGGCCTTATTTCTATATTATTTGATAAACCATTCCATATTGAGTGTGTCCCGCAGCACTATATCGTCAGGCGTAAAATTAAATGCCTGCATGTCTCCTACCTGTTTGGCTGCTGCATAATCCTGGATGCGTTCCATGCTTTGCATGCCGGCATCTCTGCTCCACGAACCGTAAGAGATCGCTTTTATGCCAGCCAGTCTGATGTTTGAAGCTTTGGATATGACCCCGGCTTTATCGTTGGCGTCTTTTACAGCCATTTCTATGACCTGGGCCTGGGCTTTTTGTTTCAGAGCTTCCGACAGTTCAAACTCAAAGCTAAAGTCGACAGGTTTCTCGCTTTTCGAAAACTCACTGACAATTTTCTGCAATACTGCCTGACTGTAGCCAAACTCGAGCCTGATATTCTGTGAAGCCACATACCCGCTGTCTATCGTCCTGTTATCACGATAGATGATGTTTTTCGAAACCGTAAAGCGGGTTGTTTTGATGTCTTTTTCATTAAATCCGAGTTGTTTCAGAAGTCCGTTGTAGTGATTGGACTTCTCTCCGAGGGCCTTAATGGCGTCCGACATGGCGGGTTTTATTTCAGAGACAGAGATGTTGAGAATACCCAGGTCGGGTTTTACACTTATTTTGGCTGATCCCGTTACATTTAATGTTGGTTTTGCTGGCAATTGCACTTGTGCGAATCCGGAAATTGAAGTAAAGAGGAGGAGGATGGCTGTTATTTTTTTCATTTTGTCTGTTATTTGTTAGTCAGTAATATTAACCTCTGACCTTACCATAAAATTGTTTCATGGTGTTAATTCTGTTTTTTACTAATTTGGATTTCATGGGTTCGAAAGTGTAAACGTCTTTCCCCGCCTGACGGACTATGATCCTGAAGGGTTGTCCGAGTTTCTGCGTAAAATGATACACAGAAAGGTATTCTGCCAGATCTTCGTGGGTGCTGCTGAGCGAATATAAGGAAACAAAAGGGGTTTGCTGGAGTGCCCGATAAAGGCCTGTTGCTTTGTCTGCCGGAACAACTTTCCCGGTCCGGAAACGGGTGTTTTGAAGGATCTCGTCGCTGTATTTTGAAGCAAGTGTTGTCCGCTGTTCCCATATACCGGATGTAAACCCGTTCTTGCCAAAATCGGCATTGTTTTCAGGGAGAGGCATCATGGCTAGTGCACCGTCCACCACATGGGTGCCTTCATGCAATAGCAGATACAACAAAGCTTCCAGTTTGCCTGCATCGACAGAAACACTCCAGTCTGAATTGGTGGTATCAAAACAGGTTTGTTCTTTGGCAGTCAGCCAATCTGATACATTCTGGTTCAGTATACCGGCACGGATGGTAATGTTAAATACCTTGAAAGAATCAGTTGTATTGAGTGTGGAGGTCAGGGCATTGTTCGGCATATTGTCGACGAAGCTGATGCTCGCCAGGTGATCTTTCAGAACGGACTGATGCAATGCCGGTAGTTTTTTTAAGGCGAGATCTACTTTTTTATATTCCTCCGGTGTAAGTGCGTGCTCTGTCGGATTCATACCGGCATTGTGAAATATGGTTAATACCCTTTCTGGTGCAGGTGAAATCCTGGAAATTAATGGCGTATCCGGGCTCAATCCATATTTTTTCTGAATGTCGTCCTTCTTTTCTGCCTGGGCGAAAGCCGGGTTAATGGCCGATGAAAAAAAAATGCTTAGCAGAAAAACGAACAGGATCGAAGCGTTTTTAAATGTTGTTGTTTGAGTTGTCATTCTGACTGGTTTTGGGTTCAGGAAAGGCCTGTTCCTGTTATTTTCTTAAGATTTTTTCCATCACCTTGCCTTTTGCCAGTTCGTCAACCAGCTTATCCAGGTAGCGGATTTTCTGCATGAGGGGATCTTCAATGTCCTCTACGCGGTAACCACAGATAACGCCCGTGATTTTTGAAACGTTCGGATTGAGTTGCGGAGCCTGTCCGAAAAAATCTTCAAAATTGGTTTTGTTTTCCAGTATCTCCTGAAATGTTTGCTGATTGTAGCCTGTCAGCCAGAAAATAATTTCATCAACCTCTTCTTTTGTACGTCCTTTTTTCTCTGCTTTGGCGACGTAAAGCGGGTACACTCCCGCAAAAGACATTTTATATACCCTGGTATTGATCATTTTTGATTTGTTTTACTTTTTTGTTTTCGATTTCGGTGGCTTCTGCTCATTTTCCTGCTTTCTGAACCTGATCATTCTTGCAATCATTTCCGTAGGGAGTTCGTCTTTATTCGGTAACTGGATCACCGATTTTGAAACCTTATAATTTTTCAGTTCGCTTTCAAATTCTTTCAGAAACTCTGCACTGAAAGGGTTTGAAATGGAGACGTGATTAGGAAAACCTGCATAATAGATCAGGTATCCCAGGTACTTGAAACATGGAATCTGGTAGCTGATGACCTCTTCAACCCCGGGCACGATTTCATGGATTATTTTCCGGATGGTCTCCATTCTTTCCCTGATTTCCGGGGGGAATTCTGCCTGGTATTCGTCAATGTTCTTAAAATCTGTTTTTGCCATGTTGCTCTGTTTTTAGGTTGAATTTACAACTTTTTGATTATTTGTCAATACCTCAGCTTCTTATGGTCTCGTAGTAAAAAGTCACCGCACCACAGCCAAATGTCTTAGTTCTCAGGAGTTTAAGGTCGACCCTTTCTTTTATGTTTTTGAACAAAGTCAGGCCGTTTCCGAGAATGACGGGCTGCACAGATATCTGGTATTCGTCGATTAAGCCGAGTTGCGTTAAGGCCGCAATCAGCCCCGGGCTGCCCACCAGGATATAATCGCCCTCCTGTTGTTTTAATTCCAGGATATCTTCTTTAATGAGCTCATTTTTTAACACAGTGTTTTTCCAATCCACATGCTGAAGTGTGCGGGAATAAACGATTTTCGGAACATTGTCTATAATGACTGCAAATTTATCTGTCGCCTCATTGCCGGTCGGAGTCTCCACGACAGTTGGCCAGTAACTTTCCATAAGCTGATAGGTAACCCTGCCATAGATGAGGTCGCCTGCATTACCCAGGAGTTCATTGTAATGTTCATGAATTTCGTCATCGGCAATCATGGCCGTGTGGTCACAAAAGCCGTCGAGGGTCATGTTCATGGCTGCAATCAGTTTTCTCATGGTCGTTTTCGATTTCAGGTATTTATAACACCATGATCGGCTCAGAATTATTCCATTTCATTGATATTTCTTACCGTAACACCCGGCATCTTCCTGAATATGTCTTGCATGTACTTCCTGTGATTAGCTCCGGCTACAACAACTACTTTGCTCAGCCCCAACGCCCTGGACTGATTAACGACATTGTCGCACATGCCCTTGTTTCTCATGAGCCACCAGTGCAGTTGAGAAAGCATCTCTTCTTTCGGGAAGTTCTTTATGTTGTATATTTCCGGGTAATAGAAGTCGCCCGAAGACATAATGAGAGAGGCTTCGTCGGTATTCAGCCATTCCGTCACGTTTTTCGAGGTTTTCTCTATACCTCCCATTCTTTCAAACCCTTTATCTCTTTTAGCCAGCATTGCTTTTAATTCAGCTGCTGTTGTGTCTTGTTTGAGTAGTTCAAATTTAGAATTGAACGCCACGGCAGAGGCCGACCAGTTCAGATCATAATCCTGGGAATCCATAGGAAGCAATTCCTGAACTTTCAACTCCAGCATCAGCGGAAATGTGATCAGGGCGTATTCAGAAGTTTTCAGCCTTTTCATACTTCTTCCTGATACATCCAGTTGAGGACTCAGTAATTTGTCAACATAGTTTTGAAGCTCAGCACCCGGTACTTTCTGCAGCTTGTCGAAAACCTGCCAGAACTGATAGTGGGCATTGGCCACGTCCTGGTTGAGATAGTAAGCATGGGCTAGGTCGGTTTTTATCCGGTAGTCTCCCGGGTTTCGCAGTGATAATTTTTTCAGACTGTCAATGGTTCCCGGCAGGACTTCCGTGGGGATATTCCTGTTTGCTTTAAGTATTTCGAGGCGTTTGAGATTATACCCTTTACACCAGTAGTCCTGAACAAGCCGCTCGTCTTCCTTGCTTAGAAATTCTCCGAAGAACCCTGTGGGTTTAAATTTCCTGATTTTGCTTTGAATAGCTGAGAAATCCTGCGGAGGGTAGTTGCTGTAGTTGTGTGAAGCTCCGATCAGCAGTACTTCTACTTTTTGAGCATACACATTGATGGTTGTTAAGAGAATGAGAAAAACTGAGTACTTCATATTTTGTTGATTTTATTCTGGGCTATTTGTCAGACGAGATATATTATTTCATGGATTTTTAAACAATTGGATTGTGTAATCGAGTATTTTCTGATCCCCGATCTCTCCGTGGCCCGGAATCACAATTTTTACATCAGGATAGGCCTTTTTAACTTTTTCTACGGTACCAGACCACGCCGCTACGTTGGCGTCACCCAGATAGCCCTTTCCCGCTTCTGATTCCTTTATCAGGCAGCCTCCAAATATGATGTTCTCACTCGGAAAATAACCCACGACATTGTCTTTTGTATGCCCTTCTCCGAAAAACCTGGCGATAATTTTTTCATCGCCGACTTTCAGAATCAGGGAATCGCTGAAGCTGTTTTTGGGTACAACAAACTTGTTTTCTTTCGCCAGTTCAATGGTTTTGGAGTAGGCATAAGAAGGAATGTTATTGTCATCAAAAGCTTTAAGCCCACCTGCACTGTCATCATGGAAGTGCGTAGGGATAATCGCGTTTATTTTGCAATGAAGCTTCTCTTTTATCCATTTGATCAATTCTTCTGAGTTTTTGTCGTTGGTGGGTGTGTCGAAAATAATCACTTCATCATCGTCTCTCACGATAAGGCCGTTACAGGGAACATTCCCGAAATCATTGGTTTGTTTAAATGAGGTATGTTCAAAAGAGTTTTCGGCAATCTGGGTTATAATTAAATCCTTCGATTTATAAATCTCCTTGGGTTCGAACGGCTCCTGTTTTTGAGAACTGCAGTTTAAAATCGTCACTGAGCTTGCAACGATCAATAGTGTTTTTATAATAGCTTTCATTTTTGTTTTTTCTGGTTTTTGTTTTTTTATGGTGTTTCGGTAAATATGTCTGAAGGGTCTGTCTGTTTACATTCCGCCTGTCATCATGGATACATAATAGTTGGCACAGTGAAGTGAGATCATCAGTAATATTTCTTTGCCAGGCAGAGATTCAAAATTGTCCGATGTTGTTATCTGATATTCATAGAGCAATTTGGTCCATTTTATGTCCGGTTTCATAACTAAAAGCTCCACACCTTCCTGGTCTGCGAGGGTATATGATTCTTTAAAAATACCTTTATGCCTGAACGTGTAGCCTTTGCTGAGGTCATTAAAATATGTCTCTATGACGATTTCTCCGTTCCAGTTCATTTTGAATTTCAACAGTACTTTTTCGTTGTCTTTGAGTTCTATCGTTGTACCCCAGAACCCTTTCGGCTCCACCTGGTAGCTGATGTTGCCGGGGATTTCTATTAACGCATTAAATTTAAACCAGCTTTTGTAAGATAGTTTCCCGGCCGGTTGACCACCTTTTGTCAATTCAAAAGACAATGGGTTGCTTGATTTTGCCTGGTATTCTGCCATGAATGTTTGATTTGATGATGTTTGTTGTATTTAATTCCCGGATATGTGAATTTAAGACAAATTTTGCAAAGCGACAAAGTGTCCCGCGGATTTGATGACTACATATCAGGACGTCCGAAAAATAGCACATAACCATCAGCATCTTTTATTTCAAAACCTTTTAAATTGTCACTGTTGACATGAAGCGGTTTGCTGAACGACACCTCATTTGAACAGTATTCTTCGAACAGGGTGTCCGGATCTGCAGTAGCAATATAAACATCCCAGGGAGCCCATTCATGGCGGGTATGATTGGGAAGAGGTTTTATTTCAGGAGTGATGGCTTTAAGCATTATAGAAATGTTATCCCGGCCAACGATGGCCCAGTAAACGTCGTCGTCCGGCCCCATATACCGGATTTCGAACCCAAGCTTACCAACATAAAATGCTACCGAAATCTTCAGGTCGTCAACAATAAAAAAGGGCCATATTTGTGAGAGGTTTGTCATGGCTTGAATTTAGATAATTTTTCTGGTAAAACTGCAAGCAACCTTGCTGCAGCCATAAAACTCAGATATTATCTTTGAACTCTGTTCTTCTGGTTTGATACGAATTTACAAATCAATTATTGATTTTCGGAGGGAACTAATGAATTTTCCTTTTCGTCAAAATTCTCCAGTTCTTTGTTTAATTCTTCCAAAAGTTGTTGCTCAGTTGGCAGGTACAATTCGTACTGGCTTGCGATGATCTGTTTTTGATTCTCGGGTAATGTAAAGCGGACAACCGCATCATTTTTATTGGCACAAAGTAAAATGCCGATTGTTGGATTTTCATGTGGCAGTTTCTCGATCCGGTCGTAATAGTTTACATACATCTGCAGTTGCCCGAGGTCCTGATGCGTGAGTTTTGTGGTTTTGATTTCGATAATAACAAAACATTGCAGCAAACGGTTATAAAATATCAGATCAACAAAAAAGTCATCACCTTCAAGATGTATTCTTTTCTGTCTGGCCACAAAAGAGAACCCATTACCCAGTTCCAATAAAAATTCCTGGAGATGTGTTATGATTGCTTTTTCGAAATCTCTTTCGTAGTATGAAGGCTCTCTTTTCAGACCAAGAAATTCTAAAAACATCGGGTCTTTGATGATTTCTTTTGCATCGGAAGGTAACTTTTCATTTTTGGCTACCGCGAGAACGCTTTTTTTGTCATTACTCATCAGGAGACGTTCGTACAAACTGCTGTAAATCTGCCTTTCCAGTTGGCGTACTGTCCAGTTGTTCTTCACTGTTTCGGCCATATAAAATGCTATTTTGTCTTGATTGTCAATCCTTATAAGTAATTTATACTGGCTCCAGCTCAATTGCGAATACAGTGTATTCGCAATTGGAAACGTGCGGTGAAACTGTCTGAATAATTCAATCTGTCGTTTTGAAAATCCACTGCCGAATTCTGGTTCCAGTTCATTGGCGATGTACTCTGTAAGGTATTTTCCGTAATCTGCCCGGTCTTTGCCTTCCTGCTCTTCTTCAAAAATCCTTTTGCCAATGTGCCAGTACATCAAGGTCCGATGGTGGTCAACTGCACGAATTGCATTTTCTTTTGATTGTGTAATAATGGATTTTATATCCGCTATAATGGATTGGTTGGTAAGCATTGTGTAAATCTGTGTTAAAAAGTATAATGGATAATTTTGAAGACCAAAAATAAGAATATATTTTATTACCTTCCTGAAAAAGCGGTGATTTTTGAAAAATATTCAGGACCGATACCGGCCATTGTCCCATGAACTGATTCATAAGATGATTTGACCTTATTCCAGGCGTTTTGTCATTTTATGCTTGTTCACTAGTCGCCTCAACGCCATATCGGATTGCCGCCTGAAGTGTATCAATGTTTATGTCTTTCAGGACTTTAAATTTGATGCAATAGCCTGTGACACTGGCTTTGCCCAGGGTTTTTCCATAAGTATCGGCTAAGTATTTTTTGTCTTTTATACCGAGAATGTAGACAGAGATCCCGGTCGTGTTGGCACTCATGCCAATCTGGTAAAATTCCCTGGTTTTTCCGTCCGCATATTTTATGGTGTAAGACCCGTAACCTATATTGGGGTTGGAAACTACCTTACCTTCGCTGTCAGTGCCATCCAGAAACCATAGTTTGCATGCGGGCATCACCTCAAGAATGGAGCGATGCAATGCTGTCATGTCAATGCGTTTGGCATCCGGCTGACCGGCGATATACGCTTCAATTTGTTCTTCTGTATTCATATAAATTTAGTTATACTCTCTTTAGCCTGTTTTCTGCGTTTTAGTCTTTATGAACAGAGAAAGACCTCAAAACCGATACTGAAAAAGGCCCCGCTGCCGGAATTTGTCCCGTTGCCGGGGCCTGAATTTCTGAATTATGCTGTCATTTCTTCACTTCGCCTACAGGTATCACAACCTCTTCTCCCCAGATATATTTGTTAAACCACTGCCAGTTGTGCCATGTGGCTGCAAGTCGTTCTTTCGGCTTATTAATACCATGTCCGAAGCCTTTATATACAATCAGTTCTGTAGGCACACCTTTGTCGCGAAGTCCCTGCAGTAACTGATAAGCATTGGGTATCGGCACACGTTTGTCAAATTCTCCGTGCTGGATCAAGGTGGGTGTTTTGGCCTGGTTAATGTAAGTCATAGGGGAGGTCTTCTTATAAATTTCTTCATCACTCCATGGGGTCGCCTTTAAATACTGCCGGGTGAACGGATGGATATCGGTGTTCACATAGTACGTCATCCAGTCTGAAATGCCTGCACCCACAGAAACAGCTTTGAACACATCGGAAGTAGTGGTCAAAAAGGCAGAGATATACCCTCCCTGGCTCCATCCCATACAGCCCATTTTGTTTTTGTCAATCAAACCTTTGGAATCCAGGTAATCAACTCCTGACAGCACATCCCAGGCATCACCCACTCCAAGGTTCCTTACATTGAGCGAACGGAATGCTTCACCATATCCTGCCGATCCGCGATAGTTCGGGCGAAGTACAAGGCAACCCTTGTCCAGCCATTGCACGATAGGATAGACATAAGAAGGAACGGGTGTCGGGGTGTCAATACCCGTAGGGCCTCCATGTATGACCACCAGCAACGGATATTTTTTTGTCGGATCATAATTTTTCGGTTTGTGCAATACCCCTTCAATGGTGGCACCATCCTTACTTTTCCAGCTGATTACTTCGCTTTGAGCCGTTTTCCAGTTGGCAATCTGACTGCTGAAGTCGGTTATCTTTTCAGGCTTGGGTGAAGCCGTTGATAAGGTAAAAATCTCAGTAATCTGATCATCATTTCTTCCTGAAAAAGCCAGACGCTCACCGCTTTTTGAGACAGAAAAATCAAAGATCTGGTCAGGTGCGTTTAACAACACGGTGTGACTTCCTGTCCTGGGATCAATCTTGTACAGATGCCGCTTCATTTTATTGAATGCCGAAGTGTAAATTCCGGTGCTTCTCCAGACTAACCCCCCGAAATACTCATCCAGGTTCTTGGCTAATTGCCGTGTCGTTTTATCTGTAATATTGATGCTGAACAACTTTGGATTGGTGTAAAAATTAGAGGTGGTGTCAGCAAGACTGGTGGTAAACAGCACTTCCTTCGAGTCAGGCGACCAGGCCTCAATGTCATCAGAACTCGGATTGGTAACTAAGGGAGTTATTTTTTTACTGCTTATATCCAGCAGGGAAATGTCTGATTTTGTAAATGAGTTGATCAGGGGATCGGGTTGGTGTACGAAAACAATTTTCGTCCCGTCCGGTGAAATCAGAAAAGAATTAACTGTGTATTTCCCTTCCGTCAATTGCTGAGCCTTGGGCAATTCGATACATCCTGCCTTCGCTTTTAATGAATCTGCCTGCTCATAACAAGGCAGTTCATTAGGGTTTCTCTGTTCGGGACTAAATTCCACCTGCCATAAATGGGATAAAGTAAATTCTTTATCATCTGCCTCAAACCCTCCGTATCGCTTCTCAAGTTCCTTTTTAGTTTTGTTCTCTTTCTCATTTTTCAATAAAACGAATTTTGTCCCGGAGGGATGCCAGTCGAAACCATTGACACCTTCTTCTTCCTTTGTAATAGGCATGGCTTCCCCTCCGTCTGTCCGGATCACATAAATCTGGCTTTTATTTCCGCGGTCAGTCAGAAAAGCAAGCCACTGCCCGTCGGGAGAAAAAGCAGGGCTTGTACTGCTTCCTTTGGCGGTGTTGGTCAGTTGAAACGGTTTAGCCCCGTTTCTTGAAAGCCATATTTCGGTATCGACCCGGTTATCATTCCAGTCGGTTGTGGATACACCATACGCAATCAGTTTTCCATCCGGAGAAATAACTGGCGAACCGGCACTCCGCAGGGAAATGACCTGCTCAAAGGAGGGTACAACCTGTTGGGCAAAAGACTGGCTTGTCAGGCTTGCTGCCACGATAATGGCTGATGTCAAAAATGTTTTCATGCTAAGTTTAGTTTTTGGGAGAGTCTGTTAGTTTTTTCAAGATGACACTTTAATTAAGGTCACAATATACTATAAAATAATTGTCATTTAAAGTGTTGAAAACTAATGGCATAAACGATATTAGCTCAAGAAATACACATCATAATGCAATCCTGAGAATCACGAATCAGCGTTTGGTTCTGCCAGCAACTCTTCGAGACTATTCAAGGTCATGGCAAAGCCTTGTTTGAAACCTTCCAGAAGTGCCTCCAGGCGTTCAATGGACTCGTTGTAAATGCTGATGCTGACTTTTGTTATGCCGTTTTGTTCACTGAAGCTCAGATCCCAGTCAGAACCTGGTAACTGAAGGTTTTCGTCCTCATCCGAAAAGGCATTGAAAAATTTGAAATTGGTTTTCGGGGTAATGGAAGTGTATTGATGAACGGCCCAGCGTTCATCTCCTTCAGGGCTTACCATTGCATAAAACCTTCGTCCGCCTTCTTCAAAATTCATGATTTTTGTCCTGGAGGTAAAGGGTTTAGGTGCCCACCATTGATCAAGAATTTCCTGTTTGGTGAAAGCGTCCCATACCTTCGGAAGGTCTGCAGCAAATTCTCTGTTGATGTAAACCATTTTTGTCGGTTTGTCGAAGTTGAAATCAAATAGCATGTTGTTCATTTTTTTGTTATTTCATTGTTTTTAATAAATCTTCAAGTTGATTGAAACGGGTTTCCCAGATTTTGCGGAATTGTTCCATCCATTGGTCTACTTCTTTCATTTTGTCTATTTCAAGTGAATAATAAATTTCTCTGCCTGAAATCTGCTGTTTTACCAGTTCGCATTCCGTCAGTATTTTGATATGTTTTGATACCGCCTGCCTGCTGGTCTGAAAATGTTCTGCAAGTGCATTGGGTGTCATCGCCTGCAAAGCAATGAGTACAATAATGGCCCGTCTTGTAGGGTCTGCGATGGCCTGAAAAATGTCTCTCCTTATTTCCATGGTAAATTATTTGCTACTATCTGGTTGCAAATATAAGTGCAATTATTTGGTTGCACAAACTTTTTTGTGAAATATTTTTTTGACAGAGTAAAAATTTCTGAAGATGAATGAGGTGTATGATTACTCCTTTAATGATAGGAGAAAGTTAATGCCAGATAGCTTGCTTAGATTTGTATATGTATCCAGGTCTTTGACCGCTGAATCTATTTTAAAAGATCTCTGTTCGCCAGTAGTAAGAATTGCATCAGGGTTGTAATTCTGTCAGCGTCCAATGGCCATCCGTCAGTTCAAACAGTTTTCTTTCGTGAAAACGGGTTGGCTTAAACGCTAAAAATTCAATTCTGATGGGTTCTATTGCATATCCGCCCCAGTTGTTGGGTCTTTTCAATTGCTGGTTTGTAAATTCAGTTTCAATGTCGCTGTATTTTTTATTCAGTGCTTCAATGTCATTTAATAGTTGCCCCTGATTACTTACGATTGAAACGATCTGGCTGTCCCTGTTGCGTTCAGCAAAATACTTGTCGGCCAGGTCGCTGTCAATATTCGTGGCATTGCCTTGTATTCTTACCTGCCTTTCGGTTTCTGTCCACCAGAAAGTCAGTGCCACTTTGTTGATTGCGTTGATCTCGACACCTTTTCTTGCAGTTAAATTCCCGGTTATGATAAAGCTGTTATCTGCCACTGCTTTGAGCGAAACAAATCTTGCATTGGGATAATCGTCTGTTCCGATGGTTGACAAACAACAAGCTGAAGGTATACTGACTTTGGTCAGTTGGAGTTCTTCGTCAAACCATTGTCTGAAAAGTGAAAAAGGTGTCATTTTATGCTGTTAATTATGTTTGCGGTCTGGGTCATTTTTACTTACCTGTCGTTTGTTTTTTAACGGCAGGGATAATATACTTCAAAAGCATTTCAAAAGGAAGCTTACCTCTCCAGTTGCCGTAATTGCTCCCCGTAAATACCGCAGTCAGCTTGTATTCGGGAATTATCATCATGTATTGTCCGCCATTTCCGGAAGCAAACAAGACCTCCGTGCTGATGTCTTTGTATTTCAGATTTTCTCTGTACCAGAAGAAGCCGTAACGGGCACTTTCATATTGTGCATTGGGGAGTCTGGAAAACCGGGTAAATGAAAAATCAATGGGGATATGACAATTTGCAGATGCTTTGATCCAATCCTTACTTACAATTTGTTTTCCATTCCATTGGCCTTCGTTACTCACCATCTCAATAATTTTGAGCATATCTGCAGGCTTCATGTAAAATGAACCTGCCGTCATTCCCTGGCCTTTAGGCGAAACCGTCCATTTATAATCAGTGATTCCCAAAGGTCCGAAAAGGTTTTCTTCTGCAAATTTCATGACGGTCATGCCACTGGCCCGTGCTATGATTTCTCCTATGAGCATGGGTTCGTTTGAGTTATACGACCAGTTTAGTCCGGGCTGCCTGATTAAATCGACCCCCAGGCAAAAGGCAACCCAATCTTCGGTTTTAGACATCTCGGTTTCGCATTCAGGGCCTATGTCATAATACTCTTCGCAGTTTAATCCCGACCGCATCTCCAGTAAATTCTGAACGCTGATTTTGCGTTTGGCTACGTCTTTAAGCTCCGGGAAAAACTTCCCAAGGTTGTCCTCAAGGGTCATCAGTTTTTTGTCGATGGCGATTCCTGCCAAAATACTCGTAACAGACTTGAAAGAGGAACGGGTGTCGTGCGGCGTATCTTTTTTGAATCCGTTGAAATATTCCTCTAATATGATCTTATCCTGTTGTTTAACAATGATGGCATCGATTTTAGGGTAGGTTTTATCGGCCACTTTATTTTTCAGGGCCTCTATAACTGAGTTATCTGTCAGCTGTGCCCGGCAAGTTGTAAAAAACAGGATAGACAAAGCAAAAAGTATGGTTTTCATGAATGGCAGGTAAGTAAAAACTAATGTAAATTTAAATAATATTTCACAAAATACGACAACACATGGTGTACAAAGGTTTTGCCCTTGTATTGATAAGCCGACGCTGGCGATTCAGGAGTTCAATATAAATCCTGAAGATAAAGTGGATGCCTGGACTTGAAAGTTATAGATTTGCCCGTCCGGAAAACAAAACATACCCAACATGGTGAAGGAGAAATTTCCCGTAAGCCGGATTGAAGGTTTATAAAAAGTAGTACATCTAAACCGGCCATTTGGAAACCATTGCCCTTAACCCGCGTCAGGTTTAGGTTTTCTGGTTTTGTCGACTATACTTTTTATTGCATTATCCAGTTCGTTTGAACTATCAAGGATGGCTTTATACAGGTAGTTTCTATCCTCTTCTTCAAAGTCATCATTAGTAAGTGAGTAGATGATTCCCATGATTCTGGCCAGAGGGGCTCTGATGATGTGTGACTGCTGCCAGGCAATATCTTTTAATTTTGTATTTTGTTCAGATATGAGGTTGTCTTTCCGCTTCGTATCTGTTATGTCCTTTGCAAAAACAGAAACACCTATTAACAGTTTGTTTTCGTCGTAAACAGGGTTAAATGTAGTCTGATACCATATCAGATCTTTTGTTACATTTTGATAAGGAATTTCAACTGAAGTACTTTCTCCATTGACAGCTCTCGAATAGTAGTCATAAAATAAATTGTCTTTATCCGGGATGAAATCTCTGATGTCTCGGCCTATCAGAGTCTCCTGGCTGGAGTCATGAGGTACAGTTCTTAATGCGATCTGATTTATGGCCATAATTTTATAATTCAAATCGAGTAAGATGATGGATTCATCGGTATTGTCCAGGATAGCCTTGAATTTTTTCGAAAGGTCTATGATCTCTAATTCGGCCTCTTTTTGTTTAGTGATATTATTTGCACTTAATGTTACCCCTAGTAATTCATTTTCATAATAAACGGGCTGCAGTTTATATTCAAACCAATAAGAGATGGCATCATTTTCAGTAAGATGCTGAACACAAAATGGTGTACCGTTTATTGCAGATTGGTAGGCTTCAAGATATAGTTTCCGGCTATCTTCAACTACAAAATCAGGATAGTAGAAATCCCCCTCTTTAATTTCCCGGTTGTGATATTGATACAATACCTCCCTGATAGTTTTATTGAATGCTAAAACTTCGTGGTTTTTACCGATGAGAACGATACTCTCAGGGCTATTATCCAATATTGCTTTGAAGTATATTTCTATCATTTATCCTGGTTTGAGTTTCCCTGTTTATCTAGCCTCATGTTTTGTAGTTTAAAACTACCAGAAGTATATTAATAATCGAAGTTAAAATAAATTCTTCAATAGACGAAAAAGATATTGCTTTTAATGTGCTGAGAATGAAAGATAAACCGGGCCATCGTTGCCTTATAAATAACCATGAAGAGCCTTTTATTTCGAAGACGGGAAGCAGAAATGTAAGCTTTACTCAGTTTGCAGCTTGAGCGTAAGCAGTCGAAGAAAACAAGCAGGTATGGAACAAGACAGGAGTTTTCAGGTCTGCCGTGATAAGACATGACATGGTGTGAATGAGATTTGTCAAAGCCTGAAGTTTTGAGAATGGTCTGACAGTACGCTTACATGTAAAATACATTGAACTTATGTCCGTCGGGGTCTGCAAAAACAAAGCCGTAATATCCTTCTCCGAATTCCTCCGGCTCTGAAATGAGTTTTCCGCCTGCTTTCTCAACTTCTTTTGCACAATTATCCACCTCGCTCTTGCTTTCAGCAGAAAGTGTGAAAATAATTTCGTTGGAGACTTTCGGGTCCGTTAGCTCGCCCTTCATAGCGGGTTGGAGTATGTCTTTCAGGAAAAAGTTGATGGCAAAATTGTCATCGCCCACTAAAAAACTTGTGAGCTCATTGGTGACGGAATGTTTGCCGTTAGGCTTAAAGCCTAATGCATTGTAAAATCGCGTTGTTCTGCCTAAGTCGCTGACGGCAAAATTTGCCCATATTCTTTTCGGATTCATGGCTTCATTTTTAGATAAATAACATAAAAACAGGGTATTTATTGGGTCTTTATTGAAGTATCATTTGGTTCAATAAAATTCCGGATTCCGGCCCGGTGTTATTATTTACTTTTAACGTTCTTTATCTGGACATAAACGATGCCTGCGAACGTAATTAAGTAAACCGCCACCAACCATGGTTTTTCAAATTTCAGGGTTTGAAAGTCGAATTGTTTGAATAATGCCACCCCTATAATGATGGCACAGATGAGTAAAGGAAACGATATTGATTTTTTGTTTTCCATGTTTGATGTTTTATTGACCAGCTCAAATTTAGCAATAATATTCATATGAGGAAAGTCACATATCCATACCTCAAACCCCTTAGGCAACGGTTGGGGGTGGAGTGTTTGCAAAAAATTAACGGATGTTCTTCCTGATTCTGCTTAATGACGACTGCGTGATACCCAGATACGAAGCCAGATGAGAAAGCGGAATCCGGTTGGCGAGTTTCGGAAATTTCTCAAAAAAAGAAAGGTAGCGTTCCTTTGCGTCTTCTGTCATCATCGGGCTGATGTTGTTGACTTTATCTGCCAGGCCTTTTGCCGTAATTTTCGAAACTATCTTATCCCATTCGATGATCGTCATAGACAGTTCCTTCATCGCACTTTTTGAAAGCACAAAGTATTTGCAATCGGTAACGGCCTGTATATACTCGGTGGAGGGTATTTCCTGGTTATACGAGTTTATATCTGCCAGAAACTTGTTTTCATCAATAAAATACTTGGTTATTTCATCGCCTTTGTTGTTGTAATAGCAAACTCTCATAATGCCCTCGGTCAGAAAAATAATCTCCCGGGGTATTTTTCCTGCTTCGTGGTAATATTCATCCTTCCTGATTTCTTTGACCACCACTTTGCTTTTGACTAAATCAATCTGCTGTTGATTCAGATGGCCGAATTGCAATAAATAGTTGATAAGTACTTCCATAGTTTTATTTCATCTGGCTCATCACCATTTTGTCAAACAGTTTATCTGAAAATAATTTTCGCATAAGCAGCATCGGCCTGGCCATCGTTCCGCCCACATAGCGTGTTTCAGGTTTTCCGGCTTCAATGCCCTTTCTGATCAGCTTTGCAATGACAACGGGTTCAACAGCATTCTTTTCCATTGCTGAATACATTTTTTCTATACTTTTTGCAAAATCCTTGTAGACGGTTTTTCCTGAAACCCTCATCATGTCAGCGGCTCCTATTGCCGTCATTTCTGATTTTGTTCCGCCCGGTTCGATAACAATAACGTCAATTCCGAATGGTTTTACTTCATTACGCAAGCAATCGCTCAAACCCTCTATCGCAAATTTACTTGCATGATACCAGGAACCCATGGGTAAACCGACTTTTCCTCCGACAGACGAAATGTTTACGATCTTGCCTGATTTGTTTTTACGCATCTGCGGTAAAACCAGCTGGATCAGACGGGCGGTGCCAAACAGGTTTACCTCGATCTGATTTCTGGCCTCCGACATCGGGACGTCTTCCAGGGCACCATAGGAGCCCAGACCTGCACAGTTGATCAGGATGTCAATTTTTCCTGCTTCACTGAAAACCTGGTTTACGCATGAAACAATACTTTCCTCTTTTGTGACATCCAAAGCGACCGGCCGGATACCGTGCACCTTTAGTTCCTCCATTTTTTCTGTTCTGCGGGCCGCCGCATAAACATGATAACCGTTTTGGGCCAGATAAATTGCCGTTGCTTTTCCGATCCCTGCTGAAGCCCCCGTTACTAAAACTGTCTTTGTCATTATCCTGATTTTTTGATGTTAATAATGAGGCAAAGATGCTTCAATAAAAAATGGAATCATTTGCCAAATGACAAAAAGCGATTTTAACAAGATAGCAGTAAACTCATATTTCAAAACAAGATCAGGCGGAGGTTTGCCCCGCCTGATCATACTGCCGAAATCCGATTACAAAAATAGCTTCTTTCTACAGGTTTGCATCATTCCTTTGGCTTTTGTGCGGGTACTTCGACCGTTTTGTGAGGAATCCTGGTGGAAGTTTTATCGACGATAAGCCAGCCCCGGTTGGTTTTCAGAAGATTGAAATAATCGGTGAATAACAGCTTTGAAGTACTGATCTCGACTTTTGCTACGGCTATGTCGTTGGAGATGTCAATAAACACGATACGGCCCGACCAGTTGGCGGGTCTCGTGTCCCGTTTTTTATAGCCTGTGAGGTATTGTGACTTAGTAATTACTTTAAATTCGTTATCTCTGAAAAACTTTAGTTGCCACGAATCATGAAAGGCTTGTCCTACCATCACCGAATCGCTGGTGGCCTGGCCGTCTATGTAACGGTATAACGTTTTCTGGATCTGGTTCCAGTCACTGGTGGTATCTGCTGCCTGGGCATTGGCATTGAGAAAGAAAAGACTGAAGCCGATGAATAAAAACACTGTTCTCATTTTTTAGTTTTTTTAATTGTTAAACAATGAGGGCAAATGTCTGAACAGTCCGCTTTTTGAAGGCTTTGGTTTATAAAACAGGAGTATGATTCTATAATCTGGAACTCATTTCGAGTGTATTTTCTGATATTCCGCGGGTGTTAGGCCGGTTGTCTTTTTAAATGCAGTAAAAAAAGTTGATTTTGAGGTAAAGCCACTGTCGTAGCCCAAACTTTCGATGGTATAGTTTTTCTGTGTTTCCAATAACTTCTTTGCTTTTTCAATTCTAAGCTCTTTAACGAGGTTTGAGAAAGATTTGCCTAGTATTTCATTGACATATTGTGACAGGAGATGCCTTGTGACTTTCAGTTCCTTCGCGGCCTCTTCAAGGCTGAAGTCCGGATTGAGAAACAGTTCTTTTTCAACCATTACGGATAGTTTCTGTTCAATTTTCTCCAGGGTCTCCTGATCGATTTCCTTGTTTTTGTATTTTTCTTTCTCCTGGAAAAAACTGATGTCATCGCCATTCCTGAAAATTACAAGCAAGGCCATCAGGAATAAAATGAATGTGAATGACAATGACCCGACAATGTAAGAGGTATAAGCTGCAAAAGCATAGGCTACCCATATGATAACCACCCCCAAATAGATGCTGCCGACCCAGATGTCTAATTTCTTTAAACTTTGTTTTTCTTTGAGTTTCCGGATGATAGGGCGGAGGTATTTTAAAGATAAAATAATGTAGATGGCCCATTGCAGATATATTGCTTTTACGACCCACCTGCTCCAGACAACACGATGATCAACATATGGATAAAAAACGCCTGCTATCGTCATAAGCAATAAATAGGGGATCACATGTATGATCCAGTTTGGTTTTTTGTCTTCTGTGGATGATTTCAGGTACAAAAAAAGAAAAGGGCCAATCAGGATACAGGCAGAAAGACCGGTCTGAATGAAAATATTGGATAAGCCGGGATTGAAATAGAAAAATACTGACTTGATGATCCTGATGCTTAAAACCAGCAGCAGCAGGGATAAAAAGTAGTTTGTAAAAATTTTCTTTCTGGCATTTATGGCAAAATACAGGGAAAGCAGGAAGCCGTTGAAAGCTCCCAGGGCACTGAAAAAAAACAATATTTCATTGGATGAGGACATTAAGTTTTTTGCAGATTATTCAGGTATTGTCCTGATCTTAATGGATTGAGCATGCATTTTCACTTTTCAGGTCTTTTTTTGTAGTCTTTAACCAGGAGATAAATGGAGGCTGCAAAGACAATGATGTAAAGAGCGGCTAAAGCAGGCTTCTCAAATGTCAGACTTTTAAAGTCAAATTGTTTGTAGATAGCCGAGCCCAGAATGATGGCGATAATTGCGAAAAAAAAGTTTATTCCTTTCTTCTGTTCCATATTTTTTCAATGTTTTGTTAGTTTATCAATTGACCTTACTGTTGTTGTCGCAAAAATAATATAAGTTATCACATTACCATGTCCTTTTGTTTATTCTAGCAGGAGCCATTCTTGCCTAACCTGGTAAAAACTCCTGCTGTTATACCGGGAGATACCCTTTTTCATGGTAAACCAGAAGCAGCATTGTATCCGTCCGGATGAATTATTCGCCGCATATTTGCGGTGAATAATTCATTTTTTCACCGCACACTCTATAAACCTGATTCTGCCCGCAATTTTTTCGTAAGTTTTGAGATCGCCAGATGGTAGGAATGGTCTATCCATTCAAAAAGAGTTTTGTCAGGAACTGAATGGTCCATGTGCACCAGATTCCAATGTCGTCCGCTGAAATATTTGTGCTTTGTGACAGCAGGATACGCGGCCCGGAGTTCGTCAATAGCTTCAGGCTTAGCCTGCAAACTGATGCTTTCAAAAGTGGTAATGTCTGTGGCTGTAAACATTTTGCCGGCCACCTTAAAAACCAACAGGTTGGGTAAACCGGGAAAGGGGAAACTTTCGGTAACCCCTTTTTTTGAAATACAATAATTTCTGTAGTTCTCTATGTCCATATCCTTTTATGTATTTCAAAAGAAACCGGTCATTTTTATGAGTTGTCCATTCCTGTACATGCCAAAACTTGCTCCCTGGCTTAAAGTGTTTCCGTGGCTGTCAACCATATTCCAGTGTGTGAGACTTTGGTCGTGGTGAACTTTGAAATCTGTGATTACAAATTTTGCCCCCGGCAGCCCTTTTTGAAATTCTTCCATGTAATCTGAAAGATTTTCTATCCCTGAAATGTCAACATCAGGGTCTTTGTAGTTACAATCAGGAGACAGCTGTTCGGATAAAATTTCTTTGCGGATGGTCTCGTCCGGTTCGCTCCAGGATGCACTGTAGGCTTCCCAGATTTCTAAATGTGAATGGTCTTTCATTTCGGTTCAGTATTATCAGTTGTTAAATCCATTGTCTTCAGGAAGTAAACAAATCCGATTGCCAGCAAAATATGGAGTATCAGATTTGGAATGATGCCTGATAGCTTTGTGATGACATCATTAGAGTATGCAAGCAATTCGATGACAAATAAACCGATCTGAATGATGATGTTTCCAGAAAGCAGTGCTTTCAAAGTTCCGGAAGGTTTGAGCTTTCTCACGGCGAAGTTGATGATCCCGAGGGTAAGCAGCAATAGTCCTGTCTCTCTCATCCAAACTGAGGTGGCAGCCAAAGGGGCAACTCCTTTACTCTCTAATAAGACGCCGGGAAACAGTAATGCGAAAGCTCCGACAGAAAGTGCAATGAAGGAAGCGATGGTCAGAAAAATTGGTCTGCTCATTCTTTTTTATCAATAGTGAGCCGCAAAGTTCAGCCGGGAATCAGCAAATACACTTGATATTTGTTAAGAAAGCAAGCCGTTTTATTGATGAATGTCAAGCCTTTAAATCCGCGATGTTTTTCCTGATCCTGCTTAAATGTTCGGGGGTAATGTTCAGATAAGAAGCGATGATCTTTAAAGGAACCCGCTGTATGAAACCGGGTTGGGAGTTAAGCAGGTTCAGATACCTTTCTTCTGCTTTGTTGCTGTTAAAATTCAGCTGTTCCCGGATAGAAATAGTATGCTGCCGCTCCACCATCATCCGCCCTAACCGTTCAAAAGATTTGTATCTGTCAAACATCTCGTACAAAGCAATCCTTGGAATGACAATGAGTTCGGTGGTTTCCAGGGCGACATAAGTCAACAAGCAGGGTTCCTGTTTTATGAAGCTGTAGTCGTCATAAAACACAGCGTTTTCAAAGTAGAGATTTGTGACAATTTCTTTGCCCTCTCTGTTGTGATAACCATAAATAAGACCTTTGGTTATAAAAACCAGGTGCTTGCAAATTTCATTTTCTCTCCACAACGTTTCATTTTTGAGCAGTTTCCGGGATGTAAAATATTGTTCAAAATGCTGCCACTCCGTTTCTGCGATTGGTGTTACACTTTGAAATAAGTTTTTTAAAGCATTGCTGTCCATTGTTTGAGTTGGTATGGTTTCGGAAATGCCCGCCGCTGCTCCCGGCATTTCATTTATTCAGTTTGGCCACTTGTATGGCGATATATTTCGGCAGATAATTAGGGGTACAGTTTTTTGCCACTATTTCATCTCTGTAAAGTCCTGTAGACTCGCCGAGGGCAATGCATCTGGCACGATATTCAGGTTGAAAAATGCCGATCTGGGCTGCCGTAAAGTTCATGGCCCATTGTACATCCGGTTCTTCTTTTTCTATCCGTGCTTCAATACGGGAGAGCAATTGTTCGCTGTTTGGAGGAGGTGTCTGACCCACCCAACGCAAACGCCCCTGGTAGTACCAGAAAATGCGTCTTTGAAGTGCTGACGGGCTATGCTCCCATGATTCCATCAGGCTGACTGTTTTCTTGTCTTTGGCGAGCTGGTTGGCCATCAGCCAGTCGATCAGCTGGTTTCTTTCATCGCGTTTGTGTCGGCTGATGTCTTCGTCCAGTTTATTGATCAATTCCTGTGTCAGCAGCTTTTTGTCCATAATCAGGATGGCCAGTTGCCGGGCCAGGTATTGCCCCGACGACCAAATTTCCATGGCTAGTTCATGGTCTTTTTTTATATCCTTTGCGATTTCCCGCAAATCGCCCAGTTTGGTGTTCTGGTCAATCTGACTAAGAATTTCTTTTGCATTTATGGAGATTTGCATAGATGTGTATTGGAGTTTGTAAGATTCAGGAAGTAAATGTATGAAATGGATCAATTACATTTTAAAGAATTGTAGTTGAATTTTGAATCTCGGTGGTGGTCAGGTTTAGCCCGCCTGACTGAAATCGATGTTAGCTTTTTGGGTGTTCAAGCGTATAAATTTTATCGGTTTCTAATTTTGACTTTAATTCATCTTTAATTTGGTAATTGCCGTCGTTTAATATAACAATGTCCATATTGTCCAAAGCAGATAAAACCTCCTCTGCAAATGGTTTAAGTTGCTGATGATAAAATTCAAGATTCTGCAAACTTTTATCGTATTCTTGTTTCCACCTGTCTTTGTAATTTACTTTCATGTAGGCTTCATCAATCCAATATATATAATTGAGGCCAAGATTAGCTAAGAATTTTAACTGGTATTTTCTTTTTTCTTTATCCTGGTAAATTCCGCAATAAGCGTGATACAATTTGTCAAGATAGAGGGGTAGATTTTGAGAATCATTGATGAGAGCTTTAAGAACTTGTCGAAGCTTCCACGTTTCGAACTGCCCCTCTTCAATTATTTCTTTCTTAATCAGGTTGGAAAGTCTGGTGATTACATTCTTGTCTTTGAAGTCATTTGAAATAAGTTCAAAGTAAATGTTTTCATCAAGTTGCTGCTCCAATTCAGTTGTGTTGTATATAAAATTCTCGAAGTCAGAAATAGATATGTCGCCATTTAAAAACTTGAAAAATTCTATTTTGTTACTTTCATTGACTATTGCCATATTTATAAGGTTTGGGGGGTTTCGTATTTCTGCAGAGGAGAAAAGTCATAATTCAAATTTAACAAAAAGTTTTATGATTGTAGGTGCCATCCGACTGTAATAAAGCTACGTCCTATGAACTTTCCAGTCCTACTTCTTCCCCGCCAACTGATTCCTCAAACTTACCTCATCCGGGAATCCCCATTGTTCAACAATTTTTCCGTTGGCTATTCGGTAAATGGAGGTTTCGTAGATTGTGATTTTGTTTCCTGTGGAGTCAACGCCGTTAAAATTCCCCTGATGAGTGCCCGTCGATTTATACCGGGTTACTACCTTGTCACCTTCGGCAATCATGTCGACAATTTCCTCTGTCCAGTCCGGGAAAGATTTTTTGTGATCGGGTTTGTTAAGATACCGGGCCGGAGTTTTGTTTCAAAACCTTTTATTTGTTTCTGAAATAATAATCGGCCAAAGCCCGCACAATGACCGCCGGGAAGGCCTCGTCCGTGTTCGTCATAATGATGATGCTCAGGTCGTCATCGACAAAACGGGTATAGTGAGAACGGAAACCGGTATTGGCACCGCCATGCTCAATGACCTTGTGTCCTTTGCGTTCGTCAATGATCCACCCAAATCCGTAATGGGCTTTTGAGGCGGCATCGGTCGTTGTTTTGATGAAAGGATGCCACAGCAAATCCCAGCTTTCTTTTCTGAGGATGCTGTTTTTCTCTCTCAGTACCTTGTCCCACAAAATCATGTCGGAGCTGGTAGAAAGAAATCCGCCGCTCGGTCGCACGGCAATCATCGCGTCAGCATTCAGGAGTACACCTTTTTTGTGCATGTAGCCACTGGCACGGTTAGGAATAACGGGGTAAAAGTCAGTCATGCTGCTGTTTTTCATGCCTGCAGGGACAAACAACTGTTCTTTGATATAATCCTGCCAGGGCTTGCCGCTTACCTGTGTGATGATTTCTGCCAGCATAAAATAGGCAAGATTGCAGTACTGGTATTTTTCACCGGTTTTGAAGTCAAGCGGCAGGGGGTACGCAGATTTGATGACCACCAGGTCAGGCTGAATAACAGAATTGTTATAGGCGGGGGCTTCTCTTTTCAGCCCGGAGGTATGCGACATCAGGTGTTTCACTTGGATCGGCCTCCATGTTTCGGGGGCGTCGGGGAAAAACTTGTGCACGGGATCTTCAATGTTCAGTTTTCCTTCTTCCTGTAGTTTCAGAATGGCGGTCGTAAAAAACTGTTTGCTGACAGAACCCAGCCGGATGACCGTCTCTGCTGTTACAGGCACATTAAGCTCCGCATTGGCCAGACCATAGCCTTTATTGACCACCGGCTGACCATTTTTGATTACCGCCAGCGAAAGCCCAACAATTTTTTGCTCCTTCATGATACGTTCCACAATCAGATCGGTGCTGTCAACCTGCCCGTAAGCAAGCACTGTGATGAAGAGGAGGAGGGTAGTTATTTTTGTTTTCATGCAATTGTTATTGAGGGTTAAATGGGTTTAAATTGTAATCTGAGGATCGTATGATGGAGTGTACTAAGGTTGAGTACTTCCATATATGGTGATCATTGACTTCAATTTAGTATCTTTCTAGTTAAGTTGAATTTTGTTTTTCATTAAATAGTTTTCAAAGTTGTCATATTCGTCTTGGGTTGAACAATAAACTGCCCAGTGTTTTGCAATCAACTCCCATTCCTTCAAAACATCTTCCCAAATATTCTTTTTATCGCACTGCTGCCAATAATGTCTAAAAACCATTATTTCCTTGTTTAAAACTTCCGGATAAACAAGAACACCTGTTGGAACTTCGTGTGTATAATAATTGATATCCCGGGCAATTTTATCCAGCAATAACGTAAGTGTCTTTTGATCGAAGTCAATTGCAAACGATTTTTCAAAAAAATGTCTCGCTTCGAAATATCCCGGTATACTTAAATCTATTAAGAATGCTCTTGTCGTTGTATAATCAGAATAGAAAAACTGCTCCATCTGGCCAATCCATTTAATATGCTCTGCACTGCCCCTTTTATATTGATCCTGAAGTATTGGTAAGATAATTTCTTTAAAAAGGGGATGTTGAATTCTGGTGTCTTTGTCAGATTCTTCTTTTTCGTTGCTGCATGTTATTTTCTTGTCACCATCCAGAGCCAAGCTACAAATATTGTCAACGATTATTTTAATATCCTTTTCGTTTTGTTGTTTTAATAAATCAATATAGTCCGCTAAGATCTTATTAGCCGCCTTTCTGTCTCCAGTCAATCTCACCTGATTGTACTTATTCCAAATAGCTGTCAGCTGACTATGTGCTTTTTCGTCGTTCATTTTAATGATTATTAAAAGCGGGAATAACGTATCTGGTTAGCCCCCGGGGACACAATTTTTTTTGTCTAATTTGAGAAATTTCAATCGTTTTTTATTGTCAATCTTGTCAGGCATGAAACCTGGGTTAACGGCTGTTCCCAGCCTCATAATAAAGAATAACAGCACCCCCGCCAAACGTCCTGGTATTGGTAAGTTTAAGCGTAATTTTCTCGCTGATGTCTTTAAACAAAGTCAAACCACTTCCTGCAATAACCGGGTGCACGCAAAGTTGGTATTCGTCTATCAAATTGAGCTTTGTTGATGCGACAATCAGGCTAGGACTGCACACAAAAATGTCTTTATCACCGTCAGATTGTTTAAGTGCCGATATTTCTTCCTCCAGGCCCTGGCTGGCTAATTCTGCACTTTGCCAATCCACATTTTTCAGGGTGCGGGAGAAAACAAGTTTGGGGGTGTTGTCGATCGCGGCGGCGAAGTCATCCATGGCTTTATCGCCGGTAGGATTTTCCAATACGGTCCGCCAGTATTCCATCAATTGATAAGTTATCCTGCCATATAACACGATGCCAGCACTTCTCAGCAAGTCGGCGTAATGCTGATGTACTTCTTCGTCGGGCACCCCCGAGGTATGGTCACAAAACCCGTCGAGCGTCATGTTGATGGCTGCGATTACTTTTTTCATGGTTTCGTTTTTAAGCTGTTTTGTAAGCTAGTCTTCTTTGATGTCTGATAACTTTTGTCGGTTTGGATCGAAATCATGGCATAATGGTCGGAATTATAGCTAAACCTCAATTGAAAGATTAAGATTGAGTTTTGTGTTGTACCTGATTCTTAAAGTGGCTGACATCAAATCGTTTAGAATGTATTTCAGCGTTTTTTGTACATCGTTAGCCTAACCAGGTTTTGATTATAAACCAATTCTATTATTTTATTTCCAGTTATCCATTCCTGAGTTTTACTTTTATCGTCTTGTTCGTAATAGTATGGTTTTCCAAATTTCCTCAAAAGATAGTTCGAAATCCAATCAAATTTTGATTTATATAATATATTGGATTTGTTTTGATTCTCGGAATCTGTATTTAAACCTTCAGCATTCTTAAAATTTGTCAGGTTTTTTCCCCATTCGAATTCAATAAGTTCGAGCGTTTTTTCTTTTGCTGTATAATAATACAATATATTTACACTCAGATTGGAATTTTCTATTTTTCTATAAATTTTTGGGGTTGGAATTTCTCTACCGTCTAATAAATGGTGAAATATGGTATCTTTCTGGGTAATGTTTGTGGCATTCTCCTTTTGCTCGATAGACTCAATTTCCTGTAGAGCGATGCTGTCAAAATTCCTGAAATAGTATTCAAAATATTTCTCGAACCATTTATTAATTCTGGTCTCGCCAAATACTGTTTCTTTATAAGAATTTTTAAAAGTTGTTATAGTGATGTCGTTTTTATCAACTTCTAAAATGCCATAATCTTTTTTGTCCGTTGCAAAAAACTGAAATGTTTGATAACTGTTATTTTGAATTTGATTTCTCCAATCGTAATGCCATTGAAATGGTTGGATGTCAAATTTGAAATTATAAACCGGAGTTAAATTTCTATTTTCGATTTTTCCGATTTTAGTAGAAATGCTGTCCTTATAAATATGAAATAGCCTATTATTTGAAATGAAAGAGGTCATAATCGGAAATCTGGGATTTAAATCATCGGGATTATCACCTTTATGATCGTAGATAATTTCAGCCCCTTTTAAGGAATGGTGATTAGGATTTCGAAAATCTTTTTTTTCGAGAACAACCTTTTTATAATCGTAAGGCAGTTTACTAAGTTCCATTTTTTGTGGATTGTCAATTTTTAGAATTTTGCTTCCGGAAGTTATGAAATAGGCATTTTCTAATCTGTTAATAATAGGGCTTGTAATCGAATACTCATATTGTTTACGTGTTTTTTTATCCTCAAACCAAATAGTACCGCCCCATTCTCCAAAATCTAAGGAATAAACATTGTAATTATTGTCTTCATAAAATAAGTCAATGCCTTTTTTAGTTTCTATCCACTTGTCTTTTTCTAAATAGAAAGTATTTTGATCGTAGTACTCGGTCGTGAAAATGGTGTCATTCCTCATGTATAAATCATAATAGAAAGTTTGCAATTTTTCTGGAACAACAATTCTTGACTCTATCTTTCCCTTTTCATCAAGAATATAAAAATGATGGGTTGGAACGGAGCTGTACCTGTCGTTATCTGTACTAAAAAAACAATACAACTTACCATTATGTTTTAACCAGGGCCCGGGTCTTCCCGGAATATTTATTTCGATATTTTCATATTTCACATCGAAATCTGTTTCTTGTAAGTGACAAGATAGTATGAATAAGAGTAAGATGCTGACCTGTAAAAAAGTTTTCATAAGTACAATGATAACTTATTAGTATGTGAAAGTCAATACATATAGAAAAGTATACATATGGGTTGTTTTTGTAAATTAATCGTATGATTATAAGTGTTTTAGTTAGTCACACCCCCGAGGTATGGTCACAAAACCCGTCGATGGTCATGTTAATGGCTGCGATTACTTTTTTCATGGGTTTTTTGCGGTCTCGTGGGCTTCTATGTTTGTTACTTTAAAAAATCATCCAGATACCCTGATATGGTTTTCGTTTGCATCATCACAGTTACGTGCCCCTGTGAAGGAACAATAGCTAGCCGCGATTTCGGCATCGGTTCTAAATCAGCAGCTACCCCGCCACCCAATAACTGATACGTTTTCATCAACTCTATTTTATCCACTCCGTCATTGTCGCCTGAGATGAGCAATACCGGCGACTTGATTTTTGCAATATTGGCGTCACCGCAGTCAAACGACTCTCCTGCAAAGACAATCATTTGCTGTAAGAACTCCCTCCATTTTGTTTTGTCGGGAGCTAAGGCATCGTAGGCTGTTTTCAGAGGTGTGTTATCAAAAAACTCAGGCTTAAAACCTTCCAGTCCGCGGTTTACGACGGGGAGCCAGCCGCTGCTTTTGTAAGTAGAAGAAATAATCACCAGTTTTCTTAACTGTTCAGGGTATTGTATGGCGAATTGGTATGCTATCGAACCGCCCATACTGTATTCTGCAACATCAGCACTATCCACTTTTAAATAATTCATGACGCCTTCCACATCACTTGCCAGGCTAACGATGTCCAATTTCCTGTCTGAATAGGGTGAGCGTCCATGCCCCTGAAATTCAATGGCAATTACTTTTCTCGTTTTCGATAGTTCGGGAATCAATTCCGCCCAATTCATGTCAATGTTGTAAAAAGCACCGTGCAGCAAAACGATGGGCATGCCCTTACCATACACTTCGTAATAAACTTTAATGCCATTGACTGGGGCGTAGCCACTTTCGGCGGGTTTAGTCTGTTGCCCGTCGGACGTCAATACCATAAAAAAAAGCATGGCCATTGCTAATGCCGGTTTGAGGATATTAAATCCTGTCAATACACTTTTCATTGAGTTACCTTTTTAAAGTGAATAATCATCTGTTTAATTCTTTCAATGTCATTATAAAACCTTCCCGTTCAAACTCGTCCGGACGGTCATTTTGTTCATTAAAATCAAATTTGAACCTGGTAAATGTGGCTATTTGTCTTTATCAGAAATATTTTTTCAGTGAGTAATATTTTCAAGAAGCTTTCAGGCAATTCCCAAATATCCGAAAGTTTTTCAAGGCACACAAATTACATATCTATCAATTTGTCAACAACTTACAGGTTTATATATTTGCAGATATACAAAATACGAGGTCTCAGTTTTGTATGTTGGCTGTGCCTAAGGGATAGTGCCGGGGAGTGCCTGGTGATGTGGAGCGGTGACTGGGACTTACTGCAGATAGCTTGACCTTTCAGCATTTTTGCATCGGGCTGGTGACAAAAGAACTCACCCACCTATCAAAAATCCTTCTGCAAACCTTTTTTAACTACAAATCTTCGGAAGTTAATCGTATTGCCCGGATCTTTTAGTTTATTTTCTGCCTCTTCTTTCAATTCTTCTGCGGTGTATTGGGTTACATAACACTTCAACGCTTCTATGGCCTGCTTTTCATCTTCGGCGGTATACTTAACTTTTACATTGACGTATCTTTCATCCATATAGCTTCCCGGATCTACTGATTCTGTACCTTTTTTCCACGCAAAATAATAAAGCGGGTATTTCTCCACCCAGCCTTCGGCAAGCAGCAATTCCGTGACCGCCCCGCCAACCACTATGTGTTCCGAATGATGCGTATCGCCGTCGGGTCCGGCCGTAATGATGATGTCGGGATTAATCGAAGGGATTCTCACCCTTAACGAATCCATGAATCGCTGATGTTCTTTAAAGTATCTCCCTGTCCCGATTTTTGTATCCAGTCTTTCAATACCCAGGAATACGGGAGGTTCTATCCCCAGCGTTTTACAGCCGCAAATTGACTCTTTCCTTCTCAGCATACCTAGCGAATCCCCGGCAGGAATTTTCGTAACTCTTGTACCGTCTTTTCCGTCTGTGGCAACGATGACAAAGACTTTATTTCCCAGCCTTGCATATTTATGCAGCACTTCACTGATGGCTGTTTCATCATCAGGATGTGCCCCGACAAACAGGATAGTTCTTTTCTGCTGTGCCTCACAAATGAAAGCCGCATGAAGCAGGAGGAGTAACAGTAGTTTATTGACCATGGTATAAACAGTTTATATTTCAGGTAATCTTTCAATGGGTGGTGCATAACGTTTTTTGTCTGGTGGTGTGGTTGTTTTGTCAGGCTGCAATGATCACTTGCAGTTTAAGGCTTTGGCAAAGTGGCGGAAATTGAGGCACGAAAGTCCAGTCGAAGAACTGCCATTAAATCAGGTACAGACCCCGCCACTTTGCCAGGCCTGTCTTTACGCGAATTTCTTTTTTGCTTCGTCACTTACCGGCGTGAAAAAGTTAATCAAATTCCCGTCCGGGTCACGAAATAGTAACGAACGATTGCCCCAGGGCATTGTAGTGGGCTTTTGAACCACTTCGCTGTTCAACGCCTTAATTCTCTCGTAATCATCATCTACGTTTTCGACCAGGAATTCTATGATGATACTTTTATTGGTCGCTGGTTGAGCAACACCTTCGCCGAAGAATGCCAATGTTCGTGTACTTCCGATGGCCAGAGTGAACGACCCGGATGTAAGCTCTGCAAAGTCGTCCGTTGCCCATTTAGCTGTTGTTCCTGTGGCATCCTCAAAAAACTGAACCAATCTCTTTATGTCCGCCGTGATCATTCTTACTGATACTAAATTCATCTTTCTTTATGTTTTTAAATTAATAATGGCATAAAAGTAGAATGGCATTATGACAACGGTATGTCAGGTATCCTGAAGTTTTTTTCTTTGGCGTCCAAAAAATCTTTTAGTGTGAGTTGGTGTGGTTCAAACGAAATTTCAAGGGCTTCTGTTTTTAAAATTCTATCCAGCCGGAACATACGGTAATCATTCCTTAACCGGCAAAAAGCAATGACCAGCCAACTCTCTTGTAAATTATAGTAGAAAGCAAACGGCTCTATGTGGCGTATCGTTTTCTCATCATTTTGTGCCGACTGATAGGTGATTTTCAAAACCTTAAAGTCTGTCAGAGCGTTTTGTATCAGGGTTAATGAATCACTCGTATTTCTGTTTGGGATGACAGGACTAACGGCAATTCTTTTGGAAAGTAATTCGGTTTTGTTTTTTGTTGAATTCAATAAAACTGCCTTTATTTTGCCGACAGCCTCCGTGTATTCTTTTATGAGAGAGCTGTCACTGTTTTTTAGTACCAGTTGCTCTATGGTTATTAACGCATTTGCTTCACTTTCGGTAAACATTACAGGCGGAATCCGATATCCTTCCATGAGTCTATATCCTTTTCTGTCTTCTGCAATGATCGGCACACCTGCTTGTTCCAATGCTTTGATATCTCTGTAAATGGTCCTGACACTTACCTCAAACTTTCTGGCAAGCGTTAACGAGGTCACAATTCTCTCTGTTTGCAGAATTGTCAGAATGGCTGTAAGCCGGGAAAGTCTTTTTATGTCGTTACTGTCCATTTTTTTACTTTAATATGACATAGCTTTTGTTGGCATCGGTCCAACCTGTACAAGACCCGGTAACTGAGTGTTATGACTTGTTCACGTTAAATCCAACTCCATAAACAACAAATAATCCTTAAATTCTGCCGGGATTTCCATTTCCGGATACGCCTCAATGTCACGAAACCCCAGACTTCTGTATAATGCGTGTGCTGCTTCCATAAACTTCGGACTGTCAAGCCGGACTTGCTGATAACCCACACGCTTTGCTTCCGCTAAAAGTGCTTCAAGAATGGCTCGTCCGGCTCCGATTCGCCTGGCAGCCGGGTCCACGAACATCCGTTTTATCTCGCCGATTTCGGGACTGATGCTTTTCAGACTTCCGAGTCCGCATACTTTACCTTCATAAACAGCCAGGATCAGTTGTCCATAGGGCGGCTGAAACTTACGGATCTGTCGGATGTCCTGTTCAACGGCCTCTTCCGGGTTATGCGGATGGACACCGTACAGTTCCTGCATTTTGTCGTTACCCCAAACCAGATAGTCCAGCCATAGTTTTTTAACGTCCTCCAGATCGTCAGGAATGATGACGGGTCTGGTAATTAGTTTTTCGGGTTTGTTCATGGTCTGGGTATTTTATTACGGATGAAAGGGGGCATTATTGAATTTGAGTGGAGACACCCATAGCTCAAACTGTTATAATTCTACTTAATTTTACTTGCATGTATATTTTGTACTTGTTAATCTTCCCATTCAGCTTTGTCAGGGTACATTCGTTCAAATTTAAAAGCATCAAAACTGTCGAACAAAATTGGGATAGGAAACGCAGTATTGTCTGCTATCTTACCACTAAATGTGAGATGAACCAAAGCGTAACATTTGTCAGAACCTTTATTGTTGTGGATTGAAAAAAGGACAGCATCTGTTTGTCCGTTTTTACAAATAGCGGAGCATTCATAGCCTGATAAAATATGTTTATCTGTCGACTTCTTGATGCCAAAAAATGAATTTGAAGCCCGTTTAATTTCTCTTTGTAATTCAGCGTCAAATAAAACTTTCTGTTCAATTGTAATTGTTTCCCACGGTTCCACAACAAAAGGTCTTGGTGGATCAATGTTGAAGAAGTCTTCGATAATGTGCCGAAAAAGTCCTGCTATGTCAATACGCTTTGTTTCGTAAGGCAATTCTTCTGTATCGTCAAAAGTGTAGCCACCTGTCGGATGTACAAAGTAGCCATTTTCAAGCTGAACATTAATATTCAGAGAAAGCCATTTTTTATAGTCTGGTTTGTTTGTAGTACCAAAATCCCATACAGATTTTTGAACGAATTTGTAATAATCTTCTGTCGGAACGAAGTCTCCAAATACGCATCCCATACTTTCGTCACCAACTTGCAGGTGTGCGTGTCCGATTAACGTTGTATTTGAATAAACTGATGCTGTCATGGTATTTTATGTGACGTTTTAGGCTTTTTTTAAATATGCTGTCCAACGTCTTCAGACGTACCGGACGGTGTACTTCGGTCTCAGACCGATATCCAGGTTGTGTTGGTCCAATTTATTAGATACCAAATATATTTTATTTGCTTACTTTTCCTGCAGCGGTCAGAGACCGCGTGTCGCCGACTGGGCGTCCCCTTCCACGTCTGAAGACGTTGGAAAGCCAGTGCAAATACGCTGATGCTTTTTCTATTCTTTAAAAATAAATCGCAGAGCATCTAAGTAAGCAACCACAGGTACTGTCATGTGCATTTCGTTTGGATAATGCTTATATAGGTAATTAAGCCCAACTACCTTTTTTTCTACAATTAATGAATCAAATTTCACTAAAGCTTTATGGAAAAAAGAATCACTGCCACCTTCATTTCCGTCACAATAAAAAAGTTTTTTGTTTAAGGTAGAACCACTTTTTAGTTTTTTTTCGGTCAATTTTAAAAGATACTCGTTGTCCCACCAAAAGGAAGGGCTTACTGCGATATAAGCGTCAAACATTTCGGGATGGGTCAACATACAATTAATAGATGAAATTCCCCCAAAGGAATGCCCGGCAAAAACTTTGTATGGTTGTGTTTTGTAATTACTATCAATAACGGGCATCAGTTCTTTTTTAAGGAATTCAAAGAAAACTTCGTTTCCCCCACTTGATTTATACCGGGCAGTTGTATCAGGTTTGCCCTCGTAATCAAGTATGCTCTGCGTTGGTGTAAGGTCTCTTACACGGTTTGTATTCGGGATGCCCACTACTATTATTTTAGGCATCACAGAAACATCCGGACGGCTAAGATAATCGACATATTGGGAAAGAAGCTCAAAATGATTTTCTCCGTCCATTAAGTATACTACCGGAAATCGTTTGTTTATATCCGCTGAGTCCGACTTAGGGCAATGTACATAAATCTTGCGGTTTTCGTTTAAGATTTTGGAGTGAATTGTCACAACCTCACTTGGCGGATATTTATAAGTTTCCGTTTTCTGCGATCGTGCCTGTAAAGCAACAAATAAAAACATAAAAATAAGCCATCGAAAGGAGTACGCAAGCAATTTCATTTTGAATGATTTAAAGGATTATGGCATTGGATTTTTGCATGACCGCTAATGGGAAGGGCTTGCTGCCGTGCTGGAATTTTTTAACGGTCAGCCCGGAACTGCGGCCATAGGATTACTAAAGTTGAAGTTAACAACAAAAAAACAAATTGAAAAACGTTGGCCGGGATCGCTGCTGATAGCGAACAAAAGATGAGAATTTATTCATCTGCACTATAGCAGCAACACCAAGGTTGTATGCCGTTTTATTCAGTTTTTGAAAATTCATTTTAGTTCAGTGTCTCTTTATTCATAGTTCTCGGGAATATTTTTGTCAGTAACTAAATTTTCGGATTTGAGTATTTGAATGTGGTCTTATTTGTCCTGAAATCAGGCCAGGGAGGCGGTCAGAGACCGCTTGAGGCCGACTGGGCGTGGCAGCCCTTTTGTTAGTCAAAGTCATAAACATAAGTTTCAATTTGGTTTTCTAAGAGTGATTTATTTATTAATAGCTCAATTTTGTCCCAAGTTCCGCCAGCAAGTCCACAACCAATTCTAGGCATATGAACAGTTGCTTTTTTTTCATCAGCAAAATGTGCAACCTTTTCAAGTCCTGACAAAATAGCTTCATAACGAATTGGAGCATTACCATTTTCGTCTTTGTTGATTTTGTGTTGTCCAACTAAATTAGCAACCCAAAGTTCTTCTTCGACTTGCACAAATTGAACTTGTCCAAGGCCGAAATTGTAATTTGTTTTAAACCATTGTCTATATTGTTGTTCAGGTTGTTTCCAACGTTTAGAAATCGCCATTACAAAACCCTTTCCCCAACCACCAATATCATTGCAAACGTGAACAATAATTTTGTTTCCTTTTGCCCGAGGATTTGTTGCGTCACCAATTATATAATTCACTTTTGCCATTGAAATTCAAAGTCGGTTTTAGTTATTACAAAGTTTTCAACGTTTAAATATTTCGAGCATTGTCAAATAATCCTGTTTATAAAAATTGAGTTCATTGAACTTGTCTAACCATTCTACTGTCGAGCCTACTTTTTCGGCGTCCCATTCTTTTGTCTTGTCAATACCCATTTTTTTCCATTGTATTAAGTTACCACAATTTCGAATTTCAGCAACTATTAATGTGCAAGAAAAGTCGTTGTCGTCCGGACACATAAGAATGGGGCAAATTGTGGTCTCGTTTTCTTCAGGCAAAATTCTTTTCCAAACAACTTCTTTTTCGTCTTCTCGTTCCATCCAATATACAAGTGTCGGAATAAGTCCTTTGTACATATTGTTTGGATAAAGTTCGTCAAGCTTTTCGTCTAACCAATATCCGTCAATTAGATAATTTATGAAGTCCCGATAATCTTCATAATCGCTTTTATCTTGTATGCCTTCTATCTTGTTCATAAAGTTGTTGTTTTTAAATGACGCATAACGTTTTGGGGCTTTGCGTTCGGGCGGGTTCGGATCCGACCGCCGCCGCGGCACAAAAGCTTCAATTTATTACTAAAATTCAATTACAGCATAAAGCTTCAAGTTTGCACTTCAACATGTTGTCCAACGTCTTCAGACGTACCGGACGGCGTACTTCGGTCTCCGACCGATATCGTTATCATCTTAAAGGAGACTATCCAAATTTCCTTTAACGAAGTTTTCTAACAGCGGTCAGAGACCGCGTGACACCGACTGGGCGTCCTCTTCCACCTCTGAAGACGTTGGAAAGCTGTTGGCCTTTTCAATACTATGTCACTTTCTTGTTTACCAAATTACCATTTTAAAAGCAAATAAAAAATGGTTTTGTGGAATCTAAATTTGACAGTTGAAATTTGAATTCGGAGAGACCGCGTGAGGAGAACGAAAGAAGCCAGCCGGTCAATGACCGCCTGGCTCCCCCCACGATGTATAATCTACCTGCAGCGATTTTATACGATTTTCAACGATCGGATTAATCCATCCGCAAATTCATAATGATATTTCATGATAATCGGACTTCCGGGAAAGCTTCCTGAAACTTCGGTGGTCAGTATATGTTCGGTATCTGAATATTCGAGAGGTTTCATGGTTGCCTGATACTCTTTATTCGCTTTGTCTATCCACTTTTCTATTTCTTTTCTTCCCGTGTGTGTTTTGCCTTCGTCGAAAACTACGGCTGTTTCGGAAAAACAATTGGCATAGGCTACGCTGTCAAAATTGTTTTGTGTTTTTACTAATTCTGCTACTACGTTTGGTAAGTTCATTGTATTTGAATGTTAAGATGATTAAATGGTCGGGACTGTCCCTCCGTCGATTACAAAATTTGTTCCTGTCAGATAACCGGCTCTTGGCGAAACCAGAAAGCCAACGAATTCGGCCACTTCTTCCGGTTGAGCGGGCCTGCCGTAAGGTATTCCGCCCAACGCATCCATGACACCTTGCTGAGCTTCTTCTAAGGTGCTGTTTGCATTTCTTGCGATCTCGCCCAGCCAGGCTTCCGATGCGGTTGTATTGATCCATCCCGGCGAAACAGTCAGCACACGAACACCTTTGGGGGTAACTTCATTTGACAAACTTTTACTGTAATTGATTAATGCGGCTTTTGCAGCAGCATAGGGTAAGGTAGAATCATACAGCGGTAATTTGCCCTGTATCGATGCAATGTGAATAATAACACCACTTTTTCGCCCGATCATTTGCGGTAAAAATCCCCTGTCTAAACGGACCGGGGCAAGCAAATTTGCCTGCAGGGTCGATTCCCAGTCTTCATCCGTTAACACAGCAAAACCACCCGCGGGCGTTACTGATGAGCCAAGGTTGTTGACCAGGATGTCTAACCTTCCATAAGCCCCCAGCACTTCACTGACCACCTTTTGAGCCTCTTCTGCCTTGCTTAAATCAGAGGGAATGAAATGCAGGTTGCTGTTCTCTTTTTCTGGTGTATTTCGTGCGGTAACGATAACCGTTGCACCGGCTTGTAACAACCTTTCTGCAATTGCTTTTCCGGTACCTTTTGTGCCGCCTGTTACCAGAGCAATTTTGCCCGATAATTCATTGTTGAAATTAAATTCCTGTTCCATTGATTGATTTATTTTGGGCAAAGTTGAGACATATGTTCGCTTCTCACAAGTACGGAATTACGATTCAGATAGGGATAAATTTATCCCCTATTGCACAATTTGGAACATAGGTTTACATTTGTTTTATGTATGAAAGAAAGACTTTACCGAACCTCAATTGTGGCCTGGATCTGATTGGGGAAGTGCTGTACGGCAAATGGAAAATCCGTTTGTTATGGTTTATCAGCCAGGGGCATCAACGCCCGAGTGAACTGCAACGGAAAATCCCCGATGCCACAAGGCGTGTACTGAATATTCAGCTGAACGAGTTGGAGGATCATGAACTGATCACCAAGAAAATCTACCCTGTCATGCCGCCAAAGGTGGAGTACAGTTTAACAGATTTTGGCAAGACCCTGATTCCGGTGATTTCCGCCCTGGGAACCTGGGGAGACAAAAATGAGGAGCATTTGCGGTCGGTTATTTTGAGGCGGCTGGAGGCTTAGGGTTTGTTTGATGGGTTGCGGGTTTTGACTGGCTGATAAAAATAAAAGGCCGCCTGTGACTTGTATGAAGGTATCACCTTCGCAGAGCGGATAATAAGTTATTTTTCACCTGTTATTTCCTCTATTTTTTTTCAACATTTTTTCTGCATTCCCGTTGGTTCCACCAAGACTGATTGCTTTTTTATAACTATCTGACGCTAAGTCGTATTGTTTATTCGTAAAATAAGCTTCTCCTAAACTATCGAATAGATTGGCATCGTTAGGAAACTCCTTTGTTGCCAATTTAAATACTTCTATGGACGCCTTATGTTTGCCACCTCTTAATAGTTCATATCCCAGTTTATTCAGTTCGCTTGGGTTTTCAAAGCTGTATTCTTTTCCGGAATTCTTTTTGAGTAAATAGTAGGTCTCAATGGCTTTATTTACATCGTTGAAAGCTTCTTTTCTTATCGTCTGATAAATGGATTTCTTAGGAATTTCGTATGCTTTACCCAGCATTAAGTTGTGAATACTGTGTCCTAAATCCCAAACTCTGTTCAGGTTATTAGACAATAGAATTATTGTGATATTGTTTTTAAAATCATTTAAGAAGATAGATTCGAACTTATAAGATACACCATTGTGCCTTTGTAATTCCTCTTTTTCAAAATATCTGCCAAGAGACCCGCCCTCGTCTTTTGCATAGGGATTATTCAGTAAAAGTTGAAATGATTCTTTAGAGATTAAACGGTTAGAATTCATAGCATCAATCCATTTGAAAAGGTCGTTGATATCTACCCAAAGCCAGCCGCTGATGAATTCCAGTTCCGGACATCTAACATTATCAAAATCATAACATGATGTCATGTTTTTATAACCAAACTTGGGATCAAACACTGAGTTTGTCATTTTCAAGGGTATAATGATATTTTTAGTGACAAATTCCTGGTACGAAACTCCGGAAATTTTTTCAATGATTCTTCTTTGCAGGAACACATTGCTGTTTTCGTACAAATAGTTCGTTCCAGGTTCAAAAAATAAGCTATCGTTGTTTCTTAAGATCGCCCAGGCATCTTCATCATTTTTCGGTTTCAGATATTCAATTTTAGGAATACCGCTGGCGTAATTAACAAGATGTCTTGTAGTCACTTTTTCTGACCATTTCGGAAGTCCCAGATTAAACGTAGAAATGGGATCGTCAAGGTTAAGAAGACCACGTTCTGTTAAAATCATGATGGCGACGGCATTGAATTCCTTTGAAATAGAGCCAATGTTGAATACCGACTTGTCATTTAATTTCGTTCCTCTCGTTTCTTCCGTAAAGCCAAATGATTTTTGGTAAATGACTTTACCTTTTTGAGCAACAAGTACGTTCCCATTGAATAAACCTCTTTCGAAGGATTTTGCCATTAAAGAATCAATTTGACTGATTTCCGGTTTTTGCTTTTTAACTTCTTGAGCAAAAAGGGTATTTGTAAACAGAATAGTTAATGTTAATACGAATAAGTGGTTCTTCATTGAAGTCATCATTTTAAAAACTTTCTGCAAAAATGTAGCAAAACACCTGGACAAGCGACCGATTAAAAAAAGTCGAACGCATTTGTGACAGAGAAATCGAATTAAATCGGATTTTTTCTGAATTCAGTAGGGGTTGCTCCTGTATATTTTTTAAAATAAGTACTGAATGAAGATTTGGAGTTGAAGCCAACCTCGTATAGAATTTCAAGAACAGTTAAGTCTTTTTGTGAAGGATCTTTCAATATTTTTTTTGCCTTTTCGATTCGATATTCATTAATGAAATCAAAAAAATGTTGGTTCATATACAGATTAATCAATACCGACAAATCTTTGATAGGCATTTTTAGTTGCTCCGCCAGGTCCTGAATGGTAAGCGATGAATCCAGATAAGGTTCATTTGTAATCATAAACGCTTTTAAATAATCTATTTGCTTATTTTTTTCGTCATCGATTACAAGAGATAATTTATGTTTCTGAGTAAGCTGTGCAATTGGTTTCAGCTGGGAATTTACTCCCCTGAAAAAATCAGGCTTGCTTAATGCCTGAAACAGATACCAACACGTACAAAATAAAAATGCAAAGCCATCCAGCGTTACAATCCATTCTCTGACCTCACCCGAACCAAGAATAAAAGTAACCAACCAACGGATGAGTACTATAAAATGGATAACATAATACAGAATAGTTATTTTGTAAAGGGCATTTAGTATCGAGTTGTTCGGATCGGTATAATTTTCAAGATAGATGGTTTTAGATTTTCTGATCACTAAAAAAGAAGCAATGAAATACGCCTGAAATAGAAATTCAAAGAGGAAATAAAAAAAATGCATGATGGGTGTTTTATTCATCGCATTGATGAAACTCACTTTCGCAACCCGATCTTCAAGATAGATCCCATACATCATATACAAATTGAATGCAACAAACGGAATGGTGTGCAAGAGATGTTTCGGCCTTAATCGAAATTTGGAAACACAAACCGACAAAACATAAAGGTAAAATGATGCCGGAGCTAAATAGTTAACACTCCAACGAAAAGCCTCAAGGTTGATGAAATTAACAGGGAATTCACGCATTAAAAATTTGCATGCATCAACGGCATTGGTGATAAGAAAAAAAGCAAGAAGCCAATTAGACAGTCTGTACTTTGTTTTTACGGTGAGCAAAAACAGGGCAAGAAAAAGCACAAGAAAAATCCCAATAGAAGAAACGAGATGTAGAAAGTGAAACTTGTCCATGTTTTTTTATCAAAGACAAATTTAATATTTCCATCTTTTCAGAAAGTATATTACAGCGAAAAATAATGTTTGATTGATTCTGTAGCGAAATTCAAAGTGTTTTCATCAACGGTTAGCTACTGCCGAAGTTAAAAGCCCAGCTTTCCAACGTCTCCGGACGTAAGGAAGGCGTACCTCGGTCTCTGACCGATATTCAGGATGTTTTTGGTATAATTTGTCAGATATCCTTATCGGCGGTCAGAGGCCGCGTGCTTTCCAACGTCTTCAGACGTAAGGAAGGCGTACTTCGGTCTCCGACCGATATTCAGATGCTTTTGCGGCCACTCGTTAGATCCCAGATATCCTTTATTAGCGAACTTTTCCTTCAGCGGTCAGAGACCGCATGTTGTCCAACTTCTTCAGACGTAAGGACGGTGGACGTCGGTCTCCGAGCGACATCGTTAATCATTTTAAAGGATATTGTCCAAATTCCCTTTAACGAAGCTTTCAAACAGCGGTCAGAGACCGCGTGTCGCCGTCCTTACGTCTGAAGACGTTGGAAAGCTCACCAACTCATAATATCCACATCAAAGCCCTTACTTTTTAAGGGGTTAATGATCGGCATGCCTGCAATGGTTACTGGAATCAGACTTTCTCTGTCCACATAATTTGAAGCACTTGAATAAAGATAATCGGACGCCTTCGAAACTATCCCGGCTCTCACCGGATTCATATGAATATAATTGATCTTGGTCCATAAGAAACGTTCAGAAAAAATCTCCTCAGGATGATTGCCTGTTTTCCAGAACTGGTGTTCACTGTGTTTCTGGTTATTTCTTGCTGCAAAAAGAAATCTTTTTAACATCCAGTCTGATCTGCTCTCTTCCGGGGTTTCGATTTCCTCCAGGATTTTCTGGGCCGTAAACTTTTTGAAGTCCCTGATGAGGTCCGAAAGCCTTCCGTTTTCAGATTGTGCGATGAGGTGTATGTGGTTACTCATAATGACGTAGGCGGTGAGCGTAAGTCCTTTCTCATTCTGACAAAACAGAAGACTGTCGAGAAGAATGTCCCTGTATTTCTTCCTGGTGAATACGTCTACCCAGTCTACGATGGTCAACGTTAGAAAATGCATAACGTCCTGATTGCGAATGTAATTTCCTTTAATCATTGTTTGTGTGTTTTTTTTGTTGGTGGCTGTCCAACGTCTTCAGACGTAGGGACGGCGGACGTCGGTCTCCGACCGATATCGTTTATCCTCTTAAAGGATACTATTCAAATTTTCTTTAACGAAGCTTTCAAACAGCGGTCAGAACCGCATGCTGTCCAACGTCTTCAGACGTAAGGACGGCGTACTTCGGTCTCCGACCGATACCGTTTATCATCTTAAAGGACACCATCCGAATTTCCCTCAACGAAGCTTTCAAACAGCGGTCAGAGACCGCGTGTCGCCTTCCGGTACGTCTGAAGACGTTGGAAAGCTGACGTTGGAAAGCCGATCCTACCTCCCCTCAATCAACCGCTCCAGCCTCGCTATCATCTCCTCTTTTTCTTTCAGCATCCGCTCGTAAAGGGCTATTTTTTCCTCGTGAAGCTGAACAATTTTGTCTATCGGCTGAAAGGTCGGGTTATAGTTGATGCCATTTAATATGGAGCCGTTGTCAAATGTATTCGAAATGATGTTGACCGCCTGTTCTTCATCAAAATTCATAAATGCTTCTACCGGTAATTTCAGTACGGCTGCAACCTGCTCTAAAACAGGGGTCTGGATACGCTCCTTCTGCTCCAGAATCGATATTTTCTTCTGGTTCCATTCTTCGCCGAGTTCAAACGCCAGGGCTTCCTGCTTGATGCCCAGCATCTCGCGGAAACGTTTTACATTACGGCCTTCATGAATTCTTTTGTTGGGTGTTGCTGTATGTGTCATATAATTAGAACGGGTTTTATTGAGGGTGAAAATTACATATTTTATTGATCAGAAAATACTTTTGCAATGAAAATTTGGACGTTTTGAGGGTTTTGCTACAAGGTTTGGCAAGCTTCCTGTGCTTTACAGGTCGATATACTTTTTTAGACCTTCGATATGACCCAAAAGCTGCTCGGTATGATCTCGGAGGTCCTCGATAAGACCAAAAAGCTCCTCGGTATGATCTGAAAGCTCCTCAATATGACCAAAAAGATGTTCGGTATCATCTCTGAGTTCCTCGATATGATGAAAAAGCTGCTCGATATGATCTCAGAGCTCCTCGATAACACCAAAAAGATGCTCCATATGACCTCAGTAGCTCCTCGATAAGACCAAAAAGCTGCTCGGTATGATCTCAGAGCTCCTCGATATGATGAAAAAGATGCTCCATATGACCTCTGTAGCTCCTCGATAAGACTAAAAAGATGCTCAATATGATCTCTGTGGTCTTCCATATGACCAAAAAGACGCTCCATATGACTTCAGTAGCTCCTCGATAAGACCAAAAAGCTACTCGATATGATCTCAAAGGTGCTCCATAAGACCAAAAAGCTGCTCGGTATGATCTCTGAGGTCATCCGTATGACCCTAAAGATGATTGATATACACTTTGGTAGAATAAAAAACACCCTGCTGAACCAATTGTTCAACGGGGTGTTTGTCAGTGTGGGTACTTTGAGAGATTTACTCTTCTGTTTTCTTTCTTGTTTTCTTAAAGTGGGCAGAAATTTGCGATAACTGTGCTTTGATGTTGTCGTCGCTCCCAGCCGACCTTTTAAGATAGGCATAAATGTCGTCTGAGTTGCTCATCGCATCCGATCCCGCCGCGGTCATGGTGTCTTCGATTCCTTCAGCCAGCGACTTGATGTTTACTGCGATCTCGCTCAGGTAGTTGTGAAGGGTGAGGTCTTTTTCAAGTTCAACGATGTCGATCGACGGAGGAATGATGCTGGGAAAAGCCTTTCCGGCACGAAGACAATCAGCCACATAAGCCAACCCTTTGTTGCCCATTTTCCTGAATTGAGACCTTTCGGCAGTGGTGAGGTTAAGCAGGAACGGTAGTTTGGTTTTAATTTCTGCGATTTTAGCGATGATTTCATCTCTTTCTGCAGCCGAAAGTGTAGCGGAGATTTTGTTTTTGTTAAACATACATGAGTTGTTTAAAATTTGGAAATAGTTTTTATCATTATTCAGACGCCCGACCCCCGGAAAAGTCACCTATTTTCGGCGAGAAATTATAATACGGTAGTTTTTTTGGGGGTGGGAGGCTTTGGATGATCTTGTCCTAATTATTGGTATCCTATCAGCTTTTCGAAACTATTGGAATAAACAGTCTATACTTCTTGAATTGTGTTGTTGCTCTAAACCTAATAGCCAGAGTATAATTTTTTAAAGTCGTCTAAGTTGTCGAAAATTACAACCGGTCTTGTTTTACTATTTCGGTTTTGTTCATATCTAAAAGCAGTTTAGTTTTGATAGGTCCGCAGTTATTTTTTTACAGTCTAACAATGCGGTTGCATGAAAAAACGTCGATAACAGTTGATGCTAAATGGAAAAACTGAATTCGGAGATCACAACTGAAAGGCAAAGAATAATTCTTAGGCTTGAACAACAAAAGGATAGAATTAGAAAGGCTCATTATTTACTCATTTAAACATTTTTATAGTGAACTCTTGAGGTATAGTCATTAAACCGGCCAAGGGGTATGTTAATGGAAGTGTTTATTTTTCATGGGTCCGGCTTGAGAAGTTTTCTACTATGATCTAAGGCTCGGGAAATTGAAACATGAGAGTCAAATTTATAGCTAGAATTCCATTGAAAAAAAACATTTAGAACATGAATATGTACGGCCCGACAGGTTTTGTTCACTCGGAGCAAAAACTTACATTAGACTAGTTTTATTAAAAACTTATGGAAAATTGTTTGAACATTTTTCCCTTTGTCATATACTGAAATTCGATTTTTCTGTGTTCAACATTTATTTCGTAATACACTCCTAACACATATCTACACACATGCTCTGGAAATGTCTTTCCGTCATATGACCAAATTCCATCAAATGTATCTCTTGTCAAACATTTAAGTCTAATCTTATCTTTTCTTTTTTCAGCTTGTGAATGTGTACTTCTCTTCATTTCAATCGCAATTAAATTATCCTGCTTAATATTCTCGCCCCTGCTGTGTATTATTAAGTCACAGCATATTTGAATTATTTCATATTCTCCTTGAACGATTGTCTTGATTTTTCCATCTTGTTTTCTATTATATTCAATATCGGTGTAATATTCTTTATAAGGAGAATTGTTTAACTCTTCTCGTATGTATAACATGAGAGAGCCACATAAATTTCTTTCGCTTACTCCTGATAGAATAGCCTCTGATTCTTTACTAAGAAATTTATTATTTGCGGTTTCGAATAAAAGTTGAATTTTGCTTAACATAATTACAATTATTGGGTTATTAATTTAGGTATATTGTTGAAGTATTGGCAGTTTCTGTTGTCCGTCTGCTAAAGCTTATTATTGAACAAAAAATCGAGAATATATTCTTGATGCCGTCATATTCAATCACATTATTGATGGTACATCTAGATCGTATATTCTAGGTATCGATTTTTTGAAGCATTTCGTCCATTATAGTTTGCCTTTTAAGTCTGTCATCTGTTATGTCTGTAATAGACTGAATGATAGCTACAGCTTTATTAAATGGTTCTTTAACTGTATCTCCATGCTTAGCTAGTGCTTGAATTATTTTGTTACATTCAGCTTCAATTTTCTTAGAATTTATTTGAGAGTTTTTTTTTCCACAAATAATTGCTCTAACGAGTAAGAGAATATGCCACTTGTATTTTCTCATATTCTGGGGAATATCGGCACTAGCTACAAGTAAGTGCAGACGATATAATGTCAAACATGCAGTGTAGAAAACAATCTCTTTAACATCCTCGGCAAACATTTTGTCTGTGAATAATTCATACATTCTTTTTGGGTACCGGTATGATAATTCTGGCCTTTCAATAAACATAGCACATACGGCTTTTGAAGCTATATTAACTGAAAATATTCTTATACCCGGTACATCTTTTCCAATGTACTGCCTATCTCTTCTCTCAAAATAAATTCGGCCATCTTGACCTTCATATGTGTTGAAGTAATTTTCAACTCTTTTTACAATCGGTCTTAATGAAATAAACTGTGTTTCATCAACTTGTGTTTGGCTATTTGTAGCACGTACTAATTCTGAGAAGACATCTTCATTAGAAGTTTCAACTATTTTTAGATTAACCATCAAATCATCTCCTAAATTATCCCGATTTTCGAATAGAACATTTGATGTTTGGCAACCGTTGACTATCTGATAGTTTTGAAGATGAAGGATATTTCCCTGAACCCTTACATCTTCACTTACAATAGTAATCCCATTATTTAATACTGGAAACATTGAAGAAGTCTTTTTGTTTTTTATTGTTTCTGAAATAGCACTATTTACAAGATTTTCAGTTCCTAAAAAAGCCCTAACATTTTCTTCAAATACATTGCTTCGTAGATTGCCGTCTTCATTAATTAGAAGTTCATTAACGAAGTCTTTTGCTTTTACCACGGCTAAATAAGCTTCTTCAATTCCACTAATACTCGGAAGCGGAGCATTACTGAACATGGATAATTTCGAAGTCACCCCTGAATAAGTGTTTACCCATAATTTTGTTATTTCATCTCTCCCTAAAAATTGAAAATCGATTTCACTAAAGTAGCCGAGTTCATTTAGCTGTCTAACAAATTCATTTTTTGCAGCTTCAATTGCTTCTGGTTTTTGATAAAGTCCAGTGGTTACATATCTCGCAGTAAAAGAAGGTTTTCCATTTCTGACCTTTGTTACATTGTCTATTATTACGTCAAAAGTTTCTCTTGCCGATGCTTGAATGTCGTCGTTAACGTCGTAATTGTCTGAAGTTATAAATTTATTAATTGATTCTTTAAATTTCAAAAAATCCCCCAAATCAAAGGATTCACTTCTTTTAGATTGTATAAAGACAACTTCTACGTCCTGATTTTTTCGTTCGGATTTGAATACGGTTATTGCGTCTTCGTCTGATATAACTAATTCTTCATTAATTAGGATAGCAATTCCATCTGTACCATCGTCATTATCACTAGTCGTAATGGTCTCTATTTCGATAGGGCCAATCATTTTCGCCGACATTATTGAATAGTTGACAAACATTTCAAATTGAACACTTTCATCTAGTTGCTCAAATCCATTATTTTTGACGAAGCTCTCCAAGTGAGATTTAATTATTCTATGCATATGTTTTTTCTGTTTTTTTGGGATCACGTAAATGTTAAATATGTTTTCGGATATTACTAAAAAAAGAGAATTAATAACTGAATGCTGCAGTTGGATAACCTGTTATCCTTTAAGGATGGGCTTGTATTGTTCTATTAATCGTTAAGCCCCATCGTTTCTACAATTCTCACATTCACAATATTCTCCCAAATCTCAAGAAACTTAAAAGAAAGAAACCTGCCCCATTGAAGTCGTTCGTATTCTACTGGTGTCAAGGGTCAATGATTTTACGTCTAACGGTTTTAGGCTTTGCGTTCGGCTGTTTTTCGCACCACAAAGTTTCAATTTATTACTAAAGTTTGTTAGACGCATAAAGATCAATGTTTACATATCAGCCAGTCTGACTCAAAGCCATGTTTAGCTGTTGTGCTTCTACCTTCTTTCCATAAATGCTACGTCTCTCAGAAAGGATACAAAAAGTTGCATGTCGTCTGATAATTGAAGTGCTTGAACGATATTAAATTTCCTTAAGCATGCTCTAACATTGTCAATTGTCGGGGACCCATAAAATTCCTTAAATATCTCTTTGGTTATGTAGCCTTCGTAGCGTCTATACAGATCCTCATTTATACCTGCAATTATCCATGACTCAATTTCTGGATTTGCTCCATAAAAATGCACATTTGGCTTAATTAAATTGCCCAGCAGTATTTGTGAGTTCTTTTTAAAAGTCTCAAATTGTTCTGCATTTTTTGCATCTGTGTCTACAAGCACAATGACTTGGTCAAAAGTTTCAGCAAACGGTTTTATGTAATCATTCGCATTTTGAACTATTCTATACTTTCCATATGAGGGAATAATTACAAAATCTCCTTGGATTTTTGACTTTCTAATAAGTGTTTGAACAACTATTCTATCTATTTCTCCTTCGACTATTATACAAATCCTGTTTTTAGTATATTTCTTACTTACTGTGGTCTTTAATTTAAGTTTGTCATATTCGTCAATGTAAACTTTCAATTTCTCTTCAAAATCAACAATTGTACTATACGGAACGATCCAGTTATTTCGTCTTTGTTTAGTAATCCAATCAATAAGGTCAAACAGTCCATTCTTTTCCGCATACGCTGGTTTGAATGTTTTTAAATATTGATTGTGCCGTCTAGTTTCTTTTTCGTCAAGTGTTCTTTGCCTGCAAAACGTAATTACATTTTTGTTTAGGCTATATGCTCTCTCTAATTCACACCATGTGATACTCATTTTGTCAATTGTTACTTCAATCTCTTCTTTTAGTCTGTCTCCTTTGGCATCAAATCCTGAAATTGAAAATTTAAATGACTTGTCTTTCTTCAACAAATCTCCACTGTATTTGCCTCCATACCTTTTGTCAATTATGCATAATACCATTTGACAATCTTCAATAGCTAAAAGACATTGGTCATGTGAATGTAAATCAATTTTAGCGGGAAAAGTTGGGCTTTCATGAAAGATAACTTCATGTCCATTTTTACTTAGAACTTCAACGATTTTCGCTCTGAAGTCAAGTAAGTCATATGCGGTTGAGCTTAAAAATATTTTCATTTCTAGGATTATGACAACCGTAAATGCGGTTAACTCGTAAATATGCGAAAGATAAAATTATTTTAGGATATACGCAAGTGGAGGTGTTTTGAATTTTAATGTTTTGTAAATTAAATATTTATCGTGTAAAATAGATGGAAAAAGCCGGTGCGTGGCTGCAGAACGGTTTGCTGTGAGCTAGCTTTGAAGTTAGGAAGTGCTCGCAAGGAGGTGAATCTTTGGAAATAGTTTGCAGATACTTGAAACAAAGGCCGGATAAACAATCGCTAAATCTCACAGCGGTTGTTCCCATGCCTCTTCTTCTGCAATCAGGTAAGTGGTCGCGAACTTTTCTGCGTATTCGGCTTCTTTTTCCAGGAGTTTCTGGGCCAGGGCTTCGGCTACTGAGATTTCTTTTTTGAAGATGGTATGGCGGGCAATGTTTTAGTATTACAGAAAGGGAGAGGATTTATTAAAGATGGTTAATCTAAGAACTACTGTTAGATTTCGCACTAACCCAACACTTGCCAAACGGATTTATTGTTAGCGAATTTGTCACTTGTTTTGAACTAGGAAAAATGTCTTTCATTAATTTAGCCAATACAGTAAACTGTTGGCTAAATTAATGAAAAAGCCTATTCTTATTGGATTAAAGGAATGAACTGTAAAGAAGTACAAACATTGAACTTAGTTTTTAACTTCGCTTTTAGACAAAGTGTTTGTTGTGCTTTTCGTTTTCTTGGTTATTTAAAGGGAATATTACTTTTTAAAAATTTGCTAAATTGAATGTGGTTGTCAGACTATAGGTAAGTCTTTTGGATAGTGAGTTTCCTTTGTTTTGGACATCAAAAAAATCATTCGACTGAATACCTAAGCCTATGATTGGCACTCTTACTCCTGTTTTTTCCGATTGCTTTGTTAAATACAATATGCCGCCAATATTACTTATGAGTTTAATTTTCCCCAAGTTGGTAGAATAGTATATAGTGTATCCTATTTTCAATTTATCTTTGTCTTCCTCGTTTTCTGATGGACAGTTTGTATATGCAAATCTAACTGGGAATCTATCAAACTCCTCATAAGTGCCTTGTCTGCCAGTGATTGTCTTTCCATATTCTCTAAATGTAGTTGACGTAGAATCGTAAACCCTGGTGTAATCCTTAACTTCAACCCCTTGCAAAGTTGAATAATTGTTCGTTCTGGTGTAACCTAGTATTGCAGTGATTAAATGCTTCCCTTTAACTAATAAATTATAGTTAAAAGATAGGCTGCTACCATTAAAGTTGAAATTGGATACTTGCTTGCTGAAAATTGTATCGTTTTTGAATAATGTGTACTTATTTACTTGGAAGTCATATCGTACTGTCACAAAGTCGATTAAATTTGATTCTTTTTCTCTATTTGTAAATAGATAGATTTTTGTATAACCGACATTATAATTAGTGCTTGCGTTGAATTTCCCTGCAGAAAATAACGTCGCCACACCGTCAGATGGTTTTGCCTTTATGCCTGCGGTTATATATTTTAAAGGCATAACGCCATTATTATTCGGTAAAGCAAAATATGTTTTAAACTGCAAGCTTTGATCATTTGAGTTTAGGCTTCCCAATAAATGACCGTTTGCTAGCCCATTTGGATTTTGAATAATCTCATCACCTTCAACCGACTCTACTAAAATTTGAGAGTGTGAAAGAAAAGGGATAGCTAGTGAGATGATCAACAAAAATGTTTTCATAATTAGATGTTTGAAATGATTATAGATTTTTGCTCAATATCAGAACCTTCTTTAATTAAACAGGTTAAAGTTTCATCTGGTTGTCCTTTAATTTTTATGGTGAGTTTTGTGCTAGCACCGTTCTTCCCTTTAGCGATCATCGTTACTTCTAAGGAAGTGCCATCAATAGGATAATTAGGTAGATTTTTATAGAAGTATTTGCCTTCAGTATTATAAACCCATAATCCGATCTCATCATGTGTCTCAAGAAATACTCTACAATCTAATATTGAACCTAATGGTTTTAATTCGAGCTTTAAGTCTTTTGTTGTCATTTTGTATAGCTTTAAGAGTGATTTTTAATCTGATTGAATTAGAATTTATCGGGTTTGCCTACTCTTTCAATATGCAGTTTTCGGCTTGGCTGGTCAACAAAAAGATGTAGTTTGTTAACACATCAAAATTGAGGATAAATTATGACTGAGGTAACGGGATTTTTACGGTATTGCCTGTGGGGTTTTTACGGTATATATGATTAGGTAATGATAAACGAGGCTTAATTTGGCAAACTTTTCTGACTATGCGGCTTCTTTTTCGAGGAATTTCTAGAGTGGGGGCTTAGGATTAGGAGATTTATTGAATAACATAAAGTAGGTTGAGCTATGCACGAGTTGTTCCATTATCGCAAAACCCTTGTTACAGCCGGTTTTTCATCTCGTCCAATAAATTTCTAACAATTCGTAGGCTGTCTTTGGTATTAATTTTCGGTCTTCTTTACTTTGTCCGCTTACTGATTGTAATTTTTCTTTAAGATCAGCATACATTGGGTGTTTTATACTCGATAATAAAAGCCCACCTTTATTGAGTTGATCCGTAATTTCGTTTTTTAGTTTTTGCTTTTCGGTTTGTAATTGGTCTATATAGGCAAAGCCAACGCTGATTATGGCATTTGACCTCACTTTTTCAAGTTGCTTGCCAAGGAACGGAAGCCCATATTTTTTAAAGTCTTCAAAGATTTTTTTTACGGTTTTTGTTGTGGTTTCGACTTGTCCGTTGTGAAAATAGTAAGCGTCCTTAATATCTAAAACTCCGGAATTATGTCTCAATACTTTTAGGTCTACATGCGGATTTAGAATTCCTGTGTTGTATTGGTTTGAAAAAATGTATTCTGGATTAAGTCTTGAGGCAATCGAACAAGCAAAGTTTTTGTCTTTAAGTGTGAAAACTATATGAAGTAGTTCGCTAACATTCAAATTATTAACTTGTCGTAGTCGCTGAAATGTGTAACAACCATTTTTATATGTCAAAAACTCAAATTCGGGCAAAATTTCTTTCGCTGTCTGAATGAGAATTTGTTTTATTTCTCCTTTTTTCAGTTCAGGTGATTTGTCCTGCTTATCAAGAAAACCCTTTATTTTGCCAAACCAGTTCAATTTGTCTATTGTCATTTATGATGTTGCTCTGCAATTGACTCTAAATTATAAATAAGTAAAACATGAATTAGAATATTTACAAACAATAAAAATCCCTAAATCACAACACACTTAACCCTACAACGGTATATTCCCATGCTTCTTCCTCGGCAATTTTACTACTTTGTTTTCTAACATCGCATACGCTTTGATCAGTTTTCTCCGAGTTTCCCCCGGATGAATGACCTCGTCAACAAAATCTCTTTCTGCTGCCAGGTAGGGGGTAGCGAACTTTTCTGCGTATTCGGCTTCTTTTTCCAGGAGCTTCTGGGCCGGATCTTCGGCTTCGGAGATTTGAAGATGCTCTCGCCAGCCTCCCTGTTTTATTTCTTTGAGCTTAAATTTTTCAAATCAATACTTCCGTCAGGTATTTCTTTACTGTCTGATTCGTCACCAACCAGAAAATCGGCCAGGGAGACAATATCAGTGGCACCATGACCACCATAGATGGGGTGCCAATACGTTTTAACTCCTTTGGCTTTGGCCATGTTAACAAGAGCCTCAGTACCTTCATAATTGCCATATTTATCATACAGGCCACAAGAAAGATACAATTCCGGATAGTCAGCATTGGCTTTCTTGATTAAGTCAATGGGAGAGATTTTGTTCCACTCTTCCTCATTGGAGACGTATTTTTTTGCCATGAAGTATATCCCGAACGCTACTTTGGGATCTGCCCCGGTGCGTTTCAAGGCTGCCTTTATGGCGTTGAAACCTGAAAACGGAGAATCGAGATACACGCCGGGACACAATGAGGCAACTTTCGAAAACAATTCAGGATGACTCAGCCCCAGGATTAAAACATTCAGACCACCCATAGATTCACCAAGTAAAATCCTGTTTTCAGGTCTACCTGTTTTGGACTCAATAAACGGCAAATTAACTACAAAGTCATCCATTAAGCCACTTTCAGCCTTTGTGTTTCGTGGTGTTAACAGCCATTCAGGGCCGTAGGAAACCAGTACCACGGTTGGCGGCTTCACATTCGATTTTTGCCAGTGAGACTGAATCAATGAGGTGAAGTAGGTGTCATCGTTCCAGATCGTATTATCTAAATTCCTTCCGTGAAAATGGTAAATGATATCTTCACTAACACCTGTGCTTGCTTTGTACACTATAAAACTCAACTTTCCCTTTGTAAATTTTTCCGATTTTGACGGTATAAAACTTACTTTTTGAACGCCGTATGGACTTGTTAATTTCCCCCAGATCAAATAGATGCTTAATAAAAGGATTAAAATAACACCAAAGATTTTTATTTTTTTAATAGAAATACTTACTGATTTCATGTTCTGTTTTGGTAATGCTTATATTTTATATCGTTCCAGGTACGTCTGTTAATGTTATTTGCCAATATAGGATCCGCGGCTTCGTTGATTGCTTTTTTGAAGATGATCTCGCTGGCGATGTGTTGGTATTACAGAAGGTGGGTAATCAAATAATAAAGTCCAAATCAACTCCTTTACTTTGTCAAACCAGTTCAATTTGCCTGTTGTCATTTACAGTATAGCTCTACATTGACTCTAACTTATATAGATGCGAAATATAGCATAAAAAATTAACATACGTAAGCATTCAAAACTGATCATTACAACGGAATGTTCCCATGCTTCTTTTTCGGCAGCTTCACCACCTTATTCTCCAGCATTGCGTAGGCTTTGATCAATTTCCTGCGAGTTTCCCCCGGATGAATCACTTCATCAATAAACCCTCTTTCTGCAGCCAGGTAAGGAGTGGCGAACTTTTCTGCGTATTCGGCTTCTTTTTCCAGGAGTTTCTGGGCCGGGTCTTCGGCTTCGGAGATTTCTTTTTTGAAGATGATCTCGCTGGCTCCTTTGGCTCCCATCACCGCAATCTCGGCTGACGGCCAGGCGTAGTTGAGGTCGGCCCCGATGTGTTTGGAGTTCATGACGTCGTATGCCCCGCCGTAGGCCTTGCGGGTGATGACCGTCACCTTTGGCACGGTGGCTTCGCTGAGGGCATAGAGCAGTTTGGCTCCGTTGGTGATGATGCCGTTCCATTCCTGGTCGGTGCCGGGCAAAAATCCGGGAACATCCACGAGTACCAGCAAAGGAATATTGAAACAGTCGCAGAAGCGGGTGAAACGGGCGGCTTTCTTGGAGCTTTCGATGTCGAGCACCCCGGCCAGACTCATCGGCTGGTTGGCTACAATGCCGATGCTTCTGCCTGCCAGTCTGACAAAACCCACCACGATGTTTTCGGCGTAATAAGGATGTATCTCAAAGAAGGATTCTTCATCACAAATGCCTTCAATGACGGTCTTGATGTCGTAAGGCTGGTTGGCGTTTTGCGGGATGATGTTTTCCAGTCCGGCACGGTATTCATCGCCTAAAACATAGGCGGCCTTAGGGGTAGTGTCTTCGCAGTTTTGCGGCATGTAGCTCAGCAAAGTCTTGATCTGGGCGATGCATTCGACGTCGTTGACGGCCGTCAGGTGGGTTACGCCCGACTTGGTCGAGTGGGTGGAGGCCCCGCCGAGTTCTTCGGAGCTCACTTCTTCGTTGGTGACCGTTTTGACGACGTTCGGGCCTGTCACAAACATATAACTGGTGCCTTCGACCATCAGGGTGAAATCGGTAATGGCAGGAGAGTAAACCGCCCCGCCGGCACAGGGCCCCATAATGGCAGAAATCTGGGGGATCACCCCTGAAGCCAGTACATTCTTATAAAAAATATCTGCATACCCTCCTAATGAGCGTACGCCTTCCTGTATCCTGGCTCCGCCGGAGTCATTGAGCCCGATGAGCGGTGCCCCGGTTTTCATGGCGAGGTCCATCAGCTTACAGATCTTTTCGGCGTGGGTTTCTGACAGTGCTCCACCAAAAACGGTAAAGTCCTGGGCAAAAACATAGACCAGACGGCCGTTCACCGTGCCGTAGCCGGTTACGACGCCATCGCCGTAAAACAATTGCTTATCCATGCCGAAATCCTGGGTGCGGTGCACCACCAGGGCCCCGATTTCTTCGAAACTGCCTTCGTCCATCAATAAATGGACCCTCTCGCGGGCGGTCAGCTTGCCTTTTTTGTGTTGTGCTTCTATCCTGTTTTTACCGCCGCCCAGCTTTCCGGCTTCGAGCTTACGGTTTAATATTTCCAATTTTGATTTCATATCCTCAGCTCTTGTATTGTTCTATGAGTAATTCTGTGATTTTACCTGCCGCTTCGGCAATGGGTGTTCCGGGGCCAAAAATGCCTTTGACGCCGGCTTTATAAAGGAAATCATAATCCTGCGGAGGGATGACCCCACCTGTAATGACCATGATGTCTTCCCTGTCCAGTTTTTTCAGTTCGGCGATGACCTGCGGCACGAGGGTTTTATGCCCCGCTGCCAGAGACGAAATGCCCAACACGTGTACATCGTTTTCGGCGGCCTGCATGGCAGCCTCGGCCGGGGTCTGGAACAAAGGGCCGATGTCTACATCAAAGCCGATGTCGGCAAAGCCCGTGGCGATCACCTTGGCTCCGCGGTCGTGACCGTCCTGGCCGAGTTTGGCGACCATGATTCTCGGACGGCGGCCATCTATCTCTTCGAATTCGCTGGTGAGTTTCCTGGCTTTTTCAAAAACTTCGTTCTGATTCATTTCTTTTACATAAATGCCTTGAATAGATTGTATCCTGGCCTGGTATCTGCCAAACACCACCGCCAGGGCCTCTGAAATTTCTCCTAAAGTACACCTGACCCTGGCTGCCACGATGGCGAGCTCCAGCAGGTTGCCTTCTCCGCTTGCGGCAGAACGGGTCAGGGCTTCCAGTGCTGCTTTTACCTGTTCGGGATTTCTGGTGGCTTTGATCTGATTGAGCCTGGCGATCTGTGAATTCCGGACACTGGAATTGTCGACTTCAAGTACCTGCAATTTCTGCTGACTTTGGGTCTGGAAGCAATTGACGCCGACGATCCGGTCGGTTCCGCTGTCGATGCGGGCCTGTTTTTTGGCAGCAGCTTCTTCAATCCTCAGTTTCGGCAATCCGTTTTCAATGGCAGCCGCCATGCCCCCGAGTTCTTCGACTTCTTCTATCAATGCCCAGGCATTTTGTGCCAGGTGGTGGGTGAGGTACTCCACATAATGAGAGCCTGCCCAAGGGTCAATGCTTTTGGTGATGCCTGAGTCTGTTTGCAGATATTTCTGGGTATCCCGTGCAATCTTGGCAGAGAAATCGGTCGGAAGGGCAATGGCTTCGTCGAGCGAATTGGTGTGAAGCGATTGCGTTCCCCCAAAAACCGCCGCGGCGGCCTCAATGGTGGTCCGGGCAATGTTATTGAAAGGATCCTGGGCCGTGAGGCTCCACCCTGAAGTCTGGCAGTGCGTCCGCAAGGCCATTGATTTAGGATTTTTCGGATCAAATTGTTTTATGATTTTAGACCACAGCAAGCGTGCCGCTCTCATTTTGGCGATTTCCATAAAGAAATTCATGCCAATGCCCCAGAAGAAGGACAACCTTGGGGCAAAATCGTCAATAGCTAGGCCTGTTTTGATGCCTGTCCGGAGGTATTCCAGTCCGTCTGCCAGGGTGTAGGCCAGCTCGATGTCGGCCGGAGCCCCGGCTTCGTGCATATGGTAGCCGCTGATGCTGATCGAATTGAACTTCGGCATGTGGCGGGAGGTGTATTCAAAAATATCCGCGATGATCTTCATGGAAGGCTTGGGCGGATAGATGTAGGTATTCCGCACCATAAACTCCTTCAGAATATCATTCTGGATGGTGCCGCTGAGTTTTTCCCGGCTCACGCCCTGCTCTTCAGCAGCCACAATAAAGAAGGCCAGCACAGGGATCACGGCCCCGTTCATGGTCATGGACACCGACATCTCGTCGAGCGGAATCTGGTCGAACAGTATCTTCATGTCTTCGACACTGTCAATGGCCACACCAGCCATGCCGACGTCCCCCATCACCCGCTCATGATCAGAATCATAACCCCGGTGGGTGGCCAGGTCAAAGGCTACAGAAAGCCCTTTCTGGCCCTGGGCAAGATTCCTTCTGTAAAAAGCGTTGCTTTCTTCGGCGGTCGAAAACCCGGCATATTGCCTGATGGTCCAGGGCTTGTTAAGATACATCGTCGAGTACGGACCACCGAGATAGGGCGGGAGACCCGACACAAATCCAAGGTGTTCGTAAGGCGTAAAAGTGTTGCGGGCATGCAAAGTAATCCCTTCAGCACTGAGCCATGTGCTTGCCTCAGCCTGATCCGTTTCCGGCGAATCGATTCCATATTTTGAAAAATCGGGTCTTTTCATGCCAGTCTGCTTTTCCAGTTCGACGACGGATTTTCGATGCTTTTTAAGGTGTTTTTTTCTTCCAGGTAATATTTAAGGGCCGATAAGACCGCTATCTTCGCTTTTTTCTTCAGTTGTTCCCTGATCAGATCGGGGCTGTAATAGTTTTTAACAAAATGGGTGTCAAAATGCCCCGAAATAAAGGCCTCGTGATTGAAAACAAAGTCGCCGAAGGGCAGGGTAGTGGCTACCCCTTCAATTTTATAGTCTTTGATGGCCGTCTTCATTTTCTGCAGGGCTTCGTTCCGGTCTTGCCCGAAGGTCACCAGCTTGGCAATCATCGGGTCATAATAAATGGGAATCTCCATGCCTTTTTCATAGCCATCGTCCAGCCTTACGCCTTCTCCGGTTGGTCTTTCATAAGTACTCAGCGTACCGACAGAGGGTAGAAAGTCGTTCAAAGGGTCTTCTGCATAAATTCTCAGTTCGAGAGCGTGGCCTTTGATCTGCAGGTCTTCCTGTTTAAAACTCAACGTTTCGCCACGGGCTACCTTGATTTGTTCTTCCACGAGGTCGATGCCCGTAATCATTTCAGTGACCGGGTGCTCCACCTGCAGCCTGGTGTTCATTTCCAGGAAATAGAAATTCAACTGTTCATCCAGCAGGAACTCGACCGTTCCGACCCCGGTATACTGGCATGATTTGGCTACCAGAACGGCAGCTTCTCCCATTTGCTGACGTATTTCAGGGGTAAGTACCGAAGAAGGAGCCTCTTCCACTACTTTCTGGTGACGCCGCTGGATGCTGCATTCCCGTTCGAAAAGATGGACCGTATTGCCTTCGTTGTCGGCCAGCACCTGGATTTCGATGTGGCGGGGTGAGCCTACATACTTTTCTATAAAAACCGAACCGTCACCAAAAGCCGAGGTGGCTTCGCTGATGGCTCTTTCCATTTGTTCTTCCAGTTCACTTTCTTTTTCAACGACCCGCATGCCTTTTCCGCCACCACCGGCAGAAGCTTTGATCAGGATCGGGAAACCGATCTGCACGGCGGTTTCTTTGGCAAGGGCTACATCCGTGATGGCTTTGTCGATGCCCGGCACCATCGGGATGTTGTAATTTTTGACACAGTCTTTGGCGGCCAGTTTGGACCCCATGATGCGGATGGCTTCCGGGGTAGGGCCGATGAAGGTAATGCCTGCATCGGTAGCGAGCTGGGCAAAACCGGCATTTTCGCTTAGAAAACCATAGCCGGGATGGATGCCGTCAACGCCGAGTTTCTGAGCCTCAGCTATGATTTTTTCTCCGTTGAGGTAAGACTGATTCGAAGGGGCCGGGCCAAGGCATACGGCTTCGTCGGCAAACAAAACATGCGGGGCATGGCGGTCGGCCTCCGAAAAAACCGCTACGGTTTTGATGCCCATCCTTTTGATGGTTCTCATGATCCTGAGGGCAATTTCCCCCCTGTTGGCCACTAATATTTTCTTCATGCGGTTATGAATGATTGTTTGAATTTGTCCCAGACCTGGTGAGCCAGTTTTTGGGTAAGATGGTCGATGAAATAACTGCCTCCGGCAGGGTCAATGGCTTTGTCCATAAAGCTCTCCAGTTGTAAAATATGATGTATATTCCTGGCGATCCTCGAAGGAAACTCTTCACCAAACTCCGACTGATCATAATGAAAAGGTTCAATTTCTATGAGATCAGCCCCGGCAATGCTCAGTGATAAAGCCTGTGCAGAGGCCTGGATCACGGCCGTGTTAGGGTCCAGTTCGGGCAGATGCTTGATGATGCCTTTGACGAATGGCTGGGTAACGTTCTTTAATTGATAAGACTTAAGAATGGCTTGCCATACCTGTTTCAGGGCTTTTACTTTGGCTATATTGAGGTAGAAATCATTGTTTGTGCTGATTTCAAAGACGATTGTATCCGGGATTTTCTGAGCATTTTTAATGTCCTCGCAGCTGTTCAGGATTTCTTCCGCTTTTAAAAGCAGATGCGTTAGTTGGTCAACGGGTTGTTCTTCAGGTTCAGAAGAGAAACAAAGGAATTTAAATCCCGGAAACGCTTCTATACACCTCAACAATGTCTCATTGGCATGCAGAGCAGAATGCAAAGAAAAGCTTCCTTTTACTTTATCTGTGGGTATTCCGATGTGTTGAAGATAAACCTCAAAATGAGAGAGAAATACGGGCATTTTGACTTCATTATCCAAGTCGAAATGCACAAAGATATAGTCAAGGTAAATGCCCTGGAATGCTTTGGTAAATTCTTCTACACTCCATAGATGATCTATTTTTAAGCTCAAAGCCGAAGCTCCGCCTTCGAGGGCAGTCAGGCTTTTTTTGTTGATCAGTTCGGGCGAAGAAGTGCCGATCTTTTCTGAAATAAGCCAGGTATTGTCTGTTTTGTCGGGATGAATGCCGGTATTCAGAATTATGCGGTCTTGCTCATGCAGAAACGGGTCTATGACGAAGCCATCACCAAAGTCAGCGAAAAGCTCAGACATAGGTAGGCCTTTCAGATCTTTGGTGACCTGATCCAGCCATTCGGCTTTGCCGGTTTTATTGAATTCATCAAAGCTATTTTTCACGGCTCTTTAAACTAATTCAATGAGAATCTGACCTTTTTCCACCACCTGACCCTGACTGACAAGAATGCTTTTGATTACGGCATCAGTCGAGATTTTGAGGCTGTTTTCCATTTTCATGGCCTCGAGTATCAATAATTTCTCGTCTTTCTTCACTTCCTGGCCTTCTGCCACGCTGATCTCGAGGACAAGCCCGGGCATCGGGGCCTTGATGTTTTTGATTTGTTTTCCGGCGGAGGCGTTGAAACCCATCTTTTCCAGGTTTTGGTCAAACTCATCTTTGATTTCAACAAAGAAAACTTCCCCTTCGCTTTCTACCTTAAATTTTTTGGCGGCCAGGTCGGCTTCAAGGATGGTGGTATGGAAGGATTCCGACTCATGAATGAGGTGAAAACCCTTTTCTGAAATCCTGTAGAAATCAGCCTCAGAGATGTCTTCGTTGCTGATATCGAATTCAAAACCATTTGTTTTAAGCTTAAAAGGTTGGTTGAGTTGGTCCATAATTCTTCCGGAAAGTATTGATGAGGTTCTGATTTTAAATGTAGACAATTATATCTGAAATCAAAAAGGAAAATGGAAAAATGGAGCAAAGGAGAAAGGAAGAAGGAGAAAGGGCAGAGGGTGTTATGATGTTAAAGAGATTGTTTGATTTGTTGGGGAAAGAGGGAAAGTAGTAGGCTTGATTTGGGAGAGAGGAGCTAATGATCAGGATAATCTGGTTTGATTTTTTATGATTTTGATCTTCCATATTTGGGAATTTTGTTTACTTTTGTTTCGTTATGAGAATATTCACCAAAGGAGTTTTAAGGGATTTTTGGAATAAATATCCCGATTCAGAATCCGCATTAAAGACCTGGCATGAGGTTAATGAAGAACGCAATTTTAGTAACCCTAACGAGGTGATTTCACTTTTCAAGGATGCAGATACGGTCGGGAACGGAAGAATTGTATTTAATATTTGCAGAAATAAATACAGATTAATTGTGAAATATGAGTATTCGAAAAAAATGGCATTTGTCAGATTTATCGGAACTCACGAGGAATATGATGCTATAAATGATATTAAAAATATATAAGTAGGATGAAAACTAATAAAATAAATATTGACGAAATTGTTATACTGCCCATAACCAATCAGGCAGAATTTGAAAGAACGACTGCTATTATTGATCAGTTAATTGACGTTGATCTGATAGAAGATGAGCAGCTGAGAAAAAAAGGCCTGGATATTTTGGAAGCTCTGACGGTTTTAGCCATTGAATATGAGAAGAAACATATGCCATTTGAGAAACTTGACCCGATAGAAGCCATCAGGCAAAGAATAGAAATGCTCAATTTGTCACAAAAAGATGTCTCCGGATATTTTGGGGGAGAAAACAGGGCTTCGGAGGTTCTGAACAGAAAAAGACCTTTGACGCTTAAAATGGTCAAGAATCTTTATCATGGATTGGGTATATCTGCAGAGGTGTTGCTGGCTATGTGATAAACCTGATGTGGTTTATGTAAATTACTTGTCTTTCCTGATCTGTGGCGACAATTTTTTTGTATCCCTCCAAATACTTCGTTTAACTCGTAGCACCGAATAAATCCGAATTAAATATCGAATTTCGAATTATTCAATTATTTTAGGGCCTCATTAACACTAAAACCAGTCCTCAATAACAGTACAATGAAGATAGAAAACCAGACTGCCGTGGTGTCCGGTGGTGCCTCGGGTTTGGGAGAGGCCACCGTCAGGCTGTTCGTCGAAAACAAAGCGAAGGTTTTGATTATTGACCAGGATGCTGCCCGTGGTGAGCAGCTGCAGCAGGAACTGGGCGACCAGGTGCTTTTTGTACAGACTGATGTAAGGGATGAAAACCAGGTGCAGGAAGCCGTCAGAAAGGCCTATGAAACTTTCAGAGCGATTCATATCAATGTCAACTGTGCGGGTATTGCACTGGCTAAAAAAGTGCTTTCAAAAAACGGCGTTCATCCGCTGGAAGACTTCAGAAAATCAATTGATATCAACCTTGTCGGCACTTTTAATGTGCTGAAGGTGTGCTCTGATTATATGAGCAAAAATGAGCCGGATGCAGAAGGTGAACGCGGTGTTATCATCAATACCGCCAGTGTGGCGGCTTATGAAGGCCAGATTGGACAGGCAGCTTATGCAGCCTCGAAAGGGGGGATTGTCAGCATGATTCTGCCGCTGGCCCGTGAATTTGCGTCTTTGGGTATCAGGGTGATGGGCATTGCCCCGGGATTATTTTATACTCCGCTTTTTAAGGGGTTACCGCCCGAGGCTGTCGAATCCCTTGAAAAACAGGTGCCTTTTCCTTCCAGGTTAGGTAAGCCGGAAGAGTACGCACACCTGGTTAAGCACATTCTTTATAATGTTATGTTAAACGGAGACGTCATACGCCTGGACGGTGCCATCAGGATGGCCGCCAGATAAAAATTAAATAAAAATATGAGTACAGTAATCTTAGAAAGGCCAGAAAAACACATTGCTTTGGTCACCTTAAACAGACCGGATGCTTATAATGCCATCAACCAGGCGGTGACACAGGAGTTGCACCATATCGTTGAAGAAACTGAAGCTGATCCGGACATCCGGGTGGTGATTCTGACCGGAGCAGGGCCCAAAGCTTTTTGTGCGGGAGCCGATCTTAAGGAAATCTCGAGTGGTAATGGTGATCAGCTTTTTACGGAATCGAATGGCTTTGCCGGGTTTGTGTATGCCAAAAGACGCAAACCGTGGATAGCGGCCGTTAACGGTTTTGCACTGGCAGGCGGGTTTGAACTGTGTCTGGCCTGCGAAATGATCGTGGCGGTGGAACAGGCTAAATTCGGTTTGCCGGAAGTAAAAAGAGGTCTGGTGGCAGGAGCAGGGGGGATGTTCAGGCTCCCTTTGATGATTCCTCAGAAAATTGCCAATGAACTTATTGCTACCGGAAACCATTTTGACACCGCCAGGGCTTTGCAACTGGGAATCGTCAATCGTGCGGCTACTTCTGAAAACCTGATAGAAACGGCCTTTGGCCTGGCCCGCGAGATAGCGGTAAACGCCCCTTTGTCGGTGGCAGAAAGCCTGGAACTGGCCAAAAGTGTGAGTTCTAAAACAGAAGAAGAGCTGTGGGCGGCATCCACCAGCCTGTTTGAAAAAATACTGAAAACAGAGGATGCCATGGAGGGATCAAAAGCATTTGTTGAAAAAAGAGAACCTGTCTGGAAAGGAAAATGAACAATATCAAAGAATTAATAGACTTAGTAGCCTTAGAAAAACTGGACGAACTGACTTTCAAAGGACAGAATTACCAGGCCCCGTGGAACCGGGTTTTTGGCGGGCAGGTGCTTTCGCAGTCGCTGAGTGCCGCGACCCAGACGGTGGAGCCGGACCGTGTGGCTCATTCCATGCACGCCTATTTTTTGCTGGCAGGGGATATCAGTGTGCCGATTATTTTTGAAGTGGAGAAGATCCGTGACGGAGGGAGTTTTTCGACCAGGAGGGTGGTGGCCAAGCAAAACGGGACGCCTATATTTTTCACTTCTATTTCCTACCAGATTGTTCAGGAGGGCTTTGATCACCAGATTCCGATGCCTAAAGTGGAAGGGCCGGAAGGACTGCCGTCAGATGAAGACATCCTCAAAAAATACAAACTGTTTGTGCCGGACCACATCTTCCAGCTGGTCAAAACGAGGCCTTTTGAGTTCAGGATGGTCGAGAAACTGAATATTTTTGATCGCCAGACGAAATTGCCCTATCGTCATTTCTGGTTCAAGGCCAGGGAGGCAGTCGACGGCGGCCCTCAGGTGCATCAGCAGCTTCTGGCGTACGTGTCGGACTATAACCTGCTGACTACGGCTACTTTACCTCATACCAAGGGGCCGCTGCCGACCGACCTGTTTATGGCCAGCCTGGATCATGCGATGTGGTTTCACCGTGACTTTAAGATTGATGACTGGCTTTTGTATGCCATCGACAGTCCGAGTGCCTCAAACACCCGTGGTTTTACCAGGGGAAACATTTTTAACCAGGACGGCGTTCTGATCGCCTCTGTTGTACAGGAAGGCCTGATCAGACCCATGAAGAAAAAATAATCAATGAAGAGTATGGGTAAAGTCCATTTTCCTTTATCCATTGTCCTTTTTCTATTAAAAAATATGAACCCTTTCGAAAACTTAAATTTACCGGTGGTGGCAGCACCCATGTTTCTGATCTCAGGACCTGAGTTGGTGACAGAATGTTGTAAAAACGGAATAGTGGGCACATTTCCGGCCCTGAACCAACGCACCACCGAAGGTTTTGAAGAGTGGTTGATCCAGATTAAGGAGAATCTCAGTCAGTTTGAAGCTGAAACGGGCAAGAAAGCCGCCCCGTTCGGAGTCAACCTGATTGTTCATAACACCAACCCGAGGATCATGCCTGATCTTCAGATGATTGTCAAACATAAAGTGCCGCTGGTGATTACTTCGCTGGGGGCTGTTTCTGAGTTGGTGGAGGCAGTACACAGTTATGGCGGACTGGTCTTTCACGACGTGATCAAAAAACGCCACGCCGAAAAAGCGGCGGAGGCCGGAGTAGACGGGCTGATCCTGGTCAGTGCAGGGGCCGGTGGGCATGCCGGAACACTTAATCCTATCCCTTTTATTGCGGAAGTCAGAAGCTTTTTCAAGAAAACAATACTGTTGTCAGGAAGCATGAGCAACGGCCGCGACATCGCCGCCGCTATGCAGATGGGGGCCGACCTGGCTTATATGGGAACGAGATTTATCAATACTACTGAAGCCCATGTGGACAAAGGGTATCAGCAAATGATCATAGAAAGTGGTACAACAGACATTGTTTATACCGCAGCTGTTTCGGGTGTTTATGCCAATTTTATGACTAAAAGCCTTGAAAATGCCGGTATCCCGAAAGAAATGTGGAGCGGAGCTGCAAAAATTGATTTCGGCAAGGAACTGGACGCTTCACAGGCAGAAGCCAAAGCCTGGAAAACCCTGTGGTCTGCCGGGCAGGGGGTAGCTACGATTGAGGATGTATTGCCGGTGGCAGATCTCGTCAAGCGAATGAAATCCGAATTCAGGGAAGCGATTGAGGAGCAGTATAAATTGTTGGAGAAATACTGATTTAATGGAGGAAGGAAAAAGTACATGACATCCTTTCTCCTTTTTCCGTTCTGCTTTCTCCTCAACTATTGAGCTTCGCGTTAATGATCTGTCCGATCTCCAGGGCTTTACTTTTGACGAAATCGGCGTTTTTGCCTTTGAAGAGCTCGTCGGCTGTGCCGAACCAGTGAGCCAGCCAGCGTTCAAAAAGGGCGGTGGTAAGAGGGTGGGTCTGGTTGCGTTGCATGTGCACCCACATCATGCCGCCGTTGTAGGAACCGGTTTGGAAAAGCCAGTTTTCCCAGAAATTATAAACCCTTTCGACATGCCTCGGCCAGTCGTTCAGGGAAGGTTCAAAAACCGGTGAAAGCTCCGGATCGGCCAGCACTTTGCTGTAAAAATTATCTACCAAACGTATTACATCTTCTCTATTTTCTATATCTTTCATAAATTTTTTGATGCCGCGTTAACAATTATAAAAATCGTGTCGTTAATATTCTAAATCAACATTGATAAGGATGAGAAAAATATTAATCGTTTTGTTGGGTGTATCCGTATTTTGGGGTTGTAAAGTTCAGAAAAAAACGCCGTCAAACCAAGGGCCTCCGCCTCCTGTAGCCAAAACTGCTGCTCCGAGAGAAGCCAAAGTCATCATTTCTTCTGTAACCGGAAAATACCTGATTGTTGATTCTTCTTCCGTGAAAGTGTTTATGAATGTAGAGATTCAGAACCTGAAAGAAAGTGCCCAGATCAAGGATATTGAGAAAATATTCAAGGTTCAGTGGCATGTGCAGGCTGATTATAACCAGAGAGAAAAGCTGAAGTCAGGGAAAATTGACATAGATGAAAATAGCCTGAGAAAGAACGGGAATTTTTATCAGCTGACATTTGATGTACCGAAAATCAAGGGTCTTGATTATTCTGTGCTGATTCTTGAATTCATTGATGTGGCCGCGTCCCTGAAGTATACCAATGACCTACCGGTGGATTTTACAGGGATGAGAGTAGATTCAAGGTTCGGCCTTTTTAAAGCCGATCAGACTGATTTTCCGAGTTTTGAGACTTTTGTAAAAGTAGGAGACCCGGTTATTTTTAAGTCTTGGAGCGGTTCGAAAGAAAAGTTGTACCTCAAAAGATATCTGAACAAAACCCTGCCGGCCTTGTCGCCTATGTCGTCTTCCAAAAGGAATGTGATGGATGAGGTGTCCGGTCTGGAAGCCATAGAAGTAGACCCGGGCAGCACCTTCACGTTTAAAGAAGAAGGTATTTATGTATTGACCCAGGACACGCTGATGCACAAAGACGGGTACAGTATTTTAGTGACAGATGAGCGGTATCCGAGGTTTACCCAGCCCGATAAACTAAAAGAACCTGTGGTGTATATGAGCACCGGAAAAGAAATAGAATCCCTGAAAACGCAGGAAAACGCAAAAGATGCCGTAGATTTGCACTTTCTTAGTTTGAGTGCTGGTAATCAGGACCAGGCTAGGCAAACAATCAGGTCTTATTACAGAAGAGTAAGCGAAGCCAATAAGCTTTTTTCTACCTATAAAGAAGGATGGAAAACCGACAAAGGGATGGTTTATATCATTTTAGGACCGCCAACCAGAGTCCAGAGAAACAGGCAGCGTGAAGTCTGGCTGTATCAGGGCTCGTCTGAAATTATTTTTACATTTTACCGCAAGCCCAATTCATTTACCGAAAACCATTATGAGTTGGTCAGGTATCCCGAATATGGTGCCTATTGGTATCCTTTTGTTGAAACATGGAGAACAGGAAACGTAGTGGAGTAGGTGGTTTTAAAAGACCACAAAACGGCGATCAGCCAAAGAAATTTTATAAGCCGGTTGTAAGACCCAATAAAGAGGACTTTGTTTTCGGGATACAATCCGTAACAGAAACCCTCAGAAGTGAAAAGGAAATTGATAAGCTGCTGATCAATAAGGAATTCGGAGCTTCTGATATCGAAAAAATAGCCAAGGAAAGAGGCGTGCCTATCCAAAGGGTGCCGCTTGAAAAACTGAACAGGGTAACAGGGAAAAACCACCAGGGCGTTATTGCCTTTGTGTCTTCGGTTAACTTCTCTGTTTTGTCCAATATTGTTGCTGAGACGTTCGAAAAAGGTGAGGTGCCCCTGGTGCTGATCCTGGACAGGATTACAGACGTGCGTAACTTCGGTGCCATCAGCCGTACGGCGGAATGCAGCGGGGTACATGCCCTGGTGTTGCCGGCCAGAGGATCTGCCCAGATCAACGGCGATGCGATGAAGACTTCTTCGGGAGCATTGAACTACATCCCGGTCTGCCGCGAAAATGACCTGTATCAGACTATTGAATACCTGAAAGCTTCCGGTTTTCAGATTGTGGCCTGTACAGAAAAGGCAGAGAAATTCCTCTACGGGCCTGATTATACAGTACCGACGGCGATTATCATGGGTTCAGAAGAAGATGGTATTTCAGAAAGTATCCTGTCTATCTGTGATCAGAAAGTGAAAATTCCGATGAACGGCAAAGTGGAGTCATTGAACGTTTCTGTAGCCACCGGGGTGATCCTTTATGAAGTGATCAGACAAAGGGCTGATTTTTGATCAAAAACGGTATGAAATAAATCTGAATGAGCTGGTTTGATGATATTCATGCCGGCTCATTTTGTTTCCACGCCACTAATTAACATTTTGCAGAGCAACGTAAAATAGCTCCGGCACGTATTTGTTTTTAAGGACGGCCACAATGGCTGTAAACCCATAACCCGAAATCCTTTCAGGCAATATTCATGAAAAAACAACTGATGATCTGGCTGTTGATTTTGCTGGGCTCAAGCATAGCCAGAGCAAATTTCCCTGGTAGTAACAGCCATCTTTCCGAACCCGATTCTTTAAAACACAAAAAGAAGATTACCGATTTTGTCCGGTTTAAAGCCGGGGTGATGATGTCTTCATTTTACAGACCCGATATCAGTTCTTCCAATGGAATACTGACTAATCCTCTTTGGAGCTGGCAGGCAGGTATTGCCTCTGATTTCTTCAAAAGGAAATATCATTATTCAAGGGCTGAGCTGAGCTTTAATACCAAAGGAGCGAAAGAGTATTTTACTTCGGATGGCGTAGAGATTGAATCCATCAATCAGTTCAGAAACCTCCAGCTGTCGGTATTGCCGGTTGTGTTAAGGGCTGAACCTAAGAAAATAAACCCCTCAGTGGGGGTAGGCTTCTATTTTTCCCAGCGGCTGAGCGGAAGTTCAAAAACGGGAATCAACGGAGAAAAGGTCAGTGAAGATCCGGTGAGTCTCAGTTTTTTTGATGTAAAACAAGATTTCGGTATTGTTTTGAACCTGGAGGTGATGTACAAAAAACATCCGGGCATAGAAATCCGTTATGAGGCTGGATTAAAATCTCAGTCTACCCTGCGGGACATTAAAAACAGGGCCCTGGTTTTTTCATTCATATTTTAACGGCTGAGATCATGGAGATGAGAAGATTTATTTTTGAAAAGAAATGGCTGGCTTTCCTGATGGGTATCTGGGTTTTTGCGGCGGCCTGTAAAAAAGACAAAACCCTTGAACTGGACGAGTTTTACCGTTTTAAAATGGTCAAAGAACTCAAACTGGACACTCTGGATAAAAAGGTCTATATCATGGGTTTTGAAGAAACAAATTCTGTTTTGACTGCCCGTGCTTTTGATGCCGTCAAAAAGCAGTTGAACATACCTGATGAAGCCCTGAAATATTATGCCAACGGCGAAGAACTTGAAAACGGCGTGTTTGAGCCCGGTGAAGAAGGCGATTATAAAATTTATGCCAAACTGGGAAGCATTGTGAGTGATACCATTTCAGTCAGAATATGGAATAAAATGAACATGAAGCTGGTGCTTAAATCGGAAGTGCCGCCGGGATTGGTAGCAGACGGGGTGTCAAAGGCTGTGTTCAAACCGGAAATTTATCTGAACGGTGTCCTGACTACCAACGGCCCGAGTCCTGAAATTTATATCGACGGTGAAAAAATATCTTCCACTACTTTCGCGACTAAAAAAGCTGGTCTTTATGAGGTTCAGGCCAAGGGTTTTGGACTCGAAAGTGAGAAGGTGATGCTTGAAATTCTGAGCCCGGCTAAAAAACTGGTTTTGAATTATACCCTGAACAGCAGTGTCTTCTGGGCCAATAATGTTTCTGAAGCTACGATAGGCATACAAGCTTTCGATATCAACAATCAGGCAATTGACCTGAGTGAAGATGTGCAGTTGTTTCATAACGGCGTGCTGGTGGCCTATCCTCTTAAGTTCAAGACCAATGAAGTAGGGCTGCATAATTTTGTGGCCAAGGGTTATAAAATACAAAGCAATGAAGTGTCTATCACCGCCCAGGATCAGGGTATTTACAGTATCATCAGAATGCCGGTGGTTTTTCATGAGGTAAACACCAAAGAACTGACGGCTACGGGCATAAGGGATATCCTGGCGAACCTTACACTGGCTTACAGGAACAGCCTTAACCGCTCCGGAGGCCCGAAAGACGGTAATGCGGCGGATGTATTCGTAGAATTTTATGCCGCCACTACCGACCCAAATGGCAACACTATGAGTGTGCCGGGGCTTGACAGGGTTACTTCAACCAAGTCTTCTTTTAATATCAACGATACGGACACAGAAGCCTGGAATTCATTCTGGAATCCTGAGACCTATATCAATGTCTGGATTTTCCCGAACATCAAGGGAGATTATGCATCCTCCAGCTGGGCGTATTTCCCGGCGGTGACACAATACATCAAAGGCCTGAACATGGCTGAAAAGGGATCGAGACCTTACTATCCGTTCGGGGTTTTCTGGAACTACAATCACAAGATTTATATTGAAGTACTGGCCCATGAAGTAGGCCATGTGCTGGGACTGAGCCACGTATTTGACGGCAACGGCTCGAGTTTTGAATCCTGCAGTTCCGATGATCCGGATTATTGTCCCGATACCCCTTATTATGACCGCAATGCGTATGAAAAATCATTGCAGGGTGGTTCCAATAAAAATTATTACCGCCGGACGGCCTGCTCGGGAGAAGTTTATAATTCTACCAACTACATGGACTATGATTACAGTTATGAAAACTCCTTTACTGCCAACCAGGTGTCCAGGATGAGGTTTGTTACGAACTACGGGTTATGGATACCCACGCCGTTTAACCAGCCTTCAGGTGGAAGAAGAAGTGCTGCTGCAGGTATGATCAAAAAGCCGGACGGCTACATCTTCACCCCACCGGTCATTTGCCCGATTCCTAAATAAGAGATACCTGATATGAAGTGAGGGCTTGTATAAAAGAAGTGAGGGCTTGTATAAAAGGAGATTTTACCTTTATACAAGCCCTCATATATTTTAAGCCTTTTATGCTTATAAAGATTTTTTGAATTCAGCGAGAGTGGGAAGGATAACGTCTTTCTCTGACACAAGCGGATTTTCGTAACCCCAGTTGATGCCGATCTCCGGATCATTCCAAAGCAAACCGCCCTCTGAAGCTTTGTTATATAAATTAGTGCATTTGTAAGAGAATACCGCGTCTTCAAGCGTCAGAAATCCATGGGCAAAGCCTTCGGGAATAAAAACCATATTGCTGAGCTCCGCTGTGAGTACGAAAGTCTCATGCTGCCCGAATGTAGGGGAATCAGGCCTGATGTCTACGGCTACGTCCAGTACTTTACCGCTGATGACCCTCACCAATTTGCCCTGGGCATGCGGTGCATTCTGAAAATGGAGACCCCTTAAAACACCTTTGGTAGAGAACGACTGATTGTCTTGTATGAATTGTGCTGCGACACCATTGTTTTTAAAGAGTTCGTATTGGTAGGTTTCAAGAAAGTGGCCCCTTTCGTCTTTGAATATCCTGGGAAAAATTTCTGTCAATCCTAAAATAGCTGATTTTTTGAACTCCATAAAATTAAGTTGATTGTTATTTATTGGGCAAAAATAATTACTTTTTCGCTTGTATTCCTAACAAAATGAAATTGTTCTTTTGTTTGCCTGAATATTGAGATAAATTCGCAAAAAAATTTTACATGACCAGAGCAGAGTTAGCAGAGCAAATCAACAGCAAGAAATCATTTTTGTGTTTGGGTCTTGATACCGATATCAGGAAAATCCCTCAGCATTTATTGGATACCGAGGATCCTGTTTTTGAGTTTAACAAACAGATCATTGATCAGACCGCTGAATTTACCGTAGCTTACAAACCCAATATCGCTTTTTATGAAGCTATGGGGCCGAAAGGCTGGGTGAGTTTACAGAAAACACTCGATTATATTCCTGACAACTGCTTTACCATTGCAGATGCGAAAAGAGGGGACATCGGAAACACATCAGGACTGTATGCCCGTACTTTTTTTGATAAAGCGTCTTCCGGTCTGTCGTTTGATTCAGTGACCGTGGCACCTTATATGGGCAGGGATTCTGTAGAGCCTTTCTTTGAATTTGAAGGCAAATGGGTGATATTGCTGGGCCTTACCTCAAATGAAGGCAGTCAGGATTTTCAGAACCTGGATCTGGCTGAAGGTAAAAAACTTTACGAGAAAGTACTGGAAAGATCGCAGGAATGGGGCGGACCTGACAAAATGATGTATGTGGTAGGGGCCACCAAAGCCGAAAGCCTTAAAAGCATCAGGCAGATTATCCCTGATCATTTTCTGCTCGTTCCGGGTGTAGGAGCCCAGGGAGGAAGCCTGGAGGAAGTATCTGTCTATGGCATGAACAAAGACTGCGGTTTGCTGGTCAATTCTTCCCGGGGTATTATTTATGCAAGCTCAGGAGAAGATTTTGCCGAAAAGGCAAGAGCGGAAGCACAGAAATTACAATTGGAAATGGCACAATATTTAGACAAATACAGATGAAATAAAAACACACACAAAACAACGACACCACATGACTGAAAATTTCTTACACTATGTCTGGCAATACCAGCAGTATAACTTCAATGGCCTTAAAACGGTGGATGGTTTGCCCGTTAAAGTGCTTAAAACCGGTTTGTTAAACTCAAATTCCGGTCCTGATTTTTCAAACGCCCGCCTGATGATTGATAAGATCGAATGGGTGGGCCAGGTAGAAATACACCTGCAGTCGGCCGACTGGAACCTGCACAAACACAGCCTTGATCCGGCGTACGACAATGTGATTCTGCACGTGGTTTGGGAAGACACCGGCCCGGTAATGCGAAAAGACGGCACGGCCATACCCACACTTGAACTGAAAAACATCGTCCACAAAAACGTCCTGAGAAATTATCACAACCTGCTTCGTAATCCCTCGGATATCCTTTGTGAACCTTATTTTGATACTGTACCTGATCTTGTCAGGTTTTCAATGATGGACAAAGCTCTGGCCCACCGGCTCAGGCACAAAACGGCTGATTTGTTTGTGTTATGGAAAAAGAACCAGTTTGACTGGGAGAAAACGACCTATCAGTGGCTGGCCCGTAATTTTGGTTTTAAACTGAATGCTGACGCGTTTTTCAGGTTATCGGAAGTTTTGCCTGTTAAAATCCTTCAGAAACACAGGGATTCCCTGTTCAGGACAGAGGCCCTGATTTTTGGTCAGGCCGGTTTCCTGGACGAGCCCGCAGACGATTACAGCAAAGATCTCCTGGCTGAATATCGTTTTCTGGCTTCAAAATATGGTTTACATTCTACTAAAATGAGCCGACACGAGTGGAAATTCCTGAGGACCCGGCCGTACAGCTTCCCCACCGTCCGTCTGGCTCAGTTTGCCAGGATGATCAGTTCGGTCCAAGGCTTGTTTTCGTTTTTTACCGAAACCCGTGACACAGCGATGATAATACAAAAACTGAGTGTAGTGCCTTCAGAGTACTGGCTTGAGCATTATGATTTCGGAAAAAAGAACAAAGTAAGGTCGGGGAAAATAGGAGAAGGTTCCGTTGAGAATATTGTGATCAACACGGTGGTTAACCTGCTGGCGGCTTATTCCAGCAGCATTGATTCACCTGAACATTTTGAGCGGGCAGTGGAAATACTGGAAAAAATCAGGCCGGAGAAAAACCACATTACTGAAAAGTGGCAGAACCTGGGTTTAAAGATCAAAACGGGCTTTGATTCGCAGGCTCTTATTGAACAATACAATGGTCTGTGCCTCAGGAAAAAATGCGTGGAATGCCCTGTAGGGGCAGACTTGCTGAAAAAACAGGAAAATCCGGGTTAAACGGATTTTCCTATGTTCTGTTGATCATACCGATACCGGCTACCATCAGGATCAGGCCAAGGAGTGTCGGGGCTAGTTTTCTGGCTCCTTCCACATTAAGACCCATCATGGTGTTATCCGTTGATAAAAATGAGAAGCAGGCAAAAAGCAATAACAGAAGGCCGATGCCTGTAAGAAATGAACCTAGTAAGCGTTTGAATTTTTGGTCATCCATAGTGATTTATTGATTAAGATTTTCTAAAGTTTTGATCGGGCTGAAATTCATTTTCCGTCCGATTTCCAGTAAGTATTCATAAGCCGGCCCGATTTCATTGAGCACCACACCGTCGAGTATGGCATCCCTGATTTCGGTTTTCAGCTGGCCGACCTCTCTCGAAGGAGACAGTCCGAATACCTCCATGATGATCTCGCCTGTGATCACTGGCTGAAAATTACGCAATTTGTCCTTCTCTTCCAATTCAATGAGCATTTCCTCTACCTTATCGAAGTTTTTAAGGTATTTCCTCACCCTGAACGGATCTTTGGAGGTAATGTCGGCCCGGCAGAGGATCATGAGGTGCTCGAGGTCTTCCCCCGCTTCAAATAACAACCGCCTCAAAGCAGAGTCAGTTACCCCATCTTTAGCCAGGGCAATCGGCCGGAGGTGTAATCTCACGAGGTTTTCGACTGAACGCATTTTGCTATCCAGGGGAAGACGCATTCTGCGGAAAATGTTTTTGACCCATTTGGCCCCCAGTTCTTCATGCCCATGGAATGTCCAGCCGACTTTCTGGTTAAAACGCTTGGTGGCCGGTTTGGCAATATCGTGGAGGATAGCTGCCCAACGCAACCAAAGGTCATTGGATTTCCTCGATGCATTGTCAAGCACCTGCAGGGTATGGTAAAAATTATCTTTGTGGCCCTTCCCATCCTGGGTTTCTACGCCCAGCAGTTTCACAAACTCAGGGAAAATGATTTCGAGAATGCCGGTATAATGCAGCAGCTTAAAACCATATGAAGGTGTTTCTGACAGGACGATCTTGTTCAGCTCGTCTGTGATACGCTCCTGCGAAACGATGGAGATACGGTCTTTCATGGCCTTGATGGCCTCCAGCGACTCGCCTTCAATATCAAAGTTGAGCTGTGAAGCAAACCGGATGGCCCTCATCATCCGCAAAGGGTCGTCGGAATAAGTAATTGCCGGATCAAGGGGTGTCCGGATGATCTTGCTTTCCAGGTCTTTTACCCCGTTAAACGGATCGATCAGTTCACCGAAATTATGTTTGCTCAACGATATGCCCATGGCATTGATGGTAAAATCGCGGCGTTTCTGGTCATCGTCCAGTGTACCGTCTTCTACCACCGGTTTCCTGGAGTCAGAGCGGTAGGATTCTTTGCGGGCACCGACAAACTCCACATCGAGGTCTTCGAAGTTGAATTGTGCCGTACCGAAGTTTTTGAAATAGTTGACCCTTATTTTCGGATCGAGTTTTTCAGCTGAGAGCCTGGCCAGCTCCATGCCGCTGCCTACCGTCACCACATCTATATCTTTGTTAGGTCTGTTCAGAATCAGGTCGCGGACATACCCGCCTACGACATAACTTTCTGTACCAAGTTGTTCGGAAGACAAAGCAATCTTTTCAAAAACTTTATTTTCTCTGAGGTTATCTTTGAAGTTCAATTTTGTATTCATTTGGAAATTAAGCTTCCATTCGATTGTAAAATTACTGGTTTTTTGCGAAAAACTTCAATAATTGGCCATTTACAAATCGAACAGGTATAAATGTTAGGGTGCCGGGACAAACAATTCGAAACTTTTAATACTTTTACTTTTCAATAATGATGCATATGGAAATCACTTATCAGATTGAAAAAGATTTAAGTGTTCAGGAATTTATAGATTGTCTGAAGTCCAGCACCCTGGCTGAGAGGAGGCCCATGGAAGATACCGAAAGGCTGGCTTTGATGGTAAGAAACGCCGATATCATGATTACGGCGAGATACGACGGCCAGGTGGTGGGTGTGGCAAGGTCCGTTACAGATTATGCTTTTACCTGCTATTTGTCTGACCTGGCTGTAGATCAGGCTTTCCAGGGTAAAGGGATCGGGAAAGAACTGATGCGTCAGACCGCGAATGCCGTGCCGGGTGTCAAAGTACACCTGATGTCGGCTCCGGCCGCTATAGAATTTTATGAAAAGCTGCCCATAGAAAAGTGGCCGCATTGTTACAGATTCACAGACCAAACGGAATTTTAATGACCTTACAGAATAAAAAAATCATACTCGGGGTTTCGGCCAGTATATCGGCTTACAAATCAGCCTTCCTGATCCGGCTCCTGGTCAAAAAAGGGGCGGAGGTAAGGGTGATCATGACGGATGCTGCGAAAGATTTCATCACTCCGCTGACCCTGTCCACCCTCTCTAAAAACCCGGTCTTGTCTGCTTTTTCAGAAGGAGATCAGGGACTCTGGAGCAATCACGTGGAGTTGGGACTCTGGGCCGATCTGATGGTCATAGCCCCGGCTTCGGCCAATACCCTGGCCAAATGTGCCAACGGGCTTTGTGATAATTTGTTAACCGCTGTTTATCTGTCCGCCAGATGTCCGGTTTACTTTGCCCCGGCCATGGACCTGGATATGTATCGGCATCCTTCTACTTTAAGGAATATTCAGTCTCTCAAAGATTTTGGAAACATTATTATAGACGCGGAAGAAGGCGAACTGGCCAGCGGGCTGGAAGGTAAAGGCCGCCTGGCAGAACCTGAGCATATTGCCGAAGCACTGGAATTACATTTTAATACCGATAAACAATTAGCAGGAAAGAAAGTCATCATCACCGCTGGACCAACCCAGGAAGACATTGACCCGGTCCGTTATATCAGCAATCATTCGTCCGGCAAAATGGGTTATGAACTCGCCGAATCATTCAGAAACTCAGGTGCTGAGGTGACGATTGTTTCCGGCCCGGTGAATATCAAAGCACCTGCCGGAGTAAAAGTAATCCGGGTCAGATCTGCACAGGAAATGCTGGAAGCCACAGCCCGGGATTTTCAGGAATCGGATATTTGTATATTTGCAGCTGCAGTGGCCGATTATGCCCCCAGGGAAAAAGCTGCTCAGAAAATTAAGAAGAAAGATTCTGAAATGTTCATCGAACTGGCCAAAACCCCTGATATTGCCTCAGAAATGGGCAAAGTCAAAAGAGACGACCAGCTGATGGTAGGTTTTGCTCTTGAAACCAACAATGAACTTGAATATGCGAAGTCGAAACTCGAAAGGAAAAATTTTGACATGATTGTACTCAATTCATTGCAAGATAGCGGGGCCGGATTTCGTTATGACACCAATAAGATCACCATTGCCGATAAAAGAGGACGGGTGGTTGCTTATGAGCTCAAATCAAAAGAGCTGGTGGCTCAGGATATCAAAGCCTATGTGATTGATTATCTGGGTCTGTAATTCATTTTAAAATTCTCTGAAAATATCCTATGCGTTTGAGAAAAGTTTTTGTTTTATTATTAAGTCTGATCGCGGTTTACGAGGCATCTGCACAGGAATTGTCCTGCAAGGTGACCATCAACACCAGTCAGCTGGCCACCAACACACAGCAAAACGACAAGCAGTTCTTTGCCGACCTTGAACAGGCCGTTTTTAATTTCATCAACAACCAGCGTTGGACCAACGACGTATTTGCCGAAAAAGAAAAGGTGAAATGTAACCTGGTCATCAATTTACTGAAATCACCTGCCCAGAACCGTTTTATCGGGAACGCCCAGTTCCAGGTAATCAGGCCCGTTTACGGCACTACTTACGAAACCGTCACTTTCCAGTTTGTTGACAGGGCCTTTGAGTTTTCTTTTGCCCCTGAAGAACGCCAGATGGTGTTTAATGAACAGGGTTTTACGAATAAGCTCACTTCGATGCTTTCTTATTATTCGCTGCTTGCCCTGGCGATTGACTATGACACTTTCAGCCGTTTGGGAGGATCACAATATCTGGAAAGGGCTTACAACGTCTGTACCATTGCAGGGAATTCAGGCGGGGGTGAAGGCTGGTCTGCCAACAGTGATATGAGAAACAGGTACTGGATCATAGAAAACCTGAGAAACCAGCAGCTGCTGAGGTTCAGGGAGGGGCTTTACAATTACCACCGGGTGGTTCTGGACGGCTTTGCGTCTAATCCGGCTGCCGCCAGGAAACAGGTGATCGAGTTTCTTCAGACCTTAAAGAATATAGTGTCGCTGAAACAGAATGCAGTGGTGATCAATTATTTTTTCGATGCCAAAAGTATTGAGCTGATCAATATGTTTTCTGAAGCTACCAGCCAGGAAAAACAACAGGTTTTTAGTTTGTTAAGTAATATGGACCCTGATAAAACAGAGGCCTACCGTCAGATATTAAAATGAAAAAAATAGCTTTAGTTACCGGAGCTTCTTCCGGAATCGGCCGTGCTACCGCATTGGCCTTTGCTCAGAAAGGTATCGCTTTGATCTTGTGTGGCCGGAGAGAAGACCGTCTGCTTGAATTACAAAAAGAAATAGACGTGGAATCTGTCATTCTTCTTTTTGATGTCAGAGACCGCGACTCGGTTAATGCTGCTATAGCTTCATTGGATGATCAGTGGAAAAAGATAGACATCCTTGTCAATAATGCCGGTAATGCCCATGGCTTGTCGTCTTTTGATAAGGGCGAGGTTGACGATTGGGACAATATGATCGATGGTAACGTCAAAGGGCTCCTGTACGTTTCCCGTCAGGTGGTGCCGGAGATGATTGCCAACGGCGGCGGACACATTGTCAACCTCAGTTCTGTTGCGGGCAAACAAACCTACGAAAACGGGGCTGTTTATTGTGCTTCCAAAAAAAGTGTGGAGGCCATCAGTGAAGGCATGCGTCTTGATCTGACAAAACATGGTATTAAAGTAACCAATATAGCTCCGGGTGCCGTAGAAACTGAGTTCTCAGAAGTGCGATTTAAAGGAGATAAAGACCGGGCGAAGCAGGTTTACGCAGGGTTTGACCCTTTGCACGCTGCTGACATCGCAGACGCCATTACTTATTGCATCATGGCTCCTGATCATGTCACCATAGCCGACATGACCATCTATGCCAAAGCCCAGGCCGCCCCGACGGTCATTTACAGGAAATAAGATACAGAATGAAATACCGTTTACAAAGGGCAGGGGCAAAAACTCTCTGCCCTTTTGTTTTTCCGTTTTTCTTCTACCTTTCTCCTGCTTTTATCTGTAACGCCCCATAACCCTCATCATCCTTAACCTGTTGTAATGCTGAAGTAAAACAGGATAAACATTGAAAATGATATTGGTCAATGTGATGATGAGGCCCCAGAGCCAGTATTGACAGATAAGAGCGTAAATGCCCGCCAAAAGAAAGAAGATGAACATCATCAGGTGGAATTTCTCGTTCACAAATCCCTTCCTCTTTAGCTTTTCTATAGATTTTTTGTTACGGATGGCTTCATAATCCGGGGTTTTTCTCCTGATAAACTGGTTGATAAGAACGCCATCCTGTGTAAATTTCTGAGCAAATCTGACCCCTGCTTTTCTATAAAATGCAGGCGACTTGCTGATTGTGAATTTATCCAGCCATTTTTCGGGAATCAGCATACCGGTCACACTGATAGCCAGGAATATATAAAACCAGCGGTTGTACATATATACATAACAAAAGTAACTCACCGGCCCGAAACTGATAACCGACCAGAAAACATTGATCAGTTGATTTAGCCCGTAGGCCGTCAGGTTGGCTTTTGATAGAGTTGTACTCACTGTAAAAAGCAGGACACCTGTGCGGGTGTCCTGGATTTTGATTATTTACCGGAAAATCTTTTGCCAAAAAAATCACCTTTGTTCCAGGTTGGCCTGGCCGTTTCAGTGCTGACATAATACCCGATCAGGAAATTGACCTTGGCGTGTGTTGCTCCGCCATCAAAATCAAAGGCCTGGTTCATATCGTCTTTAGGGGTGTGATAAATGGTGCTCCTCCAGGCCACATCCGATTTAGACCTGTCAACCGTATCTGAAGCCACAGTCATAAAACCACTTTTGATAAACAAGGCCGGAACTCCTTTTTTAATAAAGCTGAAGTGATCACTTCTGATAAACACGACCTGCTCAGGAAACGGATCAGGACTGATTTTTAATTTCAGGACCTTGGTAGCGGCATCCACCTGTTTCGAAAGGCTGGAATGCTGGTAACCGTATGGAACAATGTCAAGGACCGGGTGAAAGAAGAACGGCATGTCAATCGAGAGGTTGGCCACCACGTTTTCTTTTTTAATACCCGGCAGGTTACTGATAAAATAGTCAGAGCCCAGTAAACCATACTCCTCAGCAGTCACAACGGTAAACAAGACAGAGCGTTTGGGAGCTGCGGGCAAAGCTTTATAAGCTGCGGCGATCTGTAGTAAAATAGATGGGCCGGAGGCATTGTCATGAGCTCCGTTATAAAGAGAGTCGCCGTTTACCGCCGCACCAATCCCGAAATGGTCTACGTGAGCCGCATACACCACATATTCATCCTTAAGTTTAGGGTCTGAGCCGGGGATGATCCCCACAAGGTTAGAGCCGTCTACAAACTGGAATTTAGTAGATACTTTCAGGTCGGCACTCAGTCCCAGGTCAAATGACAAGGGTTTGCCTGATTTGATCTGGGTATAAACCTCCCCGATGATTTTACCGGAATTGGCAAATAGTTTTTTGGCACTGGTATAGTTCATAGTACTCACACTTTTCAATCCTTCATAGGCATTGGCGGGTTTTCCCTGAGGGTCTACCCATCTAAAAGCCCCTTGTTTTCCCCTTCTTACAGTAGCTACCCACGAGGTCCTGCTGTTGTCCGGCATCGAAAAGCCGATAAAGCCCACAGCCCCTCTTTTGATGGCTTCGGCAAACTTGGCATCTCTTGACGTAAAATAAGCCCTTTCATTGGATGGGAAAGTCTCTGGAGCCTGATCAATCACCACCACGATTTTACCCTTGACATCAAGATCTTTATAATCGTCATAACCAAGATCAGGGGCAGAAATGCCGAAACCCGCAAATGCCAGCGGAGCTTTTACAGAGGCCGTTTCATTAAAGTAATACGGACTCATGACATAATCCTTTCCATAGCCAAGTGCTTCGGTCTCTCCATTATTGATAATACTAAAACCACAGCCGGATTCTTCAATAGTTCCTTTTTGCAAAGGTACTTTCTGTATATAAGATTTTCCGTCGACACCGGGTTTGAGACCAAGGGCCATAAACTGGGTTTCCACATATTTGGACGCTACGGCAAATCCCCTCGTGCCCGGCTGACGGCCCTCCAGCAGATCATCAGACAGGAAAGTCATGCTTGCTTTAATGCCGTCCGGGTTGATCGCTTTAAGGGCATTGTTAATGGCCGGCGTGGTTTGACTTGTTGAGGTCAGGCAGGATGCCAGCATAAAAAGTAAAGGTAAAATAGTCTTTCTGATCATTTTTATACGCTGTTTTTTTGAAGGTATTGTTTAGGGTAAATGATGGCTTTTTACATCAGCTATTCAAATCTATCTAATTTTCGTCAGAAAATCCAACATAATTGACCCGGCGATAAGGTCTGTTTTTAATTGAAGTCTTATTGAAGAAGTGTTTTATAATAATTCTTTTATCTTTTTGTATATTGTCCTGATTTTTACCCAACCTATTCCTGGTTATGAAATTTGACTACATCATCATCGGAGCCGGATCTGCCGGCTGTGTATTGGCCAACAGGCTCAGTGCCGATCCTTCCAATCAGGTTTTGCTGATTGAATCGGGCGGGAAAGATACCAAACTGGAGATCCATGTTCCTGCGGCTTATTCTAAGTTAAACAGGACCGAAGTAGACTGGGGTTTTTCTACAGAGCCTCAGAAACATGTCCTTAACCGCAGGATTTACCTGCCCAGGGGAAAGACTCTCGGAGGCTCCAGTTCTGTCAACGCCATGGCTTATGTAAGAGGAAATGCAGAAGATTATAATGACTGGGCAGCTCTGGGCAATAAAGGATGGGCTTATAGTGATGTGCTGCCGTATTTTAAAAAATCAGAACATAATGAACAGATTGCGGATCAGTATCACGGGCAGGGAGGAGAGTTGAATGTGACCTATCCGAAGAAATTCAGGACACCATTTGCGGAAGCTTTTGTGGAAGCCTGTATTGAAACCGGTTTTTCAGACAATAAAGACCTGAACGGAGCCAGCCAGGAAGGAGCCGGCCTGATTCAGTTTACGATCAAGGACCAGAAAAGGCACAGCGGGGCCACTGCGTTCTTAAAACCGGTCATGGGCAGAGTCAATCTGAAAGTCATGATCAAAATCCAGGTGAAAAGAATCATCGTGGAGAATGATAAGGCGGTCGGAGTGGAAGTGATCTCCGGCAAAAACAACACAGAACAGATCCGGGCTTCAAAAGAAGTTATTTTGTCTGCCGGGGCCTTTTGTTCGCCCCAGATTTTGTTGTTGTCGGGAATCGGCGATGCTTCTGAACTGGCGTTCCAGGATATTAAGCTGGTAAAAGAACTGCCCGGTGTGGGCAAAAATCTACAGGATCACCTCTTCACCGGTGTCAGTGCTCTGTCTACGACACAAAGAGGCCAGAATCATAACCTTTCTGCCATGAACCAGGTAAAAGGACTGGTGCAATATTTTTTAACCAAAACCGGACCTTTCACGATAAGTCCGCTCGAAGCCCTGGCCTTCGGAGCCATTGATCCGGCTAAAGACACGAGGGTGGATTATCAGCTTCATTTTGTGCCGATTCAGATCGGAGACGATTATAAAGTTGATATGTACGATACCGATACTTTTCCGCTGATAGATGGCTATACTGTATTACCTACCCTTCTGAGACCGGAAAGCAGGGGTTTTGTTGGGATATCTTCCGCTAATCCCCTTGACGCTCCTGTGATCCAGCCGAATTTCCTGGAAAGTGAGAATGACCGGCAGTTGCTGCTCAAAGCCACCAAAAAAGCCATGGAAGTAATGCGTACGAAGGCATTCGAGCCCCATTCAAAAAAGATCATCACCCCGCCGGACTACAGCTCTGATGATGCGATTATGCACCATATCAAAATGCAGCTGGAAACCGTCTATCATCCGGTCGGTACCTGTAAAATGGGCCACGACGAAATGGCCGTAGTGAATGACAAGCTGCAGGTACACGGCATCGAAAGCCTGAGGGTGGTGGATGCGTCTATTATGCCCAACATTGTTTCAGGCAACACCAATGCCCCGGTATACATGATTGCAGAAAAAGCATCCGACATGATTCTTGGCAAATAGCTGTTAGCAGTTAGCCATTGGCTTTTTGGCTGTTAGTTTTTTTGAGAGCTGATCTTAACATTGTATGAGAAACGGGTAAAACGAAACCGGGCCTCAGAGCCCCAATCCTGTTTCTCCATTTGCTCCGTGCCTCCAGGCAAGAGAAAGCCGGTGGCAAGTAAAAGGACTATCCTCCAATATTCTGTCATTCACTCATTCCTTCATTGAAAATTAAATCCCCACCAATATTCTGTCATTTACTCATTCCTTCACTTAAAATTAAATCTCCCACCAATATTCTATCATTCACTCATTCCTTCACTTAAAATTAAATCCCCCACCAATATTCTATCATTCTCTCATTCATTCACTGAAAATTAGACCACCCATTGAAAATTGATTACAGCTTTTCCTATCTTTGCATTTTATTGAAAAACAGAGGTAAAGGCATAATCACAGAATCATAGATGAAGATTTCGTACAATCAATTAAAAACTTTAATAAAAATTGATCAATCGCCGGAGGAACTCGGCAAAATATTGACGTCCACAGGACTCGAAGTAGAAGGTATTGAAAAGATAGAACAGGTGGAAGGTGGTTTGGAAGGTGTGGTGATAGGCGAAGTAAAAACCTGTGAAAAACACCCTGATGCGGATAAACTTAACTTGACAACCGTAGATGCCGGCCAGGGAGAATTGCTGAACATTGTCTGCGGAGCCCCCAATGTAGCGGCCGGACAAAAAGTGATCGTGGCTCTGATTGGAGCAAAACTCTATCCTACAGAAGGTGAGCCTTTTGTTATTAAAAAATCCAAAATCAGAGGAGCTGCTTCAGAAGGTATGCTTTGTGCCGAAGATGAAATCGGCCTGGGGCATTCTCACGCAGGTATCATGGTGTTGGATACGGATTTACCGAACGGTACCCCGGCCATTAAATACCTCGACCTGGAGCCTGACTATATGATCGAAATCGGTCTGACACCTAACAGGGCTGATGCCGCTTCACATTTTGGTGTGGCCAGAGACATCAAAGCTGTTTCAGGAGAAACCATTGTTTTGCCGGATACGAGTTCATTTGTGGCCGGAGAAACAAAAGGTTCAATTGAGGTAAGCGTAGAGAATAATACAGATTGCCCGCGTTTCTGTGGCCTGGAGATCAGGGGAGTGGAGGTGAAAGAATCTCCCGAGTGGCTGAAAGCCTTCCTGAGAACGATCGGCGTCAATTCCATCAATAATATCGTAGACATTACCAATTATATCTGTCACTATCTTGGTCAGCCAATGCACATTTTTGATGCCGACCAGATTGACGGAAAGCAGCTGATTGTTAAAACACCAGAAAAAGATACTCTGGTGACCACCCTCGACGGTACAGAAAGAAAACTGTCAGGATATGACCTGGCCATTTGCAATGCTTCAGGACCTATGGCCATTGCCGGGGTTTTTGGTGGAATCAACTCTGGCGTAAAAGCTGAAACCAAAAATATTTTTCTTGAAGTCGCCTATTTTAACCCGGCGGCTGTCAGGAAAACAGCTTCATTCCACGGTCTGAAAACAGATGCCTCATTCAGATATGAAAGGGGTACTGATCCTAATATGCCTCCTTTTGCTATTAAAGTGGCAGCATTGCTGGTAAAAGAACTGGCAGGCGGTCAGATAGCGGATATCATCGATGTCTATCCCGATCCTGTTCAGGATTTTGAGATAACCCTGAAGTATAAAAACATCAACCGCCTGATAGGTAAAACCCTGGATGCCGGGCTGATCCGTAAAATACTGGAAAGCCTCGACATCAAAGTGGTATCAGAAGACGCTGAAACATTAAAAGTGAATGTGCCACCTTACAGGGTGGACGTGCAGCGTGAAGCCGACGTCATTGAAGAAATTCTGAGAATTTACGGATTCGAAAATGTGGAGGAGTCTGCCTATCTGCAATCAGATTTTATTTCAAATTTCCCGGTGAATGATCCGGACGATCTGAAAATCAGACTTTCAGAACTGTTATCATCAAGAAGTTTTCATGAAATTCAGACCTTATCGATCGTTAAGCCTTCTGAAAACCAGGCCCTGAAAGAATCTGTAAAAGGCGGAGAAGTTAAATTGCTGAATCCTTTGAGTGAGGAATTGTCCGTGATGCGTCAGGGATTATTGTTTTCAGGCTTAAATGCACTGGCCTACAACATCAACAGACGCAGCCGCGATCTGAAGTTTTTTGAGTTCGGGAGATCTTATCACAGACAGGTGACAGACCAGGGCTCTAAAATAAAAGAATCCAAGGTGCTGGGTGTCTGGCTGACAGGGAATAAAAACGCTGAAACATGGAAGTCAAAATCTGAAAGCGTAAGTTTCTATGACCTTTCGGAGCTGGTAAAGGTGATCCTTGAAAGCATGAAGATCTCGGGCTTCAAAACCTCTGAAACCCAGTCGTCATTGTTTGAATATGGAGTATCATACCTCTACAAAAACAAAGAGATCGTCAGTTTCGGTAGCGTGCATCCTTCCAATCTTAAGTTTGCCGACGTAAAGCAGCAGGTGTTTTATGCTGAGTTTGACTGGGATTTGCTGACTAAGTCTTACACTCCGGAAGTTAAGTTTACAGAAATACCAAAATATCCGGAAGTAAGGAGAGATTTGTCATTGGTAGTGGACAAAGCCGTTAAATTCTCCCAGATCGAAGCCCTTGCTTCTTCTGCCGAGCGTAAACTGCTGAAGTCGGTTAATCTTTTCGACATTTACGAAGGTGATAAACTGGAGGCAGGTAAGAAGGCCTACGCCGTAAGTTTCACTTTACTGGATGAAGAAAAGACATTGAACGATACGCTGATCGATAAAACCATGCAGAGGCTGATGGGAGCCTTTGAAAAAGAACTGGGTGCAATCATCAGAAAATAACAAAAAAGGGCATGGCAAAGACCAACACGAAGTTTGAAAATGAGAATGCGTTTTTGCTGGCCAAGTTTGAGGAAATTGCCGTATTGGTGGAGCATCAGAAAGTGCTGAAAGCCAGTTTAAATCAGCAATTACTTGGATTAAAATACGAGAAAGAAGAACTAAAAAAAGAAATTGAAGCCCTTAAGAAGAAAAATTCTATTTTAAAGGCGGAAATCGGTGATTTGAAAAATAAATTAGAGAAAGAGCGTACTTTACTACCTCAAAACTTTAAAATTAAAAATAAAATCATTAAGATTGTATCCGATATTGATGAAAAAGAGACAGGTTCCGGGAATTTGAAGGAATTAGTAGAATCATTGATAGATGAAATAGATCATTGTATTCATCTATTGGAAAAGTAAAAGAGAGCTTTAAAGCCTATGGAGTCGGAAAAAATAAAAACGGTTCTGAACATTAATGGGGATTTATACCCGTTCAGAGTGAAGCCTGAAGACGAACCATATTTCAGAGAAGCAAAAGATATAATAAACGAGCGGTTGGCTTCCCTTAAAAACGATTATTCAGCCTACACCACTTCAGAAAAACTGATGGGAGTAGTAGCGATAGAAGCCCTTGTGGATGCTTTGCAGGTCAACGAGAAATACCAGAAGTTGCGTGAAGTAGCTCAGGAACGTTTAAATAATATTGAACTCAGATTCGACAACTGATTCCTCCTGTTTTCATACCTTTCTTTTTGCAGTAAATATCCCACCGGAACGGAGTTTCGGAATCACATTTTATTTACTCTATAATTATATGTCACAATACTTATTATTAATCCTGGGTCTGCTTGGTGGATTAGCGGGAGGTTTTTTTGTAGGGCAGTCACTGCTCAAAAAGAATTTAAAGAATCAGGAAGAAGAAGCAGAACGTAAAGCTGCCGATATCATACGCAATGCCAACGCCAACGCCGAAAGCGTCAAAAGAGACAAGATGCTGGAAGCCAAAGAACACTATCTGAAACTCAAAACAGAGTTTGAAGACGATTCCAACAGACGTAAAAACATCATCATCCAGAATGAGCAGAAGGTGAAGCAAATGCAGCAGCAGGCCGCTCAGATGATAGAACAGAACAAAAGAGCCGAAACGGATCTTGAAGCCAAAAATGTCAAGCTGAATGATCAGCTGGAAATCGCTAATAAGAAGAAGGAAGAAGCCGATAAGCTACATCAGCAGCAGGTAACCCAGCTGGAAAAAATAGCTAACCTGACCGCAGAGCAAGCCAAACAACAACTGGTAGACGCCCTTAAAAGTGAAGCGGAATCAAAAGCTTCAAGCTTTGTGAAGCAGGCCATTGAAGAAGCCAAACTTTCGGCAACCAAAGAAGCCAAGAAAATTGTCATCGAAACCATTCAGAGGACCGCTGCAGAGCAGGCCATTGAAAACTGTGTTTCGGTATTCAACATCGAAAGTGACGAAATCAAAGGTAAGATCATCGGTCGTGAAGGTCGTAACATCCGTGCCCTGGAAGCCGCCACAGGTGTGGAGATCATCGTGGATGATACCCCTGAGGCCATTGTTATTTCAAGCTTTGATCCGGTAAGGAGAGAGGTAGCCCGTTTGTCATTGCACAGACTGGTGCAGGACGGAAGGATTCACCCGGCCCGTATCGAAGAAATTGTCAATAAGACAAGGAAAGACATTGATAATGAAGTGATCGAAATCGGGGAGAGAACGGTCATCGACCTGGGCATCCACGGTTTGCACCCTGAACTGATCAAAATGGTCGGAAGGATGAGATTCAGATCATCTTACGGACAAAACCTTCTTCAGCACTCACGCGAAGTAGCCAAACTTTGTGCTACCATGGCAGCTGAAATGGGCTTGAACGTTAAATTAGCCAAAAGAGCCGGTTTACTGCATGATATCGGGAAAGTAAATCAGGAAGAGTCGGATCTGCCCCATGCTATCCTGGGTATGGAAATGGCCAAAAAATACAAGGAGAACCCTGAGGTTTGTAACGCCATCGGTGCTCACCACGATGAAATTGAAATGACTTCTATGATTTCGCCGATCATCCAGGTTTGTGATGCCATTTCAGGTTCAAGACCGGGTGCCCGTCGTGAAATGATGGAATCTTACGCCAGACGTCTCCGTGACCTTGAAGACCTGGCACTGTCGTTCAATGGTGTTGAAAAATGCTACGCCATCCAGGCCGGACGTGAACTGAGGGTCATTGTAGATGCTGAGAACTGTTCTGATGAACAAGCCAGCCAGATGTCATTCAATATTTCGCAGAGGATAGAAAAAGAAATGCAATATCCTGGTCAGATCAAAGTCTGCGTCATCAGAGAGATGAGAAGCGTGGCTTATGCCAAATAATATTCTTAAGTAACAATATGGAAACACCCCGGATCCCCGGGGTGTTTTTTTGTTTCGCTATTTATTAATTTTAATATTCGAAGAATAAATTGAGGAATTTTTAGTTAATCGGAAAAGACTCAAAAAGTTTTTTAAAATATTTTTCAAAAAGTTATAAATTTCGACGGAAAGATGGTTTGAACTAAGTTTTTAGTGAAAAGCTCTCAGAAAAGCCTGAGATCGCGAAAAAACATATGTTTCTTAACATTTCATTAATAAAATATGGGCTCTGAATACAATCTAATTGAAAAAAAGGAAGCAATAAATTTTCAAAATGATTTATTTAACCAATGAAAACTTTTAAATTGCATTCTTTAAATTATTTATTCTATCAAATAACCTTATTACTTAAGACGTCAAGATGATCAAAATTATGAAAACTCTAGCATTAACGGGGGTGCTGTTTTTTGGGGTATTATTTTCCGCTAAATCACAGAGTGTGGATGATGCTGTAAAACATTTGGATGCTGAACGTTACACCGCCGCAGCAAAAGCTATTGACCAGGTAATAGCGACCAATCCTTCTACGGATGCTTATTTTGTTAAAGGTTATTCTTTATTGAGAAGCACAGCTGAGTCACTTCAGGCTGACGTGATTAAACAAGCTCAGGAAGCTTTCGAAAAAGGAAATGCTCTGGACAAGAAAGGTGATCCTCTGAACACAGTGGGTCTTGGTATGGTAAAATTGGCTTCTAAAGATATTGCCGGTGCCAAGTTGATCTTTGATGAAGTTTTGAAAAGAACCAAATCAAAAGATGTGGAGATATTGTACAGAGTAGGTGAGGCTTACACGCTTTTCCCGGGTGCAACTGACCCTGCTGAAGCCATCATTAACCTGAATATGGCTCTTGAAAAGTCGAAAGTGAAAGACAATCCTGAGATTTATATCGCTTTGGCTGATGCTTACCTGATCAAAGGTGAAGGTGGAGATGCTATGAACGCTCTTCAGAATGCTGAAAGACTGAATAAAAAACAAGCCAGAATCTATGAAAAAATGTCTAAGATCTGGTTACAGAGTAAAAACTATAAAGAAGCAAAGGAAACCATAGACAAAGGTGTTGCTGCCGATCCGGAACATGCTCCTATCTATAAATACCTGAGCTCATTCAATCAGACTTTCGCGAAATTTGACTTGTCAGCAGCCGCTGCTAAAAAATATCTTGAGAAAAGTGACGGAGACTGTAAAGCGAAACTGCGTTATGTAAAGCTGGCCTTCATCGCTAAAGATTATGATAACGTGTTGAAAACCATCAACGATATCAAAAGCTGCAGCAATGACCCGATCGTGCTTCGTCTGGCTGGTATAGCCAAGTTTGAGCAGAAGCTGCCTCTTGAAGCGATTGAGCTTTTGAAGAAGTATGTGGAAACTGCTCCTAAAGAGGAAATATTAGGTTTGGATTATGGCTATATGGGTAGATCTTATCTTGATATCCCTGCTGAAGAGCCTGTAAAAAGCCAGAATGATTCACTGGGTATGATTTATGTAGAAAAAGCGGTTGCTTTAGGTGACACTGCCTTTAACTACTACAAAGACCTGGCTGAAAGATTCAAAGCCGCTAAAAAATATGATAAGTCGGCGTTGTACCTTGAGAAATCACTTGCCACCAGCAAAAAACCTGATGTAGGTGATTACGCTAACCTGGGTATTCTTTACTATCAGCTTAAAAACTGGGAAAAAGCAGATACTACTTTTGGTAAGGTGTTAAGCGTTTACAAAGATGCCTGGCCGGCTGCTTATGCCATCAGGGCACAGATTCAGGTGTTCAGATACCAGGGCGATTCGACTTTCAGTGCCAATTACGGAGCTTATCCTTTGTACGAGAAGTTCCTGTCGCTTCTGCCTACTGAAGAACTGAGAGCAAAATCTGCCCGTGATGTGGTTGGAGCCCTGATCTATCTTGCAGGTAGAGAGTATGCAGTAACCAAAGACACTGCAAAAGCAGCAGCTTATCTGACAGAGGTGCTTAAATATGAGCCTAACAATGCAAGAGCGAAAGAGCTTCTTGACATGGTAAATGGAGTTACCCCGGTGACTACCGCACCTGCTGACAGTACAAAGCCTAAAGAAGGAAAGATATAATCAATGACCATATCTGGTTGAAAGTGAAGCCCGGAATTTATTTCGGGCTTCACTTTTTTCGTGTTTTATGCCGTCTCAATTGAAAAAAATAATATTTTTGCGTCCTGTTAAAAATTTAAACCATCCTATATGTTCAATTTAGTCATTTTTGGCCCTCCGGGTGCAGGGAAAGGTACTCAGTCAGAAAAAATAATTGAAAAATATCAGCTTGCTCATATTTCAACCGGAGATATGTTCAGAATGCACATTCAGAACGACACTGAACTGGGCACGAGAGTAAAGCAGATTCTGGCTGACGGGCTGCTGGTGCCTGATTCGATTACGATTGACATGCTTGAGGAAGAGGTAACCAGGAATAAAGACGTGAGAGGGTTTATTTTTGATGGTTTTCCACGCACGGTAAACCAGGCAGAGGCATTGGATGCCTTTCTGGAAGGCAAAGGCTGTAAGGTTGACCTGGTGTTACAACTTGACGTGGATCAGCAGGTGATCAAGGAAAGAATCGCTGAAAGAAAGAAAATAAGCGGAAGAGCGGATGACGACGAAAGCAAACTCGTGAAAAGAATTGATGAGTATTTCGAGAAAACCATCCATGTATTGCCTTATTACCAGGAACAGGGAAAGGTCGTGAAGATCAACGGGGTGGGAGATATCCAGGCCATTTTTGGCATGATATCAGAAGCCATTGATGCCGCTATATGATTGCCATAAAATCGAATTTGCCTTTTTATAAGGCATTTGTGGGTATTTATTGGTAAATTTGCAATTAAATTAATTTTAAAAGATGTCTTCAAACTTTATCGACTACGTAAAAATACATTGTAAATCCGGAAATGGGGGGGCAGGTGCCGTTCATTTCAGGAGAGAGAAATTTGTCGATAAAGGTGGTCCCGACGGTGGTGACGGTGGCAGAGGCGGTCATATTATCATCAGGGGTAACAAGCAGTTGTGGACATTGCTGCATTTAAAATATCAGAAACATATCAAGGCTGAAGGTGGATCAGCCGGAGGGAAAAGCCGTAGCTCTGGTGCCCAGGGCGAAGATATCATTATCGAGGTGCCTTTGGGCACTGTAGCTAAAGACTCTGAAAGCGGTAACCAGCTGGCTGAAATCATTGAAGACGGCCAGGAAATAATTTTGATGAGCGGGGGAAAAGGAGGACTCGGTAACACACACTTTAAGTCTTCTACCAAACAAACCCCTAATTATGCTCAGCCCGGAGAGTCCGGACAGGAAAACTGGGTAGTGTTTGAATTAAGGCTTCTGGCTGACGTCGGGCTGGTTGGGTTTCCTAATGCAGGAAAGTCAACATTATTGTCTGTAATGTCTGCTGCCAAGCCTGAAATCGCTGATTATCCTTTCACAACACTGACGCCAAACCTCGGCGTAGTGTCTTATAAAAGCTTCCAGTCTTTTGTGATGGCAGATATTCCCGGAATTATTGAGGGTGCATCACAAGGAAAAGGCCTTGGTCTTCGTTTCTTAAGACACATAGAGCGAAATTCAATTTTACTCTTTGTGGTGGATGGTTCGGGAGACGATCCTTTGAAAGAATATAAGACCTTGTTAAAAGAGCTGAAGAAGTACAATCCGGAGCTGCTGGACAAAAACAGAATCCTGGGTATTTCGAAGCTTGATTCTATGAGTGAAGAAACGAAAAAGAAAATATCAAAAAAAATCCCCAAGGACTTGTCTTACGTTTTCTTTTCATCCTTGACCAGCGAAGGGCTGTCCGAATTAAAGGATTTGATCTGGCATAGTATCTGATCCCGGACTTTATTGAGATAGTAGAATTTGTTAAAAAATAAATGAACCTGAAAAGGTTTACTGATTTTGTATTGCAACTTTTATGAACGTGAAAAGACTTATTGTTATCTTACTTTACTTTATTGTTTTTGAAGCAGCGGCTCAGGTTGAGGTGACTTATCCTGCTAACCGTATGGTATTTCAAAGAAATAAAGACAATCGCGGTACTGTTTTTATTGGTGGTACATTCAATTCAAACTCAGATAAAATCGAAGCCCGACTGGTTCCAGTCCAGGGCGGCTCTGCTGTAGACTGGACCGTCATTGATAATGGTCCGTCAAACGCCATCTTTACCGGTTCACTGACAGCTGACGGTGGTTGGTACAGACTGGAAGTCAGGAGTTCACTCGGCGGCGTTGTCAATTCAAGCTCATCAATTGAAAAAGTAGGGGTAGGAGAAGTCTTTTTGGTTTCCGGACAATCCAATGCACAGGGTTATTTCAATTACGGACAAAAAGGAGCACAGGACGACAGGGTCAATGCCATTACAAATTTTTTCTCTTACGGTTCTGAAAAACCCTATTTTCCCGAGTTCAGCCAGTTAAGGTCGGACGTGAGGATCGCTCCGCTGGGCCAGGGTGCCTGGTGTTGGGGTGAATTGGGAGATAAACTGGTAAGACGGCTCAACGTCCCGGTTTTGTTTATCAATGCAGCATGGGAGGGTTTTCATATCAATGCCTTCAGGATCAGTGCTGAGGGGCAATCAGGCAGGAATGTTTATTCAGGCTACGTGGCAGCCCCCGGATATCCCTATAACAGTCTGAAGGACGCATTAAATTATTATATTAATTCTCTGGGTATCAGAGCGGTGCTATGGCACCAGGGAGAAGCGGACAACTATCTCAGCACCTCTGCCTCTCAATATGCCAACGACCTGAGCTTTGTGATCGGTGCCACACGTCAGCATCTCAGTAAAAATATTTCATGGGTAGTTTCCAGGGTTTCAAGGGATGACAGAAGAACGAGTTACCAGCCGGTCATTGACGGGCAAAATACAGTGATTAACAATAACTCCAACGTTTTCCCCGGGCCTGAAACAGACAATATTTCAGACAGGGTAGACGGAGTCCATTTTTCAGCTTCCGGCTTAGGCCTTCTGGCAGAGTACTGGAGCAATTACCTGGGCGATGCATTTTTCCAGAACTCACAACCGCAGATGGCCAATGCTCCTTTAAGGGTTAACGCAAACTGTAACCCTTCCAGTTCTCAGCCTATCGGTTTGAATATGCCCGGGGCTTTCTCTGCATACGAATGGAGTACCGGCACCCGCAATGCTTCGGTGATTGTTGGCAACGGCTCTTACCAGGGGAAGGCATTTGACGGCAACGGAAATGTGTATTATACCCCGAAGCTGAATTATTTTCAGCAATTGTATGCCAACAAACCTTCGATCTCTGCGAGTGGGGCAACCAGTTTTTGTGATGGTAAAACGATATCACTGACTTCCAGCATCCAGGACGGGATTTTGTGGAGCAATGGATTTGTCAGCAGAACCATAGTAACGGGAACACCCGGATCTTACACCGTGACTTCTAAAAACGCCTATGGCTGTCAGAATACTTCGGATCCTTTGCAGATTGTCACCTTTCCTTTACCGCAACCTGTCATTACGGCTTCAGGCCGCCCGGATATCTGTTCGGATTCAGAACTTACGCTCACCTCAAACTTAAGTTCCAATATCCAGTGGAGTAACGGATTGACTATGGAGAGTATAAAAGTCAGGACTTCGGGGGATTATACCTTGAAAGCCACCAACGAATTCGGTTGCGAAAACACCACCGCACCGCTTAAAGTCACCGTTTACGATACGCCCTTGAGACCTGCCATTACCCAGTCGGGGGCCTTTACGCTGAGCAGTATAACCGGGGGCGATGTTCAGAATTTAAATTATGAATGGAAACTCGGAACGGGCATCCTGAATAATAATAAAGACATCCTGAAAGTAAGGGAAACCGGCTCCTATTCGCTTAATGTATTTAAAAGTTATACTCTGGCCGATAAATTTGTACTCCGTTGTACTTCTCCGGTGTCATCTGTCATTAACTTCCTGATCGACCCTTTTGAAGATGGGATCAGTATCTATCCTAATCCGCTTGAGGACGGCCTGCTGAAGATCGAAACCCTCGAGGATATTGACCATGCAGACGTTATCATTTATGATCTGGCCGGAAGACTGGTTTCGCAGTATTACGTTGATGTGTTTGATTCTCCTAAAATCTTTGATATTTCGAAACTGCCTTCATCACAGTATATCGTGATGGTAAAAAATAACCGGTTCAAGCTGTCAAAGAGAATTCTTAAAATCTGAGAACCGGCTGATTATCTGTAAATCAGGAAAATAATCCCGGCGGGTAGGGGTTCCCAAGGCAGGCCAATTGTACTTTTTCATGAAGGCGTTCCCGGGTTTCTGAACAATCATAAACGGCAGATTGGATTTATGGCCTTGTTTTTTGAAGGTTTTTGCTTGTTTTTGTTGTTTTTTTGATAATAATCCCTTCCGGTATTGCCCGGATTCCCTACTTTATACTTTTTTATTTAGAACCATTCCAATTATAGGTTCATAGGGCAAATTCTATAAATCATTTATTTTGTTTCTAATTATTACAGTAGTAATTTTGAATCATTAAATGATCATCAATGAAAGAATATTTGCCAATAGATTTCCTCCCTCTTTTAGTTCAGATCGGAGCTGCTGTCGGGTTTGTTGCTATGACTATCGTCGCTACCCATTATCTCGGGCCAAGATTAAAAAGCAAGAGAAAAGAAGACCCTTTTGAGTGCGGTATTGAATCGGTGGGTGATGCAAGAACACCTATATCAGTAAGATATTTTCTTATTGCTATTTTATTCGTACTTTTTGATGTTGAAATCATTTTCATGTATCCATGGGCTGTCAATTTCAAAAAACTGGGATGGTTTGGCTTCGGAGAAATGATATTATTCGTAGGTTTCCTGATGGCAGGTTTTTATTATATTGTTAAGAAAGGTGTTTTGGATTGGGAAAAGGAGTAAGCAGGCTTACTGTTAAAAATAATTTAAGAAGATTATGAGTACTGTAAAAATGGTAGAGGCTCCTGAAGGTTTGGAAGGGTCCGGTTTTTTTGCCACTTCATTAGATAAAGTTATTGGTTTGGCCAGAAGTCACTCACTCTGGCCTTTGCCGTTTGCGACCTCTTGTTGCGGAATCGAGTTTATGGCCACTATGGGCTCTCATTATGATATTTCAAGATTTGGTTCAGAAAGACCCAGCTTTTCGCCAAGACAGGCTGACCTTTTGATGGTGATGGGTACCATTGCCAAAAAAATGGGTCCGGTGGTGAAGCAGGTATATCTTCAGATGGCCGAGCCCCGCTGGGTGATTGCTGTCGGTGCATGTGCTTCTTCAGGAGGTATTTTTGATACTTATTCTGTTTTACAGGGAATTGACAGGATCATCCCTGTGGATGTCTATGTTCCGGGATGTCCGCCGAGACCGGAGCAGATTCTTGATGGTTTGATGCAGATCAGGGAAATCGCCAAAAACGAACCTCTGAGAAGAAGAAATTCCCCGGAGTATAAAGCATTGCTCGAATCGTACAAAATACTTTAACACAGGCAGCCTTAATTAAATTTTAATATGGTATCAAATCAGGAAGTAGTTGAAGACATTGTAGCTCATTTCGGTGAGAAACTTTTTAACCTGGAAGAACCTTACGGACTTCTTACGGTTACTACTCAAAGAGAAAATATACTTGAAGTGATCAGCTACCTCAATGATCATGAGAAATTCAGATTTACTTTTTTGACAGACATTACCGGAATTCATATTCCGGATAATAAAGGAGCGGAATTTGGTGTGATTTATCACATGCATAGCTGGGAAAACAATGTCCGGATAAGAATCAAAGTATTTTTATCTGAAAACGATATCAACATTCCATCAATGACCGGGATATTTGCCGGTGCCAACTGGATGGAAAGAGAGACCTTTGATTTTTACGGAATCATTTTCACAGGTCACCCGAACCTTAAAAGAATCCTTAATATTGATGAAATGGACTACTTCCCGATGAGGAAGGAATATCCATTGGAGGATGCAACCCGTGAAGACAAGATTGACGCATTATTTGGCAGATAAAAACATCTCAGATGACAGATCAAGAACTAATTATTCCTACCACTGCTAATGAGGCCCTGGCTCTCAATCAGCCGATTGTTGAGGATCATGAATATACTACCCTGAACTTAGGGCCAACTCACCCGGCTACCCACGGTATCTTCCAGAACATCCTGCAGATGGATGGTGACAGGATTGTATCCGGTGAGCAAACAGTTGGTTACATTCACAGGGCTTTTGAGAAAATAGCCGAAAGAAGGCCTTTTTATCAGATTACGACCCTGACGGACAGGATGAACTACTGTTCGTCACCTATCAATAACTTCGGATGGCACCTGACGGTTGAAAAGCTGTTAGGGATAAACGTTCCTAAAAGAGCTCAGTACATCCGTGTCATCATGATGGAGCTGGCCCGTATTTCAGACCACCTGATTTGTAACTCGATCCTCGGTGTGGATACCGGAGCCTATTCGGGTTTCCTGTATGTGATGCAGGAGAGAGAAAAAATATATGAGATTTACGAAGAGATGTGCGGTGCCAGGCTGACCACCAACATGGGTCGTTTCGGTGGTATGGAAAGAGACCTTTCGCCGACAGCTATTGCGAAGATCCGTGACCTGGTTAACAACAGTCTCCCGAGAATAATGGGGGAATTTGAGAAGATGTTTAACCGCAACAGGATTTTCATGGACAGGACGGTCAATGTAGGAGGTATCACAGGCAAAAGAGCCATGGAATATGGTTTTACAGGTCCTAACCTTCGTGCAGCCGGTATTGACTATGACGTCAGGGTGATGGAGCCGTACTCTTCCTATGAAGACTTTGATTTTGAGATACCTGTGGGTCACAATGGTGATACCTACGACCGCTTTATGGTCAGAAACGGTGAGATTCATGAAAGTATGAAGATTGTCCGTCAGGCTCTGGAGAACCTTCCTGAGGGGCCTTATTACGCTAACGAAGATCATTATTACCTTCCTCCGAAAAGAGAGGTTTACCGTAACATGGAAGCATTGATCTATCACTTTAAAATTGTGATGGGAGAAATTGATGCCCCGGCCGGTGAAGTGTATCAGGCCGTTGAAGGCGGAAACGGTGAAGTAGGCTTTTATCTCGTAAGTGACGGCGGAAGGGCTCCTTTCAGACTTCACTTCCGCAGACCATCTTTTATATATTACCAGGCTTACCCTGAAATGTGCAAAGGATTAACCATATCTGATGCTGTGGCGATCATGAGTAGTCTCAATGTGATTGCAGGTGAACTGGATGCTTAATTTAAGAAATAATTGAAAAACTATATGGCTGAAACAGCAACAAAAACAGCTTTTACAGCAGAGCGTTTAAAAAAGGTTGAGGAGATCATACAAAGATATCCTGAAGGAAGGCAGAAGTCGGCCCTGTTGCCGGTCTTGCACCTGGCTCAGGAACAGTTCGGATGGGTCAGTGCTGCAACCATGGATTATGTGGCGGAATTGCTCTCTATCCAGCCCGTTGAGGTTTATGAAGTCGCTACTTTCTACACCATGTTCCACCTGGAGCCTGTCGGAAAGCACGTGATCGAATATTGCCGTACAGGTCCTTGCTGCACCATGGGCGGAGAGGAAGTTTATGATTATCTGAAACAAAAACTAAATATAGAAACCGGGGAAACTACTTCTGACGGGGTTTTTACCATCAAAGAAGTGGAATGTCTGGCTGCCTGCGGCTGGGGCCCTTGCTTCCAGATCAGGGAGAAGTTCTATATGCACCTCAACAATCAGAAAATTGACGAAATTATTGAAGATCTGAGTAAATAATAATGGCAAATACAAAGAAAATATTATTGGAACATATCAACGTTCCGGGCATTGAAACCTACGAAGTTTACAGACAGAAAGGTGGCTATACCGGCGTTGAAAAGGCTTTAAAGAAACTGACTCCTGATGAAGTCGTGGAGGAAGTTAAAAAGTCAGGTGTGAGAGGAAGAGGAGGAGCGGGTTTTCCCATGGGTATGAAATGGAGCTTTCTGGCCAAGCCGGAGGGTGTGCCGAGATATCTCGTGTGTAACGCTGATGAGTCGGAGCCCGGTACTTTCAAAGACCATTACCTGATGAAATGCCTTCCGCACCTTCTGATCGAAGGGATGATCATTTCGAGTTATGCTTTAGGAGCCAATAAGTCATTTATTTATGTAAGAGGAGAGCTGATGTATGTCATCAGAATTCTCGAAAAAGCCATCGAAGAAGCTAAAGCGGCAGGTTTTCTGGGTAAAAATATTCTGGGAACAGGGTATGATCTCGAACTGGTGGTACAACCGGGCGGCGGAGCGTACATCTGCGGAGAAGAAACCGCTTTGCTGGAATCATTGGAAGGTAAACGCGGAAATCCGAGAAACAAACCACCTTTCCCAGCTGTCAAAGGACTTTATCAGTGCCCTACGGTAGTGAACAATGTGGAATCAATAGCCACGGTTTCATGGATCGTTAATAACGGTGGAGAGGAATACGCTAAAATAGGAGTTGGCAGAAGCACGGGAACGAAGTTGATTTCTGCTTCAGGACATATCAGAAAACCGGGGGTTTACGAGATAGAACTGGGCCTTCCGGTAGATGAGTTTTTAAATTCTGATGAGTATTGTGGCGGTATCCGCGACGGACACCATCTGAAGGCCGTGGTAGCCGGAGGTTCATCTGTGCCTATCCTTCCTGCCCATCTTTTCATGAAGACGGCTAACGGCGAAGGCAGGCTGATGTCCTATGAGTCACTTTCAGAAGGTGGTTTTGCCACAGGTACGATGTTGGGCTCAGGAGGGTTTATCGCTATGGATGAAACGACCTGTATTGTCAGAAACACCTGGAATTTCTCCCGGTTTTATCATCATGAATCATGCGGGCAATGCTCCCCGTGTCGTGAAGGTACCGGCTGGATGGAGAAAGTGCTTCACAGGATTGAGCACGGACATGGAAATATGAGAGACATCGACCTGTTGGTGGATGTAGCTAAAAAAATAGAAGGGAATACGATTTGCCCGTTGGGTGACGCAGCAGCATGGCCGATAGCCAGTGCCATCAGACACTTCAGAGATGAGTTTGAGTGGCATGTGACTAACCCCGGAGCCGCTTCAAAACCAGGGGCCGTTTATCAGCATTTAAATGAAATGTCTGTTTAAGATATTTAAATTTTAATAAAAGCATTAATGGAAAATATTGCACCTCAGCTTATAAAAGTAACAATTGACGGTAAGGAAGTTCAGGTTCCGGCAGGTACAAGCATTCTGGAAGCTGCCAGAATGATCGGACCGGAAGTAGCTCCTCCCGCTATGTGCTATTACAAGCCATTGAAAGGTACCGGAGGTAAATGCAGGGCATGTCTTGTGAAGGTAACGGCCGGTTCAGAAAAAGATCCGAGGCCTATGCCTAAGCTGGTGGCATCATGCATCACCCAGGCTCAGGACGGAATGAAAGTGGAGAATTACAGCAGCCCGGAGGTTATCGAAGCCAGAAAAGGTGTTGTGGAGTTCCTGCTCATCAATCACCCGCTGGATTGCCCGGTTTGTGACCAGGCAGGTGAGTGTCACCTTCAGGATTTCTCTTTTGAGCATGGCACCGGAGGTACGCGTTTTGAGGAAGACAGAAGGACTTTTGAAAGAGAAGACATCGGTGATAAGATACAGCTTCATATGAACCGTTGTATCCTTTGTTACAGGTGTGTTTATACTGCCGACCAGATTACCAACAAGAGGGTTCATGGTGTGATGAACCGCGGAGATCATTCGGAGATCAGTACTTATATTTCGAATGCCATCGATAATGATTTTTCAGGAAACATGATTGATGTTTGTCCGGTGGGTGCTTTAACCGACAAGACTTACAGATTCAAAAACAGGGTTTGGTTCTCTAAACCTGTAGATGCTCACTGTGATTGTGAGAAATGTTCAGGAAAAGTAACTTTGTGGTACAGAGGCGAGGAAGTCATCAGGGTAACTGCCAGGAAAAATCAGTGGGGTGAGGTAGAAGAGTTTATTTGCAATACCTGCAGATACGACCGTAAGAAAACTTCCGACTGGACCATCGAAGGGCCTATGAAAGTGGCCAGGCATTCTGTGATTTCAGCGAACAAGTACAGCAATAAATTAGTTGAAAAACCATCTTTTGCTTTGAAATATGCTGCTCAGAACTACAAAGAAGTAGATGACGACAGACCTTACGATAAAAATCTATCTGAAATTAAAAAGTCAGAAGATTACAAAGCTCTGATGGCTAAAAACGAAGAGTTTTTCTCGAAATAATTAATCCGGCATTAATAAATCATATTTGAATGGATTCGATTTTCATATTAAAGACCATTATTATACTTGTCATATTTGCAGTTTCTTTAGGTATCGCGGCCTATGAAACGTATTTTGAACGGGTAATTGCAGCTTACATCCAGGACAGGATCGGTCCTGATTATGCGGGCCCATTCGGGATACTGCAACCTCTTGCCGATGCAGGAAAGCTGTTTTTTAAAGAAGATTTTATTCCGACCAAGGCCGATAAGTGGCTTTTTATTCTCGGGCCGTCTTTAGCGATGCTTACGGCTTTGCTTACGTCGGCCGTTATTCCTTTTGGTGACTCTTTTATTTATGCAGGACAAGCGGTCCTTGTGCAGGGAATAGATGTTAATATTGGTATTCTGTGGGTTTTTGGTATCGTTTCATTAGGTGTTTATGGTATCCTGATTGGTGGATGGTCTTCGAATAACAAGTATTCACTTTACGGGGCCATCAGGGCAGCATCTCAGAATATTTCTTATGAGTTGGCCATGGGATTATCCATCATTGCCATCCTGATGATGTCTGAGTCTTTGTCTATCCGTAAAATCGTTGAAGATCAGCACGGCATCAACTGGAACATCTTTTATCAGCCTATGGGCTTTATTATTTTCCTGACCTGTGCTTTTGCTGAGTGCAACAGAACGCCTTTTGACCTTCCGGAATCTGAAAACGAACTGGTAGCCGGATATCACACAGAATATGGTTCAATGAAACTGGGTTTATACCTGTTTTCAGAATATGTAAACATGTTTGTGACTTCAGCGGTACTGGCTTCTTTATATTTTGGCGGATTTAATTATCCGGGTATGGATTGGGTGCATGGCTTCCTGGTGAAATCAACAAGCTTTACGGTGGGTCATAACCTGGCTACGGGTATCGGGATATTGGTTTTGTTAGGTAAAATATGCTTCTTTATATTTTTATTCATGTGGGTGAGATGGACCCTTCCGAGATTCAGATATGATCAGTTAATGAACCTGGGCTGGAAAGGGCTTTTGCCTTTGTCTGTCATTAACCTTGTGATAACCGCCGCGGCAGAGTTATCAGGCAAACCATTAATGGGTAGCTGGATAGGACTTGCCTGCTTTGCGGTCGTGTTAGGTTTGATCTGGCCTTTGATAAAACCAAAGAAAACAGCTGTTTAAAAGATATTTAATTCGAATTTTATGCAATTAACCGATAGATCTAAGAAAACAGATAAAAGTGAAATGACACTTCTTGAGACCCTGTATCTCCCTGAGATTGCAAGGGGTATGGGAATCACGTTGAAGCACTTTTTCATGAAAAAGCCTACCATCAGATATCCTGAGCAAAAGAGATATCTCGGGCCGGTATTCAGAGGGCATCACATTCTGAAAAGAGACGAGCAGGGAAGAGAGCGTTGCACAGCCTGCGGCTTGTGTGCGGTGGCTTGTCCTGCAGAGGCTATTTCGATGGTGGCTGCCGAAAGGGTGAAGGGTGAAGAGCATCTGTACAGGGAAGAGAAGTATGCAGCAGCTTATGAGATCAACATGCTGCGTTGTATTTTCTGTGGATTGTGTGAAGAAGCTTGTCCTAAAGAAGCTGTTTATCTGAGACATGATAAGTTTGTTCCGGTGTTTACCAGCAGAGAGCAGGTGATCTACGGAAAAGATCAGTTAGTTGAAGATATGAATGACAGATATGAAAGGGATGCATGGACCAAAGAGGAAATGCAAAAACTTTGGGATAAACAAAAGTAAACCATTAAGAGACAATGAATCAATATATAGAAGTAGTTAAGGCACTTACACCAACACAATGGGCATTTTACGGACTGTCGGTGATGGCTCTTTTCGGAGCATTGGGTACGATCATGTCTAAAAATCCGATACACAGCGTTATCTATTTAATTCTTACTTTCTTTTCTTTGTCAGCACACTATGTGATGCTGAACGCCCAGTTTCTGGCGGCCGTCAATATCATTGTTTATGCCGGGGCCATTATGGTTTTGTTCATATTTGTGATCATGTTCCTGAACCTGAGAGAAGAGAGTACGGAACTCAACAGGAACACCGTACTGATTGTGGCTACTGTTCTGGGGAGTTTATTAGGCCTGATTCTCATCAGTTCACTAAAAAAAGCTGAAGTGCAGTATCTTAATCCTGAGTCGTTCAGATCTCAGACGGGTATGATTGAAACCCTTGGTAATGTGTTGTACCAGGATTACCTTTTACCATTTGAGCTGGTTTCGGTTTTGTTCCTGATCGCGATGGCCGGAGCGGTGATGTTGGGTAAGAGAGAGAAAGGCGAAAGAAACTTCTGAGATTATTTTATCCTTTTAAGTTCTTCGTCTGTAAAATTCCTGATCGTTTTTTCGTTAGCAAATTTACCGTCATTATATTTTTTGGAATGGTTTTTCGGAATAGAAAGACTGTTCCATTTTTCTTTTTTAAGCATTTTGGCAAAAAACACGATTTGTCCGATATGATAAGGATAGTGGGCCAGCTGGCGATTGATGGCCTCGGTCACTGTGTGGCCTTCATTCCTGATATAGACAATGCTGCTCATCTGGTCTTCATTAAGCCCGTCAAGGGCCTTTAAAAGGCAATCCCAGCCCTCTTGCCAGAGTTGAAGAAGAAGCTCTTTGTTTTCAACCGGCTGTTCGAACTCCGCATCGCGGTCACGCCAGTCTTTTTCTCCGTCCGAGGTCAGAAAATCAGTCCACCTGGAAAGCATATTGCCATGAATGTGTCTTACAATCATGGCAATGCTGTTGGTATCTTCATCAGGAGTATAAAATAGCTGTTCAGGTTCAAGCTGCTCCATGGCTTTTTCACCTAAAGTTTTATAGTACAAAAACATTTTCCGGACACTGTCAAGGTATTTGGTTTCTGTTTCCATCTTCAGATTTTTAGTTTGATCTGTATTTTGCCGAGGAGTTTGGTGATCCAGATGATCAGAAAGGCAAAGAGAATTGATTTAACTAAACCAATACCTTCGGTTTTAAGACTTTCCGGTAATTCAAGTGGAACAAGTTCGCCGACACTGTAGTAAATATAAGGAATTAAGTAACATGTCAGTGTACTTGTTCCCGCTGTTTTTATGCTGTTAAACCAGTTGGCTTTTTTACGGATATCGGTGATATAATAAATGATTCCATAAGCAATGTAAGCAATCCCCGAACATATAAGTACCCAGGTAGGGGTGGCGTAAATCTTGGATATGATAAAGAAGTTCCGGGCGAAAAGTCCTGAAATCAGAACAACTACACCGATGCCAATCAATACAAGAGGGAGTTTTGACTGTTTTTCCTGTGGCTGATATTGAGCAGCCACCAGGGTAGCTAAAATGCCCGCAAAAGTAAAAATATGAAAAGCTCCGTTGCCTAATATCCAGTCGCCGGGTCCGTCGGGCCAGAGCTGTTTCAGCCATCCGGAGTGCCCGGCGATATTGATCAGCAGAAAGAATGCTGCCGAAGCTATCAGGGCAAAGGTGTTTTTATAAGTGAACAGGTACAAAAGAGCACAGGTCAGATAAGACCACCCGATAAGGCCCAGGATGCCCCACCACTGAGGTGTCATGGTTTTAAGGCTGTCTGCCTCACCGGCTCTGAATATAACGGCCAGGAAGATCAGCAAGGCGGCTCCGGACACCTGAAGGATGATACGAACGGTCTTTGTGACGTTCTCAGGATAAACATTCCAGATCAGGAAGAATCCTGACACCATCAGTATCTGAAACCAGGCCGAGCTTAGCCCTGTAGCCTCTGTATTGATCTCCGGAACATTGACCGTAAAAACACCCATGATCAACAGTGCAGCTGATCGGATAATGATGTGTTTTATGATCTCTGTTTTTGTATCTCCTTTGGATAGTCTTTTTTGGATGGCCAGGGGAACAGACATGCCAAGGATAAACAGGAAGCAAGGGAATATTGTATCTGCAAATCCAAGAAAATCGACATGGGCCTCGGAGTGTTCCAGCCAGAGCGGAATGCCCGACAATGTCCACAAATCATTGACAAAGATCATCAGGAACATGGTCAGGGCCCTGAAAACATCAATAGAGAAAACTCTGGATAAGGCTGTTTTCATAGTTTATTGTTTTGCTTTTTCAAGATTACTGATTTCTCCGAACATGGCTTTGAAGCAATTAGTGGCTGTGTTTTTATCAGTGCTTTCTTTTCTGCCGTAGAACTCATCCAGAAACTGGCTGTTACCGGTCCAGACGGTCTGCATCATGCCCCGGAAGCGGTCTTTCAGCTGGGGAGTGGCAGTTTCTCTGAATTTTACCATATCATTAGTTTGCTTCACTGCTATTTCAGGCATTCTCCACGGACAAGTAATGACACTCAAACCTTTCATGGCAAAGTAAACGGCGGTCTGGTCCGGTCTTTCATAGTGCCAGTCACAGATCACAACGTCTTTATAAATCATGTCGATGGCCCGGTGCGTATTATTGAAGCTGGCTTCCCACATACCCATACCTGTGGTTTTGCCGTCAATGAGCCTGTCACCCCAGATCCAGAGTTTCCTGTTTTTCAGGGCCAGGTGATTCCTGATTTTGTTAACTTCTCCTGCATATAAATCGGCTTTGTCAAGTCCTGAACATCTCGGGCATTTGTCATCACCGATATAGAATACTTCGTCCATCCCGGCGTGGAAGGCGTCTGTTTCAAAAACATCGCAGATTTCATCTACTAGGGCAAAAACGACGTTATGAACGTCCGGGTGAAGCGGGCAATAGCTTTTACAGTACAGACCATCCGGATTCGGCCAGGCATACTTTTCGGGCATTTTAACATGAGGGGTTTCATCAAACTGGGGATACTCGCGTAGCAGGTTATAGGTAGTGCCCGCCCATGACTGGTGGCCCAGCAGGTTGATCTGGGGGATCAGCCTGATCTGGTTTTCCTTGCAGGCTTTTACGAGCTTTTTAATGTCTTTTTTAGATAAGGTTTCTTTATCCCTGAGTTCAGGGTGGCTTTCAAAAGCATAGTTGAAATCCACACGGAGAATAAGCGTATTGACTTTTCTCGGGGCAAGTTCCTCATTGATGAATTTTACGAATGTCTCAACGTTTTTTGATTTTGGGGCTTCAATACAGAATCCGCGGACAGGCAGGAGACTGTCAATTTTTGCCTGGGCAAATACGGATGTAGTAAAAACCAATAATGCAAGTAAGAGCAGATGTGTCTTTTTCAGACGGAAACGACGGAAATCAGTTTTGATTTTCATGAGCAAAGATTAAGTTAAGGTTAATTACAGAACCGGGAAGGTCGATTTCTCCGGAAGTGACGTTCCTTAAAATTAAGACATTTTCATGAATTGCCCATGAGGAACAGCTTCTTTTTTTAAAATATTTTATTAAGTTGAAGGTAGTTTTTTATAAAATATAAGATTGTATTCCTTTGAAAGGGATATCAGACCAGCTCCAGGCTTTCATAAACTTTGCTGAGGGTGTCTTTATTTTCAGAAAGAATCAGAAGTTTGTCGTTGCCCTGAAGAGTGGTTGAACCACCCGGGGTGATGTATTTGCCGTCACGTTTAACGTAAGCAATGCTCACGGTTTTGGGTAAACCAAGGTCAATGATCTGCTTACCGGATACGCTTGCATTAAGCGGAAGTATGATTTCGGTCATTTCGGATTTGACACTTTCTGTGAGCTGAATATCGGTATTGGTTTTTGGTTTTACTTTATCCGGCAGAGAGACGTGCAGCCACCGGGCGACGAGCGGAAGGGTGGTGCCCTGGATTAAAACGGAAGTGAGGGAGATGAAGAAAACAATGTGAAAAATCATATTGGCCTTATCTATACCGGCCACAAGGGGATAAGTCGCAAAAACGATAGGGACGGCTCCGCGTAATCCTACCCAGGAAATAAACCATTTGCTCCTGTTCTGGATATCAAAGCCCGCCAGACTGATGAAAACAGCCAAAGGTCTGGCGACAAATATCAGGAAGGCTGAAATCAGTAAACCGATACCGATAACCGGGATCATCTGGGAAGGAAAGACCAGGAGCCCAAGGGTCAGGAAGAGCACAATCTGCATCAGCCATACAAACCCGTCGAAGGCCTTGATGATGGCTTTTTTGTGGATGAGGTCATGGTTACCCAGGTACACCCCGCAAATGTAGATGGAAAGGAAACCGTTGCCACCAGCAAAGTCCGTAGCTGAAAAAGTAAAGATCATCAGACCGATGACCAGTACCGGGTAAAGTCCCTCAAAATCAAGCTTTATCTTATTGATCATCCAACGGCTGGCTTTGCCCAGCAAAAAGCCCATAGCACCACCGATGAGAATCTGCTTGAGGAAAAACGGAATGGTGTCGGTCAGGTTCTGATCCTGGTTGACGACCAGGCCTGTAAAAACCACCGTGAGAACATTGGCCATGGCGTCATTGCTGCCGCTTTCAAGTTCGAGTGTGGGCCTCAGGTTGTGTTTCAGTGAAACACTTTTGGCTCTTAATATGGAAAATACAGCGGCTACGTCGGTAGAAGAAACAATAGAGCCCAGTAAGAGGCTTTCATAAATGGTAAAATCAGTAAGGTACCAGACAAATGCTGCGACAGAACCTGCCGTGAGCAGTATTCCCGCGGTAGAGAGGGCCACGCCTTGCCACAAAATAGGTCTGGTAGATTTCCAGTCGGTTTCAAGCCCTCCCGAAAACAAGATAAAGCTGAAGGCCAGTAAACCGATAAACTGGGCAAGTTTCGGGTCGTCAAAAGGGATTCTGCCAATACCTTCAGATCCGGCCAGCATACCCACCAGTAAAAAGAAGATCAGGGTGGGGACGCCGAATTTATACGAGGTCTTCCCTGCCAGAATACTTATGATGAGCAAGGTCGAGCCTATGAGTAGTATATTTTCTATGGTCAGGTGCATATGCTGGATTTGAAACTGAAATAATCATGGATTGACTGAAGTTACAATATACAAATAAACCCTCAAAAAGTCAACTATACGTTTTGATTTTGGAGATAAACCCAACCTAATCCTTTTTAAATGACAATTGTTTGGTGTTTTTGATTTAAGCCTGACGACAACGGAAACTGATATGGAGGAAGATAAGGAAGCATGTATTTTTTGCAGGATTAATACCGGAGAAGCCGAAGTGAGTATTATACATGAAGATGAACTGTGCCTGGCTTTTATGGATATTCAGCCGGCCATGACAGAAGTTTTTCATATGAACCTGCATCTTTTCCAGGATATAAAAACGACGGATTCAGGCTTAAGTCCAGCAGCCATTCCCGGCACAGACCCTGTCCCATGAAGAATTCAGCGATATCCGTAAGAGTATAAAAGAGAACTTCTGATTATCCAGCAAGAACGGTGTCAAAAGACTTTCTCCAGTCCAGGATAGCGTTGGTCATCGCTTCAAATTCGATCAGGAAGCCATCGTGTCCGTAGGTGGAATCTATTTCTGTATAAACAGCACCCGGAATATGTTCGGCAATAAAAGCCTGCTCAACGGGAGGGAAGAGAACATCTGAAGTAATACCGATCACCAGGCATTTGGCTTTTACCGTGTTCAAAGCAGCCTGTATGCTACCGCGGTTCCGGCCTACATCGTGCGAGTCGAACATTTTAGACAGGGTCCAGTAAGCAAAGGCACTGAAACGCCTCTGGATTTTTTCGCCCTGGTAGTTCTGATAGGTATTGGCCCTGAAAAAGTCTATCTGACCTTCGTCTCTGGACTGTGTCCTGTTATAGGTTTCATAGTTGCGGTACGAAATCAGGGCAATAGATCTGGCTACCTTCATGCCTTCCATTCCGGCTTTGGCGTTTCTTTCCGACCAGGTAGGGTCAGCTTCAATGGCCATACGTTGCGACTCATTAAAGGCGATTCCCCAGGGAGAATGAACCGCATTGGTTGAGAATAAGATAACCTGCCCGAAAGTATCGGGATGGCTGATGGCCCACTCTAAAGCGTGTTGCCCGCCTAGTGATCCCCCCAGCAAAGTAAAGATTTTATCTATACCGAGATGATTTTTAAGGATTTCAAAAGCATTGACTACGTCGCGGTTGGAAATAAATGGGAAATCGTGAAAATAAGGCTCTCCCGTTACAGGATTAATACTCAGCGGGTTCGTTGAGCCGTAATGAGAACCAAGGATATTGGCACAAACCACAAAATGCTCGTTGGGGTTAAAAAGCCTTTTATCACCAATCATCCCGCTCCACCAGTCGGACGGATTGGAATTGCCCGTAAAAGCGTGACAGACCCAGACGACGTTGTCTTTCTCTTCATTTAAAACGCCATAAGTGGTATAGGCCAGTTCAAATTCCGGAAGCCAGTCGCCGTTTTCGAGTTGGAATGGGGTTTCGTATTTAAATACTTGGTGATTCAGCATTTCTTTTCTTCTTTCATAACAGACCTCGGTCCGTTCAATCATTAACAGATATTCAATTCTTGTTCCGGGAAACTTCCCAAAACGATTGTACAAGCAATATTGCCGTATACAAAAAACCAATAAAAAAACGATGAACGCCTGATTGGTTTATAAATCCTAAAAGCATTGGCCTTTTAGGTAGGTATTGGCACCTTATCGCATGAAGCGGGACAGGTTGCCCGAGGTTCAAAGAGCCTATTCTCTCCCCTCGTCTCTATAAATCAATAATTATGAACTTCAGTCCGTAGAAGAATAATAACATTGATGGCACAAATATAGCAGAAGCTTATGGGATAAATCAAACTTTTTTGAGAATAAATTTAAGCAGATCTGAATCGGTGCCGGAGCTGATTTCAAGATAAATCCAGTTGGGTTCCATTAATTTATCAGGGTAAAAGTAGAGTCTTTTGGCAGATTCAAGTTTGCTGAAGAAGGCTAGGGAGCGTTTGGAATCGGTGGCATTTTTCTCCAGGAATCCCAGTTCTACAGTATAATAGAAGCCTTTTGCAAAACCCGGGGAAACCTTTTTGATGACAAAGTTTCCTGAAAAATCAGTCTGATGAAAGACGCCTTTAAAGTTGCCGGTTTCAGTATCAACCTCCATCCAGTCTTTGCTTTTTTGCCAGGCAGAAAGGTCTTCTTTTGTGGTACCTGCCACGAGTCTGTATCTTTCAGTAAGAGGCTCTGCTGTTTTTTTGGAGTGCTTACAGCTTAGTTGTAAAGCAAGGACGAAGAATAAAACTAAAAATTTCATAAGGTCGAAGGATTAAGTATGAGATAATCGTCTGTTTGAATAAAAGAGTATACTCTTTCGAAATCCCGCATCGCATTGATGAAGGCAATTTTTTCGAAATTAATCAAATCATTGATATGAATTTTCTTTTCTGATATTTTCTTTTCGGATAAAAGCCTTTGTCTTTTGGTGCCGTTGAGCAGGTAAGTGTCTGGTGTAAACCATTTTTCATTGTTGCTCAGCACAAGATTCGAATAGGAGGCATCAGTCAGAAAGCCATCCCGGGTGAAAATGACGTCATCACATCCCGACGCTGCCGATAACTGCTCCCCAAAGTAAGTCCGGTCTGAAAACTTAAAAGAGTAATCAAAATCACCGGCTTCGACGATCTTTATTTTGGTGTGTGCACTCATCTGATAAGGATAAAAGTGGACAGATTCTAGTTTTTCGGCATAGTCTACTCGACATCTCACCAGGCCGCTTCTGAAATGCTCAGGGATTTCAATGATATCTTTAAGCTCAGTTTTTGGTAAAACGCCATAATTGATCCGGCGGGTTTCCTCAAACCGCCTCTGGTGAAAGGTCAGTTGCTGCGGTTCACCATTTAGAATTTTGATGGTTTCAAAGAATCGGGACATATATTTTCTGAATCATTTCCTGGTATTCATTTCCTGCAGAGCTTCGGGCGGTAATTCCCCCGCCGCTTTTATAAACCAAACCTGAAGGTGTGTTTTCTATATACCGGATCATCACCCCCGAGCTTAACTGTTTTCCGTCAAATATCCCGAAAATTCCTGTATAATATCCCCTTTTATGGTTTTTATGATAAGTAATCTTTTCAGCTTCCCGGATGATCTCAAGTGTTTTGGGTTTGGGGGCACCCGAAATGGAGCCGGCGGGCAGCATACTTGAAATGATGTCACCTATATGATGCTGCCAGTCAGAGGGCAGCAGTCCGCTCACTTTTGAACTTACCTGCAGCAGTTCCCCGCCGCCTTCTTTTGAGATGTTTTCAATGTACCTGAAATCTTCCACCCACACTTTGCTGCAGACTTTACTCAGATCGTTCCTGATCAGATCCACGATGGTGGTATGCTCAAAAAGTTCTTTTTCATCCTTCATGATGATTTCTTTGGCCCCCGGAATTTCAGCGTCAATTGTTCCTTTCATCGGGAATGAAGAGATTTTGCCATCGGGGTCGATCTGTACGAAAGTCTCCGGAGAAAAGCACAGAAACAAGTCTTTGAAATAAAGCTTGTATTTGGCATTGGCTTTGTCAAAAATAAGATCCAGACTCGCATTTAAGCTGACGGGAGTTTCAACCGTAAGATTCGTCAGAAAAGAATTGCCGGCCAGGAGGTTGTTTTTTACAAGATCAAAGGCTTTTTGGTAGGTCGGGAAGTCAATGACCTCTTTCTCAATAATGACAGATTTGACGGATTGTTGCGATGGACCGGTAAATTCAAAATCTATGATGCCATCATGGATGGCACACCTGATATTCTCATTTTTCAGATCATCCAGTCTGACAACAAATGGCTTCTCCATTTCAAAATCAATAACAAACAAAAACGGAGTTTTTTCACTTCCGTACTGATTCATTAAAGCGTTTGCGAATGCTGTTGTCATTTTAAATTAAAACAAACGCCACTAAAGGTATTTTAGTGGCGTTCATACTTTTTATATCGTATTAATTCTTTTGCTCTTCAGCATATTCCTCGATAGGAGAACAGGCACAGATCAGGTTTCTGTCCCCATAAGCAGAATCGATCCTGCTTACTGACGGCCAGAATTTGTTGAATCTCAGGCTGTCAAACGGAAATGCCGCCTGTTCCCTTGAATAGGTTTTATCCCAGTTCTCTGCCATCACGACTCTCATGGTATGAGGAGCATTTTTAAGGACGTTATTCTCTTTCGGAGCATTGCCTTCTTCTATTTCGCTGATTTCGGCCCTGATAGAGATCAAAGCGTCACAGAAACGGTCAAGTTCCTGTTTGGATTCAGACTCGGTTGGTTCAATCATCAGAGTACCTGCCACAGGGAACGATACTGTAGGAGCATGGAAACCATAATCCATTAATCTTTTGGCGATGTCTTCCACTTCAACGCCTGCAGAAAGCTTGAATGGTCTGCAATCCACGATCATTTCATGGGCACAGTGTCCGTTCGCTCCTGTATAAAGGATTTCAAAGTGCTTCTCCAGTCTCGACTTCATATAGTTGGCATTGAAGATCGCATATTTGGTAGCATTGGTAAGTCCTTCACCACCCATCATGGCTATGTAAGCGTAAGAGATAGGCAGGATGCTGGCACTGCCCCACGGAGCAGCAGATATAGCGTGAATGCTGTTTTCTCCGCCTGTTTCAACCACCGCATTCCCCGGAAGGAAAGGAGCAAGGTCTTTCACGACGCCGATAGGTCCCATACCAGGTCCGCCGCCACCGTGAGGAATACAGAAAGTCTTGTGAAGGTTCAGGTGACAAACGTCCGCCCCGATGCTTGCAGGAGAGGTTAGGCCCACCTGGGCATTCATGTTGGCACCGTCCATATAAACCCTTCCGCCATGCTGATGGATAAGCTCGCAGATCTCAATAATAGACTCTTCAAAAACACCGTGGGTAGAAGGATAAGTGACCATCAGACAAGCCAGGCTGTCTGAATACTGAGCCGCTTTTTCTTTCAGGTCATCCAGGTCAATGTTTCCTTTTTCATCACATTTGGATACGACTACCTTCATTCCGGCCATGACGGCAGAAGCAGGATTGGTACCATGAGCCGATGAAGGAATCAGGGCCACATTGCGGTTGGCATCTCCTCTGCTTTCATGATAGGCACGGATAACCATCAGACCGGCGTATTCTCCCTGAGCTCCGGAGTTGGGTTGAAGCGACATCGCGTCAAAACCGGTTATCTCGCAAAGCCATTGGGATAAATTGTCGAAAATTTCCTGGTAACCTGCAGTCTGGTCTTTCGGAGCAAACGGGTGAATGCTTCCGATCTGAGGCCAGGTTACAGGGATCATCTCTGCCGTAGCGTTCAGTTTCATGGTACAGCTACCCAGTGAAATCATCGAATGGACCAGGGAAAGGTCTTTAGATTCCAGGGATTTCAGGTATCTGAGCATTTCGTGCTCGGTATGATAACTGTTGAAAACCTTGTGCTGCATGAAAGTGCTTGTTCTGGCTACTTCGGCGGCTATTTCAACCTCAACATCTGATTTCAGGTTGAGCAGGACATTTTCGCCGCGGGCTTCTGCAAAGATCTCAAGCAGGACAGAAACGTCTTCAACGGTTTTGGTTTCGTCAAAAGAAATGCTTACATCTTCAGTACCATGGTATCTCAGGTTAACGCCTCTTTTCAAAGCCGCTTCTCTGATACCCGAGTTATCGGTAACATCCAGGGTGATGGTGTCAAAGTAATTGTTGTTCAGAACCCTGTAGTCAAGTCCCTGAACTGCATTGGCAAACGCCTTCGTCAGGCCATGAATTTTCAGGGCAATTTCTTTCAGGCCTTCCGGTCCGTGGTAGATGCTGTAAGCAGCTGACATCACAGAGAGAAGCACCTGGGCAGTACATATATTGGAAGTGGCTTTTTCTCTCCTGATGTGTTGTTCACGGGTTTGAAGAGCCATTCTTAAGGCAACATTTCCTTCGGCGTCAATAGATTGGCCGATGATACGGCCCGGAATTTGTCTTTTGAATTCATCATGTGTGGCAAAGAACGCCGCGTGCGGTCCTCCGAATCCCATCGGAACACCTAACCTCTGGGAAGTACCGATAACGGCATCTGCTCCCATTTCACCAGGCGATTTAAACAAAGTCAGTGAAAGCAGGTCTACCGCCACACAAGCCTTGATATCGTTTTCGTGAAGAGCGGCTATATAATCAGAATAGTCAAAAACTTCTCCCTGGGTAGTCGGGTTTTGTAACAAAACACCAAAAATCTCATTGTTGGTCACGTCCATTTTCAGATGATCGCCTACCAGGATATCGATACCCAGAGGTTTGGCTCTTCCGATGACCACGTCAATGGTCTGAGGGTGGCATAATTCAGAAACGAAGAAAAGATCGGCTCCTTTTTTGGTTCCTTTTCTCAGGGAGTGCAACATCGCCATCGCTTCGGCAGCTGCAGTTCCTTCATCCAGAAGGGAGGCATTGGCGATTTCCATTCCTGTCAGATCAGCCACAATGGTCTGGAAATTAAGCAACATTTCAAGACGCCCCTGGGCGATCTCAGCCTGGTATGGGGTATAGGCCGTATACCAGGCCGGATTTTCAAGAATATTTCTCAGGATTACATTCGGTACGACGGTATCGTAATACCCGGTGCCGATGAACGATTTGAAAATCTTGTTTTTATCGGCAATAGCCCTGAAATTTTTTAAGAAATCTACTTCAGAAAGAGCAGCAGGTAAATTGAGTTTTTTGGAGAGGCGGATTATTTCCGGTACTGTTTCGTCAATCAGTTGGTCCACACTTTCAACACCGATGGTGGCACACATCGCTTCAATTTCTCTTTGACTTTTTCCGTGATGTCTTCCTTCGAATTTCTCCCGGGCATTAAGGTTTATTTTCATTTAATGAATCTAAAGTGTAATTGTTAAAAACTTCTGCAAAAGTACAAAATGTAAATTGCTTGTTAAAACAATTTGTTTTTGGGTATTTTTTTTATTTTTACGATTAGTTAACTTTAAACTAAATTTCTGAATGAAAAAAACAAGCTTATTTATGCTGTTTTTGACCATGGGCCAAATGGCTTTTGCTCAAAAAACAGCTGACATTTACTCATCAACCATCAGTGAAGAAGATCTGAAAAAACACCTGACCTACATAGCTTCAGATGAATTGCAAGGACGTGACACAGGATCGGAGGGACAAAAAAAAGCGGCGAAATACATAGCCGATCATTTTCAAAAACTGGGACTTCAGGCTATTGTTCCGCTGAAAAACGGACAAAAAAGCTATTTTCAGACCTTCAACCTATACAAAAAAGGCTGGAAAGAGGTTTACATCAAAATCAACAATAAAAAGAAAGTATTCTTCAAAGATTTCTATCCCAATGGCATTATCAACATTCCGCAGGAGAAAAACCTGGAGATTGTTTTCGCAGGATATGGTATTCAGAATGACAGCCGCAATGATTTCAAAGGCCTTGACCTGAAAGACAAAGCGGTGATATTTTTCGAAGGAGAGCCTAAAGATAAAGACGGTAATTTCCTCTACAGTAAAAGTAAAGATTCGGAATGGTCCGGTACTAACGGCATCAAAAAGAAAGTGAAACTGGCCTCTGATCTGGGAGCGGGTTATTTCTTCGAAATTTCGGATGCAGACGCAGAAAAATTCAAAACACTGACCGCAGAAAGAAAAGCAGTGCTTTCGAGGTTTAACCGCATGGTTTTTGAAAAAACGCCTAATGATGTAGAAACTAAAAATGCGACTTTCACCATTTCAAGTGAAATGGCCGCTGAAATTCTTGATCTGAAACCTGCGAAACTCGCCGCACTAAAGATGGGCACCGGTAAGGCAAAATCACCAAAGAAAACGACCATTACTTTAAAGTCGGAGAGGGGAGACGAGATCGTTGAAACCTCCAATGTACTTGGTTTTATGGAAGGCACTGATCTGAAAGATGAAGTGGTTGTGATCACCGCCCATTATGATCACGTGGGGGTTGATGCCAAAGGTGAAATATATAACGGGGCAGATGACGACGGGTCGGGAACCTGTGCTGTGCTGGAGCTGGCGGAGGCCTATGCCAAAGCCAAGGCCGAAGGAAAAGGCCCGAGACGCAGCATTTTGTTCATGACCGTGACCGGAGAAGAAAAAGGGCTTCTGGGTTCACAGTATTATACGGACGTAGATCCGGTTATTCCTTTGAAGAACACCGTCTGCGATCTTAATATAGATATGATCGGAAGAATTGACAAAGCACACGAAAACAATCCGAATTACGTCTATCTTATAGGATCGGATAAGTTGTCGTCAGAACTCCATGCCATCAGCGAAAAAGCCAATGCCGAAACGGTGAAGTTCGATCTTGACTATACTTATAATGACCCTAAGGATCCGAACAGGTTTTATTACCGTTCCGATCATTATAATTTCGCGAAGAAAGGCATACCGGTACTGTTTTACTTTACAGGTGTACACGTTGATTACCACAAGCCGGGTGATGATGTCGAAAAGATATTATTCAAAAAGTACAGTGAGATTGTAAAACTGGTTTTCTATACCAGCTGGGATTTGGTAAACAGGGACAAAAGGATTGTAGTGGACAGTAATAAGCCTTGATAAATTCTGTTTTTTTTGCATGTAACCAAAAAATAATATGCAGAAGCTTATGATAGCCAAATTTTAAATTAAAGAGTTCATTTTGAACCGTTAAAGATAAAAAATGTAAATTAGACACGAATTAATTCAAAGCCTTGCAGGTGTCTAATTTACTTTTTAGAAAAAAAATCTAATTCAAATTATTTTAAGTTTCAATGTTTTTACTTAGAATTGCCAAAGATTTGATATACTGGTTAGTGGAACTTTTCCTATGATTAGCTATTCAATCCTAAAAAATTTAAATTATTTTTTTACTCATTTTCAAATTAATTGTTTTTTAAAAACCCTAAAAATTTTCTAATCTAATGGAAAAAAAGACAAACGCACCAGCTGCAAAGAAAGTAGCGGCAAAAAAATCATCCGGTGGAATTAGTCCAGCTATTGTTATCCCGGTGTTATTTATCATTTCATTCTGCATCTGGTATTTCTTGTTAGGAGACGACGCCAACTTTAAAGATCCGGACGTAAAACACAAGCCAGTAAATGCTCTTGGTATCATCTATTCTGGTGGTGTTATTGTACCTATCCTTATCACTTTCATGCTTACTGTATTGGTTTTCTCAATCGAAAGATTCATCACTATCGGTAAAGCGGGTGGTTCTGGAGACCTTGATACTTTTGTTAAGAAAGTACGTACTCTATTAGATCAGAACAACATTGCTGATGCTGTTAAAGAATGTGACAAACAAAAAGGTACTGTTGGAAACGTTACCAAAACTGCTTTGCAGAAGTACAGCCAACTGACTACTGACACTGACCTTACTAAAGATCAGAAACTGGCTGCTCTTCAGAAAGAAATCGAAGAAGCAACTTCACTTGAGCTTCCTATGTTGGAGAAAAACCTTACCGTTTTATCTACATTAGCTTCAGTTGCAACCCTTGTAGCCCTACTAGGAACGGTACTTGGTATGATCAGAGCCTTCTTTGCTCTTGGTGATGGTGGTGGAGCTCCTGATGCTGCAGCTCTTGCAACAGGTATCGCTGAAGCCTTGATCAACACAGGTTTGGGTATCGGTACTTCTGCTATTGCGATCGTTGTTTATAACTTCTTTACTTCGCAGATTGATACTTTAACATACAAAGTGGACGAAATTGGAATGAGCCTTCAACAAAATTTCTCAGCTCATAACTAATTTTTAAATCTTTTAATCGTTAAATTATAAAATAGAATATTACAATGGCAGCAGTTAAACCAAAACGCCACGGTCCGGCTATGGATATGACGGCGATGTGTGATGTAGCATTCCTTTTGCTTACCTTCTTTATCATGACTACTCAATTCAAGAGTCAGGAGTCGGTAACCATTACAACACCATCTTCCGTTTCTCAAACTAAAGTTGAAGAAAAAAATGTGGGAACAATCTCGGTTGACCCTACAGGTAAATATTATTTTGGAATAGTAGATCCGATAGAAAGACGTCCTTTTATTGCTAAATTGAACGAAAAATACAATTTAGGATTGACTACAACGGAACAAAATACTTTCACCAAACTTGCTGAAGTGGGTGTTTCCCAAAAAGCTCTTAAGTCTTATCTTTCTATGTCGGAAGGAGACAGATCGAGAGTGGCTTTGACAGGGATACCATGTGATTCTGTCGATACGGAATTAGTTGACTGGGTTAAAGTTTATACAGAAACCAATCCTTCAGGCTCTCTGGCCATCAGAGGTGACGTTAAAACAGGATACCCTTTCATTAAAATTTTGTTTGACGAATTTGGAAAGGCTAAGATTAATAAATTTAAGCTGATTACTAAAGGTGAATCGTAAGATTTACTATCAAATTTTAAACAAAATTAAAAATGGCAGAAATACAAGAATCCAGTGGTAAAGGCGACAAGGGTGGTAAGGTAAGGTCCAAAAAGGGCGGAGGCAAACCTGACATGACGCCAATGGTAGACCTTGGCTTCCTTCTGATTACTTTCTTCATGTTTACGACTACTTTCAGTAAACCGAACATGATGAAGCTGAGTATGCCTGAGAAGGATGACGATAAAGAGAAGCAGGAAACGGCAGATATCAAACTTTCGAACACCATTACCATTGTTATGGGTAAGGATGACAGGATTTTTTGGTATCAGCAGGCAGCTGCAGATGTTAAGGATGTCGATTTTCATGAAACTGATTATTCTAAAGAAGGTATCAGAGCAGAAATAATTGATAAGAAGAAAAAAGCTCTTGATCAAGAGAAATTCACTATCATTATTAAGCCTACTGACGATGCTAACTTTAAGAATACAGTTGATATCTTAGATGAAATGGCGATTACTGACAATAAGATTTATGCAATCGTAGACCTTCAGCAATCTGAGAAGGATGCCTATGCAGCCAAGATCAAAACACCAAAGTCGGTCGAATAATTGACCAGGACAAACATTTAAAACTATGAGTAATAAACCAGAAAAAGTTACCTTAGATGATATGGTGTTCGAAAACCGTAACAAAGAGTACGGAGCCTATTTTCTAAGAAAGAACTATTCCAGATTCCTGAACCGTGCGGTTTTCATAGGAGTTGGGATATTCACAGTGGTTTTTGGTGGAGCTTGGACATATCAGAAATACATTTTACCTAACCTTCCTAAAGAAGAAAAAGCAGTAGATATCGTATTGGAAGATATGGTTCAGAAGGAGGAAGAAAAGCCTCTTGACGTACCACCACCACCACCACCGCCACCACCGCCGCCACCGGCACCGGAAGTGGCCCAGATCAAGTTCTTACCTCCTGAGCCTAAAAAGGATGAAGAGGTAATTATTGAGGAGCCACCACCAAAGGTGGAAGAAATTGAGAATAAAGTTATCTCAAATAAAACAGTGGAAGGTGTTGATGCAGTCTCTGCATTTACCCCGCCACCAGCTCCGCCTCCAAAGGTTGAGGTTGCTCTTGAGAAACCAGCTGAAGAACAAATCTTTACGGCGGTTGAGCAGCAACCGGAGTTCCCGGGCGGACAATCAGAGATGTACAAGTACATCAATGGTAACATCAAATATCCTTCTGCAGCACAGCGTGCTAACATTTCAGGAAGGGTTTTTGTTAAGTTCGTTGTTGAGAAAGACGGATCGATCGGTTCAGTAGAAGTTTTAAAGGGTATCGGGTTCGGTTGCGATGAAGAAGCCATCAGGGTTATCAAGTCAATGCCAAAATGGAATCCTGGTAGACAAAACGGTAAAAACGTTAGGGTTTACTATAACATGCCTGTCTTTTACCAGTTAGAGTAACATGCCCTATAATAGAAATAATTTTAACCAGCAAGCAAATAGATTTAAGGGGTTTCTGCAGTTTTTTATTGGAGTAGCCTATTTAATAAGCGGGGGATTTATCATTCAGAAAGGATGGTTTTTTGTACAGCTTGAGCCTTATGTCAGCTTGTCTTTAGGAATTGTTCTGATATTATATGGTTTGTTCCGGATGTACCGGTCTTACAATATTTTCAAAGAAAAAAATGAGTCATCTTAGATGGCTCATTTTTTTTGTTTTATAGCTGAAAAATATTTTAACTAAATAAATAGTTTTATAACTAAATATTTAGTTATATTTGTTTATGGCTTGGTTGATACTTTATTTCAGTTGAGATTTAAAGTCAGGCTAAGTCATAAATGACTGATTATTTAATCTAAACAATTTACAGCTATGAGCAATGACCCTGAAAAAGTAACATTGGACGACATCGTCTTCGAAAACCGTAACAAAGATTACGGTGCCTATTTCCTGAGAAAAAATTATGCTAATCACCTGAACAGGGCAGTAGTAATTGGGGTGGGGATATTTACCCTGATTTTTGGAGGTGCCTGGACTTACCAGAAGTATGTCTTTGAAAGTCCGGAGGTGCCTGGCAGAGAAGTAATCTTTAATCCTAAGCCGTATCATGAATATAAGAAGCCGGTAGAAACATTAAAAAAAGATGTCATTAAAGCAGCTGCACCTCAAATCAGGTTTGTAGAGCCTGAGCCTGTAACTGACCTTACTTTAACGGAAGATGTCATACCTTCAACAGATGTCCTTGAAGTTAATGTCATTTCAGGCACTACAATAGAAGGAACGGGAGAGGTGCCTCCATTTACAGAACCCGGTACTCCCGTTGAGGTTGTCAAACCTGCGGAGCCTGAAAAAACTGAGGATAATAGGATCTTCGAAACTGTTGAGAAGTTGCCGGAGTTCCCCGGAGGAATGGCTGAAATGTATAAGTTTATTAACTCACATATCAAATACCCATCAGCGGCACAAAGAGGCAATATTTCCGGACGGGTCTTTGTGAAGTTTGTGGTGGAAAAGGACGGATCAATAGGCTCCATCGAAATCTTGAAAGGTATCGGGTTTGGTTGTGATGAAGAAGCCGCCAGGGTCATTAAATCGATGCCCAGGTGGAGCCCGGCCAAACAAAACGGTAAAAGTGTCAGGGTGTACTACAACATGCCGGTATTTTACAGATTAGAGTAACAGGAATTGACCCTAAACAAATCAGAATAATAAATCCACACGGATCATTATAACCCCGATTTCTTATCAATTTTGTCAAAAAGAGAGTCTCCTTAAAGGGCTCTCTTTTTTATTTAGCGTCAGACAAAATATTTTAACTAAATAACTAGTTTATTAACTATAAATTTAGTTATATTGTTTTGTGATTGAAAAATAGCTGATTTGATCACCGGTTTTAATGCCGGGCAAGGCTTGTATGAAGTCTTGCTTCACGATCAGGGGGGTTAACAATCATTAACGTTAAAATCTATGACTATGGCTAATGAACAACAAAAAGTGACCTTAGACGACATTGTCTTTGAGAACCGTAACAAAGAGTACGGAGCCTATTTTCTCAGGAAGAACTACGCCAGATTCCTGAATCGTGCGGTATTTATCGGGGTGGGGGTGTTTACTCTTGTGTTTGGCGGGGCCTGGACTTATCAGAAGTACATTATCCCGAACTTACCTGCAGAAGAAAAATCCGTGGATATTGTATTGGATGATTTACCGCCAAAGAAAGAGGATGAGCCTTTGAACGTCCCACCACCGCCACCC
>NZ_JAAAKV010000010.1 GCF_009905725.1 Emticicia sp. CRIBPO | reverse complement strand
TATCCGTCCGAGCTTTTAGCCAGCTGTCCCGCGTCTCCAGACGCACCGGACGGCGTAATTCGGTCTCTGACCGAAGTCAAGAGGGCCTGTCTGAGGCAAAAAGGCTTATAAAAATGTTTGCATTGGCCAGATCAGCCACTTCGGGGCCCTCCATTGAGCTACCATGAGGGTCATGAGGAAGAGAAGAAAGCTTCGAAGATAAGCCAAGGGGCTCTTATTACCCGTAAAGCATCAAGGATGAAGTTTCGAAAGTATCCGTCCGAGCTTTTAGCCAGCTGTCCCGCGTCTCCAGACGCACCGGACGGCGTAATTCGGTCTCTGACCGAAGTTAAGAGGACCTGTCTGAGACAAAAAGGTTTATAAAAGTGTCTGACTTGGCCAAAGCAGCTGCTTTGAGGCCTTCCATTGAGGTATTATGAGGGTCATGAAGGAAACATGAAAGCTCCGAAGACAATTTAATGAACTCCTGTTACCCTTAAAGCATCACTGATGAAGTTTCGAAAATATCCATTCCGGTCATTAACGTCGGAATAATAGCTTTGACACTATCAGCCCGAGCTTTTAGCTCCAACTTATACTGTTGAAACCTATCAGCCCAAGCTTTTAGCTCCAACTTATACTGTTCGAACCTATCAGCCCGAGCTTTTAGCTCCAAGTTATACGCTCCGAACCTATAGGCCCGAGCTTTTAGCTCCGATTTATAATCTCCGAACCTATCGGCCCGAGCTTTTAGCTCCGATTTATAATCTCCGAACCTATCGGCCCGAGCTTTTAGCTCCAAGTTATACGCTCCGAACCTATCAGCCCGAGCTTTTAGCTCCAAATTATACGCCCCGAACCTATCGGCCCGAGCTTTTAGCTCCGATTTATAATCTCCGAACCTATCGGCCCGAGCTTTTAGCTCCGATTTATAATCTCCGAACCTATCGGCCCGAGCTTTTAGCTCCAAATTATGCTCCCCGAACCTATCGGCCCGAGCTTCTAGCTCCGATTTATAATCTCAAGGTATATCCGGCTGATCTACGAAGTACTGATTTAGAGGTATTGAGATCTGAGTTGACGCTTTGTGCTCTGATGTTGCCACTTTCCGGCGTTTGAAACCAGGGAAATAGCAAAAGAGAATAAAACGCGGGCACTGTCCCGCAGAAAGAATTTACGAGATAGAGATCAGGGTATCCGTGCTTTTATCATCGCTGATCTTCAGCCTCACAATCTGCCCCGGTTCTATCTGAATTTTGTAGATGTTTTCAGAAGGTATTTTCAAAACATATTTGATAAAATGCCTGATCGGCCCACCGTGTGTAACGATCACCACTTTTTTATGCCCGGATTTTAATAAATCTTTGATAAAAGTACTGATGCGTAGTTCAAGAGCGTAATATCCTTCGCCTCCCGCAGGACGATGATTCACAAAGTCTTTTGTCCAGGGACCCAGCTCATCTTCCGGGATCTCACTCCATCGCTTCATTTCCCAGGCACCGAAATTCAGCTCCATGAGGCGTTTATCCAATATGATCTGGGTGGTATTGAGTTTGGAGGCCAGTTGCTGACACCTGGCAGACGGGCTGCTGTAAAACGCATCAAAGTCATCCGGTAGCCTGTCCGTGACCTTCCTGATATCCGTTAAGTAAGACGGCCTGAGGTAAACCTCCGACTGCCCGTAACATATACCTGATTCAATGGCCACTTCAGTATGCCTTACCAGAAAAATTTCCATAACCCGGAACGTCTTTTTTATTAAGAAATGCAACTTCCAAAGGTATCACCAATTGACGAAAAATCAATGATCAATATCGCGGCATCAGAAAAAATAATGATCAGGCAGTCTCCGATTCCTTTTTAAGCTCCTCAAGGCAGCGGTTACAAAGGCATCCGCCCTCATATTGCATAATGGAAAGGAGGCGGATATATTCAGTCTCTTTTTTGGTCAGGAATACCTTCTGACAGTCACACCTGGTCACTGAATTTACTTTGCAGGTAAAAACCTCTCCGCATCTGGGGCATTCTTCCGGGGCATGTTTCATGAGAACATTCTTTAACCTTAAAATTGCAAAATAAAACGATCATCAGTGCACTTATTTCTAAAAAATCCGGCGGGGTCCGCATTCGTTTCATATGAGTAATATAGTGTAGAGGCGTTGCATGCAACGCCTCTACACTATATTCAAACGTCCCTGCTATATCTTCAGACAAGCTTACTTAAAGAAAAATCCGCTTGGAGCGATTTCCGCTTTCAGTGAATCTATCAGCGTTCCGTTTGGCTGGTATCTGATCACATATCCGGCCTGTTTGTAAGACGGCGTAAATCCGGCATAAAGAATTCCGGTTGACGGATCCACACCCAAACCTGTAAACAACCTGTTGATGAATGGCTTGATAGCCAGAACAGTGGCATCATTCACACCAAAGCTGTAAGTCTCTCCTTTCAGCTTATAGCCATCTGCCGGATCATAAAATGAGTTCACATAAAACACCGTCTGTTTATCTTTGCTCATGGCAAAATTCCCCGCTGATTTACCTGCCACCGGAGAAACAATTTTGATACGGCTTTCGACGGTCTTGGAAGAAAGGTTGAACTTAACCAGTTCTCCTCCGGCATACAACCACAATTTTCCGTTGGCATCAATCCCGATCAGATCAGGATTTATTCCTACCTCCACCGACCTGGCCGGAGCATCTGTCTGGGTATTGATAAAAGTAATGGTTTTGTCACCACCCACGCTTCCGACGATCACCTCGCTGCCGCTTACCAGCAGTTTTTCTGCTCCTTTTTCGACGACAATCTTTTTGGTCACTTTGTTGGTCACAAGGTCAACAACGACCAGGTAACCAGGTTTGTAAGAATAGTCTTCATTAAAGGTATCCCAGCAAGACACATAGGCTTTGTTGGCACCTGCCTTGGCAACATATCTCGGGTTCTCCACCTCAGTAGATGGAATAGTACCCACAGATTTGAAAGTACCGGCAGTCACGATCTCAACCAGGTCTTTACCAGGCGTCATGTTATCTACCGGAATCAGGCCTTTGCCATCCACTTCCACGTAATCCCTTGCTCCACCAGCCAGTGAACGGGTGTTCTGAGTCTGGAAAATATCATAACTGATCATTTTTAATGTCGGCTCAAAAAAAGTAATGCTGCCGTTATTGTCTCCGAAGTTACCTGCATTGATGATAAACAACCCTTTATCGAAAGGCTGAGACGGAACAGGCTCTGTAGTGTCATCAGAACATGAGTTCAGGACAAGAACCAAAGCTCCGAGTGTAAGGAATTTAAAAAAAGGCGATTTGAAATACATTGTGATATAAGTTATATTAAAAATTAAGAACTAATCCGATGTTGAAATTCCGGCCGGGCATGGCGTTTTTCTTGACCGACGGATAAACCGTATCCGTCAGGTTATTGGCCTGTAGATTGACCTGCCCCTGCACTTTCCCTAGTTTCAGGGAGGTGCTCAAAAGTGTATTCAGTAAAAAATAGGGCGGAAAAGGCCTGCCCGAATGGTCAAAAGTGATGTACCGCTCTGAATAATACAGTCCCTGCACATTCAGAAACCAGTTTTTCCACCTGACAAAAGCGTTGTTGGTCAAAGTATGAAGGGGAACATAAATCAGTTGCTTACCTACGATATCCACCGCATAAGCATCATAAACCCGTTGCTGTGAGGTGTGATTATAAGCATATTGCGACGTTAAGCCTGAGCTTAAATGACCGTGCTGATATTTGATCCCAAGCGAGAACTCCGCCCCTTTCGCCAGTACCTGCTGCAGGTTTTCGACCCGGTAGCCCTTGTCCGGATTCCAGTAAGTCCAGTCATCAATTAAATTATGGTAAGCATTCACCCCCAGGTTTCCGCTTAGTTTTTCCGAAAGGTTTTGCTCCAGGTTCAGACCGAGTTCTTTATTGAAGCCATTTTCCGGACGGATGTCAGGATTACCCAGCACTGCCCAGTATCGCTCATTCAGGGTAGGCAGACGGTAGCTCCTGGCAATGTTTCCACTCCATTTCAGTTTTTTATCGGTCTTTGAAATCACCAGGTATTCAAACCCGAAAGAGGGGGTGAAAGGCACTTTATATTTGGATGAAAGGGCCTGTCTCAGATTAATGGAAGCAGTTAGGCGGCTTGAGAAAGTTTGCCTCAGTAGGACAAAGGCATCCCCCCTGTTTTCTTCAATCGCATTGATACTGTATCCATCTACCAGGGCCACATAATGGACAAATTCTCCTCCGATCTTGAGGTTGGTTTGTCCGGGAACAAATGTCTTTTTAAACAAGAGTTCATGCTCGGCCCTGGCGATGTAGCGGTCAGTCTGCGAATGACTGGGCGTCAAAAAATCAGCTTTTCCATAATCTATAATGTCTCTTACAAAGGCGGTCTTGAAATTGGTGTTTCCCCACTGGTAATTCAGCAGGAATCGTGAGGCAGACGTCTGGGTGCGTTCCAAAAACTGGATGACATCCGGTTGTATAGTCAGGTTGTTGTCCGTCAGCCAGAGATGAAACGACACATAATCCCCATTTTTCTGTTTCAGGTAAAGGTCCTGCACCAAACCCATCTGCCTGGTTTCAGAAGGCTCCATGGGATAGGTCTGTTTCCCGTTCGACCGCTCTGTTTCTTTGAAATGATTATTGAACCGGCTGCCATACAGCAGGGTTTTGCCCGACAATTGTATCCCTTTTTGGGTATTCCTGACAAACCTCAGGCCCACCCTTCCGTTATAATTGTCAAAACTTCCGTATTGAATGCCGGCAGTAAAATTGAGCCCATGTTGTTTCCAGTCCGGCTCTGAATGCAGCAGAAGGCTTCCGCCGACCGCGTCTGTACCCACACAACTGGCCGCCGAACCGTACTGGATGGCCATTTTATCAAAACCCAGTAAAGGAATGGTTGAAAAATCAGTTTGTCCTACCGTAGGACTGTTGATATTGATGCCGTTCCACAACACTGCTGTGTGGCTGGCCGAAGTACCCCGGAAAGCAATCGAAGCGAGCTGCCCGCTGCCATAGCTTTTAAAAGCGACGGGCGATTGGTATTGCAAAAAATCTGCTAAAGTCTGAAACTGGTAGGCCGACAAAAGTGCGGAGTCAATCCTTTGCACCTTAAGCCCCACCATAAAACGGTCGGGCGAAAACCCATGAACCCTGACCTCCTCTAACTGCCTGACTTTCTCCGGATTAAGTGTATCGCTACCAACCGAAAGGGTAAAAGCAACCGTTGAGTCATACTTTTCAGCGGCCACAGCTCTGACTGAAAGCAGACAAATACCTGCCAAAAGTAATTTTGGAAGTGATTTTAACATTTCGTGTCGAAAAAATAATCAAAAAAGGCAATCGCTCATTTGCTTTCATCCACCGTAAAGCACAAACAAGAATAATTGCGGGCAGGTCTCCTGGCTCGGTTCATCGCTTTTTACCTTCCCGGCAGAGCCAGTGGTTTCGAAGAAAAGCGTCTTTTCGTTAATATCCGAAAAAGAACCTTACAGTTGCGGGGACAGCTCATGTTTCACACATGATTCCCTATTAAGTCATTTCATCAGCCGGAAGCTGCTTGTTGACACCCATAACTGCGACAAAGGTAGAACAAAAAGAGATAGGATGATGGGGTGAGGGTGAAATTTTAACAGATGCGGGATTCGGACCTGTTTATTAAACCGCTGACAACAGGTTTGTTGTTAACAGTTTCTGACCATGATTCCATTTTCAGATGAACAAGCCGCACTTCTCCTGCCTGAGTCCCCCCTTCCCCAAAAATCACAATTATTTTAAAGCGGATCATCAATTTATCGTCGGGAAGTCCTATTTTTGCACCCTGATTTTAAACTCAAAATTCTGAAGGTCAGAAGCCTGAAGAAAGAAATATAAAGATATGAAAAAAGTTGTTTTGGCTTTCAGCGGTGGTTTGGACACTTCTTTTTGTGTTAAATACCTGGCCGAAGAAAAAGGAATGGAGGTGCATTCTGTGCTGGTGGATACCGGCGGTTTTACCAATGAAGAAATAGAAGATATTGAGCGTAAGGCCATTGAACTGGGTGTAAAATCTCATTACACGGCCCGTGTCGCTGATAAATATTATAAGGAATGTATCCGCTTCCTGGTGTATGGCAACATCCTGAAAAACAATACTTACCCGCTTTCGGTAAGTGCTGAAAGGATATTCCAGGCTGTAGCGGTGGCAGAATACGCCAAAAGCATTGATGCCAAGGCCATTGCCCATGGCAGTACAGGTGCCGGAAACGACCAGGTGAGATTCGACATGGCTTTCAGGATCATCGTGCCTGATGCTGAGATCATCACCCCTATCCGTGACCTGAAATTATCAAGAGAAGCGGAAATCGAATTCCTGAAAGCCAAAGGTGTGGTGAGGGAATGGAGCAAATCAACTTATTCGATCAACCAGGGACTCTGGGGTACTTCTGTAGGCGGAAAAGAAACGCTTAACTCATGGGATTCACTTCCGGAGTCGGCATACCCTACTCAAGTGACTAAAAAGAAAAGCACGGAAATCACCCTTCAATTTACCAAAGGTGAGCTGAAAGGCGTAAACGGCAAACGTTTCAAAAACCCGGTAGATGCCATCAGAAGACTGCATGACCTGGCGTCTCCGTTCGGTATCGGCCGTGACATACACGTGGGTGACACCATCATCGGTATCAAAGGCCGTGTAGGTTTTGAAGCAGCTGCTCCGCTGATCATCATCAAAGCCCACCACTTGCTGGAAAAACATGTACTGACCAAATGGCAGCAATACTGGAAACAAAACCTTTCGGAATGGTATGGTATGCTGTTGCACGAAGGACAGTTTAACGAACCGGTTCTGAGAGACATTGAGCAGTTCCTTGAAAGCTCGCAGTCGCACGTGACGGGTGAAGTAAGGGTGAAACTGGCTCCTTACAACTTCCAGTTGCTGGGTATAAAATCTGATTATGACCTGATGTCTCCTGTGTTCGGCAGCTACGGCGAAATGAACAATGCATGGAGTGGTGACGATGTGAGAGGTTTCTCGAAAATCGCTTCCAACCAGGTGATGATCTACGAAAAAGTAAAAGAACTGGCCGAGAAAAAATAAGTCTCAGCTCTTGTCATAAATCATACAAAAAGCCTCAGACCGGGGCTTTTTGCATTTAAAGTCTTCTCAAAGACACTTTTTGTACCCTGATTCAGCCATTCAACCTTATTTATTTGATTTACAGGCTGAAAATCACGTAATTTTGTATTGCTTTTACTTATACCGAAATCTATTTAATGCCCAGATTACTACTCGTTTCCCTGTTGTTTCTTTGCGGATTTATGGCTGAAGCTCAAAATCCCCTTATTCAAATCAAAACTTCTGAGAAATCAGGGGCCCCGGTATTCGGGACTACCCTGAAGATCACGAACAGGGCTGACTCGGCCAGGGTTTTCTATGGTACTACCGACACCCTGGGTATCTTAAAAATCAACCTTCCCGGCAATGCACAGTATACCATATCGGCCAGCTCTGTGGGCTTTAAAACCCAGACAAAAGGTCTGAATGTGACAGATAAGAATCTTTCTGTATCCTTCATCCTGGAGGAAGACAACCTGCTTTTGCAGGCGGTGACCGTTACGGCGAAGAAGCCGTTCATGAAACAGGAAGACGATAAAACGATTGTCGATCCGGAACCGATAGCCAGCACGAGTACCAGTGCCCTGGAGATACTGGAGAAGACACCGGGCTTGTTTGTCGACCAGGAAGGCAATGTTTACCTGAGCAATTCTTCGCCAGCTTCTATCTATATCAATGGCCGTGAACAGAAAATGAGTGCGGCCGACATTGCTTCCATCCTGAAAAGCCTGCCTCCGGGCAGCATCGACAGGATCGAGATCATGAGGACGCCTTCAGCCAAATATGACGCCAGTGGCGGCGGCGGTGTAGTCAATATTATCCTGAAAAAAGGAGTGAAAATAGGCCGGACCGGAAGTCTGAACGCCGGTATGAGCCAGGGAAGATACGGCAACCAGTTTGTGGGCGTTAACCTCAACAATAACGAAGGCAGGAGAAACTCATTCCTGAACCTGAACTACAGCCGCCGGAACAGCTTTGAGGAAGTAATTACGAACAGAAGTTTTTCGACGGATAATCTCATCAGTCAGAAAGCCTGGACGACTTTTCCCGGACAATCTTTTTACGCAGGTCTTGGCCTGAATTACGAGCTAAACAAAAAATGGGACATCAATTATGACGGCCGTTTCAACCTGAATGCAGGAGAGTCGAATGCTTCCAACACCAGCATCATCACCAAACTGAACAATCCGTCGCCCGTCAGTGAAAACCTCAACAAAGTGGGCAACAATACAGATGCCTATGGCATTACCCAGGGTTTCTCGACCAAATACAAAATCGACAGCCTCGGTTCTGAGATCACAACGGACGTGTCTTATAATTACTTTCTGAACAAAGGCAACCAGGACTATGAAACGATCTTTAAAATCCCGGCAGCAACGGGCCTGGCCGGAAACGGTAACTGGGACAACGGCCGGAATCTTTTCACGGCACAAACCGACCTGAGATATAAATTGCCGAAGAAGATCTTGATTGAAGCCGGTTTAAAAACTTCCATCCAGCGATTCAACAGTGAAACCAAATACAACAGGCTTAACGGTGATGTGGAAGAACCGGACCTTTTCAGGACCAACACGTTCAACTACAGGGAAAACATCAACGCAGCTTATGTGCAAGCCTCCAAGACCTTCGGGGAGTTTATACTGAAAGTAGGGACACGCCTGGAGAATACTAACATGTACGGACACCAGACCGTGCCGGCAAACACTTCGTTTAAGCTCAGAAGGACAGACTTATTTCCGTATGTTTACTTTAGCAGGAAGCTGGGTAAAATCGCCAGTTATGAAATGCGGGCTTACCTCGTAGCCAGAAGAACCATCACCAGGCCGGTGTATGAATACCTGAACCCTTTCCCGAGGTTTATTGATCAGTATTTATATGAATCCGGAAATCCGGGACTAAGACCTCAGTTTACCCAAAACTATGAGATGAACATCAGTTTTGAAGACCGCCCGATCTTTGCACTGGGAAGGAATTATACCCAGGATATTTTCACGAGTGTGATTTACCAGAACCCTCAGAATCCGAGTGTGGCATTCAGAACTTACGATAACCTGGGCAAAAACCAGGAAACCTATTTCAGACTATTAGGAGCTGTGCCTCCGGGTAAAAAGTACTTCTTCGTAATCGGCAGCCAGTTTAACCTCAATGATTACAACGGTCTTTACGAAAACAGTCCGCTGAAGTTCAAGCGGGGCAGCTGGTCGTTCTTTACCTTCCAGCAATTCAAAATAGACAAGCTCTCTACCATTTCATTAAACGGCTTCTTCCGGATGAAGGGGCAGCTGCAGTTTTATGAACTCAGCAATTTCGGCAACCTGAACCTGAGCGTCAACAGGCAGTTCCTCAGCAAAAAACTGATGATAACAGCCTCTATGAATGACATTTTCTATACCAACAAAAACGATTTCACGATCAACCAGGGAAGCATTTCAGCCGTTGGTTCAAGAAGAGCAGACACACGGAGATTTACTTTGAACCTGCGTTATAATTTCGGGTTGAAGAAGAAAGAAGACGGAGGGAATATGTTTAATTTTGAGACAGACTGAGTTCTGCTGTACCAACGAAGAATAGATAAGGATATGGAATTACCCTTCAACCAGTAATCTATACCATGTGCAGAAAACAAACGAAATACATGACAGCGAACAACAGCAAGATAAAATGGGCATAAAATTCAACTCGACCGAAAACCCCTATCTGTCTGCTGATATGCAACAGAAAATTCTTCAACCCCGCAGGTTGTCTTCCTATTTTATTGTGCTCATTGAAAGTGGCTCCATCAACTATAAATTGGATTTACAGGACATTACCCTCACAGACGGACAATTGCTTTTTGCAATGCCTAACCAGGTTTTTACACCACCCGATAATGCAGATAATCTTAAATATTTTAAGGTACTGTTTGATGAAAACACTTTGGCGTTGCTTCCGCAGCAATTTTCTTTTTTAGTTAATCCTTTAAACACACAAAAAATAATTCTTAGCGACGCAGCCAGGCAACGCGTACAAAGAGTTTTTGAAATTTTAGATCAATTGCTTCAAACAGATGAAAATCAACCGGACACAGAAATAATATTAGCTTATCTGAACTCATTACTGGCAGAGTTAAACAGTGCCTATTTCAAAAACCAGGAGCCGGCAAATGTTTTGAACGCGAACTTGTCAAAATTTATTGAGTTTAAGTTAGTGGTGGAAACACACCTCATGGAGCAACCCTCTATCCACACGATTGCTGAGAAACTAGCCCTGACCACCAACAGTCTATACCGCATTGTAAAAGAATACTCAGGTGTTTCGCCCAAGAATTTTTTCACCGGCCGTTTGATGGTAGAAGCCCAACGGAAACTGCATTATTCAAATCTTTCTGTAAAAGAACTGGCGTACGAATTAGGATTTAATGACCCCGATTATTTTTCTAAGCTCTTCAAAAAATGCACGGGTAAAAGCGTAACCGAGTTTTTAGAAAACACCCAGGATTTGTCGGGCAAATAAAGTGATTTGTCCATCTGCCTTCTTCTTTAGCACGATACTTTTGCTTCATTAATTTTAAAACAAAGAAATGAAATCAGCATTAGTAACAGGAGCGAACAAAAGCATTGGCTTTGAAGTTGTAAAGCAACTTGCTCAAAAAGGAATTTATGTTTACCTCGGCAGCCGTAACTTACAAAACGGTGTGGAAGCTGTGGATAAGTTGAAAGCAGAGGGGCTAAACAATGCAGAAGCTATTCAGCTTGACATTACGGATGATGAGTCCGTAAAAAATGCCCGTTCAGAAATAGGCAAAAAAACAAAAGTACTGGACATCCTTATTAATAACGCGGGTATTTATGGTGGTTACCCGCAAACAGCACTCGACGCAACTATTGACCAGTTTAAAGCGACTTATGATGCCAATGTCTATGGCGTGGTAAGAGTGACACAGGCATTTATTGATTTACTGAAAAAGTCGTCAGAACCCCGTATTGTAAATGTAAGTTCAAGCCAGGGTTCCATTACCTTGCATAGTGACCCTGCCTATAAATACTACGACTACAAAGGCGTTGTATATCTTTCTTCAAAATCAGCACTGAATATGTTTACCGTTGTTTTGGCTTATGAACTGAAAGATACCGCTTTCAAAATAAATGCTGTTTGCCCGGGATATACCAAAACAGATTTCAACGGTCATCGCGGACCAGGCAGTATCGAAGATGCCGGAAAACGAATCGTAAAATATGCCTTGATTGACAAGGACGGAGCCACAGGTAAATTCTTTAGTGAAGAAAATAACCCTGAAACCGGTGAAATACCCTGGTAAAAACCGGTAAAACAGAGATCTTTACTACATTGAAACTGGTGACGTTCTGTAAAGAAACCGAACACAAAAGGTGTTTGAATTAACTATATAATGTTTTCAAAATTTACACCACCAAAAGTCCGTTTTCTCTAAGCAGAGCCCAGGTTTCTGACTCCAGAAAGGTTTCAAACGTCAGAGGAGAAGGAAAAGACTTTTTTACTTCTTCAAAAACAGGAATACCCTCATTGCCGGGAGCAGCTCTTTCGATCAGCTCACTTATCCAACCGGCAATGTTTTCTTCTGTATATAGTGACCATTCCTTTTTCTTGCTGGTAAAGATCAGCTGCGTTTGTTCTTTGTATTTACCTCTTTTGTATTCCAGTTCAACTACTGAACTCTCTGTAATACTACCCCCGAGCCAGATGACAATGTCACTGTTTCTGTACGGAGGATTGGTTTCTTCGTTCAGAGAATTTTCAATATAATCTTCCGGAATACTGGTTTCAGGAATATCAAAATCAAACCAGTGTGAATGGTGTTCTTCCAGACCGGCACCGTGCATATAATTAAAGAGAGAAACTTTCAGTCCTTCTGAGAACAACTCGTGCTCGGCTCCTTCAGGGTCCTCATGAAAAAGGTCGTTTTCTGCAAACCCGCCAAATTTCGGACCAACGCTGTGCACACCGTAAGATTCCGGCGAAATACCTACCGGGCTATGGGCGGTCATCGCAAACTGATGCCAGAAGCCCGATTGCAATATTCCATTTTGGAATAACTGCCTGACCATTTCCAGCGAGTCCACCGTTTCCTGGGCTGTCTGTGTCGGAAATCCGTACATCAGGTAAGCATGCACCATAATGCCCGACTGTGTAAAGGCATCAGCCACCCTGGCCACCTGGGCCACGGTCACTCCTTTTTTCATTTTGTCAAGCAGGCGGTCGGAGGCCACTTCCAGTCCACCGGAAATAGCAATGCAACCCGAGGCTTTGAGCAAACGGCAGAGGTCAGGCGTAAAACTCTTCTCGAATCGGATGTTGGTCCACCAGATCACGGTCAGCCCGCGTCTGATGATCTCAATGGCCAGGTCACGCATCAGTGCCGGAGGAGCGGCTTCGTCTACAAAATGAAAACCGTTCTGGCCTGTCTGACCGATAATTTCCTCTATCCTGTCACACAACAAAGCTGCATTGACCGGCTCGTAACGGCTGATGTAGTCCAGGCTGACGTCACAAAAAGTACACTTGCCCCAGTAACATCCATGTGCCAGGGTCAGTTTATTCCAGCGGCCGTCACTCCATAACCTGTGCATCGGGTTGACAAGCTCAATCACCGACAAATAATCGTTGAGTTTAAGGTCCGAGTAATCAGGCGTACCCACTTCCCGCTGAGGAATATCTTTATCTTTTGAATTATTGATATAACAAACAACCCCGCCTGATAAAGTGAAGGTCCTTTTCAGCTCTGTCTTTTCTCTCAGGCCCTCCAGGTGTTCGAGCAATTGCTGCAACGGAGCCTCGCCGTCGTCAAGGGTGATATAATCGATAAAATCAAACACCCTTTCGTCGCTTATTCTTCTCAATTCCGTGTTGGCATACCCTCCTCCGAAGATGATTCTGGTGTCCGGATATTGTGTCTTGATATACTGGCCACATTTGAATGCCCCGAAAACATTGCCGGGAAACGGGGCCGTAATACAGACCACAGAAGGCTTAAATTCATTCAAATGCTCATCCAGGGCCTCAATCAGCATATCGGTGATGATGGTTTCTTCCTCCTCAAGCGACTCCAGCATTTCATCAAATTCCGAGGCAGTTCTTGCGAGTCTTTCTGCGTAGCGGCTGAAACCAAAATGAGGATCAATCGTTTCCTTGATCAGGTCACCCAGGTCTTCCAGGTAAAGTGTGGCCAGGTGCCTGGCCTTGTCATGCGTTCCCATGGTGCCGAAGGCCCATTCAAGGTCATCGAGCTGGGCAAATCTGCCTGCTTCAGGCAGATAACTGCGGTCGCAAATGGCATGGGCAAGCGTCTGGTTTTTATTCTGAAGAAAGGAAATGACCGGGTCGATGGTTTTCAGGTATTCGTTTTTAAGTGAATAAACCCTGAAACCCTGATCTGAGATTTCCATATCGGAATCATCCAGGTAATCGAAGATTTTCCTCAGGCCTTTGGAAGAAAACAACTTTAAAATCACCTCAATACCGAGGTCGGCCTGCCTTGAGTCATAAGCCAGGGTGTTCAGAAAGCCCTTGATATAAGCCGTAGCCGGATAAGGAGTATTCAGCTGGGTAAACGGCGGGGTGATTAAAAGTATCCTGTTTTTCAATGCTCAAAAATTTGTACAAAGTTAGGCCTAAATCTTCGTGTTTTGAAAATTATGATTCATAAGAGGCTCTCAGGTACTTTCAGCCGCGGTCAGGTCGTAAATTTAACCGTGAAAAATATCACGTCTCCCTTACAGAAAACACATTTTTCATTTTATATTTGGTTGATTTTTGACAGTATTTTTATAAAATTGTAACTTTATTGACAACTTTTCGTTTTACATTTACGTAAATAGTTATGAATAACCATATAAACAATGATTCATCTTACCAAACTAAAAGCTCTCGTTTTTTTACTCCTGGTTTTACAATTCAGTTCCTGTAAAAAGACTGAAGACATTGATCCGGCTGACGCCACTTCCAAGGAAGTTGACGAATGGATTCATGAGCAGATGAAAACCTATTATTTGTGGACCGACCAGATGCCGTTATTAACAGCAACCAATACTGCTTTGGCTCCTGATGATTATTTTGAATCTATTCTGGTTAAACCCGGTGAACTTGACCGTTTCTCATGGATACAGGAGAGCTCTGAAGAGCTGACGAATTCACTGAATGGTAAAAATACCGCTTTGGGAATCAGAACAGCCCCGTTCTATTCCAATACCGCCAAAACAAAGGTAACACTGGCCATAGCCTATGCCCTGAAAGGCAGCCCTGCAGAAAAAGCAGGCATCAAAAGAGGTGATTTTATCACCCAGGTGGATGGCAAAGACCTTACACCTGAGAATTATGGCACCGCTTTATCAGCAGAAACAATGACTGTGACCCTGGGAGAATATTCCGGCGGCGAGGTAATCAATACGACCAAAACAGTGACAATGACCAAGGCGGAGCTTCAGACAGATCCGATACAATATTCTACAGTGATTGAAAAAGGTAACAAAAAGATCGGTTACCTGGTTTACCTGCAGTTTCTGACACAATATGACGACAAACTGAGACAAACTTTTGCTGATTTCAAAGCCAAAGGTGTCAATGAGCTGGTATTAGACCTCAGATACAATCCGGGTGGATATATTTCTTCTTCTGATATACTTTCTTCACTGATTGTCAAAAACCTTAATCCAAACCTGCTCATGAACAAACAGGAATGGAACACGACCATGACCAAGGCTTATGTCGATAAGTATGGCCCTGAGGTTTTTGAAACCAAATTTAGAAACGAAGCCAATAACCTGGGGACTCTGAACAGGGTATACATCCTGACATCATCCGGTACAGCTTCTGCCAGTGAGCTGGTCATTAATAACCTGAAGCCATTTATGGATGTGATCCTGATCGGAGGCAATACCTATGGCAAAAATGTGGGCTCGATTACGATTTCAGATAGCAAAAAACGCTGGAAATGGGGCATGCAGCCCATCGTATTGAAAACCGTGAATGCCAAAGGAGAGTCTAATTACGGCACCAAAGACGGTTTTACTCCGGACTTTAAAGTGTCTGACAATGTCATTCCTTTCAAACCTTTCGGAGATGTGAACGAAACATTCTTAAAAGTGGCTGTTGAGCAGATCACCGGACAACCCGTGGTAGCTTCGGCAAACGCCAGGAAAGTAGCAGATAAACAAGTACAGTTATTATCCAATTCATTCCCTCTGGACAATCCAAGGGCTGACCGTAAAGAAATGTGGGTAGACAAACTACCGGGACAATAAACCGTCCGCCAATACCTTGTTTGTAAACCCGCCTATTATTTTGTGAAACGTTGATTATAAGTGCCTGGCCTTCAAAAGCCGGGCATTTTACGTTTAAAAACCTGCTTAATTCGTGCATTTGGTGTGGGTTCAGAAAAAAATACTTGTTTTGACAACTATTTTTTAAAAATTCCTTGATTCTATCAAAAAAAAATCAATAAATTGCATTTCCTTATTCGTTAGTAAATAATCAGTTAGATATAAACAGTACAATAATGACCGCCGAAACATTGAACTTCAACATTACTTACGCCGCTGCAAGCAGGATCAGCGAGTTTGATCCTCAGAACATTTCTTTTGGATCAGTTTTTACTGATCACATGCTTGTGGCTGACTGTATCAACGGTGTATGGCAAACTCCCGAAATCTTACCTTACGGTGAAATTGCCTACAACCCGGCTCTGGCCTCCCTGCATTACGGACAATCTATTTTTGAAGGTATGAAAGCTTTCAAAAACGAAAACGACGAAGTGCTGATGTTCAGACCTCTTGAAAACTTTAAACGCTTCAACATCTCTGCCGAGCGTATGTGTATGGCACAGGTCCCTGAAGAAATCTTTATCGGCGGTCTGGAAGAACTTTTGAGAATTGATGCAGCATGGGTGCCTAAAGGTGAGGACAACTCTCTTTACCTGCGTCCGTTCATGTTTGCAAGTGATGTATATCTTGGTGTAAGGCCTTCTTTAAATTACAGGTTTATGATCATCATGAGCCCTGCAGGAAAATACTACTCTACCCCTCCGAAAGTGAAAGTAGAGACAGAATTCATCCGTGCAGCTCCGGGTGGTGTGGGTAGTGCCAAATGTGCCGGTAACTACGCCGCTTCTTTGTATCCTGCCAAGTTGGCCCAGGATCAGGGATACACCCAGTTGCTTTGGACTGATGCGATCGAACATAAATATTTCGAAGAATCCGGTACCATGAACGTAATGTTTGTGAAAGACGGCAAACTGATCACACCAAATACCAGCAGTACGATTCTTAAAGGGATTACAAGGGATACTTTATTGCAACTGGCAAAATCTCTCGGCTTTGAAACTGAAGAAAGAAAAATTTCTGTTGAAGAAATCATTTCAGGTATCCAGTCAGGCAGCGTTACTGAAGTGTTCGGAGCAGGAACAGCCGTAGTGGTTTCCCCTTTTGCAGCCATCGGCTTCGAAGGCAATGACTACGCCCTTCCTGAAATTACAGAACAGTCGGTATCAAGCCAGTTGAAAAAAGCCCTTAATGATATCCGTACCGGTAAAGTAGAAGATACTTTCGGTTGGGTTTGGAAGGTATAATTCCGGAAAACGGAGAAGGGAAAAAGGAGAAAGTAGATAAGTTTTATGTATAAAAAAGTCCCGGCAGGCGTAAGCTTACCGGGGCTTTTTGTTTTGTAGGGCTTAGTCAGGTAAGGCAAAGGCTACATATTGATTGCCTTTTTTGGTTCCTAATTTTGTTCCTCCGCAGGCGATAACAATGTATTGCTTACCATTGACCTGGTAGGTGGATGGTGTGGCAAAACCGGCAGCCGGCAGCTGGGTTTCCCATAGCAACTTTCCTGTTTTCTTATCAAAGGCCCTGAATTTTTCATCTTTGGTGGCAGCAATGAACAACAACCCGCTGGCAGTCACTACCGGCCCTCCGTAATTCTCAGTTCCGGAATTGTTAATCCCTTTGGCTTTAAGAGAAACCTCCTCTCCCAGAGGTATTTTCCATAAATACTTGCCGGTATTGAGATCGATGGCGTTCAAAGTACCCCATGGTGGTGTAATGGCAGGCAATCCGCCGGCATCCAGGAATTTGTTGTACCCGGTACTTCTGTAAGGTAAAACCGGCTTTTTAGAAGGCCCGCTCGGTGTTGCAGCGGCTACTTCTTTCTTTTCATCTCCAAAAAGGAAGGCGACCAGGGCTTGCTTTTCAGTGGCTGTCAGCATTGTGAATCCGGGCATCATGCCTTTTCCATTGGTGATCAGCTGAGACACAAATGCCCTGTCTCTCTTAGCACCGATGTCGACCAGTGACGGATAACCGCTCACTGCATTTCCTTTGCGTTCCGGCCCGTGGCAGGCGATGCAATACGTTGAATACACTTTTTCACCGGGACTCTGATTTGACATTTCGCTTTGTTTAGGTGTACCCACCATGGTCATGATCCAGGCCATTTCGTTGCTGTTGACATACAATATACCTTCCTGGGGATCGGCCGCTGCCCCACCCCATTCAGCTCCACCGTCGAAGCCCGGCAGGATCACCGTACCTTCCTTGCTTGGCGGGGCAAATTGTTGTTTTTTATATTTTCTGAGCCTGATGATCAGCGAATCGCGGTCTTTGGCATAAGGACTGATGTCTTTTTCTGTCAGCGTATGAGCCTGACGGGCAAAAGGGGCGGGTAAAACTGGCAAGGGCTGTGTAGGCCAGGCCTGCTCACCCGGCAACGCAGATTTGGGTGCAGGCATTTCCTTAATCGGGAACAAAGGCTTACCGGTGACCCGGTCAAAAACAAAAACGTATCCCTGCTTGGTCACCTGGGCTACCGCATCTATTTTCTTCCCGTTTTTGGTTACGGTGATCAGGTTCGGAGGTGCAGGCAGATCCCTGTCCCAGATGTCATGATGGGTGGTCTGGAAATGCCAGATTCTTTTCCCGGTTTTAGCATCAAGGGCCAACAGGCTGTTGGAGAACAGGTTGGCTCCTTTGCGGTTTCCACCATAAAAGTCATAAGCGGCTGACCCTGTCGGTACATACACAATGCCTCTTTTACGGTCTACTGACATCCCTGCCCAGTTATTGGCGGCTCCGGTATAGGTATTTTTATAGGCATCTTTAGGAAAGGTCTCATAGCCAAACTCTCCCGGATAAGGAATCGTATGAAAAGTCCAGGCCAGTTTACCGGTTCTGACATTAAAAGCACGGATGTCGCCCGGGGCAGCATCGGCATCTTCAGACAGACGCAGCGGCATAATGATCAGGTCTTCAAAAAGAGTGCCCGGCGTATTGGAAATAAGGAATTTATCCTTGGCGATTTCAGGCAGTCCGGTGTGCAAATCAATCTTTCCGCCGTCACCGAAACTTTCAACAGGCTTACCTGTTTTAGCATTTAATGCATATAAATTGGGCCCGACGGTATAGAGAATCCTCTTATCTTCGCCGTCGCTCCAGTAAGTTACGCCACGACTGGTGCTGGACCATGATTTAAGCGGATCACCAAAACGCCAGATTTCCTTGCCTGTAGCAGCATCCAGAGCAAAAGCCTGCACAGAAGAAGTCACACCGAACAGAACTCCGTCTACAATGATGGGATTAACCTGCATTTGCCCGGCTTCGGGTGTTTCATACGACCAGGCCACTTTAAGGTTTTTGACATTGCCGGGATTGATCTGGGTCAGAGAAGAGTAATGATTCCTGTCAGGTCCGCCCAGGTATTCGGGCCAGCCTTCATACGGCCCTTCGTTCGTTTTACGGGTAGAGATCTGGGCAGCTACCAGCAAAACTGCCGAAGCCATGATGACAACAATTCTTTTCATGTTTATTCTTTTAAGGTCGGAGTTTTCTGAAGTTAAATTTAGGCATTGAATCTATTTATACAAGATTCAATGCCATTTTATAATATCAGTATCCCGGATTTTGTTTTAAAGTTGGTTTGCCGTCCTTATTACTCTGGGTCAGGGCATAAATCGGAATAGGCTGATATTCGCTCTTATTGGTAATGAACTTTGCTCCTCCCAAAGCCAGCGGCCTGCGGAGAAGTTCCTTAGGCAGATATTCATTATTGACAAACTGCTCGGCGATACCCCAGCGGACCAGGTCAAAAAACGCATGGCCTTCTTCTGCCAGTTCCAGTCTTCTTTCAAACCTTACTGCTTTTCTGGCCGCTTCTTTATCTGCCCAAACCGTTTCATACAGGCCTACTTTATAATTAGCGGCATTAGCGGTCTGATCCAGGCTTTTGACAGGAGAAGCCGCAGCACGTTTTCTGACCCTGTTTACATAATCCCTGGCTTTATCTACACTTCCTGCTTCTATTTCACATTCAGCAGCCATCAGAAGAACATCGGCAAATCTCATGGCCACATAGTTCAGAGAACTTGAAATGTACCAGTTGACCCTGGTAGCCAGGCCTGCATTGAATTCCGCTTTTGAGAACACAAATTTCTTTCCGCAATAGGCACCGCCATTGGTGATCGACTCGCCCGGAGGGCCTGTGAAAGCCACACCTGTCATCATTCCCCAGTCGAGATACGGAATACCCCTGCGGCCTACCGTGTGGTCAAGTCTCGGGTCAAGTGTCTTTGCATAAGGTGTAAAAGCTTCCTGGTCAGAAACCGTTTCGAAAGGCGTCACATCTTCGTCGTTATAGCCCTGGATCATCGGTAACCCGTTGGCATCGGTCCTATAGGTGTTGACCGTATTTTGTGAAGGTCTGAAAAACCAGGAGTTGGTGCCCCCGGCTATGCCGTTCGGATAAGTAAGGATCGCGTCCTGGAAACCGTTGGTGTTTCCGCCGTCGCCTATCACATGCTGAATCTCAAAAACAGATTCTTTTCCGTTCTGGGTACTGATCCTGAAATTATCTGCAAAGTTGGCGGCCAGATCATACGGCACGCCCTTGTTGGTTTTACCTCCTGAGATGACGGCATCAAACAAGGCTTTGGCTTCTGTGTATTTTTTCTGATACAGGTAAGCCTTGGCCAGATAAGCCCCCGCAGCCCATTTGTTGACACGCCCTACATTCAGAGTGACTTCATCCAGGTTGTCATAGGCATGTTTGAGATCCGTTTCTATGTTCGACCATATATTCACATAATTGCCGCTGGCATCCGTATTCGGCACTTTAAAATCGACAACCTTTTCATCCAGGAAAGGGATATTGCCAAATACTTTTTTACCTTCAAAATACTGAAAAGCCCGCAGGAATTTAGCTTCCGCTTCTATCCGCTTCTTATCTGCCGCCGTTACGGCAGGGTCGGTTATGCCCGGTAAAAGTTTCAATACCTGATTGGCCCTGGCTATACCGTCAAAAATAGAATTCCATTTGGCGTCAATATGCGGGTTGCTGGCCGGTGTGGCATACTGCATGATATCGTTTATACCACCCTGATCGGCAAAGTTTACCCCGGCTTTGTAGGCTTCCCCGCCAAGGATACTTCCGAATATCCAGTTGTCTGCTCCGACAGAGGCCCCGATTCCGCCGGTCCCGGCCACGTTACCGTCCAGCGAAGCATAGGCATTGACCAGCAAACCTTCAATTCCTTTTTTATTTAAGAGGGCAGCCTCACTGTATACTCCCTGCGGAGCCTGATCAAGAAAATCATCCTTACAGCCATAGGAGGTTAATAATACAAATACAAGGGCAAAATATATTCCTTTTGTTTTAATCGCTTTCATTGTCTTTTCCAGATTTAATGTTAAAATGATAAGTTCAGTCCAATCAGAAACTGTTTCGGATTCGGAAATCCTGAATAATCTACCCCCAGGTTCTGATCTGTATTATCACTGGATACCAATCCCAGATCCGGATCTGCTCCGGTATATTTGGTGAGGGTAAACAAATTCTGAGCCTGCACATACACCCTTACATTGCTTATGCTCGCTTTTTTCAACAGGTTAACGGGTAATGAATAACCCAGCTGAATGGTTTTAGCCCTCAGGAAAGAACCGTCTTCGACATAGAATGAAGAAGAGTTGCCTGTCACAAACGAAGTATAACCGTTATTGGTCCCTACACCCAGCATCGGCGTTTTAGCGGTCTGTGCCGTTTCCGGTGTCCAGGCATCATACAATTTACCACGGGCAATACCCCCTCCGATTACCCCCATATAAGGCAAAAACTTGGTGTAATTGTATATCTGATTACCCTGATTCCAGAAAAGGAAGCTGTTGAAATCAAAATTCTGCCATTTCAGACTGATGTTCAGACCCATCTGAAAGTCAGGGTGCGGCGTTCCCAGGATCGTCCTGTCGCTTACGGTGATATTGCCGTCTCCGTTGATGTCTTTATATTTCCAGGTTCCGACCTGTCCCGGAGCCCCGTTGATCTTCGGACCGCTGTTAACCTCTTCCTGTGAATTGTAGAACCCGTCGATCTGGTATCCGTAGAAAGATGAAACAGCCTGTCCTTTGGTGGTGATCAGGATGTTCGCCAGCCTGTTGGACGACACATAAGCTGCCGTATTTTCATCATTCAGTTTGGTCAGCAGGTTTTTATAACGGGTAAATGTAAGACCGATATCATACTTGAGTTTAGGACCAATGTCCCCTCTTTTTCCGATCTGGATGTCCACACCCTTGTTATTCATGGTTCCGAGGTTAATCAATGGTTTGGTGATGATGGCTTCCATGCCGTTTCTTAAACTTGGCACCAGCAGGTCGCTGGTATTTTTACTGTAAACATCAATGCTTACATTCCATTGTCCCCTCATCAGTGAAGCATCAAGGCCGATATTGGTGGTCCGGGTCGACTCCCATTTTGTCATCAGGTTGCCCTGCCTTGTCGCTCCGTATCCCTGTGTTGAGCCGATGTTGGCACCATTCAGGTCATAGAAGTTGGCTGCGGCTGTTGAACCGTAAGATGAAAACTGGTTGAATGCCGGCACGTTGGAAATACTTCCCATGATCCCCCAGCCTGCTCTCAGTTTTAGCTCGTCAAGCCAGCTCAGGCCTTTCATAAATTCTTCGTCCGAAATACGCCAGCCCACACCGAATGAAGGGAAATTGGCATATCTTACCGAAGGTCCGAACAAAGAAGATCCGTCTCTTCTGAAGGTGGCATTTACCAGGTATTTGTCCATCAGGCTGTAATCAACCCTTCCGAAATAAGAAAAAAGTGTGGATGTAGCAATGTTTGGCGTCGTAGCACTGATGTCTCCGAGGGTCTTCGGCAAACCGGTACTCAGCGACATAAATTCATCATATTCAAAATCATAATTGGAAACACTTGCCGAAATTCTTCTTGAGATGTTCTTGATAGACTCTGTTCCCAAAAGCACTTTCAGATTATGTTTTTCCGCAAAATTCTTCTGATAGGTCAATGTATTACTCCAGGTAACACTGGTATAAGCGTTAGATCCTTCTGTTAACTGTGTCACATTCCTGGCTTCCGCCCTTTCATATTCTCTCAGAAGAGCCTGTTTCATGCTGCCGTTGCCTGCATCAATCCCCACGGAAGTGCGGGCAGTGATGTCTTTGGTGATATTGATGTCCGCAAAAAGGTTACCGAAAACCCTCAGTGACTTATTGGTCCAGTCTTTTCTGCGTTCCAGCACAGCCAGCGGATTCCAGCCCACTCCGGCGGTACTTCCGATCAGAGAGCCTCCGTAACCGCCTTTGATATCATAGACAGGTATGAAGGCTGAACTCCGGTAAGAATTGGCCCAGGCCGTTGTTTCCCCGGAAGTGGTATTATCTCCTTTCCGGTCGTCATACGCCACCTGCAGGTTTTCTCCTATTCTGAGGTATTTGGTCGGACTGAATGAAGCATTGACCCTCGCAGTATATCTTTCATAACCTGTAAATCTGAAAGTACCGTCTTCTTTAAAGTAATTGAGCCCCATAGAAAACTGCGACTTGTCAGTTCCACCTGTGGCATTGATCTGGTGACTCTGCTGAATGCCGGATTGTGACATGGCCCTGAACCAGTCGGTACCGGGACTTGTCTTGAATATCTGGTAAGCATTTTTATAATCTGCAATGGTATACAGGTCCGGGTTTATCCTCGGATCTGATGCTGACACTCCTCCCCTGAAAGTATTGCTCACGACATAATAATCCGGGATACGGAAAGAGCCCCTGGTCCCAAACAAAGGATCGATGTGTCCGGGAGCAGTAGTTCTTTCAATATACTGCATGGTTTCAGCCGTATTCAGCATATCCGGGATCTTATTATAAGGAAGATTGTTAACCCCTACATAACTGTCATAAGAAACAGAAGTTTTGCCGGCTTTGCCTTGTTTGGTCGTGATAATAATGACGCCGTTAGCCGCCCTTGCTCCATAGATAGATGCTGCTGAGGCATCTTTAAGTATCTGAAGCGATTCTATATCCTGCGGATTTATCCTTGTGGCATCTGTGGTAGGCACGCCGTCAATGATGTACAGCGGATTGTTATTACCGTAAGAAGCAAATCCGCGGATACGTACATTGGCCGCACCTCCGGGATTTCCGGTGCTGCTGACCGTCACACCCGCCGAACGACCCTGCAGCTGTGTCATGAGGTTGGCTGACGGTGTGGCGGTCAGGTCGCTGGCTTTCACAATGGAAACTGCCCCGATCACGTCTTTTTTCTTTTGGGTGGTATAGCCTGTTACCACCACTTCAGACAACTGATTGCTTTCTGCTTCGAGCTGAACGTTAATGATGGTTCTGGCACCCACCTTCTCTTCTTTGGGCTTGTATCCTACAAAAGAGTAAACAAGTATGGCCTGTTCATCGGGCACTACGATCTCATATTTTCCATCGATATCGGTGATCACTCCTTTGGTGGTACCTTTTACGGCCACGGTTACACCGATCATGCCTTCGTTTTTCTCATCGGTGATATGCCCGCTTACTTTCAGTTCAACGGGTACCGCTTCCGCCTGTATGTCGGCGTTTTCATCCGGGACAGAAGACGACCTGATGAGTATAATCTGTTTCCCTTCTGTTTTGAAGCCCACGTTAAAAGGGCTCAGCAGAGAAACAAGGACATCTCCCAGGGCTTTGTTATTCATCTGAATACTGACCTTATTACCGGTGTTAATAAGGCTTGAACTGTATAGAAACCTCACTTCCGCAGCTTTCTCAATCTGACTCAGTACCGACTTTACAGTTTGCTCCTCTACGGAAAGGGTCAAACGTCGTTTTAAAATTTCCTGGGCATTGCTTTCATTGGCCCATGACACCCCCACTAAAACAACGGCAAATACGATTTGTGTAATTGTTATTCGCATAATTTTTAGTGCTAACGCATAAAAATGTAATTCTTTCTCCATAAATTTGAATAGATTTTGTTGAAACTGAAATTTTGACAAAAGAATCCCCACTCCCTGAAAATGGGGATAATGACTAGACAAGGGAAAACATCCGGTCAATGGTGTTGGTAGCACTATTGACCTTCTTTTTTTGAGGCTAGGTAGAATTGGCTGGCTTGATCATCGTTATTAATTTAAGGTTATCGGTTATAAAATTGTTTGCATACTAAAACACCTCACTTACAAGCATTTGCTTTGATAAATATCTTTTTATCAGCCACTTCGGAAGTAGCGGAAAGGGCGTCACAGATCATCCTTATTTTATCATTCAGAGGTTCGTCAGACAAGTAGGCGGTGAGGCGGCATTTGCCCAGAAGTTCTTTATCAAAGATAATTTCTACGCCATACGACCTTTCCATTGTTGCTGCCACTTCGGCAAACGGCACATCGTCAAATTCAAACGAAAGTTTTTGGGCAGGCAAGGTGAGCAACTCGGGTCTTTCAATCCCGGATTTAGACAACTTCATTTGGGAACGTTCCAGAACAATCTGCTGGTTAGGCAGCAAGACCAGGCCTTCGAGTTTATTATCCTTCATCTTGTCTTCTTTTCCAGGATCACGCTGGGTAAAAACAGAGACCTTACCGGTTTTTACCACGACCTCCACATTTTTGGAATCATTGAATGCCCTGATGGTGAAACTTGTCCCCAGCACCTTGGTTACCAGTTCATTGGCATACACAAAAAACGGCTTCTCAGGATTTTTGGACACCTCAAAAAACGCCTCCCCGGACAAGTAGACTTCCCGCCTGGTGTTGTTAAAGTTTGCTTTGTTAAACGATAATTTCCCGCCTTTCAAAAGCAGGACGGAGCTGCCGTCGGGGAGATTGACCAGCAAAGGTTTTTCAGCGGTATTGACCGACTCCTGAAGTTCAGTACTTTTGACTTCTGCGGCCACGAGTTTCTCATAAGTTACTTCTTTGGAATGCGAGCCGGTGCCCTTCCAGGTCAGCCAGCCGGCTACGATAATAACAGCTGCGGCAGCCCACCACATTTTCCGGAATACCGTCAGCACCACCGGTTGGTCCTCAACGACTTCTTCCTCCTCTATGCGTTGGTGTATATTCTGAAGTATTTCCTGCTTTTCCTGTGCAGACAACATAGCCTGGGGTAAAGAGGCAGCAGCGAGGATGATCTCTCTGGCTTCTTCTATTTTGTGGCTGACCAGGGGCTGACTTTGCATCAGGTCCTGCCAGAAAGCATCATTTTCTCCTGTTCTGACCCATTCCGTAAAGGCTTTGTCAAAAATAAAGTCATCTACATCAAAACCACTATAATCCATATAAATTATGAGTTAAATACCATTTAAATCGCCTTACAAACCTATAAAGGGGATTTTGCCTGTTTTAACTCACTGAAACGGAAATATTTTTTTACAGGGTTTTGTAAAAGAAAAGGAAAAGGCTGACAATGGTGGTAAACAGTTGCCTGAGGTGCCTGATAGATCTTTGTATGAGGTTTCTGACGGATTGCTCGTTCATTTGCATGATAGAGGCCGTTTCTTTCAGATCAAAATTGTCGAAATAACAAAGCCTGATGGCTTCAAACTGACGTGGCGGGAGCTGGCTGAGTAATCTGTGCAGCTGTTTCAGACGGCCGTCCTGGGTTTCACGGTTCATGAATTCTTCTTCATGCGAAATCACTTCCGGCAAATCTGCTTCGGAATCAAAAGTCGAAAAGGAAGTCCTGGTTTCTGTTAATACGTGAAGTTTACGTCGGAGCGAGCGGAAGAGATAAAATTTTACGGAAGTGGTTGCCGAAAGATTTTCACGCATTCTCCATATGTCAATAAACAGCTCCTGGATGGCGTCTTTGACGAGGTCTCTGTCCTGCGAAAAATAGCTTCCGTAAGTAAAAAGATCATCGGCATAAAAGGAATAAATATGGGCAAAAGATTTCCTGTCACCGGCTCTCAGCAAGTTCCAGCATTCAATGATGTCCTTCTCTATTCTGATCTTTTTTTCCAAAAAATATTCTTTGCAAAGCTTTCAGGTATACGGTGCAAATTACAAAAAAATAAAATTAAAGAAAGAAAAAATTGAACTAAAGTACCTGTCTTTTTGAGCTATCTATACGTATTTCAAGGGATTTGGCCCGGAATTCCGGACCTTGGGACTTACTTCAGCAATGGCCAGTTCAGGATTTTTTTCCGGGCTAAAAAGTACTTCGCGGATACTTTCAAAACCCCCAGGCCATAGGTGACACTCCTGGAAAAATTAATGGAAGAGGCTTCTTCAAAATACTTGGTGGGACAGGTTACTTCCCCTACTTCATACCCCCGGTTGAATATCTGGGCGATGATCTCATTGTCAAAAACAAAATCATCATCACAAGCCTGGAAATTGATACTTTTCAGCACTTCCGCAGCATAGGCACGGTAGCCGGTATGGTACTCAGACAACTTCTGATTCATCAGCAGGTTCTGTGTAAAGGTCAGAAAACGGTTCGCCACATACTTATAATAGGGCATTCCACCCTTTAATGCCCCTTTGCCTAAAATCCTGGATCCGAAGACCACAGGATACAAACCTTCGCCGATGATGGAAACCATGGCCCGCACCAGCTTGGGAGTATATTGATAATCAGGGTGTAACATGACAATTATATCAGCATTCACGGAAAGGGCTTTCTCATAACAAGTCTTCTGGTTACCGCCATAACCCTTGTTCTGGTCATGCCTGATGACATGGCTGATTCCCAGGCGTGCAGCTACTTCGAAGGTATTATCAGGACTGGCATCATCTACCAGAATTACTTCATCTACAATATCAAACGGGATCTCAGAATAGGTTTTTTGTAAGGTTTGTGAAGCTTTGTAGGCAGGCATCACCACCACCACTTTAAGATTATTATACATTATATTTTAAAATTCTCAGGCTATACTCAAACAATTTTGATACCAAATCCGTAAAAAAAGTGCATTTTTGTATTTGCAATTAAATATCAGTTTTCTTTGTTACAAAAGAAGCGATTTTTTTCATTCATATCTATTAATAATGACATTTTCGAACGAAACCTTGTTTTTTGCGGCCTTTGCCGTGTTTGTTATATTCGTGATGCTCCTCGATCTGGGTGCCTTCAACAAAAAGAAGGAACATATCGTAAGCTTTAAGGAAGCCGGGTTATGGAGTGCCGTCTGGGTCGGTCTGGCTGTGGGTTTCTTTTTCTTTCTTCGTCAATACGGCTACCTGATTCACGACATTTCGGATCCTTCACATCTGAAAACCGTGATGGATACTTACTATAAAAACATCCGTCTTCCGGAGGATTTTGCGGCAGGTGTTCAGAAATTTCAAAACAACATGGCCCTGGAATACATCACGGGTTACCTGGTGGAATATTCCCTTTCGGTCGATAATATTTTCGTCTTCATCCTGATTTTCAACTCCTTCGGAGTGCGTCAGAAACACTATAAAAAGGTATTGGTCTGGGGTATCCTGGGCTCGATCGTTCTTCGTTTTGTTTTCATTTTCCTTGGTGCAGCCCTGATTCAGCAGTTTGACTGGATCCTTTACCTTTTCGGTGCGTTCCTGGTTTATACGGGTATCAACATCCTGTTTTCGGGAGATGAAGAGGAAGAAATCGACACCAAAAACCACCCTGCGGTTAAGATTACTTCTAAAGTCTTTAACGTTTACGAGAAATTCGTGGCCGACAAATTCTTTATCAGACATAAGCACAGAGGCAATAAATTGTTCATTACCCCGCTTTTTGTGGTGATCGTGGTGATTGCTTTTACCGACGTGATTTTCGCGGTGGATTCCATTCCGGCGATATTCTCTATCACCAAAGACCCTTACATTGTCTTTTTCTCCAATGTATTTGCCATCATGGGCTTAAGGTCCATGTTCTTCTTCCTGGTCAACATCATCGATATGTTTGCCTACCTGAAGTACGGCCTGGGGGTGCTCCTATCATTTATCGGTATCAAAATGCTGGCCCATCACTGGCTGGAGGAGTGGGGCTTTACCAACGTCCATTCCCTGATCGTGATCATTGCTATTCTGGGTATCAGCATTATTGCTTCACTGCTGTTTCCTCCTAAAAAAGAGGCAGAAGCTAAGCATTAAACCGGCGACTCCAGCGGCGTTCGAAACTCCAGCCCTTTTGCTTGAGCAATAGAGGCATGTAGGCAAAAAACTCTTTGGGACTCAGGCTGTCATAAAACAGCGTATCGTCGGTCAGCAGCAATGATCTGTAGCGGTCTGACTCTTTGAGTGTGATGTCTGCAAAAGGAAGCTCTTCGAGGTATTCCGGTCCGGTCTGACCGGCATACTTATCCATGATCAGTTGCTTAAGACTGATGGCAAAGGATTTTTCAGAAGGCTGGAATGTAGGTAAAAACTCATTGTCTGAAACAATCCTGACATATTCGAGGTACTTTTTAAGCAGTTTCGGCCCTTCATTGGACGAAGACTCTACATTAAGCTGCTCCGGAAAAATGCTGGAAATCACGAATATCTTTTCCTTGGCACGGGTAATGGCCACGTTCAGCCTGTTTTCTCCGCCTTTCTGGTTCAGTGAGCCGAAGTTCATGACCAGTTTTCCTGATTTATCAGGGGCATAGGCGATAGAAAAAATCAGGGTCTGGAATTCGTCTCCCTGTATATTCTCGATGTTTTTGACGTGTATATCGGGCGAATTCAAGCCTTCAGCTTCCAGCATCCGGAAAATAAGCTCGGCCTGTTTGAAGTTAAACGCCACTACACCGATCTCCTCTTTCGGGTTGCTCATTTTGAGTTCCCTGATCAGTTCCACGACTGCCAAAGCTTCTACAGGGTTCGTATTATCCTCCCAGATGCCATCAATTTTAATGAACTTAATCGGTGGAGCAGCCTGGTTGATGTCCTTGAAATCCGGCAGTAACCTGAGTTTACTTTTGTAAAAATGCCTGTTGGAAAAGTCGATCAGCTCCAGGTTCTTGCTTCTGTAGTGTCCGGTCAGTTGTTTCTGGGGTAAAAACTGAGACCCAAGATCAAGCAAAGAATCTATTTCGAGCAAAGGCTCTTCTGTTTCCTGGTCTTCAAACCTGATTTTGTACAGATCGCTGGGCTGAAGTTGTTTGTTATCTCCCACAATAACAGCCTGCCTGGCCCGCATCAGGGCAGGTATTCCCGACTCAGAGAAACACTGGGAAGCTTCATCGAAAATGACCAGGTCGAATTTCGAATAAGAATCATCATTTTCAGGCAAAGGGAAAATAGCCGAAGTGGTCTCCGGTGAAACCAGCCAGCAAGGTAAGAGTTTGAACACCTCGTCGGGGTATTCAGCCAGCAACTTTCTGAGCGGCCATATCTTCCTTTTCTTGGTCGTCTGGTGATACAATTCCCTGAAAGTAATGGTATTTCCCAGGCGGTTTTTTTCCAGGTCTTTGTAGGTAAATTCCTTGATTTTCAGGGCCAGGATATCCCGGCTTAAACCCTGTTTTTTCTGAACGGAGGTCTTCAGTTCTTCTTCCGAGCTGCTGATCTTCAAAGTACTTGTTCCCCTCAGAATAGGATGTATTTCTTCAATATACTCCACCCAGCTGTGGATCAGCGACTGTCTGAAAGTTTCAAAATAGTTCGTTTCGGGCTTTAAATCCGCTTTTTCAAGCAATTCCAGCACTTTGGTCTCTGTCGTAGTCAGGCTTCCAGTGAGCTGGTCAAGCTCCACCAGGTAATCGAAATTCCCGTTAAAATACTGATTAATGGCTTGCACATCAGATGTCCAGAAAATTTCGATCTGTTCCTCTGCCAGGTATTCTTTGAGGTTTGAAATGGTAAGTCCTATCAGGTCGAAATGGTCTTTCAAAAGCCTGTTGAGATAAGTAAAACTTCCAAGATCCGGAATTTTGGTATACAGCGTCCCGGACAAAACAGGAACAGACTCCCGGAGCAATTCAAAGGCCTGGGATGCTTTTTCATAGGCTGCCCAGACGGCTTGTGCCGCTTTAAAATCATCCGGCAAATTCAATCCCGCAAGGGCGATTTCTTTAGAGAGGGATTGAAATAAGACCGTATTGTTGAATTTATCCCGTAGCAACAGGATGTTTTCAGTCGTGAACGAAAGGCCCTCATCCGTTAAGAGCTTATTGACCAGCGTTTTATTATCGGAAAAAGTCTTGAAAATACTCCTGGAAATAAAACCTTTGCTTTTGTCCTGGGCTTCGTCGATGGCTACAGAAATAGTCTTCTGGTCTTCAAAGAACACGGGATTTATTCCTCCACTGGTAGCAATTTTATGTAAACTTTCTTCTATCTCCGCCCTTTGGTTCTTTTTCAGTAATCTTACTTCTCCTGAATCCAGTTTTCCGAATAAGGCGAGATGATCCTCTTCATGTAATAGTCCGGCGATTTCATCCAGGACTTCCGGCAAAATCTCCATCAGATCATTCACTTTCAACGACTTACCCAGGGCTTCCTCAAGTTCTGAGGCTGTTTTCTTCCAGGTGTCCATCGAAGTTTTCAGTAATCCGGTGATTTTCTTCTGGTCTGAAGGTGTCCAGTGTCTTGCCGATTTTCTGAGTTTCCAGAAATCAGCTTCCGGCGTGCCGTTTTCAAGGATTTTTTTATAAGACTGAATCCTGTTCAGGTCTCTTTCAAAGTCATTGAGTTCTACAAAATTGAAGTCGCGGTAAATACCAGTGAGATCAATCAGAACAGCATCCTTGTCCTGCAAAAGATACAATTCCTTGATGCTTTTCCCGGCATAGGATTCGTCGAACAAAGCTGTTTTAAACTGACCTAATTCTTTGGTTATCTGATCAATACGCCTGCAGGTCTGGTCAAATTCCCTTTCCAGGAATATGGCATCCAGGCTTTGGTTCTGTTTTTTATACACTTCCGTTTTGTCGATCTGGGAGCTGATCTTGTCAAAAATAGACTTACGGTCATTTTTATAGTCATGCACCAAACCTATAAAGTCAGTGATACCCGCCTTGTCCAGACGCTTGTAAACAGTGTCGAGAGCGGCACGCTTCTGACATACCACCAGCACTTTCTTTCCTTTAGCGATATAATCCGAGATGAGATTGCAGATCAGCTGCGACTTACCGGTGCCCGGAGGACCCTGGATCAGCAATGACTGGCCGGTTTTGATGGTCTTGATGGCGTCTTCCTGTGAAGCGTCGACTTCGAAAGGCAGCAACAATTCTTCCTCACGGATGGAATGACCTGAAACGAACTCTTCGGGAGCAGGAAACAGGCTTTCAAAGCCTTCCTCATTATCGAAAGTCTCGTTTCTGAGCATGTTTTCGTAATCCTCGATCAGAAAAGAGCCACCCTGAGGGAAGATCCCCAACACGGCCTGCGGGAAAAGTTTCAGTTCGCCGTTCTTTTCAACCGTCTCTATATCTGCCTTCAGTAATTTTTCAAATAAGGTAAGCTTATCAGTGAATAAATCCTGGTTAAAATTGATTTTCAGCGGGCTGTCTTTCAAAAACTCATACAAGGCAGTTCTGAACTCCACGCTGTTTTCCGGAAAATCTTCCAGCGAAAAATCAAAGAGTTCGTCTGAAAGTCCCTGGCTGTTAAAATGAGAGTAAGCAGTCAGAAAACTCCTGTTGAGGGTAATGTCGGCATCTCTGGGTTCCAGAAACCAGACCGGGCTCTGCTGCCCTTTTAAAACCCCTTTTTTCAGACTTACCGGGAAAAACACAAGGGGACATCTGACCGAAGTCCCATCCAGAAACTTCCCTTTAACAAAAGGATAACCCACAAAAAGGTCCTGAACACCACGCTCCTCCTGTATGGTTTGCTCGGTTCTGGATATCTGGCTGACCTGTTTGCTAATCTCGTTATTACGGACATCACGCGGGTCAATGACCTCACACAGCGGGATTTGTTTCTTTTGGGCAATCAGTTGATTGACGACCTCAAAAGAAGGCATATTCAAGACAAAATCAAGTTCGTGGATATCCAGGAACTGTGATTTCGGCAAATTCATAAGTAACAGTGAGCGGTTGGCTGAACTCAGGTTGATCAGCCTTCTCAGGTATGTTTTCAGGACTTTTTGCATCAGTTGACCATTAAATTACACCCTCTGAGATCGGAGTTGTCAAACCTGCCCATGATTCTGAACTGTTTGTAATCTTCCGAGAAACTTCCGAGGTCTTTGGTTTCTATAAACGAACAGGAATCGATATTAGCCAAATCTATTACATTTATTCCGCCTGATTTGCCGCGATATTTCACATTCTGATTTTCATCACCCAAAGCGAAGCTTGGAAGATAGGTAAACGGGTCGTTGACTTCCCTTAAAAGTATCTTCATAGAGGCCGGCAAATCGAATATCCCTTCTCCTTTTGAATAACCCTGGGAGAGTAGCTCCGTCATACCATATTCAGAGTGGATTTTCTCCACCCCAAAAGCCCTGGTAAGGATTTCATGGACTTCCTCCCTTAAAAGCTCCTTTCTGCGGCCTTTCATTCCCCCGGTTTCCATGACTATCAGATCTTCACTGTGATTTCTGAGCAGGGAAGCATAATGTTGATTTTCAGCTAAATCCAGTAATGCAAACGTAACTCCGATCAATAAAATTTTACGCTTCGGTCCTGATTTTTCAGAAGTTTCCTGAATACTTCGCAAAAGGTCTTCCGGATTGTTCAAAAAGAAGCCTGATTCCTGTGAAAAAGACCTGTAAATAAAATTCCTGACCATATACACCAGCGACGAGTTATTTCGTTCAAGATAAGAAGGAAGCAGGGCGAAAATATGATAATCGGTCAGCGGACCGTAGAAGTTTTCGAATATTTTCTGACTCAGCAGCTCATAAAACGGCAGGTCCGAAACGTAATGCCTGCTCGTGGTCCGGGCGGTGGTACCGCTGCTCTCAAACACCAGCTGAGGGTTCGTGGGGCCGCTGATGACCTTCTGGGTTTTGAAGAATTCAACAGGCAAAAAAGGAATTTTCTCTATCCTGTTGACTGAAAGCGGTTTAACATTCAGATTTCTGACGTAAGCGTGATAAACCGGGTTGGTTTCATATTGAAAATTGAATACCTCCAGAGCCAGACGTTCAAAATGAAGTGGATGCTGATCCAATTGTAAAACCGCTGATTTTAATTCGTCCCTGGTATTCATCAAATAGTATTAAAAAATAAACATCGAAAATAAAGTCCTGACTCCTGAGTTTTGATTATTTTTACAAAAATAAGTTTTAGATAATGAGAAGATACGGTATTCATCCAAAAGCTTTACTTTTTTTTATTTTTTCCGCAGTTGCCCTGGCTTCCTGTTATAAAGAACCCAATTTCGCTTTGAAACCGGAGATAGAGTACAACTCTATCAAAAAAGATATCAGGATCGACCAGTTCTTCGGAGGATATAAGGATTCGGTAGTGGTATCTGTTAAATTTCAGGATGGAGACGGTGATCTGGGTCTCAATGATGCGGAAATTGCAGAGGCTATTAAAGTGAATAATTTCAACTACGTCATCAAATATCACAGAAGGGTAAACGGCAAATATGTGGAATATATCCCGCTTGAGCCGCTTTCAGGTTTCTTCCCAAGGCTTAAAAATGACGGTAAGGATGGCCCTATCGAAGGTGTTCTGAGCTATACCATGCAGTTTCTTCATGCCTTTACACCTAAAAAGGATTCTGTAAAATTCGAAATATCTATTAAAGACAGGGCCGGAAACATCAGTAATTCGGTAGAAACCGACATGATTATCCTTAACCAGTTTTAATATCTTATGAGCATTAAAATTGGCATCCTGACCGTCTCTGACAGAGCAAGTGCCCAGGTTTATGAAGATATCTCAGGAAAATACATTGAACAGACCCTCCGCGAATTTATCAGTTCCGAATGGCAAGCCGTTTACCGCGTTATTCCGGACGAACAAGCCGTCATAGAACAGCACCTGATCGACATGGCCGACAATGAGAGTTGCAGCCTGATTGTGACTACAGGCGGCACAGGCCCGGCCAAACGTGATGTAACGACAGAAGCCACCGAAAATATTTGTCACAAGCTGCTGCCCGGTTTCGGCGAACTGATGCGAAAAGTAAGCCTGGAGCAGGTGCCCACCGCTATTTTATCAAGACAAACGGCAGGTATCCGCAACAACAGCCTGATCGTCAACCTCCCCGGCAAACCTGCAGCCATACGGACATGCCTTGAAGCCGTTTTCCCTGCCATTCCTTATTGCATTGACCTTATCGAAGGCCCTTTTATTGAGGCAAATGAAGAAGCAATTAAGGTCTTCCGGCCAAAGAAATAAGTTCGGCTGCAAAAAGCAATCAACAGATTACCGGATATCTGAAGGCCTTGATCTTCGTCATTACACATGTAGCGAGCATTCACTGCAAGTCAGGAAATGAACCGTTCAATAAAAGATAACGAAAGATATTGTCCTGCTTGAAATAAATCCTTAATTTACTGACTGACAGTGATCTGAAAATCAACCAACTCTAGTTGCCATGCTAAAATCTTTGCTTCTGATCAGTTCTTTCTTATGGATATCCATCACCTCCGAAGCTCAGACCACGAAATTATGGACTGAGGCTGACCGGAAATTCCTGCTGGAAAACCTGGAAAGAACCAAAAATGAGATCATCCGGGAAACTAAAAACCTCAGTCCGGCCCAATGGGCGTACAAAGAGACCCCTGAGAAGTGGTCAATTGGCCAGGTACTTGAGCATCTCGGCTTATATGAAAGAATTTTCGAACAGGAAGCGGGTATCATGCTCAGTTCGGATCCTGAACCGGAATTGTATAAAACCGCCTATTCCGACAGCACTTACCTGTCGTGGATGGGTGACCCGAACCCGCACGTAGCTGAAAGAAACGCCACACCACTGGGCCTCATGAAAGGGGAAGACAACCTCACATTCTTCCTGTATGGCCGTGAAAGCATCATCCTGTTCGTTAAAAATACCACTTCCGATCTCAAAATGTATTATACTTTCCGGGACGGAGACGAGAAACGAAGGAGCATTCACGGGCTGATGGTCGTTCATTTCGGGCACACCGACAGGCATCTGAAACAGATTGCCAGGATCAAGAAAAGCCCGGGTTATCCGAAGTAAATCACTTTTTATCTGTCAGTTGACGAAAAATGGCATTCGCTATTCCCGGTAATGCATGGAAGGTCTTTTCGTCTGATTTATTGGCCAGCACCACTATTCCCAGGTCAGATTCCGGGTAAAAAATGAGGTAAGAATTAAACCCCGATGTTCCGCCGTCAGCCCACACCTGGGTCTTGCCTTTTTCATATTGATAAAGAAACCAGTTCATCCCCACACTGAAAAAATCAGATCTGATGGTCTCTCCCGGCCTGGCCGTCCATATTTTGGGCGTTGAAATATCTACATTGACGGTCCTTTGTATGGCCCTGGCGGTGGTGGCATTCTGATCATCCAGCATCAGTTGCATATACTTCAGGAGATCTGCAGTGCCTGATTTCAGTCCTGCCATCCCCCTGAAATAAGGGCTGGTGAAACCCGGAGGAGTCATTTTACCATTTTCATTATACCCTCTGGCCATTTGTGCCGCTAAAGAAGCCGGTACAACGAATTTTGACTGATCCATCTTATTGGGTTTCAAAATATATTCCTCCACCAGTTCCTCAAAAGGTTGCTGATATACATTTTCAAGAATATAGGTCAGCAGTTGGGCTCCGCCATTGCTGTGCCTGCGTTTGGTGCCCGGGATGGTATCCAGCTTCACCTCATGCAATCCTTTAAAAAAGTCCTCCCGGGTGTATTTTCCGTAGATCTTTTCTCGGAGCAATGCGACTGAATCAGCATGTGCTTTTTTAAGTATTTCAGGCTCCTCAGGTATCCATTCAGGAATTCCTGCCGTCGTATTAGCCAGTTGTACGAGTTGAATGGGGTGCCCGCCAAATTGCAGATTCGGATATTCCCCGGCGATGTATTGACGGATATCATCCTCCAGTTTTACTTTCTTTTCAAGCACTGCTTTAGCCAATATCAGGCTGGCAAAAGTTTTGGTGACCGATCCGATTTCATACAAGGTATTTTCCGAAGGCTTTTGTGCTTTGCCTTTTTCAACTGTCCCGAAATTATAGAAGTGTTTACTTCCCCGGTGATAAATTCCGATGGAAAGTCCGACAGACTGCGGCTGGTCCATCAGGCCTTTTCCCAGCGTTTGTACAAGAGAATCCAGTTTTGAAGTTTTAGCGGGGCTTTGTCCGGCAGCCATAAGTGCCGCCATTAAAAAACTGAAGAGAAGAGGAATACGTTTTGTCATTAGCTTTTCCAGGTTTGAATAATTATCAGACCGGTAACTCTATGAATAACAAAAGGTTACAAAAAAATTTGAAAATTTACTAAAATCAGAGATATCTCACTTTAACCCGAGAATCCACTCCTTTACGAGGGCTACGCCTTCTACATGAACCGTCTTTCGCCCCACTTCCGGCATCATGACACCAGGATCCGTTGACTCCATTCTGTAAATCAGTATCGATTCGCTGGGTTTGCCGGGTACAATATCATGCATCAGATTACCGGAACCACGGCCTGAGGCTACGGGTGTTTTGCTGATCCCGTAAGTGACAGGGTCTTCATTGTGAATGCTCAGATTGAGACCTGAAGTGCTGGCCGGGCCTTCGGGTCTGTGGCAATGGGCACAATTGATATCCAGCCACATTTTGGCTCTTTGTTCGACCGAACCCGTAGCCGCATTATTCCATACCACAGCCACAGGCAGTTTTCCCGGCAATCCTTCCAGTATTCCGCTTTTACTCCAGGCATTGAGTTGATTTTCTGCCGGATCATATCCCGCAAAACTCGCAGGACTGTAAGTCAGGGCTTCTTGTTGGAGCTGACCGCTCAGCTGTCGGGCGGACGGTCCGATAGGAGACATGATCTCGTTACGGTTGTGGCATCCCTTGCATTGGTTCAGGTTCGGAATTCCGTAAAGGTGCTTCTTCTTTTTACCATCCAGGTAGGTGTATTTCACTTCCTTGATACTTCCGGCCACATCCAGGAGGGCGTCTGTCTGTTCGTCGTTCCATACATAAACCAAAGCTCTCCAGCCTGCTTTTTCATGAATAAGCAATCTTGTCTCAATGATCTGACGCCCTTTTTCAGGTTTTCTGAAATCCAGTGGATAATAAAAGGTTTTGATGATGGTGGTACCCACGGGAAAATCCAGCACCTCCTTTTCATTGTACACAGCCTTCTGACCTTCGGGCAGTTTGACAAACCTCAGTTTTTCGGCGTAATCGGTAAACAAAGGCGTATTGAGCGTATAAGGCACCACACCCTTCACGGGCTTCTGATCAGCTATTTTTCCTTCAAAAAAGCCATAGTCCGATAGCTTTTCCAAAGGCGGCAATGCTTTTTCGTTCAGCTGAACAAAGGCTGTAAAAATGAACGTCAGCAGGCTCAGCCATATAAAAATCCGTTTCTGCATCGCTTACAAACTTTTCATCGTGCACTCGTGGGGAGTCGTATCTCTCGACATATTTTTAAAATTGTTGGCAGCATCCATGTTCACAAACGTTCCGTTCTGGTTGCCTTTGAGACAGATCACCTTGTCTCCGGAGTCTTTCTGAACGATGCCGTCCCAGAAAACCGAAGGGACGTCCTTACCCATCTTCATCTTAAAACGCATCATCTTCCCGAAACGCCCCTTCATCGTAGCCCTGCCCGGCTTACGCTGAAAAGCATTGTCGTGAATAAAGATATTGGACGGGTACGGATCATATTCTTTGTCTTTGATCGGCGACTCCGTCATGAAATAACTGATCACGCCTACCCCTATCGAAATATTATCGGTGATTTTATTATTAAAAATCTCAACATCGCTCGTTGCCAGGATCAGCATACCCGTGCCCTGCGGGACTTTCCCCACAATATTTCCTTTTGGAGCAAAATTGATATAATTATTGTCGTGAACGTTGTTGTTATACACTTTTACCCTGCCCCCTTTTTTGAGTACCAGATCAGGCAGGTCAAACACCAGGATACCTCCCGTGTTGCCATAAGCTTCATTATCATAGACTTCCGCATCCAGTGAATTCTCAATCTCAATGCCCGCTACATTATTGATGGCTTTGGAATTTTTCACCACAATCTTTTTCGATTGTCCGACATAAATACCGGCATCCGAGGCACCGATCGCCACACAACCGTCAATCATCACCCCCTCACATTTTACAGGGTACAGGCCGTAAGAGCCGTTGCTGGCCTTAGGTTTGCCTGTCCATTCTGTTTTGACATTCTGAAAAGTGATGTTTTTGACATTCATGGTCTTGATGCAATCCCCTTTTGAGTCCTGGATGGTCAGGTCTTTGATGACGATATTTTCAGCATTCGAAATCCTCAGTCCTTCAGCTCCGTCCACCTGTCCCTTAAAGCTCAGAATGGTTTTGTCCATACCTTTCCCGACGATCGTGATGTTCTTCTTGCCTTCCATCGACAAACTGGCCAGTATACTGAAATTTCCCTCATCCACCTCAATCACCGAGCCGTCTTCAGCCATGATGAGTTGGGTTTGAAGTTTTTTCTGAATATCCGCCTGGGCCATAGCCAGCCCGGAGCAAAACAGAAGTACAGAAAGTAAGGCGACTCTTTTCATATAGGTTGATAAGGTAAGGTTTAATGGTTGAGAGACAAAAATAGGAATTCTCCTTCGTTCAAATTGTTGACATTTATCAAATAATCAGTGTGGCCTGGCTCTGAGACGGCTGAGGGTTTCCAGCGAAACGCCCAGGTAAGAAGCAATATGCTTCAGCGACAGCCTTCTGATCAGCTCAGGATTATGGCTCACAAACGCTTCATACCTTTCCAGTGCTCCCTGGTGACGAAAACCCCGGGTGTGAGCCTCAGAGGCCACAAAGTATTGCTCAGTGAGGATCCGGCCCAAGCGGTCTATCTCATGAAAGCGATCATAAAGCCTGTATAAATCAACGTGCTTAAGAACAATGACCTCAGAGGCCTCCATAGCCTGTAGTCCGGTCAGCCCCGGCTCAAGGGTAATAAAACTGGACAGGAGTACCGCAAAGTCCCCCTCCTTCCCAAACCAGACACTGACGTCATTGCCTTTTTCGTCAATAAAATACTCCCTGATCAGTCCTTTATGAATGTAGTAAATACAGTCACAAATGCCTCCCGGCTCCAGAATGTACTCTTTTTTGGCCAACTGACCTGCTTCCACACAATCCAGTAATGCCTGTAAAGCTTCAGGTGAAAGCTTCACAATTTTGGAGATTTGACTTGCAAATAATTCGACAGATTGTTTGTACATTGTCCAAAAATAGGATAAAACCTCTAAAATCCAATCTCATGCGTTTCAAAGGCTTGTTACTTATTCTTGTTTCTTTTGCGGGACTGGCTCAAAAACCCGTGCAAAACGTCCGGGGAATCATCCGCGATAAGCAAACCAAACAACCCCTCATAGGAGCCACCATTTCGGTCCGCAACACCAATCCCATGATCGGAAACATCAGCAATGAGAACGGCGAGTTTGTGCTTCAGAATGTACCGGTGGGCAGAATCAATATACAGGCACAATATATAGGCTATGAACCCCTCACCCTTGAGGACGTCATTCATTTGTCTACCAAAGAAACTTTCCTTAACCTCGAACTGAACGAAGGCAGTATCTCAGCCGGTGAAGTCGTGGTAAGCACTTCCAAAAACGCTTTTGAGCCCGTCAATGAGCTGGCTGTAGTCAGCACAAGGTCATTCACAGCTGAAGAAACGGAGCGTATTCCCGGTGGTATCAATGACCCCGGCAGGGTGGCCATTTCTTATCCCGGTGTCAGGGTAGGCGAAAACGACACGGAAAATCAGATCGTTATCCGCGGAAATTCACCCGCAGGCCTTCTCTGGCGGCTTGAGGGTATTGATATCCCCAACCCCAACCACTTTGCCATCATCGGCTCCTCAGGCGGCGGCATCACCGTTTTCAGTGCCCAGCTATTGTCCAGGTCCGATTTCTCAACAGGCGGCATGCCCGCCGAATATGGCAATGCTTTATCAGGGGCTTTCGACATGCACTTCAGGCATGGAAACAATGAAAAAAGAGAGTTCAGGGCTAAAATCGGCTTATTAGGCCTTGATTTTGCCACAGAAGGCCCCATCCGGAGAGCACGCTCCTCTTACCTCGTCAATTATCGTTATTCTACCCTCAGCCTGCTCAACAAAATGGGTTTTAACCTGGTGGGCGAACGTGTCACCAACGATTTCCAGGATTTGTCGTTCAACCTGGCTTACAAAAGCAAAAACAATAAAAGTGTGCTGACGGTATTCGGCATAGGTGGTTTAAGTGAGGAACACTATTACCCGGTAGAAAATCCGGCAGAAAGAGACCCCTCTGTTTTCAACAACCGTGACGAACAGATCAGGCCCGCCAACATGGGGGCTTTGGGTGTTACCTGGACTTATCTGCCCGACTCAAAATCTTATTTCAAAGGCGTTGTCGCTCTCGTAGGCAGCGAGATCCGGAAAACCGACGACACCCTCGACCTCAGCAATAACAGGTACAGATACAATACAGAACATTATACAGACACCAGGATAGTCTCTTCATTGACCTACAACCGTAAACTCAACGAAAAAATCATCTTAAAAACAGGTGTAATTTTCAACCAGATCTTTTTTGATTTTTTCAAGAAAACCCTCCCGGTAGCCAGCCGCAACGACATCACCCTCCTCCAGACCAAAACTTCGGTACAAGGCAGCGGCAACACGCAAACCCTGCAACAGTATGCCCAGATCCATGCAGATTTAAGTCCTAAATTATCGATGAATGCCGGTTATCATCTTATCTATCTTGCTGCTAACGGAACGGGTTCTGCAGAACCTCGTATTTCATTTCAGTACCAACCCAGAAACAACCAGCGGCTGAGCCTCGCTTACGGATTACATGGGAAAATACTGCCCATGATGACCTATTATTTTAAGGATACCCTCGGGCAGTTTATCAATAAGGACCTGAAGCTACTTAAAGCCCATCATGCCGTACTGGCCTATCACATTTATACCAAAAACAAAATGCGGATAAGTGTCGAAACCTATCTGCAAAGGCTGTTTAATGTGCCGGTGGCCCCCTCTGCAGACGATAATTACTGGATGCTCAACAACCCGAGCGGATATCCGGAATTCAAAGTGGTCAGCAAAGGAAAAGGCACGAACTACGGACTTGACCTGGCCATCGAAAAACTGTTTTCAAATTCTTATTTTCTCTTAGCTACCGGATCAGTTTTCAAGTCGCAGTTTCAGCCGTTCAGCGGCAAAACCTATGTGTCGCGGTATGGAACCAATTTTTCATCCAGCTACACCTTTGGTAAAGAGTTTTATCTCAAAAAAGGCCGGATATTACAGCTGGGCGGCCGTTTCCTGTTCAACGGAGGCTTCAGATATACTCCGCATGATCCGGTTTTATCCAAAGAAAAAGGCACTTTTGTCCCCCTCAAAGACGCTGATTTCACAAAACAGGTGCCGGCTTATTACAGGGTCGACACCAAATTTGCCTACCGTTTCAACGCAAAAAAACTTTCCGGGAACATCAGCCTGGACATTCAGAATATCCTGAACCGCATCAACCCCACTTCGGCGGGTTATGATGCCACCACCAATACCACATACATACAATACAGGGGCAGCGAACTGGTGCCGGTGCTGAGTTTTCAGTTCGATTTTTGATTTTTTAACTTAATTCTTAGTTGAAGTCTGGCAATAATTCCATAGTTTCGGTTTTACAACAAAACCATCGTTAATATGAAAAACAAATTCCGGAACTTAATCATTAGCTCCGCCATGCTTACTGTTTCCGCCGCCAGCTTTGCCCAGACTGAAAAAGGAAAAAGTATCGTAGGAATTAATGCCAGCATTTATTCTTACAATGTTAAAGCCAAAGGAGCCTCCAATGAGACCATAGCCCGCAATTCCAGTCAATTTATAGAGCTCAATTATGGAAAATTCGTCAGGAAAAATTTACTTGTGGGCCTGGGAGCTTCATTTTCTGCAAGTCAGCTTAAAAGTGGATTTCCATCCGCCGATATTTCGTCTAACGCCACAGGAATAGTGTTTTCGCCGGGGATCAGACAATATTTTGGTAACAATGGCAATTTCACCTTCTTTGGTGGAGCTTATTACAGTCTTGGTTTCGTCAAGACAAAGTCTGAAGGTGTAAATGCTTCTCCTGATCAAAAATCCATCACGTCTTCGCTCACTGCTGAATTGGGCATGAACTATTTCATAAATCAGAATTTTGCCCTGGAAGCCAAGATATACAACAACTCAGGCCTGATAAACCTGACAAATAACAGCAGTGGTTTAGCCTTCGGAATTAAATACTGGCCTCAAAACACCACATTTACGCCCCTGGAAGAAAGCGAAAACACTTTTAAAAACTGGATCATCGGAGTTGATGTAAACACCCGCAAAGAAAAGACACAAAATGCCTTTGATATTGAAACGACAAGTTCAACAACACAAGCCGAAATTTATGCAGGTAAGTTTATTGGCTCAAAAAAGAATCACCTGGTGGGACTAGGCCTGGGAAGAGAAACTAACAAAAATAGTTCCGGTGGTAATTCTAATACACACCATCGTACTATCATTACTCCTTTTTATGAATATTACTTTAAGACTACCAAACTGACTCCTATCGCTAAAATCAGCAGTTCGTTCTCAATATTCAGCAGTTCTCAATACTTGTTATATATGGAAAACAGTGCAGACCTTGGATTGGCTTATTTTGTAAGCGATCATTTTCTGGTTAAGGCTAATTTTATTCATCTGGGTGCCAACTTTCAGCGTCAAAAAAATGGCCCTCCCACATATGTCGCCAATCAATTTCACTTCAATATATTTGACAACAGTACTTTGGGACTCGCTTATAGATGGTAGGCTTATATACTAACTGCTAACTTCTGATATCACATTAAAAAGGGGAACATTTCAATGAGAATGTTTCCCTTTTCACATTCCTGTTCACTGTTTATTTTCTAAGTCTCCGATTTATTATATTCTGTTAAAAACAACTGCCAGGTGATAGTAAAAGCTGTACTTCCTTCTACCACTCAAACCAAACCGGCCATATAATTATCATTTTATTTCTGAATTTCAAGTTACTTTTTCATAAAAGTATAGTCATAAAAGGTAACAAATGTTATACAAAACCATACTTAATTTCAAATGAAAAACAAACTCAACAACTTGCTTGCCTGTTCCGCCCTTCTTGCTCTTTCAACCAACAGCTTTGCTCAGACTGAAAAGGGAAAAAGTGTGATCGGTTTAAATGCACAAATTTATTCTAACAAAGTCTATGTAAATAATTCTGAAAATGGAAGCATTATCCGGAATTCCAGTCAATTCATAGATTTGAATTACGGAAAATTCGTTAAGAAAAACTTACTGGTTGGATTAGGGGCTTCTTTTTCAGGAAACCAGTCGGAAACAGGAATTCCAATTTATAATGTCTCGATAAAATCATCCGGTATTGGTTTTTACCCGGGTATAAGGCAATATTTTGGACGCAATGAAAACTTCTTATTTTTTGCCGGAGCATACTACAGGTTAAACTTTGGTAAAACTGAGTCCAATCACTCCGACGTTCCCGACAGCAGATACATCACCTCCTCATTCAATGCAGAAGCAGGCATGAATTATTTTTTGAGTAAAAATTTTGCTTTTGAAGCCAAATTCCACAATACGACAGACCTGACCGGTATAAATGACAACAACACAGTTTTGGCCTTTGGCATCAGGTATTGGCCCAAAAATACGGCATTTAAATCCCTGGAAATAAGTGACACCACTTTTAAAAACTGGATCACCGGAGCAGATGTAAATACCAGTAATGTAAAAACGGACTTAAGTACAAACAACAAAGATCTGAAATCCACCTTTCAGATATATGCCGGTAAATTTACAGGCTCAAAAAAGAACCACCTGGTCGGGCTGGCAGTAGGAAGAAAAAACAGTAAAGTTATTCATGAAACCTCTACAGAAGCCAGCCACCAGACCATCATTACTCCTTTCTATGAATATTACTTCAAAACAACCAAACTAACGCCGGTAGCCAGGCTCAGTAGCTCGTTTTCCATCTTCAGCAACGCTAAATCCCTGCTATTCATGGAAAACAGTGCGGAACTCGGCTTAGCTTACTTTCTGAACGACCATTTTCTGGTCAGGGCAAATTTTATCAGGCTAAGTACGTTTTTCCAGCGGTATGGCCACGGAAGTTTAAAAAATAATCAGTTTGACTTCAGTGTATTTGACAACACTACTTTGGGACTCGCTTACAGGTGGTAAGCTTTCATCTTAACAGTTAATTATACGATGGTTTGCCAGAAACAAAAAAAGGGAAACATTTCAATGGGAATGTTTCCCTTTTTAATCACTTAAATTTTGATAAATACGGCTCCATTAAATCGCAATTATTAGCGATGCTATCTCTATTATCATTTAATAACAAAAACTAATTAATTCTCTTCAATTTCTAATCCTGCTCTTTAGACTTTCCAAATCCGTTTATCTATCTTCGTTGCATTATTTATATCTTGTTGTTACTTCATGAAGAACAAAAACATATTCTTTTATTTTTCCTTATTCTTAATTTCAACAAACGCCTTTTCACAGACTGAAAAAGGAAAACTAATTATTGGACTCAACTCTCAATTAAACTATTTGCAGGGAGACTACCATTTCCAGAACTCTTCGGTAGGTTTTATCGATAAAAACGACATCTTTTCTCAAAAATCTAATGTCTTTTTGGGAGTATTTCTAAAAAAGAACTTTTTACTGGGCTTTAGCTTCGGAAGCAGCTTTGAAAACCGCAAAGTTACTCCAGATGAATCCAGAAACGAAAAAACAGATTCCCGCGAGTTTACATTACAAGCACGACAATATTTTTATTATAAAAACAATCTGTTCATGTTTACCGGTGCCGGATTCAGGTTTAAGTCAGGAAAGTTTAATGAACTATACCCTTATGACAAAACGATCAAAAGTTCCGATGTCACTTCTTTTGGAGAAGTCGGACTGAATTATCTCATCACTAAGAAAATCGCTTTTGAAGCCACTGTCACTCCATCAGCTTCTGTAAAAGACTTTAATGGAATCAAATGTAGTTTTGCCGTTGGTTTGAAATACTTCCCCGGCAATAAATCCTATTTCTCTGAGGAAGAGCTAAATATTGATCATAAGAACTGGTTAGTTGCTGTAAGATTCGGAAGTTCGAACTCACCGAAAAAATATACTTATCTTGAAGAAAGGATTTTGCTTACAGAATATGAAGTCAGTGTCGGAAGATTTTTAGGCCCAAAAAGAAACCATACAATAGGGTTGGCCCTGGGCGTCTCAACTACTAAAACAAACAGGTGGGGAGATCAAATAAGAGGAAAAGGACTCATGATTACTCCAGCTTACGAATATTTTCTAAAAACAAAACGATTAAGTCCTTTCATTGGAATATATGGCTCTTTTCTGATAGGTAATTCAGGAAACAATGATCTTACCTCAAGTCAGAGGTTGTCGCTTGGATTGGCTTATTTTCTTAAAGACCATTTCCTTATCAAAGCCAACCTGATCACTTTATCAACTTCATTTTACAATAGACAAGATTGGGATTACCACGATTGGCATTACTCTTCTTTGGACTTCAACTTATTTAATTCGAGTTCAATCAGCCTGGCTTACCGCTGGTAAAACAAAACAGCCCGCCTCAGTTAACCTGAGACGGGCTGCTTAATTTAAAATCCTTCCTTACAAAAACGGCTCCACTGCTTTCTTCAGCTGCGGTACCATCATGGCTCCCGACTGTCTGAATTTCTGCTGCCCTTTCTGGAAAACCATGATCGTAGGGACACCCGAAATATTGAACTTGCGTTGCAGGGCCGGGTTCCTGTCTATATCTATTTTCACGACTTTAACCTTGTCGCCCATTTCTTCAGCAAATTGGTGTAAAGCCGGACTCATGGCCTTGCAAGGCCCGCACCACTCGGCAAAAAAATCGATCAAAACCGGGGTCTCAGAGTCTATTAATTCTTCAAATGTTCCGTTCATCTTATTTAGTAAATGTTTAATCTTCAATGATTGAATGCCAATTCTTTCCTGGCTAGATAGAATTAATGATTTTTCTCATTCTTAAGTTCCATTATCCGACTAAACACTCATTTTCCCTATCCCGTCCTTCTCCGTTTTCCCCTTTCTCCTATTCCGTCTTCCTTTTTCCTTCCTCCTTTTTCCACCCCCCTAAACTATTTTGCTCCTCTCTTCTCAGGATCGTACTTCACCATAAACATGATCCAGATAGACCTCGACAGCCTGAAAATAATCGGGGTCAGCAATCCGGTAAGGGCCACATATCCACCAATAAACCATCTCCAGTCTACCATATCTTCAAAAAACAGGTAATAACTCGTAATAGCCGTCACGAATAAAGCGATATTGAACATATAAGAAATATACATGGCACCATAGAAAAACCCGTTTTCACGCTCATATCTTAATCCGCAGTTCGGGCAGTGGGTATGCATGGCCAGCATTTTGCCCTTGGTATACGGGTTTTTAGCTTCAAACAATTCTCCTTCCCCACATCTTGGGCACTTTAGTTGCAGTGCCGTACTCAGGTTTCCCATATCTTCGTTATATTATGTTAACTATTTAAAAAAAGTCTCTTTTACCAGAATCCAGGCTCCCAACACCAATACAAACCATCCGAATCCGCTCTTCAGCTTATCATTGGGAATAAACCGGGCCAGGTAACTTCCGGTCAGTATTCCGGCGATGGTCAGGGAAGCAAACTTCACAAAAAACAATAAGTCAATCTCCGCTCCTGCCAGCACATCGCCCAACACCCCGAAAGCAGAATTAATTGTTATGATAAACAGCGACGTACCAATCGCCTTTTTCATGGGCAGATGGGCAAACAACACCAGGGCAGGAATGATCATAAAACCTCCTCCGGCACCCACAAAGCCCGTCAGAACACCCACCACTATCCCTTCCAGGAAAATGAAAACGTAATTTACTTCTTTTTCTACCAACTGCTTTGCTTTCTTCTTATTGACGATCATGGAATACGAAGAAATAATCATCAGAATGGCAAAAACCAGCATGATCATGTGGTCTTTTTCGAGTGTAAAGACGCTGCTCCGGAAGACCGTGTCAGGCATGACCGGCAAAACGTACCTTCGCATCAGCAACACCATCACAAAAGCCGGGAAAGAAAAAAACAAGCCCTTTTTGACATCCACGTTCCCCTTTCTGAAATAGTCCAGAGAACCCACCAGGGCGGTGGTTCCGACAATAAGCAGGGAATAGGAAGTGGCTTCCGTAGGCGTAAAGCCCATCACATATACCAAAACAGAAATAGTCATAACTGCCCCGCCAGCCCCGGTAGTACCCAGGGTAACTCCAATCAGAAAAGCAAATATGAACCCTAAAATATCCAAATCCGAAGTATTTACATCTACCCCCAAAATAAGCCCATTTTTATAAAAATTACTAATAAAAAGGGGGTAATTAACACTATCTATATCAACCGGCAGGGTTTTCAGGCCGAATGTTTCCTGAAGGTACTCTTTAATTAATTATATTTTTATCCACTAGGGCTTGTAGACTAAAGAACAAAAAGAGGTTTCATTCTGTTTAAATCATAAGTAAGCGTATCTTTATACAGACATTTACCTCCGGTACCAACATGGAAGACAAACTCGACAGGATCATTGACGCCAGGATGAAACTCAAGGCAAGATTTGAGGAGAAAATTAAAAATACACCTTCGATTGCAGACGAAAAGCCCATGGGAAAGGGCCTGGTAAACCGTCACGGTATGCCGCAGCTTCCTGTAGGCCAGACCCGCACCGAAAAATGGCCTGTCCTTGATCTGGGCTATCATCCGGAAGTAAGCCTTGATCGCTGGAGGCTTATTATAGACGGTGAGGTAGAAAACCCTGTTACCTTGACCTGGGCCGACTTTATGGCCTTGCCCCAGACAGAAGACACGAGTGATTTTCACTGTGTCACCACCTGGTCTAAAATGGACATGCCCTGGAAAGGCGTACGATTACTCGACCTGGCAGCCCTGGTTCAGGTAAAAGATACTGCTACACACCTTTTGTGTTATGGCTATGATACCTACACCACCAATGTATCCATTGAGGAGGCCCTGAAACCCGACGTGCTTTTGGCTCATACCGTTTATGACGAACCGCTGGCCCTCGAACACGGCGGCCCGGTGAGAATGATCACTCCGCAGCTGTATGCCTGGAAAGGCTCAAAATGGATCAAACGAATCAAATTTCTCCCGAAGAACGAATTAGGATTTTGGGAAGAAAGAGGATATTCCGATACCGCCTATCCTTGGAGGAACGACAGGTACTCCTGAGAAGAAAAACCCTGTTTTTCCGGCTATTCTTTTTTTCTCTTCATTTTCTTCATTTTAAACCGGGCTGAAAAGCATCCGGCCGGTTCTCTCCGGAAACCAATCTCCAGTCACACCACATGCACATTTCTGCAAGACAAAAATATTTACACCTTTTTTTGAAAAATTTCACACAATCATAAACAACTAATAATCAAACACTTAATTCAATATACATTGTTTATTTCCGGACTTAAAAGCTATCTTACAAATAATATTCCTGTATTCCGTGCAACCTTTCTACCGGCTTTTTACATCTTCCTGTCAAATAAATCATCCGGAAAGAGCCGGCATAAATACTGAAAAAAATGAAAAAGCTATTAAAAAAATTATCTGTTATTGCAATTACATTAATTACTGTTAATCAGGCATTTGCACAAGACCCCGATTTTGACAAAGAAGGACACACTGAGTACCGTGAATATCACAAAAACAAGAAACCGCACAGCCTGTTCTCAAAAAGGGATTTTGGATTATATTTAGGTCTGAACACTTTCTACAAACCTGACGGCACCCCGGAGCTGAAGGATTTTCCATCCAGGTATGTGGCCCTTCAATGGAGAAAAAACCACAAGCTAATCACCGGAAAACAAATGGATGTGGCCCTGGGCACCGGACTGGAAGTAGGCTGGAACAATTTCATGCTGAAAGAAGACGAAAAATTCATCAGCATCGGCGAGGTCTCCACACTGACCAACACAGACAAGTCGTATGAAAAAGTAAAATTGGTTAGCACGACCCTGTCAATCCCGGTAATGCTGCAATTTGGTTTCAAAGAGAGTGATTTCAGATTTGGAATCGGAGCTTATGGCGGTATGAGGGTCAACTCTTATCAGAAATTCAAACAAAACGACGGCGACAAATTCCGTGAAAAAGAAGACTTCAACCTTCGTAAATTCAATTACGGTCTGACAGCCGAAGCGGGTAAGGGAGACTTCAGGTTATTCGTTAAATATGACATCCTGCCTGCGTTCAACGATGCCAACCCTATCAACGGCAACACGATATCATTCGGTGTAAGGCTTTAAAAAGACCTCATAAAAAGAAAGCACGTGAACAATTTCACGTGCTTTCTTTTGTTATTGACCAAATGTCTGTTCAGAATTTCTTCATCCTTTTTTATTCACCTTTGTACGTCCTCCCAAATCCCTACAATACTTCCTTAGGCTTGGTTGTAATTTCAGCAGAATCTACAGGTCCTATTACTTTTGGAGGTTCCGGTTGAGGAAACTTCTCGATCACCGGCTCCTGAGGTTTCGCTTGAAAAAGGACATCGATAATAAAATATTTTGTTTCACCGTTCCAGGGGAATTTCAAAAATTTCTCTTCATAAACCAACGAAACACGCTCCCCGGTAGCCAAAGCTTTTTTAAGTTTAACCACTACAGAGTCTTCTTTGGCAGAAAAATCCCAGTATCTCGGGGTCAGCGTTCCTGTTTCTCCGGAATATCCGCCTTCATTGAGTACACCTTCATTAGTTTTGAAAATATACCCCCTTTCACTTAATTTGGAGATGGTTCCCGCCCTTTCGCCGGAAGAGAAGTAGCCGGTACTTACATACCATAAAATGCCGAAAATAGCGAGTATAAATAGTATAAGGAATATTCTTAATTTCACAGTGGTAAAAATTTTAAGTTAAAACTATTACAAATCAAATCAAATTACGCTAGAAATTCCAAACTTTGACAAAAAAATAACACGGGGCTGTTTTGCCGGTATCGGGCTTCGTGTATTCTGAAAATTAAATTATAACATTTTTAAGAAATTATAGCATATTATTATGCAAATGAATTAATTTCGCACGTTCAAAAAAAACAAACGAAAATGCCAAGTTCAAAAATAGCAGGAATAGGATTTTATGTGCCGGATCAGGTAGTTACCAATGCTGACCTGATGAAATTTATGGACACTTCTGATGAGTGGATCCAGGAAAGATCAGGAATAAAGGAAAGAAGATATGGCAGAAAAGGGGAAGAAACGCCCACTACCATGGCTGCAGCCGCTTCTAAAGTGGCCTGTGAAAGAGCCGGAATCAAAACCAACGAAATAGATTTTATCATTTTTGCCACCCTCAGCCCGGATTATTATTTCCCGGGTTGCGGCGTTCTTCTGCAAAGGGAACTGGGCATTACCAATACCGAAATCGGGGCCCTGGATGTCAGAAACCAATGCTCAGGATTTATCTATGCCCTTTCAGTAGGTGACCAGTTCATCAAAAGCGGCATGTATAAGAATATCCTTGTAGTAGGAGCAGAAATGCACTCTATGGGATTGGATTTCACTACCCGTGGCCGTAACGTGGCCGTTTTATTCGGGGATGGTGCAGGGGCTGTGGTGCTTCAGCCTACCAATGAAGAAGGCAGGGGCATCTTAACCACCCATCTGCACTCAGACGGTACACATGCAGAAGAGCTGGCTTTGATCAGCCCGGGTTCGCACGGAGGATACCACCTTAAAGACGTCGATTTCGGATTCCCCGATGTTGAATTGGGAGAGATTTTTGTTTATCCCAACCTGCTTGAAAACAAGACGTATTACCCCAATATGAACGGGCAGCTGGTGTTCAAAAATGCAGTAACAAAATTCCCGGAAGTTATTTTCGAAGCCCTGACCAAAACAGGGCTGAGTACAGAAGACATTGACCTGCTGGTGCCTCACCAGGCCAACCTCAGGATAGCCCAGTTTGTACAGAAAACCTTGAAACTTCCTGATGATAAAGTATACAACAACATCATGAAATACGGCAATACCACGGCGGCCTCTATTCCGATTGCCTTATGTGAGGCCTACGAAGCCGGTAAGGTCAAAGAGGGTGACCTCATTTGCCTCGCCGCTTTCGGAAGTGGGTTTACCTGGGGATCGGCATTGATCAGATGGTAATCAGACATAAAAAAGGAGAACGGTTTCGTTCTCCTTTTTTATGTCACTTAAATCACCTTGGCTATTGAAATGAGGCCTTCCTCCAGCTGGCTTTCAGAAAGTGACGCGAATCCCATTCTTATGCCGTAAATATGTTCTTTAAAGCTGAATTTGTCAGGTGTATTGATCTGGACACCCTTGCTCAGCAGGACCTTGTTTAATTCAAACAGGTCCACCCCGCTCCTGGGTTTTATCCAGAACGCCAGGCCGCCGTCAGGTTTCTTAAACTCCACTTTATCCCTGAGGTGATAAGCCAGCAAGCTTTCGAAAAAATCACGCTTTACTTTATAAGCCGCAATGGCTCTTTTCATGTGCCGCCTTATTTCACCCGATTTGATCAGTTGCAGTATGGCCTGCTCCATAATGCTGTCTCCCTGCACATCGATGATCTTACGGAGAGAACCGGTTTTTTTAACAAACTCGGCGTCACTCACCAAAAAACCCATCCTCAGCACCGGGGCCACCATTTTACTCAGGGTCCCGATATAAATGTATTTATGGGCATTTTCAAAACTGGAGACCGGCAAGAAGGCTCTCTGATCAAACTGGAATTCGTTGTCATAATCATCTTCTATAATCGTAAAACCGAATTGATTGGATAATTCAATCAGTTTGATCCTGCGTGACGTAGACAAAGTCACAGTGGTCGGGAATTGGTGATGCGGAGTCAGATATACTGCCTTGATATTAGGGGTTTTGTAGAGCAGCTGTTCCAGCTCGTCCACGTCAATGCCCTCTTCATCAACACGCACAGGAACCAGTTCTGCACCGGCATGTGAAAATGCCCGCCAGGCAGGTTTGTAACCTGGATTTTCCACAAAAACCACGTCGCCCTCTTCAATAAGACACTGGGCCGAAAGGAACATGGCCATCTGGCTTCCCCGTGTAATGCAGATCTGGGAAGACGACACATTCATTCCCCTGTTAAAGTTCAGCATCTGAGCCGCCGCTTCTCTGAATTCCTCATCTCCAAGTCCGGAATTATACCCCAGCATCTGCCACCTGGCATTCCTGTTCAGCAGTTGCCGGTAGACACGTGAAAGTTCTTTCATAGGGGCCAGCCGGGCGTCGGGCAGGCCATCATCAAAATAGATGTGGGCCGTCGTGGGTTTCACCGGAAGAAGTTTGGCTTGTTCTGAAAGCCTGAATTTTTCTGAAACAAAAGTCCCTTTCCGCTCTCTTGAAATGAGCCAGCCCTCGGCGATTAAAATCTCCAGGGCTTCAATGACAGTATTCCTGTTTACTTTCAGATTTTCGGCCAGCCGCCTTCCTCCCGGCAGGGCGTCTCCGCTTCTCAGTTTCCCTGATTTGATTGCTTCAATTACCGCATCAGCAATCTGTAGATACACAGCTTTGTTAGCGGTTCTGCTGATTTCGATATTCAACCTCCATGGTCTAAGCATCTGGATTTTACGTTTTTAATTTTTCACTCCCCAGTGGATGGGACAAGGCCGTTGATTACCTTGAATACACAATCATACTAAAATAAAATTGCTTAAAAAAGTAAAAACAGGTAAAAAACAAGCTTCTTTTTTAAAGTAAAAAAAGCTGCCCTGGACCAGTAATTTATATCATTTCTGTACCATTCAAGCTAAGAAATAAACATTTAATTTTGTGGCGTTTTTCTTACAACTGCTATACTAATACCTATGAAACTTAACGAAACTCTGACACTGGAAGGAGACCCACATCAAGCCAATACACGTCCAAAATATAAGAAGCCCGAAAGGTTTATTCAGAAAGAAATCGGGAAAACAGCCTCCCCCGCTACTCCACCATTTACACCTGTTAACCTCCCGTCCAAAAACATCAGTATGACCCTGGTTGTATTAGAGCCGGGGCAGCTGACCGAACTCGTCAGGCATACTTATGAAGTTATTTTGTATATCCTTGAAGGAAAAGGATATACGGAGATTGAAGGGGAAGAAGTAGAGTGGCAAAGCGGTGATGCCCTGTATATTCCCAACTGGGCCTGGCATTGTCATCAAAACCTTGACATGAATCACACCGCAAAGTTCATAGCGTGCGATAACTACCTCCAGCTTCATCAGCTGGGCTTAGCCCTTAAAGAAGTGGAAGGAAAAAACACCATGCATTTTACAGGAATACCGTAGTTTTTTTGCAGTGTAAGCTGTAGAGTCATTACTTTTAAGCTGAAATGAAAACTAATATAACTACAACACTCAAGATTGCAGTGGCAATTTTATTGTTAATCTGTCTTTTCAACCTGCCTTATTTACAGGAAAAAATTCTGAACATTATCATATTTTCGGTATTCATTTTCCTGGTCTTTATGTGCTATGGGAACAAAAAAGAAATGCCGGTTTTCGTGCTGCTGGCGATTACCTTCCAACCTTTTTTCATACTGGATCTCGGACAGCAGACATGGAAGATGATCCGGATTATCGTATCTACTTACCTCATCCTGGATTTCTTCAAGGAAACGGAGTGTCAATGAGCACGCCTGCCGGTAGCGGGACAACTAAAAATTATTATTTCCGCCAGGGCCTCACCAATAAATTAGCCTGTAATCTTGGAAAATGACTAACTTTATGCCTTAATATCATTTTTAGCATGAAAGTAGGTCAATACAACACTCTGAAAATCCTCAGAGGCACCAGTGTCGGAATGTACCTGGGAGACGAAGAAGGAAACGATGTTTTACTTCCCCACAAGTATATTCCGGAAAATTCAGAAGTCGGACAGGACATTGAGGTTTTTATTTACCGCGATTCTGAAGACAGGGTGATTGCCACTACACTGAAGCCGCTGATCGAACTCAATAAGTTTGCCTGTCTGGAGGTTGTCGGAGTAAGCCAGTTCGGAGCTTTCGTGGACTGGGGCCTTGAAAAAGATCTTTTCATTCCTTTCAGAGAGCAAAATAAAAAACTGGAACATGGCGACTGGACAGTCGTTTATCTCTATCTTGACGAACAAACCGACCGCCTCGTCGGCTCATGCAAAGTTCATAAGTTTTTTAAAAACAATATCTCCGTCGGCCTCGAGCCGGGGGAAGAAGTCGACCTGCTGGTCTTCGAAAAAACGGACCTCGGCATGAACGTCATCATCAACCACCTTTACAAAGGTTTGATTTATGAGAATGAGATATTTCAACGGATAGCCTGGGGTGATACCCTGAAAGGATACATTAAGAACATCAGGGAAGACGGCAAAATAGACGTTACCCTTCAGAAACAAGGTTTTTTACAGGTCATTGAGCCCAATTCCCAAAAAATCCTCGACTACCTTAAAGCCAATGGCGGTATTTTGCCTTTATCTGATAAATCCGATTCCATCGAGATCATGGAGCTCCTGGAAATGAGCAAAAAGAATTTCAAAAAAGCAGCGGGTAACTTATACAAACAAAAGCTGATCGTCATTGAAGATCAGCAGATCAGATTATTGTAAAACAATGACCATAAGAGACTTAACCACTTACCTGGAGCAGATAGCCCCTCCTTCTTTCCAGGAGAGCTACGACAACTCCGGTCTTTTGACCGGTGATTCCTCAGCTTTGATTTCGGGAGTTCTGGTTTCACTGGACTGCACGGAAGAGGTAATAGAAGAAGCCATTCAAAAAAACTGCAACGTGGTGGTAGCCCACCACCCGGTTATTTTCAAAGGCCTGAAAAAGCTCACCGGTAAAAATTACGTCGAAAGAACCATTATCAAGGCCATCAAAAACGATATCGCCATCTATGGCATCCATACCAACCTTGACAATGTGGCCGGAGGTGTAAATTTCAGAATTGCCGAGGTGCTGGGTTTAAAAAATGTCCGCATACTGGCTCCAAAACCCAACACTCTGATGAAACTGACCGTTTTTGTCCCGGTCGAAGACTCAGGACAGCTGCTTGACGCCCTCTACCTGGCCGGAGCCGGGCAGATCGGCAACTACAGCCAGTGCAGTTTCAGGGTGGAAGGTAAAGGCACATTTACCCCGAACCAGGCGTCCAATCCGGTGATCGGCAAAAGAGGTGAGCCTGAGCAGGTAGATGAAAACCGGGTGGAAGTTATATTTCCCGCCTACCTCAAAAACCAGGTCCTTCAGGGCATGAGAAAAGGTCACAAGTACGAGGAAATTGCCTACTACCTTTCTGTGCTGGAGAATGAAAACCAGGAGGTGGGTTCAGGTGCTGTCGGAGAACTGGGCAGTCCGCTTGCCCATGAAGATTTCCTGGCTCTTCTGAAAGAAAAAATGAAGCTGAAAATCATCAGGCATACTGCATTTACAGGAGAAAAAATAAGCCGGGTTGCGGTCTGCGGAGGCGTGGGCAGCTTCCTTCTGCCCAATGCTATCGGAGCAGGTGCAGATGTTTTCGTAACCGCTGATTATAAGTATCATGAGTTTTTTGATGCCGAAAATAAAATCATGATTGCCGATATCGGACATTATGAAAGCGAACAATATACAAAAGATCTTTTGGTTGAAAAAATATCAAAAAAATTTACTAATTTTGCGACCTGTTTATCACAGACAGATACAAATCCGGTTAGATATTATTACTAAAAGGCCTTAGCTTGTTGATAAATAACAATTTAAGTCCTTTTTCAGATTACATAAGTATATGGAAATAACAATTGCAGACAAACTGGCAAGCCTTCTTGAGTTACAAGACATCGATTCAAAACTAGATGAATTGAGAAAGTTACGTGGCGATTTGCCCGAAGAAGTAAAAGATTTGGAAGATGAAGTGATCGGAATTGAAACCCGTATCTCTAAATTTCAAAAGGAAATAGAGACGGTTGAAGAGGAGATCAACAAGCACAAACTGAATAAAAAAGACTCAGAGAAACTGATCGTTAAGTATAAAGATCAGCAGATGAATGTCCGCAATAACCGCGAATATGATGCTATCTCTAAAGAACTTGAACTTCAGGAGCTTGAAATTCAGCTTTCTGAAAAAAGAATCCGTGAGGCTGAATACAGAATCAAAACCAAGCAACAGGAAATTGATGACACTGAAACATCTTTGAATTCAAGAAAAGCTGTTTTGGAGCAAAAACGCAAAGAGCTTGACAAACTGATCAACGAAAGCCACGAGGAAGAAGAAAAACTACTTAAGCAGAGTGAAAAACAAAGCAAAAAAGTAGAAGACAGACTTTTGAAAGCTTACACGCGTATCAGATCAGGTGCTAAAAACGGCCTTGCCGTTGTAGCGGTTGACAGAGGAGCTTGTGGTGGTTGTTTCAACGTGGTTCCGCCTCAACGTCAGGCTGATATCATGGACAAACAGAAAATCATCATCTGTGAACACTGCGGAAGGATCCTGGCTGATGCCGACATGATCCAGGTACACAGAAAACGTAAATAATCGTATCCGATCTTATAGAGAAGAGGCCTTAACGGGCCTCTTTTTTTGTTTATTAAATTAACAAAACCAGGGCTACCATTAACCCGCCTTCATTACGGCAGAATTTAATGGCTAAAATCTCCATAATATTTAAACTGTAACTCTTCAAAACCTGTTTATTTGCTTAATTTTGCATTTCAATTTCAAAATAAACGGATGGCACGTCAGAACATATTTTTCACTGCAGGTCCTGCAGAATTATATCCTAAATTCGAAACGTTTTTACAGGAAGCTGTTGATCTTCAATTGGGGTCAATCTCTCACAGAAGCGGCCAGTTTAAGAAAATTTACCAGCATACAGACGAGCAGCTGAGGGCCTTAATGAACATCCCGGCAGACCGGGCCATTATGTTTACGGGCTCGGCCTCGGAAATCTGGGAAAAAATTGTTCTGAGTTGTGTCGAGCACGAGTCATTCCACCTCGTCAACGGCTCTTTTTCTGAAAAGTTTTACAAATACGCCTTAAGTCTTAATAAGCACGCCCAGAAAATGGCGAAGCCGCTGGGAGAAGGATTCAGCTACCAGGAAACCGAAGTGCCTGAGTATGCCGAACTGGTTTGTATCACCCAAAACGAAACCAGCACCGGGGTGCAGATGAGAGAACCTGACATTCATAAATTGAAAAGAAGTCACGGATCTAAATTGTTTGCGGTTGATATGGTTTCCTCTGCTCCAAATCCTGAACTCGATTTCTCGCTGATTGACACAGCCTTTTTCTCCGTCCAGAAGGCCTTTGGACTGCCCGCCGGACTTGGTGTCTGGATCGCCAACGAAGCCTGTCTTGAAAAGGCCGTTTCGCTGAAAGAAAAAGGCATTTCCATAGGAGCTCATCATGATTTGCCCACCCTCTGGAAAGAAAGCAGGAATTATCAGAACCCGGCCACCCCGAATGTATTCGGCATCTACCTTCTCGGAAAAGTAGCCGAAGACATGAACAAAACAGGGATTGCCAGAATCAGGAAAGAAACCGAAGAAAAAGCTAAAAGGATCTATAAGTTTTTCGAGAAACAGGAAGGATACGCTGTTTCGGTAACCAACCCGGACCACCGCTCAAAAACCGTAGCCGTCATCAATACTGAAGGACCATCTTCTGAAATCATCGGAAAACTTAAAGAAAAAAACCTGATCATAGGCTCCGGATATGGCCCTAAAAAGGACACCCAGATCAGAATCTCAAATTTCCCGGCCAACACCCCGGAACAAATTGAAACCCTGATCAATACGATCGAAAATATTTAACTTAATTTGCAAATATTTTTGGCTTCTGAAAAATAATTTTTAACTTTGCAGCCCGATTGAAAAGATAAAGAGGAATTAATACGATAAAAAAATGAAACAAGACATTCATCCGAATTACAGACAAGTTGTATTCTGGGATTTAACTTCAGATTATAAATTTTTAAGCCGCTCTTGCGTTGAGACCAAAGAAAATATTGTTTGGGAAGATGGCAAAGAATATCCGGTGTGTAAAGTTGAGGTTAGCTCACAATCACATCCTTTCTATACAGGTAAAAATGTATTGTTAGATACTGCAGGACGTGTTGACAAGTTCAACAAACGTTACGGTGTAAGAAAATAATCTTTTCCCTGAAAAGACATGAAAGAATCCTTCTGATGACCTCAGGAGGATTTTTTATTGAGGAACGGATGCAAAACCAGTGACAGGATGATCAATCCGCCACCCAGATAAAACCCCACAGACATTTTTTCTTTTTCTCCGAAAATCAGCCAGGCCAGCAGGATACCGTAAATCGGCTCCATGTTGATACTCAGGTTCACCGTAAAGACAGACATCTTACGGAACAGATCGATCAGCTCAAGGTAAGGAAACACCGTACAGGCCACTCCCAGCACAAACAACCAGAAGACATCACTGCCCGAAGGAAGAAGATCGGGAACAGAAAGCTCAAAAAGCGGTATAAAAACCGGCAACAATAAAAGTATAGTCAGAAAAGCTCCGCCCAATTCATAGAAATTGATCACCCTGGAATCCATCTCACCGGCAATCCGCCCGTTTAATATAGAATAAAAAGAAGATAAAACCGCTGCCACAAGCCCTATCGCAATACCCGACAAGTAATGGAATTCAAATTTGAATACAAAATAGATGCCGACCACCACTAACAAGCCCAGGAAAACCTCAGAGATCTTCACCTTTTTCCGGTTAATCAGGGGATCAAGCCAGCTTGTAAAAAATGAGGTAGTAGAAAAAGTAACCAGGCTGATGGAGATCGTTGATAACCGGGCCGAGCCGAAGAAGCATAACCAGTGGATCGCCATAATTATGCCTATTCCCAATAAATAAAACAGCCTTTTTCTTTCAATGGCAAAACTGATCTTCCTCAGCTTCAGTATCAGTCCGAGGCCGATACTGGCTATCAGGGTCCGGTAAAAAACCACCCCGACGGACGAAACCTGGATCAACTGCCCCAGAATGGCGGTAAATCCGAAAATTAAAACGATAAAATGCAGCTTGAGATAGTCTTTGGCCAGAGAATTCATTCAGTTCTGATAAAAAAAGGTCCGTCTGGCGAAAGCCAGACGGACCTCAGATATGTAAATTAGTCGATACGACCTTTGATTACTTTTATGATTCCGTCAATTGAGCTTTGTTTTCCTTCTGACTCAGAAGGCCGGCTTTTTTTTTTCTGCTTTCCTCTCTCCCGAAAAGAATCCTTTGCTTCACACTCATCCAGTGCTCATAAAGCTTGGACTCCTTAAGAAAGTCCCAGATCAATGGCTTCTTGCCCTCATCGGCTCTCTCAGCCACCTCCGCAGGATCAAACTTCATTCCGGTACACAGACAGTGCGAACGGTTGGTCCTGGTCAGGATATCGTAGTTAACGCAGCTTGAACAGCCCTTCCAGAAGTCGTCCTCCTTAGGCAACTCTGAAAAAGGAACCGGGATATAGCCTAATTCCGAATTGATCTTCATGACGGCCATGCTGGTGGTCAGCCCGATAATCTTGGCATCAGGATATTTGGTCCTGGACAATTTAAAAGCTTTGGCTTTGATGGCTGTAGCAATACCGCTCTTCCTGTGGCTGGGGTGTACAATCAAACCTGAATTGGCCACGAATTTGCCGTGATCCCAGGTTTCGATATAACAGAACCCTACCCACTCTCCGGTATCTGTAGTAGCTATAACGGCTTTCCCCTCCTTCATCTTTTCCAAAAGATACAAAGGAGACCTTTTGGCGATACCTGTCCCCCGTGCCTTCGCACTGGATTCCATCTCTGCACAAATGGTTTCGGCCAAACCTGCATGTTCAATAGTTGCTACCTGAACAATATAGTTATCAATAACAGTCTTTTCTAATATATTCATCGTCGTTTGTGAGGGCTAACCTCTGGAAGGAGACGCTGTATCCGTGATTGTAAAATGGTAAATAAGAATAAAGAAGAGGAACAAAGATATTCGCCTTAAGGCAAACGTCTTTTTCATTGGGTCCTTGCGGACCTAAGTCGTCGAAATGGCGTTATGGCAAGATTTTGCTTTTTCATTGTTTTCAAAAAACGATACAAATATATCACTATTAACAATTAGCGAGCAAGTTTTTAATACTATTTTTTGTTAAGGAAATGTTACAGCTGAGCCTGTATACTACAAACAACTCATAATGAAGCCGTTACAATCCGTCTTACTTTCTGTTGTCTTCCCCTGAAAACATACTCAGATAACTAACATATCTGCTCTCTGCAATAGTTCCCTCCTCTACCCCGGCTTTTACAGCACATTTGGGTTCGTTGATATGCAGGCAGTTATGAAACTTGCATTCTCCGATCAGGTCCCGCATTTCAGGAAAGTAATGCCCCAGCTCTTCTTTCTCAATATCTACCAGCCCGAGCTCTTTAATACCCGGAGTATCGATAAGGTAAGTATCCTCAAAAATTTCAAACATCTCAGCAAAGGTAGTCGTGTGTACGCCCTTGTTGGCAAAAGTGGATATCTCTGAAGTACGCAGGTCAAGATCAGGTTCCAGCTGATTAACAAGACTGGATTTGCCGACACCCGAGTGTCCGGAAATCAAAGTCACCTTGTTCATGATTTTTTCTTTCAGCAGCTCTATCCCTACTCCTTCAGTAGCAGAAGTAGAGATACAGTCATACCCCAGGCCTTTATACAAGCTCTCAAGCTCTTCCTGGTAGGCTACAGCCTCTTCAGACAAAAGGTCAAGTTTATTAAATACAAGAAGAACGGGAATCCGGAACGCCTCAGCAGTAACCAGGAATCTGTCGATAAACCCCAGCGAGGTTCTTGGAAAAGTCAGTGTTACAATCAGTACAGCCTGATCAATGTTGGCTGCAATCAAATGTCCGTGTGAAGCTTTGTGAACCGACTGCCTGATGATATAATTCACCCTGGGTTTTATTTCGAAGATAATGCCGGTTTGTTCCTCCACATCCTCAATCTCAAAACACACCCTGTCTCCTACCGCAATAGGATTGGTTACTTTCAGTTCCTTGATCTTAAACTTGCCTTTCAAACGGCATTTGAAGAAGGTAGACTCCTCGTCCCTGACTTCATACCAACTTCCTGTAGATCTGAAAACTATGCCTTCTTTTTGGACCAAAATTTGTAATAATTTAATTTTTCTAAGTTCAACTTAATATTTTCTTAAAACAAAATTTAAACCATTTAATAAAATTCAAGTCTAATAAGTGGTCTAAAAATTGATTTTCGACAACAAAACGACTTATTTTGTCTTAAGCATTTAAAAAAAATACCGTTAAATAATATTTTAAGGTAATTTTAAGCTGTTGTTGTAACAAATTAATATAAAATGCTGTTAATACAACTAAGGAACAAAAATACATTTAAAAATTTACAATTATGAAAAAGGGAGTATTATTCGGATTGGCTGCTTTGGCAGTAGGCGTGGTTGTTTATAGCTTGGGAGGCAAGAAAACCAAACCTTCAGCTACGACATACCGTCCGTCATATAAATAATTTTGGGAAATTGTTGTAAACAAATATTACCAGACTTATTGGTCTATTCCGGGCCAGAAACACACTCGGCTTCCACCCCGGAACGTCAGACTAAAACCGCGTGCCTTTTCACTTCAGGATGGGCTCCAGGATTTCTTTGTTTTCTCTCAGCCATTCAGTGATTTCCCGTACGATCTGATCCATTCCGATCTCAGGCTTCCAGCCTGTCATCCGGGTTACCTTTGAGTTGTCAGTCACATACAATCTGATATCAGCGGGTCTGTTTTCTGTTACTTTCTGAATAGGGATGGTATTGCCTGTATGCCTGATGCATAATTCTGTCAGTTCCTGCAATGAAGCACTGACCTCTACCCCGCCACCGGCGTTGAAGATTTCACCGTTTATTTTATCAATGTTCTGTATCTGCCAGTCTACGAGCCTGTAGAGGTCTTTAACGTGCAGCATGTCGCGGGTTTGCTTGCCGCTGCCGCCATATCCGATATAAGAAAGCTGCTGATTAAAAAAGTGGCGGGCTACCCAAAGTACCATCACTCCCTGGTCTATCTTACCCATTTGCCAGGGACCGGTCAGTACACCACAACGGTTAATGACCGTTTTAAGGCCGTAAAACTCCTGGTACTCCTGGATGATGAGCTCGGAGGCCAGCTTGGTGGTTCCGTAAAGTGAACGGGCTCCGTTCAGCGGGAAATCTTCCGCAAGTCCTTTAGATGAAACTCCGGGTATCTTCTGGTCATCCGATAAGGCAAACCTGGTTTCCTCTTCCACAAAATCGAGGGTTTCGATGTTTTTGATCGGATAAATCCGGCTGGTGGAAAGGAAGATAAACTCCGCCTTGCATTTGACAGCATAATTGAGGCAATTAACAGTACCAAAAAGATTGGTATTCATCAGGTAGTCAGGCGAAGAGCCGTTGATTCCTGCCAGAACAGATGGTTCGGCAGAAGCCTCAATGATGGTATCAGCTACGGGCAAAGCATCAAAGTCTTCTTTATTTCTGATATCCCCGTGCACAAAATGAATTCCGGCCTTGGCCAGCCTGGGCAGGTTCAGCTCAGATCCTTTGCGTTTGAGGTTATCGAGACAATAAATCTCCCATGAAGGGTAATTTTGTTTAAGTTCTATGGCAAGAGCAGACCCGACAAATCCGGCACCGCCTGTAATGACAACTTTTTTTGAATTTTCAGACATTGATCTTCTTAAAAATTAAGTTTTTATGTGAATAAGATTTATTCCCAGGGTATTTGTTTCAATTCTATTTTCTCTACAGGCTTGATGACCAGCGGCACTTTCTCAACCTTTACGGCTGAACTGTCCAGACCGAACCACTTGTCTTCGGAAGTCGTAAACTCCTTGATAAAGAAATATGCCTTCATAATGACATTCTCCCAGAAAGGAAGATCGTTTTCGTAGGAAAGGAATTTCTCCAGCACAACAAACCGGAAGTCACCGATCACATTGTGTTTGTTCAGCGACTCATAACGGCTTCTGATGTCTACCTCTCCTTTTTTCACCATCTCTTCCAGCACATGCCTGAAATACAGGTGAATTTTCTGAGGCACCCTGAAACCAAGCCTGAAGGTTATTTTATAAACGTCGTCCTTTGCACAACTCTTTATTTTATATTCTAATGTGTATGGATCATCCACAGTATCGACGTGCACAAACCAGTAAACATCAGCCCTTTTCGGCCTTTTCTGGAAAATGGAATAAATGATTTTAGACTCTATCTCGGTGGCCCTTGAGGCATTACTCATGAATATGAGGTGCGTTGTATATTTCGGCACCGTAATGTCCTTGCTTAATTCTTTCAGTGATTCGGTATACTTGTCCAGCTTTTCGTATTCAGTGAGCCTGAGTTTGATATTGAAGGCTTTCAGCCATACATACATCACAAAACCCAGCATGCTGCATATCAGGACAGAGACCCAGCCACCATGCGGGAATTTATCCAGGTTGGCCACCAGGAATGATCCTTCAAGAGCAAAATAGACCAGTACGAATAAAAGGACAAGCCACAGATTACTCCGGTGTATATAAAGGAAGTAAGCCAGCAAAATAGTATCCATGAGCATGGTTACCGTAATGGCAAGACCATAGGCCGCTTCCATATTTTCAGAACGCCTGAAATATAGCACTACTGCGATACACCCGAGATAAAGAAGGCCGTTGATACTCGGAACATACAACTGGCCTTTTTCATTGGAAGGAAAATGTATTTTTACTTTGGGCCAGAAGTTTAAGCGTATGGCGGAAGAAATCAGGGTGAAAGACCCGCTGATCATCGCCTGGCTGGCAATGATGGTAGCCATGGTAGCGATGGCGATACCGGGCAATAAAAACCAGTCGGGCATCAGTTCATAAAACGGCTTAAGCTCTTTCAGGTATCCTCCCTCGAGGGTCATCAGCCAGGAAGCTTGTCCGAAATAATTCAGCAAAAGACAGGTTTTGACATAAATCCAGCTGATGCGGATATTTCCCCTGCCGCAGTGTCCAAGGTCCGAATAAAGGGCCTCTGCTCCTGTAGTACACAGAAAAACCGCCCCCAAAAGCCAGAATCCCTGCGGGTGCTCAAATAACAGCTGATACGCATAATACGGGTTAACCGCCTTTAATACTTCAGGATGAGATGTCAGGGCAAGTACCCCCAGAAAACCGAGCATACTGAACCAAACCGCCATAATTGGCCCGAAGGCTATACCTACCACATTGGTACCGAAAATCTGAACCAGGAACAGTCCGGTCAGGATGGCTATAACAATAGGTATGGTTTGTATCTCCGGATAAAGTATTTCCAAACCTTCAATGGCCGAAGAAACTGAAATGGGCGGGGCTATTATGCCGTCAGCGAGAAGGGCTGCTCCACCGATCATGGTCGGAATGGTGAGCCATTTGGCATGCCTTCTGACAAGGGCAAAAAGAGCCAGTGTACCTCCTTCTCCCTTATTGTCGGCACGAAGGATCATGATCACGTACTTGATAGTCGTCTGAAGCGTCAATGTCCAGAAAACGCAGGAAACAGCCCCGTAAACAATCTTTTCAGTGATTTTCTCTTCACCTACAATTGCTTTCATTACATAAAGGGGGGAGGTTCCGATATCACCGTAAATAATACCCATGGCCACGAGCAGGCCGGATACGGTAACCTTATCAAGATTATTTTTTGCGTTCATTTATAACATAGTACTGTTTAAAAAAGCTCACAAATATAGGTTGTTGGTTTAAATTGTATCCCAAAGAATTCAAAATGTTTTTAAAACCACAAAAATATTCTATCTTTCAGTATACATTTAGCAATGTATGTATACCCTATTTTTGATTTTTTATAGCCAAAACAGGCTTATAAACGCGGAAATACGGGTTTTATCAACCTAAAATTAACACTTCATTAAAAAAAACGGATAATGTTCGAAACCATATTATTCTCCAAAGAAAACCATATCGGCAGGATCATCATCAATCGCCCTGAGGTATTTAATGCCCTCAATGCCAAACTTTTAACTGAACTTACAGAAGCCATCAGGGATTGTCATGAAGATAAAGACGTCAGGGTTGTATTGCTGACTGGTGGCGGTGAAAAAGCGTTTTGCTCAGGAGCAGATCTTAAGGCAGGACTTTCGGGTGGTAATACTGAACTCGGGGCTACACTCCGGGCTACCTATAACCCTCTGATCCTGGCGATAAGAAATATTCCGAAACCTGTGATTTGCTGCCTTAACGGTATCGCAGCAGGAGCCGGGATGTCGCTTGCCCTGGCCTGCGACCTGATCATTGCCCGCGATGACACCTATATGACTGAACTTTTCGTGGGCATAGGCCTGATGCCGGATGCAGGCTCCATGTTTTTCCTTCCTCGTATTGTAGGAATGCAAAGGGCTTTTGAACTGTTCAGCTCCGGCCGGAAGATATATATGACAGAAGCTCTTTCATTGGGACTGGTGAGCAAAAGTGTTCCTGTAGAGAACCTGGCCGGGGAAGTTGAAAAATTACTCGCCTATTATACCCAGGCACCGACCCGCTCTATCGGATTAATGAAACAAATATTAAATAAAACATACGAAAGCAGTCTTGAAGAGGTCCTCGAAATGGAGGCCGAAGCCCAGACCGCCTGCGGTTTTACCCACGATTTCGCAGAGGGTGTTATGTCTTTTCTGCAAAAAAGACCCCCTGTATTTAAAGGAGAATAAGACTCCCGAGTATCTCAAAATATTACTTTTACCAGGAAGGTTTACCGGTTTCAGGCAAACCTTTTTTGGTAAACCCTTCTGCTGACGGTATTCATATATTTCTGAGGCTGCAAAAATAATCTTCTAAGAATCAAACGTTTCTGACTTTTTTTGGGTTTAATAAAATACCATTCATAAACGATCATGCGTTTATATTGTAAATTATGTATTAAGCTAATAAAAAGAAATTGAAATCATTTACCAGACTTTCGTTCTGACTCTACACCCCGGATTAACAAAATGAAATTAAAATCACTTTACACTCAAAAGCTGGGAATTTCCGGCTTGTTGATTACATTATGCTCGCTGTCAGCATTATCAAAATCTCCGGTTCTTGACCAGAAAAACCTCAACACCCCTCCTCCGAGAATCATCAGAACATGCTGTTCGTTCGGGGCCGATGTACGGGTGAGCGGACTTCCGTTTGTCAGGGTCACAGACATCACCAATCCTGAAAAAATGGGCGACCATAAATACCTGGGAAATAAGGAAGAAGAAAACGGCATCATTTATACCCGCAACGGAGGTTTTATAGACATGGGCCACCTGAGGGATATGGCTGACTGGACAGCCTATCTGTATAATTTCATTAAATCAGCTCCGTCAAAGCAGACAGCTTCTCTTAGATTGGGTTATGAAGGAGGTTCTAAAAATCTTCATCTCAATTTACCTGAAAACATCAGTGACGAGGACGTAATTACACTGGCGGGTAAAATTGCCTATGACTTATCGGTCTGGCATGAGATATCCACCTGGTTCGGAGCTTCATATATCCCGATGGTTCCGGAGCGTTACTCCAGTTTTTCGGTAGAGGATGCTTATTCCAACCTCCTTGGTGTTCAATTGGGCATGAAAGCACTGAAAAGCGACCTTCCTTATGAAGAGGCGATGACTCTGCTTGTATCCGAAACCCTTAAAAATCTGGGAGCGGTAACTACCGACCTGGAAACCTACGAGGCCATGAATGCGGTCAAAGAAATATGGTGGTCAGAAAAGGCCAAGTTACCCAGCAGAAACGTTTTGCTGAAGAGACAATTTGAGGTATATGACGTGGTCAGTCCGCTGGTGATCAACCAGGACACCACTCAACTGAATGCAGGAGATTTTAAATTGTATGTGCCAAAACTTACTGCCTCCGGATCTTCCATCAATGATTTTTATGAACTTGACATTAAAGTAAACATGAGGTTCCCGCTCAAAAAAATCAATATTGACCCGGAGAAACGCAAAATTACGCAGCATGATTTTCCTGCACTAATCAGATATGCTGAACAACGGAGCAAAATGACGGCCCGCAATCAGGCCTCTATGTGAGGCTTCTGATCTATTCCCAGGTCACTTAAAGCGGGGTTCATAATCACTTTGGAAATTTCCAGTCTGAATATCTTTACATTTTTCAGGCTAAACTCTGCCACATACTTCCCCCGGTCTTTAATGGATCGGTAAACTGCCGTATAGTTTATTTTGTGATCATCCCACCCTCTTAAAGCTAGTATTGAGAAGATACTCTCCAAAGCGATTTTGAGATTGGAAAAATAAGAAACAACCGGCAGACTTTGCTTTATGCCTACCAGGTTGTTGATATAATTTACCTCGATTTTATAAATAAATGATTGTTTCATCAAAAGCGTGATTTATTTTGAAAAATAATGCGATAATTTTTCAAGCATGAAACTTTCCGGGCACTTTGGTCGTTTTAACTTCAACTGCCTGATTTTACATCTTCAACGTTTTTCTCTCCCAAATCATTTTATTCTTTTATCTTATGGTTTTGCATGCAGCAGCTGTAGTCCTGTTGATGACCTTGGTTTAAATCCTGTCCACGTTTTTTCGTTTGAATCCCCCTTAAGATCAAGGAATTTAGCATAATCCTTTTTGCCCAGGTGTATTCCCATGAACGCGGTCACAAAATGCTGATTGATGTTGTTGATGCGTTTCTCATTCCACGCCGGTTCGGCATAGCGATAGTATTCATCAATAGACAAACCCGACTTCAACGACTCATGAGGCGGAGGGTTTGGAGCCACATTATGACGGGCGTTCGCATAAGTCAGCAGATACCTGTCCGAATTAACGGCTCCTTCATAAATGGCCTTAATTCCGTCTTTATATCCAGAGATATCATCCTGATCACCCGCTACAAAGAAAACGGGCACTTTCAGTCCTTTTAAACCTTCTGCATCCCAGACACCCCGCTGCATACCCCACGGAGCAAACGCCACCACCGCTTTGATCCGCGGATCATTGGAAGCGTTAAATTCAGGATTACCGGTCATCCTTGTTTCAATGGCCTTGCTGCCACCGGTCATTCCGCCGAAAAGCTTTGCCATCTGGGGACTATAACCGGCACCGGAAGCGTTCAAAACACCGAAACCTCCCATTGAATAGCCGATTAAACCTGTGTTACCTGCATCAACCAAACCCTTTAAAAAACTGTCAGAAGTGGGTTTACTCAGATCCGCTATCTGATTTAGCACAAATAATATATCCTTCGACCGGTTCAGAAGTGTACTGGTGAAACCACCTGCATCACCAAAAGTAGATTCGGTATGGTCTATGGCCACTACCACATAGCCCTTGGAGGCCAGGTTTTCAGTAAGGTAGGTCAATAATAATCTGGATCCCAGGTAGCCATGTGACACAATAATCAGAGGGAACGCTCCCTGTGTTTTAAGTGCCTGTGCATTTCTGGCAGCTCTGCCGTTAAACTTAAAAGGGATCAAAGGCCGCTTAGGGTCGTTGGATGCCCCCATTACCTGGTCGTAGGCAACGATTTCATCCTGTCCCTGAGCCAGCGTTGCGGGATACCAGACTTCAAGTTTGAGGTTTCTGTCATAAACCGGCTCTACTCCCGCTTTTGATTTCAGGATATCGATCTGGCCCTTGTTCACTACAGAAATGGTCTGAACACCCACCTTAAAATCGCCGCGGGCGGCTAACTCCGGAGCGTCCGGCAACGCATCGCCAAAGATGAATTCATGACTTTGGGAGCGGGCAAAGAAACCGGAAAAAGAAAAAAGAAAAAGCAAACAAATGAGGGCTCTTTTCGGAGAAATTAGTTTTTTCATTAAGGCTGGTATTGATTAGGTTGAATAATGCTTAAAAATAACAGATAAAGTAAGTCACAGATAGTTTATAAACAAAAAAAGCTATGGAGTGTAAATACTCTCCATAGCTTTTATCAGAACGTAAAACTTAATAACCAGGGTTTTGTTTCAGATAACCCGGAAGGTTGGAAGCTCCGTCGATAGCCGTTTGCGGAATCGGGAAGATTCTTTTCTGTTTATCTGAATTGGTTTTTTCAGTCCATGTTCCTTCATATTTTCCGAAACGGATCATGTCGCTGCGTCTTAACATTTCCCAGTAGAACTCAAATCCACGCTCTCTGAAAAGAATATCCAAAGACATGGCTTTAAGGGCCGGAGGAGGTGTAGTTGCTGTCCTTGAAGCTCTTACAATATTTACATCAGCCAAAGCAGCTGCTGCATCATTGCTTTTTCTCAATTTGGCTTCAGCACGCATCATATAAATATCAGCCAGACGGATAAATACGATATCCGCTTCACCGAAGTTTCTTCCGCTTACCGATTTCTTGCTGAATTCATATTTTTCAACCCTGTAGCCTGTGCTGTAATCACTTCCTGCTACAGTAAAGTCAATTTTCTCAGTGAAAACAACCGGGCTGGTTGGTCTGTTACGGGTATCATTGAATAATTTACCCACTTTCATTCTTCCGTCCGGGCATTTCAAAAATACACCGTTTTTACGGATCAGACCGTATTGCTGACCTCTGAGAATACCTCTGTTGATATTAAAGTTTTCAGCCGCGATACAGGTATCAGCCTGGTTGCTGTAGGTAGAAAGATTTTCTTTATAGAATCTCGGATCTGCCTTAGGGTCTAGCGGAGCATATTCCTGTACCCAGGTTTGGTAGAAATCTGAAGTGATACCAGGACCATCAGTTCCGTTGGCGTTAGGATAGGCCGGTAAAGGAAACTGGTCACCTGAAAGAGAGAAATAAGCCATACGGTTGTGGCCGTTCAGGTCAGCTCTCTGGTCCATCGCAAAAATCAATTCCTTGTTGCTGTGATTGGCGTCTCCGAAAATAGAGAAGTAATCAGCAGAAAGCTGGTATTGACCAGAAGAAATAATTTTATCACAGTATTCAATCACCTTATCCATTTCTTCAGCCTTAAAGGTGAAGTTGGCTGCATATATATCGCGGTAAACGGCTGCATTCAGATACAAACGGGCCAAAAGTCCCCATGCACCACCTTTGGTAATGCGGCCAGGACCTACAGTAGTTTCCAGGTTCGGTTCAGCAGCAAGCAATTCATTTTTAATATATTGAAAAGCTTCCTCTCCCCTGATGATCTTCGATACAGCTCCGATATCTTCTTTCACAAAAGCCACACCATAAAGATCAAGGGCCAGCATGTTATAATAAGCCCTCATCGCTCTCGCTTCAGCAAGATAGGTTTTGGTACTCGGGTCGTTCAACGTAGGAAGTGTATTGATCGCAGTAATCGACCTTGAAATACCCTGAAGAATCAGGTTCCAGGTGTTTCTGAGGTTAGGATCGGTACTCTGGTAAGTATGGGCATGCATAGCCAGGTAAATACCATTATCACCCCAGTCGGTACCCCCTCTGTATGGAAGGATGGCTTCGTCGGTTGAAATCTCCTGAAGAGCGAAATAATTGGTATGGGTAAACAGATCCGGCATCCTGGCATAAACCGGGGCGATGATTCCGTCAGCGGCCTGCTTGTCTGTCAGCTTGGTAGCCTGGGTCTCATCCAGGATCTGTTCCTGAAGGTCGGTGCAACTTTCGAAAGCGAAAGTCCCGAGAATTACGGAGAAAAATATGATGGTCTTTTTCATGTTTTCAGTAAAATTAAAATGTTAGATTTAATCCAAACACTACCGAGCGAGCCTTAGGATAGCTTAAATAATCGATACCATACGAAGATATCCCGTTGACTGTTCTGTCAGTATTCACTTCCGGATCATATCCGTTATATTTAGTCGCTACGAAAAGATTCTGACCTGTGGCAGACAATCTCAATGAAGAAACCCATTTGCTGATGCCTAATGCCTGGGTGTTGAATGTATACCCCAACGCCAGGTTGTTTAATCTCAGGTACGCTCCGTCTTTCAGATATCTTGAAGAAACCGGGGCCGCATTGTTTACAGATTCTGTCGGAGAAGCAATGGCTTCCGGAGTCGTGTTGATACCTTTCGACAGACGCAGCTTGTAGAAGTTAGAGTTGGCTGTGTTATCATAGATTTTGTTACCTCTTACACCATTAAAGTTAATGATCAGATCAAAACCTTTGAATCCTGCGTTTCCGAAGAAGTTATACTGCATGGTAGGTAAAGCACTGCCTACCGCTACCCTGTCTTTGTCGCCGATAATACCGTCACCATCCACATCTCTGTATTTACTGATTCCCTTGTCGTCAAATCCTGTAAAATCTTTCAGGAAGAATGTTCCGATTGGTTCGTTGTTGATGTACCCGTTGATGGTAGCAGAAGTCAGTCCTGAACCAGAAGCACTTCCCGAAGGAATCACTGAGTAAGGAGAGTTTTTAACGACATTGTTAATAAAAGTAACATTACCGCCAACACCATAGCTGAAGCCGCTGTTTGTTTTGCGTCTGTAACTCAATTCTATTTCAAGACCTTTGTTGGTAATGGTCATATCTTTCACGTTGGTCCAGAAAGTACCGGCAGGCTGTACAGGATCTGAAGGAATTACCTCAAGCAGGATATTGTTGGAAACCTTGTTGAAGTAATCTACCGAACCTGAAAGAGCTCCGTTCAGGAATCCGAAGTCAAGTCCGATGTTGGTCTGTGTTGAAACTTCCCACTGGATATCCGGATTGGCCAGTCTTGTATAAGTAGTACCTGCAGGATAAGCTCCTTCAATAAGCGGGTAACTTGTACTTCCCGACACTACAGAAGTAAATAAGGGCTGGGTAATTTTGGAAGGAATTTCCTGGTTACCGGTTTGTCCCCAACCTGCTCTCAGTTTCAACTCACTGATGCGTGATGAAGACTTAAGGAAGTCTTCTTCAGAGATTCTCCAACCTGCAGAGAACGAAGGGAATACCCCGTACTTGTTGTTGGCACCGAATTTAGACGATCCATCTGCACGAACTGTGGCAGTGAAAAGGTACTTGTCGTCAAACTGGTAGTTTACCCTTGAGAAGAACGACTGAAGTTCGTTTTTAACCGCATATCCGCCCGGTTTGTTGTTGGCAAGCGTAAGTTCCTGACCCAAGCCCGGGTTATAGATAGGCTCGATATCAGAAATCGGGAATTTGTTGATACTTGACCAACGCTCCTGGATGAATATTTTCTGATATGAATGACCTACCAATGCAGAAATATTGTTCTTACCGAACTGCTTTCCGTAAGTCAGGTAGTTTTCGATCAGGCTGTTATTGTTGGTTTTAATATAGGTATCCAATCTACCGTCCTGAAGAGGTACCGCATTGGCTAGCGACTGAACGTCTCTTACTGAATTAGCATTGTCAATACCGAAATTCAAACGATAAACCAGGTCTTTGGTGATTTTGAATGAAGGTGAAATATTACCCATTATTCTTCCGGTCTTTGTAACTTCTTTGTTCAGTTTTAAGCTGATCAGCGGGTTCACAAGGTTCGGATAAAAAGCAGGATTACCATCTTTATCATAAGCCGGGTAAGTCGGGTTGGTAGAAATAGCATTACCGATCATACCTTCAATCGGAGGTCTTACATTTGAAACAGAAGTCACAGTAAGGTTGGCATCTACATTAAGTCTGTCGTCCAGAAACTTCTGAGTTACATTAATACGTCCGGTATATCTGTCGATATTGTTATTTTTCAGGATACCTTCCTGCTTTTGCATACCAAACGAAGCATAATAAGTCAGTTTATCAGCACCGCCACCCAAAGTCAGGTTATGATTCTGAGTATAGGCTGTTCTCATTACTTCACTCTGCCAGTCTGTATTTCCTTTCAGATCTTCAAGTGTACCACCCAGCTTTGGCACTTCAGTACGGTATTCATCTGCAGTAAACACAGGCAAAGCCCTGGCGATCTTAGAGATACCAAAACTTGTAGAATAGTTTAAAGAAGAAGTACCCGCCTTGCCTTTTTTAGTAGTGATCAATACCACACCGTTCGCTCCGCGGGAACCATAAATGGCTGTAGCAGAAGCGTCTTTCAAAACGTCAATTGATTCAATATCCTGTGGGTTCAGGAAGTTAAGAGGGTTTCCTCCTCCACCTGTACCGGAGTTATCAAGAGCCAGACCATCTACCACAAAAAGCGGAGTACTTCCTGTACGCACACCTCCAGGACCCCTTATGGTGATCCCCTGGGCTCCGCCCGGTTCACCACTGGCAGAAGTCACGTTAACACCGGCTACTTTACCCTGAAGCAACTGCTCAGGTGAGTTAATGATACCTCTGTTAAACTCATCACTTTTCACAGATTTTACTGAACCGGTAAGATCGGTCTTTTTGGAAGTTCCGTATCCTACCACCACAATTTCACTGAGTGTTTTGGCATCTGATTTTAACTGCACATTAAGTGAAGTCTGACTGCCCACTAAAACCTCCTGAGGAGTATATCCAACGTAGCTGAATACCAATACTGCTTTTGCGTCAGGCACTACCAGGCTGAAACTACCGTTTGCGTCGGTTACGGTTCCTTTGGTTCCGCCTTTAATAAGAACACTTACACCGGGAATGGCATCTCCATTTTCTGAATCAGTCACTTTTCCGGAAACATTAACATCAGCGATTTTCGCCGGCTGGTTTGCTTTGGCATAACTTACACCCAGGAAAAGGGTGGCCAAAAACATTTGGATTACCGAGGTTTTCAAAAACCTTAGCAACCCTTTTTGTAGAGTTTTTTTCATTATTCGGTTATTTTTTCTGTTAGAAATTAACTTGCGAAGTCATAAAATCCTGTCAACAGTTATTGATGAATCTGATCACTTCTGTTTTTGAGGGCACTAGGTTAATTGATACTTGATTTTTGTCATAGATGATCCGGGTTTTAATTGATTATACATATTGGTTAATAATTGCAGGCAGGAAGAGGCTTCCATACTGATGGAGCCTTCACAGAAGATTTCATTTAGTAAATTCGTGTTCATCATCCGACTCTTTCTCAAATCATTTATTCAGTACTGTGTCTGTTTCAGGGATATCCTCTCTGAGTATCCTTGCATTGTGCTAAGACTTATTTCGAGTTTTTGTCGGTAAACGTTCGGTTAACATTGGCAAATATATTATTATAATTTATAAATAAAAAATATGACAATTCCTATACTTTACCTTTCAAATAAGCCCTTCTCATCAAATCACACTCCTTGACATGGATCAATTCCGTTTTCTGACCCCCGGATTAAAAAAAACGGGCTGATGTCATGGGTCTGATCAAAAACCATAAAAAGGCTCTCAGAACACATATTTTGGCACTTTTAACAGCTAAACACTTCTTTCCGGCCTCAAATAACAGTTCCTTAAGGCCTGCAAAAGTATGGGAAGAAACACCGGAATGTGTTAAGTAAACATTAAGGGCAGGTTAAGTTATCGTTGCAACAGCCCCGAAACCACCGGAATAAGTGGACAAAATTTAGCAAAAAAACGGAGAAAAAGTATCAGTGAAAACATCCCTAAAATAGCACTATGACAAGATAAAAGCGTTGCTGCGGAATTCAGCCGGGTATTACAGTAAACAAAATCAATATCTGTAAACATTAAAACTGTCACCTGCTTTTGTCTGCTGGTTTTCATTGAACTGCAGTTTCTCAAAGTGGTGTTTTTTACACAGCGAGTCCGGGATAGTCACCCAGGTCAGAATCAGCAAATCAGAAGAGGTCTTATTTTTCAGGACATCCATTTTGGGTTTATTGTTGAGTAAAAACTCCAGCCCGTCTTCATCCCACCTGTCGGCCACACCCTTTTTCCAGGTAACATAGTTTCCGAAATCATTCTGTGTCAGATGAAAAAGGTCTTTGTCAAGGTAGCCTGAAACCGCCTCTCCCAAATAATCGGGATAAGAAACCACGGGCGTTTCAGGATACTCATCCCTGATTTTTTCAGAAATTCTTTTAGCAGAACTGAATTCATTTCTGAAGTCGTTGACATAAGCCCCCATGCCGTACATAAAAATACTGACCAGGGGCAATAAGATTAAGAACCTCTGCGTCCCACTCAGTTCAAACTCTGAATGATAAATAATCAGGCTGATCAAAAGAATAATGCAAACACTCATGGTGTGCCTGTCGGCCACCGCGGGGTAATAAGAAATGAAAATAAAAATACTGATCAATCCGAGACTTGTGATAAAAAAAATCAGGGCCGGTTTGCTCTTGCGAAGGGTAACCGCAAAAGTCAGAAGATAGGCAAAAGTCAGTCCGGTAAATAACAGCACGGAAGATAAACTCAGCACCGCAAATCTTTCAAAACCGTAGGTTATTGAATATTTTGAAAAAACCGCCCTGTTAAAGTAAACAATGAGGGCCTTAATGCCGTTTCTTACCCTGTCTTCACTAAAAACAGACCAGTTCAGGACGGAATTATGAAAGAAAAAGGAATCTGAAGGAGGTTTTACGGTGATCACGAAAAAAATAAAACCTCCAAACCATACGGCCGAAGCCAGAAAATCACTCCTTTCCATTTTCCAAAACCTGAGGCCATATTTTCTGACAAACAGCATCAACATCAGTGAAGCAGAGATTAATGTCGCAAAAAGATTAAACTGGGTTAATACAGCCAGAACAAGGGCAAGTTTCCAAAACTCCTTTTTCTGAAGGATCATTGACAAGGCACAAAGCATGATCATCAGGCCTATGCTGTAGTTCCTGGAAAGCAAGAGATATTCAAAACCCAGAATTCCCCCAAAAATAATGAGGATATTATAAATGATATTAAAAGGAGAAAGTCTTAAGATCAGATAGCTGCAGACCATACCGACTGCCAGGTGAATAAATTGCATAACATGGAAAGATAACCCGGCTTTTGCAGCTAAAAACAAAATAAGATACCACCCGAGCGGATGCCCCTCATAAGCAATGTTATGCCATAAATCTCCTAAAGTCCGGCTATGGGAGGCTATTAGCCATGAATGAAACTCGTCTGTCCAAAGTTCATGATGGAAGATTCCGGTTACGCCCCAGATAAAATACAGCGTTAAAATCAGAATCTGAATGGTTCTCTCTCCGAACATGAATAGCGGTTAAATTGGGAATGCGAAAAAAGAACCCGGCATGAAGAGGCGTCTTAAGCCGGGTAAACTCTTTTGCAATTTGCACAATTATAACGATTTTATAATAGCTTTTTCAGGTAAAAGTTTCGAATACAGGTTATATCCTCAACTGAGAAAATTATCTTTCATTCTTTTCGATACAGAACATGGCATCCGGGACATAGTTATTGCTCTGTTTCGCCCACCGCCCCGAATCAGAGATCAGGCAACATCTGAGGATGAAACCCAAAGAACTTTCAACGATCATCGAGGTCCGGCACACGGCCGACCTGACGGCCCTGGCCGGTAAAACCCAACACTCATTTCAGCTTTTCGTTTGTCTGCATAATGGAACGGCCGACCCGATGATTGTGTTTTCAAAAATGAATCGTAATTTTGTGATTCAAAAACCAGAAGATACAAAAATGTTAATCAATATTTTCAAGTCTAAAATCCACAGGGTAAAAGTAACTCAGGCCGAACTTAATTATGTAGGCAGCATTACCATTGACGAAGACCTCCTTGAAGCCGCGGGTATAAGAGAAAACGAACGCGTCCAGATTGTAAACAACAATAACGGCGAGCGGATAGAAACTTATGCGATCAAAGGCAAAAGAGGCTCGGGAATCATCTGTCTGAATGGTGCCGCTGCCAGAAAAGCTCAGCCGGGCGACATCGTGATTATTATTTCTTATGCCTGGATGACCCCGGAAGAAGCCGCAACGCACAAACCGACCGTTGTGTTTCCAGACGAGAACAACAGGGTTGTCAAATAATACATTTACTTAAAGCACCAGCATTGAAAAATAATCTGAAATACATTCTGCCGATAGCCATTGGCTTGGCCTTGTTATACTGGGTTTTCAAAGACATTGACCTGGTGTCTCTGTGGCAAAACTTCAAAGATGCCAATTATATGTGGGTTGGACTGGCTGCTATTCTGGCTCTCTTAGCACACGTACTGAGGGCATATCGCTGGAAACTGATGCTGGAGCCTATGGGCTACCAACCCTCCACGTACAACACCACGCTGGCTGTCCTGATCGGATACCTGACCAACCTGGCTTTGCCCAGAGCCGGCGAGTTTGCCCGGTCGGCCAGCCTTCAGAAACTTGAAGATATTCCGTTTGAGAAATCTTTCGGGGCGGTAATTGCCGAAAGGGTGATTGACGTCATCGTCTTGTTTGTGCTGATAGGCCTGAACCTCCTTCTTGAATTTGACAGGCTCAAAGGCCTTTTTGTTGAGATATTCGGAGATAAACTGAAAAACACCTCTACTCTTCTCACGTTGGCGGCCGGTGGACTGATATTCCTCGGACTTGTCTTTTTCCTGCTTAAGAAGAACTGGAACAAACTGGAAAATATCCCGCTGGTTCAGAAGATCATTGAAATCGGAAAAGGTCTGTGGAATGGCTTCAGCAGTGTAAAAAACCTTAAAAACCCTGCTGTTTTTGTCATCGTAACCCTGCTCATCTGGGCCTTATATTACTGGACTACCTATTTCCTTTATATTTCACTGGATGCCGACGGCACCATGAGTTTCCTGGGTATCCTCACGATCCTGGTCATGGGAAGTATCGGCATGGCTGCACCCACCATGGGAGGGATCGGCAGTTATCATTTCCTGGTTGGCAAAATTGTGATGCTATATGGCCTTACCCAACAGGAAGGTATTACCCTCGCCACTTTTCTGCATACGATGCAGGGCATTCTGTTCGTTCTGATATTCGGAGTGATATCGCTTCTGCTTAGTTTTCTGGCAGGTAATAAAGCTGCCGGGAAGGTTTCCGAACCTAGTTAATCCCAACTTTGTTTTAATCAAAGAGAACAGGTATTTTTTCTTTTAAACACAAATTATTTAAAACACGATAGTACAATGAATGGAATTATTTTAATAAGTCTTGTTTTTATGGCTGCAGGCTGGCTCGTTTCAAGGAGATTGAAAAGCAAGTTTGCCGAATATTCGAAAATTGGTTTGTCTAATGGCTTAAGCGGAGCTGAAATAGCTCAGAAAATGCTTAACGACAACGGAATATATGATGTAAAGATTACACAGGTGGAAGGACAGCTGACTGACCACTATAACCCGCTTGACAAAACGGTTAACCTCAGTGGTGATGTATATCACGGCAGAAGTGCCGCCGCCGCCGCCGTTGCAGCCCATGAGTGCGGGCACGCTGTTCAGCATGCTACGGCCTATGCAGCCCTGAAAATGCGTTCTACGCTGGTTCCGGCTGTCAACATTGCCTCGAAAGTAATGGGTATGGCCAATATGTTCCTGTTTATGGGTGGGTTTTACCTTCTTACGCAGGGCAGTGCATTAGGTAACATGCTGTTGCTGGTGCTGATCGCCGCCAATGCTGCCATTGCCGCTTTTGCTACCATTACCTTACCTGTGGAGTTTGACGCCAGTAACCGTGCCCTGAAATGGATGGAAACCCGCAATGTGGTGAGCCAGAGAGAACACGCCATGGCTAAAGATGCCTTGAAATGGGCTGCCATGACTTATGTGGTGAGTGCACTAGGGGCCATTGCCAACCTTGCATATTATGTGATGATGTTTTTAGGAAGAAGAGACGACTGATCTCCGTAATACAAAACAAAATAGCCGTCCGGGAAACCCAGACGGCTATTTTTATATATTCACTTACTTCTTAGAACTTCAGATTAGCCGGAAGATATTTCGCTACCAATGCTTTATAATAAGGCTTCAAAGCTTCGGTATCAGGTGGTACCGGAAGTTTTGAATACAAATCATAAGGATTGAATTTCTTCACCCACTCAAACATTTCACGGTCATGATCGTCTAATAAGTGATCATAAGCATGCTCTCTGTGCTGAGCATAGAATGAGTGATAACGGATCATATAAAGAGCAGGTTCAGGAAGATAATCTTTAGTCATCTGATAAAGATACTCATCATGCCCCCACGACATATCCACATTTCTGAGACCGCAATTCGGCTCATAAATACCGTATTTGGTATTGTATCTCTCGTCTCTTGAGTCCGGGTTGGCTTCAAAATACTCAGGATAAACAATAGCATCGGAATGTTTGCAACCTACCGGGAAGGTGTCGCCCACGACAGCCCACTGAGGCTCACCGAACAGACACAACACTTTACCCATGTCATGCAAAAGGCCTGTTAACACAAACCAGTCAGGATGACCATCGGCACGGATAGCTTCTGAAGTTTGCAACAGGTGCTGCCATTGATCCAGGGAAGTATCAGGATCTGAGTCATCTACAAGCGTATTAAGAAACTCGAAAGCATCCCAGATGGGCATTTCAGTTCTGTCGAATTTCAAAAACTCAGCCTGTTTTTGTTTTACGAAATCATAGGTCTGAAACTTATGATTCAAACGGTAAAACTCACGGACAGTATCTCTTTCCGGATTATCATAATTACGATATTCTTCTTTGGCCCTTGTATGCGGCTCAGGATAACGGATGATCACATCCTCTTCCCAATCTTCAATACTGGCTAACGGGGCAATTTCTTTCGGCGTAAATTCCATGCTTTCCAAACGGTCTGTTTAAATGAAATAATTCCTGTTTTAACTTCAGCTTTGTCAAAAACGTATCAAATATAGATAAATTATTGAATAAATTAAATTTTATGAGCAAAAAAACATATGAAGCTTTTCAGCCGTCTGTTTTCAGCTATCAGCCTGATATTCTCCGGGTTATGATATTCCATACTTCAGGCATACAGCTGATATCAGCAAGTGCCTGTATTTGGTATTTTTCAGCGTCTTTTTTACCAGAAAACAGTATACAAGGCCGCCAGAACACCGCAGATGAGTATGGAAATCACAATGAACGAAGGAGGTACCCGGAACATCGATTTGTCAATTTCAAAACCTTTGTTCTCCTTCTTCCTTTTTCCTTCGATGAGTGATATGATGACCATCAAAACCACCAGGATACCAAATACCCACGCCGTACGGTTCAGGAACGGTATCGGGGCTATGCCGATCATGTCCGGAAGCGACTTGAAAATCAGGGACAACGGCAAGGCCAGGGCAGCTGCGGTAATGGCTGCATTGGAAGTGGTCTTTTTCCAGAACAAGCCCAGGAAAAATAAAGCGAAAGCTCCCGGGGTAATATAATTTGAATATTCCTGGATAAACTGATAGGCCTGTTCCAGGTGCCTGAGTTGCGGGGTGATCAACAATGCAATGGCAAAAGATACCCATACGGCCCATCTGCCCACCATCACAGTTTTCTTTTCACTGGCATTTTTATTCAGAATCTTCTGGTAAATATCCAGACTGAAGATCGTCGCGATACTGTTACACTTTCCGGCCAGTGAGGCTACAATGGCCGCTGTAAGGGCCGCAAAAGCAAGGCCTTTCAAGCCTAGGGGCAGAAGGTTCATCAGTGAAGGATAAGCATGATCAGGTTTAACAATGCCGTTGATATCGGTCATTTGCTGCTGCAGCTCCCCGTTCTGAAACAATACATAAGCGGCGATGCCCGGAACCACACAGATCAACGGGATCATCAGCTTAAGAAAAGCCGCGAAAAGAATACCATTACGGGCGGTTTTTAGATCTGCCCCCAAAGCCCTTTGAATAATATACTGATTACATCCCCAATAGTTGAGGTTGTTGATCCACATCCCGCCAATCAGGATAGACAAGCCCGGAAGTTCATAATAGTATTTATCCCCTTCCGAAAAGATCATATGGAAGTGGTCGTCGGCTTTGGTTTTAAGCAAAGATAATCCGTCAAAAATACCATCTCCGCCAAATTTGTCCGAAACCATATTCAGGGCCAGATAAGTGGTGGCCAAACCACCAAGAATCAATACCACCACCTGGATCACATCTGTATAGCCAATCACTTTCATCCCACCCAAAGTGATAAAAATAGCAAAAAGAGACAGGGCAAACATACAGTAAGTAAACGGCAGGCCTGTGATGGTCTCAACTGCCAGTGAGCCAAGGTACAGAATAGAGGTCAGGTTGATAAAGACATACAGCAACAACCAGAAAACAGCCATGATAGTCGCTACCGTATCGTTGTATCTTTTGGACAACAACTGGGGCATGGTGTATATCTTATTCTTCAGATAAATCGGGATGAAGAATACCGCTACAATAATAAGCGTAGCGGCCGACATCCACTCATACGAAGAAATGGCCAGTCCCATCGCAAATCCGGAGCCCGACATGCCGATAAAATGCTCTGCAGAAATATTGGAGGCGATCAGTGATGCCCCGATGGCCCACCAGGTCAGGGAACCTTCGGCCAGGAAAAAGTCTTTGGTGTTGGTTTCTTTGGGCTTGTTCCTTTTATATACCCAATATCCGTATCCGGAAACAGCAAGAAAATAGAGAAAAAAAACTAAATAATCAGTAGGTTGTAGTTGGTTCATCGGGCTAGGTTTAGATATGATCAGGTTGAATTCACAAATCTAAAAATAAGTAAGACAAATCATAAAAAAATACCAGAATAACTTTTTTATTATTGGAGAAGGAGAAAGGAAAAGGGAGAAAGGAAAACGAAGGAAGGCAGACTGAGAAAAGGAAAAACAAAAAAGCATGGCTGCGGTGCAGCCATGCTTTTTATAGAACTCTGGATACTATTATTTCTTGGCAGTAGTGTCTGCAGAAATACTTCCTTTGTTTTTGTTATATTCTTCGTTAAGTCCTTTCAATACATCCTGGGTGATATCGAGATCTTCTTTAGCGTAAAGTACGCCACCGCCTTTCGAATATCCGATAACCATGTCATACTTATCAGACTTGTTATATTTCTTAAGGTAATCCTGGATGTTAGTCAACAACTGATCTGTTTTCTTAGCTTGTTCCTGACCAAGGTTTCCGGCAGCGTTGTCACGATACAACATGATATCCTGCTCTTTTTTCTGAAGCTGAAGCTGGGTAGTCTGAGCCTGCTCCTGGGTCATTCCGCCGGCCTGGGCACGACGTTGAAACAAAGCTACTTCATTCTGGAATGACTGACCTTTGCGTTGTAATTCGTTTTCAAGAGCAAATCTTTTGTTTTCAAATTCTTTTACAACGTCTTTGTAGTATTCATAGTTATTAAGAAGAGTATCTGTATTCACATAAACAATTCTTCCTGAAGGCTGACTTGTTCCGGTTTTACCGCTGTCTGCGGCTTTGTTACAACTCAAGATAGCGACCGATAAGCCTAAAAATAAAATGCTGATTCTTTTCATTAATGATATTTTGTTATTTTTTCTCAATTCGAACGACAAATATAGGGATAATAATATTTTATAAAAAAATCCTTTTTACGCTTTAAAAAAATTCCTGACCTGAACACCCGCCATTCCGGCAAAACCTCCGCTAAGTGCTGAGACCAAGGTTACTATCGTGATGATGATCCCTATTTTAGGAATATTCTCCAATGAAGCGGCTCCTCCGGTAAATATTCCTGCGATTTTATCAGACATATTTACTTCAGAAACGGCGTTCAGGTACAAGGAATAGCCCACCCACAAAGTAACCGCTGCCAGGGCCGAAACCCCGAAAGCAGATTTTGCCGTTTTGGCTTTCCACCAGCACAAAGCAAAACACACCGGTGCCACCACCCACCACGGGCCAAAAAACGAGGCGATACCGCCAATGATAATGATCAGAATATACAACATAATTTTTCTCTTTTAAAAGTTTCAGTTTTGAGGTTTAAGCACCATCTGCTTTTTGATTTTGTCTGATTTCTCCTCTTTGTTCTTCAGGAACAACAGGGTATTCAGTTCGCCTTTGGCCCATTTGTCTATCATGTTGTCATAATATATACTGCCGGGATTACCTGATTGACCGCCCGGATACAAACCATAACCGCGTGGCCAGGATTTGTCCAGTTCAACAATCATCCTCCACGAAGGGCCCGTAGTGGCAGTAGTGGCATTGACAATGCTTTTGCCTCCGCCATTGTCAATATCCATCCGGCTGAAAGACTGAAAAGCAGGAACAAGGTGCTTGATATCCGTACTTTTCACTTTACTCCAGGCCCATTTCTTCGGATCGATGCTGCCATTATGTTTGGTAAGGGAATCGATGGCCGCTTTAAAACTATAACCGATGATCTCATCCATTGTTTCTATCTTGTCTTTAGTATCCTGGTTGTCAAACCACCTGGCGGCAGGTTCTTTTTTGATCATCTCAAAAGTCCTGTCATCTGAAGGGTACAGCATCTTATTGTCCGGAGAAAACTCATCATTCCATATCGCACGGTTCAGCTCCTCTCTCCATCTTTCAAAAATGGTCGCCCCCACTTCACCGGCGTCATTCTTCAGATTCCAGTTTTCAATTTCTGAGAATCCGGCGTATTTGGCAATCCGGGGGTCTTTTTTCAGCGAAGCAATCAACGCCGGTAAAATTCGTCTGGCAGCCAGGTTAAAATTGTCATTCTGAACACTTCTCAGGCTGTCTGCGGTGGCCTGGGTCATGGCCTCCAGCCTTTCGTTGATCCTCATCCCTCTTTCAGAAGGGGCGAATCTCCAGCCTAAGTAATAAGGATAGGTGGGATCAGTAGAAAACTGGTTGGCAGAACTGACAAATCCCCTCGGCGGGTTTTTAACCGTCGGATTCTGGTCTTTCGGAATCCATCCCTGCCAGTCCTGAGAAGGCAGCGTCCCGTCCAGGATATATTTACCCTGATTTTTCCATTTTAACGGGAACTTGCCGTTCGGGGTAATGGCTATATCGTTCTGGTTGCTGGAGAAGACAAAATTCTGAGCCGGAGCAGTATAATACGTAAGGGCTTTGCGGTAATCATCGTAGTTTTTAGCCTTATTCAGATAATAAAAAGTGAGCAGATCGGCTCCGTCGGTTTCGTTGGTGATCCACCGCATGGCATGACCTGCAGGGGCATTCTTATTAAAATCCGTTTCTTTATTTTCTGTATAAATGATCGGTCCGTGGTGCGTAAGGTAAAGCGTGTCTGAGATGACCTTGCCGCCTTTCAGTACGAAGGTCTCAATTCTTTGCTCTGTTTTTTTCCACTGGTTATCGTGCCAGTATTCTTTCATGGTTTTATCCTTGAATTTGATTTTATAAAAATCCAGGACATCGGAACCTACATTGGTTACACCCCAGGCCACGTCTTTATTAAAACCGATCACAATACCCGGAGAACCCGGCAAGGCTACACCATATACATTCATGTTTGGAGAACTCAACTGCATCTGATACCAAATAGAAGGTAAGCTCAGACCCAGGTGAGGGTCATTGGCCAGAATGGGCAGGCCTGTAGCAGACTTTGCACCTCCCACAGCCCAGTTGTTACTGCCTATTTCCGGTCTTGGCTCAGGAATATTCAGAGCTACCTGCCCGTTGTCAGGCAGGGCCATTATCTTTTCAGGAACAGCAGGTGTCTGCAGCGGCGTAAATTCCCATTTGGTTCCCACCGGTATAATCGGAGACTCGTCAACAGGATAATCCGGGAACAAATCTTTGACAGCATCCAGTCCGTATTTGGATACGACATTGGTTAAACGATAATCATTACTTCCGCCGCTGAGTGTGTTCCTCATGTTCATCAGCATCAGGATGGTTTTGTAAGGTGACCACGGTTCAGGCTTATAATTCAGAATTTTATATTCTACCGGCAGGTCTTTATAACTCAACTGGGCGATGTACGCGTTCACCCCTGCTGAATAAGCTTCCAGAATACTGCTGGAAAGCGGATCTTTTTTAAGGTTTTCAGCTATTTTCTTCGCAGAATTGGCCATGCCGCTTTTACGGTTATAGCGATCATACTCAAGAGCCCTTTCTCCTACGATTTCGGTTAGCCTTCCTGAAGAAACCATAGTATAAAACTCCATCTGCCACAGACGGTCGCGGGCAATAACATATCCCTGGGCAAAAAACAAGTCGTCGTCGTTCTGTGCAAAAATATGTGGTACCGCATTGTCATCATAGCGGACACTTACTTCGCCTTTCAAGCCTTTCAAAGGCATTTCAAGGTCTCCCCCGGTGTCTTTTTGTTCGGTATTTTGTAAAAAACCCTGGAACGGGCTGAAGAGTTTTCCTAAAGGAGGGACGGTGCCCCATGACTGATTTAATAAATAGAGTAAACCTGCTGCGAGTGCAAGTCCCCAAAAATGTTTCAAAAATTTCATTCCGGTTTTTTTAGTATGTTTGATCGTGCTCAAATTTATAAAATAAACCTAATTATTTATTATTTTCTGAATATTATATAAGGAGGAAAGGAAAAAGGAGGATTGAAAAAGGAAGAAGCCCGCCCGGACGAAGGACAGACTTCCGGACAGGGTATATCTCCGGGGTGAATTCTGGATTATCCATAGAAAATGACCGGAAAATAAAATTTTAGAACACCTTGGCCGGATTGTTCGTATTATTATAAACAAAATCACATTTAAATCCCTTAACCATATGACACCTGAACCATTACTAGACGACCAATACTGGTCAGAAAGATACGCCAACCAACAAACCGGCTGGGACATCGGGACGATCTCTAATCCCCTTAAAGTTTATTTCGACCAGCTGGAAGACAAAAACATGTCCATACTGATCCCCGGCTGTGGCAATGCCCACGAGGCTGCCTATCTGCTTGAGAACGGTTTTGTCAACATTACCCTTATCGATATTTCAAAAATACTGACTGAGCGACTCAATATCAAGTTTAAGCACTTCTGCGAAGCGGGCTGCTGCCGGATTATTCATGAGGACTTTTTTCAGCATGAGGGCAGCTATGATCTCATCATCGAACAGACCTTTTTCTGTGCCCTGGACCCGTCAATGAGGGAGGAGTACGTCAGAAAAATGTCCGGTTTGCTTAAGCCCGGAGGAAAACTGAGTGGCTTGTTGTTTAATCACCCTTTCCCTGAAGGGCCTCCTTTCGGCGGAGATAAAGAAGAATATCAGCAGTTGTTCAGGCCTTATTTTAACCTTAAAACTCTCGAAACCTGTCACAATTCCATTTATCAGCGATTCGGAGCGGAGTTTTTTATCAATTTTGAGAGAAAAGAGACCGGCTCCTGACCGGGTTTCATTCAGTAGAAAGCTCCTGTAACCGACAGTACAGCCAAGCCAATACCAGCCCCCAGCAAGACCAAAAATATCTTTAAATACGTCAGCCATTCCTTCCTTGTACCTGCCTTTGTGCGTTCAGACCGCTTTACAAAAGGCTTTTTCCTGAAAGCCCTGAATAAGAAATACAGCACCCCCGAAAAAGAAGCAATACCCAGGATGGCAAACAATATAAACCAGAAAGCACTGCCAAAAATGGAGGCGATGGTGAGATAGAAAAACCCGTAGGTGACAATAAACATCAGAAAAGCCAGCAAAACGGATATTATTCCTGGCTTGATTTTACTTTCTTCCTTAACCTCTTTTTTCCTGGTTACTTTCTGATGAACCTGATTTGCCTGGATAAGTGAATCCAGTTTTTTTGTACTCAGGGTAGTCTCAGAAGACCTGGCCCAGAGCGAAGCTTCAATTTCCGGATGCATATCCCGCCTCACCGGCATTCCTGCGGATACACCAAGCAGAATCATCAGAACTGCTTTCGAAAACTGCGGGTATTTTTTGAAATTTCTGAGCAAGTACAAAACCGTTACAAGGACCAGAAGAAAGAGGAACTTTACCTCTTCAAAAGTATAAGTAAACAAAGGCAAGGCAAATCCGGGCAAAAAAAACAAAAGATGCCGGAGGTTGAAAGGTGTGTTTTTAAAAAAATTCATGGCCGGATGTGGTAAGTGCTTTTGAAATAACAGGTTTAGCAGACCGAGGTTTTATCTCAGCCACAATCTGAAAACCAAGTATCCAAAGTTAAAACAAAATATCAACAAACCTAGTAAAAAAACAGTCCGCCTAAAGCTAAGAGTCCCACAATCAATATAAACAACAGGGTCATTTTTACGATTTTAAAGTAAATCTTGCTCTCCCTTTTATTATCGGCCTTTGTCCGTTCAAGGCGTTTCTTGAAAGGTTCTTTCCTGAAAATTCTGTGCAGAAAATATACGGCCCCGGCCAGGGCAAAAATCCCGAGAGCCAGGAAGAAGAAAAACATAACGACGCTGACCATCGTAGCCACAGCCGTCATATAGATTGACCCAAGCCCAACGAGAGACAATAAAAGGAAAAGAATAGAAGCTGTCACCTTAGGATTAATTTCCTTCTTACCCTCCATCGCTTTTCCTGTTTGCTGACGGGATTTTATCAACGAATCCACCTTCGCCTGCGTTAAGGTTGTTTCCGTCGATCTGGCCCACAAAGAGGGTCTTGGTTCTGCATCGTTAAAAGAAAAAGAAGTAAACAGCCCGAGCAAAATCATGATAAAAATCTTCGAAAACCTGGACCTTTCTTTAAAATCCCGCAAAACAAAAAACGCTGTCCCTGCGAAAAGAATGAACATGAATTTAACATCTTCAAAACTGAAACTAAAGTCTGTCATCAGTCCTGAAATCATTCCTGTGAAAAAGAGAAAACAAAGCCGGCTGGTGTTCAGGTGGACGCTGAACTTAAGGATATTTTTATAATTCATGTTTGACAGAGTTTGCGAAACGATTGATTTCAAAGTTAATAAAATTTCTTAACTTTGGATAAACTTGAATAGTCAGATTATGTTACTGCTTCCACTTTTTCCTCTGAATATCGTGGCCTTCCCTCATGAAGACCTGAATCTGAAAATTTTTGAGCCCCGGTACAAGCAACTGATCAATGAGTGCATTGAACAAAACTCCACTTTTGGAATCCCTTCTTATTTTAACAATAAGCTGCAGGGATACGGAACAGAAATGACGGTAACGCAGCTTGTCCGGACTTACCCAAACGGTGAAATGGACATCCGCACCAAGGGCCTCAGGATTTTCAGGATCATCGACTTTCATAATCCGGTGGAAGGGAAATTATACGCCGGCGGGGAAATCAGTTATGTCAACCACGAAGAAATCAGCGAGGAAATTTCTCATGAATTATTGAATCTTGTGGAGAAATTCTATCTCACCATCAACACCCCCGTGAATTATCTGAGCAGTACACATCAACCTTTCAGTTTCAGGATTGCCCACAAAATAGGCCTGTCGCTGGAAGAGGAATATAAGCTCCTGATAACCAAAACCGAACAGGAAAGACAGAAAATGCTCATCGTTCATCTGGAAAAAATCATTCCGATCATGCAGAACATTGAGAAAACGAAAGCCAGAATTGCCCTGAATGGTCATTTCAAAGAAACTGATTTCTTAAATTTCTGATATTTTTGACTAAATTTGCCGCAAATTAAAACAAAGAACAACTATGCGTAAAGCAGAAATGATAACAGACAAAGGCACGATGCTGATCGAATTCTATCACGAAGATGCTCCTTTGGCCGTTGAAAACTTTATCAAACTTTCAAAAGAAGGATTCTACGATGGCGTAACTTTCCACCGTGTGATCCCTAACTTCATGATTCAGGGTGGCGACCCGACCGGAACCGGTGCAGGTGGTCCGGGATATACCATTCCATGTGAACTGAACGGAGGTAACCAATACCACGACCGCGGCGTGTTGTCGATGGCTCACCGTGGCAGAAACACCGGAGGATCTCAGTTCTTCATCTGTCACAGCCGTGCCAATACCGCTCACCTTGACCGTAACCATACTTGTTTTGGTAAGGTCGTTGAGGGGGTGGATATCGTTGATGAAATCCGTCAGGGAGATAAAATTCAGAAGATCAACATCATCGAAAGCGAAGAAGCTTAATCTCAGCTTTTGAGGCTTTCAGATAATTTAACAAGAAAGCTATCCGGAATGGAATATTTTCGGATAGCTTTTTGTTTTGATAAAATACATCCTTTTTAAGCCTGATTACGTTAATAATTGTACAAAAACCAATTGATATGTTTAATAAACTGAGTTATATATTCGTCTTTTTGTTTTCCTTCCTGTTTTTTCAGACTTACGCCCAGATCGAAAAACCCGCCACATGGTCTTTCAAAGCTGCCAATGAAAATCCCAAAGTCGGTGAAACCATAGAACTTCAGTTTATTGCCACTATCGACAAAAAATGGTATCTGTACTCTTCAGACTTTGATCCGGACTTAGGCCCGATCGTTACTACCATGACTTTTACTCCAAATGATTCCTATCAGTTATTGGGTAAAATCAAGGCGGTGCATCCGAAAAAGAAATTTGATGAAATATGGCAGGGCGATGTCACTTATTTCAAAGAGAAAGGCTTATTCACACAAAAAGTAAAGATATTAAAAGAGAATGCCGTTATTTCCGGCAATATTGAGTTTCAGACCTGTACAGAAGCCGACGGAAAATGTATCAACGGCAAAGAAAAATTCAGTTTTAACATTCAGGCCAAAGCTGCAGAAGCTGGCCCGGTTAAAACAGATGAACCTGTTGTTTCTGAAGATACTTCCAAAGCTGTAACCGACGGCACAGCTGTCGCAGCAGACACCATCACCGCTGAAAAAGCAACGGATACTCAAATCTCAACTACTGAATCAGAAAAACCTGTGGAAGAAACTCAAAGTTTATGGCAGTTCCTGCTGCTTGCCTTCGGAGCGGGTATCGCTTCTATTTTCATGCCGTGCATTTACCCGATCATGCCGATGACCGTCAGTTTCTTTACTAAACAGTCGAATGGCAGGTCTAAAGCCGTTTTTTACGGATTATCCATCATGGCTATTTTTGGTGTGATGGGTTTGATTACCATGGCTTTCGGGGCTCCGTTCCTGAATTTCATCAGCACCCACTGGATACCGAATCTTATATTCTTTCTCATATTCATATTATTCGGAATTTCCCTGCTCGGGGCTTTTGAGATCGTATTGCCACACGAAGCTGTCAATAAAATAGACCGTATGTCAGACAAAGGTGGTCTGATCGGTATCTTCTTTATGGCTTTGACGCTCGTAGTAGTTTCTTTCAGTTGTACCGTTCCTTTTGTAGGCTCACTCTTGATCCTTGCCGCACAGGGTGAGGTCTGGAGACCACTATATGGTATGCTGGCATTCGGATTGCCGTTTGCGATCATCTTCACAGCTCTGGCCATGTTTCCTCAGTTCCTTAAAAACCTGCCGAAATCAGGTGGCTGGTTGAACGAATTGAAAGTAGTTTTCGGGTTCCTGGAATTTGCACTGGCCCTTAAATTCTTAAGCAACATTGACCTGGCCTATCACTGGAACCTGATCCACCGTAACATCTTCCTGGTCATCTGGATCCTGATAGCCTTTTTGGTGGGATTATATATTCTTGGATTTATCAGGCTTTCGAAAGACAGTAAAGTTGAGAAGTATGGCTGGCAGAGGATTTTCTTCTCGCTGATATTTTTCGGACTCTCATTTTATATGCTTACCGGGGTAACCGGTAAACCGCTGGCACTTCTATCGGGTATTTTGCCTCCGATCCCGACCACAGAAGTTTCTGCCGCTGCAGATGGACCTAAAAACGACAAAATGAGGCCTATACCTCACGGTTTATCAGGTTTCTCTGAATTTGAAGATGCCCTGGCTTATTCAAAAGAAGTAGGCAAACCGGTGTTGATCGATTTTACAGGTTATGCCTGTGCCAACTGCCGTAAAATGGAGGAGAATGTCTGGTCGAAACCTGAGGTATTACAAAGACTCAAAGAAGATTTTGTGATCGCATCTCTGTATGTAGACGATAAGAAAGAATTACCGAAAGAAAAACACTATAAATCGACCTACGATGATGAAATGAAAACCACCATCGGCGACAAGAACATGGATCTGGAAATCACAAAATTCAATAATAATGCTCAGCCCTATTATGTGATCGTAGACTCAGAAGGCAAGACAATCGTACCGCCGCTTGGGTATTCAAGCACTGAAGATTTTATCAAATTCCTGGATAAGGGAAAAGGCAAGAAGTAACAAATTCGTTTTTATACAAGAAAACACCGGCTCAGGAAAACTGGCCGGTGTTTTTGTTTTGTCATATCAATATTTCCGGAGAAATGTCACTTCATTTTCATCTCCAGAACCTTCATAAAATACCCTCCTACTACGCTTCTTGCCTGAAAACCACTCATAACCCCTGTTTTCGTTTCATGCCAGTCGCTGATAGGCACGCGTGAGGTCGTCTCAAGGGCATAAGTGTAAATGGGATTGATAAAGGCTTCAAAATCCTTCTTGTTATCTGCCAACACTGAGGTCCATACGATCCAGTCGGACTTGGTATAGTCCCTGCGGCTATCCAGTGGCAGGCCGTATCTGTTTTGCCTGGTCAGATAATATTTAACTTCCGTCTCCAGTACCGGTTTCGGAAAATAATTCATTTTCAGCACCTTATCCCACACCAGGTTATATTTCTGACTCCAGGTGCCTTTTTTATCGAAAGTCAGTGCATAATGGTCTCCGTCTTTTGCCATTTCCATCCAGTTTTTGACGAAGCCTTTGGTCATGTTTTCATATTTGTCTGCGGCAGCTGTCTCTCCGATTTTCCTGGCCATTTCAGTGTACGCACCCAGGGCCACGATGGCTTTAACGGAAAGGTTGGCATTACGGGCCAGGTGACCTGCAAAGTCGTCCGTACATAATTGATTTTCAGGATCAAAACCGTATTTACTCAGGTAATCAGCCCAGATCGTAAGGGTGTTCCAATGCTTTTTGGCATAACTTGCGTTATTTTCAACCTTACTGATTGCCCCGGCCAGGATGATCATGTTACCACATTCTTCCACAGGCATGTCTTCTCCGTAGGTTTGTCCGTTGGCCAAAGGGTAAGTCCCCAGGTCATGTGCAGCAAAGGGCTTAGCCCATTTACCGCTTTCGCTGTAGTAAAATATACCGTTAAGCATGCCTTTCAGCAAATCGGGATTGTAAATCAAAAACAAAGGAGCAGAAGGGTAAGTCACATCCACAGTATTGATGGAGCCGTTGCTGAAGTTTTCTTTGGATAAAAACAGGATTTCGCCTTCAGGGCTTTTCACCAGCTTATGTGCGGCAATACTCTGACGATAGGCCAACTCACAGAGTCTGGCATATGTTACACCCCCGGCTTTTAAAGCATCGTTATAAATAGTTTGATTTATTTGTTTACACTTAGCAATAATCTGAGGATAGCCTTTTGCTGCCTTACTAAGTTCACTTTCGATCGTTGACCCCTTTTCTTTCCACCATGGTAATAAGTTTTTACCAAAATACTGAACAGAGTACAAATCATCATAGCCGAGCAAAAACACCTGTTCTTTGGCTGTGCTGCCTACAGCACCCAGATTTGCGTCTGTCTTTAAACCTAAGCTTTTACCGGTAATTTCCAGCTGATCATTTCCCTCACCCTTTTGAACAAAGCTCTGTTTTACGTTAGCTGAAGCTGCTGTTGCCAGGTACATATAACCCCAGTCAATACGCAGATCATCCCCCTTTTTCTTTAACACTGCCTGTTCGATAGTACCGGCTTTTAAAATTTTCAATCCATCCTGCTCATATTTAATAGCTTTGATCTGCTGGGAAGGGGTATTTGAAGCAATATCCGTAGAAGCGGTAAGACTTACTTTCACCTGGTGGGTTTTACCGTCAACAGACTTCACTTTAGTTGATATATAAGAAACAGGACGAGCCATAATATCCAGATCATTGATAAGCAAAGGAGACGTGAATGTCAGTTCCAGGTTCACTTTACCACAGGTAAATTCATAAATCGTCTGGGTAGCGTTTAACTTTACTGATTTCTGAACAGCCACTAACTGGTTCGCGTCCACCACCGGTTTAACCTTCTTCACAATACCAATATCCAGCAATGCTCCGCCACCTGTGTTGATGACGTGAATGGCAAAGAGGTTCTTTCCTTTCTTTAATTTTGATTTTATTGATGGGGTCAATGGCAAAAGCTTGTATTTACCCGCACAACAATTAGCATTGTAAATCAGCTCGCCATTCAGGTAAACCTCCACATCATCATCATATTGCAGCTTTAGCAAAGCCTCGTCAAGGTTGATATCGTTCAATGTAAATGTTCTCCTCATCCAGATATTGCGGCTTTCCCAGCGGGTTTTGGATACGCCATCAATATTGCCGAAAGGGGCGGCTCCGGTTTTCCATTGGCTATCGTCAAATGCCACCGCACTCCAGTCTTTACCGGGCTCGTTTTCGGTATATTTCGCCTGGTAATTTTCGACGTCCCCGGCAGGCAGTATACTATCGTAATCATCCGACTTACCCCCAAGAAATCTGTAGTTTTTACCGTCTACTTCGGCATAGCCCAGCAGTGAATGCTCGGTGCCTGTCCAGTGCCTGGTGGGTGAACCTGTGAGTTGGTCTGTATTAGACCAGATGCTGAAATAAGGATCGTGGGTGATAAGCGGATAAGCAGGGGCCTTTCTACTCTGGGCTGTACCTGTTAAGACGTAAACATAAATAAGAAAAAAGCTGAATAAGTGTTTCATGCTAACTGTTAATGGTTGAATTTCTTTATACGATTAAATGTCAAATTTATAAAAATAGGTCCATGAAAATACGGATCAGCTTCTAAAACTAAAAAATAGTATGTTCTCGCAAACGGCACATGGATTTATTAACTAAAGTTAAGGAGATTCTATTTTCTGAAATTGACCTTTGCATAACAAAACAACTCCGTGAAAATCGGTTAAAAAATCAGGTTATGAACAGAAAAGCAATCCTTAGAATAGTCAGTATTTTGGTCCTGGGTTTTATGGCCTGCGGCTGCACAGACGATGCTCCTGCGGGCAATACCCATCAGATAACATATGAAGTAACAGGTAATTTCAGCGGCAAACTTTCGGCAGTCTACACCAGTCCCAACGGAAACACACTGGTTGATGAACCCGCTACGCCGCTTCCCTGGGCAAAACAAGTCACCTATGACACTAAAGTGCAGGGTGCTGGAATAAGTATTGTCTCCTCTGAACCGGCATTTTTGGGCTCAGCGGGACAAACCATTACTTTAAAGATTTCCGCTGGCAACAAGGTGCTCCATAACCAATCCTACACAGCAACTGCTATGGGCATTATCAATATTCCGACGGTGGCGTTTGTGTTTTAAAATGCTCATACCGACTTAATCACCCCGCCCAGTTCTCCCTGTCCAGGCTCCTGTATTGAATGGCTTCGGCCAGGTGTTCTATGCGGATTTCTTCTGAGGCGGCCAGGTCGGCGATCGTCCGGGAAACTTTCAGGATGCGGTCATAGGCCCTGGCGGATAAACCGAGGCGTTCCATCGCTTTTTTGAGCAGGGTTCTGCCGGGATCACCGATCTCGCATACATGCTTAACCATCTCGGCGGGCATCATGGCATTGGAGTGTATTTCTTCAAAGTCTTTAAATCTTTCGATCTGCCTCTCTCTCGCTTTAACCACACGCTCCCTGATCTCAGCAGAGGTCTCACTTTTCCGGTTGGAAGAGATCTGGTCGAAACTCACCGGCGTCACTTCCACATGAAGGTCGATACGGTCCAGCAACGGCCCTGAGATTTTGTTCAGATATTTTTCTACTGTGCCGGGAGGGCAGGTGCATTCCCTGTCGGGATGGTTATAATATCCGCAGGGGCACGGATTCATACTCGCAATCAACATGAAACTGGACGGAAACTCTACTGCCAGTCTTGTCCTTGAAATCACCACTTTGCGTTCTTCCAGGGGCTGCCGCATGACTTCAAGTACCGTCCTTTTAAATTCGGGAAGCTCGTCAAGAAAAAGGACACCATTATGTGCCAAGGAGATTTCACCTGGTTGAGGGAAGCTCCCGCCACCTACCAAGGCAGCGTCCGAAATCGTATGATGCGGGTTACGGAAAGGTCTGCGGGCTATCAGCGTTGCAGATGTTCCCAGCTTTCCGGCTACCGAATGTATCTTGGTAGTTTCCAAAGCCTCAATCAAAGTCATCGGAGGCAATATAGAGGGTAAGCGTTTCGCCAGCATGGTTTTGCCGGCTCCGGGAGGGCCGATCATGATGGCATTATGTCCGCCCGCAGCAGCAATCTCTAAAGCACGTTTGATATTTTCCTGGCCCTGAACATGAGAAAAGTCAGCCTCGTATTCAGTAATGGTATGATAAAAGATATCGCGGGTATCTGTAACGGTCGGTTTAATATCAATAGTGCCCGCCAGAAAATCCACGGCTTCCTGCAGTGTTTCCACCCCGATAACTTCCAGATTATTAACAATAGAGGCCTCGCTGGCATTTTCTTTTGGCAAAATAAATCCTTTCAGCTTATTGGCCCTGGCTTCTATCGCGATGGGCAAAACACCTTTGATGGGTCTCAGTTTGCCGTCAAGAGACAATTCGCCCAGGATCACATAATCTGAAAAATTCCTTTCAAATTCTACTTTCCCCGAACAGGCGATGAGACACAGAGCAATCGGCAGATCATAGGAAGAGCCTTCTTTACGGATATCGGCAGGAGCCAGATTGATGATGGTCTTATAACGGCTCTGTTCATAACCGCCGTTTTTCAGGGCTGCATCAATACGTTGCAAACTTTCTTTCACTGCAACGTCCGGCAAACCCACAACATTAAGACCGATTCCTTTAATGACACTGACTTCTACAGTAATTAAGGCTGCATTTACACCGTAAACCGCAGCTCCAAAAGTGGTGGACAACATGATAGATTTATATATTAATTAAATATCTCTGTTAAAATCAAGGCTCCCAACGCCAGTCTTTGCCAATAATCAATTCGTTTTTAAGGTTTTGTTTGATTAAAAACTCCTTGGTTTCTTCATCGTTGAATTTCTTCGACGGCAATTTTTCGAGGTTGGCCATTGCATACAACATCATGGCCGTATAGCGTACATTGTTATTTAGCTGGTCTTTATTAATCAGGTCAAACCTGTCACAGTTAGCATGATAGCAGTTGTAAGCCTTCACAGGGAAACTTCCGGACGGCGAACTTACCGGCACACCCTGGATCATAAATGGCTGGTGATCGCTGTGCAATCCGGCTCCGTTGCGGTTGGCGTTTTGATAAGTATTGTCAATTTTCTTGATGATTTCCCCTATTTCGTCAAAAGAAGCCTTCAGTTCCGGTCTTCCCGAAGCATTAAAGCCCTGGGCGTTATTCACCATATCGAGGTTGATCATCAGCTTCACCTGGTCTATCTTGCCTTCTTCCTTATATTTCTTAACCATGTGTCTTGAACCCAGCAAGCCCTGCTCCTCTCCCATAAACATCACAAACTCGATGGTTCTTTTGGTTTTCAGATTGAGGCTTTTAAAGACTCTGGCCACATCAATCACCGAAAAAGAGCCGATACCGTTGTCCATCGCTCCTGTAGCCAGATCCCATGAATCCAGGTGTCCGCCGATCACTATTTTTTCATCTTTCAATTTCTTCGAGGTACCCGGCAAGGTAGCGATTACATTCCTCGCATTGATCGGACGGCTGAAGTTACGCATATCAATCACCGCAAGTATATCTTTTTCATCCCTGATCCACTTGCGTATAGCTTTACCGGATTCTACGGATACGCAAACCGCCGGAATAGGAATCAGTTCTCCTGTTACAGAAGCCGTTCCCGTCAATAAAACGCCACCCTGAACTGCATTGGCAATGATCACACCCGCGGCACCATATTTAATCGCCAGGGCTGTTTTTTCAGACCTGTGCAGGTTTTTCTTTCCTTTATTGCTTTCTGACTGGATATTGATATTAAAAAGGGCGATTTTACCCTTCACCTGCTCCTTTACTTTTTCAAAATCATCATCAAGGCCATCACCACAGTCTACCACGGGAGCAGAAAGATGGCTCGAAACCGGGGAATGGGCTAATGCGACCACTTCCACATCTCTGAAATTATCACTTTTCTCAGGTACAATAGCCAGGCTCACTGTATCTCTTGACCACGACTCCACCACAAACGGCTGATAGCTTACATTGGAATAACCGTAGCTTTTCAAAAGATTGAAAGCATATTCTTCGGCTTTTTTACCATTGGTACTTCCCGTCAGACGGTGTCCTATTGTTTTGGTAGCCTCCTCCAGCCTCTCATAGGCCTGTCCTTTTTTCAGGACATCTTCATTAATTTTTTTGAAAACCGTTTCAAAGTCGGTAGGCTTGGCAAAAAAGGCGGTAAGGCCAAAAACAGTCAAAAGCAGTAATGCGAAGAAATTCTTTTTCATTTACAGTTTAAGTAAACAGGTTATTTTAAAATTATGACGTAAAATAATATTGAAGTTTCAATAAATATGGCACACTATCCAATAATAATTGAATTTCAACCCCTAAATATAGATTATTTTCTATTTATTTGAATGTATATTTATTTCAATGCATGAAAAAAAACATTTTACTCATATCAATTTTAGTTATCTCAGAAATGACGTTCGGACAATTAATGAAAAAAGAAGGGATCAGCATCCCGGCAGCCAGCAAAAAACCACACCCGCTTACCATCCATGGTCATACCCGTACCGACAATTATTATTGGATCAATGAAAGGGAAAGCCCGGAGGTACTGGATTACCTGAACTCGGAAAACAATTACCTGAGCAAGGTAATGGCCCCTGTGAAACCCTTCGAAGACCGCCTGTTTGAAGAAATGAAAGGGAGGATCAAAGAGGCGGACCAATCGGTTCCATATAAAGACGGTCAATATTATTACTATTCCAGATTTATCCAGGGAGGAGAATATCCTGTTTATTGCCGTAAAAAAGGCTCTCTGGAAGGAGCAGAAGAAATACTCCTGGATGGCAACAAACTGGCCGAGGGCCAGTCTTACTTTAATATCGGCGGATTTGAAATATCTGACAACGAACAGATCATGGCCTTCGGGATCGACACCATCAGCCGGAGAAATTATACCCTGAGATTCAAAGACCTCAAAACCGGGAAGCTGCTTGATGATGTCATTGAACTGACCGAAGGCGGCAATTATGCCTGGGGAGCTGATAACAAAACAATATTTTATGTCACCCGTGATCAGCAAACCTTACTGGGAGATAAAGTGTACAGGCATATATTAGGTACCGATGTTAAACGTGACGAGCTGGTTTACGAAGAGAAAGACAACCAGTATTACATGGGCATCTACAGGACCAAATCTAAAAAATACATCTCGATTTACAGTGGTCAGAACGGGGTAGCTACCGAATTTTTCCTGCTGGAAGCTTCAAACCCATCGGGCAAATTCGAATCGTTTCTTCCCCGCAAAAAAGGGCACGAGTATTTTATTGACCATTATCAGGATAAATTTTATGTAAGGACCAACCTCGACAATGCCGTCAATTTTAAACTGATGGAAGTGAAAGAAGGCAAAACAGCCGACCTGACCGCCTGGAAAGAAGTGATCCCGCACCGCCCCGAAGTACTTCTCGAAGGCATAGAGGTTTTTAAAAATCATATGGTGGTCCAGGAAAGAAAAGAAGGGCTGATCAATCTCAAAATCATCAACCAATCTACCAAAAACGAGTATTTTCTTGATTTCGGAGAACCTGCCTACGATGCTTACATCGGCACCAATCCCGAGTTTGATACCCAGACGCTGCGTTTCGGGTACAACTCCATGACTACCCCCTCTTCTACCTTTGATTATAATATGGATACAAAATCCAAAGTATTAATGAAAGAACAGGAGATATTGGGAGGCTTTGACAAAAATAATTATAAGACCGAACGGATTTTCGTAACCGCCCGCGACGGAGCCAAAGTACCTGTTTCAATCGTCTATCACAAAGACACCAAAATTGACGGTACCGCACCATTGCTGCAGTATGCGTATGGTTCTTACGGGGCTTCCATGGACGCATCCTTCAGTTCCAACCGGTTGAGCTTGCTGAACCGTGGTTTTGTCTATGCCCTTTGTCACATCAGGGGCGGCCAGGAAATGGGCAGAAACTGGTATGACGACGGCAAGATGTTTAAGAAGAAAAACACTTTCAATGACTTTGCGGATTGCTCAAAATTCCTCATTTCTCATCATTTTGCTCATAAGGAGAAACTTTTTGCCATGGGCGGAAGTGCCGGCGGACTACTGATGGGAGCTGTGATCAACCAGGCTCCGGAATTGTATAAAGGTGTTGTAGCCGCTGTGCCATTTGTGGATGTGGTGACTACCATGCTTGACGAAACCATCCCGCTGACCACCGGGGAATTCGAAGAATGGGGTAATCCAAAAAACAAAGATTCGTATGACTATATGCTTTCCTACTCTCCGTATGACAATGTAGAGGCAAAAAGCTACCCGAACATGCTGGTGACCACCGGATTACATGACAGTCAGGTGCAATATTGGGAGCCTGCCAAATGGGTTTTAAAATTACGGGAAATGAAGAAAGACAACAACCTGCTGCTCATGCATACGAACATGACGGCCGGGCATGGTGGAGCCTCCGGCAGGTTTTCACAGCTGAGGGAAATAGCCATGGAATATGTTTTTTTATTAGATTTAGCCGGGATAAAACAATGATCTGATTTGAAGAATAAATTTAAATATTTGCCAAATTATTTTTATTCAATTCATTTTATTATATTTTTGCACTTATTATCATTAAATTATTACATAATTTTTATTAGCCAGGTTAATGGTATTTTTTCTATAAAACAAACAAAAATAACATGAAGAAGGTCGCAATTTTATTTGTAGCAATCTTGTCTTTTGTATCCACTACGACTCAAGCACAAGATTCTTGTACAGTATGTAAACCGTATCCTTGGGAGGTCGGAGCCTTGTTAGGCGTAAACCAGTACTTCGGGGATATGCACTGCAGCAAACCCTACGCATCTCAGAACAGCCTTGTAGGGGGCGTATTTTTAAGAAGACATATCAGTGATTACATTGCTGTACGTCCTCAGGTTCTTTTCGGAAGACTTGCGGGAAATGATCTTGACAACCCTGACAAAAGATGGGATTACAGAAGATTGAAGTTTACCTCTCCCTTAGTTGAAGCAGCACTCCTTGCAGAAATCTATCCCTTTAAAGAAAGAAAATTTCTTTGTGAAGGCTTTACAAAGAAAACCTTATCTCCTTACATATTCGCCGGTATAGGTGTCACTTACACCAATCCGACCATTACTCAGCAGCCGGGGGCTACTTTCCCGGTTATACCACGTGATTTACAAGCCGACAGAGACAATCTGAAAAAATTCGGTGCTGTGATTCCATTTGGTTTAGGTTTAAAATACAACGCTTCCGAAAGATGGACCATCGGAGTGGAAGCGGGTTACCGTTATGCTCTTTCAGATTATCTTGATGGTCTGAGTATAGCTGGTAACGATGGAAGAAACGACGGTTACTTCCTTGCCAACATCCTGGGTTCTTACAGGTTTGGCGACAAAGATTCTGATAAAGACGGCGTGGTTGACAAGTGTGACCTTTGCCCTAACGAACCGGGTCTTCGTAAATTCCAGGGATGTCCTGACACCGATGGTGACGGCGTGCCTGACAAAGATGATGCTTGTCCGACCCTTGCAGGTCCTCTTGGCCTGAAAGGATGTCCTGATACAGATGGTGACGGTATCGCTGATAAAGATGACGCTTGTCCGACTTTAGTAGGAACTGCTGCTCTTAACGGCTGTCCTGATAAAGACAATGACGGCGTAGCTGACAAAGACGATGCATGTCCTGATGTTCCTGGTGTTAAAGAACTGAGAGGATGTCCTGATACAGACGGTGACGGTATCACTGATAAAGAAGATGCCTGTCCTAACGTAGCCGGTCCGGCTTCATTGAACGGTTGTCCTGACAGTGACGGTGACGGTGTTGCCGACAAAGATGACGACTGTCTGAATGTTCAGGGTGCCAGCAGTGCCAAAGGATGTCCTGACAGCGATGGTGACGGCGTGCCTGATAACAAAGACCTTTGTCCTTCAATTCCGGGATTGGTTTCAAATCAGGGATGTCCTGAAGGTTATGTAAATGGTGTGGCTCCGGCTCTTGGTTACAAAACCAAAAGCGGCTGTCTGATCACTACTGCTGAATTGGATGAATTGGGCTTCGCTGCTCAGGGAATCGAATTCTACGCAGGTACAAACAAACTTAAACCATCTTCATACAAATCACTTCAAAGGGTTTGTAAAGTGTTGACAAGATGTCCGGATGCGGTTTTAGGTATCAATACCTACAACGACGGCGGAAAATCTGCAGCAGACGTAAGATTAGCTAAATTGAGAGCTTGTGCAGTGTATACTTATTTCCTTAAAAAGAAATGTATCTCTAAATCAAGAATGACATATGACGGATTCGGAGATGAAGATCCTAAAACATTCTATCTGACTCCGGACGGCAAAAAAGCCGGCTCAAGAACTGAATTTGTTCTTAAATAAGAATATTTAAGACAACGAATAAAAAGAGCGGCCTGCGGTCGCTCTTTTTATTTTACCGGCAGTTAAGAAAACCCCGAATATTAATTCCGGAAAACAGGCATGAGAATTGCGTATTAAGCGTTAGATTTGTGTTAAAAACCAAAAAATATTTTGAACAGGATGCAGCCTTTGAAAGTTTACAATACCCTCACACGACAAAAAGAAATATTTGAACCTATCATTCCCGGCCACGTAGGCCTGTATGTTTGCGGCCCGACCGTCTATAATTACGTGCATTTGGGTAACATCCGGTCTTTTCTGACCTTTGATGTGCTTTACAGGTACCTGATGCAGACCGGCTATAAAGTAAGATACGTCCGGAATATCACCGATGTGGGACACCTGGTCGGAGACGGAGAAGAAGGCGAAGACAAAATCGGTAAAATGGCCAAGCTCGAAAAACTGGAGCCTATGGAGATCGTGCAACGCTATACCAATGATTTCCATAAAGTGCTTGATCAGTTTAATTTCCTACCTCCTAGCATTGAGCCTTCTGCTACGGGGCATATGGTAGAGCAGATTGAGGCCGTCAAGTCCCTGATCGAAAAAGGGCTGGCTTATGAATCCAACGGTTCTGTTTATTTCGACATCAATAAATACAATGAAGCAGGAAACGACTACGGAAAATTGTCCGGCCGGATCCTGGAAGATTTATTAAACGAAACCCGTGAGCTGGACGGGCAGGCTGAGAAAAGAAACCCGCTTGATTTTGCCATCTGGAAAAAAGCCGCTCCCGAGCACATCATGCAATGGCCGAGTCCATGGGGCATGGGATTCCCGGGCTGGCACCTTGAATGTACCTGCATGAGCACCAAATACCTGGGTAAACAATTCGATATTCACGGCGGTGGAATGGACCTGAAATTCCCTCACCACGAATGTGAAATTGCCCAGGGCAAAGCCCTCACCGGTGAAGAGCCCGTGAGATACTGGATGCACTCCAATATGCTGACGGTCAACGGACAGAAGATGTCCAAATCACTGGGCAACAGTTTTTTACCAGCAGAATTATTCTCAGGATCACATCCCTCACTGGATCAGGCATACAGCCCGATGACGGTCAGGTTTTTCATGCTGCAGTCGCAATACAGAAGTACTCTTGATTTCTCTAACGACGCACTGAAAGGATCGCAGAAAGCTTACAGAAGACTTATCAATGGTCTCAGGATCGTCAAGACCCTTGAATTTGAAGCTTCTGAAACACCTGTTGACGAGAAAAAGAAATCTGAAATAGACAAAGCTATCACGGCATTCTATGATGCCATCAATGACGACCTGAACACAGCAGTGGCCATAGCTCAGTTGTTTACCTTATTGAAATACATCAACATGATCTATATGAACCAGCTGGCCCCTTCTGCTTTGGGACAGGAGACTTTCGATGCATTGAAGTCAAACTTCGTCCTGTTCTTTGAAGATATCCTCGGGCTCAAAGAAGAAAAGCTGGGAAATGACGAATCGGTGATCAACGGTATGCTGACTTTGTATAAAGAATATAAGGCCAACCAGCAATACGACAAAGTGGATCAGGTGCGTGCTTACTTTAAAGGCAATAACATGACCATTAAAGACATGAAACACCGCATAGACTGGGCCTGGGAGGAGTAATCAGAGTTTGATATCCTCCTCGCTGTGTTTTTCTATTCCGGCTGCAAACCAGTTGGCGATAGCCTGGCGGTTGTTAGGAAGCAAAAGCCGCTTGCGGTCAAACTCATTGGTAATATTGCCCAGTTCAATAAAGACAACGGGAGGTTTCGAAGCCTGGATCATCCATAATTCCCTGGACTTCACTTCACCGGAATATCCCCTGCCCTTCTGAGCAGAATCATATTTGTCCCTGATGGTGTCGTACATTTTATGGGCCAGCTGCTGGCTTTCGGGTTTACTGTCGTTATAATAGAAAAATATATCCACTTTATGGTCCACATAGCGTGAATCAACGTGGGTTTCGATCACCCGCTGTACCTGGTATCCTTTTTGAGCATTTTCCTCATACAGTTTATTGATGATCGTTGTCCGCTGTCTTAATCTCGCTATCTGCCCTCCTGGAATTTTCTGATCCATCCAGACGGTTTCGTCGTTATCCATTTCCAGGTATTCATCATCCCTGATCCCATCATTTTCGTCCCTTACGATCATGTAAACCTTGGCTCCGTGGCTGATCAGGTTCCTGGCCAGTCTCAGGCTGATGTCATAGGCATATTCGTCCTCAGAAATGCATTTTTTATCGGTTTTGCAGACAGCTCCGGGATCAGGACCACCATGACCGCTGACTACATAGTAAACATGATTGGCCAGCTTGGAGTCTATGATAGGCGTTACGGCGTATTTGGAACCGAATATGGAATAATTAACAACTTTGACCGGTTTTGATTCAGAAGGTTTTCTTTCGACGAACGAAAAACAAAGTATAGCCAAGGCCAAAGAGGAGAAAGCGTATAAACGTTTTTTCATCACAAATGTCATTTTTTATTAGAAAAGCGAACATGAATTTTACCTCATGTGTTGTTGCCGGGTAGTATTCAGATACAATCCGGAGAAACAAAATACGTTAATTTAGCAATAAAACCCTAATTTTGCGGAGTCAAATTCCGAAAATCTTATTAAAACTACCCTTTTGATGAAAAAAACCGGTCTATTTCTTGTTGTTTCCCTGATCATTTTTGCGGGTTGCAGATCAAACGAAAAAGCAGAAACCACTACTGAGGAACAGGCAGTAGTCAGTGTACCAGCACCTGCGTTTTCAAGCGATTCTGCCTTTCATTTCCTTGAAAAACAGCTGGCTTTCGGCCCGAGAGTTCCCAACACTCCGGCACATGTAAAAACAGCGGCGTGGCTCATCCAGAAATTTAAATCATATGGCTTTGAAGTAACAGAGCAGAATTTCAAGCCTGTCAATTATGAAGGCAAAGCACTCAACGCCAAAAACATCATTGCTTCCACTAACCCGGCAGCCGCAAAGAGGGTGCTTTTAGCCGCTCACTGGGATACCCGCCCGATTGCCGACAAAGACGACGAACGTCAGACTCAGCCGATTCCAGGGGCCAATGACGGTGCCAGTGGCGTAGCAGTACTGCTGGAGATCGCAAGAATCATCCACGAGGCTCCCAAAAAACCTGAGGTAGGCATAGACATCATTCTTTTTGATGCGGAAGACTGGGGCGAAGCCATTGATTATAAGAAAGATTCCGGATTACAATACGGAGGATATCTTTTAGGATCAGACTACTGGTCAAAAAACCTTCATAAACCTAATTACACTGCTTTCTATGGTATTCTTCTGGATATGGTCGGGGCTAAAAACGCGACATTCAGATATGATGAGACCTCTATGCAGGCCGCTCCTTCCATTGTAAAAAATGTATGGAATACCGCGTCTCAGCTTGGGTTTAGCCAGTACTTTTTAAATGAAAGCGGTGGAAGTATCTACGACGACCACGTGCCGGTGATAGCCAATGCTAAAATTCCGATGATTGATATCATTGATCTGAAAACTTCTTTCGGAAGTAGCGGTGCAGATTTTTTCAAAGCTCATCATACCCATGATGATGATATATCTGCTATTGACAAAAACACTTTAAAGGCCGTGGGTCAAACCGTTCTCCAGGTATTGTATAATGAAGGTAGTGTTCAATAATGCTGTCCTGACTTCATAAAAACAAAAAAGACTGGCCAACACCAGTCTTTTTTGTTGAAAATATATCAACAATAAGCTAAATCTCTATAATTAATTCCCTTATTTTTTCTTAGGACATTTTTTACATTGCTTGCCACCCTTATCTTTATAAGACTTACAGCATTTTTTCAGCACACAGCACTCGTTATCAAAAGGCATGCACATAAAACCCTTGGTCGAAAATGTAGAAATAGTATGATCCTGTTCCTCTAAGCCGTACTCCATCACAAATATTTTAGAAAAAGAAAATGCAAATATAAGCATATTTAGACTTAATCTTAATAAGTTCTGCTATTTTTTTCTGAAATAAATTTATTCTTAGTAGCTGACTTTTACCTTTTTACCTGTGTCAGCCGCTTTTTTTATGGCTTCAATGATCTTCAGATCGGTCATTCCTTCTTCTCCGGATGCTTCTGATTTCCGGTTGTTGAGGATACAATCGGCAAAGTCGTCCATCTGGCGGGTCTGCTGGTAAGGATTGGTCTGGAAACTGATTTTCCCCTCTGACGAATTACCGGAAGCACCAGTCCCATTATAAGAAGGCTCCAGGCTGAACCATTTATATCCGGTGGTGGCATAGAGTCTGTCGATATAAGAGGTGTAAGTGGTAGTCGAGTTGGAAATGGCTCCGCCCGGAAACTCCATCTGGAACATCACCATCTCGTAAATGCCCTTGAAAACATTATGATCACGCACGAAACCCTGTGCAGTAACGGCTTCGGGAAGTTCTCCTATCGTCCTTCTGGCTCCCTGGATACAATAAACCCCGAGATCCATGATGGCCCCGCCTCCGCCAAGGGCCTTATTGAGCCGCCATACTTTCGGATCTGCCATCGAAAAACCAAGGCTGCTTTCTATCATCTTAACCCCGCCATGGATCTTTTGAGTGCCTAATCTCCTCATCTCCAGGTGATGCGGCTCAAAATACAAACGGTAACCGACAGACAGATGAACTTTAGCTTCATCACAGGCTTTTATCATAGCTTTGCATTCAGCCACATTGAGGGCCATCGGTTTTTCACAGATAACATGCTTACCGGCTCTGGCTGCCCTGATGGTATATTCAGCGTGCATTGAATTAGGCAAAACCACATAGACAATATCAATATCCGGATTGTCTTTGATCTGGTCAAAATTCTGATAGTTATAGATATTCTTTTTAGGAATGTTGTACTGAGCCGACCACTTCTCTGCCTTCTCAGGTGTCCCCGTGACAATACCCGTTAGTTTACACAGTTTTGAATCCTGCAAAGCAGGAGCCAGTTGAAATGTAGCATAACTGCCCAATCCAACCAGAGCAATGCCCAGTTTCTTATCTTCCCTTCCAAAACTTCTGGCATGCGAAGATAGCAACAACCCACCTGCGGTCATTCCTGCTTTATTGATAAAATCTCTTCTGTTCATTTGAAATGCTTTTTTTGAAATGATCTTTTTATCAGTATTTCCCAGCCTTAACAGTAGCCTTCCCCGACTTCGACCGTTTGATCACGTAAATATTGTCATATTCGCTTTCGTCGAGGTCTTTTGCGAGCACTTCTTTACCGGCCAGTCCGTTCAGCACCTGTTTGATGGTATTGCTGTGAGCTACCACCAGTGTGTTATCACGCGATGACTTAAGTTTTTCAATAAAAGGGAGCTGATCCAAAGGATTATATACCTCGATCTGAACACCCAAAACATCTGCCAAAGGCTGGGCGGTCATCTTAGTCCGCTGGGTGTTACTCGAATATATTTTCTTTATGCCTTTATCTTTCAATTGAGCTTTAAGCTTCTGAGCTCTGGCCATACCGGTCTCAGAAAGCACAGGATCTTTAGGCGGTGCAGTGGTTTTCTCTCCATGCCTCACGACATAATAACTTGTGGTACAGGAAGTTAAAAAGCCGGAAATGGCTAAGAAGAGAACAAAGAGGGTCTTTTTCATAGGTTTATTTTAAAGATAAAGCCGGAAAGTAAACTTCCCGGCTTTGATATGCGTCTGATTAAAAATTATCGCTCCACTGGTAAGCTTCAATGAGCTTTTGCTCGCCTTCTTTTCCTTTGAAGAAGTTGCCGTGCTCCATCCCCAGGATAAACTCCTGGTTGTTGGCCTTGGCTTTGTCATAAATGTGTTTGAACAGGAATTTATAGTTGACTTCGCCGGTAGTAGGTTCATTACGACCCGGATCATCTCCGATCTGGAAATAGCCGATCTCGTCCCAAACCAGGTCCATGTTCCTGGTCATCTGTCCTTCGTTACGTTGCATGTGCCACATGTCAAAGAGGATTTTACAGGCAGAGCTGTTCACGGCCTTGCATATCAGATATGACTGATCTGAGTGTCTCAGGAACAGCTCAGGTGTATCGCTCAGAGGCTCCATTACCATCGTCAGGTTATGAGGCTCAAATATATCGCTGGCACGTCTGAAAGCATCAATCACATTGGCCGTCTGGATACCTTCAGGCAATCTGCGTTCAAAAAAGCCCGGTACAATGGTCATCCATTTGGCGTTGGTTCTTTTGGCTACCTCAACGGCCTCACGGCATGTTTTCAGAAATTTCTCTTTAAATTCGGCTTTTCCGGTGGTCAATGAAATCTTCCAGTTGTCTCCACCGTCGATGACGAAAACGCCCATTTTCATACCTAATTTGGCCATGGTCTCACCCAGTTTCTTCTGAGTTTCCACAGTACGTCCCATCATACCGTTGTCTTCCAGGGCCATAAAGCCGTTATCAGCCATAAATTTCAGCTGATCGAAAAGGTCTTTCCCCGCAGAGTTCTCGAACATCCCGAAGTGCGGGGCATACAGAAGTTTATATTTATGAGGTGCGTTGCTGATCTGAGAAGTAATTCCGGACGGCCCTGCCAGCACATCTGCTGCTCCAAGGCTCGTTGCGGCTACTGTACCCACTGCTTTAGTTAAAAAATTTCTGCGATTGATCATTGTTTTACTGGTTGATAATGAAAGGTTTATAAATAAATGAATTCTTTTCCTTTAACTTCTTATATTTTTTCCCGTAAATGTACTATATTTGTATCACTATTCAACCCAGCCAAAAACAATCAACCTTAACCTTAGACTTTACACCTTCTTTTTCTAAAGGAGGTTTTTTTTATTTTCCGGGAATCCTGTTTCAGCGGCTTCCAAATATAGCACTGCCTACGCGGACCATGGTACTTCCTTCTTCAATGGCCAGCGGCCAGTCACCACTCATGCCCATTGAAATCTCATTCATGGAGAAATTGTCCGACGTTTTTCCCATGGATTTTACATCGTCAAAAATCTTTTTAAGCGACTTAAATTCCCTCCTTACCTGATACAGGTCGTCCGTAAAAGTACTCATGCCCATCAGGCCCAGAATACGGACATTTTTAAGGGATTTAAGCTGATCGGCATTTATGATTTCAAGTAATTCCTCTTCGGACATCCCTGTTTTAGTGTCTTCCTCGGCAATATGGACTTGTAGCAGACAATCTATCACCCGGTCGTTTTTGGCAGCTTGCTTATTGATTTCAACCAGCAATTTAAAGCTGTCTACCGAATGGATCATGCTCACAAAAGGAGCGATGTATTTGACTTTATTGGACTGCAGATGGCCGATCATATGCCACTCAATGTCCTTTGGCATGTTTTCAAACTTTCCGGACAACTCCTGGACATAATTCTCACCAAACCTCCTGAAACCACCTTCGTAAGCCTGCATGAGGGTTTCAACCGGCTTAAGCTTGGAAACTGCTACGAGCTTAACCCCTGCAGGCAGTTTTGCTTCAATCTCTTTTATTTTTTCGGTGATATGATTCATCGGCTTTTTTGAATTCTAAATATACATTATGTTCCCTGTTCCTCCCAGATTCCCGCCAGATTTATGATTACTTCGGTGGCTTTTTGCATATCCTGGACAGATACCCATTCCAATCTTGAATGGAAAGCATGCTCACCCGCAAAAATATTAGGGCAGGGAAGGCCCATAAAAGAAAGCCTTGAACCGTCGGTGCCTCCCCTGATGCTCTGAAGCTTGGGATCAAGTCCGGATCTTTTTATAGCTTCCAGGGCATTGTTGATGACGGCCGGATGTTGGTCCAATATCTCTTTCATGTTCCGGTATTGCTCAGTAACCCTGACCTCCGCCTTGGAATTCGGATAGCTTTCCAGGACTTTCCCCGTAATGTTTTTCAAAAGGTCTTCTTTTTCTTCCAGTCCTTTGACCGTAAAATCACGGATGATAAATTCAAGGGTGGCTTCTTCCTGGATACCTGAAAAACCTACGGGGTGGATAAATCCTTCCATGCCGGAAGTGGTTTCCGGCGACAAGCCTTCTTTCGGAAGCCCTGCCAGTATTTCCCCGGCTATTTTCAGAGCGTTCTCCAGTTTACCTTTGGCAAAGCCCGGATGAGTACTTACGCCTTTGATCACGATCTCGACACCATCTGCAGAAAATGTTTCATTCTCCATTGAGCCAAGCGTCTCTCCGTCAATGGTATAAGCATAATCAGCCCCAAGTTTTTTCAAATCTACATTAGCGGTCCCTCTTCCTATTTCTTCATCCGGTGTAAACAGAATCTTAATGTCCCCATGCTTAATTTCAGGATGCTGAACCAGGTATTCTACAGCAGACATGATCTCTGCCACACCTGCCTTATTATCAGCCCCCAGGAGCGTTTTGCCACTGGCGGTTATGATGTCGTTGCCCAGCTGGGCGGCCAGATCGGGATGTTCTGCTGATCTGAGCACCTGTGCGACATCGTCCGGTAAAACAAGGTCCCCGCCCTGATAATCGTAATGAATAATGGGTTTAACCCCGGCTCCCGGACAATCAGGTGACGTGTCGACATGTGAACAAAAACAGATTACCGGTACCTGCTTCTCAGAATTGTTTTTTAAAGTGCCGTAAACGTAGCCGTATTCGTCAAGATGAGCATCTGAAATGCCCATCTCCAGAAGCTCCTCTACCAGCATCCGGCTCAGGTCCTTTTGCTTTTCAGTGGAAGGTGAAGAGGCTGAATGCGGGTCTGACTGCGTGTCTACCTGAACATACTTCAGGAAACGCTGCACCAATGAAGGGTCCGAGTAATTCAATAAACTGATCTGATTGCTCATATTATTTTTAAGCCTCAACGATACTTTTAAGATCTGCCGGAGAATAATTCACACTTTTCAGGGTCTTGTTATCTGCGGTCCTGTATACCAGGTATTTTTCCCCGTCTTTTTTAAAATAGCATTCTGTGCCTTTTGCCAGATAGTGATTTACGGTAGCTTCGGCTTCTTCTACGGAATTGCACGCCTTACTCATGTTGGACCTCTGAACTTCGTCGAAAAGCGTTTTGAATTTCTCACCAAGTCCGAATTCAAGAACAGCACCAGACAAAACATACTGGATGTCACAGAGGGCGTCAGCTACTTCAACTATGTCATTATTCTGAATAGCTTCCTGTAATTCTTTGAGCTCTTCAGAAATGAGTTCAACCCTTAATTTACAGCGATCTTCAGAAGGAATTGAAGGGTTTTCGACTATTGGATGATGGAAAGTTTTGTGAAAATCAGCTACTTGCAACAGACAATCTAACTTTTGCATTTTATTGAATTTGGGAATTGTTAAAAAAATTTACCGTAAAATAAATATTCAGCTCTATTGGTTTGCAAAGTTGTTCATTTTTGAATAATATTGCTAAAAATCTTGAAGTCAAATAAATCTTAAACTCAAAATTATGAACAAATTAGTTAGGCTACTATCAATTTTTACTTTGTCTGCATCAATGGCATTTTATTCTTGCAAAGGAGATGTTGGTCCGGCAGGCCCTCAGGGAGCTAAAGGAGATCAGGGTACTCCGGGAACAAACGGTACCAATGGTACTAACGGTACTAACGGAAACGCCAACATTACCAGTTTCGAAAAAACTGTAGCGGTTGCTGACTGGGCTTTGGTTGATGTTCCTGGTATCGGTACTGCCTCTACAACCAAGTGGGGATCTGCTGCCCTTGCTAGTGCAACTATTCTGGGTGATAGCTATGTACAGGTTTTCATTAAAAGTGGTGTAACTAAAAAAGCACTTCCTCTTACTTACACTACTGATACTTCAGTAGAACGTGTAGATTACTCTTACAAAACCGGACAAGCTGAAATCCTTTACCGTTTCCAGCCTAATGGTGGTTCTGCAACATTTGCTCCTGCAGCAGCTATTACATTTGAAGTTATTGTAATCCAAAAAACTTTGGCTACTGCAATGCTTAAAGATGGTGTAAACCTTAAGAGCTATTCTGAAGTAGTTAATTATGCTAACAAAACTGCTAAAGTTCAGCTATAATTATTACTCAAAGATATTGAGAGGGTTGTCTTGAGAAAGACAACCCTTTTTTTTAACTTTTTCTTCACAAAATGCGTTATTCTTAAAAGAATCACTTTCATCCTGCCAACCCTTAAAATGAAACCGGGAAAGCAGAAAATAAACAAACAAGTACTGATCTCAGAATGAAGAAAACGATTATCCGGCTTTGTATCTTCCTTTGTATAAGTTTAACTGCCCAAGCACAATTTCTCAATGATCCAAAAAGTAAAGCCCTTACGGTAAAGGGACTGGATCATATGTACAACTTTGAATTTGAAGAAGCCGACGAAAGCTTCAGCCCTGTAATCGCCCAGTACAAAAACCACCCTGTCAGCCATCTGATCAACGCCCTGAGGATTCAGTGGGAAAACCTTCCGATTGAAGAAAATCCCGCAGCCTTAAAAAGGTACATCAGCGAACTGAATAAATGCATAGACCTTTCAGAAGCCCTCTATAAAAAACCGGCCACCAAAGTGGAAGCCACTTTCTTTCTACTGGCCTCCCACGGCTTCATTGCCCTGATTTACAATTATCAGAAAGAATATATGAAAGCGGCAGGTGAGGCCAAAAGTGCCCACTCTTACTTCAAAGAAGGCATTAAGTACAAGAATTCCAACCCGGAGTTCCTGTTTGCCTCAGGTTTGTATAATTATTACCGGGAGCAATATCCTGAAACCCATCCGATCGTAAAACCGATCGTGATATTCTTTGAGGGCGGCAATAAAAAACTGGGACTCAACGAACTTGAACTGGCCGTAAGAAATTCAATTTTTTCAAGGATCGAGTCAGCCACTTATCTGACGACCATCAACATTAAATATGAATCCAACTTCAGAAAAGCCATGTCTACAGCAGCCTGGCTTCACAACAAGTACCCCAACAATGTCATTTTTACGATGAAGTATACAGAATGCCTCCTGCTGAACGAGAATTATGATGAAGCAGAAAAGTTAAAAGCCGCTCTAAAAAATCGCAGGGAAAGGACTTATCAGATTGCGAACTATGTATTTGAAGGCATTATCAATGAAAAAAAGGATAACGATCTTAAATCAGCCCTGGCTAACTACAGCAGGGCAGTCCAGTTAAAACCCGACGGCAGGTACACAGAAGAATACATCGGTATGGCATATCTCGGAATGGGCCGTATATTTGCAAAACAAAAAGAGACCGCCAAAGCAAAAGCCTATTTCAAAAAGACGATTGAGATCGCCAACAATGAATGGGTGGTTAAAGAAGCTAAAAGCGGCCTGAGCAATTTAAAATAAAACCGTAACATGAGTACCTGCTTAATCGTCAATGCCAAGATCATCAATGAAGGTGAAATAAGTGAACAGGATATTTTGATCAAAAATGGCCTGATTGAAAAAATAGGAAAGAATTTATCGTCTGATAATGTTGAGAAAGTCATTGACCTTCAGGGAAAATACCTGATGCCGGGGGTGATCGACGACCAGGTCCACTTCAGAGAACCCGGTCTGACGCACAAAGCCAATATCGAGACAGAATCAAAAGCAGCGGTGGCCGGCGGGGTAACCACCTTTATGGAAATGCCCAACACTGTTCCCAATGCCCTGACAAAAGAGCTTCTTGAAGACAAATACAGGATCGCCTCTGAAAACTCGTGGGCCAACTACTCGTTTTTTATGGGGGCCTCCAATGACAACTACGATGAGGCCATGCGTACGGACATCAAAAATGTCTGCGGCTTAAAAATATTCATGGGCAGCTCAACCGGCAATATGCTGGTAGACGACCAGAGTGTGCTGGAGAAAATATTCTCAAATTTCACCTCGCTCATTGCCACGCATTGTGAAGACGAGGCCACCGTAAAAGCCAATCTTGAATACTATAAAGAAAAGTATGCGGGTTCAGAACTGCCGTATGACATCCATTGTATGATACGGAATGAAGAGGCTTGTTACAAGTCTTCCGAGATGGCTACCAACCTGGCAAAAAAGCATGGCACCCGGCTGCATATACTGCACTTGTCGACCTCCCAGGAATTGGATCTTTTTGATAATACGATTCCTTTGAAAGACAAGAAAATTACGTCTGAATTGTGTGTTCATCATTTGTTTTTTGATGCTGAAGACTACAAAATACTGGGCAATGATATCAAATGTAACCCTGCCATCAAACACGGACACAGGGAGAACCTTCTGAAAGCCCTGCTGGATGACCGCCTGGATATCATCGCCACAGACCACGCCCCCCACACCCGGGAAGAAAAAGATAAGGATTACTGGAACGCTCCTTCAGGCTTACCGCTGGTGCAACACAGCCTGGTCACGATGCTGGAGTTTTACCAAAAGGGATTGATCAGCCTGGAGAAAATCGTGGAGAAAATGGCCCACGCCCCGGCAGTGTGTTTCGAGATCGAGAAAAGAGGGTTCATCAGAGAAGGTTACTGGGCTGATTTCGCTGTTTTTGACATAAACAGACCTTTTACCGTCAATAAAGACAACATTTACTACAAATGCGGCTGGTCTCCATTTCAAGGCCATGTATTTCCGGCCACTGTGACCCATACCTTTGTGTCAGGAAACCTGGTCTATGAAAACGGGAAATTTAATGAAAAGGGGAAAGGAAAAAGACTTGTATTTGAGAGATAAAAAAAGCCCTTCGATAAACGAAGGGCTTTTTTATTTATGCTAAACCTAAATGTGATTTTCTAAAAATCTTATTGAGAATGTTCTGGTACATGTTTCCGAATCTATCATAACACCAATTTTGTAGCTCTTTCACATCATCAGGAATCAGCTCTTTGATTCCCTTCATTAATTCTTTTTCAAACAACTTTTTATCGAAACTCACCTTCTCCAAGATCATTTTAACATATTCAAGCATAGTCATGGTTCTTAATGTTTAAATTATAAAATCGGGTAAAAAGAGAATATCCAAAAGAATGTAAATATAACAAGAAAAAATTGAATTTCAACTTGTTCTGAAAATATTTTAAATCTTAAGGTTGACCAGTTAAAATTCCCCGGAAAAAATTCGCAACAGACCATTTAAGGGCCCTTTCAGGCTGTTACAAAATACCCCGGAAAATCAAAAAACGATAACAAGGCCTCTCCTTCTAAACCCACTGCCGAATGGATCAGCCTATCTCTCTAAGAACGTCCTCAAGCGGGCGGGTATTATCATTCACCGAAATTAATTTTAACAAAACAGATTCGACTATGGAGTCTGGGCAAGAAGCTCCGCACGTAAGAATAATTTTGATTTTGTCTTTTTCAGGAATAAAATTTTCCGTTACTTTTTCGGCATGTGTATGAAGATCATAATGCCTGATGAGGTCTCCTGACAATATCTTGTCCTGCGACTGAATGAAGTAGGTAGGTATCTTTTCTTCAAGCAATTCTACCAGGTGTGAGGTGTTTGAGCTGTTGTATCCACCTACTACCACCGCAAGGTCTGCCTGCTCTTTGAGAAGGGCGTAGGTAGCTTCCTGGTTATCGTTTGTGGCATAGCAGAGGGTGTCGCGGGTATTGGCAAAATAACCTTCTGTCTCTTCCGGCTTCAGGTTCCTGTGGTCCACAATGGTCTGTTTCAGAAAATCTGCGATACCCTGCGTTTCCTGGGCCAGCATGGTAGTCTGGTTTACCACACCGATTCTGACCAGGTCTTTTTCCGGATCAAAACCAACGGAATACTGTCCTTCAAAATCTTTATAAAATTGCTCTTTAGTCCTTTTTGAAGTAATATATTCGGCCAGGAGCTCTGCTTGCTTATGATCTCTGACCACCACCGTCGGAGACTTCTCCTTACTGTGGGAAAACGTCGCCCGGGTTTCTTCATGATTGGGTTTTCCGTGTACAACGATAGAATAACCCCTATCCCCGATCTGCCCGGCACGGTTCCATACTTTCTCAACAAACGGGCAGGTGGTATCAAATTTATAAGGATCTATATTTCTTTTTTCCAGTTCCTGCTGAAGTTCCAGGGTGGTTCCGAAAGCCGGAACAATGACGGCATCATCAGGATTCAGTTCGTCAAAATCTATCAGCTGATTACCACTCGTATCCATCAGGAACTTAACTCCCCTCGAGAGCAGATCCTGGTTCACATCAGGGTTATGGATCATCTCGCTGAGTAAAAATACCCTTTTACCTTCATTTTCATTAATGGTTTTATAGGCTATCTCAACGGCATTCTCAACACCATAACAAAACCCGAAGTGCCTGGCTATCAATATCTCCACCGACCCGAAATCAAGCACGGTAGGACTGAAGTCTTTCTTGAGTTTATCATTCTTCCTCCTTACTTCCTTGATTTTTCCGATGATATTACTTTTGTATATTTCCGGTATTTCGAACGACTTCATTATGATCGGTAATTTGAGGATGATTTTTATCTTTCACCGTATTTAACATTCCGGTGTGATACTTTGTTGCAAATTTAAGGATAAGCATACTATTTTTATGAGTAATATCAAAAATATCCTTAATTTCGCAATTCTGAAACTACCTGAGTCAAATTTTAATGAGAAAAATACAAGGAATTAAAGTCATACTTTATATTGGCCTGTTTGTCAGTTTTACCGCTCAAGGTCAAAGTGTTTTGGCTCCGTTAAATCAGGACTACTATCATAAAGTTGAACGGCTTGAAATCAAATCCGGGAGATTATCCAACCAGGTTCATTCCAACATCAGGCCATTTGAAAGATCCGCCATTATTGATATGGTGGCTCAGTTTGACTCTTCAAAAAACCAGAAAATCTCAAAAGTCGACCAGTGGAACATCCAGTACCTGAAAAATGACAACTGGGAATACCTGGCTGACGGCACCGTGCCTTCTGTTTCTTACAAAAAACCGATCCTGAAATATATCTACAGAAAAAAAGCTGATTTTTTAAGTGCCCATACCAGGGATTATGACATACACGTTTCTCCTATCCTGAATCTTGGCGGCGGAACAGACATGGTCAGCGGAGCCAACAGTGAGAGCCAGTTCATCAATACCAGAGGAGTTGAAATCAGGGGAAGTTTGAATAATAAACTGGGTTTCTACACCATGTTTACGGAGAACCAGGCTACCACACCTGATTATATCAGAACATATGCCAGGGGGCAGCGTGGGTTTCCTTATCTGGGCTTTACCAAAGTAGTTGGCGATGACTCTCTGACGATGAAAACCGACTACATTATGGCTATGGGTTATATTGTTTTCAGACCCATCAAAAACCTCAGCCTGCAGTTCGGACACGATAAGACTTTTATCGGTTCAGGGATCAGGTCCATGATCATCAGTGATTTCAGTGCCCCGTATCTTAATCTGAAGGCCAATGCCAAGATAGGCCGCATGCAATACCTCTTTATGGTGGCCCAGATGAACGATCTGCAGGTCGAAAGGCCGGCAACCAGTAAAGTGACGGTTCCGCCGAAATTCATGGCCTTTCACCATCTTAATTTCAATATCACAAAGAACTTCAACCTGGGATTATTTGAAAACGTGTTTTTCGGCCCCCGGGAATCAGGTTTTGACATGAATTACCTCAATCCGATTATTTTCTATCGTTTTGTTGAAGGCTTCCTCGGTAGTTCGGATAATGCCCTGGTGGGGGTTGATATGAAATTAAATTTCTTCAAAACGGCTTCACTTTACGGTCAGTTCGTACTGGATGAATTTAACCTGACAGAAAACAAAAAGAAAGGCTGGTGGGCTAAAAAATATGCTGCTCAGCTGGGCTTAAGATATATTGATGTTTTAACCGTCAAAAACCTTGACCTGCAGATAGAAGGCAACCTGGCGAGGCCTTATACTTATTCTCACCTGGCTACGGTCAGTAATGCCATCAACTATAATGTGCCGGTGGCCCATCCTTTAGGATCCAATTTTGCGGAATTCATTTCGATACTGAGATACCAGCCATTTGGCAAACTTAACCTGAGGGTCACTTACATGAATGCCGTAAAAGGCATGGACGGAGCCGATGGCTTCAACTGGGGTGGTGACATTAAGAAAGTAAACGGCGAAAACAGGCCGAAGGATTATGACAACTTTATCGGTCAGGGCTACAGAAACAATATCCGGCTCCTGGATTTTAACGCGTCATTTATGTTGGTTCACAACCTTTTTATTGATGCCTCTTATATGAACAGAACCTCCACTCTGAGCAAAGGATCGGAAAGTCTTTTCAAAGCCGCCATCAGGTGGAATATCGCGGATAATTATCAGCTTTTCTGATGGTTTAAAAACCAGCGGATGATCTTTCCTTTTCTGCTTTCCGGAACTGATAAAGTGTGTTAAACTGATCAAATTCAGACTTCGGAAGAAGTGTTTTCAGCTTATCCAGCCCATTCTGAGCGTATTCCGTCAGGCTCATATCCATTGCTTTATTGGTGTACAGTTGCCATAGCAAAGCCGAATTCGGATTAAGCTCTGTGGCGTAAAACAGCATGTTATATGCCTTGTTATCTTCTTTTGCTTTTCCGAGAAAAGCAGCGACCTTATCCAGCAGATAAGGGTTTAAAGGGGCTTTATTGACCAGTTCATCTACATTTTTCAACGTAATTCCCTTCTCTGTAATGGCCCCGGCCTGTAATTCAAGACGGCCATCAAGATTGCCTTTGTAATTCTGGCTTGTCAGCAAGGCAACGGAGCTGCTGTCGCCCGCAGCACCCAGCTGGTAGACGGCCTGGTCATAAACCCCTTCTTTCAAAAACCACAGACCCAGGTTCTGATGATAAACCGCCTGGTTTTTCCGGGCCTGAGAAGCGAGGATACTGAGTTGCTTCAAGCCATTCATTTTGTTTTGATGGAAATAATTCTGACTGGCCCTGATAAAAGCCAGGTCTTCCTGAAAATCCCCGTTGCCTTCCTTCTGCTGCAACTTCAGAAACAGGTCGGCATCTCCTTTGGGTGTTGTCAGGATATTCGTTCCGGAATTATAAGCAAAAGCAAAACGGCTCACATCCAGCAAAGAATCCTTGCTTAAAGTCAGCAGTTCCGATTCGCCTGCTTTACCCAGTATTTTACTGATGGCCGCCCTGTTGGCTTTGTTCGAATAATAGTCCTGGGCAGGTATCCGGCTGCTCATTTCTTCCAGCTTTTCTTTTTTTCCGTTTTCAATCCAGAATGCCAGGAAATTAGCGTTCTCCACTTCACAATTCTTACAGTTTTTCTGAGCCAGGTCAAGGTAGTGCAATACGCTGTCTGTCAGCTGGGATTTCCCCTGAAAATAGGCCATATTGGTCAGCAAGCGGCTGTCTTCCGGAAATTTCGCCACCGCTTTCTGCGTGGTGAAATAAGCATCAAAGAACAAGTTTTCATTCTCAAGACTGCGGCTCAGTCCTGCATAGGCAAAAGGACTCGGATGTTTTTCGAGGGCCTGTTTAAAAAAGAACCCGGCATTGATCTTATCATCCTGGCTCAGGGCTATAGACGCCAATGTAAAATTGGCTTTGTGATTCAGCAGTTCGTAATGGGTAGACTGCTTGTAAAATGTCTCAGCTCCAGATAAATCCCCCTCCGCGAGGTAATAATCACCAATGGCATTGTTATAACCTGCCATGGTCTGGTAATAAGTATAGAAATTTTTAAAAGACAAAAACATAACAACAAGAAACAAAGCCCCCACCCTGGCCAGTAACAGGCGGCTGAAAGGTGGCCTGTAGAGGACTTTGTGAACATCCAGACCCTGTTTAAACAGCTGGATAAAGTTAATGAGCACGTGCACAAAGAAAGCCAGTCCGGCGGCCAGCTGGCAGATAGCGATGTAGTCTTCCAGCACTTCCTGCAGTGAATCATTGGCTGTCGCGTATATAAAACAGATCGTGGCGGTGGTAATGATCGCCATACCCGTATAAATCCATACTCCTGAGGCAGAAAAACTGAACACAGACTTCTGCTCGAGGAACTTGCGGATGCCCCAAAGACCAAGAACTGCTGAAATGATATAAATAGCCAGGGGATTCAATATCAGGAAACTGGTATCTATGCTCTTCGAGTTTTCAAGGTATATCAAAACGGCATTTAAAAGAAAAATAACAGAGATCAGCAGGTATTGCCCGAGCGAACTGTTTCCTTTCCTGGCGGTTTGTGACACCATCCAGATCAACCCTGCGAGTATTTCATGAGAAATAAGAAAAATGAAAACCGCTGAAATGACCAGGAAACTGATCAGACCGTAAGAAGCTGCGGAAAGCACGGGCTGGTTGATCTGGTTAAAATACATGAAAGCCAGGAACAAAAGTCCGAACAGCCCGGAAAACAAACCGGCGGCCCTGAGTGTGTCCATGTCAGGTGCCCAGGAATTAAGGACATAAAATAATCCGGCGACCAGGACAAACGCAATCAGAAAAGCCGTCTGGTTGGTTTGTCCGAAAGCATTTTCCAATCTGAAAGTCATTAAAACCGCTCCTGTAAGAATGATAAACAACAGGAACCACATGCCTTTCAGCCTGAAAGCCCCTGTGAGAATAAAAGCCAGTCCGGTGAGTCCTCCTCCCAAAAGCATCTGGAACGCCAGGTGATTGACCCGGATCTGCCCGGGCAGATAACGCTCCTTGATATAATAAACCGGCGAAGAGGCAGAAAAACCAAAAGTACCGTCGTTAAACACCGCAGTGCTGATGATCTTCTGATGCAGCTCACTCACCACATCCCACTGAATTACATTTTCAAGACCGGTATACCAGGCTATTGCCGAAAACACCATCAAAAAAACAACTATAAAACAGGCTAACCCCAGAAGGATTTTATGCCTCAGCGGCCATTCTCCGCAAAAAACCAAACTATTATTCATATTCATAGAACTTCCAATCTTCGCTCCAAATTTGACCAGGTACCAAAATAAATTTAAAACATCCTGAATCACCTAGGCATTGTTTAGTATATTTGCCTGTGTAATTTACTCTGAAAACTCAAATGACAATACATAAAGAAGGAACAGGAACCTTAATCATCAGCACCGTCGGACTACTGGCCATTAACTTTTTAATCAGATACCTTTTCCCTGAGAACGAACTGATTCATAACCTGCTGATCGCCGTAAGTGTTGTCCTATTCCTGATTGTCCTTCAATTTTTTCGCAAACCTACGAGAAAAACCCCAATAAATCCCAAACACATTATTGCTCCTGCAGACGGCAAGGTCGTAGTGATCGAAGAAGTCATTGAAACTGAATATTTTAAAGGCCCCAGAAGACAGATTTCGATCTTCATGTCGCCCATCAATGTACACATTAATTTTAATCCCCTGTCAGGCATTGTTTCTTATTTTAAATACCATCCCGGCAAATACCTGGTAGCCTGGCATCCGAAGTCCAGCACTGAAAACGAGCGTACAACCATCGTCGTAAAACATGAGAACGGCACAGAGGTGCTTTTCAGACAAATCGCCGGGGCCCTGGCCAGAAGACTTTGCTGGTATGTAAAAGAAAATCTCCCCGTAACACAGGGAGAAGAGTTTGGTTTTATCAAATTCGGTTCAAGAATAGACATTTTCCTGCCCCTGGATGCTAAAATTCTCGTTAATCTTGAAGACCGCCCTGTGGGAGGTGAAACGGTTATCGCAGAACTGGCCTAATTCATTTGGCCATAAAATCCGGTTTAATATTGAGGGTCAGATATCCCCAGGTCGCTACTTTCTGAGCGTTGGCTATGTTTTTAACCGACGGCGAAGAAAGCGTTTCTGAAGTATTGAAGACTGAATATCCTGCTTCAAAACTGATAATTTTCGTCAAAGTATAGCTGGCCACCAGGTCATACTCCTGCCCGAAGTTTTTGCTCAGAGGAGTAGTTGATTCCGCCATAAAAACGGGTGTAGTGGCGTTAAACTGGTGGATATCAAAGTTAATCAGCCATTTATCTGCAGGCTTGTAAACCGACTTGAAATAGAAGTCAGATAATCCTGTTTGTCCGAATCCTTTGGCCACATAAAAGTAATCCATGTTTCCCCAGAATTTGTGAGGCGTGCCGTAAAGCGGATCGAATTTGTGATCTGTCGTTATGGCTCCCTGCGTTTTATTGCCTGAGGTATAGTCATATCCAAGACCTAGCGAAAGCTTTTTCCCTGCTTTGTAGTTACCCTGAGCCGTATAAAAATACGCATTCAGATTTTGTCCCGACTTATTTTTACCATTCTGAAGATAGCCGCTCAGGGTAAAATTAATCTTGCCCGAAGTTCCGGTCAGATAAAGCCCGGTGGTAATCCGGCTGTTAACTCCCGTCACGTTCGTCACCACCCCGTTCTGATCTTTCGTAGTTTTATTAAAGTCATCTTTAAAACTCAGGAATGACGCATAGCCGAACGACAGTTTTTTCTTCACATACACAAACTGCATCGACTTGTACATCAGCCCTATCCCGTTGGTTCCGGGTGTATTTCCTCCGGTGGGAACGCCGTTATAAACCGTTGAAGTCTCAGATTCTCCATTCTGATTAAAAGCAGCCCCGGCATGAACCGTCCATGCTTTCCCGGCATATTTAAGCAATGCGGCGTCATGGCGACGTGCCTGCTGCAGCCAGTCAAGGTTGCCGAGGAACCGCACATCGTCGTAGACCAGTTCCTGGCGGCCGATTTTCAGACTCAGTTCCGTTCCTTTCCTGGTCTGTGCCGTATCCAGTAAACTGATTTCAGCCCAGGCCTCATGCAGCATCAGACCATTTTTGGTTTCGTTGGAATTCCTGTTGACCGTTGACTGGTCCTGTCCCCAGACCCTGACGTCCTGCAGGCTGCTGTACAACTTAAAGCGGTATCCTGCGTATCCGAAATTGAGGCGGGTTCTCTGAGAAGTAAATATGCCCGGTTTGGCACTTTCTGCCACCGGAGAACCCCATCCGTTGCGGTATTCTGTTCGTGTACGAAGCTGGCCCGTCAGGCTGAACTGTGCCCATCCTTTCATAACAGACAAGGCCATGATCAATAGAATGATGTTAAATTTTCTCATAATGCGTCAGGTTTTTTATTGGCTTAAATTTTTCTTTGGTCGTTTCGCAAACAGGGCAGCAGTAATCCGCCGGTAATTTTTTAAAAGGTACACCCGCCGGAATGTCATTCAGTTCGTCCCCAAAAGCAGAGTCGTAAATGGTATAACAGGTCGGGCATTGGTGTACCTTTTCGATAACATGCTCGGGTTTCTCTTTTAAAGTGGGTTTCAGGTTAGCTTTTTTGATATTGTTCTCAGCTACAGCGTGGTTATATTTCAGCACCATTCTCCTGACCTGTTCTTCCAGGTTGATGCTTAACACGCCTGTGGCAAAATATTTTTTGGTGCGTCCGTTAGGGTCAAAATCTTCGGTAAACGAGAGGTCATAAACCGGGATCAGCGGAATAAGCCCAAACAACTTCAGACTGCGTTTTTGCACCATTATCGAGGCAAAAACTTCTGTTCTCGGCATAATTTTTACGCCAAAGCACAGTCCGAAAGTCCGGAGGTCATTCTGGTTAAAATAATTGACGATCCGGTTTTTTAGAGACAATCCCTCTTCCGAATCATCTTCCACCTGCCAGTTGAGTTCGTTGGCCGCGTGGCGGACATTGATGTCGTATTTGGCCAGTACCGCACTCCATTTTGAGCGGTCATTTTCTTCAATGTTTTTGATAATGAGCGACTTCCATGGCGTCAGGCAAATTTCACCGACACGGGTATTGAGACACAATTCACAGACTTCAAGCAGAAAATCGACGGCATAGCTTTCATTGCGGCGGTAAATCCCCAGCCATGTTTTCTTTCCGTAGCGGTTAAATCCTTCATAATAAGGCAATGAAAAATGAGGCAGCCTGAGGCCTTCCTCCACATCGTTGGAAATAGAAACATCCAGATGTGAAAAAATCTGACTGAAATCCTGATTTTCTTCTTCATAACTTCCGATGTTCTCTTCAATCTGCTGACAAACCCTGGCGACCTCATGGGTGTATATCAGCTTATCATAATCCAGCACGGTATTGGACTTGGGTTTACGAACAGCCAGGTGCCAGAAATTCGGGATCCTGGAAGCAATGAAATTGATATGTCCTGAAAAGAAAGGACTGAAACTCTGTTCATTATCAGAGATATTGATCTTAAGCTTCGGCTCATAATCAAACTGGTCGAAAATGTCCTTATAAATACCTTCAGAAAGCCAGTTCCCTTTCTGAAAAACCTCCTCCGCCACATAAGAACTTACGAGGTTCGGATAAAAATTACTGTCGATCTGGTAAGCAACATAATGCTTTTTGAATCTTTTCTCGATCCCGGAGAGCAGGGCGTAAGGCAGGTGAATAAACAGCTGCTGCCTTAAGCCGAATTTGATATGCCTGACATGAAATCCTTTGACGATCTCAAGAATCTGCTGCAATTCGCCCGGAGAAATGATGCCTCCTTTGAAATTGACACGGAGTGTACAAAAATCATTCATGATTACTAAAATTTAAATGAATTACGCGGCTACCACCGCTTCGCTCAATGCTTTGTCAAGAATAGCCCTGACCTCTACCCTGCACGAGCCGCAGCCCGTTCCCGCCCCTGTGGTCTGGTATAAACTGCTGGCTTCTTTGCAGCCCCCCGCGATCGCATTCAGCAGGTTGCCTTCGCCCACATTGCTGCACGAGCAGATCAGTTTACCGATAACCGGCTCAGCTTTTTTACCAGACCTGAGCAGCTGCAGTCTTTTTTCAGATAATTCGATACCTTTAAATATCAGGTCTCTGAACTCCAGGAATTCCGACTTGTCTCCGATCAGGATGGCTCCTACCAGCTTGTCGTCTTTGATGACGCACTTTTTATAATAATGTCTCGATTTATCGATAAATACCACTTCCTCATAATCCTGACCATCGGCCGGAATCTCCACCATGCCCAGAGAGCACAGGTTAAGTCCGTGCATTTTAAGGAGGTTCATAGACAAACTGCCCTTATAAACCGCTGCCAGGTCTCCAGCAAGATATTTGGCCACCACCTCAGCCTGCTGTTCTGCAGCGGCTGTGATGCCCCACATCTCACCTCTCCACTGGGCTATTTCGCCACAGGCAAAAATATCCGGATCGGAGGTTTGCAGATAATCATTGACCACAATGCCGCGGTTACATTCCAGCCCAGATTGCTGGGCCAGTTCAATGACAGGCTGCGTTCCGGCCGCCACAATCAGCAGGTTACAGGAAATACTCTGACCGGATTTCAGCCTGATACCTTCTATTTTTTCGACTCCGAAGAATTGCTCCACTTCATCATTGTAAAACACTTCAATGCCACGGGCTACGATTTCTTCGTGAAGGATCGCACTGCCAAGCGTATCCAGCTGCCTGTCCATAAACCGGCCGATCCTCTGAACCACCGTCACCGGAATATCCAGCTCACGCAAAGAAGCGGCCATTTCCAGGCCCAGAAGTCCTCCACCCACGATAACCGCCCGTTTTTTCTCCGCAATGAAAGGCCCCAGAGCGTCGGCATCCAGGCGGCTTCTCATGTTGAAGATGCCCGGAATTTTAGGGAAATTCCTCGGCATGAAAGCCCTGCTGCCCATTCCTAAGAACAGCTTATCGTAACAATGCTCCTGACCCTCAGAATCAACCACGACCTTATTTTTCCGGTCAATATGTTCAATACTGATGCCTTTATTGACTTTGATGTTCTGTTGTTCAAACTGGTCTTCCCTAAGCTTCACCAGCTGGTCCCAGTTTTGGGTGCCTGAAACATAATCAGGCAGCATTACCCGGTTATAAAAAGGATAAATTTCCTTTGAAAACACTTCAATCTCATCGGTTTCATTCAACTGGCGATAGGTCGAAATAAAGCCCAGAGCCGCAGAACCTGCCCCGATCACGACGATTTTCTCTTTCGGTTTGACATATTTCACGATCTCTACAGCCGAAAACTTAAAATCAGGCTCTTTTGACTTGGGGTCAACCAGGTTGTTCGTCAGGTTGTTGGCCCGTCCGAAATCACTGCCCTGGATCCGCCCCCAGTGCATTGGCAAAAAGCAGGTGCCCGCTTTGACATCTCCCGTAATAGTCGCTTTTACCTTCACCTCCCCGCGTCTGCCGCTGATCACCACCACATCACCCTCCAGAATCCCTCTTTTTTCGGCGTCTTTCGGGCTGATTTCAATAAAAGGCTGCTCGCGGTGCTGGTTAAGTTTATTGACCCTTCCGGTTTTGGTCATGGTGTGCCACTGGTCTCTGACCCTGCCCGTCAGCAATATCAAAGGGAAATCGCTGCTCACCGGCTCCGACTGGTTGATATCATCGACGGTCTGAATCCTGGCTCTCTTGTCCGGGGTATAAAACTGCCGGTCTTCAAAGAGCCTCTTGCCCTTCCCGTTTTCATCCGAGGTTTTATAAGGCCATTGAACGGTCTGTTTTTTCAGAATATCATAATTCAGACCTGAAATATCAATGGTAGTGTTGGCAGTTGTGCGGACATATTCATCATAAATATCTGCAGTAGAATTGTAATTGAAATGAGTTCCCCAACCCATTTTTGCAGCAAAAGACGTTATAATCTGTACATCAGGTTTAGTATCTCCCGGAGCATCCACTACCTTATTAAGATAGGATATCCTCCTTTCGGCGTTGGTCATAGTCCCCTCCTTCTCTGCCCATGCAGCGGCAGGAAGCACAATATCGGCATATTTTATGGTATCGGCACGGTTAGAAATGTCCTGCACCACCACCAGTCTCGCATTTTTCAGGGCCTTTTCAGCCATTTTTACATCAGGCAGACTCACTAACGGGTTAGTACAAACTATCCAGATCGCTTTCATTCTCCCGTCAGCGAGGGCTTCAAACATTTCTGTGGCCGTCAGTCCCGGCTTTTCAGCAATAGGCGAGCCGCCCCAGAATTGCTGCATTTCTTCGCGGTGTACAGCGTTAGACAACTCCCGGTGTGAGGCCAGCATATTCGCCAGTCCACCCACCTCACGGCCACCCATGGCATTAGGCTGACCGGTAAGCGAAAACGGTCCGTTGCCCGGTTTGCCGATCTTCCCGGTGATGAGCGACAAGTTAATCAGCGACAGATTTTTATTCACGCCAATCACCGACTGGTTAAGACCCATGGTCCACATCGACAGAAAACCCTTCGCTTCAGCAATCCATTGAGCAGCCAGCCGGATATCTTCGGATGCGATACCGCAGATTTCTGCGGCTTCTTCCACAGACCTCAGGAATACCGAGTTTTTATAGGCCTCAAAACCATTGGTATGGTTCTGAATAAAATCATGGTCAATGGCATTCAGCTCTATCAAAGCCCTTCCTATGGCATGGTTCAGTGTCACGTCTGTGCCGGGATTGATCTGCAAGTGCAGGTCCGCCTGTGCAGCTGACTGCGTTTTACGCGGATCCACCACAATGATCTTTACGCCCGGATTGGCTTGCTTATGGGCCTCCACCCGTCTCCAGATGATCGGGTGACACCAGGCCGGGTTGGCACCTGTTACCAACAGACAGTCAGAAAGTTCGATGTCATCATAACACACTGGTACAGAGTCCTCGCCCAGCGACATTTTATAACCTACCACGGCCGAGCTCATGCAAAGCCTTGAATTCGTGTCAATATTATTGGCCCCGATAAAGCCTTTCATCAGTTTGTTCCAGAGATAATACTCTTCTGTAAGACACTGGCCCGACACATAAATTCCGACAGATTCAGGTCCGTATTTGGCAATAAAAGTCCTGAAAATGGCCGCTGTCCTTTCCAGGGCATCGTCCCAGGTCGTTGGCTGCAGCGGCATACTCCGGTTCATCCGCATCTGTGGAACCAGCAGCCTGTCAGACTGGTCGTTGACAGTGTAATGTAAATTCATTCCTTTTGAACAAAGCATGCCTTTATTGACCGGGTGCGACTTGTCACCTTCCACATGGATTTTGCCGTTTCCCTGGTGGGTGATTTCGATACCACACCCTACCCCACAATAGCAACAAGTGGTCTTATATTTTTTATTGACTTCGGCGTTCATAACAGGAATGATTTACAGATCAGAAAGCAATGGATTTCAGGCAGCGTACTCAGGAATTTCCTCAGCAGGAGTTGTCACAGCCTTTTCTTTTTTGTCGAATTTGGTTAGCAATATGATCACCGCCGCCACGATGGCCGCATAACCGATATATTCAAATGCCTGGGCATAAGTAATGTCTTTAGATTTAAACAGGAAGCCCATCATCATACCTCCGATGTTTCCGCCTGCACCGACCACCCCGGCCACAAAACCAACATTACGCGGATTCAGGAAGGGAGTCAGGGAGTAAGTGGCTCCGTTGGCCATTTTAAGGAAGAGAGCAAAAAGAGCCATGCTGACAATAGCCATCTCAATAGATACTGTGCTGGCGAAGAAGATAAGCCCCAGGCCTTCGATCACGATAAAACCTCCCAGGATCCATCCTTTACCGGACAAACCCCATTTGCGACCGATTTTATCAGCCAGGATGCCTCCGAGTGCCCTGGCAAAAATGTTCATGAAACCGAAGATACCGGCAATCAGCCCTGCCATTTTCTGGCTGATCCCAAAATTGTCAACAAAGTGAAGTGCCGCCACATTATCAAAAGTAATCTCCATCCCGAAACAGATCGAATACGCAATGGTCAGGGCCCAGACCCTCCAGTCTTTGATCACTTCCCAGTTGCTGCCCTTTTCTTTGGCAGCACCTGTGCGGTCCATGTCTTCATAATTGCCTTCCGGCGAGTCCTGCGTATGAAAATAATACAGATAGGCACAGAACAACAAAAGAACACCCGGAATCACCATGGCGTATCTCCAGGCTTGCCCTTCGGTATATCCCAGGCCAATGATGCCCGCAAAAATAAAGGGCATAGCCATATTGGTGATGCCTCCACCCAGGTTTCCCCATCCACCGGCTACAGCGTTGGCTGTTCCTTTAATAGCAGGAGCAAACATCACTGAAGTATGGTATTGGGTGATGACAAAAGAAGCACCGATCACCCCGATGGCAAGCCTGAAAAGTAAAAAAGTCTCATAAGTTTTGGATAAACCCACCAGCATCACCGGGATAGAACAAAATACCAGCAGGGCAGTGTAGGTTTTTCTTGGCCCCCAGGTGTCGCACAGACGTCCGATCAGCAAACGGGCAAAGATGGTGGCAGAAACAGCAGCAATAAGGGTGTTACCTACCTGCTCTTTGGTCAGTCCCAGATCCTGCCTGATGGTAGGCATCAGCGGAGCCAGGCCAAACCAGCCGAAGAAACACATAAAGAAAGTGAACCAGGTGATGTGAAAGGTCTTCATCTGGGGAGTACTCAGGCTGAAAATGTCCAGTTTTTCAAGGGGTCTTTTAGTATTCATTGTTTTCTTTGGTTTAATTCTGATCAAAGATATTAATTGATAAAAATACTCAAAAGAAATTAAGTATTAATTTAAGTATAAATAACCAAATTCTTTTATCCGTTTTAAAGTTTCTTTAAAATATTATATTTCATTTTGCGGATTTGTAAAAATATTATCAAAAACCAGTCATTTTTAAAACCTATTTTTGCCAGTTTTTAAATTTTATAGTCATTTTTGCCAATTTTTTAAACCAATATTTCTTCATTTAACAATTTTTCAGAATACAAGGCTATATATTCCGGATGAATTCCGACCACTTCACCAAAAACAATGACCGACGGCCTTTTAATCTGAACCTCCCCTACTTTCTCCGCAATATCCTTCACCTGACCTACCACAAACCTCGCATCCTCTTTCGTACCATTCTGAATTACCGCCACCGGAAGCTCATCCTTGCCTGCACCGGCAAACACCTCTGCTATTTCCTTTAACCTGGCCAGACCCATCAGCACCACCACCGTGGCAGACGACTGTGCCGCCAGGTATATATCCGCCGGAACACCACCCGACTGTGTATGACCCGTGATCACCCAGAAACTATCGCTGATTCCACGTCTCGTCACGGGTATACCTATAGAAGACGGCACGGCAATACAACTTGACACTCCGGGAACCAACTCGCAGGCGATACCAAAAGCCTCTGCATATTCCATTTCCTCAAACGCCCTGCCGAACACCACCGGATCACCGCCCTTCAATCTGACCACATGCCCGTAAGTAAAAGCAGAAGAGACAATCAACTCGTTGATCTCTTCCTGTTTCATACTGTGCTCTCCCGAACGCTTCCCCACAAACAGACAAGGCACCCCTTCAGGCACAAAATCAAGCAGCGACTTATTGGCCAGTGCATCATACAAGACCACATCGGCAGATTGAAGAGCCCTTACCCCTTTCAAAGTGATCAGCTCCTCATCTCCGGGTCCGGCCCCTACCAGGGTTAATTTAGTTATTTTCATTATAATATAAGTATTAGTACTCAAAAATATAAAAATCAAAAATTGTACTTTTCAAATACACATATTGAACAATTATTTTACAAAAATTGAATTTCAGCAAATATTATATCAATTTTTCTTCAATTTTAGATAAATATTTTGGAATATACAATAATAGTACTACTTTTGACTAAGTATTTATACTCATTATTTAAAATTATTCTTTAAATAATACAATTATTATATTTTTCAATTACTTAATTTCCTGAAAAATGAAAAAGTATCGGATCGTAGTCGTTGGCAATGGGATGGTAGGATATAAATTCTGCGAAAAATTACTCGCCAAAACAAAAGATTTTGAACTGGTGGTTTTCGGTGAAGAGCCCAGGGTAGCATATGACAGGGTCCACCTGAGTGCCTACTTTGCAGAGAAATCCATTGAGGAACTGACCCTGGCCCCCATCAGCTGGTACCAGGAAAACGGCATTACCTTATACCTGAGTGATCCGGTTACGAACATCGACAGGGAACAAAAGAAAGTATATTCTCATCATGGTCTTGAACTCACCTATGATTTCCTGGTCATGGCTACAGGCTCCGCTCCTTTTGTGCCGGAAATTCCGGGTGTAGAGAAAGACGGGGTATTTGTGTACCGTACCATCGAAGACCTGGACATGATGAAAGACTACGCCGGAAAAGCGACCAAAGGAGCGGTCATCGGCGGTGGGCTGCTAGGCCTCGAGGCGGCCAAAGCCCTGCTTGACCTTGGACTGAAAGAAACCCATGTGATAGAATTTGCCCCGAGACTGATGCCCCGCCAGATAGACCAGGCAGGATCCGACATCCTGGCGGCCAAGCTCCTTGAACTGAACATCAAGACCCATTGTAATAAAAACACCAAAGAAATCCTGGGTGAAAACACGATACAGGGAATGGCATTTGCCGATGATGAAAAACTCGAGGTGGACATGCTCGTTATCTCGGCCGGCATAAAACCAAGGGATGAACTGGCCAGACTGGCGGAACTTGAAGTAGGCATCCGCGGTGGAATTGTAGTAAACGACCACCTTCAGACTTCCGATCCTGAAATTTTTGCGATCGGCGAATGTGCCTTGCACCAGAAAGCCATCTATGGCCTGTTAGCTCCCGGTTATGAAATGGCGGAAGTGGTGGCTTCTTACCTTGTTAACCTGAAAGAAGAACTTGCCCCTGCCAAAAAATTCACCGGATTTGACATGTCGACCAAGCTGAAGTTACTGGGAGTGGATGTAGCCAGTTTCGGCAATGCCTTCGCACAGGAGCCGGATTGCCAGACCATCACTTTTGAAAACAGGGCCAAGGGCATTTATAAGAGAATCAACATCAGCCTTGACAAAAAGCGACTGCTGGGAGGCATTCTTGTAGGAGACGCCTCTCAATACAACATGCTGCTGCAAACGGCTAATAACAATATCGTTTTGCCGCCTGACCCTGAGGACCTGATCCTGGGTTCAAGAGGCGGAGAATCCGACGCAGGCTCGGGTCTCATGTCCCTGCCGGATGAAGCCCTGATCTGCTCTTGTGAGGCTGTCACCAAAGGAGACATCATTCATCAGATCACAGAAAACAAGACTTTCAGCCTGGATGATATCAAAAAAAGCACCAAAGCCTGTACCGGATGCGGCGGCTGCACACCGATGGTGAAAGACCTGATCCAGTGCACCATGAAAGCACAGGGCATACTGGTCAGGAATGTGCTATGCGAGCATTTCAGCTACACCCGCCAGGAATTATTCGACCTTGTTAAAATCAAAGGCATCAAATCATATGACGGCGTACTGGATGAACTGGGCCATGGAGACGGCTGCGAAACCTGTAAACCGGCTGTAGCATCTATACTCGCGAGTTTATGGAACGAGAATGTACTTGAAAAAGGAAGGGCCACTGCCCAGGACTCCAACGACCGCTACCTGGCCAACATCCAGCGTGGAGGAACTTACTCGGTAGTTCCGAGAATCCCTGGTGGAGAAATAACGCCGGAAAAGCTGATCGTGATCGGACAGGTGGCCCAGAAATACGGCCTTTATACCAAAATTACCGGCGGACAGAGAATAGACCTCTTTGGAGCCCACATGAGTGACCTGCCTAAGATCTGGGAAGAACTCATTGACGCCGGTTTTGAAAGCGGCCACGCCTACGGGAAATCATTGCGTACCGTAAAAAGCTGCGTGGGCACTACCTGGTGCAGGTTCGGGGTACAGGATGCTGTCAGCTTTGCTATTGAAGTCGAAAACCGGTACAAAGGATTGCGTTCTCCTCATAAGTTAAAATCTGCCGTTTCGGGCTGCATCCGTGAATGTGCAGAGGCACAAAGCAAGGACTTCGGGATCATCGCCACAGAAAAAGGCTGGAACCTTTATGTATGTGGCAACGGAGGCTCGAAACCACGCCACGCAGAACTACTGGCCACCGATGTGGACAGCGAGACCTGCCTGAAGCTCATCGACAGGTTCCTGATGTTCTACATCAAAACCGCCGAACCGCTTCAGAGAACAGCCCCATGGCTTGATAAGATGGAAGGCGGACTGGCGTATCTGAAATCTGTCATTCTTGATGATGCCCTGGGAATATGCAACGAGTTGGAACAGGAAATACAAGTCCTGATCAACAACTACAAATGTGAGTGGAAAGAAGCGGTGGAAACCCCTGAAATCAGGAAGAGATTCAGCCACTTTGTCAACGCTCCGGAAGAAAAAGACCCGACCGTAGAACTGGTGCCGTTTCGTGACCAGATCAAAGCAAAAGACTGGAATGTATTAGCCTAAAACATTAAATTTTAAAATCAGCATGGAAATTTTAGAAGACATCAAATGGATAAAAGCATGTTCGGCAGATGATATTCCTGAAAATGAAGGCGTTTGTGCCTATATCAACGGTGAACAGATAGCGATTTATAATTTCAAAAGACGCGGAGAGTGGTTTGCCACCCAGAACCTTTGCCCTCATAAGCAACAGATGGCTTTATCGAGAGGCATGATCGGCTCACAGGGATCAGAACCTAAAGTAGCCTGCCCCTTTCATAAAAAGACCTTCTCCCTCGAAACCGGCCAATGTCTGAGCGGGGAGGACTACAAAATACAGACTTACCCGGTAAAAGTGAGCAACGGAGAGGTTTTTGTAGGGATCAGTGAGTTTTGATTTAGTGATTTGTGAATCAGTAATTTGCAATTTGATCTGATATTGCAGAGGCTCCGCATACGGTGTATCTGCAATATCAAAATGAATTGATTCAATATTTTCATAAATTGCAGCCAGAATCCGGTTCCTGCGGAAAGAAATCTCAGAAAACCCTTTTTCATTTTCCTTTTTCCAGCAAAATGGCCAACATTGACAAAACTGTAGCAAAGGAGCAGAAGTTCTTTTACCTCATTGCCCTTACCATGGTGGCTATTCTGACCATTTTTGGGCATGTGACGGTGCAATACACCCTCAAGGACTCTCTTGACGACTCCCATGTAATCAATGTAGCGGGAAGACAAAGAATGCTGAGTCAGAAGCTGACCAAAATGGCCCTGATAGCCTCCACCCAAAAGGATTCTATCGATTATGCAGATTTCAGAGCATCGTTCAGGCTTTGGAAGCAATCTTATGAAGGCTTAAAAAACGGGCACCTGACACTGGAAAAATCGTATCATGTCACCAACAGCAAACTTATCAGGGAGAAATTTGCAGAACTTGACAAAGTCTATCTCCCGATGGAAAAGAGCCTAAGACACTTTGATCAGCACCAGGTCCGGTATTACGATCAGGCCATTGATGTCATCCTGAAAAATGAGAAGCAGTTCCTGACCCAGATGAACAACATCGTCTTCCAGTATGACCTCGAAGCCAGCGAAAGGGTAAACCGTGTAAGGTCTTTTGAATACCTGATCCTGTTTCTGACCCTGCTGACCCTGATTGTAGAGGCTTTTATGATTTTTATGCCTCTGATCAACTACGTCTCCGACGTCATTCTCAAAATAACCGATTCGGAAAAAGAGCTCCAGGACATCAACCAGAAACTCACGGAAACAAATATCGAACTGAAAGCAACCCAGGAGCAGCTTTTAAAAGCCGGGAATGAAAAGTATGAGATCCTCAGAAAAGAAGATCTCGTGCGGTCTTCTGCATTGCTCGAAGGCCAGGAAGAAGAAAGAAAAAGACTTTCAAGAGAGCTCCACGACGGCGTCGGGCAGATGCTTACGGGCATAAAACTGAATGCAGCCCGGCTCAAAGGACAGGAAGGCGACCTCAAATTCAGGAAAGCCTACGAGGAACTTCATCTCCTGATCAACGAAACGATAGAGTCAACCCGCATGGCTTCATTTAACCTGATGCCGCCGGTGTTGAATGATTTCGGCCTGACTCCGGCCCTCAAAATCCTTTGTGAACATGCAGAAAAAGCGTCGGGCATTCATATTGAAATCAATGCCCCGCAAAAAGCCGCAAGAATGCCCCAGAATATCGAGATCAACCTCTACAGGATTGTGCAGGAAGCCCTCAACAACACGATAAAACACGCTCAGGCCACTTCTATGTTTATTGATATTGAAACCGGCAAAGAAAGCGTTAGCCTGGGAATACGGGACAATGGCATTGGCTTTAAAAAAGAAAAGCAAAAGAAAACCAGGAAATCACTGATCCATAACGGCCTTGAAAACATGAAAACGAGAACCCAATTGCTGGACGGATCGTTTAAACTTTATACCGGAATAGGAGAAGGAACCACAATTTTAATTAAATTGCCTCTTTCGGCTTATGCGGAATAATCAAAATAGCATCACATGATTAAATTGGTTTTGGTGGATGATCACGAGGTCGTCAGAAAAGGCTTAAAAGCCCTGTTTGAAGAGGAAGAAGACATTGAAGTCATAGGCGAGGCCGTAGACGGCAAGGCGGCCCTGGAAGTGGCAGAACTGCTGCGTCCGGACATGATGCTGCTGGACCTCAACATGCCCAACCTGAACGGCATAGAAACAGCAAAAATCCTATCGAAAACACACCCGAAGATTAAGATACTCGTCTTTTCGATGCACAATAATGAAGACTATGTCGTAAAAAGCATTCAGAACGGCGTAGATGGTTATTTACTGAAAGACAGCGACAAAGACGAGATCATGAAGGCCATTCATACCATTTATAACGGACAGAAATACTTCCCGCACCAGATATCCGGTATCCTGGTGGGAGCCTTGCAATCCAAGGGAGGATTAGGACAGGAAACAGGAGGCAAAATCAAGTCGCTGATCTCTAAAAAAGAGATACAGATACTGAAACTCATCGCTGAAGGACAAAGCAGCAAAGAAATTGCGGAATCGCTTGAACTCAGCATCAGAACGGTGAGTAACCACCGGGCGAACATGCTGAAAAAAACCGGGCTCAGCAACACCGCCGAACTGATCCAGAAAGCAAGTAAAGAAGGTTTATTGTCCCAGTCATGAATTACCCGATATACCTGGACTATGCTGCCACCACTCCTGTTGACGAAAGGGTGCTGAACGAAATGCTGCCTTATTTTACAGAGCATTTCGGGAATTCCTCCAGCAGGTTTCATGCTTTCGGATGGAAAGCCGAAGAGGCCGTAACCAAAGCCAGGGCACAGGTGGCTGATCTGCTGGGTGCATCTCCGAAAGAGATCACTTTTACGGGCGGGGCCACAGAATCGATCAATCTGGCCATTAAGGGAGTAGCCGAAGCTGCTTCAGGGGCTAAAAACCATATTATTTCCTTAAAAACAGAGCACAAGGCCGTGCTGGATACGCTTAAAAACCTGGAGAAAAAGGGCTTTGAAGTCACTTACCTGGAGGTGGAACCGGACGGACTGCTAAATATTGAAAAACTAAAATCGGCCATCAGACCGGAAACCCTGATGATTTCGGTGATGTGGGTCAATAATGAAACCGGAGTTATCCAGGACATCCGGAAAATCGGAGAGCTTGCCCGTCAAAACGACGTCCTGTTTCACACCGATGCGACCCAGGGCATAGGAAAGCTGAAAACTGATATTAACGAACTCGGTGCGGATTTACTGAGTTTCTCGGGACATAAAATTTACGGTCCGAAAGGCGTTGGCGTTTTATATGTCAGAAACAACATTAAGCTGATTGCCCAGCAGGACGGAGGCGGGCATGAAAGATCAAGGAGATCGGGCACTTTAAACATCACAGGCATCGTTGGTTTAGGCATGGCCTGTGAGCTGGCTGGTGCAGCGACGGAGCAGGAATCTGAAAAAATGGGCCGGTTTAAATCTGATTTTGAAGACTTTCTCTTACAAAGGTTTGACTTTTGTAAGATCAATGGAGCTGAACAGTCAAGAATTCCGGGCATTTCAAATGTATGTTTTAAAGGATTTGACGGCGAGGAGCTTTTGATGAAAATGAACCAAATAGCAATATCCAATGGTTCTGCCTGTAACTCGGCTTCAGTCGACCCCTCTCATGTATTGAAAGCCATGGGATTGAGCGATGATGACGCGTACAGTTCACTGAGATTCAGTTTTGGGCGTTTCACCACAGAACAGGACCTCTCAGATCTCAAAAAGCACGTTGAAGAAACCCTTCTTGAAATCAAAGGCTGAGCACTAAACTTTAGAAAGTGACGAAGAAAGTGTAAATTTATATTTTGCATAAAACAGGAAAAACGGAGAAAGTAAAGGGACAGAAGGATAAAGAATGTATTGAAATATTTTAAAAAGAAATCATGTTAACAGATAATCACGGCAGGCCAATCAACTATTTGCGTTTGGCGGTTACAGACCGGTGTAACCTGCGGTGTTTTTACTGTATGCCACATGAAGGAATAGATTTTCTTCCTAAAAACCACCTGCTGTCTTACGAAGAAATGATCCGCCTCATCACCGTTTTATCTGAAATGGGGGTCAACAAGGTAAGAATCACCGGTGGTGAGCCTTTTGTCAGAAAAGACCTCATGGATTTTTTATGGAAGATTTCTGAGAATAAAAACATTCAGAAGATCAACCTCACGACCAACGGAGTGCTGACGGCTCCGTTTGTTCCGGAATTAAAAGCCCTGGGCATTGCTTCGGTGAACCTCAGCCTCGATTCCCTTGACCGCGAAAGGTTTATGCAGATGACCAGGCGGGACGAACTACCGAATGTCCTGAAAACACTTGATGCCTTGCTGGAACATGAGATTCCCACTAAAATCAACACGGTGGTGATGGCTCAGAAAAACGATGAAGATATTTTATCGATGGTGGACCTGGGCAAAGACAAACCTGTTTCCATCCGTTTTATAGAAGAAATGCCGTTCAACGGCGTAGGTTTCGGCAATGAAAAATCAAAACCGCTTACCTATCAGAATATCATCGAGAAAATCAGGACAAAATATCCCGATCTTTACAAAACAACTGACGAGGCCAATTCAACCTCCTATAATTACCAGATTCCGGGACACAAAGGCTCCGTCGGAGTCATCGCGGCATTCAGCCGGACCTTCTGCGGCACCTGTAACCGCATCAGGATCACCCCAACGGGGTCATTCAAGACCTGTCTGTATGAAGATGGCGGTGCCAATGTCCGCGACCTGATGAGAAAAGGTATCAGTGATGATGATCTGAAAGATTTCTTCCGCGAAACCCTTCAGCACAGGGCAAAAGACGGTTTTGAAGCTGAAAAAATGAGAAAAACAGTCGTCAGAGAATCAATGACTACCATCGGCGGCTAAATCACGAAGTATTTTATGGAAAATTTTACGCATATAGATTCACAGGGTAATCCCTCGATGGTAGACGTCGGAGGCAAAGCCATTACCCGACGGACAGCCACGGCCAGGAGCATAGTGGTGCTTCATGAAGACATCATGAGCCGTCTTCAGAACGAGGAAATACATACCAAAAAAGGCCCGGTTTTTCAGACTGCTATTATTGCCGGGGTCATGGCCGCTAAAAAAACCGGCGACCTGATTCCGCTCTGTCATCCGCTCGGACTGGAAAACTGTCAGATCATCATTGAAGTGAATGCCAAACATGAAGTCGTGATAGAATGCACAGCCTCACTGACAGGCAAAACCGGCATCGAAATGGAAGCCCTCACCGGGGCCAGCATAGCGGCATTGACCATCTATGACATGTGCAAGGCCTTCTCTCATGAGATTGTGATCAGGGAAACCCGTCTGATCTCTAAAACCGGCGGCAAAAAAGATTACTTTTTCGAACAGTAATAAAACGATGATGAATACCGCTCCCCTGAAGGCCCTGATACTCGCAGGAGGTAAAAGCCTGAGGATGGGGCAAGACAAAAGTACCCTCATTTATCACCAGGCCCCCCAGGTGGAATTTCTTCACAGGGAATTATCCCAGGCCGGAATTGACGCCTGTGTATCCTGCAGACCTGATCAGACAGAAGCCTTCGGAAACTTTAAAGTTATAGAGGATCAGTTTGACAACCTCGGGCCGGTCGGGGCCATCCTGTCTGCTTTTGCTTCAGATCATTCATCCGCCTGGCTGGTTATTGCCTGCGACATGCCGCTGATCAACCAAAACAGCATTAATTACCTCGTATCCCGGAGAAATCCCTCCAAAACGGCCACTGCATTTTATAACAAAGAAACCTCAAGACCCGACCCTCTTTTTACGATATGGGAACCGGCCTCCTATCCCATTCTGGAGTCAAACAGAAAACTGGACAGGATATCGCCTGTTAAAATATTAATGGAAAATGATATCGAACTCATTAAAGATTACGAAGAAGACTGGCTTAAGAACATCAATACGCCGGAAGAAAGGGATTCTTTCCTGAAAGGCGGCTTCTGATTAATTTAACCTCGGGTCCGTCGGATAATTAGACAATACTTTAAAATCTCCGCCTTTTTTCTTAAGCACAATCCTCCAGAATTGCTGTGGAGAAGAATCGAATATGGTAGCAGCATCAATATCCGACAAAATCCATGAGTTATTTCCTAATTCAGCATCCAGCTGGCCTGTCCCCCACCCTGAGTACCCCAGGAAAAGCCGGATGTCGTTTTCAGAAATTTTCCCGATGTTGATCAGTGTCCTCAGGCTCTCGAAGTCACCCGACCAGTAAATCCCGTTTCCGATTTCCACGGTGTTATCAATCATGTCTCCGAGCCTGTGTATAAAATGCAGTGTGTTTTGTTCTACAGGCCCGCCTATATATAAAGGAAAGTCAACATAAACCCCCTCGATGACGTCCCCCAGCCTGAGATTGGAAGACTGGTTCAAAACAAAACCGAAAGACCCTTCAGGATTATGCTCACAAAGCAACACCACACTCCTCTCGAAATTCGGATCACCCAAAAAAGGCTCCGCAATCAAAATTTTCCCCCTCGCTGCTTTCTGATTCATACTTTTCCTTGTTAATCCAACCCCCTGATGTATTTTTGAATCATCAATGATATGTAAATCAAATAAAAAAACATGAAAACCTATACCAATACGGCGTTTTTTATTTCTTTAATTTTGAGCATATCAGGATGCAACATTTTCGAGTCGGAAAGAAACCGCGACGGGAAGTTCATGAAAGACGTCGTTAACCTGGAAGAATTCAATTCTCCCTATAACGACTACAATTCGAATATTGCACAAAACAAATATGGCAACTTTTCCATTGTGTTTTCGTCAGACAGGGAAAAGCGGTCTCATTTCAACCTGGTGAGCTTTCCGGCCTTTGTTACTTATGACAGTAAAAAAGACAAACTGAATCTTTCAAGGAACAGCAACGGGAGTTGGGTGCCCGATTTTAATGAAAATGCGGAGGCCTCTTCTTTTATCAGTAAAGTCAATGGTGATTTTAATGTACTGGGGCCTAATTTTGTCTCTACCTACACCAACACCATTGTAACATACGGTGATTCTGAGAAATTCTCAGCTTTGTTTTATGCAGATGACGCCTCCGGGAAACTGAAGATTAAATACGTGAGCAGACAGGGCAGAACCGGAGAAATCTCCGAACCCGCAAATTTTGAGTTGCTGAACGACAGCCACAATTCAGCTTATCCGTCCATCAGCCCCTATGGCGACAGGATATACTTTTGTTCCGACCGCGGAGGCAATTTTGACATTTACGAACTTACCATTCCCCGAGGCTCAAGTGAAAGGGTGACCATGGAAAACCTCACCAAGCCCAAGTCATTTACACTCAGAAAAGTGGAAGAGTTGAGTTCACCCTTTGAAGACAAATGCCCCTATCTGAATGGTAACACCATGGTTTTTACGTCGAACAGGTCCGGTGGCGAAGGGGGTTTTGACATTTACTATTCTACCTACACCAACGGCAGATGGTCGCAGCCGGTAAATGCAGGTCAGCGGATCAATACTAAATATGATGAATACCGGCCGATACTCCCTAACCTGAACAACTTTTCGTACTATCCGATGATATTCTCTTCTGACAGACCGGGAGGCCAGGGCGGGTTTGATTTATACATGACAGGTTTGAAAGAAATACAATGGTAAAACAGGAACTCAGGAAAATATACAGTCAAAAAAGAAAGGGGCTTACTTCTGATGAAGTCAGACGTTTAAGTGAACGCATTCATGACCAGTTGTTCAGCCGCCTGATGATGCACCGGTATAGCGTGGTGCACACTTTCCTGCCGATCGAAAAAAACAATGAGGTAGATACCCGACTGATCATCGAAACACTACGCCGGGATTTCCCTTCTGATGTCTATGTGCCGTTTGCCAACCGCAACGGCAGCATGAATCACCATCTCTTTACTGAAAACATCACACTGAAAGAAAATCAATGGGGCATACCCGAACCTGTATCGGAAAGCAACGACGACGCTCATTTCTTTGAAAAAATAAAAGAAGAAGACACCCTGATACTGATCCCGCTGCTCATTTTCGATAAGTCAGGCCAGCGGGTAGGTTATGGCAAAGGCTTCTACGACCGTTTTTTGGCTGCATGCCCACCGGAAGTAACAAAGGTGGGCCTGTCCTTTTTTGAACCTGTTGACCACATTGACGATACAGACGAATTTGATATTCCACTCAACTATTGTATCACCCCCGGTAAAGTCTGGAGTTTTTTTTGAAATAAGGGATATAATTAATCAAAAAACAATTAATTTTGCATCCCAATTACACCCATCAATCCAATAAACAAAAAATAAAGAGAATAGACCTCTCTCTTTATCATCATTAATTTAAAACCCTGCCATGGGTCGGGGGGTATATTAAATATCATGAAAATAGCAGTTGTTGGTGCTACCGGGCTTGTCGGTGGCGAAATCCTGAAAGTATTGGCGGAAAGAAATTTCCCTGTAACAGAAATCATTCCGGTGGCATCCGAAAGGTCAATCGGAAATAAGATCACCTTTAAGGATAAACAATTTACCGTAGTTGGTTACGAAGAGGCCATCAAGATGAAGCCGGATGTGGCCATTTTTTCTGCAGGTGGCAGCACCTCACTTGAAATCGCTCCCAAGTTTGCAGCGGAAGGCATCACCGTTATCGATAACTCTTCTGCCTGGAGAATGGACCCAAGCAAGAAACTGATCGTGCCGGAAGTGAATGCTGATGTACTTACTGCCGAAGATAAGATCATCGCCAATCCGAATTGCTCGACGATCCAGATGGTTGTGGTATTGAAACCATTGCACGAAAAATATAAAATCAAAAGAGTGGTAGTGTCTACTTACCAGTCTGTAACCGGCACAGGTAAAGCGGCCGTAGACCAGCTTTTTGCTGAACGTGCGGGAGACAACACCGTTAAGAAAGTGTACCCTCACAAAATCGACCTGAATGTATTGCCTCATATAGATGTGTTCCAGGAAAACGGTTACACCAAAGAAGAGATGAAGATGATCAAGGAAACCAACAAGATCATGGGCGACGATTCTATCAAAGTAACTGCCACTACTGTCCGTATCCCGACCATTGGCGGGCACTCTGAGGCTGTTAATATTGAATTTGAAAATGATTTTGATCTGAATGAAGTCAGAACACTTCTCAGCGAAATGGAAGGTGTGGTCGTTCAGGACGATCCTGCCAACTTCCTTTATCCTATGCCTATCACGGCACATGGTAAAGACGAAGTGTTTGTAGGCCGTATCCGCAGGGATGAATCCCAGCCGAATACACTCAATCTCTGGGTAGTGGCCGATAACCTGCGTAAGGGTGCGGCAACCAACGCCGTGCAGATTGCGGAATACCTGGTTAAGAAAGGCCTGATTTAATGGCAGTTATAAACCTCAGAAAAAGTCCTGAAAAAAATCAGGACTTTTTTTATGTTTTATATAATATTAGCACACCAACCTCGTTAGAAACTGTACAAAGCTGTACTTATAAACTTCATCATTTTATGCATCTCATTTTTTTTCCATTCATACAGGAAATAGACCATACATACTATTATGTATTGCACAGTACCGATTTGTCCATTACTTTTGAATCATAAATCAGTAAGACATTTATTAACAAATAAAAAAATTACTAATTTTTAAAAACAATGATGCAACCTTTCGAATTGAAAGGCCATCCTTTAGAAAAAGCAAATATTACTTAAAAACAATTTACAATTATGAAAAAGCTATTTAGAACAATCGCTGGCCTTGCTATGGCCTTAACTATCTCTTTTGCCTCATTTGCAACTACTCCTAAAGTAAAAGAAACAAAAAATCCTGTTACTTTTGAAGTCGGAATGTACAATGTGACCAACACTCATAATCTTAAGCTTTTCATTGAGAAGGCCAAAGGTCAGTATCTCAAAATCGAATTGAAGAGCATTGATGGAAAATCACTTTTAACTGAGTTCGTAGATAAGAAAAACACCAAATACGGCGTTAATCTTAATATGGATAATTTAGCTGAAGGAAATTACGTCATTGAAATCTCAAATGACCAGGAACTTCTTAAGAAAGAAATACAAGTCGTGACTAACCAGCCGAAAGACGCTGCTGTCAGACAAATCAAAATATAAAGATTTTTAATTATAGTTTAGGTTAACAAATAAACATAAGGCGGCTTTTGGCCGCCATTTGTTTTTATTTTTCCTCCGCTAATTCTATCAATTGCCTTATATTGGTAATAATCGTTACATTCTGAGGGATCTCCATTTGCTGCCGTATGACCTGATAACCCGTCATCAGAATTTTCACGTCCGGAAATCTTTTACTCAACCTCAGAATATAATCCTGAATTTCGTCATTGCCCGGAAAACTGGTAACCGAAGTGAACATATACTGAGGCTTGTGTAAATTACAAACGAAACCCAGCTCTTCCAACGGAAGGCTCTGCCCCAGGTAAATAACCTTATTGCTCCTTGCTCTCAGTATGTAGCTCGCAAAAAGTAAGCCCAATTCATGAAATTCGCCTTCAGGATTAAACAGCACAAACTTTTTGGCGTCCGGATTATCCCTGACCAGCTGACCGTCAATGGCCACGATCATCTTCTGGCGGATCAGGTTGGAAATGAAATGCTCCTGTGCAGGGCCGATAGACCCGGTCATCCACAATACCCCGATCCGGCTGAGAAAGGGATAAATAATATTGATTACGGTGTTTTCAAAACCAAACTGGAGGATATTGGTCGCCATGACCTTTTCAAACTTACTTTCATCCAGGTCAATCATGGCGATAGTCAGGGCATGGATCTGATCCGGATAATTAAGCTGTTTTTCAGAAACAGCCACAACTTCCTTCGACAATTCTTCAAAAGAAAATTTAGCTATTTCAGAAATCTTGAAACCATGCTCTTTCAGCAGGGAAATGTTCAGGACGTGCTTAAGATCCCGGTCATCATAACACCGGATGTTGGTAGTGGTTCTCTTAGGACTGATTATACTGAACCTCTGCTCCCAGATTCGAAGCGTATGAGCTTTGATGCCCGACAAGTGTTCAAGATCCTTAATAGAATAGCTACTCATTTATTTTGCGTTGTCCACTTTAGTATTAACATAAAATCACATTGAAGTCAACGCGATTGAGACCATGTATCAGCCTGTAAGACATATAACCAATTATCCCTGAAAAAGTTTAACATTAGTCTTTCAGTGATTTGGAAATCCTCAGGAAGTCACTCTTCAGCAGGTCCTTATTTTCGCTGATTGTCCAGGTCATTATTTTATAAAAATGGGTCGGTGTTTCCACACCCGTAATAATCATGTAAAAATTAAGCCCGTCATTTTCCCAGGTCATTTCCACCTGGCTGTGTTTGTTGTTGTTGGCAGTAAACTGGCTGACAGACCCCAGAGTACGGTTTTTGTCATCTTTATGAAAAGTAGACGTAAAATTGTCCAGGAAATCTTTGGAATCAACAAACTTGGTCCCCAGGCTTTCCAGTAATTCTTTAGAATCTTCGATCACAATCACATATGCCTCCTTGTTGGAGTTCATGTATTGCAAGGTCGCCACCTCGTTCAGCGAATAGGTTTTCGTCAGATAATCAGGAATTTCCATGGTATAGACATGCCCGCCTTTTTTTACAGAGAATGTCTGGGCAAAGCCGGTAAAGGCAAAGAAAATAAAAGCAGAGAGAGCGGCGATTTTTTTCATTTCATAAAGGGTTTATAAGTTTCAAAATGGGTTTGAATACTTTTTGATCAGACTAAATTCGAATTATTTCTGATATCTTTTACAAATGACGCCGTAAATTTTCAAAAACCCCTTACTCGAGATATTTCATCCTGTAGGTAAGTGGTGGTATTTTTTTGATGGTTTTAAACTGGCGGTTAAAGTTGGACAGGTTATTGAAACCACTGTCGAAAGATATCTCCGAAACGCTCATTTTATCATTCTGTAAAAGCTTACAGGCGTGTTCGATCCTTATTTCCGTTAAAAAAGTGGAAAATGTTTTTCTTGTTCTTTTCTTAAAATACCTGCTGAAAGCCGATTCGCTCATGTTCGCGAGCTGTGCCACGTCTTCAAGCATAATGTCGTTCTGGAAATTCTCACTCACAAATTCCAATACTTTTTTGATCCTGTTTGAGTCCACTTCATTTCTGAGCTGAATAGCGTCTGTGGTCAGATAATCGGCATCTTTCGTTCTTCCCAGCTCCTCCAGTATCTGTATCAGCCCGATAAGACGGGCCATGCCTTCCATTTGGGTGAGATCAATCATTTTGTCTTTTAACCTTCCCGAAATGTTGGTTCCGAACTGAATTCCTCTTTTGGACCTTTCAAGCAGATTCTTGATCATGGCACTTTCAGGGATGTCGAGAAATTTCTCTCCCAGAAAATCATAATTAAAATGGATGACTATCGACTTGGCATTGAGCCCGGAGTCTTTCTCAGTATACCTTATGTCGTTTTTATAATAATGAGGGAGATATGAGCCGATCATGCATAAATCCCCGGGCTGAAAGTCGGTAATACTGCTGCCAATGTATTTCTTACCCGTGCTTTCCAGCATCAAAACAATCTCAAATTCAGGATGATAGTGCCATGGGGTTGGAAAAAAGGGACACTCCTGCAGATAAAGATTATATGAAGTATTGGAAGGGTTAGAAATTTTCAGTAACTGAGGCTTCATATTAAGACAATTTTTGCCAAAGATAAATCTAAGTCGTCAAAAAATCATTAGAATTTGCGTAAATAATGGTGGAAGAAAACTAATCAAAGACCTAATTTTGTTAAAATTCTTTAATAAAATATAATTTTTTGGAGAATTTAAACCAATCAATCAAAACCTACGTCTATGAAAAAAAATTTATTCCAATTGGTTTGCATACTTCTTGTATTGCAAACGCACTTCACTTTCGCCCAGTCGAAGCAGGTGAGTGGCTCTATTAAAGATGCCGGAGGCAGCGGTCTGCCCGGCGTAAGCGTTACAGTTAAAGGGACCAACCAGGGTTCCGTGGCCGATGCAAACGGATCTTACAAGATCAATGTTCCGAATGAAAAATCCATCCTGGTTTTCAGTTACATCGGGTTTATCAGCCAGGAAATTACGGTAGGAAACAAAACCCGTATTGATGTCAGTTTAGCAGAAGATGCCACCAATTTATCTGAAGTGGTGGTAGTGGGTTATGGTACCCAGAAGAAAAGTCAGCTCACAGGAGCGATCTCCCAGGTGAGTGCCAAACAAATCAGTGAAATGCCCATTACAAGCATCGGACAAGCCATGCAAGGACGTGTGGCCGGTGTTGACGTTTCCCAGTCAGGTTCCAAGCCGGGTTCGGTGCCTAAGATCCTGATCCGTGGCCGTCGTTCATTCAATGCGGGCAATGACCCTCTTTATGTGGTCGATGGTATTCCTTTGTCGGCAGGGTATGAAGATATGAACCCAAGTGATATTCAATCCATGGAAGTACTGAAGGACGCCACTGCAACAGCCATTTATGGTGCCAGGGGTGCAAACGGTGTGGTACTTGTAACCACTAAAAGGGGTGCGATAAAAGGAAAAACCGTAGTCACTTTTGATACTTATGGCGGTGTTTCAAAACCACTGGATAAAATCGAATTGTTTGATGGTCCTGAGTTCGCAGAATATGTCCGTGAAGCCTATCGTGCAACCAATCTTTACAAGGATGCCGCCGGAAATCCGGTTCCGACTGGTGTAGTGGATGCAGCCGCTGATGCAAAAATTGCGGTTTTAGGTGGAGACCCGGCAGTAGCCAAAGGTCTTGCGGCAGGAACAAATACCAATTACCAGGATTTGATTTTGCACAATGGTACTATGCAGAACCACTCTCTGGGTATTCAGGGAGGAACAGAGAAAACCCAGTTCTACATTTCAGGGGGCTATTTCCAGGATAAAGGAATCTCGGATGGTCTGGATTATACGCGTTTATCGTTAAGAGCAAACATAGACCACCGTATTAACAAGCATCTGAAAATGGGTCTTTCGTCCTATATTATGTACAGCATCAGGAACGGAGAAAACCTGAACCCATATAGTTTTACGATTAATCAGAACCCTTTGGGTAGTCCTTACGACGACAAAGGAAATTTGATTTTCTCTCAAACGAATGATGCCTTGCTTACTAACCCCTTATTCGAGATTATCCCTGGAAACCAGGTAGATAACACGAAGAGATACAGGATTTTCAACAGTCTTTTTGCCGAAGTTAAAATCATTGACGGCCTGAATTACAGGGTCAACTTCGGACCGGACTTTACACTTTCGAGATGGGGTCGTTTTATCGGTTCTGCTACCAACGATCGTAAATACGGAGAGCCGAGAGCTTCTTCACGTAACGATTTCGGCTTTAACTATACTCTGGAGAACATCGTCACTTATAACAAAACATTTGCCAAAAAGCATAACCTCGCTATAACAGCCCTTCAATCTATCCAAAAGGACAGATTTGAAAGATACACTGCCGACGTGCAGGGTGTACCAGCTGAAACACAGCAGTTTTATAACCTGGGAAATGCCAGTTCAGTGTTGGGCGTCGGTAGCTTGCTAAGCGAGTGGACGATCAATTCCTACATGGCACGTGTCAACTACGATTTCAACGACAAATACCTGTTAACAGCAACCATGCGTCGTGACGGATCCAGCCGTTTCGGTGAAAACACCAAGTATGGTAACTTCCCGGGTGTGGCTTTGGGTTGGAACATCAGCAATGAAAACTTTTTGAAACAAATCAGTTGGATTGACCTGTTGAAACTGAGAGCTGGTTGGGGTAAAGTGGGTAACCAGGGGGTTGCTCCTTACCAGACGCAAGGTTTACTGGGCAGAACTGTATATGCCTTCGGTACAACGGCTGCATTCGGCTATCGTCCGAACACGATCGGTAACCCGGATCTGAAATGGGAAACTTCGGCAACAGCCAACATCGGTTTAGACTTCAGTTTCTTCAGAGGCCGTGTGCAGGGTTCATTAGAATTATACGAAACAAATACAACCGATCTGTTATTGTCTGACCAATTGCCAGGCTCTACAGGTTTCAACGCTGTAACCCGTAACGTAGGTCAAACCCGTAACAAAGGGATCGAACTGGGCTTTACAACTGTGAACATGAATACCCAATCTGGTTTCAAATGGACAACAGACTTTACATTTACCAAAAACAAAGAAGCCATCATTTCATTGTATAACGGAAAAGTAGATGACCTGGGTAACCGTTGGTTTATCGGACAGCCCCTTAACTCATACTTCGACTTCAAAAAAGTGGGCATCTGGCAGACAAACGAAGCTGATCTGGCAAAATCCTTCGGTAGTGAAGTGGGACAAATCAGAGTTCAGGACACCAACGGTGATGGCAAAATCACTGCGGATGACAGGGTGTTGCTTGGCTCCGATATTCCTAAATTCAGTGCCGGATTTACCACCAGGTTCAGCTACAAAGGATTCGATTTATCAGCCTTCTTGTTTGGCCGTTTCGGAAATATGATTATGAGCGGTTTCCACAGAGACAACAATGCTCTTGCAGGAAGATATCAGCAAATCAAGGTTGATTACTGGACTCCGAACAACCCTACGAATGAATTCCCTCGTCCTAAGAGCACCCAGGAATTCCCGGTTTACAATTCAACGCTGATCTATTTTGACGGAACATTCATTAAATTAAGAAACGTAAACTTTGGTTATACTTTCCCTCAAAAGATCGCCAGCAAACTGGGAATGGAATCTCTGCGTCTGTTTTCGAGTATTCAGCAACCAAAAATATGGTCTGAATTCCGTAGTAAATACAATGGTATTGACCCTGAAGCGACCATTACTTCATCGGGTAACGGAACTACCTCGATCGGTAATGGTGTGACTCCTGCTACTTCAGTAACCACTTTTGGTCTGAACGTAAGATTCTAAATGGGTGATATTCAATCAAAATAATTTAAATTTTAGTAAGATGAACTTGAAAAATATATTAAAACCAATTAAAATCACGGCAGTTGTGGGTTTGTTGCTCACAACCCAGTCATGTCAGGATTTATTGGATGAAACGGTAGTGTCAGGTATAGGAAACGACTATATCAATACGCCAAAAGGCTTTGAAGATGCTGTAAAATCAGCGTATTCGTCGCTCAGATATTATTATGGTACACAGCAAGGATTGACTTTAACGGAGTATGGTACCGACATCTACGCCACCGGTGCTGATGGTGGTTACAAAGGGTTTCACTTTTATGATACCCAGTTACAGCCAACTATTGATTATCTGGGAAACACCTGGGATGAGCTCTATCGTGGTATAAATACCTGTAATGCTGTCATTGAAAGAGCACCGGCCTCGACTGTTACAGAAGCCGTAAAAGTTAAAAGTGTTGCAGAAGTTAAATTTCTGAGAGCCCATTATTACTATATATTACACCAGCAATTTGGTGGTATAGATTTGAGACTAACAGAAACCCTGGCTCCGACAAAAGCAACCAAAAGGGCATCAGATGCTGAAATATATGCGGCAATCATCAAGGATCTGAACGAAGCTATTCCAGGTCTTGAAGGAACAGCCAAAGCAACTCAGTACGGTCGTGCTACAAAAGCTGCGGCACAAACGTTGTTGGCAAAAGTGTATCTGGCCAAGGCTTATTCAACTTCAAAAGCTTCAGATGATTTTACAAAGGCAGCAGAATTATGTAAATCTGTTATTGCAACCCCGGGTTTTAGTCTGCAAGCTGATTTTGCAAGTGTATTTGATGAAAACAACCAGGAGAACAGTGAGATCGTTTTTGCAGTACAATATACATCAGACCCACTTACCAATCTTACTAATGGTATTGCAGCAGCCAACGGAGGAAATAACCTTCACCTTTTCTTTGGCATGCAGTATGATGTACAGCCGGGAATGAAACGTGATGTGTTCTATGGTCGACCGTTTAAGCGTTTGCGTCCTACCAAGTACCTTTTGGAAACCTGTTTCCAGGACCGTGTGAATGACTCACGTTACAAGAAAACATTCAGAGATACCTGGTTAAGTAACAACCCGGGTTCTAACTTAAACGCGTCTTTTGACAACTCTAAGTCTAAGCTTACTTTCGCAGCGGGTGATACGGCCATTTTCATCCCCGGCTATGAAATGTCTGTGGAAGAACGTGCCAAGAAAAAATACCAGGTTTTGGTTCCAAGCAGGTATGATGAGGCCTTATTTCCGACGCTTATTAAATTCTTTGATACCAAACGTCCGGATTTGACCTACGAACCAGGTAGCCGTGACTACTTCGTTTTCCGTCTGGCTGATGTTTACCTGATGCTGGCAGAAGCACAAATGAAAGCCGGAAATATGGCGGAAGCCACCGCTGCTATCAATGTCGTTCGTCAGAGAGCAGGATGGCCGGGTAAAAAAGATGCTATGCTGATCACTCCTGAACAAATGAACATGGAATTCCTGATGCAGGAAAGGGCAAGAGAATTAGCAGGTGAACAAACACGCTGGATGGATTTGAAGCGTTGGGGCAACCTGGTTGAAAGAGTCAAACTTTACAACCCTCAGGCTGCAGGTAACGTTAAAGACATACATAATCTGCGTCCTATCCCTCAAACTCAGATTGACAGATCGGACAAAGGTGTATTCGCTCAGAATCCGGGATATTAATTTTTTTATCATAGGTTAAAATGGGAGAAACCCCTATTTTTATAGGGGTTTTCTTTTTTTAACAGTTTTTAATTTATTCAATCATTATGAACCGAAGAAAGTTTTTAAATCAAGTCTCACTTCTATCCGCTGCTTCATTTCTGAGTGCGGAGACTTTTGCGTCTCTGGCGATGAAAAACAAACAAAAAATGGCTTATTCTGCCATTACCTGGAACGGAAATGACCTGGTAGCCATCAAAGAAATTGCAGCTCTCGGATTTAAAGGAATCCAGCTGAGAGCCAACACTTACCCGGTTTTTAAGGATTCCCCTCAGGATCTGAAAACCACCATCCAATCCAACGGTTTGAAATTACCGATGTTTTCAAGCGGCAACATCAGCATCAGCGACTATAAAAAAGACGTTGAAGTGCATGTTAACCATGCTAAGTTTGTAAAAGCCCTCGGTGGTGAATGCCTTCAATTTACCAACAACATCCGGCCGAAAGACCGCATGCCTACTACACAGGAACTTAAAGATTATGCCAGAAACATGTCGGCGGTGGCCAAGGCCGTCAAAGACGAAACCGGCCTGCAGGTGGCTTATCATAACCACATGCACCAGCTTGGTGAAACACCCGAAGAGGTTGATATCATCGTGAATGAAATGGACAAGAAGTACATCAAGCTTCTTCTTGACGTGGCCCATTATCACCAGGGCGGCGGAAAACCTGCAGACGCAGTTCTTAAATACAAGTCGATCCTGTACGCCACCCACATCAAAGACACCAGACCGGATGCTGAAAACAAATCAGGATACCGCTTTGTCGAGATCGGTCAGGGTGCCGTGGATTTTCCGGCTATCTTTGAAAATCTGAGAAAAATCAATTTCAAAGGCTGGAACATCGTAGAATTGGACGCAGTACCGGTAAAAGGCCGTACAGCTCTTGACTCAGGGAAAATATCTCATGAATACCTGGCCAATAAAATCGGAATTCAATTTTAAGCATCTATCATATTATATCATCTTCATGAAAAAAACAGTTTTTTACACATTGATGGCCTTATCGGTTTCCGGATTTTCTTTCGGACAAACCTGGACAAACCTATTTGATGGCAAAACCCTCAAAGGGTGGAAACAACTCAACGGGAAAGCGAAATACCGTGTGGAAAACGGGCAGATTGTAGGTACTACAGTTTCTGATACCCCCAACTCATTCCTTGCTACAGAAAAAGATTACGGCGATTTCATTCTCGAACTTGAATTGAAAGTTGACAATTCGATGAACTCAGGCATCCAGTTCAGAAGTCTGTCGACTCCTGATTTCAAAGATGGACGTGTGCATGGTTACCAGATGGAGATTGACCCTTCAGACAGGGCCTGGTCGGGAGGTATTTATGATGAAGCGAGACGAGACTGGCTTTACATTCCGAACATCAATCCGAAATCTAAAACTGCTTTCAAAAAAGACGCCTGGAACAAATACAGGATCGAAGCCATCGGCAACGTGATCCGTACCTGGGTAAATGGCGTAGCGGTTGCCAATCTTGTAGATGATGTAACTGCCAAAGGCTTTATTGCCCTTCAGGTACACTCTATCGGAAAAGACCAGAAGCCGGGAACAGAGATCCGCTGGAGAAATATCAGGATTCAGACGACCAATCTTAAGCCAAGTCCGGCTGACGACACCCCGGTGGTTAACCTTCTGCTGAACAACCTGTCTGACATCGAAAAGGCACAGGGTTTCAAATTGCTTTTTAACGGCAAAGACTTTACAGGATGGAGAGGTGTGCATTCAGACAAAATGCCAAACAAACACTGGAGCGTAGTTGACGGCACGATCAATGTAAGCCCTTCAGACGGATCTGAAACCGGTAATGACATTGTAACCGATGAAAAATTTGGTGCTTTTGAATTGGTTTTCGAGTTTAAACTTACCGAAGGAGCCAACTCAGGTCTGAAATATTTTGTGGACGAGCAATACGATTCAGGAGGGAAATCGGGTATCGGTCTGGAGTTTCAGGTACTTGATGACGAAAAACACCCTGATGCGAAACTCGGAGCTGCAGGCAACCGTACACTGGCCAGTTTGTATGACCTTATACCGTCCAATAAACCGGATAAGCGTTTCCAGAAAAAAATCGGAGAATGGAACCAGGCCCGCCTGATTGTTTACCCGAACAACACGGTACAGCACTGGCTGAACGGCTTCAAAGCAGTAGAATATGAGCGTAAAAGCAATATCTACAACGCCTTGGTTGCCAGAAGTAAATATGAAAAATACAAAGGTTTCGGTGCGGCTGACAAAGGCAACATCCTTTTACAAGACCACGGAAACAATGTATCTTTCAAAAACCTGAAAATCAGGGAGATCAAGTAAGTTAAGGTGATTCTGTCTATTAAGAAAACGTAAACACAGGGCATTATACCGTCTTTTTTGATTGAAAAACCAGGAAAAGTCGTAAATTCAGATGCTCAAATACCGGAACACGGAAACCTAGTCAAAGAGATTCAACTATTATTATAACAAACGATTATCTATCATGGATTCAACCCGTAGAGATTTTATCAAAAAAAGCATCATGGCAGGCGTAGCTACCGGATTTTCGGTCAAAAGCTATGGCAAGATCATGGGTGCCAATGACAGGGTCAGAGTTGCCTGCGTAGGCTATTCTGACAGGTTCAGAGCCTCTCATATTCCACCGTTCAAAGCTCTTATGAAGGAGAAAAACTTCGAAATGGTGGCACTTTCAGACATTTGGAACCGTCGTCGTGAAGAAGGTAAAGCTTTCATCGACAAGCAATTAGGAACTGATGTAAAAGTTTATCGTAATAATGACGAGCTATATGCATCAAAATCTGTAGATGCCGTATTTATCTCAACTGCAGATTTTCAGCATGCCATTCATACCATTGAAGCTGTTAAGGCCGGATGTGACACTTACACCGAAAAGCCGCTGGCAGAAACCATGGAAGACAACCGTGCTGTTCTGAAAGCCGTGAAAGCTTCAGGGAAAATCGTACAGATCGGTTCTCAGCGTAGAAGTGGTGAAAACTACTTTGCCGCTGAAGACTTCATCAAATCAGGCAAATTCGGCCCGATCGTGATGGTGGAGCTGATGTGGAACGTGAACCAGCCGGGCAGATGGAGAAGACCTGACCTGGTAGCTAATCTGAAAGAGTCTGATGTGGACTGGAAACGCTATCTGCTTAACCGCCCGATGGTGCCGTTTGATCCGCGTAAATATCTTGAGTACCGTTTGTTCTGGCCTTATTCTTCGGGAATTCCCGGACAATGGATGAGTCACCAGATTGATACGGTACACTGGTTCAGTGGTCTCAATCACCCAAGAAGCGTGGTAGCCAACGGCGGTATCTACCAGTGGAAAGACGGACGTACCAATGCAGATACCTTAACGGTAGTATTTGATTACGGCCCGGCCAACGATAAAACTTCAGGATTCCAGGTTCAGTTTACTTCGAGATTCTCGAATGCTGCCGGTGACACCAAAGAACTTTATTACTCCAATGGCGGTATGATCAACCTGGATACCAACGAAATCTCTGATACAGGCGGACTCCGCGAGAGAGAAGCCAAAGCAATGGGATTAAAAGCCAATCTTCTTCCTAAAATCAAACTGGAAGGTGAGAAAGTAGAGGCCGGGGCCAATACCGGTGGTGACTCGCTTACATTCAACCACATCAAAAACTGGATGGAATGTGTGAGAGACAGAAAAACACCTCATGCTCCGATTGAAGCAGGTTACTCGCACTCTATCGCTACGATCATGTCGAATGCGGCTTACCGCACCGGCCTGAAAGTAACTTTCGACGAAAAAACACAGGAAGTACTTGCGGGTGGAAAGCCGTTTAAGTACTGATCCGTATTATTATACCGATTGTTTTCAAGAGTCTGTAAACCAGCCAACATGGCTTGGTTTACAGACTCTTTCCTTTTCATTCGCGACCACCTCCCCTACCCGTTCAGCACCACTGATTTCCAATTATAATCAGATTCATACCTGTCATTTACTCCTTCTGTTTGTTCATTAAAAAAACCAGTCTGCGACTAAAAAAAACACTAGTTTTATTTCATCTTCAAAACCCGGTTTAAAACCTTACTACCATGAAAAAACTCTTGTTAATGGCTGTTGCACTACTGAACATTGAAGCAAATGCACAGGAATTAAAAGCCTATCAGAACTACGATTTTGTACCCGGCTCCAAACTTATATTTTCTGATGATTTCTCAGACTCGGAATCAGGAGAATTCGGTGTTCACTGGAAACTGGCCGGGGGACAGGCTGTTGTCAATAAAGTGGAAGACGAACCCGCTTTCTTTATTACAAAATATTATACGGTGCTCACTCCCAGGATCAAGACCCCGAATTATCTTCCGAAAGAATTTACCATTGAATTCGACACCTGGCTGGATGCCAAATATGACAGCAATAACGGCCTCATGATCCACCTGAAGAATGGGGAAGACAATGTGGTCAGTTTTTCCACGAACAACTCTTACCTGGAGTTTAACGGGCCTGGCCAGAAACTGAACGGGGAATATCCCGCCAGCCTGGGCGGTGACAATTACTTTAACAAATGGCACCATTTTGCCATAGCCGTAAAAGGTTCTCAGATCAAAGTGTATTGCGATCAGTACCGCATACTCAGTGTCCCTGAATGCGATTTCATTGCAAAATCACTGGTGGTGGCCGGCGATGCTTCTGACGGTATGAACATGATGTTTAAAAACTTCAAACTGGCTGAAGGCGGCGGAATGAACATGATCGGCAAAGCATTTACAGACGGGAAATACATTTCTCATGGCATTAACTTCGCCGTCAACAGTGCTGCCATCCGCCCTGAATCGGCAGGAGAAATCAATGCCATTGCCAAAATCCTCAAGGAAAATGCTGCTCTTAAAGTAGAAATCGGGGGCTATACCGATAGTGACGGAAATGACGAGGCCAATCTCAAGCTCTCTGCCCAGAGAGCCGAGGCAGTAAAAAACCAACTGACCGGACTTGGTATTGAAGGAACGAGATTAATGACCAAAGGATACGGTGAAACCAAGCCTGTAGCTGACAACGCCACATTTGAAGGCAAAGCTCAAAACAGACGGGTGGAGTTTGTTAAGATTCCCTGATAACAATTAAAAGCCTGATCAAACCCCTGTCTTTGAGAAGCTTCTCGAAGACAGGGGTTTTAAATGATCTTAAAACCACCGTCTTATTTAGACAACTTTATGAGGTTAATGGCCAGTCCTCCGGCAGTAACTGTAAACAGCTTCGTGCTGTTTCCGTTGGCAGGGTTGTATTCGTAAAATCCATTCAGTTTCAGATCGGAATTATATACCTGCAGATGAACCTTACCATCCCTGATATACGAGTTTGGATAAGCAAATCCAGCAGTCAAAGGAAGACTTTCAATGATGGTCGCCGTCTGGGCATTCAGATCCAGTTTTGCCCATCTCTGGTTCGCACCATAAAATGCCAGGTTTTGCAATGTGGCATATTCTGCTTCTGTGATGGTACCGGCAGCCAACTTAGCGATAAGGGCCAACAAGGCAGGAGGATCCTGCTGACCTGAAATACAGGCATAAGCCACACCATTTGCATGATAAACACCGCCCAGAATCAATTGGAACAACAGGTTTTGCTGCCCTACCTTATCCACCGGGTTAAAGGCGTAAGAAGCATCAAATTCCGTAGTTCCTGCAGGGATTTTCAAAATCTTAGGCCTTGAGCGTTTCGCAGAATTCGGCCCCAACTGACCGTCAAGACCATATTGACCCTGTGTAATGACAAAAATATTGCCTTGTTCGTCAATCAAAGGATTTTCAAGCCCCCTTGAAATAGGGTATGTCGCCTGGCTGAAAGTCAGTGTTTTTTCCCATTTCTTCGTAGTCAGGTTAACCACCTCCGCGTACACATCCACTGCGTCATAAAACTGCCCTGTTTTATTGTTGTCAGCCAGTAAAAACAGGAAAAGCTTATTGTCCTGCTTTCTGTATACCGCGTGTGAATAGTTCTCCCTGGTAACCCCCGCTACTGATTTTGAGCCTGTCATATCGATGGTCTCAAGATTTTGCATCGTCGAAGGGTTAAACAAGGCCACTCCTTTCTTATCCCAGGTGGTATACACACCCAACTCATCAGAAACGATGGTAATGGTATTCAGATACTCAATCAAAGGAATAGAAGCTACCTCCACCAGGTTACCCGTCTGCTTTGAAACAGCCATTTTTGTCAGTGCGTTTTCACCTTTGAGACTGCTCCCGAACATAAAGCTCTTCCAGGTAGCTCTCGGATAAAAATAGCCATAGCTTGACTTGGTGGTCAGATCAATGTCTCCCGACGGGATTTCAGGGTAAAAGCCTGCATAATAGTTATTGCTTCCTGAAGATTGCACAATCGTCGAAACCACATAACCGCTTTCCTGGTAAGGTGAAACTTCTTCCGGGTCGGCTTCTCCGTCTGTACTACAGGCCAGAAGCGATGCTGATAATAGAACTGTTAATAATAAAACTCTGGTTTTCATTTAGCATTAAAATTTAGTTAATTCATAAATAATCTTAGCATTGAAATTTATACCGGCACGGGGCACTAAAAAATTATCATACAACTCCTGGTTCAGCAGGTTGATGACATTGACGGAAGCCGTGAGGTTTTGTTTCGGAAACTTGTAGGAACACCCGGCATCTACCCTGTGCTGTACCGGGACATAAGCATCGGGTGTCGTCTTGATGCTGTTGTTTTTACCCACCAGGATATGGTTAAACGGAGCTACGTAATTATAGAAAGTATAGACCCTGAATTGCCCGTTTTTAATCCATAAATTACTTTTTTGCCAGGCAAACTCCAGGTTTCCGAAGAAATTAGGATTGTTGGGAAACGCCGCTCCTACCAGGTACTGGTTATTCGGATCTTTCAGTTTTGTAAATTTCTTTCTCAGGAATGTGATGTTGGTACTCAGGCTGAATCCTTTGGTATGTCCGGCCGTAGCCTCACCTTCAAATCCGACCGTCTGCACCTGGTCGGCATTTTCATATACTTTTAACAAACTCGTCCCTAAAAAAATAATATCATTCTGAAGTCTGTAAAAACCGTTCAGCGTAGTAGAAAACCGGACAGGGCCCGTTGAATTATCGGTGTAAGCTATCCCGGCATTCAGGTTATTGCTGCTTTCCGGTATCAGCCCGGTGTTTCTCAGCACATCCGCCCCATTCCCGACAAACTGGTAAAACTGCGGAATCAGGTATCCTTTTTCATATGATGCCCTCACAAAAAATTCTTCATTAATATCGTACTTCAGCCCGCTGTTCCATCCCCAGATGCCGTCTTTTTTCTTCACCAGCTCAAAGGTGTAGTTCTCGGCTCCGTTCAATACATAATCGAACCTTTTGAGGGCGGAAGACAAAGTAAGTTTATCATAAAACTCTCCTTCATATTGCAGCCCGAAAACATTCTTCATCAAGGTTTGCGGTATCCTTAAATAATCCTCGCTGATCTCTTTTTCAAGGAAGTCAACCCCCGTAAGCCTTTGCCGGGCATAAAGATTCGATGCCATTATCCTGTGGCCCTTTTTGAGATTAAAGGACAATCCGCTGCGGTTGATCCAGCTGAGGCTGTAATTGTCAGTTAATCTTTCCGCCGTGTATTCGCCCGGAGCATTCCGGCCTACTATTTTGCCACTCCAGCTGTACACATTAGAAGTCGTGTCCACATAATTCATCATCTGGTAACTGTAGTTGCCTATCGTCGTGAACAGCAGCTTTTCATTCAGAAACGACTTGTCATATTTCAGGGTAAGGCCTGTATTTTCAGCATGATACACCACCCCGCCAAAAGCAACATGATTTACCCTGGCACCGTTTTGCAACTCTTTGTACCCTTTTGAGTAATTGAAGGTCAGCCTGAGCTCATCTGCCCAGGGCTTACTGTGAACACCCGCGGTTATTCCACCATAGAAAAACCGGAACCGGTCATGAAAACGACGTACCCTTTCTACTTTGTTGGTTTCATAAACCAGGGCATTCATACCATAGCTGTTATCAGAGTAATTATAGGCAGCTGAAAGGTTCAGAAAGTAGTTTTTCTTGTTGGCCAGACCCACGTTGATATCCGCCAGGTGGGTGTTGTACGATCCGGCAAAATAAGTGGCTTTGAGGGAGTTGTATGATTTCTGTTCTGTGATGATGTTGATTCCGCCACCCATCGCGTCCGTTCCGACATCTACAGGCAGCACGCCTTTATACACATCCAGTCGTTTTATATTCGCAAGCGGAAGCATGGAAATATCGAAATTAGGGTATAGAAGCTCCATCGGGATACCATCGATATAAACCCTGACTGCGTCACCCCTGATACCGTTAATGGAGATATCCGAACGATCTCCCAGTGAGCTGGAACGCCTTATCCTTACACCGGAAATCCGGTCTACGATATCTGTCAGCAACACATTCTGGGTGATGACATTCCTGATTTCGATACTTTTGACCGAAAGGGGTTTTGTTTCCAGAATTTTGGTTTGCTTTTCCTGCCTGACTACCACCTCATCGAGGTCAAGTCCGGCACTTTCAAGGAAAATATCCTCTACGGAGATCGTCCCGTTTACCACAATTTTTCTCTCGAAATTCTTGTACCCCACCGAGCTCGCTGTGAGCTGGTATTCTCCCTTTTTTACGTCATTGATAATGAAAACCCCGAGGCTGTCACTTATACCCGCTTTACTTGTACTTTTTAAAGAAACTGTAGTAAAAGGCAGAAGCTCTCCTGTTGAGCTTTTAACGACACCCCTGACACTATATCCCTGAGCAATACTTTTATAGGACGCTGAAACAAAGACGAGGAGTAGAGTTAATCTTATAATTTTCATTGGTTTATTATTTAAGAAGTTGCAAATCTATATATTTATTTTTAATTAGTCTAAATAAATATAATATTTACAAAAAAATGAACCAAAGAAAAAGCGGCGGATCTGACTTTTAATGCCTGCCACAAAACTTGTACTATTCAAAGTCAGCACGTTTATTTGAAATTCAGGGGCAAAAATTGTACAATAATTTGTAATTAGTCTAAATAAATATAATATTTGTAAAAAAATATCTATTGTGACAGGTTTCTTTATCTCTATGCTGGGAGCTTTGCTCTTTTATTCGAAGTCAAAATACTTCCCGAATAACCTTAAAACACCGTTTTTATCAAAAATACCTTCGTGGCCGGGCTTTCTGCTTCTGGCAGTTGCCGGGTATATTTATTATGCCACATGGGGACCTGCTTTGGGTTTACTGATATTTCTGACGGCTGTTCCTCCGGCTTATTGCGTAGTGTGCTTTCTGTTCAATATCAGGAGGTCTTTCGCCGTGTCGCTTCTTTTTATATTAGTAGTTTTTTTAAGTATTGACCTTTTAAGCTGATGCCTGCCAATCAAAAATATTTAAGTTCAAAAGGCCAGAGAGCCTTAAAAATTACGGCAGCCCTGATCGGCGGCTACCTCGTATCCGGCAGTTTTCACCTGATGCTTTCTTCCTTTAAAAGTGCCCATGAAGTCATTATCCTTACTTCAAGTTTTACTTTCTTCATCGTCTGGGGTGGTTTAATGATCCTGACTTTCCTGGCCAGAAACGGCTGGAAAATCTGGGGGCTTTATCTGGTTCTGACTCTTATTTTTTCACTTATTATTTATATTTTAAAATGAAACTAAAGGGACCCGGAAACAGGGCATATAATATTTTCTTTCATACCCATACCGTCAGCGGTATCGTCATCAGCGTTGCCCTGTACATCATTTTTTTTGCAGGAGCGTTTACGCTTTTCAAGTCGGAATTTTATACGTGGGAGAATCCGTCCTTCCGTAACCACGTTCCAGCCGGTGAAATCAGGACTTCAGAGGTATTCAAGGCACTTTATAAAGAAAAACCTACGCTCGATATCAATGAAGACATTTACATCACGCTGCCCTCTGAGCACAGTCCCCTGATAAATATTTACGGCCACCTTACCCCCGGAAAAGACGGGAAAGAGATACATTTTACAACCAAAATGCATCCGGAAACCTACGCCATTCATGAAGCGGGTTCTTCCACCATCGGGGAAACGCTTTATCGTCTGCACTTCCTGGACCAGATCCCTTATCTGGGCAGATGGCTGGCTGGGTTTGTCGCTCTCTTTTTTGTATTTGCAACCATCACAGGCTTGCTGATCCACTGGAAAAACATGCTGACGAAGTTCTGGTCGTTTTCTTTCAGAGGGTCCTGGAAACAGATCTGGACGAACAGCCACACCGTTTTCGGCTTACTGGGCCTTCCCTACCAGCTGATGTATGCCATCACCGGGGCTTTCTATCTCTTATTACTTCTCGTACTGCTCCCCGCTGTCATGGTGTTTTATAAGGGGAACCCCGAGAAAGTTTACGCCATGGCTTATCCCAACATGGCCGTAACTTATGATAAAAATGCAAAAACAGCCGATAACTCTGAAAAAGTAGAAGAAATCTATAAAAAAGTCGAAACAGATTTTAAGGGTAAGTTTGAGATCATCAGCGTCAACACCCGGAATATCATGAAAGAAGACGGGGCCATTAATTTCCGACTCCGGAGCCTCGACAAAAAGACTTTTTCCTCTTACGGCTATTTGGGCTACCGGCTGAATAACGGCTCTGAAGTTTACAGTTCTATTCCCGGGGTGAATAAAACCTACACACATTCTGTTGTAGAGGCCATCGGGCATTTACACTTTGCCACTTTCGGCGGTATACTGGTCAAAACGCTGTATTTTTTGATGGCACTGTTCACCTGTTTTGTCATTGTAAGCGGTATACTGATCTGGAAAGAAGCCCGGAAAAATAAGAACTATACAGATCAACAAAAACGCTTTCATCACAGGGTCACCGTGGTTTTCCTGGCCATATGTTTCGGGCTTTTCCCGGCTACAGCCATCATATTTCATGCGGAACTCTGGCTCAAAGGCGGAGAACAACATAAACTGTGGGTGGATACCACCTTCTTCCTTTCATGGCTGGCCCTGACCATCACAGGCATAGTGCTTTACGATGAAAAAAAACTCACCCGTTTTTATCTTTTTGCCGGAGGGTTATTCTCTGTATTGGTACCCGTCACCAACGGACTGACTACAGGGGACTGGCTCTGGAAGTCTCTTTCAAACGGCCAGGATTATATTGCGGGAACTGACCTTTTCTGGTTGGTTACCGGGATTACCTGCCTGATACTAAACCGGGTAATTGCTACTGCAAAAGTACTGAGACAACAACAAAAAGAAAAAGAAGAGGTAATTCTGAGTAAAGCTTAAGGATAAATTTCACTAAACCTGGTTGAAGTTTATTTGATCAGGTTTACTACTTATTAATCCTAATTAACGAAGGGAATATTCCAGAGAAAATCAGTCTTTTTCCCTTATATTCTTCTCTATCGCAAAGAAATGAGAATAATTGCCGGCCTGGTTGCGGATAGCCTGGATTTTTACATAACAAAGATAGGGCTTGCCGTCTTTCCGGTAATTGACTAAACGGGCTTCCGCAGGTTCAAAATTCCTGATCTTATCTGCCATGATTTGTTTTGTTTTTGAATTCGTATTTTCACCCTGGAGAAAAGAAGGTCTCTTTCCCAGAACCTCCTCCATCTTATAACCTGTCATCGTGTAAAACCCCGCACTGGTCCAGATAATTTCCTGAGAAAGATTGGTAATAACCAATGTATATTTATTCCTGATCAGGGACTCAAAATCAATGTCAGACTGCCAGTTGAAGCGAATTCTCAGGCCTTCCAGAAACAGGAGTTCTTTCATCACTTCCTCCTGTTCGTCCATTAGCAGGATATCCCAGCAAATTAAGGGTCCGCTTTTAGCTGACGCATAATTGCTACGGAGCATTTCAGCGTAATTTTCAGAATAATGTATCATAATGGCTCGTGTTTAATCCATTAACTAAACCAACAGGCTTTTGTTCAGCCTGTTGGCTGTTATTTTATTTCACGCTCTGGCTGGTCAGCTCCCTGACTGCCTGAGCCGCAGCTACCATATTTTTAAGAGCGGCCTCCGTTTCAGGCCATTTACGGGTCTTTAATCCGCAATCCGGGTTAACCCAAAGGTTTTTAACAGGCAAAAGGGCACTGGCTTTATCGAGAAGTTCGACCATCTCAGTTACCGAAGGCACACGGGGAGAGTGTATATCATAAACTCCGGGCCCGATTTCATTCGGATACTTAAAATCGGCAAAGGCCTCCAGGAGCTCCATTTGTGACCTCGACGTCTCAATCGTAATGACATCGGCATCCATAGCGGCAATGTGCTGTATGATGTCATTAAACTCGCTGTAGCACATGTGGGTGTGTATCTGAGTCTGATCCTCCACACCACTGGCTGAGATCCTGAACGCCCTTACAGCCCAGTCCAGGTAAGCAGCCCGGTCCGCTTTTCTGAGGGGAAGACCTTCTCGGATAGCAGGTTCGTCGATCTGAATGACTTTGATACCGGCTTTTTCCAGGGCCACCACTTCGTCACGGATAGCCAGGGCGATCTGGTTGGTGGTAACAGACCTTGGCTGATCATCTCTCACAAAAGACCATTGCAGGATCGTTACAGGACCTGTCAGCATACCTTTCATCAGTTTATCGGTATTGGCCTGGGCAAAACTGCTCCATCTCACCGTCATGTCTTCAGGTCTGCTGATATCTCCGTAAATTACAGGGGGTTTGACACAGCGGCTGCCGTAGCTCTGCACCCAGCCGTTTTTGGTAAACAGGAAACCGTCCAGCCGCTCACCGAAGTATTCCACCATATCATTCCTCTCAAACTCACCATGTACCAGCACATCTATGCCGATCTCTTCCTGCCAGCGGATGGCATCGACCGTAGCCTTTTCTATTTTTTCATCATATTGCTGAGGCGTAAGGTCTCCTTTTTTCAATCTGGCCCTCAGCTGACGGATGTCCTCTGTCTGCGGGAATGACCCGATGGTGGTCGTCGGAAAAAGTGGCAGTTTAAACCTCTCCTGCTGAATAGCCTGACGGGTTTTAAAATCACTTTTACGCTGATCATCCTGCTCACCGATACCCTCTACCCTTTGTTTTACCTCAGGTTTATGAATCAATGAGGATGTATTTCTTGAAAGAATAGCATTTTTATTAATTTCAAGGGCAGAAAGGTCTCCTTTTGCGATATCATGCAAGTCGCTTATTTCTCCCAGTTTCTGTTTGGCAAAAGCCAGCCAGTTTTTAATTTCTGCATTGATCTCCGTTTCAAAATCAAGGTCAACAGGCGTATGCAACAGCGAACTGGCCGGAGCGATCATGAGCCGGTTATCACCAATTACTGCCCTGGCTTCACTGATCACAGCCAGCGATTTTTCATAATCGTTCTTCCAGATATTCCTGCCGTCAATCACCCCTAATGAAAGACTCATGTCTGCCGGAATTTTCGTCAGGATTTCGTCGAGTTGCTGAGGGTTTCTGACCAGGTCCAGATGAAGGGCACACACCGGCAGGTTTACAGCCAGAAGCGAATTGCCGTTCAGGCCTTCAAAATAGGTAGTCAAAAGTGTTTTAAGCTTCGGGAATTTGTTTTTGATCGCATGATAAGCCAGCCTGAAAGCCTCTTTTTCTGCATAAGTAAGATCCATAGCCAGAAACGGTTCGTCAAACTGAATCCATTCTGCCCCTTCAGCCTCCAGTTGTTCAAGCAGGTGAAAATATACCGGCAATAACTTTTCCAGCAGGCTGATTCTTGAAAATCCCGCCTCTTTTTCTTTGCCCAGCAGCAAATAAGAAACAGGCCCGATCAATACAGGTTTTGTTTTAATACCCAGCTCTCTGGCCTCCACAAATTCGTCGACCACTTTACCTGAGAACGGCTTAAAATCCTGATTTTTGACAAACTCCGGCACCAGGTAATGATAATTGGTATCAAACCACTTGGTCATTTCCATGGCAGTAATGTCCAGGCCGTCCTTCTGATATCCGCGGGCCATGGCAAAATAAAGATCCAGATAAGTATTCTGAGTGTTTTCTATGAGCACTTCAGCATACCTTTCCGGAATAGTTCCGACCATCAGGCTCATGTCAAGCACCTGGTCGTAAAAAGAGAAATCGTTGGAAGGAATCAGGTCTATACCTGCCTGCTTTTGCAGTTCCCAGTTGTTCTGGCGAATCCGCCTGCCGGTTTTCAGCAGGTCCTGGTGGGTGATTTTGCCGGACCAATAAGCTTCATTGGCCTTTTTGAGTTCACGCTGGCTACCGATTCTGGGATAGCCTAAATTGTTTTTGAGCATACGAGTAAAAGGATTAAATGGAAACAATAAATTTGGATAAACTTATTGTTCTTCCTTACCGTACACTTTCACTTAAGAAGAAAGGATAAACAGCCTCAACCAAACACATGGTTGCGGTAAAATCTGTTGCCTGACTACTGCTTTATTTCGTGAAAGCATTGGTCAATTCGTCAAGGGCAAGTCTCCCGGCTCGTAACGGCCTTTATCCTCCTTCTCGTCAAACCCTGACAATGGATTGAGGTTTCCCTCACAGATAAAAACTTTGTCTTTTTAAGACGGTTACACACGGTTGCACGTCAGTTCGTGATTCGCACACGATTCCTTTTTAATTCCGGATCCTCTCCGGAAACCACAAAACGGCAATTGTTTTGAAAGAACGCAGCAAATATATTTTGAGAATTACATAAATGCAATAATTATCTAAAATATTCAATTATTGTAGATAATATAAAAACTATTATTTTAATTTGTAGACAAATTATCTATTTTACATTAAAAATGTCAAAAAGACACTTAAAAACTACCAGGCATTGAATTTTAAAAATATATTTGTCATTGCAAGTGCGGATTATTTTAAAGATTTACAAAATCTAATTGAACTATTCTCTTACTATATAAGTATTATAGAGAATAAATAACCGTCAAACCCATTTATGGAGGAACAACAAATTTTTGTCCGGATGGCTATTAAAGCCTGGGACACTCAAATCGGAAGAGCTGACAAATTTTTCAGCAGCGTGAGCGATGAATCGATGTTTAAGGAAGTGGCTCCCGGCAAAAACCGGATCATCTATCTTCTGGGACATCTCATCGTGGCAAATGATTCCATGATCTCGATTTTCGGACTGGGCGAACGAAAATATGCCCACCTGGAAGAGGCATTCATGACCCATCCGGATAAATCAGACCTTGACATGCCGGAAATTTCAGTTCTGAGAAATGACTGGGCTGAATCCAACAGAATCTTATCAGATTATTTCAGCAAGCTTACCACCGGCGAGTGGATGAGCAGGCATACCGTCATGACTGATGAGGACTTTGCCAGAGATCCGGGCAGAAACAAGCTGAGTGTATTACTCAACAGGACCAATCACGTGGCCTATCACCTGGGACAACTGGTGCTTGCGTAATTTCTTTTTGCATACTTAATCATTTATATAACCATCCTGATTTTGATCAGATCTTTTAACCAAACATACCCCCGACATGGAAAACAAATGGCATGAGGCTTTAAACACCCTTTTTCCTGCAGCCGAAGACGTACCTGAGAACATCCGTCTGGCTGCCCCCATCAATCAGAAACATATTCTCGTAAACGGTGAGATCAGAGAGTGGAGCGGCCCGTTTCATACGGTTTACTCTCCGATGTATCTTAAGGATGAAAACGGTGAAAACAAACCGCTGCTGATCGGAAGCTACCCGCTGGCTACCGAAAAAGAAGCCAATGAAGCCCTGGACGCTGCAGTATCAGCGTATGATTCAGGCAGAGGCGAATGGCCGGCGATGTCTGTACACGCCAGGATCAAATGCCTGGAAGATTTCACCAAAAAAATGATCAGCAAGCGGGAAGAAATCGTTAAGCTGATTGTCTGGGAAATCAGCAAGAGCATTCCTGATGCTGAAAAAGAATTTGACCGTACAGTAGAATACATCTACGGAACCATCAATGCCGTTAAAAAGCTGAACAACAGCAGCATGTTGTTTACCATTGAGCAGGGTTTTATCGGCCAGACCAAAAAAGTACCTCATGGTGTGGTGCTTTGTATGGGACCCTTCAATTATCCCCTTAATGAGACGTTCACAACGCTTATTCCAGCCCTGATCATGGGTAACACCATTTTGTTCAAGCCACCGAAACACGGAACTTTATTGTTTGAACCCCTTCTTGAGGCATTCAAAGAGGCTTTCCCTAAAGGTGTGGTAAATACCATCTATGGCCGTGGCCGTGATACTGTCCCTGTACTGATGAAGTCCGGCAAAGTGGACGTGATCGCCCTGATCGGCTCAAGCAAGGTAGCGGACAGCCTGAAAAAGATGCACCCGAAATCTAACAGACTGAAAGCTGTTCTGGGTCTGGATGCTAAAAATGCAGCCATTATACTGGAAGATGCAGACATCGAACTGGCAGTTAAAGAGTCTATTGCGGGTACCTTGTCATTCAACGGACAGAGGTGTACTGCTCTGAAAATATTGTTTGTACATGCCTCTATCGTCAACAAATTCAACCAGCGTCTGGCTGAAGAAGTCGAAAAACTGACTGTCGGAATGCCGTGGACCAAAGGCGTGGCCATTACCCCTCTGGCAGAACCTGACAAGCCTGCTTATCACGACCAGTGCCTTGACGACGCCGTAGCTCACGGAGCCAAAGTCATCAATCATGAATCGGGTGGAGGAAATTCTTACCTGTCACTGATGAAACCGGCGATCGTATTCCCTGTAAATGACCAGATGAAACTTTACCGTGAGGAGCAATTCGGGCCGGTTATCCCGATTGTACCGTTTATTTCACTGGAAACTCCTGTGGAATATGTGATCAACTCGCCTTATGGCCAGCAAGTGAGTATCTTTAGCAACGATGCCAATGCCATCAGCTTGCTGATCGACAAACTAGCCAGCCAGGTAGGAAGGATCAACCTGAACGCACAATGTCAGCGTAGCCCGGATACCTTCCCTTTCAACGGAAGAAAAGACTCGGCAGAAGGCACTCTATCTATTGACGAGGCCTTAAATGCTTTCTCTGTGGATTCAGTGGTAGTGACCAAACAAAATGCTCAGAACCAGCAGATCCTGGAAAATATCCTTTCCGGAAAAAAGTCTACCAGACTGAGCACCAACGTTTTGTTCTGATAAGACAAACTCACTATAGCAAAAGAGGTCGCCATTCAGGCGACCTCTTTTCATTTTACAGGAAATGCCGTTTTGAAACGGCTGCTTTTCTGAACCGATTTTTCTGCCTTTGCAGGCTTCTTCTTATATTTTCTCTGGTACCATATCAGGAACCCGGTGATAGGTAAGGATGCAGCGATCAGACTCACAAAGAAAGCCAGAATCTTACCCGGAAGTCCGATAATAGCCCCAGTGTGAATATCGTAGTTCATCCGTGACAACTTATCCGCTGCATTCGCATCCTTTATTCTTCCGAAAATGTGGTCCACAGACAACTCCTTTAAAGTATACTGATCAAAATACCGGTAGTCAATCTTCCAGTAAGTACCCGGCAGGGTGTTGACATTGGCCGCAATAGCCGAAGAGTCGGTTTCCGGAGCATGCACTTCTATGGCTTTGGCATCCGGATGTTCTTTCTTCATTTTCTCCCAGATTTTATCAACGGCCGGCGAATCATCTGTCACCAGGCTTTTGCCTGATTTATCTGAAACCGGTTCGGAATAGACAAGTGATTTCTCTCCCCCGGTAAGGGTATAAACCGAGCTGGCAAACCACTGAAAACCCCAGACCAGGCCTGTCAGAGCCAGGATAATCAGCACCCATGTCGCATAAAAGCCAAGTACATTATGAAGGTCGTAATTTTTACGCTGCCATCGGGCACTCCATTTAATAGAGAACCTTTGCTTACTTGCTGACTTATTTTTAGGCCACCACAGCACCAGCCCTGAAATAAGCATGACCAGGAAGATCAGCGTAAAACTCGCCACCACAGGCTGTCCGATCTCCGGAGGAAGCCAGAGATAGAAGTGCCCGTCAAGTACAAATCGGAAAAAGTCAGCATCCATGTCTTTCACCTTAAGTACAGCCCCGGTGTAAGGATCCAGATAAACGATGTAGTAGTAAGACGGTTCAAAATTAAAAAAGATCACCTGGGCCGCTTTGTCTTTCCCTTCATACATCACGGCATGCAGGTGCTTGTCAGGCAGGGCTTTCTTCCCGATCTCTTCCAGTTTTGACGGCGGCATAAAAGGCAGGTCTCTCGGCTTTGTAAACCTGTAATCCTGCGTCATGTTCTGTATTTCTTCCTGGAACGCATACAAACATCCAGTGATACTGATGATAAACACAATCAGCCCGGACGAGAGTCCGAGCCAAAGGTGTATCTTACCAAAGATTTTTTTTATGGTCATATTTTATCCTTTTTGATCAAAGGCCACATGATCAGATCCAATTTTCTTAATTAAAATTTATAACCAATCGTTAATCTTGAATTTCTCAGAGCTTCTGTCTGGTAGTAGTAGTATCCACCCCAGCTGTAGAATGCACCTGAATAAAGGTATTTGTTCAACAGGTTATTTACGTTGAGGGCAATAGAGAAATTATCTTTCTGGTACGAGATCGCTCCGTCCATTCTGAAATAATCTTCAAGCGGCTGGTTGGTACCGTCAAACACATACCATGACGAACGGCCTTCCTGGTACTGATAACCCAGGGCCAGACCCAATCCTTTTACTTTTCCGTGTGTTGATTTGTATGACAACCAACCGTTGGTGATGTTCCTGGTGGTACCTGCTACAGCTACTCCCACTTTAGCTGGATCGGTATCTTTGGTTACTCTTGAATCGGTATAGGCGTAGTTAAAAGTAAGGTCAAGTCCGTTAACAATCTGACCTCTCAGGTCAAACTCGATTCCTTTCGTCTGTGTCTGGCCTAACTGGATAGAGAAATTGATATTGTTAGGATCAGAGGTCAGCACGTTGTTTTTCGTGATCTGGTAAGCAGAAAGTGAAGAAGTCCACAGACCACCCAGCCAGTCTCTCTTTAACCCGATCTCCTGATTGTTTCCTGTAATCGGATCAAATTTCTTACCTTTTGCGTCAGCTCCCGGTTGTGGTACAAACGCCTGGTCGAACAAAGCGTAAGCCGACGTATTTTTATCGATAGAATAACTCAAACCGAATCTCGGTGTAAATTTATCTGCTTTCACATTACCTGAATAAGGGTTAACATCCGTAGCAGAAGTATAACGTCCTGCAACCGTCAGTCTCAGTTTGTTGTTAAAGAACCCAAGTTCGTCCTGGGCATAAATTCCGGTATAAGACTGATTGTAGTTAACACCCCTCTCTCTCAGGCTCAAAGACCTGTCAAAATGAGGAAAAGCTGAAGCAGGAACCGTTCCGTATACCGGGTTATAAATCGCAAAAGGTGTTGACCCTACAAAATCACCTGACTGAGACCAGTCATGAAGATACTCCTTGTGGCCCATATCAAGACCCGTAAGGATGCGGTGTGTAACGGCTCCTGTTTTTACATCTCCGTTTACAAAAAACTGTCCGAGTTTGTTCACTCCCAGGATATCCCAGATGGCCGTGTTTCTGTTCAGTGTGTCGCCATTCGCAGAGAATGAAGTCGGCCATAAACTTTGTCCGATCTGCTTGTAGTTCATATAAGACAGCTGACCTGTGAATTTCCAGTCAGCGTTGATAGCGTGAGACAAAGTCACAAACAAGGTATTGTCATTGATATTGGTCGGTTTCATGTTGGGTTCTGCCGTTGTAAAATTAACCGGCAGATCACCATATCCTTTTTTAGAGAAAGAGTAGTTCGAACCAATGATCGACATCTGCATAAACTGGTAAGTGTATTCGGCCGTTAAAGACGTCTTTTCATTGATCTTATATTTAATGACCGGGGCTACCGAAACCCTGTTGTTAAATTCGTAGTCTCTGTGCGAGTTTCTCATCTGACCCATTACGTTCAGACGGTACAACAGCTTGCCGTCTTCGCTCAATTTGCCGTCCAGATCCAGGGTGGTTCTGTAATTATTGAAACTTCCCAAAGTAAAGGTCGCTTCACCTTTGGTCATGCCCGTAGGTTTTTTAGTTACCACGTTATAAAAGCCACTCGGTTCGCCGTTAGCCAGCATAAAACCCGCAGGTCCTTTTACAAACTCTACACGCTCTACCATACTCATGTCTTCAGCCAGAGGGCCCCAGAACATCTGTACGTTCATACCGTTTCTGAAAGCTCCGATCTGTGAACCACGCATGTTAAGCAAAGCGTAATTGTCCCAGTGTTCAAGACGGGTCACCCCGCTGACATTCCTGGTTACACCTTCCAGCATATCAAATATCTGCTGATCGTTCAGCAACTGCTTGGTAACCACCTGTATGTTCTGCGGCACTTCAAGCAAAGGCGTTTTCAAACGAAGAGAAATAGAAGGATAATCCGTTACATATTTGCTCGGATTGGCTACTACCACTACTTCCTGCAGTTTCTGGCTGTCCTGAATCAAAACAAAGTCCACCTCCAGTGTTTCTCCTTCTTTCAGGGTTATTTTTTTGTTTTGAGGTTCAAGACCGATAAAACTTGCCTGAACCGTGTATGATCCGGCTTTAACGTTACCGATCTGATAGTTTCCTTTTTCATCGGCTGTCGTTCCCCTGGTTGTTCCTTTCAAAACCACATTGATAAACTCAGCGTCTTTACCGTCTGAAGTGGTAATGTGTCCTTTTATCGTGGCCGTCTGAGCCTGAAGGGCGAAAATCCCCACGGACATCAGCAAGGTCAATAGTAGTTTTGAATAATTTTGTATAATTCTTATATTCATGATTTATCTGATAATTTTAAATTTCAGACAAATGTATATTCAGAGAATCATGAATGGAATTTTTATTTAGACTATTTATAAACAATGAATGAAAATATTAATTTGTTTCTATAATTTCTACATTAAATCAAATTAAAAGAACCCAATTAGCCTAAAAAAAATAATGTAGACTAAATAAAAATAGAGAAATTATAAGGAAATTTACGCTGGAGAATATGAAATTATTGCATTATTCAAATATAATACCCTTAAAAATCAGAAAACCAGCTGCACAACCCGAAAAAAACGGCCATTATCTTCCCGATCCGGAAAAATCTAAAAATATACACCAAATAATATTCTGAAAATGTGTTCGGAATCGTAACACCGGTGTTCGTTAATGAACAATTTATATAAAAGTAAATATTTTTTCCAATTAGCTATACCAACATAACTACCTAAAAATAAGACGATTAACAAATTTTAAGAAATCGTCCGTTACTTTTGGCACGGATTTGTCATCTATAGTAAGTGTTGTGACCCGGGAATACACCCGGAACAAACAAATTATGAAAAATTAAAATAAAATGAAAAAGCAAATCAAAAATTTCGCATTGGCTCTTGTAGCCGGATTGTTCACCCTGACAGCTACAGCTGCAGAAAAACCTACAGAATCAAAACCATTCTACGTAGGGTTGATCAAAGTAACGAACAGCAACAAAGTAAACCTGGTGGTTTCAAAACCGGGGGAAAAATGGGTAAGTATTTATCTGAAAAATGACAGAAACGAAACTTTGTATTCTGATATTATGATCAAAAGAACCAAGCAATTTGCCAAAACTTTCAACCTTAACGAGATTGAAGACGGCAATTACACTTTCATAGTAACTGATGGTAAAAATACGGTGGAGAAAGAATTAAATATTGCGACCAACAGACCTGAGAGGGTGATCACAAAATCTATCCAGGTTAAATGATTTTCAGATTATAGTTTAGGGTAATTCGAACAGCATGGAGATCATTATTTCCATGCTGTTTTTTTATGTTCCTGATCATAGAATCCATGAAATGATCAAGGCCGCCAATATCCAGTATATCCAGGTAACCCCGACCAGCAGGCCGCAGGTAACAGAATCAAAAAATACAGTTCCCTTTGTTTTGCTTCTGACAAATGAAACCACCGGGGCGATAACCGGAAAATGCAGGATATAGCCCAGATAATAGAGAACCGAACCCGGACCAGCCGGCTTAAAACTTCTGGTCAGCAGGGGTGACAGCCTTGAAACCAGCTTTTCATTAAAAACTTTCAGGAAAAAGCCGTCTTCAGAAATATTCTCAAAGTCATTTTTACCGAAGGTCTCACCGAAATTAAGCTGAATGGTTTTTCCATATTTATTGTAGGTGTCGTACGACAAGCCTACAGGTAAGATCGTAACATCCAGTCCGCTTTCCCACGACTGCCTGGCGAGCCTGGCTGTTCCTTTTTTCAATGGAAGCAGATCAAGCTGGTTGGTACAAATGCCTTCACTGAATATCAGTACCTGCTGGTCTTTTTTAAATAAGGCCGAACATTTTTCAAAAGTCTCATCATTTTTTCCGAGGTATTCCTTCCCCTCAGACAACCTGTAAATGGGCATCATGTAAAATTTGGAGAGGATTCTCCTGGCCCATTCCTTCTTAAAAGCATCGCCTCTGGCCAGTGACCAGACAGGCCTGTCTAAAACACAGGCAAGTAAAATAGCATCGAAAAATGAATTGGGGTGATTGGAGGCCAGCAGAACCGGACCTGTTGCAGGTATATTTTCGGCCCCTTGAATATCAATACGCTTGATGAAAATTTTCAGAATGATTCTGACATAGAATCTGATACTATAATAAATCAATGTTAGTTTGGTTATTTTTCGTAATTATGATTCAAATATGTTGAAAATCATTTATAATCTGAATCTTTTTGCTTAATTTAATTCCAAAATAACAAGGAAATGATTGAAATAGCGAGACATCTTCGAGAAACCGTAGACAGGGCTTTGCCCCTACTCAATCAGGTCAGTGAAAAGGAAGCAAGCCTCAAACCTTCCTTCAATAAATGGTCTCAGAAAGAGATTCTGGGACATTTGATTGATTCAGCAGGCAATAACCAGCAAAAATTTATCCGCCTGATGGAAACCGACAATTTGCGGTTTACTTCTTACAGCCAGGACTTTTGGGTATCGGCACAAAGATATAATTATGCCAAATGGAAAGACCTCATCAAACTCTGGGAATATTTCAATGATCACCTCGCCCACATCATTGAATTTGTGATGCCTGATAAGCTGGCCAACCAGATCTATATAGACAATCTGGGGCCTTATACCCTCGAATTCATCATGAAGGATTATGTTGAACACATGAAACATCATCTGAAGCAATTGTTACCCGGATCAGGTATTGAAAGTAAATTTGAGAATATTTACAACTCCTGACCCCTCGTTTCCTTGACCGCCATTGTACCCCCACCGAACAGGAAAATTATCCATATTGACATGGATGCTTTTTTTGCGTCTGTTGAGCAGCGTGATAATCCGGCACTGAGAAATCAACCCGTAGCGGTAGGCGGAAGTGCCGACCGCGGTGTGGTGGCTGCTGCCAGTTATGAGGCCCGCAGGTTTGGCGTTCGCTCAGCCATGCCTTCCAAAACCGCAAAGCGGCTTTGCCCCAACCTTATTTTTGTAAAACCTCGGTTTGAAATCTACAAACAGGTTTCTAACCAGATCAGGGAGATTTTCCTGGAATACACCCCGCTGGTAGAGCCCCTTTCACTGGACGAGGCCTACCTGGATGTTACTGAAAACCTCCTCGGAATTTCGACGGCCACCCAGATTGCACAGGAAATCAAAGATAAAATAACAGCCAGAACCATGCTGACGGCTTCGGCGGGTGTTTCATTCAATAAATTCCTCGCCAAAACCGCCTCTGATGTCAATAAACCCAACGGCATTTTTGTCATCAAACCCTCACAGGCTGAAGCTTTCGTTGAAAAACTGGAGATCCTTAAGTTCCACGGCATCGGCCGGGTTACCGCTGAAAAAATGCAGAAAATGGGCATTTTCAATGGAAAAGACCTGAAAGAAAAGAGTGTTGAATTCCTGGTGTCACGATTCGGCAAGGTGGGCAGGTATTACTTCGATATCGCCAGAGGACAGGATCACAGGGCTGTAATCCAGGAAAGGATCCAGAAATCAGTAGGGGTAGAAAATACCTTCTCGACTGACCTGACAGACCTTGACATGATTTATCGTGAACTGGACGTCATTCTTGATCAGCTGCAAAAACGCATGGAACGGTCGAAAGCTTTCGGCAAGACCGTTACGCTGAAAATTAAATTTGAAGATTTTGAGGTGATCAACCGCAGCAGGACTTCCCGGCTGCTGATCATGGAAGAGACACTGACCGCCAAAATAGCTTATGAACTGATGAACGCCGTCATCCCCGCTGAAAAAGGAATCAGGCTCATCGGAGTGAGTATTTCAAACCTTGAGTTTCTCGACGAGATTGAAGGCAGGCAGCTCACCCTTAATTTCTGAGCATAAAAAAAAGGCTGGCGTTGGCCAACCTTCTTTCTGTTTATTTTACTGTCTTCTGCTGTTTGATCGTCCCCGGTTATCATCTCCTCCACCCCTTCTCTCAGCCGGAGCTGATGATCTTTGCTGCGGAGCCTCTCTTCCGGACTCTACCGAACCTCTGCTTCTTCCCTCATTTGACGGGGCAGACATTCTTCCTGATTCTGATCTTGCATTACCTTCATTTCTGGGCATACTTCTCGGTGTTTCCATTCTTTGCGGAGCGTTGTCCCTGCTGCCATATGAACCTCCTGAATTTCCGTTTCCTTCACTTCTCGGGGTTTCAATTCTCTCTGGAGCACTGTTTCTGCTTCCATAAGACCCTCCGTCAGTACGGTTGGAATTGATTCTCGGGCTATCGCTTCTGTCCGGGGCACTGCCTCTGCTGCCATAAGAGCCGTTTCCTGAGTTACGGTTGGAATTATTTCCTTCATATCCCGGCCTGTTACCCCTGCTTTCTACCCTGCCGGAGTTACGGTTGCTGTTATTGTACCCGCCTCTTTCATATCCCCTCGGATTGCCGTTGTTATTTCTTGCCCTGTCATTGTTACCATAGCTGCGGCTGAAGTTGTTTCTTCCTCTTGAGCTACCTGCATAGAAATGATCTCTTGCTCTGTCTCTGTAAACAGGATGTCTGTGTACATAGATGCTCCTTCTGGTAAAATTAGGTCTTGGTCTGTAACCATACCTGATGCTTCCGAAGCCAAGCATGTCAAACCTGTTGAAGTTATAACCTCCGCTGTAGAACCAGATGCTGAAGCCCCTGCGGCTCACACCCACCCTATCGAATCCGTAAAACACACGGTCTCTGTCATACAGCTCCACACCTACTCTCCTGTTCAGATAAACCACGTCATCCCAAACGTCCTGTTGTTCCCAGTCGGTAAAATAACCGTCTTCCTGGTAAGCATATTCTTTACGTTCGATACGCTCAAGTTCGGCATATAACCTTTGAGATTCATTGTAGGTAATCAATCCGTTGTCAATGCCGTTGGATATCCTTACCCTGATGTCCCAGTGCCAGTCAAACTCATCATCGTAATAATATCGGTCATCGTTATATTCCTGGTAATCATAATCATCGTTGTACTGAGCCTTAACAGTCAGCGAAGCTACGATCAATGTCACTAACACCATTAACTTTTTCATTTTCTCAAAGTTTAAAATTTAACTCTTAGATGTATAATAACGACCGAAGGTTGTGCAGTGTTTTGTTAATGAAAAGTTATTTGAACCGAAACGTTTCTATTTCAACATCTTGAAGGATGCGGGGAAGGCAATCCTTTCCGGCTTTCCTTGCTTTCATTTTAAAATTTACGGTTATTTGCAGCAAATTGCCAATTACCACAAATGAGTATTCCCAGGAACATCTTTCAGACTTTTAAAACTTCAGACCTGCCATGGATTACACGATTTTACATCCACCGGATGAGAAAGAAAAATCCCGGATGGAACTACGAGTTTTATGACGACAAAAGAATCCTGGATTTCTTTGAAAGCGAATTTCCTGCTGAATACCTCCGTGCCTACAAGAGCCTGACCATCGGTGCGGCCAAGGCTGATTTTTTCAGGTATGCTGTTCTCTATAAAAAAGGAGGTATTTACCTGGATATAGACAGTTATGTAAAAACAGCATTTGATCTCTTCCTCCAGGACGACGACACCGCGGTAGTAAGCCATGAAGCCAACCCCGGCCTTTACTGCCAGTGGGCCCTGATTTTTGACAAAAACCACCCTTTCCTAAAAAAAACACTTGAGAAAGTCCTGGACAATATCATCAAGCACCGCTTCCCTCATGATGTACACAGTACTACCGGACCACTTGCTTTTACAGAGGCTGTCAATGAAGTGCTTGAGGAAAACCCTGCAACTCCCCACAGGTTTCTGGGTGTAGACTACGAGGGGCATATCCGCTTCAAATACAAACTAGGGGCACTTTTTCTCTATGGTAATAAATCAGAGCACTGGAAGAAAAAACAAATGAGCCAGGATATCATCAGGCCGGTTGACAACTGAGAATCTTTCCCCGGACAGCACCGTTTACTTTTTCTTTCCGATCAGCAGGATCCCGCCAAGAACAAGGGCCGAACCCGCCATTTCCTGGAAACTCAATGCTTCTCCCAGGAAATAATACCCCATCACAATGGTTGACACAGGCCCTATACTTGACACTACGGCCCCCTGCCCGGCCCCCAGGATGCGGATGCCTTCCATAACCAGGAACGTGGGAATTATAGTGCTTGCCATAGCCAGCAGAAAACCGTAAATGTATACCCCGGTGGGCAGGTTCAGCAAGTCCACCTCTGAAAATACCGCATAATGAATCAATACATAAGCAGAGGAAAAGATCATGGCAATGCAATTGAAATTGACAGAACCATATTTATTGATCATCTCACTGCCGAAAGTCAGATAAACCGAATAGGTCAGAGCACTGATAAGAATAAAGACGGCACCTTTCAACAGATTTTTGGCCTCCAGCAGATGCGGATCAAGCCCGATGATGATGATACCGAAATATGTAATGGCCAATGCAATGACTGCTGTTCTGCTGATCGTTTTTTTCAAAAATATCCTTGAAAAAATAACCACAAAAGAAGGGTAAATAAACAAGATGATACGTTCAATACCTGCTGAAATGTACTGTAGTCCTTTAAAATCAAGCCAGCTGGCCAGGTAATAACCCAGCATGGCCAGAAAAGCAATCCAGCCGATATCCCTCTTCTCAATGGCCTTCATTTTCCCTTTTGAATAATTCCAGAAAGTAATCAGGATAAAAACCGGGAGGGCCATTCCAAACCTGAGGGTGAGGAGCGTCAGGTCATCTACATCGAATTGTTTATAAGCTAATTTGATAAAAATGGCTTTGGCTGAAAAACAGATGGCCCCAATGGCAATCAGTAATACTCCTTTCTGGTTTTTTGACATAAATACCTGGTCTTTTTAATATAGAAATTGATCCGGCAAAGTTCCGGCGATAATCCCGGAGATGAAAATGAAAGCTGAAAATCGAAATTATTTGCTAACCGGGTCCGGGTATGGCAGAAGGATAAATGATGATTATTTCATTTTTTGCAGTTTCACATCTGTACAATATTGATCCAGGTAGAACGGGAATTTGTCCAAAACTTAAGTAAATTTGGCCTCGCTTAAGGCAAAACTATGGACAACAAGATATTTCTCAAGGCTTGCAGCTATTGTGCCTACCAGGAACGCACACACCAGGAGGTCCGTGAAAGGCTCTCGGAATGGCACGTCCGGGGCGACGAAAGTGAGGAAATCATCTCAAAGCTGATCGAAGAGAATTTCCTGAATGAAGAGCGGTTTGCCAAAGCTTTTGCCGGGGGGAAATTCAGGGTGAAAAAATGGGGCCGGAGAAAAATCCTTTTCGAACTGAAGGCCAGGAAGCTCAGTCCCTATTGCATAAAAGTAGCCATGCAGGAAATCACTGATGAAGATTACTGGGAAACGCTGCAGGAACTGGCCTCAAAAAAACTGAACGACCTCAGAACCGAAAGAAGTGTCCCTGTCAAACATCAGAAGACTGCCCGGTATCTTATGGGAAAAGGCTATGAAAGTGAGCTGATTTGGGAAGCGATCAACAGCGTCACTTTAAAATAACCTGGTCAGTTATCACACCCCGGAATATCTTCTTAAAAATCTCACAGATTCTTCATTTTTTTAAATACTTTTGAAAATCATTAACCAAACTAAACAGGATGAAACGACTATTACTCTTTTTACTCTTAATTCAGCTTCAAACCTTCGCCCAGGAAAAAAACTGGGTAGCGGAAAACTACAACAAGTTCGTGTACAAAATACCTATGCAGGACGGTGTATTGCTTTATACCCATGTGTATGTACCCAAAGACGCTTCTGAAACTCAGAAGTACCCTATGATGATGCAGAGAACCTGCTACAGCGTAGCACCTTACGGTGAGAACGCCTTCCCGACCAGCCTGGGGCCTTCCCCGCACCTGATGAGGGATAAATATATTTTTGTGTACCAGGATGTAAGAGGCCGCTGGATGTCGGAAGGCAAATGGACCAACATGACCCCGAACAATCCGGGCAACGGCAAAGGAATTATTCCTGATGAAAGCTCAGACACCTACGACACCATCGACTGGCTCGTTAAAAACGTTCCTTTCAACACCGGTAAAATCGGACAATGGGGTATTTCTTATCCGGGATTTTACACTGCAGCAGGTTTGGTTGACGCCCACCCGGCTTTGAAAGCTTCGTCGCCACAGGCTCCCATCGGAGACTTCTTTTTTGATGACTTCCACCATAACGGTGCTTTTATACAGGCCTATCTGTTCACATTCCCGGTGTTTGGAAAACAAACCACAGAGCCTACCTCCCAGGCCTGGTATAACGAGCAAATGCTGAAACCTAAAACAAAAGACGGATATCAGTACCACCTTGACCTTGGCTCGCTTAAGAATGTGGAATATAAAGATAATTTTTACTGGCAAGAGACCATTGACCATCCGAACTATGATGAGTTCTGGAAAAAAAGAAGCATCATTCCACATCTGAAAAATGTAAATCATGCGGTCATGACCGTAGGTGGCTGGTTTGATGCGGAAGACCTTTACGGACCGCTGACGATCTATAAAACCATAGAGAAAAACAATGCTTCGAAAGGTTACAATACACTGGTAATGGGGCCGTTCGGCCACGGAAGATGGTCAAGAGAAACAGGCCACACCCTGCACAGCAACATTTATTTCGGAGACAGCGTGGCTACTTTCTACCAGAAGAACATCGAGATGAAATTCTTCACCCATTTTCTGAAAGGAGCGGGAGACGGCACTACGGGACTGCCTGAGGCCTACCTGTTTGATACCGGTAAAAAATCATGGAAAGAATTTGACAAATGGCCTGCAAAAGAAGCCAGAAAAGTAAGCTTCTACCTCGACAACTCAGGAAAACTATCCAAAACGGCACCGGCTAAACCTGGCTTTACGGCTTTTGTCAGCGATCCTTTAAAACCGGTACCTTACACAGAAGACAACACGACAACGATTGCTTTCACTCCTTTCAGCTATATGTCAGAAGATCAGCGTTTTGCAGCGAGAAGACCGGATGTACTGGTATTCCAGACCGATATCCTGACTGAAGATGTGACCCTGGCCGGTGAAATCATGGCCAAACTGAAAGTAAGTACGACCGGCAGTGATGCCGACTGGGTGGTTAAGCTGATTGATGTATACCCTGGTGATGAACCCAATCATCCTTATATGCCTAACAAAAGCATCATTCTGAGCAATTACCACCAGATGGTAAGAAGCGAAGCGATGAGAGGCCGTTTCAGAAACAGTTTTGAAGAACCGAAAGCTTTTGTGCCGAATCAGAAAACGAATGTGAATTTTGCCTTACAGGATGTATTCCATACCTTCAAAAAAGGCCACAGGATACAGATTCAGGTGCAAAGTACCTGGTTCCCGCTGATCGACAGAAACCCTCAGAAGTTTGTGCCGAACATCTACAAAGCCAACGATTCGGATTTTATCAAGGCTACGCACAAGGTTTTCTCTGACTCGTCTATTGAAGTACAGATCCTGGATTGATAGAATACAACCCACTAAAGAAGGAGGCCGCAAGCGGCCTCCTTCTTTTTTTCAAAGCGTTAAAAAAATGTTAATGCTCTGAAAACCACCCGCCATATTCCATTACCGCATTATCTTTAAGCAAATCCTTCCGGGGATCCGGTAAATACTCTCAACCCAATGAACAAACTTATCCTGATAATTGCCCTCTCAGGCAGCTGCCTTTTGGTTGCGGGTCAGTCCAGCTTTGTCAAAACCTACTATCCGAAAGTCAATCAGGCCGAACTGGCCATCACCCGTGAAGATTTCCGTCAGGCCTCAGACTTTTACAAAGAGGCTTTTGTTTCCGTTAAAAGTCCGTTTGCGAGAGACCTTTTCAATGCGTTTGCCTGTAAGGTATTGTTAAACGACTTCGAAGGCTCAAAACCTTATCTGTTCAGACTGGCCCGCAAAGGGGTGGAAATCCCTGCACTGGAACAGAAAGAAATATTTCACAAACTGAAAGACAAACCCGAATGGGAAAATTTTAAGATAACTTATCAGCAAATCCTGGATTCCAGACAACATAACGACACCGAAGAAGCCATACAAACCCTGTATACCCATTATAAAGCCGACCTTGACAGTGCTTATTATAATTCCGAAAGAGTGGAGGAAAACTATTATAAAGTGGTTACCTATAAGAAAAACAAGATCATCAGTGTGGCCATAAAGAGAGATTCCTTAGACGTTCCTCTCGATACCAACAAGGTAAATATGCCGAAATTCATGAGCAGGAGGTTTGTCAACATCCAGGCCGAAATCGACTCTGTCGAAGTAAAATACAGGGCCAAAGTCAGAGAGTATCTGAACGCACACCCCTGGCCGGGTGAAGATGATCTCGGCATCAATAGCACGGACCTGACTTTTACCTCTACCATATTTAACCAGCTTGTAAGAAGTCAGTATAATGAATACGTGTTTCATTCTCCCAATTATTCCCTCACCGTTTATGGGACAAACTATGGCACAAAAAAAAGCCAGGAATCCGGTTTTTTAACGGATCAGGTAAAAAAGGCGATTTCTGAGGGGCTGTTATCGCCGGTTCAGGCTTCGTCAATAAAAAATATGCCGAGGCTTATTGAAATCTTTAAAGCGACCATTGAAGACAGTACTGCCTGTGTGGGTTTCCCGGAAATATCGTCCAAGGTCAATAAGTGGCTCATAAAAAAAAGAAACCTGAGCAAAGAAGACATGGAGCTTTACGCTTATATCGAACAAAACTTCTTTATGCCCAATGTAGAGGATAATTATAAAAAGGCTTTTTACCAGGCTCTGAAAAATAAGTTCTTTATATTTCCTCAGACCACCAACCGGGAAGAAACGACTCTACCCAGTTGCGAAACGGCCATTGAACTCCTTAAAGGAGCTACCCTGACAGAGGAAAACTGAGCTGCCCTTAAAATAATTTACCTTTAAATAACTTTCCGGTAGCAGGCTGAGGCTGAGCTATTATATTTGGGTTAAAATCACAGATAATGAAAAAGCTATTGATTTTATGGGCATTGACCTGTCTCTTTACGGCATGTGAAGATTCAGGAATGGCATGCCAGAACCCTCCTCCCTCGATCTCATTTAAAATCAACAGCGGCGACTCCAGCCAAAACTATACCCGTGACAACCTCAGGATTACTTACCTGAGAAAGACAGGGGTTAAAGCGGAAGTGACCGATCTGAGATATGACAACGGGATATTCAACACTTACGACCTCATCATCCAGGCAAACGAACTCGGAAACAACAGCATTTTTACCCTGGAATCTGACGGTGTTAAGCTCAAAGAACTTACTCTGAAGACTTACAAAGACAACTCAAGATGCGACGGCTGGATTCACGCCTCGGAAATCAAAGCAGGGAACAAAGTCCTGGAGATAGATAAAACTTCTTTTGCTTATATCATTAACCTGGCAGACTGAAATTTTCATTCCTGAAACCTTTTCAAATCAGGTTACCAAGCGGTTCAAAAACCTCCTTTTTTACTTGTTGATTTTATCTGACTTAATTTAACAATAACATGATTTTAGGGTAATTAAATAATTATTTCAAATTAGTCTTGCACCACGCTGATATTCTTAGGAACTTTGTACTTTAAAAACTGTTAGTACGTAAATAAATTCTTTTTGTACTTCGTTTTTTTATTATGAGCGACGCTATAAAACATGAATGCGGCATTGCCCTCATTCGCCTCAGAAAGCCACTTGATTATTATATCGAGAAGTATGGCACCCCACTTTATGCAATCAACCGATTGTATGTTCTCATGGAAAAGCAATCCAATCGTGGCCAGGATGGTGCGGGGGTCGCTAATGTCAAAATCGAGGTGCCCCCGGGCAGCCGTTACATTAGCCGATACCGGTCCGTCGAAAACCGCCCTGTGGTTGACATTTTCAAGAAAATCAATGAAAAATACCGTGAAGTTCTGAAGGACTCGCCTGAAAAACTCAAAGATGCCGACTGGTTACAGAAGAACGTGGCGTTTTCGGGAGAAGTCTGGCTGGGCCATCTTCGTTATGGGACACATGGTAGAAATGAGATTGAGAACTGCCATCCGATGCTCCGGCAAAGCAACTGGAGAAGCCGGAATCTTGTTTGTGCCGGTAATTTCAACATGACGAATGCCGATGAGCTTTTCCAGAAACTGGTAAAACTCGGACAGCACCCTAAAGATCAGGGAGATACGATCACGGTCATGGAAAAAATCGGGCACTTCCTTGATGAAGAGAACCAGAGGGTTTTTGAGCGTTTTAAAGGTATTTATGAAAATCCGGCCTTGTCTGACATCATCGAAGACAACATGGACATCCAAAGGGTATTGCACAGATCATGCAGAGACTTTGACGGTGGTTACGCTATGGCCGGTATTACGGGTTATGGTACCGCTTTCGTCGTAAGAGACCCTGCCGGAATCCGTCCCGCCTATTACTGGGCCAATGACGAAGTGGTGGTGGTAGCTTCTGAAAGACCTGCGATCAAAGCCGCTTTTGGTGCCAAATATGACGACGTAAAGGAAATTTCCCCCGGAAATGCCATCATTATTGACAAGCACGGCGAATTCGGCGAGTTTAATATCTTACCAGCTGTCGAAAGAAAAGCCTGTAGTTTTGAGAGGATCTACTTCTCGAGAGGCTCCGACAGCGAAATCTACAAAGAAAGAAAAGAATTAGGCCGCCTGCTCATTCCTCAGATCCTGAAGGAAATTGACTACGACCTTGAAAATACCGTTTTCTCCTACATTCCCAATACCGCCGAAGCCGCGTTTTACGGCATGGTGGAAGGCATAGAAAACCATCTGGCCGACTGGAGGAAAAACAAAATCAAGAAATCCAATCTTACAGACGAGGAGCTTGATAAAATCCTGGATTTCAAACCCCGTTTTGAGAAAATCATCTCTAAAGACGTCAAGCTGCGTACTTTCATCACCAATGACGACGACCGCAGTGAAATGGTCTCTCATGTGTATGAAATGACACATGGCGTGATCAGAAAGGGTGTTGATACGATCGTGGTCATCGATGACTCTATTGTAAGAGGAACTACCCTTGAAAAAAGTATCCTGAAATTGCTGGATAAACTCGGACCAAAGAAAATTGTTATTGTTTCATCTGCTCCTCAGATCAGGTTCCCGGATTGTTACGGCATCGACATGTCAAAAGTCAGGGAATTTGTGGCTTTCAGGGCTATGCTGGCCTTATTGAAAGAAAGAGGCATGGAGTATCTGAAAGAAGAAGTCTATGCTCAGGCAGTGGCTAATCTCCAGACCAAAAACGCCCAGGAACAGAACTTTGTAAAACAATTGTTCGAGCCATTTACCGACGAAGACATTTCTACAAAAATCGCTGAAATTATCAAACCTGAAGGCATTAAAGCAGAGGTGGCAGTTATCTATCAGACAGTTGATAACCTGCACAAGGCATGCCCTAAAAATCTTGGAGACTGGTACTTTACCGGGGACTATCCTACCAAAGGTGGTAATAAAGTGGTGAATAAAGCATTTGTGAATTTTATGGAAGGTAAACTGGTAAGGGCTTATTAATAAGCCCCTTCCAGTTTTACTTCTTTTTCTTTCCTTTTAGAAGGAACGGCGTAAATATTTGCTGTAAGTTCCTTAATTCCGATAAGTCTCAGACAATCTTTGATACTGATGTGCTGGCTGCCGGAATCTTCAGAAGACTTTTGATTGATTTGAGCTTCCATGTTATTCATGATGGATTAATGAAATGTAAAGATCAAATATAAAAAATGTTTTGCGAAAATTCGCAAAATGGCCCGTAAATTTATTTTACGGTGTAATTTAAAACCTAATGACCATTTTCAGGGTTATACTATCTGAAAAGGACAGAGAAATACCGGATTCTCAGGGCTATTTGCTGAAGGCTTGAAGCTACAGATTGTGAAATTCGCATTTCCTTTTGTTTCTTTGCGGAAATTATTCACACAACCCATCGAAAATAAACATTACTAACGTTGTAAGGTCAACATTTATACTTTTTATACGTGAATTCAGATTTTAAGACAGGTGTTTTAATTGTTAATTTAGGTACTCCGGACAGCCCGTCTGTGCCGGATGTCAGAAAATATCTCAGGGAGTTTTTAATGGACGGAAGGGTCATCGACATTCCTTACCTTTCAAGATGGATGCTGATCAATCTCATCATTGCCCCGTTCAGGGCTCCGAAATCAGCTAAAATCTATCGTGAACTCTGGACCCCCGAAGGTTCCCCGCTTAAAATTTACGGATTGGCTAATGAAAGACAACTGCAGGACCTGCTCGGACAGGACTACGTCGTAAAACTGGCCATGAGGTACCAGAGTCCGTCCATCGCCTCAAAACTGGAAGAATTTCGCAAATCCGGCATTAAAAACCTGGTAGTTATCCCTCTTTTCCCTCAATATGCCTCGGCTTCTACCGGATCGGTTTATGAAGAAGTGATGCGTGTTACAGGACAATGGCAGGTGATTCCGGAAATCAGATTTGCCAATTATTTCTATAATCACCCGAGATTTATTGAAGGTTTTGCGGCCAATGCCCGTAAACACATGGCTGAGTCCGAATTTGACCATTTTGTATTCAGTTATCACGGATTACCCGCCCGTCAGATTTTAAAGGGCGATGATCAGGGCAATGTCTGTAAGCTTGGCTCCTGCTGTGATAAAATCACCCCGCATAATCAATTCTGTTATCGTGCCCAGTGTTTTGAAACTACCCGTTTGCTGGTCAAAGCCCTTGGTTTGAAAGAAGGCACCTACACGACCAGTTTCCAGTCACGTCTGGGCAAAGATCCGTGGATCCAGCCATATACTGACGTCCTGATCAAGGAACTTGGCGAAAAAGGCGTTAAAAAAGTACTGGCTTTCTCTCCTGCGTTTATTTCCGATTGTCTCGAAACCACCATTGAAGTGGGTGTTGAGTACAAAGAAATGTTTGAGGAGCACGGCGGTCAGCAATGGCAACTCGTAGAAAGTCTCAACGATTCTGAAAACTGGGTAGAGCTGCTTAAAGAGCTTGTGGTGAATCCTGCATAAATTTCACTTCAAGTCCGCGGTCCAGGTTGGTCTTAACTTTTTTAATGGTTAAAATTCCTTTGGGTGTCAGATTCCAGGTGGCATTGCCTCCTACTTCTGTCATTTTACCGAACTTCAGGCTGAAATAATCGCTGAAAGCTTTGTAAAGCTCTTCATTTGATTCATCAGAATTCATATAAATATCAAGCTGAATCGAATTCAGCTTTCCTTTGGGGTCTTTTCCATAAAGTATATCAACGGTCTCCAGATCCGGAGTATCAAATGTGTAGCCAACGTGTGTGGACTCCTGCTCAAATAGCTCAAGTTTCTCATTTTTCTTGACCGCACTGATGTCATCACCGAAATTGACTCCCCTGAGCAGGCCTTCGCCGTTACCCATGATTTTTTTCAGCAATGCATTGGTTGTTGAATTTTTATTTACTGTTTTAGGCGGTGAGGCCGGGCTTTCCACTTCTTGTTCACTTTTTGGGTTAGAACATGCAAAAACAAACAGTAAAACTATAAGGATATATTGAAATTTCATAATGTTGGGCTATTATTAAAGGTTATTTAGTTTATAAATCTCTGTAAATTCCAAAATAAAATCTTTTTTCTTTCATCTGGTTGACCGAATAGTTGAATTTGATCGTCGTATCATACCAGGTCACAATATCCAGGCCAAGTCCTCCGCCTTTCAGCCACTTATTGCCTAATTTTGTATTGCTTAACTCAGGGTGATAGTTCCTGACATAACCCATGTCGTAGTAAGCGTTCGGATAAACAGCCACCGGCAGGTTATTAAACTGCTTGATTCTGATTAGTTTTCGCAGGTCAAAAGTATGTTTTAATAATTGATATTTCAAATTGGTTTTAAATAATGTGTAGTTCTGCCCGTCGATCACATACAATTCGTACCCTCTGACCAGGTTATTATTGAAACCGAGCCCGCTGGTGACAGGATAAAATTGCCGCTGCGGAGCCGACACTTTGGCCCTGAACATCACGTCTCCGTATAATTTACCTCTTATTTTAAAGTACTCCCCTATTCCCGTAACCAGGCTGGTCTGGCTTGAGTGCTTGTCTGTATAAATCTGATAATTAGCCAGCTGTCCGAAAAAGTAACGCCCCTTTAAAGGATATTGTCGGTTGTCACGGTTGTCAAAACGGTAGTCATAACTCAGCGTGAGAATCCTCTGTGTGGTTTGTCTTTCTCCGAAATAGTTCGGATTTAAAGCCGCTATCGTATCGGCGATTTTAGCATGGGAAAACCCCACATAAAGAGAATGGAAATGATAAAGGGAATTCCTCAGCCGGTATTCGGCAAATCCGCCCGCACGGCGGCGGCTCCGGGCTTCTGTGGGATGAAAGTCAAGCTTGTCGTTCCAGGTCCTGAAGGCCATTGTCCGTTGAGTTGAAAAAAACAGCCCTCCGCTGATGCCCATCCGCTGGCGTTTGTCAATATAGGGTTTGATATAACTCAGCTCAAAATAAGGTACAAAACCACCGTAGGCTTTAAGCCTGAGCTGGTCATTATTTCCTGAAAGGTTAAAATGCTTGATGATGCCTCCGTAAGTAATCCGCCTCAGGTCATGGTTGCGGTCGTACCACCACTCGTTAATGTTCCGGTCTGCCAGAAAAACAAGGGGCAAGACCATAAAATACCATCTTTCCTTGACCTCAATTTCTACTTTTAAAGTATCGCTGGTGATGTCTCCTGTTACCTTGGCCCAGATGAAAAGATTGGTATTGAAAATATTCTGCCGGCTGCGTTCCAGTGTTTTACCGACCTCGTCAACGGCCAGCGTGTCACCGGTTTTAAAAGTCAGTTCCCTGGAGATGATCCGGCCGTGTGTCCGGTTATTTCCCGTAATCCTGACCTCGCCGACGGGAATGTATTTCTGCCCCGAAACCATATAAAATGATGTGGAAAACAAGACTATTAAAAACTTCAGGGCACTTTTCCTCATTTCAACTATTCACATCCGGTTCATTATGCCGGAAATTTAAAAAAATATAGTAATAAAAAAACAGCGTATTATCCAAAAAATACTTTTTTTTCTATTGATTTGTTCAAAAATTACTCAAGCCTATACCCAAATGATCATTCAATTTAAACCCAAACTAAGTTTCTGGCAAATTATTAACATGAACTTTGGTTTCTTTGGTATTCAATATAGCTTTGGATTGCAACAAACAGCCATGAATCCAATTTATACTTTTTTAAATGCCAATCCCGAAGACCTTCCCATACTTAATCTCGCAGGCCCCATGACCGGATTGCTGATTCAGCCGGTTATCGGAGCCATCAGCGACAAAACCTGGAGTCCCAGATGGGGCAGAAGAAAGCCATATTTCCTTGTCGGGGCCATATTCTGCAGCTTATGCCTCTTCAGTATGCCATTCAGCAGCACTTTGTGGATGGCCGCCAGTTTACTGTGGATTCTTGACGCGGCCAATAACACCGCCATGGAGCCATACAGGGCTTTTATTGCCGATAAACTTCCGGAAGAACAACAACCTACAGGTTTCCTCGCCCAGAGCTTTTTCACCGGACTGGGCATTACCCTGGCCAATTTATCCCTGTATTTTTTCCAGATCATCATCACAGGGAAATCACCTGCCGGCATCCCCTACTGGGCGTTCGGTTCTTTCTTTGTAGGATGTATCGCTTCCATTGGTTCGGTACTCTGGTCTGTCAAAACCACACCCGAAATTCCTCCCTCTGAAGAAGAACTGGAAGAGATGGCCAAAAGAAAAGGAAAAGGCATCTTTGAGCCCTTTATTGAAATATTTTCGGCCATCAGGGAAATGCCGTCTCTCCTTAAAAAACTGGCCCTGGTTTATTTATTCCAATGGTATGCCATGTTTTGTTACTGGCAATTTATCTCTCATGGTGTTGCTAAATCCGTCTGGGGTATTGAAGCCAATCTGAATAACCTGAATGAACAGGAAAAGCACATGTATGAAGAGGCTGTCGGATGGACAGGGCTTTTAAACGGCTGGTACAACATCGTCACCTTCCTTTCTGCCTTCGGGCTGGTCTGGCTGGCTCAGAAATACAGTGCCAAATGGGTCCATTTCATTTGCCTGCTGATGGCCGGTATCGCATTACTGGTCCTGCCGGGCATTACAAACAAATACCTGCTTTTTGTACCAATGGTAGGCTTCGGCATAGCCTGGGCGAGCATGATGGGCGTTCCTTATATCCTGGTGGCGGCTTCGATCCCCAAAACCCGCTATGGTGTGTATATGGGCATTGTCAATATGATGATCGTCGTACCGATGCTGATCCAGAATCTCAGTTTCGGCTATATTTATAAAACATTCCTGGACAGTAATCCCTTAAATGCCATCCGTACGGCAGGAGTATTGCTGTGTTTTGCAGCCACGGCGATGCTATTCATCAAATCCGTCAAAGCCAGTGGAGAAAGGGCCGTTTTTAGTGGTGGAGGGCACTAAAAAGTACACTTTATGCTTCAAAAACGGACCGGTAACAGCGAATAATTATAACAACATTTCATTGCACGGATTCCTGAAATAAGCACAAAAAGATTGGCGGTAATCAAATTATTGGCAAAAAAGAACTACTTTTACAGAGTAATTTTTAGAAAAATTAATCACTCATAATGAATTACTCTCTTTTACAGGTTCCAGAGCGGACGGTACAACCTCGTGATGCCGGCTTAACAATGGTTATGGACAAAGGATTAAGCATCCGGGAGACCGAGGATGTCCTCAGCACCTCCGCACAATATATAGACATCGTAAAATTAGGTTGGGCGACCTCTTTTGTCACTCCCGACTTAAAAGCTAAAATAGAAGTTTATCAATCAGCCGGGATTCCGGTATATTTCGGTGGGACCCTGTTTGAAGCATTTGTAGTCAGAAATCAGTTTGAAGACTATATCCGTGTGCTCGACGAATTCAAGCTGGAACATGCAGAAGTTTCTGACGGCTCCATCACCCTTCCACACGACGAAAAATGCGATTATATCAAACGTCTGGCCAGCCGCGGCAAAGTGTTGTCGGAGGTAGGTTCCAAAGACGCTGAAAAAATATTTGCTCCTTACAAATGGATCCAGATGATGCAGGCTGAATTGGATGCCGGTGCCTGGAAAGTGATCGGCGAAGCCCGTGAAGGCGGAAACATCGGTTTGTACAGAAGCAGCGGAGAAGTCCGCCAGGGCCTTGTGGATGAAATTATCCATGCCATCCCTGCAGAAAAAATCATCTGGGAAGCCCCTCAAAAATCACAGCAGGTATATTTTGTCAAGTTAGTCGGTACTAACGTCAACCTGGGCAACATTGCTCCCAACGAAATCATTCCTCTTGAAACCATCCGCCTTGGCTTGAGAGGAGACACTTTTGCCACCTTCCTTTCAGATGATGTGAAGCAAAAATACAAATTGGGTAAATACTACCAGGACGAAAGAATCAGACAAGACGACTAAAACTAATATTATGGAATTTATTCAGTTTCTTCTGGATTTCCTCAAAGATCCTTTGACTACACTTCAGGGCTTTTTGAGCGAATACGATAAGCTTACGTATGCTATTTTATTTTTGATCATTTTTGTGGAAACAGGCCTCATTGTAATGCCTTTTCTTCCTGGTGATTCATTGTTGTTTGCTACCGGTCTCCTGGCCTCAACCACCGGAAAACTCGATGTTGCCATCATCATCCCACTGCTGATTCTTGCCGCATTACTCGGTGATAATGTCAATTATTTTGTGGGCCATAAGTTCAGTGAACTCATCAAGTCAAAGGATAAGATTCTTTTCCTCAAAAGAGAATACATCACCCAAACAGAGCAATTTTACGAAAAACATGGAGGTAAAGCGGTTATCCTTGCCCGCTTTATGCCGATTATCCGTACAATCGCCCCTTTTGTAGCCGGAGCCGGCAGTATGAAGTACGTCAGGTATATTACTTACTGTTTTATCGGAGCCGTTATATGGGTCAGCAGTATCACTTTACTGGGTTATTTCCTGGGCAATAATGAGTTTATCAAAGCTAATTTTGAGAAAGTGGTGCTCACTATCGTATTCATCTCTGTTGCCCCGATGATCTGGGGTATCATCAAGTACAAATTTATTGATAAAAAAGACATCGCAGGATAAGTAATGAAAAAGTTCGGACTGATCGGGTTTCCTCTGACACATTCCTTCTCGAAGAAATATTTCAGTGAAAAATTTGAACGGACAGGACTGTCTTCGACCCATGCGTATGAGCTTTTTGAGATGGAAGATTACAACGAACTTCTTCCTTTAATTCAAAACTCTCCTGACCTTAAAGGGCTGAACGTTACCATTCCTCATAAACAAAACGTCATTCCTTTCCTGGATTTTATTGACCCTTCTGCGGCCCGCATCGGGGCTGTAAATGTGATCAAAATTCAGGAAGATGGACAGTTAGCAGGATATAATTCTGATTACTTCGGATTCCGTAAATCCCTGGAAGAATTTATTCCGGGTTTAAATAGCGGGTTTAAGGCCCTGGTACTTGGTTTCGGCGGAGCGGCAAAAGCCGTGGTTGTGGCTCTTGAAGACCTTGGGATCGACTACAAGATCGTTTCCCGAAAAAGCTCAGAAACATCCATCTCTTATGAAGAAGCAAAAGACTTGATCAAAGAGTACCATCTTATTATTAATTGCTCTCCTGTAGGCACTTACCCCAACATTGATCAGTGTCCTGACATCAACTATGAAGCTCTGACTCCGGAACACTATTTATACGACCTCGTTTACAATCCTGAGGAGACCCTTTTCATGAAAAAAGGGCTTGAAAAAGGGGCCCGGGTAATCAACGGCTATCAGATGCTGGTATACCAGGCGGAAAAAGCCTGGGAAATCTGGAACCAGTAACTTCGCACAAACACACCTTCACATCTTCCTTTCTTCACGATTTTGATTACTACCGTTTAATCAATTTTTAAAAACAAACTGACTAAAGTATCAACTATACGTCGCGATTATTCGTATATTGCAATAATAACATAACCTCCTTATTATGTACCATTATTGGGGATACGGTCTGCATATTGCGTCAGAAATAGAGTTTCCCGAACTTCTACCTTTTGAGTTCGACACACCGGAAGTCACCATCCGTCTGGGCAAAACACCGGAAGCTTTAACCGGCGAAAATGTCGTGCACAAAGTCCGGGTATCCATGAGTCCCGACGAATACCTGCTTAAATTCATGAACACCGCCAATTACTATGTAGCCAACGGAACTGACATCATTGTGGAGCCACTGCCCGGTGCGGAACAAAAGACACTGCGGTTGTTTCTGCTAAGCAATGCCATGGCGGCGGTATTGCATCAAAGAGACCTGATCCCATTTCACGCATCGGGAGTTCATTATAAAGACGGAGTCGTTTTATTCTGCGGAGAAAGCGGAGCCGGGAAGTCCACATTGGCCACAGCACTTTCACTGGAGGGATACCCTTTGTTTACAGATGATGTTTGCGTACTCAAATCAGGGGAACAGAATCAGATGATGGCGGTAGCCAGTTATCCCATGGCAAAACTTTGGGTGGATAGTTTTGATAAAACCGGATTAGAAAAACTACCTGAAAGCGAAAGAGTCAGGGATTCGCTGCCGAAGTACAGAAGATTTTTCCATAATACTTTTTCAATAGAAGCTCTGCCAATAAAATCAGTTTTCTTTTTAGAAAGAAAGAACCAGGCCCGAAAAACGGAAGTAAAACCTCTGACTGATACGAATGCCTTTAAGGCCATCCAGAAAAACACCTATCGTTCACTTCAAATGAATGCAATGCAAAAAAGGGCACTTCATTTTTCGATAGCATCGAAACTCTCAGCATCAACCTCTGTCCATCTCGTAGAAAGTCCTTACAGCACTAATACTCTTAAGGATATTTCACAAAAGATTTTAGAAAGGCTAAGATGAAAATAAATAAATCTAAAAAAAGAATCATCTGGCTTGCCTCTTATCCTAAAAGTGGCAATACATGGTTTAGAGCTTTTTTAACGGCTCTGCACAATGATGGAAAAGTTGATATCAACGATCTGGTAACTAATGGCATATTTTCCTCCAGACTTTTTTTGAAAGATCAAACTGATTTGGATTCTACTCTCTTAACAAATGAAGAGACAAAAATATTACTTCCTGAAGCTTACTCCTGTCTTCCTGAGAACAACCTGCAGGAAAAGTTCTATTTTAAAATTCATGATGCCTATTCCAGCAATACCCAAAATCGCCCCATTATCCCTTCGGAAAGTACCCATTGTGCCATTTATATCGTACGGAATCCGTTGGACATCGCAGCTTCGCTGGCCAACCATAATTCATCCACGATCGATGAAGCAATTGAATTAATGAATAATAAAAAAGCCTGTTTTGCTTTACAAGAGAATAATTTAAATAACTACTCGCAAACTGAACAATTACTTTTCGACTGGAGCGGACATGTGAATAGCTGGATGTCTGGGCCAGACTTTCCAGTTCACCTAATAAGATATGAAGATCTGATAAATGACCCTTTAAGGTTCTTTACTTATATTCTTAAAAAATCCGGAATTGTATTTCCAAAAGATAAAATAATAAGAGCCATTGATGCAAGTCAATTTACAAAGCTAAAAGGCCAGGAGAAAATATTAGGCTTTTCTGAAAAAACACTCCAATGCAAATCTTTTTTCAGAAATGGAAAAGCAAATAACTGGCAGCAGGAGTTAAACAAACACCAGGTATCCGCTATCTGGACACAGCATTCTGAGGTTATGAAAACCCTGGGTTACATGTTATAAGCTACCAGACTTCAGGATCCTGCTCCAGGAAGGCCAAAAGTAGACTTGGCTCCTTCCGCAACAAAGGAAATAGATCCTGCGTTGATCCTATCTTTCCCTATTATTTCACATTCAGGCTTAGTCCATTGTTTTTTGGGAGATGACTCAAACTCTTCACTAAAATCTTTATTTTCAATTTCCATTGCTAATATTTTTTTATATACGAAAATACATTCTTTCATTGGTTCCACAAAAAAAACCGTCGTTTTTTTTTGTGGAACTCATCAGTTTAAATAAATTGATGACCAACAATAAGCCCGATAAAAGGGGAGTGTCTCGCGGGATAAAATATCCCGTTAACATTCAACATATGAAGAGATAATAACTTACCATCTGAGCAAAGTACGTCCAGGGTTTTACCGGCGTTCATAATCCGGCCAGGAGAGATTCCTATCCCTTCATAAGAACCTGATTGAACTTCAGCATCAATAATCTTAATTTCATTTCCCTGAAAAAAAGTACTGGCCCCTTTATTCCAGGGATTACAGGCCTGAACCAGGTTAACAATTTCTTCAGCTGCCATAATACCCCAGTTAATCTGTATATCTTTTAACCGCGGTCTTTTGTAGTATTTACCTTTAGCCTGATCCTGTTCCACTTCCATTATTTCCTTCTTATTCATAAAACAGGAAATCAGAAAAACAACACCCTCCAAAGATATCTGCCCCAATAAAGTATGTACCACACCATAACTATGGTGAGGTGCTCTCGCTATTTTTTTTTGCCAGACAATACCTCCGTCATCAAATTTATGGTTAATCCGGTGAATAGTGGTTGTCAGGAAAGATTCGCCCAATTTAAGCTGCCAGAATACAGGCTGCGGCCCTCTGAAATGCGGAAGAGCTCCGAAATGAATATTATAGAAATGTTGAGAAAGTGTATGCGACAGTTTTCCGGGATCTACCAGATGAGCATATCCCATCATAAACACCATATCCGGTTTTTCTGCTCTAAGCCAGTCATAGAGATCGCTCTGCCTCCCTGACGTTTCAGGTATTCCGGCCATCTGACAAAAGTGCCTGATAGCAGCAGATTGTTCAATAAAAGCGGCATCTGTAAAAACAGATGCCGTGATTCCATTACTTTTTAACAGTTGCAACAAAGGGATGCCATATTCGGCACTTGAAATAATACCTATTTTCATTTATGATTAACCGTATTATGAAGGCGAAGGGTAAATACCGTTTAAAGCTACAATGTATGTAATAGGTAAATACGGTTGCCTGTTTTCATGAGGTAAGTTTCCGCCTACAGGCTGAATGGTACTTGCCATAAAAGTGGATTTTACTTCTCCTGCAGTATCCGGTTGATAAAATACGATTTGTTTATTAGCAGAAGGCGGGTCTGCAGGTGCAACGGGTGCTCCATAATAGAAATTCCCGGCAGTAGTACTATTTCCCTCCATGGTACTGACCATAAAATTGTGGTTGTGCTGAGGCATCTCCGTAATCTTCAGGGTTACCCGTTCCTGCCCGCCCGGAACTCCTAAATTATACTGACCTCCATAAGAAGCTGTTCCAGCATTAACAACTACTCTTCCCCGAAGATCAGGCAAGCCAAACGTATGCTGTCCGTCTCCCCCGTAAATTGTTCCGAATAAATTAAACAAAACTTCATATTCAGCAATACTCAATAGACGGCCATCGCATGGGGCCCAGCCTACAGGGGCAAAGTTGCCCGCAAAAATTCTAATTTCACCTACGTAATTATCCATAGTTAATTTAATTTAATCGGTTATGGTCTTGACGGATAAATTCCCTGCCAGGCTATGCAAACATTCAATGTCAGATACGGCTGCAGGTTGGCATGAGGCTGCCCTCCTCCGGATATTCCGATGGTATCCGGAGCCAACGGAATCAATGTATTTCCAGGATTATTAACAAACCCTTTAACAGCATATTTCTGCGATTGAGGGTTACTTACAAAAACTGACATCTGAGCCGGATAATCATCTCCATCTTTCAATATGTCATTCCCCATATCTTCGTTGACGCCTACCAGGTGATTATGCGATGCGAGCTGGGGTACTGTCAATGAAACAACTGGCTGACCGAGTGGTTTACCAAAATCAAATCCCGGACCAGTAGATAAACCAACTACCCCCCTGTAATCAGGAAGTTTAAAATTATTGACTCCATCTCCTCCGAAGGAGGTTCCGAGTAATGAAAAAAGTGCCTGGTACTGATTAACTGCCAGGGTCTGGCCTGCACATGTAAACCATCCTTTGGGAATAACCCCAAATCCGAAAACCCTGATTTCTCCTAATAAATTTTCCATATTTTTTAATTAAGATTTTTGAGGGAAAATACCTTCATACGCAATACAATAATTGATCACAAGGGAAGGCATCATATTGGTATGAGCCTGAGACCCTCCGCTAAGCGACAAAGTATTAGCTCCGAGGGCCTTGTTGGCACCAGTATTGGAATAAGCTCTTCCCAATACTCCAGAAGAAGAATCCGATGTAGGCTTGGCCACCGCATTAGAGAGATAAGTATTAGATGGAGTCGGCACCTTAAGCAACTTATTCACAGCTTCAATCGAGGCTCCCTGGCTGCTATGACCATGGGTGGGAACTTCATTTGTTGTCAGTGTCACATCGGACAGCCCACCCTCTTTTGCAAAGGTATAGTTATCTCCACCGATCAATTGACCCTGGTTTACAACTACCTTTCCAGCAAGATTAGGCAATTTAAAAGTTGTTTGTCCATTGCCTCCGTAAGAATTACCGATAACGGCAAACAGGGCTTGAAACCGGGAAACAGGCAGTTCACTACCATCACAAAGCAGATAACCAATGGGAGCAAACTTAATAGCCATGGGTCGGATTTCTCCTATAAATGGTTCCATAATTAATTAGTTAAAGGTTGAAAATAAAATCCAATTGATAAGTTCTGTTGTCGCAAAAACTGTGTTAAAAGGAGATGAGCTATATCTGCAACTCCCTTCTTTCCAACATCCTGAAACAGACTGCCCAGAAACACCATATTAAATATACGCAACACCCCTCCGACACACCCGACCGGCAGGCCGGGATAAAAAGGAATCAAGATTAAATCCCGGAAGTTGTTAAATCATTTTCATAATGATCGAACAAGATCCCGATTCTCTATAAGAGTTACTTTCTCTTTAGAGCAGTAATTCAATTTTGACGGAGTCCTTAAAAATGTCAGTCATTGAAACTCGGATATATCCCGTAAAGAGCTATGATATAGGTAATAACCAAATATGGTTGCATATTTGTGTGAGGCATGTTACTCCCGGTGAGTGTAAGGGTATTGGGTCTTAATACTGACTTTACTTCTCCGGCTGTATCCGGCTGATAAAATACGATGCTTTTATTAGAAGAAGGCGGGTCGGTAGGAGCTACGGGAGCTGAATAATAATGATTACTTACCAAAGGGCTTGTTCCCACATTGGTGCTGACATTAAAAGTATGATTATGAGCTGGTATCTGGCTGTTCAGAAGCGTCACATTCTCAACACCTGCCTCCTCACCCAAGATATAAGTGGTCCCTGAGTTAGACCTTCCCTGATTTACAGGTACACGTCCTCTGAGATCAGGCAAAGCAAAAGTAGTAACACCGTCACCACCATAAGTTGTACCCAATAAGGAAAATAATGCCGTGTTTTCTGCAATACTTTGTAATGAACCATCACAAAATGCCCAGTTGACGGGTGCATAATTCCCTGCAAAAAGTTTTATTTCTCCAATATAGTTTTCCATAAAGCTAGATTATTTTTATTTTTTAGATCATGGCCTTGAAGGAAATACTCCCTGCAAAGCAATACAAATATTGATACATAAATATGGCTGGCGATTTTCATGCGGTTGATTACCACCGGTCTGCATTATTGAGTCCGGAGCAAGAGGCACCATATTACTGTTGGTAGGATTAAATCCGTTAACAGCATATTGTTGCGACTGAGGATTAGAAACAAAAACAGACATTTCTGCAGGATAGTCATCTCCGCTGTTCAGGATATTATTCCCCATGGCCTCGTTTCCATAGCTAAAATGATTATGTGCCGGCAATTGAGTAGTATTCAATGTCACACTTTCAGTACCGGCTTGTTGTCCCCACGCATATGGAGTTCCTAAATATGTTCCTACGTTAACCGAAGTTTTTCCCCGTAAATCCGGTAAGGCAAATGTAGTTATACCATCTCCGCCATAGGTAGTGCCCAGAAGTGAAAACAAAGCCGTATTTTGCTGAATTGACATGATCTGTCCGGCACAATTGGCCCATCCCTTCGGGATTCTGCCAAAACCGAAATTTCTTATTTCTCCAAGAAAATTATCCATAGTATTTTTTAATAGTATTTTATAAGTTAAGAATGAGGAGGAAAAATTCCTTCCACAGCAATCCCGAAATAAATGGCCAGATAAGGCATCATATTATTATGGGGCTGACTCCCCCCGGTAACTCCTACCGTTGCCGGGCCTAGTATGGCATTAGCAACTGTATTGGAATAAGCCCTTCCCAGTACTCCTGAAGTAGATGAAGGACTAGGCTTTGCAACGGCATTAGACAAATAACAATTGGAAGCAGTAGGTACCTGGAGCAATCCAGCTACTGACTCAATAGCCGCCCCCTGAAGACCATGATTATGACTGGGAATCTCTGACGTCAACAAGTTCACATTGGTTGTCCCTGACTGCTCACCCACACTGTAATAGCTTCCTCCAGGCATCTGTCCCTGGCTTAACGCTATGTTTCCCTGAAGATTTGGCAAAGCGAAGGTTGTACGGCCATCTCCGCCATATTGAGTTCCAAGTATTGCGTATAAAGCTGAATTCTGAGCGATAGACAATAACCTGCCGTCGCATGGCAGATAGCCTCTCGGAATAAATCCAAACCCAAACGGCTTAATTTCCCCTAAATAAGGTTCCATAGTATATAAATTAAAGGTTGAAAATTTAACGTATAAATGTATTGTACATAAATCAGAAAAACAATAAAAAATATAAAAATATTATTAAACGGTAGTAAAACTTTAATTTATATACGATTTATAATATTAATTTAACATAAAATATTTATTTACAAGTACTAATAAAACGTATTTACTAACCGTTACATATAATAGAATTTGATATTTTGGGATTGTATTTCAAAAATTCTGAAGGGGGTAAATAACGCCTTGGGAGAGCAGATTTTTTAGCCTGAATTTACTAACGGTTAGTTTTGGAAGGGTACTTTGTTCATCGACATTTTGCTACTATGACTTACAAAGAAGAAAGCTTTACTCTTTTGAATAAAATAAAAGGAGAAATTCATAACAATGGACAAAAAACAGGACTACCTATTCACTAACACCACTTTCTGAAGAAGAAGCTGTTGTAAATAAGGCATGGTGTCGCTCTCACAATTCTCGGGAGTCACGTCGTATTCTGACACCAGGAAATCAAGAATTTCCTGAACAGGCTTCGGGCCTTGCAGATAATCCCAGATGACAAAACCAACCTCGTTGATCCCCAGGTAATCTCCTGACTCGAGGTTCATCATCACCATTTCGTCGCCTAATTTGTTACTGAGGAAGCCCTCCTCATTTCTGTGAAGAATGTCACTTTTTAGTAATGTTATTGTCTCCATGGCCAGCAGATTTTCATCTACGTTTATATATCACAATAATACGCATAACAGGACTAAATATTACAAAATAAATCAATAAATTATTAAAAGGCAGCAAAATATATCAGAAAAATTCAAATTGAAGCTACATAAACCTTAAAACCGTTAGCATTATAAAACGATAATACCTATCCCCTGAATTTTTGCTTTATCCACCAGATGGTTTCCAGGTGATTCATCGTAACCTTGTTTCTATTTTTAATATTCAAAGGCCAACTCTGACTGTCAGACTGCTCCAAAAACGCTTTAAGAAAATCTTTCTTTTGCTGTATTTTCTCCGGCGTGCTCATGAACGGGGCCATATCTCCTATTTTAGAATTCCGCTCCCTGATCATGCCCGGCAAATAAGCAGACACCGCCTCCCTCCACAAAGGACGGGTTAATTCTCCTTCATATTTAAGCTTATCAGGTATAGAGAGATAATACTGTATCAAACGGATATCCGCCATAGGAAAACGCGGCTCAGTACGAAAATAAATACCATGGCGGGTTTCTGCTTCCATCCTCAGGCTGACCATAGGTTTGGATACTTTGGCTTTGAGGTTGTGCCGGTAGCTTTTAAGATATCCTTTGTAATAGTCCCCTTGCCAAAGATGTTCATTCCTCTTACTCCAATACTTATACGGCACTTCAAAAGCTTTTAAAGTATGGATAAGCCCCGGACGTCCGCCGCTATGAAAACAATACTGGAAAACACTCTGGAAATATTGAAAAGCGTATCTCAACTGCCAGGGAAAGCCGGGGGACATCCTTCTGATCAGGTCTCTGAAGTCCCCTGCCGCTGATAAATGAGTGATGAGATTTTTACGATAATATTCATCAATATAAATGCCCTTTCCCTTGTCTGTCACCATCTGGTCGCCGGGAAAACCGGACAACATCGTACGTACATTTCTTTTTCTTGCTTCTGCCTTCATCGGCATCTGCCAGACCGGATTCCACATCTCCGGCCCGTCATTGAGAAAAAGTCCGAAATCCAACTCTTCTTCAATGGTGCTAAAAATATGCTCGGTGACCATTATCGAATCTGTAATCCCGTTCCATCTGAGCACTTCTTCTATGAAAGGCCGCTCACTCTTACTAAGAGAAATCTCATCGTTTATATCTGCCGAAAGCGTATTGGAAAACGTAGTAAGACTCTTTTTCTCCAAAGCATGCCAGGCCGCAGCCACAATCGGGCTGGAATCCAATCCACCACTCAGCTCCGCCCCCACCTGGTAAGCACTTCTGATTCTGCACTTTACAGCTTCATCAAAATGCCATTTCAGCCCCTCAAGGTATTCTTTTTTTGAGGGCAGCTTTATTTCAGTAAACGGATCAAGGGTCCAATACTTCCGTCGACTGATTTTCCATTGATCCGCATCCAAAACAAGGTAATGTGCGGGGGCAAGCCGATGTATTTCCCGGTAGACTGTTGTATCCTCAGCCTGTTGTACGGGATTAAATAGCTGATTAAACAGAAATTGCTGATTTATAGCAGTGTTAACTCCCGGAATGGCAAGAATGCCCTTCTTCTCAGAAGCCAGCAAAAAACACTTTGGATCAAAATAATAAAAAAAGGGCTTCACACCCATATGATCCCTGGCACAGAATAATTGCCTGTTTTTCTTATCCCAGATCGCAAAGGCAAAGTCTCCGGTCAGGTGCTTCACACAGTCGTGTCCAAACTTTTCATAAGTCTTTAAAATCAAAGCACTGTCGGTGAAAGTCCTACGATCAGCAGCATGGATGTTCAATTGATCAAAAAGCTCTTCCCTGTTATCCAGCCGGGCATCAGATGTAATGGTCAGCCGACTTTCGTAAAGGGTCAACGGCAATCTTTCGTTCAACGATTCCGGGGTATTATAAAGCATCAGATGTCCGAATCCAGCCTCCTCTTCAGCCGAGCAATGTGATGCATCAGCTTCCCAGTGATTTAAGGCCTTCTCCATCTGGTGAAGGTCCTTCAAATCAACCGGCTGGCCGCCACTTCGGATCATTCCGAAAATTGAACTCATAAGCTATAACTGAGATAAGTTGCTGTAATCATAAACAAGCAATAAGAAATACTCCGGCATCAATATTTACCTATACGAATATGCAATTTAGCAAAATATTCCATATCTTTGATGCGGTTAAAATAAATGCCTCTGTTTAATAATAGTATACTGTTGTCGCCTGACAATGCCTGAAGTTTGAATCATTTAACGGACTGATATTTCTGTCCGGAAGAATTTTATTCTCCAAATCAAACTTTAAATTTCAAATGTTTCCATTAAGATCAGAAAGAACAAGGATCATTCCATTGACCCTTGAACAAATATATGTACTAAAAACAGGCAGAAACGACCTGGATAAACTGATGGGTTTAAGCCTCTCGGATTTCAAACTGAATTTCGACGACAGTCTTATGCAGGAATTTGACGATGCTCTTGAACATTACGTCATCCCGGGTATAACCGCCCATCCGGAAGATTTCTGCTGGTATACCCACTGGATCATCGTAGACGAAACCAGCAAGCTTAATATCGGAGGCATAGGCATTTCCGGGCTTCCGGATGAAAACGGACAAGTGTTGCTGGGATATTATATCGACGGCAAATTTGAAGGTAAAGGCTACATGACAGAAGCCCTGGCGGTGTTCCTGAAATGGATATTCCTCAACCCTGATGTGAAACTGGTCGTAGCCGACACGTTGGAAGACGGATACGGCTCACAAAAGGTGTTAAAAAAGAATGGTTTTGTTTTTGCAGGACCTTCGGATGAAGGTCTGAGATGGCAAAAGCTTCGGTAAACATAAAGGAGGGCCGGCAAGCAGGCCCTCCTTTTCTATAGTGATTTACTTTTTTGATACATAATAATCCCAGGTGGCTTTAGAGATCTTCGCCACCAAAGCCTCCCGAAACTCTTCGGTTTCTTTTGAATCTCCCACCAATACCACAATACCAAAGTGTTTTCCATCCGGCAAAGTAACGATTCCCACATCGTGCGAAGCCGCCGTCACACCGTCCTTGTTCGTACCGGAAGAGCCGGTTTTATGAGCGACCAATGTGCCTTTTGGTAAAAGACCTTTGATTTTCTTAGGACCCGTGGTGGTTTCAACCATGGTCTTCCACAGAAAATCGTGTGTGGGCTTTTTGAGCAGTTTCCTTTTATGAAAAAGATCCAGGAGCTGCATCATAGCCCAGGGTTCGCACCAGTTGGTGTATTGCACCTCCCATCCCTGATGCATCTCATATTCTGTGGCGGCAATCGCTATTTGCTTAACGCCCAGAGCTTTCACATACTGATCAACTTTCTTAGGCCCTCCTGCTATGGCAAAGAGTATATCGCAGGCATTGTTATCACTTTGTGAAACCATAAAAGCAAGCAATTCACTTAATGGCAGGTCTACATTGCCTTCAGGATATTTTTCTCTCATCGGACTCCAGGTGTCAGGGTGAAGTTCTGATTTGGAAACATGGATTTTCTGATCAAGCTTTAATTTACCTTTATCTACCCTGTCCAGGATCGCCAGAGCTACAGGAAACTTGTAGGTGCTTTGCATCGGAAAATGGATTTTCGGGTAAAATGTAAGAGAATACCGGTCTTCAAGGCCTAATACCGCTACTCCCACTTTAGCTTTTGATGTATTAAGTATCTCCTGGATGTTTTTTCTCAGAGCAGTTATGTTGCTTTGGCCTGAAACACTCTGAGAAATGAGAATGGTTAAGATCGAAACCCTGAAAAACAGGGATTTTAGGACTGTTGACATCAGATTTTTTTATATTAGAATTTTAAATGGGGCGTACTTAATCAAAATCATTTCTCCTTCTTAAACTCTTTTTCTCAGCGTTTATTTTCTTGGTTTTCAGTCTTTTTTGCACATCTGCCAGACTTGGTTTTGTAGGTTTTCTTTTCTTCTTTTCAACGAGGGCTTCTTCAATGATTTTATAGAATTTTTGAACAGCCACCTCCTTATTCTGAAGCTGTGTACGTTTCTCCTGGGCAGTGACAAGAATGACGGTTTCCTGAACAAGCCTGGTTTTAAGTTTGTCCAGTAACCTGACTTTGACCTCCGGTGACAATATTTCTGAAGCTTCAATATCGAACCTGAGTTCTACTTTACTCTCTACTTTATTTACATTCTGCCCTCCCGGGCCACTGCTTCTGCTGGTTTGGAAATTCAGCTCAGTACTTAAATCAAGATTCATTGGTTTTGGTTTTAACATCGTAATTTAATGACAAAGTGAGTAAAAACAATCAGCCGGTTATCAAAAACAGGGCGTAAAAAAAGCACAATTCAGAACGCCTGTTAACATGAAAAGGCCCGGAGTGCTTACACAAAGCGTTTCATAATGGATAAATAGAATATTATTTGGAAAACAGCACAAAAAACCAAATGAATACCAAAAAAAGGAGGCCTCAAAAAAAATCGAAATATTTCAAAAAAAGTTTTCGCGGAAAATTCTAATGAATTATACCATTTAAGTCCCCATTTACCAGAAAAATACAATTGTCCGAAAAAAAGGAAAAATCTCCTAGGGTAAGGCTATCTTCATAAAACCAGGGTTGTTTTCGGGACTTTCCGGTCCATAATTATTCTATTTTTGGATTTTCCAGGATCAACCTCCCCTCCATTTGAAAGATAATTTTTCAAAATCTACATTTTCGAAATAATATTTGGCAAAACAGAACCAAATTCCGTCATTTTAGAAATAAAATTTGTGTGTTTAGCTTTGCAATAATCAACAAAATCACAAACAGGATAGTGTTCAGGTTTTTAACACTATCCTTCACATTAAATGACAGAAGAATGAAGAATAAATTAATGACCGGTCTTGCCTTGTCAGGAATTCTGATAATGACCACAATGCTAAACACGGCCATCGCCCAGAGAACTGATGCTGTTTCAAACGGAGACAGTTCTGAAACTACCAGCAGCAGTCCGAAAACATTGCCTAAATATGCGGCAGTTAACGGATATCATGCCGGAAATTATAAACAACATGCCAAAGCCGGGCTGGTTCCTCTTAAAACCGACCTGATAGCTACAGAGGCTTCAGATAAAAAGGTGGTGACCAACTATAAAATGCCTCATGACAAGAAAGAGGTGAAGAAAGTGTCCACTGCCAACTCAGGCAAAAAAGTAGCAAGAAACTACAAAATGCCTTTTAATTAACAAACAGCTTTTTTCATAGTTTTAGCCCCTTTCCGGTCTCAGGCCGGGAGGGGCTTTTTTTATACCTCACCACCTACAAGCCCAACTGAAGCTATCAATATTTATTAATTGAAAAAAATGCAATATTTATTGTTTATCAATAATAAATACACTTACTTTGCCCTATCATTAATAATTCTTACAAATGAAAACGAAAACAGAAACGATTTTGATTTACTTAAAGGTGGTGGTGTTAGTGACATATATCGGTGCTATTATCCAAGGAGCCGCTGTGATGATACCACTTATCATCGGTCTTTTTACAGATAACATCGGCGTAGCCTATTTTCAACCCGGCGAAAAAATGAGTACCCTGAAAGAAGTCTCTTTTACACTTTATTTCTTTGTCACTACCCTTATCATAGCTAAAATAATCATCGGCATCAATATCTGGGAAAGGGTCAGATGTATCCTGGATGATGTTAAAATGGACAATCCATTCAGGACATCCGTAGCTTCAGGAATTGAACAGTTAAGTTATTCGATCCTCAGCTTCGCCATTATTAATATTGCCGGAGATTTCTATATTGAACATCTCAACAAAAGACATGAAGTATTAAACCTGGACAGATTTGAGTCCGGCTTTAACCTGCTGATGGGTGCCGCTATCCTTTATATTATAGGACAGATCTTCAAAAGAGGCATTGAAATTCAGCAGGAAAATGATTTAACCGTTTAAAAAAAATGCCCGTAACCATCCATTTGGACGACATACTCGCCAGGCAGAAAATGCCGCTTATTGACCTGGCAGAGAAACTGAACATTACACTTTCCGACCTGTTTACACTGAAAACCGGTAAAGCCGGGGTCATCCGGTTTTCGACATTTGAAACCCTCTGCGAAGTACTGCAATGCCAGCCCGGCGATATTCTTGAATTCACAAAGGAATAAACCCTTTCGCGTCATATCTGCAAAGTGAAATTAAATCGCCCTCAGTGGGGATTCAAGCCGAATCCTCACGTTATAATCATATTTCTTATTTTTTTTCAAACCCCATGCAACCCGCGAACGAATAATATCATCCTTCTTCAAAAGCTATTATTTTAAATCATCCTTTCATCATGAAAATACAACCACTTGTGTAATAACAGTAACCTTGCATAACACAGTACTATACCTTTGTAACATAAATCATCTGCCCCCTGTCAGGTTTTTTAATCACTTATAATCAGGGAAAAAAATATGAAAAAGCTATTACTCTTTACCTTCGGGGCCCTGGCCCTGAGCCTAAACTCTTTTGCCCAGAAAACCGGGCGTATTTCAGGAAGCCTTTTTGACGAAAAACGTCAAAACATGCCGTTTGCCAATGTATTCCTTCTGAAAGCTTCAGATTCGACATTGGTAAAAGGAGGAATTGCCGATATTAACGGTCAATTCGTTTTTGAAGCCATATCGGCCAATCAGTACCTGGTTTCAGTTTCTATGGTAGGTTACGCTAAATATACCTCACCAAAAATCACCATTTCTGACGAAAACACGGATGTGAAACTTCCGGAAATTCAATTGGCACTTGACGCTAAAACACTGGAAGGGGTAACGGTAAGGTCAAAAAAGCCATTGCTTGAACAACTTCCTGATAAACTGGTTATGAACGTGGAAAACAGCATCGTCAGCAGCGGTAGCACTGCCCTGGAGGTTTTGCAGCGTGCTCCGGGTGTCTCGATTGACCAGAACGATAACATCAGCTTAAAAGGAAAACAGGGCGTTCAGATTTATATGGACGGCAAACCTACCTACATGTCACAGGAACAGCTGGCCAACCTGTTGAAAAACATGAACAGCGACCAGATCGAGAAAATTGAAATCATCTCCAACCCTTCAGCCAAATATGATGCGGCCGGTAACTCGGGGATCATCAATATCGTAACCAAAAGAAATACCAATTTCGGAACAAACGGTAGCTTTACTTTGGGAACAGGTTTAAGTCTTGTGCCTGAAGACGCCAACATTAAAGGTTTGTTTCCTAAATATAATGCCAACCTGAACCTGAACAACCGTAAAGGTAAATTTAACCACTTCGGAAACATCAGCATGCGTCAGGGTCAGAACTACAATGTCAATCGTTTTGAAAGAAACCTTGAAGGAAGGTATTTCGACCAATCGGCTGTGCGTAAAACGGAGTCTTATAACCTAAGCTTAAGAGCAGGTTCTGACTATTTCATCAACAAAACCACCACTTTAGGTGTGCTTGTTAATGTAAATGCCGGTCACTGGGGTTCTTTAGGCCTGGCTGAAAACAATAACAAAATCAGCAAAAACGGTGTAGTTGAATCAATTCTTGCGACGACTTCAAATCCTGCGAGAGACTGGACGAATGTTACTTTCAATACCAACTTCAAACACAGTTTCAATGACAAAGGACAGGATCTGACTGCTGACTTTGACTATTCGGTTTACGATAACCAAAGCAATGAACTGGGTATGATCACCAATTTCTTTAACGGCAATGGTGAGACATCAGGCAAGCCATTGACAGTGACCAGCGACATCCCGAACAAATACAATATTACAGCGGGTAAACTGGATTATACGCTTCCCTTAAGTGCTTCCAACTCGAAATTTGAAGTAGGAGTTAAGACGAGTTTTGTAAAATCGGATAACAACATCCAGTTTTTTAACGACGGTAAAGTAGACATGGGCAGAACCAACCACTTTATTTATACAGAAAACATCAATGCTGCCTATACCAATTTCAGCAAGAAGTTTAACGACAAATGGAATCTGCAGGCGGGTTTGCGTATGGAACATACCAAATCTAACGGTGAGTCAATCACGCTGAAAGAAACACGCCACAGGGATTATGTGAATTTCTTCCCGAGTTTGTACCTGACTCATACGATCAACAAGAAAAACACGATGAACTTTAACTATAGCCGTCGTATTGACAGACCTGATTACCAATCACTTAATCCGTTCATATTCTTCCTTGATCCTTATACTTATGAATTGGGTAACGAGTATCTCCGTCCTCAGATGACCAATGCCTTTGAATTGACCCATACTTTCAATTCAGCTTTTGTTACCACGATCGGATACAGCAATACACAGGATTTCATGAACCAGATCATCAAAAACGCGGTCAACGAACCTGAAATTCTTGAAAAACTGAAAAAATACAATTACTCAGACGAGATCGATGTTAACAATATCACTTTCGCAGTAAGGGAAAATATCGGATCAAGAGAAAACTATAACATTGCTGTCAGCTTCCCTGTGCCTGTGAAGAAATGGTGGAACATGAACAACAACGTCTCGGCTTTCTACAATGTATTTAAAGGAGAACTTTTGGGTGAACAGCTTAATGTACGTAACCTTGCTTACAATATCTTCACCAGCCAGAACTTTACCCTGAAAAAAGGCTGGACAGCTGAGGCTTCGATGTGGTACAACTCAGCCAATATTGAAGGCACTTTCTCTGGAAAAGCTTTGTATGCCATCAACGGTGGTTTCAGCAAAACCTTCTGGGACAAAAAAGCAAGCCTAAGGTTCACAGTTAACGATATATTCGCGACTGCAAAATGGAGAGGCGAAACCAAATTCGGTGGTGTGGACATGAAAATCCGTAACAGATGGGACGGCAGACAGGCAAGAGTTAACTTTGTTTACAGATTTGGTAACCAGAACGTTAAAGCTTCAAGAAACCGTCAGACAGCTACTTCTGCAGAACAAAGAAGAGCAGGTGGCGGAGAGAATTAAGAACAGATAAACAGCAAAAGGGCGGTTCCGGAAATCCGGAACCGCCCTTTTGTTTTATAAGACTTTTTATTTTCTGATGATTACGAATTCAACTCTTCTGTTTTTCGCCTGGCCCTCGGTGGTCTGATTGCTTGCGATAGGTTTTGACTCCCCGAATCCAACACTTCTTACCCTCACCAAAGGCACCTTCTTGGAAACGATGTAATCACGAACGGCATCCGCCCTTTCTTGTGACAGCTTCAGGTTGGATTCATCAGAACCCACGTTATCGGTATGCCCCTGCACTTCAATGGTCATGTTAGGGTTCTGGTTAAGCAAAGTGGTCAGACGGTCCAGCTCAAAATAGGATTCTTCCTGCAGTTTGGCTTTACCAAACTGGAAAAAGATGTTGTTCAGACCAACCGTCACTCCGGTCTGGATCGGAGCGAGTGTCAGGTCCTCTCCTTTCAGCTCTTTAAAATCGCCGGGAATGGTAAGATCGACACTTTTGGAAATAGAAATAAAATCGTTGGCCTCGGCCCGGATGGCATAGCGGCTTCCGTAAGGCAGAATGATCTTATACTCACCGGTGGTAGGATTAGAATAAGCCACACCGGCTTCTTCTCCATCAGGCAGGGTTTCATAAATGATCTTGGCTTCTATCGGCTTGCCGGTTTTCGAGTCCAGCACAATACCACTGAGCATGACCACAGCCGTGGGAGCGGTATTCAGGATATCTTCTGCCTTTTCTTTTTTATCTTCTTTTTTCTGACCTGGCTGTCCGCTGTCAGACGACTGAAGGGAGGCCACTTCCGCTTCTTTTACCTTATCATCCCGCAGTTTAAACCTGACAATATCAGATTTCCCTACAGCATTTTTGCGGGTAGCCATGTAAGCGTACTCTCCGGAAGCGGTGATGGTGTAATACATATCGTCCAGATCTGAATTGATCTTGTCACCGAGGTTCACAGGTTTCGACCAGCTGTTCCACCCCCTGCCCTTTCTCTTGCTGACCCAGATGTCCAGTCCGCCCATACCACCTTTTCTGTCAGAAGCGAAATAAAGGGTATTATTATCAGAGGCGAGGAATGGAGTGGTTTCAGAAGAGCTCGTATTGATGTCAGAACCCAGGCTTTCAGGCTTAGACCATTTCCCGGCCTTATCTACCAGGCTGATATAAAGATCGTCTTCCTTACTGTTTTTCTTTTCACTGAATGCCAGGATCATCGATTTTCCGTTGTTACTCAGAAATGCGGTCAGGTATTGTCCTTTACACATGGCATCCAGCTTGGGAATGTCCACTTTGTTAGGCTGAGACCAGCCCGTCCCGGTTTTCTTACACATGGATATACCCACTTCATTTTCTTTTTTCCCATTGATATACACCCCTCTCACCAGCAATGTATTACCGTCAGGTGAGATACTGAACAAGTCATTATACTTATCCTTGTTGACCGAGTTAGCCATTTTACGGGCCACTCCCCACCTGCCGTCGGGTCTGAAATCTGCATACCAGACGTCGTTGCTGCCGTCTTTCCCGAAATTATTGGAAGGGTGACTGACTCTCACAAAGTAAAGGGTTAGTGCATCAGGTGAAATCAAAGGGTGTATCTCGCTGTATTCTGTGTTAATGGCAGCCCCCAGCTGTTCCAGTTTCTGGGCATAGGACAAAGTGGAAGAAAGAATCAGTAAATAAAAAACAAGCCTCATATGGTAATAGATAGTATTTAAATCAAACGGAAAAAGTACTCCAAGTTGTATTTTTTATGCTTATAAAACAATAAAAAAGCCTGAAATTTCAGGCTTGATCATGTTAGAAACTTTTAACAGTGTCGATAAAACACTTCACTTTCCCGGGGTCTGTATCAGGATATACGCCATGTCCCAGATTGGCAATATACCTCTGCCCTCCGAAACTTTTCAGCATTTTTTTGGTCTGCTTTTCAATTTCTTTGAATGAAGCATATAAGACACAAGGATCAAGATTACCCTGCAATGTTTTGTTCGGAATCAGTTTTCTTGATTCTTTAATGTCCATGTTCCAGTCAAGTCCTACTACATCACAGGACAGCTTCCCGATGTCTTTTCTGGCGAAGAATGCTCCTTTGGCAAAAACCGTCACCGGGTTTTCCTCAATGGCATCACAAATCTGTGCGATATAAGGCAATGAGAATTTCCTGTACTGATCAGGCGACAGCACACCTGCCCATGAATCAAATATCTGGACCAGGTCAGCTCCGTGCTTAATCTGGGCTTTCAGATAAGCAATGGTACTGTCCGTAATTTTCTGAAGAAGCGTATGTGCCAGTTTAGGGTTGGAGTACAGCATTTTTTTGGCTTCAGAGAAAGTTTTAGAGCCTTTCCCTTCTATCATATAGCAAAAAATCGTAAATGGTGCTCCCGCAAAACCGATCAGCGGTACCCTGCCGTTCAACTCTTTTTTCACGATATCAATCGCATCGAGGACATACGCCAGGTCTGTTTCAGGATCGCTGATTTTCAGGTTCTCAATATCTTTGGCCGACTTGACCGTTTTAGGAAAAAACGGTCCTTTGGCTTCGATCATCTCATAGGGAAGTCCCATGGCCTCAGGCACTACAAGGATGTCGGAAAAAATAATAGCAGCATCCACACCCAATATATCAACGGGCTGTAATGTCACTTCAGCGGCCAGCTCAGGTGTGGTGGCCAATTTAATAAAACTACCGGCTTTAGCTCTGACTTCACGGTATTCAGGCAATATCCTTCCCGCCTGTCTCATCATCCAGACCGGTACTCTTTCTGTATCCTGTCCTTTGGCGGCTCTTAATAATAGATCGTTCTTTAAATTCATGCCGCAAAATTACCATGAAAATCCACTTTGATTAAAAAAACAGAGTTTTTTTTGATCAACCGGCTTTTTTAGCCCCGGATCTTACTTAGACATAGGTTGCCACCTGAATTTTTCAAGCTCTTTTTTAAGATAATCAGGTTGATAAAAGCCGTTCAGTTTCCTGACAGACCTCGAAGGGAAGTCTAAGAGAACCAAAGCGGGGAATTCATCGACGCGGTACTTGTCTGCCAGCAACTTCCCTTCTGATGAATTGAGCTCTATTTTACGGATCAGATAGTTTCTGTCCAGAAATTTTTGGAGCTCGGGATCCTGAAAGGTTTCTTTTTCGAGTTTCTGGCATGAGCTGCACCTTTCAACACGAAAATCAAGCAAGGCTACTTTGTTTTGCTTTTTGGCTTCTCTCAGGAAATCATCATATGAGCCGGCGAAAAAAACTTGTCCGGAGGTCTGTGCGAGCCCCCGCGAAACACCCGCTGAAACAAACAGCAGGATAAGGAGAAACAGTTGATGTGTTCTCATTGGAGTGGGATGTTTTTAATTTATTTTTAGAAAGCACTAAATGTTGATGACCTTTTTGGGGTCATTTGTAAGCTAAATGTAGATAATGCCGTTTAATTATCAAAACTTTAAGGCGTTTTCTTATCCGGCGGGGTAATTGGAGGAAACGTATATTTTTATCGTTATATCGTGTGTATTTTAATTTTTTTACGAAAAAAAAATCCCGGCTTGTGACCGGGACTTCAATTCTGTATCATTTGGATGCCCAATAATCGAGCACGAGTACTTTATCAAGATGTGGCCCCAGAACGCCCACAAAGGCTTTGTGTTCCGGATGCGGTAAATAAACCGCACGTGCCGCCTCAGTTTCAAAAGTCACGAAAAAACAATGGGTGAATCCCTGGTCCAGTCCTTCAGGACTATTGTTGGTACCCCACTCAAAACTTTTAACTTCTTTGATTTTTTTCGGAAGAGCCCTGAAAGCATCTTCTACTTTTTTAACGTCTTCTGCAGAACTGGTGTCTTTGAATTTAAACAAAACCACGTGTCTCAGTTCTCCTTTTTTAGCTTGTGAAAATGCCATTGTACTTACGAGTAACAGAGTGATTGAAAATAATAAGGTCTTCATTGAATTGAAATTATTAAGATTGGGAGAAATTTGATATCGTCAAATATCTGAATAATATCGAAGTCATCGATGAATTACTCCCGATTATTTTATAAAAATTTCATGTAGGTATCAAGGTCCTTGTCTCCTCTTCCTGACAGGGCAATGACCACCGTCTCATCAGATTTGGCATTCAGGTGATTCAGAACAGCCAAAGCGTGTGACGACTCAATAGCCGGAATGATGCCCTCCAGTTTGGAAAGTTCAAACCCTGCTTTCAGAGATTCCTCATCAGTGATGGCATAAAACTGTGCCCGGCCGCTCTCCCACAAGTGAGCGTGCAACGGCCCGATGCCCGGATAATCCAGGCCGGCGGAGATAGAATGCGGTTCTACTACCTGGCCATCTTCTGTTTGCATCAGGAGGCTTTTGCTGCCATGCAGGATACCTTTTTTACCCAGAAAAGTAGTGGCAGCCGACTTACCCGACAGCACCCCATGACCGGCAGCTTCCGCGGCAATGATTTTCACCGAAGGCTCATCCAGGAAGTGGAAATAAGCTCCTGCCGCATTTGACCCGCCACCTACACAGGCAATGACATAATCAGGGGTTTCTTTACCTGTTTTTTCGAGCAACTGAGCCCTGATTTCCTCAGAAATAACTGACTGGAACCTGGCTACCATGTCAGGATAAGGGTGTGGTCCTACGACACTCCCGATGATATAATGTGTATCTACCGGATTGTTGATCCAGTGTCTCATGGCTTCATTGGTAGCATCTTTAAGGGTTTTGGAGCCGCTTTTCGCAGGCCTCACTTCCGCACCCAGCATTTTCATCCTGGCAACGTTAGGAGCCTGGCGTTGGATGTCTATTTCACCCATGTAAACGATGCATTCAAGTCCCATCAGGGCACAAACCGTGGCCGTGGCCACTCCGTGCTGTCCGGCACCTGTTTCTGCTACGATTTTATGCTTCCCGAGCTTTTTAGCCAGTAAGATCTGCCCTACTGTATTATTCAGCTTGTGGGCTCCTGTGTGACAAAGGTCTTCCCGCTTCAGATAGACGTTCGTTTTGTATTTTTCCGACAGGCGTTTGGCAAAATACAAGGGCGTTGGCCTGCCTACAAAGTCTTTCAGCAGCTGATGAAATTCTTCCTGAAAACCGGGATCATAAATAATCTTCAGGTAATTCTCTTTTAATTCCTGGACATTCGGATAAAGCATTTCAGGAATATAGGCTCCGCCGAAATTTCCATAATATCCTTTCTCATTGACAGCAAATGCTGAATTTTCTATTTGTACCATATTATTATCAGCCCTTATGAGGCGTTCTTATCTTTTCAAACAACTGTTTCAGCAACTCTATATTTTTCAAACCCGGGCTTATCTCAAACTTACTGTTAACGTCGATTCCGGCCAGGGGTTTGTCTTTCAGAATATCAAGGTGATCAATATTATCAGGACTGATCCCTCCTGCGAGCAGAAAAGGGGTATCCAATTCATATTTTTCAAGGATTCTCCAGTCAAAACTTACACCATGCCCACCGTAACCTTCGCCTTTGGTGTCGAATAAAAAATAATCAGTAGTGTCTTTATACTGATCAAGGGTACTGAAACCAAAGGCTTTATCTACCGAAAAGGCTTTGATGACCCCTACTCCGTTATCTTTTAATATCCTGCTGATCTCTGGTGTTTCGTGCCCGTGAAGCTGAACATACTGAAAGTCATATTTTCTTACTTGTTCCAAAATAAAACCGGTTTCTGCGTTCACAAAAACCCCCGTCTTTTTAATTTCGGCCGGAAAGTTCAGCAGTAATTCCTGATCCAACATTTCACCGGTAAACCTGGGAGATTTCGGGTAAAAGATAAAACCCATGAAATCAGGCTTCAAAGCAACCAAAGCTTTGATGTTTTCACTTTCCCTCATGCCACAGACTTTAATTTTCATGGCAGGAATCAGTTAAGCTGGCTGACAAAATCTTTAAGTGCCCGGGCAGGATCTGCTGTTTTCATGAAGTTTTCTCCCATCAGGAAGCCTTTATAACCGGACTCTTTCAAAATCTTCACGGTCTCAGGGCTGCTGATACAGCTTTCGGATATCTTTACTTTCCCCGGCGGGATCAGGGTGCTCAGCCTCAGCGAGGCGTCCACATTGTTTTCAGCAAAGTTCTTCAGGTTCCTGTTATTAACACCGATAATGTCTGCAAACTCAAGCGGGCTTTTTTCAAGTTCCTCTTCATCATGCACCTCCAGCAGCACTTCCAGGCCCAGTTCGTGGGCTTTTTTACCAAACTGATTGATCTCTTCCGGGCTCAGCCAGGCCGCAATAAGCAGGATCAGGTCAGCTCCCCAGGCTTTGGCTTCATAAATCTGGTACTCGTCAATGATGAAATCCTTACGCAGCAAGGGGATTCCCGGGTTCTTTTCACGGGCAGAGATCAGGTCTTCTTTACTTCCACCAAAAAAAACATGGTCTGTCAGAACGCTAATCCCCGAAGCCCCGGCCCCGGCATAACCAAAGGTGGTTTCATCTACCTCCGCATTGATGTTGATATCACCCTTGGATGGAGATTTACGCTTGAATTCGGCGATGATACCCGTAGCAGTCGGAGATTTCAGTTCTTCCACTAAAGAATTGCCCAGTCTTTCAAAATAAATACTTTGCTGAAGTGAGCTCACAGGGGTTTCGACCTTGGCTTTTTCAACTTCAATTCTTTTATTTTCTACTATTTTATCGAGTATCGTCATTTTCACATCTTTAGAAGGCAAAGATACGATTATCTTAAAAAAATTAAAGGAAGTTTTAACCCTTGGCATCAAGCTTTTAACAAATAGCTTCTTCAACAGCGTTTTTCAGCCATCAGCAGTGCCTGTGCCAGTCATAAAACGGCACAATACTTTCACATCTCTTACTTGGTATAATTAATGGCCTCCAGCAGGGCTTCCATATTGGCATCACTGACCGGGATTTCGTATTTCCCGATGCTGATCCTGTGGTTTCTGATGGATTCTATTTTGTCGAGATTGACAATAAAGGACTTTTGCACTCTGAGGAACTTACGTGGAGGAAGTTTTTCTTCAATGCCTTTGAGTGTAGACTTGGTCAGAATCGGGTGAACAGTATTGGTAGTGAAAATTTTAATGTAATCTTTCAGTCCTTCTATGTGGGTGATCTGATCGAAATTAATCTTTACCAGCGAGTACTCGACATTCACAAAGAAATAATCAGGGCTGTCTTCCGTACCGGCCGGCGGATTTATGGTTAATGAAGTGGTTTCTTGCGACCTTTTTTTGAATGCGTCCAACGCTTTAAATGCTGCTTTTGTAAATCTGTCTAGACTGACAGGCTTCATGAGATAATCCACTACTTCCAGGTCATAGCTTTCAACGGCATAATGATCATAGGCAGTAACAAAAATAACCAAAGGTTTTTCCCTGAGGGTTTGCAGAAATTTGGTGCCGAGCATTCCGGGCATCTGGATATCCAGGAACATCAGGTCTATTTCTTCATTTTCAAGAACTTCTATGGCTTCAAAGGGATTTTTGCATGTCTTTACGAGTTCAAGAAAAGGCACCTGCTGGATATTTTCTTCCAGTAATTTACGGGCCAGGTTCTCGTCATCAACGGCAATACAACGTAATTTCATTCGGATAAATATTTTGGTTTAGGAACGTGTGCTCAATTGCTGTTTTTCAATTCAATCTTCAAATTAGCAATAAAATTTCCATCTTTTTCAAAAATACTGAGCGAATGAGATCCAGGATACAACAATTCAAGCCTTCTTGTTACATTTTTTAAACCAATTCCTGAATTCGAATCTTTCTGGTCGGAGGTTTCCGGACCAATGCAGTTGGTAACTTCAAAGTCGAATACACTGTCGGAGCAGTTGACATTGACGGTAATCTTCGGGCTCTTTACCATGCCGACGCCGTGCTTGAAGGCGTTCTCAACAAAGGGAATCAGCAACATAGGCTCTATGGTTTTATTACTGAAATCGCCGTTAAACGATATATGAACGGGCACATCGTCTCCGAACCTGATCCTTTGCAATTCTATATAATTCTGAAGATATTGAATTTCTTTTTCAAGGGCAACCTGCTTGTTATCAGACTCATAAAGCATGTATCGTATCAACTCTGAAAGCTCAATGGTGACCCTCTCTGCCAGATCGGACTTAATCCTGATCAGGTACACGATGCTATTCAGAACGTTAAAAATAAAATGGGGGCTGATCTGGGAGCGTAGAAAGGAAAGTTCAGATTTAAGACGCTCTTCCTGTTCTTCCTGGAAAACCTTGGTCTGCCTGATCATAAAGGTGATCAGGCCATAAAGCGTACTCATCGATATAATGAAGACGACAGGAAATATATTCCGGAAATCATAGAACCTCACCGGGTGCGAATCTACAATGTAATCTTTGATCTGGTAATGTATGAACAGGAAGACGACAAACAAAAGTAAAAGGCTGACAATATAGGACGGGATCTTGCCTTTGGGTATAAACCTGTAAATCAGGTACTCGGAATTGAAGTAGAAAAACGGGACCTGGGCAAGTGTGACTGGAATTAAATCTATCTGGTAATTCAACCGGTTCTGATCATTATCCATGTAGGAGTTCAGGATGGGAAGCCCGATCCAGAAAAACCAAAAGATAACATGAAAAAGTACTCTGAAAAGAAACTCAAATGATATTTTTTTACCGTTAATCCTCACTACATAATTCTGATAAAGTTTGCCTGCAAATCAAATCTAATAAAGTCTTCTTCTAACTAAAAATATTAAAGACAAAAATCTCTATTTGATAGATTTAAGGCCCAATTTAGGTGTTTTACCACTATATTTCAAAATATCTGCCCTAAAATACTTTTTATCATCACTATTCTTTCATTGGTCTATTTTAACCCCGTTTTAATATGATTATTACTTACTTTTGAGCATTCTTATCCTTTTAATAAACTCTTGATGAAAAAGTTTTTTCTTATTTTACTTATGGGGCTTTCAATAAGCTCGTTTGCTCAATTTAACACGCCACAGGTGCAGGAACAGCCTTTGGGGGATGGGAAAGTGGTGGGTGTTTTGATAGATAGTCTGACTAAATCTCCTGTTGAATTCGCGACTATTTCCTTATTTAAGACTGCTGACCTGACTAAGCCTATTGATGGAACTTTAACTGACGATAAAGGTAAATTTACCATCAAAAATCTTCAGAACGGAAAATATTCTATTAAACTGACCTCTATCGGATATTCCGACAAGGTCATCAAACTGGAAGAAATAACTGATAAAAACCGCACCGTCAACCTCAATAATGTAATTATGAGTCTGAGTGCAAAACTTTTGAATGAAATCACGGTAACAGGACAAGCTTCGGTGATTGAAGAAAAAGTAGACAGGTTGGTTTACAATGCAGATAAAGACATCAGTGCCAAAGGTGGTGATGCCGGTGATGTGTTAAGAAAAGTGCCTTTGCTGACTGTTGACCTTGATGGTAACGTGCAGCTGAGAGGTAGTTCAAATATCAGGGTATTGATCAACAACAAGCCTTCGACTATACTGGCTTCGAGTGTCGCTGATGCCCTGAAGCAGATACCTGCCGACCAGATCAAAACCGTGGAAGTGATCACTTCGCCGTCTGCCAAATATGACGCGGAAGGTTCAGGAGGGATCATCAACATCATTACCAAGAAAAACAATTTGCAGGGCTATAACCTGAACCTTGATATCGGTGCGGGTAACAGAGGTGGCAACCTTGGCCTTAACGGAAACTACAGACAAGGTAAATTCGGATTGACCCTGGGTGGATTCGGAAGAGGAAACTTTAACCGCTCGCGTTCTGAATTTGAACAAATCACCAGAACAGGCGAGAACACTTTTACGACAAAACAAGTCGGAGACTCGAAAGATCAGCAGGTTTTCGGAAGATATTCGCTTGGAGCTGACTATGACATCAGCAAAAACAAATCGATTACTGCCGGAGCAAGATTCGGAACGAGAAGCTCGGCCAGAGACCAGACATTACAGATCAACCAGTTTCTGAACGGTACACCGGCAGGTTCGTCGACCAGGCAGGTAGATACTGATAACCCGTCAAATAACTGGGATTTCAACCTTGATTACCTGCATATTATCAAGCCTCAGCAGGAATTCAGCTTTTCGACCTTATACAGTGTTAACTCACTGAACAATAACTTTACGAACACGTACCTTAACCAGGGCGAGGCCTCTAACCTGCCTTTCGAGAACGTGAACAAAAACCTGAACCAGGAATTGACTTTCCAGGCTGATTATCAGACACCAATCGGCAAAAAACAACTGATTGAATTCGGAGGAAAAGGTATTTTCAGGTTTGTCGACAGTGAATATGGCTACAGAGTAAATGGTATGACGATTTCCGATCCGAAACGCCCGAGCGGTTCATTGGATTACAATCAAAACATTGCTGCCACTTACCTTTCATACACGGCGACAACAAGCAACAAATATACTTTCAAACTGGGAGGCCGTTTTGAATACACTGATATTCAGGCGACCCAGGTAAATGAAAACAAAACTACCCAGATCGTTATTCCTGCTTATCACAACTTTGTGCCAAGTGTGAATATTTCGAAAACCCTGGGAGGAAAATATACGGTAAAAACCGGATATAACAGAAGAATTCAACGTCCGGGATTGCAACAGCTGAACCCGAACTCGAACATTTCAAACCCTCAGGACATCCAGGTAGGTAACCCGAAATTAAGTCCGGAGATTTCAGACAACATTGAACTGGGAGTAAGTGCCAGCATCAAGAAAGTGTACATGAACCTTTCGGCTTTCGGAAGATCGACCAACAACTCGATTTCACAGGTAAGAATATCTGTTGATTCTCTTCAGGGAGCCATCATCACGACTTATCAGAACATCGGTAAAGAAAAGGCGGTCGGATTCAACTGGTTCGGTAACGTGAGCCTTACTTCAAAATGGATGCTGAATGGTGGTGTCGAAGGATTTTATAATTTCCTTAATGGACAGACTACCGGTCTTGATGGTCTTACGACATCTATCAGTAATGAAGGATGGAACTTCAACGGACGTCTGATGTCGATGATCACCATCAAAAACGGATGGCAGGTACAGGCTTTCGGATTTGCAAGAGGTTCAAGAGTACAGCTTCAGGGTCGTCAGGGTGGATTTGGATTCTACTCACTTGGTGTCAGAAAAGAATTCAAAAACAAAAAAGGAAGTATAGGTATTTCAGGCGACAACTTTATTGCCAGAAGTATGAAAATCAGGACGAGCCTTGAGTCGCCGTTGTTCAGTCAGAACAGTACGAACTACATGTACAACAGCGGTGTTAAGGTAAACTTCTCTTACAAAATCGGTAAAATGGGTATGGATGCCACGAGCCCGAGAAGAAGAAGCAAGTCTGTTAATAATGATGATATTAAAGAGGGCGGCGGAGATAACAATGGCGGTCAGCAGCAGCAACCAGCGGCGGCTCCGGCAGGTGGAGGAAACAGAGGCCCGAGAAGATAATAAAGACATGACCCCAGGTTTTAAACCCGGACCTGAAGGTATAAAGAAGCTATAAATTAAATTTCATAGTGGGTTTTAGGTTAAAAGAATGAGAACTTATCGCTTTGCGGTAAGTTTCTCTTTTTTAAGGAAGATAGTAATTTTAAATAGGTCAATGATAGAATGAATGAATCGCCAGGCTGTTATTAACTTCTACTCTCTTCATTCTGTCACTCAATCATTCATTACTCAATCATTCTATCATTGATTCATTCACTAAATCACCACTCAAAATTATGATAGTTCTCGTCTCTTCTCCAGGTGATTCCCTTGGCAATTTTCTTTATCCTGAAAAGACTCCAGACCAGCAAAGCGGTGCTTAAGAACATGAGAGCATAATAAAGCGGATCATTGTGGATCAACACATGACGATAGTTATTGTTCGAAGCAGGGTCAAATCCATATATAACAGAGAACACGAATTCTATGCCGGCGTAAATAAAAATGATGGCCATCACCAGGTGAAATGAGGCCGTCAGGTAGTACACAATCATGAGCAAAAGAGCCACAGCCACGAGGCTGATGATCGTCCGGGGTTCAAGTTGCACAACCGACAAGACCAGGACAGTCACCACTACTTTCTGAAACGGATAATTCCTGAACAGGCCATGGGCAATGATCCCGATCTGCAATGTAAGTACGCCCAGTAGAGTCAGAAAATTAATGACCGGCTTACCGGAAACCTGCCTGATAGCCTCTTCCTGGATCAGGAAAAGAGGGATTTCTTCAAACCCTGAGCTCAGAAAACGAATAAGAAATCCGGAAAAAAGGCATAGCACCACCACTTCGACGTTCTGTTTTTTAAAAAAAGGCCACTCCCTTAAATTGATAAAATACCCCCAGACCATGGCAATGGTGGAAGAAATACCAAATGAAATACCTGTTAAAGTATAAATCGACATGGATTTGGGGTCGATTTTGTTTGCAGCAGAGATGAATCCGGCGGCCATTCCAACAAAAAAAAGTGAGATAAAGGTAAAAAAGATAAGCATCCAGGCTTTCCCGAATGTCATCCCTTTTTTGGTGGCCAGCAAGTCAAGTTCGTTCATTGATTAGTTTTTTCAGTCAAAGATAGTGTAAAGCAAAGAAACAAAGCAAGCCTGTCATCTGACAAGCCCACTTTGCGAAAATAAATATAAATAAACTATCAATCCGTTATTAAAGCAGCTTCCTTCGAGATTCCCATGCCGCGGTGATCAGTGCCGGGTTGCGTATGGGTTACCTCAACGGCTTCCCCGTTTTCAACTTTTGTTCCCTGATCTTTCAAAATGACTCCGGTTTCAAAATCCCTCGTTTCAGGCACCACCACCGAAAAGCTATCAGAAGAAGGGGTGATTTCGGTTGATTCACATGAAGCTAAAACTGACATTGAAAAAAGGGCGATGATGGCGATTTTTAAAGATTTCATTTTTGTAATTGTTTTATTTTTAATGTTTTGATTTCTGTTTTTCAAATCCTTCGTCTGATTTGATGATTCAAAACTACAGCAGCAAAACAAGTCCCGGAAACACAAGTGACCAGGTGTGCCAGGTTTGGGATGAAATGAGGTTTATTTGTGATTTAGGGATTGGGTGGGTCGGTTTCAGGACCGGCACCCGGGGAGTTCCGGAAGGCGGATTTGCGGCCATCCGGCATTACGGCAATTTCAGAACTGTCAATTCAACACATTTATACCCTATATACCAAATTGGATATTAATAATTTTGCGTAACATCAGTTCTTAATTACCTTTGTAACGCATTGAGACAAAATATATATACATATTAAACTAACATAATATAGAATGGAAAAAATAAAAGTTGACAATCCTGTTGTAGAATTGGATGGCGATGAAATGACAAGAATAATCTGGAAATTTATCAAAGACAAATTGATCCTTCCATATGTAGATGTCGACATTAAATATTACGATCTGGGCATTGAATACCGTGATCAGACAGACGACCAGGTAACTATTGACGCTGCCAATGCCATTAAAGAGTATGGTGTAGGTATCAAATGTGCCACCATCACCCCCGATGAAGAGCGTGTGGTTGAGTTTGGTCTTAAAAAAATGTGGAAATCACCAAACGGTACTATCCGTAACATCCTTGACGGAACCGTTTTCCGTGAGCCGATCGTTTGTAACAATGTACCAAGACTGGTAACCAACTGGGACTCTCCTATCATCGTAGGCCGTCACGCATTTGGTGATCAGTATCGTGCCACTGATTTTACTGTCAAAGGGAAAGGTAAACTTACCATCAAGTTTGAAGGAGAAGACGGATCAGTACAGGAATTCGAAGTTTATAACTATACAGGTGAAGGCGGAGTAGCGATGGCGATGTATAACACCGATGAGTCGATCTACGGTTTTGCCCGCTCTTGTATGAATGTGGCCCTGCAAAAAGGATGGCCGCTTTATCTTTCGACCAAAAACACCATTCTTAAAAAATACGACGGCCGTTTTAAAGACATCTTCCAGGAAGTATGGGAAAATGAATTTAAAGACAAAGGCGTTCACTACGAGCACCGTCTGATCGACGACATGGTAGCTTCTGCCCTTAAATGGAACGGAAACTTCGTGTGGGCTTGTAAAAACTATGATGGTGATGTTCAGTCTGATACCGTTGCACAAGGTTTTGGCTCACTGGGTCTGATGACTTCTGTGTTGGTTACTCCGGACGGAACCGTTATGGAATCTGAAGCTGCTCACGGAACTGTGACCCGTCACTACCGTGAACACCAGAAAGGTAAACCGACCTCAACCAACCCGATCGCTTCGATCTTCGCCTGGACCCGTGGTCTGGCGTTCCGTGGTAAACTGGACGGCAACCAAAAACTGATTGATTTCTCTAATGCTCTTGAAGAAGTGTGTGTTGAAACTGTGGAGTCTGGTAAAATGACCAAAGACCTTGCGGTTTGTATCCATGGTAACAACGTTAATCATGGCGAGCACTATCTGTATACAGAAGAGTTCCTTGAAGCTCTTGACGTGAACCTTAAAGCGAAACTGGCTTAATTCACTTCAGCATATTTTTATATTGTACCCTGCAGGAGACTCCTGCAGGGTATTTTTTTGGCCTTTTTCTCTCCCGACAAATAATCATAAACCGCCCTCTTAGGCATGAATTTTGCATTGAAACTCAACTGAATAACTATTGAGTGACCATAAATGACCATCCTGAAAACCAAAGGTTTAATCGCCTTTCTGCTTATATTTTATCAGTTTTCTGTCACGCCTGCGTCTGCCCAGCAACTGATGATCGACTGGCAAAAAACAATGGGCGGCGATAAAAACGAGATCGCCTATGCCAGTGTAGGAACTTCCGACGGAGGTATCATCATCGTGGGGTCAACCAACAGCAGAAACAGTTTTGACGTAAAAGATTCCAGAGCTTTTGAGGGCAACGGAGGTAGTGACATGTGGGTGGTGAAAATCTCCGCTGCCAAAACCATTGAATGGAGCAAAACTTTCGGAGGTACCAAGGACGATGTCGCCACAGGAATAGTACAGGGACTTAACAATGATTACCTGATTATCGGCACCACCCTTTCCACTGACGGGGATGCCAACTATAACGGCGTAAACGGAGGCTTACTTTTTATCAGGCTCAACATGAAGGGCGACGTCCTGACAAAACGCGTCATAGCCGGTGGAAGCAGGTTTGAAGATCCGGGATTTCAGCCGGCAGGGAGTTTCAGTAAACCCACGATCAAACTCGGAACAGCAGGAGACTTATATATCGGAGCTACCAAATCGTTGGGCTCTGCATCAGGTAAAACCTTTGATTTCTTCCTGAGCCGCCTCACTCCTTTCGGCGATACCCTCTGGGAAAAAACCTACGGCGGCAGTTCTGAAGATTACATGAATGATTTTGTACTTACTTCAGATGGAGGGATTTTAATGGTGGGGGCTACCCTTTCTCCTGCCAGGGATATCACCGGGGCGGGGAAAGGTTTTTATGATTTCCTCGTGATTAAAGTCAGCAGTGGTGGTGCGGAAGCATGGAAACGGGCCTATGGAGGCTCAAGTTATGATGTCTTGTTTTCGGCCATCGAGATCGGTCAGACCAATCAATACTACCTGGCAGGCGAAAGCAGCTCTGCAGACGGAGACATAGGCAAGGGGCTGGGCCAGAAAGACGGCGTACTGTTAAAAATCAGCAGCACTGGTACCGTCCTGACCAAATCATTGTTGGGAGGAACAGGCAACGATGGTTTTATGCATCTCATGAAAGGCAAAGACGGTAAAATATACAGTTTTGGCACCAGCGACTCGGTAATAGGCCAGGTCAAACCCAAAGGACCACTCACCGATGTCTGGATGATGGTCTTTGAAGAATCAGGAACCGTTAATTACCATAGACTTTTCGGCGGAGCAGATATCGACGCTGCCAGGCACGGATTCGCAGCCAGTGACGGCGGCATTTTTGTAGCTGCCAGTTCAAGGTCTTCAGACGGCGACAACAGCCTTAACCGTGGCCAGAGTGATTTCTGGCTGATGAAATTACAGGTGCCGCCTCCTGTGGTTTTCGGCAAATTCGAGGCCTTTATCAATGAATTTCAGGATATTCAGCTGGCCTGGACCACTACTTATGAAAACAATTCACAGACCATCTATCTTGAAAAAAGCGGAGATAACAAGACTTTCAAGAAAATATATGAAGTGCCTGCAGCCGGAACGTCCTCTGTGGTGAAATCTTACGGAGCTAGGGACCAGAACCCTGTGATCGGGCAAAATTATTACCGCCTGAGATATGTGGATAAGGCAGCCAAGTCCTATGACGGCAAAACGGTGAACTTTAACTTTATTCCGCTGGCCAATGAGCCGGTTGTACAACAGGATTACAGGCTGTATCCTAACCCGGCGACGACTTTTGTAAAAATCACGAACCTCAATCCCGAAACAGAGGTAGCCCTGATCAATAATTACGGGCAGAAACTTCCTTTCACGTCATCCGGTACCCCGTCAAACGACTTCCGGCTTGACTTTAACCTTCAGCCGGGTCAGTACTATATTTTAATTCAGGACAAGAAAAACCCACAGGTGAGGAAGCTGGTGGTGAATTAAGTTTTAGTCATTGTACCTGATATCATAAAATGTGCATGTCAGCGGATCCTGTTCATTCTGTCAGGCACAAGTACTGCTGTGCATATCTACGGGAATCAGGCAAGAACAAGCCTTAACAAAAAACCTCCGGCCAAAAATGCCGGAGGTTTAAAACACACTCTTACAAAAACTTATCTATCTAATTTTTTAGCCCGTAATCTATACTTTCTTAATCAATTATTGCTTTATAATCCTGATTTTTGTGTTCAATCCAACCTTGTTGCCAATAACAGATAAAATGTACGACCCAACCGGTAAGCTTTTGAGCGACATTTGTTCTTTCGTTCCGGTAGCCTTCTTCGAAAGCACGGTTTGTCCTGAGAGATTGATCAAAGTGATGTAGTTTCCTTCCTCTAATCCAGTAATTGAAACATAATCCTGCGTAGGGTTCGGATAAACTCTGATCACTCC
>NZ_JAAAKV010000001.1 GCF_009905725.1 Emticicia sp. CRIBPO | reverse complement strand
TAAGTTTACGTTGGGCCGGTGTAAGTTTACGTTGGGCCGGTGTAAGTTTACGTTGGGCCGGTGTAAGTTTACGTTGGGCCGGTGTAAGTTTACGTTGGAGCGGTGTAAGTTTACATTGGGCCGGTGTAAGTTTACGTTGGAGCGATGTAAGTTTACGTTGGAGCAATGTAAGTTCACGTTAGAGCGATGTAAGTTTACGTTGGAGCGATGTAGTTTTACGTTGGAGTGACGTAAGTCTCAGAATAGGGGAGTGTAAACAGAACTGTGTCAGGGCGGCTTTTTTGACTGCATTGTCACCTCGAGTGGTAGTCGAGAGGCGAGGTTGATATTACTTTTCAACAGAATATTGTGCAAGTGCATTGTTCATGTAAGTTAGCGGTTCTCGACTCCGCTCGAACTGACAAACTAATAAACATCCAAACTAAAAATTCTCTGTCTGAGCAAAGCCGAAAATTCCCAATGTTAAAAATTTAGGTACTTAATTTTAGGATTTGCGAGTTAGAATTTTTGATGTTTTTTTTGTTACTTTTTTTTCGAAAAAAAAGTAAGGCTAAGAGAAAGTAAAAGCGAAGAAAAAGTTTTGACGAAATAGGGCTGAGAAGATTTACCGATTCACTAACTTATAAACATACCTCCCCAGTAAAAAGAACAATAACGGAATGACACTCAGATAAATCGCCGCTTTGATCTTATTATCCTCAATAAAATCCCAGGCTGTTTTATAACAAAACGCTACTACATACGGAAAAGCAATAAATCCAACAATATAAGGCCAGAAGAAATAATTAGTTTCAGATTTTCTTCCTTTGAAGAGCTTAAAGACGTTGTCGCTTGAATTGAACCAGAAAAAGGCTGTCGTGCAGCCAATCACCAGTTGTTCGACGATGAGAATTAACTTCATTATATACCACTTTATTTTTCACTACTATTATGAACCGTTCCAAATAGTATGCCAACAAAGTCACATGAAGATTAAATCAAGCTTAAAATAGATAAGTGGCGGTAATCAAAGGTTATTTGGAATGAATCTTAAGATAACTCAGCAAGAGCAAGATAAGCCATTAAACCTGTGCCAATTTCGAGGGCAGATTCATCAATATCAAAAGTAGGCGTATGTACACCCGATATGATCCCTTTCGCCTCATTTCTAGTGCCTAAGCGATAAAAACAGGAGTCAACCACCTGCGAATAATACGCAAAATCCTCACCCGCCATCCATAGGTCCAGATCGACCACATTCTCAGCCCCCACATACTCTTTGGCGGCAGATTTGAGTTTGCGGGTCAGTTGTGGATTGTTTTTGAGGAAAGGGTAGCCCCTCACCACCTGGAAGTCGCACACAGCACCCATGGCTTCGGCTATGCCCTCTGCCATTTTCTTCATTCTCCTGAGGCCGTCTTCACGCCATTCTTCATCCATGTTTCTGAATGTCCCTTCGATCTTCACCTCGTTCGGGATCACGTTCGTCACCCCGTCGGCAATAAACCGCCCGAAGGAAAGCACCGAAGGATTGGCCGGTTTCCTGTTGCGGGAAATGATCTGTTGCAGCGATACAATGATATGAGAAGCAATTAATACCGGGTCAATGAGCTGGTCGGGAGCCGCCCCGTGTCCGCCTTTGCCTTTGACGGTCAGGTACAGTTCGTCCGTGCTGGCCATGTACATACCCTCTCTGAAGCCGATCTTACCCACAGGCACATTGGGAGCCACATGCTGCCCGATCATCGACAGCGGAGCCGGGTTTTCGAGCACCCCCTCTTTGATCATGATAGAGGCCCCGCCTGGAGCTTTCTCTTCAGCAGGTTGGAATATCAGCTTGACCGTCCCTTCAAACTCCCCTTTGAGTTCCTGAAGGATGCGGGCAGTGCCCAGCAGCGAGGAAGTGTGCACATCATGTCCGCAGGCATGCATCACACCCTCATTCAATGATTTATAGGGAACGTCGTTTTGTTCGAAAATCGGCAGGGCGTCCATGTCGGCCCTCAGTCCGATGACTTTCTTGTGGGGATTTTTACCTTCAATAATGGCTACGAGGCCCGTTCCGGCAATGCCCGTCTGGGGCGTCAGCCCGATGGCCTTCAGCTTTTCGGCTACAAAGGCGGCCGTTTTGTGTTCGTCAAAAGAAAGCTCCGGATGCTGGTGTAAATGTCTGCGGGTAGCTACGGCATCAGAAGCGTAAGAAAGGGCTAATTGTTTTATTTTCTCTTGAAACTGCATATCTATTGGGTCTTTATCCGGGTGGCCGGTATGCCGCAAAATTAAGGCTTTGGTGTTTCAAATCCTAAAAAATATGTCAATCAGTATTCTTTTGTGGTTTGGGGCGGTAATGCCCGTCTGTTCGTCCTGAAAATAAAGGGGGTGTGAGTCATTGGTTATCCTTAAAATTATTGTTTTCTTTACCGATATTATCTCTGACCTGTGAATAAGCATGCTTTTTTATCCGATAATCACCTGGTGTGTACCTGTTATAAATAGTGCCTAAAATGTCAGGAATGTGCTATAGTCTTATAGATAGTTTTTTGTTAATTTCGCAAAATATTTTTTAATACTCATACTGGTGTGCAGCAAACAATTTTTTTTATAATGGGCGTGTCCGGTAGCGGCAAAACTACCGTCGGCAAACTTCTAAGTGAGCATTTATCTGTCCCTTTTTATGATGGAGATGATTTCCATCCGAAAGAAAACGTCGACAAGATGCGGGAGGGTATACCCCTGACAGACGACGACCGTGTAGGCTGGTTAAACGCCATCAATGAGAAAGCCCGCACCCAGACCGGCGGAGCGGTGTTTGCGTGCTCGGCCCTGAAAGAAAAATACAGGGAGATGCTCTCACACAAGCTGTCTAAAAAGATCGAGTGGATACACCTCAAAGGCGATTTCAAGACCATCGTCGAAAGGATGGAGAAAAGGACCGACCACTTTATGCCCGCCAAACTGTTGCAATCTCAGTTCGAAACCCTCGAAGAACCCTCAGCGGGGATTTCGGTGGATATATCACAAAGCCCTGAAAAGATATTAGAAACGATTATGGACAATACAAAGAAAACAAAAACCGAATTCGGCCTCGTCGGATTAGGTGTGATGGGTAAAAGCCTCAGCCGCAACCTCGCCCAGAAAGGTTTCAGGCTGTCATTATATAACAGGCACGAAGCCGTGGTGGAAGAAAAAGTAGCCGAGAGGTTTGTGGCTGAGTTTCCTGAGCTCGACACCGCCCGGGGGTTTGATGACCTCGGCACCTTTGTCGGCTCCATGGCCACCCCCCGCAAGATATTCCTGATGATCAAAGCCGGTGCTGCCACCGACGAATTCATAGAAAACATTCTGCCGTTCCTGTCGCCGTCCGACGTGCTGATAGATGGCGGTAACTCCTTATATACCGATACCAAACGCAGGATAGCCTACCTCAAGACCAAAGGCGTGCACTTTATCGGCACCGGGGTGTCGGGTGGGGAAGAAGGTGCTCTGAAAGGCCCCTCTGTCATGCCCTCGGGCGATCCGGAGGCCTACGCCATCGTCAGCAAATACCTGACGGCCATTGCCGCCAAAGACAAACACGGCAACCCTTGCTGCACTTACGTCGGCAAAGAAGGCTCCGGCCACTTCATCAAGATGGTGCACAACGGCGTGGAATATGCGGAAATGCAGCTCATCGCCGAAGTCTATGCCGGACTCAGGTATGTCAATCAATTAACGCCGGACGAGATCGCCGATATCTTTGAAACCTGGAACGCCACCGAGCTGTCGAGCTACCTGCTGGAGATCACCGTCTCCATCCTCCGCAAGAAAGAAGGAGACCAATGGCTGATCGACCTCATCCTCGACAAAGCCGGTAACAAAGGCACGGGCAACTGGACCACCGTTTCAGCTGCCGAACTCGGTATTCCTGCCACGATGATCAGTTCCGCATTGTTTGCCAGGTACATTTCTGCATTCAAGGCCGAAAGGGTGAAGTTCTCCGAAAACTACCACTACCAGGGCATCGACGCCGAAAGTGCCTTTGACCCCGAAGTATCTAGGGTGGCTTATGCTACCGCCCGCATCCTGAACCATCACCAGGGTTTTGAGTTGATGAAAGCCGCCTCTGACGAATTCCAGTGGGGCCTCGACTTCCCGGAGATCGCCAGGATCTGGACCAACGGCTGTATCATCCGCTCCGTGCTGATGGACGAACTGTCGACCGTTTTCAAAGACAATAAATCGATGTTCGACAGTCCTGAGATCAGGTCCCAGCTGGAGCACGGTCATAAAGAACTGAAGGTTTTTGCCATCCAGATGATCACGGCGGGGATCTCTATTCCGTGCCACCTGTCTGCCCTCGATTACCTCAATGCCTACAGCACAGGCTACGCCACCGCCAATGTATTACAGGCCCAGCGTGACTTTTTCGGGGCACATACTTACCAGCGGACAGATGACCTGACGGGTAAATACCACCATACCCAGTGGATTTGATAAAATAAAAGGCCTGATGGTCAGTATTTCTGGCCGTCCGGTAAATCTTTGGAATATTTTTTGCGTTATGATAGAATAAAAATAAAAAGATATGAAGCGTTTAGCATTATTGATGTCGTTTGGCCTGGTGATGGTCCTTGTATCGTTCAGAAGCTCACCCGAAGAAACCCCGAAGATCAACTGGATGACGGTGGAAGAAGCCTACGCCAAAACCCAGACGGCCCCCCGCAAGACCATCATCGATGTCTACACAGGCTGGTGCGGCTGGTGCAAGGTAATGGACAAGAACACCTTCACAAACCCTGAGGTGGTTAAATACATCAACGAAAACTATTACGCTGTCAAATTAGACGCCGAGTCAACCAAAGACATCACCATAGGCGGCAAGACCTACAAATACGACGAAGCCAACCGTGCCAACGAAGCGGCGATAGCCCTGCTTCAGGGTAAAATGAGCTACCCGAGCATCGTGTACCTCGACGAGAAATTCAACATGATCCAGCCCATCCCGGGTTACATGGACGCCAAAGTGTTCCATCAGATCATCACTTTCATCGGCGACGACAACCACAAAAAAGAAGCCTTCGAAAACTACAAAGAAGGAACCTACAAAGAGAAATATAAGAATGAGCTGGTGAGGCTTTGAGGGGCTGTAGGCTTTAAGCAGTAAGCTTTAGGCTGTAAGCGATTAGCTGTTAGCTTTTTGGTCAACCTGATCCTGTCAGTTCGAGCGTAGTCGAGAACTTGTTACTTTACATGCACCATTTTGTGCTAGATTTATTTCTTGCCAGTTCGGTTTTTTATTTCTTGTCAGTTCGATCCCGCCCGGCTCTTGTCAGTTCGAACCGCCCTGACTGTCAGTTCGAGCGGAGTCGAGAACCGTTATCACAAGGTCGCGATTTTTGTGCTGAACTTTTAACAATTAACCTGCCTCTCGACTACCGCTATCATTAACCTTTTTCTCTAATCTTACTATAGATTCATTACTATCCCGGAGGGATTTAATATCTGTAATAAAAGAGTCCATTAACTTGAGCTAATCCCAGCGGGATTTAATATGTCTGAGAAACAGCCTGCACAAATGTTCCATCCCTCCGGGATGTTAAATCATAGTTGAGGTTACTTTTATAGATATTTTGTCCCGCTGGGACATTCATCAAATAGTCATGATTGATAACTCAACGTCAATACATTTTACTTTTTTACATCGTAAAATTATTCCTCGAGCTGACACACTACCCGAAGCTACTGAAAAACTGAAAGGGTTGGTAAAACCTATCTGCCTAAACCTTACCGCTTATAGCTCAAACCTTAAAGCTAAAAGCCAACAGCTAAAAGCCAACAGCTAAATAGCTAATCCCTAATTAATCGACGGCAGCTTATCATCCACTGCCTTTATCCCGTATTTCTGTATCGCTTCGTATGATTTACACAGAGACGTTATACCGCATTCGTGGCATTTCGGGCTGCGGGCCAGGCAGACGTAACGTCCGTGGAGGATCAGCCAGTGGTGGGCTTTAGGGATGATTTCGTCGGAGAATTCTTTAACCAGTTCCTTTTCAACAGTATAAGGTGTAGTAGCTTTCAGGCTGACAAGCCCCAGCCGGTGCGACACCCTGAACACGTGCGTATCCACCGCCATGGTAGGCAGGTGATGCACCACAGAAGCAATCACATTGGCCGTTTTGCGACCCACGCCCGGCATTTTGGTGAGGTCTTCTACCGTCGACGGCACCACAGATTTAAACTCATCCACCAGTATCCTCGCCATCCCAACCAGGTGTTTGGCTTTATTATTAGGATAAGAAATACTCCTGATGTATTCAAAGACTTCGTCCGACGTAGACACCGAAAGAGATTCCGGGGTAGGGTAGCGGTCAAACAGGCGGGGTGTTACCATATTCACCCTTTTATCTGTACACTGTGCCGACAGGATCACCGCTACGAGCAGTTCATAAGGATTGGTATATTGTAATTCCGTTTCAGGATTAGGCTGGTGGGTAGTAAAGTAGTCGATAATTCCCTGAAAACGTTGTTTCTTAAGCATAAGTATAAATGAGTTCGGATGGACTGCAAATTAAAGGGATTGGTTTTGATTTGGAAACAGTGGTAGGGAAAATGTTTTGCTTTCCAACGTCTTCAGACGTAAGGAAGGCGTATTGCGGTCTCTGACCGCCGAGTAGAATATACCTGTTTATAATTTCAATAAACGGCTGTCCGACGTCTTCAGACGTAAGGAAGGCGTCACGCGGTCTCTGACCGCCGTTCAGAATATACCTGTCATTTAATAAACCATCAAATTCTTGTAGAGACGTGGCACTGCAACGTCTGACAGCGAATCCCTTTCGCATGATATGATTGTTTTAGTCTACACGGAGGAGACGTTGCATGCAACGTCTCTACTAATATCTTTAGCGAGTGCTTTCAGATGAAACTTGCTGATTCACGGATTCCCTTTACACCGGTCGGAGACCGGATGTCGCCCTCCTTACGTCTGGAGACGTTGGAGAGCTATTTCACATTTCTTCTGCGGTTTTTCTGGAAATCTTCCAGGACGAATCCGCCGAGTCCGTCGAGGTTGCTGTAGTAGGCCCTGCCGTTGTTGACTTTCGTGAAATCCTGCACGAATTGCTTCAGATAAGGGTCACTGGCAATCATAAACGTGGTGACAGGGATGTCGAGCCTTCTTGCCTGGGCGGCGATGGTCAGGGTTTTGCTGACGATCTTCCTGTCGAGGCCGAAGCTGTTTTTATAATAACGGATGCCCTCTTTCAGACAAGTCGGCTTACCGTCGGTGATCATGAATATCTGTTTGTTCTTGGTCTTCTTTCTCCTGAGTAGGTCCATCGCCAGTTCAAGACCCGCCACGGTGTTGGTATGATAAGGACCCACTTCAAGATATGGAATGTCTTTGAGTTGTATCTGCCAGGCATCATTACCGAACACGAGGATGTCGAGGGAATCTTTCGGATATCTCGTCCGAATCATTTCGGCCATGGCCAGGGCTACTTTTTTAGCCGGGGTGATGCGGTCTTCGCCATACAGGATCATGGAGTGAGATATGTCGATCATCAGCACGGTGGCTGTTTGTATGTTCGCTTCGCGGTCGTTGACTTCAAGGTCTCTTTCCATCAGCATGAAGTCGTCGTCAAGGCCGCTGTTGACCTGTGCGTTTTTCAGTGATTCGGTCATCGATATCTGGTCAAGGCCGTCGCCAAACTGGAAAGCCCGGAGGTCAGAACTCATTTCATCGCCGTTGCCGGTGTGTGGTGACTTGTGGTTACCGCCCGATTTGGCCCTTTTGAGTTTACCGAATATTTCTTCAAGACTCTGCTTGCGGATGCTTCGCTCAGACTTGGGCGTCATGTTCATTTCGCCGCTTTGCTGTTCTTCGGTAATATATCCTTTGTTTTTAAGGTCGTCGATGAAGTCGGCGATCCCGTATTTGTCGTCGGTGAGCTGGTATCTCCTGTCGAGATCATTCATATAAGACAGGGCCTCCGTCACATTTCCTGAAAAAATGAGCAGCAATTGCTGGAAAATGTTCAGCAACTGGTCAAATTTTGTTCCTCCTTTCATATCCGGCTTAAAATCCGAAAATCTGAATCCCTGCATTTTGATGAAGATTTTGTTTGTAAAGAGATAACAAGAATAGGAGGCTGTAAGTTTGAATGCCTGTTAAAAAAACAGGCATTCAAATGTTCCGTTGGTTTTCGCGTTGCCTATTTGATCCAGACATTGCCCGGCTCGCCGATAGAGAGGCTGGGTTTTTCACGGTATTCTTCCAGCGTACCTTTGAAATAAACCGTCTTGCCGAAATCATCCTTCGTCAGTTTGAATGCCGGGTAAGCTTCTTTAAATATCCTGATGCTCATCGGGAGATCGGGATAAGTACCGTCCACATCCAGCAGGTACATTTTGTCCCCGTCGCGGTTGGTGAAGTCCTTGATGCCGTTTAGTTTACCCTTGACTACCACCAGTTTTCCAATGAATTTTTCTGCCTGGGCAGTGGTGATGGTGTCTACCTGGGCCGAGGCCCCGATGCTGATGAATAAGAAGGCGAAAAATGCTATTAGTTTCATGTTTGAGATTTTTAAGGCAAGTTAAAAATAATTCCGGGATGATTGAATAAGGAATATCAGAAAATAGACGACTGTGCTGTAAAAAGGCTTTGAAACTCAGAAATGTAAAGTCGTAAAAATAAAAAAAGCCTCTATCCAGCAGACAAAGGCTTTAAGAGCATGATTACGTGTTGGATCCACATAAACAGTTAATCCTCTATTTTGACGGACAAATGAGACAGAGGTCACATTTAAATTCACAAAAAAAGCCCCCAACCATCAGTCGGGGGCTTTAAAGCTCTGTTATGATATACAAAAAGCAAAATCTCATAATTAAGACGTCACCCGTTGATATAAGTCACATTAATTTTTATCAATTCTTTATATTTCACTGAAAATAATGTTCATAGCCCAGGAATAACCCTGATTATGAATTGATTTTATTTCCTTATTAAAAACAGGTTATGCTGTATGCAGGCCTGTTTTGTCTGTTCTGAATTTTATATTTTCTTAAGAATTTAGATATTATCAGGTCACTCCTTCAGATTACGGCTGTAATAAAGCGACAGCCCCCCGACGAGCAGGATCAGGAAAAGGAAAATAAAATAAAACGGAGAGATTTTTACCTTACCGGAAGTATCCGTGGTAACAAGAACGGTGGTGATGATGATCATAAAAAGTCCGAAAACCAGCATTGCCCAGCCAAAATATGACGATAGCTTTTTCATTTTTAATTATTTGCCTAAAAAAACAATTTGAGAATGATTTGAAATTTGATTTTATTATTTGTCGAAGATTTCAGAAATTGCCGCAAAATAATGCTTTTTTAAACAGCAAACCTGAAAGGACCCAAATATACCATGAGTAAGGAAGAAAAATTCAAATCGGAAATAAACGCCGGATATACTTTTAAAGGTGACTCCCTGATTCTGGGAGCAGCCAAACTGGACGGAGTGGTGGTGCCTGGTACCCAGGTGAAAGTCGCTCTGAAAACGATGAACCGTCACGGGCTCATTGCCGGGGCCACCGGTACCGGGAAAACCAAGAGTCTGCAGGTGCTGGCTGAGGGATTGAGCGATGCCAGCGTACCGGTATTGTTAATGGACATCAAGGGTGATTTGAGCGGCATCGCGGCGGAAGGTAAAAGCGAGGGCTTTATCCTGGAAAGGACCGAGGCGGCAGGAATTACTTATAAACCAACAGCTTATCCGGTGGAATTGCTGACCTTAAGCGAGCAGCCCGGAGCGAGATTGAGGGCTACGGTGTCAGAATTCGGGCCGATTCTGCTTTCGAAAATCTTAGGACTGAACGATACCCAGGAAGGGATTGTGTCGGCCTTGTTTAAATATTGTGATGACAAGCAACTGCCTTTGCTGGACCTGAAAGATTTCATCAGGGTAATCCAGTTCCTGAGCGATGAAGGCAAAGCCGATTTTGAGAATTCTTACGGTAAAATGTCGACGACCTCGCTGGGTACTGTCATGCGTAAGGTGATCGAACTGCAGCAGCAGGGTGCTGATTTGTTTTTCGGAGAAACCTCCTTTGATATTGATGACCTGATGAGGATCGACAACCAGGGCAGGGGCATTATCTCTGTGCTGAGGGTGATGGACCTGATGGACAGACCTAAGTTATTCTCCACTTTTATGCTCAGCCTTCTGGCCGAGCTGTATGCGGGATTGCCTGAAGCCGGTGACGAAGACCGTCCTAAACTGGTGATCTTTATTGACGAGGCCCACCTGGTGTTCCAGGAAGCTTCGAAGGCTTTGTTGCAGCAAATCGAGACGGTGATCAAACTGATCCGTTCGAAAGGCGTAGGGATTTATTTCTGTACCCAGAACCCGCAGGATGTTCCGGCGTCGGTGTTGAGTCAGCTGGGTTTGAAAGTGCAGCATGCCCTGCGTGCCTTTACGGCCAACGACCGCAAGACCATCAAAGAAGCGGCTGATAACTATCCTCTTACTGAGTTTTATGAAACTGAAACGATACTGACAGCGATGGGAATCGGGGAAGCCCTGGTGACCGGACTGAACGAAAAAGGTATTCCGACGCCATTGGCTGTGACCTACATGTGTCCTCCGAAAAGCCGTATGGATGTACTTTCAGGAAGTGAAATAGACAGCCTGGTGAGCAGGTCACGCATCGCCGGGAAATATAATGAGGTGGTAGACCGCGAAAGTGCCTACGAGATTCTGAACAAGAAGATCACAGAGGCGGCAGCGGCCGAAGAGGAAGAAAAAGAAGTGAAAAGCGGCAAACAGGAGAAATCTACGCTGGAGACTATCCTGAGTAGTTCTGTTACCCGCCAGATCGGCCGTACGGCTGCGTCGATCATTACCCGCTCTTTACTGGGGGCGTTGGGGATGAGCAGCACGACGAAAAGAAAGAAAAGTACAAGTTGGTTCTAAATACACCTGAACATGGTCATTGGAATTGGTGGGGTAAGCAGGTCCGGAAAGAGTACACTGGCGAATTTGCTGGTCACGTATTTCAGGAAAACGGGTAAGAAAGCGATCATTTTTCACCAGGATGATTTTGTTTTTCCCGAAACCCTGATTCCCAAAATCAAAGGTAAAACCGATTGGGAATCGACCAGGTCCATTGACCATGACTTATTGCTGGAAGTGGTAAAAGACTTCAAAGACCGGTTTGACGTGGTGATCGTGGAAGGTTTCTTTGCTTTTTACCATCAGCCGCTCAACGAGGTCTACGACAAAAGAATCTACATCAAAATCTCCAAAAGGACCTTCCTCATCCGCAAAGCGATGGATTCAAGGTGGGGCTATATTCCGACCTGGTACATTGACCACATCTGGAAATCATTCCTGAAACTGGGTAAGCCCTCACTCGTGAAAACCGACTACCTGATGGCTTCAGGGGAGGATGAGTTTAACATGAAGAAGATACTGACTTACCTGGAGGGGCCGTCTGTAAAAACAATTACCCCGGAAGCCCAGGGTATTGTACTTTAGCGGTTGACTCTAAAACAAACGGAGAAGGTCTCTCCATTTTATCTTCATGAAAGTTCCTATTGTTTAAGGATAGTCGGTGCGGTCTGCAAATAAGCCCGCATGGCGACTACAGCCCCCCTGATGTTTATATTGGGTCCGTTGATAAAAGGATTGGCCGCTGTTCTGAGGTTGGCCCGGTGCCTTTTGTACGCTTCCATGGCAAAGGGAATGCCGCTACCGTAGGAATAGGTCCGCATGTCTGCTTCAAAATCAAGGTCACTGTTAGAGAAATGCCTCAGCAAGTCCAGCAGGGCGTAGGAGAACAAGCTGGATGTGAGCCGGTTGGCGGTTTGTTCAGCCTGGCCATGAGCGGTGTTGGCATATCTTTCCATCTGGAAAGCCAGGTGATTGGCCAGGAACCCTACGTGCCAGTCGCGTGAATCGCGGGTGGAATACAAGGTCCTTGCGAGGTTTTTGATTTTGTTCATCGAAGAATCCGGACGGGCAAAAGCGTATCGCCAGTATAAGTAAAGATAAGCCTGTGACATCTGCTCGCTGTTCATGATGTACCTTCCCGGCATGTCTTTCCATTTGTAAAGCCTGGTTTCATACTGAGCGGTATCCGGAACAAAGAACCTGGATATGGCAGCTCCGCAAACGGCTGTCCTCAATGAAGCCGGAGAAGTAGGATGCGGGGTAGTCGGACCTGCACACTGGGTGGTATGCGGGGCATTCCATGCCTCGTGGACATTGAACAGCGGAGAATATTTTTCAATTCTTAGTCTGGCGGTACTGTCTGTCATCAGGTTCAGCACCCAGGTGCTGTCCTGCAGGGTGTGTGTCATTTTCCAGAAGTTACCCATGGCCTCGTCCAGGGCACTTTCTTCACTGCCCTGCAGCTCATTGAAAGTGTGTCCGGGAATGGCCCCGTAAGAAACCCCCGTACCGACTTCGCCCCAGGTATTGGCCCCACGGGCATCCCTGGCCCTTTGGGTGTGGGAGATTTCGTGCAGCATGACCCCTTCAAACTGGTTGCCGAAGGCATTCATGAAGTGGTCTCCGATGTAAACCTCACCTGTACCGGAGCTTTCAAGGGTGGTGTTCAGATAACCCCTGGCTGCAGGCCATACATATTTTTTATTATCAGCTGTCTCAATCTGCTGCCCCACGTAGTTTTCACTCATGGGGATAGAAGTGCGGTCGTCGACGAGGTGGATCACCACCCGCCTGTTGCCGCCCAGACCCATGATTTCGTCCATTTTCCTTCTCACTTTGGAAGCCGGGGCATTGAGCGAATCATAGAGTTTCTTCAGATTGACAGGAGCATTGTTTCTGAACAAAGTCACATTGGCAGGCGTGATGTGCACCCAGCGGTAACCGGCCATGACCGAAATGGTGTCTCTCCTGGTGACGGGCACGCCGCTCTCGACGACCCTGGCCCATTGCCTGATGTTGGCTGAACCGAAGATGGTCCGCATGGTAGCCGTAGGAGCGAAATATACAAATCTTACCCTGTCCTGGGCGGATACCGCCTGGATAGCAAGCAACAGGATAATAATGAGCGATTTAAATTTTAAAATTTTCATGACTGAGTTGAGATTTAATTTGGCAAATTGTCCGCAAAAATGATGGTACTTGCCGATGATAAGCGGCCTGAATTCTTGCTTTGTCCGTTGTTCAGAAACCATACGATCTCGTAATCAAAAGCATTGGCTTCTTTGGGCTGTATGATCTCAATCTGGCCGGAGAACTGATTGGCTTTGGTGTTCAGCCTGATCTGGCGGTTGAGTTCCTGCGTGCCTTGTTTATAAAATACCTTGACTTCGATAGACCTCACATTAGCGGCCTGGATGGCGGTCGGATCAGCTTCCACATCAATCAGTTTGCGGCTGAAAGGCGGTGCCAGCGGAATGGCGGCCACGTCCACGGGTTTGTAATCGCTGGTGACGCTCTGGCCCCCGAAGAAATTCCAGGTGACTTTGTAGTCGTATTTCAGCCATTTGGTGCGGTTGTTATCTCCTTTCCATCCGTACAGCATTTTGAAGTTGTTGCCTGACTGGTTGAAATTCGTTTTGTCGATCCTGATCTCGTCCTGGGTCAGGTCACCGTTTTCGTGTTTTTTCTGGATCTGTACCGCCACAAAGTTGATGTACTTCCCGAAGTCGTCGGCGTTCATACCGTCCAGGTAAGAAACAATCTCCCGTTGTTTGTAAAGCGGGTCGTCGAGGTTCACTTCTCGGAAACATGCCTGGCAGTTGATCTGGCCAAAGTTTTCGTCAAACCTGATGGTCAGTTGATCAGCAGTGTATTTGTTGAGATCGATCCGGAAAGTACCTTGCTGACGTACCCTTTTCATCTCAAAGACAGCCGCGATGGCAAACTGGGGCAAAGCCTGCTGGGTAGCCTGAATTTGCTGTTCCCTTTCCCTTCTCTCCTGTGCCCTTTCAACCCTCTCGGCTTCCTGGTCTGACAATTCAATCAGCGGCGAAGCCCTTCTGCTCGTGTCGGTACTGGTTCTGGGTCTGTTGATGGCATCCGGTGGCAGTGATTCCAGCATTTGCTGTCTTCTTTTTTCATTATCCTGTCTTGTTTCTGTCCTGGCGTTGTTGAGCATGGTCGTGGCCCTGTCCAGAAGGCTCGGGCGGTTTGCCGCTGCCCCGGTCAATGAACCGAGTTCAGGGGTGCCTGTGCCGCCCACCGGCTCAAACATCAGGCGGGTCAGTTTGGTATAAGCTTCATCTACTGCCTTTTCCATGTTTTCGTCGGCACCGATGAGGGTAACTTTGATGGCCCCTGTTTTGACCAGGTCATCAAATGCCGTGTTGATTTCAGCAGCCAGGATCGGGGCCGCTATGGCCGCCTGGAAGCTGGTGTGCTGGTAAACCTGTTCGAAATTGGCTTCCACAATGGCTCTTTTCGGGGAACGGAAACCTTTCAGGTCCATTTCGAAAGAGATACTCATGTCGGGTGTCGGTGTTTTGAATGATTCCCAGAGGATCTTAGACCCTTGTTTGGTCAGCTGTATAGACACCGAAGCTTTGCCGCCATCCAGGATCGGGGCTTTGCCCAGTCCGAGGATTTTGGTCGATAATCCACCTTCAGGACTGGATACCGACGAGATGAGGGCGATGGAGCCACCGGCATAAATGATGGGTCCTTTGATGGTTCCGGCAGAATTGACCCTCCTGAGGTCACCCCTGGCTTGTTCAAGCATGGCCGGGGTCAGCGACAGTTCTATGACAGCATGGACGATCCCGCCGCCGTCGCCTTCACGGGTTTCTGTTTCGGCACCGCCGCGGACATTCTGCACATATCTCAGGAAAGAGAACTGGGGTTGTCCGTTAGCTGCGGTGGCTATGCGGGCTTTGTCCGGCAGATAATAATAGTCGTTGGGATTGTTGAGGTCCGGAAATACCGTCACACTCCCGATTCTGAGCGGTTTGTCAATCAGGATTTGCTGAGCTGACAGATCCGCCACGGCCAGTATAAGACAAAGGCTTATCCATAGCAGTTTTAAGGCATGTTTTTTCATTTTCGTTTTATTTTAGAGTTTTGTTTCAGGGCAGGAGCTCTGCCGGAATTTCATCCACATAAAGGATGGTGTCGTTCGATTTCTTTCTCCCGGTGGTGACAGTCCTGTTGCCCGTTAACCGCCAGATGATCTCGTATTCGTAGTCGTAATTGTTCTTATTGAGCATAAAATCAGCCTTTTTAGCCATGACAGGGTCTTCACTGCGGATGGCCACCTGCTCCACTTTTTCTCCGCCGCCATAGTTATAGTAAAACTTGGTGGTAACGAGCCTGATACCGGCAGCTTTGATAAGGGCCGGGCTGGCCTCTACGCTGACGCTGACCGGATGGAAAGGCGGGGCAAGGTTGAGGCCGATGAGATCGGTATTTGACCAGTCCTGCACAATCTGATGGTCACCGAAAAAGCTCCAGACCGTTTTGTAGTCATATTTCAGCCATTTGTTGCGGTCATTGTCGGTGTTGTCCTTCCAGCCGTACATGAGGCGGTAAAGGTTGGCTGCCGCAAAATCCTTGGTCCCGATACGGGCTTCGTCGATGGTGTATTGTCCGCCGCCGTGGTCTTTTTTGAGGCTGACGGTTACGAAATTGACGTACTTACCAAACTGGTCGGCATTCAGACCGTCGATAGATAATAGGATTTCTCTCTGTCGATACAAAGGATCATCTATGTTGACCTGTCTGAAACATTTCGGGCAACTGATGGCTCCGAAGTTTTCGTCGAAACGGAAAGGCAGTTCATCTGAAACCGACTTGCTGAAATCCAGCACATAAGTCCCTGTTTTACGGACCTGCTTAAACTGGTAAGCGATGTTCAGTTTTACCTGGGTGCTGGCAGAACCGGATGATGATCCCCGGGTCCTGGAGCTGTCGGCGTTGAGGCGGTTGGCCATGGCCAGCATCTGTTCCATCTGTGCCTGGTTGCTGCCGCCACCAATGTTCGGATTGAAAGGTTCGAACATCATGTCGGCCAGTTTTCTGTAGGCAATGTCAATGAGTTGTTCCATTTTTTCGCTGGCTTCAGCTCCCTCGATTTTGATGGCCCCGCTTTCACGCAGCTGGTCAAAAGCCAGGTCTACGCCCGCTTTCATCTGGAAAGGTGAGGCAGGTTGTCCGCTGCCACCTGATCCGCCCACGGCTACATCCAGCCCGGCTTTGAAATCATGGTGTTCATAGATTTTATCAAAGTCGGCCGTGATTTTGGCTTTTACAGGCGACCTGAAGCCGCCGGTATTCATGACAAAAGAAAAACTCATGTCAGGTGTGGAGGTTTTGAACGATTCCCACAGCACCTTAGCCCCCTGTTTGGTCAGGGTGATGGACACCGCAGCTTTATTGCCGGCAATGATGGGGGCAGGCCCGAGTCCGATGATCTTTTTGCTGAAGCCCGAGGTCTCGTCGGCCAGCGAAGAAACCAGGGCCATGGTGCCGCTTTTATAGATCACCGGGCCTTTGATAAAGGCATTCTGAACGGTTTTGCGTTTCAGGTCCCTTTCGGCTGCCTTGATGAGGTCTTCGGCTACGGATAACTCTACCACGGCGTGGATGATACCGCCGCCGTCACCCTCACGGCGGGTTTCCTCCCCTTCTTCGGTTTTGATGTTTTCGACGTACCTCAGAAAAGAGAACTGCGGACTGCCGTCCTTATTGGTGCCCAGTTTGAGTTTGTTGGGCAGGTAATAATAGGCGTTGGCTTCGGCAATGTCCGGAAAGAGGATCAGTTGCCCGGCCTGGATGGGCTTGTCGAGGTAGATCGCCTGGGCGTTTACCTGGCAGGCCCACAACACTGGCACGAGGAATGATAAGATATTGATGATTTTTTTCATGGCTGTAAATTTTTATGTGTCGTGTACCCGGTAAGCCTGATGGGGCCAATCCAAAGTTTATCTCCCCCCGGAATACCTAATCTGATGGCCAGTGATAAGGCACCCTGAGGCTTTAAGTCCGGAAGGTCTAATGGCCCGGGTTGAGATCCGGTCTGGTCAAAGATTACCTTGGATTCTCCTGCCCATGACATATCCAGAAGCCTGGTTTGCAAAATATGGGACCTTCCCGAAGTGTTTACAGAATAGCTGAGTTTCTGAAGTACAGCTGATTCCATGTTTAAAGGAATAATTATCCATTGAGCCTTATCTTCCAGGGCATTTCCTGTAACTTCCAGGGCTGTGACCGGGCAACAGGAGGGCTTTACGAAGACGGTAACTGAAGGTTTTCCGTCAGGGGCCACCGCTGTACCACCTGCCGGATTAAATACCCAGGTATGCTGCAGGGTGGTCTGTGCCCGGAGGGCACCGGCCGTAATGAGCAGAAGAAAAATGATCTTTTTCATGATTTCAGCGGGTAATGATGCCTAATACATCTTTGAATTTATCCAGGACCTGTCCGCCGGGGCTGTCCGGTTTCAGGATCACTTTTCCGGCTTCGATGGCTTTGTTGAAAACCTCCGAGGTGGTGTCCTGGAACTGCTCAGGGATGGTGGCATACACATAATCTGAAGTCTCGGGTTTCCAGTCCAGGGCGAGTTTGCCTTTGTCTTTGTGGTCAAAAACCATCCTGTAGGCATATCCTTTGGTATCCCTGTCGAGGTAGATCTGACCCTGGGCAAGCGGTACACCCGCAGCAACGCTCAGCGGAATATTCGTTTCCTCTTCCTTACCGAACTTCATGTATCTCAGCTGCAGGGTAGCTCTGACCACACCCGAGGCCTTCAATTCTTCCAGGTTACCTTCAAATTCCACGGTTCTTGGTTTTACCGGAGCAGAAAGGGTGATGCCACCCCAGTCTCCCTGTACCCACTGAGGATCTTTCGGGTATTCGTTGCCGCCACGAAGGCTCCATTTTACTTTGTACTGGTACATGTCCGAGTTGTTGTCACCCTCACGCGAGTAAGTCACTTTGGATGTCACCCCGTTTTTGGCGATATAGTCTTTGGTCAGCTGGAAACTGGCAGAGTAAGGGTTGCCGGTATTACGTTTTTTCCTGACTTCTACGGCTACCATGTTGATTTCTTTGCCCACAGAGCCTTCCGCTTCGGCGTCCAGCAGGAAGTTGATGTCCCTGTGCTGGAAGAACGGATCGTTTAAGTTGACCGCCGACACACATTTCGGGTTATCACGCACGCCATCATACCATGAGGTCAGGTTTTCTGTTAAAGTGAAGTTTTCGATGATCGGCATTTTGACGTTCATGTTAAATTCTTCCCTCTTACGGGCTATCCTCGTTTCGATTTTGGTGCGGTTCAGGTGGTATTCATACAGATCGGGATCCGGTTCATAACGAGGACCTTTCACGTCGTCCTGCTGAACAGGTTGCGGAGGAGCCTGTTGTTTTTCGGCGATCATCTGCATGGCCATGTCCCAGAACGAGCTCATCGCTTTCTGGATGATCGGATCGTCGGTTTTGAATCCTGAACCCACTTCCAGCTGCATGTCAATGAATTTATTCTCTTTCATAAAGGAATAAAGACTGTCTTTTTCTGTGTCGGTGATGACGTCATCTCTCAGGCTGTTTTTGTAAGGCAGCGTGCCGTCGTCCTTGTCGGTATGGGTGTAGTCGCGGGTATATTTCTGGTACAGTTTCTCAAATTTACTCCAGTCTACGATCACCTTGCCTTTAATGGCCGGGGCCATGATGTCGTACGCGAATTTCAGTTCAAGGCTGACATCAGAAATCGAGCGGTTTTTCTCCAGGGTGGCGGCAAGAAGCTGTGCGGCGTTTTTCTCGAGCCTCGCTGCCACGGCGATTTTGCTGCCTTCAAGCAGTGAAGCCTGGCCTGAAGTCACCATGTTAGGAGTAAAAGTCTTGTCGGTAAGAATAGCCGAGATGACCCTAAACGAGTCTTTGGTGTCAGACCTCAGCTTGGCGGCTCCCATTACCATCGGTTTTTTGCCTTTAAGGGCCGCAAAACCTGATCCCGGAACCAGTGAAAGCTCTTTTACTTTTTCTTCCACTTTTTTTTGCAGCTCAGCCAGTTGCACCTGGGTAAGGCCCCATTCCATTAAAAAGTGCATCAGTGCTCCCTGCACACCACCTGCATCTGCTTTTTCTTCGGTAGTGTATTTGATCAGCAGGAATTCCGGGGTGCCGTCCTGTTTCCTGGATAGCCTCAGGTTGGTAGGCAGGTAGTAGTATTCATTCGTAAACACGTTGCTGGTGCCGGGGCTTGATTTGCCCAGCAACCTGACCTTCACACCATCGGTGAGGGTAATGTCGATGCGGTTGCGGTCGTCCAGGCCCTGTGCCTGAGCTCCCGTCAGTAAGCCTCCCCAAAGTAAGATGAGGAGAAGGAATCCGAAGTTTGATAAGTGTTTCATGACTTTGTTTTTATTATGAATGTTTATTTAGGAACTTGTATAAAATGCGTTCTCTAACGAACGTGCCCTGCACTTTTCCGGAGGCATCTTTGAGTACTTCGGCCCGGGCATATTCTTTTAAAATGGTCTTATAAAACTTGTTGGGTGTACTCGAAAGCCGCATCGGGATAAACTCCCTGGCTTTAAGCCGCTGCCCGGTGATGAAGTTGAAAGCATCCACCACATAATCGGTGCAGTTGTACTTTCTCGTATTGAAAGGCCTCTTTTCAGACGATTTCTTATCCAGGAAAGCTTTCAGCAGGTAGTCTTCGGTAGGAGAGGTCCTGATCCTGAGCAGGCCGTCGCAAGGGTATCCTTCTTTATGCGGAATGCCGTGGCTCAGCAGGCTTTCAATAGTGATGGACCGTTCTGCTGAAGAATTCGGGAGGCGGAAATAATCCGGCTCGGTGTCTTTCAGTATCTCCATTTTCCGGTCGCTTTTCGGCCACAGGTCGAAGTAAGTCAGCGAATGGGTTCTGACGGTGTCATTGACGTACGACCAGTTGTCAGCTGATCCGGTATCCCTGATCCTGATTTCGTAGTTGTCTACCGCGATGCCTGTGTGGCCTGTTTTACCCTCATAAGTGGCATACACGACCAGGTAGACATCCGCTTTTGCTATCATGCAGATGTGTGCAAAAAACACGAGAATGATAGGTCTGATCAACGGATACATGGCGGACATTTTTTAGCAGTGGACAATATCTGACCTAAAGAAATCTCTGTTTTCCAGACCAGGTTAAAGCCTTTGGGCTCGAAATTGAACCGGAATCTGACTTCTTCCAGGTTTTCGTTGTTTTCGATGGCTTCAATCATCCGGTTGGCCTGTTCAGCATTGAACCTGAACGAGGCTGCCATGCGGTCGTTGGGCAGCAAAGGCACCTGGCCCGAGCCGCTCATAGATTCCCGCAGGATTTTTGCCACCGGATGATTAGAACTGATCATCAGACCCGCTGCAGACACAATAGGATAAGCTCCGGCCAGTTGGAGCGTGCTGTCTTTTTGGGTCAGCAGGCGTTGGAATTCTGCTTCCTGTTGTTCATCCAGTCCCCAGGTCAGCAGCAGGTGCATGATGCCCCCCTGAACAGGCGAGAGGCTGTCTTGCCGATAAGAGAGAAAAGAGAACTCAGGAAGGTTGTTTTTTACTGAAATCCTCATGTTGGCAGGCAGATAGAAACAGGCCTGAGAGCCGTTTTCGTCTGCTTCACCGACCATAAAGGCTACTTTAGTGCCGTCCTTAAGCTTCAGCTGCTCATATTCGATCTGGGCGTTTGCCGAAGCAATCCCCATCACAAAAGCGATTATTCTGACCAGGTTTTTCATCTTATTCAGGTATTTCATCTATGAAAATCAAACCGAATTTATCCTTGCCTTTCAGGGTTTTCTGCTGCCCGTTTTTGTCAAACCAGGTGATGGTGTAGTCCACCTCTTCCGTGTTGTTTGGTAGCGTCACTTCAAATTGTTTTCCGGTCAGGTTGTCTGTAGGCCTGATGGTCTGACGCATCTGTTTTCTCTGTCCGAAAAACGAGTAGTCGATCTGTATAGAAACCGCCCTGATGCCCTTGTCGCCCAGTGATTTCAGGTTACCGTCCAGTATAATAGACCTGTGCTGAAAAGGTGTGTACAGGTTGATCATCGCGGCTGCACTTTTGTTCCAGTCGGTTTCCAGTGTGCCGCCTCCCTGGAACTGCCAGATGGTTTTGTAATTATAGTTCAGCCACTCCACACGGTTGGTGTCGGCCTTGAAGCCGTAGATGAGCGGGGCGGTATTTTTCAGTGCCTTGAATGATTCACGGTTCAGGATGAAATTCTGTAAGGTATTCTGCCCGTTCTGATGGTCTTTGTTCAGGACGATGGAAACGCTGTTGATCATTTTGGCGAATTCCTTTTCCAGTTCTCCGTCCACCCCCACATACACTTCCCTTTGTCTGAAAGCATCGTCGTCAATATTGCGGGTGGCGAAAAGTTTGCTGTCGGAGCCGTATTGCTGATAAAGATCGCCGATGTTGAAGACAATGAAATGATTGAGGTTTTTCTCGGTCCGACCCTTGAAATTCAGTTTGCTTTTGCCTTCAGAATGCATTTCCTTGAGCTGGAAGCCCACATTGGCTCCGAACCCGGTCAGGCTGCGGCTGCCCAGGATCCCGCCGGGACCGAACATCCCGGTGATGGCCTGCAGCATACTGCCCTGCTGACCTTCTGGGACGGTTTCAGGTCTTACGGGACTGAACATCAGGTTCAGCAGTTTATCATAAACCACCTGGATCAGGCCTTCCATCTGGGCGTTTGAGCCGTTTGATTTCAGTTTGACGGCCCCGTTTTTAATCAGCTTGTCAAACCCGAGTTTCAGGTCTGCCGAGATGAAGTATACGGATGCTCCGGCTTCAAAGGCTTTGGAATCCCGCACCTCCGACCAGTCGATTTCAATTTCGGCGTCATAGTTTTCAGATAAACCTGAAAACCCCAGTTCAAAAACCAGCGAGACATCCGGCGTTGACATCTTGAAGTTTTCCATCAGCAGGTTGGCATCTGCGGGTTTCAGGTCGAAAGTCAGGGCAATCCTGCTGCCCTCCAGCACCGGGGCCTCGCCGGTCGATAGTATTTTCTTTTCGGTTTTGGTGGTGTCTTTCGTCAGTACAGAAGAGATGAGTGTCCAGCGGCCTTTGGAAAAAACGATAGGCCCTCTGACTTTAATGGCTTCATTTTTAAAACGTTCTCTCAAAACCTTCTGGGCATTGGTCACCAGTTTTTCCGGGGTTTCGTATTGTACCAGGAAATTGAGTATCCCGCCGCCGGTAGCATCGGTGATGGCACTCGTGCCGCCGCCGGTAGAGGCCTTGGTGGCCACATACCGCATGAACGAGAACTGCGGGGTATTGCTTTCATTGACCGAAAGCCTGGCTGAGCTCGACAGGTACATGTAAGTGGTGGTGTCCTGGTAAAGCGGGAAGCACCAGAGTCCGTCTACCTGCACGCCCCTGTCAATCAGGACCTGCTGACCGCAGGCTGCCCTGATCACCAGCAGGAGAACGATGATGATGATATTTTTCATGGTATGTTTCAGATAGTCAACCTTGCTTTGCCCTTACTCTGTAACAGGAGGGATAAGCAGCAGGTAGTTGTCGGTGATTTCCTTAAGTTCGCTGTCGGACGCCTTTCCTTTGTTGTCGTACCAGGTGATCTGATAAGCTACAGGCTGGTTTACATCATGGAAAAGCGTTACTTTCGAGGTATTGGAGGTGTCTCCGGCCCTGAGGGTAATCGTTTTCTGTATCTGGGGCTTGCCGCCTACAATGGCCAGGAATCTTACGGTTGCTGTCAGTATTTTCGCCTCCTTGAATCCTGTTCTGTCGGCGTCCACCTCTACAAGTCTTCTGCTGAAAGGTGGAATCAGCGAAATGGCTGAGGCTTTGGAGCTTTTCCACTGGTTTTCGCCGGATGGCTCCTTGATGCTCAGGTTATTGCCTTTGAGACTCCAGCTGATGCGGTATTCGTAGTTGAGCCAGTCGGAAGTGGAAGTACCCAGTCTCGGGTATTTGATCAGCTGGATGTCATTTCCTTTTTCAAGGTCACCTCTTTTGAAGATCAGGTCGGCTGTGGCGTCATTCTGGCTGCCGCCATATTTTTTCCTGAAGCTGACAGTTACGAAATTGAAGATGTCCTTGAATGATTCGGCAAAATCGCCATCCACCTGGAAGTGCACGTCTCTTCTCTGGAAATCAGCATCATCCAGGTTCACGGTTCTGAAATAAGTCGTATCTGCCCCGAAGTTCTTGTAAATGCCGCTCAGGTTTCCGGAAGTATAAAATGGTACCCTGATGACTGCAGTTTTGCTCAGGTTAAGATAGAATTTATTGGTGCGGATATCGGTGCGTTTTTTCAAGACAAACTGGTTGTCTGAGAAATAGGGGGTGTCCTGTGCTCCGCCGAAAACCTCTGAGAAAAAGCCTCTTTCCTGGCGGCCCAGGATCTGGTTGACTTCCACAGCCGCTTCTCGCGGCGGCTCTTTCGACCAGCCGTTCTGGGTGTCAAACATCAGCTCGATCAGCTTGTCTGTTACCGCATCCAGGATGCCCTGCAGGTTTTTAGTGTCCACACCCGATCCGCCACCACCGTCAAAGATGTCGATTTTGAGCGATTGGTCCCTTCTGAGGTCATCGGTGATTTTTCTCAGCTGATCGCGGGTATAGCCGCTCTGTATATTGGAGAGTTTGCTGTAATGTTCATAAATGACCGATGATTCGGCAGTGACTGTAGCATTGTAGGCCTTGGTGGTGGCTTCGTAATAGCCGTTTAAAGATACAGACACATCCGAAGTCGGTTGTTTCAGCGACTCAAAAAGCAAAGTGGCTCCTTCCTGGCTTAACCGGGCAGATACCGCCGCCTTCGATCCCGGCAAAAGCGGGGCGTGTCCGGAGGCAATGATGTTCCTGGTAAAAGCATCCTTACCCGTCGTGTTGGTCAGGATTGAAGAAATGATCTGGAACCCTCCTGGAGTATTTTCGCCTTCTTTCAGCGTTTGCTGCAACGGCACGGGGCCGGCAATGGTCGCATTTTTGTTGGCGGTCTTTTCCTGCAATTCTTTCTGCAGGGTTTCCACAAACTCCGACGGCATCGAGAACTCGATCAGGGCATGGAAAATCCCCCCGTTGGTTTCTGCACCACCCTGTCCGACGTATTTCATGCAAAGCAACTCATAAAGCCCTTTTTCGTTGCGTGAAAGCCTCGGGTATTGCGGCAGATAGTAATAGTTGTTCGGATTTTCATATTCCTGCAGAAACAGTACACCCTTCACCATCACCTGTCCTTCATTGTATTTGACGGTGGCCTGGCTCCAAAGGGCTGAGAGGAGCAGTACGGAAATCAGTAATAATTGTCTTGTTTTCATGGCTATATCGATTGTTATTATTCGTTCGTGATCGTTTTGGTTGTGGTATTCAGTTCGCGGTGCCAGGCGGTTTCAGCTACCCAGTCCAATTTTTTCTCTTCTCCGGCTTCCGATATTTCGATGATCCTGTACCGGAAAGGTTTGTCAAGCCTGACGGCATACTTGAACTTAGCGGCAGAGGCATACAAATCAGGTTGCCGTTTTTTGAAGATCACCTGGGTGGTCACAGTACCGCCTCCGGCTCCTTCGGCTGCTATTTCCACTATTTTCTCATACAGGTCGTTCCTGATCTCATTGTTGAAGTCGAAATCATAAACATTCAGCAGGGCGTATCCTGGAGGAACGGCGTCATTCAGATCGATCTGGCTTACCAGTGTTTTGTACATCAGGGTGTCCGTTTCGATCTCAAAGGCATTGGCTTTTACCAGGCATTCTTTGATTACATTGGCACTGGTGTCAGGTTTCGGGATAATCTCTGAAAGCATTTTGCGGTATTTTCTCGGTCCGCTGACCGAACTGACCGGATCTGCATCGGCTTTTCCTTTGCTGAAAAATGCGTAGCTCAGACTCAGTATCAGTCTGCCGCTTTTCAGGGACTGGTTAAACAAGTCTGCGGTCTGGTTGTCGGGGTAAATGGTGAATGTCCTTTCACGCCAGTATGAACTCGAAGTGCTCAGGCTGCTTTCTCCGCCGGTCTCCCAGTTGCCTTTTCCCAGACGGGTGGCCAGGGTGTCGTTTACCGCCACATAATGTACAATGGCTTCGAGACGGCTGACAGGCACGGGTCTCAGGGTAAAACCCGGGTTGATTTTTCTCAGGCTTTTTTTCAAAGCAGCCAGGGTATCCTGCGATATGGCTTTCAGGGCCACATCCATCTGCATGATGTTTCTGAAACGCTTTGAGTTCATATCTCCGAAAGTGCCGTTGCCGGTATACCGCATCATGATAAACCTGAAAGCGGGCTGACCATCCTTGTTTTTCATCAGTTCCAGATCTTCGGGAAGGAAATAATACACCTGTTTTTGTTTCATATCCGGGCAGATCACCACACCGTGCAGCAAAGCCCGCTGAGAGAAATCAGGCTGTGCACTTAGCTTGAGACTCAGTAGTGCTATGAGCATCAATATGTTGATCCCGGTTTTCATGGATTGACGATCAGCTGTGGAAACATTTCTTTCAATTGTGAATTCCCGATGAAGACATTCAGCGAGTTGCGTTTTACCCAGTCGCTGTTGTATTCCTTGCCGTCGCTGGTGACCAGGTGGAGGCTGAATTCAAAGTCAGGTTGCTCGCCCTGCGGCACATATATTTTACCTGAATTGTACGACTGCTTGTCTTTGTCGGCGGGTATTTCGGGCATGGTTTGTACCTGTGTTCCTTCTGCGGTGGCTTGTTTTGTCCTGACAGTGATGCCCGCAAAAACGATCTTGTTGGCTTCAAAGATTTCCAGGAGGTTGAATTTGATGGTTTGTGACTGGGCCTGTGTGGTCGAGTGGATCACCTTTTTCAGGATATCCTCATGACATGGCACACAGCTCATGATTTCGTATTCGATCCAGTAGCGGGTGTTGGGTTCATTGTCCAGCCAGGCCGGAAGTTTGCTGTGGTCAAATTTGACCTGCGACTTAGCCGGAATTTCGACATCGCTCAGCTGCCAGGTGTAAACGGCCGCCTGGTTCTTGGTCTCATCAACCCAAAGCACATGCAGGTTGCGTAGTTTGACCGGGTATGGAGAGATATTCTGCCAGTTCTGGTTTCTCCAGCCGGTTTTCAGTGTAAACCTCCCGATGGTCCTTTCGTCTGCCAGCCTGATCCTAACGGGCACATCCTGGTCAGGCAATACGCCGCTTTGCGGTTTGATTTTCAGGTTTCCGATGATGCCCACGTTGGCTTTCAGTGAATTGCTGATGTCGGTGGCATTGGCCTGGTCGGTTCTCCACGATACGTCGATCTGCTCGTCCAGGTTCGGGGCACTGATGCTCTGGTTGCTGATGTTGTATTGTTTCAGGTCGGTGTCAAAACTCACCTGCAGGCTGCCTTCCGGTTTGACCGGGGCCAGGGAGGTGAATTTGTAGCCGAATTGTGGATTTTTCTTGATATACAACCTGATCAGGGCAGAAACCAGCGATTTCTCTTTGGTGTTGACGCCATGCGTCAGTTTTCCGGACATTCTCACCGTCTGGTCGGCTGAAGCCTCACCCGAAGTGCCGTAGTCTATCACAAACTGGTGTCCCTGGTCTTTGTCATAATCAATATAGTAGGCCGACGGCAGGTAGTAAAAATAACCGGAGGCTTTGTTCTTATCAGGATAAACGTCGAGCCGGATGTTGGTGATTTCGAACGGATATTCAAATTCATAGTCGGTTACCAGGCTCTCAAACAAAGGGATGGCCTGATCACCGGGGCCTTGCGGGCTAGGATCCGGTGGCGGGGGAGGTGTGGCGGGTCTTGTGCCTGCCACACCCGGGCGGACTAATACAGCGGTAGCTAAAATTTGTGGGGAAGTAACGTACGTAACACGGGCGTCTCTGCGGATGGGTGTGGCTACTTTCACGGGTGTTGTGGGTACGGGTTGTTTTTCAATATTCAGTCGCTGGCGGTCTACTTTGTCCAGGTAAAGTTTGTCGGTTTTAATATCAGGCTGCACCAGCAGGGCATTTTTGTTGATTTTGTCATAAATCCTGATGTTGGGCATAATAACATCTGCCGGTTTTACGGTGGTTTTGGTCAGGGTGGCCGCACTACCCAGGGGCAAAAGAGAAACATTGGTCACCAGGTTGGCATCACTCACCGGGATTTTGAATTTCTTCTGGGTACCGTAAGTGAATTTATAGCCCTGGTCCGAATCCTGCTTCATAGAAGCCACCAGGACGAGTTTGGGAATCATAATGTCCTGGTTTTCAGGATATGCTTTCCGGTCTATCGTAAAGCTGAGGTCGATGGTGCCTTTATCCTGCGGAAATTTGACCCTGGCCACCTGGAAACCCTGCATGGGTGATTTGCCGGCATCTACAAGCTTGGCAATAAGGAAGCCGTTGGCAAAGCCTTCGTAGCCGACACGGACATTAAATTTCATTTCTTCATCAGCCGTTACCTGTACGGTGTTCAGGTTGCCTTTGAATTCGCCCCTGGTGAGTAAAAGACTGACCAGCAGGTCTCCGGCAGATTCGCGGCTGAGTTCAGGCATCAGGATTTTATCCTGCAGACCACTGTAATTAGGGGTCTGTGCGGTGGCTTGGTTCAGGATGCTTGCTCCTGTCACCAGGAGAAGGAGTAAATGTTTCAGAGTTTTCATGTGAGTCTGCTATAATTATTTCAGACACAAAATAATAGTATATAAAATCGCTATACTAGAGTGCAAACACCCAATTATCAGGCTGGTAGATTCACTGCATAAAACCCATAAATGACTTTCGAGGGAGGGTTAAAAGAACATGGGGAACCAGGGGTTTCTACGTGGTCAGTTGGCACTCAAAGTAGGTTTTGTAAAGAAATTAAGTAAACCTGTTTTTTTGTAATCTACTTATAATTAGTCTTTTAGTTGTTTTGTATTACAGGCTGAGTCTGTTGGAAACAGTAGGGTTAAATAACCCCGGAGAAGGGCAGGTTTCAAAAGCTTACTCAGTATTCATGGGTTTTAAAATGTGGCTGAGAATGGTAAGTATAAAATAAGCCTGATAAAAAAATACGGGCCGTTGGTTCCCTGATGAGCTGTGTTTTTCATCCTGCTGCAAAACAGAAGACCTGCTGAAGCGAAACCCGTAAGCTACTTCCTGTCTCCAAAAATGATTAAAATGGGCCGTTTATATCACTTATTAAAAGAATTTAAAAATATTCCGTCCCTTGTTAGCATTGCTGTGATTTATCCGTATTTTTGAGGCCTAAATTTCAACTTATTATATATGAAAAAAATACAATTGGTGGTTTTATTGGGAGTTATTTCCCTTTCATCTTTCGGACAGAAAAAAGGTAAATTTACTTCTATCTTTAACGGTAAGGATTTTACGGGATGGCATGCCTACAATAAAGCAGGACAGCCTGTCTCTGACAAATGGAAAGTAGAAGACGGAGCTATGGTGCTGACTGCCAGAGGTGGTGGAGACCTGGTAACCGACAAAGAATATGAAAGTTTTGAACTGGAACTGGACTGGAAAATTGCTGAAAAAGGCAACAGTGGTGTGATGTGGGGTGTTGTGGAAGATAAAAAATATGGTGCTCCTTACTCTACAGGTCCTGAAATGCAGGTGTTGGACGACGAGCGTCACCCGGATGCTAAAGCTGGTAAAGACGGAAACCATAAGTCTGGTTCGCTGTATGATATGATTCCTCCTGCGAGTTTTACTGCTGTAAAGCCAGCCGGACAGTGGAACACCGCCAAGATGTCAATCGACCGTAAGAAAAACAAAGGTACTTTCTGGTTGAACGGTGTTAAAACGGTTGAGTTTGACCTGACGGGACCGGGATGGGATGCTTTGGTAGCGAACAGCAAATTCAAAACATGGGATGGTTTCGCTAAATTCCCTAAAGGTAAAATCGCCCTTCAGGACCACGGCGATGTAGTATCTTACAAAAATATTAAGATTAAAGAGTTGAAATAATTCCTGATATTCTCTGAAAAAGCCCGCATCGCAGATGCGGGCTTTTTTTGTGCTGAAAACGTATGGAATAATACTCATATTTATAGAAATAATTGATTATATTTGTATAATAATGAATAATATATTATTTGTTATGTGTAAATAATGAATATAAATGATAATATATTAGCTTTTAATTTATTGCTGGACGATAATAACCCCCAAAAGATTATCAAGAGTCTGGCAGAGCGTGTTAAACGGAATCGCCTTGAACTTAACCTGACCCAACAGGCTATGGCAAAAAAGGCTGGTATGAGTTTTCCAAGCTACAGGAGGTTTGAAGCAACCGGAGAAATTTCATTTAAAAGCCTTGTCAAAATTGCAGTGGTACTTAATGCCACCGAGGAATTCGGAAATTTGTTTACGAGGAAGCAATACAGGAATATTGATGAGGTAATAGCAGGAAATCAATCTTTGACAAAAAAAAGAGGACGAAAAAATGTATAATATTAAAGTAGTAGAAGTAAGACTTTCAAATGTAACTGTTGGGAGAATTGCCCTCACTGCTGACAGACATTGCGTATTTGAATATGATCCTGACTACCTGAAAACAGGCATTTCAATAGCTCCGTTTTATTTGCCTCTGAGAGCTGAGTTGTTTACCGCAAGGTCAACACCCTTTGATAGAAATTTTGGTGTTTTTAGCGATAGTCTGCCTGATGGATGGGGAAGTCTGTTACTTGACAGATATTTGCAGGAAAATGGTATTGATCCTTATAAATTATCTACTCTGGATCGCTTATCTATCATCGGGACATCCGGCAGGGGAGCTTTGGAGTACTTCCCTGATCATAGCACTGCGATTGAAGAAAGTAATGTCTCATTAAATAAACTTGCTCAGGAAGCCGAAAGAATTCTCAATTCAGATTACTCAGCTTCTTCAATTGATATGCTGTACAGATATGGTGGATCTTCGGGTGGTGCCAGACCGAAAGTATTTGTAAAGATAGATGGAGAGGAGTGGTTGGTGAAATTTAAAGCAGCCATAGACCCTGATAATGTTGGTGAGGTTGAGTACCAATACTCTTTACTGGCAGGAAAATGTGGAATTGAAATGCCGGAAACAAAATTGTTCGAGGGGAAGTACTTCGGAGTCAGGCGTTTTGACAGGACGAACGGGAATAAAATCCATACGATCAGTGCAGCCGGGCTATTGAACGCGGACTATCGGATTCCGAGCCTTGATTATTCGATGCTCCTTAATGCTTGCTTCCAGTTGACACTCAATATGGAGGAAGTGTATAATCTTTACCGGGTGATGGTCTTTAATATACTCATCAAAAACCGGGATGATCATGCAAAAAACTTTTCCTTTATCCTGAAGGACGGAACATGGAGGTTATCTCCTGCATATGACCTTTTACCTGGAGGTGGTTTTAACGGCTACCATACTACTACCTTGAACGGGAAGGGCGAACCAGGAAAAAAAGATATCTTCGATGTGGCTGATAGTGTCGGGCTGCAGAAGAAAAAGTATCAGGAGATTTATGATGAAATCTCGGATCATGTGAGCAACAGTGGATTTAAATAAGTTTTTCAGATTCTAAATATAGCACATTCATAAATCTGGATAAAATCCCTCTCCCCACCAACCATTTCCCTCTTTTTCAGATCATTATCAATGATAAGCCTGCTTACTCACGGAGTCAGTTTCCGCTTATGATTCAGAACCCGTAGAAATTTTTTTACAAAACCTGTAGCGTTTTGATCATGGTTTACGACTTATCAAAAATTAAACATGATAAATACTATGAAACTTCAAGTCAGATTATTGTTTTTAGCTCTTTTGGGCACTCTTGTGATGGTGGCGTGTAACCGCAACAATAACGTTGCTCCTGAAAAAGAAGATGGGTTTCAGTTACAGACGAACAGCGAAGAATACAAGAAACTGGTCAATGCTAGAACGGAGTACAAAGGAACACCGTTTGAGATCAAAAGCGTGGTAAGGGACGGAGACATTCTTAAAATCAGTGTGGAAGGCGGATGTCTGGAGTCTGATTACAAAATTGTCTGGGACGGTATCCTGATGGAATCTTATCCTGAACAGGCGAGGCTGGTAGTATATCACGAGCAAACGCAAAATGTACAGTGTCTCGTCATCGGTAAATTCACACTGGAAGTAGACATGAAAAAACTTTTCGGCAGAACGGGCGTCATCGTCCACGTAGCCAACGGTTCACAGGTAAAAGATGTGACCATCAATCCGGACGGATCAGTTACAGATAAACCTTAATTCATATTCTATCTGCTGCTGGTCCCGGTCTCTGGCCGGGATCAGCAGTTTTACTCCTTTACATGTGGAATGGTTGTCTGATTGTACTTCTGAAGAAAAAGGCTGGATAGAAGGCTGCGGCAAACGCCATGCATCCTCTCAGGAAAGTTTATTCAAACATTTTTTTGGTTTTGCCATGGGTATTTGCCTGCGATATCTGCACGAGAGGCCGCTGTCACAGGAAGCCGTCAATGACTCTTTCCTGAAGGTATTTGACCAGTTGCCCCGTGAATTACACCAGATCAAAGCCTTCAGACCCTGGCTCAGAAAGCTGGTCATTCATACCGCCATTGATTATTTCAGAAAAGAAAAAAAGCATTTCTTCCTGACCGATGCCGCTGCGGAAGAAGCTGTACACCAGGACACATTTTTTGACCGTGAATCTGTAGAGGAAATCATGCGGTTGCTCAACAACCTGCCCCCGCTCTGGAAAGTGGTCTTCAATTTGTATGAAGTGGAAGGCTACAGCCACGACGAGATTGCCCTGATGATGAAAATTCCTGCCTCTTCTTCCCGCACTTACCTGACCCGTGCCAAACAACAACTGAGAATTCTGATCACCGCTCAAAACCGTACAATGCAATAACATGGAGCCGATTAACAAACATATGACCGACAGGCTGAGAGATTATGCCACCTCGTATGAAGAGGAGGCCTGGGAGGACTTTGAGAAATTCAGAGCAAAGAAGAAAAGACGTCCGGTAATGCTTTTCTGGAGAATAGCGGCGGGTTTGCTGATTTTCGGAGGTTTGGGATGGGGGCTGATGCAGATTTCAGGTAGTGAACTGACGGACAATAAAGCAACATCGGATATACAAAGCAATAAACCTGGAAAACCTGAGATAGAAAAACAAGAAACAAAGGAGAATGACTATCTGGCAGAAACAGAAAAACAGGCCGAAATAATAGAAGAAAGTCAGAAAGCCCTCTTGAAAGATAAAAAGGCAGGGCCGGAAAGAAGTAATTCATCGGCAGAAAAGCCGGAGATTAATGTTGTAGATCAAGCTGAACGGTCATCTTTCGTTCCCGGATCAGTCCTTGCTACGGTTTATCAACCTGAAAAGATCGGCACCAGGCCTTATGAATATCTGCTGGTGAGGGCCAGAACACCCTGGATGTCGCCTTTTATTGCTCAGGATGATCGTGAAGAAACGCCTTCGATATCAAAACCATTGAAACTCAGTGTGGCCCTGGCCAGCCAGGCCCACCAGGCCCAGGACGATAATCCGCAACAGAACTTTGGGCTGAGGGGAACCACCGAGATCGCCCTTGGTAATAAAACTGAACTCAGCACAGGTTTGTATTTCGGAAGGGAATCGCTGAACCTGAACTCTGCCAGGAATGAGCACAGCCTGGCTCCGGGCTTGCCTTATCTGACGCAAGTCAATTACCGCTGGCTGAACCTGGAAGTACCGCTCAACATCAGGCGGCAAATACTGAGCACCCGCTCTTTCAACCTCAGCACGCAGGCAGGGGTGTCTGTGATGGGGGCTTTGGGCCAGAACTCTCAGCTGTTTTATGAAAACCACAGAACCATCACCACGGTTTCGACGGGAGAAAACGGACAGGTGCAGGAATCTACGACGACCGTGATCGACAGGGAAGTGAAAAAAAATGAAGCCAATGCCGGCAGGTTTAATCTCGGGGCTGCTTTGAATTTCTCTTTGGGCATACATTATCCGCTGGGTAAAAACCAGGTATCGCTGGAGCCGTTCTTTAAATATCCTGTCGGATCGTTTACGGCGGATAAACTGCACTTCAGCAGCTATGGTGTCCAACTCCGCTGGACAGGCCTGCTTTCACGTAAAAAAGAGGCCTCTCTGAAACCGTCAGGGAAACCTGTCCGGTAAAGGTATCGATCTTAATGTCTTTGATCTGTTTTCAGTTCACCAGGAAAGTGACGATACGGCACGCATTGCCTGTGCTTTTTTCATTCTTCTTGTCGGATATTTTCAGGTGCAGTGTATGCTTTCCTTTTTTCAGGTTACCTTCCAGCATCAGGAACCACGGCAGATGCAGCTGGTTGCTCCATTGGGTATATAAATCCAGTTCTTTAAACCTCCCTTTATCTATCGCATAAGAAATCACCCCTGCATCCGCTCCCGAAACAATGTTGATCCCGATGGCTGTTCCTTCAAAATCTAAACTCAGGCTTGCTCCCGGTGTTTCAGCCGTCAACACCGGTACATGCACAAACCCAGGACGGGTAGAGAGTTTGTCCGTTGGTGTCCAGTCCTGGTTCAGGGTCCATTTTGCATCTGGTTTGGCATTCTGAATACCTACATGCCTGCCGTTTTCAAAGTTATTTTTCTGCAATGCCTCTGGCATTACTAATGGCTTTGCGACAGGGTTTTCAAAAGCAACCGTCAGTAATTCTTTGATAGCAGCAAAATAGAGCTCCTGCCCGAACACAGAAGGGTGCAGGTCTTTAAAGTCAAACTCCCAGCTGAATTCCTTGTTTTGTATCTTGTCATAAACCGTTTTGGCAAGGTTAATGGAAGGCAGTCCGTATAAACCGGCGATTTTTTCATGGTTGCTGATTTCTGCAGGAATCCGGCCCTCCGAAAAATCTTTGTTCTTGTCCGGATCTGCAAAAGACATGAAGACGATGTCCATCGCCGGATTGCTGTTTTTGGCATGGCGGACAATTCCTTCGAGGCTCAGTAGCTGTGTCAGGCTGTCGGTGCTGTTGGCCCGGTCATTAACGGCGGCTTCTACAAAAAGCAGGTCGACCTTGCCTTTATCCAGTACATCTTTTTGTAACCTGAATGCGTGAGGCAGGCTCCCCAACGAAGGAATTCCGGCGGCAATCAGATTGAATTTGGTATCAGGATACCTCTCTCTGAGGTAATTGCCCACTTTGTCTCTCCAGCCTTTGTTATGGGTAATCGAACCTCCCAGGAAGGCTACGGTCAGAGTTTTCCTTTCTTTGATGAGGTTCAGGCTGTTATCCAGTCCGTTTCTTAACGTAAACCAGGTCGAATAGTCCTGTATTTTCTGTACCGGAACGGAAACACTCATGATGAAATCCACCCAAAGTTGAATGGCTTCAATAGGGTAGTGGTGACCCGCCAGGGTTTGTGTACCGCGGGTCATCGGATAGATCATCACCGGGCCGCCCAAGGCCGCGTAACGCTCCGCAAAAATATTTGAATTCTCTTCAGCAGGAACATACTCGTCTTTCAGTCCTACGGCATGAATCACAGGAACCTTGTATGAAGCCAGTCCTTCCAGGTTATCAACCGGGTTGTCTTTATAGGCCATGGCCTCAGCCTCGGTCATTCCGTAGACTTCGAGCAGTTGTTGCCATGATTTGGGATCGCCCTTGCCTTTCAGCTTACCTCCCGGCCAGCTTTTGAAATCGCAGACAGGCCCCTCGCCATAAATACAGTTGACCTTATCAGGATTGCGTTTGGCCCAGCCGAACACGTACAAACCACCCCTGCTCACACCTTCCAGCGTCATTTTCCGGGCCAGGCCAACTGAATCTGTAAGGTAATTATACCACTGGTCCCACACCTGCATGGCATACGGACTGCCATACTGATCGTCGATGCTCACATAGGCCACATGAAACCCTTTGGTGAGCAACAGGCTGTCCATTTCTGTGTGCCAGTCAGGAAAAGACCCTCTCCATATCCAGGGATTACCCTCAATGGCCTTAGCCGGCTTGACATAATAGGCCGTATGTTTACCAAGTTTGAAATTGACCCTCTCAAAACCTTTCCACCGGTCATTTTTGGTGGGGATAATCTGGGCATGGCCCGAAATAAAGATAAAAGACAGCAAAAGAGCAGAGAAGATCGTTTTCGGCATTTGAATAAATTTGGTACTACAAGTTTACAAAAGAATAATTTTATTCAACCGGTATTCCCTGAAATTAAGCTTTCTTTATCAGCCTTCCATTATCGCTTTCACATTTATCAGGTTCTGATGCTGTGTTTTGGTGATAAATTTCCTCCCGATCACATAAGAAGGGAGATTGAACGGAAATTTGGCATAAGAATAGAAATTAAAAGTTACCTGTGACTGGTTTTCTCCCAAGGACTTCACGGTGTTCACAGCCTGGCAGACGCCCTCAATCGGTTTGAAGAACCTCAGTTCCATTTCTATGCTGTCGTCGGTAATGAGTTTAATCTCCTGTTCTCCTTCCCCCACATTTTTATCTTCGCTTTTCCACTTCTGAACCGCCCCGACAGTACCGTCTGTTCCGGTAATCACAGGGTTAAGATTCGGGTCCGCTTTCAGCCACTCGCTGTATTTTTCCTGGTTTTTGAGGATTCTTATGTAGTCGAAAATCTTTTCTTTGGGCTGGTTGATGGTTTCAGATACCGTCACGGTGTAACGTTTAGGTGTCAGCAGGGCGGCAATCAGCAGAAGTACAACAATAGCGGCAATGACAATCAGGATAGTAACTAAGATGTTCATATATGTTTTGTTTTTAGGTTTGTACAAAACTATGAATTATTCACCTGGCCTGAAGGGTGTCAGAGCGACAAATTAGAGGCGGTTTGCGACTTTATTTATGCTAAACGCATCTTTACATCTTTTTCCAGGTACTTTTTGTGCTTTTCATAGGAGAAAAGTGAGGGGTTTGGAAAAAGGGTAGTTGGGTCAAAAGGCATAAGTTCTTCATGATTCATGACCTTTTTTACGAAATCCGGATTGGCCAGGGCTGCTTTTCCAATGGCCAGAAAGTCGGCCTGGCAGGTGTCAAGCAGGTGTTGAGCCAGAGTCAGCTCGTCCAGTTTGCCGTTCGCCACGACAGGCACCTTCAGCAATTCTTTGGCAATGCCGCTGAGCGAACTGCCGTCCGGATACCTGGTTTCCTCCCGCCAGCCCTGGTGTTCTGCCGCCACATGCAGATAGTTTATGGGCATTTTGCTGATTTCGACCAGTATGGCCCTCGCCGTTTCACTTCCGCCCTCCCAGCGGTATTTGAGGTGATTGACCTTGCCTTCTGAAATCCTCAAGCCGACGATGAAATTTTCTGAGACTTGCTCTCTCAGTCTTTCAGTGATCTCCGTGATAATTCTCAGTCTGTTGGGAACACTCCCTCCGTATTCATCTGCACGCAGGTTAAGATACGGCGTGATGAACTGGTCCAGCAGATAACCATTGGCGGCATGCAGTTCAACGCCGTCGAACCCTGCCTTTTCGGCATTAAGGGCTGCATTCACAAAACCCCCGATAACCGTTTCGATGTCTTTTTTGTTCATTGCTTCCGGAATGGGGAATGGCCCAGACCCGCCTCCGTAATGCGGAAGTTTCTGACCCAAAGGGTTGATTACCGACGGGGCTTTGGTTTGTGCTAATGCCTGTGAAATAGAACCTGCGTGCATCAGCTGGGCGATCATCAGGGTACCGTAACCTGTGACTTTTTCGGTAATGGATTTCCAGCCGCTGACCTGTTCCGCATTGACGAGTCCGGGCTGATTGGGGTAAGATTTAGAGAATGCATCATCTGTATATATGCCTTCTGTGATGATCGTACCGAAGCCTCCGGCTGCGAATGCCACGTAGTAATCTTCCATTTCCTGTGAGGGGATGCCCTCCTGGTCTGCACTCACGCGGGTCATCGGAGCTACCATGAAACGGTTGGCGGCAGTCTTGCTTTTAAGCTTTGTTTTATCAAAAAATGTCTTCATTGTTTTGTGCTTTGTTAATGTTCGGTACAAAACTACCCGGCTGTTTTCTGATAAATCTTTAACTGGTTTAAGAGTTTTCTGATTTTTGCCGCTTAAGCATCTGGCTGAAATACTCCGGCGTTACTCCCAGGAAACTCGCGATGATCTTTTGTGAAAGGCGGTTATGAAGCGAAGGGTATTTGCGGTGAAACTCATGGTATTTCTTTTCTGCGTTGTGTGAAAGGTTCTGAACGATCCTGTCCTGCAAAGAGATACCTGCATTCTCATTTAATATCCTGAAAAACCGCTCAAAAGAAGGCAGGGTCAGGAACAGTTTTTCCAGAGCGGGTTTGGAAATTTGTAAGAGCACCGCATCTTCAAGGGCCTGGATTTCCATATTACTGCCTTTTTCGGTCTTGAAGCTCTTGAAATCACTTACCCACCAGTCTTCATGAGGGAAATACAAAGTATGCATCCGGCCTGAGTCGTCCACGATCGAAGTCTGAAACAGGCCTTCTACCACATAGCTTTCATATCGGCACACCTGTAGTGGCTGGATCAGGTACTCTTTTTTACGGACATGTTTCACCGTGAAAAAAGCGGCCAGGTGTTCAAAATCCTCATCATTGACCACGATGGTTTTCTGAAGATGTTTCCTGAATTTCCGGAAATACTCTTCCGTATTTTCCGGCTGGCTGTTTTTAGGCATGATGCTGATTTTAATTAGAACAAAAATAGAGAGTCTGAAACGGATTTTTATCATGGTGTATGGAAAAGAGTTCTGATACCTCCGGAGTGATATAAGCCGGAAAGACTTCACTTTTCAGAAGAGAGGATCTGCGTTAAGCCATTCAAAACCGTACACGTACCTGTTCGGAAATGGACAAATATCTTAAAGGGAAGTTTTGTAACTGATTGTTTATGAGTATATTGTATTGTTGGCATCAGAATTGAGTAGTATTGAAGAAAAGCACCTTAATGTATTTATCATTATGATTAAGAATTACTTTAAAATCGCCTGGAGGAATCTCCTTAAAAACAAAGTCTACAGCTTTATCAATATTGCCGGACTCGCTACAGGCATGGCGGTGGCCATGATGATCGGTTTGTGGGTCTGGGATGAATTATCTTTTAATAAATCCTTTAAAAACTACGACGACATTGCCCAGATGAGGCTTTTTGCGATTGAACCGTCGACAGGAGAGAAGCTGGGTTCTGAATCTATGCCCGTGCCAATGGGGCCAACCCTCCGGAAAGATTACGGTCAGTACTTTAAACATGTACTGATGTCGAACTGGCAGGGCGATTACACCGTCAAATACAATAACAGCAATTTCCAGAAAAGCGGTTTGTTTATTGAGCCGGGGGTGATCGATATGCTTTCCCTCAAAATGATAAAAGGAAGCAATGAAAGCCTCAAAGACATCCATTCCGTCATCTTATCCGAAACCGGAGCCAAAGCCATTTTTGGAGACAAGGACCCAATCAACCAGGTGATGAAAATCGATAACCGCATTGATGTGACGGTAACCGGCGTTTATGAAGATCTGCAGAAAAATTCTACCTGGAGTAAGCTCGATTTCTTTGCTCCGTGGGAGCTGTTTGTGGTTTCCAACGATTGGGTAAAAATGAACCGAGATATCTGGGATAACACCTCCCACAATACCTTTGTGCAGCTGGCACCGAATGTGTCCATAGAGACGGCCGATGCGGCGATAAACCAGTTGTATGTCAAAAACACACCCCGCGATTTCAGTGCCCTGGTGGTTAAATATAAACCTGAGATGTGGCTTTACCCTATGCACCAGTGGCACTTGTATTCCGAGTTTAAAGACGGGAAACCATCCGGCGGGCGTATCACTTTTGTCTGGTTGTTTGGTATCGTCGGTGTATTTGTGTTGTTGCTGGCCTGCATCAATTTTATGAACCTCAGTACAGCAAGAAGTGAGAAAAGGGCCAAGGAAGTCGGTGTCCGCAAAGCCATCGGCTCTATGAAAAGCCAGCTGGTTTACCAGTTTATGAGCGAATCCTTCCTCGTGGTTTTCCTTTCTTTTGTGTTTTCTATGGCCCTGGTGTTTTCTTTACTGGGATTGTTCAACGAACTGGCGGCCAAAGAAATTGAAATACCTTACAGCAACCCTTATTTCTGGAGCTCTATAGGCATATTTGTGATCCTGACCAGCTTCCTGGCAGGTCTTTACCCGGCTTTTTACCTGTCGTCGTTTCAGCCTGTCAAGGTACTGAAGGGCACCATCAGGCTGGGAAGATTCGCCTCGCTGCCCCGCAAAGCCCTCGTGGTGGTGCAGTTTACCGTGTCAGTAGTCCTGATCATCGGAACCATGGTGGTTTACCGGCAGATTCAGCACACCCGTAACCGCCCGGTAGGATATGACAGGGACGGGCTGATCACCGTCAGCATGAATGACCCCAATTACAGGGGTAAACACGAGCTGATCAAGCAGGAACTCATCAATACCGGTATGGTTCAAAATGTGGCCCAGTCCAGCAGTCCGTTTACCGCGGTATGGAGCAATACCGGCGGATATACCTGGAAAGGCAAAGATCCTGAGTCTGAGGCTTCTTTTGCGGTCGATGATGTCTCCTATGAATACGGAAAAACATCCGGTTGGAAACTGATTGCCGGCCGTGACTTCTCCAAAGACTTTGCCTCAGATTCACTGGGGGTGATCATCAATGAGACGGCGGCTAAATACATGGCCCTGAAGAACCCCATCGGAGAATACATCAAACTCGGCGAGGGCTCATGGCAGATCATTGGAGTGGTGAAAGACCTGCTCAAAGACTCGCCGTATGACCCGGTTAAAAAGACTTTTTTCTTTCTCGATAAAAATTACACTTCATCAAGTCAGATGCACATCAGGATCAGTCCGCAGGTCAGTGCCAGCGAGGCGATGCCGAAAATTGAGGCCGTGCTGAAACAACTGGTCCCGACGGCGTCCTTTAATTACAAATTTGTGGACCAGGAATACGGCCACAAGTTTGCCCAGGAAGAACGCATTGGCAAGCTGGCTACTGTGTTTGCTGTGCTGGCTATCCTTATTTCTTGCCTCGGCTTGTTCGGACTGGTTTCTTTTGTCGCCGAGCAACGCACCAAGGAAATCGGTATCCGCAAGATACTCGGAGCCACTGTTGCCAATCTATGGCAGATGCTGTCAAAAGATTTTGTGGTCCTGGTGCTGATCTCCTGCTTCATTGCCGGGCCGATTGCCTGGTATTTCATGAACCAGTGGCTGCAGAAATACAATTACCACACCGAAATCTCCTGGTGGATATTCGCCTCTTCAGGTGCCGGTGCCCTCATCATCACCCTGCTGACCGTCAGTTTCCAGGCCATCAAAGCCGCCCTGATGGACCCGGTGAAGAGTTTAAGATCGGAGTAAGATTTTACGTCATTATTCTGACTCAGTAGATACGCACGGCCGTGCATATCCACTGAGTCAGAATAACCATATAATCAGGCGGTGCAGGCCCTTTCGAAACTAAGTCTCAGGCCGGCAGGCCCTTCCGGGACTAAGTCTCAGGCCGGCAGGCCCTTCCGGGACAAAGTCTCAGGCCGGGCAGGCCCTTCCGGGACAAAGTCTCAGGCCGGGCAGGCCCTTCCGAAACAGAGTCTCAGGCTGGGCAGGCCCTTCCGGGACAAAGTCTCAGGCCGGGCAAGCATCCAATATTTCACCCCTCCGGGGTTTGTTTCTCTGATGACTTCGATTTGCTACAGATATACCGCCCCTGCGGGCTTTCGTGATTCGGACATTTCTCTATTCTATCACATCCGGTTCGGGTAAAGCACATGTCGGGCATTCAATCACTCTATCATTCAATATTCCATCATTTCTTCACCGCTCTATAAACCAGCACCCCAACGCTCACCAGGAAAATAGCAGAATAAATCAATTTGTTGTGTCTGGCCAGCCAGTTGGGCAGGTAAATGTCAAAGTTGTCCCTGGTAGAGTCTGAATATTTCCGGGCCAGGACCGTCAGCGGACATTGCAGGTTAAAACAAAGCAATACGGCTACTTCCATAATTACGAGCCTGATACTTTGATATAGTTCTTACTATTGGTTGATTATTAAGTTTTTTAAGTAATTGAAAGACTGGGTTATAGATAATTAAATTTAGTTTTTAAACGTAGTGTTGCAGTAAGGATGTGATATCTGACCATTTTCAATATTTCCTAACCCTCCGTCTTCTTTTCTATCTATATGATCTATTGTTATAGAGTTACGATGAATATAACCACCACATATTTTACATCTAGGAGCGTTCAGTAAAGCTTCTTTAATATAAATCGCAGATTTTCTATCAGATGAAAACTTATTAGATGATATATCATTTTGGTCATTATTAGAAGTTAAGTAGTTAAACTTTGATAATTTCATTATTTCTAATAATACATTATTTTGTTCTGTACCATTGTTTAAATGATCTACTATCTCCAAATAAAAATCTTTTATATATATATAACTGGCAATCGCACTTCTATATTTTCTACTTATTTGTTGGACAAGATGATCCGTTTGTAATATAATATCTTCAAAAGGAGGTCTTACTTTTATGAAATCTTTAAATTTATTTTTCTCTCCAAGTTCTTTGATAAAAGCTAATGTGGCATAAAATGAAGCTACTTTGTATCTACCGTCCTGAGAGTAAAAATAAACTACAGGATGTAATCCCAGAGAAGAGGGCTGATTACTATTGATTCTCCAAGCAATTTTCCGAGCTTGTTTAAGTATTATTACTGTTGAGTCTCCAGTTAAGTCGTCTTCAAGGCTTTCTTTAAAGTCAACAGGAATATTATTTACGATATTTATAAATTCTAATATTAGTGGTAAAGTTTGTGCAGAATAATTTTTGCCACCAATAGGAATGTCTAGAGTTTTAATAGGGGTCTCAAGTTTTGGAGCAAAGAGAACATTATTTATTTCTCTTGCCATCTCTTGAATTATAGTTTGGTTTTCTTTTGAAAAACTTGACCAATATTTATGGCCTTTTCCACTTCTTATTATTGCTCTTGCTGCAATACAATTTGGTTTTTTTCGAGATTCGAGAAGGATCAACTCGGTTTTATCAATAGGTGCGGCTTGTTGGTTAATTTTAAAAAATGAGTTTTCTGCTTTACTTGCACCCCCATCTACCCACTGAAGCTGAATGGCTAACGCACCCAAATTTTTAGCCTTTTTTTGTATTTCAAATGAAACTTTATCAGGATTAGTTAAAGCAAGTTTGAAATCCGCGTAGGAGCCTATTCTTTTTCTGACAATTTTTCTTGTTTCTTCTGCTATTTCAATTTGCTCGTCAGGGATAATACCGTCGTAAAATTGTTTCGAAATAAAGCCATCTCCATAATCATCATTTATCCAAGCAGCCAAAGAACTTAATCTATGGGAACCATCGATAACAAATAAGTAACCACCTGTACTTCTCCATAATATTATGGCTGGTATCAAATCTCCATCTAAAAAGCTCTCCATAAAATCGGCAATTTTTTTACTATCCCACTCATTAGTTTCTCTTTGAAAGTCTGGTTTTCTAACGTTCGAAAAAAAGAAAGAGTCTGATTTGATATCTTCTATAGAAAGTGTTTCTTTTTTTTTCCCTGGAATCACATTCTCTTCAACTTCAAAGTCTTCGCGTGGTATGATTGCATCTAAATTAACTTTTGCCATGAATATTAAACTTTAATACTATCTAAAATGAGCTATATTTTACTAAAGGTATCAAATTTAGGTAAAATTCGTATAAACAGCATTTAGTTTTCGTATATTTTATATATTTACTGAGATTCTAATTTATAGCCTCATTTTTTTAATGTGTTTGAAATAAGACATGTACAAAATTAAATTCTCTCCCTACATCGGTGTTAATTATAATGCCCAAAATCCTAAAATTTTAATTGTTGGAGAATCTCATTACAGAGGAGAAGGAGATGAAAACGGCAATGCCTTTACTACTTATGTAGTTAATCGTTTTGCTAAACGAAACAAAGGAGAAAAAAGGAAATTCTTTACAATAATAGCTAAAATATTGGGAGAGAGGGTAAATGAATGGCTTGATACAGATTCTGCTATAGAAATATGGGATAGACTGGCTTTTTATAATTATGTTCAGGAATTTGCTGGTGATAAAGCACGAAAAAGGCCTACTGATGAAATGTTTAATGAATCGGCAGAAGCACTAGAAGAGGTATTTCAAGATCTAAAACCTGATATTGTTGTATTCCTAGGCAAGAAACTTTCATATCACATACAGCAAAATCATGTGTCTAAAAATGGGGTCATTTTTTGTTATTGGACGCATCCTTCTACTCCAAAATATTTCAGATACTCTGAGTCAATAGATTCTTTAAATGAAGCAAAAGATAAGTTTAAATTAAACGCCGGTATTCTATGAAAAAGACAGTTTTTATACTATTGCTTTTTTTACCCTTAATTCATCTCTTCGGGCAAAGTAAAGAAGCTCTTAAAGGAGAAATAGACATATTAAGAGAAGAAAACCGGAAACTGAAATCAAGGTTAGATTCATATATGCTGAAAGATGGTAATTATGAGAGCCAACTGAGACTGAAAGATATGGAAATTCAAAAACTCATTACGAAAAACCAGTCTGATTTAGCGGCATTACAAGAATTAACACAGAATTGTAAGAAGTATGTGGGGTACTCTCAAAGTTTGGAAAGTCAAATTCTCGATCTGAGGAAGTTGCTTTTGGCGAATAAGATTTCATTACCCAGTAATAATGAAAATCTCGGACTTGAGTACTTTAATAGTAACTACGAAGAAAAGAAAACAGTAATACCCAATACTGATCATAACAGAACTTATTCTAATTCTCTTAACGGTACTAGCAATGGAGGCTCTAACTATAAAGAAACTTCCGGTTCTGCGAAATCATCATATTCTCCCAGAGTCCCGGCCAGTAGCCGCACTTATATCAGAGGACCAAAAGGCGGGTGTTATTATTTAAGCAGTGGAGGAAATAAAGAGTATGTTGACAGAAGCCTTTGTCAATAAATTAGAACTAAGGACTTTTATTTTCTCATCCTCGATGTAAAGGTCGACATCTTGGGCCACACTTTTTTTTTAATTCAATTTATATGAGAATTTAAAATAGAAGTTTCTCACAGCCATTCACACAAACAAACAGGTAACACCTCACCCCTTAAGATCGGAGATATTATTTTGACCAGGAGCCGGATGTTTTTTGGTTTACGAAAACAATGAGACACTCCCAGGTATTCTGCCTTGAGTTTGTCAAGCCCGGAATCACTGTAAATAATGAGGGGTAATTTTTATATTGTTCAACGGCCCTGAGCATTCTGATACAGTCCAGCCCGTTATTATAAGGTATGTCCAGGTTGATAAATATGATATCAGGAGTGCTTTGAATAAGAGCATTGGGTATAGTTAAAGCTTCATCTATGAATGTAAACGGGTAATAATCTATGTCACCTTTAACTTCCTGCACGGCCATTCCGAAGGCGACGCGGTTTTCCAGATTGTCATCAATGACAACCATTGAATTAATTTCCATGTGATTTGAATTTATAAGTTGGTAAATACTACCAAGGCCTTATAAATATACCATGTAAAATATTTTTTAGGTTTAAAGTAGGCCTCAAAATACATAATTGTAATTAAGACTAATACCAATATAGGTAAGTATTCCTGGTTTTATCTGGCATGTTGGTCAGCGAACCAGGCTTCGCTCCATCCTCTTCAACATCCCCGGAATAGCCCGGTAATACCCTCTCGATAAGCCCACTCCGTAACATAACTGAGGAATGGAAACCGGTCCGGTTTGATGGTCTAAGTACCATCTGATGCGGTCTTTGATGTCGTAGGGGATGGATTCGAAACGTTTTTCCCTGATGATGACCTCGTCGCCGGTGTGAATATGACCGCTGTTGAGGAAGGTGCCGAAGTAGCCTCTTTTATGCAGCAGGTTTTTGACGCTCCCGAAGCTTTTCATTTTGATGCAGGGTTCGCAGTGATAAGTGAGCCGGATGTCTACGTCACCGATGCTGATGACCGTGCCCGATTCCAGGCTGTGGAGGTCGTGGCCTTCGATGAGGATGTTTTCGCGGAGGTTGCCGGGTTGAAGATTGAATTCAGTCAGGGTGGAGGTGGGTAGCAGCAATATCTGTCGTTGAGGTAAGCAAGGAACAGTATCTGCCACACCGTCAGGAGATACGTTCATTTCAGACACCTCTTTTAAAGGCATTCCCTTGGCGGTTTTGAGCATTAAGGTTTTCACTACGATCATACAGCACGGCTCTTTTTAATGCAATTTATTCATTTTAGAAATAAAGGCACATCATTTACTTTACGATCTTCTTAATGTCCCCTTAATGCCCTTAATCCTTAATGGTAAAGCATGTTTTCAATCCTTTATCCCATCCACCCATTTCCTGGTAATCGGTACCACCAACAGCCCCGTTGGAATGCCCAGACAGCAGGCTATGGCGAAATCTTTGATCCAGGCTTTCATAAATCCTTCAAACCAACCGGAATGGATGAGCATCATGCCCGTGGTCATTACGGCTGTCATGATGAGTGAAACGAGGATGTTGGAGATAAAGCCGGCCTGCTTTTTAGTTATTTTCATGGGGTGAATGTGATTTGATGTTGAAAAAAAAATAGACAAAATTTTCCATCAGTTCAGGCAACGAAACCTTCTTTCAATGGATTATGCTATCAAACAGATCAGTATGAAAAAAATGTTCCCTCTTATTATCGCCCTCATAGTACTGGCTTGTACATCTTCTCAAAAAGAACAATCAAAAACCTATGCAGCCGGTTTTCAAACTTTCCGCATCCGTGATGTCTCTAGGTTTTATAAACCAGGTACGGATACCGCAGATGTCCTTTATTACAGACCCGTAGACATAGATGTGTGGTATCCGGCACAGGCTGGTGCTGATTCTGCTCTTTTGTTTCGTGACCTGTTGGGATTGCTGGAACAGAGAGCTAACTATTACACAGATTCATTTGCCGGAAACGGCCTGACAAAACAGGTGGCCGGGATATTCTGTGATATTTTTAAATGTTCTGATACGACCAGGTTGCTCAACTTTAAAACCGGGAGTATTAAAAATGCCTCTCCCGTTAAAGGTAAATTTCCATTGGTGGTTTACATGGCTTCTTACAACGGCATGGGCTATGAAAACTTCACTTTGCTGGAAGAACTGGCTCAGAAGGGATTTGTGGTGATTTCCGTCAACTCCATCGGGCGTTTTCCCGGCGACATGACCATGAAAAGGGAAGACATGATGGAACAGGTTTACGACGCCATCACTGCCCTGGATTTTCTGAAACAAAACCTCAACATTGACTTTTTAAAAATAGGAATACTCGGTTACAGTTGGGGAGGGCTTTCCGGGGCCGTTCTGGCTGATAAGATACCCGGTGTCAGATGCCTTGTTTCTTTTGAAGGTTCTGAGTTTCATCATTATGGTCAGTCCAAAGAAGAAGATGCTGATTTTGATGGGATCAGATACCACGCAGACTTTAAAAAGATGAAAATATCTGTTCCGTACCTGCGACTGGAAAGTGCCCCGGCAAGCAAGCAGACTCAATATGATTCGGTGTACAATTTCGCAGAAAAAGTATCCGGCAATAAACAGATCATCAAAATAGATTCTGCACAGCACCATGATTTCGGATGTATTCCACAGACCGTTCTCGAATCGGGACATTGCCCCGGCACTCAGCATTATCCAAAGATATCAAAACTGGCGGTTGACTTTCTGACGAAGCATTTGAAGGACTAAATCACTCTACCTTCCTGTGATTATCCGCCATTTCAATCACGCTTTTGAGCAGACCGATAAGACCCATGCCGAACGTAAAAGCTCCCATGGATACTTCCTGGATGGTATCATTCTTCGAAATGAAATAACCGAACAGTCCGAATATAATGAAACCCAGCGTCTGGAAAAAGACAAGATAGATAAAATACATCGAATACTTCGGGCTCTCAAATATGATCCTGGAAATCTTATTCTGGGTTTTCCGGGTATCCTGCAGAGACGAAAAACCAATCGCCAAGCCCAGGAAAATCAGGGCCTTGTTGTATTCCGCCCAGAAGTTATGCATCTTGTTAAACATCGGCATAAACATATAATAACACGTAACCAGCATCAGCGGGTACTGGATATAACTGATGTACTGGAAGATCTTGCGGGTATCTTCCACTAATGACTTTCCTGCCATAAACGGTCTATTTTTTGGTTCTGAGAGCAATCTCGGCTTTGATTTTCTTCAGATTAGAGGCCAGGGCAACATAAACCGGCAGAAAAGCCAGCGGGATGGTCGTGAATATGTTGAATCCCTTCTGGAAGGTTATAAAGATGCTGGATGCGGCCAGGACAATGAGGACGCCTCCCAATATGGGCATAGAATACTTATGTGTTTTTTCTTTCTTCTGAAGTTCTTCAAGGCTTAGTTCGGACAAAGGTTTTTCCATGGCTTTTAATCAGAGTTTAGGGTATGTGCTGCAAAAATAGTTAAAACGCTTAAGCAAAGAAACCGGGGGCGTATTAAATTTCCTGAACCTTCAGGTTTCTGATGATCAGGAAAGCCACGGCAATATTCGGCACCCAGCAGAGCCAGGCCACAATCCGGTAAGCCGTGATGAAATCTCCGAAACCTATGGACAGGAGCGGAAGCCAGATCCTGAGCGTAACTGCCGCAAAACAGGCAGCATAACTATAAATCATCATTTGGCGGTGCTGCTCCAGCCGCTTATTTTTAATATAAATATAAGCCATCAGGGTGGTGTAAAACCAGATGATGCCCAGACTGATAAATCCTGAAGCGGCGACTATCCCGCCACTGGCAAAGAAACCGATATAAATGCCCGCCGAAGCACTCAGAAGCACAGCAATGACATAAACCTTACCGCTCAGCCTGTGGAGTTTGAGGTTCCTGTTTCTGAATTTCTCGCTGAACTGAATCCAGCCGATCAGCAGGGCCAGTCCACCTAAAATGATGTGCGTATAAAAGCCCGTGTTCCAGGCGATATTGGCTAAAAGTTCGTCTGATTTGCCGCCGAGCAATCCGAATTTCCGGTCCTGGAGAAAGTAAATGACAGGATAAAGGCCTATCAGTATAGCGAAAACAGCGAAGAGGACCCAGAGTATTTTTTTAGCCACTATTGTTTTGTTAAGAATTGAATAAAGTTAATAATATTTATTCATTCGGAAAACCAATCAGCGGATGTTCTTTTTTATTTTTATTGCTGACAGGATTTCGGGATTTAAAGGAAATTCTTATCTACAATATATTCCGATGTTGAATAACCGTAATTTTTGTTTTTTAACGGTAGCAGGCAGTTCAGTCTGAAACGAATCCGATGGATTCCCGTGTTCATAAAAAAGACCCGGCGGAGTCAGATATTTGTAAAAAAAGATGCTCCCCTTGAAATCCTCGACCCCGGAGGGGTCGCATATTCACTGTACCGCGACTGAATCCGATCGATTCCCATATCCATGAAAATGACCCCGGCGGGGTCAGATATCTGTAAAAAAAACATGCTCCCCCTGAAATTCATGACCCCAGAGGGGTCGCATATTCTCTACGCTGCAAATAAATCCTACGGATACCCACGCTTATAGAAACGTAAACTCCATAAACCAAAACGACCCCGGATGGGGTCGCATGAATTCACAGGTCTGAATGTCAGATTATTTCTTCACCAGCTCAAACGTCTGGCCTTCTGCCCTCACAATAAGTTTGTGTACCGTACCTCCCGTATTCTTGACAAAAGTCATGTCTACCGGGGCGGATTTGAGGAAGAAAGTTTCCATACTGCTCGGGAAAAGGGTACTTTTAGGAAGTCTCGCCTCTTTGGATTCAACCTTCAGCTGACCCATGTTGTCTATGGAAACGGTCGCTTTAAATTCTCCCTGGTAATCGCCGGCCAGTGTGGCCAGTACGCTTTCAGGTACTTTCACCGTATTTTTATAAGGCGTAAACCTTTCCCATTTCCAGGGGATTGTAACACCTGCTACTTTCTCAAAAAGCTCTTTGAAAATGCTTTCGGCATTAGAGCTGTTACTCATCACCAGTAAAGCGATTTTCTGTTCAGGCAGACATAAAACATAATGTTGCCAGCCGTCACTGTGTCCTTCTTTAAAAAACGCTGTACCATTCGGGATCTTAAACAATCCCCAGCCCAGGCCGTAAGACAGGCCTATGGTGCGGTTCTCGACAGTCAGCTCATCAGATAAAGTCGGAAACTGGTATTTCGAACGGATCTCGATCTGGGGCTTCAGCATTTCTTTTTTAGATTCCGGGCTGATGCCTTTGCCTTGCATCAGGGCAGACATAAACAGGGTATAATCTACTATCGTGGTTTGCATAGAGCCCGCCGCATTGGCTTCAGCCCGTTTGATCAGGTCCAGCGGAACTTCATCGACGGTATGACCATAAGCAACGTTGTCGTTAAAAGACTCCTGCCATACAAAACTCGTGCGGGTCATACCCAGCGGAAGAAACACTTTTTCGTGGGCCAGCTGTTCGAGCGGTTTGCCTGAGATGGCTTCCACCACCAGTTGCAACAGGTGAATACCTTCGCCTGAGTAAGCGTATTGTTTGCCTGGTGTAAAGAAAAATTCCAGTTTCTTATTGTTTTTCGGGTTCAGTTCCCGCCAGTTGGGGAATCCCGTGGTATGATCAAGGCAATGCCGTGCGGTGAGCAGTTTCCAGCGTTCGTCACCGGCCAGGTCTTTATAGTTGTCGTATTCAGGCAGTGGCTTGGGCAGATAAGTATAGAGCGGTTTGTCCAGGTCAATGGTCTTTTCGTCGACCATCTTCATGACCAGGTAAGCAAACAGCGACTTGGCCAGCGAGGCGGCATAAAAACTGGTGGAGTTATCTCCTAACTGATTGAGGGCTTTGTTTTTATAGCTGTAAGTCATCATATAAACCGGCTGGTTGTCATTGATGATGCCCACTGAAAGGCCCGTTACGCCCGCGGCTTCCATGAGCCGGGTGACCTGCTGGTCAACGTCATAAGTGAGAATGGTGGAGCCGTCGGCTTTGGTGATCTGTGCACAAAGAATTTGCGTGGTAAAGAACAGACTTAAGAACAAAAAAAGTTTTGAATACATGAAGATGATGTTTTAGCGATGATCAAAAATAAGAAAAAAGTAGACATCTATGGTGCAGAGCGATGATAATGTACCCGTATAACGCTCAAAATTCCCCAATAATTTCCTCAAAGTCAACATTTTAGATGGGGAAATTTGTGGAACGATTATTTTATGAGATATCGTACCAACCATGACACAGCTATGAAAGAGATCAGAAAGTATTTCGGAGGTTTGATTTTTATCTTGTTAATACTGATGACGGCAATCGTTTTGCCACTGGCTGTTCTCTGTATGTTTGTTATCTGGCTGCTGATGGGCGGGTCGCTCGATGATTTTGTGACAGGTTCTTATGCCTTGCTGCTCATGCATCTGGCCAATATCCGGAAAACGTGTGAGTATTTTTATTGAGGGTTTCAGTAACGGACAGCCTTCATGAAAGTAAAGGAGCAGGAATCGATACCGTAAAATAAGATCACTTAAGTCTTAAAACCCTGGTTTTTAATTTATTAACACTGAATTTTATAAGCCATTAAACTACAGCACGCCATGACCAGAAAAACAACTTTAATAGCCATTTTCACCGCCGGGATTGCGGTGATGACTACCCCTCGTTATCTCTTTACTGATGCTCCCCGTGAAGGTAACGCTCTCTATATGCCTGTAAACCAGGAGTCTGCCCCCTTGTCTTTCATTACGGCAGGGTTCAGTGACTATGATGACGACGCTGACATTGAAAGAGCCCTGAACCGTAAAAACAAATCGGTTTACCTGGCTTCGTTCAGAAGGGCTGTGGAAGAATCCGGCAAAATCTATACTTACAAATCGATTCCAAGGTCAGTTAATGTCAATTCGCTGTATACCTATATCCTCGAAAAAGACGATCAGTTTTATCTTCACCTGATGGCCCGCTACACTTCCAATGATCCCGTGGGTTTTGATCACCTGGTGTTTTATCTGGACAATGAAGTGATTGAATACTACCCGGCAGAGAAATTTATATTGGAAGAGTCGGAGCTCGGCCTGCATGAAAATTGTGATATACTGGTCAGACAGCCTGATGAAGCTTTGCTGAGAAAGATTATTAACGCTGAAAAAGCAAAAGTAGCTTTTGTGGGTTCAGGTAAAACGTTTGAGATGCCCGTCACCAACAATGACAAGCTGGCCATGGAGCGTTCACTGAGTGTTTACAATGATCTGAAATAAACATTTTTATATAAAGAGTCTTTGGAAAGTCCTGTGTAAAAGGGTTTACACGGGACTTTCCGTTTTTAAACCGTAACACAGGAGCTTTTTCCTGGTCACAATCATCTGAAACAGTTTCCATAATGCCTTTTAAGTATTTCCGGTGATATCCGGGCCTATGTTTCCCGGCTTTGAACCCGGGTTGGTGATGTCGAAGTGTCTATTCCCGAGCTTTTAGCTCGGGTTGATAGTGTCGAAGGGTATATTCCCGAGCTTTTAGCTCGGGCTGATGGTGTCGAAGGGTATATTCCCGAGCTTTTAGCTCGGGCTGATGGTGTCGAAGGGTATATTTCCGAGCTTTTAACTCGGGTTGATGGTGTCGAAGGGTATATTCCCGAGCTTTTAGCTCGGCCTGATAGTGTTGAAGAGTATGTCTCCGAGCTTTTAGCTCGGCCTGATAGTGTTGAAGAGTATATCTCCGAGCTTTTAGCTCGGGCTGATGGTGTCGAAGAGTATATCTCCGAGCTTTTAGCTCGGGCGGATAGTGTTGAAGAGTATGTCTCCGAGCTTTTAGCTCGGGTTGATAGTGTTGAAGAGTATATTCCCGAGCTTTTAGCTCGGGCTGATGGTGTCGAAGGGTATATTCCCGAGCTTTTAGCTCGGCCTGATAGTGTTGAAGAGTATATCTCCGAGCTTTTAGCTCGGGTTGATGATGTCGAACAACGTAGCCCCGGGCTTCCAGCCCGGGGAGAAGATATTAACGTGCATATTTCGGGGCTATCAGCCCATACGGATCATGCCGGAGACCCCAGCCCCGGGTTTCAACCCGGGGGAAATAATCCCGAAGAGCATTTAAGAGGTGTTTCGCGGGCATCAGAGACCATATTACCCGCCTTTTATCCTCTCAGAGGTGGCATCATCTTTTAAAACGCTGGCTGATTTCGTCCACGACAGACTTGTAATTTCCGCTCTGCAGGCTTGCAATCTTAAAATAGTCATAAATACTGTCAGCGGTGATCATCGCATCTGATCCGGCAGCCATCATTGAGCTGTCGATTCCCGCCATAAGGGTACTCAGATGGACTTTGATCTCTGCCAGGTCCTGGTGAAGGGAAATGTCCTTACGCATTTCTTCCACATCTATGGTAGGAGGCATGGCATCGGGAAACATCCGGGCTGACCGCTCGCAATCCAGCACATAAGACAGGCTTTTTTGACCCATTTTCCTCATGCTCATGCGTTCGTTGCTGTCGATACCGACCAGGAACGGCAGGTAATTGCTGATTTCTTCTATTCTTTTGATGATTTCCTGCTTGGCTTCAGCAGACAGTTCCGCCGAAATTTTCTGGTTCTGTGCCATGTGAATAAGGGGGGTTAAGTTGTATACCTGCAAATTAAGGAGATTAAATCCGAAAAACCATACAGGAATTTCTCCGGATTTATGCCGTTTATCGGACCGTTCCATAAAAATGACTTGTGAATAATGATCAGGTTGTTTACTATTGACCCGGGAATTGGCTCAATTCTGAAACGTACTTATCCTCTTAACACAATGAAAAAGAAAATTTTACTCTTCTGTTGCTTGTCTCTGCTTGCTGTTTTGAAAAGCAGGGGGCAAGCCGATGAACTGGTGTCGTCGAGATACCGGTTGTACAACAGTTTTAAGGTTTCCGGCAGTTTTTTTATCCATGGCGGTGGTTTCCTGGGCATCGGGTATGGGTTTGCGGCCCGGGGAAAGTTCATTCAACCCGCTCTTAACCTGTCGGTGAGTGCCCGGTTCGGGAAAAACAACCTGGGTAACCGTGACCGTTTTAAAACCGCCTGGCAGATCAACACCATCATTTCGCCTTTGGTGACGGTGGGGTCGTCCAATAAGACCGGTTTTTTTGAAGAAATCAACCCGGCGTATTTCGGCAACGTCAGCAGTGTTTATTCCAATTACATGCACGCCGTCACCCTGGGCTCCAGTTTTGTGGTGATGCCCAAAGGGCTGGGGTTAAACATAGAAACCAGCCGCAACCGCTCTCAGCAGCTGGTTTACGTGCAGCTCAAGGTAGGCTGGGAGTATAAAAACAAGGATTCGCTGAAGAAAGACTACGGCAGTTTTCAGTTCAATATGTATGAAGACTACCTGTTTACCGACCGCCCGGCCCTGCAGGCCCTCGCTGATAATTTTGACCGCTTTTTTACGGGCGGGGGCAATGTGCAGCTGAGAATTAACAGGAATTTCCAGATCAAACTGTACAATGAAGTGTATACCGGGAATAACTACCGTGATGATTTTGATTACCCCGACTGGGTGGATTCAAGTGACGTATCTCTGAAAGACAACAAATGGGGAAACCGGTTTAAAAAAAGGCAGGCCCGGTATGCCTACCAGGATGCAGGCCAGCAGCAGTTTAACAAAGGCCGTTCATTTTTTGTGTTCGAGTACTCGCCTCAGCAGACTCACCGGCAGAGACTCAGCTACCAGGCTTATATGGGATGGCAAAAAGCGGCGAGTATGCGGTCTCAGAACTTCATCCACAGCCATATCAACAGGATAGACAAGGCTCTTCCGGGCTCCTACGGAGAGAAAAAGCTGATCACCAGGGGCAGGGACAAAGACCAGCTGCATTTCTTTTATCCTTCCAATAAAGAAGATAAAAGATGTATTTATGGTGGTGGAATTCAGTTTCAAACTTATTAACCGGCTAATCACATGAAACGTATCCTGTTTTTCACCCTGATCTCATTTTCACTGACGGCTCAGACCACTGATAATCTCCAGGCCATCAGGAAGAGTTTTTATGACCCGCATACCGTTTATGTCAGGAAAGTGCTGGAACACAATCCTAAAAGACAGAAAAAAGAAAGGGACCCTGATAAGAAAACGGATGTTTCACTCGACAGGTCCGCTTATTTCCTGAGGATCAAAAGCAGGATATTCGAGTCGCCTGAGGGGTTTGATATCATCGAAGTGTTTAAAAGTGAAAGGTATTTTGAAGATACTTTTATGAAGAGATACAAAAAGATACCTTATGTAAAAGATACGGACGGGTATTATTTCCTGGCCAAACTGACCTACAAATCAGATGAAGAAAACCTGGCAGGGGTGGATATCTATCCGGGACTGATTACAAATGTCTGTTATCCGGGTATGCATGGAAATAAAAAGAGCTGCACGGCAGGAAAAACAGATGAGCAGAACTTCAAAACCCATTCTGACGCCCTGGTCAGGTATGCCCTGCTGATTGAGAAGGCCAAGATTTCGCATAACCAGGATTCTATTCAGTACTGGTATAAAACAGAAATCAAACGTTTTGACCTGGAAATCGAAGATAACGAGGTAACCGGTCTGAAAAAACAATATACCAAATACGGTCTGAGTGACGACCTGCTGCTGAATGACTTCTACAGGTTTGACAGGCTGGAAGTGAAGACCGACACCACTTTCGGGCTGGCGGTTTTTAATAAGCTGATTGAGAACACGGCGGAGGATTCAAGACAAAGTGTGGCGGTAGTAGATTCGGTGACGCTCAAACAGACTGCGGAAACGGCCACCGAAGTGCCGACTGCGGTAAATACGGTAAAAGCCTGGCTTTATGCCGGGAAGCTGAAACAGAAAGTGGTAACCCTTGATTCTACGGTGTTTCTGCCCAATAAGTCCTATGTTTTTCAGTCGGAGGGCAACCAATGGCTGACCAAAGCGGCCCTCAATTACCGCCAGGAGGCCCCCAGAAAGGTCAACAATGTATGGCAAAAGGGGAAGGTCGTTGGCATCATTCCCGGCAAGTGGAAGTTTAAGATCCTTGAGAATGCCCAGATTCCCGGTATCGACGGCTACCCTTTACTGTGGTTGCTGGTGGAGTTTGTCAAACCATAAAGGATTACCTTCTATTGGCGAGCAGGGAAAAAGTATTTGTTGTTACCCTGTTCTTTTATGCCTTATTTCTTCGTTTTCCATTGGTGGAGGTCATCGGCAGCGTCAATAGAGTGAGACTCGTGGATGTCTTTGGCCTTCTCGGCTTTATCAGACAGCCTCTGATAGTATTTCCGGAGCACGTCCAGTTCCTCTTCATCCAGGTCTTCGATATCGACCATGACATTGCTGGCGGTTTTGCTGGCAGCAATGAGCTCATTGAGCTTCAGCTGTATGGCCTTCGAGTCTTTATTCTGTGATTTCTGGATCAGGAACACCATCAGGAACGTGATGATGGTGGTGCCGGTATTGATGACCAGCTGCCAGGTGTCGGAGTAATCAAATACGGGTCCGGTAACCAGCCAGGTGATGACAATGCCCAGGGCAAAGCCGAATGCCACAGAACTGCCGGTCCAGCAGGTGATTTTGTTGGCAAAGTTTTCGAAGAAGCTCTTTTTCTTTTTCATACGGACGGGTTTTTTGTTCTTTTTATAATATTATTAGATTTGATCTCAGAGGGGCTGACCGCTATTTTTTATCTTTTTTTCCAAACACTTTTTGGAGCAGGTTCTTTTTATCATCCTTTATTTCTACTTCTTTGATGTTGATGGTATTGTCAATAGTAGGCGTCAGAGCATCTATAAAGGCATTCCGGAGAACATAGGAGATGGCTGTCCAGAGATTGGTGTCAGGGTTTTCGAATTTACCTTCTATGGGTACTTTGGTGGCCAGCTGGTCTTTGCGGTGGTTTTTGAAAATCTCAGCCACTGAAGCTACCACGGTTTCCCAGAGGATCTGCAGGGGCTTGCCTTCTTCTTTATTGAATTCCACTATGTCAAGGTCTTTGATCAGCGGTTTGACGTACCCCTTAAAAGCCCCGTCTTTGGCCGCAAACTCAGTGTACATCCCGAAATTGCCTTTGCTGACATCAAAATTGCCATAGGCTTTGAAAAGATCGTTCATCCTGACCATGTTCACGTCGGTGATCCTGGCATTGAGGTCAAAAGTAGGTTTCTTTTCCAGCGGATTCAGGTCGGCATTGAGTTCAAACTTACCTTCATAGGCGTCTCCTGTGGCTTTTAGTCTGGCCGGAAGCACTTTGACACTGTCATTAACATTGGTGAGGTTGGAAGCCCCGGCAAAGATGTTTGTCATCGCAATGTCCACCTTAGGACTGGTGCTTTTATCGATATAATGGATCTGGCCGTCGAGGATCTCAAAATGGTTGACCTTGAGGGGCATCAGATCCCGGATCACATCCCTGAAATCGGAGGTGTCGGCTTTGATGTCTTCACCTTTGTGTTTTCCCCGGACAAAATAGAGATGGGGTTTATTGACGACAATTTCACCTACCATGGAGCCTTTGAAAATGGCTTTCCATTCTACCGAAAGGTCGATTTCAGGGGTGGTGAAAAACGGGATGGTGTCGTTATCCCCGGTCTTTTCTATTTTCATGTCTTTGATCACATAGGCCCCGCGGATGAGGGCAATGTCGATGTCTTCCACATGTCCGTGATACTGGTCGATGTCTGCCAGCACCCTGTTGACGTATTTGAGCACAATAGAGGGCAGCATTAATCTGAATATGATCAGCAACAGGGCCAGTACGGCTATGATGATAAATCCTTTGTTTTTCATGTCTATGATGTTTAATTAAGAACTTATTTTGTCCACTTCCTTATTTTTAAAGGAAATGAGTTGTTCTTCTTCTGTTAACTGGATGTGTATGGCGTCTTTGGCAGGCTCAATGCCCCTGCCGAAATGAATGGCGTGCTGTTTGGTGAATTCTGCTCCGAAAAATACGATCATACAGGAATAAGAAACCCAGAGCATGATCAGGATCACGGACCCGGCTGCTCCATAGGTAGAGGCAGGTTCGGCTTTACTGAAATAGATGCCTAAGGCGTATTTCCCGAGGATGAATAGCCCGGTGGTGACCATCGCCCCGATCCAGACGTCCTGCCACTGCACCTTTGCGTCGGGCAGGATTTTGAACATCATGGCAAACAGGACTGTGATGATCGAAAATGAGATGGTGAAATTGAGGATCTGGAATAATGAAAGGGTAAACTCCGGCATATGCCGCCTGATCCATTCACCAAAGGCTGCAAGACCGGTAGTCAGCACCAGAGAAATCAGCAGTAAAAAGCCGATAGAAAGCACCAGTCCGAACGAGAGTAAACGGTCTTTAAAGAGTTTGATCCATCTTTTCTTACCGGTAATTTCGGGTTTTATTTTGACTTCCCAGATCTGGTCGAGGGAGGTCTGCAATTGAACAAAGACACCAATAGCCCCCATGATCAGGGTGAAAATACCGGCTATGGTAGCAATCAGTGAGTTTTTTTGACGGCCTGCATTGGCTATGAAAGCTTCAATCTGCCGGGCAGTATCGATACCCATGATAGAGCTGATCTGTTTGGAAACTTCTCCCTGCACAGCTTCCTTACCAAAGGCAAACCCTGCAAAGGCTATAATAATGACCAGCAGCGAAGGAATAGAAAAGACAGCATAGTAGGCAATCACGGCACTCTGACGGAACGGGTCGGCGGCATTCCAGGCCACGAAGGTCTTTTTCAGGATAGTCCAGATGTGGTTGAGTACTTTATTTATTCGTTTCATGGCTAGGTAATTCTAATGTCATGGATCTCAATGATTTACATTAAAAGATCATTCCGTGGTATACGGGGGAATTAATTGCACGGAAGGAATAATGAATGAGTGATAGAATGATAGAATGATTGAATGCCTGCCCGGCCTGAGACCTAGTCTCGCAGGCCTGCCCGGCCTGAGACTTAGTCTCGGAGGGGCCTGCCTGGTCTGAGAGGTAGTCTCGGAGAGGGCTGTCGGGTCTGAGGCTGTGGCTCTAAAGGGGGGTGATAGAATGCTTGCACGACCTGGGCTTCGCCGGGGGGATGGAATAGAAAGATGGCAGTGTCATGAAAGCCCTGTAGGGGCGGCACATCGATAGTAAAGCAAAGTAATCGGAGAAATAGAACCCCGTAGGGGTGATACATGGGCGTCAGGGGCGGAATATCCGGGGCGAAGATCGTAAAATCCGGGAAAACAGGGCAGGGGAACAATTTTTTAGCAATAATAAACATCCGCATGGCAGAAAGTATTTTAAAAGATTATTTAACGCTAACCAAAGAATATTATGATTACGTCAAAGTTGTTTTTAGTTTCGGACGAAACGTCTGTCAACCTGGATAATGAAGATATATTATCCATTAATTTATTAGATGATGTCTTTGAAAAGGATTTCCCGGTCCTGCTGGACAGTGTCATCATTGTAGGTTTTCTCACCAAAGAAGACGAAGACCCGGATCAGGCTATTTTGTGGCTTACGATTTATAATAACAACATCAGCCTGAAAAAACAAAGCATAAGGGCAGATTTTAAAGGCAAAAGCATTTACGGACTCATCATCCACGCCAGGGAAATATCCATCATAGAGGAAGGCTCTCTTGATTTTGTGCTGAGCAACCAGATGGGGGATGAAATGGACCGCTATGCCATCAGTGTTCATCACGGCGAGCTGTTGCACGAAATAGAAACGCCTGTTCCGCCGATGTGAGCCGATGTGACGCATTGTTGACGGTTCAGCGAGTTGAATGTTGAGTTCAGAAAGATTGAGCAAAGCAAAATCTACGGATTGGTGCGACCCACATGATCTTAACCAACCCGCGATTTGAATGGTGGGCCCGGGGGCGTATTCATTACCTCGCCGGAACCGGCTTTACCTCATATCCAAGCCTGATCAATTGTTGCACAAGACCTTCTTTATAAAAAAAATGACGAAGCCCCACGGCAACAAAACATTGGGATACTTTAAAAGATTTGTCCAGGATGGCTACCCATTTGTTGTTCCTGTCCAGCACAAACTGCGGAGGGAAGCCCATTTTACTGATCTCGGTGTCGAACTGATAATTGAGGTTGAATTGCTTGTAATCATTGATGAAATTGCACTCAGAATCGTCGTCAGCCAGCATTTTTTTCATGAGATCAACAGAGCTGGCTGTCAGCAGGGAGTCTTTGGACTGGTGCATGTTCCGGGACGACTCTTCGATGATGTTGAGCTGGTTGCCGTCGAGGGGCAGTACCGTCTGCTCGTTCTTTAGAGCCAGTTTTTCAATATAGCCGTCCATGATTTCACGTGAGGTCCCGGTGTAGGAGGTGTCGCAGAAATTCTGTCCGTAAATCCTGAAGATCGTCAGGAATAAAGGGAGCGGAGGGAGTTGATAATAAGAGATATCTTCAGCTTTGCTGACGAAATCCCTGAATATATTTTCCTGCTCAGGGGTCATTGCTTTGTGCCACTTTTGGGTGTTCCAGGTGGATATCCGGCCGGTGCCGGTGGTGTCATTCTTGCCGTTGAAAAGCTGTTCAAGGTACACCACTTTTGCGGCATTCAGTTTTTCCACAGTGTTGGTCAATGAAAGAAAGAAGGCGGGATTTACCTCATGAAAAGTGGCAAACATATAAGATTTGTGTGGTATTCCCGGTTTACTGACTTCCCAAAGAAGTGTTTTCGGCACATTCTGCCCGAATGAAAACACAGAGCTGAAAGTTGTAAGAATTAAAAATGTTATCTTCTTCATAAGATGATGTGAAACAGGTATGGTTAATTTTGTTGTTCTCTCTTTATGTTTGTTTGTGTTCGCCCTTATTCTTTCTGCTCATCCGACAAACAGTCAGGCCGGCTACCCTCCTTTTTCTTTTCTCCATTCTCCTCTCACGCCATATTCCACTGAACATTGATTTCTGTCTGGAGGAATTCGATAAAATGATTGAAGTACCCAGGGTAGGACCTGTTGTTCATGACGGCAATATAGTGCTTTCTTTTTAAACCGTTTCTCCCGATTTTGACGGCTTTGAGCGGATTATTTTTGAGGTAAGGCTGCAGGGCCCATTTGGCCATGGACATCACCCCCATATCCGCCTTAACCATTTCTATAGAGGCCTCAGTAAGCGGGAGCGGGGTGATCTTTTTAGGGTTGACATTGGCCGGTGCCAGCAGAAACTGATGCACACTGACGGTTTCAAGCGGTAACGAATGGATCAGCAAATGCTCTGTAGCAAAATCTTCGGCCACGACATATTTTTTGTCTGCCCAGGGATGGCTTTCGGAGACCACCATCACCATTTCATCCTGGAACAGCTCAGAATACCTGATGTGGTTGTCTTTAACCAAGTCGCTGACAATAGCGATGTCCAGCACATTGGCGAGTAATTTCTGTAGCGGGTAATGGGTGGCTTCCATCACAATTTTAAGCTCCACATTGGGATAAATCAGCTGAAACTGCTTTAAAACGGATGGCAGCCAATGATAGCTGGAATAACACTCTGTACTGATCCTGATCTCGCCGGATTCACCATAAATCATCTGTTTGATTTCTCTTTCCGTATCCTGTATTTTCTCCAGTATTTCATTGGCCGTCTGGTAGAGTTTTTCTCCGGCACGTGTCAGTATCAATTTTTTATTGACCCTCAGGAATATGCGGGTCCCCAGCTGGTATTCTGCCTCTTTGAGCTGATGGCTCAAAGCCGACTGGGTCAGATGCAGTTTGTCTATCGCCTTCGTGATACTCCCTTCCTCTACAATGGCCTTGATAAGCTTCAGATGCCGTATTTCCATATTCAATATTTGCTTTACAATAATAGGCTTTTTTCAGGAAAACAGAAGGGTAGCAATCATGAAAATATTCAATGGAAATCATGAATTCTTTTCGTTTTTATGGCAACTCACATCCGGCTAGTTTTGTGGCATCAATTTTAAACAATAAAAATATGGATGCTCAGATTAAACATTACGAGGATAAACTCGCTTTTGAAATGGACCCTTCGGATCTTTTTGATGCTCTCAACAAAGGTGAAAAAGTGGTGGCTCTTGATACGCGTAAAGCTTTTGGTTTTAATGCCGAGCATATCCCGACGGCCATCAACATTCCTCACCGTGAAATGACCGAAGAAACGACGAGACACCTGGACAGGAAGGTACTGTATGTGACTTATTGCGACGGCATCGGCTGTAATGCGTCTACCAAAGGAGCTTTGAATATGACAAAACTGGGTTTTAAAGTGAAAGAACTGATAGGGGGGATAGAATGGTGGAAACTGGACGGTTATGCTACTGAGGGTACCAGGGCGGAGGTCAATGGGCTGAAACCTGAATGTGCCTGCTGAAAAAACTGTGGAAATTTGGGTAAATATTTTCCGGAAGATTTAGTTTTTTTTAAGATAAAACATCTGAAATCAGCCCGTTACCGTATTTATGGATGATTTATTCCCCAAAAAATCCGGGGTCCGGATTTTTTTAATATTAAGCAGAACTAAACTTATAAAGCCATGAGCCGGATTATTCATATCTCGAACAAAGCTGTTACCAAAGCGACCAAAGTCCTTAAGGCCAGAAGTGCGAATACGGGCAACGCTGTGGCTACCTACTTTTTTATCGTGTATGTGACATTTCTGATGTCTCTTTATCTGCTTTTTACCAGTATATGGTAAAAATGTACTGATACAGGTTGATGTAGTGTAATAACTCAGCTGTTGAGTTCTGTCATATAATCAATGCTGTACCTTTGTCCGGCTTTCCTCATCATTTCCCTGGCATTCATCTGGTAAAGATCTTCTTTAATAATCATTCCGAAACGGTCTTTGATCGTGTAATCACGCATATCCTCCAGGTTCCTTTTCATGCGGTATTCAGCAAAAGCCAGGGTAAGAGCACCACTGTGTTTGGGTTGCAGTCTTACGGAATCAGGAAGCAGGTCTTTGCACATTGTACGGAAAACTATCCTTGAAACAGGGACAGGCTTGAACATCTCCGAGGGTAAGCTATAAACCAGTTGCAGTAAACGGATGTCTGCCAAAGGATAGGCTGTTTCCATGCCATACTGCAAGGCATAAGCCCCTTCAGACTCAGTACGTAAGGTAGTATGAGGACGGCAGACCTGTGCTTTCAGGTAATGTTTAAAAGAAGGCTGGCTTGAAAAGATGGAATCTTTCAGGGTTTTGTGGTAGGGCGAATCTTTTTTCAGCAGGTTTCTTTTCTTTTGTATTTTGAAATAATCGACAGAGAAAGTGCCGATGATTTTGAACAAATAGTACATCAGGACGTTTTTAATGGCCCTCAGTTTAAACTCTCTGAAAAAGCGGAAGAGGGCTTTCCAGTTCCTTTGATAAATATAGTCATGAAAATAGAAAGAACCGTAGTTGGATACACATTCGTCCCCCGGAAAGCCGCTTAATATCACCCCGACTTTATATTCCTGTGATTTTTTGAACAAGGGCGTTTGCCAGATGCAATCTGAATTGGCATGCCCTCCCATGACCTGGTTCACATGTGCTTTCTCTTCAAAGGCGTCTTTGTAAAAGAAGTCATCTACTGGGTGGTGATTCCTCATGTCCAGTCCGGCATATTCAATCATGTCTTTCTGAGTGCCCTGTTCGTCAATACCCTTCTCCGAAAAACGCCGCGTTTTTTCATTCAGGACAAATGAAAAAGTATGGAGCTTTTCCAGTCCTGCTATCCTGGAAACAAGGACGGTGATGGCTGAAGAGTCCATTCCACCGCTCAGTTGGCAACCAATATTCTTAATGGTCCTGATGCGGCATTTTACGGCTTCAGAAAATAATCGTCTGAGTTCTGCATATCTTTCTTCGTCCGTTTTCAGATGGCTGATGTCCGCTGCTGACAATTCCCAGTAAAGGGTTTCGCGTCCCAAATCTTTTTCAGGGTCAAAATAAAGATAGTGAGCAGGTCTGAGTCTGAAAATATCCTTGAAAAAAGTACTCTCGACAGGGGGCTGGAAGTTCTTAAGTTCATAGGCAATGTATTCCCGGTTCAGGGGCAGAGGCTGGTCAAAAGCAGCTTTGATCGCAGGAATACCGGTTGAGAACAGGAACATGTCCTGGTTTTTCAGATAAAAAAGCGGACGGATACCCAGATGGTCTTTAGCCATGAAAAGTTCATGAGATTGTTTGTCCCAGACGACAAACGAAAAGTCACCCAGCAGATGTTCTACGCATTTTTCTTTATAAGTTTCAAAGGTCTTCAGAAGGTACTCATGATCGCTCAGATTTTCATCCAGCTTGAGTTTGGCAGCCAGTTCTTCCCTGTTGTCGAGTCTGACAGAGGCTGCCAGGACAAACCTGTTGTTCTGACAGATCAGCGGGGTATTGACAGACTCGGGAGTATTGAATAGCAACTTATTACAGATAAAAACTTTTTCGGTCTGGTAGAAGCCTGCCTGGTCAGGTTCAAAATAGGCTAAGGCTGACGCCATTTTTTGGGAGATCAGATCCAGGTCAACGTCTGAACGCAGGGCAATACAGCCAAAGAATTGTGACATGTTTATTTTTTCTTTAAACGGCTTAATGCAATCCGGGCAGATATTACTTTCAATTGCAATAATTTATGTTCTTTCATGTTTTCTGAAGGCACAGGATTGACTTCTCTCATCACCTGCGAAAAACTGAAATCTTTATAAACTTCGGTTTTTCTGGCCAACTCCATTACCTCGTTTCTGGCTGCAACGGCTGTTTCCACCATTGACCTGGTTTTCAGTTCGGTTAGTTCTCCGTCCCGGAGTTTTTTAAGGGGTTCGCAAAAAAACTTGCCGCATGTATTGGGTCTCAGGCGGTCGTAAATGCTGCAGCAACTTTTAAAATAAGGACAGGGTAAGGAGAAATACATTTTATCGTCAGGCTGACTGAAGGTGGTCAGGTTCAGGCTTTCAGCCAGTTTCTTATCTTCCTCATTCCAGATTCTCGCCCTGTTAAACAAGGAACCGTCGCAGCATAAGCCGCAATTCATGCAAATAGAAGAGAGGGTTTCATCGAGGTTCATGGGTATAAGGTTTGTGCAAATCTACAAAGCATTCCGGTAGAAAAAAATACCTGTTTTCAGTAATTTGATCTTCGTGGAGCCGTGCTTTAAAAAGCCTGGGCTATATAAAAATACTTGTAGAACATGTTTCTATGCGATGAATATTTTATTTATTTGCATCAAATTTAAAATGAATGCCCTACCACTATCAAGCTTACGGAATTCCTGTAGTATCTTCTATGGAATTGCCTGCACTTATTCCTGCCAGTGATAATGAAGCTGATCTGCAGCCCATCATGGTTGAGGCAGGGGCTGTGCCTGACTTTTTGGTCAATGCTCCGCTGGAAATCAAGCCTTTCAGTACATTTAATGAAAACGAGTTCCGGTATGAGGTGCCGGGTGTTGCCAAATATTATGTGGTTGACGGTCAGTATATTACCATTGAAATACTAGGCAATAACCTGGATGAGATTTTGCTTTATTTTTACAGCAATTGCCTTGCTGCCGCTTTATTTCAGCGAAACCTTATTCCTTTTCACGTTTCCGGTGTTTTTGTGAAGGAGAACGAGGTGCTGCTTTTTGCGGCACCTTCCAGAACCGGTAAAAGTACGACGGCACTTATGCTTCAGCATAAGGGTTATGACCTGTTTACAGACGATACCGCTTTGTTGTATGTGCATGAAGGTCAGGTGTTTGCGAAGGCCTCGTATCCGATGCTACGTTTGTGGCAGAATACCGTTGAAAAACAGTCGATTTATTCTGACTCGGATAAACAGCATATTTATGGAGAGCTGGATAAATATGGTTTTTCTTTTCATGAGAAGTTTACTGCGGAAGCTGTGCTTGTCAAAGGCATTGTATTCCTGGAAGAGAGAGGGGCAGATATTCAGATAACTGAAACCGGAACAACCCGTTGTATGAAACTCCTGGTTGAGAATATTTACAGGGGACAGTGGCTCGACGGCATGAAAAAGCAGCGTGTCCGGTTCGAAAACGTAACAAAACTGGCTAATGTCTTACCTGCCTGGCAGGCCGCAAGGCCAAGGTTTACTGATACTTTCGATAGCTTTGCCGAGGCTATTGACTCGCAGATCATCAAGAAAGTATGAAGGGGGATAAGAACATCGTCTGGCTGGCTTCTTATCCTAAATCGGGAAATACCTGGATGCGGTCATTTCTTTCGGCTTTGCTGACAGAAAAAGAACCGGACATCAATGATATGTCAACGGGAGGTATTTTTTCCGGAAAAAATAATCTTGAAAGAAGTCTGGACCTGGATCCTGTTTTCTTAAGGCAGGGACAGATTGAAAAGTTCAGAAGGCTGTCCTTTTCCTATTTATCAGACCATTCGGATAAGCCTTTGTTTGTTAAAATCCATGATGCATTTACGATGTCTGAGGCAGACGGTCTGCCGTTGGTGCCTGACGAACCGACAAAAATGGCAGTTTACCTCATCAGAAACCCCCTGGATGTGACGCTGTCATTATCCAATCACCTGGATAAAGATACGGAAGCGGTTATAGAGAAGTTTATCAATAATCCTGCCGGGGAGTTTGCCGGTAAAAATACTGCCGGGCACCAATTTAATCAAATATTATTGAATTGGTCGATGCATGTAGAAAGTTGGAAAAAAAATCCTAGATTTGCCGTACACTTTGTCCGTTACGAGGACTTACGTTTCAATCCTTTTCAGACCTTCAGAGCAGCTGTGAAAGCCATGGGTCTAGAACACACCGACGAACAGATACAAAAAGCCATAAACGCCACCGCATTTGAAAAGCTGAAGAAGAAAGAGCAGGAATCCGGTTTTGCCGAGAATATGAACCCGAAGTCCAGTTTCTTTTATAAAGGACAGGTAGGCCGCTGGAAAGATGAGCTGAGTCCTTCACAAATCCAACGTATTAAAGAAGTTCACGAGCCCATGATGCGTGCATTCGGGTATTGGGAATGAAGTGGCTAATTGCCCGGTTGTAAGCAAGATAACTAATAGCAGAAGGATAAAAATGACCTATCAAATTAACACTGAAAAAATTCTGTTTACCCAGCTGGGTGATGAGGGTGTCGTTTATGACATCGAAAAAAATGAGTATGTAACACTGAACGAAACTTTCTATAAAATCATGAAGGGTATCAACGAAGGTAAAGATAATCAGGAGATTGTCTCATTACTCTGCAGTGAGTACGCCATTTCGGAAACTGATTGCCTGAAAGAAGTAGAAAAGGCAGTGGATCAGTTGAAAAGTAAAGAATACATCAATTAACCCCTATTTAATAAAAATGGAAGTTTCAGAGCTCAATGAATTAACCCTGTTAAAAGAATGGATCAGTCCCTGCATGGAAGTGCTTGAAATACAAAAAGCAGATAGCGGTGTTTGGGATATTGCCTTACGTGACCCGCTGGCAAGTTAAGTCTGAAGATACAAACCCGAATATTTAACCCTGACTAAAGCTAAAATTATGGAACAAAACAACAAAATAACCCCGGTACTTTCAAAAGAAGAAAATGTACTGAAGGAATGGGTCAGCCCTGAAATGCAAACCATGGAAGTGGCAGCAGCAAGCTGGTTACTTGATCCTTTAAGCTAATTTCAACGTGTATTTAAACCTTAAATATTATAAAACAAACCATTAAATTTTCTTGACCATGGAAAAACCAACACATGAGGAGCAGTCTCCGGCTGCGAACGAACAAGTTCAATTGAAAGACTGGATCAGTCCGGAAATGCAGGAAGTTAAGGTTTTCGGAGGAGATGGAGCATCTCCAGAATTTTCTATTGGCTCTGCTAAGAGCTGACATTTAATCAGGCAATCAACGTAAACATCTATTCAATATGGAAAAACCGACGCAGGAAGTACAGCCTTTGGTTGCTGGCGAACAAGTTCTATTGAAAGACTGGGTCAGCCCGGAGATGCAGGAAGTTAAACTCTTTTCAGGAGACGGATCAGGTCCTGAATTAAGTGGATTTACCAGCTGATTCTAATAAAACAAACAGATTTTCTTCAAATAGTTTCTCTATGGTTACACTTGATATGCAATGTTTCCCCGGTGTTTTCTCTCCGGAACCGGATGAGGCAGAAATGGTGGAGTTCAGAGAGAAACTATTTGGGCTTATTTCGAGCTATCATTACTGTGTTCTGAAAACAGGAGACCTTCATTATGGTAATGAGATTTACCGGCTTATTTTTGACAGATTGTTCGAATCTTTGTCACAGGATTCGTCCGGAACGAAAGAACTTCAGGTTTTGATAAGCAAGGGAGGCACGAATGCGACTTCATATGCCAATTCGTCAGTAGCTTTTAATTTTCACAATGACGGCCTGCATGTTCTGATTGAAGTTCCGCAAATTATGGGTCTGGCTTGTGTCAAACCTGCAGAAATAGGTGGAGAGAGTATTCTGATTGATGGGGAAAGTGTGTTTGGTGCAGTTTCTGAGGATCCGGATTTAATGCGAATCTTAAGTACCCATGATTTTTGTTTTTCCACTACCGGAAATTACGGAGAACCTTTTGTAAAAAGAAAGATTTTAGTGTCCGACAACCTGGGTAATTTTAGCCGGATCAATTATTTTCGTACAATAATCGAACAGGGCCATGAGAAATCAGGTATCCTATTGACGGAGGAGCAGGTTTTGGCGATCAACAAACTGGACAGAATTTTACTTGCTCAGATGAATAATATAAAATTCCGGATGGAAAGCGGCGACTTTCTGATCGCGGACAACCGGAAGATGTTGCATGGAAGAATGCCTTTCAAAGACTTCGACGGACCTTCAAAAAGACATATGTTAAGATACTGGGGTAACTACAAATCATGATGTTACGAAAAACAAGGTTGTTTATCTCCATGAGCTTCAGAAGGAAATACTTATTTTTCTTTACTTCTTTTATTTCCTTCTACACTTTCCTGCTATACCGGTTTTATCAGCGAAAAGCCAGCTTCGGTAGCGTAGGACACACACTGCAACCGGGTGAAACTGATAAAGCACTCATCAGCGATATCAGGTTTGCTATAAAGTTGGTCAATAAATATGTTCCCTGGGAGAACGTCTGCAGGCATCAGGCTCTTCAGGCCAAAATATTATGTAACTTCTATCATATTCCTTATCAGATTTTTGTGGGATTTAAAAAAAATGAGAGCGGCAAAACAGAGGGACATGCCTGGTCTGTTGCAGGAGGGATCATGATTACAGGCTTTTGCCGTCCATCTGATTATATGGTCCATTCTGTCTTTTCTTAAATAAATCCTGGTTGAAAAGATGAGTAAGATAATAAAAGAAATCAAAGACCGCAGCTACAATGCTGTTTATGGTAAAGGTGTTTACAAATTGTTATACAGGTGTTGTAATTTGTGCCGGATGACATTCGACCCGGCTTACCGTTCCAGAGTCCTCAGCAGCCTGCGTTTCAAAAACGATTATCATCAGTTTTCCAATGCAACAGAAACCGACCGTTATCCTGATCTTTTCAATATAGCCAAAGAACATTTTAAAGAAATTGAGCAACCAAAACTGTTGTCTTTCGGATGTTCTACCGGCGAAGAAATCGCCAGCATCGCCCAATATGTTCCGCATGCCGAGCTGACCGGAACTGATATCAATCCATGGTGCATAAAAAAGGCAGACGAGGAATATGGATCAGAAAACAGGACATTTATTCATAGTTTGTCTGAAGATTTCACTCAACTCAAAGACCTTGATGCTGTTTTTTGCCTGGCGGTATTTCAACATCCTGCCAACCGGCATGAAAAGCACCGGAAGGAATCAGCCATACCTTTTGAAAAATTTGAAAACCAGCTGAAAGTACTGGACAAAAAATTAAAACCAGGAGGTTTGATATTTTTAGATCACTGTGATTTTAATTTCATGGAAACGAGCCTGATGCCTCATTACAGTATTTTAAACGCACCATCGAATCCGAAAGTGAGAGAGAGACCTCTTTTTAACAAGGATAACAGGAAAATTGCCGAAGTGAGTAAATGCTTCAGGGTTTTTCAGAAAAAGTAAAATGAAAAAGCTGTGAAATTATTTTCCACAGCTTAGAATTTGTCTCAGACCTTAGGCAGTTCCCAGGGCGAGCGGTAATGCGATTTGACTAATTTATTGGCTTCGTCATCGTTTTTGAAACCACGTTTTTCAGCATCCCATTCCAGTTTACGGCCTGTTCTGTAGGCAATATTGCCCAAATGAGCTACCAGGGCCACATTCCGGCCGGTTTCAATATTGCAATTCGGTTCTTTACGGTCTCTGATGCATTCCAGCCAGTTCCTGGTGTGGTTGTCGAGACCTATTTCGTTGGTTCTTCTCACGGGCAGGGCGTTCATCATGTATTTTCCGTCTTCCTGCAGCGGCATGATTTTCCAGCTTACGCGGTTGATGGCCAGAATCCCTTTCTCGCCGATAAAGGCTACACCGGGTTCTCCGGAATCATCAAGATAAGGTGACGTGCCCATGGCCATGAATTGCTCCCAGACCAGGCTGAAATTGCCGAAATCATAAACGGTGGTCAGCGTGTCCGGTGTTTCGGCGGCGTCATTCGGGAAAGCAAACTTACCTCCGATAGCCATCACAGATTTAGGTTCTTTGGCGTTCATACCGGCTAAAACCATGTCCAGCATATGCACACCCCAGTCCGTCATCAGGCCACCCGCATAATCCCAGAAATAACGGAAGGAGCCGTGAAAGCGGTTTTTATTGAACGGTCTTTTAGGAGCAGGCCCTAACCAACGGTCATAATCCACTCCTAGTGGCACTTCAGAATCCGGCACTACATCAAAATTCCGTCCGTAGTTTACATCTGCCCAGGCTTTTACCTGTCTGACTTTACCGATGGAGCCTGTCTTCAATTCTTTGAGGGCGTTAATCCAGTGCCTGTCGCTTCGCTGCCATTGACCTACCTGTACTATACGGTTATATTTTCTGGCCACTTTGACCATCAGATCAGCTTCTTCAATCGTAATGGAAATAGGTTTCTCCACATAAACATCCTTTCCGGCAGCACAGGCGTCTGCTACCTGTATGCAGTGCCAGTGATCGGGTGAGCCGACGATGACAGCATCCAGTTCCTTCATTTTAAGCAGTTCCCTGTGGTCGCCGAAGGTTTTGGGCTTATTGCCGAATTTCTTTTCGATTTCAGAGGCTCTTTTTTCTAACAAACCGGCGTCTACATCGCAAAGGGCTACACAGGTGGTGTCAGCATTTTTTAAAAAAGAAGAAAGATCAGCCCAGCCCATGCCTCTGACACCGATCAGGGCAACGTTAATGTGATTGGCATTTCTTTCAGGAGGAGTAGCTATGGCGTCGGTCAGCGGAATACCTGCACCCAGCGTAGCAGCCCCCATATTTTTCAAGAAGTTTCTTCGATTAGGCATAAGTATTATTTTTTCTCAAAAATATACAATTATTGAGAATAGACAATTGTTTACGGGGATTAGTGATTCTATTTTAAAGAAACTTCGGCGGGATCAATTAAAAGCCGGCCTGCGTCAGCTCAAGCTTCATCATCAGATCGGTCTGAATGTCTTCACCCAGTTTAAAAATGTGCTGATCGAATTCAACGAAACCGTTTTTCTTATAAAAACTGATAGCCTTTGTGTTCTTTTCCCAGACCCCAAGCCAGACGTACCGGGCATTTCGGTTCCTGGCTGTTTCAAGTGCTTTTTCGTACAGCAGCTGACCGATCTTTTGTCCGTGGAAATCTTTGGCCACGTAAATCCGTTCAATCTCGAAACCCTCATTTTCCTTTAGTTCGGTCTGGGCATCACCGAAATTAACCTTCAGATAACCGATGACTTGTCCGCCGGATGAGGCCAGATGAAACTCCGAGTTTTGATGGCTCACTTCCGCTGTGAGCTTTTCGATATTGAAACTTTCCTCGAGATAATTCTGCATATCTTCTTCAGTATTGCTTTCATCGAAAGTCTCTCTGAATGTTTGTATGCCGATATCGCGGAGCTTGTCTATATCGCTAAGCGTTGCTTTAGTAATTTTTATGGGTTCGTTGTTCATAGCTGTAAATTAAACTGCCGGAAATTGAATCAGGTCGCTGAAATCAGCTTTCCAGATATCCAGTTCAAAAAGCTGCCCTTTCTCATCGACATTCAGAGAGGCAATAACCTCCACACGGTCTTTGTCTTTAAAAGTATATTCACTGATCTGGTCGCCAAACTCCCTGTTGTTACTGACTTTTCCGTCAGGGAAAAGGTTCAGACTGCCTGACTCCCCCACATCTATTGAAGAAACCATCAGGTCTTTTTTCCAGGTATCCGGAAAGGATTTTGATGATTTTTTGATCATAAATGCAATGAATTTTTCTTCTTCAGGTGTCGGTCTTCTTAATGCTCCCATTGGTTTTATTAGAATTTAAAGAAAAGATACAGACTCAGAATCCATACTTTTCCGGCTCAAAGTTATCAAATTTTATCCGAATTTCTGATGACCCATGACCAGCTGATTTTTGTTTGCACGGTTTGGGTAAGGTGAACAGGTTAAAGACCGCTGCCTGGGTGTAAGACCGGCTTCCGGAACCGGCGTGAAAGCCGCAGAATGCCTGAATGATTCAGACCACAATCAAATAAAACCCCGCCCCGGTAAGATATAAACAAAAAATAATCGCCGGATATAAAAAAATGCTTCAATAGTTGATAACTTTGGATAAAACTAAGAATTAATGTGTTTTAGACACGTATTCAAAAAAGGTACGTTAACCTGAAGTACTGTTCTGGTATTGTCATTTTTCAATAAACAAACCTATTTTCAATCAAGATGAAAAAAACTTCTCTTTTACTTCTTTTTCTTCTGTTGGGCTCACTTACCTTTTCATTCGGTCAGGCGACACATCCGGCGTTTACAGTAGAAAAACTGTATGACAAACTTAAAAATCCATGGGGCATGGTATGGCTACCGGACGGACGGCTTTTGGTCACCGAGAGATCCGGAGAAATACTCGTGTTTAAAGGCGATAAATTTACAGGCGAAAAACTGTCGGGTGTTCCTGAAGTTTTTAACCAGGGACAAGGCGGTCTTCTGGACATCCAGATAGACCCGAACTATAAAAAGAACGGCTTTATCTATATTTCTTATGCAAAACCTGTGGAAGGCGGAGCTACCACGGCTGTGACCCGTTTTAAACTGAAAGGCAACCAGGTGACAGAGAAAAAGGATATTTTCCTGGCCAAGCCTTTTATCTCTGCCAATTTCCACTTCGGCAGCCGTATCGCTTTTGACAAAGCCGGTTTCATGTTTATCAGTGTCGGAGAAAGAGGTACGCAGCCAAAAGTACAACTGCTTGACAATGATCATGGTAAAATACACCGCATCTATCCTGACGGGCGTATTCCTAAGGACAATCCATATGCGGCCCAGGCCGGAGCAAGTGCTTCGATCTGGACTTACGGACACAGAAACCCGCAGGGGATGATCTATGATGCGGCTACCGACAGGATCTGGGCAGCAGAGCATGGCCCTAAAGGTGGTGACGAACTGAATCTGATTGAAAAAGGCAAGAATTACGGCTGGCCAAAAACTTCTTACGGTATCAACTATGACGGTTCTATCCTGACGGAATTCAAAGAAATGGAAGGCGTAACCAATCCTGCAAGATACTGGGTGCCGTCTATCGGACCATGTGGTATGGCCATCATCACCGGCGATAAATACCCTGGATGGAAAGGCAATCTTTTGGTGGGAGCATTGGCGTTCCGCCATATTGCCCGTGTTGAACTGGATGGTACAAAGTATGTAACCGAAGAAAAATTACTTCAGGATATCGGAAGGGTACGTCATGTAACCCAAAGTCCTGAAGGCATTATTTATGCTGTCAGTGAAGGCCCGGGGCTTTTGGTCAAACTTGTTCCGGCTAAATAATATCAGTCCTTTGTCAGAATAATCGTGCCGTCTTTTCTGCACGGTTATTCTTTAACCTTAAACCCGCAATCTATGAAACCTTACCTTTTATATTCAACCTTAATTGTCTGCTGTTTAATGAGTTTTGTTCTTCCGCCGGTTGCCAGAACCACCAGGCTTTTTGATGGTAAAACCTTTAAAGGCTGGGAAGGAGACACGATAAAAACCTGGAGAATAGAAAACGGGGCTATTGTGGGCGGCTCCCTTAAAGAGACTGTCCCTCATAACGATTTTCTGTGCACTACCCGTGATTACACCAACTTTATCCTGAAAGCTAAAATCAAACTGAACGGAACCAAAGGGTTCATCAATTCAGGCATACAGTTCAGAAGCCGCAGACTCACCAATCCTTCTTATGAAATGATCGGTTACCAGGCCGACTTCGGTGAGAATTTCTGGGTAAGCCTTTACGATGAATCACGCCGCAACAAGACCCTGATCAAACCCGACTCCGTGCAAGTATTGAAATGGATAAAAATAAACGACTGGAACGACTATGTCGTTCATGCCGATAAACGCCGTATCCGTCTGTATATCAATGGGAAACAGTCCGTTGATTACACAGAACCTGATACCAGCATTCCCCAGACCGGTCTGATTGGTTTTCAGATCCATGGAGGAGGGGCCGCACAGGTGTCGTTCAAAGACATCACCATAGAAGAACTTCCGTAAGGAGTACAATTAACCTTAGATTATATTTTTTAACCTTTTATTCTACCTTAAAACATGAAGAAATGCCTTTTACTCCAACTCAAACTTTTTGTCATTTTGCTGATGCCCGGCTGGGTTTCAGCGTTTCAACCCCAACAGGGCCAGGACACCTCACACATTGATCATGAATACAAGCTGGAAGCCACTATGCTTGGTTTTTTTGCGAAAGACGGTACCCGGAACCCTACATTAAAAGCCAATAAAGGTAACCGCGTCAGGATCACCATTACCAACGGCGAGGTAATGACACACGACATCGCCCTCGAAAAACTGGGAATCAAAAGCAAGACCATCCTCGAAAAAGGAACTTCAACCAGTATCACTTTTGTGGCTCAAAGCAATGATACTTATTATTGTACCGTCCCAGGCCACCGCATAGCAGGAATGGTGGGTAAATTTGAGGTTGTCGAGGGATCGCTTACCGGGAAGACCATTGCCGGTAAACTGCCGGTGAAAAACGGGCAGCCGCTGAACCTCAATTTTGAAACAGGCACTCTGAAAGACTGGACGGCCACCGGAGACGCGTTCAAAAGCCCGGTTTTCAGTGAAGACCCTTCACCTGTGCATGAAAAAGACATGCAGATCGGTTTTGAGGGTAAACATTTCCTGAGTTCAGGTGGCACAAAGGATTACAGACTGACCGGAACACTCAGTTCGGTACCGTTTAAAGTAACGCAGCCCTATGCCGCTTTCAGGGTTTCAGGCGGGGCTTTGCAGGACACCCGCGTTGAACTGGTGCTGGCCGATACCAAAAAAGTAATTTTCCATTCTACAGGACAGGGTCGTGCCACACTGCAACCTGTTGTGGCTGATCTGAGGTCTTACCTGAATAAAAATATCTTTATCAGGATCATTGATAATGAAACCGGTATTTCACCGATTCCTTACATCGGACATGATAAATGGGCACATATCAATTTTGACAACTTCCTGTTTTACCCCAGCCGGCCGAATTTCCCGAATGAGCTGAATCAGAAAGACATCATTGTGATGCCTCCCCTGGACCCGGTACTCAACTCAGGCTTATCCGGGATAGAGGCCGCCAAGGCGATGACCCTGCCGAAAGGATTTAAAATCACCCTGGCAGCGGCTGAACCTGAAGTGGTAAAACCTATCTGCTTTACCCTGGATGCCCGCGGCAGGTTATGGGTGGTGGAAGGACATACCTATCCTGTTCCTGCACCGGAAGGGCAGGGCAGAGACAGGATCCTGATTTTTGAAGATACCAACGGCGACGGGACACTGGACAGCAGAAAGGTGTTTATGGAAGGCCTTAACCTGGTCAGCGGTATAGAGCTGGGCATGGGAGGGGTATGGCTGGGGGCTGCACCTTACCTTTTGTATATTCCGCTTGACGCCGCCAATGACAAACCCGCCGGTCCTCCTCAGAAACTGCTGGACGGTTGGGGTGTGCACGATACCCATGAAGTATTGAACAGCCTGAGATGGGGGCCTGACGGCTGGCTGTATGGCACACATGGTGTGTTTACCCACTCCAATGTAGGCAAACCCGGTGCACCTGATTCGGAGAGATTAAAAATTAACGGCGGGGTTTGGAGATTCCACCCCACAACCCGTCAGTTTGAAGTTTTTGCGGAGGGCTCAAGTAATCCGTGGGGTATTGATTTTAATGATTACGGACATTCATTTATCACGGCCTGTGTTATTCCGCACATGTACAATGTGATCCAGGGTGGAAGGTACTTCCGCCAGGCGGGAAAACATTTTAACCCTTACATCTATGATGACATTAAGACCATTGCTGATCACGTGCATTACCTGGGCGACCGCGGGCCGCATGCCGGTAATTTCCGTTCTGCTTCGGCCGGAGGAGGCCACGCACATGCAGGAGCCATGATCTATATGGGAGGCAACAGCTGGCCGGCTGAATACCGGAATAATATTTTCATGAATAACATCAACGGGGCCAGGTTTAATGTGGATCAGCTCGTAAAATCAGGGACAGGCTATGTGGCAAAACACAAAAAAGACTTCCTGGTGATGAACGACTCCTGGTCTCAGTGGATCAACACGAAGTATGACCCCAGCGGATCGGTTTGGGCAATCGACTGGTATGACAAAAACCAATGTCACAGCCCGAATCCCGATGTTCATAATAAGACTATGGGCAGGATTTTCAAGATTACCAACGAAAATGATAAGTGGGTACAGGTTGATCTTTCCAAGGCTACAAATATGCAGCTGGTTAATTATCAGCTTAATCCGAATGAATGGTATGTGCGGCAGGCTAAAAATATCCTGCAGGAGCGTGGCCCTGATCCGGAAGTCCATGCTGCCCTGAAAGAAATCCTGGTGAAAAACCCCGATGTTACCAGGAAACTGAGGGCTTTATGGGCCTTGCATGTGACGAAAGGGCTGACTGAAAAAGACCTGAATGACTTACTTCTTAATACTAATGAGTATATCCGGAGCTGGGCCATTCAGTTGCTGGCAGAAGATAAAAAGCCGTCTGCCGAAACCCTAAAACGCTTTGCCGGACTTGCCCAGTCAGATGCTTCTCCTTTGGTGAGATTGTACCTGGCCGCCGCTATGCAGCGTACTGCCCCTGAACAGCGATGGGATGTGGTGGCTGCCTTATCACAAAAAGCTGCGGACAAAGCAGATCAGAATCAGCCGCTGATGGTATGGTACGCTGCTGAGCCTTTGGGTGAGGCAAACCCTGACCGTGCTCTGAAATTGGCTGAAAAAGCAAAATTGCCTAAGTTTTTGAATTATATGATACGTCGGGTAGGGGCGGTAAACACTGAAGAGGCCAGGAAATCGTTGAAAGAACTGAACGATCGATTGGGTAAATCTCATGACAACCACGAAAACCAGATGCTGATCGATAAATTACTTGAAAAACAAGGAACAGAGTGATGATCAAAGGGAAACGAAAGATGACAAAAGAAATGGAAAGTTATATCTCGTTTGTTCTTATAAAAACATTGAACATGATGAAATTACAAAAAAATAAATTGTCTGCCGTTGCAGCATTTTTGATCGCCGTCGGAATGGTAAGTTTCGTTTCTGGGCAGTCGGCTTACCCCGGTTTCAAAAAGACCACCATCACCACAGACTTCCTTTCTGAAGGCGTGGCAGTGGCTGACCTGAATAAAGATGGTAAACTGGACATTGTGGCGGGTTATTACTGGTTTGAGGCTCCAAACTGGATGCGTCACGAGATGGCTCCTTCGCGGGTGTTCGATCCGAGAAAAGAATACAGCAAGTCCTTTCTGAACCTCGGGATGGACGTCAACCTGGACGGATGGGATGATGTCGTGATCGTCGATTATCCGGGGGACCCCGGCTTTTGGTTTGAAAATCCGAAAAATAAACCTGGTGAGTGGAAAAAGCACATGATTGCTGAATCTGTAGGAATAGCCAACGAATCACCCGGTTTTATTGACATTGACGGAGACGGCAGACTGGACATCCTCTGCGGCGATAAGGCTAAAAAGCAAATAATATGGCTGCAGGCTCCTGTAAAAAAAGGTGAGACGGAATGGAAACGCCACGCCCTCAGTGCAGAGAAGTCACCGGGAACAGAAATGTATTCTCATGGCATCGGTTATGGAGACATCGACAAGGATGGCATCAAAGACGTGGTGGTACGGGAAGGCTGGTACAAAGGTACCAAAGACCTTAAAGGCGGCAACTGGGTATTTCATCCAGCCAACCTCGGAGAGCCCTGTTCACACATGCAGGTCATGGATGTAAATGGCGACGGTAAAAACGATGTCGTGGCTGCTTCGGCACATGCCCTGGGTATCTGGTGGTATGAACAGATCGAAGAGCAAGGCAAGATCAACTTCAAAACCCACCTTATCAGCAATGTGACGGCACAGACCCACTCATCGATCATGGCTGATCTGAATGGCGACGGCCGGGCTGAGTACATTACCGGAAAGCGTTTTCTGGCTCACAACGGACGTGATGCAGGTGATGGAGATACGCCCTACCTGGTCTGGTTTGAACATACGCCCGGCAAGGCCCCTTACTGGAAAGAACACATCATTGACGATGCCTCCGGTGCGGGTCTGAATATCACGGTAAAAGACATGAACAAAGACAAGAAGCTCGATATCATTATTTCTAATAAAAGCGGGGTATTCCTCTTTGAGAACACAATAAAGAAGTAAAAAACAAGGGGTGAAAAACTCACCCCTTATTCGTTTCAATCATTTATATTCAACTTTTCCGTTTCAGCTTTTAACTTTCCGGAATATCACAGGTCAAAGGCAGTCGCCTTTAAATTTGTAAACCTGACTACTTATTTACTATTGTTTCGTGAGGACCAACTCGGAGTTAAATGTACTCGACCGCCTCGAAAAGAAATTTACGGGAGCTGCTAATAAGGCTCCGTATTTGTAAAGGATGAAGGCTTAACAAATAGTATCAGAATAAATGGTCTTGTATGCACGCCCTCTATCATAGATTTTTACTTAGAATTACGACTGATTTCTAAATAGTATGGATTTAAGAGGGTTGAGTTTTTGTGGATAGTTCAGAGCTTCGTATATTTGAAATCAGGTGATGACAAAAAATCAATTAACATGAATATTATTTCACTAACAGACCAAACGGTCAGCGGAGCCTCTATAAACACTTTCGATATTTCGGTTGATTCAGAGGAAATTACACTTAGGGAGATCATAAGTGCCCGAGTAACATATGAGGTAGGACTTTATAATTCAAAGACAAAAAAGCCGTATTCCGGTTTGGTTACACCTTCCGCAACCGAGGTGACGCTGAATAAAATACCAAGCACTGGTAGAATTGTTGATGCCGAAGAGCAAACGTATGTGGCTCTGGATGGTTTTCTGAAAAACAGTTTTTTTGTTTTTGTAAATGATAAGCAAGTCGCAGATCTGGACTCAAAATTTAACGTAAAAGATATTCAGGAAGTAGGTTTTATTAAGCTAACCCCGTTAGTAGGAGGATGATAAAGGGAATTATAGATAGAATCAAGAAAAGTTTTGAGAAAGAGTTAGTCAAAACAGGAAGTGTTATTTTCGGGTATGACGACATAGTGAAACTTTCCGTAGAAGAATTGAAAAGGTTACATAACAATTTCGATTCTAATGTAAAATGTCTTGATTATTATACCAATATAGTTTTGCAGTTTTCAGATAAAAAGAAAATAGATTTTGCTGCCTATTGTATTAATCAAATTTATCTTCATGATACAAAAGAAGATTTTCATACCAATGGCGTACGACTTGATTATGCAACTAAGATTTTAAACTCTAGAATTAGATTCGAGGGAGAAGATTTAAAAGGTATCTTCCAGACTATCTTTTTGCTTTCGGAGCGGGAACTTAGAGCATCTCTTCATGTATGGGATTTTTCTTGTATTTTAAAGGAGATTGAATTACAGCGACAAGGCTCTGGGCTTTCACAAAGTATGAGAGAGGCTTTATTGTATTTAAAAACTCAAGCTATAGCGGTCAAAGAGAATAAATATTCCGATTATATAATTGTTGAAATTGTCGAAAAAGTAGACAAGCTTCTTTTTGATTCTGCCGAGGCCTATGAAACCAGGTCTGTTTTATTCATAGGTCAAGATGATTTCTCTGTTTTTGCCAATAATCTGATTGGTGAAAGGCTTAGTGAAGAAAGATTGTTATGGTATAAACTTGTTGAAATAGCTCAAAAAGTAAAAGGCTCTAAACCATCAAATAAATTCAATCAAGAAACTTTAGTACTTGCCCGGAATATCGGAATGGTTTCATTTAAAGAAATGCTTCTCCAATGGTTTTACTTTCTTCTTAATTTAAAAGAAAAGGAGATTGTTAGATCTCAAGATGTTTACTATGTTCATTCTCTCAATGTAGATCCGATCAGGGGATTTATCTGGATGTCAGTTCATTTTAATGATGACGACTCGATTCAATTGTTGTGCAGATTAGCTGAAAAATGTTGTAAAACAATTCCTTACAAAGGCCCTCTGGCCCCTTCTATTGGTAATGCTTGTATTTTTGCTTTGTCAGAAGCGAAAAACTTTAAAGGGATAGGGCAGTTATCAAGATTGAAATTAAGAATCAGACAAACTAATACGACTTCATTAATTGAGAAATATATTTCAGAAGCTGCAAAGAAGCTCGGGATATCGTCTGATGAGATAGAAGATATTTCTGTTGAAGATTTCGATTTAGTCGATGGTGTCAGAGAATATAAGTTTGAAGGTTTTAAATGTGTTTTGGAAGTTATCGGAGCGGGTAAGTCTTCATTAAGGTGGTTTAAGGAGGGCGGGACAGAACAAAAAACAGTACCTCTGTCTGTTAAAGAGGGCTACACTAATAAGCTAAAAGAGATAAAAGAAACTCAAAAACAACTTGATCAGGTTACAGTAACCCAGCGAGACCGGATTGACCGAATGTTCAGAGGAAACAGGGTAATGGATCTGGCCTATTTTAAAGCGAAGTATTTAGAGCATGGATTATTGTCAATATTGGTTCGGAAAATAATCTATGTTTTTCTGAAAGGAGAACTTAGGGCTGAGGCCATTTATCACAATGGCGTATGGAAAACGAATAATAGCGAAATTGTAGAAATAGACTCTTTTGATCAGGTAACTTTGTGGCACCCTGTAACAAGCAGTACTGATGAGGTGAAAAAATGGCGTGATTTCTTAAATGAGAACCAGATTTTGCAGCCATTGAAGCAAGCTTACAGAGAAATTTATCTTGTTACTGATGCGGAGATTAACACAAGAGTTTACAGTAACCGCATGGCCTCGCATATTCTGAAGCAACACCAGTTTGTGGCTTTGGCAAAAGCACGGAACTGGGCTGCCAAGTTCATGGGCGGCTGGGATGGAGGATATGAGAGTTTTGCTACATTAAAGCTTCCTGATCATAACTTAAAGGTACAATACTGGGTAAATTCGATTGATGGGCAGTTTGAATATTCTGACAGCGGGATGAGCAAATATATATCAACCGATCAGATAAGATTTTTGAATCTTGAAAATAATGAGGTGGTTGAATTAGCCAATGTTCCTTTGATTCCATTTACAGAAGCTTTGCGGGATGTGGATTTGTTCGTGGGTGTGGCAAGCGTAGGAAATGATCCTAATTGGGTAGATTCGGGAGAGTTTCGGGCACACAGAGGGTATTGGCATTCGTATTCTTTTGGGGATTTATCTGAAATAGCAAAAAACAGGAAGGTGTTATTATCCGCATTAGTTCCAAAACTTAAGATTTCTAGCGTTACTTCAATGACAGATCGGTTTGTAATCGTCAAGGGTAAAATCCGTACATATAAAATCCATATTGGTAGCACTAATATTTTGATGGAGCCTAATGATGAATATTTATGCATTGTGCCTGATAGAGGAAGTAAAGTTACAACTGGTAACATCTTCCTGCCTTTTGAAGGTGATACGGGCCTTTCTGTGATTTTATCTAAAGCTTTTCTTCTTGCCGAAGATGATAAAATAACGGACAAGACAATTACTTCTCAAATTAACCGAAAATATTGACTTATCAGAAATGTAATTCATTCCAGTTGTCTACATGTAAATAATCTCGAAAACGCCCTAAGAAAAAAACAATTAATGAATTAAATTAACTTTATTGTCTTGCCATCTCACCACCCGAAATTTAAACAAAACCTTAATGTAATATTCTGAAAGGAGTTACTTTTGCCATTTATATTGCTCAGAAATTTGATAGCAATTGAAAATTTATAATTCCGTATCTTGCCGCGGAACGATTTTTTATATCAATAAACTGAACTATCCAAATAAGATTTAAATAAACCATGAAGAAAGATTCAGACACTTTACCCGAAGAGAGGCATTTGATCTCCAGAAAGATTGATGCGTTTTTTATTGAAATTTACGAGATATTCAAATTCGTTCGCCGGTTTTTCGGGGAAGCATTTTCTTCTCCCTTTGAATGGAAGGAATTTATCAACCAATGTTACCAGATCGGTTACAGGTCGTTGCCCCTGATTTCGATGACGGGTTTTATCGTCGGAATTGTATTTACCAAGCAGTCCAGGCCCTCATTATCTACCTTTGGAGCCAGTTCGTGGCTGCCTTCGCTGATCACCATTGCCGTTATCCGTGCACTGGCCCCGCTGGTGACCGCCCTGATAGCTGCGGGTAAAGTGGGCTCCAACATCGGGGCAGAGTTGGGTTCTATGAAAGTGACCGAACAGATTGACGCCATGGAGGTATCAGCCACCAATCCATTTAAGTTCCTGGTCGTTACCCGTGTGCTGGCCACTACATTTATGATTCCCGTCCTGACCTTATACTCCGGGTTGGTGGCCATGATGGGGTCATTTGTCAATATCCATCAGAATGAGCAGACCAGTTTCGCTGCATTTATTAAAAATGCCTTCAGTACGATTTCGTTCCTGGACATTAATTCCTCGCTTGTCAAAGCCATCTGTTTCGGGTTTACGATCGGGGCAGCAAGCTGCTACCAGGGATATCATGCCGAGAATGGTACACAAGGGGTAGGTAAGGCTGCCAACACAGCTGTGGTGGTATCCATGTTCCTGATTTTTATAGAAGAAATGATCATCGTTCAGTTTGTTAATGCCATCAGGTAATTTTCAGCCGGATTTAATAAGAAAAATAATGTCAAACAGTAAAGACAGGGAAACGGTAATATCGATCCGGGGACTGAATAAATCCTTCGGAAGTCTGACTGTACTCAAAGGTGTGGACGTCGATGTTTTCAAAGGAGAAAACCTGGCTGTCCTCGGCAAATCGGGAGGAGGGAAATCGGTATTGATCAAAATCATTTCCGGTCTCCTGAAGCCGGATAGCGGCATAGTGAATGTGCTGGGCAGCCAGGTTGACAAAATAAGTAACCGGGAATTGCAGGAATTAAGACAGAAGATCGGGTTCTCGTTTCAAAGCAGTGCTTTGTATGACAGCATGACAGTCAGGGAAAACCTGGCGTTCCCTTTGTCCCGAAACAAACGCGAACTGAGTAAGGCAGAGATCAACAAGGCCATTGAGGAGGTACTTAATGACGTGGGGCTGCCCCAAACCATCAACCAGATGCCTTCTGAACTCTCAGGCGGCCAGCGAAAGCGGATCGGGATTGCCCGTACGCTCATTATGAAGCCTGAGATAATGCTCTATGACGAGCCTACTGCCGGCCTTGACCCCATCACCTGTATAGAAATCAATAACCTGATACTGCAGGTGCAGCAGGAATACAACACCAGTTCCATCATCATTACCCATGACCTGACCTGTGCTAAAAATACTTCAAACAGGGTGGCGGTTCTGATGGAAGGACAATTTCTGACTACCGGTACTTTTGAAGAAGTTTTTAGTTCGAAGGACGAACGCATAAAAACATTTTACGACTATAATTTTATACAAGAACATGAAACCATCTAAAAATAACCGTCCCGTCATCGTTGGAATTTTTATCATGCTGGGCATTGCCATACTGATCATTACCGTGCTTACACTGGGAGGTCAGAAAAAAACCTTTGTCAAGACGTTTACCGTCAATGCTATCTTTAATGACATCAGTGGATTGCTGGTGGGTGGCAACGTCTGGTTTTCAGGGGTAAAGGTGGGAACCATCAAGAAAATCAGTTTTTATGGGGACTCACAGGTGCAGGTAACGATGAACATCGAAAAAGAGGCCCAGTCGCATATTCACAAGGACTCCAAAGCTAAAATCGGCTCTGACGGGCTGATCGGTAACAAAATCGTCATTATCTATGGTGGCACCGCAGGGGCTGCACATGTGGAGAAAGATGATTTTCTGGCAGTGGAAAACGGCCTAAGCACAGACGATATGCTGGCTACCCTGCAGGAAAATAACAAGAACATCCTCGAGATTACCAAAGATTTCAAGAGCATCACCAAAAAGATTGACAGCGGAGAAGGGGCTTTGGCTACCTTGCTGAATGACGCTTCCATCTCAAAAAAAATCAGTGTGTCGGCAGATAACCTTCAGGCTACCCTGGCTAACCTGCAGAGGGTATCGGAAGGCAGCAAGGCGGTTCTGTCCAATCTCCAGAGCTTTTCAGGCAGACTGAACCAGGAAGGAACTTCCATCAATAAACTGGCCACCGATACGGTCATGTATCAGAGTGTGAAAGCCACACTTGCCCAGCTCAATGATGCGTCTAATTCACTGACCAATTTTACAGCTAATCTGAAGACTTTAAGTGATAAGCTCAACCGGAGTGACAATTCAGTCGGAGTATTGCTGAATGATCCCAAGTCTGCGGAATCTGTCAAAGCCACTTTAATCAACCTGGAATCCGGCAGTAAAAAGCTGGATGAAGACCTGGAGGCTTTGCAGCATAATTTCCTTTTCAGAAAGTATTTTAAGAAAAAGGAGAAGGGACAATTGGATGAAAAGAAACCTTAATTCATTACAAATTGTGTATTTTTAATGAGAAACAATGACTTGTGTAAGTATATTTACACAAGTCATTATTGTATATACCGTTCCCTTGCTTTCTGAAGAATGAAAAACGTTTGTTTGTGTTTATTGCTGATCGCTACTGTTTTCAAAACCTATTCCCAGGATTTAAGCCTGGGCCTGAATCTAAAACCCAGGTACGACAGTGCAAGAATTGCCTTTGAAAACTTTGAAAGTAAACATGGAGGTTTTGTGACTACCAGGAATGTCAGAATGCATTACCTGGAATGGGGTAACCCCAAAGATGTACCTCTGATCTGGGCACACGGAAGTTTTACGAACGGCTATGAATTGATGGACATTGCCGGAAAGTTGGTCGATCAGGGATATTACCTGGTCGCGATTGATTACTACGGACATGGACAGACCCCGATTCCGGCTCATGAGGTGTCGCTGCATCACGTGGCTGATGATATCAAAGCCCTGATGGAGGCAAAGAAAATAAAGAAGGCGGTTGTGGGTGGCTGGTCAAGGGGTGGGAGTATCGCCACAGCATTTTACGACACCTATCCCGGGAGTGTCTCAGGTCTTATTCTGGAAGACGGTGGTTCGGTGGCTGTAAACAGCCATTACCAGCGGATGACGGAAACAGAGTTAAAATCCCGGGTGGCCGATATTTTTAAGGACAGAGTGGAATATGGTCGGTTTGACAGTGAATTTGAAGCGTACAAGGCATATTATGACCATAGTTCAGGTGGGTTGCAGTTTGAGCTCCTGGCCTGGTTAAGCAAAGATAAAGAAGGTAAATGGAGCATAGGTGCGGGTCTCGAAGAGCTTTTTCATATGAAAACTGCGGAACAATTCCTGGGAAATATTCTGAGGCCGGCACAATCCACACTTTTCGCCAGATCGATGGCGGTCATGGAGCCGGAGATCATTTACAGAAACCTGGATGTTCCGATGCTGATTCTCGACCCCATCTCTGATCAGGATATACAGCCGTTTGAAAAAGCCAATGAAAAACTCAGAAGTCTCCATCCTGAGCTGATTACGCATAAAATATATGAACAAACCGGACATAATATCCATTATGAAAAACCCGATGCGTTTGTGAAAGATGCAGGTGAATTCCTGAAAATAGTCAGAAAACATAAGAAGAAATAAAACCCGGAACTTTATGAAACAACTGAAATTTACTTTGTCCCTGATGGTCTGGCTTTCCGTCTCCGCCGCGATGGCTCAGCAGATGGCCGATAAAGATTTTGACTACCCCATAAAAAATCCGGCTTATGAAACAGGCAAGGGTTCAGTCATCACTTTAGATGAAGCCCATTTTAATTTTCATACCTTAAGCGGGCGGTATTTACCATTCGGGCATCTGCTCCGGAAAGACGGGTTTGTTCTAAAATCAGGTAAAGAACCCTTTTCTGTTTCTTCCTTGTCGGAGACCAAAATCCTGGTCATTGCCAATGCCCTGGCTGATACCCTGCCCTGGAAATTGCCTGCCAAAACGGCTTTTACCAAAGAAGAAATCAATGCCCTGGTTAAGTGGGTATCAGGAGGAGGAAGCTTATTTCTGATTGCCGACCACATGCCCTTTGCGGGTTGTGCAGCAGAGTTGGCGGCTGCTTTCGGCTTTAATTTTATCGACGGCTTTGCGATGAGGAGGGATAAGAAGCCTGAAGTTTTTTCAGTGAAGAAGAACAACCTGTCTGCTAATAAAATAACTGCCGGGGCAAATGAATCAGAGCAGATCGAATCGCTGATGTTCTTTACCGGGCAGGCCTTCATTGCTCCGAAAGAAGCGACTGTCATCACTGCACTGGATGATGACTATGAGGTGTTGCTGCCATCCACCGCCTGGGAATTTAAGGATAACACGCCAAGAATGTCAGGTCAGGGCCTGGTTAACGGGGCTTTTATGGCGTTTGGCAAAGGCAGGCTGGTGGTGATGGGAGAGGCCGCCATGTTTTCAGCCCAGGTGTCAGGTCCGCAAAAGAATAAAGCAGGCATGAACCATCCGGATGCCAGACAAAATCCGCAGTTTTTACTGAATATTATCCACTGGCTGGACGGGAGATTGTGATTTGTAAACGTATATTTGTGTTTTAAATGAACCCTATCTTAGATGCTGGTAAATACAAATAAATTGTTAGGTATTGATAATTTAAATTCATCTGTCAGAATACAGTTCAGAGGTCTGTTTCTTATTCTGATATTGGTTTCATCTTTTTTCCTGAATGCCTGTAAAGAAAAAGGTGTTCCTTCTGATCCGGATCGGGTTCCGACCGGGTATTGCAAAAAGGGAGATTTTTCTATGATGATTGATGGCGAAAGATATTGTACGGGATTTGGAGAATATAAACCGTCCCTAAATTCAAGATTCAGTGATGAGGAAAGGGATGACGTACTGAAATTTTGGTTTTTATTTGACGTGGAAAAATCAAAAAAACATAAAGATTGGGAGAGGATTTATTTTATTGGGACTGTACGTAATATAAACAAAATCGGAGTTTATTCTTTCGATAATTCAGATTACGACTTCACTTCAGATCAGAATGGTTCTATCCGGACAAGCTTCATTTGGATTGGGAAAAAGAATATTCCATGGACAGACGACTATTGGTATCATACAAAAAATCAATATGTTGTTAAGAAGGGCTTTTTTAAGGTAACCAGATTTTCCAAACAATATATAAGTGGCACTTACTCTGTTACAGCGTCGAAGAAAGACGGGGAAACTGTTAATTTTAACGGATATTTTGAAGACCTTGATGTGAAATAGTAGTTTAGTATACAATTCATTTTTAACGATCAGAGTAAGCGAAGGTGGACACAACATTGAAGAAAATGTGATTGAAAGAAGGTATATCAATGGGATAAATAACCTCTTTGATATTTATATTTCTATAGTTGATGAAGTGATGATTTTTGATAATTCAAACGATAAAGCTGAGTTAATCGCTGAAAAGTTATTCGATACAGAGTTAAAAGTAGTAAATGAAACCAAATTTAATGCATTTAGGAAATATCATGAAAGAGTTTAAAAGAACAGAACAGCAAACCAGGATATTGGAAGGCATGGAAAAAGTGCACGAGCGTCTTATTACATTTAAAAAGAGAGTGAACAGTGAACTGGTGGTCATGAGAGACAATAAAATTGTAAGGATCAAACCTGAATAAATGTTATTTTGTACACCATGTCCGTCCCATTTTTCCAGCACATCAAGAAATTCGTCAGCATTCCTGACGAAGACCTCCCCGGTATCCTCAGCCATTTCCAGGTATTGAAAGTTAAAAAGAAACAAAACCTGCTTGAAAACGGCATGGTTTGCCGGACCAACTATTTTGTAGTTAAAGGCTGCCTCCGGATGTTTTTTATCAACGACAAAGGAACAGAACAAACCATCCAGTTTGCCATTGAAAACTGGTGGATCAGTGATTATCTGGCTTTCCTGAATCAGAAAGAGAGTAATTTCTGTATCCAGGCCGTGGAAACCAGCGAAGTGCTAGCCATCGATTTTCAGACCCAGGAAAAGCTCCTGGCCCAATACCCTGCCATGGAAAAATATTTCCGGTGTGTTTATCAGAAAGCTTTTGCCGCCTCGCAGCTGAGGGTAAAATACATGTACGATTTTTCAAAAGAGGATTTATACCTGCATTTTGAGAAATGGTTTCCCGAATTTGTACAACGCATCCCGCAATACCTCGTTGCCTCTTACCTGGGCTTTACACCGGAATACCTGAGCGAAATCCGGAAGAAAAGAATTTCTTAAACTGGATTAAGTTTTCTTGATCCGGCTTTTCAGACCTTTGTCGTATTAAAATGACAATATGACCATGACAAAGCTCTCGCCGCTCTTTTTACGCCTGGCCCTCGGAGTATCGTTCTTATCTGCCGTCGCAGACCGTTTCGGCTTCTGGGGTTTGCCGGGCAGCCCATCCGTCAGCTGGGGCAACTGGCAGAATTTCTTAAGCTATTCAAATGCAGTCAATTCTTTTGTGCCACACCAGTTAGCAGAAGTGCTCGCTGTAGCTGCCACGGGCCTCGAAATCCTCCTGGGTTGGTTGCTGATCCTGGGTTACCGGGTACGTCTGGCTGCATTGGTTTCAGGCATCCTCTTGCTCAGTTTTGCCCTGGCTATGACCATCAGTTTTGGCTTTAAACCTTCGCTCTACTATTCAGTCTGGACAGGTGCTGCGGCGGCCTTTCTTTTAAGTACAGCAACTTCAAATATGTACAGTATAGATCAAATCATCTCAAAAAAATAAAACAATGGAAAAAAGAATCAATATTCAGCAGGTGGAACCTGAAGCCTACAAAGCCATGTATGCTCTGGAAGGGTATCTGAAAACGACCAAACTGACCAAAACACAACTCAACCTGATCAAAACAAGGGCATCACAAATCAACGGATGTGCTTATTGTATTGACATGCACACCAAAGAAGCCATAAAAAGCGGCGAGACCACCCAGAGACTCTTTTTACTGAACGCCTGGAAAGAAACGGGGCTTTTTACAGAAGAGGAAAAAGCAATCCTGGCCCTGACGGAAGAAGTGACACTGATTCACCAGGGCGGCGTAAGCGACAAAACCTATCAGCAGGCGGAGAAATTCTTCGATAAAAACTATATCGCTCATATCATTATGGCCATTGTGACCATCAATGCCTGGAACAGGATCGCCATCTCCACACAGTTGGAGCCAGGCTCATAAAATAAGTAAGCAACAGGCGGGTCAGAAAAGGCTGGTGGTTTTTTAATCATCAGCCTTTTTTAGGTTGGAACGACAAAACTCTGTTATATATCTTTAAAGCAATTGGGCTGGGAGGATTTAAAGCGTAAATTTGGGTAAATCAAAAACCTTAAAATATTGTAGCCTGACATATGAAAACTAAAGTCATTGTTGCCATCCTCTTATCCGCGGCTTTTTCTGTAAAAAGCCAGACCTTGCCCCCTTCTTCAAAAGTCCCGATTGTTCATCTTTTCAATGGTAAAGACCTGAATGGCTGGTACCAGGTATATGACGGTAATGGTCCTGAGAAAAACCTGTTTAAGGCAGAAAACGGTATGATACATGTTTACCCGGCCCAGGCCGAAAATTCCACACAGTCTTTCGGAGCCATCATCACTGAAACCGAATATGAAAATTATACGCTGAGCCTGGAATACAAATGGGGAGAAAAGAAGTTCAAACCAAGGGAAAACAGTGTCCGCGATGCGGGGGTGCTGATCCATGTGTTTGGCGAGGATGTGATCTGGCCTGCGGGAATAGAATGCCAGATTCAGGAAGGCGATACGGGCGATCTCTGGATTGTGAAAAGCAGGGCCAGCACTAAGGTGCATCCCATGAACAGGAATTTTGATGAAGATGGACTGGTGAGTACACTCGGCTCCAGAGAACAGCTGTACAGTCGCTTTCCGAGGTCGTATTATTGGGAGAAACCGGGCTGGAATAAAGTAGTACTGGAGGTTAAAGGAGATTTTGCCCGCTTTTATGTCAACGACAAGCTGGTCAATGAAGCCATTAACATGAAAAAATGGGACGAGACTCAGAAAAAATGGATTCCGCTGGTTAAAGGGAAAATACTTTTACAGGCCGAAGGTTCTGAGGTGTTCTACAGAAATGTCACTTTGCAGCCTTTGGTGAAAGAATGATAAAATCCATAAACCTTAATGAGTACAGAAAAAGAAGAGATCAAACTCAGTAAATTATTAAGCCTTGTATTGAGACACAAGCCTGATACGATTGGAATTGAACTGGATGAAAACGGATGGACGGATGTTCAGGTTCTGATGGATAAGCTTAACCAAAGTGGGATAGGCACGGACATGGACGGTCTTAAATACATAGTAGAAACCAATCCGAAGAAGCGGTTTGCCTTTAATGAGACTTTTGATAAAATAAGAGCTAACCAGGGGCATTCTGTAGACGTGGAGCTGGGTTATGTTCCGAAGGTACCGCCTGTGATTCTGTACCATGGTACGGCACAAAAATCTGTTAGTTCCATTCTTGAATACGGATTGAATAAAGGAGCGAGGCACCATGTTCATTTGAGTCCTGATCTTGAAACTGCCGTCAAAGTGGGTCAGCGGCATGGCAAACCGTTTGTATTTGAAGTGCTTGCCGGGCAAATGGCTGAAGATAACATCGATTTTTATTTATCTGATAACGGAGTCTGGTTAACGGATCATGTTCCGGTGAGGTACCTGACGGAATTTAAGGGAAATCATGAGGTTTAGTTCTACAGATTTATTGGATGATGCATAGTTATGACCCTGAAAGGGTCAAATATTTATAGAAAACAGGGATTAATGTGTTTACCCGACCCTGAATGGTTCGCACCACGGTGTTGAAGATTCGTTATTTCTTAAGACGACAGATTACGATTAGCAAGCCCGGGAAACAAAACCTACAAATTCGTTCGACCCATTCAGGGTCGTAAACTTGTGATTCAAAGATTTTCTATAAACATGTGAATCCTTCGGATTCATTCGCTGTGAGCGTAGGTACCTATTTTTCAAAAAAAGGAATCGACGAATTCGGGCGACCCTGAAAGGGTCAAATGTTTATAGAAAAAAAAGAACCAATGGATTTAAACGACCCGGAAGGGGTCGCACCCACACGACGATTTATATTCTTAGTATGTGTCTGGATAAATGGTATCAGTTAAACCGTATTTAAAAACAATTTTGGTTGAAATTATCTCCGCAAATGTTAACTTGGATTTTATTTTGCTTTTAGCTTCAGCCGGGTCAGCATATGGAAAACCTACTTGTTAAATACGTTTCAAAATCTCTTTCGCTCAGTGTGGAAGAAATCAATGCGATTGAACAGGAGATTGTGATCCGGGATTTCAGAAAAGGCACCATCCTCCTGAGAGAAGGGGAGGTGTCTACCAGATGCTATTTCAATTTAAAAGGCCTGGTCAGGCAGTATTACCTGGTTGACGGGGAAGAGAAAACGACAGCCTTTTTTGCTGAAGAGCAGGCCGTCAACTCCTTTGAAAGTGCCAGTCAGCGGATACCCTCGAAACACTATCTGGCGTGTGTGGAAGACTGTACCCTCGTGGTGGGTGATCTGAGTACTGAAACCGACTTCCTGGAAAGATTCCCGAGACTGGAGATCCTGGTCAGGATGATGGTAGACCAGGACTTCGGGAAGCAACAGGAAATGCTGGCTTCTTACATCATCACAAGCCCTGAGGAACGGTACCTGAAGCTTCTGGAAAGCCCTTATAACCTCATTCAGAGGGTGCCGCAGTATCAGCTGGCGGGTTATCTCGGCATTACGCCCGAATCCCTGAGCAGGATCAGGAAACGTATCCTGGTGAAGTGATTTTTTTTGCTGAGAAATACGTATTTCATACCTTAACTGCTGACCCGTTTTGATTATATTTGTGTGACAGGACACGCAGTCCTGGCAGTGCTTTCTTTTACCATATAAAATCAAAAAAAACATGTTTAAACACGGTCTTTTTCTCGGCCTTATTTTCTTTTTTTCAGGATGCAGAACCACACAATTGCCAGACCAGGGCATTACTTCTGACGACATCATCATTCAAAAGCTGAGCGACCATGTTTATCAGCACATCACTTTTCTTCAGACCCAGGATTTTGGCAAGGTATCCTGTAACGGCATGGTGGTTTTTGATAAAGGAGAAGCCATTGTTTTCGACACGCCGGGTGATGATGCCGGTTCGGCCAAACTGATCGACTGGATCGAAAATAAACTTCATTGCAAGGTAAAGGCCGTTGTGGCTACCCATTTTCACATGGATTGTGTAGGTGGACTGGCCGAATTTCATAAACGCGGCATTCCTTCTTACGCCAATAATCCGACTATCGTATCTGCCAGGTCAAGGAATTTTCCGGTGCCTCAGAAAGGATTTGATAAGGACATCAATCTGAAAGTGGGCAATAAGAAAGTCATCACGGAGTTTTTTGGTGAAGGCCATACCCGCGACAACGTCATCGGGTATTTTCCTGACGAAAAAATCATGTTCGGAGGTTGCCTGATCAAGGAAGTCAAAGCAGGCAAAGGAAACCTGGAAGACGCCAACGTGAAGGCCTGGTCTGAGACGGTCATCAAATTGAAAAATAAATACCCTGAGGTTCAGAAAGTAATCCCGGGCCACGGCAAAACCGGCGGAACAGAACTGCTGGATTATACGATTAAGTTGTTTGAGGGGAATTGAGCCGTAGCCGTTTCACAGGCTTTGGGGAAATGTTCATTTAATAAAAAGCACTTAAGATTTTACTTAAGTGCTTTTTTGATGTTGTAACCGCGTTAGGATTCAAACCTGAAACCTTTCCGAAGACGTCAGGGGGTATTTCTATGTCCTCAACTGACTCAAACCACCCCTTTCCTCACCGCAATCCCCGACAGCATCTCATACATCTTCTGAGGGACGAAAGGCTTGTTGATGATGTCATAAATGCCCATTTCTGCTAATTTGGCTTTTACTTCAGCCATAATATCGGCGGTGAAAACAATGATATGAATCTCAGGGTATTCTTTTCTGATAATCGTAGCCAGTTCGTATCCGTCCATTTCAGGCATGTGCAAATCCACGAGGGCAACATGGTAAGTATTTTCTTTCAGAATCGCTACGGCGTCTTTTCCGCTGTTGACGCTGTCAGGTTGTACCCCGAAATATTCCAGTTGTTTTTTCGCGACGATGACATTGATCAGGTTGTCCTCCACTAAAAGTACTTTTAAGCCTGAAAGTTTTCTGCCATAATCCGGCAGGGCCATCGAAGTCCGTTGCTCTGTTCTAATCTCCTGGTTTTCGGATGTCCTGAAGGAGACTTCGAAGTAAAATTCCGAACCCACGCCAGGTTCAGAATTCAGGAATATCTCGCTGTCGTGCAATTCGACCAGCCTCTTGGTGATGGCCAGCCCCAGACCGGTACCGAAGTGTTTGCGTTGGGTGGAATGCTGAACCTGTTTAAAGCTCTCAAATACACTCTCCTGAGCTTCTTTCGAAATCCCGATGCCGGAGTCTTTGACAGAAAACCGTATTTTAGCCTGACCCTTTTTATTTGAAACCAGGGTAATGGACATTCTGACTTCACCTTCATCCGTGAATTTGATGGCATTGCTGATCAGGTTATTCAGTATTTGTCCGAGACGGACAGAATCTGCAAAAACGGCTCCCGGCAGGCGATCATCAATCGTTTCGTTAAGTTGTATTTTTTTTGTTTCAGCGAGGTTCTGAAACTGGTTTTTGATGTTTTTGACGAGTTGACGGAGGTCCAGTTCAGAATAGGCCAGCTCCAGTTTGTCATTCTCCATTTTGGTGAGATCGAGAATGTCATTGATCAGCTGCATCAGGTGGTCGCCTGAGAAGATCAGGTTGCTGATGTATTCTTTCTGGTCTTCTGAATGATTAAGTTTCAGAAGGTTGGCAATCCCGATGATGCCGTTCAGCGGCGTCCTGATCTCGTGACTCATGATCGACAAAAAGTCAGACTTGGCCTTTGAGGCCCTTTCAGCTTCTATCCTGGCATTGGTCAGTTCCAGCTCATTTTCTTTATGTTGGGTAATATCCATAAAAGCCCCCCTGATAGATACAGCTTCGCCGTCTGTAAAAACGGGAGAACCCATGGAGCGTATCCAGATCATTTTTCCGCTGGGGGTAATGATCCTGAGCTCCGTGTCAAAACCTGTTTCTGTAGTTACAGCCTCATGCGTAATAGCAGCGATCCGTTCCCGGTCTTCTTCATGGATAAACGCCCGGATACTTTCAAAGGTTGGAATAAAATTCTCATTCTGCTCAAACATGATATAAGCCTGCTTTGTCCAGAAGATTTCCCCCGTTGTGAGGTTAAATTCCCAACCTGCTGTGCGGCTGAGCGACTGGCTGACTTCCAGCAGCTGACGGTTAAGCTCCAGTTTCTTTTTGGTTTCCTGCAGCAACAGGTCAGACAAAACCTGGTAGGTAATATCCTGAATAGTCACCACCATGGTGAGGTCAGACAGCTCGGAAGCTTTAAAAACCTGTTTTATTTTTACTTTAAACCACTGGTTGGTTGACGGATCTATGTGTTTGTAAACCGCTTCCCTGGGTTCTCCGGTTTTGATAACATCCCGGATCGGCTCCATAAATGAAGGGGCAAGGGGTCCCATTACCTCTTCGATCGTTTTGCCTATAAACTGCTCTTTGGGCATAAACAGCATGGATTCATCATGCACCCACACATTTCTGAAAACCATGTTTCCGTCTACCTCAAACACAATGTCTTCTATTGAAGTGATAAGTGCGTGTAAATGGGCCGTAAGGGCTTTGAGTTTGGTTTCTGTTATGTCTTCACTATGTAATGATGTCATGAGCAAAGGGATAAAAAATGTGTATTTATTAAGTAAGAGTGTATATCAGGAATGATTGTAAATCAATAACGGCCGGGAGGTTATTCCATTTGAACAGACCAAAGGTTTTATTTTTTTTCTGTGCGAAAATCATCTCATGGCTGAATGAATTACTGTAAAGTTGATATACGAATGAACTATTGTGTTTTGTAGAATTTTATGCAAAAATCATGCCATGGGAAGGGGTTTTGTGAAGTTTATATATAGTGTCTGACAATGCCCGGATTCAGCGTTGTCAGACACTTACGAAGTAATTATCAATTTAATTTTTAACGATTTTCAGTCCAGTCAAAGGCGGGTATTTCAATTCAAAACCATAAACAACACCCATACAATCAGCTGCCCCGTGAGGCCCATCGCCAGGGTGGCTGTGCTGTAGACTTTGAGGGTGGCAGATGTCTCGAGGTTGGAAAACCGGCTGATCACCCAGAAGTAAGCATCATTGGCGTGACTGATCATCATGCTGCCCGCACCCATACTCAATATCGTAAGTGTAATTCCTGTGGGACTGTCGAGGCCGAGCGTGGTCAGCATGGGCGTTACCAGCGATGATGCGGTAATGATGGCTACGGTAGAGGAGCCCTGTGCTGTTTTCAGGATGGCCGTGATAATAAACGGAAAGAAAATGCCCAGTGCATACCCGCTCATCAGATCTCCCAGGTTTTTTCCGATTCCGGTAGCCTGAAGCATTTCGCCGAACATACCCCCCGAGGCTATGATAGCCAGGATCATCCCGGCTTTGTCCACCCCGTCTGTCAGCCAGTGGGAGAGTTCTTTTTTGTCATTTTTCTGAATAAGCGTAAGGGCAGGAAGTATACCGATAGCCAGGGCTATGACCGGCTCACCGATAAAAGAAATAAGTTTCAGCAGCAGCATTGTCTCGTTCATTTCTTTGGTAGTAAATAAAAAGACAATGGATTTCAGGGCTATCAGACCGATAGGGAGAAATACAGGTAAAAATGAACGGCCGGCCGCAGGTAAATGATCTGTTTTGGTTTCGGGGGCTTCCTGTGAGGTGTAATCATGTTCGACAGACCTGCCACGCCAGATGCTCCAGAAGTAACCCACCAGGGCCACAGGCACAGCCACGCCGATACCCCAGAGCATCACCATGCCCAGATCGCCGCCCGTGGTGCCCACTGCCGCAGTAATGCCGGGATGTGGCGGTACAAGGCAATGTACAGCATATAAGGAAGTAGCCAGGGCAGCAGCCATTACCGGCATGCGGTGATGCGTTTTTCTGACCAGGGAATGATTCAGGCCGCTTAAGATGATGAAACCGCTGTCGCAGAATATCGGAAAACCTATGATGAACCCGGTGAGGGCTATGGCAGCCGGTGCATTGTTTTCGTTGACCATTCTTAATATGGCATTGGCCATACTGGTGGTAGCTCCCGTTTTTTCAAGTATGACGCCCAGCGTGGTACCCAGAATGATCAGCAAGCCGATTTTCTCCATCGTGTGCCCGAAACCCGTTTTGAGGGTGGAGACAATTTCAGAGAGGGGCAGGCCGCTGCATATCCCCACCAGCAAGGCCGCGATAGAAAGAGCAAAAAAAGCATTGAGTTTCTTATAAGCCGTTACCCACACAATAAAACTGATGCTGGCCACTAACAGGAATAGTAAATAATAGGTCATAGAGGTGTATTTTGTCCGACGAGGGTTTTTTTTCTAAGTTATCAGAATAAATCAGCAAGTCCAAAAAGAATATCGTCCGGCCATGAATCTTTATGAAAAAAAGCCATCCACCCACCTGGCATTCACAATTCAATCATTGAGCATTAACCATTGAAAACTCACGCAATATGTCACCCCTACGGGGTTTTGTTCTTTTTAAATGGTCTGCTGGCTACAGATATGTCGCCCCTACAGGGCTAATTATGGTTCTATTCAATCCGTCATTGAATATTGCTTGCTAACGATATGCCGCCCCCACAGGGCTAATTATGATTCGGTTTGTGTATTCATTCAATCATTGAATATTCACTCATTCAAAATTCACTCATTGTACACTCCCTCCCTTCCGAGACAGAACCTCAGGCCCATCCGAGATTAAATCTCAGGCCGGGCAGGCCCTTCCGAGACTAAGTCTCAGGCCGGGCAGGCCCTTCCGAGACTAAGTCTCAGGCCGGGCAGGCCCTTCCGAGACTAAGTCTCAGGCCGGGCAGGCATTCACTCATTCAACACTCATTCATTGAACATTAAAAAAGAGCGATGATCTCTCACCGCTCTTTTTTTGATTTCCTTAACCTGATTATTTCTTCTGGTTATGAAGGAAAGTGATCAGGGAAGCCAGTTCTTCGTAAGACATGGAATTGGCAAGTCCTGCAGGCATCATAGACGATTCCATTTCCTTGCGTGAAATGATGTCTGATGTCTTGATCTTGCTCACGTTACCCCCGATGTCTCTTAAAGTTACCTGTGCAGATGTTTCTTCCGTAACAAAACCCATGTAACTCTTATCACCTTTGGCTTCGATCATCACCGAGGCAAAGCCTTGTGAAATAGAGGCATTCGGTTTAAGGATAGATTCCGCAATCTGCTCACGGGTCATGATGGAACCGATCTGGCCCATAAACGGCCCTTTCATCGGTTCTGAAGTGCTCAGACTGTGACAGGCAATACATCCCTGTTTGGTAAACAATGACTTACCCAATACAGGATTGCCTGGAATTTTAGCCATGGCCAGCATCACGTCTTCAATAGATGATTCGCCCACCTGGCCTTTTTTATTGCGTATTTTCTGCAAATCTACTTTAACTTCTTCTTTTGCAGCCACTGTTTCTCCGCTACCGAATTCAGCAATACCCATGCGGTTTTTCTCATTCAGGTCCACGAAGAATGTTTTGTCGGCAGCCTTCTTCCATTCCTGAACCAGGATGGCTTTGATGGCCGGAGAAGATTCCCAGGTGATGTCTTTGTAGTAAGGACCGTGGGTGTCAGGTCTTGTGCTCCACCACCATGAGCTGTCATAAGGAGCTTCTTTTTTGTAAAGACGTGAAAGGGTTACCAGTATCTCTTTTTTCACTTTCGGATCTTTACTCACTTTATAGGCAGCAATCAGGCCGTTAACCGCCTTGGGACTGTGCATATAACGCAGTGCCCAGAGAGCAATCGTCGAGTTTTTGGTATTAATGGCAGCCACACAAGCGTCAACAGCATTTAAGCTTACCAACGACCTCACTGCGATGTGCGGAGGCACAATGGCAGAATTCGGTGTGGCATGAGGTCCTTCAGTTCCCTTGGCCGGAGCTACGAACGAAGCCGGCACTTTCACTTCAAGCAAAGCTTTTGCAGCTTCTACTCTGCCCAGACGGCCAAGACCGATAGTAGCAGCTACCTGAACACGTGGAGAAGGATCTTTCAAAGCTTTAAGGAATAAGTCCAGGGGCACTTTGCTGATATTCGCTTTACGGTCAGCCAGGGCTTTTAAAGCAAATTCTTTAACCGGTTCTTCAGCGGCTAATTTTACAAGATTCGGAATACCGTCAGCTCCTGCAGCCTGTGCGTAAGTAAAGATACCTGCAACACGCAGGTCTGTTGACAGACTCTTGTCCGAAGCAATGGCCCAGCTGGCTGCTGAAGCCTCGGCGGCAGGGCGTGTAAGCAATTCTTGCTGAGCAGCAAGTCTCGCAGCAGCACTACCCGATTTCAGGATAGAGGCCAGTTCAGTCACACTTGATTTTTTGATATCCGGGAATCCCACGTATTTCCAGTCTTTAGGCACAACCCTTACCACGAAACCTTTTTTAGGGTTTCCTGAGTATCCGGCACCGTCCCAGGCTGAAAGGTACATCTGGCCTGAAGCATCTACGTCAACGTCCGTGATCTGGCTCAGTTTGATGAATTCCTCCTCTGTTTGGGTAAATGTCGCTCCGTCCGGTTTCACACGGTGAATAAATAACTGGTTCCGTCCCCAGTCGGCCATCATAGGCACACGGTTGTATTTTTCAGGCCAGGTAGAGTCGTCCATAAACAACGAACCGGTTCCTGAGCCGCCACCCAGGTCAACCAGGGCAGGGATAATTTCTTCTGTAAAGTTTTTGAAAAGAATAGGGTAACCGTATTCTCCCGATTGTATCTGGTTGCTGAAACGGATGTTCCATCCGCCACCGTCGTTGGTGTTGTCACGGGTGAAAACGTTCATGTACGGGTCGATAGCCGTATCATAAATGTTACGCAAACCATGGGTAAACACTTCCATTTCGGTTCCGTCAGGACGGACCCTTACGATACCACCGCCCAACTGGGTCAGTTTTTTGCCCGATCTGTCTACGGCATCTGTAAAACCAAAGTCACCTACAGAAATGTAGATCCATCCGTCGATACCCATACGGATACCGTTGGTAGAGTGGTCGGTTCCCCTGCTTTGAAGGAATTTCGGAGAACAAATGTTCTGGATCAAAGGCTTGGGATCTCCGTCTGCCACGCCGTCGTTGTTTTTATCTTCAAATACCACCAGGTCCATGCCTGAGGCCTTACCTGTTTCTTTGCTGAATGTGGTGTGCATCACATACACCTTGTCGCCCTGACTGATGATACCGCGGGGATTATCCACTGAAGCAAATATGGAATTCTTGTCCATTTTACCATCGTGATCGACATCGGTCAGTTTCATGATGTATCCTTTACCCGGAGTTTTTCCGAGTGACCCTATCATGTCTACTCCCACAAAAACCTCACCGGTAGGGGCAACGGCCAGACAAGCGGGGCTTGGGACCAGGTCGGGTCCGGCAAAATAACTGGCCAGTAAATCAGGCGGACAATTAAAGCTTTTCGGCAGGGAATCAGCAGCGGCAATTAAAAGAGGCTGGCTGTCTGCCACGATTTCCGATGGCTTGTAAAAAATACTGCTCCAGACGAAAATCAGCAGAGCAGCACTCAGGCTTAACGTAGTTTTTAACATATAAAAAGTATTGAATAATGATAATGAATACAAATCTAGATATTTTGATTTAGAGTTAATACCAGAAATTGATAAGTATCGACGTATTTTAACCTTTTGTATTGATTAAACAGCATTTCGGGCGATGTGTGATCAGGGTTTGAGGCTGGAAGAAGCTGTCTTGTGCAGATTAGCAATGCTAAAGGCGAGCTGATTTTTATGAAGAAAAAAGACTCCCCGCTGTCCAATTTCTGCAACATGTAAGGTGAGACTTAGTCGGTGACACCCGGTCTCTGACTTGTAATGAGGAACCCCTTGATTTATCACTTAAGTCATTTTTTGTTAGACGGCTGGTCACCACCCCGATCAGGTTGGCCCCTTCAATGTTATAGATCCGAGCTTCAGGAAATGTAAAGCTGCCGTCCGGCTGAAAGAGCTGTTTGGAATAATAGTCCATCCGCCCATTTTCATAGCTCACTTTTTCCTTACTACTGGTTTTGTCCGCAAAAGTGCTGTTGATTTCGGTTAGCCTGCCCTGAATATTGTAGGTGTATTTGATAAGCTCAGTACCCGCTGCATTTTTCATTTCCAGTATTTTGCCACTGGTGTCCTGGCTGATCACATACGCCTTGCTGGTTTTGGCCGCACTGTCTGAAACCGTATAACCCTTCCATTTTTTCTTTTCCAGGTCATAATCCAGCGTATAAGTCAGCGTTTGTTCCAGGCTTTTGACCTTGATTTGTTTCAACAGCCCGGTCAGCCTGGGTGTTTCTTTGACGCCCAGGTCGAGTTGTTCTTTGCAGGATGAAACAGTTACTAGAATAGTACAGACAATTATAGCGATTCTCTTTATTTTCATTCTTAATTCCCTTTTTTCTTCAATTAGAAGAATGTCATGTTTTCTCACTTTTTGAGGTTAATCTTGTAATTTGTCTAAATCAAAATTAAATTTAGTAGTACCGATACTTTACAAATTACTTTTTTAGATACTTCCGTCTTTTTTTTTTTCTATCGTAGTAATTAACTATGATTTTTAATATACAATATGTTACCAGGCCGGCTAATAATATTTCTAGCACGTGTATCACATTATTATGAATTTTAGAAGAACACCTAATATACTTAAAGTCGCTCCGCCATGAAATAAATAAGTAAATAAAGAAGCTGATAACAGCATTTCTTACTATAAAAATACCCGTTTTTTTTGTATCAGTTTTAAGCCACTTTGTTTGAATAAAGTACGTAGGGATTGACCAAAAAATAAATTTTGCATATTCTCCCCCAATAACATAATTAGTGAAACTTAAATTGGCACAGCCTTCAGAATAACCTAATTTGGAAAAATAACCTTCGTAAACAATCAACAATAGTAAATATTGAATACAGGTTTCAATAAAGTTTTGAATGGCAATAATAGTAAATGTACGATTCTTCATATTCAAGGATGAGCTCTTAAGTATTCAGCCATTTTCTTCCCAATGAAAACTCTGTGCTCCATTTTTTCGAAATTGTATCTCTCAGAATAAGCATCTTTGAATTTACGAATAGCATCATCGATAGAAGCCGGAGAACCGGCTTCACCAGTAAAAACAAATGTAATTAAATTTAGCAAGATTGTTGTTCCCATTGTTGTTTCACCTAAAGTGACTTTATTTATTCCAAAAATAGCACAATCCCACGGTGTTTTAGTCGTACCGTTTGATGCAAAACACATTTGCAGAGTTTTTCCAAATCCACTGCCTACTTTTGCCTCAAATTTTGATTTTAATTCAGGGAGGTAATTTTCTACTTCTGTTTGCTCAATCTCTACCATCTTTTTTTCTAATTCAATACCTTCTAAAAGAACGACGTTGCCGTTGCTATCCTTAACTTTTCCATTTGAACTTAAGAGATATGGGCCAAAATTCTTGAAATTTTTACTAAGAAGATGCCTATTCACTTCACGCATCAAATATTCTTCTGGATCTGTCACATATCCTAAATTAATTTCCATTTCTGCTCCACCTACTGCTCGCCAACTTGTAACATCGACAGCAGCAGCAAACCAGTAATTGTCTCTAGGCCTAGCAATTTTATCCGCCCATTTATACCATTCATGTCTATCTTCTATTTGAGTATACGCATTCCAATTATCATGTTCAATATTGTATCTGGCGGCTTTGTCAAACGAAACTTCATCGTTCTTACCATTTAATCTTAACCACTGTCCATCTTTTAGTTCGCTACGACAATTAGAAAGAATGTTAATGGTATTCTGTGTACTGCCGACAAATGTTACCTGCACTCTTCCTCCTTTAAAACAATTCGCTATTTGGCTTCCTTCACACTTTGTGTTGCCGGCTTTTTTTATGATCTCACATCCTTGTACTTGCAGCCATGCGTCGTTTAGAACAGTAGCTTGATCAAACACTTGTTGCTTTTGTACACATGTTTGAAAAATAGCGTTGCAATCTGCAGTTGTGCTATTGGAGCTTCTTAATCTCGCGGATGATGAAGTACAAGATGAACATTCTTTAAGAGAAACAACAGAAGCTTTTAGGTTGTCTAAAGCTATTCTTACGACGTTATTGCCGCCCTCGCTGGTATGATCCGTTAAATACCCTTTTTCTAATCGTGATATTTCAGCTTCGATTTTTTGAATTTGATCACATGTTCCTGTAAAAACAGAAAATAAATCTTTGAGCACATTAGAAACATCCGAATAAATACTTGAGGCTTCATTAACTACTTCATCAAAGTCCAAAATTCCACCCCAATTCGGATCATAATCCGTTATCACTGAACCCGAAGCCAATTCATAGCACTCATTTACTACTGCATTATCAAAATTAACGGATATCTTCTTTAAAACAATACCCGCAACTAACTTCATTTTGACATATCCCTTCCCTTTCCACCCTGTCGGGCTGCCGGAAATGATTTCGGTCACCACTACAGTGTAGTCACCCGCCGTGAATTCATCTCCTACGGCTAGCTGCACACCGGTGGCTACGGCATTAGGCAGGGTGATGTTATTGGGTACCTGACAACTGAGATCCAGTTCATATATTTTGCAGGGAGCTCCCGCTAAATTGATGACGGCCTCGCAGATGGTGGCAGCGTTAGATTTCAGGGTAAGCACGGCCCGGTATTCTCCTGGTTTACTGGCTGAGAGTGTTTTGCTGGTTGCTCCGGCTATGGCACTGTCGTTGTAAATTGCTGTGCAACACTTATTCTTTATAACCATTCATAACTGTGGTCATACCGCTTTTCTCCCTCCTGTAGGTCCGAAGAGGAAGAAAACCCATCCTGCAAATCCCGTAATCCTGTCAAAAAAAAGACCGGTCGGGAAATAATTTATTTTTTTATGTTTTGATCGATTTTAACCTGGGTTAAAATTATTGTCATGGCTGTGGGGGACCTTTGTATCAGAAATTTAAACAAAAACAAATTAAACTGATACAGCAATGAAAGCGAACCAAACCAAAACCGTCGTATTTATCACAGGAGCATTTGTAAGTCATGAAGGATGGAACACCTGGAAAAAATATTTTGAAGAAAAAGGCTACACCGCCTATAACCCTGCCTGGCCTTACAAAGATGCCCCGGCACAAGTACTGAGAGACAGACAACCCAACGATACCGACCTTGCAGACCTTACCCTGGCCAGACTGGTAGACCACTATGCTGACTTTGTGAAAAACCTTCCTGAAAAACCACTGATCATCGGTCACTCATTGGGCGGACTGATCACCCAGATACTCGTCAACCGCGGACTGGCTGCCGGAGCCGCCGTCATCCACTCTGTACCACCACAAGGCGTTATTCCTTACGAATTCACCTTCCTGAGAGCCGGATATAAAGTACTCGGTTTGTTTACCTCCATGAAGAAAACCTACCTGATGTCACTTTCAGACTGGCAATATGCCTTCACCAACGGGATGTCGCTGGAAGATCAGAAAGCCTCATGGGAAGCCAACACCATCCCCGAATCCAAAAGGGTGGCAAGAGGTGGCCTGACTTCGCAAGCCCATGTAGACTTCAGCAAGCCTCATGCACCGCTGCTTTTTGTGGCAGGCGGTAAAGACCAGATCATCCCGTCGAGCATCAACACCCGTAACTTCAAAGCCTACAAAGACAAAAACTCAGTGTTAGACTTCAAACTCTTCGAAAACAACAACCACTTCGTCGTAGGTTTACCAAACTGGAAAGAAGTCGCCGATTATATCCTTGACTGGGTGGCTAAACATTGAGTTAAAAGAGATTTATAATAAGAAAATCCCCGGCAACTATCGCCGGGGATTTTTTGCGTTAAGAACCAAGCTTTCCAGCGTCTCCGACGCACCGGAAGGCGTCACCCGGTCTCTGACCGGTGTTATGAAACTGTATGCACATTGACACAAAATACCACTTTATCAGCCTGGCACACAGCGTCATATATAAAAGGTAGCTGTTTTGGAGATGAAGATTTTATTTCTGCTTTAGCAAGCTTGTGTTTTTGAGTAGTAATGTTTGATAATTACAATTATCAAATTAATCACAAAATGACTATGGGTGAGTAAACCCGATTCAATCTTTTACAATACTTGGAAAGAGCTTTTCTGGAACTAACTTTTAGCCATCCATAGTTTGGTAATTGAAGCCCCTGCATATTTTCGTCCAAAACAATACCACCTCTAAAAACAATATTTTCATTTTTTAATAGAAATATTTCACTTTCAATTGTAGCGATGTCTGATTTTTCATAAATAAATCGACAGTTTTTTTTCATTTCTTTTAGAAGATTTTTATCCTCCGTTTTGAATATATTTCCATTGGGAATGTCTTTAGAAATACTGACTTTATCGCTTTCTGCAATTATTAAGTACATTTCCCATTTTCCAGAATCAAAATCATAGTTTTCTAAAACATTGACAATTTCTCCCTTGGATATCAACTTGTGAGGTTTATAATCAACTTCTTTTTTTGAATTAATTACTAAAGGATGAAATGTTAAGTATAACAGTACGACCGTTATTATGACAACTGCCCCCTGTGTAAATCTAGTTTTCATTCCTTCTTCCTTTTTTGTTATGATTCTACCTTTATTTTCTTCCAAAAGTTCTTTGTCAGTTTTTACCCCACCGTTATATTGGACTCTAACATTTGACCCATGGATGGTAGACTTTGAGTCTAGTATTTCTGCAAATTGTTATAGAACACTTTTTTCAAACAACCATCTGTTTTACGATTTCTTGAGAGTAGAATGTGGGGTACGTGTGACAATAGTGCCTACCTGGCTTTCCAGCGTCTCCGACGCACCGGAAGGTGTCACCCGGTCTCTGACCGGTGTAAGAACGGTTGCTCTTTTCTTCTGATCCAGTTCTTTATATCATCTATCCATTGTTGATCAACATGACCTAACTCTTTCAGATTAAACCAGGTTACAGCTTCTAGTGCTTTGTGAGCGAGGTCAAGGGCGATCTCTTCAAATGTAGCGATAGAAGTGATTTCATTATCAATAACGGTTTTAATAAATACTTCTCCATCTTCTAAAATTAGGCCTTCTTCATTAAAAGGACCGTAGAGAAAATGCATTTCGTTTCGATACGCCCCCCATCCTTTAGTTGTATTATCTAGAAACTCAGCATAGTCTCTAAAACTTAAGCTGGCAAAGAAGCTAAGAATTGGACTATACTCATCATCAACTTCGCTTCCAACTTTTAATATGGAATAGCCTGCTCGCTTTTCGTAATCTTGTATATCCAAAACTTCTACATAATAATCCATAGTCGATTGCAATTCAAATTATCAGATGTTATTTGTTTCTTTATTATATTATAAGATTTGATTGTAGTCGATATAATCAAAAATCCTAATTCAATGAAAACAACGTGAAAATAATATTCTAGACAATATACAACGCTTTTATTGTCATCGAAACTGTGTGGCCTCAGAAGTTGGAAATGTAGGCCGTAGGTTGATTAATTTGAAGGCGTCACCCGGTCTCTGACCGGCAAAATGATATTGTATGCATATTTATAGAGAATACCACTACATCAGCCATCTACACAGCGGTCAGAGACCGCCTTTCACCCTCCAAACCGTCTTCAGACCTCAAAGAGCTATCCTGTCCATCCTGAAATCCTGTCTATAAAAATATCAATCTTTCTGGTCGCTACTTCAGTTTTTCCGGTCACTACTTCAATTTTTCTGGTCGCTACTTCAATTTTTCTGGTCACCCGGTCTCCGACCGGTGTAATGAAACTGTATGCAAATTGACACAAAATACCACTTTGTCAGCCATTCAACACCGCGGTTGAGGTATATGTTTATCTGCTCATTTCGAACTATAAAGTCACTTTTTGTTATTTGCTATTTCCAGAGTTTGAAATTACTAAGTCATTTAAAAAATCTTTGATAGAAAACTCATTCGACTCTAACATCGATTTGGGTATTTTAATAAAATTAAAAATCTGCCCGTTATTAAACTTTAGACAATAGACAGTAAATATTAAATGCCTTTTTTTAATTGTGAATTCAATCAAATCTTTCTTGTTATATTTTATATCAGTAGTTAAAAGTCTTGAAAGATAGAAACTTGATTCATCCAAAAAAACTTGATAACAACTCAGAAACGAGAATTCTATTAAAGCAAAAATTATTGCTATAAAACAACCCAAATAACCCAACTGTATAAATGTTCCAAAAAGACCTAAAGAAAAGCCAATCGAACCTATATTTATTGAATCAGAATTGAAACTGATTAGTAATTTTGTATTCATTAATATTCTATTTTAATACCTGAACTTTTTGAAAAGTCTCTTAAAAAGAATAGCCCCCATTTATTACCTGTTCCTACTTTAATACTGGTGTCTAATAATGATAGACGTATTACATTTTTTCCTTGGACAGTTATTGTGTTTGTCTCAGTTTTATAACTAAAGTTGACCCCCATACAGCCAAAATTCAAACCCAATCCCGTTTCAAAACTCTTTTGGACTTCTTGTCGATTTTTAATAGTATTTTCTAGTTCTCCAGGAATACTTCAATATCTAGAAACTGAAGCCAGAGGCGATGGACCTCCATTCCCACTTTTTTAATAAACTCATCTTTCAAAAATGCTTTTAGTTTATTCTCAAAAAAAGGAGTGAACTGGAAACTCGGATCAATATCAACTTTCATTTTTTATTTAAAATTATACATGGCTTTAGATTATCCGTTAAAGTAAAATCTTACTTCGAGCTCTGATTTAAAAAAAAGTATCACTTTAACAGTTACGCTTTCGGCATTAATGCAAATTTGGTTTTGTATATTGAACCATTTTCATGATTGCTTTCTTATTTGAAAATATGATTGGATCAAAACCATGCAATTCTTTTTTCATTCTTTCATTTGAAATTTGTTCCTCTTTAGTCAGTGGAAAATCGTTGGTGTAGTCAAGGAAAATATAAGTATCCATTTCAAATTTAAGGTTAAATGTGTTAATCGCTCCAGTATTGCTGATTGCTTTTATAGTCAAATTGTCTTTTATAGGGTATTCGTAAATGAATTCGTCGTAGTTTGGTGTTATGGTGGAGTATCTAAAATTTTCATTTAACAGTATTTTTTTATTTACCGAAACATTAATTTTAATCAAGGTGTCTTTAGGGCTAATATTCTCTACGTAAAAGATTAACCTGGCTTTCTTTTGTTGGCAAGCCAGTGTTAAAATGATGAAAATAAAACACAGATAAAATTTCATAGCTTAGTTTTTTAGCCTTTTGGGTACTTAATTGTCTTTTTGCTTCATAGCCTTAACTATAATAGCTATCGATTCAATTATTGTAAGTGATTCTCATTTTGAATGTACCAAGTCTTTTGGATAATAATGTACCAAGTCTTTTGGATAATATTGACAATTAATAAAACTGCTGTCATCCAGCTTCATAATTTTTACTACCGCCGCTGTTTCAAAACTCCAATAACCAAAATAAGTTTCATGAATGTTTTTATGACTATTATACCAACCGGTTTTTTTTAGGTTCTTATGCCATTCTTTAGTAACATATTCATTCACCAGACTCTGCATTTTTACTTTTTTTGTTTCAACAATTGCTTGCCTTACCTTACTAAACATTGTCGGTATATGAAAGTAGTCTTTATATGTTTCTTCTGGATTTACAACTCTGTCTTTGATTTTGGCCCTGATAATAAATTCAAATAATATATCTTTAACTCCATCTCTGTCAATTAGCTTAACCAACTTATTGAAATCGCTTTCTGATACATTAAGTAGATATGCTAGAGAGAGCATCCAAAGCATTTGACTATAAGAAAAAAAAGTATACTGGTTATATATTTTATTTTTATACTGTAATTTAACTACATCTGTTAACCAACTTTCCTCTATGTAATCAAGAATTTTATCAAATTCTCCGACTAATACATTAAGTCCAGAACCATTAGTGTAGTAAGAAATCGTTAAGTCTAGCAATTTGTCAAGCAAGCTCTTTTTGTACCAGTTAATCATTTCCGGATTAACTTTGTTTTCTTTTACTTTTAATAATCCATTTTCATAAAGTGCTCTATTCAAATTAATATATCTGGTAAAATACTCATGATCTTTGAAATTCTGTCTCATAATATTATGGAGTAATTGTTCCTCTTATATTTTCTTTTAAATCAAGTTTCTTATGAATCATAGAACAGCTATCCGGCGTTTCAGACACTCCTGTCGGCATTATCCGGCCTTCTCCGGTGCAAAGATACAGTGCATTAATGTAAACCACCACTAGGCCAACTACCCATCCCGTGGATCAAATACCTACTTTCACCCTCCAGTAAGTCCAAAAACGTCGGAGAGCCATCCTGTCCATCCTGAAATCCTGTCTATAAAAATATCAATTACTCCTGTCGCTACTTCCGTTTTTCCGGTCGCTACTTCAATTATTCCGGTCGCTACTTCAGTATTTCTGGTCACTACTTCAATTTTTCTGGTCGCTACTTCAGTTATTCTGGTCGCTACTTCAATTTTCCTGGTCGCTACTTCAATTTTTCTGGTCGCTACTTCAATTATTCTGGTCGCTACTTCAATCTTTCCGGTCACTACTTCAATTTTTCTGGTCGCTACCTCAATTTTTCTGGTCACTACTTCAATTTTTCTGGTCACTACTTCAGTTTTTCTGGTCGCTACTTCAATTTTTCTGGTCGCTACTTCAATTTTTCCGGTCACTACCTCCATCCTGAAATCCTGTCAGAACTCCGCTCAGAAGCCTGCCCCTCACAATCCTTTACCCAATCTCCTTTGTTTAACTGATTCAGCGTTTATCTTTGCATGCCAAGACCATCATATTCATAAAACTAATTGATTAAATGTACAGACTCCTTGTTTTGTTATTTGCTTTCGCCGCTTTACAGGCAGGTTCCCAGGGCATCACACCCGGCAATACCCTGCCCGTAAAAAGCACCATTCCGGTTTCAGAAAACGATAAAAAAGAAGACATTATCGTCAAAGCCGCTCATGTGGTGCCTACTGCCAATCAGTACGACGCCCTTAAAAATGAATTCATTGCTTTTATCCACTTCGGACCCAACTCCTTTACCCGCATGGAATGGGGCAACGGGAAAGAAGATCCGAAAATATTTGACCTCAAAGAACTGCACACCGACCAGTGGTGCCAGGCCATGAAAGCCGCAGGGATGAAAATGGTCATCATCACTGCCAAGCACCATGATGGTTTTGTGTTGTGGCAAAGCCGCTATACCAAACACGGCATCATGTCTTCGCCTTACCAGGACGGTAAGGGCGACATCCTCAAGGAACTCGTAGCTTCCTGTGAAAAATACGGGTTGAAGGTAGGCATCTATCTTTCTCCTGCCGACCTTTTCCAGATCGAGAACGAGGAAGGGCTTTACGGCAACCTGAGCAAATACACCAAAAGGACTATTCCAAGAGCTGTGGAGGGTAGACCTTTCAAAAATAAAACGACCTTCGAGGCTGAAGTAGATGATTACAACGAGTATTTCATGAACCAGCTATTTGAACTGCTGACAGAATATGGTCCGATCCATGAAGTCTGGTTTGACGGGGCACATCCCAAAACCAAGGGTGGTCAGAAATACAATTACCTGGCCTGGAAAAAACTGATCTCCGAACTGGCCCCGAAAGCCGTGGTGTTCGGCAAGCAGGACATCCGCTGGTGTGGAAACGAGGCAGGCGGCACCAGGCCGACAGAATGGAACGTGATTCCTTACCAGGAAGACCCTGCTCAGATGAATAATTTCGACGACCTTACCAATGCCTCTCTGGGCAGCAGGGAAGACCTTTATAAAGGGAAGTTTTTACATTACCAGCAGGCAGAAACCAATACCTCCATCAGAGAGGGATGGTTTTACAGAGACGATGAACACCAGAAAGTCAGAAGTGCTGATGATGTCTTCGATATTTATGAGAGATCCGTGGGTGGTAACTCCACTTTTCTGCTGAACATCCCGCCGAACAGGGAAGGGAAGTTTTCCCCGACAGATGTAGCGGTACTCAATGAAGTCGGAAAGAGGATCAAGGAAACCTATACTCGTAATCTTTTCAAAGCAGCCAAAGGCCCGAAAGAAGTACTGGATGCCGATGTCATCAGTGCTAAACTCAGGGAGGGTGCCAATCCTGAAATCATCATTTCAACGCCTGCACCGGTGACGATCAACCGCCTGGTGCTGCAGGAAGCTGTCACCACACATGGGGAGAGGGTAGAGAAACACGCCCTGGACGTCTGGATCAATAACCAGTGGAAAGAAATTGCGGTGGCTACCAATATCGGTTACAAGAGAATCCTGCGTTTCCCTGAGGTAACAGCGAGCAAGTTCAGGGTGCGAATCCTGGAGTCGCGTTTAACTCCTGCGATCAGCAATATCTCTGCCCATTACTATCGCACCCGTCCGCCACAGCTGCAGTTTTCAAGGACAAAGAACGGCCTGGTTTCCATTGAGCCTCTGCAGCCGGCCTTCAACTGGAACCCGAACGGCGAAAACGCTTCGAAAAATATCAACACAGGATACGAGGTGTATTATACCACCGACGGCAGTAAGCCCGGAAAGAACTCGCTGAAATACAAAGCACCATTCAATATGGGGCCGGGTAAAATCAGGGCCATATCTTTCAGTAAAAATGTTTCAGGAGAAGAATCTGCCACCACTTTGGGGATTTTGAAGGAGGACTGGAAATTACTCGGCAGCAGCAGTGAGATCAAAAGACGCCCGGCTTCTGCCGCATTTGATGAAAATCCGAAGTCTTATTGGCAATCTGCAGAAGAAGAGGCTCATTTTATCTCCCTGGATCTTGGAAAGAATTATGACCTGACGGGATTTGCCTATACCCCGCAAAACCACCACGGCGAAGGCATGATGGCCAAAGGTATCATTAAAGTCAGTGCAGACGGTAAAACCTGGCAGGATGCGGAAACGTTTGAGTTTGGTAACCTCGTAAATGACCCGTCAAAAAGAAACCATTACTTTAAAAAGACCCATAACACCCGTTACATCAGGATTGACTCTGCAGAAATCGCAGCCAAAGGCAAAACCCTGGCGATTGCAGAACTTGATTTTTTTGTGGGGAAGTAAACGGTTCTCCGGGAAGACACATATAAAAGTAAAAGAGGTTGTTCCATTGGATGGGAGCAGCCTCTTTTTAGAGACAGTTAAGCCAATACTTAATGCACTTACTGTCTTAATGGTAAATATGGATAAAGGTCATTCGAGGATTTTCTTCAACTCCACATCCCCTGCATCAGCCAAATCAAAAACAGTTTTCCCGTCCGCATTCGGGATCGTTTTATCGGCCCCGGCTTCAACCAGTAGCCTGACACATTCCAGATGATGAGACAGGTCTTTTTTATCCCCTTGTTTTAAGCCGTGAACGGCCCAGAAGAGTGGGGTAGATTTGAAATCAAGACATAACTGATTGATGGAAGGCCCTTCCTGCAACAGTCTTCTAACCACCTGATCTCTTCCGCACCAGGCAGCCCAATGTAAAGCCGTGCCCCCGTGACATCCCTGATGGTGAATGTCAGCTCCGTTTTCAATATACAGGAAAGCCACCTGGTCGGCATGCAGACTAGCAGCTGCCAGCAAGGGAGTATCCTTTCTTATGACCATGGCACCGCCGTTGATATCGGCTCCGTATTCCAGGAATATCTTTGCCATTTCAACACCTTGCTCATCACTGATGTGTCCGCTGAATACATCGTCGCAGATCCTGTGCAGTGGCGGAGCTGTCGCCATGTTGTTTTCATCGTAAGGCAATCCTTCATTGGCGAGTTCAGGATGTGCGGTAAGGATTTGCCTGATGGCTTCGCGGTCGTTGTTCCCGATGAGTTTTCTGAGTGTCATTGATCTGCATGTGTTTATGATTCAGGTATTGCAAATGTAGGGAAGTTTTTGATGAACGCGGAGGTTTTACAGCAGATTATAAATGTTGGAGGAGATTTTATTTATTGCCAATCATTTAAAGACTAGTGTAGTTGTATTGTTACTGCTAAGTGATTGACAGGTAAAGGAAAAGAGCAGACGCTTCAAACAAGCCCTGCTCTTTCATACACCCTCGTTTACTTCTTGTCGAACTTGTAGGTTACATTATTCCTGGTCCGGTTGGACAGGAGCACCTGGTATGAATAGGCTTCAGTGTCTGGGAATGAACTGTTGACTATCGTCTTTTTCACAGTCTCAAGGTCAATAAACAAAGTCAGTTTATTGTTTTTGACGACTGTGTTGTAATAAAACTTATGCTCGTAAAAGGCCTGATTGGTACGTTTGCCCCATTTCAATACTAAATACTTGCCTTCTAAAGTATAGGTTCCTGACATGGTACTGCCGGCAGGAATACCATACGGACTGGCTCCGTCAACATAAAGAAACATGTCAGAAGTGAATTTTCCGTCTGAGGTCAGGGTTAAGGTATAATTATCTGATTCATAACCGGATGATCCGATCCGGTTATCCATAGTCCTGATGCCTTGAAAATCAATGTCTTCGGAAACAAAATGCCATTTCCCGATAACATCCGCCATAGTAGGTTCTTCAGGGGTGACATCTTTCTTTGAAGTTTGGCAACTGCTAAAAAGCAGAACAGGTAAAAGTGCGAGAAGTTGAATTGCTTTTTTCATTTTGATTGGCTTTTTTTGTTAAATTGACTGTAATTCATTAAAGATTAAAAATATAAGTAATCAGCCGGTATTGCTGTGAATGCCATGTAGTTGAGTGACTACCAGTCGCTTATAAGATTGGTACTTGCCCGAAATTTAATTTATTTTTTTTGAAATACGTAAAAAGATTGGGAAAAATAATATGTGCTACTCCGTTTTTTTTCTGTCTTTTATTATCAACAGTTATGGCTTACTCAAAATGCCGGGTGATTTTGTCGTTGGCTTAAAAAGCGGAGATGGCATCAGACTGTGGAAGTCCTTTTATTTTTTATACAAATAAATAATAAGCTGGTATCGGGATATTATTCATATTCCGCTTATTTTTATGAAATTGCGGAGAAAATAAATCCGAGATAAAGAGAATGATCATTGATTCCTTTCTCACTTAATAAAGATTTGATTATAGTTCATGAAAGAAAATACAAAAGTAACCTGGGGCATCATTGGTTGCGGTGATGTTACCGAGAAAAAGAGCGGACCTGCATTTAACAAAGTAGAGGATAGCCATTTGCTTGCCGTCATGCGTCGGGATGCGGAGAAGGCCGCTGATTATGCCAGACGTCACCAGGTAGATGAATGGTATGCGAATGCCGAAGACCTGCTGAACCATCCGGATATTAATGCCATTTATGTCGCGACACCGCCCTCTTCTCACCTGGAATATGCCCTGGCCGCCCTGGAAAAAGGCAAGGCTGTGTATGTTGAAAAACCTGTTGCCCTTAACGCTGGTGAGGCCGTGCAGATGGCGGAAGCTGTCAGGAAATACAATGGAAAGCTGGTTGTGGCTCATTATCGCCGCCGCCTGCCGGTCTTCCTGAAAGTCAAGGCACTGCTTGAAGAAAATGCGATAGGTGAGGTGAGGACTGTACAGCTTCGTCTCTGGCAAAGCCCCAACCCCGACCTGGTAACCAAAAGCTCTCCCGGCTGGAGAACGGATGCTAAAATATCCGGTGGCGGCTATTTTCACGACCTGTCCCCGCATCAGTTAGACCTGATGTTGTTTTTCTTCGGAGCTCCTTTGCACTATAACGGTTTCAGTCAGATTCAGGATGACAGCAGCGACGTTGCTGATCAGGTGTCAGGAACGATACTGTTCGCCAATAAAGTCGTTTTTAACGGAAGCTGGTGCTTTAATGTGGCTGATACAGACAATATTGAAAAATGTGAGATGATCGGAAGTAAGGGCAGTATAAGTTTTTCAATATTCGGAGGTAATGACATACTGCTGAAAAACCAATCGGGAGAAGAAGTCTTTTCTTTTGATCATCCCGAAAACATCCAGCATCCAATGATTTCGGGTGTGGTAGGCTTTATAAAAGGTGAAGAATCTAACCCATGCTCTATTGAAGAAGCCATTACGGTCATGGAAATCATTGATGCTTTTTCAGCCCGGCTCTATTAAGAGGCGTTTGTTATGCATCAGCGTATTAAACCTCGGATAAAAACAAAAAAGAGCCGTGATTGCTCACAGCTCTTTTGCTTTGTTGTGACCGCGTTAGGATTCAAACCTAAAACCTTCTGATCCGTAGTCAGATCATTCTATGTTATTGATTCTTATTGATATTAATTAATGTTACTAATAATCAATAAATTATGATTTTATTTTCCTGATTGATTATACTTTTTTATTGATTATTATTATTTTTGTTGTGCAATATGTTGTGCAATATAATTTTTAAATTTACTGATTATGACATCAATAAAGCCATCTTTCGCTATAATTCAAGATACTAGAAAGGCTACTAAAGAAGGTCTTTTTCCCTTGAAGCTAAGGGTTACTTTTAACAGAGATAATAGGCGTTATGGATTAGGATATGAACTTTCCATTGAGGACTTTTCAAAACTGTTTTCGACAAAACTTAGAGATGAAAGACTGAAAGATATCCGTTTCGATGTTGAATCTCAAAAGTCTAGTGCGGAATTAGTGGGTAAAAAGATATCCCCCTTCACTTTTGAAAAATTTAAAGAAGAATTCTTTGAAAAGCCTGACGACATTGCACTTACAACGGATGTTTATAAAACCATAGAAAGTTATGTTAAATCTCTAAGAAGTGAGGATAGAATTTCCACGGCTTCTTCTTATGAAAGCACGTTGAATTCCTTTAAAAAATTCAAGAGAAGCTTGAGCTTTGAAGAGATTACTTTAAAATTGCTGAATGATTATGAAAGGTGGATGCTGAATCAAGGTAATTCAATGACAACAATTGGAATTTATTTAAGGAGTCTCCGAGCTATTTATAACCAGGCTATTGAAGAGTATGTGGTGGATAAGGATTCATATCCATTCGGGAAAAAGAAATATCAAATTCCATCCGGAAGGAATGTGAAAAAAGCACTTACTATAAAGGAAGTAGAGAAAATATTTAAATATGAAACTTTATCTGGAACTACGGAGGATAAAGCAAGAGATTTTTGGATGTTCTCTTACTTGTGTAATGGTATAAACATAAAGGATATAGCTCGACTAAAATATAAAGATATAAGTAAAGATAGGATTACTATAATCCGGGCCAAAACGGAGAGAACTACTAAGTCTGATCAGAGACAAGTGGTGATTCCGCTTTCTGAAAAGGTAAAAGACATCATTGATAAGTGGGGAAATACTCCGAGATTATCTGATAGTTTTGTTTTTGATATTTTACGAAATGAGGTTTCTTCTCAACGTGAAAGAGAGTTGATTCAAAACATAACTAAGACAATAAATAAGTATATGAATAGGATAGCTAAGGAGTTAGATATTGATAAGAACCTTACCACTTATGTTGCAAGACATTCCTTCTCTACTGTTTTAAAAAGGAGTGGGGTGTCGACTGAGTTCATATCTGAGGCCTTAGGTCATCACAGCCTAGCTACAACGGAAAGTTATCTTGATTCTTTTGAAGATGATAAGAGGATTGAATATGCTAGCTTACTAACGAATTTTAAGACTGATTAAAAGTAGCTATTAATCTTTTATTAACATATTATACTTAAAGTTTTAATTGTCAATAATAAAAATGGATGAAATTTATTCGATTTTGAGTTTTTTAGAAAGTTTGAAGAAAAATAATGACCCTTTTTACTTTAATGAATACATGAATATAGAAGGAGAATTTAATATTTCTTCATTTAAAGAAGATATGTTTGATTCTACGGCAGATCTTAAGTATGGAGTGGACACAGAAGGTAACTGTTTTAAAGAATATACAGATCAGAGACTGGGATTTCTTACATACAAAGAACGATCAGTTCTTATCTCAGATGAAATGCGAATTAATATCTATCATATATTTTCGGATGAACTTGTGTTCGTCTCGTCTAAAACGCTCTATGAAAGCATAAAAACTTTGTTAGATAAAAAGTTTCAAGATATCTATTATACGATAGAAATGAAGCTTTGCACCCTTAATCAAACTTCGCAAGAGGTTTTCCTTTCGGCTATTTTAAAAGCAATTAAAGAATTTGAATTTATAGCAGATGATGAATATTATTTGTTAGCAAATTTAGCTGGGATAGAAGTTAATCTTTTAAAGAATTATATAGATACTCTTAAACATTTTATTAATAAAAAAAGTCTTAATATAACCAGCCCTATTTTCAATCAGATTGACGAAATCGAAGCAGAGAATAAATTTAATGGAGTGCCTTTAGCGAAGGTTAGAGAACATTTTCAGGTTTTAACTAGAAACCCCAAACCTATCCTATCTTCTGAACAACTGAATTTGTTTATAAATCAAGCTTTTAAAGACTATTCTCCAGGAAAAGCTATAAAAGAAAAAATCTCCTTCAATATTCAAGGTCAAGTACGGATGTATATAATGAGTATTTTTCACGGTTTTTTTGAATTGAGCTGTGGATTAGGTTCGAGTGTCAATGATAAGCGTAGTTACATCAAATTACTTTCAGATAATTTCAATGGTTTTGATGAAGAAAAACTCATGAGAAACTTTAACAAGAAGCCTAAAAAACTACTGCGTTAATACTTTTAATACTTATTTTCTACTGTAAATGCTGTTCTTAAAATAGTGTTACTTTAATAACAATCTTTGAGGTATAATTTTTTTATTATGCCTCAGGAAAAGTTCATTTTAACTTCAAAGGAAGAACTCCAGTCACTCATTCAAGATGCAGTGACTGTTGCAGTTCTGCAAATTTATTTACCTCAAAAAATTGTAGATCCTTTGCCTAGCTATCTTAATGTGGCTCAGGCTTGTGAGTATCTTAAAATAGCTAAAAGTACTCTTTACAGTTTTACACAGAAAAGAGATATACCATTTATGAAAAAAGGGAAAAAGCTATATTTTTCAAAGATAGAGCTTGAAACGTGGATTGTTGAAGGGAAGAAAAATAAAAGACATAATTATGAACCAAGAAGAGAATTTTAGTGATGCTGAAAGGCAAGACGTAATGGATTATTATCTTAGTTTAGTGAAAGAAAAAGTATTGAATTACATGGGTACAACTAGTAGTTTAAAAAATAAAAGTCAAATAACTATAGTAAATACACTAATGAAGAATACAGGTTATAGATTGGCTTATTTTGATTCTAAATATTACGCCTATGATAGTAAATACTGGAAGGAGATTAATGAAGAAAAAATGAAGCTTTTTTTAATAGAATCAGCCGTTAAATTAACGGGGAACATTAACGCAAGCTTACATTCATTTGTGGATGGGCTTTTAAAGCAATTTAAGTTAACTGCTTTAGTTTCTATTGAGAAAGTCTCTGGTCATGCTAATGTTATGAATCTAAGTGATAGTGCTATACATTTTAAGAATGGGGATGTAGAATCTAAGCCTCATAAGAAAGAAGATTATTTAAAGTATTTGCTGCCGTATGGATATAACCCTAATGCTGAGACGCCAATCTTTAATAGTTTTATTAATAAGGTGCTGCCTGACACAACATTGCAGAATGTATTATTTGAATTCTTGGGCTCCGTTTTTATTGCTAATGATGAACTGAAGATGGAAAAGAGTCTGATTTTAGTCGGAAAGGGGTCAAATGGTAAAAGTGTTTTATATGAGATAGTTAAAGCTCTATTCGGGAAAATTAATGTAGGAAGCTTCTCTCTTGAAAACCTGACTGATACTAAAGGTTATTACAGAAGTAATTTGAATAAGATATTGCTGAACTATGCATCAGAGATTAATCAGAATTTTGAACCGGCTACTTTTAAGCAGTTGTCCAGTGGTGAGCCCATAGAGTATCGTCCGATTTATGATAAGCCTGGTATAATGGAAGATTATTGTAAGTTTGTTTTCAATACAAATTTCTTGCCTAATACTAAAGATTCTACTGAGTCATTTTTTAGAAGACTTCTAATTATTCCATTTGATGTTACGATTACTTCAGAAGAAAGAGATCCAAATTTACACACTAAGATCATCAAAGATGAGCTTCCCGGTGTACTTAATTATGTAATCCAAGGATATAAACGATTGTTTAGAAATAAGGACTTCAGTCCTTCTATTAAGATTAATCAGACTTTAGAAGATTATAGAAAAAAAGGAGATAATGTTAAGTATTTCATAGCTGAAAATTGTTATTTAAAATCTCAAACTGAAACCATCCTTAAAAAGAATATATTTAAAGATTATAAGTTTTTTTGTGGACAAAATGATTTGATTGCCCTTCCGGAACCGACCTTTGGAAGAAGGATAGAAGAATTAGGTTTTGCGAAAGTAATACTTTCAGGAAATGTGACGGCATATTACATGAGGTTGGATTTTGATTAATATCTACATTCTCAGACCAAAAATAGTTAGGTAAATTAGGTAATATTTTAAACAGATATAAATTCTATGTTCTTAATTATAGTTTATAAATATGCTTAACTTACCTAATTTCTATTACTTATCTTATTGTTTATTATATCTAATAGTAGATCCATTTCTGGACTAAGAAAGATATAGACTTAGAATTAGTAATTTTTTGAATCAATGAAGAAATGAAAAATTGAATTTAGTGCGGCTTTAATATATATTACCTTATTGTGAATCTTATTATGGGGTATATGCTTAACCATTGTGAATATACTTTTAATTCTTAAATTTGACTTGTATTATAGTATCATACTATTCCCATTTAAAAGAATTTCCTGACTTACAGTTTGATTAAAGTTATTAAAGATTAATCTTCATATTAAGTAATATTAAGTAGAATAGTTTTAAAAATGTTTCCTGACTTACAATTGAGACGAACTCATTGAAAAATAATATTATTAGTACACAGGATAAATCGTTAGAAATTTTGTAATTAAAAAACTAAAAAAATATGTCTAGAATCTGGGGGCTACTTATAGGGTTATTTTTGCTTGTGCCAGCGTGTATTTATTTTTATGATATCAGGTTTGATTTGGCAGAAGACCTTCAGGTGCATTTTGACCGCAATTTAAGAATAAAAGATAAAGGTACTGCATTAGGTACTTATGGAGATTATATAGGAGGAGTATATGGGACTATTCTTTCTCTCTTGACAGTATTATTTTTAATTTTCAACTATTTTTCTGAAAGGCGGAGGCATGAAGAAAATCTATTAGAGTTACAAACTAAGCACGAAATAAATCTTAAGGCTGAAGAGGCACGTCACACAGGTAGTATTAATATAAGTGTTAAACAATATGAGGAATCTGCAACAAGGGAAGCTTTGATGCAGAAACGTGAAAGAATAAAGGCCGAATATCTAAGAGTAATGGACATGTTATTCAGGCAAGTGGAACTAACACATAATCAAATTGATAATTTATTATTTGTTGATAATCAAAAGAATGCATATAAATCGGCTATAGAATATGGAAGAAAGTTCAATTTTAATCATTTACAGGATATATACATTGAAGATTTTGCCTATGAAAACTTAGTGATGAACTTTGATAGCATATATCATGCTTCATATTTTATAAATACGAGTGTGACTTTGATTGAAAATTCCCTTTCTAAAGCGTACATGGATGAAGCTCAAAGAAATGAACTACGTTTCATCCTCAAATCGAATTTAAAGAGTAAAGTGATTGGATTATACGAAGTATTAAAACCTAAGATGATATATTTTAAGAAAAGAATTGAGGGAAGGTGGAAAGACGACCCATTTGATCCTACAACCCACTTTGATGAATTTAAAGTAACCGCAAACTATTTTATAACAGATAATAAAATTAAATGGTGATGGTCAAAGTATAAAAATATATCTAAATAGGTAAGTTTAGATTAGTTAAAGAATTCTTTGGAGCATTTTATAATGGATTGAAAAAAATTTGATAATGAGTAGCCTTAATTATTTTCCTATTCATTTAAATAGGTTTTCTAGCAATCATTGTTTTATATTCTTTTCTAGAATTCTCCAGATTCTTTTTATGTTTGCTGCTTAGCTTTTCTTCCTTATTTAAAAGTTTTTTGACTATAGTGTCTCTTAGAGGTTCTGATCTATTCATTTTAGTATTATTATCTTTATTATTGGAAAAAATGTAAAACCGCTTAATTGTTGATAATAGAATATATTTATGTTAAGCTATTTATTGCTTATTTCGAGTTTTAGATAATCCGGAAGATCATTATACCATCTTATTATACTATAACATGCCTTATGCATAAATTTATTTAGTTGCTCAATTTCTTCATATTTACATTCTAGTCCGTTAGGATTGAAATTTGATTTTGCATGCACAATGGAGTTTCTTGTTGAATATAAGATTTTTCCTAAAGTATCAATAAGTACATCCAGTTTTTCATCTTTTATCCGATAGGTTAAGTTTTCATTTTTTAGTTGTTTAACTCTTATACTATTTGGTAAGTATTTATAAATATCCACAAGATCAAATGCTTTATTTATTAGGGGTTTAATCAGTTCTTTATCATTTAATCTAATGTCATATTCTTTAGCTATGCTAAATATGGATGATATGAAACCTGAATTTGGAGAAAATACTTCACTGGAGTTTAATTTTAGTTTCATCGATTTGTAAGCATCCATTCTTGATTGAATAGGACCGAAGTACTCAAAAATTTTATAGTAAGTTAGAAATCTTAAATCTGAACTAATATTCTGATTTGCACTTATGAAAAGATCCATAGCAGGATGATATTTTTCCAATTGTTTTGATTCTAGTAGATCATACCTTTTAACTGTTTCTTGAGTAGCTTCTTCGTCGTGTTTACTAAATCTGAAATTGCCAAAAGTAAAACTTAGCTCGTATAAATTAGAAAGTTCAAACATGTAAGACTTTATAAGTTCGATTTCTTGCCTATCATCTAGTTTGTATTGAGGATCATGGTAGTGTATTTCTAAAGCAAAATGATTAGAAAGAGGTGGGTGATTTTCATCAAAAAAGCCTTCAATAATGGCGGATAGACCAATTAGAAACGGATAAAAAATGATATTTATAGTTAACTTATTTTCAATTTTCTTTATAAATGCTCCAGTAACTGAAAGCCAATAAAAAGAGTCAAGACCACTTAAATGTACTATTCGTTGAGTGTACGAAGTAGTGGATACTTTATCATATATCTCTCCAGGTTTTAGTGAATCAATTTCCTTGATATAGCTAAGAAATTGGCCGAGGAAATAACTAATTTCTTCTTCTTCTCCGGGAAGCGTAATACATATTGTATCATCTTCTTTATCATAATAATATGATATACCATAACTTCCGAATTTTGTAGAAAAGTGTTGTAAGAATTTGTTGTCTTCATTTTCTTTCATAAATGAGTTTCGATTTTATATATCAAGCAATTTATTATTCATTTTGAATTCTGAGGCTATCTTCTATTGATTAATTCCTCCCATCTTTCACCATTGCATCTAAAACATACACCGTTTTGATAATAGTCGTATTTTGATATATAGCCTAGACCGTGACATTTTTTGCAGTTTGTGTAGTTTGCTATATTGTTTCCATATACGTCGAGTACTGGAGTTATTCCTTCTTTGTGTTTTATCTCATGGCAAAGCCAACATAAAGTAGACAAGCTTTCATCGGGGTATTCCCATGCAAGCGATCCTACTTTGTAATAATTATGATGGACCTGAAGACCGGTAATGAAATGCCAGTATCCTCTATTAATATTTCCACTATAGACTGAATCGTAAGTTTTTTCACTGAAAATCTTCTTAAGGTTTATCGAGAGTAATTTAAAAAAAAGGCTATTTTCCAGACATAAGGATAAGGTTGTGTATGACCCGTCAGTTACCTCAATATCACTGTCTTGAATTGATTTTAAAGCTATTACTCTTGTATGTACATCACTTTCCTGATAGAATCCAATATAGTTATTTCTGATGTCAAAATTAGATGAATTTGTATAGACTCTCTTTATAATGTTATTTTCAAGATCAAAAATATGAATAGAGTTTTGATATTTATACTTATTTTGAAGCGTGTTTTTATACATTATATCATTTCCTAGAATTATACCTTTAGAGAGAGTTGTATAAGTTTCATTTTTGCAATTTATACAACTAGAAAAATCTCTTTTAATGATGCGTTCTCTTTTTGCTAACCATTCTGGTTGATTTAATTGTTCTCTATAATTCATCGTCTAGGCATTAATAGTTAAAAGTATTAAATTTAAACTATTATGAATATACTTTTAATTTATTAATTTAACAGAGGAATAAATTGTTAAGTATTTTTAATATTATCTTGAGATAAAGCTTGATATAAATTTAATAATGTCAGACGTAGTAAACTGTAATTTCAATAATAAAAAAGAAATTAGAACAATGATAAGTGACGGAGTTTTAAATTGTTCAACTGAAAATAGCCTGGATAAGTTAATTGAAATGGGCTTTTCCCTTTCTGCCAATATTGCTTTAAATAAAGAAGGGGATAAAATTCTAATTGAATACGAAGGCAATAAAGAGTGCTCTAATATTCTATATGCTTTTATTGTTGAGGATTCTGATTCCAGTGCTGTAAGATATATTGGTCATTCAAGAAGATCTTTTGAAAATAGAATGTATGGATATCAGATAGGAAAGGGTTTTGCAGTAAACATGAGAGTTAACAGAGAAATGAAAACACAAATAAACCAAGGTAAAAACGTAAAGATATATAGCTTTCATAAGATTGTGGATGATTACTGTAATTTAAAAATTGATTTTGCCTCCGGATTAGAATATTCACTTATAAATTACTATTCTAATTATAATCATGACAATGGGTTAAAAACTCTTATTAATATTGAAGGGAATGTTTATTGTGATAAAGAGAAAAAGTCAGTTATGAGAACTAATAGTGAACAGATTGCTGAAGAAATTAATTATCTTGATAAAAAGGTTATTGAGGAAATCACCAGTGAAGGAGAGCCATTTAGGTATAAGCTGTGGGATACTTACTATAATAAGTCCTTTATTAACATACCAGTAGAGTTTGATGATTTATTTGGAGTGCATGGTGCAGAAGTGAAGATAGATTTCAGGGATGATGGCATTATTATTGAAAAGTTAATTGCAAAGATAGATAGAAAGGCAAATGATAGAAAGGGGGACTTCTCAGGGACTCCTAGGATATATATACCAATGAAGAGTGGGGGAAGATGGTTTATTGAATGGAAACAAAAGAATTTCAAGCCATTGGATCTAATTAAAGCTGAATTGTTAGGATTTAATCATATAATATTTAAAAAAGGGTAACTTTATAATATGATAGTTCAACTATCGGAGTTTCGACAGTCTGATATAGCTCTTTATTTTGTTTTAAAAATAGTATTAGGGTTCTATCAATGATTAAGTCGATTCAATCTATATTATAAATAAGAGAATGTAATCTTGCCTAACGGTTTAGACAATAAAATAAACCATTGTAAAGCAGTTATGAAAGACAAATATCAAGCACTCTACTTTAAAGTTTTTAATAGAAAACGCATTAGAGTTTGCTTATATCCGAATTGTAAAAAGAAAGCTATAAAATCACACAGTGTTTCTAACAAGAGGGGGCTTGATTTGATCTCTTTTAAACGACACGTGATGACCCTAAATTTAAAACATAATATTACTTCTAGAGATGTTTATTTTGAAAAAAAAGGAGTATTTGAGAGTTCCATTTTTTTAGGATTCTGTGATGATCATGATAGAGAAATCTTTGATCAGATTGATAATTTTGCTTTTGATTTATCAAACAACGAACAGTTGTTCTTATTTGCTTATAGGGCTTTTATGAAAAGTTACTATTTTCATTATGATAATTTAGAAACTGATAGCGAGTTGCTTATTTCTAATAAGATATTGGGGTTAGAGAAATTTGATCCACTAGGACCAGATTTGTTAGAATATACAAGGTCATATTATAGCTTCATGTATCGATATGAACTGAAATCTGAGTTTGATAATTTACTTGTAAATAAAGATTTTAGTGCACTTGAATATTCAGCTGTAGAAATAAATCATGACTCTCCTACAATTGCTCTAAGTGATTTTTTTTCTTTGAATTGTGAAGATCCTATTTTTAAAAATTCTTTTTTAGTTTTCAATATATTGCCTGTAAGTAAGAAGAAGTCTATTGCACTTTTCTCTTATAAGAAAGAAGACAGTGTCTATATTAAAGAATTTTTAGCAGATATTCTTGATGAGAATGATTCTATTATTAAGAATATTAGTTTGTCAAAGTTAATACTAGAAAACTGCGATAATTTTTTTTTAAATCCTGTATTTTACTCTAACTGGGGTTATTCTAAACAAAAGTTAGTTTTAGATTATATTGTAAGTTGTTCGAATAATGGTGGAGCTTTGTTTTCTAATGAATTTATACTGTTTAAATAGACAATTTAAATTATGAACAGGTGACTTTTTTTAAATACAAGAGTGCTGATAATATAGACTTTTTTGAAAGAGATGTTAAGAATTTGTATGAAAATACCATTTGGTTTTCAAACTTAGAATCCTTAAATGATCCATTTGAAGGGAAGTTAAGATTAGGGAAGTTTGATGATGATGATAGAGGTATTGGAGCTATTTTGAAGAAGAGCAATAGCAGCTTAGTAGATAGTATGGAAAACTATTTGAAAGGACTCGGTGTATTGAGTTTAACAGAAGACAATAGGAATTTAGTACTTTGGAGTCATTATGCGGATAATCATAGGGGGTATTGTATAGAGTATGGTCTAAATAAGGATGAGATTAAAGGGACTGACTTGGAGTCATTAAAAATAGAGTTGAAAAAAGTTGAATATTCTGACAGCCCTTTCTTACTTCAGGGATTTAGAGATATTGATTTTCTATTAAAAGTTAAGCATACTGATTGGGAATATGAAAGAGAACATAGGTTCATCTCTAATAAGGCTGGATTGCATAGAATACCGGAAAATTCGATTAAATCGATTTATCTAGGAGCCAATTGCAGTAGTTTTGTTGAAGAAAGATTATTGTGTCTATGCAAAGAGATCGGGATTGAATTATATAGGTGCTCTTTTAAAAGCCATTCTTATAACTTGGAGTTCACTAAAGTAAATATTCCATCTTAAACGATAATACAAATAGGAAAAATAAGATTCAATATGAATAATTCAATGATTGTTTGTTGTATTAATTGCTTGATACTTTCTTTTAATGAATACGTTAGTCTAGTGTTAAGTAAATGTATGATCTAATTATGAATCTAAATTCTAACAAAATAGCAATTTCTTCACTAATAGCCGGGATCTTTTTGATATTATTTCTACCATTGATAGTGACTAAGTGCTCAGTGCTTGCTTTTCCTGAAGGAAGTAATGAAATTGGAGATACAATAGGAGGGATAACATCTCCCATTGCAAGTATTATTGGCTCTATACTAATATATTTTTCCTTTAAGGAACAGCTAGAGGCAAATAAAATACAGAGAGAAGCTCTAAATAATCAGTTTGAAGTTGATTTCCTATTTAAACATGTGGATTATTTTTTAAATGAAGCTAGAAGAGCTGTATTAATTAAAGTAAATAATGAAGAGATTTTAGACTATATATGCGGATTAGAGGCTAATAAAGCTAATGTAAATTGGTTAGATGAAGAGAAAGTAGGGGGTATATTGCAATATTCAAGGCTTATCTCCTATTTAAATTCTACATTGATGTCAATAGAGGATTCTGGTTTGACTCAAAATGAGAAGTCTAAATTTTATTTAATAATTCGAAATGAAATATCTAGTCTTTACATCCTTAAGACTGCTTATCGATATAAGATACTATTGGAAAAAAGGCAAGAAATGTTTATTTCATTAAAATATAAAAGATTTATGGAAAAGGATGAAAGGCTAATAAATGAAGTAGATAGGATATTGAGTCTTATTGATGATGGGGAGAGTGTAAACTGAACTCTGCCGGTCTCAATCCAGTAGAACTAGAGTCTGAGGCTTTTTTTTAAATTTAAGCAATTTTTACGTATCCTTACCTGGAGAGTTGAAAATATAAGTATATGTCATTTCAATTAAGTAAATTTACAGGTATGCATAATAGTTATTTCTTGAGGTCTCTAAATAATAGACTATTCTGACCTATGAATCATTTTTTTAAAGAGCTTTTGATATTATTTGCTATCTTATTATTGGTTGTCTGCGTTATATCCTTGGTTGTAACAACGCAATCGTTGATAGATATAGCCAGAGTTAATTTTTATTATATTTTGTCGTATTTTGTATTATGTTTTATCTCCTATGTGCTAAACCTCCGTTTTAATAATTATTTCACAAAAATAATGTTTAATGTATCTGTTTTGCCATTAAAAGGAATTGCAATAATCATTTTTCTGTCCTATAAAATACTACTGTTATATGTGATCCCTTTTATGCATATAGCTATTTCTTTATTTATTCCAATAATACTTTATAGATTTGATGAGGGGATGAAAATAGCCAGGTTAAAGGATGAAACATGGGTTTATCTAATTTTATCATCCGGAGTAATAATCTCAATTGCATGTAGGAAACTAATTGTTGCTCTAATTAATAGATTTCATAATTCTGGAGAAGATATCAAAATTTTCGAAAATGAATTAACCAATTACATGTTATCAGAAGCGAATATTAAATTAATGATATACTTCTTTTATCTTGTTTATTTAATAGTATTTAATACATTGATCTTTCAAGGACGTAGCTATTTTTCGAATCCAAATATTGATAAAGCGATTTTACAATCATTTGTTACATTTATAGCATTTGAAAGGATCATTGTTAACTTAAAGGTTCTTGAATTTAGACCTTCTAAATTGTTGAAGTATTTAAAAGATTCACTGACAAATAATTAGATCAAATTTTTGCTGAAAATTGTAAGTAGCTATGAAGCCGGATGATTCAAGAAATTAATGGACGTTTCCATAGGTTTTTTATTATAAATTTATCACTATTTAGAGATGAAAAACATAGAAAAAGATACTTCTAATAGTTCATCATTTAGTTGGAAAACTTTTGTAATTCCAATAGTAACTTCTCTGTTGGTTGTTAGCTTTCAAAATATATTCGATTATTTTAAACGGGAAAATGATTATAGTTCGGAGATTTATAAAAGCAATATTGCTTTTCTGAATAAACTTAGATTTTTTACGGAGTATTATCACAAAACCTCAAAAACTTTTGTCAGGGTAGAGCATAGTTTAAGCACAGGAGATTCAACATTATTAATTTGTGAAGTTCCTATTTTTGTAGATGATTCTGTTTTATTCGAAAAAGTAAAAAAAGAGATCAGATACTTAGACGAAAATAGTAAATATATAGGAGGGGATATTTTGTACAATTTTGAGTTAATTAAAGCAATAATTGATGAAAATTTAATGCATTCTAATCAATTTAACGGCGATTTTAATAAACTTAATAAGTTAGATTGGTACGATAAAGACTATTACAATAAATGGGATAGTATACTGGTATTGACAAATAAATTGACTATTAAAGCATTAGAAAGATAACAGAATTATCTGTTTCCTATTTTTTCAATTAATCCTCTTAAATAAATAATCTCTTCTTTTTGTTGCTTGATTATTTGATCATAAAGTTCTTTCTCTTTATCAGAAATTCCCTGGTTAACTACATAGCCATTACCAGTCTGATTATGCATTACATTGAAAACTAGCTTTTCATTAAAGTTAATAATATCCTCTACTTTGATACCAAAGACTTCAGCAATCTTTTCTAACTTCTGATAGCTGATTTCTGTCTCATCCCTTTCTATTTTACCATATCCTGATTGAGACATCTCCAGTTTAGTTGCCATGTATTCCTGTGTGAAGTTCTTTAATTCTCTTATTTTCTTTAGTTTATCACCTACTAACATTGATCTTTATTTTAAAATGTTAAAGAAAGGCTCAAAGTAATAAATAAATCCTCACAGTTCTATTATCTGCAAAGGATTTTTAGGTGATGTATATACTTTTGTTTAAACATGTTTCGCTCATTTTTTTGTTAACATTTAATTTTTAAGCATGAAATACCAATTGATTATTAGCATAATTTTATGTTTTTCATTCTGCACAAGTTCTTTTGCTCAGGATAAGAAGATTGTGAATAGAATGGTAGTTCTAGGGTCTAAGTACAATGATGATAATAATTCTGACTACTATAGAGGTGGTAGTCATTTCTTAACATTATATATATATCAAGAAAACGTAGTGGTCTTTGCGAATGAGACTATTGTGTCTTCTGACACTCTTGCAAGCTATGGTCAAATTTTTGATTTCGAAGTGAAGAGAACAAAAGAACCGTTAAAATCGAATTACAGCTTTAAGTGGATGTATCGTAATACTTATGATGATATTAGGGGTACCGCTAGAGTGAGTTTGGATTTCATCTATAGTAAGAAGGGAATGTTATTTAAATGTATCATGGTTCTTGAAAATCTCGATAAGTATGAATATACTGGTTACGTTGAGGGTACTGCTGATATTTCAAGTTATTTTAAATAAGGTGTTTAATTGTACTTTAAATTTCAGCAAATATGTCAAAACGAAAAAAAATAATCATTCTACTGTTCATCGGTTTCATAGGAATGATGGTAATAGCATTATTGAAAAATCTTACAGAAGTCTCGGTTGTAGTGCCTAATTTACTCTTATTCATTCTGCTTAGTTTATTATGGAATATTTGGAAGTAGAGAAAATAAAATAGACTTATTAAGCTGATTATGGAGAATCTGAAAATAATTGAAACTGATCCATTAATATTATCTGCATTAAAGAAAATGGATTATTTAAATTCGGATCTTTTTAAAGCTAAAATAGCGTTAGTTGCTAGTGTAATGATAATTCCCTTTTTCTCACCTGCATGGCTGTTTTTTACTTTTGCTTATTATTCTAAGATCAAGTTCGATATCAATAAGCAGAAAAGAATTATTGAGAATAGGATTGTCGAAAAGAAGAGTTTTTATAATGTTATTAAACAAGACAATCAGAATCTTTAAGGCCTTTTCTGTAATTAACTAAAATCTAGTAAAATTAAAACTACTAGTTTTTAGTTAATTGCTTTAATCAGATTTTAGTAATTTCTTTCAAAGTACTTTTCAACAATGTTGCCGTAATATAGGGGTAAACGTTCTCGGGTAGAAATGTTTACATTCTCTATTTACACCCCACCTTGATTTTTTTTTAAACACGGGGATACGAAATACATCCCCCTCGAGGGTAGGTTAGTAAACCTATGCCCCCCTTGCCTTTAGGTCGCTGGTTACCCCTAGGTCTATAAAATATTAATCTTTAGAAGTGCGAACATATACTAATCATAGTTAATTTCATAAACTTTGTGTCGTTTAATTTTCTCACTTCTAAAGTTTAAATACTTATAGCTTAAGGTAGCTGGAACTCATTAATCAATTAAATATTTAAACTTTGTAAACAATGGTAACAGTAACAGGCTATCAGGAAAGAACTTCGAATGATGGTAAAATTTATTTTGCTCTAGAGCTTCAGTCAGATGAATTGGAATTTGTAGTATCTAAAAAGACCGGAAGGCATTATGCTACAGTCAGAAGGTGCTTTATGTCCTCTACATTCAATGAACATGTTTGTAAGGTGATGATTGGTAAAACCATTCAAGGTTCGGTCTCAAAAGTTGAATGTGAGGCTTATAGTTTTACTATTGAAGAAACTGGAGAGGAGATAACCAGGTATCACAGATATGAATATGCTCCCGTTGAAACACAGGATATGGAGCAAGTAATACAAGGGAGTAAGTCAGAAGTAGCTGTATAATTTTACTCAGTTGATTTTATTGTAAAGAGTGAGGCAACCTGCCTTGCTCTTTTTTGTGACCGCTAATCTAGTTTAAAACTTAAATTTTATTTATAATGAACTCAATTCTAATTAACAGTAGCAGGGTTAACACAGAGATGAAAGATTCGAATGGTCTTTCTTTTATTCAAGCAAATACTATTCCTATGTCCTACAGAGAATTAAGAGAGAATCACCTAATACCCGTTTTTGTCAAAGATAATGAACCTGTAATATCCCATATTGATTTTATTAATTCAACTATGGATATGGTACAGCAGTGTTATCACGGTGAAGTAATATTAAATCCATCTATAAGAGTGTCACATCCTATTAAAGGTAGAATCCCTGAAGCTAAAGATAAGCCGGCCAATGAGCTTCTGGATTTTGAGAAAACAATTTATTATGAAAGAATGGCTTTTATGATAGAGATACCTTCAATAAAGGAAACAATCGATGGTAATAACGTGTCACTAACAGTAGGTGGTGTAAAGAGTTATGCTTCAGATAACCTTCATAACAGGAAAGGTGTTGATGAACATTTTAAAATTTTTATAGGATTTCAGAATAAGGTATGTTGTAATCTATGTATTTGGTCTGATGGATATGTTGAAGATTTAAGAGTAAAAAATCTAGCTCAGTTAATGAATGGTGTTTATACAATGATTGTTAGTTTTAGCATTGATAATCAAATTAATTCGCTAAATAAGCTAAAAAGCTATTATTTAACTGATAATCAGTTTGCGAGTCTAATGGGAAGGACAAGGCTATACCACTATCTTTCATCAGGTCAAAAGAATAAGATCCCAGAATTGAGATTTGGAGATACACAGCTTGGTATGATAGCAAGAGACTATTATCACGATCAATCATTTTGCAGAGAGTCTGATGGTAGTATAAATCTATGGAAGGTGTATAATCTTTTCACGGGAGCTAATAAACAGTCATACATTGACACCTTCTTAAGCAGGGGAGTCAATGCATTCGAGTTCGTTGATAAGCTGGCGTACTCATTAGAGTCTAATGAATCAAATTGGTTTTTATCTTAATCATTTCATTCTATGAGCAGATATGAGCCACAAACTGTTATCGATCCTTTCTCTTTATTACTTATAAGTCACCGGGGTAAATTAAAGAGGGTATATTGCCCATTCAAGGTAAGATGTAGTACTCCATTTGGTGACCTTATAATGGATAAGGTTTATGTAGTTGAAATGGTTAAGAAGGATTTTGAGAGGTTGATCATTTATATCATTAGTGGAAGACCTTACCTTCATAATTATTTCGAAGTAGTTCTCTGAATTTTACTTTTTGTTGCCCACTTCTTTTGAGGTTATAAAATGAATGTGGTAATTTAACTTATTCAAATTTTGAATCTGGGATTATGTCAATAATAAAGGTAATCAAACTACTAGTTAAATTGAGGTATAGAGTTGATAATGATTTATTTATAAGCTCATGGTCTGAAAAATTTTCTATCTGACCATGTCTTACAGATCTATTAGCAATTGTAAACAAAGATTGATACAATTTGAGATAGTTATCAATAAAACCATCAAAATAACTAGGAATCAAATTGCTTTTTTTTAATTCTATAATTAATTCCCCATGGTTTGCCTTCTTTTTATTTAATAGTTTTTTTAGAAAACTTTCTAATGCATTTGAACAGAATAAAACAACCTGGTCGAATTGGTTTAAACTAAGACTTTCAATAGCTTTTAAATACTGACTATATGCACTTTCAAAATTACCGTTTCTTAATCCGTCCGCAGTTGAAATTAAAACAGAATTACCATAGTCAGATAGATTTATTAATTCGAATTTTGAATCGATGAAGATAAGATTTTGTTTTTCATTATTTAAGATACGGGTAATTTCTGTCGCTAATCTTTTTCTTTTGTTCTCATCACTTAAGGTGTCATTGAAAATTTCGACAGCATCAAAAAGATATTCTGGCTTACTTCCATAAATAATGAATTGTTCAAAATTATCTAGTAAAGGGTCTAGTTCACTTACATGATTAGAAGTGTCTTCAACACCATATATTTCTAATAAAAATTGATAGGAAAGGATTGAGTTAGATTCAATGTAATGAAAATTAGTTTCACTTGTTTTTTCCCAGGAGTCAGAAAATCTATTTATCAAATGATTGATTTTACGTCTTAATTCTGGGGTTACATTTAAGTTAATTTTATTTTTTTTCAGCCTTTCTTCCTGCCTTATTGAAAACGGGATTATCATAATGTATTTTAAGTTTAGAATAATGAATAGAGTTCGTACTAATTAAGGAAAGGAACTTGATGTTGTGCAAAATGTTGGGCATTTAAAAGTAAAAAGCACTTAACATTTCTGTTAAGTGCTTGGTTATCAAGTGACCGCGTTAGGATTCAAACCTAAAACCTTCTGATCCGTAGTCAGATGCTCTATTCAGTTGAGCTACGCAGCCATTTTCCCTGAATGGGAGTGCAAAGATAAGTTTTGATTTTGCAAATCCCAAAAACTTTTTTCAATTTTTTAAGGTGTCCAGCTTATCCGGATTGATATCTTTATAGTAAGCTTTGATTTTCAGGACGATAGCTAGACCCACAGATATTTCGGCTACGGCCACCAGCATCACAAAAATACTGAAAAGTTGTCCGCGTTCCGGTATCACGTCAAATTTACTGAAGGCCACAAAGTTAATATTGATCGCGTTGAGCATCAATTCCACGCCCATCAGCATCATGATCAGGTTTTTTTTGCTGACCACTACTGTAAACCCGATGCAAAGCAAACAGGCTGAAACTAAAAGATAAGGCGTCAGGTTATTCATTTCTGTTTGAATTTGAAAGATAAGTGGCCCCGATAAGGGCGGCCAGCAAAAGAACGGCTACAGCTTCGAGTATGAACACGTAATCAGTCATCAAAGCCAGTCCCAGGCTCTTTACATGGCTTATGTGCATGTCTTTGCCCGGTCTGATGTTAAAACTCAGCGAGGTGATAAAAAATAAAAGGATCATAAACAGGAACACACACAGGAGCATCGTGAAAATCTTGTTCTGGGATTCGACGTGCAAAGTACCCTTTTTGTCGTTGGAACTGCTTTTTTTATTGCTGAGTAAAATACCGAAGATGATCAGTACGAGTATCCCGCCGATGTAAATCATGATCTGGGATACGGCCACAAACTCGGCTCCGGCAAACACAAAAAGTCCTGAGACACCTAACAGAGACACCAGCAATCCGAATGCTGCATACAGCAGGTTGTCGGAGGCCAGTACATACAGGGCTCCGGCAATCGTCAGAAGGCAAAATAATCCGAATATGACTTGTGTAAAGGTTTCGATCATCAGGAATTATTTTTTAGGTTTCAGGGTAGGTCTGAAAGCGGCCTTTGGTTTTTCCGCTTCAGGTTGTTCTTCTTCTTTATTTTCTGTGGCGGGGGCTTCTTCAGCTGTTACCGCCGGTTTAAGTTTGGGTACAAATTTCGGGGCATCAGAAGTTTCCGGGGCTATTGTCTTTTCAACAGTCTCCGTTGTCTCAGGCTTGATTTTAGGGACAAATTTAGGAGCCGGGGCTGCTTCTGCCGTGTTTTCAACCGGTTCTGTTGCTTTCGGTTTTATTTTGGGCACGAACTTCGGAGCTGCTGAGATGGGTTGTTCATCGGTAACGGCGGCAGTTTCCGTGACAGGTTCTTTCGGTACTTCTACTTCGGCTACACCTGCCGAGGGTTTCAGTTTGGGCTGAAACTTCGGTGCAAATTTCGGAGCAACTTCAGGAGCTTTACTTTCCGGTGCCGGTGTATCCGTATTTTCTGAACTGGCCGCAGGCTTCAGTTTCGGCTGGAACTTCGGTACAAATTTTGGAGTTGTTTCTGTCGTTTCAGGTTCCGGGGTTATAGTTTCTGCTGCCGGTACGGAAGGTTTTATTTTCGGCTGAAACTTCGGTACAAACTTGGGAGCTGTTTCAGACGTTTCAGATTCCGGGGTTGCAGTTTCTGGAGCCGATTCAGCAGGTTTTATTTTCGGTTGGAACTTGGGTACAAACTTCGGAGCGGCTTCTGGGGTATCTTCCGCTGGGGCCTGCGAAACTTCCGGACTGGCTTTCGGCTTGAATTTCGGGGTGAATGCAGGTTTCGCTTCCTGGGCAGCAGGAACTTCTTCTGTTTCCGTTTTCGGTTCTGCCGGTTTCATGACCGGTTTAAATTTAGGAGCAAATCCGGCAGGTTTTTCGGCTTCTGCAGGGGCCGCAGCCGGTTTATTTTGTTTAGCCGCTTCTTTTTCGGCTACAAACTGATCATATAAATCCCTTTTCTCCTGGGCCTGCTCTTCCGTCAGGTTGGCAAAAGCAAAGTTCATCTGCGTAATGTCGATGACGCTGTAGTCGTATTCTGAGTTCATCGTCAGGCATTCTGTCGGGCAAACGGTGGTACAAAGACCGCAGAAGCAGCATTTGGCCATGTCAATGTCAAATTTGGCTGCATGTAATCTTACCGGCGAACCATCAGAAGCGTATCTGATCAGTTCAGGTGACTTGATGACTTCAATGTCGATACAATCTACCGGACAGATCTTGGCACATTTGTCGCAAACGATACAGTCGTCTATTTCACAATCGAGCTGATAGCGGCCATGGTCGGGTACAAGAAGGGTTTCATGAGGATACTGGAGCGTCACATGCCCGTCAGCCATCTTGAAATAATCAGGATGCTGGACATTGATAGGGCCTTTGGTTTTGCGGGCATCCCAGAGGTGTTTGAGCGTCAGGCTCATTCCCTTGGCTGTGGTTTTAATTCCTCTTCTTATGTTGGCAAAATACGACATACTGCAAATATACTTGGCTTTTGAGTTAAATCAATTAATTTTGCCTCAAGATCACGCTGAAGTTTTTTGGATTTAAAATACCCGGCGTTTTCTTTTATCTCGTCCAAAGGCTCTGTTTTCACAGGTAAATGACACGAATTAAGGTCAAAATAGTGAATTTAAGTACTTTAGCTTTTGGTCTAACACTGAAATTAAAGGATAAAAACCTTTCTGTATCATGAAAAAAACTGCTTCTGTAGCCCTCGATCCGGCGATTGCCCTGGACGATGAAAAACTCAGGGAATTTATTGCCGCCCAATACAAAATCCCGGCTGCATCTCAATGGGAGATCCGTAAACTGAGACAGTCCGTTGACGCCCGCAAAAAGAATGTCATCATCAATCTTGACCTGGAGATTTATATAGATGAAACGCCCGAACCGATCCAGGGGACGATCAGGGATTATCCGGATGTTTCAAAAAGCAAGCACCAGGTGGTGATTGCGGGGGCTGGTCCGGCAGGTTTGTTTGCCGCTTTACGATTGATAGAATTAGGTGTAAAACCCATTATACTGGAAAGAGGGAAAGACGTCCAGTCGAGAAGAAGAGACCTGGCGGCCATCAATAAAGACCACGTGGTGAACCCTGAATCCAATTATTGTTTCGGGGAAGGTGGGGCAGGGACTTATTCCGACGGGAAATTGTATACCCGCTCCAAGAAAAGGGGCGACATCCGCCGTGTACTGGAGATTCTCGTGGCTCACGGGTCGTCGGAACAAATCCTGGTAGACGCACATCCGCACATCGGCACTAACAAGCTTCCGGTAGTGGTGGCCAACCTGCGTAACCAGGTATTGAAATCAGGTGGAGAAGTGCATTTTGATACGAAAATCGTCGATTTTGTGATTCAGAATGGTGAAATGAAAGGTGTTATTACGGCCAATGGAAAAGAGTTCAGCGGCCTGGGGGTTATATTGGCTACGGGCCATTCTGCCCGTGATATATTTGAATTGCTGCATCAGAAGGCTATTTACCTGGAACCCAAGCCTTTTGCCATGGGTGTCAGGATTGAACACTCACAGGGTTTTGTAGATCAGTGTCAATACCACAGACCCGACCGTGGCTTGCTGCCTGCAGCTTCCTACAGCCTGGTGGCACAGACTCATTTCAAGGGAGTGCAAAGGGGGGTATTCAGCTTCTGCATGTGTCCGGGAGGCTTTATTGTGCCGTCCTCCACTGCTCCGGGAGAGCTGGTGGTCAATGGCATGTCACCTTCCAGGAGGGATTCTATTTATGCCAACTCAGGTGTGGTGGTGGCGATGAACGAGGTAGACTGGAAAGGCTACGAAAAATATGGGGCTCTGGCTGCCCTCGAGTTTCAGAAAGAGGTAGAGCAGAAAGCCTGGCGACTGATGTACGATCAGAAAAAAACAATAACAGATCAGGGTACAGACCTTCAGTATATGCCTGCTCAAAGGATAGGCGACTTTATCAAAGGCAAAATTTCTCCTCAGCTCAACGAGACTTCATATCAGCCCGGGCTGATCTCTATGGACATGATGGAAGTGCTTCCGTCCAATATCGGAATGCCCCTGAAAGATGGGATCATTGAGTTCGGTAAGAAAATGCAGGGCTATGCTTCCAACAACGGTCAGCTGATCGGTATTGAAAGCAGGACCTCATCACCGGTCAGGATTCCGAGAGATAAAGAGAACCTTGAGCATGTATCCACCAAGAGGCTTTATCCTTGCGGAGAAGGGGCCGGATATGCGGGAGGGATTGTGTCTGCTGCCATGGACGGAGAAAGGTGTGCCGAGGCCCTGGTGACAAAATATGTGTGATTTTAGCGGAATGCTATCTTAATGTTAAATTTTTTTCGGAAAATTTATTATATTGTGAGGCAAGACCTAAAACCATCAAATCCAGTGGATTTTAACCCGTTCATCTCAAAACTCAAGCAAAATCTGAAAGGACCTTTGCCCGGAAGGGACGCTCATCTCAAACTGATGAATGAAAACAGGTTCAGGTCAAAAATCCAGCCGAATGATTTTACCAGGAAAAGTGCTGTTTTAATCGTTTTTTACCCTTACCAGTCCGGTGTTTTTCTGCCGCTTATACTCAGACCTCCTTATGACGGCACACACGGTGGCCAGATGGCTTTTCCGGGTGGCAGAATGGAAGAAGAGGATGAGTCGCTTCACCGCACAGCCCTGAGGGAAGCACAGGAAGAAATAGGTATCAAGGCCATTGATGTGACGGTACTGGGAACGCTGACCCAGATATTTATCCCGCAAAGCAATTTCTGGGTTTTGCCCGTAGTCGGATACCTGGACTACCGCCCCGATTTTTTTCCTGATCCCCGTGAGGTTCAATCCATTGTTGAAGTGGACATCGATGATTTATTGACAGACAGCCATATCCAGACCCGCGAAATGAACATCCGTGGAATGAAATTTGATACACCCGGCTACGCCGTCAACGACCAATGGATATGGGGAGCTACGGCCATCATTACTTCCGAGCTGGTCGAATTGTTCAGGAAATAATCTGCTTAATCTTCTTTCTTCTCAAAAAAATGGTGGCTGAAATAAGAAACCGGTAAGCCGATACAAACAATCAGGATGGACATGTTGAGCAAGGCTCCGTGCAGGGTAAGTCCTGAGCGGCTGACATTGGTCAGCGGCAGCACCCCCAGGTTCATGATTACCCACACCAGTATACCAATGACGAATCCGCTCAGGATCCAGTTGGTTTTGACAGACGGCAGCAAAGGGTAAATGTAGAACCAGGAAGCCGTGAAGGCCAATGCAATAAGATAATGAAAGATAAGCCCTGCTATGATCATTTCAGGACCGCCCGCAAAAGCCTCAGGGCCAAAAACACCGCTGGCAATAAACTTAAGGGTTCCGGCGTAATTCATCTTGCCCAGGATAATGATAGCGGCCAGGATATCGAGGGTGCCGGCAATCAGCCCCGCTTTAAAAATGGGTTTTAAGAAGTTCATAATGAGTAGGTTGTTTTAACGAAATTACTAAATTCCGATCAGATAATACCAGTCATTACACGAAAAAATGAAAGGGGTAATTGAGGTCGGTTACTTCACAAAATCATAGAGAAGAGCCGAAACATCCGCCAGCATCGCCACACCCTTATCCTTGTCTTTCAGATTTTTAGAAAGCAATACCAGTACATATTTGCGGCCGTCGGGCAGGAAAACAATGCCGGAGTCGTGCTGCACGCCCGTGATGGAGCCGGTTTTATGGGCTACTTTTACGCCTGCCGGAAGTCTGGCCGGGATGATCTCATTAAATTTCTGGTCTGAAAGGACCTTGATCATTTCTTCTGAAGAGCGTTTGCTGACCGCTTTTTTGAGAGCAATCTGTTCAAAGATCAGCATCAGGTCATAAGCCGTGGTGGTGTTATTCATTTTAAGCTGAAAAGCTTTGTCATCTTCCACACCTCTCAGTACCTGAATGTCTTTTGCTCCCATCTTACGCATCGTTTCATTGGCTTTTCTGGCATCCACCAGGTCGATAAGGATGTTGGTGGCCAGGTTACTGCTGACAATGATCATCTGGTAGGTAAGGTCGTAGATGGTCATTTTCTGACCTATTTTCTTATAAAGTCCGTCGGCACTGTCGTCGGAAATGTCCAGGCTGAATGGACTGCCGTCCACAATGCTTTTAAATTCGTTTTTGACAACGATCGAATCGGTCAGTTTGAATTTCCCTTCTCCGGCCTGTTTGTAAACTTCTATCATGACCGGCGTTTTCATCGTACTGGCGGCATGAAAGGTCTCTTTCTCACGGATCAGCAGGGTGGCCCCGGTCTGCAGGTCTTTAAAAGCCAGTCCGAAATCACCTTCCACACTTTTAAACCGGCTTTCTATCTCTTTCCTGAGTTGTTCCATGGTTGTTTTCTGAGCAAAAACCGACATTTGAATAAAGCAAAACAGACAAAGGAATGAAGTTTTCATGAGCCGGGATAATTAAGGGTCATCGGTAAAACTTTTTCAGGTGCAACACCGGAATAATGCAAAAACTGACGAAAATGGAGATCAGGTTTTTAGTGACATCAAAAGCCATAAGTTCTAAAGGAAAAACGGTTCCCGTAAGGGGGACACACTTAAATCCGATATATACCAGGGCAATGATCTGAAAGAAAAACAGCAACTGCGAAGCCCTTAAGCTAAAATAAGAACAAATAAAGATCACCCCACCCAGGCCTGGTAACAACAGGAACTGGAAGAAAGCGGCCTGTGAAACCTCGCTGTCATTTAAAGGCACACTCTTATAAAAGAACCAGTAGGTGTAAGCGATCAATATGAACTGAATACCGGTCCATTTAAGAAAAACAATCAGTTTGGCTTGGTTGATGCCTTTGTTTTCAGCCCTGAAATTCTGCATAACGTTGGGTTTCGGAGCCACGAGCAACAAGAAAAGAGCGATATTGTCCAGGATCGGTAAAAGGGCGAGGGCATATACTGCAAGAGGAAATGTTTTTCCGGGCACAAGTTGCTCACTCAGGAATTTACGGAAATAAACCACACAGAAGATCAGCAGAAAAACACTGCCGGAAAGGTAAATAGCCTGGGCAATTTTATTCTGCAGCAAGGGGAGGTTATTGACTCCTAAAACAATGATCGTAATGGAAGCGATCAGGTAATAGATAATGGTTTTGAAAGCTATAAAACCCGCAAATGCAAATGGCTTTGAATAGGCGTTCTTGATGTTGAAACTGCTCTTGAAAATATTTTTGGGAAGACCTCCGCGGATAAGTCTGTACAATTCAAAAAACAGGATAAACTGAACAAAGAAAAGAAAAGTGCGGGCCACTACAGCCAGTAAATCAAAACTGAAGCCGAAAGGATAGCCTGAAGAAATCTCATTCAGGTTCAGTTTTAGGGTCAGCCAGTCTATTTTCGGAATATTGCTGATGGCCAGTAAACTGAAATTGGAAATGAACTGGTGTCCCAGGTCTATGTTCGCCATCGGAATAATGGCCGTGAATAACAAGGCAAGAGAAATGACAGGCTTTTTGAGGTTTAATGCCCCGAAAAGATAAAACGGAATGGCAAAAGCCAGGCTTTTTATAATGAGATTGTCATTGTCGAGTTTTAGCAATACGCCCGGATAGAATCCCAGCCCGCCGGTAAGTATCACCGAGACAAAGAGGCTGATAAAGGCACTTTTGAAATCTTTCAGGATTTTGCCGACAGCGGTCCAGAATAAACCGTTGATAAGCAATGTTTTGACCAGGTTGAAGAAACCGGCATTCATCGGGGTCATGTCCGGAACATCCAGCTTGATATAAAGAAACGATGAAATGGCATTAACGAATAAGAAAAGTAGTGTTGAAATAATAATCCAATGGGATTTGCTTAAATAGAAATTGGAATTTTCTGAATTCATAGCAACTTAAAATAGATGGTAAGTGAATGGTTGTTCCTCCGTGTGAAAAAAATGACTCCTCCGCAAACTTACTATTTTTATGCCGTTTTATGAAAAATATCCGGTTTTCAATCCGCCCTTTTTTTAAAGAGTGGATTTGCCAGGCATCGGGAAATAGTTAAAGTCCTGATTATAAATTACTGTTTGAAAAGCTTATAGTCGAGGGAGAATTTTCCGGGTCCTGTCAGGAATAAACTGACGTAAGGGATCAGGAAGCTGATGCCGTGTTCTTTATCCGCAAAAGGGTCATTGCCATGGACAATAAAAATCACGACAATCATGGTAAAGATCAGGAATATCAGGGCAGGTTTGGTAAATAAGCCCAACAGAAGCAGGACCGAGCAGAAGAATTCTGCAAAAGCGGTCATGACCAGCGAAAGGCCCTCGCCCATGCCAATGGGATCTGCAAAAGAAAAATCACCGTTAAGGATTTTCTCGAATTTGGGATAACCGTGCGTGATCATCAGAACCGATGTGCCGACGCGTAATACAAGAGCAGCAAGATCCGGAGAAACCGGGAAGATTTTATTATATTTTTTAAGCATGTAAGATCAGTCTTTTACTTCTTCATAATCAACGTATTGTCCACCTTTAGGATGTTGATTCTTGGCGTTGTCAGGAATATAATCTACTTTGATTTCACCTTCTTTGCGGGTGGTTTGTTTTTCATAGCGTTTTTGCTCTTTCACCATCTGTCTTCCAACGATCAACCAGAACAAGAACCTCCTTACCTGCGGCACGAAGATCAGGACAAGAAGAAAAATAAAAATATATTTGAACATCTGAATTGTTTTTTTGAGGATAACAAAAAAGTCAGCCCGTTTGATTCATAAATTTTTCAAAAATAATCACTTTATTTAGCCAGATCAAGTAATTCCGTAATCGTTTCGGGATTACTGGGCCTGTTGGCATCCGGCTTTACTATAACGCCGTTTTTATCGATAATCATATAACGGGGTATTCCGGTGATCCTGTATTGCTGAACCACCTCAGAGGCAAACCCTCCCATGGAATGACCATTCTCAAACTCATCCAATTCAAGGCTTTTGACTGCTTTTTTCCAGGCTTCCGGGTCATCGTCAATAGAAATATAAAGGAAAACGATGTTTTTCTTTTCTTTTTCAGAAAGCGACTCATGCATTTTTTTTGAGAAAGGGAATTCCCTTCTGCATGGCCCGCACCAGCTGGCCCAGAAGTCAACATAGACTACTTTGCCTTTGTACTTGCTGAAGTCGAAGCTCTTGGAGGCCAGGTCTACCAGCGGGGGGTAGGCAGACTTTGATTTAGGGGCCTTGGCTGTAGTGACCGCCTTCGCTTTGTCCGCTTCTTCTTTTTTGAGTATTTCTTCTACAAAACCGTTTTTAAACTGAGCCCTGACGCTCTGATTGTCGATCTGACTGATGACATAACGGGCAGACGAGGAGCTGATCCGGTCTTTGTTGGATTCCAGCAGCATCGCCAGGTAGAAATCAAGCGGGTCACCCTTGAGGTGTTTCTGGGCATATTCGGCTTTGTTGGTCATGGCCTCCACCATGTCGGAGTATTTTCTGAAACCTCTTTCTTCAGAGTTGAAGTAAGTGACAGCCAGAGGCAACAGTTTTCTGAAACTTTTGGAAACCAGCAGGTTATCGTCTTTTATGTCTTCAAATTTAAAGTTCTTCACCATCACTGACGGCAAAGAAACCAGCCGGGTCAGTTTAGGGTCACTGTTGCTTCTGATGATCGGGTAAGCAAACACCAGGTGCCAATAATTGTATTTGACCTCATTTTCAAGAAAGGTATAGAGGGAAGGGCTAATCGTTGCTTTATCTTTTTTCAACAGGGCCAGCTGAGCATTCCTGACATCAAAAAGCTCCATTTCCCATTCATCCACATTCTTTTCCATCAGGGTTTTGTATTGCTTTTCACTGTCAAAAAAAGAGCCGTAGGTTTTTGAAAAACTATTCAGAAAAGCCTGGTTGCCGGGTTCTGCCAGGATTTTTTCCAGCTCTGCTGATTTATTGAAATTGTATCCAAGGTATAATTCCGCCGAATCCGGTAAAAAAAGAGCTTTAAAGTCATCCGTCTGCCCGAAAGACATCAGGCTGCTGAATATTGTCAATATAAGTAGGAACGCTTTTTTCATTAAATGACCCGTTTGTTAAAGATATGTATCAGAGAACGAAAATAATTAAAATTTCTTTATCTCTGACGGATTTTATTTCAGGACAAATATGATGTCGGACGGGTGAAATAAACAAAACCCGAAACCCCGGAGAAATCATCAGATATTGTGAAACATAAAGGCGTAAAAAAAGGCCCTCGAAGGGCCTTTTTTTGTTATCTCGATAAGTACAGATTCCTTTCTGAGTAAATATTGAGGAAGAAATCGTCTGTCAGGTCATCTATGAAGTAAATGCCTTCTCCGGTTGATTTCATCTCAGGTCCGAGTTCTTTGTTGACATTCGGGAATTTATTGAATGAGAACACCGGGATTTTGATCGCATACCCTTTTTTCACAGGTTTGAAATCAAAGTCTTTTACCTTTTTAGCACCCAGCATTACCTTGGTAGCATAATTGACGTAAGGTTCCTGGTAAGCTTTACAGATGAACGGAACCGTTCTTGAAGCTCTCGGATTGGCCTCGATCACATATACTTTTTCATCCTTGATGGCAAACTGTATGTTGATCAAGCCTTTGGTTGCCAGTCCTATAGCAATTTTCTTGGTATATTCTTCTATCTGTCTGATCACATTTTCACTGAGGTCAAAAGCCGGAAGCAAGGCGTAGGAGTCACCTGAGTGAATTCCGGCAGGCTCAATGTGCTCCATGATCCCGATGATGTACGCATCTTCGCCGTCACAGATGGCATCGGCTTCGGCTTCAATTGCATTTTCCAGGAAGTGATCCAGGAGGATGTTGTTATCCGGAATATCATTCAGGATCTTAACCACGTGTTGTTCAAGTTCCGTTTCGTTGATCACGATTTTCATGCTCTGACCACCCAAGACATAGCTCGGACGCACCAGAAGCGGGAAACCAAGTTCTTTCGAAACCTCCACGGCACGGTCGGCAGTTCTTACCGTATCAAAAGGAGGATAAGGAATCCCCATTTCTACCAGTTTCTCAGAGAAACGTCCGCGGTCTTCGGCAAGGTCAAGGGCTTCGTAAGAAGTACCGATGATTTTGATGCCGTATTTTGTGAATTTCTCAGCCATTTTAAGGGCTGTTTGTCCACCCAGCTGAACGATGACACCTTCCGGTTTTTCATGCTGGATGATGTCATAAACATGCTCCCAGAATACCGGTTCGAAGTAAAGTTTATCTGAAATATCCGGGTCGGTTGAGACCGTCTCAGGGTTACAGTTGACCATAATGGTCTCATAACCACATTCTTTGGCAGCCAGTACACCGTGAACACACGAGTAATCAAATTCAATCCCCTGACCGATACGGTTAGGTCCTGAACCCAGCACAAGGATTTTCTTCTTGTCTGAAACCACCGATTCATTGTCAGGTTTTTCCTGGGTGGCATTGAAAGTAGAGTAGTAGTAAGGTGTTTTGGCTTCAAACTCTGCTGAACAGGTATCCACACATTTGTAAACCCTTTTGATACCCATGTCGTGTCTTTTAGTAAACACTTCACTTTCAAGGCACTTAAGCAGGTGAGCCACCTGTCTGTCGGCATATCCCTTTTGTTTGGCTTCGAGCATCAGCTCATAAGGGATAGTTTCCAGTTTATATTTTTCGATTTCATGCTCCAGCTGAATCATTTCTTCAATCTGGTGCAGGAACCACTTGTCTATTTTCGTTAATTTCTGGATCGTATTGAACGAAAGTCCAGCTTTAAAGGCGTCGTAAACATGGAACAACCTGTCCCAAGAAGGATTGGCAAGGCTGTATTTCAGTTTTTCCTGGTCTTTAAGCTCTCTGCCGTCAGCACCCAGACCATTACGTTTGATCTCAAGCGACTGGCATGCTTTCTGAAGGGCTTCCTGGAAGTTCTTTCCGATACCCATCGTTTCACCGACAGATTTCATGGTCAGGCCAAGTCTTCTGTCCGATCCCGGGAATTTATCAAAGTTCCAGCGGGGGATTTTCACGATCACATAATCAATGGCCGGCTCAAAGAAAGCAGAAGTGCTTCCGGTGATCGGGTTGATCAGTTCATCAAGATTATATCCGATCGCCATTTTAGAGGCGATTTTCGCAATCGGGTAACCGGTGGCTTTGGAGGCCAGGGCCGAAGAACGGCTCACACGCGGGTTGATCTCGATGGCAATGATGTCGTCGTTTTCAGGATTGAGTGAGAACTGTACGTTACATCCACCCGCAAACTGACCGATTCCGTTCATCATTTTGATCGACATATCCCTCATTTTCTGATAGATCGTATCAGGAAGGGTCATGGCCGGAGCTACCGTGATGGAGTCGCCGGTATGCACGCCCATCGGGTCAAAGTTTTCGATGGTACAGATGATCGCAATGTTCTGATTGTTATCCCTGAGCAATTCAAGTTCGTATTCTTTCCAACCCATGATGGATTGTTCGATCAGCACTTCATGTACAGGTGAGGCATGCAAACCGTGATTCAGGGCCTTGTCAAAATCCTCAGGGGCGTTGACAAATCCACCTCCCGTACCACCTAAGGTATAAGAAGGCCTGATTACGAGCGGGAAGCCGATTTCCTGTGCAATTTCTTTTCCTTCCAAAAATGATCTGGCCGTACGTCCTTTGCAGACGCCCACACCTAATTCAATCATTTTTTTACGGAACAACTCACGATCTTCGGTCGTTTCTATCGCTTTGATATCGACACCGATGATCTGAACATTGTATTTCTTCCAAATACCGGCTTTGTCGCAGTCTATGGCCAGATTGAGTGCGGTTTGTCCACCCATGGTAGGTAAAACAGCGTCAATCGGGCGACCTAAGGCCTGATGTTTTTCAAGAATTTCAATGATTGACTTTTTTTCAAGTGGCTTAAGGTAGACGTGGTCAGCATTCATCGGATCGGTCATGATAGTGGCCGGATTCGAATTAATTAATGCGACTTCAATACCTTCTTCTCTTAAAGATCGGGCGGCCTGGGATCCGGAATAGTCAAATTCACACGCCTGTCCGATGATGATGGGTCCTGATCCGATAATTAGAACCGATTTTAGACTAGAATTTTTTGGCATTTTTGCGAAGCAGTTTCGATTTATGTATCGAAGCACAAAGTTAATATAAGAAAGTCAGAATTGAAGAATTTATTTTCCTTTTTGGGTGAATAAAAAGCCATTTCTGCAATATCCGGTCATTAAACAGGACTATTCTGTTGTTTTTATTCTGAAGAATAATTTATCCGAAATGGAGAAATTTTATGAATCAGAGCTTAATTCTGTACGATTTTTAATTTTTTGCCGCTTACTGACCTGTATTTCCCGGGTTAAAAGGCTCAGCCATGATCACTGTTTCCTTTTCTACAATCACCTGGCCGTCAGGAAGTCCTTTGGCTTTGCGGACGAATTTTTTCGGGGTAACAATTACGGGTACAAACTGCTCATTTTTACGTTTTGAAAACCAGGCTGCCAGTCCGCCGGCTTTTTCGATGACATGCTCAGGTATTTTTTTTCCGCTCTGATTCTTGATGATCACGTGTGAGCCGGCACAGTCCCTGGCGTGCAGCCAGAGGTCTTCTTTATGGGCATATTGCTGGGTGAGTACATCATTGTTTTTGGCATTTTTTCCCACCAGTATCTCGAAACCATCTTCGACAAATCTCTTAAAAGGAAAAGAGACTTCCGTTTTACTATTTCTGGCCGATTCCTGCTCATTTGATTTCGAAAAAGCCCTGAGCTCACGGATATTTTCTGTTTCAGAGATTTTTGCAATCGCCTCCTCAATTTTCAGCAGCCTTTCTTCTTTCAGCAGGATATTCTCCTCGGCTTTGTCCCATTCTATCTTCTCATTTTTGGCTTTCCTGTAATATTGTTCTGCATTTTTCTGGGCTGAGAGCTCCTTTTTTAACCTGATCTCAATTTCCTGGTCCCGGTAAAAATCATGAAGTGTCACTTTTTCGGCTTCAGGGTCAATATTCTGAAGGTTGGCCATGAGGATATGCCCCACTTCTTCATTTTTAACGGCATTCTGAAGCTTATCTAACCGCTCATAGCTGTCTTTCAGATAAGCCTCGGTTTGCCTTTTCTCTTTTGACAGCTGGTTCAGTAGGGAAGTCTTTTCCGTAGCCAGTGAAATGGTCTTCTGGTAAAAGATATAAAAGTAATTCAGAGCCTCGATGGGTGCATCAAACGTTTTTTCGGGAACACCCGCGGGGAAAAGTGATAAAACAGGTTTGTGGTCCAGGGTAGCTATATAATAGGAAGGGTGTTCCAGTTCACGAAGCACCTGCTGTATGATCTCCCATTTCTGTTCATCGGTTTCCGCGTTTCCGGTTTTGAACCGCTGTTTTACTTCCTGGTGGATGAGCTTGCCGAAAGTATAAAACATCTTTTCGGGCTGTGCATTTACTTCCTTAAATCTTTCCAGGCTGAAATCGGAGTTCCTGTTCAGCCCATCCAGCTTTAGGTCCATATCTGTAGCCAGCTGATTGTTAAACAATGCCACAACGTCCTGCCCCTGGAACAATATGATGTTTGGCCGGTTTCCGAAAAACTTAAAAACCAGGGTGTAATCACTTTCCAGGTTAAACCTTAGAGCCCTTTCATTTTCAAAAACTGCCACTGATAAGACCTTCAACCCTGTAATTTCAGGCCAGAGGTCAACGCTGTTTTTTCGGGCCCGCCCAAAAACATCTGAAACATATAAACAGGAAAACTGGGGTGTAACCGGGCATCTCAGGTAAATTTCCTGATCAGGCCGGGCAAATCCCAGCACCAGTTCGTCCTTGTCCTGGCTGAAGACAGCGGCCACCTCAAAACCGGCAAACCGTTTGTCAAGGGCAGGAGCAAGGTGTTTTAAAAAATGATAATTAACGGGCATGATTTTCAAGGATACTTTGCAAAGCTCCTTCTTTTAAAGCGTAGTTGGATATTTTTATTTGTTCAATGCCGTAATTCTGAATCACAAACCTGATCAGGCATACTGCCACCACGATCATTTCGACACGGAGTTCGATCATTCCCGGTATGGCCATCCTGGTAGCTCTGTCTGAAAACACCAGCGACTCATACGCTTTCCAGAATTCCTGAACAGGGTAGTCAAAACCAATGGTTTCAGCCGGCGGGAAATTGCCGGTCAGCTGATGATAGTACATGTCATTGAGGGTGTCAAAAGAACCTGAAGAACCGATCAGTACTTTCGGATGGTATTGGTGAATGGCGTTGGCAAGTGGAAGTAATTGTTCATTCAGATAATCATTCAACCTGGAAATATCACTCTGCGGGATCGGGTCCTTTTTCATAAACTTTTCAATAAGCCGCTGTCCGCCGATTTCGAAACTCCTTTTCCAGAGTATTTTCTCTTCGTCACAGATGATCAGTTCCACACTGCCTCCTCCGATATCTATAATAAGCGAATTCTCTGAGATATTAACGGCCTGGCTTACCCCTTTATAAATGAGATCCGCCTCTTCGTTGCCGTCTATTACCGTGATGTCAATGTCAAGCTCCTGCTTAACCAGGCTGATGAATTCTTCTTTGTTCTCTGCATTCCGGATGGCACTGGTGCCAAAGGCATAGACCTGATCAGACTCCAGTCCATACTCATCGATTTTTTCTCTGAAGACACGAAGCACAGTCATGGCCCTTTGAATAGCTTCCGGCGTGATAACATTCTGGTTAATACCTCCTTTGCCGATTTTCGCAGGTATCGAAACCTTGAAAAGCTCGGTTCCGCCGGCAGATTCAACGATCAGAAGATGGAAAGTATTCGTGCCAAGGTCGATGATGGCGAGTTTCATATCTCAGTTTTTTATGCAAAAATGAATGATTTTGCCTCCAGAATAAAATTAATTCATAAAAAAGAGCTCATTTTTAATTTTATTTCCTGAAAAGTTATCAACTAATCTGCTGATTTTATTTATCTTTGCAACCCGATTAAATGGAAGGAGGTGTAAATTATGCTACATATTCAAATTAAGGATAACGAATCAATCGATAAGGCTCTTAAGCGTTTTAAGAAGAAGTTCGAGAAAACAGGTGTTTTGCGTCAGCTAAGATCTCGTCAGGCATTCCAGAAGAAATCTGTAACGCGTAGATTTGAGGTTATTCATGCGGCCTACAAGCAGAAAACATACGGTCATATCGACGAATAGTCTTTTGACATGTTAATATTATCGACCAATTTTGGTATTTTTGAATTCATTTCAAATAATTCCGGAATTGGTCGATTTGTTTTTAAACTATATCCAGTACGAAAAAAGGCTGAGCCCGCACACCGTAAAGGCTTATGAGAATGACATGGCCCAGTTTACCAGGTTTATGGAAAATGATTTTCCGGAAACTGAAATTTACCTGGCGGATTTCAAAATGATCAGGGGCTGGATCGTCAACCTGTCAGAAAGCAAAATCGAAAACAGGAGTATTAACCGCAAAATAGCCACACTCAGGGCTTTCTACAATTTCCTGATCAGCAAAAAGAAGCTGGAAACTGACCCCACCCAAAAGATAAAATCTTTAAAAACGCCTAAGAAACTCCCGGTCTATGTGGAAGAAAAGCCCATTGAAATGCTTTTTGACAAAGTCGACTTCGGGATAGATTTTCATGGACTAAGGGATAAGCTGATACTTGAGATATTGTATGGTACCGGAATGCGTCTTTCGGAGCTGATCGGCATAAAAATCAATGATGTGGACGGGCAGAAGATACAGGTGCTGGGAAAAAGAAACAAATACCGGATCATCCCCTTGTCGAACACAGTCATTACTTTGATTGACCAGTACCTGGAGTTCCGGAAAAGGGAATTTTCAATTCCCGGCGAATACCTTTTCCTGACGGATAAAGGTGAGCCGCTTTACCCGGTTTTTGTCCAGAGAAAAGTGAAGTATTATCTTGAACTGGTGACGACCATCCACAAAAAATCGCCACACGTCATGAGGCATTCATTTGCCACTCACCTGCTCAACAGGGGAGCGGACCTGAATGCCATCAAAGAGCTACTCGGACATTCAAGCCTGGTCGCCACCCAGATTTACACCCATAACTCCATCGACCAGCTCAAGGAAATTCATAAAAAGGCCCATCCGAAGGCCTGAAGCACTTTCTCTTTACTTTGTAATAAAATAAGCCTCCTCTCCATCCTTTGAATTTTGTCCAATTTTGGACATTTTTTTGTTTTATGTATTTGTAGATTTGTCTGTTGAAACTATTTGGAAAATAATGGGTAATCACATGCAACTCTTAAAACTTCATTTAAGCTTGAAAAGATCTTTTTTGCTCAGAAGAACCATTTGCTTTATTTTTTTTATATTCTTTTACTTCTCTTCTATTATAAACTTAAGTGCTCAATGGGCATTTAGATTGGATCCTTTAAATTTTGCCTTTCAGAACTATAATCTTGGTCTGGAACATAGGGAGGGGAGAAACATCATCGGGGTTGATGTATCGTATCTCAATAAAGGCTGGGTTTGGCAAACGGAGACCCCTGGGTATGCCAAAGCAGGTGGTTTTCGGGTAAATATGGATTATAAAATAAGCTCGGGAAAAATATCGTGGATATATGCAGGAGTAATGCTGAGGATAGAAAAACTCTATTTTGGTGATTTATCTCACTGGCAGGCATCCTATAATTATACCAGGAATGATCAACGTTTCATTGTGGCAGGAAAGTTGGGCTTCAAAATAGGAAAAGGTCCTTTTAAAGTAGATTTTGGTATTGGTCCCGGCCTTAGATTTCTAAAAAGAAGGGAACGGCTGTTAGGTATTTATTACTACCCATCTGAAATAACAAAGGAAGAATTTACCGTTAATCTGATGAGAAATCTCTGGCATAATTCTGACAGGTTTGTCCCAAAGATCATTCCGGTACTTCATTTGCAAACTACGCTGAGGATAGGGAGATAGATTTGGAAATAAAATCTCATACCTCTTTAATAACACCTTCTGATTTTAAAACACATTAAAACAGACTTATGAAAAAGAAAATTTTCAAGAATGGGGTTCTTCTGTTACTATTTTTATTCAGTTCCTGTGATAAAATAAAAATATTTAAAAAGAATAGTATCCCGCAGTATACCAATAATCCTGAGGCCTTTTTTATTTCTGATACAAGTCTTAAAGAAATTTCCGGGATTTGTGAAAGTTATAATCTAACGGATCATCTTTGGATACATGAAGATGGCCCGAATATAAATGAAATAAAACTAATAGATAAAAAGGGAGTTTTAAGTGGAAAACTTAAACTTCCTTTTTCTTTCCGCGATGTGGAAGACATTGCCATAGGCTCAGGTCCTCTCGAAGGTAAAAATTATATATACCTTGCAGATACCGGAGATAACAATATGGTATATAATGAATATACCATTTACAGATTTCAGGAACCTGAGGCCCCGGAAAGTGAATTGTCGGATAAACAAATTGAATTTATAAAATTTACTTATCCTGATGGGAGTCATGATACTGAGTGCATACTATTGGACCCCGTAACGAATGATATTTACCTGGTAACCAAAAGAGAAGCAAAAGTAGGCTTGTACAAGCTTGCATACCCTCAGGATACCCGTAATGCACAAAAGGCAACATTTGTACAACAAATCCCCCTGACTTATATCACAAGTGGGGGCATTTCATCTGACGGAAACCAGATTGCATTAATGTCTTACACGGCGATATTCGTATGGAACAGAAAACAAGAAGAAACAATAAGTCAGACTCTTTTAAAGGATTATACTTTTTTGCCTTACATCTTTTTACCGCAGGGGGAGGCTTTTTGTTTTACTAAGGATACAGATGGTTATTATACTTCCGGAGAGTCAGCAAAACCAAAGTTTGATTTTTATAAAAGGAAGAAGTGATTATTAAAGAGTAATAAAAATTGAGGTGCACGCCCTAAAAACGTTCTGATTTACGTTGTTAAAATCTATATTTGCATTTTACATCAATAAATCAAAACTAAATGAGAGCAAAGTTTTTAGTGATCCTTACTTTCTTTTCTTACCAGGTTTTTGCCCAGGAAACCGGGAAATTCAATAACCTGGATGCCTTTAACCCGATGTTTAATTACCAGACTTCGACTGCCTACAGAAGTGCTTCCGGAAATCCCGGCCCGATGTACTGGCAAAACTCTGCCGATTACAAAATCAATGCTACCCTGGACGAAGCGAATAACCGTGTTTTTGGAGATGTCCAGATTACTTATACCAACAATTCGCCCGATCAGCTTTCGTTTATCTGGCTTCAACTGGACCAGAATCAGTTCAACGACAATTCAAGAGGGGGCAAAACCACGCCTGTGCAGCAGGGACGATATGGTAACAAAGGCTTCATGGGTGGATATGAAATCAAAAATGTAAAAGCCGAGAAAAAAGGAGCTGCCAAAAAAGGAAAGGCAAATCAGACTTCCGTTTACAGTGCCCACATCATCGACGATACCCGCATGCAGGTGCGTCTGAGCGAGCCGGTCAATAAAGGAGAAAAAGTAGTCATCAGCCTTGAGTTCGGATTTGATATTCCGGCTTATGGTTCCGACAGGATGGGTAAGCTGACCACTCAGAATGGTATTGTGTATGAACTAGCCCAATGGTATCCGAGGGTGTGTGTCTATGACGACGTGGAGGGCTGGAATGTGCTGCCTTACCTGGGAGCCGGTGAGTTTTATCTTGAATATGGTGACTTTGAATATAATGTAACCGTGCCTTTTGATCATATTGTGGCAGGTTCAGGCGAATTGATCAATCCATCGGAAGTTTTGACCAAAAAACAGATCGAAAGATTGGCTGCTGCAGCCAAATCTGAGAAAACAGTCGTGATCAGAACGGCTGAAGAGATCAAAGACCCGGCTTCAAGACCTAAGACATCAGGTATGCTGACCTGGAAATTTAAATGTAACAACAGCCGCGACGTAGCCTTTACTACTTCCAGGTCTTTTATCTGGGATGCTTCTGCCATTAATCTGCCAAGTGGCAAACCTTGCCTGGCACAATCTGTTTATCCTGTTGAAAGTGCCGGAAACGATGCCTGGGGAAGGTCAACAGAATATGTGAAGGGCTGTATTGAGTTTTATTCTTCTTATTTATATGAATATCCCTATCCCGTAGCTACCAATGTGGCGGGTATTGTGGGTGGAATGGAGTACCCGGGTATTGTTTTCTGCAGTTCAAGAAGCAAGGGAGCGGGACTCTGGGGAGTAACCGACCATGAGTTCGGACATATCTGGTTCCCGATGATCGTGGGTAGCGACGAAAGGAAGTTTCCGTGGATGGATGAAGGATTCAATACCTTTATTAATGGTTTGTCTACCAAACATTTCAACAACGGAGAATATTACAGGAAAGGAAATGCACAGCAACTGGCCCCGTTCTTTCACAGAGGCACGCCGATCATGACCCGTCCGGACGTGGTAGCGGCATCTGAACTCGGAACCCTGGCTTACCGTAAACCAGGTTACGGCCTGACGATGCTCAGAGAAGTGGTATTGGGTGAAGATCGCTTTGATTATGCCCTGAGAGAATACATCAAAAGATGGGCATTTAAACACCCGACTCCTTTTGATTTCTTTCATACGATTGAAGACGCCGGTGGAGAAGACCTGGGCTGGTTCTGGAAATCATGGATATACAATGACTGGAAAATCGACCAGGGTGTGAAAGAGGTGAGGTATGTAGGAAATGATGCTGCTAAAGGAGCCTTGATCACTGTCGAAAACCTGGAACAAATGCCGATGCCCGTAAAACTGAAAATCAAAGAAAGTAATGGTACAGAGAGTGTTGTTGACCTGCCTGTGGAAATCTGGCAGAAAGGGCCGTCATGGACATTCTCTTATCCTTCGAAATCTGAAATTACTGAGATCGTGATAGACCCTGAGCTGGTTTTGCCTGACACCAATCTGAAAAATAATACCTGGACGCCGAAAAAGTAATCTTCGGCATGTCAGTAAAAAAAGGACTTCCTTACGGGAAGTCCTTTTTTTATTCTTCTTCTTTGAGGCCGTCAAGCAGGATATTGACCTCTTTTGATTTCTGATTATCTGAGTTTTTGGTAAAGGAGACGACCAGGTTCACCAGTGTCCTTTTGATGATTTCGAGGTTGGAGCAAGGCTCATAAAACATGGGCTGAGGGGCAATGTTCATTTGCTTCAGATAGCTGTCTATGTCCTTTTTGGAAAATATAAGTCCTTTGTTGAAAACGTTGATGTAAAACTGGGTGCTTTTGCTTTCATAAGTCAGGATAAACAAACTCGGCAGGTTAACGCCAAACACCGGCAGGTTGAGTTTCTGGGCTACCAGCAGATAAATGCTGCACAAAGAAATCGGGTTGCCACGTTTCAGCTCCAGCACCTGGTTGACCATCGAGTTGGAAGGAGAATGAAAGTTTTTGGTGTTGGGAGAGAATTTGTATTTATCGAAAAACACCTGGTTGAGGATCCTGATATTGTCTTCAGGATGGGTTTCGTCCCGCATCTGAAGCCACACTTCAAAATATATTTTGTTGATTTCCTGTTTCAGATTGTCGAGACTCAGCTCGGGATATTGGTAGGTGGCAATGAGCCAGAGGCCTTCGAGCAGATCCTGGGCTCCGTCTTTTTTCCACTTTTTGAGTTTCGAAAGTAAATTGTTGTATTGAAGATCATGGATCAGCTCTTCAATTTTCTTTTGTAAAATGGGGTCAAACCCGCTTTCTTCCCATTGTTTTTCCAGAAAAGGTATTATATCGTCACCCAAAGCCCTGATCTGGTTTTCGACATGTGCCGATACCTCATTATCGCTGTCGTCAAGCAGCGATACCAATGCTTTTAGCTCACTAGAATTCATAGACTTTTGTTTTCTGAACGTAATAATAATAACTTAGATTTATTAGTCAAACAAAATTTTTAAAACTTTAATCAAAATGGTACTTTTGTTAAAAAAACAGATTCATGAAAATTCTTGTAACAGGAGGGGCGGGTTTTATTGGCTCACATACGGTTGTTGAATTATTAAACGCAGGATTTTCTCCTGTTATTATTGATGATTTAAGTAACTCAAAAAAGTCGGTTTTACAGGGCCTAAAAAACATTACCGGTATCGATCTGCCTTTCTATGAAGGAGATTGTAATGACCGTGATCTTTTGAAAAAAGTAATCAGTGCTGAAGGCATCGAGGGCGTTATTCATTTTGCGGCTTACAAGGCTGTGGGAGAGTCCGTTGATCAGCCTTTGAAATATTACCGCAACAACGTCGGTTCACTGGTGACGCTTCTTGAGGTGCTGTCTGAGTTAAAAATCAAAAACCTGGTGTTCTCCTCTTCATGTACAGTTTACGGTCAGCCTGACATCGTACCTGTTTCAGAATCAACCCCACGCAAGCCTGCAGAATCGCCTTATGGCAACACCAAAACCATCGGTGAGGATATCCTGAGAGACACCATTAAATCTGGTGCTGCTCTGAGTATTATTTCACTGAGGTATTTCAATCCCATCGGAGCACACCCGAGTGCGGAGATCGGTGAGTTACCAACCGGCGTTCCTAATAATCTTGTTCCATACATCACCCAAACCGCCATCGGCATCAGGAAAAAGCTCACGGTTTTCGGAAATGACTACAATACCAAAGACGGAAGTAACGTCCGTGATTTTATTCATGTAGTAGATTTGGCGAAAGCACACGTCTCGGCACTGAATTTGCTTAAGAAAAGTGAAGCTCCTTTTTATGATGTCTTTAACGTTGGCACAGGAACCGGAAATTCTGTTCTTGAAATCATCGAAACTTTCGAAAAAGTCAATGATCTTAAACTCAATTATGAGATCGGACCAAGAAGAAGCGGGGATGTGGAGCAAATTTACGGCAACGTCGACAAAGCCAGGGATATCATGGGATGGCAAGTGGAGAAGACACTGGACGACAGTTTGAGAGATGCCTGGGCTTGGGAAAAGAAAATCAATAACAAGTAAAAATTATAAATTCCTAGTAATGTCTTCAAAAAGAACTTTGTTAATAACAGGCGGAGCCGGATTTATCGGTTCACACGTAGTAAGACTATTTGTCAATAAGTATCCTGACTACGCCATTGTCAATCTGGATAACCTTACTTACGCCGGAAATCTTGAGAATCTTAAAGATATTGATACCCTTCCTAATTATACCTTTGAGAAGGGAGATATCACCGATGCCTTATATATAGATGAGCTGTTTCAGAAGTATCAGTTTGACGGGGTCATCCACCTTGCCGCTGAATCACATGTAGACAGGTCGATCACCGATCCTATGGCTTTTGTCATGACCAACGTCATCGGAACAGTCAATCTGCTCAATTCAGCCCGTAAGCTATGGGCCGGTAATTTTGAAGGCAAGCGTTTCTACCATGTTTCGACCGACGAAGTATATGGTGAACTGCATGATCCGAAGGAGTTTTTTGTCGAAACCACGAAATACGACCCGAGATCTCCTTATTCTGCTTCAAAAGCGAGTTCAGATCACTTTGTGAGGGCTTATAACAATACTTACAAACTTCCGGTAGTCATTTCCAACTGTTCAAACAATTACGGACCGAATCATTTTCCTGAGAAGCTGATTCCCCTGATGATCAATAACATCAAAAACAACAAGCCGCTTCCGGTTTATGGCAAGGGTGAAAATGTGAGGGACTGGTTGTATGTGCTGGACCACGCCAGGGCAATAGATGTTATTTTCCACAATGGTGCAAATGGTGAAACTTACAACATCGGAGGCAACAACGAATGGAAGAACATTGACCTTGTATTGTTGCTTTGTGGTATTATGGACGCTAAACTGGGTCGTGAGGCTGGAGAGTCTGAGAAACTGATCACCTACGTGACAGACAGGGCAGGTCATGACCTTCGTTATGCGATTGATGCAGGTAAACTGATGTCGGAACTGGGCTGGGCACCTTCGGTTACTTTTGAAGTAGGTCTGGACAGGACAGTACAGTGGTACCTTGACAACTGGAGCTGGATTGAAAACATCACCAACGGTGATTATCAGAATTATTACAGTAAAATGTACGGAGCCTGAGGGTTCAAATAATAAGTTCAGAATAAGTGGATTGCCTTATTCATTTATTCGCTCATTCATTCATTGATAATTAACTATGAAAGGAATTATTCTGGCCGGAGGTAGCGGCACGCGTCTTCACCCTTTGACATTGGCTGTCAGCAAGCAGCTCATGCCGGTGTATGATAAACCGATGATTTATTACCCTCTTTCTATATTGCTGTTGTCAGGCATTAAAGAGGTACTGATCATCTCTACCCCACATGATTTACCTCATTTTAAAAAGCTTTTGGGCGACGGCAGCCAGATTGGTTGCGAGTTCCATTATGCTGAACAACCAAGTCCGGACGGACTGGCACAGGCCTTCATCATCGGCGAAGAGTTCATCGGAACCGACAGTGTAGCACTTGTGTTGGGTGACAATATCTTTTACGGCAGCGGATTGAGCAAGTTGTTGCAATCCTGTGCTGACCCTGAGGGCGGAATAGTATTCGCCTACCCGGTCCATGACCCCGAAAGATATGGAGTGGTGGAATTCGACAAGGATTTTAATGCCGTTTCGATCGAGGAAAAACCTGAGGTTCCCAAGAGCAATTACGCTGTACCCGGATTATATTTTTATGATAATCGGGTCGTTGAAATTGCCAAAAACATCAAACCTTCACCAAGAGGAGAACTGGAGATAACAGACATCAACAGGGTTTATCTTGAAAAAGGTGAGCTGAAAGTAGGGGTAATGAACAGAGGAACAGCCTGGCTTGATACAGGAACATTTGCGTCACTGATGCAGGCCGGACAGTTTGTGCAGGTGATAGAAGAACGTCAGGGTCTTAAAATCGGCTGTATTGAAGAAGTAGCTTACCGCATGGGTTACATTACGGCTGAGAAACTGGAAGAGATAGCCAAGCCGCTTGTTAAGTCCGGCTACGGCCAATACCTGCTGAATCAGCTGAAGTAAGGATGTTTTTTATAAGATAAAAGAAATAGAGGCTCAAAAGGCCTCTTTTTTGTTTTCCTGATATGTTAAGGGAATTAAAAAGAAAAACGCCATCCGGGAATCGGATGACGCTTTATAATATTTTAAATGATACTTCCGGTTCTTACCATCCGTCATCAGTTGCCGGTTTTTTAGGTTTGGCTGCTGAGGGTGGGGGTGGTGTTTTTCCGCCTTTGGCTGTTGTTTTTGTAGCCACTGTCGGTGCAGGAGAAGAAGACGTTATATTTTCTTCTTTTTCAATTCTTGAAAACACACGGCTGGCGATTTTCCATTCGCCGCCCACTTTAAGTAAGTTAAGTAAGTCAACTATTTTCGAAGTCGGGTATTCTGTCTCTGTTACGGCTGTTGCGGCAGTGCCGGCATATGACCATGAAACAATCTTGGTAGTTCTTTCCATCTTCTGACCCGGCTTTATTTTAGAAGCAAGAGCATCTACTGTCATACCGGTTACACCTGATTTTCCAATTGATTTCTGAATGGCATCAGGAAGAAAAGCTCCTTTAAATCTTTCTACTTCGCCGTTGGTTCCTCCTTCAAGGTAGTCGTTAACTGTGTCTATGATCAGCTGGTCGTCGGACTGGGCAATTGAATTGAAACAAACGGAAAACAGTAGAGCTGCTACAAGTTTGTATCTGATTATTTTCATGATGAGAATTAGTTGAAATTTATTGCAAGTTAAACGATAAATTTATTTAATTATTTTTTGTGACTTATTTTTTTATTTAGAGTCTTAATATTGAAAAATAAATATATTTTTGTGTCACTTTAAATTCTAAAACCAAAAAAGTAATTATGGGACTAGTTTCGTTCTTCCAGGGAGTAGGTGAAAAATTGTTCGGCGGATCTGAAAAAGAAGCTGCTGAAAAAACACCTGAATTGAAAGCATCTGCACTTTTGGCACACGTTCAAAAGCTTGGATTGCCTTTCAAAAAATTAACCGTTAAAGTATCAGGCGATACAGTAACCCTTGACGGCGAGGTAACAAGCCAGGAGGATGCTGAGAAGCTTTTGCTTGCGGTGGGTAATGTAGAAGGAGTTAAGGCGGTAGACAACCAGCTGGATGTCATCGAACCTAAGCCTGAAGCAAGATACCACACCGTTGAAAAAGGTGACTGGTTGTCTAAGATTGCTCAGACTTACTACGGAGATCCACAGAAATTCAATGTAATCTTTGAAGCAAACAAACCAATGTTGTCAGACCCTGATAAGATCTACCCAGGTCAGGTTTTGAGGATCCCACATCTGGACTAATTCCTCAACAAAAGAATTTAAAAAGGAGCCGCCAGGCTCCTTTTTTTGTTTGTTAAGTTTATCAGAGATTTTTATATCCCTTTTTGAATATTTCAAATTCTTCTTCGAGCACTTTGATCTTCGCTTCAAAGTTTTCCAGATTGCCTGTTTTAGCCGGTACCTCTATGTCTTTCGTCACTTCATGGATCCGCATCAGTCCGATGGTACCTGAGTTACCTTTTAATGTATGCAGTTCTCGCTGGATCATCTTGACATCATTGGTTTCAAAGGCGGCTTTTGTATTGGCGATCTGTTCGGTAGCCTCCAGTTCAAAGTCTTCAAAGACCGAGATCAGCATTTCCTGACCTACCATTTCTTTCAGGCTGTTGATCACCTCCTCATCAAAAACCGGGATATCGTCCGGCATGGTGTATCCTGATGAGTGTCCGGGAAGTGCAGCTGGAAGGGTTTCTACCTCTCTGGCTTGTCCGGCGTCTGATTTTTTCAACACCAGTTCTTCCACTTTCCTCACCAGGATATTGGCCCGGATAGGTTTTGAGACATAGTCATCAAGTCCTTTGGAAAGAAAGTTCTCACGGTCATTCTGCATGGAATAGGCCGTCATGGCCACTACTTTGGGCAGTATGTCCCCAAACATTTCCTTGAGTTTCTGGGTGGTTTCTATCCCGTCCATTTCAGGCATCTGGATGTCCATCAGGATCAGATCAAAGTCATGATTGGCCGTGAATATTTCGATCGCGGATTTTCCGGAATCAGCGGTGGTGACCGTACAACTGGCCTTGAGCAATATTTCAGAGGCGACTTTGCGGTTGATGGCGTTGTCGTCTACCAGCAATATTTTAGGGCTGTATTCAGAAAAATAATTGGTCAGGGTTATTTCCGTATTGGCAGTGATAGATTTCGTAATGTCTTCCGGTTTGGCTTCTTCGGCTTCAAACGTAAACCAGAAAGTGCTGCCTTGTCCTTCTTTGGAGAACAGGCCCATGTCTCCGTTCATCTTTTTACATAGTTCCCTTGAAATGACAAGCCCCAGACCTGTGCCGCCAAATGATTTTTTGGTTGAAATATCTACCTGCTGGAATGAATTGAAAAGCAGTTTCTGGTTGCTTTCCGAGATACCGATACCGTTGTCGATCACCTCTACACGTATGGTGTGGAGGTGATCGGCGTTTTTCTCAGTACTGATTTTGATGAGTATTTTTCCGTTTTCTGTAAATTTAATGGCATTCGAAGTCAGATTGGACAAAATCTGCAGCAATCTGATCTGATCCCCGATCAGGAATCTCGGGACTTCTTCACCTATTTCGTAACAAAGTTCATTTTCCTTCTCTATCGCTTTTTGTTTGAAAAGGGCCACAAGGTTGTCAAGGATGTCTTTCAGGTCAAGCGGAGACTTGTTCAGCTCCATTTTACCGGCCTCTATCTTCGAAAGGTCCAGGATGTCGTTCAGGATCGTTAAGAGGGTCTGTGACGACTTTTTGATGGTCTGGACATAGTCTTTCTGATCAGTCCTGAGAGGTGTTTCATTTAAAACATCGATCATTCCGATGATTCCGTTCATCGGTGTCCTGATTTCATGGCTCATGTTGGCCAGGAACTGCTCCTTGATCTTCAATGAGTACTCTGCATCATCTTTGGCCAGTTTAAGTTCTTCAGCTCCCTTTTTCAACTCGGAAATATCGCGGGCCACACCCTCCACTTCAATCGGAATGCCCTTGCGGTCTTTGACCATACGGATGTTGAGCATGAACTGCCTGAGTTCACCGTCCTTCCTTTTTACATTGACCTCAAAATTGGTGATGCTTCCCGTTTTTAACAGTGATTTGATGTCCTGAGAGCTGTTCTGGGCGTTCTCAAAAAACTTATCTACTTTCTTGCCCAATACTTCATTCAATGAGTACCCGGTGTGTTTGAGCACCGAAGGGGAGATCATCGTGACATTTCCGGCCAGGTCTGTCCGGTAATAGATATCAATAAAGGATTCAATGATGTTCCTGAATTTTTCCTCACTTTTCTGGATCGACAATACAGCGATTTTCTTTTCCGTGATGTTTCTCGCAATACCTGAAACCTCCTCAATGTCTCCTTTTTCTGACGACAGGATAGGGTTGAGGTAAAATTCATACCAGTCGTTTCCTCCGTCGATGGAACCCCAGTGCATTTCGAAATACTGCGGTTCTCCTTCAAAGGCTTTGGTGTACCTTTCTCTGAGCGAGGGGCGGTCTTCTGAAGAAATGAGTTTCCAGCTGAGTTTTTCCACACTGGCACCGATCTGCGGCGGAACGCCCAGCTGGTTATTGATCAGATCATAATAGTTTTTGTTGAACGAACTCAGCTGACGCTTTTTGGTGACGGTCCAGATAAAGTGGGAGCTACTGTCAAAAAGGGCATTTAAGCGGGCAGTCTGAAGTAAAAGATTTTCTTCTGATTTCTTTCTGGACAGGGCCAGGGCTACCTGACCTGATACGAATTCAAGCAACTCAAGGTCGCGGCTGTTGAATTTGTTTTCGTCTGAATAGGACTTGATGCCGATTACCCCGGTGGTTTTGTCGTTAACCCTGAGCGGCACCATCATCTGGACTGCCGGGAGCACAGAGCCGTAAATGAATATTTTTTCATTCACCATCAATGCTTCCAGGTCTGCTTTGTTAAGCATCAGGGGCTTGTTTTGCACCATGGAATACTCTATCAGTCCGTTTCCGAGTTTTCTCCTGATATAACTCTGGTCTTTTTCGTAGTACTCATCTACGTGATACGGGAAGTAGATAGACCCGTCTTCCGGCTCATAAACGGCCACGAAGAAATTATTGGCAAAGATATTTTTCTGAAGTTCAAGGTGCACCTGCTTTAAAAATTCCTGCAGGTTCGGGGTGTTCAGGTTACTCTGAGCTATGGAGTAATAAAGATTCTGTGCTCTTTCGGCTCGTCTTCTCTGCGAAATGTCCTTAAGAAGACAACGGAACGAAACCGGTTCGCCTTTGACATAACGGCAGTTGACATCCCCCAGTAAATAGACCCTTTTTTTCTCTTTGCTGCGGATCACCATCTGGAATTCCTGATTGGAGACACCGTTTCTGACTTCGTCCAGACCCGTCAATACCTCTTCTTCATACTGCGGGTGAAGGATGTCCCGGATGTTGAATTGAAGCAACTCAGCGTCGTTATAGCCTGTCGTTTCTTTAAAAGCATTGTTGGCAAACAGGAAATCGCCGCTGGTGGATAATAAAATGATGATTTCAGAAGTGTGGTCAACGAAGTCCTGTAGCAATTCAAAGCCTTCGGCATTGATTTCAGACTTTATTTTAACGGCAGTCTGGGTTGGATTTTTCTCTTGGGTTTTGGTATTTTCTATCATAGTAATTCACAAATGAGTCTAAAAGTAATAATAAAACCGTACTTTTGAAATGGAATAGAACAGTTAAAAATAAAAGGATGGAAAAAGTAAAAGCAAAAAAACATTTAGGGCAGCATTTTTTAAAAGACCTGGATGCGGCCCGTAGAATCGTCAATTTGCTTAAGGATCACCAGCAGTATGACAAGGTGCTGGAAATTGGTCCGGGTATGGGTGTTTTGACCCAGTACCTATTAGAATCAAATGATTATCAGACCTTTGTTGTTGAAATAGACCGTGAGTCCGTGGATTACCTTCAAAAGAACTTCCCGGCATTGGGCGACCGTATATTTTCTGAAGATTTCCTGAGAATGGATCTTTATAAAACACTTGGGCTGCACGAAAATGAGAAAATAGCCATCATCGGTAATTTTCCTTATAATATCTCGTCCCAGATTTTCTTCAAGGTGCTGGAAGACAAGAACTTTGTGTCGGAAGTGGTTTGTATGCTGCAGAAAGAAGTGGCACAGAGAATTGCCTCAGGGCCAGGTAACAAGGATTACGGGATATTGAGTGTGCTATTGCAGGCTTTCTATACGATTGAGTACGATTTTACGGTTTTGCCGGATGCTTTTATCCCGCCGCCGAAAGTAGATTCAGGAGTGATCAGGCTGGTGAGAAACAATACGGTGAGCCTGTCATGTGACGAAAAGAAGTTCAAGACGGTGGTGAAAGCCGGGTTTAACCAGAGAAGAAAAAAACTGAGCAATGCCCTGAAACCTTTGGGAGTTACTTTCGAACATCCGCTGCTGGATAAGCGGGCTGAGCAGCTTCGCTACCAGGATTTTATAGAATTAACGCATTTGATTTTTCCATAAAAGCAGAAAGGCCCGGATCACATCCGGGCCTTTTCTTATTTTTTAGCTGCTGAGTAATCAACAGCGGCTTTGACGAAGTTGACAAATATCGGATGCGGCTGCATGACCGTACTTTTCAGTTCAGGGTGAAACTGCACCCCGATGAAAAACGGATGGTTATGTAACTCGATGATTTCAACCAGGCCATTTTCAGGGTTAATGCCTGAGAAGGTCAGTCCTTTATCTTCAAAATCCTTTTTGTATTTATTGTTAAACTCCCATCTGTGACGGTGACGTTCAGAGATTTTTGATTTTCCGTAAATCTTTTTAGCCAGTGATTTGTCGGCCAGTTTACAGTTATAAGCACCAAGACGCATGGTTCCGCCTTTGTTTTCCACATTCAGCTGGTCTTGCATCAGGTCGATGACCGGGTATTCGGTGTCTTTTACCATTTCGGTAGAGTGGGCATTTTCCCAGCCCAGTACGTTTCTGGCATATTCAATAACAGCCATCTGCATACCAAGACAGATACCGAAGAACGGGATCTTGTTTTCACGCACATACCTTACAGCGTCGATCTTCCCGGCAATACCTCTTTCTCCGAAACCCGGTGCTACCAATACGCCGTCAAGGTCTTTCATTCTTTCAGCGACATTCTCCACAGTAAGTGACTCGGAATGGATCCATTCAATGTTGACTTTGCATTCATTTTCCGCTCCGGCATGAACAAAGGATTCCACGATGGACTTGTAGGCATCTTTCAGTTCCACATACTTACCAATCAGACCAATTGTGACGGTCTTATTCGGGTTTTTCTGTTTAGAAAGGAAGTTTTCCCACTTTTCCATGTCGGCATCCTTGTCGTTATAAATGTCAAGCATGTATAAGGCTCTCTGGTCCAGCTTTTCCTTTTTCATGAGCAGGGGCACCTCGTAGATGGTCTGTGCGTCCATGGCTTCAATGACTGAATTGACTTCTACGTTACAGAAAAGGGCGATTTTCCTTCTGATGTCCTGAGGCAGCGGGTGCTCGGTACGGCAAACGATAATATCTGGCTGTAAGCCTGATTCCTGAAGTTGTTTAACCGAGTGCTGGGTTGGTTTGGTTTTTAATTCCTCCGCAGATTTAAGATAAGGCACCAATGTCAAATGTATGGTCAACATGGTTTTTTCGCCTAAATCCCATTTCAGTTGCCTGACAGCCTCTAAAAACGGAAGAGATTCTATATCACCAACACAACCACCGATTTCGGTGATGACGATGTCGTACTTACCTGATTCACCCACCAAAAGGATATTTCTTTTGATTTCATCTGTGATATGAGGGATAACCTGCACGGTTTTGCCCAGAAAGTCACCTCTGCGTTCTTTACTCAATACGTTGTAGTAAATCCTTCCGGTAGTGACGTTGTTAGCCTGAGAAGTCCGTACATTAAGGAATCTTTCGTAGTGGCCAAGGTCCAGGTCGGTTTCGGCTCCGTCATCCGTTACATAGCATTCGCCGTGTTCGTAAGGATTTAAGGTACCCGGATCTACATTTAAGTAAGGATCCAACTTCTGGATGGTTACTGAAAGCCCTCTTGATTGTAATAATTTAGCGAGTGATGAGGCAATGATTCCTTTCCCGAGGGATGAGGTTACACCTCCCGTAACGAAGATGTATTTTGTTTTTTTGTTATTCCCGTTCAAAGACATGGAGCAATTGATTGTTTTGATTACGGGATACAAAGTTACAGATTTTTGTTCAGAACCAAACCAAAGAAATGTCTTTAAAAATGAGAAAGTTTATAATCGCTTAGTTATCAATTTTTTATTTTTTACATAGATAGGTAAAATATTCAGAGAGACTTGTGATCTTGTTATTGACCGTCCTGGTGATCTCCGACTTAACGGGATACCCGTATTCGTTATACTGATAAGTGTAGCTGAGGGCTATGGTGGTGTTGCCGCTTTTCATCCTGGCGGTCTTTACATTGTTCTGATTGAGGAAGTAAGAAAGGTTGTTTCCGCCGGTAAGCACAGAATAAACCATAAAGTAACTTAAAACCTGGCCGATCTGCTGGTTTTTATACGGGGCTGATTTCTCATCAAAAGCGGTATTTTCAAGAATCGTCTGCCACTGGCCGTCCAGGTAGGCACTCAGGGTTTGCAGGTTGCCTTTAGCGTCATAATTAAAGCGGGTGTCTACCATGTCGTCAAAAATCGGTAGGCCCAGCTTCATAGACTCTATGCGGTTGCTGGCGTTGTAGGTAAGGGTAGTGGCATGTGAAAAAGGTTTGTTCTGCCCGTCTTTCCCATCAAAGACAACCTTGTTGAGTAGTTTTTTTGCATCATAGAAGAATGTGACCGAATAGCTTTTGTCCCTGGAGTTGATGCCTTTTCTGAGGACACCGCCCTCGTAAATAAACGTGTCAAAATCGTTAAAGCCGTTGATGTTGACCATCGTTGCTTCGTCATAGATAAAATCATACCTGATGCCTTCAGAGCGGCCGTTGGAGGTAATAGAGCAGGTAGCTTTAACTTCAACGGGTTCTTCTTCACCCACCACGATCTGTTTTTTCTTGCAGCTGAAGGAAACGAACAGCATGAATGCCAGCCCTGTTGTATTTAGTAATTTTAAACTCATATCTCACTCGTGATGTAGATGAGATACAATGCAAAAATTGTGCTAAAAAAAATGCCCGCTCGTCGGAGCAGGCATTTTTTATCTGAATAGAAGGGAATTACATCATTCCACCCATTCCTCCGCCACCATGCATGTGAGGGGCGTCAGCTTTTTCTTCAGGAATATCAGAAACAACAGCTTCGGTAGTCAATAACAGACCAGCGATAGAAGCAGCGTTTTCAAGGGCAAGACGGGTAACTTTAGTCGGATCGATGATACCGGCAGCCACCATGTCTTCGTATTTGTCGTCACGGGCGTTATAACCGTAAGCACCTTTACCGCTTTTCACTTCCTGAACTACCACAGATCCTTCAGCACCGGCGTTAGAAACAATCGTTCTCAATGGAGATTCGATAGCCTGTCTGATGATCGCGATACCTGTTTTTTCGTCAGCGTTGTATGCTTCAAGGCCATCAAGGGCAGCCTGAGCACGGATAAGAGCAACACCACCACCTGCAACGATACCTTCTTCAACAGCGGCACGTGTAGCGTGAAGTGCGTCATCAACGCGGTCTTTTTTCTCTTTCATTTCAACTTCAGTAGCAGCACCGATATAAATGATCGCTACACCACCTGAAAGCTTAGCCAGTCTTTCCTGAAGTTTTTCACGGTCATAATCAGAAGTAGTAGATTCGATCTGAGCTTTGATCTGGTTTACTCTTCCTTTGATGCCTTCCTGGTTGCCTTCACCGTTGATCAAAGTAGTATTGTCTTTGTCAACAAGGGCTTTCTCACACTGACCCAACATAGAGATGTCAGCATTTTCAAGTTTGAAACCTCTTTCTTCAGAGATTACAGTACCACCTGTAAGGATGGCGATGTCTTCCAGCATGGCTTTACGACGGTCACCGAAACCTGGAGCTTTAACAGCACAGATTTTCAGGGCACCACGGATTTTGTTGACTACAAGTGTAGCAAGAGCTTCTCCGTCAACGTCTTCAGCGATGATCAGCAAAGGACGGCCTGTTTGTGCCACCTGCTCCAATACCGGAAGAAGTTCTTTCATAGAAGAAACTTTTTTCTCAGAGATAAGGATGAACGGTCTGTCCAGTTCAGCTTCCATTTTCTCAGCGTTGGTCACGAAGTAAGCCGAAAGGTAACCTCTGTCAAACTGCATACCTTCCACAGTTTTAACTTCAGTTTCAGTACCACGGGCTTCTTCTACAGTGATTACACCTTCTTTACCTACTTTGTCCATGGCATCAGCAATCATCTGGCCGATTTCAAGGTCATTGTTGGCAGAGATAGAAGCCACCTGGGTGATTTCTTTAGAAGTAGTGATTGATTTGGATTGAGCGTGAAGGTCTTTCACGATAGCAGAAACTGCTTTCTCAATACCTCTTTTCAAATCCATCGGATTGGCACCGGCGGCTACGTTTTTAGCACCGATAGTGTAGATAGCCTGGGCTAAAACAGTCGCAGTGGTAGTACCGTCACCGGCAGCATCTGCAGTTTTAGAAGCTACTTCTTTTACTAACTGAGCACCCATGTTTTCGATAGGATCGCTTAGTTCAATTTCTTTAGCTACAGTAACACCATCTTTAGTGATAGCTGGTGATCCGAATTTTTTATCGATGATTACATTTCTTCCTTTAGGTCCTAATGTTACTTTAACAGCATTCGCCAAAGTATCGATACCTCTCTTCAGTTTGTCTCTTGCGTCGGTATCAAAATGAATTTGTTTTGCCATGATTTTATTAATGTTTATCTTTTTATAATTAAATAGAATTTTCCGGGAACGGCGTTCCCTTTACAAATTTAAACGATAGCGTAGATGTCCGATTCTCTCATGATAAGATACTCTTTTCCATCAACAGAAAGCTCTGTTCCTGAGTATTTGCCATACAATACAGAATCCCCAACTTTAACAGTTAAAGGCTCATCTTTTTTACCAGGTCCTACGGCTACAACCACACCTTTCTGAGGTTTTTCTTTCGCTGTGTCCGGGATGATGATTCCAAAAGCTGTTTTTTCTTCAGCAGGTGCCGATTCTACCAACACTCTGTCTGCCAAAGGCTTTACATTTACTGACATAATAATATCTAATTTTTAAAGATTGATTAATTTTAACTAATAACCGCTATGAACAATGATATTGCCAAACGGCCACAAAGGTACATATTCCTGACATTTTTTCAGCTTTTACTGACAAAATTCATTAATTATTAATGTGTCCGGAAATTTTTTGTCAGTATGTCTGCACAATCCCGGGCTGAAGGTGAGAAAGGCCGCAGGTGTTTTATCTGAGTGACAGGGTTTTGGGAAGCGGGTCTGACAGTTCCGGCGGGCTGTCATAATGGCATAGTTAGGACACCAGATTACTTTGAACAGTCATATTAATGGCCGGTTGTCCGGTCCTTCACCCTGATTACCAGTTTAAGCCCGGACCAGGTGTCGTCAACGGCACAGACTTTGACATCCACCAGGCCGTTTTGCAGGGCCAGGTTCCTGATGATGTCTTCGGTGATGTCGGTCGGCACTTTGGATGCCTTTTTCGGCCAGGAAATCCAGATCATGCCTTCCTGAACGATTTCGTTTTTTAAGCTGAGGATATCATTTTCCAGTTTCCTGGCCTCTTTCGTAAAGTAATGGATAAAGTTTTTTCCCGTTTCCGGGTCGTTACTTTCCTCCACTTCAGGAAAATCCTCAAAGAGATCGGGATAATAGTCAGGGGCATTGACAATCTTTATGATATATCCTGCTTTGATGCCCAGTTTTTTAGCCAGGGGTGTTCCTGAATATCCTGTTGTTTTCATTGGGGTGTTTATGCTCCGGGTGCTAATTATATTTCGTCAGGTCTTGTCATGACTTGGTTTATATTCGTCCTGGTTATTTTGACAGCATTTCGGGATACGCAGGATTTGGTTGTCAAAGCACTGAATTACGTTGCTCAAACTGCGATTTACGTTAGCCCAATTACAAGTTACGGTGCTTGAACTGCGAGTTACGTTGGCCCAACTACAAGTTACGTTGCTTGAACTGTGAGTTACGTTAGCCCAACTACAAGTTACGTTGCTTGAACTGCGATTTACGTTAGCCCAATTACAAGTTACGGTGCTTGAACTGCGAGTTACGTTGGCCCAACTACAAATTACGTTGCTTGAACTGTGAGTTACGTTAGCCCAACTGCAAGTTACATTGCTTGAACTGCGATTTACGTTAGCCCAATTACAAGTTACGTTGCTTCAACTGTCAGTTACGTTGGCCCAATTGCAAATAACGTTGCTCTGACTGCGAGTTACGTTAGCCCAATTGTAAATTACGTTGCTTGAACTGTCAGTTACGTTAGTTCAACTACAAACTACGTTACTCAAACTGCAAGTTACGCTGGCCTAACTACAAATTACGATGCCCTATACAAATCTGACCAAAGGTTTTTATTTCCGCTCAAAATTCAGGTCCTGGAAATCAAAGCTGAAATCGGTCAGAGGAGAGATCGACTGCATTTTGATACTGTTGGCTTTGCCGTCGCTGTCGAGGCCGAACATCACGTAAGCATCGGCATCAAAACTTCTTTCCGTCCATTTGACAATATAAGTGTTGCCTTTGTAGGGGAACAGCTCGCCTTCGAGCAGGAATGACCTTTTGGACTGAAACCACAATTTGCCGTTTTTGTTGCTGACCTCCACATCGCCGAACCATGGGTCTGTATAAGTGCCGAGGATGAAGCTGTTGTCAGCTTTGGCTGATTTGTTTTTCTGTTCTGCTTCTATTTTTGTCCAGATTTCAGTGGTGATCTTTTTTGCATCGGCTTCATTTTTTACCAGTCTATCGTGGTATTCCTTGATCCTGTCGAGGCCTTTGATACCCAGGTAACTGTCTTTGATGGTGTTGGTCACGGAGTTAAATGCCGCTCCGGCCTGCTGGTTAGTGAACACAATGATGCCGAGCTGAAGTTCGGGCAGCAGGGTCACCTGGGTTACTATACCTGCCAGCCCGCCGGTATGCGTGGCTTGTTTGTATCCTTTGACATCGCTCAGAAACCATCCGAGGCCGTATCCCGAAAAATGGGTGTTGTAAACAGAAGTACCTCTCACCGGGATAATGGTTTGTAACGTCCACATTTCGTCGCTGGCCTGCTGGCTGAATAGTCTCTGATTATCGCCGTATTTACCCTGGTTCATCTGGGTGATGATCCACTTGCTCATGTCGCTGACATTGCTGTAAATACCCCCGGCCGAGTTGGCCACTTCGCTCCAGTCTCTCCTGATCACTTTTACCTTGCCGTCGACCGGGGCATGGGGATCAATTACATTAGATTTATCCTTCAGCCTTTTGAATGAGGCGGCGGTCTTGTTCATCTGCAGTGGCTTCAGGATCCTGGTTTCAATGAATTCTTCCCAGCTGATCCCGGAAATTCTTTTGACGACTTCTCCCGCTACTATATATAAGAGGTTATCGTAATCATATTTGGTTCTGAAACCTGAAACAGGTTTGAGGTACCTCAGGTTATGTATGATGTCTTTCGAGGTAAAATTATTGGAATCAGGCCAGAACATGAGGTCACCGGCACCCAGCCCCAGCCCGCTGCGGTGGGTGAGAAGGTCTCTAACGGTGAATTCTTCCGTCACATAAGGGTTATACATCCTGAATTCAGGGATCACGTCCGTCACTTTGGTGTCCCAGGTGAGTTTCTTTTCGTCGATCAGCATACCCAGAGCGGCTGAAGTAAATGCTTTTGAGTTGGAAGCAATGCCGAAAAGTGTATTTTCATCCACTTTCTTACCGGTTTTTAAAGAGCTGACTCCGTAGCCTTTGGAATGGATCACTTTGCCATCCTTGACCACAGCCACGGCTATTCCGGGTACATCAAAGGTGGTCAGTGTTTTTTCTACCAGGGCGTCAATTTCGGCAGAGCTGATCTGGGCAAAAGCCGGATGAATAAGAATAAGGCAAAGGAAGGTAAGAAAATTCTTTTTCATGAGATGAAGGTTTGTCTGTTGGGTTTATAAAGGTTTTTCTGATTTTATTTTGAAGGTTTCGCCCTCTTTGTCGTTGCCCATCAGGTAATAAATATCACTGATGCTTTTATAAATTTTCGGCAGGTCTTTGGGTGTTGGTCCGGTTTGTTTCAGCCTGATTTTCATCGCACTCTGATAAGACTCGAGGGCACCCTGATACATCTTGTTTTCGAGGAATGATTTCCCTAAATTTACATAAGACTGAACAAGTTCTGTTCCGTCTTCTCCGAAGAGTTCTCTACGTATTCTCAGGGCTTCGCTATGATTTTCAATGGCTTTGTCTATCTGGCCGTCATTGAAATAAACGTTACCGATATTTCCGTAGCTTGTGGCTACGTCTGCATTTATTTTTCCGGATTTAGACAGGCGGATATCCAGGGCTTTGTGGTGCACGGACAGTGATTTTTCATACTCTTTTCTGGCATTGAAAACGACACCGAGGGCAACAAATGTGGAGGCCAGGGTCAGGTTGTTTTTATCCAGGTGCTTTTGCCCGGTTTTCAAGGCCAGGTTCAGGTCTGTCAGGGCCGGGTCATATTTATCCTGGCGGGTCAGCAGGGCACCTGATTGGTTCAGGCTGTTGACCGCCTTTTCGTAAGACCTGACAGCAAGGAAACCTTTAGCCGCTTTTTGAAAAAGCAATACGGAACTATCTGCCGACCCCGCTGCACGTAGTGCCGCAGCCCGGTCAAAGAGTAAGTCCGGGTTTATATTTTGAGCGATTAAGGGCCCGCTGAAGGTTAGGGGGAAGACCAGGAAAGCAATAACACTTATCTTTATTTTCATGTTTGATAGCTTTTTGAAATATGACTAACTGTCAGAAAATAAAGATAAGCCTTAGTCTTCTTATTTAAAAAAGAAAACCGGATTAATGCCTCACAAAATAATACAGCAGCCCGGCTGCGGCACTGATGCCGATCCAGACGATCATGTTTATCTTAAACCTGTAAAGTGCTATGAAAGAAATGATGATCCAGAAGATAGCAGGGTAGTTGGGTGTGAAATTCCCTGGACTAAAAGCTACGGCTTTGGCCAGGTAGATGCTCAGGTTCAGCACCACACCGAATACCGAAGCAGTAATAAGGTTCAGTATTTCTTTGAGGCGGGCATTTTCACGCGTTTTCTCAATGAAAGGGGCTCCTATCAAAATAAAAGCAAAACTCGGCAGGAAGGTGTAAAAAGTGGTCGTCAGCAACCCTACGGTGCCCATCAGCAGGGAATTCCCGAAATGATGATAGCCTGCCATAAAACCAACAAAAGCCAGTACCATGATCAGGGGGCCGGGGGTGGTTTCGCCCAGGGCCAGCCCGTCGATCATCTGGGTGCTGCTCAGCCAGTGAAATTTTTCGACACTGACCTGGGCCACATAAGGCAGAACGGCATACGCCCCGCCGAAAGTCACTAAAGCTGATTTGGTGAAAAACAAAGTGAGTTTCTGCCAGAAATCAAATTTCAGATGGGTGAAATAAAATAAAACCAGTGGAACAGCCCATATCAGGATGTAAACCGAAACCTGTCTGAATATGGTTCTGAAATCCAACGGCCCGGTATCTCTGATGGTGAATTTGTTGAGATAATAGGATGCTTCATCCTCCTCTGTTTTTTTGGAAGACTGCCCCCCTGTACTTAAGCTTTCCGGATAGAAATATCGGAGTAAGATGCCGATGATTATCGTTGAAATGATGATCAGCGGAAAAGGAAGGTTGAACTGGAAAATACTGATAAAAGACAGGATGGCAATGACATAATGAACCGGCCCGAGCAATGACTTTTTACCGATTTTGATCAGGGCCAGCAGTATGATAGCCACGACGGCGGGTTTCAGGCCTTCAAATAAACCCATTACAGCGGGAACATTGCCCCAGTAAACATATACAAGACTTGATCCCAGCAATATAAAGACGGAAGGAAGGATAAAAAATAATCCTGCGGCGATGCCTCCCTTGACGCCATGCAACAGCCAGCCCAGGTACGTGGCCAGTTGCTGGGCTTCCGGCCCGGGTAAAATCATGCAGTAGTTAAGGGCATGAAGAAACCGGCCGTCGCTGATCCATTTTTTCTGAACTACTAGGTATTCGTGCATGATCGAGATTTGCCCGGCGGGCCCTCCGAAGCTGATGAAACCGAGTTTAAACCAGAATCTCAGGGCTTCGCTGAACCCCGGTTTTGAAACGGGCAGGTGTTCTTTCTTTTGCATGTTTTTCTTAAAAAGCTATCCCGAACTGAAAACCGAAAGTAAAGCTGGCAGGTTTATCATTCCCAAACCTGACAGGCAGCGGAATGGCTACGAAATAACTGCTGTTTGTATTTTTCTTCACCACTTTATTGAAAACCGGGGTAAAACCGTATCGGCCGGTGGTTTCGAAGGCCGCCCTTCCGGCAAAAGTAAATCCTTTGCCCATATTCAGCAAGATGCCCGGATGGAAAAGCAGGTGACTCATTTTGCTGCTGCCGTTTTCAGCCCTGACGAACGGCACCATCTCAAAGCTCAGTCCTGTTTTGGCTGTTTTCCAGAGATTGATTCCCACCGGCATTCCGACCACATAATGCCCGTCAAAATTAGCTGAAGTGCCGCTTTTGTCGAATGTGACAATCGGGTGGATGATGCCCACGTATCCGGCCATTCTCGGATAAGTCACCGTATTGTTTTGAGAAAAAGCCGGCTTTGCGGCGGATAAAAGACATAAAAGAGTAAGCAGGTAATATCTGTTCATGAAAGGTTTATTTAATCTGAACGCGAAAATAGACCTCTGCCCTGTGACGGAATAGTACAAAAATTACCTTTTGTATCCTGTTTACTTTTTTCTGAGAGATGAAGGGTTTTTGCCGGTATGTTTTTTGAAAATCCTGTTAAAATGACTCTGATCTGAAAACCCGGTCAGGTAAGCGATTTCTGTCAGGCTGTAAGAGGTGGTTTCTATAAGGTGAATGGCTTTCTCGATCCTGATTTTACGGATATACTCACCAAAGTTGAGGTTGTCAAAATGTTTGGAGAATTCCCTGGACAAATAAGAAGGATTGATCTGTAATTCATTAGAGATGTCCTTAAGGTCAAACACGAAATTATCGTCTATCTGATCCTGGATCATTTCTTTCAGTTCCCTGGCCCATTGAGGCGTCTTTTTTTCGGTTTTTTCAGTCTCCTGCAGCTTGCTGTAAACCTGCCTGAGCAGATTTTCAAAAGGAGAACTCTGCAGGTGTTTTTGCTGATAAAGGTGGGTCGCCCAGCTGTAAAGGGCGTCATACAAGACAAAGCCTGTCTCCAGGAGCTGGTAGTCGTCTTTGATGTTAAAAGCTAAGCCGGCGGAAAGGGCCCATAGCCCGGCTGATTCCGGGGCAAGGTCGTGGCGGTCGGTATCTGCCCCGCGGATGATCGGAGCCATTATTTTCACCGCAGGATCTTCTATCCGGTATTTTCTGACAAAATAATCAAAGGTGCATTCCTGCTCATAGTGGGTAAACTCGACACCCGGAATGTCATATGGAGTGGCGTCCTCCTCAAGGGCTTTGCTGATGACGAGGTCAAAGGGGACATAAAGGAATTCTGCTTCCTGGTCAATAAATTTACGGATAAGCCATGGGCAGGCCAGGCGGTCAATCTTCGGTCTTTCTCTGGTAATCCACTTCATTTCGGCAAGGCTTTTATAAGCTGGGGCTAATTTAAAACTTATTGTCTGACAAATTGACGTTCAGCCTCCACTTAGTTTGAAATTAAAGCCTGGATAAAGAAATAAACTTTATATTTGTTATTATAAACATCAACTGAAAATATGGAACTCAAACACAGTCATGATCACAAAAAAGGCGTATTTTATTTAGAAGAAAACGGGGAAAGAATGGCAGAAATGACCTATGTCTATTCCGGAGAAACCCGCTTCATTATTGACCACACCGAGGTATTTCCTGCTCATGAAGGCAAAGGCCTCGGAAAACTGCTGGTGAAAGCCGCCGTGGAATATGCCAGGGAACATAAATTTAAGATACTACCGCTCTGCCCTTATGCCAAAAGTGTTTTTGATAAAACCCCTGACTACAGCGACGTATTATTTTAACCGATACTGATATGACAGAAATTGAATTGCTGGGCTATGCTTTCAAGGAGTTTGCCGGTATGGATGAAGAACATTTCAGGCTTTCTGAACCGTATTGGCTGAAAAAACAATATGGCAAAGGAGAGTTTTATAATGAATACAAGAATGTCTGCAAACACATGGGGTTCATTCTTGATGGTGTTTTCAGGACTTATTACGTTAATGACGAGAGCGGCGAGGAAAAGAATGTCTTTTTCTTTTCCAATCACCAGATCATTGTTTCCTATAAAAGTTTCCTGAATCAGACTCCGTGCAATTACTACACCGAATCGATGAGTGATTCTTCCATTCTTTATATCCACATCAACCACCTTTTTGAATTGTACAAGAAATCACATCAGTGGGAGAGGTTTGGCCGGCTGGTGGCTGAGAAGGCTTTCAATATGGCGATGACCCGCACCGAAGATTTTATGTTTTTACCTCCGGAACAGCGATACCTTGATTTGCTGGAGCAGCACCCGGATATTTTTAACAAGGTTCCGCTTTATCACATTGCCTCTTACCTAGGCATTCAGGGCCCCTCATTGAGCAGAATCCGGAAAAGAATGATGAGCAGATGAGCCGGAATGACTGATGATCTGCCCTTAATCAGGCTATTTAAAAATACATAAACCCGGAGTTCCGGGTTTTTTCATTCCGGCTAGTTTCACATTAAAATTTTAAGAGATTTGATTATTTTTTTAAGATTTCCTGAAAATGAAGTGACCGCTTGAGGGTTTTTGCGTCAAATAAATGATTCTTGCTCTTATGCTAGTGGCAAGATTTAAAAATTGTGTGGATTTAGTGACCGGAAAGGCTGGGGGTTTACCCCAGTCCTTTTTTATTTTTCAGCTCATGGTTACAGAGAACAATTACAGGATAAATAAATGAGAAAAAAGTCCGAAAAACCAGGGTAGATTACCCTGGTTTTTTTGGTTTAGATGAAAGATGATGAGTAAACAACCTGATTTATGTGACCTTTTTGTGAGGTGTACGTCTAAATAAGGGACTGATTCTTAAAAAATTAAAAGAATATCAAGATGACCAAGGTAACCTTAAAAGTAAATTATGAAAAGCCCGTGTTGATCAGATACGGAAAGGTGATCAATGCTACCCGCACTCCAGGCACACCTGCTTTTTTTAATTCGGTTTTCTTTCCCGGTGACTTAGTCCAGGGAAGCAGTGGAGGCGGGGGCGGCAGTTCCGGAGGCGGAGGTGGCGATCCCGGAGGGTGATTAAAAATGATCAAGTGATAAAATTGGAAATGCCAGGGTTACTTACCCTGGTTTTTTTGTTTCAGACCCTTTCGGGCAGATTGTGTCAAAAAAACATTTTTCCTTATGTGACCTTGTTGATTTGCTGCCGTCTAAATACAAAAAAAAGGTTATCAAAAAATATCAAAATGATGAATGTAACCCCAAAACTAAATTATGAAACGCCTGTACTGGTCAGGTACGGCAAAGTGATAAAAGCCACCCGCTCTTCGGGCACACGGGCTTTTTTTAATTCAGCTTTCTTTCCCGGCGACCTTGTCCAGGGGAGCAGCGGCGGCGGAAGCGGAGGTTCGGGAGGCCCTGGCGGTGACCCGGGTGGCTAAGTAAATGTCATAGCCTGTCCATTTTCTCCCGGATAATACCACATAAACACGGTTTTTTAAACAACGGAGTATATACAACAAAATCAAAAAGCAAATGAATGACTCGCAAAAAAAAGTAAATTATCAAAGGCCTGTTCTCATAAAATACGGGACTGTGATAAAAGCCACACGATCTGTAAACACCTCCGCCTTTTTTAACCAGGCGTTCTTTCCCGGCGACTTAATACAGGGAAGCGGCGGTGGTGGTGGTGGTGGCGATAATTAAGATCAATGGGTGCGGTTGTATTGAAATTATATGACCGCACTTTTTCAAATGAGCTGTGAAACGATTAACTACCAACGGGTAATGAAGATATTGAGTAAAAATAAAACAGAATGAGCATGAATTATTATAAAGTTTTTGACCTGGTCATTGAAACACCTTTTTGCCTTGCAGAAATAGACAGATATGAAACATCCGGACATCCGGACATCCGGATCACTGAAGAAGCTTTTATCCTGCCGGAAATGATGCAGATAAAGAACATTTTCAGGATGAACCTCAATCCTGATTTCGGCGGAGAATCACATGACGCTTTTTTCGGCTGGGGGCCATACGGAGCGTTCAGGATCAGGGAAGGCCATACGATTACATTTGACAGGAAAGCCTCAGAAAGCGACTTGCTGCAACATTTTCTTTTAACAGAGCCCCTGACTTACGCCCTGCACCAGCGGGGCTATTATTTGCTGCATGCCAGTGCCGTGGTATTGCCTTCGGGCGAAGCCTGCATTTTTTTTGGGGAGCCCGGAGCCGGAAAATCCACCACCATGGCTACATTTTTAAAGCAAGGGTGTGAGTTCCTGTCGGATGACCTCGTAGCCATCACCTTTGATCAGGATAACCGGCCCTTTGTGCTGCCTTCTTTCCCGAATATTAAACTTACACAAGGGGCTATTGAGGCTTTGGATTTTGATACGACTCATGCCAAACCTATTTTCAGGAAAGCCTCGAAATTTGCCATTAACATGGATGGGAAGTTTCACAATCATCCCGCTCCCTTAAAATACATATTTTCTCTGGTCAATGACAATGAAAAGACTTTCCAGGTAAATAAAATAAGCGGAATCATGAGTCATTGGCAATCACTTCGGCATTTTCCGCTTCCGATGATGGTGCTGGAGGGCGATGGTCTTAAAAAACGTTTTGTAGAAGGGACTTATATCCAGAAGGCTTCAGAGTCTTTTGAAATCATCAGGAACAATAATAATTTTTCTGAAATCAAAGACTTTGTGGCTTCATTGGTGCGTCAGCACCAGATGCCTGCCCTTGACGCTGTACAGGTGTAATTTTTAAGAAGAATCGTTTCTGTAGTACGGAATATTTTGAAGTTGGTTGTTAAACTTAAATGACTAAAACCGGATGATGCTATTCAGCCGGTTTTTTTATGTTCATCCTCAGTAAGATTACCCGGTGACTTTTAATTATTTCTGCTATTTCTGAAAAAAAAATATTTTCATTAAAATGGCTATTTTGCTACATTCTGTAGCCTTTTTCGTGCTAAATGCCTTTTTCAAGGCTTTACCTGCCCCCCAAGCCGTTAAAAATTATGTGACCGGATTCTTAAAAAGAAGTCTAAACAAGGAAATATAAAAAAATTCTAAAACGAACAACCAAAAAGTAAAAGTGAAGAAAAAAATCTTATTTCCCCTGTTAGTGCTTGTAGCCGGGATGGCTTCCGCACAGACGAAAATTAAGGACGGGACGGTCGCCGGTCCTGTAACTCCCAATGCCGCCGCCATATTGGAGCTGGAAAGCAACAATAAAGGTTTGTTGCTGTCAAAGGTTGAGTTGACAAATACTACGACCTGGGGACTGGCGGGTAGCCAGGTTTCAGGAATGCTGGTGTACAATACCCTGGCCACCATCACAGGTACAAATCCCGCCTATCCCGTACTATCAGGAGGGGTGGGCGTTTATTACTGGGACGGAACAGGCTGGGTTGGGGTGAAAAGCGGGACTGCTGCCGCTTCAACCGAACCCTGGTTTGACCAGGCCACCAATGCCGGAGCCACCGCCAATACCCAGAATATTTATCAGTTGGGTAATGTAGGGGTGAAAACAAACACACCTTTAACGTCTCTGGATGTTCGTGGGCCGGTCAGAGCAGGTAATCCCCATCTTACCGGAGCCATCGGGAATAACTCATTTGCGACAGGCTCACTGAATATCGCCAGCGGCGAATCTTCAGCTGCTTTCGGAGGTGAAACAGTGGCCAGTGCCTTGCATGCCACGGCTTTTGGTTTTCAAAGTACAGCCAGCGGACGCCTTTCCACCACTTTCGGATCTAATAACCTGGCCCAGGGTAGCAGGGCATTTGCTGCGGGAACACTTAACAAGGCCCTGGGAGATTACGCCGTTGTTTTCGGAGGAGGAAATGAAGTAAGGGGTTTTCACGCAGCTTCATTCGGGGTTAACAATATAAATGAGTCCAACTTTGAATTTGTAGCCGGAACCAACAACCTTTTTACGACCGGTCAATCGAGTCTTTTCCAGATCGGTAACGCCAATCCCAACACACCGGCGGTTCGCTCTAACGCTGTTTCCGTGATGAAAGACGGGAAAGTGGGGGTAGGGACCCACACCGTTGCACCGAACAGTACCTTCCAGGTTTTCGGTTCGATAAGTGCCAATGTCAGAGTCATTACGGCAGGAGGAGCACTGGCTGAAGACGATTACACGGTTATTTCAAGGGCTACATCTGCCATTACACTCACTTTGCCGGATCCTGCTACCTGTAAGGGAAGGGTGTACTACATTATCAACAACGGGAGCCAGCCGATTACCACTTCGTTATCATTCGAAGTGTCGACAGGAAATACCCAGAACACCATACCGGTGGCCGGGGTGGGGATAGGCTTTCCTACGCCCAATTTTGGAAACAAGTATCTGTTGCAAAGTGACGGAACTACGTGGGTACTGATAAGTCTGGGTTAAAAATCCTTTTAACTGGAAAAAATTATGACAAAAAATAAACAATGGATATGTTGTTCCGGTCTCGTTTTGCTATTGGGGATACTGGGCTTTAAGGCCTCTGCACAAGCCCCCGGCAGCAGCTATGTTGACAACGGATCGCATATTATTAATACAGGGACCACGGAACTGGTGTATTCCGAAAAAGCATATTTCGGGCCGAATGCCGTATGGGAGATCAACGGTGTACTTGAGATATATAGTAAGGAGGTTTTTATTTCTCCTGCAGCTACTTTTACGGGTTCGGGAAAGATCGTCTTTTTTAATCCTGCGTTAGTGGGAGGGGCAGATAACCCAACGCTGCTGGATGGGAACAACGGCTCTTTTATAGATGTAGCTATTGAACTCCGCAATGAGAAGAATCTTATTCTGACTGATCTTGCTGACCCGGGATTTGGTACCACCAATCCTGCAGGAGCATTAGCTGCTTCAGTGAACATCGGCAAAAAACTTGATCTGGCTGTCGATAACGCTGATGTTATCCTGAATGGATTTGACCTTGTTTTTGATACTGATGCGGTCATTGACGGTTACAGACCGGAAAGAAAGGTGGTGACAGGCAACTCGATTGCAGGGCATATGGTGAAAAACGGTATGAGCGGGGCCTTTGTTTTTCCATTGGGAATTAATGAGACCGATTATAACCCTGCTGAAGTAACTGCTGCCGGCGGGAATGTCCACGCCAGCCTGCAGGACAATACTGCCAGTGCATCAAATGAATCTCTGATAGCCAAAGGAATAGACAGGACCTGGCACCTGTATGCCGACGCCGACGTAGCGGCTACCGTTAACCTGCAGCATGATCTGGCTACGGAAATTACAGGTTTTTCATCCGCCTTTAAACATTATGTGACGAGGTTTCTGGGAGCATCATGGGAATCAAACGCTGGGGCTTTAGGGGCTGTCGGTACACTTACCACGGGGACTTCGCCTGTTGCGGGAAGTTCAATGAGAAATCTGGGTACCACTATTCCAGGTCTGAGTACTGATACGAAAACGTATTTTACGAAAGCCGGTCTGATACAGGACCTGAAGCCAACGCTGACGGTTATCCCTTCGTCTTTTGTCGGAGCGGCTCCGATATCGATTACCCTGACCATTAAAGTGATAGAAGTGAGTAATGTTCCTACAGATGGTACTACCATTACAGTACGCCTGAAAACAGGATCTGATTATGTGCTTGGAATTTCATCCGGAACGGTGGTTAATGGCTGGACATATGCCGGGGTAGTCGGGGCTAATCATGTTTTTACCTCCAATATGATTCTTCAGAATAATTCTTCTCAATTTGATTTACCGGCTACTTTTAATTTAGCAGGAGGGACGGGTGTCTATCTTTTTTCAGTAGCGATAGCATCGGGCTCAGGGGGAGAGGTTAGAAATTCCAATAACTCCGACCAGGAGCAGGTGTCTTTTAATCCTTAACCGGTATTCAACTTTTTTAAATGTTTAAAATATGAAAAAAATCTTTGTACTATTATTCATAATAACCGGAAGTCCGCAACTGTTTGCCCAGCATGACCCTGATGTGACAGGCTCAATGGTTTTTGGTTCGGTAGCCCCTACAGGATCTCCTTATCTGAATGGAGAAGCAGTGAGTTTTAATATTTCAGCAGGCTCGTCTATTGAAGACTTAGACTGGCCCGCCCCTGGTGGACAGCCATTTGTGATCACCATAAACACAACCAGGATTGTCAACCTGTCGGTTTCAGTTTCTCCGGGGTTTACCAACTATTTTGCGGCACCGGTTATCACTGATTTAGGGGGAAATTCCTATACCATAGTTCTGACCCAAATGATGACGATTCCGGAAGGGTCGTATACTGAGTTCCTTATCAGCGGCCTGGCAACAGGTCCGGATGGAGCGACTATCGGATACCAGGCCAACGGAAATCCCGGGGGATATGACAATACGGGGCCGGGTACAGATTCGCCGAGGTTTTACGGAGCCATCACCGGAGCATTACCGGTATCGTTGCTTGATTTCAATGTAAAGGCGGAGGCAAAAGTAGCCCAGCTGAAATGGTCTACTTCAGAAGAAAGTAACAGCGACCACTTCCAGGTTCAGCACAGTCTTGATGCTAAAAACTGGGTTACCAAGGGTGTTGTCAATGCTGCGGGAGACAGTAAAGTAGTCATGAACTACGGTTTTTCTGATGCAGAGGTGGCGAATGGGAACAATTATTACCGTTTAAAAGCGGTAGACAAAGACGGCAGTTTTAACATCAGTAAGGCCAGAAGTGTGTTTTTTGAAGATATTCCTGAAGTGAGCTTTGAGCTTTTCCCTAATCCGGCGGTAGATAAGTTTATGATCAAAGCTCCTGACTGGAGTAAGGTCAGGGCAGTGTCTATTTCAAATTCCGGTGGAAGAGAAGTTTACCGCTCGGCAGGTAAACCCAATGCTGAAATAAGCGTGGGGAACCTGCCATACGGAATATACACGGTTAAAATAGTCTATGTGAACCAGACGGAAGTAATTAAACGGCTGGCGATACAGAATTAAGAAATATAAAACCTGCATGGTAAAGGTTGTCCGGAAGTTTTCCGGGCAACCTTTTTTGTTTTCTGATGACCGGTTTCCGGCTGCCTGAATCTGGCTTTGGTACCCCTTAATAATTTTTTGCGAACTATTTTTTCCGTCGCAGTGACTTTAGCTGAGACCGTCCGTCACAAAGGGAAAGTGCATAAACGTTTATTCTTACATATATGGATGAAGTGACCAGGTGCCGGGTAAAGTCACAGCTTATGCATTTTGTTCCTTGGGAAATTTTTTAACTTAAAATTTAAGAATTATGAAAAAATCGGACTGTTTTTTTCTCTTGAGAGGCATTTTTTGTTTCTTTTTGAATGTCTCGTTTTTTTATGTCCAGGGGCAAAACGGCTCACCTTGTTATTCTCCGGTAACGGGAGAAGGCAAGGCATTTTCTCCTGTAAGCGGTGGTGTGTTGTCCGGTTCTTTTGTTAATAACGGCTCCAACCTTATAGACGGGAACACCACAAATTATGCTGTTTTCGGAAGTCTGGCAGGGGTCCTTAACGGAAGCGGGGTTTCTGTCAGGGATATAAGGCCGGGTTTTCAGTATCCCGGCGGGTATGCTGCGGGGTATGTGGTCGAAATTCCGGCGGGTCTTCTTTCTGCGGATGTTTTAAACGGAATGGTGGTACAGACTTTCCTGGACGGAACACTCCAGGAGTCTTATAATGGTTCAGGTTCTCTGCTTAGTGTGCAGTTGCTGGGAGGTGCCAGTAGCGGCCGGATATTTATCAATTTCAAGACCAGCAACAGCAAGCCTTTTGATGAGATCCGCCTGGTTTCAGCCGGAGTGGTTTCAGTACTGGAAAATCTCAGGATCTATTATGCCATGGCATTTGATCCCAATTGCGGGATAGCTGAAAACAACACGGTCTGTGACGATGTTATTGCTGGTTCAGGCACTTCGGTAGCTATCGGAGGAGGTCTGATACAATCGCTGAACGGCCTGGCAAATGCTGAGAGGGTAATTGACGGTGATAAATCAAACTATGCTTTATATTCCCCCGGACTGATCGGCAGCAGCTTACTGGGTTCTCCGTATGTGGCGGTTAAAGACGAGAGTGTCATTTATCCTGCCGGTCACAAAGCCGGTTTTGTTATCGGGTCTAATTCTTCCGGTCTAATTTCACTGAGTCTTCTTGACGGAGCTAAGATAGAAACCTATCTGCATGGCATAAAACAGGACGAAGAGACACTCAACAATAGTAGCGGAACAGGTTTGTTAAGTTTCAGTTTACTGGGATCTTCGGCCAATGGAAAACAGAAACTGGGCATCACGACCACATTGCCGTTTAACGAAGTCAGGATTGTATTTCCTTCTGTTTTAGACGCGTCGTTGTCGGCTTTAAGGATTTATTATGCGTTTGAAGAACCGGCTACAGGTTGTTCTGATTGTACCACAGCACTGACTACTGCCGCCGCCCAGCCTTATACCGGAGAGCTGGTGTCCAGAGACCGGGATCCGGGTCTTTTTACGGTCTACAATACCACAGGCATATATGGAGTTACATTGGGTACTTTGACGAACACCGGCAACGTAACGAACGCCAGCCTTACTGATTTTGCTCATTTCAGCGTATTAACGGGATTGCTTAGCGGTGGTGGCAGAGTCACCGTCAAAAGAACAGGCGGAGTTGACTATCCTGCCGGCACAGTAGCGGGTTTTGCGATAAAAAGCGGAAGCAGCCTGATCAGTGCAGGTTTATTGAGCGGAATTACGATCAGGTTATATAAGGATGATGCCCAGAATCCAGTACAACAATTTACAGGAGCGTCTCTGGCCAGCGGGAATCTGCTAAGCGGCTCGGGTGGGATAACTTTTGTGGGCGGAAAATCTTCGGTGGCTTTTGATGAGATTGAGATTGATGTCAACCTGGGCCTTGTTTCTGCCGGATTGCCATTGACTTATGATATTTATTACGCTTACGTTCAGTTGGATACAGATGGAGATGGCGTGCCGGACTGCCTGGATGTATGTGCCTCCGGAAATGACAACCTGGATGCGGATGGTGACGGTGTCCCGGATTGTAACGATACCTGTAACGAGTCCAACGGAAAATCAGCTTATATCGATACCGACGGAGACGGCCTGAAAAATGCCTGTGACCCTGATTCTGACAATGACGGTATCCCTGACAATACAGAAGGTATTAACACAGACACCGACGGTGACGGCATTTTCAATTACCTGGATCTCGACAGCGATAATGACGGGATCACGGATCTGTATGAATCCGGGGTTAATGTAAGTAGCCACGACGCCGACCACAATGGTGTATTGGACACTCCGAACCCACTTTCAACGACCACTCCCAAAGATACTGACGGTGATCTGATTCCTGACTATCTGGATCTGGACAGCGATAATGACAGCATCACAGACCTGAGAGAAAACGGTGTAGCCGGTGTTCAGGATGCAGACAATGATGGGGTAGTGGATGGTACTGATGCCGATCGTGACGGTATCAGAGACAGTGCCGATACGCAGGATAGTGTATTTGGCTCACCAAGTCTTGTTTCTTCAAGAGATACTGATGGCGATGGCATCGCTGATTTCAGAGACCTGGATACGGACAATGACGGAATTACGGATCTGAAAGAAAACGGATTGCCGGGAGTAACAGATGCAGACGCTGACGGTGTGGTGGACGGACCCGATGCAGATGGTGACGGTATCCGTGACAGTGCCGATACGAATGATGGTGTTTTCGGTTCCCCTGACCTGCCCGCTTCTAAAGATACCGATGGAGACAATAAGCCCGATTACAGGGACCTTGACAGCGACAATGACAGCATTTCAGATTTAAGGGAGAGCGGTTTAACCGGATACGCGGACACGGATAACAACGGGGAAGTAGATGGCTCTGACAGTGACCAGGACGGCATCATGGACAGTGTGGATACCAATGACGGGGTATTCGGCTCTCCGGGACAGCCATCGCCCAAAGATACCGATAATGACAGCACGCCTGATTACAATGATCTTGACAGTGATGGAGATGGCATGAAAGACATCGTTGAAAACGGAAAAGGTGGTTTGGATTCCAATGCTGACGGGGTTGTGGATGGCCTTGTTGATTCCAATGATGATGACGGGATTGCGGATGCTGTGGATATCGAGCCTAATGGGTTTGGAGGTTTGGGAGCCATTCCTGACCTGGTTCCCAGCCTTACGGTGATTCCTTCTTCTCTGGCAGGTTCGTCTTCGATTCCTATTAATTTAAGAATAAGGGTAATAGAGATAAATGATGCCCCTACAGACGGCTCACTGATAACTGTCAGGTTAAAATCAGGAGCGGATTGGATTGTAGGCTTAAGCCCGGGAGATGTGGTGAATGGATGGACTTACACAGGTCTATCAGGAGCAAATCATCTATTTACTTCAAACATGATCCTGGTTAATCAGAATTCGACTTTCAATGTACCAGCTACATTTTATATGGGGGGCACTCACGGACAATATGTATTTACAGTCTCTATTGCATCGGGCTCCGGCGGTGAGCAGCGGATTTCTAATAATGCAGACCAGGAAACTGTTTCTTATAACCCATAATTCAAACAGACATTAAACTTAAACGAATAAATCAATGAAAAAGATTCTGGTAATAATTTTTATGCATACGGCTTTTTTTACATTCGGTCAGGATCCGAATGTTACTGCCTCGGGTCTAACCGGCACTGTAGTACCTACAAATACTCCTTTTTTCAATGGAGAAACGGTAAGTTTTAGTGTTGAGGCGGGTACTTCAGTTGGAAGCCTAAACTGGCCGGCTCCTGGTGGTACTCCCTTTGAAGTAGAGATCGTCACAACGCGGATTTATGATCCTCAGATAGTTGTTACAGGCCTCCCTGCCAATTATTTTACCTATTCTATAAATCAGGTCAGTACCACAAACCCACTGACCTATCAGATCACCATTATTCAGAATCAGGCCATTCCTGAAGGCTCGTACACCCGTTTTACGATCACAGGGGTAGTTTCTGGTTTCAACGGACAATCGATCGGATACCAGGTGAACGGAAGTGCGGGAGGATATCTGAGTACAAATACCGGTACCGACAGCCCGTCTTCTTACGGGGATGTTGATGGTACATTACCCGTGTCCCTGATAGATTTTACAGCCAAAGCAGAAGGCCAGGTAGCCCATTTAAAGTGGTCTACCTCAGAGGAAAGCAACAGTGATCATTTCCAGGTTCAGCATAGTCTGGACGCTAAAAACTGGGTAACGAAGGGTATTGTCAGCTCTTCCGGTGAGAGTAAGACCGTGAAGCACTACAGTTTTTCAGATGCGGAGGTAGCCAACGGTCACAATTATTACCGATTAAAATCAGTAGACAAAGACGGCAGCTTCACGATCAGCAAGTCAAGAAGTGTGTTTTTTGAGGATATCCCTGAAGTGAATTTTGAGGTTTTCCCCAACCCTGCTACAGATAGGTTTACGATCAAGACGCCCGACTGGAATAAGGTCAAAGCCGTATCCATTGTCAATCTGAACGGGCGTGAAGTTTACCGTTCCGGAAGTAAACCGAATCCTGAAATCAGTGTCGGGAATTTGCCCTACGGCATTTACACCGTTAAAATCATCTATGCAAACCAGTCTGCTGTAGTAAAGAGGCTGGCAATTCAAAAATAGTGCAAAGGCGGCTGCCCGGTACTTTTGGGCGGCCGCCTTATTCTGTTAAATAAATCTCAATTCTTTCCCTGTTTTGACCCAGGTTGACCCTCTTGAGTTTCAGGGGACCGATTTCTCCGGTTCGCCTGATGTGTGTACCTCCGCAAGCCACCTGTCCGAATCCTTCAATTCTCCAGTATCTTCTCTGGGCCGCCTCATCGCTGAAAGCACTTTCTACAGGAAGGTCCAAAGCAATAAGTTCGCGGGCTTTTTCATTGAGAAGCGGAAACATTTCCGAGATATTTTTATCCCGGACAAAATCTATCCTTGCTTTATCAAAGGTTATATTGGCTCCTGTTTTTTCCGGTCTTCCGAAGTTCTGATATACCAGTTCGAGGATGATTTCTGCAGCAAAATGCAGTTTCATGATTCTATACCTTTTATCCCAGTCAATCTGAATCAAAACTCCCTGGCCGGTTTCGAGGCCATGGTCTGGTTCCAGGGTGTAAAAAATCTCTTTATCATGCTTTTCTGCTTTAATAATCTTCAGTCCGTTGAGAGTGCCCTCATCCGATTGCTGTCCCCCGGAAAAAGCGTAGGCGATGGTAGATTCGAGCGTGACCGTGTCACCTGAAACACCAGTAATGATGGTACTCAGTTCAGTGAGGTAAGGGTTATCCCAGAATAATTTTTTAACCGGCATAAAATTACTTTTTTCCTTCAACAATAAACCACTGGTTCCCGAAAGCATCCTCAAAGCCGGCAGTATACCCGTACTCTTTCTGATTGGGCTTGTCCAGGCTTTTTGCTCCGTTAATTAATGCTTTTTCGTAGGTTTCGTCCACTTTTTCAATATAGACAAACATGGCAGCCGGTTTTTCTGCCCAGTTTTCGCTGGCTTCACCGAACATGACCACGCCGTCGCTGATCCGGATTTCTCCGTGCATTATTCTTCCGTCCTGGTCCTCCACCCATTCCTGGGTAGTGGCATTAAAGACGGAGCCGCAGAATTCTGCAAATGCCCTGGCCTCTCTGATGATCAGATAAGGCATCACAGGAAGATATTGAGAAGGAATTTTCATGACAAAAGGTATTTTAATTGACAATTAATTCATTTTTATCTTTTCACTTTGGCAAAAGCCCTAACCGGGAATGTGCCTGCCCCTTTAAATTTCGGAGGTACAGCACTGAAAGTAAAGCCTTCAGAAGGCAATAGTTCGAGATGGCATAGGTGTTCTACAATTAAAATTTCTGCTCCGAGTAATGTCGTATGCACCGGCCTGCTTTTGCCTGTGGTATTGTCTATGTTGTGGGAATCTATACCCACGAGCTGTACGTGACAGTCTCTCAGGTATTCTGCCGCCTCTTCGGTCAGTGACGGGTGATTTTCGTAATAAAGCGGGGTATTCCAGTGAACATCCCAACCGGTGTGGATCAAGACCGCTTTGTTCCTGATTTCTACATTTTTCAGGTGGTCTGCTGTGATACTCAGGGTTTCTGAAAAGGGGATCCTGATCACCACGGCATCCAGATCCGCAAACCTTTCCAGGCTGACTTCTGAAAGGTCTTTACCGTCTTCAAATCTATGAAAAGGACAATCAATATAAGTCCCTGTATTGGTCACCATCTCAATTTTTCCTATCTGGAACTCTGTTCCTTCTTCATAGAACTGCCTGGAATTTTCGCGGCTCAGGTAATCGCAAATCACCGGGGCGGGCAATCCTTTATAGGTAACCAGGCCGTTTTCAATGGTATGGCTCAGGTCAACCAGGAGATTACTGCCTTTTTCAGGCTGGTAAGGTTTTCTTTTATGAGGTTCTGTCAGGATTTCCTTATTCAGGATCCTGGTTTCGCCTACCATCAGAAGTCGCATATCCGTCACCAGGTAATCAGCCAGTGCTTTTTCGCCGATGTCATCACCTTCAATATCCAGACGGAAATCTTCGCCTTTCAGACTACCTCCGTTGGTGAAAAATATTTCAAAATCAAACTTTACTCTTTTAGTCATTCCATATTCCGTTTGACGCTGTGAGGATGATAGGTTGTCCGTCTGTTACTACGATGGTGTGTTCGTGTTGTGCCACATGCCCTCCGTGGTTCCCGAGAAGGGTCCATCCGTCATTCTGTTCCACCGCGTAGCTTGACCTGGTGGAAATAAAAGTTTCAATGGCCACAACTGAGTTCTTTTTAAATCTCTGATGGTTGTATTTGTCATAGCAATTCAGAATATCGGAGGGTTCTTCATGCAGACTTCTCCCGATACCATGCCCTGCCAGGTTTTTGATGACTTTATAACCTGATTTTCTGGCTTCCGTTTCGATCAGTTTGCCGATCTCAGAGATTTTTACCCCACCCTTGATCCTGCTGATGGCTTTTTTGAGAATTTCCTTTGAAGCATCAACCAATGGCTGGTGATGATTGCTGTCGTCTCCCAATACAAATGAACCACCGTTGTCACCCCAGAAACCATTAAGTTCGGCAGACACGTCAATGTTGATGAGGTCACCGGCCTTAAGGATTTTTGAAGCGGAGGGAATGCCATGTGCCACTTCGTTGTTGACACTGATGCAAGTCCAGCCCGGGAAGCCATAAGTCAGTTTTGGGGCTGATTTTGCTCCGTATTCTTCCAGTATTCCGGCCCCGAACTCATCCAGTTCAAGTGTGCTCATGCCTGGTCTGGCGTGTTCTCTCATTTTCTTTAAGGTGGTTCCAACGGCCTCACTGACCTTTTTCATTCCGGCAAGTTCTGCCTCTGACGTAATTGACATGTAATATTCTTTTTTTTTACTAACGATTTTTACGGCCCTCTAAGTTCTTTAAAGTAAGAATCTGGTGATGTTCTACATGATAAATGGTAAAATACATCATTTCTCTGAGGGTAAGTTTTCCTAAAAGCGGGTGTGTGGCGATTATGAGATCAAGCTGCTCTTCAGAATAACTACCGAGCTGCTTCACCAGGCTGTTCACAGTTTTCTTCAGTTTGCCGGTTAATTTTTCTTTCGCAGAGAGTTCAACGGGTTGAGGTAAAAACCTGCTGCCGGCCTTATACCCCGTTTCGAGTTTCATTTTATACCTGGCTACAAGGCTGTCGTAATCCCTCGAAGGGCGGTTAGCTTCGCCGAAATATGCTTTGAGAAGCCATTTAGGTAAACTTAAGGCCAGTTTCAGCGGCAATACCGAACGGTAAATATGCTCCAGTTGCTGTCCGCTTGTCCATTTGCTTTCAGGGGCAAACATAAAATCCTCATCACTGAAACCGCTGATCAGGGTGGCGAATCTTTCGTGGTTTTCGATCAGACGGGAGTTAATTTCTTGTTTCGTCATTTTGGGTCGGGGTAAATACAAATCTGTAAAATTCTTATTACTGTTTTTCAAGAACCCAGAGATCGTTGCTGTAAACAAACTCAGGATGGTTAATGTCGTTGCCTCCGAATTTACCACCGGTCATGTAGATCTTGCCATGATGCACACAAGCCGCAATACCCCCGCGGTGGCTCCACGGAGCGTCCATGCCTGTCCAGGTTTTGCCGTCTTCACTCATCAGCACCTGGCTGGTAAACTGCCCGTTGCGGGTACACCCCAGCAGCCAGATTTTGTTGTCAAACGCCAGGGCTGTATATCCGAAGAGGGTTTGCCCCTTGACGATCTCAGGGCTTACTTTGACCCAGTTTAAACCGTCTGTCGAGCTCCATACGTCATTGTTGAGCATAAAAACCTTATCATTCAGGATCACAAACTGACTCCCTGACCTTTTGCCAAAAGGAAGATTGTCTTTTTGTCTGACCCACCTGATCCCGTCTTCAGAGTTCCAGATATCAGCGTAAGCTGTTTTAGCGTCTTCTCCTCCTATAAGCCACAGTTTGCCTCTGAACTCAAACGGATGATAAAAGAAACGGTCGGGCAGGTTGCTTTTTGTGGCGATCGTTTTCCACTTTTGCATATCCGCCGATCGATAGATTTCAGGTTTAAAGGTGAATTTTTCGATATTGCCGTTGAAATGACCCAGTCCGTAAATGGAATGGTTGAATGATACATAATCCAGGAAAGCCAGGTTATTTATGGCATTAGGCAGGGTCGATTTTTTCCAGTTTCTGGTATCCGTCGAAAACCAGTTGCCATCCTGATGAAAAACCCAGAGGGTATCCTGCCGGCTGAACATCTGGAAATTGTAATTTTTTTTCCATGGACCCTCTTCAAAGATTTTCCTCCAGGCATAATTTTGCTGCTTTGGGGCTGAGAGGGTAATCTCTTTTTTTTCAGAATGCCTGACAGAGCAGGCACTCCATACCCAAATGAGCGGAATGATAAAGTAATGAATCATGGCTGTAAATTGATTTAATTGACTGATTTACAGAAAGGTATTCAAATTTAGTATTTTGATTTTAAATAAAATAGCGATTATTCTTTTAGCCTGAAGAAGTTCTCCGGCGTTTCCCCGGTAAAAGATTTGAAGTCCCTGATAAAGTGTGATTGATCAAAATACCCGGCTTCGTATCCTTTTTCCGTCAGGGTTCCGATGTTCTGAGGATTTTTGACTATCGTATTTAACCTTACCAATGAAGCAAATTTTTTAGGAGAAGCTCCCACCACTTTCCTGAACCTCTTTTCTAAGGGACTTTGACTGGTATTCAGTTTTTCGGCCAATTCATGAATTCTGATCGTACCTTTGGATTGATAAATCAACTCGAGAGCTGATAAAACGAGCTGATCTTTAGGAAGGATTTTCAGACGTGAAATGAGGAAATGCTCTACGAGATCAATTCTTTCCTTGTCGGAATTAACAGATGAAAGCCGGTCTTCCAACACATCCAGTATTGATTTATTGATAAAATGATCAAGCGAAAGGCTTTCTGAAAATAACTCATGCAAGGGCTCTTCAAAGAAAGCCGACGCCCCGGTCTCCCTGAAATACACAAGGACGGTTCCGGTGCCGGCTGTGTTTTTGAATATCCTGTAACTATCTGTGAGTCCTGTAATACCGGCAGTACTCAGCAATGTTTCCCGGTCATCCGCGACAAAAGACAAGCGGCCTTTGTATTGAATTCCCATGACCAGCGAAGTGTCAGGTAAAACCTTATAAGTCTGATGATCTGATGATTCGGAGATCGCCAGAAACCTGATATAAGGTTCTAATATTTCACAAGGCAGATAAGTCTGAAACTTCATGCGTTTTCGGAAGAATGCTTATTCAAATGTAGTATTTTTTGCGGGAAAGCGTAATGAAATGGCGTCTTAAAAGAAGAAACGGATGATTTTGTGAAAAAAAAATAAAAAAACACTTGACTCTGACCTTAGGTCATGGTTTAGATTTGTGCTATCCAATGATAAAAGCATGAAGAACTATTCAGTTAAAAAACTGTCCGCACTGGCAGGGGTGAGTATCAGGACCTTACATATTTATGATCAGACAGGCTTGCTGAAGCCGGTGTTCCGTACCGAAGCCGGGTACAGGATGTATGGCGAAAAGGAATTGCTCAGGCTACAGCAAATCCTTTTCTACAAAGAGCTTGATTTTTCGTTGCAGGAGATTTGCAATATCCTCGATGATCCTGATTTTGACCTGATACAGGCCCTGGAAGGTCATAAGCGGGCTCTTTATGCCAGAAAACAAAGGATCGATACTTTGTTGGAAACTTTGGATAAAACGATTATTAAACTTAAAGAAAACAAAATCATGAATCATGAGGAATTATATGAAGGTCTGCCGAAAGAAAAAGCGGAAGCCTACAGAAACGAAGCCATTGAAAAGTGGGGCAGTGAAAAAGTGGAGCATTCTGAAAAAACGTTAAAAAAGATGGGTAAAGAAGGCTTAAAAGCACTGGTTAAAGAAAGTGAAGCAATCAGGGAGGCATTGGCCTCGCTGATACATCACAATCCGGAAGGTGCTGAGGTACAGTTCCAGATAGAGCGTCATTATCAGAATATCAGGAAATTCTGGGGAACAGCCGGCTCTTCTGATGCTCAGGCAGAAGCCTATGCAGGCCTGGGACAGCTTTATGTCGATGATCCGAGGTATACAGAAGTGAATGGTCAGACCAATCCGGAATTTGCCTTGTTTATGAGCAAAGCCATGCGTTTTTTTGCTGATACCCGGCTGAAATAAAAAAAGTGCCTTTCTGACGAAGCCACCGGTAGATAAAACCGGTGGCTTTTTTATTTGTGGATATAATTTAGTTAGAAATATTTTACATAAAGTAATATATTTATTACAAATAGTAAAAATTATTTGTCTTTATGTAAAATAAACTTTACATTTGATCAAAAAAACAATTAAAGCTATGTCAAACAAATTATTATTGCCTAACCAATACAAAATAGTGGGATGGTGTCTGCTCGTTCCGTCACTCATTGCCGGGATCGTCTTATCGGTCCTCGGATATGAATATGACGGTATCAAATTCAATACATTTGCTATTTTTAACGGAGCCTTATTTGAGGAAGATTTCTTTTTCACCGTTTTTAAGACCGATATGACGAACACCATTATCGGTTCCTTGTTTATCATCGGCGGACTTCTGGTGGGATTCTCGAGAGAGAAAAAAGAAGATGAGTTTATTGCCAATATCAGGCTGTCTTCTTTGCTTTGGGCCGTTTTTGTTAATTATATCCTGTTACTTTTTTCTTTTATGTTTGTGTACGGAACCGCCTTTTTCAATGTCATGATCTACAACATGTTTACGGTATTGATCATTTTTATCGGGCGTTTTAATTATTTGTTATATAAAGCTTCTAAATCAGCAGAATCCGATGAAAAATAGCATAAAAGTAGAAAGGGCCATTCACGGCCTGACCCAGGAGGAACTCGCCCAGAAAGTGTCTGTAAGCCGCCAGACGATCAATGCGATGGAAGCCAATAAATATGTGCCTTCCACAGTATTGGCCCTTAAGATCGGAAGGGTGTTTAACAAACCGGTAGAAGCTATTTTTACCCTGGAAGAAGGAGATTGAGAAATCAGATATGCTTAAACAGGTGCTGGACAATTTTAGAAGTGTCGCTGTCTGAATAAGCCCCGAACGCATTGACTATGGTGCCTTTTACTTGATGGCTTTCTGAAGAAATGGCAAAAACAATCATTTCGTCAGCAGGATCGGTAAGGCCCTCAAACCTGTGGATTTCGTCAATTTTAAATTCATCAGGCGAAAGACTGAGGGAAGCTTGATGGCATATAAGACATTCTCCGTCTTCATGGACACTCAAATCTGTACTGTAACCTCTTTTGGCCAGATCGTTAACGGCTTCGCTGACAGTATCGTAGTTTTTTTGCTTACTTTCCATGGGATTTTTATTTATGATTTGAATTTACCGCATTTAATTCAAAAATGAAAGCATTTGAAAAATGGTAATAAAAAAATAAGGTTTCCGTTTATCGCGGAAACCTTATTCTGATGTTTTCATGAATTACTTACGCAACCAGGGTGGCTTCGTAAGTAATTTCAGTATTCAAAACCTTTGAAATCGGGCAGTCATTTTTAGCTACCAGAACCAGTTCATCAAATTTCTCCTGGCTGATGCCCGGCACTTTGGCACTTACGGTCAGGTGAGCAGATGATATGGCTCCTTTTTCAAGATCCAGGGTGATGACACATTTGGTATCAATATTTTCTGCGGTGAATCCGGCACCATTGAATTCAAAACTGAGTTTCATACTGAAGCATCCTGCATGGGCTGCTGCAATTAATTCTTCAGGATTCGTACCGATACCTTCGGCAAAGCGGCTTCCGAAAGAATACTGAGTTTGGTTTAAAACTGTACTTTGTGAAGTAAGTGTTCCCTTTCCTTCTTTGCCTGTTCCCTGCCAGTTGGCTGTTGCAAATCGTTTCATAAGAATTGTTTTTAATTGAAGATTGATATACAAATATACGCTATTCTTTAACCTTAATACTCCGGATCGGGTTCAAAAATTTTATTTAATAATATGAAGCCGTTTCTTATTCCGGGCACGATTATTTATGCGGAGTGGAATGCATCAGCCTGATTTTCCAGAGACCGTCTTCTTTGACAAATACAATACTTTCCATCCATTTTCTGACGGATGTTTTACCCTTTGAAAAGATTTCTGCCTGGTTGTAATAACTCGTCCAGGCAATTTTTCCTTTGACTACCGTCTCGATAAATTGCAGGGTATTAACCCTTTTATAATCGTCCGGTCTTTTAACAGACGTAAACCTGGCAAGGGTATCCAGGTTCCAGACCTGCCCGTTTTCAATAATTTTAATATCTGAAGTAGAGTATTTTTTGATTTTCTGAAAATCAGAATCAGAAAGACCTTCGAAAAATTCAACGGCACTGTGTTCGGCCTTTTCTTTTTCTGCGAGGTGTTTTTTCTGAGCTGTAAGATTAAAAAAGGAAAATAGAAGAGTGAAAAGGAGAAATGGTTTCATTGTCTGTTTTATTAAATTTCCTTAAAATTAAAACAGCGGGCGTAATAAACAGACAAGCTGTGAGGTTAATAATAAAAAAAGTTAAGCCGGCAGACTTAACTTCATGATAAAAATATTTTAAATCATATCACTCTTCTTCGAAAATAGACGCTCTGTACTTTTCAGCTACCTGAAAACCTTTGTTTCCGATGAATAAAGTATATTTAACAATAGAATCAACATAATTGAGATTAACAGCAACATTTTCCGATACCCTTACGAACTCTTGGTCGTTTTCCAGTTGTTTCATAAACTCACTGAAACGTGTCAGCTCCTGAAAAGTGCCTTTAATAGTATGAATGACCGCAGAGTTATCTACAGAATCAATATACTGAATGTTCTCTTTCCGCAGCTTTTTACTGCGATGATTGTTAGTTATGAAAATAACTTCTGAGAGGTTTTCTTTTAGTATTAGTTCCAGAGTCATAATGAGAGTGATTTTAAGTAAGAAGATACGGTTTACTTACTTAATGCAGTTTCTGAACTAAAAGGTTAGTGCGGGGAATATTTTTTTTAATTTTTTTTATGGGCTTATTCTTTTTGCTCATTTGGCCCTTTTCTCTTTTTCAGGGGGCTTTGGTATCTCTCGTGATTTTTGTTGCTCATCATGAGGGCAAAGTCAAAGAATACCCTGAGTAAAACTGGGACAATAAAAAGGATAAGCAGTCCGACCCATATCATCAGGTTGCCGAAAGGGTCAATGAATCCTTCGATGATCAGGAATAAAGAAAAACAGATGACCAGTCCTAAGCTCAGGTAATAGGAAAGTATAATGTATACCGTTTTCATGGGCTTTCGCCCCAAAGAGACTAAGTTCTTCAACATGGGGTGTTGTTTTGTTTGATTGCTGATTCAGTACTGGCCGTTCAGAATACTTGCGTTTTATCAGTTCCTGGCGTGCTTTTGTTAAATAGAGGTCCTGTTTGGCCTCTTTATCTAAACGGTTCTGATACTACATTCTCTTTTTCCGGGAAAAGGTTAGTTTAAGGTTTAACAATAACCTTTTGAGTTGTTTTTTGAATAAAGGAATCAGTCCCGATTTAATCAGGACCGGGACTGATCCCGATTGATTAGGTAGTGGGAGGTGGTTTTGGTCGATCATCTTTCGGTGGATCATCATCTGCGAATGTATCCGGTTTGTTTTGAGGAGACATGTCATTTTTCTCGCAAGAATAGAGGATAGATGTGCCTGAAATAAGCAAGAGCAGAAAGCCCAGTTTGGCAAGTCGGACAGGTTTTTCGATCGTTTTCATTTTTTACTTTAATTTTTGATTCTTGACCAAAAATTCGAGTCAAAAAATAAAGGGTAAAATGAATGGAGATCGATACAGTCCGGTTTTGACCGAAACTTGAAATTGAGGATTTAAAATATTGATATTGAAACATTTATACTCTTGATGCGAGAAAAAATAATCCATCTGAATCGGATAAAATCGCTTTACGATCTCGTATAAACCTAACGAAAATATGACGAAGAGAAACAAAGGAATCGAGCTCAGCCCGGAAATGATCAGATACGTTTGGGGAGAACTTTTGACAAAATTTGAAAAGCATATCGGGACCTGTACTCCCGGGTATTTCAGGGAAAAACCGGAAGAATTCTGGAAGGACCAGGGGCTGAGGAAAAATTTCATAAAAGACCTGGAAGAAAAAACCACCCATAAGGTTTCAAAGATTGTGCTCATCAGGTATGAGGAGGATGAAATCACTGAAGATTACATCAACAATCATTTCGTAAAAAGAACACATTCCAAATTTCAGCCAGGGTACCTGGATCGTTTTGCCTTTTATTTAACTCAGGGCAAAACCAAATACTGGAACGATTACCTCAAAGCAGTGGAGGGAATCGTTCCGGTTACGCCGGATAAACCTGACCATCTGATTCTGCCGGGTTTGAAAAAACTGGAAGGCTATTGGGTAGGGTTAAATAAAAATGTCAAAGAAGGCCGCTACGTGAAATGCAGGTACAGGATCTGGCAGGAAGGTAATGTAATGAAAGTCGAACGGGAAGGCTTCAATAATGAGGTCTGTTTCCAGGGGCAGGTCATCATGCAGGATGATGCTTCTTTCGCTTTCCTGCTTCACGGAAAAGAAAGAAAAGGTTTTAAACACCTGGTGGCCAACGGCGGTAATCCTGAGCCGGAAACTCTGAAATGTGTAGGCACAGCCATGAGTACCGAATACCACCGGCAGGTGATCGTAAAGGAATTTTTGTATAAAGTGCCGCATGTTTTTGCCATCAACACGGCGGAGGTCATTAAGTTTGAGAATCTTCAGCAACATCTGATGGCTGATTTCGGGGAGGAGGATGTTTCAGGTTTGCTGGGTGAAATCCTGGATTTTCTTGGTGAAAAGGAAACATCGGTATTTCCAATTGAGGACTTGAGTCTCATTAAATCCTATCACCTGGAAAAAATCAAGAATGAGGCTTCAAACGCGGGCGTGTCGGTTATAAAAGATGAGTCACTTAACGGGGCATTGTTGCACCTTGATAATGAGGAGGAGGCTATCGTTCCGCTTCAGCAAAAGAAAATACTCAGGTTCTATCAGGATAAAAAAGAGAACGTAGAGAAAGGCATCCGGATTGGAAGGGAGATTTATGAAGATTATATTTTTATGAAATTTCTGAACATAAAACTGAATCTGCAGCTGAACCTGCTTTTTAATTTCAAAATGAAATTTTTGAAAAGATAATCATAAAGCGATTTGTAACCCGGGTTTTGTGTAATGTCAGCTTATTTTAAGTTATTTTTGTGGAGGAGGTAATGAAAGATTTCATTTTTTTCGAGATATTTTTTAAAACTCACTAACCTTTTATGTCCATACGCAGATTAATACAATAAACCTTATAGAAATAAAGTGCGTAATTATTCAGATAAAGAAATAGTTGAATTGCTGAGGTCTGAAAACAGCCGTGAAAGAAACCAGGCTTGCGGGATTTTGGAAGATAAATTTAAGCGGAGAGTGTTAGCCTGGACCAGAAATCAAAAGGGAGGACTTGACGGAGAAGATATTTTTCAATCAGCGATACTGGAATTCATCCTGGCAGTTCAGTCTCACAGGTACGAGCCTCAGGAAGGGGTAAATATGTATTCATACTTTTATCTGATTATGAGAAGCGTCTGGATCAAAAGTTCACCTTTTAACTTAAATAAATCAGGGGACATAGAATGGTATAATCTTATTCCCACAGAGGAAAGACAACAAAATCCTGAAGAAGTTGTAGATTATGAATTAAAAAGAGAAACTTTTCTCGGAGCTATTGAGTCACTGGATGTTTTAGAGAAGAATATGATTAAAGCGATTTTTATTCATGACCGCAGATTGGTAGATATTGTGGAGGAATATAATCTTAAAAATTATAATAACGCCAAGCAAAAGCTATTGTCAGTACGGAAAAAACTCAGTGTGCTCTTCGGAAATACACAATTATTCGGAATCAAAAATGACTAAGACGATGAACCAATCAGAAGAATACACAGAATTGTTTCTCAGGAAAATTAAGAATTTAACCTCCACTGAGGAAAATGAAATGATCATGAAATTATTATCGGAAGATCCTGCATTGATGAAAGAATTTGAAGAGTTGAAGGTAATGGCCGAAGCCATAAAGCTTTATGAATATCAGAAAGAGGCGGAGGCATATTTCAGAAAGCCGGTTGTCAGGAAGATAAATGTTTTTATGTGGCAAACTTTAAGCAGGGCGGCCGTTTTTATTTTGCTAATCGGTGGGTCTTTTATAGCCTACCTGACTTTTTCGGGTAATTATTTGCCGGGCATTAACGCAGACGCCGGAGTGGTAAGGTCGACCAACAGTGAATTTAAGCCCTCTCCCAATATTTTATCCAGACAGGAAGTGGCCTTTGAAAAATTTGTTTTGGGACAAGGTTACTTTTCTTCAAAAGACTTTCCTAAGGCCATTCAGTTATTCGAAGAAGCTATCAAGACGCCTGACCTGAGGAATCAGGTGAAGGAGGCCCTGGAATGGCACCTTTGCATTGCCTATCTTTCGAATAATCAAACTGAAAAGGCCGACTACTGGATGACTGAAATAGAAAAAATCAGTGAGCCCAAATACCAGATTTCATGGGTTAATAAGCTGAAGGTAAAATGGCAGATATTAATTAAAAAAACGTTTTCTTGAGCGGATACCATAAACAATACTCCCGCTGAGAATAACCACCATCAGGCCATACATCACATATCTGAGAATAACCGGCCAGATGATCAGAGGCGAAACATCCCCGATAATTTGCAGGTGTGCCCAGTAATACGGAGGGTCATTCCTGAGCCCCGTTTCCGTTTCCAGGTATTCAAGCTTGGCCAATCTTAAAGCCACATCTTTTCTTTCTCCCCGCATCAGATGTTTGTAAAATAAACTGACCAGTACGGCCATACTTTCATCGTGCACCTCCCATAGGCTCCCTACTACAGACGGACACCCGCCGATAGAAAAAGCCTTGGCAATAGATAATACCCCACTACCTTTCATTTTCTTTCCTGCATTAGATTCACAGGCCCCCAGTATCACCAGGGGCGTTTTAAAGTCGAGATACTGTATTTCGTTGGCATATAACTTATAATTGTCATTGGCCGGAAAGAAGTTCAGATAGGGTTCTCCGTTGTTCTCAGACGCATGAGTGGCGATCAGAATGACCCTATCCTTCAATTCACTTATGGTTTTAACAAAAGTCTGTTTCGTTGATTTTTCGTTGATGATGGATTGCCCTTTTATACCGTTAATTTCTTTGATGGTGGAAGGCAGAATCGTCAGATTCTGTATATTGATGTCACTGCTGTTTTTGGTTTTGCTACCAAACGGAGCAAAAGAAAGCCAGTTCTGGTCCGCTCTTGAAAACTTGTTTTTGATTTTATCATTATAGTTAAGAGCCGAGTTCAGATAGGAGATATTGTATTTTTTGATCAGGTAGTCATTTGATTTTTCATGAGGCACCAGGATGTCAAAACTCAGTTCGATCATTTCATTGTCGGGATTAATGATCAGGTTGTCAATGCCTTTAAGATCAGCTTCAAAGGGCTTGATCAGGATGTTATAAAAGTAAGCAGCACTCTTTCTGGCTTTGAAGCCCGAGTAGGGGCCGGGGTTGGTTGTTAAGGCTGTTTTTAAGAGATTTTTGTTGAATTTAAATTCTTCTGGGTGGATGGGGATTTTCTTTAAGGCAATTTTATTTTTTTTTGTAAGAGTAGCATAAATATAATTTCCTATAATGCTGTAATTAAGGTATAAGGATTTTGAATTCAATTTTTTCTGAAAAGAATTAAGATTAGAATAATTCTCTGATTTGAAAGATTCCACATAAGAACGGTTAACAATACTCAGTTTTTCTAAAATCTGATTAACTTTTAATTCATAGGTTTTAATAGCTTCTTTATCCTTGTCTTTCGAACCTTTTAAATACGCTAAATATATTTGATTGGCTTTTAGTTTCGTAATGAGACTATCTGATCCAGAATTTCTATAAGAATTCTGTAAAGCTAAATTGTCAGATAAAATAATAGATTTACTTTCTTCCATTATTTTAAATCCATAATCTAGATAGTTTTTCAGCTTAGTTTTTTCATAAAGTAGAAAACTCAATTCTATTAGTTTTTCATATTTATTATAAAATGAATGAGAGAATAAAGCTCTAGAATCTAAGGTTTCGTGGCTTTGTCTTATTTTTTTTCCAATGGCGATTGATAATTTTTGAGTATTGAATGCAAGTTCAAGATATTTTATTTCCTTTTCCTTCGAATAAAGTAGGGTCAAGATTTCAACTTTTGTTACTAGAATATTTAGAATACCTATCGAGGTGTACATAGATGAAATATTTGTTGGATTGTTTAGATCACCTATGGTACTATCTTTTGTAATCTCTATTAATGCTCTTTGAACATACTTTAATGCGTTAAAGTAATCTCCTTTTAAGACTTCGATATGAGATAGACCAATTAATGCTTGATGGTTTAAGTTAAGATAATAAAACCCACTACTCATATTTTTTGCTAGTATCTTTTTAAACAAAAACTCAGATTTAATAGTGTTTTTATTCTCCAAGGATATATTTGCCTTTAGAAGTTCTATTTGTTCTATGAGTTGAATTGCTTTCCTTTGAGGCAGGTTTACTAAAGCTATTTCTTTTGATTTATTGAGGTAAGTTAATGAGTTAGAATATTCCTTTAATTCATAATAAGATTCACCAACACTAAAGTACATATTTGCTAAATGGATATCTTTTATTGTTTTACCTTTTATATTGTAAACATTGAATGCTTTTTGATATAGTTCAATAGCTTTTATATGATTTTTTTTATTAATAAGAATTCCACAGAGATTATGAAGAATTAATGCATAATCACTTTTAATTTCTAATTTCTCTGCCAACGAAAGTGCTTTTTCATAATACTGTGTAGCTCTATCAAGATCACCCAAGCTATGCCATAGACTACCTTGGTTGGAATAATGAAATGTTACATAAAGTAAAATTTGATACTCTAATTCAGGATGCTCATGGAAAATTTGATTTGCTATTTCATAATGAGCAAAAGAAGCTTTTAAGTCGTAGAGACTTCTAAAGCAAGGAGCAGCAGCAGAATGAAGTTTAAATTCCGTGGAATCGTTGGATATTTTATTTTGTTTAAGAATCTTCAGTCCGTTAAGACATTGATCAGTTGCTTTCTGGTAGTCACCTTTACCAAATAACGCCCCGCTTAAGTCCACACAAATATTTGCTTGCCATAACAAGTTATTTTCCTTTTTTGCCTGATCGAAAGCTTTCTGGTAAAGTATTAATGCTTCATCATTAGATACCTTTGCTGCTTTATTCCCCTTCTGCCACAAACGAACAATCGACTCCTGTGCAAACCCCGTGCGTGAAAGAAATAAAATAAGGAAGAAAAGGTTTCTCATTTTTGGGTTATTAAATGGCCACTCGCAGACAAAAATATCTTTTTTTCTGAACAAATCAAGCTTTAAACGGCTTCAAGTTCATGAAATAAAAACTCAGAAAAAGGACGGGTGAAATACAGCAGATGCAGGGCAGATATTTATAGATTGCAGTTCAGCCAATTAACCTTGACGCATTTTATATGAACCGAGGACGGAATATAAAAGAAAAAGCTCCCGAAAAATTCGAGAGCTTTTATCTAACCCCTAAAATAAACCACTATTTTAAGTCTTTATGCGTGCACCAAACTACATATCTAATATTAATACATTAATAACGTAAAACCCCCACCAAAAAATTGCATTTATACTAAAATAATTATTTAACGTGGTGTTATGTTAAGATTTTAACATTATTTCGACCTTCCTGAGGCTAAATGCTGGCCTGAAATTCATTTTTCTGTTAAATTTTGAACTGAAGGCTGGCATAAAACCCGCGTCCGTCGGAGGGCAATATGCCGGGGCCGGGATAGCCGGTGGCCCTGCGTGTAAAATACATGCGGTTAGCCAGGTTATTGACACTGGCCTCCAGTCTGAAATATTTTTTGAAATCATAAGACAAACTCACATCCATGATGGTGTAGGCGGGAATGCGGCCAACCACACCGGTTAAGCCTCCGTCGGTGGCATTGGTGGCCTCGGTAAACTGCTCTGAGAGATGAGAAAGCTGATAAGAGCCTTTCCATCTCTTGTATGAGATTCTTAGGCCGGTCTTTAAATTGGTGGCAGGTACAAATTCCACTTGTTTTCCGACCACCCCGGCAATCTCACTTTCCTTGTATTTTGAATGGATATACGCGAAGTTGATAAAGATCACACCGCTCAGGTCATCGCTTTTAGGATAAAGCATCTTCAGGAAATCTGCTTCAGCATAGGATTCAATCCCCATGATAACTGCCCGGCCTATGTTGCCGCGTTTTCTTAACACCCTGTTGCTTTCATCATAAAACTGTACTTCCCCGATCCTGTTGTTATAATTGAGGTAAAAAGTACTGATATCAAAATTGTATAAGGTTGTCTGGGTACTTCTGATACCGATGTCTGCAGATTGTCCTTTTTCATCTTTCATATTGGGGTCTATCACCGACGACGGATTGGATATCCGCATGTCACTGAAGGTGATGGAGCGGTAATTCTGAGATAAATTGGCGTAAATATCTGTCTGAGTACCAGGTTTGTAACTTAAACCCAGACCTCCCAAAACAAACTGCCTTTCGTTGGTCCTGCGTTCGTTGGTTTTGGTTATATTGATAATGTTTCCGGCCAGATCTCTTGAAATAGTGCCGTAATAGCCTTCAGCAGTAGTGAAAATGTATTCATAGCGGATACCCGGAGTAATGGAAAATTTATCATGAACATAGAAAATATTCTCCAGGAAAAGAGAGCTGTTGCGGTTCGGGAATTCGTAATCATGGGTAATGAAACGCTCGTCAGCTATAAAATTGAAATCTGCATCTTTGCCTTTGCTTCCTGATCCCTGCACACTGTGATTGTACCCATGATAATAACGGTTGCCCACCAGCAAAACAGAGAGCATTTTGCCCAGGTAATACCTTTTGAGATAACGGGCTTCGGCTCCCCAGTTAAGAAAGTCTCCTTTGATCAGGTCTCTTTCGCTGTTATCATCAATCGTGGCTACGCGGTTTGGTCTGAATCCCAGTGAATAGCGATTGGCCAGTAAGCTGAATACCCTCAGGTTGAAGTCATTTTTTTCGTTAAAATGATGGTCGAAATGCAGGGCCAGCATGTTCCAGTTCACATTAAACCAGTTGCGTTCACGGTTACTCTGGCGGGGATCTGCTGCGAACATGGCATCCGAAAGCCCTCCCGGTTGTTGGGCCAGATAATCCATGTGGGTGTAATCAATTCCGATTTTTGTCTTTTCTGAGATCTGATAATCAACGTCGAAGAAAGCGTTCAGATTGTTAAAATGGGAATTGGGACGCCATCCGTTACCCTTTTTATATTGTACAAAAGTGTAATAACTCAGTTTGCCCACAGTGCCTCCGAGGCTGGTAAAGCCATTGTAGAACCCGAAAGAACCGGCACTCTGGCGGGCAGTCAGTTCGATCTTTTTGTTTTCAGGAGCTTTTTTCATGACAAAATTCAGCAGACCTCCGAATTGCGTTCCATATTGCAAAGAAGCCGCACCTCTTACAATCTGGATTCTTCCCAGGGCCTCTACAGGCGGGGTGTAATAGCTTTCAGGATAACCTAGAGCGTCAGCACTGATGTCATAGCCGTTTTGCCTGACATTGAAGTTGGCCGTACGGTTAGGGTCAAGCCCGCGGCCGCCGATGCCGAGTTGTAATCCCGCTCCCTCATTTTCATAAATATTGAGTCCGGCCACTTTGGCAAAAACCTGGCGGGCATTATTGGTGGCCATATTTACCGTCAGTTTTTCGGGCAAAATAACTTCAGTTTTCTTGCCTTCATAGATCCCCATGCTTTCCACGCCCCGCATACGGGTGAAGCCGAAATCAGACTGTTTGTCTCTGACAATCACTTCATTGAGGACTTCGTCATATCCGTCCAGGAAGATATTCAAGGTAATGTCCTTGTCATGGATTTTAACAGTTTGCTGGCTTATTTTATATTCAGGATGGGTGATGTATAGCTGATAAACGCCTGATTTTAAACCTGAAAAGCTGAATGAGCCGTTTTCGTCAGTCAGTGCAGTAGTCTGGTCGTTGTCGAGATAGACAGTGCAGGCCGCCACCGGGCTGTTATTTTTACGGACCAGCAACTGGCCGGATATCTTGTATTGAGCCAGGGAGCTTGTTAAAAAGAAGCAGAAAATGAGGCTGTTAAAAACCTTTAATTTCATCATGAAAAGGAGTTATCCAGTTTTTATGTTTAAATGACTCTTTCTGAACAGACAAATTGGTTTCAGGTAAAACCAGCGGTTTGCCCAAACGTCCGTTAAGTGTCACATAGGAATCAACATAGACTTCAGGATCTTCGAATTTTCTTTCCGAATAATAATCCCTGAGTATATGAGCGTATTGTAATATCATATCAGGTTGGGTAGACATCATTTTTTCCTGAAGGGTGGTCAGGAATTCACTATTATTGACTACCACACTTTTGCCGGTTTTGTCCTTGACCGTAAACTGGGCATATCCTGCTTTCTCCATCAGCATCACCCGCCATGAAAAGCGATAGCCTTCTTCAGTCCAGAATAATTCACCCGGATACAAAAGAAACCGCAAAGGTAAGGCTAACTGGACGATAAAAAATGTCAGAAAAATATATTGGGTGATTATTTGTGTATTTTTTGAATACTGACAAACTGCTGACGAATGCGTAAATTCCATCGGAAGCTTAAACAGTCCGGAAACAATATCAACGATTTTCTGATGAAATGCTCCTGAGAAGAAGATCAGGGCAGTCACGATCATGATATAAGGAAACATCCCGATAGGGAATAAAACGGCCGTGAGTCCGTGAAAAATGACTACCGCCATAAAAGCCGGGAGCCTGGTTTTTTTCATGAACAATAGAAAAGGTATGCTGAGATCATAGAGGCATCCCAGCCAGCTGAAGGCATACCAGACCCATTCATGGTTAAATAAAGAACCGATAACAGGCATGTCATTTCTGGCAGGCAGCCAGATTCTGAGGGGCAGGGCATGTACTAACCAGTCACTGTTGATTTTGGCCAGTCCTGCAAAAAAGTACAAGATAAAAACAAAAACCTTGAGAACGTCAATAGTCCATCGTGGAATCAGACCGGCAAGCAGTTCTTTCTTCCGGTAGGCATCCACAGAAAAATAAACATTTGCAGGTAAAAATATCAGCAGAAAACTGATCAGGCTGATGAAGTAATAATGATTGAGGTAAGTGGATTTGTCGATCAGTTCAATGTAAGTGAAACTGATAAAAAGAGTGGTAGCTGCCGTTCTGTAAAACCAGCCGGCAGCTACCATTAAGGCCGAAACGGCCGCTATGGCAAATAGTAAATAAGTATATGCTCCTAATGACCTTACAAATTCGAATCCGAAAAACGGAAAGAAATACTTCGGCGTAATATACAGGTCGGTAATCCAGCCTTTGACCCAGAAGCGTGCCAGCCCGGCAAAAATCATCAGGCCAAAGCCCATTCTGAAAACTGCCAGGGGTGCTGCTGATACTGTTTTAGAGAAATATCCTTTCATGTCCCGGATCAGTCTCCGTCGTTATCTGTGTAAGTGATGGTGATACTCATGGCAGAAGTCATATCCACCTTAAGCATTCTTACAGCCTTTTGCATTTCGTTATATACGTCCTTCATTTTCTGGTTGTTGTTTTTGACTTCATCAGAAAGGTTAGGGCTAAGACTCTCCAGTTTGAGTTTACTGGCTGCAAACTGTGTATTGATGATTTCTGACAAAAGTTTTCCGGTGCTGCTGTCTTTGGCTCCCAGGGCATTAAGGTATGTTTTGAAAGACGGGCCTTCTTCTCCTGATTTGCTGCTTTTTCCGTTAAAGAAATCTATGGCCGCCTGATGTGCATTTTTAGCAAGGTCCAGGGATATGTTTTTCTGATAATAAGCTTCTACTTTATCAGCTGCAGGGACGCCGTTCAGCATGGCTCCAGAAGGAATACCGAATTTGCCCGAGCGGATATATCTTTCATAATGCAAAACATAGGCATTGATCATCAGGGAGGTAGAGGAACCGATGTCCAGTCCTGTTTTATTGATAAAGGTATCTTTGTACGAACCCTGCCACTCGTTCATGACTTTTCCTAACAGTGTGCTCATTCTTCCGACCAGCCTCTTGACAGAAGCAGTTCTTTTGGCCCCTTCCGCAGGTGCTGTATAAAAAGCCACTACGGCCTGATCTGTGGCCCCTACACCAAACAAAAGATAATCCAGGGCAGGGAAACCTTGCCTGGCATAAGAGTCCGGCGTGTCAAGATTAGAATTGGGATCAGCGAAGTCACCCGTAATCCCTGCAACATTAGCCGGATAAATATTGAAGAAATTCCTGATGGTATATTTTTCTCCCGGACCAAATTCAAACAGTTCGACTTTCTGCCATTCCAGGTAAGCCTCTGTGTAGGCGGTCCGCAGTTCTGTAAGCGTAGTAAGGTCGGGTTTTGCTGTAAAAGCGTCTGATTTGGTTGCCATGACATCAAATTTTACTTTAAATGCGGCATAAGAAGGGAGAATAATGTTGTCGGTAATGTTGGTAAGAATGGCTTTGCGGTCTTTCCCTTCATCTACCGGATCAGGGTCTTTTTCATCGGTACTACCGCTACCGCAGGCCCACAGAAGCATGGTCAGGATACCAATGCCAAAACTTTTTTTCAGGTCAAAAAACTTCATATTTGAAAATGATAAATGGACTGACAGTATTTTTTGCTGTCAGTCCACTGGTTTAAAAAACTAATCTGCTCTCAGATTATAATTTAAATTTTGTTGCGATTGCTTCACTGGCTGCGTTGATTTTATCGTTGGTCAGATCCCAGAAACCACCAGGTGAACCAACTAAACCTACAAGAATAGCATCAGAAAATGCTGCATCTGCTCCGTTTAATTTACAGAAACGAAGGGAATAGATAAATCCAAGTCCTTCGCCGATAGCGTGGGCACGGGCGGCATCAGTAGTACCTGATTTCCATTTTCCAAGATATCCCAGAGCTGCAGCTGCTATAGCTTTTTCAGATTCTGTACGGATAAATGTGGCCTGTGTTTTCACTTCAGTAAGGTCGTTGTTGACAATGGCCGCACGTCCTTTTACAAATGCCAGGTGCATTTTTGGATAGGCCGGTTTGTTATATTCCCAAAGGTATGAACCCAGGAATGACTCAGCTGTCCCTCTCACTGCGTCAGTAGATTTGTCCAGGTAAACCGGGCTCAATGTAAGCATACCATATGCCTCGTCCCAGTTTTGTTCCAGTTGGGTATAATTTTTTCCTGCAACCAGTTTTTTATTCTCGGCGGTAAGTCCTTTGTCCAGCAGTACATTACCGATGTAGTCCAACTGAAGAGCACCGATCAGGGATTTCTGGATGATCTGGGCGATTTCAATCCCTTTGCCGTCTACAAGATAAGTTCCGAGTTTACCAGGAGTGTTTTTAGCAGCGTTGGCAGAATGCGACTGGCTTACCAGACCCATTTCTCCGAATACAGCTTCAAGTCTTGCCCTGTCTACGTCAGCATCAGCAGTTGATTTTGACGAAGAAGTAACGTTTTTCAACTGAACACCCGAAGTGTTAAGGTCAGCCCCCTTGATATTCAGAGTCGGGACGTCCACAAACGGATTGCCTGAGTTGGCGTACATGTTTTTCATTACTGCAACGTCCAGTATTTTGCTTTCCCTCACTGCACCGCCTAAATAATAATTCAGAGCCTGGAACATTCTGTAACGGCTGTTTCCTGCTTTAAAATCTACAGTAGTGTCACCTTTGGCATCAACAAAAAGTTTTTTGTAAGGGGTGGTGGCTGTAACAAGCGAGTAATCAATTTTGGTACGAAGATCCGGTTCTGCTGTCTCCTCTGAGCAAGAGAAAAGGGTGAAGGTTGCAAGGGCGGCAAACAGAATCGATTTTGACTTAAACATTGTTTTCGATATTTTAAACGTTAAATGATTATTATTTAGACTAAGTCTAATTATGGCGGGACAAACGTAGAACTTTTTTTTCTGGTGAGCAAATATTTTTTGAATTAAATTACAGAACGGGAAGATGAACTTTTAAGGCAGGAGGGGCAAAATGCTGTGCATTTTGAGCCATTACGCGACCATCCGGAATAAGGTTGCGTCTGAAGTTCATTTTTTGATTATTTTTGATGAAATCAGATAAGTAAAGTAAAAATCGATGAAATTTCCTCCGTGTTTGCGGGCCTTTTGCCTTGTTGTTTTACTGTTATGGGTGAATATTTCCCGGGCTCAGCACACTTTGATCCATGGTGGAACAGTGAGGGGTGACCTGGGAAAAAGGGAGATTGCTCTTGTTTTTACGGGGCATGAATTTGCGGAAGGGGGAGAAGTGATTCTTAGAACACTGAGGAGTGAAAAAGTAAAGGCTTCTTTCTTTTTTACGGGAGAATTTTATCGCAATCCTTCTTTTGAGGCACTGATCAGGATGCTGAAGACGGAGAAGCATTACCTCGGAGCTCACTCTGATAAACACCTTCTTTACTGTGACTGGGTCAAAAGAGACAGTCTGCTTGTTTCCGGATCTGAGTTTCTCAGAGACCTGAAGGCTAACTATCACGAAATGAAGAAGTTTGACATTACTAAGAAAGAAGCCCTTTATTTTTTGCCGCCCTTTGAGTGGTATAATGACAGCATCAGCTTTTGGACAGGCCAGGAGGGATTGAAGTTGATTAATTTTACATCCGGAACCCGGTCAAATGCAGATTATACCACCCCGGATATGAAAAATTACAGAAGCAGCCGGGAAATCTATAAGAGCATTACAGATTATGAAATCAAAGATAAAAACGGCCTGAACGGATTTATTTTGTTGGTTCACATAGGCGTTAGCCCGGCAAGGACCGATAAGTTCTATCAATATTTGGAGCCGTTGATCAAAGAACTTAAAGCCAAAAACTATACTTTTGTCAGAATAGACCAATTACTCCGCTGAATTTTATGCCGACAGTTATTTTACACTTCATTTTGTTGTTTTTTCAGGCAGAGCCTGTCATTTCAGAAGACCAGACCATTCATTTCCGGTTTAACCAGATGGGATATTTCCCGGAAGAAAGAAAAGTAGGGGTCATTTTCTCGAAAAGCCCTGTAGATGAAAATTTCCGTGTAATCAGTAAAACAGGTGGCCAGACAAGGTTTGAGATAAAACCCCGGAAGGTAACCAACGGCAATTGGGGGACTTTTGACTATTACTACGAGTTGGATTTTACAGCCTTAAAGACGAATGGTGAGTATTATCTTCAGGCTGAGAAATCAGGGCAAAAATCTCCGGAATTCAGGATCGCTTCCGACGCATTTTCAGATCACCAGGAAACGCTCCTGGCTTTTATGCGTCAGCAACGTTGCGGTTATAATCCGACGTTGAACGTTTATTGTCATCAGAAAGACGGGATGAGTTATTACGGTCCGATGAAAGACAGCACTTTTGTGGATGTCAGCGGGGGATGGCACGACGCCGGCGATCAGCTTAAATATTTGATTACAAGTAGTTATGCCACCGCACACATGCTGATGACTTATGAATTATATCCTGATAAGTTCAAAGATAATTTCAATGCTCTTGGCCAGCCGGGCAGCAACGGTATCCCGGATGTGCTGGACGAAGCTAAATGGGGTCTTGACTGGATCTTTAAAATGCATCCTGAACCAGATCAGCTGCTGCACCAGGTAGCCGACGACCGTGATCACAAAGGATTTAAAATGCCTGATAACGATAATTCTGATTATGGATGGGGTGCCAACAGCTACCGGGCGGCGTATTTTGCCAACGGACAGCCTCAGGGCCTGAGAAAATATAAAAGCATGGCAACAGGCCTGGCTAATCTGGCGGGAAGATGTGCGGCTGCTATGGCTATTGCCTCAAGAATCTGGGAAAAAGACCTGAAAGATCCCGTTTTCGCTGCGAAATGCCGTAAGGCGGCCCTCACATTGTATGCACTGGGCAGAGCGAAAGAAGGCTATCAGCAGGGAAACTCCGTACTGGCTCCGTATCGTTACAATGAAGACACCTGGGCTGATGATATGGAATGGGGGGCTGCTGAAATCTACAAAATTACCCGTCAGACTGAATACCTCGATCAGGCCAAAACCTATGCTCTGCAAAGCAATACTGCCGATTCATGGACCGTCAGAGATACTGCGGATCATTACAGGCTTTATCCCTTTATCAACATGGGGCATTATGTTTTACACGGCCTGGTAGATAAAAAGTTTAAAAAGAAACTCGAAGGATATTACCTCGATGGGATTAAGTATACGCTCAGAAGAGGACAGGCTAATCCTTTTAAAATCGGTGTGCCGTTTATATGGTGTTCCAATAATCTCGCGACAAGCCTTGTTGCCCAGATGATTTTGTACAGGAAGATGAGCGGGGATACACAATATGATGATTTTATGCTGACTCAACGCGACTGGCTTTTCGGACGGAATCCATGGGGAACCACCATGTTCAGCGGAATACCCGAAGGAGGGGAGTTTCCGAGAGAAGTACACACCAGTTTGTATGCCTTAAAGAAACTGGAAATACCCGGAGGCCTGGTCGACGGCCCGGTGTATGCTTCTATCTATAAGAATCTGATCGGCATCCGTCTTGATTATCCGGATGAGTTTGCCGAATTCCAGAATAATTTTGTGACTTATCACGATGACCTGGGAGACTACAGCACAAATGAACCTACCATGGATGGCACGGCGGGAGCTTTACTGATGATGACCCATTGGGGCACTAAGGCTAAGTAATCATTTAGTCAGTAGGCCACAGACTTAATTGCGGTGAACTGAAGCCCGATGGATCTGTCCCTTTCAACGGAAAAGTCCGGATGATGAAATATTGTCCGTTCCTGTCTAGTTTCCTGAGATGGATGGCATTGCAGTTGAACTGTAACCCCGAAAATCCGGCTTTAGCCAGTTTGCTGGCGATTTGCAGCTTCTCCTGGTCGAGTTCCTTGGCAATGGTAATGTGAGGGTCATTGCTGGGGCCTTTTTTTAACGGAAAGTTTTTGTTGAATAACCTCATCAGTTTTTCGAGGTGCTTTTTTGATTCTTTTTCAGGAGACAAACACAAAGCCCCGGACGACGGATAGGCAGATAGGGAGTCGAACGATACGCTGAATGGCGTTATCTGCTCACAGAAACTCTTCGCATATCTTTCAATCACCTGTAGTTTTCTTTCATGTGCTCCGAAGCCATTAAAAGTAATGTGGCCCTGTGAATTGCGGCTGGAAAACCATCCGATTTCTTTGAACAGGTTTTTTTTGTGTCCTGAAACCGCCATGTCCGCTTCAGGAGGAAGGCAGATGGCGAAGGAGAATACCGGAGAATCGTTTTCTTGTGTCATGATATATTTAATTTTAATAGGTATGATGTACTCTGCCGAATGGCCCTTATCCGGGCTTTATTTTTCTTTAAATACGTTTTTGTCCCACCCCCTGAAATCATAGTATCTGCTCTTGGGTTCTCCGGTCCAGCCGTTTATGCCTTTCTTTTGAGGAAGGTAATAACCATGGATGTAAAGAAGAGGAATGATCAGGCATCCCAGGGTGATCATTGCTGCAGACCTCCCTGCATAGGTCGAAATCAGGCATGTGATGACCAGAAACAGTATAAACTTGCCGACTCTCCGCCATTTTGGTGTTTGTTCCTCAAAATGACCGAAAACCATATTTCCGATAGCGAAAATGACGCTTACAACCGCTATTTCAAACCAGAGCGAATCAGTTGCCCACATAATGATCTGATTTATTTTTTAAGCTTCTTACCAATAAAAAAATGCTTAGTCCGGCCGCAGGGAAAATGCCAGCTGGTCCAATACATGATCATATTCCGTGTTTTCATCCTGTTTTTTTCAGACTTTTCCATTTCTCTTTCAGTTTTGGCAGCTCTTCCTCTAAAAAGTCATAAAATTGAATAACTTCTGAAATGTTTTTATGCTTGGCACTTTCTTTATCTTTATGAAGCTCATTGCCACGCATAAAAATCTGTTTAACATATTCCGTTGCATCCAGTTTGCTGTCAATGAGTGAAAAAACATTCTCATTGGAAAACTTATAATAAGATTTGCGGTCGCCGGTTACCATGAACTTTTCGATCAGTTTTTGCTTCAGTAAAAAGTTGATATTTCCGCTGATAGACCCTTTGCTGGCCTGTAACTGGATAACTATGTCATCAAAACTGACCTTTTCTTCATCCGTCGCCATCAGAAGTCCCAATATCCTTCCTGACATTTTCGCCAACCCAAATCGCTCATAAAAGAGCCCCACATCCTCTATGTATTTTTCTAATGCTGTCATGTAATCCATTGATCCTGACAAATATACAATAAGTTCAATATAAAATGAACTAAATGAACAAATGTTTTAGAAATATTTTTAATCCATACTTTTTTGCATGTTTTTTTCTCTGTTAAGCCCTTTTTAAACCAAAATCGAAGCGTTTGCCGAGAATCCGGGTCAGGATGCCTATCTGCCCGCAATGGTACATGGTGTGTTTGATGTTCCAGTCTAAAGCTTCTCCTTTCGTGCGAGCAATAGGGTGGGGAACAGGCGTAGGCTCCAGGGGTTTTTCCAGTTCTTTTTCATCCAGGGATTCAATGATGGACAGGGATTTCTGCTGCATCAGTTGCAGGTGGCTGAGTAGGTCTGAAGCAGTGATTTTTCCGGCAGCCTCCCGGGGTTTGCCGTTGGTGAAAAGGTCGCTGTATAGCTTCATGGGCATCTGCTGAAGAATGTCCATCTGGTGTCCTTTAATAACCATGATGGTATGATAATAAAAGCTGACGATGAGGTGGCCGGTTTGCCAGCTGATACTGGATTCGACAATTTCCGGAATTTCCTCCCATTTTTCCATCGGAGCAGAGTTGACGAGTTTATTCACCCATTCGTAGGCATCTTTTGTTTGTTTCAGAAGTATATCGATCTGGTTCATTTGTTTTTTTGATTTATGAAGCAAATCTATGGAAGGGAAATTATCTGGTGGTTGACCTGGATCAATAAATTAATGATCACTGATTTTTTTACGGATCCTGCTGATGGTTTCCGGTTTTAAATTCAGATAAGAAGCAATGAGGTATTGAGGCAGGCGTTGGGTTAAATCTGGCCTCTGTCTGATGAGTTTCATGTATCTTTCTTCGGCTGAGTCGAGCAGCAAGGAGCTTATTCTTTCATGAGCTCTGATAAACAACTTTTCATTCATCAAGCCGCTCATACGGGCAATAAAAGGATGTTCAGCTGCCAGTTCATTCAGTTGTTCTCTTGAAACTACGTGAAGAATAGTGTCTTCAAGGCATCTGATTTCTTTGGTCGATGGCGTGTGAGTCAGAAAGCTGTAGTAATTTGTGATAAAGCTGTTTTCGAAAGCAAATTCGTCGATGATCTCGTTTCCGTCTTTTTGATAGACACACAGCATGAGTCCTTTTTCAATTAAGCCCACTTTATGGCAGACTTTCCCTTCTTCGACAAACACTTCTTTTTTCTTCATTTCGATCCTGACAAAGGCCGAAAGGAAGGTGTCAGCTTCTTCTTCTGTGAGATTAAATAGAGAGATGAGGGTTTGTCTGATTGCTTCCATTTATAGTTTAATAGAAAGGTGTAAATGCCCTTCTAACCCCAGTTCCACTATTTTCTTTAAGGTGGATATTCTGACCTCCTTTATGTTGTTCTCAATTTTTGAAATGTAAGATTTTGTAGTTCCTGCTTTTTCGGCTAATTCTTCCTGGGTTAGTCCTCTTTCGAGCCTTGCTTCATGAATCATGGCCCCGATTTTAAAATTTTCATATCCCGCATCAAGTTTATCCCTTTTTTTTGTGCCGGGTTTGCCATAATGCTGGTCTTTGAATTCCTGAAGTGTTATTGTATTATTTTTTTTGTTCATGACTTTTTACTTTCCTGAGTTTTACTATTTCTTTTTCGTATTCATCTTTTATTTTTAATGCTTTTTCGATTTCTTTTTTAGGTGTTTTTTGATCCTTTTTTTGAAACCCGTTCGCTAATACAATCAATTTGCCATGGTCAAAAAAAACAAAATATTCGAAATACATCGCTTCCAAATTGTATTCTGATCTCAAATAAGCCGTTTGTGCCTTCGATGTGTTTTAAATAACTTTGAGGTATTTTGGGGAGCTCTTCGATCAGTTCTAATGTCCAGATGATTTTCTCTTTTATGTTTTCACGTTGTTTTATGAAGAACTCTTTGAAATAGTCCTTATAAAATATTATTTTCCGTTGTTTGGTTTCTCCGTTCACGAAGTAAAGGTATAAATAGTTGCACTAAAGTGCAACTATTTTGAATATTTTTTCAATTATCAATTCTCTCCTCAAAAGCCGGAATATGTCCGTCCGGGTTGGACAAATAGCAGGCTTTGTAGCCCCAGTTTCTGTCTTCGACGGGGCTTACCAGTTTGGATCCGGCGGTCAGGGCGTTGTCAAACTCAATCTGTATGTTGTCTATGTAAAAATATAATTCGCATCCCGGAATGCTGTTCCCTGTTTCCGGATGTGGTGTTTTATGATATAGTGCTTAGCTGTCTCATTTCCTCAAACGGGTCCGTCTGAATCCTGGTATTATTTCAATTTCAATAACTTAAACAGCAAAGGAATAAGGCCTATAGAAACTGCTATAAATACACCCACTCTGATGTAATTCAGTGTTTTCCACAGCGAAACTCTTTTCATCAGTTCTACGCCTGAGGATGCACTGTTGGCTATTTTTTGAAACTCAATGATGTTAGGGGCAAAGTAGGCCAGCGTCCATACCCTGACCGCGAAGTGTATCGCGAAAAGGATCAGCAGCCAGTTTCTGGCAAAATCAATCTTCCAGCAAAATGCAATGGCGATGATAAAAGTGACTTCATGAAGAGAGTGTATAACAATCCAGAATGTTTTCAGGTCAAGGCCATAAGGATTTTTAAATAATTGAAATGAGTCAGGAGGTGATGAAGTCCATTTAGGGACAATCACGGCAGTTTCAAACACCTGGGCACCGTTCATCAGGAAATAGATGAGAATGGTAATGAAAAGCCAGGTTTCGGCTCTTGACAGGTAATTAGCGGTTATCGTGTTCATGGGCTTTATTCAGATTTTTGGTTACGTCTTTCATAATCAGCATGGCTGACTGCATATATTTTTCAATAATTTCCCTCTCCTGCTCACTCAGGCTGGAAATCAGGCTGACCATTTTGGTTTGGAGTTCTCTGAATGGTTCGCCGACCAGCTTCATGGCGTTTTGGATGTCCGGCACAATAATGATTTTTCTGCGATCGTCTTTGTCGAATTCCCTGCGGGCCAGCTGTTTCTTTTCCAGTCGGTCTATGAGGCCCGTAACGGCCCCTGTGGTCAATCCTGTCAGCCTGGACAACTCTCCGGCTGTCATGGCACCGTTTTGGATCATGATGCCCAGGTATTTGTGGTCCGTTCCGGATAGTCCGGCCTTCCTTGCAATGGCTTCATGCATCAGGATAGTGACGTCCGAAAATTGCCGCCCCATTTCGGTGACGGTTTGAATCTGCTGCTGATCTGAAGAACCGGACATTGGAAAAAATATAATTTAGATTCTAAATATCTTAGTTACAAAGATAAATAATTGATTGAAATTAAAAAAGGAATAGTAAATGAATTGTCCGTATTGCATGAAGAAATATGGTAAGGCTCGTGAAATTTTCATTTTGTCTGCTTTTTGTTTGGTTTTTATGCCAAATCCCGTGATATTTTCTTCATTTGTGCAAACACTTGCAAATTCTCGAAAATGTCTTCAGGATAAGGTTTGTTTAACTTTATGAAGAATTCTTTTAAAAAATTTCACTTTTACAATAAAATAAGTATTCAACAAGGAAGTGGTTTCTTCTACATTTGTTTCGATTTACACGTTTTTTGCTCTGTTGTTCATGGGATAAAAACGGGGAGATCAATATTGTAAAACCAAAATAACCTTATTAAATGATGACAGTAAAAATTTTCCGTTCTGCACTTGTACTTGTTTTAACCCTTATTGTAACGGTTTCCGTTGCACAAACCTCAAAGAAGCCGGAGCCTAAAGGTAAAATCTGGTCGGTAGAAAAGGCAAATGCCTGGTATGCTGAGCATAAATGGATGACCGGAGCCAATTTTATACCAAGCAGTGCCATCAATCAACTGGAAATGTGGCAGGCAGAAACTTTTGATCCCCAAACTATCGACCGGGAGCTGGGGTATGCGGAAGGGATTGGCTTTAATACCATGCGGGTTTTTTTACACAGTGTTGCTTACGCGGCTGATCCGAAAGGATTTAAATCAAGGGTGAGTGAATACCTGAAGATAGCTGACAAACATCATATTCAGACTATTTTCGTTTTTTTTGACGACTGCTGGAATCCCGACCCTAAAGCCGGAAAACAACCTGTGCCGAAAACTGGCATTCATAATTCAGGTTGGGCACAGGATCCGGGTGTAGATGAAGTGAAAGACGAAAAGCAGTTTGCTTCACTGGAAGTTTACGTCAAAGATATATTGAATACTTTTGCCCACGACAAACGCATACTGCTGTGGGACTTGTATAATGAGCCGGGTAATACAAAAAAAGGTGACAAGTCTCTTAACCTGGTAAAAAAGGTATTCAGTTGGGGAAGGGACGTGAGTCCTGATCAGCCTTTGAGTGTAGGTCTATGGGCATGGAATCTGGAAAAATTAAACGCTTTTCAGGCTCTTAATTCGGATATCATTACTTATCATGATTATTCTGATGAAGTGTCTCATGAAAAGACCATCCAGTTGCTTAAAAGTCACGGACGTCCGCTTATATGCACCGAATACATGGCCCGTACCCGCGGCAGTAATTTTTCGAATATCATGCCTCTGCTGAAGAAACAAAATGTAGGTGCCATCAACTGGGGTCTGGTAGCGGGTAAAACCAACACCATTTACGCCTGGAACAACCCGATGCCGGACGGAGCTGAGCCTAAAGACTGGTTTCATGACATCTTCAGAAAAGACGGAACGGTTTACAGGGAAGAGGAAGTGAATCTCATAAAGAGTTTAACGAAGGAGAAATAAAGTGTTTTGAGGGCTGCCTGTTGGTCAGTGCGGTGATGGTAAACATTTATCCTGGATTATATTCTACGCATTTGGTTTCATTAGTATTTAAAATGAATGAAACCAAGATCAAAGTCTCCATTAAGTTTTTAGTGGAGACTTTTTTTGCCTGATCGCGGGTTTGTTCATTGATCCTTTGTGAGCGGAATATTTAAAAACAGGCACAAAAAAAAGAGTCACATTTCTGTGACTCTTGAGCCTCCTATCGGGATCGAACCAATGACCTACTGATTACAAATCAGTTGCTCTACCAGCTGAGCTAAGGAGGCGTTCCTTATTTTGGTGGTGCAAAATTAGGCCTCAGAATTACACGATGCAAGCGTTTTTGAAAATATTTTTTAACTTTTTTTCTGCCTGCCTGAGCCTTTTTGCAAGGATTACGTACTCTCCGCTGATAATCAGGAGAGTACGTATCCGTTAATTTTATGAAGCCTCGATAATTAATTTCAGCTTGTTGCCCAGTTCTTTTAATTCAACTTCGGCTTTGCTGATTTTTTGTTCATACTCGGCTTTGAACTTGTCTGCATTTTTAGAATTGCCAAAGAATTCGATGTTGTTTTTCAACAAAGCAATTTCGTCTTCCAGTCCTTTTATCTTACGGCGAAGGTCGTTTTCCTGTTTGTCCAGGTTTTTAGAACCGCCACCTGATTTCAATACCACTTCGACTTCGTTTTGAAGCATCAGTTTTTCTTTTTCAGATTTGTTCAGACTGGTGCTGGCTTTCACGAACTCGTTGATGGCCGCTACAAACCTTGACTGAATATTCTGCATGTCTTTACGCGGCACAAAACCGATGGCAGCAAAAGCTTTTTTGTATTCTGTCAGTTTCGAAAGGTCTGCTTCTCCTTTTTTGGTCAGTTTTTCAATTTCGTCACAGATATCCTGTTTTTTCTTCAGGTTAACGGCGTACTCATTGTCCTGATCCTTGCTCTCCGTTCTCTTGGCTTCGAAATACTTGTCGCAAGAGGCTTTAAAGCGGTTGTATAAAGAGTCTTTGTATTTCTCAGGTACATGACCGATGGTTTTCCACTTTTTCTGAAGATCAATGATCTTGTTGGTATTGGCTGCCGAAGTGTCGTTGCTGGCCAGTATTTCGTCCACCTGGATACAAAGGGCTTCTTTAGCTTTGAAATTCTGAACCCTCTGAGCTTCCAGTTTCGAGAAGAACTCCGTTTTGTGCTTAAAGAACTGCTTCAGATAGGCCCAGAAGTCTTTACTGATCTCTTTGGCACGATCTCTCGGCATCGGGCCTTTGATCGCGTTCCACTGGTCCTGAATGGCCATTACTTCTTTGGTCCTGGCATTCCATTCATTGATGCTGTCGCTTTTGAATTCTGTGAAAGGCTTCAGGTTTTCCAGCAGACGTGCTTTGGCTCCGAATATTTCTTCAGACAGCTGCTTGTTTTCAGTGTTCAGTTCGCGTTTTTTCTCATAAATAACGTCGAATGAGCTCTTCAGCCTGGTCCAGAGTGCTTCCTGCTCATCTCTGATGCCCGGACCGATCTGCTTGTATTCATTCAGCAGGTCGTTGGCTCTTTTCAAAACAGAATTGGTCAGGTCTTCGGTTTTCAGCTTTTCAGCGATGGCCTCGATTTTAGCCACCACAACGGCTTTGTTTTCTATATTTTTCTTACGATCAAGGTCTTTCAGTTCGTTCTGGATGCTTCTGATATCGAAATACCTGTCAACCAGGGCATTATAAGCCGACCATAAAGTTCCGTTATGCGGAGAATTTACGTTTCCGGCGGCTTTCCAGTCAGATTGTACCTGTTTGAAAGCTTCCCAGTTGTCTTTTACATGAACCCCCTTGTCTTCAATGTCTACAATTTCGCGGAGTTTTTGCAGAAGTTTGGTTTTGATCTCGAAATAATCTTCTCTTTGCTGCTCTAATTTATGGAAGAATGACTGTTTTTTATCTCTGATCTGAATGAGGAGCGATTCGAAACGAATAGAAAAGTTGTCATTTTTGAACTCGAAGCCTTCTTCGGAGCCATTTTCAGCGACATACGCTTTTTTGGCTTCGTTCTTCTCGTTCTGGTGCAATTCTTCATACAAGGGCTTGATCTCCTTCAGAACCGAATCAATATTCTTCAGGTCGGAGATACTCAGTTCCCTTGAACTCAGTGATGCCAGCATCTTTTCTGCAAGGTTCACGAAATCCTTTTTGGCAAAGGAACCGAAGTCTTCGTGAAAATCTGTTTCTACACTTTCAACTTCGATTTCGTGGATTTCGTTTTCGTCCCGTATTTCTTCTGAAACCGGACTTTCTACAGCTTTTTCTTCGTTTTTGATCTCAATCATTTTTTCTTCGCTTTTTTCATTTGATATTTGTCCACTTAAATCTTCTTTTGGTGTGTCATTACCGGATGCTACTGCAGTGGAAGGTGCATCTTCACTATCAAAATTTGGGTTTAAAGAAATAGATTGTCCCGAAACATTCGTTTCGTCACCGCTTTCATTAATGTCGGTGTTGTTTTCAGTCAAGTCTAAGTTCGGCTCAGTCATTCGAGATTATTTTGTTAGCAAAAAAGATCTTGCAAATTTAACAATTATACGCAAAAAACTACCAAAAGGTTGTTAATTATGAATAAAGCTTCCGTCGCTGATCTCAGGATCAATTATGTTACTAACGAATTACTGGAAAAAAATGTTTTCAACGATCCGGTCCGGCAATTCGAAATTTGGTTCAAAGATGCTAAAGATTCCGGAATTAGAGAACCCAATGCCATGGTTTTGTCGACCATTGAGGATAATAAGCCGTCATCAAGGGTGGTTTTGTTGAAAGGCTTCGATTCAGAAGGCTTCGTTTTCTATACTAATTATCTGAGTGATAAGGGAATTCAGATGGCCGAGACTCCGTTTGTGAGTCTGAATTTTTTCTGGGACATCCTCGAAAGGCAGGTGAGGGTTGAGGGAACGGTAGAAAAAGTCAGTGAAAAAGATTCCGATGAATATTACTGGTCAAGACCCCGGGGAAGCCAGATCGGTGCCTGGGTGAGCAACCAGAGTTCGGTGGTCGAAACCCGCGAAGTGCTGCAGGAAAAGCTGGACTATTTTGAAGCCAAGTTCAAGGATATGGAAGTGATTCCGCGTCCGCCGCATTGGGGTGGTTACCTGGTGAGACCAGAGAAGATAGAGTTCTGGCAGGGAAGGCCTAACAGGCTGCACGACAGGTTGCTGTTCAGCCATGACGGGGCCGCCTGGAAAATTGAGAGGTTGAGTCCTTGATGGGAATGTTGAGTGATTGAGTGAATGAATGCCTGCCCGGCCTGAGCTTTGCTCGGACGGGAATGATTGGATGAGTGATTGCCTGCCTGGTCTGAGTTTTGCTCGGGCGGGAGTGATTTGGATGGCATAGCTTGGGTAAAGGCGTGGCATACAATGTCTGTTCCAGGTATTTTCGATAAAAGCAAAGCCCGTGACCTTGGTCGCGGGCTTTGCTTTTTATGCGATGTCATGTTTTACAACAACTTAAATGAATTGAGGCTTTCGGTTACGAATGGCAGGAAGTACTCATATTTAGGCGTTTCGGCAGCGAAAGTAACAATATATACCTTCGCATTTTTGACATAGTAATATTGTCTCCAGGTCTGGAAATACCCGCTTTTTTCGCCGCTGTAGACCATCATCCAGGCATTGGGTTTGATTTTCTTTTTTTCATGTACCTTAAACCCTTTAACCACTGAGGGTAAGTATTTTCTGGAGTATTCCACATACTGCTCTACGGTGTAGTTTTTAGAAGGCAGGGGCTGATAAACGATGTTGATGTTTTCCGTGAATTTATCGAAAGTGGCTGAAAGCGTATCGGCCTGGGAAAGTAAGCTGCAGTCAGTTTCTATACAACCTTCCTTGATTTTCCATTTGGCGGGAATATTGATCTGGTAGGCCAGTTTCTTCAGAACAGGGGCAGGAACGGCCTTCACCGTGTCTTTGACTGCAGTCGTCGTGTCTTTTGTGATTTGAGCGGATGAAACCAGGCTAATAAGAAATAGTGAACCGGCTAAGAGGTATTTGATCATCAGATGATTGGTTTAAGAATCGTCCCGGAATGTTATCACTCCGGGACGAAATTTATATTAATCCTCTAAAATAATGACTATCCCATTATCCACCTAAAGAATAAAAATAAAATTGCAGATAAAATTACCGAAACCGGTAGGGTAAGTACCCAGGCAATCCCGATGTTCCTGATGGTATTAGCCTGTAGGTTCTTGATCCCTTTTGAAGCGACCATAGAACCGGCAATACCTGACGATAAGGTATGTGTTGTACTCACCGGCAGACCGAATCCTGAGGCCAGACCGATAGTGGCAGCGGCAACCAGCTCGGCAGAAGCTCCCTGAGCATAGGTAAGGTGGGTCTTCCCGATTTTCTCACCTACAGTGACCACAATTCTTTTCCATCCGATCATGGTACCTAAGCCCAGCGAAAGAGAGATCATCAGGATTACCCAGAAAGGAGCAAAGTCAGTTGCTTTCCTGATCCCTTTTTCTTCTTTTGTAGCTAAGGCATCCAGTGTATTTCTGTCCTCCTGGCTGATTTTTACGGTCTCATCAGAAGAAATCTTTTTAACGTCGCTTGAGATTTTAAGGATGGCACTTCTCACATGAAGTTTGGAAATAGTGTCGGAGGCAGTTCCGTTAACAGAAGGCTGCAGGTAAACAATACTTTCTTTGATGTCAGTGATCAGGTTCTTTTCTGCCACACCCAGGCCGACGGTATCAATTTTATAAACGATCTGCTCAATTCTGGCAAGATCAGGTTTGATTTTCGGAAGATCTTTGGATGAAGTGATCGCAAAGTAAGAAGGCAATACTCCGATCAGGATCAGCATCACGAGCCCGATTCCTTTTTGTCCGTCGTTTTTGCCGTGAAAGAAACTCACGAGCGTACAGGTGGCAATCAGGATTCCCCTGATCCACACCGGTGGTTCCTGGTTCTTCTTTGGCTCTGAGAAAATCTCAGTTCTCATTTTCCTGTTCACTGTTCTTCTCAGAACGAACATCAGTACCACAGCCATGGTAAAACCAAGGAGAGGGGCGAGGAAAAGGCCGGTAAAGACACTTTTGGCTTTGTCCCAGTTGACGGCCGTTACCCCCATGGTATTTTCAGGAAGCAGGGCATATCCTAATCCAACACCCAGGATGGCACCGATCAGGGTATGGGAACTGGAAGAAGGCAAGCCGAAATACCATGTGCCGAAGTTCCAGATGATGGCACTGGTCAGCATGGCCATGACCATGGCTATGCTGTGATAGACGTTCTGGTCAATGAGCAGTTCGACGGGCAGCAGGTTGACAATACTCATTCCGACCCCCACACCACCGGTGATAACACCGAGGAAATTCCAGACACCTGACCAGATAACTGCCTGGGTAGGTTTCAGTGAGTTGGTATAAATAACTGTGGCTACCGCGTTGGCTGTATCGTGAAAACCATTGATAAATTCAAAACAACATGCCGCTAAAAGGGCTATAAAGAGAAGAATAAAGACGTCCGATTCAAGACCAAACATATATTTTGGGGTTTAATATTTCTTAAAACTCATTCATATTGGCGGTGCAAATATCGCACAATAATTTTTCAGGAGGATTAAAATACGAACAATCCAATATTATCAAATTGTTAAATTGAATCTTCGTGCTCACATTTCCTTTTAATTTCTAACCTTAGGATCGAGGTATAGTGCGATCAAAACATAGCTTGCCCTCTTACAGGTCTTTTGAAAATAAAGTCTTTATCCTTAGAATACTCATATATCGAATTTAAATAATCAATAATATTGCCTTCTTGCGGAATTGTTATGCTGTAAAACTCATCGAATATATTAAAAGAAACATGATTTTCGGTTATTGCAGTACATATTTTCAAAACTTGATCAAGCGTTTCGAGTTCATTGAAGTTGCTTTCAGTTGTACCTTTTCCGAATAGATGTTCAAGATTCGAATTATATTCATGGACTATTCTCCTAACTATAGCATAAATTCTAGTTATTGGGTGTGGATATTTCCATTCAGAAATATAAAATCCTATATTGTTTTTCATCTTGGACTGAATGATCAAAGCAAATAGAATAGCTATTGCTGCTACGGACAAACATAAAACATAGTTAACTCTCTGACGAAGGTCAGTTCTTTTTTGTAATGGTATTATATATAGCTGATGAATATGGTCCAATAACATATAAACGGCAAACTCATCTGCATTTAGCTCAATCGCATGTCTTTGTTGGTCAAATTTCGCTGGGTCATCTGTAGATAAACACAATCCATCTTTGTTAAATACTGATAGGTTTTGTAAATGATATAAATGACATTTTTCATGAAAAAATATAAACTTATTAACAACTTCTTTTAGTATTTGTTTAACATTAAAGGGGGCATTAATTGTGTGTAAATTGCATTCAAAACCAAGATACCTTCCGTGGTCGGCGATAAGGAAATCCCATGCCTCAATAAGACTATAAATTTCTTCTATTAACGGTTTGTTTATTCTAACAAAAAGAGGACTAGGCCCTAATTTCCATGCTTTGGGTGAATTGTTCTTGTCTGAAAAATAAACCTTTAAATCTGGATGATTCCAAAGGTTTGTAAAGTTGTTGAGATCAATATGACAGAATTGAAAATATTCGACAAAGAGATTTTTGTGATTTACGGATGAGGATAAATCTTTCGATATGGATACTTTTTCATCTTCATCCAAGAAAGGGAGAATGCCTACTACATTTTTTGAATAAATCTCGCGTATTGATTCTTCGGTAAACATATAAAAAGTTATATAAATGACTTACCCCTATAGGCCTAAAAATTAGCTACCAAGACGGCTTTTCTTTAGTCAGTTTTCCTTGATGGCCAGCTGTCCGCAGGCAGCATCAATGTCTTTTCCGCGGCTCCTTCTGATGTTGACGGTCACGTTATGGTCTTCCAGGAATTTAGCGAATTTATCTATCGCTTCAGGGTCGGCGTTGACGTAATTAGCTTCGGCAATAGGGTTATATTCAATGATATTGACCTTTGACGGTATCCTTTTACAGAATTCCCAAAGCTCTTTGGCGTCCTGCAGGGTATCATTAAATCCGTGGAAAACGATGTATTCAAACGTAATTTTATTCCCGGTTTTTTTGTAGAAGTAATTCAGGGCCGATGAAAGGTTTTTGAGCGTATTGGACTCATTGATCGGCATGATCTGGTTTCTTTTGATGTCATTGGCGGCATGCAGCGACAGGGCCAGGTTGAATTTCACTTCATCGTCTCCCAGTTTCCTGATCATTTTGGCGATTCCGGCGGTCGAAACGGTGATCCTTTTCGGCGACCAGTTCAACCCGGCAGGCGAAGTGATGTAGTCGACCGACTCAAGTACGCTCTGATAATTAAGCAGGGGCTCGCCCATGCCCATATAGACAATATTGGTAAGCGGTGCCTGGTAATATTCCTCTGCCTGTTTTTTGATCAGGACCACCTGGTCATATATTTCAGCGGCGTCCAGGTTACGCTCCCGGTTCATGTATCCGGTAGCACAGAATTTACAGGTAAGCGAGCAGCCGACCTGCGAAGAAACACAGGCGGTCATCCGGTCGTCGGTAGGAATGAGGACGCCTTCTACAAGGTGCCCGTCGTGAAGCCTGAAACCGGACTTTATGGTCCTGTCGCTGCTGATCTGTTGTTTATCTATTTTAACCGGAAGTATATTGAAATCTGCCTTGAGTTCTTCCCTCACCTGAAGCGAGAGATTGGTCATCTGATCAAAGTCGGTTGCTGATTTTTGCCAGAGCCATTCCCATATTTGTTTGGCCCTGAAGGAAGGCTGCTTATGTTCTGACAACCAGTTTTTCAACTGATCCAAGCTTATCTTCCTGATATCTGTTTTTGTGTTGCTCACCTTATAAAGAATATTTCAGATACAAAATTCGTCATTTATGGCCGGAACTCAAATTTTTTATAAATTTAGATGAAATATCTAAAACTAATCACGGAAAAGTTTGGTTTTTCTGATAAATAATTGTATATTTCATGTAAAAGTTATACTTACGAAGTCATGAATCCCTATCTGAAGATATTTGTAGTCAGTGTGACGCTTACAGTCACCTGTTTGTTGTCTTCGTCCGGGCAACAGGTTCCGAAAAGAAATCCCGTACAGGATTCTTTCGGATTCAATTTTAAGAACAAACGGCAGAAGACAGCCAAGTTTCCCTTTGACCTCTTTTCCAACCTTATTGTGGTAAAGGTCAAGATAGATAATTCCGACACCCTTAATTTTATCCTGGATACAGGGGTGAGTTCTATCATTATTACGGACCCGGTCATCGCCGAAAAAATGAACCTGAAATATGTCAGGCAGGTGAAGATCAGCGGGGCTGGCGAAGGCGATGCCCTGACAGCGGGTGTGTCTATCAACCATACCGTTGAAATGGGTGATATCAAGGCGTTTAAACAGAATCTTGTTGTGCTTGACGAAGACATATTGCGGCTTTCGGAATACATGGGGATTCCGGTACACGGTATTTTCGGTCATGACCTTTTTGAAAGGTTTGTGATCACGATGGACTTCGGCTCCAAGAACCTGTTCTTTTATGAGCCTGCAAAATTCAAGTTTAACTCCAAGATGGGAGAGAAATACCCGATTGTGGTGACCCAGTCCAAACCTTATATGGACGCCATCGGAATGGTGCAGAATGACAAGGATGTGCCGCTCAGGCTGGTGATTGATACCGGGGCCGGGCACGCATTGCTGCTGAACACCAATACTAACAGTACAGAGCATAGTGCGGTGCAGCTGCCCGACAAGGTCATCAGGGCTAACCTGGGGAGGGGGCTTAATGGCAGCATCAACGGGCATATCGGGAGGGTAAACAAGGTGACGATGGGTAAATATCACTTTAATGACGTACTGGCCTCGTTTCCTGACAGCATTTCGTTCAGCATGAAATTTCAGAGTACAGATGATAACCGTCAGGGGAGTGTGGGAGGTGAGTTTCTCAGGAGATTTAAGGTGACCATGAATTATCATTTGGGTTATATTGCTTTCAAACCGCTGAAAAACAAGTTTAACGAATCTTTTGAGCACGACATGAGCGGGATAGAGGTAAGGGCGAAGGGAGACGGTCTGAAAACCTATATGATTACCTACGTTGTGCCGGGCTCACAGGCCCAGATGGCGGGGATTATGGAAGGAGATGAAATTATTTTTCTTAATAATGTAAATACCAAAGACCTTACTATCAATGATATTTTTAAAATATTGTCGAAAAAAGAAGGAAAAGAAATTGAGATGTTTTTACGCAGAAATGGCCAGCTTAAATTTGCCTATTTCAGATTGAAAAGGGTGATTTAAAATCCGGTTTACAGGATTTGCATTCCTCGAAAGGAAATGCCCGGGTCTGATGGGGGTGAAGATGAAAACTAATGAGAAGTGCCTGGAAGGAAACGACCAGGCACTTTTTTGGTTATTTCCTGATGCCTTTGATGGCCCAGGCTATGAGCCCGGTCAGGAAGAGCAGTATCGTAATGCCTGTAAATGTCCATTTCATCAGCCCGGCACCGGAAGCCAGCTGAGCGGCCAGGTCTGCCCTGGCCGGGAAAACAGTCAGCATTCTGACGATACCGGCGTTTTCGATGAAATCAAAAAGAGCACAAAATAGGGGCAAAAAGTTCAGTTTATAAATCCATTGTCCCGGACTGAAGGCCTTTTTAAAGATAAAGCTGACCAGTAAGGTAAATGCAATGCTGTAAATGATCGGGTAAATGACATCGATGATGATTTCACCCAGCAGGTAGGATTTACGTCCTTCAGCTCCGTAAGAATCAATGATCTCATAACCCCGGTCGGGAGTAAAGCCTACAGAAAGATCCATGAGGCCTTTGGTGCGTTCGGGGTCGAAAGAATCCTGGAGTCTGGGTAAAACAACGGCTGAGATGAGCATTTGCAGGATGACAAAAATAAGGACATTGCGTCCCGTAGCGTTTCTGTAAAAGAAACCTGAGGTTCGGTTGAACATAGTTTTAATGGCTTTAAAGGGTTCGGGAAATTATTCCGTTGGTAAATATACTTAATTGTGGAGAAAGGAGAAAGGAGGAAAGGAGAAAGGAGGAAAGGAAAAAGATGAAAGGAGAAAGCTCCGGCGGTTTGCGAAAAAGGGGCGATATTTTTCAGGGCCTTGGTTATCAGTTTTTTAGCCGTCATTTTTATTTCTTAAGACTTGAATAAGTCGTCACGGAGTTGAGCGGCCTTCAGGCCTTTCTCTCTTTTTATTTGTTCAGACCTTAAGGGTTTATTTGGTCAGGTCTTCAGGCCTGTGTCCATTGGATTATTCATGAATCTTTCTTTAAGTATTCATTAAATATTGTCCGGATAAGCCGGTTTGAAGGTTTGTGATTTGTTATTCCGGGCATTTTTCTTTAAACTGGCATATATTTGTCATCCGGCTACTGATCTGAATTTGTCTTCTGAGCTGCTTGTTGCTTAATTAAGCCATGTATTTTAATAACACTGATTCTATGTTTTTACCAAGAATAGATTTTTTAAAGAATTTGATTGAGATATTGAGAATTTCGATGAAATCGCCGGAGAAAACAGATGCCGGTCGTTTCAGGGAGATAGTAGTTGATGAACGTGAAAATGAACTTTTGGCAGAACAGATTTTCTCTATCGTGCATCAGAAAAAATTTGTCAGCCTACTTTCAGAATCCGGTTTTGGGGACAATGTCGGGATTTTTTCAGAGGCTTTTTCCAAACTGTCCTATAAGTTGCTGCCGCCTGTCAGTGAAGACGATGAGCTGGTGACCGACCTCAATTTCTACTTCAATAAAAAAGATGATTACAAATGGGTCCGGGAAATCCCGGATGAAGAGTGGGCTCAGTTTTTTACTTCTTTAAAGTGGCCGGACCTTCCGGTTCAGGAGAAATACATTGAAAAGGAAATTCTGAATACCATTGTGGTGCTGGCCCAGAAAATTGCCTCGATCGGCATTGAAAGGGAAGTAATCTCGAAAATCCCTCATCTGGATGATCTTGATTCTCCGTTTCTGGGTTTGAACAGGGAAGTAACCATGTACGTTGAAAAACTGCTTCACCAACCTGAAATCGAAACTGCAGCCAGGGAAAACGACTATAAGCACATCCTGGTGATGCTGGGACAATGCAGAAACCAGATGGGATATCTTTACAAACACAAGGACCATTTCGGTATATCCCTGAGGATGACGCTGATGATACGCAAACTGGAAAATTACCTGACCAGGATTCGCGACCTGATCGAATGGATCGAAGCTCCGGACACGAACGGCCGGGCCCTGATCTCAGCCAAAATACTGAAAGAAGTGGTGTACACACAAAACACCAAATACAGTCTGAGAAAGCACTTTTCTACCAATCTTCAGTTTTTATCCTTCAAAATCGTTGAAAATACTTCAAAAACCGGGGAGCATTATATCGCTACCAACCAAAAGGAATACTGGAAACTCTTCAGGATGGCCCTGGGCGGGGGAGTGGTGGTGGCTTTTCTCTGTTGCTTTAAATCCCGGATAGCCCTTCAGCACTTTCCCTTGTTTTGGGAGGCATTTTTCTACAGTCTGAATTATTCGGTTGGTTTTATACTTATTCACGTGCTTCATTTTACCTTAGCCACCAAACAGCCGGCCATGACGGCCTCGACGATAGCCGCAAGCCTGAGTAATAATGGTGAGAACCCGGACTGGCTGAGCCAGTCGACCAAACTGCTGACGCGTCAGATACGGAGCCAGTTTATTTCTTTGCTCGGCAATGCCCTCATTGCTTTCCCGGTGGCCTATTTTCTGGACTGGGTCTATTTTTACGCCAACGGAAGGCATATTGTAAACGCGGAAAAAGCTTTGAAAATGATCAATGACCTCAATCCTACAGAGAGTTATGCCTTGTTTCATGCGGGTATTGCGGGTATTTACCTGATGGTTTCCGGCCTGATCTCGGGATATTATGAGAACAAATGGATTTACAATAAAATGTATCCCAGGATTGTGGGAAATAAAACGCTTATCAGCATTTTCGGTAAAAGAAAGCTTGAAAAAGCCGGGGTTTATCTTGAAAATAACATCGGCGGCTTAACCGGAAATTTCTTTCTAGGGTTGTTTCTGGGTTGTACGGCGGCCATTGGCTTTACATTGGGCTTGCCCCTGGATATTCGTCACGTCACGTTTGCTTCCGGTAATTTCGGCATAGCGGTGGCGAGTCTTGAACATGAAGTATCAACTTATTTTTGGGTCAATTCCCTGGTGGGTATTGCCCTGATCGGGCTGGTGAATGTGATCGTCAGTTTCGGGCTTTCCATCATGATCGCTTTAAATTCGAGAAATACGGGTTTTGCAGAAATCAAGCAGTTGTTTTCAAAACTTTTCGGCCAGTTTTTTCAGAATGGAGGCACTTTCTTTTACCCGGTAGGCGATCTCAAAAAAAGCGGGAAACAAAAGCCGCAGACGGATGGAGAATAAATACATACCGGCTTTGAAATATCATTTCCTGACCCCTTATTATGACCGGGTGATCAGGTGGCTGATGCCCGAAAGCCTGGTAAAACGAAAGGTAATTGACCTGTTAAACCTGAAAGATAATGAGCATGTACTGGATTTCGGATGCGGAACGGGGACATTGCTTGAGATTTTGTCGTCAACAAACCCGGAAGTAAAAGCATACGGGTATGATGTAGACCCTGTAATTTTAGAAATAGCCCGGAAGAAAAACCTGGGAAATTCACAACTCATTCTTGGAGCCGGAGAAAGGTTACCTTTTCCGGATCATTATTTTGACAAAGTAGCCTCCAGCTGGGTTTTTCATCATCTTGACAAGGCACAAAAGCAACAGGGCTTCAGCGAGTTGTACAGGATTCTGAAGCCGGGAGGACTGATGATCATCGCGGACTGGGGCAAACCTGCAAATTTCCTGATGCGGTTTTTGTTTTTCCTGGTCCAGCTCGTGGATAATTTTCACACTACTTCTGATAATGTGGCCGGGAAACTGCCGGATTATATCACTGAAGCAGGTTTCTGGCCGGTGGAAATGGTGGGTTATAAAAATACCTTGTTCGGGACATTGGTGTTTTATGAAGGGAGAAAGGAATAAGGAGGAAAGAAGTACGTAAAGGAAAAAGCCTGCCCCCGGCCTGACCTTCAGGCCGGCCGAAGCCCCCCACGTTCTTTGCTCCGGCCTTCAGGCCGGAGGACCTGATGCTCAAAAAAATAGCTTTCATACCAAAACAAATTAATCCTGGCAATTTGTTGTTAGATTTGTAAACAGAAAAACTTCTCACATGTCATTTAAGCTAATTTCAGATTATAAGCCTACCGGAGATCAACCTCAGGCTATTGAGCAGTTGATTCATGCGATTGAAGCAGGGGAACGGTCCAATGTATTGCTCGGGGTAACGGGTTCGGGAAAGACATTTACGGTCGCGAACGTAATACAGAAACTGGACAGACCGGTGCTGATCCTGAGTCACAACAAAACCCTGGCGGCCCAGCTTTACGGGGAATTCAAACAGTTTTTTCCTGAAAACGCCATTGAGTACTTCATTTCTTACTATGATTACTATCAGCCGGAAGCCTTCATTGCTTCTACGAATACTTATATAGAAAAAGACCTGATGATCAATCAGGAAATAGATAAACTGAGGCTTTCGACGGTGGCGGCTTTGATGTCGGGCCGGAGAGACGTGATTGTGGTGGCCTCTGTTTCCTGTATTTACGGTGCGGGAAATCCCAATGAATTCAAACAAAGCATCATCAAAGCTGCGGTGGGAGAGACCGTCAGCAGGAATCAGTTTCTGTACAAGCTTGTTTCTATTTTATATTCCAGGACAGAAGTGGAATTTAACCGCGGGACATTCCGGGTGAAGGGTGATACCGTAGATATTTATCCCGGCTCTGCCGATTTTGCTTACCGGATCGTATTCTGGGGCGATGAGATTGAAGAAATCCAGAAAATAGAACCTCAATCGGGTAAAAAAATCAGTTCGGAGAGCAAAATCGTTATTTTCCCGGCCAACCTGTTTGTAACCGGGAAAGACGTCATGTTTGAAGCCATGAAAGAAATCCAGGATGACATGGTAGCCCAGATCCGGTATTTTGAAAGTGAAGGAAAATTGATAGAAGCCCAGCGGATCCAGGAAAGAACCGAGTTTGACCTGGAAATGATGCGTGAGCTGGGCTATTGTTCGGGTATAGAAAATTATTCGCGGTATTTTGATAAACGCCAGCCGGGACAGCGTCCTTTCTGTCTGCTCGATTATTTCCAGGACGATTTCCTCCTGGTGGTAGACGAAAGCCATGTCAGCATGCCGCAGATCAGGGCCATGTATGGCGGTGACCGCTCCCGTAAATCAGCTTTGGTGGAGTATGGTTTCCGTTTGCCTTCGGCGATGGACAACCGCCCGCTGACTTTTGCTGAATTTGAAGAAATGACCCCACAGACCATTTTTGTGAGTGCGACGCCTTCCGATTATGAAATCAGGCTGGCAGAAGGAGTGGTGGTAGAGCAGATTATCCGTCCGACTGGTCTGCTTGATCCTGAGATTGATGTACGGCCAAGTCTGAACCAGATAGACGATCTGCTGGAAGAAATCAATGACCGCATCAAGAAAAATGAAAGGGTGCTGGTGACTACCCTGACCAAGCGTATGGCAGAAGAACTCAGTAAATACCTGGACAGGGTCGGTATCAAGGGAAGGTACATTCACTCGGAAGTCAAGACGATGGAAAGGGTGGAGATTCTGAGGGAACTGAGGTTAGGGGTTATAGATGTATTGGTAGGGGTCAATTTGCTGAGAGAAGGACTTGATTTACCGGAGGTGTCATTAGTAGCCATCATGGACGCTGATAAAGAAGGTTTCCTGAGGGATATCCGTTCGCTGATACAAACCATCGGACGTGCTGCCAGGAACGAGAACGGTAAAGTGATCATGTATGCCGACCGGATCACGGGCTCCATGGAAAAAGCCATTGACGAAACCAACCGGAGAAGGGTTATCCAGATAGCCTATAATGAGGAGCATGGCATTACCCCGAAAACCATTCTCAAAAGCAAGGAGGCCATCATGGAACAAACTTCCGTGGCTGATTTTAAACCGACTACCAAGGGCTATTATGTGGAACCGGAAACCCCGAGAATTGCGGCGGATCCTGTGGTGGCTTACATGAGCAAGCCTCAGCTGGAGAAATTAATGAAAGAAACGAAGAGCAAGATGGAGCAGGCAGCGAAAGAACTTGACTTCCTGCAAGCCGCCAGGTTCAGGGATGAAATGAAACAACTGAAAGATAAAATTGAAGAGCTGGTTTAATACCTCTGTTTGAATGAAAAGTCCGGAATGTATTGCTGCATTCCGGACTTTTTTGTTATTCTCCTGTCAGCATTTTGAGGTCCGAAAGGGAAAGACGGAAATTCAGCTGGGCTGAAAGCAGGTCAGATTCGGCTTTGGCTATCAGTGCTTTGGTGTTCAGAATGTCCGTTTCAATATTCAGACCCGCTTCTTTTTTGTCATTTTGAAGTTTTAATTCTTCTTTCCTGTAATCCAGGGCTTTTTGAGCCACACTGATCAGCTCTGTGGCATGGGCCAGTTTTCTGTACGTTTTATCTATGCTGCTATTTACCTGGTCTTTGGTGTAGTCTGCGTTTTCGCGGGCTTGCTGCAGGTTCAACTGCCTTTGTTTCAATACTTCTTTATTGGAAAAAATGTCCTGGATGTTCCATTTTAAAGATGCCCCGATGAACGGATTGTGAGCAGGGAAAAGATTATTCCCGGTCTGGAAACTGTACCCGGCAATCAATCCGAAGTCGGGCCTGTTACTAAGCCGGGCGGCTTTTATGCCATATTCTGCTTTGGTCTGCGTCAGCGATGCGATCTTCAGTTCGGGGTTATGCGAAGCTGCCATGCTTTTATAAGTCTCTGCCGGCAGGTATTGATCAGAATTTAAGCTGACGGGTTCCAGGATGAGTTCATTGGCTTTGATCCCTGTCAGCAGTTTGAGGTCTTCTGTATAATCTTCTGCCTGAATGCTGAGTTTAAGCAGGTTTTGCTCTTCATCGGCTATGGAGGCCAGCAGCCCGGCCTTGCTGATGTTGATGGTTTTACCGGACAATAAGGCACTTTCCACGTCATATATCCTGAGTTTGCTCAGTTCTATTTTAGACAAAGCCTCTTCTTTTTGTTTCTGATTGATCAGCAGACCATAATACAGCCTTTCAACAGCCTGTCTGATCTGAAGAGATACTTTTACTTTTTCCTGTCCGGCTATGTTTACCTCTGTTTCAGAAACGGCTACACCTGTTTTGATTTTGTCGAGTTGCGACAAGGGCTGATAGACGGATATCCCTGCATTGAAATTATTATGTTTACCCAGTTCAAATACTTTTTCTTCACCAGGCAGGGCAATGGTGTTTTCAGGACTCAGGGGAAGTGAACCGAAGGAACCCTGCGGTACCACGAGTTTTCCCAGGTTCTGGCTGTATTGATAAGTAGAGCTCAGGCTGACTGCCGGATATTTTCTGATCTTGTCTTCCGCTACTTTGGCCTGTTTTTCTTCGATCTGCATTTTCCTGATGTTGATCAGCTGGTTGTTTGTCAGAGCCAGGTCAATGGCCTTTTGCAGGCTTACCGGCTCAGACTGCTGGGCAAATCCGGGAATGATGGCACCTAGGGTTAGGATGATGGTCCAGCTTGTTTTTATGTTTTTAAGACTTTTCATGATGGTATTAATTATGCTGCAATTTGTCTTTCGGTTTAACAATGGCGATATAAAGCACCGGAACGGTGAGCAGGGCCATGACCATAGACCAGATGACACCCACCGCCAGTACACTGGCCAGGGGACTCCACATCGGTGAACCAGAAATAATCATCGGCAAGACACCTATCGCTGCAGCCATGGCGGTCAGGAAAATAGGTCTCAGACGTCGTTTTCCTGCTTCTACCGCAGCGGTAGGGATATCCATGCCTTTGTGAAGCAGTTCATTGGTGTAATCGATCAGGATGATGGCGTTTCTCACGACAATGCCTGATAAACTGACCAGCCCGACGAAGGCCGTGAAACCGAAATTGTTATGGGTAATGAGTAAGCCGAGAATGGCTCCGAACAGGCTCAGCGGGATGGTAAACATCACCAGGGTCGCTTCTTTGAGATTCCTGAACTGGAACAAAAGAATAAAGAAAATCAACACCAGGCTGATGACCAGCACCGTGATCATCTGGCTGAAAGTCTCTTTTTTGTTGGCATATTCCCCGCCATATTCTATTCTGTAGCCTGCAGGAAGCTGAATTTTAGCTACTTCCGGCTGGATTTCTTTTAATAACTCTGCAGGCAGTACACCGTCTTTCGTTTCGCTCTGGACAGTCAGCGTTCTGACCCCATTGCGATGCACGATCTTGCCGGTCTGCCATTCAGGTACCAGGTCGGCAATCTGTCTTAAAGGTACACTGGCTCCGGTAGCCGGTGAGGCCAGGTAAATATTTTCCAGGTCATCTGAAGTCTGGCGGTTTTTCTCATCCAGTCTCAATACCAGGTCTACCGGGTTATTGCCTTCATACATCGTTGAGACCGGGGCCCCGCTGAATCCGGTATAGACCATTTTTGAAATGCTTTCGGTGGTAAAACCCAGTCTGTTGGCTTCGTCTTTGAGCTGGATACTGATGCCGTAATAATCCTCCTTAAAGTCATTCCGCACCAGCGTGCTGCCATGGGCTTTTTTCAGAATGTTCTGTACCTGTGTACTCAGTTGTTTTAATTTATCGATATTTTCACCGATAATCCTGACTTCCACTTCTGCTTTCAGCGGGGAGCCTTGCTGCATCAGTTTTACCTGTGGCGTTCCTTCCGGGATAAGATTTCCTGTTTTTTCTGACAGTTCTTCTGCAAAAGACTCCGTTGTTTTTTCGTCCGTGGTGTTGATCAGGATCTGGGCATAGTTACTTACAGGCACTTCAGGCGAGAAGTTATAGTAAAACCTCGGAGCACTGGTGCCAATAAAGGTAGCATAAGAAGTAACCCTTTTGTCGTTTTTGACCAATTGTTCCACTTTCTGAATGGCCTGTTCTGTTTTTTCAAGACGGGTCCCGGTCGGCATCCATAACTCTACGACAAACTGGTTGCGTTCGGCCGCCGGGAAGAACTTCTGTTTTACCTGGGTGTACATCAAACCGGCCAGAGCGATGGTGAGGATACTGATTCCGATGGTCAGTTTTGAATGTTTTACACACCAGTCCAGTAAGTTATTATACCCGTTCTGCATCAGGTCGAGCAGAGACGTTTTCTTTTTCTTTTCTTCATCCGAATGGTCATGAAGGCCTTTTTTGATGAAGGTATAACACAACAGAGGCGTTAGGATCATCGCTACAATGAACGAGGCCGCCAGGGCAATGGCTACTGTAATAGGCAGGGCATGGATAAACTCACCCACTGAACCGGTCAGGATCACCATCGGCATAAACGAGGCGATGATGGTCACAGTGGCAGCCAGGACCGGAATCACCAGGTCTGTGGCACTTCTCCAGGCGGCTGTCCAGCGGTCAACCCCTTCGTCGAGCAATTCCACGTAATTGTCCGCAATCACAATCGCATCGTCAACCACCATGCCCAGCACCACTATCAACGCGGCCAGTGAAACCTGGTGCAGTTCTATGCCGAAAGCGTGTAAAAGTGCAAAAGTAACGGCCACTGTCATCGGAATGGCCATGGCAGCCACGGCGGCAATCCTCATGGGCAAAAGCAGGATGACCACAATCACCACCGAAATAATCGCCAGGAAAAACTCTTTGATAAAGTGTGAGATGTTCTCATCCACCAGCTTGGGCTGGTTCACAACGGTCGTCAGTTTAACATCACCCGGCAGCAGTTGCGATACTTCGCTGATTTTCTGCTGCACTTCCTCTCCGAATTTAACGATGTTGTTTCCTTCCTGCATCTGTACGGTCAGGATCATCGCATTGTTGCCGTTGACCGAAATCTTGCTTTTGGGCTCGGCATAGGTCCTGTTGATCGAGGCCACATCGCCCAGCCTGACGATGGCCCCGCTTTTGCTGGCATCGACGATCTGGCTGGCTATTTCATTTTCTGTATTGTAATATCCTGAAGTGTAGAGCGGTGTTTTACTGTTTTTTGTTTTGATTTCGCCGGTCGGACCAATCGAGTTTTGCGATTGCAATACCTGCACGACCCTTTGTAAACTGACGCCATACTGGGACAGTTTTTCAGAGTTGGAAGTGATGGTGATCTGCTCTTTCTGTTCACCCACTCTCTTGATTTTTGAAACCGATTTGATGGTTCTCAGGTGGTCTTCCAGTTTCTGGGTATATTCTTTCAGTTGTGCATAATCTGCATTTTTGCCTTCAATACCGATAACCAGGGCTTCCGTATCACCGAAATCTGAGTTGACGATGGGGCCCCTCACACCTGCAGGCAGGTCAAGGTTTTTAGCGAGCATCAGCTCATGACGGAGTTTACTCCAGAAAATATCCGGATTTTTGACCTTTTCGCCCAGTTCCACATTGATGACCACCATACCATCCTGCGTGGTGGAGTAAGTTTTATCTTTACGGACTTCTTCAAACTGGAAAAGGTATTGTTCGAGTTTTTTTGTGACCTGGTCTTCCACCTGTGCCGAATTGGCTCCGGGGTAGTAAGCCATCACAAGCCCCAGACGGACCGTGATTTTCGGGTCCTCTCTTCTCGGCATGTTGAGCAGCGAGTTTACCCCGATGGCAAAAACCAGCAACAGCACAGATAAAGTGACCTGTTTATATTTTAATGATGCTTTGACAAAATTCATAACGGTATGATTTAGGAATGGATAAAATCCGTTGGCTTATTTTTGAGAAATGGTAACGGGTGTGGCGTCATCCAGCTTGTGCTGTCCGCCGGTTACCACCACTTCGCTTTCCGACAGCCCGGACATGATTTCGATCTGGTTGTTGATCAGCTGACCGATGCTGATTTTACGTTTGAAAGCCTTGTTTTGCCTGGGATCTACCACATAGACATAACTCTGGTTGTCGCTGTCTCTGAGTACCGCGTCTGCCGGCAGGGTAAGTACTTCCCTGCTTTGGTCTGAGCTTACTTTTACTTCTGCGATCATACCGGGACGGATCAGGAGTTTCGGGTTCGGTAATTCTATTTTAATGGTAAAGGCCCTGGATGTTACATCAGCGGCAGAACCTACTTCGGTTACCCTGCCTGTGAAAGTGTCGTTTAAAGAAGAAATCAAAACCGTAGCCTGCTGCCCGAGTTTGATGTGATGCAGTTCACTTTCCGGAATAAAGGCGTTTACTTTAACGGTCCTGATATCTGAAACCACAAAAAGGGGAGTGCCTATACCGGTAATTTCCCCGGTTTCAGCCAGTTTTTTAAGTAATACACCGCTTATCGGGGAATACAGTTTGGTGTCGGCCAGGTTTTTATCCTGTAGTTTTTGCTGGGTTTTAGCCTGCTGTAGTCCGAAACTGACCTTCGAAAAATCGCTTTCACTCAGACTGTTCCTGTCTTTCATGATTTTCAGGCGGTTGTATTCGTCCTGCACCTGGTTAACCTGGATCTCAGCCATTTCATGGGCGATGTTGTAACTGGCCGGGTCAAGACTCGAGAGGAGCTGCCCTTTGCTGACCAGTTGCCCTTCAGCTGCTGCAATGTAGTTGATTTTTCCGGCCACCATAAAACCCAGGCGAACGGTCTTATGCCCTTCGATGTTTCCGCTGATGGAGATTTCGTGTTTTGAAGTGGTCTTCTGAGCCTGTTCTGTTACCACCGGAACGGCTTGTATTTCAGCAGTCTTTTCTTCTTTTTTGGATCCGCAGGCACTCAGCACAGCGGCAGTAATGATCAGGGGATAAATTTTCTTAGTTATCATTGTCTCTGTTGTTTAATTCAATTTGATGCTGCAAAATTGCTACGTGTGTTTTTCTTTTATTTTGATCTATATCAAAAAGCGTTACCAGCCCGTTACTTTCTCCAATGCCGAGAAATTCCAGTTGCTGCCTGACAGAAAAAGTAAAATCTTCGATACCCCTGATGCCGATATAAATGTGATCACGGGTGTTTTCATTGAGAATCACCTCTATGGTTTCCTGGCGGATATAGGCTGGAAAAGCTTCGGCGATGGTTTCGGTAAATACCTGTAATTGCTGATAGAAGTGCTCTTTGAGGGTCTTTAATTCTCTTTTAAACAGAAAATGACTTTCTGCAACGGCATAAACCAGGGAAACGTGATGGTCCCGGTTTTCGCGGAGTTTGTCTTTTAGCTGATAAAAAGCCGTATCAATACTGCTTTCATCGCAAATAAAAATGTAATGGTATGTCTGGTTCTGCATTGTTGTATCTGTTTGACAATGCAAAGTTCCGGTCTTCTGAAGAGAGCTCTTTTGATCTATATCAAAAAATCAACGGGCGGCCCTGATGCGGCTCAGGGTTTCCTGGGTGATGCCCAGGTAGGAGGCAACATTGCCCAACGGGGCCCTTAACAAGATGTTGGGGTAGTTGTCGATCATGGTTTTGTAGCGTTCCTGTGCCGACTGAAACTGCAGGGCATACAGCCTGTCGGAGAAAGATTTGAGGACGTCAATCAGCAGGAAACGGATGAATTTCTCAAGCTCTGAAGACTGCCCGAAGTATTTCTCCACATCCGGGTAGTTGATGGTCCTGACCACGCTGTTTTCAAGCAACTCCACTCCGTAAGGCGAAGTGTGGCCGTAAAAAATACTTTCAATGGGCATATTGAAGGCATTTTCAGGAAAGAAATGATGTGTAATATCCTTGCCGTCTTTTAAGTAATAGGTCCTGACCAGGCCCTGTTCCACAAAACATACTTTCTTGGACCAGTTGTCGGGCTGCAGTAATTTATGGTGCTTCGGATGTTCTTCTCTTTTAAAGGCGTGGTCAAGAGCCGCCTCCATTTCAGAAGGAAGTTGTACATGCTGCCGGATAAAACTGATCAATTCCATATATGCCCGATTGTTGGAGTGAAATTAAACAAATTGGCATAAAATAAATACAGAAATTAATTTAATGTGATTTTCCGACCATTTTGTGAATGGCATTGATCACCAGGTCCGGTTGGTCAAACTGTACATAATGACCACTTTTAGGAGCCAGTACGTGCGTCCCTTTGGTAGAAAGGGCCACCTGTTCTTTCTGAAGTCCCAGCCAGGCAGGGATAAACTTTTTGCCCATTTCAGGATCCGGGAAATCATTGATGCGGTTAGGGCTGGTGCCGGTGATGACGGTTAAAGGGATATTACCGAAACTGTTGATGTCCCTGGCTATCAGTGACATGGGGGCAAATTCATTTTTTTCTTCCAGTACCGCACTCAGCGACGAAGGAAACAAAGCGTTATTGATGATGTTGGTGGGGTCAGCCGGAAGTGTCGACGGGTAGTTTTCTTTTACCATCAGCCTCACCAGGCCGAGGTTGGAGGCCAGTTTGACCATCGCATCAGGAGGCAGGGCTTCCATGGCTTTGGCCAGTTCCGGAAAACGCGTAAGTTGCTCCGGATGGGAGGTGTCGACAAATACAATTCCGGCGACTTCCCAGGGATAGTTTTTAATGAAACTTCTGAGGATAATGCCCGCCATGGAGTGGCCCACCAGGATATACGGTCCTTTTAGTCCGGACTTATTTAATAAGGTATGTAATTCTTCGGCCATGGCCTCCCCGGTTTTCGGTTGCGGGCCCCTTTCACTGTAAAGGATCCCTGCACGGTCGTAAGAAAAGGCGGTGGTGAATTCGGCCACCTTGTCCTGCACTTTTGACCAGGCCAGTGAGCCGCCGCCGTCAAGGCCTGATTCGAAAACGACCACCGGTCCGCCTTTACCCCTGATGTCTGCATGTAATTTATAACCACCGATATCGGTCATGCTGCCGTGAGGCGGATATTTTTTCAGGGCCATGTTGCGGGAAATCTGCTCATACACAAATCCGGCAAGCAGTACCAATACTATAAACAGGAGAATTCCGATCGAGATCCTTTTGAACCATTTCATTTTTTATATCAGACTTTTAAAGTGCCGTGAACGCGGTTTCCGGTTTTACACAGCAAGGTTTTCATGCTTTATAGAAGTGTCCAAAACTACTGAATTTATGTTTTAAATCCTATAAAGAGTAAGGGCGTATGCATGGTAATTTCGCCTAATCCGGTATTTTCTCACTAAATTGCAGCATGAAAATCAACGAACAGCAAATTCTGGACAATCTCGGTATTGAAAGTCTTAATGCCATGCAGAAATCGGCATTAAAAAACATTACAAAAGAAAATGATGTTTTCCTGCTTTCCCCCACCGGTTCAGGTAAAACCCTGGCTTTTCTTTTACCTTTGCCGGGCATGTTAAAACCCGAAATCAATGCCGTTCAGTGTTTGATCCTGGCCCCGTCAAGAGAGCTGGCCCTGCAGATAGAGCAGGTATGGAAAAAGATGTCGACCGGATTTAAAGTCAACGCCTGTTACGGCGGCCATGACATGAGCACGGAAATCAATAACCTGAGCAATCCCCCGGCGGTCCTGATCGGTACCCCCGGTCGTATTGCCGACCACATGACCAGGAGGACTTTCTCCCTGAACAGCCTTCAGATCCTGATCCTGGATGAATTCGATAAATCACTTGCCATGGGTTTTCATGAGCAGATGTCGTTCATCATCGGCAATCTCAGGAAATTGAGAAAAAGAGTCCTGGTTTCAGCGACTTCGGGTATACAGATTCCTGAGTTTGCCGGGATCAAAGAGCCTGTAGTGCTTGATTTCATTCCTAAAGAAGAAACAGAAACGGCCCTTCTGACCCAGCTGGTGGTTTCGGAAGAAAAAGATAAGATCAATGCCCTTTTTCACCTGATCTGTAATCTCAATTCTGAAAATGCCCTGATTTTCTGTAACCACCGGGATGCCGTGGAAAGAACGAGCCAGTTGCTCAATGAAAAAGGTATTTTCAGCTCGTTTTATCACGGGGGTATGGAACAGGACGACCGCGAACGTGCCCTGATCAAGTTCAGAAACGGGACGGTCAGGTACCTGATCACTACCGATCTGGCAGCCCGCGGACTGGATATTCCTGAAATGAAATATGTGATTCACTTTCATTTGCCCGCTCATGAGCATGAGTTTATTCACCGCAACGGCCGCACCGCCAGGATGAAAGCCTCAGGTACAGCCTATGTACTTCTGCATCATGAAGAAAAAGTGCCGCATTATTTACCGGAAGACCTGGAAGAATTCAAAGTAAATAAAAACAGGCCTGTACCCAAACACCCTGAATTCCAGACGATTTATGTCAGCGGCGGCCGGAAAGACAAAGTCAGTAAAGGAGATATCGTAGGCCTTTTTTCTCAGAAAGGAAAACTGGAAAAAGAAGATATCGGTCTGATCGAAGTCCAGGATTTTATTTCATTCGTGGCGGTCAGAGAAGCTAAGGTGGCTGCTCTTTTAGCCGGTATCAAAAATGAAAAAATGAAAGGCAAGAAGTTCAAAATTGAAGTAGCGAGATAACCCGTTTAATCCTGTAATCCTGTCCTAAATAGTTAACGTAAAGTTACGTTGGAGCGGCGTAAAGTTACGTTGGAGCGATGTAAAGTTACGTTGGAGCGGCGTAAAGTTACGTTGGAGCGATGTAAAGTTACGTTGGAGCGATGTAAAGTTGCGTTGGAGTGGCGTAAAGTTACGTTGGAGTGGCGTAAAGTTACGTTGGAGTGGCGTAAAGTTACGTTGGAGTGGCGTAAAGTTACGTTGGAGCGATGTAAAGTTACGTTGGAGCGATGTAAAGTTGCGTTGGAGCGATGTAAAGTTACGTTGGAGCGACGCAAAGTTACGTTGGAGAGATGTAACTGACAGTTTGAGCTACGTATCTTGCAGTTTGAGTAACGCAGCTCGCAGTTGGGCCGACGTAAGAGAGGAGAGTGTAAACAGAACTGTGTCAGAGTAGACTTTTTTGCACTATTGTCACCTCAAGCGTAGTCGAGAGGCGAGGCTGATACTACTTTTTCAGGAGAGTGTAAACACAACCACACCAGGCCATGTTTACACCCCCCGTCTTTACTTATCGATCACAATTCCGTCAAACGACCCCAGTTTATCCAGTTTGAATTCCAGGATGCCATCTTTCCAGGTGAAGGCCAGCGGCTTTTTGGTGTCAAGAGAAATGACTCTCAAGGGTTTGAAAGCAGCTTTGATTTTAAAATTCAGATTGAAAACCGGTAAAGGTTCAAAATAAGTGATGCCGCTGAATCCAGTTAGATTGACCAGGTGGAGTATCAGTCCGTCAGATTCTTTTTTGTTCTTATTTTCCGGGATATTCCGGGTATACTCCTGCAAAATCACTTCGATCCTTTCATGGGCATTGGTTTCTACCATTTTGCCGGCATCCGGATAAAGATAATCAATCACATCCAGCAGGATATTTTTATGTTCCTGGTAACCGTGCTGATAGTATAATTTACCGAGGTTGGCCGGTATAATCGCCGCCGAACTGTTCGCGTGTTTCTTCACACCCATCGCCCAGAAGCCTGTAGGCTCATGGCCGCCGATGATTTCTGGCGGCCCCGGCCGTCCTTTTGACAGGATAGGTAAGGCTTTGAAATCAGCACCCGAAAGGTCATATTGCCCGAGGTTAAATTTCCAGAACAACATTTTTTGTCCCGGGAATCTCCTGAAAATAGTCCTGCTTTCCGGCTTCAGATAAAATCCAACCCCATCCATATCCCGCTGTATAATTTTGGCACCGAACAGCTCTTCCAGTGTTTCCGGAGTATCAAAGAATGTCCTGTTGGTAGCAATCAGATGCGTACCTCCCTGAACCGCCTCTTTCAGTACTTTGATGCCTTCAGCATTCAGATAGGTGATTTCGGGCAGGAGAATCAACCTGTAACTTTTAACTTTTTCGGCCAGGTTCCTGATCTGGTTGTCTTCAATGATGTCAAACGGAATATGGGCTTCTTTCAGCATCAGCTGAATGCCCCGGTATTCCTGCATGGGTTCGCCGGATGGCCACGAACCCGGTGCAATCAGGGCTACTTTGGCGACAGATTTGTATTTACCGAAATAGGCTTCGTTCTTTTTGTGATGGGCATATATTTTTCTGATGACTCCATAATTCCTTTCATCTTCATAGCCCCGCATATCGCCCATCATGCTGATGTCCAGTCCTGATCCGTGGGCAATGTTTTCATATAACCTGATGGCTACTTCCTGCGGTTCCACGGCATTGTATCTCGACTGGAAAGAGATCTGCTGGATGCTGGCGTTGCTGATGATGTGGTCAGGAAATGAACTCCCGGCACTGTTGACATTGTCAGACGCCGAATAAGGCCAGTAAGGTACCGTGGGGTTGGACTGGGATTCGTGCCTGATGATGTCCACGAACTTGTCCATGTAAGTACAGATTGCAATCTGGTCACTTTTAGATTTTACCAGTTTATGCAACCGTTCTGACCAGTCTTCTACGGTCGCTTTTTTGAACTCCAGGTATTTCTGAAAGACAGTATCTGCTTTATTTTCAACGGTGGGCAGGGTCATGCCGCCGCTGTATTCTGCAAATCTCTTTTTGTCGGATTCATTCTGGTCGATGCCATGATATTTGCCTTCATACGGATTATTGACCTGGTAGCCGGGCATATTCAGGAAGATGCCGTCGACGGGAAAGCGGTCGATGACCTCTTCGATGATCTTAAAGGCTTTTTCCTGCACATAAGGAGCGTTAATGGATACCACATACATGTCCGTATTGATGATCCTTTCGCCTTTCGGAGATATATAACACCAGTCGGGGTGGGCTTTAAAAATACTTTCATGCACCCGGCTGAAATCAAAGCGTACAATAACCCTGATATTATTTTCATGGCATTTCCTGACCACTTCCTCCAGCATGTTGTTTTTCACGAAAGGGTTCTTGTAATGAAAATCCAGGCCGGTTTTATAGAATGCCATGATACCACCCGCGTTGATCAGAAGGGTATTGGCTGAAAAGTTCTTAAGATCCCGGATCAGGGAGTCGGGGTGAAGGGTGGCTGCTTCGTATGCCGGGAGGTTGGTCTGTATGACCCTCAGGTTGTTTTTTTTCCACCAGGGGTCTTTTTCCTGTGCAAAACCGATAACAGTAGAAATGAGTAAAAACAAGACAGGACGGAGGAATTTCATCAGACTTGGTTTAAATGGTTGAATGCTCAAAAATAAGCATATTTGGCCATGTGTTAAGACTTCTCCGTCCTTTTTGAGGTACAAAAAAAGAGATTTATTACAATTTTGTGCAGAAAATAGTGTCTTTGGAAGACGGCAATTCTTTATTGCCTGAATCCGTGATTTTATCGTCCTCACATTGCCACCATGACAAGCTTAATGGTTTACGGCCGTTTTTCAGCAGTTCATCCATTTTAAAGGTCTTTGATCCTCCGGGTTCCAGGATATTAAAATGGGTACAATCCATAGGCATTCTGCTTATGTAGGTTAAGATAGAAGTATCTATGATGTTAAAGTGAACGGTTTTGGCAGTTTGGTTGGTCACAACCAGGTCTGCCCCTTTGATCGCAAAACACAATTCACCCTCTCTGGCCGTCAGGTTTTCTTTTTTACAACCATTTAAAAGCATAAGGAGCAAGGGGAATAACAGTAGTTTTTTCATCAATGATAAGTTAAGAATTGAGATTAATTTTTGATTTTGGCACATAACAAAGAGTGCTGATTGGTTTGAAAATCAGCAAAGTTGGTGTCTGTGATGATATTATTCTCACAGATCCACCAGGTGGCTCTCAGTGTTTTTTTGCCTTCTTTAATAAAACTGCTTAACCCATGGCTCTTGGATTTCCCTGGTTCAAGGATAAAATAGTTGTTACAATCATAAGCAGACCGGTTCATCAGATCCATCAGTTCAGTGTCCACGATGTCATAATGGACCGTTTTCCTGGTGTCGTTTTTTACTTCGATGCGGTCGACTTCAACGACAAAACAAAATTCTCCTGATCTGGCTTTGAGGTCATCCTGTTTGCAGCCGTTCATCAATAAAAATACGACAAAAAGCAGACTTAGCTTTTTCATAGAAGTAGTGTTAAAGTGAATGGTAATGGTGTTACTTTATGCTCGTGCAATAGTTGATATCCGTCGTGGTGACCAGGGTATGGTGACCCATGTTGCTGATTTTATCGCGTTTGCATTCCCACCAGGTAAGTACCAGTGGATTCCTTCCGTCCTCCAGTAGTTTATTCAGGTCATATGTCCTGGAGTTACCGGATTCCAGTATCTCAAAATTGCTGCAGTCAAATGGAATTCTGTTAACTCTGGGCAGCATTTCTGCATCAATCAGGTCGTAGTGAGCGGTTTTACCTGTTCTGTTAATGACCGTAATTTCATCCCCCTTGATGACAAAACAAAGTTCTCCGTTGGCGTTGCGTGCAGCAGGATCTTCATCGCCACAGGTTTTTAATGCAGTAAGAAGAGCCAGAAGTACAAATAGATGTTTCATGTTTGTAAGGTTGTTGTTGACTTATTGATTCTTTTTAAAGCCGGATGGTTGGAAGTGCAGAGGGAATAATTGAAATTGGCGGGTATAAAAATGTATTTTTTGAATCTGCAGATACGCACAGCCGTGCGTATCTGCAGACTTAAAAACGGGCCTTCAGGCCCGGAATCTCCTCGAGCAACAATTATTGACATTTGGCCCCGCCTTCAGGCGGGGCCAAATGAAATCAGGATACCTCTGCCGCTTCAGCGGTTTTGGTATTGTCGTCAGAGTGTCTGTCTATCAGCTTGTTGATCGGGTCAATGCCTGCTTTTGAAGGCAGCTCTTTAACAATGATCTTAAACTCACTCTTACCTTTTTTGACTTTATATTTCTTCAGATAGATCAGCTTTTGTTCTCCTTTTTTGTCGAGGGTATACACCCCAAGGTCTATCCAGTCGTTTGAGGCAATGCTTTTTTCATTGCCTTCTTTATCGGCCCTGAATTTCTCGCTGTTGACGCTCAGCGTCACTTCATATTTGCCGTCTTTCAGTTTTTTGTAACTTACTTTTTCGGCTTTGTTTTCATACAAAGTGATGGTCTCAAACATATCTTCAATGACATACTGCAGGCTGTCAGGTGTCTGGGCTTTGAAGAAACCTAGCAGGTCACGACTGGTCGGGTACCTGCCTTTCGGATGGTCCGGCCCCGGATATTGCCATTCTGCCAGGAAGTTACGCAAGGCCAGGTTTACCTTGTCTTCTCCGATGTAATCCTGCAGGGCATACATCACCAAAGCACCTTTCTGATAATGGATATAGCCCTGTGCCTCAACTTCCACCAGCGGTTGTTCTTTCTTACGTTCAGCCGAGCGTCCTCTCAGGTATCTGTCCAGTTCATATTTCAGGAACTTCTGCATCAGTTCAGGCGACTGGTTGTTTTTCATGACCATCAGGGCAGAATACTGGGCCTGGGTTTCTGATAACATCGCATTGCCTTTCACACCCGCTTCCGGCACCTGGTGACCCCACCACTGGTGTCCGAGCTCGTGGGCGGTTACATAAAACGGCATGTCCAGGTCTTCTTCAGGGTCTTTGATTTTCTGGATAAAACCTATGCCCTCAGAGAACGGAACAGTATTGGCAAAAGATTGAGCAAAGTCTGAATACTTCGGAAATTCCATGATCCTCATCTGTCTGTACTGATAAGGGCTGAAGTTTTTTGAGAAATAATCAAAGGACCTTTTCATCGAAGTCATCATCGTTTCGAGGTTGTAAGGGTGGCCTTTGTGGTAATAGATTTCAAGGTCCACATCCTTCCATTTGTCACGTTTTACTTCATACCTGGCAGAGACGATCGAGTAGAAATTGACCATCGGTACATCCATTTTGTAATGGAAATACTTCCTGTCACCCGCTTCCCAGCTTTTCTGAAGATAACCCGGGGCAATGGCGATCTGGTCTTTTGAGGTGCCGATCTGCATCTCAAAACGGATATAATCAGCGTCGTCACCAAACAGGTTCATCGCCAGACCACGCGGATCATTCTGTTCCAGCATCCTTTCTTTTTCAGGCAGTTTGTATTTCCTTCTTTCGTCATCGTCCCCGATTTCAAAATCAGAGCTATAACCCAGGCTCGGGAAATAGCCGTTGTTAAAGAATGTACCGTTGTAAACCACGTTGGTATTGGAGCCTGAAGCCACAAAACCTTTGGTCTCAAAGACGGTTTTGAATGATAGTTTGACCGAATCACCCGGTTGCAAAGGCTTGTTAAGCTGGTAAATGGTGTAGTCAAATTTGTCCCATTTCTGCTTCACTTTGGCACCTGTGGAGAAAGTCAGGTATTCCAGTTTCATTTTATGTAAAACGTCGTTCTGGATATGCACTTCCGAGATCACCTTTTTGGTTTTATTCTTCATCCAGTAAAAACCTTCCGCCGTGAAGTCCCTCTTTTCAGGATAGATTTCCACTTTAAGATTGGCTTCGATGATTCTGGGCTGATCTGTCTTTTCGTATTTTTTAAAGGTTTTTTCATATTCTACCTGCAGTTTTTCACGGTCTTCCTGGCTGGTATATTCATTGAGCTTGTTGGTGTTATAGAAAATATAACAGCCCGACATGATGAAGACCAGCAACGAAGTCAGCACAAAAGCAAGCATAGGCCTGGTTAATCTCAGCTTACCCACTTTGATCCTGCTTTTCAGAATGGCTTCAGAGCCTCTTACCCCGAATACGATGGCCAGTGCAAAAAGCAGCACCGAAAGCCCCGTCCAGTAAAGCTTGGTCCAGGAGAATGACGTCAGGAAGTGCCCGAAGTCGTTCATGTCCGAATAACTTCCCAGCCTGCCGCTGCCGAAGATCAGCATCGGGTGTTGTATACCCGCAGCACCTAAAAAGAAGGTCGTGATAAAGAACACAAACATGAGGGCAAAACCGACAAATTTGCTGTTGGAAACCACCTGCACAAAGAAACTGAGCAAAGAATACAAAAGGATGAAGGCGAGTGTACTCGAAAAAAGCGATTTGAAATAAAGCGGCAATTCAAAATTAAAGTAGCCCAAAGCCGCCTGAATACAAACCCCGCAGAAAATCAGGATAAAGATCAGGATGATGTTACTCAGCAATAAACCCAGGAACTTGGCCGTCAGGTTGACCCAGTCGGCCACAGGCGTAGCATCAACGATCAGGTTGAAGTTGACACTTCTTTCTTTCCAGACAAGTTCACCTGAGTAAAACACAATAATGATCAGGAAAAATAGATCAAATTCACTCAATAGCTCAATTACATTGGCCGTAACAGGGTAAGAACTTGTACCATACATTTGGTCGAAGTAGAATCCGCTAACTACAAGATTAAAAATACCCACAAACACAATGGCAAGATAAGGTATTTCTCGGGAGATCAGTTTTAAGTAAAACTTTGTCTGCTGGATAAGTTGTTGAATTGAGGTTGTAAATCCGCTGTGTTGGTGAACCAGAGGAATCTTAACAGTTTCTGGTTTTATCAGGTTATTTTCTGACTTTTTTGTTTTTTTTGATTTGAAGAAACTCTTCTGGACAACGTTAAAGTTGAAAGCAAAATAAGTAGCAGCCAAAATAAAGACAGCAAAACCACACCATATAAGCCTGTTGTAAAGCAAGAGGCCGGTAAGTGGTACAATCTGTGTGTTTTTCTGAGCTGGAGTCCAGTATTCGGTGTGTATCTCGAACGCTCTTAAGGCAAATGGATCAATCAAAGCGGCGAATGTCTTGTTTTCAATGTCAGAAAGTATGTCTGAAGTTACCTGATATAAAACAAGTAAAATGATACCTTGTGTGTAAATGACAATAGTTTTTCGGCTTAATGCACCGGAAGCAAAGAAGATAGCTCCCTGGATGAACAGGTTCGTTACACCGAATACAAAATAAGGTTGTAAATAAGACCAGGCATTAAAGGCGAGCATTTCTTTTTCTTTCCACGAAGGGTCCCATGGCAGGAATTTTCCGATGGAATAGCCAGTCATAAAGCCAAGCCATATAGAAGAATAAATCAGTACCATTACAAGGAAAGAACCCAGGAAACGGCCAAATAGATAATCGAATTTGGACATCGAAGTAGTAAACATCATAGACTCTGTTTTGTGATCAAAGTCTCTGAGTACTGCCACACCCATGATGGCTGAACAAATGAAGGTAAAGACGAAGGTCATGATCACGGTCATGAAAGCCAGGTTGAAAGGAGAGTTTTCCTTGATCTGGCCACCCGCCACACCCCCTATCGAAATATATTTTGAAGTTGCCGCTCCAAAGCAAAATAGAAATAAAATCCCAAAGTAAATATAGGTAGCCGGTCGCTTTTTCCGGTAATCGAATTCAAATCGTAAAATTTCTCTTAACATAATCGTCGGTTTTTAAAGGGTTCAGGCTGCGGTAATGATTCTGGAGAAATAAACGTCTTCCAGGTCGCCGGCAACTCCTTCAAAAGTTCCGTCAGGGTTTCCTTCTTCAGAAAGGATATGGATCAGCGGCGTTCCGCCAATCAGTTTTTCGGAGATCACCTTGAAATTATTCTTATAGTCAGCCAGTTCTGCTTTGGCGATTCTCTTGCTCCAGACTTTTCCTTCCAGTTCATTAATGGCGTCAAAAGGATTGCCTTTGTAAAGTACCTGCCCTCTGTTGATGATCGCCATATCTGAGCACAACTCTTTGACGTCCTCAACAATGTGGGTAGACAAAATGACGATGGTGTTTTCGCCGAGCTCCGACAAAAGATTAAGGAAACGGTTACGTTCCGCAGGGTCAAGTCCTGCGGTCGGCTCATCCACGATGATCAGTTTGGGATTGGCCAGCAAAGCCTGTGCAATACCGAAACGCTGTTTCATGCCGCCTGAATACCCGCCAAGGTTTTTCTTACGGGCGTCCCACAGGTTGGTTTTGTGCAGAAGGGCTTCCACCACTTCTTTTCTCTCGCCTTTATTAGTAATGCCTTTGAGCACGGCCAGGTGGTTAAGCAGGGTGACGGCATCCACTTTAGGATACACGCCGAATTCCTGGGGCAGGTAACCCAGGGTTTGTCTGACCTCATCTTTCTGGGTCAGTACATTGATGTCTCCCAGGAAAATTTCCCCGGAATCGGGTTCCTGCAGGGTGGCGATGGTACGCATCAGCGATGATTTTCCGGCACCGTTCGGGCCAAGCAGCCCGAACATCCCCTGGTTAATGGTCAGGTTGACGTCCTTGAGGGCATGGACACCATTTGAATAAGTTTTGTTAAGTCCTGATACAGACAATTTCATGGTTCAGATAGTTTGGTAAATGATATAGATTACAAATTAAGGATTTTACCTTACAATCAGAATACCAAATGGGAGGAATTCCCTGAATAAAAGTGATAAACGACAGGAATTGTGGGATAAGAGGAATACAATATATTCCTCCGGAGGTAAAAGGAGGAATATATTGCTGTATGATTGTCAAATGATCGATTGAAAAGTTATAGACGGAGCCGTAGCATTACATCCACTTTTTCAGTTGTTTAAGCATGTCTTTTTTGCTGATGTATCCGGAGTATTGCCACACCACTTCATTGTTTTTGTACAATTTGAAAACAGGCAGGGCATCTACTTTCTGGTCGGCAACGATGCTTTTATTCTTATCGGCGTCTATCTGTACAATAGAAACTTTTCCGGCCAGGTCGGTTTTGAACTGATTCAGGTAAGGTTCCATCTTTTTGCATGGTCCGCACCATTCCGCGAAGAAATCGACCAGGACCAGCTGTGAGGAAGTGGTCAGGCTGGTATATTCCTGTTGACTGATGCCCGTCCATCCGGCAGAGGGGCCTGATAAACCCGCCGCATTCCATTTGACAATGCCGCCTTTCAGTTCATAAACTTCCGTAAAACCCATGGCCCGCAATTTTTCGGCGGCCTGCTTACTCCTGATACCACTGAGGCAATAAACCATCAGCGGCTTGGTTTTGTCATAACCCGCCACCTTGTTTTCAAAGCCCGCTTCTTTCCAGTTGATGTTGACGGCTTTGCTTAAATGTTGCTTTTCGAATTCCTGTGGAGTTCTGACATCCAGGAGCAGCACTTCAGGCAAAGCCTTGATTTTACCCGCAAAATCTTCCGGTTCGAGTTCCTGTGCCTGGCTGCAGAATGTAATGGCGGACAGGAAAATAATACTTAACAGTTGGTTTCTCATGCTTTATCGTTTGGATTCTTTTGAAAACATACTCAATACCAGGCCGCCCATCATGGCTCCGTAAAGCGTACTGTTGACAGGTTTGGAAGTGATCATGCAGGTGCCGGAATTGCAACCTACAAAATGGTAATACAGGTAACCGCCCACCGCTCCGGCAACGACCCCGATACAGATCAGAATGATATTTCTTTTATTCATAATGACAAAATTAAAAAATAAGCAGAAAGGACCATGCGGCTTTCATAATTACTTCGCAGCAAGTCCTCGTCCGACGTAGCCGCCAGGCCGGGCGGGCTTTCCCCGTATTTCAGTCACTTCAGTAACTATGCTCCTCCAGTTTCACTTTCCCTTTAAACGTCCAGAAGACAAAAGTGGTATAAGTTAAAACCAGCGGAACGCCGACAGCTGCAAAGATCAGGACTATTTTCAGTGACTTTTCAGAAGCTGAAGCATTATGGACGGTCAGGTTAAAAGCCGGGTCGAGTGTTGAGACCACCATGTTGGGATATAACTCAACGGCTACGAGCAGCAACAGCAAACTCACGGTAAATCCTGAAGAAAGGAAGGCGTAAAGGTAATTCCTTCGGGTGATTTCCCGGGTAATGTTCGCAATGCTCAGCACCATCAGGATCGGCATGATGAACATCCAGGGATTGGCCCGGATGTTGGACGCCAGGTGAGGGACATACAAAATAGTATAAAAACTCAGCAAAAGCATACAAATGATAAAAAATATGGTCGTATTCCGCACCAGAATCGTCAGCTTGGCGTACAGGCGGTTTTCTGTTTTCATGACCAGGTAAATGGCTCCGTGCATCATAAAAAGGGACAGGGTGGTTATTCCCACCAGAACCGAATAAGGGTTAAGGAAATAGACCAGGGAACCTGTGAAATTCCCTTCTTTGTCGATCGGGATGCCCAGCAGCAGGTTTCCCAACACCACACCCAGCAGGAAAGCGATCATAGAGCTGGACAGGGAATAGGAGATATCCCACATGCCCCGCCACCAGAACATGGGTTCTTTGCTTCTGAATTCTATGGAAATGGCCCTTAAAATGAGAACAAACAGAAAGAGCATAAACGGCACATAAAAAGCCGAGAAGACTGTAGCATAAACCGCCGGAAATCCTGCAAACAAGGCTCCCCCGCCGATGACCAGCCAGACTTCGTTGCCGTCCCATACCGGGCCGATGGCGTTGATGGCGATCCTGCGGCTTTCTTCTTTTTTGAAAAACAAATGAAGGGCCCCGGCTCCGAGGTCGAAGCCGTCAAGAATAGCGTATCCTGTAAATACTGCACCGATGACCAGAAACCACCAGGTGGCGTAATCTAAACCTAAAAAAGTAGCCATAGTTTTATTGGATGTTGTCTGCAATGGTTTTTAATTTCGGACTGTGTTCTGAATGATCCTCATAATAAGGCCCGTGCTTTATTTTTTTATTCAGTAGGTAGATAAACAAAGCAAACAGCAAGGTGTAAATGACGGTAAACATGATCAGCGAAAACATGACCTGCTCGGCGGTCACCGCCTTTGACAAGGCATCTGAGGTTCTCAGCAGGCCGTAAACCACCCATGGCTGGCGACCTGTTTCTGCAGCATACCAGCCCACCTGGTTGGCAATTTGCGGCAGCAGGACACTCCAGGCAAAAACCTGTAGAAGCCAGGGCTGGTCAAACAGCTTTTTCTTCCATAGCATGTACGTCCCGAAAATGGACAATGCGATGAGGAACATCCCGATGCTGATCATGATGTGATAGGTCTGGAAAACGATGTTGGGCGAAGTGGGACGGTCTTCCGGCTTAAAACTTTTGAGTCCCCTGACCGGAGTAGTCAGGTCCTGGTGCATCATCATGGTCAGGCCTTTGGGAATGCTCAGGCCATGTGTTTTCTCATTCTTTTTGTCGACATACCCGAACAGGTACATGTCGGCCACCGCCAGGCTGTCGAAATGTCCTTCCATAGCGGCCAGTTTGGCGGGCTGGTATTCGGCCACCACCTCGGCCGAACGATGTCCGATAAACAACTGAACCACAGAGGAAATCGCTACCACATAAAAGGCGATTCTGAAAGATTTCTGAGCAAAATCAACGTGTTTTTTCCTGATCAGGTAATAAGCACTGATGCTCACCACCAGGAATGCCCCGGCAATGAAAGCCCCTGTCCAGACATGAAGAATACGCTCCACAGAAGAAGGGTTAAACACCATCGCCCAGAAATCGGTGATCTCTGCACGGGCATTGGTGCCTTCCCCGACGATGTGATAGCCTGCCGGTGTTTGCTGCCAGGAGTTGGCTACCACGATCCAGATGGCTGAAAACATGGAACCCAGTGTAACCATCACAGTAGAAAAGAAATGCACCCTGGGGCTCACTTTGTTCCATCCGAATAACAGGATACCCAGGAATCCGGACTCAAGGGCAAAGGCAAAAATACCTTCAGCTGCCAGTGCACTCCCGAAAATGTCCCCGACATATTTAGAGTAAACGGCCCAGTTGGTGCCGAATTCAAATTCCATCACAATGCCGGTGGCCACGCCGATGCCGAAGATCAGGGCAAATATTTTAGTGTAAAATTTGGTCATATCCTCATAAACTTTCTGACCGGTTTTGAGGTACATGCCTTCCATGAGGACCATCACTAGACCGAGACCGATGCTTAAAGGAGGATAGATGTAATGAAAGGCGATAGTAAAAGCAAACTGAATACGGGACAATACTTCAACATTCATGATTTCTTAGTTTTAATTTAAAAAAATCGGGAAAGCCTGTTGACAAATCACCATCCTGACAAACCTTGGATACACGTCTTTGTGGCGGTTTTGCCTGAGGGTTTCCTTCGAAACCATTCTTTTTTATGAGGGTCGATGTAAGGTTCGAGCAGAAAGAAATGAACCGGAATTGAAGGCTGAAATCAGGCTGCTCAGCGGTGGGATTCTGATGCTGCAAGTTAGGTCAGGAATGTGATATATGGATGGAGAAAGTGATTTTTTTATTTGTGGGTTCTGATTTAGAGATTGAGCGAATTCGTGATTGATCTCAGCTTCGATCGGGCCTTTGTAGAGATGTTGCATGCAATGTCGGGTTTTTATTCTCCTATAATGTTTTGGATTTGTTGGTATTTATGTAAAGTGTTTCGTATATTTATTGTTGTGTGTAAAATTTGCATATCCTTTAACTAACCAAAAAGTGAACTTATCTCCTTTTATCATCGATAGACGTGAAAACTTTAATAAAGATGTGTTGAATTCAATGCATAAATTAAGATACGATGTGTTTATTGGAAAAAGGAAATGGAAGACTGGATTAAAAAAAATAGGTAAAAAAGAATATGATAAATATGATAAAACAAATACTACTTATGTTATCAATCTGAATGAGAATAGGCAAGTGAACGCTTGCTGCAGACTTATTTCAACAGACACACCGTATATGTTGGCGGAAAGATATGCCGAAGCAATAGATTTAATCGATATACCAAATTCAAATAAAATCTGGGAAATTACTAGATTTTGTGCCTCAGATAAATTTATAGAAGAGACAAACCATAAAGTGCTTCCGCTAATGTTGCTGGAGGTAATAGAATTTGGATTAAAAAATAACGTTACAAATTTCATTTCATTAACCACCCTTGGACTAGTTGAGCAACTTAGAAAATCTTCTGGTTGGGACTTTAGTGTACTTGGAGAACCGATAAAAACACCTGATGATATTTCACAAGCCCTCTTTTTTACAGTTAATGAGATTGAAAGAGATAAGATCATAAGAAAGATCAATGAAGTATAAATAATTTCAAGACTATTTATATTTTAATATCTCTCTACATTATGTTTGAATCTTGTAACTTTGCAATATGAGCAAAGTAGAAAGCATCGAAGCGTTTTATCAATCCAAGCTGAACTGGATGCCTGAGAACCTGAAAAAGGAGATCGGTCATTTTAATGTTTTTAAGCTGGACGATTTTATGGGTTGCCGGGCCAAACCTATTCCATATAGCCGCAAGGATTATTTTAAGATTAGCCTGATCATCGGTAAAAACAGGGTGCATTATGCGGATAAGGTCGTTGACATTGAAAAACAGGCCTTGTTTTTTGCCAATCCCCAGATTCCATACAACTGGGAACAGCTTGACGAACAGCAGACGGGCTTTTTCTGTGTTTTTACTGAAGCTTTTTTTCATCAGTTCGGTCAGTTGAAAGACTATCCCGTTTTTCAGCCTCAGGGCACACCGGTATTTGCGATCAGCGATGACCAGGTGGAGACCATCAGTGCGATTTACCGCTCGATGACTGAGGAAATCGAGTCAGATTATGCCTATAAATATGATGTTTTAAGGAACCTGGTCTTTGATCTTATACACAAAGCGATGAAGATGCAACCGGCCAACCTCTCGGTGAATCATCATTCCAATGCTTCCAAACGCATTTCTTCTTTATTCCTCGAATTGCTCGAAAGGCAGTTTCCTATTGAAGACGCCCGCCAGCGGTTCACCTACCGCTCTGCTTCAGACTTCGCAGGCCAGCTGGCTGTTCATGTCAATCACCTCAACAGGGCCCTGAAAGAAACCACACAAAAAACCACTTCTGAGATCATATCGGAGCGTCTTACGCAGGAAGCCAAAGTGCTTTTAAAGCACACTGACTGGAACATTTCTGAGATAGCTTACAGTCTTGGTTTTGAAGAACCTGCTCATTTTAATAACTTTTTCAAGAAAAATATTCAATTGACACCTTCGCAATACCGGGCTGTTTGAATTTTGCAAGTTATTGTTTGAATCCCGCTAGCCGGGGCGATGCTGTACAAAGTAATTTTGCTGCATCATTTAAACAATATCATTATGAATGCAAACAAAGTATGGTTCGTGACAGGTGCTTCCAAAGGCCTGGGACTGAGCCTGGTTAAAAAGCTTTTGTCTGAAGGCTACCGTGTAGCCGCTACTTCGAGAACACTGAGCAGCCTGGAAGAACAAATAGGGGAGTCGTCGGCAGATTTTCTTCCGCTGGAAGTCAATATAGTCAGTGAACCCAGTGTGAAAGAAGCTGTTGAGAAGACCATCAGCCATTTCGGCGGACTGGATGTCGTAGTCAACAATGCCGGGTACGGCCAGATGGGGACGCTGGAAGAACTCTCTGATGAAGAAGCCAGGGCTAATTACGATGTCAACGTTTTCGGTCTCCTGCATGTGATCCGCCAGGTGATGCCGCATTTCAGGGCCAGGCAGAGAGGGCATTTCTTCAATATCTCTTCCATCGGTGGATATACCGCCAATTTTGCGGGCTGGGGAATCTACTGTTCCACTAAATTTGCCGTTTCGGGTTTGACCGAAGGACTGGCTGCAGAAGCTGCAGGCTTCGGAGTCAAGGTCACGCTGGTGTATCCGGGTTATTTCCGTACCAGTTTCCTGAGTTCAGACTCGGTTAAGACACCTGCCCGCTCCATTGAAGCCTATGAAGCAGCGAGGCAATCGGAGGCTTTTCACCAGGACGAGATGGACGGCAACCAGCCGGGTGATCCTGAAAAGGCTGCAGATGCGATGATAAAAATGAGCCTGGAAGAAAATCCTGCCCTACATTTATTTTTAGGAGAAGATGCTTACAGCGTAGCTCAGAAGAAAATACAGGAAGTAAACGGAGATCTCGAAAAGTGGAAAGAAGTGACTTTGTCGACAGCGTTTTGAAGGAACATTTAGGATTTTGATGAATAAGTTTGCTTTGTCGTAAAATATTTAACTCGAAAAAAAAACAATACGTGTAAAATGAAATTATTTTACACGTATTGTCGTTATTCCTGAAAGTAAAATAAATGATACAAACCATGAATACAAAATTAACTTTGACTATAGAGCATACGGTTATTGAAAAAGCAAAAAAATACGCTTTGGCACAAGAACGTAGTTTGTCGGATATCATTGAGAATTATCTTAAGTTAATAACCAGCGATGAAAGTAAAAGTGAAATAGAATTAAGTCCTACAGTTAAAGCCTTAAAAGGATCATTTAAAGCCCCTAATGACTTTGATTATAAAAAAGAACTTGGTAAAAGGTTATCTGAAAAATATATATAATGGTAAGAGTTCTGATTGATACTGATGTTATTCTTGATTTCTTTTTTGACAGGCAGCCTTTTTCGGAACATGCTGCAGAAATTTTTTCTCTATGTGAAAGAAAAGAAATCAAAGGATTTATTACTCCTGTTATTTTGAGTAATGTTTATTATCTGCTAAGGCAAGGAGCAAAGCATGAAAAGGTAATTGAAAAATTGTCAGGTCTGATCTCGATAGTGGAAATTCTTACCATAGATAAAGGAGTAATAAAAATGGCATTGGCTTCAGCATTTAAAGATTTTGAAGATGCATTGCAAAATTATTCAGCTGAAATGAGTGGAGAAATTGATTTGATATTGACGAGAAATATAAAAGACTATAAAAATAGTTTACTAAGTGTTTATACCCCGGAAAGCTATTGTGAATTGAGGTTAAATAGATAATGAGAATGTTTCGTTTTAATAGATATTTGGATTTACGTGACATGAAAGTGACTTTGTCGACGGCATTTTAATGAAGCCTTTCGTTTGTTGACGGTTTGCAGTTAGCTTCAGGATCAGAAAATAAGTAAAATAACAGGCCGGATGAAACTTTCATCCGGCCTGTTATTTTTTACATCATTACCAACAGATGACTATTGTTATGAACCGGAAAAGCTAATGGCTGAAGGCTGACAGCCAACCGCCCCAAAAATTATTTTTCAAAAAACAGGATACCATAGGATAGTTTAAATTACTATCTTTATTTGCTTTGCATAAATTACTCTTATATAAATATTTAGACGATAATGACAAAGACATTTGGGGTGGATAGTTTTAAACATGTTAGTTATTTGTGGGACGACGCCAGGGCGGCAGAACTGGCCGGTGATGAAGTGGCCCTGTTTATTTACCGTTCCAATCTCCTGGGTGCGGACTTAAGACTGACCAATTACGGCGGTGGCAACACCTCTGTGAAAATAACCGACAAAGACCCGCTTACAGGGCAGGACGCCGAGGTAATGTGGATCAAAGGTTCAGGTGGTGACATCGGGACACTGAAAAAATCGGGTTGTGCAGCTTTGTATGTGGAAAGGCTTCGCAGTCTTGAAAATGTCTACAGAGGCATTGATTTTGAAGATGAGATGGTGGAGTTGTTCAATCACTGTATCTTTGACCTGGCTTCAAAAGCACCTTCCATTGATACGCCTCTACATGGATTTTTACCTTTCAAACACATAGATCACCTGCACCCGGATGCGGCGATTGCGATTGCAGCGGCCAAAGACGGTGAGAAAATCACTGAGGAACTTTTCGGCGGGACCATCGGATGGGTGGGTTGGCAAAGGCCGGGTTTCGACCTGGGGCTTCAGTTGCGTGAATGTCTTGAAAAAGCGGCCGCAAAAGGCATTCAACTGAAAGGCATCATGCTGGGTTCACATGGTTTGTTTACCTGGGGTGACACCGCTTATGAAAGTTATATCAACACTTTAGAGGTGATAGAAAAATGTGCTGAATACCTTGAAAGTAACTATGGCAAAAAAGGACCTGTTTTCGGAGGTCAGAAAATCAGCAGCCTTGAAGAGGCGGACAGATTGAGCCAGGCCGCTAAACTGGCCCCGATCCTTCGCGGGTTCTGTTCGTCTTACAGAACCATGGTGGGCCATTTCTCGGACGATGACAGGGTACTGGAATTCATCAATTCAAATGACCTGGATAAACTGGCTCCTTTGGGAACCTCTTGTCCTGACCACTTCCTGAGAACCAAAATATCTCCGCTCGTGCTTGACCTGGCGGCTTCAGAAGACCTGACCGACACCAAAGGCATTAAAGAGAGACTTTCACCTGCATTTGAGTCATACAGGCAATTATATACCGATTATTACGAAACCTGCAAGCATGACAACAGTCCGGCGATGCGTGACCCCAACCCTGTGGTGATCCTGTATCCGGGTGTGGGTATGTTTACGTTTTCTAAAGATAAACAAACCGCGAGGGTAGCATCTGAATATTATACCAATGCCATCAATGTGATGAAAGGGGCCGAGGCGGTTTCTGAATACACTTCGTTGCCACGTCAGGAAGCTTTTGATATTGAGTACTGGTTGCTGGAAGAAGCAAAACTGCAAAGGATGCCGAAACCGAAACCTTTGTCGGGCAGGGTGGCTTTGATCACGGGGAGTGCCGGTGGAATAGGAAAGGCTATCGCGAAGAAATTTGTCCATGAAGGGGCTTGTGTTGTGTTGAATGACATTAACGCCGAAAGGCTGGAAGGGGCGAGAGCTGAGTTTGTGTCACTGTTCGGTAAAGATGCTGTGGCTACTACGGTCCTGAATGTAACCGATATTGAAAGCGTCAAAGCGGCTTTTGAAGCTTCTGCCTTAGCTTTCGGTGGTGTGGATATTGTTATTAACAATGCCGGTATCAGCATTTCAAGGTCTATTGAAGAGCACAGCCTGGAAGAGTGGGACAGACTTTATGATATCCTCGTAAAAGGCCAGTTTATCGTAACGCAGGCTGCTGTGGCGATCATGAGAAAACAAGGCTTCGGAGGCGATGTGGTTAATATTGTCTCTAAGAATGCCCTGGTAGCAGGCCCTAACAACGCCGGATATGGCTCAGCAAAGGCAGCACAGCTTCACCTGACACGTCTGAACGCTGCTGAATTGGGTGCCGATAAAATAAGGGTCAATACCGTTAATCCGGATGCTGTAATCTCCGATTCAAACATCTGGGCAGGCGGCTGGGCCGAAGGTCGTGCCAAGGCTTACGGAATCACCGTGGCTGAGCTTCCGGCTTATTATGCCAAAAGGACCTTGCTGAATGAAATCATCCTCCCGGACGATATCGCCAACGCCTGTTTTGCTTTTGTGGGCGGATTGCTCAACAAGTCGACCGGAAACGTACTGAACGTGGACGGCGGGGTAGCGATGGCGTTTGTGAGATAAATGGCTGTTGGCTTTTTAGCGGTTAGCTATTAGCCTCCCGATGTCATTGCTTTCATATTTTCGGATAAATTCGAAGCTATTCCTTGCGTAACAGATATCAACGGTTCTTTGAAAGTGAAAAACAGAAATAAATTAAAAAGCTAATAGCCCGAAGCTAACAGCTATCGGCTAAAAAACAATTCAACCAAAAATGAGTATTTCAAAAAACGATATAGAAGGATTTAACGGGAAAAACAGTTCTCAGCACCAGCTGAAACTGGCTTATGCCCTTTCGACGATTGAGCAGTCAGAAGAAGTAATTAATAAACTGATCGATTTTCAGATAGCCATCCCTTCATGGGCCCTGGGTACGGGAGGAACACGTTTCGGACGTTTTGCCGGTGGCGGGGAGCCGAGAAGCCTGGAAGAGAAAATAGCGGATGTGGGATTACTACACGCCCTTAACCAGTCTTCCGGGGCGATTTCCCTGCACATTCCATGGGACATCCCGCAAAATCCGGGTGCTATCAAGGCACTCGCAGGGCAGTACGGACTGAAGTTTGATGCAGTCAATTCCAATACGTTCCAGGACCAGCCCAACCAGGAATTCAGCTATAAATTCGGGTCGTTGCAACACGTCGACAGGGGGGTGAGAAAGCAGGCCATTGAGCATAACATTGAAGTGATCAAACACGGTATCGAGCTGGGCTCTGATGCCTTGACTGTGTGGTTGTCTGACGGATCATGTTTTCCGGGTCAGTTGAATTTCAGAAGGGCTTTTGAAAACACCCTGGAAGGTCTGCAGGAGATTTACGCGGCCTTGCCTGATGACTGGAAGGTGTTTGTAGAATATAAAGCTTTTGAACCCAATTTTTATTCCATGACCGTGGGCGACTGGGGTCAATCACTGCTTTATGCTTCCAAACTGGGCGATAAAGCTTATACTTTGGTCGATCTCGGTCATCACCTACCTAATGCCAACATCGAGCAGATCGTAGCCTTGCTGATGATGGAGGGCAAACTGGGTGGATTCCACTTCAATGACTCTAAATACGGCGATGACGACTTAACTGTCGGAAGTATTCGTCCTTATCAGTTGTTCCTGATATTCAATGAGTTGATCAGTGGCCAGCAGGACAATAACCCGCCTTTCGGTAAGAAAGGTTTCGGGTGGATGATTGATGCTTCGCACAATGTCAAAGACCCTCTTGAAGACCTTCTTCAGGCCGTCGAGGCGATCATGATTACTTATGCCCAGGCTTTGCTGGTAGACAAAAAGAAACTGAATGAAGCCCAGCTGAATAACGATGTGGTTCTGGCCCAGGAAATACTTCAGACGGCTTTCAGAACGGATACCCGGGCCCTGGTGGCTGAAGCAAGACTCAGAACCGGTGGAGCATTAAGCCCGCTGGGATTATTCAGGGAAAAGGAAATCAGAAAGCAGCTGATTCAACAAAGAGGAGCGAAGGCCATTGCGACGGGCCTGTAATTTCCCCTATTTTTCGATAATTGTAATTTTTATCTGAAAAACCCACCAGTGACTATTATATTTGGACTTCTGAACATCGCATAGCGATATGTGGTGTTCAGAATAACAACATTATTCAACCAGAAGGCACGGCCAAAATATAGATGAAAGTCGGACTTTTTATCCCCTGTTACATAGACCAGTTTTATCCACAGGTAGGCGTTGCTACTTTGGAACTACTCGAAAAATTGGGTTGCGAAGTAGGATTCCCCCTCAACCAGACCTGTTGCGGCCAGCCTATGGCCAATTCCGGATTTGAGCACCTGGCAGGATCATGCAGCCAGTTATTTATTGATAATTTTTCGGAATTCGATTACATCGTCAGCCCCTCGGGAAGCTGTACGCTGCATGTCAAAGAGCATGTCGGTATTCATCCCAAAGGCGGGATTTACGAACTGACGGAGTTTATCAATGATGTACTCAAAATTGACAAACTGGATGCCAGGTTTCCTCATAAAGTCGGATTGCACCAAAGCTGTCACGGACAACGCGGTCTGAAGCTTTCACAGATGAGTGAACTCAATGCTCCCGGTTTTTCGAAGCCCGAAAAACTCCTCAGGATGGTCGATGGCCTTGACCTGGTCACGCTTGACCGGAAAGATGAATGCTGCGGTTTCGGCGGTACTTTCTGTGTGACAGAAGAAGCAGTGTCTGTCAGGATGGGGATTGACCGCGTCAGAGACCATGTTAAAAATGGTACTGAGGTGCTTACCGGTGGAGATACCTCCTGCCTGATGCACCTGGAAGGGATCATCAGGAGAGAAAAACTGCCGCTGAAAGTAATGCATATTGCCGAAATCCTAAACTTCTCGAACTGAAATGCAACATTCAGAAGCTGCCGATATATTCAATAAAGATGTTGAACGGACCACCTGGCATGATGAAACATTGTGGTGGGTGCGTCAGAAAAGAGATAAAGTGGCCTTCCAGATTCCTGAGTGGGAATCGCTCCGGGAAACGGCCTCGCAGATCAAAAATAATGTCCTTTCCAATCTTCATGACTACCTGGTCTCATTCGAAGAGCAGGCCATCAGAAACGGGGTGAAAGTACACTGGGCTGCCGATGCGGAAGAGCATAATCAGATTGTTTTATCGATACTAAGGGAAAATAACATCAATTCATTGAGTAAGAGCAAGTCTATGCTGACGGAAGAATGTCACATGAACGAGTTTTTGTCTCATAATGGTATTGATGTCATAGATACGGATCTTGGCGAGCGGATTGTGCAGCTACGCCAGGAGCCTCCGAGCCATATTGTTATGCCGGCCATCCACCTTAAAAAGGAAGATGTCAGCGATACATTTCATGAGCACCTGAACACTGAAAAGGGTAATAATGACCCCCAATATTTAACCGAAGTAGCCCGTCATCACCTCAGGGAGAAATTCCTGGAAAGAAAACTGGCCTTGACCGGCGTTAATTTCGCCGTAGCGGAGACCGGAGAGTTTGTGGTTTGTACCAACGAGGGCAATGCCGACATGGGAGCCCACCTCGCGGATGTACATATTGCCTGTATGGGTTTTGAAAAGATTATCCCGAAACGCGAGCACCTGGGCGTTTTTCTCCGGTTGTTAGCCAGGTCTGCTACGGGACAGCCGATTACTACCTATTCTTCCCATTTCAGAAAACCACGTGAAGGGCAACAGATGCACATCGTGATTGTGGATAATGGTCGCTCTACGCAGCTGGGGAGAAAAGACTTCAGGAATTCTTTGAAATGCATCCGTTGTGCCGCCTGTATGAACACCTGCCCGGTGTATCGCCGGAGTGGCGGACACAGTTACCATAATGCCGTAGCGGGGCCTATAGGCTCTATTCTGGCTCCTAATCTGGACATGACCAAATTTGCCGATCTGCCGTTTGCATCCACTTTGTGCGGTTCATGCTCCAATGTGTGCCCTGTGAAGATTGATATTCATGATCAGCTATATAAATGGAGACAGGTGCTGGTTCAGAGCGGCCATGCCCCGACCGTCAAGAAACTGGGTATGAAGGCCATGAATTTTACCTTTTCACACCCTGCAGCGTATCAGTTGGGTGGGAGTGTAGGACGCAAAATCATGAAGGCTTTGCCTTTCCTGGTAAATAACGGAATGAACCCATGGTTTAAAAACAGGGAAATGCCTGAGCCTCCGTCGGAAAGCTTCAGAGACTGGTATAAAAAGAACCGGAAAAAATAATGAGTTCAAGAGAAAGTATATTGTCAAAAATAAAGGCCAGTCAACCGGAGCAGAGAGCCCTGCCGGGTCTTACGGGTTTAAACCTGCAGGTTGATTTGGTGTTTCAGAAATACAGGGAAGTATTGACTTCTATCGGCGGAACTGTGGTTGAAGTTGGTTCTTTTGATGAAATCAAGACATTTATCATGAGTGAATATAATACCTCATTAAGGTTGATCACGACTTTACCTGAGTTAGCAGATATCGCCGAAACCGGCTGGCTGGAAGCAGATCCCCATAGCCTCAGTGATGTTGAGCTCACGATCATCCGGGGTGTTTTCGGGGTAGCTGAAAACGGGGCCGTCTGGCTTACAGAAAAAGAAATGGGACAGCGGGTTGCCCCGTTCATTTGTCAGAACCTGGCTATTGTCATCCAAAAAGAAAATATTGTGGCAGACCTGCACCTGGCCTATGAGAGGATCGGAAACGAAGAAAATAACTTCAGTACTTTCCTGGCAGGGCCGTCTAAAACCGCTGACATTGAGCAATCACTGGTGCTGGGAGCCCATGGCTCCAGGAGTCTGGTGGTGTTTGTTTTGTAGGCTTGTGCCTCGAGGCATGGGCCTACAAAACAAACGCAAAATCAATTATTCTGCATCTTTGTGAACATCTTTGAATTTCAGCATATCAAAGAGTTTTTGTTCCTTATCATTGTCGAATCCGCAGGAAGTCCTGAATTCTTTAGGATTTTCATAAGTACCGAATAGCATATCCCACCAGACTATATCGCCATAATTGTTCGTGTGTTTGTTGTATTCATGATGTATCCTGTGCATTTCAGGCCGTTGAAAGACATACCCGATCCATTGAGGCGTTCTGACGTTTGTATGATAGAAAAATTCTCCGAGAGCTGTGCAAAGTGTATAAATTCCACCTGCTTCCAGACTGAGTCCGAGAAGAGAATAAACGAGCAAACCACCGATAATCGAGTTTACCGTCATTTCCAAAGGATGTTTGTAAAAAGACGTAATTACCTCTATACGCTGCGGGCTGTGGTGTATCTGGTGAAAACGCGTCCACAGAAAGTCAACGGTGTGTCTCCAGCGATGCCACCAGTAGAAAATAAAGGTGGCAATGAAGTAGGCAATGAGTCCTCCGAAAACAGGATTAACATGGTCTGAAAGGTTAAACAATGACCATGTTGAAAACCATTTTTCCCAGGTTATACCTGCGAGCGTCACAACGCCAAGCTGAACGAAGTTTATTCCTAAAACTCTGATTGTCCAGGTCGGTACCTCAGGTAATTTCCACCCGGGAATAATCCGTTCAAGAATAAAACAAAGTCCGAATACGATAAAGATGATGGTAAGCATTTGCCAGCGGTTAAAAGTTGTTTTGTGTTTTGGATCGTTCGGGAAAAGCCTGATTTTTCCTTTAAAAAACTTAAATATAAAGTCGGTAAAGGGGCCTCAATGATAGAAATTAATAAGCGAAGAGCATGTGGTCGGGGTTGCCGGATTTTTGGGTAGGGACTCAATATAAGCCAGGCCAGAATGATCGACGCTGAGCGTTGTTGAGGGATTGTTCGCATAGTGAATATAGTTTTAAAGTTTATGCTGCAAAACTCAGAACTTATTTATTATGAACAATTGACAAAAGTCAATTGTGAAGTTTTATTTCACCATTTCTTAGCCCTTAATCTGCTCAGGGTTTCAAAACTGATACCCAGGTAGGAAGCGATGAATTTCAGAGGAACACGATTACTTATATCAGGGAAAGAAGTGACCAGATGCCGGTAGCGTTCATCGGCGGTTTTCTTTCTTAAATTCTGGGTACGTTGCTCACTTAAAACATAATAACGCTCGGTTAACAAACGGCCCACCTGGTTAAATTCAGGGTATTGAAAATACAATTCGTTAAGTTGATCGTAGGAAATAGACCATAAAACACAGTCTTCAAGTGTTTCAATCATTTCTTCGGTCGGCATCTGGGTATAGAAACTGATAATGGAGATCACAAAATCTCCTTCTTTCATAAACCATGAATTGATTTCATTTCCTTCTCTCAGGTAATATCCTCTCAGGCAGCCCTGTTCAACAAAATACATGTGGTGGGCTGTTTGCCCTTCTTTTAGAACCAATTGTTTTTTGGGTATTATCTCCCTGACGATGGAGTTTCGCAGCGTATCTTCAAATTCCGGACACATTGAAGGCCATAGCTGTCTGGTGATTTGGATTAATTCTTCCATGTTATGTGATTATTATATTTTTTTTGTTGTGATTTTGGATGGGTTGGCCCGAACCTCGACGGCGGCTCCGTGCCTCGAGGCACGGAGCTACGCCTCCCAAATACCGTTTTTGAATAGTTGATACCATTTTTCTATTTCACTCTCTTCCCATAATTCGATTTTCCTGAATATCTCTCTTGCAAATTCTATCGGGGCGGTTCCGTTGGCGGTGATGATATTCTGATCTGAGGCAAACATTTCGGGCTGATAGAGGGCGTCTCCTTTGTATTCCGGTGCGACGGCTTTGAGGTAATTCAGGTCGTTGCTCACATGTTTTACATTATCCAGGTAACCCTTGGAGCCCAGGAATGTCGTGGCGGCACATATAGCGGCTATTGGTTTCCGGTGGTCATGAACTGTTTTTGTCAGTTCAGATACAAATTCCAGCTTTCTTTCATTCCAGTCTTCTCCGCCGGGAAGTACCAACAGCGAAACATCATCTGCTATTACTTTTTCGATGGATATATCAGGGAGGATTTTCAGGCCACCCATGGAAGTGACAGGCCCGCCATCCTTTGAGAAGGTGATCAGGTTTACCTTTTCACTTTTGTGAAGTTCGGGTGTCAGATATGCGATTTCCCAGTCAGAGAAACCATCAAAGAGGAATAGATAAATGTTCATTACTGATATGTTTAGACGGACGGACCGGCTTAAAAATAATCAGTATTTTAAACTTTCTCAGTACAATAAGAAATAATTTTTTTTGATTGCAGCAATTGTGATTTGATTGAATTTAGAAATTATTCCTTCACATCCTTTTTCAGGTCAGAATTTGTGAGCGTTTCCTGATAGTTTTTGATGTGATAAGGAAACTCGCTTTCGTAAATCTCCGATGGAATTCCCCCGATAGAAATTTCAAAACCGTCTGTCTCTGTTCCTTCTATGGAAGCAGAATTTCCCTTAATTTCAACTCCTTCTGTTGTGAATACCCGGAGCTTTGGAATGTTCAGGGTTGAAATCGACTTTTCATCCTGATAATAATTAAAGCCGATGGTGTTTTCAAGGCAATAGTCCCTGATGTAGTTACAGTCGTGGTGCGTATTTACCAGTTGAATAGAACCGGATACTATGCTCATAGGTACGTCGGCTTTTCCGAGGCTGGTTGAACCAAACCTGGCCCCATCTAACCAGATATCATATTGCTTGTTCATGCGGATTTGTTTTACAGAGATGAAAATTTACATATTTCTACAAGTTACGCTTTATTTCATGGATAATGCTATAAAATTATCCGGAATGAGATCATGACGGGATTTGTTCGTCGCAGTGCCGTGCCTTGAGGTTCCGACCTACGAAAATATTGCATTTTTCTTTTTTTCTCTGAAAATCCGGAATAGATTCAGAAAAACAGCAAACAGGATGACAATTATAATCTCATTTTTTAATTTGTGATCATTCCAGCAGAAATTGATCAGAAGTAAAACAGAGACGCCAACCCAGATTTTTTCGAACAGACCCGAAGTTTTCCAATGGGTCAGACCAAGAATAAAAGCGGTAACAACATAAGCCCATCCGATGAAAGCGGGTGAGCCCATAGGGGGATCAAAATCGTCAAGCCTGTGCATATACATATACGAGGCTCCTCCGATGACCGTGGCAGACAGGATCAGGGTCCATATTTGCTTTTTCTCCAGGTGTTTTTCGACCAGGAAGCCGGAACCGATCATCATAAACACAAGTATGACCCAGTTAAGAAGACCAGCCCCGTAAAAAGGATGAGTTAAAAGCCTGTACCACTGCCATGGCTCCTGCAGATTGGCCGGATAGACCAATATGAATAGCTTGATTTTTGAATAAGCAATGGTCAGAACATTCGTCACCAGGAATACCAGTACCAGGGAAATGGCAATTTTGGGTTTTATGTTTTTCAGGAAGGGCTTCATTTTAGTTTTTTTAGATTTTTTCTGTAAGATTTTGCTGAACAATCTTAGCTATCTTGACTCCTTAACGGTGAAAGTTCTAAACTGCGATAACTCAGACAACAAAGGCTGAGACTGGCAAAAAACAGAATCACCGCCACCATAGAAGTGGATGTTCCGTCTGAAAAATAACTCACCGTAAATGACGATAAAGCATTGATGCCCATTTGAAGGAAACCCGAAAGGGCAGAAGCCACACCGATATTGCGGGTAAATGGCTCAAGTGACAATGCATTCAGATTAGGGTTGATGATCCCGGTGAAAAGCAGGAAGAAGGCCAGGCAGGTAAAAATGGCCGGGAAGGAATCAAGTCCGTAATAGGTTAATGCCGCCAGTATCAAAGCCACCAGGAACAGCAGGCTGCCGAGGATAATGACCAGTTGCTCACTTGTTCTCCATTTGATCACCAGCCTGTTGACCTGCGATCCGAGGATGTAACAGGAAGCATTCAGTCCGAAAATCATACCAAATTGCTGTTCAGTCAACCCGAATTTATGCATAAACAGAGACGGTGAGCCAGTAATATAGGCAAACATACCCGCAGAGGCACTCGAAAAAGCTATGGTATATAAAATGAACCGCTTGTTGCCTAAGACTTCTGCATACTCCTTTAAAACTGCTTTGGGGTGAAGCGAGAAGCTTTTGTCGGGTTGTTTTGTTTCGGGTAAAAAGAATATGACGCTCAGGACAAGAAAAAGGGATATAACGGCCAATAAGGCAAAAATCGCCTGCCAGTTTAACGTTGTCACGATAAAGCTGCCCAGGGTCGGGGCCACAATAGGAGCAATACCCATGACCAGCACGAGCATCGAAAATACCTTGACGATTTCTTCTTTGGCAAAAAGATCACGGGCAATGGCCCTGTTGGCTACGAAACCCGCACATCCGCCAAAAGCTTGTAAGAACCTGAAGCCCACAAACTGCTCCACATGGGTTGCAAACAGACAGGCCAGCGAAGCCAGCAAATACAGCGACAGACCAAAGATCAGCGGCTTTTTTCGCCCGAACTTATCCATCAGCGGACCATAGAAGAGCTGCCCGGCACATACACCCACAAAAAATCCGGCCAGTGAAACTCCTACAGCGGCTACATCAGTATGCAGGCTGCGGGCAATGGCCGGAAATCCCGGAAGATACATATCGATGCTGAGCGGCATCAGGGCCGATAACACACCCAGCAGGATGATCAGCTGATAATATTTCTTGCGGGTTTCTATCACAAATCCTTTCCAGGGAGATTACAAAGTCTCGATAATGATGTTATGGTTGGTATAAATACAGATGTCAGCTGCAATGGAAAGGCCTTCCTGTACCATTTCTTCAGCAGAAAGGCTTGAGGCGTGTTTTTTTAATGCAATAGCGGCTGACTGGGCATACATGCTGCCCGAACCGATGGCGGCGATCTGGTTATCAGGCTCCAGTACGTCTCCTGTACCTGATATGATCAGCAATTCTTCTGAATTGGCTACGATCATCATGGCTTCCAAGCGTCTCAGGTAACGGTCCATTCTCCAGTCTTTGGCAAGTTCAATGGCCGCTCTTTTCATATTGCCGCCATAGGCATTCAGTTTTTCTTCGAATTTCTCTATCAGGGTAAAAGCATCAGCCGTTGATCCGGCAAAGCCCGCGAGGATTTTTCCGCCGGCCAGCCTTCTTACTTTTCTTACGTTTGATTTGGCTACGGTGTTACCCATAGTAGCCTGTCCGTCAGCCCCTAAAGCGACTTTTCCATTGTGTACGATTCCCAGTACGGTAGTTGATTTAATTTTCGTCATGTCATTTGATTTGTTAAAATCAAAATCCCCTCAAAACAAGGTTCAGAGGGGATTTTGATGGTTTATATTCCATGCAGATTAAACAGATGTTTACAGGAAACTGAAGAAAGCTGCAAATGAGTACTTTCCACTTTTTCCATTCTTTCTGATTAAACCAGCAATTTATAAGGCTCTTCCAGCAAATCTTTCAAAGTTACCAGGAATGCAGCACCTGTTGCACCGTCCACCACTCTGTGATCGCAGGTCAGGGTCAGTTTCATTACATTGGTAGCATAGAATTGCCCGTTTTTAACCGCAACAGTTTCTTTGATACCACCCACAGCCAGGATACATGATTCAGGCGGGTTGATGATAGAAGTAAACTGTTCGATACCAAACATACCCAGGTTACTTACCGTGAAAGTGTTACCTTCCCAGTCCTTAGGCTGTAATTGTTTGGTTTTGGCTTTGCCACCAAGGTCTTTGGTTTCAGCAGCCAGGGTAGAAAGCGACTTGGTGTCGGCAAATCTGATGACAGGCACGAGGAGTCCGTCTTCAACAGCCACCGCCATACCCACGTGGATATGGTGGTTACGACGGATTTTGTCGCCCAACCAAGAAGAGTTGACATTCGGGTGTTTGGTCAGGGCTACAGCAGCAGCTTTGATGACCATGTCATTGAATGATATTTTGACAGGAGACATGGCGTTCATGGCCGTTCTGGCCTCCATGGCTTTGTCCATATTGATTTCCATGGTCAGGTAGAACTCAGGAGCAGAGAATTTAGACTCCGAAAGTCTTCTGGCGATGGTTTTACGCATCTGGTTCAGAGGAATATCCTCATAGCTTTCCTGGCCTGTCAGTGACGGCGAAAGCTGGGTTTTAGCGGCTGCAGGAGCGGCAGGGGCTGCTTTAGGAACATAGTTGTCGATATCCGACTTGATGATCCTTCCACCTTCACCTGATCCGGCGACAGTGCCGAGGTTAATGCCTTTTTCTTCTGCCAGTTTCTTGGCCAGCGGTGAGGCAAGTATTCTTTCACCTGCATTGGAATGCGTTACAGCAGGAGCTTCTTCTTTTTTAGCCGGGGCAGCAGCTGCAGCAGCCGGGGCGGCTTCAGCGGCTTTCGGAGCTTCTGCAGCAGGTGCTGGGGCACTTCCATCGGCAGCGTTGGCTTTCAGTAAAGTCTCGAAATCAGCTCCTTTTTCACCGATAACGGCGATAACGGAATTGACCGGTGCAGCTTCACCTTCTTTAACGCCTATATAAAGTAAAGTACCGTCTTCATAAGCTTCGATTTCCATCGTAGCCTTATCTGTTTCGATCTCAGCCAGCATGTCGCCTGATTTCACAGAATCACCTACTTTTTTCAGCCAGGCGTGAACCACACCTTCAGTCATGGTATCACTCAGAAGCGGCATGGTAACCAGTGTCGCTTTGATAGATGAGGTATCTATGGCCGGAGCGGCTGCGGCAGGAGCTGCAGGGGCTTCGGTTTTCACTTCTTCTTTGGTTTCTGCCGGAGCAGCGGCAGGGGCTGAAGTACTTCCACTCAATAAACTCTGAAAATCTTCTCCCGGATTTCCAATCACTGCAATGATCGCATCGATCGGCACAGCTTCGCCTTTCTGAACTCCGATATGAAGAATGGTGCCATCGTAGTATGACTCCATGTCCATCGTGGCTTTATCTGTTTCAACTTCAGCTAAAATGTCACCCGATTTTACGACATCACCGACTTTAACATTCCATGCGGCAATTACACCTTCTTCCATGGTGTCGCTCATCTTGGGCATCCTGATTACTTCTGCCATAATTTATAGTATGTCTTTATTTTTGCTTAGAATTAATTCGTTTCAAAATTAACAGAATCCGTCTGAAAACTTATAAACTCAGCGAGTATATTTTAATTAATTTTCAATACGGCCATGAAAGCTTCCTGTGGCACTTCCACGTTTCCGATCTGTCTCATACGCTTTTTACCTTTCTTCTGTTTTTCGAGAAGTTTACGCTTACGGCTGATGTCACCACCATAACACTTGGCTGTCACATCTTTACGCATTGCTTTTACGGTTTCTCTCGCAATGATCTTCGCACCGATGGCCGCCTGGATGGCAATTTCGAACTGTTGTCTTGGCAAAAGCTCTTTGAGTTTTTCGCAAAGTTTCTTACCCCAGTCATAGGCTTTGTCTCTGTGTACAATGGCCGAAAGGGCATCCACAGGATCGCCGTTCAACAGGATATCCAGCTTTACAAGGGCTGATTCTTTATAGCCGGCCAGTGAATAATCAAGGGAAGCGTATCCTCTTGAAATGGTTTTCAGCTTATCAAAGAAGTCAAATACGACTTCCGAAAGCGGCATTTCAAAAGTAAGCTCAACCCTGGTGGCTGTCAGATAAACCTGGTTTTTAACAATACCACGTTTTTCCATACACAAGGTCATGATCACACCCACATAATCTGCGGCGGTGATGATCTGTGCATTGATATAGGGTTCTTCGATAGAGTCGATCAGGTTCGGATCAGGCATTTCTGAAGGAGCAGATACCTGTATGGTTTCTCCTCTCTTGGTCTTCAGGATGAATCTTACGGAAGGTACCGTCGTGATCACCGTCATGTTGAATTCCCTCTCCAGACGCTCCTGCACGATCTCCATGTGCAGCATACCCAGGAACCCGCAACGGAATCCGAAGCCAAGGGCGGCAGAGGTTTCCGGTTCCCAGATCAGGGCGGCATCATTCAACTGGAGTTTTTCCATGGCCTCACGAAGTTCTTCAAAATCCGTGGTGTCTACGGGGTAAATACCCGCAAATACCATCGGCTTAACTTCTTCAAATCCATGAATAGGCACAATGGAAGCATTATCTGTATGCGTGATGGTATCACCGACTTTTACTTCTTTGGCAACTTTTATACCGGAAATCAGGTAACCTACGTCGCCGCATTCCAAAACATCACGAGGCTGTTTTTTGAGCTTAAGACTTCCGATCTCATCCGCAAAATATTCTTTACCAGTGGCGATAAACTTAACTTTATCTCCTTTTTTGATTCTTCCGTTTTTAACCCTGAAGATTACCTCAATACCGCGATAGGAATTGAAGACAGAGTCAAAGATCAGGCCTTGCAGCTGACCGTCGGGATCTCCGACAGGATGAGGAATTCTGTGAATAATGGCCGATAAAATATCATCTATACCAATACCTTCCTTGGCACTGGCTAAAACTATGGTGTCAGGATCAATACCCAAAAGGTCGACGATCTGGTCTTTCACCTCTTCCACCATCGCTCCGGGCAGGTCAATTTTATTGATCACCGGGATGATTTCAAGGTCGTGTTCCAGGGCCAGGAAAAGATTGGAGATGGTCTGGGCCTCAATACCCTGGGCGGCATCAACGATCAGCAGGGCTCCTTCACAGGCAGCTATTGACCGTGAAACTTCATAACTGAAATCGACGTGACCGGGGGTATCTATCAGATTGAGGGTATATTTCTCATTTTCAAAGAGATAATCCATCTGGATGGCGTGGCTCTTGATGGTGATTCCACGTTCTCTTTCGAGGTCCATGTCATCCAGAAGCTGAGCCTGCATCTCTCTCGAAGTTACAGTTCCGGTAAATTCCAACAATCTATCCGCCAGCGTGCTTTTACCGTGATCGATATGGGCAATAATACAAAAATTACGAATGTGCTTCACTAAATCTTATGAAATTGAAATGTAATTGTTTCCGGAAGATACCGGAAACAGGCTTTTTAAAGTTTTGCAAAATTATAATAAAATAGGGAAAGTGCGGTAGTTTAGGGATATTTATTTAGCAGCAGGCTTTTAACGTCTGAAGGGGAGAAAAGAAAAAGGAGTAAAGAAAAAGGACGTGTCCGGATCCGGAAAAGTTTCCCTTGAAACAAAGCTTACCGACACAAGATGTTGTTTATTCCATTTTTCTCCACTTAGCCCGTAACACAATCCCTGTCTTCATTTCCAGATCCTCTGGTAACTCAGGTTAACCCCGTAGTTATCATTGATCAGGTCACCCTGGTCTATGCCCACACTTACTTTGATGTTTCCTTTCAGTTTGGCAGCGGGTACATAGCCCGTGAAAAGCAGCGACATCTGGTCGGCGGGACCCATCGCTTTTCTCGCCGTGCCGAAGTTTCTGCTGAGAGATGCCCTCATTTCAAGGTCTACCGAATTCAGTTTTGCATTCATTCCGATGAAAAAGGCCCTGATCCTGTTGTTGTTGGAGTAAAACTGCATGGTCGTGTTCCTTTTCTCTATTCTTATTTCCGGGTCCGGAATCATAAAGGGCGTGCCGATCGTCATCCGGTTATAAGACCAGCCGTCGAGATACTGTGCGTGATTGAAATAATAGGTATCGTTTCCGAACTGACGGTCTTTCAGCCCCAGCAAACGGGGCAAACCCGCCTGGTAGCTGCCCTGGTTTTTGGTGAACAGGAACTCAAAAACAAATCGCCGGAAAATTGTTTTTTCTGCCAGGCTCGTTAAGGATAAGCCATAAAGCCCGTCGTCGGCATTGGTGAGACTGCTGAAAGTCTGTCCTGTCTCAAAAATCGTCTGTTTGTATAACATCAGGTTGGTTTTCCTGATCCTGATTTCGCCTCCGATATCAAACTGCCCCACGTGATTGCCAAACCTGTTTTCCAGCTCAAAATTGGTATAGCCTGAAGTCGTGTCACGCAAGGCTTTAAATGGCAAAACCACTTGTTTGTAGGTAAACCAGTTGCTGGGCAATTTCCCGTTTTTAAAACGGCCGTCCCACGCCGGAATATCATACTTGGGTTTTCCTCCCCACTGCACATTGTGCAGGATACCGCCATAAAATTTAACTTTGGAGCCTGCTTTTCCGATCCTGCCGTACAAGGCTTTCTGATGCAGATAGTAGTTCTTTACATATTCCTGGTCCATGAACCATGCGTGGCTGTAATGCCCTTTGATAAACAGCCATTTGAAGATTAATTTCCGGTATTCGGGAATGGCCAGCTGGACTTCAGGCATTGGCAGCGAGTTGCCTGACCAGGTGACAGAGCCACTGCTTAAGGTGCTATCTACGATGCCATGGACCTGTTTTTTACGCCCGCCCATAACGGAGAAAATGCCCAGGTCAAATTTAAGATAAGCTTCGGGTAACAGGAACTGTGCCTGGTTGCCTACGACCACGGCCATGTCTGCTCCGTAACCAAACTTGAAAAACTTCCCGGTAGTGTCTTTTTTGGATGTTACAGATTGACGGAACAAAACGGTATTGCCTGTTTTTGGAATCACCCCGAACTGATTGCTACGCATCCAGAAAGGAATTTTATTGTTGATGGAGTAATAAGTGCCCAGCTCTACTTTGTATTCATAAGGTCTTACTTTTTGAGCGTATGCAGTCGGCAAACAGGCAAAGCCTGTCAGAAAATAGCTCAGATAATTTAGTAAATTCCTCATTTGGATTTATAAGAAAGCGTATAGAAATGTGTGATTGCAAAAACCAAGCCAAGCTTAGGTAGTTACCCAGCGGATGAGCTGGGCTGTCAGGTATCCTCCATAAGTACCTATGGCATAGCCTAATACCGCCATCATTACCCCGATGGTGACCAGTGACGAATGGAACGCTGCCGCTACTACCGAAGCAGAAGCTGCTCCGCCAACGTTGGCCTGCGATCCTACTGCCATCAGGAAATACGGAGCCCTGACCAGTTTGGCAGCGGCGATGACAAAGACAGCATGAATAAGTATCCAGATGATGCCGATCCATAGTAAACCAGGGTTGTCGGCAATGGCGAATAGATTCATTTGCATACCTATGGAGGCGATCAGGATATAAAGGAACAAGCTGCCGATTTTAGAAGCCCCCACATGCTCAAGTTCTCTGAACGAAGTACGTGACAAAATAATCCCGATCAATGTCACAATAGATACCACCCAGAAAAAGCCGGAGGTAAGACTGAATTGTTCAAGCTGGGGGTAATTGGTTTTGATAAAAGGCGTAATCAGGTCAGACAGGAAGTAAGCCAGACCGGTAGATACAAAGCCGACGGCCAGTATTTTTATATAATCGTAAAGCTCCGGGTGCTTTTGTTTATCCAGGCTGTCGGCCGTTAATTTCTCCTGTATTTCGTGGATCATGACCGGATCGGCTTTGATCCACTGATTGATGCGGTCATTGTAACCGACACCCACCAGCAGTAAAGCCAGCCAGATTTCGGCAACAATGACATCAAGGGCAACCATCTGGGAAAACAGGTTGGGGGAGGGCTGAAACACTTCTTTTAAAGCGGTTTGATTGGCTCCGCCTCCGATCCAGCTGCCTGCAATGGTCGCCAGGCCCCTCCATACTTCGTCAGCTCCCGTGCCTGAAAAAACAGAAGGATAAAGGCTTTTGATGATCAATGCCGCAACAGGGCCGCCGACAATGATTCCTAAAGATCCTGCGAAAAAAACGAAAAGAGCTTTTGATCCTAACATCCTGAGCATTTTCATGTCAAGGCTCAGGGTGAAATAAACGAGGCAGGCAGGTAACAGATATTTGGAAACAAAAGGGTAGACGCCTGAAGTTTCACCTGAAATGATATGAAACGAATTGAGTAATCCCGGCAGAAAATAACAAAGCAGGATAGGAGGAAAAAACCGGTAGAATTTTTTCCAGTACCGGTTAGCCGAATTTGAAGTATGAAAAACAAGAAGAAGGATACCACTTAGTATTCCGGCTACTACAGCATCGTTTGTAATCAGGCTTTTTTGGTCCATAAAGGTTTAATTATTTAGACGTTCAGGGCAGATTAAGCTTTTGTATCGAAAAAACGGCATTGCCGATAGGGCATATGATTACCTGTTTTTCTTTTTCAGGCACAAAAAATATATATACCGTATTTTGACCGATAACCCTTACTTTTTTTGTTCTTGAGTCGGCGAAAGTAATCAGATGGTCAGGTTTGGTAGTGCCGGCTTCTATCTGGCTTTTCAGTTTGGTGCCGCGACCGATTTCCACCCCGATAAACGGTGAAATCAACATCGCTAAAGAAATCAGCATTATTTTCCCGCTGGACAATGTTTTGGCAGGTTCTCCCTCTTTCTTTTTTTGGAATTTACGGAAAAAAAATCTGAAATACAGAAACGACAGCCCGAAGAATACCAGCAAAAATACCGTCAGAATGGGATTGCCGGTAATAAGGCTGATGGGAGAGAGCAGGATGTCGGAAAGGGAGGAGTAATTGAGAATGTTAATTCCCAGCAGTTTATAAAAGATGCTTTCAGTAATTAAACCAAGAATAAGTAAATAGATATAACCCAGGGACAGGTACTCCTGGAGACCGAGATTTTTGATCATGGCAGGTCAGTTAAAGTAAATATGGAACATAAATTTTTCACTTTCCAAAAATAAGGAATTATTGCAGATACTCTGACAAAGAATTTGCAAATCTACTTTTAATCCGGGTAATCAAATGAAAACAATCACTTAGTTCCGGCTTACAAGTATGGAAGATGACCGGCGATCCGGTTATAACGTTTACGCCAGGGTTCATGATGCGGACAGGCCCGTTTGAAAAGTGTAAAATCAGGGGTCTGGATACCTCCCGAAAAGAAGGTTTTCCGGTACATCAGGGACCCGTGGATCAGGCCTCGGGAATGAGGGTGTTTTATCTGACCGATGCCTACGGAAATAGGCTTGGATTCGGCAGGTCGCCGGCATTAAATTCACGAAAAAACGGAGGTGAGTTTCCTGTAATAATCAGTTCTGAAACCAGGTTTTAAAATGTGATGAGTTTTGATTAAGTAGTTGAATGTCAGTATGATATGAAAGGTAAGAAGAGCTATAAAACAAAACACACAGTCCACAATTCGGGACTGCGTGTCGCAATTACACTTCATCAACAAACTAAAAACCAAATAATATCTTTAGCATTTACAAATATGCAAAAAAAATGACATGAAAGAAATAAAAATAAGAAATTTTCTTCCATGTCACACGATGCTGTAGGAGGGGGATTCGAACCGCCCACGATGCAGTTAGCCAAAAAGCAAAATTTGGTGGTCAACCCCAGTCGACTTTGGAAAAAACCCGTCCGGCTTTACTTTTCGTTTATCCTGAAACCACCACCCCCGAGACAGGAGGGCACGGCTGCCAGTTTCGTCACCCTACATTATTTATAAGAACTAAACCAACGATTAAAAACTAATTTGTGGTTTTGTTTAACAATGCAAAGTTAATATGAAAAACCATTTCGATGCAAATTATTTATAAAAATTATCAATATTTAGGATAATATTTAGTTAATTTGGTGAATAGTTAAATTGTATTTAGTTTGTAAAAATAATTCATTCTTAAATCTGAATATTTTATATCATGGAAAAGTATCCCGGCATTGACGAAACCGACCTTAAAATCCTGACTTTACTAAGCAATGACGCCAAAATGGCTTATGCAGAAATTTCTGAGAAAGTTTTCCTGTCGCCGGGAGCGGTGCACACCCGGGTCAAAAAGATGGAAACTGCAGGAATCATCAAAGGTAGCAGTTTAATCATCGACACCCAAAGGTTAGGCTGGGATATCTATGCTTTTCTGGGTATTTACCTTGAAAAAAGCTATCTCTATGACGATGTGGCCAAACAACTGGTCGAAATCCCTGAAATCGTCAACATCAATTACACCACCGGGATATACAGTATTTTTGTTAAACTGGTGTGCCGGGATACCGCCCATCTTCGTGAAGTGCTGCACGACAAAATCCAGAAAGTGCAGGGGATTCAAAGAACCGAAACATTCATCTCGCTGGAAGAAAGCCTTTCAAGGACGGTGCCGATTATTTAAAGGGGGAGAAAGGAAAACGGCAGAACGGAGATAAGGTAGAATGCTTGTTTGTCCTGAGCTTTGTTCCGATGGGAAAGAATATTTATTATAATTTTTGTAAATATATGTTGCCCGGGTTTTTAAATTCAAGAAGGCTGCCGGATCAAGTCCGGCAGCCTTCTTAGCTAAATTCTTTTCGCGATTATGGCAAAACCACTTTCACCACCACCGGCTGGTGGTCAGAAGGGTATCTTTGTTCCAGTGCATCGGTAAGCACACCATATTTCAGTACTTTAATGCCTTTGCTGATAAAAATATAGTCAATCCTGGTTTTCAGAGGAGCGTCAAATTTGAAGCTGTTGAAGGTTCCTTCCGGTCCGTAAGCAGGTAATACTGAAACGGCTTTGCTGTCATTCAGGATGGTTTGCATGGCTTTGATTTGTTCCGTATCAGGGGTTGAGTTGAAGTCACCCGTACAAATCGCGGTAGCACCTTTGGCGATTTCCTGGATTTTTTTCACCATCAGTTTACCTGATTCTTTTCTCGCTTCCACACCTTGGTGATCAAAGTGCACATTGAAGAAATAGAAATCTTTTTTGGTCCTCAGGTCTTTAAATTTGGCCCATGAACAAATCCTGTTGCAGCATTTGGCATCCCAACCCTTACCCGGCACATCCGGAGTTTCGCTCAGCCAGAAATTGCCTGATTCCAATACTCTAAAACGGTCGTTTTTGTAGAAGATTGACGAGTGCTCTCCGGCTTCTTTTCCGTCGTCCCGGCCCACACCCAGGTAGGTGAATTCTTTCAGCTCCGAGATGTCCTGCAGCTGACCATGAAGGGCTTCCTGCACTCCGAAAATGTCAAATTCATGGTATCTGATCAGGGCTTTTACATTTTCTTTTCTGTTTGGCCAGGCATTGACGCCGTCATTCGAGGTATTATATCTGATATTGTAACTGGCTACAACGATAGGCGTTTCTTTCTGAGAAAATGCTGCTGTAGTGGTAAAAAGGGCTGCCATAAGGCATAAAATGATTGCTTTCATTGATTTTGTTGTTTTTTTAAGGTTGGTAAAATCTACCCCCAAAGTAAAAGCTATTTTGCGGAATATGTAACATGCATTCCGCAAAATAGCTTTGAAATTATTTACCAGCCCGGATTCTGACCCAGTGCCGGATTCAGCAGACGGTCGGTTTCAGGGATCGGGTACAGGTAGTATCTGTCATTCCATTTTCTTGGAATATTATTCAGCCAGGTCAACTCTCCTGAGGTGTCGTTCGACAATCTTTGCGGATTGGCTACACCACTGACTGTTTCGGCTACGTTGATGTAAGTCACGCCTGGCAATGAAGTGGCGGGTTTTACTTTGTAGAAAACCACGTCCATTTTCCCGTCTTCGTTAAGGTCCATCGGAACGTCAAGGGCGGGTACATAGAAACCATTCCAGGTCTGTTCCATCAGCTCGCCTCTTTTCCAGCGGATGATGTCCTGAAAACGAAGGCCTTCCAGTGTCAGCTCAATGCCTCTTTCACGACGGATTTCAAGTAAGGTGGCGTCGTTGATGGCAGGGAAATAATTAGCCTGAAGGTAAGTATCCACTACGGCAGGTTTGGCGGTAAGTCCCCCGGTAATGCCGGCTCTCTTTCGCAATGCTCCGGCTGTTTTGGCCCAGTCGTCGTTGGTCAGTGTACCTAATTCCGCTTTGGCTTCTGCATAATTCAGCAATACTTCAGCGTATCTCATGATCGACATCGAGTTGTCGTTACGTGATCCGCCGTCATAATACATATCATCCAGTGACCATTTGATCGGCATATAACCTGTGTAAGTGTAAGAGAAGACAGGAGGGGCGGCTTCCACGGCTCCGCCGTTGATCCTCGTATAATTTCCCATCCTGATGGTTTGCTGCAGTCTTTTGTCTCTTCCTTTGACTTCTTCTGCAAAGGTCATGGTTTTGTAACCTGCTTTGCCTGTAAACGGTGTCCCGTCGATGTTCAGGTAAGTGTTTATGAAAGTACGGTTAAAGCTGATTCTGGCCCCGTAAGTGGCACTGGTCCACCACCAGTTGGCGTCGTTAAACACACTCAGTGCAGGGTCCACAACGGCAGAAAGCATGATTTCTGAAGTAACCGGCAGTTTGTTTGTAAACAATTGTCTGTATGATTTATCGGTTCCTCCGGCTTCGTTCAGCGAGAACCCGCCTTCTTTCATCACCACTTCTGAAGCAGCAACCGCTTCGTTCAGCCATTTGTTGGCTGTTCCGCCAAGGTTATAGCCGGTCTGGTATTTTCTGAAAGTACCTTCAAACAAACAAACCCTTGATTTGAAACCGTAAGCCACATATTTGGTGATCAGCGTTCTTGAATTGTCGCTGGTGGTCCTGATGTTTTTGCAGGCATAGTCCAAATCAGCCAGTACAGAATCCATCACCAGGGTGCGTGAGTCACGGCCATTGAAAAGGTCCTTATCGGTTACATCCATGGCTTTGTTGATCCAGGGCACGTCACCGAATCTGACTACTTTCTCAAAGTAAAACCAGGCTCTGAAAAAACGGGCCAATGCGATGTAATGGTTCCTGGTCTCTACCGGAATGGCCGGATTGTCACAGTTGTCGATAAAGTAATTGATACTTCTGAGGTTTGTCCAGCTCCATCCCGAGCTCTGACGCGGGCCAAAGGCTCCTTCTCTCAGGAAATCAGGTACCTGCGTTCTTGCACCGTAATCGGTCATGGCGTCGCTCTGATGCACTGCACTGGCTGATGGCAGGATGTTGTAAAACGAGTTGGCGTACAGTTCCAAACCTTTTTCGCTGCCGAAAACGGCATTTTTAGAGGCGGTAGATTCCGGCACCTGGTCCAGTTGCTCACAGGCTACACCTGCCAGAGCTAAAAGTATAATCCAAAGATATTTTGCTTTCATTTCGATAAGAATTAATAATTAGAAGGTAGCTGACAATCCTACCGTAAAAGTTTTTAAAATCGGATAATTGTGTCCGTCACCACTGGTTCCGCTGGTTACCACCTGATCTGAAGCGGTAGCACTTTCCACGTCCATGTCCCTGGTGATTTTGTACATAGGAGAGTAAGACCATAGGTTTTCTCCCGACACAAACACCCTGGCTCCGTTCATACCCACTTTCTGAATCAGTACTTTAGGAAGGTTATAACCCAGCTGAACATTTTTCAACCTGATGTAAGCCACATTCTGAAGGTATTTGGTCTGGGCTTGTTTCAGCTCTCCCTGGCCGTTCTGGGCCACATACCCTCTGTATCTTGGCAGATAAGCATTCGGGTTGCTTTCAGACCAGATGTTATCAATCTGCCATGACGGAAGCTTGTTGTAAGGTCTGTTGTATTGTCCCCAGAAAGTTCCGGCTTCAGCACCCGGCCACCAGTCCTGCTTGCCCACACCCTGGAAGAAACCTGAAAAAAAGAAGTTGTTCCAGTCAGCTCCCAACATGACACCATAAGTGTATCTTGGGGTTGTATTACCGATCACCTTCATGTCGCCCGGGCTTGCTACGGTGTTGTTTCCGTTGTCAATCACCCCGTCGCCGTTCAGGTCGGCAAACTTGATGTCACCCGGCAGCCATTGTCCGGTGTTTGAGGCTTTGAAGAGGTTTTGCTTAGGTGAGTTTTTAACATCTTCTGCAGAAGTAAAGAATCCGGCAGTGGTATATCCCCAGATTTCGCCTACGGTTTGTCCGGCATAATAATCGCTCAGACGCTGATCAGGGTTATTATATTTGTCAATTTTTGAAGTGTAATCCGACATCGTCAGACGGATCTCATAACCAAGTGGCTTGGAACCCAGGTTTACCTTATCTCTCCAGGTCAGTACGGCTTCCCATCCTTTGGTCGTCAGGTCGGCGTAGTTACCTTTGGGAACGTTCGTTCCGAACACGGCCGGTAAAGTCATACCCACGGTAAACATATCCGTAGTTTTTCTCCAGTAGGCATCGGCAGTCAGTGAAAGCCTGTTGTTCAGCAAGCCCACGTCAAGACCCACATCTCCTGTAGTAGAAGTTTCCCAGGTCAGACCTGCAGGGATAACACCCGGCATAGTGGTTTGCTGTGGTTTGATACCGTTCAGGATCCTTCCTGACTGTGAGATGGCAAACTGCTCCTGGAAGGCATAGGAACCGATGGTACCGTTACCCAATGAACCATAAGAAGCCCTGATCTTTAAGTCGGTAATCGCTTTAGGAGAAACTTTCCAGAACGACTCATTGGCTACTCTCCAGCCCACTGATACAGAAGGGAAGAAAGCATAACGCTGATCGGACGGGAATTTGGAAGAACCATCATAACGGCCGTTGATTTCAACCAGGTATTTTTCGTCAAATGCATAGTTCAGACGATAAAAACCACCCAAAATAGCCCAGTTCTCTTTTCCTCCTGAAGTGGTGATCGATTGACCCAAGGCCAGGTTGATGTCTGTGGCGTCTTCATAAATGATCCCGTTTCTTACGGCTTCCAGTCTCTGGTAGTTTGATTGCTCATAGTTGTAACCTACGAGCACCTTCATGTCATGTCTGCGGCTGAATTTAGGCTCGTACTCAGCATAAAGGTTAGAGGCTGTGTAAAGCGTTTCCCTGTAGATATTCTGAAGGTCATTGGTGTTGGTACCTACATATTCAATGACACCCGGCTTTCTGCTGTAAGGCACAGCCACTCTCGTTCTGTATTCGTTGTTATCGGTATTCTGGAACGTGAAGTTACCGTTTATCCTCAGTTTGTCACTGAAGAATTTCGAGCTGAAATCCGTGGTGTTACGGAACACCCTCTTGTCCATGTCGATACCGTTTTTGCCGTACCAGAAATCACCTACTGTATACGCCGCCGAGTAAGTAAGTGTACCGTCCGGGTTGAACATCGGGGCCATAGTGTGGCCTTCATCCGAGATGTTTCTCCAGATACTTCCCCCTTCACCAACGTTCAGCGGGTTGTGGTATTTCATGGATGAAAAGTCAGCGTTGTTGGTCACTTTTAACCATGGATACAACTGGATTGAGCCCTTGGCTCTGACACTCAGGATCTTGTAATCATCCGAATTATATTTAAATAAACCTTCCTGGTTGTAATATCTTCCGGTCACATAAAAATCAGCTTTTCCGCTGCTGCCTGAAAACGACAGGTTATGTTCCGTGGCACTGGTGTTCTTTTTGTACAATTCCTTGTACCAGTCCATGTTCTCATAATACACATACTCTCCGTTGGAGCCAACTTCTGTTTTAGGCAGGCTCGGGTCCTTGTCACGACGCTCCAGTTCTGCAAGATAAGCCGGAGAAAAACGGACGGTCTTATTCACGTTCTGAGGAGTTTGTGAATAATCGTTCCATGCCGACCAGCCTTCGTTAAACATTTTGGCAAACAGGTAACCGTTGGTAACGAAATCAGGCGTAGCCGTAGGACTTTTGATCGACTGATTGACCGAATAAGTCACACTTGTTCTGTCTTTAACCGGGTTCCTGGTGGTGATCAGAACCACCCCGAAAGCACCTCTGGCACCATAAATAGAAGCCGAAGCAGCATCTTTCAAAACAGAGACCGAGGCTACATCGTTAGGATTCAGACGGCTCGGGTCACCTTCCACACCGTCGATCAGCACCAGGGCGTTACCACCCTGCCCGATAGAAGTGGTACCTCTAATGTTATACGAAGGTGACTGGATAGGCTTACCGTCACCCATTTTCAGGTTCAGGTTAGGGATAACACCCTGCAAACCTTGCGTAAGGTTAGGTAAAGACCTGTTTTCAAGCACTTCGCTGGTCACCTGGTCTACAGCCCCGGTAAGGTTAACTTTCTTTTGCGTACCATACCCTACCACCACAATTTCCTGCAATGATTTGGCATCCGATTTCAGGCTTACATTGAATACACTCTGGTTGTTTAGCAGCACTTCCTGTGTCTGAAAACCCACAAAGGAAAACACAAGCGTTGTTTCCTCTTCCTGTACGGTAATTTTGAATTTACCGTCTGCATCCGTGCTTGTTCCGTTTTTCTTTCCTTTCGCTACAATGCTCACGCCTGGCAGCGGCTCATTGTTTTCATCTGTTACCCTTCCGGACACCGTCCTTTCGGCGAGTCCGTTGAGTACTCCTGCCATGGCGGGTCCCGTCAGGGCAAAAAGCAGCAGCATAGTGGTTCCGGTCCGTTTGAAAAAACGGCCTCCAAAACATACAAATCCCTTCATAATGTTGAATTTTTGACTTTTTTAAGCAGAAATTAGACTATTCTGATAAAAAATTAAGTGATAGAAAGTTTAATAATACAATAGTTTCAGGGGACAAATGTATAGCAGCCAATGTTACCTGAAATTTAAATCGGGATGCTTAAGATTAAGGTTTTGTTAGGCGGGGGCGGCCAAGGTAGGAATGTAACTGGGTATTTTATTTTGTTGGTAAAAAAGAAATTCAAAAAAGGAAAAAGTATTAGCATATACGAACAATGTTCGGGAATATGCTATTTTTTAGTGGAGATTATAGTTACTTCTCCGAAGTCAGTTTTGTAATATTTGTTTCGTATATATTTTTTTGTATTTTCGTATGCTGTAACTCGGAAGGTGTTCTTTTTTATCATTGTTAACTAACAAAATATGGATTACCAATTTGAAAACTTAGGAGATGAAAGATTTCAAGAATTTTGCAGTACATTGATAGCAAAAGAGTTTCCTGATTCACAATCGTATCCTGTTGGGCAACCTGACGGTGGAAGAGATGCGATTGCATACTTAATGGATTCAAATAAGAAAGATTTCTATGTATTTCAAGTCAAATATGTTAGAGATCCAAATAGTATCAAAGATACTTATAGATGGCTAAGTGATGTAATTAATAAAGAAGCCCCTAAAGTTGATGAACTTACTACAAGAGGAGCTAAAAGATACTATTTACTTACTAATTTAAAAGGAACCGCTCATTTAGATAATGGCTCAAAAGATAAAATTAACAAAATCCTAGAGGATAAAATTTCTATCTCTTCATTGTGTTGGTGGAGAGATGATCTATGTAGATTAGTAGAAAAAGATTCTATATTTAGATGGTCATTTCCTGAACTAATTAATGGACAAGATGTGCTAAATTCCCTGGTGTTTCAAGGGATAAATGAAAGTAAAGAAAGGAGAGAATCAATAGTTAAAGCTTATTTAGCTGATCAATATTCAATTGATAACGAAGTTAAATTTAGGCAAATTGATTTGCAAAATAAATTGTTGGATTTGTATACGGATGTTCCAATCAGGATCAAAAAGCTTAACGAAAAAGATAGATTGTTGAAAAAAATGCTTGATCTATTCGAACGAAGTTACAGGCGGTCATTTTATAATGAAGATTTGTCTCATTTTGATGAAATAGAAAATGTTGGGGCGGCTAGTTTTCTTCTTCATCCCAAAGTACAAAGTCAATTAGAACGGGTTCTACTCGAAGGAGGGCCGGGTCAGGGGAAGTCAACAATTTCTCAATTTATATGCCAAGTTCACAGAGCCAGACTCCTAAATAAGGAAAGTGATGTTCAACTGATCCCGGAGCACATGAGAGTTACTCCTATTCGACTTCCTTTTAAGATAGACTTAAGGCACGTCGCAATGTGGGTTGAGAACAAAAATCCATATCAAAGTAGATTAAATGAAGAGCAGTTTAAGTCAATTTCAAGAAATTCGCTCGAATCATTCTTAATAGGACATGTGTTATATCATTCACAATCTGATAGTTTTAATTCAGATGATCTAAATGTAATTCTTAAAAATAGTTCTGCATTATTTGTCTTTGATGGTTTTGATGAAATAGCAGATTTGAAAATTAGAAAAGAAGTAATAGAATTTATAAACAAAGGGATAAATAGGATAAAGGAGAATTCAAAATCTATTCAAATAGTAGTTACTTCACGTCCAGCTGCCTTTTCAGATACTATCGGATTTTCAGTTGATGAATATCCCCATTTTCAACTGACAGATATTACCACGAAAACTACCAAAGAATACGTCGAAAAATGGATAAAGGCTAGTAAGTTAGATAGTAGAGAATCCGCTGAAATTAGAAGGTTAGTCGAAGAAAAACTACAACTACCTCACCTAAAGGATTTAGCCAAAAGCCCAATGCAATTAGCAATTTTTATAAGTTTATTGAGGACTAGAGGGGAATCATTGCCGAATAAGAGAACCGCTTTGTATGATAGCTATATTGAATTGTTTTTTAACAGAGAATCGGAAAAAAACTACACTATTAGAGATCACAGAGACTTAATAATTGATATACATCAATATCTTGCTTGGATTTTGCATTCTGAAGCTGAGTTATTAGGTAATAGCGGAAGTATTGGAATTGATGAATTAAAGCAACGGTTAAAGCAATATTTAATAAAAGAGGGACACAAAACGGACATTGCGGATAATCTATTTCATGTTCTTCAGGAGAGAGTTTGTGCCCTTGTTTCAGGGTACAAGGGACTTATGAATTTGAAGTACAGCCCTTAAGAGAGTATTTTTGTGCGAAATATTTATATAATACTTCACCCTATGCTCCGGTGGGAAGAGAGAAGAATGGGTCAAAGCCCGAAAGATTTAATGCGATTGCTAGAAACTTTTATTGGCACAATGTAGTCAGGTTTTTTTCGGGCTGTTTCGATAAAGGAGAGTTGCCTATGTTAATCCATGAGCTGAGAGAATTGCAACAAGATAAGGTTTTAAGGTACACAAATTATCCAAGGCTAATTACATCACAAATACTTTCTGACTGGGTTTTTACTCAATATCCAGTGTTACTGAAAGATGTAATTGAAATTATCTTGAATGGAATTAATATAGGTAGTATTATTAATCAAGATAGTAGATACGCTAGTAATGAACCAATCTTGCTACCCAATGAATGTGGAAGAACTGAAATCTTTAATGAATGCTTTAAACAATTAAAATTATTTCCTAAAAAAGATTATGCAATTGAGCTGATTGGAGTGATAAGAAATAATCCCCTTGATAACGAAAATGTATGGAAAAGGGAAGCATTAAATTATTCAAATAATGATTTAATTAAGTGGCTTGAATATGGACATCTACTTCAAATAATCTACAAACTAGATACAAGATTCCTTGGTGAAATTGTAATGAAAGATTCTTTGGATTATCAAGAGAGAAAAATACAAATATTAATACAAAGTAATCGTTTTGATGTTTTGGAAGAATCACGTTATTTAAAAGAGACACTACTAAATGGAATTCTTAAGAACTACCTATTTGCTACTGCTAGGAGAAAGTTAGAAAGTGGCATTCAATTTTTAAGTATGTTGTTGAATACTTATTCATTGAAAAATGTTTTAAAAAGCGAGAACGAAAATATTTCATTTTTAGAGTATTTATCTCAGACCTTGAGTTCCTATTCCTCAAGTGAAAAATACTTTGATTTTAAAGTAAATGACGAAATTGATTTAGGAATTAAGAAGGTAGCAGATGAATTAAAACCAATACTCGACCGGCCGGTGATTGAATGGAAAGTAGCATTAGAAAATTGGGATTCATTTGTAGAGGTTCTTAGACAGCATTATGGAGATACTTGGATAATTAATGCAATTGCGATTATTTCTAGTGGCATTAAATCAAAAGAGGAAAAATATGAATCGTTTAGCGAACTGGGCAATTTACATATTTCTTTATGCAAAAGAACGAGATGTGCGAGAATGAAATCTGGCAATTTGAGTTTTTGGAGAACTCAGCTAAATTTTTCGAAAGAGATTAATTACAAGCTCTGTGTGTATTTGACATGGGCAACCTCAAAGACAATAATTGAGATGTACAATGTAGTTTCCGATTTGATATCCAAACTCAGTGAAGAAGAATGTCTAATAATTATAAGGACACTTAAAAGTACCGCTGAATTGTCCACATTTAATTCAATGCAATCTTCTGAAATGATCACTTTTCTTAAAGGAAGTAATAGCAACGAAATGTTTAACTATATGATCAGTTTTAGACTTTCAGAATCGACAAGAGATGAATTTATTTATAAGGAAATAGGAGGTGAGTCGAATTTACTTTCGGACGAAATATATGAAGTGAAATTTGATTATTTAGTAGGCGAATATTTTCGCAATCCAAATGATATTGATTTATTAAATAGAATAAAAGAAGTTTATTCTGCTCTTCCCAATTTCAGCTTTCATGATTATATTTTTTATAGACATTACCATGAAAATAAAGTTATTATACCTTATGAAATTTCAAAGAATATTATGGCTGATGCTAAATCGTATCCGAGAATTATCGCTTCAATGGCAGAAAAAGCTTGTAGGCAATATGCAAATCGAGAAATAATACACGTTGGTAAGATAGCAAATGATGAGAAATGGTTCGACTAGAAGGCAATTACTTTTTTGATCTAAAGTGACTGATTTTTATAATTGAAACTTATAAGATGTTGTGTTAAAAAAAAGGGCTAAGAAGATTTTGAAAATTTGATTAAAGTGTGAAAGTATGATTTGAATTGTGTGTATATTAAATGAATTTCTTGGTTAAAGAAAAAGGTAATTTAGCGGTAGTGACGCTAGAACATTTTTTGAAAATTATAAAAATTGAAAAGGGTTGATATGTTCCTGAGATTCAAGTAGCAGACATTTAGGCCATATAATTCAATTAGATTATTACGGTCGTGTAAATCTATAAATCTAATTGAAGTAGTCGCTTAAAAAGAAGTTCGGAATCACATCAGAATAAATTTCGTTTGAAGTCCTACGTAAAGTATCTTGCTGGCTCATTCATCATAGCAGTAAACCTTCACATGGGAAAAGAAATCGAAAGGAAGTTTTTAGTTCATCATCAGATGTGGCAGGGAGTTGAGAAACCTGCCGGGCAGCATTTCAGACAAGGGTATTTATTAACAGACCCCGACAAAACCATCAGGGTGCGGCTCACAGATACACAGGGTTTTCTCACCATCAAAGGGCTTTCGACGGGAGCTACCCGGTCTGAATTTGAATATGAGATACCCGCGACAGAAGCCAAAGAGTTGCTGGATGAGTTTTCGGTTTCAGAATTGTCGAAAATCAGGTATAAAGTTGCTTTTGAAAATAAAATCTGGGAAGTCGACGAGTTCCTGGGAGATAATGCCGGACTTATCGTTGCAGAAATTGAATTATTAAGTGAAGAAGAAGCCTTTGAAATCCCTGCCTGGATAGACAAAGAAGTAACCGGCGAACAGAAATATTACAATTCTAAACTGACAGCGGAGCCTTTTAGCAAGTGGTAGGAAGAAAAAGGTCCGGGAATAATTTCAGATCGCTTTTGACTATTAAATTTATCCGTTAGTTTTATAAATTGAGTGCTTTGATATTTACCTTACAAAGTGGTTTTTATATAGTGGATAAAAAATATTCCTGGCTTTTATATTTTCATATTGATAAACCAAGTGTTGAGATTTACCAGAGTGGAGATAAAATAACTCCTTTCAAAACTTAATAGACCATGACCAATAAACTAAACAATAATTTAAAATCTAAAATTAAAGGACTGGCTTACTACCAGGTTGGCGGCGGGGTTCTGGGGTTTCTACTGACCTTTTGGGCTATATTTAATAACTTGGGTATCAATAGCTCGAGTGCTTTTCTTTTTCTTTTTGTTACCTGTTTTTGTACTTTTACTATTTTTTGTGGCGTGTTATTGATAAAGGGTGCCACCAAAACCGGATTAAAATATTCCATGATCAACCAGATATTACAGTGCTTTAATATCGCTCTTCCTGTATTTTCCTTCAGGTATGTTGCCGGCCTTAGTCTGAATGTTGGCATTGATTATACAAATGACCTTAATCCTTTTTTCAATCTTTATTTTGGAGAGTTTCAATTACATTTTAGTGGATCTGGAGAGCAAATAATAGTAGGGATTAATTTGATTGCGATCTACTTAATTTATCTGATAGGAAAGATACAGCATGAAATAGAATTGAAGGAGATGCTTTCCGGGACATCAAATTTCATCAAATAAAACCATGAGAAAACTAACCCTCATCGCCCATACCTCTCTCGACGGCTTCGTGGCCGGAGAAAACGGAGAACTGGATGGTTTTAAAGCCGGGGCAGAAAACCTCGCATTTGTTGTCGGATTAACCCAGACTGCCGATGCGGCTTTGTTTGGCCGTGTTTCTTATCAGCTACTTGAGAAATACTGGCCGTCGGCAAAAGATATTCCGGGTGCGACTGAGGGGGAAGTGGCCTATTCCAAATGGTATAACAAAACGGAAAAGATCATTGTGTCCCGCACACTGGAAGGGCAGGTGATGGGAATTACGGCCATTCTCAGTGAAAATGTGGTAGCTCGAATTGTTGCTATTAAAGAGCAAGCGGGCAAGGATATCCTGATCTTCGGAAGTCCGTCTGTGTCGCAACTGCTGATGGCGGAAAACCTGATTGATGATTACCGGATATGCATCAACCCGGTTATTTTTGGAAAAGGAATTCCGTTATTTACCCGTTCTGAAGAATTGAAAAAACTGCAACTCATCAGCACCCGGCAGTTTCCGAACGGAGAACTGGCCCTGCATTATATTCGTTGTTAATGACTCATGAAAACCCTCAGGAAATACATAGATTCGATATCTCCGTTAGCCGAAACGGAATGGACTGCCATTGTTGACCTCGCATTGACGGTACATTTAAAAAAGGGAGAATTACTGGTACAGGAAGGAGAGCGGTACAACAGGGAGGTGTTTATTGAAAACGGAATTATGCGGGGTTTTATCATAGATGAAGAAGGGAACGAGAAAAGTACGGCCTTTTTCCAGGAGGGAGAATTTATGAGTACCAATACATTCCGGACGCAAAACGGCATTTCTGCTTACAGCTATCAGGCCCTCTGTGAAATCACTTTGCTGTTGTTTGATGCCGATCGGCTGAAAAAAGTTTTGTCTGAAACTAAAAAACTTTCCGGAATAGGGAAAGCCATCAAAGAAAAAGAACTGAGCAGGCTGAGCAACCGGGACATTTGTCTTATGCAGGTCAAAGCTTCTGATAAATACCTTAAATTTACCAGGTTTTATCCCAGGATTGAAAGCCTGGTTTCTCAGCGTTACATCGCTTCTTACCTGGGCATCACGCCCGTGTCGCTGAGCCGCATAAAAAAAATGCTGATGCTTCAGACTGTTAACAATTGATAACACTTCTCTTTCAGGAGCAGGCTAGTTTTGCTTCATGAAAAAGAAAAAAACAGCACTCGTCACAGGCGGCACTTCCGGTGTTGGCCTGTCTATCGTCAAAGGTTTGATCCACGAAGATTATTTTGTGGTATTTATCGGGAGCAATAAAACCAAAGGAAAGGCTTTGGAGGCTTCGCTGGGTGAGCAGAACGCCACATTTATTGGTCTTGATCTGGGTAATTTAAATGAAGTTTACCGATTCACTGAAGATTTTGTCAAAACACACAGCCGACTGGACCTCTTAGCTAATGTTGCCGGGGTGATACTTCCCGAAAGAGAAATGACCCCGGAGGGTTTTGAAAAGACTTTTGCCGTCGGTTACCTGAGCCCGTTCGTGCTGTCTGTCAGACTGGCATCATTGCTGAAAAAGACACCCGGGAGCAGGATTGTCAACGTTTCGGCACAAGCCAGGACCATTCTGAACACCAGGCTTGATTTCGAAAATCTGGATTTTAGTAAGGCTTATAATGGTTTTAAGGCATCCATAGCCACTGTCCATGCTAAAACTGTTCTCACTGTCCTGTTGTCTGAGAAATTGCACCTGGATGTAAATTCGTTTCATCCCGGTATCGTCCGCTCAGACCTCACCCGGCATCAGCCTTTCTTTATCAGGTTCCTGACCCGGGTTTTTTCTCCACTGATGAGTAAAACTTCTCAAAACGGCATTTATGTATGTATTTCTAAAGACATAGAAGGCATAAGCGGACAGCTTTATGTCGATAAAAAACCGGTACCATTGAGCTTTGAACGGGATTATAAAGAAACCCTGTGGAAGAAAACCAACGAATTACTGAAAACATTAAAATTTGATTTATATGAGAACACCCAATTATAAAGCAGGATGGCTGATTCCGGGAAAAGTAGCGGCATTAACCCATTTTCATGCAGAAATTACCCGGGAGGATATGGCCGGCGTATTGACTGAAACCATGGCCTTGTTGAAGGATGTTAAAGATACATTCCATATCATTATTGACAACCGTGTGGCCCCTTTAGACAGGATTTATACCCTGGAAGAGCTTCAGAAGGCGTCTGTGGTGCTGAATCACCCTTTGCTGGAATATGTCGTGATCGTGAAACCTGATCACCTTGAATTAGAGGAAGAGGAAATGACAATACACTCGGCCGGGAATGTTCATCTGAAAAATGTATCCTCTATACAGGAGGCTGCCGGTTTTTTGTGTAGCGTGGATGCTGATCCAGACATTGACCTCGCTTTTTTTGGATAGACTGGTTGGGTTATGCGTTCTGTATTTTTCTGTGAAAAAAGCCTGGAATGTATGGCTTTCCGGAAGTTCTGTGCTAATTTTTGGAAACATTTAAATTAACCCGGCTGTGGAGTACCAAAAGAAAGTGAAAGTAGGGGTGGTGCAGGCCACGCCGGCCTTGTTTGATATTGAAAAGACCATCGGGATCATCATTTCATGGATAGAAAAAGGAGCTGAAGCAGGCTGTGAACTGTTATTGTTTCCTGAGTCCTTCATTCCCTGCTACCCGAGGGGACTGACGTTCGAAGCCACGATCGGCAGACGGACTGACAAAGGAAGAGAGCAATGGTTTGATTACTGGCAGAACAGCCTCGATACTTCCTCTGGGCACCTTGATACAATCAGTGCAGCCATAAAAAAGGCAAATCTTTTTGTGGGGCTGGGGGTTACGGAAAGAGAGAATACCGGTGGCTCACTGCATTGCTCCCTGCTTTATTTTGACAATCAGGGCCACTTCATGGGCAAACACAGAAAACTGAAGCCAACCGGACTGGAACGATATATCTGGGCAGAAAGCGACGGCAGTACCCTGGTCAGTTTTGACACGGAAATCGGTAAAATAGGAGGGCTGATCTGCTGGGAGAATTATATGCCCCTGGCCCGGATGGCCATGTACCAGCAAGGGGTTGAAATTTATCTTGCCCCAACGGCAGATTCAAGGGATTCGTGGCAATCCACCATGCAGCATATCGCTTTGGAGGGCAGATGCTTTGTGCTGGCCGCGAACCAGTTTGTGACCAAAGCCGATTATCCGGAAAGATACCTGGAAGACCTGAAAGACGAACCCGAAATCATGTGTCCGGGCGGCAGCGTGATCATCTCACCCATGGGCGAAGTACTGGCCGGGCCGCTCTGGAATGAAGAAGGGCTGCTGACTGCTGAACTCGATTTCTCTGTCCTGGCAAAAAGCAAACTGGACTTTGACGTCATTGGGCATTACGCCAGAAATGATGTTTTTGATTTTAAAGTGAATAAGCAGCCGGGGATTTTGCGGGTGGAGTGAAAGATTTTTTTTAGGTTTTGCCTATGATTTCCTTAAACCATCAATAAAGCCCAGGGTTAGGATAGAAATTAGATTAATTGCCGGAATAGAAACTGGAAAAAATGCCAGGAGAATTTAAAACATACTTTTACAATGAGCTTTGACGATCAGATAAACCGTATTAAAGAGAAACTTATCATTGCTAAAGAGAAAGATGCAGGCTTAAAAGTTTTTGGAGCGGGAAGGCATAAATACGTATTGAATAAACCTGCAACTATTAATGATATCAGAAGTTTCGAAAACTCATACTCAATAGATCTTCCAGAGTGTTATAAATCCTTTATGACAAATATAGGGAACGGAGGTGCAGGCCCATTTTATGGGATCTATTCGCTTGGAGAAGGTCTTAATGAAATAACAAGCAGTAAAGCAAAAAAATACTTAGGCAGGGATTGTATTATTTCTCCGGAAATTTCTGAATCATATTGGCTTTCTCTGAATAAGAAGATTGACGAAAATGAAGATATTTCTAATGATGATTATGAAAAGGAATTAGGTAGAATATTTGGAGGGATTCTGCCGATAGGCAATCAGGGATGCACTTATTATCATGGTATTATCTTAAATGGAGATCATAAGGGTAAAGTAGTAAATCTGGATTCTGACAGGCAAAAGCCTCAGTTTACCTATGAGGAGAACTTTCTTGATTGGTATGAAAGATGGCTTGATGAAATAATTTCGGGCGATTTACTGGAAGACGGGCCCAGTTGGTTTGGTTACTTGATGGGCGGGACAGATCGCGAAATAATTGAGAAATTCTTAATGTCAGATGATGAGACATTTAAGTCTGGTTGTCTGAAGTCTATTCTGAACTTGAAATCAATTGAATGTGAGACAGTCAAAATCATTGAACAGCAACTATCTGTTGAGTCTGAACATCTAAGAATTAAGCTGATTGAGTTATTGGTAAAGTTTGATTACGAAATAGCCAGGCCTCATTTACATACTTTACTCACAGATAATCTACTTTGCTTTTTTCAGTTTATTTGCTGGTATGCACCTGACAAAAGTCAGGAATGGTTGAGTGTTGCTGAACCTGAAATTGATAAAATTAGTGATAGCGAAACACTTCGGTTTTACATTCTTCTGCTCGAAAAGGCCGGCGTGGATTATGGCCCAAAGCTTGTCCCATTCACGTACAATGTGGACATGGACACAAGAGTAACTGCATTTTATAACTTAGGCCGTTTGAAAAACAAAAAAGATTATCTCGATCACCTCATAAGAGGTTTATATGATGAGTCCAATCCGGTTGTTCACACTACTTTGCAAGCTCTTTCGGGTTTAAAAGATTGGGAACTTTTTAATCACTATAGGGAAGTTGCAAGAAGATTTACCAAAGATGAGCATTCTATATTGACTAAGTTAAACAGTAATCTGCGAGTATTTGGATACGATAATATCTCGATTTTAGAAAATAATGAAAATAATAAAGTCGAGAAAAAGTGGTACAGATTCTGGTGATCGCTTCTGATTTGTGAACAGTTTATCACAAATCACCCCCGCCCGAACGAAGTTCAGGTCGGGCAGGCACCCACTAAAGCACAAACAAAAAACAATATCCTCCCCGATTATTTGTTTAAAGGAAAACGTGCTTAATTTTGTATGATCATAAAAACAGACATCTCCATGACCAGGAAAATCATTTTAAAATTCGCCTTTCTTTTATTTCCGGCACTGGCTTTTGCCCAGTCCAATTCACAGCAAATCGTAGAGGCACGTCTGAAATTGCCTCAAAAAAATACCCTGGCAGAGACCATTGTTCAGATAGGAGAGAGTTTTGCGGGATTGCCTTATACGGCATCTACACTGGAATTTGCTTCCGAGCAACTGGTTTGTAACCTCAATGAATTTGATTGTTATACTTTTGTCGAAAATGTGCTGGCTATCAGCCTGACCAAACTCAGCAAAGACAAAACCTACGAAAACTACAGAAGAACTCTGCAGAACCTGAGATACCGCAACGGTGAGATCAACGGATATGCTTCCAGGATACATTATTTCTTTGACTGGGCCAAACATGCGGAAGCCAACGGGCTGGTGCAGGACATGAGTCCGGAAATAGGGCAGAAGGTCACTAAAAAGATCAACTTCATGAGTACACACCGTCAGTTTTACCCGGCTTTTGCCACTGATGATAAGGTCTGGAATGAAATTAAAATGATGGAAAGCAACCTGTCAGGGCACGAACTGTTCGAAATTCCGAAAGCAAAATTCGCTGCTAATGAAAGCCAGATCCGTACCGGGGATATTATTGCCTTTACTTCAACTGTACCCGGCCTGGATGTCAATCACGAAGGCTTTGCGGTGTGGAAAAACGGGAAATTATACCTGATGCATGCTTCTCTGGACTTTAAAAAAGTAATTGTATCCACAGAAACCATGGGAGAATACCTCAACAGGATCAAGAAACACGCAGGTGTGATGGTTTTGAGACCTATCTGATTTTTTTGGAAGAAAGGAGTAAAAGAGAAAGCCCGCCCGGCCTGGCGGTCACGTCGGATGGGGAAAAGGAAAGTTTGTCGTTTTCTTAAATTACCTGATCAATAGCTTGTTAAAGAATGTAAAATCACCGGTGTAAAAGGCTGAATCTTTCAGATATTTTTTCCATTGCTTCGTCTGACTTACTGCCAGTTCCTTCCTTTTTCGGAAGAATTAATCCTCCCATTCAATCTCAATATTCCTGTCAGCCAGAACGAGGGTGGTGTGTGTGATGCCTTCCGGTCTTTCTATTTTGAAGGTCTTTTTCTTTATTTCTTTACGGAATTGTTCATTCACCAAGGTCGGGCTTGTCTTATGAAAAACGAGCACCTGGGCACCTTTGATATCTTTTAATTCGTAGGAATCTTTTGCTTTGATCCTGACAGACATTTTGATGATTTCCTGGCCCAGTAATATACTCAGTGACTTTAACGCATTCGGAAAGCCATAACCTACATAATTGTTCGGGAAAGGATACATATCGCCTGATTTGAACAACACTTCTTTGATATCTTCAGACTTCAGATCCGGTTTCAGTTGCAGCAATGCCCCGATATACCCCGTTATCAGCGGGGCGGCGAAAGAAGTGCCGTATAAGGCATAACAGGCAACGTCCGGTTTTACATAAGGTAGAAAATCAGGGCCGATGCTGCTGTAATCCATTTTGAGTCCGTGCTGGTCACTTGCTCCGACCGTAATGGGCTCGTAAGCATCACCTGGTGTTGAAACTACCTGCCAGGCAGGATTTTCGCCTTCATTGCCTGCAGAAACCACCAGGATCATGCCTTTTTCCCTGACGGCGAGCGTCGCCGCTTTAGAAATGACGCTGGTTTTGCCGTCCATGTTTTCAGGCAGATAGCTCTCATTCGGATCCGTAAACCCTGAGCCATAGCCCAGCGAAGTGTTGACCAGCCTGACACCCAGGCTGTCGAGCCATTCGATCGCAGCCACCCAGTTGTCTTCCTCTGCTCTGAATTCCCTTTTGCCGGAGTCGGTTCTCGCCAGGTAGAAACTCGCCTTATTGGAAATGCCCAGCAATATATCTTCCGATTCGATTTTGCCACCAATGGCTTTTAAAACCTCAGTGCCATGAAAATCAGAATCTGTTTCTTTTTCATCGAAATGATTCACTTTGGCCGGATTGATGTAGTCATGAACAGCCTTGATCCTTTGACTTTCGACGGCATGAGCCAGGGCCGGGTCTTTCTCCAATCCATAAAAACCGACATCTATGACCCCGATATTAACACCCGTGCCATCCAGGTTATTAAACAGAAAACCTTCTACACCCATTTGCTTGAGGGCGTAATCGACCCTCAGGTCGGGTTTGAAATCATCATGGGCTTGTGCCTCCAAAGGGATGTGGGCACGTGCCTCCAAAGGGATGTGGGCACGTGCCTCGAGGCACGTGCCCACGATGATTTCCCGGAGGCCTTTGACGAATGAAATCTCCGATAATTTCCTTTTCTGTTCGGGCGTCAATTCAGCCGAAACGGCATTCAACCACCTGGATTGACGATGTATTTCTATATCGAGGGACTGCAATGAATCAATATAGGTTTTCTTTAAAGGAAAATCCGATGTCTGGATTTCCTGAAGCTGAAGCATTCTTCTGTTTTCTATGGTCTCTCCGGAAATGGCCGGGGCGGCGTTTGTTTCTCTTTCATCAAAAAACACCCAGAACTTTTGCTGGGCCTGCATGACATGACTCAGCCCGAAAAGAAGGATGAAAAAGAAGGCAGACTCTTTGAATTTTGTGATCAAACTATTCAGATATTAATTAATATTGCAAATATTCTAAAATTAATCCTCAAAAAGGGATGCGTTACGAAAAAATTTCTCCTGAACTGTTTATTCAAAACCGGCAGCGGTTGATCCAAAAGTTAAAACCACAATCGGTAGCTATCTTCTGTTCTAACGACCCGATGCCGGCAAACGCCGACGGCACGATGGGCTTTATTCAGAATTCGAATCTTTTTTACCTGACCGGGATTGATCAGGAAGAGACTTTTCTCGTGATTAATCCTTCTCATCCGGACCCTGAAATGAGAGAGGTTTTGTTTGTCAGGGAAACGAGCGAGCATATCAGGATATGGGAAGGGGAAAAGCTGACGAAAGAAGAAGCCCGTGAAATTTCCGGTATCCGCACGGTTTACTGGTCATCCCAGTTTGAAAGTGTGGTTTACCGGCTTATTCCGGCTAATGAAAGGATTTATCTGAACCTGAATGAACATGACGGGGCAGACATTTCTTTTGAAACAAGGGAAAGGAAGCTGCTGAAAGAACTGAAAGAGAAATTCCCTTTGCACAACTACGACCGTTCGGCCCCCTTGCTGCAGAAGCTGCGGGAAGTGAAGAGCAAACATGAAATAGAACTGCTGAAAAAAGCCATTGACATTACCGGTAAGGCCTTCAGGAGACTTACAAGGTTTATCGGGCCCGGCGTTTTTGAGTACCAGCTGGAAGCCGAAATGACCCACGAGTTTCTGATGAACCGCTCCAGGGGACATGCCTTTCAGCCGATTCTGGCGTCAGGTGAAAACGCCTGTGTGCTTCATTATGTCACCAATAATAATTTTTGCAAGTCAGGCGACCTTATCCTGATGGATTTCGGGGCGGAGTATGCCAACTATAAAGCCGACATCACCCGGACTGTGCCGGTCAGCGGAAAATTCACAGAAAGGCAAAAAGCAGTTTATCAGGCTGTTTTGAACGTACTATATGCGTCCAGGAAACTCATCGTGCCGGGCAATACCCTGGTGCAGCTGAAAGAACAGGCCAACGAACTGATGAAGGAGGAACTCCTGAAACTGGGCCTCATCACACCTGAAAATCCTCAGGTCAAAAAATACTTTCCCCATGGTATTTCCCATTTCCTGGGCCTGGATGTCCATGACGTGGGTGATAAATATGCGATCTTCAAGCCGGGCATGGTTTTTACCTGCGAACCCGGCATTTACATCCCGGAAGAAGGCCTGGGCATCCGGCTGGAAAATGACATCCTGGTGACTGAAAACGGTAATATTGACCTGATGGAGGGCATCCCATTGGAGATAGAGGAGATTGAGAGGATGATGAATGATTGAGTGATAGAATGATTGAATGTGGGTTTTGTAGAGATGTTGCAGGCAACGTCTGACTCTCCGTAAAGCCCTGTAGGGGCGACATATCTGTAGCAAATTTGTTATGAAAATAACCAAAACCCCGTAGGGGTGACATATTTTAGGGAGTAAATGAGCGAGTGTTTTGCAGAGACCTTACAGGCAACGTCTGACGGCTGCGAAATTGTGAGGCAGAGGCATTTCAATAAACCACCATTTGTATTTCGTCAATAAAAAACAACCTGTTGTCAAGCAAATTTCTAATTCAGAGGTGTTGTGATTACTTTTCCCGTTAATTTTTTGTCAGATGGATGCCAAAATAAACCTGCCGGGAGAATCCTGGTTCTTTAAGTACAAGATTTACCATCTTCCTTTCTGGTTTGCCTACCATGTCATGTGGTGGACCATCACCATCGGCGATTTCGGTGACGTGGCACATAACATTATATATTCTGCCTATTCAGTTAAGTTCCTGTTTTATGTCGTTTTCCAGGCTTTCGGGGTTTATTTTAACCTGTATTTCCTGATGCCCCGCTACCTGTACACAGGCCGTTATGTAGCTTATCTCGGTTTTTTTCTGTCTACAGTGTTGATCTGTGCGGCTTTTATTGTCTGCGGATATTATTTCAGTGCTTATCTGTCTGACCTTACTTTTAAAGAGTTGTACGGCCGTGAATTGTCAGACTATAAATTCTTTTTTGCCATCAATACCCTGCCGTCCACGGTCGGGAGCATGACACTGGCCATGAGCATAAAACTCACCAAAAACTGGATTCAATCGCAGAAAAAGCAACAGGACCTGGAGAGAGAAAAGCTTGAAACAGAACTGAAATTCCTGAAATCACAGTTTCATCCGCATTTTTTGTTCAATACCATCAATTCTATTTTCGTCCTCATTCACAAAAACCCTGACCTGGCCTCTGAATCGCTGGCGACTTTTTCGGACCTGATGCGGTACCAGCTTTATGAGTGTAATGAAAATGAGATACAGCTCAGCCGGGAACTGAGTTTCCTGGATGATTTTATCCAGCTGGAAAAACTCCGGATTGATGAACAACATACCCGTTTATCCTATGAATTGAACGATCAGTCGGCCGCCGGACAAACCATTGCTCCGTTTATCCTGATGCCTTTTATGGAGAATGCTTTCAAGCACGTTTCCAAAGGTAAAGATCAGCAGAACAGGATAGAAATTGAGGTGAAAATTGACGAAAACAGCCTGGACCTTATAGTAGGTAACAGCGTATCAACTCAAAGGAATTACAGCAATGAAGCCTACGAAAGCAGAGGCATAGGACTCAAAAACGTACAAAGAAGACTTGATTTGCATTACGGGAAAAATTATCAGCTTCATATCAGCGAGTCAGAAGATTATTTTAAAGTGCACCTGAGCCTGTATTTTCAACACAAGAAAACAGAAGAATTTGCTTACCAATAAAACCCATGAAATTAAAATGCGTGATTGTGGATGATGAACCCCTGGCCAGGGAAGGTTTGTCGGGATATGTCAAAGAGATCGATTTCCTGGAACTGACAGGCGAGGCAGAAAATCCCCTGGAACTGAACAAGCTGCTGGACAGGGAGAAAGTAGACCTGATTTTCCTGGACATCCAGATGCCTTTGATGAGCGGGCTTGATTTTCTGAAAATCAAGTCTGATTTACCGATGGTCATCATTACCACGGCCTTTCCCAGCTACGCTATCGAGGGCTTTCAGTTTGATGTGATGGATTACCTGCTGAAACCGATCACTTTCAACAGGTTTTTTAAAGCCGTAAGCAAAGCGAGGGAATATCACCTGCTCCGCCAGCGGAAATTTGAAAGTATACAGGAGATTGAAGCGGATAAATTCTTCTTTATCAAATGCGACAATAAGTATGAAAAGATATTTGTAAGGGAGATATTGTTTGTGCAGGCATTGCAGAATTATGTGATCATCCAGACAGAAAAGGCTAAGTTTATGACCCTTTTGCCATTGAAAACAGTAGAAGAGAACCTTGAAAACTCTAATTTTATCAAAGTCCACAAATCATATGTAGTTTCGGTTTCAAAAATAGAAGCCATTGAGAACAATGAGATACTGATCAGGAACTTCAAGATACCCATCAGCAGGAATTTCAAGGAGCAGGTACTGGATAAAGTACTTAAAGTCAATCTGCTTAAAAAATAGGCTCTGTGAAGGTAATACCTTCGCAGATGCGTAAAAAACCTCGCCCTCTCTGCTGAAAGCTAGCCGCTAATCCCTAAATTTGTAAAAACATTAACTAAAGCAATATGCAGACTTCTTCTATCAGATACCTTGGTGATTTACGCACCGAATCAACTCATTTGAAATCAGGGAAAACTTATATCACAGATGCTCCTGTAGACAACAACGGTAAAGGTGAGGCCTTTTCTCCGACCGACCTGGCGTCTACTTCCCTGGGCAACTGTGCCATCACCATCATGGGTATTTCAGCAGGAAAAGAAGGAATAGATTTCGCCGGAACTGAACTGAAGATTACCAAGATCATGAGTGCTGAGCCTCCCCGCAAAATCGCGAAGATCATTGTGGAATTTGACATGAAAAGCAACGTCGTTCTGACGGAAGATCAGCAAAAAAGATATGAAAGACTGGCTCACAGCTGTCCTGTAGCTTTGAGTTTACACCCGGACCTGGTTCAGGAGATGATCTTTAACTGGTAATGGACTGGTCAGCCGAACTCCGGGATTTTAAAAATTACCTTAAACTGGAGCGGTCGCTGTCGCCCAACTCCGTCGAATCCTACATCAGGGACGCTGAAAAATTATTCCAGTTCGGTGAAATCAAAGGACTCAATAAAAAGCCGGAGAAACTCACCGAACAGGAAATACAGCAGTTCCTGATTTACATCAACGAAATAGGCCTTATTGCCACTTCACAGGCCAGGATACTGAGCGGTCTGAAAGCTTTTTACGCCTTTCTGGCCCTGGAGAACGAGACTTTGATCGATCCCACCCGCTTGATTTCTTCCCCGAAAATCACCCGGAAACTCCCGGATACCCTGCACTTTCATGAGATTGAAAACATGATCTCGATGATAGACCTCAGTCTGCCAGAGGGGCCGAGAAACAAGGCCATCCTGGAAGTGATTTACAGCAGCGGGCTGCGGGTATCAGAACTGGTCAACCTCAAACTTAGCGATTGCCAGTTTGATATCGGTTTTATCAGGGTCACCGGTAAAGGCAATAAGATGCGGCTGGTACCCATAGGCCAGCAGGCCATCAAATACGCTAAAATTTATATCCACGAGTCCCGCACAGCCATTGACATCAAAGACGGATACGAAGATTTCCTGTTTCTGAACCGCAGGGGAAAATCTCTCACCAGGGTCATGATTTTTCTCATTATCAAAGACCTGGCAGAAAAAGCAGGCATCAGGAAAAATATATCTCCCCACACCCTGCGGCACAGCTTTGCGACCCATTTGATAGAAGGCGGTGCCGACCTACGGGCTGTCCAGGACATGCTCGGCCACGAATCCATCACCACCACAGAAATATACACCCATCTCGACCGGGCGTTCCTGCAGCAGACATTGAAAGAATTTCATCCGAGGGGGTGAGGTAGTTTTGAATTTTGATTGAGTGAATGCCTGCCCGACCTGGGCTTTGCCCGGGCGGGATTGAATATAGAATGATAGAATGACCCGGACGCGATGAGTGATAGAATAAATGGACCGTATGACATTTTGTAGAGAGGTTGCACGCAACGTCCGAATGCGATGAATCCTTTTGCTGACAATCACATTTCTTTCATGCAGACAGTATCCGGAATACATTTTAAGGAATAGCTACATCAAAGAAGCCCTGTAAGGGCGACATATCTGTAGCAGCAAATAAGGTTTTCAAAAAAACAAAACCCCGTAGGGGTGACATATTTCATCGATTGAATGCCTTGCAGAGATGTTGTAGGCAACGTCTGATATTGATTAGGAGCTTTGTTACAAAAAAATAGATACACACGGCCGTGTGTATCTACTACGATATAAAGATAGACTTATCCATCTAAAATACCCCTAAAACTTAATGCCCTCATGGTAATCTGACGAAGCTAAGGGCTAAAAGCCAATAGCTAATCGCTGAAATCTATCCCCATACCATCACCTCTTTATTGTACTTATTCCTGTATTCCACCGGCGAAAGCCCCGTGGTTTTGCGGAAGATGGTCCTGAAAGCTTTCACATCCGAATAACCCACTTCGAACATCACCTCGTAAATATTCTTCCGGGTAGTTTCGAAATCCTTTTTCGCCACTTCGATTTTCACCCTCTGTATATATTCTGAGACCGTATTGGAAGTCGCTTTTTTGAATCTTCTTTCAAGGCTTCTCCTGTTCAGGGCCAGCAGGTCAGAAAGATGATCTACCGTAATTTTATCCTGGAAATGCTCTTCTATATAAGCCTGGGCTTTTCTCACTGTTTCATCTTCATGCTCTCTTTGTCCCTGGAACATGATGAAAGGAGATTGGCTCTTGCGGTCAATCTCGATAGCAAAGACCTTGGCGGCCATAATCGCCATTTCGTGCCCCGCATATTTACCGATCAGGTACAGGATCAGGTTTTGATAAGAAAACGCCCCGCCGCTGGAATAAATCCCCTGTTCGTCGGTGATGATCTTCTCTTCCACCAGTTCTACTTCCGGAAACATCTTCCTGAAGTCGTTGGCGGCGAGCCAGTGGGTTGCACATTTTTTGCCGTCAAGCAGGCCCGTCGAAGCCAGGAGGAAAGCCCCCAGGCACAAACTGGCCACTTCTGCACCACCCTGGTATTGACGGGCGATCCACGGAAGAAAGTCTTTGTTCTTTTCTATCGCAATCCTGAGATCTCCGTCGACAGCCGGAATGATAATCAGGTCGGTTTGTTTTACTTCGTCGATGAGCAGGTCGGCATTGGCCGTAAAACTGCCGCCGCTTAAAGGGGTCTCTTTGGTAATTCCGACCAGCTGGACATTGAAAAGAGGCTCCTGGCCCCGCATCCTGAAAAAGTTGTTGACCTGGGTGAGTAATTGCCTGGAACCTTCAAGGCTGCCCAGGATGGCCCCTTGCGGGATCAGAATCGAAATGTGTTTCATAGGTTTTGTTATTAGGTTGTCTCCGTGAACGGGAGGCGGTTGATTCCGGTGTGATGATAGCTTATTTCATGGTTGAACACCGGAAAACAAATATAAAAAGGAAAATTGTCGCAAACAACCCCTTATTCTGCCGCATCCGCACCACGCGATAACCAGCGTATTGCCGTAGGTTTGTATCATAAACTTTTTAACTATGTTACTCAAAGATAAAGTCGCCATCATTTACGGAGCAGCCGGAGCTGTCGGAGGGGCTGTTTCTCTGGCCTTTGCGGCAGAAGGAGCCAAAGTCTACCTCGCAGGAAGAACCGAGGCAACGCTTCAGGCCATGGCCGCAAAAATAAAAGAGGACGGCGGCAAAGCTGAGGTCATTGTTTCAGACGCTTTTGATAAAGGCGTGGTGGAACGGGGTCTTCAGAGAATAGTAGAAACAGAAGGCCGGATCGACATCTCCTTTAACCTCATCAGCACAGATGACATACAGGGAAAACTTCTGACGGAAATGGACGCAGGAGATTTTCTTCAGCCCATCCACAAGGCCATGAACAGCCATTTTATAACGGCCACCGCTGCCGCAAGGGTGATGAAAACCTCTGGGGTAATTCTGGCCCTGACCGCCAACGCTGCCAAAAGACCTTATCCGACTCTCGGAGGTTTTGGCGTGGCCTGTGCAGCCATTGAAGGTTTCTGCAGACAATTGGCTTTTGAAGTAGGGGAAAGAGGCATCAGGGTGGTTTGTCTGCGGTCTGCAGGTTCGCCTGATTCACCAGGTGTGGATGAAGTCTTTAACCTCCATGCCGGAAATGCAGGCTTGTCGAGGGAAGAGTTTGACCGGAATTTTGCGGCGGATACCATGCTGAAACGCCTGCCTTTACTGAGAGAGGTGGCAGATGCCGCCGTCCTGATGGCCTCAGATAAAGCGGGAGTTGTAACCGCAGCGGTTTTGAATGTAACTTGTGGTGAACTGGCAGATTAAATAGCAATAACCATGGCTGATTATCCGAAACTGTTTTTGTATTCCATGAACATTTCTGCAGGGCAGCTGGCTGACTTAAGCAAACTGACCGGAAAAGACGCCCGGGACATCAGCATAGTCCTGATCGAAAATGCGGCCGATGTGGAAGAAGGTTCCGAAAACTGGCTGCATGCTTTCAGAGAACCCTTCATCAAAGCCGGGTACCGAGTAACGATGGCCGATCTCAGGACCTGGGTGAATGACTATGAAGACCTGAAAGCAAAGCTCGAAGCCGCCGACATCATCTGGGCGGGAGGGGGCAACACCTATTATTTGAGGTGGATTCTGAAGACCACCGGGGTGGATGAAATCATCAGACAACACGTGAACAGCGGAAAAGTGTATGCCGGCTGGAGTGCCGGGGCCATGATAGCTGCACAGAGCCTGATAGGCATAGAAGCCATGGAAACCCGGATGGCTGCTCCTGAACTGATCAGGGAAGGGCTTGCTCTCACCGATTTAATGGTGGTGCCACATCTGGACAACCCGGATTTTGAAGAGACCGCAAAAATTACCCTGGAAACCTTAAATGATGCAGGTACCAGGACTGTGCCGCTGTTGGATCACCAGGTGCTTATCATCAGGGGGGACGAAGAAAAAGTGATTTAATGACCGGGAATTACTCATTTGTATTGAACTGAAAAAATAATGCTGAAAATATTTGTGCAACTAAAAGGTTTCGTTTAATTTGGCAACCAAAAGGTTTCATAATGATGTAACGATCTTTAGAATGAAGAAGCATAAGGGGTATAAATCATAAACTTGACAAAGAATGAAAGCGATCCAGGTATATCTCACTTTCCAGGGGAATTGCGGTGAAGCGATGACCTTTTACCAGTCCTGCCTCGGCGGGGAACTTAATCTCATGAAGGTCAGGGATTCACCGATGGCCTCGCAATGGCCTGACAACGTGCAGGAGCATGTCCTGCACAGCTATCTCAGCAGCGACGGCCTGGTACTTATGGCCTCAGATATGCCCGTTCCCGGAAGCAACATACACGGCAGTGCGATCAGTCCGGCCCTGGTATGCAGCAACGAACAGGAAATCAAAGCTTATTATGACAGACTTGCGGCGGGCGGCGAAGCCATTCAACCCTTGCATCCTTTTTTTGCGGGACTTATCGGCGTGTTAAAAGATAAATTCGGGGTCAGCTGGATGCTCAACTGCCCGCTTGAGTAATAATTTTACAGTGTTAGAAATAACATGTATTGACATCAGGTAAACTGACTTAAGTTTCTTTTGATCTTACTGTCAAGGTTATAAATTAAAAAGAAACAAATATCCGATTTAAAAATTCTCTGTTTGAGCAAAGCTGAAAACTGCGTAATGTTATCTTCAAAGGGAAGAGTTTTCAGATTTGTGAGTTAGAATTTTTGCTGCTTTTTTTGTTACTTTTTTTTCAGCCAAAAAAAAGTAAAGCCCTTTAATAATCCACTTGCGAGGTAGATGATTAACTATCTGATATGTTATTGATAAGCAGATATTTAAATAATTTTATCAATGGTAGAGCCAGGCTAAAACATTCAATAAACAACAAAATAACTTATCACTTATGGCAACTCAGATTTTTGTAAACCTCCCGGTAAAAGACCTTGACAAATCAGTGGCTTTTTTCACTGAACTGGGATATTCTTTCAATCCGAACTTCACAGATGAGAAGGCTACCTGCATGATCATCTCTGATACCATATTCGCTATGCTGCTGGTGGAACCTTATTTCATGGGTTTCACCAAAAAGGAAATACCAGATACCTCAAAAACTGCCGAAGTAACCCTGGCCCTTTCCCGCGAAAGCCGGGCTGATGTAGACAGTATTGTGAATATGGCCATTAAAGCAGGCGGAAAAGCACATAATGAACCGAACGACATGGGCTTTATGTACAGCTGGGGTTATGAAGACCTGGACGGTCACATCTGGGAAGTGATGTGGATGGACCCCTCAGGCATGCCGCAGGAGTAATTTTTTCAGAAGACCGGAAGAATTCTTCAGGAAATGCGACGTAAAGTTGCGTTGGGTTAACGCAAGAGGCAGTTTGAGCAACGCAAAGTTACGTTGGGCCGACGCAAAGTTACGTTAGGCTGACGCAAAGTTACGTTGAGCTGACGCAAAGTTACGTTGAGCTGACGCAAAGTTACGTTGAGCTGACGCAAAGTTACGTTGGGCTGACGCAAAGTTACGTTGGGCCGACGCAAAGTTATGTTGGGCTGACGCAAAGTTACGTTGGGCTGACGCAAAGTTACGTTGAGCCGACGCAAAGTTACGTTGAGCTAACGTAAGAGACAGTTGGGCTAACGTAAAGTTCAGTTCGGCTAACGTAATTTATCGTTTAGTCGCCGCATCCTGTAAATCCTGTAATCCTGTCCATAAAACCCATAATCGTGTTAATAAAAATAAAACCAATAAACCCTTTCATTCCTTAAATGATCTCAACATGAAAAAGAACAAAATTCTCTTCTGGATTTTCACCGGTATTCTTACTTTGTTACTAGGTACAGGTTCTGTTTTTGATGCTATTTCAGCCCCGGAGGCCATAAAAAACGTGACAGGTCTGGGTTATCCCGCCTACATCATCCCGTTTCTGGGCGTGGCGAAACTCGCCGGACTGATCGCCATCCTGATACCCGGATATTACAGGATCAAAGAATGGGCTTATGCAGGCCTTACTTTCGACCTGGTCGGAGCCACTTATTCCCTGATAGCCACAGGAGAGCCCGCCAAGCACTGGCTGCCGATGCTGATCGGGTTCGGGCTGATTGCAGGCTCGTACATTTATTACCACAAAATTTCAAAAGCAGCATAGTATTGTGCATCAACTGATTACGCTTCATCAACATAATAAACAGGAGGAATTATGATCAATAAAGTAATCAAAAAAACAATAGACATCCCCGCACCCAAAGAGAAAGTCTTTGAAGTGCTGGTGGATGACGAGTGCACCAAACACTGGTTTGCGGAATTCGGAGAGGGTGCACACGCCGAAACCACCTGGGAAGAAGGCAGCAAAGCGGCATTCACAGACGACAGCGGCAGCGGCCTGGTAGGGGTGGTGATGATCAATCGTCCCGGAGAAATCCTGTCGGTGAAATACACCGGGATTGTGGTGGACGGCCTGGAAGACTATGACAGCGAACTGGCCAAAGAAGTAAAAGACACGATGGAGACTTACGTTTTGACAGAAAAAGACGGGATTACTACGCTTTCTGTAGATGTCGACATGAGCGACGAGTACTACGACATCATGTCGGAAGCCTGGGACAACGCCATGAAGAAAATCAGTGAACTGGCCATAAGTCGCAGATAATCAATTTTTAACTATCGATTTGTTCGGAGCAAAAGCATTTTGCCTTTGTGCCCTCGTGGCATAAACCGACAAAAAGCTTACAGCATATAGCCTACACCTTACAGCAAAAATCAAAAAAGCTAACAGCTTAAAGCCAATAGCTAACGCCTAAACATGAAAAAACTCATTTCTTTCCAGATGATGACCCTCGACGGTTACTTCGAAGGTCCCGGTGGTGAACTCGACTGGCATAATGCAGACGAAGAGTTTAATGAATTCTCTGTCAGTCAGCTCCGGAACGCCGATACCCTCGTTTTCGGAAGAAAGACCTATGAAATGATGGAGCGTTTCTGGACAAGTGCTTTTGCTGAAGAAACGGATGCCGCGACTACCGTCCTGATGAATGATTTACCGAAAGTGGTTTTTTCTGAGACATTGCATGAAGTCAGGTGGACCAACGCGGTTTTGTATAATAAAGACTTAAAAGAAGTGATACAGGCACTCAGGAGCTCAGAAGAAAACACCGGTAAAGACATTCTGCTCTTCGGCAGTGCAGATCTCGCTTCATCGCTGATTGAAAACGGCTTGATTGACGAGTTCCGGATTATTGTCAACCCTTTGGTGTTGGGAAGCGGTATCCCTTTTTTTAAGAATTCGGGACACAGACTTAAAATGAAATTGATAAACAGCATGGTATTTAACTCCGGCAATGTCTTGCTGTGTTATGAACCGCAATAAACACTACTTTTTGACTATGATAGAAGTTTTTAAAACCAACATAAGGAACGTTACACAAGCCAGGAAACTGATCCGGGACATCAGGCGTGTGTTTACTGCTTACGAGGCCAATGTAGATCTGGACGACTGCGACCGCATACTCAGAATCGAAACCTGGCATGAAAACATTGAGATCAATTGCCTCATTGACCTTCTCCAAACCCATGGTGTACATGCTGTGGTTCTGGAAGACGTAGTACCTTCCTGATAAATATTTTTGAAAGTCAGCAGGGTTTTATAGTTTTGTGGCGGATTTATTCCATCCTGAACAATTTTTAACCAACCAACTTTTAATGATGAAACAACTTGTCCTTTTAATTCTTCTTTCTTTATTCACATCCTACACAAAAGCACAGGAAAGTGCCGGATATTACAGACAAGGTACTCCGCCCAAAACAGTCTTATTGAGTGTCGGACCTACATTGATAGGTGTTCATGCCGACGCCGGAATATTCTTGAAAGACAACTTACTGATAGGAGTAAATGCTGAAAGACACGAGTTTTTATCTTCGAGGAGAGAAGCCGGAGGTTTTATCAGGAGATACGGGAAAGAGAAAAATGCACCTTTATATCTTCAGGCAGGTCTGTCTTACGGACATTTCAAAAACTGGGACTGGAGTGACTGGGACACCCTCACTGAGCTCTCGCCCTTATATAAAAGCTTCAAAGCAAGTGGATTTGCAGGGTTCGATCTCCGGATTTCTAAACAATTCAGCATCGGAGGAGAAGCCGGCGGCGGCTTCCTCTTAAAAACCACCTGGTTTCAACCCTCTCTTAAATTATCCCTTACCTGTCGGTTATAATCTTATTTTCCCTCAGATGCTCAGGCCTCAAGGCCTGAGCAATGAATAAAGACTTTGGGTCTCAAGAGCCTTTACAGAGAAATTCACCCTTCAGGGCTTTATCTAGAGGATGGATTATATTATTCCTGCCCGGACCCTTTAGGGGGCCGGGCACTCGGAAATTCACAATTCATTCTATCATTCTATTATTCATTATTCACTCCCGCCCGGTCGAAGCCCAGGTCGGACAAGCATTCATTCATTAACTCATTCAAAATTCAGAACTCACTCACTCATTCAAAACTCACCTATTTCCTTCGCCATCTCCCCAAGCCTGATCAGGGCCCGTTGTACTTCTTCAGTCCATACCAGTCCGTAGTTTAATCTCAGGCAGTGATCAAATTGTCTTCTGAGGGTAAACATTCTGCCGGGCGAGAAACTGATTTTCTCAGCAGCCGCCTTTTTAAACAGATGGATCGTGTCTATTTTCCGGTCGAATTCTACCCAAAGTACAAAGCCCCCTTGCGGTCTGCTCACTTTTGTACCTTCAGGAAAGTGCTCCTGGATCACTCTCAGGTATTGCAGATAATTGGTATAAAGGGTATGCCTCATTTTCCTCATGTGGTTTTCATATCTCCCGGTTTCCAGGAAATTCGCGATTACCTCCTGTGTGATACTCGTGGAAGAGATCGTGTGGAGCAGTTTAATGCGGTTCACCTGTTCTTTAAAGATTCCCGGTGCTACCCAGCCCACCCTGTAGCCCGGTGCCAGGGTTTTGGAAACAGATCCGCACCAGAGCACCAGCCCGCTTTCATCAAAACTCTTGCAGGTTGAAGGACGGCTTCTGCCGAAATAGACATCGCCGTAAAGATCATCTTCAATCAACGCCACATGATGCTGCTGGATCAGTCTGACAACTTCTTTTTTATGCTCATCGGGCATGCAGCTGCCCAGCGGGTTACTGAAATTACTGATCAGGATACAAGCCTTCACCTTCTCTGTTTCAAGTGCTTTTTTGAGTGCATCCGGCTGTATACCCGTTTCAGGATGCGTCGGCAGTTCGAGTATCCTGAGACCCAGGCTCTGGGCCAGCTGTAAGATTCCGAAATAGACCGGACTTTCCACGATAATCGTATCTCCCGGCTTCGTAATGGCCATCAGGCTGCAGGAAAGGGCATTGATACAGCCTGTGGTGGTTACAATGTCTTCTTCTGTCAGGTGTCCGTGTCTGAAGGCATTCTTCGCGATCTGCCTTCTCAGTTTTACATTCCCTTGCGTGATTTCATAGGCCGTACCACTTCCCTGCAGGTCTCTCATCGCCTGGATCAGACCTTTATTCAGCCGGGCTACGGGAAGCATCTCTTCAGCCGGAACCCCGTGCGAAAACATCACCATGTCTTTCTGCTCTATATGACTGAAAACAGAATCGAGCAGGCTGTTCATTTCAAGATTTTCAAGACCGGAAACAGGCTGACTGGTGGCCGGAATGGCCGGAAATCTTTTGATCACCCGGCTGACAAAGTACCCCGACTGAGGCCTGGCTTCAATCAGGCTTTTACTTTCGAGGTGATAATACGCCTGCATCGCCGTGCTCTGGCTGATGTTGTACATCTCGCATAAACGCCTCAGTGAAGGCAGCTTATCCCCGATGCCGATGACTTTGGTCTTTATTTTTTGTTCAATGTTACCGGCTATTTGCAGGTACAGATGTTCTGTTTTTTCAGAGAAAGTATCCATAAATAAAATTGCTATGGTCAAAATTAATAAAACTGCATCTGCTTTGGTAATTATTTTTAAAAGAACTTTGTGCCGTTGAATAAATATGGATTTAAATGACCAGCCAGTGCATATGAATAAGCAATTAGAAAATGATCTGAAACAGGTAGACAGTCTGCTCGAAAAAGTAAAATGGCAGGGACTGGACTTCCTGGAGAAACTTTCAGAAAGACCCACGTCGGCAACACCGGTAAGTCAGACCCCGGAGACGTTGAATGAAGATGGATTGGGTGGATTAAATACACTCAGTTTGTTTAATAAAAGGTTTGAACAACTGATCGTAGGCTCATCAGGGCCGAGGTATCTGGGATTTGTAACCGGTGGCTCCACACCGGCGGCCATTGCCGGCGACTGGCTTGCTACGATCTTTGACCAGAACACCCAGACTGTTAAAGGTCAGGGGGATATTTCCGCTATTATTGAAACCGGAGCTATCCAATTGCTTCTCGACCTTTTCGGTTTGCCCGGCGGTTTCCTTGGGGGCTTTGTGACCGGAGCCACGATGTCCAATTTTACCTGCCTTGCCGTAGCCAGACAATGGGTCGGCAGACAATCCGGCAAAGACTTTGCCAGGGAAGGAGTTTCCGGTCACATCCATATTTTATCGGCCGTGCCGCATTCCTCGGTCATCAAATCACTTTCTATGCTGGGTATCGGCAGTAATAATTTTGAGAAGGTAAAAGTAGAAGAGGGCAACCGCGAGAGTATTGACCCGGAAGACCTGGAATCAAAAATAAAAGCCCTCAACGGACAACCCTTTATCCTCATTACCAGTGCCGGGACTGTAAATACTGTTGACTTTGACGACTTTAAGGCCATATCTAAACTCAAAGAAAAGTACAATTTCTGGTGGCATATTGACGGAGCTTTCGGAGCGTTTGCGGCTTGTTCTCCAAAGTATCAGCATCTCGTGGCAGGCTGGGAAAACGCTGACAGTATTACGGTGGATTGTCACAAGTGGTTAAATGTACCTTATGAAAACGCCGCTTTTTTTGTCAAAGAACAACACAAGATATTACAAACAGAAACATTTCAGAATGCCAATGCCCCGTACCTCGGCGACCCGATGGAGAATTTCAGCTATTTGAATTTCCTGCCCGAGAACTCAAGACGCCTCAGAGCCTTGCCAGTCTGGTTTACCTTGAAGGCTTACGGAAAGAAAGGGTACAGGGATATTGTAGAAAACTCGGTTAACATGGCCCGGCTTCTGGGACAGTTCATAGAACAAAGCAAGGCATTTGACTTACTGGCTACTGTAAGACTCAATAACGTCTGTTTTACTTTAAGCGGTGAACAAAACCAGGACAAAGTACCCGTCTTTCTGGCCAGACTGAATGAAACAGGAAAGGTATTCATGACTCCCACGGTTTACAACGGTAAAAAAGGAATAAGAGCCTCTTTTGTCAACTGGCGTACCACGGAAGAGGACGTTCAGATTGTAATAGATGAAATGAGTAAACTGACAGATAATGAATGATTTATCACCGGTTTTTAGACATAAATTTTGAAAAAGCTATATTTTTAACCATAATTATTTAAATCAGATGAAGTTACCTATTTATCAGATCGATGCCTTTACCGACAAAATTTTCGGAGGCAATCCTGCGTGTGTAGTACCCCTGGAAAGTTGGCTGCCTGACGAAACCCTTGTGAAAATTGCGGCCGAAAATGCAGTGGCAGAAACGGCCTTTTTTCTGCCTGACGGTGATGGTTTTCACCTCAGATGGTTTACCCCCGAGTTGGAAATGGACCTCTGCGGTCACGCCACACTGGCCACTGCCCACACTTTAAAAGCCATTTTGAACTATGAGCCGGAAGTCATAAAATTCAGGTCAAGAAGTGGTGAGTTGAAAGTAAGCAACACCGGAAACTTATATACCCTTGACTTTCCGTCGAGGATGCCCATCAAAGCTGAATTGCCTGATATTATTTCAAGGGCTATAGATATTCAGCCTTCAGAAGTATTAAAAGCAAGGGATTATTTCCTGGTTTTTGAAAGTGAAGAAGATATTAAAAACATAAAGCTGAACAGACTATTGCTGGATGAAATTGACCTTGCCCCCGGTGGAATTATCCTGACGGCACAGGGCGAAAAGGTAGATTTTGTGTCGAGATTCTTTGTGACACAGTCCGTTAATTTTGAAGACCCGGTCACGGGCTCAGCCCACTGCTCTCTCATCCCTTTCTGGGCTGAGCGGTTAGGGAAAAACCAGCTGAATGCCCTGCAGCTGTCAGAAAGACAAGGCAAACTCACCTGTGAAAATAAAGGCGAAAGGGTACTGATCTCAGGCTATGCCCGGACGTATTCAGAAGGATCTTTTTACCTGGATTGAGTTCTTGATAAATAAGAAAGCGGAAGTTCTGTGTATTTTCCAGGGCTTCCGCTTCATTTATTCGAATATTTCAGGGTCCTGACAGCGGTTTTACGGAAGTTTAACGTTAATTTCATACCTAAGTAAAACTAATACCATAGCTCTATGCCCGTCAAATCTATAAAATCAAAATGGCAAGTCAGTTGCACGGGTTTCTTAATCGTCTTGTTTTCAATGTCTGCCGAAGCACAGGAGAAAAAAAGATGGCTTTCCAGATTGGTGTATAAATTGGTTATTGATACCACTTCCTCCGAATCCCGCAGTTTCAGGGTATATCCCACCATTGCTTATTCACCTGAAACCAGCTTTGAATTCGGCTTTTCTTCGCTGATGTTGTTCAGGGCTAAGCAAGATACCTTAAACCGCCTGAGCGAAATCAACGCCTTTACTTTTGTGACGTTGAGGCAACAATACGGTTTGTGGTTTGATAATGCCATTTACGGCGATCAGGACAAGTGGTTTTTCCTGGGCAGGACAAGGATACAGCGTTTCCCGCTTTTATATTACGGCATCGGCCCGGTTACTCCCGGCAATGCCCCCGCCATTGTAGATGCCAATTATATCCTTTTCCGCCAGCGGGTGCTGAGAAAAATAGTGCCCAACTTATTCTTCGGGCCGGAGGTGGATTATCAGCTTTTATCAAAAACAGAGTTTAAACAACCCGAAAACCATGCTCCTTATCCCTTACCGGCGGGCAGCAGCGGCACGGAAAATCTCGGAGGGGGGCTCGCTTTGGTTTATGACAACCGCCATAACGTTCTCAATGTCAGGAAAGGATTCTTCGGAGAAATTGCTTTTTTGAATTATAACAAGACTTTTGGGAGTGATTTCAGCTTTCATTCATGGAATGTCGATTTCAGGTCATTTCACCCCATTCGCAAAAATAACGTGATTGCCTGGCAGGTGACGGGTAATTTTATCAACGGACAGGTGCCTTTCAACCAGATGGCCCAGATGGGCGGAGATATGATGATGCGGGGTTATTACCAGGGGCGATACCGGGACAAAAACCTGGTGGCGGCACAGGTAGAATACCGCATGCTTCCTTTCAGTTTCAGCAGGAGGATAGGAGGGACGGTCTTTGCGAGCCTTGCCAATGTGAGCCCTGCACTGGACCAGATGATGATCAACAAAACACGCCTGGCCGGAGGGGCAGGATTACGCTATCTTTTATTCCCTAAAAAAGATATTTTCCTGAGGTTCGACCTTGGATTTACCGAAGAAGGCCCCGGCTTTTATATTTTCACCGGAGAGGCATTCTAGGGAGGAGAAGGGAGGAAGGACAAAGGAACATTGTCTATTGTCCTTTCTCTCTGTTTGCAAGTATATATGAGACTCTTCCGCATCTTTTGTCCATCTTCCGTTGTCATTTCTTACCTACGTCCACTTTTCTTTCCTCCATTGTCATTTTTCGAGGTCCGATATAAATATCCTTTTTCCGTTGTCCTTTCCTCCTTTCTCCCCGTCCGAACTGGCGGTCAGGCCGGGCGGGCTTCACCTAACAGCCTTCACAACACTCTTGACAAACTCCACATGGTTGAAACCTTTACCCGGAGTACAGCCAAGTCTGACAATGACCATCTCTTTTGACGGGATGACCGTCACAAACTGGCCTTCAAAACCATCTGCAAAAAAAGCATCCTGCGGGAAAGTTTTATCCCGGTGGTCAACCCAGAACTGAGCCGCATATTTACCATCTGAATGGGGTGTTTCTGTCGAAGAATACTTTACCCAACCCTCCGGCAGCAGTCTTTCACCGTTCCAGATGCCATCCTGCAGATAAAACTGGCCGTACTTGGCCCAGTCGCGGGCATTGGCATACATGAAGGAAGACCCCACGTAAGTTCCTGAAGCGTCAGGCTCCAGCACTGCACTCTTCATGCCCAATTTATGAAACAGCCTTATATGAGGAAACGCCAGGTAGTCTGCATGCGTTTTGAATTGTCTTCTGATGATTTCCTGCAGGATATTGGTCGTGCCGCTCGAATAAGACCAGACTTTGTCGGGATCAGTGGCGGGTTTGCTTTGAATGGCATATTCACCGGCGGCTTTTGATCTGAAGAGCATCTTCGTGGCATCGCTCGGTGCCGCATAATTTTCTTCAAAGGCCAGACCGCTGCTCATCCTGAGTAAATGGTCCGTGGTGATCTTGTTTCTGGCATCTGCCGCCCATTCTGCCACCGGGGCAGGTTTTTTAATGTCAATTTTCCCGTCTTTTACCAGTAAACCGATCAACGTACTCGTCACACTTTTGGTCATTGACCAGCCCAGCAAAGGGGTGCCCTGCGGAATGTTGTCGGCATATTTCTCGGCGATGATCTTGCCTTTGTAAAGTACTACCACGGCTCTTGTACGCTTGATGTTTTGCGGGTCTTTTTCTGTGAAAACATCTTCTACGGCCTTGGTAAGAGCCACTTTATCGATGGAAGCATTTAAAGAATCACCCCATACCAGGTAGCTTTTCGCGGAATCGGCCGGAGGCACACCCGGCTGTTTCCGGATTTCTTCTTCAGTCAGTTCGTTCACTAAAGTACAGCCCAGCCCTTTTCTGTAAATGGCTTTGGTCTTTGCCAGACCGTAGATGTCTACACTAACGGTTTTATTTTCTTCGTCCACCGAAATATTGGAATAGGGTACAGCATATAAATCTTCGTTTTTGATGCTGTTCAGGTCCCTTCCTGAAACAAACATGCACGAGCAAACGGTTTTCGCATTATACGAAGAGCCTATGTAGGCATATTGAAGGCCAAAATAAAAACCATAAGCAAGGGCTGAGATTACGAGCACACCTATCCCAAGGAAGATTTTTTTAGCAGTTGACATAATTCTTGTGTTAAGGGTAAATTGATTATTAATCCAAGTTAATACAAAATTCCAATAATCGGGAAACCGACCGGGCTTTCCAGGCTGATTTGGTCACAATTTTAGTGAAAAAAAAATCGGCCCGGCTGTCGGCAAATGCCACCCGGTTTGTCGATAATCTCACTCCGGTTGTCGAACAGGCCGGTATTCAGTCTAAACCCTCATACCCTTTTGGCTGTCATAGAAGCAAAACAGGCAGTTAATTTCCTGAATTTTTAACCAAAAAAAAGATTGAAATCATGAAAAAGTTATTGGTAGTATTCGCCATCTTTATCGCCGGCTTGTCGGCAGAAGCCCAGGTTAAAATCAACGTTAACATCGGTGTTCAACCAGCCTGGGGACCAACAGGGTATGATTATGCGGGGTATTATTATTTCCCTGAAATCAATGTCTACTATGATGTGACCAGTGAGCAATACGTTTACTTTAACAACAGACAGTGGATACACGCTTACAGACTTCCGTCTTATTTCGGTAAACCGGATTTGTTCAGAATGTATAAAGTGGTGATTAACGAGCGTAATCCATACCTGAACAACAGAATTCACGTAAGTCAGTACTCAAAGTTCAAAAAACAATATAACCAGCAGGTCATCAGAGACAGCAGAGAAGAGAAATACTATCAAAGCAAGTTTCACCCGAAACATGACCAATGGGAAAGAGAACAGGTAGCCAAAAACTATCACAAAAAAGACAAAGATGTGAAAGTGGTTGTTAAAAATGATGTGAAAGTAGTTGTTAAAGAAGATAATCATTACAAAAACGATAAGGGCAGAGGTAACGACGGAAGAAATGATTACAGTAAAAATGACAACAGCAACAATAGAAATAGCAGCAAGAAAGAGGATAAGGGAAGAGGTTCATACGGACCGAGATCCTGAAACAAAAACAGCGGGCCATAGACCCGCTGTTTTTTTATGTTATCCTGTTTTTCAGATCAGTTCAAAAATAACTTCGATTTCTGTTGTGATGTTTCCCGGCAATGAGCCCATGCCCACTGCACTTCTCACACCTATACCGTGTTCTTCTCCCCAGATCTCAGCAAAAAGCTCACTGCAACCATTGATCACATAAGGATGGCTGCCGAAATCAGGAGCAGCGTTGACCATACCCAACACTTTAACCACTCTTTTGATCCTGTTCAAAGTACCCAGGTTTTCTTTAAGGGTAGAAAGGATGGTCAGGCCCACCTGCCTGGCTGAAGCCTTGGCAAACTCGATGTCTACTTCAGAGCCCACTTTACCTACAAACTGGGTGCCGTCAGGTCTGTTGGGGCCATGTCCCGAAACATAAAGAAAATTATCAACAATCAGGCAGGGCTTATATACCCCGGCCGGTTTTGGAGCTTCAGGTAATTCTGATCTGTACTTCTCCAGCTTAATATCAGCAGTCATTTAATATATGTATTTATTATTTTAAAGCAAAGGTAATACTTTTTGGAGAACCAATACCCCGAGAAGCCCTACGATAGAAACGATGGTTTCCATTACCGACCAGGTTTTGATGGTGTCTTTGATGCTCAGGTTGAAGTATTCCTTAAACAACCAGAAACCACCGTCATTGAGGTGCGAAAACATCAGGCTGCCTGCCCCGATAGACAATACGATCAGTTCGGGCTCTATCGAAGTCTGCGATTTAATCAAGGGTAAAAGGATGCCGACAGCGGTTAAACCGGCAATGGTGGCAGAACCCACGCAAACCCTGATAAAGGCCGCAATCACCCAGCTGAGGATCAAGGGGTTGAGATCAAAATGTTTGAGTTGCTCACCGATATAAAGGCTGGTGCCGCTTTCTGTCAGTACTTGTTTTAAAGCCCCGGCTCCGGCAATGATCAGCAGGATAGGAGCTACGCTTTTGAAAGATTCTTCCAGCAGTTTACTGGTTTGTGAAATCGTTTTTCCCTGTCTGATGCCCAGGAAATAAATGGCCGATAATACAGATACCAGCATCCCTACATAGGGCTCAGACAACAGGGCGATTATTTTAATGCCCGGAAAATAGGATTTAAAGGACGCAGTGAGTGTCAGCAGGATCACCGGAAGCAAGGCCACAAAAAGGCTGACGGTAAGGCTCGGCTGCTCATTTACCGGGATTTCCTTTGTGCTGAATAAACTCGTGTTGAGCGTAGGATTGTATTTTTTTAAGGTCTTTCCGAAAAGCGGTCCGGCAATGGCAATGGCCGGGATCGCAATGATAATACCGTAAATAAGGGTTTTACCAAGGTCTGCATCCAACTGACTGGCAATGGCCGCCGGTGAAGGGTGAGGGGGGAGGTATCCATGGGCCACCGACAATGCTGATAACATCGGAATACCGACATACAGCACAGGCAGACGGGCCGAAGTGGCAATGCTGAAAATCAAAGGGACCACGATGATGAAACCTGCATTGTAAAAAAGCGGGATGCCGATCACAAAACCCGCCAGGGCAAGTCCCCAGGTCAGGTATTTTTTACCGAAAAGGTCCAGCAGTTTGGAAGTGATCCTTTGAGCGGCACCACTTTCTGCCACCAGTTTTCCGAGCATACCTCCGAAACCGATGATGAGGGTCAGGTCGCCGAGCGTGCCGCCGATGCCTGACTGGATGGCCTTCCCGATGACAGGGATCTCGAGCCCGCTGACGAGCCCGAGTCCGATGGCCACAATAATGAAGGATATAAAAGTATCAAGTTTGACAAGCGTAATCAGAAGAATCAATACCAAAATGGCCAGTAACGTAAACAATAAAGGCATAGAAAGTATGTTTTAGGGTTGAACAAAGTCCCAATATACATCAAAAACCTAAATATTCTTCTAATTTTTCCTTTAATTGTGATGGTGTAAACGGTTTCGTAATAAAGTCGTTCATGCCCACCGACAAGGCCTTGTTTTTCTGATCCAGTAAAGCCGAAGCCGTTAACGCGATGATGATCGTATGCTGGTTGATATTCTCCGAATTCCTGATGCTGATTGTCGATTCATAGCCATCCATGACCGGCATCTGTAAGTCCATCAGTATCAGGGAATACTTCTTCTGAAAGGTCAGCTCCAGGGCTTCCTTGCCGTCATTGGCGATTTCGAAATCAATGTCAAACTTGCTCAGTACTGTTCTGATGTATTTCTGATTGGTCAGGTTGTCTTCCACCACCAGGAGCGGATCCAGTCTGACATCGGCTTTCTGATTGATTTTCTCAATCACTTTCACTGATTTCTGGGCAAATTCGTGGTTTTGGTCCAGATCAGAGTTGTATTTTTTGAAAGGAAGCTGGAACGTAAACGTCGTTCCTTCTCCTTTTTTACTTTCCACACCGATCTGCCCGCCCATCACAACGATCAACTGTTTGGTAATGGCCAGCCCCAGTCCTGTACCGCGGTATTTTTGTCCGGTATCGCTTTTGATCTGCTTGAATTTCTCAAAAATGGCATCAAGATTGTCGTTACTGATACCGATACCGGTGTCGTACACCTTGAACTCAATCCACTGGACCGTCGGATCATCCTGTTCGATCAGCTTTGCCTGCAGACCGATGGTGCCTGATTCGGTGAATTTCTCTGAGTTACTCAGTAAGTTCATCAAAACCTGGTTAAAGAGGGTTTCGTCACCGATAACCGCCGGATTAAGTTTTTCGTCAATATGGGTCTCTATTTTTACCGGTTTGTCGCCCACCTTCAGCTTGAATGTCTTCCTGAGGGTGTTCAGGTTAGCAGAAAGGTTAAACGGTTTCGGGTGCAATTCGATCTTGCCCGATTCAATTTTGGCGATGTCGAGAATATCGGAAATGAGGGATAACAGGAAGTTGGCCGAAGAATTAAGGGTATCCAGGTAGTCGATCTGCTCATTGGTCGGCTTGGTGTCATACAGCAGGTTGGTCATCCCGATGATGGCATTGAGCGGTGTCCGGATCTCATGACTCATGTTGGAAAGGAACTGCTTTTCTGCTTCCTGGGCTTTTTCTGCCAGGTTTTTGGCCTTGGCCAGCTCTTCCTGGAACTGTTTCTGTTCGGTGATGTCATAATGAATCCCTACCGAACCCACCACGTTGCCGTCATAATCAAAAACAGGGCCGCCGCTGATGAGCACCCAAAGCCGCTCTCCGTTCTTTTTCCTCAGCTGCACCTCGTAGTTGCCCACCCGGCCTTCAAGCCTGTCATTGTCTTGCCTCAGCAGGGTTTCTTTAAACTCCTCGGGCGTAAAAATCTCCATGGCATTCTTCCCGATCAGTTCGGCTTCCGTATAGCCGCTCATGCGGCACATCTGGTCATGGGCCCGTATGATTTTGCCGTCCAGGTCCACTTCCAGAAACCCGAGTTCCATGTTTTCCATGATACCACGGTATTTTTCCTCACTTTGTCTCAGGATCAGTTCCGTCCTTTTTCTTTCGGTAATATCTCTTGTAAAGGCAATCACAAAGCCCTGGTTCTCAATATTAAGGTATTTGGCACTGACTTCTACCGGGTATTCGTGGCCGTTTTTTCTCACATGGCGGCCTTCAAGTATTTGTTGGTCCACTTCTTTCAGTTCGGCCACATGTTCTTCCCATTTGCTGTGATCCTGAAACATGATCTCCACGGTCCCTATATGCTGACCGATAAGTTCTTCCTTGGTCTTTCCCAGGCGATTGGCCGCTTCTGTATTAATAAAACGGATGTTTCCGGTTTCATCAATAACATGCATGGCGTCACTCGATTCATCTATCCAGGTAAGCAGCTGCCTGATCTGAGCTTCGCTTTTTTTCCTTTCACTGATATCATTCTGAATAGAGAAAAAGCCTTGTACGTTTCCGTCGTCATCTTTCAGCGGGCTACCCTGGATATTGATCCAGACAGCTTCCTTTTTCTTATTATAAATAATAATATCTTTATCAATCGGCTTTTGCAGGAGAATGTCCGTGACTATCTCATTGAGGGTTGTTTCGTCAGACAGCGGCCCGCGAAGGAGCCACCAGGGCCTCATGCCCCGTGCTTCGTCTGCTGTATACCCGGTCAGCCGGATAAACCCGTCATTGACCCATTCTATTTTACCTTCCAGGTCAGTGATCAGTACGCTGCTGTCGGTCTGGCTGGCTACCAGCGACAAAAGCTTGATTTCTTTCTGATTGTTTTTGAACTCAGTGATGTTTTTACCTATCCCGACAATTCCCAGTATATTTTGATTTTCGTCAATAAGCGGGAATTTAGAAGTATTGAGGACAGCCTTAAAACCTTTTTTATTTTCAAGGAACTCTTCAACATTCAGCATGGGAAGCCCTGTTCTCAATATCTCTTTTTCGACCTTGGTAGCATGATCTGCCAGTTCCGGGGGGTAAATTTCTGAATCAGTTTTACCCAGAATTTCGGATTCTGAATCATAGCCCGAAAAAAACAGGTCGGCCTTGTTGGCCACCAGTTTTTTTAAGGAAAGGTCCTTTAGATATATGGAATCAGGAATATGATCAATGATGGTTTTAAGCAGAAGTCTTTCTTTATTCAGCTCTTCTTCGGCAAACTTCCTTTTCTGAATTTCCATGGCATTGTTGAGGGCCTGGCCCAGAAACTGGATGACCGGAATGAGCTCATCAATGACATTATCTCCGAAAGCTTCTTTTCTGCCCAGTATCAGGAAAATTTCCGGATTGAGCGAAAACAGATAATAATTAAGGCCATTTTCTGAAAGTTCTGTCAGGCTGCCGATTTTGCCGGACCTGATTTCTTCAAGCACTTTTTCACGGAAAGTGGGCCATTCTTTTGTTTTTGATAATGAGATTGGTAATATAAACTCAGATTTTACCTTTCCCTTATCAGTGTGAAAAACCAAAGCAACCGTACAGTTCAGCCTTCTCAGGTAAAGAGGCAGTGTTTTTTTGAGTATTTTATTATAATCTGTTTCACCCCCGATAACAAGTGTTAATTCTAGCAGGATTTCTTTTAGAACTTTACTGTTTACGTCAATCATTTTCAAAAATGCCCACTACGGCTGTTTTATTATAAATTTCCAGATAAGAATTCCCGAAATTCGCGATTTCGCCTAAAGTTAAAGCTCCGAAAGCAACGTTTTCTGGGTCCAGTGCATTTAATTCCTTATGAAAATTTTCATCTAAAAATAGTGATCTGGTAATGCAATCTATAACAAAAATCGAACCTGAATTCTGATTTCTGATATTATTTTGTGCATATGCTTTGGCTAACCCGGCCCCTTCAACAAGATTCTGCTCTTTTGCGTAGACAATATTAATATAAGATCCTTGCTCAACGGCGTCAAGGGTAAAGATAGAGCCGTCTTTTTCCATGAAAGGGTCCCGGACAACCATCTGAGAATCAACTTTATTGATCCCGAAGGGATAAGATTTGACAAAATCCCCGAATTCAGATTTTTTGAAAAGTTTACCTGAATGTTTTTCTACCACATACTGATACACTTCCATGGCCGGTTTCCAGTTGAGACTGATGATCTGGTTGTTGACAGACTCCGTCACCTTGAAAGAATCACTGATGGCTGTATAACCATGATCTACGCCTATAGAAATACTTCCATCATACAAGCCGATAATGGCCGACGACTGGACCAGCCCTTCATTGGAATATATGCTCGGGATATTTTCAAAACTCAGGGAACCGGCACCACCGCCGATGTAAGCCGGGAACATCCCGAAATAATTATATAAGGAATCGATCAGGCCGGTCTTGTTGAAATGAAGGGCGTCTGTAAACAAAAAAATACTTTTTCCTTCCGGGTTATCATCCTTAAATTTTTCACTGATCAATTCATATATTTGCTCTTCGGAATTATTACCTTCAAAAAGGAGCGTTTTAGTTTCTTTGTACAGGCCGACAACGATCATTCCTGATTGTTTTCTTTGACCCTGATAGATGAGTTCGGGGAAAAGTCCACCAAATACGGGTTTATTTAAACGTTTTAAAATCAGATCAATATCTGTTTTTGGGGTGTGATCTTTATCGCATGACAAGATAAGGATACTCTTGATTTCAGGATCCAGGTCACAGGCCCCCAGGGTTTCTGCTACCGGCGAAACGTCCAGTGGGTTTTGGATAAAAAAAGTTTTCATGAGTTTTAAGACAGGTTGAATTATTTAGGGACATTAATTTCAAAGTTTTTATAAATTTATAAGGTGGCATTTTTTTTGCACTGAAAAACAAAAAGGTAATTATGAGTCAAGATCTAACTTTAGTAGATACAAAACATCTTCAGGAACTATACGGCGAAGATAAAGAAATTTTATCAATAATTTTTGAGTCTTTTTTAGAGGATTCTTTACTGATCTGGAATCAGATCGGCACTTTAATTGAATTGAATAATTTTAACGAGGCCGGTCAGAAAATCCATCAGATCAAGCCTAACTTTTCTATGGTTGGCCTTACCGGCATATATCCCCTGATACAGGAATTTGAGAGGGTAGTAAAAGATTTTAACGGTTCTGATAAAGCCGGTCTGAAGGCCGCCTATGATAACCTGGACGCTAATGTGCAGGCAGGAGCCGGGAATATCAAACTGAAAATGGAATCGCTTTAAGTAATAGCAGGATAGTTTTTTATCCATAATGTGCTCCTGATATAAAAAAACTCAGGTGTTGATCTTACAGGAATTCAGAAGGAAGTTTCTTTACTGAAGCCGTAGGTTAATGCCTTACATGTAGCCGGAATCCGATTTGCAAAATAGCCAGCCCGTATGACGGTAGTTGTGTCATACGGTTAATAAAAATTACATTCATGATCCCTTTCCTGATTTTCGTTTTTTGGTTTTCTCTCTTTCTGGTTTTTTACACTTATATAGGATACGGCATCCTGATTTATGTACTGGTCAAAATCAAAAAAGCTCTAGGCAAAGCCTATAAAAAGGACTTTGATGATCAGTATCTGCCTGAAGTGACCCTCATTATCCCGGCTTATAATGAAATGTCATGTATCAAGGAAAAAGTCGAAAACTCACTGGGACTTGATTATCCGGCCCATTTGCTCAGGCTGCTGTTTGTGACCGAAGGGTCTGACGACGGCACCACAGAATTTGTCAGGGAACTGTCTGGAAAAAATGCTTCTGTCCATTATCTCGGTGGCAGCGAAAGACGAGGTAAGATTGAGGCGATGAACATCGCCATGAAAACCGTTTCTACGCCCATTGTCATTTTCTCTGATGCCAATACGACACTCAACAAACTCGTCATTAAAAATATCATCCGTCATTTTAAAGATGCCTCAACCGGGGCAGTAGCCGGGGAAAAAAGGATCATGATGGATGACAATGAAGCCGCTGCCGGAGCAGGAGAGGGGCTTTACTGGAAATACGAATCTTTCCTTAAAAAACTGGATACCGAACTCTACTCTGTAGTCGGTGCGGCCGGTGAACTCTTTGCCGTCAGGACTGAGCTTTTTGAAGAAGTAGAGAAAGATACGCTGCTTGACGATTTCATGATTTCACTTCGTATTGCTGCCAGGGGATTCAGGGTCATTTATGAGCCTGATGCCTATGCAAGCGAAAGGCCTTCTTTTTCAATAGGTGACGAACAGAAACGCAAAGTCAGGATTGCTGCCGGAGGTTTTCAGTCGATTGCCAGGCTCGGGTTTCTTTTAAACATTTTTAAATACGGCTGGTTGTCATTCCAGTACGTTTCGCACCGGGCGATGCGTTGGGCGGTGGCACCTTTTTGTTTACCGTTGATTTTTGTTGTGAATGTAGCCCTGGTTGCCTTGTCGGCTGACATGATTTATATTTATTTTCTGGCAGGACAAATATTGTTTTATGGCCTCGCGATCCTGGGTAATTACTTTGAAAATCGTAAAATCAGGATAAAACTGCTGTTCGTGCCTTATTATTTCTCTTTTATGAATTATTGTGCCATCAGGGGATTTTTCAGATATCGCAACGGGCTCACCTCAGGCATCTGGGAGAAGGTCCGCAGGGCTGAATGAGAAAAGGTAAACGGCTGGTGCACAATAAGATGCAGATATATCGGGATTCTCAGCCAAAAATCATTATTTTTCGTAGATTTAGGAATGAGTACCGGATGTGTTTTTTTAAATAATACCGATAAGTGGGTTGTTAATAAAAATATCAGATAATTTCAGCAGGGCTGAAAGTATTGGTATGTTAATTGATATACAAGATTGATGTTTAAAAGTAGCAGGAAAATATGCTGAAAGAAATATTCTTTATTCTGTGGATACTGTTGCAGGTATACATTGGCTGGCATTTGTTCTTACCTTTCATTTTGTTTGTTTTTTATAAACTGGTTTCCTTGTTTAAAAAGAAAGACAATCATCTTGGTAGAGAAGTACAATACTCAGACTACGCGGTCATTGTAACGGCTTATGAGCAGCTAACGAATATTCCCAATGTGGTCCAGTCCATTCTGAATCTCGACTACCCCGACTTCATTGTTTATGTGGTAGCCGACAAATGTGACATCACCGGCCTGCACTTTGAGGACGAGCGTGTGGTGATCCTCAGACCTGAAGAGACCCTCAGCAGCAACACCAGGTCACATTTTTATGCCATCAACCGCTTCAAAAGGCCTCACGAAAGGCTGACCATCATTGATAGTGATAACCTGGTTGAGCCTGATTTCCTCAGAAAACTTGATGTATTTTTTGACAAAGGCTTTTTGGCCGTCCAGGGGGTCAGAAATGCCAAGAACCTGGACACCGAATATGCCAGGCTCGATGCTGCCCGTGATATCTACTATCATTTCTATGATGGAAAAATCCTTTTCGGTCTGGGCTCATCTGCTACACTGGCCGGTTCGGGTATGGCTTTTACCACTGCTTTGTATAAGGATTGCCTCGAGTCTAAAGACATTACCGGGGCCGGATTTGACAAAGTGCTTCAGGCTGAAATCCTTAAGAGGGATGTCCGTATCGCTTTTGCAGAAGATGCCATTATTTACGACGAAAAAACTTCCAAATCTGATCAGCTGGTAAATCAGCGGGCCAGGTGGATCAATACGTGGTTCAGGTACTTTAAATATGGTTTTCAGATCATTGCCAGGGGCGTTAAGAACTTCAGCCTCAATCAGTTCCTTTTCGGGATTGTGCTGCTCAGACCCCCCTTGTTTATCAAGCTGGGTTTTGCCATCGTCTTCATTGTCATTGATTTATACATAAGCCCGATTGAAAGCGTCGTCTGGGTAGCCGGACTGATATTTTTTGTAGTGGGTTTTGCCACTGCCCTGCTTAATTCGAAAACCGACCGGGTCATCTATAAATCGCTCGTCAGCATTCCGAAGTTCATCTTCTTCCAGGTGATCTCTCTTCTGAACGCGGTAAGGGCCAACAAACGCTCTGTAGCGACCAAACACTTCCATCATTCAGATTCTTCTCTGGATAATAAGTAAATATCTCTTACACGATGTTTGGGGGCTTTCGGCGGATCGTATTTCATGCCAGGGTCACGATTTTGCCCATAAAAAAACGATCCCGATTTTCACCGGGACCGTCTTCTATCATAGGTATTATTGATTAACTCAATATTTTCTTACAATACTCTACACATTTTTTTACTTCATTTACCGAAGTAGAGCCTTCCGGAACTTTGTATTCCAGCTCAATCGTAGCGGGGAACTTGTACTTCTCTTTTCTCATCAGACCCAGGACTTCAGTCAAAGGCGTATCTCCTTGTCCCCAGACCAGGTTTCCTTTGCCGTTGGCAGGCTTCTGACGGTCTTTCACGTGCATGCTGCTGATCCTGTCGTGTTTCTTTCTGATCAGGTCAAGAGCATCCGTGTTACCGGCTGCAATGTAGTGACCCAGGTCAAGGTTCAGGGCGTTGGCCGGCGACTGGGCCAGGGCCGTATCCCAGAAAGTAGGGGTTTCCTGCTCATGGCCGTGGTATCCTACCTTGATGCCCACGCCTTCAGCCAGTTTTCCTAATCTGAGTGTTTGTGCGTCGTCGGAAGGGTGTTCCAGCGTCACGTGTGAAGCTCCCAGGGCCTTTGCGGCTTTCATGCCGTAAAGCACTTCCGCATCAGAGTTGTTTTTACCGAAAGCATTCGGTTTGAAGGCATAAATTTTAACACCGGCATCGTTGTACATCTTACGAACCTGCTCAAATTTAGCCATTGAAACGCCGGCACGCCATTTGGTTACCTCTTCGTTATATGACTTCATCTGGGCTTCGCCGTCAGCCAGTTTCTTTTTCTCTTCTTCCGTCAGCTCCTGCTTTTCGTTTCTTTTTCTCATCAGGGGATAAAGGGAACGGAAATCAACCGTGCTTTTCGGCTTGCCTGCAAAACTCTCTGCAGGGTCTCCCATCAGTTCAATCGCACTGACACCTGTGTCCAGTACATATTTAAGGGTGGCTTCCGCACTCTGATCCGGTAAATCTCTGAATGAGTAAGTGATAACGCCAATCTGAACGCCATTGATCAGTGATCCGGGACTGAGCAGGTTACGAATGATGGCCGGAGCCCCGAAAAGGTTGTTTGATCCCAGAACCGCACCGGAAACGAGAGCCGCTGAAGTGCCGAGGAAATTACGGCGTGATACAGATAAATCGTTTGTTTTTTTCATTGTTTGATTAGCTATTTATTAAGGTTAGAAATTTTGACCGAATATTTTCATTTGTTTCATGGTCCAAGGGACATCCTCATTTTCTTTCTCTACGCCTTCATTCAGCTTTATCCTGATAAACCGGGTTTTGGGGGCGTTGAATAAAAGAACATTCTGTCCTTCCTGTCCTTTGGCAGAGCTGAGGGTTTCCTGCCAGTTGACACCGTCTGAAGACGTTTCCACAACGTAAACCCTCGGGAATGTCTGCACAAAAGGCCTTGGTTCATTGGGCTTTTTAGGGTCCGGTACCCAGCCTTTGCGTATCATCTGGGCAGAGGTAAAGTGTATTTCGTTGAGGTTGACTTCTTTCGGGAATTCTATCTGGTACCACATTCCTTTTTCCTGTTTAAGCCCTGTAGACCAGCCTTCATAGGTAAACGCCGTGTTGGGAGAAACATTGCCGCCTATCCTTGTCGAAGCCGTATGACTGGCGGTCACCTTCCAGTTTTCTTTCAGCTGTAATTCCTGCGGCACCTGCTTTATCAGTCCGTCATAAAGATACGTGCCGGATTGACCGGAGGTCCTGGCTCTTATTTTGGCTACCTGGTCGGCAGTAATCATCGAAGCATCGTTAGACAGTCCGTTTCTGATATAAGAAACCACATCAGAGACCCATTCATCAGATTGCTCTTTCATACTGGCCATCATATTGCCTGCATAGGTTTTCCCTTCGATAGCCCCTTCCATTCCGTGCAACACCACCCTCACGGCATATTCAGGATGAGATTGTATCCGTAAGGACCCGGCCAGGGCAGGGGCCAGTAATTTGCCGTCTCCGGCGGGCGTCCCCATACCATTGTTTCCGTGGCACTGGGAGCATAATTCATTATAAATAACCTCACCTCTGGCCAGCATTTCCTTCTGGCTTTTGTTCAGCTCCTGTGCACCGCCCGTCGCAAAACCACGGGGCTTGGGCGGGGTAATGATCTGCTGACCGACCAGTTTGACACCGGCAGCCTTGTTTTTTTCGATGGTCGCTTTAATATGACTTTCAGTATCGGGCAGTTTAAGGTGCTGTGCTGTCAGCATCGCCTGGATCACCACATCTGTATCCTGGTCGTTGATCAGGGCCAGGAAATCGTCTTTCAGCTCCTTTTCTCCGGCTTTGTAAAGTGATTCTCCCGCACGGAGGGCCTGGTTGCGGATCCTCGGATTCGGGTCTTTTAATAATTTCTGAACGGTTTCTTTTTTCAGGGCTCCCAGTCCTTCAAGCGACCATAAGGCATGTATCCTGGCCTGTACATTCTGAGAATTCGATACCATCGATTCAAGGGCAGGTGCAACGGAAAGGTCTTTTCTCAGGACAATCTGCTGCTGGGCAGCGTCACGCCACCATCCGTTGGGATGTTCAAAATGCTTCACAAGCCTGGATGTTTTTTCGCTGAGCATCCTCGGCTTGGTTTTATCGCGGTCTATGCCTTCGTAGGTGATCCGCCAGATCCGGCCTAAACCTACTACTTTTTCCAGCTGATATTGTTCGATCTTGGTCCTCAGATAAGTACCTTTTTGTGTCCACTGGCCTTCCTGGATAATGCCGTGGTACATGTCTACTATATAAAGCGTTCCGTCAGGAGCAGTGGCCATATCCACCGGTCTGAACAGGGGGTCACTTGAACGTAAAAACTCTGATTTCTGATCCTGGTATACATTATGAAGCGTCGTGAGTCCTTCTGTAACGATCGGATTGATCTGTCTGACGATCCTCGCGACCGGTTCACCATAAAAATACTGTCCTCTCAGGTCGGCAGGCAGCCTGTCGCCGCGATAAACGTCGTTTCCGGCAGACCCTGTTACTCTTTTCAGTGAACCGTCCGGCTGCCTGATTTCATCCATTCCCCCCTGCATATCGCTGATTTTGATGGCCGAGCCCCAGGGAACGTCAAATCCCTTGGCAAATTCATTCGGCACTTCAAAATTGCCGTAATGGATAGGAAACTGGAAATAAGAAGGTAAGCCGCTGGCTCCGCCCTGAAACCAGAGTTTGCCGTTGTCATCATGGGTAATGCCCCACTGGGCCCTGTTGAATCCCGTTTTTTCGCGGATCACCCCACCCGGCGTTTCTCTGACCCTGAAGGCATTGACCGTGCTGTAAAGCCAGTTGTCCATGCCCTGGTACATAAATGCCTGCTGGTGCTCCACGTTGCCGGAGCGGCCGTATTTATTGGTAAAAAACTCTTTTTTATCAGCTTTACCGTCGCCGTTGGTGTCGGTGTATTTATAGACATTGTCTGCATCAGACTCCATGGTCAGTATACAATCCTTGCCATAAGGCAGTACAAATCTCGGGAAAATCAGGCTGTCGACAAACGTGGTACCGGACTCGTAGATCCCGTCATTGTTTTTGTCTTCCCATCTGGATATCCTGCTGGTCGGTTCCAGCTCATCTTTTGAGTCGGCGTCCAGCATGTAAGAGCGGAGCTCCAGTACATACATGCGGCCATTGCCATCAAAAGCAATGGCTCCGGGCTGCTGAATGGCAGGTTCTGTAAGGATGGGTTCAATTTTGTAACCCGGGGGAAGAAGGAAGCTTTTGGCTTCTTCTGAAGGGTAAAGTGGTTTTACAGGAGATTTGGCCTGCAGGTCAATGTTTTTCCAGTCATCACTCTCCGGATCAGCGGTTTCGGGTAGTTTTACCGCGGGTGATTGCTCGGAAAAGGTACCGATTACATCTTTGACAAGGTCCCTGGTAGCCGGGCTGCTTACTTTACAGGCGGTCACCCATCCGGTCAGTAAAACGGCAGAAATAGTGAACCGGTAAAACAGTTTAATTTTAAGGTTTCGGTCGGGTAATTTCATTTAAATAATAAATTTTATAAAAATACCTTTTTTTTGATCAAATTTCCAAAGAAAACCGACCACCAAGCCAATAAAACCGACAAGTACCGTAAAACGAACGAGGAAAGTAAAGAATCAGGAAATGTAGGAAAACCGGGAGGGCCGGTTTAAGCTTTGTTCGCAGGAAATAATCATGCCCCCCTCTTCAGTCTTGGTGCAATATGCGTCTGGTAAAACTCAGGATAAAACCGGTAAGCATAAATAAACGGGTGAAGAATGTTGACTTTCAGGAATTTATATAAAATCACCTGCCCGATAACGAACCCGATGATCTGGGAATACAGGGTGGCATAAGCGGCTCCCAGCAGACCGTTGGATTTGATAAAGAAGTAGTTCATGCCGATGTTGATACAGGCCGAGATGAAAACCACCCGGAAAGTGGTCCGGGTTTTTCCGATAGAGTCCAGTATAGTGCCGAACTGACGGCCATAAGGTACTAACAAACAATACAATAAAGTGATTTTAAGCAGAGGGATGGTGTCGTCATATTTATCCCCGGCGATCAGCCCGATGGTGAGGTCGGCAAAGAAATAAAGGAACAAAACCATGGGAATAACAAGGGCCAGGATGGTGCCCACAGATTTCTCATACAGGTAACGGATGCCCTCCAGGCCTGTTTCTTCCAGCCTTTTGGCACTTTGCGGAAAAACAATGTTGGCGATGGCATTGGTAGGGATTTCGATCAGATTGGTGATCCTGATGGCTACATTGAACATCCCTGAAGCCACCGGCGACAGCATCCCGCCCAGCATGATCTGGTTAATGGACCCTGAAATAATAGAGCTTACCGTAGTTCCGAAGGCATATTTGCCATAATTAAAGATCTTTTTTATCCATTCAGGATGAAAACTCCAGGTAAAAACGAGGTATTTTCTCACAAAAAACCAACCGGCAGCCGCACTGACGACAATCGCCAGGATCAACACGTAAACCAGGTAGGTGAGGGGTGGTACGTAATTCTGGATGTAACAAATCAGAATGTACAGAAACATGATGATCTGCCTTAAAAACGTAGTAATAAATATGCCTTCAAAATGAAAATGAGCTTGTTCGATGTTATTAAAAAGAGAGAGTAATCCCGAAAAAATAAAAATGATGGTGTAGTAATAGAGCAAGGGGCTGAGCTCGGGTATTCTCCAGTAACTGCTGAGATGATCTGCAAAAATAAAGGTCAGCAGGATATAAAGTAAGGTAATAAAAAAGCTGATCGTAAAGGCGGCAGAAATGATCTTTGGCCGTTCAGCTTCCGGTTCTCCGGAAACAAACTTAATGAGGGCGTTGCTGATGAGCCCGTTTCTGAAGACTTCAATGATGGTGGTGGTAGTGAGAAACAAGGTCCAGGTACCAAACTGGTTTTTATCCAGCAGCCTGACCAGAAAATAGAATCCGCCGAAGCCAAACAGGACAGAAGTCATGTTCTGAACGATATTCAACATGCCTGAACGTAACCAGTAATTGTTCTTCATTTTATTTAATTTTTAGTAAAATGAGAATTTATATAAGCCCTCAACTCGTCTTCTGTTTTAGCGTGCAAAATAGCAGCTCCCGAAAGCTGTGGAAAAAGCTTGGTAAAGCAATGAAAATGGTGTTCCGGACCTTGTTTTGAAAAAATAAGGTTGGTTCCGCCGAAATAACTGGCAAAAGTGGCCGTCCCGCCGTGGATTGAAATGAAATGATCTGCGTTGGAATAAGCCATCATCTGGAAATGATTAAAGTGATGGGCATTATGTGGGTTATCGCGATACATTTCGCTCAAAATATGTATTTCAGGGTGGTGTTCTGCTATCCATTCATAATCTTTCAGGTCGTAAGTAAGGCTGTGGTCAGGCACCAGGTGCTGTGGTTTGGGACGGTTATAAATGATGGTAAACTTATCTTTCAGGGTGGTGATCATCTCGTCGAGTATCTCCAGACTGAAGAAGCTGACCGGCGGGCCGTCCCATTCCGTATTGTACCGGTTGGCGATGATCAGAATGGGTTTGTCAAATACGAAGAAATCGTTTTTGTAATGTTCTTTTAAGGGAACCCGGACCCACTTTTCCATGTCGTAGTCCTGGCTGTAAAGAATGCGGGGCAGATCAAAATTATAATTGCCTTCGTCCGACCGGGCAGTGAATTTCTCGGTGTGATCGGGTGAGAAAAAATAAAACTCTTTGGTAAATAGGGAGCTTGTGGTGTTTTTAAGGGTACCGTTGAGATGATGCCAGTACGCAAAAGGCAGGGCAAACATCAGCTCAGCTCCGAACTCCCCGCTGAATGATATTTCCTTGTAAGGTTTTTTAATGAAATAATCCCTTATGACAAACCTCCATTGCCTTAACTGGCACATATAAGTATGTCTGTAATAATATTTGATATTAACAGGTAACTTTCCGTATCTGAGCCATACCAATAAGCTCAAAAGTTTATTCAGTACATATATAAACATTCAAAATATAGGTTAAAACTACATTTTTAATCGCATAACAGAAAGCAGGCCTGCCTGGCTTATTCATACCTCAGCAAATAGCAAGCCAAAAGAATAATAAATACTGAAAGTTAAAAACAGAAGAAAAAAGAGGGCCGGATCACAGTTTGAAAACCTGGAAAAAACGGGCCACCGGGTCTGACAGGTAACTGACATATTTGGTGTCCTTAAACGAGGTTTTCTTCCCGGATTTCAGGGCATCAAAATATTGTTTCAGGGCAATTTGCCTGCCGTGGGTTTGCTTCGGAATATCCACAGGCTCATTAAGGGCCAGTTTGAGCATAATCAGCGGGAAATTGACTTTGGCTTTCAGACATGAAGTAACCACTGAAGCCCAGAACCTGCCGTTGATTTCAAGAATGTATACTTTTTTATCACGCTGGTCTCTTCTGAGGTCTACACAAGCCACGCCTGACCAGTGCAGGAGTTTCATCATTTTACTTACTTCGCGTATCACTTCTTCGTCTTCATGAAACTGCAGGACGTCATTAGAGCTGAAGTCTGAGCCTGTTTTTACGGGCGATTCCTGGATGGTATAACAAATGATCTCGCCTTCCTTACAAATGACATTACAGGTGATATCGCTGCCTACAATGAAAGGCTGAATGATAAATTCGCGGTCTTCCGGCGGATTGCTGTTGTAATAATCTTTAAGATCTTCCCAGTTCTCAAACTTCCGGATCATACGCCCGAAAGAGCCCCTGGTGGGTTTTAACAGCAAAGGGTATCCGATCTGTCCGGCAATGTTTTCAAGCTCTTTCAAGTCATTTACCGTGGCATAAACCGGGCATGAAACACCGTTTTTGGTCAGAAATTCTGCGAGCAGCTTTTTGTTGATACCTATGTCGAAAAACTCAGTGTCTGTAGACCAGCTGCAGGGAGCATACTGGCTCAGAAGTTCTTTGTGTTGCCTGATAAACCTGATTTCGATCTCGTCAATGGGCATGATGAGGTCAATGTGATTTTCCTGCACAATTTTAATGATGTCGTCCTTCGAGTTGATGGCTTCCCTGACGTGGATTTTATCCAGGAACCTGGAATGCCTGGCTGCATTTTTCTGGTTACTTGTCAGGAGATGGATCGTATAATTAAAAGATCTCAAGCAGTAAATTACTCCTAGTGAAAGGTTAGAATCGTAACCTATAAGTAAAACGGCCTTTTTATGTGACATGAACTGAGTTGACTATAAAGTTTAAAATTGGTTTATCAGGTTAATGGGTCGTGTCGTGCGGGGTATGGATGAATTTTTTATTGGCATCCCCGATTTTTGTGATCGACTTAAGGAATTTAAAGAATAATTTAGGCAAAAGCAATATTTCACGCCAGCCTATCTGTTTTTTCAGCCATCCGGGAATGGAAATAAAAAACACAATGGCAAGGGCAGATATCATCGACAATGCCAGGATGGTCTGCTGATAATTCTTGAGCAAAATGGTAACCGGCACTAAAATAAATAATAAACCAAGCAGGATGATCCTCGGCAGCATCATGGCCTGGAACACCTTGTTGAAATAGTCGATATTGCCCCTGAACAAGTGCACAAATCCTGAAAAGAAGTTACTTTTCAGGTATTTTAACTGGGCGGCAATCCATCTTGTTCTTTGTTTTTCGAAGACTTCCGGGTTCTGCACCTTTTCGTCGTAAACGAGAGCGTCGTCCAGGTATTCAAAGGCGTATTCCTTTTTCAGAAGTCTCATTTCCAGTTCCTTGTCAAAACCACCCAGCGTGTCGATCTTGATCATCGTGTCTTTAAACAACTTATAATCAAAGGCCATGCCGGAGCCCAGTAATCTTGAAGACAGCCCGAGTGCACGGTGACCCTTGTTGAAAATGTGATTGTTGGACTCTTCACTGATGGCATCCAGGACAGCCGTGGTGGTATTGGTATTTTTGGCGGTACGATGCCCCTGCACGATAGACCAGCCGTTCTGGAAGGCAGCGTTGATCTTATCCAGGAAATCGTCTTCCATAATATTGTCGGCGTCGAGGATCAGGGCAATGTCATAAGCGTTGTCGTCCAGGGTGTTCATCGCAAAGTTCAGGGCCTTGGATTTGCTCGACAACTCAAAAGAAACAACGATGGTTTTGACCGGAAGCTGATTCAGCAGCCCGATGGTTTCGGGTTTCATTGAATCGGCAATGACAATGACGTCAAATAATTCTTTCGGATAATTTTGTTCGAGTGCTTTTTTGGTGGAATTCAGGATGACCCCGTCTTCTTTGTACGCAGGCAGAAAGACCGCGAATCTGCTCTTTCTATCGGAACTGGCATATTTCTTTGCCGGAACCAGTATGCCGGCAAAAGCAAATATCGCCAGATAAGCGACATATACTCCGCAAACAACCAGAAGTAAAGAAATAAGTAAAGTTACAATAGTCATGGCTTAATGTTTGAAATTCCAGAAAATCCCCCTGTAAAATGCTTTGAGATGATCGAATCTCTGGTTAATGACAAATTTAACAGTATTTTTTGGAATAGAAAATATAGTAAAAAATAAGGTAAATACGAGTTTTTGAGAACCGGTAAAGTTTCTCCTGACATAAAAAATCCTGTTCCTGGTCTGATAATAGACCTTTAACGGACTGTTTTTTCCTGTGGCTATCGATTCTTTGTGCTTTACCAGCGAATCGGCCACGTACCATATTTCAAATCCGGCTTTTTTGAAACGTGCACACCAGTCGAACTCTTCGTAATAAAGAAAGAATTGGTCTTCCATCAGACCTACCTTCTCCATCGCTCCGGCCGACACCAGCATAGCTGCCCCATGAATAAACGCCGTTCTCATGGTGGTGTCAAACCTGCCGTCATCTTCCTGTTTTTCACCGATGAAAAAGCTTCTGGCCGTATAGGAGTTCATTTCGGTACTGCCTGCATACTGGACGAGATTGTCCTCAAAGAAATACCTGATTTTCGGACTCGCCATTCCGATCTTCGGATTGCTCTCCATCAGTCTGACCAATGGCTGAAGAAAATCAGGCTCCACCTCGGTGTCATTGTTGATAAAAAGCAGGTATTTTCCTTTGGCTTCTTTCACCGCCAGGTTGTTGCCGCCTGAAAATCCCAGGTTTTCTTTGCTTTCAATAAACCTGAATTCCGGAAACTTCGGTATTAATGATCCTACTCCCTGCGTAGGGCTGGCGTTGTCTACCACAAAGAGCTCATAATTGGGATAAGAAATCTTCTGAATGGACAACAGAAACTCCTCAGTCACTTGTGTCTGATTGTAATTTACCGTGATGATCGAAACTAAAGGGTCCATCTTACTTATTTTCTTTAAACCATTTTTTTAATACAGCAAATCCTATTCCAACTCCGACTAAAACTGTAAATACTGTTACAATTGCTACCGGAAGTGGATCAGGATACACTTTGAGGATGACATAACTGCCAATACCGTTGACCAAAACCATGACAATGACCTTGATGGTATTAAATTTGGGCTGTCCTATGCTGTCGAGTGTTATGCCAATAAACCTGTCTGCGGGCAGGAAAAGACTATAAATACAAAATACCCTCAGGATGTTAGCCGACTCGCGGTACTCTTCGCCACCCATCAGTACGACGAATTGCTCGGCAAAAATCAGTACCAACAAACTCACAGGGGCCAGGTATAATGAAAGTTTTCTGATCCTGTTTTCGTAAATCTCCTTGATGGCTTTGTTGTTTTTTTCATGACTGTGTTTTGACAGGTCCGGCAAAGTCGTAGCCGCAAAACTCCTCAGCGGAATTTCAATGATGTCAATCAGTTTGTATGGCAGGTTGTACATCGCCGTTGCTGTCGGATTGAGCAGGGCACCGAGGATAAACGTATCTGTGCTTTTCAGCAGGTTACTCGCCAGTGTGGTTCCCATGGTGTACTTGCCGTAATGAAGCATTTCCCGTATCCTGACCATGTCGATTTGCCGGACCGACTGCAAGTGTGTCCAGCCTCCGATAATGGTGAGCAGCGAAATGACCCCATAAAGCACGTTCTGTGCCATAGAGATGTCGAGAGACGTCCATTTGAAATAAAAACCTGAAATATTAAAGAGCAGGAACGGGACCGCAAATCCAAGCCTGAGGATCAGGATCTGGGTAAATTTGCTTTCGGCCTGCAGCACCCAGCTGGCTACGCCACCAGGTAAAGTGACGATGAAATAAATCCAGAACTGATGCAGGAAAAACGGCATTTGCAGGCCGTTGTATAAATCAGGAAAAATGAGGTCAATGATCGTGAGGATGACCAGGATGGCGATCGTCAGCACCCCGCTGATGATCCAGGAGCTCCCGACATAGGATTTCTCGTCTGACCCTGAGTAAAAGCGTACAAGGGCAGTCTGAATCAATCCTGAGCGGATGATCTCAAAGAAAGTAATAGCCGTCAGATAAATCAGCCATTCACCCATCATGTTGGTGTTCAGCACACGGGCAAGAATGGCAAAGCTTAAAAAGCCCGCTCCGGCAGCAACGAGGTTACCTGCCAGTGACAGCATATTCTTGTTTCGGAGGATACTCATCTGGCAAATACTGATTTAAACCGGGTTGATAATTTTTGCGGCCAGTTAGCATCCATGCAAGGCTTTTCTATCATTAAAAAGAATATGACACTGCAAAAGAAAAGGAACGGTAAAAATAGGATGATACCCACAAAATAAGCAACCGGGTAATCATACAGCTCAATGATCCGGCGGAAGGCCATGGTGAAAAACTCGGCCAGGGCCAGGTGAATCAGGTAAATGGAATAGCACATGCCGCCGATGGAGCTGATCCAGGGATTTCTGAAAAAGCGGTTGATGGCTATGCTCCTGAAGCAACCGTAAATGGTCATGAAAAGAGAGAAAATGAATACGAATTTCCAGGTGAGGTTCTTTTCCCAGGTCCAGGTTGAAAACAGGGTAATGATGCTGATTACGGTGATATAATCAAAGATTTTGCTCCTGGGTACCCCGTCTTTCCAGTCGACGATATAAATGTCTGCGAGGAGAATACCTACCAGGAAGAATTCATAAACATAAGGTAAAGTCAGGTCAAAACCGTCGAGCACCGTAGTGAGGTTATGTACCAGTATTTTGGCCAGCATGAGTCCGATCAGGAGTGAACGTCTTGCCCACAGTTTCTTGATTGAAAAGTAAAAAATGGTCAGGAACGGAACCAGGATATAAAACTGTATCTCGACTTCCAGTGTCCACGAAGGTGGATTCAGAGGACTCCATTCTCCGTAAATCAAGCGGTGAGCATAAAATAAGCTGGCGATATAATGGGGCAGCAACTCAAAGAAATCCTGGTGCTTGACAATGATCAGTACAAAAAAGAAAAAGGTCATGATCAGGAGATAGGGCGGTTCAAGCCTGGTGAGCCTCCTGATAAAATATTTTTTCAAAGAAACCTCAGGCCCGGCATTGATGGAATGCCGTCCGAAGGGCAATGAAAGAATAAAACCGCTGATAGCAAAGAAAAGATATACTCCGATGTGGCCGTTCGCTACGGTAAGTGACATTTTTTCTTCAAACGGAGTGTTTATCCCGGTAATTCTGAAAATCCTGTCGCTGAAATGGTGAAACACCACGGGTAAAATCGCCAGAAAGCGGAGACCGTCAATTTCACCTATGAAATTATGGCCTGTGGTGACCCTTCCGAGTTTCTGTACCAGCGTTGAAAAGAATTTCCGGATAAATGTTAACATTGAATGTCTTTTTTATTAGGTTATTATCTTAATAATTTTGAAAACTCAACCGCACGTTTTTCCCATGAATTGCCCTTGGCGATAGAAACCCGCTTATTCTGGAATCCCTGGTTGTCATTTTCAAAGTAGTCGGAAATAGAGCTGACAAAGTTTTCTTTGGTTCTGGCGATGTCAATCAGCCCTTTGAAGGTGCTGAGGTCGGCAAAGTCGGTACTGACCACGGCCAGTCCGGCGGCCAGGTACTCATTGATTTTCATCGGATAAATGGCTGCGGTCTGGTCATTTTTGACAAAGGGGATGATCCCGATGGTGGCCTGGGCCAGGTAGGCTCCGAGCTCTTCAGGGGCTTTTGCTCCTTCAAAAATGACGTTCGGGATCAGCTTCAGTTTCTCTATCTTTTCTTTGACATACGGCTCGTCATAAACCAGCCTGCCTACCATCACCAGCGAATGGTTAGGGAATTTTATGGCTATTTCAGTCAGAATGCCGTAATCAAGACGGCTGTCGATGCTGCCGATGTATAAAATTTTCTTTGGTTTTTCTTTTTCTTCGAGTTTGACAAATGACTGGTGAAAAAGGTCAAAGTCAACGCCGTTGTTGACTATATGGCAATTTTCATTGGCGGTGTGTTTGGTGTCATAGAGACCTTTTGAGCTGACAATCACCTTGTCTACCATCTTCAGGTATTTGTCTTCCAGTCTTTTACCGTGATTTTTGGCCCATAAACAGGTGCTTATTTCATCATAGCAATAGTAAACCTCGTCCGTAATGTTCAGCTTTTTTTGTAAAAACACCCCGATCTGCGGCGTAAAAGCATTGACGTATTTCGGATTTCTGATACCGATTTGCTTTATTGCCTTTTTTACCGAGCGGGCGATGATTCCGGCATTCCATCCGGCAAAAAAATCATAGATGGCCGGGGACCTGATAAAATTAATCGAAAGGATAGGAGGCGGCGTCAGGATGTAAATATATGTGTTGTCCTCCAGTTCCAGTTTCCGTAAAGGGTTTTCTAATCCCAGCATCCTTTTTACCGGCACATATTCACTTTTTCCGAGCATTCCCCAGATCAGGTCTTTGATCGTGTATTGATAGTCGACGTACAGGATTCGATGATTGGCCGCCAGTTCAGCCATGATTTTGACCGTACTTTTAACATAATCACCCTCCCACGAAGGATTAGCAACACAAATGATATCGGCGTGTTCAGAGGACATCGGTTGTTTTTTTAATGTTTTGAAATTGAAATCAGGCTATAATATTTTTTATTTTTCTTCTGAACCATGATCTTTTTCTTGGCAATTCGCCGATAAGATCTTCCAGCTGATCATATTTAACTTTATTGACAAAAAGCACGATCTTGTCTCCTGCAATTTTCCTCAGGTTGTCAAGAATGAACTTGTCTGCCGGTTTCCAGCTCCTGGTGGCGTCTACCAGGTACACTATCATTTTGGCATTGGCAATGAGCCTTGTCGGTGTCGGGTTGTCAAACAACGCCGGCAGTTCCAGGAATACGTAATTGACAGAACCCGGGTCTCTTCTCAGTCCAAGGTCTTCGATGTTGCGGGCATGCACAAAATTCGAAGTGACCGTGTAATTGAAGGCGTAATCCTCCGGTTGCTTTTCATGCGGATGTATCCACATCGACGTGCAGATGGAGGCTTCCAGCTTTTCGGCCAGTTTGCTCGCCAGATAGCTTTTGCCTTCTTTGGGTCTGTTGCTGCATATCACGATCAGGTTGTTATTCACGCTGTAATCGGTTTCGATGGTGATCGCCGTCATCAGCTGGTTTAACAACTGGCTTTCCATCTTTTCATAGTTGATCGACTTCTTTCTCGGCTGGTAAAACGGCAGGGCACCGATAAACGGCAGGCCTACTTCTTCTACAGCCCTGGCCGGGTTTTTCATTGAGCCGTCAAAAAACTCCCTGGCAATGATGACAAAAATCACCAGCACCATGCCCAGTATATAAGAAATGGCTACCAGCAGAAGCCTTTTGGAATCTTCGGGCTCAGCAGGGTATTTCGGCGGGTCAATCACCTTCAGATGTGACGACATCAGCAGGTTTTGCTCACGAAGCTTGCTGACGTTTAATCCGTGCAGAATTTCCAGGTACTCTTTCTCGGCCACACTGATTTCACGTTCCAGCTTGCTCAGGCTCGCTCCCAGGGGAGCAAACTGATTGGTATAACGTTCCGCATTTCTCTTAACATCACTCAGGATCAGTAACTTGGCCTCGGATTTGTCTATGTCAATAAACGATTGGATCCAGTCGGTAAACAACATCTGGTTGGGCACCCCGTTCTTGCTGTTGTTGATGTCATAAATGTCGGATATATCGCTTTTAGTCTTGTTCTCTAATTTCGTAATGATGCTTTTCAGGTTCCTGATAGACTCTTTGTTGGCATCCGGGTTAAATTCAAGCAAGGTAAGTCTTGAATTATAAACAGAAAGTGAATCTCTCAGGTCAGCCAGTTTTTCATTTTTAAGGGCTACATCCTGCCTTAAACTCAGGCGGTTGTTCAGGTTTTTAAAGGTAGCTTTGGCTGCTTCCAGGTCGGCTTTCTCCTTCTGTATTTCCTGTTCCACCAGGTTGTCCTGTTCGGCTACGTACTTGGACTGCTCCTCAAAATTAACGATCTTGTTTTTGGTAGAAAAGTCCTTGAGGTTATCTTCTGAGCTGTACAATTTCTCGCTGGCCTTCTGAAGTTGCTCTTCAAAATAGGAGACAACATTGCCTGTTTCACTGACTTTCAGCTCTTTGTGTTTGTTCATAAAGACGTCAGAAATAAGCACCAGGGTGTTCTTGGTTACAGCGGCGTCGTTCGATTCATAGGCAATCTTGACCATGTCGCTTGATCCTTCCCTCTGTACTACCAGTGATCGGGTAATGCCTTTCAATCCGTAAATACTCGCATCAGGAATCAGTAAGTTCAAAGACACCAGGTTATTCGGAAGTATAATGTAGTTATTCAGGTTTCTGATGGTGTTGTCAACCGAATTATAATCCACAAGCCTTTTGACCAGAGAATCAGGCAATGCTTCGTGAAGTCTTTGAAAGGTCACTTCATTGGCAATGGCATTGTCAGGATACCTGAGCATCAGGTGGGAGGCCAGAAGCCTTAAACCTACCTCTTCAATGGTGGTACGGGCTTTAATGGTATTGATCAGGTTATCAAATGCGTTGTTGATACTTGAATAATCACTTTTTCCGCTTCCTTCTGATTCGATGGTATATCCTGAAGCCAGCCCGGTGTAAATCAGGGTACTTGCTTTATAATTGTTGTCTTGTTTCCTGGTCATGTAGAATACGCCGGCGGCCAGGGCCAGCGGAAACAGGATGAGCCAGGTTTTATTATCAAGGATAAGCCGTATAAGTCTTATAATACTCATTTTATAATAGTTTTTTCCCCGTAAGGACTTCTAAAACTCTTATGTTTTCAATTAATGTCTGTCTGGTGGTTTCGTATTCTGCGTCTGCCCTGGCAGCACTTTCGATCACGGTTGACATATCTGATACCGGGATCTTGCCTTCTGCAAATTCCTTTTCTGCCATGGCCCGTGTTTGTTTGTTTACCTGTTTGGCCTCACTCCTGATCTCCAGCATTCTCAGGGTGGTCAGTACGGTCTGATAGCGGGTCAGGATGGTCAGTCTTAATTCCTGGATCAGGATTTCCCTTTGCTGATAGCTGGCCTTTTTTTCATATTCAGCTATTTTAACGGCTGACTTGCGGTTGACCAGGTCAAAAGCCGAAACGCCCAGGTTTAAAGTAGCCCTGTACCCGTTATTCAGGTTGGAGTAAGATTCAACCGTACCTACCGCCTGCTGAATGAGCAGGGCCTGGTTACCGGAACCCAGCTCGAAATTGAATTTTACACCCGAAATCCACTTTTGTTTCTCTGTTTTGATAAGGTAGTCATTTTTCAGATACAAAGCGTCCTGTTGTTTCAGATGGGGTGAATTGGCAATGGCGGCATCCACCAGTTCTTCCGGTGAAGGCAGTTTTAAGCTGGCGGCTGAAATAACAGGATTGACCTGTGCTGTCAGACTGCCAGAGATTAGGAAAGCAACGATTAATGGTCTGAACTTCATATTTTTTTACACGTTTTCTGATTGGAACAAAGCCGGGAATGTCTTCAGAATAATACTGATGTCCATTTTCATAGAAAAGTTTTTGGCGTATTCTATGTCCAGTTGTATTCTTTCTTCCTCGGTCATGTCTTGTTTACCTTTGCCTCTTTTGGTCACCTGCCAGAGGCCTGTCAGACCACCCGGGCCTGCAAAACGCTGGATATAGGCGTCAGTGGTAAGTTTCTCAGCTTCATACAAGGGAAGCGGACGGTTACCCACCAGCGACATATCTCCGAAAAAGATATTGAAAAGCTGAGGCAGCTCATCAATGCTGGAGTTTCTGAGGAAATGCCCCAGTTTGGTGATCCTCGGATCATTCTGGAACTTCATGAAAGCCACTTTGGCTTCTTTTTCCATGTTGTATTGTTTTTCACAAAAGACTTTTCCGTCGAGATAGAGTTTTTGCTGACACTCATCTGTATTGCCCGCTTTGCAGTTGTCACACAAGCCTTCCATTTTAGGCGTATCGGTGTTTTTTGAATACATGTTCAGCGAGTCCATCTGCTTGATGAGCTGGTCTGCGTCAGTCCTCATGGACCTGAATTTGTAAATCTCAAAAATCTTGTAGCCGGCACCCACTCTTTTACTCTTATAGACGATCGGCCCCTTGGAATCCAGTTTGATGAGGATAGAGACCACAATAAGCAAGGGAGAGAGCAACAACAGGGCTGTTCCTGTACTCAGCACATCAAAGGCCCTCTTCCAGAAAGGGATTTTTACGTTGAAATTGGCCGATTCAGAAAGGTTATTGGCTTTAAATTCCATCCTTTTCTGGAAATAATTGACCCTTTCCAGTAAATCACCGCTGCTGAAATCTTTCGGAAAAATATCGTCTATTTTTATCTTCTTCGCCTCATTTATCAGCCCGGAGGTGATTTGTTCGGTGATGAGGATGATCGGAATATTTTTGGTCCATTCCAGTGATCTGACGGTTTCGATGAACTTGAAACTGTTCATTTTACGGTCAATGATGATCGTATCGGGAGGGTAGTTTTGTTTCAGATAAGCGAAGCCGCTGTTTTCAGATTCAAAAACATTGATTTTCAGGTTTGCTCCGAATTTGCTCACAAAGTCATTGATCAGTACTTTGTCATTGGCAATGAGGAACACCTGGATATAGTCCTTTGTGCCGTGCACGTTATAGGGATCCGCAATGACATTTCCGCCCGGGGGCTGCTGGAGATCCACATGCCTGTTGAATAACAATGTATTTGAAGCTTTTTCCATTTTAACGGAATGGTTATATTTTTTTCGGTAAAAAATGTTCTGAATTTCTGGTTGAAGAGGTTTGACTATGCCCGCTTCTGTTAAAAAATGTTCTTTTTCAAACTGTTCATTCTCCTTAGTATCGCCCTGATTTTGGCTTTTACTTCTTCAGGGTTAAAGGGTTTGATCATGAAATCATCCGCTCCTAAATTGAGGCATTCGATCCTGTCTTTGCTCTGGTCGGAACCTGATAAAATAATGACCGGGATATCTCCGAAGAGATTACTTGACCTCAGCACTTTCGTGAATTCACGCCCGTTCAGGTTCGGCATGTTCAGATCGGCCAGTATCAGACTGGTTTCATTACCTTCTTCCAGCCAGGCCATTGCCTCCATTCCATCGCTTTTCAGGGTAATTTTATAATCAGTTGACAAAAAGTGTTCCAGAATTTTTCGTGTACTGGGTTCGTCATCGATTATTAGCAGATGATTCATAGTGTTCATGTTTTTTGTTCTTCTTTTGTAAAAATGTATAAAAAGGCTATGCCCAAAAATATGACTGTACTGGTCGGGGTTTGGCCGATCACAGGGTTACCATAATTCGCCACCGTCACACCCGTTACCCCCGCATAAATCGCCATGAGTTTTTGCCGCATCATCGACGGTTCCATTTTCCAGAGCTTGATACCGAAATAGATCAGGATATAAATAAAGAGCCCCAGGTAGATCGTGAGGCCGACCACCCCTGTTTCAACCCACACCCTTACGTACCAGCTGTCGGTAGGTGTCTGGGCCAGGAAAGTGTCGGGACGAAACCTTAAGCCCCAGTATCCTGATGACCCGATGCCGCCGCCCAAAGGCCTGCTGGCAAGGTACTCTTTTAATTTTTTCTGATTGTTAAGCCTTACCTGGAACGAGGCATCGGTAGGGTCAAGGGCACTCCGCATACGCTGTACCTGGTAGTTACCCTGACCTATGAATGTAAATTTCAGGATAAAAAGGATAGTCAGGGCTGTCCCTCCGCCGACAATCAGCAATTTCATGTTTTTAACCAGCAGGAAATAAATCGCAAATCCGGCGATGGGTACAAAAAGGCCGCCTCTCGTACCGGAAATGGCCAGACCCCACAAACAAAACAAGCCTGTGATCCAGTAGAAAAGTTTTTTTCCCTTTGAAAAATCACCCAGGGCCAGAATGACTCCTACCAGACCAATGTGTCCCATGGCTGCTCCGAACTGGCCTGCATCGGAATAAAATGAAAATACCCTGAGTTTGCCGTGGAGTACATGCGTCAGTGCATTGCCGTCATCCAGCCATTTTTGTTCTACGGCACTTACCCCCAAAAACAATTGCTTGGCTCCGTAAATAACCGCCAGGCACGAGAAGAATATCCAGATATGTAAAAATCTGTCGAGGTCTTTTTCAGTATTCATCAGCTCCATTCCCAGGATCATGATAATCAGCATATAGAAGAACAGACTCCTCATCGCAAAAAACCACGGGCCGGGACCTAAGGACTGGGGGTTGACGAGCTCAAATACGCAATAGGCACTCCAGACATAGGTAAAAATCAGCACAGGGTTGTTTTTGAGACTCGGCCATTTCTTGGAGTAAAAACGATGGAAAAATTCTGCCAGCAAAGTCAGAAGCAGGATGCCGTCCGTCATGACGCTCATCGGAGCATCAAGGTAACGGCCTAAACCGTTGAGTATAAATGAAATAATCAGATAGGTGTAAAGGCCCACCACCGGATACTTGATCTGTAAAACCAGGTAAGCAAGAGCAAAGGGTAAAGCAAGAAGAGCTATTCCAATGACCAGACCTCCCTTGGCAACAACAAAGGCCAGAGAAACTGCTGTTATCAGGAAAAGCAAAAAATGCAGAATGTACCGATATGTAAGTTTTATAAGCACATTTGAGGTGGTTGCAAAAATTAGTCCAAACTTTTCGGAGGATAAAGAATGATAAAGAATATCACAAAAATGTTATTGACCGGGCATTTTTCTGGATTTTAGGGAGAAAATATTGAATGAAACAAATCCTCTCATTTTAAAGATTTTATGCCTTTAAATAACGTTTGTGGCCTATTTTAATAATAAGTTTTAAATTTTATCAAATAATTTGGCTATAATGCATTTGGTTTTGGAGACAACCTTTAACTATAATAATTCGTATATTTTTGAAATATCTAAACGGTCATCTTGATGAAAAAAAAATTACCCTTATTCTTTCTTTTGTTTCTGGGAATTTTAACGGTAGAGGCTCAGAGCCGTGTCTCGGGCAAAGTAACACTGAATGGTGATGGCTCCGCCCTTCCGGGAGTAACCGTCCAGGTCAAAGGCTCAGGCAAAGGCAGCCAGACCAACGGAGAAGGAAATTATGTTATTGAGGCTGCCAAAGGCCAGACCATCGTCTTCAGTTTTATAGGAATGGTAACGAAAGAGGTTTTGGTAGAAAACCAGAGTATCATCAATGTGGTGATGGAGGAATCTCTCAGCCAGCTGAATGAAATCGTGGTTTTAACAGCCCTGGGCCTGGAACGTAAAAAGGACGACGACGTGAGTTCATCCACGCTGATTGATGCCTCAGCCCTTAAAAGGTCGGGCGAGTCAGGGGTGATCCAGAGTTTGTCCGGTAAAACCTCAGGTCTGACCGTCGTCAGAAACTCAGGTGACCCGGGTGCGGGAGCGTATATCCAGATCAGGGGGCAGAATACCATTTTCGGGGAATCAAGTCCTTTGATTATCCTGGATGGGGTGCCTATTTCAAATTCAAGTCTAGGAGGCGGGGTTGACGGCGTGGTTCAGCAGTCGCGTCTGAATGACCTTAACCAGGACGACATAGAAAACGTGACGGTATTGAAAGGAGCCGCCGCCGCTGCGGTGTGGGGTACGGGAGCGGCCAACGGTGTAATCCTGATCCAGACCAAAAAAGGCAAAGCCGGCGGAAAAAAAGTCAGCATAGAAGTTTCCAACCAGGTGTCGCTGGATCACATCATCCGGGAATTTGAAAAACAGACTAAATTTGGTCAGGGGTATCCAAGGTACTGGATATCCGGAGCTTCGCGTGAAGCCTATACTTTTTTATACGATCCGAACAGCAGCTTTTCTTGGGGAGACAAGATCGGTTTAAGGTCGGGAGCAAAAGACGATGTGCGTGCCGGCAATGAGCGTTTTGAGTCTCAGAGCGGTAACGTTTATTATCCGATCCAGCAGAAAAATTCAAAGACAATTTATAATGAAAGCAACAGGGACCAGGTTTTTCAGACCGGGTTTACCTGGAATAAGTCAGTAGGTATCAATTTTAACAGTAACGCAGGAAGTACTTTTTTCAGCTTCTCGGACTGGGACCAGGAAGGTATTTTCAGGGATAATTCCACTTACCGGAGAACGACCCTCAGAATCAACAATGAAACCAAGCTGAGCGAAAAGGCCAAGTTGAAATTCAATACGACTTTTTCAAAAATACATTCGGACAGGATACAGCAGGGATCCAACCTGAACGGACTTTACCTGGGCTATCTGAGAACCCCGGCCGATTTTGACAACAGGGATTACAAAGGAACTTACTATAACCCGAGTGGTGTGGCTACTCTGAATGCCCACAGATCATACCGTAAATACCTGGGCGACGTGGCTCCCGAATACAACAACCCGGGATGGACCATCTACGAGCAGGAAAACCCGAATGACGTAAGCCGTTTTATTTTAAATCCGGAGTTAAGTGTGCGATTATATAAAAACATTACACTGACCTCCAGGTTCGGTATTGATTACTATAATGATGTGAGGGAAAGTTACTTCCCGGTTAACTCTGCCGGAGCAGCCAGCACGGGGTCGTTCGGCCGCACGGAGATGACGGAAATGAATACGAGTTTCAATACTTTCCTGACTTCAACACATGTTATCAGCGACAAATTTAACTTCAGCTGGATACTCGGCTCCCAGTTTGAGAGCCTTAAGTTTTCTTCATTAGGCGGCGGATCTACGCAGTTTACCAACCCTTATGTGGGTGATCTGAGGATATTCGGGAATGCCATAGCTGCGAATGAAAGCGTAGGTCTGAGTCGTCAGGCGAGTAAAAAGTCAGGAGCTTATGCCGTCATCAATGCGGAGATCCTGAACCAGGTTTACCTTGAAATGACCGGAAGGTACGAATTACCTTCCACGCTTCCTGCTGCTGTATTTTATCCTTCCGTGTCTGCCGGGTGGGTGTTTAATAAATACCTGCATTTCAAACCGCTTAATTATGCCAAACTCCGTGCTTCATTCGGGCAGGTGGGTATCGAGCCGGGAGCTTATCTGAGCAGCACCAACTACGGAGCCTACGACAGGGGCTCTACCTGGGGGGACTTCCTGCAGGCCAGCAATTATGGTAACCCTTATGCCAGAAGCAGCAGTGCCGGTAACCCGAACCTGAAACGGGAATTGGTGACAGAATATGAAGTAGGCGGAGATTTCAGGTTCTTTAATGATTTTATCACGATAGGAACAACTTATTATAACAGGAAAACAACCGATGCTCTTTTGCCGGTTAACCTTGCTCCGTCATCAGGATACACTTCCGTGTGGAGAAATGCGGCAGAAATATCCAACAAAGGATTTGAGATTGATGCAGGCATAAGACTGGCGAAGACACATGACCTTGAGGTCAGGCTGGATGCGAACTTCTCGAAAAACAAGAATATGGTAGAAAGCCTAAGCGGTGTGGAATCATTCTTCCTGGATGGTTTTGCCGGGGCGTCTTCAAGGGTAGTGGAAGGTTATCCTTTCGCGGCTTTGTGGGGAGGTAAGTGGCAGAGAGACGGTCAGAACAACCTGATCCTGGATCAGAACGGTTTTCCGTTGCCGTCAACTTCCGAGGGTGTGATCGGAGATCCGAACCCTAAGTGGAAAGGCGGCCTGGGGGCTAACCTGAGCTGGAAAGGCATTTCTCTTTCCGTTCAGTTTGAGACTTTCCAGGGCAACCAGGTCTGGGCCGGAACCAGCGGTATCCTGAAATATTTCGGGATAGATCCCGAAACAGCCAACGAATTTGTTACCAAACAGGAAATGAAAACCTATGACGGCAGAACGGTTTCGACCGGAACGACAGTCAGAGGAAACGTGGCCAATTTTGGTGGCGGTAATGTTATCCTTGACGCCGACTGGTATTCTGACCTGGGTGGTGGTTTTGGTCCGGTGTCTGAGCAGTTCATTGTCGACGGCTCATGGACCAAACTCAGAGAAGTATCTGCCGGATACACTATCCCGGCTTCATTGGTACAAAAGATCAGGCTGAATTCTGCTTCGATTAATTTTACGGGAAGAAACCTGTTCATCTGGTCGCCTATTAAATATTTTGACCCTGAGGTCAACCTGACGGGAGCGTCAAAAGGAAGAGGTCTGGAGTATTTCACCAACCCCGGTACAGGCTCTTATGTCGTCACAGTTAAATTAGGATTTTAATTAATTAAGGCAATGAAAATAGCAAGAAACATCATATTACTCTTTTTAGGAATCAGCCTCAGTCAATGCAAAAGTTTTGTGGATGGGGTGAACGTCAACCCCAATCAATTTACCGATGCTCCGCCTGAACTGATCATCGGGCAGGTTGAAATTGCGGTGGTGATGCTTAACGAGTCACAGCCGGCCAGGTTTGCGGGTATATTCACAGACCAGTTTACAGGTTTTGACCGCCAGTTTTTAGCCTACGATTCTTATAATGTTATTTCAGGTGACTTTGATGATACCTGGACCAATATTTATTCTTCGGGCATTGCCCAGGCACGTATCGTGCAGGAAAAAGCCGATAAAAATCTCGTGCTGAAAGGTCGTGCACAGATCATGGAGGCCATTCTGGCAGGTGAAGCTACGGCTTTGTATGGTGATGTGCCTTATGTGCAGAGTTGTAAACCGCTGGAGTTTCCAAATCCGAAATATGATGCCCAGAAAGACGTTCTGGCGGCTGTGCAGACCCTTCTGGACCAGGCCATCCAGAATGTCGGTACCACCACTGCTTCGGGGGCTTTGTTTACTGCTTCCAACGCCACCTGGGCTGAGATTGCCCATACTTTGAAAGCACGGTATTACCTGATTGCGAAAGACTACGCCAACGCCAGAACACAGGCTTTGATAGGCATTTCCAAGGTAAACGGCGGTCTTCACTCGTTGCACACGGATGTGACTGGTCAGAAAAACCTTTTTTACCAGTTTGGCATTGAACAAAGGGGCGGCTATATGACCGTTACAAGGTCACACCTGAGAAAACTGATTACAGGCGAAAGGGCCAGGTTGCTGGCTACTCCGGGGGATGCCAACAGGGGTGAGGTCTATTTCGACCGTGAAGAACTCAACTATTTTGATAACGGATATTTTGCTGTCAATGCCCCTTTTCCTATCGTCAACTGGTATGAAAACCAGCTGATACTGGCTGAAGCACAAGCCAGAACAGGCAATACCACAGCGGCAGTAACAGCTTTTAACAACGTCAGAGACCGCCTGGCGGTGGTTTACGGCGGAAGCTTCCCCAGGACCACGGCTACCGGTGACTTGCTGATCAGGCATATCCTGGAAGAGAAGTATGTGACGATGATAGGTTCGCTACAGGTTTATCATGACATAAGAAGAACGGCCAACGCCATCGGTATTCCGGTAAAACTCAGTACCTCAAAACTGATTCCTCAGCGGTTTATTTATCCTCAGGTGGAGAAAAATGCCAATACGAGCTTCCCGGGTTTTGTGGATATATTTGTCCAGACCCCGGTCAATAAATGATCTTAAAACAATTTTTTTTAAAGGTCGCTCATTCATCAGGGGCGGCCTTTTTTTATTAAGTCATTCCTTAAACTGCAATTCAGTTAAGGGATAGAATCTCCACATTTGTTTTAGGACCAATTACAAAGTCAGTATTGAGATGACGTTCGGGATATCTATGCGTGCGTTCGGTACAACTGTGCTTCCGGTCCGCATGCCTGTGTAGGGTAGGAGCGTAAACAGAAATGTGTCGAGGTGATGTTTCAGGAGGTTTGTTTCCGGGTAGGAAATCGACGCACAGCTGATCCGGTCTGAACGGGAAAGTATTGCCAAACCGGGCCACAGGAGTTGTTCAGTTGAAAAACCTTTGCTGAACTTTGAACATCGGACTTTCAGATGCAAAACCCATCCTGGCGGTTCATCGTTCTTTTTACCATATCAGGATTTGGTTTGAGTACTTAGCAGGCGTTCCAGTTTTGAAAAGGTGCTTTGCCATCCTTTTACGTAATCGTGTTTTGAGTCGCTGCCGGGATTCTTATGTTCAAACTGCATCCTGGTAGATTCGCCTGCCGGAGTTAACATCAGAATAATAAATGATTCAACATCGGGTTCACTTTTCCACCGCCAGCTGAAAGTCAGCTTAGACAAAGGCAGTACCTCATCATACGTTCCACTGCAGGTGTGCTCTGTCTGGTCAGAGTCTCGAAATGTTACTTCAAAGTAGCCTCCCGGCCTTACATCAAGCTCTGCCTGTAAGACTTTTCCATTGGGATCAGAGCCAAACCAATTCATTATCTGGCTTGGATTTGTCCAGGCATCCCATACTTTTTCTACAGGGCTCCCGAAAGTGTGTTCAATAAATACGGAAGAATCATTGGTTATCATGCTTAATTTTTTTGATTGCCGGGGGTGATATTTTCGGTTCAGAGGAGCAACCCGTTATGATGAACGCAGCTTGAGAACCAAAGCCGCACTTCATCCTTATTCATATTGTCAAACGAGAGCGTTTTTAGCACAAAATGATGCTGACGTTGCGGTCCGGCACGCCAGCCTATGAACCTTGTACAACCTGCCCCGGCAAACGGTTATTTTTCACAGATTTCTTTCAGCTTACCGAGTGCTGTAGGGTAGGTCTCGTTCATATAATCTACAAAATCTTCAGTGGTGTCCAGGTCAACCGTAACGGTGGTAGCCCCGTTGTTTTCTTCGAAAGTGTAGTTTTCAAATCCGTTTGCCCATTTTTCAACGTCCGGCCCTTCTGTAATTTCCTCGCCGGCTGTTAAAAGACCATAATGCTGAATAGAAACAAAGCGGTGGGGAACGTTTTCAGTTATCCTGGAAACCATACCTCCCTTTTCTCCATTCTCATCGACGCCCACAAACAGGATTTTACTTCCTTTGTCCCAGTTCCCTTCATAGGTGGATGTCGGGTTAAACAAAGCAACCCATTGTTCATAAGTTGATTTACTGCCCAGGCCAAGCATAACATCATATACCTTGGTCACAGGTGCATTGATGTTTACTTTGAATTGTAATTTTTCCATAATATCGATATAGGTTTAAATTAATCTTTTGTTTCTTTATTTTCCTTCATACTTAGCTGTCGTTTAACATAGCCTGTAACCGCCAAATTGGGAAACGGATTATGAAGATACCAACAAAAAGCCGGATTGAAAATCGGAATGGTTTACTTTAAAAAATCATCCAGGTACCCTAATATTGTTTTCGTCTGCATCATCAGGGTTACGTGTCCCTGTGAAGGGACTATAGCTAAATGCGATTTTGGCATCGGTGCCATATCGGCAACTACACCACCTCCGAGGAGTTGATAAGTTTTCATCAACTCAATTTTATCCAGGCCATCATTGTCGCCTGAGATGAGCAATACCGGCGAAGTAATTTTTGCAATATTGGAGTCACCGCAGTCAAACGGCTCTCCTGCAAACTCAATCATTTGTTGTAAGAACTTTCTCCATTTGGTTTTGTCTGGTGCTACCGCATCGTATGCAGCTTTCAATGGCGTGTTATCAAAAAATTCAGGCTTAAAATCCTCAAATGCACCGTTTACTTCCGGTAACCAGCCACCGGATTTGTAAGTAGAAGAAATAATCACTAATTTTCTTAATCGTTCAGGGTAGTTTATGGCGAATTGGTAAGCTATAGAACCGCCCATACTATAGGCCGCCACATCAGCACTATCAATTTTTAAATGGTTCATTACTCCTTCCACATCACTTGCAAGGCTGACAATGTCTAATTTTCTCTCTGAAAAAGGGGAGTGTCCGTGTCCCTGGAATTCAATGGCGATAACTTTTCTTGTTTTTGACAATTCAGGTATTAATTCACCCCAATTCATGTTAATGTCATAAAAAGCACCGTGCAGCAATACGATGGGCTTGCCCTTTCCATATACTTCGTAATAAACCTTAATGCCGTTAACTGGTGCGTAACCACTGGCGTCGGGTTTATTCTGTTGCCCGTTAGATTGAAATACTGTAAAGAAAAGTATGGCAACTACTGATATGAGTCTGGGGGCGTTGAATCCGTTAAATACTCTTTTCATAGTGTTATTTTTAAGAGGTTAATAATTCGTTCAGTTCGTTTAATGTTGCTGTAAATCCTTCTTTGAAGCCCATTTCTGTCATTTTTTCCAATTCTTCAAGTGATTCAAAGTAAATTGAAATACAGACTTTAGTGATTCTGTTTCGTTCACTAAAAGCCAGGTCCCAGTTTGTAGCTGGCAGAATCGGCGTTTCGTCCTTATCTGTAAAAGAACTGAGGCATTTAAAATTTGATTTGGGTGTAACAGAAGTATAGTTAAATATTTGCCAACCTATTTCCGTTCCTTCCGGGTTTACCATTGCGTAAAACCTTTTACCTCCAACTCTGAAATCCATATATTTTGTTTTTGAAATAAATGGCTTTGGTGCCCACCACTGGTCAAGAATTTCCGGCTTTGTAAATGCATCCCATACGAGTGAAAGTTCAGCATCAAACTCTTTGTCTACAAATACGGTGTTTGTTGATTTGTCAACTTTAAAGTTGAATAATAAACTACTGTTCACTTTTTATTTTTTTAATGGTTGCTGATAAATTGTCAGTTTGATTGAATCTGGTTTCCCGGATTTTTCTGTATTGTTCTGACACCTTGCTAGTTATTAATGAAACTAATCGGTTGCGAATATATGTGCAACTATTTAGTTTCGCAAATTTATTTTGATTTTTTTATGAGGAAATGTCGGGTTTTGCATTTTGGGAACTCCGAAAATTTCTGCAAGTCGGTTTGATTTCGTGATGTCTGGAGCTGATTCACCTCTTTCCCATTTGCCTGCTGCCTGTGGACTAACTGCTTGCGAAAGATTGATTTTTTCCTGCTTTGGCAATTTTATTGCCGATTGATTTTGACTTTATAAAATTTATTTTATGGAATATTACAAGTTATTTTGTTGTCATCTCCTTATCCTTTAATACTGGCAAGTTCACGGACCGCGTTGGCGACAGCACGGAAATCTTTTTTCAGAATAGCATCGTGATTGCTCGAAACCTTTGCACTTATTTTGATTTTCGGATTACGTTCTATTACCGCATTAACCCCGGTACGAATTAGTTCTTGCTCGTCACCTTTGCTTCCGAATGACGCTCCGGATGCAAGTACATACCTTGTAGGTGTCGTAATTTTGTCCATAACCGGACTCAGTTTGTTTACGCTGGCTATTCGACCTAGCTCAATGTTAATTTCTGCCATCTTAGAGGCACTTATACGAGGAGTCAGCCCCGTTGGTCGCAATACCCACATTAATGGGTTTAGCCATCGGAAAAGTTTCCTGATACGCGTTTCTATTTTCTAGTTCATCCAGTCATAAGGCTGTGCACCGTCAACCAGAACTGCACCCAAACAACGGTCGGGATTGCGACTTGCCCAATGAGCTGCCACGAATGCTCCGTACGACCAACCCACCACCAATGCCTGCTCTACGCCTCTAGCGGCAAGAATAGCATCAACATCCTTAACACAAGTATCGAAGGAATAGTCGGCTGACTTCTTCGATTTTTTGCCTCTTGCCCGTTCGTCAAAAGTAATATGTCTGAATTCTGAGCCGAGCTCAACAATGACTTTCCGCCAATACCCCTGATTGGCAAACTGACCATTAAGGTAGATTACAGGAATCCCAGAACCACCAGTGTCGGTGACGGATAAGGCTGTATCGTCAATAGAGACCATACCCGTCCAGGCAAACTGACTATGTGATAGATTTTCGTTTTTCTCAGATAAGGCAATTTTATTGCCAATTGGTTTTGAATTTAGCATCATACTTTTTTTGTTTTTTGATGCTGCAAAGTTATTTTGTCCGGTGGGCGTAGTGCAAATAAAACCGGCTACTTAAAGTTGTAGATACGCTATATTCAGTTGCTTTCTGACAACTAATAGTGGTCTTGCAGATTCTCACGGATTTGTTGTCATAAAGTGTCTTAAAACATTGTCTTTGATTGGCGTAAAGTCGTAAGCTATTTTTTTATCATTTTTTTGGCTGTTGTTTGGTTTGTGTGATCGTCCAACATTGGTAATGGACAGGCGTTGTCGAAGGGGAAATAAAATTCCGTCCGCCCCTATTTTGACAAACCAATGTTAGCGGCAGTAGTTTTCCGCCTACAAGAAAGCCATTCCCAAAAATGAGAATGGCTTTTGTCTGCCTGTAAATGAAGTCTGTCAGAATTTCCCGTTGTTGTTTTTCCAGCTTTCTTTTGGTGCTATGGGTTCAATAATGTCCCAATGCATGGTAACTTTTCAATTATCAGCTCTAAACAAGTCGTAAAATGAAGTGTGCTTACCTGCAAGATGTCCTTCTCTAAGAACTAAAACAAAATTGCCTTCACCTAATACCTTGTGCATCGTGTCGTATTCATTGTGATACCTTCTACCTCCTGTTTTTTCGAAGGGTTTGTTCCGTCCGTTTTATAAGCCTAGAACTTTTGCTAAATGAGACGGATAATTTGCAACGTCTTTGGCAATATCTGTTCGTCTGTAAATGTTGAAGCAATTAAAACTGTCTAAAATGTCGTAACCACAAAAACGATAGTTGCTTGTAATGGGTAAGAACATATCTGATAAACCTTTGCCTTGAAGTAAGGTTTGGTCAGGGTTATCAAATGCTTCTGTTGGTGCATTCCACGTAGCTGAAATCATAAATTTTTTGCCTTGCATTAGTCCGCCTGTTCCATATTGAGCAGCCGGGTTTTCGGGTGTTCTGCCGTCACCAGTCAGGAATGATTTACTAAACAGGGCACTGTTAAAAACTTCGTCCACATATTTTTTGTAAATCCAGGGTGCTCCAAACCAATTGATGGGTGTTTGCAAAATTACGATATCGGCCTGTACGTGTTTTTTAACTTCTTCGTCTGGTTGGTAACCATCTTCAATTATTGTTTCTAAAACTTCGCAAGCATTGGCTTCAAAAAAGTCTTTTGCAACTTTAAAAAATGAGTTGTTCAGAGTTCCTTCTGTCCAATTTGGATAGGTCAAATGTGTATTGATAAGCAATACTTTTTTTGTTTCTGCCATTTTAAATTTGTTTTGTGATTATGGTACAAAATTAAAACTTCGTAAGACGAAGGCCGGAAACATTCTACTTCAAAAAAGGAAACAATTTACTGATTGAAATAAACCGATATTCTTTTAAGGTTAGGCTTGCTAGCTTTTTGAATAATTTGGAAAATAATCAGGGTATTCATCTACCTAATTAAAAGGGTTTCGTTCTTGCCAAACTACTTTTGGCTCCAAGTAATTAAAAGCTTTTTCAAATGTAAGGTCTGCAATCAAATTGCTGTGTTTTGCAAAACCGTACATTTCTTGTGGTTTAGCACCAATGGAACTCTTGATTTCCAAAGCGGTTCTTGCAAAGATTATTTTTTCAAAACCTTTATTTATGGAATAAGCAACCATGTCGTAAAGCATATTCAAATACACCATTTTTTTACGTTGAATGCTTTCATCGTATCCCAAAAAATAAGTATCCATGATTGTTCCGTTTTCAACCAATGTATTAAACCCAATCAGTTTTTCATCCATGAAATAGCCAAAAAAAAGGAACTTGTCTTTCAATAATTCTTTAAAGACTCGAAAGTGGTTTTTGGTAAGAAAAAAAGTATTGAAATAGGCATTTTTAGCTACATGATGATACATATTGTAAATAGTGTCTTCGTATTTAATTATGTCTTCCAAATTCATCTTTCTTTTTTCGATGCCTTCGGATTTTTTCCTCGCCCGCTTGTATTGGTCACGATATTTTTTAGACAAAGCATTGATATAATCTTGCTCTGTTTTCCATTGGTTAGGAATATCAAATACCATACTGGGTTGAGTCGTAAATTGAAAATATTGTAGAAAGCCAGCTTGCCGAAATGATGTCACTTCCTCGTTTTCAAAATCTTTAAAAGTGGTAATATGTACTTTTAGTCCTTTGTTCTTAAAAATTGTTTTCAATCTTCCAGAAGCCATTTTTAAGGTTTTCAATGCTTCGATTTTATCTGTTTCATCCAAAAAAGAAAAGGCATTCTGACCTGTGAACATATTGTTTCCAATAATCAGAATATGTGAAATAAGGTTTTTGAAAACAGTATTTCGAATAGCTGTTGTTATGCACTTATCTCTATTCCCTAAAGATTCTAATTGATTTAAATTCAAAAATTGCGAAAGTGCAATGCCAACCAATTCATCTTCCTGGTAAATCCCAATAAAATGGCAGACCATGTTGGCTGGAGCCGATTTTTCGAGAACTTCGAGGTATGGTGTAGTCAAAAATACATTTTTGGTACTCAATGAATCCCATTCTAAAGGCAAGTCGGTTACATTGGTGAATATCTTGAAAGAATAAGTTGTTTTCAATTTTTTTGAGGTGTTTTTTTAATCAAAATTATCCTTTTTGTTGGTATTAATTTACAAACTCAAATTTACCATCTGTAAACGTTGAATTTCTTTTCCCTCTGGCCATTTCATCATTAAAACTCCAAAAGGCTTTGACCTTCCCATCTTTTGTATTTATGATCAGGCTAATTACATAACCATTTTTTTCTACCCAGTTCAGGAAATGCAAGTTATCTGTCAATTTCTCATAGCTTATTTTTTCATCTCCTTCGGCAACTATACCTTTACTGTTAGTTGTCTTCCAGTGCATCGTACTGTCTGAAATGTAGTTTGTTTCTACCTTCATTTTAGGAAATGTTGTAATTCCTTTTTTGCCTATTAAAGCGTAGTCTGATTTTGTGTATACCAATTCTTTTGTTGGATTTTTTGCAATGCAGTTTATTGCTACAACAAGACGTAAAAAATATTCCGCTTAAAATTATGATGGTTCCTAATTTTCTCATGTTTAAATTTTGTGTAATTCTTATTCGCAAAAAGTCATTTGCATTGCATTCATTCTGCCACCATACACTTTTAATTTTGCATAATCTGTTTCTAATTCGTTCAAATCAGTTGCCGTTAATTGAACGTCTAATGCCCCAAAATTCTCATTTAAATGTGGAATGTTTCTTGTGCCGGGAATGGGAACAATGAATGATTTTTGTGCCATTAACCATGCCAAAGCAACTTGAGAAGAAGTTGCATTTTTCTTTGATGCAAGACGGTTGAGTAAATTTACAATTGGCATATTTGAAGCCAGGTTGTCAGAATTGAAACGGTCAAATGCTGAACGTAAATCTAACTTGCTGTCAAATGAAGTCTGGGCATTTAGTTTACCTGTTAAATAACCCATTCCTAAAGGGCCCCATGGAACAAAGCCAATTCCCAATTCTTCACAAACTGCTAAAACACCGTTTTTCTCAACACTTCTTTCCATAAAAGAATATTCAGATTGTATGGCTGAAATTGGTTGTACAGAATGTGCTTTACGAATGGTTTTTGTACTTGCTTCGGACAAGCCAAAGTGCAAAACTTTTCCTTCTTTGATTAAGTCTTTTACCGCTCCTGCAACGTCTTCTATTGGTACATTTGGGTCAACCCTATGTTGATAATAAAGGTCAATCCTGTCAGTCCTCAATCGCCTCAATGATTCTTCAACTACTTTCCTGATATGGTCTGGCTTGCTGTTTAAAGCGATATTCGGGCCACCAATTTCAAAGCCAAACTTCGATGCAATAGATACTTTATCTCTAAATGGTGCTAATGCTTCGCCTACTAATTGTTCATTTGTATATGGACCATATACTTCGGCGGTGTCAAAAAACGTAACACCTTTTTCATAGGCTTCACGGATTGTTTTGATGCCTTGTTTCTTATCTGCTGCTGCACCATAGTTTGCACTAATGCTCATACAGCCAGCTCCCAAAGCTGAGACTTCTAATTTTCCTAATTTTCTTTTTTTTAAATTATCTCCTTTTCCTTTGTTATGCCTGATCTCGGTTTGATTGGCGGATTCAGCTAACAAATTGGTGGCAAAAAGCAAACCTATTCCTGGAATGGCAGATTGTTGAAGGAACCCTCGTCTTGAACTCTCTCCTTTTTTTTCAGAAGAATTATTTTCCATATCCTTAATGTTTTGATTACAAAACAAAGGTAGACACAGGCAAAATAAACAGAAGGTAGATATTACTACAAAAAAGGAAACAAATTACTGATTGGGTTACATTCGTTCCATAGCAGATTGTTTGTCTAATACCTTAAGTCGATATTCTTTTGGGGTGAGATTGACTTGTTTTTTAAAAAACCTGGCAAAGTAGTTTGGATATTCAAAGCCTAATTCGTAAGCAATTTCTGTATTGTTTAAATCGGTTCTTTTTTCAAGCATTTCTTTTGCTTTCGTGATTACAAATTCGTGAATGTTTTCAATAGGAGATTTTTGGGTAAAGTGTTTGATGATGTCGCCAAAATAGTTTGGTGTTAAGCCTAATTTATCAGCAAAAAATTGAACATTTGGTGATTGACTTACCGGTGCATTGTAATAATCTTTCAGGCTTTGTTGAAAATCTGTTACGATACGGTTGTAATGTTTTGGGTCGGCAGAAAATTGTCTTTTATAAAATGCTTCTACCAATGATATTAATACATTTACATAAGAAAGAAGTACGCCATAATTTTGTTTATCCTGGTTATAATATTTTATCATTAAACCGTATAAGGTGCTAATTTCCTCTAATTCGCTTTCAGTTAAAAACAGAGCTTCGTGCAGTCCATAGTCCAAATAATTTTTAAACAAAAAACGATTTTCTTCAATAATTTTTTTAGAAAGTTGCAAATACATTCCCGAAAATGTGGGTTCAATATCCCAACCTCCCACCATTTCCGGACTGTTGAAAAATACCGCAGTAATAGGTTTAGCGTTCGGTGTTGTTTTATCTGTAAAATTTATTTTAAAAGAAACTCTGTAGAAATCAATCATTACAGGGTCCGACTTTAGAAGCATAGTCGCCGGTTCGTAATACCCAATGTCAATATCATTATCTAACGGTTTTGACACCCCTAAATATTCATTGTAAGTTTTGAAGTCTTTAAATAATTTCATTCCACAAAGTTAGAAATTTCTGATTAGTATTTATTCATAAGAAAGTGACAAAGATAATTCACGATAAGCCCTTGCTTGCTCTTGTAATTCCGTTATTTTCCTTTCCACTTCTGCCAAACAGTCTGCACCTGCCATCCAACGTTTTGGCGGTGTATCTTCATTGGTAATTTTAAGTAATGCTGTGGCAAATTTTACCGGGTCGCCACCTTGTTTGCCGTTCCTATATTCCCAATTTGGGCGAAGCATTGCCAAACGTTCTGCATAGTCTGCTATTTCGATTTCTGACCATTGTATGGACGAAGTTCCCAATAGCTCTGTTCTAAAAAAGCCTGGCTCTACAATAGTTGTATTTATGCCAAATGGTGCGACTTCCATTTGTAAGGATTCCATAAAACCTTCTAATCCAAATTTGGAAGCGGCATAAGCCGTACAAAGTTCATAACCCACCAAAGCGGCAGTAGATGTAATGGTGATGATATGCCCTGATTTATTTTTTCTCATCAATGGTAAAATCGCCCGTGTAACATTCATAGGTCCAAACAAGTTTGTTGCAATTTGTTGTTCCACCTGATTTTGACTCAATCCTTCAAAGAAACCTGCATAGAAGTTTCCTGCATTGTTCACGAGCACATCAATTGTTCCGAATTTTTCAATGGCCGAATTTACAACCGCAATTATTTCATTTGTTTTAGTAACGTCCATTTGTACTACCAACAAATTATCGGTTGTATTATTGATTGCTTTTGATATTTTGTTGGCATCTCTGCCTGTTGCAACCACCTTATTGCCTTCCGCAAGTGCTGTTTTTGCTACTTCCAATCCAAGTCCGCTACCTGCACCTGTTATTAGATAAATTTTACTTTTTGCCATTTTTTAATTTTTATTTGCGAGTCACAAATGTAAAAACTGCTAAAAAAAGTAAGAGAAACATTCCACTATAAAAAAGGAAACAAATTACTGATTGTAGTGTGTTTTTGTCTGCATGTTCTTGTTGGTAAGATGTAGGTGGGGCAATAGATGTACTTAGCGTTCCACTAACGTACAAAAGTTTAATAGAAGCACAAAAGCTGAAGTTTGTACTTCAGCCCTTCTTCTGCAAATACCTTGTAAGCGGCAGTAGTTTCCCGCCCACAAGAAAGCCACTCCCAAAAATGAGAATGGCTTTTGTCTGCCTGTAAATGAAGTCTGTCAGAATTTTCCGTTGTTGTTTTTCCAGGTTTCTTTTGGTGCTATGGGTTCAATAACGTCCCAATGTTCAGCGATTTTACCATTTTCTACACGGAATAAATCGTAGAAAGAATTGTGGCTTTTTCCGAAATGTCCTTCGCTTACAACCAATACAAAATTTCCTTCTCCAAGCACTCTGTGGATTTTGTCGTATTTCAGAAAGATGCCTTGTTTGCCAAGTGCTTCGAGTGTCTTACCAAGTCCTGAAAGTTGGTCTGGAATGGCTGGATTGTGTTGAATGTAGTTGTCGCCATCAAAGTAGCCGGCTAACTTCTCCATTTTCCCATTCACTAAAATGTCGTCCACAAAACTTCTGACCAAAGTTTTGTTTGCTTCTGTTTTGTCAAGGTCTTTGAGTTCAGTTGCTCCGTCAATCATTGTATGTCCACTTGGATTTGGCATTGCCGTTTCTTGCAAATTGTCCCAATGTTCTACAATTTTACCATCTTCAAACCGGAAAATGTCAAAGCCGGTTTTAGGGCCGAAAAAATCATAGTCCGTATGAGTGAAAACAAAATCTCCGTCCTGAAAGGCACGGACTGTATTGACTTTTGCAGAGTTGGGTGGTAAAGCCTGCAATAGTGCCCCAAAGCCCGCAAGTCCGTCTGCCGCACCTAAATTGTGCTGAATGTATTTGTTTGGATTAATGTATCCGATGGGTTCTGCCGCCCCTGTTTCAATTGCTTTCAGCAGGCTTACTACTTGTTGTTTGTTTTCCATTTTTACTGTTTTTTTTGTTTTAGAAATTGACTTGTTTTGTGCGTTTGCCGTCGACAATCCAAGTCCTGAAATTATCGTTGCAGCTAAAATTATTTTGTTCATTTTGCTTTGTTTTTAATTACAATGCAAAGGTGCTACAAACGGTAAAAATGGAAAAGGTAAGAATAAGCCTTTGAGTGATACTTTTACGCCAGGGTATTTTTTTCTCTAAATTCGCTTGGCGTAAGTGTCGAGTGTTTTTTGAAGTATTTGATGAAATTGGTAGGCTCTTCAAAGCCCAGGTTATAGGCAATTTCCTTTACGCTCTCGGTAGTGTGAGCTAAAATTCTTTTGGCTTCTAAAAGTACCCGGTCGTCAATGAGTTCTTTAGGCGATTTGCCCAAAATCTTTGCAGTGGCCTGGTTCAGGCGTTTTTCGGTAATGATTATTTGTTTGGCGTAGTAATTGACTTGCTTTTGATTTTTATAATCAGTTTCCAAAAGGTCTTTAAAGAGCATGACGTAATCAAGGTCTGCACCTTTTTTTATTTCGGTAAAGTTTTGTTTGCGTCTTTCTCTTTCCGAATGAAGCAAGAAATTATGCAGTAAGTTTTGTAAAATGTCGGCTTGGGAATTGTCTTTGATGCCTTGAAGTTCGTCCGTCATTTGTTGGAGCAGATCCGAAAATAATTTTGATTGCTTTTGGGCTTGAATTTGAGAAACTGAAAACAAGTCATTGAACAGAATACTGTTTCGTAAAAACTTATGGTCGGCTTCAGTCTTGCAGAAAAAACTGTCGGTAAACAAAATGGCTTTTCCTCCGAATTTGCTTTTGTCATCAAAACGTTGAACGATGTCTTTATTTAAAAACAATAAGGTGTTGGACTTAATTTTAATTGGTTTGAAGTCAACCAAATGCGTTGGGCTACCCTGCTGAAACCAAATGATGTGGTAAAAGTCTGTCCTGTGTGTTGTGGTTAAAGTGCCTTTGAACTCTTTGTATAATCTTGCGATGTCCACAATTTCAAATTCCTGCGGAAGTCCTGTCTTGAAGTCGTATTTTATGATGTCTGTTGTCATCTGCAGGGTGTTGGCACAATTAACAATAAAGTTTTCCGGCCTGGCAAAGACAGGGATTTAATGCACCATTGCTCAAGTAAACACTAATGCCAAATATAAGCACAAATGTCGAATTGAGCAATGTCGCCCCGCTTTTGCCAAACCGATGTTGTGGGCATAACTATTTTGTTAATGCTATTTGTCCCGTTTGTAATAGGCTACAATACTTGCTTTTGCAAGCGTATTATTCCAGAGATAAAAACCAACAACAGCAGGATTAATGTTTCCGTCAAGTCCTAATTTGTCAGTTTTTAACGCATGAACCGTTATGATGTACTGATGAAAACCGTGGCCAACAGGTGGGCAAGGACCTCCAAAACCATTAATTCCGTAGTCTGTTTTGCTTTGTATGGCTCCTTTAGGTGCTAAATTAAGTTTAACATTGCCTGCGTTTGTCACTAACTCGTTTATGTCCGATGGAATATCAAATACAACCCAATGCCAAAACCCACTTCCCGTAGGTGCATCAGGGTCATACATTGTAATAGCAAAACTTTCTGTCCCTTCGGGTGCATTTTTCCAGGATAGTTGAGGCGATAGGTTGTCTCCCGAACATCCAAACCCGTTGAACTCTTGCATTTTAGTGGTTTCTCCGCCCAAATCCTTACTTGATAAAGTAAATGTCTTCTGCCCGAAAAGTGCCGTTGAGAAAATCAGGGACAGCCCTAAAATTAAATTTGTTTTTTTCATTTTATTACGATTTTAAATGTCAGACAAAATTAGGCTGTTCGATTCAGAATTAATTCAGGAGGACGTTCAAAAACTGTCGCCAAAAGCTCAATTTTTATGATGCTGTTTGGGTGTGATCCCGTATTTCGATTTATAAGCCTGAGTAAAGCTCGATAAATTCTCGTAACCAACTTCAAGATAAATCTCGGACGATTTTTTCTGCTCCTGGTTAAGCAAATAATGTGCGTGTTCCAGTCTTTTATTTTGAAGCCACCTGACAGGCGATTCAGAGTAGTGTTTTTCAAATTCCCGCTTGAATGTAGAGATACTCATATTACACAAAAACGCCAATTCCTTTAATGTCAGCTTACTCAGTTGATTGCTTTCAATGGTCCGGATGAATTTTTGCGTAGTATCGTCACTGTTTACTGTCAGCGAGTATAGGAACTCAGTTCCGTATATTTCTGTAATATAGAGCATTATCTCTTCAAACTTCACTTCCAGCAATTTCTTCTGTATCTTCCTTGAAAGTTTGGAAATATCCAGCAAGCTGTTTACAAAGCGTTGGATAAATTCATCGTATCCGAATGAGTAAACGGATTTATATTCGGTTGATCCGGTTTTAGGCAGTTCGGCTTTCCGCATGAATTTTAACAGGACTTCATTAGTAAAGAACAGAAGTATACTTCTATAATTTTTGATGTCTGAGAGTTTTTCGGTCATCAGGCAATGTCCTGACTTCATGATGAGAAATCTGGAATTGTCGATTGATAAAGTTGAGTTGTCAAAAACAACTTCTTTATGCCCCTCAGTTAAAAAACTAAATGTATTTTGATTCAGAATAATTTGCTGTTTAGCAATTTCTTTTGAGCTGCGGTAGTCAAAAACCTGAACGGATTGTAAATCATCTGAAATTAATTCGTCGGGTAGTGTAATTGTTTTCATTCACATCTTTTATTCGTTTTTATACACTTTTGTGAAGTAATAACCAAAACTCCCAAATGTACGAAATTTTGTCATGCTTCTTGTATTGTTCTGTACTATTCGCGTCGTAACCCTTATTTAACGTTTTTTATGCCCGTCAATATCGCTTAAGTCAACAGTATTAACCCGTGAATAGTAGCGGCAAGGATGAAATGGTAAAGGCCGTTTCTTTCGGAAGAGACAGCTTTTTTATTGACACCGGGTGATGCTTAATGGCATGATGTTTGCCATTTTTTCTGTTGCAATGTTTTCTTAATAAGAATTTTTAAATGGAAGAATCCGGTAAGTGGGATTGGAAAATCAGCCCTGTTCAAAAGTGGTATGATTTCAACTGGCAGGAATTTGTACGTTATCGCGGACTTATCCGCCGGTTTGTGAAGCGTGACCTGCTGAGCAACTACCATCAGACGATTATGGGTTCTTTCTGGCTGGTTTTACAGCCCCTGCTCACCACGCTGGTTTTTGTCCTTATTTTCGGAAACATCATGAAGATTTCCACCGACGGGTTTCCATCCCTGCTGTTTTATTTAACGGGAAACATCATCTGGGGCTTCTTCTCAGATTGTTTCAACGGCTCCATGTATTCCTTCAGACATAACCTACATATTTTCAAAAAGATATACTTTCCCCGGCTCATTATTCCGGTCAGTGTGGTCATGACCCATGCTTTCAGGCTCCTGATCCAGTTTGTTCTTTTGTTTGCCATCAGTTTTTACTATTTGTGGACAGGCGACCAGGTGGAACTGACCTGGAGGATATTCCTGTTTCCTGTATTATTTTTACTGACGGCCTGTTTTGCGATGGGTCTGGGGCTGCTGGTGAGCACTTTTTCAGTCAAGTACAAAGACCTGGAAAATTTCATGCAGTATTTTTTAAGGCTTTATATGTTTGCCACGCCTATCGTTTATCCGAGTTCTATCGTTAGCGAAAAATATAAGGTATTGTTCTGGCTGAATCCGCTGACTCCCCTGGTCGAAACCTTTAAGTCAGGGTTTTCAGAGCAGACAGAGCTGAATTATCCGGCTTTGGGTATTGCTGTTCTGGTCATTGCAGTCATTTTTACTTCAGGTGTGGTATTGTTTAAGAAGCGTGAACTTAAAGTGATGGATTATTTATGAAAGCCGGGAAATTGGTTATCAGGGCCGAGGGCATTGCCAAGTCTTACCGGCTGGGCATCACAGGGGCCGGGTCATTTAAAAAAGACCTGCAAGACTGGTGGCATGCCTTTTTCAGTTCAGGTAAAAAAGGCGGTGAACACCAGGATAATGATGCTTTCTGGGCTTTAAAAGACATCACTTTTGATATCAGGGAAGGTGAAGTGGTGGGTTTTATTGGGAAAAACGGTTCGGGGAAATCGACCCTGCTGAAACTGATTTCCAGGATTTATCCACCTACAGAAGGCGTCATCAAAGGCAGGGGAAAGGTAGTCAGTCTGCTGGAAGTCGGGACAGGTTTTCATGAAGAACTCACAGGCAGGGAGAATATTTATCTTAACGGGGAAATTCTGGGCATGACCACCAGCCAGATCAACGATTGTTATAAGGATATCGTTGCTTTTTCGGGAGTGGAGAAGTTCATTGATACACCCGTAAAGCGTTATTCCAGCGGTATGTATGTCAGGCTTGCTTTTGCCGTGGCAGCTCATATTGATCCTGATATCCTGATCATTGACGAAGTGCTGGCGGTCGGCGACGCCGGGTTCCAGGAAAAATGCCTGGCTAAAATCCAGGAAATAGCTTCAAAAGGAGACAAAACCATCATTTTTGTCAGTCACGATATGAATACCGTCAGGCGTCTTTGCAACCGGGTCATGTACCTCAGCGAGGGCAGCATCATAGCCGACGGCCCGCCTGACGCCGTGATTCAGAAATATCTGAAGAAAGAACAGATCGATTATTTTCTGCAGGAATATGATTCTCCGGAGCAGGCTCCAGGAAACGACCGTATCAGGATAAAAAAGGCCCAGATCATTCCTCCGGCGGAACCGTCAGGCAAGGATTCATCATTTGTCATCAAGGCTTCATTCTGGCTGACGAAACCGGCCACCCGGCTTTCTTTAACCATACTCGTCTACAATTTTATGGGGGATTGTATCCTCAACCTGGATTCTGAAACCGCTGGATTTGATACAGGATTGATAGAAGCCCGGAGTGTTCTGCCTGCCGGCTTTCTTAACCCGTCTTCGTATTATGTCACGCTGATATTTTCAGACGGACCTGATCAGCTATTCGAGTTTCCTGTTTGTCTTTCATTTGATGTGGCGGGGCATACGGAATCATTTTCAAGGGCAAAGGGCCTGGTTAATCCCGGCTTCCCTTTATTATTAAAACAGGCATCAATCGCATGAAAGAATTTCAACCTTATAAAATCCTGAATATCCGCCTGGAAGAAGATTATCCCACCGGAACTTTCCTGCAAAATGCTTTGCTGGTTTTCTGGTGGAAGAAAGTACCTCTGGGGCACCTCTGGCTCAGGGAAGAACCTGAAGGGAAAGCGGCAAAGTCTCTTTTCTGGGGAGCTATAAAGAAGGCCGTTACGCATCACAACCGGGTAAACGGAGTGCTGGATTCGGAAGAACTCGCAGACCTTGAAAATATAGATTTAAGAGAAGCCCGGCCTGTTTTTGAAAGGTTGTTCAGAGAAGGTAAAAAGACATCTGCTGTTGAAAAGATACCTTTGTCGGTGGTGATCTGCACCAGGAACAGGCCCGAAGCCATCAGGATTTGTCTTGACTCACTTCAGAAGTCTTCCGATAAGGATTTTGAGCTTATTGTGGTGGATAATGCTCCGGACGACGACCGGACACAACAGGTTATTGCCGGTTATCCAGAGGTAAAATACATCAGGGAACCCCGGAAAGGACTTGACATAGCCCGGAACACCGGGGCCAGGAATGCTTCACATGCTTTGATTGCTTACACTGACGATGACGTCGTGATCCATGAAGATTGGGTAAGTACCGTTAAAACGGCTTTTGATGACCCCATGACGATGGCCGTCACCGGATTGATTCTGCCGGTAGCCGTCCGGACGGAATCACAATATATTTTTGAAAAATACTGGGGATTTAACAGGGGATATGTGCCTCTGACCTTTGATCACCGCTACTTCTTATCGCACCAGGCCTTCGGGGCCCCGGTCTGGGATGTGGGGGCGGGAGCCAATATGGCGTTCCGCCGCGAGGTTTTTGATCTTGCCGGATGGTTTGACGAGCGACTGGACGTCGGGGCAGCAGGATGCAGCGGAGATTCTGAATTCTGGTACCGCGTACTGGCAGAGGGATGGAACTGCCGCTACGATCCGCAGGTATTCGTACATCACCAGCACCGCGAAACCCACAAGGATTTGCATCACCAGATATTCTCCTACATGCGGGGCAATGTTTGCTCCCTTCTGATCCAGCATGAGAAATACGGTCACGAGGGCAACCTGAAGAGACTTTACAAGGCCTTGCCTGAATATTATCTGAAAAAATTCTTTAAACTGATCCGCCATCCTAATGATCCCGCCAATCAGACACTATGGTCTGAAATCAAGGGTTGTTTTTCAGGATGGAGATACTATCAGAAGCATAAAAATATCGCCCAGCCGTCACCGCTGCGGCTTGATCCGTCTTTGCAAGACAAGGCAAAAGTGAATCCCGGAGCCCTGGTATCCGTGGTGATTCCCTGCTATAACCAGGGTAAATTTCTCAGGGAAGCTATTCAGAGCGTAAGAGCCCAGAGTTATCCTCATCTCGAAATCATTGTGGTAGATGACGGCTCCACTGACGAAACTGCAGAAGTCTGCAAGAATGAAAAAGGCCTGACTTATGTGTATGCCCACCGGGTGGGGGTTTCGGCGGCAAGAAACATCGGAGCGGCCCATGCCCAGGGGGATTTCGTTATCTTTCTCGACGCCGACGACTATCTTTATGCCAACGCCGTTGAACTTCACCTTTATTACTTTAATTATGCCCCGGAATCGGTTTTTGTAGCCGGCAGCTTTGACAGGGTAGATGCGAATAATAAACTTCTGGAGTTTGTAAAGCCCTTGGAGATGCCCGGTGATTTGTATTTATCTCTCTTACAGGGCAATTTTATCGGCATACAGTCCAATGTCATGTACCGGAAAGACGTGTTCTTCAGTTTTCATTTCAACACGCAGCTCAGGCCGTGTGAAGACTATGATCTGCATCTGAACATCACCAGGCATCTGCCCGGGTTTTGTTATCCGGAGAAAATAGCAGCCTACAGGATTCACGAAAGCAATGTTTCCCATCAGAAAACATTAATGCTCGAAACTGCCCTGCAGGTTCTTGAAAGCCAGAAGAAACATAACCTGAACGCTGAGCAGCTGAAGGCCCTTGAAACAGGAAAAGACAACTGGAAAAAATATTATAGTGAAGCAGATAATATGCTGCCTGAGCGGACTCCCCAGTCACCGCCGCAGATTGCCCCGCTTGACCCGGATACAGAAAGGCCGCTGTGGTCGGTGATGATTCCGGCTTACAACTGTTCTCCTTACCTCGAAGAAACCATCCTGAGCGTTCTGGAGCAGGATCAGGGCCCCGAAGCCATGCAGATCGAGGTCATTGACGACGGTAGCACGGATGCGGATGTCGCCGCCATTGTCAGCCGGGTGGGAAAAGGAAGGGTGGGGTATTTTCGCCAGAACAGGAACGTGGGAAGCCTCAGGAATTTCGAAACCTGCATCAACAGGGCAAAAGGACACCGTTTACACATCCTGCATGGGGATGATAAAATTCTGCCGGGTTTTTATGATGAAATATCCGTCTTGTTTGAACAGCACCCGGATGCCGGGGCTGCTTTTACGGATTATTATTATATGAATGAAGAAAGCCGGAGAATGTGGGCTGAAAAGCCAATTACCGATACCCCCGGCATCCTGAAGGACTGGTTGCTGACCATCGCCGGGGGACAGAGGATCCAGCCTCCGGCCATTGTCGTTAAAAGAAGCGTTTATGAGCACCTGGGTAGTTTTTTTGGGGTGCACTATGGCGAAGACTGGGAAATGTGGATCAGGATCGCCGCCCATTATCCGTTTGCCCATTCACCCAAACACCTGGCCCACTACCGTTGCCATACCCAGAACATCACCAGCAGGTCGCTGCTGTCCGGTCAGAACATCCGTGACATTATGCAGGTGATCGACACGGCCCAGCAATATCTGCCTGAAGAGCATAGGAAGGAAATCCGGAAAACAGCCAGGATGCAGTTCGCGGAGTATTTCAGTCAGAAAGCCCACGAGATCTACCATGATTATAAAAGTCCGGAAGCCGCCAGGGTCCAGGTTTACGGAGCCCTCCGGATGCACACCAACAAAGATACCCTCAGGAACTTCACCAAGGTGATGATCAAATCGCTGATCAGGTACAAACAAGGTAAGTAAGTTATTTCTTCAGAATACCCATCCTAAGTCCCGGTTAAAACCGTGGCTTAGGATGGGGCAAAACCATGTATTTTATGTCTGCTCAAATTAATTTTCCAAAAAGCGGAGAGTGTAGGAGAGTTGTTTGTTGACCGCGGACTATATTTACAAAAAGCATGGAATTGTTCAATCATTAATTAATATTTTTATACCAACCATTTAACCTTATGCAAGCATTATTAGGAGTTATTTTTCACTTTATCGGGGGATTTGCCTCCGGTAGTTTTTATATGCCTTACAAGAAAGTCAGAGGCTGGGCATGGGAAAGCTACTGGATCGTCGGGGGGATTTTTTCATGGCTGATTGTGCCCCCGGTGGCTGCTTACCTGACCGTTCCCGGATTCGCGGACATCATTCAGTCTACCGACATCTCTATTCTTAAAGTAACCTATATCATGGGGGTGCTGTGGGGCATCGGTGGTCTTACCTATGGTTTGGGCGTGCGTTTCCTGGGGATGTCTTTAGGCAACTCCGTCATCCTGGGTTTTTGTTCTGCATTCGGTTCCCTTGTCCCTTCTATTTATTATAACTTTGTGCCTACCGCGGGCAAAACGTCTTTTACAGATATGCTGGCCGATACAGGCGGTCAATGGGTGTTGGCAGGGGTAGTGGTTTGCCTGATCGGTATTGCCATCTGTGGTAAAGCCGGGATGATGAAAGAAAACGACCTGGATGAAGAGGCCAAACAGAAAAGTGTTTCAGAATTTAACATTTCCAAAGGATTAATTATCGCTACTATATCAGGAATTCTCAGTGCTTTTTTTAACTTTGGCATTGAAGCCGGAAAACCCATGGCAGAAGAGGCGGTGGTAAGGGGTTTTAATCCTTTGTTCCAGAATAATGTGATTTACATTATTTTACTCTGGGGCGGACTGACCACCAATTTTATCTGGTGCATGATCCTTAATTTCAGAAATAAAACGTTTGGAGATTATAAAAACCCGTCGACACCGCTACTGAAAAACTACATATTTTCGGCCCTGGCCGGAACCACGTGGTTTTTGCAGTTTTTCTTTTACGGAATGGGAGAAAGCAAGCTTGGCAACGGAGCCAGCTCGTGGATTCTTCACATGGCGTTTATTATCCTGATATCAAACTTATGGGGCATATTCTTGAAAGAATGGGCCGGAGTAAGCAAAAAGACAATCACAACCATCAGCATAGGCATCGGCCTTATTGTCGCATCGGTGCTGATTGTCGGATATGGCAATTCAATTTAGGGTGTATTATGGAGTACAATCTACAATTGAGAAAGGGGAGCTCCGGCTCCCTTTTTTTATGCAACCGGCTCAATATTTTTCACTATTTTTAGCACCACAAACCGAACAAAAATGAAGTGTCTCCGGAATATCCTTTTTCTATTGCTGCTGCCGTGGGCAGGATTTTGTCAGTTAAGCACCAGGACCGCCAGCTACGATATTGAGGTCAGTCTGGACCCTGAAAAGAAAACCCTGACCGGGAAACAGACCCTTACCTGGACAAATCCTTCTGATGATGTCATTACTGAACTGCGGTTTCATATGTATCTCAATGCCTTCAGAGATGAGAAGTCCACTTTTATCAAAGAATCAGGAGGAAGGCTCAGGGGGGATAAAATGGAAAAAGGAGCTTACGGAAATATAGACATCACCGGAATCAGGGTCAGGAATGGCGAAAACCTGCTGCCATCCATGCAGTTTGAGCAGCCTGATGACCTCAACCTGAACGATAAAACCGTCATGAGTGTCAGACTGAGTAACCCGCTTAAAGCCCGTCAGACCATTGTGCTGGACATTTCATTCAAAGCCAGGTTACCAAAGGTTTTTGCCCGTACCGGACGGGCAGAGGGAGATTATTTCCTGGCCGGGCAATGGTTTCCGAAGATCGGCGTCTATGAAGCGGCCGGAGTCAGATACGCCAAAACCGGGCAGTGGAACTGCCACCAGTTTCATGCCCATTCTGAGTTTTATGCAGATTTCGGGAATTATAATGTGAAAATCAATGTCCCTGCCCGGTTTACCGTGGCTGCTACGGGTCTGCTGAAATCTGAAAGTAAAGAAAAGAACAAGACGAAGACCTTACATTTTAAAGCAGACGATGTGCATGATTTCGCCTGGACGGCTTCTCCTCATTTCAAGGTCTTTGAAGACAACTGGAAAGGCGTAAAACTCAGGGCCGTTATGCAGCCGGAACATGCTTCTCAGGCCGGAAGGTATTTTGAATCGGTGAAACTGGCCCTTGATTACTATGAAAAAGTCATGGGGAAATACCCGCATCCTGTATTGACCATGGTTGACCCTCCTTTAAACGGTTCGGGTTCAGGCGGTATGGAATATCCCATGTTTATCACCTGCGGCTCCTTCTGGGGCATCGGCAAATGGGCGAAATTTGCGGAACTGGTCACTGTCCATGAATTCGGGCATCAATATTTTCAGGGGATCCTGGCCAGCAATGAGTTTGAGGAATCATGGCTCGACGAAGGTTTTAACCAATACATGGAAGGAAGAATCATGGACGAAAGCTACCCCGGAGGCTCTCAGATTAACTTACTGGGTTTTAAGGTCAATGACGCCGAAACCTCCAGAAACAGCTACGTGTCCCTTAAAAATCCCAATATCACGGAAATTTTCAGAAACTCCTGGGAATATCCAGGAGGCACTTACGGCGTGATGACTTACCAGAAAACCGCTACCTGGATGCATACCCTTGACCGGCTGATCGGTCGGAGCGTCATGGATGAAGTGCTGAAGACCTATTATCAGAGATGGAAATTCAGGCATCCGTGTGCACGTGACTTCATTGCTGTGGTCAACGAGGTCGTACCCAGGCGGTTAGGCAATAAATACGGCAGAGATATGAACTGGTTTTTTGACCAGGTTTTGTATCGTGCCCCATCGTGCGACTACAAAGTAAAGTCTGTTACGAAAGAAAAACAGGTGACGATAGAAAGGGCCGGAGAGATGTTTATGCCCACGGAGATTTTGGTAACATTTGAAAACGGTGACGTTGAAATGGTCAACTGGAACGGGAAAGACCATATCAAAACCTTTATTTTTGATCAGCCGGTCAGCAGTGTAAGCATTGACCCGGAACAAAAAAACATGATGGACCTGAATTGGATCAACAACAGCTATGCCGTAAAACCCGGCACCTTGCCCGCTGCCAAATATGCCGCAAAGGTCCTGTTCTGGGTACAAAACCTGATGCTGATGTTTGCCGGATTATTTTGAAACCATCAGACTCCTACTTTGAGAGCTTCTTTTCTGCGGTAAAACAACAGGTAAACCAAAGCCACCAAAGCAAAGATTACAGAAACAAGGATAGCGTTAGGAAGGTTTTTCAGTTCGTTGTGGTAAATCAGCGTCGGGAAAAAAGCACCGATGCCGATTCCCGCCTCCAGGGCAATGTACATGGTCGCAATGGCCCGCCCCCGGTTGGCATCTTCGCATAAGTCTACGGTCCAGGCCTGGGTAATTGGCGAAATGATCCCCATAGAGATGCCGTATAAAGCAGCCGCACAGGTGAAAATGAACACATTGGTAGAGTAAGCCGTAAAGATCATGGCAATTACCAGGAAGATACAACCGATAATCAAGACCGGAACACGGCCGTTCTGGTCAGACCATTTACCCGCCACAAACCTGATCAGCAGGGAGGCCAGTGTATAAATCAGGAAGAAGAAACCTTTATTTTCCAGACCGATGGACTTACTCAGGTCGGGTGTCAGTGTGGCTACAGTTCCGAAAGTAAACGAAGTAAAGAAGACCACGATCACAACAGGGAAAACCGCCCAGTCAAAAATATCATGTCTTCCGATTTTGATAGATGATAAGGTGAATTTCTCCTTATGCTCTTTCGGAAGTGTCTCTTTCATGTTGACCAGGATCAGGATCGATAACAACGAAAAAGCCGATGAACAATAAAAAAGCACATTCATTGAAAACTCAAGAGCGATCCAGGATCCTATGGCAGGCCCGAAAGCCATGCCCAGGCTGCCGATCAGCCCGTGAATGCCCATAGACTCACCACGCCTTGTAACAGGGACAATATCGGCTATATAGGCGGCCGTGCCCGTAGGTTTAAAACCTGTCGAAAATCCGTGAACAAACCGCAGAAGTAAAAAAGGTAAAACCGTCGTCACAAGAGGATATAAAAAGCCGCAGACAAAACACACCAGCGATCCGAAAGCCATCACCGGCACCCTGCCGATCCTGTCCGTCAGTTTTCCGCTGAAAGGCCTGGATAAACCTGCTGTGAGTGTAAATAAGCTGATGATCAGACCCTTATATTCTGCCCCGCCCAGACTTGTCAGATAATCCGGCAACTCCGGAATAAGCATGTTAAAACTGGAGAAAAACAGGAAGGAGCTCAGACATAGCAGCCAGAACTGCAGGGTGAAAATACTATTGGACTTTTTCAAACGAAAATCTTTAAAAAATAAATTATATGCGTGGAAGAACGGAAATTACTGATCAGAAGAAATGACAATTCTGGCCCTTTCACAAACCCCGCCGATAGGAGGATTGAACTTGGAAACAGAAACCGAAACTTTTTTCACTGAAGGAAAAGAAGCCTGGATATTTGAAATAATGTCATGACCCACATGTTCAAGCAGCCTGTGCTTCTTTTGCATGACCAGGCTCACCATTTTATAAATATCCCCGTAATTAATGGTGTCCTGAAGCCGGTCGGATTCAGCAGCTCCACTGAGGTCGGCATCTATACTGACATCAATGGAGTACTTATTTCCAATACGCTGTTCTTCGTCAAAATGCCCGTGATAGGCAAAAAACTCCATTCCTTCCAGAGAAATCAGGCCCATGTGTTAATTGAAATTATCAAAGAAAGAACCGCCCTGTTTTTTTTCTGCAATCACATCATTGATGCTTTTCGGAACAACCACCTCAGGTTCTGCCTTTTCATTTTTCTCTGTCATGGCCTTTCTGATCGCTGCTTTTACTTTATTGACCTTATCAAGCATCTCTTCTGTAGAAGATTCAGCTGTTTTTTCTTCTGCCGGAGCTGGCTTCTCTACCGCCTTGGCCTGCTCTTCCACTACTTTTCTGCCGGCAATAAGCTCGGTTTTCAATGCCTCCAGTTGTTCCCACTTACCGGTTTCAGCCAGCATCGCCTGTTCAACCCACGAAGTAGGGTCATGCATCGCAAAATGCGGCCCGGCAGCCTCAAGAATATCTTTAATACGGTAAACCGGGGTATAAGCCAGGTCTCTGAAGGTTTTTATACCTGAAGCACTCAGCAGATCCTTGATTTTCGGTCCGATACCTTCGATGATCTCCAGGTCCTGCACAGCGACAGGCTCAGGCTCACTGATGATTTCATTGGCTGACGAAGAAAAACTACCCACAGAAATAACTTCTTCTTCCTCTTCGATTTCCTGTACCGGCACAATCTCTTCTTCGATTTCTTCCACTACCGGGGCAAAAGTTTCTTTCTGAACGGCCGTTTCCGGAACCACCACTTTAGGGATCTCCGGAATGTTCCCGAAATCATTTTTTTCAAAGGTACTGACTCTTTGAATGGTACCGTTGGCTATTTCTTTCAGTTGATTCAGGATTGATTTCTTAAAAGTTTCAAGTTCCGCAAACTGATTCTCAAGATCCCTGAATTCGTTTTTGGCCGTCATGCTGATAGACACCGCCTTTTGTTCGGCATCTTCAATCATTACTTTGGATTGATGACGGGCATCTTCCAGTATTTTATTGGCTTCGTCCTGTGCACTTTCAATTTTCCTGTCAGCTTCAACCTTGGCATTCTCCGTGATCCTGGAGCTGGTATCTTCTGCTGTTCTGAGTGTTTTGATCAAAGTCATTTCAACTTCCCTGAGTTTGGAAGCTTCTTTCTCGGCAATATCAAGCTGCATTTTAAGCATCTTGCTGTCATTAGTCAATCTTTCCCATTCCTGTGCCAGGTTCGAAAGAAAAATGTCCACTTCCTCAATATTATATCCTCTGAACGATTTTTCAAATTCGTGTTGTTTGATTTCCAATGCTGTGATTTTCATTTTGGCGAGATTTATTTTAAATGTTATTGTTTTTTAATTTAAGGCACCATTTTGAAATAATCCAAAGTGTAATTGCTTTATTTCTGCAAAATAACGAAAAAATGTACTCATATTAAAAAATATTCCACATTGAAATTGTCCTGTCATCGCTTGCAGCCAATAGTTTTTTTGAATCTTTAAGCCACAGCAATTTATTTATGGAAGTTCCGTGGCCCGGATGCCTCGCCCGGTCTATGACTTTCAGCAGCCGTAAACTGTAGGTGTCCCAGATTTTGATGGATTTGTCCATACTGCAGGTCGCAAAAAGATCGGTGTCGCCCAGCATCACCATGTCATTGATAGTGAACAGGTGAGCCGCCACGTCATTGACTTCGTCATAGTCAGTTTCGGCATACCACGACTTCAGGTGGGCATCCCTCGAGCCTGAAATCAGGATTTTCTCATCCTGGCTGTATGCCAGTGTAAAGACCGAATTGTTGTGTCCCGAAAGCGTATATTTGAGCTCATAAGTGTCAAGGTCAAAAATCCTGATTTTGTGATCGCTGTAGCCTGCCGCCAGCTCATTCCTCGAACGATTGACCGCCAGGGTCCTCACACTCCGGTCCGAAGCCTTCAGGTGCTTTTTAAAACTCAGCGTTTCCTTGTCGATCACATGGATCACGCCTTCTTTGTCACCGAGAAACAAAGCCCCCCCGTGACTTTTAAGGTCGAAGAAGGTCGTCTTTCCTATTTTTAGTGATTTCAGTTCTTTCTTATCGGCAGGGTCGATCAGGTGAATGCCTTCAAAATTGTTGGCTACCCATAGTTCATTCTTTTCGTCGTCAAACAACAGCGTGTAGATAGAGTTTCTGGCCTGGACAATCGGCCTGCCCAGGTCGGGCGTATCAGCATTCCATTCCACCACCATGCCGTCTCCCGCTGCAGAATAAAAAACGTTCTCTTTTTGTGCTTTCGACAAGGTATACACACAATCCCTGTGGCCGGTGAAACTGTCTATTTTTTCGATACGAAATGTCATGTTTTTCAAAAAATATTTTCAAAAAGAGGTTTTTATATGCAACTTACAGCCAAAAATCAATGGCATGCCTGTCCTTATCAGCAAAGAGTACAACAACGGGATTAAATTATTAGTTTGGGAATTGGCAGAAACGAGCGAAGAACTTCTCACCCTTCTACCTTCAGATATCCTTTTAAACGCAGATTTATCAAAAATATCGCACCCTCAGAAACAAAGGGAGTTTTTGGGAAGCAAAGTGGCCGTGGTGGCCCTGGCCGGTTTATTGAAACTTGATTTCAGAGGGACGGGAAAAGACCAGGACGGCAAACCTTACCTTATAGGATCCGGCTGGCAGATGTCGGTGACCAATTCTGCAGACTACATAGCGGTGGTATTTCATCCCAAATACGACATCGGCATAGACATTGAAAAACCCAGCCTCAAAATGTGGAATATCCTGGAAAGGATGTTTACGCCCGTAGAGGTCAAAGCCGTAGGAGATAATCTCAACACCATGTCCGTTTACTGGTCGGCTAAAGAAGCCTTGTATAAATTATATGGCAAGCGTAAAGTGGATTTCAGGGCCAACCTGGCTATTTACAGAAAAGAAGACCGGCTTTTCGGCTACATAAAAATGCCCGACCATGAGGCCGAGCACCAGTTAATTATTGAGGAAGTGAATGACTATGTTCTTGTAATTGCGATCTGAATACCTGCTTAAGCTTTTTCTACCACTTCGTCAAAAGAAATAGAGTAATGTGATTCGTCGTAAACACTTTCTCCGTTTTTGATCAGGATCACCTGTGGTGACTGATGTTCTACCTCAAAAGTTTCAGCTACCTGGTTGGATATCTGACGGTTGGCGATCAGGTCAAGATAGTAAGGTTTTACACTTTTGGCTGATTCGTCTTTCCAGGCCCTTTCAAACCTGCTCAGGGCCATGGCACTGATGGAACAACGCGTGCTGTGTTTGAATATAACGACCGGCACATCAGCCGATTCTGATTTTATAGTTTCCAGTTGTTCTATGGTTTCCAGTTTATTCCAGTTCATCTTTGTTAAATCAATTATGAAAGAGAAACATCATTATGATTCAAAATAGTTTCAGTATCACGGAATAGTTCAATTTAATGTTTGTAAAAATATTATTTTTACTTATATCTTCCTTCAACTGTCCAATTTCTTAAAACACGATATTATCAATCAGCCTGACCCCGTCCAGGAATGCGGCGATCACAATAGCGGTCTTTTGTCCCTCCGGCTTTTTTTCGATAGGATTCAGGGTATCAGCTTCAACGATCTCATAATACTCCAATGTAAACTCCGGGCTGTTTTCGTACCATTCCACCACCTTTTGTTTGGTTTCCTCTACATTCAGGCCCTCAAACAGGTATTTCTGACCGATCAGCAGCGATTCGAAAATCTTGGGGGCCACTTCCCTGGCACTAGAACCCAGCCTTCGGTTCCTCGACGACATCGCCAGCCCGTCGTTTTCGCGTATCGTATCACACACGATCAGCTCCAGGTCAAAACTCAGGTCCTTTACCAGTCTTTTTACCACTGCGACCTGCTGAAGGTCTTTCTGCCCGAAATAAGCTTTGGTGGGTTTGACGATATTGAAAAGTTTGCTCACCACGATCCCCACGCCGTTAAAATGCCCCGGCCTGAATTTCCCTTCCAGGATTTGTTCGAGGTATCCGAAGTCCATTCTCAACACCGGAGTTTCTTCATACATTTCCTCTGCCGACGGAGCAAAGACCAGGTCACAGCCTGCTGCCTGCAGCATTTTGCAGTCTTCTTCCAGTGTTCTCGGATATTTTTTCAGGTCCTCAGGATTATTGAACTGCGTGGGATTCACAAAAATGCTGCAGACCACGATATCGTTTTCCAGTTTCGCCTTTTCGACCAGGGCAATATGGCCCTGATGCAAAGCCCCCATGGTAGGGACAAACCCGATGGATTTGCCGTTTTTTATCTGATTTTTAAGGAATTCTGTTGTTTCGCTGATGTTTTCTATAATGACCATACTATCGTTTTAAGGCTTTCGTTTTTGTCGTAATGTTCCTGTTTTTTTCGAAAAGTAGCAGATTTCAATTTAAAACAGGTATTTTTGCAAAAAGAAAAACACAATTTAAGTAATGAGAATATTTGTTTTATTGTTTTTGGTGTTCAGACTCCACGCACAAACCGCCTTTATTCCTGTCAAAGGACTGGAGAAAATCACTGTAGCGAGTGAAGAAGATTATTGGCTGACAGAACTTACCCCTTTAACCGACCTGGATGAGATTGTTTCATTTATTCATAATGATCCGTTTAAGAACCAGTTTATCGGTTTTATTCCTGCCGGCAATCCTTTGGTAAAGGAAATCTCCGTTAATTCGTTTTACGGCGTCAGAAATCACCCTGTGCATAAAATGATGAAATTTCACAGGGGCATAGACCTGCAGGGCAAAACCGGTGAACCCATTATCAGTACCGGAGAGGGCGTGGTGATTGACTGCGGCTTCAGGGCTGACCTTGGTAACTTCGTAAAAATCAAACATAAATACGGTTTTGAGTCAATTTACGGTCACCTGAACTCCATTGGAGTAAAGAAAGGACAGGTAATTACCAGGAGCCAGAAAATAGGCACTTTAGGAGCGACAGGCCAGGTAACCGGTCCGCATTTGCATTATACCCTCAAAAAGAATGAGGTTTATCTTGACCCCTTTGATTTCCTCTTTATGAATTTCGAAAGACAGCTTTAATTTTTTTCATAGCCTGTCTTTTTTCTTCCGATGGTCATAAACATCACGGCCAGTAAAATCATCGCAGACGCCATCAGTGATTGTTTGCCGAAAGATTCACCTACAAAAAACCAACCCAGAAACATTGCCACTACAGGATTGATGTAGGCGTAAGTCGAAGTCAGCAGGGGAGGAGCATTGTTGATCAGCCAGACATAGGCAGAATACCCGATAAACGATCCGAAAATGATCAGATACCCGAGAGCCAGGTAAGTGGTGTTGTTCATGCTTTTAATGGCCTCTACCTGGTTTTCTTCTGCCAGCAGGCTGATGATTAAAGCCACTGCACCTCCTGAGATCATCTGCAGGGCTGTAGACTGAAGCGGGGCAGGTTGTTCCGTCTTCGAAGAAATGACAGTACCCAAAGCCCAGGAAATACTCCCCACAAACACGATTAAAGTCGGGAACACCGGAATAGCGGCATTTCCGACAGATTCGAAAGGATTCATCAGGAAAAGAATGCCCACGATACCCAGTACCAGGCCGATTCCCGAGAGCAGGGAAGGGGCTTTGCGGCTGAAAAAGATAAAGTCAAGCACAAAGGTCCAGAAGGGCATCAGAGCCACCAGCAGGGCCACAATGCCGGAAGGAATATATTTAATGGAATAGGCCACACTGCCCGTGCCGATACCACTCAGCAGAAAACCGATCAGCGAAGCCCCCCAGAACTGCTTTTTCGTCGGGAGCGGCTGTCCGATTAAGAGTGTAAACCCGAAGAAAATAGTCCCCCCGATGAGGAAACGCATGGAAGTGAGTAACAGGGGCGGTAAAACCTCAATCCCGTATTTGACACCAAGATAAGTGGACCCCCAGATAAAATAAACCAGCCCTAAAGAAGTGAAGAGTTTGGTCTGATAAGAAAAATGTAGTTTCATATTAAAAAATACAGCCCTGCTTCAAGCAAGGCTGTAAACAAATGTATACAATGCAAATGCTATTATTCTACGGTTACCGATTTTGCTAAATTTCTTGGCTGATCCACATTCCTGCCACGCATGACGGCGATGTAATAAGACAAGAGTTGTAAAGGCACAACTGTCAGCAAGGGCATCAGGATTTCGTGGGTATTCGGGATTTCGATCGCAAAGTCAACCATCTTTTTGACATCCACATCACCCTCCGACACGATCGCAATAACGCGGCCTTTCCGGGCTTTTACTTCCTGGATATTCGATACCACTTTTTCATAAGAACTGTCTTTGGTGGCAATGAACACCACCGGCATGTCCTCGTCGATCAGGGCAATCGGGCCGTGCTTCATTTCTGCGGCCGGATAGCCTTCTGCATGGATATAAGAGATCTCCTTCAGCTTCAGAGCCCCTTCCAGTGCCACGGGGAAATTAAGCCCCCTGCCCAGGAATATAAAGTTGGACGCAAAAGTAAACAGCTTGGAAATGTCCTTGATCTCTTCTGCTTTCTGAAGGATCTGTTCTACTTTCTGAGGGATAGCCGCCATTTCAAACAACAACCTTCTGAACGTGTCTTCGTTGATGGTTCCTTTGGCTTTGGCAGTGGCAATGGCCATGAGCGTAAGCACCGTCACCTGTGCCGTAAAGGCTTTGGTACTGGCTACCCCGATCTCCGGTCCTGCATGGGTATATACCCCCGCATCGGTGATCCTCGAAATAGAAGAACCTACCACATTACAAACCCCAAGAATAACAGCTCCTTTTGACTTCGCCAGCTCAAGAGCGGCCAGGGTATCGGCTGTTTCACCGGATTGTGAGATGGCAATAATAAAATCACCTTCTTTGATGATGGGATTTCGGTACCTGAACTCTGAAGCATATTCCACTTCGACGTTGATCCTGGCCAGTTCTTCGAAAAGATACTCACCCACCAGACCTGCATGCCAAGAAGTGCCGCAGGCTACAAAAACAATACGCTTGGCCTTGGCCAGCTTATCGATATGATTTCTCAGTCCGCCCAGAAGGATCAGGGCTTCGTCGGCATTCAGCCTCCCTCTCATACAGTCGGCAATAGACCTCGGTTGTTCGAAAATCTCTTTCAGCATGAAGTGGTCATATCCGCCTTTCTCAATGGCCTCAAGTTCCAGTTCAACCGTCTGGATAAACGGATCTTTTTCCTGGTTTTCCAGGTTCTTGATATTTAATCCTTCGTCGTTTACCACAGCAATTTCATAATCGTTCAGATAAACCACGTCTTTGGTATATTCGATGATCGGTGTGGCATCAGAGGCAAAAAAGAACTCATTTTCGCCTACACCTATCACCAGCGGACTGCCTTTTCTGGCGGCTACCAGTTGTCCGGGAGTTTCAGCGTCCATCACCACGATGGCGTAGGCCCCAACCACTTCCTGGAGGGCCAGTCTTACCGCTTCTTCAGTACTGCAGTTTTTGTTTTTCTGAATGTCTTCAATAAAATTTACCAGGACTTCTGTGTCGGTCTGGCTTTGGAATTCATAGCCTTTTTTGATCAGGCTTTGTTTGATGGTCGAGTAATTCTCAATGATTCCGTTGTGAATGATAGCCAGCCTTTTGCCGAAAGAGTAATGCGGGTGAGCGTTCACATCGTTGGGTTCTCCGTGGGTAGCCCACCTGGTGTGCCCGATTCCGATGGTGGCGTGAAGGACTTTGTCGGCTATTAAAGCCTCAAGGTCAGCTACTTTGCCTTTCTTTTTATATATTTTTAATCCGTCACCGTTCAGCAGGGCGATTCCGGCACTATCGTACCCACGGTATTCCAATCTTTTAAGTCCTTTCAGAATGAGAGGAGCGGCCTCTCTGTTCCCTACATAAGCAACAATTCCGCACATAGTTTTGAGATTTAATTAAAATAGTACAAGTATATCCAGATTTTTAAACCAAAATTATTAAAATAATCTAAATACATCTCTTAAAAATGTTAAGATTCGGAAATAATTATATTAAAACTAAAAAAGCCCTTATCTGCGTCGGCAAATAAGGGCTTTCTTAAAATTATTTAATAATTACTTGGAATAATAGAGTTTTAATTTCGGTTTTCTCAGGACTGATCTCCTCAGGTTATCGTTGGATATGAGAGCCGTCTGGTTGGCCGTCAGACCCGCCGGAAGAATCAGGAGTGAATTATCTTTGGCTTTATTCTGCGACAAACCGTGTACAAAATAAGTGATATCAAATGTAACCGTATAAGTTGAATCCATCAGGGCCGGATTTCCTGCAAAACCTGAGCCTGTAGTAGTCAGATAGGTTGGCAGATTCGAAACCCTTTTTTGTTGGTTGCGGCCATCTACTTCTGAAAGGACATAATAGTAATTGAAGGGGTAAAGCTTTTTAACCTGGCTCGAATCAAGTTTGAATTCCAGCGTAGCTTTATTGACGGTATAGTTCCCTGTCATGTTTTTCAATCCGTCCAGTTTGATTTTTGTACCGATTCCCGAACTGCTCTGAATATAGGTCAGCCCGCCTGTTTTATCTGAAGAAATTTCATCACTTCCTTTTTTAAGGTCTGCTACTTTAGTACCTGCACGGTTGAAATCAATGCCTGAATACCTCGTCCCGCTGAAATCAAAGAAATAAGCGGTGCTGGTTGTTTCACCCGTTGCATGATAGTAGAGGCCGATCGTCGACATTCCGGGACCTACATTGAACCCATAAACCGCTTTGGCATTGACAGACGGTACGATGGCGAAACCTTTAAAAGCTTCATTGAACTTAGCGTTGTCTTTTCCTGCGTCGGTATTGGCCAGGGTCAATAGCTCATTAGCTATCGCTATCGGCATTTTTACACTATAATTCCTGGTTGAGTCGCCTGTCTTGTTCTTGAAAGTAGCCAGGTTAATAGAAAACGTGAAAATAGGCGTAGACTCATATTCGCTCGGTTCATTAAAATTATAGTATTTTCCCGGCGTCAGGGATTTTTTTAACCGATACACAGAATACTCAGTTTTCGGCAGAGTATCACCGATATATAAAGTACTCGGGTTGAATAACCACAGTAAAACAGAGTCAGCAACGGTATTGTCTTTTTTGGTAAACTCCGCGATCTTAGGCAGACCGGTAACCTGGTCCGTATAAGTTGTCAATGCAGGTTGTACATAAGCGTTGGCTTTGATACCTCCGAACACCGGATCCTGGGCCATACCGGCCAGAACATAATTCTGATTGGCATTAATCGCCGAATCCGACAATACAGTTGAGGTAGTTACCTTTAAAGTATCTGAGTAATAAGGGGTGATGTTTCCGGAGTTTGAAAGGTCAAATCCGATGTCTTTAGGATCATCACAAGAGAAAAAAAATGCAGAAAGAAGCACAATGGCTACGTTCCGCACTTTAAGAATATTATTAAACATAGAGTTAATCGACCAATTCGGTGTAAAGATTGTAGTAGGTTTCGGTGACGTTCGCGTCATTAATAAGGGCATCAATTTGTTTTTCAGCAATTTCATTTACGGCAGTGTTCACGTTTTCGTTTAATGCTTCATTGGCTTTAACCACCACATCAGCATATTGGCATCCTATTTTGATAAAACCTAAAAAGTCGGCCGAACGAAGGTTGGCAAGATTTTCATCACTGATGTCCATCATTTTTACCTTAGGGAACATGTCATCGCCAAATTTGTGGTCGAAAACATTGTTGTAAACAGTAAAAATTGATTTGGTGTTCTTGAAAATCGGGTCGTTTTTATAGGTTGTTTTTAAGTACAAAGGAATCAGGGCAGTCATCCAGTCGGTGCAATGAACGATGTCAGGCGACCAGCCAAGTTTCTTTACGGTCTCTAACGCTCCCTTGCAAAAGAAAATTGCACGTTCGTCGTTGTCATCGTAAAAATCTCCTTTTTTGTCTGTAAAAACTGTTTTTCTCTGGAAGTAGTCCTCATTGTCCAGAAAATAAACCTGAAGTTTGGCAGTTGGGATGGAAGCTACTTTAATGATAAGAGGTTTTTCTTCTTCTCCGATGGTGATGTTGATTCCGGATAACCGTACGACTTCGTGAAGTCTGTGTTTTCTTTCATTGATCAGCCCGAAACGTGGAACCAATATGCGGATTTCCATACCTCGTTCCTGCATTTCCTGCGGAAGCTTTCTTAACAAACTGGCAATTTCAGAAATTTCAAGGAACGGGTCGATTTCGCTGGAGATGTATAAAATACGAAGTTTACTCATATAAACACTTGATAAATTTAATCGGAGAATACTCCTTTTGAAGCCGCAAAGATACTAAAAAATAATTATTAAATAAGCAAGATATTTAAACTAATATTATTAAATGACTCATTTTTAAATATATTAGGCGAAAGTCGTAGTAAATTGATTGTTTGAACATGAAAAATGCAAAAAATGAGATTTTCAGACGACGATGGAAAAACCAGAGTAAGGAAAGGAAAAATGTTGCGAACATTTACGGCTTACAGCCTACTTCCGGTGCGGTTCCGGGACACAGAATTGGCGGGATGCGGTTAAGTTTTTTTATTACAGCAGATACACACGGCTGTGCATATCTACTGTAATGAGTATTTAAATTTAAAATTCCTGAAATCCTTAATCACTGTTCACTCAGAGATTTCAGCTTAACCATCCCGTAAGCATCTCTTTCTACATAAAGTTGTATTTCTTTCAGCTGCCCGTTCAGATCATGGAGGACAGATTCGTTGCTTTCTATTATTTTTTTGAAATAAGCGGATAATGATCCTTCAAAAACTTCCTCGCAAATATCCTGGTAATCCTTATACAGATAACCTTTGAAAGGCCTGCCGAATCTTTCCCACATGATACGCATCACATCATCCAGAGATTTTTTGCCGTTAAATTTCTTTCTGATCATACCATCCAGTATTTGAGCGGCAATGGCCCCTTTATGATAAACCGATACCTTGCGGTTAGGGATTCCTTTCTCATATCCATCAAGCCAAAGGTCATAAGACGACTCCAGCAGGGATTGAGAGGCGGGATCAGATTCTTCAAAATGCCTTTTATACCTTGTTTCCAGTTCCTTATAATATTGTTCCTGTGTAAATACCCCGCTGTCAAAAAGGGCTTTGTCGCCATAATAGGTGGTTACACCCTCTGCAATGAAACAGGTGGCGAAATAGTTCTCCTTGCTGTAATCATACGGCAGGAGCTCCGCAGGCCTGATTTTGCAGATGTTCCAGGTATGAAACAGCTCATGAGAGGCCAGTCCTAGTATTTCCTGGTAGATTTCCTCAGGTTCGCTGCTGTCCGGGCCTAAGACCATCATCGTGGAATTCCGGTGTTCTACCCCATGATAATAAGGATGCTGCGGTACTATCAGGATAAAGTGGTAATCTTTTTCAGGGAACCCGCCGAAAATCCTGATCTGGTTTTCTGTAAAAAGCCGGAAGTCATGAATGAGCCTTTCGTTGTCAAAATCCATATTGCCATGGATGTGAAAATGGAAAGGAATGTTGTCAGCATGATAGGTGATGGTTTCGAGGTAATGGCTCATCACCAAAGGGGAATCCGCCACGTGGTGAAAATCACGGGCTTTCAGAATCAGATTGTCTTCCGACTGAAGTGATCCCAGACCGCAGGCGATTTTCTTCTTTTCCGGATTGTGAATAATCAGTTCGCAGGGCTCATTCATCCTTTCTTCTACATACAGACAAAGGTTTACCGGGTTGATGTACAGTAAATCGGCATTCAGAAAAGAACTTCCGGCATTAATTTCGCTGGCGTAGTAAGAATAGCGGATAATAAGGGTTTGGGTATGCTCTGTGTTTGCAATCCAGCCGTCTTTTTTGTATTTTTGAATGGATATGCTGTTGCCGTCCTGATCATAAGCATGAAAATCCTTGATATTTTTAGCAAAATGCTGAAGCTGGTATCTGCCCGGACGCCAGGCCGGAAATTGTACTTTCAACTGATTTTCAGTGATGTTTCCGAGTCTGAATTCCACCTGGATCAGGTGTTTTTCGGGATTAAGAGAAAAAAAATAATAAATCATTTGGTTCAGGACTTTTTCAAATAAAAAAAAATAACTACTTTTGCACTCCGATTTTATGAATGAAGGCACTAAATTAATAAAAGATAATGAAACGTACATTCCAACCATCGAACAGAAAACGTCTTAACAAACACGGATTTCGTGAGCGTAGTGCTACCCCGGGTGGCCGTCGTGTATTGAAAGCCCGTCGTGCAAGAGGTAGATGGAAACTGACAGTTTCTGATGAGAAAACTCACAAGTAATCATCAGTATTTGTCATTTTAACATTATATTTGTTCAGAATGAAAGATATAGCCGCCTTTTTTGGTGGCTTTTTTAGTTTATGGCTCATACATTCAAAAAAGAAGAACGCCTCAGCAGCAAAAAAATGATTGATACATTGTTTGCAAGAACAGACAGTATCAACCGCTCTTTTTTGATTTATCCTGTAAAAGTCGTTTTCCGTACTGAAAAAACAGAGCCCGGGCACGAAGCAAAACTGCCCCAGATCCTCATTTCCGTTTCAAAACGTCATTTTAAGAAGGCTGTAAGCCGGAATCTCATCAAAAGACGTCTACGGGAATCCTATCGCCTCAACAAAACACTTATTTCTACCCCCGATCAGCTTTTTGTAGCCTTTATTTTTGTGGCCAAAGAAATCCTGGATTATCAGGCTATCGAAAAATCAATGGTCAATTCCCTTAAACGCATTAGCCATCTCCTCAAAACCGCTCAGCCGGAATAATACACGTTTGTCAGATCTTCCTGATAAAGCCGCCCATAAAACTGGCAGCAAAAGAAGGAAATATACTGACATGTGAAGCAAATATGGCGGTTTGTTCGTAGGCTGCCCTGATACCCTGTGCTTCCATGATCCAGTAGGCTGCAATCAGGATAACCACCTGCAGTAAAGCCAGTATCCAGCCTTTTTTGGGTTGAATGAGTCCGTAAACCACACTGAAAAGCAAAGTGAAAAGCAATGGTACGTAAACAATCTCTGAAATATGGATGATATAAATCTGAATGGCTGAAAACAAGACAACAAGGAGTAAACTCTGCGGGAAATTTAAATTAGGTATTTTCATTCTTCTGGTACGGTAATAGTACCGCAAATGTAAGGTTTGAATCGTATTCAATACCGAAACTTAGCCCGTTTTTTAGATTTTTTTTATTTACTTTACGTTATCAATGCGAAATAAATATTTTAATGATGAAGAAGCAGTTAAAACGTTATTGGTTTGTGGTGATCCTGGTATTGGGAATTGGTTTTACCGGATTCAAAATGGACGACAGGTATTTCGAAATTGCGAAGAATCTGGATATTTTCGCTACGATGTTTAAAGAACTCAATGCGTTTTATGTAGACGAAGTGAATCCCAACAGGGCCATGCGTAGCAGTATTGAGGCTATGCTGAAGGAACTGGATCCATACACAGTATTTTATCCTGAAGATGATATTGAGGACTATATGACGATGGCTGCCGGCAAATACAACGGCATCGGGGCGACGGTCAGCTCATTTGACGGGGCTCATACCGTTGTGATGATTTTTGAAGAATCTCCTGCTGACAAATCCGGCATTAAAATAGGAGACGACATCCTGAAGATTAATGGCATTGACATCACCCATAAAGATGAATCGGAGTTTGGCCGCCTTCTGAAAGGACAAACCGGGACTTCGGTGAAACTGACCATCAAAAGATTCGGGCAAGCCAAGCCTATTGAGATTTCGGTCAACCGCGACATCGTCAAAACACCGAACGTGCCCAACTACGGCATGATCAACGAAGAAGTGGGATATATCCAGCTGAGCGACTTCAGCATTACAGCCGCCAAAGAAATCAAGGCGTCTTTCGGAGAACTGAAAGACAAAGGGATGACCAAGCTGGTACTGGACCTGAGAGGTAATCCCGGTGGTTTGCTGAACATGTCTATCGATATATGTAACTTCTTTGTTCCCAAGGGCAACCTTGTAGTGGAAACCAAAGGTAAAGTAGGGGAGTGGAATAAGAAATACCTGGCCATGAATGCCCCGATTGATACGGAGATCCCGATTGTGGTGCTGATCAACGGACAAAGTGCCTCGGCTTCTGAAATCGTGAGCGGTACCCTGCAGGATTATGACCGTGGTGTGCTGATCGGTCAGAGGTCTTTTGGTAAAGGATTGGTGCAAACGACCCGTGACCTGAGTTTTAATTCAAAACTGAAGATCACTACCGCCAAATATTACATTCCTTCAGGCAGATGTATCCAGGCCCTGGATTACAGCCACAGAAACCCTGACGGGAGCGTTGGTAAAGTGCCGGATTCATTGAAATCTGCTTTTAAGACCAAAAACGGCCGTGTGGTTTATGACGGTGGCGGTGTGGAGCCGGATATTGTCCTGGAAGCCCAGGTGCCGTCTACGCTGACACAGGCCCTGATCCGTGAGAAAAAGATTTTTGACTATGCGACCAAATATTATTTTGAACATCAGAATACCAAACCGGAGAATAATTTTGCTTTATCGGATCAGGATTATCAGAATTTTATGACCTGGATTAAGAATGAGCAGTTTACTTACCAGACTCCTGACGAAAAGGCGATTGAAGAAGTGGTGGCCAGTTCAAAATCAAGTACTGATTATGCCAAAATGAAGGCTTCTCTGGATGAAATCAAGAAAATAGCATTGGAGTCAAAAAGCAAGAGTTTTATTACATTTAAAGAAGAAATCAAGGATCAGCTGGAACTGGAGATCCTGAGCCGTTACTATTACCAGAAAGCGATGAAATTTGTTTCTTTTGAGAAGGACCAGGAAGTACAGGAAGCCCTGAAACTTTTCAAGAACATGAATAAATATAAAGCGATACTGGCAGGAAAATAAGCATATGAGTTTAATACTGGCCATTGATGCCTCAACAAAGGGCTGTTCTGTTGCAATTTTTGATCAGGGAGAATTAGTAACTTCCGCCGAGTTGTTTTCAGACCGTTCTTCTTCCGGAATGCTGACCACACTGGTCAGCCAGACTGCCGGATTTGCCAACATCACCTTACATGATCTGGACGCCATAGCGGTAGCCAAAGGTCCCGGTTCATACACAGGCCTCAGGATAGCCGTTTCGACGGCCAAGGGACTGTGTTTCGGGCTTGATAAGCCCTTGCTTTCGTACAACACCCTCGAGGCCATGACCCATCAGCTGGTTGGGGTAAACGACCTGCTGTGCCCGATGCTGGATGCCAGGCGAATGGAAGTTTATTGTGCCTTGTACGAGGGAGATACAAAGCAGGAAGTTACGGAAACACAGGCCCTGATTATTGACGGGCAGGCGTTTGAAGAAACGCTGAAAGAACATAAAATACTTTTCTTCGGAGAAGGGGCTTTGAAGTGTAAACCGGTGCTGGAGGGTAATCCCAATGCGGTGTTTACTGAAGAGGTGATTCATCCTTCTGCCAGATTTGCAGGTAAGATCATTCACAAGCGTTTTGTTGCGAGGGATTTTGAGGATCTGGCGGCCTTTGAGCCTTTTTATCTGAAAGAGTTTATGGTGGCAAAACCAAAGCAAATAAAAAAGGCCTGATCTCTCAGGCCTTTTTTATTTTCAGAATTCGTCTGCTTCTTCAGCCACCAGTTCAACTTCGGGCTTTTTGTGAGAAACTATATTTACCTTTTCCTTATATCGCTTTATCTTTTTGGTTAATGTTTCAAGGGCGATGTCAGTAGCTTCTTCAAATGAATCTCCGGTTTCTTTTACGAAGAGGGTAGACCCCGGAACATTAACTTTGACTTCTATTAACTTCTTCTGTACTTTGCTTTTCTCGCCTTTGTCTAGTTTTAAGAAAACCTCACTGCTCACAATGCGGTCATAAAATGTTTCCAGTTTATTTAATTTTTTTTGAATAAAAGTTATCAACGAACTATCTGCGTTGAAATGGACAGCATTAACCTGGATCTTCATACTCTTTGCTATTTAAAAGATTGAACATTGCGTAAAATGATTAAACGATAACATAATCATATTATCAATAACCATAATTGAAGGTAACCATTTAAAGAATATGAGTCAAGCTTTTTCTGATGTTTTTTAGGCTTACATCGACAGGTTATTCTGAGGGTTGAAGTCCTTGAAAACCTTTTTGATGTTCTGGTCCGTGGCCTTTGATTTAGCCTCCCATGAAGCGTCAAGTTCCAGAGCCACAAGGCCTTTCAGGTTCATTGTAGACATGAAATCATCCACTTTTCTGATGAAATCATTGCTTCTTCTGGCCGATTTCAGAGAGTAATCACGGGCAAAAATATCTCCCTTGGTCTGCAGTTCGTTTTTCTTTTCGATGATATAGTTCAGACGGTCGATCAGGTCTTTCATTGATTTCCCGATGACTTCTGTAGCCTCCAGCGTACCGATGGTAAGCACGGTGGTGCCTCCTACGGTAGAGATCAGTCTCTGGGTGTCCGGATTCTTTTTCGACAGGATCGAAGACAAGCCCGTAGTGGCTCCCAATGAAGCGTTGACGACTGATCTGCCTCTCTTGCCTTTTTTGGCTTTGTTATAAGACCTTTTGAGTACTTCTTCCTTTTCTTTCAATTGTTCCATCAACTCCCAGGCCCTGGTGAGTGTGCCGCGGTACAAGTCATAAAACTTGCGGTCCATTTCGGCCTCATTCACTGTGTTAACAATCGAGAAATAGATTCTTTTTACCTCTCTCTTTTGTGTTTTGTCCAGTACGAAGAAGTCGATATAAAGGGATAGCGAATCTTTCGGGTCCTGTACAAAATCATAGCCGGGTGTCCAGATGAACTCGTACTGGGTATTTGTATTTTTAACGAGTACATCCTTCTTCACGTTCTGGTTGCTCGACAGGAAATCAAACACTTCCACATCCTCGTCGCCGTTAGGATCGGAAAGATAAAAACGGATATTGATCGTTTCGTTTTCCTTGATTTTGAAGTAATCCACTTTCGGTACCGTCGTAATTACCGGAGGCAGGTCCATCTGGGTAGCTTCCAGCTTTATCCTTCCTTTCGACTGAGTTTTGGCAGGCTGATCCTGCACATAAAACTCAATAAAGGTTTCTTTCGATTTAATGGCCTTGTACTGGCTCAGGGAAGGCGACCAGGTGATCTCACCCTGAGCACTGATACTCATGCTTTCAGGAAGCTGTTCGATCGACGGGATAAACACAATGGGGTCATTGTCCTCATCATAAACAGACGAGCTTTCGATCTTATAAACATTGTTCGAGTTATATTTGAGATAAAAAGGCTTGAGCTCATTGATCACCGGCGGGCGGTTGGTGTGCGTTACCGTGATGTCGATGTTTTTGGTCACACTGTTGCCGTTACTGAGTTTAAGCTCAATAATCATCTGGAAAAGCCTTTCGTGTTCAATCCTGTCTACGAGGTTGTATCCGGGCACCCATGAGAAATTTCCGAGGGAGTCCAGTTTCATGCCGGCCAGTTTGCCCTGCTGAATCGAGAATTTGGATTTGGTTAAAGTGCTGTCAACATTGGAGGTTATTTTAAAAGCAATGGGACTGCCCTCTGCGACGACATTCCAGTCGGCGGTTTTCGGAAGAATAATTTCAACCTGATCCTGGGCTTTAAGCGTAGTAAAAGCAAGAACAAAGAATATAATACTTGTAAGTCTAATCATCATTTTTTTATTTTTTTTCAGGAAGAACAACGCACGGGAAGCCAAAAAGGCAACGGTCCATGATCATTTTCACCACTTCATTGGGGACATGCTCTTCCCAGCCTTCTTCACCGCTTTTAATTAATTTAAGAACGTTATCAGTCTGAACACTAAGGTTTTTCTCGTTATAGTGATAGATGTCTTCAATCTTATTATTAGAGATAAGGAATCTGTATAAATCAATCAGATGTAATGGCGGATTAAATTTCATGCAGTTCATGATTGTGTTTTTCCTCAGTGTAGGATACACAAAAAGCTTCACTTTCCGGCTGAAAAGCGTAGCAAAAGACTCGAGGATACCCCCAGGAAGGTCCTGGTAGTTGGCTTCTTCAAAAATGTACTCCAGGTTCGGGAAACCAATGATCAGCCCGATTTTCAGCTTGGTGATTTTTGACAGGTAAGCGACCAGTTTATAGTATTCATGATAATTCGTGATCATTACGGTCTGCCCGAGAGAACATAAAATGTCCACCCGGTCAAGGAAATCTTTTTCGTCAACCAGCTCACCGTCCTGGCCTTCTTTCAAAGACTGCAGCGTCAGCTCCGAAATGACAATGACGTTGTCTTTATCTACGTCGGGTTCCTGCAGGTATTGCCTCACCCCGTTTTCAAGCATATCGCGGTGTACATTGATGATAGGTCTGAATCTACCCCTTAATACGGCGATGTGTTTTTTATAAAGTGAATCGGAGGGCTGCAGGGTACGTCCGCTCGGATCAAATAGAGCAATGTCCGAAAAACCATATTTTACGAGCCTCAGACTCATCAGGCGACTGTCTACTTCCTTGTAGCTTGACCCTTCAAAACGGACCATATCGATCTGTATCCTGTCTTTTGAAAGATTATCCATCAGGGAAAGCAGGAGCACCTCCGGGTCTTCACTGTAGTAATAACAGCCGTAAATAAGATTGACACCTATAATTCCTAAAGCCTGTTGCTGCAAAACGGTATCATTGTCCATCATTTTAACGTGGATAATGACATCATGGAAATCACCGTGGGGCGTAAGCTGAAAACGACAGCCTATCCAGCCATGCGGTTCATTGTTTTTCCGGTAATTGAGGGCCACTACGGTGTTGGCGAAAGAAAAGAACTGCGTGCTTTCTCCTCTTTTCGATTCAAGCCTTTCAATCAGCAGGTTATACTCGTGATCGAGCATGCTCAGTAAACGTTCCTCACATACGTATCGGCCGTCTTTTACGCTGCCGTAGATGGCGTCGGAAAACGTCATATCGTAAGCAGACATGGTTTTAGCGATGGTGCCTGAAGCTCCGCCGGATTTGAAAAACACGGCAGCAACATCCTGTCCGGCACCAATTTCTGCGAAAGTGCCATAAATCCTTTTATCCAGATTTATCCTCAGGGCTTTTTGATTGGTACCTAAATTCTGATCGTGATTTATTTTCATGTATAATTCCGGATGAAGTCGTTGCAGGAGTAAAGATACTCCATTTTATTTTCTTTGATTCAGACTACAAATTTAATAAATTTTGGACTTTTCCCAGTAAAATAACAAAATTTAAATGGTTTTATTGTACGAAGATCTGATTTGCAACGACCACACAATAAAAAATTATTGAGCGGATATTTTTTTTGACTATTTTTGATTTTTAATGTTATTTTTTAAATAATAACCTTGAAAATTCATTACTGAATCTAATTTTACACTTGAATTGATACTTCATTTATATTCATTTCAAAACAGAACTTTAAATCAATATGAGAATAAAATTTACACTGCTCTTCCTGTGTGTTTCATCCATGGCTTCCTTCGGTCAGAAAGGTTTTGACCAGAAAAAGAAAACCCAGCGTACTGCTCCCAATACCATTACGACGCCTTTCCTGGAGGTGGATGCCGGCAAATCGCCCGGAGCCAGGGTTGGAGCCAAAAGCCAGTTGATCGATCCGGCTCTGATCAAGAATAAAATCTATAAGGATTCGCTTGACGGCACCGTCATTTTTATCAGGCGTAATTCGGATAAAATACCTTCAAAAAACCTGAGAAGGAGTTTTCAGCAATCGGGTATGGCATTCCTGGAAGAAGTCAAATCGCAGATGAAGGTCAAAGACCCGAAATCGGAGTTTGAACTTACAGCACAGACCGAAGATGAGCTGGGATACAGTCACTTGAGGTTTCAGCAGAAGTTTAACGGAGTGCCTGTTTACGGAGGAGAGGCCCTGCTGCACTCCAAAAGCCAGGGAGCCGTAGAGTTTTTAAACGGACGGGTTTTTCCTACGCCCCAGCTGTCTGTCAAACCCGGGTTTGGTGAAAAAGAAGCCATAGAAAAAGCCCTGGCAGATCTGAAGAACATTACTATTATACAGAAAAGCGGCATTACCGGTAAATTCCTGGAAATCGAAAAGGACAAAGCCGAGCTGATGATCATGCACCACAATAAGAAAGAAAAACTGGTGTATCATCTGACCGTCAAACCCAATATACTGGAAAGGTGGGTTTATTTTATTGATGCCCAGAGCGGCGAGGTGCTGGATAAATACAACCACACCTGTACACTCGATGGCGTGTTTAAGACCTCTGCCAAAGACCTGAACGGTATTACGCAGGCTTTTAACATGTACCAGAAAGGGGCTACCTATTTTATGATCGATCCTTCCAAACCGATGTTTAACGCTTCCAAATCAACACTTCCGGATACCCCGGTAGGTGCTTTGTGGACGATCGATGCCCAGAACTCAAGGATTGACGACGACGAAATGAAGTTATCACATGTGGTTTCAAACAACGGGACAACCTGGAATCCTACAGCAGTTTCGGCTCATATCAACGCCGGTATCTGTTACGATTATTACCGGACCAAGTTTAACAGGAACTCCCTGAACGGAAACGGCGGCAGCATCATTTCTGTGATCAACATAGCCGATGAAGACGGTAAAGGCATGGACAATGCCTACTGGAACGGCCAGTTTATGGGCTATGGTAACGGAAGAGATGGATTTAAGCCGCTGGCCGGAGCATTGGATGTGGCAGGACATGAAATGACCCACGGAGTCATAGAAAATACAGCCAAACTGGAATACAGAAACCAGTCAGGAGCCCTGAATGAATCATTTGCAGATATTTTCGGCGTATTGATAGATAAGGACGACTGGACTTTGGGTGAGGATGTGGTGAAGAAAGCGGTTTTTCCGTCCGGAGCATTACGCAGCATGGAAAATCCTAACCAGGGTGGTAAAAGCGACCCGGGATATCAGCCTAAAAACATGTCTCAATATGCATTTTTGAGAGATACCCCAAGCGAGGATAATGGCGGGGTGCACGTCAACAGCGGCATTCCCAATCATGCCTTTTTTCTTTTTACCACGGCTTCAGGCATGAACCGTGATAAAGCGGAGAAAGTATATTACAGGGCACTGACCAATTACCTGACAAGGACTTCCAAGTTTACAGATCTGAGACTTGCGGTAGTTCAGTCGGCTAAAGATTTGTTTGGCGAGGGCTCTGAGTTTGCGGCGGCCAAGGCGGCCTTTGATGCAGTGGGTATCGCCGATCCGAACGCCGGAACAGGCAATCCTAATCCAACGACACCTACCACACCGAGTACAGACATCCAGGTGAACCCGGGAACGGAATCTATGGTGGTATTTGATCCTACAGACGGCAGTATGTATGCAGGGCCTTTTTCAAGTAATGGTAATTTCAGTGTCATTGCCAGTAAACTGGGCTGTCTGGGTAAACCAAGTGTGACGGATGACGGGTCGTTTGTTTATTTCGTCGGAGCGGATAAAAACATCTACAGGGTTAACCTGATACAGAAAACAGCCCCTCAGAAATTATCTACCGATGCCTCATGGAGGAATGTGGCCATTTCAAAAAACGGGATACTGCTGGCAGCTCTGGCCAACACCTCTGATCAGTATATTTATGTATTTAACCTTCAGACCAATAAAAACGTCAAATTCAAACTTTACAATCCGACGTATTCCAATGGTGTGAATACCGGTGAGGTGCAGTATGCCGACTCATTTGAATGGGATTATTCAGGAGAAAACCTGATTTATGATGCCTTTAATGAGGCCAAAAGTTTGTTTGGTAACATTGAATACTGGGACGTGGGTATTCTGAAGGCCTGGGACGCTTCTGCCAACGATTTCGGTTCGGGAACCATCGATAAGATATTCTCGGATCTGGAAGAAGGGGAGAACATCGGTAACCCTGCCCTGGCTAAGACCAATTCGAGCATCATTGCCTTTGACTATTTCGACTCTTCTGATGAAAGTTATTATATATTGACTGCCAACCTGGAAACCGGCGACCTTAAAGCGGTGGTGGAGAACAATGATATCGGCTATCCGGATTATTCCAAAGCAGATAAGATCATTGTTTATAATGCCCTGGATGCCCAGCAGAATATCGTTAACGGTATCAAGATCAAAGCAGATAAGATTTCGCCTGATGGCAATCCAGAAACCTACTTTACAGACGCCAAGTGGGCTGTATGGTATGCCCAGGGGGCCAGGACACTGCCTACCAAAACGGGTCAGACGATTACTTTTGCGGGCATAGCCGATAAGCTGCCTTCTGCTGCTTTCGACCTTTCTGCTACAGCCTCTTCGAGTCTTCCGGTTCAGTTTTCTTTGATTTCGGGGGATGCCCAGATATCAGGAAAGCGGATCACTTTAGGTAAAACGCCCGGTAAAGTAAATGTAAAAGCCTTCCAGATAGGGGACTCCAAATTTACGTCTGCCAGTGCCGAACAGACTTTTTGTATCATTCCACCGGCTCCGAGCCTGAGTGAAAGCGGTGATTTCCTGGTGGCTTCCGGCGGACAATTGTATCAATGGTATATCAACAACAGCCCGATAGGTGGCCAGACAACCAATAACCGCTTCAAGAAGGATTTTGCGGGGGCTTACAGTGTAAGAGCCGTGACGCAGGATGGTTGTCTCAGTTCGCCTTCCAACAGCTTTGGAATTGCAGCCCTGGCCAACGAACCGGCTTCTTCGGCTCTGGCCTTTAAAGTCTATCCCAACCCGGTTAAGGATTTCGTGGAGATTGAGCTGAATAACTCTGATAAATTTGAGAAAGCCTGGGTGATGGACATGAATGCCAGGAGTCTGATTGAATCGGAAGAGACGAAGATCAGGGTGCAGTCGCTGCCATCAGGAACTTACCTGATCAAAGTGAAAACCAACAAAGCGGAGTATATGAAGAAAATGATCAAAGAATAAGAATTTCTTTGCTTTTATAAGATTCTGACAAATTTAAAATGATTTTGGGCGAATCCGTTTTTGAGATAAAACTGATGAGCCCGAAGTCTTTTTTTATTTGAGCTCACTTCCAGCTGCAGCCAGTTGTTTTGCCTGGCAAAACGGACTACTTCTTCGAGAAGTGCTTCGCCGATGTGCATGCCTCTGAATTTTTCTTTGACAATCAGCTCCTGCACTTCGCCTACCAGGCCGCAATGATGCAATAGAAGCTGGCAATGCAGGCTGATCATCCCGATGACCTCAGGGCCTTTTTCAGCCAGAAGGTACAAATAAGCAGGATTACTGATGTTAATTTCAAAAATGGACCTGAAGGTCTCAGCGTCTAAGATAGTATCTTCCAGGTCACATATGAGCCCATAAATGGCCTCATAGTCACCGGAAGATACTTTTCTGATAGTGAAGTCAGACATAATTATTGAACAGGCAGGGAAATTTTATCGGCCCATGCCGTTAGTTTTTCTTCGAGAACATCCAGTGGCAGACAGCCTTGCTTCAAAAACTGATCATGGAAATCAGCCAGTACAAACTTATCGCCTAATTTTGAGCTGAACCTGGCCCTCAGTTCGGCAATTTTCAAAGCCCCGATTTTATAAGACAAGGCCTGGCCCGGAATGGCCATATATCGTTCTATTTCGGCAGTAGCCCCATCTTCAGAGATCGCCTGGTTGTCCATCATGTATTTAATGGCTTCTTCGCGGCTCCAGCCCTTGGTATGTATACCCACATCCACCACCAACCTGATGGCCCGGTGCATTTCATCGCCCAGAGCTCCCATATATTGATAAGGATCGGTATAAAGACCCAGCTCTTTACCCAGCGATTCGGTATACAAAGCCCAGCCTTCGCCATAGGCTCCGTACCAGCTGAACCGCATGAATTTAGGCAGGGTGGTGTTTTCCTGCTGCAGCGAAATCTGGTAATGATGACCCGGAATGGCTTCATGCAAAAACAGGGATTCCATACCCGAAGTAATGTTGAATTGCCTGGCATCCGGTATGGGGACATAGAAAATACCGGGACGGGAGCCGTCAGCTGAGCCCTGAATGTATTCCGCACTGGCTGAGGCCTCCCTGAAAGCTTCTGTTCTTCTGATCTCGAATTTCGTTTTCGGGGTATTCTTAAACATGGAAGCCAGGTGAGGGGTTATCCTGGACTGGATGGCCGCAAAAGCCGCCAGGACCTCTTCAGGGGTTTTGTAAGGGGTGAATTTCTTATCAGTCTTAAGATATTTGAAAAAAGCATTCAGATCGCCTTTGAAGCCTGTTTCTTCCTTGACTTTTTCCATTTCTTTCCTGATCCTGATGACCTCGCTCATACCGGTCTGGAATATTTCATCCGGTGTTTTGGAGGTGGTTGTCCAGTATTTTACCATATAATTATAATACGGTTTGCCTTCCGGGATCGTCAGTACACCACTGGATAAACCGGCCTTGGGCAGGTATTCGTTTTTAAGGAAATCCCTCAGTTTCAGGAAAGAGGTATTCAGCTTTTCTTTGATCGCAGAATTGTATTTTTTGGTGATCTCAGCTTTCTCTGCAGCCGAAAAACCGGCAGGCAGCTGAGTTACTGGTCCGTAAAACAAACTCTTCGCCGGATCTTCACTGATCATGTCCTGCATCTGCGGAATCATCTTGACTACCAGTGATTTCGGAAGAACATAGCCAGTAGCCATGCCTTTTCTGAAGTTAGCAATCGCGGTGTCCGCCCAGACGGCAAATCCATCCACCCGTTTAAGCCAGTCATCATAGTCTTTTACGGTTTTGAACGGCTGACTTCCCTGTCCGCTTCCCAGCTGCCCCATAGTCAGAGGCAGACCCCAGAATTGCTGAAAAGGAATCAGGTGGGTTTTGAAGGTAAGCCCCTGCAGTTCAATTTCCAGGGAATACTTCAGGGTATTGTAGATGACTTTGTCGTCTTCACTGAGTTTTGAGGCGTCAGCGGCCAGCAAGCGGTCAAGATACTTCTGATAAAAAGCACCGAGTTTGGCCCTGTAAGCTTCTGAAATATCATTGGGAAGCTGGTCGTTGTACCTGGCATCGCCCTGCGAAGTGGCTTCCAGCGGGAAAAACGTGAGGCGTTCTTCGTAATAATCTTCATATAACTGATTCAGGTCGTTGTCCATCGTCTTTTTCTTGTCTTGGTTACATGCGAGCAGGGTAATAGAAAGAAAGGCAAACAGAATAAGTCTTTTCATTTATCTTAACGTTTTTAGTATGTTTGGTAAGGCTTAATCACACCCGTCTTTTCTGCGGGTATCCATAATAGCGGTGATTTTCCAGCCAGCTTTGGTCTTTATTAAGGAGAAAACATTGACCCCGCAATGCCTGAAGGTGTCGTTGACATAAAAACGGTAAGGGGTCCAGGCTATGCCCATGTCTCCGTCGACCTTGATGTCAAAAGAGGTGAGTCTTTCATCCAGTTTTATACCTTCTCGTTTAGTGCCGACTGATTTGATGAATCCCTGGATTTTTTCCTCATTGATTACCGTCTCACCTTCTTTGCTTCTGGCTACCGATCTCAGGGTACAGTTTTCATGAATCACCGCTTTGATTAAGGTGGAGTCAGTGTTTCTCATCCCGTCAAAAAACTGGTTGATGGCGGCTTTGATACCTTCCTGGTCACTTTGGGCTTTTGTAATGACTGAAGTCAGCACGAGACAAAAACAGAGCATTAGCTTTTTCATTGTTCTTTTGGTTTATTGATTTGACGGCCGAACGCGGAGTTTAGCCGGAAACAAAAATAGCGAAATGACAGGGCTAAACAATTAAGAGCCGGTTTAATTTTATTTCCGGTGCACAGGTTCTGAAATTTTGAGTATAAATATTAAAAAGCCATTGATTTTTGAATATATTTCAGGATAAATGCCGGCCGGAAAGGGCTTTGCTGATGATGAGAAAACTATCACTTTTCTAATATATTATTATCTTGGCGTGTTCCGATAAAAACCATGCCAACCATCTGGTTTTTAGTAGTTTGACGTTGATAATAATGCGTTATTCTTTAATTGTTTCGTAAATTGTTTAAATTCCGAATTTCGAATTAATTGGCATTTTATTTGCAGTTGGTATAGATAAAAAATATATTTCGGCGATGCAGCACAAAGTTTTTATTCCGGCAGAATACCTTGAAAGAGTCATGGAAGTGAGCCAGGGTGTTTTCAATCAAGATGAAGAGCTTTACTTTTTGAAAGCTTGTATGTACTATTTAAAGGAAGGTATGAATGCCGACCAGGCCATTGATATGGCAATGATTGACTATCTGGTGGATCTATAAATATAAAAAAAACTTCTCCTTTTCAGTGAGAAGTTTTTACTTTCATTCGTCAGGTATCTTACAATAAGTTCTTTCTTCTTAAAATCGATTCGAAAAGCTTTATATCATGTTCTGAAGTAAAGACGTTTTTCGGAAAATGAAGAAACTGTCCCCTCCCGATAATCAGGAAAATTCCGGTGTCATCCATTTCTGCAGACTGAATCGTATCCCACTTCACTATACCGCCTTCTTTCTGATTAATTTTCACCAATATCTGGCGGCTGTCTATTTCATAAGCAAATTTTTCAAACATCTGTTTATTCTGATCCATTTGTGTGGCTGCATAAAACTGTGCATACCAGAATAAAACATACAGAGCTCCTCCGATTATCGCAGTGATCATGATCCACCAGTTTTTATAAACGCCGGAGAAATGAAGACCCAGTCCAAGAATAACAATGGCAGCAGGAATAAGCAGCCAGTACCAGCTTTGTTGTATCTGCTTTTTAAATGATCTGTTGATGTAAAGTTTTTTATCTAAGGCAAATTTCTTTGTTTTGACAACCATTTTTTTCTTGTTTATAAATTTTGTGACGCAAAAATAAAAAAAAAGGCCCGGAACTCGTCCGAACCCTTCAAAAATATATTTATCAATGTCGTATACCCGGCCAATCACGCAAAGAATATCTAAGACACATACCATAAATTTCTGCGTCCTCCGTTTTCCATGGTCCTTTTTCTTTCCATCTTCTTTCTTCCATTCTGCTTTTCCTTTCTCCTTAATATTTAACTCTGCTTCAATTGCAGCGTATTGATCACATAATTGGAATCCTTTCTCTTTTTGAACAACATGTAAACAAGGTACTCTTTATTTTTGCTTCTGTAGTTAGCTATAAAATACTTGAGGTCTGTCTCCATGTCGCCTTTATACACGAAAGTAAAGGAAACAGGAGGGTTCTTTTTAAAGAAATTGTCCATGATCGTTTCTGCTTTTGCAGAAGAGAGTTTCTCAAAATCAATTCGGTCGGCATCAATGTGCAGTTCAATCACTTTGTCGAGGCATGTCCCCAGCATCTGTGAGTTTCCGATTTTGAACGACTTACTGATCAGTGTCGACATGTCGTTGATGTTCTTTACTGAGATTTCATTTTCTTTTTTTACAGGAGAAGCACCACTCAAAATCAAAACAATAAAAAGTCCAATAAAATATTTCATAATCTGATTTGTTATTGAATTGTATTTATATTTGTCTTTGACTAAGGTTAATCAAACCTTATCAGAAATTGTGCCAAACAATTATAGACGAATATCAACCTAAGACGAAGGTATGTCAGTAGCGAAAGAAAAAATCAGGCTTTTAGAAAAAGCGACAACACTGCAGAAAGTAAAGAGAATTGCTTTTGAAATATATGAGAATAATTTTCTCGAAAAAGAAGTTATCCTGGCCGGAATAGATGGTCAGGGCTATGTACTGGCCACTTTGCTTTTTAAGGAACTCAGCGAAATATCCGGGCTCAAGGTTAGTCTGGCCAGGGTTATTTTTAACAAGAAAGCCGACTCACAGCCGGACCTTGATATTGAAAGTGATGTAGATACCTTTAAAAACAAGGCGGTGGTGATTATTGACGACGTGCTGAATACCGGACGCACGCTGGCATTCAGCCTCAGGCCGTTTTTATCTATTCCCCTGAAGAAACTCCAGGTGGCGGTGCTTGTAGACAGGAATTACCCCATTTACCCTATTGCTGCCGATTATGTAGGATACAGCCTTTCTACCACCATGAACGATCATGTGCAGGTGGTATTGGGAGAGGAAGAAGAAGTAGGCGTTTATCTTTACTGACAGGCTCAGATCTTGTTGAGCCTTGCCCTCAGGTAGAAATCCATCAGTACAATAGCTGACATGGCGTCAACGATAGGTACTGCACGTGGTAAAACACAGGGATCGTGACGGCCTTTGCCGGAAACGATCACGGCTTCTCCGGCTTCATTGACACTTTCCTGGTCGGTCATAATCGTAGCCACAGGTTTGAAGGCTACCTTGAAATAAATATCCTCTCCGTTGGAAATACCCCCCTGAATACCTCCCGAATGGTTGGTCCTGGTGTGTACTTTTCCCGTTTCGTCGGTATAAAAAGCGTCATTGTGCTCTGAACCATGAAGACTCACGCCTTCAAATCCGCTTCCGTATTCAAATCCTTTGACGGCATTGATGCTCAGCATGGCCTTGCCTAACTCAGCATGAAGTTTGTCAAATACAGGCTCACCCCATCCGGCAGGCACTCCTTTGATCACCCCGGTGATGACGCCTCCGACAGAGTCGCCGTTTTTACGCACCTGGTCTATGTAATCAAACATCTGCTGGGCTACTTCCTGGTCCGGACATCTGACGGCATTGTCATCTATCTGCTGAAGGTCAACTTCGTGATAATCTTTTTCAAGTCTGAGCTTACCAACCTGCGACACATACGAGTAGATTTCGACACCGAGACTCTTAAGGGCCAGTTTGGCCAATGCCCCGGCAGCCACCCTCGCGGCAGTTTCACGGGCTGAGCTGCGTCCGCCGCCACGATAATCCCTTACACCATATTTGGTGGAGTAAGTAAAGTCGGCATGGGAAGGGCGGAATTTGTCGGCGATGTGGCCGTAGTCTTTGCTTCGCTGGTCTTCATTGAAAATGACCAGGGCAATCGGTGTACCGGTTGTTTTTCCTTCAAAAACGCCTGACATCACCTCAAAACTATCCGCTTCCTTTCTTTGGGTAGTGATCCTCGACTGGCCGGGTTTCCTGCGGTCAAGTTCATTTTGTATAAAATTTTCATCAAATGTAATGCCTGACGGACACCCATCTATAACAACACCAATGGCCCGTCCGTGTGATTCACCAAAAGTTGAGATTTTAAAAACTTTACCGTAAGTACTACCCATTCAATTATTATTTTTTTCTTTTGAAATCTATCAGATAAAACATGCCCAGCAGCATCAAAATTACGGCTACATTTGCAATATTCTTTATTATTTTGCGATAATTTACATTGATCCCACTTGTTTTAAGCAAATCGATGTGGTCAAACAAATCCCCGCTGGTGTTCGCGTTGTTGGTGATTACTTCTCCTGATACTTCAATTAACTGGCTGGAAGTCAATGTGTCATAAGTCATTGTTTTGGTATTGAAGTACACCCAGAAGAAATAATTTCCCAGGTTATAAGTCCCTGAATCTTTAGGCAGGATTTTGAAAATAAACTCCTTTTCTCCAAGCTGAGAGCCGTTTTTCTGGTTTTGTATGATCTGCGGCGGGAAGAAGTCAAAGTGGGCATCATTGCTTAATTCTTCAAAATTGATGGCGTTGAAATTCCCGTCACCGATGATTTTAAATGAGTAATCGAAGCTTTTGCCGGTGTTGAAAGTTTTTGACTGTATCCTTTCTTTAAGGATAAAATCTCCGACGGCCAGCTTTTCCTTTTGCGGGTGTTCCGGCAGCGGTTTCACCGAAATGGTGACGGCCTTGGTTTTGAAATCCACTTTCTGGGAATTGTTCTCGCCCAGGTTTTTGATCATGGGCAGCCGCACTGAAGCAAATCTGATCGGGAGGTTGTTGAGCGGGTAATACACCGCCTCGAATAATTTATAGAAAGTGATTTTTTTATCGTCAATAACCAGGTCTGTTCCTTCAATGTTAGTGATAGACAAGCGGTTTTCAAGACACTCTTTGGGCTTGAGGATCCTGGCTATTTTCTCGATTTCTTTGTTGAGTTCCTCTGCCGGAAGAAATTCCCACGGAGTGGTATTGAATTCAGGAATATAAAAACCCAGGGTAATTTTGACACCTTCTCCTACATAGATATCGGGTTTGGAATGCGTAAGGTTCAGTTCGACTCCCGAGATCAGTTTGGAGTTGATGTTGGTTTTCTCCGTAAAATCTGAGTTGACAATCGGCTTGTCCCCGACAGAAATACTGAATTCTTCTATATGGTAATTTCTATCATTGACAACCAGGTCGAAAGCCGGAACTGCAAAGACACCGTTGACGGTAGGGGAGTAGTTCTGGGTAATGGTATGTTGTATGACTTTCCTGCCTTGTATCTGAACCTGCGTATGGGCTATTGATTTACTGTTTTTCTTGAAACCTTTGATCTCCGGTAATCCTTCCACCTCATATTCCTTGCTGTTCTGAATGACCACTTTTATACTGAAGGCCTCGTTCAGCTGGATATACCTGGAAGATAGCTCGGTTTTGACCTCCTGATCCTGGGCAAAAGCGGCCTGAGCCTGCATCAGAACCAAAAAGAAGAGTACAAAATGTTTTATCCCGTTTATCATCCTGCAAAAATAATGATACCAATTGATTTTTTGATTAATTTAGGCAAACGAATCTAAGACCCCAAATGAAAACATTTTTATTCTCCCTGATCAGCCTTTTTATGGTGATGTCAGAGGCGTCATCCCAATGGGTGATTTCTGAAATTGATACCAAAGCTTCGTTCAGATCCATACACGCTGTCAACAGCAAGGTGGTGTGGGCCGGTGGCAGCCAGGGTACTGTTCTCAAGACCACAAATGGTGGTGCCAACTGGATTGTTCTCAAAGTGGCCGGTTACGAACTGCTGGACTTCAGAGGAATATATGCCATGAGCCATAATGTGGCATTTATCATGAGTGCAGGAGAAGCTGAGAAGGCTGCAGCGGTAATTCTTAAAACAGAAGACGGCGGCGTAACCTGGAAGGAAGTCTTCCGGACGTTTGAAAAAGGAGTGTTCCTGGACGCTCTGAAATTCAGGAATGCTAAAGTCGGCTATGTTCTGGGAGACCCGGTCGGGAACAAACCTTATGTGTTGAAGACCACTGACGGCGGCAAATCATGGGCTAGAATTGCCCCTGAAAATTTCCCGGATATGAAAGAAGGTGAGGCATCATTCGCTGCAGGAAATTCCTGCCTGTTTGTGCTGGGTGATAATGTCTGGTTTAATACCCAGGGCCGTGTGTTTGTTTCAAATGACAACGGAGGCAAATGGGAAGCTTATCAGACCCAATTCACACAGGGCAAGACCTCGGGTATTTTCGGCATCTATTTCTGGAGCAAAACAGACGGCATTGCGGTGGGAGGGGACTATGTCAATGATAAGGACGAATATCTGAATAACTGCAAGACCTATGACGGGGGTAAAACCTGGTTCAAAACCAATAATTCAGTGTCCAAAGGTCTGAAAGAAGCCGTGGGGCAGCTTCCGGAAAACAAACTGATCATGGTAGGTACGACGGGGTCCAATATTTCACATGATCTTGGTAAAACCTGGACGCAGTTTGACAATGAGTCGTTTCATACCCTGTCCTGTTACAAAACAGACTGCTGGGCAGTGGGAGCGAAGGGTAATCTGGGTAAATGGAAGGTGTTAAAAAAATAAAGACCGCCATTAAATGACGGTCTTTAATCAATATATAAGTATTATCATAATCTTAAGACAAAGCGGCTACACCCGGAAGTACTTTCCCTTCCATATATTCAAGTAATGCTCCGCCACCTGTAGAAACATAAGAAACCCTGTCACCCATGCCGGCGTTGTTGATGGCCGAAGCTGAGTCACCGCCCCCGATAAGAGAGAAAGCATTGTTTTCTTCTGTAGCTTTTACAACCGCCTTAGCGATAGCGTTGGTGCCGATGGCAAAGTTTTCAAATTCGAAAACGCCCATAGGTCCGTTCCAAAGTATGGTTTTTGAAGTTCTGATCACTTCTTCAAAGATCTTGATCGACTCAGGTCCGATGTCCAGGCCTTCCCATCCGTCAGGGATCTGACCGGTGGCTACAATCTGTCTGTTGGCGTCATTGCTGAAATCATCCGCACAAACGTTGTCAACCGGCATGATTATGTTAACTCCCTTGGCTTTGGCTTTCTCGATGATTTCAAGAGCAAGCTCCTGTTTGTCAGCTTCAAGAAGCGATTTTCCGATAGACCCGCCCTGAGCTTTGGTAAAGGTATAAGTCATACCGCCACCGATGATCAGGTTATCCACTTTGTCAAGAAGACGCTCGATGATCAGGATTTTATCAGATATTTTGGCACCACCCATGATAGCGGTGAATGGTCTCTCTGCAGTTTCAAGGATATGCTGGGCATTTTCGATTTCAGCCTGCATGACATAGCCACACACCCTGTCTTCAAAAAACTGTCCGATAATAGCTGTAGAGGCGTGAGCCCTGTGAGCGGTACCGAAAGCGTCATTTACCCAAACGTCTCCTAATTTTGAAAGCTTTTCAGCAAACTCAACATTTCCTTTTTCTTCTTCTTTATAAAAACGAAGATTTTCCAACAATAAAACTTCACCGGGCTGAAGGCCTGCTGCCAGCTCAGCCGCTGCTTCACCAATACAATCATCTGCAAACTTTACCGGTACTCCCAAAATGATAGAAAGTGGAGTAACAAGGTGTTTCAAAGAGTATTTTTCAGTAGGACCGTCTTTTGGTCTGCCCAGGTGCGACATTAAAATGCAGGAACCTCCATCGCCAAGAATTTTCTTTATGGTAGGAATGGTAGCTGAGATACGGGTATCATCTGTAATTTCATGTCTTTCATTCAACGGAACATTGAAATCAACCCTTACTAAGGCTTTTTTGCCTGAAAAATTAAAAGAATCCAGTGTTTTCATTAATTCAATTTAAGTGAGATAATTAATTATTGGCTTCGTAATTAGGATAACAAATATAAAATCTCAATTTAGATTATCGGATGATGCGGTTAGTATATTCGCATTTTTTGATATAAAATATAGGTTAAGTGCAAAAAAATAGTTTTTTTATCACAAAATCGGGTTTGATTTAGAATATTCTTCTTCTGAGCCGGCTCCTGTTTTTTAATTATCTCATATATTTTCGGGTAGATATTTGATTTTCAGGTAAAAAACGGTTAATTTTGCACTCCATTTTTTGGAAAAAGAATTGTAAACTAAATTTTAACAAATCAGATGTTTCAAAACCAGTACGAGACAGTGTTCATTTTAACTCCCGTTTTATCTGAAGCTCAGATGAAGGACGCTGTTGACAAATTTAAAAGTGTGCTGACTGATAACGGAGCTGAACTAGTTAACGAAGAGTCTTGGGGCCTTCGCAAATTAGCTTATCCGATCCAGCATAAAACTACGGGTTATTATCAGTTATTCGAGTTCAAGGCTAGTCCTGAGTTTATCGCTACATTAGAAACTGCCTACAAGCGTGATGAGCGTATCCTACGCTATCTGACCACCAAGTTGGACAAGCATGCGGTTGAGTATTCTATCCGTCGTCTTAAAGGCAATCTTGGTAAGAAAAAAGAAGCAGCCGCTGCTGCAGAAACTAATGCTTAAACTTTAAACAATCAAGACTATGTCACTAGTAAACGAACCAGTAGAACGTAAAGATCAGATACGTAAAAAATATTGTAGATTTAAGAAATTGGGTATCAAGTATATCGATTACAAAGATCCTAACTTCTTGTTGAAATTTGTGAATGAGCAAGGTAAAATACTTCCTCGCCGTTTGTCAGGTAACAGCCTGAAATATCAGAGAAAAGTTTCAACAGCTATCAAGCGTGCCCGTCACCTGGCTTTGATGCCTTATGTTGCTGACGGACTAAAATAAGCATTGTTGAGCATATCAGTCTTAAGGCTGAACCTCATTTCACAATCAAAAAATTAATTTTAAAATGGACATTATATTAAAAACGGACATTGCCGGCCTTGGTTATAAGAATGACATCCTTTCTGTAAAACCTGGTTATGGTCGCAATTATTTGATTCCACAGGGCTTCGCTGTTCTGGCAACCGAATCAAATAAGAAAATTATGGCTGAGAACCTTAAGCAGGTTGCTCACAAAGCCGAAAAAATCAAAACAGAAGCTCTTAATCTGGCTGAGAAAATGGGTGATGAGCCTATCACTATCGCTATGAAAGTGGGTGAAAGCGGTCGTATCTTCGGTCGTATTACCAATACTCAGATCTCTGACGCTCTTGCAGTGAAAGGCATCGATGTAGACCGTAAGAAAATTACTGTTGATGACATCAAGTTTGTAGGTGATTACAAAGCGATTGTTGACCTTCACAAAGAAGTGAAACACGAGCTTAAAGTAAGCGTAGTAGCTGAAGAAGTAGTAGCTTAATCACTGTCATAAAGCATTAAAAAGGCTTCCCGGAATTTCCGGGAAGCCTTTTTTAATATATTATCTTATTGAAATTATTTCAATGAAGAAATCCATTTTGCGATGATCGCAGCCTCTTCCTTAGGAACCTGTGACATAGCCGCCATCGGAGGATAGCCAGGCCAGTTTTTAGGATTCGGTTTATAGATTAATTCAACAATTTCTTCCGGCTTATATTTTTTCTGCTTCATTACCTCTTTGTATGCCGGTCCTACTAATCTGTTGTCAGGGTTGTGGCAGGCAAGACAGGTATTTTTTTGTAACAATTTTTGTACTGCCGGTGGAATTTTAGTTTGAGCTTTCGAAATTGACGCTACCCCAAGAGCAAAAGCCATAGTCAAAATTATTTTTTTCATTTTTTCGGTTATTGATTTGAATTTTAAAAAAGAATATCGAACATCACCAACGGCTAGTTACTTTTCGGATGTAAAGTTATTATTTTTTTTTAACAGACATAGAAAAAATATGTTAATAGCTCGTTAAAGCCGGATATTTAAAAATAATCATCTAGTCTTTCCTGAATTTTACTCTCAAAACTTTGGCGTTCACCCCGATTTCTTTAAAATACCGCAGCCAGTAAAGCTGCTGGTTGCTCAGGTTATCGGTAGGTGATTTCACTTCCACAAATTCATAATGGTACTCGCTCCAGATAAAAAGGTCGGGTAAACCCCGTGAGTTCTCCACGATGTTTTCCGCTATCCTTTCCAGGATCAGCCTGAGACGGGTTATTCCCAGTTTGGTTACCGCGGCTTCTACCATCACCCAGATCTCATCCAGCCATACCACAAACGGGTTGGCAATGCCCATGTTTTTGTGGTAATTGGCCTGCAGGTATTCAATCAGGTCTTCGGTTTCTTCAAACCTGTTGAGCTGTTGCTGAATCTGACTTTTGGTTTTTTCATAGAAGTCGGGCAGGTGCAGGTCAGAAGGCCGCCGCTGGAAGGGGTGGTGAAAAGAGACGATGGACGGATCAAAGATGATTTCCCAGAACATCAGGCCGAAAATAGCCCTCCAGAGGTGGTTTTCGGAGAAGGCGGCGTTGTGACCCTCGTCCAGGTAGTATTGCATCGTCCCGGCCTCTACCTGGTGTCTGTACATGCCGTCTATCTCAATCTCATCCGACAGGTGAAGCCAGGTGGTGGTGCTTTTCTTGTTCCGTGTCTTTTTCTCTGACTGTATCCTGATAAAATCTTCTGCAAAAAAACGCTCGTCTGCATTCTGATAGGTCTGGAGCATGGTCTGGCAAATGGCCAGGGCTTCTTCCATCTTACCGAGCTTCTGAAAACACCTGACCCTTCTTTCACGCGAAGGGGCAATGGAAGTAAACTCAAAAGTTTCGATGGCCAGCTCGTAATGCTTTTTCCTTTCAAAGTGCTGCCCGATTTTCAGGATCAGGCGTTCATAACCCGGCAGGGCTATCTCACTCAGGTTTTTGATGGAATCATTGAGGGTCAGGAACCAGTCAAACAGGGCAGGGGGCTCCAGTTCATCTTTTAAGGTGCTGAATATCTCATGCTGGTCGGTGATCAGCCATTTGTCGTCGGCGTCTTTGCGGGTGTTAAACCGGGCTACCAGCTGGTCGTCATTGTGTCCGTAATATTGTACAAAACCAAGGTCCCGCACGACAAACTCCGTCATGTCCATCGACCGGTTACCGAAGAAAAGGTAACGAAGGAAAGCTACTTCAAACTCAAAATTGACTTTAACCACTGCCACCCGCTCAGCGATCGTCTCAATGATATCTTCCGGTTCAAACTTTTCCATGACCAGGTCATCGAGGGCTTCCCTTTTCAGATTTTTGAAAGCATTGAGCCCGAAAATGCTGATCAGGTCTGCTTTGGTGAGTATCCCGATGATGTCTTTGAGGTGCAGCTGGTGTTTCTGAGGGTCGAGGGCTTCAATAAACTCCCTTTTCTTAAGGTCTTCTATCACTTCCGGGATATTGCTGAGCTCCTGGTATCTGATGCTGTCTGTTTTGAAAAACAGGCCTTTCCTGTTGGTAAACCTGATAAAAAGGCATTGAGCGTCCTCACTCAGGCAATAGTATTTTCTGAGGAATTTCCATTCTTCATGATTCAGGATGTTTTTGTATTTTTCCTGAACAAAATCCAGAAGATAATTGAAATATTCGAGGTAATATTTGGGAGCGAGCTCCGGTTTCTCTGCCATGGCTTACAGCTGGATTGTCAGACCATCATAAGCTATAAACACATTGGGAGGTAATTCTGTTTCAACTTCTCTGTGAAGTCCCAGTTTATGACTTATGTGGGTAAAGTAGGTATGTTCTGCATTGATCTTCCCGGCCACTTCCAGGGCTTCTTCAAGGTTAAAATGCGAGATGTGTTTGCTGCGTTGCAGAGCATTCAGAACGACCACTTTTGAGCCCCTGATTTTTTCGAGCTCTTCATCACTGATGTAGTTGGCGTCAGTAATATACGTGAAATCATTGATCCTGAAGCCTAACACGGGAAGATTAAGGTGCATCACCTGAATGGGAATGATCCTGACTCCTTCAATATCAAAAGGTTCGCCGGTAATGGGGATGGTTTCCAGCAAAGGAACACCCGGGTAAGAATTTTCGAGAAATGCGTAATGAAACTCCTGTTTGAGTTGGGTCAGGACCCTTTGATGGGCGTAAATTTTAAGGTATTTTTTGCCACTGAGATAATTGTACGGACGGATGTCGTCCAATCCTGCTGTATGATCTTTGTGTTCATGGGTAAAGATTACCGCATCAATTTTCTCAATTCTCTGGTTGAGAGCCTGTTGTCTGAAATCCGGGCCAGTGTCGATGACGAAAGACTTGCCTTCCGTTTCAATCAACACTGAGACCCTCATTCTCTTATCTCTGAAGTCAATTGATCTGCAAACCTCGCAATGACAGGTTAATACAGGCACACCTGATGAAGTTCCGGTTCCTAGAAATGTAACCTGCATGCAAAAAGATAATTACTCTGTTAAACCTTTAACGACAAGAACCAGTCTGTCAAAGTTTAGCGGTTTCATCAGAATTTCATTAAATCCTGCTTCTTTGAATTCTTCTTCTGAGTAATTTCTGGCGTTACCGGTGATGGCTACTACCGGAATTTCGGATTTGGCTTTGTCGTCAAGGCCTCTGATGGCTTTCACACAGTCCATACCATCCATAACCGGCATATTGATATCCAGAAGGATCAGATCAAAGTTTTCTTTTTGAAGTAATTGCAATACCTGTTCTCCGTTTTTAACTGCAGTGATCTCGAAATTCTGAAACTCAAGAATTTTTTTGACCAGATTTTGAATAACTGAACTATCCTCTGCTATGAGAACTCTGTTTGGTGTTGGCATATTGAATGTCGTAATTAATAGTTGAGATGTAAATATAAACCAAAAGAATAATCTTTTGAAAAAAACTTTAGAATTGAGAGAAAAAATATTTTTAAAACGTGTTTTTGGGTATTTGCCGGTTTAGAATATTAATTTTGAGAATTATTAAAAATAATTATTTGGAAACAATTCAGCTGGCCCCCGGTAAGAAAGTGTATTTTGCTTCTGACTTCCATCTCGGGGCTCCGGATCACCGGAAAAGTCTTATTCGTGAAAAGAACGTCTGCCGCTGGCTCGACACCGTTAAGGCTGATGCACAAGTGGTCTTCTTATGCGGTGATCTCTTCGATTTCTGGTTTGAATACCGTCAGACGGTGCCGAAAGGCTATGTAAGGTTATTAGGTAAAATAGCTGAGTTATCAGACCTTGGTATCGAAATAATCATATTTTCGGGTAATCACGACATGTGGATGTACGACTACTTTAAGGTAGAACTCGGGGCAAATGTGTACCGTGAGCCACAGCAATATCTCATCAACGGTAAAAAGCTGATGGTAGGCCATGGAGACGGCCTTGGCCCCGGAGATTATGCCTATAAGTTTCTGAAAAAAATATTTGAAAATAAGCTCTGCAGGTTTTTATTCGGCAGGATCATGCACCCGAACCTGGGGATATTCCTGGGCAATACCTGGGCTCAGAACAGCTGGAAAAAGCATGAAAAAGAAGGTGATAACTATACGTATGAGTCGCCTGAGAAAGAGATTCTGTTTAAATACTGCCAGGAAATCAATGCGGCTGAACCGCATGATTACTATGTTTTCGGGCACAGGCATTATAAACTGGACCTGCAAGTCGCTGAAAACAGCCGGTATGTTAACCTGGGAGACTGGATCGTGTTTAATTCGTATGCCGAATTTGACGGAGATGATCTGAGGCTCCTGGATTTCCGGGCTTAAAGGGTATCCATTTCTTTTTTGGCGTTCAGGTAGCCACGGATGACGGTAATGGTGGTAATCAGCAGGAAAAAGCCGATGATGTATTCCACGTAATTGATGATGCCGGGATACCGTTCACCCAGTAAGTAGCCACCACCTACAAGGGCAAGTACCCATATGGCTCCACCGATCAGGTTATATAGGCTAAACTGGAAGAAATTCATTTTGACAAGGCCGGCCAGGATAGGAGCGAAGGTCCGGATGATCGGAAGGAATCTGGCAATGATCAGGGTACGGCTTCCGTATTTTTCAAAGTATTTACGGGTGTTTTCCACATATTTCTTCTTGAAAAACAGCGAATCTTTTTTGTTTTCAATCGTATCCCCGAAAAACCTCCCTGAAATATAGCCGGTGAGACAACCCAGCACCGCAGCAATGAAAACGGTGCTCAGGAGCAACGAAATTGGTACATCCAGAAGTTCTGTTGAGCAAAAGACCCCTGAGAGAAACAGGAGGTAGTCGCCCGGAAGAAAGAACCCGAAAAAAAGGCCGTTTTCAATATAAACAATCAATAAAATAGCAATAAGACCGCCTGTTCGTATAATTTCTTCAGAATTCAACAGATAATTAAAAAACTCAAGGATTTGATTCATTGCTTTTAGTTAATTCTATGGGATAACCCGAATGGTTGTAAATATAATACAGAAATAGTTGAGAACCGTACTACCTCTTAAATTATTGATGTTTACAAAAAGACGGGAAGGCATGGAGGGAAGGAAGTTCCTTCTCTTTCCTGTGCCTATTCAAAGGCCATTCCGGACAGGTTTAAAAATATGTTTAATGTAATTAAGGAAACCGGAAAACAGCCGCAGCCATCTTCCGGTGGTTATCTATATTACGTTAATCAGGCCTCGGATAGTTCCAGCCACCTGAATTCTTTTTCTTCCAGTTCGTCTGTGATCTTTTTCAGTTCAATGCCCAGAGCGTTGATTTCTGTATGGGAAAGGGTGCCTTCGCTGAGTTTAACGGCAAGGTCTGCTTTGAGATTTTCCAGCTTTTGAATGTCTTTTTCAAGGGTTTCAAATTCCTTTTGTTCTTTGAAACTCAGCTTTCTTTTCTCTGTTTTCTGAACAATTTCAGGTTCAGGCTCAGGAAGCTCCGCTTTTTTCGAACCGGATTTTTGCTTTCCTTCGGCGTTTTCATCTTTCCAGAACCTGTATTCGGTGTAATTACCCGGGAAGTCCTTGATATAACCGTCTCCTTCAAATGCAAAGATATGGTCTACGATGCGGTCCATGAAGTACCTGTCGTGAGAAACCACCAGCAGGCAGCCTCCGAAAGCCTCGAGGAAGTCTTCCAGGACGTTCAGCGTCGCAATGTCAAGGTCGTTGGTAGGCTCATCCAGGATCAGGAAGTTAGGATTCTGAACCAGTATTTTAAGTAACTGTAATCTTCTTTTTTCGCCGCCGCTCAGTTTGTGTACGTAGTTGTACTGCATTTTAGGCGGGAAGAGGAATAAGGTAAGGAATGCAGAGACAGAAAGCTCACGGCCGTCACTCATTTTGACAAACTCCGCAATCTCCCTCACCACTTCAATGACCTTCTGTCCTTCTTTAAATTCAAGTCCTTCCTGTGAGTAGTGCCCGATTTTAATGGTATCGCCTTTTACCACACTGCCCATGTCGGGTTTGGTAAGGTCGGTAATGATTTTGAGCAAGGTAGATTTACCCGCCCCGTTTTTCCCGATGATACCGATTTTATCCCCACGCTTGAAGGTGTAAGAGAATTCCTTGATGATCGGCACACCATTATAGGATTTGCTGAGGTGGTTGATCTCGATGATCTTATTGCCGATCCGCTCAGACTTCATGCTCAGTTCAAGCTTCTCTTCTTTACGGATACCCGTTGTTTTGTCTTTCAGGTCATGAAAGGCATCAATACGGTACTGGGCTTTGGTAGTACGGGCCTTGGGTTGGCGACGCATCCATTCCAGTTCCTTTTTCAGAAGGTTCTGGTTTTTCTCCATCGTTGAGGCTTCCATTTCTTCCCTTTCAGCCTTTTTTTCCAGGTAATAGGCATAATTACCTGTATATTTATAGATCTGGTTATTAGACAGCTCCATGATACGGTTACAGACCTTATCCAGGAAGTACCTGTCGTGAGTCACCAGTAATAATGTAGTATTCGAAGTAGATAAGTAACCTTCCAGCCATTCGATCGTGTCAAGGTCCAGGTGGTTGGTAGGCTCATCGAGAATGATAAAGTCCGGTTCTTCGATCAGCAACTTAGCCAGTGAGACCCTTTTTTGTTGTCCTCCTGACAGTTCACCCATCAGTTTTTCGAAATCATGCACGCCCAGTTTACCCAGGATCTGCTTTACTTTGGCTTCATAATCCCAGCCGTTGAGGGCATCCAGCGTTTCGATGCTTTTAGAAAGCAAGTCGTCGTTGCCGGTTTCTATCGATATTTCGTAGTTTTTAAGGGCCTGTGTGATTTCGTTTTCAGCATAGAAAATGGTTTCCAGGACCGTTTTGCTGGCCTGGAACTCCGGGTTCTGGTCCAGATAACCTACACGGATATCCTTTCTGATGCTGACCACACCGCCGTCTGGCTGCACTTTGCCGCTGATAATGTCCAGTAAAGAGGATTTGCCGCAACCGTTTGATCCGATCAGGGCTACTTTTTCGCCCTGCAGGACACCGAAGGTCAGTTCTTTAAACAGCCATCTTTCACCCAGGTTACGACTGATATTTTCAGCAGATAAATAATTCATATGTATTGTTGAGATAAATAAAATGCCCGGGAGCTAGGCTCATTCCGGCAATTAAGGTGCAAAGGTAGTTCTTTTCTTGGTGGAACGGAAGGGCGGGAGGGAAATGGGATAACACGATCTTAAAACTTTCCTATATTTCATCTGAAAATGTTCAGGAGAGGGGTTTGCAAGGTTTTAGTAGTCTGTCAATTCAAACTCAATATCATACCCTTCAAGTAAAACCGGGGGAATGTTTTTTATTTCATTGTATTCAATCAGCAGCCTTATGACTTCCAACGTGGATTGTTTTGCTTCTTCGAGGGTATTTCCGGCACCCCCAGACACCTCTTACTTCAGAAAAGGCAGAGTACATGCCATGGCTTTTTTCAATCTTAACCCTGATGATGTTTTTAGTTGGTGACATATTGATTATATTTATTTAAGTAATGGAAATATGGAGTATAAAGTTGTATTAAACTGTTTTGATATGCAATAAAACAACCATATTTTTATTGAAAAACTGCAACATGTGAAAGAATTCAGGAGTATTGATAAATCCTTTTAGATGGCAGCCAGGAGAGGAAAAAGAACCCTAAACGAATCAAGTTGTTTCTTAATTTATAGCTGGTTACCTTTTATTTTTTACCCATGAAAATCAAATCAAATTTCCTGTTCGCCGTACTCTTAGCTGGTGTCTTGCTATCGGCCTTCAAAACCCCAATCCCGCAAAAAGCCGCCCCGGTATTGTATAAGAATTTCACCCTCATAGATGGTAACGGAGGGACTCCGGTGGTGGGCACGGACATGCTGGTGGAAAACGGCAGGATAACAAAACTGGGTAAAAATCTGAAAGCTGCCGGAGCTACGGTCATTGATCTGCAGGGGAAAACGATCATTCCGGCCTTGACCAGTGCCCATGTACATATCGGGACTTTGAAAGGGAATGTTACGAATGCAGAGAATTATACCAAAGAGAACATCATCCGTCAGCTGAAGAAATATGCAGATTATGGCGTGCTGAACGTCTTGTCGATGGGGACAGACCGCCCGGTTTTGTTTGAAAATAATTTTTATGATGAAGCCAAAAAGGGTATTCCGGGTGGTGCCAGGATGCTTTCTGCAGGATACGGGTTTGGGGTACATAACGGAGCTCCGCCGTTTGGTCCGGGAATGGATATGATCTACAGGCCATCTACTGTTGAAGAAGTTGAGGATCACGTGGCCGAATTATCAGAGCTTAAGGTAGCCGCCATAAAGATCTGGGTGGATGACTTCGGCACCAAAATACCCAAAATGGAACCGGCTATTTATAAGAAGATCATCAGCGAAGCCCACAAATATGACATCAAAGTGGTGAGCCACGCTTATTATTTATCAGATGCCCGTCGTTTGGTGGCCGATGGCGTAGATGTGATCGGTCACAGTATCCGTGACAGCCTCATGGACGATAACCTCCTGAAACAAATGAAACTTAAGAATGTGGTCTATATTCCTACCCTTACGCTGGATAAATATTCCTACGCCTATGCAGGGAGCCCCGAGTGGATTGACGATGATTTTTTCAAAAAGTCGCTGGAGCCGGGCGTGCTGGATATGCTGACTTCAGCCAAATACAAAACCGATCAAAAGAACTCTCCATCCTATAAAAGAAACAACCATGCCTTCGAAACAGCCTTGAAAAACCTGAAGAGGGTCTATGACGCAGGTATCCTGGTGGCCCTCGGCACCGACTCGGGAGCTAATCCCGTACGCACCCAGGGGTTTTCTGAACACCTGGAGCTGGAACTGATGGTACAGGCCGGACTCACCCCTCTTCAAGCCCTCACTGTAGCTACCAAAAATGCCTCGAAAGTATTGAAACTGGACAAAGACCTGGGAACGCTTCAAGCCGGAAAATCGGCAGACTTTATAGTCCTGGGTGCCGATCCGTCACTGGATATTAAGAATACCAGGAAGATTGAAGGGGTGTATAGGGGTGGGGAGAGGATTGATGCGGGTAAGTGATTGTTGTACATACTTCTGTCTTTCTCTTTAATTTCCGGAATTCTGTATAAAGTCCATTGCCTTCTTCGGTTAAGGCCTTTCCATACAAATGACATTGATATTACAGAAAGCAAAGTCGTCTTAATCATGATTAAAACGGCTTTGCTTTTTTTATTATAAATTTATCACCGATGTTGATCAAACAAAATCACATTCCCGTCAGGGTCAGTCAGCATAAGACTCGCGGGGCCAGAGGTAGTTTCGTCGGCTTCAGAGGATAACGGGATGCCTTTGCTCTTCAGTTCTTTTTGAATGGACCTGATGTCATCAAACTGTTCCATGTTCTGAGCGTTTTCGTCCCAGCCGGGATTGAAAGTCAGGATATTGCCCTGAAACATACCCTGGAAGAGGCCAATCAGAGCATTGCCGTTTTTCATGATCAGGTATTTTTTCTCCAGGCCTCCTGCAAAAACTTTAAACCCGATGTTCTCATAAAATTGTTTCGAGACGTTAATGTCCTTGACACTTAGACTCATTGAAAAAGCACCTAATTTCATATCTTTATTTTGTTTAATGTCCCGGTTTACTGTTGTTGATGACGCGAATGCACTGAGTTTACCAAGGCCGGCACCGGCTATGGTCAGGACGGTTCTTTTCAACCAGTTTCTTCTGTTTGCTTTCATTTGGTCAGATTTTAGAGTAGAAAACCTTTTTTGATTCCGTAGATTAATGCTGAACGCGGTCTTTATATTGAGTGTGAAAATTACATATTTTATCTGTCAGAAAATATTCTCAAGTGTTTAAAACTTTTGTTACAAGCTTTGGCAATCCCTGCTGGCCTGCGTCTGAGACGCTAAACAGCTCCCGGGTGTCTGTCTTCAACATTATACCTTACCATTATTTTATGGCCATGATGAGTTCTGTTTCCAGTTTTGTTTCGTCGGCTGTCCAGTGGCCATACATCTCAATATAGGGCTCGGTCGTTTCAAATCCCTGGCTTTTTAACTCACTTGTCATTTCCTTTCCCGACTTACTTATTAAATGATAAGGGCCGACGTGCCTATAGTAAGCATAGGTGGGTAAAAGAATAATTTTTTGTTCCAGCTCAATACTCTGAAGGGGAGGACTGTTAAATTCAACACCTGCAAATACCATTTCTCCGGATCCGTAAACCCAGATATTTATGCCCTTGTGATCAAATCTTTTTTCCCTGACTTTCTGCCACACCTGGTCTGACAGCTTAAATGCGGTACCGGCATAATCCTTGTTTACAGCCATTCCGGAAAATCCGTACAGGGTCAGCTCAAGGTCCTTTTTGATCTCAATATTCATAGTCTGTGTATTATTTGGGTTGGTAACAATCTTCCTTACAAATACGAATTAAGTAAAAGTGCTTAATACATGAAGCTGGTATCGGAATATGGGCGATGAATGTAGTTTTTGTTTCGAATTCCTTTTGACTTCAGGTGCGTTAGTCGCTGTCGAGGGCCTTGAGACCTGCCGGATGGACCAGGGTAACGCCGGAAATTAATTTTCCGGAAAAATATTTGGAATACTAAGTGGTTTATTTAACTTTGAAATACAAAGTACTTTTAAATATCTTTTAAATAGAATAAGATGAAGATGTCAAAAACAAAATTCATTATGATTTTCCTCATTTCGGGGTTTGTCTTTCAGTTTATCTCTAATTCGCTTTTAGGTTCTGAAGTCCGGCTTTTTCCCGTAAACGGAGAGTATTTCCCGGGAGCCGGATCGCCAATAGCCTGGAAGAGTATCGTGTCCACGATTTTATATCCGGTTAAAATCGTTTTGCTGGGGCCTTTGTTGTCTTTATTTGAATTGCCTGATCCGCCGCCACCACTTTTGGTTATTGCGTTTGCCCTGTACTGGACGCTCCTGGCGTTAATGCACTATTTTCTCCTGGATAAAATAAATACCCTTAAAAAGATGTGAACTTCAGCGGGGGAGCTTTTTCTACCCATGCTTATTTTCGTAATTTGGAGTAAGTACAGCAAAAAGATCCGGTTTTACCTCACTATGATATACTGTTATGAACAGAATGGAAGAATTATACCATGAGGCAAAGGCCGACAAGTGGTTTCAGCGGTTTGTTGTTTTTTGCCGGATCGCTTTAGCTGCCAGCTTTATTCCGTCAGGCTATGTAAAAATGATGGGTGAGCGGTTCACAGGCCTGCCGCCCAATAATCCTCTGGGGCATTACTTTGATGCTCTGCATATGACAGGGTATTACTACACCTTTATCGGCGTTGCCCAGATCATCACTGCCATCCTGTTACTCATTCCACGGACCAGTCTTCTCGGGGCTCTGATGTATTTTCCCATCATCCTGAATATTGGTGTCCTGACTTATGCTACACGGTTTGAGGGCACCCGTATTGTGACTTTTATGATACTGGCGAGCTTGTTTTTACTGATCTGGGATTATAAGCGTTTAAAGCATCTCTGGCTATCTGAGCCTCCGGAAACGGAACCTGTTGTGATAAAAAAGTCTTTAGGGAATCGGCTCAGGGTCATATTTTTCGGAAGTTCTTTTGCACTCATAGCCTTTATTATTATCGGTACGTTTTATTTATATGAGATCAGGCCGGGCAACTCTGAGGCGGAGTGCAGAGGCCAATGTGCCTCCGGTAAGAACCCTGCAGCTTGTGAAACATTCTGTAATTGCCTTTATACTCAGGGTCAATCGCTGGACAGTTGTCTGGCAACTTTTAATAAAGCGAAAGATATCCGTACACCTGAAGTGAAATAGCTGCGATCTACCCAAAAATTTGTTTCAACAGCTAATTGATGTACTAAAGAATGTGACTTTGAAACATTAATTTTATCCTGTTCAGAAAAAAAATGTGAGAAAGTTTTATCTCCTCAACTTGATCCCCAAAAAGTGCTACCAGAAAAATCCACATTGTCAGCAAAGTCTTACCACGGGTCAATGGGGACAGACAGTCAATTGAAATGGCTTAAAACAACAAAAGAGAGGCATTTCTACCTCTCTTTGTCGCTGATACTAGTTTTAAGTGACCCTACGGGGAATCGAACCCCGGTTTCATCCGTGAAAGGGACGTGTCCTAACCGCTAGACGATAGGGCCGGCTGGTCCCATTTATCGCTCAACTTCGTATCAGAACTTTCACTTTTTTACTTTCCGAAAAACTCACTTTTTACATTCTGTGTTGTTGTTTTCCGTAATTGTGGTGCAAAGGTAGCCGCTTTTTTTAACAATGCAATACTTTGAAAAAAAATATTTGTAAGTTTTTTGATCACTTTTTTGTGTCGTTTATTTAAGTCGTTGTAATCCAGTAATTTGTACATTTTCATGAATGCGTAATGTGGATAAGTTTTCTTTACAATTTCTTAAAATTGAAATCCGCCCTGAATTTTTATGCCCCGCACTTATTTGTGGATACCTTTCTTCACAAATAAAAAAAGCATCCAAACTTTTATGTAAATTTAGATTTTAATTAAAAATACCTGAAACCGGGAGATGCAAGCCAGAAATCTGAAAAGACAAATCATTCATTTGTTCAGCCGGCACAGCCATTGGAGTGCGGCCGGTGTTGAAGCTGCTTTCAAAGAGCAAAACGTTTATGCAGATAAAAAAGACTGGAAATTATTTCTGAATATTTTCCTTACGGGTCTGGGGGCTTCGTTCATGATTGCCGGAATTGTATTTTTCTTTGCTTTCAACTGGGACCACCTGCATAAGTTTGCCAAGCTGGGTATCATACAATTGCTGATGGTTTGTCTGGCAGTGTGGATACTGCTCTTCAAACCCGGGGAGCTGGTCAGGAATATTGTGCTGACTGTGCTGTCATGCCTGACGGGTGTTTTGTTTGCCGTTTTCGGGCAGATATACCAGACCGGGGCCAATGCTTACGACTTCTTCCTGGGCTGGACCCTCTTTATCGCCCTGTGGGCTCTTATCTCTGATTTCCCTCCTTTGTGGCTGATATTCCTGGTGCTGGTCCATATGACGCTTTATCTGTACACAGAACAGGTGTCGGACCGCTGGAACTACGCAGGGCTGATCAATATCCAGGTGGTGATTGATCTTTTGGTGCTGCTGATGGTCGAATGGCTTTTCAAAAAACGGCTCAGAGAGGTTAAAACCGGCTGGTTTGTGTATCTCACAGGCCTGTATGTGATCGTAATTCTCACTTCAGCCATCATCTATGGTATTTACAGCAGAATACACATGACAGAGTGGATGATTTCTATCGGCCTCAGTATTCTGACATATACGGCAGGGGTGTTTCACGGATTCAGAACACGGAATGTCTTTTATCTCTCAGCTGTCGGTTTCAGCCTCATCGTGATTCTGACGGCCTTACTCATCAAGCCGTTTGAAGACCCCGTCGGCATATTCTTTATCGCAGGTCTGTTCCTGGTACTGACCACGACATTTTTGATAAGACAAATCATGAAATTAAACAAAGAATGGCATGCAGCAGCTCAATGAAATGATCACCTGGGTAAAATCAAAAGAAAGTGCTGATTTTCAGCTGGATGAAGAAGCTTTGAAAACGGATTTTCTGGAATACCAATCGGCTTACGGAAATATATCGCTTAAAGTTTTGTCCATCCTCGGCGGCTTGCTGGCTACGGCTTCGTTCATGGGTTTCCTGGTGCTGACAGGCTTCTATGATTCGGATCGGCTGGTCACCATTTCCGGGTTTGTTTTCATTGTGGCATCTGTTCTTCTCAACAATAAATTTGATCATTTGCTGCTGGATACTACCACCATTGCTACCCATGTGATAGGCTATGTACTCATAGGTCTGGGTTTTGATGAACTTCATATGAACGAGCGTTACCTTATCGGCACCTTTATGATCATCAGTTTGCTGGTGATGGCTTTTTCTGAAAATTACATGATTGCCCTGATTTCTGTGCTGGTGTTCAGCGGAAGTCTCGCTGCTTTTTTTGAGATATACGACCTTGAAAACTATGTGATTATTCTTTTCCTGCTTTTCGGAGGCTCGTGGACCTGGGTTTCTGCTCATGAGGGGCTTATTATTTCAGGATCGCGGAAGTTGAATAAACTCTTTCAGCCTGTTCATCTGGGCTTGTTCATCGCCTTTACATCGGTTGTTTTTTTCCTGGTGATGGACGGAAAATTTTCTTTTCAGATCAAAAACCTCTGGGTATATGCCCTCGCAGCCTGGGCCGGGATCATTTACCTGATCAGCCCCTTGTTTGGTAAAAACGGACTGACGGATATCAAATCAAAAATATGCATCGTTATCCTGGCTGTTTTATTGTTGATTCCCTCACTGTATGCCCCTTACATAGCGGGTGTGACGTTTATGCTGCTACTGACTTACAAGTATGGCTTCAGAACACAGTTTGCCCTAAGTGTGGCCTTTCTCGTTTATGCTTTTTCACAGTATTATTATGACCTCAATATGACCCTGCTGGTTAAGTCCGGAATCCTGTTTGGTTCAGGAGCATTGCTGCTGGCAGCCAGGCTTATTTTTAATAAACAACTGACTGATCATGAGTAATTTAAAGAAGATCATTATATGGATTAACCTCGTGCTTCTGCTGGTTTATTTTAACTGGTCGATAGGAGAGAAGGAACAGCTTCTGACCTCGGGAGAGACGGTTTTATTCGAACTCGCCCCGGTAGATCCGAGGTCGCTTATGCAAGGGGATTATATGCTGCTGAATTATGCCGTGTCAACTTTAAAAGTCAATGAAAAAACTTCAAAAAACGGGTATTGTGTTTTTAAAACAGATCAGTATCACATAGCCCGGAAGGTGAGGTTGCAGGATCAGCCGACACCACTTTATAAGGATGAAAAGATCATTAAATACCATGCAAATAATACCTGGAATATAAAACTGGGAGCAGAATCTTATTTCTTTGAAGAAGGAACAGGAGAAAAGTTTGAGAAGGCAAAATTCGGTGGTTTGAAAATTGATAAGGAAGGTAACAGTGTGTTGACAGGTTTGTATGGAGCTGATCATCAGTTGATAAAGCCCTGATAAAGCACACAGGGTAAGGAGCTTGACGGAAGACAGCATAAGGTTTTTGGTATCCTTTTGTTTTTTTGAAAACAAAATCACTAATTTTATGCGTCTTGAAAAAGATAAACCATAACATTTAGAATAACCTTTTACCCCTAAAAACTATGTTCAAGAAATACAAATTCTGGACCAGGCTCAGTATATTCTTTTCGCTGGCCACCGCTTGCCTGCACACCATAGGTTTGGTCAGCGGCTTTAAACCTCAGAACCCCGGAGAAAAAACGCTGATTGATTTAATGAATAACTATAAACTGGACCTGGGTCTGGGTTTTGTCAGGACCATGAATAACCTGATGACTTCTTTCAGTATCAGTTTTACCCTGCTTTTTGTTTTTGTGGCCATGATCAGCGGAGTGGCGGTGCAGAAGTATACCACAATTGTTGTCGCCAGAAGTTTGCTGGGGTATAGCGTAGTGATCTTTGCGGCTTGTTTTGTGACCATGTGTGTATTGACTTTCATCATCCCGATAGTTTGTGTAGGTTTGGTTTTTGTATCCTTATTGTTTGCCTGGGTACTGAGCATGAGGCCTGCAGAATGAGGATTTAATATTTTATCTGATTTAAAATGAATCGTGTCGACAGACTTTTTGCTATTCTGACGCTTTTACAATCCCGGAAATTCACACCAGCGGAGAAGATTTCCGATAAATTCCACATCAGTATCAGGACCGTGTACCGGGACATCAAAGCCCTGGGTGAGTCGGGTATACCCATCAGTTTTGAACCGGCCAAAGGATATTTTATTATGCAGGGGTATTTTCTCCCGCCTGTGGCTTTCAGCACGGAAGAGGCCAATGCTCTATTATTGCTGGAGTCTGTGGCCTACGGTTTTACGGATAAGTCGATACAAACCCATTACAGCAATGCCCTCAATAAGGTGAAGTCTATTCTTAAGTTTTCGCAGAAAGAAAGGATTGAATCCCTGTCAGACAACATCCGGTTTCAGCTGCACCCAGGGATCAAATATGATTTTGACTACCTGTCGGTTCTCCAGGAAGCGATCTCCTCCAAATTTATCCTGCAGATCAGCTACAAAAATAATAATGAAGAGACCTCCAAAAGACTCGTTGAGCCTATCGGGCTGGTGTTTTATGCCTTCAACTGGCACCTGATAGCCTGGTGTCATACCCGCAATGATTACCGCGATTTCCGTGTCTCCAGGATCATCGACCTCAAAAACACAGAAACTCCTTTCAAAAAACAGGATCATATCGAGCTGAATGCCTATATGAAGCAATTGCCTGTGAATTATTGAGCGATAGCATCGAACCGGGCCTTCAGGCCCATAATTCTCATTATTCCTGCCTGGGCCTTTAGGCCCAGGGAATCTGAGAAAACAGGGTAATGATGAATAGCATCCTGCATATGGTTACCCGTGCCTGAAAGCCCGGACAGGAAAGGAAGGGTTCCCGGCCTGAAGGCCGCATTTGCATAGAATGGAGCAAGCTAATCCCTGCCATATCTGTTCTCCGGAAAAATCAGCTTACAACTTATTGCTAAAAGCTTACAGCAAAAAAAAACTTTCCCAGGACTGCCATAGGGTTGTCAGTAAGCCCGTATTTCTTTGTCATAAATAATCCGGGAAACGCTTTTAAATGAATGAATGTTCATTTATATTTGCAGCCGATATGAGAATAAGAGATGAAAATAAAATCAATTCCATCAGGGAAAAAGCCATCGAGATGATCGTTGGAGAAGGTTTTGATGGCTTGAGCATGCAGAAGCTGGCCAAAGCCGCCAATGTTTCTCCTGCCACCATTTATATCTATTTTAAGAACCGCGAGGATTTGTTGAGTCAGTTATATAACCATGTTCAGAATACTTTTTCGGAAGTGACCCTGGATGGGTTTTCTCCGGAACTGAGTTTCAGGGACGGGCTCTGGCTGCAATGGAAAAACAGGTTCAGGTTTATCCAGGAGCACCCCTTGTATTTTCAGTTCCAGGAACAGTTCCGTAACTCCCCGCTGATCAACCAGTGCGGCGTTGACATCTCAGACTTTAAATCGAACATGAAGAATTTTGTGATCAACGCGGTTAAAAGGGGAGACATGAAACCTATGGAGCCGGAAGTATTCTGGTCTATCGCTTATGGTACACTCTATTCTCTGATCAAGTTTCATCTGAACGAAAGGTCTATGATGAACAACAATTTTACGCTGACAGATGAAAAAATGAAGCAGGCCTTCGAAATGGTCATCAAAGCATTTAAGCATTAAAAAATACAAACAATATACAATGGAACCCGAAAAAGCAATTCAAAAACAAGCCTTTACCAGGTACGAGATATTCGTCATCGCAGTGCTGGCTTTCTTACAATTTACCGTTATCCTTGACTTTATGGTACTGAACCCTCTGAGTGCCATTTTGCTGGATGATCTCAATATCCATACTTCAGAGTTTGGCCTGGTGGTTTCTGCCTATGCCTTCAGTGCTGGGGCTTCCGGACTACTGGCTGCAGGCTTTGCCGACAAGTTTGACCGCAAGAAAATACTGGTGTTTTTCTACATCGGATTCCTGATCGGTACCGCTCTTTGTGCTATGGCTACCAATTATCACTTTTTACTTGGTGCAAGAATTTTTACAGGCTTATTTGGCGGAGTAATCGGCTCGATCAGCTTTGCCATTATTTCAGATCTTTTCCCGGTCCACATGAGAGGACGCGTGATGGGCTTCGTACAGATGGCTTTTGCGGCCAGCCAGGTGCTTGGATTACCGATAGGTCTGTGGTTGGCTAATCATTACGGATGGCATTCACCATTCTGGCTGATCGTCGGTTTTGGGGTAGTGGTAGGTATTTTTATCATTCAGTTTTTGAAACCTGTGACAGGACATTTACAATTGAAATCAGAGAAAAACGCATTTCAGCACCTGTGGCATACCCTCAGGAAACCTGAATACCTGAGAGGGTTTCTGGCCACGACCCTGCTGGCTACCGGAGGGTTTATGCTGATGCCGTTCGGTTCTGCTTTCAGTATCCATAACCTGAAACTGACCATGGACGAACTACCCCTGCTTTATGGCGTTACCGGTGTATTCTCGATCATTTTCGGCCCGATTACCGGAAAGCTGAGTGACAGTATTGGTAAATATAAAATGTTTGTGATCGGATCGGTCATCATGGTCGTCCTGGTAGGTATTTTCACTAACCTGGGCCCGACACCCCTTTGGCTGGTGATGGTGTTGAACGTAATTATTTTCGTAGGCATTTCAGCCAGGATGATTTCTTCTTCCGCCCTGATGACTTCTGTACCTCTTCCGCAGGACAGGGGAGCATTTATGAGCATCAACTCCTCTGTTCAGCAGGTAGCAGGTGGAATAGCCTCTGCGATTGCCGGTATGATCGTATTCCAGTCTCCGAGCGGGGAATTACAGCACTATCCTATATTGGGTATTGTGGTCATCGTTTCGGTACTCATTACGATTGTCCTGATGTATTATCTTAACCGCCAGATCAATAATAAAGCAAAATCTCAACTGATTAACCAACCTGTAGTATCATGATATGGGTATTTAAAACATCTGTTAAAAGCAAATCCAAGGTCAAAAGCATTTCTGCCATTCTTGACTCCCAGGTTTATCCCGGGGGGAGCTGGAATTTTGATCTGGACGATTGTGACAAAGTACTAAGGATTGAATCTGAAAGACTCGAGGTTCAACGCCTGCAGGATTCACTGGCACAGGCCGGTGTGGTCTGCGAAGAACTGGCAGGTTAATTTCTGTCCTTCTGTGCGGCCCAGAAGATCGCATTGGAAAACATTTTGGTATATGCCGCATTATCGAACAGAAGCGGGGAATGTCCCATGAAGATATAGACATTCCTCGCTTTCATTTTTTCGTTGGTCCATACCACCGGATGATCTCCCATTTTAATGGCTGAGGCCGGCGAATAAGTCGCTTCATCAACCGAAGCCAATACTTTTACATTTGTCCTGGGGCTCTTATCATAAATATACCATTCTTCTTTTTCAATCAGAAACGGCGATTCAATACCCATCATCACCGGATGTTTCGTTTCTTCGATATTCACTTTGGCAGAAACAAACGTAGCAATGTAGTTTTTATACCGTATCCCTCCCATAAAATCCGAAAACCACGGCCACATCGGGAATCCGTCAAACTCACCCAGCAAAGTAGCATGATGAAAGCCGATCCAGCCGCCTTTGCCTTGTTCAATATAGTTCTTAAACGCTGCTTTCGACGCATCGCTCCAGTTATAGGGAGGATAATCCAGCTGGATAAAAAGCTGGTATTGCGAAAGCATTTTCTCATGGATGCTGCTTGTGTTATTGATGAAATCAATTTGAAAATGACCGGTCTCAGCCAATTCCTTCAGCCACACCTTGGCCCGTTCTGAATAGGCCACATGATGTCCTTTGTCTTCTGAGAGGGCAACTACCCTGAATGCAGGTTTCTGAGAATAGGCCTTACTTCCTGTAAAAATCAGGACAAATAGCAGCAGGTACAGGGTTGACTTCATAAATGATAATTGCTAAACTTTGTAGTAAAAATAAAGATAAGGCGGAAACAGACCAAATGCTTAAGTAACTTTGGATGTAACCAAAATATATGATATGGAACAGCGTCTCAGTTTTATTACCCTTGGTGTAAAAGACCTTCAGGCCATGAAGGAATTTTATGTTGATAAATTCGGATGGAAGACCCATCATGACGAGAACGGCATTGTCTTCTTTAAGCTGAATGGCTTTATACTCAGCCTTTTCCCTGTTGAAGAACTCGCAGAAGATGCTACGGTGAGTGCTGACGGACAAGGTTTTAAAGGATTTACTTTAGCCATTTGTCTGAATTCTGAAAAAGAAGTAGACGATCTTTTTAGTGATCTTGGATCTAAAGGTGTCAAAGTAGTCAAGGCCCCGCATAAAGTCTTCTGGGGCGGATACAGCGGTTATGTGGCAGACCTGGAAGACAATCTCTGGGAAATTGCCTGGAACCCGTTCCTGGAGCTGAGCCCTGAGGGAAATGTGCTTAAGTGATGCGGAAAGGAAAACGGTGACAGGAGGACTGATTTAAGGTTTTCAGGGCAGGCCGAATTTTTCCAGGAGGCTTTTGAATCCTTTTTCTGTCTGAGGTAACAGGTCCAGTCCGTTTTGCAACTGGCGGGCTTTCAGTTTCAGGGCCTTTTCTCCCGGAATACGGACAGGATTGGCCGGATCAAGTGGTTGTGAACTCAGACATGCATTTTTAAAATAATCGATTTCTCTCATAAAACCTCCCTGTCCGGCAAAAGAGGCAGGGTCAATCACCTGCACAAAAACATTGGCTCCCCATCTGCCCGGGTCATCAGCACGCCCGAAGCCTCCCAGGGCACTTGTCAGCACCTCGATCATCATCCCCAGGGCAAAGCCCTTATAACCCAGGTCCATTCCTCCCAGGGGCAGTACTGTGGCCGGAGGCTCATGAAAGAAGGCAGAGGGGTCATTGGTGGCCTGTCCGTCTTTCTGCAGTAACCATGGGCCGCCCAGTTTTTCTCCTTTGGCCGCCGCCAGGGCTACCACTCCGTTGGCGGTCGCAGACATGCTCACATCAATCAGGATCGGATCACCGGAGGTCGGAATACCCATGGCCAGGGGATCGGGGCTGTAGACCGCCGTGGTGCCTCCGAAAGGGGCTACAGACTTGTTGGCAGGGTCCGAACAAGCCAGGAGCAGCACCAGGTTTTGCCTGGCAACCTTCTCCAGGAAGGCTGCCAGACAAGCTATATGATGTGATTTTCTGATGACAACAGTTCCTGATCCATTGCTTTTTGCCATTCCGATGGCCTTGTCAATGGCTTTTTCAACCAGCCAGATACCGGGAAGGTACCTGCCGTCAATGAGACAGGTAGCCGGATTTTCGTTAAGAATTTCAAAACTACCTTCCGTCTCCATTTTTCCTGATTTTAATGACTCCACATACGCCGGAAGAAGCTGAAGGCCGTGCGTTCTGTGCCCCAGTAAATCTCCTTCGATCAAAATCCTGGCTGTGCTCTCCGCTTTCTCAGCATCAAGGCCACATTTCTTCAGGATTTGTTGTGTTGATCCGTACAAATAGTCAAAAGAATAAGACATGATCAGTTTACTTTGTTTTTAATTTTCGGAATGGTTTTCAAGTAAGCATAAATTGCTTTTACTTCATAATCCGTCAGGGTGACATGTGGTCCCATCGGGTATCTGAGGATGCTTCCGTCAGGTTTTTTACAGAACTTAACGGCGTCGATAAACTGGGCCTCATTATATTTTCCGGCAATTCCGGTTTCATTATCAAAGGTAAGGTTTGAACTCGGAACAATCTTTCCGTTCAGGTCCGGCATCGGGTTGCCGCCGCCATAAAAGCCCAGAGACAACTCCGGATTAAGCGGATCCTGTTTCGCAAAATCTTTTGAATGACAGGCATAGCAGGCAATCATGTCATTGGCCACATATTTCCCAAAAGCCACCAGGTCGGTTGAATCCGGCACATGGATGGGCTCAGTTACCACAGGTATAGGCTTCATCACGGTGTTGGACAGGATTTTTAATAATAAACTTGGTTCCTGGGCGGGTTGTTTGCCTTTGGTGGCTTGCACAGGATATCTGTCCGAATGAAGATAGGCCACCACCGATTGGATGTCTTCGTCAGCCATTCTCGGGAATTTAGGCATAATAGGAGAGAACTTCCCGTTGGGCTTGATACCTGTTTTAAGGAAATTGATCAATTCGCCGTCCGTCCATTTACCAATGCCATCTTCATTGTCCTGGGTGATGTTAAGGGAATAGGCCTTCCCGAATGCCGCCGGAAGGTCAACGATGTTTTTGCCGGTAAGGCGGCTGTTGTTGTCAATGTGGCATCCATTACAAACCACAAGAGCAATTTTTTCACCCCTGGCGACCCGCTCGGGAGTCACCTCAACTTTGATGGTTTTGATTTTTTCAGGGATTTCGACCTCATAACTTGGAACGCCTCTGAAGGCAAAAAAGGCCACCAGGCCTGCAATAAGTACAATGATAACACCTACCGCGGAGGCGGTAATTTTGAAGATTTTTTTCATGGCTTAATTAATAGATTTTAATAGGATAACTGTCAATTCTTCAAAAATATAAAAAAACCAAGAAGAACGGAAAGTTTCGTACACAACTTGTTGAAAATGTTATTCATTTGTGATAAAACAGTATGATTTGAAGGTAGAAAATGTTGAAGGTGTTTTATGGTGCTGATAATGAGCTGCAATCAGAAGTAGGCAACCCGGTTTCGCCTTTTGATAAAATATGATTATTTAAAGGTTTGTTTTGGCTTTTCCGGGAGTTTTGTGCAACGAGCCTTTCAACGGATTAATTTTGCTGAACAACAAGACCGTTTTTAAAATAATTGTGAAGAAAAGAATCAAAAGATCTTACCGGATAGCAAAATATGTTGTCTATCGCCAGACTATTGTAGAACCCATAGATAACCTCTGGACTTTTATCGGAGCTTTTGCAGGGATAAGTGCCATCGGACTTATCCAGAAATCGGGTTTGTCTCTTCATGACAGTGTTTTCCTGATCGGTTCTTTCGGTGCCACAGCCGTACTGGTTTTCGGGGCCACCAACAGTCCGCTGGCCCAACCCAGGAACCTTATCGGCGGTCATTTTCTTTCGGCTGTTATCGGTGTAACGGCCTACAAACTGTTTCCTGATAACATGTGGCTTTCGTCAGCTTTGGCGGTATCCACAGCCATAGTCCTAATGCAGATCACAAGAACCATGCATCCTCCGGGAGGAGCTACGGCCATCATTGCCAATATCGGTTCGGAGAAGATTAAATTGCTGGGTTATTATTATGTTGTTTTCCCGGTGATGACCGGAGTCCTTATCCTCTTCCTGGTGGCACTTCTCGTTAATAATATCCCCAAAAACAGGAATTATCCTTACAGAAAATAATCAGACAGGCATAAAAAAAGGAGCTCTTGCGGGCTCCTTTCTTTTTGTATTATTTTCAGAATATTATCCTCTCACTTTGATTTTCTGTCCCACTCTTACGGTGTTACCTGACAGGTTATTCATCTTTTTGATGTCATCGATCGTCGCTCCGTCATAACGTTGCGAAATGTTCCAAAGTGTATCGCCTGGTTGTACGGTGTGATATACCGCTTTGATTTTACCTGATGATTTACCTGAGTGCTCATTTTTCGCTACTGTCGAGCTTTTCACCTTTTGGGTTTCAGTCACGTAGATTACCAGTCTTTCACCTGAAATTACTTTAGAACTGCGTTTGTTGTTCCATTTTTTGATGTCGTTCATTCTTACATCATAACGGGCCGCAATTTTATTTAAGAACTCACCTCTTTTTACTTTGTGATATTTCTTAACTCTTTTGGTCAGGCTGGTCGTTTTAACTTCTCTTTCATTTGATTCAGCCTCCTCTTCATATTCAGGGCCGTTTACTTCAGAAGAAACTACTTTACGTCCGATGACAAAAGAACCGTCTTCCATCTGAACGGCATTGCCTGAAGTCTGAACCGGAGTAGAGGAACCTGAATTTGAAGCAAGAACAGCTTCGTTAGACGATTCTACCAAAGTAGAAGGGGAATAATTCTTTCTTCTTGAAGCAGAATCCAGGATGAAATTCATATTGCTTTCTACATAAGCGTAGCTTTCGGCAGGAATTTTCAGTTCGTAATTTCTGACATAATCAGGAAGTACGTTTTTCTTGATATGAGGGTTAAGCTTCTTGATTTTTTCGATATCCATTCCGCCTAAGTCGGCCAGTGTTTTAAGATCAAGATAACCGTTGATGTAAAGTTTGGCAGCATCCGGTTGTTTATCCACTTTAGCGGGAACTATACCATGTTCAGTCGGATAGTTCATCAGGTAATTCAGAGCGATAAACTGGGGAACATAAGCCCTGGTGTCCGGATGGATATAAGGGTGAAGATCCCAGTAGTTGCTGAATCCTGATGACCTGATGACCCTTTTGATACGGCCCGGGCCGGTATTATAGGAAGCCAAAGCCAGATCCCAGTCGCCATAAATATTGTAAAGTCTTTTCAGGTACTTACAGGCCGCATCAGTTGATTTCTCGATGTTCATCCTTTCGTCGATGTACTCGTCAATGGTCAGACCCATTTCACGACCTGTTACTGTCATAAACTGCCACAAACCCACCGCCTTACTTCTTGAGATGGCTTTAGGGTTCAGACCGGATTCCAGGATAGACAGATATTTTAACTCATCCGGCATGCCGTTCTGAGCCAGGTATTTTTCGAAGATCGGGAAATAATTCTGTTTGATTTCGAGCATCTCTTTCGTGAAGCTCGGACGTTTATTTAAAAAGTAATTGATATAGTTCTGAACACTCTCATTGTACACCATCGGCATGATGTTTTCAATAGCCTTCAAACGCTTTTCAACCAACTGCGGATCTTCTACATACACCGTAAAATATTCACCTGTCCTCACATCTTTCACCTGGGTGGCATACGGATACGAAGGTCTGGCTACAGTGAGTGTAACATTACCCTGGGTGGTATCAGCAGTTTGTTCTTGAGAAAATGAGGGGAAGGCAATACAACATCCGATTAGGCTTGAAAAGGTCAAAATTCTTTTTGAGATTTTCATATTTTAATAATTTATATCTTTAGTTTCTGATCAAATTTGAACACTATTATTAGGAAGCATTGACCAAAAATATTCAATTTTTTTAAAAATGTCAATACTTTGCCTCAAAAAGAACGATAATTGATTGTTTTTATTTGTTATTTTCTAAATAAAATGCGAAATTTAATAAATCCTGCTCTTTAAAATTCCCTCCAAGTACCTGAAAACCAACCGGTAATCCTTCCTTGTTTTTGCCGTTCGGAAGCGACATCGCCGGGAATCCGACCACATTGGCATGCACGGTAAATATATCCGCTAAAAACATCTGTAACTGATCGTCAGACTTTTCACCGATCCTGAAAGCTGGTGATGGTGTGGTAGGGGAGATCAGGAAATCCACTTCCGTCAGGATTCTTTCCGTTTCCTGTTGAATTAACTTTCTGACTCTCTGGGCTTTGGTGTAATACGCATCATAGTAATCTGCACTCAGTACAAAAGTCCCCAGCATGATTCTCTTTTTAACTTCCGGGCCAAAGCCTTCCGACCTGCTTTTTTTGTAAAGGTTTTCAAGGTCAGAAGCATTACCTGTCCTGTAGCCATACCTGATGCCGTCGTATCTCGACAGGTTGGAACTGGCTTCTGCAGTAGTCAGGATGTAATAAGTAGGGAGCAGGTATTTCATCAGCGGGAAATCCACTTCCACGATTTCATGACCCGCACCTCTCAGGCTTTCTATCTTCTTAAAAGTCAGCTCTTTTACTTCCGGATCTAGTCCTTCCGATTCGAGGGCTTCTTTAAAATATCCTATTTTGTATTTTTTATCCCCGGCCGACAGGTTAGAGTAGTCAGACACAGGACGGCTCGAAACAGTGCTGTCATATTCATCAGGACCCGCCATGATTTCGAGCAGGAGGGCGGCGTCTTCCACGTTGCCGGTAATAGGCCCTACGCAATCAAATGAAGAAGCATAAGCTGCCAGACCCCATCTTGAGATCCTGGAGTAACTCGGTTTGAATCCGACCACCCCGCAAAAAGCCGCAGGTTGTCTGACAGAACCACCTGTATCTGAGCCTATTGAGGCGTGACAAAGGCCGGCCTGAACAGCGACAGCTGACGCCCCGGATGAGCCTCCGGGTACCCTGGTTTTGTCGGCAAAGTTTTTAACCGGGCCGAAAGCCGAGTTTTCGTTGGAAGACCCCATGGCAAATTCGTCACAGTTCTGTCTGCCGATGATGATGGCGTCCTCGTCAATCAGCCTTTGAATGGCGGTGGCCGTAAACTGTGATTTGAATCCGTTAAGTATCTTACTGCCGGCCTGCAAGCCATGATCCTGGTAGGCTAACACATCTTTGATGCCGATGACCATCCCTGCCAGTTTACCTGCCGTATTGTTTTTGATTTTCTGATCCACTTCAATGGCTTTCTGTTTAGCATCTTCTGCATAAACTTCCAGGAAAACATTGAGGTCTTGGTGTTGTTCTATGGCGGAAAGGAAATAGTTTACGGCTTCTGTGCAGGTGTATTCCCCGTTTTTGAGGGTTTCCTGGTATTTTTTGAACGATTGGTAAATCACACGGAGTTGGTTTTAAATAAAAAACAACAGCCTCAAAAGAAAATTTTGAACCTGTTGTCTCCCTAATAATCTTTAAGAAAAATAATTAATCTTCGCTTTTAGCGGCTTTCTCAATATTTTCTTTTACCTCTTTGGTAGCATCTTTGAATTCGCGGATACCTTTTCCCAAGCCACGAGCCAATTCCGGTAATTTCTTCGCTCCAAAGAACAATAAAATGACAAAAACAATGACAAATATTTCTGTACCCCCTAAATTACCTAAGAACAATAATGTTGCTATTTTCATGATGTTTATTAACTATTAATGATGACAAAAATAAGAAAGTTTTAAATAAAAAAGAATCAAGGTTGGTTTTTTTATTTAAATAACTGCATTTACTTACAGATTATTTTGTGAAAAAGGCCTTCCGTGAAACGGACAATCAACATACGCTTAAAATGATCAAACAGATTTATTGTTATTTAAATCCCAGATTTCGAACTTTTCAATTTCGTCTCCGAGACTTCTGAAGATGAAGGTAAGAAAAGCCACATCATCTGTAAAACCGAGCACCGGAATAATGTCTGGCAACAGGTCGATAGGGGAAAGAAAATAAACCAGTGAGGCAATGATAATGACCACATTCTTTAGTTCAATATCCCTGTATTCACCTGTGGCATAAGCCTTGATCAGCTTGCCCAGCACAACCAGCCGTTCCCGGATTTCGTCAAATATTCCGCCGACACCCATCTTCTGGGTTTTGTTCAATACGTTTTTTAATAGTTGGAGCAGGCTCTGTGAATTGCGTGAAATTCTCGAAGCTTTGCTCATTGAGTTTCTGTAAAAGACTGACTCAAAGATTTTGTTAAGTATGTTTGTATTTTGTGCTGACATTTAACGGTTCTTTTTTAAACATTAAAACAGTATAATTTCAGAAAAATTACACCTTAATCGAAGAATGCAAAAATAAGGGTAAAAATGATTGGTTTTTATCAGAAATGTACAATATTTTTGCCCAAAATTAATTTTATTTTAACTGAATCCCGATAGGGCCGGTTTTTAACAATATAATTCAATCATATAATGAAAGTAACTGTTATAGGTGCAGGTGCTGTAGGGGCGACAGCCGCCGACAACATCGCAAGAAAAGAGATTGCTGATGAAGTAGTTATCCTGGACATCAAAGAAGGTTATGCTGAAGGCAAAGCCATGGATTTAATGCAGACAGCTTCTCTTGAGGGTTTTGATACCAAAATTACAGGATCAACCAACGATTATGGCAAAACCGCCAAGTCGGACGTAATAGTAGTTACTTCAGGTTTGCCACGCAAGCCGGGTATGACACGTGAGGAACTGATCGGAATCAACGCCGACATCGTCCGCACTGTGGTTACCAACGCATTGACCGCTTCTCCGAAAGCTGTCATCCTGATTGTTTCGAACCCGATGGATACCATGACCTACCTGACTTATCAGATTGCACAGGAAATGGGTGTTTCTAAAAAGAAAGTAATCGGTATGGGCGGAGCTCTTGACTCGGCACGTTTCCGTTACCGTCTGGGAGAAGCCATGAATGTTTCTCAGAACGATTTGAGCGGTATGGTCGTAGGCGGACACGGTGACACCACCATGATCCCATTGACCCGTCTGGCTACCTGGAACGGTATTCCTGTAAGCAGATTCCTTAACGCTGACGCTCTGAAAGACGTAGCTGCCAAAACCATGGTAGGCGGTGCTACACTGACAGGTTTGCTGGGTACTTCTGCATGGTATGCTCCGGGAGCAGCCATCAGCCAGATCGTTGAATCTATCCTTCGTGATGAAAAGAAAATCATTCCTTCTTCTGTTTACCTTAATGGTGAGTATGGTCAGAAAGACATCTGTATCGGTGTTCCGGTGACTATCGGACGTAACGGATGGGAGAAAATCATCAACCTGAGACTGAGCAACGAAGAGAAAGAAGCTTTCGAAAAATCTGCTGAGGCTGTCAGAGCCATGAATGCAGCTCTTAAGTAAGATACTTTGTTTTTGATATTTAAAAAGGCCGGTCCCGGATTTCGGGGTCGGCCTTTTTTGTTTACCGGATTAAGACCTGGTCTGCAGATTGGAACAATACAATTTTTGAGACATTTATCCGCTTAAACTCTTCTTTAAGTACAATATTTTAGTTTAATTTGTGCCTCTATTTAATAATATAAACATGGGACAGCAGCTGAGAGGCGTCGGAGTAGCATTAATTACTCCTTTTAACGAAGATTTGAGTATTGATTTTGACGGTTTAAAAAAACTGATCAATTATGTGTCGGAAAACGGAACTGATTACCTGGTTGTCAACGGTACCACAGGTGAATCAGCGACTACGACTACTGCAGAAAAGACTGAACTTCTGGCTTTTACAAAGGCCAATAACGTTAAGAAACTCCCGATTGTTTACGGAATAGGCGGAAATAATACCTTTGAGGTAGTTAATCGCATCAAGGAAACTGATTTCAGTGAAGTGGATGCTATTTTATCCGTTTGTCCATATTATAATAAGCCTTCTCAGAATGGCATCATTGCCCATTTTAAAGCCATAGCTGACGCTTCACCGGTGCCGGTGATCATTTATAATGTTCCGGGAAGAACGGTTACGTCGATACAAATCCCTACCGTTCTGGAATTAGCGGCTCATCCGAACATTATCGGTTTGAAAGACGCTTCCAGCAGCCTGGAACAAGCGATGGAACTGGCGAAAAAAGTACCTGCAGGTTTTTTACTGCTTTCGGGTGACGACAACCTGGTTACTCCGCAGGTAAGTATCGGATACGAAGGCGTTATTTCTGTGATTGCCAATGGTTTTCCGAAAGAGTTCGGTGAAATGACCTGGGCGGCTCTGAACGGTGACTTTAAGAAAGCTGCTGAGCTTCAGTTCAGATTCCTTGATTTTGATACTTTGCTTTATGTAGAATCTAACCCTGTCGGTATCAAAAAAGTGTGTGAGATCCGTGGATTGTGTGACTCACGCGTCAGACTGCCATTGGTGAAAGCTACAGATGAACTGGGAGTGAAATTGGTGGATGCCATGAAAACAGAAGGGTTTTTAAACTAAGCCTGATGAAATTTAAAATAACAGATATGTATAATTGGAAACCTCTGCAAAGAGGTTTCTTTTTGTTATGGTCAGTATTCATGACTTTTCAGGCACCGGCACAGAATGCCGACATTGATTTACTGAGAAATATCAATGAAAACCGTAACCCTGCCAACGACCGGGGCATGTATTTCCTGACGCAAACGGCAGATCCTGTCGCTATTGCCACGCCCATAGTTCTGATCGGTGCCGGGTTTCTGACAAAAGACCCTGAATTGAAAAAGAATGGTTTTATTTCTGCGGTTTCTGTTTTCGGTACCTATTCCGTCGGATACATCCTTAAAAAGGCGGTCAACAGACCAAGACCTTATGAGAGATATCCTTTTATACAGCATTACAGGATAGAAAATGATGCTTCATTTCCTTCAGGAAGTACGGCTGTGGCTTTTTCAGCCGCCACCTCACTTGCAATGACCTTTAAAAAGTGGTACGTGATCGCTCCGGCCTATGCCTGGGCGGCAGGAGTGGGGTATTCCAGGATGCACCTGGGGGCACATTATCCTACCGATGTGCTGGCAGGTGCTGTTTTAGGTACCGGTTCTGTTTTTGTGACCAGGAAGCTAAATAACTGGATCAACCGCCCGGACAGAAAAAAGAAGGTGCCCTCCGGTAAAGGCCTCTGAGATGCATGAATTTTATTAAATATCAGACTTCAGAATTTAGTATTCGTTTAATACTTTCTTATTTTTACTTCATCAATTAACAAAAAAACTACTGATGAGATTTGTCTTTATCATTCTGCTCAGCATATCAACTGCTTTTGCCCAGAAGAAAACCTATGAAAATCTTCGGGAAGCCCTGACGTCGGCCGGAAACCTTTCAGGCAAAAGGGGGCCGCAAAGCGTCAACTGGATCAACAACGGCAATGCTTTTTCCTATATTGACAGGCCGTCGACCATCAGTACTTTTAATCCCCAGACCAAACTGGAATCCAAGGTGTTTGATGCGAGCGGATTGAAGTTTCCCGGAAGCTCTGAGCCGTTTGAATATGAAAGCTTTCAGTGGTCTGCTGATTTTAAATATTTGTTGTTTCAATCCAACTTCAGACCAGTCTGGAGAAATTCGGGAGATGCGGACTATTATTTATATGCCCTGGATTCCAAATCCCTTCAGCTGGTAGCCAAAGATGCCCGTACAGCTGAACTTTCGCCGGATGATAAAAAAGTGGCTTATGAAAGGGGGGGTAATCTTTTTACCTACGAACTGAGCACAAAAACAGAAAAACAACTGACCAATGACGCTACTGCTTCAGTTTACAACGGACGTTTCGGATGGGTTTACGAGGAAGAATTCGGCCTGGTGCAAGCCTGGGCCTGGTCGCCCGACAGCAAATACATCGCTTTCTGGAAGTCGGATGAGAGCAAAGTTCCGGTCTATCAGTTGTCTGATTTTCAGGGTCTTCATTCCGATTTTGAGAAAATCCCTTATCCAAGAGTAGGCGACCCCAATGTCGAAGTGAAAATCGGTTTTATTGAAGTAGCAAAACAAGCTCCTGTCAAATGGACCAATATTGAACTGAACGACGGCTATATACCAAGGATTTACTGGACTTCAAAGCCTGGTGTTTTGGCTGTACAGCATCTTAACAGGGCACAAAACCATCTTACCTTGTATTTTTCGAATGCCTTAACGGGTCAGTCCCAAAAGATATTTGAAGAAAAAGAAGAGAAAGGCTGGGTGGATGTTTATGATTTTTTTGCTTTTTCAAACCATTTTATGAGCTTTCCATCTTCCAAAGAGGAATTTTATTGGATATCGGGAAGAGATGGTTATCAGCACTTATACAGATATGATTATTCAGGAAAACTGCTGAACCAGGTCACTTCAGGAGCCTGGGATGTGAACAATATTGCAGGAGTAAATGAAAAGCAGAACACTATTCTTTATGTTTCTACAGAGCAGTCGCCCCTTGAAAGGCATCTTTACAGCATCGGCACAGATGGAAAAGGCAAGAAGAAACTGACAGAAGCTGCCGGAAGGCATATGGTGAACGTCTCTGACAACGGTCAGTATTTTATAGATACCTATTCCAACCTGGACACTCCGACCCAGGTCAATCTCCGTTCTGTAAATGGTGATCTGGTCAAAGTTTATGAAGAAAATAAGGCGGTGAAGGAGTATGCCGAAGCACATTTTTATGCCAAAAGAGAACTGCTGAGTTTTACTGCTTCTGACGGACAGAAAATTGATATCTATCTGACCAAACCGGCTAATTTTGACCCTTCAAAAAAATACCCGCTGGTGTTGACCATTTATGGAGGGCCGGGTTCGCAATCAGTTTATAATCAGTGGAGCAGCGGTGCCTGGGAGCAGTGGCTTGCACAGAATGATTACGTAATAGCCAGTGTAAACAACAGGGGCAGCAGCGGTTACGGACAGAAATTCATGCAGGCGGTTTATGAAAAACTGGGCGAGAACGAAGCCAGGGATTTTGTAGAAACAGCAGGTTTTCTGGGGAAAACTTATCCATGGGTAGATACACAAAATGCGGCCATTCAGGGTCATAGCTATGGTGGTTTTATGAGTACTTACACGATGTTGAAACACCCGGACGTTTTTAAAGTGGCTCTGATTGGTGCCCCGGTTACAGACTGGAGGCTTTATGATAATGTTTATACAGAAAGATACATGGGCGTAATGCCACAGAATGAAGCAGTTTATCAGAAATCTGTTTTGTCAGACTACGCCGGTAATCTGAAAGGGAAAGTATTGCTCGTACATGCCACGATGGATGATAACGTTCATATTCTGAATACCTTCCAGATCGTTAAGGCTTTTACAGATAAGGGGATTGACATTGACCTCAGGATTTACCCTCCGGGCAACCACTCTGTGGCTTATAATTTTGAAAGCTATGTATTGCTTCAGCAGACCTATTTTAATTATCTTGAAAGACATCTGAAAGGAAAAAAATAAAGGATCAAACTAAAAGCCGGTTCAATTGGTTAATATAATCTGAACCGGTTTTTTAAGATTTCGTGTGAAGATGAACAGAAAGGAAAAAATATTAATGTGGCTCAAAAAGATGGGCTGGGCTGGCTTCTTTTTCTTCTTGATCAAAGGAGTAACCCTTTATATTGTCTTGCCTTACCTGGTGACAAAAGGACTTATTAACTGTGAATGATCTCAGGCGTTTTTTGGCCAGAAACCAAAATCTGCATTCAAACACTTATCCGTGCCGCTTATATCTTTAGGGTTGGTGCATATCTTCGTCCAGACACTGTTCCTGTTTATTTCCAGGCAGTTCCCCTGCTGGATACTGTAAATGTTCCTGTATAATGTATTCTGGTCTTCAGGGAAAGTATGTTTTTCAAGCGAAAGTACAAATTTGACCATTTGATGCCCGTCGAGTTTTTCTTCTACAGCCGGCAAACACAAAAGAGCCTGGATGTCGGTGGAAAAAGCCAGGTATTTTTGTCTTTTGTAAGCATAGAATAACTGGTTTTTGCCTTCCTGATCTCGTCCGAGGGTAAATCGTTGACTTGCAGGGTCATATATGGCAAAAGCATAGCTGCCTTTCAGCATATCAATACAATTGTTTCCGTATTTGCGGTAAGCTTTCGCAATGATTTCCGTGTCGTTGATCCTGTTTGCTTTGTCCGGTTTGATATGCAGGAGCCTGGCGAGTTCCTGGCTGTTGTCGAGTCTGGCGTTTGAAAACGCGATTTCACCCGAGGGAAGTCTGAAAAAATCACTTCCCGAATCTTGTTTCTCCGTGTTTATTTTCAATAACGCAGCTGAAGGTTCCTTGTGTGAGACCATTGTGTCAGAAGGATTTTTCTGAAGCACATCAGCCATCAGATCAAGTTCATTGGTGATAAGATGTCCGTTTTCAAAATAGATAATTCCACATATACTTGGCATGGTTATGTAAATTTTACAGTCGTTGTTGATCGTCAGAAATAGTTCAAGTGAAATATTGTGACCGTTAGATTTTGATGTTACTGGCAAGCAGTAGTTTCCTTTGTGTTTCGGTTTCTTATCCGGTTTCAGGGAGACAAAAAGGGGCAATATTCAGCCTTGTCTGATGGTGTATTTTCATTTTATGGTTGTATTATTTGATCCGGGACAGGCTTTCTGCTGTGAGGTGCAGGTCAGCTTCCCTTTCAGGCGGTTTTAACTGATAAACATTGATCATGTTAAGCAGTTTTTCGACATTTCTGAAATGCACCACCATTACATTCTCATGTTTACTTTCCAGCTTAAGATAGAATTCATAAAATACCTTTTTAAAAGCTTCAAACTTTGGCATATGATACGGACTGAATGAGGCGTCAGGACATAAAAAGCATATGTAATCCAGTTTTATATCTTTCAGAAGGAGCTGATCTTCTATCAGGGTGTCAGTATTCACTGAACATGACGGTATCATAAACGGCTCATCATTCAGAAATGAAACCACAGATATTTTTTCTGAGATAACCTGTCCCCCCGATTTTATACAGTTTTTAATCATTCCGTTCTGATGCTCCTCCCGTCCCATGAATAAGATGCTTTTGCCGTTGAAAACCAGATGGGTTCCATGGAGCACCAGGTGGCCTTTTTGATGTAATAATGTCGCAATTCCACAGTTAAAGAGTAAGTTTTTTGATTTTTCTCTTAATCTTTTCAGTGGAGTGATCTCAACCTTCTGACCATAGTATGCATTCAAACTCCCCAGGTTTTTGTGATGAAAAAAGATGGTTTGTTTTCCTTTTTCCGGAACGGATCCCGGTTCGGGTTGCACTGACTTTTTATGGTGCATTTCTGCGGTATTCACCTTTATAGTAACCGATTCTTTATTTGAAATCTCTTTTTCTATGGGAAAAAGGGTGGGCCATTTATAGTTGGTATAAATGTTCAGGCCAAAGCCAAAATAAAGTTTAAAAGTCATAGCACAGGTGAAATTTAGTCACTGGAGGAAAGGTTGATTTCGTCCGGCCATCCGGTAAAATGGCATCCCCGGAAACAGGTGTAAAAAAACCGGAGCTGCAGCTTCAGGTTCTTTTGACATCAGGGTGGTTTCCAGGAAAACTGTATGCCGGATGGTTTAAATTAAGACGTCCGAAGCTTTAAAAAGTAACGGCCTTTTGAAGTTCATTTTTAAAATAAAGATGGGAGATGTGGTGTTGTTTTATGATAAAGTGCTGATAAGTAATGCAATATGAATTAATTGTTAACCCATGTTTTTGCAGATTTTTTTTCAAATAAATTTCATTTGACATCTTTGCTGAAAGTTTTGAGCAGGCAAAAGAAAAACATGTTAATTTAGTGTCTGTTTTATTGATCTTCCGGATTCTGAAATAATGTATGTCTGAAATAAAGTTCGATTATAAATCTGTTTTGCCTTTGCTTCCCACTGAACCCGGAATATATAAATATTTCGATGAGTCGGATGAGATCATCTATGTAGGTAAAGCCAAAAGCCTTAAAAACAGGATCAGCAGTTATTTCTATAACTATGACCGGAACGACCGGAAGACCAGGCGGCTGGTGCAGATGATCAGGAAGCTGGAGTATACCGTCGTTCATTCAGAATGGGATGCCCTGCTGCTTGAAAACACTTTGATAAAGGAACTTCAGCCGAAGTACAACATTCTTTTAAGGGATGATAAGACTTACCCGTATGTATGTGTAACCCATGAAAGATTTCCACGGGTAATTACCACCAGGCGGATAGAAGACAAGGAGAAAGGGAAAATGTACGGTCCGTACGTGAATGCCAAGGCGATGCATGCTTTGCTGGATATGTTTACCCAGCTTTATACCATCAGGACCTGCAAGTATAACTTGTCCGAAGAAAATGTGGAAGCCGGGAAATTCAAGGTGTGTCTTGAGTACCACATCGGTAACTGTAAAGGGCCATGTGAAGGGCTGCAGGCAGAAGCTGAATATCAGAAGGAGATAGACCAGGTACATCATATTTTGAAAGGGAACATCAGTCCGGCGAAAGTGTATTTTAAGGCCAGGATGCAGGAGTCTGCTGCTAAAATGGCTTTTGAAGATGCCCATCAGTTCAAACTGAAGCTTGACTTCCTTGAAAACTACCAGAGCAAGGCTACTGTTGTCAATCCCTCTATCAATGACGCTGATGTGTTCAGCATACAGTCGGATGATACGGCAGCCTATGTCAATTATCTGAAGGTGGTCAACGGAACCATCATCAGGACCCAGACGCTGGAAGTGAAGAAGAAGCTGGAAGAAACGGACGAGGAGATTTTAAGCATTGTTATTTTTGATCTCCGTGTCAAATATGAAAGTGAGGCCAAAGAAATCATTTCCAATATCAACCCGGACATTGATTTTAAAGCCCAGATTACCATCCCTCAGATAGGTGATAAAAAGAAACTGCTGGAGATGTCGCTGCGGAATGTCATGTTTTACAGACATGAAAAGGCTGAAAGAGACGCCATCGCGGCCAGCGGGGCCACCAATAAAAAAGACCGGGTCCTGATCAAACTGAAACAGGACCTGCGTCTGGTAGACCTGCCGAGGCATATTGAGTGTTTTGATAACTCCAATATCCAGGGTACTAATCCGGTGTCGGCCATGGTTTGTTTTATCAACGGGCAGCCATCTACCCGTGACTACCGCCATTATATTCCTAAAACAGTGGTAGGGCCTGATGATTTTGCCACCATGCGGGAAGTGGTGTTCAGACGATACAGCAGGTTGGTGGAAGAAAAAGCCGAGTTGCCAAACCTGATCATCATTGACGGGGGAAAAGGGCAGCTTTCGGCTGCATGCGACGCCCTGAAACAAGTGGGACTTTATGGCAAAATCCCTATCATCGGCATTGCCAAACGCCTGGAAGAAATCTATTTTCCGGAAGATAACCTGCCGATTTACATCGATAAAAAATCGGAATCCCTCAAACTTATACAGCGATGCAGGGATGAAGCCCACCGGTTCGGGATTACACATCACCGCAACCGCAGAAGCAATAACTTCCTGATCAGTTCGCTCGAATCCGCTCCGGGCATTGGTAAAACCACTGCTACCAAAGTGCTTAAACATTTTAAGACCATCAGCAACATCAAAAGTGCATCGGAGGAAGAGCTGAATACTTTGCTCGGAAAAGACAAAGCCAGGAGAATCAGGGAGTTCCTGGAGAATGAATCCTGAGCTTTCCGTAAGCAAAATATTAATCTGATTTGTGTACTAAAAATTATAAAATATTGCATATTTTTATTTTTCCGAATCAACCTTAATATTTTACCAGATGAAAAGACGAGATTTTGTTAGAAATACGGGCCTGGGCCTGTTAAGTGCATCATTTTTAACCTCCGAGGCAGTAGCTGAACTGGCTAAGAAGAAAACCCTTCTGAGTCTTCAGCTGTACTCCATCAGAGACCATATGAAGACCGACCCGGTCGGAACCATCAAAGCTTTAAGTAAAATTGGCTATAAGGACTGCGAGCACGCAGGTTACAACGATCAGAAAAGACAGTTCTACGGCCATTCTCCTGAAGAATGGAAGAAAATACTGGCTGATAATGGCATGACCATGCAAAGCGGCCACTCTGTTTTTGGAAAACAACATTGGAATTTTGATAAAAAAGAGCTCGCAGACGTTTGGAAAACAACGGTTGAGGACTCTGTAAAGGCCGGTCAGAAATACATCATCAGCCCATGGCTGGATGTGTCACTGCGGAAGAACTTCGACGATTTAAAGCAATTTATGGACGCCTTCAATGTTTGCGGGGAATACTGCAAGAAACAAGGCATCAGATACGGATATCATAACCATGATTTTGAATTCAGTCTTAAGCTGACCAGCAAGAGGGTATATGATATTATTCTTGAAAACACAGACCCTAAGCTGGTGGCCCAGCAACTGGACATCGGTAATATGTATGGTGGCGGCGGCAGAGCGATGGAGCTGCTTAAGCAATATCCGGGAAGATTTGAATTGCTTCATGTTAAGGATGAAGTGGATAATGGTAAAGGTGGTCACGAAAGCGGTATTCTGGGCACAGGCATTATCGGTGTTCAGGAAATCCTTAAAACGAGTGTTAACGCCGGACCGACTTTCTACCTGATCATTGAGCAGGAGTCATACCAGGGCAAAGATCCTGTGGCTTGTATGAAAGAGAATTATGATGTAATGAAGAAATGGGGTTATGCCTGATTTCAGCATAAGACATAAAAAAACCTCACTTTAAGTGAGGTTTTTTTATTTATCAGAACTCCCTGTGGTTCACTTCGTCGAAAAGTCGTTCCTTCGGAAGGTTTTTGAAATATTTATATGTTATTTTAAGTCCCTCTTCACGGCTGAACTTAGGTTCCCAGTTCAATATTTGCCTGGCTTTGGTAATGTCCGGCTGTCTTTGTTTAGGGTCATCTTTAGGCAGGTCTTTATACACCACTTTCTGGTCCGTTCCTGTCAGTTTAATGATTTCTTCAGCAAATTCCTTGATGGTTATTTCTGAAGGATTACCGATGTTTACCGGTTGTGCATGATCAGAAAGCAACAGGCGGTAAATACCTTCCACAAGGTCGTCTACAAAACAGAAAGACCTGGTCTGGCTTCCGTCTCCGAAGATAGTAAGGTCTTCTCCTCTTAAAGCCTGCCCGATAAACGCAGGTAAAACACGGCCGTCATTCAGACGCATACGCGGACCATATGTGTTGAAAATTCTGACGATCCTGGTTTCAAGGCCATGGAAAGTATGGTATGCCATGGTCATGGCTTCCTGGAAACGCTTGGCTTCGTCATATACACCACGCGGGCCAACAGGGTTTACATGTCCCCAGTAGTCTTCTGTCTGAGGGTGTACCAGCGGATCACCGTAGACTTCAGAAGTAGAGGCAATCAGTACCCTGGCATTTTTAACCCTGGCTAATCCAAGGCAATTGTGGATACCCAACGAGCCTACTTTCAGGGTTTGTATCGGAATTTTTAAGTAATCAATCGGACTGGCCGGAGAAGCAAAATGAAGGATATAATGTAAATCTCCCGGCACATGGATGAATTTACTCACATCGTGGTGATAAAATTCAAAATTGGGCAATTTGAAAAGGTGCTCAATATTTCTGAGATCTCCGGTGATCAGATTATCCATGGCAATCACATGAAAGCCTTCTTTGATAAATCTGTCGCATAGGTGTGATCCAAGGAATCCTGCACCGCCCGTAATAAGTATTCGTTTCATAGTTTTGAGAATCGTATGATTATTGTTTTACAGTTTTACGGCCGATAGAATGGTATTCATACCCCATTTTAGCCATGTCCTCAAGTTCGTAAAGGTTACGTCCGTCAAATATAACTTTATTTTTTAAACTGGCATTCAGTTTTTCGAAATCCGGTGTCCTGAATTCAGGCCATTCCGTCATAATCATCAGAGCATCAGCACCTTCTACGGCGTCGTACGGGTTTTTGGCATATTTAACTTTTTTGCCGACTTCTCCTTTTACATTGTCCATGGCTTCCGGGTCAAATACCACCACCTTGGCACCAGCTCTTCTCAAAGCCTTAATATTGTATAAGGCCGGGGCCTCACGGATATCGTCTGTATGAGGCTTGAATGCCAGTCCCCAGAGTGCGATGGTTTTGCCTTTAAGATCCCCGTTGAAATAGGCTTTAAGGCGTGGCAGAAGTTTGGTTTTCTGTTTTTCATTAACACCCATCACTGATTTCAGAATTTTGAAATCATAATCATATTCGGCGGCTGTTTTAGCCAGGGCCTGCACGTCTTTCGGGAAGCAGCTGCCACCGTAACCGATACCTGCAAAAAGGAATCTTTTACCGATCCTGCTGTCTGTACCGATACCTTTACGCACGCTGTCTACGTCAGCCCCTGTTTTTTCACACAGGTTGGCAATTTCGTTCATAAAAGTGATTTTCATGGCCAGGAATGCATTCGCAGCATATTTGGTCATTTCAGCCGAACGCTCATCCATAAAAATGATCGGGTTACCCTGGCGGACCAAAGGAGCATAAAGTTTTTCCATCACCGCTTTGGCACGGTTTGAATTGGTCCCGATCACCACGCGGTCAGGTTTCATAAAATCATCCACAGCCACACCTTCCCTTAAGAATTCAGGGTTTGAGATGACGTCGAATTCTACCGTAGCATTCTTTGCCACAGCTGCTCTTACTCTTTCGGCTGTTCCTACCGGTACAGTACTTTTATCAATAATAACAGCGTATTCTTTCATGGTGTGGCCCAATGCGTCTGCCACGCCAAGTATATATTTTAAATCAGCTGAGCCATCTTCGCCCGGAGGGGTAGGCAGAGCTAGGAAGATCACTTCAGCCCCTTCAATACCTTCAGCCAATTCTGTTGTAAATTTCAAACGGCCTTCTTTGGTGTTCCTGTCGAACAAAACATCAAGGCCGGGTTCGTAAATGGTCATTTTACCTTTACGGAGTTTTTCAACTTTTTTAACATCGACATCAACGCAGGTTACATAATTCCCGGTTTCTGCAAAACAAGTACCCGTCACCAGACCTACGTATCCGGTTCCTACAACTGCTATTTTCATACGATTTAAATTTTAAGCCATCAGAGGCAGTTCGTTTAAATTAGATTTTTTGTTCATTAAAGGATAAACTTTAACAACAGAGTGAATTTCGGAATCAAAGGTATATTAATATTGATTAATTAAAATGCAAATGGTCTGAAAAATAACACTGACTTGTGAAATGTACCCACTTAATAACATAAAACCTTTACCAAGTCCACTTTTTTGCTCTGGCATGGTGAAATTTCGGCCTGAGATATTACATGCGAATATCAAGCCAGAATGACTGCATAAGGTAAAATTATTTTTTAGTTCCAGTTGAAGGGGTGCTTCTCGCCTTTGTAGGAACGAAGCTCCATGACGGCAGTGCCGACGGAAAAGTCAACCTCAAGTTTAATAGGAACACGGTTTTTGTCGTTCGAAACCCATATTCTGATAGCGTCTTCGCCTTTGAAGAGGTTGTTTTTGGGAAGGATCGGATTGAGTTTCAGTACTTCGATCTTACCGAATTTGGTATTGATTCTGCCTTTGCCATTGTATTTGACGGCCATATTGTAGAGTTCATCATCAAAAAACAAAGGAGCGGAGACTGTCTGCCCGATTTTAAGTTTGGAAAAATCAATAGTCCTTAAGAAATAATAGCCCGATATAACATCCTGGATATTATTAGGCACCTTATAGTTGGTGGCTTCGTCTTTTTCTACTTTGGTTACGCGATTGCTCTGATGGTCAAAACTGAAAGTCTGATCACGTTTATAATCCCTTTCCCTGGCACTGTAGAGAAATTTCTGGGGAACAATGGCGGAAGTATCGATATAAGACCGGTAGGTGTTTTTAACCCTGAAAATGTCGGTAATCCCTGCAGTTTTTCCTAAAACATTTACTTTATAACACGGACGGCTGTTGACCATGTAAATTTTGTCGTCTACATCAATGTTAGCTGCACCGATGGTCAGAATGCCGAACTTAACTTTATAATCAAAACTTTCGCCGGCCTGGAAACTATCATGTTTGATTTCACGGTAATCGTCCTGAACAAAAGCAAAAAAAATAAAAGCTGTTATAATCGTCTTAATTTTCATAACCCGATCGAAGGATATTTTTGTTTTAAATAACGCATGTATGACTTAAAGTCACTGTTAAATTTTGTTCTGAACTCCTCTTCAAAAAGATTTTGCTTTGCCTGGTAAGTCTTAAATGCCACAAAATAAGCGTTGTTCAACTTGGGGATTTTCTTACTCCATCTTTTTCTTCCCAACGTATCAGAGCTTGTAATAATTTCATTAATCAAATGAAATTTTAGTGAATCTTTTAACTTAGACTGCATTTTACCATCAAAGGTTGCATACAAACTGTCTAACTTACGTGTACCGTGCATGATATGGTTGCTGAATTTCTGATAATAATTTTTATCGGCATTGTATTGTATATACTCTTTTGAATTTTTACCGTATTTAAACTCAAGAAACTTCAGGGCTCCGTAATCTCCCACAAAATCTGCGAGGTTCTCATTGAACTCCAGGTTATTCTTTACAAATAGTGTTCCGTGTGTCAGTTCATGAATAATCAGCGATGCGAGTTCTCCCGGATCTTTGTTCAGCATTGAGCTCAATACGGGGTCTTTGAGGTATCCCAGGGTGCTCCAGGCAGATACTTCTCCCAGCCGTGTGTCCCAGCCCTCTTTTTTTAAAGCGGTGATGTCTTCGTCAGCATACTTTTTTTCAAAGTGGCCCTTGTAGCTGAATTCTCCGACAATGGGGAATTTCCATTTCCGGGCCTCAAGCCTGTATGGTTCAGAGGCGGTGATTACCCAAAGGATGGGTTTTCCATGTTGTTCGTAATAAGTGGTGTAGTTTTTTGAGGGATTGATCCCAAGCGAATCAATCGCAAATTTCTTGATTTCTCCGATCAGTTCCAGTTTGACTTTTACAGAATCGGGGGTGTTGGGCAACGTTCTGATGGTTTCAAGGTCTTCGGTGTCAAATATGATGCTGAGCTGGCCCTTCAATTGCCGGAATCCATACCTTAATACGGAAAAATTCACGGCTCCGTAGATCAGGATAAAAAGCAGAATCGCCAGCCCTGTATATTTTAAGATCTTTTTCATGCTGATAATAAAAAAGGATACTGCACTGTGCAGTATCCTGATATGATTAACGGATTTTCAAGCTCTAGATTATTCGTCAGCGTCTGCACCGGCGTTTTTGTCCATCAATGCGTCGGAATTTCCTGCAACAGTCTGCTTGATTTTTTCTTCGATATCGGCCATTAACTCAGGGGTGTCTTTGATCAGTTGTTTCACTGAGTCACGACCCTGTCCTAAGCGGCTGTCACCATAAGAAAACCATGAACCTGATTTTTTAACGATATCCAGGTCAACGGCAAGGTCAAGTACTTCACCTGACTTGGAAACGCCTTCACCATACATGATGTCAAACTCAATGACTTTGAATGGTGGTGCAACTTTGTTTTTAACGACTTTAACACGGGTACGGTTACCGATAATATTGGTGTCATTGTCTTTGATCTGACCTATCCTGCGGATGTCAATCCTCACCGAAGCGTAGAATTTCAGGGCATTACCACCCGTAGTGGTTTCAGGGCTGCCGAACATCACGCCGATCTTATCTCTCAGCTGGTTGATGAATATACAGCAACAGCCGGTTTTGTTGATCGTACCGGTCAGTTTTCTCAGGGCCTGGGACATCAAACGGGCCTGAAGACCCATTTTACTGTCACCCATTTCACCTTCAAGCTCAGCTTTAGGCACAAGGGCGGCAACAGAGTCAATAACCAGAATGTCAATAGCACCGGAACTGATCAGGTGCTCGGCAATTTCAAGGGCCTGCTCACCGTAGTCCGGTTGTGATATCAGAAGGTTTTTAGTGTCAATTCCCAGTTTTTCAGCATATACACGGTCAAAAGCGTGTTCTGCATCAACAAATGCGGCAATACCACCTTTTTTCTGTGCTTCTGCAATGGCGTGCATGGCCAGGGTGGTTTTACCTGATGATTCAGGTCCGTAGATCTCGATGACCCTCCCTTTCGGAAACCCGCCTACTCCGAGAGCAAGATCCAAACCAAGCGATCCGGTTGAGATGACAGGTACATCCAGTACTTTGGTGTCACTCAATCTCATCACCGTACCTTTACCAAATGTTTTGTCCAGTTTGTCAAGTGTGGTTTGAAGAATTTTTAATTTATCTGTATTGTCTGCCATTTAATTATTTTTGTATTATGGTTCGAAGGGCAAATATATTGAATTAAACTTATTTTGTACGCTAGTATTTTTAGCAAAATGCATCATTCTTTAGTAATGACCTCATCCAGGTTCAGCATGACGTTAGCAGCTACACTCAAAGCCGCCAGTTCAGGGTCAGGGCCAGTTGATTTTAGCAATTTTACGGACTCTTCCGGTGATTTTTTATACGATTTCAGAGACTCGTTATAGGTTTTTTCGAGGATCGCCAGCTTATCGTTGCTGATGTCACGCTTCATGATTTCTTTAAAACCGGACCTGATTTTATCGCTCACTTTTCCTTTTGAGTTCTTCATTTTCCTGCCCAGGGCAATCGCACATTCCACATAAACAGGATCGTTCAGAGTCACGAGGGCCTGCAGTGGTGTATTGGTTCTTATCCGCCTGATCTGGCAGAATTCACGGCTCGGGGCGTCAAATGAGGTCATAGAAGGGTAGGGGCTGGTCCTTTTCCAGTAAGTATACAAAGCCCTTCTGTAGCGGTCTTCGTTTTCTGCATTTTTCCAGTCTTCACCATTCCAGGGCGATTGCCACAAACCTTTGGGCTGAGGCGGCATCACACTCCTGCCATACATTTTCGGAGAGTATAACCCACTGACCACCAGTGCCTGGTCCCTGATTTGTTCCGCATTGAGTCTTACCCTGGGTCCGCGGGCCAGGTAGCGGTTATACGGATCAGCCTCCATCAGTTCAGGAGTCGTTTTAGACGACTGCTGATAGGCCGATGACATCACGATGTACTTCAGGATTTTCTTGGAGCTCCATTTGAAGTCGTTCTGGAATTTTAGGGCCAGGTAGTCAAGTAGTTCCGGGTGAGAAGGGGTGAATCCCTGTGTGCCGAAATCTTCCTGGGTTTCGACAAGCCCTATGCCGAAAATCTGTTCCCAGTAACGATTGACAGCCACCCGGGCAGTTAAAGGGTTTTTGCCGTCTACCAGCCATCTCGCAAAACCGAGCCGGTTTTTAGGATAGCCGACGGGGAGTTTGCCCAGATAGGAAGGCACATCCGGTTTGACTTCTTTGCCATGCACCAGCCAGTTTCCTCTTTCAAAAACAAAGGTTTTTCTCAGCAAATCACCCTCTCCGTCAATGAAAATCGGAGCGTTATCGGTGCCTGCATTCAGAATCTCGGCGTATTGGATTTCTGCTTTCGGGTCGGTCTCAGCCAGTGCTTTCTGGAATGCCACCCATTTGACGGTCAGCCAGGTTTTGGGCTCTGCCGGATTTGTAAAACTGAAATTTAACGTGTGCTTTCCTTTCAGCTCAGGAATAGCCAGGATCATCACCGTGTCTTTGTTGGACGGCACCTGGAATTCCGTCAGATTTTGCTCATTGGTATAGATTTTCAAAACTCCCTTTTTGGCCCCTGTAGAGAGCTGGATCAAAAGCCTGTTTTTGCCGGTTAAGGTCACATTTTTCAGTTTACCCAGCCCGGTATGCTGTAAACCCAGGTATTTTTCGTCCAAAAGCGTAGAAGTAATCACGGAAGCCCTTTCGATATCATGAGAATTGAATTTGGGCTCAAGTACTTTGATGAATTTTTCGGTGGTTTTCCTGGTCTCGGGGTTAGCGTGCCGGTTCAGCCACGATTTCAGGGCCACGATTTTTAAGGAATCCTTTTCATTATAAAACTTCAGGTAAGGCGTCTCGCTTACCACGTCTTCGTCCCGTGTCTGGTTGAAGAAAGCCATCAGTTTATAATATTCGTCGTGTTTAAACGGATCATAAGGGTGCGTATGACACTGTACACAACCCATGGTAGTGCCCTGGAAAACATCAAATGTGGTATTTACCCTGTCGATAAGGGCAGCCACCCTGAATTCTTCATCGACAGTCCCTCCTTCATCATTCGTCATGGTATTCCGGTGGAAACCCGTCGCGATGTACTGGTCATTCGTAGGATTGGGAAGTAAATCCCCGGCGAGTTGTTCCACCACAAACTGGTCGTAAGGTTTGTCCTGGTTAAACGCTTTTATGACATAATCCCTGTACCTCCAGATGTTCCTGTAAACATCCCTTTCATATCCTTTGGTATCGGCATATCTCGCCAGGTCAAGCCACATCCCGGCCCATTTTTCGCCGAAATGCTGGGAGGCCAGAAGCTGGTCCACCACTTTTTCATAAGCACCGGGTGACTGATCAGCCAGAAAGGCATTCAGCTGTTTTGTAGTAGGAGGAAGACCGATCAGATCGAGATAAGTTCTTCTGAGTAAGGTACTTTTGTTTTCCTTTGCCGATGGCGTAAGGTGCTCTTCCTTGAGTTTGTCCAGTATAAAATGATCGATGTCATTGCTGACCCAGTTTACTTCTTTGTCGTCTGTGATGCCCAGTCTGCCCAGGAAAGAGCCCACAGCCGGAACATCTACTTTTTGCGGCGGTGTATAAGCCCAGTGATCACCCCATTTTGCCCCCTGATCTATCCATTTTTTCAGGATTTCGATTTCTTCTTCCGGCAATTCCTCTTCGTTCTTGGGCATCCGGTCTTCCGGATCTTTGGAGATGATTCTTTTGTAAAATTCCGAATGCTCCGCATCTCCCGGAACAATACCTGTTTTGCCGGATTTTCCTTTTGTGTTGATGGCCTCATTGGCAAACAGGAAGCTGATTTCCCCCGCTTTTTTGACTCCGCCATGACAGGCTACACAACGTTTATTGAGTATAGGTTTAACCTGGGTGTTAAAATCCACCTCTTTTTCCCTGGAAAGGAAATAGATGGAAAGAGTAGTAATAAATAATACTGAACCAATAATTAAGGCTCTGTTGAACATTTTTAATGAGGTTGAATGAGCGTGAATTTAGCAAAAATAGTTTTGATTCGGAAATTTTTTAAAACCGGGACTGATGAACGGGGCGGTTTTAAAACAAAAAGAACGGACACAAAGGCCCGTTCCTTATTATTATGCGATAATCAGGGTTGGAGATCTTGATCAATCAGAGATTAACAACACTGACTTTAGTGGAATTCTTTTCTGTAATAATACCGCTTCTCAGCATACAAATATAACAGTTTTCTGAAGTAATTTGAAATTATTCTAAATAGTATTTTTGCTATCGCTTTTTTCTGATCCGACCAGCCGGAAACTGTTGATTTGAGTATTAAATTTGGTTATTTTACACGGGTAACGAACTAGTTTTACATTTTAAAGTGTTTAGAGGTATGACTTTCGAAGAACTCAATTTAAATAAACCTCTGTTAAATGCTCTGACTGATCTGGGTTTAACAGAGCCGACACCCGTACAGGAAAAAGTGTTTTCTGTGGTAATGTCCGGAAAAGACGTTTGTGCCATTGCACAAACCGGAACAGGAAAAACATTCGCCTATCTCTTGCCTTGCTTAAGGCAATTTATATTCAGCAAAGTTAAATATCCCCAGTTATTGATCCTCGTGCCGACGCGTGAGCTGGTGGTTCAGGTGGTGGAAATGATAGAGCAGCTGACCATTTATTCAAGTATCAGGGCCGTCGGCGTGTATGGAGGGGCTAATATGAAGCCTCAGATGGCCGAAATTGCCAAAGGAACGGATATTATCGTGGGTACGCCCGGCCGTGTGATCGATTTGCTGTCAAACGGATCCTTTAATCCCAAGACACTTAAACGCCTGGTGATAGATGAATTTGACGAAATGCTCAACCTGGGTTTCAGACCCCAGCTGAAGAATATTTTTGATAAAATACCTGGCAAACGCCAGAACCTGCTGTTTTCCGCTACCCTCACCGAAGAAGTGGAGCAGTTGACCGAGGTGTTTTTTAACAATCCTGTCCGGATAGAGGTGGAAGCCTCCGGAACACCCCTTCAGAATATTGCCCAGAGTTATTACGAAGTGCCTAACTTTTATACTAAGATCAATTTCCTGGAGCTTTTGCTGACCAATAACGAAGGCATGGACAAAGTCCTGGTTTTCGTGTCTACCAAGAGGCTGGCAGATCTGCTTTATGATAGACTCGAGGAACAATATGAAGACAGGGTAGAGGTGATCCACTCCAACAAAGCCCAGAATCACCGTTTTGCCAGTATCAACTCATTTCTGAATGGTTATTGCCGGATCCTGATTGCGACGGATATCCTGGCCCGCGGACTGGACGTTGAAAATGTAACCCACGTGATCAACTTCGATTTGCCGGAAGTGCCGGAAAGTTATATCCACAGGATAGGAAGAACCGGGCGTGTGGAAAAGAAAGGTACGGCAATTTCTTTTGTAACCGAAAAGGACAAAGAGTTTCTGACAGGTATAGAAGCTCTGATGGATTATAAAATCCCTAAACTTGAGGTGCCGAAGTTCCTGGATGTTTCAGAAGAACTGCTGGAAGAGGAGCGGCCTAAGATCAACATGAAGACGATCCTGACCAAACCTAAGAAGAAGGAGGTTGGTCCGGCATTCCACGAAAAATCATTAAAGAATCAGAAAGTCAATGTGAGAAGGGACATTGAAGAAGAAAAAAAGAAGAAATACGGAAAGGCCTATAAAAAGAGGGCCAAGAAATAAAAGGAAAGTCAGGTGCACGCACCTGACTTTTTTGTTTTAGGGAAACCATGGTTTTGTTCCGGAGTTCTATGAGTTTCTTTTATTTAGACATTTCACTTCTTGGATCTTTAGATTTAAAGATCGGGTAGCCTAACTGCACATACCAGGGCTCTTCATGATAATCTTCGATACCAATGTGCTCAGGGAATTTCCTGGTGATTTTGGCTGTCCCGAAGAGCACATCCCAGAAAAAGAACATGTTTCCGTAGTTGCCGTTAATGACCCCGATACCGTCTTTGTCGCTGGCTGCATGATGGGCGTGGTGTGTGGCAGGAGTAGAGATGACCCTCTCCACCACCCACATGACCGGATGAAGCCACTTGATCTCATAAAGCGGTTTGTCCCATCTGATGCTTGAATGAGCCGATATTCCGATCAGGATTTTAAGAAAATACCCGATAATAAAAGCTTCTCCGAAACCCAGGAATATAAGTATGGTTGAGACAATGCGTGAAGGGAAAATCAGCAAATAGACCCATGAGTTTCTGCCTGAGAGGAAAACGCTCATTTCAGGGGCAGAGTGATGGACCCTGTGACCTTTCCAGAGCCATTCATAGGTATGAGCCGCCCTGTGCCACCAGTACTGCGTAAAATCCTCAAGTACACAGGTGATCAGTACACCGGCCCAGATAGGAACCGCGGCAAAAGTATTATAATAATCTGCAAAGAAGACATTCAGGATGTAAGAGTAAATCAGGAAACTGAGCGGGCGGGTAATCACGCTGGACAAAGCCAGTCCTGCTATCGTAATGTGCCACTCGTTTTTTGTCCATTTACCGCTTTTAAAAGCACCTGTAAAAAATTCACCCAAACTGAAAACAATCAAGAGTATAAGTATTTCATAATAAATAGTACTGTCTGTAAATTTCATGGTAAAAGATAAGTTTATTGCTGATAAATTATATAGTCTACTAAATCCATAGACAAAGTAAATTAACTATCATTTTTTATGCAAACTTTTCAAGAAGTTTTTTTTCAGAACAGTATATTTTTTTTCTTAACCGTCTGTTTTTGAAAGCTTAAGCATAAAAAAAGCCACCAGTAAGGTGGCTTTTGAATATTTTACCAGAGATGCCTCAGGCGATCGTCCCGGAGAGGGCCGGCCGGCCGTCAGGCGTACCTGACAATATCGAGGTACTCTTTTTGAATTCTATCTTAACGCCTGTTCCTGAGAAAGTATACCTGACTTTTTCATAATGAGCGGTTTCTATGTATCTCAAAGTCAGCTCAAGCGTATTTCTCTCCAGCCAGGTAGCACTGGCGGCTACCCTGGTTTTTGTTTCACCGGGCACAGGGGTCGGCACCAGTTTTACCGGAGCAATTGACATATCGGTAAAACCGTCTTTCCATTTGCCAAGTCCGCAAAGGATATCATGCTTCCCTTTGTCATTTTCCAGGGAGACTTTGCAGGCATCAGGAGAAAAAGAGAAGGTAACCTGGCTGATGTTCATCTCATTCGTGTCTATTTTGAAACTTTTGCCGCTGATGTCCGGAATCAGGGAAGAATAATTTTCTGCCACAGGAATTTTTAAAGCCAGGTTACCCAGCCTTTGTCTGAGTTTTGCCTGATTGCTTTTATCCTCAGGAAGTTCGTTGCCTTTGATGGCCGGCAGGATATGGTCCCACATGTTGTCCATAATGGCCTGCATGTTGGAGGTCTCGCTGGTAACGGCGATGACAAGGTCCTGATTCGGAATGACCACACAATACTGCCCCATGGCTCCATCACCGCGGTAGCCGTCATGCCTGCAACGCCAGAATTGGTAACCGTAGCCCTGAAGCCAGTCATTTTCTTCTTTTTTCCTTGATCCTCCCACCGATTGTATTTCAAAACTGGTAGCATCGTTGATCCAGCTTTCTGCAATGAGGCGTTTGCCGTTCCACATTCCTTTCTGAAGGTACAGCTGCCCGAACTTAGCGATGTCTTCTGTTTTTAACCTTAATCCCCATCCCCCGGTACAAACTCCGGCAGGGTCGGTTTCCCAATCGGCACCTTTGATGTCGAGTGGTTCAAAAAGTCTTTTTTCAAGATAGGTCAGCAGTGTCTGCCCGGTCAGTTTCTGAATAATGGCCGAAAGCATGTACGTGGCTGCCGAGTTGTAGACAAACTGCGATCCTGGTTTAAGGTCCAAGGGTTCGTTGAAAAAGGCCTTTACCCAATTGGTATTCTGAGGTGCCCTCACCGCTCCGGTCGGGTCTTTCGCATGCCCGGTTGACATCGTCAGTAAGTGTTTTACCGTCAGTTCTGACAAGTTCTTGCTGACTTTGGCAGGCACCTCTTTCGGGAAAAAGGAGATAACCTTGTCAGATACCTTCAACCGACCTTCCTGCACGGCCATCCCGATCGCTGTGGATGTAAAACTTTTACTGAGCGAATATAAGGTATGCTTTAAATCGGGAGCGTAAGGGGCCCACCAGCCCTCTGCTATGACTTTACCGTGCCGGAGCACCATCAGACTATGTAAATTGAGATCGGCCAGCTCAACGGCATCCAGGAAGTCGAGTATACCGGATGAGGCCACGCCCTGGGCTTCGGGCAGACTTCTGACCAGGTGCGGGGCATTTGGTTCACCGGCAAAAGCCCGTGACGGTAAATAAGCCAGTAATCCTGCCTGGGCCACACCAAAACCCAGTTGCTGAAGAAATGCTCTTCTGTTTAAACTCATCGTTTTTTTAAATTTTAAGGGTTGAAACTGATTCCTGTTGTGGTGAATTGACGAAGTCTTGCATTGCAGATTTGAAGATACTCAAAAGATGGCGATTATTTGCAGGGAAATTTGTGATTTAGTGAATGATTGAATGATTGAATGAATGAATGCTTGCCCGATCTGGGCTTTGACGGGGCGGGAGTTACTGGATGATTTGGCAGAGGTGTTGCTGTTAAACAAATCAACCTGTACTCTCCGCACCACATCCGGACCTTTTCCTTCCTCCATTCTCTTTTTTCCAATACAACAAAAAAAGCCCCGAAGTCACGACTTCAGGGCTTTCTGTTATATCGCTGAAAAATTAAGCGTTTGCATTCGCTGCAATGATATTCAGGGCAGCACCGGCTTTGAACCAGGTGATCTGGGCATCATTGTAAGTATGATTCACTTTGATTTCATCTTTTGTTCCGTCTGAGTGGTTAGCCACTACAGTCAGTTGCTTACCCGGAGCAAAAGTCGTCAGACCTAAGATATCAAAAGTATCATCTTCTTTAATTTTATCATAATCAGATGTGTCGGCAAAAGTAAGGGCCAGCATACCTTGTTTTTTAAGGTTGGTCTCGTGGATACGGGCAAAAGATTTTACCAGTATCGCTCTTACTCCCAGGTGACGTGGCTCCATGGCCGCGTGCTCACGTGATGAGCCTTCACCGTAGTTTTCATCACCTACAACGATGGTTCCGATACCGGCAGCTTTGTAAGCTCTCTGGGTAGCAGGAACTTCACCGTAGCCTCCTGTGATCTGATTTTTAACCGTGTTGGTTGAGTCGTTATATGAGTTAACCGCACCGATCAGAAGGTTATTGGAGATGTTGTCAAGGTGACCACGGAATTTCAACCACGGACCAGCCATTGAGATGTGGTCGGTAGTACATTTTCCTTTGGCTTTGATCAGAAGTTTCAGTCCGCTGAGGTCAGTACCTTCCCAGGCAGTGAACGGAGCAAGCAACTGAAGACGGTCTGATTTCGGGCTTACTTTAACCTTTACATTTTTACCGCTTCTCGCCGGTTTCTGATATCCTGCATCCAGTACATCAAATCCAAGTGGCGGAAGTTCGATACCCAACGGCGGATCCAGTTTTACCTGCTCTCCGTTTTCATTGGTCAATGTATCTTTAGCCGGGTTGAAAGTAAGGTCACCTGCAATCGCAAATGCTGTTACTACTTCAGGAGAAGCTACAAAAGCATGGGTATTAGGGTTACCATCTGCACGTTTCGCAAAGTTCCTGTTAAACGAAGTGATGATAGAGTTTCTTTCTCCTTTCTCAGCTCCGAATCTGGCCCACTGTCCGATACATGGTCCGCAGGCATTGGCTAACACCACACCGCCGATTTTACCGAAAGTAGTCAGAAGACCATCTCTTTCTGCGGTATATCTTACCAGCTCCGAACCCGGAGTGATAGTAAAGTCTGCCTTAGCTTTAATATTTTTCTGAACAGCCTGTGCCGCTATGGAAGCAGCACGCGTCATATCTTCGTACGATGAGTTGGTACATGAACCGATCAGACCCACGTCCAGTTTCTCAGGCCATTTGTTTTTTCTGACAGCGGCAGCAAATTTAGAAAGCGGCCAGGCCAGATCCGGCGTGAACGGACCGTTGATTCTCGGCTCAAGTTTCGAAAGGTTAATTTCGATCACCTGGTCGTAGTAGGTATGAGGATTGTCGATACAATCCTGATCAGGACGAAGGTATTCTTTTATTTTAGATGCCATCGTGGCTACTCTGGCTCTGCCGGTAGCTTTAAGATAGTTGGCAATTTTCTTGTCAAAACCGAACACTGAAGTGGTCGCTCCGATTTCAGCTCCCATGTTACAGATGGTTCCTTTACCTGTAGCTGAAAGTTTGTCAGCACCGGTACCGAAATATTCAACGATAGCACCTGTACCACCTTTTACAGTCAGCTGGCCGGCTACTTCAAGAATAATGTCTTTTGGTGAAGCCCATCCTTTCAACGATCCGGTTAGTTTAACACCGATCAGTTTAGGCATTTTAAGTTCCCAGGCCAGACCTGCCATCACGTCACAGGCATCAGCACCACCCACACCGATGGCGATCATACCCAGACCACCGGCATTCGGAGTGTGAGAATCGGTTCCGATCATCATACCGCCAGGGAAAGCGTAGTTTTCAAGTACCACCTGGTGGATAATACCCGCACCCGGCTTCCAGAAACCTATACCATATTTATTAGAAACAGAAGATAAGAAGTCGTAAACTTCCTTGTTTACTTCATTAGCCACTTTAAGGTCTTCTCCGGCACCGATCTTAGCCTGAATCAGGTGATCACAGTGTACAGTGGAAGGAACGGCGACTTTCTCTCTCTGAGCCTGCATAAACTGCAACAGGGCCATCTGAGCCGTTGCATCCTGCATAGCTACTCTATCTGGAGCAAAATCAACGTAATCTTTGCCTCTTGTAAAAGCCGTAGCCGGAATATTATCCCAAAGGTGAGAATAAAGAATTTTTTCGGCTAAAGTCAATGGCCTTCCTACAATCTTCCTTGCAGCCTCAACTCTTTCAGGAATTCGGGCATATATTGCCTTAATCATGTCCAAATCAAATACTTTCATTTGTTTCTATATATATATTGAATAAAATATTGTACACTAACTGCCAAATTTACGAAGGGTTTATTAATAAAAAATAGGATTTTTCTAATTTTTTACTCTTTCATATTTATAATCATTCTATATATGGTGATAAGTGTTTGTTTATCAGATGTATATATGATAATTTCTTCGTGTTTTTTTTTATTTTGGTGTGTGAAAATAGAAAAACTATTGTTTTTAAATGCTTTTTTTCATCATCAGATTCAGGCTGAAATCATTTGCTGTTACAGTAATTGAAATATTCCAAGAAATTACTCTTATAATCTCTGAAAAATGACAGACCTGTTTAAAAAAATACCCCGGAATCCATAGTTTTAAAGGTATTTGAACATTTTCATTTCAATTTCTATTATTAATGTAGTTACTTTGTTTCGAAATCATTGAATTCTCAACAAAATATATGTCAAAAAATCTAGTAATAGTTGAATCCCCGGCCAAAGCCAAAACCATTGAGGGCTATCTTGGAAAAGATTTTATAGTCAAATCAAGTTTTGGGCACATCAGAGATTTACCTGAAAAAGAACTTGGGGTCAATATAGATAAAAACTTTGAACCGACTTATAAAGTTTCAGCTGACAAATCAAAAGTAGTCAATGAACTCAAAAAACTGGCCAAAGACAAGGAAGTGTGGCTCGCGACCGATGATGACCGCGAAGGAGAGGCTATTTCATGGCACCTGAAAGAAGCTTTGGGGCTGGACGACCAGACCAAAAGGATTGTATTCAGGGAGATCACGAAAAACGCCATCAACAAGGCCATCGAAAGCCCGAGGACCATAGACATAGACCTGGTCAACGCTCAACAGGCCAGGAGGATACTAGATCGTCTGGTAGGATTCCAGCTTTCTCCGGTGTTATGGAAGAAAATCAGGGCCGGAGCCGACCGTAAAAATCTCTCTGCCGGAAGGGTGCAGTCTGTGACTGTAAGGATAGTGGTGGAAAGGGAGAGAGAAATTGAGAAATTTGAATCGAAGTCTTCTTATAAGGTAGTAGCACAATTTTTAGTAGATAAAGGGAAAGTGCTTTCGGCTGAACTGGCCAAAAACTTTGAAGCAGAAAATGATGCCTATAAATTCCTGGAGGATTGTAAGCAAGCTATTTTCAAGATCAATGACCTGGAAGTAAAGCCAACGACCAAGTCGCCGGCAGCTCCTTTTACCACCTCAACGCTGCAGCAGGAAGCGGCCCGGAAAATGGGCTTCTCGGTTTCACAGACTATGATGGTGGCACAGAAACTGTATGAATCCGGTAAGATCACCTATATGAGAACGGACTCCACGAACCTCTCCCAGGATGCGATTGAGAGTGCCAAAAACCAGATTCAGGCCGCTTACGGAGAGAAGTTTTTTAAAGCAAGGGTTTACAAAACCAAAAGCCAGGGGGCACAGGAAGCTCACGAAGCCATCAGGCCGACTGATTTCTCTGTGATGGATGCCGGGTCTGACCGCAATGAAAAACGATTGTACGACCTCATCTGGAAGCGTTCTATCGCTTCTCAGATGGCAGACGCCATCATAGAGCGTACCATTGCTAAAATCGGTATTTCCACCAGAACTGAGGAACTTACCGCCACCGGTGAAGTTATCAAGTTTGAAGGATTCCTGAAAGTTTACCTCGAATCAACCGATGATGAAGACGAAGAAAACAGCGACATGCTGCCTCCGTTGAACATCGGGCAGGTTTTACAGTTGTCGACCATGAAAGCCACGGAGCGTTTTACACGTCCGCCGGCCAGATATACTGAAGCGAGTCTGGTGAAGAAACTGGAAGAACTCGGCATCGGCCGTCCTTCCACTTACGCACCGACCATTTCGACCGTTATTAAAAGAGAATATGTAGTCAAAGAAGACAGACCTGGTAATCAGCGTGATTACAAGGAGTATATTCTTAAGAGTCAGGAGATTACCACGAATCACGGTAAGGAAACCTTTGGTTCGGAAAAAGCCAAGCTGTTCCCGACCAACCTGGGGATCATTGTGAATGATTACCTGGTAGAGAACTTCGAAGACATCATGAACTATAAGTTTACGGCCAAGGTCGAGACTGAGTTTGATGATGTGGCAGAGGGGAAAGTGGCCTGGCAGTCTATGATCGATAATTTCTACAAAGAGTTCCAGTCTAAAATCGGACAGGCAGAAAGTGCGGAAATAGAACGTGGTACCAACTCTTATGAATTGGGGATAGACCCGGATTCAGGAAAGAAGATTTTTGCAAAAATCGGTAAATTCGGCCCTTATCTGCAGGTAGGAGAGTCTACAGATGAAGACAAGCCTGCTTTCGTATCCATCAAGAAAGGCACGCTGATTTCGTCGATGACCTTTGATGAAGCCCTGGCCATACTTAAAGGTCCCAAGCTTCCGCTGGAGCTCGGTATTTTTGAAGACAGCCCGTTGGTGGTAAACGAGGGAAGATACGGCCCGTATGTATTGCACAACGGCAAATACTTTAACCTCGACAAAGGAGAAGACCCGCTGTTAATTACCAAAGAAAGGGCTATAGAACTGATTGAGCTGAAGAGAAATGATCCGGGCAGTGCTTTGCCCCGTGAAATGGCTCCTTATGAAGATCAGCCGGTGATCATAGGAAAAGGTCGTTTCGGGGTTTATATCAAACACGGTGCGAGTTATTATAACCTCGACAAGAAAGAGAACCCGCTGGAGCTGACCGATGAAAAAGTAGTGGAAATCATTGAATCGCAGAAGAAAGAGGCTTCCAAGAAAATTATCAGGGAGTTTCCGGAAAATGATAAAGTGAAAGTATTGAACGGAAGGTACGGTCCTTATATCCAGATCGGAAAACGCAATGTCAAAATTCCGAAAGGCACTGAACCTGAAAGTCTTACGCTGGAAGACTGTCTGAAACTGGCAGAAGGCTAAGAACATAATATTTATATTAAAAGCACTTTGAATGGTTTTTCAAGGTGCTTTTTTTATTTTTGTGCAGATGGCTTTTCCATCTTTCAATGCAATAAGCATAACTGAAAAATATGAAGAGAATCGTTGTTTTAACCGGAGCGGGTATCAGTGCCGAAAGCGGCCTCAGGACTTTCAGAGACAGTGGGGGTTTATGGGAAAACTACGCCATTGAAGACGTGGCTACACCGGAGGGGTGGGCTAAAAACCCCGAGCTGGTACTTGAGTTTTACAATCAGAGAAGGAAAAGTGCGATGGAAGCCCTTCCTAATGCCGGTCATCTGGCCCTGGTTGAGCTCGAACAGTATTTTGATGTGACGATCATCACGCAGAATGTAGATGGCTTACATGAAAAGGCAGGGTCGCTGGAGGTGATTCACCTGCACGGGGAGTTATCCAAAGTCAGGAGTGTGAAAAACCCTTTGCTTATTTCGGATATAGGAGGGGACTCTATTCATTTGGGCGACCTGGCCGAAGACGGTGGGCAGCTGAGACCGCACATCGTCTGGTTTGGCGAAATGGTCCCACTGATCGAAACGGCTGCGGCCATTTGCAGCGAAGCTGATATTTTTATCGTGGTTGGTACCAGCATGCAGGTTTATCCGGCAGCCGGCCTGATCCAGTATGTTCCGATGGATGCTCCCAAGTTTATTGTTGACCCTGTTATTCCGGATATGTCATTCAAATACAAGAAAATGACCTATATTACAGACACCGCTACAGCCGGATTGCCCCCGCTGGCCCGGCGTCTCATTTCAGAGTACGCCTGAGGGGTCATGCTGTGATGTCCTCCTTTATCCATTTTCCTTGCTCCATCAGAATAAAAAAAGCCTTCCGGGATACGGAAGGCCTTAACCTATTAGAGTTTTTTAAAGACAAATAGAAATTAATCCTCGTCAGTCGCAACAGCACCTGCAGCACCACGAAGTGAACGTGGGATGGTTACTGTAGCTACCGGATTAGATTCAGAATCAATGATGGTCAAACCTTCCAGTTGGATAGATTTAACTTTGATCGCTTTACCCAATCCTAAAGTAGTAACGTCAAGGTCAACAAACTCAGGAATAGATTTAGCTGGTCCCTGAACACGTAGCTTACGCAATGTCTGAACCAGTTTACCCCCTTGTTTTTGTCCGATAGCCGTACCCGAAAGACGAATAGGAATCTCGATTTTTATGACTTTATCCGGAGTGATTTCAAGAAAATCAGCATGAACAAGTGAATCGTTTACAGGATGGAACTGCTTGTCCTGAAGAATAGCAGTGTATTCTGTACCTTCGATGTTCAATTTAACTTCGTAAGCATCAGACGTGAAAATCAATGGTCTGAACAAATAGGCCGGAGCATAAAAAGATACCTGACCTGAGCCGCCATATAATACACTCGGAACCATACCTTGGGCACGTAATTCCTGAGCCGCCTGACGACCGAGATTCGCTCTTTTAAACCCTACAATCTCAGTTACTTTCATAATTAAAATGCAATTTGATGTTGATAATTTATAAACAATGTACTAATAGATCCGTTGTCTCTGATTCTTCCGATGGCCTTGCCGAACAGTTCAGCTACCGAAAGGACTTTAATTTTTGGATTATCCTGTTTCAGCGGGATAGAATCCGTTACGATCAATTCAGTAAAGACCGAATTGAGGATGTTGTCATGGGCATTGTGCGATAACACCGGGTGGGTACAGATGGCTCTCACCGATTTGGCTCCTTTGTCCATGATCAGCTGAGCGGCTTTACAGATGGTTCCACCGGTGTCGATAAGGTCATCGACCAGCACGACGTTGGCTCCTTCCACATCCCCGATCAGTTGCATTCCTGCTATTTCGTTGGCTTTTTTACGGTATTTATCACAAATAACGATGTCAGCTTCGAAATGACTGGCAAATTTCCTTACCCTGGACACCCCTCCAACGTCCGGAGAAGCAAAAATAAGGTTTTCAATGTTCAGCGTTTTCAGATAAGGAACAAAAACGGAAGTTCCTTCAAGGTGGTCCACCGGGATATCAAAGAAACCCTGGATTTGTCCTGCATGAAGGTCAAGCGTCATGATCCTGTCGGCTCCTGCTGCTACCAGCATGTTGGCCACCAGTTTAGCTCCCACAGCCACCCTTGGTCTGTCTTTACGGTCCTGACGTGCATAACCGTAATAAGGAATAACTGCTACAACATAGTGTGCTGATGCCCTTCTGGCTGCATCAATCATCAGGAGCAGCTCCATCAGATTGTCTGCGTTGGGGAAAGTGCCCTGAACCAGAAATACGTCGCAACCTCTTACGGATTCTTCGTATGCCACAGATATTTCACTGTCTGCAAACTTCTGGATGGATATTTTACCTAACTCTTTACCATAGCTATCGGCTACTTTACTAGCCAGATACCTGGACTTTGTACCTGAGAAAATCTTTACCTCTGCCATTTTTGATATTTTCTGAAAAGTTCCGCAAAATTAGATAAATTCTATGGTAAAAACTATTTGAATTTAATTATTTTCCGTTTAATTTGTAAAAAAATTTATAAACAAGCATTCAGGCATGCAATTATCATTGGTTGACGAAATACCCGAATTATCCAAAAAGTATTTTCTTGACATTTATGCTGAGGCAGTATATGACTCTACCCGGGATAAAATGCGGTTAATGACTATCGACGGCCAGCATGTGCCTTGTAAACTCAAAGTGAGCTGTCCCAACCAGGTTATCGCCAGATATCCTGAAGGAACCATCTACAAACTGGACACCCGTCTGATCCGTAAAGAGGGCAGAGCTCCTTATTTTATAGCCCTTAACCAAAAGAGAGTACAAAGAGCCATAGAGTTTTTTGATTACAATCTTAAAGTTCAGAACGGCTTTGATTTTCGTATCGGCTCTAAACTGAACAAATAAGCGTTCAGAATGTTTTTTCTGTTAAGACAAAAGAAATAAACTCACGTACCTGTGCTGTGGCAAGTCCTGGAAGTATTGTGAAAACTTTACCCTGGCAGAGCTGGATCCGAACTTGATGTTTTTACAGGTCGTTTGCAGCGTTTTGAAAGTTGGTGAATACAAGGTCAGCTCACCGAAAACAAAGCACAGTTTATCTCCGAAGTTCTTAATCAGGTTGGTATATTCTTTTGATTGCAGGGGAAAACGTTCGATCTGCAAAGTATTGAACTGATCAAGATAATAGAAAGTAATGCAGGAGTCATCCAGGAAAATATAAACCAGGTTTTCAGGATCCTGGCCTTCTACCAGCGACCGGGTGATTTCTTCAGCCGTAAAATGAAAAGTCGTTTTTTCTTTGGGATATTTTGACGCAAAAAAGTGCTGAAAATAGGCCGGATAGGCAATCAGCAGTGTTGTCTGGCTTTCCTTGAAGTTTCTGTGCCGGAAAGCGAAATTTTCTGAAAGTTTGTGGTCGAAAAGGATATTCAGGTAATCTTTTTCCTTGCCGGGCATAAACAGGTGCTCAGGGCAAACCAGGTGAAAAGGAGAGACAAAGGACACCTGGACTTTGTGCCAGAAGTTCGCCGCCAGAAACTGGTGCTCTGTGTAAATTCTTTCAATGATGGATTGATTTTCTTCAAAATCGGCACCACCACCCAGGTAGTAATCTTCCAGCCAGACGATCAGGCCTGAACTGATGTTTTTTAGGGAGAACCTGAAACGCTCGGTACTGATTTCAATGGAAAGATCATGCTGGTCGAGGTTTCCAACATCAAATCTTTCATCAGTAACTTTATATATAGGTTCCATTTTAGAAATCGTTACACAAAACTAATTTTTGTATCTGTATTTAGCAATTCATTCAGACAAGAATATTTGTCGATAAATGCGGGTCTTGTACCGGGCTGCAACCCCCTGATTTTTTCAAAACTCATCCATTCAAGACCTGTCAGTATATTGAGTTCGGGATCTGAGCCCAGCTGTGCCGCCTGGCCGTCGCCCGAAACAAGGAAGTAAAGTTCCACACCATGCAGCGGCGGACGGATGAATTCGGTCAGCAGCAGAGGTTTTTCTATCACTACGTTCAGATGTGTTTCTTCAAGAAATTCCCTTGTCAGGGCCTGTTCCAGTGTTTCTCCCGGTTCAACGCCACCACCGGGGAAGCCCCAGAAAAAACCTGCCCCGCCCAGTCCTTCGTGCCTGACCATCAATATGTTTTCTCCTTTTAAAAGTAAGCCGCAGCATCTTATCCGTATTTTATTTCCGTATAAATCTGTGACAGGGTCTGACATATATGCTTTTTGTTTTCAAATTTAGAGTTTTTTTGCTGGTTATATCAAGATATTTCTCATGAAAATTATTATCAATTATATTCCCGGAGACCAAACTTTCATTTCAAAACCTGTGTTGCTTAATCAGAACCAAAATTTTCTGTACTTAATATGATGAATACTACATTGGGCCGTTTCAGGGCGGTGGCTTTCCTGGAAGGTTGTTCTTTTCTTTTGTTGTTTATTACGATGCCCCTTAAATACTGGATGTCTATGCCCAAACCTAACTACTTTGTAGGGATGGTCCATGGCTTGCTTTTTATTCTATATGTCCTTCTGCTGATTTCCGTTTCTTTCGAGAACAAGTGGTCATTCAAGAAGATATTCCTGGCTTTCATTGCTTCGCTGATTCCTTTCGGTACATTTATTGCAGATAAAAAACTGTACAGAACAGAACTCAATTAATTGAGGATAGTATACAATATCCTGAAAACGTTACGTTCACATAAAAACTTCTGGTTATGAAAAAAGCAATGCTTGTATTTGCTGCCGTCTTTTTGGGTTTCATTCCGGCATGTAAAAACTTAAAGACAACCACCGATATGAAAGCCGTTTCACATCTCAACGGGACCTGGGTGCTCAACTATATTTCAGGCCCGAGGATTGCCTTTGACGGATTGTACCCGGACAAGAAACCGGAGATTACTTTTGATCTCAGTGGTAAAAAAGTCAGTGGTAATACGGGTTGCAATAATTTCAACGGCGGGTTTACTGCCCATAATAACACAATCGACCTGAAAGGACCTTTTGCTATGACGAGGATGATGTGTGAAGGACAGGGAGAATCTCTTTTTATAGAAACCCTGAAAAAAGTCAATACTTTTGATGCGGATGAGTCAACCCTCACGCTTATCATGGGAGATATTGCAGTGATGAGGTTTATTAAGAAATGATGAACAGAAACACCATTAATAAAGCCTGCCTTTTCTTGTTTTTACTGGTCGCGGGCTATCCTTTGTGTGCCCAGCAACAGAAACCTACAGAGAAATTTGTTATAACCGGGCTTGTGAATAAGGAAGTGAGCATTGATAAGGACAAGCTCAGGTCTTATGAAGAAAGGAATGTCGGCAACATCCTGCTGATCAATTACCTCGGACATCCGCAGTCTACGCTGAGAAACGCGAGAGGGGTGAGGATCAAGGATATTTTTGCGGATGTATCACTGAAGACCGACAGCCTTGAAAAGTTAAGTGAATTTTACTTCGTTTTTGTCGGATCCTCGGGACACAAAGCTGTGTTTTCGTGGAACGAAATCTTTAATAATCCGGTCGGAGACGAAATCTACATCCTGACGGAACACGATAACCTGAAACTGGAGAGCCTGAAAGGAAGGTTGGCATTACTTTCGCCGTTAGATGAGGCGACAGAAAGAAGGTACGTCAAAAATCTTGAGAAAATCATCGTCAAAAAAGCAGAGTAAGTTGAAAGTTCTTTTTATTTGCAGCAGAAACAAATGGAGGAGTGCCACTGCTGAAACCATTTATAAAAATTCCGGCCGCTTTGACGTAAAATCGGCCGGAACCGAGCCTTCAGCACGGATAAAGGTCAATGCAGGTCACCTGTTATGTGCAGACCTGATCTTTGTGATGGAGCATAAGCATAAAAAGAGGCTCCTGGAGAAATTCAGGGAGGAAATGGCGGGCAAGGAAGTGGTGGTGCTTGATATTCCGGATGAATATCAGTACATGGATCCTGAACTGATAGAAGAAATTGAATCAAAAGTTGAAAATTATCTCATTTAAACGAATATGGACGGAAAAGTAAGAGCCAATATCAAACCCGGTGCCCTGGTGAAAATTGTACAGAAACACCATCAGAAAACCGGAGAACTTACTGAAGGAATTGTAAAAAATCTGCTGACCAGTGCTCCCCATCACCATCGCGGCATCAAAGTCAGACTGGATACAGGGGAGATCGGTCGTGTACAGGAGATCGTTGAAGAAGATTTTTGACGGAATTTCCTGACAAATGGCTCTGAAAGCCTCTGAAAGTCGATTCAGACAAGATTAATCAAATAAATAATATCATTATTCTTAAAAAATAGTGTTACTTTCGCATGTCTTAATTAAACCCTAAAACCCTTATCTATGAAAACTATCCTTTTACTTTTTGTTTCTACATTTACCTTCGCACAGGGATTCATGCCCGGTTTTGATACTTTTTCAGGAAAGAAGCCCTCGTACATCACATTAAAAGACGGAACACAGCTGGAAGGCTCCATTGACGACCTGGACCGCAAGAAAGGATTGATTGAAGAAATTACCCTTAAGATTGATAAAAAGAGCCGCAAAATTGAACCTTCAGAAATAAAAGAAATGTATTTACCCGCCAGCGGCTGGTCCAAACTGGGCAATACGATTGACGTAACCACGAAGGTTGACAAATGGGAGAACTCCAAAATCAATACCGAAACCATCAATAAAGGATACGGTTTTCTTGAAAACTCAATAGTGATTCTGAAAGGAAAGGAGCAGGAGCTTCTGATGCAGATTGTTAACCCTGCCTTTGCCAACAGAATCAGGGTGTATTTTGACCCTTGGGCCAGAGAAACCATGTCGGTAGGTATCGGCGGCCTGACCCTGGCCGGTGGTATTGACAAATCGTATTATGTCAAAGTAGGCAATAAACCTGCGTTTAAGATAGAGAAGAAAAACTACAAGGAATCTATTGATCTGATGTACGGAACCTGTCCGTCACTGGTGAAAAAACTGAAGGAAGATTATAAGTGGGAAGATTTTGCCAAACATGTTTATGAACACTCTAATTGTAAGTAAATATTTAATATAATTTGCCTTGAATTATCCTGATGTAACCATTCTGGTCGCCGCCCGAAATGAGGAAGATAATGTCGTGGATCTTCTGAAGTCGATAGAAAAACTTAATTATCCTAAAGATAAATTGCAGGTATTGGTGGGCAATGACGCTTCTACTGATGCTACAGAAGAAATCATTACGGCATTTATCTCGGGGAAACCTTATTTTAACCTGATCAATGTTGACGAGGCCCTGTTGGCTCAGCAACCTGAAAATATCCGTTCTCTGAAAGGAAAGGCCCGTGTGCTGGCGATCATGTCGCATCACGCTACGGGTGATTTCTACTTTTATACGGACGCAGATGTGGAGTTGCCCGTAACCTGGGTAGAGACCATGTTGAGTCATTTTGAGTTGCCGGACAATACCGGTACAGATACCAAACCTGTGGGTGTGGTTGTCGGTATTACGATTGTCAAAGCCACTTCTGTTTTTACGGCTTGTCAGGCCCTTGAGTGGATCATGGCTATTTCGGAAATGAAGCTTTTCAGCGTCATGAAAATAGCGACGACCGGTATGGGCAATAACATGGCCGTAAGAAAGGAAGCCTATTGGGAAAACGGTGGTTACGAAACTATCGGGTTTTCTATTGTGGAAGACTACGCCCTGTATAGGGCCGTTATCGACAGCGGCTATCCGTTTGTCCAGACTTTTGTACCCGGTGTGCTGGCCCATACCAAACCCCCGAAAAAATATTTTGAGCAACGCAAGAGATGGTTCAGAGGCGGGATGGAATCCAGGTCTTTTCTGATCGTTCCGATCATGATGCAGGCTCTGGCACTTCCGGCGGTGGTGATCCTGGGTTTTTTCAACCTGTGGCTGCCTTTGTACATTTTTCTGGGTGTACTGGTCATTAATCTATGTACCGGAACGTTTGTTTTAAGAAAACTCCGGCAGACATTTCTGATTCCTTATCTGCCTGTTTATACGGTTTATATGTTTGTTTTCTGGTTTTTTCAGCTGGTTTATTATATATTACCTACTAAACTGGTCTGGAAAGGCCGGACTTATTAATCATCATGAAAACTTTTTTCCGTCCTGTCATCGCTGTTGCTTTTGTTTTGGTAAGTGTCTTTTCCTGTCAGCAGAAAGACGAGAAACAGCAGGATGTTCCTGACAAAGCCTCCGTGGTTTTCGAGACGGATTCATTGCTGTTCGACAGCCTTGAGGCCGACAGTTCACTGGCACCGCTGACCGCTTCAGAAGTCAGGGAATTGACCGGCGATTTTTTTGATAAAGACACCCTCAATGATTTCAAATGGATTTTTGGTGAGTTTTACAGGATCGATTCGCTCAAAAAAGCGGGAAAATACAATGAGTACGTTGAGCACCTTGATCTGGGCATGACCAAAGACATAGCGGCCCGAAAACTGAAAGAAGTCAAACTGGAAGACGGTTCTGTTTTCAGAATCTGGACGGTGAAGCACGGAAGTTATGAAGCTTGTCCGTTTACAAGTGGCAGCGAGATATTCGCTACACTGGTGTATGACGGAAAAATAAAGGATTGTTTTTTGGTAGGGCAGGAGTTGCATTCTTCTGATCCCCCGGTCTGGCTGACTGTGGATAAGTATGGAAGTATTTATTCAAACGGCCTTGTGAAAGTTGACTCAAAGGAAAGCAATTGTGAGGGTGAAGTTGATAAAAACAATGTTGACATTGTGCTGAATAAGTTTGAAGAAATATCCTTTGTGATCAGGCAGGGAAAAACTACCAACCTGGTTACCAAGGCCTGGGATAATTAATACAAAAGAAAGGGGAATTTGTATAATGGCCTTTCAGCTGCCGGGTACTAAATTTGCATCAACAAAATGATAATCAAATGAAATTTAAAACAAGCATCAATTGCGGGGGATGTGTGGCAACTGTCACTCCGGTGTTGAATAAAATAGAAGAGATCAGTGAGTGGAACGTGGATACCCTTAATCCTGAAAAAATACTCAGCATTGAGACCTCAGAGCCCCTTGATCCCGCTAAAGTCATAGAAAAGCTGAAAGAAGCTGGCCACAAAGCCGAATTAATAGCTGAATAGTCTGTCAGTCAGCCTATGTTATAAAAGGGGGAAAGTCAGCAAGTTGTTGTTGCTCTTTCTCCCTTCTTTTTTTCTCCGATCAGGCCTTCCTCCATTTTTCAGCTCTCCGTTTTCCATTATCCTTCCTCCTTCCCTCATCAAATATACTTCTTCCATTTAAAGTAAAACCAAAGGAAAATCGTCAGGACGACCATGAAGCCCAGGGTATAAAAATAGCCGTTGGGCCAACGTAACTCAGGCATATTGTCAAAGTTCATTCCGTAAATTCCGGCAATGAATGTCAGCGGCATAAAAATCACCGTAAAAACCGTCAGGGTTTTCATGACGGAGTTCATGCGGTTGCTCAGCAAAGCATGATAACTGCTCATGATGTTTTCTGCGATCTCCCGGTATGAATCAAGGGTTTCTATCGTCTGGATCACATGGTCCTGAACGTCCCTCAAAAATACATTGGTGGTGCGGTCCATGATGGTGGACTCCTCTCTGATCAGGGCACTGATGATATCCCTCAGCGGAGCAATGCACTTCCTGATGACAGACATTTCCCGTTTGAGCCGGTAGAGGTCCTGCTGGTATTTGGTTTGCGGGTCATTCATCACACAATCTTCCAGGTCTTCGAGTTTTTCGCCCAGCTGATCCAGGATGACGTAATAATTATCCACCACAAGGTCGAGCAGGGCGTACAAAAGATAATCGGCCTTGTTTTTTCTCGTGCGGCTGTTTTCGCGGTAAAGCCTTTCCTGTATCTGATCAAAGACGTTGAGACTGTCTTTTTCCTGGAATGAGATCAGGAAATCTTTCCCTAAAACGAAACTGGCCTGTTCTATGTCGGCTTCCCATTTTACCGTATCCAGTTTGATGGCTTTAACGACCACAAAGATCTGGTTTTCATCCTCGAAAAACTCAATTTTAGGCTTCTGGGTGGTATTCAGGATGTCTTCAAGCATCAACGGGTGCAAACCGAATTTTTTACCGACCTGCTCAATCACCGCGGGCTCATGAACACCATCCACATCCAGCCAGAAAACTTTCTGATCATTGGGGCTCTGGCGAAGTTCGGAAATGGTTTTAATATTTTTTTGCTCTATCGAATCCTTGTTGTATTCGATGAGTTTGATGTTGGTGGGACCGGTTACCTCATTGCCAACGTAAAACAAACTTCCCGGTGAAGTGAAAGCCTTTTGCTTCGGACTTTTGAAATGTTTCTTTTTGCCTGGCATAGATATTTAAGGTTTTGGTGCTGCGGTTTTGATTTGTCCATTGAAAAAGTCAGGGTGAAAGTTGATCAGGAATACTTCTTTCACGCCCCTTGTAATGGCGGTATACAGCCATCTGATATATTCTGAATCTATCTGGTTGTCAGGTAAATATCCCTGGTCAATAAAGACGGCGTCCCACTGGCCACCCTGTGATTTATGGCAGGTGAGGGCATAGGCAAATTTAACCTGGAGGGCTGAAAGGTACTTGTCGCTGTTGATCATCTTCTTTCTTTCCTTTTTGGATTTTACCCAAAAATAGTCTTTCAGTACATTCTCATACAGTTCTTTGTTTTCTGCCTGGCTCAGACTCGGTGCATTGGAGTAGAGCGTATCTACAAATATCAGGGTCTCAAATTCAGGTTCTTCGGGATAATCCACCAGTTGCAGGGTCACGTTGACAAAGCGGTGTCCGTGCATTTCTTCTTCCCTGCCGATGCGTTTGACCTGTACAAACTCGCCGTTGGCAATAAATCCCGCCTGCGATTCCTCCCCGAGTATGGTATAATTATTTTTAACGACCATCAGCAGGTCTCCGTTGTCCAGTTCGCTTTCGCTGTAGTCAATTTTATTACGGATATACTGATTATACTGAACCGCATTTTTGTTTGACCTGGTGATGATGATAGAGTTTTCTCGGCCATATTTATCATAGGCATAGCGGATGCCATCTTCGAGTTTTTCTCCGCCCATGCGATAGAATCCCTTGGTGCCTTTGGTTTTCAGCATGATGTTGGTGGCATTCTGAACCAGGAGTTCTCTCAGCTGGGTAGCGTTTTCGAGAATGCCCGATTCTCCTTCCTGTCGCATGACTTCCGTCAGAACATGATGAGTGATGTCTGTTCTGTAAAAATGGGCCAGGTGCTCAATATCCAGTGCCGGACTGAGACTCATCGAAACCGGCGGAAGCTGGGCCTCATCACCGATCAGCAGGAGTTTATTTTCAGTGCCTTCAAAAACGTAATCGATCAGGTCATGAAGCAGGCTGTTTTTGCCGAATTCACGGGTGTCGGAAATCATCGAGGCCTCATCAACGATAAACAAGGTACCTTCACTTTTATTAGGCTGGCGTTCAAAAGCCAGATTGCCCGAGCCGGGGTCTTCTACCTGTTTGTATATTTTGCGGTGGATGGTCTGGGCATTTTTTGAGGAGTAGGAGGTCATTACCTTGGCCGCCCTGCCCGTCGGAGCCAGCAGGACAGACTTCCATCCAAACTTCGGCAGTACTTTGATCAGCGTGCTTAAAAATGAGGTTTTACCCGTACCTGCATAACCTTTCAGGACAAAAACCGGTCTTTCAGATTCTTCATCCAGCAGAAAAGTCTCCATTAAGCTGAAAAGCTTAGCCTGGCCGAAAGTAGGAGTGAACTTATACTTTTTTAATAAAAGCTGCGATATGCTTTGTTCTTCCTCTTTTTTCATTTTCAATTGATCATTCACCCCCAAATTTAGGAGTATATTTCGAAAAACAGTAACGTTTTAAAACAAAGAAGCCCGGATCATCCGGGCTTCTTCAATATGATAAAAGGCAATAATTACCTCATATGTTTCAGATTAACACCATATAGCACGCAGAAAATAACCCCGATAAAGGCTACACCGCTGCTTGAAATAGCACCGACAAATCCTCCGTAAATGATGATGGGAGCCACAACACCCACGGCGGTTCCGATAACATAAAGCCAGAATCCTTTTTTATCAAGACCCCACATCAGGATGGCCCCGATTAAAGTAAGAATGGCAGAAATACCTGAAGCCAAAGCACTGTTTCTGATGGTTTCCACGGTCAGGCTGCCGGAAACGGCTCCTATGATCTTATTGGCGAATTCTGCTCCTTTTTCAGTTTCAGCTTCGTTTTCAATTTCATCCATGGCATTATTAAGAGCATCTTTGGTCATTCCCGCTGTAACGTCAGCAGTAGTGTAGGAAGTGATGGCACTATAAATAGCAAAACCGCTTCCGATGAAAGTAAGAATACATAAAACGGTCAGAAAAGTAGGTCTGATTTTGTCCATAGGGGTACTTATTAAGGTTTAGAAGTCAAAAAAAATGATTTTTATGATTGAAAACAAGTTTTACTGATGAATATTGATAAATGCCCCTGGCTTATAAACCTTTCAGGCGTCTACCCAAACTGATTTTACGTTGGTAAATTCATGCATCCCGAAATAGGACAGCTCACGGCCGTATCCTGAGTCTTTCACTCCTCCGAACGGGAGTTTAGGGTCTGATTTTACCATATTGTTGACAGAAACAAAGCCGCTTTCAATCAGCTCGGCCAGTCTTTTACCTTTTTCAAGATCGCCGGTCCAGATGCTGGCACCCAGCCCGAACGTCGTCTCATTGGCGAAGTCAATGGCTTCCTGTTCATTCCGGGCTTCGTAAATACATGCCAGGGGACCGAACGTCTCTTCATTGAACACACTCTTGCGGTCTTTATTCATGGCTATCAGGGTGGGCTGAAAATTACAATCTTCATAGGTGCCGCCCGTAAGCAGTTCGTTATTTTCTTTTTTCAGAAAGGCAATCTGTCTGGCCAGGCTTTCTGCCAGGTCGGGTTTGGCCAGAGGGCCGAGGTGCGTTGAGCTGAGAAGCGGATTACCCTGACTGAGTTTACCGACTGCAGCGGATACCTTCTCTGTGAATTCTGCCGCCACTTTTGATTCGACGATCCATCTTTTGGCCGCAATACACGTTTGCCCGGCATTCTGAAACCTTGATCTGACGGCTGTTTCAGCAGCTTTGGCAATATCGGCATCATTAAGCACGATAAAAGGATCGGAGCCACCTAATTCAAGTACCGATTTTTTAATGTATTTACCTGCCAGACCTGCTACTGAAGAACCTGCTTTATTGCTTCCGGTCAGGGTTACGCCCCTCACCAAAGGCGAACTGATGATCATTTCCATATTGCCGGAATCGACAATCAGGGTCTGAAATACACCTTCAGGAAAGCCTGCTTCCAGGAATAGTTTTTCCAGGGCCAGGGCACATCCGGTTACATTGGAGGCATGCTTTAAAACTACCACGTTACCACAAAGAATGGTAGGAATAGCAAACCGCAGCACCTGCCAGAAAGGGAAGTTCCAGGGCATAATGGCCAGGATCACACCCAAGGGGTCAAAACGTATATAAGATTCCCTTGCGTCGGTACTGATCATACGCGGACTGAGAAACTCATCCTGATGCTCAATGTAATAATTTACGGTGAGGGCAGATTTCTCAACTTCGGCTTCAGCTTCTCTGAGGATTTTTCCCATTTCGGCCGTGACAAGACGAGCCAGCTGAGTTTTGTTTTTGATCAGTAAATGACCGAGGTTCTGCATTTTAGAACTTCTCTCGCCAGTTTTCCATGACTTAAAGGTTTTGTTGCCCAGTTCAAGTTTCCGGGATAACTCCGCCTCACTCATCACCTTATATTCTTCCAGGACTTCCTTTGTGTAAGGATTTATACTTTTTAAGATCATTAGTTTCAGGATATCATATCCAATAAAGTAGTTTTTTCATAAACATTGAGGTTGGCATCCCTGATACGCTCCATAATCGGGCGTATTTTACAGGATTCCTCATCAGAGCAGTCATCACATTTGCCATAGAAGTGAAGCGAAACACAAAGCATCGGGGCAATAGGCCCATCAATGATCCTGATGATTTTGGCAATAGTCACCTTTTCAGGCTCAATTCTGAGCATGTATCCGCCACCTTTGCCTTTCTGGCTATGTAAGACACCATTATTTCTAAGCTCGAGAAGGATCGCTTCAAGAAACTTCTTAGGAATATTTTCTTTTTCGGCGATTTCTGAAATCAACATAGGTTTTTTTTCAGAAAAATTTTCTGCCAGAATTTTCAGTGCTTTTAATGCGTATTTAGCCTTTTTGGAAATCATTTGGTCACTTTTCGTTGATAGTGTTTAGACAAAAGTACAATTTTTCGATTCAATTCGAATATTTATCAGGCAATATTTTTGAAGAGCATAAATGGCCGTATTTACCTGCTGATGCACCACCCCGGCATTTTTAAATCAATGTTTTTAAATGCCTCACCCTTTTTATTTCATACTTTTGTAGTCCTCATTTAAAAGAATAACAATGGCAAAAGATAATTTGGTTTCAAAAAAGAAGCAGGAAGCAGCACCGGCAGTCAGAATATACCGCCCTCTGGCAGAGGCAGTAGTCATGTGCCTCATGCGGATTTTTAACGACGGAACCAAAGCCGACAAGGTGATAGAGAGTGTGCTGAAGTCTAATCCGAAATGGGGTTCAAGAGACCGCGGCTTTATTGCCGAAAATACCTATGAAATTGTCAGGTGGTGGAGATTGTTAAAATTCTGTGGTGGTCCGGGCTGTGTAAAACTGGAAAGTAAAGAAGACTTCTTTTTGATTTCAGGAGTCTGGTATACCCTGAAAGGCATTGAACTGCCCGATTGGTCTGAATTTAAAAGCATTGATAAGAAGGATATTCAGGATAAATATAAGGAAGCCCAGCAAACCAGGAAAATAAAGGAATCGGTGCCTGACTGGCTGGATGAACTCGGAGAAAAAGAACTGGGAGAGCAGTGGGACGCAGAACTGGCGGCCATGAATCACAGGGCGGAAGTGTACCTGAGGGTAAACACCCTTAAAACAGATCTCCCGAAACTGGCAGGTCTATTGAGTCAGCGGGGCATTGTGACGAGTACCGTTGAAGGTTGTTCTGATGCCCTTAAACTGGCTGAAAGAAGTAACGTTTTCGGACTTCCTGAGTTTAAAGAAGGATTGTTTGAAGTGCAGGATGCCGGCAGCCAGATCATTTCTGATTTCCTGGATATTGAGCCGGGCCAGAGGGTAGTGGATGCCTGTGCCGGGGCAGGAGGGAAGTCTCTGCATATCGCGGCTAAAATGAAAAATAAGGGAAAGCTGATTGCCATGGACGTGGAAGAGTACAAGCTGACAGAGCTTAAGAAACGTGCGAAAAGAAACGGCGTTGATACGATAGAAACCAGGCTGATAGAGGCGAAAACGATCAAAAGGATGCATAATTCTGCAGACCGTCTTTTGCTGGATGTGCCTTGTTCAGGTCTGGGGGTGTTAAAAAGAAACCCGGATTCGAAATGGAAGCTGAAGCCTGAATTTATTGAAGAGATAAGAAAAGTACAGGAAGAGATATTGTTTAACTATAGTAAGATACTCAGAGCCGGCGGCAAGATGGTTTATGCTACCTGTAGTGTTTTGCCTTCGGAGGGGGAGAGGCATGTCCGTAAGTTTTTAAGGAAAAACAAAGCCTTTGAACTCCTGGAAGAGAAGAGGATTTCACCTGCCAAAGATGGATTTGACGGCTTTTATATGGCATTGATCCAAAAAAAGAAGGTGGAAGAAATCCTCCCACCTTCAGTATAAGATAGTTTATATCTTAGATTTTCTTTTTGGAGTTGGCTTTCATCCCCAGCTGAAGCAATTGCTCGGTGGTTTGATAGCCCAACACCTGGGTAACGATCTTACCTGAGTTCGGATCAATGAACAATAGGGTAGGATAGCCCTGGATCGGATACCTGTTGGCCAAAGCCGGCCCTTCGCCTTGTTCCATGTCTACTTTAGCGTTCACAAAATTAACATTGAAGAAGTCTCCCAATGTCTTTTCAGGGAAAACCCTCGCCTGCATGGCTTTACATGGGCCGCACCAGCTGGTATAAGCGTCAAGGAAAACAAGTTTCTTTTCACTTTTGGCCTTTGCAATGATATTCTTCCATGATTCATGCTCAAACCTGATACCCGACTGAGCAGACGCAGCACTGGCAAAAACAGAGAAAATAACTACGAATAATGCGTTCTTCATTTAAAAAAGCGTTTTAGTTTCCTAACGTAAGGGTAATAATTAAAATCTTTCAGGACAATGGCTTAACATTTGATTAACAATTAATCATAGCTGTCGTCATCGTCATCATTACGGCTGTTGCCACCGATTTTCATCGTATCGAGATCGGTATATTTGTCTTCGTAATCGTCTTTGATATCATCTTTCAGGTTGCCGTCGTCATCATAGTCTTTATCTTCCTTGATGATTTTATGGGCCTGGGCATTGGTCATTCTCATGAGATAGTATTTATCTTCTGTTTCGTATGGCAATGCACTTACAAACTTGCCGTCTTTATCCGTAAATCTGATCAGGTGTTCTGCAAATCCCGTCGGATAATTAAGTTTTATCTGCTCTTGTAATTCAGCATCAAGTTTGTCAAAATCCTTTATAACTTTTGGTTTCGAAATGCTCATTGTATTTGCTTTTTGTATAGTATTTCTGACTTAACGTAAAAATTTAGATTATGTTTTAGCATGACTAAAGGGATGCTAATAAATAAAAATATTTGTATAAAATCAATAAAATCTGCTGTTTTTATACAAACATAATTCAAAAGGTCTGAATAAGGTTCAAACAATTTGTTAAAAACGACAAATCGCCGCTGAAGAAGGCTGTTGCCTGCTTTTCTGACGACAAGGGTTCTTGAAATGCAGACTTTTGAGTATTTTAAGAATAAAAATTTGGATAAAAAATTTATTTAAATGTAGACTTTAGGGATTTAAACTATATTTGTTTTTTTAAAAAATATTAAATGAAACCAGTATATAAATCTCACCCGTGGCATGGTATCCCGATCGGCGAATCTGCCCCTCAGACTGTCACCGTTTTTATTGAAATTGTACCCACTGACACATTGAAATATGAGGTTGATAAAGAATCAGGGTATCTGAAGATCGATCGCCCTCAGAAATATTCCAACCTTGTTCCGACACTTTACGGATTCGTTCCCCAGACTTACTGCGGAGATGGCGTGGCTAACCTGGCCAGGACCAACGGTGCCGAGAAAGTGCAGGAAGGTGATGGTGACCCGCTTGATATCTGCGTGTTGTCAAGCCACCACATTTCTCATGGAGATATCCTGTTGCAAGCCATTCCGATCGGAGGATTTTGTCTTCTTGACAAAGGAGAGGCTGATGATAAGATCATCGCCGTATTGATGGGTGACCCGATTTACGGTCAGTACAAAGACATCACGGATCTTCCGGATGCGGTATTGATGAAACTGAAGCACTATTTCTTAACTTATAAGAACCTTCCGGGTGAGCCGCAACACTGTGAGATCGCCTATGAATACGGAAGAGCGGCTTCGCATGAAGTTATCAGAACTTCGATGTCTGATTACAGGGATTTGATTTTCAAGCCTATTTAAAGGATACATTCTTTGTTTTGAGGAATCCGGCCATGTGAATGGCCGGATTTTTTTGTTTTGTTTCATTGAATTTCTCCCATTCAAATTCTCAATTCTCAGGCCTGAAGACCTGAGCAAATTGTGGGAGGGATTTGGGTCTGAAGGCCCGGGTGGATATGGCTAATGGCTTAGAGCTTACACCTTATCGCTTACAGCCCTGCCAAATATTTTAACCTCAATCACATTGAAATGTACCGCGACTTTGTAACTTGTGGCAAATTAATCTTGACATTAACATATGAGAAAAATTACACTTCTATTTCTGTTTTTAATTTCTGCTGCCTCGTTCGGGCAAAAGACCGTTTTGCACTGCGGTAACATCATTGATGTGGCTACGGGAAAACTGGTACCTCAGCAAACCATCATTGTTGAAAAAAATAAGATCACCGACATCCAGAATGGCTATGCGAAGCCGGGAGCCGGAGATGTGGTGGTCGATTTAAAGAATAAGACGGTTCTGCCGGGGCTTATTGATATGCACGTGCACATCGAAAGCGAGACGAGCAAAGACCAGTATATCAAAAGAATGAGTAACACGCCTGCTGACATTGCTTTCGAAGCTCAGAAACATGCCCTGACGACCCTCATGGCCGGTTTTACAACTGTCAGGGACCTCGGGGGCACGGGCGTGAATATCTCGCTGAGAAACGCCATTAATAAAGGCCTGGTATCCGGTCCGAGGATTTTTACTTCTGGTAAGACCATTGCTACTACCGGCGGACACGGTGACCCGTCTAACGGATGGCGTCAGGACATCAAACTGCCTGAGGGCTCTGAGAATGGAGTGGTTGACAGCGAGGAAGAAGCCAGAAAGGCCGTCAGACAAAGGTACCAGGACGGAGTGGATTGCATCAAGATCACCGCTACCGGTGGTGTTTTGAGTATCGCCAAAAGTGGTAAGGCTCCGCAGTTTACACCTAATGAACTGGACGGGGTCATCCAGACTGCGAATGACTACGGATTCCACGTGGCAGCACACGCCCATGGAAAAGAGGGTATGGAAAGGGCTCTGAAAGCCGGTGTGACGACCATAGAACACGGCACTTTCCTGGACGATGAAACCATTAAGTTGTTTAAAGACAAAGGAGCCTACCTTGTGCCTACGATCATCGCCGGTAAAACGGTCGCGGATTCGGCTAAAGTGAAAGGCTATTATCATCCGCTGGTAGTACCTAAAGCGATCGAGACCGGGGCTAAAATCCAGGAAGCGTTTGGCAGGGCCTACAAGGCAGGAGTGAAGATTGCCTTCGGAACCGACGCCGGGGTTTATCCGCACGGGTACAACGCCAAAGAATTCCAGTATATGGTTGAAGCCGGGATGCCGATGGAGGAGTGTCTGAGGGCCGCTACTTTGGTCAGTGCCGAGATATTAGGCATGAAAGACCAGATAGGCAGCCTTGAGAAAGGAAAGCTGGCAGACATCATTGCTGTGGAAGGCAACCCGATAGCCGATCCTAAAATCCTGATGAAGGTCAGCTTTGTGATGAAAGACGGTAAAGTGTATAAATAAGACAGGCAGATACCATAAAAAAAGAGCCTTTCCCAGATCGGGAAAGGCTCTTTTTTTTGACTGATCGCAGCAGTCTTATTTTTTATACATCACTTCTTTCACCGCTTTGATGGTACGTTCCACATTAGGAAGTGTAGCTTCAATCAGCGTAGGAGCATAGTGTACAGGAATATCCATTGAATTGACACGGATTACCGGGGCGTCAAGGTAATCAAAAGCATTTCTCTGAAGGTGATAAGTAATTTCAGATGAAATCGCAGCCAGAGGCCAGGCTTCTTCTACTACTATACAACGGTTGGTTTTCTTTACAGAGTTAACCACAGTCGCATAATCAATAGGACGCACCGTTCTCAGGTCGATCACTTCCGGCTTGATACCTTCTTTTTTCAGGGCTTCAACAGCAGGAAGAACGACTCTCGGAAGCATTTTTCCGAAAGTGACGATGGTCACATCAGAACCTTCTTCAACGATCTTTGCTTGTCCGATAGGCACCAGGTATTCGCTTTCAGGCACCTGGCCTTTGTCACCGTACATTTGCTCAGATTCCATGAAAATAACCGGGTCATTGTCACGGATGGCTGATTTAAGCAAACCTTTGGCATCATAAGGATTGGAAGGTACGATCACTTTCAGACCCGGAGTGTTGGCAAACCAGTTTTCGAAGTTCTGAGAGTGCTGGGCTCCTAATTGTCCGGCGTTTCCGGTAGGTCCTCTGAAGACAATCGGGCAGGTATATTGACCGGCCGACATGGCCATGATTTTTGCAGCACTGTTGATGATCTGATCTATGGCTACCAATGAAAAGTTGAAAGTCATAAACTCAATAATCGGACGACAGCCATTGATGGCTGCTCCAACGCCAATACCGGCAAATCCTAGCTCAGCTATGGGTGTATCAATAACTCTTTTCGGGCCGAACTCATCTAACATACCCTGGCTGGCTTTGTAAGCACCATTGTATTCAGCAACTTCTTCTCCCATTAAAAATATGCTTTCGTCACGACGCATTTCTTCTGACATCGCTTCTTTGATCGCATCTCTAAATTGAATTTCTCTCATATTATCGGCTTAGTGTTTATATCGGATATTAACTCTCTAATAAAATGTGATGCAAAAGTAGCTAAGGAATTGCAAATATGGAAATTTACAATAATTATTAAATCAAATGTATTTTGTGTGGGGAATGGAAAAAGGAGAAAAGACAGAAACCATATAATAGGGGAAGCCTGTTTTGCGGAAACAAGTGACTTCATTATGAATGTTTTTTCTGAATCATCAGCCGATTTTCAGGCCGTTCGGGCATGGAAGTCCGGGTTCGAGGAGTATCACTTCGCCGTTTTCGCCCATGGCTCCCAGCACAAGACACTCGCTCATGAAGGTCCCGATCTGCTTCGGGGGAAAGTTTACCACGGCAACGATCTGTTTCCCGACCAGGTCTTCGGGCTGATACCTGAGTGTAAGCTGGGCGGATGATTTCCTGATACCGAGGTCTCCGAAGTCTATCAGTAGTCTGTAGGCAGGTTTTCTGACATTTTCAGCGGGTCTGGCTTCCAGGATGGTACCTACTCTCATGTCCGTTTTTTCGAAGTCTTGCCAGGTGATCATGGTTTTTACTATTTTTTGAAGATAAATTGGGTATTTTTATTGAAACGGTATTAAAAAATTAACAAATTCTTGTTTCTTATTTACTAATTTGATAAAATAGGTTATTAAATCATCATACCTTATGTCAAAACTCAATCCTGAATGGCTGACTGAGCAACTCATTGACCCGGAATATAAGAAGTATGTTATTCTGGCCTATCTCAAATCTGTAAAAGAGAATTTTGATCAGAAAAAGTTATTTCCTGATCTCAAAGAAATTGAAAATCATTATTCTGCTTCTCTTGACATCAAAGAAAAGAAAAAGACGCTGAAAGGCCAATTCCCCCAAAAGATAAGTGATATTAATTTTTCGAATTTCCAGCTGATCAGGGAAAGCCTGACGGGGGAAGACCTGGAAGACCTTGACATTATCCTTGATTATGCCATTCCGAGGTTTAAACATGTGATGCAGCTGGGGGCGGAGATTGACGGGATGGTGAGTGATTCTTTAAAGGTGAGCCCGGTGGGTATTGTGCCTTTGCACCTTGATGAGGGCTACATCCTGCTTTATGAGGAGATCATTAATGAGACCCGGATATATAAGTTTAAAGTGACTGTTTTTGAAAGTGCCCGTGAACAGCACAGGCGGGTGAATACGACTTTTATTGCCTCAACCCCCAAAACGATCACCAATTCGTTCGAAAATATCAAGTTGCAGCTGATCAAAAACAATCGTTCGATTCCCAATCCGGCGACTTATCTGGTGGAATCCAGGTTTATTTACCCGTTGGAAGAAACACTTTTGCCGATTGCCAGAAGAAAGGTGGCCCAATATATTTCAACAATTTCCTGAAAATGAGTAGATTTGTGTCTGAACAATAATATATGGTTGTAAAAAACTTATTTATTTACCCCATCAAATCTTTAGGAGGGATTTCACTTCAGCAGTCTGAAGTGACCGTCAGGGGCTTAAAATATGACCGCCGCTGGGTGCTGGTTGATTCGAACGGCCGGTTTATCACGCAAAGGACCTTGCCGCACATGGCTCTTTTCTCTGTTGGTATTGAAAAGGACCATTTATTGGTCACCCATCGCACGAGCGGTCAGTTCATCCGGATTCCGCTGGAACCTGAGACCACCGAAAAGCAGATTGTTACCGTATGGGACGATGAAATAGAGGGTGTCAGGGTTTGTGATGAAGCAGATCAGTGGTTTTCCGAACATCTTGGATTTACCTGTTATTTATACTACCAGCCTGAAGCCTCGATCCGTAAAGTGGATGCCAAGTACCAGGTTTCGGGGCATGAACACACCAGTTTTTCGGATGCGTACCCGGCTTTGGTTATCGGGGAAGCCAGTCTGGAAGACCTGAACAACCGCCTGGAGGTGAAAGTCGAAATGAAGCGGTTCAGACCCAATATCGTAACAGGGGGTGGTGAGGCTTTTGAAGAAGACTATCTGAAAAGGATAAAAATAGGTTCGGCGGGACTTTATGGTGTGAAGCCATGTTCAAGATGCATCCTGACGACCATAGACCCTGATTCAGACGAGCCGAAACATGGCAGTGAGCCGCTTAAAACACTGGCGGGGTACCGCAGGGTAGGAAATAAGGTGATGTTTGGTCACAACCTGGTGGTGCACCAGGAGGGAGTGATTTCTGTGGGGGATGAGATTGTGATTCTCTGAAAACCTTCTGAAGGAAATAAGTATCAGAACTGCGATCGTCAGGCCGGAACCGGCAGGGAATAATAATACGCCATAAAAATCAACAGCAAGAGGTGAAATCCCCAGTTTTTTAGAAATGCTTTGACGGCTTCTGAATTTGCTTTCATTTTTCTCCTCTTTGGTTTAATGGTGCAAAAGTAAAAATCTTGTATTAACTGAATATTTCCCCAGTATTATCAAAAACAAAAAACCAGAGCAAGGCCCTGGTTTTTTGCGATTTTACCAATATGAATCAATTATGATTCAAAAAGATCAAGCGTTTCAGCTCTATATTTTTCAGAGAACAGTGACCTGTTCATCCATATTAATAATCAGTATTCTGTGGGTCAAAATTGGCCCATTTGTCTGTCCAGTCGGTAGTGTTGAAAGCTCCGATGTAAGAGTTCTGCTCAAAACCTGAAGGAAGTGTAACACCGCCTGTCAATAGTGGAGAACCTGTTTTAGGCAACAAACCTGGTTTCGATCCCAACTTGTTGTAAGCATCAGCCAGCAACAAAGTAGTTACGTCTGTCATGAATTTGTTTTTGTAAGCAGCAGTGTTGAATTTATCTGTGCTTCCTGATACGATAGGCTTGGTAGGGTGAACTACCGCAAGACCCTGGAATTTGTTTTTATCAGCTAAGAAGTTATCAGCCACTTTATCCTGAAGCTCGATTCCACCTGTGTTCCATTTTCCTGAAGAAACGGTGTTGTAGATAGAAATTTCGCTGCTTCTTCTGATTCTGAAGTGTGAACGGTATTTAGCATCGATCGTAGCACCATCACCCATGAATACAGAAACGTTGGCAAATTTAGCAGATGTTTTAGGAGTAGCTTCAGTTCCGGCAGCGTCATTGTCAGATTCAAAACCATTTGAATCACCAGCCTGGTCAGCAATAAGCGGATCACGGAGGATCAGACCATACTGAATGTTACCGCTGAAACCGTTATCCGTATCAAAGTCATCATCAAGTGTTCTGTAAGCGATAAGGTGTTTCGCGTTAACTGTTCCACCGAACCATTCGAAAGCGTCATCACCAGAGTTTGAAACCTGAACGTAGTCGATAGTAGTACCACTACCTACACCACCGAAAGTAAGACCGTTAATTTCTTTGTCAGTTTCGAAAGCGATACCTGCGAACTCGATACGTACATATTTAAGGATACCAGAGTTGTCGGCAGCGTCTGTTCCACCGAACTGAGTGGTGTTTTCACCCTCAACGATGGCCGGAGTCTTGTTTACCGGTGCTTTACCCAACAGGATCACTCCACCCCAGTCACCTGGTTTTCTTGATCCTTTAGCCTGGTTTGACGTGAATACGATAGGTTTGTCAACCGTACCTTCAGCGATGATTTTAGCACCCGGCTCGATGATAAGGGAAGCTTTGGTAGCCAAATCACCTTTGATCACCACACCTGGTTCGATAGTCAGTGTAAAACCTGGTTTAACATAAGTAAAACCTTTCAATAGATATGCTTTTCCGTTGTTTTTCACAACGCTGTTTTTCGTGATGTTGCCCTCAATTACGTTGTTGGCAAAATCTGCAGGAACTTCAGGTTCCGGTTCTTTTCCACCCTCATCACTACAAGACATAAAAGTAGCTGAGAATCCGACGGTTAATGCCAATAAAAGAATTTGAATCTTTTTCATTTTGAATTGATTTTAAAAAGAATAATAGAATTTAATTAGAATTTGTATGTAACACCTACACTGTAATAAGCACCTCTGCGGAACGACTGGATCAGGTCATCTTCACCCGCTGTATGTTTTCTTGAAATTTTACCGTCCAGGTTAGTGTCCTGATAAATTCCGAACACGTTGTTCAGCAGATCCTGTACACCCGCTTTGATCTCCAGTCTCTGACCTATGCCTTTGATCACGTTGATATCAAGCATGTTACGTGGAATTTCGTACTGATCAGGATAAAGACCATTCAGGTTTGATTTGTTTTTGTCACCTACGTAGACAATTCTCTGACCAATGATGTTGTATACCACATTGACCTGGAATTTGTGGTCGGCATCGTTATAGAACACACCACCGTTGATGATGTAAGGCGATTGTCCCTGCAGCTGACGCTCTCCGAATCCTGAACCGCCACCTGATGATTTAACATTCGACTGTATCAGGGAAGTATTCAGTAAGAAGCTCAGGTTATTGATAAACTTGCTTGAAGTCAGGTCTGTCAGGTTCTTTCTCAATTCCAGCTCAATACCTCTTGAATAAGCCCTGCTGGCGTTGGCATAAGAGAAGTTAACTCCTGAACCAGAATATCTGATCACCTGCTCAATAGGATTCTTGAAGTCTTTGTAGAATACACCCAGTGAGATCAGCTCACTTTGAGTAGGGTAGAACTCGTAACGAAGGTCGAAGTTATTTACTGAAGCATTTTTCAGGTCCGGGTTACCGGTCTTGCTGGCGTTCAGGTTAAAGTCATAATAGGTAAACGGAGCAAGCTCTCTGAATTCCGGTCTGTTCAGGGTCATACCCCAGGCCGCTCTCAACAATGATTTTTCAGTGAAATTGTATGAAACGTTAACCGAAGGCAGGACATTGAATTTAGAAAGACCTACTTCAATAGGATTTCCTGAACCCCTTCTTTTACTTTCAAGCGACTGGTCGTTATATTCGCCTCTAACACCTGCTGTAGCTTTGAATTTACCCATCGGCAACACTGCACTGGCAAAAGCAGAAGCATTCAGGTTCCGGGCTGTGTACTTGTCGTCGTAGTTGGTTCCTTCATTGACATACAGTCCGTTGGTAGAAAGATTGGAAGGGGCAAAGAACTCTTCAGGAGACAACTGGGTAGAGACTCTGAACGGGTTTACAAAACCAAACCATCTCGCACCGAAATCCCTGTTTTTTAATTCTGTATAGAATCCGGCTTTCAATTTTACCGGTTCTTTATCTTCCCCTTTTTCGATTCTGTATTCGTAGTTTCCGCTGGCCATTGTTACGGTTTCAGACAAGTCAGAGAAGAATCTTGAAGCCTGCTCAAGTACCGGGCTTGACAGCCTTGGAACGTTGATCGCGAAAGGCTCGTCCAGTGTGCTTCTTCCGACGATAAATCTGCGGGTATCAGGTTCATATCTTTTGGTGAATCCGAAACCGGCATTCCATCCGAATTCAGAATTATCATTGATGTCGTGCTTGCCGCTCAACTGACCTGAGTAGATGCTCCTTGTGTCAAACTTAAAACTGTATGCTGTTAAATCTGCAAAACTGTCTGTAGAACCGTTTCTGTAGTTGGTTTCTTTGTTGGCCAGCTGGTTAAACAGGTTTCTGAATTCAATTTTGTTTTTGGCATTGATGATATATGACCAGTTAGACATGATCCCGATACGGACGTTGTTCTGGAAAACCCTGTCTTTGAAATCATTCGGAAGCTGATCAGCGAAAACATCCGCTTCATATCTTTTGAATACCAGGTCCTGGTTCTGGAAAGCATTATTGGTATTGCTGTAGTTAGCTGAAGTATAAGTGTTAAGATCTTTAGAACCGATCTTCATTTTCCTGGTCCATAAAAGACTGAATCTCAGATCAGGACTTACCGTTTTTTGCTGTAGGGTGTAAAACGGGTTAAGGTTTTTGAAAGCATCCACATTAGCGGCTGAGTTTGGCTGAGACTGGATCTGGTTCGTGGTCGGGAATGAAGAAGGAAGCCTTCTTGTACCGTCATCAAAACCCAGCCAGTCAAATTTACCACCTGAGTAGTCATTTACTTTAGCACCTGTGGTCAGAGCCCTGGTTCCCAGTGAAAATCCTACTTCGAATTTGTTGGCATCAGGAACGGTCTTCGTGAACAACTTGATAACACCACCTGAGAAATCACCGGGAAGCTCAGCTGAAGGTGATTTGTAAACGATCATCCTGTCAATGGCACCACTCGGGATCAGGTCAAATGAGAACGCTCTTGTATCTACTTCTGTTGACGGCGAAATCGCGTCATTCAGCATCACGGTGTTGTATCTTTCGTTCAGACCTCTCACTACCACGAAACGGTCGTCAAAAATAGAAATACCCGGCACCCTTCTGATGACCTGGGCAGCATCCCTGTCCTGCGTTTTACCGATCTGTTCTGCCGAGATACCTACTGCTACGGCTTCAGCCTGCTTGATTTCAGTGATAACGGACACATCTGAGAAGGTAAATCTGCGGGCCACTACTTTAATTTCCTGTAATGACTGCGAATCTTCGACAAGTGAAGAGTTAATTAAGGTCGTCTGACCTCCGAAAACTTTGATATCTTTCAGTTCGGTATTTTTATATCCTATAAATGATATCTTAATGGTATATGTACCTGCGGCTACTTTCGGTATTTCGAAATTTCCTTCCACATCTGCAATGGCCCCGATGGTTGTTCCCGGAATAGAGATCGTAGCACCGATAACCGCTTCATTGTTTTTTGAGTCTTTTATAGTTCCCCTGATGGTTCCGAACTGGGAAAAGGCACTCAATGAGAAGGATAGAAAAAATAATAAAAAGTAGATTTTTAGATTCTTATTCATATTGGTAATTGACAATTTGATTTGACGCCACAAAAGTAGAATGTCAATATTACCTCAATGTTAAGTGAGTATTAAGGATAGGTTAGTATTTGGGAGACACGGAAGATTAGGGGGCTGAAGTGTGGTTTTAAACATGAAAATTAAATTTCGGGAACTTTTTGACCTGAAAATGGCGTTTATTTAATGTGATTGCCTGATGTGGAAAACAAAATGTATGTAATTACATAAAATATAATCTCAAAAAGTTTGCAATTATATTTTTAATACATAATATTGCATCGCAATCGGGAATCAACGCAAGGTTTTGCAGAGATCGCGGGAAGAAAAAAAAAATATTTTTTTTGCATTTTTTAAATCTTAGTTGTAAATTTGCATTGTTGAGTAAGAGTTATAGCCCGAAAGGGATTTATATATAGATATTAAAGATAAAAGTTGTGTGGATTTAGTAGCGGGAAAGGCTGGAGCATTTTGTTCCAGTCCTTTTTTTTTGTACTGATTCCTGATTTTTTTTAAGTTAAAGTGCTGTCAATGTGATACTTACAGGACAAGTATTTATTCTGCAGTTTCTTTTTATCCTGTCCTCCGTTTTCTTTTCTGCTTATTTGTACTATTACAGGAATCATTAAAGTATTCAGGATCAGCTGCCCTGTTGAGAATTATCCACGTTTTTTCAGCCTCGTCAGACCGCTGTTTTGTTGTACCACCTCTGCTTTTTCACGATGTCACAAGTATTTCTTTGACAGAAATGGTATTTCAGGCGAAGTGAACTGTGTTTTATTAATATTTAAACATTTTCTAAATAGGCCGGATATCCTGTACCTTTATCCTGTCACCTCATTTATTTTATCCGTCTTTTTAATCTTCCCGTAAATTCTTTAAAAAAAAATAAAATCCGCTAAGTGTTTTGAGTGGTTGTATCGTCTACCTTTTGAGTACGATATAATTTAAAGATTTCAAGAAAAAACTTATCTTTACTTAGAAATGGGATTGGTTAAGCTGAATATGCAAGTGGATGATGACGGTGAGAGACCTCTTTTCAGGATTCAGGAAGGAGGAGGAGATCACCAGGAAAAACCGAAGGTACTGGACCCGGAGCTGTTGATCCGTCAGGCATTCCAGTCTGAACCGGAAGCCGGTATGTCTATGCTGTTTCATCAGTATTATCCGATGCTTTGTAATCATGCGGTGCGTTTTGTTTCTTCAAAAGCCATTGCAGAAGACATTGTGTCGGACATCTTCTTTGAGTTCCATTCCCAGCAGCGGTATCTTCATATCACTACTTCATTCAGGGCATTTCTGTTTACGTCGGTCAGGCACAGGTCTTTTGATTATGTCAAACGCGAACTTCACCGCAATGCCTCACTAGACAACGCCGCCCAGTTTTCCATGGCCTCTACTTATGAGCCGGATTCCATCATTCAGTACGAAGAGCTTTGCCACGATGTCGAAAACGCCATAGGCCAGATGCCCCTGAAACGCCGCCAGATTTATATCATGCACCGGTTCGAAGGAAAAAAATACCAGGAGATCGCCAATGAGCTCCATCTTTCGCTCAGGACCATTGAGGCTCATCTGTATCAGGCCATCCGCCAGATCCGCAAGGCATTGCAGGATAAATGGCTCATATTACTTATCTTTTTCTTTTGGATTTAACAGTCCGCTAAGTGTTTTATGAGGTTTATCCGTCATTACTTCAAATTCTTTCTAAAATGAATACCCAGGTAACCAAAGAAATATTGTTTCATTACTTTTCAGGCCGTGCTACTGTATTTCAGAAGCAAACGATTGAGGATTGGGCAAAGGACCCGGGCAACCGGGAGGTGTTTTTCAATCACCTGTTCGCATGGGAAAAGGAGAATGCACAATATGAACCCGATACAGCGGCGGCTTTTGACCGTCATAAGGAAAGAATGTCGGTATTTAAGGCCGACAGCAGAGACGATGAGCATGAAAAAACGGGCCTCGGCCGCCGTTTTAACTTCCTCATGGTGGCTTCTGTCGTCGTTTTGCTGCTGGCAGGAGCCTGGTTTTTTCGTGAGAACATCATGTTTGATATTTATAAAACAGGTTACGGGCAGATCCGCTCGCTTCAGCTACAGGACGGAAGCAAGGTGGTAATGAATGCCAATTCTGAACTGAAGGTGCCGAGATTCGGGTTCGGAAATTCAACCCGTCAGGTAGAACTGACCGGAGAAGCCGATTTCTCAGTGACACACCGGGCCGATAACCGGAAATTTGTGGTAACCACCGACCGGAATTTTGAGGTAGTGGTTTTCGGAACTGAATTTGTCATTAACACACGCAGGAAAGGAGCAAAAGTCGTACTGAATAAGGGAAGTGTACAGCTCAGATATCAGGAAGGCACCGCACAGAAAAACATGATGATGAAGCCCGGCGACCTGGTGACGCTTGATGAAAGGAATCAGGCCAGTATCCGGCAGGTTGCTTCTACTCAGCAACATTCAGCCTGGAAGGAACACCGGCTGGTATTTGACCAGACCACACTGGCAGAGGTGGCCCAGATGTTTGAAGACAATTACGGACTGAAAGTGGAAATACCCGACTCAGAATTAGCCGGCTGGACGATTTCGGGTTCTTTTTCAGCAGATAACAGCGAAGAACTTCTGCAGACACTCACAGAAGCGGCGGGGCTTACCTACCGCAAAGAAGGAAACAGGATTATTATTTCAACCGACCATTAAATCGTTTTACTATGAAAAAACCGATACTTACCCTGCTCTTACTGGGGGTATTGCTGGCTGGAGTATACCCGGGTTTTGCCCAGATTCTGGCCAGTGCCCAACCGCAGCAAGGCAGAGAGACCCAGACCAAACCTGCCCAGAAAAAACTCAAAGATGTACTTAAGGAGCTCAAAGACCATTATCGTGTGGATATTTTGTTTTTCGACCGCAATGTTGAAGGTTTCAGCATAGGGGCCAATGCCGTGAGATTTAACCTTAAACTGGAACAAAACCTGGATGCTATACTGAAACCTAACGGGCTGAATTACAAAAAGTCGAAAAACGGAGGATATGTGATCATCAGTCAGAAGGAAAAGAAAGCAGAAAAACCGGAAGCCGGGTTTTCCGAAGAAACGGTAACGCCCCAGCCACAATCGCTGAGAGCAGATGAAGACCGTGACATACCGGTTTTGGAGAGGGCTTTTGAACAGACCGTCAGCGGAAAAGTGACGGATGATGAAAAAAAAGAAGGTTTGCCGGGCGTCAACGTCATTCTTAAGGGAACAACCAAAGGGGTAACTACCAACACCGACGGAAGCTTTTCCATCAGCGTACCTGACGGCAAGGCAGTGCTCGTATTCAGTTTTATTGGTTATGAGCCCCAGGAAGTCACGGTAGGTAACCAGACTTTTATCAATATCAGCCTCAAATCCGATCTGAAAGTACTGTCTGAAGTGGTGGTGGTGGGCTATGGTACCCAGAAGAAAAAAGACCTTACCGGGGCTGTGACCCGTGTGGACCCCAAACTGAATGAGACCAATCCCAATGTCAATGTGGTACAAAACCTCAGGGGCTCTGTGGCCGGGGTGAGGGTGGTAGACACAGGCCGTCCGGGAGCCGACGGTACCATCAGCATCAGGGGAAACAATTCAATATCCGCCAACACCGCCCCTCTGATTATCCTGGACGGCATCATTTACACAGGAGGGCTTTCAGACATTTCCTCCAATAACATTGAATCCATCGATATCCTGAAAGACGCCAGCTCGGCGAGTATTTATGGTTCAAGAGCTACCAACGGTGTTATCCTGATCACCACTAAAAAAGGAACCAGCAACAAACCACGATTGAATTACAATACTTATTATGGTTTCTCGGATTTTGCAAGGACACCAAAAATGATGGGTCCGGAAAAATACCTGGAGATGAAAAAAGATGCGGCAGCCTACCTGGGTCGCCCGCTGACACTGAATGTTATTGAAGAAGCCAACCTCGCAGCGGGCAGAACCATAGACCCCTGGCAGGCCATATCGCAGGACGCCCCCATGTCAAATCACGAGATCAGTTTATCAGGAAGGACCGAGAAAGTCAATTATTACCTGTCGGGGTCTTATACAGATATGAAAGGGAGGATCATGGGTGATAATTTCTCGCGTTTTTCTTCCCGTCTGAACCTGGACGTGGCGGTGACCGGCTGGCTGAATGTGGGTACCAACACCGGGTATAATTTTAAGGATTATTCGGGCGTGAGGGCCTTGTGGGGCAATGCCAGCTATCTGAGTCCTTATTCGTCCATATTTTATGAAGACGGGGCCTTGAAGCAACTGCCGATGGACGACGGGCTGGCTCCTAACCCGGTTTTTGCTACCCTCCGGAATGATAACCTCAATACTTCCAATACCCTTTTCAGTAATATTTATGCCGATGTGGCTTTGCCATTGCCGGGTTTGTCTTACAGGATCAACGTGGGTAATAACCTGAGGTTTAACGAAGAGGCCAATTATGCTCCCTCGGTGAGCGAGCCGCGTGACAATAACTTTGTCCTGGGAAGCGGCAGCAAGGGGCATCGCAAGCACCATTACTTTACTATCGAAAACATTGTTAAATATCAGAAAGTGTTTAAAAAGGACCATGCTTTTGATCTGACCTTACTCCAGAGTTTTGAAATTACGAAGGAAAGTGCCTCCAGTCTTTCGAGCAACAATATCTTTAACGACGCCTTGTCATACAACGGGCTGGGAATCGGGGAGAACCAGCTGATCACTTCCAGTGCTACTGAAACCAAGGCCAATTCCTACATGGGCCGGGTGGGTTATAAGCTGAAAGACAGGTATATGCTGAATTTTACGATCAGAAGAGACGGGTTTTCGGCCTTCGGGTCGGGGCGTAAGTACGGTAATTTCCCTTCAGCGGGTATAGGCTGGCTGATTTCAGAAGAAGGGTTCATGTCTGATCTCAGGAATATCACCTATCTGAAACTGAGGTATTCTTATGGAAAAAACGGCAACAGGGGCATTTCGGCTTATTCGTCGCTGAGCAATATGAGCCAGGTAGACAACCAGTATGTTTTCGGAGATAACGGCTCTACCAGTATCGGGATTACACCCACCACCATGGCGAATAGTTTTTTGGGATGGGAAACCACCGTGGCGTCTAACATCGGTCTGGATTTCGGCATCCTGAAAGACAGGATTTCGGGTTCACTGGAGTATTATTCTATGCATACTTCTGATTTGCTGTTGTCGCTCAGAATACCGAATATGACCGGATATGAGTCTTTCTTTACGAACATCGGGGCTACAACGAACAAAGGGCTTGAGCTGACGCTTAATTCTACAAACTTTACCAAAGGCAGGTTTACGTGGTCAAGTAACCTGGTTTTCTCCTTTAACAGGAATAAAATTGCCAAGCTGTCAGGAATTGACCTGAACGGCGACGGTAAAGAAGACGATGACATTGCCAGTAAAAGGTTTATCGGCTATCCGCAGGGTACCAATTTCGATTATGTGTGGGACGGCATCTGGCAAACCGGTGATGACATTTCGATTGACCCGTCTGCCAAGCCCGGATTTATCAGGTTTAAGGATGTGGACGGAGACGGGAAAATCACGCCGTCGGATCGTCAGGTATTGCATTCTTCGCAGCCTGATTTCCTGACAGGGCTAACCAACAGGCTTTCTTACGGTAATTTTTCTTTCTCATTTTTACTGAACGCCGTGGTGGGAGGGTACAGCAGTAACGGACTGCTGAATCATGGTACTAATTTCTTTGACCGCACCAACCTGATGGACCTGCCTTACTGGACCCCGGAAAACCCGCTGACCGACAGGCCGAGCATTGGTTATCCTAATCCGCTTGGGTATGGATTTTATCAGAGCCGTACGTTTATGAGGCTGCAGGATGTAAGTCTGGTATATGAATTTCCGAAGATGCTGCTTTCCAAAGCAAAGATCAATAACCTGAGGATGTATATCAGCGGTAAAAACCTTCAGACCTGGACCAAATGGGCCGGATGGGACCCTGAGCATGGGTCGGGTGGCCGGGATGCTACCAACGGACCTTTGCTGAAATCGTGGGTGATCGGACTTGACCTGGGACTCTGAACAACAACCTTATTATTACTAATCAAAATGAAATCATTGACTATATTTTCGAAAACTGCCGCTGCTTCCCTGTTTTTCATCCTGCTGGGGGTAAGCAGCTGCAAGGAAAGTTTCCTGGACGAAAAACCGCTGGACCGGTTCAGTCCTGAAAACCTGCTGACCAATAAATCAGGTTTTGAAACGGTAATTGTGGCCATTCACAAGGCCGCCAGGGAAGAAAGGACACTGGACCGCCCTGATCAGATGGGGATCGGCACAGATGTGTCAACCAGCGGTGTGGCTGACGGCCGTTTTATGAAAGATTATAAACTGGTGCTGCCTAATGACCAGATAGTGACTTATTACTGGGACTGGGCTTATGCAGGCATGCTGAAAAACTGCAACCTGGTGATCACCCGTTCTGAAAAGCCGGGCATTGACTGGACCGAGGCAGAGAAAAACGCGATAGTGGCAGAAGCTAAGTTTTTCAGGGCTTTTACTTATAATGTACTGGTCAATTTATTCGGAGGCGTGCCGATTGTGGATGCGGAACTGACCCAGCCCCGTTTTGATTTTAAGAGGGCAACGAGGCTTGAAGTGCTCCAGTTTATCAGGACAGACCTCGAATTTGCCATTCAGCACCTGCCCAATGTAGAAAATGCCGCGACCAAAGACGGCCGGATATTTAAGGCAGCGGCTTTGCATTTATTATCTGAAGTGTACATCAGTCTGGGCAGGGAAACCAAGGACGCGACGTTTTATGACAAGTCGATAGAGGCAGCCACGAAAGTCATTGACGGGTCTGCAGGCCAGTACAAACTGATGACGGAGCGGTTCGGGAATACCAGCCGCCAGGGAGATGTGTTTTCAGATTTATTCTGGACCAACCAGCAGAACCGTGCTTCGGGCAACCTGGAAACGATCTGGGTGGTGCAATATGAGTACCTGACCGTAGGCGGTGCCGAGCAGATGAACCACGACATGCGTTGGTGGGGGCCGCAGTTTGAGAATATCCGGTCTCCGGACAACAAAAGGATCCTGGTCAATGACTCCCTGGGGAGGTCTCAGGGTGGTAACCGCCCGACCAACTATTTCTTTTACGATATCTGGAAAGATAAAAACGATATCAGGAATTCGAAACATAACATCAGGAGAGAATGGTATTATAATGACCCGACGTCAGCTTATTTTAAAAAGAAAGCAAAGTATGTGGTAGTCGGAGGCAAGGCTTTTATTGCCGATGAAGCGGGAAAAGCAACGACGATCGCAGTGGATACACTGAGATGGTTTTATCCGATGATCCGTAAGATAGAAGGGGTGCTGCCCCAGCCGATTTCGGGCAGAACCAATAATGACCAGATCAGGATGCGTCTGGCCGAAACTTACCTGCTGAGAGCAGAGGCTTATGTGCATAAAGGGATGAACGCCCAGGCTGCTGCCGACGTGAACGTGGTCAGGGCAAGGGCCAAAGCCCAGCCGGCACTGGCTTCCGAAATGAGTCTTGATTACATCCTGGATGAAAGGGCCAGGGAACTGATCATCGAGGAAGCGAGGAGAAGGACCCTGGTCAGACTTGGGCTGCTGTATGAAAGGGCTGTCAGATATAACTGGGATGCCAAAGCGACCATGCAGCCTTTTAATGAGCTGTGGCCGATCCCTCAGAAAGCGATCGACGCGAACAGGGATGTAAAACTGCCGCAGAATCCGGGATATGCCGGATCTTAACAAAATCAGTCAGAGACTTCAGGTGCTCAATCTTTGTTTGTCCTGAAATAAAATTAACATACTATGGAAAATAATTCCCGGAGAGATTTTCTTAAGCTGTCAGCTTTGCCTTTGCTGACCCCGGTATTTAAACAGGGTAATATACATCTTAAAAAGAAACCCGTCATTGTGCTGCGGTCGTCGTGGAATGATAACAACATCGGAGACATAGGGCATACGCCCGGCACGTTGAGAATATTGGAAACACATTTGCCTGAGGCAGAAATCATGCTATGGCATGCCCAGCCTCGACCTGTAACGGAGGCTCTGATCAGCAGGAATTTCCCGAAAATAAAGATCGTCAGAGGCAGTTTCTATGATGAGAACGGAGAGTTGACAGGGGAACTGAAGGATGCTTTTGAGCGAGCCGACCTGTACATTCACAATTCCGGTATGTCTATGAACTACGGCCTGTTCAATTTTGAATGGGGCGGGCCGATGTCTAACCTGGCACCGTTTTATTACTGTATTGAAAACAACAAGCCCTTTGGTTTGTACGGGCATTCCTTCGATAAGTTTGTGCAACCTTCCATGTCCTTGTTCCGGGACGTGCTCAGCCGGGCATCGTTTATTTATTGCAGGGACGGGGATTCGGTGAAGTTTCTGAAAGAGAACCGGTTTAAAACCCCGGTCCTGGAATTCGGTCCCGACGGATGTTTCGGTATAGATGTCAGGGACGAGTCCAGGGGACTGGCTTATCTCAAAGAAGCAGGGCTGGAGGAAGGGAAGTTCCTGGTGGTTGTGATCAGGACCAATACCCCGCATCTGAACAGCACAGGAAAAGGCGACCTGATGAATCCGGCACCAAGCCCCGAGCAACAGGAACAGGACAAATCACGGATGAATAAAGTAAAAGACCTGATCAGTACCTGGGTACGTCAGACCGGGAAAAAAGTGCTGATAGCTCCGGAGGCACTGAAAGAAACCCGGTACGGTAAAACCATGCTGTATGATACGCTTGATGAGGACGTAAAAGCCAGAGTGGTCTGCCGCGAAACCTTCTGGAATGCCGATGAGGCGATGTCTGTTTATGCCAGGGCCCACTGTATGTTTGGGATGGAACCGCATTCGCTGATCATGGGGGTGGCCCTGGGTGTGCCTGTGGTGCACGCCCGGCCGCTGAAACATGGCCGCAAAGGCTGGATGTTCAGGGATATCGGGGTGCCGGAATGGCTGTTTGAGATAGACCAGTCGGAGTCTGCAGCCATAACAGGAGCCATCATGAAAATTCACGAAGATTATCCCGGAGCAAAAAACAAGGTGAAAAAAGCCCTGGATGTAGTAAAAGACCGTCAGAAGGAAACGATGGTAACCGTAAAAAAACTAGTTAAATACGAAATCTAAATATGAAACGTCGTCAATTTTTACAGCAGACCTCGCTTTTGACAGCGGCCGCTTTTATTCCTTTTCTTAGCCGTGCTGCCGGTAAGGCCGATCCGGTTTTACTGATCACCTCCGGCTGGCAGGATGTGAACATCGGCGACATAGCCCATACGCCCGGTTTGATCGGGCTGTTGAGAAAGCGATTGCCCAAGGCAAAAATCATCCTCTGGAAAAAGAGTAAAAGCCAGATGGTAGAAGACATGCTGAATAAATACTATCCGGAAGTAAGAATTATTCACGGAGCTGTCAATAAAGAATCTGAGCCGCAATCTGATGAAGTGAAACAAGCTTTTAAAGAAGCAGACTTCTTTCTTCACGGATCGGGGCCGTCTGTGGTTGCTTCTGATTATCTGCAGGCCTGGGATAAACAAACGGGAAAACCTTTCGGGATTTTCGGGGTCACCACACAAAATGTAACGCCTGCCCTGAAAGACCTGCTGGTCAAAGCAGCCTTTATATTTACCCGCGAAACGGCTTCGATAGAAAAACTGAAAGAGGCCGGGGTGACCGGGCCGCACATTGCTTTTGCCCCTGATGCCACATTTGTGCTGGAAATCCATGATCCCGCCAGGGCCAATGATTTTATAAAAGCGAATCAGCTGGAGTCCAGGAAGTTTATCTGTGTGATTCCCCGCCTGAGGGTGACGCCGTATTATAAGATCAGGTCGAATAATGCAGGGTGGACCGAACAACGGATCAGGGAAGTAGATGAACTGAACGACAAATGGAAGGAGATTGACCACGCCAAAGTAAGAGAGGCTATGGTGGCCTGGGTCAGAACCACAGGCAATAAGATCGTGGTTTGTCCTGAAATGACTTACCAGGTTGATATTATTGATGAATTGCTGGTTAATCCGCTGCCTGATAACGTAAAGCCTTTTGTAGTGAAACATGGCTACTGGCTGCCTGATGAAGCGGCTTCTTTGTATGCACAGGCACACACGGTGCTGAGTTACGAATGCCATTCCCCGATCATCGCGGCAGCTAACGGCACACCTGCTTTCTACCTTCGTCAGCCTGAAGATACTATTAAAGGACAAATGTATTATGACCTGGGTTTAAAAGACTGGACTTTTGAGATCAACGAAACGACAGGAAAGCAGATCAATGAGCGTTTAATGGAAATTCATAAAAACTATAATGCTGCCAGGAAGAATGTGAAAACCTCTATCGGCAAAGTAAATCAGCAGTACGATGCGGCTTTTGAGGTGATAAAGTCGAAGGTATGAGGCTTAGAAAGGCCAGGAAGTGCTGAACTTGGCATAGGCATAGAACAAGACCAGCAGAATAAATACCCCCTGGAGCATCTTTGTTACACAGAATTCTACCATTGATCTGAAGTCTTTCATCACTATATAATTTCTCTTAAATGTAAAACAAAAATAGTAATAAATTGGTTTTTTGTTTCACAATTCTTTTAACCGGACTTATAGGTTGATGAGAGGAGGGGCTCCATAAAACAAACAGCCCGCGATTTAAACCGCGGGCTGTTTGTTTGAAAGATCTTTGTTTTACCATTTAAACTGCAGAAACGAGACCCCTTGTCTTGGCAACTGCATTTTGATCTGAGCGGTGCCTTTGACCGGGCTGATCCACTCCGGGGAAGTAAGGAGTTGCAGCTGACCTGCTTTTTCCAGGGCTGAAATCTGCTCCGCAGTAGGTTGTTTCGGTGAACCCATGCGTTTCCAGGCTTCGTAAGCATTGCTGTTGTTCTGGTCTATCCTGTAATGCGAGACCAGTATTCTGCCCGCAGGAAGGCCTTTGACCAATACTTCTACAGCGGCATCAGGTGCCGGAACGTTATCATCGTGGTAGTTCCACACCATCACACCTGCCGAATTGGTGCTTTTGGAGGCCAGCCCGTTGATATCGGCGGCTTCGCGGACGCTTTGGTCGCGTACTTTTTTATAATCGTAGGCCAGGTTTTGTTTGACTTCCACCCGGTTGCCTTCCATCATACCGAACATCCTGAAAACATTGAGCACCGGTTTGTCTACGCCATTGGTGGCCAGATCGCGGAAACCTCTGAACCAGGCCTGGTCTTCAAACTCAAAGGCCCAGGTGACAGCCCCGAGCAGATTCACCCCACGGGCATCTGCCAGTTCATATTTACGGGCAAAAGACGCGGCAGTGTAACTTGAATACATGGTGCCGTTGCGGTAAGCATTCTGCGGATGCAGGTCTTCAGAACAAGCCGCACAGCCTTCCGGATCCGATTCTCCGATCACGATCGGTAGTTTTTTGAGGGTGGGGTAAGAGGCCACGATCTCAAAACCCTTGTCGATGTCGCGAAGTTGGGTACCCATGTTCATCTGCACATGCCCGTCTACAATTTTCGGGGCACCTTTAGCATGATAGGTAATGAAATCAAGCGGAGACCCAATTTTACCCGTCGCATAGTTCTTTCCTTTGGTCACATGGTCCAGGAAAGTCCTCATGAACGTCGCTGACTTGTCCCACGATGGCCCGGTGACTTCCGGTCCGCCCATTTTGGCCGTCGGCAATGCCCTTTTGACGGCGTCGGCCGAGTAATCATACAATTTGATGTATTCTTCTGTCGTCCCTTTCCAGTAGCCGATGTTCGGTTCATTCCAGAGTTCCCAGTACCAGCTTTCCACTTCTTTCTGGCCGTATTTAGCCACCGAGTGTTTCACCCATTGGTAGATCAGCTCCGCCCATTTTTTATAGTCTTTGGGAGGGTATGCCCATCCGGTGTAAATGTCGTTGTAGTTGTCGCCCGGTTTCCAGTAGTGGCGGTAAGGCACCGGTTTGCTTGACAGGGCCTCCGGCATAAATCCGATCTGGGCCATGGGTTTCATGCCCCTTTCTATATAAGTATCGAATATTTTATCGACGATGGTCCAGTCGTAAACCGGGTTACCGTTGGCATCTTCGGTGTAGGCGTTGGTAGAACCCCACTTCAAAGCGGCCACGCCGTCTCCCGTTACCAACAAACTATGAGCCCTCACAAACACAGGCACTTTGCTCAGTTGGGATATTTCGGTGAGTAGCTTTTTACCATCTTTCATGTAGGTGTAGTTCGGTTCGTCGTACCCAAACCAGGCCCAGATGGGCTTCATAGGGCCTTTGACTTTGTTGAGGTCCACATCGATGGTGACGGGCTGAGCAAAAGCCGGGACAGAAACGCCGATGCTGACAAGTAAGAGGAGTAAGTAAATTTTACGCATATTTTAAGGAGATTATTTGAGGTAATGATAGGGAATAATTGTCAAATCTACATCCTGCCGGAGAGGGGTTTTGTGTTTTCAGCAGAGTATATGCCCGATTTTATCGATATCTGCTCAAAATCAATGCCCGGCAGAGGCCCGGACAGAGTTTGGTTTACACTCCCCTCGATATGATCTCAGAGATCCTCGATAAGACCAAAAAGCTGCTCGATATGATCTCAGAGGTCCTCGATAAGACCAAAAAGCTGCTCGGTATGATCTCAGAGGTCCTCGATATGATCAAAAAGCTGCTTGATATGATCTCAGAGGTCTTCGATAAGACCAAAAAGGTGCTCAGTATGATCTCAGAGGTCCTCGATAAGACCAAAAAGCTGCTCGATATGACCTCAGTAGCTCCTCAATAAGACCAAAAAGACGCCCGGTATGACCTCAGTAGCTCCTCGATTAGACCAAAAAACTGCTCGATATGATCTCAGAGGTCCTCGATAAGACCAAAAAGCTGCTCGGTATGATCTCAGAGGTCCTCGATAAGACCAAAAAGATGGTCGATATGCTCTCTGAGGTCATATGTATGACGAAAAAGATGCTCGGTACCCTGTTTGAGCTCATGTTAAAGAAAGTTGATGTCGGCTGAATGACTAAGATGCTTCCAATCCGGAGAATAATCAATATCTTGACGGCTGTTTGAGGCCGGATTCTCGGTTTTAAGCATGCTCAAGTGTTTAAATGTTTGATTTTTAATAGTTTAAAAATATCGATATGGGAGTTTCAATCCATGTATATAAAATAGAGGCGAGTGAATCGCTGGAATCCGTGGTAGACCTGGAAGAGCAATTGCATGAAAAGCAGGACGCTAAAGAATTTGTCGACCTGTTTCAGTTGTATGAAGACCTGGCCATGGTGCTGGCGAATGTGGTCGATCCTTTTGAGGAAGAAGAAACGTTTGAATACCAGGTGATCTGCGGACAGGTGGTGCCGATGGGCGACGAACCCGACGCCAGTTATTTCCAGGTAGGGGGATTCCTGTCGTCACAGCAAGTCAAGGCATTTTACGCCACCATCAAAGAAAGAAGCCTGGACACCGAAGCCGGTTTCCTGGCCTTATACGACCGCCTCGACGAAGAAGTGAAAACGACCCTGGAAGAATACGGCTCACCCGACAAAGAAATTTTGTACGAAGGCTATTTAGAACCCCTGATCAAACTCTATGCTGAGACCGCCGCTGAGGGCGGGGCTTTGGTGTTTTGTGCGGGGTGAAGTAAGGCCTCACTACGCTCCGGATATATCCTTCATTACCCATACAGATGAGGGATGTATTTAATTTCTTCACCAGGTCATTTACTCCGGATGACTACCTCTTTTTTAATTCCTCTTATTTTGCGGGTTTACGTTTATATATTATCTTGATTCGTTTTTTCAAAGAAACGATATAATAACCTTTAAACTTATCCCCGATGTCCGACCTCGCCAGGCAGTTAATTGCAGAGAATAAAAAGACCAAAGCTACTTTTCTGGATTTGGGTATGTGTGGTTTGGTGAATGAGATTCCTGAAGAGTTGGGGGATTGTGTTTGGTTAGAGGAGTTGAATTTTGGAAAATATTATATAAACGAGAATGGAAGAGATACTGAAAGTGAGAATGGCTATGTTCAAAATGAGTTTGTGGGGTATAGGTTACGGATCTTATCAAAACTGAAAAACTTAAAGTTTTTGCATTTATATGCTCTTGGAATTTCTGATCTGAGTTTTATAGGTGGCTTATCTCAACTAATTTGTTTGAATTTGAGCCATAATAGAATTTCCGATTTACGGTTTATATTTAGTTTAAAAGGGTTGCAGCGTTTAGATTTAAGCTATAATAGAATTTCTGATTTGAGTTTTATTAGTGGTTTTAGTGACTTACAATATTTGGATTTAAGTCACAATAAAATTTCTGATTTGAGTTTTATTAGAGGTTTGAGTGGCTTACAATATTTGGATTTGAGCTATAATAGTATTAATGACTCAGGTGATGGTCATTACTTAAAAGGTCTAAAATATTCGAATTTGGATCTTAGTAAGGTCTCTGATTTGAGTGCTATTGGTGGACTAAATGGTTTGAAGTATTTAGATTTAAGTGTAAATAATGTTTCGGATCTGAATTTTATATCCGGACTTTATGATTTAATGTGCTTAAATATTAGTAGAAATGATGTAAAAGATATATCTCCACTTTTATATCACATAAAGAAAGGCCTATCTGTAAGATTAGAAGAGGGTTTATTCACTGATAATGGAATTATTGTAAGCGATAATCCTATAATGATTCCACCAAAGGAGGTCTTGTTGCTGGGGAACGAGACTATTATTGAGCATTTTGAAGGGAAATTAACACCACTAAATGAATGTAAACTTATTTTTGTTGGAGACGGATCTGTAGGTAAAACAAGTTTAATGAAATGTTTGGTAGGTATTGAATTTGATAAGTATGAAAAGACAACTCATGGAATTAATAAAATTGCATGGACTGATTTAAAAACTAAAAAGAAAGAAGCTATAAAAGTGAATCTTTGGGATTTTGGAGGACAGCATATACAACATTCGCTTCACCAGTTTTTCTTTTCGGAAAGGGTTATATATGTGTTAGTATTGGATCCAAGAAATGACCAAAAAGCCAACTATTGGTTAGAACAGATTGAAAAGTTAGGATGTGATTCTGAGATTTTCATTGTTTATAATTGGAAAAATAAAGAAGATAAAGTAGCTAACTTTTTAGGGAATTTTTATGAGCTTAGAAAAAGATATACGAACCTAAGAGAACCCTACTTACTGTCTTGTAAAACAGGTGAAGGAGTTATTAAATTCAAACGAGAACTAAGTAACTGCATCAAGAAAAGTGAGGGATTAACGACTAAATATAGAAAGGAGTGGTTTAAGATTAAGAATCAGCTGGAGATTGATGTTTCTGTTGAAGCTAATTACATTGATTATGATGATTATAAAACACTTTGTATAGGAACAAACTATTACGATCCAGAAAGTCAGCAAAGGTTGTTGAAAATACTAAATTCAATTGGGTCAATTGTATATTTTGACAAACCTATTTTGGATCAGTATCCTGTACTTAACCCTGAGTGGATTACCACCGGAGCTTATGCAGTGTTAACGGCTAAACAGACCAATGATAAAAACGGGCACCTTACTTGGAATGATTTAAAGCAAATTTTTAAAGAAGAAAAAGAGATTTTTTCAGATAAAAGTATTAAAATAAAGTATAATGAAAATCAGTTCCTTTTCATTATGCAACTGATGATTAATTACAATCTGTGCCAAATCAAACCTTTTGCAGAACATGAGTATCTGATTCCCTCGGCTTTCGGCGAAAGGCCTCTGAAAGAATATGAAACAGCAAAGGCGGATGCCAGGCAATACCGTTTTCAGTTTGAATCACCTTTTGAAATGCTGATCATTCACCGATTCATTGCCATGAATATTGAGAAATCACAGGGGGAAGATTATTGGCAATCAGGTATTTATATTAAGCATTCCAGTGAAACCTATGCTTTGGTCGAGACGAATCAATACTCGAACAGGATTGATTGCTGGATCAAAGGTGAAAATATCAGGGGTTTTTGGGAAGTCATAAGAGCCGATTTTAGAGAGATTTTCAGGGTATATAAAAAATTCTCTTTTGAAGAAGAGGTTCTGTATCTGAAAGACGGAAAGGAGTATTTTCTATCTTACAAGGAAATGGAAACTTGTTTTAAAGATGGTGTAACTTTTCTCACTTATCACCCTATCCACAGAATATCGGTTAATGTTTTAGAAGTGTTGGAATTATTTCAGGACAAAAGCGAAACAGAAAAAATTATGAAGGAAGAAAAGAAGACGGATGTACATCAGGTATTTAACTTCAATCCGCATTTTGAACAGAACAATACAAACAGCAATGTCACCAATGTAAAAGTTGATATCACAGGATCTGATCAATTGGAAGCCATCAAAGAAATCTTACTTGATCTGCAGGATACAAGTGCTGAGAATAAAGAATGGCGGGATATCCTGATAAAGAGTCTGGACGAATTCAGCCGTCTGGAAATGGCAGAAGACAAAGCAGCTCAGAAAACATCTGTAAGTATTATAGAAAGAAGCTTTAAAAAACTAAAGGATTTTAAAGATGTGGTTACCATTGGTTTATTGCCTGTAGATATGACCAAGAAAATCCCTGAGTTGTTTAAACTTTGGGATGATTTCAAGCTTCATTTTTTATAGTAAAAAGCCCCCCCGGAAACATTCCAGGGGTGCTCCAATAATATCTTTTAATTCAATCTCAAACCCCACCCAGTTCCTCGTAAGTAGCCTGGATGCTTCTGACGATGCCATCGCCCTGCATTTCCGTAACGCCGGGAATAGCAGTGATTTTCAGGATTTCTTCTTTGGTTTTGCCGGCTTTGATTTCCTTGCCGATGTGATCATACAATTTCGCCAGGTAATCCTGGAACACTTTGATGTCTTCTTTTCCGACAACGATTTTCTCCGGATCAAAGGCATGACCACACACAAAGAGGGTTTTACTGTCGAAGGTCGTCAGGGCTTTGCCCAGCACCATCACCCAGTTTTTGGCGGAGGCCCCGGCTGCCCGGTCTACAAAAGGATATCTCCTGTTGAAAAGCAGGTCGCCCATGTGGGCAATGTTGGCGTTTTCAAAATGGATGATGCTGTCGCCGTTGGTATGTCCGGGTCCGAAGTAATATGATTTGATGCTTTCGTTTCCTACTTTTTGTTTCCAGGTATCGGTAAATGTCAGGTCAGGGTAAAGCTGTTTGTCTTCTGTTTTGGCTTTTTCTGCACTGATCTTCTGGTTTTTCAGTGAGTTTTCATGAGCCACCACATGCTCTGCAATGCCCTTGAAAGAAATATTTCCTCCTGAGTGGTCGCCATGGTGGTGGGTGTTGATCAGGAATTTGATAGGCTTCTGGTTCAGTTTCTTAAGTTCATCAATCAAATGAACGGATGGCTCCGGAAACTGGGAATCTACTACGGCCATGCCTTCCGGTGTCAGTAAATAGGCGATGGTGCCGCCTCTTTCGGTAAAAATACCGACGCCGCCGCGGAGGTCCTTCATTTTGTAAGGGTTTTCTGCCAGCATTTGTGCCAGTAGTGCTTTGCCTGACAGGGCCATGGTGCCGACGGTCAGTGCTGAGGTCTGAATAAAATGTCTGCGATTCATAGTTTAATATGGGGTTTTAAAAGTAATTTCTGCTGCATCTAATACGATATAAAGTTAAATCAGAATCCGGAATAAACAGGAAGAATAGATGAAATATTAAAGAATGAAGATGAAAGGGATTTTATGAAATACGGGACGCTGTGATGGAGGACAAAATGGGATTCATGTAAGACCCGGGATAAATTGAATTGTGGACTTTAATGACAGATGAGTAGTTGAATTTATACATGTTGATGATATAAGCAATTGAATGCCCCGGCGTGAAGGCGGGGGCAAATACAATTGTGGTTCAAGCCGGGCCCGGAGTCTTTTCTTCATGTGTAATGGAGGTCGTTCCGGCTGACTATATTAAATAAACGTGTCGTCGAAGCCCAGTCCGGATAAAGGAAAGAGAATCAACGACACGTTTATCTGTACCTTTTCTGAGGTAAACAGACATGGAAATACCCGGCTCCGGAATGGAACTTTTAAGTACAGATACAGTTGAATTTTGAATCCGGCCTGCAGAGGAAGGCCTGATGTTTAAAGGTTTTATTTATCCAGGAACACCCCGGTACCTGTCATTTTTACAGGGCCATAATACAGTCCTTTGCCGGGTTTGATGCCGTATTTGTTTTTGAGCCTGGCCTGCAGTTCGGCAGATTGTTTTTTACCGTTGACTACAAGTTCTTCTTCGCTCAGTCCGAACCACTCTACCTCTTTAGGTTTAGCGACCACCCTGGCTTCCAGCAGTTCGTTAATAACCCCATTTACCCTGGCCAGATCTGCGAGGTAGTCTTTCTCGTTCGGTAGTTTTTTTCCTTTTATGTTGACCTCTTCAGACATCCTTTTCTTTCTTAATGCTTCATTCTGCTCTTTTGACCTGCTGCGTTCATCGTCCTTACGTTGCCATTTTTCTTCTTTCTCTATTTTTTCCATCTTCTCCGGTTTCTCTTCCTTTTCTACTTTTTCCGGTTTCTCTTCTTTTTCTATTTTCTCCTTCTTCTCCTTTTTGTCAAATTCGATCCTGGAAAGCTTGTCTTCCTTTACTTTGTACTTGGCTTCTTTCTCCTTTTTCCATTCACGTTTATCCTCCTTTCTGTCAAATTCCATTCTGGAAAGCTTATCATCCCTTAGCTGGTACTGTCTTTCTTTCTCTTTTTTCCATTCACCTTTATCCTCCTTTCTGTCAAATTCCACTCTTGAGAGCTTGTCTTCTTTCAGTTTGTGCCTGTCCGATGCTCTGTCAAATTCTACTCTTGAGAGTTTGTCTTCTTTCAGTTTGTATTTTTCTTCCTTTTCTTTCTGCCTGTCCGATGCTCTGTCAAATTCTACTCTTGAGAGTTTGTCTTCTTTCAGTTTGTATTTTTCTTCTTTGTCTTTCTTTAGTTCATACAGCTTATCAGATTCTGTTTTCTGAAGCTTCAGTTCTTTCTCTTTCCTGATGTCGGATAGCCTGTCTTGCTTTTCCTGCATTTTCAGATCGTTTTGGATCACTTCTGCTCTTCTCTTTTCCTGTGACAATGCCAGGTTTTTTTCCATGGCGTTCTTTTTCTCTTCACGGGCTTTATCAAAGGCTGCCATCATTTCGTCGTAAAGGCCTTCATGTTTGGGTAAGTCACTTTCCGGCACAGGCTGACCGTCGATTTTCAAGGCTGTCAGTTTCCGGTCGGTAAAGCTGGCGGTGTATTCTTTACCATTTTCATAAACCCCGGTGATTTCCTGGTTGAGCATGTCGGCATTGCCTTTGGAGAAACGGATGCTCTTTAGTTTTTTGGTAGAATCTTGCGTGGACACTGCCGGGTAGATTTGAATCACAGGAGACACTTTTACGTCATTGCTGATCTCCCTGTTAAGCGGGTTTTCAACAGAAGTTTTAAGCTGAGCAGAGACATTTTGTTCAGGCTTGGCGGCGATCTTCGGAACCTGAAGTTCCTCAGGCAGATAGGAGAAGGCCGATGCGACGACCACTCCCGTAATTAACAGGATTTTTTCCATAGTATTCAATCGTTTATTTTCATTGTAAATAATTCTTTTCAGGCGGTTGGCGAGTTGGTTTCCTTTCAGGCCCAACGCTAAGGCATGGGATGAGGTAAGTGGCTGGCTGTGGTGAAAAGCCAGCAATGCTTCCAGGTAATTGCTTTTGACTGAAGTGTGGGCCAATACGAGGTCGTCACAGCAGTTTTCACGTTCATCCCTGATCTGGGCTGATACCCAAAGTATACCCGGATTAAAGAAGAATACGGCTTCTGCGATGTTCTGGAGCAGGTTTACGAGGTAATCTTTGCGGTGAATATGGGCCAGTTCATGCCAGAGGATCGTATCAATCTGTTGCGGAGGCAATTGAAGGATAAGCCCGAGAGGAATGAGGATCACAGGTTTAAAATGGCCAACGGTCACGGGCACTTTGATGAGACCGGACTGCAACAACCTGACGGTGCGGTTGATGCCCAGCTGTTGACAGAAACTGTTTATTTTTTCGGTGTAGGCCTCACCGAGTTCATCAACCTGCGTGGTCCGGATACGGCGGATGTACAGGAGGGCACCGATAGTATTGACGCTCTTGAACAAAAAGAAGGCCAGCCAGAAAGCAAAGATCCAACCCGAGTATTGGTTGACCCGGCTGGTGATGACAGAGATAAAATCATTTTCTGCCACATTAATGCCCGGATGTACAAAGTCAGGGTTTTCCAGGAAGACATTGCCTGACAGATTTGCGGTTTTATGGCTGGTATTACCGACCGTCTGCAATTCCGTCATAAATACATATCCGACAAGCAGGACAAAGAGCAATAGCGAGCCGCATAAAAGCCGGTACCTGAGTTTCGCAGACGATTTCCGGGTGAGGGTCATCAGTAATCCGGCCAGGGCGGCGGTCAGGAAACCTATCCATAAAGAGTGGATCAATGTCCACGAAATAGCCCTGATGTGTTCGTTAACCAGCATTTGAGATACAAATAAAGGTGTCATGATTTTGTTATTTTTGATCCATTTTTTTGATCAGCTCCCTGAATGTCTCCATTTCCTCTTCCGACATCTTTTTGTCGCCCAGCAGTTGCATCATCAGGTTTCCGGCAGAACCCTTAAAAATGGTATCGACCACCCTGTCGAGCAGCAGTGCCTTGGTTTTCGACTCTTCCTGTGCAGGGCGGTAAATGTGTTTCATGTTGGTCTCATCTTTTTCAAGGAAACCCTTTTCCACCATGATCTGCATGAGTTTCAGGGTCGACATGTAAATCACGGGCCTGATATGCTGGTTCAGGTGATCATTGACAAACCGGGCCGTGGAAGGGCCAAATTCCCAGAGTACCTGGAGGATTTCCAGTTCTGAGCGGGTGGGTTCGTTACTTGTTTCTTTTTTCATCTGGAATATAATTAAGCAGGCTTTTTCCGGCAGGAAAATGTTGACCCCCTTCAGGGTCATCAATGCAGTTTTAAGCCTTTTCATGTTTCGTTAAACAAACCTAAGAAACTTTTCTTAATTAACCTAAGAAATGTTTCTTATTTATTTGAAAATTTTATTTCTGATTTAAAATGAAGGTTTGCGATGTTGATTTAAAGTCCTTTTCTTAATTTGGAGATTCATTGTCAACCTTATTTCTTACCGGATAATAAAGCTATGATGTTCAGATTGTGTTTCCTGTTCCTGTTCGCGTTTTTTGCAGTCAAAGCCCAGGTCAAAGAAGTTTATGTGGCCGTTAACGGTTCCGATAGAAATATTGGCTCAGCTGCTTCTCCATTTAAAACCCTGGATAAGGCTTTGCAGTTTTCAAAGTCTGCCGGAAGTAAATCCGTACGCATTCATGTAAAAGCAGGGGTGCATTACCTGGATAAAACACTAGTTATTAAAAGTGAAGATTTTAAGAATACCTCTGTTCAGATCATCGGCGAGCAAAATGCGGTGATCAGTGCGGGGCGTCGTCTCACCTTAAAATGGCGGCCGTACAAAGACGGCATTTATGTAGCCATGTTGCCGGACGGGCAGGGTTTTGAGCGGTTGTATGTCAATGGAGAATTGAAACCTCTGGCCCGTTTCCCGGATGATGATGCAGCAGCGAGGGTTTTTCACGGAACCTCTAAAGACGCCATCAGCTCGGAAAGGGTCAGCCGCTGGAGAGACCCGGCGGGAGGATATGTGCATGCCCTGCATGAACACGAGTGGGGTGGGTTTCATTATCTGATCAAAGGTAAGAAAGCTGATGGCACACTTGACCTGACAGGAGGCTGGCAAAACAACCGGCCCTCGGGCATGCATAAGGAATACCGTTTTGTAGAAAATATTTTTGAAGAACTGGACGCTCCCGGAGAATGGTTCGCGGATAAAAAAGAGAACAAACTTTATTATTATCCGGAAAAAGGGACAGATATCAATAAAGTCATTGTAGAAGTATCCCACCTGAAAAACAGTATTGAATTAAAAGGCTCACTGGCTCAGCCATTGCAGAATATTGAGCTTAAAAATCTCCGGTTTGTCCATAACGAACGCAGTTTTATGGATACCCGTGAACCTTTGGTGCGTAGCGACTGGACGATTTACAGGGGAGGGGCAGTGCTGCTGGAGGGCACAGAGCTTTGTAAAATAACAGATTGTACGTTCAACGGAATCGGAGGCAATGCCATTTTCTTTAGTTTTTATAATAAAGGGGCAGTGGTCAGCGGATGCCATATCAGTCACATCGGTGCCAATGCTGTGGCGTTTGTAGGTGACCCTGAGGCGGTGCGTTCGCCGTCGTTCCGTTATGAAGATTATGTGTCTTATGACAAAATGGACAAGACACCGGGACCACTGACGCAGAATTTTCCGCAGGAATGTGTGGTGACAGACAACCTGTTTCATCATCTCGGCGAAATAGAAAAGCAGGCCACAGGTGTGCTGATTGAAATGTCGGCTTCAATCACCGCCGCTCATAACACCATTTATCATACCCCCAGGGCCGGGATCAACATCGGCGATGGTGCCTGGGGCGGGCATGTCATTGAGTTTAATGATGTGTTTGAGACGGTCCTTGAAACGGGTGATCACGGGGCTTTTAACTCGTGGGGGCGTGACCGTTTCTGGGCTCCGGGTAGAAAATACATGGACAGTCTGGTGGCGAAGCACCCTGAGCTGATATTGCTGGATGCGGTAAAACCTGTGATTCTCAGGAACAATCGCTTCAGATGTGACCATGGCTGGGACATTGATCTCGATGACGGCTCGTCTAATTATGAGATATATAATAATGTATGCCTTAACGGCGGTCTGAAACTGCGGGAGGGATTTTACAGGAAAGTGACCAATAATATCCTGGTCAATAATTCCTTCCATCCACATGTATGGTTTTTAAACAGCGGGGATGTTTTTGAACATAATATTGTCATGAAAAAATATTTCCCGATCAGGATAGACAGCTGGGGTGGGCGGATAGATCATAACCTTTTTCCGGATGAGGCGGCCCGGAGCGAAGCCCGTAAGAATGGTACAGACGGGAACAGCCTTTTTGGTGATCCTATGTTCAGAAATGCTTCGAAAGGAGATTATTCGGTATCTGATAATTCCCCGGCCCTGAAACTGGGCTTTAGGAATTTTCCAATGGACTACTTCGGAGTCAGGAAAGCATCATTAAAACAGATAGCCGCTAAACCGGAAATACCGAGGCTGAGTACAAATGAAAACCTGGCTAAAGGTACACAGGAAGCATTCCTGGGCGGAATCATCAAAAATGTCGAAGGCCTGGGCGACCGCTCTGCCTACGGCCTGCCGGATGAAACCGGTGTGGTTATCGTTTCAGCGGCCGCTAACAGCCTGCTTTATAAATCAGGATTAAGAGAACGGGACGTCATCAGGTCAGCCGATAATGAGCCCGTTAAAGGTATGAAAGACTTGCTGGATATTTACCGTTCAGCCAACTGGAAGGGAAAGGTCGAGGTGGAATTTTACAGAGATCAGCAGTTGAGGAAAGGAATGATGTTGTTGAAGTGAGGGGACTGGAGAAAAGGAGAAAGGTTATTCGTGGTTGCTTTGGCTGTTATGTCGGCTGTTTTTATGCAGTTAGTAATTTCAGATAAAAAGGTATTTCCCGACCCCGCCAGGGTAAAATATCTGTAGAATACAAATATTGACGAATAATTATGACCCCGGAACAGGTCAAATGTTTTTTGTATTTTTGGCTGGTGGCTGTGTGGCTTTTAGCGGTTATCAGCTTTTTTGTCTGGTAGAAAATGTTGTAATGTTGTTGAGAGGCTATTTGAATTTTATGAATTATTGAGATATTGTTTTAGTTATTATGAATATGCTCAGTTTACATTTTGTTTTGTAGATTTTAGTATTCTATATTTGTCTTGATTTATAAGCAAAACTTTTAATATGACCGGAAAGGATTTAGCCAATTATCACAAAATCTTGAACGACAAGATTAAAGAAGTCAAGAGTAGTAAGGAAGCTGCTCTTAATGTGCTTGTTGTGGGTGGAATCCTTACCAAAAACGGAAATCCCACAAGACGATATAAAGAAGCATGTATTTCCCTAATCAAGGACTGACTCTAGGATTTCACGGCTGCGATTCTACAGTTGTTGAAAAAGTTATCTCAAAAACAGAAAATCTTAATCACAGTACCGCAGCTCATGAGTGGTTAGGTGATGGTATATATTTTTGGGAATATAGCCAGATGAGAGCATTTGAATATGCAGAAGAGTTGAAATTGAAACCCCGCAAAAATGGTCCGTTAATCGTTACCCCTGCAGTCTTAGGAGCAGTATTGGATCTTAAAAATTGTCTGGATTTAACAACCAGAGAAGGTTTGGATTTGCTCAAGACGGGGTATCAAATTTTATACGAATCCTATAAGATATTGGGAAAGGAAATGCCAAAAAATCTGGGGACGGATCCGGCCGGGATTTCATTAAGGAGAGTTCTTGATTGTGCAGTTATTAATAATCTGAATAAAGAACTGAAGGCATTTGATAGTATCAGAGGTGTCTTTTGGGAAGGCGATGAATTATATCCTGGTGCGGGATTCAGAGAGAAAAATCATATCCAGATTTGTGTAAGAAATCAGAATTGTATATTGGGATATTTTCATCCCAGAGATGAGGTGTGATTTTGTTCTATCATGTCTATTCATCATTCAAAATAAAATCCTCACCTCCAATACCTTCAAAAAAGAATTAATGGTAACTTGTACTGATTTAGTACAGAACAAAATTTTAGCTTACCCTTATATCTCCCGAACCTTCATGAAAAATTTCAGACTCTTATTTGCACTTGTTTTTATTTCAAATGTCGTTTTTGCCCAGCTGGATGTGCCGCCTGTGGCGGGCAATCCGAGAGCCACTGTTACCGAGGAAGTTGGCATCACTTCTATTTCCATTAAATATTCGAGGCCTGACGTCAACAAGCGGGAAGGTAAAATATGGGGAGACGGAAACCTGGTTCCGAACGGATTTACGACCAACAGTTTTATCACCAATAAAAACACCTCTCCATGGCGTGCCGGTGCCAATGAGATCACGGCCATTACATTTGAACACGATGTGAAAGTAGAGGGCCAGCCTTTGAAAGCCGGAACGTACGGATTATTTATAGCCATGGCCCCTGATAATGCCACGCTTATCTTCTCTACGCAGGCCGAGGCCTGGGGAAGTTTTTATTATGAAGAGAAATTCGATGTGCTGAGAGTGAATGTAAAACCAGTGGCACTTGACAAAAGCGTAGAGTATCTGAAATATGAATTCATAGACCATAAGGACAAAAGTTGTGTGATTGCCTTACAATGGGAAAAACTCTCGATTCCTTTTAAAGTAGAGGTAGACACCGATAATATTGTATTGGCGAGACTAAGAGAACAACTCGTAAGCCAGAAAGGGTTTAACAGCACCAACCTGATCCAGGCTGCCCAGTTTTGTGTGACCAGGGGCATTAACCTGGACGAAGCCCTGGTCTGGAGCAACAGGGCCATCACAGGCAACCAGGGCCAGAGAAGTTATGTATCACTCAGAAACCTGGCTTCGGTTTATGAAAAAATGAACCGCACCGCACAGGCAGATTCTGTGATGAACGAGGCTTTGTCATTAGCCACTGCTGTTCAATATACCGCTTATGGAAGGATATTGATTTCACAGAAAAAGGCAGATAAGGCTATGGAAGTTTTTACGGCTTCTCAGAAGAAATTCGGGGATGTTTTCGGGGTAAACAGTGGCCTGGCCAGCGGTTATTCAGCCAAAGGAGACTTTGCCAATGCTTTGAAATATGCCGGGAAAGCAGTAGCCCAGGCACCGAACGAAAACACCAGGAAACAGATAGAGGCTCAGATAGCTAAACTGAAAGAAGGAAAAGATATCAATTAATAAACAAAGCCCGGGAATTTTCTGATGCTGTATTCCGAATGTAAATTTTCATTTTCAGTAAACTGTGTAACCTTTTTGGATAACATAGGTTTACAGACCCGGATGAAATATATTCGAAATGGAAGTATTGGAGAAAGGGTCATATTCAGGGAATGTGATTTTAAGCCATGGCAATGAAAACCTGTTAGGCTGCATTACGGCCTATACCAGTGATAACTTTAACGGAGAACTGCATTACCATGAAAATGCTCACCTGAGTTTCTTCCTGGAAGGTGGTTGCGTTGAAAAAAAGAAGGATCGGTATGAGATCAGTCCGGGTAAAGTGACTTATTATCCTGCGGGAGAGTTGCACCAGGTCCTCCTGGTTGCTAAACCATCCCGCAGGATTAACCTGGAATTACAACCCTGTTTTTTCGAACAAGCTAAAATCTCCGGCCTATCCCTGCAATCCCTCTTTTTGAATAATCCGGATGTTAAATTCCTGATGGTAAAGATGTACCGGGAATTACTTCTGCAAGATGATTTTTCGATGGCTTCTCTTGAAATGCTGTTGTTGGACCTGATCTTTAAAAACGAAAAATGTAAAGAACAAAACCACTGGCCACGGTGGGCGGTGCTGGTCCGCGATTGTCTGCATGACCGCTACAACGAGAAAATCACCCTTCATGAACTGGCCGGCGTTGCAGGAGTTTATCCGGTAACGATCTCGAAATATTTTCCTCGATATTTCGGTTGCACACTGGGTGAATACATCCGTAAACTTCGCGTGGAATCAGCCCTCAGTTTAATTAAGTCTTCCCGTTTGTCATTGACGGAAGTGGCATTTGAATGCGGCTTTTTTGACCAGAGTCATTTTATCAGGGCCTTTAAGGAATTCAATGGTATTCTGCCGGCAGCGTATAAAAACCTTTAATACAAGGCAGTATAATTTCATCCTATTTGGTATTCCGGTTCCGTTTTAGCTTTGCCTTATCAAACCATATTATGATGATAAAGCAAACCCTGTTACTTATTTTATGCGGGCTGGTTATTTTCCGGTCATCAGCTCAGTCTTCTTCTGAAGCCTCTTTTTTTCTTTCTTATCCCTGTTTAAGTCCTGACGGCAGTACGGTCGTTTTCAGTTACGACGGTGATCTCTGGATTACCTCTGTCCATGCCCTGAAGCCCCAAAAACTCACCTCGATGCCCGGATATGAAACCGGGGCCCGTTTTTCACCGGATGGCCGGTGGATTGCGTTCACAGGTCGTCGATCCGGTAATGCCGATGTGTTTATTCTCTCAGCAGATTCGGGAGAGATAAAGCAACTGACTTTTCACAGTGCTGCCGATGAGGTCAATTCCTGGAGCCGGGATTCAGATTTTATCTATTTTACCTCCGACCGTAACGGACCCTTGTCAGGTTACAAAGTCAGCCTGAAAGGAGAAACCCCGGTCAGGGTACTGGGCGATTACTATTTTCAGAATGACCACCTGCTTGCAGAACATCCCCTGACCGGAGATATATTTTTTAACAATACCTGGGAAAGCAGTTACCTGGTACAGAGAAAAGGTTATAAAGGACCCTTTAACCCGGATATACAGTCTTATAACCCTGTCACAAAGCAGTACCGGAAATACACAGATTATATTGGAAAAGACTATGGAGCTACCTTTGATGCTCAAGGAAACCTGTTTTTTCTTTCTGATGAGGGAAACGGGGAAGCAAATCTCTATACCATTAAAAATAATAAGAAAACGGGCCTCACCCGGTTTGGTACCTCCATCCGGAATGCGGTGGTAAATGCAGAAGGCAGCCGGGTGGTGTTTGAGAAAGATTATCAGTTGTTTATCTACGATGTAAAAGCCGGGATAAGTGAAAAGCTGAGCATCACACTGCCCCGTGGTGCCGGTCTTAATGCTGAGAAAAAGTTTAATATTAAAGGTAATATTACAAAATTTGATGTTTCGCCGGACGGAAAAAAAATGGCATTTACTTCAAGAGGAGAGCTGTTTGTCAGTAATGCAGACGGAACTTCCATAACCCGGATAAACAAGGGGAAATTCGAAAGAGCTTCAGAGGTCAGATGGCTGAACGACAACCATACCCTGCTCTTTAATCAGACTGCCGGAGGGTTTCTTAACTGGTACACAATAGGTGCCGACGGCAAATCTCCCCTGAAAAGTGTGACGGATGATCAGAGAAACAACCGTTCCCTGTCTTTCAATAAGTCTATGACCATGGGAGTTTATCTGAGCGGAAGAGATGAGGTCAGGCTGATGGATTTGAAAACCATGCAAAGCAAGGTGCTGGTAAAAGATGAGATCTGGGCCATCTGGGCAGATAAAACGGATCCCTTTTTCTCTCCTGATGACCGCTACGTGTGTTATACCGCTCACCGGAATTTTGAGGAAGATATTTTTGTGTGCGAAATTTCGGGTGGGAAAACGATGAACCTGACCAAAACGGGGGTTACGGAAACCGGGCCTGTATGGAGCCCTGACGGGAAATATATTTATTTTACCGCTTCAAGACTGAACCCCGCTTTTCCGTATGGTATGCAGAATCCGGGTATTTACCGCCTGCCTTTACAAAATTTCAGCAGACCTTTCAGGTCAGAAAAAAACATCGCAAAAAAGGATAATCCTGGTATTGCGGTCAGCATTGATACGGTCAATATCATGGAGAGAGTGGAGCAGGTGGGTAACTTGTTCAGCTCAAAATACCTGTCAAATGTATTTCAGAAAGGAGATAAAACCAGCCTCTATTTTATCAGTGACCAGGATCAGGGTAAATGGGCAGTCTGGAGAACGACACTCCGGCCGTTTGAAGAAGAAAAAACAGAAAAAGTAAGCGGGTTTAAAGAGAGCAGGGGAGTGAGTTTGAGCATGGCCGGAAACGACAAAGGAATGTTTGCTTTGGTAAACGGCCAGATATATCGTCTGAATGAGGATGAAAACAAAGCGGAGCTGATAGAGCTGAACTTCGATTTCCCGGGAACACTGCAGGACGACTTTAACCAGGTGTTTTACAATGCCTGGGCTAAAATCGATGAGAATTTTTATGATGAACAATTCAACGGGGTAGATTGGAAAAAAATGAGGGATAAGTACGCCAGCTTCCTCCCTTTCCTAAACAAACGGTCTGATTTCAGGACACTGATGCATGATATGCTGGGTGAACTGAATTCTTCACACCAGCGGTTTAACTCTTTCGGTGAAGAAGATTTTTTGCCGGAGGCTGTCCGCACGATGGAAACGGGCATCGTATTCCATAAAGAAAAACCGTATGTAGTGAGTCATGTGCTGAAAGGCTCGGCTGCAGATAAAACAGGCGTCTCTGTGATGGAAGGCGACGAACTGGTAAAGGTGGACAGCTTCCGGGTTGAAGGAAACATGAGTCGTGACTTTTACTTTACCCGGACTTCTCTTGCGGATGAAACTGAGCTTACATTTAGGCGGAACGATAATCTTTTTTCGGTAAAGATTCATCCTCAGAATGGCATTTCTCCCAGCCTTTATGCTCAATGGATAGCCGGAAACCAGAAACGGGTAACTGAAAAAAGCAAAGGGAAGATAGCTTATGTGTTTATGGAAAACGTGGAACGGGCTGCTTTCAACCAATTTATCATAGAAATAAGCCGCGAACTGGAAGGAAAAGAAGGCCTTATCCTGGACCTGAGGTATAATGATGGCGGACAGATGCATGATGAACTGTTGAAATTTCTAAGTCAGAAATCCTACGCTTCCTGGAAATACCGCGGGGGCAAAATGACAAAACAGGGGAATTTTACCCCATCTGACAAGCCGATAATTTTGCTGATTAATGAGCAGACGCTGAGCGACGGTGAGATGACTGCCACTGGTTTTAAGGGATTGAAACTGGGAAAGGTAATCGGCAATGAAAGTTATCACTGGGAAATATACACCCGTCCTTTTACGCTGGTCGACGGTTCTTCGGTCAGAGTACCCTCGTTCGGCTGTTATTCACTGGAAGGGGAAGACCTGGACCGTCATGGTGTTAAACCGGATATCAAAGTGATCAATACATTTGTAGATAACATCAACGGAAATGACAGACAGCTTGACAGGGCCCTGAAAGAGCTATTGAAATAAAATCCGGGAAGTTATTACGGCCCCTCAAATGATTTATAAGGTAATACCGGGGGTTTTCACACAGGTCTGATTTTCAGGAAAGAATGCCTGAACTCCAGCGGGGAGCTCCTGGTCTTGTTTTTAAATAATTTGCTGAATGACTGCGGGTATTCAAATCCCAGCCGGTAGGCAATCTCACTGACACTCAAAGAGGTAGTAGTCAGCACTTCTTTGGCTTTCTCAATGAGCTTATCGTGTATATGCTGCTGGGTGCTTTGTCCGGTGAGGGCACGAAGCATGTCACTGAGGTAGTTGGGCGACACATTCAGTTTTTCTGCGATGTACTGAACACTCGGCAAGCCAGATTCCTGCACCTTTTCGCTGTTGAAGTAATCGGATAATAATTCTTCAAGATGAATCAGGAGATCACTGCCGGCATTTTTACGGGTAATAAACTGGCGGTTATAAAACCTGTTGCAATAGGTGAGGATGAGCTCAATGTGTGAAATGATAACATCCTGGCTGAAAGCATCGATCGACGACTCGTATTCCTGCTGAATGTTCTTCATAAGTCCTGCTACCTGGAGTTCTTCCTTTTCTGAAAGGTGCAGGGCTTCATTGGCGGCGTAAGAGAAAAAACCATATTCCTTTATCGTTTTACTTACCGTGTAGTTCCGTAGGAAGTCCGGATGAACGATCAGCCACCAGCCGGAAAGCTTCAGGTCGGGACTGGTTTCCGCCGAGAATACCTGCCCCGGTGACAAAAAAGTCATGATGCCTTCATCAAAATCGTAGAAATTCTGCCCGTATTTCAGCTTACCTTCAAAGCCTTTTTTGATGCTTACCGAATAGAAATTGTACATCATACTTTTGATACTTTCATCTGTGAAACAGGTGATCTGTTCAAAATCAATGACACTGACCATCGGGTGCAACGGTTTAGGTAACTGCAGGATACGGTGTAATTCTGAAATGGAATTGATCAGGTACGGAGCTTCTTTTTTCATCATGATAACATTAAGTGAACAACAGATAAAATGTACCTGCTGTTCACTTACGGGGTTTAATTGTCTACGGCCTGCATGCCGCTGGTATCGTAGCGGTCGCCGGTGATGGTGCCTAATGGAATAATGGCTTCTAGTTTGGCCAGCTCTTCTGCCGTCAGGCTGACAGAGGCTGCCGCAATATTCTGCTCAATGTATTTCACCCTCTTTGTGCCTGGAATCGGAACGGCACCTTTGGCGATGGTCCAGGCAATGGCCAGCTGAGAAGCGGTTATTTGTTTTTCCTGTGCTATTTTCCTGATTTCATTCACCAGCTCCAGGTTTTTATAAAACATTTCTCCCTGGAAACGCGGGATCCCCCTTCTGAAGTCATTGGCCGCAAAATCATCAGGACTTTTGATCTCTTCCGAAAGAAACCCCCTGCCTAAAGGAGAATAGGCGATAAAGCCGATCTCGAGTTCTTTAAGCGTTTTAGTGATTCCGGCTTCTTCCACACTTCTTTCAAAGAGCGAGTATTCGGTCTGAACGGCAGTTAACGGATGGATGGCATGAGCCTTCCGGATAGTAGCTGACGAAACTTCAGAAAGCCCGATGTAGCCTACTTTTCCTTCTTTGACCAGTTCTGACATGGCACCCACCGTTTCTTCTACAGGAGTGTCCGGGTCCAGGCGATGCAGATAGTATAAATCAATATAATCCGTACCCAGGTTTTTTAGGGAGCGTTCGACAGCCTTTTTTACATAGGCTTTTTTACCGTTAAATTTCCAGGTAAGCTGCTCATTCTCATCTATTTCAAAGCCGAATTTAGTGGCAATAACGTATTTTTCGCGATTGCCTTTGATGGCTTTGGCTATCAGTCTTTCATTGGCCAGCGGGCCGTATAAATCTGCTGTGTCCAGGAAATTGCCGCCCAGTTCGAGGGAACGGTGGATGGTCGCGATGGATTCGGCCTCATCTGCTTTCCCGTAAATATCTGCTCCGGCGATTTGCGACATGCCCATACAACCCAGCCCGATGGGAGGTATAATAAGCCCCTGGTTTCCTAATCTGATTTGTTTGATGGTTTCCATTGATTATTAAAGTGAATTGTTAATTGATGATACAAAAGTACAAGAGTGGTTTTAGGGAAAAGTGTTCAAATCTCTTGTTGTTGTAGCCAAAACCCGGTAAACAGGCTAAGTCTTTCTTCGGAGCTCTTAAGGGCCTGGGCCGGTGACCAGGGAAGGGCGGCATTCCCAAAATCGTGGAATTGATTTGAATATTATTTGGAATTAGTTTAAATAAGATGCTATCTTTGTGAAACTATCAGTGCAGATAGAAACTCAGTAAATGCCGGAAAACGCTCCAAATAATATCATTTTCAGGATCGACCAGAATTCTTTTAAACAGATTTATCTGCTTTACTGGGAAAAGGTATTTTCTATCTGCTATCATCATATCGGCGAAACCGAACCCGCCAAAGGTATGGTACAGGACATCTTCAAATCATTATGGGAGCGTAAAGATGAGCTTGAAATCAGGGTGTCGATAGAACATTACCTCGTCAGGTCCGCCAAATTCAAGGTGTTTGAGTACATCAGGAACACCCGTTCCAGGGAAAAACACTGCGAGATCATGTCTGCAGGCTACTGCAGCTCCGAAAACTGTACGGAAAACGAAATCATGTTTAACAGCCTGAAGGACCAGGTGGAACTGCTGGTGGATACTTTACCCTGCCAGTGCAAAAGGGTCTTTAAAATGAGCCGCGAACAGGGGCTGTCGAATAAAGAAATCGCTTCAAGCCTGCTCATTTCTGAAAGGGCCGTTGAATACCATATCACCCGTGCACTCAGCACATTACGGACGAGCCTCTCAGCGTATATTTCGTAGTTTTTATGACAGACTTGCGGTAAATGCTTATTTATGCTACTTTTACTAAAAAGGAACTCCCCGCTTAAATGAGAATAAGCAAAGAACTGATTGAAAAGTACCACGACGGCCTGTGTTCGCCCAGTGAAAAGGAAGCGGTAGAAAACTGGCTGAACAGCGATGCTGTGGACGAAGCATTTGAATTGCCTTCTGAGATCAGTAAAGAACAATTCAGTGATGATATCTGGAATGAAATAGCCGTCATTCTCCCTGAAGAAAAGCAGGAGCAGGTTTCTGTTTTCAGTCCGGCCCGCAGATCGGTGTGGCGGCAGGCAGCCGCTGTTTTGCTGGTAGGTGCCGCCGGAATGACCTTCTTTTTTCTTAAAAACAAAGGTGTTAATTCAAGCAATATCATTGTCGTGAAAAATACTTCTGAAACCGTCAACAAAGACCTCGAGGCTTCTGAATATACCATTTCTGTAGGACCCAACAGTAATGTGGAGATCAATAATAAAAATGGCGTCATTGATTTTTGCGGGGCGGTGATGATCAACCCGAAAAAAGACCTGACACTGACCATCCAGGGCACCTGCGAAGTCAATAAACTGAGCAATGAAAAACATTATCTCAAAAAAGGATTGACCTATATTGCTTTGAATTATAAAAGCAGCTCCAATCCCGGTGAAGTGCTCATACTGGACGACGGCTCCCTGATGGGCCTGCCGCCGCTTATGAAACGCCAGCTCATGCACCAGTTTAATATTTGACCCTTAATGCTTAATGACTGAGTTTAAAAAGTTTGTTCTCCTGGCGTTGCCTTTTTTTCTGGCTGTTGCCGGTTGTTCCTCCCCGAATGAAAATTCCCCGAAAAAATATAGCATTTATGCCATGATGAAAGATGGCAGTGAGTACATCATACAGACAGATTCGCTGGACGCCAAAGCCATTGAGCCTGCAGACGGTGCGAAAATAGCCATCAAAGACGTCTGGTCTGACCTGATCGTGAAAGACGGGTTCTATTACCGGCTGGATTGGAAGACAGAAACTTTTTTTAAGTACAGGCTTGAAGGGGATCACCTGATAGAACTGGATACGGTTAAGCTGCCCGGGTTTTCTTTTCTCGAAACCTATCATTGGGTGGCAAAAGACAGCCTGCTGCTGATTACCTACAATAAGCACGTCAAAAAGACATTGTATGCCAAATTAAGCGTTCCTGATTTTGTCCTTAAAACTGGAGAGATGAATATTCCTACTCCGGCAGGTATATTCAACTGGATGTCTATCGGATTTGCACAGCTGAGAAAAGACAAACTTTTTGTGGGATACACCTATCATACGACCAGCACAAACGGCTTTACGACCAGCGATACAGCCCACGTGTCTGTGTTGAAATATCCGGAAATGATCTGCCTGCAGGTATTTAAAGATACGAAATCTACTTATCCGGGTGGGATCAATACCGAAGAGCCGTTTACATTTACTGATGAAAAAGGAGATTTTTACTACATAGCCTGTCCGGGTATCGCCCTGGGAAACCACCCGGATAAACCTACGGGTATCTACAGGATCAAAAGCAATGAAGAGCACCCTGATTCTTCCTTTTTTATCAATATCTCTGCTTCTGCCATTCAGAATCATGCTTACGGAATCTGGTATATAGGTAATGGCAAAGCCATCGTCAGAAGTGAAAGAAAAGGGCTGTTTACGGGCATGAAAGACCATTATAAAGTAGCCCACTTTGATTTTTATGTGGTAGAACTCGCCACCGGAAAGGCAGAAAGACTGGCCCTGCCGCTCGACAAGGGTACTGCAAGACAGTGTATAATCTACAAAGACGGTATCGCTTATATCACCATTAATTCGGACACAGCAGGCAGTTATGTCTGGACCTACAATCCCGAAACCAAAACCCTTAAAAGAGGCATGAAATTCGAAGGTGAAATCGACTACATCCTGAGGATTGACGAGCTTTGAATAAAGTAATTCAGAAATTTAAAAATATTTCCTTTCCCACCTTCGGTAATCTCCGCTTTAAGCTACTATAACATTGATATGCCCGTTTCAGGACAGACCTGACAACCGGCAAAACCATTAATGTTACTTAAAAATATGCGATTGGAGAGATACCTGATGACAGGTTTGCTGGCAGTGTTTCACTTATGGTCAGCTGAATTATACGCTCAGAATACAGCCACCATTTCCGGATACGCAAAAAGCGGGAATAACTCAGGATTACCAGGTGTTTCTGTTGCGATAAAGGGCACTACCACCGGGACATTCACTGATGAATCGGGATTTTTTGCCTTGAAAAACCTAAAGCCGGGGAATTATACCATTGAAGCCAGTTTTATCGGTTATGAGAAAGCGAGTTCAGCCGTCACTGTAAAGGCAGGTCAGAACCTTACCCTGAATTTCAACCTGAAAGAATCACAAACCGATCTCAGCGAAGTAAGGGTTTACGGTAAAACCGAAAGCCAGAAAGCAAGAGAACAGGCTTTTACCGTTAACGCCATCGAAACCAAACAATATGCCAACACAACCGCCGACCTTAACCTGGTGCTGAACAAAACAGCCGGGGTGAGGGTGCGTGAAGAAGGGGGCATGGGTTCTGATTTTAATTTCTCCATCAACGGACTTTCAGGCAAGGCGGTCAAGTTTTTTATTGACGGTGTGCCGATGGAAATCATGGGCAGCACGATGTCGCTCAACAATATTCCTGTTAACCTGGCCGAGAGGATGGAGGTTTATAAAGGTGTCGTTCCGGTAGACCTGGGATCGGATGCTCTGGGCGGTGCGGTCAATATCATTACGAACCAGGGTGTCAGCAATTACCTGGATGCCAGCTACAGCTACGGTTCATTCAATACCCACAGGACTGCCCTGACCGGGCAGATAACGTCTAAGAAGGGCCTGATCGTTAAAGGAAGTCTGTTCTACAATTATTCCGACAACAACTACCTCATGAAAGGTATGGAAATCTGGGATGAAACAGAATACAAATACGTGAACCGTGATTTCAGAAGGTTTCATGACCGGTATATGTCGGTGATGGGGCAGCTGGAAGCTGGGGTGGTCAATAAAAAATGGGCGGACGTTCTGTTCGCCGGGGTTTCTTATTCGGCCAATGACCAGCATATACAGACCGGAACAAGACAAGACGTGGTCTATGGCGGCGTTACCAAAAACGGAAACGCCTTCAACACCACGCTGAGATATAAAAAAGACGATCTGTTTACCAAAGGGCTGAATGTCAATCTTTTTGCTTCACGATCGGTAGACAGTTACATCGTCACCGATACCACGGGTTATAAGTATTACTGGGACGGGTCGAGGGTCAGAACCAGCCTCGGTGAAATCAATGCGGCGAAGTCCGTTACCAACATCAACCGGCCGAGGACATTCTCCAGGATGAACCTCAGTTACGGGCTTTCCAAAAATCATTCTATCAACCTTAACTATACATTTGATCACCTCAGAAACGAAAACTACGACGAGCTGATCACCGACCATGCGGACATTCCGGGGATATTATCCAAACATATTGTGGGTCTGGCTTACCAGCATAACCTCCTGGAAGACCGTCTGACTTATACTTTATTCGGTAAATATTACGGCATCGGCGTGCAGCAGTCAAGGTACGTGTCTGCTACAGGGGAATATTCACAGGCCAATGATTTCCAGAGTAACTACGGCTACGGAGTGGCTTCGAGATACAAACTGAAAGGCGACCTGGGCGTGAAAGTCTCTTATGAAAAAGCCTATCGTCTGCAGGAAGTAGGCGAGATGTTCGGTAACGGTTACACCGTGGTGGCTAACCTCGAACTGAAGCCTGAATCAAGTCAGAATTTTAACCTGGGAGCTTATTATGGGTTCAGGGTAAACAAGCATAAAGTATTTTTAGAAGTGTCGTGGTTCTACAGGCAGGCGAACGACTTCATTTACTCTGTGGTGTACCGTTCCAACTCGAGCGTCAGCAGGTTCGAAAACACTTCCAAAGTGAAAATTGACGGATTGGAAGGGGATATCAAATATACCTACGGCGACCTGGTCAACTTCAATTTAAACGTCAGCTACCAGAATGCCATCAACAATACCAAATATTCGGTGGGCTCATCAGGAAACAATATAGAAGCTACTTACCTGAACAAAATTCCCAACCAGCCCTGGCTGTTCGGAAACGCCGACCTGATGATCGGGAAGAACGACCTCATCGGCAAGAACTCAAGGCTGCAGTTTAACCTGGGCTCACAATACGTTCACTGGTTTTACCTGACCTGGGAAGCCTTCGGCAATAAAGCCGGAAAGAGCATTATCCCGGACCAGTTTGTACACAACGCCTCCGTTTCCAATTCCTGGAAAAACGGCATGTACAACATTTCTGTGGAATGCAAAAACTTCACAGACAACCTGGCCTATGACAATTTCAGATTACAGAAACCCGGCAGGTCGTACGCGGTCAAGCTCAGGTATTTTATCAGGTAAACCTCATTCAGCATTTTAATTCAAATTTTATTATAACCAATACGTCATGTTTAAGCAATTTAAATTCTCTCTGCTGATCACGTTTTCAGCACTTCTTGTCGGGTTCACTTCCTGCGAAAAAGGAAGCGATTCTCCTGATCCCGTAGATGAAACACAGGAAAAATACCTGGTCTGGCTGCAGATCGGCAGCTGGCCGAATACGACCCAGTATATCCTGGGTACCAACTCTCTGACGGAAGGCTCTGTCAACCTGACAGGTCATGGTGCTGAAGTGACCGGAAGATCGGATTATGGTATCATTACCAAAGGTGGCTTTTACTACTATCATAACGCCACCACAGGAAGGTTCTCTAAATTCAAATATGAAAAAGAGCTTTACACAGCAGTAGCCGAAGTTCCTTTTACCCACCTGGCGTCTGTTGACGGTTTTACCTGGATCAACGACAAAACTTTGTTCCTGGTAGGTACAGACGGTGATCAGAAGAAAGTGCATTACTCGGTAGTGGATACCGAAACCCTGAAAATCACTAACGGTGTGTTTGAAATGCCGGCCATTCCGACAGGTTATAATTATGTAAGCCTTGGGAACATCGAGTACACTAACGGTAAAGTGTTCATGCAATTCGGTTACACCGGCGACTGGCCTGCACCATGGCAGAATAAAACCAACATCGGTGTGATTGACTATGCTACCCTGAAATATGAAAAAACACTGACCGACAGCCGTTCTGCGGGTCCCGGAACCAACAAAATCTGGTTGTCAAGTTCATTTGTGGATGAGAAAGGAGATGCTTATTTCGCTACCAACGTGGAGTGGAGTAACCTGACCAGCACCCCGGCGGCTATTTACCGCATCAAGGCCGGAACAACCGTTCTTGATCCAACTTATTACGCAGACAAAGCTTCTATCGGACATGATGCCGTAGGACTGTGGCACATCGGAAACGGCCAGGCCATCCTGAAATACATCGACCGCTCAGTGACTTCAACGCACATCTACGGGTTTGCGGTCTTCAATCTTGAAACAGGTAAAATCACGAAAAAACTGACGGAGATTCCTTTTGACAACGACGCTTACATGCAAAATGTCATCGTGGAAAACGGCAAAGTATATTTTATTACCAATGCAGAAACCGGCAAAGACTATGTATATGAATACAACATGTCGACCGGAGCTGTTAAAACAGGTCTTGAGCTGATCGGGGGATATGACTATATCCTCAGACTGGACAAAATGAGATAATATTTTTAATTAACCCGTCCCGGCTCCCGGGACGGGTTAACACTACCCGGAATAATGCTAAAAAAGATACTTGCCTGGCTACACCTCTGGCTTGGCCTCGCTTCAGGAATTGTAATCGTTATCGTCAGTTTTACAGGGTGCATCCTTGTCTTTGAGAGTGAGATCAAAGACCTGACTTTACCTTACCTGTTTGCAGAAAATCCTGAAAACAAACCTGAACTGCCGCCGTCGGTACTGTACAAAGAGGTTGAGAAGGCGATGCCTGGCAAGGAAATACACAGCGTCTGGTATCATGGCAAAGGCCGCACTGCTCATTTCAGCCTTAATTCGGATTCGGCGGTTTACGTTAATCCGTATACCGGCAAGATAGTGGCCATGATAGACCACGAAGACTTTTTCCATTTTATCCTGGAGGGACACACCAGTCTCTGGCTCGAAAACGAAATCGGATCCGGTATTGTCGAATATTCAACCTTAATCTTTTTAATTCTGCTCATCAGTGGCATCGTCCTCTGGTGGCCGAAGAAATGGAACAAATCCAATACCGATAAAAGCTTTAAAATCAAGTGGAAGGCCAAATTCAAGCGGGTCAATTATGACCTGCACAATGTGCTGGGATTCTATTCGCTGTTCATTGCCCTGATCATCACCTTTACGGGGCTGATCATGGGTTTCAGCTGGTTTTCCAAAGGCGTTTTCTGGCTCACCTCGGGAGGCGGGACCATGCCTGAGTACGTCAGACCTTACTCTGATACCACCCATGTAACAAAGCTGGCCAGCATCGAAAACGTAGACAAAGCCTGGAAGACAGGCGTGGAGAAAATCGGGGTCTATAATAAAGAAGCCATCATCGTATCTTTCCCTGACCATTATTCAGAACCTATTTCTTTGTGTACCGACATGGCCAACGGCTCATGGAGGTATGTTTACCTTGATCAGCATACTTTAAAGCAATTGCCCTCTTCCGAAATTCAGATTGATGAACTGGGCGTAGGCAAATGGCTCAGAAGGACCAATTATGCCCTGCACGTCGGGGCCATTGGTAATATACCGACCAAGATATTGTATTTTTTGGCCAGTCTGATTGCTACCAGTCTTCCCATAACCGGTTTTTATATCTGGTGGGGAAAAAGCAAAAAGAAGAAAAAAGAAGCAAAATCAAAGCGGAAGGCTCAGGGACTCAGGGTTTCAGCAGGGTAAACTTCAACATACATATAGCCATAAAAACAGAAAGTCAGGGCTTTGCCCTGATTTTTTTGTTTGATGGGGTTTTTCATCTAAACTGTGTTGAAATTTGGAATTTTGCTTTAATTTCACCGGATCATTTATTGGTAGGATAAAACACCTGGGTGATTGATCTTAAAACTGTTTTATTATGAAAATAGAAGATTCAAAACGGATTTATCTCCTGATTTTTATAGCCGTCGCTGCCAATGGCTTAACACTATTATCGAAGCAGTTTGTAAGTCATAACGGACAACAGTTGGCTGACTGGGTTATTCCAATATTTGTCTGGCCCGGCCTCTGGATATTGTCTATGATAGTCTCAATGGTTAATTTTATGAAGATCAATAATTTTAAAAGTTGGAGTCAGAGAATTATGGTTTGCGTTATCGTATTTTTTTGTACTCCTTTTCCTTTGATTTTTATAGCTGAATATTTTTAAGTATAGATTAGGGGGAATAGAGTTGGAGCTTGAATACCGGATTAGGAAACAAAAAGTGCAGATAATAATATGACTAAACATGCAGGTTCCCGGAAGTGCGTCATTTGGGTAATGTCTTTTTTTATTACTTCAATTTCTGTTTTTGGTCAATCGGATAACAGACAGAAAATAACTTCTTCCTGGAAACCAGGCGTATCCTTATACACTTTCCATACCTTTTCTTTTCCCGATCAGTTGGCCAAAGCTGACAGTGCAGGGCTGAAATACATCGAAGGATACACTTTTGCCAAAGCAGGGCCGGAGTTGAAAGACTCCCTGATCATGAACCTGTCACCTTCCGGAATCGACAAGCTTGCCCGGCTCATCAGAGAAAGAGGTTTGATCATGGAATCTGTTTATCTTGTAGGTGGCCATTCGGTCGAAAAATGGGAAAAAGAATTCCGGATCGCCAAAAGGTTTAATGTTAAGTACGTAACCGCCGAGCCACAAATGCATTTATTAAACAGCATAGACAGCCTGGCAGGGGTTTACGGCATCAAAGTGGCTCTGCACAATCACTGGAAAGACAACAGCCAGTACTGGCACCCTGATGCTGTGTTGTCTGCATTAAAGGGCCATCCGAATTTCAGGGCTTGTCCTGACCTGGGGCACTGGCCCAAAAGCGGCATCAATCCCGTGGATGGCATCAAGGCATTAAAAGGCCATATCATAGCCATACACCTCAAAGACATTGCTGCTTACAATGACCCTCAACTGAAGGACGTACCTGTGGGCAAAGGTGTAGTCAATTTTCCCGAAGTTTTTAAAGAACTGAAAAAACAGCAATTCAAAGGCCACATCATCATCGAACGTGACGCGGAGGACAAACCCAGCAACCTTATTTCTGTGATAGAGACTGTTAGGTATTGTAAAGAACAAGCTGGTCTAAGGTGATTTAAGGCCGCATTAACCTGCCTTCAGAATCCTGCTCCTCACTATAGCAGGTGGGTCACCATACCACTTGTTGAAACTGTGAAAGAACGCCGCAGGCTCTGAATAACCCAGTAAATAGCTGATGTCTGTAACCGAATACTGCTTGTTTCTCAGCAGAAGCGAAGAGATGTCTTTTTTCAGATCATCCGCCACCTGCCTGAAGGTCGTTTGTTCTTTGGCCAGGGTTCTCTGGAACGTTCTGGGGGTCAGGTTAAAGTTATCAGCAATGTCCTCCAGACGGGGCAGGGCAGGAGTGGCCATGTTTAAAGCGGCTATTTTCACCTTGTTTACAAAATCCTCAGTCCTCTTTAATTCTTCTATCATTTTAAGATATTGCGGAATCAGGTAGTCGAGATGCTTGTCGCTTTGATTTTTGACAGCTCCTTTTAACGCAACATCAGGAAAACTGATGCTGTATGTTTCATCCAGGTAAAACATTTCGGGATAACCTGCATGGTGACAGGGGGAAGATATCCGGATCTCCATACTTTTCTGGCTCATCATCATCAATTCTTTTGAGATGATCGTCAGTACGCTCTCCAGGATCATGCGGTTGAGTTCTTTTTGATCATTATCAATTTTCAGGCTGATGATATGTTTGTCTCCGACAGTCTCATCTGACATGTGAATAATCGGAATGGTAGCATCAATAAAACTCTTCAGATAATGGATGCCTTCCTCCATCGTGCTTGCCTGCATCGATATCTGGTAAATAAGTCCCAAAGCACTCAGATTCAGAAACCGGCCGACTCTTATGCCCAGTAAGTCGTCTTTAAGCGTATTATGAATACTGTCCAGTATTTCATAGAAAAGCTCCCGGCCTATCATCGGAGTGGCTGATGATTCAAATTCTCTGATTAAGCCATTGTCTCTGATATTCCTCAGTCGGCCATAGTCTATGAAGGATTGCAGATGTAAAGCCAGTATATCCATTTTGACAAGGTGCTTTAAATTGTCGCAATTTATCAATACTGAGGAGATAAACCCAGGTAATTTTGATAAAAAAATAACAAAAATGAAAACACTTAAAAACGTCCTTTTAGTCAATGCTCTAAGCTCAGGAGCCACCGGGATTTTGTTGATCGCCATTCCAGGCATGATCACCCATATTTTTAATGTCAACCAGAGATGGCCTTTTATAGCCACAGGTATTTTCCTTTTCGCCTTTGCTTTGCTGGTGTTTTATGCTTCTTATCAACAAGTACAGGCTGCCTCATTGGTAAAAACCATTATCTTTCTTGATATTTCATGGGTAGTTATGAGTATGGTCATTGTCGTGTCACAGTCTTTCGGGCTGTCTATGACCGGTTACCTGCTCATTACAGCCGTGGCCGGGTGGGTAGCTCTGATGGCCTATCTGCAGCATACGAATCTTAAAAAAAGCTTTATTGAAGCTGTATAATGGGAGGGACTGTCTTAAAAAATGGACAGTCCCTTACTTTTATTTTTGTCTGACCAGCTTCATTTCCAATTCCTGGCCTCTCATTTTTCCCCGCAAAATCAACCCGGTTTTCTCTTCGGACAATCTGCCTGAAAATGAATCTGTCGTATTTTCCGGATGCCTCCATTTAACCGTCAGCGAATCGTTTTGATATATATAAGTGCCGATATACCTGTAGCGGTAATCGTTGAACTCAAAGACAAAATCATTCTCCAGGTCCATATACACGGTCGTCAGAACACTGTCCTTTGGTGAGACCGCTTTCCGGTGCTGACCATTGACCTGCAAATCCTCCACCTGGTATTTTCCGGTCAGCTGCGGGTGTTTGTCCGGATAATCATAAGTAGACAGGAAAAGTGCAGGCAAAACAAAAACAGAAAGCTTAACGCCGGTTTTCAGACGCCAGGAGGCATGGAAAGAACTGAGGCCCTGCATGGGGGCCAGGAATATTGTTTTTAATCCTGTATACTCCTGTAAAAGCAGGTAAACCAGCCCCGTAAACAGTACCAAGGCGTGGATAAGTACGCCCCGGGGCATTTCATAAAAATAATCCATGCAAATGATATTGACCATGATCGGTACGGTCATAATAATAGCCAGGAGGCGGGTTTTCCGGACCAGCAGTAGCGTGCCGCATACAATTTGTAGAGTGGCAATAGTCACCGTAAATGGATACGACCACTTAAAGAATGCCCACAATAAGGTTTCTCCACCCAGGCTGTTCAGAGGATTGTCCATCATGCCCAGCGGCACGATCATCTGCAGATGCAGGATTTTCTGCCACCCGAACATAGATAAATCCAGGGCCAGGGCGTAAATGAGGATCCTCTGAAGAAGGCCTTTGGTGTTGTCGCCCAGGTTTTTCTTTTCTTTCCGGTGCATAGCCAATGCCAGGATCAACCCGGCCAGAACGAAAGCCCAGGCCAGGGCCCAGATGGCAGGCATGGGTATCCATTCGCTCAGATGTTTCCGGCCGATTCTCAGAAAAGCCATGCCTGACACAAGGCCGCTGACCAGTCCGGCTGCGATTTTGCTGCTTAATGATGTTTTCTCCATAATGATGTTTATCAGTGTTTTTTTACACACAATATTCGGAGAATGGACCAGTACAATCGTCCGGATGGATACAAGCGGACCTGTTTATGGTTTTTTAGTGCTTTTTATAAACTCTGAGGGCGTCTGCCCGGTGTGTTTTTTAAAGGCATCATTGAAAGTGGTTTTCGAAGAGAAACCCGCTTCATAGGCTATACCCAATACACTCAGGTGCTGATGAGCAGGCGAAAGCATTAGTCTTTTGGCTTCTTCAACCCTGTGGCTGTTGATAAGACTGAAGAAGTTCATTCCATAGCCTTCGTTGATCACATAGGAAAGGTCGTTGACCGGGATGTTCATATATCTGGCCAGCTGAGGTAAGTCAATGCCTTCTTCGGTATAGACTTTCTCTCCGGTTAAAAGCCGGTCGAGGGCCGCTTTTAGTGGCGTCACTTCTTCCTTACCCAGCCGTGGTTTATTCGGGATAGCCGGTTGCGGAGTTTCCAGGACTTCCCGGATGGCCTCTTTGTCCGTTTCGGCCAGTGAAAAGACTTCCTTTTGTGTCAGCAGAAAATAAGTCAGCAGGAAGATAATGGACAGGTATCCGTAAACGGCATAATGACTGAGTAAATTCGACTTGAAGAATATCTGGTTAAACCACAACAGCATCATTGCCGTGATGATCCAAAGCAGGCCGTTGAGCCATTTCAGGTTGATTTTCCGGGTGTCGGAAGTGAACAGCAGGATTTGCCCGCGGTGGTTTTTCAGAAGCAGGAAAGAGGCAATCCAGTACATGAAAAACTGCAGGGGGATAATATAAGTCATGACATGCCCGAGGGGCCGGGAAAGTGTTTCCGGAATAAACCGTCTGCCGGCCAGGGAATCAAAAGACTCAAAACCGGTAAAAAACGATGGCAACGAAAAAATAAAAAACAGGATGGCTGGTAAAATATGCCATACTACAAGACCCCGCTTCATTTTCTGAGGATGCGTGAAATGCCAGACGCTCAGGTACAAAGCAGGAGCTAAAGTAAAACGTGTGATTTCAGACAAGGGAAGGAGCATGGTGTTTTTCGGTATTTCTTCTTCATGCCAGATAAAATACCCCGTCAATGCAAATCCGGTTGAGACCAGGAAGAGACTGAACCACCTGTTGGCCCTGCGGTTGGCATGGTCAGCATTTATAAATATGACAAAGGCCAATAGAAAAGCACTGCCCGCAGCAAATAAATAAATGAAAAGATAGGGGATCATAGGGCATACTTTTGTGTCTCAAAGATAGTCAGTACTTTGAAATAAGCCCTTCATTTTCCCAGCATGTTTTTTAATGCGGTAAAGTTCACTGCTTTTTGTATACCGGAGATATTTTCCTCAAATACCGGGTCTCCATGGGTGAATTTGTATACTACCGTGAAAAACTGCGGTGAAGATTTAGGGAGTTTTGTATTATAGTAAGCAAGGTTAGGTTTAATCGCAATGAAAGATCCTTTCGTGTTTTCTTCAACAAAGCCCGTAAACCGTTCTTCATCATTCCACATACAAATGGCGGGCTGATTCAACTCTGTTTCTGATCTGGTCAGGTAATCGTTGATATTTTTAAAGTATTTGTCATTGTACAGTTTATTGCCTGAATCGTCTTTCACCGCCTTTTCCAGCCGTTTCTTTTGCAGCAGTAAATATTCCTTACGGCTTACATAGTAAAAGGGAAGGGCATCATCATAGGTGATCAGCCAGCTGTATGCCCTCGTTTCCCGGGCTGAGCCCCCGTCGCTGATCAGCTCTTCGCCCATATACCAGGCACCCTCTTTCTTTTGCGGTCTTTGTTTCAATTTCAGATATCCTCTGAAATCATCTTCGGGAATGGTCGCCGCATAGATATTACCGGATGAAAAAATCACATTCGCTGCGATATTGACATTGGTAGAGGACGAAACCTCAACATAATGTTTTGATTTATCAGCACTGTTTTTGTCGCATAAGTACCGGAGTATGTACATAGCAAAATGATAGGGATCTGCCATCCAGGTTTGACCGGCTTCGGGATATTTGCCGTAGACTTCGCTGGTTGAAACCTGGCAGCCTGCAGGTTGATAGTTTGTACTGACCATCTTCCGGATGGAGCTTATGACCAGCTTTTCCTTTGCCAGGTCGGGGGCACTTACATTCCTGACAGAACCCTGCGGGCCGGCTTTCCAGGTGCCAGGCTGCTTCTTCAGCACTTCCTGGATGCAGTCCTGTGAAAAAGCGTTTAATGAAATGAATAAGGCTGCCGGCAGCATCAGATTTTTCATTTGACAATTTGTTTAGTACCCGTTAAATATTTCTTTAACCGCTATCCTCAGAGATTGAGGATTAAGTTAAGGAGAATTTTCAATTTCACCAGCACTGGCCTGAAAACTAATGAATATAAGGATCCTTCAGATAAAAAACATCACAAGCCCCCGCCGTATTTTACTGCCTGCTCATCAATGATCTGTGGTGATAGTGAATGTAAGAACTTCATCAGCTCCGGAACATAACTTTCAAAATCGGGGTGTTTTTTCCTGTTGAGCTCATACTCCCTGATTTTTGTTTCCAGCAAAGGAATCAGCACACATTTGTATTCCTTAATATGCAGTTTTCTCAGACGTTCTGCTTCCTTGTGATCTTTCATGGATACCGCAATGCGGATTTCTCCTAACCTGACGAGGTGCTCCACCACTGATACATACCAGTCATTAATATAGTGCGGTTGCAGTAATTTCGCCAGCTCAGGGGTATATAAAATAGAATCGCCGTTGATCTGGTCTGCGTATTTATCCACGAGCGGATTAACAAACGAATGTCTGATTTCATGGAAAGACAGGAAGCTTGTCACGGCAGGATTATCAAATCCGAACTGCGGGTAGTCAGCAAGGCTGTTTTGAAGGGGCAGCATTTTACTGGAGCTGATGACCATAGAAGGGATTTTGCCTTTTGAAGAAGCTATCCGGGGGCCGAATCCCCGGTAGTTGTCGTCTCCCGGCGTAATGGGCATGGCAGGGGAGATAAACAGCCGGTACTGAGGAAATGACTTGCCGTACCACTTTTCCATATAAGGGAATGCCCGGGCATGGATATCTTTAGACACCTCTTTCAGGGCCCCATCGTAGAAGGCCTTATGTTTTTTCATAAACCCCGCCACATCGGCCCGGATATAAAAACTCCTTAAACTATCGGTGAGCTCTGCAAGTAATCTACCTGATTTCGGATCAGGGGGCGTCGTTTTTTTAAGAACATAACGGGCACCCACCGCAGGAAAATCTTTCTGATTTAACAAATGGTCCATAATCGGGCCGTTATCATGGAAAGTATCCCTCAGTTGCCTGAGTATCTCAGCAATCCTGACGATGAGCGGATCATCCTGATACCGGCTGAAATGCTTAAACCCGAAATGGACCATGGGCTGGTGAGAATAATCTGTCCCTTTGATGTCGAAAACATAGTGCCCGATTCTCTCTACAGCGAGTTTTTCTGCAAAAAAGTAAGTCTCAACATTGACGCTGGTCCCCGCCGTCACTTTTGAAGAGAGTCTGACTTCATACTGGGCTTTGACGTAACAGGTAATAAAAATCAGGATAACCGTAATAGCTGTTCTTTTCATCTTTTGAGTATTTTTTTTCTCAAAGGTATGCTCAGCGATAATGACATTATTGTATAATATTGCTATTTTTGATCATCATCAGGTTTATTCCAAAGAATCTTTTAAATGCCGTATTGAGATGAGTTACGTCATAGAACCCGGTCAATAATGCTACTTCTTTACTTTCTTCACCCCTTAATAGCAGCCTTTTGGCTTGCTCCAGCCGTTTAATCAGAACGTATGCCTGAGGCGTAATACCTTTCGCTTTTTTGAATACCCTGATGAAATGGAATTTACTCATGCAAAATTCCCTGCATAACCAATCCAGACTGAAAGGTGTGAATGGTATCCTGGAAGCAAGTTCATCCAGAAGTTCGAATGAGGGTACTTTATCGTCTTCTTTTTTTAATGCATATTGAGTCAGTTTACGGAAAACCAATTCAAAATCTGTTTTGTCCGTTTGCTTTCCATTAAATAGCTCACTTATCGCAAAAAAGAGATTTGTATCGTTAATGTTCCCGGGCAAACCTTCAATTTTTTTGTTCTGATTAAAATAAGTCAACACGTCGGGGCTTACATAGCAAGTTTGATAACTGTAACCACTGTTGTCCAGAGAGCTGTTTTTGTGGACTTCATTAGCCTGTGTGATGCTTATTGATCCGGCGACGGCGTAAGAGGATTTCTCTGGGGTTAAAAATAACTCTGTGCCATTGGTTATCAGTGAGATACAATACGAGTCGTGAAAATGAAAGGGAAAATAGGAGGTTTCATTTTCTGATGAAAATAGTTCTGTGTTATCGAGGAAGTCATATTTTTTATATTGAAAAGAAGGCTTCATAGATTTATTTGCTATCGTTTAGAGGTGACTCGGATCTATCTTTCGCATTTAACTTTATTCTCTTTTTAAGTTTGAATGCAGTCAGGTTAAAAAGAAGCAATGTTTTTCTATTTAACTGGAAAATGAATTTAAAACTATTCTCAGATGCCTGATACCTCTTTGAGGTTGTCTTGAAAGAATAAAATAACGAAAAACTTGTAGAGAAATGGCTTTAATGCAGTATCGTTTGACTGAAACAGAGAGTGTTAGCAGAAATGAACCTGGAATGTCTGTGCGAAGGGGCTGCAAGACTTTTTATTTTGATGTTTGTAAAGCATTTGAGCCGGGCCTCCTTCCCATCAGCCGGAAACCAAGGTAATTTAATCCGGTCCATCCTGAAATCCTCTCAAAAAAACCAGGATAGAATCTTCGGAAGTGATTACACCATTCATCCATTTGACCCCGGTTGTTCAGGAATGTTGGTCGCTCGCTCAATTATTCCGGTCTCTCACTCAACTATGTTGGTCGCTGCTTCAATCTTACCGGTCGCTCGCTCCACATACTTACTATCGACAGCCCCCAACCCATCCTGTCAATCCTGAAATCCTGTCAAATACTTGTGTTCAAAACCCGGGTGCGTTATCGATAACTGATTCTCCCGTTGATCTCCATATGTATGAAAAACCATTTTGATTACTATAAGTACCGTCTCTTTCGGTATTTTTTTTCGGGTTAAGAATCAGAGCATAATCATTACTTCCGGAGTAATATTTTATTTCAAAAGTATAACCCGTTTTTTCTAACTTATAATCGGATGCTTTTAACCTGTTGCCCCAAAGTTTGGTGTTATTATCTTTTTTGCTCCACCATTCGCCTCTGCCTTGTTTGGGAATAATGGTAAGTTGATTACCCTGAACTACATAAGTGCCGCTTTCATAAGCAAACAGTATTTCTTTCAGATATACCGACCAGTTTTTTAAGCGGAAAACGTAGGTCCCGTCGTCTTTAAACAAATATTCACGTCTGAAATAGCCGGCAGTATATTGCGGAAACCCGTTGGAATAGCCACTTGTTTCCAGATGATTATCGCTCCACAAACCCACTACTGTGCCTTTGCCAGGACTGCCTTTAGGCTTTGTTGTATTAACTGCCTCATTTTCCGAAGCCTTTACCAATTCCAGTGAATTAAGAAATGCCATCAACTCGTTTTGATATTGCTTTGTATTGGTCATCACCAGTACACTCACTGTTTGTCCGCCGCCGGTGGCGGTAAGGAGGGTCGTGACACCTTGACTGCCCCCTTCCGTATAGTTGGCAGTGCCGGAGACCACATCCCAGTTGTTTTCTTTTACGGGTGGTTCTATCACCGGTTCACCATTTACCTGTACGTTGACTTTTACCAGTCTATTCCAGTCATTATGGAAGTTTTCATTGACAGATGCTGCAGAAGCCATAGCTTTTGTGATAACAGCAATGGCATACCCGCCGCTTTTTTTATCGTTAACCGATAACTGAACACCACCGTCGTTTTGCTGTTGTTGCCAGCCTTTGGGTGCTGTAAATGAAACAACCCCGAAGGTCTGTTTTTGCAGGGTTGCGGACTGGTTAACTGCTTTTTTTACAGTATGTGCATTGGAGAAGCCTATCAAAGCACCCATAAGAATGATTGATAAAAATACTTTTTTCATGGTGTTTTCATTTTGTCGGATAAACTTAGTGGATGGAAATCTCCTGACATATCAATAGAAAGTACGATTTTCAGGTTGCGGCTAAATGACTTATTTCAATTTGTAGGCACCTTTTAAAGTGACCCCATAAATGGAACCATCACGGTCAATGGTCCATACAGGCAGGCCTCCGGCCGGAGATTCAATGTTCCAGGGCGTATTGGCAGCATATTGAAAAAGTCTTTCCGGAAGACCCGTTGTCCACAACAGCGTTCCTGTTTCGCCGTCAAAGCCTTGTAACTTTGTGTCTTTCCATTGGTTGTTTTCATCCACAATCCTTTCGCCAACATAAAACGCACCCCCTGAGGAACATAATAAACCTGCATTGACCGGAATTTTTCTTCTCCATACAAGCTTCCCGTCTTTTGTACTATACCCGTGGATTTCTTTTTCTTTTCCGGCCTGGACCTCAGCTACGACAACGGTTCCGGCACCTGCCCTGTTGATAAAATATTGTTTTGATGGCAGCTTTGCAGTCCACAATATTTTGCCTGTATTTTTATCGAATGCCCTTAAACCTTCTCCGTAAGGACGACTGCCCGGGCCTGTGGGGCCATCGAGCCCCTGCACTTTGATGATCACTTTGTGGTCTGTGATCATAGGAATACCGTCATCCGATTTGTACTCTTTTGTTCCGCTCCTTTCTGTTGCCGGCTGATCAGTATGCCGCCAGAGTGTTTTACCGCTTGCTAAATCAATGGCATGCAGGTGCCGGGTAGGAGGGTCGGTTTGTTCTTTACTTCTGGCAGATAAAAACAAAATTCCGTCTTCGCTGGCCCCCGCACTGAAAGTTGGCTTGTAATGAGGATCTAACTTGTCCGGCATAGCCAGTCTGAAAGCCGTATTTTCCCAGAGCACTTGATTAAGATCGCTGTTTAAACCACTTAAAACACTGTAACCGTTTTTAGCTGACTGTGTAACTGCAGTAAAAACATTGCCATAGCTTCTGATGGGTGCAAGAGGCTTTATCATTTTTAATGACCTGGTTATTCTGCCCGTTTTCAAACTGATGACGTAATAATCAATTGGCCCGCCATCTTCCCGCGGATAAACCATGAGAACCTCTTCAGCAGGCAATTCAAAAAACTGTATGGTTCCCATAGAACCACGCCTGTTTCCTGTCTGGCAGATGTTGCTGATATTCCAGACGATTTTGCCTGTTTTTTTATCGATGATGGAGAGTCCTGCATTCGTGTCATTATTGCAACTTCCGGTAAGTACATATTTTTCTGTCACGAAAGGCGTCCAGACACTCCACCAGCCGGGATTAATTTCCCATTGAATTTTTGGTGCGGATAAAACAGGCGGTGCTGCAAATTCACGGCTGTTACAGGTAGTACCAAATGGCCTCGTCATGACGGATGCATCATTACATGGTGCATAGATCGTAACTTTTTTCAACCTTGTCATCGCCGCTTCCCTCGCCTGCGGTGAATCGTCGGGCACCTGTGCACAGACTGTCATCACGCAAAACAAAAACAGGATGGCAAGGCTATGAATGGTGTGCTTTTTAATAGGGGTGTTTTTCATGGCTATATTGTTTTATTTTCCAAATCCGCTGATACCGCCGCTCATGCTGCCGCTGATGAGGCTCATCTTCCCTGAAGCAGCTACATTCATGGCAGATGCTTCGGCATTAACATAAACATCTTCAATACCGCTGCTGGTAAACTCCACGCCCATGCCGGCTTTGGCACCTGCCTGCACGGGCCCCGCACCCACGCTTCTTTCCATCACTGCTTCCAGGTTTCCGTTTACCAACCGGTCTCTGCCTGAGTTATCAGATCTATAATTAAGGTTTCCGCTCAACGGTCCCCCGTTAAATTTCACGGTCATTTTACTGCAATGTGTTTCAATGCTGTTGCCGCCACCAAAATTTAAAGAAGTATGGTATTTGCAATTCATGTCTTCAAAATCGGCGAGCTTTGTTTTCTTTCCTTTATCCGGAGCCGGTGCCCTGCAAATATTGTTGGGGGTAATATAGGCACTTTCAAGAAACCTGCTGTTGCTCAATGCCGCCAGCCATTCTTTTTTTGCGTTGATCTGTGTTGCTGCAAATTCATTGTCATCCTGACTCAGTTGTTTCCAGTACAACTCTTCTTCTAATTTCAAACGTAACAGATGCAGATAATCTGTATAGGCCTGCTGCAGAGCTTCGTTATAATTTTTATACAACCACAAGGCATAGGCCCTGTTCACGTTGCAAATGTCCGCTCCCAGGTCTTCTCCTTTTTTTCCTAATTCAGATTCTTCACCAGCTCTGATGCTTAATTGTTTTTCAATGTTCTTACGTGCATTTTCTTTTTCTGCCTGGTACTTTTTAATCAGGTCATCTGTTTTTTTCTTTGCAATTTTCAGCAGGTAAGCCTGGCCTCCGTCCTTTTTCATATCGTCAAGGTAGCGTTGGGCTGTTTTCTCATACAACTTTCCCTGAGCAGCATTATTTGCGGAGAGCCCTGCCACCCCGTTTTTTGAAATGGTATTATAGGTTTGCTGTGCCTGTTGCATTTTACCATTCATGAGAGGCTGCAGTTGCCGGTTTAATTGCTCCGTTTTGGTCAAAATCTCTTTCTGAAAATTATCCCAGACGTATTTCAGCTGAACCTCTTCTTCATAATTTTTCGGATAATCAGGGCGAATAAATTCACGCAGACCCAATGGATTGGGGTCGGGATGAAAAGGTTTTCTCATATCTTTTCCGGTAACTGAATACCCCAGCTTTCGCAGCGTATTTATTTTGTTTAAGGAAAAACTATACGCCAGTGAATTTTTCATGTGTTCTATTGCTTTGGGCGTATTGCCCTTGCTTTGCTGTATCAGGCATTGGGTTTGGTTGGCCTGCGGGTGCCAGGCAAATGCTTTGATGGTTTGCTGGAGGTAGGTATCGGCTTTGCCGGTTTCTCCCAGGTAAAACCACGCCTGGCCAAGATTGTTGAGAATGGTGGTGTTGCCCGGAAATTTTTTACTGAGGAAGTCAAGCAGGGGAATGGCCATATGGGGTGCACCGGCCATGCTCAGCATGGCCGCAAGGTTGCTGAGGTTATCTGTATTCTTTGCATCGTCGGCTGCGGCCCTGCCTGATATGTAGACAGCAGGTTCCGGTTCGCCGTTTATCCAAAGCCCGGTAGCATTGTTGGCTATAGAAAGATGATCAAAGCCTGCAGATTTTAATCCTTTATAAAGATACTCACCGGCGGTTTTTCCTTCATTACTTAAGTGCCCTGCAATGTATTTGTTTACGTCCGTTAAGTAAGCGGCAAGATTGGCATCGGTAATGGTTATTTTTGGAATAGCCGCAATCAAGCCTGCATTTTTTGAGGGGACACCCAGGCCACCGCTCACAGCCGATTTCACATCTGCATCTGTTGTTCCTGCTGACATTGACGGAACTTTAGGCGTCATGCCCATTTGCTCCATCATCTTTTTTTGTTCAGGGGTCAGTTTATCTAACTCCTGCTGCAATTGTTTTTGTCTTGCTTCTACTTCTGCTTTTGTTTTTGGATTACCTGTTTGTGCGGATACACTGTTATGGATCTGCAAACTGATAAAAACGATTGATAAGATATATTTCATAAACCATCAGTTATTTGTTTCAAAAAATTACTGGATCATTTTCTTCAGCCCATCCATGTCAAAATTTTTCAGGAAATTGTTGAAGAGCCTTTCAGAAAACCCATTGTCCTTACCTGTTTCATAGCGGAATTGTATCTCCATAAAGACGGGTTTGGTGGTCTGGCCGGTTGGTGCAGTAAAATAAGCAGGGTTTAGAACATACAAGGCAGACAGGTATTCGTCTTCAGCCTCATAAAATTTCCCCAGGCTTTCCAGTCGTTTATTGGCATCGTAGGTCCGGTTATTATTATCCACCACTGCCGGCTTCTGCAGCCATTCCGGCTTTTGGGTAGCCAGTATATCTTTCAGTTTTGCTTTTTTGGCTTCATAGATTTTTGGATAAGCATCCTTATCCTGCTCCAGCAAAGCCATTTTCTTTTTAGCAGAGTCAGTAGTCCCGTTCGCATAGTCCTTCACCATTTTGGCATGGCTATACAGGAAATTGGCTTTTTCTATTTCAAGATATTCCAGCATGTCTTCCAGGTATTGTTTCCTGCTGACGGGAACCAATAATGGCACACCCGGTTTGGTGATGAGGTAACGCCTGTCAACCCATGTATAGGAACCGGGGCCACGCTTGTCATATTTACTTCCGTTCATCCAGTTTTCCACATAGCCGTCCCCATTGATGATCTTTAAGAAATCTGCATGTTTGTTTTTATAGTCATTGGAACGGTTGGCGAGCATATCCGATTCTGAGATGTATTGCGATACTTTACTGGGACTGTTTTTCCTGTCATTTTCAAAACCGGGCCCTTCTTTGGCTTCTAACGGTATTTCATAACGGATCTGTCCGTTAATGCTGAATTCGCCTGTGCCGCCCGCTTTTGTTCCCCTGAAAATGTAGGGGTTGACATCTACCCGAACCACCGTTCTGTATTCATCCACGATTTTAGGCACATGCTCGGTCACATGGCAGACGTAAGCGTACACCCCCAGTTGGTAATCGTAATTGGCGTAAACATATTTACCATAGTTACTATTTCCTCGTCTTGAAAAACTTACCCTGGCAGCACACCCGGTGAGTTTAAAATCTTTACGGCTTGCTTCCTCCAGTTTTTCAATGGCAATGAGCCTTTTCATCATGGCACCTTGTTCTTCGGCAGTACCTTTTAAATTGTTTACTCCGTATTTCGGATTGGTATGGTCGGTATAAATTCCGTCCACTGCGTCAGCCGTTCCGTTACAGGGCACCTGTGGTGCCGTTATTTTTCCTTTGGTTTGTGCCGTTAAGTTTTGAAAGCACAACAGCATAGCTAAACCTGCAATACATGTCTTCATTTTATTAATGGTTACTTCAAAAAATGGATGATGATTTTATTTTCTAAATATACCGGTGCCCTGTACCGAACCTGCACCGCTGTTAAGGCTGATGCTTCCTTCCACGCCGGCACTTCCGCTGGCCGGGCCTATACCTGCACCGGCTTCCACACCACCTTTTATCACGACATCGGATATCCCGTTCCTGTCTATTTCAATATCTGCTCCCACGCCGGCACTCACATTGGCTTCCAACGGGCCGACTTTACCGCCGACGCTTGCTTTCGGGCCGATGCTCACCGTACAATTTCTGAATGAATCGCCAAAGCCTGCATGATCCAGGTCCTGGTTTAAGGTTAAGCTCAACGCCGCGGCGTTGACAGTTGTTTTCAATCCGCTGCAATCTAAATGTATATTGAAGCCTGCATTTACAATGCCCAATTGTGCACCGAAATCACTGTTGATGTTACAGTTAGGGTCTTTAAATGCCGTCAGTCTCCCTGTTTTTATTTTTCCGTTGCCCGTGCACCCATAATTTACTCCCAGTACTTCGGCTTTAAAAGACAGGTCGCTCAGCCATTGTTTTTTCAAACCGGCTACGATCCCCGGGAGCAATTCAGGATAGGTGGTGTAAAGCGAGGAATACGCCATTTCATTCAGATACTGCTTTTGTGCCGTTAAATATTCGTGATATAAATCCTCGTATTTTGCGTTATAGGCAGCCAGGTAGGTATCTACCGCCTTTACCGACTCACTGCAAAGCACATCGTTGTTTTCTGTTCCGCCCTGCCCCACATTTTTCCATCGTTCGTTGATCTTCTTCATGGCAGCGTCATATTCTTTTCTGTAGGCAGCACCATCACCTTTCATAAAAGCAGTCATTTTTTGCAGTACCTCATTTTTTTTCCGTTGGAGGTTTTGCATTATCATATTTTCCCTGGCATTCATTTTCTCCGAAAACATGGGTGCACCTGTTATTTGCAAAGCACTGCCCGGACTCACAGAGCCGGGGTTGGCCAATGCTTTGTCCCTGGCACTCATAAACTGTTTTTGCTGATCTTCCAGCCGCTTCATCATTTCCTTATTCGATTCCTCCGTTAGTTTTTGCAATGGTTTCATGGCCTGGTTTACTTCAGCTAAGAATTGTTTTCGCTGCTCTTCATAAACTTTCATGGCGGCATACGATTTTGGGAATTCCATCGGCGAAAAATTACCGAGATTAAGCAGATCATCGCTTTTATTGGCCGGAGGGAAATCGTTGTAGTCGCCGGAACCGATTTTATAGCCCAATTGTCCCAGTTTATCTCTTCTTGCAGCCGTTGCACCTTGTTTGAATGCCGTTTTGGCATGGCTTGTTGCAGCAGCTTTATTTCCTTTATTTTCTTCAATGAGGCACAGGGTTTCGTTGGCTTGTGCATGACCGGCAGCTACCATCAAAGTACTGTCCAGATATTTTTTTGATTTATCCATATCTCCCAGTGCAAACCATGCCTGCCCGAGGTTGTTGAGGATGGTACTGTTCTTTTTAAACCGGGTGCTCAGGTTCTTTAAAATTGGAATGGCCAGCTCCGGAGCACCCATCATGGTGAGCATCGCTGCATAGTTGTTCAGGTTATCGGTATTATTGACGTCATCTTTACACACCTGTGCCATCAGACCCAGGGCAATTTGTACACGTCCCTGCATCCATAGCACGGTAGCCGCCTTACCCATTTCATCTGCATCATTTCCTTTCTGTTTTAAAGCTTTGTAGATTTCATTGGCTTTGTTTTTTGCCGCGGGTAACACGGCCGAGAAAGTGCTGCTGCTGGTTGTGCCGATAAATGTACCCATGTTAGCTGTGGAAGGTGTGGATGCAATAGCGGAAATGGCTTTGGTATTTTTGGCCGGGACAATTCCGTTGGATACAAGCCCGGGTTTTGCAGTAGCACCGTTGCTGTTGAGCTGGCTGTTGGCATTGTTTATTTTTTGATTTGCCCCCATACTGTTCATCAGACTGTCATATTGTCTTCTGGCTTCCGGGCTCATTTTAGATAGCCGTTCGTTCAGCCCTTTCATGGCTTCGGCGTACTTCTTTTTATCCGCTTCCATTTGTTCTTTGGAAGGTCTTTGAGCATGCACGGCAACTGTCAGAGAGAAGAATAAGACCAGCGATACTACTTTTTTCATGTGAATAAAATTTTAATTGTTAAAAAATGCCGGGCGACGCTTCGCCGGGCGACGTTTCGCCGGGCGGCCGCTTCCAACGGCAATAGTTGATAGCTAACTGCTAATTACTGAAAGCGAATGGCTAACGCTATTTCATTCTATGTTGTAAATGTAGCAGGGGGGACCTATGCAAGTCAATCATGTAAAAAGATGATTTTTGAAAAACCGGGCAAGAAATCATTAAAAAAGACGATAGGAAATATCCTTCCGGCAGCCGTAATTTGCGATAACAGAAAAGAAATAATTTACAGTATGCGAAAAGTGATATTGATTTTATTTTCAGTCTTTACTTCCTTCTTTTGCCAGGCACAGGTAGAAAAGAAAAGGGACAGCCTTTTGACCCTGGCAGCAGGGGCGAAGGATGATTCCACCCGCATTGCACTATTATTGAAAGTGAGTGGCATTTATTCTACGGGAAACTTCGACAGCTCTTTTCTCTACATGAATAAGGCTAAAAAACTGGCGGAAGAAAAAGGCATAACCGGTTGTGATCAGTATATCAATACAGCCTTTATGCAATACTATTATTATAACAACGATTACAAAAGTTCGATAGACTATGCATTAAAGAACCTGGCTATTGCCGAAAAATCCGGTGATGAGAAGTTACTCGCCAAAACCTATAACAATCTGGCAGCTGTTTACAATCATTTCGGAAACAATAAATCCGCGATAGACTATTCTTTAAAATGCCTGGCACTGTCGGAAAAAACAAAAGACAGTACGAGTTTTCCTGTCCGCAATCTTACGGCGTCTAACACTTACTACAACCTGAAACAGTACGATAAAGCCATATATTACTCCAAAAGAGCCATTGAATTCGGGAAGCAGTTCGACAATTCATTTGCTGTCATGATGGGGCTCAATAATATGGCCGCTTCCTATTCAGATCAGCACAAAACGGATACGGCCATTAGCATATATCTGCAACAACTGGCCCTTGCCCAAAAAGAAGAAGACCTTGTCCTCACCTGTTATGCACTGATTAACCTCTGTCAGAATTATTTTTCTGTCAATGACCCGGCCGCCGTTGAAAAATATGCAGTGATGCTGAATAAAGCAGCGGTGGATTTACCTGACAAAGCAACCCTCGCCGAAATTCGGAATGTAAACGCATTACGCTATATACTGAGAAACGAATATACGCTCGCGAAAGCGGAATTAGACGGTGGTATTGCCCTGGCAAAAGTAGAAAATACCGATGCATTGGGAAATCTGTACCAGACGTATTCAAAATTATATTTTATACAAAACAAGATAAAGCAAGCGGAGGACTATGCCTACAAATATGACTCGCTGCAAAGTGTTGCCAATATAAAAGAGCTGAATTTTTATATAGAAGATTTAGAAGCCAAATATGAAACCGAGAAAAAAGAAAGCCAGATAAAGCTGCAGCAGACAGAATTGAAGCAGAAAAGTAACTTTATTTATTTCCTGGGGGCAGGTGTATTTTCTCTGGTTGTGATTTCTTTACTTACCTACAGGAACTACCGTCATCGCCAGAAGCTGCAGCAGGCCAAGATTGATGAACTGGAAACTGAAAAAAAACTCACCGCCACCGAAGCCGTTCTGAAAGGTGAGGAAAAGGAACGTACAAGGCTTGCCAAAGATCTCCACGATGGTCTCGGTGGTATGCTCAGCGGCATAAAATTTTCCCTGAACAATATGAAAGAGAACTTAATCATGACGCCTGATAACGCTCAGGCCTTTGAACGCAGCATTGATATGCTGGACAGTTCCATCAGAGAAATGCGTCGTGTGGCTCATAACATGATGCCGGAAATGTTGGTGAAATACGGACTGGATACTGCTTTGAAGGAATTTTGCCATGAAATTGATCGCAGTGGTGCCATACATGCAAGCTATCAGTCTGTAGGCATGAAAGACATGCCTGTTGACCAGACCATCAGCGTCACTGTTTATCGCATTGTCCAGGAGCTGGTAAATAATGCCGTGAAACATGCACAGGCTAAAAATGTACTGGTACAACTGCATCAGTCTGAATCAATACTGGCCGTTACAGTGGAAGACGATGGAACAGGTTTTGATGAAAACACGTTAAAAAACTCCGGCGGTATGGGCTGGCACAACATCCGGAACCGGGTAGAGTTTCTGAAAGGTAAGCTGGATCTGCAATCCGGCCCAGGCAAGGGCTCTTCAGTCATGATAGAAATGAATATTTAATGAAAACAGGCATTTTCATAGTGGACGATCATTATATGATCATTGAAGGTATCCGTTCATTATTACAAAATGAAACAGATATCGAATGGCTTGGTCATGCCACCAACGCCTCATCCTGCCTGGGTTTTCTGAAACTTCAGCAGCCGGATGTCATACTGATGGACGTTAACCTGCCGGATAAAAGCGGCACAGAGTTGTGCAAAGAAGTAAAGCGGTTGTATCCGGAGGTTTTGGTATTGGGACTCAGCACATTTAACCAGCAGGCCATTATCCAGAATATGGTAAACAACGGGGCCTCCGGATACCTGTTGAAAAATGCCACCAAAAAGGAATTAATGGAAGCTATAACCCTGGTACAGAAAGGCAAGACCTACTTCAGTGCAGAAGCTGCTCAGTCATTAAAAGAACCTCAGGAACAGCAGCCACTTATTACCCGCAGAGAGAAAGAAGTGCTGCAATTGATCGCCGAAGGCTTAACCAATGCTGAAGTATCGGAAAAACTCTTTATCAGCATCCCCACGGTAAACACGCACCGCAAAAGCCTGCTGGAAAAATTTGAGGTGAAGAACACAGCCACGCTTATCGGTAAGGCAATAAAGCTCGGCCTCGTACAAACGTAGGTAAAGGTATAATAATGCAAAGCTTTCCAACGTCTCCGACGTACCGGAAGGCGTCACGCGGTCTCCCGACCGCCATCAACTTATCCTGTTCATCCTGAAATCCTGTCTGAAACATTCCTGATTTGCCTCGCTGCAACTATGATTTACCTCGTTGCAAGTATGATTTGTGTGGTTGCAAGTATGATTTGTGTCGCTGCAACTATGATTTGCCTCGTTGCAAGTATGATTTGTCTCGTTGCAAGTATGATTTGCCTCGTTGCAAGTATGATTTGCCTCGTTGCAAGTATGATTTGTCTGGCTGCAAGTATGATTTGTGTCGTTGCAAGTATGATTTGTGTGTTGGCAAGTATGATTTGCTTGTTGGCAAGTATGATTTGTCCGTTGGCAAGTATGATTCGTGTCGTTGCAAGTATGATTCGTCTGTTGGCAAGTATGATTTGTGTGTTGGCAAGTATGATTTGCCTGTTGGCAAGTACGATTTGTCTGTTGGCAAGTATGATTTGTGCGTTGGCAAGTATGATTTGCGTGTTGGCAAGTATGATTCGTCTGTTGGCAAGTATGATTCGTCTGTTGGCAAGTATGATTTGTGTGTTGGCGAGTATGATTCCCCGAAATTGGGTTTGGAGACTATCTCAGGCCCATCCTGTTCATCCTGAAATCCTGTCAAAAGAAAAACAGGGCATAAAAAAACGGCACCCTTTGCAGAGAATAGTATTTCGTGTATAAATAGCTGTTCAGGTTGGTTCTCAAACCCAGAACGTCAGGAGTTTATGATCAAAAAAGCCCTTCATATGATCTCCATTCGATACATCAGTACGATGCGATCTGCTTTTTTTATTCATTTTGGGTAACTCCCGATTGGAAAAGTTTTGGTATTATTGCCCCTGAAATTAAAGCAAAGCCATCAAAATTCAAGTCATTGTCTGACTATAAACAGTACTTCATAGATGAAAAAAATCATAAGTGTCTTATTACTACTCAACTTAGTGTTCGCCTGCCAATCAAAATCTGAAGACGTTGCTCCTGTGGATGAAAACGGATGCAGGCAACTGTCATTCAAAGAAACTCTTTATAATGGTACTGTTGCAGCCAATGAGGTGTATACTTACAATGCTGCCAAAAAACTGATAGAATTCAAGAGTCTGGAAAGACTGGAGAAGTACGAATACAACACGAAAGGGCTCCGGACAAAGAAAACTGCGACCAGGTTATTAGATATGGTTAAAGAATTGGAAGAAGAGTACTCTTACGATGATAAAGGTCAGTTGATAAAGCAGTTAATAAGATGGCCGGATACCCGTACAGGAAATTCCACAGAAGACTACCGTTTGTATGAGTATCATAACAATGGTAAGTTGAAGAAGGTGGAGTATTATGTACATGTAGCGGGAGGATTGTATACCAGAATCCAATATAATGAGCAAGGACTTGTAATTCAGGATGAGGGCCCCAATGGGCGTGTTGCTAAATTTGAGTACAATGCCAGTGGTAAAGTCACCAGAGCAATTGAGAATTTACCCGCTCCCAATAATACAACCTCAGAACAAATTGTTGAGTATAATTCAAAAAATCTGCCTGCAAAAATTACTCTTAAGGTTAATAACGTAATAACAGGATACGTTAATTACGAGTATAACGATAAAGGCCAGGAAACCGGGCTGTTTTCGACTTCGATTAATGGTGATCTGATCAGCAAAAGGACTACCGGATACAATGGTGAAAATTATTCCGTTTCGAATTTTAATAATAGAAACGAATTAGCAGACCGAACCGAGTACGAAGTCCTGAATAGCCGGATTATGAAAAAAACCTATTACAGAAAGGATGTTTTCCAATATTCCGATACCTACGCTTATGACGCTTCCGGTAATATGATAAGAGATGAAATGAAGCTCAGCTACCAGGCTAACCCCGTAATAAGGGAGTGGGCTTATGCCTGCGACTAAGCCAGCCGGCAGGCGAGGAGACCGTCACTTAAATGATGCCGTGGATGATAATCTGTTGTTAATCCACGCGAGGTAAAAGCAGCATGTTTACCGGTAACGAAGTGCGGTTTTATCCTGTTCATCCTGAAATCCTGCAAAAGAAAAACAGGGCATTAAAAAAACGGAACTTCATTGCTGGAGTTCCGTTTCGTACCCTTATCAGAGTTGATTTCGAAAAAATGTTTCGTCTGAAAACACTTCTACCCCGATGTGCGGACTCTTTGTAGCTATTTGCTTAACTTAAGAACATCTCAGGAAAATAAAACCCTCAGGATCGTGAAAATTGACTAGAAACTCCTTATAAAATTGTATGGTCAGAAGCCCTCATCATTTGGTGAGGGTTTTCTTTTATTGATGAAAACTTAAACTTAATCTTTATTTAAGAAAGTAATGCTTGTAATCATGCAATATCATAATTTTACAAAATGGATAATCTTGATGAAATCGAAGAATTTAAGTCCTCACCTGAATTGGTAGAGAAACTGTACAAATACAGTGTGCAGAAAAAGTATGAGGCTGGAAGTGTTATTCTGAATGAGAATGCTTATATCCGCTCTATTCCTATTGTAACGAAAGGAGTTATGAAAGTAATCCGTACTGAAGAGGACGGGAGAGAAATTCTGCTCTATTACATTAAAGCAGGCGAAAGTTGCATCATGTCTTTTTTGGGAGGTTTACACAATGAAACCAGCAAGGTCAAAGCTGAAATAGAAGAAGATGCTGAAATCCTCTTTTTGCCGGTAGACAAGGTTTCACTCTTCATTAAAGAATATCCTCAATGGCTGGACTATATTTTCCGTTTATACCATAAGCGTTTTGAAGAGCTGCTCGATATTGTAAATGCCATTGCCTTTAAAAAGGTGGATGAAAGGTTATTAAACTTAATGAAAAAGAAGTCCGAACTCATACAATCCAAAACCATTCAGGTCACCCATGAACAGCTGGCTAACGAATTGGGAACTGCCCGGGTAGTTGTATCGAGGTTATTAAAACAACTGGAAGAAAGCGGTCTTGTTTTACTCGGCAGGAATAAAATTACCCTTGTGTAACCAAAGTAGCTGTACGGTTTTTTGAGTTGATGCACTTTTGCAGTATCAACATCAGAAAACAAATGGACATTGCAGGTTATCTGGCTTCAATTTTTATAGGAATCGCTTTAGGGCTGATCGGCGGTGGGGGCAGTATCCTGACCGTTCCCGTTTTAGTTTATTTATTCAGCATAGATGCCGTGCTGGCCACTGCATATTCTCTTTTTATTGTCGGGATAACAAGTGTTTTCGGTTCTGTCTCCTATTTCAGAAAAGGACTGGTCAATATCAGAACCGCAATTGTTTTCGGCATTCCCTCCATTGCGGCAGTCTTTCTGACGAGAGCCTATGTCGTTCCAGCCATACCTAACGAAATATTCCGTACCGGCGGGTTTATCGTTACCAAAAGTAATTTGCTGATGCTTCTTTTTGCGGTACTGATGATTACTGCTTCTTACAGTATGATTAAGAAGGACAAAGCCACTACTGACGAAAAACCTGTGAAGCAGCGGTTTAACTACCCGCTTATTCTTGTGGAAGGGGCTTTTGTAGGGGTGCTGACAGGCCTGGTAGGGGCTGGAGGAGGTTTTTTGATTATTCCGGCATTGGTGCTCTTGAGCAAGTTACCGATGAAAGAAGCCGTAGGAACGTCTCTGGTCATCATTGCTGCCAAATCATTAATCGGCTTTTTTGGAGAAAACGGCGAAACCGCCATTGACTGGTTATTTCTCTCAAGAGTATCCGGATTCGCTGTTACAGGCATTCTTCTGGGTATCGTACTTTCCAGAAAAATAAACGGTGATAAGCTCCGGCCCGCCTTCGGCTGGTTTGTGCTCGTAATGGGTATATATATCATCGTTAAGGAAACGCTTATTCAATAAATATAAAAACAGATATGTCACAGACACATTTTTACGAAGTTAACATTCAGTGGAAAGAAGGAAGGATCGGGGAATTATCATCTCCTGTTTTGGAAAAGACCATAACCTGTGCCACGCCCCCCGAGTTTCCTCAGGGAGTTCCTAATATCTGGTCGCCTGAACATTTATTTGTTGCTGCTATCAACAGCTGTTATATGGCCACATTTCTGGCGATAGCTTACAATTTTAAAGTTGAAATAGAAAGTCTGAGCTGCAGGACCGTTGCAAAACTGGAGATGGTGGAGGGGAAATACCTTTTTACCCAGGCGGAAATGTTCCCTGTTGTAAAGTTAATCAACGCGGAAAAAGATAGCGACAAAGCTCAACGCATTGTTGAAAAAGCAAAAGCCGGATGCCTGGTGACCAATTCTATGAAAACTGAGATATTATTGAGCCCGGATATCAGCTAATGTAACTAAAGTAGCTGTACAGGAAAAAATCTTAAAGGAGATTTGCAGTATTAAAAGAGTATTAACGATTAAAAATAGATACCTATGTTTTTTCAACACGTTTATGATAAAAGTCTGGCACAAGGCAGTTATGTAGTGGGCTGTCAGGCCACGGGCGAGGCAATAGTAATAGATGCCCAAAGGGATATTGATGTGTATCTTGATATAGCCAGGCAAAACAACCTTCTCATTACGCATATTACCGAAACGCATATTCATGCAGACTTTCTTTGCGGATCAAGAGAACTGGCTGCGGTAACCGGTGCATCAGTTTATCTATCCGACGAAGGGGGGAGTGACTGGCAGTACCAGTTTGATCACATCGGGCTGAAAGATGGGGATGTTATCAAAGTAGGCAACCTGTCCCTGGCAGTAATGCACACTCCGGGACATACGCCGGAAAGCATCAGTTTTCTGCTGACAGATCACCCGGCAACAGAAAAACCGGTAATGGTTTTCACGGGCGACTTTGTATTTGTCGGCGACATTGGACGTCCTGACTTGCTTGAAAAAGCTGCAGGACTGATCGGAACAAAAGAAATTGGTGCCAGGCAAATGTTCAGGTCTTTGAAAAAATTTGCGGCATTACCTGAATATGTCCAGGTATGGTCAGCCCATGGAGCTGGTTCTGCCTGTGGGAAAGCCCTCGGAGCGGTCCACAGTTCTACAGTAGGCTATGAAAAAATACGTAACTGGGCTTTCCGTTATGGTGAAGACGAACAATCGTTTACCGATTACTTGCTGGCAGATCAGCCCGAGCCGCCGAAGTACTTTGCCATGATGAAACTCCTCAATAAGGTGAATCGTCCGCTTTTGACAGAAGTGCCTGTGCATCCTGAGCTTAATAAAGAACAGTTTATTTCTGCTTACGAAAAAGGCATTAAAGTAATTGATACCCGCAAAAAAACAGATTTTGCCAAAGGGTTTATTCCCGGAAGTCTCAACATCCAGGGCAACAATTCTTTTGCTACCTGGTGCGGCTGGTTGCTGAATTACCAGGAGCAGTTTATCCTTGTAGCCGACGGAAGCCAAATGGAAGACCTGACCCGCAAACTGATGCGTATCGGACTTGACAATATGTACGGCTATATCCCTGATGTTTATGAATCAGGCATTGAGCTTCAGACCGCAGACGTCATTTCGCTTGAAGAGTTTAAAACATATATAAATAACGATGATGCCCAGGTAGTAGATGTGCGTGGGATCACAGAATACGAAGCAGGGCACATAGACGGAGCCATCAACCTTTTTGTGGGGACCCTCGGCGACAACCTGGATAAAATCAGCAAAGATAAACAGGTCGTCGTCCATTGCCAGGCAGGTGACCGGTCGGCAGTTGCCTGCTCACTTCTGGCAAAAAACGGTTTTAAGAATGTTAAGAATTTTTCAGGGGGCATGAAAGAGTGGCTGGCCGGGAAAGGAGAAACTATTGCCTGTAAGGAGGCTACTTGTATCAATGCATAAACAAAACACTATTATGGGAATATTTTCAGCATTATTCGGTAAAACAGACAACAGTCAATTGTCTGAAGCCATCAGAAACGGGGCTTTTTTGGTGGATGTCAGAACCCCGCAGGAATTTTCGGCAGGGAGTGTAAAGGGAGCGGTAAACATTCCGCTGGATAAGCTTCAAAGCCAGCTGTCCAGATTCAGGGACAGGAAAAATATCGTTGTTTTTTGCATGAGTGGCGGCCGGAGCAGCCAGGCCAGGAGCATTCTGGAGAAGAACGGTTTTCAAAATGTAATCAACGGTGGTACCTGGCACAATGTCAGCCAGATAGCAGGGGAACAAAACGAAGAATAATCAAAACTTTGTAAGCCCGCGAAAACCGTTCAGGAAGTATTTAATAACCTTATTAACAAAACAGGAAGTATGAAAAAGAACATGGGAACAACAGACAAGGCCATCCGCATATTAGTGGCGGTTGTTATAGGCGTTTTGTATTATGCCAACATCATTTCAGGCACAACGGCAACCGTTTTGGGTATTTTAGCAGGGGTCTTTATCTTTACCTCGTTTATGAGTTTCTGCCCTTTGTATTTGCCATTCGGCATCAGCACCCTTAAAAAAAAGAAGCCATGAAGAACTATCTCAGAAGCTGGACTTTTGTGCGTGCTCTGCGTTTAGCAATGGGTATCTTCATTGTGGTTCAGGGTATTCATTCCCGGGAATGGCTCTTTGTGACATCAGGTGGGTTATTTTCTTTATTGCCGCTCCTGAATATAGGTTGTTGTGGTGCTTCAGGCTGCGGAGTACCTGTTTTAAAAAGCAATAAGAAAGCAGAAGATACTACCTATGAAGAAATCCGATAGGAAGCACCTGTCCAAAGTGGCTGACAAAGACCTGATGAATATATAAAATAATCTTCATTTCAGGCATGGCTGCAAAATGTGTAGCTGTGCCTGAGGACAAACCGAACAGTGAGAATCGGGGGCTTTCTGTTACTGAACTTTTACAGAATATTAATACCACCACGAACGCTGTTAAAAAACACGGAAAACAATAAAAATGATTGAGTTGATAAGACAATCCTGGCCCTGGTACATAGCGGGCCCAATGATCGGACTGACGGTTCCGGCACTACTGATTTTAGGAAATAAGTCATTTGGTATCAGTTCATCCCTGAGGCATATTTGTGCTTCTTGTCTACCTGCCAACATCCCTTTTTTTAAATACGATTGGAAAAAAGAAGTCTGGAACCTGGTCTTCGTATCCGGCATTTTCCTGGGAGGAGCAATCGCTGCGAATCTTTTAGGCAACCCAAATCCGGTTGAAATCCATCCTGTGTTAGCTTCTGAACTTGCCGGTTATGGAATTACCCATTACAGCAACCTGATCCCGGACGATATCATCAACTGGCAGTCTTTAATGACCATGAAAGGATTTTTAATGATCATAGCCGGAGGTTTTTTAGTGGGTTTCGGAGCACGTTATGCAGGAGGCTGTACCAGTGGTCATGCCATCATGGGGCTCTCCAACCTGCAATGGCCCTCCCTGGTTGCGACGGCCTGCTTTATGGCAGGTGGTTTTATCATGGCAAACCTTATTTTACCTTTTATTTTTTCTCTCTAAGCGAATGCAGCAATATACAGGTACAAAAACAGATTTTGAAGTAAGGTCGCTGGATGCCATGTGTGTAAATGAAAGCCGTTTGGAACACAAATGGCATCATAATTTAAAATACCTGGCAGTCGGAATTTTATTCGGCATCGTATTCGTAAAGGCGGAGATTGTGAGTTGGTTTCGAATCCAGGAAATGTTTCGTTTGCAGTCTTTTCATATGTACGGAATTATCGGAAGTGCTGTGTTGACCGGAATGATTTCAGTCTGGCTGATTAAACGATTCAAGATTAAAACCATTTACGGTGAAAGAATAGAATTACACCCCAAGCAATTTAACAAAGGACAAATATATGGCGGTTTGTTATTCGGTTTTGGCTGGGCCCTTACAGGAGCATGCCCGGGCCCTCTGTTTGCACAAATCGGGACAGGTTCAACCATCACCATTGTTACGCTTCTGAGTGCCATAGCCGGAACCTGGACTTACGGATTTCTGAGAGAAAAGCTTCCTCATTAATATGGGACTTACAGTAAACTTAAAGTCGCTGTATATTCTGACAGCGTGGCTTTTTATTACACAGACATTGAGGGCACAACATCACAATGCCTGGTTGCGTGGTACATTAAGTATTTCCTTAAATAAAAAAATAAAAACCGATTCAGAGTTGCAATACCGTCGGCAAAACGGCTTTGGCAATAATGATATGCTTAATAAGAACCTGATGTTTACCTTCAGAAACTGGACACATTACCAGTACAATAAGGAAATAAGGTTTTCAGTTTCACCATTTGCCTTGTTTTCCCATTACAGGATCATTCAAAGGCCCGAAGACGAAACCGCAAGACCTGTAACAGAGATCCGGTTTTCGGCAGCTGCAGATATCCAGCAGCGGTTTTTTGAAAAGTTTTATTTAACAGGGAGAAGTGCCGTGGAATATCGTATTTTTAACAACAGCCAGGCTGATATTACCAGGTTTAGAAACCGCCTCGGTATTCGTTTCGAGTTTCAGGAGCGTTTTAAACTTAGTCTCTATGATGAAATACTGGTGAACGCGACGGGAGTATCTCTCCTTCATTTTTATGATCATAACAGGGTAGGTCTGAGTTTGGAGTATCAGATTTCAGACCGGCTCAAGTCAGACTTTGGATACGTGTACATTTCCAGACTACCCACTACAGCCACTGACAGATTAAATGAAAACAACATTTTTGTCAACCTGAGCTATCTGTTAAAAAAACTGTAATGAAAAAATTAATTGTTGGTATTAAACAGGATTACAGAATGATATGACAAAAATAGGAAAAAGGACTCATCTGAAATACCTGTGTGCGGAAGGCAGGCAATTACTTAGAAACGCCGATGCCGTCATTGATGTGATAATCATAGAAGATGGATCAAGCACATAATTGGGGATCGACTTAGATTATGCATATAATTGAGCTAGTCTGTATTGGAAGAGTTCTACATTTTTTACGCCTCTGAACTGTAACCTGAACGCCTTTACCTTGGCCGGTCCGTCGCACGGTTGAAAGACTCCGCGGAAGCATTGGCAGATCTGTATCAAATAATTGATAATGGTCTTATAATGATTTTTAACGGCTTCCCAGCGTTTGGACATGGAACCGCTCGGGGACGCCCAATCGGTGAACCTGACGATATTGGCAAACATCGCTTCACAATCAGTTCCGTATTACCTGCCATGTCTAAGGTAACTTCCATCACCTTTTCACGTTTTCTTTCAGGGAGTTGCCTCAGAATTCGAACAACTGCTTCGGCTTTTGTTCCTGCAGTAATAGCCACAATACTACCTTTCTTGCAGCCTTGTCGGTCAGAATTGTATAAATCTCCCCATGAGAAAAACTCGTTTCGTCAATAGATAAATGAGTACCTGAGTTTTCAGGGTATAAAAGCCAGTCTTTACATGTGATCGCTAGGGCCAGCTTTTTAAATCGCTTAAATGATTACGGTACTGACGTCGCAGCCGATGGCCATCAACGTTGTAAAGCCTGAACAAACTACTGGTACTTTGGGGGTATAAATCCTTCAATTTCTTTTAAAAAAGCCGCGAAGTCTGTCGTCATTCACGTACCCTGTGATATCTCTTTCCAATCTCGCAGTTCTACTTTGTCTGTCTGTGTATTCAGCCAACCGCGGCGACGGACATGAAGAAAAACACGATGCTCACGGATAGGGAAATCTTGTATGCTAATCTCAGGAAGAAAACCATTAGACAATTGACCTTTCTCTGAAATCTGTTCTGGAGAATAATTCTTCTCCAGCAAATAAAGGTGAAGTACTTCCGAATGACACCCGACTGGGCTTAATTCAAAATATGATAAAAGGTAGTCTGGCAACAGATAGGCCACTAAGGGTAAGAAACTCTCCAAATGTAGTTTTTCTTGCAAACTTAAAAAATACAACTCACTACACAAGTTTTGGTTTTGATCCACCGTTACCCCTCATCCTGCTCATCCTGAAATCCTGTCTGACAAAAAACAGGGCATAAAAAAACGGAACTTCATTGCTGGAGTTCCGTTTCGTACCCGGAGCCGGAGTCGAACCGGCACGAGTATAACCTCATTGGTGTTTGAGACCAACGCGTCTACCAATTCCGCCATCCGGGCATATCGTCTTCGTTGGGAGTGCAAAAGTAGAAGATGAAATGTATTGTTCCAAATAATTATTCAATAATATTCGGTTTTTTTCAGGCCTTTATCGCTTATTCGTACCGCAATGCTTCGATAGGGTCAAGCTTGGAAGCTTTATACGCCGGGTAAAAGCCTGACAGTAAGCCCACAGTAACACAAACCACCAGCCCGAGGGTAATCCAGGCCCATGGAACGATAAACGAACTGTTATCACTCATAAATACAGCCACCATATTTCCTACACTGATACCGATAATGATACCTGCCAGCCCGCCCAGGATACAGATCACGATGGCTTCTATCAGAAACTGGAAACGGATTTTACTCGGGGAGGCCCCCAAAGCTTTCCTGATGCCTATTTCACGGGTTCTTTCGGTTACCGACACCATCATGATGTTCATGAGGGCAATCGAAGCTCCTAATAAAGTAATGAATGAAATGCCGAATCCGCCCACCCTGAGATATCCTGTTACCTCTTCAAAATCTTTCAAAAGAGCATCAGATCTTTCTATTTTAAATGTATCGTCAACTCCCGCTCTGTCACCTCTCACCTGACGCATCACGGCCGTGGCTTCCCCGATGATATAATCCATGTCTGAGGCATTCGGAACCGATGTGGTGATTTCATAAGAGAATGTACCTTTGGTGTCATATTTTCTTGACGCATGCAGGGGAATCAGGGCTACGCGGTCATCACCGCCGCCGGTTATGCTTCCTTTCTTTTCAAGGACACCGATCACCTGGTATTTATCACCCATCACTGAAATGGATTTTCCGATCGGACTTTGTTTCGGAAACAGGGTCTGGGCAATCTCATTTCCAAGAATAACCACGCTGCTGGCATATTCTTCGTCGGTGGTGGAGATAGAACGGCCGCTTTGTATTTTGTAACCTTTCATGGCGGTGTAGTTTTCATCCACACCCATCACCAGTACATTCGGGTTGGTTTTCAGAGACTCATACTTGATCACCACGGCTCCCGACACGTTGGTATAGGTACTTACGACTGCGTTTGTTTTGCCGGAAAAGAGTTCGTTGTATTTGCGTGCCTGACGGTAAGTAATAGGTTCTACCCGTTTCTGGGACATCCCGTTTCGGCGTCCGAATGATTGTTCTATCCTGATATCGAATGAGTTGGCTCCCAGGCCTTCAAAGCTTTTGTTGACAGAACCCTGCATACCGTCAATGGTCGTCAGGATACCTACCAGGGCCGTAATACCGAAAGTAATGATCATGGCCGTCAGCACCGTTCTCAACATGTTGCCTTTGATCGATCTCAGGCCTTCCAGAACATTTTCTCTTATATTCATTGTATTGCTATATTTCTAACTGATTGGAATAGTTTTTGTCTTATTTTTGTTAAATTGTCATAACTCAATAATAAAAAACACACTGTTGAGTTTAAAATACAAATTTCGATATTGCAATCAAAACAAGCAAACCTATGAAACGAGTGATTTTGCCGCTTATCATTTTTTTAGTTACCACACTCCACTCATTTGGGAATCAGTTGCTGATACCAATGGACGGCGGGCAGAAAAATCACCTTAAATCCTATGGTCTTGCTTTTTGGGTATTGCAGAAATACGACACTGAGATTGACTGGCTGCTGAACTACCGCGGAGGCAGTTTTATGTTTCCGGCCTCACAGAATTTTATCAATGAATGTGTGATCAGGGGCATCAGCTATGAGATGATCTCAGATGCTGAAGCCGGGGCTATCCTGGCACAGGTTAAAGACCCCGATGCCAATATGGATGCCGTAAAATTACAGAAAGCTCCTAAAATTGCGGTCTATACCCCAAAAAGTGCTTCGCCATGGGACGACGCGGTTACCCTGGCCCTTACTTATGCAGAAATTCCTTATGATAAGATATATGATGGCGAAATCATGGAAGGCAAACTGCCCGAATACGACTGGCTGCACCTGCACCATGAGGATTTTACCGGGCAGTTCGGTAAGTTCATCAGGATGAGGAGCTCATCGTGGTTCCAGGAACAGAAACGTGACGCGGAAATGATTGCCAGCAAATACGGATTCACGAAGATACCACAGCTGAAAAGTGCCGTGGTCATGAAAATCAACGAGTTCGTGCTGGGTGGAGGTTATATGTTCGCGATGTGTAATGCCACCGATACTTTTGACATTGCACTGGCAGCCCAGGGACTTGATATTGTAGAAAGTCCTTATGACGGCGACGGAGCTGATCCTGATGCCGATTCAAAACTGAATTATTCCAAAACGTTTGCATTTAAAGACTTTTCGCTGATCTACGATCCTTATGAGGTAGAGTTTTCCAATATAGATAATGTACCGGGCGAGAGAGGGGTGTCAGAGTCCAATGATTATTTTAACCTGTTTGAGTTTTCGGCCAAATATGACCCGATCCCAAGCATGCTGACCCAGAATCACCAGAACCTGATCAAAGGATTCCTGGGACAGACCACCGCCTTCAAAAAGAAATTCGTTAAACCGGATGTGATCATCATGGCAGAAAGCAGGATATCAAATGAAGCCAGGTACATCCACGGCACAATGGGCAAGGGCTTCTGGACGTTTTACGGGGGCCATGATCCGGAAGATTATCAGCACCTGGTCAACGAAGAACCTACTGATCTGAATCTCCATCCTAATTCTGCCGGATACAGGTTGATTCTGAACAATGTACTTTTTCCGGCTGCCAAGAAGAAAAAGCTTAAAACCTAGTTATTCCTTAGTGTTAACTTTTTTATGATCCCCGGTTTCGAAGCCGAGGATTATTTTTTGCTTCTGTATTTCATAGAATGATTTTCTGAGCACCAATCCTGCCGAAAGATTGGAAAGAAGTCCGGCCATCAAAAAATAAAAGATGGCTGAGTGTCTGTCTGTCATTTCCAGAACCAGGATGGCCGAAGTGAAAGGAGACCGGGTAACCCCGGTCAGAAAACCAATCATTGAAAGAAGAATCAGTAAGTTTTCATGTTGATGCGGAATGTCGGCAATTTTGGCTACCAATGCTCCGAAGGCTGCCCCGGATGATAAAGAAGTGGCAAAAATACCCCCGGCACCCCCTGCTCCGAATGAAATCAGGCTTCCTAAAAATCTTCCGGGGAAGGTAAACCAGGGTAGTGTTTCCGGGTTTGTAAAAAGTATTTTATTGATCAGGGGCTTGCCTGTACCCATGCTTTGATGCCCCGTGAAATAGACCAGGAAAGCAAAAAGTAAGCCCAGACTAAGTACAAAGACGATTTTAGAGACAGGAGAATTGAAACGCTTTCTGAATTCCGCCAATGCAAGCACAAGCCTCGTAAACCAGCTGCCGAGAAAGCCCGAAAACAGGGGGATGAGTATCGCCCAGAAAATCAGGTTAAAGGGCAGGGTGGCAATTTTCGGAAATCCCAGGTAAAGATAGGAACCCAGAAACTGCTGGGCAGTCATTCCCGCAATAATCACAGCCGTGAAAATGGCGGTCCTGAATTTACCGATATGCGTTTTGGTAAGCTCTTCTACCACATAAACAATCCCTCCCAACGGAGTATTGAAAGCCGCGGCCAGTCCCGAGGCCCCTCCGGTAATGATCATGACCCTTTGTGAAACCCTGTTGAAAGAAATGCCTGAAGCAAAACGGTGGATCAGCTGAAAAACAGAGCCTGAAATCTGTAGGGTAGGGCCTTCCCGGCCAATGGCCCCGCCGCCCGTCAGCATAAGCAGACTGCTTAGTATTTTGACAATGATTATCCTCAGGCTGAGCAGCTTGTCTACCCATTTACTTTTGGGAGTTTCTGCAAGTTCAGCGGCAGCCATCAATTGCGGAATTCCGCTTCCTCCCGCGGTGGGGGCGAGCCTGGTGACCATTAGCCATGAACCCAGAAAACAAAGAGGACTGACTATAAAAAGAGCATAGGGTGAAAAATCAACAATTTTCAGAGAGATAGATTCAAATATTTCAAAGAGCCTTTCATAGGCAACCGCCATCAGGCCTACCAATACCGAGGCAACGAGAAGGGGAAGCGTGTCGAGAGATATTTTTGTAAGGTGGTTTTTGTGAAATTTCTTTTCCAGAAACGCGAAAAGAGAAGAGGTTTTTACCTGTTTCCAGAATTGTAAAAACCTCTTTTCCCATATATCCGGTTGAAATTTCTTCGCCATATTTATTTAGCTTCAGAATGTCCCAGTGATTTATCGGGAGCGATTTTATCCCTGATCAGTTGTTTCAGTTCTTTGGGTTGCGGAAAGCCTCCGGCGGTTTTACGGTCATAGATGACGTCCCCGTCTACCGAAATCTGGAACAGCCCCCCGGTTTCTGAAGGCTTTAGACTCACCGAGTCAATCTCCAGTTCAAAGGTGGTCAGTAGTTCCTGGGCCATCCAGGCTGATCTGAGCAGCCAGCCACATTTGGGGCAATACTCTATCGTAATGTTTGCTTTCTTCATGGTATTAATTTTGGAATCCCATTTTAAGTGCTTCTTCCAGCGAAATAACCTGGTAACCGTCAGGGACGGCAAAAAGGTCGTCAGGAAGTGTTTTTTCAATCAGTTTCTTGGCTATCAGCTTTATTTTCATACCGTTTTGGGTCTGGTTGAATTCCAGCGGTACGCCTTTTAACCCTTTAAAATACATGGTGTACTGGTTGGCAGGCAATGAAAGTTGTTCTGTAACCCACATTTCAGACTGTTCATTGGTAGATTTGTTGTTCATCATCACTTTCTGGGATTTGTAACCGATGATGTCTTTGTACTCTTTCAGGTATTCGAACTCTACCTTTAAAGTATCATATATCTTTTTGAAGTCTTCTGTGCTGGTGCGTATTCCGAATTTTTGTCCCATCATGTCCATTAACAGGGTGGATTGTAAAGGGTCGTTGTCCATAAATACCCTGACAACCGTTTCCTGGCCCATGACCTCAATCGCGATTTTGGAGTATGTCTTTGTGCCTTTGTAAAATGAGCTGATTTCTTTAGGTAAGCTTTCATTTAAACCTTCAGGAGCACCGGGCGGGAGTTGCCATTCTGCCCCGAAAATAATTTCTCCTTCTTTAAGGACCGTCTGAGCGTAGGTGGGAAATACAAAAAGTGTGGCTAACGTTAAAGCGGCTATGATTCTTTTCATCTGTGAATAAATTTAAAGTATGTTTTAATTCCGGCTTCAAAATAAACGAAACAGAAATTAAAACATACTAAAAAAGTATTTTATTTCAGAGCACTCAGGTATTCCACAAGGTCTACAAGTTCTTTGTTCTGAAGCGGAAACTTAGGCATCAGCGACTCCTTGATCTCTTCTGTTGATTTGATCGCAGACCTTTTGTAAGGGGTCGGAGTGCCTGATCCCGGGAATTTCAGCATCAGTTCGTTCTCAGTTTTGCTGGTGATGATGGCCTGCATTTCAGAACCATCTTTCATGGATATTTTGTGTCCTTCATAACCGAAACTGATCCCTTCACTAGGATAAAGAATAGCGTTGTAAAGTCCTTCTTTAGGGAATTTCTTGCCGATCAGGCTCAGGCCCGGACCAAAGTCATTGCCTGCACCGTTGACCACGTGGCAGGTCTGACAATACATGTCAAACACTTCTTTACCTTTAGCTACGTCACCTTTTTGTTTTACAAGAGCTGCCACATCTACCTTTTCGGTTTTAACCATGTCTTTTTCGAATATTTTGTTGGCAGCGGCCTTGATATCCGAATGCCAGGTCCTGGTCAGGATATTTCTGGCTTCAGGCATCACATCTTCCGGGATTTTATTGTCCTGGAACAACTTCCAGAGCGTTTCTTCACTGTTCCATCCGGCCATTGCCTTCATAGCTTCCTGGCGGTAGTTCAGCGGATATTTTTTGGAAGTGAATATCGGTACCAACTGTGCAGTAATAGCCTCTACATCCACGCTGCCGAATCTTTGAATCGCTTTAACAGCCACTTTAGGATCAAGCAGCATCTTTTTGAACGGTTCTGCTCCGTAAAGCTGCACCATGGTTCTTGAAGCTTCGCCGTTCAGTCTTCTGTCGGTCGATTCAAACATTAGTTTTCTCAATCGCTCATACTGCGTCTTGACCTCGTATTTGTTGAGGATTTCAAGAAAATCATAAGGGTTTTCGATCGCATTTACTACTAATGGCAGCTCCTTTACAAAATCAGGATTGGTCCTGATCGTTTTCTGATCGAAGTGCTTGAATATGATTACTTTTTCGTCGGTCGACTTGCTGGCTTTCAACAAAGTCAGAAGGACGTTGTTTTTGTTCGCATCATTCTGGAAATCAAAAGCCCTGTAGTACCTCAGCTTGTTTTTGCCTTCCGATTTTTTGATCAGGTCGGCCAGCAAGCCCGTGGTCTGATTGGAACGGCTTCTCCAGACAATGTCTTTAGAGGCGTCGGCTTCCAGCCAGTTTTGCGGTTTACCTTTGCTGTACTCCGGCAAATAACTGTCCCAGGCACCATCGGCAGAGACTCCCAGAGCCTCCAGGTACCATCTGTCTCCTGACTTGTAATCATTGGCCAGCTGGGTCCAGATGTCGCCGTAGTTTTTATGCCTGATGGCCAGCAAGACTTCTCTTTTGACTTGAACAGAGTTGTCGGCAGCCATTTTGCTGTAGAAAGTTTTCGGCGTTTTGCTGTTCTCTGCAGCTATTCTGACGGCTGTTACCCTGATGTCCTCATCTTTGTCTGTCGAAGCGGCGTCAAGATAAGAACCATTAATATCTGCAAGCAACCACAAAGCCCTGGCTCTCATAGCTGATTCTCCGCTTTTATAGAGATTAGCCAGTTCTGCTTCTGCCTTGGCTCCCATGTTGTGCAAAGCATTCCAGGCCATATACCTGATCGCCAGATTCGGGTTCTGAAGAGCTTCAACAACACTTTTCGGGTCGCCATAGTTATATTTCGGAACATTGTACCTGGAGCCTTTCGGAGCAATTCTGTAGACCCTTCCACGCAGTGAATCTCCCATGGCGTGTCCGCCGACACCCGGATCATACCAGTCGGAAACAAAGATGGAACCGTCAGGGGCCACTGTGATGTCTGAGGGTCTGAACCACTGGTCTCTTTTTGAACCGTCCAGTATATTCAGGATTCCGGCAGTAAAACCCGCCCCTTTTTTCTGGGTAGGGTAGGCCCTTACAATATTCGGTCCGGCATCGCAGTGGATAACCTTGTTCTGATATTTCTGAGGGAGTAATTTACCTTCATAAACAATAATACCGGTAGGCGATCCCGCATAGGTCTGCAGCAGATTCGGCACTACGCCGGGGTCGTTCAGGTGCCAGTGCTGATGAAAAACAGAGTCTTCCATGTTGGTTCTCCTGATTCTCCAGTCGGCTCCGGTGATTTCGTCTTTGAAACCATAATTACCATAATCCATGACGTAGTTGATACGGGTAGAGCGGTTACCATCATCATCGTTATCCGACTGCCACATTCTGCCATAGGAATCCACGGCCACTTCAAAATTATTTCTGAAATTCCAGGCCCTGATTTCCACGTTGTTGCCATCAGCATCCGACCTGTAAATCATGCCCTCGCGATAAGGTTTTCCGTCGTTGTTGATCACCCTTCCCAGATCATCTTTGATGGGCTGACCGTTTTTGTCAAGCAAGCCTTTTCCTTCGTTGCCGTGGTTAAAATATAGTTTTCCGTCAGGTCCGAAAACAAACGCGTGCATACCGTGGTCATGCTGCTGACCCTGGATGCCTTTGAAAAGTATCTCTTTTTTGTCAGGAATGTCGTCACCATTGGTGTCTGTGAATACGAACACATTAGGGCTGCAGGAAACAAACACTTTGTTGCCCATGACACTGATGCCCAGGGCAGCGTTAATGTCTTCTCCCTGGTAAAATACCTTAGAAGTATCGGCTTTGCCATCTCCGTTGGTGTCTTCCATGATCAGGATGCGGTCACCGGACTTGTTGTAAGGATTTCTCGGATTCAGGGCATTCCTGTAGTTGTAGGCTTCGCATATCCATACCCTTCCTTTCTGATCGATGTCCATGTTGGTCGGATTCATCATCATAGGCTCAGAGGCAAATAACGTAATGTCAAGGTCTTCGTCAAGCAGGTCTATGCCGTCAAGGGCATGTGCTACACTTCTTTTTTCTTCATTGGAAAGTTTTTGGTAATCTTCGAGGCTGAGTTTTTTGTCCTGGTAGAAGGCCAGAGAGATGCCCCCAAGCAAAATCATTACTAGGTATTTCTTCATTTTGTATTATGGTTGAATAATTAATAGTGTTAAAAAATGCATCACTTTTCAATTTAAGCATGAAATTAGTAAATCTTTTGCCAAACTGAAATCTGAAAGAATTTTATTCCGGTTTTTATCTTCGAAACTAGGGTTTTTCCCGGAGGAATGCCGGAGAAGTATTATCCGTGAAGCATAAAAATAATAAAGCCCGGTTGTGCCGGGCTTTCAAATACTTTCTGTCGGATAATCTTATGGTTTGATATGATTCCAGCCCTGGGCGGTAATCTGGGCCCTTTCGCCGGAATTCAGCACCAGTACATTATTCTTGTCTTCCGTCACAAACCCGATCGGGGTAATTTCCGGAATACCTTTTATTTTTTCAAAATCAGCCTGGCTGATCGTCATCAGCAATTCGTAATCCTCTCCGCCGTTCATGACCATCGTAATCGGGCTCAGGTTTAGCTCAGACGACGTCTCGAGGGTCTGGTTTTCGATCGGGATATTATCCACAAAAACAGTAAATCCAAGACCGGAGGCAGTGCTCAGGTGTAAAATTTCTGAAGCTAACCCGTCAGAGATGTCGATCATCGAAGTAGGTACAATTCCCTTGGCGTAAAGTTCATGAACAATATCTGTCCTGCCTTCAGGTTTAAGCTGACGGCCTACGACATAACTTTTGTTATCCAGTTCCGGCTGCATTTCCGGATTGGCTAAAAATACCTGTTTTTCACGCTCCAGGATCTGAAGGCCGGCATAGGCCGCCCCAAGGTCACCTGTTACACAAACGATATCGTTCAAACCGGCTCCGTGCCTGTAAGCAATCTTGTCTTTTTCCACTTCACCGACCGCCGTCACTGAGATGATCAGGCCTGACCTCGAGGAAGAGGTGTCGCCACCCACCAGGTCTACCTTGTAGTTTTCACAGGCAGCATTAATGCCTTCATAAAGTTCATCGATGGCTTCCAGTCCGAAACGGCTGCTGATAGCAATTGAAACCGTAATTTGCTTTGGAATGCCATTCATGGCCGCAATATCAGAGACATTGACGGCGACGGCTTTGTAACCCAGGTGAGCCAACGGAACATAAGCGAGGTCAAAATGTACGCCTTCAACCAGCAAATCTGTGCTGACGAGGGTATATTTCTGCCCGTTGTCGATGACGGCGGCGTCGTCACCGATGCCTTTTATGCTTTCAGAATGATATAGACTTACTTTTTCTTTGATGCGGTTAATGAGCCCGAATTCACCGAGATCTGATAGTTTTTGTTCTTCCATGGTGCAAAAATACGATTTATTTACCGGCTATAAAACAAAAAAAGGCAGAACCCGGGTTCTGCCTTTTCGATATAAAAAATTGACTTGTGTCTTATTGAGCCGAAATCAGGGTATAAGTGTTGGTCGTATTGCCTGTTTTCGGATAGGCCTGATCGGCCGTCAGGATTAATTCAGCATCTCCGATAGATGTGATGGTGAAGTTAAGATTTCCACCAGTCCCCGTTGGCTGAGGATTAAGTCCGGTGATCAGTAATTTGGTTTCTCCCTGTAAACTGTACGTTCCTGAGTAAGTTCCGCCGTCCACATCCTTGATAATGGCAGTCGGGGCAGAAGATAAATCAAGACGGTAAGATGAGTAACCTGGTTTGATATTGGAAGTAGCTCCGTTTTGATATACAATCTCATTGTTTTCTTTCACCAGACGTGCTGTCCATACCTTGGCTATTTTCTCTGAAAGCGGCGTAACTTTTGTTTTGCATGAAGAGATCACAAATACAGAACACGCAAGAATTGCCGACAGCAATATTTTTTTGTTCATGGAAAAGAATATTTAATTGTTTAATTCAATTTGCGAATATATTTCTTTCGGCTCTCAATGACAATAATTTTACCATTTTTTTTATAAACCGGATAATCAAGTGTTAAAACCTGATAAATTTGCATTTGATATTAATACGATAAAAAATGACAAAACGTTGAAAGTTTTTACAAAAAATCAGCTTGCCCTGAGAAATGGCCGGGATAAAGAAGAAATCTGGGTGGCTTTCAACGGAAATATCTACGATGTAGGCTCTTCCAGGTTATGGAGAAACGGCACGCATTATGAGCACTGGGCAGGGCAGGACCTGACCGAAGAGCTGAAAGATGCTCCGCACACCGAAAAAGTTTTTGAAAAATTTGAGATCATAGGAAAACTTTCCTGATCATTTACCCAAACATTACAGACCAATGAAATTAATCGATACCCTGATACTATTTGCCAGTCTTGCCTTACTGATCATGTGGGTTGACCAGGTGGTTTATAAAGGTGTGCCTTTAAAAGACAGCTACTTCTTTCTCATGTTCTCGCTGGCAGGATTCCTGTACTATGTTTACAGAAGAGGCCAGAGGAAAATAGAAGAAAACAAAGAAGACGATAAGAAACCCAAGTCAGGCAAAAAGAATAAGTAAGGGATATAAAAAGACGAGGTCTCCCAGCCAGCGGTATCTTTCGTTGCCGGCGAAAAAAGCCGGTAATGCCGGCATAAATGACAGTGTAAGCGTCATTAAAACCTCAATCAAAGCTACTTTATTGGTGTAGCCGGCTCCGCCTGAAAACAGGAAAATGGCCGTAAAAATGACTACCAGAGCAATAAAATTGATCACTCTTTTGGCCGCTTTCTTTCCTGTAAACCTGACAATGTTGTGGTTTTCAGGATTGTCAAGATGCTCAAACAACGAGAACGTAATCAGGTTTTGAAAAACGATCAGCAGAAAACAAGCCGCCAGTATCCAGTCGCTCAGATTTAAACTCGAACGGTTGTACAAAGGAATGCCCACAACAGCGGCAGTATAGATGATGGTTACGGCAATCTCCTTGGTATGGGTGAAAAACGTCGTGATCTGCCCTGTTTTGTTGATCAGAAAGAAATAGCCCCCCATACATAATGCGATGGCAATCCCCGGAAAAAGCACATGTAACGGCATGAAAAAACACAGAAATAAACCTGCCAGGCCCAGGGCGATGGTCAGCACCTGGATATTGTACTGATGCTTGGCAATGAAACTGTGACGATGGGTGAGTTCTTCTTTTTCTGTATGGATGATGTCGAGAAGCCTGTCTGTCAGGTAAATAAACCAGGTGCAGATACCCAGGGTAATGAGCGTAACCCTGTCAGGAGAACCGGTACCCAAGGGGAGTTTCCAGAACATCCATGAGGATATGACCGCACCGGCAGCGACGTCCAAACTGAGAAAATGCAGGCTTTTGAATACAGAAGGAAAAGTTTTTTTCAAATCAGCAATTATTTTGTCTGTGTAAAGACAAACGTGCGATCGTCATATTTTAGTTTCCCGATCAGGTGGTTTACGACAGATTTATATTGCCGCTCATTCAGATTTTTCGGAAGGTCCGTAGCATAAGCTCCCCACACGACGCTGTTGTTGTTGGTATCTGAAATCTGCATGAGCAATGACCTCGGCATCGTCTTTTTGATGGAGAGGTCGGGTATTTTATCTTCAGGCAGGTAAAGGTAGTTCTGCTTGATAACTTTCGTTTTCTTCTCGAAATATTTATAAACTACGATTAAATCCGAACCGGCAGGGCTGTACATCATGCCTTTTCTTTGCAGGGCATGCTTGATTTCTTCTCTTATCGTTTCATTCTCTTTTGCCGACAGATCAGTGTCTTCGTCAGCATTGATGATGTTAAAAGTGAGATGATTTCCGGACACCCTTTCATCTAATGTGGTTCCGATCAGAAAGTGTTTGGACGAACAACCTGTAAGTAAAAGTAACAGTATAACAGCTGATTTCATATTTCCTAAACGATAAGTGCATTAATATAATAATATTTATAAAAAATATTACTTTTATCGGAAACAAAAAAGGAGCAGCAAAAGTTTTTATTTGCTGCTCCTTTTTTTGATTATTTTTTAATGACCTGATTATCAGGATATAAAATCTTCTATGGCCTTGTTATATTTGTCAGGTTCTTCCAGGGTACCGGAGTGTCCTGCCCCTTCAATTTCCACGTGCACCGAACCTTTGATGTTTTCATGGATCATCAGCGACCGTTCGAGCGTCACCTGTTTGTCTTCGCTACCCCTGACGATCAGTGTAGGGCATACGATATTTTTGAGTTCGAACTGAATGCCTTTTCTTTCGACAACCCCCAGAACGGCTTTGACTACGGCAGATTTATTATTTTGCTTGAATCTTGACAAGTAAAGATCGTACAGCGGTTTACGGCTTTTGTCTTTCAGGAACGAATCCCCGAACATGATCTCCATGATATTTTTCTCCACAGGCCAGTATCCCACCGTCCTCACTATATTATTCATCATTTTATACTTGGGAATATTCTCGAAGGGTTCTTCCTTGCAGGTCGTATCGAGCAGGATGAGTTTCTCTACCAGCTCGGGATTTCTCGCCGCCAGACGCATTCCCACGAATCCACCCATCGACAGACCTACATAAATGACCGGTTTAGGGCATAAGGCCCTGATTAATTCTACCGTATCCTCATAAAGAGAATCGATATCATACCCGTCATCAGTGATCTGGGTTTTTCCCTGGCCTCTGAAGTCATAAGTGATGACCCTGTATTTGTTTTTGAAATATTCTACCTGATGTTCAAACATCCATCCTGCGAACAGCATTCCGTGAGAAAAAACCAGCGTTTCTTCTCCTGAACCGTATTCATCGTAGTTATAATTGACTCCCCTGACTGATATTGTTGGCACTTTTTATAATTTTTATAGTAAAACACATATTCAGATTTATCTTAAAGTCGTGTTTTCTTTGAGCAAGGATATTTCGTGTATCGAAAATCCGTATATCAGATGTTTAAATATTAACAGAACAATTTAAATGCCAAAACTTTAAAAAAGTGTATCTGAAGAGGATTTTTTTCAGATAATAGGGGTTATCAGGCCAGAAAAGACAAAATAGCTTCGTTATATTGCTGAGGCTCTTCAATACTTCCCGTATGACCACCGCCTTTGATGATCACTAATTTTGAATTTTTGATCCTGGCATGTATATCTTCCGATTTTTCAACGGGAACCGGCATGTCCATATCACCGACAATCACAAGCGTAGGACAGTTGATGTTCTGAAGTTCTTCTTCAATTCCGTTTCTGTCTGCCACACCCCAGAGGGCTTTGATGACCGAGGTCCTGTTGTTCAGTCTTAATTTATCCAGGTATTTTTTGTAATCTGCTTTCCGGTCCGGGTTGGTCAGGAATTTCTCCCCGAACATCCTTTTCATTACTGTTGACTCTACCGGCCAGTATCCTACATATTTAACCAGGAATGATAGTATTTTATATAACCGAAAATTTTCTTCAGGTTCTTTATCACAGGCAGTTTCCATTAAAATGAGCTTTTTGATCATCTCCGGATTTCTGGCTGCCAGTCTCATTCCGACATAACCACCCATAGATAAACCCGCAAAAATAACGGGTTTATCGGTGAGTGTTTTAATAAGTTTTACGGTATCATCGTATAACGTTTCCATGTCATAACCATCTTCGGTGGCTTCGGTTTTACCCTGTCCGCGATGGTCGTAAGTAATAATTTTGTAACGATCTTTCAGTACCTCAACCTGAGGGTGAAACATCCATCCACTCCATAGCAATCCGTGTGAAAACACTATTGTTTCGTCGCCGGATCCAAATTCTTCATAGTAATACTCAACATTGTTAACTTTAAGCTTCGGCACTTTCGCTTATGTTTTTAAGTAAATAATTCACTTTTTATAGGAATCTCAAAATTGTACTCACCGTTAGCCAGTTTTTCACGGATTTTTTCGAAACACGTGATCGTGTAATCTATGTCCTCGTCTGAGTGCGTTGAGGTCGGTATTAATCTCAGGATGATGACGTTTTTAGGAACAAAAGGATAGACCACGATAGAACAGAAGATGCCCATGTTTTCTCTCAGGTCTATGGTGAGGTTACCCACTTCGTTCAGGTTAAAGTCCTGATTAAGGTGCACCGGAGTTACATGCGAATTGGAAGTGCCGAGGTTAAATCCTTTGTCTTTAAGTCCTTGCTGAAGGCGGTTGGCCACATGCCATAGTTTTTCTCTGAACTGAGGATTTTCACGGATCATCTGCAATCTTTTGATACCTCCCAGAACATAGCCCATAGGCAGTGATTTGGCGTAGATCTGTGATCTTACAGCATATTTAAGGTAGCTGACCATGTATTTCTCAGTGGCTACAAAACAACCCATAGCGGCCATTGATTTGGTGAATGTCGCAAAATACACATCGATTTTGTCCTGACATCCCAGGTATTCGCCTACGCCGCGGCCTGTTTCGCCGATAACACCAAATCCGTGGGCATCGTCAACCAGGAGTTTAAACTCGTATTTTTCCTTAAATTTAGCGATCTCATCGATTTTACCCACCTGTCCGGTCATTCCGAAAACCCCTTCAGTGATCACCAGCACACCGCCACCGGTCTGGTTGGCATATTTGCTTGCTCTGATCAGGTTTTTTTCAAAACTTTCCATGTTATTATGGGCATACTGATAATATACACCACCTTTGGCCTTGTGAAGACGTACACCGTCAATCAGGCAGGCATGACAGTCACTATCGTACACAATTACATCACGGTGATCCACAAGTGCTTCGATAGTAGACATGATGCCCTGGTAACCGAAGTTCATCAGAAAAGCACCTTCGAAGCCTGAAAAATCAGCTAATTGTCTCTCAAATTCCTCGTGATGTACTGAGTCGCCACTCATGATTCTAGAACCCATAGGGTAACAAAGACCATATTTATCAATGGCATCGGAATCAGCTTTCCTCACTTCAGGGTGATTGGCAAGGCCCAGGTAGTTGTTTAAAGACCAGTTCAGAATCTTCTGTCCGTTAAACTCCATGTAGGGGCCTATCTCTCCTTCAAGCATTGGATAACTGAAATAGTGATGGCTGAAATGGGAGACCGCTCCTAAAGGACCGAGATTCTCCTTGAATTTTGCGAATAATGAATTCCCCATTGGATTATCAATTTTTTATTAGGTATAATGAAAAAACGGGGAGTGTACAAGGCATAAACCTTTGCATAAGAAGAACGGTTAATTGTTTTTGGGGCACGTAATCAACCGCTAATTAAAGAATATTATTGATTTAAATCAATTAAGTTGACTAAAATATTTTCAAGAAATGCTTTTACTTCGCCCTCTTTGTTTGATGGATATCTCGAAATGTTAAACATAAAACAGAATAAATTGCCCTCTTTATTGTTGAAATATCCGGCGTAAGTTCTTGTTTTTGAGATACTTCCGCTTTTTGCATGTACGAGGCCCCCTGTTTTTTTCTTCTTGTCGAGCATGGCTACAGTCCCATGTTTGCCGACTACCGGTACAGCCCGGAAAAATACAGGAAAATTGGGCTGTGAGCCTATATACTGGAGGATAGCCGTCATTTTATCTGACGAAATGAAGTTATTGGGAGATAAACCACTGCCGTCCTCGAGTTCAAAATTGCTGAGATCGACCCCTTTCATCAGCCAGAAATCTTTGAGGAGTTTTTCGTAATTTTCAAAGGTCGGAGCCACTCCTGAGGCTCTGCAGACCGCTTTTGCGAGAGCGTCGGCATAAATATTGATGCTGTAAAAATTACATTCGGCGATCAAATCCCTGAGCGGAACGGAGTTTACAGTCGCTATGATTTTACGCTCACTCAGGACCAGGTTCATGGTTTTGTCTTCCACTAAAATACTTCTTTCCAGGAGGGCGTTCCTGAATAATTTCTGAAGCAGATCCGGCGGGTTCGGGATTGACCCCTTGACCGGGAACGCAGGACTGCCGACGGGGATGGTACCTTTCAGTAATATAGTATTGGAAAGGGGAGAGGTGAATATCCTCACCTGGTCACCCGTGCCTCTTTCGGCTGACTTTACCTGGTTGATGATTTTCCAGTCTTTGTCAAATGGCTTGAAATTGATGATCTCGACCGGCTCACCGGTTTTGATGCCCGATTTAAAGAAAACGGTAAAATAATTTTCGTTGAGGTTGACATTCAGCGGAATGGCCCCGTAATAATTACCCATGTCTCCCCAGAGCCAGTTGTCGGGGATGTCATAAGTCTCGAATTCACTTTCAGGAACGATGATTTTCCCTTCTATTTTGTGAATGCCCATTTTTTTCAATTGCCAGCTCCATTCGTTCAGCAGGGTGTCAATGGGCCTGCTGTTTCGCGGAGAACCGAATGTGGGGTCGCCGTTACCTGTAATGATCACATTTCCTCTTAAGGTGTTGTTGATCACCGGGCCGTCGATCTGGAGATGGGTCTGGAATGTGAAGTTTTCGCCAAGAGACATCAGGGCGGTGGATGTTGTGATCAGCTTCTGGGTGGATGCAGGCGAAATCGCCAGCCCCTGGTTATATTCAAGGAAAACCCGATTGTCTGTTATGTTCCTGATACTGGCTGAAACCGTCAGCTGATTGCTGCCGGTACTCTCCTGAAAATCGGCTAATTGTTTCAGTAAATTGTCTTTATAACTGAGGAATTGTAAAATAACGAAACAAAAGATTTTCATCAGGTTTTCTCTATTTTAAATGTTCGGGAAACAGAATGTATTATCTTTGCAATCTTTGCAAAATTAAATCATACTCAAATTTAGTAATTTTTAATGAGGTTAACATTCTATGGTGCAGTAAGGAAAGTGACGGGGAGTAAGTTTCTGTTGGAACTGGATGATGAATACCGAATATTAATTGACTGTGGGACTGATCTGGATACTAAAAGTGACCAGAATAATGAAAATGAAAACTATTTCGGAAATTTTCCTTTTGACGCTTCTTTAATAAATCTTGTTTTACTCACACACGCTCACATTGATCATTCAGGACAAATACCTAATTTATATGTAGAAGGCTTTGAAGGCCAGGTTTTATGTACAAGCCCGACGCTGGATCTTACAGAGCTGTTATTATACGATGCGGCTTCGCTGAATCAGAACAAGCTGAAGAAACTGGAGAAAATTAAAAACCGTTCAAAGAAATTCAGGGCGATTGACTCCAAAGGCCTGTTTTTGAGCCGCCAGGTAAAGGAAGCCATCGGGAATTTTGTGCCGATCGCCTTCAACAACCGCTTCAGATTTAAAGAGAATGGTTATGTTACTTTTATTCCGGCAGGCCACCTGCTGGGTGCCGCTCATTTGCTGATTGAGGTTATGGACGGCGGAGTGATGAAAAAGATATGTTTTTCAGGTGACATCGGACGGGAGAATTATCCGCTGCTGGTAGACCCTCAGAAAATCCCTCAGGTCGATTACCTGGTCATGGAGTCCACCTACGGACGCAGGGGGCACTATAATCAGGAAAATCCGGAAGATTTACTGGAAGAAATTATCAGGGAAGCCTGTATCGATATCCCCGGAAGGCTCATTATACCGGCTTTCAGTGTGGGACGGACGCAAGCCATGCTGTATACGCTCAACAGGCTTTATGCTAAAAATGTGATCAAACCGATCAAGGTTTTTACGGACAGTCCGCTGGCCAAAGCCAGTACAAAAGTGTACGAAAAATATTCAAAGAGCCTGAATACTGCCGCCCGGGAATTTAAAGAAGACAACGATCTGCTTTTTGATTTCGAAAATTTAATATATTTGGAGTCTGATAAGGCCAGCCGTGAGATTTCGAACCATGGCGAGCCATGTGTAATTATTTCTTCATCCGGGATGATTCAGGGAGGAAGAATTGAACATCACATCGAAAAGAATATTGAAAATCCTTATGCCACCATTCTTTTGATTGGTTATGCCACTGAGGGTTCAATAGGGGCCAAACTGGCTTCGGGGGAGATCAAAGAGCTGACGATCAATGGCAAAAAGCTGGAAGTAAGGGCCAGAATCAGGAGGATTGATGTTTTCAGTGGTCACGGAGATATCCATGATTTGCTGAGATTTATCAGTTCCCAGGAGGTTTCAATGCTTAAAAATGTATTTTTGGTACACGGAGACTTTGATTCTATGGTCAGTTTTAAAGAGGTGCTTAACCAAAAGGGATTTGACAATGTGCTGATCCCGGAACTTAATCAATCATACGAAATTTAATTTTTTTTTAATGAGAACTTTGCTGGAATTTGAAAAACCAATCGCCGAACTGGAAGCGAAACTGGAGGATATGAAAAAATTGGCTGAAGAGAACAACGTGGATGTGAGTTCAGCTGTAAGAAATTTAACAGAGAGTATTGAAACATTGAGAAAAGAAACTTTTGAAAACCTTACCAGATGGCAAAGGGTTCAGCTTTCAAGGCATCCGGACAGACCTTACACACTTGATTACATTGAAAAGATCTGTTCGGAATTTCATGAATTGCATGGAGACAGGACGGTTAAAGACGATCCGGCCATTGTGGCAGGTATGGCTGACATCGACGGTAAAGCCGTGATGATCATTGGTCAGCAGAAAGGCCGGAAAACCAAAGAAAGACAATTCCGTAATTTCGGGATGCCTAATCCGGAAGGTTACAGAAAAGCCTTGAGGTTGATGAAAATGGCTGAGAAATTCAATGTGCCTATCGTTACCCTGATCGATACTCCGGGTGCTTTTCCGGGGCTGGAAGCTGAGGAAAGAGGACAGGGAGAGGCCATTGCCCGTAACATCAAGGAAATGATGACCCTTAAAGTGCCTGTTATCTGTATCATCATCGGCGAAGGAGCCTCTGGTGGTGCCTTGGGCATTGCGATCGGCGACAGGGTATTGATGCTTGAAAACTCATGGTATTCGGTAATTTCCCCAGAAAACTGCTCGACCATCCTGTGGCGTACCTGGGAGTTTAAAGAGCAGGCGGCTGAAGCGTTGAAACTGACGGCTACCGATATGAAAGGCAATGGTCTGGTAGATGACATCATCAGTGAGCCTAAAGGCGGTGCCCACCTGGACTATGATCAGATGTCCCTGACTTTAAAAAAGACCATTTTGTCTGAAATTAAGAAACTTGAAAAAATGTCTGCCCAGGACAGAATCAACAAAAGAATTGACAAATTCTGTTCAATGGGTGTGGTTGTAGAGTAATTCACACTTAATATTTACTTGATGAAAAAGAATTACAAAGCAGTCATTTTTGATTTTGGAAACGTAATTATCAACATCGATCTTAATCTGACTTACGAGGCTTTCGGTAAGCTTTGTTTTAAAAGCCCGGAAAGAATAAAGCAGATTTTTGATGAGAATGATATTTTTAAGCGATATGAACTCGGACTTTTTGAAGATGACGAGTTTCGCGAGATTGTCAGACAATCTATCGGTTTTCCATTAAATGACGCTGAAATTGACCAGGCCTGGAATGCTTTGTTACTGGACATTCCACTTGAAAGAATAGAATTGTTAAGAAATCTGAGAGAAAGGGTGCCGGTTTACCTGTTGAGCAATACCAGCTCTATTCATATCCAGGCCTGCGAAAAGTATTTCCAGAAAGAGTTCGGGATTTCAGGACTGGATGAGCTTTTTACGGAATCTTTCCTTTCCTATAAAATGGGGCTGTGGAAACCTGATCATCAGATTTATCTTAAAGTACTCGAAGAAATAGGTTTGAAACCCGAAGAAGTTTTGTTTCTGGATGATAACCCTCATAATGTTGAGTCAGCGGCCGAACTTGGAATTAACGTCATAAAAGTTGACCCGCCAAAGGGAGCCACTGCCTATATCAATTACCTTGAATTTTAATGAATAAACCCCGGAGAATAATTTATATACAGCTTAGTTTGTTCATTATTACGCTGATTACCACCACCCTTGCCGGTGCGGAATGGACCTTCGGGAAATCTTTCTTTTTTCACTCCGGTGAAATGGGCTGGAACGAGTTCAAAAAAGGGTTTTTATTTTCAATCCCTTTTCTGGGCTTCCTGACCACCCATGAGTTCGGTCACTACTTTATGGCCAAATACCGGAAAATTAAGGTGACTTTACCTTATTATATCCCTATATGGCTGGTGATATTTACAACCATCGGTACCATGGGGGCTTTCATCAGGATCAAGGAAAAAGTCAGGACCAAAAACGATTACTTTGACATCGGCATTGCCGGTCCGCTGGCGGGTTTTGTGGTTACGGTGGCTATTCTGATCTATGGTTTTGCCAATTTACCGACGGATGAGTATGTTTTCAGCATCCACCCGGAATATTTCCAGCACGGAGCAGATTACCGGGCTTACCTGGAAAACAGGACAGACGCAGGAGAGGCCGTGGTGATCGGAAAGAGTATTCTTTTCCAATTCCTGGAAAGTACTTTTGCCGACCCTTCACGTATTCCCCATGATTTTGAGCTGACTCATTACCCTTTTCTGCTGGCCGGGTTTCTGGGTTTGTTTTTTACGGCCCTTAATCTCATTCCCATCGGACAGCTGGACGGAGGGCATATTCTTTTCGGGTTGATCGGTAAAAAAGCTTTCGACATTGTATCTCCTGTCTTTTTAGTCATCCTGGTGACTTTCTCAGGACTGGGAATGTTCAGGATATCTGACTTCGGATATGGAGCCACTGAAGAGGCCGGGACACAATTGCTCTATTTTTTACTGTTTGTGTATTTCAATTATCTTTGCTTTTCGAGGATTTCCGAAAAAAGGATGACGAACTGGGCCCTGGCTCTCGCTGTGGTGCTGTTTCAGCTCCTTTTGACACACTGGTATCCTCAGGTAATGGGTTATTCCGGTTTTCTGGCTTTCGGGTTTCTGATCGGCAGAGTGCTTGGTGTATATCATCCCCCGACTGAAGACGTAAGGCCGTTGGGTTGGGTCAGGGTCGTGCTGGGATGGTTAACTTTAGGGGTTTTTATTCTTTGTTTTTCGCCTTACCCGATCAATTGAAATGAATGCCATTTTCAAAATGTTTTTTTATCTTTTCGGCTGGAAAATAGCCGGCAGGATTCCCTATGAAGTTAAAAAAGGGGTTTTTGCCGTTTGTCCGCACAACACCTGGAAAGACTTCTTTCTGGGTATCGGCGTGAGGGCCGCTTTGAAATTAAACATAGGATATTTTGGTAAAGAAGAACTTTTTAAGCCGCCGTTCGGCTTTATATTCAGGTGGTTAGGCGGGACACCTACGGTCAGAAACAAGAATACCAACCTGGTGGCCAGCCATGTGGAAGCAATTAATAAAGCAGAAGATAAATTATTCGCCCTCGCTCCTGAAGGCACCCGGAAGAATGTCTCAAAACTGAAGACCGGGTTCTATTACATGGCTCACGGGGCAGGCATACCCATTATCATGGTGGGTTTTGATTTTGAAAGCAAAGAGGTGAAACTGGCTGAACCATTTTACCCCTCAGGCGATTATAAAGAAGACATGAAGAAATATTTCGTGCCGTTTTTTGAGAACATCGGAGGTTTTCAGAAAGACTGGATTAAAAATTATAAAAATAATATATTCGAATAGTTGATTTGATGAAGAAGCAGACAAAGTTAATCAGGATTCAAACCGAAAAATCGGGTTTCAGGGAGCATTCGACTCCCTTGTATTTGACCAGTAGTTTTTGTTTTGAAGACGCTGAAATGGGTAAGGATCTTTTTGACAATACCCTGGAAGGAAATATTTATTCGAGATTCTCAAATCCGACGGTACAGGAGTTTGTAGATAAAGTGTGTATGCTCGAAGATTGTGAAGATGGTATTGCTACAGCCACAGGTATGGCGGCTGTTTTTGCTGCTTTTGGCGGACTATTGCAGAGCGGAGATCACATTGTGTCTTCCAAGGCTTTATTTGGCTCGGCACATCAGATCATTACACAGATTTTACCTAAATGGGGTATTACGCATACTTATCTGAATGCTGATGCTACTGAGCAGGAGTGGGAGAGTGCCATTCAGCCTGCTACAAAGATGATTTACCTGGAAACTCCTTCCAATCCGGGTCTGGAGCTGGTGGATATGGAAATGATCGGCAGACTGGCTAAAAAGCACGAGCTGATCTATTGCGTGGACAATTGCTTTGCCACACCGGTGATTCAGAATCCGGTGGAATACGGTGCCAATCTGATCATTCACTCGGCCACCAAGTTTATGGACGGACAAGGCCGTGTTTTGGGTGGGGTCATTTGCGGAACCAAAGAGATGATTGAACCACTTCGTTTCTTCTGTCGCCAGACCGGCCCTTCAATGTCCGCCTTTAATGCCTGGATATTGACGAAAAGCCTGGAGACGCTGACACTGAGAATGGAAAAACACTGCAGCAATGCCCTGAAAGTGGCAGAAGCTCTTGAAAAAATAGAAGGTGTAAACTCTGTTAAATATCCTTTCCTCAAATCACATCCCCAGTATGACCTGGCGGTGAAGCAGATGAGTTCAGGCGGGGCATTGGTAACCTTTGACCTGGAAGGTGGTTTTGAAAGGGTGGTCCGTTTTACGAAATTACTGACTATTCCTTCACTGACGTCTAATCTTGGTGACAGCCGTACGACGCTGACCAATCCTAATACGACGACGCATGCCAAAGTACCTGCAGACCTTAAAAAGGAACTGGGGATTACGGAAGGCCTGATGAGGCTTTCGGTGGGACTTGAAGATCCCGATGATCTGATTGAAGATTTTATTCAGGCAATACAGAATTCAAAATAAAAAAGGGGCTTTAAGCCCCTTTTTTATTGTATATATAACTGTATATCAGAATAATCTGTAGATCGCAGAGAAGATCGCCACAACAGCCGAAGCTATCATCGGCACTCTTCTTGTTTTGTAAGAATTGAAATTGTAAAGTTTCAGGTACTCAACCCTCACCCATAAAGAAACACCCAGCAACAATAAAAGAGTAGCGTTGGCAAAACTTGTTGTTTGCGGAGTATATGTTGTCGGATTGAAGTACAACATAATATTAATGAAAACTAAAAGTATTCCGAAAAAACTAAGGATTTTGAATAACCAATTGTAAGTCTCTTTGTCGATATTGTTTCTCATAATTAATTGATGTTTTGTTGAAACAAAGTTAATACAAAAGTTTTGCTATTTCCAAATTTTCGAAAGTATATTTTGTTTAAATGTTTAATAAAAGAATATAATTCTGATAATAAATTTAAATAGTTAATTAAATAATAAGAATAGTGCAATTTATTTTTAACTATTTCCGGAAAATGCGTTTAAAAATCTGTTATTGTTGAATAATATTTTATAATATTTTGAAAAACAGGTTTAAAATTATCAGATTTAATAAATTTTGACCTTTTTGATAAATGGAGAATTTTATTTGGTTTGGTTCTTCTGCCTTTTATTCGAAAACCTCATTCACATAATCCAGGTAGGGTTTCAGGTAAGTGCAGGCTTTTACTACCTGTGCCCGGAAGTCTTTGTTCAGGATTTCTCTGGCGGTAAACTCTTTCGTGTAGAAAATCTCCTTGAATTTAAGAAGTTCGATATCCGGGTGATCTGCCGGGTAGTTTTTAGGCGTTGTCTTTAGTTTCTCTCCATGCGGTTCACCGAAATATTCGAGGAAAGTCTTATCATAAATGATCGATTTCAATACTTCCGGATTATAGTCAATCTCCTGCCTGAACCTTGCCAGGTTCTGAGGCGAAGGCTGCCAGATACCGCCTCCGATAAATGCCCGGTCGGACTCCATCTGGAAATAGAAGTCTATTTTACCCGAATTACGGCCGTTAGGTCCGAAAGCCGCCGAGAAATGATTTTTGTAAGGGCTTTTATCCTTGGAAAAGCGGATGTCCCGGTTGATCCTGAATATACAGTCTTTAATGGAAGTGTTGAGTAAACTAGGTTGCAAAACCTTCAGGTCGGAGAGCAGTTCGTCGCAAAATTCGACAAAATTGGTCCGGCTTTCATCATAGCGGTTTCTGTTTTCTGCAAACCATTCTCTGTGGTTGTTTTCTTTAAGATCTTTTAAAAAGATTAATGTACTTTCGTTGATCATTTTATTTACCTGATTGGGATTTTTAATTAATTCATTTTATGCTCAAAAATAACTTTATCTGCTTAAAAAAAAGTATATTATTCCATTAAGGCAAAAAGTTCTTATATTTTTGTGAAAAAATAAGTAATATCTAATAGTCAAGTAAAAGTAATGGCAAGAATTCTTACAGGAGTACAAGCTAGCGGCAGACCACATTTAGGAAATATTCTTGGGGCGATTCATCCGGCAGTTCAACTATCTCAAAATCCAGAAAACGAATCATTTTTATTCATAGCGGACCTGCATTCCATGACCAGTATCAAGGATTCGGCTACGCTGATAGACAATACCAAAGCAGTGGCCAGTTCGTGGCTGGCGTTTGGTTTTGATGCAGAGAAAAATTACTTCTACAGACAATCAAGGCTGGCAGGTTATCATACTGAGTTAATGTGGTATCTCAGCTGTCTGACCCCTTATCCGATGCTGGCGAATGCCCACTCGTTCAAGGACAAGTCAGATAAGTTGTCGGATGTCAACGCGGGCTTGTTTACATATCCTGTGCTTCAGGCGGCTGATATCATTTTATACCAGGCCAATTTTGTGCCTGTCGGAAAAGACCAGAAACAGCACCTGGAAATGTCAAAAGACATGGCAGAAGTGTTTAACCGCACCTATGGTGAGGTATTTACCCTTCCGGAGCCGATGATCGATGAAAATTCGATGGTTATTCCGGGTATTGACGGCAATAAAATGAGCAAGTCGTATCATAATTTTATTGATGTCTTTTTGCCGGAAAACGAGTTGTATAAAGTGGTGAAGAAAATCGTAACGGATGCTACGCCTCTTGAAGAACCGAAAGATCCCGATACCTGCATTGTCTATAAGTTGTTTGCCCTTGTAGCAGATGAAGCTTCTGTAAGCACGATGAGAAATAACTTCCTGAACGGCGGTTATGGCTACGGACATGCCAAAAAAGAGCTGTTTGAAGTCCTTTGGAAGAAATATGAAAAAGAACGTGAGTTGTTTAATTTTTATATGAGCAACAATGAAGCCCTGGAAGCCAAACTGAAAATGGGAGAGGCCCGGGCTGAACTCATAGCCAGAGAGACCATCACTGAAGTAAGAAACAAGCTGGGATTCATCAGCTGATTAAATAGCCGGGAAATTGATAGAACATTTAAATAACGCGGAGTACGACTGGTTTTTATGGTTGAATGGCCATCATTCTCCCTTCTTTGATGTGCTGATGCACTGGATCAGTTACAAGTTTACCTGGATTCCGCTTTATTTGTTTCTCATTGTTCTGATATTCAGAACATTCCCTAAAAAGCAGGCTTTTCAGCAAATCCTGTTTCTCCTGATTGTGGTGGGATGTTCTGACTACCTGGCCTCGGGTATCATCAAGCCTTTTTTCCAGAGACCCCGGCCGTGCCATGACCCGGTTATCGGTTCGCTGGTTCATATAGTAGACGGCTGCGGCGGAATGTACGGTTTCGTGTCTTCTCATGCGTCCACTTCTTTCGGACTGGCGTGTGGCATCATCTTTGTATTCGGATGGCTGCATCCTGTCTCCAAATTCATGCTGATATGGGCAATAATTGTATCTTACAGCCGTATTTATCTTGGCGTTCACTATTTCAGCGATATATTTCTGGGGGGACTAGTGGGTGTCTTTTTTGCTTTTCTGTTTCAACTCTTACGAACAAGAATTATTAAAACCTAAAATTTTTACTATGAAGAAAAATGTTTTTTTAATGCTCTTTTTCTTTGCGGCATTCGCCGCCAGGGCCCAGGACATTACCAAAGGCACCTGGTATAATGAAGAAAAGAGTGCCAAAGTGCAGTTTTATAAGCAAGGAGATAAGTTATTCGGCAAGATTGTATGGCTTGATGATCCCAATAAAAACGGGAAACCCCGCACCGACGAATTTAATCCCGACCCGAAAAAGAAGGAGCTTCCGCTCATGGGACTTATCTTTCTGAAGAATTTCAAGGCAGACGGAGCTAAAAAGTGGGAAGACGGTGAAATCTACGACCCGAAAAACGGCAAGACTTATTCCAGTGAAATGACTTTGGTAAGTGCCACCCAGCTCAATGTCAGAGGATATATCGGCATTTCGCTGATAGGCAGAACAACGAAGTTTACAAAAGCGGACTAAATATAAAAACCGGGGATGTTCTCCCCGGTTTTATTTTTCATGTCTTATTTATCCTCTGAATTCCCTTCCATATAAGTTTCTGAGACAGACCCCGCAATTATTTTTGAAGCTACATTTTCGTGAAATTCCGAAATGACTTTCTCGTGGATTTTCGGATAGATCCTGGCATCTCTGAATTTGGATTTACTCCTGTAGAACGTCTCGTGTACAATTTCTGTATATCCGTTTTCCAAAGTCCTCATTTTGATGTACTGACTTCCTGCCGAAGCCCCGTTTTTAAGATAACATATCTGGATGAGCTTCTTTTCAGCATCTATGCCGGTTACTTTGTGGGCCACAGCGAGCTTATAAAGTCCCTTGAACAGCTTCAGCTGAATGAACAGGATCTGGCCCACCTTGAGTCCTTCATAAGGATCGTTGGCATAAATCAGTGGTTTTGACGAGGAGTTGAATAAAGTCCCGAATGACACCATTTTACCACACCAGCTTTGTTTGGGAGAGATGGTGCAATAAGTTTTCCAGACATTTTCAATGCTGTCATGCACATAGAAAGTCTTGGTGTGCCGGCTATAGGTTTCTTTTTCTTCCGTCAGTGTGCAAACCTCCTGCAGGTGCTCAAAATCATAGCTTTGGTGCAGGTCGTTTTTGAGCATCAGGCTCCGGATCTTTTTTTGTTTTATTTTGCCAAACTCGATGTCAGGGCTTACCTGGGCGAATGTGAGGGTGGAAAAAAGGCATAATGAAAGGAGGGAAGGTAATGTTAAGGTTGATTTCACAAGGTTATAAATTAGAGTATATTTAAAATTAGTATATTTATATTTATAAACCAGACTTTCGCGAAAAATTTCAGGAATAGTTTTTAAAGAACGCCGGAATGCTCTTTTTATGCAGTAAAAACGGGGAGAATGTGCAGAAAGAATTTTTAGTGGGGTGTGAGCCGGCAGGAGGGTGTTAAACAAAAAAGCTCCGGATCACTCCGGAGCTTTTTTGTTATATCAGGTTGTCATCAAAATCATCTTCGAAATAGCGGCTTCCTTCAAAGTCGTCATCGTCAAACTTGCCCGATGACTTGGCGGCCAGTTTTTTGAGGATGGCCATCTGGCCCGTGTGATAAAGGTCATGCTGAATGATCCCGTGAATCAGTGTATAATAGTTATACTCACTGCCCGGAACAATTTCATTCAGGAAATCATCATTTTTACTTTCCAGCTCCTTGATGAGTTCGTCATGACTCAGGGTCATTTCCATCATCAGGGTTTCGAGTTCAAAGGCGTCGATTTTATCGAAATTTCCCCAGTTCATTTTTTCATTTTCGATGTTGTACTCTGCATCACCCTGGAACCTCTTCAAAACGAAGATCCTCCAGCTGGTCATGTGATAGATCAACTCTGCGATAGTATGAACGTTACCGGCCTTGAAAGCGGCTTCTTTTACCTTTAATCCTTTGGTTACTTCCAGCACCGACGGCCCGTGCCATGCTCCGCCGTGAAAAGAAGCGTTTAATAATTCTTTGATTCTCAGAACGAGTAAATTGTCTGTTTTATCTGCCATTTGATTTATATTTAGTCAGGAAATTTCACCTTCATTATTCCCACAGAATCCATATCATCCCCAAATGATAGGTGTCATGCTGAATAATACCTGTTAAGAGTTTGTAGTAATCGTAATATTCACCGGGAACCCGTTTTTCGAGCAGCTCATCATCAAAAGTCTCCAGTTTTTCAACCAGCTGATTATGGACACTCTTTAATTCCGCTACCAGGTTTTTCCAGTTGGCTTCTGAGGTTTCGGTTTCTGTACCCCAGTTTTCTTCCTCAGAAGGCAAACTGAAGTGGATATTATCATTCAGTTTTTCGAGGACAAACTTTTTCCAGGACAGGATATGATAAACGTGCTGGGTGATGGTTCGTTTCGAAAAACCGTTGTTGAGATTGACTTTGTCGAGCGGAAGGCTGTTGATGATTTCCATGACGGAAGGCCCGTGCCAGGCATCCCCTCTGAAAACAGTGTCAAGATTGTCGATGATCCTTTCTAGTTCTTTATTATTCATACTTTCAAAATATTCACAAAAATGCTAAAAAACTTAATTTGTTTAGCCATCAAGGCCTTTAAATTTTTAAAAGTATGTTCCGAAAGGGTTAATCTGCAACTGAGATATTGCCGGATGAGACTTCAGTTTTGAAGGAATTTTGAAAACACCGGGATAATACTCAAAGGGGATGGGATAACAGAACAGATATGATCAGACGAATAGAATGAAGATTCATCCGTAACCGGAGGATAATAAAAAAGGATATAACATAAGCAATTACATTATACCCCTCCATATCACTCAGACTTAGTACTTTTCACTTCTCATCATCTTTGTCATCCACAAAAATGACGCTCGCTGCTGCGATAATAAAACAAACCCCGCCAAATACAAGACTGAAGATGGCCTGGTTGTCAAACAGGTGTTTAACCATGAGCCCGCCGATCAGTGCATTGACAATCTGGGGAATGGTGATGAAGAAATTGAAAATACCCATGTAGATCCCTATTTTTCTCGGCGGAATAGAGCCGCCCAGGATGGCATAAGGCATGGCAAGGATACTGGCCCAGGCCATACCGACGCCTACCATTGAAACGATAAGCATCTGGTGATTCTGAACAAAATAAATGGATATCAGGCCTATGGCACCGCAGATCAACGAAAAAGCATGGGTTTGCCTTCTTCCTATTCTTTCGGATATTTTGGGCAACAGGAAGGCGTAAATAGCTGATATGGCGTTGTAAACACCGAAAATAATGCCCACCCAGTTACCGGCTTCGTTGTAAGCCTCTGAACTGGTATCGCTTACCGGTAGCTTGTAAATATGCTGAGCGATGGCCGGCGTCGTGAAAACCCACATGGAAAAGAGGCCGAACCAGGAAAAAAACTGAACAACTCCCAGCTGACGCATGGTTTTGGGCATCGAAATGATGTCTGAAATGATGTTGGTTTTGTGATGTACTTCCGAAGCTTCTTCAAAAGCCAGCAGTTCGTCAGGTGAATATTCCGAAGTTTTCGCTACTGTCCATATAATGGTGGCTACCAGAAAAGCTGCTCCTATAAAAAATGACAGGATAACGTTTAAGGGGACCTGGCCTACGGCTGCATTTTTTTCTATGCCTACCCATTCAGCCAAAACGTAAGGAAGCCAGGAACCGAACACCGAGCCTACCCCGATCAGGACAGTCTGGATGGAAAAGCCTTTGGTCCTTTGAGAAGAATTTAATTTATCAGCCACCAGGGCCCTGAAAGGCTCCATGGCAACATTGAACGAGGCATCCATGATCATCAGAAAACCGGCACCTATCCACAAAGCGGGCAGTATGGAAGTGAAACTTCCGGCATTGGGCATCAGCAATAAGCCGATGGCCGACAAAAGGGCCCCGGCCAGGAAGAAAGGCCTCCGGCGTCCGAGCCTGGTCCAGGTTTTGTCACTGTAGTGTCCGATGATAGGCTGGACAATCATCCCGGTGAGCGGTGCTACGATCCAGAACCATGATAAATGCTCCACGTTGGCACCGAAAGTCTGCAGTATCCGGCTGGCGTTGGCGTTTTGCAGGGCAAAACCCATTTGAATACCCAGAAAACCGAAACTCATGTTCCAGATAGCATAGTTAGACAGGTTGGGCTTTTTGTTGAAGCCCCCGGAATTAAAATTAGAATGGCCAGCCATATTTTTAAGGTTAAAGTTTTGTTGTAAAGACCGGCAGACCGAGTCTTTATTTTATCTCAAATATGAGAAAGGAATCGGGTTTTAAAGTAACTTCAATACCCAGGTCTTTTCCGGTAAGGTCGGTCACTTCACTGATGTTCACTTTTCTCTGATCTTTTTTGTCAAATACGTTTTTCAACTGTATGTTTTTTGCTTCACCGAACTGTGTCTTTAAAACACCGGCAGGGAGCTTCACATGCGTAGAAATGGTATTATTCAAATCAAAGTTATAAATAAACAACAAAGTTTGGTGATCTGTATGTCTCAGGTAAGAATAAATTCTCGTCTGATCATAGTTTTCCGATTTACCATGATGATTCAGATATTGAAGGTCGTGGAAATGGCCATGGCTAACGGCTTCATTTTCAGTAGCAAAAGTGAGTATCTTTTTGTAAAAATCCCTGATTTCTTTTTGGTGGGGGCTTAAGGTTTTTTCTGAGAATTTCCCCTCATTGATCCAGCTTTGCATTTCTGTGATGCCCCAGTAGTCGAAAATGGTGGTCCGGCCGTCTTCTCCCTGAAATCCTTCGGCTTTGACAGGGTTGACACCCAGTTCCTGACCTGAATAAACCATCACAGGCCCGGTATGAAGTGTCGCCGAAAGCATCATGGACGTAAAGGCACTTTCCGGCCTTTTTCCGAAATATTTTGAAGCAATTCTCTGTTCATCGTGGTTTTCAAGGAATCTGAGCATGTGGCTGGAAAATTCCCCCGATTCTTTTTGCCAGACCCGGGTAATGTCTTCAGCATTGCCATGGCCCTCAATCAACCTTCTCAAAGCATCATAAAGGCCGACTTTGTCATATAGATAATCAAAATGTCCCTGGCGGATATAAGAGGCGTACAAATCAGGATTATAGATTTCGGCAATGAATATAATGTCAGGATTGATCTTTTTTACCTGCGGAATAACCCATCCCCAGAATTCAACCGGTACCATTTCGGCCATGTCGCAGCGGAATCCGTTTACCCCTTTTTCAGCCCAGAAAGAAAGGATATCTTTCATCTTGTTCCAGGTGTCGGGTACCGGATCAAAGTTCTTTTTCCGGTTGCTCAGGTAATCTATGCCGTAATTGAGTTTAACGGTTTCAAACCAGTCGTTGATCGTCGGTCTGGCACTGAAAACATCATTTCCGGTGGCTTTGGCCGGAAACTCCTCATACTTTTTGTCAAATTTTACGGGAGGGTTTACTTCTTCCGGAACTGCAAATGCCTGCCCGGGTATATAATAGAAGTTGTTCTGGTTTGAGAAAACGACATTTTTGTCGTCCGTTTCACCGAAATCCTTAACACCGGCCGGTTTTTTATCGGAAGCATACTGTCTGGCCACATGGTTGGGCACGAAATCAATGATGACCTCAAGGCCCGCCTGATGAGAGCGTTCAAGGAGTGCCTCAAACTCTTCCATTCTTTTGCTGACGTCTATGGCGAGGTCAGGGTTGACATCATAATAATCTTTTATGGCATACGGCGATCCCGCAATGCCTTTGACCACCTGTGGATGATCTTTAAGAATGCCATAGGCTGAGAAATCGGTCATGGTAGCATGTTCGATTACCCCGGTATACCATATGTGCGTAATGCCCAGTTTCCTGATAGAGTTCAGGGCATTTTTATTGATGTCATTGAATTTGCCTACCCCATTCTGTTCTCTGGTGCCATTGAAGGTGTTGGTGGTGTTCTGATTGCCGAATAAGCGGGTAAATACCTGGTAAACCGCTATCTTGTCTGTTTTTTTTTTCTTGTCCGTTTGAGCGAGGGCCATGTTCTTAAATACTAATAGGGCAATAATAATGGATAAAATTGATTTCATTCTAAGTTAAAGTAAAGTTTTCAAAGGTAATTAGGTTTTTTTTATGATAAAACACTCTTATTGCTTTATTTTGTACAACTGTAATACTTTAACAATATAAAATGAAATGTAAACTATCAGCCGGAACAGTGGTGTTTTGGTGGCTTTGTTGTAGTTTAACCGCTGGTGCCCAAATCCCCGAAATCAAAAGAATTGACCCATCCAACTGGTGGGTAGGGATGAAAAACCCTGAGGTGCAGTTACTTGTCTACGGACGGGACATTTCAGCTTCTAAAGTGGCTCTCAGGAAATATCCGGGAGTAAAACTGAAAAAAACACAGGAGACAGAAAATCCCAATTACCTTTTCCTGGACATTGAAATTTCAAAAACTGCCAGACCCGGAAAAATCACTTTCGTTTTTGAGAATGCTTCAGGAAATGTTGAAAAAACATATGAGTTGAAAGCCAGAACGGGTTTTCAGCCTGCCGGAGTGGACGCCAGAGATTTTATTTACCTGCTTTTACCGGATCGTTTTTCGAACGGTGACCCTTCCAATGATAAATTCAGTGACATGGCCGATACCCAGATGGACAGGAGAAATCCATGGTCAAGGCATGGGGGAGACCTTCAGGGCGTGATCAATCACCTGGATTATTTCACGGAGCTGGGGGCCACAGCCCTCTGGCTTAATCCGGTCATAGAAAACAACCAGCCGCTGACCAATGAAGGTGGGCAGATGAGGAGTGCTTATCATGGTTACGGTTTTACGGACCATTATGCCGTAGATAAACGCCTGGGTGGAAATGAAGCTTATAAAAAACTGATTGATGAAGCCCACAAAAAGGGCCTCAAGATTGTGCAGGATGCGGTTTACAATCATGTAGGGGTTAATCACTGGTTTATCAATGACCTGCCAATGGCCAGCTGGCTTAACCGCTGGGATAATTATACCAACACCAGTTATAAAGACCAGGCTTTGCTGGATCCGCATGCGTCGGCTTATGACCGCAAAGTAGCCAGAGATGGGTGGTTTGTGCCTTTTCTGCCTGATCTGAATCATGCCAATCCGTTTGTAGCCAACTACCTTATTCAGCATGCCCTCTGGACCGTTGAATATTTTGGTATAGACGCCTGGCGTATCGATACTTATTTTTATAACGATATGGAATTCATGAATCGCTGCAATCAGGCACTGCTGGATGAATATCCTAAAATTCATATATTCGGAGAGTCTTGGGTGAATTCTGTGGCTAACCAGGCTTATTTTACAAAGAACAACATCAACGTACCTTTTAAATGCAATCTGCCCGGAACGGTTGATTTTCAGCTGTATTTTGCCATCAATGCCGCTCTGAATGAAAAACCGGGCTGGAATGACGGCGTTCAGAAACTTTACCAGGTGCTTGCACAGGATTATCTTTATCAGCATCCCGAAAAACTTGTGAATTTCCTTGATAACCATGACCTGGACAGATTCTTATCGGTGATCGGAGAAGATGAGAACAAATTCAGGACCGGGCTGATCTGGCTCATGACCCTGAGGGGCATTCCCCAGTTGTATTACGGTACTGAGATCATGATGAAAAATTTCAAGAATCCGAGCGATGCTGAGGTCCGCAGGGACTTTCCGGGTGGCTGGGAGGGTGACGCTGCCAATAAATTTGTGAAGTCGGGCCGGACCGACAAAGAAAATGAAGCTTTCGCATTTGTTAAATTACTGGCTGATTTCAGGAAGAATTCTTCAGCACTGACCACCGGGAAATTCGTCCAGTTTACGCCTTTTGACGATGGTATCTATGCCTATTTCAGGGTCTCTGCCAGTCAGAAAGTCATGGTTATTTCAAATACTTCGGATCAGCTGAAGGAAGTCGGCACTTCCAGATTTGAAGAGATCATTGGTAAGACACCAACGGCACGCAATATCATCAATAATACTACACACGACCAGTTTAGCACATTAAAAATAAAACCAAAGGAAACCTTAGTGTTCGAAATAAAATAAGTATGATTAAAGGATTTTTATTTGATCTTGACGGTGTGATCGTCGACACCGCTGTATTTCACTATAAGGCATGGAAACGCCTCGCCAACGAATTAGGATTTGATATTGATGAAGAATTTAACGAAAGACTGAAAGGCATCAGCCGGATGGATTCCCTGAATGAGGTCCTGCTTCATGGTCAGATTGAGATCACGGAAGAAGAAAAAATCAGGCTGGCTACCCGCAAAAATGAATGGTACCTCGACCTGGTCGAAGACATGACCCCGGATGATGTGTTGCCCTATGTACTGGATTTCCTTGAGCTTTCCAGGGAGGCAGGCATCAAGATAGGTTTGGGCTCTGCCAGCAAAAACGCTCCGAAAATATTAGACAAAACAGGCCTTATTGAATACTTCGACGTCATCATTGACGGTACGAAGGTGTCCAAAAGTAAACCTGACCCTGAAGTGTTCCTGAAGGGGGCACAGGGGCTTCAGCTTGAGGCAGGGGAATGTGTCGTTTTTGAAGATGCCTTTGCCGGAGTTCAGGCGGCGATCGCTGCAGGGATGAAGTCTGTGGGTATCGGCAAAAAAGAAGTTCTTTACAATGCCAGCATGGTCATTCCTGATTTCAAAGGGGTAGATCCTGAAAAACTGGCCCGGAAAATTAAATAGTACGTTGAAATTATAATGTTTATACTCGCTTAATTATGAAAAATTATATCACACATGACGAATGGTGTGTCATCGAAGAGGGCTTTCATCCTGAATATAACGAAATAACAGAGAGTTTGATGAGTCTCGGCAACGGCCGGATGGGACAGAGGGGAAATTTCGAAGAAAGGTATTCAGGACATTCGTTGCAGGGTAACTATGTAGCAGGGGTCTGGTTTCCGGACAAAACCCGGGTGGGTTGGTGGAAAAACGGTTATCCGAATTATTTTGCTAAAGTCATTAACGCCTGTAACTGGATCGGGATCCATGTGGAAATAGACGGCGAAGCGGTTGATTTGGCCGAAAGTAACATCCTTGGTTTCAAAAGGGTGTTGAACATGAAAGACGGAACGCTCTGGCGTTCTTCTGAAATTGAACTGAAAAGCGGCAAAAGGCTGAAAATCGAATCTTACCGTTTTTGTAATATGGCTTTTGACGAATCAGGAGCCATTAAGTATGCCATTACACCGCTGAATTTCAGCGGAGAAATTGTCATTAACCCGTTTCTTGACGGTGACGTGAGCAACAGGGACTCCAATCACGGCGAGAAATTCTGGAATGAAGTAGAGAAGGAAACAGCCCATGGAGAAGGTTACCTGACGCTTGAGACCCGGAAATCTGCCTGGGATACGGTGCCTGTTTTCCAGGTTTGCTCGGGTATGAAGTTCGAAATTTACCAGGATGGTAAGGCTTTTGATTTTAAATCCCTGCCCGTTAAATCTGAGAAATTTGTAGGTTCGGAAGTGAAACTGTATGTTTTCGAGGGAGAAGAAACCATTATTTATAAATATGCTGTGAATCTGTCTTCTGAAAACTATAAAACAGAAGAATTGCTGACGGCTTCGAAAGCTTATATTGATAAGATTTTTGACCTTGGTTTTGAAGCTTTGCTGGATGCCCATAAATCGGCCTGGGCTGAGAAATGGAATCAGAACGATATCATCATCAAAGGCGATGTGGCTGCACAGCAGGGTATCAGGTTCAATATTTTCCATCTCGAACAAACTTACACAGGTGAAGATGCCCGTCTGAATATCGGCCCTAAAGGCTTTACAGGAGAAAAATACGGTGGAGTCACTTATTGGGATACCGAGGCATATTGTATTCCTTTCTATTTGTCGACAGCTGATAAGAAGGTAGCGAGAAACCTGCTGGTGTATCGTCATAATCAATTGCAGAAAGCCATTGAAAATGCTGAAAAACTGGGCTTTAGCGGCGGAGCTGCCTTGTATCCCATGGTGACCATGAATGGAGAGGAGTGTCACAATGAATGGGAGATTACCTTTGAGGAAATACACCGTAACGGGGCGATTGCCTACGCCATTTACGACTACATCAATTATACCGGCGATCAGTCTTACCTGGGTGAATACGGACTGGATGTCCTGATTTCTATTTCAAGATTCTGGTCGCAACGTGTCAACTGGTCGACTGATAAACAGAAATATGTGATGCTGGGGGTAACCGGCCCGAATGAGTATGAAAATAACGTCAATAATAACTGGTATACCAATTACCTGGCAGTCTGGACGCTGAAATATACCCTGGAAGCTATTGACCTGGTGAGAAAGGATGAGAACAGGTTTGCTGAGATAGCCTCAGGCCTGGCTTTTGATGTAACTTCAGAGTCTGAAAAATGGCAGCATATCATTGATAATATGTATTTTCCTTATGACGAAGAGCGTCAGGTGTTTCTGCAGCAGGACGGTTTCCTGGATAAAGAATTGCTCACGGTTGATCAGATCACAGAACATCGTCCTATCAACCAGAAATGGTCATGGGACCGCATCCTGAGGTCATGTTTTATCAAGCAGGCGGATGTTTTGCAGGGAATGTACTTTTTTGAAGATGATTTTGACCTGGAGGCACTGAGAAGGAATTTTGATTTTTATGAGCCGATGACTGTTCATGAATCTTCGCTTTCTCCGTGTGTGCACGTGATCCTGGCCAATAAACTGGGCAAGAATGAGAAGGCTTACGAGATGTATGTCAGAACTGCCCGTCTGGACATTGACGATTATAACAATGATACGGAAGACGGTCTTCATATCACGTCTATGGCAGGCACCTGGATGTCTGTCATCAAAGGTTTCGGAGGAATGCGGGTAAAAGGAGGGAAGTTACATTTCAGCCCGGTTTTACCTGAGCAGTGGGAATCGTTTTCATTCAGGATAGGATTCGGAGGATCGCTGATCCAGATCAATATAGAAAAAGAAGCGGTTCTGGTTGAAAACCTGTCGGATAAAGATGTGGTGATCAGGCTTTATGACCAGGACGTGGTGGTTGAGGCCGGAAAGGTGGCAAGACAATCAAAGTAATATCCTGAGAAGATCGATAAATAAAAAAAGGAAGCCAGACGGCTTCCTTTTTTTATTGAAATAATCTCTATTCTGTCAATTATTTAACTTCTTCGTAATTAACATCTGTAACGCCTTCGTCAGCTTTACCGGTGTTTTGGGTGTCTCCACCTGCTTCACCAGCCGGAGCCGCCGCTTGCTGGGCATTGTAAATGTCCTGGCTGGCTGCCTGCCATGCCGCATTGATTTTCTCAAGTGAAGCGTCAATGGCAGCGATGTCTTTGGTGCCATGAGCAGCTCTCAGCTCAGTCAACGCAGCCTCGATGGCTGATTTATTGGCTTCAGAAAGTTTGTCACCGTATTCTTTCAGTTGCTTTTCAGTACTGAAGATGGTTGAATCGGCCGCGTTTACTTTCTCGATTTTTTCTTTTTCAAGTTTATCAGCTTCTTCGTTAGCTTTGGCTTCGTCACGCATTCTCTGAATATCCGCATCCGACAACCCGCTTGATGCTTCGATCCTGATTTTTTGTTCTTTACCTGTGCCTTTGTCTTTGGCTGTTACATTCAGGATACCGTTGGCATCGACATCAAATGATACCTCGATCTGAGGAATACCTCTCTGGGATGGTGGAATACCATCCAGGTGGAATCTACCCAGTGTACGGTTCTGAGCCGCCATTGGTCTTTCTCCCTGAAGGATATGAAGCTCTACAGAAGGCTGGTTATCAGCAGCTGTCGAGAATGTTTCAACTTTGTTGGTCGGAATGGTCGTGTTGGCTTCGATCATTTTGGTAAACACACCGCCAAGGGTTTCGATACCTAATGAAAGAGGGATAACGTCAAGAAGCAAGATGTCTTTCACTTCTCCTGTTAACACACCACCCTGGATAGCAGCACCGATGGCTACGGCTTCGTCAGGGTTAACACCTTTCGAAGGTTTTTTGCCAAAGAACGCTTCCACTTCTTCCTGTACTTTAGGAATACGGGTTGATCCGCCCACTAAAAGTACTTCTGTGATCTGGCTGTTTGAGATACCTGCATTTTTCATAGCTCTCTTACAAGGCTCCATCATTCTTTTCAGAAGTGAATCTGCCAGTTGTTCGAATTTCGAACGGGTAAGAGATCTTACCAGGTGTTTAGGCACACCGTCAACAGGGAAGATATAAGGAAGGTTGATTTCAGCCTGAGTAGAGCTTGAAAGTTCGATTTTCGCTCTTTCAGCAGCTTCTTTCAGACGTTGAAGAGCCATGGCATCATGTCTCAGGTCAACACCTTCGTCTTTCTTGAATTCTTCAGCCAGCCATTCGATGATTACCTGGTCAAAGTCGTCACCACCCAGGTGAGTATCACCATCGGTAGCTTTTACTTCGAACACGCCGTCACCAAGGTCAAGGATAGATACGTCGAAAGTACCACCACCAAGGTCAAATACCACGACAGTCATGTCTTGTCCCTGTTTGTCAAGGCCGTAAGCCAGTGCAGCAGCGGTTGGTTCGTTGATGATCCTTTTGACATCAAGACCGGCAATGATACCGGCTTCTTTAGTGGCCTGACGTTCTGCGTCATTAAAGTAAGCAGGAACGGTAATAACGGCTTCTGTGATGGTTTGTCCAAGATAATCTTCGGCAGTAGACTTCATTTTCTGAAGAATGAAGGCTGAGATTTCCTGTGGTGTGTATTGACGGTCACCGATTCTTACTCTTGAAGTATCGTTTGCTCCTTTTTCAATGTCGTATGCGATGGTTTTAAGTTCGCTTCCAACGTCCGAATATTTTTTACCCATGAAACGCTTCACCGAAGCAATCGTGTTTTTAGGGTTTGTAATAGCTTGTCTTTTTGCAGGGGCACCAACTTTTTTCTCACCATTGTCCAAAAAAGCAACAATTGAAGGGGTTGTTCTGGCTCCCTCACTATTTGCAATAACTACAGGCTCATTACCTTCCATTACGGCTACGCACGAGTTGGTAGTTCCTAAGTCAATTCCAATAATTTTTCCCATTTTGTATGTCAGTATTATAAATTAAAATGTTTCTATGTCTCTGTTTCATCAATGAATATGCCAAGCAAAAAATCGGACAGAAATTCTGACAGATTGTCATGGTTTGAATTTGAAAAATGTATTTTGAAGCAATAAGGGCCGGTTTTCGGAGAATTATAAAATCAAATACTGACTAAATGAATGGATTTAAAATAAAAGACAGGCGTAATATTACTACACCTGTCAGGTTCGTGCCTCGATAAAAGTACGTTCGTGCCTCGAGGCACGAACCTTCAATTATGCTGTTTATTTTTTGCCGAACAATCCGCCCAGTCCACCCAGAAGGTCTCCCAGTCCGCCACCGCCGGCGTTAGGTTTTGATCCGCCACCTGAAGCGAGGTTAAGAAGGTCGTTCATGTCAAGTTTACCATCAGCCAGGGCATTGCTTGCCTGACCCATGATGCTTCCGAAGTCAATACCATTGGTTTTCCCGCCTGAAAGCGTACCCATCAGGCCGCCAAGATCTACTGAGTTGTCATTAGGATCATTGGTTTTCGAAATCAAACCTCCCAAAACCGAAGGAAGGATGTTTCCGATGATGCCTGAAGCTGCATTGTTGGATAAGCCGTACTTCTGCATGATGTTGCTGATTACATTTTTGGCAATCATCTGAACCATCGGGTTGCTCATCAGGCCGTTCACGCCTTGCGACTGGCTTGCACCACCACCTGTGAAAAGGCCTAAAAGGCTTCCTAAGCCGCCCTGTGCGTTAGCCTGTTTGGTCAGTCCGCCAAGGATACCCTGCGTGACATCCTGAATAATTCCTTCATTATGCTCATTAGGAACTTCCTTATTTTCGACTACGGCTCCCTGTCCGTATTGTCTTACCAGGCCTTCTAGTACGTCTAACATAGTTGTTTTATTTTTGAGTTTTGAATTTGGGTACAAATGTGAAATAAATTTTCATATTGCCACTATCATTGAGACAGAATCTTTGGTAAAAAGTAACAAAAAAAAGGACGCTTTTTAAGGGCGTCCTTTTTTCCGGATAAAAAAAATCAATTATTTTACTTTTTCTACGATAGCCTTGAAAGCTTCGGGATGATTCATCGCTAAATCAGCCAATACTTTACGGTTAAGCTCGATGCCAGAGTTTGAAAGTTTGTTGATGAATACCGAATATGACAAACCGAAAGGTCTTACACCGGCATTGATACGAACAATCCACAAACGACGGAAATTTCTTTTTTTCTGTTTACGGCCTATGTAAGCATAGCCTAAACCTTTTTCGACAGCGTTTTTAGCAACTGTCCATACATTTTTTCTACGACCAAAATAGCCTTTGGCTAATTTTAAGATCTTTTTGCGTCTTGCTTTAGACGCGGCATGATTGACACTACGTGGCATAAAAAATTAAGTTTTTTGACTAAAGGCGGCTTCGTTTCCGAAACTCTTTTAACGGCCTTGGGTCTGGTGAAACAATTGAACCTCTTTATTGAATTATAAACTCAACAAAGTTTTGATACGTCCCTCGTCAGAAGGACTTACGAGCGTAGCCGAAGCAAGATTTCTTTTTCTCTTGGTTGACTTTTTCGTCAAAATGTGGCTGTGAAAAGCATGCTTACGCTTGATTTTACCAGTACCAGTGATTTTGAAACGCTTTTTCGCTCCTGAATTTGTTTTTTGCTTTGGCATTTTTACAAAACAGATTTAAGTATTAGAAAAAGTTAATTGGGGTGCAAAAATAGTAAAAAAACTTATAATTAGCAAATTTAGATTATTTGTGCCGGTATAAAAGTGTGAATCAACGAGGGGACGGAAAAGGGGAGAAAGGACTCTGTCGCAGAAATGAAAGCGTTATGTTTTGATAATAAGGTGATTGTGTATTATTCCTGTCGCTAAATCCGGCCCCGGGCAGATTTGAATTCCCGGTATTTTTCCGGATTTTTATGTTGATTATTGACTATTTTTGATAGATTCATCATTTATTAGAGACTGAAAATGAAAGATTTAGTGTCAATTTCTCCGTTTTTTATTTCAAAACATGTGCCGTCTTCACTGGCATTCTACCGTGACCGGCTTGGGTTTGAAGTTACCTTCCAGGGGCTTGAGCCTGATGATATTTACTTTGGTATTGTTCAGAGAGGTGGTGTGGAGATACTGCTCAAACATATCGGCGTGACCCCGGTGCCGAATTACACCCGTGATGTTAAAATGGGAATCGCCAGCTGGGATGCGTTTGTGTATACCCCGGATCCTGATGCCCTGGCCCTGGAATTTGCTTCCCGTGACGTGGCGTTTTTTAGGCCATTGGGAAACACCGCTGATGGCCTGCTTGGATTTGAGATTGAAGATGCAGACGGATACGTCCTGTTTTTCGGCCGTACGAACCCCGTAAATGAAAGTCAGTAATTTTGTTCAGACCATATAAGCCTTGATCCGCGTTCCCTTTTTCCGTTCTCCGGAAGAAGAGCTATTTTTCAAAACATAATGGTATTGCATCACTATTTATCTTAAATTTGTTTAATCAAAGAAAGGTGAATCAACAATAACGAATGCAATTCTCTCATTTACATAATCATACCCAATTCTCACTCCTCGACGGGGCTTCCAATATTAAGAAACTTTTTGCCAAAGCAGAAAAAGACAACATGCCGGCCATGGCCATTACAGACCACGGCAATATGTTCGGTGTCTTTGATTTTGTGGCGGCGGCCGAGAAATTTAATGTCAAGCCGATTGTGGGATGCGAGTTTTACGTGGTAGAAGATCACACAAGAAAACAATTTACAAAAGAACAGAAAGACATCAGGTCGCATCAGCTGCTGCTGGCGAAAAATGCCCAGGGATATAAGAACCTGACAAAATTATGCTCCCTGGGTTTTATGGAGGGTTTGTACAGCAAATACCCGCGTGTTACCAAAGCCCTGATCGAAAAATATAAGGAAGGACTTATTGCCACTACCTGTTGCATCGGTGCAAGCGTTCCCAGGGCTATCCTGAAGCATGGGGAAGATGCCGGTGAAAAAGAATTCAGATGGTGGCTGGACATGTTTGGGGAGGATTATTATGTGGAGATACAGCGGCATGACATCCCTGAACAAAATACTGTAAATAAACTGCTGCTGAAGTGGGCCAAAGAATATAATGTAAAAGTAATTGCCTCGAATGACAGCCACTATGTAGACCAGAGTGACTGGGTGGCCCATGATATCCTGCTTTGTGTCAATACCAACGAAAAGCTGGCTACACCGTCAGCGAAGGATTTCAGTGACGACGAATCAGGCGGGTCAAGAAATACGCGTTTTGCTTTTTTTAACGACCAGTTTTACTTCAAGTCGACGGCTGAAATGACGCAGCTGTTTTCGGACATCCCGGCGGCGATTGACAATACGAATGAGATTGTAGGCAAGGTAGAAAAACTGCAGCTGAAAAAAGATATTTTACTGCCTAACTTCCCCATTCCTGAAGAGTTTAAAATCCACCCGGAGGATACACTCAATCAATGGGAGTATCTGAAGCACATTACCTACGAAGGGGCAAAGGCCAGGTATCATGAAATTCCCCTGACTACACAGGAAAGGATTGACTTTGAATTGTTTACGATCAGGACGATGGGTTTTGCCGGGTACTTCCTGATTGTAATGGACTTTATCAAGGCCGGGCGTAACATGGGTGTGATGATCGGGCCGGGCAGGGGATCTGCTGCAGGTTCGGTGGTGGCTTACTGTATCGGTATCACCAACATTGACCCGATCAAGTATAACCTGCTTTTTGAGCGTTTCCTGAATCCTGACCGTAAGTCAATGCCCGATATTGATACGGACTTCGACGATGAAGGCAGGCAGAAGGTCATCGATTATGTGGTTGATAAATATGGTAAAAACCAGGTAGCCCAGATCATTACTTATGGTACGATGGCCACCAAGTCATCCATCAAGGACGTGGCGAGGGTAATGGACCTTCCGCTGGCCGATGCCAACTACATTGCCAAGCTGATTCCGGATAAGCCCTCTTATGGTATTGATTTCAATAAACTGATCCATTTCCCGATTTCGGGAGAGGGCAGCCTTGAAAAGCTGGGACTTCAGCCCGAAGAGGTGGAGAATGTGAAGAAAGTAAGGGCCATGTATAATGGCTCCGACCTGACCAGTAAGGTACTTAAACAGGCTGAAAAGCTCGAAGGTACGGTCAGGAACACGGGTATCCACGCTGCAGGTATCATCATTGCCCCAAGCGACCTTTCGGACATTATCCCGGTATGTGTGTCTAAAGACTCGGATTTGCTGATTACCCAATATGAGGGTAAGATCATTGAAGATGCCGGTGTTATCAAGATGGACTTTTTGGGGCTGCGTAACCTTTCGATCATCAAAGAAGCCCTGAGAATGATCAAGGAAAATCATGGCGTGGATATCGAAATTGATGAGGTGCCCCTGGACGACACAAAAACTTTTGAGCTTTTTCAGAGAGGTGAAACCAACGCGATTTTCCAGTTTGAATCCGACGGTATGAAAAAGCACATGAAGGACCTTAAACCCGACAGGTTTGATGACCTTATTGCGATGAATGCCTTGTATCGTCCGGGTCCTATTGCTTATATCCCGAATTTCATTGCCAGAAAACACGGGCGTGAAGAAATTAAATATGACCTTCCGGAAGTAGAAGAGTTTTTGGGTGAAACCTACGGGATCACCGTTTACCAGGAACAGGTAATGCTTTTGTCGCAGAAACTCGGGAACTTCACGAAAGGGGATGCCGACGTTCTGCGTAAGGCCATGGGTAAGAAACAGAAGGCGGTACTGGACAAAATGAAGGCCCAGTTTATTGACGGAGCCAAGTCCAACGGCCACGATCCCAAAATATGCGAAAAAATATGGACAGACTGGGAAGCCTTTGCCCAATACGCCTTTAACAAATCGCACTCTACCTGCTACGCGTTTGTGGCCTATCAAACGGCTTATCTGAAAGCCCATTATCCTTCGGAATATATGGCGGGGGTATTGACCTCGCAGCTGGGTAACATCGATAAGATTACCTTCTTTATGGAAGAATGCCGGGCGTTGGGTCTCGAAATTCTCGGGCCCGATATCAATGAATCTTCCAAAAGATTCAGCGTAAATAAAAAAGGAGAGATCCGTTTCGGACTGGGTGGTATCAAAGGGACAGGCGATGCGGCCGTGGATGCCATCATAGAAGAAAGGGAGAAAAGAGGGCCGTTTAAAGATGTTTTTGATTTTATAACCCGCGTCAACATCAGGACGGTTAATAAAAAGACGTTGGAATCGCTGGTGTATGCGGGGGCATTCGACTGCTTTGAAGACATACACAGGGCGGTCTATTTTAACATGACAGAGAACTCTACTTTCATAGAGCGGCTGATCCGGTATGCCAATAAATTTCATGAGGATAAGTCTTCTGCCCAGAACTCTTTGTTCGGGTATATGGACGGAGACACCGGCTTTGATATTCAGAAGCCGAAGATTGAGCATGTGGAGCCCTGGGGGAATATCGAGAAGCTGAAGTATGAGAAGGATGTGGTTGGTTTTTATATTTCAGGACACCCGCTTGACCAGTTTTCGATTGAAATGAATCTTTGCAAGCCGCTGGACCAACTGATGCTGAAAGAAAACCAGGACCGTGAATTTTCGATCGGCGGGGTGATTTCCAGTGTACAGCTTAAGCAGGCTAAGAATGGAAACCCTTTCGCTATTTTTAAGATTGAGGATTATAATTCATTTATTGAACTGATGCTTTTCGGGAAAGATTATGTCAATTTTTCTAATTATCTGACCCAGGGACTCTTTGTGTTTGTCCGAGGGAAAGTGCAGGCCAAATGGAACCGGGAAGATGATCTTGAATTCAAACCAATCCAGATGGAACTGCTGAATGATATCAAGGAAAAGCGGTTCAGAGAGGTGAATGTCAGGCTTAATCTTCAGGAGATTGATGAGGTGATGATTGATGAACTGAAGTCTGTGAGTCAGGAGTATCCCGGCAAATTCGATCTTAAACTCAATGTTTTTGATGAAGAAGAGAGGATCGACCTGATGCTTTTCTCGCGAAGTACGAAAATTGAAATCAGCAAGGAAGTACAAAAAAGGCTGGCGGTCATTGCCGGATCCAAGAACGTTACTTTTGCCTGATCTTATATATTGAACGATGACAGAAACCCTGTCTGAAGAAACTGTCATAGCTTTTTGCCCGAACAAGGGGGATTTAGCTATGACGGGAATTTCTCCCATAGCTAACTCCCCGTCACCGGCCTCGCCTGCTGATTTCCGATCTTGATGATTCCCTGCTGATGCAACCTGAACATAACCAATAAGGGATACCTGTCTTTTGTTTTTTCAGGAGATAAGTATTTGAGTACCAGCGGATAATTAGGTAATTTGAAAAGTAGTAATTATGCAAGTTATTTCTATAATTGTGTAACGACATTTCTCATTAATAGGACGACCTTTGCACTAAGAATCCATATTGTTTCTTTGAAAATAAAATCTACCAACATAACTTCTGATTTCATATTTACTTCTGATTTTGAGCATTTTACAGATTATTTCAAAAGATATTTGAAATGAATCTCCGTGCCGGATCAGTAAGGGTTCTCAATGCCATGTTAAATCCACACACCATGTTAAATACTTCAAATCGCATTACAGACGATCATATAATTCTTATGATCATGCAAAATAACCGGGAAGGTTGGGAATGCATGTATGAAAAATACGGCTCCATGATGTATTCTTCGATCTTATGCCTTACTGATGAAAAGGATTTAGCTGAAGATATCCTGGCGGAATGCTTCTTTCAGCTAAAAAAAATGAAGAAAATTGAGGAAAGTACCAAACCCTTATACCTGTGCCTTTTGCACCAGACCTATATCACTTCTTCACAGGTTCTGAAACTGAAAGGACTGCCGGTGATTGAAAGCCGTTTCGGCAACAGCCTCTTTCCGGTCCTTAATATGGTCATCCAAAATCCTGTAACGATGGAGGAAATTACAGTTTTTTTCGGCACCACAGAAAGTAAAATAAAATCTACACTGCTTTCAGATTTTAAGAGAATCAGGGAGATATTTCTGAAGGAAGGTGATCATACATCTGCCGATAAGTACTAATAATTTCCGCGGATTTGTTAAAACGCCCTAAGTTATGAAACTCTATATTAAATTCATGGTCAGTATACGGTGCAAGATGATTGTGAAATCAGAGTTAAGCAAACTCGGATTAAAATACTTCAAAGTGGAATTGGGAGAAGCGGAGATTGAAGAAGATATTACTTCAGATCAGAAGGACAAGTTGCAAGCGGGCCTGATGCGGTCAGGACTGGAACTCATGGATGACAGAAAAGCCACTTTGATCGAAAAGATCAAGAACGTCATTGTTGAAATGGTCCATTATTCAGATGAACTTCCCAAAGTAAAGAATTCTGAGTTTATCAGCAAAAAACTCAATCATGATTACACTTATCTTTCCAATATTTTCTCTGAAGCAACGGGAATCACAATAGAGCGATTTCTGATTAATCATAAAATTGAAAGAGTTAAGGAACTCATCATTTATGATGAACTCAATATTACCGAAATTGCCTTCAAACTTCATTACAGCAGTGTAGGCCACTTGTCTTATCAATTCAAAAAAAATACTGGTCTGACTCCGTCCTTTTTCAAAAAAACTGGGGGATAAAAGGCGTAATCACCTTGAAAATCTGTGAATAATGTAAATTCTAATCATTATTTTGTAATAATTATTTGTTGAGAATCAGTGACTTTTGTAGGGTAATTAACGACGAGATATTGCACTAAAGCCTTTTCCTTTTAAATTATACTTTAATGAAATTCAGTTTAACTCCCGAAAGAATGGAACCGTTCCTTTTACGAAAAGTGAAAGTTCTTAAATATGTCCTTCTCAGTACGAGATTGCCGGAGCTTATCTTATACCAGCATCCGGAAAGGCTCTCAATTCAAAGAGTCTTTAAAAAAAGCGAGCAGTTTATGTATAGGTAATTGTAATGGTTACCAGATTTGATTCTTTATATAATAAAAGCACCACACCCTTGATGGTGCTTTTTATACCTTTCCCAAAACAAGTCCCCGGCTTAAATCATCTTTATTTTAAACTCAGTTACCATCATGCCAAATCTAAAATATGATCAACAACTCCCTGAAGGAAACGAACAGGTTAAACCTACGGCAACAGAAAATCAATCTTTAGCCAAAAGCCTCATTGTTCTTAATTTACTAAACCCGGAATTCGAAAATCTGAGCAGGGAAGGAAAACAGTTTATTATGCGATTACAAAATATCCTGGAGTACGGAGAAGCCTGATTTTTTGATGTAACAGACTTTGGTATCCTAATCTTCTTTAAAATCTTTGATAATGGTGGTTAACATTTTGAACTGCTTGTCAGCCTTAAAGCAATGCAATGCGTGTGCCGGGATGATCATCCCCTCTCCCAGATTAAGTTTGTAATCTTTATTGCTGACGGTGACTTCTGCTTTTCCGTCAATAATCTGAACGTAGGTGTCATATTCAATACTTTTTTCACACAGCTTTTCTCCTTCGTCAAAAGAGCTTGCGGTTACATCCCCGCCCGCTTTTTTTACAACAGTCTTACTTACGATGGAATCAGGAACGTATTCTGTGAGTTCAACGATAATATGGGATTGCGGCTGGGGAAAGCCGGCATTGCCGGTTTCTTTACCTGATTGATCTTTATGTTTTTTCATGGTCTTGATTTATTGAGCGGTGATTTTGACACTAAGAAGGAGTTAAAAAAAAGTGAATGTGAAGTCTGTGCGATTTTTGCTGTCTGATGAGATTTGTGTGGTTTCCGGGGGCGTTACCAAAGAAAAGGTATTGATAAATAATTCAGTTTATCTGCTGCATAGCCTTGATAACAGGTATAACAGTTTCAGAAACTGACTTTTCTGAAACTGTTTCTATTGTTGAACCCGATGATCACTGAAGGTGCGGTATGACATGTTCTGTTTAGCGTTATCAGGCTTCTGACAAGGCGTCACGCAATGACTTGACTTCGTTATGATCAGCTTTTATCAATGTATGTTGTGATTTGATCATTGCCGCTTGTTCATCTGTAATATCGGAAAGATGCTCACTCAACACTTTTTCGTAGGTGCTAACCGCTATATCTTCTCCATACTCACATGAATTAAGTATGGCTTTGCGGTCTTTCATGGTGATTGCGGCTTTTACATCCATCCAGACACGGAAGAATTTTCCGGAGATCATAGTTCCTTCGGCAGGAATGCCCCCCAGTTTACCGACTTCGCCTTCCAATTCTTGTCTGCATTTTTGACTGGTATTCGAAAACTGAGAAAACAAGCCTTTTAATTCCTGTTCATCTGTTTCTTCAAGGGCTGTCTGATATCCTTCAATCCTGTCGTTATTAATAGTAATAAGTGTATTTAGTACTTCGATCGATTTGGCATTTTCCATTTTAAAGACATTTTAATTTACATTTATAGATCCTTCCTGGCTATCAAGAAGCGTTGTTCCGGTGGCCACTGAAGCTACCATCTTTAAGAAGTTTATCATTTTATTACCCTCAGTGTCCCAATAATAGGCACTTACCGGAGCCACTTTAATTATAGAAATGTCAGGATCGTCTTTGCCGTCTTTAAACCATGTTTTTACTAATGGTGTCCATAGTTCTTCTGTCTTACTCCGGTCAATAATTACTTCTGCCTCACCGTTTACGACCAGGTATGAGCTTTTGCCAGGATGTGAAAAAAATAGCTGAACATTTTTATTTTGCTCAATTTCTTTGTTTTTGTAGCTGTTTACGTCGCTGAAAAACCAGATGTTTCCTTGTTCACAAACCTTTTGTGCTCCCATAGGACGGCATGTGGAACCGTCATCTGTTTTAAGATTGGTGCAGAACAGGCAAATGTTTATCTCCTCGACCAGTTTCTGAAGTTGTTTGATGGCTTCCTCATCGTGGAAATTGATTTTTTCGTTCATTTTGTATCAGCTTTAATTGTGATTGATTGTCTTATACAAAAGTCACCAAATCTACAGGTTAATGCATTACACAATTTTGGGTAAGGTTTATATAATACACACTTATCAACAGCCTCTGAGGTTTGAAGCCCGGTTTATTAACCAAAAAATGTGAAGGGAAAGAGATGTCAGTCTGCCGGTTTTATTACAGGCAGAAACGTCTCCTGCATGTCTCACTAAAAGCCGCGATTGTTCCGGCAGGGCGGTTTATCAGTGAGTATTGCGTACAGGTATTATTGAATCAGTTTTTTCTTTAATTTGATCCGTTGCCCGTCAAGTAAATGCAGGTCTTCATCCAGGTGCAGGCACGATTTTTCGTTATCGAAATCATCTTTGAATTTTTCTCTTAATTGCTTTCTTTTGATGGCTTCAAGGCACCTTCGTACATCATCTTCTGTTTCCAGGGTAAGGAAAGGGACTTCTTTGGGTTTACCTTCTTCGTCCTTGGCCACCATGGTAAAGTATGAATTATTGGTATGTTTCTGCTCTCCCGTAATGACATTTTCTGAAATTACCCTTATCCCGACCACCAGGGAACTGCGTCCGACGTAATTGACTGAGGCCATCAGGGAAACGAGCTCACCGACTTCTATGGGTTGTAAAAAATTAACGCCGTCGACAGAAACCGTCACCACATAGGCTCCGGCGTGTTTTGAGGCACAGGCATAGGCTACTTTGTCCATGAGCGACAAGAGTATTCCTCCGTGTATTTTTCCGCCGAAGTTGGCATAAGAAGGGATCATCAGCTCGGTTATGGTTGTCCGGGAATAAGAAACGGGTTTTGATTTTTCCATGAACTGGTTTTTTTGGGTAAATTAGAAAAGGATATCCGGGAATAAAAAAAATACCGCTTTAATTTTCATCAAAGCGGTAATCAGATGCCACAATATCGTAAAGGATCAGAAAAGTTTAAGGCCTGCAGTTATCTGCCAGCCGCTGCTTTTTTGCTTGAGATCTTCAACAGAAGAAACATTGCCAAAGCTGCCCAGATAGCGGACATCAATGTCTATACCCCCGAAAGTAACCCCGGCTCCGGCCTGGTAGCCGAATTTGGCATCTTTAAAGGTGTCTTTGGTGTTGGGGTCCTTGATGGCTTCGCCGAAAGCTTTTCCTTCTGCTATTTTAAAAGAGGCTACAGGCCCGGCATTCAATCTAAGAAAAGGAATGACTTTGATACCGACCAAAACAGGTACATCAATATCGGTGTAAGTGGCTTTGATGGGGTTATTGTCAACGACCACTTCTCCGCCTTTGGAGGCAACGATGAATTCGGGCTGCAAATAGATGGTTTTTCCCATTCTGGCCCATACCCCAAAAGCAAAGTTTGTTCTGTTTTTGAGACTTTCTTCAACATTGGCAGAAAATGAACCGGCATCTGTAGAGATTTTGGTAAGGTTTACTCCGGCTTTTACGCCAAACTGAGCAAATGCACCGACAGAAGTAATGGAAAGAATAATGATTAAACTTAGGATTTTTTTCATGGTGATTTTTAATTTGTATGTAGAACTGATAATATTGAAGACAAATTTAAAATAATATTGTAAAAAGTGAGAGAAACTGCCGTTTTTCTTTTAAAATCTCTGTTAATTGCCTGGGTGTTGTAATTATTCCGGTTTGTTGTCGTTAAATTACTTCCTTTGAAAAAATAACCATTGTCCATGAAAAAAATACTTTTAATCCTTTTATCCGCCGGCGGCCTTCTTTATTCAGTTTCCTGGATCCAGTCTTCTGAGAAATCAAATCCGTCTCCATCCAAACGAACAGATATTGTCGCTAAGAAAGCTGCTGAGCCCGTAAAAGGTGGCCCTGCCAATTCAGTAATTGTTCCGTATCAACTGGAAACCACCCAGAATACCTTTAATATTTCGCAGTTTAAGGACATGGCCCTGCCGGACAATCACAAAGCTGTATTGGGTTTCGGGTCTCCGGCTTTTATAGAGTGGAGCAGAAGCGAACCTCTTGAGATATATAAAAAGGGATTTACGCATTTTTCAAACAGCAATGCTTTTACGGCCAGCCAGGCTCCGGCCAGAACCCAGCACTGGTTTGTCGGCTTTACCGACTTGCTTAAGGAAGTGGCGGTAGAACTGGCCCCGAAATATCCTGATGCCATCAATGTGACCACCTCCAATTGGTCAGCTGTTTCGGAGAAAACAGCCATTGAGATGGGTAAAAGATGCTGGCAACGGAGGGGGATTGGCTACGATTATCCGGCCAAAACGTACAACAGGAAGTCAGATTATGGGTATTTTTTACTGGATGAGGAGCAATTTTCAGGAGGTGTAAACGCCTTTTTGGGAAATGTGCTCAAAGGCTGGCGGATGGAAAATGCCACCTGTATCATCAACCTCTACGGAAAGGCATTCAACTTTTTTTACCTGGCTAATCTTACCAGTTATCCGCATAAATTCACGCAAAGTGATATCCTGAATATCAGGGAGTTGCGAAGTTTTGCCTTTAACTTTCATTCTTATGCACAGGCCCGGGCCACCCTGGAAGTTTCAGGAGGGTATTTTAAAGTACCGGTAATAAAGGGTTCCATTTACCAGAAAAATGGCGGTAAATATGTGCTCGATGCTTCAGGAAAGAGGGTGCTCAGAAAAGATAATTTTACAGAGGAGATTTTCGGCAGGAAATTCAGGATGCTTAACCAGCCTGACGTGCAGTTGCAGAAACACAGCCAGATACCTGATAAAAAAGACTGGAAAACGGATGTGGAATGGATGCTGCAGGAGCTTTATCTGTACCAGGACTATCTCACGATCGCTTCCCTGAACTTTGCAAAATCCGAATTCAATGATTTTGATATTTCAAAATGGCGGCCATATGGTAAAAAGAAGGCGATCACATTCAGGCCGAGAACCGAGCCATGGACTTATGGAGGAAACGAGTACAAAATAAGAGAGACAGGAGAATATGCGATTTTATACCAGGTGTTGTTTGCCTTTTTTAACGGCGTGGATTACGTTGAAAGCTGGGATAACGGCTGGGCGGGAGAACCTCTGGCTTATGTGGGGCAGGGAAGGCAGGATATTAAACATATAGGAGAGAAACTCTATCCTGTGCCCGGATACAGCTGGGATAAGCCTAAGGATTACTGGAACAATACGGACGATGCTTCATACAACGATAACATTGCCGGAGATGACAATTATTCAAGGTATGTGGTCTATACGGCTGCTGTTCAGACTTTTGCCAAGGTCTGCAGAGATAATCAGTATAAGTTTGACCAGACTTTACGCTACATCAGGTTTAATCCGCCGGTGAATACCTTCAGAAATAAGGAAATCCTTGCTTCCGGAATTTACCAGGGGGATAAGCTGAGCCTGGTGATGATGTATCCGTATCATGATGAAACGGACAAAACAAACATAGAACTTAAGGTGGGTGATAAAATCATCAATTTTACGCTGAGCTCCAGGAAACCGGCTGTGTTCAGCTGGACGGTTCCTAAAAACGTTGACCCCCGCCGGATTACCATGCGATATGTAAATATTGATGGTCAGGAGCGGAAAATCAGGGGTTTTGTCGATGGGGACAAGAACAACACATACATAGAATAAAAAAGACATGGCTTAGCAGCCATGCCTTTCTAACGTTCTTACTTTTTTAAGCTGCGTTAATTATTTTTAGCCACTTCCTCTCTCATAGCGTTGGAAGGGATGATTACAAAGTCTACTCTTCTGTTTCTGTCACGTCCGGTGAGGGTTTTATTGGTGAATCCCGGGATTTTCTCTCCGTATCCTTCATAAAATAACCGGCTTTCTTCCACGCCGAACCTGTTCATGAAATTAGCTACCTGGTGAGCCCTTTCTTTGGAAAGCTTGTCATTGAAAGCTTTTGAACCGGTATTATCGGTGTGTCCAGAAACCTGGACATAAGTATCAGGAATCATCTTAAGTGAGTGCACTACTTTAAGGAAATCATGTTCACGGTCTTTTTTGAGCATGAATGACTCCACGTCAAAATAATCTCCTTTTTTCATGGTAACAATGATACCTTCGCCGACCTGGCTTACGGTGGCTACATCACTCAGGTTTTCGTTCAGCACTTTGGCATAATCTCCCATTTTTATATAGAGTTGCTTGCCGATTTCTCCTTTTTCTGAGTATTTATCGACGGTTCTCTCCATGTCATTGGCAGGAGGTGCCGAGTAAGAAGTCGCTTCAGTTTTTGATTTTGAGATCGTCCTGCTTGATTTACAAGATACGAAGGCTGACAGCACAAGGGCTGAAAGTACTAGTTTTACGATGGTGGTTTGATTGGTTTTCATATGTTATAGATGTTTTATGCCATAGAATAATAAAACATCGTTCCGGCTTATAATCAGTGATTTAGCTGGTATATGAGCCAAAGGCCTGCAGGCTTCGGGGATTTTATTCCCCAAAAAAGGTAGAATTCCTGTAAATTTAAGGATAAGAAGGGTGGGTCAGTCTTTTTTCGCTATGTTAAAACCATAGCTGACTCCTTCAGGCATTTTGTGTTTCCAGCGGCGGTGCGACCAGAGCCAGAATTCAGGGGCTGCTTTTATTTCATCTTCCAGGATTTTCGCATGTTTTTCCATCAGGGCTCCTTCAGGTTCTTCGGCCGGGTTTTCACTGATCAGTTCAAATGACACATGATAGTAACCACGTTTAACCTGTTTGATTTTGGTGAAAAATACCGGCATGTTAAATCGCTTGGCAATTTTCTCCGTACCCACAAAAAAAGAAGTGTCCTGGTTCAGAAACCTGGTCCAGTAAGCTTTGTCGGGTTGGGCCGACTGGTCGTTGGCCAGGCAAACAATAAAAGGTTGTGTATGTTTCTGCATGATTTCCCTGTAAGTATTGTGGGTAGGAAACATGTGAGCTCCGAAAATAGACCTGGCCCTGTTGAAAAGCCCTTCCATATAGGTATTGCTGAAAGCCCGGTACGGTACCTTGATTTGATGCGGCATATAAAGCGGCATGGTCATACAAACCCATTCGTGATTGCCGTAGTGTCCTGCCGACATGACACAGTCTTTGTTTTCATCGTACCACTTCTGAAAAATATCATTTTTTTCAAAACTTATTCTTTTCCTGATCTGGTCTTTTGAAATGGTGAAGCCTTTGAATATTTCAATGAAAAGGTCGGAGAGGTAATGGTAAAATTTAACTTCGATGGCTTTGATTTCTTCCGTTGTTTTCTCCGGGAAAGAATTGACAAGGTTTTCTCTCACTACTTTTCTCCTGTATCCGGTCAGATGGTACATTAAAGGAAATACCAGGTAATCCGAAAAACCATAAAGGACACTTAAGGGTAAGGAAGAGAAAAGGTAAATAAACGGTAACGAAAGATAATATAAGATTGCCTGCACCTGATTAGTTTTTTGATTGGATAAAATTAAAGTAGTCGGTCTGCGTATCAAGATCCACGACTCCCTTGTCAAAGTCAACAAAAAGTGCATTGGATTTGTTGCTTTCAATTACTTTTTTTGCCCCTGACTCTCCTTTTAGGTCAAGAAGCTGCTCCAGGACCTTCCTTCTGAACAAGGCGGGCACACCGACTGTTCCGGCATATTTACTGGCGATGACGTCTTTCTCGGGGTTTTCTATAGCCTTCTGGATGAGTGCCTTGATGCAGTGCCTGTTGACAAACGGCATGTCGGAGGTCATGATGATCAGGCCTTCAATGTCTTTACTGACCATATAAGTGCCTACCACGCCCATTTTGACGGAACTGCCGATGCCGGTTTCCCAGGCGGGGTTATCGACAATACTGATGGGCATATTTTTGAGTTCAGGAACGATCTTGGCTTTGTGGGCACCTACCACCACCGTGATAGGGTAGCATGGGGTTTCCATGGCTTCTTCAATAAAATATTTGATAAGACTGGTGCCAAACACCGGTAAAAGCTGCTTGGGAGTACCCATTCTCTGGGACGATCCGGCTGCTAAAATCACAATTCCTGTATTCATTCGATAAAAATTTACGCAAATTTGGCCATTTTTTTCGAGGTATTTAAAAGTTTTGGCAGGATTGTTTCGTTATCCGGATTGAAATTTATTAAATTTGGTACTATGAAAATAAAATATGCTTTCTTAATTACAAGTCTTGTGTTAGTTTCCCTTATTATGTTCAATTGCGGGGGGAGCGGCATAAATCCCAAGGGGAAAACCTTCGAAATTTATCTTGACTTCTGGAATATCTCGGGCAAAAGCCCTGAGGTGAGGTTCGACGAACAAAAAACTTCCAGGGAAATCAAGATTGACTTTACCAAAACTTTTGGCGGAGTAACAGAAGGGCAGAGCTTCACGAAGGTGATCATTGACAATTTCAGGATTGTAGATGCTTCGTCAAACAATTACAACATTGAATCTATTACTGCCTATGAGTATAGAAACAGTGAGTGGAAAAAAGACATTGAGTTTACGATGGACTTTAACCAGTCTGAAGACATCAGTGTCATGTTGGTTCTGGACCGCAGTGAATCATTAGGTGCTGATTTTGAAACGATCAAGCAATATGCCTCCGACTTTGTCGATAAGGTATTTACCGACCGGAAGGTTGTCCAGATGGGTGTGGTCGATTTTGCTGATGATGTCAGAAGCTATCCGCTTACGACAGACAGGGAAGCCTTGAAAAAGTATATCAAAGGGCTCAAGCAAGGGAAATTTACGACACTTTACAATGCGGTTGACGAAGGGATTGATAAACTACAGATGTCTACTTCCCAAAGTAAGGTTTTATTTATTTTTACGGATGGTGCAGACAACAACTCCAGCCCTAACGTCAATGTGGATTACCTGATCAATAAAATCAAGGGAGATAAAAATACCTATAAGATCACCAGTTTTGCGATCGGTCTGAACGGTAACGGCGGCGTGGATAAAACAGTCCTGAACAAGTTGGCGAGCAACGGAGGATCTGCCAGTTTCCCTGAGAATGTAAAGGAATTGAAAGGTGTATTCGAGAAATTCTCTAAAGTGATTTCCAATGTTTATAATTTAACCTACCTGAGAAATCAGCAGGTAATTCCGAGACTTTCACCCGCCAAATTGAAATTTGAGATAAAGACGATTCCGAAGTAATTAATAACCGGAAAAATATTTCAGAAAGAGAGTCATCGTTAACAAATGGCTCTCTTTTTTTTAGTACGAATTTTTTAGAGTTAAAAATGTCATATTTGTAAAAATGAGTTTTATGGAAACACTTACTATAGAAATCAAAAACCCCAAAGCAAGGAAGCTGATTGAAGATCTTATAGATCTGGATTTAATTTCTATTAAAACTTCGTGGCCGGATTTGTGGAATAAGCTGGAATCAAAACTGCCCCAGAATGAACCTGAAATGAGTGAAGATGAAATTCTTGAAGAGATTAAAGCTTTTAGAAGGGAGAGAAAGTCTGGTGTATGAATATTGTAATTGATACTAATGACTTTAAAAGTGCTTTGATCGGTAAAAAACACAGAGATAAGTTGTTCAGTGTTTTGGCTAATCCTGAGATCAGAATTTATGCTGACAAAACTTTATTAGAGGAGATCAGGGAAGTTGGGTACAGAGAGAAATTTCGTAAATATGTAAGCCTAAGTCATGTTGATGAATATATTGAGGTGTTAGAATACAGACTTACTTTTATAAATTCTGATATACAAATTTTTGATAGTATAGATCCTGATGATAACTATCTTTTAGAATTGGCAGTCTCTTCTGGGTCTGAATATCTTATCACTGGTGATAAAAAGCATTTACTTAACTTAACTCCTTTTCGCGGAATAAGAATTGTAAGGTTGCAGGAGTTTTTGGATACTCAGGACGCAGAGAAAATCACCTGAAGTTAAAAATGAAATTAAAATAAAAAATCCCCGGTTTCGCCGGGGATTTTTTATTTATCAGTGAGCTTCCAGCCAGTTTTTACCTACTCCGATGCCCGTGTCAATCTTCACCGACAAAGGAATGGCTGTGGACATCAGCTCGTGTACTTTTTCTTTCATCAGGTCTATCTCCGATACGTGTGTATCGAAGACCAATTCATCATGTACCTGCAGTATCATTCTTGATTTGAGTTTCTCTTCTTTGATAAACTGGTGGATGTTGATCATCGCCACCTTGATCAGGTCGGCCGCACTGCCCTGTATCGGGGCGTTGATGGCATTTCGTTCCGCAAAACCACGATTGGTCTGGTTTCTGGAGTTAATGTCTCTCAGATATCTTCTGCGGCCCAGGATGGTTTCTACAAATTCGTTTTCCCTGGCATTGACGATACAGCTGTCCATAAAGCCTTTTACTTTCGGGAATTGTTCAAAATAGGCGTCAATGATGTCTTTGGCTTCACCTCTCGGAATCCCCAGCCTCTGGGCCAGACCGAAAGCCGAAATACCGTAAATAATACCAAAGTTGACCATTTTGGCTTTTCGTCTCATATCAGAACTGACCTCGGCCAGGGGCACTTTGAAAACCTTGCTGGCAGTGGTCGAGTGGATGTCGATGTTCTGGTTGAACGCCTCAATCATACTTTCGTCCTCGCTGAAAGCCGCCATGATCCGCAACTCGATCTGCGAGTAATCGGCAGAGAGTATCACGTGCTGGTCGTCTTTCGGAATGAACGCTTTCCTGATTTCGCGGCCTCTTTCTGTCCTGATCGGGATGTTCTGTAAGTTCGGGTTGGTTGAACTCAGACGCCCGGTGGCTGTAACCGCCTGGTTATAAGAAGTATGTATCCGGCCTGTTCTCTTGGAAATCAAAGCAGGAAGGGCATCTACATAAGTGCTTTTCAATTTTGAAAGCTCTCTGAAATCAAGAATTTTTCTTACGATTTCATGTTCTGCTTCATAATTGGTCAGGATATCTTCTCCGGTGGCGTATTGGCCGGTAGGCGTTTTCTTCGGTTTGGCATCGATCTTCATCCTTTCGAACAGGATCTCACCCAGTTGTTTTGGAGAGCCTACATTGAACTCAAATCCTGCGATATCAAATATCTGACGCTGGGCATCCAGGATATCTTTGGTCAGCACTTCTGAAAGGTCATAAAGGGCATGTACATCCAGTTTCACACCTTCCATTTCCATGTCGCTCAACACCCGCACAAGCGGAACCTCAACTTCATAAAGCAGTTTTTCCTGGCTGGTTTTCTTTAATTCCTCATCCAGGATATGCTTGAGCTGCAGGGTGATGTCCGCATCTTCAGCCGCATATTCTTTGATCTGCTCGAGGTCTACATCACGCATGTTGGTTTGTTTCTTGCCTTTTTTGCCGATCAGCTCTTCAATCGAAACCGGTTCGTAATTCAGGTAATTCACGGCCATATAATCCATACCATGTCTCTGCTCGGGCTCCACAATGTAGTGTGCCAGCATGGTGTCATATAGTTTTCCTTTTATCTCTATGCCGTAATTAGCCAGGATAGTGAGGTCATATTTAAGGTTCTGGGCGATTTTGGTGATGCCGGGATGTTCAAAAACTTCCCTGAACTCTTCCATGATGGCCTGGGCCTCTTCCCTGTTGGCAGGGAAATTCACATAATAAGCTTCGTGAGGAAGATAGGCAAAGGAAAGCCCGACAATTTCAGCATCATTGGCGTCAATGTCGGTTGTTTCTGTATCAAAACAAAGTTCGTCCTGCACCAACAGGTATTGAATCAGGTCAGCTCTGGCTTCAGGGGTATCAATGAGATGATATTCATGTACGGTATTGTTGATCGTATCCCTGTTTTTAGGCGTGTTGTCTTCTCCTTCTTCCGGATCATCAGAAGGGGCATCGCCAAACAGAGAGATCTGGTTGTCAATTGTTTTTGTCTTTTTCGGAACAGGTGTAGAAATCCCTTCCGTTTCAGGAACAGCCCCTGATTTGATAAGCCTGCTTTTGAGGGTCCTGAATTCCAGTTCATCAAGCAGCTCAGCCAGTTCATCATTATTAGGATCGCCGACAAGAAGTTTTTCTTCCGAGAATTCAACAGGAACATTGATGTCAATTCTGGCCAGGTGTTTTGAAATGATGGCACTTTCTTTTCCTGATTTTATTTTCTCTCCCAGTTTGCCCGGAATCTGGTCCGCGTTTTCCAGTATCTGTTCCACAGAACCGAACTGGGCCAACAACTTGGCTGCGGTTTTTTCGCCCACTCCCGGAATACCCGGAATGTTATCCACTTTATCACCCATCAGTCCCAGCATGTCAATCACCTGGTCGATGGTGCTGATTTCCCATTTGGCCAGGATTTCGGGTACTCCCAGGATTTCCACGCCATTGCCTAGGAAAGCCGGTTTGTACAGGAAAATGTGTTCGTCCACCAGCTGACCGTAATCCTTATCAGGTGTGTACATATATACATCAAACTCATCTTTGGGGGCTTTTTTGGCCAGCGTACCAATGATGTCGTCAGCCTCAAAACCATCGAGCTCTATCAGTTCAAGGTTCAGGGCCTTAACCAGTTTTTTTACGTAGGGGATGGCAATGGTGATGTCTTCGGGCTGGGCCTCACGATTGGCTTTGTATTCAGGAAACTGATCATGTCTGAACGTCGGGGCTTTGGTGTCAAAGGCCACGGCCAGGTGAGTGGGTTTCTCTTTTTTTATGACTTCAAGCAGAGTATTCGTAAATCCAAAAACCGCACTGGTATTGATTTTAGTAGAAGTAATCCTCGGGTTTTTTATGAACGCAAAGTGGGCACGGTAAATGAGTGCCATCGCATCCAGCAGGAAAAGTTTTTTGGGCCGCATAGTTTTGTCTTTGAAAACTTTGATTTATTGGTACTTATAATTATTGTTACTAAATTGTATTAGAATTTTAGGATTCAATATTCGTTATTTTTAGCGTAGATTAAAACCAAAATCATGAAAAAAACCATATTATTATTTTTACTCAGCTTTTACGGATACGCACAAGTTCAACCTCAGAGACAATTTCAGGAAGGAAATACCACCCAGCTTATTCTTTTTGAAAACCGTCTTCCTTACAAGAAATATGATCTCAATACCTCCGATCTGCTGGTTAAATGGAACGTACTTATACTGGATCTGATAGAACAAACGAACGGATATTCGCCCAATGTGGCGGCGAGGTCCCTGGCTTATATCAACCTGGCGGCTTATGAATCTATTCTGCCTGCCTATCCGAAGAGCCTGTCGATGAGCGGGCAGATCCAGGGTTACATCCGGCCTCCGGAATTTGAACAGGATTCTTCCAGTTTTATTCCCCAGATTGCTCTGAACAATGCGGTTTTTAAGATGGTCGATTATATGTTTCAGCCCGCACCGTATATCTGGATGGAGAAAGTGATGGCTTTGAGAGACTCCGTCAACGCCAGTCTGACGAATGGAGTGGATCATTTGACCCTGATGAAGTCTACCAATTACGGCCTGAGTGTAGCCGACCTTATTTATCTGTATTCCATGAAAGACGGTGGCCACCAATCTTACCTGAGAAGCTACAGCCTGGGCTATAAATTACCGAAATGTGATGCATGTTTTGAAATCAACCGGGTGGCAGACCTCGAGAATACAGGACCCTTGCACCCTGATTGGGGTAAAACCAGGGCTTTCCATCCTGAAGACACCACTGATTTCGGCATTAACCCGAAGGTGCCTTTTTCCAAATACAAAAACTCGCCTTTTTATAAGCAGGCCCTGGAGGTTTACGATGAATCCAAAACCGTGGTAACCGGTTCTGAAAAACATACGATTGCCAACTTCTGGGATGACGCCGCTTCCTTCACGTCTACCGCCACAGGGCATTCTATTTCGATCCTTACCCAGGTGCTCAGAAATAAGTCCGTTCCGCTAGACGAGGGTGCCAGGGATTACTGCCAGCTGGGCCTGGCCATTCACGATGCGATGATCATCTGCTGGAAGTCGAAGTACAAGCATAACCTGATCCGGCCGGTTGCTTATATCAAAAAGTACATCGACAGCCGTTGGGAGGCTACACTCTTAACCCCCCCGTTCCCGGAGTTCCCTTCCGGCCACTCTGTTCAGTCTGCTGCCATGGCTACCGTGCTGACTTCCCTGATGGGTGACAGTGTCGCCTTTACTGATTATTCCAAGTATTGGGTAGGTGAGCCCCGGAACTTTAAAAATTTCTGGACTGCTGCCAATGAAACCAGTATTTCAAGATTATATGGAGGAATCCATTTCAGAGATGCCCTGGTTCAGGGTCAGGAAATGGGCAGGATGGTTGGCAGGAATGTACTCAAACTTAAATTTTTCAGGGAATAGTCCTGATAATCAGAGCTTCCGTTAATCAGTATTTATGTTGCACAAATTTGCATGTTATTACATGTTTTGTAATGACATGTATATATAAGAGTTTGTATTTTTCCAACACGTAAACGTACCTGAACGGTCTGATAATATATTTTATTAGATTTAATAAATATTGATGGTTTTACTTCTTTTATTTTTTGATTCCGGCCTTATATTTGCGGTACTTTTCTAAGTAAAAATTTAACTTATTCAAGTGAACAGGTTGAAAATCATTTATTTAAAAATGCTTTTTAATTTGAATTTTACTTTTTAACTTTATACGTAACAAATAAAAATTTTACCAATAGCTTTTTTAATAATAACCGGCCTTATAGCAGGCTTAGTGGTTACGACCGAAGGTGAATTCTGGTCAGAGATTCATGTTTCAACAATTGCATCTGTTATTCTGGAATTTATTCGTGTTTTCCGACACTTTTCATAATGTTATTATGCACAACAGACTATAAAAAACGGGGGGTATGGTACTTTTATAAACCTAGAACAAATCAAAAAAATGGAAGAAATCAGAAAAGCCTATGAAGAGATTTTTGATTCGATTGAAGATGCTGTACAAATGAAGAAGATGACACCTGCACTTATCCTTTTGTACACTTCGATGGACAGTTTTAGTGCCTTGACAGGATCATGCACGCATAATCCTGATGCTGAGAAAGGCTTTATGAGCTGGGTGAAAACCTGGATGTTGAAGAAAAACCCTTTGCCTTGTAATGAAAGAGACCTTTATTCGGAGAAATGCCGCATACTGAGTCATCCGGTTTCGGACCAGGAAAAAGAGTTGCTTGCTGACGCCAGGGAAATTTACTATGTTTCAGGGAATGCAGACATTCATTTTCTGCAAAACCTGATCGAAATGACAGGAAAGTCGGACACCGCTGTTTCCGCCAGGTTTGAGGATATCTTTGAAGCTTTCAGGAACGGGGTAAAAGACTGTTTGCATCACTTTGAAATGGACATGAGTGTTAGGAATATTTTTAAAGACAAAGCCAGGGATTCTTTTGCTATGGCTGCTTTACAGGTTTAATCTTATGACGTAAATTTATCTGTTCCGGATGACTTATTGTTTTTTTGAGTCAATAAGTCATCCGTCCGGTTTCCGCACCTTTATCAGCCTCTTTCACTACCCCTCAGAACCCTGAACGGGCAGTTGAAAATCTTTTTTTGCAAATTTTTAAAAAATATCCTGAAGGATGTGGGGTAAAATAATGCAATTTTGTCTTTGGTTAGTTCAATAAATAACCAACAGGTAAAATTATGGCAGAAATATATCCTGATCAGGGTGATCAGTCAGGTTCAAAAGGGCTGAGGATACACAGTGACGACAGTAAGGCTCCCGGGGTGATAGCAGAAGAACGTTTTATCCAGGCGGTTTTCGTACAGGATGCCGCAAAGGGCTGTGAGATGTTGTTCAGGAAGTATTACGGCAACTTATGCAACCACGCCATCAAATTTGTGTATTCCAGAGACATTGCAGAGGAAATCGTTTCTGAGGTTTTTGCCAACTTCTGGCAGGGACGTATTTTTGAACACATTACTGCTTCTTACCAGGCTTATTTATACAAGGCTGTCCGCTACAGGGCCTACAATTATCTTAAATTTGAACTGAACCGCACGACGTCGCTTGACGCCGTGGATTTCCGCTACAAAGTGCCGGTGCTCAAACCGGATGAAGTACTTCATTATCACGAACTCAGCCGCAAGCTCGACAGCATCATTGAACAGCTTCCCCCGCAATGCCGCAAGGCGTTTCAGCTCAACAGGCTCGAAGGAAAGAAATATACAGAAGTGGCTTCCGAGATGCAGATTTCGGTAAGTGCCGTAGAGAGACTGATCAGCAGGGCACTATCGAGGCTGAGATCTGAACTCAAGGAGGACTGGCTTTTGGGACTGCTGTTGATATCACATCTTCTGATCTGATTTTTAACTGTACGGTGTGGGGTAAAACTATTTGGATTTGTCTATGTGCTAAATATTTTAAAAATGGAAAAATCAATTCCGAAAAACGTAATATTTGATTTCTTTGAAGATAAGGCGACTTCTATCCAGAAAAAAATGATAGAGGCCTGGCTGACCGATCCACGCAATGAAGCCACTTTTTATCAGTACCTGGACGAGTGGGAAGGCATGCATCCCCAATACCTCCCGGATACTGAAGAAGCCCTGGAAAAATACCTGACGCTGATGGAAAAACCACGGAGCCAGGAACGAGCCTCAACGGAGGAAAATGTTTTCACGCCTGAAGTCTCACGAAGCTGGTGGGCCTGGTGGAAAATAGCCGTGTCTGTAACGCTGCTGATGGGGATCAACCTCTATGTTTTCAAAAAACAATGGATCTACGAGCGTTATGAAACCGGAAACGCCCAGACCCGTACCGTGTCACTCACAGACGGGACGGTGGTAACCCTGAACGCCAATTCTACGCTCTATGTGCCCAGATGGGGCTTTAATGTAAACAAAAGAGAGGTGATGCTGGAAGGGGAGGGCGAGTTCAATGTGACTCACACTTTTGACAATAAGCGTTTTAAGGTAGAAACGGATGGTGATTTCGGTGTAGAAGTTTTCGGAACCGAATTTATCGTCTACTCAAGGGAAAAGGGGAAAAAAGTGATTCTCAACAAAGGTAAAGTGCAGGTCAGCTATAATTCCGGCCGGAAACTGACCATGAAACCCGGAGATGTTGTCACTTTTAACCATAACTCGGGTAATCTGCTGCTGACTAAAACCAAACAACCTGAACTGTATGGCTCATGGAAGAACCATCAGTTCTATTTCGACCAGACCCCGCTTTCTGAAGTGGCGGTTATTCTCAAGGACCATTTCGGACTGGATGTGGTTTTTGAAGACAGTACGCTGGTGAACAGGCGGCTGGCAGGGTATTTCAAGGCGGAAAGCTCCCAGGAAATTATAGATGTGCTCACGGCACTTCTTGACCTGCCCGTCGAACAGAAAGGGAATGCGGTCATTATTCATTCCGACCATTAAGATTAGAAACAACCAAACCATTTTTAAGTATGAAAAAACAACTATCCAGGCTTTTACGGATCAAAATGCTGGTGATGTTCCTATTGACCTACCAGACTTTCGTAATGGCTCAGTTTGTGGCGTTTGCTCAACCGAAATCTTCTAAAACAGAGATAAAAAACAGCAAAACCGGGGCTAGAAGGCTCAAAGACGTTCTCAATACCTTAAGTAATCAGTATAAAGTAAATATCCTTTTTGACGAAACCATCGTACAGAATATCCTGATTAACCAGGACCTCAATTTTAACGGCAATAAGCTGGAAAAACAGCTTGACAACCTGCTGAAACCACATGGTCTTAAGTACAAAAAGATCAGTGAGAGCCAGTATGTGATCATCCAGGATCACCGGAAAACCGGTGACAGGGCTTCGTCTGAAGCAGCTGATCTGCCCGGAAAAGACGACTACAAACCCGCTACACAGGTGGCCGGCAATGTACAGGATGAAAAAGCGTCAGCCCAACTTCAGACGAGGGTGGCTGACGTATCAGTGTCAGGAACAGTTATTGATGATGCGGGCGAGAAACTCCCGGGTGTCAGTGTCATTATCAAGGGTACTTCCAATGGCACCACAACAGATTCCAACGGCTCATTTAACCTCACTGTTCCTGATGAAAAGGCCGTACTTGTGTTCTCATTTGTAGGCTACCTGGTCCAGGAGGCCACGGTCGGCAACAGGACTAAAATCGATATCGTTATGAAAACCGACACCAAAGCCCTGGAAGAAGTGGTGGTGGTAGGTTACGGTACGGTCAGGAAGAGAGACCTGACGGGTTCTGTGGTGACGATCGGTTCGGCAGAGTTGAAGGAACAACCCATCAGCTCCTTTAACCAGGCTTTGCAGGGACGGGTTTCGGGTGTGCAGGTGACCAATGCCTCCAATGCCCCGGGCGGGGGGATGACCATCCGTGTGAGAGGTGGGAATTCCATTTCTGCCAGCAACGATCCTTTGTATGTAATTGACGGTTTTCCGATGACGAATCCGGCTCCGGCGTCCGGGGCTTCCAATTCAGAATCATATCCCAACCCGCTGGCTACCATTAATCCCAATGATATAGAATCTATTGAGATACTCAAAGATGCTTCGGCGACGGCCATCTATGGCTCACGCGGAGCCAACGGTGTCGTGCTTGTGACCACTAAAAGAGGCAAGGAAGGGGTGGCCTCGATAGACTTCGAAGCCTATTACGGGGTTCAGAACATCACTAAAATGCTTGATATGGCTACTGCTGAAGACCATACCAATGCCAAAAACGAGCAGCTTCGTAACCTTAATTTTGCAGAAAGGTACGGTGTGGCCGGAGGAGCCTATCCCAAAAAGCCTTCAGAATACGGAGTGGGTACCAACTGGCAGAAGGAAGTCTATCGCCCGGCACCCATTCAGAATTATCAGCTGGCTTTTTCCGGAGGTAACGAAAAACTGAGATATGCGATCAGCGGTAACTATTTTAACCAGGATGGTATCGTGATCACCTCCAATTTCAAACGCTACACTTCCAGGATCAACCTGGACGCCCGGATAAGCAAGAGGCTGAAAATCGGGACTAATTTTATCGTGACCCGCAGCTACAACAACAGCGTTAATGAGCTGGGAGGCAGCAGCCTTGTAGGTTTGACGGTAAGGGCCTCTCCTGCGAGCCCTGTGTACGACGCCAACGGAAACTACCAGTTGCTGAATGTAGGGTCCGGTTCAGGATTCAGTTCTATCGCCAACCCGGTGGCTGTGGCCAATACCACCACCAACCTGCTGACCAGCGACAGAATTCTGGGTAATGTTTTCGGAGACATCAGCATCGCCGAAGGCCTGAGTGCCAGGATCAGCGTCGGTACGGATATTCTGAACACCAGAAGGAACATCTTCTATACCCCTCAAACGCTGATCGGGAACACACTGAACGGTTACGGCAGCAATGGTACCTCCAACAATATCAATTTACTGAATGAAAATATTCTTACTTATACCAAATCTTTCGATATCCATGCCTTTGACGTGGTGGCAGGGGTGACTTTCCAAAGTAACAGGGAGGAAAGGACTTATGCTGAAGCCCAGGATTTTCCGAATTATACCCTGGGTGCCAATAACATTGGTCTGGGTAACAAGCCGTTGCCTCCGAGAGGAGCGGTGCAGGAATGGGGACTGAACTCTTATCTCGGACGGGTAAATTATCGCCTGAGTGACAAGTACCTCTTTACCCTGACGGGCAGGATTGACGGTTCGTCGCGTTTCGGAGCGAATCATAAATACGGGTTTTTCCCTTCCGGAGCTTTTGCCTGGCGTATTTCTGACGAAGAATTCCTCAAAAACAATAAAACCATCAATGACCTGAAACTGAGGTTGAGTTATGGTATCACGGGTAACGACGGTATCGGGTTGTACAATTCATTGTCTCAATATGCTACTTTCAGAACCGTCTTCGGTGACCAGGAGGTGTTGGCTATCCAGGCCGACAAAATTGCCAACCCAGATCTGAGATGGGAAAAAACCGCCCAGTTTGATGTGGGTTTTGACCTGGGATTGCTGAACAACCGTTTCCAGTTTACAGCCGATTATTACACCAAAACCACAACGGATCTGCTTTTGGGCGTGGAATTGCCTGCTACCACAGGATTTACGACGGTAACCCGCAATGTGGGCAGTCTTAAAAACCAGGGTTTTGAATTCGGACTCAATACGGTGAATATCGACGGCGTTTTCACCTGGAAAACCAATGCCAATATTTCATTCAATAAGAATGAGGTCATCAAGCTGAACAACTCAGACCAGTTTTTTACCGGGAGTTCCATCGTGAAGGTTGGTGAGTCGGTAGGTTCATTTTACGGGAACGTTTTTGACGGTATCTGGCAAACCGCAGAAGAGATCAAGGCTGCCGGAACGCTGGCCAGACCTGGTGATCTGCCTGGTGCAATCAGGTACAAGGACCTGAACGGTGACGGGGTTTTTAATGAAGCCACCGACCGCCAGATACTTGGAAGCGGCCTGCCTACATTCATTTTCGGATTGACGAATAACTTTACTTTCAAAGGGTTTGACATGTCGGTTTTCCTACAGGGCGTACAGGGTAACAATATCCTGAATGCCACCCGCAAGTCGATGGAGCAGTCGGATCCGAGTGACAACCTGCTGAAAACGGTCATCAACGGAGCCTGGAGAGCGGATAAACCTTCCAATACCCTGCCGTCTATCAGACAATGGAGAAACACCGGCACCGATTCATTTTATATCGAAGACGGGTCGTTTCTCAGGGTCAAAAATGTGTCGCTGGGTTACCTGGTACCGCTTAAATCGAAGTATATCAGAAGGGCGAGGGTGTATATCAGCGGTCAAAACCTGCTGACATTTACGAAATACCGCGGGTATGATCCTGAAGTCAACTCGGATTTCAACAGCAATGTGCAGTACGGGGTCGATAACTACGCGTATCCTGCTGCCAGAACTTACACTGTCGGAGCTTCCCTGTCATTCTAACCACCTTAAAGTTTAACAATATGAAAATCAGAAATTTAATACTTTTCGGCTTCTGCCTGCTGGGCTCAGTGGCTTGTGAGAAAAACCTCGAGGAAGTGCCGCTCAGTTTCTTTGAAGAATCAAATTCCTTTAAATCTGCCGCAGATGCCACATCTGCCATCAATGGGGTGTATTCCCGTCTGAGGGGGATATATGGAATGAACATGATCGACCTGGCTGACCTGAACTCCGATGAGTGTGAAGTAAGGGAAGACAACGGGGGCGGAAATGAAATCCACAAGAACCTGTTCAATAGCGGCACCCGGCTTTTTGACATGTTTTATACCAACAGCTATGTGCTGATAGACCGGGCCAACCGCGTGATTGCCAATGTGCCCAAAATCAACATGGACATCAAGCTGCGTGACCAGATTGTCGGAGAAGCCAAGTTTATGAGAGCCCTCGCTTATTTTAACCTCGTGCGGGCTTTTGGTGATGTGCCTTTGGTAACGGTGATTTCCAATGATGTGGTGAATGTAAGAGTGCCGAGAGACCCGGCAGAGAAAGTTTACCAGCAGGTTATTCTTGATCTTCAGGATGCTGAAAAAACACTGCCTGCCAAATATACAGCTGCCAGCGAAAATGGCCGGGCCACTGTCGGGGCTGCCAAATCTATCCTGGCGAAAGTTTACCTGACCAGGAAAGACTGGACCAACGCCGCTGCTAAAGCCAAAGAGGTGATTGACAGCAAGAGTTACAGCCTCGTAGCGGATTATCGCGATGTTTTCCTGCCGGAAAAAGAAAACGGACCTGAACACATCTTTTCTATCCAGTACAGCTGCTATTTGCCTGCTTACGGAAGTGGAATGGCGGTCAGTTTTGCCATCTATTTCAGTTACCCGATCAACCTGACCGGCGGCAGCTACCAGGTGGTACCAGCCCATGTGGCTACTTACCTGCCGGGAGACTACCGCAAGGAGGTGACCGTGATCAATGAAAAGAAGATAGCCAATGGTACAACGGTACTTTCCCGTACTGGTCCGCACATGGATAAATACTGGGACCCGCTCGCTTGTGGAAGCGAGTCGGCCCGGAACAATTTCCTGGTGATCAGGTATGCCGACGTGTTGCTGATGTATGCTGAGGCGATCAACGAATTGGGCGGACCGAATGCAGATGCTTATGCGGCCATTAACCTGGTAAGGGCCAGGGCCAGAAAAGGTAATGAAGCCTCGATGCTGAAAGACCTTGTTGGTTTGAGCCAGGCCCAGTTCAGGGAGGCCGTCTTGCAGGAACGTAGCTGGGAATTGTGTTTTGAAGGACACAGACGCTGGGACCTGCTTCGTTCAGGCAAGTACATTGATAACATGAAGAAAATCGGTATCACCGCAGAATCAAAACACCTGCTTTATCCCGTTCCGATCCAGGAAATGGACGTAAACCCTGCCCTGACGCAGAATCCGGGGTATTGAGGGGAGTGTAGAATGATTGAATGTTCAATGCTTCAATGTTCAATGCTTCAATGTTCAGTGAATGAATGCTTTAATGATTGAATGTTTCAATGAATGGGTTTTCAATACGTAGATATTGGATATAAATTGCAGAGACGTTGCACGCAACGTTTCTGCAAATATCTGTCATAGTTATTTTGTTTCATCGGGAAGTGGTTATTGGAGTGTACGTTAATGTCTTCCTTCTTTTTCCCTTCTCCTTTCTCCAACAAAAAATGATTAAAAAAATAATACTTTCGTCGTTTTTGCTTTTTGTGTCTGTGTTTGGTTTTGCACAGACTTCGTATGATGTGGTTGTTTACGGCGGCACACCCGGTGGGGTGATTGCGGCAGTGGCTGCAGCCAGAGAGGGTTCCAAAGTATTGCTGATCGAGCAAACCAGGCATGTGGGCGGACTCAATACGAGTGGTATCGGCACGGCTGAATCCGAGCACATGATTGAAGAGACCATTTCAGGCTTGCCCCTGGAGTTTTACAGTCGGATGAGTAAGTATTACGGAAGACCTAAAACCGGGTTCTATTTTGAGTCGCACGTAGCTGAGAAAACATTCCTTGAATTGCTTTCTGAGGCTAAAGTGAAAGTGATTTATGAAGCATTTGTCAACAAAGTAGGCAAAAAAGGCAATGTGATCCAAAGCATCGGGCTGACCAACGGGCAGACCTTCAAAGCCAATGTGTTCATTGATGCCACCTACGAAGGCGACCTGATGGCCCGGGCGGGTGTGTCTTATACCTATGGCCGTGAGAGCAAGGAACATTATGGTGAATCACTGGCAGGCGTCAGGTTCATTGACGAGCCGATCGAAGCGTCTCCTTACGATGACTCCGGTAAACTGCTTCCGGGTTTTACAGAACGCAACACCATGACAGAAGGACAGGCTGATAACCGCGTCATGAATTACAATTTCAGGGTGATGATGTCTTCTAATCCTGACCGGGTGGCATTTCCGAAACCGGATAAATATGAACCGCAACGTTATATTTTGCTTACAAGACTCTTGAAAAACAAGCCGGATACCAAGTTCAGGGACATCATTGACATGTATTCATGGACTTACCCCAAAGGCAAGTTTGAAACCAATAACAAACAGAAATCGGTAATTTCGCTGGGGCACTTCGGAGGCAACGTCGAATATCCGGATGCAGATTATGCGAAAAGACAGGTCATTTATGATGATCACAAAAACTGGACCCTGGGCCTGCTGTATTTCCTGGCCAATGACCCGTCCGTGCCGAAGGGGCTCCACGATGAAGTTAATCAGTATGGTTTTACGGCAGATGAATTCAAGGATAATGGTAATTTTCCCTCTTATCTCTATGTAAGGGAAGCCAGGAGGATGAAGGGGGCCTTGGTTCAGACCCAGAAGGATATCCTGGAGGAAAGGAAAAAATCTGACGCCATCTGCCTGGGTTCACACTGGATCGACAGTCACCACGTGCAGCGTGTAGCGGTTTCAAAGACGCAGTTTGTCAACGAAGGCCGTATCTGGGAATCTATCTCAAAACCTTATGAGTTTTCGTATCGTACCATTACTCCCAGGAAGGAAGAATGCAGTAACCTGCTCGTGCCGGTGTGTTTATCGGTTTCTCATGTGGCGTTCTGTTCGGCCAGGGTGGAATGTACCTGGATGCAGATTGGTAACAGTGCCGGGATAGCGGCTGCTTTGGCTTCAAAACAGAAAAAAGCCGTTCAGGCTTTGGATATCAAGATGTTACAAAATGAACTGAAAAAAAATGGGGTGATATTCAGCATTGATCACCAGGAATGGAATGGAGAAAAAGACATTAGGAAATAAGCTGAGGAGCTTCACAGGGCTCATTCTGCTGCTGATCACCTCTGAACTCAATGCCCAGCATGTTTTTGACGTGGTGGTGTATGGCGGCACAGCCGGGGGAATCACCGCGGCCATACAGGTGGCTAAATCGGGCAGGACCGTGGCGATTGTAGAACCCGGCAGGCACATCGGGGGTATGAGTGTGGAAGGGCTCGGCGGTTCTGACATAGACAATCACAAGGAATTTCAGAACAGTCCCGCCGTAGGTGGTTTGTCTCTTGAGTTTTATAAGAGAATTGCCGGAGCTTACGGAAGGGAAGCGTCCCTTGAAAGTGCCATCAAAAACCGCATCAAAGACCCTTCGCTCTGGAGATTTGAATCTAGTGTGGCTGAAAAAGTTTTTAATGAGTGGGTTAAGGAGTATAAAATCAAGATTTTTCTGAATCAACAGCTGAGCGAAAACAAAAATGCAGTCATTAAAAAGGGTACACAAATTTCTGAAATAAAAACAGAAAACGGGGCCTCCTTCAAAGCTAAAATCTTTATTGATGCTACGATAGAAGGCGATTTGCTGGCCGGAGCCGGGGTAAGCACCGTGGTGGGCAGAGAATCAAATCATCAATACGGTGAAACCCTCAACGGCATCAGGGCCGTAACAGATCACGCCCAGTTTTCGGTGAAAGTGGATCCTTATAAAATACCCGGTGATCCGAAAAGCGGCCTCATTCCTACGGTTCAGGACGAACCTTTGGGAATGCCCGGTGCAGGGGATAAAAGATTGCAGGCTTTTTGTTTCAGGGTTTGTCTGACCCAAAATCCGGATAACAGGATACCTTTTTATCTGCCTGAAAAATATGAAAGAAGCGAGTATGAGATCTACCTGCGGTATCTCAAAGTGGGAGGGAAGTTGTACCGCCCCGGTGCAGGCCTTCCCAACGGTAAAACCGACCTGGGAGCCTGGCATGACCTTTCTCATAATCTTTACGGGATGAACCCGGACTATCCCGAAGGAAGTTATCAGGTAAGGGAGAAAATACTGGACCAGCACAAAACATTTACCCAGGGGCTTTTTTATTTTCTGGCTAATGACCCGGAGGTAGGGCAGCTGGACGCCGGATTGCAGAAAGAGTGGAAGTCATGGGGGTATGCCAAAGATGAATTTACAGACAACCGGGGTTTTCCGAGGATGTTTTACGTCAGAGATGCCCGCAGGATGGTGTCAGATTATGTTATCACAGAGCATCACGTGAAAAAACAAAAACCGACACCCGTGGAAGACCCGGTAGCCATGGCCTTCTGGCCGACCGATGTGCACAGTGTCAGGCGGATCGTGAAAGATGGTTATGCCTACAACGAGGGCTTTGTTTTCGGGGGTGATTACTGGCGGCCTTTGCCGGTTTCTTACCGTTCACTGGTTCCGAAGGCATCAGAGTGTACCAATTTACTGACACCTACCTGCCCTTCGTCGAGTCATATTGCCTATGGGGCTATCCGCCTGGAGTGGACTTTCATGGCCCTCGGCGAAGCGTGCGGAGTGGCGGCTGCGGAGGCAATAAAACAAAAAAGTACAGTTCAGCAACTTCATTATTCAACCCTAAAAAGAATCCTTCTTGATAATGGTGCAGTCATCAGTCTCTGAAGATCAGAATCACAGAACGGCGTAAATGATAATGTTAAAAGATTGATATCTCCGGCGGATTTCTGCCGGAGATATTTTTTGACCTGGCAAACCACTATGAGAACCACCAGAGGGTTGAAAAGTGATTTTGTTACGCAGAAAATTAAACGGGACAAAGTTTCATGAAGCATGACTAAGGGTTTTGGCTGACTTTTATGTCTTTAACTCTGATAATAACGACGAGAAAAGTAATTATAAAAAAAACATCTTCGTATGTAAGGATTCCCGGTTTCTTTTTGTCTCTCCTGAAACGATTGAGTAATTTTTAAACAACAACCATGAACGATATCCCTGATCAGAAAAACAAGTTTCAGCACCTTTTTAGTATTCCGGTTATTGTAGCCGCCCTGGGCTATTTTGTAGATATATATGATTTGCTTCTGTTCGGGATCGTGAGGGTGCCCAGTCTGAAAGATATGGGGCTCTCAGAAAATGAAATATCAACCACCGGGGCCAGTATTCTCAACTGGCAGATGACCGGGCTTCTGCTGGGAGGTGTACTCTGGGGAGTTCTGGGGGATAAAAAAGGAAGACTTTCCGTTTTATTCGGTTCTATCCTGACTTATTCCCTGGCCAACATCGCCTGTGGATTTGTGAAAGACCCGGAAGTGTATAAGATTTTCAGATTTGTGGCAGGCGTTGGTCTGGCAGGTGAGCTGGGAGCGGGTATTACCCTGGTTTCAGAAACCTTACCCAAGCACCTCAGGGCTATCGGTACCTCGCTGGTGGCAGGAATCGGGCTGTTGGGGGCGGTTTTTGCTTTTATTACCGTGGAGCTGTTCGACTGGAGAACTGCCTATTTTATTGGAGGAGGCCTTGGTTTCTCTCTGCTTTTACTCAGGATCGGCGTTTTTGAATCCGGTGTTTACAAGGCTGTTCAGAAAGATGCCCATGTAGTCAAAGGTGATTTCTTCTCTTTTTTTACCAACAGAAAACGCCTGGTCAAATACCTGAAGTGCATCGCCATAGGGCTGCCAACCTGGTTTGTGATCGGCATCCTGACCACCTTCAGCAATGAGTTCGGAAAGGCTTTGCATATCGAAGAAGTGATCAAACCCGGTCTGGCTATCATGTGGTGTTATGTGGGCTTGTCTGTGGGCGATTTACTGAGCGGGGTGATCAGCCAGCAGCTCCATTCCCGTAAAAAAGCCGTAGGTCTGATGATGCTCTTTACCTTAAGTTTTGTGTTGGTTTATCTCTTCTGGGGTTTGAACACCGCTTTTTCATTGTATGCCATCTGTATGTTAATGGGCATCGGCATCGGCTATTGGGCGATGTTCGTTACGATAGGGGCAGAGCAATTCGGTACCAATCTCAGAGCCACCGCAGCCACCACCATCCCTAATATGGTGAGAGGTACTGTAGTGGGTATGACTGCCTTATTCGCTTTCTTCAAGCCTTCCCTTGGGGTGATCTATGCCGGGGCGGCCATAGGTGTGATTTGTTTTGTCCTCGGGTTCCTGGCGATTTCCACCATTGAAGAAACGCACGACAGAGACCTGGACTTCCTGGAGAACTAAAAGGCCGGAAGGCCTTGATTACGATATTTTGAACTAAATGAGAGTGGGTTTTAGGTTAAAAATCACTTATCCCCGGCAGGCTTTGCCGGGGAATATTTAAAATCAGGCAAGATTTCACCGGAAATATCTGGAATTTAATAATCGCTTTCGATCCCTGCATTGTATTTTTGATGCCTGCCCGATCCGTCGGGGCACAGATACCAAATAACCTTATTATTAACAGAAAAAATAAAATTCATGAACAATCGCCGGGATTTTGTAAAAAAAGCTGCATTGGCCGGAGCCGGTCTTTTTGCCAGCCCCAACCTTTTTGCCTTTCATGGTTCTCCTAACGAAAAAGTAGTCATCGGTGCGGTAGGTACCAACAGCCGTGGCTTTTTTGTCTCCAGGATGTTTGCCCAGCTGCCCAACGTCGAGATAGGCTATGTCTGTGATGTAGACAGCAATGTATTGGCCAAAACCATTGCAGAAATTGAAAAACTGACCGGAAAACGCCCGAAAGGCTATACCGATGTCCGTAAAATGCTGGAAGAAAAAGACATGGATGCTATTTTAGTGGCTACACCTGACCACTGGCATGCCCCGGCGGCGTTGATGGGTGTTCAGGCGGGTAAACACGTCTACGTCGAAAAACCATGTTCACATAACCCTGCGGAAGGAGAAATACTGGTGGCGGCTTCTGCGAAATACAACAAACTGATACAAATGGGAAGCCAGCGTAGGTCATTCCCTAAGGTCATCCAGGGCATCAAAGAGCTGCATGACGGGATCATCGGCAGGGTATATTTTGCCAGGGGATGGTATGCGAATGCCCGCAAGCCGATTGGCGTGGGTAAAGTAGCTCCTGTACCTTCAAATATTGATTACGAACTATGGCAGGGTCCTGCCCCCAGAAAAGCCTATAAAGACAACCTGATACATTATAACTGGCACTGGTTCTGGAACTGGGGCACAGGCGAAGCCCTGAACAACGGTACGCACGAACTGGATGTGATGCGTTGGGGACTTGGGGTCGATTTTCCTAAAAAAGTGAGCTCTATGGGTGGTCGATTTGCCTACAAAGACGACTGGGAAACACCGGATACCCAAACCATCAACTATGAGTTTGCCAATAACACGGCCATCGCCTGGGAAGGCCGCAGCTGCAACGGATTTAACAGCGAAGGAGCCGGAAGAGGTGTGATATTTTATGGTGAAAAAGGCACGATGACGATTCCGGGCGGAGATGATTATAAGGTTTATGACTTGGATAATAAACTGGTGAAAGCCGTCAAAACCGACCTTGAAGAAGCCCAGAGGACCAATACCATGGGCATGGGAGAGCGTCTGGACAGCATTCACCTCAATAATTTTGTGGAGTCTATCAGGGGCAAATCTCAGCTGACCTGCCCGATCTCGATCGGACATGCCTCAACATTGCTGCCGCAGCTGGGCAATATTTCATACCGCACCGGCCGCACGCTCAACTGCGACGCCAAAAACGGTCATGTCCTGAACGACAAGGAAGCCATGTCATATTGGAAGCGTGAATACGCCAAAGGCTGGGAAATGAAATTGTAATGTTTTCTGGAAGCCACTTTCTGTTTATCCTGTCCGATCCCTTTACCTGGGACGGACAGGATTTTTTCAAATGCAGGCACTGCAATCATTTATTATCTTCAAACCATTTGACAATCAGAGGATATAAATCAGCTATAGTCTGACCTTTTGCCCTGTTCCGGTATATTTTAATCAGGTACTGATTAAAAAGTCCGAATTTTTTGAATCCCCTGATTTCTGATTGTTTCTTTTCGATATTTGCGATTAACTTTCCCTGTTCAGCAGCTGGAGCGTAGTCGAGGTACCTGAGACTTGTCAGACCCCAGTTCATGTACTCATTAAAGCAGGCATAAGCATTATTGTAGTATTGCCCTGCAGGTTTTGTTTTTTCATTCCATACCGACAGGTCGGAAAATGCCTTCGCTAATGATTTCTGATAGGATGGTTTTTTACCTTCCGGATTGATAAAACTATGATTTAATTCTGTAAATACGATATTGCCGTCTTTCACTTTTAGTGCCGCGACGGAAAAATCTTTCTCATCTTCAATGTTTCTGTACGGGAAATTGACATGTGCCTGGGCTTCTTTAAAGCCATTGTTTTCAAACCAGGCAGCTGATTGAATATTGCCTGCCAAAGGAGAGAAAATGACTTTAAAAGAATTGTATTTTGCAGAAGGGAAGTGATACGTCAGCCATTTTTGCATTTCCTGTAAACCGATGCTGTCTTTATATATCCTTATCTGATCGTTGTAAAATGAGGTGTTTTCTTTATAGAATCTCTGGAAACCGGATTTATCGGAGAAAGATTGAAGTTCCGCCAGAAAGGGTTTCAGCGTATTCACCCGGCCTGTATTGATCCGGTCATACACTTTGCTTTGTGTTATTTTCCCATTACCGTTCATTTCAAAAGCATAGGCATCCATTTTCAACGGAACAAAAGCCATCAGGTTGCCGGCTAAAATCTGCTCTGTTTTTTTGACGACAGGCTCGTCTTTGTACGCGTCAAACCATTGTAGTACCTGCTCATAGTATTTTGTGTTTTTGATGATCAGGCCATTGTCTTTCCTGCCGTAAGCGGTCAATGCCGATATGATATTGAATAATTCATAGACTTGGGGGATTTCCACAAATGACTTCTGATCATGTGATGTTACATATCGTCTATTAAATTGAGCTCCCGGAATGTTTTTAATACCATCAATCCTGGTGTAAGCACTGTCTTTTTCGTTTAGAACAACTATAAACGGGTAACTTTTGCCTGCTTTTACTTTAAACCGGATAGAGTCAACATCGGAAATAAAAGTAACCCACTTGTATTTTTTGTCAATGGTGGTTTCAAAAATGTCGGGCTTTGTTTTTGAGTCTATATTCCAGCGGTTTTTCCTGAGCTTATCCCCGTCCCGGATGTCGAGACTTAACCTATTTGATTTGAGAACCGGTAGTTTTTGGGCAAAACTGTTTGTAATGACGGTCAGGAGTAAAAAAAGAGAGATGGATCTTTTCATATTCATCAGTAAGCTTTTCATTTTTTTTCAATATTCATTTTTTTATCATAGAAAACTATTTTTCAAAGAAATTATTGAGGATAGGGCGACAGACAGCCGGACTTCTCCATTCGACCTGTCTGTCACGTCTGCGTCCTTTCTCCTTACTCCTTTCTCCAATACCGGAATTATTTGAAAATCGTAAGATTTGGTTTGAAAAACGTTATTCATGCTTTGAAACGGCTTTTACTTTTGCAGATTAAGTTTTAAATCCGGTGATTTTCCATTGGTCAGGAAAATTCACAGGGTAACTGATCGTAGTTCATCTAATTATGATTAGTTTTATTTCGGTTTTTTTAATTAAAAGGCATGGAAAAGGTTGAGAGTTTAGAAGATTTATACAAAAGGAAATTTGATTGGATACCCGATAACCTCCGCAATGAAATCGGGCATTTTAACCTGTTCCGCCTGGAACCTCTCAGTGAGGGAACAAAGCCATTGCCTTACAAAAGGCGTGATTTTTATAAGATCATGCTGATAAAGGGCAACAGCAGGGTGCATTATGCCGACAGGGTTATTGAAGTGCAGAAACAAGGGCTGTCTTTCTCAAACCCCCAGATACCTTACAGGTGGGAACATGCAGACAGCCACAGAGAGGGTTTCTATTGTATTTTTAATCAGCAGTTCTTTCATCAGTATGGTAACCTGAACCAGTATGATGTTTTCCAGCCGAACGGCACCCACGTATTTGAACTGACGGATGATCAGATGGAAAAAATCACTGCAATTTACGGACGGATGTTTGAAGAGATTGATTCAGAATACATTCACAAATATGATGTACTGCGTAACCTTGTTTTCGAATTGCTGCATTTTGCGATGAAAACGCAACCTTCGACCAAGTTTGATAAACAGCACATTAATGCTTCCCAGAGGATTTCTGCCTTGTTTTTGGAATTATTGGAGCGGCAATTCCCGATTGATGAAAGCCATCCGAACATCAGTCTGCGTGCAGCATCTGACTTTGCTGGGCAGCTGAATGTCCATGTAAATCACCTGAACCGGGCGGTGAAAGAAGTAACGCATAAAACAACCTCTCAGCTGATTGCCGACCGGATACTTCAGGAATCGAAAATCCTGCTGAAACACAGCAACTGGAATGTGGGAGAAATAGCTTTCTCCCTGGGTTTTACAGAAGTGACCCATTTCAATAATTTCTTTAAGAAACATACCCAGGTGAGCCCGACAAAATTCCGGAATGTTTGATTTTCGTAAGCTATTGTTTGGTTTTAGTTATTTTAGAAAGCAGACCGGGGCTAATTTTGTATCATTAAAAAAACACAGACACGGCTGTTAAGGCTCATTAAATCATAAGCATAATCTGTGTCTTATCTAAACAATTTAAGATGATGAAAAAACGTAAATTAGGAAACAGTGGCCTGGAAGTTTCAGCCATAGGGTTTGGTTGTATGGGGATGAGCTATGGCTATGGCCCTGCGAAAGATAAAAATGAGATGATACCTGTGATTAGAGCGGCAGTGGAGCAAGGCATTACTTTCTTTGACACCGCAGAGGTTTACGGGCCATATATCAATGAAGAACTGGTGGGAGAGGCTCTGGCACCGTTTAGAAACGAAGTGGTTATTGCTACCAAATTTGGTTTCAATATCCGCGATGGTAAAATGGCCGGTGTCAACAGTCGTCCGGAAAACATCAGGAAAGTAGCCGAAGCGTCTTTGAAAAGGCTCAATATTGAAGTGATTGATCTGTTTTATCAGCACCGTGTTGACCCCAGCATACCCATTGAAGAAGTAGCAGGGACTGTGAAAGACCTCATCAGAGAAGGAAAGGTGAAGCATTTCGGACTTTCTGAAGCCGGGGCGGGTACCATCCGTAAGGCACACGCCGTTCAGCCGGTCACTGCCCTTCAGAGTGAGTTCTCGATGTGGACACGTCAGCATGAAAAAGAGATACTTCCGGTTATCGAGGAACTGGGTATCGGTTTCGTGGCATTCAGTCCGCTGGGCAAAGGCTTTCTGGCCGGGAAAATTGATGCTAGTACCACTTTTGAAGAAGGGGACATCAGGAATATCCTGCCAAGATACACTGAAGAGGCCCGCGTAGCCAACAAGGCATTGCTGGATCTGCTGGATCGGTTTGCGGCGAAAAGGAATGCGACCCCGGCACAAATCGCGATAGCCTGGGTGCTGGCCCAGAAGCCGTGGATCGTGCCGATTCCCGGAACGACAAAGTTGCACAGACTGACTGAGAACAACGGAGCGGCTTTAATTGAACTCACTACAGATGAATTACTGGAAATCGAAGCGGCTTCTGCACAGATAAAAGTGATCGGAAGCAGGTATACTGAGGCAATGGAAAAATCAACGGGCTTGTAAAAGAACAACCATATGCTTTGATTAATAGCGAAAAAAAGCCTTCCGGATCAGTTCGGAAGGCTTTTTCTTTCAGTGGCATCTTACGCCTTTCGCACAAACTCCGACTTCAAAGCCATCGCACCGAAGCCGTCAATTTTGCAGTCTATGTTGTGATCGCCTTCTTTCAGGCGGATGCTTTTTACTTTTGTACCGGCTTTGATGGGTTTCGGAGCCCCTTTTACAGGCAAATCTTTAATAATCACTACGCTATCGCCGTCTTTCAGTTCATTGCCGTTGGAGTCCAGCACTTTGGTGCCTGTGTCTTCTGCCTCGGTTTCTTCAGGATTCCATTCGTGAAAACACTCAGGGCAGACCAAAAGGTTATCACTCGGATAGGTATATTCACAATTGCATTTTGGACAAGGAGGAAATTCAGACATTGGTTTTTTTGTTTAACTTTGATCAGATACCGCTTAGGTTTATATCATTTAATCGGCAATCCAGATTTTGTTCGATCCGGGCTGCAAATGTATTCAAAACTTCTGTAAATCTTTTTCTTATTCTTGGATTTCCATAAAATACCGAAGGGTCTCTCTGATCCATGGTTTATATTTGTATTTCTGAATGCATCTCATTATTACCATCTCATGAATAAAATACTGGCTCTTTTTCTGCTTCTTTCCGGTTCTATAAATAAAGCCGATGCCCAGGGGAACAAATTTCCGGACGGCACCGTCATTCCCAAATGGTTTTCTGACTATAAAAAGATCAGGGTTGAAAAACTGGGAAAACAGTTTGTGCTGACGGACTACGGCGTCAAAAATGACAGTACGATCGTGCAGACAGCGGCGATCCAGTCTGTTATAGACAAAGCTGCTGTGTCAGGCGGAGTAGTGGTGGTTCCGAAAGGGGTTTTTATGTCGGGAGCTTTGTTTTTTAAACCCAAAACACACCTGTTTGTATCAGATGAAGGCAAACTGAAAGGTTCAGATGATATCAATGATTACCCGATCATGCCTTCAAGAATGGAGGGTCAGAACCTGGATTATTTCCCGGCCCTGGTCAACGCATATGGGGTAAACGGTTTTACGATCTCCGGCAACGGCAGTATTGATGGCAATGGTCTTAAATATTGGGAGGCTTTCTGGCAAAGGAGAAAAGAAAATCCGAATTGTACCAACCTGGAAGTATCAAGACCACGGCTTTTGTTAGTCTGGAACAGTAATGACGTACAGGTGCAGGATGTCAAGCTTAAAAATTCGGGTTTCTGGTCAAGTCACTATTATAAATGTAACAATGTCAAAATACTGAATGTCAGCATCACCTCGCCGCATCAGCCGGTAAAAGCTCCGAGCACAGATGCTATCGACCTGGATGCCTGCACCAATGTATTGATCAGGGGTTGTTACATGGCCGTTAATGATGATGCCATTGCTCTGAAAGGAGGTAAAGGCCCTTTTGCTGATACCGATCCCGACAATGGCGGCAATGCCAACATTATCATAGAAGATTGCGAGTTTGGCTTCTGTCACGGAGCCCTGACCTGTGGCAGCGAAGCCATACAGATCAGGAATGTGATCATGCGAAATATCAGGGTAGACGACGCCCAGCGGGTCTTATGGCTGAAGATGCGTCCTGATACCCCTCAGAAATATGAATACATCAGTGTCGAGAATATAAGCGGCAAAGCCCGCAGCCTGATTTATGTAAAGCCGTGGACGCAGTTTTTTGACCTCAAAGGCCGCAAAGACGTGCCGCTGTCCTACTCCGAGCATATCACGCTTAAAAACATCAAACTGGACTGTGAAATCTTCTTCGATGTAGCCACCACAGAATATGATGTCCTCTCTGATTTTCACTTTGAAAACCTTAATGTAACGGCTAAGAAAGCAGATGTCAATAAGGGTATTGTCAAAGGGTTTACTTTGAAAAATGTGGTGGTTAATGGAGAAGAAGTAAAATGATTATAGCTTCGTGACGCTCAGGTCTGTGAAATAGCCCTCTGTACCCACGTCTACGAACAGGCCGAGTGCACCAGTTGCGTTTTCACCCAGTTTTAAGTCTTTGATGACTAATGAAGGCTGTCTGTTGTCATTCAGATACAACCTGGCCTGTTTGTCATTTACGATAATTCTGATATCGATCCATTCATCCAGGCCCATGTCTGCGTATGATTCATAGGCTTCCGGACTTATTTTTCTTAGTTTATCAAATTTAAAATCCGGATAAGAAAAATACTGAATGGAGTGGTTACGCCGGACCTGGTCATCGGACCGGCCGTTGGCAGGGCGGATATAAATACATTCAAATTTCGTGTTGTCTTCGTTGATCCTGAATGCTACGCCTATGAATCCGCGGGCGGTCGGCGAGGCGTCTTTTGTCATGCGGCTCAATACTTTTACTTTGATAGCCCCATCTTTAAAATCCAGGTCTTTTATGCGTACGAAAGTGGCTTCATCGACTTCCTTAACTGAAGCATCTTTCACGACCCTGACCACGTCTTTGCCTTGGAACTTCTCAAGAGACATCGTGACCTGGCTGGCTATAAGGCGTTTGGACTCTAAACTGATTTTTTGAGCATTGATAGTCAATGTTATCAGCAAAAATACTAGTATTAATGATGGTTCTTTTTTCATAACAGGCACACGATTTGAAAATTAAGTTTTGGACCAGGCCATTTAAATTAACTCCTTATTTATTCAAAGTAATAGCGTAATTGATAATCCCGCTTCTTTTCTTATCATTTTATATAAAACAACCCTGCTCCTATTGATGACCCGGTGGTGCCAGGTTTTATGTGAAGATAATTTCTTTTGGTCTGATCTTCTTCAATTTCCAGGTTATCGTCTTTTTTAATCACCACTCCCTCGGCAAACTTCAATTTATTTATGTCGGCTTTTAAACCAAAATCTGCCGGGCCGCCTCCTTTGGTTATCATCTCTTTAACTCCGATAACCATAGAGTTTGTTACAGTAAAGGAACGCTTTTCGTCTTTGTTCAGAACCCAGAAAATATTACCGTTACCTACCACATTGTTGTAAAATTTGAAATCTTCAGCTGCTGACCAGGTCCATACTGCTGCTCCGTAATGTCCCACGACCAGGTTATGATGCATCTCACAACGCTCCGCAGGGCGGTCTGAGAACCAATAAACCACCGCATCTTTAACATTGTAAAAAACACAATGATCAACCACAACACCATGGCCACTCGCAAGAATTGCCAGGTGATTCGGGACGGCATGTTTATCACCTATAAACAGACATTGTGTTATTCTGAGATCGTCCAGGTCCCGGCCTTCCCTGACGATCGGATAATTTCTTCTGACAAAGCCGTCTGCCGGTTTTTCATGCACCGGTGTGCCCAAAACCCTTAGCCCCTGAATGGTCACAAAATTAGTTTCTACCTGGATACCATAGGACGCCCCTTTGAATGGATCATTATTGCCATAAGGTTTGAAATTAAGCGGCATGGTTGATATAATGATAGGCATTTTCGCCGGATTCCATTCAGGATCATCAGGCAATATTTCAGCCCTTATGGTCAGCCTTTCCGTTTTAGAAAAATGCCAGTTGACCGGGTGGAATAAAACAGTAGCATCAAGGCCATAAATACCTTCAGCGAGATAGACAGTAACAGAACCTTTACCGTTCGCACTGTTGATTCTTTGTGCGGCTTCAAATAGCGTTTTAATCGGTTGGTCTTTTGAACCCTTGTTGGCATCGGACCCAGATTCAGGGTTCAGATAGATGTTTCCATCGCCGGGAATAGAAAAAATTGTTTCATTTCTTTGACCAGTAACGACATTTGTTATGGTCAGAGAGATAAAAAAAATCATAAGTTTTACCATAATCCTACTTTGCATTTTCATTAGCCTGCTTTATTAATTTTGAAATTGGAAATGGAGTATTCATCCATTTCCAATCATGAACCGGTTATTTTAAAACAATTTTTCCTGTGGTGGTTTCGCTCCCGCCAGACGAAGATAGACGGTGGTCTGCCCTCTGTGATGAGTCTGGTGCTCAAAACATTTCAGCAGTACCGTTTCTTTTGTCATATCAAACTGGCCGAACAATCTGACAGATTCCTCAAACTGGGAAGGCGTCATTTTCGTGATGTTATCGATCACAAAATCATAACCGGCTAAAACCAGACGGGTAACATTTGCTTTCGACTTATCAGTTGTTTTCTCTGACTCACCCATCCCAATGGGGCTTTTTATGCCGGTTGCAGCTGGTCCGAAACTGTAATTGGCGTCGGTCAGGTGCAGCATTTGTTCGGCAAAAGAACGCATTTCAGGCGTTGGCTTTAGGGCATAGCCTGATTCAGGCATTGCGTCAAGGTATTCTTTGGTATAGGCCTTGGCTCTTTCCCAATCTTTTATCGCAGAAGTCTGGGCATAGGAAGCGAGTGTTACTCCAAAAATGAAGCATAGGGTGGTGACAAATTTCGTCATGGTCATTTTTAATTTAATGTGTTCGTTATTATTATAGCTTCTCTTTTGCTTCCTGTAGGGTAACTGCTTTGCCGAGGGCTCCGAATTCATGCAGATCACCGAAGACTTCGATACGGATGGATTGGTCCAATCCTCCTACACGCAAAGGGACAAACCCGTTGTCAAGAATCAGTTTTTCCACTTCTTCATTAATGCTTAAGTCATCAGTAGCATAAAACAGGACTGAGGATTCAGGTTGCTGATTGGCTGCAGCGTCCAACGTGGCCGCACCCAGCGTTCCGAGGGCCTTGGCCAGTTTTGCACCTTCAGGCAGAACAGAGGCATTGATCAATCCGGCCGATTCGTTTTCTCCGATGATCTTGTCAAATCCTCCTTTATCGTTGGGGGCAATCGGGTTGGAAGGGTCAATGATGATTTTTCCTGCCAGCAGGGCTTCGTACTGGTAAAAGATTTCTTTTATGGCATTGAACCAGACGGCCATCACGATAATGTCAGCTTCTTTTATGGCGTCGCTGATAGACAGAGGCCGGGCCGTGTCACCGAGTTGTCCGGCTAATAAAGTTGCTTTCTCAAGGTTTCTGTCCGCAACAATGACAGGACGGTTGTTTTTGGCAAGATTTCCGGCCACTACACGACCGATATTTCCGAGCCCGATAACGGCTACTTTGGTGTTTGCTGAATTTTCCATAACGTTTGTATTATTAATTTGATGATACAAAGTTCGGTACTCAGCGAGCCATCTGCCCTTAACCTATTTTAATAAATACCCTTAACATAGTTTAAGGGTAACTACTGAGGCATGCTCAGTTCTTTGCGGATTTTACTTAAAAATTCCGGCGTAATGCCCAGATAGGAAGCTATTTGTGTGTTGGGTAAGCGTAAAGCCAGTTTAGGGTATTGCTCCAGGAAGTTGAGATACCGCTGCTGGCCTGTGGAGCTGATATTTTGTAAAACCCGGTTTTGTAATTCGATAAACTTGTTTTCGATGATTACCTTAAAAATGCGGTCCAGTTTCGGAATGTTGATGTAAAGAAAGTACAGGTCCTGCTGCTCAATCTGCAGGATAACGGAAGGCTCAATGGCTTCAATGAACAGCTTGCTCTGCTTTTGTGAATGAAAGCTCCCCAGGTCGGCTATCCAGTCGTTCTCGGCTGCAAATTGAAGATTATGTTCATTGCCTTTGTCGTCAACGGCATACATTTTAAAGCAGCCCTGCACTACAAAAGAATAATGTTTACAAATAAATCCTTCCTGCAAAATCATCTGTTTCCGTTTGATACGGCGTAAGGTTATTTTTGATTCCACTAATTTTGTTTCTTCTGCATTCAAAGGGATATAGCCCTGGAAATATTCTATGAGTGCCTGCATGAGGGGTTTTCTATCGTTTGATTAAAGGTAATTATAAATATTTACTTTCATTAAAAACTATTGACCGGATCGTTGTTTAGTGATTACTAAAAACTACTAATTCTGTTAAAGAATTAGTAATAAAATTATGATGTAATTGAATAATTACTAATTTTACATAACAATTAGTAATTATTAGTAGTATGAAAAAGCCGGAATTACCTCCGAACAGCATCATTGATCCTGATAAAGATATCAGCGATTTGAATCTTGTCTTTACAAGTACAGAATTACAAAGGAAATTAAGTGAGATTGAAGAAGAGTACCTCTATTGGGACAAGTTTAAATACAAAGTGAAAGATCTTGGAGTTTCACCTGAGTTGCTTTGGAAATTTGTAAAGCTGGGAAGAGGCAGATCAATCAACTTTCTGAAAATCAGTGAAATCAATGGATTTGTGTTTAAATATAACCAGACATCGGGTATCAACAGACAATTGCATGAGTTTGATCTCAACATGGGAGGCGTGCTGGAAGGCTCAGCGTTAATTCCAAAAGAAGATAAGAAAAGATACCTGATCAGTTCGATCATGGAAGAGGCAATTGCTTCAAGTCAGTTGGAAGGGGCCGTCATGACCCGGGAAGATGCGAAAGAAATGCTCAGAACAAACAGAAAGCCAAGGAATCATTCCGAACAGATGATCTTGAATAACTACCTTACAATGCAGAGAATACTCGAACTGAAGGACAAGCCGCTATCTGTGGAATTGGTTCTTGAGATTCACTCAATTATATCAAAGGATGCCTTGGATAAAGAACAATATGAGGGTAAATTCAGAGATAATGACCTGGTGAATGTAGTAGATGCCATTTCGGGGGAGATATTCTACTGTCCGCCAACGTACAAAGAACTGGAGGAATTGATGCAGGCGGTCTGTGTATTTGCAAATGCCCGGAATGATAAAACCTTCATCCATCCTATTGTCAGGGGAATTATCCTGCATTTTCTAATCGGGTACATCCATCCGTTCTTTGATGGTAATGGCAGGACAGCCAGAGCGGTTTTTTACTGGTACCTGATTTCGAAAGGATATTGGCTGATTGAATACCTTTCCATCTCGAGGATTATACTGAAATCGCCGACGCAGTATGCCAAGGCATATTTACATACTGAATACGACGAAAATGATCTGACCTATTTTATTGATTACAACTTAAAATCAATGGAACAGGCTTTAAGCAGTCTTAAGACCTATATTAGCAAAAAAATAAATGAAAAGAGCCGGCTGTTTGATGTGATAAAGAATGAAAATATCAATGAAAGACAAATAGAGATATTGCGGAATATCTTTAATAATGATGAGAGAATCATTACCATTTCGGAGGTTCAGGAAGAGTTTAATGTGGTTTATCAGACTGCGAGAACAGACTTGTTAAATCTTGAGAAAATGGGATACCTCGATTTAAAAACAAGAGGCAAAAAAATGTTGTTTTTTAAATCCGAAAACTTTGACAGTAAGATAAAAAAACATATAAATAAGTAAGACGTGTTTCCTTAAACATATTTTTCATTGTCTCACTATTTAAAAAAACATAGACTCCTGTTTGAAAATCGTAATGGAAAAGACATTCAATTCGGATACTTTTACATTAGAATAGTATGTTTGAATAACCTGTTCAGTGCAACACATGAAAAGCAGTCATTTATCCAGAAGAAATTTCCTCAAAATATCAGGGCTTACGACTTCAGCTTTTTCGCTTGGGGTTTATAATCGTGCGGATGCGGCGGCTGTTATCAGTACCATTGAGGCGGAGAGTCTGGGTATCGGGCTCAATGCCTGGATGTATATCAGTACTGCAGGAAAAGTGACACTGGTCTGCCACCGGGCGGAAATGGGACAAGGTGTTTATCAGGCCATTCCCCAAATCATTGCAGAGGAACTGGAGGTGAGTCTGGATGAGGTTAATGTGGTGTTTGCCCGTGGGGATAATAAGAAATACGGTAGCCAGGTGACAGGAGGGAGTTCAACCGTCAGAGGATCTTACAAAAACCTGCTCACGCTGGGAGCCACTGCCCGTGAAATGCTGATAGAGGCAGGGGCAGAATTTTTGAAAGTGCCTAAAACAGAATGTTATGCAGAATCCGGTCATGTGATTCACGGCTCATCAGGTAAAAAGGCGAACTATGGAGTACTGATAGAAGAGGCTGCTAAAATTACGCCTCCTCAACATGTTAAACTGAAGGAAGTATCCGAATACAAGCTGATCCGCAAGCCATTACCCCGCCTTGATGTTCCCGCGAAGGTGAACGGCGAGGCCATATTCGGCCTGGATAAGAGAATTCCCGGAATGCTCTTTGCGGCTGTGGAGCGGAACCCGCGTTTGCGTGGTAAAGTGAAAAGTTATGATGACTCAGCTGCACTGAAAGTGCCTGGCGTGAAAAAGGTCTTCAGGGTAAAAATGGGAGTGTACAGCACCTACCGGGAGGGCGTGGCGGTGGTGGCTACTTCTACCTGGGCGGCTTTCCAGGGGAAAAAAGCCCTGAAAGTAGAGTGGGACGACGGCGGGTTTGAGCATATAAGCTCAAAGGAGATTTATCAGCGGCAGCAGGAAGCACTGGCTAAGGAAGAGGGTTTGTTGTTCCGTCAATCCGGCGATCCGAGTGCGGTGATTGCCGGAGCCGGAAAGAAGATAGATGTGATGTATCAAACACCCTATCAGTCGCACAGCTGTATGGAGCCGCTGAACTGTATTGCCCATTACCAGCCGGATAAGCTGGAAATCTGGGGGCCGATACAGGCTCCGGAATGGGTGCAGGATTATATCACCAGAGAGATGGGAATACCAAGAGAGAAGATCATCGTTAACATGACTTTCCTGGGTGGTGGCTTCGGCCGGAAAGCTTTCATGGATTATCCGCATGAGGCAGCTGTTATTTCGAAAGAAATGGGTGTACCCGTACAGGTGGTCTGGACCCGTGAAGATGACATGACCCAGGGACCTTACCGGCCGGGTATTTCTTACCGTTGCGAAGGCGTGGTAGAAAACGGCGAAATCAGGGCGATGAAAATCAGGATGGCCGGACAGAACAATGACCACTGGAGAGGCGGCAGTAAAGATGTGGCCAACCGCAGCACTTCCGAAGGCTTTCTGAAACCTTATTTTGACTCGGTTAAAAACATCAGTTTTGCAGACGTGCCCTTTGAAACACCCCTACCAACGATGTGGTGGCGATCGGTATATGCTTCTACGAATGGGTTTGCATTTGAGAGTTTTATAGATGAAATGGCCGCCAAAGCCGGGAAAGATCCGCTGGAATTCAGAAAACAACATTTGAAAGACAAGCGGCTTCATCTGCAGATCGATAAAATCGCAGAAGTTTCCGACTGGAAGAAGCGGAGGAAGAATGAGGGTTTTGGGGTGGCTATGACAGAATGTTTCGGCAGCACGGCAGCACATGTGGTCAAAGTGTCAAAAAAAGAAAGCGGGGGCGTAAAGATAGATAAAGTCTGGGTGGTGATGGATTGCGGGTGGTATGTCAATCCCGATACCATCAGGGCCCAGATAGAAGGGTCAGTGGTGATGGCCCTGGGGGCTGCAACTCTTCATGAAATAACCTTCACTGATGGCATAACGGAACAACAAAACTTTCATCAGTACCTCATACCGAGAATAACAGATATCCCGGAAGTAGAAGTACACATCATGGAAAACCATGCAGATGCAGGTGGGGTAGGAGAGCCGGGTCTGCCACCTTTTGCCCCGGCCCTGACTAATGCCATTTTTGATTTGACGGGTAAGCGGATAAGAAAGCTGCCGTTCAGTATGGATGAGGTTTAATGCTGCCTCACAAAATGTTCCATCTGAAACTACCCTCTGCCATGGTCATCCTTAAGGAACTTCCACAACTTTTACCCTGGGATGTCTTATAAAGCTGATCAGTAATATCCCTCCGGATAAAACACCGAAACTGAGAACCAGGAAGGCTTTGAAGACAGCAAGATCATTGCTTTTTTCAGTCACGAGAAGGCTGTCCTCATCTATGATCCAGTCGGCACCGCCCGGTTTCTGTGAAATGTTTTCGTTGAAGGCCATGAGACAAGGTGCAGCGATTTCCTGGATCGACATCATCATCCTTATGCGTTTTTTGTCGTCTTCTGAAAAAACGGGATAGAAAGTCATCTTTTCAATAAGGAAAGGATCATCTCCGACATTCATACTTAAGTCTCTTACTTTGATTTTGTCAGGAAACGCTTGCGGAGGCAGCCCGGTAAGACAAGCCAGGTTAGCCTGTCTTGTTTTCAAGTGATACGACAGGTCTTTTGACCCTTGCAGAATCAGGGAAAAGGATAAAATTCCCCATGCAATTTTAATCAGTGTTCTTTTCATAAGGGATTGCGTGATTTAAATGAATTATAATAAAATCTGTACTTTTCGGGATTTTTGTTTTGTTATTAAGTGGATACAGGTCCGGTATAAGTGTTTTATAATTAGTTAATTGTGTACGCGACGCATGACTTAAACGCAAAACAAGGTAATAATACAAAAACATATTGAGATAATCATGCATTTTATGGAAAAAATATTTGCTAATTTTGACCCCTCGTTCATACGTTTCACATAAATAAAAACTAAAATGAAAATGTTCAAATTGTTGAGATCAGGACTTTTGGTTCTGGGTTTGTTTGCCGTTCAATCTTCGTTCGCACAGGGAGACCTGATCAAATTGCTGGACAGTGCCACCAGTTTACAGGCCAAAGGAGACAAAGAAAACCTGTCAAAAGTTTTGACTTCTGCGGCATCGGGTATCGAAGAAGAGGCTAAAAGCACAAAAAGTGCATTTGGCGGGAAGTTGTTGAATCAGGCAGGCTTGTTGAAAAAGCTGATTCCCCTGGCACAGAAAGGTCTGGCTCAGAAGGGTGCCCTGGAGAAGATCATCAATACAGTAAAAATGTTGCTGGGAGCCAATAAGATAAGTAACCTGCTGGGCAGCGGATCAAGCCTGATCGGACAAGCCGCTTCACTGAAAAGTAACCTGGGATTGATACAGACCGGTATGTCGGTGCTGAGCGGCGGAGAAGGACAAAAACTTGGTTCGTTGGTAACTACCGCTCTTGGCAGCGTAGGTAAGCTGGAAAAAGGCGGTATCACTGGCAAAGCCGCAGAACCGGTGCTTAAGAGTCAGCTGGGTGGTATTACTGAAATGGTCAAAGGTCTTTTCTGATTCAATTATCAGTGTTCAATGATTGAATGATTGAATGAGTGAATGGCTGACTGACGGAATAAGAATAGTCTTCTCGTCTGCCATTCACTCATTTTTTTTGTGTCCTCCGAAATCGCCACACCGGGCTGGCGTTTTCCTCGTCCGACAAAATTGCCGGCCCGTGTATGCTTTTTCCTTTCTACCTTTTTCCATCACCCCATCACTCCTTAATAAAAGCAATCAAATCAGCCATTTCTTTCACTGTAATGCTGTTTTCGAGGCCGTTAGGCATGGCAGAGTATGTCATTTTTTCTTTTGTGGCGATTTCACTTTTCTTTAATGACAGTTTGTTGCCACCCATCTGGTTGATGGTCAGGGATTCGTTGTTTTCATTGATGACAATGCCAAATAACACTTCTTTGTTTTTAAGGGTTACCTGCCAGTAGTCAAATTTATCTGCGATCGAGTTATTCGGGTTGATGATCTCCGTCAGGATAGAATGGGTATTCCTGTTTTTCAGCGAAGAGAGGTCAGGGCCGAAGTCGGTGCCTTTTTTGGCTTTCTGATGACAAACCGTGCAGTTTTTCTCAAAGACTTCGGCACCGTTGGCAGCATCTCCTTTTTGTTCCGTTGCGGTGAGGTATTGCTGCAAAACGGCTTTCCGGTCTTCGTTGATAGAAAACACCTTGCGGGCTTTGGCCCTTACTGCTTCGTCGTAATAATTCATGAGGTTGACGGTCTTCGGCCATTCTATGTCTGTTTTATTGATCTTTTTGTTTTCAATGGCCGTCAGCAACTGGATGGCGGAGGTGTTTTCATTGCTGAGCAGGTCGATGATCCCGTTTTTAGATTTAACAGGAAGCTTGTTCCATTGGTCAAATACGTCGGAAGTACTGCCTTTTTTAATGAGAATCGTAGCCACACGGGAAGCCAGCTGATCTGCAGGTTTCTGGTCAAGGATAGCTAATAACTGTTCATCTTGAACCGGATAACGGGCGGCCTGCAGGATGCTTAGTGCATTGGCTCTGATAGCAGGACTGACCTTTGGATCAAAAGCTTTTGCAGCTACTTCCGCGAGTTTATTTTTTGAAGAAAGCGGAAGCCCGGTGTAGCTTAAAAGTCCGGCAGAAACGGTTCCGTATTCATTGTCAAGGGTAGTGGCGTTCTGATACAGGTATTCCCTGGCGACATCCGAGATATTATATCGGGGTGCCTGGTATGTCCAGAATTTAAGCAGGCCTTTGGCCAGGTCAAGATTAACGGAAGGGTGCTGCGTATTGGTTTTCAGTATTTCAAATAGCTTGTTTACTTCTGCTGCGTTTCCGGAATTAGCAATGCCGGCAGCCAGGAAAGAGAAAAACGCAGAGGGGGTTTGTTGTTTATTCTTCTCAATGCCCGCTGAAATAAGGGCGGTCTCCTCATTTTCAGAGGCGGCCAGCAAGGCCACACCCAGCCATTTGTCATCCATGGCTTTTTCGATGAGCACTTTCCTGTCGGTCAGCAAATTCAGTCTTCCGAGGGTATTGATCGCCTGGAAAGCCAGTTTAGAGTCTTTGTCTTCCGCCATTTTCAGCACCAGGGGTCTGAGTTCCGGATACGGATTTTGCTCATATAATTTGAGGGCATTTTCTTTTACTCCAGCGACAGGGTCTTTCAAAGCCTGCTCAAGAGTCGCTTTATCCAGGGCTTTCAGATCATTGAGCAGCCAGAGGGCATGTATTTTTGATTCGTCGTGTTTCGGGTTGGCAAGTAGTTTTTTCAAGGGACCTGCTGCCGAGGCATCTTTTCCCTGGAAAAGTAAACGCTGGGCTGTTCTTCTGTACCAGATGTTGCTGTGGTCAAGTAAGCCTACCAGGGCCTCAGTGGATTGTTTTCCCAGGTCCAGCTGATTGGCCCAATTGGCTGCATCCGTTCCTTTTTTGGTAATCCGGTAGATTCTCCCTTTGTCTTTGCCGTTATAAAGAGCTCCTGATTTATTGACTTCATCAGACATCCATTCCGGGTGTTCGATCAACTGGCGGTAATAGTCAATCACATACAGGGCTCCATCCGGACCAATGTAAAAGTTGACAGGTCTGAACCAGGGATCTTTAGACGCCAGAAATTCTTTCTTTTCCAATAACCGCTTCGCCTTGAAAGTAGCCCCGGCATCCTCAATCACGTCGGCGTGCACCAGATTGTGTACGGGTTCACCCACAAAAGTCACGTTTTTGAACTCGTCGCCAAAAGCCCCGCCGAGGTACCAGGTGACGGCACAGGAAGAGGTCACTACGCCTACATCAGTCAGAAGCTGATGGTTGGGGTTTTCTGTGATAGGAAACACCTCGCAGGCGTCTCCATGGTCAGGAATCGACTCTACCACACCGGATAGGATCAGGTTGGAGTTATTTTTCAGGTATTCGGCTCCTATGACTTCATGAAAAAGGTGATTGGCATTGCTGGTGTAGAGTCTGTGGCCCCAGGCGTCGCGGGTATGCCCGAACTGGGTGGCACCTGACAGTTCTTCTGCCTCAAAAGTATCCGGTTTAAACCTCACCATCTTGCTGTCGGCATTTTTACCGAGGGCTTTTTTGCCTTTGAGTTGCGGCCAGGTGATGTCGGTTCCTTCATCGCCGAATTCTTTGGTGAAGGTAAACGGGGTGACGTTTTCTTCATGGCCCAGGTAAATCCAGTTGTCGGCCTCAAAACGCGGCGTGTTGAGGTTATGTTGCGGATTGGAAAGGGCAAATCCGGTCAGCATGACTTCCTTTTTATCGGCTTTGCCGTCGCCGTCGGTGTCTTCGAGATACAGGACATCGGGAGCATCTGTGACAATCACACCCTTCTTCCATTTCTGGATGCCGTTGGGTAGTTTCAGCCCTTCCGCAAAAACGATGGAGCTGTCCGGAAAACCATCTTTGTCAGTGTCTTTTAATAGTTTTATTTTACCGGAATTGGAAAGATCCAGCGGATAGCCCGGCATTTCCACCACATAAATATCGCCGTTTTCATCCACCTCCATGGCCACAGGGTCCAGTACCAGGGGTTCGGCGGCAAACAGCTCAATTTCGAAGCCATCCATCAATTCAAAATCCGAGAGGGCTTTCTGAAGTTCAGGACTTAACTGACGGGGAGATTCCTTTTTGCAGGATACAGTGAGGGCTAAAATGGCCGCAAAGGCGAGTAGTTTTCTTTTCATTAGAGGAGTTTAAGGCTGATGAAACGAAGATAAAAATTTTATGTGTCACTAAAAAGTCACCGGGCTTATTTCTCTCAAACGGCGTTTGGTTCAGGATCATTCCTCCCTTTCCATCTGAGAAATATCTCAGGTAATTTGACACAGTTTCATTTACAGACCCGCTCGTGTCGGTATGTTCCTCCGTGCAACGAGGCAAATCATACTTGCAGCGAGGCAAATCATACTTGCAGCGAGACGAATCATACTTGCAACGAGACAAATCATACTTGCAACGAGGCAAATCATACTTGCAGTGAGACGAATCATACTTGCAACGAGGCAAATCATACTTGCAGCGAGACGAATCATACTTGCAACGAGGCAAATCATACTTGCAGTGAGGCGAATCATACTTGCAGTGAGGCGAATCTATAATGTATCTGACAGGATTTCAGGATTGACAGGATAGATTTAGGTCCTCTACCCCGGCAGATATAGGCCAGTGTGTTAAATCATGTTAAAAATCAATGGTTTAGCTCTTTGCGTCACTGCAACTGACATTTTATCTTCTTAAATTCGCTCTCCATCATTCAATCATAACCGCCATGGTCAAAAACTACTTCAAAATAGCCTTACGTAATCTCAGGATGAATAAAACCTATACCTTGTTGAATATCATTGGTTTAAGTATGGGTATGGCGGGGACTATCCTGATATTCCTGTTTCTGCAGTTTCACTGGAAAACCGACAGACATCATCCTGATTCCAGCAGGATTTACAGGGTAGTGCTTGATCTGTTGCTGGATGAAGGCACGGAGTACGGCACAGGCTCGTCCTTACCGCTGACGGTGTCTCTTTCTCATGATTATACAGCGGTGGAAAAGGCGGGAATGATCAGGAAATTCCCGGATGCGACTTTGTCATCTCAACAGGGTGGGGGAGTGAAAAGGTTTATAGAAAAGGAAAACGTGGTGTTTGCTGATCAGGGTTTTATGGAAATGTTTGCCTTTGAAGGCAGACAAGGGAAAGGTGTCATGAATGAACCGGGTACGGTGGTGATCAGTGAGGAGATAGCGGAAAAGTATTTCGGAACAAAAGAAGCCAACGGCATGATCCTGAAGCTGAACAACGCCCATAACCTGCGGGTGACAGAGGTGCTGAAAAATCAAAAGCTGCCTACCGACCTGAATTTTGATATTTATATTTCTCTTCCGACACTCAAAATGGTGGAGCCTTCTTATGAATTTGATAATTATCATTGGTTAAGCGGCAAAAACGCTACGTTCGTTAAGCTGTCAAGCCCCGGGCGGGCCGCTGAAACCGAAAAACAGATCAGGGCTAACGGGCAGAAATACTACGGGGAGATCGCGAAATATTACAGTCACCAGCTTCAGCCACTCGCAGATGTACATTTTGATGAAAAATATGATGGAAAAATACGCCGCTCTGTTCTGTGGATCCTGGCGGGAGTAGGGTGTTTCCTGTTGATCATCGCTTGTATCAATTTTGTAAACCTGGCTACCGCCCAGGCTCTGAAACGTTCAAAGGAGATCGGAATACGGAAGGTGCTGGGGAGTACACAAAGACAACTATTCTGGCAGTTTATGAATGAAACGGCCTTGTTGGCTACCTCGGCTGCGGTGGTGGCTCTTGTCCTCACTTTACTTTTATTACCTGTGCTGAACAACTGGACCCATACCCGGGCTTTTGAGGCGGGGATGTTGCTGCAATGGGAATTGTTGTTGTTCTGGTTCATAAGCCTGGTGGTGGTGATTCTGCTGGCGGGATTCTATCCGGCGGTCATTGTTTCAGGATTTAACCCGGTGGCAGCTTTAAAAAACAGGGCGGCCCTGATGCAGGCCGGGGGCATCGGTCTCCGTCGCTCGCTGATCACCACACAGCTGGTCATTGCCCAGGTGCTGGTGATCGGCAGCCTGGTGCTGATGTTGCAGTTGAAATTTTTCCGGGGTGCTGACCTGGGTTTTGACCAGCAGGCGGTCATTACCGTTACATTGCCTAAAACAGCTTCAGACTGGCAGGTGAAGCAGTCACTGAAAAACGAATGGCAACAATACCCTGATGTAAGTTCCGTCACCTTCCAGTACGAAGCCCCGACTTCCTCGATGGGTTATGGCGGATCAGTCAGGTTTGACAATCGCAAGGACTGGGAGAAATTCGTGATCCGCGACCGCTTCGGAGATGAGCATTACCTGGAGACCTATAAGATGAAATTGCTGGCCGGCCGTAGTTTCATGGTTCGTGATTCGCTGATTGAATTTGTGGTCAATGAGGAATTCATGAAAAAAGTGGGCTTCAGGAATCCGCAGGAAATATTAGGCAGACAGCTGGAAGAAGGGAATTCGGGTTTCAAGGGTAAAATCGTGGGGGTGGTGAAGAGTTTCCATCTGAAGTCTCTGCAGGAGGCGGTGGAGCCCTGTGCGATTTTTGCTAACCCGAAGTTGTACAAAGAGGTGGCAGTTAAAATGAACACAAAGGATGTTACCCGGACGCTTGCCAATGTGCAGGCGGCCTGGCAGAAAGTTTATCCGGATGAGGTATTCAGTTACCAGTTTGTGGATCAGCAAATCGCCCGGTTTTATGAGAAGGAGCAACAACTGACGAGCCTGATCCGAACGTTTTCGATGGTCGCGATCCTGATCTGCTGCCTGGGATTGTATGGGATGATTTCTTTTATGGTGACCCAAAAGAGAAAGGAAATAGGCATCAGGAAAGTGCTGGGGGCGGGAGTGGATAGTATCATTTTGTTGTTTGGCAAAGAGTTTTTTGTGCTTGTTGTTATTGCCTTCCTCATTGCTGCCCCGGTGTCCTGGTACGTGATGAGCCATTGGCTCAATAACTTTGCCTATCGCATCAGTCTGCAATGGTGGATCATGGCTTCGGGAGGCTTAGCTATTCTTGTCATCACGCTATTGACCGTGAGTTATAAAGTTGTCAAAGCTGCCCTGATGAATCCGGTGAAGAGTATTGAGGGATAGAATGATTGAATGCTTGCCCGACCTGGGCTTTGCCCGGGCGGGAGTGAATGCTTGCCCGACCTGAGCTTTGCCCGGGCGGGAGTGATTGATTGAATGATTGAATGATTGAGTGAGTGAATGCTTGCCCGACCTGGGCTTTGCCCGGGCGGGAGTGATTGAATGATTGAGTGATTATGGGGAGCTATTGCAAGCCCGGGCCCGACAAAAAGACAGCCCCTTGGGGGCGAAACATCGTTAACCGTGAATTAACCGAAAGGAAAGCAAAGCCCTGTAAGGGCGACATATTCGTCTTGTCGCTTTCTTGGCTTTTTTACCCGCATAACAGAAGTAGTGTTTCAAAAGCTATAAATTTTATCCGCTATGTCCTGCCAATCTGTCCCTTCAAAAGCATAGATTTGCAGAAAGCATTATCTGATATGACCCATTATTTTATCTTACCCGGATTAGGCAACTCCGGACGCGAGCACTGGCAGACCTGGTTTGAACAATCCGGAGAACATTTTACAAGAATCAACCAGGTCGACTGGGACGCCCCGCTCTGTCAGGATTGGGTCGACACCATCGATAAGGCATTGGAGGACTACGATCTTGAAAACGTAGTGCTGGTCGGCCACAGCCTGGCCTGTGCCACGATTGCTCATTGGGCAAAGCAGACAGGGAAAATCGTTAAAGGAGCCTTGCTGGTAGCCCCGAGCGACCTTGAGGCTCCTCAATACAAAGATGCTTTTCCGGCCAAAGGTTTCGCCCCGATTCCTAAGGAGAAATTCAAATTTAGAACCGTCGTAGTCGCGAGTGAAGACGACATCTGGGTTTCTTTTGAAAGGGCCCAATACTTTGCTGAACAATGGGGTTCTGAATTCATCAACCTGGGAAATGCAGGACACATCAATGCTGCGTCGGGTTATGGAAAGTGGGAGGAAGGGCTGGAGATTCTGAGGGGTTTGGGGTGATAGCATAAATACGTAATTCAATTCTTAATATGCCCGTCATCAAACTCCAGACAAGAATAAAATCTGACATTGACATATGTTTTGATCTGTCAAGAAGTGTGGAATTGCATCAGATATCTACTTCTTCCAGTCGTGAAAAGGTAGTCGGTGGTGTTATGAAAGGTCTGATGGGATTTAATGATTCTGTAACCTGGGAAGCGACTCATTTCGGAGTGAGGCAAAGATTGACAGCCAGGATCACGGCTTTGGAGAAACCATTTCATTTCAGAGATGAGATGGTAGAAGGAGCTTTTAAAAGCTTTTCACATGACCATTTTTTTGTGCTGAACGGAGACCAAGTAATTATGGAAGATGTTTTCAGTTTTGAAACGCCTTTCAATATTTTCGGAGAACTATTCAACAGCATTATGCTTACCCGTTATATGACGCGATTGTTGTCGGAAAGGAATGCGGTTATTAAAGAATACGCTGAAACAGATAAATGGAAAACGGTTCTTTTTGAATAGTTTTTCTCATTAAAATTGAATAATCATTTGGAAATAAGGGTTATAGTAGTAATTTTATATAGATTGAAAATTGATCTTGAAAATACAAAACAACTGAGAGATGTCCCGGATAAAAATCACCAGACTCAAAGAGTGGTACAACAGGAAATTTAATTATGCCATTGTAGCTGACGGAAAGGAAATTCTTCAACTGGCCAACGGACAGGGACAAGTCATTGACCTGGAAGGATCTAAAACCCTGCAGGCAAAAATCATGTGGTGCGGTTCTAATAAACTCAAGCTGGATCAGAACCTGGGAAGTAATTCAGAAATAAAGGTAAGTGCCAATAAACTGATTCATAGATTCATTTCTTTTGCCCCGGTGCTTCTGCTGATTTCTGTAGTGCTGAGTAATCTCTTCGCAGGCTCGAAAATCGCCGGCTTTTTAACCCTGATGATCTTCGAAATGATGTTCTCCTGTATTATGCTGCTGACATTCTGGAGAAACAAATGGCTGTGGATAGAGGTAACAGAAAAACCATAAAAGAATAACGATTCGTAGTCCGTCCTCCCTGTCCGACGTGCCCCCCAGGCCGGGCGGGCTTTCTCCTTAAATCATGGGATCTCCATAAACTTATGCGTCTGCAGACTCACCTTCCATTTCGGATTGGCTTTGACGTAGTCTATGATCAGGGGAAGCATCTGGCTTTGCTTGTCCCATTCAGGCTGAAGCAGCAAAACACAATCGGGGTTAACCAGTGCAGCATATTTCTCGGCAAAAGCAAAGTCGGATTTATTGAAAATAATCACCTTCAGTTCGTCCGCTTTCTCATATATTTCAGGTTCGGGCTTCTTGAATTTCTTAGGAGAAAAACAAACCCAGTCCCAGTGACCCGAGAAAGGGTGGGCACCGGAAGTTTCGATATTGGTCTGGAAACCCTTGTTTTTTAAAGCCAGGGTGAGCTCGTCAAGGTTGTACATTAAGGGCTCTCCACCTGTAATGACGGCCAGCCTTCCCGGGAACTCCAGGGCGGCGTTCACGATTTCGTCCAGTTGCTGCACCGGGTGCAGCGAGGCATCCCACGATTCTTTGACGTCACACCACACGCAGCCCACGTCGCAGCCTCCCAAACGGATAAAATAGGCGGCTTTGCCCGAGTGGTAACCTTCACCCTGTAGTGTGTAAAAAGCCTCCATGATCGGAAGACCTGTCTGAATCGCTATGCTTTCCTCTGTCATTTTCATCATCTAAGCGGCAAAATTAATATATTTCAAACAGAATCCCTCTATTTCTTGTTAGTAAGTGAAGGAAAGCCCTTGATTCTGACTATTTTTTCCTGTATTCATCTCATGCGTCGCCACTCAATCTTTGCAAGTTTTTAGACCATTGTATTGTTTAAAACCGTAATTTTGTCAACTGAAAAATGATTTTCATAATTAATTCATAATGAGTTATATACCAACATATTGTGATTCGCTGTTCAGATATTCACGCAGAAAAACCCACCAGGTAAATATCGGCGGACTGGGCATGGGATCAGATTTTCCGATCAGGGTTCAGTCCATGACCACGATCGACACCATGGATACACCGGGTTCTGTAGAGCAGACCATCAGGATGATCGAAAGCGGCTGTGAGCTGGTCAGGATCACCGCCCCGAGCGTGAAAGAGGCCCAGAATCTCGACAATATCAAAAATGAACTGAGAAAGAGAGGATATACCACTCCGCTGGTGGCGGACATACATTTTACGCCCAACGCTGCCGAACTGGCCGCCAGGATCGTAGAAAAGGTGAGGATCAATCCGGGTAATTACGCCGATAAGAAACGCTTTGAAGTCATAGATTATACAGACGCCTCTTATCAGCATGAGCTGGAGAGGATCAGGGAGCGTTTTCTGCCTTTGGTTAAAATCTGTAAAGAATACGGCACTGCCATGAGGATCGGTACCAACCACGGTTCACTGTCCGACAGGATCCTGAGCCGTTACGGGGATACGCCGGTGGGCATGGTAGAGTCGGCCCTGGAGTTCCTGAGGATTTGCGAAGATGAGAATTACTTCAATATCGTTATTTCCATGAAGTCGTCGAACCCGCAGGTGATGGTAGAAGCCTACCGTTTGCTGGTGAAAAGACTGGATGAAGAAAAACTGAAACCGTATCCGCTGCACCTGGGCGTTACAGAAGCCGGGGAAGGGGAGGACGGAAGGATCAAGTCTTCCATGGGTATTGGTACCTTGCTGGAAGACGGGCTGGGAGATACCGTGAGGGTTAGCTTGACAGAAGACCCTGAATTTGAAGCCCCTGTGGCCCGGTCGCTGATTGACCGTTACACCGGAGCGGAAAAACTGGAGGCGGTCCCTGCTTTTGATCACTATCCCGTTGACCCGTTTCAGTATCAGAAAAGAAAAGTACATGAAGTCGGTAATTTCGGCGGACTGAATGTGCCGAGGGTGGTTTCGGATTATTCGGGACTGAAAGACGTCGAAATAGATGATCTGAAACCGGTGGGGCATTTTTACCTGCCGCTACCGGATAAATGGAGAATGAATGACCTGGGAACAGATTATGTTTTCTCCGGCGATACCCCGATCTCTTATATGCTTCCCAACGGGCTGAAGGAATGTCTGAATTATAATACCTGGCTGAACCAGGAAGATAAAACGCATAAAATTCCGGTGCTGACAAAAGAACAATTGCTCAGCGATCCTGTTCTGCATGCTGACATCAATTTCCTTTTCCTGAATACCGATGAGCTGGTTCCTGAGCTGATTACTAAGATTAAAGCCACTTCGAAGTTGGTTTTGGCGTTGAAATCATCAAGAAGCCTTCCCATGACCGATATCAGGAGGTTTTTTGTGGAACTGGTCAATCATGGCATCAGTAACCCGGTGGTGTTGAGAGCGGGTTATGAAAAACTGGATCTGAGTGATTTCCAGCTTTTTGCTGCTACTGACCTCGGAGGGGTGCTCGTTGATGGTTTTGGTGACGGGATTCTCCTGGAAATTCCCGCAGGACTGAACCGCGAAGAACATCTGGCTTTGACAAAAAGCTATAATTCTACGGCTTTCGGGATATTACAGGCGGCCAGGACCAGGATGTCAAAAACAGAGTATATTTCCTGTCCGTCTTGCGGACGTACGCTTTTTGACCTGCAGGAAACCACCGCGATGATCAGGAAAAGAACTGACCACCTCAAAGGTGTGAAAATCGGGATCATGGGTTGTATTGTCAACGGCCCCGGTGAGATGGCCGATGCGGATTATGGTTATGTGGGAATCGGAAAGGATAAAATTTCGTTATACCGTGGCCAGGAAGTGGTCAAAAGATCTGTGGTGGCGGCCAATGCCGTAGACGAGCTGATTGAACTCATCAAAGAAGATGGGAAATGGAATGAGCCTGAATTGATGGAAGAAATGATGAACTGATAAATAGTATGGAAAAGTTTTTGTCGTATTTAAAAATAGCCCCTGTATTCTCTTATTTTCTCAGGGTTTTCAAAAAAGATACTGAAGGGAAATACCCGGTGAGCACCAACCTCAAATTGATGCATGGAATCAACAGGATTTCCATCATTATGTTCCTGGTTTGTATCATTGTGTTGATTGTCAGGGCTTTTACCAGATAATCTGATGGACATCGAACAAGTCAGAGAATATTGTCTTGGTTTTAAGGGCGTCACAGAAGAGTTGCCTTTCGGTCCCGATGTCCTGGTTTTCAAAGTGATGGGAAAGATGTTTTGCCTGATGCCTTTAACGGGTGAAGACAAGAGGATCAGCCTTAAAAATACGCCGGAGAAAAACATAGAACTCAGGGCTGAATATGATTTCATCGCGGGAGCTTATCACATGAGTAAGACCCACTGGAATTCTGTGGATTTAAGATCGCCGGTAAAGATCAGTTTGCTGAATGAGCTCATCAGGGAATCTTATGACCTGGTAGCTGCCGGTCTGACCAAAAAACTAAAGGAAGAGCTTAACGCTTTGTAACAATGGAATTGCTGCTGTTTCTGGTTCCGAGTTTTATCCATGGCTGGCTCATGGGTAATTTTTCTTTTACCGAAACCGAAGAAGAAATGGCCAGCAAGCCGATCATAGAAGGGATAAAGCTGTATAATGAAGGTAAAATTGCTGAAGCATTCCGGTTTTTTGAAAGCCGGTCCGGGCAGACACTTAAGATTGCCTACCTGCATCTGTACCTGGGCAAGTGCCATTATCATTTTGAAAATTATGAAGCAGCCCTGGCCGCTTTTGAACAATGCATCCGCCTGGACTCTACCGTAAGAGAAGGATATTATTACAAAGCCAAAAGCCATTATAATCTTCAGCAGTGGCAAAAGGCCTGCTTCGAACTGAAAAAAGCATCAAGATTACACCTAGACAGGAACCCTGAATTGTTAAGATTACTGGCAGAGGTCGATTATCGCCTCGGAAATTTTGAGAATGCCCGAAAAAACCTTAGAATTGCCTTTGATTTAGACGGCCTCAATAACCAGATTAGTCATTGAAACGTATTTTTAATTGGAATGGAAGATAAGAAAGCAACGGAGTATATATTTGTATACGGTACATTATTAAGTGATTACGGTAAGCTGGACAGCCATAAATACCTGGAGACTTATGCGGAACTGATGGGCAAAGCCACCATGAAAGGCAAGCTTTATATGGTTGATTATTATCCCGGAGTCACGCCCTGCGGTTCGGACGAGAATTATGTGGTGAAGGGCGAACTGTACAAGCTGACGAACCCTGACGAGTTGTTTAATTTCCTGGATACTTATGAGGAATTCTATCCTATGGATCCTGATCACTCTGAATATGTCAGAAGGACTTCTGAAGTGACTTTAACCAAAACAGGGGAGACTTTCCTGGCCTGGGTATATTATTTCAACCAGGACACTACCGAACTGGAATGGCTGCCTAAAGGGGATTTTCTGAGAGAGTATCACAAATAAGCTCGCTGAATAGCATAAAAAAAGGCCACCCGATATCCTCAGGTGACTTTTTTATGAAAACATGACTTAGTTTTTCTTTGCTTCCTCGTTCAGGTGCAATGTCATTTCTTTACCTGCTCTCTCCAGGATTTCGATAATTTTCTGGTCATTAGTTGAATCCTTCAGCATTTGCGAAAGGTTTCCTACCACATCTATGGCAAAATGATTCATTTCATCCACCGGCATATCTTTAGTCCATAGATTGATTCCCAGCAAACCCCTGTGGTAATGATCCCATACACTGATTGATATAGCTTTGGTTTCATTGATCCCTTCGTTAGGGTTTTCAGTAGCGTCCCAGAAAATTTTCTCCGGCACCCTCTGTTCGTCCAATTCTACTGTAAAATGTATTTCTGATTTTGTCATAATTATAAATTTGGTGCAAAATTAGGCAATCGCCCCGTATTGTCCGTAATAAATTTAATATTTAATGATAAGCCCAAACCGGAAAATAAAGTTTCCGGCCCATCAAAATTTTAGTTCTTTTCTCAGAAATTTTAACGAGAGAGTGACCTGCACCCCGCCACTTATGTCCCGGGCCTTCAGGTCCAGAGAACAAAAAAGCCCCGGCACCAGCCGGGGCTTATCTAAAGGAATCTCAGTAAATCTTCTTTTCTCCCCGTCCGACATACGTCAGGCCGGGCGGGCGTTTTCCTTTCTCCTTATATGCTCCTTATATACTCCCAAAAACCCTTCTCAGCAATTCCGTCGTTCTTGCCAAAGGATTTTCCCTGATCTTGGCCTCTTCATCGGCTACAAGCAGGAACAATCCGTCAATGGCTTTCTGAGTGGCATAACCCTTAAGATCCGGGTTTACTTTGGTCACGAAAGGCACTTTATTGTACACATTTGCCAGGTCTGTGTAGTAACGGCTGGCCTGGGTCTTTTCAAGAGCCCTGACTACCGACGGCTCAAAAGCCGCAGCCAGCTGGGTAGAAGTCGTTCTTTTCAAAAACTGCGTAGCAGCATCTTTTTCGCCTTTCAGGATATTAATGGCATCGGTGATGGTCATTTGCCTGATGGCAGAAATAAAGATGGGCTTGGCTTCTTTGGCGGCTTCTTCGGCTCCCCTGTTCAGGGCCAGTACAAACTTGTCCACCTCTCCGCCAAGACCTACGTTTCTGAGTGTGGTTTCAATTTTCTTTACATCTTCAGGGAATGGAATTTTGATCCTCGGGTTTTTGAAATAACCGTCGGTAAGTGAGGCTTTGTCAGCCCCGAGATTGATACCCACCTGGAGAGCTTCTTTAAGTCCGGCTGCAATTTCGCCCTGTGAAAGACCTCCCTGTGTGCTTTTTGATACTTCGTCGAGGATTTTACCGAAATTAATTTTTTGTCCGCATGAAGATAGTGTCATTGAGATAAGAAGTGTAAAAACAAAAATTCTTTTCATTTTGATAATTAAATTGATTTAATAAAGTTTCATAAATTGGAATTCTCCTAATATTTAGAGAACTTCGAACGCGTTTTCAACTAGAACGCAAATTTAGCCTAAATAGTAATACAAAAAAGGATATTAATTAATGCAGCTCATCAACGCAGAAGTAATTACCATAGGAGATGAAATTCTGTTTGGCCAGATTACAGATACAAATACGCAGTGGATCAGTGCCGAAATCGATAAAATAGGTATCAAAACCGTCAGAAAATCCTCAGTCGGTGATACCCGAGAAGATATTGTCAATGTACTCAACGAAAGTTTAAAAAGAGCCGACGTGGTGTTTTTTACCGGCGGACTCGGACCTACCAAAGACGACATTACCAAACATACTCTGGCAGCCTATTTCAATGATGAACTGGTGATCAATAAGGAAGCCGAGGCATTCATCAAGGATTTTTTTGAAAAACGCGGCCGTGAATTTACAGAAATCAACAGGCAGCAGGCCGCCATTCCATCGAAGTGTACCTATTTACCTAATAAAACAGGCACTGCCCCGGGAATGTGGTTTGAGCATGAAGGCAAGATCATCGTATCGATGCCGGGCGTGCCCAATGAAATGAAATACCTCATGACTTACGAGGTCATCCCGAGACTGAAGGAATATTTCAAAACACCTATTATCACCCACAAGATCATCCGTACCATTGGTATCGGCGAGTCATTTCTCGCTGAAAAGATAAGCGACTGGGAAGACAGTCTCCCTTCACATATCAAACTGGCCTATCTGCCGTCTTTCGGACAGGTAAAACTGCGTCTGACAGGATATGGAGATGATTTTCAGGTTTTGGCTGACGATATTGACGCACAGGCGGAAAAACTCAGACCGATCATTGCTGAGTTTATTTATAGTTTTGATAACCAGGAACTTGAAGAGTCGCTAGGGACTATTCTGACAGAAAACCATGAGACCGTTGCTGTCGCCGAAAGCTGCACCGGTGGATATCTTTCCCATCTTTTTACGTCAGTTTCAGGCAGTTCGGCATACTTTATGGGAGGTGTTGTGAGTTATTCCAATGAAGCAAAGATGAACGTACTCTCGGTAAAACAGGAAACACTGGAGAATTTCGGGGCAGTAAGCGAGCAAACGGTTACTGAAATGGCAGAAGGGGTCAGGAAACTGATGAATACCACCTATGGCATAGCCACGAGCGGCATTGCCGGACCCGGCGGCGGCTCAGAAGAAAAACCTGTCGGAACCATCTGGATAGCCGTGAGCGGACCGGAGGGGACCATCGCCAGGAAGTTTCTTTTTATGGGACAAAGAAGTGTGAATATTCAGTACGGCAGTGTCACTGCCCTGAACATGTTAAGGAAATTGATCAATAGAACTTTGGCTTAAAGCCTCGAGAATGTATATATTATGGCAAGAATGGAGATTTTGATGCCTACCATGGGCGAAAGTATATTTGAGTGTACCGTTTTGAAATGGTTGATTAAAGAAGGAGATGTGGTCGATGTGGATGACATGATCCTTGAAGTGGCCACGGATAAAATCGATACGGAAATCGGATCTTCCCATAAAGGTAAAATTGTTAAGTTTCTCGTACAGGAAGGAGATATAGCGGTGATCGGAAACCCGATCTGTGAAATTGAAACGGATAATGTATCGAAAACGGACTCGGGTAAACCTGCTGAGAAAGAACCTGAAGTGCCTGAGATGGCCGGTGAACTTGAAAAAAGCATAGAAGATATTAAATCGCAGGTTGTTTCTTCTGAAAATACTTCGGGTAAATTCTATTCCCCTTTGGTATTGAATATCGCCAGGGAAGAAAACATCAGTTTCAGCGAACTCGAGAAGATCCCGGGTACAGGCTTAGACAACAGGGTGACCAAAAACGATATCCTGGCTTATCTGAAAAGCAAAACCCAGGGTGTGGAGTCACAGAATGTGAAGGTAAGCTCGGAAACCGACCAGATCGTTGAAATGGACCGGATGCGGAAGGTCATTGCTGAGCGTATGGTGGAGTCGAAGCGTATTGCACCGCATGTTACCTCGTTTGTAGAGACCGACATGACAGGCGTTACGATGTGGAGAAACAAGATCAAAAACACATTTGCTGAAGAAACAGGAGAAAATATCACCTTTACACCTATTCTCATTGAAGCGGTTGTCAAAGCCATCAAAGAACTGCCGGGAATCAATATCCAGGTGGATGGAGATAAGATCATCTATAAAAAAGACATCAATATCGGTATGGCTGTGGCACTGCCTAATGGTAACCTCATCGTACCGGTCATTCATAACGCCGACTCTTATAACCTCATCGGTTTGACCAAGAAGGTAAACGACCTGGCAAAAAGGGCAAGAAACAACCAGTTGAAACCAAGCGAACTGGTAGGCGGCACCTACACCGTCACCAACATTGGTACGTTCGGCAACCTGTCCGGAACACCCATCATCCTTCAGCCCCAGGTAGCCATCATGGCTTTCGGGGTCATCCGTAAACTGGCCTCTGTCATCGAAACACCGGAGGGAGACATGATCGGGATACGTCAGAAAATGATCATTTCACATTCTTATGACCACAGGGTGGTAGATGGTTCTTTAGGGGGTATGTTTGTGAAGAAAGTTTCCGATCACCTTGAGAAGTTTGACGTCAACAGGAAGATTCATTCATAAGATTTACGATCCGGTAAACCAACCGCATCAAATATTAAGCAGCTCATACACGGGCTGCTTTTTTTGTACGTCAGAAATGATCAGTAAGTCGTAAAAGCGTACTGGACGATGTTGGCTCCCATTTTAAGTGCTTCAATCCTGGTAGGCTCAGGATCGTCATAAACACTCTGATCTTCCCAGCCGTTGCCAAGGTCGCATTCGTAGCTGAAAAAACAAACCAGGCGTCCTTCAAACACCAGTCCGAAGCCCTGTGGCGGCAGATTGTCATGCTCATGGACTTTCGGCAGGCCTTTGGTAAAATTGTACTTCTGATGATAGATAGGATGGGAAAAAGGCAGCTCAACGAAGTCAAGCTCGGGGAAAACCTTCTTCATTTCTCTCCTGATAAACTTGTTCATCCCGTAGTTGTCATCGATATGTAAAAAACCACCCGACATCAGGTATTTACGGAGGTTGGAAGCTTCCGAGTCATTAAAAAGCACATTGCCGTGGCCGGTCATGTGAATAAAGGGGTACTGGTAAATCTCTGAACTGCCGGGTTCAATGATGTCCTCTTCAGGATGAATAGCCAGTTTAAGGTTTTTATTACAAAAACTGATCAGGTTAGGCAGCGACGTTTTGTTGGAATACCAGTCACCACCACCGCCATATTTCAGTTTGGCGATTTTAAGGGTAGGGGCTTGTCCGAAACTCTGGAATGCTGCGGCCAGGAATATGATCAGAAATAGTTTTCTCATTTTTATAATAAATTAAGTACACTCACCCCCACAACACCCGCTGTTTCTGTTCTCAGCCTGGAGTTGCCCAGGCTCACGGGGTTGAATCCTTTTTCGATAGCCAGACCAATCTCTTCAGGTGTAAAATCCCCTTCAGGGCCGATCAGTAAGATAACTTCCTGCTCAATGGTTTTATTTTGAATGGGCTCCGAGAAATCATTGAGATGGGCAATGAGTTTTTGTCCTTTCAGATCTCCGGCAATAAATCTGCCAAAGTCTGTAATCTCATGAATTTCCGGTAAATAAGCTTTGATAGACTGTTTCATGGCCGAAACAGCAATTTTAGTGATCCTGTCCAGGTTGACTTTCCGCTGAACGCTGTTGGTGGTTTTAATAAAAGAAAGTGTAGAAATACCAATTTCTACACTTTTCTCTACGAAATACTCTATTCTGTCGGCATTTTTAGTCGGACAGATAGCCACATGTATCTTTCTTGACGGTTTCTGAAACTCCTCCTGAACCCCGGATATACTCAGCTGACATTTCTTCGGATTCGGATCAGCGATCAGGCACTCATAAAAATTGCCTTTTCCGTCCACCACATGAATTGTGTCACCTTTTTCTTTTCTCAATACCCTGATGCAATGTTTTGAGTCATTTTCGTCAAGGTAGAGGGATTTTTGAATATCAGGGCTGTAAAAGAGCTGCATTAATCTTCGTCCTCAAGGTCATTTTTGAAACTGTACATGGTTTTATCCAGTTTGAATTTGCCTGAATTAAACTCATCTATGAAAGTGGCAATGACTTCCGGCGTGATTTCTTCGATGTTCAAAGCTACTTCCAGCCCGATACCAAAGTCGAAATCTTCGTCTGTTTCAAGGAATTCTGCGACTTTAACCGTCTCTTCTTCCTCCATTTCTTCCATAAACTCCTCCAGAAGCTCTTCAGCATCCTCATTGACTTTGTAGTTTTCCGTTCTTTCTTCAAACGGCACATAGTCTTTGTGGATCTTCAGTACTTTCTTTTCGGCTTCTTCATACAAGATGCTGTTATAGTGCATATGAAGGGTGTACAGCAATGTGTCATAAATGACCTCTTTGCCGTCTTTCTTTCCTACAAACTGAAAATGTACAAATTCGCCTGAGTCATCCAGGTCATCTTCGTCTTCCACGAAAATGTAGGACTGACCCTCTTCTTCACACTCAGCTTTTAACTTTTTTATTTCCTCTTCTTCAAATCCCTTGTTCATAATTATTATCTGATGTAAAGTAATTCACGGTATTTAACTAACGGCCAGTCTTCATCGTCGATGATCAGTTCCAATTGATCCACTTCTTTCCTGATGATCTCAAAGAAATCTTTCACCTCGGTAGAATAGATTTTGGCTGTTTCTTCGATGGTCTCACAATTGTTGGCTTTCTTCCTGGCCTCGGTCATGTCATGGGCAAGCTGCGAAATTTTAGCCACGTGACCAGAGATCTGCTTCACGATCTCAATGATAGGTTCCGCTTCAGTGTGCAGCTCCATGTCTTTCAGTGCCTTGGCGGTTTGTACCAGTCTTGTCTGGTATTTAACGGCCGTTGACACCACGTGGTTTTGAGAAAGATCTGCCATTACCCTTGATTCGATCTGGATCTTTTTGGTATAGTTATGCAGCTCAATTTCATATCTCGCCAGGATCTCTCTCTTCGTTAAAACCTTCATCTCTTCGAATAATTCGATGAATTTAGGTTGGATAAACGCTTTCAGGGCCTCAGGAGCTTCTTTGATGTTAGACAAGCCTCTTTTCTCTGCTTCGATCTCCCATTCTTTAGAGTAACCGTTGCCTTCAAAAAGGATGTTTTTACATTCTGTGATGTATCTCTTCAGGATCTTAACGACGATACCTTCTTTTTTGGTAGAATCCAGTTCTCTTTCAGCGTCATATTCTTCACGGAACTTGGTCAGCTGACGGGCTACAATGGTATTCAACACCATCATCGGGGTAGCCGAGTTGGCGGAACTACCCACCGCTCTGAACTCAAACTTGTTACCTGTAAAAGCAAAAGGGGAGGTACGGTTTCTGTCCGTGTTATCTAATAAGATTGAAGGAATACGGTTCAGACCCAGTTTGATATAGGCGTTTTCTCCTTTTTCAATCTCTACGATCTCTTTGTTTTCCAGGTCTTCAAGGGCCTTGGTCATCTGAGTACCTAAGAAAATCGACATGATAGCCGGAGGGGCTTCGTTGGCACCCAGACGGTATTCGTTACCTGCAGAAGCAATCGTGGCTCTCAGCAAGTCGGCGTTGTCATGCACCGCTTTGATCACGTTCACAAGGAAAGTAACAAAACGAAGGCTTTCTTTTGGTTTGGTACTCGGAGAAAGCAGGTTAACGCCTGTGTCGGTTGACATCGACCAGTTGTTGTGCTTACCGCTACCGTTGATTCCCGCGAATGGTTTTTCGTGGAAAAGTACTTCAAAATTATGTTTTTTGGCTACCTTCTTCATCAAATCCATCAAAAGGATATTGTGATCGCAAGCCAGGTTAATTTCTTCAAAAGTAGGAGCTACCTCAAACTGTGCAGGAGCTACCTCATTATGACGGGTTCTGACAGGAATACCCAGCTTAAGGGCTTCCAGTTCAAAATCAACCATGAAGTTCAGTACCCTCGGAGGGATCGAACCGAAATAATGGTCTTCCAGTTGCTGGCCTTTGGCAGGAGCGTGTCCGAAAACACTTCTGCCTGACATCAGAAGGTCAGGACGGGCATTGTACAATGATTTGTCTACCAGGAAATATTCCTGCTCAACTCCCAGAGTAGCGGTTACTCTTTCAACGTGACGGTCAAATATAATAGCAACGCTGGTAGCGGCTTTATCAAGTACGGTACATGAATTCAGTAAGGGCGTTTTGGCATCCAGCAGCTCTCCGGTATATGAAATGTATACTGACGGGATACAAAGCGTACCCGTACCTGCATCATTAAACATAATAAAGGCCGGCGAAGTCGGATCCCAGGCCGAATACCCGCGGGCTTCGAATGTTTCGCGGATACCGCCGCTCGGGAAAGATGAAGCGTCAGGTTCCTGTTGAACCAGGGCACTTCCCTTGAATTTTTCAATGGCCTGGCCATCAAATGAAATGTCGAAAAATGCGTCGTGCTTTTCTGCAGTACCTCCGGTCAGTGGCTGAAACCAGTGCGTGTAGTGTGTTGCTCCTTTCGAAACAGCCCACGATTTCATCGCCGAAGCTACTTCGTCAGCCACATTGCCTTCGATGTTTTCCCCGGATTTGATCGCAGAAGTAACTTTCCTGTAGGCATCAGGAGAAAGAAGTGCTTTCATTACGTCGTCGCTGAAAATATTCGCTCCGTAATAATCGGTCACCTTTCCTTCCGGGATTTCTATTTTAGGAATGCTTCTGCTTTGAGCTATCTCAACTGCCTTATGTCTTAATTGAGCCATTTTTATTGTATTGGTTTCGTTTTATTTATGTACTCGATATTGTTTTTTATATTTGGGGCAAATTACATATTACTTCTGCGTTTTACAATAATTTTAGAAAAAATAATGAAAGAGAGGATACAGTTTTTACTGGTGTATTTCGGGTTTTGGGTGGTCTATTTTCTCTCTGCCAGGGTAATATTCTTAAGCTACCATGTTGAAGATTCCAAGCTCCTGACCATCGAAACTGTTTTCGGTATTTTCTGGAACGGTATCCGTATGGATTTTTCGATGGCGGCTTATCTGTCTATCTTTCCGTTCTTTTGGGTGACGTTCTCCAACTTCATCAAAAAAAGCATTTTCCAGAATACCATCTTTACCTATACTTTCATTGTTGTCATTGTTATTACCCTGATTATCGTGATTGACCTTGAGGTCTATAACATATGGGGTTACCGTTTGGATTCTACGCCGCTCAATTATCTGAAATCGCCCCGTGAGGCCTGGGCTTCCGTAAAGTCGTCGCCGGTGGTTCAGCTGTTCATCAGTTTTCTCTTGCTCATTATCATAGCCAATTACATCGTTTACAGGATCATTGCCAATAAGATAGACAACTGGAAATACATCAAAAACTTTCCTTTTGTGGCTGTTTCACTTTTCCTTACAGCAGCACTCATTATTCCGATCAGGGGTGGCTTCGGAATAGCTCCGATGAACCACAGCACCGTTTATTTTTCGCCGGATAATTTTGCCAATATCTCAGCCGTGAACGCCCCCTGGAACTTCTTCAGTTCGCTGGTCCATAAAAGCAACAGTAACGTCAATCCTTTTATCTATGTGCCGATTACCGAAGCCCAGCGTTCAACAAGGGATTTGTATAATGAGTCTGGCCAGACCACCCAGGTGCTGAATACCAAAGGCAAAAAGCCGAATGTGATCTTCATCGTCTGGGAAAGCTTTACCAAAAAAGCTGTGGGCATGAAGTATAATGATATTGAGGTTACCCCGAATTTTAACCAGCTTAAACAGGAGGGAATATATTTCTCAGATGCCTATTCGGTAGGGGACAGGACCGATAAAGGTATTGTGACGATCCTCAGCGGATTTCCTTCACAGCCGACAGAGTCGATCATCAAAAACCCGAAGAAATCGGCTTCTCTTCCTATCCTCAGTAAGGATTTCGAACAGCACGGTTACACTACAGAGTTTTATTATGGCGGGGATGTGGATTTTGCGAACATGAAATCTTATCTTTTCTCGGCCAACTTTAACAAGATCATTAATAAGGACGAATTCCCCGAAGAACTTTCAACTTCAAAATGGGGTGTTCATGACGAATTCCTGTTCAATAAGTTTTTTGAAGACCACCAGGTCGTTAAACCCAAGCCGTTTTTCAGTACTGTGCTGACACTCTCTAGTCACGAGCCTTTTGACGTACCGGGCGAGAAAGCCATTCTTGGTGAGAAGAACGATGAGTTGTTCTATAACTCTCTTCATTATACAGATAAGGTGCTGGGCGATTTTATAGCCAAAGCCAAAACCCAGGACTGGTGGAACAACACCCTTATTATTATCGTGGCAGACCACGGTCAGCGGATGCCTGAGACAGGGAATAAAGTAGACGATTTTAAAATCCCGATTCTGTGGACCGGCGGTGCTCTTAAGGACAAGGCTTTTGAATACAAAGGTATTTGCTCACAAATGGATATCGCCTCTACGCTTTTGGCCCAGATGAATTTTGACAGGTCACTGTATTCCTGGAGCAGAAACCTCTTCGATAAGTCTGTAAAGCCTTGGGCGTTTTTTGTTTTCAATAACGGATTCGGTTACGTTAAACCTGACAAGCAGTTTGTTTTTGACAACGTAGGCCGCAGGACCATCTCCCAGAAAGGAAACATTACCGACAAAGACATCAAAGAGGCCAAGACACTCCAGCAACGTACCTTCCAGGATTACCTGGACAGATGATTGTGTTTATGGCTATTGGCTTTAAGCTATAAGCTTTAAGGGGTTTGAGGTAGAGACGTTGCAGGCAACGTCTCTTTTTTTTTGACGGAATTTTCCGTTCTCTAAAACAGCTTTGCTGATTGACCTTTTGCTAAATGATAAAAATTTCTCCCGGACGTTGCTTGCAACGTCTTTACTTTATCTGAACCTTTCAGGTCAAAGCCATCAGAACCTTGTCATTGCCTATGGCCTAAAGCTTATCGCCCAAAGCCAAATACCCCCACCGTTCCCTTCTCCTTTTTTCCTTCCACCTTTCTCCTTTCTCCAGCCACACACCCTTAGAATAGTCCAAACACTTAAAAAATAATGTTTATGCGAAATTGATTGAGAAATTGAACTATTCCGCTGATTTTTTTACAAATATTTCATTCTGTGATTAAGAATTCAGTCATATTTTCTTTTAAAATTAATTCTTGGTTAAAAATCAGATAAAATTTCGTTGCTTGGAAAGTTGAAATCTAAATATTTCGGTAAATAGTTGGATTATTTAAATAATTTAGAATATTATATATGAAAAATTCCCTTTTAAATAATTATCTATTGAGAATTGAATTATATTTGTAATCATATTCTTAATTCGTTTTACATCATTTATTAATTTAATACAATCATGGCAAAAGCTAAACTAGAGTACATTTGGCTTGATGGTTACAAACCGACTCAAAGCCTTAGAAGCAAAACCAAAATTGAAAGTAATTTTTCAGGTAAATTAGAAGACTGCGATATGTGGTCATTTGACGGATCGTCAACAGAGCAGGCTCCGGGTGGATCTTCTGACTGTTTGCTTAAGCCTGTATTTATCTGTCCTGACCCGCAACGTAAGAGTGCTTACCTTGTGATGTGTGAAGTTTTGAATTCTGATGGAACTCCTCACGATTCAAACGGACGTGCAACGATTGAAGATGATGATAATGATTTCTGGTTCGGATTCGAACAGGAGTATTTCCTTTGGGATAACGAAACCAATAAACCTCTTGGATTTCCGGCTAACGGTTATCCTGCACCACAAGGACCTTACTACTGTTCAGTAGGTGCTAAAAATGCTTTCGGTCGTGAGATTGTTGAAGAGCACCTTGACGTATGTCTTGACGCAGGTCTTAACGTAGAAGGTATCAACGCTGAAGTTGCTGCCGGTCAGTGGGAATTCCAGATTTTTGCCAAAGGTGCTGCTGAAGCCGGTGATCAGATCTGGGTAGCCCGTTATTTACTGGAAAGAATCGGTGAGAAATATGGTGTTTCTATCAACTGGCACTGTAAGCCGCTTGGTAACCTTGACTGGAACGGTTCAGGTATGCACGCCAACTTCTCTAACACGATCCTTCGTACTTGTGGAGATAAGGCGGTATATGATACCATCTGTGAATCTTTCCGTCCGTTCGTTAAAGAACACATCGAAGTTTATGGTGCAGACAACCACCTTCGTCTGACCGGAAAACACGAAACACAGTCAATCGACAGTTTCTCTTTCGGAGTTTCTGACCGTGGTGCTTCTATCCGTATTCCTATTGCAGCTGTAGAAAAAGGCTGGAAAGGATGGTTGGAAGATCGTCGTCCAAACTCTGCTGCTGATCCTTATAAAGTAGCAGCGAGAATCATCAAAACTGTTAAAACTGCCAACGTTTAATTTAAACCAAGGCTCTATATAATCTTAAAGCCCTTAAAACTTTGTTTTAGGGGCTTTTTGTTTGTATTTTTGCGGATTATTTTCAAAGATCATGAAGAAAGTTGCTTTTTACACTTTAGGCTGCAAGCTGAATTTTTCTGAAACTTCCACCATCTCACGTAGTTTTGAGGAGAGGGGTTTTCAGAAGGTCGACTTTAGTGCCCGTCCCGATATTTTTATCATCAACACTTGTTCGGTGACCGAAAATGCGGATAAGAAGTGTAAGAAGATTGTCAAAGAAGCCAATAAGATCAATCCGGATGGTTTTGTCGCCATCATTGGCTGTTACGCCCAGCTGAAGCCCAAAGAGATCTCTGAAATCGAAGGGGTGGATGCCGTTCTGGGTGCTGCTGAGAAGTTTAAGCTGCTCGATCTCCTCGGAACATTCGAAAAAGCTCCCGGAACAACCAGGTCCGAAGATAAAATTTATTCCGGCGAAATATCCGACAAGCTGGATTATCATACTTCATTTTCTCTGAACGACCGCACCAGGACTTTTCTCAAGGTTCAGGATGGTTGCGATTATCCCTGTGCCTATTGTACCATACCTTTGGCCAGGGGAAAAAGCCGCTCCGACACGGTTCTGAATGTCTTGAAAGCTGCTCACGAGATAGCCGCCAACGATGTCAAAGAGATCGTGCTGACCGGCGTCAATATCGGTGATTTCGGTATTCAGGGCGGTGAGCGAAAAGAGAATTTTCTTGAGCTGATCAGGGAGCTGGATAAAGTAGAAGGTATAGAGCGTTTCAGGATTTCCAGTATAGAACCTAATTTGCTGACCAACGAAATAATCGATTTTGTGGCCTCTTCAGAGCGTTTTGTGCCTCATTTTCACATACCGCTTCAATCGGGCAGTAATAAGGTCTTAGGCTTGATGAAAAGGCGTTATAAGCGGGAATTATACACCGAAAGGGTAGCCAGGATCAAAGAAGTTATGCCTGACTGCTGTATAGGTGTGGATGTGATCGTAGGTCACCCGGGCGAAACGCACGAGGAGTTCCTGGAGACCTATAACTTCCTGAACGATCTTGATATCAGCTATCTTCACGTCTTTACTTATTCTGAAAGGGAAAACACTGCCGCTGTGTCCATAAAGCCCGTTGTGTCTAAATCCGAACGTGCAGAACGGTCAAAAATGCTTCATATCCTGTCTGAGAAGAAAAGAAGGTTTTTCTACGAACAACAGACAGGCAAGACTTTCCATGTTTTGTTTGAAGAAGATGTTGAAAACGGCATGATGTCAGGTTTTACAGAGAATTATGTCAGGGTAACGGCCAAATATGACCCGATGCTGATCAACGAGACCAAAAAAGTAAAGCTGGAATCGGTGAATGAAAACATGCTGATGGAAGTGTCGGAAGCAGAAGTAAATGGCCCAACTTACGAATTGAGCCATTGATCAGGTTACTTTTCAAGTTCTTTTAATTTCTCCAGGGCGTTCTGGTCATTGGGTTTTAATTCAAGTACTTTCATGTAGTTTCTGGCCGCCAGTTCGGGGTTCATGTCCTCTTTGTAGGCTTCTCCCAGTGAATCATAGGTATTGGCAACACCCGGATAAATCAAGGTGTTGAGCCTGAAAACCAGTATCGCTTCTTTTTTAAGGCCTTTCGCCTTCAGTACATAGCCCAGCGTATTTAATTCTGCCGAACTGCTCACCTGGCTTTTCCATTCTCCCGACAATTCATTAAGATTCTTTTCGAGGTGTGACGCCTGATCCGATTCTATCCACCTGAATATCGCCGTAGGTATCGTGTAATGGCTTTTCAGTTTATTCCTGTTCAATATATTAAGCAGGTCCTGTTCCAGGCTGACCACCGGCGATTCTGTAATTCTTCCCGTTTCCTGTTTGTTTTCCCTGACGATGATCGTAGGTACGCGGTGGATACCCAGTCCGGCTTCTTCATGCTGCGGGCTTTGTTTGTAATTTCCTTCTGAATTGTCCAGGCAAATGATCCTGAGGTTTTCAGGCGGAAATCTCAGGCTGTCCAGGATTTTCAGGAATCGCGGAACCTCCCGGCGGGTATCGCCACACCAGGTGCCCATAAAAATGATGATCTCGGTCTTGCTGAGTTTTTGGGCCGGAACCATAATTTTCTGAACGCTGTACGCGTCGTATTCCTTCTGAAACCATTCGCTGTAAGGGGTTTTCAGCAGGGCATCGCGGGTGATCTGGCCCAGTAATTTCTTGCTTCCGTCTTTGGAAGTAACCTCCAGATTGGGCTGTGCAAAAGCCTGAAATCCGGCCAATAAGCAAAGTGAGAGTAGTAGTTTTGTCATCTTTTTAAAGTGTTTTGTTTATGATGACAAACTTAAAAGGAAGAAAACCGCACAGCTGTTAATGCCCGGTTAACGACTTGTTAGTGAAATGTTAAAGGGGTTTCTGTTGATAATGATACGCTGGTCGGCGGTTTTTAAAATGACCTGATTTCTTGCAGACGCACGGCCCTGCCTATCTACCGGGCAGGACGTCTGTAGGCTATTTTATTAATCTCTTCAGTTCGTTCATCAGATAAGTGCTTTTGTTGATTCTGCCGATCCGGCCCGTTTGGCAGGCAAACACCGTTTGTGATATTCTTCAGATCTGAAGGCTTAATGTTATCCTGCAGATATGTACCGCCGGGCCTATCTGCAGAATGACTGTCTGTAGGCCTGGAAGTTCACTCAGTGGCTTAAGCTGGGTTATCCCCCCGCTCATGACCACCATCCGGAATTCTGATTATCCCGCCCGCACGAAAGAAACTACCGACCCGACAGAAGAACATGCCAGCACGAGTAAGGAAACTACCGCCCCGAGTGAAGAATATGCTAACCAGACTGAGGAAACTACCGACCCGAGTGGAGAATATACTAACCAGAGTGAGGAAACTACCGACCCGAGTGGAGAACATGTCAACATGAGTGAGGGAACTACCGCCCAGAGTGAAGAATATGCTAACCAGAGTTAGGAAACTACCGACCCGAGTGGAGAACATACTAACCAGAGTGAGGAAACTACCGACCCGAATGGGGAACATGTCAACACGAGTGAGGGAACTACCGACATGAGTGGCAATTCTTCGGGAGTGATGAAAAAAACGGTCGTTGTTATTATAGATTATTTCAACATCACTGTACAATCCTTCATTGTAAATGCCAGTTGTTCAGACCGTACGGAATAATCTGTGGCCGTGACAGATAATTGTTCTGGCTGCAGTTTAAAAACAAGCTTTGTAACAAATCATTGGAGTGAGTACTCATATCAGATAACCCGGGTAAGAAGTAACACAGCCAGTGTCAGGGATAGTTATGTCATATAAGAAGTAATAATTAACGATTTCAGGGGGCTTATTCCAGCTGTTTTTGATGTTCCGGAGGGACAAAATATCTGTAAAGAAGGTAACCTTTGCGATGATCCGGCATCCCGGAGGGATGTAATATTTGTGAGTTTTTTTATTCCGGCCTGTTAACTGAGTGTAAATAAGCAATCGCCCTAAATAGAAAATACCCACCTAAAAGGCGGGTATTTTGCTTTATGGAGTACAACAAAACCACAATTAATTGTGATTTTGAAGTGCAAATATTCTTATGCTTCCAATAATGCTTCGTCGTGCTGACTAACATCAAGACCAAGGGCCTCATCTTCTTCAGATACACGAAGAGGAACGATGATGTCAGTGATTTTAAGTACTACGAACGACATAATAAAGGCAAATGCAGAAACAAGAACAAGAGCAAGAAGGTGTTTCAGGAACAATGAAGTTTCTCCGAAAAACAAACCTTGTTCAGCCACTGCTGAGTTTATAGCTGATGAAGCAAATACACCTGTTAAAACCATTCCGACCATTCCGCCTACACCGTGGCAAGGGAATACATCTAAAGTATCATCAAGGGCAGTTTTTGTTCTGTAATGAGCTAAATAGTTAGAGATCAGAGAAGCAACCACACCGATAACGATAGAGTGAGGGATCGAAACGAAACCTGCAGCAGGAGTGATGGCAACAAGACCAACAACTACCCCGATACAGAAACCAAGAGCTGAAACTTTCTTGCCACGGGCAGCGTCAAACAACACCCAGGCCAAACCTGCAGCACCTGCAGCAGTGTTGGTAGTAGCGAAAGCAGAAGCAGCCAGAGCACCGGCAGAAAGAGCAGAACCGGCGTTGAATCCGAACCATCCGAACCAAAGTAAACCTGTACCAAGAAGTACGTAAGGGATGTTGGCAGGAGGAAGGAAGCTACCTGACTCATGAGAGCGACGTCTTTTCAGATAGATGGCAGCAGCAAGAGCAGCCCAACCCGCAGACATGTGAACCACAGTTCCACCCGCAAAGTCTAACACACCCATTTTGAAAAGGAAGCCTTCAGAAGCCCAGGTCATGTGAGCCAGAGGAGCATAAATGAATATACTGAAAAGGATCATGAAAACTACATAAGACTTGAAGTTGATTCTTTCAGCCATTGAACCTGTTACAAGAGCAGGAGTGATCACGGCGAATTTTAATTGAAAGAATGCAAAAACAACTGCAGGGATAGTTCCCCATGGAGCGGCTTCCAGAACACCTTTAAACATAAAGTGTGTTGTAGGGTTACCGAAGAAGCCTCCGACGCTTTCACCGAAAGCTATACTGTAGCCAACTGTTACCCAAACTACAGAGATCACACCCATGGCGATGAAACTTTGAAGCATGGTTGAGATAACGTTTTTGGCGTTAACCATTCCTCCGTAAAAATAGGCAAGGCCCGGAGTCATGATCAATACAAGAGCAGAAGCTACCAACATCCAGGCAGTGTCACCACTGTTGATCCCTTCTGTTTGAATTACCGTAGGAATTCCCGGCATAAAAAGTGCCACAACTGTAACAGCCGCCAGAATGGCTAAAGGCACATAAGAGGGTTTTACTTTTTTTTCAGACATGATGAATAGAGTTTATTGTTGTACAATAATTTAAATGGGTTAATTATTAAAAATAGAATATCAGGGCTCCACCAAGGGTTGCTTGAGAATCTTTACCTTTTCCGTCTTTATCAACAAACTGCTCCGATCCTGCCTTACCTTTATTGTATCCGTCAAATCTGAATTCAGGCTTGAAAAGCAGGTTTTCAGAGATGGTTACATTACCGGTTAAAGTAAATGAATCAACAATCGCTCCGGTTCCGTCTGCTTTAAGCAAAGCTCTGATGGCCGAATTGTTATCAAAATGTTCGTAACGCAGACCTAAACCGAATTTCTCAGATAGCTGAGTGTTCGCATAAAGGGCCACACCACCCCATCCAAGACCATCCTGAGTACCATAGGCAGCGTTTAAGCCCAGGTTGAATTTCTCAGTAACAGCCATTGTGGTAGTTAAATCAATAATGTTATAGAATGATTTGTCGTCGTCAGTTCCTTCATTGCTACCGAAGTAGTTAAGATATACGTTCCACTTTTCAGTTGGTTTAAGGTAGATCTGACCGATGATACCTTTTCCTTTGTTGTTGTCCTGTTTGGTATCAAGACCGTTGGCAAGACCAAAAGTGAAAGAGAATTTGTCACTTGGAGCTACAGTAGCTTTCACACCAGTGTGGTAGAAAGGACCGTTACCAAAAAGATTTGACAATGAATAGTTGTAATTAACATAAGCATCAATTACTTCATAACCCACGTGAGTACCGAATTGACCGGCAGTGATAGAGAATTTGTCAGTAGCTTTCCAGGTAAGGTAAGCTTGTTTGATAGCAAGGGCGGTGCTGGTGCTTCCGGTGATCGGACTGGCCACGTTGCCATAGTTACCTAAATCTGCAGCATTACCAAATACCAGGTCAATTACTCCGTCCACTTTGCTGGTTGAGTAAGTGGTTTTGAACTGGGCCAGACCTACCTGGATTGAATTGGCATTCTGATCGAAAATCCTTTCAAATCCTGAAGCTCCAAGGTTAGAACGGACTCCGTTAAAGTTTACCTGATAATAAGTGTCAACATAACCTGAGAAAGTAAGGGGCTTAGGGTCTTCAGCAGATTTTGTTGGATTTTCCGTCGCGTTAGCGGTAATTAGTGTAAGGGCACTTAAAATTGTTAAATACATTTTTTTCATAATAATCTTTGGTTTAAGTAATGATTAAATATTGTACTCATTTTGATACAAATGTGAATGACAAAATGTAAAAAACCAAATATATCACTTAAAAAAATGACTAAAAATTAAAAAAAAATAAAAATTTATTAAAAATGTAGTTAAAAATTCAATTAAATATAAAAATAATATAAAATGTTTGAATATTCAGATGATTCTGTGAAATCAAAAAAATGCAGTATTATATTTTGTTGATTGTTTGAATGTATTTGGCTTTGATTTTGGACTTAACCAATATTTGCTATATAATATTTTGCAGTAAAAGCAGGGAATTGGCAGTAAAAAATCGTCAAATGAGGGTTTTCGGACCTTAAATCAGGAGATTATGCAGGGAAAATACCCGGGCGGGTAATCATCCGCAATCAGAGAAACAATGCTGCAGAAGAAAAAGGTAGTCCAGCTCTTTTCTGCGACAGAAAATTCAACAGACCGGAAGGGGTGGTGAGGACAAAAAAAAGCCCGGCAGGAGCCAGGCTTTTCCAAATCATACAGATTCAATATTTTTATTCAGCGTGAAGCCAGGCTTTTTTCGCTAACAAAGTTTCGGTATCTTCAACATTGTCCGGATCCGGAACACAGCAGTCAACAGGACAAACCGCCGCACACTGGGGTTCCTCATGGAAACCTTCACATTCGGTACACTTGTCACTAACGATATAATAAAATTCATTTGAGATAGGGTCCATGGCATCAGAGCCACTCACAATTGTACCATCTCCAAAATCTACTTCCGTCAATTTCGTTCCTCCTCCCCAGGTCCATTCTATGCCACCTTCATAGATAGCAGTGTTTGGACATTCAGGTTCACACGCTCCACAATTAATACATTCATCAGTTATTATAATCGCCATTAGTCTATAAAATCAGTTGGTTTTACAATTATTCAACAAATATAAGTATACAAAGTTTCAAGACCTTCGTATTTTTGAATCGAATTTGTAAATGAGGGGAGTAAATATAGAAAAAATGAAATTGGAAGAAAGAAAAGTTATATTTTGTCAGTTAGGAGAGCGGTTAAGTGCCAAAATCGGAACGGAAGAGGTCGACAACCTGATCAGAAGGGCAAAAAATAAAAATGCCTGGTTTACAGAGGATAATATATTGATGTCGTTGAATGAAATCATCCGTAATTTTCTGAACAAGGAAAAACTGGATAGTTTTTTAGAGCAATATAATGAAGAGCTGTTCAAGACAGATTCTCCGAAAAAAATCGGGATTGTAGCGGCTGGAAATATCCCGTTGGTTGGTTTTCATGATTTACTGACGGTGATCCTTTCCGGAAACATCGCCCTTTTCAAGCCGAGTTCTACAGATGAGGTTCTGATGAATTATGTAATTGAAGAGCTCATCAGCATAGATCCGGCCATGTCGGCCTTTGTAGAGGTAGTGGAGCGGCTGAATGCTGCGGATGCCTTTATTGCTACCGGCAGCAATAACTCTTCAAGATATTTTGAATATTATTTCAGTTCCAAACCGAGCATCATCAGGAGCAACAGGACATCGATAGCCGTTCTTGACGGAAATGAAGACAGGATTCAGCTGGGCAACCTGGGTAATGACATATTCTGTTATTTCGGACTGGGCTGCCGGAATGTTTCAAAACTGTTTGTACCCAAAGGCTATACATTTGATAAGTTTTACGAGTCTATCGAATACTGGAACACGATCAGGATGCATCATAAGTATAATAACAACTATGATTACAATAAATCCATCTACCTCGTCAATATGGCTCAGCACCTCGATAACGGCTTCCTGTTGCTGAGAGAAGACCAGGGTTTGTCGTCACCGATCAGTGTGCTGTATTATCAGCAATATGAATCACCTGCGGAACTGAATACCTACCTGGAGGAGCATAAAGATCAACTGCAGGCCATCGTTTCAGAAAATGTAAAAATTGAGAATGCCGTTGGTTTTGGCAAGAGCCAGTCACCTGAGCTGGGTCAGTTTGCAGACAATGTGGACACTATGGCGTTTTTGCTTAACCTGGCTTAAAGATAATATTTCCCTTTTTTGTCTACTTTAACCACAGGAAGGGAGCCGGTTTTTTCGAAATATTCAAATCCGGGCAGGAGTGTAGCCCAGAATGTCTTCAGATGCTCCGGACTCTGACCGTTTAGTTTGTCGTAATTTTCTCCCTTCATCCAGGCCGGGAAAATATGGACATTCGCCTGGCCGTTACCGTTTTTCGAAAGTACCGACAGCAGATACAATTCTTTGATGTGGTCGTCTCCCAAAGGTATACAGCCCACAGTGACGCAGTCTCCGTGAATGAAGATTTCGTTGCCTGGGTTTTCCTGATCTCCCAGGATCAGATCCGAGGCGTTGGGATAATTAATTCTGAATGATAAATGGTAACTGCTTTCGGGGTTATAAAGGTCTATTTTATAGAAACCCTCGGGAATCTGCAGGTCTCCTGATTTTCTTTTCGGTCCCAATACCCCGCTGGTCTGACAAAAGTCGTAGGTCTTAAGCGGTTTGTATTTCCTTTCGCTTTTGTTTTTTACCCAGACTTCCAGTTTTCTTTCCTGTTTAAAAGCCCGGATGAAAATATCAAAATGATCTTCATCCACAGCAATCGCTTTCAGCATGTCCTGTATGCCTTTTCTTTTTAGTTGATTGGCTTCCTTTACCCTGGGATATTCAAGTTGTTTTTCGAGAAAATTCATAGAAGAGGCTGCAAAGAAGATGAAGAGGATCAGTACCAGGTATTTCATTTTAAATCATTTGTTTATTGTAGTGCCCAGTCGAGAAACTCCGGGAAAACCTTTTTCCAGGTATCAAAATTATGCTGACCACCTTTGACTTCCACATATTTGATGTGCCTGCTCTGATATCCTATCTTTTTCAGTTCAGAGATCAGATCCAGCGTGTCGTCAATGGAGTCAATAATGCCGTTTTTATTTCTGTCGTCTTTCTCGTCATCCGTGCCGCATTCAAACCAGAAGCTTAGTCCGTCTCTGTGGGCAGAATTTCTGATTTTGGTGTGCATGATCCTGTCCTGGTCGTCGTCATACCCTTCTTCATAAGCTTTGCTTCTCCACCAGAACGACCCGCTGAAAACCCCTGCTTTTGAAAATATGCCTGGGTTCTCCCAGACAATATCAATGGCCGACAGGCCACCTAAAGAAAAGCCGCAGAAATAGTTGTCTTCCGGCCTGTTACTGGAAGGGTAATTTTTTCTGATAAAAGGCGTCAGCTCATTTTTTACAAACTGCATATAAAGCGTGGCTTTGTCGCCCCTGTTTTTGTAATCCGGAATATACGAGGTGCCGTAGTCTGAGAGCCTGTTTTCGTTGGTGTGTATTGCTACCAGGATGAAATCATGATGCGGGTAATTTTCCAGGAGTTTGGGGAGCTCCAGCTGGCCACCGTCCTGGCCGTCATTCATATAGATGGTCTTCAGCTTGCTGGATGATCTGCTGTTTTTCGGAACATAAATGTCTAATTTCAAATCTCTGCCGAGACCTTCAGAGTGTATGGTTTGGGATACAGTTTCGATATTTTGGGTTTGAGCTTTCGTAGGAGTAATGTTCATTGAAAAAATAATTACCAGAAAATAAATAAATTTATTTTCTTTTTTAATACTGATATTTTTATTTAAAATTATAAAACTTTTCATTAACACAAAATTAGATAAAGAATGCAGGAAAATGTAATTAATTTTTATTCTCATGTGATGGGGCGGTCGATAGACCTGTTGGTTACCGGTCATTGGGGATATCCGATTCTGATGTTTCCGACCTCTATGGGTAATGCATTCCAAAACAGGGATTCCGGTCTTTTAGAAGCTATCAGGCCGTGGATTGACGGTGGCAAGGTAAAGACTTACAACATTGACAGCATTGACTTTCAGTCCTTCTATGCCAAAGATCTTTCTCCTGCCCAGAAAATTCACAACTACAATCTTTATTCACGGTTTCTTATCGAGGAACTGGTCCCCCAGATTCAGAAAGAATCTAATGTACACCGGATAGGGACTGCCGGTTGCAGTTTCGGAGCTTATCATGCGGCCAATTTCGCTTTCAGAAATCCCGGCGTTACGGACTTTCTGATTGCCATGAGCGGGGCATTTGATATCCGGAGTTTTATGAAGGGTTATTATGACGACAATGTCTACTTTAACAACCCGGTTGATTTTCTGGCCAATGCAGAATCCTGGAAGTACAACCATATGAGAATTGTGCTGGGCACTTCCGACTGGGACATCTGCAGGGAAGACAACATCAGGATGTCAAGATTACTGGGAGAAAAACAGATCAATCACTGGTATGATGAAAAGAAATGGGCTCCGCATGACTGGCCCTTGTGGAACAATATGTTTCCCGAGTACCTGCTTGCCTACTTAAACTAAACTAAATTATAACTTTAATCTTCTAAATTAATCACATGAAAAAAATCGGAATTCTTTTCGGAATGGAAAATACATTTCCATGGGCGTTTATTGACAGGGTAAATCAGCTGAGTGACAGCAAAAATATAGTAGGCGAGGCTGTATTGATTGATAAGGTAGAACAGGGTGTTCAGAGTGACTACGCGGTGATCATCGACCGTATTTCACAGGATGTTCCTTTTTACAGGGCGTATCTTAAAAATGCCGCCCTTTGCAGCACGGCAGTTATCAATAACCCTTTCTGGTGGAGTGCAGATGAGAAATTCTTCAACAACTGCCTGGCCATTAAACTGGGAGTTCCGGTACCCAACACCGTGTTGCTGCCTTCAAAGGAAAGACCAACAGACACTTCAGACCAGTCGTTCAGAAACCTGAAATTTCCGATGGACTGGGGTTATATGTTTGATAAGATCGGTTTCCCTGCCTATATGAAGCCGCACTCGGGAGGTGGCTGGAAAAGCGTTTACAGGGTGGATGATCCGAATGATTTATGGTATAAACATGAAGAAACCGGCCAGCTGGTGATGTTGCTTCAGGAAGAGATACAGTTTACTGATTATTACAGATGCTATTGTCTGGGTGGGAAATATGTGCATATCATGCCGTATGAACCAAGAAACCCGCATCACCTGAGATATGCCACCCAGCCGAAAACACAGGGTGAGGCACATAAGAAACTGATGGCGACTATTCATGACTACGTTCTGAGACTGAATCACGCCTTAGGATATGACTTTAACACTGTGGAGTTTGCGATCAGGGATGGTATTCCTTACGCCATTGATTTCTGTAACCCTGCTCCGGATGCAGATGTACATTCTGTCGGACAGGAAAACTTTGAATGGATTGTGGAACATGCCGCTAAGTTTGCCATTGAGAAAGCCAAGAGCCATGTGGATGGTAGAAACAACTGTACCTGGGGTACTTTTATAGCCGGAGCAGCCATCAGTCCTGAGCCCGCGAAACCGGCAAAAGCAGCCAAAGAATCAAAGCCTGAGAAATCAGTGAAAGCCGAAAAGGAAGTTCCGAAGGAGGAAAAGAAGAAAGCAAGTAAGAAAAAATAAAGAATCTATGGGACTATTTACACTAGGGATCGAAGAAGAATTTCAGACCATTGATCCTGAAACCCGGGAACTGAAATCACACATGTCGCAGCTTGTAGAAGGCGGTAAGGTCATTCTTCAGGAGCGTATCAAGCAGGAAATGCACCAGGCGGTTGTTGAGATGGGAACCAACATCTGCGAAAACATTCAACAGGCCCGCGAAGAGGTGACTTATCTCAGAAGAATGTTGCTTGACCTGGCTTCAAAGCAAAATCTGCACATCGCCGCAGCCGGAACGCACCCTTTTTCCGACTGGCAAAATCAGTTGATCACCCCTGACGACAGGTATGACAAGCTTATTGACGAAATGAGGGACGTAGCCAGAGGTAACCTTATCTTTGGTTTACACGTGCACGTCGGCATCGAAGACCGGAATGAGGCCATCAAAATCATGAATGAGGTCAGGTATTTCCTGCCTCACATTTTTGCCCTGTCGGTCAATTCTCCGTTCTGGTGCGGACGTAATACCGGGTTTAACTCGTATCGCTCGAAGGTTTTTGATAAATTCCCGAGGACCGGTATTCCTGATTACTTCAGCAGTGCCTCTGAATATGACAATTATATCAACCTGCTGGTTAAAACCGGTTGCATTGATAACGGTAAGAAAATCTGGTGGGATATCCGTCTTCACCCGTTTTTTCCGACCATCGAATTCAGGATCTGTGACGTGCCGCTCAGGGCCGATGAAACTATCTGCCTGGCAGCTATTATGCAGGCCATAGTGGCAAAAATACATAAACTGAGGCTTCAGAACCTGAGTTTCAGGTCATACAGACGTGTGCTGATCAACGAAAACAAATGGCGGGCGGGCCGTTACGGCATAAAAGCCAACCTGATAGACTTCGGTAAAGAAGAAGAAGTGCCTTTCTACCAGCTGGTGGATGAACTCCTGGTCTTTATTGATGACGTGGTGGATGAACTGGGCTCAAGAAAAGAGGTGGAGTATGTGTATGAGATTCTCAGAAACGGAACCGGAGCAGACAGGCAACTGAAGGTTTTTGAAGAAACCAATGACCTGAAAGCGGTGGTGGATTATATGGTTTCCGAAACAAAATTCGGACTTTATTGAATTATTACCGACCTTTGCATTTTAACCAATTGTTATTTTAATGTCAACAAAACTAAAAGTAGGTATTCTTGATCTTTACAAAGGTGTCCCGAATGAGGGGATGCGATGTATAAAAATGCTTTTAGAAGAATTTTTCGATAAAAGCGACTTTGAAGGCTCATATGAGATTTTTGATGTCAGGGGGGAAGAGGCTGTGCCGGAGATTCATAATTTTGACGTTTTCATTTCTACCGGCGGGCCGGGAAGCCCGCTTTTGGAAGGACATACCTGGGAAGCCAATTATTTCGGATTTATTGATCAGCTGATACAGTACAACCAGGAAAATGAAAAGAAGAAACACCTGTTTGCCATTTGTCATTCTTTCCAGCTTTTAATTCAGCATTTCCAGTTCAGTCAGGTCAGTAAGCGAAAATCAACTTCTTTCGGTGTTATGCCTGTGCATAAGACAGAAACCGGTGAGCACGAAGCCATTTTTGAAGGCCTCGAAGAACCCTTCTGGGCTGTCGATTCAAGAGATTATCAGGCCATTCAGGCTGATTTTGATAAAATAGAGGCTTTCGGAGCCAGTATTTTGTGTATTGAAAAGGAAAGGCCTCATGTGCCGCTCGAAAGGGCCATCATGGCTGTCAGGTTTACCCCTGAGATCATCGGAACGCAGTTTCACCCAGAAGCAGATGCTGACGGGATGTACCGGTATTTTCAGACCGAAGAGAAAAGGGCGGCCGTGATTAATGAGTACGGTGAAGAGAAATTCAATGATATGCTCGAGTACCTGGAAGACCCTGAAAAGATCATGTTTACTGAATCTGTTATTATTCCTAACTTTTTGCGAATAGCAACAGGCCAATTGGTAGAACAAGGCGTTAACTATTAAATCTTTAATATTTTGAACAACTTATCAAGAAACAGGTTCAATGCTTCATTTTCGGTTGAGCAATACCAACTTATGCTTGCAGAAATTGATCGTGAGTTTCCGGGTATGCTTGATTTCAGGGTGGCCGAAACACCCGTATTTGTGGACAGGTCACTTAAAATCAAACTGCTGGAGGCCTGTAATGAAATCATTGAGAGGATCATGAAAGATGATTTCAAAGCGAAGACCGACAGGGCTATTCCACCACACCTCAATGTACCCGGTGAGTCGGCCCATCCTCATTTTCTGGCGATTGATTTTGCGGTAACAAAGAACAGTGAGAGTGAATACGAGCCACAACTGATTGAATTACAGGGATTTCCTTCGTTGTTTGCCTATCAGTCCTATCTGTCTTCAAAGTACAGGAAATTCTTTGACGTCGATAAAAACTACAGTGAGTTCTTTAACCGGATGAATGCCTACCAGTATTCGACCCAGATGAAGGACTTCCTGACCGGCGGAGAAGATCCGGAAAATACCATTTTACTGGAGATATACCCGGAAAAACAAAAAACGAGGCTGGATTTTGCCTTAACCAGGCAATTCTGGGGCATTGAAGCCGTGTGTATTACAAAACTGACCAAATCGGGTAAGCATCTATATTATGAGAAAGACGGGAGGAAGATTCTTGTAAAGAGAATTTACAACCGTCTTATTTTTGACGACCTCGAAAAGAATTACCCTGACCTGGTAACTGAATTCAGACCCCAGGATGAGGTTGATGTTCAGTGGGTCACCCATCCCAACTGGTTTTTCAGGGTCAGTAAATTTTGCATGCCCTTGCTGAAAAGCAAGTATGTACCTCAGTCTCATTATTTATCTGATCTGAAAGAAATACCTGAAAATCTGGAAGATTTTGTCCTGAAACCTCTGTTTTCTTTTGCGGGTAGCGGGGTCAAAATCGACGTGACAAAAGAAGACATCGAAAGCATTACCGATCCTGAAAACTATCTTCTGCAGCAGAAAATCACTTATGATCCCTGCATCAGGGATGTGGAAGGTCAGCTGATCAAAGCAGAGATCAGGATGCTTTATATCTGGGAAGACGGACAGGCCCGGCCTAAACTGATGACCAACCTGGCCAGACTCAGCCGCGGCAAGATGATCGGAGTGGACTTCAACAAGAATTTTGACTGGGTAGGAGGTAGCTCGGCATTTTTTGAAACTAATTAACATGGATTTAAAGCAGATATTTCTGGCCAACGTCGCTCAGACGTCGGACTCACCTTTGGCTCTTGAACTCGTAAGGGCCGAAGGTATTTTTTTATATGACAAAAACGGGAAACCTTATATTGACCTGATATCCGGTATTTCTGTCAGTAATGTGGGCCATCGCCATCCGGAAGTCGTCAAAGCCATCAAAGACCAGGTAGATAAGTATCTGCACCAGATGGTGTATGGCGAATACCTGCAAAGCCCCCAGATCATGCTTGCCAATGCCCTGGTAGCTACTTTAGAGGGCCTTTCATCCTCCAAAGGGAAGAAGCTGGATAATGTTTACTTTACCAATTCAGGTACTGAGGCCGTGGAAGGAGCCCTGAAACTGGCTAAAAAATATACCGGGAGGTCTGGAATCATTGCCTTTCCGAATGCTTATCATGGGTCTACCCACGGAGCCTTGTCTCTTGGTGAGGAGCAGTTCAGGAGAGGTTTCAGGCCACTTTTGCCGGACATCCGTAAAATTAGAAGGAATGAGCCTGAAGACTTAAAGTTTATCAATGAAAATACTGCTGCTGTGATCATTGAGCTGATCGGGGCAGAGTGCGGGGTGGCAGAAACCGATGCGGATTATCTGCATGCCCTGGCTGAAAAGTGTAAATCGACGGGTACTTTACTGATATTTGATGAAATTCAGACGGGATTCGGCAGGACCGGGAAATTCTGGGCTTCTGAGCATTACGGAATTTTACCCGATATCTTATTGACTGCCAAAGGTATGGGCGGCGGCATGCCCCTGGGAGCGTTTATTGCTCCTAAAGAGATCATGTCTGTATTTAAAGAAAACCCTGTGCTAGGGCATATCACTACTTTCGGCGGGCATCCTGTGAGCTGTGCGGCTTCGCTGGCCACATTGAATGTAATCAGAAATGAAATTAACCTTGATGATATTCCCGGGAAAGAAAAACTGATCAAAGAACAGCTTAAACACCCGAAGATCAGCGAAATCCGTGGAAAAGGACTGATGCTGGCTGCCCAGATGGAAAACTTTGAAGTATTAAAAGAAACCATTGACAAAGGCATAGAGAAAGGCGTGATCACAGACTGGTTTTTATACTGTGACTCCGCCATGCGGATTGCACCGCCTCTGAACATTACCCATGAAGAGATTATCCTGGCATGCTCTAAAATAAAAGAAGCCCTGGATAGTTGATCCGGGGCTTCTTTTATGAGTGGATTATGGAATCAGATAGCTGCTTCTAATTTTTGTACAAGGATGTGCTTAGGCACTGCTCCAACGATTTTATCAACCAACTGGCCTTTCTTAAAGATCATCAGCGTAGGAATTGAACGGATTCCGAACTCAGATGGAGTTACAGAATTGGCATCCACGTCCATTTTGCCTATAACGGCTTTATCTTCATATTCACCTGCGATTTCTTCAACAACTGGTCCTATCAATTTACAAGGTCCGCACCACTCAGCCCAAAAGTCAACCAAAACAGGTTTTTCAGAATTAATTAAATCCTTAAAATTTGAGTCTGTGATTTCCAATGCTTTATTTGCCATAATAATATTTTTTAAGTTTGTCTTATCAACATACAAGAGATTGGGTTTAGTTCCCCAGATAATTCACTAATATGGCTCTGAATTATACTTCATAAAATAATTTTTTTATTTAGCGGATAAGTATAAAAAGTTCAATAAAAGTTGGTTTTATTTTGTATTGATAATCAGTGTTTTATGTTGTTTTTGTGCAAATTTTTGTGGCTTGCGAATATTCTAAAAGTATAAGATAATCAATAAATAATAACTTATTTTTCACGTTTGATGAAAATAATTTGTAGATTTATTTTTACTAAATTAATATGACAATGAAAAATAAAAAGGAACTTCAAGCTTTGGATGAATTAGTAAGTAAGGGTCAGATAATTGAGGCTTTTGATTACTATTTTGCTGATAACGTCACAACCAGATCTGAAAACGGCGAGCACACTACTTCGAAGAAACAAAAAAGAGACTGGCTGACTAGTTTTTTCAATGAAATGTCTTCAGTCGATGAAATTATACTTCATGATCACTTTACGGAAGAAGACCGCTCACATTCTAAATTTACCTTTGTTTTTACCAATCGCTCAGGAGAAAAACTCAGATGGCATGAAATCATCAGCCGGAAATGGAAAGACGGAAAAGTAGTGGATGAATTTTATTCTAACGGGAGCCTCGAAGACCTGAAGAAGAACCTTAAGGAGAAGGAAAAAGGGAAAAAGAAGGAGAAAGGAGAGGGGAAAAAGGAGAAAGATAAGAAGGAAGAGAAGAAGGATAAAGACAAAAAACATAAGGGAGAGGATAAGAAAGGGGAAAAGGACAAAAAAAAAGACAAAGATCATAAGAAAGATAAGGACAAAAAGCCTGAAAAAGTAAGCAAAGAAGAAGTAGCCGTCCCTGAGGTGAAGGCTAAAGCTGAGCCGGTTGTCAAAGCAGCAGCTCCCCAAAGTGCTCCCGCAGCAAAACCGGCGGTGGCAAAAAAGCCGGTGGTCAAAAAGAGTGACGACCTTAAGATCGTGGAAGGCATAGGACCTAAAATTGAAGAAATACTTAAAGCCTATAAGATAACCACATTTGCATCATTGGCTAAATCGGAGCCCCTGCTGTTAAAAGAAATCTTATCCAATTCGGGCAGCAGGTTTAAGATGTTTGACCCGACTTCATGGCCGAAGCAAGCCCAGCTGGCCGTAGACGGCAAATGGGAGGAGTTGGAGCAACTTAAAAATACATTGAAGGCTGGAAAATAGCCGGCTGTTATTATTGAATATTATCGGGTTTGCCATTTTGGCAAACCCTTTTTGTGAACAAGCATATATCTTTTAATTATAATTCAGAAACCATGAATAAGTACTTTAAATTCATCATTATCTTTTGTCCTGTTTTGTCATTTGCCCAGGCAGGATTGAAGCCCTCCCTTGACAAAGCAAAATCTTTCGTAAAGGAAATAAAATTGGAAAAATCAACAGTTAGCCAATCGCTGAGCTATGACAATGCCAGTCCGTATGATTTGAAAATTGCGATTAACACCACAGACTCCAAAGGCAAAAGCACGGAAGAGGTATTTGAGTTTAACCTCGGACTCATCGGAGACGTTAAAAGGAGTGCTTCCACCAAGGAAATGAAGGTGGAACTCAGCGGACAAAAGGGCCTGAAGGTAATTAAAGTCACCAAAGGTGGTGAAACGCAGGGATATGAAAAAGAAGTGGTGATCCTCGCTGAAAATGTGGATGACGCCAGAGAACTGGAGAAGAACTTAAAAGATGCCATTGCAGCAGCCAAACCTGCCTGGGAAAGTACCATCAAGCTGCCGAAAGATGACCTGAATGCTTTACAGGCATGGTTGTCACAGAATATCAAAGATGTAGCGTCTGACAAGCAGAGCATCAAACAAAGCCTTAAGAAATCAGCGGTGTATAAGGACAAAGCCGTTCTGAGCATAGAAGAAAATGACGGTAAAAAGACCAGCGAAAGCCAGTCTGATTTCAGTTGGGGAGATCTGACCGAAAACAGCCCTGAACTTAAGATCAACGGCAAGGAAATCAGTATCGGAGTAAAGTCGAAAAATGATTTTATCCAGACGTACCAGGGGAGTACTTTCAAGGGATTTGAAGATAAACTTAAGTTTTATGCTGAAAGCCCTACACAGGGTTCGGTGTTGTTGATGGCCATTCAGAAAATCATTCCCCTGGCAGCCAAAGAACTCAAGGACCGCCTGCCTAAAGTGGCGACTAAAGAAGATGGTTTTAAAATACTGAAAGATAAACTGAAAGACTTTAAAGTCAATGAATCTGCCTACGGCATCCAGATAGAGCCTTCGTGTCTGACTACCTACACCGTTAAATCCGAATCGAAAGGAAAGGCTGTGGAAGAAGTTTACAAGTTCAGTTTTGGTGACCTGAACGATTTTAAATTGTCGGTTTCGAAAGACCTGGTCAAAATCTCTTCAAAAGTAAAAGACGGCAAAAAGTATATTCAGTATGTTAAAGACGGGCAGCCTCAGAATTATGACAACAGCATTGAGTTCCTTCTGAATGATGTTGAAAGCGGGAGGTACTTGGCTGAAGCCCTGCCGGCCATAGAGAAAGGATGCAAAACCGCGGATCCTGCCGCCGGTGATTTCAAATGGCTGGCTGCACAGGTGAGTGTGGCGGAAAATCCGAAGCAGACAATCGAGCTGAAAGACGGTGACAAATGCAAGATCAAACTGACCTCCAACCAGTCTGATTCGAAAAAGTCAGTGGAGACGATCCAGGAGCTGAACCTGTACGATCTTGACCCGAAGAAAACTGAAATCGACGTTTCAGGTAAAAATGTAGGAATCAGTGCCCTGACATTGAATAAAGAGAAGTTTATCAATCAAACCAAAGACGGCAAATCCACATTTGTGAGTGAGACGGGGTTTGTAGTCAACAACATAGAAACTGCCAAGAAAGCATTAATTACGTTTAAAAGTTTAATAGAAGGTTGTAAAAAATGAGAAAAATGAAGAAAACCCTGGCCGTGTTAATTTGTGTTTTATGTGTTAATTCAGTCGTGAAAGCTCAAAAAACAAAAAAAGAAGAATGGGAGCAATTGTTTAACGGAAAAGACCTGACCGGTTGGGACATTAAGATAGCCGGACATGATCTGAATGATAACTACAAGAATACCTTCAGGGTAGAGGATGGGATGATTAGACTGGCTTATGATCAGTATGAGCAATTTGACGGCAAGTTTGGACATATGTACTATCACAAACCCTATTCTTATTACAGACTGCGTTTTGAGTACCGTTTCACGGGTGAACAAACCAAGGGCGGGGCGGCCTGGAACGTGAGAAACAGTGGTATTATGCTGCACTCACAGTCAGCAGCCAGCAATTCAAAAGGGCAGGATTTTCCCGTTTCGCTGGAGCTTCAGCTGTTGGGTGGCTTGGGCAAGGGCGAGCGTCATACGGCCAATCTCTGCACACCTGGTACGGAAGTTGTGATCAACGGAAAACTGAATACCAATCACTGCATCGATTCGTGGTCAAAAACGTATGACGGTGACCAGTGGGTAACGGTGGAAGCCCTGGTTTTGGGAGATTCCCTGATTCAGCACATCATTGATAAGAAAGTAGTGTTTCAATTTGAAAAACCCACGATAGGTGGTGGCTTTGTAAGCCCGCAGTACAGCTGGAAAGATGCTCACATCGACAATGGCGACTATTGGGAGAGCAGAAAGAATACGCCGCTGACAGAAGGCTACATTGCCCTTCAGGCGGAAAGCCACCCGATAGATTTCAGGAAAGTGGAAGTGCTGAATCTTAAGGGCTGTATGGACCCGAAAGCAACGAATTACAAGTCTTATTTTGTGAAAGCGGATAATTCTTTGTGTACATACAAATAACAACAGGAAAGCAAAATAAAAAGCCGCCTTTGGAAAAAGGCGGCTTTTTTAATTCAGAACAGCGTTGATTATTTTCCTGCAGGAACTTTATCAGGGTTCAGAAGATCATAGAACTGATCCAGCTTAGGCATTAGGATGATACGGGTACGACGGTTGATCGCACGACCTTCTTTGGTGTCGTTGCTGGTCAATGTGTTGTGCTCGCCACGTCCTGCTGCAATAAGTCTGTTAGGATCAACCTGGAACTTCTCCTGAAGTGTTCTTACCACTGAAGTAGATCTTTTCACACTAAGATCCCAGTTATCTTCGATACAGGCTGTATTGATAGATACGTTGTCGGTGTAACCTTCAACAAGAATCTCAAGTTCCGGTCTTGATTTGATGATCTGAGCGATTTTGCCCAAAACTTCGTTTGCTCTCGGAGAGATTTTAGAGCTGCCGCTGCTGAACAACATCTTGTCAGAGATGTTCACCATAACGACAGTTTTGTCAACTTTAACTTCTACATCGTTGTCTGCAAGACCTTCGCTAAGTACACCTTTAAGGTTAACCGCCAAGGCAAGATTCATAGAATCAGCTTTAGATTTTGCTGCTTGCAGTAAGTTGATATATTGATCCTTTTTCTCAAGTTGGGATAGTGTTTTATTGATGTTGTTGCTGGCTGTTTGGGTAAGAACCGTCAGATTACCAACCTGCTCAACCTGGTTGTCACGAACCTTCTGAAGGTCGGAGATCTGAGCTTTAAGATCGGAGATCTGCTCTTCACGTAATTTAAGTGTACCCTGATTGGTTTTTAGTAAATTTTCTTTTTCCTGTTCACAAGTAACAAGTTTGTTTTTGAAATCATTTACTAATTCCCCTCTTCTTGCCAAATCCTGGTTGGCATTGTCCAATTGAGACTGAAGATTTGCAAATTTCTTTTTGGTAACACATGATGTCATGCTTAAACCAACAAGAACAGACAAACATAAACCGGTTGTTAATCTCATAACTGTTTTTTTGAAATTATATTCTAGCGTTAGAAAGTGAAAAAATGATATTGAATTCAAAATAAATTATTTTTATTAGAAAATACAACAAAACAGGTAGATATACTTCAAATTTGCGGAGTTTTTTAGGATTTTTTTTAGATTTGGGTTGATTATAAAAGAAATATAAAATTTTCCTTCTATTCTTCCTCAAACGGCCCCAGGCCTTCCCTGACCAGTTCAAAATTATCTGTGGTGGCATCGATTACCGTTGATGGAATAATGCCGCACCAGCCTCCGTCGATGATCAGGTCCACATGGTTCTGATTTTGTTCGAAAATCACTTCGATTTCATTCGGATATTCTACAATATCGTCAATGTCGTCTTTCACAGAGGTGGTAATGATGGGATTTCCCAGCTTCTCAATGATGATTCTGGGGATGTTATGGTCTGGTACACGTATACCGATGGTCTTTCTTTTGGTCTGGAGAATCTTCGGCAGGTCGCTGGTAGCCGGCAGGATGAAAGTGTAGGGGCCGGGCAACATTTTCTTGATCCGCCTGAAAGCTACGTTGGATACCCGGGCGTATTTTGAAATGTCACTCAGGTCGCTGCAGACGATGGAGAAATTATTTTGCGAAGCCTTGACCCCTTTCAGCCGGCATAGTCTTTCGACCGCCTTGATGTTTTTGGAATCACAGCCCATAGAATAGACGGTGTCTGTAGGATAGATGATCAGGCCACCATCCAGCAGGCATTGAATAATCCTGTCGATTTTTCTGTCGTCAGGATTATCCGGGAATATTTCTATGATCTCTGCTGCCATTGGTTGTTATTTCGAGTTCTTTGTTTTTTTGCCTGTTACAGCCGGTTTTGCGGCTCCCTGTTCCACTGTGCCCGCATAGTCCAGTACAAGGTTGGAAAGGGCCCTTATGCCCAGCGTAAACCCGGTTTCGTTAAGATAGAAATCCGGTGTATGGTGCGGGGCTACGTCTTCAGGTTTTTTGTCCGGATCCATTCCTCCTAAAAAGAAAAACAAACCCGGTATTTTCTCCTGGTAATAGCTGAAATCCTCAGCCCCCATCACGGCAGGAATAATCTTCAGATTGGCTTCGCCTGCCGTTTCTTCCAGCGACATGACCATTTTCCTGGTCAGTTCCGGATCGTTGTAAGTCACAGGATAACCTTTCTCTATTTTTACCGTCGCTACAGCACCCGCACTTTCCGCGATGTTGACAGCGATTTCCTCAATTCTCTTGTGTACAAATGTCCTTTGTTCTTTTCCTAACGTTCTGATGGTACCGATCATTTCAACTTCTTCCGGAATAATGTTGTTCCTGATGCCTCCGTGAATGGCCCCGACGGTGACGACCGCAGGGTTGTCAATCAGTTTGACATTTCTCGAAACAATGGTCTGAAGGCCTAAAACTATCTGAGAAGCGGTCACGATCGGGTCAATACCAGACCAGGGATAGGCTCCGTGCGTCTGCTTGCCTTTGATCTTGATTTTCAGGGCGTCCACTGCTGCCATGGTGGGGCCTGATTTATAGGTAATCATCCCGGCAGGAGTTTGTGAATTGATATGCAAACCGAAAATGGCTTCTACTTTAGGATTTTCAAGACAACCAGCCTTTACCATTCCATCTGCCCCGAAAGGTTTTGAAATATCCAGAATGCCCTCTTCAGCAGGTTGGAAAATGAATTTTACCGTTCCCGGAAGGTCTTTTCTGATGCCGCTCAAAACCTCAGCGACACCCATCAGGATGGCCACGTGGCTGTCGTGTCCGCAGGCATGCATCACCCCGGTTTTTTGTCCGTTATATTCTGCTGTCACTTTTGATTTGAAAGGAACATCCACTCTTTCAGTAACCGGTAAGCCGTCCATGTCAGCTCTCAACGCAACCACCGGACCGGGTTTGCCTCCTTTAAGAATGCCGATAACGCCTGTAACGGCTACATTTTCCTGTACTTCTATTCCGAGTGCTCTCAGGTGGTCAGCCACTATTTTGGCTGTTCTGAACTCTTCGTTACCCAGTTCCGGATGCTCATGAAAATCCCTTCTCCAGCCGATTACTTTCTGTTCGATACTTTTAGAAGCGGTTTCTATGGTCTTTTTTAAATTGCTCTGTGCCTGGGCAGCGACTGATAATCCAAGGAATAAACATAAAAAAAATGATCTCATTACAATATTTGGTTTAGAATGGGTATGATTTTCCAAGTTAATACATACGCCTTATATCACAAGGTGATTTAAAAAATTATTTGATCACGGAATAAGCTGCCTCCGGCCTGTCGGTAGACAAAATATCTGCTCCGTCATTTACCCAGGTCTTATAAAGATCGTTGCCTCTTTTTTCAGCCTTTGCGTCAAGGTTGCCCAGAACTCCGAGGATGGTCATGATTCCTTTGGCATGCAGAAAATCGGTCAGCTCTTTTTTAGGTTCTCTGGTTCCAATGAAGGCTATCATGTTTTTGTCCGGAATACCCGCTTCATGCAAACGGTCATAATCTGCCACTTTCATGATTTCGACGGAGATAAGTAAATTTGGATTAATCTTATATACCTCAACGGCGGCATTAAGGTTGTAAGTAATGATGGCGGCATAGTTTTCAGCCTTATTTCTAACGACTGACTCTATCACTTTTCTATAAGGCGTATTTCTCTTAACGTCCAGTGTATAAATGACTTTGTTCTTTCCCCATTTCAAAACTTCATCCAGTGTAGGGATTTTGTAAGGGGTTACTTTCCCTGCATTGTCTTTCAAAGTGAGTGTTTGCAGCTCAGCCCAGGTTTTGTCTTTTACTTTTCCGGTGCCTGTTGTGGTTCTGTCCAGATAGCTGTCGTGCAGCATAAACGTAACGCTGTCTTTGGTATACTCGATGTCACATTCAATGATACAAGGCATTTTTGAGGCAATATAAGCGAACGATTCAATACAGTTTTCAGGTAAACCGTCCATTTCTCCGCCACCCCTGTGAACTGAAATGATGGGTTTTCGGCCTTCCTTGTAAGTGAGATGATCTCTGAGAGAAACGGGTACTTTGGTGTAGGTAGGAAGGTGGGTAGTCTTGCAGGAAGTAAACCCTAAAAACAGAATCAGGGTTATGAGTGATAATTTCTTCATTGGTTAGTTTTTATTTATTGAACGGAATTAAATGCCAAACCCTCCGGTCGGGAGGGTTTGGGTGATTATTCAGATGACGACATTCACAATTCTTTTCGGTACCACGATGATTTTCTTGGCCGGTTTTCCTTCCATCCATCTGATGACGGTTTCATTGGCCAGTACTTCTTTCTCAATGTCCTCTTTAGGCATGTCAGCCGGGAAAACAAGGTTGGCCCTTACTTTTCCGTTGATCTGTACCGGGTATTCAAAAGCATCTTCTACCAGGTATTCAGGGTTCCATACCGGGAAGTCCTGACTGGTGATGGTTCCTTCTTCGTGACCTGTCAGTGCCCAGAGTTCTTCGGCAATATGCGGGGCATAAGGGGAAAGAATAACAAGCAATTGCTCCAGTACGGCTTTTTTATGACATTTCAATTCGCTCAGTTCATTGACACAAATCATAAAGGTACTCACTGATGTGTTGAACGAGAATGTCTCCACATCTTCCTGTACTTTTTTGATGGTTTTGTGCAGTACTTTCAGTTCTTCTTTGGTTGGTTCATCGTCTGTCAGGAGGTATTTCTCATTCTGATCAAAGAACAGACGCCATAGCTTACGCAAGAACCTGTAAGTACCTTCGATACTGCGGGTATCCCATGGTTTACTTTCGGTCAGCGGCCCCAGGAACATTTCGTAAAGTCTCAGGGTATCTGCTCCGTATCTTTCCACCAGGTCGTCAGGATTGACGACATTGAACTTGGATTTGGACATTTTTTCCACTTCAGCCCCACAGATATATTTACCGTCTTCCAGGATAAACTGGGGATCATCCCCGATATCATTCCTGGTGGTTTTGAATTTCTCAAGGTCCAGCACGTCGTTGATCACAATATTGACGTCTACATGAAGCTTGATGGTTTCATACTGATCTTTAAGCCCGAAGGAAACAAAGGTCGGCTTTTCAGACTCTTTCAATCGGTATACAAAGTTGGAACGGCCCATGATCATCCCCTGGTTGATGAGTTTTTTGGCAAACTCTTCTTCCTGCACATAACCCCTGTCTTTCAGGAATTTGTTCCAGAAACGGCTGTATAAAAGGTGCCCTGTGGCGTGTTCTGTTCCACCGATATATAAATCAATGTCTTTCCAATAGTCAACGGCTTCTTTCGACGCAAACTCAGAGCTGTTCTGAGCATCCATATAACGATACCAGTACCAGCTGCTGCCTGCCCAACCCGGCATAGTGCTCATCTCTAACGGGCCGGACAATTCACCCGAAGCATAATTCCAGTCTTTGGCCCTGCCCAGCGGCGGTTCACCCGTTTCTGTCGGCTGGTATTTGTCGATTTCCGGAAGAATCAACGGAAGGCTCTCTTCCCTGATTAAATAAGGTATAGCTCTGCCTTCAGCATTTTCTTTAAAAAATACCGGAACAGGCTCACCCCAGTAACGCTGACGGGCAAATACGGCGTCACGTAAACGGTAATTGATCTTTCCTTTTCCGATACCGTTGGCTTCAAGATATTCAACCAGCTTCTGAGTAGCTTCTTTGTACCCCAGGCCGTTGATGATGCCTGAATTGATGTATTTTCCTTCTTTGGTTGAATCAGCCTGGGTTTCGATTTCCTGCTGTGCATCAAGGATCTGAATGACAGGCAAATCAAAATGTTTGGCGAAATTCCAGTCTCTCTGGTCTCCGGAAGGAACGGCCATGACCGCCCCGGTCCCATATCCTGCCAATACGTAATCGGCAATCCAAACCGGGATTTTCTCTCCGTTAAAAGGATTGATACAGTAAGAGCCAGTGAAAGCTCCCGAAACTTTTTTAACATCTGAAACCCTGTCGAGTTCAGAACGCTTCTGGGTTTCTGCAATATAAGCATCAATAGCCTCTTTCTGATCAGGCGTAGTCAGATAAGGCACCCACTCGTGTTCGGGGGCCAGTACCATGAAAGATACGCCGTAAATAGTGTCTACCCTGGTGGTAAACACTTCGATGAACTCACCCTGACCACCTTCATACACCACAGGTTTTTCCAGTTTAAACCTGACCGATGCCCCGTTGGAACGTCCGATCCAGTTTCTCTGCTGTTCTTTTAATGACTCAGACCAGTCTATCTGATCCAGACCGTTGATCAGCCTGTCTGCATAAGCAGTGATTCTCATCATCCACTGACTCATTTTCTTTTGAATCACCGGATAGCCACCTCTTTCTGAAACTCCGTCTTTAACCTCGTCATTTGACAAAACCATTCCTAATGCCGGGCAGAAATTCACCACAGACTCAGCCAGGTAGGTCAAACGATAGTCAAGTGAGATTTCATATTTTTTATCTTCGCTGTATGATTTCCATTCTTCTGCAGTAAACTCCGGAAGGTCGTCAGCAGTTACGGCTTTCAGGCCTTTTGTACCGTTTTTTTCAAAGGCTTCATACAAAGTCTCGATGGCTTCTGCCTTGTCGGTGCCTTTGTTATACCAGCTGTTAAACAACTGCATGAAAATCCACTGTGTCCATTTATAATATCCCGGATCAGAAGTTCTTACTTCTCTGGACCAGTCATAACTGAACCCTATATTTTTCAATTGTTTAATATAGGTGGTGATGTTGTTTTCGGTGGTAATGGCCGGGTGTTGCCCGGTCTGGATCGCGTATTGCTCAGCCGGTAAACCAAATGAATCAAAGCCCATCGGGTGAAGGACATTGAAACCTTTCAGTCTTTTGTAACGGCTGAAGATGTCAGAAGCAATGTATCCGAGCGGGTGCCCGACGTGCAGTCCTGCTCCCGAAGGATAAGGAAACATATCGAGTACATAGTATTTGGGTTTAGTCTTGTCTATTTCAACTTTATAGGTTTGATTCTTTTCCCAAAACTCCTGCCACTTTTTTTCTATTGCTTTGTGCCTGTAATCCGCCATTATGATGATATTATATTAAAATTTTTGCAAAAATAGCAGTTTGATTTAACAAATGGAAGGTTTAGTCAAAATAGAGTGGGCCGATGGTCATAAATCAATAAGGTTATACATTTGAATGCATAACCTTATTGGCTTTGTAAATAATATTTTATCCGGTAAAACAGCTTTTATTTTTCGTAGATGTGCTTGTATTTGTCCCAGATCTCGGTGGTCCGGATCTCGTTGGTCCGGGTGTGCTCGTCTACCAGCCACTGATTTTCCTTGATATGATCATAGTATGATTCACCGGTATCAGCCCTGGCCCGTTTGATCTTCTTGAGATATTCTTCTTCCGACTTGGTGAAATAATGATTCAGCTGAATGATGTCGGTTGTGGGTTCGGTGTGAGACACACTTTTGACAGGTTTCAACCTGGCATCAACATATTTGCTGAACAATTTCAACTTCGCAAAATGCACGTGGTCAACTTTATAGATAGAGTCGGTTTTGTAAACAGACTTAAAATTCGGATGTTGTGATTTGGAAGAGTAAAGATAGTTGCCGATCAAAGGTCCTGCCTGCTGGGTTTTGTTGTGACCGTCGCCGAATGTCACCCAATTGATGGCCACGGCGTCATAATCTTCATAATCCCGCAGGAAATCACGGAGTGTTTCGTGCTTTTTGGGAAGGACGTATTCGTCAATGTCAAAAATGGCGATCCACTCGGTTTCATGTTTGAAATTTTTCATGAAATGGGCATAGCTCTGAACCTGGACACCGACCCCTGGAAATTCAATGATGGTGCAGCAGTCAAGGTAGTCTTTCAGGGTTTCCTTTACCGGGACTGTGCTCTGATTGTCATAAAAATAGAAATGTTCAACCCCATGATATTTGTAGAATTTGACGAAGTCAACCAGATAGTCGTGCTCGTTTTTAGCCGGCGAAAGTAAGGATAAATAATATTTCTTCGGCGTCTTACTTTTAAATACGGATGGAGTTTTAATCATGAACAGCTCTTTTTTACTGCAAAGATAATTGTACTTTTTAATTAATTTTATGGGAGTTTAAAATTATCAGGATTTAATAATCCATGCCGGTGAAGGGCATTATGGCTTTTACAGCGATTTTGATTAGCTTGCACCATGATTGCAGTCAGCCTCATAATAAACATTACTTTACTTCTTTTACTAGTTGGTTATTGCACAACCGGGTTTCAGAACGTTAAGATCTCAGAAATAAAAAGTCGCTACTTTATTTTAGCCTGCTTTGCTTTTTTGCTTTTTAATAAACTTCCTGCCCTGTTAAAAAACAGGGTCATTGATCCGGATGAAGCCTTTAACCTGGCTGAGGGGATGGCCCTAATGCACGTAGATCCGGTACTGTGGAGAAGCATCGATTTTTTTACCATCGGGCCGATACACATTTACCATTTTATTATCCCGCACCTGCTGGGTTTTGCAGGTGATTATACCAACGCCCGGCTGGTTTGGTTTGTCCTCACTTTGTTCACTTCCTTTTTTATTTTTAAAGCATTGGGTTACGCTTACCATTCGGCTGTCAGGAACCTGGCTTTTTTGTATCCTTTCCTGGTTTATGCCTTCGGAAACAGCTCCAGCTTTAACAGTTTTAACAATGAAGCCACCAGCAACCTCCTGCTTGCGGCCGGGGTTATGATCCTGTTCAAAAAAATGAAAGACCGTGATCAGGGTTTTACAATGGATGGTCTCTTTTACTTTTTGTTAGGGATGGTGCCTTACTGTAAACTTCAGAGTGCTCCGTTGGCAGTAGCCATGGTACTTTGTTTTTTCATTATCAGGATAGGGGAATTCAGGTCAAAAGAAGCCGGGTATATTTTAAAGGCATTTTTATCGGGTACACTGCCTTCCCTGGTTTTGGGAATCTACCTTCTTTATTACGGGCAGGTGAACAACTTCCTGAATTTTTATCTCATTTCAAACCTGGGATACGGTCAGGATTTTCCGATTATCTCTAAGATCCTCACCACGTTTCTGGTAAGGAGTGTCAGTGATATGCCCATCAATTATTTTCTGAAGCATGTGTATGTCCTGGTGTTTGTGCTGATCCTGGTGCTGGCTTTTGCCAGGAAGTTTAAAGACAAAACCATCAATATCATGTTGTTTCTTTTTGTGGTGACCATGTATTCAGTGGCTAAGCCTGGTTTTAATTACGGTCATTATTTCACCTATCTTTATATCACGCTGCCTTTTGGCCTTGCTATACTCTGGAAAGAGGTACATGCCCTGGAAGCAAAGAAAAGATACTTTTTCATCTTGCCTTACGTAGTGCTGATCATTGCCCTGAGCTTTTATAATCTGAAGCTCTATGTTGATGATAAAATATACGACAAACTGCCGGAAGAAATGGCCGGTTTCAGCTCTTCGGAAGTTGAACCCTCAAAGGCAGCCGGTGAGCTGATTTCTCTTAAAGAACAACTGGGTTATCAACCCACCATGACCATTTTTGACTGGTATCCCCAGATATATATAGAATCAGGAATTTTTCAGGGTACCCATCAGAATATCCCGGAAAGGCTGTTTGGTTTCCAGGCTTCAGAAAAAGAAGTGACCGCTTTTTCAAGGAAGATATTCCTCGAAGACCTGAAGAAGAACCGCCCGGAATTTATCCTGGTGGCCATAACTACAGAAAGGTCCTACTATGACTATACTTACGCCAATTTCCACCGCTTGCCGGAAATAAAGGCTTATTTTGACGCCAATTACTTCTTCTATAAAACATCGGATAATACGGATATTTTTATCAGGAACGACTTGAAATCGCGGCTGAAGTTATAAATACCTCAGCCATTGTTTTTCCGGATGACTGGTTTTGTATTTGCCATACCATACACAAACCGGGTATAAAGCAATCACCACACCTGCCCAGACCAGATAAATGTAAGGGAGCTCAATACCCGAACCCGGAGGCCTTCCAAACTGATTGGAAAGGATGTCAGACCAGCTAAACCCCTGCCATTTAACCATAATGGTGGAAATGATATGGATGAGGTAAAAATGCAAAATGAAATAGAACAGCGGGACTTTTCCGTAAACGGACACGATCTGAGATATCTTGCCCCATTTTCCTTCAGAAAAATAAAATACCAGGAATATAATTCCCAGAGTCACCAGGACATACAACAGCGATGGAGGGTACTTTGTGACGTTCATAAAAGAGAAGAAAGTATACAGGCCGTTTTTTTGAACAGACCACTTGGCAGGATCACCATAAAAGTTGATAAAACGGAGTATTACAAACAAAACCAGGGCACCGACTCCTGCCGATGCGAAAAGTTTCTTTCTTAATGCGTCTTCTTTGAAAAAATATGTTCCGGCTCCATATCCGGCCAGCATAATTCCCAGCCACGGGACGGGAGGATAGCCCATAATGAAAACCCGGCCTTCACCAAACGGAATTCCAGTGGGATTGAACAGCATTGAAAGGCCGGGGACTGATCCCACTGCCGGTCCGATAAGATTATGCAGGAAGATAATGGACAGCCCGATGATTCCTATGGTTTTGGGACTCAGTTTCAGCAGTAAACTTAAAATGATGAATCCAAAGCCTATTGCTCCTATGACCTGGAAAATGAAATTGTGAAATCCTATATCGAACCACAAACCGAAATTGACGACGGTAAATTCAAGAAAGATAAGCCATGCACCCCTGCTCAGAAGAAATCTACGGCTGGCTTTCAGATCTCCCTTGTTTGTCAGTGAAATAAATGCTGAAACACCGGAAAGGAAAACAAAGGTCGGGGCACACAAATGGGTAACCCACCGGGTCATAAATATTCCCGGCGTTGCCACCGATAGATCGGTAGTGCTCTGGGTCAGGGCAGTAGTATGCAGCAGATCCCGGACATGGTCAAGGGCCATGATGATCATGACAAAGCCACGTACAAAATCAACGGAGTAAATGCGTCTCATATAGGATAGGGGCTATAAGTTTTTATTGTAAAAAAACTAAATATTATCTGTCAGGGCAAATAATTTTAAAGAGAAGGTGGAATATTCAGAGATATATTCTGAAATATTGTAAAAATGCCAAATATGTTTTAGTTACAAACCGGCATAGGTGTCTGCCAGAATTTTAAACGTGCCGTCTGGTTGTTTTTTCCAGATCAGGATAAAATTGACCACGGATAAGGATTCTTTTCCGTTCCAGAGACTTTTCAGTTCCGACCTGCCGATCTGATAGAGAGTATCCTTAAGGTCGAGATTCAGTTTTTCCCATCCCGGAGGTTTGTTTGGAAGGCTTTTGTACACATCGGATTCAAACAAGGATTTTTCGTTGTCCGTAATCAGAAACGAGGTGAGTTTCCAGTCAATGGGATTTTTAATGGAAGTCCAGTATCTGTTGATCTGTTCCCGCCCCGTGGTAGATTCATTCGGAGATATCAGATATCCGTTGTCAAGATAACTCTGTGCTATCCCCAACAGGTTTTGGGTTCTGAAAAGGTTTTCCATCTGGCTCAACTGGCTTAAAACAGCCTTTTCGTCAGCTTTCGACACCGATTGGGCGTAAATAAACTGAAAGGAAGAGATAAACAAAAGGCATAATAACTTTTTCATGGTATTCACGGTTTTGTAATTTCTCAAAACGAATAATGATTTTTTATAATCTGAATGCTTTGCCTTGTTGCGGAAAAATAAGTTTCAGCTCCAGCGGATTGTTTTCCCGAAGCTCCTTCCTGATGATTTTTTCGTTGATAAGAGGCGGTTTTTTGTGGGTAATGATCAGTTTCAGGTCTTTCAGAGAACCTTCTCCGCTTATCTTCTCCAGGTTTTTCATTTCTTTTAAAAACCAGTTCGGGGTAAGGTGTCCGAACAGGAACTTGTCGGGTTGTCCGTTGGGAAATGATACTTCAATAAAAATACCCTTCAGTTTTTTATTTTGTATCAACGGAGCTATTACCTCCCATACCTTAGCCAGTTTATCACTTTTTTCGACCTCATCCGGTCCTGTATCACCGAAATACAAAGCATAATTGTCACCGCTTTTCACCAGGAAGGCGGTGCTCTGATAGGGATTCACATGACTAAGCGGAAAGGCCGTCACACTCATTTCAGTATTTTTGACCGGTATCTCCTGATGGGTTTCCAGGGTCTGAAAATGATATTTTTTGAGCTGAAACCCCGGACCTGCATCACCGAAGTTGGCCCAGGTCTGCCCGTTAAAATAATTGTTCTGCATCAGCTCCATGCACTCCTTTGTGGCATAAACCGGCTTGGATGAATCACCCGGTGAATTGATGATCAGCCCGGAAACATGGTCCAGATGGGCATGAGAGATGAAATAACCTTTGATATATTCTTTCAGGACCGTTTCCTCAGAAACTTTGAATGTATGTTTCTTTATCGCTTTCCTGATTCCTGCATTGATCGTGCCGGCATCAAGGGATATGAAGGCATTTGATTTGTCAGGGGCAATTAAATAGGCAGATAGATTACTTTCGTCTGTTCCGCCTTTGACACCAAGCGGAACTACTTTAAATGAAGTTTTCTGGCCTGAGGCAAAAACGGGAAGTAAAACCAGAAAAATAAACCGGAAATAAGACATAGTCTGTTGATTGTAAAATGAAATAAAGAGAGGAGTCTTTCCTGAAAGCAAGACTCCTGTCAGCTTGATCAATCAATACGCAAAACCGTATCTGCCCATTGATTAAAGTGATATACCGCTGACTTTATAAAATCCGGAAATCTGATTTTACAAACTCTCAATGATTATAGCACTGGCCCCGCCGCCGCCATTGCAAATGGCTGCCATGCCGTATCTGGCCTTTTTCTGTTTTAAAACGTTGATCAGGGTCACCATAATTCTCGATCCTGAAGAGCCGAGCGGATGCCCTATGGCGACCGCTCCTCCAAATATATTTATTTTTTCGCGATCAATCTCAAAATTTTTAGCAAATGCCATCGGAACTACCGCAAATGCCTCATTAACCTCAAAATAATCTATGTCTGCGATCGTCAGAGAGGCTCTTTCAAGTGCTTTTTCTGCTGCAATGATCGGAGCAATCGTAAACCATTCAGGTTCTCTGGAGCCATCTGCATAAGACACAATCCTGGCAAGGGGCTTCAGATGGTGTTTTTCTGCTATTTCTTTTGACACCAGCACCAGGGCTGATGCTCCGTCGTTGATCGTAGAGGCATTGGCGGCAGTCACTGTTCCCTCTTTGGTGAAAGCCGGTTTTAGTCCCGGTATTTTATCAAAATTGACTTTTTTGTACTCCTCGTCTTCTGTAATCTGACTCTTATTTCCCTTCCTGTCGGTCAGTTCGATGGCTATAGTTTCTTCCTTAAACACACCGTTGGCCCAGTTTTCTGCGGCCCTCTGGTATGAACTGATGGCGTAGGCATCCTGTTCTTCTCTGCTTATTTCATATTTTTCGGCGGTTGCATCTGCAAAACAACCCATAGCCTTTTGCTGGTAAACGTCTGTCAGGCCATCTCTTGACAATCCGTCGATCAGCTGTCCGTTGCCATAACCGTAGCCATACCTGGCTTTTTCAAGGTAAAACGGGATCTGGGACATGTTTTCCATACCACCGGCTACCACGATGTCATTCTGACCTAGTGCTATGCTCTGGGCTCCAAGCATCACTGACTTCATACCTGAGGCACACACTTTGTTGACCAGGGTCGTGGGAATACTGACAGGTAATCCGGCTTTGATGACGACTTGTGTGGCCGGGGCCTGACCCAGGTTGGCCTGAACGACATTCCCAAAGAAAAATTCGTCAGGTATAAGCCCTGTTTCGGCTGTAACTGCTTTAACCACCTCAGCTCCCAGGTCAACAGCCGGATAATTGGTGAATTGTCCGCCAAAACTCCCGATGGGTGTGCGTTTGGCTGCGACTATAAATACTTCTTTCATTGGTTTTTGTTGTTTTGAAGAATAAAAAAAGCATCACACTGATGATGTGATGCTTACAAATATAGAATAATTGACGTTAATTCCTCTTTTTTTACCAGGACTTTTTCTTGTGACCTGCGGTGGCAAAATACAGGATGTACAAATAACAGAATACCATGATCCAGAAACCTCTCTGAGGATTGGCCGGACCACCCAGTTCTGCATACAGAAGCGGAATAACCCCACCTCCGGGCCCGATTCCCATGATCAGCAAGGCTGAGCCCAGTTTGGTCAGCTTACCCAGGCCTTTGATAGATAAAGGGAAAATCGCCGGCCACATCAGGGCGTTCGATAAGCCCATCAGGGCAATGGCAAAAACCGAAGTATAACCACTCGAAAAAATGGCTACCAATGAGAAAAGTACGCCTGAAATGGCAGAATATTTTAAAGCATCCTCCTGCTTGATATATTTCGGAATGGCCACAATCCCGATCAGGTAACCTACCAGCATGGCACCCAGAGTATAGGTTGTAAAGTTTTTGGCTTCGTCAAGACTGATACCGATATTTCTTCCGTATTGTATGATCCCGTCTCCGGCAATTACTTCTGCAGCTACATAAAGGATAAGGGCAAGCACTCCCAGAACAATGTTGGGATGAGAGAATATGCTCTTCTTTGTTTTTGAGGTATCTTCTTCTATATCAGACTCTTCTTCTACCTCAGGAAGCTGAATGAAGTAAAATAGCACCGCAATCAAAATCAGAATGACTGCAAGATAGATATAGGGTGTTTGTATCCTGTTGACGAGTTCGTTTAGCAGATTGGCTTTTTCGGTGGCGTCTGCTGTTCCGGCTACTTTTTTCTCCAGGCCGTCTGCTCCTTTCAGAAGGGTGGCACCTAAGATAAGCGGAGCCAGCATCCCGGCTATTTTGTTGGCAATACCCATGATACTGATCCTTTTGGCGGCAGCTTCTATAGGCCCTAAGATACTCAGATAAGGATTGACAGCCGTCTGAAGCAAGGCCAGTCCCATTCCCTGGACAAACAAGCCTGTCAGGAACAACGGAAACGCCCGCTGATTGGCTGCAGGAATAAATATTAATGAGCCCAGAGCCACAATGACCAAACCCAGGATCATCCCGCTTTTAAACCCGATTTTATTAAGGATGACGGAAGAGGGGATCGCCAGGAAGAAATAGGACATGTAAAAAGCAGAAGTAACCAGGAAAGCCTGGGTATCTGTTTCAAGTTCACAGGCAATCTTTAAAAACGGGATCAGCGTACCATTGGTCCAGGTGATGTACCCGAAAGCAAAGAACAGGATTCCCATCATTACCAACGGAACGAAGTAGTCGGGTTTGGTTTGTTTCATGTCGAACAGTTTGGGTTAAGTTTTAACAGAGTTTTTAAATTTTTTTAAAAATAGCAAAACAAATTGTATTTCCTGTCAATTTCTCTGAAATTTTAATCTAAAAACGAAAAAGCTTCCTGCCAGGAAGCTTTTTCGTTTCATTTCAGAACTGATCGTTCAATCCGAAAATTCTTTTATTCGTTTTCCATTTCCCTCTTGTGAAGTCCGGAATCTCAACCGGAGAGCTTCCTCTGGCGATGGATAGCTCAGACAAAGGACTGATGGCACTCCAGGCCGCTGCATCGTAAACGTCGATCGGGGGAGCTACTTTGTTTTTGATAGATTCGATAAAGGCTCTGATCACAAAGAAGTCGATACCGCCATGGCCTGCTTTTTCTGCTGAAGCCGCGTGGTTGGCCCAAAGCGGGTGGTCGTAGGTTTTCTGGTAGGATTCGAACGGTTCCCAGCTGTGGGCTTTCGGGCTTTTGCCTTCCAGGTAAATAGATTTGTTATCTTCCGTCCATATCCCTTCGGTACCCTGGGCTCTGAAAGCCAGTGAGTAGGGGCGTGGGGAATTGGTATCATGAATGATCACAATATTTTCACCGTTTTCACACTGGATATTGGTCGTAACAATATCTCCCAGTTTGAATTTCACTTTGGCATTAGGGTGATCTGCTCCGCCTTTGTCTACAATATATTTATGCAAACCTCTCGACTTGGTAGCCATGGAGGTCAGGAAATTGAATTTGTTTCCGCGGTTAATGTCCATCCAGTGGGCCACAGGACCAAGGCCGTGGGTAGGATAGATGTCCCCGTTTCTGTCTACAGAGTGCTGTGTTCTCCATTTGGCTTCAGAAATCGCCTTCTCTCCGAATTCTACACCGCCGCCATAGAATTTTTTACCGTCGTTGAATTTCACTTCTCTCAGGTCATGCTGATAGCCGCAATGTCCGTAGAGCATTTCCCCGAACATCCCTTTTCTGACCATATTCAGCACGGTCATTACATCTCTTCTGTAACAAACGTTTTCAAGGATCATGCAGTGAGAGCCCGTTTTTTCATACGTGTCTACCAGGTCCCATGATTCCTGAAGGGTCACTGTGGCTGAAACTTCAACCGCGGTATATTTCCCGGCTTTCATAGATTCCACACTCATCGGCACGTGCCATTCCCAGGGCGTAGCGATTACCACACCGTCAATGTCGTCTCTTTTGAGCATGTTCAAAAAGTCGTGGTCGTTTTTGCCGTAAACCGCCGGGTCTTTTCTGTTAAATTTCTGAGTGATTTTTAAAGTTCTGTTGATGGCATCAGGATCCACGTCGCAGATGGCGGTTACCTCGACATCGTCACGATAAAGAGCCTGTTCAACATGGTTACGGCCTCTTAGTCCCACCCCGATAAAACCCAGTCTGACCTTGTCTGCCGGTTGCTCGTTTTTTATCTTGATAAAGGGGATGGTTGATGAGGCGAAGCCTGTTGCAAGAAAATTTCTTCTGTTCATTTGTTTGATTAATAAGGATGAATATGGTTAGCAAAGAAGCGGTAAATTAATAAAATAAAATTTATTTGAACAATTAAATGCCTAACTTCGTTTTAACTCCATAATGACAATTAACTTCTTGGAGGTTTTGCTGTGTAGTACACAAACTTTGTACAAGACTAATAAACTGTAAAATTGAATAAAAAGAGAGTAGCTGTATTTAGAAAGGAACATTTCAACGCTGCACACCGGTTAAATAATCCTGACTGGAGTCAGGAAAAAAACCTGGAAGTGTTTGGTAAATGTAACAATCCGAATTTTCACGGACATAATTACGAACTGATCGTTCAGGTAACCGGAGAAGTAAATCCGGCCACCGGGTATGTTTTTGATATGAAAATCCTTTCAGATATCATCAAGGCGGAAGTCCTTGATCATTTTGATCATAAAAATCTGAACCTTGATGTTGAGATATTCAAAGAACTGAATCCTACTGCCGAAAATATTGCGGTGGTTATCTATGATATACTTCGTGAAAAGATCAATGAAAATTTAGATTTAAAAATTAAATTATTTGAAACCGAAAGAAATTATGTTGAATACCCCGCTTGAATCCAAAGACAATATGCTGGACCAGATTGGCGATGACCACATTATGACCAACATTTCAACTCCGTTGAGGGCTGATGCTTTTGCATTGGACGATGACATGAAAATCGAACTGATTGAAAAGCATTTTAAAGATATTATGGATATACTTGGTCTGGATACCACTGACGAGAGCCTTAAAGGAACTCCGAAGCGGGTGGCCAAAATGTATGTCAATGAAGTATTTTCGGGATTGAATCCTAAGAATATGCCTGCAATGACCCTTTTCAGCAACAACTATAAATACGGTGAAATGCTGGTGGAAAGAGACATCCAGTTTTATTCCCACTGTGAACACCACTTTGTTCCGATTGTGGGTAAAGCTCATATTGCTTACATTTCATCGGGTAAGGTCATCGGTTTGTCAAAACTGCACAGGATCGTTAATCACTATGCCCGCAGGCCGCAGGTGCAGGAAAGAATGACGATACAGATCGGTAATGCTCTGAAAGAAGCCCTGGAAACGGAAGATATCGCTGTCATTATTGATGCGGATCACTTCTGTGTTTCTTCAAGAGGGGTGGCTGATCAGAGCAGTTCAACGGTGACTTCTTATTACAAAGGGGTATTTTCAAACCCTTTGAAAAGAGAAGAGTTTCTGCAACTGGTAAAACTGAGAGAAGCTTAATTCAGCTATTAACGATAAAACAATAAAGCCCGGCTTGCCGGGCTTTATTGTTTATATAGTCAACTGATTATTTTTTTTTGGCATATACATCGTCATTGATTTTCTTCTTTTCAATCTTCAGAAAATCTTCGATCTGTTTTTTGGTCGGCCCTGACTGGATGCTGACATTTTTAAACTGACCCCTTAATTCTTCTATTTTTTCATCGGGAATGCCTGTATCAAAAACATAAAGGCTTTTTAAGGTCTTGATGCTGAGTATTTTCTTTAAATCTGCTTCGGCCAGAGGGTTTCCGTTAAGGTTAAGGTATTCGATTTTCTTCAGTTTCAGTAGTTCAGTCACAGATTCCGGCTTCAGAGCTGTTTTTTCAAGATGCAGCCTCGTCAGGTTGGGTAAAGCCGTCAGGGTTTTAATGGTCTCCGTCCCGGTTTTGGTATTGCCCAGGTTCAGCCAGATGATGTTTTCCGGTAGTTTACCCAAGGCAGTAAATTCCTGGTCTGTCAGGCCCGGTTTTGAAAAGAACGTAATATCTATCAGGTTTGATTCTTTTGATATTTTGCTGATGACACCTCCTGTTTCCTTTACTTTTTTGTTGAAATCTTCCGTGATTTCTGGTACATTTTTCTTTAAAATCTCTTTTTCTTCCGGATAAGACACCTGGGCTATTTCCACTGCCCTTTCACTGGCTGCATTACTGTTGATTTTAAACAAGGTGGTAATCTGCGGAGTAACTTTTAATTCCTTTGTTTTTTTTGAAAAATCATGTCCGTTATCGATCCACCATTTCAGGATTTCCATTTCATCGGCAGTGGCCTGCGGTTTTCCCTTAGGCGGCATGTGCTCGTCGCTGCTTTCCGGCAGCAGCATTCTTTTGATCATTTCACTCTCGTCCGATTTCCCGGCCACCAGGATTTCTCCGTGCTCTCCACCTTTTAAGAGTAAATCCGGTGTGTCCATCCTGAGGTCGCCCTTCATCTTTTTGGGATTGTGGCAAGAAAGGCACTTTTCTTCAAGAATCGGCTTCACAATGTCCTGGTAAACCACCGCTTCATTATAATCCTTGATTTCTTTTTTTACCGTTTTCTGAGGCAGACCGGCTTCAGAAAAGCCCAGCATGCTTCTCAGCGGAGCGGGTAGTTTTTCTACTAGGTAAGATTCTCCGTGGGTCAGGTTACCTCCGTTATGCCCGGTGATGGTCACCATAATGCCTGCCGCCAGGATGGCCGGGACATAAAGAATGGAATTGAAACCAATTTTGCCTGTCAGGTAATCCCATTTGGATAAAAAGGCCACCAGGCAGATGATGGTCAGGGCGATACCCTGGTTCTGATGCTTGGTAAGGCTGGCTAGCTCGTAGCCACCTTCTTTTGAAAGGAAATACCCGGCCACAGAGCTGAGTGCTGCTGAAAGAAAAGCAATGAACCATAAGGTGGCTGTTGATGCAGATTCCATTCTGAATAATTTCAACAGTTTCAGGATCTCCACTGTAATCAGCAGAATGATAAATCCGATCGGTAGATGTACAAGTACAGGATGGAATCGCCCGAAGGCCTCGATCAATTGCTCCATTTTAGTATTCTATATGTTTTTGGTCGGTTATAAGGGTTTGTTTGTTCCAGATGACTTCCCTGTCAAAATCACTTTTCCTTACGGCACAGTTGCTGATCCTGCAATAATGGCAGCATTGAGGAATACAAGGGTCAGAATGAATAAATATTTCGAGTTCGGCATCCAGGTTTTCTTTTAAGATGTTTTCAAGGGCAGAGACCTCATCATGCGATTCTTCCAGGTTCAGATAATAAGGAAGCGTCAGATGGCAGTCAATGTGTATATCAGCACCATATTTTTTTACCCTGAAATTATGAATATCAATCCACCGGTCCTTGCGGTTTATTTTCAGAATGTCAATCAGCTTGTCGAGCATGTCGAAGTCGGTTTCATCCATTAAGCCGCCTATTGATTTCCTGGCTATTTTGTATCCGCTTACCATAATGAATATGGCTAAACCGATCGCAACGACGGAGTCAAGGTAGTAGATGCCGGTAAATTTGACAAGAAACAATCCGGCAAGCAGGATAAAGCTGCTGACGCTGTCTACCAGCAGGTGTTTCCCATCGGCCTCGAGCACAATGGAGCTGGTGGCTTTGCCTGTTTTGATGAGATATAAGCCCAGCAGGCCGTTGACCAGGATTGTTACAATGATCAGGTAAATACCGTCCAGGATATTCTCAATGGGTTTTTGACTGATCAGAAGGTTCCAGATGGCCGGCACGATGGTCAGAATACCCGCCATCATGATCAGAACGCCTTCTAAACCGGAAGAGAAAAATTCTATTTTACCGTGTCCGTAAGGATGGTTTTCATCTTTGGGCTGTTCGGCAAGATAGAGTGAGTAGAAAGCAAAAGCCGCAGCAATGACATTGACGATAGATTCGGAAGCATCTGTCAGAATAGCACTCGACCCGGTAGTGTAATATGCCAAAAACTTGATTGACATTATTAAAAAACCAACAACCAACGATAAGAAGATAGCCCTTTTCTTGCTGTTTTCGAGTATTCGAAACATGTTTAAACCTAAAATTTGCCTAAACTTAATCATTTCTGTTAATTTAGCGGCCATGAATAAGGAAAAAAATACTTGGGAGAAGCTCAGCACGCACGTTCCCTATGAAAATAACTGGATTGAAGTTCAGCACCATGAAGTCATTAATCCGTCCGGCGGGAGAGGGATTTACGGACAGGTCAATTTTAAGAATATCGCGATCGGAATTATACCGCTGGATGATGAAAATTATACCTGGCTGGTAGGTCAGTACAGGTTTCCGCTCGATGAATACTCGTGGGAGATTCCTGAAGGAGGATGCCCTTTTAATGAAGAATGTATTGACGCTGCCAAACGGGAACTGAAAGAAGAAACCGGGCTTTTAGCAGATAAATGGACCTTGATTTCCAAGATTCATACCTCCAATTCTGTATGTAATGAGGTCGGCTACCTATTCCTGGCTGAAAAACTTCACCAGGCCGATGCTGATCCTGAAGAAACGGAAGACCTGCAGGTAAGAAGGGTGAAATTTGAAGATGTGGTCAATATGGTGATGGACAACAGGATCACCGATTCGCTGAGTGTGGCCGGCATATTGAAAGTAGCCAGAATGAAAGGGATATAAAAAATGTCAGGTGTGAACCTGACATTTTCTGATATTAATTAATGGTTTTTACACCTTCTGTATAACTTTTCCAATCGTCATATAAGTCGCCTTTGATGACCCTCGGAAACTTATGCTGCCCGCCTTGTTTACCTTTCGATTTCATCCAGTCATAGAAAGTATGTGCCGGTAAAACCTTGCAAAAGACATTTTTCAGGGCGTGCTGACGTTCCACGACATAATCGTCGTTGATTTCCTTTAATTTATTGTCGATATATTCTCCCAGGGCCACTTCATCTACCTCGTCGTCTGTTCCGATGTACCACTGGTGAGCAAAAAGCGGCGGGTGTTTGATGCCTGCCACAGTAAATTCCTTCACACAGATGCCGAAATGTTCAGAAGCCAGGTCAAGGGCCTTGTTCATGTTGTCCACAGAAAGGTGTTCGCCGCAAAGACTCAGGTAATGTTTGGTACGGCCTGTGATGATGATCTCTGCTTTCTCGAGGTGTGTAAACCTGATGGTGTCCCCGATAAGGTACCTCCAGGCTCCTGAACAGGTTGTAATCAGCAAAGCATAGTCCACGTTTTCTTTGACTTCATTGATCATCAGTGTCTCCGGGTTTTCTTTCAGATTTCCGTCTGCATCAAAGTTCTGTTCTGTAAACGGAATAAATTCAAAGAAAATACCATTGTTCAAAACCATCTGGAGCCCTGCATCAGGTCTCACCTGGTAAGCCAGGAACCCCTCGGAAGCCAGGTAAGTCTCCATATAGAGAATAGGCTTGCCCAGTAATTTTTCAAATCCTTTTTTATACGGTTCAAAAGAAACTCCGCCCCAGGCAAAGGCACTCAGGTTGGGCCATATTTCATGGATATTCTTGAGGTTGTACTGGGTGATGATCCTTTCCAGCAACAACTGAATCCAGGCAGGAACCCCGGCAATGAACCCGATGTCCCAGTCTTTGGCGTTTTCTGTAATTTCCGCCAGTTTTTTCTCCCAGTTTTTCTCCTGGGAAATTCGCCTGCCCGGTTTGTAGAATCGTTCAAACCAGAAGGGGATAGTGCCGGTTGTGATACCGCTCAGATCTCCTTCAAAATGCCTGTCAACATCATTCAGCTTGGTGCTTCCACCCAGCATCAGGTAGTTTTTTTCATAAAGTTTTGAAGGAAGTCCTTTGTAATTACCCAGTGAAACGATCTGGTTGATGCTTGTTTTCTGGATGGCCTTGATCATGGCCTTCGTTACCGGAATTGTCTTGGAGGCTGATTCAGAGGTGCCTGAGCTCAGGGCAAAATATTTAATAGCACCCGGCCAGCATACGTTCTCTTCGCCATTTCTGGCTTTGTGCCACCAGTCATTATACATTTTATTGTAATCATGAATGGGCACAGTCTTTTTAAACACCTCATAAAACTCATTTTTACCATCAAAAACGATGGAATTGAGCAAATCGTCAAATTTATATTTTTCGCCGAATTGGGTATACCTGGCTTTGTTAACCAGTTTTTCCAGTTCTTTTTTCTGCCATTTATAAGGCTTGATTTTTCTGCTTTTCTGTATAGTACTCGTAAGCTTAATGCTACTTTTTAAGAAACCACCCAGTAGTGCCATTTTAAAACAGTTTAATGTCTGACTTATATTTTTTATACGCTGATGAATCAATTACTTAGATTCCAGTCTTTCAACTGGCTCAGGGCATTGTAATCCGTCATGTCATAATGACAAGGGACGATCGAAACATAGTTATTATCCAAAGCCCAGATATCGTTGTCCTGATTTTCCGGTTCGCGGTTGACAAATCCGCCTCCCATCCAGAAATAAGGTCTTCCGTGCGGGTCTTTCCTCGCATCAAACTCTTCTTTCCAGAAACCGTTGGTTTGCCTGGTTATTTTTACGCCTTTGATAGGTTCATCCTGTCTGGCCGGGAAATTGACATTCAAAGCCACGTTTTTAGGGATCCCTTTTTCAAGCACTTCTTTAACAATTTTCTGAATAAAAGGCCTGGCATGATCAAAGTCTGCATCATACCGGAAGTCATTAAGTGAAAACCCGATCGCCGGGATTCCTTCTATGGCCGCTTCAATGGCAGCCGACATGGTACCGGAATAAATAACAGATAATGAAGCGTTCATGCCGTGGTTAATGCCACTTACCACCAGGTCGATTTTCCTGTCCTTCAGTAACTCATGTTTAGCCAGTTTAACACAGTCAGCCGGTGTTCCGGAGCATTCGTAAGAGGCTATTTCCCCAAAGATAGGAGATTTTTTAATATGAATTGTGCTGTCAACGGTAATGGCATGACCCATGCCTGAATTCGGACTGTCAGGAGCAAGCACATAGGCTTCTCCTATTTTTTTCATTTCTTCAATTAAAACCGAAATGCCCTTTGAGGTTATTCCGTCGTCGTTAGTAATTAGTATAAGAGGTTTGCTCATTCATTTTTCAATTAAGCTGCAAATTAAAAAAAGACTGCCAATAGAACTAATATTGACCTGATTATTGTATGTTTGGTGTTTTATGAATGATACAAATAATGGAATTTAAAACGCTTGGTAAACAGGACACACAGATCATCAGACAGCTCGCTGAAAGTTCCTGGTATGACACTTATCTTCCTATCCTGGAAGAAAAACAATTGATTTACATGCTCGAAGTCATCTATTCTGATGAAGCCCTCAGCAGACAGATGGACGAAGGACAAAGATTTTTCGGACTTTTTGTGGATGATACCCTGGCCGGTTTTGCTTCCATATCCCAACTGGATAACGTAAGTTTTAAATTGAACAAGATTTACCTTTTATCTGCTTTTCAGGGTGGCGGGAGAGGGAAGGCTCTTCTGAAATTTGCAGAAAATGCGGCCATTGAATTAGGGGCTCAATCGATGATTCTCAATGTCAACAGATTTAACAAAGCCAGGTTTTTTTATGAAAGCCAGGGCTACGAAATTACAGCAGAAGAAGATGTGCCGATCGGGCCTTACTGGATGAATGACTATGTGTTGCTGAAGAGCTTGTCCGGTAAAATGGGATAACACAAAAAAGAGACGTTGCCTGCAACGTCTCTGAATAATATCTGCAAAACCGGGAGCAATTATTTCCCGATCCCCAATTCTTCTACTATGTGTATCTTCTTGGTGTTTTTCCTTGTTCTGAAAGCTATTTCAGGTTTGTAACCTTCCGGATTTCTCATGTAATAACCGGTGCCGTTGTAAGGTCTTTTCTTCGGATGACTTTTACAGGCATCTGAGCAGGCCCCTTCCATTTCTTCACCGCATTTCTCGCATATCGGCAGGTGTTCGTTACATTCAGGGTTGGCACAGTTCACCATCCTGTCAGACAAGGTTCCGCAGATGTGGCAGGTGGAGATGATTTCCGGGTTTACAGAATTCACATCCGTTACCAGACGGCCGTCAAACACATAGCATTTCCCGTAAAAATTCTCTCCGCCTTCTTCCAGACCGTATTTGATAATGCCGCCGTGAAGCTGATAAACATTGTCGAAACCATTGTCCAGAAGGTAGGCACTTGCTTTTTCACATTTAATGCCGCCCGTGCAGTAAGTAATGATCTTCTTATCTTTCAGGTGGGCAATTTCGTCTATGTGCTCAGGCAGTTCTCTCAGGTTTTCCATATCGAAAGTAACGGCTCCTTTAAACTTACCCACTTTGTGCTCGTAATTGGAACGCATATCTACCAAAACAACATCCGGATCATTCAGCATTTGTTTGAACTCTGCAGGTTCCAGGTGTTTTCCTGTTTTGACAGTAGGGTCTACAGGTAATTCAGAATGGACGATCTCCTTTTTGATTCTGACATAAAGCTTTTTGAAGGCGATTTCGTCATGACTTTCCACTTTAAAGTCAACGGCAGCAAACCTTGGATCCGACTTGACCCAGGTCATATATTTTTCACAATCTTCCTTAAGTCCCGAAACGGTTCCGTTCAGGCCCTCAGAAGCTACTATAATACGTCCCAATAAATGATTGTCTATACAATATTGGTGGTGAATGTCGCGGTATTCCACGAGATTCTCTATCGGACTGTAGATATAATATAGTAATACACTGTACGGTTTCATCTCTCTGTTTGTCAATTAAAGGTGCAAATTTACAAAACATGAGTTTAAATTTTATGATATTTATTATATTAAGCTTTATTTTGCCCAAATTTCTAAATAATCCTATATGCATATTGCCATTACCGGAAATATTGGTGCCGGGAAAACCACTTTAGCAGAAAAATTAGCCGAACATTATGGTTGGGAAGTTTATTATGAAGCCGTTGAAGGAAATCCATACCTTGCCCCGTTTTATACCGACATGGAGAAGTGGTCCTTTCATCTCCAGATTTATTTTCTGAACAGTCGTTTTGAGCAGGTTTTGAAAATCAAAAGCCAGGAAGACGGTAAGACCATCATCCAGGACAGAACGATTTATGAAGATGCTTATATTTTCGCCCAGAATCTCTACGAAACAGGCAAAATGAATGAAACAGATTTTGAAACCTACAAAGGACTTTTTAACACCATCATGAGGGCCATCACCCCTCCGGACCTGATGATTTACCTGAAAGCGGACATTCCGAAACTGGTAGGTCAGATCAGTAAACGTAACCGGGATTTTGAGCAGAATATTGACCCTAATTACCTGCTGAGCCTTAATCATTTATATGAGGGCTTCACCGCCAGGTATCACCACGGTAAATTACTCATCATTGATGTCAATGAAATGGACTTTGTGGCGAAGCCTGAAGACTTCAAAAGCATTACAGATACCATAGAAAAGAACATAAATCTGGGAACTCAGCTGCGTATTTAACTTTATTTATAAAATTATTTTACGGTGGTTTGGATTGGATTTTGTTATTTTGAATTCAGATACTAAACGAAAATTATTTTTACATACTAATAATCATTTATGAATTTTCAAAAATTAAACAATTTAGGAGGTTGGTTCGCCTGTCTGGTGGCTCTGATTTCTTATACCCTTACCGTAGAACCGACGGCAAGTTTTTGGGATTGCGGAGAGTTTATTGCCTGTGCATTCAAGCTGCAGGTGCCTCACCCTGCGGGTGCTCCGTTTTTCCTGCTGATCGGAAGAGTAGCTTCGCTTTTTGCCGGTGGTGATGTCACGAAAGTCGCTCTTATGGTAAATATGGTTTCGGTACTGGCCAGTGCCTTTACTATCTTGTTTATGTTCTGGACCATTTCGCTTCTGGCCCGCAAGGTCATCAGCAAAAAAGCCGAAGAGCTTTCCACGACTGAAATCATCCTTGTATTGGGAGCTTCCATGGTAGGTTCACTGGTTTATGCTTTCTCTGATTCTTTCTGGTTCTCAGCTGTTGAAGCTGAAGTTTACGGGATGTCCTCTTTCTTCACCGCTATCGTGGTATGGGCTGCTTTCCGTTGGGAACTGATCGAAGACGAAGCAGCGGCCAACAAATGGCTACTCTTTATCGCTTACCTCGTAGGTTTGTCTATCGGTGTCCACTTGCTGAACCTGGTGACTATTCCTGCCCTGGGTCTGGTGTATTATTACAAAAGGACCAAGAAAATTACGGTTAAAGGGGGCATTATCGCCTTTTTAGTAGGGATGTTTATCCTGGCTGTGGTTAACGTGGGTGTGATTACAGGTATTCCTTCTTTGAGTTTCTTCTTCGAGAAATTGTTTGTTAACTCGTTCGGGTTGCCATTCAGTTCCGGTATGATATTCTTCGTGATTGCCCTGATCGGAGCTTTGGTTTATGGTATTATTTATACCTCCAGAAAAGGTAAATCGGTGGCTAACACCATTTTACTTTCCAGTGCTTTTGTATTGATCGGTTATTCTACTTACACCATTGCTCTTATCCGTTCCAATTACAACCCGCCGATCAACGAGAACAATCCGAGTGATGTACTGAATTTTGTATACTATCTTAAAAGAGAGCAGTACGGTAGCCGTCCGTTGCTTTATGGACCGATATACACGGCTAACCTGACTGAAATCAAGAAGGGTGCTCCTAATTATAAGATGGGTAAGGATAAGTATGAAATTTATGATTACTCTCCTGAATATGAATGGGATGCCAAAGGCAAAATGTTGCTGCCGAGGGTATGGAGTCAGGATCCTAATCACATGGCTATATACCGGAGTATGTTGAACCTGGGAGAGGGTCAGCGGCCAAGTTTATTTGACAACCTGGGCTTTATGTTTAACCACCAGTTTGGCCACATGTACTGGCGGTATTTCCTCTGGAATTTCTGGGGTAGGGCATCAGACATTGAAGGTACAAAAGCGGTCAATTTATTCGAAAGTAAATCGTCTCTTCCTTCGAGCATTCAGAATAACAGGGGCCGTACCAATTTCTTCGCGTTGCCGATTATCCTGGGTATCCTGGGTCTTTTATATCAGTATTTTAAAAAGGAACGGGACTTCCTGATTCTCCTCCTGCTGTTTTTCTTTACGGGTCTTGCCCTGGTTATTTACCTCAATTCGCCACCTGTCGAGCCCCGTGAGCGTGATTATATTTATGTGGGATCATTCTACTTCTTTGCCATCTGGATCGGCCTCGGTGTGATGGGATTGGGTGAATATGTCCTTAAATTTATAAAGAACGGCAGAACCAATGCCATTGCTGCCACAGGACTTGGTCTGATCGTACCGATCATCATGGTTTCTCAAACCTGGAAAGGTCACGACCGTTCTGGCAGATATCACCAGATAGATTTTGCTAAAAACCTTTTGAACTCCTGTGAGAAAAACGGTATTCTCTTCACCGGTGGTGATAACGATACTTTCCCTTTGTGGTATGTACAGGAAGTGGAAGGCTTCAGAACCGACGTAAGGGTTTGTAACCTGAGTTTGCTGGGTACGGAATGGTATATCGAGCAGATGAAACGTAAGACTTACGAGTCTGAGCCGCTGCCGATCTCATTGAATATGGACAATTACAACAAGGGGATCAATGATCAGATACCGTTTGTGAAAAATCCGAATCCGCAGGTGCAGGCCGGTATTAATCTGCCTCAGTTCCTGAACCTCGTTAAGACCAATGATCCGGCTATCCAGGTTCCGATTTCGACAGGAGAAACTATCAATACTTTACCTTCTGCCAATTTCTATTTTGATTATGATGCAGCTAAAGTGGCGAACATGAGCTTCATTCCTGAAAAATACAAATCAGCCCTGACAGGACGCGTGGAGTGGAATTTCGGAGAAAAGGACATCCTTAAAAATGACCTGATCGTTCTGGACATCATTGCTCAGAACCAGTGGAAAAGACCTATCTATTTTGCGGGTACTTTGCCTCCGTCATCTTATCTTAACCTGAAGGAATACTTCCAGGTGGAAGGGTATGCTTACCGTCTGATGCCGTTCAAAATGGAAGGTGCCAGAGATGGTTTTGTGAATACGGACGTGATGTATGACAGGATGATGAATAAAATGTCATGGAGAAATCTTGATAACCCTAAGGTATATTATGATTCTGAGACGTTCCTGAAAGTACCGATCATCACCGCCCGTTTCTCATTCATCAGACTGGCAGATCAGCTGATCAGGGAAGGTAAAAAAGACCAGGCCCGTAAAGTACTTGACTATTCGATGAAAGTGATGCCTGACAAATCTATTCCTTATGACCAGCTGTCGGCTAACTACCCGATCTTCTATTATGAAATCGGCGACAATAAAAAAGCCAGGGAAATAGCTGATGTGATTGTCAAAAGAGCCGACGAAGACCTGACTTATTTTATTGAGAAATCGAGAGCAGCCAATGACAGACAGTGGGGGAATTCAAACATCCAGTCGATTATCCAGTTCAACATGAGGAACATTCAGTTGCTTTACTCCACCAGTGAGCAATTCGATAAGGATGCTGCGGCGAAATACAAACAGATTTATGACAAACACCTGGCTAAATTGCAGTAAACTGCACTAAAACCACTGTTTTTTCAAATAAAAAAGGCTTCACCGAACTAATTGGTGAAGCCTTTTTGTTATTTTTGCACTATAGTTGCATTTAAGATACTTCATCATTGAAAAAGCTTCTCTTCCTTACCCTGATCTCTCTACAGACACTGGCCCAGAAACAGGCTTGTGAGTGTTTCATTACCGGCAGAATAACGGATTTTACCACTAAAGAACCTGTAGTAGGTGCGGTGGTACTCATTAAGGAAATCAATAAGGGTGTCCTGACCGATGCAAAAGGGAATTATGAGATCAGGAACCTTTGCGAAGGGAAATATACACTAATCGGCAGAATCGTCGGCTATCAGCAGCAGGAGTTTGTGGTTAATCTTTCTCATTCTGCAGAGCAGGACATACATCTTAAAGAAGACGAAATACATTTGGCCAGGGTTGAGATCACGGCTAAAAAGCTTGAAAATATTACCCAGAACCAGACCTCAATTGATGATAAGGAATTAAAGTCAACCATGGGGGAAACGCTGGCAGGGGCTCTGAAGGGCATCGCGGGTGTAACCATGCTGCAAACCGGCAGTTCCATTGCCAAGCCTGTGATCCATGGTTTGCATTCCAACAGGATACTCATTCTCAATAACGGAGTAAGGCAGGAAGGCCAGCAGTGGGGGAGCGAGCACTCGCCTGAGATAGATCCGTTTGTGGCCAAGAAAATAACTGTCATCAAAGGAGCTTCAGGTGTCAGATACGGCAGCGATGCCATCGGTGGTGTTATCCTGGCCGAGAGCAACGACCTGACCGTTAAAGACTCAATACTGACGGAAATTAACCAGGTGTATTTCAGCAACGGCCGTCAGTTTGTCACTTCGGCTATTGCAGAAGGCGGAACAGGTAAAAAGTCTCATTTGCTCTGGAGGGTGCAGGGAACCTATAAAAAAGGGGGCAATATTTCGGCTCCTGACTACAACCTGGCCAATACCGGTGTGGATGAAAAGAACTTCTCGGCTACCGTCGGCTATCATCATAACGGCTTTAAAAGCGAAGCTTTTTTCAGCCAGTTCAACACCAAAATCGGGATATTTGCCGGGTCTCATATCGGGAATGTTACAGATCTGAAACTGGCCATTGAACAGCCGAGACCCCAGGAAATTTACACTCCTGAGAAATTTACTTATAAAATCGACCGCCCGTACCAGGACATCCAGCATAACCTGGCGAAACTTAAGTTTTCAAAAAAACTGGGAGCTACCGAAAACCTGAGTGTTACCCTGGGCAGACAGTATAATTTCAGATCTGAGATAGATGTATTGCGGGGCGACAGGAACCTGGCCCAGGTATTTAAAATCACTACGTACAGTTATGAAGTGCTGTATGACCATAAGCCGTTTAAGGGTTTTAGAGGATATTTCGGCAGCAACGGTTTGTTTCAGCAGAACCTTTCAACGGGAACTGTAAAATTGCCACAAAGGAGCACGGTCATCATTCCTAATTTTCTGAACAATACTTTCGGGGTATTCCTGATTGAAAGACTGGTCCGGAAAAAAACAGAGTGGGAGGGTGGACTCAGATTTGACTACCGGAAGCTGAACGTTTATTATCTGAACAGGGAATCCAAAAACCTGGAAAAACCTGTGATCCATAATGCTAATTTTTCAGGGACACTGGGCTTTAACCACCGTTTTAATAACCATCTGGATCTGAATGTCAATCTGGCGACCACGTTCAGAGGCCCTTCCGTAAACGAACTGTACAGTGACGGAGTGCATCATGGTTCGGCCAGTTATGAATTGGGAGACCCTAGTCTGAAGCCGGAAACAGCTTATAACAACTCGGTGACCCTCAAATACGTTTCAGGTAAGTTTGATGCTGAGCTTCATGGTTATCTGAATTATATCAATGATTACATATTTATCAGTCCTACGGGGCGGCCGCTGCTGACCATTAGGGGGGCTTTTCCTGAATTTAAGTATACCCAGACCAATGCTTTTTTCAATGGCATTGATTTTAGTTTTAATGTTTCGTTGCTTTCTCATCTGAAGCTGACTTCCAAAGCTTCGTACCTGGTGGCCAACGACCGGAACAATGATCAGCCCCTTATTTTTATTCCTGCCAACAGGATTGATAATACTTTAAGATGGACGCCGTCCTTTAAACTACTGGACGAAATCAGTATCAATCATTTGTTTGTGGCGAGACAGACGAGGGTACCCAGCAAAATCATCTTTAATGATGCAGATCCTTCAACCATTGTTTTTAATGAGTTCGGGGGCGATTTTTCTGCTCCGCCTGCTGCTTATCATGTCTTTAACCTGCAAATGAAGAAAGACCTCGTATTGACCGGAAATAACCCTTTAACGCTGAGCCTGGAGGTTAAAAACCTTTTCAATACCGCTTACCGGGATTACCTGAACCGCTTCAGGTATTTCACCGACGAAATGGGTCGCAACATTGTTGCAAGAATTACCTATAAATTTTGAGTCTTTCAGAAATCTTTATATATTTGCATCAATGTTGCAAATTAAAAACACCAAAGAAATGAGAAAAGTAAGTCATCTGTTGTGTTCTGTTTTATTGGTTTCTGCTGTCTTTTCGTGTAAAGATGCTGAAGTGGACCCTGAAGAAAATGAGTTAATCACTACTGTAAAGCTGGAATTTACTAATGGAGCGACCGTATCTACCTTTAGCTGGAAAGATGCTGACGGCGATGGCGGAAGTGCCCCGGTCGTGGATAAGATTATCCTGAAACCCAATACGGAGTACAGTGTGAAGGTTTCGTTTCTGGATGAAAGTAAATCGCCGGCTGAAGACATCACAGCAGAAGTCAGAGAGGAGTCACACGAGCACCTGGTGGTATTCACACCAAGCCCTTCTTCGCTGATGGCATACACTTACCTGGATAAGGATGTCAATAACTTTCCAATCGGTCTTTCAGGAAAAGTGAACACAGGGGCAGCCGGAACAGGTAAACTGAAAGTGCAGCTAAGACACCAGCCGCCTGTTAACGGAGCTAACGTCAAAAACGGCACAGCTGCTCCGGGGAGTGACGATGCCAATGTTGATTTTGATGTGGAGTTAAAATGATCTTTTCAAATCCTTAGCGAGCTTAAAGCCAGTATTTTGATTTCGTCGTGTATAATTTAAAACCAATCTGAACAGGTTGGTTTTTTCTGTATATATCACGGAGAGAAAACTAAATAAAATGGATTAATTAATGTGCTTTTTGATAAATTAGTCGTTTTATTTAATGATGATTAGGTGTATAAATCGATTAAAAAACCTTAATTTTGCCATTTAAGTAAATCATTCCATATTACAGATGAAGGGTCTTCCAGATAAGATAATCAGTAACCGAGAAACCATAGCTTTTTGCACTTTCCTGTTTGGTGCTCCCATTGTTTATTATCTCCGGGATGGAATAGGTCTTGCTCCGAACAACATGTATTTCACTGTGGCCTTGTTGATTGGCCCGCTGATGATGATTCTGCCTTTCAGAAATTTCAAGGTACTTTATGAGGTTAATGGCCCCTTGTACCTGATTACCTTTGTGTTCCTGCTTTTTTGCATGATTCATTTGTATTTTGAGATCAGGATACCGCTGTCAAAAAAGATATACGAGCTCTTTGTGATTTTCATCATTATGTATATCTATTTTATCCTCGTTCTGATCAAAAGGGATGTTATTGAAAATGTGTTTCTTGAAATGACGATAGTGTTTTGTTTCATAGGAAGTTTGCTGCTGATCTATTACGTTTATACTAATCCATTGTATGTTTTCGGTCAAAGGGCAACCATCAATTTCAGAAAGGAAGGGGAAGAATTCAGTGGAAACCCCCATATTTTTTCCAAGGTCGCTTTTTTCGGGATTGTCGCAGGGGCCATACTCTTCAAATACACCAACAAAAAAATCCTGAAATTCCTTGTTATCATTTCTCTGGGAGTGTTCTTCCTTATTCTGATACTGACCCAGACTATGCTGGCGTATCTCGCTACTTTTTTATTCGCTGCTCTCTTTTTTTATTATAATATTACTTTCAGAGGGATCTATAAATCCTCCGTTTACCTATTTTCGAAATGGTATTTCTGGGTCTTTATTTTGCTGGTGGTTTACAAGGGGATAGATGTACTGAATAAGAACGAAGATTTTTTTTCCATGGCTTACGGTTTTTTTGAGAACCGGCTTACGGGGATTTTCAGCTCTGTTTTTGCTGACAAAAATGATAAACTCATAGAGAGTTTTTATGCTTCGGGTGATGATTCTGCCAACACGAGGGTTTATCTGATCCAGGTGGTTATTGAACAATTTCTTGAGAATCTTGAGGAAAATAATTACTTCAGCCTTGTTTTCGGCAATGGTTACAAAAACCTGTACGTGGATGTTCCTTTCCTGGAGGCCCTTGACTCTTTTGGGATTGTCGGTTTTATAATGCACACATTTTTGCACATCTACCTGATCTACGTTTGTTTTAAAGAGATCAGAAACCCAAGATCTGCCTTTACAGAATTCATCGCTTACGGCTTTATCTATTTCATGATTCTGAACATTACCGGGGGATATATTGTGGATTATGCCAGGTGGGGCTACATCGCCCTGGTGGCCAGGTTTATCACCGTAAGGGCCCCTCAGAAAGCTAAAGCCTTAGAACCGGTAAAAGGTGTTGAAAACCTTGTCTGAACTCGCTGGGCTGATTTATTGATCCCGAAAAAAGATCTGGTTATTCAGGTTTACTCAGGGAATCTTCATACAACCTGATGATTCTTTTATTGACCATGTCCGGACCGAATTCCGTTTCCACCAGTTTACCGGCATTTTCAATATACTCACGGGTCTCGTCCGGATTTTCAAGAATATCCTTAATGGCTTCATAGACTTCGTTTTCATTCAGTCCTGTTACTTTCCCGGCGTTGTACTGCCTGATAAAGGTATCGATCCTGGTCTGGTCTGAAACAACCACGGGAATGCGGAGCGACATGGCTTCCAAAACAGACATAGGAAGCCCTTCGGAGTAAGAAGAAAGTACAAAGACACCGGCAATAGAGAAAACGGTTTCTTTCTCCTTTCCGGACACAGAGCCCAGAAATAATATACGGTCCCTGATGTTCAATGCGTCTATCATTTCCTCGGCCGTGTGCTTGTATCCTTCATCCGGACCGGCAATCAGGAGCTTGGCTTCCGGAATTTCAGCAGACAGCCTCGCAAAGGCTTTTAAAAGCAAGTCCAGCCCTTTTTTCTTGTGTATCCTTGACAGGAAGAGTATATTGACGGAATCGCTTTTCAGGCCGAGTTTATCAAGCAGGTCTTTTTTCTGTTGTACAGATGGCACTTCTATTTTTTCAATACCATTGGGAATCACATGGACTTTTGACTCCTTCAAAGGAATGTACTCCAGCAGTTCTTCTTTTTCAGCCTCTGTAAGGACGATCACGGCGTCAGATTTTCTGAGGAATCTTTTTTGAAACACTTCCCCGAAAATTTTTTTCTTGATGCCTCCCTGGCTCAGTGCCCATCTGGAAAGCATGCCGTGAATTGAAATGATAACCCTGAATTTGCCGGATACCAGAAACGGGACTATACTGCCCCAGTGCCAGATGCCATGGATATGGATGATGTCGTAAAGGTCGCGATTGGCTTTCAGATAGGCATAAAAACCCGGAGAATAGTCTGATACGTATTTGTTCAGAGGACTATAGCCGACTTTTATCAGACCGGCCCCTTCAGGCAGCGGATAGGTTTTTTCACCCGGGAAATCTACTGTAATGATGTCAACGGTATTTCCCTGCAAAAGCTGGTAACTGACATTGTCAAATACCACTTTTGATGTTCCACCTCTTTCAACGGTATATCCTGTAATATGTAATATTCTCATTTTCTGTTCAAAAAAGTAAATGAATCAACCATCCTGCCTGCTACCGATTCAACACTGAACCTTCGGATGATTTCTTTGGATTTTAGGCCCATCTGCTCAGAAAGATGGTCATTTTTTACAATGGTCGTCATAGCTTCGATGAGTTTTCCGGCATTTCCTGAAGGAAAAACAAAGCCGTTTTCTCCTTGTCTGACAAGGTCGGGAGCACAACCGCACTGATCAGATACAATTACTGAAAGTCCGCAAACCATGGCCTCGTTGACTACGAGGCCCCATGTTTCAGAGAAACTCGGAAGTATGAGGGTTTGGGAAACGGTAAAGAGTTTCGGGATTTCGTACCAAGGCATTGCGGGTATGAAAGCAATGTCCTGCAGGTTATTTTCGGTAACATAAGACAGGCATTGGCCTTTTTCTTCTCCATCGCCCAGGATGATCAATCCCCAGTCTTCAGCTGCCTTTTCATGGGTTTTGAGTGCCTTATAAGCTTCAAGAAGCAAGGAAAGGTTCTTGACAGGAATGAGGCGGCCGACAAATATGAAGTTTTTCTTTTTTTGTATCGCCGGATGCGTAAAACCTTCCTCCTGTGCCTTCAGAAACTCTTTCAGGACGGTTTTGTCGTCTACTATGGCTGCCGCATCTTCAAATATCTGGGAGGGACTGGCTCCCAGTTTGAGCATGTATTCGCGGGCAAGGGACCCGAAGCAGAAAAAGCCGTCTGCACAACCGACCAGGAATTTCTTGATTCCTTCTTTCAGGCTGTTCCTGGACTGGTCTTGTACGGTCGATTCGCTTGAAATGATTATTTTGATACCGAGAATCCGGGCCAGGAGTATGGATAAGGTAATGGAAATATCGATGCCATAACCGCTGATATTGATGACGTCGGGTTTGTATTTTATGATGTACCTGAATACCGCTAAAATTTTGGCAGAAGAAGATATATTTTCAAGATAATCGTCAAACAGCAGATGGTATTTGTATTTCCATTCCTCTGTGTTCTGACTTTCCATTCCTTTCCTTGAAATCTCATTTCTGGCAATCTGGAGTACCATTACCTCAACACCGGAAGGTGCTTTTCTGTAAATTTCCTCAAATAAAACAGATTTATAGTGCGTCCATAATATATTGTGCAAAATAAGAACTTTCATAGGGCTATTTTCATTTGAAAAACTTTCTATCGTTTTTAAGAGTATTGACCGGTAAAGTTAACAAAAAAATCAACAGGCATTTTAAGCGTCATCAGTCTCAGATAGCCACCTTATCTTTGATTTCCGGTGTATTTATCCTGAAAAGCAAATAGATGCTCAATGCAATATAGATCATCTGAAGGCTGTAATCCATCCACTCTGCCGGCTTTAAATTACCGAACCCTGTATAAAATTTAGCTCCGAGTGAATACCACAGAGAGGGCTGCACTGCCGCAATGCTGTTGAGAATCAGGATGGATACCCAGTCTTTACGGGTAAAATTCTGACTGTAAAAACAGATCAGCGGCAAAAGAATGATGTAGTAATAATTGGGCAAAGAGTTCTTATGAGCGATGATCGTGATCAGGTGAGTCAGGATAAAGACGGACAGTATCAGTGAAGGATAATCCGTTTTGATCTTATATCTGATAATGAAGAAAGACGTACCGAACAGGATCAGGAAGAGACCTCCCCAGTTTAATATCTTGTTTCCGGGCTCTATTCCACCGATCAGGGGGCTGATTAAACTGACCAGGTTGGGTGCAAAAGGGAAGTCGCCGATTTCCAGGGGGGCGAAGATGCGGTCGCCGACCAGGTAGAGCATGATGGCTACCGACGGAATACCTACCATCAGCAAACCTTTGAGGAGTCCGATCCGTTTGTCGGAAAACAATACCAGGAGAAACAATGGGATGATCAGTAATATTTTGGTAGACAATAGCCCCAGACCTAAAATCACCCCGACTAAGACGATATTCCCGGTTTTTTTATATACCAGAACGGACCATCCGACAAACATCCACATCATGATATCCTCCTGTCCGCCTAAAACCGAAAAGATAAAGGGGGCTGGAAGAATAAGGTATATCAAAATGGAAAAATCAATATTCTGATGTGCCGATGCAATTTTTCTTGTGATAATAATGGCAACCAGTTCGTAAAGAAGTATCCACGATAAAATGGCTTTCGATGAATTTAAGAAAAACAGGGGTATCGCATTCAGATAAGGAAAAATAGGCGAGTAAGGTTGCCAGAAGTCTTTGTAGACTATAGCCCCTTTGATTGCCTGACCGGAAGTCTGATAGAAAAAGATGACATCTGACTGCGGATTATAATCGTAAAACGTATAAACAATAAAAAAAGGAAACAACCTGAAAACGAACCAGTAGACATAAATGGCTTTCGGATAATTCTGAAGAGAAGAGCTGATACTTTTTTTATAGTAAAGAGAAACTAAACATATAAAACTGAGTAATATTGAAATAAGAAATTTCCCCCAGACGACGGTCATATGATGAATTTAATTGGTATAATTTATATAGCTTTACTTTGGGTTAATCTTTGATAACCGGCGTCAAAAGTACTCTTTTTTTTTATATTTTTAACTGCTTTCTCACTCTCAGGTGATACGAAAAGAATTTAAAAGCTGAAGATTTTAGAAAATTGGTTGCTTTCATTGTAGTTTTGCAAAATTTTAGAGGGTAAAATTCCTTAAGAAACACAGTATTTATGTCAATAACTGCCATTATTTTAACGTCAAATGAAGAAATTCATATTGAACGTTGCATCAGAAGTCTCCAGCGGGTTTGTTCCAGGATTTGTGTAGTAGACTCGTTTTCAACCGACCGTACCATTGAACTGGCCCGGGAGTTGGGAGCTGATGTATTTCAGAATAAATGGGAAAACAACTATTCAAAACAACTGAACTGGGGGATTGAAAATTGTAATATTACCACACCCTGGATCATGAGAATGGATGCGGATGAATATCTCATGGAAGAACTTCAGTCAGAAATCAATCAAAAGATAGAAGGCATACCACCGACGATTTCCGGAATTGAACTTACCAGGAGGGTATATTTTAAGGGGCAGTGGATAAAGCACGGAAGCTATTATCCTATAAGGCTTTTGAGGATATGGAGAACGGGTCAGGGGTATTGTGAGAAAAGGCTGATGGACGAGCATATTATTGTTGACGGTGGGGAAGTGGTCAGGTTTGACCATGATCTTGTGGACGAAAACCTCAACTCTCTGCACTGGTGGGTGACAAAACATAATAATTATGCCAGGAGAGAAGCTGCCGATGCCCTGAATTTAAAGTATAACCTTATTAATTCTACGGACATAAGAGAACATAGTGCCGGCAATCAGGCCAAAGTCAAAAGGTTTTTAAAGAACAGAATGTACAATAAGATGCCCTTGGGTTTAAGGCCTGTATTGTATTTTTTGTTTAGAATGACTATTCAGCTCGGGGTTCTGGATGGGAAAAAAGGCCTTGTATTTCACTTTAACCAGGGCCTGTGGTACAGGTTACTGATTGATGTGTTGATCTGGGAAGTGGAAAATGAAGTCGGGGGAGATAAGGAAAAGGTCCGCGACATTATAGAGAATCGCTGGAAAGTAAGTCTTGTATAAACAAAGAGGCGATATGGGATCCCATACCGCCTCTTTGTTTTTCTGAAGAATATATCTTAATTAAAAAAATCTTTCATTTTATCGAAGATACTTCTGTTGCCGCTGCCCGGTTTGGGCTGGAAGTTCGGAGAGTCGCGTAGTTTTTCAAGTACGGTTTTCTCTTCGGCACTGACAGATTTAGGGGTGTAGATGTTGACATAGATCAGTTGATCGCCTGTACCGTATCCATTTATTTCTTTCAGACCTTTGCCTTTCAGACGTAAAACTTCACCCGCCTGCGTCCCAGGTTTGATAGAGATTCTTACTTTACTGTCTACCGTCGGAATCTCGATGTCTTTACCTAGTACGGCATCTACGAAGTTGAGCGGCAAGTCATAAATGATGTTGGTGCCGTCACGTTTCAGTTCCGGATGCTCTTCTTCTTCGATCTGGATCAGCAAATCTCCGGCTACGCCGCCTCTGCTCGGCACATTACCTTTGCCGCTCATCGACAATTGCATGCCTTCGCCTACACCTGCCGGGATTTTGATGTTGATCAGGTCCTCCTCCAGCATTCTGCCTTCGCCGAAACACACATCACATCTTTCCAATATTACTTTTCCTTCACCGTTACAGGTAGGGCAGGTGCTGGTGCTGACCATCTGGCCGAGCATCGTTTGCTGAACCCTCCTGACCTGGCCGGAACCGTTACATGCGGTACAATTCTGAAGAGAATTGCCATGTTTCGATCCGTTACCGCTACAGGTATTACAGGAAACGTATCTTTTAACTTTAATTTTCTTTTCTGCTCCTTTGGCAATTTCCTGCAGGTTCAGTTTTAGTTTGATCCTCAGGTCAGAGCCTTTTCTGACTCCCCTGCGGCCTGAACTTCTGCCGCCACCAAAGAAACTTCCGAACGGACTTTCGTCGCCGAAGATATCACCGAACTGGCTGAAGATGTCTTCCATATTGACACCACCGCCATATCCGCCGCCTCCGGCTGCACCGCCCACACCGGCGTGTCCATACTGGTCATAACGTGCTTTTTTGTCAGGGTCTGACAAAACGCCGTATGCTTCAGCGATCTCTTTAAATTTATCTTCTGCCTCTTTGTCGCCCGGATTCTTGTCAGGGTGGTACTTAATAGCTAGTTTACGATAGGCTTTCTTAAGTTCGTCAGCGGTTACATTTTTTGAAACCCCCAGTAACTCATAATAATCTTTCTTTGCCATTTTATATTTATTTCAATTTACCGGGTGGCTTAATTACCCACTACTACTTTTGAATACCTGATTACTTTATCGTTCAGGTAATAACCTTTTTCTACTTCGTCGATGACCAGACCTTTCTTGTCGTCGCCGGCAGCAAATTGCGTTATACACTCGTGAAGCTCCACGTCAAAAGCCTGATCTTTAGCCTCAATAGGCTTCAGTCCTTTTGATTGTAAAGTTTTCTGTAATTTATTGAATATCAGCAAAATGCCTTCTTTAATAGCGTTGATATCCTCTGTTGTTTCTATTGATTTCTGAGCTCTTTCGAAATCGTCCATTACCGGAAGCAGTTCTTTGATTAGCCCTTCTGAGGCATTCTGGATTACTTCTATTTTCTCTTTGGCAGTTCTGCGTCTGAAGTTTTCAAACTCTGAATACAACCTGATAAATTTATCTTTACTTTCTGCCAGTTCGCTTTTAAGTTTATCCACTTCACTTACTTCAATTACTTCTTCTGCTTCAATGTTTTGCGTTTCTTCAGCACTTTCGGATCCCACTTCAGCAATAGTTTCGTTCAGTTTTTCCTCTTCGTTTTCTTGTTGCATATTTTTCTTATTCTCAGACATAGTACAATGACATTTTTTTATTTGCTTACTCAACAATCAGACCATTAAATAAAAAACTGTCAATATGACAGCAATGCTGTATTGAACTGTGACAGGTTGTAGCCTATATTTACGATATGAAGCTAATAATTCTCCTTATTTTTCCTGTTACAGTGTTTGCCCAGATGAATGGCAACTGGCAGGGCATGATGACCGGTAACGGAGGCTCTCTGAGCAGTACCATGCAAATCTCCCTCAAAGGTAATCAACTTACCGGAATGTTGAATCTTTTTCAAAACGGACAAACGGAAAGCTACCGGATGGATGGCAGTGTTGCCGGAAACAAAGCTACCGGAAAACTGACCCTCAATAACCAGGAAGGAATGACCTTTGTACTCAATCAGAACGGAAACGCACTTTCAGTCAGTATCAGTATTTCAGGCCAGCCACTGCTGAAAGGCTCCTACACTAAAGCCGGAGCAGGTCAGCTCAGCCCGCCTAAAAGTGTTGATATGGCCGGGGCAAACCGTGACCCGGCTATTCTGGGCAAATGGTATCACGAAACCACCTGGACCGGCGGATCCAATACTGAATACTACATCTTTAATGCCGACGGGACCATGGACGGCTACAAAAAGGGTTATGTGGCAGCCTATTCTAAAAATGCCAATGCAAGCAGCATTGACGAAGGCTCTAAAATTGCGGATGTGGAACAACTGAAATCTATGGGAGCAAGGTGGTATACTAAAAACAACCAGTTTTGTGTTAAATTTAACTACGAAGGAAAGCTCCAGGATAAATGCACTTCCAGGTACGGGTTCGTGGATGGTATTTTAAAACTGACCGATCTTAATTCCGGTAAGGTGGTTTACTACAGGAGGGCGAGATAATTCAGTCAATTTTTTTTTTTTGAGGAATGGAAATGATAAAAGAGGTGTTTCTGAATAACAAGTAACACCTCTTATTTTTTCATGGATATCGATCAATACTCTAAACTGGACAATCCTGTCTGGTATGCCTTAAACGAAACTCATCAGGCTTTTTCCAGAGGTAGCGGGGATATCAGGGCTTATGTATCTGATGTAGCTCCGTTTGTTGGTTTCGAAAATCAAAACGGGCCGGCGGATTTGGATGATGGTTATATTGCTGACCTGGATTCTTTTTTTATCGTGGGTACAAAACCTCTTTTACCGGGACACATCTGGGCTGAACTGGAGCTGAAATGCCTTCAGATGGTTTGTCTTAATCCGGTAGAGATGGAGATCTCAGAAGAAATCGTCCCATTGACAGAACGGCATAACCAGGAACTCGTAGACCTTGTCAATTTAGTCCAACCCGGCCTGTTCAGAGAGAAAACCCGTTTGATGGGTCAGTATTATGGTATTTTTAAGGATGGTAAGCTGGTGTCGATTACCGGTGAAAGGATCAAAATGAATGACTTTACCGAAGTAAGTGCTGTTATTACCCATCCGGATTATGTTGGTAAAGGCCTGGCCAAACAACTGGTAGCCCATGTAACCAACAATATCCTTGCTCAGGGCTCAGTTCCTTACCTTCATGTGCTCGATACCAATGAAAGAGCCATCGGCTTATATGAAAAGCTGGGGTATGTTTCAAGAAGAAACATTACGTTCTGGAAAGTGAATAATCTTATGCTGGGGTGATTTTAAGATTAATTTTAATAAATTGAAAAATATTTTCAAGAGCTTGTCCAATTCATTAAATTTCATTTGATATAAGGGTAAAACATTTAAACTTTACGACAATGGATGAATTCTTATTGATTTTCAGACACCAGGATGGTGGTAAATTGGTTTCACCTGAACAAATGCAGATCTGGATGCAGCAAACCATGGACTGGCTGGGAGGCATTGCTGCTCAGAACAAGCTGGTCAGCAACGGTATGGGCTTGTCATTTGACGACAGCCGGGTAGTAAGACCCAATAACATCGTGACCAACGGCCCGTATACCGAAACAAAAGAAGCGATCGGGGGATTTGTAGTCGTCAGGGCTGAGTCTGCGGATGAAGCTGCCGAAATGGCCAAAGGCTCACCTGTGTTGCAGGGACCTGACAACAGCATAGAGGTAAGGAAAGTCGCAAGACATTGATATCTTAATTCAAAAACAATGAAAGCCTCCCTGAACAGGGGGGCTTTGATGTATAATGGAACAGCAGGATCTTATCCCTCACTTATTCAGGACAGAGTTCAGCAAAATTGCGGCTGTACTGTGCAAGTCATTCGGTATTGAGCACATAGAAACTGCCGAGGATATCACAAGCGAAACTTTTCTGGCTGCTTTCGAATCCTGGACTTATAAAGGAATACCTCCTAACCCTGCAGCCTGGCTGTATGCCACGGCCAGGAACAAGGCGGTGAATCATTTTAAGAGAGAAAGGAATTTTCATGATAAAATAGCGGGAGAACTGGCCTACACTTCCGGTTCTTTCCAGGAAATTGATTTATCAGAACAAAACATTACGGACAGCCAGCTGCAGATGCTTTTCGCGATCTGTCACCCTTCCATTCCCGCCGAAGCACAGATTGGTCTTGCCCTCCGGATTTTATGCGGATTCGGGATTGATGAAATCGCCGATGCTTTTCTGACCGGTAAGGAAACCATCAATAAAAGGCTTTTCAGGGCCAGGGAGAAGCTCAGACTTGAAAAGGTAGAGATAGAAATGCCGTCAGGAGCAGAAATCGACAGAAGACTGGAAACGGTTCTGACAACCCTCTATCTTTTTTTTAATGAGGGATACTATTCTGCTGTCGAGGATTCTGTATTAAGGAAAGACCTGTGTCTGGAAGCCATGCGGCTTACCCATCTGCTGATAGAAAATGAACAAACCAACCAGTTGCAGGTCAATGCCTTACTGGCCCTGATGTGTTTTCAGGCTTCGAGATTTGAAGCCCGTAAAGATGAAAAGGGAGAGCTCATTTTGTATGATGATCAGGATGAGAATCTCTGGAACAAAGAACTGATCATGAAAGGCAGTTTTTATCTGCATGAAGCGTCAAAAGGCACGCAACTTTCCCGGTATCATCTCGAAGCCGGTATTGCTTACTGGTACACCATTAAAGCTGATACTCCTAAGAAATGGGAGAGTATCCTGATGTTATACAATCAATTACTGATCCAGGAATATTCGCCGGTGGCAGCACTCAACAGAACTTATGCCCTGGCCAAAGTAAAAGGAAAACCTGCCGCTATCGCAGAAGCCGAGAAACTTGCCTTGACGGACAATCATTTTTACTTTACGTTGCTTGGCGAACTCTACACGGATCTGGACAATCAGAGAGCAAAAGAACATTTTGAAAAGGCCCTGAGTCTGGCAAAAACCGGAACGGACAAACAGACGATACGGAGGAAAATGGATGGTTTATAGAAGAATAGATGAATTTGCAGATCATTTAAAAAGCTCATCCCGGCTTAGCCAGGATGAGCTTTTCTATTTAATTCAAAGTCAATCGTTGCTTCTGATTCAGCAGGTGTTTCTTTAATTTATCGTAACTTAGTTTTTGGGGAGAAACCTTGTCTTCTATCGCCAGAACAGCGGCCGTTGCGGCCGATTCCCCTAAAATCATGAACACAGGTTCCATTCTGATCGATCCGAAAGCAATATGGGAACTGGACACACAAACCGGGACCAGCAGGTTTTTACACTCGCTTTCTTTAGGTAAAATAGAACCGTAAGCAATAGAGTAGGGCTGTTTCGGATGCACTCCGATGTCTCCTTCATTTTGTACATAGCCATCCTCTTTCACATATCGCTGAGCATTATGGGAATCCAGGGAGTAGGAGCCCATTCCGATGGGTTGGGGTACTTCGGTTTTTCCAAGGGCGTCGGCTTCTTTCATGACAAATTCACCCGTCATTCTTCTGGCTTCACGGATGTATAACTGATGCGGCCATCCGCCGTTGTCTGTAAATTCATCTTTCGGTAGCCCCCATTGCTTCATTTTGTCCTGCACATCCGCCGGTATCTGCGGGTCATTGGCCAGGAAATACATCAGTCCTTTCTGGTAAAGCTCATGTTCTTTGATGATCTCGTTCCTTCTTTCATAGGAAGCTTCCGGATAATCATAATTTTTGCCGATATAATCGGTGCTGAAAGGACCGTGGTTATTGGTATCCGTCTTTCTGTTGGGAATCGGATCATACTTATCAAAGGTTTCACGCCATCCGGTTTTGAACACCCTCGCCAGAAGTTCATATCTTTTGGGATCATACCCGGCTGGTTTCGGAAACGGAATGCGGTTGTCCGGATTATTACTCAGGCACATTCTGAAACAGTAGGCCTGTATTTTGTTATCTCCCTGACCTTTTATGCCCGGTTTTTCTGAGGAAACTTCAGGCAGTAAACCGCTCTTCGGGTCATTTTCAACCACATAAGGACTGACTTTCGATTTAAAATAATGACCATGCTGGAAAACTTCCGTCTGAACTCCGTTCCAGCTTTCTCCGTAGACATCATTGGCTTCACGGCCAACGTGGTAAGAAACACCCGCAAGGGCCATCAGGTCGCCTTCGTAGGTAACATCGATAAACATTTTTCCCTGGAATTCATCCCCATCCAATGTTCTGAACGATTGGATAGATCCGGATTTCATGGTGATGCCTTTTTTAGACCTGTCCAGCCACTTATTCCGGTAGACCTTCAATTTATATTCGCTTACAAAATCTTCAAATACTTTTTCGGCAGCGTGAGGCTCAAAAATCCACATGGTGCGGTTGGCTCCGTCCAACGCAGGAGTTCCCTGTCCTTTGTTGCCGTATTCGTCCTTTTTCTGCCATTTCCAGTTTTCTTCTTTCTGATAATGATTGTACAATCTCTGGTAAAACTCGCGTGAAAGGCCCCCGATCACTTCCTTGTTTCCTGTGTCGGTAAAGCCTAGTCCGCCGGAAGATAATCCGCCGAGATGCTTGTCAGGAGATACAATGATGACGCTTTTACCCATTTTTGTGACCTGAACGGCCGCAGTAACCGCCGCGGAAGTACCCCCATAAATGATGACATCTGCTTTGTAAACAGTGGGTTTAAAAGATTTAAATGATGTTAAAGGAATTAAAATAACGAGGAAGCTGAGAAGTAAAGAAACTTTTGCCCGGCTGGATGGACCGGAAGAAACATTGTTCATTCTTTTTTGTTTTTAAGGTTGAAAATAGATGATCAGGTACTGGCTATTATTGATAAAACGAATTTCACAAAGTTTTCCCGTAATTGCAAGCTGTTTGGTCATATCGAACATAAAACAGGCCTTTCGTCTTAAAATAGGATCAGTTTTGTTAATTTTACAAAAAAATGTCCATTGGGTACTTCAATACTTTCAGACAGAACACGGTTAATCAAGGAGAAATCAAAAGCTTTGGGTTTTGATTTCTGCGGGATTTCCAAAGCTGAATTCCTGGAAGAAGAAGCTCCGCGGCTCGAAAACTGGCTCAACAAAAACTACCACGGCCAGATGGCCTACATGGCCAATCATTTTGACAAAAGACTGGACCCCAGGAAACTGGTGGACGGTGCAAAGTCGGTGATCAGCCTGATGTTTAATTATTATCCGGAAAAAAAACTGCCCGAAGGTGATGAGCACCTGAAACTGTCTAAATATGCCTACGGTACAGATTATCATTTTGTGGTAAAAGACAGGCTGAAAGAACTGCTTTATTTTATAGAAGAAGAGATCGGGGAAGTAAACGGACGGGTATTTGTCGATTCAGCCCCCGTGATGGACAAGGTATGGGCAAAAAAAAGTGGCATAGGCTGGATAGGCAAACACAGCAACCTGCTGAACCGCGAAGGCGGGAGCTTTTTCTTCATCGGTGAAATCATCCTTGACCTTGATCTGGAATATGACGGCCCGATGAAGGATTTTTGCGGTACCTGCACAGCCTGTATCGATGCCTGCCCCACAGACGCCATCGTAGGGCCTTATGTGGTAGACGGCAGTAAGTGTATCAGTTACTTTACGATAGAACTGAAAGAGTCTATCCCGAAAGAAGTGGAAGGGAAGTTTAAAAACTGGATGTTTGGTTGTGACATCTGTCAGGACGTGTGTCCATGGAACCGTTTTGCTAAGCCTCACAAAACCCCGGCATTTACGCTGAATCCAGACCTGGAAAATTTTTCCAATAAAGACTGGGAAGAGATAACGGAAGAAGTTTTTCGCGAATTGTTTAAGAAATCAGCGTTAAAGCGAACAAAGTTCGAAGGTCTGAAGCGTAATATACAGTTTCTCAATCCTACAAATGAGGAATGATCACGCTGAAAACACTGCCGGAATGCAACTCACTTTTTACGACAATCCTGCCTTTGTGCATGTCTGCGATACGCTTACAAATAGAAAGCCCTATGCCATGCCCTTTAAATGTAGCGGCATTTTTGGTGCGGTAAAACGGCTCAAAAATCCTTTCGATTTCTTCTTTTGGAATACCGATCCCGGTATCCGCCACTGAAATCAGGCAGTTCCGCTTGTTGAATTTGATTTTTACTTCTGCTGTCTTGTTATCTGAATATTTACAGGCATTTTCGATGAGATTGTTAAATACTGTTTTCAGCAATGGCTTGTTTCCGCTGACGGTCACCCAGTTATCATCATCCGGGATATCGTCAAAATCGATCATGATCTGGTAGTTCGACTGCTGGTGAGTAAGCTCATCCTGTACTTCAAACAGAATCTCATCGATTCTCAGCGGCACCATCTGGACATTCTCATTGGTTTTTTCAGATTTAGCCAATTGTAAAAGCCCATTCGTGAGCTGTATAAGTCTTTGGTTATCAATATACAGTGAATGAAGGGTGCTTTTGTATTCCTCAGTAGACCTGTCGTTTTCCAAAGCGACCTGAATCTCAGATTTTATGGCGGCCAACGGCGTTCTCAGTTCATGAGAAGCATTGCTTACAAAACTTTTCTGTAATTCAAATGATTTCTCGATCCTGGACAGCATCTCATTGAAATTACGGGCCAACTGAGCGATTTCGTCCTTATTATTGCCTGTACTGAGTTTTTTGGTCAGGTTATAGGCCGTTATTTTTGAAACTTCATGGTTGATCCTCGAAATCGGCTTTAAAGATTGTCCTGCAAAAATAAAACCGAAGATGATGGTCAGAAATATGGCTGAAATCAAACCGTAAATCATGGTTTGCTTGATGTTGGCCAGTTTTTGTTTTCCATAGACGTCTTTGGCCTGGGCCAGGACTACGAAACTTTTTCCGAATTCGTTGTCATAAATGGTCCCTACCACTTCTTTATCGTTAAAAGAAGATTCCAGGTATTTTTCAGTCCGTATTTTTTTTAACAGCTCAGGAGAATAATAAACGGTGTCTGCTTCATAGTTGGAATATGCGAGCTCATTGAGGTCATTAAAAACCATCACTTCGGCTGCATAGAGTGTCGAAAGGGTGTTTTTGTCTACAATTTTAAGCAGTTTTTTGTCAATGCCCTTCTCCTTGATTAAAAGCTGGGCTGTTGTCCGTGCCCTGTCTTTCAGACTCAGGTAGAATTCCTGCTTCCGGTTATTTTCCGACAGATAGTAAATAACAAGGGAAAACACGGTCAGGATAGTGGCAACTATCACGGTAAACTGCAGGGCTATTTTAGTCCGGATCTTCATTCTTTAACAGATTATTCTTCTTTAAGAATATAGCCCATCCCGGTTTTGGTATGGATCAGTTTGGGATGAAAATCCTTGTCAATTTTCTTTCTGAGGAAATTGATATACACTTCAATGACATTAAGGCTTTGCTGGGAATTCTGTTCCCAGAGGCTTTCCGCAATATCTACTTTAGAGACCACTTTTCCTTTGTTTTTGATCAGGTATTCGAGCAGAAGAAATTCCTTGGGTGTCAGTTCAATGTTCATGCCCTGACGGGTTACAATCTTGGAATCCAGGTCCATTTCAAGGTCAAGGATTTTCAAATGATTGATGCCCTGGTAGTTATCCGCATTTCTTCTTTTAAGAAATACATTGATTCTGGCCAGTAACTCTCTGAAATCGAATGGTTTAACAATATAGTCGTCAGCCCCCTTTTCAAAACCTTCGATCTTGTCTTCAGTTTCGCCAAGGGCGGTCAGCATGATGATGGGAATATCGGCCTTGCGTTTTCTGACTTCTTCGCACACTTCGTAACCGTTCATTCCTGGTAAATTAAGATCCAGGAGAATGAGGTCGAATTCTTTATTGAGGGCCATTTTCAAACCGATTTTGCCGTCAAAAGCAATCTGGGTCAGAAATCCCTTTTCTTCAAGTCCTTTGCTGATGTTCTGAGCAATTCTTTGATCGTCTTCAATAATCAATATGTTTTGTGATTCGCTCATGTTTTATTTTGATGTAATGGTAAGTTTCTGGATGCTCCAGCTAAAGGCAAACACTAACCCGACACCAATGGGATTAAGCCATAAAAATGCGACCAATTCATATTTCCAGATGGCAATCACGAGGATTTGTGAAATGATGGCCCCCCAGAAAATGGCTTTGGACCCGATAGATTTCGTATAAAATGCCACTAAAAATATGCCTAATATAATACCATAAAACCAGGAACCCAAAATATTTACCAATTCAATCATACTGCTGCCCAGTTTATGGGTAAACGAAGCAATCAGAATACAGAATAAACCCCAGAAAATAGTCAGGTATTTGGAGTATTTTAATTCCAGATCCGACGAAATTTCCTTGTTGGTAGTCTTTCTGACCACATCCACCAGGCTGGTAGCTGCCAGCGAACTGTAGGCAGAGGCCACGGAACCCATGGAAGCAGAAAAAATAATGGCAATCAGCAATCCTATGAACCCGTGCGGTAAATGATCAAGGATAAATCTGAGGAAAATGTAATTGACGTCATTGGAGTCACCGGTAGGGTTATTCTTTTTAATAAGGCCCGAAACCTCTTTTTTCAGCTCTTTTGACTGCTTGTCGAGGCTTTGAATGGTGCTCTGGCTGATTTCGATTTCAGGCTGTTTTTCAGATTGGATGGCCTCGTGAAGTTTACGGATTTCAACTTCTTTTTGCTTCCCCAACGCAGCATGGCGGTCTTCCAGCAAGCGGTACTCGGCCGCATATTCACTGTTGACCAGTTTGTCGGTTTCTACCGTATTGAAAAAAACAGGGGAGGAGTTGAACTGGTAAAAAACAAAAACCAGCACACCGATCAGGAGTATACCGAACTGCATCGGGATTTTAATCAGACCGTTCATTAGTAAACCGATACGGCTTTGTTTGATGCTTTTAGCCGTAAGATACCTTCCTACCTGCGACTGATCTGTTCCGAAATAGGAGAGTTGTAAAAAGAAACCACCCAGCAAACCCGACCAGAGGTTATATCTTTCCTGCGGATTGAACTTGAGGTCCATGATGTTGACCCTGCCTGCTTTTCCGGCTACTTTCACAGCATCAACCAGCCCGATGTCGGCAGGTAAAAGATTGACAACTAGGTAACCCGCAAAAATCATGGCGGCTGTTACAAAGATCATTTGCTGGATATGGGTATAAGAAATGGCCTTGGTGCCTCCGATCACAGAATAAGTAAGTACAATTCCCCCCATGATCACGTTGGTCCAGGCGATGTCCCATCCGAAAATAGTAGACAAAATAATAGACGGGGCATAAATGGAAATTCCGGTGGAAAGCCCCCTTTGAATCAGGAACAAAACGGCTGTAAACACCCTTACTTTGGTGTCAAACCTGTTTTCAAGGTATTCGTAGGCTGTATATACCCTGAGACGGTGAAAGATCGGAATAAAGGTAATACTCAGAACGACCATCGCAAAAGGCAAACCGAAATAGAATTGGACAAAGCCCATCCCGTCCGTAAATCCCTGCCCCGGGGCCGAAAGGAAGGTAATGGCACTTGCCTGGGTGGCCATCACCGACAGACCGACGTGGTACCACGGAAGAGACTTGCCTGCCAGCAAATATTCATTGATGGTCGTGTCTTTCCTGTTTTTATAAACTCCGTAGGCAATAATGAAGAACAGGGCCAGGCCCATGAGTAACCAGTCTAAACTCGTCATGAATACATTTTTGTCAATAGGTAAAATAGGATGAATAAAGCTACCGAAGTCAGGATAACAAACCAGTAGGCTGCTTTCCAGGACTTAAATACGGGGGGCTTTTCTTCATCTTCCGGGTCATTGTTTTGCTTTGTCATTTATTTATTACAGCTAACATGTCTTTAGCTTTTAGGGTTAGATCAGAGTTAGGATAACTTCTTAAAAAGTCCTGCAGGGCAATCTGGTATTGGTCTTTATTTTGTTTTTTGGCCAGGATCATGATCCTTAGCATGGCCATTTTGTCTTCTACCTGGCTGCCGATATATTCATTCAGTCCGTTTTCAAGCGATTCAAGGGTTTTGTCGTAATTACCTTCAGAATAAGATTTGAACACCGCCGCGTAAAAATTCTGGGCTTCGGTTTCTTTGTCACTGCTGATTTTTACATTTCCTTTTTTGATCTGACGGGCAAAAGAAGAACCGGGGAATTTTTCAAGCAAGGTGGTCCTGTAAACATTATCGGCCGGATTTTCCTCCATGATGGCCAGGAAGTAGTAAGCTTCCGGTGCATAGATACTTTTCGGGAATTTCTCTGTCAGGGTGATAAAAGTAGCCCTGGCTTTTTCATTGTCCTGAAACTGTAACTTGTATATCTTACCCAGCTGATAATAAGCTTCTTCCTGCTTTCTTTTTGAGGCAGCCTGCTGTATCGGTGTTTTAGGGATTTTCTGCAGCAATTCACTTTTTCTGAAAGCCAGCTGACTTTCAGCAGCCTTATTGGCCTTGTCCAGTTCTTCTTCCGTTTGTCTGGCTGCCAATGAGTCTTTTTTCTCCACGCCCCGCTCAATACTGAAGCTTACAGACCCGGTCTCTTTGTCAGCTCTTCTCCAGTTGTCGTCAAGATTCCTGTTGCCCCACAACCTGGTAAATTCATTTCTGGATTTCAGCAATTCCGCAGGATCATACAGTATCCACCTGTTTTTAGCACCGTTGCTGGCCACCATCTGGGGCGGGTTTTGCTGATTGGCAACGACTTTGGCGGCATCGCTCAGCTTTTTCTTGTCTTTTTCCTGCTGGATGATGATCTCTTCTAGTTTGTTGTCCAAAGCCAGCGGGTTCATCGCCGCAAGCGTCTGGAGACTGTCTTCAAGGTCCAGTGTTTTTTTGTATTTCAAAAAATCATTGAGCGACTGAGTCTTTAAAATCAGCGTTTTATAATCAGGATAGTCTTTCGGAATGGTAATAATAGTGCTGTCATAGTAAGACGCCGATTTCTCAAAATCCCCCAGGTGATTAAAGTAGATATCACCGATGGCTTTGTAGGAATAAGCTTTCTGGACATTGTCGTCTGTACTCAGGGCCACCGACTTCTGATAATACTCGATGGCCTGGTCATAATTGCGTTTTTTTGACTCCAGTTCCCCCATTTTGAAGTAAATCTTATCTTTCAGGTCGGTGTTTTTCCGGTCTGTAAGCATCCCTTCAAAAGTGTTGATGGTGTTATTGGCCAGTGACTGGTTCATCATCAGCCCCAGGTTGGAATAAAACTCGATGTCATAATCCGGCCTGTTTTTCTTAGCCATCTGGTAGTTTTTCCGGGCATAAACAGGGCGGTTGAGCTGATCAAACAGCTGACCCGCTATGAAATGGTATCTTGCTTTTTCAGCAGATTTGGGCATGTTTTTGAGGGCTTCTTCCAGTAAAACCACCGCCAGGGCGTCTTCACCCTGTACCTGGTGGAAATGGGCTTTTACCAAAAGATACTGTGCTTTGTCCCTGGGGCTCAGCACCGCCGACTTAAGGATGTCTGAAACCTGGTTGGCCGTCTGAAAATCACCACTTTCGGTATAGGCCCTCATCAGCCAAATCAGGGCTTCATTTTTCTTATCCTGTGATTTGCCGGTAGTGTTGACATATTTGAAAGTTTCTATCGCATTGAAAATCTCGCCTTTCATTAATCTTGCTTTTCCAAGCAAAAGATAAGCTTCATCAATGTATTTTGAGTTGGAGTGTCTTTCCGCGATCAGGGAAGTCTTTTTGACCACTTCTTCGAGGTGAGGCCTTGCTGTTTTCAGCTTGGTACTGTCTATTTTATGGAATATGGGCAGAACTGTACCGAAATTCTCCTTTCTTTCCTTAATATCGATGGTCTTTGCAATTTTGTAGTTGTCGCGGGCGATAAGCAGGGAGTTATATTTGGCATTCAAGTTGTGCCAGGCCTTGCTCGTCGGGCTGTTGCTGAATTGTGAGCATGATATTAATATACAGTTTGCCAGAAGCAGGGTAAAAAGTCTTTTCACAAAATATTCTTTAAATACCATTATAAACTGATAACGACCGGTACAGGCTAAAATTATCCAAATTCCGGACCAGATCATTAAACGAACGCAAACTTACAAAATATGAGACAATTTCCCTTCTAATTCTGCTTTTGCCGATTCGTAGCCCAGATTATAGAGTTCTTTGGCCTTTGAAAGGCTTAATCCGTCATATTTGGCGATTTCGCTGGGTTCGATGGCAATGTCAAGCCGGTCGAGTTTATCTTTGGCCTGCTGACCGATAGACAGGAACAGGCATTTCATCATAACATCTTTAGCCGATTTGATAGGAAGGGTTTTCTCGATAGGAGTGACGTTAACGCCGATCAGCAGGTCGCATTTTCCTTCCAGGGGTTCCAGAGGCAGGTTGTTCATCACCCCTCCGTCAATCAGGGTATGTCCATTGTAAGTCACCGGTTCAAAAATACCCGGAATACAGCAGGAAGCCAGCACAGGCTTGGCCAGATCTCCCGAATCAAAATAAACGGTTTCTCCCCTGACAATATCCGTGGCACAAACCACCAGGGGAATCTTTAGTGCTTCAAAACTATTGTGAGGGATATAATCATGAAACAGCTTTTCCACTTTGTCAAGGCTGAAAAGTCCGAAACGGTTGAATGCAAATTTAAGCTGACTTCTGATGCCTAGTTTCAGGATGGTTTCCAGGACAAAATCCGGGGAATAACCGGCTGCAATGAACGCCCCGACCAGTGAACCGGCACTGGTGCCGGAGATCATGTCCGGACTTAATCCCAGTTCATTAATGGCTTTAATAACCCCTAAATGAGCAAATCCCCTTGCTCCGCCTCCTGAAAGTACCAGTCCTATCTTCATATTAAGTATGATGTGATTTCAAATTTCCTGTCAATAGATAACGTATAGATAATTTATCTGTTATAAAGATACAAAATCTTTCAGACTCCCTGAAAATTCAGGCTTAAAGCCTTTTTCTGTTTTAATGATACCGGATACTTCGTGCACCGGGTCGTGATCGTAAAAGATCAGCCACTTTTCATCGCTGATGATTTGAAGCAAACTTTCCTTTTCCTGCATCGTTTGTAAAGGCCTGATGTCATAACTCATGCAATAAGGCACATGAATGTGGGCATGAGAAGGGACGGTATCTGCTATGAAAATAATCTTCTGTTCTTTAAAGGTAACTACCGGCATGATCATCTTTTCCGTATGGCCGTCTGCAAACAGGAAGCTGAACTTGTTCCCGAAAAAATCAGGCTGCTGATCAATAAAATTCAGATGCCCTGATTCTTCTATGGGCAGCAGGTTTTCTGTCAAAAATGTTGCTTTTTCCCTTGGATTCGGGTGAATGGCCCAATCCCAGTGAGCGGAATGTGTCCAGTACCTGGCGTTTTTGAAGGTAAGCCGGTAACCGTCTCTGGCGGTATTCCACGAAACCGCCCCGCCGCAATGATCAAAATGGAGATGACTCAGGATCACATCAGTGACTTCGTCTTCGTGGTAGCCGGCTTTCCTGATGGATTGGATCAGATCGCCGTCGCCGTGTTTGAAATAATATCCCTGCCACTTTTCAGGTTGCTTGTCACCCATGCCTGTATCGGTCAGGATCAGTTTGCCTTCGTTTTCGACCAGCAGGCATCTCATTTTCCAGCTGCACAAATTCAGCTCATCTGCCGGTATCATTTTTTGCCAGATGGTTTTCGGCACTACCCCGAACATGGCCCCGCCGTCGAGTTTAAAATTGCCGGCATCTATTACAGATATTTTCATAGATAGTTTGATCTGTTAGTCTGTTGTTGTCTCTAAGAACCTCAAATATAAGCTGAAAAGGCATAAGTGGATAGGTTTCGGGACTAAAATGGTATAATAAAAAAGTGTCAGAAGTTTCCCTCTGACACTTTAGTTTCGGTTATATGGACCGTGTGTGGAAATATTAACTCTAACTATATCATTAATTGTTCTTTTTATTATGGTCAATGATGGCTCCTGTGGCGGCACCTGCTCCGGCTCCCACGACACCACCAATGATGGCACCTTGTCCTTTCTTTTTGGAAACGACTGCTCCGGTAATTGCACCAGCCCCGGCCCCAATCAAGGCTCCCTTGGCTACATTATTCATCTTTTTGCGTTGGGTTTTTGTAGCAGGAGAGGCTGTGTTATTATGATTGTCGTGGACATAGATTACTTTTTCAGTGACTTCAGCTTTTTCATTGGCACGGTTAACCGAGTCAATAGCTGCTTGTTTGATGGCTTCGATTTCTGTTGCTTTATGCATTGAATCGATGGCGGCTTGCCTGGCCTCTTCTATCTTGGCATTTGTACCTGCATTAGAAGTACAACTCATGATAGTTGCCGCGGTAGCGATGGTGATCAATAAATTTTTCATAAGACTTTTTTTTAGTTGATTTTTTAATTACTGTGAGCTTTTAAATATTTAAAGCTTCAGAGCAATTAGTTAGGTACGTTTCGTCTTTATTTAAAAAAATAGTGATCCACACTTGCGGGATTTTTACAAAAATCAAAAATTTGGGTTTAGTTGATTGATATTGAGGTGATTAGTGTATTTTTTGTGCAGTGAGATAATTTTCTGAGGAATTTTCGTTCATGGAAAAATGCGTGAAAGTGGGGAATTTGTTACACAGCAGAACGGGGATTTCTGAAAACGGGGCATAAAAAAGCCGGCATCGCAAGATGCCGGCCTGAAGAATTTCTTTTATTGAATAGCCACCTGGTATATTTCGTACCAGTCTTCGTGGCTGAGTTTTATTTTTGATGCACTGGCTGCATTGACGATCCTCTCTTCAGACAGTGAACCGATGATAGGCAAAGTGCCTAATTTCATCAGCCATGCTACGGCGGTCTGCTCAATATTGGCATCGTATTTCTTGCTGATGTCATAAAGCTTGGCTCTCAGGATGATTGATTTTTCATCATTGCCGTTCATGATCACACCTCCAGCCAGGGGAGCCCATGCCAAAGGTTTACAGAAACGCTGCTTGGCGTAATCTATTCTTCCGTCATGAAGGGCCGAAATATCCACCAGGTTAAGCTCAATATGATTCGTCACCAAAGGAATATTCAGATAGGAATCCAGCAACTGGTGCTGAGAGGCCGAGTAATTAGCTACACCGATGTGCTTGGCTTTACCAGAGTTAACCACTTCTGTGAGGGCCCTGGCTGTTTCTTCCGGGTCGGTCAGGAAATCATTGTGTTGCAAAAGAAAGATATCAAGGTAATCGGTATTGAATTTCTTTAACGAGTTTTCAATACTTTTAACGATATGGTCTCTTGAAGTATCATAGAATGTGAACTGGCCGTCTTTTGACTTACGGATCCCGCATTTACTGAATAACACAATGTCTTCCCTGTTGAAAGACTTGTTTTTGATGATCTTTCCGAAATGTTCTTCTATGGTAAAGTCACCGTAACTGTCGGCGTGGTCAAATGTATTGATACCCAGTTCTAAACACAGATTAATTATTTTCTCGATCTTTGAGGTGGTTTCTGTTCCCCAATCTTCCCATCGCCAGAAGCCGTAAATTGCCTCAGATACTTTAGGGCCAGAATCACTAAGATATACTTTTTTCATTGAGATGCGGTTTTTTTAGGAATTGAAGCACAAATATAGACAAAATTTATAATTTTAGCTTCTAACGAGATTTCCTGTTGACGTATTATTCAGGGATTGGTTAATAATTGATTAATGATTCATTTTCAAAAAGAATGCCATTTTTAGCGGACAGTTTTTTCAGCAATTGTTTGCCTTCTTTCCAGTCTCCTAATTTTGAAATGGCGTTGATATGTCCTTTCTCACCAAGATTGACAAAGTTGCTTCCCCAATCCATGGCAAATTTCCTGGAGCGGTCAATGTCCGCAAAGGGATCATTGCTGCTGGCCACGACTATGCTTTCAAAAGGTAGCTTTTCTTCCGGAATTGGGCAGAAATCAACTACAAAATTAAGCCTCTTTGACCTTTCCACATCTGCAGGAGCGACAAGTAGTGCCCCTGTAATGTAAGGAGAACTGTATTTTCTGGCCCAGTAAGCTACTGTAATACAACCCATGCTATGGGCTACCAAAACAGTGGGGCCGGTCAGTGCTGCTACATACTCCTGCAATCTTTCCACCCAGACCTTTCTTTCGGGCCAGTCCCAGTTGTCCTGTTCCACCCGTTTGAAAAGTTCAGGTGACTGGTCTTCCCAGATGGTTTGCCAGTGTTGCGGCCCCGAAGATGCCAGTCCGGGATGCGTTAAGAAATGTGTGCGACTATTCATCTTTGCTCAATTTAAAGGACGTTGATTCAGGTAGCAAAACGGTATCTGTTGTTATAAGGCACCCGGCTTGCTGCCGCGAAAACCGCTCCCAAAACTTCCGTAGGAGAAAACGGCTTGTCAAAATCTTCATCAATGGTATGATAAATAATAGAACCCGACTGATTAACGACAAACGTAGCCGGAACGGGCACTTCTTCGGATATTCCTGAAATACGGTCCCAAACCGGGGCCGTTTCAGAGTACAGACCGAATTTTGTCGCAATCTGATTGTCCGGATCCACCACAATATTAAAATCGACTTCAAAATAACGGATCATTTCCAGAGAATCGGTATAAGAGGCATTTAATATTACCAGGAGGTTGCCGTTTAAAGCTTTAATTTCCTGGTATACACTCTTTAATGTTTCAAGATGCTGTTTGCCATAATTATTCCAGCCGCCAGCCAGAAAGCTGATCACCAGGGGTTTATTGCCGATCAGTGAGAACAGGCTTGGTTTCTCGAATTTAAATTTCTTTGGAATATTCTGCCAGAAGGCCATGTCTTTTGCTATGTATAAATCAGGCATTTTAGCTCCGGTCTGCAAATGGAGCAACTTTTCATTGGACCTGTTCAGCGGGATTTCCGTATCCCAGAATGCCGGATCATATTGAGGTAAATGCTTTTTAATCATCTTATAGTATATTTCGCTTGCTGATTATAGTGCAAATATAATTAAATAACTCTATATAGTCTAGTATATTAGTAGATTAAATTTTCATAAAGAATGCCGGTTGGCTAGCCGGCATTCTTATTTATTGATTTTCAGTTTGTTCCGCTTTCTGGAAAGAATAAGAGTAAATATCCTTTTTCCATACTCGTTTTCTCCGGTCATTTCCCCGTCTGGCCTTTGCCTGCATCACTTCCCAGCAGGGTGTCGATATCATGGTTGAATTCTTTAACGAATGCTTCATAATATTTCCCTGTAGCAGGTCCTGAATAACCGGTATGTATCTTGCTCACGTTCCCGTTTTTATCAATAAAGATCGTGGTAGGGAAGGAGATAAAGTCAGTCAATGACGGCAACACCGACTTGACATAATTGTTATCGGATAAGCCCGCAAACAATAGCGGATAATCAATTCCGAACCTTGTTTTTAAAGCCTCCAGCCTTGTTTTGGCAAAAGCCGCATCGTTCTTACGTTCGAAAGATAATCCGATGATTTCAACGCCCCTGTCTTTGTTGGCTTTGTACCATGGCGAAAGAAAAGTAGCTTCATCGATACAGTTGGGACACCAGCTACCCAGGATGGTTACCACCACTACTTTGCCTTTGTATCTTGTATCTTTCAGAGATACCGGTTTGCCAGTGAAGGCATCCGGAAACGTGAAGTCAAATGTGGTTCCTTCTTTTATTTTGGTCAGAGAGTAAGCATCAGGTAAAGCGGCTTTTTCATTCCTCGTACCTTTTACCGGCTGTGAGCCTCTGATCGTGATGTATTCAGCTGTCAGCTCATCTCCCGAAATTTTCCCTTTGATCAGGCTGGGACTTGAACCGCTGAACGCCGAAAGGAAAAACTCGTCACCTTGAACAGAACCCTCCAGGAAACGGTAATCACCGGTTTTTGATAGGAAAGTACCTGAAAGTTTGTTTCCGGTCTGGGTAAATACGCCCACCAGTTTATTCGGGCTGGTACCGATGACCACATCCCAGTTGCCATGCAAACTCACGCTGGCAGCCCCCGGGTTTTCAAAGAAACGGTAAGTTTTGCCTTGCTCAGCGGTGAAACTGATATCCGGAATGGTTGAATTCAGTCTTCTGAAAATACCTGAAAGTTTACCCGCACTTTCCACCTTCGCCTTGATGACGGCATCGAAAATATCAATGGGAATAAAAAGAGAATCGTTTTTCTGATAAACACCTTTGATTTCAAAACGCTCTTTACCATTGATCAGGTAAGCGTTTTTGTCTTTAAGTTCAAAGTTAAAAGGAGCTTCTGCCCCGTTGAATAATTTGAAAGTCCCTCTCCATGGTCCTTGTTTGGGTGTCACCTGGGCACTGGCCAGTGTAACCGAAAAAACAGAGAGAATTATTAACCTGATCGTCTTCATTGATTTTAGTTTGTTTAGTATGTAAATATAAACAAATAAGTCTATCGATTTGGTAGATTTATCGCGGAAAATCGATCATTTTGTTTGAAATGTACTATTCTTTATCAGAATATTTTAAAAATCAATCAGGAGAAATCTTCTGTGGAAGAAGAAATCAGAGTTTTGAGAGCTTTTCTCCGGCTTTTTCAAGGGTTTCCCGGTCTTTTGCAAAGCAGAAGCGGAGTATCTTGAAATCGTTTTTCTGATGATAAAAAACAGAAACGGGAATGGAAGCCACACCAATCTCCTTAGTGAGCCTGACGGCCAGGTCAAAGTCGTTTTCATCGGTAAGGGCCTCGTACGAAACATTCTGAAAAAAACTTCCCTGTGAGGGTTTGAAATTAAACCGCGAGCCGGCTATGGCGGACAGGAACTGGTCTCTTTTGCTTTCATAAAACGCCGGAATGGAAAGATAGTTTTCAGGAGTTTTAAGATATTCTGCCAGGGCATACTGAGCAGGTGTGAACGTACTGAAAGTGAGGTACTGATGTACTTTCCTGAATTCGACACTCAAGTCTTTAGGAGCGAGACAATAGCCTATTTTCCAGCCTGTTATGTGGAATGTCTTCCCGAATGACCCGCAGATGAAGCTCCTTTCTTTAAGTTCAGGGTGAGTAAGCAGGGAATGATGCGGCAAGCCATCGAAAATAATGTGTTCATAGACCTCATCGCCCAGCACAAAAATATCTGTGTCCCTGACCAAAGCAGCCAGCTGATTTAAATCTTCACTGCTCAACACGGTTCCGGTAGGATTGTGGGGAGTGTTGATGATGATCATCCGTGTTTTATCGGATATTTTGCCTTTAACTTCCTGCCAGTCAATGGTATAGTCGGGAGGTGTTAAGGTGACATAAACAGGTATACCGCCATTTAGCCTGATGGCCGGGGCATAGCTGTCATAAGCAGGGTCGAATATAATGACCTCATCGCCGGGAGAAACGACCGCTGAAATCGCTGCAAACAATGCCTCTGTAGCTCCTGAAGTGACTGTAATCTCAGTTTCAGGATCATAATTTACTCCATAAAGAGCCGAAGTTTTTTCTGACAGTGCCTCTCTTAAAACCTGCACACCGGTCATCGGGGCATATTGGTTGAATCCTTTGCGGGTATATTTATCCAGTAACGACGTCAGCTCCGGTGCCACATCAAAATTCGGGAATCCCTGTGAAAGATTCAGAGCATGGTGCTCCAGGGCCAGTTTAGACATGACTGTGAAAATAGTGGTGCCGATATCAGGAAGTTTGGAAGAGATTACCGGCTTGGCAGAAAGGGTCATAGAGGTGTTTTTTGCAGCAAATATAATTTAAAAACAGCCGGACCAGCCGGCTGTTTTACTTATTTTATGACAACAGGGCAAATGCCTGTTCGAAATCTTCTTTGATGTCGTCAATGTGCTCGATACCCAGGGAAACCCTCAGTTGGGTCGGTTCAACACCGGCAGATTGCTGCTCACTTTCAGATAACTGAGAGTGGGTGGTGGAAGCCGGGTGAATGATCAGCGTTTTGGCATCGCCTACATTGGCCAGGTGACTCACTAATTTAAGGCTGTTGACAAATTTCTCTGCCGTTGCTTTGTCTCCTTTCAATGAGAAGGACAGAACACCGCCAAAGCCTCTTTCCAGGTACTTTTTAGCGAGTTCGTGATATTTATTGTCTTCAAGACCGATATAATTGACGGATTTAACCGCCGGGTGACTTTCCAGCCATTTTGCCAGTTTCAGTGCATTTTCAGCAATTCTTTCTACTCGCAAAGTCAATGTTTCAAGGCCTTGCAAAAGCAGGAAGGAGTTAAACGGACTTTGTGCAGGACCCCAGTCGCGAAGACCTTCAACCCTGGCTCTGATGATAAACTGGATGTTGCCGAATGGTCCGCCAACACCAAAAACATCATTCAGCACCAAACCATGGTAACTTGGAGACGGGCTGGTAAACTGAGGGAATTTTCCGTTGCCCCAGTTGTAAGTTCCTGCGTCAACGATCACCCCGCCGATGCTGGTTCCGTGTCCGCCGATCCATTTGGTGGCTGACTGCACCACCACGTGGGCACCGTATTTGATGGGCTGAGAGATAGCTCCCGCAGCACCGAACGTATTATCTACTATAAGCGGAAGGTCATATTTGCCTGCCAGCTGAGCAAAAGCTTCAAAATCAGGCACGCTGTAACTCGGGTTACCGATGGTTTCGAGGTAGATGAATTTTGTTTTGTCATCAATCAGTTTTTCGAAACTGCTGACGTCGTCGCCATCCGCAAAGCGGGCTTCCACGCCGATGTTTTTGAAGGAGTTTTTAAACTGGTTGTATGAACCACCATACAGAAATGAAGTAGTCACAAAATTATCTCCTACCGTAGTAATATTATTGATGGCGATAAACTGGGCCGCATGACCAGAGCCCACAGCCAGTGCTGCCACGCCACCTTCCAGGGCCGCAATTCTTTTTTCAAATACATCATGGGTAGGATTCATGATCCTGGTGTAGATGTTACCGAATTCCTTGAGTGCAAACAGGTTGGCACCGTGTGTGGTATCGTTAAATACGTAAGAGGTGGTCTGATAAATAGGCACCGCTCTTGAATTGGTCGTAGGATCAGGCACCTGGCCCGCATGCAGTTGAAGCGTTTCGAATTTCATGGTATTTATTACGGTTTTGTTATTAAAAGCAAATATAGATATTGTCTATAGAAATTATAGGTTGTTGCTGTGATTTTTTTTCAACAATTTATGGTGATTTTCTTACCGGAAGTAAATCACCTGGACAGTAAGTAACTGAAAAGCATCGGAGCTTCATATTTGTTATTGTCAAGGCTAAAGTCTTTGTTATAAGCTTTCCACGGAGAATTGCCAAAATAATACAGCATATCGTTCATGGCAAATGCCAGGGCAGGTTCATCCAGCTCTTTGCGGTTGTTATCAATCACTTCTGCACGGACAATCCGCTCACCTTTGTCGTCAAGAAAATACCTGACTATCCTGATCGGCTGAACGCCGTTGTGAATGGCTATCAGAGAGTTTTTGTAATGAATCAGCCCGTCGATGCCTTTTTTAGTGGCATCTGAAGGAAAATCCATCCATTTTCCGGATTCCGGATGATCTGCAGGTATTTTCAAAATGCCTTTGAGATAGTCGGAAATGTATATGTTCTTTTCTGCAGCGTCGAAGCTCAGGCCTTGCAGGTTAAAGGCTTCTCCGCTAAGGTCAAGCCAGGGCTGAACGGTCCCACCCGTTATTTTGTAGATGACCGGCTGATCACTGTCTGAAATAAAAACCTCCCCCTTTTTACTGACGATCAGGTCCCCGAAAACATGGCTTCCTCGGGTCTTCAACCGCTCAACTATTTTATGGGTTGAAATGTCCACTTTCAGGATTTCAGCCTGTCCTTCCAGTTCTTTACTGAAACCCTCCATCTCCGGCATCGCAGCTGTAGCCACCCAGAGATATCGTTCATCCTGATCCGGTTTAAGGGCAAAAACTGACAAAATGCCGACTTCTGCAAGCCAGTCGGTACATTTTCCTGTTTTGGGATCAAAACTGACGATCTTCCTTTTCCTGATGGAGGAAGCCAGCCAGGTATTGCTTTTCTTCAGAAAAAGCACACTTTCAGGATGCAGGTCTTTGATGTTAAGGCTGACGATCAGCTTACTGTTTTTCACTTCCAGACCAAGTTCTTTTTTTAACAGCAGTAATTTCCCATAAGCTGGTGCAGATTGAAGCGAAACAAAGTCAGAATCTGATTCAAAAGCTGTTTGGTTGTTCGTCCTGATCAGTTTCTCCAGAACCTCAAAGGCCTTTTCCTTTTGCCCGTTCAGGGCGTAAGCCGACGCCAGGTTGTAGGTGATCCGGGGATGGGAAGGCCTGATGTTATCCAGTTTTTGTGTAAGTGTAAGAAAGGATCCGAAGTCTTTCTTTTTATAGGCGTCTGTGCTTTGGGTGAATAATTCCTGCAGACCCTGGGCATTGGACAGGGAGTAAGAAAAGATCAGTGTCAGAAGTAAAGCTTTTTTCATTTTTCATAAGATATTGTTGATCAAATATACAAATTTTCAATGATGATCTGCAGCAGGTTTTTTATTGCCTCTGAATTGGCTGAATACATTATAGATCGTCAGCACACCCCAGAGAATGTTGGAAAAATCGAATTCGTTACCTGAGTTTCTTTGCTGAATTCCCCAGATGTAGCCCAGGTTCCCCTTGATACGCTTTGAAAAACTGTGATTTACGCCCAGATAAAGCCTGTTCTGATCAAAAACGTTAGGATTGCTTCTGACGGCCTTGCCAAACTGGATAAACACCTCTTCATAAGCGACGAGACTAGTAGGTTTCTTTATCCAGGAGGCCTTCAGCGGCTTTTCCAGCCGGATCATGTACCGCACCCGCCAGTTGGGTTGAAAAACATTGTTGTTCTGAAGGTCCCGTATCCGGTACTCAAGGTTATGCCTGTTGAGTACATTGAAATATTTGCCTTTGGTTTCATGGTCCAGCCTGGCCGCCCATCTGAATTCCCTGATCCCGTCTCTGTCGATATCTGTCGGGTGGGCGATCAGGATCCAGCTTTTAAAATAGCCGACCGGGGAAACCGAGAGTTTGGTTGAAGGCGATAGATTGTAATGAAACCACAGCCAGTAACTGGTAAATTGGGAAGCTTTGACGACATTCCAGTCGCTTTCTTCGGTATTTTGCCTCCGGTGCTGAATGAACAGTTCCCAGCGGAGTTTGCTGCTGAGCGTATCGGTCAGGGCCAGCCTGCCCCAGACAATATTATGGTTATAACGCTTCTGAGCAAATAAGGCCGGCTCAGAAAACAGCATCAACAATATAATCAGGGCAGGATTTCTCAGGGTCATTTAAATAAAAAATAAGCGATTACTAAAGTCACAACGATATTAAAACCTTGTGCAATCAGGAAGGCGTAAAGTGGTTTTTTGCTGTTTTTGTTAAACAGGTCAGAGAAGTTCGTCTCCAGCCCGATACTGGTAAATGCCAAAGCAAACCATAAGCCCTGCAGGTTTTTAAGACTGCCTTTTACCTCATTGATGGTTTCTGAGGAAAGAATGAAAGAGAAAAGGAGGGAGGCTCCTATAAAGCCCAGGACAAATTTCGGAAAACGTTCCCAGATGACGTTTAATGTCGGTTTAGTTTCCTGGTCTTTGGCCAGTGGGTTATTGGTGTAAGTCCAGTAAATGGAGATGGCAAAAGCCGCTACTCCCAGCAAAACATTTTGTGAAAACTTGACAATGGTACTGATTTTAAGGGCTGTTTCTCCTACCAGTGTACCCGAAGCCACCACCGCTCCCGTCGTGTCGATGGTACCGCCCAGCCACGCTCCAGTGACTTCTTCGGACAAACCCAGCCATTTGGCAATGTAAGGCATGAAAATCATCATCGGGATGGCTGTGATCAGCACTAAAGAGATGACATAAGATAGTTTTTTAGAGTCTCCCTTGATAGCCCCCGAAGTAGCGATGGCCGCAGAAACCCCGCAGATAGAGACGGCACTGGACAACATAATGGCCATTTCTTCATCAATTCCCAACTTTTTGGAAATCCAGAAAGCAAAATACCACACTGAAAGTACTACCACCAAAGCCTGGATAAGTCCGAGGGAACCGGCCTTCAGGATATCCGCAAAAATGACAGACGTACCCAGAAGTACCAGCCCTATTTTAACAAATAACTCCGTCGAAAGCGAGTTCCTGAGCCAGTCCGGAATATCCAGGAAATTTCCGATAACCAGGCCGATCACTAAACTGAAGATCACCGCTTCCAGGTTAAGGGCTTTTACCTGGGCGTTTCCGGCCAGGATAAGGGCAAGCACAGTGAGCCAGTAAACCACCGGGAAACCTTTGAGAAAGGAGGGAACTGATTTGCCTGTAAGAAAAACTCCTGCAATTCCTACGGCATAAATGAGCACAAACTGCCCGAAAACAAACAGCAGATTAGAAGGTTTCAGGACTTTGGAAGATAATTCTGAAAAATTTTCCCATCCGAAAACAGGAACAGGAAGTATAAAACCAACAATAGAAATAAGGATGATCAGAAAACCGAGCAGCACGACGGTCCAGTCTTCTGTGATTGAGAAACTACTTTTTTGATTTGACATATATAATTGGAAGGGTTAAATTTTCCGGAGAAGTTTAAATAATAACACCGTGCCGGTCATCAGTTGAATGATCAACCACCGAAAATTCCCCGACGCCCGGACACGGATGTTATTATCGTTTTTCAGAGGTAATGTTCTTTATTCCCGTTTAAATAAATTTCATTGGTTTCTGCTTATATGTTCCGGCTATAAAATGGACACTTTTTCATGGCTTTGTCAGGGAATACCTGGTTTTTTTACCCCTATAATATTCACATTATCAACCAGTAATATAAAATCTATTTAATCTATAGACAAAGTAAATTCATTTTCACACGATTTACAAATATTTGTCCTTGTTTTTACTCATTCCGGCTGATACTGGTTGGTGAATTTTTTGTTAAAGCTGCATTCCGCAGAAGTCAGTTCCTGATGTCAAATACTTCCTTCAAAGCTTTTGTTGCAGCCCTGTAACCGCACATGCCATGTACACCACCACCCGGAGGCGTGGATGACGAGCAGATGTAAAGCCCTTTGGCTGATGTCCTGTAGGGCGACCAGCGAAGGGCAGGCCTGGTAAACAGCTGTGTGATGTCTAACGACCCGCCATTGATGTCACCGCCTACATAGTTGGGATTATATGATTCCATCTGGCCGGTATTCATGACGTTTTTAGCCAGGATTCTCTCCCTGAACCCGGGGGCAAACCGCTCTATCTGGGATTCTATTGCCTGCGTCATATCCCTGGTGGAGCCGTTGGGTACATGACAGTAGGCCCAGACGGCATGTTTGCCTTCGGGAGCCCTGCTTTGATCAAACAAACTCTGCTGGGCCAGCAAAACAAAAGGTTTTTCAGGATGTCCGCCCTTCCAGGTCAGTTTTTCTGATTCACGGATTTCTTCAAATGTATTGCCTATGTGGATGGTTCCGGCATTCCTGCAGTGTTCGTTGGTGAAAGGCACGGGTCCGTCCAGAGCCCAGTCTACCTTAAAAACCCCCAGTCCGTACCGGTATCTTTTCAGCTGCCATTGATATAGCGAAGAGAAACGGTGCCCGGCTATTTCCAGCATCTGTTTAGGCGTAATATCAAACAAAACCGCATGGGAAGAAGGCAGTTGGGAAAGGGATTTGACATGAAAATTGGTCTCAATTTCCCCACCCAGCGAAATGAAATAAGCAGCAAGGGCATCGGCAATTTTTTGCGACCCACCCTTTGGAACCGGCCAGCCCCGGTGATGACCCACCGTGCTCAGCACCAGGCCGATAGCCGATGTCGTGAGTTTGTCCAGGGGTAAAATAGAGTGAGCAGCCATACCTGCCCACAAACCTCTTGCTTCTTTGGTTTTAAACCTGCCCGCCAGATACGAAGCAGACGTCAATGCTTTCAGTCCGAATCTGGCCAGCTTAAACGGATGGTCAGGAATATGTAACTCATCGAGGATCTCAGGAGCCAGGTACTTCCAGTCTTTGAGAATGGGTAAAATCAGGTCTTTATATCGCCCGGCATCATCTCCCAGTGAGCGGGCTGTTTCTTCAAGGGATCTGCTTAAAAATGCAGCCCCACCGCCGTCAAAGGGATGGGCAGCCGACACAGGCGGGTCAAGATATTCCAGGCCGTGCTGATCCAGGGGCAAGGTCTTAAAAAAAGGAGACTCTGCAGCCAGAGGGTGGATAGCCGAACATACATCATGTCTGAACCCAGGCAGGGTAAGTTCTTTGGTCCTTAATCCGCCCCCTATGCTGTCCCTGGATTCCAGTATCAATACAGATAAACCTGCCTGTTGCAGGGTAATGGCAGCGGCAAGTCCGTTGGGCCCTGACCCGATCACAACAGCATCACATTCTTTTTTTAACATCTGACTAAATTACAGCTTTTTAAGATAAAAAAACAGGATGCCGCCATGGCAAGCGGACATTCCTGCTTTGGGTTGGTTGATGAAGTGCTGTTTAATAAAATTGAAATTTATTCTCAAAATCTACAATCTCTCCCTTTTCATTAAAAAGCCTTCCGCGGATGATCCCGCAGATGTCTGCAGTGGGTTCAAGAATCCGGATTTTAGCTTTGAATTCAGCTTTTTCTGAAAAATAACTTATGCCTTCTTTCCAGAGCTGGTTTACAGGGGCAGGGTATTTTACCAGTTCAAACGACCCGTTTTCAGAAGACAGGAAACCGATTTGTCTGGGACCATTGTCGGTGCTTTTGAAACCTGCTCCGTATAATTTCCATCCCGGGCTTATTTTGGCCGTAAAAACGATGTCGACAATCGACTCACTGTTCACGACCTCAGAAGCTATGGTATACTTCCAGGTAATCAGCTTGGTTTTCTGTTGGGAAAATCCATCATGGCCGGCTAATAAGACGACGGCGAAAGCAAGAAAAATATACCTGGTCATATTTTTAATCTGTTTTCTTGTTCTGAATAAAATCCAGCAGGGTAGTTTTTTCATACACATGCAGGTTGGCATCCCTGACTTTCAGCATCACAGGCCTGATCGGACAGGTTTCTTCGTCCGGGCAATCTTCACATTTGTCGTAATAATAAATCGACACACAAAGGGTGGGAGCAATAGGCCCGTCGATGATTCTTAGTACCCTTGCCAGGGTAATTTTATCCGGATCAACTTTTAACGAATATCCTCCGTTCTTGCCTTTATGACTCGTCAAAAGGCTGTTGTTTCTTAACTCCAGTAAAATGGCCTCCAGGAATTTCCTTGGAATATTTTCGAGAATCGCAATTTCTGAGACCGTCGATGATTCTGCCTGTCCGTGCCTTTCGGCAAGTACTTTCAGGGCCTTTAGTGCATATTTAGCTTTTTTTGAAATCATAGTTTTAATCGTTTAAAATATCTGACCTGGTTAATGATAAACCAGGCCAGACTAAACCAGGAGTACAACAAAATTTTATCTTTAATTTCTTTAATCTATTGAATTTCAATAAGATATATTTTCAGTTTCCTTTGAATGGATTCAAAGAATCCCTGCCGTAAACAAAGTCACGTCAATTTCCAGGTCAGTAAATCGTCTTTTACAGGGCGTTAATGGTAACTATAGTTTTTTTCGCCGGCATTAATGCTCACCTCAAGTAAGTTCTGCTTTGGTGGTAAAGGACAGGTAGCAAAAGGAGTAAATGCACACGGCGGGTTAATCGCTTTATTAAAATCTAAATAAACACTTCCGTCTGATTCGACTGCAGAATACAGGAACCTGCCTGCTCCGTAAGTTTCTTTTTTATTCGTCTTGTCTCCGAAAATAATGAAAAGTTCATCCGTTGTCCCGACAGCGTCCAGGTTGTAAGATTTCCCCTTGATCGTAAACACCAGCCGCCCAGGAGAATCCTGTAGCGAAGTCTGTCCCAGAACATCAAGAATAGGGATTTGTCTGCCGTTTGAAGGAACAAAGGTGGCTTTCACTTTCCACTTGCGGTCTACAGGGTAAGTGTCGATATCCTTGAAATTCTTCAATTCTTCACTCTCCAGGTCACGTAGTCTTACGCCGTATTTGTCGCCTCTTTTGATAATGGTCCATTGAAGGCTTTTGTGTTTTAACACCACCGGTTTTTCAGAAGGAAAAACTTTCAGTTGACTTACCGGTAAACCCTTTTCATCCGAAACCTTTTGCTCCGCCTGACTTTCAAATACCACCTCATCATTTTTGAGGATCACTTTGCCTAAAAAGTCATCGCTTTTACCCTTGGGAAAAACAAGCTCATTGGAAGGGTCAGACCCGAAAGTGTTTTCGCCTGCTTCCAGCCAGAACAAACCTGCCAGGTTAAGCCAGCCGTTTTCTTTTTTCAGGCCCTCAATCCTTTTCTGATGAAAAGTTTTTATCTCTTCCTCATAATCATCCGCCGGTCTTCTGAAACCGCTGAAAGCAAGGGCCGTCAGAAGAAAGGTGGTGAGGGTGGTAATTTTTAAAGTTTTCATTGGTTTATTGATTTAACCTGTGGCTATATTTTCCCATAGACCAGGTTCAGGTATTGTTTCTTGATGATTGAATAATAAGAGATCAAAGCCACGATCATTACATAAAGTACTATTATCAGTTTAATATTCGGATAATAATAAAACCCGGTGATCAGTACCAGGCTGATCCTGGCAAATTCCAGGAAGAACACCCACTTTCTTTGTTCCAGTATGGCCCCGCAGTTGATCACGGTAATAATAATGAATAATGACGCTGAAACCTGTAAAAATGTGCTCAAATGACTTTCAAACAGCAACATGACAAAAAGAAATATCAGGGTAAAGCTGATTTGAATCAAAACATAATTTCTGAATCTCTTCGAGCCCGCAGGGGCTTTGTCTTTGGCCAGGAATCTCTTCTCAGCCTGTGCCCTTACTTCCGGGTTAAAATCTTCCGGACTTCCGAAAATCACTTTCAGCTTATTCCAAAGCCCTTTTTCTGCCTTGGCGGCATACCAGATCTCTACCAGGAAATGAAAATGCTGCCATAAAAAACTATAACTGCCAAGTTGCTTGGTCAGACCGTATACCGGCTGTTCTTTTTCTTCCTCAAACGTCCCGAAGAGCTTGTCCCAGATGATGAACATATCGCCAAAATTCTTATCCAGGTACTGCTCATTGCTGGCATGGTGTACCCTGTGGTGTGACGGCGTCACCAGGAAATACTCCAGGAATCCGAGTTTGCCGATCAGCTGGGTATGCGTAAAAAACGGATACAGGCCATGGATGATCAGGATCACGGAAATCATGTGAGCCGGAAACCCGATAATCGGAAGTATCGACCAGAAAAGCGTTCTGACCACCGCCTGAAAAATGGTTATCCTTGTACCGGCCGTATAATTAAATTCTTCACTCTGGTGGTGCACCACATGAAAACCCCAGAACAGGTTTATTTTATGTCCGAACCTGTGGTACCAATACCAGAGCAGGTCCGTTCCGAAAACCAGTGCCACCCACATCAGCACACCGGGCTTGATATCAAAAATGGCAAAATGCTGATGCAGATAATCGTAAAAATAATAAAACAAGCCAACGGTAAAAAGATCGGTCACCCTCTCCACAATCCCCACATTGATGTTGGCGATTGAACTGTCGAACTTAAAATAAGGCTTCTTGTTTTTTTGTGCCACGTAATATTCCAATCCGATAAAGAAAAGAAAAAACGGGACAGCCAGGGCAAAGTAATTTAATTCCATGTTGATGTTATAAAATTTTGTTTTCCGGGTTGTTCAGAAACCGGGGTTCCTGAAGTTGAGGCCGTGAATGGATTCGAACCATCTGACTAAGCTTATGAGACTTATGCCTTCCATTAAGGCACACGGCCGGAAATCAGGTTTGCTGCAACGCATCACAGCAAACCGGGAGAATTATAGTTCAGGGGTTAAAATTTAGCTTATTGTTCTTTCCGGAACCGAACAAATTCCCTGTTTAATTTCCGGAAATGAATACCTGTTTTTTCTTTGTTGATTATGATAATGCAAGATTAATATAGACTATTAAGTCTACCAATTTTATAGACTAATAAAATATAAAATTATTGTAAAATTTATATAGAATCCTGATAATGTCAAATTTATGACCGTGAAGTGAAACAGGGAGTGAAATACTCGTCGGGAAGGGAAGAAGGCGGAAGCTTTGAAAGGGCACAAAAAAAGCACAGATAAAATCCGTGCTTTTTAAAATTGTCAATAGTACGTTAATTAAAAAATGCCTGATATTGAACCACAAGTGCTCCTTTTCTTTCTGATAAATCACCATTGTTCAGGTATACCGGACGGTTCTGATACGACGCCGTCAGCTTTGAGGTGTGCCCACTGAGCAGCCAGCTTACTCCCAGATCAATAAAGTTCATCGGGGTGTTCAGCTTCTCATAATTGGCATGCTGTATAGCCGCATAAGGCATCAGCGTTGTTTTGCCGATCAGGTTATCACTCAGCTTGTATCCCGCCTGGGCATACAGCACATTACCCGTTCCATACGCCGGGAAACCGTTGCCACCACCATTCAGAATATTTTTGTCATTTGTCCCGTTTGCCGGGTTCATGACACCCAGGTTACGGATGTAATTAGTGCCGAAGTCAAAGTGCGTTACACTGCCGTAAAGGCTCACAGCCTGTCCTTTTGTACCTACAGGGGCGTCATAATACACGTCTGCTGCCAGCTGAAGCATGTTGGTCTGTACGGTGTCTTTCATATTGGCACCCAGTTTCCACATCGCGTCCGGCTGGTAAACAAAACCTACCCCTACATTGAATACTTTCTTTTTACCCAGGTATGTACCCGTCATATAAGGCGTCTGGTTTGATTCCTGGTCTTTAAACTGGTATTGGAAATAGCCGTTCCACTGCATTTTGGGAGGCAGGGAAGAGAAATTGGCGGTAGGGCTGAGGGTCGCAGAGTAACCTGTTCCCTTCTGAAAAGCCATCGGTTGTGCCATCACCAGGCGGTAGTCAAACTTGCCCAGTTTACCTTTGGCATATACCGACAATTTCCTTAAAAACTGGTCCGTCACATCATTGGTCGACTGCTGAAACAAAGGTGCATCAACACCCATAATCGAACCCACGGAAGGGGATGCAAACCTCGACAAACCGCTCCAGGCCGATAATCCGCCACCCAGCGAAAGGTGTTTTTTTACAACGGCATATTCTCCGAGTGCATCATGAACAAATAAGCCTAACTTCCTGTCTGAAAGATTATTGAAGTTGTTTTCACCGATCTGGCTGTAAATAAATACCCTGTCGGTCAGCTGACCGAAAAGCTGCATTCTGAACCTCCTGATACCGATATCGGTACCGCTGTTTTTGCTGTAACCGAAGATCGTGGTGCCGGGGTTATAGTCCTGTGTCCTTAACCAGATCTGCGAAACCAGTGTGAATTTTACAAAATGAGAACCGTCTTCATTCAGGTATACTTTGCCGTCTTTAAGGGTCTGAGCTTGAGAAACGGAAGGCAACAAAGTAGCTAACAGCCCTGTGAAGGCTATCATTATTTTAAAAAATTTCATAATAAAATGTTGTTTCTGGAGGCCCGGAGAGGCCTGTTCAAATGAATAATATTGTAAAAAAGAATGATAAAATTAGAACAGGCCAATTAAGAATCAAAATCCAGCGGCGAATTTTAACAAATAACTGACCATGTTCAACCCCTTATATTACCCTAAGGCTACCTTCGCTTTTTTTCTTGCAGACAGTTTGTGACCCGAAACCGGCTTGTGGTCATCCAGCCCTATGATGCTTACTTTTCCACCTCTTTCTACATAATCATGTTCAAAATGGTGCAGGTTTTCCATCACTGAGTGATCTACCAGCTTTGTGTTTTTAAGGTCAATAGTGACATCAAATCCCGGAGGAATAGCATCAAGTTTACGTTTAATTCCCAGGTAATTGGTAAATACAGCAGATTTGTCAATCTCAACAAGGTATTTGTCGTCTGTAAATGAAACCACAGTCGGAGCCTTGAAGAACGATGAAATAGGCGTTCCGTTGATCAGGTGAATGATCATTTTAAGGATCATACCGGCAAAAATACCCACCAGAAGGTCTTCAAATAAAGTAAAGAATATCGTGGTTAAGAAAATCAGCAATTGTTCCTTACCGATTTTGAAAGTCTGAACAAATTCTCTCGGGTGCGTCAGTTTAATACCCACCGTGATCAGCATCGCAGCCAAGGCCGTGTTCGGGATCAGCTCAATCAGGTGAGAAGCCAGCAATACAAACACCAGGATGAAGGCACCATGGAAAAAGTTGGCCCAACGGGTCTTGGCACCGTTGTTCACATTGGATGAACTACGGGCTACTTCTGAGATCATCGGCAGACCACCCAGAAGGGCCGCCAGCGTATTACCGATGCCAATAGCAATAAGGTCTTTATTCGTATCGGATTTACGTCTGTACGGGTCAAGCATGTCAATCGCTTTCACTGTAAGAAGTGACTCCAGCGTACCAACCAAAGCAAACATAACCACATATTTAATGAATACACCGGTTTGTGAAAAACCACTGAAATCGACATTCCATTTGATGCTATCCATCAGGTTGCCGATGTGAACCAGGGCATAGGCAGGCTCAGTATGTTGAAAATCCATGTACAATTCAGCAGGGATCGCAATCAGTAAAACCACAAGCGGAGCAGGTATTTTCTTGATAAACTGGTTCTTGATAAACGGCCAGCCCAGCATCACCGCCAAACTCACCACACCGATGATCGTAGCCCTCGGGTCCAGGTGAGCGATAAACTGGGGAATGGCCCCGATCAGGGCCAGCGGGCCTTTGCCTTTGGTCATGGCCGGATCTACATCAAGCAGCACCGGGATTTGTTTGGCAATGATGATCAGCCCAATGGCTGCCAACATGCCGTGAATGGCGGAAAGTGGGAAGAAATCCGCCAGTTTACCAAGTTTCAATACCCCGAATAGGATCTGGATCAAACCGGCCACCACCATAGCTCCCAGAGCCAGGTGCCAGCCTGTTTCTCCACCACCAAATTCACTTACCGCACCTGCCACAATCACGATCAAACCCGCTGCAGGTCCTTTTATGGTCAATCTGGACCCTGAAAAGAGACTCACAACGACCCCGCCGATGATCGCGGTCACCAATCCCATGATCGGAGGGAAGTCCGAGGCTTTGGCGATACCTAAACTGAGGGGTAAAGCGAGTAAAAAGATAGTAAATCCTGAAACTATGTCGGTAGACCAGTTTTCTTTTAAGCCTGCAAGGCCGTCTTTAGGAATGGTTTTTTTAACAGTACTTTCCATTTTAAATTATATTTTTAATATTTTGAGAAATATTTAGGATGATTTGTAAGGTAATTCGTGGTAGGTCTTGATATGGGGTCCAAGAAAGACTCTCGCATATACCCTCATAATAGATATACCACTCAGTATAAACCCCGATGAAATTAAGAATACCAGGATAAACTGATCATCGTGGATGTGGCTGAAGATCAGGTCCTCTCCGATGAATGTAGGGGTGATCGGGAATCCCGTAAGCCCCAGACAGGCAATCAGAAAGACCAGGGCCAGTCTCGGATACTCAAAAGAGTGTCCGTGAAATCCGTTGAGATCAATCACATCTTCTCTTGACTTGAGCCTCATCAGGCATACATACCCCAGCGTACCGCTGACGATAATGCCGCTCAGGTAAAAGGCGATTTCGTAGTTGCTGAAATGATCATTGAAAGAGATCGACAGTACAGTCCAGAAATGATTCATAATGATCAGAAACCAGCTCATCACTGGGTTTTTACGTTCTGAGAATGACTTAAGCACCATGATCAGCCCGATAAAGGCGAAAAAAGGTGGCAGGTAGGCATGGATCTGCGTTGGAAGCTGATCCTGGTAAAAATAACTGAACAAGCCGATCAGATACATCGGGATGAACATCGCAAACAGGATCGGAAGGGTCAGGAAATCGAGTTTTCTTCCGGTTTGTTTCAACGGTTTCCAAACCAGGTAGTCCATCACGAGGTCAAGATTCCATTCTTTGAGACTCAGCAGGTAGACCGAGTATTCGATTTTCTTCGGCCATGAGTCTTCGATCGTATGTTGACGGGGAACAAAATTATAAAACTGCTCCCTGATCATGTAACTCACAATGGAAGGAGAAACCAATAGCTGGTAAGTTCTTAAAAAGGCATTGCCTGCAAAGTGAAGCAAAGCGAGGTTTTCAAACCCGGCCGCTACTTCAATAAAAATCAGGCCTATCTGGGCAATAGAGGCATAAGCGATCTGACTCTTTACTGAAGACTGGACCCTGGCAATCAGCGAGGCAATAATACTCGTTGTCAGGCCGAGAATCCCGATCAGAATCCTGACTGAAATCTGCTGGTCCCAGAAAGGGTGTGTCCTTAGCAAAAGGAATACACCGATATGAACAGACAAGGAACCATAAAAAATGGCACTTGAAGGCGTCGGCCCTTCCATAGCCCGCGGCAACCACGACGAGAAAGGAAGCTGAGCCGATTTTGCGGCAGCTGCTACAAGGATCATCAGTGAAATAAACGCACCGATAAAGGTGTGACTTAAAAGGTGGTCATGAACCAGGGTGTAATTACTCAGCTTCAGAAAAGTAATGTTTTCGTGCCACAGGTGGTGGCTGGCCCAGATCGCGAGGATCAGCCCCACATCACCGATTCTGTATACTGAAAACACCTTGATCGCATTTTTGACAGGAAGATACCTGTCGCGGTAAAAAGCGATCAGCAGGAATGAGGAGATACCCAGCATTTCCCAGCCGATAAAAAGGGTTTCAAAATTGCCTGAAAAAATAGTCAGGTTGTATCCCGTATAGAAGAACAGAATGGTATTGAAAAAACGCTTGTAACCTGTTTCCCGGTGTAAATAATACCTGCTGTAGATCGTCACCAGGAAAGTAAGGAAAGACCCTACCAGCAGGTAAACAGCCGTAATTTTATCAAAATAGAAATCAACCAGGAAAACATAGTCTTTGGATTGAAACAGGACAATTTCTTTCAGGTTAAGGGAGACCCTTCCATGAGTCAGCCAATAGACCAGAAAGACCAGGAAACTAACCATATGAAGACCAACGGTAAAGAAAGCCACCCAGGAGAGAATTCCTTCCTTTTTGCCGGGAATAAGCAGGCTGATAAAAAAGCCGGCTATAGGAATAAAAACAAATATTTGAAGGATAGAATTCATAAGTAACAATTAGTTTACTAAACTGACCGGTAGATTTTCCTGGTGTGATTCAAAGATCAGGAACAGATCTTCGATGGCCTCAATGTCTTGTTTTACAGGACTGTATACCTCGAATTTTCCGTCCTTAAAAAAGAATAACTTATGGGTTTTAGGATGCACAACCACTAAATTCACCCATTCATTGATAAACCACTCATACATTTCAGGTAATTTCTGTATGGTTTCCAATACTACTTCCGGTAAGTGTTCAACTATAAAAAGCATCCTGATCGGATCATGCACTTCGACCATCTGATAAGGCAGCCCGGGCCTAAGGTCACCGTCGTTACCGTTGGCCACGCCAAATAAGCCCATCACATTGTGAGGTAGTTTGGTCCCTGCTCCAAGCTTTTGATTATCAACCCTTGAGAAATAATATTCGAGGTTGATACCACCACAAACCGGGGCGGCGGCTTTCAGGATATTAAACAGGTATTTTCCTTCAGGGTCAATCTCATAGTCGTAAGAATTCATGAATGCCCTGCGGTCCAGGAACAGGTCTTTTGACAGAGACCTTCTGCCTACGATACAAAGCGAATTGGTAGCATGGTTCAGCTCCGGCCTTGGCTCAAAAAGAGAGACAGATCTTTCTCTGATCTTTTCATGGACTTTCTCGGGACTGAGGCTTGAGTCTACCGATTCAAATCTCCTTGAACGCTCCTTGGCATTATAATCAAGGGCTTTTTCGAAGATTTTATCGTTTGTTTTATGTCTTTCTGTATTTTCTTTTGACAGGATGTCCTCGTCGTAGAAGGCGATTTCATCTCTTGTAGTATCATGCAATGCCCCTACAAACTGGGTTGTATCAGGAATATCAATGCCTCTTTCTCTCAGAATTTCCCTTACCTGCGGGTGATTGGCCATAAAGCTCACCACCCTTGCATTTACAGAGCCCGGTCTGCCTGAACAGGCCCCGCAATCATAACCGGCATAATGGGTATTGTTAACGCTGCTGGCTCCATGCCCCACCACATATACGATAGGAGCAAACTGGTTGACCAGGCCAATACTTTTGAGCAGGCCTTCCACACGCGTAACCATTTCATCAACGGTGTAACCAACCTGGAGATCGTGTTCGTGGTGATGCGACTGGTTCGGTTTGTGCTCAATGGTCAGCTTGGAATATTTGTCCATGTGACGGAAAGATGACACCGCCGCCGCGGACATGGTTGGTCTGAAAATATTCGAAACGAGTTTGAAAGCTGACCAGAAACCAAGGGTCTGTGACATCAGCCAGCCTCTGACCAGCGAATGGGTCTGCTTGGTGAAGTGCACATCTTTCTTGTTTTTAGACCGGGTGCCGATTTCCTTGATCAGGAATTTCGGGGTAACCGGGGCCGGGCATTGTTTTGTGAAAGAATTGGCATGCTCAGGTTTGTAGTAAAACTCCACACCAAAGAAACCCGGTGTGCCGAAAGTTTCACAATTCTTATCTGTTTTCTCCAGGTAACGTCTGATGGAACATTCGCGGTCATCGATACAGAACATCGCCTGGAAACTCTTATGATCCTGAACAGGAGCCGCCTCCTTTTCAATCTGGATACCGCCCAGCACCTGGTCATAATAAGTCCATTCAAAAGCATCCTGCCAGAGTGAAATCACTTCAGACAAATCTGTCGAAGGTACTTCTCCGAAAATATTAATGGATTTTAGGTTCAGTCTGTTGCTCAACGGAGCCCAGTTAGGTCCGAATTTCTGATCAAGGGCGTCAATTTCAAGAAGAAGCTCAAAAATGATCAGATCATGTAAAGAAATTTTTCTGTGGTCTGACAGTGTCTGAGGAGCATCCTCAACCACCGAAACCATTCCTGACCATCCCTGGTGAGCAAACTGCTGATCAAAAAGATATTGATTGTACAAAGCCTCATCGCCTACCACCAGCTTCAGCAGGTCCGTCATTCTGACATTAGGCTGAAGCAGAAACTGTTTGGCCCGGCTTGTCTTGAAAAAACTCATGTAACTGTTTTTTTCAATTTCACGGAGCGAGGCTAGGAATCCCTTGTGCATCACCGGAAATCCCCAGATGGAAATGCCCTGGTCAAGGTAGCTGCAAAGAATTCTGAATAAAATAGGGTGGATCAGTAGATCCATGTCAATATAATATTCCTTCTTCCAGTTGGACCTGATCGATCCGATTCTCGGGGTGATGGAAGTATTGTAGGACCTGTTGATCATTTTTTCCATCCAGGAAGAGATGTGCTGAGACCCTTTACGACGGGCAATCACCTTCTCAAGGATGATGGAATTGATCTGGTTCTTTTTGTACATGTCTCTGTATTCTCTTAAAGAAAGAGAGACTTTGTAACCGAAAATCTGAGAAGCATTTCTGATAGCATCATAGAATTTAAGATGCTGAAATGCATGCAGCGAATTATGATGAATAAAATCTTTTAGCGGGGCTTGTGCCGGTAAAAAGTGTTTCAGTTCATGCAATAACTCTTTTTCATTGAATGATGAATGATGAGTTTTCATTTTAAACTTAGGTATAAATGATTAAACCGGGGTGATTTTTTAACCAATACACGCCTTTTCCCGAAAAACTCTCTGCTCTTAAGATCCGGACGGATAGAGCAATGTCAGATAATGACCAAACAAACGGCATTAACCTCAGTCAATAAAATAAGGGGAATAAAAAGGCTTAAAATGGAGATCTCATATCCTGAGATTGTCAAAGAAAATAAAAAGACGGGTGAGAATAAATGGGTTGGCTCTGTGAATAGTGGCAACCGAATCCGGAAGGATATGTCTGAAAGTAAAATCAAGGACTAAATCTTCTGTGAAGGGCAGGTCAAAATGAGCATCTTCTTCGCTCTGTTCCTGCTTGAGTAAATCCGAAAGGACCGGCTTGTCTGAGTCTTTGTTTTCCTTAACGGCACACTCATCAGAATTCGCCAGCGTGTAGATCGTCTGCAGGTTATCAAAAGCGTAAATCCTGCTCACACTGAAAATCAGCAGAATGACGACTTTTAAAATTTTGCTTTTCAAATCCACAATTTTATGGTTTTTTTGGACAATGTTAGTTTTAATTTTAAATTAACCAAAATATAATCTTTAAATTTTATCTTCAATATTAAAATTTTTATACTTTATCCTTGAAATATCGAAGAAATGGGCAGTTGATAGTGGTAAAATTATGATTTTGCCTTTAAAATATTAAGAAAAAATAAATAATTTTATCTTGCTTTTATTTTTCTTTAATTTTTAAAACAGGTAATTACGGCGGTATCCGAAATCAATTCAGACCGTTGATAATGATTAATTGCCGCATTCATAATAATTAACCGTTTTGGTAAACGTTCCCTGTTTAAAACATGTTATCTCTGGAAATGGATTTTAAAAACAAAATCAATCATAAAATTGACCTCCCTCTATTTTGAATAAATATTAAATCATTATGAAAAAGAAATATCTTGATCTGAGTTCCGGCAGCTGGAAAAGAGGCCTTCCCAAAAGCTTGTTTTACATTACAGCGTCTGCGATGCTGGCATCCAGCCTGGCCTGTAGTTCGGACTCGGGAGAGGTTCAGTATGAGGATGTCAAAGTTACCGAACCGACCAAAGGTGTTATCACTACCGTAAAAGAAGTCGAGCCGGGTAAATACTCCATTATAGACGAGAAAGTCGTGGAAGATAAAGCCCAGTCAAAATTTATCATACAGCGTTTAAACGGTGAAGAAGAGGTCATGGGAGTTGCCCAGGCGTCATTGCTGGTAGACGAAAAAGACAAAGACTCTACGACCGTACATAACAATCACGTGAGACACGGCGGAAGCGGCCTCGGAAGTATTCTGTGGTGGAGTGGCATGGGTTACATGATGGGCCGTAATATGTCCTCCAATTCATACAATGGTTTTTATCGTCCCGGCGTGGCGGGCGTGAGCAACGACCTCAGGAGCAGTTCAGTGACCAGGACCGTCAGCAGACCTGTGTCAGGTGGCCGCAGCGGATTTTTCAGGTCTTCATCCAGGGGTTCATTCAGCAGTTAATCATGATCAGAGAAAAAAGAATCGTTGACCTTCCCAAAAGCATTTTTAATGAATTGGGTTGGGAATATTATATTTCGGAAGACGCTAAAAACTACCTGGCCAATGACCTTGTCAGGGTCAGTGAAAAAGAAGCGGATGGTTTCTACAGGGCCGGCAACGCCCTTTATCCCATGCTGGTTGATGCGGCAGAATACATCCTCAGAAACGATCTCCTGGGCACCACCGGCATTCCTGCGAACCTACATCAGATCATCAGGTATACCTGGGAGAATGATCATCATTTCCATTTATTCGGCCGTTTTGATTTTGCCGGGGGTATAGATGACCTGCCGGTTAAATTGCTGGAGTTTAATGCAGATACACCCACAACATTGCCCGAAACAGCGGTGTTGCAATGGCTGCAACTCAAGGCCAACCACATGAACGAAGAGGCTCAGATGAATTTTGTTTACGACGCCCTGGTGGAAAACTTCAAAAGGCTGAAAAACCTCAACAGGAACAAAGACCCCTTTATATTATTTTCTACGATGTTTGACGCTCCAGAAGACAACAACAATGTTGCGTTATTAATGGAGGCAGCATATGAAGCTGGTTTTGAAGTGTCTTTTAAAAGCATAGAAGAAGTTATATTTTCAGAATCTGACGGTATTTTTGCCAATAATGAAAACGGAGACCCTGTAAACTATCCTTTCTGGTTCAAACTTATTCCGTGGGAATATATCGCTGTGGATGAACCTGAACTGGCAGAGATACTAACCAAGATAGTAACCGCCGAAAAAGCGGTCGTCTTGAACCCGGCTTATACCATGTTGTTTCAATCGAAAGCCATTTTAAAATATCTTTGGGAATTGTATCCGAAAAATGAGTACCTCCTGGAATCGGATTTTAAAAAACTGAGAAATAAGACCTTCGTAGAAAAAGTGGTTTTAGGAAGAGAGGGAGCGAACGTCAGGATCGTCGATGAAAACGGCGGCGTTATAGAGGAAGAGGGCGGGGATTATGACGATCAGCTAAAAGTTTACCAGGAATACGCTCCCCTGGCCAAAGATTTCAGAGGGAATTTTTATCAGGCAGGGGTGTTTTTTGCCTATGAAGCCTGCGGATTGGGCTTCAGAAGAAACAACCATAAAATTTTGAATAATTCTGCCCAGTTTGTGGGGCATTATATAGATTAAGTCGTACACATAATTTAGATTTAATATGAGAGCAAGAGAGATCTTTATTGTTACTTCCATCAGTGTTATTTCAGCCGTTATCATCATCAGCTTTTTCTGGACTCCGGTACTCTGGAGTCTGCTTCTTTTCGGCCCGCTGGTATTACTTGGCGTAAGCGACATACTGCAGAAAAAACATACCATCAAAAATAATTTTCCGCTGATCGGCCGTTTCAGATATATTCTTGAGGACTTCAGACCTGAGATCATGCAGTATTTTGTAGAAACAGATACGGAAGGCTCGCCCATCAACAGGCTGAACAGGTCGTTGATTTACCAGAGAGCCAAGAATGAAACAGATACCACCCCTTTCGGGACACGACTGAATGTGTATGCCGAAGGATATGAATGCATGGCCCATTCCATGTACCCCAAAAAGGCTGAAGAAGTAGATAAAGATCCGAGGGTGCTGATAGGAGGGGAGGCTTGTAAACAACCTTATTCTGCCAGTATTCTGAATGTTTCTGCCATGAGTTTCGGTTCTCTAAGTGAAAACGCCATACTTTCGCTCAACAAAGGAGCTAAAATCGGAGGTTTTGCCCATAACACGGGTGAGGGAGGACTAAGCCCTTATCACCTGCAAAACGGCGGTGATCTCATCTGGCAGATAGGAACGGGCTATTTCGGTTGCCGGACAGAATCGGGTGACTTTAATCCTGTCACCTTTAAAATAAATGCGGCACAGCCCAGTGTCAAAATGATAGAACTTAAGTTGTCACAAGGGGCAAAACCCGGACACGGCGGAATACTCCCCGCAAAAAAGAATACCCTGGAAATCGCCAGGATACGTGGGGTAAAACCTTTTACCGACGTACTCTCGCCAACTTATCATACCGCTTTCAGCAATGCCGAAGGGCTAATGCATTTCATAGCTGAGCTCAGAGACCTTTCTGAAGGTAAGCCTGTCGGGTTTAAACTCTGTGTCGGTAATAAGGAAGAGTTTACAGACGTTTGCAAAGCCATGGTGAAAACCGGAATCAAACCTGATTTTATTACCGTCGACGGGGGAGAAGGAGGCACAGGGGCGGCTCCGGTGGAATTTTCCAATTCTATCGGACTCCCTCTGGAAGAAGGTCTTACTTTCGTAAGTGATACACTCAAAGCCTTCGACTTAAAAAAAGACATCAGGGTCATTGCCTCGGGTAAAGTTTTTGACGGTTTTCATATTGCCAAAACACTCGCTTTGGGGGCAGACCTGGTTAACAGTGCCCGGGCAATGATGATGGCTTTAGGCTGTATTCAGGCCCTTGAATGCCATACCAACTCCTGTCCTGTGGGTGTTGCCACGCAAGACAAGAGCTTGATGAAGGGCCTGGACGTAGGGGAGAAGTCGGTACGGGTGGCTAATTTTCACAAAAATACCATTCACAGTTTTGTTGAACTGCTGGCTGCCGCCGGCCTTGCCAAATCATCAGAATTGAAACGCAAGCATATCCTGAAAAGGACCGGTCCGTCAAAAATGGTGACATTCAGTGAATTGTATCCCGAACCCGAAATGGCCGTCTAACTTTTTGCTTTGCTGAATTCTATGGAATAAATCCTGATCAGTAACAAAAACAGCGAGATCAGGATCGGTCCGAAAATCAGACCCACCACCCCAAAAATCTTTAAGCCGATCAATACCCCGAAAAGAGTGATCATAGGGTGTGTTTGCCCGAGTTTATTCAAAAGCCAGATCCTGAAGACATTATCTACCGTGCCGATGACAAGGAAGCCGTAGAGCAGGATAATGATGCCTTTGGTGGGTTCATCCTGCACAAAGAAAATAACAGACAGCGGGACATAAGCTATGGCCGCCCCAAGGATCGGGATCATGGCCGCTATACTGGTCAGTACAAACCAGAGAAAAGGGTTTTCAACTTTGAGGATAAAGTAAATCACAAGCCCTGCAATACCCTGTACTATAGCTGTTAAAGGTATCCCGATAGCGTTTGAAAGGACCAGTTTATTCAATTGTTCTTCTACATTTTTAGAGTTTTTACTGTTGAGAGGCAGGGCCGCCAGGAACATTTTTTCCATTTTTTCACTCTCGACCAGCATAAAATAGAGCACAAAATACATCACCGCAATATTGGCTACGCCATTGATGGTTTTGCTCAGGACCTGTCTTACATTTTCTGTGATGAAAGAAGAAGCTTTGCTCAGTGTGCTTTTGTCGATCAGCTCAATGTTGTACTTTTTCTCGAGCATCTCGATGTAGTTACTGAGCGAATTGATCAGCTGGGTAGCTTGCTTGACACCTTCTGAATAAGAGTTAAATGCGGTCTGAAAAAGGAAAAACAAAGGGAGCAACAGGATCAGGAAAGACACCAGCAAAAGGACTGATGCTGCTAGACCGGGTTTCCATTTTCTTTTTTCAGTAAGATATTCATACGGCCTTTTAAGCAATATAAAAAAGGTATATGCTCCCAGGAACGCCGGAAGAAAAGTCGAACTGTTTAAAAATAATAGTAAACCGAAAAAAACGATAATAAGAATGAGTGCAATCTGGCGGATGACTGTGTTTGAGATCATAGTGGTAGATTTTAGTTGACATTAGCTATTGTGATGCTAATATATTCAATTACCAATAGGTTTCTGCAAATACACCGGAAAATTTTCTCAAATTCAGCCTCCGGGGTTTACTCATCCCGGATTCACTTAAACGCCGGTGTGTGCCTTGGTTTCGGATACCTCAAACAGTTCCGTTTTTTTGATTGCCGCGTAACCGCCCTGCACATCCATGACCTCAAAACCCCTGGCCTTCAGAATAGAAGCCGCTACCATGGAGCGGTATCCTCCGGCACAGTGTAAAACGTATGGCTTATCCTTGTCAAGTTCCTGCATGTTGTCGTTGATAAAATCAAGCGGAAAATTCCTGACCCCTTCTATATGTTCGGTGTTATATTCGTTTACATTCCTGACGTCCAGGATGTCTCCGGTACTGAAGTTTTCATGCAGATATCCGGGGCTGACAGACTGAATGCTGTCGGTCTCAAAACCGGCTTTTTCCCAGGCCTCAATACCCCCTTTCAGATAACCGAGGGTATGGTCGTAGCCCACTCTTGCCAGCCTGATGATGGTTTCTTCGGCCTTGCCGTCCTCTGTTACAAGGATAATCTCCTGTTTAAGGTCGGGGATCAGGGCACCAACCCAGGGAGCAAACTGGCCGTTCAATCCTATATTAATAGAATTCGGAATAAATTTCTGAGCAAAATCCTGGGGATTTCTTGTATCCAGGATCAGGGCAAAAGTAGCATTCGCAATGGTTTCAAATTCTTCGGGGCTTAAGGCCTGTGAACCTCTGTCCATCACGGTGTCGATGCTTTCATAGCCTTCTTTGTTCATTTTTACATTCTGCGGGAAATACTTGGGAGGGGGTGCCAGTCCGGTAGTTACTTCTTTGATAAACTCTTTCTTGGTCATATCGGCCCGCAGGGCATAGTTGAACATTTTCTGATTACCGAGAATGTCCGAGGTTTCCTTGCTCATGTTCTTTCCGCAGGCAGAACCGGCCCCATGGGCAGGATATACCACCACATCGTCAGGAAGCGTCATGACTTTCTCTCTCAGCGAATCAAAGAGGAATCCGGCAAGGTCGTCTACGGTCAGATCTGATTTCTGAGCAAGGTCCGGTCTGCCTACGTCACCGATAAACAGGGTGTCGCCACTGAACAGGGCCTTCTCTTTTCCGGACTCGTCTATCAGAAGATAGCACGATGATTCCATGGTGTGTCCGGGAGTATGAAGCACTTTAATACTTACATTTCCTAATTTAAAAATCTGCCCGTCTTCAGCCACTATGGCTTCGAAATGGGTCTGAGCATTCGGGCCGTACACAATCGGGGCCCCGGTTTTCTGAGAAAGGTCTATATGACCGGAAACAAAATCTGCATGAAAATGAGTTTCAAATACGTATCTGATGACAGCACCTTCTTTCTGAGCTTTTTCAATGTAAGGACTTACTTCTCTCAGAGGGTCAATAATGGCTACTTCTCCATTACTTTCAATATAATACGCTCCCTGGGCCAGACATCCTGTATATATTTGCTCAATTTTCATTTTCAATTTTGTTTTGATTTATGAAATTACTACAAATCCTCAGAACTTTTAGTTTCATCTAAAATCATGAGATTGATCATAATCCGGCAAATAAATGCCTGGTTAATGCGGCAGTTTATTCCTGATCAGGCCATAGAACCATGTTCCGGCAACGGCACTCAGCAGGGTAACAATGACAGCCAGGTATCCACTGCCGATTTGTGCATATAGCGGGCCAGGACAGGCCCCTGTGATGGCCCAGCCCAAACCAAAGGCCAGTCCTCCGAAAATCTGCCCTTTGTCAAACACTTTCGGGATAACAGAAATGGATTCTCCGGAGATGGTTTTTATATTAAATTTCCTGATGATCAGCAGGGAAATAAGCCCGGTAGCCACGGCACTTCCTATCACACCGTACATATGAAAACTCTGGAACCTGAACATTTCCTGGATTCTGTACCAGGAGATAATCTCGGCTTTTAAAAATACAATTCCGAAAAGAATACCTACCACAAGGTATTTCAGATTGGAAAAAGCGGTTTCCGATACACTCTGAGTGTTTTGAACATCATCATCGTGTTTAATTTCCTTATTGACAATAGCAGATGGCATCTTAGAAAATGAGTTTAAATATGAATGGAAAGAGAACGTTGGTCATCAGGATGCCACCCACCATAAAACTGATGGTAGCCACCAGTGAAGGCCACTGAAGGTTGGAAAGACCCATGATGGAGTGTCCCGAAGTACAGCCACCGGCATACCTGGTTCCGAATCCTACCAGGAATCCGCCCAGGACAAGAAAGATCAACCCTCTCAGGGAAAAAATGTGATCTGTGCCGAATAATTCGGAAGGCATAAGGCCGCTGAAAGTAGTCAGACCAAGTGCCTGCAGATCAGACTTTGTAGACTCGGCGATCACAATTTCATTGGGGTCAGATAAAAACTGAGCACCCAGAAAACCACCGATCGCGATGCCCAACACAAAAACCAGGTTCCATGACTCTTTTTTCCAGTCGTATTTAAAGAAAGGAATATTGGAAGGTATAATGGCCGCACACATATGCCGGAGGGAGGAAGAAATCCCGAACGACTTATTCCCTAAAATCAATAATGCAGGCACGGTCAAGCCGATGATCGGTCCGGCTATATACCAGGGCCATGGTTGTCTTATTAAATCTATAAAATCCATATAGTATATAGTTTTTTTGATAACAACTAAATTAGGAAGAATAATTCAATTGACAGATTTTTTTCGGAATAAAGTAGAAGAAACGGCTTGTGAATAAAGGTGTGCCCTGACAGAAACGCCCCGGCTATAGTACTTTATGCAATAATGACACTGAACACTTAAAAAAAGCAGTTTATAAAGTTCTAAATATCAATCTTTAGCAATTAGAAATAACAATTTCTTAATCAGAATTTTGGAAAATCATGATTTAGAGCTACCTTTGCATCGCTTTTTAAAGCAGGGCCTATAGCTCATTCGGTTAGAGCAACTGACTCATAATCAGTAGGTGCCTGGTTCGATCCCAGGTGGGCCCACAAAAAGGAGGTTTTTGCCTCCTTTTTTTCTTTATTCCTCTTTATTGTTATCATATTTTGACTAACAAGCGAAAAATATTCAATGACCCGGTCTATGGTTTTGTTACCATACCTTCTGATCTTATCTACGAACTCATTGAACATCCTTATTTTCAGCGTTTAAGACGAATCAAACAACTCGGGATGGCCGAACTGGTTTATCCGGGAGCTATTCATACCCGTTTTCAACATGCTTTGGGTGCCATGCACCTCATGGGCCAGGCTATTACGACCCTGCAATCCAAAGGGCTGATGGTGATGGATATTGAAAAAGAAGCCGTACAGATTGCCGTACTTCTGCACGACATCGGCCACGGACCGTTTTCGCATGTTCTTGAATATGTGATCCTGGATCAGATCAACCACGAGAAGATTTCTGAGCTGTTAATGGAGGAACTTGATAAACAATTTGACGGCCGGCTGGGTTTGGCTATTAAAATGTTCAACGGAACTTACGAACGTCCTTTCTTTCATCAGCTGATTTCTTCTCAGCTGGACATGGACAGGATGGATTACCTTAACAGGGACAGCTTCTTTACAGGGGTGGCTGAAGGTAAGGTGGGTGTAGACAGGATCATCAAAATGTTGCATGTCGTAGACAATCAACTGGTGGTCGAAGAGAAGGGATTGCTCAGTGTGGAGAACTTTCTTAACGCAAGAAGACTTATGTATTGGCAGGTTTACCTGCACAAGACGGCCATCTGTGCAGAATCGATGCTGATCAGGATATTTGAAAGGGTAAGGTTTCTGCAGCAGGAAAACCTTCCGGTTGAAATCCCCGGATGCCTGGAAACCTTTATTATCAACAAAGTAAGCCTTGAAGATTTCGTTTCTGATAATAAATATCTGAAAAGTTTCGTATTACTTGACGACATAGATATTTGGTACGCGATCAAAAAATGGCAGTTCAGCGAGGATCATATTCTCTCACAATTGTCAAAAAACCTGATCCGCCGCCGGCTATTTAAAATCAACATAGGAATGGACTATCAATCTGAAAATGATACTATTGGTTATAAAGAGAAACTGCGGCTGAATAACATTCCTGAAGACGAAATGAAGTACTATTTTTATGAGGGATCGATCAGCAACAGCGGGTATTTTCCGAAAAACTCAAATATCAATATTCTGACAAAAAACAGGCAGATTATTGACGTTTCAGAAGCTTCTGACCTCCCAACTATAAAAGCTTTAAGTAATATTGTTAAAAAAAATTACCTTTGTTATGCCAATGATGTATATTTGTAGGAATATTCTACGCTACAATTTACATGCTTTTTAAAAAAATATGCAGTTCACTATCCGTCAAATAGCAAATCTTGTCAACGGGGAAGTCCTTGGGGATGATTCTTTAAATATTTATAAATTCAATAAAATTGAAGAAGGCGAAAGCGGGGGCATAACCTTTCTTTCCAATCCCAAGTATGAACAGTTTCTTTATGAAACGCAGGCTACTGCGGTCATCATAGCCAAAGATTTTGTTCCTAAAGGCCAGGTGTCGGCCAGCCTTATTCTTGTTGAAAACCCTTATCTGGCTATTTCCAGCCTGATGACGGAATATCAGAAAATTATCCAGGTCAGAAAAAGCGGTATTGAAGAACCCAGTTTCATCGCCAAAACAGCTGAGATAGGAAAAGATATATTTGTCGGGGCCTTCAGCTATATTTCTGAATATGCGTCTATAGGAGAAAATACGGTCATTATGCCTCAGGTCTTCATCGGCAAGAACGTTAAGATCGGTAAAAATACCATCATCAATTCGGGTGTAAAAGTTTTGGACAATTGTGTGGTAGGCGACCACTGTGTTTTGCACAGCGGCTGTGTGATCGGATCCGACGGTTTTGGTTTTGCCCCTAAAGATGACGGCACCTACCAGGATATTCCTCAGATCGGAAATGTCGTACTCGAATCTAATGTAAGTATCGGTTCCAATACCACCATCGACAGGGCCACTATGGGCTCTACACTGATCAAAAGAGGTGTAAAACTTGACAACCTGATACAGATTGCCCACAATGTGGAAATCGGTGAAAATACCGTGATCGCTGCTCAGACCGGCGTGGCAGGATCTACCAAGATCGGAAAAAATTGTGTTATCGCAGGACAGGTTGGCATCGTAGGTCACATAAAAATAGCGGATGGCACTAAAATTGGTGCACAGTCAGGAATAGGAAAAAATATCAACGAACCTAATCAGTCGTTTTCAGGTTCGCCGGTTCTGCCGATCCAGGATTATCTCAAGTCAATAGTCAGTATCCGGAGACTTCATGACTTCATGAAAAACAACCAGGCATCCCAAAATTAAATTAAGTAAGAACTAAAAAGAAATCTAATGAATTTAAAGCAACACAGCATAAAAGAGAAAGTCTCGGTTTCAGGTGTTGGGTTACATACAGGAGAGTTTGTAACGTTAAGCATCGTTCCTGCCCCGATAAACCATGGTATTGTCTTTCAAAGGGTGGATATTGAAGGTAAACCTATTATTCCTGCTGATGTTGATTACGTCGTAGATACTTCCAGAGGTACTGTCCTTTCAAAAGACGGCGTCAGGGTACACACTACCGAGCATATCCTGGCAGCCATTGTCGGTATCCAGGTAGACAACGTACTGATTGAAATCGATGGTCCAGAAATTCCGATTCTCGACGGCAGTGCTTTGCTTTTTGTAGAGCTGCTGGAAAAAGCCGGGATTGTGGAGCAAAATGCACTCAGAAACTATTTCGAAATACCTGAGGCCATTCATTACAAAGACGAGGACAACAATATTGAGCTGGCAGCTCTGCCTTTGGACGACTACCGTCTGACGGTGATGGTCGATTATAATTCAAAAGTTTTGCACAGCCAGCACGCACAATTGCATGAATTAACGTTATTTAAAGAGCATATAGCCCCTTGCAGGACTTTTGTTTTTGTTCATGAACTTGAGGCTCTTTACAAAGCAGGCCTGATCAAAGGTGGAGACACCAGCAACGCCATCGTTATTTCTGAAGAAGAAATGACAGATGAAAAGGTCAGCGAACTGGCTAAATTGCTCAATAAACCTTCATTGAAGATCGGTCAGTCAGGCATCGTAAATGACGAGCCGCTTAAATTCAATAACGAACCTGCAAGACATAAGCTGCTTGACCTGGTAGGTGATTTAGCTTTGGTAGGACGCCCTTTAAAAGCCCATATTCTGGCTGCCCGTCCGGGTCACAAGTCAAATGTGGAGCTGGCTAAAAAAATAAAGAAGAAAATCAAGGAGATCAGCAATTCTGCCCCTTATTTCGATCCGGAAGCAGAACCTGTACTGAATATAAATGAAATTTCGTGTCTGTTACCCCACAGATACCCGTTCCAGCTCATTGACAAAGTTGTTTCACTGGATGGTACAACCGTGGTAGGCATCAAGAATGTAACCATGAATGAACCGCATTTTACAGGACACTTTCCGAACAATCCTGTGATGCCCGGTGTTCTTCAGGTGGAAGCCATTGCTCAGACCGGCGGTGTACTGGTACTGACATCGACAGGAGAGCCTGAGAAATACTGGCCATACCTGGTGGGAATTGACAATTGCAGGTTCTATAAAAATGTAATACCGGGAGATACCATAGTGATCAGATGTGTACTTTTAGCCCCTATAAGACTGGGTGTTGCTAAAATGCACGGTGAGGCCTGGGTAGGTAAAAGCCTTGTTTGTTCGGTAGATATGACAGCAAGACTAGTAAAAAAAGCTATTAATAACTAAAATCAATACATCATATGAATCAACCTTTGGCGTATATTCATCCAGAGGCAAAAATAGCTCAGAACGTAGTAATTGAGCCGTTTTCAGTAATAAGTAAAGACGTTGAAATAGGAGAGGGTACCTGGATCGGGCCCAACGTAACCATATTTGAAGGGGCAAGAATAGGGAAAAACTGCAGGATTTTTCCTGGTGCAGTAATCTCTGCCGTTCCTCAGGATTTAAAATTCAAAGGTGAATATTCCATCACGGAAATCGGTGATAACACTACCATCAGGGAATGTGTGACCATCAACCGCGGAACTGTCGACAAAGACAAAACGGTGGTAGGGGCTAATTGCCTGGTGATGGCCTACGTGCACATTGCCCACGACTGTATCATCGGTGACCACGTTATTCTGGCCAATACAGTTCAGCTGGCAGGACACATCACCATTGGTGACCATGTATTTATCGGCGGAACAAGTGCGGTGCACCAGTTTGTAAAAATCGGAAATCATGCGATGATTGCCGGAGGATCATTGGTGAGAAAAGACGTTCCCCCATTTGTAAAAGCCGCCAGAGAACCAATCTCTTATGGTGGTGTCAATTCTATCGGTTTGAGAAGGAGAGGCTTTACCAATGAAAAAATTGAAGAGATTCAGGAAATCTACAGGGCTATTTACCTGAGAGGGTTGAATAATTCAGCTGCTATCGCTAAAATTGAACTGGAAATGTCGGCTACGGCAGAAAGAGATGAGATCATCAATTTTATCCGCAATTCAGAAAGAGGTATTATCAAAACCGGAAATTCAAAATTCGAAGACTGATCTTGTTTGAGGTAAAGCTTGAAAATATTGGCAAGAAGTTTAAAAACGAATGGATTTTCAGGAATTTGAGTTTTTCCTTTCAATCAAATCGGTCTTATGCTGTCGTCGGGCCTAACGGCTCAGGCAAATCTACTTTCATCCAGGCCATCGGGGGAATTATTCCGGTCAACGAAGGCCAGGTACAGTATTTTGAAAATAATGTACCGCTTGAGGAAGAAACATGGTATAAGAGGTTTTCTATCGCCTCTCCTTATATGGAACTGATAGAAGAATTTTCTCTGAAAGAAGCCGTTGAGTTTCACGTCAGGTTCAAGCCTTTCAGAAAAAAGATAACAACAGAAGAGTTTCTTGAATCTATACTACTACAAAAACACACCTCCAAGCAACTTAAAAACTTTTCATCCGGAATGAAACAAAGGCTAAAATTGGGTTTAGCCTTTTATTCTGATTCTGAGATCCTCTATCTCGATGAACCCACTTCCAACCTTGATCACACCGGTTTTGACTGGTATCTCGGCCTGATTGAGCAATTTTCAGCAGACCGTATCATCATTGTTTCTTCCAACGAACCCAAGGAATACCAATTTTGCGTAGAAACCCTAAATGTTTTAGATTTTAAACCATAATTTTGATTATTTCGATTAAATTTGTTTTACATCGAATACTGGTCAATTATTTATGAGTCGAAAAATATTTATAAATATTCTGGTTTTTAGCTTACTTTTTTTGCCGAAACTTTTCGCTTCTCATCCTCTCGACAAATATTTGTTTGTAAGGAATGAAGGGCAGTGGGAAGACAGTATTCTCTACAAAGCAGATATCCCCGGAGGCTACCTTTGCATTACTCCGAAAGGCCTTGAATACCTGCTTTATGACACCAGGCAACTTGACCATCTCAGAAACAAAAACAAACAAGATAAAGCCGATCAACTCAGAACCACGTCCTCCCTCATCAATTCCCAGAAAATAGCTTTTTCTTTCAATGCCTCTTTAAGTGCTTCCAATGTCATTGCGTCTTCACCCGAAGAACAGACCTTTAACTACTTTCTTGGTAATGATGCCTCAAGATGGAGAGCGGGTGTGAAAGCCTACAAGGAAATTTACATCAGAAATGTTTTCGAAAACATAGATTTCAGGATTTACAGTCTTGATCAGGCCCTTAAGTATGAATACATCGTCAAAGCTAATGGTGATCCCGGGAAAATAAGGTTGAATTACCAGGGAGCTTCGTCGGTTGAAGTGCTGAATAGAGAATTACACCTCAAAACGGCCTTCGGCCATTTTAAGGAATTCGAACCTTTTACTTATCAGAAATCCGGGGATCAGAAAAGACAGGTCAGGTCGCGGTTCAAAATGAGCGACGGGGCTGTTTATTTTGAATTGGGAGAATATGATAAATCAAAAGAACTCATCATTGATCCTGAGCTGGTTTTTTCCACGTATTCTGGCTCTGCTTCCGACAACTGGTCTCATACGGCCACTTATGACTCCAAAGGTAATTTGTACGCTGCAGGCACTGTTTTCGGGCCGAATTTCCCTGTTACTGCGGGTTCACTACAGGAAAAACTGGGCGGGGCCTCAGGAGGGGGAGGGCTGTTGTCAAGAACAGACATTGTCATTATAAAATATTCAGACGACGGTAGTAAAATACTCTATTCGACATTTCTGGGAGGGCAGGAGTCGGAAGTGCCTCACAGCCTGATCGTCAATTCAAAAGACCAGCTTGTGGTTTTTGGGACCACCTCTTCCATCAATTTCCCGACGTCATCAAATGGCTACGATAAAACATACAACGGAGGGGTAACGGTCAGCGAACCCCAGAATACTACAGGAATCAGTTACCTCGCAGGATCTGATATTTTTGTGACACTCATCAGCGAGGATGGTAAAAAGATACTGGGAAGCACCTATGTCGGTGGTTCGGGAAACGACGGCTTAAATGACCACAGGGTATTGTCTATCAGGAACTATGGAGACGAATTCCGGGGTGAGGTGTATGTAGACAAAGACGACAAGATTTATGTGGCTTCGGTCACCAGCTCCGAAAATTTCCCCCTGGTCAATTCAAGCGGACCAATCCATTCTTTTTACGATGCTGTGACCTTCAGATTAAACGGAGACTGCTCGGCCCTTGAATTCAGTACCTATATCGGTGGAAATGATTACGACGCCGGATACGGCATAAGGGTGAACAGTAAAGGAGAGATATTTGTCTGCGGGGGCACGAAGAGTAAAGATTTCGGCCCGACGGCATCAGCCTACAAAAAAGACTTCGGAGGAGAAATGGAGGGATTTGTTGTCAAAATAGCCGACGGGAAAATAATATCCAAAACCTACCTGGGAACCCCCAATTCAGACATTGCCTTATTGCTCGATATTGACAAGGAAAGCAACGTTTATGTTTTTGGATTAACCACCGGAAGCTATCCCGTCAGTTCCGGTGTTTACAGTAACCAGCGAAGCGGACAGTTTATACATTGTCTTGACAATCAGTTGTCTAAAACTATTTTTTCTTCTGTTTTCGGTACCGGCAGGGGTAACGGCAGGATCGACATTGTTCCCACTGCTTTCCTGGTGAATGACTGCGGCAATATCTATGTGGCCGGGTGGGGTGGAAAAGTGAATGTAGGTAACGGATACAATGAATTCAGCACCACGACTGGCTTGCCGGTTACCAGGGATGCCTTCAAATCCACCACGACCGGAAGTAACTACTACATTGCTATTTTTGAAAAGAATTTTAAGTCTTTGCTTTATGGTACCTTTTTCGGGTCCAATGCCCCACCTGTGGCAGAGGATGAGCGTGGCGATCACCTGGACGGAGGAACCTGCCGTTTTGATAAGAATGGCATCATTTATCATTCAGCCTGTGTCTGTAAAGCGGGTAATTTTGTGGAATTCCCTTTGAAAAATGCTGTTCAGAGCAATCATAACAACTCCAACTGTAATATGGCTGCTTTTAAGTTCAATATTGATGCACTGCTTGCCAAATTTAACCTGACCAGCGGAACACTGGTCAATATGCCTGAGCTTTGTGCCCCGGCCAAAGTGACTTTTGACAATAAAAGTGTGGGGGCTGTTACCTACCAGTGGAAAATAAATGATAAAGCCATCTCTACTTCAGAGCATATCAATTATGTTTTTTCGGACTCAGGGTATTATGCCATTAAACTCAAGGCTTTCAATAACGTCATTTGCAAAGCCACTGACTCCACTACGCGGTTTATTCGGGTAAAATCTTTTAACAGCTCTGCCAAAGGGGATACAACGATTTGTACCGGGGCATTGGTTCAGTTGGGTGCTACTGGCGGAGACACCTATAAATGGGCTCCGGCTACCGGCTTGTCGGATCCCAATATCGCCAATCCGACAGCCAATGTACAGCAGTCGGTTATTTACGAGGTAACCATCAGTAATTCCGAGTGTACAGTGAAAAGAGAAGTGAACATCAAGGTAGAAGATACCAAGGCCGATTTCAAAGTGTCTGAAAACAAACAGATATGTTCCGGCAGTTCTGTTTTGCTGACGGCAAGCGGGCTGGCCGATAGATTTGTCTGGTCTTCTGCCGGAATGGCCGACTCTGTAAAAAACAGCATCCTGATCAGGCCTTCAAAAACAAGCACTTATACCGTTCAGGGTTTTTATAAAGATGGTTGTAAACCTAAAAAAGAGGTGCTTGTAAGCATTGACAGCTCAGTCAAACCCGATTTTGAGGTGGCTTATGAATTTGACTGCAATAAACCTTCCGTCATTAATTTCAATAACCTGACCGGAAGCTCCGCCTCAAAGTTCGAATGGCTGATGGATTCCGGAGAACGTTTCAATACGGAATCTGTACGAAATTACCAGGCAAGGGAAGACAAAGTATACCAGGTTACCCTGAAAGCCTACAGTGCCCTGGGCTGTGAGTTTACGATACAAAAGAATATAGACCTCAGTAAATACGACGGTCTGATTCCCAATGTGATAACTCCCAATAATGATGGTAAAAATGATTCTTTTGTAGTTGGATTTCCGGGAATAAAGTTGCAAATTTACGACGCTTGGGGTAGAATTATTCTAAATACCCAGGAGTATGAGAACAACTGGGGAAAGAATGCTGTGCCGGGCACCTATTATTATTTATTGAATCTGCCTGACGGAAAAGCCTGTAAAGGTTGGCTGAAGGTAATAAAATGAACACTTTATCATGAAAAAAACACTTTTTACATTAGTTTTAGCGGCATTTGGTTTTTTGGCCCAGGCCCAGAAATATGAATCATTCGGAGAAAAAATCTCAGATAAAGATGCCCTTCCGGCTAAAGTCCTGGTAGAAGAATCAGGTACGCTGGAGAAAAAGAATCTTAAACTGGAAGGTGAAGTTGAATCGGTTTGCCAGATGGCGGGCTGCTGGATGAAAGTTAAGACGGCTGACGGAAAAACGGTAAGGGTTTCATTCAAAGACTATGGTTTTTTTGTCCCTACGGATATTGCAGGCAGAAAAGTAGTTTTCGAAGGTGAGCCGGGTACAAAAGTAGTCAGTGTGGAAGATCAGCAGACTGCAGCGAAAAAAGCCGGTAAAACCGAAGAGGAAATCAGTAAAATTACGACACCGAGAACAGACATCGTTTTTGTAGCGAACGGTGTACTGGTTCCGAAAAAATAATCATAAAAAAAGGGGTAAAATTAATTTTTACCCCTTTCTTTTAACTTCTCCATCAACATCTGGTTAAATTTCCTCTCGGTTTCCAGTAAATCAGCATATTGCTTGGCTGTAATTACTTTCAGAAAACTCGCCCTGTATTGTTTTACCAGTTCAATTTCTTTCGACTTCAATTCCAGAACCTCATCCTGTTGCTTTAAAACCTCTTCATCAGAAACGCCGGTATTGGCTGCACGTTTTGTCTTTTCTCTTATCTGGCGGTTGATCAGCATGCGTTCATCGGAATAGGCATTGTAAACGGGCCAGAACTTCTCAGCCTGTGATTCGGATAGCTGAAGTTGTTCGGTGATCATTCCAATTTTTACGGCTTTTACTCTTTCTCCCCCCGGATGATCACCTCTTTTCTGTGCAAAAGAGAAGACACTGAAGGTGGAGAATAATAAGGCCAAAAATGTTATTTTTTTCATTTTTAGTTTAAATTAAATACTTTTAACGATTTTTGCATCGGATTCCAGGAAGATGTCACTTTCATGTATCTCCAGATCCTCAGGCAGGATATCTTTATTATCAAATGCATCCGGCTCTAAAAAACCGGCAATTTCACTTGAACTGATCGACTGGTACTCCAGGTAAGCCACCATCTCATCATTACTGAGGTCATCAATTTTTACGTTGTCAGACGAATAGTAATAATATCCCAGTCCAAGGCCAAAAAACATCAGGAAGCCTGCTGCCATTCTGTAAATACCCTTGAAACTGCTCTTTTTATACGTCACCGTTAGCGGCTTGGCTTCTTCCGTGGTCCTGGCCAGAATTTCTTTTTCCATTTTACTGAAGAAATCCTCTTTGACCTTGAAAGGGGCCTCTATTCCACGTAAGCTGACCTCACTAAGGATACGGCTTTCCATCTCTTCAAAGTAATTGTCGGGTGTTTTAAAGGGATGTCCGGTCTTATTGTCTTCTAAGTTCATAATTAATCCTGCTTTGGTAATTTGACAGTTTAAAACACAAAAGGTTTAATTTGTTTTAAGAAATTCTTCAATTCTTTTCACTGCAAAGTGATAAGTAGCCTTCAGACCACCCACACTGGTTTCAGTGATCTCTGAAATTTCCTCGTATTTCAAATCCTCAAAATATTTTAAGTTAAACACCACTCTCTGTTTGTCTGTGAGCTGCAGCAAGGCTTTTTGCAACTTGATCTGAATCTCGTCGCCGTTGAGGTATTCATTGCTCTGGGGAGCTTCGAAAATTGAAAGTAACTGCTCGTTATCATCGATAGACACTGAATTTTCCTTTCTTTTCTTCTGCAGAAACGTCAGGGCCTCGTTGGTCGCGATCCTGTAAAGCCAGGTATAGAGTTTCGAGTCCCCTCTGAATTTGTCGAGGTTTTTCCAGATTTTGATGAAACTCTCCTGGGTCACGTCGTCGGCATCATCATGATCGATCACGATTTTGCGGACGTGATAGTAAATTTTTTCCTTGTATGTCTTTAGTATAGCCTCAAATGCCCGGTTTTGTGTTTCCGGATTTAAAAGAAGCTCTATGATCTGTTCATCTTTCATGGATAAAAAAAAGATCCCGGAAACAGAAGTCCCGGGATCTTAAAAGTTTATTATTTTCTTGAAATTACTTTCAGAACAGCTTCAACGATGTGCTCAGCTGTTAAACCGTATTTTGCCATCAGGTCTTCAGGAACACCCGACTCGCCAAATGAATCTTTCACTGCAATATACTCCTGAGGAGCTAAAAAGTTCTGAGACAAAGTCTGAGCTACAGCGTCTCCCAATCCTCCGTTAGCCTGGTGTTCTTCACAGGTTACCACACATTTTGTCTTCTTGACACTCTTCAGGATGGCTGCCGTATCAAGTGGTTTGATGGTGTGTATGTTGATGATTTCAGCGTCAATGCCTTTTTCTTCCAGGATTTCACCGGCTTTGATGGCTTCCCATACCAGGTGGCCTGTAGCAATGATACTCACGTCTTTTCCTTCGTTAACCATCCAGGCTTTACCTATTTCAAATTTCTGGTCCGCAGGCGTAAATACGGGAACAACCGGTCTGCCGAATCTCAGGTATACAGGACCTTCGTGATCAGCAATAGCAATGGTTGCTGCTTTGGTCTGGTTATAATCACATGGATTGATAACCGTCATATTGGGCATGGCACGCATCATCGCAAGGTCTTCAAGGATCTGGTGGGTGGCACCGTCTTCCCCAAGGGTTAAGCCTGCATGTGATACGGCGATCTTCACGTTTTTATCTGAATAAGCTACCGACTGACGGATCTGGTCATAAACACGGCCCGAGCCGAAATTGGCAAAGGTAGTAGCATAAGGAATTTTACCACCGATCGCCAGACCTGAGGCTATACCGATCATGTTGGCTTCGGCAATACCTGTCTGGATAAATCTTTCAGGGTGGTTTTTAATGAACGGAGCAATTTTCAGTGATCCTACAAGGTCGGCACATAGGGCTACAACATTGGGATGTGATTCTCCAAGTTCGGTCATGGCATCACCAAATCCCGAACGTGTATCTTTTTTCTCTGTGAACGTATATTTTTTCATGATTTTCGACTTCTTTGTTAATTAATAATCACCAAGGGTTTCAGGAAGCTGAGCCAGGGCTGCAGCCAGTTGCTCGTCGTTCGGAGCTACACCGTGCCATTTGTGGCTACCCATCATAAAGTCTACTCCGGCACCCATCTCGGTTTTCATTAAGATCATCACCGGCTGGCCTTTGCCAGTCAGTCTTTTGGCTTTTCTTAATCCGGCTATCACAGCATCCATATCATTACCGTTAGCGATTTCCATCACATTCCATCCGAAAGCTTTGTATTTGGCTTTCAGGTCACGGTTTGACATGACGTCCTTGGTGGCTCCGTCAATCTGCTGACCGTTTAAGTCGATCACAGCGATCAGGTTATCCACTTTATGATGCGGGGCAAACTGGGCTGCTTCCCAGATCTGTCCTTCCTGCTGCTCGCCATCACCCATTAAGCAATAAACCAGTTTATCATCACCATCAAGCTTTTTAGCCAGGGCCGCTCCGATAGCTACCGACAAGCCTTGTCCTAAAGAACCTGAAGCCACACGGATACCCGGAAGGTGCTCGTGGGTGGTCGGGTGACCTTGCAGTCTTGAGTTGATTTTTCTGAAAGTGGCTAATTCTTCAACACCAAAATATCCTTTTCTTGCCAGAACCGAATAAAAAACAGGAGAAATGTGTCCATTGGATAAAAAGAATAAATCCTCGTCTGCACCGTTCATTTTAAATGAAATATACCCGCCTTTTCCTTTACGGTTACTTACTTTCATTTGTTGAAAATAAAGGGCTACCAACAAATCTGTACATCCGAGCGATCCTCCCGGATGACCGGATTTACACCCGTGCACCATTCTAACAATGTCTCGTCTGACTTGTGAGGCAATGTCCTGTAGTTCTTTGGTCTGCATTTAATATATGTATGTTTATGATTAATTAGAAATTACTGCAAAACTACCATTTTTTGCAGAGTTAGAAAAATCCAATCCGTAGAAAAGAGAAGATAATCAGTGCTTTTGGTGATAATTTTATATTTCGAAGCGATGTATGGCATGATGAAGACCCGGATTTATCTCCTTTCGTTCAGATGATGTCCGCAAAACTTACAATAAACGGCATTATGATCATGTCCGTCCTTCCCGCAATTGATGCATGCCTCCGATGTACTTTTCTCCGGTTTATCGGCATTCATGACCGCAGAGGTCACAATACCTGTCGGAACAGCAATAATGGCATAACCCATGATCATGATCACAGAAGCAATCATCTGGCCCAGGGGAGTAACAGGAGAGATGTCGCCGTAACCTACCGTGGTGATGGTCACAATAGACCAGTAAATACCCCTGGGTATGCTGTTGAACCCTTCATTGACTTCATGTTCGACCAGGTACATGACCGAACCGAAGATGTTAACCAGTAAAAGTACAAAAAACATGAAGATGGAAATCTTGGTACGGCTTGATTTTAAAGCTGCTACGATGACATTGCCCTGGTGAAGGAAATTATCCAGCTTAAATATCCTGAAAACCCTCAGCAACCTTAAACCCCTGACAATCATCAGCGATTGTGTGCCAGGGAAAAATATGCTGAGATAACTGGGCAGGATCGAGACCAGGTCGATAATGCCAAAAAAGCTGATAACATATCTTTTGGGACTGTAGACACAATACAGCCTGAGCAGGTATTCAATCGTGAAAAACACGGTAAAGGTCCAGTCCAGTACTTTAAACTCGTCCTGCCACCTGGCCTGGTAAGAAGGCACCGTTTCCAGCATCAGCACCAATATGCTCAGGAGGATCATTACCAGTAAAATGACGTCGAACAGCTTACCCTGGGGTGTTTCTGCTTCAAAAATGATTTCGTGCAACCGCTCCCTGAAAGGGCTTAACTTATCAGGTTTCTGTTTCAGGTCCTGGCTGTCAAAACTTATTTTCATGTGACTAAAAGATAGTAGATTTTCAAATTACATATTTTTTCAGAGATTTTCAGAAACTCTTTGGTGTAAACAAAAAAAGCAGCATCAGAAGATGCTGCTTTTCATATGGTCATTTACGATTTACATGATCTGATTGGCATGATCGTTCGCATCAATCTTGTCGATGATTTCGGTAATGATACCTTTTTCATCAATCACGAAAGTGGTTCTGAAAACACCCATGAATTTTTTACCATACATGCTTTTTTCAACCCAGACCCCGTATTTTTCACAAAGTTCATGCTCTTCGTCAACCAGCAGGTCGAACGGCAATTCATATTTCTTAATGAATTTTTTATGTGATTTGGCACTGTCCGCACTTACGCCTATCACTACCATGCCTTTGGCAAGCAATGCATCATAGTTGTCGCGAAGGTTACAGGCCTGGTCTGTACATTTGGGTGTGCTGTCTTTCGGATAAAAGTACAGCACTACTTTTTTACCTAGAAAGTCCGAGAGTTTTATGGTCTCGCCATCCTGGTTCTGGGCTTCAAACAAAGGAGCCGGTTTTCCTATCTGAGGGGTCATTAATTTTTAATTAAGATTGGTTTCGAAAATCTGGACATTGTTACAGTTGTCTGTAATGGATAACTCCACTTTACCACTAAAAGGTTTTGAATTATCCAACTTTTCTGACCAAATGTACCCGTTTTTATATTCATAGTTCATCAGTATCCATTCATTATCCACCAGGCATTTGATTTCTTTGATGCCCGACAGGCCATCTGAAACGACAAAGACCAGTTTATCCGGCGTCACAATTTTCTTTGTGATGTATGGCGGGTCAAAATCGGTAAGGATCTGGTAAGTTCCGAGTTCTTTGGCATCAAATGAAATCTCATTGCCGGCCCAGGTTCCTCCCACGTATTTAGGTTTTGCCCCTTTGATATACACTTTCTGTTTTTCTGGGAAATTAAGCGGCATGGTGGTTTTCCATTTCACTTCTGCCGGTTTTTTCAGAGGAATGTAGTCCCTGTCCAGCAAAAGTTCGTTTCCATAAGTCGCCAGGTTAAGAAATACTTCGCCGTAAGTAGCCCCGCTGAAATCGGCGGAGAAGCTTTCTTCTTTCACTTTCGTGTTTTTCGGCGACACCCTGTGGGTAACCGAAACCGGCATATTCAGGTCTTCAATCTTAAAACTTTCTATCAGGCCTTCTCTGAAATCATAAATAAATACTTTTTCCAAACCAGTCTGATAGGCCAGCGGTAATGCCGTTATCTTGCCTTTATTGTTCAGATAGGCCATATTGGTTTCTCTTTGTGTGCCGTTAGCCTTGATGATCAGGTAATGATCATAAATCTCTGTACTCACCGTCAGTGGCTTCTTTCCGGCAATCACTGTTTCTGATACTGTATTTTCAGCAATTGCCGCACCATTGATCACGAAATCCAGCTCTGACACATTATCGAATACATCCCTCACACTCAGTGACACCTTCCTGTTTTTACCGGGCTCGATGGTGAAGGTTCCTTTGGTGGCATTGGTTATATAGAAATCATTGGAAACGTTAGGTTCAACATAACATTTATGTATTTTCTGCCCTTTGGATATCAGTTTATCATAGTTGACGTGTGCATTCATATCCATTTTATGCTCAAATGACATTTTTTCAAGCCTGAATCTGTACACACTTTCTTCATCCACACTCAGGTCAATCTGCTTGACACCGAGTCTGAAGGGTGTGTTCTGGGCTTTGTCGAAAGTCAGTACTTCCATCGCTATTTCCCCGACAGCCTCGATCCTTTTCGGTAAGGAGACTTTCCCGCCTTTTCCTCTGACCGGATAGAAATTAAATATACCGAATTTTCCGTTGATTCTGGCGTCTTTGGAGACACATTTCAGGCTGATCAGCTCAATGGTAGGAGGGAGCACGTCCCTGATTTCATAAAACCCGAACATGGCAGGATCCAGTGCATTTTCTTCTTTGTCCCTGATTTCAAAATGCAGGTGCGGGCCTGCAGATCCACCCGTATTGCCGGAAATGGCTACCAGCTGACCTTTCTTCACCGGGATTTCATCCGGTTTGAGTTCAATGTCCAGTTCCCATGACCGGGCCTGGTATTGTTTTGCTCTCAAATACACGCCGATTGTATCCGCGTATTCTTTGAGGTGGGCATAAACGGTGGTTAAGCCGTTCGGATGGGTGATGTACAGGGCATTGCCATATCCGCCTTTCATGACTTTAATGCGGGATACATACCCTTCAGCAGCAGCGTAAACACTTTTACCTTCCACGCCGCCTGTCCTGACATCAAGGCCTGCATGAAAATGGTTGATTCTTATATCACCATAACAACCTGACAGAGAGGTGATCTCTCCCGGAGCAATGGGCAGGATAAAATATCCTTTGGAAAATGGATTCTGTTCTTTTTGTTGTCCGGAGGCTGTGATTCCTTTTATAACAAAAAATAATACTAAAACTAACTTTAATCTTACCATCAACAACTATTTCACTTCAAAGTCAAACATTAATTTATTTTCTAAATGACCGGTGAGGTGGTCACCTGTTTTAACGGGAGAAACACCGCTCGGAGTTCCTGTAAATATAAGGTCGCCGGTTTTCAGGGTAAAGTACCTGGAAATAAAGCTTATCAGATAGTCAAACGAAAAAAGCATCAAAGACGTATTTCCGGTTTGCTTTCTTTCCCCGTTGATGTCCAGCGAGAAATTAAGATTTGACAAGTCATAATCTGATTTGGAAACAAACTCAGAAACAGGGGCAGAGTCGTTAAAACCCTTAGCCAGGTCCCAGGGAAGGCCTTTGCTCTTCAGTTTGCTCTGGATATCCCTGGCGGTGAAGTCAATCCCCAGGCCGATTTCCTCATAATATTTATGAGCAAACTGCTCTTCAATATTTTTACCCATTTTAGAGATTTTGATCACTACTTCCACTTCATGATGAATGTCGGTAGAGAAGTCAGGGTAATAAAACGGTTCATTGTTTTTAAGCAATGCTGTTTCAGGTTTTGAAAAAATAACCGGTTCGTCCGGTTTCTCATTACTTAATTCCTTGATATGCTCGGCATAATTACGCCCGACGGCTAATATTTTCATAAGACTGTGATACTTTTTCTGCAAAAATAAGTCTAAAGGTTTTAAAAGACTCAATTAATCTGATGTATTATCGTTTAATTTGTAAATTAATAAACCATATAAAATGAAAACACAAACAAGAATTCTCTTAACTGCGATCGCACTGGTCACCACAATTATTGCCTGTCAGCGAGTTCCGTTAACCAACCGTAAACAATTCGTCGGTATGGTTTCGGGAGAGCAAATGATGGCTATGAGCTTTACTGAGTACAAAGGGTTTATGGACTCTTCAAAGGTAGTCCCTTATAAAAACAGGGATGCTGAAATGATTACCAGGGTTGGGGGCCGTATCAAAAAAGCGGTGGAAGATTACCTGATCCAGAACAACTACAGTCACATCATTAACGGATATCAATGGGAATTTAAACTGGTGGAAAGCAAGGAAGTTAACGCCTGGTGTATGCCTGGTGGAAAAGTTTGTTTCTATACCGGTATCTTACCCGTTTGTAAGGGAGAAGATGGTGTAGCGGTGGTGATGGGTCATGAAATTGCCCACGCGATTGCAGAGCACGGACGCGAAAGGATGAGCAATGCCATGGTGGCACAAGGTTTTACGCAGATCGGAGCCCTTGCTACGGGAGTAGCTACCGGTGATGAAAGACTGATGAACCTTGCGGGACAGGTACTTGGTATCGGAACCACAGTAGGCGGTGTTTTGCCTAACAGCCGTAAACAGGAATCTGAAGCCGATCAGCTGGGTTTGATCTTTATGGCTATGGCGGGATATAATCCTAACGAAGCGGTAGCTTTCTGGCAGAGAATGGCTGAGGCCGGTAAAAATTCTTCTAAGCCGCCTAAGCTGCTTTCTACTCACCCTGCAGATGCAGACAGGATTGCCAGTCTTCAGAAAAACATGGATAAAGCGATGAAATATTACAGTGCTTATGCCAATAAGTAATAAAGTAGTGTTTTAGAAGAGAGGGCTGTCATTTTTCAATGATAGCCCTCTTTTTATGGTATTGATCTCTGTTTCTTCTCAAATTTTAAACCGGAGACCCTCCCTGAACTGAGCGTAAAACCGGTTATCCTGCCTGTGTCACCCCTGCTGAATTTAATGGTGGCCCGCTCCAGGTTCTGATAACTGAAATAACAAACATCGTATTTAATAATGATCTCTGCTTTCACTCCGGGGTTTGTACCTGTTTTAAACCACAAGGCTCCGTCCTGAATATCAAACACATACGAGGCTTTTTGTTCGTCACTGTAATACGTTCCTGCAAACTGACCGAGCACCTCTCCTGAAGCAAACCCGAGTTTTACTGCTTTGGTAGTTCCCTGGCCCTGAACGATATTCAGCTGGAATACTTTTCCTGAAGAATCGGTCTTGAAAACAGCTTTGTCGTTTGTATTGCCGATTTTAAAAGTATTTCCGGCTTCATGATATAGTGTTTGTGCAGCTTGTCCGCCTACCTGGCCAATCATCTGGTTATTTTCTTCCCGGATATCAATGAAAAGATTTAGAGCGACCTCATATTTTCCTGTGAAGGCCTTATATGAAACAGGAAGAGTACTTGGTGGATTTTCGTCATTTGAGAGGTCCATTTTATCCTTAAAAACGTAAATATCAGCAATTTTCCTGGTAATCTCTTCCGGATTAATTTCGTCAGAATTGCCTAACAGAATGACAGAGATCTGTAGTTTCGGGAAGCGGAGTATCTCAGATCTGTAACCTAAAAAAGCCCCGGGATGTGTTTGCACGGACTGTGTCCTGTAAGTATTGAACATTATGCCTCTTCCGTAACTTAAAATGTTGCCGCTTTCTAATGCCCCTCTTTTCAGGATATCCTGGTTAACGGAAGTGCTGTCGTAAAATTCCTGATCCCATTTGATCAGGTCATTCAGCGTTGTCGACATTCCGCCGTCGCCGGTGGCGTGATTGCCATTCCGGTATGACCTGTACTTGTTTTCATTCTTTTTATAACTTATTGCCAGCGTGTGATTGCCGGGAATTTTGTAGCTTTCAAACCCAGATTGCTTCATTTTCAGTCCTTTAAAGATGTTTTCGTCAGCATAGTCGCTTAAAGATCTTCCGGTGATCCTTTTGATGATTTCTGCCAGTAAAATGTAGTTGGAATTGCTGTAAACGCAGCGTTGACCGGGTGTAAAGTTCAGAGAGCCTTGCCTGTTAATGATCTCAAGTGCGTCCCGGTTTAAAAACGGTTCTTCAAAACTCTTGCCTGTCAGCCACATCAGGACCATATAATCACGGATTCCGCTGGTATGATACAGCAGATGGCTGACAGAAATACGCTTGCCATAATCCGGAAACTCCGGAATATAGGTACGGATATCATCATGCAGAGAAAGCTTATTTTGTCTGATCAATTGTGAAACGGCAGTAGCGGTAAACTGTTTACTGACCGAGGCAATTTTATACATCACATCAGGGTGATTCGGTATTTTCTTTTCGAGGTCTGCCATCCCGTAACCCTTCTGATATACCAGCCTGCCGTGGTCTATGATGCCGATTGTAGCACCGGGGCGGTCTTTTCCAATAAAGTTTTTGAGAATGGCATCAATCTTTATTTCCAGTGAATCAGGATTGTTTTTTGAAGCAAAACCAGGGGTTTCAATTCCCAGAAAAAGAAGAAAAAAAGAGGCCAGGTAAAGCGACATATGTTGATTTTTCATGGTGCAATTTAACAGATGCATCCTCTCATTTTAACGTCATTTGCCCGTCATTTACCCGCAAAACCTGGAGCCGGATACAGAAGATTATTGCTTAATGCCCGGATTCAGGACCCTTATTGTTACCAGCAGCTGCCCTAAATGCCGCATGGTATGTTCGGCCGCGTGGAACAGCAATCCCAATTTGGTAGATGGTATCTGGTTTCTTCCTACACCTCTGACCTCCGTCAGGGTATCCTGATCCACATTTTTCAGGTACTCCATTGATTTCTCTATCTGTTTATTGAACCTGGAAAGCAGATGTTCAGCATTCATACATTCAATAAACGCCTCATTTTCTTTCGCCAGATCGGCCAGTTGTTCAGGATTCAGTAAATGGCCGTCGGCATAGGTAAAAAGTCTGTCCAGTACTCCGGATAAATGTTGCAGATGAAAAGCAACCGAGGCCAATCCTGAAGGTCTTTCCCAAAGATAGGTTTCGTCAAAATCAACCAACAGCAGATTCAGTTCTTCCTGGGCCTGAAGCAAAGCATGGGCGGCAGGTTGCAGCAAGGGGGGTATGCCTTCAAGTGGTCCGCGAAGCCATACTTCAAGTGAGTTTTTTGACATAAGATTTATATTTGTACTCCTGGTTTGACTTAATAACCGAAATTAAGATTTAATTTTGATCTCTCAATTATCTTACTAAAAAGAAATTATTCATGAAAAGACTCACTTTAGGTTTTACATTTATTTTACTATCTATTTTTTCGTGCCAGAAAGACGAAGTCTCGTCCCTTCCAGAAGAAGAGCAAATCGAAAATTATATTTCAGCCAATAATATTGTTGTGACAGAAAAGACTTCCAGCGGGCTGAGATTTATCAGAACCAAGGAATCAACCGGACTGGCAGTTAAAACCGGGCAAACCATTAATCTTAACTACACAGGGAAACTTTTGTCAGGAAAGAAATTCGATAGCGGCAATTTTAATTTCGTTTTAGGAGCCGGAAGAGTCATCAAGGGCTTTGACGAGGGTGTGGCCAAAATGAAAGTGGGAGAGAAGGCTACCCTGATTTTCCCCTCTTCCATCGGTTACGGTTATGCCGGATCAGGAAAAGATATTCCTCCGTACGCCCCGCTGCTGTTTGAAGTAGAGGTGGTTTCCGCTAAGTAAACCGTTATCAATAAAGTAAAAAAAGCCGCTTTCAATATCCTGAAAGCGGCTTTTCTGCTTATTTGTCAATGACAGCCGGCAAAATATAGTCCTGCATCATCTTGTCTACCTGGGGGTGTCCATAAGGTGCCCCGTAGGCTGTGGCGGTCACCACAATCACCAGCGGCTGATCTTTGAAGACGAATATTTTGTTGCCTCCGTTACCGGCACAATAAAAAGTCTCATATTCTTTATTGTTGACCAGGTATTTTTTGTTCCAGAATAAATATCCGTAAAATTCATTATTTCTTCCCGGAATAGATTTATGCTTTGTAAAAGTCTTGTCCACCCATGTCGGAGGGATGAGCCGCTTATTGTTCCAAACCCCTCTGTTCTTATATAATTGTCCGTATTTGGCAAAATCAAGCGAGTTCATTTGTATTCCTCCGGCTGTGTTGGCCACATGCTGAGGAGTGTACTGCCACTGATATTGGGTGATTCCCAAAGGCTTGAAAAGCTTCTCATCAGCATATTTTTCGAGACCGCCCGGTACTTTCTTATGAATGATATCGCCAAGAAGCACGACTCCGGCTGTAAAATAATGCCAGGGTTTTTTCGCAAGGGCTGAGTCTGCTGGCAGATCCAGTGTGAACTTTACCCAATCGGCTGTCGGATACATGTTTTCTTCATTACCCGGAGAGTCGCTTTGGTCATCGTTCCCATCAAAAACGGAGCTCATTGTCAGCAAGTCCTTTACCGTCGTATTGTCTTTCAAAACAGAATAATTCTGATACTTTTTCAGGTCATAAACAGCTTTAAGCGGTACATCCTCATTTTTAAGATATTTTTCATGAATCGCGATTCCGGCCATTGTCGAAGCAAACGATTTGCCTACAGAACGGGGATCGTGACGACTGTTTCTGTCAGCCCCGTTAAAATATTCTTCTATCAGCAGCTTACCGTTTTTTATGACCACCACACTCGTAATGCTCCTGAAAACAGCTTCGTCCACATTTCCTTTCAGTAGTTTGATCTTATCAGTATCATAATGCTCTTTGGAAACTTCAAACCCCGGATAAGGCTTTACCTCATTTAACCGGACTTTAGAAATATCAACTTTCGGAAATCTGACATTCAATTCAATTTCACCAGACGCAATTAAGTCTCCTGTTTTTACCTCCATCAGGTTCACATAAGGCCGGATCTCCAGCCTAAAAATATGTTTTCCTTCTGTCAGGGCTTTATTTCCGCCGTTGTTTTTAAACCTTTCCCACATGTACTCGCTCCACCAGCCAACGCGGTTAGGATAGCTCAGAAATGGCCTTATCAGTACCGTTTGATGGTCTTTATGATCAGGCAGACCTGCACCGTAATTTATATTTTCCTTGTAGATCAGTTGATTGTCCACAAAAAATGAGAATTGAAAATTTCCTGCTTTATAAAGCTCTTCCCTTGATAGCTCCGGAGCGAGCGGATGCATATAATTGGTCAGAGACTTCTCCATAAATACCGATATAAAGAGGCTGGACTTATTTGTCAGATCAGATTGGGTGATAAAATCCGATTCTTTCAGATTTTCCAGGGTAATGGCTTTGGATGTAAAAGCGATTTTGCCCAGGTTGGCCCGGTGCAGGGGAGAACTGATCCCATTGTCTTTGACAAAATCTGTTGACTGAGCTGCGACAGGTAAAACACAGAGTAGCACCAGCAGCATTGATAAGAAGTTTTTCATTTGAATATTGTTTTAATCTTTCACAAAGCTACCCTCCCGCAATCCACGAAAATAGAACAGGTTTAACACTTCTGTTTTATTTTAATAAAAGTTTCCGGTAATGTGAGGGATTGATATGATTGGATGCCTTGAAGCAACGTATAAAATGACTCTGGTCTGAAAAACCACATTCCAGTGCGATATCCGTCAGCGATAATTCTTTATCAGATAACATGGCCAGGGACCTTTGGATCTTAATGTTCCTGAGGTATTCACCCAGGTTACAATTAAAATATTTTGTAAAATCCCTCGAGAGATGTACCGGATGAATATCAAGATAAAGTGCCAGGGCATGCAGGCTCCATTCTTCGGTAGGGGAGTCATGCAATGTTTCTTTCAGTTTATTTACCCAGCCCGGCGGATTCCTGTGTGACGCGGATGGTGTATTGACTATCCTGCTGAATATATCAATCAATAAAGTATTGATAGCCAGCTGTTTTGAAGTATCGTTGAGTTTTGTTTCCCTGAATATATTGTACATCAGGATCTTCACCTGCGGATGTACCAGCTTTACACTTCCCTGTACCGCATCAGCATTGAAATCAAAGGAACGATACCAGTTCTGATCCAGCTCAATGTGGAAGCCCCTGGTAAAACCATCCGGTTTTATATTGTAGTGGGCATCCTGCCAGTTGTGAAACAATAAACTGCCGGCATCGCAATGATAGGTTTCTTTTCTGTTGCCTTCTATGACACTCCCTTCCAGGATAAAAGTGAAATAGGCATTTTCATGATAGTGCCAGTCCACCTTGCTGTGGGTATACTCCGTGTCTGTCAGTGTTAATCCATCCAGGTGAATAATTTCGTTGGTCTGGCCGAAGAACTGGCCTGTTTTCAGATTTTCCATTGAGCTTTTACTTTTTCACAGCCGGTCAGTTTTCTAACCTGTACAATATTAACCTTCTGAAAGTAAAGATATTTGAAAAAGTGGTGAAAGTCATGTTTTATGGGATGAGTGGCAGCGAAAGTTCTTTTAAACAAAAAACCGTAAGGCATGCCTCACGGTTTTCATTATTTGTAATAATACTTAACTTTTTAAGAAATTACCTTCTGAACAAGCTCAGCTGCGTCTTTCAACAATACGGCAGAAAATACTTTCAAACCTGATTCGTTGATGATTTTAGCTCCTTCTTCAGCGTTCGTTCCCTGAAGTCTCACGACAATCGGAACAGGAATTTCGCCGATGGTTTTGTAGGCTTCCACGATACCGGTAGCCACCCTGTCACAACGAACGATTCCACCAAAGATGTTCACGAAAATAGCTTTAACATTCGGGTCTTTAAGGATCAGTCTGAAACCGGCTTCAACAGTTTTAGCGTTAGCTCCACCACCCACGTCAAGGAAGTTGGCAGGCTCACCACCGTAAAGTTTGATGATGTCCATAGTCGCCATTGCCAGACCTGCACCGTTTACCATACAACCAACGTTTCCGTCAAGTTTCACATAGTTAAGGTCATTTTCAGAGGCTTCTACTTCCATCGGATCTTCTTCTGCCTTATCACGAAGGACAGCCAGGTCTTTGTGTCTGAACAAAGCGTTGTCATCCAGGTTCACTTTGGCATCAACAGCAAGGATCTTGTCATCTGAAGTTTTCAAAACCGGGTTGATTTCGAACATAGCAGAATCTGATTCTTCGTATGCTTTGTAAAGGGCAGTGATGAAGCTTACCATTTCTTTGTTGGCAGTTCCTTTAAGACCCAGTTTGTTGGCTACTTTACGTGCCTGAAAAGGCTGGATACCCACTCTCGGATCAATCCATTCTTTAAATATTTTCTCCGGAGTATGCTCAGCTACTTCTTCGATGTCCATACCACCTTCGGTAGAGGCCATGATCACGTTACAGGCTTTGGCCCTGTCTAACAAAATAGAAACATAAAACTCTTTCGGATCACTCTCACCAGGATAGTAAGCATCTTCGGCGATAAGAAGCTTGTTCACAAGCTTTCCTTCAGGTCCGGTTTGTATGGTCACCAAAACATTACCAAGAAGGTTCTCAGCAATGGTTTTAACATCATCAGCAGACTTTGCCAACTGAACACCTCTTTGTTCTGTACCGACAATTTTACCCTTTCCTCTACCACCGGCATGAATCTGGGACTTAACAACTGCAAACTTTGAGTTGGTTAACTCCGCTATTTTCTGATACCCTTCTATGGCTTGTTCAACAGTCTCAGCAACGACGCCTCTCTGAATCCTTACTCCATACTTAGCTAAAATTTCTTTTCCTTGGTATTCGTGAATATTCATATTTAATTGAGAATAAAAATTGAACTTTTCTAATTTTTTGCCAAATTAGCAAATTATTCCGCCGTTTCATAAGATAATCTTAAAAAACTAAGTTTTAGTGTTCATTAAAACCAATAAAAAATGTTAGAAGCAGTCAATATTTCAAAAAAATATGGTCATCTGGAAGTTTTAAAGAATATTAACCTGAAAATAGAGGCTTCAGAGATTGTTTCTATTGTCGGTGCATCGGGTGCCGGCAAAAGTACCCTTCTGCACATATTGGGGACCCTTGACAAGGCCGATTCCGGAAAAATTTATTTGGATAAAATAGAGTTGAGCCAATTGAGCGACAAGCTTCTTTCAGGCGTCAGAAATGAGAAAATAGGCTTTATTTTCCAGTTTCACAACCTCATGGCAGAGCTCACGGCCCTCGAAAACGTATGCCTTCCGGCCTGGGTAGGGAAGGCCGATAAAAAGAAAACAGAAGAGAAAGCCCTGGAGTTGTTAGACCTGCTCAACCTCTCTGAGAGGGCTACCCACCTGCCTTCTGAAATGTCGGGAGGAGAACAGCAACGGGTGGCTGTGGCCAGGGCCCTGATCAATTCACCCAGGTACGTTTTTGCGGATGAGCCCAGCGGCAACCTGGATTCCAAAAATGCTGATGAACTTCACCGTTTGTTCTTTGACTTACGTGACAGGTTTAATTGTTCTTTTGTGATTGTAACTCACAACCCTGATCTGGCGGGAATGTCAGACAGAACTATTAAATTAGAGGATGGAAAAATAATCTAAACATATGAGCCTGACTAAAAAACAAACCCTTTACCTAATCCTTTGCGGAATTTTCCTGACCAGTGCCATCATTGCCGAAATCATCGGGGCAAAAATTTTTTCAGCTGAAGCGACATTCGGATTCAAACCGGCCCAGCTGAATATTTTCGGGTACATGCTCGATTTTAACATGACGGCAGGTGTACTTAACTGGCCGGTCGTTTTTGTTACTTCTGATATCATCAATGAGTACTTCGGCACCAAGGGGGTCAAAAGAATTTCATACCTCACTGCAGCTCTCATCGCTTACAGCTTTATCCTGATTTACGTCGCTACGTCTCTTGTGCCGGCGGCGTTCTGGCTGGATGTCAACAGTGTAGACTCCAACGGAAAAGCACTGGACATCAACGAAGCTTTCAAAATGATTTTCAGACAAGGGCTCGGCATCATCACCGGTAGTTTAACTGCCTTCCTGATCGGGCAGGTACTGGACGCGTACATTTTTCACAGGTTGAGAAACATCACCAAAAATAAATACATCTGGTTAAGGGCAACTGGCTCGACCCTGGTCTCCCAGATGATCGATAGCTTTGTCGTGATCTTCATTGCCTTCTTTGTATTCGGCAACTGGAAACTTGATCAGGTGTTTGCGGTGGGCACTGTCAACTACATTTACAAATTTTTCGTAGCCATTCTGATGACTCCGGTCATTTACCTGGCTCATTACCTGATCGACAAATATTTGGGCAAGGAGCATTCTCATAAAATGATTGAAGATGCCACATTTACGCCATTTTAAACCCATTTAAGGATTTTACGAATGTTTTATCATTTTTCAGGTAAAAAATATAAGAATTTCTATTTCGCCTGAGAATTGAATATTCTGCACCAATGTCAGGACGGGTTAAAAATATCGAATTCTCAGAGGCTTGGAATTCAGCCCGTTAGAGCTAAGATCGGGGTCAATAAAAAAGGCGGTTGAGAATTTCCCAACCGCCTTTTTAAATATATTTTTTTCTCAGATGACGAATCCGACGCCTACAGTGTTGTTCGAAAATTCATCAATGATGATGAACGCCCCGTTGGCAGGGTTTACTTCATATTTATCAGGATACACAAATCCTGCGAAACGGAAATCAACTATTCCGATCTGGTTCAATTTCAAATCCTGGCTGTCACTGCTCTCTTCCATGATCTCAACGTTCATAACCGCACCGATGCCCGATACCTTAGTCTTCTGCCTGTTGGTGCCATGCTGAATAAGATAGTTCTTTCCGGCCACTAACGGATTGCTGTCCATCCAGCAAACCTGTGCAGAAAACGACTTGACGATTTCAGGACCTTCACCTACTTTCACGATCATGTCACCGCGGCTGATATCAATATCATCTTCAAGCGTCAGAACTACAGATTCACCAGGGTTGGCAATTTCAAGGGAAGTTTCTGCTTTAAGAATACTCTTGATCTTGCTGATCTGTTTGCTTGGCAAAGCCTCAATCAGATCACCGGGTTTGATAAATCCTGAAGATACTTTTCCGGCATAACCTCTGAAGTCGTGGAACTCATCCGTTTTAGGACGGATTACAAACTGCACCGGGAATCTGAAGGCATGCGACTGTCCGTCAAGGGCCTCGATTTTAACCGTTTCAAGCAAAGTCAGCAAAGGTTCTCCTTTATACCAGTCCATTTTTTCTGACTTTGTAACGATATTTTCACCATAAAGCGAAGAAATCGGTATAAAGTTTACTTCCTGTCCTTCAAATCTCACTTTCTCTTCCAGTTCGAAAAAGTCCTTTCTGATTTCTTCAAAACGGCTTTCTTCATAATTGGCCAGGTCCATTTTGTTGACAGCCACAATCACATTTTTGATTCTCAGCAAAGAAGAAATATAAAAGTGTCTTTTGGTCTGCTCACTCACACCATGTCTGGCATCGATCAGGATAATAGAAACAGAAGCGTTGGAAGCTCCGGTAACCATGTTTCTGGTATATTCGAAGTGACCCGGAGTATCGGCAATGATATATTTGCGGTTCGGCGTGTTGAAATAGATGTGGGCAACATCAATGGTAATACCCTGCTCACGTTCTGCAATCAAACCGTCTGTCAGAAGAGATAAATCTACAAAATCAAGACCTTTTCTTTGCGAAGCGGTTTTAAGTGCTTCAATTTTATCTTTTGTAATTGAATTGGTTTCAAACAATAATCGTCCAATCAATGTACTTTTTCCATCATCTACAGACCCGGCTGTAGCAATTCTCAATATATCCATCTTTAAAAGTATCCTTGTTGTTTACGTTTTTCCATTGCGGCCTCTGATCTTTTGTCGTCAATTCTTGCCCCACGTTCAGAAATCTCAGCTCCAAGAATCTCCTCAATAATCTGGTCAATGGTGTTGGCATCAGAAGATACCGCAGCAGTACAGGTCATGTCGCCGACAGTTCTGAATCTGACGATTGATTTGTAAGGTATTTCATCCGCACTTTTGTTGATGAATTCCGAATCAGACCAGATCATACCGTCACGGTCAAAAACATCTCTTTCATGAGAATAGTAAATAGAAGGAATCTCAAGTTCCTCTTCTTTGATGTAATTCCAGACATCCAGCTCCGTCCAGTTCGAAATAGGGAAGACCCTTACGTTTTCGCCGATTTCGATCTTACCGTTAAGCATGTCAAAAATTTCAGGACGTTGTTTTTTGGAATCCCACTGGCCAAAGTCATTTCTCACCGAGAAAATCCTTTCTTTTGCCCTGGCTTTTTCCTCATCCCTTCTGGCTCCTCCGATACAGGCGTCAAATTTATGTTCTTCGATCGCATCCAGGAGCGTAACCGTCTGAAGGGCATTACGGCTGGCGTATTTACCGGTTTCTTCCTTTACTTTTCCCTGTTTGATCGAATCTTCAACGTTCCTTACGATCAGTTCAACACCCAGTTCTTTTACCAGTGCGTCTCTGAATTCAATGGTTTCAGGGAAGTTATGTCCCGTATCCACATGCAACAAAGGGAAAGGTATTTTACCAGGGTAAAACGCTTTCTGAGCCAATCTGACAATGGTAATTGAATCTTTTCCACCTGAAAAAAGGATGGCTGGTTTCTCAAACTGAGCGGCCACTTCTCTCAGGATATAAATCGCCTCATCTTCCAGTTGTCTGGGAAAACTCTTATTGGTCTTGAAATTTACTTTTTCTTTAGCTTCTGCCACCATTTAAAACATTTAAATAAAAAAATCCTTAAGCGTGTAATCCACACTCTTTTTTCGACTCTTCCCACCACCATCTCCCAGCTCGCGGATGTTCGCCCGGTTCGATAGCCCTTGTACAAGGCTGACAACCAATGCTTATAAATCCTTTGGCATGTAATCTGTTTTGGGGTACTCTATTTTCTTTAAGATATTCCAGGACCTCTTCGATGGTCCAATGAATGAGGGGGTTGAATTTGAAAACCTGGTTGCTTTCGTCCCATTCCCATATTTCCATCCCGCTTCTGTTATCCGATTGTTCTGCTCTTAAGCCGGTAATCCACACTTTTGCCCCCGCCAATGCCTTTTTCAAAGGCTGTATCTTCCTGATAGAACAGCATTCCTTGCGGTTCTCTACAGACTCATAAAAACTGTTGAATCCTTTTTCTTCAACCAGCTTTTCAACGGCTTCCTGATCAGGGAAATAGGTCTTGAATTTCTTTTTATACTTGGCTTTGGTGATGTCCATCAACTCATAAGTATCCTGAAACAACCTGCCGGTATCTAATGTGAAAATAGAAATGGCAAGATCGTTTTTCCATATAGCGTCACTAATCACCTGATCTTCCTGCCCGAATGAGGAAGAAAAAACCACCCCTCCGGGATAAGTTCCGGCAATCAGCCTCAATGAATCAACCAAATTTAAACCTTCTAACTGATCTTTCATTCTGCTCTCAGAATTTTAAAAATGTGTTTACTGATCTATTATCCAACCGCTGTAAAGTGCAAAATTAATTATTATTTTCTGACCAAACAGACTTTTATTTTATATTCTTAAAGACTTGTAAGACAGATAATTAAAAAAGTTTGGCATTTCGATACCGTTTAATAAATAGTTCTGTCATCCTTGGTTAATCCTTATTACATTTGTTCAGCTTAACCCACAATGAAAACCTTTACTAAATCTGCAACGCACCAAAGCCTTGTACTTCCATCAGTATGAGGCTATTTTTTTACTGCTCCAGCAACTCTTTAGAGAGTCTTCCCAGGTGTTTTTTATGAAAATTGACCACTTCTCCGATAATGATAACGGCGGGATTTGACAGCATATTTTCAGCGGCCATTTTAACCATATTTCCAATAGTTCCCACGCCGATTTTTTCTTCAGGGGTCGTGGCATTCTGAATGATAGCCACAGGAATTTCCATTTTGTTGTTCTCCTTATATATTTCAGCAATAACCGCCAGCTTTGACATGCCCATCAGCACCACTACGGTGGCGTTGGTCTGAGCGGCTATTCTTAAGTCTTCTGATAAAGATCCGTCTGATTTATGTCCTGTAATGACCCAGAAACCATCCGAAAACCGCCTGTCTGTCAACGGGATATTACTGAATCCCCCCGACATTACACTTGATATTCCCGGAATATAGTCTGTTTCTATCTCATTTTCAGCCGCATACTCCATCTCTTCGATGCCTCTTCCGAAAATGAAAGGATCACCACCTTTCAACCTCACCACATGTCCCGCAGAATGGGCTTTTTCGACAATCAGATGATTGATATCATCCTGCGTTATTCCTTTTTGGTGACCGATCTTTCCTACAAAAACCTTCTCACAAAACGGATGGCAGTAATCAAGTAAAACCGGGTTAGCCAGGGCATCATACAGCACCACATCAGCCTTTCTTAAAGCATTTACAGCTTTAAGGGTAATGAGTTCAGGGTCACCCGGACCCGCACCCACCACGGTAAGTCTCGGTCTTTTAGCTGTAAAAGCCTCCATGATCAGGCAAAAACTTCTTTTTGATTTCTTTCTCTTACCAGGCTCGCTTTTTTGTGGAAATCAATGGCCTGTGCAATAAATGCCTGAGCAAATTCCTGGGAAGGCTCATTTTTATTGATCTGAAGCACATCTTCACTGAATTTACCGTTAAAATCGTCCGCGTAGTTCTTATCAAATTCTGATATCACTTTCATCTGAGTGCTGCAATTCACATTCTTATCCAAAAGAAGTCCTTTGGCAGCGTTGATCTGAGCCGAATAGGCATGATAAATCGCATCTGCCCATTGTTGGTTATCAAAACACTCTTTTGCCAGGTCTATTTTTTCCTCGGCTTCAAACAGGAGCGTAGCCACAAGGTCAATCATCACCGCAGCACATTCACCCACTCCGATGGCGGTACTGAACAATTCTTCGTGTCCCCAGTCCACAAAATCATTTTCCTGCACTGTACCCAAATCAGCCAGCGGCTTCAGAAGGTCGTAGAAATATATCTTACCCTGACGGTCGAAATAATCATTGAAATATTCGCCTTCAAGTTTATTATCAGTATAATCTGCAAACAAATACCTTAAAACTTCAGGTCCTCTTTTGCTTGGTACTTTGATTATTTTTTCAGAAACCCTTCCCAGTCCGTCACCTAAGGTGCCGCCACCTAAAAGTACCTGCAAAGCTGGTAAAACCCTCTTATCAAGCGACTTAAGTGAGCTGCCATGGAACCCGATGTGGGCCATTCCGTGCTGACCGCAAGAGTTCATACAGCCGGATATCTTGATTTTGATATCGTTATTTTTGATCAGATCCGGAAACTCCTCATTGATCACTTTTTCAAACACTTTCGTGATAAATGTACTATCGGAAATCGCCAGGTTACAGGTATCGGTACCAGGACAAGCCGTAATGTTGGCCAGGCTGTTGGCACCTGCAGCTGCAACGTTTTCTTCAGTCAGTACATTAAATACATAAGGAAGGTTAGCAGCAGGGATGTTTTTCAAAAACAGCCCCTGGTTGATCGTCACACGGATGTCGTCACCAGTATAGCCTTCCAGTTTCGAGATCAGGTTTCTTGAGGCAGTACTGGAGATATCACCGAGGGTGATCCTTACAAAAACCCCGTAAAGTCCTTTTTGTTTTTGTTCAAAAACGTTGGTCGAATACCAGGTCTGATAAGCTTCTGTATCAGGAGCAGCAAGATCTGAGATTTTTTCAGGAACCTGAACCTCTTCTTCAGTGGCTTCTATCTCAAAAAACTTGTTTTTCAAGGCTTTGGCTTCTTCTTCAACCAACTGCATGAAGGCTTCAAACCCAATTTTCTGGATCAGGAATTTCATCCTGGCCTTGCTTCTTGAGTTTCTTTCGCCGTGTCTGTCGAATACCCTTAAAACCGACTCCACAAATGGGATAAGCTGGTCAGCAGCCAGGAATTCATAGGCTACATCTGCAAGACGGGGCTGTGAGCCCAATCCGCCACCTACTACCACTTTAAAGCCTCTCAAACCATCTTTGATGGCCGGTAAAAAGCCCATGTCATGGATATAAGCCAGGGCTGTATCTTCTGAAGTATTAGAAAAAGCTATTTTGATTTTACGACCCATTTCCTGGCATATAGGATTTCTCAGGAAATAGGAGAAGACCGCGTGAGCATAAGGAGTGACGTCGAAAAGTTCATTAGGATCAACACCGGCAGTAACAGATGCCGTTACATTTCTTACGGTATTGCCACAGGCTTCACGTAAAGTAACGCTGTCTTCCTCAAGTTTTGCCCACAATTCAGGCGTTCTGTCAAGACTCACAAAGTGAATCTGAATGTCCTGTCTGGTAGTTAAGTGCAGATTTCCGGTTGAATATTCATCCGAAATATCTGAAATTTTCTTCCATTGTTTAAAAGTCATTTTACCATACGGCAGCTTAATCCGTACCATCTGAACGCCCGACTGCCTCTGTCCGTAAACCCCTCTGGCCAATCTCAAACTTCTGAATTTGTCATCATGAATTGCACCTTCCCTGAATAATCTGATTTTTCTTTCCAAATCAATAATATCCTTCTCCACTAATGCATTCTCTAATTCTGTCCTGAAACTTTGCATATGATAATCTATTTTCTAAAATATTATTAAACAAAAGAGCCGTAAAGTTAATCTATATCCTACCAATCTCATAGGATTTATGGGTAAATTATCAAAAAAAATGTCAAACCTTCACCGTGAGACCCTCTTCTGCGAGTAAAGTTGCCTCAAAAATGCCTTTTGCCTCTGATAAATGCCCGTCCAATTCTTTATATCTTGATGAGTAATGTCCTATAACCAATTGTTTTACCTGTGCTTTTTTCGCGATCTGTGCCGCCTCACCTGCCGTCGAATGAAAAGTGCTTTTGGCCCTTTCTATGAGTTCATGGGTAAAAGTAGCCTCATGATAGAGCAGATCAGCCCCTTCAATAATCGGGATAATCTCTTCAAAATAAGCGGTGTCGGAACAATAAGCCACTTTTACTTCAGGATCACCTTCAGTGGTCAGCTCACTGTTTTTGTATGTTTTGCCGGAGAGTTCATCAAAAATATCCTCGCCGTCTTTAAGTTTCTTAAAATAGGGCAGGGGAAAGTCTTCCGGAATTCTCTCCTTAATAATCTTTCTCTCACTTCCTTTCCGGGTCACAAGGTAACCGTTGCAGGGAACGCGGTGAATCAGCGGAATGGTAGTCACAGAGAAGAGATCATTTTCATAAACAACTTCCGAAACAGTCGATTTGGTCTCAATAAAATCAACTTTAAAGCTCAGGATCGTTCCGGAGTATTTCAATTGGATACTGATGATTTCCAGCAAACCCGGAGGACCTATCAGGGTCAGCGGCTCAGTTCTTTTGTTAAGACTCCACGAAGAAATCAGGCCGATTAAACCAAAATAATGATCACCGTGAAGATGGCTGATCAAAATGGTCCTGATCCTTGTATGCTTAATCTTATACTTTAAGATCTGATGCTGGGTTCCCTCACCGCAATCAATCAAAATACATTCATTGTCAACAGAAAGAACAAATGCTGATGGAAAACGGGTCAACTGAAGCGTTGCGGAACCAGTACCTAATATTGTAAACTCCAATTTTTGTTATTTATTTCTCTAAACGTTCAATCCCTAAATCAGTAAAGTAACAGAATAAAAAAGGTTTTAGTTTAATAATCACTCTCATTATCAAAACCAAATTCGTCATCCTGTTCTTCTTTGAAGTCATTTTCAAGTTCATTCATGAAAATAGCATCAACACCCTCTTCATTCGTAGGCAAAACCAGGAGGCTTTCTTCGGTCTGGCTAAGGATATTATCAAGTAAATCGACACTTTTTGTAACAAGGACCAATAAACCGGATTCGTTTACACAGATCTTCTGAACTTTTGTAAACAAAAGGTGTCCTTTTTCAGAAATGTCTTTTACTTCGTCGAGGTTGATGATAAAGTTGATCTTACCTTCTCCTGAATACAAACCGGCTATATTTTTTTCAATCTGTGCCGCTAAATCCACATCTATGGCATTTTGCTTTACAGTCAGGAGGACGTATTGTTCACTTTTTTCAACGACTAAATTCATAATGAGTTAAATTGCTTTTTTTGAATAGTAAAATCAGTAGGAAACAAAGCCGACCATAGCGAGTCAACTTGTTTAAAATACTGCAAATTAAATAAAAAAGATTATTATTAACTAATTGAATATTTCAACAACATGCTCAAAACCACCGTGGGGGCCACAAACAGCCGGAAATTCAGATTTATTCCAAACAGGAGCGGGGGATTAATTAACGAAGACTTTTCTCCTGCATTTCGATTTTATCCATCACCGAAGGAACACTGCAGGCCCCGCCGCAATTTTTAGAACAGCCGGATTTAGCCTGAAACTGGGCATAAATTTTTCTGCCCAGGTAGAACGCCGCGGCCGCAAAAAGAAGAATGATGGCTATCGTTTCCATAATGTCAGTAATTCAGTGCCAGTTTAATGTGCTCCAGGTGGTGTTCGGAGTGCCATTGATATAACGGAATAACGGTCCTGAGCGTATAAGTAAAATCATATCCTGCATGAAAATAGCTTTTCTCCAGCAGGCTGTCGTCGTTGTTGTCCAGAAGTGCGGCCAGCCGCTGATGAATGCCGCTCAGCATCTTTAAAGAAGGGTCAATGGGCAATTTTGAATCCGGTAATTCAGCCCAATCACCTTCATTGTACCCTTTGATCGTCGGATTGTCTTCTGTCAGAGCACATTTGATCCTGATGTACATATTGGAATGAGAATCGGCCAGGTGATGTACCAGCTGACGGATATTCCAGCCACCTGGTCTGTAAATCTGTGCCAGAGCCTCATCACTGAGGTTTTTGACCGTGTCTTCCAGGATAGCAGGATAGTCCTTCAGATAGGAGATTCCATAAGTAATATCTGAGTCAGAATATGTCCTGGTCTTGTCAAATCTTCCGATAGGGTATTGTAAGTGCTCAATTTCCATTGATAAAGGGGTGTTTATTTCCAAAAACGCTGTATTTCGTCTAAAAGTTCTTGATGAACAGCCGATCCGGCTACAATATTACCTCCGAAGAGATAGTCCTGCCCGCCGTTAAAATCAGTCACTGTACCTCCGGCTTCCTGGATGAGCAAAACTCCTGCGGCCATGTCCCAGCTGTTAAGATTATATTCAAAAAAGCCGTCAAAATAGCCACAGGCTACATAGGCCAGATCAATGGCTGCTGAACCGAAACGCCTCAGACCGTGTGTTTTCTGCATCAGGGCCTCGAGAATCTGCAGGTATTTTTCCATGCTTTGAAACTTATAGTAAGGGAATCCTGTGGCAAAAAGGCTTTCTCCCAGTTTCTTTGCTTTCGAAACACTTATTTTTTCGCCGTTTCTGAACGCTCCCTGGCCTTTTACGGCATAAAATATGTCTTTGGTGCAAATGTGATAAACCACACCTACATAGACCTCTTTTCCTTTCGCCAGGGCAAGACTGACCGAATAATTGGGCAAACCATGGATAAAATTCGCTGTGCCGTCCAGAGGGTCAATGATCCAGTTATATCCTTCCATGTCCGAGGTATCGGCGGTACCTTCTTCTGTAATGAAGCCAGCCTCGGGAAGGACCAGTTTCAAGGCATCCACAATCAGTTTCTCGGCTTCTTTATCCACATAAGACACCACATTGTTGATGTCTTTGTATTCTACAGCATCGGTATTGAACTTCTTTGATTCCTGGTCTATAAAATTTCCGGCCAGGCGTGCTACGTCTGCGGTTTGCTCGCAAATATGCTTTAAATCCATTAATTTTTAAATTTGAATATTTTAGTGACGAAAATAACCCGGAGGATGATCGCCAGAATAAGAGGAATAAGGGGAGAAGGCAGCTCCTGCGGCCAGAATTTCCACCCGATAAGTAATATAGCCAGGGCAATGCCGTAAACCTTCATGAAGCCGGTTATCCAGTTCTTTTTTATAAAGAAGAAAAGCGGGAAAAGGAATGGAAAAGCCCATATTAAGTTAAAGTTCTGTCTTGTTACGCCATGATCGGTAAGAAACCACAGAAAGGCCAGAAACCAGCCAGACAGCCCGAGAACTGGGAATAACACTTTGTCAAACAGCATATTCTTGTTGCCGCTTCTGATCTGCCACCAGGTGAATCCGGCTACCAAAACAAGAAATAATGACAATACTACCATGGGCGACCAGAAAGACTGAGATATGGATGGTGCCCCCACCGAAGTATGTTGTATTTTCGTAAGCACAAACGGCTGTTTTACCTTATCATGATAGATTACAGCAGAATCAAACCCCATGGCGAGGTTGTCAGGAAGAAACATAGCCCCTGATTCTTTGGTCAGTTCATCCGACTGCAGTCCCAGCCCGAGCATCATCCCGAAATTGGTCCAGGGTTGTTTTTCCCTGGCATATTCGTCGATCCACTGCCTGTAAGAGGAGTCGGCATGTAAAGTCTGTGAAAACTGCAGGGAATCGCCACACACCTGCTGCAGAATGTCCCTGATCCTGCTGGCACAGTTGTAATAAAAGAAGCGGTATTTGTATTCCCTGTTTTCAGGCAGGTAATTTTTGATCAGAAACTGGTGCAGGTCTTCCTTCTGTTTCGGGGATAGATTAAGGATTTGCTCTGTTGCAGACCTGTTTTCCTTGTATTTATAGTGATCTATGAAGGTCCTGAAATCATAAACTGCCATTTTATAAGGCAAAGTACCCCTCATAAATTTGAGGATAAATCCCGGCTGGTCAAAAGTGAACGAGCCGTAATCATAACATTCGTTGATGCCGTTCACCGGGTCATTGAGATGCAGTACAGTATGGCCCCAGATCTGGTAAATGGCATCTTCGGAAGAACCTCTTGAAATCGTCACCAGCCCGAACTGAGCTTCTTTGGAAAGCTGCTGAGCCTGGCTGTTCAATGCCCCAAGGAGTAAAAAAGAGAATAGGTAGCGTAGTTTTTTCATAAAAAAAGCACGGGAATAGTCCCGTGCTTCAAATATCTAAAGAAAAAATTATTGTTCAATCGTTTCTTCGTTAGATTTCTTGTTAAAATTCAGATTTTCTCCTTCGCCTGAATAATCTACCAGGATGGTATCACCTTCAGTGAGGCCACCCTTGAGTATTTCTTCGGCAAGAGGATCCTCAACATACTTCTGGATGGCCCTGTTAAGAGGACGTGCCCCGTATTGCTGATCGTATCCTTTTTCTGATAAGAAATCTTTCGCTTTTTCTGTCAATTCAATTTTATATCCGATATTACTGATACGTTTGAATAATCTTCCTAGAGCAATATCAATAATGTTATGAATATCATTTCTATCCAGTGAATTGAAGATGATCACATCATCAAGACGGTTAAGGAATTCAGGAGAGAATGTTTTTCTCAAAGCGTTCTGAATGGTGGTTTTCACCATGTCATCCTGGGCTTCTACTCTTGACTTGGTCGCAAAACCAATTCCGGCTCCAAAATCTTTAAGGTCTCTGACACCGATGTTAGATGTCATGATGATAATGGTGTTTCTGAAATCGACTCTTCTTCCCAGACTGTCTGTCAGAATACCGTCATCCAGCACCTGCAGCAGGATATTGAATACATCCGGGTGAGCTTTTTCAATTTCATCCAGCAAGATCACTGAATAAGGCTTTCTTCTGACTTTTTCAGTCAACTGACCACCTTCTTCATAACCTACATAACCCGGAGGGGCTCCAACCAGACGCGAGATACTGAATTTCTCCATGTACTCACTCATATCTATCCTGATCAGGGCATCTTCTTTGTCAAACAGGTACTCAGTCAGTGTTTTTGCCAATTCGGTTTTTCCGACCCCGGTAGGACCAAGGAATATAAATGATCCGATCGGTTTTTTAGGGTCTTTCAAACCAACCCTGGTTCTCTGGATGGCTTTTACCAGTTTTTCAACGGCAGCATCCTGGCCAATGATACGTCCTCTGAGAGCATCACCCATTTTCAGGATTTTTTCTCCGTCGTTCATATTCACTTTTCTGACAGGAATACCGGTCATCATGGCGATTACTTCAGCTACGTTATCCTCAGTTACCGTGTGACGCAGTGATTTGCTTTCTTCTTCCCAGGTTTGTTTGGCTTTTTCAAGCTGATCTATCAGTTTCTTCTCACGATCTCTCAGTTGGGCCGCTTCTTCATATCTCTGACTCTTAACGACACGGTTTTTCTCCAGTTTGATCTCTTCAACAGCTTCTTCAAGGTCTAAGACATCCTGGGGAACGTTGATATTTTTGATGTGTACCCTGGCACCGACTTCGTCAATGACATCAATGGCTTTGTCCGGAAGATAACGGTCTGTAATGTATCTTTCAGAGTATTTTACCGCTGAAACGATCGCGTCTTCAGAATAAGTTACATTATGGTGATCTTCGTATTTTTCCTTGATGTTATTCAGGATTTCAATGGTTTCTTCCACAGAAGTGGCGTCTACCATCACCATCTGGAATCTTCTGGCCAATGCACCGTCTTTCTCAATATATTGTCTGTACTCATCCAGGGTAGTGGCACCAATACATTGGATATCGCCTCTGGCAAGGGCAGGTTTGAACATATTGGAGGCATCAAGCGAGCCACTGGCCCCACCCGCACCTACGATGGTATGGATCTCATCAATGAAAAGGATCACCTGCGGCGATTTTTCAAGCTCGGTCATCACAGCTTTCATTCTTTCTTCAAATTGTCCGCGGTATTTGGTACCGGCCACAAGAGAAGCGAGATCAAGGGTTACAACCCTTTTACCGAAAAGCACACGTGACACTTTTTTCTGAACGATTCTGAGGGCAAGACCTTCAGCGATGGCAGTTTTACCAACACCAGGCTCTCCGATCAGGATCGGGTTGTTTTTCTTACGACGGGAAAGGATCTGAGCCACACGCTCAATCTCTTTCTCACGGCCAATGATGGGGTCTAATTTACCTATTTCAGCCATTTTCGTTAAATCACGGCCAAAATTGTCCAAAACCGGGGTTTTAGATTTTTCGGTAGATTTCGGATCACGGGATTGACTTCCGTATGCACCGCTTCCGAACACTTTGTCATCCTCATCATCTGTATCAGGCCTTTCCATTGACGGCTCTTGTCCGTTCAGCTGATATTCTAGCATTTCCTTGATGAGTTTATAGTTGACTTTATATTTGTTCAATATCTGGCAACCGAGGTTGTCGTCGTCACGAAGTATAGCCAACAGAAGGTGCTCTGTTCCGATGATTTCAGATTTAAAAATTTTTGCTTCCAGGTGTGTTATTTTTAACACTTTTTCTGACTGACGGGTCAGCGGAATATTGGCGAGGTTTTTAATGGTATTGGTGGCAGTTCCTCTTGTCGAACTCTCAATGGTTTGTCTCAATTCATCAGGCCTGATGCCCGCTTTCTGAATCAATTCCAACCCCAGCCCATCTCCCTCTCGAATCATCCCCAAAATAAGGTGCTCGGTACCAATGTAATCATGCCCCAATCTAAGTGCCTCTTCTCTGGCAAGAGTGATCACTTCTTTTACTCTCTGTGAAAATTTGGGTTCCATTAATTCTCCTTTTTTGAGGTTAATAATTTTGAATAATAACGCAAAAAACAGCTATAGTGTTCAATTCCGTATGGAATTATTTAATATTTGAAGACTCTCGGGACCTTTGCAGAATATTAAATCTATAATGCTGAGGTTAGATACAAATCCGTTGCCAAAGTTTTGCAAATAAGGAACCGGTTCAAAGAAATCCGGATTTTCACCCCTTTTTTTTGCATTAAAGCTAAATATTTCGTTTTTATTTTCAAAATCAACTTTTTCTACAAGACAAATTGTCTTATTCACCTCCAGGCTTTTCAGACATTTTGACAGTGAGTCGTGGTTCAAATCGTACAAAAAGTCGTATTTCTTATGAAACAGGTCATAAAACAGATAATCGTAATGCTCAAAGAAAGGGCTTTTTTTATAAGCCGCCTCAATCGTTCTCCAGAATCTTCGCTGCCAAAGCTCGTGATTATCTATTTTAATGTCTTTTAATAAAGTTTTATTCGCAATTTTGTGGACCGGGATACTGAGTGTTTCCACTTTATTGGCTCCCAGCACATAAGCCCTGTTACGGTAGGTTTGTTTTTCATAATACTCATCATAAGTAACAGAGACGTCATCAAATTTTACAAAAGCACTCATGTAGGCAATACATGGCAAAAAATTTGAGGTGAATATCATAAAAATCCTTGTGGTTTGCTGATTAAATATATACGATAACCAATAATGACATTTGAAGGTCGTTTATTAATCAGACCCTTGAAATCTTTACAAAAATAACCCAAAAATTGGTTAAACAAGAACTATGTTATTCAAAAAATATAATATTTCTAAGTTCCTGCTTTTTTTCTCCCTCATCATTCTGACGGGCTTTTCCAGTTTTGCTGAAGACATTACAATTACGGTAAAGGTGGTTAACGAGCGGACTGGCACAGAAATGAGTGCTGTTCTTACTGCCGTTGATGTCAAAACAGGTAACCCGGTTAAAATCAAATCTTCTGCCAACGATTGGATTATGACGGCCGTGAAAGGGCAGAAGGTAAAAATCACCGCCAATGCCGAAGGCTTTTATCCTGAAGATAAAACCATCGATACCGAAGCTTTGGATGGCAATGAAGCCACTGTTGATATCAGGTTATCATCCCGCCCCATTGCTGTGCTGGTCCTAAAAACCCTCGATGATGAAAGCAAGAATCCTGTAGACGCGGAAATTGAGATCGTATTTAAAGGTAAAGTGGTAAAAACCACTTCTACCAGCAAAAAAGTAGCCGAATACAGGGTCCCATTTACAGAATCAGGGCAGTATAAGATTTCCGGAAAATCGGCCGGGTATGCAGACGAGGTTTCCGAAGTAGAATTCAATGTGACGGATCCTGCCAATATTTTCCTGATGAATGTGCTTTTCAAAAAAGCCAGCACGGTTTCGGAGATCAACTTTTATAATAAGAGCACCAACGAGAGGGTGAGTTCAGGAAACCTGATCATCAAACAGAAAAGTGACGGCAGACCTGTTTTCCAGGGAGATTTCAAGGACGGGAAACACAAGTTTGATGCTAAAAGAAATGAAATACTGATCGTTCAGACGAAGGCTAAAGGTTTTAACAACGGCGAATTTGAAGTAAAAAATACCGGAGCTCCTATTATTCTCAGCCTGGTTCCTGAAACGGTCATTGAAGTGGATGTTTTTGATAACCTGACAGACAAGAGACTTGCCGCTGAAGTTTCTGTGGAACTGCCGTCGAAGAAAGTTGTCAAATTCAAGGCTTCTGATAAGGAATCGGTCAGGTTTATGCCTACTGAAACAGGTACTTATCATTTTGAGGCTTCTTTTAAAGGTTACAATCACAAGCTGGGCACACTGGAAGTAAAAACCATCAGTGGAAACAATTCCCTGTTTGCGATGAGACTGGATAAGGTAGCGGAAGATTATGTGATCTCGGTTTTTGATGCTGCTACCAAAGTGCAGCTCAAAGCGGCTAAGATCAGGGTTTTTGATGAAAAACAGAACGAGGTCAATATGAACGAGAATTTCGGCAAGCCCATCATTGACCCGGACAAGAAATACTCATTTGAAGTGACAGCCGATGGATACGAAGATGTGAAGTCAGCCATCAGTGAGAACCGCAAGATTGAGGTGTATATGAAGAAGAAAGATCCTTTGGATTATAGTTTCATTGTGTACGACTCTCAGACCGGAAAACCGATGGAAGATTGCAGGTTCAGGATTTTTGATTCGAAGAATGTGCCTGTGCAATGTGCTTTTGACCCGGTTTCCAAAAAATATACAGCAAAAATCGGAACAGGCGGACCTTATTCTATGGAAGCTTCAGCCAAAGGTTACATGAATTTTAAGGGTTCACTGACCATAAACAGCAGCAGGCTTACTACTTTAACGCTGAGCCCTGTAGCTTCGGAGTCTTACACATTCCAGGTCTATGATGCCATCACGGGCCTGAACATTCCGGCCGACTTTAAACTGACTTCCAACGGTGTTAACGATAACCTGCTGAATACGTCGGGCATCAAATCGGTGACCGCCAAATTGTCACCGGTGAACAGTTACGAAATGGAAGCTTCGGCGAAGGGGTACGATCCGGTGAAAGTGAAGGTAGGTCCCCAAGGCGTTACCAATGGTATTTTCAGGATACTGGTAAAGAAGAGCTTTTATGAAGCGGGTATCCAGATTACCAATGAGCTTACTGCCGAACAACTGAAACAACTGGACGTAGCAGCTTCTTTGCCCAAAGTGATGAATGTACAGCTTACTTCAAAAGGCCAGGTTTATTACGGGCTTTTCAAACCGGATGTTATTTACAGCATTAAGGTAGCTCTGAAAGGTTTCAATACCGTTTCGGACAGTTTGCTTCTGGCTAAGCTGGGGCAGCAGAGTCCGGAAAGCCTTATTCTTCCCATTACACTGGTCTCTTCTAAAAAAGAAGTGAAAAAGGAACCTGAACCGGTTAAGGTAATGAGTAAAGAGATAGTTGACCTGCCTGATAATCTTAACTTTCTTGTCAGTGAATTTTCACGTCCTGAGGCGTTAGGTAAGACTTACAGGTTAAATAAAGTGAATTTTGAAAAGAGTAAACCGAAAATGCTGGACGGCTCCAATCTGCAGCTTGACCTGCTGGCTGCCGGATTAACACAGCATAAAAATTTCCAGATTGAGATTACCGGACATACCGACAGTGACGGTAACGATCAGCGTCTGAACCAGTATCTGTCAGAATTCAGGGCCAAGGTAATTGCCAATTATCTTTTCAATAAGGGGATCAACCATGAAAGAATCACCGTCAAAGGAAAGGGATCTTCGGAACCTTTGGTGCCGAATGATTCTGATGAAAATAAAGCCAAAAACCGTAGGGTGGAAGTGAGGATCATAGACCTTAATCCATAGCGGCGGCTCTTCTGAGGCGATCGTTGATGGCACGGCCCAGGTTTTCTTCAGGCACTAATTCTATCAGGATGGTATCAATATCCAGGCCATCCAGCCACCTGAGGCCATAAAAAAGCTTTCTGGCTGCTTCCGAATAATCTCCAGAAGCGGATAATATAAACTGGTTTTCAGCACGGACGCCGGCTATTGTTTCTTTAAAACCTAAAAAACCGGTCTTGGCTGAGTCTATCAACTCAAAGTGCATATTGGGAGAATACACCATCACTTTCTTATTGGGAGCATAATGGCTTTTGAGCATTCCGGGTGCCTCGGGATTGGAGGTGGAATGATCCAGCACATACACTTTTCCTATCTCTTTTTCTATCTGCTCAATCGAAAGCCCGCCCTTCCGGTAGATGACGGTTTTGTCGCCTTCAATACCAATAATAGTCGATTCAATGCCCACCTCTGAAGCCCCGCCATCAATGACATAGTCGAGCTGGTCACCCAACTGAGCCACCACGTGTTCAGGACGGGTAGGAGAGATGTAACCGAAGGGATTGGCACTCGGGGCAGCCAACGGGAAATCCAGTTGCCTGAGCAATTCCAGCGTCAAAGGATGATTGGGAATCCTGATGGCTACCCTTTCAAGGCCTGACGTGACGATATCAGGAATGATGTCTTTTTTGGGTAATAGCAAAGTCAATGGTCCCGGTCCTGTTTTTTCAGCCAGTTTCAGCAGATTGACCGGTATTTCCTTCACATAAAGCTGAAAATCTGCCAGTGATGCCACATGAATGATCAGAGGGTCAAAGCTCGGCCTGTTTTTGACTTTAAATATCCGGGTTACAGCTTTTTCATCCAGGGCATTGGCCGCGAGGCCGTAGACCGTTTCGGTGGGAATACCTACCAAACCGCCGTTTCTGAGCATCTCAGCTGCTTTTTCTATGTCTTTTCCTACCTGTGCGGTTTTCATAAGGCCAAACTAAAATAAAGAATGTCTTCTTCAGGGTTAAAATTATAAGGCTCTGTTTCGGTAAAGCCCAGGTTCCGGTACAGATTCACGGCCGGGCCCAGTCTTTCGAGAGTGTCCAGGTTCATTTGCCTGTAGCCTTTTTCCCTGGCTACTTCTATTAATTTCACTGTCAGTGCTTTTCCCAGGCCGTAACCCTTGAAGTTTTCACTGACAAAGAGCCTTTTCATTTCACAAATGCCTTCTCCGATTTTTTTCAGGGCCACTACCCCGGCAAAACCTTCTGCCGTCTGTGCTAGAAGAATTGTTCCCTCCGGATCGGCATATTTTCCGGGAAGGGTTTCCATTTCTTCTGTAAAGCCCTGGAAACAGAGGTCGACGCCCAGGTTTTCGGCATAGGTTTCAAACAACTGCCTGACCACAGGCATGTGGGCCTCTTCAGCAGTGATAACATCGTATTTCAGTACTTTTGGTATGTTCATGTCTTCAAAATAACCGGCCGGGTATTCTACTTCTTCGAGTGTAAGTCCTTCTGCAGGAGCACTTTTTCCGGCCTTTTGCCTGTTTTTTGATAAAATAATGTCCTCAAACTCCTTTATGCTCAATTTGCCTGATCCGACTTCCATCAGCGTCCCGACAATGGCCCTGACCATCCCCCTCAGAAAACGGTTGGATTTAATATGAAACATGATCAGGCCGTCTTTAGATTCCCACCAGGCGTACTGAATCGTACAAAGAAACGAGGTGACGTCGGTTTTTACCTTGCTGAAGCATTGGAAATCAGTATGTTTCAGTAATACCTCTGAAGCCTCGTTCATTTTATCAAGATCAAGCTTACCATAATACTCAGAAGATAAGCCACGGTTGAAAGGATCTTTCCGGGTCGAGATTCTGTAAGTATATTTCCTGGCGATGGCATCAAACCTGCTGTGGCTGTTGTAATGTACCGGGATGATTTTCCTGATGACCACGTCCTTGTCCAGTATCCCGTTTAGCCGGTAATACATACGCGGCTCAAAATCAATGCGGTGTGGTGTTTCAAAATGAGCATATTGTTGCGTAGCATGTACTCCGGTATCTGTTCTGCTGCTGCCGTTGATGGTGACGGGCATTCTTAAATACAAACTCAGGGCCCTTTCAATTTCCTGCTGAACAGTGGGGGCATTGGGTTGTCGCTGCCATCCGTTAAAGCAGGTGCCTTTGTAAGCCAGTTCAATAAAATATCTCATGCCGCAAAATTAATGATTTATATCCGAAAACCTGTTTGTTTAATCCTGTGAGTGGCAAAATGATCTCAAAATGAGCCCAAAACAGGATTTTTTAAAAATATTAATAAATCATTCCTATATTTGGTTTCTGAATATAACCAATTAAACAAATCATTCCTATATGAAATTAACCGTACGAATTCAGCTGATGTTTATGATGTTTCTCATGTTTGTGACCTGGGGTTCCTGGTACGGACAGATGAGTAAATACATGCTTAACCAATTAAATGCTACAGGAGACCAGGTTGGAAACGCCTATACTGCCTTTTCAATTGCCACTTTGATTGCCCCGTTTTTTGTGGGTATGATCGCCGACCGTTTTTTCTCTGCTCAGAAAGTAATGGGGATTATCAACCTTCTCGGAGCGGTTGTTCTTTATTTCCTGATCAAAATCACTGATCCTGCTGAATTCTTCTGGTATATCCTGGCTTATACCATCACTTTTACTCCTAACCTTGCTCTTTCGACATCCATCGCGATGAACCAGATGAAAGAACCGGGTAAAGAATTTCCTTTTATCCGTGTTTTCGGAACAATCGCCTGGATCGTGGTGACCAACATTGTAGGCTTTTTGGATATCGGAGGTTCTGTGGAGATTTTCCAGATCTCTATGTTCAGTTCACTTGCTTTGGGTATTTTCGCTTTCTTTTTGCCTGATACCCCGCCTAAAACTACTGAAAAACCTACTTTCGGCCAGATATTGGGTACAGACGCTTTCGTTTTGTTTAAAGACAGGTCATTCCTGATCTTCTTTATTTCTTCTATCCTGATCTGTATTCCGTTGTCATTCTACTATGCCCTGGCCAATCCTTCCCTGTCGGCTTCACACATGACCAACGTTGAAAATAAAATGTCTCTGGGACAGGTTTCTGAAGTGTTGTTCATGCTTTTGCTGCCGTTCGCTTTTGCCAAGTTCGGTGTGAAGAAAATCCTTATCATAGGACTTGTGGCGTGGATCGTAAGGTTTATCTGCTTCGGTTACGGTGACGGTATTTCTTCAGAGTGGATACTTTATATCGCCATTGTTTTACACGGGGTTTGTTATGACTTCTTCTTCGTTACAGGCCAGATCTACACTGACAACAAAGCCGGAGAAAAGATCAAGAGTTCGGCCCAGGGTCTGATCACGCTTGCTACTTATGGTATCGGGATGGGTATCGGTTCCAAGCTTTCCGGTATTGTCCTTGATCATTACAAAATTTCTGAAGGTATGTTTGACTACCGTGCGGTGTGGATGGTTCCTGCAACTATTGCAGCCGTAGTACTGGTATTATTCGTTCTGTTCTTTAAAGATAACCAAAAGGATATCAAAGTTGCTTAATTCTGATTTCAGATATTTCATTATCAATAAACCATTCGGGGTGCTCTCACAGTTTACAGCTGAAGGAGGGCATCCCGGTTTGTTATCACTGGGTTTTGATTTACCCAAAGACATTTATCCGGTAGGCCGGCTTGATCATGACAGCGAGGGACTGCTGATCCTGACCAATGATAATTTACTGAAAACCCGTCTGCTTGACCCGAAGCGTGAACACGGCAAAAAATACTGGGTACAGGTAGAAGGGGAAGCGACGGAAGCATCAATGGCCCGGCTGAGATCAGGAGTCCAGATCAGTATCAACGGCAAGTCCATTCAGACCCGCCCGGCTGTAGCTGAGATCATAGAAACGCCCCCGGTCTGGGAAAGAAATCCACCGATCAGGGTCAGGAAAAGCATTCCGGATTCCTGGATCATTATGGGCATCCATGAAGGGAAAAACCGGCAGATACGACGCATGACGGCTTCTGTGGGACTGCCTACGCTCAGACTGGTGCGTTATTCCATTGAAAATCTTACGCTCGGAACATTGCAGCCCGGAGAAATACTCGAGCTTTCAAAAAATGACATTTACCAAAAAACTTTGTATTCAAACAGATAAATTTTGATTCTGAATACTTTCAACTCTATTTTTGCAACTCATACTTATCAATCAATTGATTCAATCATGGAATATAGAATAGAAAAGGATACGATGGGAGAGGTACAGGTACCTGCCCATGTGTATTGGGGAGCCCAAACCCAGCGTTCGATCGAAAACTTCAAAATCGCTGAAGATATCAACAAAATGCCCAAGGAAATCATCAGGGCGTTTGCGTATCTAAAAAAGGCAGCAGCACTGGCCAATTTCGATGCTGGTGTGCTGGATGAAGAAAAAGCAAAATTAATCGGTGTGGTTTGTGATGAAATCCTTGAAGGTAAGCTGGCAGATCAGTTTCCTTTGGTGGTATGGCAGACCGGTTCAGGTACACAATCCAACATGAACAGCAATGAGGTGATTGCTTACAGGGGGCACGTATTAAAAGGCGGTGAACTGAGCGACAAACAGAAATTCCTTCATCCTAATGATGACGTGAATAAGTCGCAGTCATCCAATGACACTTTCCCAACGGCGATGCACATTGCCGCTTACCAGATATTGATTGAAAAGACCATTCCCGGTATCGAGAAATTAAGAGATACCCTGGATCAGAAAGCCAAGGCTTTTATGAAAGTGGTGAAAATAGGCAGGACCCACTTTATGGATGCCACTCCGCTTACCTTAGGTCAGGAGTTTTCAGGATATGTTTCCCAGCTGAACCACGGTCTGAAAGCCATCAAAAACACACTGGAACACCTTTCTGAGTTGGCCTTGGGCGGAACAGCCGTAGGAACAGGTATCAATACACCCAAAGGATATGCCGTAAACGTAGCCAAACACATTGCTGACCTGACAGGTTTGCCGTTTGTTACGGCTGAAAATAAATTTGAGGCCCTGGCGGCCCACGATGCTATCGTTGAAGCCCACGGAGCATTGAAAACAGTGGCTGTCAGCCTGATGAAGATCGGGAATGACATCAGAATGCTGTCTTCAGGACCAAGATCGGGTATCGGTGAGATATTTATTCCGGATAATGAGCCGGGTTCATCCATCATGCCGGGAAAAGTAAACCCTACACAATGTGAGGCCATGACCATGGCGGCAGCACAGGTTTTGGGTAATGATGTGGCCATCAACATCGGCGGTGCCAACGGTCATTTTGAACTGAACGTCTTTAAACCGATGATGATTTACAACTTCCTTCATTCAGCCCGTCTGATCGGAGACGTTTGTGTGTCGTTTAATGACAAATGTGCGGTTGGGATTGAGCCTTTGCATGAAAATATCAAAGTGCACCTGAACAACTCACTGATGCTTGTAACAGCTCTAAATACTAAAATAGGATATTATAAATCAGCAGAAATAGCTCAGACTGCTCACAAAAACGGATCGACGCTGAAAGAAACCGCCATTCAGTTGGGTTATCTTACGGCTGAAGAGTTCGATGCCTGGGTAAAACCTGAGGAGATGGTAGGGGATATCTGATCAAACTTCCGAAATTCCTGTTAAAAACCTGCAGATGAGTACGGCCGTATTTACCTGCAGGTTTTTTGTATTTATCTGCCTGTCAGTCATTTCTGTAACTCCTGGTCACCTGGGATCAAGTAAATATAATTTGGAAACTTCGCGTTCGCTTCCTATCTTTATGGTCTAAATTATTTTTTATGAAAAAATTATTTATTATTTCAGGTATTCTTTTCACATTTTTCTTCTCTTCCGGATTCGGAATTGGTGAAAATAACAATGTGGCAAAGAAAGAAATTAGTCAAAGACAGACTTTACGTCAAACACAAACAGCTGAATCACAAGCTTTTATTTCAGAGAAGCTAAATGAGGCAGCCCAATCCGAAGAGAAAGCCATTGACCAAAAGAGTATTGCTCAGTCAGTAGGTACCTTTTTCAAAGAGATTACGATTACTATCACCAAAACTGTTTTTCAAGTCATCAGAAGTTTGTTTTTTTAAGATTAATAAATACGACATTCAGAACGTTATCTTTACTAAAAGGTAACGTTTTTTATTTTAATCCCTTCTCATTATGTTTTCCAGGCTTTCATTTATCTTACCGTTCGTTTTACTTTCTGTATCCTGTAAAACCAAATCGCCTTCCAGATCTTCTTCAATTGAACCCAATTCTGCCGTGATCATCAACGGGGGGGATAATAATATAGATGTACTGGATCTGAACAGCCTGAAAATAAAAGATAAAATATGGTTAAAAACAGATGGAAACACTTTCTCACATCACATATACTTCTCCAAATCCCGCAAATATGTGTCTATTGCCTTGCCCTACTTTGATTTTTCGAAAGGGCATGACGGCATGCACCACATGAGTGTACCCGGGAAAGTCATCGTTCTGAATACCTCTGACGGAAAAGTGAAAGTAGAAATAGAAGTTCCTCAGGCCAATCATAATGCGATCATTTCGCCGGACGAAAAGGAAATCTGGACAGCGGGCATGAGCCATTCAGGCAGGGTGTATGTGTATGATATTGAAACCGGCAGCCTGAAAAATCAGATTGTAGTGGATGCCGACCCTTCTGAGATTATTTTTTCCAAAGACGAAAAGTATGCGGTGGTGTCTTGCGGAGAAAGCAGTTTTGTGACCGTTATCGATATTGCAGCCAAAACCATCATCAAAGAAATTAAGGTAGATCCCAATCCGGGTAATGTATGGCCGGGACTCGATAACAGCATCTTTGTGGAGAATTCTATTCGCAAAACACTGAATATTGTAGATTTAAACGCACTGAAGGCCGTTGATTTTATTGATTTTGATTTTACACCGGGTTTTATGGTCTATAATCCCAAAACCCTGGAAATATGGGTTTGCTCAAAATCCGACGACAATGTTTATATCTTTAAGAAAGGGGCAGACAAATGGGAGAAAACGGCCACTTTTGCTTCTTCAAACGGCCCTCACATGATTGCTTTCAGTGATCAGTTTTCAAAAGCGATTCTGATCAATCAGTTTGGGAATACGGCGATTGTCATCAACGCAGAAACTAAAAAAGAGATCAAACGGATAGCGACGGGGAATAAACCCAACGGCATCGCAGTCTGGGAGTAATACCGGTTATTTTGATTTCGGACTTAATTTTTGAATACTTGCTTCGATGATTTCCTTGTAGAATTGATATACAGGATCAAGATCGCCCATGTCTTTTGCCTTGATCAGCAGTTTCAACGCCTCTTCCTTTTTGCCTGTTTTTTCAAGAATTCTTGATTTCACCCAGTTGTTTCTGAATGTTTCCTTAAGCAGAATCGATTTGTCGATCAGTTCCAGGGCATAGTTCAGGTCTATGTCTTTATTCACCAGGTATTCCGCTCCCTGCTGGAAAACGGCAGCTGCTTCATCATTTCTTGATTCCACTTCCAGGGCCAGGGCTGAGCGGTTGTTGACGGCGATATCGACCGAAACCCTTGTTTTCTCCCAGCTAAAATTCATCCTGGCTTTGTCTTCTGAAATATCCGAGAAATCTATAGAAAACGATTCAGTTTGTTCGGCAGGAATAACTTTGGACACCACCCTCAACACATCGTAATCTTCCGTATAATTTTCTTCATTGATATTGAGCTCTTTCGAAAAGATCAGGGTCCAGGATTGAGACTCTGGAATACTCATGATGGCATATTTACCTGCTTTGAGGGGCATACCATTTACGGTGATGTCGTTGCTGATGCTTATTTTGGTCGCTGCATTGGCCCCGGTTCTCCAGACTTTCCCGAATTTGACCAGGTCTCCGAACACCTTTCTGCCTTTGACACCAGGGCGTGAGTATTCCACGTTAATTTTGGTAATTCCGACCGTTTGTGAGATATTCGCACCCGGACTTGGCTGTGGAATAACCTGGGCAAAAAGTGAGCCCGACAAACCCATTAAAATCAGGACAAGGCTGAATTTTCTCATACATTATATTTTTAAGTCAACAGACACCATGGAATTATTGAAGAAGCTGCAAAGTTACCACCCAACTGAGGGAAATGAAACAAAGATGCACACTGATTTCCTGTCATTTATTTCAACGTACGAAAACTGCTTTGAACGGTCGCTGCTGACAGGTCATGTGACGGCTTCGGCCCTGGTGGTTGACCCTGTTCACCAGAAAGTGCTTCTTCTTCATCATAAAAAGCTCGGCAGGTGGCTCCAACCCGGCGGGCATTGTGATGGTAATCCGGATACGCTGGAAGTGGCCCTGACAGAAGTGCAGGAAGAAACCGGCCTGGCAATATCGGTTAATGAAGCCCCGGTTTTTGATGTGGATATTCACCGTATCCCGGAACATAAAGGCGTGCCGGAACACCTTCATTACGACGTCAGGTATTTGTTTGAAGCCAGCTCAGACCAGTCTCCGGAGCAAAATCATGAAACCAATGCTGTCCGCTGGATCAACGTCCGGGATATCGAAAATTATACGACCGAAGAATCCATTCTGAGGATGATCAGGAAGCTTACTTTTTGAAAGGGTACTTTTCGAAAGTGACATTGCCCATGCTTTCTTTTTCATAAACCCCTATGCAGAATTCTTCAAAACCTTTACCGAAATTGGGGGCCTCAGGCAGAATAGTGGTTGGAAAAGGCTGGGTATTCCTGAAAAAATAGACTTTTGTGTTGCCATATTTGGTATGCGGCATAAAATCTCCGTATTTCTCCATCTGGTCCCAGAGGGTGTCTGAGAGGGTCACCGCATAAATTCTTCTGATGGGCCCGGTATTGTTTTCGTTGCGGTAAAAAGCCGTTTCTTTGAAATCGCCCTTCAGGTCTTCAATACCCCCGATAGAGAAAGTATTCCATATGATTAAGATTCCTGCAACAACAATGACGAGAATAATTATCGATTTCCTTTTTATTTTCATTTTAAGCTTTCAATTTGTTTGACTACTTTTGCACCCCGTTTAGAAAACCCACATCCCGGGATAATGATTCAGAGTGATCGATTAAAAAGAAAGTAATTTTATGAGCAAATATATCTACGGTATTGATTTCGGAACCACTAACTCAGCTTTGGCCATATTTGATCAGGAAAGCAACAAAGTCATCAAACTGTTTTCAACCCCTTCTCTTTTGTTTTTTCCTGAAATTCAGAACCGCAGTGTCTTTGAGACCTTTTTTGTAGGCGAACAGGCCATACAGGAATATGTACAAAGCAGGATGAAAGGGCGTTTTCTTAAATCCATCAAAAAAGTACTTCCGAACAAGAGTTTCATAGACACAAAAATAGGCAATAAAAGATACAAAGCTGAGGACCTTGTGGCATTAATCCTCCTTCATCTGAAAAAGCAGGCGGATGAGTTTCTGGGAGAGACCATCGACAGGGCTATTTTCGGCCGTCCTGTTGTTTTTGATGTGGTCGAAGAAAAGGATAAGCTGGCCCAGGAAAGACTCTCCAAAGCCGCCAGACTGGCCGGTTTTGAAACTTTCTACTTCCAGATGGAGCCGGTAGGAGCGGCTTTTGCCTATGAAAGACAGATTGCTAAAGAAGAAATCGTATTAGTGGCCGACTTTGGTGGCGGTACTTCTGATTTCTCCCTGATGAAACTCAATCCGGAAGCCGTTAATAATACCGACCGAAAAGGAGATATGATTGCCCAGGGAGGTATTTATATCGGTGGTGACAGCTTTGAGTCAGATATCATGTGGAGCAAAGGGACACCGCATTTCGGCAGGGGTGTCAAAGAACAATTCAGCATGGGAAAATGGCTGGATCTGCCTCTGACCTATTTCACCAGCATCTGTTCATGGGAAAAAATGAACTTCCTCGATTCTCTCAGGATGAAAACGAACATTGCCAAGTCATATTTTCTTTCGGGAAATGATGTGCGGGTGAAAAACCTCCAGACGCTGATTGCCGACAATCTGGGCTATGTCTTGTTTAAGGAAATTGAAAGGGTGAAGATTGAACTGACCGAAAAAGATTCGTCACTTTTCGAGTTTAACAGGAATGAAATTGAATTGTCAGAAAAAATAGACCTGGCTGATTTTGAAACGGAAATTATACATAAAAACCTGGGCAGCATAGAAGCCTACCTGGAAACATTTCTGCAGGAAAACAATATTGACAAAAACCAGGTAGATGTGGTCTTTATGACAGGGGGTACCTCGCAGGTAAGACCGCTTAAAAATATGTTTATCAGACACTTCGGACAGGAAAAAATAAAGTCCGGCGACAACTTTTACAGTGTGGCCACCGGACTCGCATACAGTTCGCTGGTATTCATGAAACCTGAAACGGCTTAAATAAGGGCTGCAGCAGCCTCGTCAGCCCAGATGCGGCCGTCAGCGTGCAACTGAAATATCGTAGATGGTAACTCCGGATCAGGTTTTTCTTCAACAGTACGTTTTAGTATCCCGGCTTTTCTGGCTCCTGAAGCTATAATAACGGCCGTTTTGGCTTCCATCAGGTGCTTTAAACCTACCGTGATGCCCTGGGTCAGAGCGGTATTTTCTTTAAAGTATTTCTGTCCCACAGAAACCGTAATATCGGCCAGCTGAGATACATGACAATACAAATCAAAGGGTGTTCCGGGTTCATTCAAGCCAATATGGCCGTTCAGACCGATACCCACGATCATAAAATCAGCACCGCCTTTGTCCAGCAATATTTTATCAATCCGTTTACACTCCGACTGCAGATCATCCGACAAACCGTCAAAGAAGGTATAAACCTCAGGGTTGACGTTCAGCGGTTTTAAAAGGTTTTCTTCTACAATATACCGGCAACTGCCCTCACTGGTGGGAGGAATACCCACCCATTCGTCAAGCCCCACAATGGTAGTCTTGTCAAATAAACCAGGCTCCGCCATCTGCGTGATCAGTTTGTAAGTATGTACCGGGGTGTCTCCTGAAGTCAGGATAAGTGTTGCGTCCGGTTTGTTTCTCACCAGGTCTATGATGTATTGAGCGGTGTGGAGAGCCAGGGCTTCCGGATTTTCGAAAGTTTCGATCTGCATAGGTAATTCGGTTATAATTTTAAGGAATTTGTATTACGGTTAACATTCGGCCACATTCACAGGAACATTGACGGCCAGGCCTCCTTCAGAGGTTTCTTTGTATTTATTATTCATGTCGAGGGCCGTTTCCCACATGCTTTTGATCACCGCATCCAGCGATACTTTGGCGTCTGAAGGGTCACTTTCTATGGCTATATTGGCCGCTGTTATCGCCTTGATAGCACCCATCGAATTCCTTTCTATACATGGAATCTGCACCAGACCACCGATAGGGTCACAGGTCAGACCTAAATGATGCTCCATGGCAATTTCTGCGGCCATCAGGACCTGCTCAGGCGTACCGCCGAGGATCTCAACCAAAGCCCCGGCCGACATCGCAGACGAAACACCCACTTCTGCCTGACAGCCGCCCATGGCGGCTGAAATTGTGGCGTTTTTCTTGAATAAAGTACCCAGCTCTCCGGCGGTAAGAATAAACCTGATGGCTTTTTCTTCCGTAAAATCTTCTGTAAAGAGGTACGCATACATCATCACCGCAGGCAAAACACCTGAGGCTCCGTTGGTAGGAGCGGTGATGATACGGCCGAAAGCAGCATTTTCCTCATTCACAGCAAGTGCAAAGCAGGAAACCCACTTATTGACATTGGAAAATGAGGGAGCAACTGATCTGACTTTGGCAATCCAGTCGTTCAGGTCGGTAAAAGTCTGCTCTCCCAGCAGTTTTTTGTTGAGTTCAGCGGATCTTCTTTTGACATTCAACCCGCCCGGTAAAATACCCGGCGTGTTGATTCCCCTGAAAATGGCCTCCTTAATTTCTCTGAAAATATTGAGGGCCGCCTGTTTTACTTCTTCTTCTGTACGCCAGGCTTTTTCATTCAGCATGATCAGCTCCGACACGCTCAGATTCATCTTTCTGCAATAATCGACGATCGTCAGGGCCGAATGACAAGGGTAGGGGCAGACAATCTTTTTGATCCTGGAGTCTGTCTCGCCTTCGGTAATGACAAAACCGCCGCCTACCGAAAAATACTCCCTGCTTATCTCTTCACCATTACTTAGCGTCCCGGTAAACCGGATGCCATTGGGATGAAAAGGAAGGGATTCTTTAAAGTGAAAAACAATATCCTTTTCAAAGTCAAAACCAATAGCCAGGCTTCCGCCGGCACTGATCACTTTGTCGTTTTTGATTTTAGCCAGCTTATCTGGGATGAGCCGGGTGTCGATTTTCCTGAAATTTTCCCCGGCCAGGCCCATCACCACAGCCAGATCCGTTCCATGGCCCATACCGGTTTTGGCCAGAGAACCGAACAAATGCACCTGAACAGCTTTTAACTGCCCAAATACCCCGTTTTCCTTCAGATAATCGATAAAATACTCTGCCGCATTCCAGGGGCCCATGGTATGGGAACTGGACGGGCCTATTCCCACCTTGATGATTTCAAATACGCTGATTGAATCCATGGCTTAAATATCTTTCATACTCAGGGCAATCCTTTTCCGTTTAGCGTCCACTTCTGTTACTTTTACCTGCACTTTCTGGTGTACTTTCACCACCTCATTCGGGTCTTTGATAAATCTGTTGGCCATCTGAGATACATGCACGAGGCCATCCTGGTGCACCCCAATGTCTACAAAACAGCCAAATGCGGTAATATTGGTCACAATACCCGGCAAGACCATTCCTTCACGAAGGTCCTGAATGTCGTGCACATTACCAAATTCGAAAACTTCGAGCTGGGCACGCGGGTCACGGCCCGGTTTGGCCAGCTCCTGGATAATATCCGTCAAAGTCGGCAATCCGATATCTGCAGAAACATACTTTTTAAGGTCAATAGATTTTCTTAATGATTCATTTTCAATCAATTGTGAAATGGTAACTCCAGCATCTTTAGCCATTTTGGTCACTATATGGTAGCTTTCCGGGTGCACGGCCGAATTGTCCAGCGGATTCTTAGCTCCGTGTATCCTGAGGAAGCCCGCGGCCTGCTCAAACGCTTTTCCACCCAGTCTCGGTACCTTTTTCAATTCATCCCTGGTCGAGAACTTACCGTTAGCGGTCCTGTAGTCCACAATATTCTGAGCCAGCGTGGGCCCTAATCCGGATACGTACCCCAGCAGGTGCTTGCTCGCAGTGTTAAGCTCAACGCCCACCTGGTTTACGCAGCTCTCCACCACGCCGTCAAGGCTTTCTTTCAGGAACTTGGGATTGACATCGTGCTGATATTGCCCTACACCGATTGATTTAGGATCAATTTTCACCAGTTCAGCCAGAGGATCTTTTAAACGCCTTCCGATAGAAATCGCTCCCCTGACGGTCACATCCTTATCCGGAAACTCTTCCCTGGCGACAGGTGAGGCAGAATAAATAGAAGCCCCCTGCTCAGAAACTGAGAATACCAGTACCTTGGAAATCGACGGCGTGTTTTTGATCAGTGCCTTGACAAAACTCTCGGTCTCTCTTCCGGCTGTGCCGTTACCGATGGCAACAGCCTCAATTTTATAATCTTCTATCAGTTTTCTGACCCTCGCTTCGGCTTCCACTTTCTTGTCCATCGGGTAAATGACGGTATCGTAAAGCAAATCTCCCAGTTCATTCAAAACGACGGTCTTGCAACCCGTTCTGAAACCGGGATCTATAGCCAGGATGCGTTTTTGTCCCAGCGGAGCGGAAAGGAGTAATTGTCTGAGGTTAGTTGAAAAGATCAAAACGGCCTCTTTATCCGCTTTTTCCTTCGATTTATTGTCGTATTCGGTTTCAATACTGGGCACCAGCAACCTTTTAAGTGAGTCCTGGATCGCCATTTCTACCTGAGCCTTCGGCTCTCCGAAACCTTTCAGATATTGCCTTTCAAGGGCATCAGCCGCCTTGTCGTTATCAATGTCAATGGAAACCTTTAAAAAACCTTCTTCTTCACCACGACGGATCGCCAACAGACGGTGAGAAGGAATCCTGGAGAGTTCCTGGGCAAAATCGTAATAATCCTTATACTTGATGCCTTCTTCCTCTTTTCCTTTTTTGAGTTTTGAAGTCAGCACCGATTCCCGGTCAAAAATCCTCCTGACCTTGTTTCTGGCGTCAATATCTTCGTTGATCCACTCGGCCATGATGTCACGGGCACCGGCAAGGGCGTCTTCAATGTCTTTGACCTGGTCGTTCAGGTATTTACCGGCCACTTGCTCTATATTTCTTTCAGCCTGGGCAAAAATGATCTTAGCCAGGGGTTCCAGGCCTTTTTCAATGGCGATAGAAGCTTTGGTTTTCCTTTTTTGTTTGTAAGGCAGGTACAAATCTTCCAATTCATTGATGTAAACGGCATCGTTGATCTTTTTCAACAATTCCGGTGTCATTTTACCCTGCTCTTCTATTGATTTAATGATGGCGTCACGTCTTTTGTCCGCCTCTGTAAACTTGTCGTATTGTAGCTTTATTTCTGCCACCTGGACCTCGTCCATGCTGCCTGTGGCTTCCTTTCTGTATCTTGAGATAAACGGAACTGTGGCCCCTTCTTCTATTAGTTTTATCGTGTTGATGACACTTCTTTCATGGACATTCAGTAATTGGCTGATTATTTGCAGCTGTTTTGTAGTCATATTCCAACTTTTTGAATTTAATTTGAATCCTATATGCAAAAATCAAAATAAATATGAAAAAAGTCACTTTATTCTTTGCATTATTTTCAACAATCCTCCTAAGCAATTGTGAATCAAGCTCTGATGAGGCCACCCCTGCCATTTTGAACGACATTACCCTGAAATCGGGTGAAAGTTTCGGTTTTTGTATAGGAAAGTGTTATAAAGAGATAACTATTAAAGGAAGTGCCGTAGAGCTGCTTGTGATAGAGCGTGTAGGCCGCACCGGAGTTGCCCACAAAGATCCGATCGAGACCAAATACACCGACAAATTATCAGCTTCTGATCTGCAGGCCATTGAAAAAGAAATTAATCTGAGTAAATTTACTGCCCTGAACGAAGTATACGGTTGCCCTGACTGTGCAGACGGTGGTGCTGAATGGATAGAAGTACTTCAGAAAGGTGATATTAAAGATAAAGTGACTTATGAATTCGGTAAAGATGTGGCCGGAATCGAAGGTCTGACCAAAATCCTCAGAGCGAAGAGAGAGGAAATGATTAAGAAATACGTAAAAAATGAATAAAAAATTCGATCTGTTAATTATAGGAGGCGGGGCTGCGGGCTTTTTTACAGCAATCAACACAGCGGTTAAAAATCCGGGGTTCAAAATAGCCATCATAGAAAAAAACAGGGAGGTTTTACAAAAAGTTAAAGTATCAGGAGGTGGGCGATGTAATGTCACCCACTCCTGTTTTGAGGTCAAAAAACTACTTGAAAATTACCCTCGCGGTAATTTTTTTTTACAGGAACCCTTTCAAAACTTCAATCCTAGGCACACGATAAGCTGGTTCCGCGAGCGTGGCGTAAAAATCAAGACTGAACAGGACGGCAGGATGTTTCCTGACACCGACTCTTCCCAAACCATCATCGATTGTTTTATTGCAGAAGTCAAAAGACTCAAAATTGAAGTGATCACCCAGAAGAGGGTTGAGAAATTCAGTCAGCAAAATGACCTTTGGAGACTCGATATGCAAGACAATGAGAGTTTATTCGCCCGAAATCTGGCAATTACCTCAGGTAGTGACAAGAGAATCTGGGATAGCCTGGCTGAATTAAACCTGGACATCGTTCCGCCGGTGCCTTCTTTGTTTACTTTCAATATTCCGCAGCATCCTGTCACGGCTTTACCGGGCATCAGCTTTCCGCATATGGCTGTTCAGCTTCAGGATTCAACGTTGCAGTCCGAAGGGCCCGGTTTGATCACCCATTGGGGCTTATCCGGGCCTGCCATACTTAAATTATCAGCCAAAGCCGCTATTGAACTGAACCAACGGGATTATAAATTCAAAATCAAGGTCAACTGGCTGGGTAAAATCTCAAAAGACAAGGTCATGGAAGAACTGAGGGCGATGATCAATAGCTTTCCGAAGAAAAACGTCAATGCCCATCCGCCCTTTGAGCTCACGCAACGGTTTTGGAAATTTATCTGTGACCAGGCTGAGATCAAGGAATTTCAGAAATTTGCAGAAACCGGAAAGAAGCACATAGCTGTTCTGGCGGGTCTTTTGACTGAAATGGAATTTGAAGTCAATGGTAAAAGCACTTTCAAGGAAGAATTCGTTACTGCAGGGGGCATTGACCTTGAACAGGTTGATAATAAGTCATTTGCGTCCAAAAAGCACACTGGACTGTACTTTGCCGGGGAAGTTCTGAACATAGATGCGGTAACGGGCGGTTTTAATTTCCAGGCAGCGTGGACCGGTGGCTGGCACATTGCCCAATCGGTTGTTTAATCTGCTTTACTGCGGGGTTTGAATATCATTTCCCTGAATGACGGGCTGTCTGCATTTTCGTTGATCATGATGGCTTTCTGCAGTATTTCCAGGAACAGCTCTTCTTTAGCCATAAAATCATTCAAATCCTCAAAAGTGATGCTTTTAACCAGCTTTCTACCCTTTGATTCCAGTATTCCGGACTCATCTTCAATCAGAATGCCTTTAGCAAACGCAAAATCAACCCCTTTTTTATCGATCTTACCAAAATAGGCCAGAAGGTCGAAACAATAGTAAAAGGGCGTATTGAATGAAATCCGAGACTTCATCTCAGTATGTGCCACAGCCACCACCTTGTCGATGGCTTTGAGCAATCCGATGTATTCACGGGATTGGGAAATGATGAACTCCTCAACCGACAGGTATTTTTTTGACATCTGCTTTAAAGATAAATGTTCCGAAAAGCATCCCTGATATGCTGGCAAAAAAGCCCCAAAGCATCGGGGAAATGGCGGTTTCTATCCATAAACAGGCAACCCACACCGAAGTGCCGAGCACCATGGACAAAACAGCCCCGATTGAGTTGCTTCTTTTCCAGTAGATGCCCGAAAACAAGGGAACAAACAAGGCTACCAGGCTCAGAGACGATGCTTCACCTACGAGCTCGTAGATATCCGACTTGTTAAAAGACAGGGCTACGGCCACAAGCGTCACTGCCACGGTAGAATAACGCATGATCTTCAACAATGTTTCGTCTTTTATCTTATCGCCATATAAGGGACGAATAATATTTTCTGCTGCTACGGTAGCAGGAGCTAAGATAGCCGCACTGCAGGTACTCAAAATAGCCGATAAAAGAGCCCCGAAAAACAAGATCTGCATCCAGATGCCGGTATGCATCAGGACAAGGTTGGGAATGGACATCTGGTTGTTGTGAGCCTTAACCGAAGGATACAGGATTGAGCCACATAAAACAATAATAAGCGGCAGCATGGCTACAGAAAGATACATAAAAGAGGAGATGATAGAACCCCTCACAGCCACCCTTTCAGACTTGGCAGACAAAACCCTCTGAAATACATCCTGCTGTGGAATAGACCCCAGGCCTATGGTGATCCAGGCCGCAAAATAAGCCAACCATTCCCGGCCGGTGTTCTGTTTGGGAACAAACCTGAAGAAATCATCAGGCACTTTCTGTTCTATGGTTGACCACCCGCCGGCATTGATGTAAAGATCAACCGCCAGCACACTCATCCCGACGATGATCATGAAGGTCTGGAGGGTATCGGTAATGGATATAGACCACATACCACCCACATAAGTATAAAAAAGTACGACTAGGGCACAGATTATGATGCCCCAGAAGAACGAGATGCCCGCAATGGCCTGAAGAATGATGGCCAGGGCCACCAGCTGGGCGGCAATCCAGCTGAAGTAGGAAGGGATCAGAAACATGGCAGAAACCAGCTCTACGCGTTTATCAAACCGCTGCCCGAAATAATCACTGAACGTATAAATGTTGAGTTTGTACAGCGGTCTGGCAAAAAACAAGCCGATCAGCAAGAGGCATAAAGCGGCCCCGAACGGGTCTTCTATGATGCCGAGCACACCGTGTTCTAAAAATTCAGAAGAGGCCCCCATGACCGTTTCTGAACCGAACCATGTGGCAAATAAGCCAGAAGCCACCACAAAAGTGGGCATTTTCCTTCCTGCAAGGACAAAATCCTGTGAATTTTTAACAAAACGCGATGCATACCACCCGATCAATATGGTAACGGCAAGATACAGGATTATAAAAAAAATTAACATGAATGGCTTTTTATGCTTAATTTTTGAGGAAAAATTGATATTTTTGAATTCCTATTAATAGATAAACTAACTATAAACTACCAAAAGAGTGACTCACCTGATCGAACGCTTTACTGAAATTCTTAAAAAGGGTAAGTATAATACCATGACAATTTCTGCGTATCGAAATGCAATTTTCGTTTTCTACAATCATTTTCGCGATTTACCACAAAGTAAAATAACAGATGAGTTAATTGCCAACTATTTAGTCGAATTATCTGAAAAGAAAGGCAATAAAAACGATGTTATCCAGGCTGGTAAAGCCATTAAGCTCTTCTACGAGGTCATTTTCAGCAGAAAACTTACTATCAAGGCCAGCGGCGAACTCAAAAAAGAGAAAAGCCCTGACATTCTGTCCCAGGATGAGATCAATGTCTTGTTTTCAAGCACAAAAAATCTCAAACATAAGGTTTTACTGATGCTGATCTATAACTCGGGCCTGAAAATCAGCGAAGTGATTCAGATGAAAATCAGCGACCTGGACATGAAAAATCATACGCTGAACATTGTCGATGAAGAAACACGTCAATTACGGATTTTGCGTCTTGCCCCCAACCTGATCGTATTTATTGATAAATACCTTCAAAAATACAAGCCTGAAACTATTCTCTTCCCCGGTGCCAACGGTAAAAATTACACGGCAAGAAATATTCAGTTGTTTTTCCAGAAAGCCCTCAACGAAGCGGGGATTCAGAAAGATGCCACCATTAACACGCTGAGACACAGTTTTGCCGTGCACAGCCTTGAAATGGGACTGGACATTCACTTGTTGCAGGAAATACTCGGACACCGGTTTTTACAAACCACCTCATTTTATAATCAGCTGACGAAAATTAAAGTGGAGAAGCTGAGAAGCCCGCTGGAAAATATAACCCTCGAACAGGATTAATTCTTTTCCTTTTTAAGGCTGTCAATATCTATTTTCTGATGTTTCAGAGACCTCTTGTCAAGCTCAATACTTTCTTTGCGGGTCTTTGCGATATCTATGGCCGTGTAAATGGCATGTAACATAGAAGTAGGGTCAGCAATGTTCTTTCCGGCAATGTCAAAAGCAGTGCCGTGATCAGGTGAAGTACGTACACCCGGTAGCCCGACTGTGAAGTTAACGCCTGTCTCAAAAGCCAGCATTTTAAAAGGTGTAAGTCCCTGGTCATGATACATGGCCAGGACTGCATCATATTGTTTCCACTGGTTGGTGGCAAAGAAACCATCGGTAGGGAACGGTCCGAAAACCAGGTTACCCTTCTTCTTCATCTCATTGATGGCCGGATTGATGATCTCGTTTTCTTCCTTGCCCAACAGGCCGTTTTCACCGGCGTGAGGATTAAGGCCAAGGATGGCTACCTTTGGTTTTTGTATCCAGAAGTCGTTTTTAAGCGAATCAATGATCATCATGGTCTTTCTGATGATGCCTTCCTTGCTCAGTTTCCTTTTGACTTCTTCCAGCGGAATGTGGCCGGTGACGACACCCATTTTGAGCTGTTCGCTGACCATAAACATCAGCACGTCTTTTTTCTCAAACACGTGGGCGAGGTATTCTGTATGACCCGGGAAGTTAAATTCAGGGCCTTGAGTATTGTCTTTTGACAGAGGGGCCGTTACCAAAGCATCGATTTCACCTTTTTTAAGGTCTTCTGCAGCCCTTTTAAGGGATTCAAAGGCCAGCTGACCAGCTTTCGGGTCTATTTTTCCCGGGTTCAGCTCGAAAAACTCGCCTTTAAGGCAGTTGATCAGGCTGACTTGTTTTGAATTGGCCTGTTTGGCGTGCGGGATGTTGACGTATTGCCAGTCACGCATATCTACCAGGTGTTTGTATTTACTGAGGTGCTTGCCGGAACCGTAAATAATCGGGTTACAGATCTTGTTTATCCTTCCGGTGTGCAATGCTTTTAATATAACCTCGGGTCCGATTCCGTTGATGTCACCTATACTAATACCTATATTTGGTAAATATTCGTTTTCCATAAGAGCTAATAATCGTATTTTTGTTCAAATTTAAGAAAATATTGTTAAATGAGAGTTTTGATTGTTGATGAAATGCACGAGTCCATTGTGCAAATGCCTAAGGAACTGGGACTTAGTGTGGATTATTTTCCTAATATTTTATTGGAAGAGGTTCTGAACAAGGTGGAAGACTATGACGGGCTGATTATCAGAAGTAAGTTTTTTATTGATGAAGACTTTCTACAGCGGGCCAAAAAACTGAAATTTATCGGAAGAGCAGGAGCAGGGCTTGATCTTATTGACCTCGACGGGTGTAAAAAGCGTGGTATCGAAGTTTTTGCAGCCAATGAGGCCAACCGTATTGCTGTAGCCGAACACCTCATCGGTATGTTGCTGACACTTTTCAATAAGATCAATACAGCTGATGTGGAAGTCAGGAATAAAATCTGGCTGAGAGAGGCTAACCGTGGAGAAGAACTTTTTGGAAAAACGGTGGGAATCATCGGATTCGGTAACAACGGACAAGCTACTGCAGACCGCCTTGTGGCTTTCGGTTGTAAAATCCTCGCTTATGACAAATACCGCTACGGCTTCGGCAACCACTTTATCCATGAAAGCTCCATGGACCAGATCTTCAGGGAGGCGGATATACTGAGTCTGCATATTCCTCTGACAAAAGAATCCCAGAATATGGTCGACGAGCAGTTTTTATCCCATTTCAAAAAAGACATCTACTTCTGCAATATTGCCCGTGGCGAAATTGTCGTGCTGAAAGACCTGATCAAAGCCCTGAAAACAGGAAAGGTTAAAGGAGCCTGTCTGGATGTGCTTGAAAACGAAAAACTGAAGAAGCTCACACCGGAACAGGAGGTCAATTTTGAGTACCTGGTCCAGGCCAAAAATGTGATCCTGACCCCGCATGTAGCAGGCTGGACCCATGAATCATACAAAAAGATCAATACCGTGCTGAAAGATAAAATTCAGCGTTTTCTGGGATTGAACTGAAAGAAATGAGAGCGTGCTCATTTCCGGTTTTATCGAAGTAATTACGGAATAGATCGTATAATCATCAGCAAAGCGAATATATTATTCTTATTCAAAGATTTATTTATACTATTCTGTGATTATTGATCATCGAGCAATAAGACCTGATCTTCCTTCGAAAAGACATTTTTATTTTCGAAATTTGTGGACTTTTTAAAGACATCTAATTAGCAATACCGAGTACAACATGGATTTTTCTCAGTTAATACGCAAACACATCCAAAGCCTTACCCCATATTCTTCAGCCAGAGATGAGTATACCGGAAAAGAGGGTATTTTCCTGGACGCCAATGAAAACCCTTACGGATCTGTGCTTGACGGTTCATATAACCGTTATCCTGACCCTTACCAGTGGGAAGTAAAAACCAAGCTGGCCCAGCTGAAAGGGGTAAAACCGGAAAACATTTTTCTGGGAAACGGATCTGACGAGCCGATTGACTTACTGATCAAAGCTGTCTGTGAGCCCAAAGAAGATCATATCATGATCATGCCGCCTACTTACGGTATGTATAAGGTATGTGCGGATATTCAGCAGGTGAGGATACAGCAAGCTCCGCTGACCGAAGATTTTCACATAGACCTGGACAGTGTTTTTGACGGGGTCAATGCTGCTACAAAGATCATCTGGGTGTGTTCTCCGAACAACCCGAGCGGAAATTTACTGAGCAAGCATGCCGTCGTCCAGATTCTGAAGGCTTTCCCGGATAAACTGGTGGTGGTAGATGAAGCTTATATTGATTTTGCGGATACGACTTCTTTTGTAGATGAGCTGAACCTTTATGAAAACCTGGTGGTGCTTCAGACCTTCTCCAAAGCCTGGGGAATGGCCGGACTGAGACTGGGTGTGGCTTATGCCCATCCGACGCTCATCAAGGTATTAAACAAGATCAAATACCCTTATAATATCAATATAGTTACACAGGGATTGTTGCTGGAAGCCCTGGATAAGTCGGAGCAAAAAAACGAGTATGTAAAAACCATCGTTCAGCAAAGGGAAATATTGGAAAGTCAGCTGAAAGAATTACCGAATGTACTCAGGATTTTCCCGTCAGACTGTAACCAGCTCCTGGTTAAGTTTAAAGAAGCCAAAAAGATATTCCTTTACCTGCTTGAGCAGAAAATCATTGTGAGAGACCGCAGCAATGTGGCTTTGTGTGAAGACTGCCTCAGGATTTCTGTCGGAACAGAACAGGAGAATTCAGCATTGCTGGATGCTCTTAAAAAATACTTAGCTTAATAAACCAGGCAGAGGTGTTTATTTCACCTCTGCCTTTTTTATACCTCCTGCTTTTCATTCTTCTGCAGTATCTGTCTCCAAAAATTCGTTTCCTGCTTCCTGTTTTAAGGTTAATTCTCCTTCAAAGTATTTTCAGGCTAAAAACTGAAAACCACCGCTGTAGCTTTATTAAACCGTTATTTCTTTCCCGTCTTATTTTACCTGAATGTTAAAGTATGCACATTTTCGTGAATTGAGGATTAAATAACGCATTTTGCGAATTTTATTTGCAGAAATTGCATATAAATTTACATAAATAAAAAAAGCTGTTTCAATTTCATCACATAGCAGTACGTCTGAAATTAAGAAATATAAGGATTTTATAACAGGAGTAAACAACGTTAAAATGAAACAAAAGCTGCGTGCTTCCCACGTGCTACTATACCGATTTAAGCTGTTTCGTTCCACCGTTTCTGTTTGAAGATCTCAGACTTTAGTTAACCCAAAGAGCATTTTTAATTTAAAATGATCAGGAATATCCATGTTTTCCTGTGTATGATCTGTGCTATGTATCTGTTCCGAAATATCAAAAACCAATTTAACTAACAAAAACATGATGAACAATTTTACTACTAACAGGAGGAATGCCTTTCCTGTGCTGCTGGGCTTACTCTGGTGGCTCATTACCTTACCGGTGTTTGCCCAGTCGCGGGCAGTGACCGGCACCATTCTGTCTGAAGACGACCAGGGCCTGCCTGGTGTCAATGTCGTGATCAAAGGAACGACCAAAGGAAGCATCAGTAATGTTTCAGGTCAGTATTCCATTGAAGTAAATAATGATAACGCTGTTCTGGTTTTTTCTTTCGTGGGCTATAAAAGCCAGGAGATCAATGCCGGGAACAAATCAGTCATCAATGTCACGCTTGAACCTGAAACAGGAAGCCTTCAGGAAGTGGTCGTGACGGCCCTGGGCATCAAAAGGGAAGAAAAATCACTTGGGTACTCAGTAGGTAAAGTCAACGGAAAAGACCTGAGCAGAACTGCCCAGGAAAACGTTCTGAACGGATTAGCCGGTAAAGTGCCGGGGGTAACGATCAGTTCAACTGGGGGCACAGGTTCTTCTGTGAGCATGGTTATCAGGGGAGCTACTTCGCTGAGCAGCGACAACCAGCCGCTTTTTGTGATTGACGGCGTGCCTGTTTCCAACTCCCTTAACAACATCAGCCAGATCGGCAGCGACAACCGTGTAGATTACGGTAATGCCATCGCCGATCTGAATGCGGAGAACATTGAAAGTGTCTCTATCCTGAAAGGTCCGAGTGCAGCGGCTTTGTACGGATCAAGAGCCGGAAACGGTGTGGTGCTGATCACCACTAAAAACGGGGCTAATGTGAAGAAAATGACGGTAAACGTTACTTCAAGTACTGTTTTTGACAGACCGTACCGCTTTTTGGACATGCACTCCAAGTTTGCCACAGGTATCCTGCCTTTTACGCCGACCAACAACCCTTATCCGGGTGGAGTCCTGATGATCGACGAAGGATCAGCCGGGGGAGTAGGACCTGAACTGGACAAAGGTTACAAAGCCATTCAATGGAACAGCCCGCTGGATGCCAACGGCAAGCCGGTAGCGACCGAACTGACGTCACATCCTGACAACATCAGGAATTTTGTAAGAACGGGAATCACCACCACCAATGGTGTATCAATTGCCAACAGCAATGATTTTATCTCCTACAGGGTATCTTATTCCAATATGGCCAACAGGGGGATCATTCCTAATTCTGACTTGTTCAAAAACACCCTGGAAGCTAGTACTTCTCTTAAATTGTCTAAAAAACTGACCCTGAGTTCAAACCTGAACTTCAGCAGGAACAACTCCAATAACCGCCCGGCCAACGAAAGAGGTACCAACCCTTTGCAGTGGGCTTATGCTGTTTCCCCTCATATTGACATCCGTGAACTGGAAAACTACTGGGTGCCGGGACGTGAGGGCCTGCAGCAGAAATCGCAGTCGATCAATAACTATAACAACCCGTATTTCATTGCCTATGAGGTCAATAACTCCTTTAACAGGGACCGTTTTTACGGCAATATGAAGGCCAATCTTCAGCTAACGCCGGAACTGAGCTTAATGGGACGTTACAGCCTTGACACGTATGGTGAAACAAGAGAGACCAAAATCGGAAACAGCTATACCGGCGAACCTCGCGGAGCCTATGGTGTTATTAACCTGCAACGATATGAAAGAAACGCTGACGTGCTGGCCACCTATACCAAAACTGTATCTGACCTGTATCTGTCGTTTTCAGCGGGTGGAAATGCGAGAACGAGCAGAGATCAGGACGTTTTCAACGCCAGTAAGAACGGTACCGGTCTGATCATTCCCGGTTTGTTTACTTTGGCCAATATTTCTCCTGCCAATATCAATTACGCCAGCAGTCACTCCAAGAAAGTGGTTTACAGTGCCTATGGCATTGCCAACCTGGGGTATAAGGACATGGTTTACCTGGATCTGACGGCCCGTAACGACTGGTCAAGTACCTTGCCGGTAGCCAACCGCTCTTATTTCTATCCTTCGGCTTCCCTGAGTGTGCTGTTGAATGAGATGTTTTTAACAAATTCCAATAAAATCAACTTGCTGAAAGTAAGAGGCGGTGTGGCACAGGTCGGAAATGACACCAAGCCTTACAGCCTGATGAACGTCCTGAACAATGAAGAGGCCTGGGGTAACATTACCCGTCTGTCAAAATCAGGAAGTATTTTATTGCCTGACCTTAAGCCGGAAATTGCTACTTCATATGAGTTGGGAGCAGACCTGGTCATGTACAAAAACAAGCTGAGGGCTGCTGCAACCTATTATATTGTCGAAAACCGCAACCAGATTATCCCGACCAAACTGCCTCCTTCAACAGGTTTTACGGCTAATAATATCAACGCCGGTTTGCTGGTGAGCAAGGGTATTGAATTATCATTAGGAGGAACACCATTTGAAAATAAAGACTGGAAAGTGGATGTGAACGCTAATTTGTCAAGAAACAGGACCACCATCAAAGAACTGGCTCCGGGACTTAATTTTTATACTTTGTGGACGGATGCCCGTGGCGGAGCCTGGACTTATGTGGGTGAGCAGATCGGTGACATTTATGACAGGGAACTGGTTACCGTAAAAGACAAGGCATCGCCCTATTACGGTTACCCGATCCTGAATGAAGACGGTTCATGGCAGTCCGTAAACGCCAACAATACCAAGACCAAGATCGGTAATTTCAATCCTGATTTTATCCTGGGTATGCAGACTTCGATCAAATACAAAAGTTTTACGCTGAACATGTCGTTTGACTGGAGAAAAGGCGGAGAATTCGTTTCCCAGACTTACAGATACGGCGAGTCAGATCTTAAAACGCAACGCTTCCTGGATAACCTGATCAATCCGAACGGTTTGACGGGTGATGCCCTGCGGAACTACCTGGTATCCAATGCTGACGAACTGATCAGGGTGAATGGCAACAGGTTTAACATCGTGGGTGGCCCTACAGCCGAATACGGCGGGTTCCCTTTTGAGTATGGCGGAAATACTTATGCTTACGGTGTGTTTAACCCAGGGGTAATCGCTCAATATGACGACAAAGGCAACATCATCGGTTATACTGAAAACCTTGGCGGTCCTGAAACCAAGATCATTCCTTATGGTGACAACTACCCGTGGGATTTTACCAAGGCTGCTACTTTTGATGCTTCTTTCATCAAATTGCGTGAGATATCACTTGGTTATGACCTTCCGGCAGGATTGGTTAAAAGAGCAGGTATCACCAACGCCAACATCTCGGTTTACAGCAGGAACATCATTTTGTGGACAGCTGCCAAAATCGGAATTGATCCTGAAAATGCGTTCCAGCCACAAACCAACGTTCAGGCAGGTTCACAATTCAAACAGGGTATTGAGCGGTATAACGTGACCCCGTGGGTATTGCCGATCGGTTTCAAATTGGGTTTAACTTTCTAAAATGACAGAATCATGAAAATTTTCAATAAAAAACTAACACTTATTGCCGTTTTTGTTTCGGTTTTCTTCTCTTGTGAGGACCTGACAAAAGTAAATATCAACCCCAACGGGGTGCAGCCTGAGGTGGTCAACCCCAACCTGGTCATGCCGACCGTACTGACAGAAGCCGCCAAATTGTACGTCAACCTGGGATACCAGGATATAGCGGGTGTGGTGCAACATACCCAGAAGGATGCGTGGTCGAGTGGTCATAATGACTATGACTGGGTAAATCAGAGCTGGAGTGCTTATTACGATGTGCTGAGAAACAACCAGTTGTTTTATGAAAGATCAGTAGCCCTTAACCTTGAATTCCACCAGGGTGTTTCACTGATCATGAAGTCGTTTATGTTTGGTCTGATTACCGACTTGTGGGGTGACGCTCCTTATTCACAGGCTCTTAAGGGTGAGCTGGGCGGTACGGAAAATATCCTTCCGGCCTTTGACAGCCAGGAAGCGATTTATACCGGAATCCTTGCCGATCTTGAAAAAGCCAATAAACTGCTTTCAAAACCGCAGTCTGAATACACCAACATAGTTAATGATGTGGACGTGTATTACGGAGGTAACGTGGCTAAATGGAGAAAAATGGCCAATGCACTCCAGTTGAGATATTATATGCGTATTTCTGCCAAAAAACCGGAGGTAGCTAAAGCCGGAATTGAGAAAATCGCCGGCAATGCCTCTGAGTACCCGCTTATTCTTGACAATGCTGACGACGCCACCATGGGGTTTGCCGGTACGACCAACAATACAGCCTGGCCTGCCAGCGTCACTTTTGATGCCAGCGGAAGCAACTACAGAAGGATCAAAATGGCCGCTACCCTGGTAGAATCACTTCAGAGCCTGAAAGATCCGAGACTGGCGATCTGGGCCAATAAGGTAGAAGTGCCCCTGGTTGTGGATAAAACCCTTCCTGCCGGAACAGACAAGATCGTGGATGGAAAAAGGTATCTTTCTCCGGACAAAGTGGGTAATACAGTAGTAGACACCGATCCGGAATACGTGGGTATACCAACCAGTTTCTCAGCCCTTCCGTCGGCCTACAACCTGAATCCGACACCAGGTCAGACTTCGTTTAACCCGCATGTGTCCTTCCTGAACAACATCTATAAAGCAGCTTCAGGTCCTTTGCTCAAGGCCAGGCTTATTTCAGCGGCTGAGGTTAATTTCATCCTGGCGGAGGCTTCATTGAAAGGATGGGCGGCCGGCGATGCGAAAAAGAGATACGAAGACGGCGTTAAAGCCTCTTTGAATACCTGGGGTGTTTCTTCATTTTATAACACCTACATCAGCAATCCGGGAGTAGCTTATCAGGGCACTATCAAGCAAGTGATTGAGCAAAAATGGATTGCCAGCTGGACAGCCGCCACTGAATCGTGGTTTGATTTCAGAAGAACAGGTATGCCTGAACTGAAAGCCGGACCGGCGGCCAAACGCAGTGCCCTGCCTCTGAGATTCTATTATATGCAGGATGAACTGGATATCAATAAATCAAACGCCACTAAGGCCCTTGAAAAACTGGAGACCACTAATTATTCCCAGGCGGATGGTAAAAACAGTGCCTGGTCAAAAACCTGGCTGAACCAGGGAACAGGCAAACCATGGTAAGATAAATTTTGAATGATCAGGATGCTGCCTCATAGCAATTGGGGCAGCATCTTTGTTTATATATAACAGGCCTCATTTTAAGAAATCGTTATCATTCGGATAAGCTCCTTCATTTTACTTATTACCAGATAGTTTTGTGAAAAAATCGTTGCCGATAGCCCGATCGGGGTAATTTTCAGTTATCACTAAGTATTCAATTACAAAAACTTATATTCATGAAATCAGTCATCAGATGGTCTGAAGCCATTTTTTCAACCCTCTTTATATTATCCTCCTTACAAATCTCGGCCCAGGTCAATTTTGTGGTCAGGCCATACCTGCAGTTTGCGTCGGAAACGGGCATCAGGGTGTTATGGGAGACCGATAAGCCCGCTACCAGCATTGTCCGCTACGGCATTCCGGGCTGGAACACCAAAATCCCTAACCTGGACCAGAAAACAGAGGTAACAGGATTCAAAGCCATGCATGAAGTGCACCTTTCGGGTTTGAAACCCGAAACCAAATATTTGTATCAGACCATCAGTGTGACAGAAGGCGGAGATACGCTCAAGGGCGAAGTAAAAACCTTCAGGACTTCACTGGGCAAGGACAAGCCTTTTGCTTTTACTATTTTCGGTGATTCGCAAAGCAATCCGGAGGTGTGGAAGAAAATCTCTACACTGGCCTGGAAAGAAAGACCTGATTTCGGTTTACTGGCCGGAGACCTGGTAGATCTGGGCTATAACAAATCCAACTGGGTGGATGAGTTTTTCAAGCCTTCACAGGAATTTATGAGCCGTCTGTCGATGTACACCGTGCTGGGTAACCACGAACATGACGCTGCCTATTATTATCAGTACATGTCGAATCCGGAGCCGGAATACTACTACACCTTTCCTTATGGCAATGCCCGCTACTTTATGCTGGACACCAACCGCCCCGTGACCAAAGGTTCTGAACAATACGTCTGGCTGGAAGAGCAACTGGCCAAGTCGGATGCCACCTGGAATTTTGCGGTGCACCATCATCCTCCCTACTCATCTGATGAAAATGACTTCGGAGATACTTATGTGGAACAGGCACAAACAGGAGACAGCGACCTGAAAGACCTGATCCATTTGTATGAAAAATACCAGGTAGACATCGTATTTTTTGGCCATATCCATACTTATGAAAGAACCTGGCCGATTTTTAAAGATAAAGTAAGCCAGGAGCAGGGCGTCATTTATATCAATACCGGCGGAGCAGGCGGCGGATTGGAAAACCCCGCGGTAACGAGAAGCTGGTTTACACAGAAACTGAGAACCACCCATCATTTCAGTTATGTGAGTATTTTTGAAAATGCCCTGGAGTTTCAGGCGATTGACGAAAACGGTTTCCTGTTTGACCAGTTTAGCCTGAAGAAGAGACAGGGACAGAAAAAAGTAACATCGCCTGAGCCCCCAAGCCCAAAAGTGATGAACAACGAGAGGGTATTTACGGATAAAGCAGAAATCACCTTAAGACCGGTTTTTGAAAAACAGGAAATAAGATACACCCTGGACGGCACAGAACCCGGCCTGAAATCACCGAAATATACTGCACCTATCAAAATTGACAAGACTACAACTCTGAAAGCCGCCACTTTTGCCGACTCATTTGTGAGCCCGGTTATCCAGGCTGATTTCTCGAAAGAAGTATTGCATAAAGGTATTAACGCTGAAGGCTTAAAACCGGGGCTGGATTTCACCTATTACACCTCTCAGGCTGTCAGGGGACTTCCAATCGACAAATATGAGAAAAACAAGGTCGCCACAGGCACAGCCACCATGATATCAACAGAAGTTGCTGCTCACAGAAAAGATTTCTGGGGCATAGATTTTACAGGATATATTACCGTCAATGAAACCGGGCTTTATACTTTCTCGGGACACGGTGAAGATAAACTGAGGGTGTCTGTTGAAGGGAAAGTGCTGTTCAATGAAGCAGGGGAGGAGTACAACAAAAGCGGACAGATCCTGCTGGAAGCCGGAGCCCACCCGATAAAAATTGAGTATTTCAATGAAAGAGACCGTGCTTTTATAGAACTGATGATTGAAGGTCCGGGATTGAGCAAGCAACCCGTTTCACCATTCATGTTGAAAAGAAAATGAAAAGAAATATAACGATTCTGCTTTTACTGGCCGGTGTTGTCGTCGCCTGCCAGACCGGATCAACCGGCAAAGTTGATTTCAAAAAGAATACTTCAGGAATCTGGGTGGCCGCTCACAGGGCTTTCCACACCCATGCCCCTGAAAACTCGCTGCTGGCGATTGAACATGCAATAACCAATGGAGTAGATATCATAGAAATAGATGTCCGGATCACTAAGGACGGGGTTCCTGTCATCATGCACGATCAGAAAGTAGACAGGACTACCAACGGCAAAGGCGACATTGAAAAATGGACGCTGGCTGATCTGAAAACGCTGTATCTCAAAAAAGGAGATTCATTGAGCAGCGAGAAAATCCCGACATTGCAGGAAGTACTCCAGTTCAGTAAAGGCCGGGCCGTTTTTGACCTGGACATGAAAACCGACGAGGTAGGCAAGGTGCTGGAAGTTGTTAAAAAATACGGGAGTTTTAAGGAAGTCATTTTCTTTGATTCGGATACGGCCGTGCTGAACGCTGTGGACCGGGATCATCAAAAATGGATGATCATGCCGCGGGTCCATAAAAAAGAAGATGTGCAGTGGGTACTGGACACCTATCAGCCGGAGATCGTGCACATAGATGAAAAGACCAATACACCGGAGATTTGTCAGCTGATCAGGAGTCGCGGAGCCAGGATCTGGATCAACGCCCTGGGAGTTACAGACCTCAAAGTATACCAGGGTGACGACAAGAACCTGAAGGAATTGATAAAGAACGGAGCCAATGTGATCCAGACCGATCACCCGGTTTTAATAAAGAATAAGCTTAAGAATGAAGTAAAGTGACGTCTGAGCATTCTTACGTCTAAAGAGTATAGTTTTTATCATAGGTTAAAACTGTTTTGTTAAACATGACGAAAGTCCTGCCCTGATTAGGGCAGGCTTTTTTGTTTAACCGATTCAGTAAAAAAATAACCGAAGATGTGACCTGCAGAAAAATTCCCGTCTAAATAGCATAGTTGATACTATTTGCATAAACTAATTTGTAAGAAAAGATTTTAAAACCTGTCCTTTTTAGGGGCAGGTTTTTTGTCGTTATAAAGCACCATTGAGGCAGAATTCAAAGCGTTTACGTGTTTGCAGAAAGGCCAAAGCGGCGAATTGTTTGACCCCGTTGGGGTCACACGTCTGTACGGTATTTCATGTTTCTATAACCATTTGAACTCTTTGAAGTCATTTTGAAGAATTGTTTATTCCCTTCAGGATTGCAACAATGACTGGATAATACCACTTAATTCTAAAACACACATCCTAAACCCATAAAAAACAAAAAACCACAACCATTGCTGATTGCGGTTTTACCTTGTGGAGAAGATGGGGCTCGAACCCACGACCTCTTGACTGCCAGTCAAGCACTCTAGCCAACTGAGCTACATCCCCGACTTTTGGTGTGCAAATATAACAGGAGAAATTTCACTTCCAAAATATTTTTACCAACCAGGCACCATAAAGTTTACACCGGTCACCGATGATTGCTTTTTGCCGTTGTAAAACGGTATCGCCACATAGGGTTCAACGATCAGATAACCCAGCACATTGATCCGTAAACTGACCCCTGTGCTGATCACAGGGTTGATTTTGAAATCAAGCGGACTGTTTCCAAAGGTATTGAACACGTAGGTTTCCCCGATCTTTTTACTTTCAGACCAGATCATCCCGGCGTCCACAAAAAAGTTAAGGTCGCTAGGCAGGTAGTTAAATTCTATCAGGGCCAGTTTTTTAGGCCCTGTAAATGGCAATCTCAATTCAATATTGGTCAATGCCAGCTGTTCTCCCTGCAGGGCATCCTGGGTGATGGTACCCATGTCGATCTGCTTCTGCATCGCCCTGCCAAAAAATCCGTGCATATACCACGGATACCCCAGGTACAGCGGGTTGATCTGATTCAGGAATTCCAGATTGGAAGGGTTAAGCCTGCCGTTGTACATCACCCTTCCGGCCAGCGTAAAAGGTTTGATAAACTGGTATTTTCTCAGGTCTATCGTCACCGAATTATAGCTGGAAGTACCGAAATACTTAGCTACTTCCAATCTGAAGCGGTATCCTTTCAAGGGAGCTACCGTACCGAAAGTAGCATTATCGCCCACATAAGCGGCATAAACCTGGTTGAGCCTGAAAGGGTTTAACCCATAGTCAGCCGGATTGAGTCTGATTGGTTTATAAGAAATCCTCGGCACAAAATCATAGACATAACCGTTGGGTCCCACACCAATATCGCCTTCCTGTGAGTATTCCCTGACACTGAATGAGTACCAGTTCAGGGAAGTACCGAACTCCACTCTTTTATAGGTACTGAAAGGTTTGAAGGCAAAGAGGGAGATTTCGTCAATAAACACCCGGTTGATTCTCTGTTTCACGAGGCCATTGAAATAAGTCAGGCCATTGGCTGATCCGAGCGAATCTTTCAGGTCATAACTGGTGCCGCCGTAAAACTGGTAAGGAATATGTGAAAACGACGCCCCCCACTGGAACGGTCGTTTCTGGTTCAGATAAAACACCTGTCCGCCGAAGTCCTGTAATTCACCGTTAAGGGCCACCGTACCGATCAGCTGGTGGTTGTTGAGCATATCACTGAATAAACCCGTGATACCGCCTCCCACGCCCGTTCCGAACCTGCTTGTGCTGACACCGAGGCCGGAGTTGGCCAGATAATCCAGTTTAAACCTCGCGTCATATTTCTGGTCTTTGTAGGCCGATGCATTATTTTTAATCACCAGGTTTTCACGATTCAGGTTGGCTTGCACAATGTCACGCCCGCCGGCCCACTGAGAGGGCGGGAGCAAGGCCCCGGTTTTATTGACTTCATCCTTTACTTTGACGGCATTAAAATCGCTTTCGGCTGCATTGACGATGTTGTAATCCCCGTTTTTAAAATAAGTGTACACAATGTCGCCTGACTTGGCCGAAACACTGATGGCCGGCGAATACATCGTAATGCCGCTGATCCCGGTAAAATAATCAGTCAGCTGAAAAATCACCTGCTCTTCAATATTGTATTTGTAGAGATTCCTGAATCCGTCCCTGTCCGACAAAAAGAAGATGGATTTGCCATCCGGACTCACGGCCGGGTTCATGTTGTCTGCCCCTTTAAAAAATCCGAAAGTCTGTGTTTCCGCAGATGCCGGGTTGATCCGGGAGATCGTAAAATCTGCTTTTTCAAGCCTTTGCTTATCGCTTCCACGGTCCGAAACAAAATATATCCATTGTCCGTCAGGCGACCAGGCCGGCTGAAAATCAGAATAATTGTCGCTGGTCAGGTTTTTTACTTCATCAGTCCTCAGGTTCAGCAGGTAAAGATCACTGGTGCCTTCCACGAGGCCGGAGACCACGATAGAGTTTCCGTCGGGCGACCAGGCCGGATTGGTAAATGCGGGTATGTCTTTGAGCGAATAACTCTTTCTTGAACCGCTTTCCACATCGATCACCATCAGCTTGTTGTGACCTTTGGTCTGCACCACAATCGCAAAATTGCGGCTGTCCGGCGACCAGGTCCCTGAAGTCTCAATAAAACTGTAGGAATCCACGTGGGCTCCGAACGAAGCACTTTCTATCTTCCTGATGATCTTACCTGATCTGGCATCTGCAATAAAAATATCGAGCGAAAGTACATTTTTGGAAGAAATATAAGCGATATAGTTGCCGTTCGGGCTGATGGCCGGAGAAACGTTCATTTCAGCCCCGGTTTTCTGCGAAGCGATCACTTTACCGATCCCTTCTGTTACCTTGCCGTTTTTGAGGGGATTATAGGTCTGGATCAGCTCATTTTTGAATTTTACCGAAAAACGGTCGATGTCCATTTTAAATGTCCTCACAAAAGCAGCTTCCAGACCGTAAATAGCTGTTTCTTTAAACAAAGGACGTATAACGTCATCACCATAAGTGGCTGTAACATAAGCCCAGAAGGCCTGTCCCCAGCGATAAGGGAAGTATTTGTATTCTTTGGTAACGAGTTCTTTGATCGTCGGGATATCATTGCTGAGCACCGCATCACGCATCCACATGGCTGTATGAGCATCCACACGCCCCAGGGACATGTATTCAGCCAGTCCTTCAACCATAAACAGGGGCAGGTTCTGAATGTTGGCCAGTGAAGTGGAATCGCTTCCGTTGATCATCGTCTGGTACTGAAACGCATGCACCAACTCATGACCCAGTACGTGGTCAGTCTGCCTTTTGGAGAACATCATGGGCATCACCACCCGGTTTCTGAGTCCTTCCGTCACCCCTCCGGTGCCTTCGCCGATCTGCCCGCCGATGGCTGTAGTTTCCTGGAAATCGGGGTGGGTTTTGTAAATAATCAGGGGGTTGGGCTTGATAAAGGCCAGTTTGAAAACCTCCTGGTGCAGGTTGTACCAGTTTTCGCTGTTGACCAGCAGGTGGTCGGCAACCTTGCGATCCTGAAAATAATTATATAATTCAAAATGAGGACTTTGCAACACTTTGAAATTAAAAGGTCTGTATCTGGGCTTATTCTGACCGAAATACTGTGATTGGGCGAAACCGTTAATGCTGAAAAGGGAAAAGAAAAAGGCTATCAAACAGATTCTTTTGTGCATAATATTAGTTTTGTCATTATCACTAACGAAAAAAATGATTAAAATTGTGGTCTTGTGGCCTTTACAAATTTACCTTCCCAAAATTTAGAAAACAAATTATCCTCTCTGACCCCTTTTGAAGTAGAAGAATGGATAAACATCACCTCTTCTTTTGAAACTATTTTAGTGATAACCCCCGTATGGTTAATCGTCTTTCCGGAAACCTTAAAATAGACCAAATCACCTTCCCTGATGTCTTTTCTGTCGATCTCTTCGAAATAATTGGCCTGCTGATGTGAAATCCTGGGGAGTTTGATGCCCATTTCTAAAAACGAAGCGTAAACCAGGCCGGAACAGTCCATTCCGCGTTTGTCTATCCCGCCGAATTTATAAGGAGTGCCGAGATACGTCCGGCAAGTCGAAATAAGGGCTTTCGAATAGTTGGAAGTGGTGGGGGTAGTTTTCTTTCTGCAGGCAGAAATAACGGCTATCAGAAGTATGATGTATAAATATCTGTGTTTCATTTAAGATATAAAATACGCTCTATTTGTTTGATTAAAGCCCTTCCTTCATCGGCAGACGGCTCTATGATAGACTCGGCAATAATTTTGCCCGATTTATCTATCAGGTAATATTTCGGAACACTTTCAGCGGCATAATCAGCCACTACTTTGGTATTGTTGCCTATATTAACGTTGATGCCTGTGATTTGCTGGTTTTTCACAAAATCATTGAAATCCTGGGGTGTATCCACAGAAACAGACAGGAAAACCAGGTCTTTCTGATCTTTAAAATAATTATTGACAATCGGCAGAAAGCTCATGTCGTTCAGACAAGGCCCGCACCACGAGGCATAAAAACTCAGGAAAACATTTTTGCCTTTGAAGTCTTTCAATTCGACTGTTTTGCCGTCGCCGTCGCTGAGGGCAAACGGTTGGGCATCGTTGCCGGGCTTCAGGGCCTTCAGTTTATTGAATTTGCTGACCACGTAGTTGTTATAAACCTTGTTTTTGCAGAATTCCTGGAAAGCCCCCACAATCAGCTCGTTTTCGTCATTATACCCTTCCAGATCAAGATAACTGACCACTTTTGAAGCCAGTATCCTTTCCACCACCGACTTGTCCACCAGGTCAAGGTCCAGGAAGAAGCTCTTGATCAGCACAAATTCCTGGTGATGAGTTTTAGGGTTATAATTTTTTGCCTCGGCATAATTTTCAAGGTAGGCTTCAATAAATAAACCATAATCCTGGGACTTATTCTGTAGCCTTGGATTCAGAATCCTCAGGTCAAAGTCGTTGGCCTGCTGTTGTTTTCCGAACAGGTTGTTGCTGACCAGGAACTCGAGGTTGTACATGTTGATTTTACCGATGATATCGGCTCTTTTCAAGGTATAAAACTCATCAGAAACACTGGCTTTGTATTTATTGAGGAGATTCATCTGCTCGTTGAGCAGGAAATTACTAAGTTCGTAGAATCCTTTTTTGGATATTTTATTCAGTTTCTGAACTTCCAGGTCCCAGTCTTTTTCGTCTTCAAAGACCCGCTTCTGTTCCAGCAGATAGACCCATTTCTGGCTGCCTTTGCCCACCGGCATAAAGGTTTTATCAAAATTACTGCGGTCGAATTTGAGGTAAATATCGTCATTAGGCTCAATAATCCAGGAATATAGTCCTACATCGCCATAGTGAATGTCGACATAACCGATTTCGTCAAGAATGATCTCGAAAGCGAATTTATTGCGGTCGTCGAGGGTCAGCGTAAAGTCCTGGGGATCTTCGACCCAGTTTCTGTACACCGTAACAATCAGGTTGCTGCCGTCGGGATGAGCTACTTCTCCTCTCAGTTTAAAGGTACTTTGCCCTGAAACACGGGCGGCGATAAATAACAGGATAAAGAATAATCTCAACGACTTCATGTATTATAGTGTTCAGTTATACCGGCCGCAGCCATTTTACATCTCTTTTTTGAGGTTCTGATAAACTTCAAGCATGATTCCGTCTTTAAGTCCCAGATCCGGCACAAACATCTCCCTGGCACCTGCCCATCTCATGGCCGACAAATAAATATCGCTGGCATGGACAATAACGTCGGCACGGTCAGGGTTCATTTTAAGCCTGTTGATCCTTTCTTCCACACTGAATTTGCCCAGGTAGTTAACAGCCCTTTCTATAGACCCTAAACTGGCCCTTCCGTCACTGGTCTGATCAATAAACTCGAAAATCTTGGAGATATTGCCTCCTGTGCCTATCGCAATGATGTCATCATGGCCGGTAATGTTCTCACTCATCCACTTCTGCATCTTTTTCCACATGTCTTTGTTGACCTTGCCTTCCATCAACCTGACAGAGCCGATCTTGAATGACTGAGAGCAGACTTTTCTTTTTCCTTTATAGATATTGAGTTCCGTGCTGCCACCGCCCACATCGATGTGAATGTAGGTTTTATTTTCTGCCAATTCATTGATAATGACATTATTAATCATCTCAGCCTCTTTTTCGCCGGAGATCAGATTGATCGTCATCCCCAGTTCCAGCTTTACTCTTTCGCAGATATTGAGACCGTTTTCGGCTTCACGCAGGGCTGAGGTGGCACAGATCAGGTAAGCATCCACTTCGTGCAGCTCCATCAGCAGTTTGTAAATGGTCAGCAGTTTTTTGAGACGGGCCTCACTTTCATAATTGATCTTGCCTACCGTAAAAACATCGTGTCCGAGCCTGAGGGCAAACCTGACGTACTCTACTTTCTTAAAACTTATCCTTCCTTCATCATCCAGCACTGAAGAAATCTGCATCCTCGCGGCGTTAGATCCTATATCAATTGCGGCTATCTTCATGTTAAATATATATTTTTGCAAAAATATACATAATTTTGAATTCCTTTAATTTAAAAAACGCATTTTGAGCAAACGACAATTATTAGCTACTATAATTTCTACAATCGGCAATCCAATGGTGATCGGCCTGTTTTTCGGTGGATATCTTTATTTCTTTAATCACGACGCCGACACCTACAAAGCCCTTCCGCTGACGTTCTCTGTTTTTGTCGTTTTCCCTATTTTTGCTTTTACCTCTTATAAAGTATACCGCAAGGAATTCGAGGATTATGATGTCTCGGATCAGATCAAAAGAAACCAGCTTTACCTTTTTGTACTCTTGGTTTTCCTGGTACTCAACGTGTTCATGTATTTTAAGGCTTACCCCTTAAAAGCCCTTTTGCTGGGTGCTTTCATCTTTTTGCATATCCTTGCTTCTTATCTGTTCAATACGCGGATCAAGGTCTCCATGCATACCAGTTTTGCCTTTTTGTTTGCTTTTTTCTTTTACCCGATCAATCCGGCCATAGGCATCGGTTTGTTTATTTTTGCCTTTATTAATGCCTGGTCAAGGCTTGTGCTTGGTCGCCACAGCAGCAGTGAGGTCCGGGTGGGCGGTATGATCGGTCTGATCAACGGCTCATTGTATTTGATTTTGTTCTATTATCTTCTTTCTAAAAACCTCTTATGATCAGTTTTCAGTCTCAAACCATCACATTTAAACCCAAAGATGTCAGAAAAACGAAAAAATGGCTTTCTGAACTGGTCAGCAGGGAAGGTTTTGAATTAGCAGCCCTCAACTATATTTTTATGACAGATGACGAGTTGCTGGAAATGAACAAGTCGTATCTCAATCATGATACCTACACCGACATCATCACTTTTGACACTTCCGATGTTGAAGAAGAGATAGAAGGCGACATTTTTATCAGCATCGACAGGGTTAAAGAGAATGCGAAGACCTTTTCAGTGGACTTTAATACAGAATTAAGAAGGGTTTTAGCCCATGGGGCCCTGCATTTATGTGGTTATCCGGATAAAAAACCGGAAGAAGCCAAAAAAATGAGAGCCAAGGAAGACGAATATCTTGAGCTATATCTGGCGGTTTAAATTTCGTTAATAATTGCCCTATTACCTAAATACGAACCTTTAACCAGATTTGGATTTTAGCATGAACAGCCATGCCTTCTTTTATTGAAAAATCTGATGTTTTTACATTAATCGGCTTAACCACCTTATCCACAAAAACCAAATCTTCTTTCTCCTGTCCCTTGCATTGAGACCTGAAAATTTGTCAGGGCGATTCATTTTGTTTTTTTAGCGGGTATAATCATTAAATTCGGTAAATTACATAGCCATATCATTCCACCCTTTTCTTGGTATATGCTTAATATATAACAAAACTAATTTTTGTCGCCAGAATACGGGTTTTAGTCCATATACCACAATAGGTGCTTAAACCTTATGAGCTATTTAATGTCAATAATCCAGAAATAAATCAAACTCAGATGAGATTAACAACCATTTTACTCATGATTTGTCTTTCAACGGGAGCCATGGCCCAGACCTTCCAGATCAAAGGAAGAGTGAAAGACAGCAATGACACCACCGGCATTATAGGAGCCAGCATCAGTGTCACTACCCCGAAAGACACCACTAAACGATTCGGAGCTTTTACAGACATTAACGGCAATTTTGCTGTTTTAAACCTTCAAAATGGTTTATATAATGTTAAAATCACTTCAATCGGCTACACTACACAACAAAAAGTCGTCACCATCACCGACCAGGATTTTGTGTTTGATGACATCATGCTCGTAAGCGACGCCAAACTCCTGAAGGAAGTGGTCGTGCAAAGCAAAGCCATCAGGGTAGAGCAGAAAGGGGATACCACGCAATACAATGCCGAGTCATTTAAAGTCAACCAGGACGCCAACGCAGAAGACCTGCTGAAGAAAATGCCCGGCGTATCAGTCGTAGACGGTAAAGTACAGGCCCAGGGTGAAGACATCAAAAGAGTGACTGTCGACGGCCGTGAGTTTTTCGGAGACGACGCAACAGCGGCCCTCAAAAACCTTCCGGCAGAGATTATAGATAAAGTACAAGTGTTCGACCGTCTGAGCGATCAGGCCCAGTTTTCGGGTTTTAATGACGGAAATACAGAGAAAACAGTCAATATTGTTACCAAGTCAGGTAAAAACAACGGCCAGTTTGGCAAACTCTATGGAGGTTACGGTTCTGACGACCGCTATTCGGCCGGGGGAAATGTCAATTACTTCAAAAAAGATACACGTCTTTCTATCATAGGTTTAAGCAATAATGTGAACCAGCAGAATTTCAGTAATGACGACCTTCTGGGTGTTTTAGGCACCAACAGCAGAGGCGGCGGCGGTAACTTTGGTGGTGGCGGAGGA